>OY761822.1:0-5898826 GCA_963664945.1 Gammaproteobacteria bacterium | reverse complement strand
AATATCCCAGACTGATCAGGCGATCGCGTGCTGCAAGCATCGCTGCGACCGTGTTCTCTCCCGCGTAGCCGACACTCTCCGGTTCGACGCCGGCCCAAGAATACAAACGATCTGTCCGCGTACGTAACGGCCCAAGATAAAACAGCGATCGGAACAGTTGTTCATGCCGCAGGTTTAGGGACTGCACAAAATCCGCATTCTGGTAGTACGCAACGACCTCATCCGGAAAACCGTAGAACCGGACCGGGGCGCCGGGAGCCCAAGCACGACCCGGCTTTCGCGTCAGCCAGTATCTGTCCGCATCCACCTCATACTCGGATCTGGTGTTTGGCTTGCGTGACATGCCGATGGCTAGCGCGGATTCGCCGCCGGCCGTCAATTCGTATTTCAGGCGATCCAGAGAAAGAGAACGCCGTTCTCCCTCTGCCAAGCCCACCTCGGCTTCAAACGCTAGCGCGTCGCCGGAAAATTCCCGTCCATTTAACGGGTCCGCGAACTTCAGCGATTCCGGCAGCGACCACCGATACTCGAAAGCGATCTTGTTGTCCGGGTCGCGGCCGAACACCATCTCCCGATAGGAGCCAAGCTGCACGGCGGAGTTCTTGCCGCCCGGATAGAATACGGCCTTCCTGTCCGCCGATTCGATCGTCTGTTTCAACATCAGAAGAAACTGACCGATACTCGACTTGCCTGAACTGTTGGCTCCGAAAAACAACGTAATGGGAGCCATGCGGATGGCGCCGGTATCCTTCCATCCCTTGAAGTTTCGGATGCGCAAGTGCTCAAGCACGACTGGTGTCCTCCCACCGGTGTAACGAATCGCCGGGATCGTTGGCGATGCCCTGAAGCATATAGCAGCTATTGGGGTTTTGTCCCCGAAAGCTGGCACTCATCTTGCTCGGGGAATTTCCGTGTCTCATTATGGCGAATGGTCCCAAATCAGTTTGAACGGCGGTGGATCTGAAAGAGGAAGTGCCCGGCAGTTGGCCGATCCCGGACATCGGCGCGGTCGACGACACGGCAGAGGCGCAATGGCTCGTCGAGAAGCTGGACCCGTCCTTGGGGACGGTGAGCGCGGTGATGCCTCGCGGATTCGAAGCCTACGCGAGAATTCTGCACCCGGCGTGGCGGGTACGGCGGGAAGGCGGCCGGCTTGTGCGTACGCCGGTGCGATGGTCCGAAGTGGCCGAGCTTCGAGGTACGACGGCGCACCGGCTGATGCAGTGGCCGCAGGTTTGGGCGCTGCCGCATTTCGATGATTCGGCCATCGAATATTGCGTGGCCGCTGGTCTTGCGCCCATCATACGCCCGGACGAAGGCCTGTTGCCGCCACAGATCGCGCGCGTGATCCAACAAGTGCTGTCAGCCCATGCCGACACGCCCGCACCCTGCTGGTTCGGCGTTTGGGTCGGGTTCGCGTACGAATACAGGGAAGGGATTCCCGCGACCCGCAGCCTGTCAACGCAATACAGGGAGTGGGACCTGTTCCGGGCGCCACTGGACGCATTGACATTGAACTTCTTCGACGTGGGCGATTTTTTCTACCAATCGGCCAATATCGTGTGGTCGGACGATCGAAGCTGGTGCCTGGCCACGGACATCGATATGAAGTCGTCGTACCTGGGCGGAGCGAAGGCGCTGATCGAGGCCGTTCTTCGACACGAGGCGCTCGAAGCCTACGAGGCGAGCACGGACGATCCGCTTTGTGTAGACGATGTGAACCCGCAAGTTGATCTCTCAAATTTCAGCCTTGGGTTGATCGGCAGCGACAATGAGAATTGACACAATGTAGCCTGCTGGCTACATTTCGTGCATGATCGAGGTTCGCAAGACAGATGTATACGCCAAGTGGTTGGACAGCTTGCGCGACGCTCGCGCCCGGGCTCGCGTTTTGGTTCGGGTTGAGCGGCTGGCTGCCGGAAACCCTGGAGACGTAAGTCCTGTGGGCGAAGGCGTTTCTGAACTGCGGATCGACTATGGACCAGGGTACCGAGTGTATTACAAGAAGCAGGGCCACATGATCGTCTTTCTGTTGGCCGGCGGAGACAAGCGCACGCAAAGCGACGACGTCAAGACGGCGTTACGTCTCGCACGAAACCTGTAGGTGTTGACCATGACCAATACTGTTACTTCACCGTACGACGTTGCCGAGCACCTTCGCACACGGGAGGAAATGGCGTCCTATTTGGAAGCCAGCATTGAGGAGGCCGACGGCGATGCCGCGTTTGTCGCCAAGGCGCTGGGCGACATCGCCCGTGCCAGGGGCATGTCGCAAGTCGCGAGCGATTCCGGATTGTCCCGTGAAAGTCTCTACAAGGCGCTTTCGGGAGAACGCAAACCGACACTGGACACCGTTCTGAGAGTTGTCGGCGCATTGGGCTTGAAGTTGCGCGCTGAAGCGGCGCTCGATTCGGAGGCGGTAGGGGAGGGTGCGCCGGCACATCGCTGATTCACACCATGATCTTATTGTCCGTTGGGGCAGGTCTTGGACCGCCTCGAACGAGGCGACCTCGGGCCTGTCCGTTGAGAAAGGCATCATCAATGCAGTGGCCGTGCGAAGCCTTGCATTGGGGCACTCTCCAATATGGTCTCGCCTCTCAAGCGGCAATGGCACTGCTCAATAGACCCATGGTCAGGTCCCTCAGGGAGGTTTCGATTGTCCGGTGAGGGCCGGTGACGTCTAACGTCGACACGAAAAGGCTCTCCTGCGCCCCCGGATTCGCGATGGAATACCGCAGCAGGACCGCATCAGATGGCAGGCCGCCGTGATGTGGATAGAGCAGCATTACATTCGGGCAGTCGTATAGTCGGCCGTAGGCCATCAACTGGTAGACATCGGCCTGGCTAACGCCCCGTTTGGGATCGTCGATCCGCTCAATGCGCTTCCACTTTGTATCGATGATGAGGTCGATATGGCTGCCTCTCCGGACGATCAGGTCGGGACGTGTCCGGAATCGTCCCGTTTCTCCCTCGAAAAGGCAGTCACGGTGCCCGCCCTGTGCTGTCACTCTCAAACCAGTGCCCGCGAGCGCGCGGGCAAGCAGTCGCCCCACGTATTCCTCGAAAAGGATGTTCATCTCGAACAGCAGCGCGAAGCCGTCACTAGGACCAGCGCTTGTCTGTTGGTGGCGGTCGCGGAGAAAGAGGCGCGCCAGTGAAAGTAGCTCACGCCATCTCGTGTTCGTCCGGTCGAGCGCGACCAGGTCCCAGCGCAAGGTCGCCGGAGGTACCTCCGAGATGTCGGCGTAAGCGAAATTCAGTTCGCGCAGAGTACGCTGGTTGTCCGGAGCCCGAGCGAGGCGGGCAAGTTTGCCGATGGCCGCCCGCATGACCTGATTGAGCGCGATGTCCGGCGAGCGCGCGTCGAACCGGCAGGCCAGCTTCTGCGGCGAGACCGCGAGGGTCGAGAATTGCCTTGTCACATCGAGGCGCCCGCGCAGCGCAGGGAGGTCGTCTTCCTGGTCGATGTACTGCTGCGGTATGCCCTGGCGCACTGCGTCGGCGAGCTTGGTGCAGAACAGGCGGATCAACAGTTCCAGGATCGTGTCGCGCTGCGCGCCGAGTTGCGTAATCGCCCTGACATCGATGCGGATGTCCCTCGCCACGGCCAGCATGTGGATCAGCCGGTGGCGCAGGATGGCGTCATCCACAGCGCCTTCGCCCGCGCCTTCAATCTTGGGCAGTATTTCAAGCTGGCAGCCGGGCGTGGCGATCACTCCCACCACGCCACGGGCGCGTAGCGCCTTTCGGCCGTGTTCCAACACTCCTTCGCCGCCGGATCCTGAGAAAGCCGATGCGCGCGCCTCTGCGGCGAGCCGGTCTGCATGAGACTCCGGAATCTCGGTATCGTCCGTGCCATAGCTGATACGCTCCCATTCACGGATCGTACGGCGGATCATTCTTCGGTCGGCCCCGAGTAATCGAAGCCTTCGTTCTCGGATCGGACTTCCCATCGAAACCGGGGTAGGTCATCGCCATCCTCAAGCCCGGGCGGCGCGTTGAGCACGGAGCGGTTGAGGAAGCCGCCGTTTATCGGCTTATCATGTGGGGCAGCGTCGCCAAGCACGGCTGCGATCTTCCCCCAGTCCTCGAAGAAGTATTCGGCCAGCAGGGGGATCACCTTGTGCCGCATGACATGGTCCACATCCCCCGTTGATTCGCAACCAATGAAATAGGCGTGCCCTATCTGGTGTTCGCGGTCATAGAAGTATTCGATCCGCTCATTCAGGGAGTCGAGGATTCGCGGCAGGTCGAGACCGCATTTTTCGGCTGCTTTGTCGAGTAGGAACGATTCGGGCATCATCTCGCGGAATGTGAAGCGGCGGCGTAGCGCCGTATCCAGCAAGGCGATGGAGCGATCGGCAGTGTTCATAGTGCCGACGATATGAAGGTTCGAGGGCACTCCGAATTCATCGCCGGAATAAGGCAGGCGGACCTTCAGCGCGTTCGGCTGGCCCAGCCGCTTGTCCGGTTCGAGGAGCGTGATCAGCTCTCCGAACACTTTCGAGATGTTGGCCCGGTTGATCTCGTCGATGATCAAAACGAAGGGTTCCGGTTCGGCCGGACCATCCGTTCGCTGGCTGTTCACGTAACGCTCAAGTGCAGGGATATTGAGTTCGCGGGCGTTCAGCAGGTAGATCGATTTCATCGTGAATTGTTGCGAGCTTATCTCGCTGACGCGCACGCCCTCGCGGTCCACCCAGCACCAGCGCACGGCGCGTCGATGGGCATAGGTCCCTCCCGGCCGGGGGTGGAACTCATAGTCTCCGGTAAATTCGCCGATCGCGCGGAACAGTGAGTTGCCCTTCGACACGATCACGATGTCGCCATTGCGCACCCGGTTGCGGAAGGCAAAAGGCATCTGGACCGCTCCCGACCGCGCGTTGATGTCGGGTGGGTGGTTCCCCATGTTTCTGCAGGCATCGATGATCGCTTCCCGGTTTGCGTACTGGTCATCACTCCAATCGATATCGTCGTACCCGAGTAACGCGTACCCGCCATCGATCGCCTCTTCAAAGAGATGCGCGTCTTCCGGGTTGTTCGCGCCGATCGACATCTTGAATACTTTCCGGCCATTGACGCTTATCGCGTCGTCGTCGGTTGATCGGCCCCGGCTCGTCTCGGCGCGTTTCGCTATGCGACGAAAGATTCCGGGTACGGTTTCCAGCCGAAAGCCGGTGGAGGATGTGTCGTCATCTTCGTCTGACCCGGTCATCGGCTGGCGGCCTTCCACGAAATCCTCGTAGGACATCGATTGGTGAAAGGTGACGAACTCGATGCGTCCCATCGCGAAAAGACGCTGGTAGATCTGCATCAGCGCCTCGCGGTCCTTGGGCACTTGCTCTTCGCAAAGCCTGACGGCTTCCTTGGCAGTGGAGTAAGTCTTGCCTGTGCCGGGCGGCCCGTGGAGTATGAGATTTTCGGGCGAAATTGGCTCCAAGTATCCTGTGCTTTCTTCTTGGGAGCTTCCCCTGCCTGAGGGTTTCATCGTGTCGTCGACGCGAAAATCAAGTTGCTCCAATTTCTTTACCGTTTCTCCCATGCCACCAGAGAATTCTGAGTTTCGTAAAGTCCCTAGCTCCGGGCGGGCGTATTTCCGGGCAACACCCAGGATCGCTTTGGAAGCGTAACGCCCTCCCTGTTCGAATTTGTCATCGAGAAGGACGTATCGGATTGCTTGCCCGTAGCCATACTTCTTCAGAAATTCAGATTTTCCGGTATCGACACATTCTTGAATCGCGGCCAACACGTGTTCACGCTCAATGCCCTCGAATTTAACCATTGGCAATATGCCCTCCACAAAGCCCTTGAGATCGGGATCGGCATTCTGCACTTGTGAAGGCAGTTTGGCGAATATGTCGATTCCGTCGACATGTCACTTCAACGTGTCGATGGAATGCGATTGTATCGAGATGTCGCACTGTAGCAAGGAAGCGAATTGTGCGCTGTCTGCCGCGGAGAACTTCCGGCTAACCCGACTTCCACTCCCCACCAGGCATGATCCGCCTCATGAACCCGTCGAAAAGCGGGACGGTAAACGCGGTGTCGCCATGTCCGGGGCTCCACACCATGCCCTTTGCGATCAGTTGGCTTCGCGTTGGGGCAAGCGATGTGACTTCTCTGCCCAACTGATCCGAGATCTCCCCGGAGCGATGCGGTCCCGCGCCGAGCTCGGCCATGGCTCTCAGGTACCGCTTTTCCAGTGGCGTGAGCCGATCGAAACGTACGCGGAAGAAGCTCGTGTCGAGGGTGGCCACCGCTGTCAACGAGGATGACATGTGGCGCAGCTCCGAACCAGACCAAGCACTTGACCAAGTTGGCCTGTCGCATCTAATCTTTCGTGCGGAGTCTGGATTCCGTCGGACTTGGGATCACGACTTCCGATCCGGGACGGGCACGTAGCGAGGAGCGCCATGACACGACAGGTCAAGATCGGCGAGGCCAAGACGCATCTTTCCGCACTGCTGGCCGAGGTGGAAGCGGGCGAGAATCTGGTGATCTGCCGCGGCGCAACGCCGATTGCCCATGTGACGCGGGTCAGCAGCGCAAGGGAGCATGCCGCCCTGTGCGCGACGCTGCGCCGGGAGCGGGCGAAGCAGAAAGCCGTAACGACATCCGACATTCTCTCATGGCGCCACGAGGGGCACGCGCGCTGATGGCGTTCGTGACCGACGCCTCGGTCGCGGCCGCCTGGGTGTTGCCGGACGAGGAGGCGGTGCTGGCCGACATCGCACTCGACCGGTTGGTCGAGGAGACGGCGAATGTGCCCAGCGTGTTCTGGCACGAACTGCGCAACCTGCTGTTGACCGCCGAACGCCGCGGACGGATCGACGGCGGCTACGCCGACGCATCAATAGCGCGGTTGCGCCGGTTTCCCATCCACCGTCCGGGCGAGCCGGACGACCACGAGGTCATGGCGCTGGCCCGCATTCACGGCCTGACCGCTTATGACGCCAGCTATCTCTCACTCGCGATCCGCGAAGACTGTGCGCTGGCCAGCCTCGATCGCCGTCTGAACGAGGCAGCCGCTGCGGAAGGCGTCGCACTGTTCGCCTGAAAAGGAAAGGCAGGCATATCATGACCGACGGCATTCGACGGGCTGTACATTCATCCTCGTAGCGCGATACTGGCATGTAACATTGCTTGTACATCATTTGTACAAGCCAGCCGGTTCTGATACGTTAAGGCTCCAGGTCGGGTCCTGGATTGTCGCCGCGTGATCGATCAAATACCTCATGGCCATTGATATTTCTCCCAACAGCGAAACATCTTCCGCTTCCTCAGCGGTCACCGTGAGCGAGTTCAGGGCCAGGCTTGCGGAAATGATCGGCCGGGCCGAGCGTGGCGAAGAAGTAGTGATTGCGCGCGGACAGATGCCCGTTGCGAAACTGGTTCCCCTGGAAAATCGACACGAGCGCCGCCTTGGCGTGCTGAAGGACTTTATGAGCGAGGAGGCCATCGAGGCGCTGGTCACAGCGCTGGATGAGCCGCTCTCGTCACGCGACCAGGCGGCGCTGGAAGGCCGCCTGACCGACAACTTGGGTATTTCGAGGCGGTAGCTTCGCCCGTGCGGCTGCTTCTGGACAGCCACGCCCTGCTTTGGGCGCTGACTTTGAATCCGAGGCTGCCGGAACACGCCCGCTCTCTCATTGAGGACGTTGCCAATGACGTCTTCTTTAGCCCGGTGAGCCTTTATGAGCTTGTATTCAAGGCCAGGCGCCGACGGATTTCGGTGGAGGCGCTGGACCTGCAACAAGCGGCGATTGCGTCAGGTTTCAGCGAAGTGGGCCTTACGTCGCGGCACCTGTTACACGCGGCGAACCTGGACTGGGACCATGGCGGTCCATGGGACCGAATCCTGCTTGCTCAGGCCATACTGGAGAACATGAGGTTGGTCTCCGCCGACAAGATATTCGACGAACAGACAAAAGTGCGTCTTTGGCGGCGATAGGTCTGAGCAACCGCCATATCGTCCATTTCGCTGAGACCGCTACCCTGACTTCCACTCCTCCCCGGGCATGGTCCGCCTCATGAACCCGTCGAATAGCGGCCTCTCGGCGTCAGAATTCCCGGTTCGGTTCGCGCTCGAGTCGCCAATCCATACCGGAGAGGAACCCACTTTCGCGACGTAAAATGGTATTCTGTTCCTTCTGTTTCTGACGCGCGACAGGAGATTCCAGTCATGCGCAGCCTCCCCAAGCGCATCATGGAGTACGCCGAAAGCCTTCCGGAAGCGACGCCGCTGTGTCCGGCCGGCCTTCTTCACCTCGGCAATCGGGCAGCCATCGATCAGGCGCTGTCGCGTCTCGCCCGTTCGGGCAAGTTGATGCGGATCTGCCAGGGCGTCTACATGCGCCCGAAGCAAACCCGATTCGGGGAATGTGCACCGAGCGTCGGCAAGGCGCTCAGGTCTCTTGCCGCGCTTTGGGGCGAAACGATTGTTCCGTCCGGCGGCTCGGCCGCCAATTGCCTGGGATTGACCACGCAGAATCCGGTGCGCGCCGTTTATCTCACTTCCGGTCCCAGCCGCCGGTTGCATTTTGGGGCGCTTACGGTCGAGTTGCGTCATGCTCCGCGCTGGCAGCTCGCGGCCCCGCACCGCAAGGCGGGCGAGGTCATTCGCGCCCTCGCGTGGCTCGGCCCGGAGGAGGTCGAGGACAGCTTGGAGACGGTTCTACCGACGCTCTCCGAGGAAGATCTGAAGGAGCTTTCAGCCGTGCGGGCCATCATGCCCATCTGGATGGCCGAACCCGTGAGCGCCCGCCTTTCGCATGGCTGAAACGCGCTACCAGGATTTGCCGGAACTCAACCGTCGCGACGCCCTGGAGGTGGCCGAGCGCAACTCCGGATACAAGGCGCATCTTCTGGAGAAGGACATCTGGGTCGTGGCGACGCTCGGCGTGTTGTTCGACGCACCATTCGGCGAGCATTTGGTTTTCAAGGGAGGCACGTCGCTGTCGAAGGCTTGGCGCGCGGTCCACGGGTGAACCCAATAGGGTTTCGTCGGTCGGGTGCGACGCGGCACCGCATCGACTACGAGACGGCCGTCTCGGGTGAGCTGCGAGTGGAACTCGTCGCGGCGCTGATTCCGCTGTTTCTGCGCATTGCCGTTGTCGGGCCGATCACCTGAGCGATGACTTGGCCCACGAAATCTACGCTTTCGTGAACCTCGTCTATTCGTCATCCGTCCGCGACGCTGTGCCTCTCCGCCTCAACTTCCCTATACTCCCTGGCCTTGCCTCGGATGGCATCAGCAATAGGGCCTAGTTCAGCCGGGCCGGAGAACATGCCGTCGTCCAGCATCCTTTTTATGTCCGTGAGTTGCATCGTGACCAGGAACTTGAATATCCTCGGAATTCCGGCGACCCTCGATTTCGACCTAGGCTCCTCAATGCCGTAAGTCTCGCAAAAGCTGCGAATGTCCCCAACCGTGGGAAGAAACGCTCGTAGCTCGAATGCTTCCGCGGCACGACCCATTAATTCGGCCCGTTCCGCAGGCATATCCATTTTTCTCACGTACTCGATAGCCGTGCGTCGCGGCTTGGAAGTCTTACGCACCCCGCGCCGCGTTCCCCGGGGCTTTTTCGCTTGCCGGGGAGGGCTTTCGCCAGTCGGTCCCGGTTCGAACTCGCCAAGCGTCCTAGACACGTTCTCGTACCCGAACTGCCTAACGATTGATTCGAGCGCTGTGTGTAGTTTGTCGTCCATCTTCAAGCCCCCAGCGACAACTTTACCCCAAGATTCAATCGCTCGTAAAACTCGCGAGCAAACCACCGAAATTTCACCGAGTTTCCAGGATGACGATAGTCACCTCGCATTCGCTTGGGGAAGCCCCTTGAGTGAGGAATTTCATGGTTGAATAGCCTCCAACCATTACGACTCGCCTCTTTCTTGATGTCACGGAGCGCCCTCCGCTTTTCTGGTCCTCCGTCGTTTCCACCGTCATAGAACGCATTGTTTAGGGCCACCCCAATCACATCGATCTTGTGGCCTTTGTTTTTCTGCCGGAACGAATCGAGTGACTGCTGCAGCAACGGGAAGCCGATCGTGGCAAAAAACTCCGGCTTCACCGGCACCAAGACATACCTGGATGCGTGGTACGCAGCCATCGTGAAAACGGATTCCGTCGGCGCGCAGTCGATCAGAACGAGATCTTTATCCTGAAAATGTTCGGCAATACATTTGGCCAATACGCTCGCATCGGGCTTGAGTGATTCCGTCAGATGGTTTGAAAAATCAAAGCGGGAGGGGATTAGGTCAAGTTGTCCACCCAACCGATCCCGCGCAACGGAAACGACCGCATCCTCGACTTTGAGCTTGGACGGCGATGACTTATCAGGCCCCGGTGGATGCATCCCCGAAAATACCTCAACAATCGAAGGACGGGACTCCGTAAGGAATTGTCGGTACGTCCTCCACATGTAAGCCTGCGATAAATTTGCTTGCGGGTCCAAGTCGATTACGAGGACATTTCGACGCAGGCTACTAAAGGCATAGCGACCCAACAGCGCTGCAATGGTCGTCTTGCCGACTCCACCCTTCATATTGATGACCGAAACACATACGGGACCTTCCTTAGTTTGGGCGCTCACGACTCCTCCTGCATGGAATGACGCCGACAACCTAGACACACACTTGTTCGTCGTAAACTATCGAATCAGAGCAATTCGCTCGGATTGGGCTACCAAGATTCCATATTGCCGGAGCGGCGTCGCTCATAATGGAACTTGGAGCCATCCTCCATGGCGGCACTGTTGCTGCGGCAGTCGGCATCCGGTTCGACGGACTGCTCGATATGCACTTCATAGGGCTACAGGAATTCGACTGTTCTCGGGATTCGGGCGACCCTCGACTTAGGCTCCTCGATGTGGAGCGCCGGCGACTTCGCGCTGGCGGTGGCGGGCGATTTCAGCGACATGGGCGCGGGCCTCGCGATGGTGGCGATGCTGCTGACGCGCCCGGTGAACGTGATGGGAGAGGTTGCGATGTCAGTGTATCGGGCGATGGTGAACCGGCACGCCCTTCCGGTCATCGAGAAGCACAAGGCGGAAGGCCGGGTCGAAGGCCGTGCTGAGAAACGGGAAGAACAGTTGGCGTGGAATCGGCGCCGAATCGACGCGGAGAAACAGGGCAGGAAATTCGACGAATCGCCGCCAGGCGCCTAGCAGGGCACCCTACCGCGGCGCCCGAATATGATCCACCAGCGCCTGAACCCGCTCCGGCGGCGGCGCCGTCATCCTGCTCACGGCAATGGCAACCGCGAAATTCAACACCACCCCCAACGCCCCGACCCCCTCGGGCGACACCCCGAACAACCAGTTCTCCGCGACATCCTCGGCAAAAGGTGCCCCCGCCCACCGCAGGAACAGCCCTTTGAAAGTCTCGATGTAGGCGTAGGTGAAGATCAGCCCCGTCAGCATCCCCGTGATCGCCCCCTGCTTGTTCATCCGCTTGGAGAAAATCCCCAGCAGGATCGGCGGGAACAGCGACGCCGCCGCAAGCCCGAACGCAAACGCCACCACCTGCGCCACGAATGCCGGCGGAAAGTAGCCCAGCAAGCCGGCGATGACGATGGCAACCGCCGCCGAAATCCGCCCCGCCAACAACTCCCGCCGCTCGGAAATGTTCGGCAGGAACACCCCCTTCAGCAGATCGTGGGAAACCGCAGCCGATATCACCAGCAACAACCCGGCCGCGGTCGACAACGCCGCGGCGATGCCCCCCGCCGCCACCAGCGCGATCACCCAGTCCGGCAGCGAGGCGATCTCCGGGTTCGCCAGCACGATGATGTCCCGATCCACCTGCAGCTCGTTGCCGTTCCAGCCGAGCGCCTCGGCCTCGGCGGCGAATTCCGGGTTCTGGTCGTTGTAGTACTGGATCCGTCCGTCGCCGTTGCGGTCGTCGAATGCCAGTAGCCCTGTGCCCTCCCAGGTCCTGAACCAGTCGGGACGCTCCTCGTAGAGCAGGTTGCTGTCGGGGGCGCCGACCGGGCCGGTCTGTATCGTCTCCATCAGGTTCAGCCGGGCCATGGAACCGACCGCGGGCGCGGTGAGGTACAGGATGCCGATGAAGAGCAGCGCCCAGCCGGCCGAATAGCGGGCGTCGCGAACCCTGGGCACGGTGAAGAAGCGCACGATGACGTGGGGCAACCCGGCGGTGCCGATCATCAGCGCCATGGTGATGCAGAAGACGTCGAAGCCGCCCTTGGTGCCCGATGTGTACTCCGGAAAGCCCAGCGCGGTCACCACCTGGTCGAGCTTCTCCAGCAGCGACACCGAGTCGCCCTGCACCGTGCTGCCGAAGGCAATCTGCGGGATGGGCATGCCCGTGATCTGCAGCGCGATGAAAACCGCGGGAACGGTATAGGCGAAGATCAGCACGCAATACTGGGCGATCTGGGTGTTGGTGATGCCCCGCATGCCGCCGAGCACGGCATAGGTAAAGACCACGCCCATCCCGACCACCAGCCCCACGCCGATGGGCACCTCCAGAAATCGGGAAAACACGATGCCCACGCCGCGCATCTGCCCGGCGACGTAGGTGAAGGAAATCACGATGAGGCAGATCACCGCGACGATGCGCGCCGCCCGGGAGTCGTAACGCTCGCCGATGAATTCGGGCACGGTGAACTTGCCGAATTTCCTCAAGTAAGGCGCGAGCAGGAGCGCCAGCAGCACGTAGCCGCCGGTCCAGCCCATCAGGTACACCGACCCGTCGTAGCCGAGGTAGGCGATGAGCCCCGCCATGGAGATGAACGACGCGGCGGACATCCAGTCGGCGGCCGTGGCCATGCCGTTGGCCACCGGGTGCACGTGCTTGCCGGCGACGTAGAAATCGCTGGTGTCGACCGCCCTGGACCAGATCGCGATGCCGATGTAGAGCGCGAAGCTCGCTCCCACGACAATGTAGGTCAGCGTCGTCAGGTCCACGGCGACCGCCATCCCCGGCACGATCCCGTGGTCGCCGATGCGAACCGCTCGACCCGTTCCATCGCTATTTCTCGTCCAGGTCGTGTTCGCGGTCGAGCCGGTTCATCCGCCAGGCGTAGTAGAAGATCAGGGCGATGAAGACCAGGATCGAACCCTGCTGCGCGAACCAGAAGCCGAGTTCGAAGCCGAAGAAGCGGATGCGGTTCAGCGGTTCGACCAGGATCACGCCGAAGCCGAGGGAGACAACAAACCACACGGCGAGGCAACCGGCCACCAGCCGTAGGTTCGCGCGCCAATAGCGCTCTGCCGCGTTGCCGTTATTCACCGAAACCCCTGAAATGTAACGCCGGGTAGCGCCGCCGCAAGCATACCCTGACTGCCGCTCCAATGTCTTTGGAACCACCCTTCGCGCAGCAATTCCCGCCAAGCGTCGAAGAGACCGAAAATCGACTCCGGAATCACGCCGAAATGGGGAATTCAGCCGATCGTGCGGGCCAGAATGGACGACCGAGCATCGTTAGCGGGAATTGCTGCCCTTCGCGGGAATGCGCCCTGCGCGGGAACAGCGTTGAGAGCGGCGATTCCCGAATCTGGTCCGCGGGGACAACGTATTGTGGGCACCGACCGCAGCCGGTATTGGGTCGCGGCTTCGCCGAATTCCCTGCGGAGACGTTCCCCGCATTCCCTGCCGTGGCGTTCCCTGAATTCAGTCTGCGCCCGCGCCGACACCAACGACTTGCAGAGCGGGGCGCGTCAGGTTGCGACTGCCGTTCCCGGTGACGAGCACGTTGTCCTCGACGCGGATACCCCCGTACGGCAGCCACCGGCCCACGCATTCCCAGTCCACCGCCTCGCCCGCGGCGCCTTGCCTCAGGTCTTTGAGCAGCGCGGGAATGAAGTAGAGACCCGGTTCGATGGTCACGACGAAGCCCGGCTCCAGCGTCCTGGTCAGGCGCAGGAACGGGTGCTCGGCGGGAGGATCGCGCTCGGCCTCGCCGGGGCCCTCAAGGCGGCCGCCGGCGTCATGCACCTGCAAACCCAGCAGGTGACCGAGTCCATGGGGCAGGAAGGTGCGCGTGATGCCCCGTTCGTAAGCCTCGTTGGCCCCGCAACGGGTGATCCCGTGCTCCGCGAGGACTTCGGCCAGCAATTGGTGCGCCCGGTCGTTCAGGGAGACGTAGCTCATTCCCGGTCGCGTCTCCCCGCACAACTGACGTTGCATGGTATCGAGGGAGGCGATCAGGTCGGCGAACGGATCGCCGGGCGGAGAACAGGTTCGGGTGATATCCGAAGCATAGCCGTTGTAGTCGCCCCCGGCGTCCAGCAGGAATGTACGGAATCGCGCTGGAGCCTGCCGGTCGAGATTCTGATAGTGGAGTACCGCGGCGTGCTCGTTCAGGGCCACGATGTTCTGATAAGGCAACTCCGACTCGCGCTGTCCGGATGCGCTGCAGTAGATCTCGTTGAGTTCGAATTCGGACGGTTCCTCGGACAGGGCGCGCTGCGTGGCGGCATGTCCCAGGGCCCCGATGCGGCTCGCCTCATCCATGCAGGCCACCTCGTAGGGCGTCTTGACGGCGCGGCAGTAGTCCAGATGCGACAGCAGGAACGGATCGTTGACGCTCGCAAACCCCGCCTCTTCACGAGCTTCGTCGCCGATGCCGGCCAGACGAGACACGGCGCCCAATTCCTCCAGCAGGGCCGCCCTCGTCGCAACGGAGCGGATTTCGAAGCGGTCGGTCCAGAAGCCCCGGGGTTGCGGCGCAGGCATGTGCCAGAAGCTCTCGTCGCGCAGATAAACCAGCAGCGGCGTTTCGCCGGGGACGATCCTGATTGCCGAGTCCGGGTGGTCGTAGGGCGCCCAGGCCTTGAAGTAGGGTTCGGCAAAGAATGGATAGTCGAGGTCGTCCCGGTGCCTGTACTTCACCGCACCGGAAAAAACGACGGCCCCGTCGACCCCGCGGGCGGCGCAGGCATCGGCGAACCGTTGCTCCCATGTCTCGAAGTGAGCCGAATAGAGCGATGCCCAGGAATTGGCTGCAGCGTTTTCGGGCATGACTTGTCTCCATCGGCACCCATGGCCGCTCATTCCAGAACACACGGCCGACTGACGAGGTTACCGGAGATCGTCCAGGGACAGCAACGCGGCGTTTCCACCTGCGGCGGTCGTGTTGACGGTGAGGACCTTCTCGGTAACGAATCGCGGCAGGTAGTAAGGACCGCCAGCCTTCGGCCCCGTTCCCGAAAGCCCCTGTCCACCGAAGGGTTGAGAGCCCACCACGGCCCCGATCATATCTCGGTTGACGTAGACATTGCCGACCGGGGCCATGGCGAACAACTGCCTGGCGCGTGCTTCAATTCGGCTGTGCAGCCCCAGGGTCAACCCGTAACCGCTGCCCAGCGCATCCCTGACGGCGGCTTCGAACGCGCGCGCCGGAAACCTCACCACATGGAGAATCGGCCCGAAATGTTCGCGCGTCAGTTCCCGGATGCCGCCGATTTCCGCCAGTGTCGGCGGGACGAACCATCCCCGCGCGCACTCTGCCGTCAGTGCGGCTGAATGGCGATGCGCGCCGTCGCGCGTCAACGCATCGATGTGCGATGCAAGCCTGGAAGCGGCTTCGCTGGAAATGATGGGCCCGACATCGGTTTCGATCCGGCCCGGATTGCCGACGCGAAGTTCGTCCATGGCGCCGCAAATCATGTCGATGGCCCTGTCGGCGATTTCATCCTGCAGGTACAGGACACGCAGGGCCGAGCACCGCTGTCCCGCACTGGCAAATGCCGAACGCACGACATCGTCGGTGACCTGCTCGACCAGCGCCGAGGAATCGGCGATCATGACATTCTGTCCGCCCGTCTCGGCAATCAGGGGAACGATCGGGGCGTCCCGGCGCGCCAGGGTCAGTTGGATGCGCCGTGCGGTATCGGCGCCTCCCGTGAACACGACTCCAGCCGTCTGTGGATGACTTACCAGTGCTTCGCCGATCGAACCGTCACCCGTGATGAGTTGGAGTGCGTTCACCGGAATGCCGGCTTCGTGCATCAGCCGGACCGCCTTGAAGGCGACAAGCGGCGTTTCTTCCGCCGGCTTGGCGATCACCGTATTGCCGGCGACAAGCGCCGCGACGACCTGCCCGACGAAGATGGCGAGCGGAAAATTCCAGGGGCTGATGCAAACGAAGACGCCGCGGCCGTGCAGGGACAATCGGTTCGACTCCCCGGTCGGACCGGGAAGCGAATGCGGTTCGGTCAGTCTGCGAAGGGCCTCTGCGGCATAGTAGCGGCAGAAGTCGACCGCTTCGCGCACCTCCGCCACCGCATCCGGCAGGGACTTGCCTGCCTCACGGACGAGTACGGGCACAAGACGAACACGGTCACGCTCCAGCAGATCGGCGATTTCTTGCAGCAAACGGGCGCGTGCTTCGGCGCCGGCGGCATCCCAGGCGGGTTGTTCCCGGCCGGCCAACGCGAAGGCGCGCTCGACGTCTTCCGGATAGGCATCCACGCACTCGCCGACACGATCGTCGCGATCCGCGGGATTCCTGATGTGCCGCCCGCCGCCACCCCCGGGACGTCCGAAAACGATGGGCGCCGCGCGTGGCGGCGGCCCGGATGCCCGTGCACACCCGCGTTCCAGTTTCGCCACCCCGTCGCCATCGGTGAGATCGAGTCCGGCGGAATTCCGGCGCGACTCCCCGAACAGATTCTCCGGCAGCGAGATTGCCGGATGGGCCGCCGCGACGGTATTTCGCACGGTGCGAATGGGATCGACGACAAGCTCCTCGGGCGGCAGCCGCTCGTTGAGAACGCGGTTGACGAACGAGGTGTTGGCGCCGTTTTCGAGCAGTCGGCGGACGAGGTAGGCGAGCAGATCCTCGTGCGAACCCACCGGAGCGTAGATTCGCACCGGTGGAAAGCGATCGTAGCGGGCAGCCGCGGCACGATACAGCGACTTGCCCATGCCGTGCAGTCGCTGGAACTCGAAATCGCGGGTCGTCCCGGCCAGCGCCATGACTGCGGCTACGGTATGCGCGTTGTGGGTTGCAAACTGCGGCGCGACCGCCTCCCGATGAGCCAGCAGGGCCCGGGCGCAGACCAGGTAGGACAGGTCAGTCGCCGCCTTGCGCGTGTAAACCGAAAAACCGGGATAGCCCAGCGTCTGCGCATGCTTGATTTCCGAGTCCCAGTACGCGCCCTTCACCAGTCGGACCGGGATTCGGCGTCCGGTGAGGCGCGCCAGCGCGATGATCCGGTCGATCACCCCGGGCGCCCGCTTGTCGTAGGCCTGAACGGCCAGTCCGACCGGCGGGCCGCTGGACGCTTCGTCGCTCCTGGCCAACCGCTCGAAGAGATCGAGGGACAGGTCGAGACGATCGGCGTCCTCGGCGTCGATGGTAAGCCCAAGGCCGACATTGCCCGCCTGCGCGGCCAAGGCACTCAGCCGGGGGCCAAGTTCGGCGAGCACGCGTTCGCGCTGCGCGAATTCGTACCGGGGATGCAGGCCCGAGAGCTTGACCGATACCGATGGGTCTGCCCCGGAGCCACCCCGCTTCCGGTTGCCCAGTTGCTCGATGGTGTGGGAGTAGGCGTCGAAGTAACGCTTCGCGCTGCATGCGTCCCTGGCAGCTTCGCCCAGCATGTCGTACGAGTAGTGGTCGCCCGGTGCACTGCGTTCAAGTGCTTCCTTGATGGTGCGGCCAAGCACGAACTCCGTGCCCAGAATACGCATTGCCTGTCGCATCGCGGTCTGGATGACCGGCTCCCCGAACCGGCTGGCCAATCGCCGCAGCCAGCGGGAGGGATCGGCCGCGAGAGAGCGCTCGACATCGACAATTCGTCCGGCCAGCATCAACCCCCACGTGGAGGCGTTGACCAACAGGTCCTCGCGGCGACCAAGGTGCGAGGACCACGCGGCGCCTCCGACCTTGTCGGCGATCAGGCGGTCGGCGGTGCGGCGATCGGGAATACGCAACAGCGACTCGGCCAGGCACATCAGCGCGATACCCTCCCGGTCGCTCAATCCATACTCGCTCAGAAACCGGTCGAGTATCTGCCGTTGCCCGCGATCTGCACGCATGTCGGCGATGATCCGCGCGGCTTCCTCCTCGATCGCGCGCGCCACGTCGCCATCATAGGGAGGCAACGACAACAGCCGGTCGACGGCCACCTGCTCCGGCGTGAATTTTGAGCGGCTGATCGCCTGGCGCAGGGCGGCGATTTCGGCCGATAGCGTATCGGCGGCCTCGGGCGCCCGCATGTTTCCGGCGATGCCCTTCGGTTCAGGCGTCTCGGCGGAATGCGTTGTCGGCTCAGCCTGCATTGCGCATGGCTCGGCGTTTGCGGTCCGTGCGCTTTGCGTCGATCTCAAGTGTCCGGGTCAGGACCACCCCGTAGCCGTCCCTTGCATGGTCGACAGATACGTACCCGTCCAGCACATCCCGGCGCACATTCTCGGCATCGCGCTCGAGTGCTTGGCCGTACCCGCCTCCCCCGCCGGTGTACGTGGTAACCACGGTTCCCTTGGGAAGATTCAGGGAGTTGACTTTGAGGTAGTGACGCGGGTCCCGGCCCGGCGCTTCGACCACCACATCGGGCGCCGCGCCGTCGCCGCCGTCGAAAAGCCCCCAGCCGGTGGACTTCGAGCGTTCGAACCACAGGCTCAATTGGGAATCGGCGTCCAGCACGTAGCGGCGACAGGTACCGTTTCCGCCGCGATGGCGCCCGGCGCCCCCTGAGTCGGGACGGATGCCGTAGGCTTCGATCCGAATCGGGTACTTGCTCTCGAAGATTTCCGCGGGTAGATCCTTGAAGCTGCCGTTAACGTTGTTGATCAGGGAATCGGCGCCGTCGCCGCTGTCGTGCCCCCCCCAACCGCCGGTGGTGGGCTCGACCATGAGATAGCGAATGTCGCCGTGACGGGGATCCAGGCCGGCAAACGTGACCACCATGGAATCGCCGTAGTGGGCCCCGGCCGCCTTGTCCGGCAGCGCCGGCGAGAGCGCCTTGACCACCAGGTCGATCAGAAGCCCCAGCGGCGTGAAGTACCAGGCGCAGGCCGCCGGTTCGGTGGCGTGAAAGATCGAGCCGCTCGGCGCGCTCACGTCGAGCGATCGGAATGATCCGCCGTTGGCGGGATCCCCCGAACAGACCAACAGCTTGAACGCCACCCGCGCTGCGGCCACTGTCTGGGTGATGCCGCAGTTCACCGGCCCTCGCGTTTGCTCGCCCGATCCGCTCAGGTCGATGGTCATGGCATCGCCGTCGACGGAGACTGTGACTCGCACGGGCACCGGATCGCTGCCCAATCCGTCGTCGTCGAGCCAGCCCTCGGCCTCATATCGGCCGTCGGGGATCCCGCGGATCGCCTCGCGCTCCCTTGCCTCTGTCTGGCGGAAGATCTCGTCGCGGGCCGCCGCGATGGTTTCGCGCCCGAAGCGGTCGAACAGTGCCCGCAGACGTTGCTCGCCCGTGCGTCCCGCGGCGATTTGCGCGTTCAGATCGCCGATGAGCGCGTAGCCGAACCGGCTGTTGCGCCGCAGCACGTCGATCACACCTTCGCGTGGCTTGCCCGCCCGGTAGAGTCGTGTGGGTCCCCAGCGCATCCCTTCCTGGTATATCTCGTGCGAATCGACAGGCGCGCCCGGGTCCTTGGCGCCCACGTCCAGCCAGTGCGCGCGGGACGCGGCAAATCCGATGCGTTCGCCGCGCCGGAAGATCGGCATGATGATCGTGGCGTCGTTGAGATGCGTTCCGGTCATGTACGAGTCGTTCATGTAGAACACATCGCCGTCCTGGAAGTAATCCCAACCGTGCTGTTCGGCAATGAGCTTGACGCAGATCTCCAGATTGCCGAGAAACAGCGGCAGCCCCAGGGACTGGCCCAGGACTTCCCCGTGTTCGTCGATCAACGCGACCGAACAGTCCTTGCCCTCGTAGATGATGGGCGTGAACGCGCTCCGAATCAGCGTGGCGTTCATGTCGTTGGCGATCGAGATGAAGGCGTTGCGGATGATTTCCGTGGTGACCGGGTCGACGCCGCTCATGAATCGTCTCCCGCGTTCAGCAACAGATTGCCCTGGGAGTCCACCGCAACGCGCCATCCGGGCGGCACCACCGTCGTGGCGCTTCGCTCCTCGACGATCACCGGCCCTTCGGCCTGGAACGACGCCGGCAACCGGTCCCGCGACAGGACCGGGGCACGCTGCGGCGCTGCGTCGAAGACGGCATCGCGATGCCCGGTCAACGCCTCGCGCCCGTCGCCCGCGGGCAATCTCACCGGCTGCGTGTACCTGTTGAGCGCGCCGAGCGCCGCAATGCGCAGATTGACGAACTCCACCGGCTCCGCCGGACTGGAATGACCGTACCTGCGACGGTGCGCCCCGTGGAACGTCTTGACGATGCGCTCCAGATCAATCGGTTGACGCACGCGCGCGTTGATGGTGTATTCCTGGCCCATGTAGCGCATGTCTGCCGAGCGACGGTAGGACATGTCGTCCATCGAGACGCCCTCCCGCTCCAGCGCCAGTTGCCCCTCGTTCCCCAGATCAGTGTATCCGGCTTCCAGTTCATCGATGGAGACCGCCTGCGCCGGCCGGTAGAAACTCTGGGTCAGATCCCGCCGCAGGTCTGTCTGCAGCATCCCCCACGCAGAAAATGTCCCCGGAAAGCGCGGAATCAGCACCTCTCCAATACCCAGTTCCGCCGCCAGGAAAGCCGCCGCCATGGGTCCGGCGCCACCGAAGGCGACCAGTGTAAAGTTTCGCGGGTCCACCCCCTGGCTCACCGTGATGGTGCGCATGGCATCGGCCATGGCGGCGTTGGAAATTGCAAGGATGCCCTCTGCGAAGGCGCCCGGACGGAGGCCCGCTTCGGAAGCGACGCGAACAATGGCGTGTTCGGAGGCATTCCGATCGAGTGTCATCTCACCGCTGAGCAACGATTTCTCTCCCAGGCGTCCAAGATAGAGATTGGCATCCGTTACCGTCGGCTCCACCCCGCCGCGGCCGTAGCAGGCCGGTCCCGGGACCGAACCGGCGCTCTGCGGGCCCACGCGCATGGCGCCGTTCTCCAACCACGCGATGGAGCCGCCGCCGGTGCCGATCGTCTGGATGTCGACCACGGACATCAGCAGCGGCAGCCCCTCCAGTTCCGTCTCCAGCGTCTTGCTGGCCCGGCCGTCGATGACCAGGCTCAGGTCGAACGACGTGCCGCCCATGTCGACGCACAGGAGATTCTGCCGGCCGCCGGCCGCCGCGAGCGCGGTGCCGGCAATGGTACCGCCGACGGGGCCGGACAGAAGCGTGAACACCGGATTGCGTCGGGCGGTCTCGGCGCTGATCACACCGCCGCTGGATTGCATGACATGCACGGGAGCGGACATGCCCATGTCGGCGAACTGCGCTTCGAGGCTCGCAAGATAGCGTTGCACAACCGGCGCCACGTAGGCGTTCATCACGGCGGATGACGCCCGTTCGTATTCGCGCCACTCCTTGGCCACTTCGTGCGAGAGCGAGACTGAGACGCCCGGCAGCGCATCGAGAAGGATTCGCCGGGCTTCCAGTTCATGTTCCGGGAAGGTGTGCGCGTGAAGAAAACAGACGGCGATCGCACGAACCTTCTCCACTTTCGCCTTTTCGACGATCGGCTCGAAATCCCCCTCCTCAAGGGACTCGATGACACGTCCGTCCCAGGCAACGCGGCCGCGGACCTCGTGGACGTCGCGGCGCGGCACGAGCAGTTCGGGCTTCCTGTAGCGCAATTCGTAGAGCGCCTGCCGGTTGCCCCGCGCAATCGTGTAGCCGTCGCGATGCCCGGCCGTGGTGATGAGCAGCGCGCGCTCACCCTTGCGCTCGAGAAAGGCGTTGATGCCAACGGTGGTACCGTGGACGAAAAACTCGACCGCCGATGGATCGGGAAACTGTCGGCGCACCGCTTCGACGACCCCGCGTGCCGGATTGTCGGGGGTTGTCGGCACCTTGTCGACAAAGGCCGGCCCATCGGACGATTCCACCACCATATCCGTGAATGTGCCGCCTATATCGGCTGAAACACGGTAACGGGTCATGGGGCGCCTGTGCGCGATTTCATCATCTTCCCTCCGTCAGCCCGTGCCCGGTTCAAGTAACGAATATCTCGATGAGACAGGCCATCCCGCAATGAAATTCTGCCTGCGCTTAGCACAATTTGATGCCGGACATTTTCACTAAAAGTTTTTGTATTGTCAAAACTTTTACTATAGATTACATTTTAACATGGTATCGGGTTCGCACACGAACCAGGCAAATCGAGACGGAGGCATCGCCATGATCGCAGTGAGAACCAGCGCGGGCGCGCTGTTGTTGTGTGTGTTGGGCACGGGTTTGGCCATGCCGTCGTTCGGACAGGCAAACGATGCATCATCCGCCTTGATCGAGGAGATCGTGGTGACGGCACGGTTGCGCAGCGAAAGTCTCCAGGAGGTCCCCGTAACGGTGAACGCGTTCACGGCCGCAGAAATCGAAGACGCCGGCATCCAGCGTCCCAACGACTACCTGTCATTGGTGCCGAACGTCACCATGGTTGAAGCTCAAAACGCCGGCACGACGTTTCTGACCATTCGCGGGATCACGCAGGTGAGAAACAACGAGCCTCCGGTTGCGGTGTCGATTGACGGCATGCTGCAGACGAGTCCCAATCAGTTCAACCAAGCGCTCCTGGATCTCCAGCAGATCGAGGTGCTGAAAGGCCCACAAGGCGCACTGTACGGCCGCAACGCCATCGGCGGTGCGATCAACATTACGACCAGACAACCCACCAATGAGTTCCAGGGTCGTATACAGGTGGGAGCGGGCAATGGGGACCACGCCCAGGCCCAGCTCTCCGTGTCGGGTCCCGTGACCGAGAACCGGCTGTACTACCGGCTCAACGGAACCTGGCTGAACCGCGGTGGCTATATCGATAATGTGCTGAGAGGCGACCAGGTCGACCATATGGAGGAAACCAGTCTGCAACTGCGCCTGGACTGGCTGATCGACGCGTCCTGGAGCGCCGATCTCCGCGCCTATTACTCCGATACCGGGGGCGGCGCGCTGAGTTACAACTGGCAGGCGTTCGACTACGGGTTGGATGTGTTCACGTTCAGGGCCGCCGACGCGAACGACGCGGCGGGCGTCATTTACGAAATGAACAACCGCGGCGAGAACGACCGCGACATCTTCGAACTCGCGCTGAAACTTGACTACGAGGCCGACTGGGGAACCTTCACTTCCATCACCGCGCACAACCAGCTTCAGGAGTGGTACGGGTCCGATCAGGCCCCCTACAGCGAGAGCCTGACGCAGTACCCGTTCGGCCCGGGTATCCCGTTCGATGGAATTGCCCAGCAATACTGGGACATCGATGCGCTCAGCCAGGAAGTCCGGTTCTCGTCGTCCGGCGACCAGACCCTTCGATGGCTTGTGGGCGCCTATTTTGTGCAGACCGACCGATTCATATCGACGCCTGTCGTCGACGACACCGGCGTGGGCATCGTCCGTATCGAACGCGAACCCACCGGCCCGGGGCAGCCGGCGACGTTCTCATTTCTTGCCGATGACAACGACAACTCGGCGTACGCGTTGTTCGGGCAACTGAACCACGACGTCAGCGAGCAGTTCGAAGCCTCGCTGGCGCTGCGCTACGACGAAGACCAACGGGCGCAGATCGTCTCGCCCCACAACACCACCGGCTCGCAGGGCGCACGCCGCGAGGCGACGTTCGACAAGCTTCAGCCGAAGATTACCCTGCGGTATCTGGCAACTCCGCGGGTCAACCTGTTCGTCTCCTGGAGCGAGGGTTTTCGTAGCGGCCAGTTCAACCAGTTGGGCACCGCGGCCGCGGCGCAGGCAGCCGGAGTCGACGGAGTGTTCGACGTCGTCGGCCAGGAAGAAACCGAAGCCTTCGAAATCGGCCTCAAGGCCCGGATCATGGGTGGGCGCGGCAAATTTGACGCTTCGCTGTTCAACACGGGGGTCGAGGGGCAACAATATTTCCTGTTCTTCGCGCCCACCAGTTCGCAGGTGCTCGCCGGTATCGACGAAGTGCAACTCAGCGGCGGCGAACTGGAGTTCAGCGCATCCCTGACGGACGGGCTGGACATCTACGCGGGATACGGCTTCACCGACAGCGAAATCGAAGCCTACTCGGTGAACCCGTCGTTCGTCGGCAACGACGCGCCCTACGTGCCCGACCACACGATCAACCTGGGATTCCAGTATCGCCAGCCCGTGTCGGACCGGGTCGGCGTGTTTCTCCGCGCGGATTTCGAGCGCCGCGGCAGGCAGTTCTGGGATCCGGACAATTCCTCGGCTCGCGATGACGTGGACCTGATCAACACGAGATTCGGCGTCGAAGGCGACCGCTGGCAGGTCATCGCATGGTCAAAAAACCTTGCCGACGAGCTGTACCTCGCCGAGTTTGTCCTGGGCGGTTTCGTTCAGCTGGCGCCGCCGCGCTCCTACGGTGTTGATTTCACGTACACTTTCTAGTCGGGTCAGGAGTGTCGAAAACGTGTTGAAGCGGGAGCAGCCAAATCGCGGAAAGTCCGTGATGGCCGCCGGCGAAATCATCCGCGCGCGGCGCCAGGAACTCGGACTCACTCTGCAGGAACTGGCGGAAAAAACCAGGCTCTCGCCTGCGTTCATATCCCAGGTTGAACGAAACAAGGCGGCCGCTTCGATGGTTTCGCTGATGAATCTCGCCCGGGCCCTGGAAGTGCGTGTGACCATGTTCATGGAGATTCCCGCGGGGGAAACGCCCGTCAGGCGCAAAGACGATCCCCAGAGCATCGAAGTTGACTCCCCGGTCGAGTACGTCCAGCTCAGTGCCGGCATGAAGTTTCAGCAAATGGATGCGATTCTCATGGTCATCCCGCCCGGGCACATCTTCCCCGTGGACCAGCGCGAGGGCGAGGACTTCCTGTACGTGCTCAAGGGTGAGCTGTACTCCGAACTTGGCGACATGAAGCTGACGTTGAAGGCAGGCGACAGCATGCACTTCAACTCGCGCACCCCACACACCGCCAGCAACCTCACCGAGGAGGACGTCCACCTGTTGTACGTGGGTACACCAAGTGTGTTCAAGCCGGAGTGATCCTGGCGAGTGCCGGACGAATCGAGCAGTGCGCAAGATGATTGGAATTGGACGACCACGACGGCCCACGCCCATGGGCAGTCGCCGTTCGTCCGTCGAGGCGATGAGGCTTGAGGCGGCATGAAGAAGTTTGCCGTGGAATTTCCGCAAGGTGACGATCGCCTGAAGGTCCTTCACGCGTTCACGGCAGACGGTGTCAAGCTGGAATTTGGCACCGGATTCCTGAAGGCTGGAACGCGCATGCCCGACCAGGGCGTAGCCGCACATCCGCGACGAGAAGTCACCCTGATCCTCGAAGGCGATCTATCGACGACATCGGGTAACATGACCGAACGGCTCGGGGCCGGAGACATGGTCACGATTCCTGCCGGACAGGAGCAATCATCGATCGTGCACAAGGACACGCGGCTGATTTACTTTTTCTTCGGGCCTTGATCGCGCCCCCCCGCCGCGCCACACTTGCATGCGGTTCCCCGACCCAAGCGGAGACGCCCATGCCCCCCATCGACCGGCGCCGTTTCGTGCAAGGCGGCCTGATCACAGCCGCGGGCTCCGCCCTGGGACCTGCCGCCGCCCTCGCCTGCGACGACGTCAGCAGCGAATTCGGCCGCCGCTCCACCGCGGATGACGTCACGGCTGGACTGGACCTCAGCGGCAAGACAGCTCTCGTAACGGGCTGCAACTCGGGCATCGGCTACGAGACCATGCGGACCCTGGCGCTGCGCGGCGCCCATGTCCTTGGCACGGCGCGCACGATGGAAAGGGGCCAGGAAGCCTGTGCAAGCGTCGAAGGCCAGGCAACCCCGCTGGTGCTCGAACTCACCGAATTCGAGACGGCCGTGCAGTGCGCGGAGCAGGTCCATGCCATGGGCGCGCCGCTGGATATCCTGATCTGCAACGCCGGCGCCATATACGACGAACTGTGGCACGTGAACGGCATCGAGGCGCACTTCGTCACCAACCACCTGGGGCACTTCGTGCTGGTCAATCACCTGCTGGACCTGGTGGTCGCCGCGCCCCAGGGAAGGATCGTCATCGTCGGCAGCCGCGCTCACGAGAACGCGCCCGGCGACGGCATTCAATTCGACGACCTTGCCGGAGAATCGTGGTTCGCGACGCAACGGGCCTACGGGCACTCCAAGCTCGCCAACGGGTTGCACGCCCTGGAACTGGCGCGCCGCCTCGAGGACGCCAGCGCCACGGCCAATGTCGTCCATCCCGGCGTGGTGCGAACGAATATCGCGCGAAACCTGCCCGCCTGGCAGGAATTGGCCTTCCGCGTGGCGGGCTACCTGTTTCTGAAATCGTCGGCGCAGGGCGCGGCGACCACCTGTTACGTGGCCACGAACCCCGACTTGCGGCACGTCAACGGCTGCTATTTCTCCGACTGCAACCCGGAAACGCCTTCCGCCAACATGCGGGACCCGGAAATGGCGGCGAGGCTATGGGAGGTCTCCGAAGAACTGACCCGGGACTTTGCGGCTTGACGGGTAATTCCACAGCGTTCGGCACACAATCGGGGCCGGAAGACATCCCGGCGTCCAACCATGGCTGAAGTCCAGTCTCGCGTCCATTTCTGCCCTCCAGGTGCAGTTTTGAGCGTGTTGGTACGGGTGAAGGGCCTTGTACAATGACATGGCCGATACGGCCTTGGGTGATCCAGGCCGACGCTTGAGGAATAACGCATGAAATGGGATGGTCAGACAATCATCGTCGTCTGCACGATCATCCTGGCCGCTGCGGCGATTGGCGCAATGATGCAGACCGGATTCAGCCGAATTGATGATCGTTTCGATGCCGTCGATGCCCGCTTCGATTCCGTCGACAATCGCTTCGATTCCGTCGATGCCCGTTTCAGCTCGATCGATTCTCGTTTCGATTTTGTCGACAGCCGTTTCGACTCCGTCGATCGCCGTTTCGATTCCGTCGATGCCCGGTTCAGTGCGATGGATGACCGCTTCAATTCCATCGATGCGCGTATCGATTCGGTTTATGCCCGCGTCGAATCCATCGATACGCGCCTCGACAACATCGATCGCCGCCTCGGGCGCGTGGAAGGCTTCCTTTTCGGGCTTGACCTGGACCTGGACCCGGACCCGGACCCGGACGGCAGATTGTAAACGCGCGGCCCGGGTGGGGCGCCCGTCGACGCGCCAACCCCACAACGCAATCAGACGCTGCCGATTTGAAAGATCAGCAACGCCCCGACATACCCCAGCGCCGTCATGTACGCCCACGAGAACAGCGGCCATCGCCAGGTATTCGTCTCACGCTTGATGACCGCGAGCGTCGCCGCGCACTGCAGGCACAACGCGTAGAAGAGCAGCAGTCCGAGCACCATCGGCAGTGTGAACACGATGCGCCCGTCGGGCCAGGTCGCCGTCGTCAGCCGCTCGGCCAGGCTCGTCTCGTCCGCCTCGGAACCCACGGCATAGATGGTGCCCAGCACCGCCACGACCACCTCCCGCGCCGGAAATCCGGCGATCACCGCGGCCGACACGCGCCAATCCCAGCCCAGGGGCCGGAACAGCGGCTCGACCCCCTGGCCCATCCGGCCGAGCCAGCTCTGCGCCAGTTGCGCGGCTGCGGCCTCGTTGTCGATTCTGGCTATCTCCGCGGCCAACGCCCCTCCCTGGAGCACGGTCTGGATCTCGGCTTGGGCTTCAAGGCGTTGGCTTTCGATGTCCGCCGCCCTGGGAAAGTACGCCAGTGCCCAGACCACGACCGCCACTGCGAAGATCACTGTCCCCGCACGCCGCAGAAACACCAGCGCGCGATCCAGCAGTTTCATCAGGACTGTTCGGGCGTTTGGCATCCGGAACTCGGGCAACGCCAGCACGAAGGACGGTTTCGGGCCGCGCAGCGCCGATTTCCTCAACAGCAGCGCCGTGCCGATTCCGCCCAGGATTCCGAGCAGGTAAAGGCCGAACAGCACGAGCCCCTGAACGTTGGCGAGGCCCACGGTGAGGTTGGGCACGAAGGCCGCGATCAGCAGGGCGTAAATCGGCAGCCGCGCGGAGCAGGTCATAAATGGCGTGGCCATGATGGTGGCGATGCGGTCGCGGCGGTTCGGGATCACCCTTGTGGCCATGATCGACGGTACCGCGCAGGCGAATCCCGAGATCAGCGGTACGACGGACTGCCCGGAGAGTCCGACCGCGCGCATGGCCCGGTCCATGAGAAACGCGGTGCGCGCCAGATACCCCGTATCCTCCATGAGGATGATGAACAGAAAGAGAATGAGTATCTGCGGCAGAAAGATCACGACGCTGCCCACGCCGGCGATCACGCCGTCGGCGAGAAAACTGGCCAACGCTCCAGCGGGCAGCGCGTCTTGCACCCAACCGCCCAGCCCGCCCGCCGCCGCATCGATCAGGTCCATCATGGGCGTGGCCCAGGCGAACACGGCCTGGAACACCGTTGCCATGAGCAGCAGGAACAGGGCCGTGGCCGGATAGGGCCGGTTGATCCAGTCCACGATCCGGCGCTTGAAGCGCAGCGGCGCCGCCGCGGTGGACTGCAACTGGGGAAGGACTTCGGCGATCCACCGGTAGCGCTGCCTGGACTCCACGGCCAGCGGCGGATCGTCGCCGCACAGCGAATGGCGATGCGCGGCGATACGGCGGTCCGCTTCCGGGCCGAGGGCGCGCCGGATCGCCTCAACGCCAACCGGGTCGTCGTCGACGAGCGCCCGCTCGATGTCCACGAGCGAGGCATCCGAACCGCGTATGTCCTTTTCCAGCGCCACCGCCTCGTGCCTTAAGGCGGGCCAGAACAGCGGCGACTCGGCATTGGAGCGCTCCATGGCCTCGGCGATGCGGGACCTCAACGCGGAAAACCCCTTGCCGGTGGTGGCCACGACCCGGCACACGGGCACGCCGCCCAGTTTGGCGCCCAGTGCGTCGCAGTCGATGGCGATGCGCCGCTCGTCCGCATCGTCCGCCATGGTGAGCGCCACCACCATGGGACGTCCCAATTCAGCCAATTGCTGCAGGAGGAACAGTCCCTGGTAAAGCCGCGTGGAATCCACCACGGCCAGTATCGCGTCCGGTTGCGGGGTTCCTGGCACGCGCCCCAGCAAGACGTCGACGACGATGCGTTCATCCGTGGATTCGGGGCTCAGCGAATAGATGCCCGGCAAATCGATCAGGTCGAACACGGTCGATCCCAGGGTCAGTTTGCCGGTGCGTTTTTCGACCGTGACGCCGGGATAGTTTGCCGTGCGCTGGTTCAGCCCGGTGACGCGGTTGAAGAGCGTGCTCTTGCCGGAATTCGGGTTGCCCACCACCGCGATGCTGACCGACCGCGCGACGGTAACGCTCTCCAGCGGAATGCCGATGGCCGCGGGTCCGGCCATTACTCGTCCGTGTCGGCGGTCGAAGTCACGCTGAACCGGCGGGCATCGTCGCGCCGCAACGAGAGCGCGCTGCCGTGGATTCGCATCTCCATTGGATCTCCACCCAGCGATCCGCCCAGGCACTCAAGTTCGGCGCCTTCCACCAGCCCGAGCACCATGAGCCGGCGCACGCTGGGCTCGACCGGATCGACGGCGTCGATCCGGGCTCGATCGCCCCGCTTGAGGTCGGCAAGTGTCATGGGGTCGCCCCCGCAAGAACGCAAATGACAATTATTCTTATCCGGGAACGATTTGCAAGACGGAAAGCGAATATTTTTTGGAGCACCCACTGGCGCGGGCGCGTGCTGGTCCTCTACGAATTCGACAACAAGGTGAGGCGCATCTACACGGACGGCTGGGAAGGCGTCGGCTACGGCGCCGCCGACTGAGCGTTTTTCCAACGATTCGGGTCAGCCGCCAAACAGTTGCTTCAGGTTGGCGGCGTCGGCGTTCCCGCCGCTGAGAATCACGGCCACGGACTTCCCCGCCATTTTGCCGCGCTCCGACAGCAACGCCGCGAGCGCCGCGGCGCCTGCCGGTTCCGCCAGGTTGTGCGTCAGGCTGAGCAGCAGGCGCTGCGCTTCGAGAATGGCGGCGTCGCTCACCGTGACAACCCGGGCGACTTCCCTGTTGATCATCTCCACCGCGCCAGATACCGGCACCCGCGTCGCCACGCCATCGGCAAACGTATCCGCGCTCGGCGTGGAAACAGGCTTGCCGGCCTGGAACGACAACGCATAGCAGGGCGCCCCTTCGGCCTGCACACCGATGACGTCGGTCGCAAGGCCAAGCGCGTTACGCGCGGCGGACACGCCGCAGATTCCCGAACCGAGCCCGATGGGCACGTAAACCGCGTCAAGCGGCCCGGCTGCCGCGAACAATTCCAGCGCGTAGGATGCGACGCCCTGCACCAGGGTGGGATCGAAGGCGGCAACCATGTGCAACCCTTCGTCGGCGGCCAGTTGGCGGGCGTGCTCCAGCGACTCCTGGAAATCGCTGCCGTGGATGACCAATTCCGCGCCCTGCGCGATCATCGCGGCGTTCTTTTCCGGGTTGTTCCCTTCCGGCACACAGATCACGGAGCGCAGCCCCTGGTGGGCCGCGCCGACCGCGATCGACTGGCCGTGGTTGCCGCGCGTCGCCGCGATCACGCCGGGACAATCCGGTTCACGTTGCTTCAGGCGGTGCATGTAAAGCACTCCGCCGCGGACCTTGAACGCGCCGGTCTGCGTATGGTTCTCGTGCTTGACCCACACCGTCAACCCGGCGTGCCGGCTGAGCAGCGGCCAGGCGTATTGGGGCGTCGCCGGCACCTGCCTGTAGACGGCTTCCGCCGCCGCCCGCAGCGACTCCAGAGAAAATCGCATGATCGATCACCGCTCCACGGAGGCGCTCGCGAATGTAATCCAATGACTGCGATTACACAATCGGTTTCACCCGCGGAAAATCCGACACGGGCTCCCCAATGGTGTCCTTTCCGACAAACAGTGGCGACGGATGACAAGCTATACTCAAAACGGTCGGAATCGAAACCGGAAAGGAACACATCGGCATGAAACACGGATATCGATGCGCTATCGGACTACCTTTGCTGGCGGCGGCGGCGCTCGGCGTCAACGCCTGCGGTGGTGACGTTGACACGAACGGCCCGGAGGTGACCGCCACGGATTCGGGACTGGTGATCACCACGACGCAGACCGGCTCCGGCGCCGAGGCGGCCGCGGGCAATGCCGTGAGCGTGCACTACACGGGTTGGCTCCACGACCCGGAGAGCGACGGTGGGCGCGGCGCGAAATTCGACAGTTCGGTGGACCGCGGCCAGCCCTTCGGGTTTGCCCTGGGCGCGGGCCGCGTGATCGCGGGCTGGGACGAGGGCGTCGCCGGCATGCTGGTCGGAGAAAAACGCGAACTGATCATCCCTCCCGACCTGGCCTACGGCAGCCGCGGCGCCGGCGGGGTCATACCGCCCGATGCGACGTTGCTGTTCGAAGTCGAGTTGCTCGCTGTCGAATAGGGCTGGCCGAAGCATTGAGGCAAGCGACAGAATTCAGCAAGTCACACCCTTGGAGGAATGCTGCCATGTTCAGCAAGTTACGCGCTTTGAGGAATACCGCCATAACACGCATTCCTGCCTTGATTCCGCTGGTGATCGCGACCGCCTTTGCCGGTGATTCGGCCGGCGCTCAGGAACAGGACCGTCCGAACATCCTGCTGTTCATCGCCGACGACATGACTTACAGCGACGCCGGCGCCCTGGGCAATCCGATGGTCCACACACCGAATCTGGACCGGCTGGCCCGGGAAGGAACCACCTATACTCACATGTTCACGGCGACCGCCATGTGCTCGCCTACTCGCCACATGATCTATACCGGGCAGTATCCGGTCCGGAGCGGCGCCTACCCAAACCACGCGCATGCATACGAGGACACCAGGAGCGTCGTCCACCACCTGACAGGCCTGGGCTATCGCGTCGGACTGGCGGGCAAGTCGCATGTGAATCCGGAGACGGTCTATCCGTTCGAGAGGATCGGCGACTGGTCCCTCGACTTCGACCCGATCGGCGAATTCATCGCCCGCGACCGCGAGCAACCCTTCGCCCTGATGGTCGGTTCGAACGAGCCGCACCTGCCGTGGAACAAGGGCGATCCCTCCCGCTACGACGCGACCCGGCTTGAGCTGCCGCCCTATTTCGTCGACACGCCCGAAACCCGGGAAGCGCTGACCCGGTACTACGCCGAGATCACTTACATGGACGGCGAACTCGGCCGCATCCTCGACCTGCTGGAACAACACGGCGCGCACGAAAATACGCTGACCATGTTCTATAGCGAGCAGGGGATCGGTGGCCCCTTCGCCAAGTGGACGCTCTACGACGCGGGAATCAGAGCGTCCCTGGTCGTGCGCTGGAACGACCGGGTACCCGCCGGCAGGACATCGTCCGCCCTGCTCCAGAGCACCGACCTGCTTCCGACCTGGATCGAGGCCGCCGGGGGCGTACCGGCTCCCGAAATCGAAGGGCGGAGCATGCTGGGCCTGCTCCTCGATGCCGGCCCGACGCACCGCGACGTGGTTTACGGCATCCAGACCACGACCGGCATCGTCGCAAACGTGGAACCCTACCCGATCAGATCGATCCGCGACGATCGTTACAAACTGATCTGGAACCTGGTTCCGGGCAATCGGTTCACGAATCTCATCACCGAGGAAGGCAACGGCGGCTTCTACTTCTCCTGGCGCGACCTGGGCGCAACCGACGCCCACGCGAGGGCACTGTTCGAGCGATACCAGCACCGACCCGAGTTCGAGTTCTTCGACCTGGAGGCAGACCCTCACGAGATGACGAACCTAGCGGAAATGGCGGAACACCAGGAGCGGATCGCCGCCATGCTGGAGCGGCTGCAAGCGTGGATGCGGGATCAGGGCGACCTGGGGCTACAGACCGAGATCGAGGCGCCGCAACGTCAAGGGAGGCCGTAGCAGAATCGGGAGCGGAAGGAAAGGAACGCAGGCCGGCGCCGCCGTGATTTTCTGATGTGGAGCGTTGCCCGTCACGGCGATGTCAGGGGCGCGGGTTGCGGTTCGCCCCGTGGCAGGTCGCCGGCGGCGCGCGCGGACAGGTAGGCCCACAACTCGAGGTAATACGGGCGCACCTCCGGGTTGCGCCCCCATGGCGCCATTTCGGCCTCGCCGGCGTAGCCCGTGTCCATCGCCTCCGAGAACTCGCGGCCGTCCATGCGGCGAATGCGCGGCAACAGGTTCGGCGCGAATCTGCTGCCGACGGCATCGGCCGCGTGGCACACGGCACAGGTCCTGTGAAATACCTGCCATCCCACGTAGGTGCGTCGATCCACCATGCAGGTATCGGCCTGCATCGCATCCGGCGGGCAGTTCACGGCAAACAGGGTTGATTCGTCCGACGCGCCGCTCCGTGCCGGAACCTGGCTTTCTCCCGGCGTACCGGACAAAAGGAGGATCGCGCCTGCCACACATGCCCGGCGCAATATTACGGCTAGAATCATCCGCGCCATTGTAAGCTATCGCCATGCGGACCTACTTGGGATTGGGATCGAACCTCGGCGACCGGCGCGCGAATCTCGCGCGCTCGCTCGAACTTCTCGCTCGGGGCCCACTGAGTATCGAGCGCGTATCCCCGGTGGTGGAATCGCCGGCGCTGCTGCCGGACGGCGCCCCACAGGATTGGAACCGGCCGTACCTGAACCTCGCCGCGGCGTGCGAGACCGAAGCCCTGCCGCCGACATTGCGCGAGTGGAGCAAGAAAATCGAACAGCGGCTGGGACGCACGCCGGGACCGCGCTGGTCGCCACGCGCCGTGGACATCGACATCCTGCTGTGGGGCGATGAACGGTGGCTTGACGAATCGCTGACCATTCCGCATCCGGGCCTGCGCGCGCGCAACTTCGTGCTCACGCCCATGGTGGCGCTGGAACCGCGGCTCGTGCCGCCGGGCGCAAACGGCGAAAACCTCCTGGAATGCTCCCGCCGGCTTGGGGACCCCCTTCCCCTGTGGATGGGTATTGTCAACGTCACCCCGGACTCGTTCTCCGACGGCGGCCGGTTCACCGATTGGTCAACCATCGAACCCCTGGCGCATGAAATGATCGCCGCCGGTGTGCACATCATCGACGTCGGCGGCGAATCCACCCGCCCGGGTGCGCAACCATTGCGGCACGACGAAGAGTGGGCGCGGGTCGGCCCCGTGCTCGAGCAACTGCTGGAGTTGCGTGCGGGCAGCGCGCCGGGCCCGTACATCAGCATCGACACCTACCATGCGGAGACCGCGCGCCGGGCCCTGGACCTGGGCGTGGACATGGTCAACGACGTCAGCGGGCTCGCCACGCCCGCCATGATCGAGTTGGCGGGCGAGTACCGCGCGGACTGGGTGGCGATGCACCAGCTCTCCCTGCCTGTGGACTCGCGCCTGACGCTCCCCGCGGACCAGGACCCCTTTGAGGCCGTCGAGCGTTGGCTGCTCGAGAGCCTCGAGCGCTGGGACAAGGCCCGACTGGACCTCAACCGGATCATCTTCGACCCCGGAATCGGCTTCGGCAAGACGGCCGATCAGTCATGGGAACTGCTGCGCCGCGCCGGCGAGTTCCGCCGGCACGGGCTGCGCATGATGGTCGGGCATTCGCGCAAGTCGTTCCTTCGCTCCCAGGTGGGAGACGACATGCGGGCCAGGGACCGGGCGACGGCGGACGTTTCGCTGGATCTGTGCGCCCAGGGCGTGGACATCATCCGGGTTCACGACGTTCCCCTTAACATGGACGCCTGCAGGGGCTGGTCGCCGGCCCACGGGGCGTAACCGCGGCGGGCCAGCCAGGCCGCCATGATCGACCGTTTTCCCGGAACCGATCACGACCGCGCGATGGACGGAAAACGGCGGTACTTTTAGATGACGGCGTTTTGGCGCAGAATAGACCGACCAACACAAGACAGAACCGTACACGGCAGGCGGCGCCCATCGCCTCGCCGGCATACCGGGAGGACGACATGTTAAGGAAGCTGACTATCGCCGCCATCACCGTTCCTGCAAGCCTGATTCTCGGCCTGCTGACCAGCGCCATGGCCCAGGAGGCCATGCCCGGCAGTTACGCGGCGGTTCAGGGCCAGAAGGGCGGCCAGGACATGTTCGGCGCCTACGACGTGGCCGTCGGCTGGCCGAAGGACATCGGGACGCTTCCGGGCGCCGAGGGCTGGACGTTCGGAGCCGGCCAGAGCGTTTTCGCCGAGAGCCCCGACCGCGTGTTCTACCTGCAGCGCGGCCTGCTGCCGCAGATCGATGCACCGTCAAACCGGCGTGTTCCGGAGATCGGTCCGAGCTTGAGCTTTCCTCCCACGGGCATCTGGCGCAACGCCACCCGGGTCAGCATCCCCGGCAGCGGCGGAACCGGCGGCCTGGCCGAAGCGGGCATCACCGGTTGGGTCGAAGCGGGCGGACGCTTCGGCATCGATGCCCGCTGGCAGTATTGCATCCTGGTGTTCGACCGCGACGGCAATGTGGTGGAAGCCTGGGACCAGTGGGATTCCATGCTGCAGCGGCCCCACTACGTCGCCATCAACCCCTATGATCCCGAAAAACACGTCTGGATCATCGACGACCACAAACACATCATCCACAAGTTCACCAACGACGGCTCCACGCTGGTGCAGTCCATCGGCACCTACGGCGAACTGGGCGCGGATGAAACGCACTTCAACCGCCCGACGTTCATGGCCTGGTTCCCCGACAGCAGTTTTGTCGTCGCCGACGGCTACAACGGCACCCGGGTGGTCAAGTTCGACGCCGACGGCAACTACCTGACTTCCTGGGGCGAGCGGGGCACGCCGCCCAACGAGACTCGCCCCTACTACTGGAACAATGTCCACGGCGTTGCCGTCGATCCGGCGACCAACCGGGTCTTCGTCAACGACCGCGGCAACCGGCGGATCCAGGTCTTCGACGAAAACGGCGAGTACCTCTACGAGTGGAGCGTGGGCGAGCGGCCCGCCAACGTCCACATGTTCATCATCACGGACGACGGCCACCTGTGGGCCGCCGACCGCAGCAGCCACAAGATTCTCAAGTACGATCTGGATGGCAATTTCCTGTACTCCTGGGGAACCTATGGCGACTTTCCCGGCGGCATCGCCGGCGTGCACGGCATGAGCGTGGACCAGGAAGGCAACCTGTACCTTGCCCAGGTCGACAACAAGGGCGGCGTGCAGAAGTTCGTGCCGCGCGAGGGAGCCAATCCCGACTACGTCATCGGAAGGCCGCACTACGCCGCGTGGGAGTGACGGACGACGGTTGCCGGTTTAAGCGTGCCATTCCTCCCTCGGAGACGGGGACGAGGACGACCACCGAAGTGACGGACGACCGTTGCCGATATAAGCGTGCCATGGCGGCGCGGTACGCCGCCCCGCTGTCGCGGAAGGAACATTGCGCGGACGTACAATCAATGAGTTACGTATGCTCCATACAAGTCCGGACCGCGAATCCAGCCTTACTCGGATCGACCGTCGGGCTGCTTCAGGCCTGTGGGGGGCCGTAGTAGCCGCTTTTCTCGGCCTCGCTTTCGCGCAGCAGGCGCGCGCCTTCGATGACGCCCTCGTCCAGACCTTCGCCGCCGGCATCGATGTGCGCCAGCAGGGCGCCGCGCATGCGTGGATCCCAGTAGGTTCGCAGGTGATTGCGCAGCCCTTCGCGGGCGCGCTCCGGGGGGTAGGGCGCAAAGAAGTCGCCGATCTGGTTTGCCATCGCGATCAGGCGATCAAGATCGATGACCTCACCGGCGACGGCAGGCCGTTGGTCGCCACCCGGCACGCTCAGACGACCTCCTCGACAGCGGCCACGGCGGCGGCCTCACGCTCACGCCGTGCCTTGCGCGTGGCAACCGATTCGCCCTGCCACCAATCGGCCGGCAGGAGCTTCGTCACTTCCACGGCCGTGACCTTGTATTCAGGGCAATTCGTGGCCCAGTCGGACAGGTCGCTCGTGACGGCGTTTGCCTTGGATTCGGCGTGGTGGAACGTTGTGTAGATGATGCCGGGATTCACGCGTTCGGACTCAACGACCTTGAGACGCGTCGAGCCGAAGCGGCTCGCGACCTTGACACGATCGCCGTCGGAAAGCCCGCGCACCTTCATGTCGCCGCGCGACATCTCGAGCACATCCTCGGGATGCCACATGGAGTTTGCCGTGCGCCGCGTCTGCGTGCCGACGTTGTACTGACTCAGGATACGGCCCGTCGTCAGAAGCAGCGGATACTGATCGCTGACCCGCTCCGTAGTCGGCACGTACCCCGTGAGCATGAATGTGCCGCGACCGTTCGCGCGCGGGAATTGCCGCATGTGCAATACCTCGGTACCTTCGGGCGCAGCCTTGTCGACCGGCCATTGTGCGGAGCCGACGCGGTCGAGCAGCTCGAAGCTCGCGCCGCTGTAGGCGGGCGAGAGGCGGGCGAGCTCGTCGAGCACCTCGCCGGCATGCGCATAACCGACTTCGTAGCCCATGGCGTTCATGAGCTTCACCGTCACTTCCCAGTCCTGATAGCCCGCGAGCGGCTCGACGACCTTGCGAACGCGGCTGATTCGACGCTCGGCGTTGGTAAAGGTGCCATCCTTCTCCAGCGACGAGCTGCCCGGCAGGAAGACGTGCGCGTACTTCGAGGTCTCGTTGAGGAACAGGTCGTGGACGATCACGCACTCCATGCTGCGAAGCGCAGCGATGATGTGGTTCTGGTTCGGGTCGGACTGCACGGGGTCTTCGCCCATGATGTACATCCCCTTGAAGTGGCCCGTCAACGCCGCGTCGAACATGTTCGGCAGCCTCAGTCCGGGCTCGCTGTCGAGCCCGATGCCCCACTCGGCCTCGAAGCTCGCGCGGGTCGCATCGTCGGTGACGAAGCGATAGCCGCTGAAGACGTGCGGCCAGCTACCCAGGCAACTGCCGCCCTGCACGTTGCCCTGGCCGCGCAGCGGGTTCACCCCGACGCCTTCACGGCCGTACATGCCGCAGGAGAGCGCCAGGTTGCCGAGGCACATCACGCCCGTCGAGCCCTGCGAGTGCTCGGTTACGCCAAGGCCGTAGTAGATCGTGCTCCTGGGACCCGACGAGTAGATTCGCGCGGCGCGGCGGATGTCCTCGGGATCGACGCCGGCGATGGGGCCGACGGTATCGGGGGAGTACTCGTCGCTGCCGACAAGCTCTGCCCAGAGCTCGAACTCCCGCCACTCGCAGCGCGACTTGATGAAGTCCGGATCGTGCCGGTTCTCGCGCACGATGACATGCGCGATGCTGTTGAGAATCGCGACATTCGTTCCGGGGCTTAGCGCGAGGTGGACATCGGCGCGGCAGTGCGGGCTGTCGACCGTCTCGGTCCGGCGCGGATCGATGACGATGAGCTTCGCGCCCTGGCGAATGCGGCGTTTCATCATCGAGCCGAACACGGGGTGGCCTTCGGTGGGATTGGCGCCGACAACCACGATGACGTCCGCCTGCAGCACCGAATCGAAGTGCTGGCTCGCGGCGCCGGCCCCCACGGTGGCTGAAAGCCCGAACTGGGTCGGCGAGTGGCAGATGCGCGCACAGTTGTCGATGTTGTTGTTGCCGAGCGCGGCGCGCACGAATTTCTGCGTCAGGAAGATTTCCTCGTTCGTGCAACGCGAACTCGAAACGCCGCCCACGGAACTGCGACCGTAAGTGGCCTGGATACGCCTGAGCTCGCTTGCGGCATGCGCGAAAGCCTCGTCCCAGCCGACCTCCCGCCAGGGATCATCGATGCTTGCACGGATCATCGGCGTCCTGACCCGGTCCGGGTGCCGCCAGTAGTCATAGGCGAATCGACCCTTCACGCAGCTATGGCCGTGGTTGGCCTTGCCTTCCTTCCACGGCGTCATCCGCACGATCTCATCGCCGATGGTTTCCGCCTTGAAACCGCAGCCTACGCCGCAGTAGGCGCAGATCGTTATCGTTTCTTTTTCTGGCTTGCGTGGGTTAGGCACGTTCGTATCCTCCGGGAAACAGGCTCTTTTCGACGAGCGCGTGACTGGGGCAAGCCTGGACGCAGGCGCCGCAACTGACGCACTCGGACTCCATGAAGGGTTCGTCCTGGCTCGCCGCAACCTTCGATTCGAAGCCGCGCGCCTGGATCGTCAGGGCGAAGGTGCCCTGGATTTCCTCGCAGGCCCTGACGCAACGGCTGCAGACGATGCATTTCGCGGGATCGAACAGGAAGTAGGGATTGGAGTCATCGACGCGCAGATCGAAATGGTTCTGGCCCTCGCCGTAGCGGTGGCCCTTCAGGCCGATCGCCTCCAATGTCTCATGAAACTCGCTCCAGCCGTCCGGAATTTCCGACTTTGGAAAATCGGACAGGTACAGCTCCATGACATTCCTGCGCAGCTTCGTCAGCCTTTTCGACTGCGTCGTGACGACCATGTCCGGCGCGACCAGGGTGGTGCAGCTTGCCGGATAGCCGCGCTGTCCCTCGACCTCGACCAGACACACGCGGCAACTGCCGAAGGATTCGAGCGTGTCGGTTGCGCAGAGTTTCGGTATCGGGCACCCGGCCTCGGCTGCCGCGAGCATGACGGAGCTGTCTTCGGGAACGGTCACCCCGACCCCGTCGACGGTGAGCGACACGGGTTCGCCGTCGCGCGGCGGCGTGCCGTAATCAATCTCCTCGCGTAAGCCCCGAACCTCGGTCCACATGCGATTCCTTCCAGTCCTCGTGCCGAAACCCGCTGTCGAAGGTTGAAACGCCGGCCGCAATAGCCGCGAATCCTGCCACCGCCGAACAGCGTAACAGACGGACAAGCAAACCCGCCTGCCCGGTATTTTACAATGTCGCGCCTGCCTGGGAGAGCACGCAGTGCGCAATCGATGAGTTACACGTCGCTATCCGGGCACTCAGCTACCCGAGCACTCAAGCAGCGCTATCCGGGCGCTCAAACAGCAATCCTGCCGCCCGCCTCGACGGATTCCGTTCCGACCACCTCGGCCCTCCCGGAATAAAGCCCGCGCACCTCATCGGCAATGATGCGCATGCCCTCCTCCACGACCCGGTCCTCCTGGGCGTAGGACAGGCGAAGACACTCGTCGACATGGCGCCACGGCTCCTTCAAGCCGGGAAAGAAGCGGTGACCCGACATCACCAGCACGTTCCTGATCTTAAGCCGGCGGTAGAGCTCCTCGCTTGTGATGGGCAGGCCCGGAAACCACAGCCAAAGGAAGAAGGCTCCCTCCGGGGAATGAATCTTGCAAGGCACGCCCTCGAACTCGCGCCGGACCACGTCGCAGGCGAACTCCATCTTGCGCTGGTAGAACGACTGAATCACTTCCCGGCTGATGTCTTCGATCTCGCCGCTTTCAACCCACGGCTGTATGAAAACCGCCCCCGTACTCGGGATCGTCAGGCTCTGGACGGCCGTCATGTTCCCCAACGCCTCGATGACGTCTTCCCTGGCGATGACGATGCCGGTGCGTATTCCCGGCAGCCCCAGCTTCGACAGGCTCTTGCAGAGGATGACGTTCTCGTTCCACAACGGAGTGGCTGGCGAGTAGATGATTCGCGGGAACGGCACACCGTAGGCATTGTCGATGATGAACGGGACACCCGCCGCCCTGGCCATCGCGTCGAGTTGGCGCATTTCGCCGTCGGTGATGATGTTGCCGGTCGGATTCGTGGGACGGGATACGCAGATTGCGGCGATGTCGTCTTCTATTCGCAGCGAATCGAAATTCACCCGGTACTTGAAGAATCCCCCGGGGCGTTCCTCGATCTCCGGCCGGTGGGCGACGTACAGATCGTCGATCAGGCCGATGTCGTTGTAGCCGGCGTACTCCGGTGTCATCGGCAACAGAATGCGCTTGCGACCGCCATCGGCAAACTCGCCGGCCAGCATGTTGAAGAGCTGGAAAAAGCCGCTCTGGCTACCGGATGTCAACGCAATGTTGTCGGCGGTCAGCGGCCAACCGTACTTGCGCGCAAGCAACGCGGCCAGGGACTTGCGGAAGCGGAGTTCACCCTTGGGATGCGCATAGTTGCCCATCATGCGCTGAATCTCGTCGGGACTGTCGCCGATTTCATGCAGGCGCCGCTGGAACAGCTCCACCATTTCCGGAACCGCCCCGGGATTGCCCCCTCCGAGCAGGAGCGCCGTGGGGTCCTCGGCGATCGCCCGTCCCAGGTCGTTCATCAACTGGGCCGTCCCGGTCTCCCGGGAGAAGCGTTCACCGAATTTTGACAGTTTCGCGGTCATGCGGGGCTTCTACCCCTTGGACAACGCGGAGTCAACCGGGGTTTCCACCAGGGTTTCCGGCGTCAGGGTTTCCAATATTGCAAATGGCCGGTTGCCATCATTGCAAAACCCCGGTTGTAATCGTTGCAAATGGCCGATTGCAGCCCAGTTCCTGGATGCGTCCGTCCACCACTATCGGGACAACACCGGCCTTGAAGTGGACATGGTGGTGGAAAACCGATCCGGCGCATGGCGCGCCTTCAAAGTGAAGCTCGTCGCCGGTCAGGTCGACGACGCCGCGCAAACGCTGCCTGGATTCCGTGATCGCGTGGTTCTGGAGAAGGTGGGGGGTCTCCGTCACAAGTTCGGCCTCTAACCCACGTAAGCTCCGAGCCGGAAGCTCACGCGAACGAATTTGTTGCGAACGTCCTGCATCAAGTCCGGCTCCGTGCCGTTGAATTCACGCATCTCGCCGCGCATGATCAGCCAGCCTCGGCCGCGCTGTTCCATGTACCCCATCGCGGTCATGAAGTGGGCGAGAGCCTCGTTCCTGGACCTGGGATTCGCGCCGGCGCGGACGCGTTCCACCGTCATGGAATTGGGCAACGTGCCCGGACTGGTCACGTCCACATGACGGTCGAACACTTCCAGCAGCACCTTCGATCCCGTGATGGCGTAGTCGCGATGCGTCACCGCATTCGCCAACGCCTCCCGAATGGCCCGCCGGGGCAGCATGTGCCGGTCTTCGCGAACCAGATTCCGGTACGACTCGAAACGGCCGAGGCCCATAAACCACCCCGTGGCCCTTTCGACCTGTTCATCGATACGACCTGCGGCACTGGCGACCTGCAGCACCTCGGACGCCCGATCCTCGCCCGAATAAGCCACGCACTCAACGCGGAAATTGCGGGTGCGCGAATAGCGTTGGGGATCTCTCCCGAACGCCAGTACGCCGTAGAGCGTCGCGTGCAACTCGCCCCCGATCTCGACCAGCACATCTCGATTCCGAAGGTCGTCCTCGGCGTCTGGCTGGGGATCGTCGGCCGTGTCGAATCCGAGGCGCCTCAGATATGCTCGAAAGGCGTCGAGATCGATGTGCGTGGCTGGCGCTCCGAGAATCGCGCGCTCTTCGGTAAGTACGTACCCGAATGCGTTGTAGAGTTCCTGCAGTTCCGAGGCCGACGGTTCGACGCTGCTGCGCCCACGGCGAATCCAGACACGGCCATTGTAGCGCAAGGGCTCGAATCCTCGTTGCCGCGGGACTTCCACCCAATGCACCCAACCTACCGACCCGCCATGGCGTGCGATGCGGGCGTGTACCGGGGCGCTGCAACCGGTCTGAAGAAACGACGTCAAGCGTTCCTGTACGCTCTCGGCGTCCTCCTTGACGCCAACGATTTCCTCGGAGCGATCAACCCCCAGGATGAGGAACCCCCCCTCGGTATTGGCAAGCGCGCAAATCGCCCGGCCGACCGCAGCCAAGTCTCCCAGACCGCGCTTGAATTCCGTGCGGGAACTCTCGCCTTCGTCGATGAGCCGTCTTATGCGCGGCCAGTCCACCATTTAATCCCACGTTCGGTAACCAAACATTGGACTCCTTGAGCGGGCCTAATGTTCATAGTTGAGTCAAGTTTTGTGAATTGCCCATGAAATCAATAAGTTGAAAAATGCTTCGTCGAACGGAGGTGAAACCTAAGGGGCTCATAAACATAGGTTGACAAAGTGGCCGAAATGACCACATTTGAGCGTTCCAATGCCTGCGGGAGGAACGTAGCATCCTCCGCATGAGCGATGCCACCGAATTCCGGGCCGTCACGTATCGGCTTCATCCCGGAACGCGGGCCAGGCATCGCAAGCTCGTCCAAATCGCCGGCGCCTGCCGGTACGTCTGGAACCATTTCCTCGCCCGCAATCGGCGGGACCACGCGACCTACAAGCTCCGCAAGGCACTGTTCGACGCGGGGCTTGTATTTGACAAGCCTTCCCGGCCGTCGGTGAGCTTTCAGTCCATGGGCGTGCGGTTCACCGCGCTTCGGCGCGAGACGCCGTGGCTGCGACGGTTGCCGTACGCGCCCGTTCGGTACGCGCTGAAGTACCAGGCGGAGGCGTGGACACGCGCGTTCGCCGGCGGCGGGTTCCCCCGGTTCAAGGCACGGCGCGGCGACGACAGCTTCACCCTTCCGCAGAATGTGCGCATGCGAGACGATGTGTTGAGCGTGCCGAAGGTGGGACGGGTCAGGCTGTCTCGCCGGGGCGGCAATCCGTACTCCGAGTACCCGCCGGTCAAGGCGACGGTCAAGCGCGTGAACGGAAAGTGGTACTGCGTGGTGGTCTACAAGGTATCCGCGGTGGCCCGACCGGACAACGGGCTCGCCCTCGGCGTGGACATGAATTGCGGGCAGGTGGCGGCGTCCACCGGCGACCTGCTTCACATGCCGGATATGGTGAGATTGCAAGCGCGCAAGCGCCGCTATCAGCGCATGGTGGCGAGGCGCAGGAAAGGCTCCAACCGCCGCAATCGGGCGCGCCACCGCCTCGCCCGCACGCAACGGCGAATCGCCACGGTACGCCATCGCTGGCACCACGAGACGAGCCGGATTCTCGCCGGCACCGCCGGGCTGCTGGCCACCGAGGACCTGAAGACGAAGGCCATGACCCGTTCGGCCAGGGGCTCGGCGGAGCATCCGGGCCGCAACGTCGGGCAGAAAGCGGGGCTCAACCGGGAAATCCTGAACACCGGCTGGTCGCAACTGCGACGGATGCTCGAGTACAAGGCGGCGCGCGTGGAGGCTGTTCCGCCCATGTACACCAGCCAGACGTGCAGGCGCTGCGGCACGGCCGATCCGGCGAGCCGCAGGTCTCAATCGGAATTCGAGTGTGTCCATTGCGGGCACAAGGGCAACGCGGACGTGAATGCCGCGTTGAATATCATGGCGTCGGCGACAGGCGCGGCTGGACGGCGAGGAGCGTTGGCGCTGGCCACTCCGAAGAACCGTCAACATGTATGCGAACGGAGGGCGGCATGAGCTGTCAACCTATGTATATAAGTCCCAAACCTAACGAAGTACGGTGAGCAACGACACCTACGACTTCAACGTCGAACGCAGGTTGCGCAACCTCGACGCGCTCAAGCGCAATTGTTCGATGCTTCGGCGCACCGCCAGTCATTATAGTGTCTCGGCGACCCCATGGCCCGGTTCTCTCAGCCTGCCTCGGCCAGCGGTTCGGGGTGAAGAGCTTTCAACTTCTCGAAGATCCCCTCGATCACGTTGCTCTTTCCGGCGAACAACGCTTCGGGACCGCCGGCATGCACGCTGCTGAACGGCGCCTCGTAGAGCGCGGATGGCTCCATGACACCGCGTGCCGTGAGCTGGTCGATCACCATTTCGATGAAACGGATCTGCGGCGTGGTCAGGCTTCTGTTGGAGAGGAACTCCGAGAAGACCTCCGACGATCCGGTGCATGCCCCCGTCGGCGCAATTCTTCAAGGGCTACAAGCCGATCCCGGTCTGGATGCCCGGTCCGATGGCGTGGGCTTCCGAAGCAGTTCATAAGGGCCACTTCTCGCCCGGAAATACCAACCGTCGACCCTGACCCGACGCCGTCCCGTGGCCAGTCCGGCCAAATGCCACTATCATGTGACCAAGTTCATGACCATACGAGGTTGCCATGGTCACGGTCAATCTGGCTCAGGCGAAGGCCCGCCTCAGCGAATTGCTGGACAAGGTCGAGGCGGGCCAGGACATTCTGATCACCCGCCGCGGCAAGGCCGTCGCGCACCTGTCGCCCGCCCTCGCCCCCAGAAAACCGCTTCCGCTACAGGATCTGGCCGGGTTCCGGGCGGGCATGCCCCGGTTGCGCCGTCCCGCCGCCGAACTGCTGCGCGAGATGCGCGACGAGGGGCTGTGAAGCCACCCGCCACGTCCAATGCGCTATTTCGATACCAGTTTTCTCGTTCCCCTGGTCCTGCCCGAGGCCACAAGCGAGCCGGTTGCCGCGTTCTTCGAGGAACTGGCGGGCGAGACGCTGGCGGTCAGCGACTGGACCCGGGTGGAATGCGCCTCGCTGCTGGCCCGCGCGGTTCGAACAGGCAATCTCGACCCCGCATCGGCGCGACGGGCCGGATCGCGGTTCGAAGCGATGCTCCCCGAATCCTTCGTCGCGCTTCTGCCGAATCGCGGTGACTTCGATCGGGCCAGGCGGTGGCTCGGCCGGTTCGACACCGGCTTGAGGGGCGGCGACGCGCTGCACCTGGCCATTGCGAAAAATCGCGGGGCGGACGCGATCCACACGCTGGACAAGCCGATGATCGCGGCGGGACGCTCGCTCGGCTTGCCGACAGGCGGCGCACGGCTCGTCCTCCCCGGCTATGACGACTGATGCCAAGAGCACGCGGCCCGGTCTGCGCCCCTGCCCGCGTCTCCGCACGCCAGGCAGCGGTCAATCGGGCCTCTGCCTACATCCTTGTCGGGTCCGGCACCGACCACCGCAGGTGAAGCCGCCCGTCGCGTTGAGCGTTCCCGGCGCCGGCGCCGTTTTCCCAGGGGTTGCCCGCATGCCGATTACAATGTCACGGTGAACGCCGTCCCACTGTTCGCCATTGCCGAATCGCGGCGCATTTCGGCCAAGCTCAACCGGCCTGCCGTGATCGCCGATCGGTATCAAACCTGCACTTCGGATGGCGGCCGATCGGCGAGTCGCAATCCACGGGGCAAAGGCACTTGATTACTTTGCCGCGATTCAGGCTGGTCTGACCGACTATGATAAGATGGGCTGGAACCCGAAAGCCGTGTTGCACACCATCTGCGCGTTCGCCAACGACTTTCACAATCTCGGTGGCGGTTACGTGGTGTTGGGGGTCGAAGCGCGCGATGGACGCCCGGTGCTTACGCCCAAGGGCATTCGTCGGGATGCCATCGACGCGATACAGAAGGAGCTATTGAATCCCGGCCACTCCGCGATACGGCCTTACTACCATCCGCTCACGGCGGCGTACGAGATCGACGGATCGTCAGCGGACAGGCCGTCAGCCGCCGCTATCGCAATCGGCGGGTCGGAGAATTTCTCAAGGAACTTGATCTGGCCGAGGGCCGCTCGACAGGGGTTCCGAAGATTTACCGGGCCATGCGGCAGAATGGGTCCCCCGGTCCGGTCTTCGAGAGCGACGAGGACCGCACCTGGTTTCTGGTGCGGTTGCCGGTGCATGAGCGGGTAACGCCAGCGGCGACCGAACATGAGACCGAACATGAGACCGAGCATGTTGAGCGCCTGATTTCGGTTCTCAGGGGGGAAATGAACCGTCCGCAGTTACAAGAGATGCTAGGCATCAGCCGCCGGCCGCATTTCGTCGCGGTGTACCTCGGTCCCGCCCTCAAAGCTGGCTTGATCGAAATGACCCTCCCGGGCAAGCCGAGAAGTCGCAAGCAGAGTTATCGCCGCACCGCAGCCGGAGAGGCATTGGCCCAAGAGATCGGTGAAGGAGACCACTCGGCATGAACACCGCCCCCATCGTCTCCAAAGTCTGGAGTTTCTGCACCACCATCACCACACGCTCAAGAAGAAGCCGATGCGTTACGAGCACCTGTCGGAATTCATCGAGTGTTACAACCCGCGCAACCGCCACCGGCGCAAGGCCACCTGGGACGAACAGCATGCGCCCGGGGGCCGTTGGCGAAGCTACGGCTACGAGGAACTGACGGCCCGCGACAAGACCAGCCTCGATGTCTTCTGGCTCAAGGACAAGAGCATGGTCGACTTGGACAACCTGCCCGAACCGGACGAACTCGCGGAGCAGATCATCGAGAACCTGGAAGCTGGGCTTGACAGCTTTCGCGAAGTGCTCGCGGGGCTGCGGTAGTCATAGCAGTTTTCGCTCCGGTCGCCGTTGCGCTGACACGGGGGAAAACGAGTATTTCCATGCAAGTCCGCGAACGACCTGGAATCCCGCGTCGGCACGAAATTCTCCCTCGCGCGCAAGGGCGTCCACAATTCGTTGGCGATCTTTCGCCGGACCCGTTCTGGCATGCTCGATCTCCGAAAATTTTTTGCCCCCGCGAGTCGGCGCGGTCCGTGTTCAACCCTCATTGTGGATCGAGTATCAGCTTCTGCACCCGCCAGTTGTTCAGGTCCGCGATATACAGCACGCCCTCCTGCGAGCAGTCGATGCCGTGCAACCAGTTGAACTGGCCCAATTGGCGGCCGGCCTCGCCCAGCATGCCCACGATCTTTCCGTCCAGGGTGAGCTTGTAGATGCGGCCGGGATGCTCGTCGCCGGCCCAGAGGTATTGCGGGTCGCCCGGTGTTATGCACAGCGACCAGGGCCGCGTGGCATCCGGCAGATCGGGATTGACGTTGCCCAGGACCGGCTGCATCGTCTTGTCGTAGGGCACGTTCAGCAGGATGACTCTCAAGAAATTGCCGTCCGAATCGAACACCTGGATGCGCCGGTTGGTGCGGTCGGCCACGTAGATGTTGCCGTCACGGTCAGCCTGCATGCTGTGAGGGAGGTTGAACTGGCCGGGCTCGCCGCCATAGCTACCCCAGGACTTGATCCAGTTGCCGTGCTTGTCCATCTTGGCGACGCGCGAGTTGAGATAGCCGTCGCTGACGAAGATATTGTCCTCGGCGTCCCAGGCCACGTCGGTGGGTCCGCCGAAGAATCCGTCCACCTGAACCGCGTCGGCGCCGCTGACGTGTTCGTACTCGTCGAAGCCCTCGGGCCTTCGGCCGAGATTCAGCGTGACGTAGCCCGCCGGATCGAACTTGACCACGGTATTGGCGCCCTTGTCGACGACCCACAGGTTGTCGTACCTGTCATAGCGGATCGTGTGCGAATAACCGAATCCGTAGACGTTCTGGCCGATCTCACGCACGAAATGACCGTTGGGGTCGAATTCCAGCAACTGGGAGGTGGCGTTGCGGTACAGTGGCCCGCCGTTGCTCGCCGAGCCGGGATGATTCAGGACCATGATGTAGCCCCTGGAATTGACCGCCACCCCCAGCACCTCGCCGAGGTTCATCTCGGGCGAGTACTTCAGAAAGTTGGGTACGGACTCGTACGGAATCAGCGGCACGTCATAGTCGACCCACTCGGCCCGGGCAAGCGCCGCTGTCAGCGTCAACAACAGAATCGCGATCAGTCTCATGACAAACTCCTTCAGGTGGGATCGGGCCGCAATGCGCCCTTGATCAGCGAACGGCAATGGGCCGGACCGGGGAGCCGGTCGCGCCCTTGATGCGTTCCGTCAATGCGAGAAACAGGAACTCGTAGACTTCATCGCCCGCAAGCTCCCGCAATTCCATGTTTTCCAGCATCGGGATCCCGTCTCTGAGAAACAGCATGCGATGCACGTTCTCCGTCCCCGGGCGCGGCCTGACTTCCACGCAGCAGCTATCGGCGCCCACCAGTGAAATCCTGCGGCTGATCAGCCAGCGCGTGACTTCGGCATAAATGCCGGGCGAACCTTCGTTCTCCCCGACCCCGACATAGGAGTCGTTGTACTTCGACGGGTTCGTCCAGTTGACCGCCCAGCCGTAGTTGAACAGCACCGCATCGCCCTGCTGGACGGTTTCCTCGTCCATGTCCTGCCGCGCCAGGGCGCCGCGCACATCGTCCATGGTCACTTCGTAGCCTGCCGCCAGGCTTTCCACGCCCTTGTAGCCCGCGATGTCGATCAGGATGCCGCGGGTGATGAACGGCTTCACCTGCTCGGTCCCGAGCGCCTCCAGCCCGTGCAATCCCTGGTTGGCGCCGGTCAATTCCTCCTGCGTGAACCCGTTGTAGTACACGTTCTGCAACGAACCGTCGGCCATCCGCACCGTTTCTCCCTGGTGGCCGAGGGCGTCGAACTGTGTCCCCATCTGTCCGATGACTCCCGTGAAGTAGTCGCGTTGGGCCACGCCCGCTCCGGCAATCTCCGGCGGCGCCGCGGGAATAGCCTGTAGAAAATAGGGCCTGTAACCGTACTGGGGCATGCTCGCCTCGTACATGTGGCCGAGTTCGTAGGTCTGGCCGGTGCGCGGAATCATCAGCGCCGACAGAATTTTCTCCGGGGTGATGTAGTTGGTCGCCCCGGCCTGGTCCTCCGGCCCGTGCACGGAGGGCCACCAGGGTCCCTGTTCGCGAGTTTGCGCCAGGCCCGATGTCGTGCCCAGGATGAGGGCGCACGCGGCGGCGATGAGTAACGGTCGCTTGTCGTTGATCATTATTGTGTTCCCTTTCCGTGATGCACGATCCGGCTTGCGGGGCGTAGGCGCGGGACGCTTCGCCGCCAGTATTTTTCCCGATCATAACAAAGGTCCTGCAGCACTTGAGCGTGCCATGGCGGCGTAACACGCCGCCCCGCTGTCGCGGAAGGAACATTACGCGGACGTACAATCAATGAGTTACGTATGTTCCATACAAGGTCGCAACGGGTCCCGCAGCGAATACCATCAACGGGCGAACTCGATTCCACCTTCTGAGGCCGACTCGCTACCGCTTGGCGCTTGCTTGCGGCACAATGACGTTCCATGCATAGGCGGCTGGCGATCCTGTTGTTGTCCTGCATTGGATGGTCGAGCGGTACCGCGCAGTTGCCGGACCGGCTCCAGCGCATTCTCTCGGCTCACGATATCCCCCCGGCAAATGTCAGCGTCGTCGTGCAGGGGTTGGGTACGGGGCAGCCCGTCCTTTCTCATCATCCGTCGCAGCCGCGAAATCCCGCCTCCGTAATAAAGCTCGTAACAACCTGGGTGGGCCTCGACGTGCTCGGTCCGACGTACTCCTGGCCGACGGAGGTGTACTTTCTGGGCGAACGCAACGGCTGGAGTCTCGACGGCGATCTCGCGATAAAGGGTTACGGCGATCCCTTCCTCGTGACAGAGGAATTTCGCAAACTGCTGCGCGCGGTGCGTCGCCTGGGCCTCACCGGGATCAACGGTGACCTGGTCATCGACGATACGGTCTTCGTGGACGCCGCGGGCGATCCCGGCGAATTCGATGGCGACACCTTTCGCACTTACAACGTGCTGCCGAATGCGCTGTTGGTCAACTACAAGGCTATTCGCTACCAGTTCGGAGCCTACCCGGATGGCGATGGTGTTCTGGTAACCACCGATCCGACCCTCGCCAACCTGGAAATCGTCAACCGGCTGAATCTGGTGGCTGGCCGCTGCCGAGGATACCAGGCGGGCATCACCGTGGACGTTCGCGGCGAGGCGGCGGACAGGGTCTTTCTCTCGGGCAATTTTCCCGCTGCCTGCGCGCCCTATGCCCTTACGCGCACCGCCCTGCGGCATGACGCTTACGCGTACGGCGTGTTCGCGACGCTGTGGCGCGAACTGGGCGGAGTCCACGCAGGCGGGTGGCGACGAGGGACCGTGAGCGAGGAACTTGAGCCGATTCTGGTGTGGGAGTCGCCTCCGTTGCTGGAGGTCATCCGCAGGATCAACAAGTTCAGCAACAACGTGATGACCCGCCAACTGCTTTATACATTGGGCGTTGAGGCGTCGGACAGACCGGGTACGCGGGCGGGCGGCATCGACGCGATTCACGATCATCTTGTTTCGCGGGGACTGAATGTCGACTCGCTGGTCATCGACAACGGTGCGGGCCTGTCACGGCGGACACGGATTTCTGCGCAATTGCTGGCGAACATGCTCGAACTCGCGCAGCGACCGCCCTACGGCGCGGAGTACGTGGCGTCGTTGTCCATCGGCGGACTGGACGGCACCACGCGCAGGCGGTTTGACGGCGACGAGGCCTTGGGTCGATCCCACGTGAAGACGGGCAGCCTCGATGATGTCGCTGCAATTGCCGGCTACGTCCACGCCTCAAGCGGCACGACCTACGTCGTGGCGGCGATGATCAACGCCGCCGACGCACACCGGGGCACGGGCGGGGAATTCCTGGACGAACTGGTCAAATGGGCTTACGAACTGCCCCGGACTCCTTGAGTGGGTCAGAGACTTAGATGCAGGCGAATCGCGGCGTCGAGCTCGATCGCGATCTTGCGCGGCACACGCCCCACGCGCTTGCGCAATCGTTCAACGGCGACGGCGCGGATTTGTTCCGCCTGTGCTTTCGACTCTTGCCCCAGACCGCATGGCCGGGCCGCAAGCCTGACCTGGAAGGGATACACACGTCGAACATTACTCGTGATCGGCACGACGGTGACCACGCCCCGTCCCATCGCCGAGGCGCTTTCGTTGGCCGCGTTGTTGCTGACGACCACCGCCGGTCGCTCGAATGCGGCCTCGGCGCCAATCGGGACAGCCAGGTCGACCATCCAGATATCGCCCCGCCGAGGGGTCTCAAGTGAGCTCACTCCGCGACGCCGTCATCCGCCGTCCGGTCCCAGGTCCCGGCGTCTTCTCCGGCCCACTCGGCCCAGGCCGACGCGTAGTCGTCGGCAAGCTGCGACGTCCGCAGCAGGCGAAGCGCAGTTTGAATGACGCCGGATCGCGACTTGATGCCCTGCGAACGCGCGTAGGCGTCCAGGAATCCGACTTCCTCGGCCGGCAGGCTGATGCTTAACTTCATATGCGGGTGGCGGGCGATGCTACTCTGGATGCTACTAGGGTAGTATATTCTCGACTCTGCGCCAACCGGCCTATCGTTGGATCAGCAGTTCTCATTTTGGCGCCAAACGTCGCGACCGGGCATCCGACACGCCCTTATCCGGCGCAATCCGGGCCAAAACCACCGCCAGACCCACCCCGGGGAGAGGGCAAGGGAGAGGGCGGACGGGCATAATGAGAATTGCTGTCGTTGGCTTGTGCATCGAGCGTTCAGACCGGTGATTCACGCTGCAAGCGTGCGCGCAGCCGCCGCTGTTGCCGGCGCCGCCAATCCACCACCCGGTACCCCAGCAGCAGGGCCAGCACCGCCATGTAGAGCAGGGGTTCGGCGATGTCGATCTTGACCAGCCAGAGGAAATGCAGGGCGCCGAGGATGCCGATGAGATAGACCAGCCGATGAAGCTGTACCCAGCGCCGGCGCAGGCGACGCTGCATGGCGTTGGTGGAGGTCACGGCCAGGGGAATCATCAGCACCAGCGCCAGAAACCCGACGGTGATGTAGGGCCGCATGGCGACATCCACCAGCAGCGTGCGCCACGCGAGTCCCTGGTCCAGCACGGCGTAGGTGACGGCATGCAGGAGAATGTAGACAAATGCCGCCAGACCCAGGGTACGCCGCAGCGCCACCAGCCAGTTGAGCCCGGTCTGCTTTCGGATCGGGGTGATCGCCAGCGTCAGGATCAGGAGATTCAGACCCGTCTTGCCGAAGGTGTGCAGCACCATCTGTACCGGGTTCGCACCCAGGTCACCGAATCCGAACGCACGCGCGGTTATCCAGGCGAACGGTATTGCGCAGGCAAATGCGACCAGCGCCTTGATCAACGCCAGGGAACGTCGCGTCATCGTCTACCGCCGGGCCGGGTCAACGTTTTCGCGCTGGGCGCAAAAGCGGCGGGCGCCGACGAAGCGGGCGAGGGCAGGGATCGCACTCGCGCGCCCTAGTAGTTCCTCATCAGGTCAAGCCCCGTGTAGAGGCTCGCGACCTGATCGGCGTAGCCGTTGAACAGCCGCGTCGGGATACGCGACGAAAACAGCCCCGCGCCCAGCACCCGCTCGGAAGCCTGGCTCCACCGGGGATGATCCTTGTCGGGATTCACATTGGAATAGAAACCGTATTCCCGGGCGTTGGCCATGTTCCAACTGGTTTCCGGCTGCCGCTCCATGAAGCGGATCCGGACGATGGACTTGATGCTCTTGAAGCCGTACTTCCACGGCACGATCAGGCGCAGGGGTGCGCCGTTCTGGTTGGGCAGGACCTGTCCGTACAGCCCGACGGTCAGCAGCGCCAGCGGATGCATGGCCTCCGCAATGGTCAGCCCTTCCCGGTACGGCCAGCGCAGCACCGGATAGCGAACGCCGGGCATCTGGTCCAGATCGTTCAGGGTGAAGAACTGCACGTGGTTGGCACGCGAATTGGGCTCGAACCGCTTCAGCAGGTCGCCGAGAGGGAATCCGACCCAGGGGACCACCATCGACCAGGCCTCCACGCAGCGGAACCGGTACAGCCGGTCCTCCAGCGTGTGACCTTTCATGAGGTCCTCCAGCGCGAACGTGCCGGTATTCTCCGCCTCGCCCTCAACGGTCACGGTCCATGGGTGAGGCCGGAGCGAATGCGCATTCTTCGCCGGATCCGTCTTGCCGGTACCGAACTCGTAGTAATTGTTGTACCCGGTAATGTCCTCGAAGGATGTGGTCTCGGCCTCCACGTCGTTCGGCCACGGCTCCAGGTCGCCCAGGTTGCCGTCTTCCGGAAACGCCCTCTGGCGCGGCGCCCCGTCGGCCAGCGGCATCAGGTCGGGGAACCCGCCGCCGATCGCCTGGCCCCAGGCATTGGCCGCCGGCAGGAGTCCGGCCGCCAGGGCCGCCTTGAGGATGTCCCTGCGGCGAAAGAACGCCGATTCGGGGGTGATTTCGGAAGGCTTTATGTCCGAAGGGCGCTTGATCAACATGGCCTGTTCCTTGCAATCCTGGACGGGGTCGTCCCTGTAATCTTGCTACCCTTTGACCAAAATCGCCAGTCTTGGTTCGCACAACCCGGCGATTTGCCGCCGCGGTCACCGCTGCCACGGTGACCCGGCCCGCCAGGCGGGCCGCTGGTGGCCCGGATTGCGGCATTGGCGGCGCAAACGGCAGCCATCTCCGTTACAATCAGCGGCTCCAAAGCCCGGCGAAAACGGGCTTGTTCAACATGTATCTTCCAGGGGACGCCAAATGAAGCTGATAACCGCTGTAATCAAGCCCTTCCGGCTCGACGACGTGCGAAACGCCCTGGCCGAGGTCGGCGTGCAGGGCATGACCGTGACCGAAGTCAAGGGATTCGGACGCCAACGGGGCCACACGGAACTCTACAGGGGAGCCGAGTACGTGGTCGATTTCCTTCCCAAGGTCAAGGTGGAAGTCGCCTTGTCCGAAGACCTGGCGGAACGCGCCATTGAAGCGATCGTGGATTCCGCGCGAACAGGCAAGGTCGGCGACGGCAAGATATTCGTCACCGAACTGACGGAGGTCTACCGCATCCGAACGGGCGAGACCGGCGATCAGGCCATCTGAAGGGAGAGTCATCGTGAGAAAACCAACAACCATTACCGCGCTGACGGTGGCCCTGTGGCCGGCAATCGGCGCAAGCCAGGCGCTTGATTCGGGCGACACCGCGTGGATGTTGACGTCCACGGCCCTGGTGCTGTTCATGACGTTGCCCGGCCTGGCGCTGTTCTATGCCGGACTGGTCAGGAGTCGCAACGTGCTTTCCGTGGTCATGCAGTGCTTTGCCATCGCTTGCATGGTATCGGTCATCTGGGTTGTCTGCGGCTACAGCCTGGCGTTCGGTGACTCCGTCGGCGGATACGTGGGCGGTCTGGGCAAGGCCTGGCTCAGCGGTGTCGGTCTGGACGCACTGAGCGGGACCTATCCCGAATCCGTGTTCATCATGTTCCAGTTGACGTTTGCGATCATCACCCCCGCGCTGTTCGTGGGCGGCATCGCTGAACGGATGCGCTTTTCCGCCATGCTGATCTTCGTCGCGGCGTGGGTCGTGCTGGTCTACTTCCCCGTGGCTCACTGGGTATGGGGCGGCGGCTGGCTCGCCGACCTCGGTTTTCGCGATTTCGCCGGCGGCGCGGTGGTCCACATCACCGCCGGCGTTGCCGCGCTGGTCGCTGCGCTGGTGCTAGGCAATCGCAGCGGATTCCCGACCACGGCCATGCCGCCGCACAACCTGCCCATGACCGTCACCGGTGCCTGCATGCTCTGGGTGGGCTGGTTCGGTTTCAACGCGGGCAGCGCGCTTGCGGCGGACGGCGCCGCGGGCATGGCCATGCTGGTCACCCACATCGGCGCCTCCCTGGGCTCGCTGACCTGGATGGCCTGCGAATGGGTCCGGTACGGCAAGCCGAGCGTCCTGGGCATCGTCACCGGAATGGTCGCGGGCCTGGCCACCATCACCCCGGCCTCGGGTTTCGTGGGCCCCATGGGCGCCTTGGTCATCGGCATCGCCGGCGGATTGGGCTGCTTCCTTGCCACACAGTTCATCAAGCGCAAGCTGAAGATCGACGATACACTGGACGTCTTTCCGGTCCACGCGGTGGGCGGCATGATCGGGTTGCTGCTCACGGCCTTCTTCTCGGCCACAAGCCTTGGCGGCCTGGGCCTGGACGAGGGTGTCAGCGCGGGTAGCCAGTTCGGCGTGCAGGTGGTCGGCATCGTCGCCACCTTCGTCTGGTGCGCCGCGTTGAGTTTCGCTCTTCTGAAGGTCATCAACGCCATCGTGCCGTTGCGGGTCAGCAGCGAAGAGGAAACCGAGGGCCTGGACATCGTGCTGCACGAGGAGAGCGGCTACAACCTGTAGCCGCGATCTGCCTACGCTCGTTCATCAGCGCCGGTGGGGAGTCTCAGGGTCACCTTGAGTCCCCCGCCGGCCCTGTTGACGGCCGTCGCTTCGCCCCCGTGCAGTTCCATCACCCGGGCGGTGATGGCAAGGCCGATGCCCTGACCGACGCTGCCACTGGGTGCGGCGCCGTGATCGCGGCTCTGGTCAGCCCGGTACATGGGCTCGAAGATTCGCGGAAGTTCTTCCGGTAGCACGCCCGGGCCGCTGTCCCTAATTGTGACCACCACGTCCTCGGCATCGGCGGTAATGTCCACGTCGATGGGACCGGCCTCGCCAGCGTAGGCGAGCGCGTTGCGCACCACGTTTTCCACGGCGCTTGCGATCCCCCGGGAATCACCGAATACCTCCAACCCATCGGGGCTCCGGTAGTTGACGGTCGCGTCGGGATGCTCGTAGCGGGCATCGTCGACGATGCCGCGCACCAATACGTCCATTCTGACCGGTTCGCGCACCGGCTCCTGCTGGGTGCGCAAACGCGCCAGCGTCATGATCTGTCCGATCAGCGCATCGAGCCGTTCCGCTTCCTGTTCGATACGATCAAGATCGGGCTGCACTTCGTCGTTGGCTTTTCGCTCCGCCAGCCCCAGCGCCATGCGGATCCGGGCGAGCGGCGAGCGCAATTCGTGGGAAATGTCCCTGAGCAGGGTTTCCTTGTCGGTGACCAGCGCCTGGATGCGTTCGGCCATGGTGTCGAAGTCCCGGGAAAGAACGCCGACTTCGTCGGTCGCCCAGCCGCGCTTCGGGGCGCCGACGCGGGTGTCGAGTTGACCCTTGGCCAAGTCTCGGCTGGCCCGACGCAAGCGAGCGATCGGAGCGGAAATGTAACGAGCGAGCATCAGCGAGGTCAGGGCGGCGATCAACAGCGCAACCGCGCCGATCGCGGCCCGCGAACCCGGCCAGGCCAGCATGCCGAACACCGCTACGGGAGGCCGCACGAACAGCAGCCGGTATTCGTCGCCGTCTTCGCCCACCAGATGGGGTGTCAATTGGGCGGGGCGGAGATTGCTTGGAGGTTGCCGGTCGGACTCGCGTTCCCGGTCAGGCGACGGCGGACCCATGCTCCGATCGCCTCCGCCGAACCCCATTCCGTCCCCCGGCCGAGGTCCGCTAAAACGCAGCAGCCGCCTCATCTCCCCCGGCAGCGCCCTGTCGAGCAATTCTTCGCCACGATCGTCGACGATCAGGAGTATCAACCCGGATTCCTGTCGGGTGTTTTCCGCCAGCCAATTGCGCAGACCCCGCTCGCCACGGTCCGCCAGCGCTATTGCCGCCTCGTTGACCATCGGATCATGCTGTTCAATCCTGACCGGGTCGAAGGCCCCCTGGGCGAACTGGAAACTGATATAGACGGTGGCCACCAGGGTCGCGGCCATGGCGACGCCGAAGGAAAGAAATATCTTCAGAAACAGGCTCATCGCTCAGTTCACCGACTGCCCGGTCGCGGGGATGAGCACGTAGCCGCTGCCGCGCACGCTGCGGATGGGCGATTCCGCGGCGCTGCCGGAATGCAGTTTCTTGCGCAGGTTGCTGACATGCGTGTCCAGGCTGCGATCATCGGGCAGCAACTGCCTTCCCAGCGCCGTGCGCGTCAGCGCGTCGCGGGACACGACTTCGCCGGCGGACCGCATCAGTGTCACCAGTATCGTGAACTCGGCGTTGGTGAGCTTGAGCACGTCGCCGTTCACGGAAATTTCGCGGCGCTTGATGTGCGCCGAGTAGGGTCCGACCGAGAACTCGTTGGCATCGTCGGCGACCGTGTCGCGGGACCGGCGCAGTATGGCCTTGATGCGCGCCAGCAGTTCCCGCGGGTTGAACGGTTTGGGCAGATAGTCGTCGGCGCCCATTTCCAGTCCGACGATGCGGTCAACGTCATCGCCGCGGGCCGTCAACATCAGCACCGGGCTTTGCACTCCGCCTTCCCGCAGCCGGCGAAGGACGTCGAATCCCGACAATCCCGGAAGCATGACGTCGAGCACGATCAGGTCGTATTCGTCCTGCTGGGCCCGCCTGAGACCCCCGGTGCCGGTTCCCTCCGCCGTGATGATCATGCCTTCGGGCTGGAGGTATTCTGCCAGCATCTCGGTGAGCTGGGTGTCGTCATCCACAAGGAGTACTCGATGTGCGCGCATGGCGTCATAGAATATACGGACTATTCCCCGATGCCGCCTCCAGGCTTGAGAAAAGTTGAGACGGGGCGCGCGGTACCGCGTGCGACGTCGGGCTCGGGCAGGGATCGCAACCGGAGCGGTTGCCCGGGACCCTCGATAACCATCGCCCGCATGGCGCTAGCGGGCCGTGTTGGCCCGGCGCATGGTTTTGGCCCGCCCGTCCGGCTCACTCGCCGATCCGGAAACGAAACTCGTGCCGGTAGGAGACGCCCGCCGTCGGCATTGGCGCGCCATCCACGAGCCGCGGTCGAAAACGGGCCTCGGCCAGCCTGCGGGCGTACAGGGCGTTCATCAGCATGGGGGGAATGGCGTCGGCGATGAAGATGTTCGTGGCTTTCCCGTTTTCGGAGACCTGGAACCGCGCTTCCACGTAACCCCAGGCGTAGCTGTCGGGGCTCGCTTGCCAATCCACCGCACTCGCGGGGGGTATGAAGTCGATGAATCGCGGCGCGGCGAAGAACTCCTCCGCAAGCGACGGTTGTTCCGTACTCAGTGCTTCGTAGGCCTGCCGATAGCGCTCCTGCGCAGCTTCGACACGGTTGCGAACCAGTTCCCAGTCCCCAAGAACGGCATGCGCGGTTGCCCGCTGCAAGGGTGTGGCGTTGGTGGCGGATGCGAGCGCGCGCGCCAACTGACCGCGGGAGGAAACGCGATTGCCCAGACGAATGTCGATGGCGGTCATCTGGCTGAGCGGAATCAGCAGCCGGCCGTCATTGTCCCCGAACGCTTCCCGCTGGATTTCCAGGATGGCTTCATATTCCTCCCGTGCCAGCAACCGCATTCTCGACTGGTCGTAGTAGCCGGCCAGGTGATCCCGGTATGGGACCGTTCGCGGATCATCTTCCCCGAAGCGGCGAAGCGCCACGTTCAGGCGTTCCCGTTGCACGTTCCGGGCTTCCACCGTATTGCCCATGAGCAGGTGCGCGCGACCGATCTCGTCCAGCAGCGGCACCTGCTCCAGATTGAACAGGCCGTAGGTTCTCTGGCTTAAGTCCCGGGCGGTCTGAAGCACCGTGATCGCCTCCAGCGGTTGATTGTTCAGGATGTAGAGGCGGGCGAGTTCGGAATAGGGCTCGATGAGCAGGGGCGAATCCGCGCCGAGTTCCGACGTGAGTTGGCCGATGCCTTCCAGGTAGCTCGCCTGGGCGTCCGCCAGTTGGTCGCGCTCCAGTTGCAGCCTGGCGCGATCGATCGACGCCTGTGCTTCATCCTGCGCGAACGCCGGGCGCATGACGGCCGCGGCGACTAGAATCAGGTGGCCCCACCGGAGCATGGCCGTGCTACCCGCCACGGGCTGCTAGTTGTCCGCTGCCCTGGGCGTGTAATAGAACGTGAAGTCCCTGGCAACGCCCTCGGCCAGCACCGGCTCGCCATCGACCATTTGCGGACGGAACCGGGACCTGGCAATGGAGCGCGCGCTGGATTCGTCCTTGAGGCCGGGCGGCACGGACTCGAGGATCTGGATGTTCCGGGTTCTCCCCGACGGGAGAACGTCAAATGTCACCAGCACGTGCCCCGGCAGCGCGCCGGGTTCGCCCGCGTCGGCGAGTCCGCGGGTGCTGGGGTATTCGTGGAGCACGTATTCGGGTTCATGGAACCAGCGCCGCTGCCATTCCGCACCGTCCTCCACCTCGTTGAGCAGGCTCCAGGCGCGCCGGTACTCGTCTCCGGTGGGACCGATCTTGCTGAACGCCACGTTCCAGTCGCCCATGTCCCGCAAGACCCGCGCGATCTGCAACGTATCGGGTTCCGGCTGGGCCTCGAGAATCTCCAGCGCCCTCTTGAGCGAGCCGATGCCGCGTCCTTCAGGCAGTTTCTGAACGCGGAAGCTGTTACCGATCCGGCGCAGCGGCTGCGCCATCAGCGGACTGTTGTTGCTTTCCCGGTTGCGAATGATGGTCATCGCGCGGCTGTAATAGTCGCGCTCCCGGTCGAACCGAAACCCGTCCCGCAACCACATGGCGTGCTCGTACAGCGAGGGCAGAATCTCCAGCGAATTCTCCCCGTGCAATCGCTCCATGATCCGCAGGCCGGCAAGCCGCTGCGCGTCGGCCTGCTCGAACATTTCCATGCTGGCCATGGAACTGGCGATATGCTGGAGAATGTCCACCTGCTGCTCGCCCAGCAATCCGTGGATGCGGCGGCTCACCGTGCGCGCTTCTTCCAGGGCGGTCACCGCCTGGGGATGCATGTCCATGCTCTGGTAGGTCACGCCGAGGCCGACCAGGGGCGTGACCACCGCTTCTGAGAACTCGCCGTCCAGTTGCTGGAAGAGGTCGACGGACGCGAGAAAGTTTCGCTCCGCATCTTCGTAAAGCCTCGCCCTTCGCTGGCTCTCGGCGAGATTTGAAATCGCGACGGCGGTTTCTGTCGATCGTTCCCCGAATTCTTCGGTCGTCAGTTCGACCAGCCGCGCGGCGATCGGCACGGCTTCCGAATACTCGCGGTGATCGAGCCGGTCGCGCAGCGAGAGCTGCGCTTCGAGGCGGGTGATGTAGGCTTCCACTTCCGGCCCGGGCTGTTCAACAAGCTCATCCCCCGGGGGAAGGGCGGCGGCCGCGGTCAACGCGGTGACGGGTTCGCCTTCGGCCGGCTCGGACGCCTGGCCTGCCGGCGCCTCGGTGGGATCGGGTTGCTGGGCGTCAACGGGGTCGGGATGCTGGGCGGCGACGGTGAGGCTCGCGGCCGAAAGTAGTGCGCACAGATACGTTGGCGCGGTGGAATCGCCAATTCGGGAAATAACTGGCCGCCGGCTTGCCATCCAAGTTCATACTATCCTATTTGCAAGTGCTTCGTCCGGCTTTTGATCATTAAATCGGTAGACCGATCCGATTTGGGTGGGATTCCGATTCGCACCGGATTGCCTTTGTGGAGACACGTTCCGCGTCTATAATGGCGCGCGAGCCGGGTAGATTGAAGCGGATGAGTATCGCGACCACCGTGGGTGACGCCCTTGCGTTCGAGGAGATCGAATTCCGGATCCTTCGGCACAGGTCCACACATTCGCCCGTTCAGGCAGATGAAAGAGCCGGAATCCCTCCCGAGCGGTTGGCCAGGGCCGTGCTGTTCAAGGATCCGCATGGTTGTGTCCTGACGGTCTTCCCCGCGCATTACGAGCCGGATCTGGATATTGTCGGCGCCGAATTGCGCCGCCTCACCAGGATCGCGACCGAACAAGACCTCGATGACCTCTTTTGCGATTGCGCCGTGGGTTCGGTGCCGCCCATCGGTCCGTGGTATCGTGTCCCCACCGTGGTGGATATCACCCTCAGGGCCCAGCCCGATGTCTACTTTGAAGCCGGGGATCATCGATCCCCGGTCCAGGTCAGCGACACGAATTTCGAGCGGCTGATGCGAGGCGCCGAATACTTCGCTTTTCCCCGTCCGGCTCACGAGTGATAGCAGGCTGCCCATGGAACCCACCAAGACGGAAGGTACCGAGTACTTTCACCAGGTCGTAGACTGCCAATGGGGTTGTCCGGCCCACACTGACGTTCCCGAGTACATTCGCCTCATCGCCCTGGGGCGGTTCAGCGATGCCTACATGCTGAACCGCAAGTCCAACGTGTTCCCGGGAATCCTGGGGCGCGTCTGCGATCGCCCCTGCGAGCCCGTTTGCAGGCGCAGCCGGGTGGAAGACAAGCCTGTGGCGATCTGCCGCCTCAAACGGGTGGCCGCGGACAACCGCGGCGACATCAGTTCACGGCTGCCGGTGGCGCCGAAGCAGAAGAACGGCAAGCGCATCGCCCTGGTGGGTGCGGGGTGCGCGTCGCTGACGGTGGTCAACGACCTGATGCCCCTGGGTTACGAATGCGTCATCTACGAGGCTTTGGACAAGACCGGCGGCCTGATGCGCACCAACATTCCCGCGTTCCGCCTGCCGGCCTCCGTTCTGGACGAGGAAATCGACTACATCGTCGACATGGGCGCGGATTTGAGGCTGAACACGCCGGTTAACAGCATGCGCGAGCTGCTGGATGAGGGATTCGACGCCGTCTTCGTCGGCAGCGGCGCACCCAAGGGCAAGAACCTCAACATCCCGGGCCGCAACGACAGCGACCGAATTCACGTGGGCATCCAGTGGCTGGAGTCCGTGGCCTTTGGGCATATCGAGTCCATCGGCAAGAAAGTTCTGATCATCGGCGTGGGCAATACCGCCATGGATTGCTGCCGCACCTCGCTGCGCCTGGGCGCCGACGACGTCAAGGTCATGGCGCGCAAGCCCCGCGGATTCTTCAAGGCGTCCGACTGGGAACTGGAGGACGCGGAGGAAGAGCGGGTGGAGATCGTGGTCAACCATTCGCCCAGGGAGTTCGTGCTCCGCGACGGCAAGCTGGTGGGCATGAACTTCGACCTGATGGACTACGATATCGACGGGAACGGCCGCATAACCGACAGCCGCGTGGTCGGTGAGAAGTTTTTCCCTTGCGACGACGTGGTATTGGCTATCGGCCAGGACAACGCCTTCCCGTGGATCGAGCGGGACCTGGGTATCGAGTTCGACCGGTGGGAGGTTCCCGTGGTCGACGCCGTTACCTTCGAGTCCACGCTCCCCGGCGTGTTCTTCGGCGGCGACGCGGCGTTCGGGCCCAAGAACATCATCTGGGCGGTGGAGCACGGTCACCAGGCCGCGATCTCCATCGACAAGTACTGCCGCGGCGGTGCGCTGACCGAGCGCCTGCCGCGCGGGGTCAACCTGCAAAGCGCCAAGATGGGCATCCACGAGTGGAGCTACAGCAACGACTTCGACCCGTCGGCGCGGCGAATCATGCCCCACGTGGATCTCAAGCGGCGATTCAGCAAGCTCGACATCGAAGTCGAACTGGGATTCACCGCGGAGCAGGTGATCACCGAGGTCGAGCGTTGCCTCAACTGCGATCTGCAAACCGTGTTCACGGATGACCTGTGTATTGAATGCGACGCGTGCATCGACATTTGTCCGGTGGACTGCCTGACGATCGCCCCCAATGCGGACGAGGACACCCTCAAGCAGAATCTCAAGGCGCCCGTGCTGGAACCGAGCCAGCCGTTTTTCGTATCGGGGCCCTTGAAACACACCTCGCGTGTCATGGTCAAGGATGAAAACCTCTGCGTGCACTGCGGATTGTGCGCGGAGCGGTGTCCGACGGCGGCCTGGGACATGCAGAAGTCAACCCTGACTATCCCTTACGCCGTTGACGAGGCGGCGGAGGACCTGGTGCAGTGTCAACGAAAAGCCGGATAAACGCCGACAGGATCAATGACTTCGTCATTCGCCTGGCGAATGTGAACGGCACGGGATCGGCCAGTGCGAATAGTCTGTTGATGAAGACCATTTTCCGCATGGGCATTCCGGTCATGGGGAAGAACTTCTTCCCGAGCAATATCCAGGGGCTCCCCACCTGGTACGAGATCCGGGTCACCAGGGATCGGCACCTGGCGCGCTCCGGCGAGATCGACATCATGATCGCCATGAATGCCGAGACGTACCAGCAGGATCTTGCCTCGCTCAGCCCGGGCGGCGTGTTCCTCTACGATTCCACCTGGCCCCGCCACAGCGTCGTCAACCGCCAGGACGTGACCATCCTCGGCGTGCCCCTGGCGAAGATGTGCAACGAGCACTTCAGTAACGCCCGCGCCCGTATCCTGATGAAGAACATGGCCTACGTGGGGGCGCTCGCGTCACTGCTCGAACTGGACCGCGAGGTGATCGAGGACGCCGTGCATCGGACGTTCGCAACCAAGCAGGCGCTGCTGCAGGCGAACATGGACGCCATCGAGTTGGGCGCCAACTACGCCAGCGAGCACTTCGACTGTCCGTTGCCCACGCGTGTCGAGCGGATGAACGCGACTGACGGCAAGATCATGATCGACGGCAACACGGCGTCGGCGCTGGGTTGCCTCTTCGCCGGGGCGACAGTCGGCGCGTGGTATCCCATCACGCCGTCCACCTCGCTGATGGATGCGTTCAAGGCGTTCTGCGAGCGGTACCGGGTCGACCGCGAATCGGGCACGCGCAACTACTGCATCGTCCAGGCGGAGGATGAACTTTCGGCGATCGGTATCGTGCTCGGCGCCACCTGGAACGGGGCGCGGGCCTTCACGCCCACCAGCGGACCCGGGCTGTCGCTCATGAGCGAGTTCATCGGCTATGCCTATTTCGCCGAACTCCCGGCGGTGCTCTTCGACGTGCAGCGCGTCGGCCCGTCCACCGGCATGCCGACGCGAACCCAGCAGGCCGATATCCTATCGGCCGCCTATGCCTCCCACGGTGACACCCGCCACGTGTTACTGTTCCCGGCCAATCCCAACGAGTGCTTCGAGCTGTCCGTTGCGGCATTCGACCTGGCGGACCGGTTGCAGACCCCGGTGATGGTGATGCTGGACCTGGACATCGGCATGAACGACTGGATGTGCGACGATCTGCAGTGGGACGACAGCTACCGGCCGGACCGCGGCAAGGTGCTCAGTGCGGAGGAACTGGAATCCGCCGAGTCGTTCCACCGCTACCTGGACGTGGACGGGGACGGCATACCGTATCGGACCTATCCCGGCGTTGGGCGCAAGGGCGCGTACTTCGTGCGCGGATCCGGACACAACAAGTACGGCGGCTACACCGAGGACGCCGACGAGTACCAGGAAGTCGTCGACAGGCTGGTGCGCAAGTGGGAGACCGCCGCCACGCTGGTGCCCGAGCCCGTCATCCAGAGGCGCAAATCCGCCGAATGGGGCATCGTATCCGTCGGAAGCTGCGACTATGCGGTGGCCGAAGCCGTCGAGGTCCTGGCGCGCGAGGGCATTCGCCTGAGCTACATGCGCGTCAAGGCGTTTCCGTTCAGCGAGGCGGTGACCGGGTTTCTCCACCAGCACAAGCGGATTTTCGTGGTGGAACAGAATCGGGACGCTCAACTGAAGAGTCTGCTCACGCTCGAGACCGATTATCCGAAGGAGCGCATGGAATCGATCCTGCACTACAGCGGGCTGCCCATCGACAGGCGCTGCGTGGTTGAGGCGATCGAGGCCTCCGTGGCCAGGGGAGAAGCGGCATGACCTTCATCGCCAAACCGAAGATCGTCCACAAGGGGTTGTCCCGCAACGACCTGGGACTGACCATCCGCGACTACGAGGGCGGCATGTCCACGCTGTGCGCCGGCTGCGGCCACGACTCGGTGACCTCCGCCATCGTCCAGGCCTTTTTCGAACTGCACATTCCGCCTCATCAGGTGGCCAAGCTGAGCGGTATCGGCTGTTCGTCGAAAACGCCGGCGTACTTTCTCGACGCCTCCCACGGCTTCAACGCCGTCCACGGCCGCATGCCGTCCATCGCCACCGGCGCCAGCGCCGCCAACCGCGAACTCTACCTGATCGGCGTCTCCGGCGACGGCGATTCCCTTTCCATCGGGCTGGGGCAGTTTTCCCATGCCCTGCGCCGAAATCTCGACATGCTCTACATCATCGAGAACAACGGCGTCTACGGCCTGACCAAGGGGCAGTTTTCCGCCTCCGCGGATGTCGGCACCAAGGCCAAGAAGGGCGAGGTCAACGAGCAGCAGCCCATCGACCCGGTGCAGATGGCCATGGCGCAGGGAGGTACCTTCGTCGCGCGTGGTTTCTCGGGGGACAAGGAGCAACTGGTACCGCTGATCAAGGCCGGCATCAAGCACAAGGGATTCGGATTGATCGACGTCCTTTCGCCCTGCGTCACCTTCAATGATCACGAAGACTCCACCAAGAGCTACTCCTATACGCGCCGTTTTTTCCACCCCGCCGTGCACGCGGACTTCGTCCCGCCGGCCGAGGAGATCAAGGCCGCCTATGACGATGGCGAAGTGATGCCGGTGGAAATGCACGACGGCAGCAAGATCCTGCTCCGCAAGATCAGCGAGCAGTACAGTGTCCACAATCGCGGTCACGCCCTGGACTTCATCCGCGCTCACCATCGCCGTGGCGAGATCATCACGGGGCTGCTCTATATCGATGAGGCCGAGCCGGACCTGCACGGCATCAGCCGCACGCCGGATGAGCCGCTCGCACAGGTTCCGTTCGATGCGCTTTGTCCCGGCAGCCAGGTCATGGGAGCACTCCAGGAGCGGTTTCGGTAGGGCCGGAAGAGGTGGTCCCGTCGCTTCTGTGGGTCGCGGTTCGTCGATAGGGGCACCCGATAGCGCGAGATCATGCAGTCCGGCTGCGGCTCTACTGTGCTTCTGGCCGCGAATGAAGCAAGGACTTCGCCAGTTGCTGACCCATCGCCGTCAGCGCCAAATTTGTCGGGAACTGCGCAACCGCAGCCAAATCGCGGTTGATTTCCTCGATTCGTCGTTCGGCAAAGGCTGAATACTGCGGCGTGCTGCCGCCAACGCGATTCCAGAAATACCGCAGGTTTCCGAACACATACACGCCGTGCAGGATTCCATGCGCGGTCCGCCGTTCATTCTTCCACGGCGAAAAGAGACACGTATCGTCCTGATTTTCGAGGACCAGCGGTTCGGCGGCCTCCACGAGCGACAGCTGCAAGTGCAACGCCTCGTGCACGATATTCTCCGCCAAACGCTCGACCCGATTAAGTGCCGTCGGCGGAGGACAGGACACGAAGATGGAAAACGGTAACGACGGATCACTGTAGCTGGAATCGAAATCGATGCCTGTCGCGGTCAGAACATGGAGCGAGCGGCACAGTCCCGCAACTGTCCCGAGGAGCGCAGGAACATTGCGAACTAGATCCAGTGCGCTCGACAATACGCCGCAAAAGTCTGTTTCGTTCATTTCCTCTTCGGAAGCGAGTTCCAGTCCGCCCTTACTCAACAGGCCGAACAGTGTATCGGGCAGCAATTCGACTTGAATTCCGGAATCGATTTCCAAGTCGGTGAAATGTACGGTACGTACGATCATCGGGTCCAAACCGCTTAGAAACCGAGCGGTTGAGTAGTCGTGCCATTTTGGCGCCCCATGGGGCGCATGCCGCCGGAGATAGGTCGGTGCCGCTTGGATCCAACAGCAGGGGCCGTTTATGTACTCGATCATCCCGATCTGCTTACCGTAGGGAATGAGTGATTGTATGCGGCACGCCGCAGAACGTCTCGCTTGGACTGGTCACCGCCTACGCACGAGGCGGGGCGCCGATTCCTGTTCAACCCTGGATCGGCGCCAAGGCAGCGGTATCAACAGGTATAATCGGCCAAGCACCGCGTGGCGCACCTATTCGAGCCTGAAACGCGAGGCGGCAGCCCCATGACCAACTCTCGCCCTCTCTACTTCTGCTCGCTCGAATTGGCGAATGTACGCTGCTTCGGGAAGCGCCAGCGTCTTGACCTCACCGACGAGAACGGCAACCCTGTCCAGTGGACTCTCGTTCTCGGCGACAACGGCGTGGGAAAGACGACGCTGCTACAGTGTCTGGCGTGGATGAGGCCGGTTCCGTGGACAAACGAGGCCACCGGGGAGATAGAAGGCGCTCAGCCCGCCTTGAATAGTGAAGAAAACAAACTGTGGCACTCGTTGATACGAGTGGGCGAAAACGTAGATGCCATCCTTGAGGCAAAGCTGACTGTCGGTCGGAAGTTCAGCGGTCAATGTGGCGACGAAACAGCGAATGTTACGACTCACGTCGAAATGGGTCGCAAGGATGGAGAACTCCACTACCACGAGAACCCGGAACCGGATGCGAACGCGTCTTCGGGTGGCTCCGGACCCGATTACGCCATATTTGCATATGGCGCGATGCGCCGTCCCGGAACCCTGAAAAGGGACGGAGAAGACCTTTCGGACCCGTTGGCGTCCCTGTTCCAGGGCTCGACCGAACTCTATGACGCTGCGGACGTCCTTCTGAAGCTCGATCATGGCGCAAGCCGAGGCAAGGAACAGGATGCGAAGCACTTGAGAGACGTCAAGAGGTTGCTGGCGGCCGTACTTCCCGACGTGGCGGACGAAGGGAAAATCAAGATAGAGCCGCCACCCGTATTCGGTTCACGGCGCGAGTCCAGCGGTGTGACGTTCGAAACCCCTTATGGAGAAGTGCCCGTTGCCAGGCTCAGCCTCGGATACCAGACCACGCTCACCTGGATCACGGATCTCGCCCTGCGTCTGTACGATCAATACCCGAATAGTTCCAGTCCTCTGGCCGAACCTGCAATCGTGCTAGTCGACAATATCGACTTGCATCTTCACCCCAGTTGGCAGCGTCGAATGATGGGAGACATCACAAGCCTCTTCCCGGCGGTGCAATTCATCGCGACGGCGCACAGCCCCCTGATCGTGCAGGCGGCGGAGAACGCCAAGCTTGCGGTATTGCGCGAATCGGATGGCGAGGTTGTCATCGACGACGAACATGAACGCGTGAACACTTGGCGAGTCGATCAAATCCTCTCCAGCGATCTCTTCGGCATTCCCACGCGCAGCCAACGTATTGAAAATATGCGCGAGGAACGAAACGCCTTATCGGATCTGGGTGATCGAACCGCATCGCAAGAGCATCGGCTCCAATTCCTGCGGGAACAACTGGACGAGCTTCCGACCGTGGAAGACGCGGACGACAGGGCCGCACTGGAGTTGATTCGCAGAGTCGCCGACGATCTGAAGAGTCATCGAACTGCCGGCTCATGATTCGAGTGGAACGACCCGCCCAGGCGCCGGAAATCCTGCTTGGCGACGGTCAGGACGAAGCGAACCAGAATCGCGAGCCATACGACGACGACGCGGAGCGTTATCGCGCTGGGACGACGACGTTCGATTTTGATAGAGACATCTACGCGCACCCGAGCGTAAAGGGTGCTCTTCTGGCGGCGCAGCATCGAAAGTGCTGCTACTGTGAATCGAAGTTTCGCGGAACTTCCTACGGAGCGGTGGAGCACTTCCGGCCGAAGGGCGCCGTCAGGTCGGGGCACGGTATGCGAACTCTATACCCCGGCTACTACTGGCTCGCCTACGAGTGGGAAAACCTGCTGGTGAGCTGCGAGGTCTGCAATACGCGAAAGGGGACGCTTTTCCCTCTCGTTGATGAGAATTCGCGTGCTCGTAGCCATCACGGCCCGGTTGACAAGGAAACCCCGGTATTTGTTGACCCAGCAAGCGAAGATCCCGCAGATCACATCCGGTTTCGTCGTGCGGAAGTCCTGCACGTTACGGACAGAGGGCGGGGAACCATCAAGGGTTTGGGTTTGGGACGACACGAGATCGAAGAGGCGCGTGCGGAGCATCTGAAGTACTTCGAGCGTCTCTATTCTGTAACCGAGTACCTTGAAGACGAAGTCACGTCAAACAATGTCGAAGCAGTGCGCGAATGGCTCCGTGAGTCGACTGGGCCGGAAGCCAGGTTCAGCGCGATGACACGAGATTTTCTGGACTCGCGTGCGGAGCGCGCCGAAGTGGGTTGAGCGCGCCCAACTCTATCAGGGCATCGCGTTTTGGCTCCGGCGACGTACCATCCGCCGCCAGTCGCCTCGCGATGACTGGTATGGCTCGGGCGCATCCGCCCTTCGCCTTGTTGTGCCAGCAGCAGTGTGGCGAACGCCGTTCGCGTCCACCTGCAAGAGACCGTTTACGTACTCGATCATACCGAACCGCGTTCCGCGTAGAACGAATACACCACGGTGAATCGTTCTCCTTGGTGAACCGTGCTGACCGCGTGATATGACCGAGGAGAAATCGCGAACGCCTGCACGGACCCGTGTCTGGGCTCGATGGCCTTGCTGACGGACTCGGGCTCGGGTCCGGGTCCGCCAAAGAACATCAGGTAACCGCCACACTCGGGTTTCCAGCTTCGGTTGAGTTGGAGAAGCAGCCGGTGGCTTTCGCCCACTGGGAGGTAGTCATTGTGGATTCGTATCGTCTGACCGGCGATCAACTTGTGCGCGGTGACGTCGACCCGCTCGGACAACGGTTGGCGGAACTGCCGGACCATCCATCCCCGCATCGAATCGAGCGTCTCCGGGCAGGCCAGACGCTCGGCGACGGGAGGGACGATCACGTGAAGCAGACTGAATTCGTACTGCTCGTAAAAGTCGGTCGCGATGAATTTCCACGGTGCGTCGTGTTCAAGCCAGGAAATCCATTCCTCGCCGTTACCGGGCAGCGTGCAATGCCCTGTGGAATGCGCGAAGGGCCGAGTACCGTAATCGATGGAATTGAACTCGGGAAACACGTGCGGACAGTGGGCGAACGGCGAGGTGGCTGCGTGCCGTCCCGTGCTGCGAAAATCAGGAAGCATGGGCGGGCGAAGGAGGAACGACAAGCGCGTCGCACAGTCCCATCGCATCCAGCCGGGTGAGAGTGTGCCGAATCATGGTCTTGTGGTCGTGGCAGTACACCGATGGGTTGTCATAGCCGCGCTCGGCGCTGAAGCGGTACAGCGGCATTCCGCCCCCGCAAACGGCCAACAGGTCGCAGGTTCGGCAAACGTCTGACTCGGGGACCTGCATCATTGTGTAGGCGATGTACTCTTGCGATGCGAGCACCGTCGAAAGGGGCGTGGTCGTGACATTCCACGCACTGCCGAACCGGTCCGCGCCGTCGAACGAAGCGCGGAGCGTGTCGTTCTTTCGTATTTCGCCATCCGTTTCAATGACGAGAATGCCATAGGGGTTTACGCCCCGGCCTTCCTTCACGCTTTCTCCGCCGAGGCAAAGCTTGATGAGGTCGTCGCAGACGCGAATTGGGACGGGCGACGCGTCGGCGAGGTACAAGTCCAGCACTCGGCTAAGCCATCGACCGTACTCGGTGCTTTCGTATCGTGCCTTGCCTGGCGGAAGGCGGTTGTGATTCCCATCCTGGAAAAGAAAGTCCATGCTTGGACTTCCCAAGTCTTTCAGGAACCCGTAAACGATCTCCGGATCGGAAGCGGGCTGAATGACCGATAGCGTACCCGCAAGAAGGAAGTCGCGCTCGGTGTGCGAGTCGAGAAGATCGATTCCACGCATCGTCGCTTCGTAAGTGCTCTCCTGGCGATGATTCAGCCTTGCAAGGTCGTTGACCTCGGCCGGCCCGTCAATGCTTACTGACACGCTCGTACGCGTTTCGGAAAAAAAGGTCGAGCAATTCACGTGTCAGAAGCGTGCCGTTTGTCTGGATGCCGATGGGATGGCGCTCGGGAGACAGGTGAGCTCGTAGGCCTCGCAGCAACTCCGCGAGACCGGCGAAGCCGAGCAGTAGGGGTTCGCCTCCGTGCAGGACTATTGCATACCCTGCGCGTTGCTGATCGGCATGTTCAACCAACCGATCACTAACCGCGGCCAGAACAGCCCGCGGCATGCGCTTGGGCTGAATGCGCCAGGCGGTGTCTGGCCCCTGGTAAACGTAACAGTACGAGCAATCAATATTGCAGCGGCTCGCGGTCTTCAGAAGGACCGTGTCGAGTTGGCCCTTGGCGACCATGTCGCGGCGTCGGCCGGTTGGCCGTTATCGGCCCCGGTTGTGCCGGTGGTGGACGCGGTCGTAAGCCGCGTCGACGCGCTTCTCGTTTCTAACCTCCTCCAAAAGTCTGGAAAGAACAGGATGCGTCGGATCGAAGATGGGCGTGCTCACGCGTTCCCGTTCGCGCGTCGAGGCGTCGTGCGACTCGGATGAAGGCTGTTCAAGGTGATGGTCCATGTGGGGACTCCTTGCTGAATTGTTTAATACGCGAGATTTTGCTGCAGAAATTATTGTTCGATGATAACTGTATTTCTATAATGGAAACAAGCATCGGCACAATTTGTTGAATTTAAAGGATTTTATAAATCAGGTATTTCATAAGTAATTGTTTTTATTATACTTTATATTATATTTTAAGATTCATCCTTTAGAGATGTCCATGGTTACATCGATTCCAGGTCGGATTTCTGCCTGAACGCAAGTAATTCCAGCGTGGCAAGTGCTTCCGACGCATGGCGTACAATCGTCCCGCGCAAAGCCGGACCAATTCGCTGCCGGCAAAGGTGTACGTATGCCGCGGATCGAAAGGGAGCCCAAGGAAGTGTGGGACGCGTTGCGGGCGAATAGGGGCCAGCGCGACGAGGCATTAGAGGAAGTTCGCATTACAAATCTGCGAGCCATCGACGATCTCCGCATCCCCTTCGATTACCCCGTCTCCGTTCTGGCCGGACCCAACGGTTCTGGAAAATCGACAGTCTTGTTCGCGTGCGCTTGCGCATACCGCGTGCCAGGTCGGCGCTCCGGTCACTTTGCGCCCGGCCGCCTGTTCCCCAACTTTACCAGTCAGCAGGAAGCCGTCCGATCAGATTCAGTACCCGAGACTGAACTCGATTTTCACTACCTGCACAAGGGCGATCGTTGCTCCATGCTCTGGAAGCGAGGAAAGTCATGGAGCCGAAGTGGAGCACTTCCTGAACGAGATGTCTATCTTCGTACGCTTGCCAATCTCACCAGCCCATCAGAAGTGAGGAGTATCCTGCAGCTTGGAAGAAAGGAGGTTCAGACGGACGCGATCAGCCCGAACCTGCTGGTCTTTGCCCATCGAATTCTACCGTGGCGATATCGCCGCTTGGATCTCATCCGTGGTCGATCCTCGCGTGACCTGCTCTTTGCGGAACTCGATGGGGCCAACGAAACACGCTATTCCGAGTTTCATATGTCATCTGGTGAGCGCACGATGCGGCAGCGTGACTCATCGTACGTGACAATTTCCAGTCGGCAGTGTTCGGAGCCGGTATGGTGAATACGTCATGCGCATCGCCATGATGGGCAGCGGCGCCGTCGGAGGCTATTTCGGCGGGCGCATGGCGGCGGCGGGTTGCGACGTGACCTTCATTGCCCGCGGGCGGCATCTCGAGGCGATCCGTGAGCATGGACTGCGCATCGAGAGCGCTGCGCTTGGGAGTTCTCGAGTCTACCCTGCCATTGCGACCGACGATCCCGGTGAGGTTGGCGCCGTGGACTACGTCATTGTCGGCGTCAAGTTGTGGGATACAGCTTCGGCTGCCGGCGCCATGCGCCCCATGGTCGGGTCCGGGACGACGGTCCTGTCGCTGCAGAACGGGGTCGATACCACCGGCCTGGAGCGGGTCTTCGGCTCGCAGCGCCTGCTCGGCGCCGTGGCCTTCATCGGCAGCGCTATCGAGGCGCCGGGCTTGATCCGTCACGTCGGCGCCATGCAGCGAGTGGTGATCGGTGAGCGCGGCGGCGGTTCCTCGGCGCGGGTGGAGCGGCTCCTGGGGGTGCTGAAACAGGGCGGCATCGACGCCCAGGCCAGTGATGACATCGACCGGACGATCTGGGAGAAGTTCGTCTTCCTGGTGGGCTTGAGCGCCGCCACGACGCTGATGCGGGCGCCGCTGGGGCAGGTGCGGGAGGACCCGGAAGCGCGCGAAGTGTTGCTGGGCGCGATGCGCGAGACCGCTGCCGTGGCTCGCATCCGGGGAATCTCCCTGGAGCCCGGCTTTGCCCGTAACCGGCTCGAATTCGTCGATGGACTGCCGGCGGAGATGACCTCCTCGATGCACCATGATCTGGAGCGGGGCAACCCGCTGGAACTGCATTGGCTGAGCGGCGCGGTGGTCCGGCTCGGTCGTGAGTTGGGAATCCCGACTCCGGTCAATGCCGCGGTCCAGGAGGCGTTGCGCCCCTTTGCCGCGGGCTCGCGTTAAGCTCATGTACGGTCCGCTGCGCGGGAAGATTCGCATCTACAAGCATCGGGGATTGCATCCGCGCATGGCGATGTAGGAGGATTGGCAAATATTCGCGTCGGCCCTGGTGCGAAGTACCGGCGCCGGCACCATGTCCGGCCTTGATCTCGAAGATGGCGGCGCGCGCGGCCGTGCGGGCGCCGCACGGACAGCGGTATACTGTGACGCCTTACCCGGGAGCGGGCCGGGATCTCGTACATGCCTGAAGAAGATCGTGTCTACCCGATGCCGAATGGACTCCCCGCCTGCCTCGGTGGCGGGGCCGAGGGATTCAATTCCCTGTGCTCGCTGCTCGGCGTCGTCGGCCGGCGGGAAAAGCGGCAACTGCTGAACGGTTCCCACGTCAGGAAGATTCTGAAGCGGTTTGCGCCCCGCCATGCGCCCGGGACCAGGACCGCGGTGCGGATTCGGGAGGATCTTTCCTTTTTCTTCAGCCTGCCGGATGTCCGTCTGGACATCTGGTCGGACCTTTACCGGAGCACACAAGGATTCAACGTGCCGGCGCTCGATCCATTTCCCTGCCTGGAATATATGGCATTGCGGAATTACGGGGTACCGCTGGATGCCGGCATGCCTCCGGAGGGCGAACTGTCGGGTTTCGCGGACCATTTGCACGTCGACGCGCCGCGCGCCGACTGGGAAGCGCCTGCCCTTTCCGCGTTCCCGTCCGTTCACAGGGAGCTCGGAGACTGGGACGCGCTCGACAAGGGTCGCCGCCGGGACGTGACGCTTGCGGCGTTCGCGGTGGCCACGGTGCTCAGCGATGCGCGGCTGTTGCGTTGGGCGGCCGGGCTGAACGGGGAGCTTGCGGCGGAATTCGCGTTCGCAGCCGACGACCCGGGAATCGCATTGCCGGAACACAATCCCGAATTCGATGCCGGACTCGCCGTCGTCATACTGTGCGAGCGGCTCATCGATACGGCGGACCGGTTGGCCGACAATCCATTCGACCCGTCGTGTTTCGACCTGGTGGCCGCGCTGTCCGGTCAACTGGCGGAACTCCGGGAACCGGTGGTGGAATTGGGCAGGGCCAGGGCGGCGGGCGAGGCTCTCCGTGAACTCTTCGCGCTTTTCGAGGACCTGGCGGAAGGCGACGCCGCGTTGCTTGACCGGATGCCCGAGATAAGGGACATCTGGATGACGGCGAAATTCCGCGATGTGGATGCCCTGCGGGAAACGGCCGGAGGCGTCCGCCGCAAGGTGGCGGACCTTTTTGAGGAATGGAGCAAGGCGCGCGCAAGGACCGGGGAAACCGCGAGCCTCCTGTCCGCTGCCGAGCGGCGGCTTGCGGCGGCATCGGAAGGCACCGCGGGCGAGGTGGAACTGGAAGTCGCCAGGCGCCGCTATGAACATCTGTTGGCGGCCCGGGAGAAGCGTGACGCGGAGGACCGAATCCTCGCGGTCATGCGCTCGACGAAGCCGCCGCGGCGCGGGCGCGCCGGGCGGGGCGATGCGGAGGCGGCGCCGTCCGCGGACCCGGGAGAGTCCGCGGGACCGGGTATTGCCGGGAAGTTGACAGGCGTTTTTCGCAAGCTGGTGCGATAAAGGGCAGCAATTCTCATTATGCCCGTCCGCCCTCTCCCCGGGGTGGGTCTGGCGGTGGTTTTGGCCCGGATTGCGCCGGATAAGGGCGTGTCGGATGCCCGGTCGCGACGTTTGGCGCCAAATTGAGAACTGCTGGACAAAGGGCGTGCCGTCGTCCATTCCATGCGGGGAGACCGGCGTCTTGCCGCGGACATGCGGCGAAAAAAACGAAACCATGTCCGCGCGGGCGGCGGCGATGCCATGGCGATATGCGCCGGTCGCGTTCGCTCGCTTCCTGGACGGGGACTGCGGGGCGGCGGATTGGAAATCGGTCAGAACGGAACCCAGGAGCTGTCCGGCGACAGGTGCAGGTAGCCGACATTGATGCCTTGGCGCCAGCCGACACCGAACCGCACGGGCGCCAGCACGACATCGTTCATGCGGTTGTAGGTGACGCCGAGCCCCCCCACGAGAACCAGGCTGCCCTCGACGCCGACGAACCGCTGGTAGAGGTCCTCGGTCCGTTCCAGGTCGTAGACGAGCACGAATATCCTGGTTGCGCTGCCGCCCAGATCGAAGCCCAGGGACGGGCCGCGCCAGTAGATCGGGCTCGTGCTGCCATCGGCGAGATACAGGGTGCCGTGCCCGTACCGCAACCCGAGACCGAGCGCGGCGCCGCCCTCCTCGCCGACGATGTAGGCCGTTGGCGGGCCGTCGTTTTCCGTGAACACGTGGTGCAGCGCATCGGCCACGCCGTGCGCGCCCTCGCCGAAGAACGCCTCGGCTGCCCGGAGCACGCTTTCCTGCCGCATCGGCGGAATCGGCGCGCGCAAACCGGGTTCGGGATTCGGAGGGACCAGGTCCGAAGGCAGAGGTCCGCGGTTGATGCACGCGGCCAACGTCAGGGCGAGACAGGAAACGACGGTCCAAGGCTGAACCTTCATGAACACTCCCACCGTCAATGAAGTCCAGATACGCAGTTTGACGCCTGATTCGGCAATGTCAATTCCGTCAGAACGGAATCCAGGAGCTGTTCGGCGACAGGTGCAGGTAACCCACGTTGACGCCCTGCCGCCACCCTACGCCGAACCGCACCGGCGCCAGCACGATATCGTCCAGACGATTATAGTTCACTCCGAGGCCCCCCACCACGTAGAGGCTGCCCTCGACGCCGCCGAACCGCTGGTAGAGATCCTCGATCCGTTCCAGGTCGTACACGAGCACGAAGGCCTTGGTGGCGCTGCCGCCCACTTCGATTCCCACGGACGGACCGCGCCAGTAGACCCGGCTCGTGGTGCCGTCGGAGAGGTACACGGTGCCGCGCCCGTACCGCAACCCGAGGCCGAGCGCGGCGCCGCCCTCCTCGCCGACGATGTAGGCCGTCGGCGGGCCGTTGTTCTCGCGGAACACGCGGTTGAGCAGATCCGCCACGCCTTGCGCGCCCTGGCCGAAGAACGCCTCGGCTTCCCTGAGGAGGTTTTCTTCCTGCATCGGCGGGCGCGAAACGGGATTCGCGGGGAGCGGTTGCCGGTTGGTGCACGCGGCCAGGGTCAGGGCCAGACAGGACACGGCCGCCCAAGGCTGAGCCTTCATAACAACTCCCACCGTTAATGAAGTTCAGACACACAGTTTGAAGCGGAATTCCGCAATGTCAACATCGAGCCCCGATTTCGCGGGAAATCCGGCTAATATCAGGTTGGAACATGTTGAAATACACCGCATACCGGACGACGGTGCTGACGACGCGGCGCTGGAAGCGCTGCAGCGAGGCCGGCCTGGTCCTGGCGGCGCTGGAAATCGACCACGAAATCAAGCGGACGGACGGACGCTGGGTGATCGTCGTACCGGCGGAATCGGCTTCCCGGGCCCGCGCCGAACTCAGCGAATACGCCGAGGAAAGCCGCCGCCCGCCCGTGGGCGTTCTGCCGTTGCCGGAACTCGGTACGGGCTGGCGGGGCGTCATCGTCTACATCGGCGTTCTCGTGGCGGTGGCCCTGTTCGCCCGTCAGGGCGCCTGGGGACACGACTGGCTGGGGCTGGGACGAATCGACTCGGCCGGGATCGCGGCCGGGGAATGGTGGCGCACGGTCACCGCGCTCACCCTGCACGTGGACTTCAGCCACCTGGCGGGAAACATCGTCTTCGGCGCCTTCTTCGGCCTCTACGCGGGCCGCCACCTGGGTTCGGGCATCGGCTGGGCGGCCATCCTCGGCGGCGGCGCCCTGGGCAACGCCCTCAATGTGCTGATCCAGCCCGGACGGCACCTCGCGATCGGCGCATCGACGTCGGTGTTTGCCGCGCTGGGACTGCTGGCGGCCTATACGTGGCGGCGGGGGTTCCTGAAAAATACGCCGTGGAGGATGCGGATAGCCCCGGTCGTGGCCGGAATCGGATTGCTCGCCTTCACCGGCACGGGTTCGGGGGTCGAGGGAGACAATGTCGATATCCTGGCGCACCTCGCCGGATTCATCGCGGGATTCGGCATCGGGGCGGGGCTGGCGGCGGTGGAGATACCCCGCGAACCGGATGCGCAACGACTCTGGGGCGCGATCGCGGTCGCGGCGCTGGCGCTCGCGTGGATGACGGCGCTCGGTATGACGTGACCGGCCTTTCCAGCGAATAGCTCCCGTCCGTTGGCGGCCTCGGCACGACGTCCACAAGCGCGGCGGGCTACCCCATCGCCTCCGCAATCAATGCCAGAAAGTCCGCCTCGCCGGTGGCGCGCTCGGTGGCGCGCGCGTCCACGGTGTAACCGTAGCGGTCCGCGAGCGCCTCGTACTTGGGGCGGCGATGCGCCACATGGCGCGGGAATATCCAGCGGACGAATTCGTCGGGAACGATTTCCGCCGGCGAGTTCAGCCCGTTTTCAGCCAGGAACACCTGCAACTGCCCGTCGAGGAACGCCTCCTGGTAGTACATCGGCTTCGGGTTCCCGATCGAGCGCCGGATCATCTTGTCTTCCATCGCCTTGTCGGCGCTCAGATAGACGATGACGGTGTTGCGGGCGAGCACATCCAGCATGCGGGGGTCGTCCAGTTCGCAGAGGCTCCCCCCCGCGTCGTTGATGAAGTGCTCGTAGCCGTAGATTTCGTGAGCCTTGCGGATGAACTGCTCCACATCGCGCATGGCGCCGATCTCGGCCTCCTCGTGCAGCCGCTGGCGCGCCTTGAACTCCTCCACGTTGAGCCCGCCCAGGTCTTCGCGGCCGATCTTGCCGAGGAAGCTCGCCACCGGCGCCAGGTTGTGAACGGTGACGTTGCTGGCGATGTAGATGGAATCGCTGCGCAGCAGATCGCGGAGAAAGCCGACCTGCATGGCCTGGCGCTTGATGTTGTCGAGGATGGGTTCGGCCAGATACTTTGTGCCGATCCGGTAGTCGCCGGAATAGTGAAACCACTTGGATTTGGGCAGCTTGTAGGCGAGTGTGGTCTTGCCCACGCCCGACATGCCGAGGAGGGTGATCGCCTTGCGCGGCCACGCCAGAAACTCCTCGCCCGTCATTCTCATGTCGTCGTCCAATCCGCCGTGGTGGGGCGATTATACGGCCAGCAGTCCGTGGCGACAGTCGCGCATCGCGGGTCGAACGCAGCGGGACTGTCGCCACGGACTGCTGGAGCCGGGACTGTGTGGCGCATCGCCATGGTTGCGCAGTACCTTGGCCGCGGACGCGGGCGGGGTGATTGGCGAAGAATGCGGACGCGGATTCCCGTATGCTTGGGCAATGGATCCGAGCGGCTTTCATCCAGCGGTCGCGAGTTGGTTTGCGGGTCGGTTTCCTGCTGCGACCGCCGTGCAGGAACGCGCGTGGCGCGCGATCGGAGGCGGTTCCCACACCCTGATCAGCGCCCCCACGGGATCGGGCAAGACGCTGGCCGCCTTCCTGGCTGTCATCGATGCGCTCGTCAAGAGGGGGCTGGAAGGCGGGCTGGCGGACGAAACCCGCATTCTGTACGTGTCGCCGCTGAAGGCGCTGTCCAACGACATCAACAAGAACCTGCAGGCGCCGCTGGCGGGCATTCGCGATGAGTTGCTGGAGTCCGGATTGCCAGACGTATGCATCCGCGCCCTGGTACGCACCGGGGACACGACCCGGAGCGAACGGGCGAAGATGCGCCGGCTGGCTCCCCACATCCTCGTCACGACGCCGGAGTCGCTGTACATCCTGCTGACTTCGGAATCCGGGCGCCGGATGCTGGGCACGGTGGAGACCGTGATCGTCGACGAGATCCACGCCCTGGCCGGCAACAAGCGCGGCGCGCATCTGGCCGTCTCCCTGGAACGGCTCGCTGCGCTCTGCGAGCGGCCGCCGACGCGGGTGGGTGTGTCGGCCACCACCAGGCCCATGAACACAATGGTGGAGTTTCTCGTCGGCGCGGACCGCGCGCCCTGCCAGGTCATCGACCAGGGCCACGTCCGCAACTGGGACCTCAGGCTGGAACTGCCGTCGTCGCCGCTGGAGGCGATCATGTCCAACGAGGTCTGGGCGGAGATCTACGATCGCCTGGCCGCGCTCGCGGCGGACCACCGGACCACGATCGTATTCGTCAATACCCGCCGGCTGGCGGAGCGCGTCGCCCGGCACCTGGCGGACCGGTGCGGCGAGGATCAGGTCACTTCCCATCACGGCAGCCTCTCCAGGGAACACCGGCTGATGGCCGAGGAGCGGCTCAAGGCCGGCAAGCTCATGGTGCTGGTCGCCACGGCATCGCTGGAGCTGGGCATCGACATCGGTGAGGTGGACCTGGTCTGCCAACTCGGCTCCCCCCGCGGCATCGCGCGGTTGCTGCAGCGGGTGGGGCGCTCCGGTCACGGTGTGGACCGCGTGCCCAAGGGGCGGCTGGCGCCCCTCTCCCGGGACGAACTGGTGGAGTGCGCGGCGCTGCTCGACGCCGTCGCCAGGGGGGAACTGGACGCCGTCGGGTTATGCCGAAAACCGCTGGATGTGCTGAGCCAGCAGATCGTCGCCGAAGTGAGCATGCGGGAGTGGGGAGTCGACGAGCTCTTCGATCTCATCACCCGCAGCACACCGTTCCGCGACCTCTCCCGGCGCGTCTACCTGGACGTTCTCAAGATGCTCGCCAACGGCTTCACCACCCAGCGCGGCCGGCGCGGCGCCTACCTGCACCACGACCGGGTCAACGGCCGGTTGCGGCCCAGGCGCGGCGCGCGCCTGACGGCGGTGACCAACGGCGGCACGATACCCGATCAGTTCGACCATGACGTCACGCTGGTGCCCGGCGAGCTTTTCGTCGGCACGCTGAACGAAGACTTCGCCTTCGAGAGCATGCCGGGCGATATCTTTCAGCTCGGCAATACCTCCTACCGGATTCTCAAGGTGCATTCCGGCAAGGTCTTCGTCGAGGATGCCCGCGGGCTGCCGCCCACCATTCCTTTCTGGTTCGGCGAGGCCCCGGGGCGAAGCGATGAACTCTCGGCCGCGGTATCGCGCCTGCGCGCGGAGATGGACGAAGCGTTGGGGGCCGAGGCGTCGCGGATTCAGCCGCCCGGGAGTCAGTCGCCGGAGAGCCAGCCGCCGGTGGGTCAAGCGTCGGGAAGTCAGCCGCCGGAGAGTCATGCGGGGGAGGGTCAGTCGCCGGGGAGCGACTCCGTTGCCCGGGTGGCCGAACGGCTTGCGGCGGACCGCGGGTTGCCGCCGGCCGCGGCGGAACAGTTGTGCGAGTATCTGGCCTCGGCCCGCGCGGCCCTGGGCGGCCTGCCCACGGCGCAGCGCATCGTCATCGAGCGTTTCTTCGACGAGGCCGGGGATACCCACATCGTGGTGCATTCGCCCTACGGCTCCCGGCTCAACCGCGCCTGGGGCCTGGCGCTCAGGAAACGCTTCTGCCGACGATTCAACTTCGAACTGCAGGCGGCGGCGCTGGAAGACACCATCGTCATCTCGCTGGGCGTCGTGCACAGTTTTCCCCTGGAGGAAGTGGTCCGCTACCTGGCCAGTGCCACCGTCGCGGACGTACTCACCCAGGCCGTACTCGACGCGCCCATCTTCCCGGGCCGCTGGCGCTGGAACGCCAGCGTCGCGCTGGCGGTGCGGCGCTTTCGCAACGGCAGGCGGGCGCCGGCGTACTTCCAGCGAACGGATGCCGAGGACCTGCTCGCCACGGTATTCCCCGACCAGCTCGCCTGCGCGGAGAACCTGGCCGGCGAGCGCGAGATCCCGGACCATCCGCTGGTGGCGCAAACCCTGGAGGACTGCCTGCGCGGCGTGATGGACATCGATGGGCTGGCCGAGTTGCTGGGCCGTATCGAGGCCGGCGAAGTGGAGGTGGCGTGCCGCGAACTGACCAGCCCGTCGCCCCTGGCCCAGGAGGTCCTGAGCGCCAGGCCCTACGCTTTCCTTGACGATGCGCCTGCGGAAGAGCGGCGCACCCTGGCGATCCAGTCGCGGCGCCACCTGACGGTGGAGCAGGCCGCGGATCTCGGCCGGCTCGATCCCGAGGCGATCCGGTGGGTGCGTTCCGAAGCCTGGCCCGATTTCCGGGATGGGGATGAACTGCACGATGCCCTGGTGGTGCTGGGTTTCATGTCCCCGTCGGAGCCCGGCGAGTCTGCGGACCCCATGCTCGAACGGCTGGTAGCCGATGGGCGGGCAAGCAGGTTCCGGATGCCAGGGGACGCCTGGGTCTGGGGCAGCGCCGAACGCCTCGCGGAACTTGAAATGGCGATTGAGGGTGGCCGGACGGAACCGCGAATCGAGGCGCTGGAGAGCGACATCGAATCGCCCGAGGCGGCGTTGCGGGAACTCATCCGCAGCCGGATGGAGGGCCTGGGACCGGTGACCGCCGCGGAGCTGGGCCGACCGCTGGGGCTCGACGACCGCGATGTGGCAGGCGCATTGGCGGCGCTGGAGGCGGAAGGGTTCGCCATGCGCGGGCACTTCAGCGAGCGAGCCGCCGAGTCCACGCCGCTCGTCCGATCCGAATTGCCTGCCGACTTCGAATTGCCCTCCCGGTCCGCATCGCCCGCCCGATCCGAATCGCCCGCCGGCTTCGAATCGCTCTCCCCATCCACATCGACTGCACAGTCCGCATCTCCGGCCCGGCCAGCGGAAGAATGGTGCGACCGGCGATTGCTCGCCCGCATTCACCGCTACACGCTCAAGCGCCTGCGCGGCGAAATCGAACCGGTCTCGATCGCGGTCTACCAGCGGTTCCTGTTCCGATGGCAGGGCCTGGGCCGGGAGCGGAGGCGGGGCGGCGAAGCCCTGGCGGCGGTCATCGGCGAGCTGCAGGGCCTGGCGCTGCCTGCGGCGGCCTGGGAGCGGGAAATTCTCCCGGCGCGGCTCGCGGACTACAGCCCCCTGGAGATGGATGAACTGGCGGTTTCCGGCCGCATCGCCTGGTATCGGCCGATCACGCGGCAGCAGTGGATTCAGGCCGCCGAAAACGGCCCGCAGCGGGGCCGCGGGACCGTGGCGAACTCGCCTATCGTCATCCTGCCGCGAGAGACGCTTCCGTTGTGGAGAGGAATGACGGCGAACGGGAATGGCGCAGAAGACGAATACCCGCTCTCCACAGGAGCCGAACGCATTCACGAATTGCTGTCGGCCCGGGGCGCGCTTTTTTTCCAGGAACTCGTGCAGGCCGGCGGACTGCTCAGGGTCCAGACCGAGGAGGCACTGGCCGAACTTGTGGCGGGCGGCCTGGTGACCTCGGATGCCTTCCAGGGATTGCGCGTGCTCGTCACGCCGCCGAGCCGCCGCCGGCGCTTTCATGGCCGCCGCAGCCGGCGGGGGCCGAGTTTCGACTCCGCCGGCCGCTGGTCGTTGCTGGACCGGGCGCCTGCGCCACTCTCCGGGGTGAATCGCGAGGAGGCCTGCGAGCATGCGGCGCGCTCGGTGTTGCGCCGTTACGGGATGGTGTGCCGGAGCGTCCTGCAGCGGGAGAACGGCCTGCCGGGCTGGCGCGACCTGCTCCGCGTTTTCAGGCGGCTGGAGGCGCGCGGCGAAATTCGCGGTGGCCGCTTTGTAGGCGCGCTGGGCGGCGAACAGTTTGCGCTCGCAGAAGCGGTGAAGGCACTCCGCAGTTGCAGGCGGGATTCGAATGCGGATGACTGGATCGTGCTCTCCGCGGCCGATCCGCTGAACCTGGCCGGCATTCTGACCCCGGGCGGCCGGGTGCCGGCCGTCCACAGCCATCGGCTGCTCTACCGCGGCGGGGTTGCCGTGGCCACCCTCACCGCCGCCGGCCTGCAGTGGCTCGAGCAACTGGACCGCCCGGATAGGCGGAGGGCGGAATTGGAACTCAGAGGTCATGCAGGGGGCAGGGGCGCCGGCGCCAGACGATCGAACATTCCGCGGCGCATGCCGTCGTGGCGCCCTGGCCGGGAAGTGTCCGGAAGGGGCCGGCCGAGCGATAAAGTCTGACGCGAGAGGCCCGTTCCAGCATGAATAATGAGGCAAGGCCCCGTGGCGTGGATTTGCACTACCAGGTCGACGAGAAACCGCCGGCCGGCCTGACGTTCGGCCTGGGGCTGCAACTTGCCGTGATCAGCGTCACGGCGCCGATCCTGATGCCGACCGTGGTGATGCGCGCGGCCGGGGCGGCGGATGCGTTGCTGAACTGGGCCGTGTTTGCGGCGATCGCGATTTCCGGTGCAACCACGGTGCTGCAGACGGTCCGGTACGGCCGCATCGGTGCGGGCAACGTGCTGGTGATGGGCAGTTCGGGCGCCTTTCTCGCCATTTGCATTACCGCTCTGACGGACAGCGGTCCGGCAGTGCTGGCTACACTGGTGATTGCTGCGGCGCTGTTCCAGTTGCTGATCGCCGAGAAGCTGGCGCTGTTGCGGAAGATCCTCACGCCGGCGGTTTCGGGCACCATCATCATGCTCATCCCGGTCTCCGTGATGCCGGTGATATTCGATCTGATGACCGTTGCCGATGCGGGAAATTCTGCGACCGGGTCACTCCTCAGCGCGGGCGTGACCTTCGCGGCGATGGCCGCGATCGCCTTGCGCGGCAACCCGGCTCTTCGTCTCTGGGGACCCGTGGTCGGGATCGTCACCGGATCCCTGGTGGCTGCGTTTTTCGGCCTGTACGATGTCGGCCGCGTGTCCGAGGCCGCATGGTTCGGTCCTCCGTCCGCCGTCTGGCCGGGCCTCGACCTGAGTTTCGGGCCCGGTTTCCGGGCGCTCCTGCCGGCCTTCCTGCTGGTTGCGGCCATCGGTTCGATCCGTACGATCAGCAGCGCTGTAGCGGTTCAACGGGTTTCGTGGCGCCAGTCGAGGGCCGCGGATTATCGCAGCGTGCAGGGTGCGGCCACCGTCGACGGCCTGGGCAACCTGCTGTGCGGCTTCGCCGGAACCGTGCCGAATACGGCCTATTCCGTCAGCGTCTCGATGACCGAACTCACCGGCGTGGGCGCCCGAACGATCGGAGCGGCGACGGGCGCGATACTGGTGGCGATGGCGTTTCTACCGAAGGTGCTGGCCGTCGTTCTGGCGATACCCGGGCCGGTGTTCGCAGCCTACCTCGCCGTACTTCTGGCGATGCTATTCATCGTTGGTATGCGCATGGTGATCCTGGAAGGCGGCGGCCCGCAATACGTCCTGATCGCCGGAATCGCTTTCTGGGTCGGCATCGGCTTTGAGAGCGGCGCCATATTCCCACAGGTTTTCACGGAATTCGCGGGCGGGCTTCTACAGAACGGCATGACGGCGGGCGGGATCACCGTGATTCTCCTGACGCTGTTCCTGTCGCTCACCGAACCTCGCCGCGGTCGAATCAGGATCGATTACAAGTCGTCCGCGCAACCGCAAATCAGGCAGTACCTGGATGTTTTCGCCGGCGCTGGCGGCTGGGGCGACGCGATGGCGTCGCGCCTGGAGGAAGTTGTCAGCGAGACGATGCAAGCGCTCTTTCCCGATGGCGCGGCGGAACCCAAGAGTCCCAGGCTTGTCCTGTCCGCCCGAAAGGAGGGCGCCGCGGCCGTGCTGGATCTGGTCGTATCCGGCGTTGAGAAGAATCTTGAGGACGGCTTCACATCGCTTGGCGAGCAGTCCGAGGACAGCGTCGGAGCAGCCCCCCAACGGGACGAGGCTGACGGTTCCTTGCGCCGCCTGCGGGAACTGGCATCATCGGTACGTCACCGGCAATTTCATGACACCGATATCCTTTCGATCCGCGTGAAGGCAACATGACAGTCTTGGATTCATCCCGCGAGGCCGCTGACCGTCCCGGCGAACCTGCCCTTCAGCCGGAGGCCGGCGAAAAGGACATCGGCGAACCGATCGCCATCGTCGGCATGGCCTGCCGCTTCCCCGGCGCCGATGGCCTGGACGCCTTCTGGCGACTGCTCGCGGCCGGCGAGAGCGCCGTGACCGAGGGCGATCCGGGCTCCGGGGTCGGCCGTGTGGGCGAACTCTTTCCCGACGCCGCGGTCCAGAGCCGGGCGTGCCGCTTCGGCGCGTATCTGGACGAGATCGACCGGTTCGACGCGGCGTTCTTCCGAATCTCGCCGGTAGAGGCGCAGCTTCTCGACCCGCAGCAGCGGATGATGCTGGAAACGAGCTGGCAGGCCCTGGAAGACGCGGGCATGGACCCGCACCGACTCAGGGACAGCCGAACCGGTGTCTACGCGGGGATCAGCAACAACGAATACCGGGGTCTGGTGCTGGATGCGGATGACGCCGCCGAACCTGCGGCCAGTCTCTATTCGGTCACCGGGACGTCCTTCAACACGGCCATCGGGCGGGTGTCGTATGCGTTGGGGCTCGCCGGGCCGGCGATCGCGCTGGACACGGCCTGCTCGTCCTCGCTGGTGGCGATCCACCAGGCGGTTTCGGGGCTGCAGCGGGGCGAGGCGGATCTGGCGCTGGCGGGCGGCGTGCATGCCATTCTGTCCGGAAGGCTGCTGGAGATGCGCGCCAGCGCCGGCATGTTGTCGCCCGACGGTCGTTGCGCGACCTTCGACGCAGCCGCCAACGGCTACGTGCGCGGCGAGGGTTGCGGCATCCTGGTGTTGAAGCGCCTGAGGGATGCGGAGGCGGACGGCGACCGCATCTGGGCGGTGATCAGGAGCGCGGCGCTGAACCAGGACGGCGCCAGCCCGGGGCTGACCGTGCCCAGCGAGGAGGCGCAGCAGCGGGTGATGGAGGATGCGCTGCGGAATGCGGGACTGACGCCCCCGGACGTGGACTACGTGGAGGCGCACGGGACCGGCACGACCGTGGGAGACCCCATCGAGGCCAACTCCACGGGCAAGGCCTACGGCCGGGGACGCGACCCGAACGATCCCCTGTTGATCGGCTCGGTCAAGACCAACATGGGTCACCTGGAAGCGGCCGCCGGGGTCGCCGGCGTGATGAAGGTCGTGCTGTCGATGAACCAGGGCACGATTCCCCGGCATCTGCACTTCACGACCCCGACGCCGGCGGTGGATTGGGAGCGCCTGCCCCTGCGCGTGACCGCCGAGGCGATGGAATGGCCGGCCAGGCCGGATCGTCCGATAAGGGCCGGGGTCAGCGGATTCGGGTGGTCGGGCACCAATGCCCACGTGCTGATAGAGGGCTATGGCGAGGCGCACTTCCGTGAGTTCAGGGGAGAAGGCGCGGGTGAAGGAACCGGTGCGCCTGATGGCGCCGGCGCGCGCGTGGCCGAGGGTGAGCGCCAGCGCCCGGAACCGCTGCGCGTGGCCGAGGGGTTCGTCGCGCAGGACTCCGGCGTCGTTACCCGAGTGGTTCGGCACTGCGACGCCTCCAGCCGACAATCCGGCCCTGCGGCAGGCGCGCTGTTTGCCCCTGTCAGGCCGCTCGGATGACGCGCTGCGAAACCTGGCAGCGCGCTACCTGCGCTGGCTCGATGGAAGCACCGACGAACCCGCCTCCGAAAATTCGGCCGGCGATTCGCTGCTTGCCGACATGGCCTGGACCGCAGGCACGGGACGAAGTCATTTCCGCTACCGGGCGGGATTGGTTTTCCGCGATGCGGAGTCGTTGCGAACGGGCCTTCAAGGGCTTGCGGCGCCGGACGCCCCGGGAAGCGGCGAACCGGCACGGGACCTGGCCGGGAAGGTGGCTTTCGCCTATACGGGTCAAGCCAGCCAGTGGGTCGGCATGGGCCGCAATCTGTACGACACCGAACCGGTCTTTCGCGCCGTGCTCGACCGCTGCGATGAGGTCATTGGAGAGTTGCGGGGCGCATCGCTCCTGGACGTCATGTTCGGGCGCGGGGACGATGCGGGCGACATCGACGACCCGGCCTGGACCCAGCCGGCGATTTACGCGGTGGAGTGCGCACTGACGGCGCTCTGGTCAAGTCTGGGTATTCGCCCCGACATCGTGATCGGACACAGTCTCGGGGAACTGGCGGCGGCACAGGCGGCGGAGGTCTTCAGCCTGGAGGCGGGCCTGCGCTTTGCAGCCACGCGCGGGAGCCTGATGACGGCGCTGCCCGGCGAAGGCGCCATGGCGGCGGTGTTCGCGCCCAGACCCGTTGTGGCGGCGGCGGTAGACGAACACAACGCCGGCGCCGACGGTCCCGGCATCAGCGTCGCGGCCGACAACGGCGCCCACCAGGTGGTGAGCGGACCGGCCACGGAGGTCGACGCATTGCTCGCGGGCCTGGAGCAGCAGGATATCCAGGTGCGGCGCTTGAGAAAGAGCCCCGCCTACCACAGCGCGCTGGTCGAACCGGTGCTGGACGATCTGCAGAAAGCGCTCTCCGACGTTGCGATCTCGCCACCGTCCCTCACCTACGTCAGCTCGATGACGGGTCGCGGGATAGCGCCGGAGGATGTGCTTGACGGCGCGTACTGGCGCCGCCAGATGCGCCAGCCGGTGGCATTCCGAAAAGCCGTGGCGACGTTGGCGGAACTCGGCGTGGAGGCCGTGGTGGAGATCGGTCCCCACGCGGTGGTGGGTCCGATGGCGGCCCTGACCTGGCCCGAGTCCGCGGGATCCGCCGGGCCGCCGGCGATCGTTGCAAGCCTCAAGCGGCCGTCCTCGAAGATACCGGTCGAGGAAGCCGAGGACGCCTTTGCCGCGGCGGTGGCGGCGGGCTATCGGGCCGGGCTGCCGATTCACTTCGAGGGGCTGTTCGCGGGCGAGTCGCGGCGCCGGATTTCATTGCCGGGCTATCCGTTCCAGCGGGAACGCTTCTGGGTCCGGGCGCCGAAACGGCGACGGACCCGCATGGACCACACGCTGCTGGGCGCCCGCCACGAGTCGGCCAGCGGAGAGGTCAACTACGAGACTGAGGTATTTGCGTCGGATCCGGCATGGCTCGCGGACCATCGGGTGTTCGACCGACTCATCGCACCCGGTGCACTCTACGGAGTCGCCGCATTGGCGGCCTCGTTCGCGGAGAGCGCCGGATCGCTGCTCATCGAGGACCTGCAACTGCACAGTCCGCTGATCGTGCCGGACGACGACGCCGATGACGAAGCGGGCGAGTCGGGCGAGTCGGGTCGTACCGTTCAGGTGGTGGTGGACGGCGACGACGAAGGGTCATCGCGGAGAGTACGCATCCTCAGCAGGGCCGCTGCCACCGAAGCGTGGATGCTCCACGCCGAAGGGCAGATCTCTGCGGCCGCCTATCGGCCGGAAATCGATTCCCAGGTGGATCTCGACTCCCTCGTGTCCGACCTGCCGGCGCTGGATGTGTCGAACTTCTATTCCGACAGGGCCGAAATGGGCGTCGACCTCGGACCGTCGTTCCGAACGCTGGACGCGCTGTCGGCCGGGGCCGGCGAAGCGGTGGGCGAAGTGACCGTCCCCGGCGAGTTTGCCGGCAGCGGCCTTGGGATCCATCCGTTGCTGCTCGACGGCTGCTTCCAGGTCATGGCCGCCGCGCGCAGCGCCGCCGGGGCCGAAGGCGAAGCCACCTATCTTCCGTTCGGGTGGGAGCGGCTCTGGCTGAACGGCAAGTTGCCGGATCGCGTGATCTGCCACGCGCGCATGCGGGACGGACGGGAGACGCCGTCGCCGGACACCGGAGACGGCCGCACGCCCGAGGTGCTGTCGGCCGACTTGCGCTTCTACGACACCAGCGGCGCTCTCGTCGGCGAATTGAGCGGCTACACCGTCAAACGCGCCACTCGAGCGACTTTGCTCGCGGCGGTCGAGGGTCTGGATGAACTGATCTACGAAATGGACTGGCGGGATCAGCCGCTTGCGCCGGGGATATTGTCCGCCGGGTTCCTGCCGGGTCCACAGGTCATCGCCGGCGACTCGGGGCCCTTTACGGATTATCTTGCGGTCGAAGGCGTCGACGCGGATGACCGAGATGCCTTGCTCGCGGACCTGGAGCAGTTGTCGCGGCGATATGCATTACGCGCAATGGAACAATTGGGGTGGGAGCGCAAACAGGGCGAAACGGTAGATCCGCCCGCGCTGCGCGAGCGCCTGGGCGTTCTTGACGAACACGAGAAGCTGTTCCGCCGTCTGTGCGAGATGCTGGCGTGGTCAGGGCTGCTGAAGGAGGCTGGTGACGGTTTCATCGTCGCTGCAGGGACAGGCGATCCCTTGCCGGACGCGTTGCAGGGTGACCCTGACGACATTGCCGGCCGGATGGCCGGGCGCTACAGCCACGGTTTCAACGAGATCGGGCTGTTTCGGCGCAGCGGCGGCGCACTGCCGGACATGCTGCGGGGCGGCGCCGACCCGTTGACGCTGCTGTTCAGCAGCGGTGAGCCCACCGCGGCCGACCTGTACATGAAGGCGCCGGTCGCGCGTGCGGCCAATACGATGCTGGCCGAAGCGATTCGCGCATTGGTGGCGGGGTTGCCGGCCGACCGGCGGCTGCGCGTCATTGAGGTCGGCGCCGGCACCGGTTCGGCCACCGATGCCGTACTACCCGAACTGCCTTCCGGCCGGTACGACTACGTCTATACGGATATTTCCGCGGGCTTCTTTGCCGAAGCCGAGGCGCGTTTCGCGGCAAACGGCTTTCTCCTCGACTACCGGGTTCTGGATATCGAGAAGGATCCGTTGGAGCAGGGCTTCGAAGCCCACGGCTACGATCTGCTGATCGCCTCGAACGTGCTGCACGCCACCCGTTACCTCGACGAAACCCTGGCCCACTGCCGCGATTTGCTGGTGCCGTCCGGTGAGTTGGTGGCCCTGGAGAACCTGCGAGGCCAGGGCTGGCTGGATCTGACGTTCGGGCAACTGGACGGCTGGTGGCGATTCGCCGATCACTACCGCCCGCACCACGCGCTGGCCAGTCCCGAGGTGTGGGGACAGGCGCTCGGCGATGCGGGCTTCGAGGCGGTGGAGGTCCTGGGCGTGGACACGTCCGAAGCCGCCCGCACGCCCGACCGGGGCGTGATCCTGGCTCAGGGCCCGGCAGAGGTGACTGAAGCGCAGGGCGCATGGGTCATCGCGGCCGACGGCGCCGGGGTTGCGGCGGAGTTGGCGGCGGACCTTGCCGCACGGAACCAGGCGGTGGTGCTCGCGGGAAGTCCTGGATCCGACGGAAACGGCCTGGGGGCGGGTGTTTCAGGCGTCGTGACGAAGACGCTGGACACGGAAGATCGCGGGGCGTGGCGAGCGCTGATAGCGGATCTGCCGGCCGATGTTCCTCTGAACGGCATCGTGCACATGGCGGCCGTGGCGGGGCACGGACCGCGGGCCACCACCGGCGAAATGGCGGCGGACGCCAAGCGGGCCGCGGCCGGTGCATTGGCGCTTCTGCAGGGTGTGGTCGATGCCGACGCGACGCCGGAAAAGGGTGTCTGGCTCGTGACCCGGGGCGCGCAGGTGCTGGAGCGCGAGCGCGAAGGTGAACTCGCCGGCGCGCTGCTGTGGGGGATGGGCAAGGTGGCTGCGAGGGAAGCACCGCACCTGCAGCCGAGGATGATCGATCTCGATCCCGCAGCGGCGGACCCGACCGCCATGCTCGCCGAGGAATTGCTCTATCCGGACGAGGAAACCCACGTCGCCTGGCGCACCGGATTCCGGCGCGCGGCCCGCCTGGTCCGAACCGGCGCCGGCGCGGAGCGGCTGCCCCTTCCGGAGGGACGCGACTGGTTGCTGGAACCCGATCAGGCCGGCGCCCTTGAGCGGCTGCACGTGGAGTCGTTCCCGCCACAGGCGCTGGGGCCGCATGACGCGCGCATCGCCGTGGATGCCACCGGGCTCAACTTCTGGGACGTGTTCCGTTCCATAGGCTTTATCGACGAAGGGCTGCTGGGCGGGGAGATGTGCGGCCGGGTGCTGGAGGTGGGTTCGGACGTGTCAAGGGTGGCGCCGGGCGACCGGATTGTGGGGCTGGCATTCGGCACCTTCGGCCCGGAAGCCGTCGCCCACGAGGACATGCTGGCAGCGGCGCCGGAGGACATGCCCGCTGCCGCGCTGGCCACTTTGCCCACCGCGTTCGTGTCGGCGGCCCTGTCGTACGAGCTGGCCGAACTTGCGACCGGCGACAAGGTATTGATCCATGCCGGCGCCGGCGGTGTGGGCCTGGCGGCGATCCAGTTGGCGCGGGCTGCCGGAGCGGAAGTTTTTACCACGGCGAGTGCGGCAAAGCGGAACTACTTGCGGTCGCTGGGCGTGGACCATGTATTCGACAGCCGCAGCATCGCGTTCGGCCAGGCGATTCTCGAGGCCACGTCCGGCGAGGGCGTCGACGTGGTTCTCAACAGCTTGACCGGGGAGGGCTTCATCGATGCGAGCCTGTCCTGCCTGGCGAAACAGGGACGGTTCGTGGAACTGGCCAGGCGGGACATCCTCAGCGTGGAGGAAATGGCCGAAGCGCGCCCCGACGTGGCCTATCACATTCTCGAACTCGATGTGCTCAAGGCCGACGATCCCTCGTGGCCGGGCCGGTCCCTGCGCGGTGTGATGAAGCAGATGGCCGCGGGCGAAATTTCGCCGCTGATCCATAGCCGATGGTCTTTGGCGGAGGCGGGGGGCGCGATGCGCTTCATGCGCGCCGCCCGGCATCTGGGCAAGATCGTGCTGACGAATTCGCCATTGACCCGGGGTCATTTGAGGAAGGACCGCACCTACCTGGTGACGGGCGGTCTGGGCGGCATCGGTTGCGTCGTGGCCGGCTGGCTCGCCGACTGCGGAGCCGGGACCATCGTGCTGAATGGACGGCGCGCGCCGGACGAAACGGCGCAAGCGTTGATCGACTCACTCAGGGACAGGGGCACGGATGTCCGCGTGGAACTCGCCGACGTTACAGACCCCGCCTCGCTGGACGCGATGCTGGAACGAGTCGATCGGGAGCTCGCACCCCTCGCCGGCGTGATCCACAGCGTGGGCGTGCTCGCAGACAGCGCTCTGGGGAACCAGAACTGGGATCGGTTCCGGCAGGTGCTGTGGCCAAAAGTTTTGGGAGCCTGGCACCTTCATCGGGCGACCGAACACCTGGACCTGGACATGTTCGTGCTGTTTTCGAGCGTGGCCGGCGTTCTCGGAAATCCCGGTCAGGCAAACCACTCGGCGGCCAACGCGTTTCTCGATCAACTCGCTGCCCACCGCCGCGCGCTTGGGCTGCCGGGGCAGGCCATCGCCTGGGGCGCATGGTCCGGACTAGGCGAAGCCGAGGAGCAGCGCGAGCGAATCGCGGCGCAACTGGAAGCATCCGGAACCGGCTGGATCGAACCGAAGCAGGGTCTTCGCGCGTTCGAACGGCTGGTTCGCGAGGACATCGGCACGGCCGTGGTGGCCGCCGTGGACTGGGACATCTATGAAGACGCCGTGGAAGATCGTCCGGCGTTCCTGCAGGACCTGATGATCGCCGAGGCGGATTCGGAATCCGGCGATTCGGCACAAACGGACGACATTCTCACGCTTCTGCGCCATGCGCCCGCGGCCGGACACGAGGACCTTCTCGTGGAATTCCTGCAGGGGGAGGTCCAGGCCGTATTGAGGCTGCCGTCGGCGCCCTCGCCGTCGGTGGGATTCTTCGATCTGGGCATGGATTCGCTGATGGCCGTGGAGCTTCGCAACCGGCTGAACCGATCTTTCTCCAGGGCCTACACTGCGCCCAACACGCTGGTATTCGACTATCCCGACATTGCCATCCTCGCGGGGCACCTGGCGGGAGAACTCGGGGACATCGACAGCGGGCAAACGGCCGAGGCGGAACCGGAAGGGAGGTTTTCGCTGGCGGCACAGCCTGGCGTCGAACCATCGCCTGCAGGGCAGCCTGAAGCCGGCCCTTCGCTTGCGGTGCAGACCGTAGCTGAGCCTTCCACTGCCGTGCCGTCCGGCGCCGAGTCTGCACCCGCCGCTCCGGCGGACCAGCCGGAGCTTCCGCCGGCTGCTCCGGGGCCGATCCCTCCTGACCGGCTGGCGCCGGTCCAGGCGAGGTCCGAGCCCGTCCCGGCGACGCCGGCGCGCCCCGAGGCTGCCGCGGTTCCCTCGCCCGGGCCGGCCAACGCGCCCGCGCAATCGCGTGAGGACGACGGCATCGCCATCGTGGGCATGGCCTGCCGCTTTCCCGGCGCCCCGGATCTCGATGCATTCTGGCGTCTGCTCGTCGATGGCGCCGATGCGATCTCCGACGGGCGCCGGGACGCCGGTCCCTGGAACGGCGTGGCAGGGGACCCCGACGCCCCGGACCCCGCATACCGGTGGGGCGGCTATGTCGACGATATCGACAAGTTCGACGCGAGATTCTTCGGAATCAAGCCCATCGAGGCTCGCATGATGGATCCCCGGCAGCGCATGCTGCTGGAGACCGGCTGGCATGCGCTGGAAGACGCCGGAATCGATCCCGGTGGGCTGAAGGGCAGCGCCACCGGCGTGTACGCCGGCGTAAGCAGCGGCGACTACCGGGACCTGGCGGCGGCCGGCGGCAAATTCCACGGGTACTACGGCACCACCGCCAGCGTCGCCGCCGGACGGGTTGCTTTCGCACTGGGCCTGAACGGGCCTGCCGTACCGCTGGACAACGCCTGCGCGTCTTCCCTGGTCGCGGTGCATCAGGCGGTCGCCGCCCTGCAGCGCCGCGAGGTGAACCTCGCCCTGGTCGGCGGCGTCAACGCGATTCTGTCCCCGTCAATCATTGAATTCATGCGTGCAATGGGGATGCTGTCCGGGAGCGGCCGGTGTCATGCGTTCGACGCGGCGGCCGACGGATTCGTCCGAGGCGAGGGCTGCGGGATGATCGTGCTGAAGCGGCTCGGCGAGGCGCTGGCTGACGGCGACCGCGTCCGGGCCGTGGTCAGGGGCTCGGCGGTGAACCAGAACGGCGCCAGCGCCGGGCTGACCGTGCCGAACGGTCCGGCGCAGCGGCAGGTCATCGAGCAGGCACTGGACCGGGCCGGGATTGCGCCAGGCCAGGTGGATTACCTGGAGGCGCACGGCGCCGCGTCCGACCTGGGCGATCCCATCGAATTGCAGGCGGCAGCAGCCGCTTACGGCGGGGCGCGTGAAGCGCATCGTCCGCTGTTGGTCGGATCGGTCAAGACCAACATCGGCCACCTGGAATGCGCAGCGGGTATCGCAAGTCTCATCAAGGCCGTTCTCGCAATGTCCCATGGGGTGATTCCCAAGCACCTGCATTTCAGCAATCCAAGCCGGCAGCTCGAGTGGCGCGGCCTGCCGGTGCAGGTGACGGCCGAGGCAACGGATTGGCCCGCGAATCCCGATCGGGCGCCGCTGGCCGGCGTCAGCTCGTTCGGTCTGTCGGGAACCAACGCACACGTGGTGGTGGAAGGTGCAACGTCGCCGGAGACTTCGAGCGCACCGGATGGCGGCCCCCCGGATCCGCGTACGCTGCGACGACTGTTGCCCCTCTCCGGCAAGTCTCAGGAGGCGCTGAGAGACCTGGCGAGCAGTTACCTGACATGGCTTGACGGGCTCGCCGCCGACGCCGGCCCCGGCGAATCCGCGAACGAGTCCGTACTCCGCGACATGGCGTGGACGGCGGGCGTCGGCAGAAGTCACTTTGCCCACCGCGCAGGCGTCGTGTTCCGCGATGCCGACTCGCTACGTGGCGGACTCGAGGCGATAGCCGGCGACGACGGGGGCCGCGCCCTGCGGATCCCGCCGCAGGGTGGCGCTCGTCACGACGGCGTGGTCGAGGTCGCTGCAAAGGCGTACGAGGCCGGCTCCGCAGTGTGCTTCGAGGAATTGTTCGCCGGAGAGTCCCCGCGCCGAATTTCAATCCCGCTCTACCCGTTCCAGCGGCGACGCTTCTGGATCGAGGGAAGCTGATTCGCGGCGCTCATGGCGCGACCGGGCGATTTCGGCGATCGTGTCTCTCATGATCTCGTCCTCGGACCGCCCGAGATCGTCGGACGAGGCAGGAGCCGCCTCATACTTGGTGGCGATGCGGTCGGCGATCGCGTTCCTGTCCACCACTTCCTTGGGCTTGAACACGATTGCATCGCCGACGAGGGTCGCTTCCATGATATCGCCCTCGCGAAGATCGATGACTCTGCGCAGCTTGGCTGGAATGGTCACCTGGAACTTCGGTTTGACGGTTACGAATGGCATTTTTGGACTCGCGCGAATGTGTCAGAAAGTTGTAAATTCATACACTTATGGTACGGGAATGACAAGCCCTCACACTTCAGCGCTCGCTCTCGCCGAAACGCATCCACGTTTCCATCGTCCGGGCTCGCAGCGTCGCTGCCGCCATGAGTTCGCGCGCCGGGAACCACGCGCAGGAAAGCTGGCATATGTTGATCTGTCGCTCAAGCTGCCGCTTGCTCCGCCGGTCGCTGAGGTTCGGCGGACTGATAGGCGCCCGTGAGGCGGTTAGCCACCATTGCGCACAACGATAGGTGCAGACACGCAATCACGAGCCGACAGCCATCAGCCGCTCTTGCAACAGCGTGAGCTCTGCATGCGACAGCGATTTGGCGACGGCGACTATCAGGTCGATTATCGGCGGGCTCAAGCCGGTCGGGCCGTCACGGAGGAGTTCATCGTAGTCTTCATGGGGAATACTGATGCGCATTTTGCGGCTCGGCGCTTTGCCGTGCTGGGCCAGCATCGCCGAGAGTTGCGAGCTTAGCTGTTCATGGAGAGCGGTGGACGGATCGACCAGCGTGAACCATTTTCGTAGCTGCGATTCGGTTCTTCGGCCGTCCAGTCCGTTTCGCGAAAGCGCGATGTAGCGCTGCGCCGTCAGATCCTCGTAGCCGACGAATTTCGACGGTCCGAAATGCCAGCGGTCTTGAGAATCCCGGTACGCGTACCACGCCCTGGCGTAGGCCAAGCGGCCAGCCAGTAACGGGCTGCGTTGAAGCTCGGTTTCAAAGCGATCGATGGCGACGCGCACCGCGCGCGGTGAGGTGGTGAGTGGCCGCATGACTTTTCCTCATTTTATACAATGAACAAGATGCAGTATATCGACGCGGGGGAGTATTATGCAACTTATACAGGAATAAGATAAATAAAAACATCCGCACAGACTGCGCATAGCCTGCGGCGACGAAAACGGAAGGCATCCCGGTGGCGCCGACCAAAGCACAACACCAAAAGAGACGGCTCCCGCTCCAAAATGCCGTCCATGACTTCAAATTGAGGGCAACAGACCAATCGGTGACGAATGCGGGCGAGATACGCAAGGGCAAAATCAAACCAAAACTCGGCTTTGCTGACGTTAATGGATTGCACGCGCGGCACATGGCTATAAAGAACACTGGATTGTCCACCAGACGTCTTGGCACCTTTATCAGAAGTGGTCCCCAAAATTCGGACAGGTTCGTTAGAGTGAGATTTTGCGCTAATGAGAGGACCTGGAGACGATGGCAAAGCGACGCAATCATTCACCTAATTTCAAGGCGCGGGTGGCCCTGGCGGCGATCCGCGGCGACGGCACGATCCCGGAGCTGGCGGCTCGGTACCAGTTGCACCCGAGTGTGATCGGGAAGTGGAAGCGCACGGCGCTGGAGGGGCTGAAGACGTCGTTCAGTCCCGGCGCGGTGCAGGGCGTGCGGGGGAACGAGGAGTTGATCACGCAGCTTCAGGCGAAGATCGGCGAGCTGGTGGTGGAGCGGGATTTTTTGGCCAGAACCTTCGATCGCCGGGCGTGGATCGGAGGCGAGGGATGATCGATCCGCAATACGAAGAGCTCAGCCTGGTGCGCCAATGCGCGCTGGTGGGGATCAGCCGCTCGAGCTTCCATTACCGCCCGGTGGGCGAGTCGGAGGCGAACCTTCGGCTGATGCGGGTCATGGACGAGTTGCACCTTCAGTGTCCGTGGTACGGCTCCCGGCAGATGGCCCGTGCGCTGCGGCGCATGGGCCACCGGGTGGGACGCAAGCGGGTTCGCCGGCTGATGCGCGTGATGGGGCTTCGCTCGGTGGCGCCGCGGCCGAACACCTCGCGCCGGGCTCCGGGGCATCGGGTGTATCCGTACCTGCTGCGCGATCTGGCGGTGGTGCGGCCCAACCAGGTGTGGTGTGCCGATCTGACGTATTTGCCGATGGCGCGCGGTTTCCTGTACCTGATCGCGATCATGGACTGGTATTCGCGCAAGGTGCTGTCCTGGGGGCTGTCCACGACCCAGGACACGGTGTTTTGCGTGCATGCGCTTGAGGAGGCGATCGAGCGTCACGGCACCCCGGAGGTGTTCAACACCGACCAGGGCAGCCAGTTCACGGCCACGTCCTGGACCGGGGAGCTGAGCGCGCACGGCATCGATATCTCCATGGACGGCAAGGGCCGGTGGATCGACAACGTGTTCATCGAGCGGCTGTGGCGCTCGCTGAAGTACGAGTGCGTGCACCTGCGGGCGTTCGCCGATTTTCGCGAGGCCCGCGACGGGATCGGCGCGTGGGTGAGCTACTACAACCACCAACGCCCGCACTCGGCGTTCGGCGGTCGCACGCCGGCGGAAGTGCATGCCGGGGTCCAATGCCTGGACCGGGCGGCGTGAGACGTCGATGTCAGGGTCGGCGGATACCGCACGGGTCGGTGGACGCTCGGCACGGTCGGTGCGTGTCCAGCGCCCCGAGCGGAGAGGATCCGGCGACCGCGGCCGGCCTGCCGGGAGTGAACTTGAATAATCGAAGGGTTGAAGAACTTCACCGAGCCTGGGGGCTCGCGCCACCCGAGCGCCCTGTGCTGAGGATTTGTGGACGAGCCCTTCGGGCCGGCGCGAACCCTGCGGGCCGTGTGGACAGCCCGTGGACAACGCCAAGGCGCGTTGCCCACCGCCTGACCACACTTTCGCGCCTCTCGCCCACGAACTCCACAGCACCAAAAACTTAATTTTTTTTATTTTTTATTAAGAAGAAGAAGACGAAGACAGTTGAATCTGGCAGCATGTGATGAACAGCAAAACCCACTCTTATTTTAGCTGCCTAGCTGTCCAACGATTGGGGTCCACCTCTTCACCGTCCTTACAAGCGTCTGGGTGTGGAGAAGGGAGACGAACGGCACGTCGAGCGCGTTGATCGAAAGAACCGGACCGTGCACCTTGAAAGCCTCGACGGCTCGACCGTGGCCTGGAAGCCGTCGGAAATCGGCGGACGGCAGGGAGGGACCGAAGTCTACCGCACCGAATCCATGGAGCTTCGGGCCGGGGACCGCATTCGCTGGACGCGAAACGACAAGACGCTGGGGGTGGTCAACAGCGGCTTGGCCGAGGTGCTGGGGGTACGAAACGGGCGGGTGACGTTCCGTCTCGAGGAGGGCGGGACGCTCACGCTCACCCCGGGCGATCCGCAGTTGCGCCATCTCGATCGGGCCTGGTGCTCGACCGTGCAACGCGTTCCAGGGCCGCACGGTGGACAACGTGATCGCGGCGATGGAGGCGGGGCACCCGCACCTGACCACGCAGAAGAGTTTCTACGGTGCGCCGTGTAAGGCGCTATCCCCCAGCGGGTTGCGAAGCCCGCCCGGCAACTGTCGCTCCAGCCGGAAGCAGTCGGAGCGGATGATGGAGGTAACGACATCGTTTGAAGCACTCCGACGTAACGGGCTGCCTTGGGCAGCCTAGCAACCATGCGGGCCGCAACGCGAGTGAACGCCGAGCAGGCCTCGAAACCTTCAACGTGGAAGCCGACCCGCCCGTATTACGGGGAAGGCTGCCACCCGCCCGGGAAGCGAGCGATACGAACACCGGCGGGTTCCACCGGGGTAATGGCGGCGGCACGCATGGAAGAGGGGGATGGAGGCAACACGGGAAGCCCCGGCGGTGGCGTGGCACGCGCCAAACCGACAACCCGCGAGGGATGGGTCGGGCCGTTCGGGGTGGCGGAGAGGCCCGTAGTACCGTTGAAGCCGGGTAATGCCGGTGGAGGGAAGGGGCCTCGGTTCGAGAACAGCGTCGAAAGGAGGAAGGGACATGGGGACTGGCGAGAGCCTATCCGACCCTGAAAAGGTCCGGAGACTCCAGACGGCGCTACATGCGAAAGCGAAGGAATCTCCAGACTTCCGGTTCTACTCGCTCAGCGACAAGGTGTGGCGCGCCGACGTGATGGCCGTCGCCTGGCGGGAGGTTCGCCGTAACGGCGGGGCCGCCGGGGTGGACGGTCAGACGGTAGCGGACATTGAGGCGTACGGCGTGGACCGATGGCTTGGGGAACTGGCGCGGGACCTGAAAGCGGGAACCTACCGGCCCGAGGCGGTTCGGCAGGTACTCATTCCAAAGAAGCAACGTGGGAAGTTCCGGCCCTTGGGCATTCCCTGCATACGGGACAGGTTGGCGCAGACGGCGGCGGTACTTGTACTGTCGCCGATCTTCGAGGCCGACCTGCAACCGGAGCAATACGCCTACCGGCCGGGCCGGAGCGCGAAAGACGCTGTCAATCGCGTGCACCGGCTGCTGAACACGGGCCACCGCGAGGTGGTTGACGCGGATCTATCGGACTACTTCGGTCAGATACCGCACGCGGAACTGCTCAAGTCCGTTGCCCGGCGCGTAAGCGACGGGCGGCTGCTGGGGTGGATCAAGGCGTGGCTGGAAATGCCGGTCGAAGAGGACGACGGCAAGGGCGGCAAACGCCGCACGAACCGGGCGCGGAAGGAGCGCAAGGGAACCCCACAGGGTTCCCCTATGAGTCTGCGCCGTAGGAACCCGGATGGGATAATACAGGCACTGGATTGTTAAGGAGTCGGGGATGCCGACGAGATTTCGCCCCTACCACCCGGAGCAGGGCCTGTTGCTGCCGTCGGATATGCGGGATTGGTTGCCGGAGGGCCACCTTGCGCACCACGTTAGCGACTTGGTGGAGGGGTTGGATCTGACGGCGTTTTACGCCCCGTACGAGGGCGACGGGCGTCGCAAGTCCCCGTACGAGCCGCGGATGATGCTGAAGGTGTTGATCTACGGTTACGCGACGGGGGTGGTGTCGTCGCGGGGTCTGGCGCGCAAGCTTGAGGAGGACGTGGCGTTCCGGGTGTTGGCGGCGGGGAACTTTCCGAGCCACCGTACGCTGTGCGAGTTTCGGCGGCGTCATCTCGGGGACTTCAAGCGATTGTTTGTGGAAGTGGTGCGGTTGGCGGCGGAGACCGGGGTTGCGACCTTCGGCAAGTTGTCGATCGACGGGACGAAGGTGCGGGCGAACGCCTCCAAGCGCAAGGCGATGAGCTACAAGCGGATGCGCGAGGAGGAGAAGCGTCTTCAGGAAGAGATCGAGGCGTTGCTGGATCGGGCGGGCGCGGTGGACGCGCAGGAGGACGCGCGGTACGGGGAGGCTTGTCGGGGCGACGAGTTGCCGGAGGAGTTGCTGTTGTTTCTCACATTCTTTGACCTCAGATTTCTCGCATTGTTTGGTCACGTCTGAGGCTGGATTTCCCGGATTATTTGGTCTTTGTCGGATTAATTGGTCAGGTAGCCGTCGCGCGGGGTAGTGCTGAGCGGGCTTCGGGCTGCCAACCCGCGCTGGCGGCGGCGAGAGTCCGGGCGGTGGATTCGGCGTGCCCGCCGATTCAGAACGGCGGGCAGGGTTCGCCGAACAGGTGCAGCTGGCGTTCGTGGCAGGCCTCGGCGGGGCACGGGGGCGGTCGGAGGGATTCGTGATGACGGCGGATCTGGCCGAAGTGGCGCCCTTCGAAGTCATGGGCGATGCAGTACAGACAATCGGCGACGTACGCGGCCGCCTCGTCGCCGATGCGCTCCGGGCAGTGCCAGGGCTCGATCATGGCCGCAGGTCCTGGAGCGCGCGGTCCAGATGCTCGGCGTTGACGGTGCGGGCGTTGTCCAGCGCGGCGGCGGACAGCGCGTAGTGGGCGATACGGTTGATGAGCCGCGGCAGCCCGCGGGCGGCCTGGAAGAGCGCCTCGATTGCAGGGGGGTCGAACAGGGGCAGTTCGCATCCGGCCAGTCTCAGCCGGTGGGCGAGGTAGCGGTCCAGTTCCTCGCGGTCGAGCCCGCGCAGGTGGTGTTGCACGATGAGCCGCTGGCGCAGCGATTCGTGCACGGCCATGCGCAGGCGCAGGCGCAGGTCGGTCAGTCCGATGAGCAGCAGGCACAGTCTCGGGTCGGAGTCCATGTCGAAGTTGGTCAGCAGCCTGAGGTCCTCGATCACGTCGTTTCTGAGGTGGTGGGCCTCGTCGATGACGAGCACCGGTTGCTGTTTGGCCTCCCCGACCAGGCGGGTGATCTCGGTCTGGATGGCGCGATACGCCGCGGCACGGGAGTGTTCGGTGGGCAGGCCCAGTTCCCAGCCGATGCTCTTGTACATGTCCATCACGTTGCCGGTGGTCAGGGACACGTAGCACACCCGGTGCAGCCCCGGGTGCAGGTCGTCGGTGACGCGCCGGCACACGGTGGTCTTGCCGCTGCCGGCCTCCCCGGCCGGCAGCCCGATGCCGCGCAGCTCGATCAGGTGCCCCAGGCGCGCCTCGGCCTCCAGACGGGCGGCGGAGTCGAACAGTTCGTCGGTCTGCCCGGGGGTGTCGAACGGCAGCCGCGTGAGGGCGAAGTGGCGTTGGTACATTACTTTTTCTCCTTCAGCCGCCGCATGGCCAGGGGCGAGGGCGGCGGTTGCTCGGGCGCGGCGCGCTTGACCGAGGCATTGGCGTAGGGGTCCAGGGGCGTGGCAAGCCCCGCGGCCTGCTCGCCGTGGCGCACCTGAAGCGCGCGGGTGCTCGGCGCGGCGGGGTCGTAGCGCAGGGTGACGGACTCGCCCACGAGCACCGCGTCGACCTCGTACAGCTTCCCGTGCAGGCTCACGGTGCGGTCCTTCATGACGCGCCGGCGCGCCTCGAACAGGAACACGTCCTCAAGATCCATCCCCGGCTCGGGGTAACGCACCGCATCGGCGCTCAACGCCCATTGCTCCAGCGGCGAGCGCCCCTGAAGCCCCCGATGCGGGCGGGTATGGTAGGCGCCCTCGATCCACGCCCACAGCGCGCGGTTCAGCGACTCCAGCCCCGCGGTGTGCTCCGGCCCCGACACCGCCAGCCAGCCGCGCACGGTTCGGAAGAACCGCTCGACCTTGCCGCGCCCGGCCGGCTGGTAGGGACGGCCGTGGATCAGCGCGATGCCGAGCTTGGCGCACACCAGTGCCAGGTGCCGGGAGCGGAACGGGCTGCCGTTGTCGGCGTAAAGGCGCAATGGAATGCCTCGGCGCGCGATCGCCTGCTTGAGCACCGTGAGGAACGCCGCGCCGGATTCGGAGAAGCCGAACGCCGCGTACGGCACCACGCGGGTGGCGTCGTCGATGAGCGCGACGAGCAACGCCGTGCGGCGCTTGCGCCCGTCGGAGACCTTCGGGCCGTGCATGATGTCCGCCATCCACAACGCCCCGGCATCGCGATAGCAGAAGCGGCGCCGATCCGCGCCCGCGGACGTCCCGGCGGGCGGCGCCAGCGCCCCGGCACGGGCCAGCACCCGGTGCACGGTGGCCGGCGCCAGCGGCGCCTCGATGCCCGCCTCGCGGGCGGCCTCGATGACCTGGCGCACGGAGCGGGCGGGCTTGTCGCGCTTCAGTTCCACCAACCGTTCCGCCACCGCGTCGGGCAGCACCCGGGCCTGGCCGCGGTCGGCGCGCCGCTTCGGGTACAGCGCCTCGAAGCCGCCCTGGCGGTAGCGGTACAGCCATTTGCGTATCGTCTCCGCCGCGATCCGGTCGCGGCGCGTGCCGGGGATGGCGTAGGTGCGCGCGGCCTTGAGCTCAAGCCGTGCGCCCAGGCGGCGGTAGCCGCGCGGCAGGTGCACCAGGTCGGCGATCAGCCCGTAACGGAACAGCGCGACTTGCTGGCGGAGGTCCTCGTCCGAGGGGTTCATGGGTTCGGTCCGGCTCGTTGCGGGGCTTGACCCCGATGTCCAGCACATTACGCCGCCGAACCCGGCGGGTCAGTCCCCATCTTGTGTTGGACGGCCCCACGACGGCGGTTCGAACCCGGACCGGGGGGACAAAATCCCAGCGGCGGCGGCAACACCGGCAACTGCCCGGCCAGCGCCCCGCGCAACCGCACCAGCGCGGTGAGGCTGCGCACACGTCCACGCACCGGGATCATCCGGGCCGGGCAACCGCTCAGCAGGTCCGGACGCAACCCGCGGGCAATATGCAGGTCCCGATGCACCCGCCGCACGCGACGGCGCACCCAGCGCCGCGCACCCTCCAGACCGACCGCCTCGCCGCCGCGCAGGCACACCGCCGCGGCCGCCAGCGACGGCGCCGCCTCGGCCACCGCCACCACCTCCTCCAACCGCCTCAGCGTGCCGGGCAGCCGCGCCGACAGGCAGTCGGGCAGCAGACTGAACGTCGTGTGGCTCTCCCGGCAGTACCAGCGCGGCACCAGGCACCCCCGAGGGGTCTTGCGCTCATAGGCGCCGTGGCGGGACAACGAACAGCCCCCGCGCGGATGGTTCGGACACGCAGCCAGCCTTGCATACGCCCACCCTTGCGCGTTAACGTATTCCTCGCCGGTCAGATCCGTTTGATATCGAAGTTGCACCGGCCGTGGCCCGGCGGAAGCCACATCCGCGCGGGCCGACCTCTCCTTTTTATTGAGCGGCCGACCAGCCTACGGCCGCGACCGGCCGGACGCCAACCTCAAGCCCCGCGCGATGCCCTGGGGCGTTGTGGACGAGTCCTTCGGACCGGCCCGCGCCCTGCGGGGACGTGGGGACAGACCGTGGACAATGCCACGGCATTGCCCACCGCCTGACCCCACTCGCGGGCCTCTCGCCCACGAACACCACAGGGCCCAACACAAGGATGGCTTCGCAATCCAGGACAGCGGTGACGCCGCCTATCGGGCCAACCCCGACACGACCGGCCAACCGGAATCGGCCACCGCCTCAGCCTGTCCGCGCTATTCCACCTTTCCGGGAAAATCGGCTACTGAAGAATCTGAGAAAAACCGAGCCCGTGCCCACCAAAGAATGTGCGAGACAACAGTTGCGCCGGCGCGAGGACCGGCTGGCGGCGATCCGGGCGGCCAAGGGCCGTTTGGAAGCTCGCCAGCGCGAGGCGGACGAGGCCCGCGGTCGCAAGCCCGGGCAGAAGCGCAATCCGAAGGGCGGTCGGGCGTACAAGCGCGAGTACGGGGAGCCGGAGGAGAAGGCGCAGGACAATTTCACGGACCCGCAAAGTCGGATCATGAAGACCTCCGCGGAGGGTTTCCAGCAATGCTACAACGCGCAGGTGGCGGTGGAGGGGAAGAACCAGTTGATCGTCGCGGTGGAGGTGTCGTCGAACGCCAGCGACCAGGGTCGGTTGACGCCGCTGGTGCAGGAGGTGGAATCGATCCACGGGAGGCGTCCGGCGACGGTGCTGGCCGACGCCGGGTATTGCAACGAGGCGGATCTGGCCAAGCTCCGGGCGCTCGGGGTGGACGGCCACGTGGCCTTGGGCCGGGAGGGCCGGCGCGCGGTCGAGGTGGACGCGGAGAAGTATCCGGCCAAGGCCGCCATGGCCAAGAAGCTGTCGACGGAAGCGGGCCGGGCGCAGTACGCGCAACGCAAATGGCTGGCCGAGGCGCCGATCGGCTGGATCAAGGAGGCGCTGGGTTTTCGCCGTTTCAGCGTGCGGGGCCTGAACAAGGTCCGGGGCGAGTGGGACCTGGTGTGCCTGGCGTTGAACGTCAAGCGCATGCAAGGGCTTCAGGCGACCGCGTGACGGAGGCCCAATGACGGCGATTCGGCACCGCCATGGAGCCGATCGGAGACCGATTCACGCCCCTCGGGGGTGCCGCACGGCGATTTCCCGTTCCAAAATCCGGCACGGCCGTCGTCACGACAAAATTCCCGCGGTCCCGAAACATTCGCCCGGACGAAAATCGTCCTACGGCGCACGCTTGCATGGAACTAACCCCTCCTCTTCCTCCGACTAGGCCGCGCATTCGGCAGGCACGAGCTCGAGACTGAAGCGTCGGGCTTGTCGTTGCAGATGTTTGATCTGGCGGTCCCGGCGCTCGGTTTCCATGGCGGCCAAGTCGCGCTCGACGTATTGCTCGCCGCGGGTCAGCATCGCGTATATCAACCGGGCCAATTGGTGGGCAGTGGCTTTGACGGCCTTGGCCGAGTCCATACGCGCGAGGCGTCGGCGGTGAGCCGCGCCGATGGCGGTCTTGCTGTTGCGGGCGGTGCTCGCGGCCATGCGCAACGCCTGGCCGAGCCGATTGACACGCCTGGCCGGTGCCTTCCCGAGGCGCTTATCGCCGCTGATGCGCGTGCCCGGCGCCAAGCCGAGCCACGAACAGAAGTGGGCGGATGTCGGGAAGCGCGACAGGTCCGCGCCGACTTCAGCGGCGAGCGTCAGGGCGGTCTCCACGCCGACCGTGGGAATGGCCGTCAGGTCGACCCCGAGCATCCCGCGGAGTCGTTCTCGCAGGGCGCGTTCTCGAGACCGGGACGTCGGCGGCGGGGCCTCGGCGGCGTGTCGCGCCAGTTCTGCGTCAATGCGCGCCTCGCACTCCTCGATCTGCCCTTGCAGCATGTCGTGGCGCGCCAGTGCCTGCGCCAACGCGAACAGGTGCTCGTCGCGCCAGTTGCCGTGCAGGCTCGCCGCGATGGTTGCCTCGTCCGCCTTGCAGCGGCGGTCGCGGAACCCGGCCAAAGCCGCGCCGTCGCGATCGCCCGCGACAATGGCGCGGACGATCAACTGACCGGTCTTGCCCATGATGTTGCTCAGCACGTTGTCCAACTGCACGTTCATCTGCGTCAGCGCCTTCTGCATGTGCTGCACCGCGCGGCTGCGGTCGCGGATGAGTTGCTCGCGCTGGCGCGCGTACGAGCGCATCGGACACAGTTCGTCCGACGCGCGGAACGCGCCGCGCAGCAAACCGTAACTCATCAGTTGGCGGATCCACTGACAGTCCAGCACGTCGCTCTTGCGTCCACTCACCTGCTTGGTCGCACGCGGGTTCACCAGGTGCACATCGAAGCCCGCCCGCTCCAGTACCTCGAACAGCGGGACCCAGTACACACCCGTGGACTCCATCGCCACTTGGCGAACACCACACGAAGACAACCAATCGGCGATCGCCTCCAAATCGCGCGTGAATGTCCCGAAGTGCCGCACCGGTTGCTCGAACCGCGACGAATCCACCGCCACGTAGTGCTTGCGCTTGCCCACGTCGATCCCCGCGCAATCGGGGTGAACAACCTCCAACGCCGCCTTGCAGCCAGCCATCTGCAAATCCTCCACTATCCTCTACAGTCGCGCTGGGCGAGACCGCGGCGGAACGTTCACTCTTGCATACGGGGTCGCAACCGAGGGCTGCGCCGCCAGTGTCAAAACGCCGATCACGGTCCGGGCCAAACTCCTAGACGGGCATGGATGCACCAGTGCGTGCAAGGCCTCGCGCCCAGCGCGACCACCTTAACAGCGATTACCGACGCATCGCTCGCAACCCAGTTCCCTGCGCGTCAGCGCAGCGAGCTCGCTGCGACAACTCCTAGACGCGGATACGGGCGTGGACCCGACCGTAGACGCGAACGCGGAGGACGAAAACCGGGATTCAGACCGCATGGTGGACCGATACCAACGTAACCGCAGGATCTGCAATCATAGCCACTTCCCCTGCACCGACACCACCCCGCGCGCCGCGCCGACCCCGTCTGGTGTCGAGTCAAGCCTGTACTGTCGCATGCAGCCCATGTGTTGCAATCAGAACCGAATCAGTCCTCGCAACCGGATGGCGTCAAGGGGAGATTCGAAGCCGTTTTCCCTGCGGCCGAATTCAAGTCCGGCGTTGAGGCTCGTGCCGGTGTCGAGCTTGAGGCCGAACTTGAGGGCGCGGCCATTGCCGGCATAGTCCTCGACACCGAGATAGGGATACCACAACGCTTCGCGCCAGTGGTCCTTCAGGCCATAGCCAAGCTCGAACCCGGTGCTCCGGTCCTGCATCCGGCCAGGACGACTCGTCAGCCCGCCGGCGTCGGGCAGATCCCAGAGCTGTTGAGCGCCGCCGAAGGCTGCGCCGCGGCTCGATGACAGGTTCAGCAGCAGGCCCCTGCCGTCGGCATCGGGCCGGTACTGGACGCCGGCGCTGTAACCCCATTCCCGGTAGGCATCATCCTCATGGGCGAGCAGTACACGTCCGTTCACCTGCACCGTGACCGGGCCGGTGCTCCAGGCCAGGCCACTGCCGAATTCAAAGCCGGTACCCTGTTCGGCGTCGCCCCCATCGTGACGGAATCCCGCTTCAAGGGTCGGGCTCAGCAGACCGCCGCCGGTGGCGATCGATCCCGTGGCCTCGAGCAGCAGCCGCAGGCGGCGGGTCGACGCATCGGCTTCCTCGAGCATCATGCCCGCATCGGAGGCGGTGTTGGTGAACAGCGTGTCGGAACGCAGGGCAAGTTCAAACGTGCCCCGGCCGAGGTCGTGTATCGAGAACACGCCCCGGCCGCCAAACGCCGCCATGGTGTTGCGGATGTCGGTGACAGTGGCGGGGGCGCGTTTGTCGGGCAGCAGTTGCAGTTCCCCCGTGCCACGGCCAGCCACGCCCCAGAAGCTCGTGCGGCGGTTGAACCGGTAGTGGGCGTAGGGATAAACCCCGGTCAGCGTGCTGTCGACGGTTCCGGCATCGTCGTTGCCGTCTTCAAAACGGCCCTCGCCGTCGCTGTGGGAGATCGACACACCGGCGAGCCATTGGCCCCACTGGGCATCGAAACCCACCGTGCCGGTGTCGACTTCGCCGTCGAGTTGCAATGCATCGACATTGGCGTTGAATCGGCTGCCGCCGGCACTGGCCCAGATGGTGCGCGCGCCGGCCCGGGTTGCGCCCATGCCGCCTGTGCCATTGGATCGACCGTTGCCTGCGCCAGAAGAACTTCCTTCGTTGTCCTGGGTAAAGGTATGGAAGAACGAGCTGTTCAGCAGCAGGTCGCCGAGTTTGGGCAGGGTGTGCACGGAGGCAGCACCTGCCCCGTAACCGTTGACTGAACCGAATGCGCTGCTCGGGCCGGCAGCCGCGATGGTCCCCCGTGCCGCGCCGGCAATGGGCGATGCGTAGTTCGCGGCCGCATCGGCGCCGGGAGCATCATGTAGCCAGTCCACAATGGCCTGGGCGGTTTCGGGCGGGCGCATCGGCGCGAGCGGTCCGCCGGTGGACTCCCGGGGCCGCGGAAACAGGCCGGCAAGGTTGCGGCCGCCGATTATCAGTTGCTGCCGCTGGGAACCTTCATCGAGCCGCTGGCGGATCGCTTCCGCCATGTCGCCGGAAGCCGCGCGGCCAAACCGCGCCAGCCAGCCTTCGACTGTCACATCGCTGAACTTCCTCGGCAAGGTGCGCGCCGAAGCCGATGCCGCGGGACCCGGACCGACGGCGTTTATCGCCCGTACCTCGAAATGGTAGTCCCGGTAGTACCCGAGCCCGGTGACCAGAACCCGCGGACCGGCCCCCGCGGAGCGCCACGGCGTGGCGGTGGACGGCATTGTTCCTTCGGTAAAGCGGTACTCGAATTCATGCACCGGTTCGCCGCCGTCGTCTTCCGGCGCGGTCCAGCTCAGCAGGACTTCCCGCTCGCCCGCGGCTGCGGTCAACTCCTGGGGCGCATCCGGCGCGGTCGCGGGTATCGGCAGGAATATGCTGGCAGTAGCGGCAGGTCCTGCCCCGGCGCGGTTTGCCGCGCGTACTTCAAGAGCGTAGGTCTCGCCGTTTGCCAGTCCCGCAATGGTTACGGCCGGACTTGTTCCGGCCGATACCCAGGCGGTATCCGTCGGCACGGCATGGCCCGGGGCATAACGGTACTCATAGTCGGCGATGCTCGCCCCGCCATCGTCTTCCGGCGCGCGCCATCGCAGGATCGCCTGGCCGTCTTCGGCGGTAGCGGAAAATTCCATCGGAGCGCCGGGCATGCCTGGCTGGATGGTTTGCGTCGGTTCGCTGTCGACTTCCTCGGCAAAACCATCGTCATCGACAAAGCGGACCCGGACTATCAGTGTACTGTCGAGATCGGCTTGCGTCAGCGTGTAATCGTTGGCATTGGCGCCCGGGATATCTTTTTCCCCGCTATCCCCCGTCCGCAGCCACTGGTAACTGAAAACAGCCCCGGTGAGTCCGTCGGGGTCCGCTACGCCGGCGGTTTGCGCGAGCAGCATTTCGCCTGGCCTTGGCGCGCCGACAATCTCCGGTTGGCCGGTGGCCGGGTCGTTCACGGAGCGGATGTGGATTGTCATCGTATTGTCCGTTTCGCTCTCGTCTTCGCCGTCGCCGACCCGGAAGCGGAATCCAGCGTAGGGGCTGGCGTGATCGTTCGCCGCCGAGGAGAAGGAGAACTTGCCGGAGTCGATGTCGGCCACGTCCACGAGTTGGCCGGCGGCGGCCTCCGCGCCGTCAACGCTGAGCGTACCGTCGTCGGGCAGGGTCACGATGCGCACGCCGGCCAGGGCGCCGTCCGCGTCGGGGTCCGTGAAACCGAAGTCGGCTGCGCGGAAGAAATAGTCCGCATCCTCATCGAGATGCACCGCGCCATCGGCGCCGGCCGGCGCGCGGTTGGAAGGCGGCGGTTCGTCGTTGTCGGCGATGGTGAGGGTGTGCTGGCCGACACCGCCCACGGCATAACCCGCGCCGGCGGTCAGCGTCAGGATGACGGTCTCGTCGGACTCGTCCGCGCTGTCGTCCTCGATCGCCACCGCAATGGCCGCCAGACGCGATCCCGCGGCCACGGTCGCCGAACCGGAGTTCGCGAGGCCGAAGTCGCTGCCCGCGGCCGCCGTGCCGCCCACGCTGTAACGCAGGACGATCTCCCGCGCCGGCGCCGTGTCGAGCACGACCGCCACCGTGACCGCGCCTTCATCCTCGCCCGCGCTCGAGGAGGATGAAGAAAAGGACGCTATTGGCACGTCCGGCGGCGGCGGTTCGTCGTTGTCGGCGATGGTGAGGGTGTGCTGGCCGACACCGCCCACGGCATAACCCGCGCCGGCGGTCAGCGTCAGGATGACGGTCTCGTCGGACTCGTCCGCGCTGTCGTCCTCGATCGCCACCGCAATGGCCGCCAGACGCGATCCCGCGGCCACGGTCGCCGAACCGGAGTTCGCGAGGCCGAAGTCGCTGCCCGCGGCCGCCGTGCCGCCCACGCTGTAACGCAGGACGATCTCCCGCGCCGGCGCCGTGTCGAGCACGACCGCCACCGTGACCGCGCCTTCATCCTCGCCCGCGCTCGAGGAGGATGAAGAAAAGGACGCTATTGGCACGTCCGGCGGCGGCGGTTCGTCGTTGTCGGCGATGGTGAGGGTGTGCTGGCCGACACCGCCCACGGCATAACCCGCGCCGCTGTTGACGACTGCCCGCACGTAGCCGTCCGCCTCGTCGACCTCGTCGTCCACAGTGGCGACGGCGAGGCTCGCCATGGCCTCGCCCCCCGCGATCGTGACCGTGCGCGCGCCGAGTTCGCCGGAGGCCGCAAAATCCCCGCTCTCGGCGATATTGACCTCGACCGCCAGATCCGACGAAGGCGCCGGGTCGGCGCCAAGCAGAAACACCGCCTCGCCGCCCTCGGTGACGGCGTCGCCGCCGCTGATCGTGACCACCGGCGTCGCGCCGGGGGGAGGAGGGGGGGCATCGTTGTCGCTGACCGCGATTACCGCAGAACCGCTGACGCTCGAAGGAGAATAGCCGGCTCCGGACCGGACGGTCGCGGTGATCGCGCCGTCGGTCTCGGCTTCGGAATCGTCGTCGGTGGTTACGGTCATGGCAGCCGTGCCGGATGCGCCGACCCGCACGCTGCGCGAACCGGCCTGACCGCTGCTTGCGAAGTCGCCGAAGTCGTGGACATCGATGTTCACGGCGATGGTTGCCGCGGGCGCTGGGCTCGCCGTGAGGGTGAAGCGCGCCGTGCCGCCCTCGGTGACGGCCGAGCCCCCGCTGATGCTCACCACCGGCGGGCCGTCGTTGTCGGCGACCGTCGCGGCGGCTGCGTTGCCGGGCGCGGCGGCAACCTGATAGTCGTCGTTGCCGAGGCTCTCCAACGTCACCGTCACCGTGCCGTCGGCGCCCTCCTCGATGTCGTCGTCCACCGTATCGACGATGACGGTTGCCGCGGCCGAATTGGCCGGAATCGTCAACGTGCGGGTACCGGTGCCCGTGTCCGGGTCGATGTCGACATAGTCGTTGTTCGGCTGCGCGACCGTGACGCTCACCTGAAGTTCCGACGCGGCCACCGGATCGACCCCGAGCGTGAAGGCGAGCCGATCGCCCTCGACCGCCCGTTCGCCGGGACCGAAGGGCGGCGTCACGCTCACCGTGGGGGTTTCGTCGTCGCGCACCTCCACGACCGCTTCCCAAGGTTGCGTGTCGGCGCGATAGCGGCCGTCGGGGTCGGTCTGGATCGTTACGCGAACATTGCCACGCGATTCGAATTCGGAATCGTCAACCGTATCGACGGCCAGAGTCGCGGTGGTGTGCCGGCGAAAGGCAAAGGCGCTGTCGCTGACGCCCGCAATGGTCACCGTTCGGACGCCCAGATCCTTATCGTCGATGAAGCCGCCCGAATCGTCATGGACCTCCACCGTGACCGTCAGATCGTCCTCCGTCGCCGGATCGGCTTTCAGCGTGAAAACCGCCGCCTCGCCTTCGGTCACCACAGGCCCCCCCTCGATGGTGATCACGGGAGTTCCCCGCTCGTTGTCCTGGACTGCGACGGCGGCTTCGTATGGCGGTGTGTTGGCGACATAGTCGCCACCGGCATCCGGGTCGGGGTCGGACTCGACCACCACGCGGATGGCGCCGTCCGCCTCCCGTTCCGCATCGTCGACCGTGTCTATGCGCAGAGTTTGCTCGCTGACTCCGTCGAAGTAGACGTACGCCCTGTCGCTCAGGCCGTAGATGGTCAGTGTGCGCGTGCCCTCGCTGGCGGTGTCGAGAAAATCGCTCGTCCCGTCGTCATGAACGGTCAAGGTGACGATCAGATCTTCCTTCGGTGCGGGCTCCGCTTTCAGCGTGAAGACCGCATCGTCGCCCTCGGTCACCGCCGAGCCGCCCTCGATGGTGACTACGGGCGTGCCACGCGGCGCGTCAAAGGGATCGGGCAGAATCGTTCCGATCGCCCGACCGTCGGCAATCTCCGCGCCGGTTATTTCGGTGATCGCCAGTTCGATGGTCTCCGGCTTCTCCTCGAACAGGTCGTCGTCGAGCACCCAAACCTGCACGACCACCTCCGTGATGTCAATGGGGAAGGACACCCGCAAGCGGCGCTCTTCCACTTCGTAGTCCTGGCCCAGGGTTGCCGGCGCGGTGGTGTCGGACTCGGCCGTCGTCCGTACCGAGAAGGAGACCTGCACGCGCCTGCGTGGCGGCTCGCTGAGCGATACAGTGAACTTCAGCGGGACCCGGGATCCGTTGGTGAGGGCGTTTTCCCGCACTTCGGCGTCGGCCACCGACACGCTCAGGGTCCGTTCCGGGCCGATGTCGTCGTCATTGACCTGCACCGCGGCCGAATTCGGAGAGCCGACGCCGTAGTAAGCGGGTTCCTGGCCGGCATCGATCGTGGCCGTGATCGTCCCGGTGGGCTCGTCCTCATCGTCGTCGTCCGTGGCGATCGTGAGTGTGCCGGCGCCGTCCTGGCCGATGGCGACCGTCCTGCGTCCGGCCTCGCCGCCGACCGCGAAGCTGCCGCTCTCGCTGACGTCCACATCCACGTAGAGGGTTCCCGACGGTTTCGGGTCGGCCGTCAGCGTGAAGGTTGCGCTACTGCCTTCAATGATGGCGTCGCCCGCAGCGATGCTGATCCGCGGCGTCGCGTCGGCCACGTTCACCGAAGCACGGGAGGGCGAACCGATGCCATAGCCGGAGCCGGCGATAACGGTGGCCGTGATCGTGCCGTCCGCTTCCAGTACGGTGTCGTCGAAGGTGGCGACTTCGAGCGTGCCCGTGCCAGCCGTGCCGATGGCGACCGTCCTGGATCCGGTCTCGCCCGTGTCCGCGAAGCTACCGCTCTCGCCGACATCGACTTCCACGTCGAAGCTCTGCGAAAGCCGCGGATTTGCCGTCAACGTAAAGGTGGCCGTACCGCCCTCGACGATGGCCGGACCGGCCGCAATGCTCACCCGCGGGGTGCGGTCCCTGACCGTCACCGACACCTCGCCGGGGGATCCGACGAGATAGCCGTCTCCGTCGGCAAGGGTGGCCGTGATCGAACCATCGGGTTCCGCGATCAGATCGTTCTTCGTGGCCACGGTGAGGGTGCCGGTTCCGCCGGCGCCAATGGTGACCGTTCTTGCGCCGATCTCGCCCTCGGCGGCAAAGCTGCCCTGCTCGGCGAGATTGACGCTTGCGTCGAGGCTGGCGGCAGGTGCGGGACTCGCGGTCAGGGTGAAGGTCACGGTTTCGCCTTCCGATATCTCGGAGGCTGCGGAAAGGCTGATTCTCGGAGTCGGCGCGCCGCCGTCGCTCACGCCCACCTGCGCGGACGCGGGAGAGCCGACCGTGTACCGGGACTCCGTGGCGGCGGCAGTGACGGTGGCGGTGATGGTACCGTCGTCTTCGTCCGTGGCATCGCTCTCGGTCTGGACAGTGAGGGTTCCCTCGCCATTGGCGCCGATGACCGCCGTTCTCGCGCCGGTCTGGCCCGCTGCCGAGAACTGTCCGCTTTCGCTGACCGTCAGCGATACCCCGATGGGGTTGGCGGGTCTCGGCCGGGCTGTCAGCTTGAAGGTGGCAGCGGCGCCCTCGCCGATTGCCGGGCCAGGTTGGATACTTACCGCGGGTATATCGTTGTCTTTGACCTGAACGGACACCGAGCGGTATTCGTCGACGCGCGAGGGCGTATAGCCCTCGCCCGGGTCGACGGTCGCGGTGATCGCGCCATCCGGCTCGTTCCTGGCGTCGTCCTCGGTGGCGACGGTCAGCGTATTGTGACCTCTGGGGCCGATTGTCAACCGTTTCTTCCCGGTCTGTCCGCTGGCCGCGACATTGCCTTCCTGGCGGACAGTTACCTCTACGGTGATATTTTCAGTGGGTCTTGGGGACGCTTCCACCCAGAATCGGATGATCGCGCCTTCGGTGACGCTCTGATCGGCGAGAATCACGACCTCGGGAAGGTCGTCGTCCTGCGCCGCTGCCGGAGCCGCTCCGGCCAGTGACAATACAATCGGCAGCGCGTGGAGAAACGCCCGACCCGGATTGAAAGTGCCTGCAAGGGAACGTCGGGATAAAAAACCGTGCTTTCGGCAATCCGGGGGGCAGGTTTCAGCCGGGGGCGCCAAAAATTTCGGCCCTCGTGCGCCACATCCCCGCAACGCAACGGCAATGTGCCGCAACGTCGGCACAACCACTGCGCAGCTTGCGCTCAACATGGGCACGAAGCGGAACTTTCCGCGCCAGAGCCTGCCGCCGACGGGGGCGATCACGGGATAGATGCCATCGCGATCATAGCCTTCGCGGGGCTTGAGTCAACGGATTTGGCGTTCTTCACTTGCCGGACCGTGAGCATGTGAGGAGATCGAGACGTAGGAGCACGCGGCCAGATAACGGTAATCATATGATCGATCATACAGCCTGCACCGGAAAAAACAATACTGTCTGAGGGACTTGCGCTGTGGGGTTTTTGGGGCCACCGACGAGGCCTTTGACGGGGCCCTTGGGCTGTTCGTCGAGGGCATGATGATGCGTTCGGCCGGCTCGTTTGGCTGAAAATGTCCGTGGACGGGGCTCAAATGAGAACGATTCGCACTTGGGGCCGCCGAACGGACAGGGGCGGTCCCGGACGGGGCGTCCGCGTGTCGGTCCGGGCGGATGGAGCCGTGCGGGCGGCGGCTATCCGGTGTCCAGGAACGGCACCTCCCCGACCAGGGAGCGCATTTGGCCCGGACGGCCCTCCAGCACATGCCCCAACGCCAGCGCCATCACGATGGCCAGCGCCAGCCCGACCCGGGTCTTCATCGCCGCGTGGCCGCGGATGTAATGGCGCTCGAAGCCGAAGTCGTTGTCCAGGCGGGCGTTGATCCGCTCCAGCGCCGCGCGGCGCTTGTAGCCGCGCCGCCAACTCGGGCTGCCGTGCGGGGTGGGCGTGAAGATGCGCCGGTCGACCTTGTTCAGGTCGATGCGCACGATGCGCCCGTAGTCCCCCGCCGCGCAGCCGGCCCGCTTGTGGCAGATGGCCCGGCCCTGGCAGTGAAGATCGTACGCCGCCGCCGGACAACGGTACTTCAGCGTGCCCCGGTCGGCCTCGAACCCCTGGAAGGCCATGGGGCGCTGCTCGCCTGTCTTTGGGCACCGGCACACCACCTCGCCCTTCTCCGAATGCACCACCGTGTCCACCCGCTCCGGGTACAGCGGACGCAGGATCGGCTTGGACGGATCGTACCCCGGCTCCGCCTTCTCCTCCCGCCACATCGCCCGCGTGTCGATCAACGGACGGATGCCATGATCGTCCCACAGCGCCGCTTTCAGCTTGGCGCTGTCCAGTCCCCGGTCGGCGCTGAAATCCGAACACCGGTCCGCCAGGCCCCGATCCTTGCCGAGCAACTCGCGCACCATCTCCGACAACACCACCGGCTCCGACGCCGAGGCCTTCGTCACCTCCAACGCCACCGGAATCTCGTACCGGGTGTCGGCGATCAGGTGCAGCCGGTAACCGAACCAGCTCTTCACCTTCGTCCACGCCTTGCCCGTCTTTGCGTCCACGCCGCGCGTCTCGTGCTTGCCCCAGTCCGCCTCCGGGTCCGAGGTCCGGCCCGTCTCGCGGTTCGTCCGCCCCGTGGAATGGCTCCCGATGGCCTTGCCGTCGTAGCCCAGATGCCCGCCGAAATCCGGCAACGCCTCCTTGAGCCCCCCGCGCAGCGTGTCGATCATCCCCGTCACGCAGCCCGTGTCCGCCTCCACGGCCTCGACCGACTCCAGGAACCGGGAGAAGTTCCACGCGTTCGGAACCGCCGGGCGCGCCGGACTCGGAAACTCCACCACCGTGGCCGCGCCGGTCCCGGGATGCGGGCGCACCTCCCGGCAAGGCTTGCCCCGCCTCGGCAACGGGTTGAACCCGCACAGCGACAGCAACCCCGGATTGCGCCCAAGCTCCCGCAACAACGACTCCATCGAGGCATGCTGGAACACCACGCCCGCCACCAGCGCCCGCCACATCGCCTCCACCGGATAATCGTCCCGGCCCCGCCCCCGGCGGGCGCGCAGCGCCTCAATGACCGGATCGTCCGGCAGATGATCCAACACTAGCCTCAGCCGCCGCATGTCCGGCAATGAATCGACATCGTCCCAGGAAAAGAGTAACTTGGTCTCGCCGGTCGTCATGGTTCCTCCTCGGAATGGCAGGTGGATCTGGAAACCCTATTTTGCCCCATGACGGTCGGCTTCTCCCCCTCTTTCGCTGCCCCGCCGACCGGCCTCGACGACACTTGGGGTGGAAATCGCGCCGGAGACGGCCAAACGGCCCGAAACCGGCCCAAAACCGCCCTTTCCCGGGGTACAGTTTTTTTGAGGGTGCCCCGAAACCCTTACGAATCAATGACTACCGAACAGCGCAAGTGGCTCGGTTCCGGCATCTGCTCCTTAATTCCCTGATAACGACCGGATTGTTTGCTGTGTAACTGATTCGACGGATGTTTGGCATCAGGCCGAGCGGCGCCACCGCACCACGTCGTAAACGGGGTTCGTTGATGATGTCAGGCGCTGCGCCGGCACCCTCTGCGGTTTTTTCGGCTGCCCCGCGATTACGGCCTTGGCTCGGAGAGGGTTTGGGTCACGGCGCGACGGTCGTTGTCAGGCCGCGCGTAGCGGTGCGGCTGACCCGGTGGCGAGGTCGACGCCGTGTTTTTTCAACATGCGGATCCAGCGAGGGGCATTGCGCTTGACCATGAGTTTCTCGTAATCGGTTTGCGGATCGCGGTACACCTCTCGGTTGCGGAGCATGCAGTAGACGGTGCGCAGCAGCTTGTGGGCGGTGGCCACCGTGGCGCGCTTGTAGCCGCGGCGCACGGTCAGCGCCTTGTGGTAGCCGTTGAACTGGCAGTCCCGGGCGCGCGCGGCCCCGTGGGCGCACTCGATGAGGAGGCTTCTGAGGAACGCGTTGCCCTTTCGGGTTTTGCCCGAGCGTTTTTTCCCGGCGCTCTGGTTGTTGCCGGGACACAGCCCGGCCCAGGCCGCGCACTGCCGCGCGGAGGGAAACACGCTTATGTCGGGTCCCAGTTCGATGAGGATGGCGCAGGCGGAGGACTCGTCGATACCCGGCACCGTGCACAACAGGTCGATGCGGTCCCGATACGGTTCCAGACTCCGGCGGATCAGCGCATCATGGGTCCCGATACGCTGTCGGGCCTGCTCGAAGGCCTGCAGCTGATCCTGGAGGATGAACCGGGCCTGGGCGGACAGATGCGCGCTGAGCGCATCGCACAACAGCTCCGCGCGCGAGTTCACGTGGTGCGACAGAGATGCCAGGATGTCCTCGCGCGAGCGGCCCTCGGCCAGGCCCTTGAGGATGCGCTGGCCATTGACCCCGAACAGGTCCGAGAGCACCCCGCCGACGCGCACCCCGGCGCTGTCGAGGATCTGATGCACGCGGGTGCGCAGCACCGAGCGCAGCTGAACCACCTTGCGGCGCTGGCGCGAGAGCTTGCGCAGGTCCCGGAACTGCATGTCCGGCACGAAGCTGGCCCGGCACAGCCCGAACTGGCAGATGCGGGCCAGCCACACGCTGTCGGCCACGTCGGTCTTGCGGCCCTTGATCTGCTTGACGTGCTGCGCGTGCATCACCAACGCCTCGACACCGGCCGAATCCAGCGCGTCGAACACCGTCTCCCAGTACACCCCGGTGGCCTCCATCACCGCCGCGCTGACCCGGTGCCCGTCCAGCCAGCGGCACAGCGCCACAAGCCCGCTGGGCAGGGCGCTGAACACCTCCGTGAAGGTCTCGGCGTCCTCCCCGGCGCGGGCCACACGGACCGTGGCGGTGATCTGCATCTTGTGCACGTCCAGCCCCGCGGCGCGGGCATGGATGACGTTAAGGCTGTCGGGTTGCATAATGGGCATCGGCGTTCCTCCGTGGTTCAATTGGGATCGGCGGGAGCGGGGGCCAACGGATAGCAGACTCGGTTCTGCGGACAGACACGGTTCATTTTGCTGCGCGTTCTCGGCGCTGGGCCGGATACAGAGCGGGGCTCGACGCCGTTGGCCGGGTACAGTTTGGAAACGGGCTCAGAGGCACCAAAATTTAAACGTCCTCGATCCCGCTCCCGCACCACTGCCATTGTGCCAAGGCAAACGCCACCCGGGGAGCGGCGCACAACGCCGCCTCCCCGGGACTCCCACCCCAGTTACATGACAGCGGGGTGTTCAGAGCCCGAACATGAGGGTTTGGGGATGCTGCTCCTCGACGAAGCCCGTTACGCGATTCAAGCGCTTGCTGTCGTACTCAAAGCATGCGGGCGTGAACCCGTATACGTCGGCAAGCTGTCGTTTGAACGCGTCGAAAGTGGATAGGACGCCCTCCTTGATGGCGACGGAGGGAACGAGGATGATGAACTTCGTGAAGGCGTATTGGCGGTAGAGTTCGTAGGCTGTCTTGAGGTAGACGAGCGTCTTGCCGGTGCCCGTCTCCATCTCGATGCAGAAGTCCAGGGCTTCGTCGAGAGACGCCGTTTCTTCGTCAATGCCGCTGTTTTCGATGACTGCGAGAACATTCTCGCGAATGTGCTCGGTGGGGATGGTGAGGACATTGCTCCGCACGCCTTCGCGGCAAGCCGTGTCGAACGTGTTGCGCGGCTGTCCCTGAAACAGGCGTACGACGGCTTCGATAGCTTTGCGCTGATACGCGAGATCCTCAAGCTTAAGTTCCATAGCCGTCTACTTGTCTGGTTCCTCGGGCTCGCCTGCCCTACCCGACTTCACCTATTTGTTTCAGTGCTGTCCCGGCAAAGTCGGATTGGCACTATATAAGAAATTGTTGTGGCGAGAGAGACGATCTCCAGGGAGATTTCGCTCGCGAGATCCGGCATGCGGATCATACGTTCTAGGCTCGTGCACGCAAGCGGTGCCTAGACCTGCCCGTGCCCCACATATAGCGCTGGACTTCGGTTGATTGTTGATGTTTGTGTCATCCGTATTCGTCGTGCAGTTGGAGGGCGAAGGACATGGTGACGAGCTGTGTCAGGCCCTGCCACAGGAGTTGCGCGCCGGGGGGATCGCGTTTGCGCCCGGTCCAGCCGCCGAGCCGGGCGGTGAGTTGCACCGCCGCGCCGAGGTGTTCGGGTTCGCCGAGTTTCCGCGAGCGGGCGAAGGAGGCCAACACGCGCAGTTCGAGATTCGAGAACAGCAACTCGGCCGGCAGTTCGGGTACCTCGCGGCCGAGTTGGACCATCAACTGGATGCGCCAGGCGATGACCAGGTTGATGGCGATGGCGCGCTCGAGCCGTTCGGCGCTGCGGTGTTGGAGTTCCTCGATTTGACAACCGGATTTGAGGATGCGGAAGAAGTCCTCGATGCGCCAGCGCAGGCTATACCAGCGCAGCAGGCGCGTGGCGTCCTCGGGCTCGGTCACCGGCACGGTGGTGAGCAGAAACCACTCCAGCGGTTGCGTCTTGGCGGGCGGGTGTTCCTCGCGGGCATGCAGCGCCCACAGTGTCAGCGGTTCGGACGTCGAGCGCGGCAGTTCGACCGGTTGGTAGCGCAGGGTCATCCGGGCGGTGCGGGCGGTGCGTTTGGCGCGTTGCGCCTGTTTGCTGGCCTTCTCGCGCGCGCCCGGCCGGCGCACCTCGACGTGGCACCGCCCCCGGGCCGGGGCGCTGCGCAGTTCGTCGAACAGGTGTCGCACGACCTTCTCGCCGTTGCCGTCGGTGTCGTGGCCGAGCACGCGATTGGTCTTGGCGCGAACCAGCACGTCGACCGTTGGGGTCCGGTCGTGTTGCTCGATGAACAGGTCCAAAAAGTCGGCCTCGCGGTCCATGACGCACACCGCGCGGGTGTCATCGAGGGGCGCGGCCGCCTCGGCGCAGTCGCGCAGGGCCTCGATCCAGCGGAACGATTTTCTTTGCTCGAGGGGTTTGCGGCCCTTGGCCTCGGGGTCCGGCGGCGGCGGCGCATCGAACGCGGCCCGCAGCACGCCGAGCGGCACCCCATCGGGATTGACGGCGAGGGTGGCGTGCAGGTTCAGGCCGCGGGCCACGGCGCCGGTCTGGTTCGACCCGAGGTGGCCCAGTCCTTCGGTTTGCCCGTGCCGGGTGAAGTTCAGGCTGGAGGTGTCCTGAATGCACAACACCGTCGACTCCGATTGCAGCCGTTGCACCGTGCGCTGCCGATGCGGCGCCAGGATGTGTTCGACGGTGACCTCGCTGTCGGCGGGCTGGTCGATGAGTCGGTAATGGCCCTTGATCAAGGCGCGGGCTCCGTGGCTGGCGCGTGTGGGGTAGAGTGCCATATGGTGCGCGCTTTTGACCAAACGTGCGCTCAGGCGCGCATCGCCCAGCGGGGCGCCGCCGAATTCGTTGGCCGCCCAGACCTCGGCATCGAGGCCGGCGCCGGGGTCCAGCGGCGCCGGCCCCGGGGCGGGGAGATGCAAGCGCTCGCGAAAGGCCGGTTCCAGGGCGTAGAGGTAGATGGCCTTGGGCGTGGTCGAGGCGGCATGGGTGCGGTCGTTGCGTCCGCGTCCGGCGGTCTCTCCGAGGCGGCGCCAATTGGCGGCGCGCCAACTGGCGCCGCTGTGCCGTTGCTCGTCGACAAAGGTCTCCAACAGCCAGGGCCGGTGGCCGTGGCGGTGCCGGCAATCCTCGACCACCGTCCGCGCCGCCTGACCCAGCACCCAGGAGGCCAGGTTGCGACAGGCCACGCCGGGACGGATCAGCAACCGGCACAGCCCCAGCACCCGGTGCAGATGTGCCGCCCGCTGCGCATCGTCCCAGCCGATAAAGGCGTCGCGGGCCGAAAGGCGCCGCGCCGCGGCGGCGAACCCCACCGCCCCGAGCCAGCCGTGTGCGGAGCCGACCAGATACCGCAACTGCGGGCCGACGAACGGACCCGCTCCGCGCGGGTGTTCGTGCGCCATGAGGGTGTTCCAGAGCCAGCGCTGCGCGTCGCTATCGACCCGCACCAACGCCAACTCACGCACTTGTCCGACCGCGCCCGGCACCGCTTGTGCCGGCGCCACCGGTTGAGCGAGCAGGCGCGGGCCACGTCCCCCGACCGCAGGACGGCGCGGCGACGGGAGCGCGACCTGCTCGGCCCGTTGCAGCACCGCCAATGCCCGATGGCAGCTTGCGCGTTGCCACCGACCGCGTCCGTCGCGAAGCGCAAAGGCCTCGCAGACCCGGTCGGCCAGCTTCCCTTGGCTTTCGAACCCCTCCGAAACCACTCCCGCAATGACGTCGCGAAGCCGAGGCAAATCGGCACGCAGCGAACGCATGACTTGGCTCTGAACATCCATGACGCGCACCATAGCGCGGCGGCTTTGTGAAGTCCAGCACGGAGATGTGGGGCACGGGCAGGCCTAGACTGAAGGAAAACGCAGGGGTAAGCGTCTGCCGCATCCTTAGTAGCGCGTTGCGCCGTACGCTAGGAGTATTCGCGGCGGGGTTCCCCGCGCTGACGCCCAGGGAACAGAGTAGTTCCATGCAAGTAGCGAACCCGGCGGCGCCGGCCCGCGGACGCGAGAGAACAAACGACCGCCCTCCAACAGAAAATCAAGAAGTTACGCATTTGTTCCATGGAAGTCAGTGTGGCTACTTGCGGTGCGATTCTGTCCATGCTACCGCGCAAGAGCCTGATCGAAGCGGTCTATTCGATTCTGCGGATTGTCTCGACTTCACGTTGAACGCATGCGGACCAGAGCGCGGGTCCGAGGTTTCGGGCGCAACGGTCTTCGATCCACGCTTGGTCGCTTGCGGCGAGCCCGGAGATGTCGGGCATGCCGCGGTTCACCGCATCTACCTCCCGTTGAACGCATGCGGACCAGAGCGCGGGTCCGAGGTTTCGGGCGCAACGGTCTTCGATCCACGCTTGGTCGCTTGCGGCGAGCCCGGAGATGTCGGGCATGCCGCGGTTCACCGCATCTACCTCCCGTTGAACGCATGCGGACCAGAGCGCGGGTCCGAGGTTTCGGGTGCAACGGTCTTCGATCCACGCTTGGTCGTCGTCGGCACGCGCCGCGATCCCTGCTTCCGTGGGAGCGTCTACTGTACTTGTCGTTGGCGAGCGTTCCTGTTGTTGTGAATTCTGCGGCATCTGTGTTGTGTCAGGAGGCTCAGCGCACCCGTCTTCCATCGCGCTTATGACGCGTGTCAGACCCGTAAGATCGAATACCGTCGTGTGTGTACCTGTCACGTCGTTTTCAACGCGAAGTGCCAGTTGTGGCGCATCGCGCGCCTCATTCAGGAAACGGTCCATATCATATGGCCACGTGGCGAACATCCCATTGCTGTGTCCCACGCGCTCGTAAGTCCAACTTTGCGCTTGCGTGTCGCCGAATCGAGTAATGATCTCCGTCTCGTGTGACTCGCTCCTTTGTCCTGCGTCCGCGGGAGCAAGAAACTCGTCCATCCGCAGATTCCACACGATTGCGACGGATAGTTCCGTTCTTTCACCCTCTTGTGTTTCCTCGCAGAACAGGGCAAGAAGTCGAGTCCGTCCTGTCACTGTCCACGACCCGCGTGTCTCCGCGCGCAGCGCAATTGCGGTGTGCGTGTCGTCGATCGGATCTATCATGCTATCGGTGTACCATTCGGTACCTTCGGACATGTTGTTGATGCTCAAGAGAATTCCGAGCGTGGCGAAAAACTCTACCAACCCTTCCATCGGGGGCCTCCTGACACAGCAATGCAGACTTTAAGCTCGCACTCTTTCCAGATCAATTCGGTTGGTAAACTTGCATCAACGAATGGGCAATCTTGAGCTTGAAGCCAGCAAAGGTGCTGCTAATCTGAAGGACGGATTGGTCAGGGAGCCTGAGAGCATCGCGTCGGGGATCTTCAGAATGTACCAATCGATCTGGATGTGGGCAGCTAAGTTGGCGGGGCAGAATGGTGGCGTAGGACTCGGAGTGGCTCAGCCGGGGGGCACCGCTTTCTGCAAACGGTGTCGGGCCAGCCGTTTCGGCATCCGACTGGCCGGATCGGTCCGATGGCTTGAATTGCATCTGAATTGCCTTTAACGCAAACCGCTCTATAGGGCTGTTCGCACACCCCCCCCAGCTGAAATCAGAGGTGGGTTCGCCTACTACCCCCCGGCGTACTGATCCAGGAAGGGACGGATCGTCGCGACGCATTCCTCCGGGTCTTCCAACTGGAGCATATGGGTCGCGTCGGGGATGAAATCGTAGTCCACGGCCATCATGTCGCTGAGGTCGAATGCGGGCAGGTAGGCGAAAGGCACGGTGGGGTCCGCGCCGATCACCTTGGTCGGGCACGAGAGCTGTGAGAGGTCGACCAAGGGAGAAAATCCCCTCACGTAGTCCATGATCTGAGCCTCGAATTCGCGCGGACAGCGCAACTCGTAGCCCTGCCCATCGTCCGCAGCTCGCAGCGTTGTTGCCGCCATGAGTTCGCGCACGCCGGGAACGACACGCTGGAACGCCGGCATATAGCGAAGCAAATCCGAGAATTCCTCCCGGCGCTCGAACCGTGGGCTGCGGCGCCGGGTCATCGCGGCGGAGCGTTCCGCGGCCGCATCGAACTCCAGGAGGTCGGAACCGGGCTTGCAAAGCGGCGGATCGAACAGGACGCGTGCGCAATAGCCAGCATCGGGCGAAAACAGGGTGACCAGCGCGGAGACGGAATGAAATATGCCGATGGTCGGTTTCTCCCCATACTCGCTCACGATAGTATCGAGAATGGTGTCGTGGTCGCGAATCAGGGCGGGGATATTGTGGTTTCGCCGGTCGCCGACGGCGTTCCAGCCGTGATTGCGAAGGTCGTAGACCATCAGGTCGAACTCATCCGCGAGCAGCGACCAGAATGGATAGTACAGATCGATGGCGAGTCCGTTGCCGTGGCTCAGAACCAGCCTCGGCCCTGACGGATTGCCATGCCGCCGCACGCGGGTAATGGCGTGGCCGTCAAGAGGTACTTCGCATACCGAAAGCGGCTCGGGTATCTCCCAAACGGCTTCTGTCGTCGCGTCAGACAAGACCGGTATCCCCCTGGAATCGTTCTTCTAACGGGAAACGGATAACGGCGGTATTGAGCATGGCGCCGCGCCAAACGCCCGGTCGACCCCGGATACCGGGGCGGTGGGGCCCGCCTACTGGCGGTCAGAGATGGTCGGTCAGGTTGTCCCCGACCGACCGGGAGCATTCAACCGGAGTGGTCGTCGATATAGGCCGCAAGTATTCCCAAAGTCCGGAACTGCAGGCAGTCTTCAGCCTGCAGCGAGAGATTGAACGCCTCGTTGACTTCCTTGAAGAACGCAACCGCCGCCACCGAGGACACGCCGGCGTCAGCCAACTGGGCATCGAAATCCGGATCGGAACCAAGGTCCAGATGCTCGTCGGCAAGCTGCGTGAGACGTTCTTTTGTCGATGCCATTTGAGGTATCTCCTTTGGTGACTGGCGGCAGGGCGCGATTATGGGCAAAGGGGCCGAGTCGGGCAAGGCGCCGGACGGCAGACGCGCCCGCTCTTGCATGGAATACGCACACGGGGCGTCCACGCCGAATCAGGTCTGTGCTACCGGGTTTCGCCAGGTCAAGCCCGAAAAGCGTGCAAAGTCCCCGTCATTGGAATGCAGCTCCGCCTGGTGTTCGATGGCCAGAGCCGCAAGGTGCGCATCCGTGACCAGATTGGGACCCATGGGGCCTGCCAGAAGTCCGGTGAATATGTCCAGATGCGTGGGCCCGGGCAGGACGATGCGTACGTTGGGTTGCAGAATCCATGACCTGCAGTGCTCCACTGCTTCCGATGTCGGCATGGGGCTGGCGAGAACGCGTCGATTGGACATCAGCCGCACGAACCCCAGAATCACGGCCCAGGCCAGTCCCACAGGCTCCGTGCCGGAGAGGCACTGCTCCCACCAGGCTTTCGCGGGGGCATGGAAGGGCGCGTCTTCGTTGTAGGCGTAGACGATCAGGTTGATGTCCGGAATGATCATCCGGACGGACTGTCGTGCCTTCGGCTCACGAACGAATCGACCTCGAGTTCGTCCACGAGCTGGTTAAGCTTGAGCGGATCGATTCCGGGCAGGAAACCGCGGCGCGCGGCGGCAATCCGGAACGGCTCCCTGCCGCTCAACGGTTTCTCGCCGGCGGTCAGGCCGTTGCGCACGACTTCGTTGACCACGGCCTTGAAACTCTTGCCGCTGCTGCGCGCAAGATCCTTCAACGCCATCGCGAGGTCGTCGTCAATTGTCAGTGTGGTCCGCACATTGACATCATAGTGCGACTATGATCAGGCATCAAGATGCTTCAATAGTCCGCGCAGGCTGCTGGAGCCGGGTTGATTCCGTGGCAATGGCAGCCGCGAATTCCGCATTGCCCAGGTCTTCGAGGCGCCACTGGTCGCCGGGCAGGTGGGGAAACCGGAATTCGCACCGCCTGGCGCCTGCGCGCATCGCCGGTGGAATCTCGAATCGGGCCGGGTTCAGGGACAAGCCGATGCCCAGCGCCTTGATCAGCGCCTCCTTCATGGTCCAGATCCTGTAGAAGAACTCGGGCTTGCGGACCCCGTCCGCCGCGCCGAATTCGGCCTGCTCGTCCGGCGTGAACGTGAGCGACGCGATGCCGTCGAAATCCCGGCGCGCCGCACGATCCTCCACGTCGATCCCGACCCGCCCTTCCGGCACGACGGCGATCAGTCCATGCGGACCGCTGTGGCTGACATTGAAGCCTACCGGAGCGGGTTCGCCCTGGACGTGGGCCAGGGGCTTGTCGTTCTCGGTTTCCCCGAACGATAGCTGACGGTTTCGGCAATCGAGCCGGGCGAGGAGAATGTCGCGCAACGCAGCGCGGCAGAGCACGAATTCCCGCTGGGCGCAGGCGTTGCTGAATCGTCGCAAACGCGCCTTTTCCGATGCATCGAGCCAGGCCATCGCGGCGGTCTCGCGGCCGGCGTCCGGTTTCAGATCCACGTAGAATACGGACGCACGCCCGTAATCAGCGAACGGTTGCCACAAAGGTGGCACGTCCGACTCCGGCGCCATGATTACCCCGCGTCCTGCGGTCCGGTCCTGCGTTGGCCGAGCGCTTCGCGTATCGCCTGAATGCGCAACTGGCGCAATCGCTGGCCGAGCGCGGGGCCGCTGGCCTTGCCGCCGGCGTCTTCGGTACGAACCGCGCGGGCGGCGGCCAGCGCGGACCGCAGGATTTCGGCCTGAGGGTAGGGACGGTCCTCAAGTCCCAGACGGCCCCGGGCATCGGCTTCGCAGCCCAGGAGAAAATCCTCGAATCGCTGCGGCCTGCGCAAGGCGTCCACGGCTTCGATCAACTTGTAGATGGTCGCCGGCCTGAGCTCCGCGGCCCGGTGCGCCTTGCCGTGATGACGCGCGACCGCGACGGCCAACTCGCGGAATCGGCGCGGCACCGGCAACCGCCCGCAAAATTCATCGAGCAGACCGACAGACCGTTCCTCGTGTCCGCGGTGCGCCGGCAGCATCCACCCGGGCGTGGTGGCCTTTCCAAGGTCGTGGGTGAGCACCGCGAAACGCACTGCAACGCTGTCGGACAGTCCGGCGCTGGTCCGCAAGGCCATCATGGTATGCACGCCGGTGTCGATCTCCGGGTGCCACTTCGCGGGCTGAGGGACGCCGTACAGGGCGTCGATCTCGGGAAATACCACCTTCAGGGCGCCGCACTCGCGCAAGACCTCGAAATAGACATCGGGGTCGCCTTCCGCCAGGGTTTTTTCGGTTTCCTGCCAGACGCGTTCGGGCCTGAGTTCGGCGGCTTCCCCGGTTTCCACGAGCCGCTTCATCAACGCCATGGTCTGCGGCGCCACGCTGAAGCCGAGTTGTGCGAATCGCGCGGCAAAGCGAGCCACGCGCAGGATCCTGAGCGGATCTTCCGCGAATGCATCGGAGACGTGCCTCAGGCGGCGTTTTTCAAGGTCCCTGCGCCCTCCGTAGGGATCGATCACGGTACCGTCGGCGTCCCGGGCCATGGCATTGATGGTCAGATCGCGTCGCGCCAGGTCTTCTTCCAGCGTGACCGTGCTGGAAGTATCGAAGGCGAACCCGTGGTAGCCCGGTCCCACCTTGCGCTCGGTGCGCGCCAGCGCGTACTCCTCGCCCGTATCCGGGTGGATAAAGACGGGAAAGTCCTTGCCCACCTGCCTGTAGCCCAGGCGCAGGAGATCCTCGGGACGCGCACCCACCACGACCCAGTCGCGCTCGCGGTCGGACAGGTTTGGCAAGCCCAGCAGCGAATCCCGGACAATGCCGCCAACTTCGTAGATCTCCATGAATTGATGATAACTTAGCGCCTCGTTCTCATTGCCCTTCACATGACGAGTAATTCAGCGATCAGAATTTGGCCGCGAGTAGCGAGGGTGGGCGCGCTGGCTTTCATCGGCATCGGCGCGGCCGCGCTGCTGGGTGGTTGTTCGTTGCCCTTTTACTGGCAGGCGGTGGCCGGGCAGTTGTCCCTGTTGAGCAAGCGGGTCCCTATCGAGGCAGTCATCGAGGATCCGGAGACGAGCGAAGAAACACGGGCGGCGTTGAGCAGGGTTCTGGAAATTCGGCGGTTCGCCGTAGAAGAACTGGGCCTTCCCGAGAACCGCAGCTACGCAACGTTCGTCGATCTCGATCGCAACAGCGCCGGCTCAGCGTCCATCGACGGCGGATCGGAGTCTAGCGGCGCCGACGTCGGTTCCGACACTTCCGACTCCGAGGCCGGCAACGTCCGCCAAAGGCGCAACAGCGCCGTCTGGACAGTGGTGGCGGCGGAAGAGTTTTCCATCGATCCGAGAACCTGGTGTTTCCCGTTCGCCGGCTGCGTGAGTTACCGGGGGTACTTCAACGAAGCCGCGGCGCGGCGATTTGCGGCGCGTCTGGAAGACGAGGGTCTGGATGTGCTGGTGGGCGGCGCCACCGCCTATTCCACGCTCGGTTACTTCGCCGACCCGGTCGTCAGCACCATGATCGCGGGGCCGGACTATCGGCTCGTGGAGGTGCTCCTGCACGAACTGGCCCATCAGAAGTTCTACCTGAAGGGCGAAAGCGACCTTAACGAGGCCTTCGCGACAGCCGTGGCGGAGTACGGCACCCGGCGCTGGCTGATGCAGTCCGGCGATGTCGGCGGCCTTGACGCCTATGGGGGACAGAGCCTCATCCAGACCCAGTTCGCCGAACTGATCGGCCGTCAAAGGGAGCGCCTGCGCGCAATCTACGCCGGTTCCGAACCGGCCGATGCGAAGCGTCGCGCCAAGGCGGTCGCGTTTGACGCGCTGCGCTCGGAATACGCCGTTCTCAAGCCCGCTTGGGAGGGCCGTGCAAACTACGATGCCTGGTTTTCCCGCCCCCTCAACAACGCCCATGTCGCGTCGGTGGCCACCTACCGGTACTGGGTGCCGGGCCTGCTCTGGTTGCTGGAGTCGCGCGGCCTCGATGCCTTTTATGAGGAGGTCGAAGCACTGACCACGCTGGACGCCGAACAGCGGCGCCGGCATCTGCAATCCTGGCTCGAGCAAGCTACCGGGAGCGAGGCGGGATAGCGCCGGGAGTATTCGCCCCGGCGAACGGTGCACTGACGCTGAGGGAAGAAAGTAACTCCATGCAAGCCCGCGCCGCAGGATTTTCGAAAGCGAATTTGCAGCCGTGAGTGCCTGCGGCGCAAGCTCCTGACCGACCTCCTCGCGGGCCTGCCCGGACAGCGGTCATCCGGTTTGCCCGCCATGTTAGAATGCCGCGTTTTTTGCCACCGGCAGGAGAGTAGCGAATGAATCCGGAAACGGCCCTGTGGTTGTCCTTGGGAGCGGCCTTGCTGGCGCTTGTTTATGGCGTGGTCTCGGCAAAATGGATACTCGGCCGCTCGGCCGGCAGCGAGCGGATGCAGGAGATCGCGGCGGCCATCCAGGAGGGCGCCAATGCGTACATGAATCGCCAGTACGCGACCATCGGCATCGTCGGTGCGGTGTTGTTCGTGGTGCTTTTGGTGGCGCTGGACTGGGGCACGGCGGTGGGCTTTGCCATCGGCGCCGTGTTCTCGGCGCTGGCCGGCTATATCGGCATGTTCGTCTCCGTTCGCGCCAACGTGCGCACCGCCCAGGCCGCCACCGTCGGGCTCAATCCCGCGCTGAGCATCGCCTTCCGCGGGGGCGCCATTACCGGTTTGCTGGTGGTGGGGCTGGGGTTGCTGGGCGTTGCCGGCTACTACGTGATTCTCCAGGCGATGGGCATGGCGGAGGACGCCGTGCTGAAATCGCTGATAGGGCTTGCCTTCGGCGGTTCGCTGATCTCGATTTTCGCCCGTCTGGGCGGCGGCATCTTCACCAAGGGCGCCGACGTGGGCGCCGACCTGGTGGGCAAGGTCGAGGCCGGCATTCCGGAGGACGATCCCCGTAACCCGGCGGTGATTGCGGACAACGTGGGCGACAACGTCGGCGACTGCGCCGGCATGGCGGCGGACCTGTTCGAGACCTACGCTGTCACCGTGATCGCCACGATGCTGCTCGGCGGGCTGATCGCCGACGAGCTCGGCGCCAACGCGGTGATCTACCCGATCACGCTGGGCGGAGCGTCCATTGTCGCTTCCATTATCGGCACGTTCTTCGTCGGCACCCGCAGCGGCAAGATCATGCGCGCGCTGTACAAGGGCGTGATCGTCTCCGGCGTGCTGGCGGCGGCGGCGTTCTACCCGATCACCACCTCGCTCATGGGCGCGGGTTCCACCGACCTGTATCTGGCCGCCCTGATCGGTCTCGTCCTGACGGCCGCCATGGTGGTGATCACGGAGTACTACACCGGCGCGGAGTACAGCCCCGTCAGGAAGGTGGCCGCCGCCTCGACGACCGGCGATGCGACCAACATCATCGCCGGGCTCGGTGTCTCCATGAAGTCCACGGCGCTGCCGGTTCTCGCGGTCTGCGCATCGATCTGGTGCTCGTATGAACTGGCCGGTCTGTACGGCATCGCCATCGCCGCCACGAGCATGCTGTCGATGACGGGCATGATCGTGGCGCTCGATGCCTTCGGGCCGATTACGGACAACGCCGGCGGAATCGCGGAAATGGCGGAGTTGCCGTCGGAGGTGCGCAAGGTCACCGACGCGCTCGACGCCGTGGGCAATACCACCAAGGCCGTCACCAAGGGCTATGCGATCGGCTCGGCCGGCCTGGCCGCCCTGGTGCTGTTTGCCGATTACACCCACAGCCTGGAAGAGGCGGGCCTGGGGGTTCTGCAGTTCGATCTCTCCGATCACCGGGTCATCGTCGGGCTCTTCATCGGCGGCCTGGTGCCGTTCCTGTTCGGGGCATTGGCCATGGAGGCCGTTGGCCGTGCGGCGGGCTCGGTGGTGGAGGAAGTGCGTCGGCAATTCCGGGAAATCGCCGGGATCATGGAAGGGACCACGCGGCCGGATTATTCCACCGCGGTGGATCTGCTGACCCGCGCGGCCATCAAGGAAATGGTGGTGCCGTCGCTCTTGCCGGTGCTGGTGCCCATCGTGGTCGGCGTGCTGCTGGGTCCGGAGGCGCTGGGCGGTTTGTTACTTGGAACGATCGTCACCGGCCTGTTCGTGGCCATCTCGATGACCACGGGCGGCGGGGCGTGGGACAACGCCAAGAAGTACATCGAGGACGGCAACCTGGGCGGCAAGGGCTCCGTGGCTCACAAGGCCGCGGTCACCGGCGACACCGTGGGCGACCCGTACAAGGATACTGCGGGGCCTGCGATCAATCCGCTGATCAAGATCATCAATATTGTGGCGTTGCTGGCGGTGCCGTTGCTTTAACGTTCTTTTCATCTGGCGCTGTTGGTGCGGGGCGCGTGCGGACAGCCCTTCCGAGCTAAACCGAGCCCGCCATCCCTGGCGGGCTCGGATCGGCGCGCGGCGCTCCTGGCCATCCATGGCCCCGCGCCGCGCACACGACGCTCGAAAGGGCTGTCCGCACGCACCCCTTTTCGGGCTTGGTTTCGCCCGCCATTCCGGGGCGTGAAGATCGGGGGGCTCCTTGCTTTGTGCCGATACTCCGCGTATAGCACGAATGACAAAGTCGATTGGGTACCCTTGCCGGTATGACGGATTTCTTCGCAAACCCCATCCTGAACTCTCCCTATGGGCCACCGGGCAAGCATTGGGAGCTGGACGGTGACCGCAGACCCACGGGCCAAACGATCTCCGGTCGGCGGCGTGCAGAGTACGTGACGCCAGTACCGGCGCCGAAGAAAAGCGGTCAGGCGAAACTCACGCTGGACGAGAAGCATCAGACCGGCAGCGGACAGGAATACGACCCGATGCCGGTCATCAACGAAGTACGCCGTCATGTAGAAGCCTGGCGGCGATTGCCGGTGGATCAGTGCGGGGTGACGCCGGTGACGACGCACTTGCTGCGTCACTGGCGCGAGCACGAGTTCGTGGGGCGGCGGCCGTTTTTCTGCCAGATCGAGGCCGTTGAGACCGCCATTTGGCTCACCGAGGTGGCGGGCTGTATCAGCGGGCGTGGGCAAGCAGCGTACAAGGGCATCCGGGAACACCTGCGCGGCGCCAACCGGCGGGCGAACCCGGACCTGCTGCGCATCGCCCTCAAGCTCGCGACCGGTGCCGGCAAGACGACGGTAATGGCCATGCTGATTGCGTGGCAGACGCTGAACGCAGTACGCCAGGCGGCAAGCCCCCGATTCACGCGCGGCTTCCTCGTCGTAACGCCCGGCATCACGATTCGAGACCGACTGCGGGTTCTGCAACCAAACGACCCGGACAGCTACTACAGGAAACATGAGCTGGTTCCCTACGGCATGCTGCCGGACCTGGAGCGGGCAAGGATAGTTATTACAAATTACCACGCTTTTCTGCGCCGGGAGCGTACCCGGCTGGCCACCGGCAATCGGGCCTTACTCAAGGGCCATGGGCCGGATATCTCGACCGTGGAGACGGAAGGCCAGATGCTGCAGCGGGTTTGCCCTGAACTGATGAGCATCAAGAATATACTCGTGCTGAACGACGAGGCGCATCACTGCTACCGCGAACGGCCCGGCGATTCGGAGGAAGGCACCCGGACGGGCGACGAAAGGGAAGAGGCGAAGAAAAACGCCGAAGCCGCGCGGCTGTGGATATCCGGTATTGAAACGTTGCAGCGTGTGGTCGGCGTTCGATCCGTCTTTGACCTGTCCGCGACTCCATTCTTCTTGAATGGTTCCGGCTATCGCGAAGGCACGCTGTTCCCGTGGACGATGAGCGATTTCTCGCTGCTCGACGCCATCGAATGCGGCATCGTCAAATTGCCCAGGGTGCCGGTTGCAGACAATGTGGCGAGCGACGAAGTGCCTCGCTACCGGGAGTTATGGTGCCACATCGGTTCCAGCATGCCCAAAAAGCGGAGCCCCAAGGCCGCGCTGAAGAATCCGCGAAAATTGCCGAGGGATCTCAGGGGCGCAATGCAGGCCCTTTATGGCCACTACGCATCGACCTTCGAGGCGTGGCGGAATGCGGAGATCGAGGTGCCGCCAGTGTTCATTGTGGTGTGCAGCAACATGGTTGCGTCCGAGTTGGTCTACAACTTCATCGCCGGCTTCGAGCGAACTGGGGAAAACGGCAATGGACTTGCGGAGTATCTGGGATTTCCGCTTTTCAGCAACTACGACGAAACGGGCAATCGACTCGAGCGGCCGCGCACACTGCTGATCAACAGCGAACAGTTGGAGTCAGGCGACGCGCTGGACAATAACTTCCGCAAGGCGCACCAAGACGAAATCGAACGTTTCCGCTGGGAGTTGGTCCAGCGCACCCGGGACGCTTCCGCGGGAGAGAATCTGACCGACGCCGACCTGCTGCGCGAAGTCATGAACACGGTGGGCAAGCCTGAACGTTTGGGCGCGTCTATCCGCTGCGTAGTTTCTGTGGCGATGCTCTCGGAAGGCTGGGACGCCAACACCGTGACCCACGTATTGGGCGTGCGCGCCTTCGGCACGCAACTGCTGTGCGAGCAGGTCGTCGGCAGGGCGCTACGCCGACAGTCCTATGAACTCAACGAAGAAGGGCTGTTCGATGTGGAGTATGCCGATGTACTAGGGATTCCGTTCGACTTTGCCGCTGAACCCGTCGTGGCGCCGCCGCCCAAGCCGAATCGAACCGTCCATGTGCATGCGGTGCGGCCAGACCGCGATAAGTGTGCCATCGAGTTTCCCCGCGTGGAGGGATATGCTTACGAACTGCCCGAGGACCGGTTGACGGCGAAGTTCAACAGCGATCACCGGCTGACGTTGACCCCTGAGAAGGTGGGTCCCACCCAAACGCACAACGAGGGCATCCTTGGCGAGGGCGTCATCCTTACGCCCAATGCGCTGTCGGCCGTCCGCCCTGCAACGATAGCGTTTCATCTCGCAAAATGGTTGATGCAGGGGTATTTCCTGGGTGCCGACGGAGTCCCGAAACTGCACCTGATGGGCGACCTCCTGCGGATCGCCAGGGAATGGCTCGATGGCGGTTATCTGGTCTGCAAACGCGGGACAAGGCCGGAGCAACTGCTTTACACGGTACTCGCCGACGATGCCTGCTCTCTCATCCACGCCGCTATCGCAGGATCCGTCGGTGAGCGTCGTATCCGCGCGATATTGGATCCGTACAATCCACGAGGATCGACTGCTGAGGTGGATTTTCGGACATCACGGCAGACGCGGTGGTCCACGAACCCTGCCCTGTGCCACGTCAACTGGGCGGTTTGCGACAGTGAATGGGAGAGGGAGTTTTGTCGAATAGCCGAATCGCACCCTCGCGTACGGGCCTATGTAAAGAACGAAGGCATGGGTTTCGCCGTGCCGTACCGAATGGGCGAGATACCTAGACGTTATCTTCCGGACTTCATCGTGCGCATTGACGACGGAGCGGACGAGCCGCTGAATCTGGTGGTCGAGATCAAGGGCAAGCGCGAGCACGATGCAAAGATCAAGGCGGAGACAATGCGGACCTCATGGATTCCCGGCGTCAACCGTCTTGGAGACTACGGGCGGTGGGACTTTCTTGAATTGACGGACATCGAAACCATGGAGGAGAACTTCCATCGCTGGTTTGCGCAGCATGCCTCTTCGCCTGCCGTGCGGGCGGCTCATGGGGTCATTCTGCTGGGCGGGGCGATGCCGGACCTTGAATATGTCCCGCGTCGCAGAAGCGAAATCAGCGAATGATCCTGGTGGACACACAGGTGTGGATCCATCATTTTCGCGCCCCGAATCCAACTCTGATACAACACCTGAGCGCAGGTGAGCTTGTCATACATACCATGGTGACTGGTGAACTGGCTTGTGGAAATCTGCGAGATCGGGTTGCCACGATGAAACTCCTTAACGCGATTCCCAGAATTCGCGAGTTGGCGAACGAGACCGTGATTTCCCGCATCGAGAGAGACGCAGTGTCCGGCCGCGGAATCGGCTTTGTGGATGCTCATTTGTTGTATGCGGTGAGAGAAATGCAGGATGCCCGCCTGTGGACGCTTGATCGGCGCCTCAAAGGGATTGCCGATGAATTCGGCGTGGCGTACGTTGAAACAACCCGTTGAACCAGGGCAGGAGATCGATAGCGATGGCACGCAAACGCAAACCGCGAAAGAAGATCGAAACCCTGATGCACCAGGAAGAATCGCGGCGGAACATCCCTACGTCTGAATTGGAGCCGCTGGTTTCGGAAGACGACAAAACCCCGCTCCGCATCGCCTACGAGCGCCGTAATCGTGACCTCGACCCGCAGTTGGTGTGGCGCGGCAAGGACGAGCAGGACTGGTCGGACCTCGTGGTTCAGGCACCCCCACTCTACATTCAGGAGAAGGTGCACCCAAAGGTCCTGATTGACGATCTGCTCAGAGAGAGTAGAGAAAGGGCAAAGGAGGAGGCGCCCGAAATCCCCGACCTGTTTGCCGATTTCAACGGCCTGCCCAGTCCGGAAGCGACGACGGAGTTTTACCAGCACGACCAGAATTGGTCGAACCGGATGATTCTGGGCGATTCATTACAGGCTATGGCGAGCTTGGCCGAACGCGAAGGCTTGCGCGGCAAGGTGCAGTGCATCTATATCGATCCGCCCTACGGCATCAAGTTCAACTCGAATTTCCAGTGGTCAACAACTAGCCGGGACGTGAAGGACGGCAAGAGGGACCACATCACACGCGAGCCTGAGCAGGTGAAGGCTTTTCGGGATACATGGCGCGACGGAATTCATTCGTATCTGACCTATCTGCGGGACCGGTTGACGGTAGCGCGGGACTTGTTGACGGAAAGCGGTTCGGTCTTTGTGCAGATTGGTGATGAGAATGTACATCGAGTGCGCTCCGTTTTGGACGAGGTGTTTGGAGTAGACAACTTCGTGGCACAAGTTACTTTTAGAGTCAAAAGTCCTTTGCATGTGTCTGACTTAGCTCGCACAACGGATTTCATTCTCTGGTATACGCGCGACAAAACCGCACTAAAATTTAGGCAGCCTCGCATACCTAAATCGCTCGAGAGCCATCCGGAATTCTCATCCGCATTACTCGATGATGGTTCCGTACTAAGGCGTGCAGACGGCCTCAAGAATCCTATGGCACGATTTTTTACCGCACAAAACCTTGCCTCATCTGGATATACCCAGTCATGTATGTACGAAGTGGTAGTTGAGGGCAGACAATTTGACTACCCCAAGGGCAAGAGCTGGAAAACACACAAGGATGGAATGGAACGACTGAGGAAGGCCGCAAGGCTTCAGCCACTTAAAACCAGTTTGCGCTGGCGCTACTTCTTTGATGATGCTCCAAGCGAAGTCGTCACTGACGTCTGGCAGGACACGTTTGCGGCCTCTGACAAGACATATGTCGTCCAAACCTCAGAGGCTGTAGTACGCCGATGTGTCCTAATGACTACAGACCCGGGCGATCTTGTTATAGACCCAACTTGTGGCTCGGGCACCACCGCCTATGTCGCCGAACAATGGGGCCGCCGCTGGATAACGATGGACACGTCACGAGTTGCTCTCGCGCTGGCCCGCACGCGCATAATGGGCGCCCGCTATCCTTACTATCTGCTCGCCGACAGCCGCGCGGGCCAGTTGAAAGAAGCGGAGGTCACCCGCAAGGCGCCATCCGGTGAGCCAACTTACGGGAGCATCCGCCAGGGTTTCGTCTACGAGCGTGTGCCGCACATTACGCTCAAGGCCATTGCCAACAACGCGGAAATCGACATCATCTACGAGAATCGGCAACCCAAGGTCGAAGCTGCACTCGCGGACCTGAACGCGGCACTGCGCGGTCACACGACGCCTTTAGCGGTCGCTGTGGGTGGGCGCAAGGGCGCTACGGTCAGCTTTGACGAGGCAGAGGGCGCAACAGTCAAGCTGCCGAGCGGTGATACCGTTCCCGCCTGCGCGCTGCTTGAATGGGAGGTACCGTACGAAGTGCCCGCCGATTGGCCCAACGCCGCCGAGAAATCCCACGCCCGCTTCTGGGAAGCCCGCATCGCCCGCCAGCACGAGATAGACGCCTCCATCGCTGCGAACGCCGACTTCGAGTATCTCTACGACAAGCCTTACGAAGACAAGAGCCGCGTTCGAGTCGCGGGGCCGTTCACAGTGGAGTCGCTCACGCCCCACCGGACCGTTGAGGCGGCTACGCATCCTAAGGTCACCAAGCCTACCCCAGACGGTGTAGAAGATGCGCCGGCGACGTATCGGATCGGCAGTGCGCTGGATGTGCCAGCCTACGACTTCACGGCCGTTATTCTGGATCAGCTAAGAACTGCCGGCGTTCAGCAGGCGAACAAGCGTCACAAGATCGACTTTACTTCACTCTCCGGCTGGCCGGGAGAGCTAATCTGCGGCGACGGCCGATACCGGGAAGGCAATGGCGAACGCCGCGCCGCCATCCTGGTCGGCCCCGAGCATGGCACGGTCGGACGGGCGGACCTATTCGCTGCGGCTCGCGAAGCTGCCGAAGCCGGCTTCAACGCATTGATCGCCTGCGCCTTCAACTACGATGCCCAATCTACGGACGTCTCGAAGCTCGGGAAACTTCCCATACTCAAGGCACGGATGAACGCCGACCTTCACATGTCTACGGACCTGAAGAAGACCAAGGCTGGTAACTTGTTCGTGATATTCGGTGAACCCGATATCGAAGTGATTAACGCTCCCGACGACTGTATCCAGGTGAGAATCAAGGGAATCGACCTGTTCGATCCCCGCTCCGGCGAGGTGCGTTCCTCGGAACCTGGCGACCTGGCGTGCTGGTTCATCGACACGGATTACGACATGGCCAGCTTTTTCGTTCGCCATGCTTACTTTCTGGGAGCAAGAGACCCCTACAAGGCCCTCAAGACTACGCTCAAGGCGGAAATCGATGCGGACGCGTGGGAAAGTCTACGCTCGGATACATCGCGCCCGTTCAGCAAGCCGGAATCGGGCCGGATCGCTGTCAAGGCCATTAACCATCTCGGCGACGAGGTGATGAAGGTGGTGAAAGTCTAGTCAGGTTGAAGAGCCTTGGACGATCTGCACACAGCTTCGCATATCGGGCGACCCCGGGGAGAATAATGAAGGCAGCGCGCATTAATTGGTAGACGGACTGCTCATGCAACTCAGCATCCCCGATTTCTCGCGCCTGCGGGTCCTGGTGGCCGGCGACGCGATGCTGGACGAATACTGGTTCGGTCACGCCGGACGAATCTCCCCGGAAGCGCCCGTGCCCGTGGTGGAGACACGCCAGACCGAGCGCCGGCCGGGCGGCGCGGGCAATGTGGCCTGCAACGTCGCCGCGCTGGGAGCCGAAGTGCACCTCGCCGCCGTGGTCGGCGATGACGACCGCGGCAGCGCCCTGGAGCAGAAACTCACCGCGGCCGGCGTGCGCTGTCGGCTCCACCGGGTCGGTGGCGCCCGCACGATTCACAAGCTGCGCGTGCTCGCCCGCAACCAGCAGCTCATCCGCCTGGACGCGGAGGAAGCCTATGTCGATTGCGCGGGCGCGATGGAGGCGTCGGTCGCGGAGTTGGCGGGTGAGGTGGATGCGATCGTGCTTTCCGACTATGCCAAGGGTTCGCTGGCCGCGGTGGAACGGCTCGTCGCGTGCGCTGCCGGTCACGGAACCGTGGTGCTGGTGGATCCCAGGGGGCGGGACTTCGACCGCTACTCCGGCGCCACGGTCCTGACACCGAACGAGGCCGAATTCGCCGCCGTGGCGGGACACTGGTCCGATGAGGGCGACTTCCTGTCCCGCGGCGAATCCATGGCGCGGGACCTGCGACTCGGCGCGTTGCTGGTCACCCGCGGAGAACACGGCATGACCCTCTTTCCACGGCGGGCACAACCGCTGACGCTCCCGGCCGAGGCCCGGGAAGTCTTCGACGTCACCGGCGCCGGCGACACGGTCATCGCCCTCATGGCGGCGGGGATCGGGTGCGGAATGAATCTCGAAACTGCCGCGTCTCTGGCCAATCTCGGCGCGGGACTGGTGGTTCGCAAGATCGGCGTGGCCAGCGTATCGCCCTCGGAACTGCGGCTCGCCCTGCACCGCAAGGGCGCCGGCGGGCGCGGGCTGGTGAGCGCCGGGGAACTGCTGCCGCTGGTCGAGGAGTGCCGCCTCCGGGGCGAGCGTGTGGTGATGACCAACGGCTGCTTCGACATTCTCCACGCCGGACACGTGAGTTACCTGCAGGAGGCCAAGGGGCTGGGCGACCGGCTCGTGGTCGCAGTCAACGATGACGAATCCGTCGCCCGCCTCAAGGGGCGTGAGCGCCCTGTCAATTCGCTGCTCGACCGCATGGCGGTCCTTGCCGGGCTGGCGGCGGTCGACTGGGTGGTGCCGTTCTCCGACGACACTCCGGCGGAACTGATCGCCCGCCTTCTACCGGATATCCTGGTGAAGGGCGGCGACTACCGGCGCGAGGAAATTGCGGGAGGCAAGGCAGTCCTCGACAACGGCGGCGAGGTGCGCGTCCTGGGGCTCAGGGAAGGACGCTCGACCAGCGCCATCATCGACGCGATTCGCGGGGGCGCATGAGGGCAGTCCTTGCGAGCTTGATCTCGCCCTCATGCGCCCCCGCACCGACCAACCCAAGAGAGACGCCGGATCAACCCTCGAGCCAGCCGCTGACTTCCTCCAGGTCATCGAGGTTGAGGCTGCCCGCTGCCTGCTTGAGCCGCAGGATATTCAGAATGTAGTCGTATCGGCTGCGCGCATAGGTGGTCTGGGCCCGCCGCAAGGTGTTCTGCGACACCAGGACGTCGACGGTGGTTCGGGTGCCCACTTCGAAACCCGCCTCGGTGGCCTGCAACGCGATAGAGGAAGATTCCACCGCCTGCCGGAGCGCCTGCACGCGGGCAATCTCGGAAATCACGCTCAGGTAGGCGTCGCGGGTTTCCCGCTCCGTGGCGCGCGCGACCCGTTCCAGGGCTTCCAGCGTGGCCCGGTGCTGGTAGACCGCCTGCTGGATTCTTGCCCCGTTCACGCCGCCGGAATAGATGGGAATGCTGAAGCTGAGAGACAGGCCGTAGCTTTGCGCCTCGGACTCGGACGCGGTTTCCGCGGGGGGACAGCGAAACAGCGGCTGCTGCAAACACGGTGGATTCGCCACCAGATTGTTGATGCGGGTCGTGCGCGAGCCCGATTCGCCCAGGTTCCCGCTCAGGCTCACGGTTGGGTACCGGACGCTGCGCTGAATTGCGACGTCGTCAAGGGCGATATCCGAGGAAATTCGGCTGGAGATCAATGCCAGATTCTGGTCCAGCGCCGTTTGCACCCATTCCTCCGCGTTGTCGGGGTCCGGCCTCATCAACGGAATCTCCTCCATGGGCCCGGCGAGTTCCATGACGGACTCGCCGATGATCTCCCTCAGGAATTCGCGGGCCGTCGCCACCGCCTGCTGCGCCCCGATCTCTGCGGCGATGGCCTGGTCGTAACCGGCCTGGGCTTCCTGCACGTCGGTGATGGCGATGAGCCCGACTTCAAATCGCCGCTGGGCCTGTTCGAGCTGCCGGCCGATCGCCTCCCTCGCCGTGGTTTCGGAAACCAGGGTGTCCTCGGCCGCCAGAACCTGAAAATAACTGGTTGCGACCCGGACCAACAATTCCTGTCGGGTAAACGCCAGGTCGGTTTCCGCCTGCGCGAGAAATTTTCCGGCCTGCTGCAGACCCACATATGCTCCCCAGTTGAACAATGGCTGGTTCAATCTGATGGACCAGTTGGACGAGTCCCGCTCGAATTCGGTACTGAGGATGTCCGGGTCGGGTTGTCCCGAGGAAAAATTGGTGGGCCGGTTCGGGTCCTCCTGGTGCGCCGTGGAGCCGCCGAGCGACAGGCTCAGGGACGGCAGAACCGCGCTGCGCGCCAGCGGCATCACCTGGCGCCGCGCCAGGTAGCTGGCCTCGGCTTCGCGAAGGGTCGGGTCGTACATCAGCGCGAGCCGATAGACATCCAGCAGGTTCTCCGCCGGGACGGGCGTGGCCGCGAAGGCGAGCAATCCGAGAAATGCAATCAATCGTTTTCCAGGGTGCCTCATAATGGTCCTACCGTTGAAGTCGAGATTCGGTGTCAGTACCGGGGAACGGAAGAATCGATTTCCAGCGACCAGGCGTCGATTCCGCCGGCGAGATTGAAAACCCTGGCGTACCCGGATGCGGCCAGGAATTCGGCGACGCGCAGGCTGCGTACGCCGCCGTGGCACATGACGACGAACGTTTGCGCCGGGTCCAGTTCGTCGAGACGGCCCGGAACCGTTCCCATCGGAATGTGGAGCGAGTCCTCCACGCGCGCGGTCCGCCACTCGGCGGGTTCGCGCACATCCAGCAACGTGACTTCGCCGCGCCGGCCCGCGGGCCAGCGCGCGCAGAACTCGGTGGGCGTCAGTTCCGGTATGTTCGACATCGTATCGACCCGGAAACTAGAGCACGAACGGCTCGGGGGGGCCGGCGTTGACCAGGGGAGGAACGACCGTTTCAAACAGGTTTTCCCGAGTCCAGTTTCCCCGCGGGTCCGCGCTTATCAACATCGCATCCATCACCGGTGGACGCCCGACAACGACGAAGAGCCGGCCGCCCGGCCGAAGCAGACGGACGAAGGTGTCGCCAAGTTCGGGCACCGAGCCGGTAACGGCTATGGCATCGAATCGATCGTCCCAATCCAGCGCGACCGCGTCGGCGGTGCGTAATTCGACGTCATGGATTCCGTCCCGCTGGAGTTTCCCCGCCGCATCGGCGGTGAACTCCGGGAAGATGTCCACGCTCACCACCCGTCCCGCGAGTCCGGCCAGGCAGGCGGTAAGGAAGCCGCTGCCCGTTCCCACCTCCAGTACGGTGTCCGCGGGACCCGGGTCAAGTGCCTGCAGGAGCCGGCCTTCGACGCTGGGCGTCATCATCCGCTGACCATGGGCCAGCGGGATTTCCGAATCGGCAAAAGCCAGATCCCGATACGCCTTGGGGACAAAACGTTCTCTGCGAACCTGCCGAACCACGTCAAGCACGCGCCGGTCGAGGACGTTCCAGGCCCGAAGCTGTTGCCCAACCATCAGGGCGCGTGCGGCTTCAACGTTCATGGACATGGTTGGTCGAGTGGCAGTCACTATCCGGTGTCCGGCTTTGATACCGGGGCTAGGGTACGGAGTTTACCCATCGCCTACAAGCAATCCCCGCCGTCAGTTTTCCAAAGAATTATGTTTCAATGTCTCCGGCGTGTCTCGCCGCCCTGCATTTGCGGTCCAGGACGCCTCTCATGTCTCGCGGCTGCGGCGTTCACGGCGCAATTTGGCGATTTCGGCAATTGAATCTGCCATGATCTCGCGTTCGGAACGTCCAAGGTCGTCATGCGAGGGTTAAGCTATCGCGGAATTCGCGGCGATCTGCTGGGGCGGCCCGTCCCTGTCCAATAATTCTTAGTTTCCGCTCGATGGGAGACCGGCCTAACCGCACTTGGAGTAGCCGCAGTTCAGGCACGTCAGGCAGCCGTCGAGCATCACGCTGGCGGCCGTGTTGCACTTTGCGCACAACTGGGCGCCGACGGGAAAGGCACTCTCCGCAAAGGCATCCTGCTGGCTGGACTGGGCCTGGAACTCGGCGCGTTTGAGTTCCAGTTCCTTGCGCTGTTCCTCGTTGAGCCCCGACGGGCCGATCAGCCCGATCTGCGTCAGGTGGCGCTCCACGATATGGCCGAGTTCGGCGATGATCGACGGCATGAACTTGCCGCCGGGTTGCCAATAGCCGCCGCGGGGATCGAATACGGCCTTCAGTTCCTCCACCAGGAAGGCCACGTCGCCGCCCTTGCGGAACACCGCGGACATGATGCGGGTCAGCGCCACGATCCACTGGTAGTGATCCAGGTTCTTCGAATTGATGAATATCTCGAACGGTCGGCGCTTTTCGTGTTCGGTGCCTTCGTTGAGGATGATGTCGTTGATGGTGACGTACATGGCGTGGTCGGATACCGGCGTCTTCACCTTGTAGGTCGAGCCGACGAGCATCTCGGGCCGCTCGAGCTTCTCGTGCATCCGGATGACCTTCCGGTCGTCGGGCGGCACCTGAACTGCGGACTGGCTCCGATTTCCCGCCTGCGCCTCCAATTTTCCGGCCTGCGCCCCGGGATTGCCGGCCCGCACGGGCTCGGCGGCATCCTTGACGACGCCGTAACCGATGATTTTCTCCTCTACCTTGATTCTTGGCATGGGTCAGCTTGCCTTGCGCTTGATGCCTTGCTGTTGTTCCAGTTGGTGACGGGACGCCGCCCGAACCAGGTTCAGCCACTTCGAGGGCGGAGGACGTGTCAGCCAGTACACGGGTTTGCCTTGCTGGAGTTCTCCGTAGGGCCGATGCCGGTTTGTGCGGGTGCTGGAACCAACTGATGATCGCGAATCAGTGACCGCAGGCCCGCCCCTGGCAAGGCGCGTCCCGCAGGCAATGGTGGGCCCATTGTCAAGGGGCGCAACACCGCCAGGGGCGGGCCTGCGGTCACCCGGAGGGCGCGTCCACAAGCGCCCATCTGCTTTGTTGCCGGCGTTTGACGTATGCCCAATACGTCGGCGAGCCGGCGCCGCGCATCTGGTCGCTTGTGGACGCGCTGATGCGCGATCATCAGTTGGTTCCAGCACTAGCCTTCAAAGTTTCCCGTAGTAGCCTTCTTTCAGAGCGTCGAAAAGATTCGCCGCGGTGTGAACTTCGCCGTCGTACTCGATTTCGTCGTCCCCCTTTGCTTCGACCACCTTGCCGCCGGCGAGTTCAAAGCGGTACGTGGTGTTCCTCAGGTCCTTCTCCTTGACCAGCACGCCCTGGAACGCCTCGGGATTGAAGCGAAACGTTGTGCATCCCTTGAGGCCCTTTTCATGGGCGTACCGGTAGATGTCCTTGAAGTCTTCGTACGGGTAGTCGGTGGGCACGTTGGCGGTCTTGGAGATGGATGAGTCGATCCACTTCTGGGCGGCCGCCTGAATGTCCACGTGTTCCCTGGGCGATATGTCCCCGGAACTGACGAAGTGGTCCGGAACCGCGTCGGCGGAATTGCCTGCATTGGGAGAGGCGTTGCGGTTGACCAGTTCCCGGTAGGCGAGCAACTCGAATGAGAACACTTCCACCTTCTCCTTGGTTTTCCTCCCCTCCATGATCACGTTGCGGAAATACCGGTGGGCGAACGAGGGTTCGATCCCGTTGCTGGCGTTGTTGCCCAGGGACAGCGAAATCGTTCCTGTGGGAGCGATGGAACTGTGATGGGTAAAACGGGCGCCCTCCTCGGCGAGGTCTTCCACCAGGTCGGGCGCAACTTCCGCCAGGTTCCGCATGTAGTGGCTGTAGCGGGCGTGCAGAATCCGCCCGGGTATCCTGTCGCCGGCCTTCCAGCCATCCTCGCGCATCGCCGGGCGCATGGACAGCATTTCTTCGGTGACATCGAATTCTTCCGCGAGGATGGGCGCCGGACCCTTCTCGCGCGCCAGTTCCAGGGCGACCTGCCAACCGGCGATCGCCAGCTCCCGGGCGACTTTCTCCGTGAACTCCACGGATTCGGCAGTCCCGTAACGCATGCCCAGCAGGGCCAGCGTGGAACCGAGTCCCAGGAACCCCATGCCGTGGCGGCGCTTGCGATAGATTTCCCGGCGCTGGGCATCCAGCGGCAGCCCGTTGATTTCCACGACGTTATCGAGCATGCGCGTGAACACGCGGACCACTTCGCGGTATTCGTCCCAATCGAATCGGGCCTGGTCGGTGAACGGGTCTACCACGAACTTGGTCAGGTTGACCGAGCCGAGCAGGCAGGCGCCGTAGGAGGGCAGGGGCTGCTCGCCGCAGTTGTGAACCATCAGGCCATTGGCATCGAAGGCGTTCGCGCCGGGCACCGATACATCGAACACGTCCTGCTCTGATACGGGATTAATCGACTTGAGCGTTGCGGTGAATCGCTCACGATTGATTCGCCGACTGTAATTGCCAAGCGCCGTTGTCAATCTGAGACTTTTCTCACTGTCGGCAAAGCCAATTCGGCTCTGAAAAAGCTCGATATTTTTTCGGCTGATGACCAGATCATGCTGTGCCTTGACAGGGTACTCCCGGGAACCGCCCCGGCCGTCAGGCAGTCGCCGGTAGCCTGCGTCCCGTCGATTCAGGTACAAGCGCGAGACGATGCCCAGACGAAGGAGCATGCGCTGCACCCCGACGAGAAGATCTTCATTGCTTTGCGCCAGTCGTATGCTGATCCCCTTGCCTTGATGGCCCTGTACGCTGGCATCGCTATCGAACAGTCCGCGCAGGAAACCAATCTGAAAATCGGACGATGCGCGGTGCATCGAGTCCGTCACGGACTTGTGGCCCGGTCGAAGCCCCAGGGTATCGGCCAATCGTTTGATAGCGCGCAGCTTCATTCGGTACTCGCCGCGGCCGGTAATGGCATGCCATCCGCGAAAATCCGTTCGATGCGGTAAATCGTGCGCCGCCGATTCAGCGGCATGCATTAGGGGCAAGGCTCCCGGGCGCTCGAAATCGCCATTCACCGTCATGGCGCCCGGCCATGCGGACAACACGGCCTCGTTCTCCTTGAGCGTTCCGTCGCCGACGAGCATTCCGATCAGATAGCCTTCGCCTTCCGTATGGGCGCCGTTCCATGCAGGTGCGTCCCGATGGTCATGCAATACGATCTTGTCGCCAGGAACGAGATCCGCCGCCTCTACCCATTCGGTTTTCATGGTCCATCGCGTCGAATCGGCGACCCGGCGAACTCGATGATTCGGCGTCAGGGTCAGGCGATAGCCCTCATTGCTTTCGAGTTCTACAACCCGCTTCTTCCCGGTTGGAAAGAAGCCTCTCGAATCGGTCTGATACGCCTCCCCGTTCACCATTGCCTCGAACGGTAGTCCTATCAGGTCGGCAACCTGGCGCGGTCCTTCGGAGGTGTGGACCCAGGTATCGCGGGTGACGCAAGGATTGGTCGCGCGGATATCCTCGCACCACCAGTTGTTGTTGAACTCGTTGACCCGGTCGATGAGCACGAAGCCCGGTTCGGCGAAGTCGTAGGTGGAGGACATGATGATGTCCCACATGCGCCTGGCCGGCATCGACTTGTAGACGCGGCAGGCGACGAGGCCTTCGCCGTTGCAGATGTAGCCGTCGCGGGTCGGCCACTTGCGCCAGACCACCTGGGCCGGATCCTCCAGATCGATCCCGTCTTCCTCGGCCTCGCGCAGAGCGAGCGGAAACGCCAGCGGCCAGGCTTGGTCGTTCTTGACGGCAGCCATGAACTCGTCGGAAATCAACAGGGAAAGATTGAATTGCCGCAACCGGCCGTCCTCGCGCTTGGCGCGGATGAACTCCATGGTGTCCGGATGGCCCACATCGAAGGTGCCCATCTGCGCGCCGCGGCGACCGCCCGCCGACGACACCGTGAAGCACATCTTGTCGTAGATGTCCATGAACGACAGCGGACCGGAGGTATGCGCTCCGGCGCCGGACACGTAGGCGCCGCGCGGCCGGAGGGTGGAGAATTCGTAGCCGATGCCGCAGCCCGCCTTGAGCGTCATGCCGGCTTCGTGGACTTTCTCCAGTATGTCGTTCATCGAGTCCCCGACCGTGTCGGAGACGGTGCAGTTGATCGTTGATGTGGCGGGCTTGTGCTTCCCGGCGCCGGCGTTGGAGATGATGCGCCCCGCGGGGATCGCGCCGCGCTGCAACGCCCAGACGAATCGCTCGTACCAATAGTCCCGGCGAGGTCCCTGTTCCACGTCGGCCAGCGCCCGGGCGACACGCCGGCGGGTCCCATGGATATCCTGGTCGATGGGCTGGCCGGAGCGGGACTTGAGTCGGTATTTTGTGTCCCAGATGTTGAGTGACGCTTCCTGCAAGGGAAGATCCACGGCGGAACTGAGTTCCAACGGCGCCTTCATTGTTTTATTGGGCCTCCCGATTCTGCCCGGCAAGAGCGGCGATAACCCTGCCAAAACCTCCCTGACATCGGTGAAATCAGCCGCCTGCGAGCAAAAGGCCCGCGATTCCCTGAAGCACAACATGTTGTGCTTCAGGCGGTAAGCCTAGATTGGGTTCGACGCGATGTCAACACTTGTTGAAATGAAGTCGATGGCGCAAATACATATAAAAAACAGCTTATTACGACTTTTAACTCCAAATTTATCGAAATAATCCGCATCTTCCCGGAATATCGCGGGATTTCTGGCGACCACAACATATTGTGTCGGGATATCCCCGTTTGATTCCACGGTTGGCGCACAACTTATCCACAACTCCGGGCGATACGGCTCCCCGGTTGACCCGGCCCATTCGCGATCAGTCTTGAAAAAACGGGCTTTTAACCCCATCTTTTGGCCCAATTGACAGACGAAAAAATTCGGTTGTCGGTGCGGGAGCGGACCTGCCGTCGGTTCGAGGGTGCAACCCATGACACCCGATATGCATCCATTAGCATTATGGATTAGCGGCAATTGGACCGGTCCGGCCCGGCCGCGCCGAATGACAGTGTGAAGGACGAGCATATGAACACCAGGCAAATGATCGAAAAACTTCACGGCGCGGGGCCAGGCGCGGCTGCATGCCTGCTGTTGACCGGCGCCCTGGCGCAGGGGCAGAACCTGCCGCCACAGGTCGGGGACCGGGAACTGCCCAGCCTGGCGCCCATCATCGAAGAGGTTGCGCCCGCGGTGGTGAATATCTCCGTCAGCGGCAGCGTGGTGACAACCAACCCTCTCTCCCGCGATCCCTTTTTCGGGCAGTTTCTGCCGCCTCCGGGTCGTCGCCAGGTTCAGAGCGCCGGCTCCGGCGTGATCGTCGATGCGGAAAACGGCTATATCCTGACCAACTACCACGTCATCGAGAATTCCGAGGAGATCGACGTCGCGCTTGAGGACGACCGCGTCCTGGAAGCCACGGTGGTGGGTTCCGACGCGGACTCGGATATCGCGGTGCTGCAGGTGGAGCCGGACGGGCTCGATGAAATGCCGCTGGGCGATTCCGAGGCCCTGCGCGTCGGCGACTTCGTGCTCGCCATCGGCAATCCCTTCAGGCTGCAGCATACCGTGACGTCTGGAATCGTCAGCGGTCTGGGGCGCACGGGCATCAATCGCAGTCAGGAGGCGTACGAGGACTTCATCCAGACGGACGCCTCCATCAATCCCGGAAATTCAGGCGGCGCGCTGATCAACCTGCGGGGTGAGCTGATCGGGATCAACACGGCCATTTTCTCGGGCAGCGGCGGCAACATCGGGATCGGGTTTGCGATTCCGGTCAACATGGCCCGCAGCGTGATGAATCAGATCATCAATTTCGGCAGCGTCCGCAGGGGTCTGCTCGGCGTCAGCATCAGCGTCATCACGCCCGAAATTGCCGAGACCTACGATCTCGAAAACACCTCCGGGGCGTTCGTCACCGAGGTGGCGTCGGGATCGGCGGCGGAGGCGGCCAGCCTGCAGATCGGCGATGTCATCGTCAGCATCGACGGCGATTCGATGGACGGTCCCGGAGCGCTTCGCAACGCGATCGGCCTGCTCAGCCCCGGCGATACCGTGACCGTGGGCTACCTTCGCGAAGGCAGGGTGCTGACCGCCTCGGCGACCCTGGGCGAGCGCCCGTCATCCGGACAGGCGCAGGCGTTGCCCGAAATCGCGCCGGAGTTCGAGGGCGCCGAACTGGCCACCAACAACGAGGCGCGAAGCGGCTTCAACGGCACCGAGGGCGTTCTGGCGGTCACCGTCGAGTCCGGTAGCGCCGCATATACCAACGGTCTTCGCACTGGGGATGTCATCACGCATATCAATCGGCAGCGGGTCCGGACTCTGATGGAGGCGCGCGAAATCATCGCCGAGGCGCGTTCGTCCGTCATCCTGCAGGTCGCCAGGGGCAATCGCGGTGTCCTGATTCTCATGCGCTGACGATCGCGGGCGCATCGGAATCCGCCGCAATGCAAACGATTGCGGTTGCGATGGAACCGCGCATAGTTTAAGGTTACGCGCGCTTCTCGCGAGGTTGTATCTTTTTTGGTACAGCTTCGCGTGTCTGTTTGGCGGTTCTGTACAAGGTCGTCAACGCGCCGTTTCGCAGCGTGCGACGGGTATGTCCGGTGCTCTCCACAACTGATAAAGATGAGGAAAACCCAAGTGAGTTTCAGAAAAATCGGATTTTTGTTTTCGCCCTTGCTGTTGTCCTTCCTGCCCCTTGGGCAGGCGGGCGCGCAGGGGTCGGGCGCCGACGCCTTCGCCATCGAGGAAATTGTGGTGACGGCGAGAAGGCGCGAGGAGTCGCTGCAGGACACGCCCATTGCGGTGACCGCGTTTTCGGAAGACGAGATGGATCTTCGCGGCCACCTCAACATCACCGACATTTCGCAATCCACGCCCAACGTGAATATCGAGCAGGCCGCTTCGGTGAGCGGGCTCTCGGCGGCGCCGACTGTTTTCATTCGCGGCGTGGGGCAACTGGATTTCGTCATCAACACCGACCCGGCGGTCGGCGTCTATGTCGACGGCGTCTATATCGCCCGCTCCATCGGCAGCATGATGGATCTGATGGACCTGGAGCGCGCGGAAGTGCTGCGCGGCCCCAGGGCACACTGTTCGGACGAAACACCCTGGCCGGTGCTCTCAACCTGATCAGCAGGCGCCCGACCATGGACGAATTCAATGCCAAGCTGACGCTCGCCGCCGGCGAGAACGACTACGCCCAGTTCAACGGCGCGTTCAACATTCCGATCACCGATAACCTGGCGGCCAGGGTTTCCATGATGCAGCGGCAGAAGGGCGGTTATGTGCGGGCGAACCCGGACTTCTATGACGACCTCTGGTTGGGCGACGACAACACGACCGGATTCCGCGGCCAGTTGGAGTTTCTTCCCTCCGATGCCGTTCGCGTCAACCTGAGTGCGGACTACACCCGGAGCCGCGCCGCGCCGTCTCCCATGATCGGGCTGACGCTCGGTGACGGTTACGGCATGAACGACGGTGCGCTGTACCCCGACTCCATGTGGCCGAATTTCTGGAATGGGGGAATCCTGCCGAATGGAATGTCCGTGACTTTCATGGGGGCTCCGGCCGCTTCCGGAGAACCCGCATGCGCGACCCAGGAGGGCCGACTCACGAACCCGACCTGCTACGGTCCGGTCCATATCCGCGACAGGGAGTCCTACGAGACCACGGCGGTTTTTTACGACATTTACGGCGAGTTCGATCCCGACCCCACCAATGAAGTCGACGTCACGGGCGGGGCGGCCACGATAGAGGTCGATACCGGCATCGGCACCTTCAAGTCCATCACGGCCTATCGCGGGTTTCAGTCCGACTTCCGTAACGACCACGACTACTCGCAGGTCCTGTTGTTCTCGAATATCAACGACGACTTTCACCAGGACGGGCGCTCCCAGGAGTTCCAGTTGGTCGGTACCGCGCTCGACGGCAGGCTGGACTACACCACCGGCCTGTACGCCTTCGCCGAAACCGGCACCGAGGTGGTCTCGCTCATTGGCGTCAACGGACTGACCATCACGCGAGGATCGGCGGGCCACAGCTTCCAGAGGATCGTCCGGGATATCGACAACAAGTCCAACGCCCTTTACGGCCAGATCACGTACCACTTCGAACAACCGTTCCACTTGACGGCCGGCTTACGCGCCACCGAGGACACAAAGGCGTTCGACGTGACGATTCATCGCGATTTCTGCCCCGACAACCCAAATGATCCGTCCTACCCGGATTACCTGGGTGGAACAACCTGTAACGGCGACGGAGTGATCGCTCGCAACAAGATGGACGATGTCTTTCAGCGTGCAACTGGAAGCGCCACCTGGAGCGAAGTCGACCCGATGCTGAGCCTGGCATACGACCTCAACGATACGACCATGCTCTATGGCACCTACTCCACCGGCTTTCGCGATGGCGGTTACGCCAGCCGATTCCCCGAGGGGACGCCCGATCCCATTCCCGCGTTCGATCCGGAGTACGTGACCAGCATGGAATTCGGCGCCAAGACCGAGTTGGCGGACGGTTCGCTGCGGCTCAACGCGGCCCTGTTCCACACCACCTATGACGACATGCAGGTTTCCGGAAGGCCGGCCGACCTGGCCAGCGGCGCAACGGGCGTCAGCAATGTCGGCGTCGGCATTCTCGATGGGCTCGAAATGGAAGCGATGTGGGTTGTCAACGACAATCTGAGAATCGACGCGACACTCGGCCTGCTCGATGCCAGTGTCGATTCGCTGGTGGGCGGTTCGTTCACATCCGGCGTCTATGTCTTCTACGAGGAGGGTTTTGTTGGGGCCGATGGCCAGGCGCTTTCAGCGGCGAACTGTCCTGCGAGCGACATCTGCGTTCCCCTGTCGGACATGGTTTTGCCGTATACGCCTAAGACGAACTACACCATCGGCGTCTCGCATCGGCTGCCGATCGGCACGGGCAATCTGCTCACGCGGCTGGATTGGATCCACAACGACGCGCAGCGATTCCGAATCGAAACGAACCCCGACATGGGCGAGGACGCCTACAACGTGGTGCACGCGAGCACCACTTACAACAGCGGCAATGAACAGTGGTCGCTGTCCTTCGGCATCAGGAATGCGACCAATGCGCTTTACTCAACCGCGGGTTCCTTCGGCACCGGCCTCGGCAACTCGGCGGTGAATATCTCGCGGCCTCGCGAAGCGTACCTGCGTTACCAGTACTGGGTCGGAGGCCGTTGATCGCGCACCGTAGCGGATATCGGCGCTACGCCACCAAAACGACTGGCCCGCTCGACATCGAGCGGGCCAGTTCATTTTGGGCTTCATGAACGCGGCGCCAACCGCGCCGGGACAGCAACATTGCGCAAACCGCCGTAGCAGGGCAGTCCGTCACGGTAAGGGGGGTAGTCTTCCCCCTGTATCAGCGGTTCCAGATAACGTCGGCAGGCCTCGGTAATGCCGAATCCATCCTCGGTGATGAAGTCCCGGGGCATCATTTTTTCCTGGTTGGCGACCTGGTCGAGACCGGCATGGCCGATGTGCCATCGGTACGGGGAATCCGAGGTGCGCACGATACTCGTCATGATGGCGTTGTGTCCGTCCAGCGCCAGTTCCACGGCCTTCTCTCCCACGGCGTAGGCCTGCTGGACATCCACCGCCGAGGCGATGTGCCGCGCCGAGCGCTGCAGGTAGTCCGCGATCGCGTAGTGGTACTTCAAGCCCAGTTCCGACTGGACCAGCCCGGCCACGGTCGAGGCGACGCCGCCCAGCTGGGCGTGCCCGAAGGCGTCCCGGGTTCCTGCTTCGGCCAGGAAGCGGCCGTCTGCATGGCGCGTGCCCTCGGACACCGCCACGACGCAGTACTCGTAGCGTTTCACGCATTCGCTGACGCGCTCCAGGAAGCGGCCCTGGTCGAACGGTATCTCGGGAAACAGAATAATGTGCGGAGCGCTGCCCGGATCCCTGCCCGCCAGACCGGCCGCCGCTGCGATCCAGCCCGCGTGCCGACCCATGACCTCGAGAATGAAGACCTTGGTCGAAGTCTTCGCCATGGACTCCACGTCCAGCGCCGCTTCCATGATCGAAACCGCCACGTACTTGGCCACGGAACCGAACCCCGGGCAGGTGTCGGTCACCGGAAGGTCGTTGTCCACGGTCTTGGGAATCCCGACGCACGTGACGGGGAACCCGAGTTCCGTGCCGAGCTGGGACACCTTGTGCGCGGTGTCCATGGAATCGCCGCCGCCGTTGTAAAAGAAATAGCCGATGTCATGGGCCTTGAACACCTCGATCAGCCGTTCGTACTCGGCGCGGTTCTCGTCCAGCCCCTTGAGCTTGTAACGCGCGGAGCCGAACGCGCCGCCCGGGGTGTGGCGCAGTGCCGCGATCGCCTCATCGGTCTCATGGCTGGTGTCGATCATGTCTTCGGTGAGCGCACCGATGATGCCGTTGCGGCCGGCGTAGATCTTGCCGATACGATCGCTGTTCCTTCGCGCAGTCTCCAGCACGCCGCAGGCCGAAGCGTTGATGACGGCGGTGACTCCGCCGGACTGTGCGTAGAATCCGTTTTGCTTCACGATATTTCTCCCGGGGAACGAGTGTTTTCAGGCGCGCAGAGAATACCAGAGGCGTTTGACGGTTTTCGTCGGGATTGAATTGGATTTAAGCTTCCAGTCGGCAGCAAAACAAGTGCGGCAATGGAAAGTCGAGACAACCAGGAATCATTGATCCTAACCAAGCGCGAATTCCTGAAGGGATTCGCGTCCGTCAGCGGCGTTTCTGCCGTGATAGCGGCGCTTGACGCCTGGGACATGAGTATTGCGTCAGCGGCAACCGCGCCGCCGGACCTGAGCGGCAGGGGCGACGGGACCCGAGTGCTCATCCTGGGCGCCGGCATCGCCGGCCTGACGACGGCCTACGAACTGACGGAACGGGGCTACGACTGCCGGATCATCGAGGCTCGGTCCTTTGCCGGCGGCCGCTGCCAGACGGCGAGGAACGGGTTCCGGCTTGACGAGGCCGGGGGCCAAACCCAGGTCTGCGAGTTCGATGAAGGGCAGTGGTTCAATACGGCCGCATGGCGCATACCGGCTCACCACAAGTCGTTATTCCACTACTGTCGCGAGTTCGGCATCCCCATGCAGACGTTGATCAGCTCGAACGAGTCGACGTACCTGCTGCACGAAAACATCGAGGGTCCGCTGGCGGGAAGACGGGTCCGCCGCCGCGAAGTGATGATGGACATGCGGGGCCATACCTCCGAGCTCCTGGCCAAGCTGGCCCACCAGGGCGCGCTGGACGGCGAATTGACGGGTGGCGACAAGGAGCAGCTCATCGAGTATCTCGTGGCCGAGGGCTATCTGGATCCCAACGACCTCGCCTACAAGGGAACGACCGAACGAGGCTGGGCGGTGGATTTCGCGGGCCCCCTGGAACCCGGCCAGCCTTCCGAAGCGCTGGCGCTGAAGGAACTGCTCCAGTCGGGGCTCGGCAACACCTTCAGCGCCGTATCCTCGTTCGAACGACCCTATACCATGCTTCAGCCGGTGGGCGGCATGGACCGGATTCCGGCAGCCTTCGAGGAACGCGTCGGCCATTTGATCACCTATCGCGCCGAGGTCCAGGAGTTGCGGCAGACCGGGCAGGAGGTGCAGATGCACTACCGGGACTCGGTGACCGGCGACACGGCCACGGCGACCGGGGACTACTGCGTTACAACGATCCCGCTGGCGGTCATGAGAAACATCCCCAACGATCTGTCCGACCGCTGCAAGGCGGCCATCGCCGCCGCGACACAGTCCCAGGTGGGCAAGCTCGCCCTGCAGATGAACCGCCGCTTCTGGGAAGAGGACGACGCCATCTTCGGGGGTTCCAGCCAGACGGATACGTCCGGTGGCTCACTTATCTATCCCTCCCATGGTTTCCTGGGCCGGAAGGGGGTCGTCCAGGGGTACTACGTGTTCGGCGGTACCGCGGATTCCGTCGGCAGCATGGACCACGGGCAGCGCACCGAGCGCGGTCTGGCGAACGGCGAGAAGCTGCATCCCGGGCAGTTCCGTAGCCACTACGACGGCAAGTCCATCTCGGTGGATTGGCAGCGCGTGCCCTACAGTCTCGGGGGTTGGGAAAGCTGGTCGGACGAAGCGCGCCGGGATCACTTTCCAGTTCTCCTGGAGCCTCAGGGGCGTGTTTACTTCGCCGGGGCGTATCTCAGCTACCTGACCGGCTGGCAGGCCGGCGCGGTGGAGTCCGCCTGGTACCAGGTGGAGCGGCTGCACGCGAACGCTGTGACCGTGTAAGAATTGGCCGGCGGGGTCTGCCCGTCCAGGCACCGGCGGAATCGGAGGATTGCATGCGTATTGTCTTGCTCGGCGCACCGGGCTCGGGAAAGGGTACCCAGGCGAAGCGGTTGCAGGCGGATCGGGGTTGGCCACAGGTCTCCACGGGTGACTTGCTGCGGGATGCCGTCAGCGCCGGCACGGCCATGGGATTGCGCGCCAGGGCCGCCATGGATGCCGGTGAACTGGTCGCCGACGAGGTGGTGCTCGGCATCATCAAGGACCGGCTCGTCCTGGACGACGCCGGCCGGGGCTACATATTGGACGGCTTTCCCAGAAATCTGGCTCAGGCTGAGGCCCTGGACGGCGTATTGTTGGAACTCGACCAGACACTGGATGCGGCCGTGCTCATGGATGTGCCTCGCGAGATGCTGATGAAACGGCTCACGGGCCGGCGGACCTGTTCCAGGACGGGCAAACTGCTGAACATCTACTACTCGCCTCCCGAAGAACTCAAAGCCTGCATTGACGCCGGTGGAGAACTTCTGCAGCGGGCCGATGACCGCGAGGAGACGATAAACAATCGCCTGGAGGTATACAGCCGTCAGACAGAGCCGTTGATCGAATACTATCGCGGGCGCAACCTGCTGAGCGTTGTGAGGGCAGGTGGCTCCATTGACCAGGTCTACGCTGGTTTCGCTGATGCTCTCGCCGGCGCAGCGCCCCCGGAAACCGGCCCGTGAGCAAATCCTTGCGGGCCCGCTACGGAGAATGGGCTCTGGTGGCGGGCGCCTCTCAGGGATTCGGCGCTTCGTTTGCGGCCGAACTCGCCAGGCGGGGCATGAACGTCGTGTTGGTTTCGCGCCGCGAAGACCTCCTGGAAGAACTCGCCCAGCGGTTGCGTTCCCAGTTCGGCGTCGAATCCCGCTGCCTGGTCCTGGACCTCGCCGAGCCGGATTTCACCGAAGCGGTCTCAACCGCCGTCGCTGATCTCGACCTGGGAATTCTGATTTACAACGCGGCGATCGTACCCGTGGGCCCATTCCCGGAGATGGAGGAAAAGACGCTCGAACAACTGGTTCGCGTCAATGTACGGGGCCCGCTGCTTCTGACGCGAGCGTTGCTGCCCGGCATGCTGGATCGCGGGCGCGGCGCGGTAGTACTGGTGTCATCGCTGGCCGGGCTTCAAGGTGCTCCCCGCGTGAGCGCCTATTCGGCCAGCAAGGCGTTCAACATCGTCCTCGCCGAGGCACTGTGGGGCGAGATGCGCGAGCAGGGCATCGACGTTTCCGTTTGCTGCGCAGGCGCCATGCCGACGCCGGGCTACCTCGCCTCCACCGACCAGAAATCGCCTGGAATGCTGTCGCCGGATGACGCCGCGAGACAAACCCTTGATGCGCTCGGGAAGGGTCCGCGATTTGTGCCAGGGTGGATCAACCGGCTGTCCGCCTAGTTCATGGGGCGCCTGCTGACTCGCAGGGCGGCTGTCCGGCTCATCGCGAAAAACACCGGGCATCTGTCATGACCGGTCTGTTGGCGGGTTTCTTCGCGCCGTGGCTGATCTACGCGGGCATTTTCGTGCTGCATGTCCTGTTGCCGGCACGTCGCGTCAAAGGTTACGTACGCGATAAACGCAGCGGCAAACGGCTTCGCTATCGGCTCAATGGCCCGCTGGTTCTCGTGGTCGGCGTCATGGCCTGGCTGGCCGCCGGTTACAGCGGCCTCATGCCCTGGGACTGGTTGTGGATTCATCGCTGGTCGGGCGCGGCCGGCGCTTGCGCACTGGGCTTGCTGGTTACCGCCCCAGTCGTGCTGACGACGCCGGGCCGGGGCGGCTCGCTGCTCGCGGACCTGTATTTCGGCCGGCGGGTGAACCCGCAGATGCTCAACGGCCGCGTCGACGCGAAGATGTTCCTGTATCTGGTGGGCGCCGTGCTGCTGCAACTCAACCTGCTCTCGTTCGCCGCGCACCACTTTCTGACCTATCCCGAGGATCCGTCGCCGGGTGTCGTGCTGTACGTTGCGCTCTTCACCTGGTTCGTCTGCGACTACCTGATATCCGAACGCGTGCATCTGTACACGTACGATCTGTTCGCGGAGCGTGTGGGCTTCAAGCTGGTCTGGGGTTGCCTCTCCTGGTACCCGTATTTCTACGTTGTGGGGCTGTGGTCCGTCGCCGATCTCGCCAACCCGAATTCGCCTGCCTGGCTGCTGGTCGCTGCCGCGCTGGTATTTTTCACCGGGTGGTCGCTGGCTCGGGGCTCCAACATGCAGAAATTCACCTTCAAGCGAAATCCCGAAAAAGCCTTTCTTGGCCGGTTGGCGCCGAAGGCGTACTCGGACGGCGAACGCCGGGTGCTCTACAGCGGCTTCTGGGGCGTATCGCGGCACGTCAACTACCTGGGCGAAATTCTCATGGCCTGCGGTCTGGCGCTGTCGCTGGGTTGGCTGCTGTTGCCCGGCCCATGGCTCTATCCGCTCTACTATGTGGCACTGCTGTTTCCGCGGGAGCGTGACGACGATCGCCGGTGCGCGGAAAAGTACGGGCGCCTCTGGGAGCAGTACCGCGAGCAGGTGCCCTGGCGGATCGTGCCGCGCGTCTACTAGGAAATTCAGGTGAGACGGCTGCTTGAACGCCAGATTGCTGCACGGCGTGGCAGGATGCCGACATCGAAATTGCCGCAGACTTTGGCCGATTACCGCAGGCCGTACCGCCCGTTGCCGGTTGCCATCTTCAATCGGGCGGGCCGCTTGGCCAGGAGGATCGGCCTCGGTGGCGACCTCAGTGTTGACAGGATGATTGCCGCGGCAGAGAGAAAGACCGGTCTGAATGATTTCGGTGACGACTGGTTCCTTGAGCCCCTGGCGGTGCTTGTCAAGTCCATCAACGAGGAAGCACGGCTTACGCCTTTGGGTCGAGCGATACAAGGGTCGAGGATCGTATCGGCTCTCTCGACTCGGCTTCGCGCGGAGCACCTGATCGGGAAACACCCCGGGATCCTCGACCTGGATCCGGGCAGAATCATCGTCATCGCCGGCTTGCAACGCACCGCGACGACCGCCCTGCACCGACTGGTTGCCGCCGATCCCGACATGCGGAAACTAAGAGCCTGGGAAGCACTGAGCCCACTGCCGTTGCGCGGCGAGACGCTTGACGATCCACACCGCCGGAAGCGGGCGGCCAAACTGGCTCAGAAAGCGATGCGGTTCTTGTCGCCGGAGTTCTCCATCATCCATCCCATCGAATTTGACGCTCCGGAGGAAGACGTATTCCTGCTCGACCTTTCGTTCATGAGCCAATCGCCGGAAGCGATGATGAATGTGCCGAGCTATGCGCAGTGGCTGGAGCGGCAGGATCACACCAGGAGCTACGAGTACCTGCTCACCATGCTGAAACTGTTGCATTGGCAGAGACCCGGGAGGAATTGGGTGCTCAAGACCCCCAACCACATGGAACACCTCGACGTGGTGCTGCGGGTGCTGCCCAATGCCCTGGTCGTTCAGACCCATCGGGACCCCAAGAGGGCCGTGGCTTCGTTCTGCAGCATGGTGGCACACGGCCGGGGTATTCTGAGCGACCATGTGGATCCCGGGGATATCGCACGCCACTGGGTGCGCAAGATGCGGCGTATGCTGGAGCGGTCCATGGCAGTTCGCAACTCCGGGAATGCCGACGCCTTTGTCGACGTGTCGTATTACGATCTTCTGGCAAATCCAATCGACGAGGTGAGAAGGATTTACCGGCATGCGGGAATCGATTTCACTCGGGAGGCCGAGACTGCCGTATCCGCCGCATCGGGAAAAAACACCAAGGACCGCCACGGCAAGCACTACTATTCCTTGAGCAGTTTCGGTCTGGAACCCGATCGGGTGGACGAGACTTTCGACTTCTACCGGCGCGCATTTCGGATTCCCGACGAAAACGCCAGCATTGCCGGCACACGATAGGGATCTTCCAGGCACACCAAATGGAGATGGACAACCGAACCAGGAACTACAGCGGGATAACCAATGCGGTATCCGCTGCTGTCATCGATCGCCTGTCGCAGAAGGAAACGATCGCTCCTGTGGCGGAGAGTGTTCGCATCGACGGCAAGGTCTGCCTGGTCACCGGGTCCAACAGCGGACTGGGGAAGGCGGTGGCCATTGACCTTGCGAAACGCGGCGGCCACGTCCTCATGGCCTGCCGCAGCGGCCATCCCGAGGCCGGCGAGGAGGTCCGACGCGTCTCCGGCAGTGACAACGTCGAGATGCTCAAGGTCGATCTCGCGGATCTGGATTCCGTGCACGGGCTTTGCGACCGGCTCAAGCGCATGGGCCGGCGGCTGGACATCACGGTACTCAACGCGGGCCTCATGCCCCGCAGCGCCCGGCGGTCGCCCCAGGGATACGAGCTGATGTTCGCCGTGCACTTCCTGGCCAACCGGGTGTTGATCGACCGGCTGTTGGACGACGGCTTGATTCGACCATCCACGAAATCCGCGGAAAGGCCTCGAATCGTGTTCGTCGCCTCCGAAGCGCACCGATCGGCGGGTCCCATCGACTTCGACGATTTCGGCGCCTTTGCGGACTATGGGCTCAAGGACGGTCTCAAGCACTATGCGGCAAGCAAGTTGCGCCTGTGCACCTACGCCCACGAACTGTCGCGCCGTTTGAACCCGGAGGGCGAGGTAAGGGTCGCGGTGAATTCACTCTGCCCCGGACCGGTCGACTCCAACATCGCCCGGGAAGCGCCGTCCTTCCTGAAGCCGCTGCTCTACCCGGTGATGAAGCTGCTGTTCGCAACGCCGGAGAAAGCAGCGAAGCCCGTAATCTACCTGTGTTGTGCGGAGGAAATGGGACGGCGCAGCGGCGTGTACCTGCACCTGATGCGGGAAAGACCGCCTTCGCCGCTGGCAAGGGACAAGGAGGCCGGGAAGAGGCTGTGGCGAGTCAGCGCGTCGATGCTCGAGAAACATGCTTCGGCAGGTGGCTCCGAACGTGCAATTGAGTCGAGCGCAGGAGTGGCGAAGTGACCGCAATACATCGGGAAACTCGCGCGGTTTGGTTGTGATGAGGTAGCGGGAGTGGCCTTGGTTCGGCACGTCGTCAGTTCGGATTCGATAGAGATCGAGGCACCGGTCCACCGTGTGTGGGGAATCCTGGTGGACGTGGGACGATACGGTGAATGGAACCCGTTCACGACCCGGGTGGACACAAGTCTTGAGGTCGGCTCACCGGTTGACCTGTACGTGACGCTGGGGCCCTTCAAGCTCAAGCAGCCGGAATTGATTCAGGATGTCGTTCCTCCACGCCTTCTGGCGTGGGGCATGGTCATGGGAGCTTATTGGCTACTCGAAACCCGCCGCGAACAGCGCCTGGAGTCCCTGGGCGACGCACGCTGCCGCTACACCACGACCGACGCGTTTACGGGCGTCCTCACACCGCTGGTCGTGTTGCTGTTCGGTGGTCTCATTCGCCGCGGCTTCAACGCGATGGCTCTGGCGCTGAAGGAGCGCGCCGAAGCGGATATTCACTCATAGCGGCCGCGTCCCCGATGGCCGCAAGGCATTAAGCCCGCAGGGCTATTCCAGGCGCCGCGGCGGTCCAGGGATTGATTGCCTTGACGCCGGTGTTGCGAAATGCCTTGTCGTTTCCGGTCACGATGGTCAAATTGCGGCTACTCGCCGTACCGGCGAGCATACCGTCCGGCAGGCGGTGGTCGAGTGATTCTCCCATCCGCCGTTTTATTTCCATGATGACTGCGCACTCCAGCGCGTCGGAAGCGGCCCAGTCAAGTACGCGGTCTTCAAAGATGTCATCCAGGATTTTCTGAAATCGCGTGGCCAACTCCTCTCGTCGCTGCCCCAGGCTCAGACCCGCGATTCCGTTCAGGATTTCCCAGACCGTGATGGATGCGATGCCGATTCCCTCAATTGCGATTGCATCCAGGAACCAGGCGACTCGGGGTTCGGGGTAGGGCCGCATCATTTCCGACACGACGCTTGTGTCCAGCAGCCATGCGACAGGAGCCGTCACGCCTCTTTCTCAACGGTGAGTTCAACACGGCGTTGGCCATGTCGCCCGGGCAGCAACAACTCCACGCCATGCTCCGGCCCGAAATAGTGCCTGAACGCATCGGATGGTTTCGTGCGGCGCACGGCCCTTGCGCGTTTTTCGTGGATGATGCGACAGACGAATTCTTCCATCGAAATGCCCGCAAGATGCGCTTCGCGCTGCGCCCATGCCTTGTCTCTCGGGTTGATATCTTGCACGGTAATGGTGGAACTCATCAGGCCAAACCCGTTGCAGAGATAGTGATCGTTTGGGGAGATTGAAGCCAGCCTGATTTGCCATCAAAACGCCTGGATTCTTCGCTGGCACTGCCCGGACACGCGTGATAAGCGGCAAGAACAGTCGCTGGCAGTCCGAGGCAAACGTTCCTCGCCGCCGGTCGAATGCAGGGGGCGTTGCCACGGACTGCTACACAAGGTCCTTAAGCTGTTTCCATCGCCAGCCACCGGTTATCCGGTCGGACGGCGTTCCCCTGAGCAGGTCCAGGAGTTCCTGGCGGGTTGCCAGTACCTGCGGATCGATTCTCAGTTGACTGGCGCGCTGTCTCGCCCCGTCGCGCAATCGCTTGAACTGGCTTTCCCGGATGGGCGCCCGTTGCATGTCGACCAGGTGCAGGTTTTTTTCGGTCTGCGATGACGCAATCGCAGCTACGATCTCGTCGCCGAATCGCCGCGCGAACTTTCTTGGCAACTCCGGGATGCCCGACATGTCGTCAGGGCGCTTCGGCATGGTCTTGGCGATGCGCACCAGCAGTTCGTCGCTGCACAGCCAGCGCCGGGGCCGGTTCAATCTCTGTGCGCATCGCTCGCGCCACTCGATCAGCGCCAGGGCGGCGCACCTGCTTCCGGCGTCCAGGGCGCGGACGCGCTTGAGCCGCGACCAGAGCGCGATGGGCGGGGTGAGCACGGGCGCTTCAAGCGCAGTCCGGCAGTCCTCCTCAAGCCAATCCAACCGGTTCAGCTCGTTCAACTTGTCCCGCAGAATCCCCCACAGCGCGAACAAGTGGCGGACGTCGTCCAGCGCGTACTTCAGTGCGCCCCCCGGCAAGGGCCGGGCGGCCCAGTTGGTGCGGGTGTATCCCTTGTCGAGGTGGATGCTCAATTCCTCCGCGACCAGGTCCTGCAGACCGATCTGGGGTGTCCTGCCGAGCAGGGCTGCGGCGGTCTGCGTGTCGATCAGCCGGGATGGCAAGCGAAACATGAGTCCCTGCATGGCTTCCAGGTCCTGCCGGGCGCTGTGCAACAGCCAGGTACGGCCGGGTGCGAGCAGGGCGGAGAACAGGGGTTTCAGATCCATGCCCGCCACGCAGTCGACGCAGGCCAGTCGGTCCGGTGTCGCGACCTGGATCAGGCACAGCCGCGGGTAGTACGTCTGCTCGCGAACGAACTCGGTATCCAGGGCAATCACGGGAGCGTCGGCGATGGCGTCGACCAGGGCCGCCAAGTCTGGCGCGCTGTCGACAAGTCGTTGTGAATCGACGGGACGGTCTGGATCGATGGGTTGTATTGAATCGATGATCTGTTCTGAATCGGTCACGGATTTGTGAGACAGTACACTAAATCCTTTGCCTGTGAGCCAATCACTCCCAACGACCGGCCGTCTGTTCATGCGCGTTCACATTCTGGGAATCTGCGGCACCTTCATGGGTGGTGTCGCAGCGCTTGCCAAGGCGGCGGGTCACCGGGTCTCGGGCTCCGACGAGAATGTCTATCCGCCGATGAGCGATCTGCTCGCCGAGTTGGGCATTCCCGTTCGCCAGGGTTACCACCCGGAGCACCTGGAGAAGGACATTGATTGCGTGGTGGTGGGCAATGTCATGAGCCGGGGCAGGGACGTGGTGGAGGCCCTGTTGAACTCCAGCCTGCCATTCCAGTCCGGACCGCAGTGGCTGGCGGAGCACGTACTGAGGGATCGCTGGGTCCTGGCGGTCGCCGGCACCCACGGCAAGACCACCACCAGCAGCCTGCTGGCCTGGATTCTCGACTGTGCCGGTCTCGACCCGGGTTTCCTGATCGGCGGCGTGCCGGCCAATTTCGGCGTGTCCGCCCGCTTCGGAGCGTCGGAATACTTCATTGTCGAGGCCGACGAGTACGACACCTCCTTCTTCGACAAGCGCGCCAAGTTCGTCCACTACCGTCCGCGCACCCTTGCGATCACCAACATCGAATTCGACCATGCCGACATCTACGATGACCTGGACGCGATCATTCGACAGTTCCACCACCTGCTTCGAACGGTCCCCGGCCGCGGTCTTGTCGCCGTCAATGGCGCCGATGGCAACGTGGAGCGGCTATTGGAGCAGGGCGTGTGGACGCCAGTGGAAACGTTCAGCGCCGAGGACCGCCGCGCCGCCTGGTACGGTCGGCAGGACCAGTACGACCAGCACGAGCAGAATAACGGGAACGTTCCGGCAGGCCCGGGCTCCACGTTCTCCGTTTACCGGCAGGGCGAGCGCGTCGGGGACGTGAGTTGGTCTCTGCTGGGCAGCCACAATGTCGAAAACGCGCTGGCTGCCGTCTGTTGCGCGGTTCACGCGGGTGTCCCGGTGTCAACGGCTCTGGAAGCCCTGTCCACATTCAAGGGGGTGAAGCGTCGCTTGGAGAAGCGTTGCCACTACGGCGGAATTACACTCTACGATGATTTTGCACACCATCCCACGGCCATCCGGGCGACCCTTGCGGCGCTGCGCAATACCAGGGCCGGCAGCCGCATCGTCGCGGTGCTCGAACCGGGTTCCAACTCGATGCGCATGGGCGTGCATGGGGACAGCCTGAGCGGTGCGCTTGGCGGCGCCGACAGGGTGTTCGTGCTGGCGCGCGACGATCTTGACTGGAATGTCGAATCGGCGTTGGCCGACCTGGGTCCCAGGCTGGTGGCCGCACAAGGCGTGGACGAGCTGCACGCCGGGCTGCTGAAGGAACTCAGGCGTGGCGACCAGGTCGCGGTCATGTCCAATCGGGGGTTTCAGGGCCTGCCGGGACGGCTGGAGGAATCCCTGCGGCAACGGGTGGTCGCAGCAGGTTGTACTCGGCGGCCGTGAGGGCGGTTCCGACCTGCTGAATGTGCGCGGGATCAAGTGGGGGACTACGTGATAGACTGCCGCCGCCTGGCGATTTGGCAGCGACTGACGGAGTTGTGTCTTGGGATTGAATAGGGTTCGCGTTCGTAACTACAGGGCGCTAGCCGACGTGGACGTGGAGGTCGGCCCGATCAATGTCCTTTTTGGCCCCAACGGAGCAGGAAAGTCGACTCTTCTCGACACCGTCTATTTCTTCCGTGACTGCGCCATACGCGGGGTAGAGGTCGCATCGTCGGAGCGGGATCATGGAATCGGACTCCTTTGGGACGGGGCCGGGAACGATGCGCGCATACTGGTGGAACTCACCGGTGGCGAGGTCACCTACGGACTTTCGTTTACGCTGACCGCGGGTCGGATTGATCCCTTTCCGGGTGAGCGCCTTGTTTCTTCCAGCCGCAGCCTTACGCTGATCGAACGTGTTTCCGGGTCCACAAGCGCATCGTTGTTCAACACGGAGATTGAACAGGCTCCCGCAATTGAGTTACGCGAACCCGACAAGATCAGCCTTGGGCTATTCCTGGACTTCAACAAAGGGGACTATGAAGCGGGACAGCTTGACCATTTACTTCATTTTGTTCGTTTCTATCATTCCCGGTCGTTCCATCTCGCGGCGCTGAAGCGAAGGGGTTCGGAAAGCAGCCATCAAACGAGGCTATGGGATAGTGGAAACAACGCTTGGTCCGTGCTCCGGAACGTGCAGGACAAGCGCAATGTGGATGCGCGGTACAACACCATCATGGAGTACATGGCCGAAGCCTTTCCGGCGTTCGACGGTATCGTTCTCGAACAGACAGGGCCATCGTCCGTTTATGCGAGCTTTCAGGAGAAGGGGCGCAGTGAAGCGATATTCGCATCCGGTATGTCGGATGGCGTGATTCAATTGCTTTTGCTGCTTCTGGCATTATTCTCGGAGGGAGAGCGAGAGGCCGTACTGTTGTTCGACGAGCCCGAGGTGTCGCTGCACCCATGGGCGATTTCCGTTCTGGCCCGGGCGATCAAGCGTGCGTCCTCCCAATGGGGGAAGCAAGTATTCATCGCTACCCATTCACCTGTCCTGATCAGCCAGTTCGAGCCCGAGGACATTCTGGTGGCGCGGGTGGAGCAAGGCAGTGCCCGGTTTGATCGGCTGTCCCAAATCGAGGAGATCAAGGATCTACTTGAGGAATATGCACCCGGATCGCTCTATATGTCGGAGGCGATCGGTCCACAAGGACCGACGACATTGGAAGCGATCAATTCATGATGCCGCCTTGTGGCGCGGACGCCGCTGAGTGGCGGCAGTTGCGGTTCGGACTGATCGTGACAGGGGAGACCGAAGAGCATTGTCTCCCGGATCTGTTTCGCATTCTGGCGTCCCAGGGCAACTGTTCGTTCACCGTGATTCGCCGAATTGGCCAGCGATCGCCTATCCGATCCGAAAAGCGTAAGCGAAAGATGGTAGGCACGGGTAAAACGATACCGGACAAGGACGCGGAGCAGATTGGCTTGCCGGCCCGTCGGTTTCTGTCGTCAACAGGGGACTTCGTGATGCTCGTGGACGATCTTGAGGCGAGCCGCTCCGAAGAGATAGATGCGGTGTTCGGCCGTTACCGAATGGCATTGGACACCATCCTGCGAGATCACATGTCGGCGAAGGCGGCGGTCCACTTTCTGGTGAACATGCTCGAAGCCTACTACTTTGCGGACGCAAACGCGGTTAACCAAGTGCTGGGCACCGACTTGGAGGACTTCGATGGAGACGTGGAAACGATCAAGCACCCGAAGAACAAGCTGAAGTCCATTCATGCCGGCTTTGATGAGAAGGAGCACGGGCGGTTGATCGTCAAGGCGCTGGATGTCTCGCATGTACTGGCGCATGAGGAGAGATGCGCGTCACTGAGGACGATGTTTGAGTGGGCCAGCGCGGCCGCCGGCAAGACTGCCTGGTTACTGAAGGGCCGCCTGCAAGACGCAACAAAGGGGCAGATCGACGCTGTTCGCGAGTCGTTGCGATAGCCGTTCGGGATTCTGTTGCATGGTATGCGGCCATCGGTCTTGTCTGAAGCAGCGCCAGACGTTCCTGAAGTGCGGCTTTCTGGCTCTGGCTCTGGCTCGTAGACGTCCGGGGATTGTGAGAAGATTGGAGCACAGTGGCCTCGGGGCTTCTCGAAGACACTTACCGGCGTGAATGAACTCCCCGAACTCACCGGCAACTTCCACATCGGCCAAGTTGTGATGCACCGGCGATTCGGTTACCGGGGCGTCGTCTATGACGTGGACCCCAGTTTCATGCTCAGCGAACAGTGGTACGAAAAGGTTGCCCTGAGCCGGCCGCCAAGGAATCGGCCCTGGTACCATGTGCTGGTGCACGATGCCGACCAGACCACCTACGTGGCTGAGCGCAATCTGCGCCCTGCTGCCGATCCCCAGCCGATCCGCTCGCCCTTGATCGAGAGTTATTTCCACGGGTTCAATGGCGAATTCTACGAGCCCAGAATCCGCAGCAACTGATCTCGATGGAAACGCCGTCCCCGCCAATGAAGCAGTACATGTGCCTGATCTGCGGCTTCATCTACGACGAAGCCAGGGGATTGCCCGAGGAAGGCCTTGCTCCCGGCACCCGCTGGGACGACATTCCCCTGTCCTGGCACTGTCCAGACTGCGGTGCCGGCAAGGAAGACTTCGACATGGTGGAGATATAGCAGCGCGGCGACATTCCCCGGGAGTCGATGCTCACGACGTCCCGATGCGCACTATCTCGGTGGTCAGCCCACCGTCCGGTTTCAATTCCAGCCACCGCATGCCGGGTGGACGGCTGTCCACTGCGAACTCATCGCTGTCGGGCCGGAATTGCGAGCATGTGGACGGGGTACTCATGTATCGGACGCCATCGATTTGACGGTCCGATGCCTGATGTACATGGCCCCAAAGCACTGCGCGAACCTGGGCATGCCGTCGCGCACGCTGAAGGAATGCATCGGCGTCCTCCAGTCCGGGACTGTCGAGCCAGGCGCTACCCATGGGAAGTGGAGGGTGATGCATGCAGATCAGGGTGTGCTCGTCCGGATACCGCTCAAGCGCCGCCTCCAGTCGCGCCAGCTCGGCGGACCCCAGTCTGCCTGCAACTTCACCCTCGCCGAATGAGCTCAACAGGATCAGTCGCCACGCACCAAGCCGCGTATCGCCGCCTACCTGGACCTTCGGTGCCGAAAGGCATTCTTCAAGCAGCGCCGGGTCGTCGTGGTTGCCGGGAATGCACAGGGCGGGCGGTCCCAGGGACTCCAGGGTCTTGCGGAAGCGCAGGTACCCGGCCCGGCTCTCGTCGTGGACGATATCGCCGGTGACGACGATGGCATCCGGCGGCCAGCGGGTATCGGCGCGGGCGCGGTCCAGCACGGCGTCGAGCGACGCCTGGGTATTGATGCCGCGCTGCGTGGCGTCCGCGGAGGCAAACAGGTGCGTGTCGGTGATCTGCAGCAGCACTGCGGCACGCGCGTTGGCCTCACCGGCGCAATCGCGCGTGGGACGGGGGACCACTTCCCCGCCGGTCCCGCAGCCGGTCGACGGGCCTGTCTCTTCGCCGGCCGCGGTGCCGGGATGGTCCCCCGCCGTAGCATCGGAACGGTCGACAGGCGCGCTCACCCGGCGGGTCGATGCAGTCGAGGCCATCCGGACCTACGATTCCGAGCGGTAAGCCATGGATCCGGGCGGTGGCTCGTACCAGCCTGGATCGTTGTAGTCCCCGGGCGGCTGATCGGGGCGTACCTTGACCACAGTGAACATCCCGCCCATGCCGATGGGCCCGTACGGTCCTTCGCCCGTCATCATGGGCAGCGTGTTTTCCGGCAGTTCCATCTGCATGGACGCCATTTCGGCCATGCCGCGGTCGCCCATGACCATGTACTGGGGAATCAGGCGGCGCAACTTCTCCGCGGCCTCCTTGAAGTCGACGCCGATGGAAGTCATGACGTCGTGCCCCATGGCGTTCATCGTGTGGTGGGTCTTGTGACAGTGGAAGGCCCAGTCGCCGGGCGCGTCGGCGACGAACTCGATGACGCGCATCTGGCCGACGCCGATGTCGATGGTCGCCTCCGGCCAGCGCGCGGACGGTGGCACCCACCCGCCGTCCGTCCCGGTGACCTCGAACGAGTGTCCGTGCAGGTGGATGGGGTGATTGGTCATGGTGAGGTTGCCGATCCGGACGCGGACCCTGTCGCCCTGCCGGACGGCCAGTGGCGCGATGCCCGGGAAGACGCGGCTGTTCCAGGTCCAGAGGTTGAAGTCGGTGTGCGTGTGGACCCGGGGCGTGTAGCTCCCGGGCTCGATATCGTACGCGCTCATGAGAAAGACGAAATCCCGGTCCACGGCGCGCTCCGCGGCATCGCGCGGATGCACGACGATGCTGCCCATCAGGCCCATGGCCATCTGCACCATGTCGTCGGCGTGGGGGTGGTACATGAAGGTGCCGGCGTGCTGCATCTCGAATTCATACACCCAGGTTTCACCGGGTTGAATGGGCGGTTGCGTGAGGCCGGTCACGCCGTCCATGCCGTGGGGCAGGCGCACCCCGTGCCAGTGGATGGACGTGATTTCGGGCAGCTCGTTGGTGACGAACAGCCGCACCCGGTCGCCTTCGACGCATTCGATGGTCGGGCCCGGCGCCTGGCCGTTGTAGCCCCATAAGTGGGCGGTCATGCCAGGAGCAATTTCCCTTTCCACCGGTTGAGCGACCAGGTGGAATTCCTTGACGTCGCCGTTCATCCGCCACGGCAGGGACCAGCCGTTGAGCGTGACCACGGGTTGAAACGGCTGCCCGGAGGACGGCACCGCCGGCGGTGCCGTCGCCGGGGACTCAGCCAAGGGTGCTTCGGGAATCTGCGCAGCAGCCTTGCGCGCCACCACGCCGGCGCTTACCAGCGCACCCGCGGCACTGGTCAGAAAGCCGCGGCGAGAAACCATGCTTGGCGCCCGTCAGTGAACATGATAGACAGTCCCCGGCCTGAACCCGCCCTGAACGGCCGGTTGCACCGCGCCCGCCGGCGTCCCGACACCCGACATGGCCCGCTGCAACTCCACCTCGGCCAGCCAGAAATTGCGCTGGGCCTGAAGCGCGGAGATCACCGCATTGATTCGCGTGGCGGCGTCCGTCACGAGACCGAATACGTCGATGAGCATGCCGTTGTAGAGTTTGAGCTGCTCCGCCGACGTGCGCCGTGCCAGGGGTACCAGGGCATCGCGCGCGTGCAGGGCCAGGTCGTAGGAGGCCCGGTACGCGAGCCACGCCGTGCGCACGTCGGCCCGTGCGTTCACGCCGGCCTCGCCGGCGAGGCCTTCGATACGTCCTGCGCGGACATCGAAGCGCTGCGCGACGGCACGGTCTTCGAGACCCTCGGGACCGATCGCCGCCGGTGGAAGGTCCGAAAGGCGTTCTGGCAACTGCACCCGGTCGGCGTCTGCGCCCCACAGCCCGAGCGTCTGAACCAGCCGTTCCCGTTCCAACGCGGCCGCGAGCTGCGCGGACGTCAGGTTGGCGACCGCATCGGCGTACAGCGTCTGCGCCCGCAGCAGTTCAAGCTCGGTGGCGTTGCCCACCTGCCGCATCCCCTCCATGATGTCACGGCCTGCCTCTGTCGCCTCTGAAACATCCTCAAGATAGCTCTGGGATTGCCGCGCAGCCACCGCCTGAACCCATGCCCGCCGCGCGGAAAACAGCAGCGCTACGATTTCATCGGCGGCCTGCAGGCGCGGTCCGCGTTCCTCGGTGGTGTAGTCCCCGGCAAGCGCGGCAACGCTGGCCCATGTCATTGCATTGACCGACAGCGGCCGTTCGATCCGGGTCTCCACGGTGCTCGGCGGCTGGCCATTGTTGAAAGCCGGATTGACCGTATACGCCAGCAGCAGTCGGTCGAAGCCCGGCATGTCGAGGGTCTCCAGCGCGCGCTCCACCGCGGGGTTCTGCAGAAGCGCGATCTCTGCGGCGGTTTCCGCGGTCAGCGGTTCGGAGAGCAACGCGTCGATGCGGCGCATCCTGCGTTCGAGCAATGCCTGCTGCTCGGCGGTAAGCGGTGGTGGTTCGGCCGAGAGCGCCTCGGCCTCCGTTGCGAAGCCGCTGGTGTTGCCGATCCCGCCAGGCCCGGTGGCGCATCCGCTGATCAGGCTCAAAACGCCAATGGCGCTGGCTGCACAAAGCCCGCCGATGGCCGCGCGCAGCGCAGGCGGCATCATTCAGGCATCGGGGCCGGCGTGGGCTGCTCAGCGCCGGTGTGGCCGGAGTGTTCTCCAGCGCCGACGGCATCGAGCTCGCTGGCGCCGGCTTCGGCGGCGGGAGACGGGCCTGGTTCTGCGGATCGGCCATCCACCCCGAATCGCGCGAGCCAGGATTCGGTCGTGATCGCCGTTTCGTCGTAGTCCGCAGCAGCACTCTCGAACCTCAGCAGGGCGGCCGGTGTCGAGGGATCGGCCGCCTCGAACCCCTCCCAATGTGTCCAGCCCTTGACCGGCACAATCGTCCCTCCGCAGAGCAGGGCGGCGAGGACGGCACTCCGTCCGATGGCTGGGTACGGTGTCATTGCGGCTACGGCAGCCTCTCTCACTTGGCCGGGTACGGTCTTATGGGAGGTCGGCGATATCCCGCGCCGGACCAATCAATTCCACGATGTGCAGTCCCGTATTGGCGCGGTCGGCGGCGTAGACGTAGCCGCGATCGTCCACGTCCAGGTTGTTCGTCTGGATGGCCCGCTTGCACCGCTCGGCCCCTTCCACGATGATGCAGCGCTGGGTCGTGCGCTCGTTGATGGCGGGAATGTAGTAGCCGACTTCCTGCGGTGCCCACGGATCGCGAATGTCAACGGCCCGGATCCCGCCATTGAAATAGGCCAGGAAGACGACCTTGCCGTAGTAGATTGACGTCATGTTCTCGTTGGAGGAATGGGTGCCGAACCGCCCGCCGCGCTCGCAGAAGTTGCCGCTTTCCTCCGGGACCTGGAAGTTCGCCACGGGCCAGGGCCTGGTCTCGTCGGTGATGTCCACCATGTACATCATCTGGCGGTTTTCGAGGCATTCGTTGCGCAGCGATTCGCCGACCACAAGGAGCATGTCGCGGGTGCTGCCCTCGGAGTTGTCGGCAAATTCCGGCACTTCCATGCCGAGAACGGGAAACACGGTATGCGCGCCCAGCCTTGGTCCCGTGTACATGGTGTTGATGACCGGGTATTCCAGGTTTTCGTCGGTGGGTTCGAAGGGGTCTTCGAGCGCGGGATTGCCGCGGATCAGACGTTCGCGGTCAATGATCTGGACCACGCCATTGAGAAACGTCCCGTAACCGAAGTAGATGCGATTACCCACCGCTATGGGGCCATGCAGCTCGTATTGGCTCATTTCTTCGTGATTGGGCGCACCTGGCTGTTGTCCGGGCAGGCCGAAATTCCGAATGAAACGCGGCGCGGCGGGATCCGACAGATCGTAGACCTGCGTCATGCGGCGCGGCGCCCAGCCTTCGACCCCGGAGACCAGGTAGGCGATGCCGGTATCGCATTCCCACCAGTTCTTGTGGGTATCGACGAGCCCTTCCGCCTCCATCCAGGACACCATCGACGGGTTTTCCGGCGTGGTGACGTCCCACACCTGGTGCCCGTTACGACCGACCGCGCGCAGCAGGTAGTAGTTGCCGTCGATGCCGTCGGGCAGATCGCTGCCCTCGCACATGCGCACCATCTGGGCTTCGCTGTCTCCCTCACCGCCCGGAATATGGAACAGATATTGGGGGTTCGCCGGGTCGGTCACGTCCAGGATCGAGGTGCCGTTGCCTTCCACTTCCCCGGTCAGCGGGTTCTCGTGCAGGCCGGCATGGTGCCCGATGTAGGCGATCCAGCGATCGCCCTGCTGGTGGACGATGGGCTGGTAGGCGCTGCGCCCCTGCAGGTCGTCATAACCGACCAGTTGCATGTTGAGCGCTTCTTCCCCCTCGGTGGGGTCCTGGGCGTACGCGCCGCAACTCAGTGCGAGCAGAAAGGCAGCGAGTGCGGCGCAAATGTTGGATCGGCCGAGTTTGGATGGGCGCATGGGCTTCCCCAGAGTTGGATTGAGTGTTGTTCCTGAATGTCGAATAGTACACGCGCCATGTCAAGCGCCGGGGACTTGGGCGCCAGGGACCTGGGTTGTCAGGGATGAGGGCGGTGGTTGGGTTACACTCTTTCGCCTTGCTGGCGGCGAGAGTCCTTCGTGGCCTACTGGATCGATCTCAACAACGAAGTCGCCTTGGTGACGGGCGGCAGCCGATGGCGCGATCGTCAATGTCGGCGGTCTCAGCGCGCACCGTCCGGCGAAGCACCGCGCGCACGTGGTTGCCGCCAAGGCGGGGCTGGTCGGGCTGATACGCGCACTGGCCGAAGAGGGGCTGGGCCGCATCCGCGCAAACTGCGTGGTGCCGGGGGCGATCGAAACGGACCGAAGGGCCGGGCAATCCGCACCGCACGCTGGATATCGGTGTCGGCGAAGCCCAGGAGATTCGCAGCCAGCTCGACGCCGGGAATCTGCGCCTGCTGGCGGTGTTCAGCGATGCCCGGCTGCCGGAACTGCCGCAGGTGCCCACCGTGCATGAACTCGGTTACGACATCGTGGTGACGAAGTTCCGCGGCCTGATGGGGCCGAGGGGTCTGCCGCCCGGCATCGTCGCCGCCTGGGAGCAGGGAGTTCGGCAGGTATTGGAGGACCCGGAGTATCGTGCCAGCTATGCTCAGGCCATGCCGACACCGGCGTTCATGGGGCAGGCCGAATTCGCGCAGTTCGTCGACGGGTTTGCGAGTGAAACCGAAGCGTTTCCGCGCGATACCGGCGTCATTCAATGATGCCGGCGCCATCCAACAAGGAGAAGTCCATGTACAAACCATTTCTGGCAATGATCACAATGCTGGTTCTTACGGGACCTGCACTTTCACAAGTCGACGACGTCGAATACTTTTCGGCAGCCGGACCCGGCGGACGGGTTCTGCCGTTCTCCGACGCGGTACGGGTCGGTAACCTGCTGTTCCTGTCCGGGAAGCTCGGCACGACGGCGGACGGTCTGGCCCCCGGCGGCATTGCCGGTGAGACACGCCAGGCGCTGGAAAACATCAAGGCGAGCCTCGAGCGTCACGGCTCTTCCATGGACCGGGTGGTCAAGTGCACGGTGTTTCTTGCCGACATGGCCGAATGGGGTCAGATGAACGAGGTCTACGTGACGTTCTTCGGCGACAATCTGCCGGCGCGAAGCGCCCTGGGAACGAGCGGCCTCGCGCTCGGTGGCCGCGTCGAGATCGAGTGTATCGGCGTCATAGCCGAGTAACCTGCCGATCGCCGCAGTCTGATAACGAGGGGAAATCGCCATGGTCCGCATCGTTTTACTTCTTGGTTCGCGCCTGTTCGAGGGCGTCCTGTTGGCACTGGCCGCCGCGCCGCCCGGCAGCCAATCGACGTAGGATTTTCATCGGTAGCTGATGAGACGAATAACCGCAATATTGCTCTTGGCGGCTATCGGCGGACACTGGTCGGCCGAGGCGCCTGCCCACCACGGCGGAGCGCTTTACGATTCCACGCAGACGGTCACCGTTCGCGGCAGCGTCACCCGATTTCAATTTGTCTTCCCGCATGTGCTCGTCTACATCGCCGTCCCCGATGAGGATGGTGAAACCGTGGAATGGTCCGGCGAGCTGACGACACCGAACCGGTTGGCGAGAGGCATCTCCGCGGGCGGTCCAACCTCGATCAGATGGACGGCAAACTCCCTGTTGCCGGGTGACGTGATCGAGCTGACGGGCAATCCGGCCCGAAACGGCGCCCCGTCCATGCGCATCCGGGGACTTGTGGATTCAAGCGGTCACGCGCTGATCGGCGGAGAAGCCGTAAGCATCGAGAGTGGTTCCCGCTCGCAGGAGCCGCTGCCGGGCGGCCAGGGCGCAGACCTGCGGGGCGTGTGGATCCGCAGGTACGAGCACGCTTGGGAAAACTATGCGTTCACCGAGGCGCTTCCACCGATGACGCCTTGGGCGCTGGCACGATTTCAGGAATCACGGCCGGTCTTCGGGCCCGACGCTGTTGCAGTGGTGGAAACGAACGATCCCACCTACCAATGTCTACCGCCAGGGCTTCCAAGAATTTACGCACACCCGGCCGCGTTCGAAGTCTTTCAGTTCGCTGACCGCGTGATGATCGTTTACGAGTTTCATCAGCGGTTTCGGCACATCTACACGGACGGCCGCGCCCACCGCACGGGTCGGCCCGCAACCTGGATGGGCGAGTCCGTCGGCCATTGGGAAGGTGACACGCTGGTCGTGGAGTCGGTCAACTTCAACGACAGGACCTGGATCGACCGTCGCGGCGTTCCCCACAGCGATCAACTTCACGTGACCGAACGGTTTCGCCGGGACGGTGACGGGCAACTGATCGTGGAGATCACGGTCGTGGACCCGGTCGCGTTTACCGAGCCGTGGTCGGCACGACGGGTATTCGATTCGGTGAACTGGAGGCTCGAGGAAAACGTGTGCATGGAGAATTCGCTGTTCGAGGAATTCTCGGAGTTCGAGCGCGAGGTGCTGGAGTACGAAGGGACGTCCGGCGCTCGGTAGGGAAATGCTGGGCCTTGCCAGCCGGGCGCCTTACCGGTCTCGGCGCGGCGCGGGGGTCGTGGGATGCGGGACTCTTGCCGCGGGCCGCCAACGCTACCTTACCCTGTCCGACCTCATTTCAAGCCGCCTGATCTCGGCCACCGCGCTCATCAGGCGCAGCATGACGGGACCGGGTTCGTAGTTGCGTTCCGGGCGGTAGGCGACGACCAGCCGGTCGTCCTGCCAGATGCTGTAGTCCGGACCCGACTTCATCCAGCGCAGCCTGATCACTTCGCCCGGCGATATCGTGAGTTCGCCCCTGGCGCGTACGGTCCAGTTGCCGTTGTCCACCGTCTTGATGTAGGCCGTCTCGGCTTGCGACTCCCCGGCATCGTCTTCCGGCAACGGGTGCCCGGTCGCGAGCCACATTCCGGTGTCCGTGTCCGGGTTGTAGTCCAGGTACACGCCGATGTAACGGCTGCGCTCGAATACGATTTCCATGGACAATTCGAGGTCGCCTCCGAAGACGTCCCGTGTCAGCAAGTAGGCGGCTGCGTCCGGATCGCCCGTGGCGCCTTCGGGAAATTTCAGCGTTTCGCCCTTCACGGTACCCTGGTGAAATTCCCAACGGGACCAATCGGGCGATGTCCAGTTGTCCTCTCCGCCCGCGAGCAAGTCGGTGCTGAGGTCCGGTTGTTCCGGTGCGACGATCTGTGCATGAACTGTCGCGCTGCTTGCAACCGCAAGCGAGCCTGCAAACGCAACCGCAGCCGCAAGCGCGACGTAAGCGGTGGCCGTCGCCCCGAACCCGGGCGCCCTCCAGCGCAATGTCCGCATGGCGATCAAACTCCACCAACCGGGATGATCAAGCCCGCTTTCGATCAACCGTTTCTCGCCCGACAAAAACCGGGCGCCGCTTCTCCACGAACGCGCGCATGGTCTCCTGCCCGTCGGCCGACTGGGAGGTCGCGGCCATCACCTCGGTCGCGTAAGCGTAAGCACCCGCCGTATCGAGGTCTGCCTGGGCATAGAAGGCTTGTTTGCCTTCTGCCTTCGAGTAGGTGCTGCCACGGGTGGCCCGCTCCAGCAAGGCGCGCGTCTCGGCCGCGACATCCGCGTCCGGCACCACCCGGTTGACCAGGCCCCACTCGGACGCCGTTCGAGCGTCGATCGGATCACCGGTGAGCAGCATCTCGAGAGCGCGCTTGCGGCCCACGGCTCGCACCACCGCCACGCCCGGCGTGTGACAGAACCAGCCGCCGAAGGCTCCGGGCGTCTGGAACCGGGCAGACTCACCACACACGGCCAGATCGCAAGATGCCACCAGTTGGCAACCGGCCGCCGTCGCCAGCCCTTCCACCTGGGCGATGACCGGCTGCGGCATCCGCTGGATCAGTTGCATGAATTCGCCGCAGAGCTCCAGCAAGTGCTTCATTGCATCCAGGTCGCGATTCACCATGTCGTTGAAATCGTGGCCGGAAGAAAAAACCGGGCCCTGAGCCGCGAGAACGACGCCGCGGGCGCCGCCCCTGGCGATGGCCTGAAACGCACTCAGCAACTCGCGCAGATGGTCTTCGGAAAGCGAATTGCGGCGATGCGACCGGCACATGGTGACCGTTGCAATTCCGTCGTCAATTTCCACGGTTACGTGTTGATACATTGTTGTCATCTCGTTCGCACGCCTCCTTCTCTCTTCACGTCGGCCTCTCGCCGGTGCGCCCGACCTGACCGGGCCGACAAGATGCGCACCGGGAAGTCTACCGCGTTCGTGAGGGTTCGGGTGCGCTGACGAAGTTGTAAGCTTGGTCGTGAGCGGACAACGGGACTCGATCTCACCGGGTTTTCAATGAGCGCTCGCCGCTTGCAGCGCTGAGATCCAGATCAACCACGGAGAAGTCAAATGCAGGAAAAGACACGTGACCGAGCGACAGACAATCGCCACCTCTACCGTACGATGATTCTTGCCGCGATTGCGCTGGCAATACTGTCCTCTGTCGGGTGGCTGGACAATTTCGCCGAAGACCGCTTGTCCGATACGACCAATGAGTCCATTGGCATCTTCGTTGTATCAAGGGGCATCAACGCCGGCATTTCGACACTGCAGAGTTCTGAAGTCGGTATCGGCATTGCATCCATGCAGATCGGCGAGTTGCTTGATCCGATCAATGATGCGGCGGAACGGCTTTCGGGCGTCATGGTCTGGGCCATCGGGTCGTTGTTGCTGCAGCGTTTCGCACTGGAATTGGTGTCGGCCAACCTCTTCAAATGGGTGTTTGTCGCAATTGCTTTGGTAACGCTGGTCACGCTGTCGATAGCTGAATACCGCCGGTCCAGAAACAAACCAGGCGCCGGGGTGGACCGCTATCGCGGCGTACTCATTCAGATCTTCGTCCTCGCCGCATTGTTGCGTTTCATTGTCCCGGTATTCGTAGCCATCAGTCTTCTCGTGAGCCAGCAATTTCTGCAGCCGCGGATTGAAGAGGAGCGCATGGGTCTTGCGGAACTGCAGGAGGAGATCTCGATGGACGAGCAGGAGATCGTGGATTTGGACACAAGCGCGGAACAAGTACCCGATAGCCAGGGCGCTCAGGAACCGGCGTCCGGCGAACAAGGGATTGTTTCCAGAACGCTGGGTGGTCTCGATCGTCTGTTATCTACCGTAACCGGCGCTGTGGACGATGTATTGCCGGACATAAGCATGCCGAACTTTTCGCAGATCACGGATTTGCGCGAAAGGGCCGTCGAATATGTTCAGGGATTGACCGAACTATTGGTGCTTATCGCGATCAAGAATATCGTGTTGCCTCTGGTGTTCCTGGCAATAGCCGTCAAGGGCACCGTGCCCATCGCAAAGTGGTTGGTTCGGGTCAGCACTTCCACCCAGCGAGAATCCAAGGCGCTCACGACGGTCTGAGCATGCGCGGCGCATGTGCGACGCACATGCAATATCCGGCCCCGTCACTCCGTGGTCAGGGCTTCCACCGGTTCCAGGGCGGCGGCGGCCCGGGCGGGCAACACGCCGGCGACGAGGCCGATCAGCACCGCGACCGCTTCGGCGAGGAACACGTACAGCGGAGCGATTTGCGCAGGCAGCGCGGGGACGGTGGCCTGAATGATTCCAACCGCGGTGAAGCCGGCCAGCAACCCCGCGAGACCGCCCAGGCCCGCCAGCAGGACCGCTTCGCCGAGGAATAGCCGGGAGATGTGGCGCCGACGGGTGCCCACGGCTCGCAAGAGACCGATCTCGGCCGTGCGTTCCCGGACTGCGATGGTCATTATCGTGAAGATGCCGACGCCGCCCACCAGCAGGGAGATGCCGCCGAGCGCTGCCACGCCCAGGGTCAGGACATCCAGGATGGAACCGAGCACATCCAGCATTTGCTGCTGGCTGATGACGGTAAAGTCTTCACCGCCGTGGCGCGCGATCAGCACGCGTTCGACACTCGCGATCACTTCCTCCACCGGCGCGTTTTCTTCGTAAAGCAGGTCGATCTCATGCAGGCCCTCGCGGTTGAACATGGCCAGACCGCTGGCTGCCGGGATATAGACCGAGTCGTCGAGATCGAATCCAAGCGTGTCGCCCTTGGCTTCCATTACGCCGATGACGCGATAGCGGTCGCCGCCGATGCGCACTCGGTCGTTCAACGGGTTTTCCGAGTCGTACAACTCCTCGTAGGCTCGGGCGCCGAGCACGGCTACCGCGCGTGGCCGGTCCAGTTCGTCATCGGGCAGAAATTCACCTTGAGCGACGTCAAAGGCGAAGGCCACGTCGAATGCCGGACCAACGGCGAAAACGCTCACCGTGCGCTCGCGTCCGCGGGCCTCGACCGAAGCCGAGCCGGAAACAAGGGGAACCGAGTGTGTCGCGTGGGGCACCCGGCTCAATGCCTCCGCGTCGGCGAGACTCAATGGCCGTACTGAGTTGAATACGCCGGCGGAAACGCCGAAGGTGTTGGCTTTGCCTGGCTGTACGGCCAGGATGTTGGTGCCGAATTGGGTAAATTCCTGAACGACGTACTGGCTGACGCCCTGACCGATGGATGTAAGCAGGACCACGGCCGTTACGCCGATGCCGATACCCAGAGACGTCAGCGTACTGCGCATGCGATGCGCCAGCACCGACCGCAGCGTGAAGCGAAATGCGTCGCGGGCGAGCATTCGTCAACGCCCCGCCAGCGCTTCCACGGGATCCAGCCGCGCGGCCCGGCGCGCAGGCAGAATCCCAAAGACCAGGCCGCTGGACACCGCGGTCGCGACGGCAGCGATCAGTGCCCACGAAGGCGCGGAAAAATCGACGATCGGAAAGGCGGCGCTTAGCAGTCTCGTCCCAAGGGTTCCGAATCCCAGGCCCACAAGGGCGCCCAGGATGGACAGGAAAACCGCCTCCGTGAGGAACAATCCGATGATTTGGCGTTGTTTCGCGCCGAGCGCCTTCAGCAGTCCGATCTCCTCGGTGCGCTGACTGACCGCCACGAGCATCACGTTCATGATCAGTACGCCCGCGACTACCAGGCTGATTGCGGCTATTCCCGCCAGCGCATAGGTGATCGCGTCGAATATGGTATTGAAGGTTCCGAGAATCGCATCGCGGGATACCACGGTGATGTCCTCTTCGCCCTGGTGACGGGCCTTGACGATTTCGATCACATCTCTGCGCGCCCCCTCGACCGCGTCATTGCTGACGACTTCCACCATGATCCGCAACAGGCTGGTGGCATTGAACATCTGCTGAGCGCTCGCGACCGGCACGATGACCAGCTCATCGGTATTGAACGGCCCTGTCATACCGGCCTGGGCCAGCACTCCGATCACCCGACAGCGGAAGTTATCGATGCGGATCCACTGGCCGAGCGGGTCGGCGCGCCCGAAGAATTCTTCGCGCACCGTGGTGCCCAGCACGCACACCTGCGAGGCCACGTCCATGTCAAGCTCGGGGAGGAATTGCCCGGCCCGCATGTTCCAGTGCTGCACGGTGCGCATCTTGCTGGTCGTGCCGAGAACGGAGATCTCACGTTCCCGCTGGCGCCAGGACGCAGTGCCGCTGCCGGCAATGGCGGGAGCGACCTGGGAGACGAGGGGACTGCGCTCGATGGCCATTGCATCGTCAACCGTCAGGTCGCGCGGGGTTTCGCCAATCATCATTCCCGCGGCGCCGCCGGTGGTATCTGACTTGCCGGGGAATACGACCAGCAGGTTGGTGCCCAACGACTCGAATTCGCCGGTCACGTAGCGCCGCGCGCCTTCGCCCACCGAAGTCAGCAGCACCACGGCTGTTACGCCGATGGCGACGGCGAGCAACAGCATGGATGTCCGCAGCGGGTAACGCTGAATCGACTGAAATGCCAGCCGTGCCGTATCCGTGGTTTTCATGGTGAGCGGCTGTCCGCGTCCTGGATGATGCGGCCATCGCGCATGGCAAGGCGCCGTTGGGCCTGGCCGCCGATTTCAGGATCGTGGGTGACCACCAACAGGCTCAGGCCGTCGTGATTCAGCCTGTGGAGGATATCGATAACCTCCGAGCTTGAGTGCGAATCAAGGTTGCCGGTGGGTTCATCGGCCAGTAGCACTTTTGGGTTCATGACGATCGACCGGCCGATGGCCACACGCTGGCGCTCGCCGCCGGATAGCTGATCGGGGCGGTGATCGAGGCGTTCGCCCAGTCCCATGGACTCCAGAACCTGTCGGGCGCGCTTGCGCCGCGACGCCATGGACACGCCGGCCAGGACCATGGGAAGTTCAACGTTTTCCACCGCGTTCAGGCGCGGTATCAGGTGGAAGGACTGAAAGACGAAGCCGATGTTCTTCTGCCGCTGATCCGCCAGCTTGCTGTCGTCGAGTTTCGCAACGTCGGCGCCGTTGAGCCGGTACGAACCTTGCGTTGGCCGGTCCAGCAGCCCGAGAATGTTCAGCAGGGTCGATTTGCCCGATCCCGACGGTCCCATGATCGAGACGAATTCCCCCGATTGAATGGTCAGGTCCACATGGTCGAGCGCGTGGACCATCTGGTCGCCAACCTGGAAATGGCGGCAGACCTTCTGCAGCTCGATCACTGGCCGTCCGGGACCAGCATCCGGATCATTCCGTCCTGACGCGACGTGACAAATATCTCTCCGTCCAGGGTGCGGTTCAGCTGCATGTCGGCGCGGATCGTTTCTGCACCGTTGGTGCGTTCGATGAGCTCGCGAAAGTTGACGAAGATGCGGGTGCCGTCGGGGTCCAGATAGTAGAGATGAATCTCCTCAATCGGCGCCACCGTGGCCGGGATGCCGTCGTCGTCGGCCTTCATCGCCGCAAGATCGGCCGCGAACAGCCGCCCGCGCACCAGGTCGCCGAAGACAAACTTGCCGCGCAGTGCCTCGATGCGTCCGTGGTCCCAGTTTGCTCCAGTCTGGTCATGGGAAAAGGACGCAAGTCGCCGCTAGAGTGAATATCGACCGTGCGAACAAACGTCACAGTCGAGCCCCCATTGTAATTTGAACCAGCTTGAAATCGATCATAGAAGATTGATTCTCTACCGGCAAGAAAGGCGTCCGACGGTTCATGCGGAAATTCGAATATCATGGCAACGTGTGAAGTGTTGATCTCCGTAATCTGGTCGGCACACTCTCGGGGATTATCAGGAAGTCGCCCAGAGCCAACCTTCGGCATACGACGACACGCCCGAACGACAGCATTGCCCCCCTCTGAGCGAATTGTGGTTCTCCTTGCGGGATGCCGTGTCCTGTCACCGGGTTCTCCCCGGCTCTGGAGTACGGGTCTGTCCGTCGGGACGCCACACGTGCGTGGCCCAGACACTGGACCGGGGCGCTCTCGTCGCGATTTCGCCGTCGGCGCGCCACGTGTTGGAATGTCTGCCTCGTCTGGATCGTCAATAGAAAGTTATTCGAAATTCATTAGCTACCAAGGTAAGTCTATCGATCTCGGCTAACGCGCGACAGGCGTGTCTGGCGCACTACCGAGATCAGGTCGCAAGCGTGGCATAATCCGCCGTTCCGCAACCACCGCAAGGCGCGGCCATGGCCGGCATCACGATACCCAATCTCGACGATCAGTTTGAGGTCTGGATCGTAGAGTGGTTCTTTGCTGACAGACAAACATGTGCGCGAAACATACGAGACAAGCGCCGGCGTGGTGAACCGCTTGACGATCACTTACCAGACGCCATTCTCGCGGCAGCGGCCAGCCACAGGCTTCTGGTACTGACGCGAAGTGCCGACGAGCCCCGCAACGCCGGTGTCGCGACCGTGGACCGGTGGACTGCCGGGCCGCGATGAGAATAGTTCCGAATACCGGCGCCGATCGCGTGATCGATATCGTCCGGCCTTGGCTCGGCGACGGCAATCGGGTCGACCTCGCTTCCCAAACGCTGTCGCTTTTTGCGTTTGGCGAGCTTGCCGGACAACTGGCGCAAATGGCCGGTGCACGGCTCGTCATGCCTCCCGAAACAGTCGTACTCGACCTTCTGGGAACCGTTGCGGACCGCGTCGGGCTCGGAAAAGCCTTTGAGGCGCTGGCCGTCATCAAGTACCACGAACTTCGCAACGACCGCGTCGTCATTGACGAGTCGCACAACTTTCGCAACAAGCGATCGCCCCGGCAGGGCAGCGAAACGCGCTACGACCGGTTGATGCGTCGCATCGTGCGCGAAGGCGTGAAAACCCGGGTCCTGATGCTCACGGCGACGCCCGTGAACAACCGTCTGGCGGACCTACGAAACCAGATTGCATTCGCCACCGAGGGCGAAGACACGGCGCTGGCGGATCACGGCGTGGCCAGCATCGACGGCACGACGCAGCGTGCGCCTTGTCGAATTGATTCACCGTGCCATCCCGTATCCAGTGCTCTTAATCGCATGGAGTGACGGAATGCCGGGACTCTCGCTGGCCCACAAGCGCCGTTCGCTGGGCGAATCCGAAAAGATCGTGATCGACGGTGAAATTGTCTCCGCGCGGCCCAAGGGTGGATCGCTACAATCCAGGCGCTCCAGGCAGCCACAATCACAGGCGGCTTTTGCCTTCCGCCCACGGCGGCCGCCGCCTCCGACATGGAGGCGGCCTTACGGGAATACCGGTATCTCAGCGAGAGGATCGCAAATGTATACTCCGCCGCAAGCAAGGAGAAACAGATGGCCCGGCGTGCCGAAATGAATATGGAGCTGGCGCGGCTGCGCGTCGGCCGTGACGCGGCGCGGGCCAGACTGTGAAAGAGATTCAAACTGTGGAAAGGATCATTGCGGGTGACCCGGAAACGCACTCAGAGGATATCGTCGCCGACAACCTTGAACGGCTTAATGACCTGTTCCCCGAAGCATTCACCGAGGGAAAGGTGGATTTCGACGTGCTTCGGCAGCTCCTCGGAGATGCGATTGACAATGATGAGGAGAAGTACGGACTGAATTGGCATGGCAAACGTTGCGCAAGGCAACTCGCCCTTTTGCCCTCAACTGGCACTATTCGGCCCTGTCAGGAGGACAGCATTGATTGGGATACAACGCGTAATATTTTTGTCGAGGGCGAGAACCTTGAGGTTTTGAAGATCCTTCAAAAGAGTTATGCAAAAAGTGCAAGGTGATCTATATCGATCCACCATATAATACTGGAAGAGATTTCATTTATCCCGACTCCTTCAAAAATACCATTGACGCTTATTTGAGGCAAACAGACCAAATTGACGATAGTGGATTCAAGATTAGTTCAAGCACGGAAATTGGTGGGCGGGCTCATGCCACTTGGCTAAACATGATGTATCCTCGCCTAAAACTTGCAAGAATGCTGCTTCGAGATGATGGAGTCGCGTTTATTTCTATAGACGAAAATGAACAAGCAGATCTAAAGAAAGTGTGTGATGAAATATTTGGGGAAGATAACTTCATCGCAGATCTGATTTGGCAATCTCGCACTTCTATATCAAATGACAAAGAGATATCGCTAAACCATAATCACACCTTGGTGTATTCAAAACTACGGGAACGACTGCTATTTTACGGTGAGCCGCTAAATCGGGACGAATATTCTAATCCTGACGATGATCCTCGTGGCCCATGGAAGTTGGTACCGATAGATGCTAACAAACCAGGCGGCGACACCTTATATACGATCCGCAACCCCGAGACCGGCGAGGACTTCTATCCGCCCAACGGCAGGAGTTGGGCAATGAACAGTAAGGAGTTTGAGAGTCTTTTCAGGGATAACAGAATTAAATTCGGAAAAAATAATCGATCAGCACCCAAGAGGAAGTTGTTTCTTCGGGAGAGAGAGCTTAGGGGCGACACAAAGACTCCAAGCTCATTACTTCTAGATGCTGGTACAACAAAGAATGGCACAACAGAGTTGATGGAGCTATTCGATGGGCGAAAAATATTTGATTATCCGAAGCCAACCTCATTCATTGAGCGGCTACTAAACTTTGGATGCGACAAGAAGGGGCATAATATTGTCTTGGATTTCTTTGCAGGCAGCTGCTCAACGGCTCACGCCGTCCTAAACCTAGCTTGCAGAACTGAAGTGTCTGCATCTTTTGTTGTTGTCCAGCTTCCGGAGCCAGTGGACGAACGAAAACCGTTCGGCAAGGCGGCTAGAAACTTAGGGCTAACTACAGTATCCGAAATTGGAAAAGAGCGAATCCGGCGTGCCGCTAAGCATTTGGATTGTGTAGGTGAAAAGGAAGTTGACTGTGGATTCAAAGTATACAAGCTTGCAAAATCCAATTTCCTTGCTTGGGATCCGTTGCCAGAGGACTTGGAAAACACGCTTTTTTCCAGTGTCGATCATATTGAGCGTGATCGGACACAGCACGACATTCTAACGGAATTACTGCTAAAGCTCGGTCTCGATCTCTGCGTGCCCATCGAAACACAGACTATTGCGGGCAAGGCAGTGCACTCGGTAGGTGCGGGCACTCTGATCGCTTGCCTCGACGAAGCAATTTCCAGCGGCGATGCAGAGCCGTTAGCCGCGGGTATCTCCGATTGGCATGATGCGCTCGCGCCAGCGGGCGACTCCACCGTCGTCTTCCGCGACAGCGCCTTCGCCGACGATGTCGCCAAGACAAACCTCGCAGAGATCCTCAAGCAGCGCGGTCTCGGCAATGTCCGTAGCCTGTGATGCAGAAGGGTTAGCGAGGACAACCCATGAATCGACATGAGCGACTGTTGGAGACGATTCTCGGCGGAAGGTCGGATGCCAACATTCGTTTTCCGAAATCCGCGCGCTGATGCGATCTCTGGGATTCCATGAGCGTATACGTGGAAGTCACCATATCTATCGCATGGCAGGCGTGGCCGAAAAAGTGAATCTGCAGCGAGACAATGGAAACGCGAAGCCGTATCAGGTTAGGCAGCTTCGCCGGATACTCCTGAAATATCAATTGGGGAGGTAACGCTGATGTACAAGTACGAGATCATCCTCTACTGGAGCAACGAGGACTCGGCCTTTGTTGCCGAAGTTCCGGAGCTCCCGGGTTGCATGGCCCACGGCGACAGCCAGAACGACGCGCTGAAGAATGTCAACGAGGCAATGAAGCTCTGGATCGACACGGCTCGGGAATTCGGCGATCCAATTCCCCAGCCGAAGGGCGAGCGCCTGATGTACGCATGACAGCTCACAACCGTCCCTATGTCCGGCTGCTCTCGACAAGCAACAGACGAGGCCTGATCAGCGCGAAGGTCGAGCTTGATGTGGATAGTGCCGGGCGAGTGCGTCGCGATCAGAGGGTCGTCATGGATGGCGACGATCTCGAGCAGACGACAGGCCGGCCAGTCTATCGAGACTGCCGAATCGGCGAAATCCGGGTCGGACGGGAAAGCGCGTTCGTCGAACTCCGCGTGCCGGGAGGCGAGCATTTTTTCGGGATGGCGAGGCCTGGGGTGACGTGGAAGCCGCCACCGTTTCGCGCGAAATGATCCGGCGAACCATTCGTGAGCATCTCGATAAGGAGAAGCGCCTGCGCCCGCAGGGGATCAAGGTACTGAGCCTCTTTTTCATCGGCGTGGAAGGAGAAGCTGCTCAGTCTCGATGAACCGCTCAAGTTCATCTTCTCCCATTCGGCGCTGCGCGAAGGTTGGGACAACTCCAACGTCTTCCAGATCTGCGCCCTGCGCGAAATCCGGACCGAGCGTGAACGCCGGCAGACGATTGGGCGAGGGCTGCGTCTTTGCGTCAATCAGGACGGCGAGCGATTGCACGGTTTCGAATTGAATACGCTTACGGTGATCGCCAGGGAGAGCTACGAAGAGTTTGCCGAAAACCTTCAACGTGAGATCGAGGAGGAGACTGAAATCCGCTTTGGCATTGTCGAACCGCATCAGTTCGCCCAGATTCCGGTCGCGGGCAACGGGGCAGAAACGGCAGACCTCGGATTCGAACAGTCGCAATCTTTGCACGAGCATTTGCGGGCGCAGGGCTATATCGACGCATGTGGGCAGATACAGGACTCTCTCCGAAAGGCGCTCCGGGACGATGCTCTGGAGCTGCCGGAGGAGTTTGCCGCCCAGCGGGCGGACATCGCCGCCGTACTGAGGAAACTCTCAGGGCGCCTTAAGATCGAGAACGCCGACAAGCGCCGGACTGTCCGCCCGCGCCAGGCAGTGCTCGAGAGTGCCGAATTCAAGGCGCTGTGGGACCGCATCAAGCACAAGACCACCTATCGCGTGACCTTCGACAACGAAGATCTGTTGGAGCGATCGATCAACGAACTGCGAAATGCGGACCCGATCCCCCCGGACCCGGTTGCAATGGCGGAAGGCGGACATTGCCATCGGTCAGGCGGGCGTAGAGGCAAGCGAGATCGCCGGTTCGGCCACGGTCGTACTCGATGAACCGAACATCGAGTTACCGGATGTCCTCACCGAGTTGCAGGACCGGACGCAGCTTACCCGACGCAGCATTTACTGAATGCTGGTCGGCAGTCAGCGCCTCGGCGACTTCAAGCGCAACCCACAGCAGTTTATCGACCTTGCCGCGAGCATCATCAGCCGGTGCAAGCGACGTGTCCTGGTGGACGGCATCAAGTACCAACGAATCGGTGATCGTTCCTACTACGCGCAGGAACTCTTCGAACCGGAGGAATTAACGGGCTATCTTCGGAACATGCTCGACGCCGAACGGTCGGTGTACGAGAAGGTCATCTACGAGCACGGCACCGAGGCGAAGTTCGCGAACGACCTGGAGAACAACCCCGCCGTCAAGGTCTATGCCAAGCTACCGGGCTGGTTCAAGGTTCCGACGCCGCTCGGTAGCTACAACCCCGATTGGGCCGTTCTGATCGACACCGATGAAGCCGAACGGCTTTATCTCGTGGTCGAGACGAAAGGGAGCACGTTACAGGATGATCTGCGTCTCACCGAAGCCTACGAGATCAAATGCGGCAAGGAGCACTTCCAGGCGCTGGGGGTGCGGGAGAACCCCGCTCGATACGAGGTTGTTACCAGCCTTGATCAACTGTTGGCAGGTGGCTTTGCAAATCGGTGACCGATTTTTTGGCAGTTGTTCTCTACCCGCATACATGAAGTCGCATCGTTCATCAATTGCGCGGTCACTCCCCGTCAGGAACGAGCATCCGGATCATTCCATCCTGTCGCGACGAGACAAATATCTCGCCGTCTCGTGTGCGGTTCAGGTGCATGTCGGCGCGGATCGTTTCTGCACCGTTGGTGCGTTCGATGAGTTCGCGAAAGTTGACATACACGCGGTTGCCGTTGGCGTCCAGCATGTAGAGCTGGATCTCTTCGATTGGCGCCACCGTGTTGGGAATGCCGTCATCGGCGGCCTTAATCTCCGCGAGATCGGCCGCGAAAAGACGCCCCCGCACCAGGTCGCCGAATACGAACTTGCCCCGCAGCGCCTCGATGCGGCCGTGATAGGCGAATCCGCCGCTGATCGCCCGGCCTTCGTTGTGGTCGTAGAACGCGACAGGATAGGTGTATTCGTCCTCGGTCCGACCCTCCAGGATGTCCGCCGGCAGTTCGAAGAGCTGATTGAGCTCGCCGCCGGGACGGTACTTGCCGTTCTCCCAGTAGCCTTCCCGCGCCATCCAGCCGTAGTTGCGGCCCGCGTGAACGATATTGACCTCTTCGATCTGGTTCATGCCGATATCCATGGCGAACATGGTTCCGTCGGTCAGGTCCCAGGACAGGCGGTGGGCGTTTCGAAAGCCGTAGGCGTAAATCTCGCCGAGCGTTTCGGGGTCGCCGTCGCCCGCGAACGGGTTGATTTCGGGAATCGTGTAGTCGCCGAGCCCCGCGGTGCCGCCCGTTTCGGAGGGACTGCGGGGATCGATCCGCAGGATGGCCGTGACCACCGAGTCGAGACGCTGGGTCTGGCCGGGATTCTCGGAGTTCGGCCCCACGCCGTTGCTGAATCCCAGATCGCTGCCGCTGGTATAGAGCAGCCCGTGGTCGGGGTCGCCGGGCTCGGACGTCGGGTTGAACCCGACGTATCCGAAAGGGTGCGACATGTTGGTGGTGACCTGGGCGACGCGCAACAGTTCGCGCCGCAGGCCGTCGAAGGCGTTCGCCGCGGGATCGTTGGCGCGCCACTCGAAGATGACGTTGTGGTGTGCCACATCGGCTTCGGTATAGCCTGGCGGTATGAAGTCGGGTGTTCCCGGATTGCCGAAAGCGCGCTCGCCGTGCACGGTATAGAAAAGCCCGTTTTGGCCGAACTCCGGGTGGAATCCGAAGCCGATGAAGCCGCTCTGGAGCCGGTTGTAGACTGTGTTCGGAAACTCGGTGATGAAATCCAGATAGACGGTCGGGCCACCGTCCTCATCCAGCAGATACAGGTAGCCGCGCTGGTCGTTGGCGAAGATGCGCCCGTCCGGCAGTTCGTGAACGAAGCTGACGCGCGCCCACCCGGCCGGATTCACGTCCTGGTCGGGATGAAACCGTCCCAGCGTCTTGGGCAGGCGCACGACATCGCGGATCTGCACCATCAGGCCTTTCTTGTCGATCGGCGCCGGCAACGGGTCGGTAATCTGTGGGTGGACTGCGTGCGGAGCCAGTAGCGCGGGCAGCGCGACTATGGCGAGCGGGACCCGTAGGTGCATGGCAAACCTCCCGGCTTGAAAGTTGGCGAAGTGGCGGCGCTTCGGGGCGCGTTTTGATGGGATTCTACCTGAGTCAAGCGTTCGGTAGCCTGCCGGAGGCGTTCGCCCGCAATCTGTTGTTGCCCAACGGACAAGGGGTCCTTCAAGCAGACCCTGGTTGCTCAGGGTTGACCACCAAACGGACGCTGGTTACTCAGGGCTTACCAGGGCCCCGTCCTCCACGCCGTCGCGGTTGATCGAACTGACCACGCGGTCGCCGGCCCGCAGCCCGCCGGTGACGGCGGTGAACTCCCAATTGGAGATGCCGATTTCGATCTCCCTTAGCTCGATCTGCCCCGCGGTCTCGTCGTAGACGTAGACCTGGTTGTCGTCGACGATGAGCGATGTGGGGATTCTCAGGACATTCTCCTCGCTGGCGAGCATTACTTCGACGTCGGCGCTGTAGCCGGGGAGCAGCGCCCCCTTGTCCGGATCGTCGATTTCGGCCTCGATCTCCACCGTGCGCGCCTGCCGTTCCACGTCCAGCACGTAGGGCGCGACGCGGCGCACGTGCCCTGCAAACGTCCGATCGCCGAAAGCGTCCAGACTGATGCGTGCGGGCAGTCCTTCCCGCACCTGGGGCGCATCGACCTCATCGATGGGCGCGCTGATGTAGAGGCAACGGGAGTCGATCAGGTCGACCGTGGGCGGAGTTGGAATCCCGACGGGGGAGGGGGTAACGAATTCGCCCAGTTCGCCATTGATTTCGCCGATGGTGCCGGCGAACGGCGCGAAGAGTTGGGTGCGCTTCAGGGCCGCTTCGGTCACGTCGATGCCGGCGGCGGCGACCCGGGCGCCGTCCCGGGCTGCCTGGCAGGCGGCGGCCGTTGACTCGGCCATGCCCACCGCACGGTCCGTATCGTCCTCGGACGCGAGCCCGTCCTCCAGCAGCCGTGTGAGCCGGTTGGCCTCGCGCAGCGCGAAGTCTGCCGTGACGCAGGCTTCGGTCGCCCTGGACTCGGCGGCTGTGGACTCCCGCCTCGCAAGCTCAAGTTGAGCGCGCAGATCGTCGTTCCACAGTTCCAGCAGCAGTTCGTCCTGCTCGACGAAATCACCCTCCGTCACCGGGAGATTGACGATCTGGCCGCCCGAGGCCGGCGACAGGCCGGCGCGGCGGCAGGCGTCCACCGTGCCCGCGCGCGTATTGCTGACTGTGGAGGAAACCGGACCGCGCTCCACCGTCACCAGGGCGACCTCGACGACCTCCGGGCGGTTGAGGTACCACATCGCTGCGGCCGCGAGTGCGACAAGAGCGATGATGATGCCGAGTCGTTTCATGACGGGAGATATTCTGTTGGATCTGCTCGGGGGTTGAACAATACGTGTGGACGTTGAATCCAGAATGTGGACTGTAGCACGTCTCACATTGACATCTTATAGGATGTCATATAGCTTGGCCCGCAAGTGAGGTTAGTGCTCGATACCAACGTAATCGTTGCGGCATTTCGTAGCCGTCATGGCGCGAGCAATTTGTTGCTGAAAAAGGTTGAGAACGGAACGGTCGGAGCATTGTGCACAACGGCCCTGTTTCTTGAATACGAGGCGGTGCTGGCCCGAACGGAAACGCGTACGGCCACTGGGCACTCTCTCGATGATGTCGAGGCGTTAATGAGTGCGCTCGCGGCCATGGCAGAGCCTGTCGAAGTTCATTTCAGGGTCAGGCCGATCCTGAGGGATGCTGGCGACGAAATGGTCTTTGAAGCCGCGATAGGCGGCGGTGCCGACGCGATCATAACGCACAATGCCAGAGACTTCTTGCCAGCGCGAATGTTCGGCATTGAGGTCGCCGCACCAGGAGAGATAGTCAGGAGGCTGCAGCAATGAGTGAAGCACGCCGATACAAGTATCCGCTGCAACTGCCGATTTCGTTGAAGGAAACCGCTTCGCGAATGGCCAGAGAGGACGGAGTCTCGCTCAATCAATGGATCACTGCCGCCGTCGCACAGAAGATCGGAGCCGTGGAAACGGCTGACGCCCTCCTCAAGCGGCGCGCTGCTACAGCGAAGACTGGCGATCTGACGCGCTATCTCGATCGGGCGCCGGACTTACCGCCGGTTCCCGGCGACGAACTGCCGGACGCGTGAGAGTATCCTGACGCGCGGGGCCGTCCCTATTCGCCAACTTCGGCAGAGAAGGCAGCGTCCTCGCCGACATACACGATCTCGCCGTCGACAATTGTCATCAGGGAATGAATGCCCTGTATCTCGTCATCGCTCACGGTCGCTGAAAAGATGTCGTCGCTCAGCACGACCAGATCGGCCAGTTTGCCTTCTTCCAACGTACCGTAGTCGTCTTCCGAGCCGGCCAGCCAGGCGCTGCCTTTTGTATGAAGCTGGACCGCCTGAGCCCGCGAGATGCGCTCGTCGGGACAGGTGACCGGAGCATCCAGATCGACGGCGGTTCCCGCACGTGCGCCACCGGCGTTTGCGCCCGCTCCAGCGGCGCCCATGGCTCCGGCACCTCCCATTCCCGCCATGCCGCCCATGCCGCCCGGCCCAATCGCGCGCAGGGTAGTGACCCCACCGGCTCGAAGCCCAAAACCCTTCACGTCCTTTCCGGTCACCATGGCGTAGATGTTGATCCAGGGATTGCTGGGTTGCGCGTTGGTGCTGTCCGTGCCGATGCCCGCATGCAGCCCCGATTCCACTGCGGACCTGAAGCGGACGCTGTCGCAGACACGCCCCGCGGCGCCGCGTCCGAGGAAGGCGTGCGACGAAAGGTTGATGCCGACCACGTCTTCGTAACCCAGGGCCTTGACCGCATCGAACTCGGCCTGACCGGGAGACGAGTGCTCCAGCGTCAGGCGCGTAACCTTTCCGGCAGCGACGGCGGCGGCGTGATACGTCTCGATGTCTGCCAATTGGCCCGCATGTTTGCCGACCTGCCAACCGTTGGAGATCGCCATCTCCACGACATTCTGATAGCCGTTGGTCGCGATATCGCCAAGGTCCTCCCCGAGACCGATGACTTTGAACATGCTGTCGTCCTCACTGCCGAATCTGGCTGCGATCGAATGCACGAGCGCCTCGTAATCCTCCACGGGCGTGATCAGGTCGCCCTGCACCCGGGCGCGCACCCTGATGGTCAATTCATCGGCGTCGTACAGCGCCTTCATGGTTTCGTAGTCGGAGAAAACGTTGAAATACTGCGCACCCATGCCGCGAATGCTGCCGCCCATGTCGACCACCGAAGTCAGGCCGACGCTGTTGAACCCCCGCATGACACGAATGGCCTGATCCCGGGGGTCGCTGTCCTGCTTGATCAGCACGAAAGCGGCGGTCGAGTCGGCCACGAAGCCCGTGTCGGGATCGATTTGCGGATCTCCCGCGCCTTCCGCCGTGGCGGCCAGCTCGTTCAGCCGGGCCATGCCCTGGGTGTTGGTATATGCGGTCTCGGTCGAGCGCAGATGTATGTAGAAGGGGTAGGTGCCGGCTGCGGCATCCATCTGTTGCAGCGTCGGAAATACATAGGCAGGACCGCCCCCGGGACCCGAACCGACAGGGTTTTCGTCCCATTGAATCGGGTCCCAGCCGCCGATGAAGGTGACCCACTGATCGGTGGGAACCTCCGCCTCGGCCATGGCGGCGCTCTTGGCCGCGATCATGTCCATGGCCTCCGGAATGCTGCGGCTGAGTTCCAGTTCACGTGTGTCGTACCCCGGCCGCAACGTGGCGCGGATGAAATGCATGTGCGTATCGCTGAGTCCGGGAATGACCGACTTGCCGTCCAGGTCGATGGTTGTCGCACAGTCGGGCGCCACGAGATCGTCGCCGACTTCCGCGATCATGTTGCCGGCGATTCGCAGGCTGTTGAAGTCGCTTTGCGCAACGCCGTCAGCGGTCCGCGGTAGCTCGGCCATGGAGAAGAACCGGCCATTGACCAGGTACAGGCCCGCACAGGCGTCGTCCTCGTCTTGTGCCACGGCGTGGTTGAAAGCGCCGCCGGCAAGCAGGGCCACTGTCACGAGGGGAATGGTTGGTAAACCAGCGGTAGATTCGTTTCTCATGGAACTGTTTTCTCCTGAAGCCCTGGCTCATGCCCGCACCCGTGGACCGGAAGGAGAGCCTGCGGGCGCTCAGTCCGAGTCTTCCCAATCGGCGACGCAGTCGAAGTCCTCCACCATCCGGAGGCCGGGCTGCCAGCGCCAGGCGCGCTCGAGCTCGACCGGAGCGGTAAACGTGACCGGGTCCGTCGCGACGATCGTGTAGTCGAGACGACTCCCGTCGTCGGCAACGCGGAACGTCTCCACGTAGCTCATCCGGTCGGACTGAGGTGTGCCGTAGGGATCGAAGTACGGCCAATCGATATGCGTGGTCTCGACAACGAGCGTGTCGCCTTCCCAGCGCCCGGTGGAGTACCCGACGTTTGAAGGTTCGGGCTCCGGTCGGTCTTCCGTCAGGTAGACCACGCGCCGCATGTTGTATTCCTCGGTATGTATGTGGATGCGGTCGCCGCCGTCGGTGATCTCCATTGGAACCGGGTCGAACATGTGCGTCGGGATGCCCGTTCGGCACTCGAACTCCGGGTTGTCTCTTGGGCCGTAGTATTGCGCCGCCAGTTCCCGGCCATGTTCAGTCAGCAAGCCGGCATACTCCTCCGGCACAGGCCGCGGGCTGGTCCGGCGGCCCCAAACCCTGAAGATACCATCCGCGGATTCCTCGGCGGCCCTGACCGCGGCGGGACCGGGTGCTTCGCGCCTGGTCGCCACGCGCTCGTCAGACCAGAGGTTCTCCCGGTTGCCGGATACGTACTCCTCGCCGCTGGGCAGGAGCAGGTGCAGCAAGCCGATGGAGGAGGGGTCCCGTCGCGAAACAACGCCCGCCGCTCTGACACGTTCGCCAATTCGAACGAAGTCCGCGTCCAGTCCGTTGGCGATCAGGCCGTTTACGCTCCCGGACATCTCCAGTTCCCAGTCCGCCTCCACGCCGTCGTCGCCGACCACGGTCAACATGAGCCTTGGATGCGGGTTGCGCCACAAGATACGCGAGATTTCGCCTTCCAGAACCAGGAGATTCTCCGCGAGGTAAAGGTCCGGGTTGGAGTTGCTGCCGTGATGCCCGGCCGCGGCCACCGGAAGTGCCAGGCCAGCCATAAACGACAGGGCCGCTGCGCCGCGCGGCTTTCGCCACGGGCTGTCGAATGTTTGTTTCTTGATCATAGTTCGCCTCCCATTCCCATTCCCATTGCACCGGCGCCCATGCCCATCCCCGCTCCGGGCGCTGTCCCGGGCGTCATCGTCGACGGGTCCGGTATTGTCGCATTGACCGCATCCAGATAGCTTGTCAGCCGCTGGTGCAACTCCTCCACGCGCTCGGGCATCCGGCCGGCAAGGTCTTCCTGCTCCCGCAGGTCCTGTGCGATATCGAATAGCTGAAGATCACCGGTATCGTAGAACTTCAGCAGCTTGTAATTCCCGAGATAAATGCTCGAGGAGGGCCGTGACTCCGGCTGCCCGCTCGGTTGCGCAAAGTGAAACACGAGCTCCTCGCGGGCGCGCCTCACCTCGCCGTCTCCCCCTCCGCGAAGCAGCGGCACCAGGCTTCCACCCTCGAGATCGTCGGGCAGCGCGTCGGCGGCGCCGGCGAGCTCGGCGAACGTGGGGAAGAAATCCAGCGACACGACCCGCGCATCGGAAATCGTTCCGGCCGCGATGCCGGGACCGCTGACGATGAACGGCACTCGCATCCCGCCCTCCCAAAGCGTGCCCTTGCCGACCGTCAGGGGCTGGTTGGTGGAGCGGTTGATGGTCTGGCCGTGATCGGATGTGTAGATCACGTACGTGTTTTCTTCGACGCCCAGGTCCTGCAGCTTGTCCAGCACCCTGCCGATGCCGGTATCGAGGTCTTCGGTCATCGCCGCATAGACGGGGTCGATATGTAACTCGCCGGGCTCGATGCGTTCCCACTTTTCGGCGGTCTCCTCAAGCGCCTGGAAGCCGACGTGCGGGGCGTAGTGCGATAACTGCATGTAGAACGGTTGACCGTCATCGACGCTCGCCTCCATGAACGCCACGGCACGCTCGGAAATGCCGAAAATATCCTTGGGATTGGCGGGGTCATCGACGTTGCCGTCGCCGTTGCCCGCCGCGCCATCGCTTGCGTCGTAATACTGCAATTCCGATTCCGGCGCGCCAGGACTCCACTTGCCGAAGTGTGCCGTGGCATAGCCGGCGGACTTCAACAGTTCCCCGATGGTGATGGACTCCGCCCGTACGTCATCCGCCGCTTCGGAGTACACGACCTGCGCGGTACCCTTGCCGTAGTGCAGGGCGATTCGGCTCGGGCCGCACATCGGCGCTGCGGCATAGGCGCTGGGGAACCGCATGCCGGCTGCGGCGATGCGCTCTATGTTGGGCGTTTGGAAGTAATCGCTCCCCGATCCCGGAAGCTCGTCGTCCATCGGCACGGACAAGTGGTTCCAGCCTTGATCGTCGGCGAGGATTAGAATGATGTTCGGGTCAGAACTGTCCTGACCAGGGGCGAACGGAGCCGCCGCAAGCAGCGCCGCGGCCATGAGGCCTTTTCGGACTGATGTCATGGCTCTATTCGCGCTTGATTGTCACCGGCGGGATGTCTTGCCGCGCTCGCTGTTGACGGACCTCTTCCAGGATGACCGTGGTTCCAAGCTCGGTAATGATCGTGCTGAGGGCCATCGTGTCGGAGCCATCCCGCGCCGGCCATCCGAGAATGGTCACGGTCTCGCCGACCTCGGCCACGTCCCGCGGATGTTCGAAACTGTCCCAGCGCCTCGGCGCCATGCTCTCGATTTCCCAGGTTTCCGTGGAGCCGTCTTCGAGTACTGCCTCGAGGACGAGCTGAATGTGCGGTTGAGTGAACTCGAACAACGTCAAGACGCCGGTTCGGGAAATCTTGTTGTCGATGTCATAGATCGCGAATGAATGATGCGCGTGAGACGCGCCGAAAAAACCAGCCGCAAGGGCTGCAATCAGTACTTGTGCCGGACGATTCATTGCCATTTACCTGCTCTTGTGGCGAAAGCGTTCTTGCCTCGAGTCAGTCAAGAATACGTCTGCGGCGGAGACGATAAAAGGCTTGCGACAGTTTTTCGCAAAGCCCACAAATATCCGACGAATCATACACTTGTGTTCCCACGGCGCAGACTCCTAGTGCGCGGGGCTCTGGACCAGCGGCAATGTCAAGGTCACGACCAGGCCGCCCTCGGGCGCCCCGCTGGCTTCAACCGTGCCACTCATGAGCGTGGCGGCAGTCTGCGTAATGGCCAGTCCGATGCCGGCGCCGCCCTCGCGGTCGCCGCAACGGTAGAAGGGTTCGAATATCCGGTCGATCTGTTCGTCCGGTACGCCTTCGCCATGATCGCGGATTCGCAGTTTCGCCGTTCTCCGGGAGTTCTCCAGCGAGACGTCCACGCGCGTGTGTACCGGTGTGTGCGCAAGCGCGTTCCGGAGCACATTTTCCACGGCGCTTCTCAACACGTCGGCCAATCCGCGGACCCGGTAGAGCCCTTCCGGCGGATTCCAGCGCACAGACTTGTCCTGCGATCGACCCTCGAACCGCACGTCATCAACGGCAAGACTGACGACCTCGACCAGGTCCACATCCTCCAGCGCCTGATCTTCGCTCTGATTCTCCAGTTTCGCGAGGTCGAGGATTTGCTGAATCATGCCCTCGAGTCCCTCTGTTTCGCGCCGGATTCTCTCGAGATTCTCGTCTCGCACGCCTCCTCGTTCCTCCTCCGCCAGCGCAAGGGCGACCTGGATCCTGGCCAGCGGCGAACGAATCTCGTGAGACACGTTGCGAAAGAGCTCCTGCTGGGTCCGGATCATCTTCTCGATGCGCCCCGCCATCCGGTCAAACTGGTGGGCCACCGCGCCGAGTTCGTCATTCGTCTGGAGATTGGCCCGGGCGCCCAGGTCACCCCTGGCCAGCGAGCCGGCCGCCGTCTGAAGGCGCAGCAACCTCCGGCGAAGGGGTCGTGTGAGCGCCAGACAGGCCACCGCCGTGGCGAGCACGGCCGTCAGCAGCACCAGCCACTGAACGCTGGGGAGCCCGAAAGCGCCCAGGGGCGGTTGCGGTGTCGGCCCGACAATGAACGTGTACCGGGTTCCGTCCGGTCCCGTGACGCCTTGTCTGTGTCCTCGCCGGTCGGCCGGGGATGGGGCGGCGCGCTGGGCGCCCCCCATCGCTTGCTGGGCCGGCCACAGGAACCAGGGAAATTCCCGCCCGAGAATGTCCACGCTGTCGTTTTCGAGCACGTAAAGCGTCATGCCCGGGGGAAAATTGTCGTCATCGGTCAGCCATTCGGCGAGTCCTTCGAGCCCGTCCGCACGAAAAACCGCTCTCCCCGCACTGATGATGTCGAACGCAGTGACTGCATACAGTTCTTCATTCCATTGCTGGCCAACCCGCGCATTCGAAAAGACCACGACGGCGAGAATGACGACCGTGGCGCCCCAGAAAGACAACAATGTACGCCAGACGATGCTTTTCATGACTATTCAGGCTGCCAGTCGGGTACGAGAAGATAGCCCATGCCGCGAATACAACGTATCACGGGCCGCCTGAGATGGTCCCGCCCCAGCTTCTTCCGCAGGTGGCTGATATGCGTGTCGATCGCGCGATCGTAGGCTGCCCTTGGCCGGCCCAGGGCCCGCTCCGTCAGCGATTCCCTTGACTGCACCTTGCCGGGATTGCGCATGAGTTCCTCGAGCACCCTTTCTTCGGTGCCGGTGAGTGTGATCAGGCGTTGTCCGACGCTGGCTTCAAGTTGCCTTATCCGCAACTCCAACGGCCCGACGGCCAGCGTGTCCTGTTCGGCCGAGTCTTTCCATGAACCGCGGCGCAGGATGGCGCCCACGCGCAGCAGAAGCTCGCGGGGGTTGAACGGTTTGGCGAGATAATCGTCCGCACCCCGTTCGAGGCCCTTGATCCGATCGGCATGTTCGCCCTTGGCGGTCAGCATCAACACGGGAATATCCGATGACTGGCGTATTTCGCTCAATACCGCCAGCCCGTCCTTCCTGGGCAGCATGACATCCAGAATGATGAGATCGTGCGCGCCTTGCGTGGCTTTCGCCGCGCCTTCCTCCCCATCGTAGGCCAACTCCATCGCGTAGCCCTTCGACGCGAACAACTCCTGGAGCAACGCACCCAGTTGCACATCGTCATCAATTAGCAAGATGTTGGAATTCATGGTCTCGCCGATAAGAATACGTCGCAAGAAGAGGATCGTGGCCGACGAATTGTCAAGTTTGTCAAAAAGTCTTGCGCCTTGGTCGCCAGCGGTACAGCAATACCGTTCCGTCCGGGGCCGAGGCGCATTCCCGTGCGTGCCGGGACCGCCGATTCCGTTGCATCGGAGCCACGATACTACATGTGCTCGGCGAGGTTCGTCGACCGTATTGGCGTGCAGGAATTCATAAGGAATCTTGTTAAGGAAAAATAGTGCAAATGCCGTTTCCCCCACGTCGGCTATCAAAATTCATAACCATTTATTTTTATTGAGATTTCATCTGTCGACATCGAAACAGAATCCAATCTGTCAGCATTGTAATGGTCATGGTGATACTCTATAACCCAATGAGTCGAATGTTGTTGATACACAACGAGTCAGGGGATGATCATGGATTCAGCAGGACGGACTTTACGGAACGCGGCTTTCCTCGGCGCGATCGCATTGGCCCATGTCTCACCGGTTCTGGCGCAGGACGAGCAAGGTGATGAGCTCGAAGAGGTCATAGTCACCGGTTCCTACCTGTACACGGGAATCGACTCCCCATCCCCGGTCAGCGTCCATTCCGGGGAGGACATGGTGGAGTTCGCCCCCCCGGACCTGGCGACCTATTTCTTCGACAATGTCCCCCAGAACTTCAGTTCCGACAACATCGCCCAGACCGACGCGGGGGGCATGGCGCGGACACGGTCGACTCGCGTCGCCACGATCAACCTGCGCGGCTTGGGCGACGAGAATTCGCTGACCGTATTGAACGGACGGCGGGTGGTGGCCTATCCGGCCCCCGACGGCACGGGCTGGAACCGCGTGGACATCAACTCGCTGGTGCCGCGAATCGCGGTGCAGCGCGCGGAACTGTTGCTCGACGGCGGCTCGGCGATATTCGGGTCCGACCCGGTGGCCGGCGTCGTGAACTTCGTCACCAACAGGGATTTCCGGGGTTTCGACTTCCAGGCGGACTCCCGGACTCTTGAGGCGGACCCCGCCGCCAACGTCACGTTTGCGGGACTGTTCGGCGCCGGCAACGAAAACACGAGCTTCATCGCCGCGGTCGAGTACCACATGGAGGATCTGATCCGCCGCGGAGACATAGACGATGTCTTCGGGGAGGAACTCGACGTGACTCCGGAAGGCGGCGTCGGTCTGGAATCGCAGGCCGGACTCACTTATGTCAGCGGGATGGGGATGGGCGCCGCCACCTGGATCGACCCGCTGTGCGGAGATCCCGTGTTCGGGCAGTTTTCATACTACCGCTACTACGAAGATCCGGCCGACGGAGAGCTTCGGGAAGTCGGTACCGGCAGCGACCCCACGGCGCCGGCGGAGGGCTGCGGCCGTGCGAACGGGTTCGACAGTGCGTTTGACCTCATCAACAACAATGTCGAGCAGGCCATGGGTTATCTGTACTTCGATCATGCGTTCGAGAATTCGGTCCGGGTCAACGGCGAGGTCAGCATGTCCCAGCAGCGCTTCGACGATATCGACCGTTGGGGCGACGGCGGCACCGGCAATGTCTGGACTCCGAATACGCCGGCAACCCTCGGAGCCGATTACGCCTTCCCGACGGATCATCCGGCGATGGTGCACGCCCGCAGCATGGATGAGAACTTCGGCTTTGTGCCGGCCACTCCGGCGATGGGGATGGCCATGGCCACACCGGCGAGGTACGTGCCCCTCTATTCGGTGAACGAGACGATGCCGTTTCTCGCGGAAATGGATGCGTACAACGAGAACGCCTTCCGGCGGGCCGCATTCGGGATCGAGGGCGATATCGGCGGCGGCTGGACCTGGCTGGTGGATGGTTCCGTCGGCCGGAGCCAGACGCACAACGCGGTCAGGGACATTATCCTGGCTCATTACCCGCTGGCCATGGATGGCCTCGGCGGGCCCAACTGCGATCCCGCCACCGGCACTCCGGGGCAGGGGAGTTGCTTTTTCTACAATCCGTTCATGAGCTCGGCGCTTCCGGATGCGGCCGCGCAGGGTCTCGCCAACGACCCGGAACTCCTGGAATGGTTGATCCCGAACCGGGTCGACAAATTCACCATGGATCTGCGCACCGTGGACGCGCGAGTCACCGGAGAGTTCGGTGAGTTGCCGGGTGGCCCGATCGGGCTGGCGGCCGGGGTGGCCTGGCGCGAGGAAACGCTGGCGCGGGATGTCGACCCCCTGGTCGAACAGGGCCTGACGGCCAGCGTGGGCATATTCAACGACTTCCGCGGTACGCAATCCGTGCAGTCGATTTATTTCGAGTCCGCGCTGCCTTTCACCGACACGCTGAATGTCCAGGTTGCGGCCCGGAACGAATCCTACAACCTCGGTTTCAGCGAACTGTCGCCGAAGATCGCCGCGCTGTGGACGCCGACGGACCGAATCAACGTGCGCGCCTCCTGGCAGACTTCGTTCAAGGGTCCTTCGATCAGCCAGAGCGCCGCAACCACCGTGATCGGTGGACGCAGTCCGAACTTTGTGGAGGTCGCCGGTGTCACATATGGCGCCATGGGCAGGACTTCCGCCGCTTTCGAAACCCGGGCAAATCCGGACCTTCAACCGCAGACCTCGGACAATCTCTCGTTCGGGTTCGATTTCCGGGCGACCGAGAGCATCAACGTCGGGGCATCCTGGGTTCGGGTCCGGTTCAAGGACCGGATCGTGGCCCCTACGGCAAACGTCGTGGGCGGGGACCTGAGATGTATCGTCAAGTACGAAGACGGGATCCCGAAAACATTCGACGCCGACGGGACCGAGCGTGCTCGTGAGGACAACACCGGCAACATAAACTGGATCCCGGCCTCCGAAGGCGGCTGCATGGAGCCGCTCGATCCAAGCCTGCCGCTGGACCAGACCAACATCGCCCTGATCGTGACATACCCGGAGAATCTGGATTTCCTAAATGCGGAGTTTCTGGATCTGTACTCCAACATGAACTTCGATACGGGGGTGGGCAGGCTGTCCTTCGCGCCGAGATTCACATTGACGACGAGGTATGACTTCCCGCTTCCGGCCGGGGCGGGGGCCCGGCCGGGGCTGTGCCCGGACGATCTGTGCAGCTCGATCGGCCGCAACATCGGCATGGGCTTTTCCAACGGCATCAACAACATGCCCCACTGGCAGGGAAGTTTCCCGCTCAGCGTTAACCGGGGCGATCATCGGGTCCGGCTGAACGTCTCCTACAGGGACAGCCTGAACGCGGACTACGACGACCTCGCCAGCGACGCGGCGATCCAGGCTTTCACTCACGAGGAGGGTCAGTGGTTGCTCGACTTGCAGTGGAACTGGCAGTTCATGCCGTCGGCCAGTTTCGGCCTCGCCACGAGAAATCTGCTTGCCACGGAGCCGCCTCAGAACCAGTCGGCCCGCTACAATCGGCGGCTGAGGGAGTATGTCCTGCAGTTCAGGTACACCTTCGAGAGGTGACGCGGCGCCCTCGACACGCTGCCCGGCGACGACGCGAAATGAGTGTAGAATTTCCGGGTCAGAGGAGGGTACCGATGCAGAGTAGAAGGAAATTCTTGAGCGCCGTCGCCATGGCGGCGGGCGCGCTCGCCGTCAAGCCGTCGGCTTGGGCGCAATCGCGCAAGGAGGTCCGGATCGCCGGAAAGCGCGTCAAGACCGTCGACATACACGCGCACGCATCGATTCAGGCCGTGGAGGAAGTCATTCGCGGCACGCCCGTGGAGCGGAGCATTGGCGGTCCGCGGCTGCTGGAGCCGAGCCGGCTCACGCTCATGGACGAGTGGGGCATCGACGTGTCGGCCATCAGCGCCAACCAGTACTGGTGGTACGCGGCTGAGGACCGCGATCTGGCGCGGGACATCATCCGCGTTCAGGACGAGGGTTTCGCGGCGTGGGTCGAGCGCTATCCCGAGCGCTTCGTGGCCTTGACGTCACCGGCCTTGCAGTTCCCGGATCTTGCCGCCGAACAGCTCGACTACGCCGTGAACGAGCTGGGCTTTCGCGGGGCGTCCATCGCCGGGCATGTCAACGGCGTGGTTCCGGCATCGCCCGAATTCGACGTGTTCTGGGCCAAGTGCGAGGAACTGGACGTGCCGGTCTTCGTGCACCCGGCCGGCGCGCGCAACATCGTCATGGAAGGCGGTCTCGACTATCCGGGAGACCTCGGCAACATCATCGGCAATCCGCTGGAGACCGCGTTTCTGCTTACGCGGATGATCTTCGACGGTACGTTCGACCGTTTCCCGAACCTGAAGATCTGCGGGGCGCACGGCGGCGGATTCCTGCCTTCGTACTTCGGCCGCACGGAAGTCGCCTGCAACGGCGGCGGCGCGGAGGATTGCCTCAACCGCAAACCGCCGCGCGAGTACCTGCGTACACAGATCTTCGCCGACTCCATGGTGTTCTCCGACGAGGGCCTGCGGCATCTCGTTGCGGAGATGGGTGCGAGCCAGGTCGTCTACGGCACCGACATGCCGTTGGGCTGGCCGGATACGATGGATCTGATTATCCATTCGACGCACTTGAGCAACGCGGGGAAGGAAATGATTCTCGGTGGCAACCTGATTCGCCTGTTGCGTATCGATAGGACGATCTGACGCAGGCGCGCCCGCCGCGAATGACCCCGCGGCGCAAGTGCCTCGCCTTGAAATGGACTAGTAATTGGTCCATATTGGCGGGAATCGAATCAACGGCAGGGACGTAATCCGATGGAAATCCCCGTGTCCGAAGCAAAGGCCCGATTGACAGAACTGGTGCGTCGCGCACTGGCCGGTGACGAGGTGGTGCTGACCCGTCACGGCCAACCCGCGGTAACGTTGGCGCCAACACAGCGGCCACCCAACGCGGTCGCGCGGCGTGCCGTGATTGCCGCCGTTCGCAGAGCGGCGGCCAGCAAGCGTAGCCCCGGAGCCAACGCCGCCAGCAGTCAGGACTTTCTTTACGACGAGGGTGGCCTGCCTGGATGATCGCGGTCGATACGTCGGCCCTCATGGCCATTCTGCTCGATGAACCGGACGCGACGAGCTGTGCCGAGGCGCTCGCCACCAACAGTCGGCTTCTGATTTCCGCCGGCACGGTGGCTGAAGCGTTGATTGTGGCCGAGCGGCGCGGTCTCGGCGCGGAAATGACGAACCTCATCGACGGAGTCGGTTTCGAGGTGCTCGGCGTCACGCTCACGGCGGCCCGCCAGACAGCCGGCGCCTACGCGCGGTGGGGCAAGGGGGTCCACGCGGCCGGACTGAATTTCGGCGATTGCTTCGCCTACGCAATCGCCACGGCGCACGGCTGTCCGCTGCTGTATGTCGGAAAGGATTTTTCCGAGACGGATGTGGAAAGCGCCTTGAGGCGGTAGCGCAAGGCCTCGCTTGCCTTGTAGTGCCGGTGGCCTGGAACTCCGCGAGTCGTTGCGTCGTCCAATGCGGCGCTTCATCGACTGCGGGGCGTCATTTCGCTTCGGGTAGAGCCATGTCGGGTAGTGTTATTCCGATACGGGTCTTGAAGAACTTCCTCAATTTCGGGCCACCTGCTTGTTCCGATTGCTGTTGCGGCTGACCACCTCGTAGGCGACAATCCCCGACTTCCAATTCCACCGGCCGGCACGATCCGATGGCATCAACCGAAGCGAACATGACGGCAGCCGCGGGACTGCCGAGGCGGCAACTTGCAAACGCGATTCGCGCACTCGCCATGGACGCCGTGGAGACGGCGCGATCGGGTCATCCCGGCATGCCCATGGGGATGGCGGACATCGCCGAAGTCCTGTGGAACGATTACCTGCGGCACAATCCCGCCAATCCCCACTGGTGCGACCGCGACCGGTTCGTACTCTCCAACGGGCACGGGTCCATGTTGATCTATGCCTTGGCGCACCTCAGTGGTTACCCCATCGAGATGGACGAACTCCGGCAGTTTCGCCAACTCGGCCAGCGAACCGCCGGTCACCCCGAGCGGGAGCTCGACATCGCCATCGAGACCACCACCGGCCCGCTGGGACAAGGGATAGCCAACGCGGTTGGAATGGCCTTGGCGGAAAAGGTGCTGGCCGCGACCTTTAACCGGCCCGGCGGGACGATCGTCGACCACCATACCTACGTCTTTCTTGGCGACGGCTGCCTGATGGAAGGCATCTCCCACGAGGCCTGTTCGCTGGCGGGCACGCTGGGCCTGGGCAAGCTGATCGGCGTCTACGATGACAATGCCGTCTCCATCGACGGTCCGACGGACGGCTGGTTCACGGACGATACGCCGGCGCGGTTTCGGGCCTACGGCTGGCACGTGGTGGAGGATGTGGACGGGCATGATCCCGGCGCGGTGATTGCCGCCCTCGACGCTGCCCGCGCGCAGACAGATCGGCCGTCGCTGATCTGCTGCAAGACGCTCATCGGCTGGGGCGCTCCCAACAAGCAGGGTACGGCGGACACCCACGGCGCGCCCCTGGGGCCCGACGAGGTCGCCGCGACACGCACGCAGATCGGCTGGGAATACGAGCCTTTCGTGATCCCGGATGAACTCCGCGACGCGTGGGACGCCAGGGCCAGAGGCGCGGCGCTGGAGGCCGAATGGCAATCGCGCTTCGACGCCTATGCGGAACAATGGCCCGACCTGGCGCAGGAATTCCGGCGCCGGGCAAGTGGCGCGTTCCCCGGGGACTGGGACGATCTCGCCGACGCCGCGGTCCGGGAGATCGCCGCCGAAGGCAAGGACATGGCCACGCGCAAGGCGTCGCTGCGGGCGCTGGAGGCGTTTGCGCCGCACTTGCCGGAACTGATCGGCGGATCGGCGGATTTGACCGGCTCGAACAACACGCTTCACAGCGGTTCGACGGTCATGGGCGCCGACAACGTGGCGGGCAACTACATCTACTTCGGCGTGCGGGAATTCGCCATGGCGGCGCTCCTCAGCGGCCTGGCCCTGCACGGCGGCTTCATACCCTACGGCGGCACGTTCCTGGTGTTCTCCGACTACGCCCGCAACGCGTTGCGAATGGCGGCGTTGATGCGGATCCGCAGCATCCTGGTCTTCACCCACGACTCCATCGGCCTGGGCGAGGACGGACCCACCCATCAGCCGATCGAGCACCTGAGCAGTCTGCGAGCCATGCCCAACATGGCCGTCTGGCGCCCCTGCGACGCGGTCGAGACCGCGGTCGCGTGGCGTTCCGCGGTGGAGCGCGACGACGGACCCACCAGCCTGATCCTGACACGCCAGGGGCTTGCCCACGTGGACCGGACCGATGACCAGATCGACCTCGTCGCCAAGGGGGGCTACATCCTGCTTGACAGCGACGGCGACCCGGAAATCATCCTCATCGCGACCGGGTCCGAAGTGGGTCTGGTGCTCGGGGCCGCTCGGAACCTGATGTCCGAAGGCGTGCAGGTGCGGGTCGTCTCGATACCCTGCACGGAGGTATTCGACGCGCAGCCGCGGGCATACCAGTCCCATGTGCTGCCGGACAACGGCGCCGCACGCCTGGCGGTCGAAGCCGGTGCCAGGGACTGTTGGTGGCGTTATATCGGCGGCCGGGGCGACGTGCTCGGCATGGCGGGCTTCGGCCAGTCGGCGCCGGGCAAGGCCCTGATGGAACATTACGGCTTCACGGTGGAGGCAGTTGCGGAGGCGGCGCGCCGCGTGCTGGGCCGCTAGTGCCGCATAAACCTGAGAATGACGCATCGGTTGGTTCCGGACCGGGCCGGCGCCCCCGGTTGACGTCATCGTTCCCGACACTTCATCCAAGGAGAAACAGATGCCCGTGAGACTTGCGATCAACGGATACGGCCGAATCGGCCGAATGGTGATGAGGGCGCTCTACGAATCGGGCATGCGCGATGAGATGCAGGTCGTCGCCGTCAACGACCTCGGCGACGCCCAAACCAACGCCCACCTGACGCGCTACGACTCCGCGCATGGCCGTTTCCCGTTTCAGGTCGAGGTCGGCGATGGCGAACTCGTGGTGAATGGCGATCCCATCAAGGTGCTGGCGGAGCGCAACCCGGCCGATCTGCCGTGGAAGGAACTGGGCGTGGACATAGTCCTTGAGTGCACGGGCCTTTTCAGGACGAAGGAAAAGGCCTCGGCACATATCGAGGCCGGCGCAAGGAAAGTCGTCGTATCCGCTCCCGCGGGCACCGACACCGACGCGACCGTCGTGTACGGCGTCAACCACCACATTCTCGACGCCTCGCACAAGGTCATTTCCAATGCCTCGTGCACGACCAACTGCCTGGCGCCGGTGGCCAAGGTGCTGCACGAGACCGTGGGGATCGAGCAGGGCCTGATGACCACCATCCACGCCTTTACCAACGACCAGGTTCTCTCCGACGTGTTTCACAAGGACTTGCGGCGGGCGCGTTCGGCGACCCAGTCGATGATTCCCACCAAGACCGGCGCCGCTGCGGCAGTTGGACTGGTGTTGCCGGAACTGGACGGTCGCCTGGACGGTTTCTCGATCCGCGTTCCGACGATCAACGTCTCGGTGGTGGACCTCTCGTTCATCAGCACGCGGTCAACATCCGTGGAGGAGGTGAACGGGGCGATCGGGTCGGCGGCCGATGGGGCGCTCGGGGGCGTGCTCGCCTACATCGACGAACCGCTGGTCTCCATCGACTTCAACCATCACCCGGCGTCCTCCATATTCGATGCCGGCCTGACCAGGGTGTCGGGGAACCTGGTCAAGATATGCACCTGGTACGACAACGAGTGGGGCTTTTCCAACCGCATGCTCGATACCACGTTGGCGTTTTCCAGGGTCGGCTGAGACGCGCGGCAAGTGACGTATGTCGCGGCAAACCGGCAGTTATCTGCCTTGCGCCGCAGCGCCCTGTAAGCAATCGAGCCGGTCTCGATGCACGTGCTGCGCATGGTGGATCTGCCGCTGAGGGGCAGGCGGGTGCTGATCCGCGAGGATCTGAATGTTCCGATCCGGGACGGCGCCGTGGCGAGCGACGCGCGCCTGGCCGCCGCGCTGCCGACCATCGAATTCGCCCTGCAGCAGGGCGCGCGCGTCATGCTCATGTCCCACCTGGGCAGGCCGGAGGAGGGGCGCTACGACGAAGCATTGTCCCTGCGGCCGGTCGCCCGCAGGCTCGGCGAATTGCTGAACCGCCCGGTTCCGCTGGTCGATTCATGGGCTCGGGGCGTGGAGGTCGAGCCGGGACAGGTGACGCTGCTGGAGAACGTGCGCTTCGAGCGCGGCGAAAAGGCCGACGACACAGAACTCGCCTCGCGTCTGGCCGCGCTGTGCGACATTTTTGTCATGGACGCCTTCGGGTCGGCGCACCGCGCCCATGCCAGTACCCACGGAGTGGCGCGGCTGGCTCCGGTGGCCTGCGCCGGGCCGTTGCTGGTCAGGGAACTCAAGGCACTCGCGGCTGCGCTGGAGCACCCGCAGCCACCCACGGCCGCCATCGTCGGGGGCTCCAAGGTCTCGACCAAGCTTGGCGTCTTGCAGACGCTCGCCGGCAAGGTGGACACACTCATCCTCGGTGGGGGCATCGGCAATACACTGCTCGCGGCAGCGGGTCACCCGGTCGGGCGCTCCCTTCACGAACCGAAGATGCTGGGATTCGCTCGTCGTCTGCTGGGCGGTGAGTTCGGCGCCGCGGACATCCCCCTGCCGACCGATGTGGTGGTCGCCGAGTCCCTGGACGAGACGGCCCGCGGGTCGACTCGCGGCGTGGACGAGGTCGGCGGCGGCGAAATGATCCTCGACATCGGCCCGCAGACGGCCAGGGATTACGTCAGCCGCCTGCACCGGGCAGGCACCATTCTCTGGAACGGGCCGGTGGGCGTCTTCGAGCATCCGGAATTTGCCCGCGGGACCGAGGTGGTCAGCAAGGCCGTTGCGTCAAGCAGCGCATTCTCCATCGCGGGCGGCGGCGATACGCTGGCGGCGATCCAGCAGTTCGGCGTCCGCGACGGTATTTCCTGCCTCTCCACGGGCGGCGGCGCCTTTCTGGAGTTTCTCGAGGGCAAGGAATTGCCGGCCGTGGCGGTGCTGAAGGTGCGAGCCCCAGAAGCCTGCGCCGTAGGAATGGGCCGTACCGGCAATTCGCTATCGCCGTCCCTTCGGTCGATCGATTGAGGAGAATATCGGGTCATATTTGACGAAATCGAGCGGCCGAAGGGGCGGATGAGAGCGGATTTGCAGCCGTGAATTCCTGCGGCGCAGGCTCCTTGCCGATCGCAGAACCTGAATTGCAACCTACAGGCGGCATAAGGACGGCGGCATTGCAGTCGGGATATCCAGCAGCCTTGCGAAAGCCTGGGCGCGCGCAGGGGACTGCTGCCGCATCGGCACAAGGGCGACAATAGCGTCGCTACGGTATAGTGATATTGGCGATCAGGGGAGTGTTTCTTGTACCAGTACGAGACTACTGAACTCAGGCGACGGACCAAGATCGTCGCCACGCTGGGACCGGCGACGGATGATCCGCAAGTGCTGGAGTCGCTGCTACTGGCGGGCGCGGATGTGCTGAGACTCAACTTTTCCCACGGCACGATGGAGCGGAACTCGGCCCGGGTCAGGCAGGTTCGCGAAATCTCCGCGCGGATAGGGCGCGACGTCGGGCTCATGTGCGATCTGCAGGGTCCGAAGATTCGCATTGAGCGGTTCGCCAAGGGCGTGGCGGTGCTCGCGGAGGGTCAGCAATTCATCCTTGATACCGCACAGGACGCGGGTCCCGGCGACGAGTCCCGGGTCAGCGTCGAGTACCGCGATCTGGTCAAGGATGTCGTTCCAGGCGATATGCTGCTTCTCGACGACGGGCAGATCGTTCTGGAGGTCCACAAGGTCGAAGGCAGCGAGGTGCGGTGTTGGGTGCAGCGTGGCGGCACGCTGACCAACAAGAAGGGCCTTAACAAGGGGGGCGGCGGGTTGTCGGCTCCGGCGCTGTCGGAAAAAGACCGGCTGGACATCCGTCTGGCGGCGCGGCTGGGCGTGGACTACGTGTCCGTCTCTTTCGCCAGGAACGCCGCCGACATTGAAGAGGCCCGCGAATTGCTTCGCGCCGCCGGCGGGCACGGCCTGGTCTGCGCCAAGATCGAGCGCGCCGAGGCCGTGGAGAACATTGAAGAGATCATCGACGCCAGCGACGTGATCATGGTGGCGCGGGGCGATCTTGCGGTTGAAGTCGGCTACGCGTCGATGACGAGCCTTCAGAAGGGGCTGATCATGGAGACCCGCAACCGCAACAAGGTGTCGATCACGGCCACGCAGATGCTGGAGTCCATGATCAACAACCCGTCGCCGACGCGCGCGGAGGTTTCCGACGTGGCCAACGCGGTCATGGACGGCACCGATGCGGTCATGCTGTCCGCGGAGACGGCCATCGGCCGCTACCCCGCCGAGGCGTTGCGGACCATGAGTTCATTGTGCATCGGCGCGGAACGCCACGAAACGGTTCGCCGGCCCGAGAGCTATCGGCCGGAAGAGGTATTCAGCCGGGTGGACGAGGCAGTCGCGCTGGCGGCCATGTATACGGCCAATCACCTGAACGTCAAGGCCATCATCGCGTTCACAGAGTCGGGATCGACGGCATTGTGGATGTCCAGGGTGCGCAGCGATATCCCCATCTACGCCTTTACCCGGCACGAGACGACGCGGCGCCGGGTCACCCTTTATCGCGGCGTCTATCCGGCGACTTTCGACGTCTGCGAAACCGAGCCCGGTGAAGTCTACCGGACGGCGATCCAGGTGCTCGCTTCCGAAAGGATCGTTTCCAGGGGAGACCTGGTGTTGTTCACGGCGGGCGGGCAGCGGGGCGTTTCCGGCGGAACCGATACACTGCAGATTCTGGAAGTCGGCGAGGAAGCCGAGATCAATGACCGCTCCGACGCCAGCATCGCGGCCCGCTGGGAGATGTCGCGCAAGCTCAGGGCATAATGCACCGGTGACTGCTCCAAATCCTGTTACGAAAGAGGACAAGCCACGGGATGTGGTCGGATCGATCGTCCACGGTCTCAATGTCATCAAGTCCTTCGATGCCGACCATCCGCAAATGACCCTTTCCCAGGTTGCTGAACGTACCGGCATGACGCGGGCAGGAGCGCGTCGATACCTGTTGACGCTGACTCACCTGGGATACGTCTACCACGAAGACCGTCTGTTCCGGCTTTCGCCCAAGGTCATGGAGTTGGGCTACTCTTATCTGTCGTCCGTCCCGCTCCCGACGATCGCGCAGCCCTTTCTTGAGTCGCTGCGCGACGAAACCGGTGAGACGATCGCGCTCGCCGTGCTCGACGATGGTTTCGTCGTGCATATCGCACGAGCGAACTCAAGGAAGCTCCTGGCGCCGACGCTCACGATCGGCCGGCGATTTCCCGCGATTTATACGTCGACTGGCCGGGTGATGATGGCGATGAAAAGCGACAACGATGTCAGGCAACTCATCCGCCAGGCTTCCAAGTCTCCACCGACCCACCTGAGCCTGACAAGCGAGCAGGAATTGCACGAAACTCTCAAGACCGTCCGTCGCAGCCGGTACGCTGTCGTCGACCAGGAAACGGAGGTGGGCGTGCGGACCCTTGCCGTTCCGATATTCAGTCCGTCCGGGGAGGCGGTCGCGGCCATCAACATACTGACCAATATTGCGATCGTAAAGAAACAATATCTGATACGTACCTGCCTGCCGCTGCTTAGAGCCGCCGCCGTCGAAATTCAGCGCGCCCTGGTCGATTGACCGCTGGTCGACCGCCTCTGAATTGTTCGTTATGCGAATTGCTGTTCAGCATTGGTCATCCATGCTAACTTGTGAAGCCTGATCGAGGGGGAGTGAAATTCCTCCCGGCAGGTAGTCTGTCGCGTCAAGTTGGCGCGTCTTTGTTGACGGGCCGTTGCGGTCCTGGTGGTGGAGCGGTTGATGAATGTCTACTGGTGGCTATCCCTGCCGGCAGCGATACTGCTGTTGTGTCACATTCAACCCGTCCTGGCACAGACGGAGAGTCATGACCGACTCATTGCCGCGTGCACGCGGATCAATCACGACTATGCGCTGGCGAGGGACAATGCCGACAAGGAGGCATTCGAGACCCTGTTCGCCGAAGATGCGGTATTCACGATGCAGGGCGAGGAATTCGTCGGACGGGAGCAGATCGTGGCGCGACTCGACCTCAGCGATGCGCAGACCTTTGCGAGGCTATTGATCACCAGCGTCGATATCGCACCGACCGGTCAAGACACGGCGGCGGGCGTCACCTACTTCATCATGTTCATGGCCGCGGACGACCCCACTCCGCCCATCACCGAGTACACGCTGTTCATGGGGGAGTATCACGACAGATACACCCTGACGGCAGACGGCTGCAAGTTCACCAGCCGCGAGACCAGGCCGCTGTTCGTTGGCGAAACCCCTGGAGACTGAGGTGATCGGATCGTGCGGGGGGACCATCGGCCGCTACGATGCGACCCGCGGCCGCCGCCAGTCGATGCGCAGCGGACTCGCGCGTGCCGGTTGCCTCATTGCCTGCACAATCACGGCCTACGCTGCCGCCGCCGCCGACCACGTCTTCCATAACGGCAGGATCGTGACGATGGATCGGGACTTTTCGGTCGTGTCCGCCTTGGCGATCAAGGGCGGACGCGTACTGGCCACTGGCAGCGATGCCGAGATGCTCGCAATGGCGGATGCTGATACCGTCGTGGTCGATCTGCGTGACCGGATGATGCTACCGGGGCTGATCGACTCCCACGTGCATCCGGATCAGGCAAGCGTCTCGGAATTCGACCACCCCGTACCCGCCATGCTTACGGTCGCCGACGTTATGGACTATGTCCGGTCACGCGCGGAGGTGCTGCCGGAAGGCGAGTGGATATGGGTGCGGACCGTGCTGACGCCGCGTCTGCGCGAACGGCGTTATCCCACCAGGGCCGAACTGGACGCGGCCGCACCCCTGCATCCCGTGGTCTTCGCGCCGTACATTTACTATCCAACAGCGTCGATGAACAGCCTGGCGCTGGAGCGACTCGGCATCGACCGCGCGTTCGAGGGTGAGGCGGCGACGGACATCGAGCGGGACGCGGCGACGGGGGAGCCCACCGGGCTGATCCGAAACCATACGCGCTACGTGGACGACCCGGGCGAGGTCGACCTGACTGATGACGGCGAACGCGCGGAGGCGTTTCGCAACCTGATGCGCACGTACAATGCGGCGGGACTGACGACTGTAGGCGATCGCAAGGCGACGTCGAATTCGATGCGGATCTTTACCGCACTGGAGGCCGAGGATGCCTTGACGGTGAGGTTTTCGCTGATGCATCTTGTCGACACGGGACCCGGTCGGAATGTGGACGAGATCGTCGCGGACATCGCGGAACTCGGGCGGCTTCGGGAGCGGGTCAACGGTCCAATGCTCGAGCTGATCGGCATAAAGACCTTTGTCGATGGCGGCATCACCAGTGGCACCGCCTACATGCTCGAACCCTGGGGAACGAGCGATATCTTTGCGATCTCCGATCCGCAATATCGGGGTAACCTGGTCCTTTCGGGCGATCGACTGGAGCGAATCATTCGCGCGGCGGCGGATTCCGGGCTTCAATTCACCGGTCACGCAGTTGGCGACGCCGCCGTCGCCGAGCTGGTCCGGGCGTACGGTGCGGTGAGCAGCGAGTCGTCCATCCGACACTTTCGCCCGTCGCTGACTCACGCGAACTTCATCACCGAGCAGGCGATCGTGCAGATGGCCCGATGGGGAGTCGTTGCGGACATTCAGCCGGCTTGGTTGTACCTGGACTCCCACAACCTTCTGGACCAGTGGGGCGAGAACCGCCTGCGCCACTTTCAGCCGTTGAAGTCGCTGTTTGACGCCGGCGTATTGGTGGCCGGTGGGTCCGATCACTGGCACCGTCTGGACAGCAACAGCGCCACCAATCCATTCAATCCTTTTCTTGGCATATGGATTGTGCTCAAGCGCGAGCCTCGCTATGTCGACCACGCGGTCAACGCGGAGCAGGCGCTGACGCGTGAGCAGGCGTTGCGCCTTTATACGACGAATGCGGCGTACATTCTTTTCCGCGAGGAGCAGGTCGGAAGCCTGGAGCCCGGCAAGTATGCCGACATGATCGTCGTCGACAGGGACCTGCTCACAAGCGAACTCGACGACATTCGCGATACGCGCGTGTTGAGCACGTACGTTAACGGTGAAATCGTGTATGACGCCAACGGTGAGCAATGAACTTGCACGACGTACTTGCATCCCGCTGGCCGGCATCAACGAACAAATGATCAGCGCCAGGGAAAACCAACGGCTCACCGACGCCATGGCGGGCTCGCCGGCCGGCTTTGTGCTGCGTGGCTATTGGCAGCCCGCTGCGCTCGTTGAGGAACTGACGCCTGAGCGACCCGTTGTTCCGGTCACATTGATGGGCGAGAAACTCGTCCTGTTCCGTGCCGAGGATGGGGGCTATGGTTTGCTTGGCCGCCACTGTCCCCATCGCGGCGCCGATCTATGCTATGGGCGGCGCGAAGACGGCGGCCTGCGCTGTACATTCCACGGCTGGTTGTACGACGTCAACGGGCGCTGCCTTGAACAACCCGCGGAGCCTGCCGGCAGTCATTTCCACAAGATGCTCAGGCACAAGGCCTATTCGTGCCAGGCACGCAACGGCATCGTCTTCGCCTACCTTGGCGACGGTGATCCGCCGCCCCTGCCGGAGCACGACTGCTTCGAGGCTCCGGAACAACAGACCTTTGCATTCAAGGGTCTGTGGGAATGCAACTGGCTGCAGGCGCTGGAAGTCGGTGTCGACCCGGCCCACGCTTCGTTCCTCCATCGTTTTTTCGAGGACGAGGATCCCGAGGAGGCCTATGGGAAACAGTTTCGCGGCGGCGCGGCCGGCACCGGTATTCCCCTGACCAGGGTCCTTCGTGAATTCAACCGCCCAGCGATCCGGACGGAGGATACCGACTATGGATTCCGGCTCGTAACGACGCGTGGTATCGACGGCGACATGGTGCACTACCGCATCACCAACCTCGTGTTCCCGAACGCTATTGCGATTCCCATGAGCGATGAAATGACCATCACGCAGTGGCACGTTCCCATCGACAACGAACACTGCTACTGGTACTCGATCTTCACGAGTTTCGGCGGCGCCGTCGACCGGGATCTAATGCGGGCGCAACGCCTGGCGGCGCATACGCTGCCGGACTATCGCCCGCGGACGAACAAGTCCAACAACTACGGATTCGATCCCGACGAGCAGCGGAACGCCACATTCACCGGAATGGGTCCGGATATCAATGTCCATGACCAGTGGGCGGTTGAATCGCCCGGGCCGATTCAGGACCGCACCCAGGAGCACCTGGGGCAGTCCGATGTCGGGATCAAGCGTTATCGCCGATTGCTCAGACAGGCGATGGGGGCTGATGCGGCGACCGAGTTGCCGTTTCGGCCGCAGCGCGGCGACGGATTGAGTCTGCGCGGTCCCGTGGCGATCGACGCGTTCGGCAGCACGGTCGATACGGACTGTTGGAAGCGATTGGATCTTGAGCGAAGACTGCCCCACCATTGGGCGAAAAACCCATGGTCGGCAGAGACGCCGGACGCTGGCTGATCGCCCCGGCGGATCAGATGCGGGTCAGCGTAGGCGGGGGTCTCACCGAAGAACCGCGTGACGGAGTTGTGCCCGCGTGAACAACAAGGACGTCATCGTCATCGGGGCTGGCGTGATCGGCAGCGCTATTGCGCTGGCGCTCTGCCGCCGGGGTTATCGGACCCTGAACATCGACAAGAATCCCGCCGCCGGTTTCGGTTCCACCGCGAATTCGTGCGCGGTGGTGAGGTTCTCCTACTCGACAGCGAACAGCATCAAACTCGCGTTCGAGGGTTATCACTACTGGAAGAACTGGGGCACCTTCCTCGATATCGAGGACCCGGTGGAGTACGCCAGGTATGTTCAGTGCGGGCACCTGGTCATCAAGACCGCTGCGGACGATCGCCGGGACATGCTGAGTCACTATCGGTCGATCGGTATTCCGTTCGAGGAATGGTCCCGCGAGAGATTGCTGGAACGGATGCCGATCTTTGACGGCGCCCGTCGCGCACCGCCGAAAACCATCGCCGACCCGGCGTTCTGGGACGACGCGGATGAGAAGCTCGCCGGCGCGATCCATACGCCCGTTGCAGGGTACGTCAACGATCCGCAACTGGCGACAGGGAATCTCAAGCAAGCCGTTGAAGCCAGCGGCGGCCGCTTCCTGTTCAATCGTGAGGTAGCGGGCATTCTGCGATCACAAGGGCGGGTGCGCGGTGTGAAACTCGAGGACGGCGAGGAAGTTCGCGCTGGAATTATCGTTAATGCAGGGGGACCATTTTCCTTTGTCGTTAACCGCATGGCGGGCGTCGAGGATGGGATGTCCATCAAGACCCGCGCGTTGCGGCGCGAGGTACACCATCTGCCGTCGCCGGAGGCGTTCTCGTTCGACACGGACGGCATCGTTGCATCGGATACCAACATAGGCATCTACCTGAAACCGGAGCCAGGCAACAAGATCTCCGTCGGGTCGGGGGATCCTGCCTGCGATGACAAGACCTGGATCGAGGATCCGGATAACTTTGATCGAAATATTTCCGACCTTCAGTGGCAGACTCAGGTGTATCGTCTGTCCAAACGCATTCCGTCGATTCCCATCCCGAATACGGGTGTCGGCGTGGTGGACCTGTACGATGTTGCTGACGACTGGACACCCATCTACGACAAGTCCGACCTGGACGGCTTCTACATGGCGGTCGGGACCAGCGGTCACCAGTTCAAGAATGCCGGCGTTGTCGGCGCATTGATGGCCGAACTGATTGATGCATGCGAGGGTGGTCACGACCAGGACGCCTCCCCGCTGCAGTTCACGGGGCGCTACACGAGTCTGACGATCGACACCGGGGCATTTTCCAGGCGGCGTGACCTGAACACCGAGAGCAGCTTTTCAGTTCGCGGATGATGCGTCGGGTGTGAGAGCCAAGCCTGCCTCGGGCAGTGAGACAGGCCAAATTTCCAAACACACCGACTTGGGCCAGAGCCCGCGCCGTTACGGCGATTGCGAGCCGTGGCGGCGAATGAGCGAGGTACCCGTTCCGCGGCCAAGCGCGCGTCCCGACTTCCTTGTACCGCATTCTAGGTAACAGAATTGCGCGTCTGGTGCAAGCCAGGGGCGAAGAACTTCACACATTCCGCACCGAGATTTTTTCGGGAGGACGGCGAAGCGGTGACATCTGATCTGTCGGCATCGGGTTGACGGTCACATGTTACCGCTCCGCACTCGGGTGGAAATCACATGTTACCTGTGCGCACCGAGGTGGCGGACAGCGAGCGTTATGGAGTGTGCATGGGAATCGCGGGGCGCGATTGAAAGTGCGAGGTTGGGAGGTGTCGCGAGGCGGCCGCATGGGCGGACGCGATCGATTGTGGTGCGGGAAAAATGGCGTTTGCGAATGCGAACGTCGGGAAGACAAGTGGCGCGAGTGATGCCAGCGGCTATGAGCGTGGCGCGCAGCGCCAGCTCGAGCTGTCGCCGTTGGCGCACGCAACGCGATGGCGAAGCGATTCACTACGGCGATCCAGGCCACGCGACGGCGCAGTCCGCGAAGCGGCGCGCCGACGATCATGGAGCGAATCGGCGACATCGACGCTGGGCGATCGTCGGCAGTTACCGTCATCGCGACACTGGCGGTGTTGTCGTTAAGCGAGAACGGATGGAACCGATTGGCCGGCGTGGAAGGCGGCGTGCTCTTCAGAGCAGTGGATGGGTCGCCAGGCGTTGTTCGGCCACCTGCCGGATGCGCGAGCGGTCGGACACATGTGCGGGTCCACGGGGATCATCGAAGTAATGGATCGTAAAGATGGATTGGCCGGGCTTGAGGATGTCGGGATACCGAAACACCTCGCCGACGCAGTCGCCGTCTTCGTCGTAGACGTTGGCTTGGTCGGCGGCAATGCGTTTGAAGGTCACGCGGGACATGGTCTTGCTCCTGGTGTTCGGTTGCGATGCGGTGGACGGATGATGCGCCAGCGACTCTCTCTCGATCGTCGCGCGGTTCACTCACCGGCGGCTCGCTTTCGCCCGGGTTGATTGCACGGCGCCCGGCGCGACCGCGGCAGTGGCGCGGACCGCACCGAGCGCGATGTCGATGCGGTCCGCGAGCGAGGCGCAGCGGATCAGGCCGCGTACTTCTTGACGGGGATGCCGAGCTGGACGGCCTTGTCGACGAGATTTTCGCTGATGCCGGAACCGGGGAAGGAGATGACGCCCTTCGGGAGCAGGCTCAGGAGCTGGTCGTTGCGTCGGAACGGCGCGGCCTTGCCGTGGGCGTTCCAGTCCGGGCGGCAGACGACCTGGTGCACGTTTCGGGACTCGGCCCAGCGCGCCGCGATCTTCTCCGCACCCGGACCGCCGCCGTGGACCAGGACCATGTCCTTGTACTTGCTGCGCACGTTGTCCAGGGCGGAGAAGATCCGGTTGGCGTCCTCGACGGGCTTGGATCCGGTGACCGCGACCAGGGTGCCTGCGGGCAGGTGCGCCTTCGTTTTCTCGGTATCGCGTGCGCGGAGGAAGTCCCGGGCGTCGATGGCTGCGGAGGTCAGTTGCGCCGTGCGGCTGGTGTGCGATCCATGCCTCGGTCGCCACATGTTCCCGGTGTCGGCGCGGTAGCGTTCAGCGGCGGCGTCCCGCAGTCGCTCGAAGGCGTCCCTTCGATCACCGAGGTGCTGCGCGCGCTCCGTGACCCGTTCCAGTTCCCAGGCCTGGACTTCGGAGCCGTCCTGAGATCTCTGCAGGTTCTTCAGTTCCGGGGAGAGCTTGTCGACCTGTCGGTCGAGTCTCACGGTCTGCATGTGCAGCGTGTTGACGAAGCCCCAGAGCAGGGATTCCCGTTCGTCGGCGAGCTGGGTGCCTTCGGGTGCGATCTCTTCGACGAAGGCGTCGAGAATCGTATCGAGTCCCGCGAGGGCTTCGGACTCGTCCCAGACGGCTCTGGGGTCGGGTTCGCCCCGGTTGGGACCGCCGCCGAAGTATTCGAGGTTCTCGCAGATGACCGCGGTGGGGGAAGCGTGTTGAGCGTGAGTAAGCATGATGGGCTCCTGTCTTTTCTCAGGGTGATTTCACGCTACGGATCGACGCCGGGCTAAGCGACGTTCCGCGGGCCGCTTGGGGGCCAAGGCGTGCGGAGGGTTCCGGGCTGGTGTATGGAGCGCGGCGTATTCGTCACCGGGTGGGTGGGGAAGCGGGTCCGGGAACGCGGCGCGGAGAGGGGTCGCCGGCGACGTTTGCGGGGGGGCGCGGTTTGCGGCGGCGGGGCCGGGTGTCTCAGTGCGGGGACAGGATGGCGTCGAGCGCGTCTGCGCGGCGCATCATGAAGTGGAGGTTCGCCTCGGGCAGGTAGCGGAAGCCGCGGTGGAACACGACGGCGAGCGCGATGTTGTTCAAGATGGCGTTGTTGGCGGGTGCGTGGCCCTTGCGGACGCGGCTGGCGTCCTCGCCCATGGTGGCGTCGCGGCGGTAGTGGTTGGCGTTCTCGACCTGCCAATGGCCGCGGTTCCAGGCCAGCAGCCGCGCCGGAGCGGCGCGTTCGGCGGGCACCGTGGTGATGCCGTAGGCGGTCTCGGCCGAGGTTGCACCGGTCTTGGCGTCGGTGCGCTCGCGCACGACGCGGAACGCCTGGCGGGCGCCGGGGAAGGGTCCGAGCGTCTTCGGCGGCAGGTCGCGCGCGGCGATGCGGCGCGCCTCGATGCGCCCGTGCGCCTTCGCGGGTTCGTCGGCGTGGTGGCGCACGTCGTTGCCGTCCCAGTCGATCGCCGTGAGTTGGGCGAAGGTGTCGGGGCAGTTCGCCTTGACCGACAGCACGTAGTCCGCGCCGTGCGTCTCGACGATGGTCCGTGCGGTGTCGCGGGTGGCGTGCAGGGCGTCCAGGGTGAGTACGCAGCCGCGCAGGTCGACATCCTCGAGCAGCGCACACAGGGCCGCGATCTCGCCGCCGTCGTCGCGGCAGCAGCGGCTCGCGACGGGGCGCCCGGCGTGGGTAACCAGCGTCACCGTCTCGAAGTACGTCGCGTCGTCGGTGTGCCGGTTGGCGCCGCGGATGCGCTTGCCGTCGGCGGCCAGCACCTGAGGGTCGTCCGCCGCCGCGAGGCGCGGCGCCGCCCACCGCGACAGCACCTCCTGCAACGCGTCCGGGTCGGTGTTCATCAGCACCCGGCAGACGGTCGAGTCCGACGGCGCGACCCAGCGCCCCGCCGCCGGGTCGCGCCAAGCGTGCAGCGCGCGCAGTTCCTTCTGCTCCAGGTTCCTCGCGAAGCGCTCAGTCGCCGCCGGGCCGTGCTGCCCGGCGAGCCGCGCCAGCGCGCAGATCGCCAGCACCGTCGCGAGGCGGTGCTTGCGGCCCTGCCCGCGGCGCGCGTCCGGCACCTCCGCGAACAGGTCGCGCAGCGAACGCAACTCCGCGCGCGTGTAGCGCACCGGCACCGCCCGACACGACCACTCCGGGCGGTCCGCCGGGTCCGCGAGCCGCCGCCGCGCATCCCGACGCAACACCCGCACGTACATCTCCTTCGGCGCCCGGTGCGGGTCCGTGTACGAGCCGTTGTGGCGCGCGAAGCCCTTCGTGCGGCCCACCCGCGTCCAGTTCGACGCGTCGTAGCACGTGCCCCGAAACCGCGCCGGGTCCACGAACGTCTCGGCCAACTCCAGCGGATGCCCGTGCAGCGCCGCCCAGTCACCGCTCAGCCGCCGCACGCTCCGCGACAGCGCCCGCGACGCCAGGTTGGGCACCCCCGACGCCGCCGGCAGCACCAAAAACCGCGTGTTGTTCCCGATCAGGTGCAGGCGCCGGAACTGCACCGACCGGTGCCAGCCCAGCCAGCGGTCCCGCGGCGCGCACTTGAACGCCCCCGACTGCCAGCCCAAAAGCGCCAGCCAGTGCCCGCGCCACTCCGCAACATGGCGCAGACCACGCCCCGCGAACTGCCGAAAACCCAAGTAGTGGTGCTCCTCCATCAGCGCATCCCAGCGCCGCCGCTCCTCCGCGCGGACCGGACGCACCTCAACCTCCCCGACCACCACCGCCGCCTTGTCGAATTCCGCCGACATGCAGCGCGTTGTACACCAAACAACGCCGAAAAGCCAGACCCCCGAGACCAACCCCTCAAATCACCGACTTCCGGCTAGCGTGAAATAGCCCTGTGTCTTTTCTTGATAGAGGAAGCACGGCGGGGTATTCCGTCGTGACATGTTTAGTGGGATGCGCGCGCGCAGGGCAGTCACCCGCGTGCGGGCCGCAATGAAATGAAGGACCCCTGCTTGCAGGGGTTGACGCCCGAGCACGTGTGTCACGCTGAACAGGTCATGACGGAATAAAACCTTTCAATCCCGCGACTCGTTCCCGATTCCTTCGTCAACCGCGGCGAAGCCGCACCGACTCAGTCCGGGAGATTGGTCGAGCAGCGGCGCCAGTTTGCTGGCGAGACGGCGGGGACCGCGTTCCACCAGCTCGTCGTTGAAATCGCCAGCGTGTGGAACGAGCACGGTGGAAGCGATGCCGAGCCGCGTGCATCGAAGTTGCAGGCGACGCGCGGCACGCTCGCCTTCCTCGTCGCGGTCCTGGGCGACGATCAGGCGAGAGACCATCGGGGGCGGCACGAACGTGCCGAGCCCCCCGGCGGAGAGTGCCGAGGCCGCGAACGTGGGCGACGGACCTGCCGTGCGCAGGACGCCGTGCGGCAGCACGGTGACGAGCGACAGAACCGTCTCTATCCCCTCGCCCACCAGCAGGGTGGATGCCGCCGCCGGTTCGCCAAAGCCGTGGATTCGGCCGAGCGATTTGCGCGCTGCGGCCACGTTCGCCTTCGCCGGACGGCGAGAATCGAGCCAGGTCCGGTGAACGCCCTGAACTTCTCCGTCGTCGCCGGCGACCGCGGCGACCAGCGCGGGATAGCGGCGCCAGGCGCCGGTGTCGGAGCGAAACGGGAGGGCGTGATGGAATCGCAGGGCGGGAAAACGGCAGCGGCGGATGCCGCGTGCCTTGAGATAAAGCTCGGCGTGTGAACCGTCTATAGGCTGGCAGCGATCCCACAGATTGCGGGCCGCTTCGGTGCGGTCGTAAGTGTCGGGGCGGGAAGCGGCCAGGGAGAGAGGCTGGGCCAGGAACCGGCGCGCCTCGGCGAGTGCCTCGCGCAGCGAGCGAGCGCCTGTGGCCAGGCGGATGAGATCGAGCAGATCGCCGTGCAATTGCTCGGCGGGATCGGACCATTTCCCGACCGGGCCGGGCGGCTCAAGCCGCACGAACAGCGAGCGGCCCGATGCGCCGCGCACGTCGCCGGCGCACCAGTACCGCCCACGGCGGCGGCCGTGCGGCAAGTACTTCCGGCACACGTGTTCGGCGTGCGCGGCCAGCGCGGCGGCGGTGTCGGAGGCGTTCATCGATGGCAGCCGGCAGCGGATAGGGCCGATTCGGCGCGAGGGGACGGGGAAGGCGAGGGGATCATCGGACGGGCTCTCCGCAGGGAAGGGAATCGCCCCGGTTCAGGTCGAACTCCACCCCCTCGGGGCGCGGCGCGCAGAACAGCGGCCCGGGGACCGGGCTGGCGGGTGACGGTGGAATGTTGTCAAATAGTGCGGCGCGACCGGCTACATGGAAAAAGGCCGAACCCCGCGCAATGGCGGGGTGCGGCCTTCGGTGGCGGGTGTCAAGGTTTACACGTTCGACATTGGGCCTCTCAAAACGGTAAATCGGAATCCAGATCCGTCTCCGAGGCACCCTGCGTCTGCACGGGCTCGCTCGCCGCCTGGCTCTCGGCCTGCGGCGCGTCGGAGCCGTTGGGCCGCTCCAGGAACTGGATCCGGCCACCCGGAGCCAGCAGGATCTCGGTGGAGAACCGGTCGGACTCCTCCTCGTCCTTCCTCCAGCGCCGCGTCTGCAGCTTGCCGGACACGTAGACCAGCCGGCCCTTCCTTGCGTGCTTTTCAAGCATATCCACGAGTCCGGGCTGGAAGGTGACGACGCGGTGCCATTCGGTCTTGTCGACCTTCTGGCCGTCGCGGTCGACGTACGACTCGTCGGTCGCGATACTCATATTCGCCACGCGCCCCCCCGACACCAGATGGTTCACGGTGACGTCGGCGCCGAGGCGGCCGATGACTTCTGCGCGGTTCAAACCAAACATGGTTGATCTCCTTACGTTTCGGTTTATGACAACGGTTGAACGAACCGGGAACGGCTCTCCCGAGCCCTCCCCGATTCACTCCATTCGGGCTTCGCCCGAACTCGAAACACCTCAAAACGTCCGAGCGGACGAGGAGGCGGTCAGGATCTCCGTCACCGTCCGGGCGGGCAGCCCGATCTCGGCGAGCAGCGACTCGGCGTCGGGAGGCGGAACCTCGGGCAGGGCGGGTTCGGGCGACAGCGCGTCGGCGACCGATTCCGTTCGGGGCCGCGTGTTGAAGTCGAGCGGGGTGCGGTGGGGTGCATCGAATGAAGCTGGGTACATGGCCATTCTCCGTGGTCGGTGTAACGATCCCCGGCGCCTCTCTCTGTGCCCCGGGGTACTCGCCCTCTCCGGGCCCGACCCCGCCGGACACGGGCACGCGAAGGGTCCGGTTCCGGCCGCCGGTCAGGCCGCTGCGCTAAGATGCGCGGTCCGGACCCGGCACGGGGGAGAAGCCATCGACGTTCAGATCAGGAACCAGACGCCGATACGGGTCGCGTGCGTTCGCGAGGTGGATCCCCCGTGCGAAGTCCAGCCGTGTTTCGAGCGGCTGTTCAAGTGGGCGACCCTGATCGACGTGCCGACCGGGCGGTTGCTGACGCTGTCGTTCCAGCGCCCGGGCAGTTCGCCGCGGCGCTGGTACTGGAAGGTGGCCGTGGAATTGTTCACGAATGAACAGCCGCCGCCGGGAATCGATCTGGATGCGGTGGACGGCGGGCGCCATGCGGTGTTCCGGCTGGTGGGGCCGCACGAGGGGATCGGGAAGGCGTACCGGCGGCTGTTCGACGACTGGCTGGCGAACAGCGGCGAGGTGGTGGCACAGCGCCCGTGCATGGAGCTTTACCGCAACACGCTGAATGAGACGGCGCGGGAGCACCTGATCACGGACCTGTGCGTACTCCTGCAGAAACTGCGCAAAGGGCGAGGGCCGAAAGGCTGACGCACCGGAAGGCGGGCCGGCGGGCGCGACCGGCAGGGACGTCAATCGATGAATATGGTCTGCATGGGCGCATGGTCGATGAGCACGTCCACGTCCTCCAGCGAGAGCCGCGCGAAAGACAGCGCGATGGCCACCTCCTCCCAAGTGTCGAACACGCCATGCTCAATGTGCGTGTCGCGCTCGACGACGGTGAAGCTGGGCGGATAGACCGGCAGACCCCTGACCTGCTCCGAGCGTTCCCAGTCGCGTTTCGCGCAGGCCTCGCAGCGCGAGGCGCCGAAAGACGGCCGGCTGCAACGAGTACAAACCCACGCGGCGCGCCGTTCGGCGTAGCGCCGCCGGTTGGTTTGGTTTTTCGCGTCTCGATACCGTGCCTCGATCACGGTGCAGGGCCCGCACAGCGATGCGCCCTCGAATGTCGTGGCCGCACACCGCGTACAAAGACCGGCCCCCCGCCGTGCAGCGTACGTCTGCCGGTCGGCAACTCGGCGCGCCTCGAGGCAGTCGCTGCAGCTCGATGCGCCGTCGACAGGTCGGCCGCGTCCGCACCGGATGCAAACGCCGGCCGCCCGTCGCGCGCGCTGGCGTAGCCGGGTACGTCGGCGCGCGGATCGGCGCTTGGTGGCCACCGATTTACCACCGTACAGTTCTCCGGTGTCGCGGGCGGTGGCGTATCGCTCGCGATCGCGGCGCCGCTGGCGCTCCCCGCAGCCGGCGCACAGGGGCCGTTCGGGCTCGTAAGGATGCCGGCCGCATCTGCTGCAGACTCCGTGCGCCAGTCGTTCGGCTGACTTGGCTTTGGCGCTTTGGTACTCGGTCTGCCTGGCCTTGGGATCCCGGACCCGCTTTATGCCGGCCGCGCGGCGTTTCCCGGCGCGGGCCCGGTCCGCGATGCGGCGCTTTTTAGCGCACGGATCGCAGACCGCGCGCTTCGGGGCGGGAGCTTGCCGGCCGCAGCGAGGACAGAGGCCACGGGCAACACGCTCGGCGGTTCGACGGCGGGATCGCTGGCGGTCGAATTCCCGCCGGCGCGCGGGATCGGCGTAGGCCATGGCGCTCTCCGTGCAAGGTGGGCAGACACCGTCGGACGGACGGCGGTACGTATGTGGGGAAACGGACGTTCAGCGTCGCTTCGTGCGGTCGCCGAACAGACCGCATGCGGCGTAGCCCCAGTACTGGATTCCGCTGCGCGTACCGAGGCCCGTGCAGACAATGATCTCGTTGTAGGCGGGGCGCAGCTCTTGGACCTCATCGACCGAGGCGAGCTTGGGCTTCGGCCGTCCGCGCCCGTTGTTCTTCGCCGGCGCCTCGCCGGACCAGCGGCGTATTTCTCCATTACTCATGGCGCGAAAACGCTCAACGACGTAGCACTCGCCCTTGTCGATCAGGCCGCGGCCGAAATAGTGAGTGAGAAACGTCGTCGTCGGAGCGCGACTGTCCACGTATGCGCTCATTGCCATGACCTCCCTCGTGACGGTGATGCGAAGCCGGGCCGGCACCCACTCCGGACACCAGCCGCCGTCCCGGTCGTAGGCAGACTCAACCTTTCGGCGTCGTTCGGGCGCGAAAATGCAGAGTGGCGGGCGAGGTGGCGCGCCCGCCTGTGGCCCGGAACAGGTATGATCGCCGTCGGACGGTCGCATCGACGCCGGTCAAGGGGGGCGACCCGAAAAACGGTCGAGGAAGGGAAGCCCACCAGCGAGTAGCCGAGGAAGTGTTCGGGAAATCCTCCTGCATTGGACCGTAACACCGGCGCCCAAGGTGGATCGTATGATCGGGAAGATCAAGCTGACGCAGGTGGGATTGGGGAATGAGCACAAGTTCAACCTGAACGCGAGCGGGAACACAATTGTCCGCGCCGGGGTTATAGGCGCCGCGGCGGTCGCGATGATAAGAAACTTTGAGCCATGAAGGAAATCGAGTGCTCTCAGGAGCTAATACTGAACGGTTGGCAAGGCGGCACGGCGGGGTTTCGGGTCTGCGCAGAGTCAAGACGTCGGGTGTTCGAAAGGTTCAAGAAAACGTTGCTCCAAGTGGAAGTCGAATTGCCGGGACACGGGAAGCGGCCGTGCTGCCGGATCACGATCACCTTTTGGACGACCTGCCCGGAACTGCGATCGGCTGAGATTGGCGGGTGGATGGAGCGCTGAGGCGACAAGCCCCGGCCGCGCGGGAGGCCACCTCGTTATAGGGCGGAGCTTGTTGCGATGGACGGACGTAGCGTCAGGGTTCGTATCGTCGGGTAGACGATCGGGGAATTTATCGGCATGGGATGCAACTCCCATGTTGGTACGGATGGTGTCGGGTGTAGTGGACGGACAGAAGGGTCATGGTTCGCGAGGGCACACGGAATGGCTGGACGATTAGTCGGTAACCGGCAGCAAAATAGGGAAACTCATCTCTAGAGGTTAGAAGCGCATGGGAAACAGTGAACGGAGCGAACGCGATAACAGGTTCAGTTCAATCGGCACGATTCAGGTGCAGATTAGCAGGGAGAAGGATGGGAATGAGCCGAGAAATTCTATTGATTTTACGCCAATCGACGATTATTCGGCCAAGCATCAAGGCAAGAAGTTCGCGCTGTTCTTCCGGAAGACAGAAGATGTCGCTGACTGCATTTCCAGAGTGCTTCCCGACTCTGGTGGAGGGGTTGAGATCGGGGGCGTCAGCGGGTTTCCGGATCTATTGCCGGTCGCCATCGCACAGTCATCTGTGGAAGTTGAGGTCTGTGCGAAGGGCACTGCTGATAAAGAGGGGCTCAATCTTGTGGGCGTTTCGATTCCTTCTACCAAGAAAATGTAGTGGGTAATGTTTCGCGTTCGGTTGTGTTCTGGGGTGCGGGCGTCACGGCATCGCTCAACATTAGGGTTACGGACAAGCAAGCGCGCTTTCTGCGCGCGCTCGCACCGGGTGACGACAACACGGAGCTTCTTACTTGTCGCGTACGCAAAGCCCTGAATGGCGCCGCTGAACGATGGGTCTCAGCCTTTGGTGACCTACTAAAGGTACTGGGTGATCGTGAAGAGACTAGCGCTGACCGGTTGTCATCAACGGATATTTTGCCGGAACAAATGGATGCGATGCAACGCAATTGGAAGGAACGGGAAAAGGGCAAGCTGCGCGGCCGAATCGTCGAACTTCGCAGGCTTTACGACTGGCCGGCGTTGGTGGCCGCGATAAATGTCTGCCCGCGGCAGTTGCCGGATGGAGACCCTAGGTCCGGCTCCGACCCGGGCAGCAAGAGTTTCCGACTTGTCGATGTCTTCAACCTGCTCGAGATGCACCTGCAGAGCGGACACGGATTCCCTGACCGTACCGGGAGGTTTCTGCCTCCGCAACGCGTAATGGGCGCACGCGGGGCACTGGCGATGTTGATTCAGGCCTTGATGTACGTTGACTGGCACGACGCCGTACGAACGCATCCGGACCTGCAAATTCACGAAGAATTCGGCTTGGAATTAGGGCGACGAATGCAGCGTGACGGTGTGCGAATGGGTGCTCACGCGAGAGAGGAAGACTACGAATTGGACGAGTTCATATTAGGGGATGTGATTGTGGTCAGCTTGAACTGGGACCCAATTGGGCTATGGGCTCAGATTCTCGCAAACCGCGCGCTCAATAAGTCGAGCGGCGTCCCGCTAGTCGGAACTCCTGCTCACCGGCTTCAGCTCTATCACGACCTGGGCTACTTCGTGGCGGGACCCAGAGTCGGCAAGGACCACGCGGGGAACAAGGTTTGGCAACCGATGAATCTCGCGTCCGCACGGCAGATCAATGACAGCACACACGGTGCAAGTATGCGGGTGCGGGTCGGCAAGTATCTTTTTGCGCACGGCTGTCTGTGGTGGCGAGAATGCCCAAACTGCGGGAAGCTGTCGTCGTACTTGGGCGATAGCTGGGAGATTGACTCGGCATCACTGCTACCACCGCCGCCGCTAAAGTCATTCGTGGACAACGGACAGTTCGAGACCTGGCGCGATGATAGTAATGAAAAAGAGGCGTGGGAGCGGGGGGAGATTGACGCGAGGGCATGTGTACATTGTCACACCATGACGTACGCGCACAATACGCCATTGATTATGCAATCGAACTTCAAGATCTCTCCGCCACCGTATCTGGACGAGATTCAGCGAGACATGCGCGTCGTCGTCCAGAATGCGAACCATGTCATCCTCGCCGGATACTCACTGCCCCCTGACGACGTAACGTACCGGGCGTTTCTCGCGGCACGGATCGGCAAAGCTCCAGGGGACGGGAGATCGTCCGGATCCCGGGTCCGTTGCAGCGTCGTTGGATTCGAGGCGAAATTTGGGAATCGATGGTGGTACCCCGATGACCTGGACACGTTTGGCACCTTGCCAAGTGTGGTAAAGCATGCGCGAGAAGTCTTTGAACCGGCGAACGTTAGGTACTTCGGCGGCGGAATCCCGAACGTTTTCGTAGGCGGTGGCCGCAAGGTAAGGCAGGACGCGGTCGATAAGCTGCTGGAATGGAATAGGTAATCCGAAAGCGGCCCAGCGGTTTGACTGATCGTGAGAGTCTCAAGATGACGCCTACGATGGGGGGGTCAAGGTTTCCGGTTTCGTTTGGGAGTTGATATCGGAAGTGAATGGTTCAGGTTTAGACTTTGGCGGCGCGCGCGGATCGAATGCGGGCGACGTATTTCATGAACTGTGGGCAGTCCGTCACGCACTCAGATTACTTAACACAAGCGACGATCTGACGGCAGTCAGGGTCGAAGGAATTCGTGCACCCGGCATAGCGGATAGAGAGTGGGACGGCGTGGACTGCACATTGTTTTTTGGCAGTGACGACGTTGGTAAAGCGGATCGGGTGGAGATTCAGCAGCTCAAGTACTCAGGAGCGAATCCGAATAAAAAGTGGACTGTCGCACGTGCATGCGCCGGCAAGAATGGAACTACAAAGGGGTCGTTGGTTCGCAAGCTAGGTACGGCTTTCGAGGCATTGATCAAGAGTCGTGAAGGGAAGCAGCTCGACACGATAAAGATATCGCTTGTGACGAATCAACCGGTGTCCAGTGAATTGATACGAGTGATCGAATCGGCGCATGGGGGAGTACCGGCGAGTTTCAATGGGCCGTGGAAGACGGGAGGACCAAAACTTCACCGATTGGTGCTAGCCAGCGGGCTAGACGCAAACGTATTTTCCCAATTTGCGAGCGTGATGGACTTTCAGGGAGAAACCGGATCGCGTTTTGCTATTGAGGAGGGCGTGCTTCGCGAAATAGCTCAATGGCGTGATACGGAGTTCAAAGGGGTTGCATTGAGGTTGAGAGATTTCGTGCGCAGCCGAATGCTGCCGGAAGCGGCTAACGAACCAATTACGAGAGAACGTGTGTTGCTCCAGTTCGACGTTTCGGATGAGCGAGCCCTGTTCCCATGCCCATCTTCATTCAAGGCTGTGAAAAACGCCGTGTCGCGGCAGGCCGCAAGGGACGTCGCAAGAGCGGTGACAGAAGGCACACGAAGGATCTGTCTTCACGGCGGTGCCGGAGTCGGTAAGACGACCGTGTTGCAGGAAATCGAAGGATTGCTGCCGGATGGATCGGTGATGATCGCATTCGATTGCTACGGGGCTGGATCGTATCAGGATGCCAGCAGATTGCGGCATCGCCCGCGTGAAGCATTCGTGCAGTTGTCGAACGAAATCTCGCAACGGCTGGGGCTTCCGGCGCTTCTGGTTCCTGGTCAGGGGCAAGATATCGGGAGGGCATTTCGGCAGCGCCTTGAACTCGCAGCGGGTGCGCTTGCGCGCGTGTGCGCGGATGGGCTTCTGGTACTAGCGATCGACGCTGCGGACCATTCGATCATGGCAGCGGAAGCTCGCGGCCGCGCAGAAAATAACTTCGTTACGGAACTCATGTCGATGAGGGATCTGCCCGCCAATGTTCGAGTGATTGTCAGCGCCCGCACCGGCAGATTGGACGAGCTGAACGCGCCGCCGGAATACCGGGCAATCGAGCTCCATGGATTTGCTGTGGAAGAAACCGCCGCCAACGTCGCGCGCTATTGGGATGCACCATCGGAGTGGATAGAGGATTTTCATTCGTTGTCGAATGGCACTCCCCGAGTGCAGGGCTACGTGTTCCGCCAGGCGGGCGACGATTGCCGTGATGCGATCAAGTATTTGATGCCTTCCGGGAAGTCACTCGGTGAGGTATTCGGAGAACTGTTCGACAGGGCACGGAGCAAAGTTGGCGAGCCTGCCGCGATCAAAAAATTGTGTGCGGGCTTGACGGTTCTGCCCAGACCGATTCCAGTGGTGGAACTCGCACATGCAACCGACGTTTCCGAATGGGTGGTGCGCGATATGTGCAGTGACTTGGCACCTGGCATACGCATGCACGAAGGATTTATCGGCTTCACCGATGAAGACTTCGAAGCGCATGTACTAGAAGAGGGAAGTGCGTTCGAGCAACGGGTCCGGATTCGGTCGGCTGAGAGATTCTTGGAGAACGCCCAGACTGACGAGTACGCGGCATTTAATGTCGCAGATCAGTTGTTGGTTGCTGAGAAATTCAGCGAACTGCTGAGCCTTGTAGAACAGGAACCGGAGCCGACCAGTACCGTGATGCCAGATCCCGTATTGCGTCACGAGGTCAGGAATCGTCGGCTGTTGGCGGCGGTGCGGGTGTGTCGGGAGGCGGGCAATGTCGCGCGAGCGATGCGGTTCGTGTTAATCGCCGGAGAGGCCGTAGGCAGCAGCGAGGCTACGCGGACATTGCTGGCAGCGTATCCGAGGCTTACCGCAAGATTTGCACGAGACGCGGGTAGCCGACTAATTCTGGAGAACCCGGATCATGTTTCTGACCACGGGCGATTACTGTTTTGTTGCCTTGCCGAAGATTCGGCGAGTGGGGACCGGGTGGCCCTGCAGGAAAATGGAAGTCGGCTGCGAGCATGGCTTGAAACCAGGGACGACCCTCAACGCTCTGACGATGCGAGGCGTGGAAGGAATGCGGTGTGGTCAGTATCCGGCGAGGATGTGGCGGCAAGCGTGTTGGCAACGGCGATTATGCGGGGAACGGACGCGGCGATTGCGCATCTGGAGGCATGGGAACCATTCGAGTTTCGGGTTCTAGTTGGAAGAGCATTCGTGGAACGGTTGCTCGCGGAGAACAAGTTTGAAATCGCGGAGGAAGTTGCGGAGTTTTGCCGACCGTGGCAGTCGGCCTTTGTGCTTGTGCCACTCGCACGCGCGGGGCGAGATTTCGATCCGGAGCAGTTGGCGTCGAGTGTGACCGGTCTGAAGCAGCGGTTTTCGTTGGACGCTGATTTGCTAAATAGATCCTATGCGGAGGACGAGATTGGGCCATACGCTATCGACACGGCATTGAGTGCCGCTGAGTTGCTGAGTGCCCACGATTCGTATCGTGAGCTTGTTCTATCCATCGTGGCGCCGTTTCTGGACCGTGAGCTGAGAAGAATTGACAAATGCCATGAGTATGAAGTGGCGCTCATGGATGCGATTCTTCGAGCTTATTGCCTGAGAGAGGCGCTGGAAGGCAATGATGTGGACGCGTCAAGCGTACTGGTGGCGGCACCGGAGCCCGGTGATGACGGACGAACGGCTAGTCGTCGTCGACGGGACGACGGTCGTTGTCAGCGTACGCGGAACGTTATCTCCGCAATCACTGAAACCTACGCACATCGGGCGGCGATCATGGCCGGCGCCGGGGAGCGTGAGCGTGGGCATATCGAACTGACAGAGATCGAGACGTCCTTTAATGGTTGGCGGTTAGAGCCCAGCCGTTACGCGTCGAGGTACCGTGCAGTGTTGGGTGAAAGATTGACGGACTTGATTGCAGTTGGCGCGGATGCAAAGGAGATTATGACGTACGCGTTGCGGTTTCGACGGGGTTTCTGGTCTGAGGGGCCGGACGGCGTGAACGAATTGTGCCATCGACTGTCTGCGATACCTTTGCTGCATGATGAGTTGATCTCGAAGATCAGTGACGCGTCTACGCTGGCGGCAGAGGAGAGGATCAGGGCAAACGACAAAATGCGGACACTGGCTGCATACGCGAGTCTGTTGGTTCCCATAAGTCCCGAGGACGCCAAATCGGTGTTTGGGATGGCGGCAAAGGTCGCGAGCGAGTTGGACTTTGAAGCGATGCACCAGATTCGTCTCTTGGAGCGGCTTATCGAAAATGGTGGTAGCGGGTTCGAAGCGGACGAACGCGCGCTAGCGCGCATGGCGGCCGAATTCGTCGGGGATGCGGCGATTCGGCTGGGTGACCAGGATCATTTCCCCTGGGACGAGGCCATGACGTGCATCGCTCAATTGGACGTTCCGGTCGCACTTGCAAGCGTTGCGCGCTGGGACGATTCCGGTATCGAGAGCGCTAGTATGACGCTTTCACCTGTTGTTGAAGTCGGATTACGGCAACAGTACTTCAATGCCGCACACGCGGCGGGGCTGATCGCGTTGGATAGTCACCCGCCAATGGAGTTGTTGAGCGTAGTCCTCGATAAAGCAAAGCGTGACGGTGGTGTCCTGGTATCGCAGCTGGCTGAGGAATTCGCTCACGACAGTGTAGTCGGTCGGATACCGTTTCAGGATTCGTTGGAGCAGCTTGTTAGCCCTCACGGAAACGGTTATTGGACCGCGGCCTTGCAAGCTCGGGCAGACTTCTTGAGGAGAATAGAAACCACAGCAACACCCCGGGAGAGGGAGGATTTCGAGAAGGAGTACGCTGAATTCTTCGCGCAACATACGTGGGATGCTTCAAGGCTCGTGGTTGCGGACACACTGTTAATGGAGGTCGAGGCAGTTCTTGAGGATTTGCGGAGTGCGTGCGGTTTTGGGTCTCTGGGGCGCGTGCTTGATGATGCGAGGGACGCGGTTCCGCCCGGGAAACGCGCGGACTTCCTGAATGCACTTGCACAAGCGCTTGAGCACGAGTCGGACGACCAATACGCGGTCGCAATACTGGACGCCGCTCACAGCTGGAAAGGGCAGTTTGCAGTTCGTGAGTGGTGCAAAGCGAAACTTCCCGGGCTGCTTGCGCGGCACCTGCCGACATTCGCGCGTTACCTGCCTTTGGACGATACCCGAATTAGCCGCGCGATAGACTTCATTGTCGACTCGGACGGGGACCCTGTCCCCAGCTTGCTCGCGGGCCTTGAGGGAAATGTTGAGTCAATGGACGCCGAGACAATCTTCGGAGTGGTGGGGCTGATCGGGTCGTTGTTGAAACCAGCAGAATCGGCCGAGTTGAGTGAATGGTACATCGATAGGCTGTTTGCCAAAGTGCCCGAACGCGATAGGGAGTCGATCAAGGACAGGAATATTCCCGTTAGTGCATCTGAGGCCATTGCTCGCTTTCACTACGCCTACATGAGCGATGTCGACTTGAGGCAACGGTGGCGGGCAGCGCACGCATTGCGACGTTTGGCACGACTGGGAGACGAGTCGACTGTGGGTGAGACTCTGGCACAGTACGAACGGATGGAGGAACCTGCATTCCGCGCGATAGGCCAGCCGTTCTATTGGCTGGCGGCGCGCTTGTGGATGGTAATGGCGCTGGACAGAATTGCAGGGGAGTCTGTCAAGGTGGTCGAATCGCATGGGCAGCAGTTGCTCGAAATATGTTTCAGCGAAGAGTTTCCGCACCTCCTTGTCCGTGACTTCGCGGCGGATGCGTGTCGGAAAATGGTTGCAAACGGCCATTTGCGCGTAAGCGCAGCGCAAGAGACGAAATTGGAATCAGTGAATCGCGGGCAATTGGCGGATACTCCAAGGACTATAGGGCGAGAACATTCAGGGTCACTAAGATTGGGACTGGGCCAACCAGACAGATCCAAGGAGCGGTTTCGTTTTGATCCGATGGACACGTTGCCATATTGGTACGATGGATGGTTGAACGTGTTCGAAGGGCTTACTGCAGACGGTTTCCTGAGGCTTGCGGAGGAGTGGATAGTTGACCGATGGGGTGTGACAGAACAACCTTCGCGTAGTAGCGCGTCACGGCGCAATCGGTTTTCCGACCGTACCTACTCTCTCTGGAGCCATGGGCATGGGAGATTACCTACCCTGGAGAGTTATCAAACGCACTTGGAATGGCACGCTATGTGGTGTGTGGCCGGGCAACTTCTCGAATCTCACCGAGTGCTCAGTGAGGAGTTCGGCGATCTCGATGCGTTAACCTATGAAGTATCAGGGCACAAATTAACTCAGGCGCCATATTGGCTGAGTGATCTAGTATCTCCGTCGCCGCTGCAAGCGCATAGACGACGTGCGACAGACGAGAACCTGGCAGATTGGCTCTATGACGTGGTTGACGACGATTACTTGAAGGAATTGTTTCCAGATGACCGGGAAGGCTGGGTCTGTGTAAGCTTGGACATTACGTCAAGTTCGTACGACCGGTATGAAGAGGTCGAAATTCATACGGGGCTGGTTAATCCGGGTACCGGCGGCGCGCTTGTTCGTGCATTGCAGACGGCCCGAAGTCACCATCAGTATTATCTTGGTGCGGAAGGGCACGAGTCGGAGATTGAAGAGTCACCGTATGAGTTGCGGGGCTGGTTGACGGGGGGGTCGGGAGAGTTGCGATTCGACAAGAAAGATGCATTTTGTGGTGCTGGAGGTAGTCTCCAGGGCTTTCCTGGGAAAGCGGTCAGGCGCACTCTTGGATTGGAAGAACGATTCTGCAACGGCCGCTTTGAATGGTTTCGGAAAGGTGCTGAGTCGCCGTCATTCATTTATGAAGCTTGGGGGCCGCGCGAGAAAGACGGTTGGACAGCCGGACTTGGGGACCCGCCGACATTTTGCGGGTACCGATTGCTCGTAAAGAAAGATGATCTAGCTGAATTCCTTCAGGCGCAAGATCGGGACTTAATCGCAGAGGTAGGAATTACGCGAAATGAGCGAAGAGAATATCGACCATCGTTTGACGCGGAAAATTCTGGACGAGGTGTATTTGACAGAGTGGTCCTCCTCAGGAGAACAGGAGCACTTGAAGCTGCCGAGCGAAGTCTTGAGGCTTGGCGCTCTGATTGTCCGTGAACTTGATATCGATAAGGGCAGTGATACGCTCGGGCGTTGGATGGCCCATCATCTGGCCGAATTGATTGCGGAGGCGGAGGACGCGGATGGAGACGACAGGATAGAAGTACGCGATCGGGTCTTTGATTTGATATTGAAAATCTGGTCCCACAGAAGAAGCCTTCCACGACGCAAATACCCGCTCAGTGACCTAGAGGACTTGGTGTCATTACTCTGGAGACTACGCCCAGAGGCTTCACCCTTTCGCAGGCTGGGTTCGAACGAAACCGAGGATCTGCTGGCCGGTGTATTTGGTCGGTTTCAGCGGGTCGTAGTCTACGGGATCCTGCTGATATCAGGGATCAAGAATGTACCTGAGAACGTGGCGGGCTTTGATCCGTACTTGGACGAACATGAACGTGAGCTGGTTCACAATGCGAGACGTTGGATTGAAGAATTCAACAAAGATAAGACGAGGGATGTGCAAATCGAGTTTGTCGGCGACGCCACTTCAGAAGACGAAACATCGTCGGGGCAAGCGGAAGTTGGCGAGGAGTTGGACATACAGTTGGCACCCAAGCGCCTCGTGCGCGCAGAAATCGATGAATTGATTGGGGCACTGTCTACGCTCAAGTCTAAATTGACCAGCAATGGATGAGCGCAGTGGGCTTTGAGGATCGCCTCGCTGGTAACTCGGGGCACGATTGTGTCGCTAGGCTTCTCGTCGGTGACCGTATCCGTTACCCGTGCGTGCCCCGGTAGGGATTTACGCCAGGTAAGCGAAGATCGGTTGTGTTGGATGAGTGCGAACATGGGTGTGGTCGGTATGGACCGAAGACAGCGAGGTGTTCATAGTACGGCGCGTCGTAGTCAATCCCCTCTGTCCGGGGAGGCAGCTGTGTGGGTCTCTTCGCTGTCGACCCTGACGATTTCGCGCAAGTCGGCGACGTGCGTTTTCGTAAAGTAAATCGTGTGGTCCTTTTGTGCCAGAACGATCTGAAAATTGTTGCCGTTGAGTTGCGCGAGTGTCGTTCGCATTGAGTCGGCCGATCCATTCGCGTACTGAAACATCGCCGAGTGATTCGGGCACAGGCCCAGGTAGTTTTGGTAGTGTCGCCTTTTCAACTGCTGCAAAAACTCGACCTTTTCAAAATATTCGGTTCCGTCGTCGAGTCTGAAGGGCATGCGTGTTTTGCACACCTGGCAAATCAGTTCGCCGTCCGCGTTCGTATACTGCTGTGCGAGATATTGCGCGGCCTCCTGTTTGACCTCGTCTCGACCGATGGATACGGATCGCGTTCGCTCCTCTGTCAGTCGTTCGGGGGCGTCGCCGGCGTCGGTGCCGACGCGCTTGGCGCGCCTTCGTGGATTTGCCGATTCGTGATCGGGAAGTTCCGTCTCGGGAGCGCGTTCCCACCGGGCGAGAATACGGTCCTGGCGTTCCGGCGAAAGTGCGGCGAATCGCCTCGCACGATCAAGGCTGTGCGCGTCGATGAAGCCCAGCTCCTTCGCGATCGTTTCCCTCTCGCGCTGCCGTTCCGACCGCTTGGCGATCTCGTTACCAAACCCGACCGCTTTCAACCACACTGAACCGGGGTCGAAGGGAAAACCATCCGGCAGCAAGTCGCGCGAGGCGTCCTTGGGACGGACGAACGGCCCTTCGGCACCTTGAGGAACCCAGGCGGCGTTCTTCAATTGATGGACGAGTTGCGAATCCGCTTGGTGCGAGCCCCGGCTTTGGTTTTTCCGATAGGTGGCTTGCAGGACGTGGGGGCGTGTGTGAAACGACAACGTGTGCCAAAAGAGCCTTGCGAGTTCTACGGACCATCGATCGAGAAGGACCTCGAATCCGTCGATCGCGTAGTCCCGATCGATCGGCGACGTGTAGCGTTGGCCGGGCACCTGGCGTAGATAGGCGTAGTGAGGGTTGGAACCACAGCGAGCGTTGGTCGCGAGCTCCAATCGTGTCTGTGCACCCACGGAAACGGCGAATTTGGCGAGCGCCTTTCTCGGGATTCCGCAGTCAGTGTAATGTCCAGCCAACGCGACACGTCCCTGTTCGTCCCCGGGCGCGTCGTAGTAGGCGGAGAGAAACGTTTCTTGAAACGGCACGTCCAAAAAAATTTGATTCGGCTTGCGCCACCGACCGTCGTCGCCCTCGAAGATCAAGTAGTTTGCGAAGAGCTTCGCCTTGGCGGGATTTTTCTCGAGAAACGTCACGAAACGTTGCAGGTCGCCCTTGAGAGGTTTGAAGTCCGCGTGTGTGTATCGACGCTTCAGAATCCATTCGATCTCGACCGCTTCGTCGACTTCTCGAACGCCGATTTCTTCCAAGAACTTGTGCGCCGACTCTCGTTGAACCTTGCTCTTACCGGACGAGTAAACGCTAGGGTCCACTTGTGCGACCAAGTCGTCGTGCTCGACGCCTTCGGTGGGGAAATAACATCTGCGACCGACGCTGAATTTTCCGTTATCCAACCGTACGATTCTCGATCGCGTCAATCGGAAGAAACGGCGAGTGGGACCGAGTTCCGAGTACAGGAGCGAATACATCCGCTGATGCCAATCGGCCGGTTTGCCGGCGAGCCATTCCATGAAGGCGGCGTCCGGACCCTGGTCGAAAGCAGGCAGGGTGAAGGGTAACGGTTCCGACGACAACTCCACGAGCCGTTCGACGAAATCGCCAACATCCCAACGTTTAATCGACAACGTCGAGAGGAAGCGATCCGCGTCGCTATTCTTTTGCGTAGCGGTGACGGCCCATTGCGCTTGCGGTTCATCTCGCCCGGCCAAGTAGGCGAGATCCCGATCGGTGAGCAGTTCCTTGAGAGCCGCCTTGGCTTGTAGTAGCTGTTTCGCCGGTGCGAAGGATTTGCGGTACGTGGGGGTCAGAGGCCGGTCGTTCATCGCGTCGACGATCGCCTCAGTGATCAGACAGTAACGAGACGGAACCTGGTCGTGCGGATTGGGAAGAACGGCTAGGAAACCGGTCGTCAACAGTCCGAGGTCGCGAATCGGTTGGAGCGACTCGGCGGTGAGCGCCGCGAGTTGTTCGAACAAGGGTTCATTGGCGGGCGTGTCCTTTACGCTGGCGCGACTGAGTTCTGGCACGAAGGGGCCGTGGACGTGGAAGCGCAAACCGGACGTCTCTTTCTCGGCCGGAAAGAATACGGCCACCCGCCCGGGACTGGCCGGAACGATTTTCATCTGCTCGTGAAGCGGCGCGGTCGTGTCGAACCGCGTCACGTTCGGTAGGAAGTCCAGCTCGAACGCGACCGCGACGCACTGTTTCTTCAGCGCCACGACGGGGCTTTCGAACTTAAGGAAGTGAGAAGCGCCCTCGGCCTTGCCACCGCTCAGTTTCACGACCTCGACGTGATTCGCGGTATGCTCGATTCGCCTGACCTCCCCGTGCTTGTCCTCGTGAATTCGCCAGCGGATCGATCGCAGATGAGAGAGAAACAGAAGCGTGGTCTCGGCGAGATCGGCAAGACCGGCTTTGATCTCTCGGAAAGCGTCCTGAGGTGTTTTTTCCGGGTTGTCGAAAGGGAATTCGAATCGGGTCCTTTCGCCCAAATCTCCGTTCGGAGGCAACGATTTCGGCAGTACCAGATTCGTGATCTTAAAGGAATACGTGGGAGACCAGATGCGTGGCGTTTCCGTGTATGCAAAAACTGCCTTGAATCCGACCCCGAAGCGTCCGATTTTGTCGTCGTCGGAAGACTTCGCCCCCTCGCCGATGTCGGTGATCACCTCGATGTCGCGACGATCGAACGGGCGACCATCGTGCTCGAACAGGAGTCGGCCGGTGGACAGATCGAAGGAGGCTTCGGTGGCCTCGGTATCTTCGGCGTTTTGCAGCAGTTCATAAATGAAGTGAGCGCTGTCGGGGTAAAGACCCTCGACGATTCGCCGAATTCCCCTATGTCGATTGAGGACGCGAGCGAGGTCCACCCGGTCACGACGGACTTTCTCGACGACGCTCATCGAGCACCTTCGCCGATCAGCGACAAAGTGCCGACCACCACCGGTGTCGCCCTGATGTCGCCACTGTTCGCCATCCGTTCGAGTTCCTCCATTCGGCGATCCGCATCGGCATCGGCCCGTGCCAACTCGCTCTCCTTCATAAGGCGGATCTTGTCGTCCGTGGTACGCGCGATTTGGTCTTCGATGGCCTTGCGGCGGGCGCGGTGGCTCACCGTTAGACTTTGGACCCTATGCTGGACGAGTCGACGATTCGTTTCCACGTGTTCGGCACGGGCTTTCACCCACGTTTCGTAATGACGCGCGTCGAGCGGGTCCGGCTCCGAATCGTCGATCGGCGTCGTTGCGTCGGCGTCGCTGGCCGACTGCAAAAGAGACAGAACATGCTGCTCGACCAGTGGATCGGTGGCAACGGGAACGAGTGATTCGTCGGGCTTGATCCCGAGCATGCTCCACCGGTACAAGGCGAAGCGGTAGGTTCCGGGAGCCAATCCGTTGCAATGGGACATCAGTGCGCAACGTTTCGGTGACTTGATCTCTAAGTACCGCGCGGCCTGTCGAACCAAGGGGTGAAGCACGGAAAGGAGCTCGGCGTTCGGCGAGTCCACGGCGGCTTGCGGGTCCAAGGTCACCGGCAGGGTGGGTCGTGCGCCCTTGAGCCATCGTTCCCACCGACGGGCGACGGGTTCCGTCGATCGCGGCAACCGCTTGTAATCGTCGAGCAGCAGACGCCTCGCGTTTCGGCTCAGGCGAAGCGTCTTGAGTGGCTTCTCGCCGAGGACGTGCTGGCGTTCGCTGCCGAGACGGGCCGCCAGATACGTCGCTATGGCGTCTTGGAGCGCGGATTCGGAGAGCCAGAAGGACTCGGCGGCTTCGATTTCCTCACGCCAAGATCGATTCGGAACGTCGAGGCCGAAGAGTTCCGCTTGCCGAGATTCCAGTTCCTCCTCCTCCCGAACTCGACGGATCGAGTTGTCCGCGACCTGCTGCAGACGTCGTGCGCGATCTTCGGCCGAGAGATCGAAGCTCGCGGCGATATCGTGCAGCTTCCGTGTGATCGTTCCGAGGATTTCTTCGTTGCCGCCCACGGCGTGCTTGAACACGCCGATGCGCCATAGGCAGCGGTCGTAAATGTCGGCGTCCACAGTACCGGGCGTCACGAAGTTCACGATCGCTACCGTTTGGCTTCGTTGACCGTATCGATCAATACGTCCTATGCGCTGTTCGATCCGCATGGGATTCCAAGGAAGATCGTAGTTGACGAGCAGGTCGCAGAACTGGAAGTCGAGACCTTCGCAACCGACTTCGGAAGACAACAAGACGTCGATGGCCTCGGTGGCGTCTTTCGGCAACGCGAATCGACGCCTCAGGTCCGCACGTTCCTCTTCCGCGACGTCCCCATGGACCAAGCCAACGCGTAGCCCGGAGCGGCGTGTGTGAGTGTCGAGGTACCCGAGCGTGTGCCGAAACGTGCTGAACACCAGCGCCTTGTTGTTTGCCATCTCGCTCTTGTTCCGTAGAAGATCGACGAATGCGGAAACTTTCGGATCCTCTCTATCGAGCTCGCGAGCCTGTTCGAGCACGTCCGTGATGTCCTGTCGAATCAGATTTACAAACCTCAAATCCACATCCGCGTCGGCGTCGCTCGCCTCCATGAATTCCACTAGATCCAATTTGCCCAGCAGAATGTTGGACAGAAGCGGCTTGAGGCCGTACAGGCAACTCGCCGCTTGGCGCCGAATCGTGGTCATCATGAATTTCACGTTCTGTTGGCCGTGGCAGCGGGCCAGTATCTTCGCGATCACGTCGAGAAGGTCGTCGTGCAGCCGCCTTTGAGAGTCGGTGAAGTCGATCTTGATCGTCTTGGGTTTTCGGGCCGTGAACTCCCCTATGTCGCGGCGCCGCGTTCGATTGATCATCGGACTGAAGGTATACAGCGCCTCGATTTCTTGGATGGCTGCGACGCGATCCCGATCATCCAGTCTTTTCCGTTCTAGGCGCGAGAGAAGCCCTTGGTAGGCGAGCGAGGGCCGCAGAAACAAATCCCCCCACGGGGTGTCCGCCGCTCGAGTCAACGAAGTGAGGGCGAGTAGGTTCCAATTCGGAGCGGCGACACGGCAGTGATGCGCGGCCGTGTTGATGTGACGATTGGGCTCGGCCATCTGCTGGAAGCTAGCGGGATCGATGACGATGTCCGGGCGAAGGACGCTGAGCAGCGTGTATAGGTCGTCGCTTCCCAATTGGACAGGTGTGGCCGTTAGAAACAATACGGCCTGAGCATTGTCGCAGAAGTACTTCACACCTTGGTGCAAATACGTTTCGGCGTTACGGATGTGATGCGCCTCGTCGACGATCACCAGGTCGAACCTCGGCGGTGGATCGAGAGCCAGCAGTCCTCGACTTCGTTTGGTCTTCTTGCCGTCGGGTCCGAATAGTAGATCGGCGTTGAACAAGGAGAACGGAAGAATGGCCTTGGCGTACTGCCGCGGCCACTCGCCTTCGAGATCCGTCTCCCGCAAGCAATGGCGCAGCAGTGGACCGTCCAGTGCAAGAAAGCGCTCGTCGAAACGCTTCATCTCCATGTACCACTTGCGTTCCGCGACCAACGGTTTCGGGCAAATGACGAGCACGGACGAAACGTCCGTACGGGCGCGTAGTTCCTTGATGACTAGCCCGGCTTCGATGGTCTTTCCGACACCGACCTCGTCGGCGATGAGCAACCGAGGTCGATCCGCGCGAATCAACTTGAGAACGGGACGGTACTGATACGGAACGAATCGAATGCGACCGGAGCGAAGCGAGAACAAGCTGTCGGTGGAAGGCGACAGAATCTTGAGGCTGGTGAGATGGGCATGGAGTTCACGGACCGAAGGCGCGTTTCGCTCGGCGACCGGTGCCGGGGCAGGCTGCAATTGACTCTGGTAGTAAACGGCTTCGGCGTTGTCTTGAAACACGCGATAGCGACACTCGGGCCCACCGATCAACACTTCGGTCACCGGTAGCAGTACGTCCGGGTCGGATCGCAAGGCCACGATGTCGCCGGCGTTGAACGTCGCTTTCGATGTGCGGTGATGTCCGACATTGGTTTTCAGGTAACGCTCCACGTCGCTGCGCAACCAGAATCGACCACTCGCCAAATCGGCGATCGGTCGGGGAAAGTGGGACTTGTTCGCGTAGTCCCGCACGAAATTCGATTTCTCGACGCGGAACAGTGCGGCCGCTTCTTTGACGCCGAGGAGAAGCTCCTCGGCACCGTCGGCGATACTACGGAGATCGAGTCGGGTAGACGCGTTCAGCAACTCGATGCCGACGAGCTGCCCGTCGTCGTCGAGGTCCAGCACGATGTCTTCCCCGACACAAACGGATCGCGCGACCGTGATGGACTCCGCCGGGCGGAGAAGAATATAGGCCAGATCGTTTTCACGATCGATTTTGATGTCCGATAGCATGGTCGTTCCTACTCTCGAAATGCCGTGATGACGGTTACGACGTCGTCGGTCGGTCGGTCGTAAATGACTCGAACGGGGCCGTGCCGTGTTCCTCGGGCCGATACGGCGGAGACGCTGTATCGGCCATCGTTTTTTCTGCGTGCGTGCGAGCTGGGTTTTCTGGCCAGCGCGTGATGAACCTCCGATCGATCGATGTCGCGCTCTCGCATGCGTTCTAGGGCGTGAACGGTGAAAACCACGGTCACGGAGGCGGTACCCCGAAAGCCTCGCTCCACGAGATCGCCTGCTGGAACCCCATGATGAGGGTCGACCGGTGGAGATGTCTGTGGGTCGTCCATTCGGTCGCCATTCCAATCAGGTGGAATGGGTCGTGATTCCCTCCAGAAGGGGCCATCGTTCACTGAGAACGCCTTAATCTCTTAATGAATGGATGATGATAACATCATTATCAATGGGAGGTTCAACAGACTGAGCCTCCGCACAGACCCGTACCCCTCACGCAGTCATGGAGGCCTCGCTGGCGTAAGCGATGAGGTACATGGCGGGGACGGCCTACGCCCGCAGTGACCTGTTCGAAAAGCGGCGCACGGCAATGGAGGCGTGGTCTCAATACCTAGTAGTCGTTGCCTACGTCACTGAGGTATAGCACTTTAGCATCCGTGTGGACTGTGATGGCCTGTCGAACTTCGGGCTTGGTGAGGTCCAGAACGCGCAGGGTGCCGTCGGTCATGCGCGCGACCGACTCGATGCGGTGGAATAAAGTGCCGTGGTGCTCCGCAAAGTCAGCCAGCCCCTGTAACTTGGGAAGCGCATCCGAAAAATGGGGGCCTTGCGGGTCGACGATGGACACCTTGACGTCGGGCGTTTGACCGTGGAAGAACAAAAAGTCGGGACACATCCGACGCCAGTGGCCTTGGTCGTCAGTGTAGGCGACCGCCATAGCATCGGCTGACGGACGCGCGGGGTTTCGGTACCAAGCGATGAATTCGGGGCGGCCCATCTCTTTGTCGAGTACGTAGATCTCCCAGCCATTCAGTGAGGCGATGGGGAATTCCCCATCAGAATCGGACATGAGGTGGCCGGTCCGCGTCTCGATCTTCTCGCCGTCTTGGTTCACCGTGTCTTCGGCGCGTATCTTGGGACGCTTGAGGTCGGTCGTTTGAACCATTGGCGACATTCCCTTGATCTCGTCGTAGAGCGCTTGGCGTTCCTCGGTCTGATTCTTGAGCGCTACGCGGTAATAGTCGAACCACGTCTTGCAGAGACCGTTCGCTTCGCGATCCAATTCGCCGGACACTTGGTCGACTCGTGCCAACGCCGCCACCTTTACGTGCGCGTCGAAAAGCCCCTCGTCTTCTTCGTCTGGTTCGGCAATATGGTCGGCATAGGCGCGGGCCAGATCGGCGGTGAGGACGCGGCATGCGACTTGGAAATCAGCTTCGACGGACCGTTCGTCGGCAGCTTCAACGAAGGACTCGCGATCGTGGACCTCACCCCCGATCACCCGAGCGACCAAGGTCTCCCCTTCGACCTGAAGAATCCCCTTGCTGGCCTTGGCGACAGCTTGTTGGTGTTGCGCCATCAGGCCGTCCAGTCGCGCGCAGAGGCCCCGTGCTCCCCGGTGTTGGCGTCCTGCCAGCGCCCGGGCGTGCCCGGCGGCGGTGTCGGCGGCATTCATCGGGGCGGGACGGGGGGCAACGGCGCCGAGGCGGCGCGAACGGACGGGGACGCTGAAAGGATCATGGGATTTGGCTCTCCGCCTGAGGAGTCGCCCCGGTCCCGGCCGGACTCGGCCTCGCCGCGGCGCAGGGCCGGGCGCCGGCGTGCGTGTGCCAGGGGAATCGGCGCTGAGGCGAAGCCCCCCGACGCCGCCCCGCGAGTGAACCATGCCAGAGAATCATCAGGAGGCGGCGCCCGCGCATCGCCGAACGACGCGCAGCGGGGGCGCCGGACAGTGTAGGGCCCGCTCAGGGCGCCGTCAAAACCCAGTCAACGTCGGGACCGGGCTGCCTCATCGCCCGATGTCCGGCCCGTCGCCTCGGGCGGCTGCGAAAGGACTTCAAGCGCCTCCTCCAGGGAATCGTGTATGTCCATGATTCGGTCGAACCGCAGAATCTCGAACGCCCGGTCGATCCCCTCGGCCAGACCGCAGATGGCGAAGCGCCCACCGTGCTGCACGACGCGCTTGAACAGTCGCAGAACGGTCCGCATGCCCGCCGAATTGATGTAGGCCATGGCGCGCGCATCCAGCAGCACAGGCCCCGACCGGCGATCGCCCATTTCCGCAACGATCCAGTCCGCGAACACGTCGGCGCGGTGGCGCAGCACCCGCCCGTGCACCGACACGACCGTCACGTCCCTTCGTATGCGGCTCGATACCTTCATCGCTTACTCCGTGCGTAAGGCAATGCAACGGATGGGCGGGCAGCATGACAAATGGCCGACCCCCGCCCGGAGTTCGGGCGGGAGCCGGCCAAGGGGCGGGGACGGTCAGGCCGTCTCAGGGGATGGTCGACGAGGTCGGATCGGCGGCGGCGGGCGCCTGTGCGGACTCGGCAGCGGCCTCAGCCTCGCCGTCCGGCGCGCGCGGGACGCCGCGGTTCACGTATGATGTGCTGCCCAGCGCCACGAGGCGGCCGTGAACGGAAGGATGAAACGCATGGACGAAACGACACTCACCAAGGGTCAGGCAAAGAAGCTCGCCGCGTTACGGCGGTCGGTCGGCGACGAGCTCGGAAGCGAGGTGTTCGCAAAGTGGTTGGCGCAACAAGCCAAGGCCACGGCGCCGAAGGCGGACCCGGTGGCGGAGAAGATCGAGCAGGCGCTGGCGGGATTCGTGGACGACCGGTCCTTCCGGCTCGGAAACTACGGCTACAGCGTCCGCCGCGCCCGGGGCAAGGGCGCATCGGGGTTCGTCGCGACGAAGAACGCGAAGCCCGCGTGAGCGAGGCCGAGCGGGCGGATTAGAACGCGCCGGCGATCCGGACGGTCGCGAATGCAGAACCTGCGCAGTGGTTCATCAACGCGCTGAATCCCTCGTTCACCACCGTGGGCGGGCTCGTGCCGGCGCGTTACGAGGCGTACGCGAGAATCCTGCATCCGGCCTGGCGCGTGAGCCGGGAGGGGAAAGCGACGGTACGCTCTGCGGTGCGCTAGAGCGAGGTCGCCACCATCCGGGGTACGAAAGCACACCGGCTGATGCAATGGCCCGGCGTGTGGGCGCTGCCCCTGTTCGATGGCAGCGCCATCGACGCTTGTGTCGATGCGAGGCTGGCTCCCATCGCATGCCCGGACGAGGGCCGCCTGCCGCGGGAGGTGGCCGGCCCCCTGCACGATCTGCTCGCGCGTCACACGCACCGCCCCGGCGAATGCTGGTTCGGGGTCTGGCCCGGCTACGGAATCGGCTACAGGGCGGGCGTGCCGGAAACTCAGCGCGTGACGACAAGCCACCGGCAGTGGGACGTGTTCCGGGCACCGCTGGAGGCGCTCTCGTACAGTTTCCTGGACGAGCCCTTCGGGGACCAGAGCTCTTATCAGACGGCCAACATCGTGTGGCCGGAGGATCGAAGCTGGTGCCTTCATACCGAGAGCGACCTGATGTGCACGTACGTGGGCGGGCCCGAGTCGCTGATCGCGAAGATCCTGAGCAACCCGTGGCTGGAGGCTCACGTGGCCCATCCGCGGGATGCGTTCTGGAAACACGACCCGGTCAACGGGCCCGGGCTCGAATCAGGGGATCGGATGGGATTGATTCCCGGCAACTATCCGGTCGAGGTCGGTCTGGGAGAGCGGGTCGCCCAGGGTGCGCACGGTCTGTTGCAACGAATCAGCGGGCGCAGCGGCAAGATACGGTCGTTGTGAGACGGAACGGCCGTTGCGCGGCCAGCGACAACGACTTTTATGGCGCGAAGAGAAAAGCGTTGAGGGCGGGCACCTGCGACGGAAAGGAGATTGTGATGTCGGTTCACAGGGGTAATTTGCCGAAAATGCTTGAGAGGGCATGGGCGTGTGTGTTGAAGGTGGCGGATAGCGATCCGATCGAACGGGATAGAAACAAGGAGCGTTCGCGGCAGTGGGTCAACGCGCTAGCGGAAGAATTCGAGGATCGATACGACGAGAAGCTGCATCGCGTATTCTGGCAGAGAAACTGGGGCAACCGGGAACAGTTCAAGTTAAATGAACTGCTGTTTGACTTGATGGTGTGCAGCGTATCGAGTGTGGAGTCGTTGAGGAGTGCTTCCAAGCGGCTGGAGTTTATAGACCAGTGTCACTGGCAGGTCGAGTCGGAATTCGAGCGGAGCGATTCCCGGGCGGTCGTCATCGACATGAGCAAGCTCGTGGTGGGCGCAGCCGAGAACAAGCTGTTCATTTCAGCGCAGCGCCGCAACGAGCAATTGGAGCTGGATCTGTTGAGGCTCTGTGCAAGGATTGCGCGTCGTTGCAGCGGAAACGTGTATTTGGCGTTCGTGGCGCATCCCGCTGAGTGGGACGATGTGGACAAGAACGACGACAGAAAACCAAAGCTGTACGAGTGGTTGGCTGGCGATTGGGAACGATTGGGTGCCCGTAAGCAGGATGACCGTGCAAGGGCGTAGAGATGAGCTGTGCCGTAGGGAGGCGGTCCACAATGCGCACGGCGGCGGTTCAGCGATGACCGGCTAAACTTCGCGTTTCGCGTTGAGTACGAGCGCTATTCCAGAGCGAGCGAGACTTGGCCGAAACCGGCGCGGGAGTTGGCGATCGAGATGCGGAGCAAATTGACAACTTTCGAAGCCGTGCGAGTTGGAATACAGCCCAAACATTTGTTCCGGTGCCCATGGACAAAGAAGAGATTTTGAGCGAGTCGATCCCAATGATCGCCGAAGATGCGCGGTCAGCGCGTGTGCGGCTGGGTATCACAACGGCGCGGGCGGCGCGTAGGGTCGGACTGGATCCTGTCCGGTATCGGTCGCTGGAAAAGGGGACAAAGAATCGAAGTTACCACGTGGCCGGAGAACTGCTGTCGGTGGCGCGTCGCATGGGCCTGCAGTCCGTGCGCATGTGCTACGTCGAAGAGTTGGACATGCATATGAAGGTCGACCTGGCAAGCGGTGGGCCGATTACGGTGTTCGTCGATTGGCTCGAGTTGGGTTTTCTGGAACTCAGGCGTACCCACAGTAGTAGTGAACGGGAAATACACGACAGGTGAGCGCGCTCAACAGGAATGGAAATGGTCCGAAGTTACGAGGAATTGATCGAGATCATCGAAGAACTCGTCGAGAAGGAACATATGCTGGAGTGAGCTATAGTAGCTCAGGCCTCACCTTGACTTCCAAAGCAGCCAACGGAGTGCCACGTAGCGCATGCTACGTCAGTAGCAACGCAGTCCAGGAGGTCTTGTGGCCTGCGACGGGATGAACCAAAAGGGGAGTATCGGCACGGCAGAAGTGGCGGGCTCCCGCGGCCCGCAATGGCAGCAGTCCGAGATCGAGCGGCTGGCGGCACGCATGTACGATGAGACCTTTGCGCGACTGAAGCGTGCCCATCTGCGGGATGTTGTCGAGCACCGGATCACTGCGATGTACGGACCTCCGATTGCGAATCCGGACCTGATGCTGGTGTCTTTCCAGGGTGGCGGCGCAGACAGTTCCCCGTCAGAGTCGACATGGCCTGACAGGCTGCGCTACCTCAACAGCAACTTTGAGTTTGGCCGGGCATTGCGGAGTCAGTTTCGCCAGGCGGGACTTTACAACACACTCGAGACGCGTACAGTGGCCATCGCCGCGTGCTTTCCTGAAGCGCGGGTGAAGCAATCTAACCGTTGGATGGCCAAGCAAGGTGCAAGGGCGGATTGGCGCGAGTTCTCGGCCAACTGGGTTAGGCGCATGGTCTCGGCGATGCGCCCGCGCGCGGTGCTGGTGTTTGGCAAGAAAGCCAGCAAAGCGGTGAGGCTGGACGACCGGTGGCGCGACGAAGTACTCGACTCCCGCGGCTGGAGGGCTTTTGGACGCGCTGAGATGGAAGGTTGTCCTGCGGTGTATTGTCAGCATCTATCGCAGGGATGGAAGCGGACGTGGGTGCAACATTCGCTGTGCGAAGTGGGGCGGGTCATTGGAGCGCACGGTCACGACTCCCCGGTGCCGTAGCCGCAGGCGGTGGTGCTCGCGAACTTCCGTCACGCCACTGGCCGAAAAGGAGCGCCGCAATGACACCTGCGCTGGAGCGCGCCTAGGAGGTTTGCTGTGAAGGATGCTGGGCTGAGCGCGCCTGCGCTACGTCAGTCGCTCCTTCAAGATCACATCGTCCCGATCTGTGTTGGCGACACGAGCAAAGGCGAGGTGCGTCTTCGTCGTTTGCTGGGAACGGCGTTCTTTGTCGGCAATGGCGGGGTGTTCTTGACGGCCAAGCATGTGTTTGAGGTAACGGCGCAACGGTCCGCGAAGAGTTCGTTGGGCCTGGTCGTGGAGTCCGAAGACGTCGGGGCCAAGAACCTGTTTGCGCCGTTGCTCGCTTGGGAAGGGGCACCGCTCCCGAATGATGTCGCTGTTGGGAGGATCGGGTTCAGTTCGACGTCCTGGTTTTCGCTTGCCCATGGGAGCCTGATCAGCCACTGGCTGGACGTGGCGACGCTCGGCTACCCCGAGAGCGCCCTCGACGCCTCGCCGGAGAGGTTCGACATCCATCTCAGGGCCCTGAAAGGATACGTCCCGAGGCCTGTAAAAGCAGGTGCCATGGGGGTGCTTGCGCCCCATCCTGACTGCCTGGAATTGAGCTTCCCGGTCACGTCCGGAATGTCAGGCGCTCCTTTGTTCGTCGCGCGTGGCGGTAGGCAGGAACTGGTCGGACTGTGCGTGGGATCGTACTGCGCGGAAGTCGAGGCGTATCGCTCGACGGAGGTTGGCGACGATGGGAGGGTGTTCGAGGAGAGGCAGTTGAGAGTCGAGCAATACGGAATTGCTGAAAGCCTGTTTTCTCTTTTGGACTGGATGCCGGGGATACTTGGGAACCGGTCCCTCGGCGAGTTTATTGGACGGTAGGAGCTCGCCATGGCTTGGCTTCGGCTTCGATCGCGAAGTAACCTTGGCTGGGTGCTGAGCGGTGATAAAGTTTGTCTCGGTTGATGTAGGTGCTAGGAGCTTGGGCCGTAGAACCAAATTGAGCACTAAAAGTGGTGCATAGGTGGAGATTTCGTGGAATTATTGACGATAGCGTGTCGCATTGTCCCATAATCATCTATTAAAACCTGCCAAAAGTGGTGTGTTGACCCAGGAAGATTTTCTACGGCGCGTGCTCCTAGGTTGAAACAAGAGAACGCTCGACCGACTCTGAAAAAATTACACTGATGGAAGACAAGCACATTGGCGACCCGGTAGAGAAACTGCTCGGCACAATCGCGTCGGCTTCCTAGCTCGAAGTGCTGGGCTTGGAGCTTGTGTCAGAGCAAGTCGCACGGTGAACGGTGTTCACAGTTGCCCAGCGCCCCCCGCACAGATCCGGACATATTCGCTTAACCTTCCGGCTCCTACTTCGGGTGCTTGACGGCGAACCGCTGGTCCGGCCAGGGGTGGCGGATGAATGCGCGTGGCGAAGAGATTGCGGTCATGCGTTCCAGCCGCGTCCAACTGAAGCGAGTTCGCTGGGTCCGTCGGCGTAGCGCCCGCATCCACAGGCGTTGCAGCCTGCGGCGGAACGCACGGATGTACCGGTCGGACCACCGCCGAAAGCACGCCAGGTTACAGTGTTGGTTTGGTGAAATTGCGCTGCTGTTTAGAGAATCGTCGGGACGAGACAGCGGAATCAGTCAGAATATGGCGCCAGTCTCATCTCGCCTGCTACTACAAGGGCATCGACGATTTGCTGCCACATATCAATCAAGCCGGAATCGGCTGCGGCGCCGCGCACTTCGATCAACCAGTTTGCCAAAACGTAGGTGTTGCTGGCGATGCGAATAGGATTCGGCAAAACAAGCTGCGCCAGCCAAGGCAGGACGACCTGAACTTGTTCCTCGGGCTCACGGGTGTGGGCGAATGCCACCAGCTGGTCGACACATCTCGGATTGCCCACCGAAGGTGCGAGCCAAGCCTCGATCTGGGGTGCCAACTCTAGCGGGGTCCACCATACGATAGGGTCGGCGTAGACTTCGCGGTACAGATACGGCACTTCGGCTGCCTGATTCGGAATCAAGACTGCGAGCGCCATGTCGCCGTCGCGCGCGCCCTGAAACGGTTTGTGGCCGGATGAGTTCAGCTCAAGAACATGGTGGACTATGTCGGGCCAGATTCGTTTCGCCGTTGCCGCTCTATCGGGTGTTTCCTCGGCCGCTGCCGACAGCGCGCGGAGTAATTTCTCGAGCAATGTAGAGTTGTCGGCGAGAGCACCGAGTTGCTCGAAAATAGGCGCATCGTAGCCGTCTTTCGCGAGCGTCATCAGCGCGCGTGCGCTCACGAGAGTGTGTGTGTCCCGCTCATCCGGATCACCGTGTTCGTAGGCGAGCAGTGCCTGCCGCTGAGCGGCGAGAAGCGCCAGCAACAGGTCGCGGGCTTGCGCAGAAACGCAGATGTCGGCCGTGGCCGCTGGTGCGAGAGCTCGTATCGCTCCGTCGAGGCGAGAGACGAGGATCGAATCCGCAGCGACAGCCAAAAGCGACTCGGTCAGCGGTTCCTCAAGTTGGAGGAGTCGTCGTTGAGCGCTATCAGTGTCCCAGCCCCCCCGTGCGCAGCGGCGCATGGATTCGGTCGTAATCTGCCATCCCAGTTCGTGATGACAGCGGCCATGGTCCACGCACTGAGTGTTCCAGAGCGGATCGAGGCCACGGGCGAGGTGAAGTCGTACCTCATCGTCGACGGCTCGTGCCAAGTTTAGGATTGCGCGTACGGCCCAATCAAGTGTCTTGGATCCATCCTCTTCATCGAATGCAGTACGAAGTTGCGCGGCGACGGGTAGGAGCATTAAGGGAATAGCGCGCGCCGCGCTGCGGTTGGCGCGATATTCGGACATCGTTTGTGCGAACTCAAGATTCTTGGACGTTGCTTCCGCCTCGCCGATTTGAAGCACGATCCCAGTTGCAAAGGCGAGCGCACTTTTTGGAAGGTCGGTGGCCTGGAGCAAGTGCGCTTCAAGCGCGGTCGCGGAAACCAAAGCCGCTACTTCCAACGGACTGTGCGGCGCCGAAGACGGTGGCCTTTCCAAGAGATTTTTGGCTGTGGCGATGTCGGCTGCGAGTTTATCGGGTTCCACCACTTCGGTGCGGCCAATGTGGTATCGAACGAACAGGCTTGTCGCCTTCCTTGCCAGTTCAAGATCCTCGCTGGCTTCTTGCAGTGTCTTCTGGACGTCGTCCGGCGGTGTGGCCTGAATCTGAACGCCTTCTGGGACTTCCTGGGCCGTATACCTCTCTCGGTCAAGGCAACTGGCCCAACCGCGTACCTGCGCGACCTGCTGCTTGATGGTCTCATCGGGATCGGAATCTGCCTGGCTGGATTCGCGATTAGGCGTTGATTCAAGGGCGCGACGAGCGTTTGCGACAAGCGATTCGCCGAGCGACCGCAACTCTGCGGCACGTTCGTCGCTTGCTCGAAGGACCATGAACGCGGAGACCTCGCGGAACGACCACTTCCGGCGATCAGGTTCCACGAGACCGTCGGAGCTTGCAGCCAAGAAACTGGTTTCATTCACGAATCGCGCGAACTCAAGGTGCCAAATAAACGGTTCGGTGAGGCAGGTGTCCAGAAGACTGCCCGCCTTCTCCAGATGCCGTACCAAGAGCCCTACTACAAGGCCCACCATCGCAAGATTCTTGCAGCAGTCCAAGAGGATTGAAACCAAAGTTCTCACCGAAATTCCGATCTTGATCAACTGGTCACACTCCCGTTCCAGAGCCTGTAATGCACTCATGCACGGATAAGGTCCAACTCCGGTGCCTCTGTACCAGAACCATACGTGCTCATCGCCGACATAAACTTGACGGGTACCGGTTACGTTGAGATTGTGCTGGTACTTGCGGATCGAAACGGGTTCCAGTGATCGATAACCGTGATCAAGACGGGCCAGGGATCGCGCGCGAACTCGAGCGGCCTGATTGAGCAGGCGATTTAGCACGCGAACGCCGTTGTTAAAGTCGCTCTGGAACAATGAGATGAATGGGCCGCGGTACCAGGCACAATGCGGGACGGTTACTCCCATCCAACGGTGGCGCCGCACTCCGTAGTCACGTAAAAGGTATTCATCGAATTCGTCGCCCAGGTAGTAAGCGGCGGTTAGTTCAGCCAGAAGCCCTGGGCTGCCCATGGCCAGGGCCTGACCTGTGAAGACCTCCTCCACCGCAGGGGCGAGCCAGGAAGGTGCGTGGTTCGCGATCCGGCGAAGGATGGACTCACCATCGTCGGCAAGGTCTGGTCCCAGCAAGGCCAACAGTTCAACTACTGTCTTATCTGTGATTTCCCTGGGAAGGACGGGTCGCTGTCGACGCCTATGACGAGCGTAATCAATAGTCGACACGAGCGCCTTCAGCCGCTCCGATCTCCGTCGGTCTTTCTCGATTTCCTCTGGCGTTCGTGCGGCCAAGGCTTCCGCAATGGCCGCTTGCTCCTCGGCGCGGCGCCGGTCCGCTTCCGCACAGGCTTCAACGAGACGCTTGCCGAGCAAAATGCGCAAGGGATGGCCTGCCTCGGTACGCGCAATGGCATGAGCATGCAGCCAGCCTCGAAACAGCTCTCGCACATACTTGCCGTTTCGCCAAGGTGAAGGGTCTTCCAGCAATAAGGTAATGATCGGCTCTGCGGCAACTACATCCATGACGCCGTTCTTGACCTTGTGACGCTGATTTATGAGTCGGACAAGCCGGCGAAGACCAACCGCGCCTTCAGAGAGCAGGTGGGGCCACGCGTCTTGGAGTAGCGGAGCGGGATTGGGCAGTTTGAGCAAGGCTTCAGCGGGCACATCACTCCAGCGGCTTGCATGACCAACCTCGATCAGTGCGTCGAAGGATGCCTGCTGTTCAACGAATCTGCCTGTCCGTGGAACTGCGGACGAATCAGGCTGCGTGAGCCATGCCTGACTCGCCAATCGCGCAGCCGCGAGCGTCCAACGCGGCGCGCCTGCCTTCAGGAGTCGCGAAGCCGGATTGCCGCTTGCTAAGAGAAGTCGTGCGATCGCGTACCGGCGAATCTCGTCATGCGCAAATTCTGGACCGATCATGAACGGCGCTTCAGCGGACGTTCGCAACAGTCCGTCACTCCGAAGTCCGTCGAGCGCCGCACTATCGATAGTGCTGATGACATCGAGGCGCTCGCCGTTGTCAAGCTCCAGTTCTGCGAGCCGCAAGAGCGCAGTCTCGCGGGCGTCAGGGGACCCCCTGTCCGACTTTTCGTGCCGTCGAACGAGCCCGGTCCAAACCTCGTTCATCGCGTCTGCGTCAGTGAGCGGTGTGCTGGAAACCTGCCCTCGAACGAGCAAATCCACCACGACAAGCCGGCGCAGGAGTTCGCGCGATCTCGAATCGGCATTGAGACGGACCAACTCGGGAAAGGTGCCAACCAGTTCGTCTATTTCGGAATCGCTCAGCAGAGGCACGGCATACTCCGAGACTCCCGTGCCGATCTGATCGCGCAAGGTATCGAGCACAACCTGCCTGCTCTCAACGGAGGTGACGGCGAGCACTTTGACACCGGCACCCTTACTCGCACCGACGAGATAACGAAAGACATCCAGCTTGTTTTCGGTGACGGCATCCGCACCGTCGACAATGAGAGTTCGTTGCGGCGCGCTCAGTTCGGACAAGAGTGTCGAGAGCGGATGGTGCAGCCTTCCCTCGATGTCGATCGTGGAGGCTGGAACTTGGCGCAGGCTGATGCACAGCACTTCAAGGCGTTTCGGTTCAGCATCAGCCAGTCCGCTGAGCCCCAGTACCGCAAGCGCGCTCTTGCCAACGCCCGAATCTCCGCTGACGACGAGTGCGTCAGTACGCGATGCCTCCTCAAGGATATCAATAGTGGATTTGGCACGATCCAGGCTTGCACTGCGGCTACCGTCATTGGAGACAATCTTGTCACGCACGGATTCGCACGCTTGCCGATGAATATGATTAAGTGTCCGCCAGTCACGCTGGTGGCGTCGTATCTTCATGTCGAGCAACGCATGAACGTCGCGACGTACCACCGTGAGGTCAACGCACGCGGCTCGGGGAGCATAGTCGTCGGCAAGGGCGACCAGGCGATCGCGAATCTGAGAAGCAGCAGCAAGGTCGGAGTCACTCGCTACGCTCTTGAGGCGGTTCACAATGTCGTCCCAGTCAGCCTCATCCGGCGACTCAACGCGCGGCATGAGCACGGTGAGCCTTGAAAGCAATTGCCATGTGCGGTCTTGGATGAGTAGTTCGCCAGCTTGAGCCACCCCCAAGTCGTGTAGCGCATGCCCGACAAGCTCTTCTAGTTGACTGAGCCTTGCCCGAATACCAGACCCGAATTTGGAAGGTGTTCGGACGAGATTACAGAATCCGGAGGCATCCGATTGGACTTCGGCAAGATCGGCGAGCAGCGCCAGTTGTCTCGCGTGCTTTTGTGACCCTGCGACGACGAGTCCAAGCCGGTATTCCGGCCCATCTGGCTGCTCATTGATTACGGCAAGAACGAACTGACGGATGAGATTTCGAGTCGAGACATCGCTTTGTACGATATTTGGTGAACGTCGGACAGCAAGTGCCAGAATCAGCGAGGGCTCGAGATCATCAGGATGCGAGGCACTTACAACGAGATCATCAACCGAGTGAGTCGGGGCTTGCTGAAATGCAACGCGCACAACGACACGGCCGTCTCCAAGTTCAGTGGCGCCATCTCCGGTGAGCATCAGGGCCAAGTATTTGACGGCCACCTTCCGCTCGAATGAGATGCCTCCACCGCCAGTCGCGTAGGGGCTGGAACCCTGCGACGGTAGCCCGTTGCTGCCGGCGATCGCGTCGGCACCGCTTGAATCCCGCCTACTACTCTTACTCATTGGCGACGCATCCACCTGTGTTGGACTTGGTTCGTGTCAACCCTTGAAGGCACGAATGTACCGGTCGATCTCCAGAAACGAAGGTGGAGCAACAATAGTACTCTCGTCGTAAGGTGACGCTCCATCCCGGAGATCGTCGCGTGCGGTCCTGGCTTTGGCCCGTGTTGAGATGCACGAAGCGCGTGTCCGTGGCAATGGACAGGTAGGCGACTCTTGCTCTGCTGACCGGGTGGTTTACGGCGAGGTCCGTCCGCGGTGCGCATCTTCCACAGTGAGCGTAACATTCGTATACCACTTCGCCTGTCGGGATATGGGGGCGCAAGGATAAGGGTGCGGAACGCATAGGAACGCAAATCGAAGGCAATCTTGCCTCCAATGTATCGAGGCTAACAAATTGAACCCGATTGGGTTTTTTCTCTGCTACTGTCGCATTAGTCGGTTTAGGAAGCACTACAGGACGCCGCAAAAACGCTTGCGCAGTCACTGGACGGAGCGGCACAACACCGCGACGGCTACTGGGAAAATCGGATTCAGCCATTCTGGCGAGAGATCTGGCCGAAATCTATGGAGCTTGCTTCCAGCATTTTGGCAGAGTCCCTCGCAATGATGGCAATCGCTGCAGGAAAACGGTTTCCTTTAGCTCTGGATGATATCCACGGCTGGCTCCAACTCGTTGAACATCCCGACTACTTGTAAATCACCTACGGGAATCCGATCGATGTGGGTGTTTCCCCGCCCTGGTAACAGCGAATCAAATCATCATGCAACCAGAGCGCATGATAGCGGACTTCGTTCAAGAGTCGAGCGAAGGTCGACTCCCAAACAAGCAGTCCATCTACCGAGGGATCGTCCTCTGCTCAAGTCAGGAAAGAGCTTGGCGTTCCGAAGCTCAGCAAGGTCAGCTCCTTCTTGGCGCGTGTTGCGGAGACATACAACAAGGCGCGTTCGGCGGTTTCGGCGGCGATTCGCTCCGTACTGTCTGCTTCCGTGGCGTTGACGGCGGCCGGGAGGGGTAGAGTGTCTTCGTTCGCGCTCGCGATAACGACCCGGTCGAATTCTAGGCCCTTGACACGGTGCATGGTGGCGAGGCGGACGCCACTGGACGAGGAATCCGGCGCGTCGGCTTCGAGCACTTCCACCGGTATTTCGGCATCGCTCAATTCGTCTTGGATGGCATCGCGTTCGTTCCGCGTGCGGCTGACGATGCAGACACTACGCAGCGGCTCGTCGCGGTCCATCAGCTGCGTAAGGTAGGCGACGAGCCAAGTGGCCTGGCTGGTTCTATTGTCGAAGTGCTTGATGCGCGGTTCCGGGCCATGCGTGATTGAACGTATCCCGTTGTTGTCGTCGGCGCCGCCGTCGAGATCGTCGATTGACCGCCGTTCGAGGACACCGGACGCCCACCGTCGTGTCTGTTCGGTCGTGCGGTAGTTCAGACGGAGCTTGCGTCCCCGCCCCCGGATTTCGATGCCGCAACGACCCAGGACGACGCGGTGACGGGAATAAATGCGTTGGTGGGCGTCTCCGACAACAAATATGTCGTCCCGGCCTCGCGGAACAATGCTTCGGATCAAACGCCAGGCCGAAGCGCTCATGTCCTGGGCCTCGTCGACGATTACGGAAGCGAAGTTGGCGCCGGCTCGATCCTGCTCCAGGAGTGTGGCGCTCGCACGATAGCAGTCAGCCACCTCCATGATTCCACGTTCCGCCAACTGTGCGCGGTACTCCTCGAACACCGGCCAGATCCTGGCGCGGACAGCCCGGGTCAGCCGCACACCGCGGCCCGTTCGGGGTATGCGAAGGTATTCCTCGCGGGTGGTCACGCCATTGGACTGGATGACCTGTTCCCATTCGTTTGCATAGAAGACGTCGGAGAACGGCAGATCGTGCGGTTTCTTCGCCAGTGCCACGCGCCACGATTGGCGGTCGCGGTCGAACACCAGGCGGAAACGGTATCGCTTGCCGCGAAGAAATCTCTGCACCCAGCGGTCGAGATTGGTGACTTCGATTCGCTTCATTTCTTCCGGCGTACAGATGGTGCGCAGGTTGTTTTCTATGTCCGCGGCGAGATTTCGGGTGAACGTGGTAAACAGAACTCGTTCGCCCTCGGGCAATTTCCGCGCAAGCCATCGGGCGCGGTGCAGCGCGACCACCGTCTTGCCGGTACCCGCGCCGCCGAGCACGCGCACGGGCCCATTCCAGTGGCGCTCCACCAGTTGGCGCGAGGGATGCAGAAAAACGCGCCAACGCTCCAACGGCGCGTTGAACATCGCTTCAAGTTCGATGTCGTTGTCGATGGTAACGAATCGGGAACGGGAGTCGTCGCGGGTAAGTGCCGCGTCAAAGTCCGTGGTGTCGATCGATTCCGGCGGGGTTTCACGGTCGAGGATAATCTGTTCGTAGGAATCGCCCGCCATGTAGAGAAAGAGTGCATCGTAAGCCTCCACCGGCAACCGTGGCGCCATGCTTTCAAGGGCGGCCTCGTCGCGAATATCCAGGACCTCCGCCGCCATATCGGCGGGTACGCCCATGCGCACCAATTGTCTGTGCCTGAGTTTCCCAAAAATCGCGGGTTCGCCGGCAGCCGCAGTCTCCATGAACGGCGGGGCTGCCGGCAGAGGCTCGTACACCTGCAGCGCACCGGTTTCGGAATTGATGCTGCACCTGTGGCGAGTAGCCCATATGTAGGCATTGTCGTGTTTGTCCGCCCAGAGCAGCATGTGCAAGTTGCCTTCGGCGGGTTTCAGGATAATGGCGCGATAGCCCTTGTCGATGCGCAGGGAGCGCATGTTCGGATCCTGGGCGTTCGCGATCCTCTCATAGTTGAGGCCGGACGCGGTTGAGTCGCGCTCGAACCGCGCGATCATCGTCCGCACACCGCGTTGCTGCTTCGCCGGCAATTTGGCGAACGCCGCGAGAAAGTCCGCCGACATTGCAATTCGAGGCCTTGTCATGGTTGTTACTCTACCCGCTGCCTGGCAGGCGTTGGCACGCCATTCTGGCTTGCCGCAACTCGATTCGCCACACCGTCATTCCGTGAGAGCCGCAGCCAGGTCAGGGGCGTCCGGGAGGAAGACGATCCAACCGGCCTCCGCGAAGGACCGTTTGTCTTGGCCGGGCAACAGGACCGCGATTCGCTTGGCTTCCCAGGCGAGTTCGGCCTCGGCTACCACCTCACCGGAAGCGTCTGTCATTTCAAAGCCGACCTCCGGGGCTGGAACACGCTGAGCGGACAGTGCACGCATCATGGAATGCAGCTCGGGAACTGCCAGCGACATCGCTTCCGACCACGCAGGCGAATCCGGTGCTTCCGGAGGAGGATCGGGAACTGTGAACTCAGGGTACATGTGGCGTTCAACGCCTAGGGCCGTCGTCCACCAGGCATTGGGAAGGAATTGCAACAGGTTGTAGAGCCGCAAAACGCCATTCCATTCCCGTCGATAGGGACGATGCTCGCCCGATAGAGAATTCTCCTCGCGTTCTGCGGACTGGCCGGTATCGTCAAGATGCAGGGCGACAATCAGTTCGTTTGGTTCCGGCGTCTCCACCGCGTCGAGCGGGAGCGCCACGAACAGTTGCGCGAACTCCGGTGGTGTGTTCCGCCATGCGCCCCGCCCCGCGAAGGCGGTTTCCGCCGGGAGACCGGCCAGAGTGTCCTTAAGGCTCGCCGGAAGTTGTTTCGTCGCTTTGGTGAACTGACCCATCAGGTCGGCACTTCGCATGTTGTCCGGATGAAATAGTCGAAGCAGATCCGTGAAAATTGCGCATTTCCATGCTTGCGTGTCCGGCTGTTGCAGGTAGCGAACGAGCAGTTTCAAGGATGGTTCGGCCAGCCGCGACCGGATCGAGCCCGAGTCCCAACGTGCATCGAGCGTTCGTTGCAGTTGCGTCATGCGGCCGTCGTTGTCCCCAAGGAGGTTCGTGGCGTCATCGCCCGTGCCGAGGACGACTTCAAGATCGTGCCATGTCAAGGACCACACCAGGTAGCCGGCGCGAACCAGAGCCATGCGCTTGGCCGAGTCTTCGCCGGTCTTCTTACGGTGAAACTCGAAGCCATCCATGAACACGGCGATCGGCGGCTGGGAAGGCGACGGCCGCACCGGACGAATCACAAAGTCGGGACGGCTGCCGATAGCGATGCCATCGGATTCGCCAAGGTCGACCTGCGCCTCCATGAAGTACGTCAAGCCTGCCGTGGTGAGGATAAATCCGGGCTTACCGCCCACGATGTCCTGACGCACACGAACCGGTTTGCCGTCAATCTCGAAACGCCCGAGCGCTTCGACGAACCGGGCTTCCAACTCGCTCTCCAGCAACGGGTTCACGTTGATCGAGCGCAGCCCTTGCACCTCGCGCAGATTCTCCGCCTCGTCGAGAATCGCATTCAGCACATCCAGCGCCGTATTGCGGGATGTGCTGGCCATGTCGTAGCTGCGCCGATAGGCGTACACGCAACGGTAACAGCCGTCCTTCAGCGGGTCCGCGTTGCACTCGCATTGCGATATTGCGTCCCGTGCAATGCGGAAAATGTTCATCACATTGCCCGGGTCATTCATCATCTGCTTCAGATAGCCGGTGCCGCCAGGGACCGTGTCGTAAAGCATCAGGAAGTTAAAATCCGCTCCGGATTCCGACGCTGGAAATCTGCAGGTCATCACGCGCAGGTGGTCAACGGCCCCGGCAAACTGCCGCCGCAGGCCCAGTTCCAGGGCGGCAATGAAGGACGCGGTGCGCTGTTCGGTATCCGTGGTCCCGGCCGCCGGAATCAGCATCCGGACGGCTTCCGAACTGAAATCGCGGTACAGGTACAGGCAATCGACGATAGCCTTGTCGCCGCCAGCGTTGCAGGTGGCCGTATGCTGCACCTCGCCATCGGCTAATTGCACGCCGCCGCACCGGCGGCACAGCGAGAAGCCCTTGCGCGGCATTTCCTCGCCTGCGAATGCGGTGGGCGATTCCAGTTCGTCCAGCCGGCCGAAGTTTATCTCCCTGAACGTGGCGGAGGGCACATACTCGAAGCCGAAGGGCCGCCCGGAATCTGCCGATGCGAACGCGCGGGATACGGATGCCGGATCGAAGTCGGCCACCATTTGCCGCGTGTAAAAGAGAGGCTCGCGGTCGTCGCGCTCGTCCATGATGCGGCTGACCCGGTCCTGCGTGGCGGCATGAACCAGCCGTAACCGAAGCATCTCCCGCACTTGTCCCGCGTCTCCCCAAAGGGGATCGCCGCATCTCGGACAGGCACCGTGCCGGTCGCCGGCGTCGACGTTCTCGCAGTAGGAGCAGGACGGACACAGGCGCCAGCGCTCGATTGGCGACACCCGGGTGTCAATGCGCCGAATTTCAACCCGGCGGCCACCGGCATAGAAAACATTCTCCGGCGCAAACTCGCCCAGCGCCGCAGCCGCGGGGCGCGCGTACTCGAATACAACAGCGTCGTCCTCCAATTCACCGGTCTCTCCCTGGCGCCGCTGGAAGATGACCGAGTTCAGCGTAACGCCCGGCTCCGGGAACGCATAGTTGGGAAGCAGCCCCTCATCGGTGAGAAAACCAAAGGTGTCGCGACCGTTCATGGTCCGTAGGAGCCGCTGCAGGGCCGTGCGCTCGGCGGAGAGATTCTTGATGCTGGCTTCGGTTGCCTCATCGGCCGCGCCCAAGGTCCTGATGCGTCGCCCCAGCGTCTCCACGTCGTTACGCAACGATTGGCGGTCCTGCGCCACTTCCATGATGCGTTTCAGGATACGCAGTCGCAGGGAATCTTCCGGATCATTGCCCTGCAGGAAATTTGCCAGGTATTCGCGCGACGCATCATCGAGATCGTAGGCGACGCCGGGACGGGTCTTGAATGCGTCCAGAAACCGGTTCAACAGATCGTCATCATTCTCGGCGATGAAATTGAAGAACGGATATGGAAACCCGTTGGTATTGCTCTTTTCAACGTTGTCCAGCACCGGCCTGATGCGGCGCGGAACCGCATTCTCGTCAACGCCCCCTGCCACCCAGCAATCAAGGCAAAAGGCTGTCAGTTGCCGCTCCAGTACGGCGGGCGCATTCAAGAAAATGCCCGGCGGGTCGACTCGCGATCCCAACATTTCCAGGGGCTCGGCGTAGTAATAAAGGTCGTGGGGCCGACCGGTGGCGACGGTGAGCGTCAGAGCATTGCCGTCCCGACGTCCGGCGCGGCCGGTGCGTTGAACATAGTTCACCGGCGCGGGCGGCACAGAACACATCACCACCGTGGACAGCTCGCCGATATCAACGCCGAGTTCCAGCGTCGGCGTGGCAGAAAGCAGGTTCGGTTCCCAGGGTTTGGCGTCCGCGGCGGCGAAACGCTCCTGCAAGCGGTCGCGTTCCTCCCGAGGCACCAAGGCCGTGTGCTCGGCAGAGACGATGCGGCGAATATCGGCGTCTCGGTAAAGGCGCCCGGCCCAGGTTTGGCTCCCCGCATCGTGGCGGTCATAACATTCGTGCGTTGCGAGATCCAGGCAGGGAACGCCCTGCCATAGAGCGGCTTCGCGAGCCGGTACCACCAACGACCGACGAGAGTGGCGGCACCGCATGATGGCAGTCTGCGTAGTGACGAAAAGGTGCTCCGGCCGGAGTGCCCATACCTTGGTGCGTCCGGCTGGCAGGACGCACACGAGTCCCGCCTCGGTCAGGGCGTCCATCGCCATGTATAAGACGTCCCCGCTGTTGCGCGTCGCGGCGAGCACATTTAATGGCGTCAGCACCTTTTCGGCCCAAACCTGGTACCAGGACTTGGGTTGCGCTGCCAATGCTTCCACGCCATTGCGTTGAGCCACCGGCGCGGGGAACACGGGCAGCGCCGACCGCGGGCCAAAATCCTGTAATGCGTGGTCGCGAATAGCGAACGGATTTCCGCCACTTCGAAGATAGTTGGCGAACATCGGGCTCTCCACCGCGCCGCGGTCCTTCATGCGGCGCAGAATTCCCAACAGCAGGCTGCGGATACAAGCCTCGTCCACGGTCCGCAGTTCGCCGAAATTCTCCCGAATCCGAACGAGTGCCGTTTCGCTGGCCTTGCGAAGGGCATCGGAATTGAAGCCCACCGCTGCCGTTCGAGTTCGCTCAAGCGTGCGTCCGATGGCCGTGCCGAAGGTCAACTCTCCCAGGGTGTCCCAGCGCATGCGATGCTGCACCATGGACAGGAGGTTCGATCCCGTCGGGAGTGCGCCGTCCTTTTTCAGCGCTTCGAAATCCCGCAGCCACACGCGGTCCGGCGCGATGAATTCGCTGATGAAGCGTTCCGGGTTGAACGCGCCGGGGTTCGCGGTGGAATCCCCCCACCGTGCGACAACCTGGTCGGGCAAGTTTGCAAGAGAGATTCCCTCGTGCTCGGCGGCCACCTGGGCAATGGCCGCGCGGATACTGTTGCGCCACGTTCGCGCCGCGAAGAACGAGCCCCGATGCGCGGCGTCCTGCACGTTGTCCGAAAACGCGATGACCTTGCGGTCGTTGTTGTGGCGGGACGAGAAAATTTGCGCAAGCGCCGTGCTCAAAAGGCTGGAGGCGCGTGCCCCAAGGATGATTAACGCCTCCCGCGCTCCGCAGTATGGACAATCGCGGCTCAACTGCGGTCGCCGTCGTTTGCCGCTGCGCTTTGTGACAACGGCGTTGGGGCGGAAAACGCGCGTCAGCGGTGTCCGACCGCAACCGGGGCACCCGTCGGCCTTCCGTGCTGCGAGATGGCCGCATCGACCGCAGACGTGGGCCACCTGTCCCTTGACGGCCTGCGGCGGCTCCTCGCTGGGGCTCATGGGGAAGAGGTAGTTGACGTCCACATCGCGCAGGAAAAATCGATTGTAGAAGACGCGCAGGTCCTGGCCGATGCGATTGTCTGCGGCGGGCTTGAAGCACCCCCATCCGGTGGCGTGGCACTCGCGGCACTGGATCAGCGGCAGGTGAACGGAATCTTCGTCGGGCTTCAGGTCGTCGGCATAGCGGACGCGATGTGTCGGGCCGTCGTCCTCGTGAAGGCTGCAAACCATGCGCCGCAATTCCCGGACCCACAGGTGCAGTTTCACGTTCAACAATGGCCGTACCGGTGCGTCGCGGCCGCCGTCTTCGCGCTGGCGCGCAACGGAAATCAACGCGCAAAGGGCGTTTAGCAAATTTGCCGCTACTTGGGTCTGGGCGCTCGCCACCGGCAAGCTGCGTTGCAGGCGATCCAGCACTGTGGCGACGGGCACCGGTTTCGAGCCGTCCAGCACCCGCAGCAGGTTGACAAACGAGGCGTGTTCGCGCAGCCTCCCGCCAAGCTTGAGCCGCCACTCCAGCGCGTCGAATTTTCCGTTCGGCGCATCGCCGAAGAACACGGTGTGCTGTGCCCGGACGAATTCGTCAAAGGACGCGTAGCGGCTCGGGTTCACCCGCTCGGCGAGATCCGGTAGGGAGACCAGATACGAGTCGATGATGGCGTCCCGAAGAAACTCATCGATCCCCTGCCGCACTTCGCCCACGATGGAGTCCGGCGAGAATGGCTGATGAAAGATCCCCGACACGTAGCGAACGATGGCTTCCCGGTCCTCCTCGCCGCCGATGGTGGCCGAGGTGCCGACGCAGGTCAGCTCATCGGTCGCCTGGAGCCGTGCACGCAGCCGCCTTATGAGACAGGCAAGGTCGGTCCCCTGGGCGCCGTCGAAGGTATGCAGTTCATCCACCACCAGATAGCGCAATGTGCCGGTGGCGTTATGCCGCCACAGCCGGGAGTCGACGGGCCGCGTCAGCAACAGGTCCAGCATCTTGTAGTTGGTGAGCAGGATGTCCGGCGGCCGTTCCCGAAGTACCTCGCGGTTCTCGACCAGATTGTCCGCGGTCATGCGCTTCTGGGGCGACGCGCCGGACTCGCCCACGTAGAGGCCTGCCGTCACCTTGCCTCGCAGCGAAGGTGTGCGATGAACGATCCGTGCAATGCGCCGCGCCTGATCCGACGCCAGCGCGTTCATGGGATAGACGAGGATGGCCTTGACGCCAGGACTGCCGGCCTGCGCCCGGCAATGATCCAGAACCGGGTACAGGAAACACTCGGTCTTGCCTGACCCGGTTCCCGTGGCGACGACAGTGGATTGCCCCGGCTTCAACCGCTCAAAGGCGGTTCGCTGATGGCGATACGGCGTGAAGCCCAGTGGCGTTTCCGGGAACGGTTCCCCACCTTCAGGGGCATGTTGGAACGGCAGATCGATGGACAGATACGGACCCTTGACAAGGTTGTCCGTTTGGGCGAGAAAGTCATCCATTACCGTCGCCAAGACCGGGTTGGCCGGGCCGAAGCCTGTGGCGAGGAAGTCCGTGAGGGCGTCAATGACTTCGGCAGCAAGGGTTGAGGGAATCATTGGGGAACGGAGTTTAGCGCGTCAGCGGCCGAAATCTCCCGTGTCCATCGAAAGGAATGGCTCAACGTCCTCGCTCGGCCGAGTGTCTTCTCCGGGAAGCCGAAGACGCACTCCGCTCTCTGGGGATCGAGCCCGCCGCTGTACACGACGAGTGGCAGGAACGGAGGTGGTGTGCGATCTCGGCCAAACGGCTCGCGCCGGACAGCGCTAAATTTCGGCGATACAAGAAGAAATGACGTGCGCCCGCCTGCCGCCTGTATGATCAAGGGTCTTGCCTCTTCCAACGAGAATGCACACCATACGCCGAAGGGGACATTCCCGGCACTGGGATCATCGCGGCCGTAGACAGGCAAGTCATGAAGTATCGAGAGCCGTTGCCAGAGGATTGCCCACCTGGTACCGCAGAAGAAATTGGGGATACAAAAGAGATGTTTCGACTTGTTCGCTCATCACCACCGACTGAATCGGATTTCCAGTCACAGCGTTCTGAACGCCCGGACGCCGTGTTCCCGAATGTTACGGAATGCCAGACTCGCGGCTTGTCAGTCTTCGCTCTGCGTAAGGATGCGGAAAAGCTGTTGAAGCTCCAGAAAATGCGTGGGCGGATGATATGCCGATTGAATCTAAGCGCAGGAGCAGGCTACATCCAGCAAAATGGTAGAAACTCACACCACACATGGTGGCCTTTCGCGGACTACGACATATTGTCACAATGTACGGTGGAATCGAAGTGAAAACCGTTAGCTACACGACAATGCTGGATTACTGCGACGGGCCGTTGCTGTTTGAGGCCCGAGATGTAATCGGAGGGCATTACCTCGCGATGGCCGTAGAAACGATGAAAGGAGAGGACGGTTTCGTTGTCGTGGGCGTCCCTCCAGAACGTCTGCGCCAGTTTCGCGCAGGTCTGGTCGACTTGAGAATGCTAGTAGAAAAAGCTGGGGAGGAAGAATGGTATCTCGCCGAAGCGAACGATCTTTCCGGACCATTGATCCTCAAACTTCAGCAGGAACCATTGGCCCAAAGTGGGTTCCTGCCGGACGAAGGATTCATGCTTCACGATATGCTGTCAGACGCACTGGTGCTCAAGGAGGCTCAGGCTCGCAATAATTTGATGCTCGAACTCATCGTGGAGCCTCCAGAAGCAGCGGCCAATCACCGAATTCGAGTAGAAACGTTCGTTGGGCTACTCGATCAAGTACAAAAAATAGTCAAGCATGCCTATAGTGCGGCCTTGAGAGATCTTCCACCCAGTCATCGACCGCCGGCTTCACCGATCGGTGCGGCTCTCCTGAATGTTGTTGTCCCGGCCGCAGCGGGTTCTTTTCGGGTGGTTCTAGAAGCAGCCGGCGGGCCCGACTTGCTGGGCGGAAGCGAACTTGCCCGGGCGTTGCGCAGAGTGGATGTGCTTTTTGATCACACCGCAGATCCGGACTCTGCCGTGGCGACAGCAAAACAGAATCGGGGGCATCTTGCGGGAGCCTACTTGAACTTGCTGAAGTTTCTCACTCATCGTCAGACAGGGATGCGTTATTCCTGGGCCGATCCAACGTTTTCGCAGCCAAGGAGTCGGGCAATCTCGGAAGCCGATGCTCGGCAGCTCTCGGATGTTCTTGCCCAGGTCTCCAATCTCGGAACCGAGGAGGTTACGCTGAGAGGAGAGTTCGTAAAGGTCAACCGCAACACTGGAGCTTGGGGTTTGCTTACCGAGAGCGGCCTTGTATCCGGCAAATTGCGGGATGACGGTCTTAGTTTGAATGGGCTGATTGTGGGTGATCGCTACGAATTCTCGTGCGTGGAAGAATTAGAAACCGTTGAAGGCACAGGGAAGGAAAGTCGAAATCTTTATCTTCAGGAGTTTAAGCTAGCGTGAATTCTTACGGTCCTTTAAGAAATATTGTGGGTCCTGTAAGAAAATTTTGTGTGTTGAGCCGTTCTTCATCGTTCAAACCGTCAGCACAAATCGGTCACCGAACTGGACCGCGGACTGCGCCTTGGCAGCATAGCGTTCTTACTAGGTCGTCGCTTATGAATGCCTCTCAAGTTGCATAGTAGCTCTGCTCGAAGGGGTACGAGATACGCGCCAGATACCGACGTTTTCAAACATCCAAGCCAAGCCCCACCAACGCATCGAATGGTTGACGCCAAATGAGTGCCCTTAATACACAAACGACTACGCGAACCAGTTCCGCATCTCCTGAACCCGCACACGAGTGAATGACGAAAGACTTACAAGACGCGAGGGACCAAGTCCTCGTAGACAACACGGCTCAATCCATCTTCAAGCACCTCGACCGGGTCGAGGACAATCGGGCGGTGTTGGGAGTGCGCTGGATCTGGGAACTACTCCAAAACGCCCGTGACGCGGCAGGTATGGATGGTGTGCGTATCCAAGTTGATCTTTCGGCATCGGAGCTTCGCTTTCAGCACGATGGGAATCCCTTCACGTCCAAGGAGATTGCACACCTCGTTTACCATGGTTCGACGAAGACCGAGGACTTAGAGGATATCGGTCAGTTCGGCTCTGGATTCTTGGCCACGCACCTCCTTTCACGGAGGGTCCAAGTTTCGGGACGTATCGAGGATTCGAACGGGTTTGAATTTCTGCTGGACCGCTCAGGCGAGACTTCAGGAGAGTTGCACGAAGCAATGGACCGGTCCTGGGTGGCGTTCGAGCAGTCGGTCAATAGCGCACAGCTCGCGCCTGGTACGACCACCGCGTTCACATATGAGATCGTGCAATCTCGCGCAAGGGAGCTTTCCGAGGAGGGGCTAAAGGTGCTTTGCGAGAGCGGTCCGTTGGCTTTGGCGTTTTGCCCGGAAATCAAGGAAATCGTCGTGACGACGCTTAACGGGAAGTGGAAGTTGTCCCAGGGCAGTCAGGGAGCGGGTGATGTCCTGACGATCTTGTATGAGACGGAAGATGGCGAGTTGTCCCGCTCCGTTGCGGTCGCGGGCACTGAAGGCGAGTGCTGTGCTGCGTTGCAACTGCTCTCTGGTGAATCTGGACTCGAAATCGACCCCTCGCAGCACTTGTCGGCGAAACTCTTCGTACTTTTCCCGCTGATTGGAAGCGAGCGGTTAGGACTTCCGGCAACCGTCAACAGCAAGAATTTTAAACCTCGCGAGGATCGCGATGGAATCGTCCTGACCGGAGATTCAGCCGGTGCTCAAGAGAACCGTCGGTTGCTGGAGGACTCGATGCGCCACCAGAAGCGCCTTCTGGAATTGTGCGCGCAGGAGCGGTGGCCGGGCGCTGAGCGGATGCTGACTTTCGATATTTCGAATCTACCAGATTGGGCCAGTGACGACACTTGGTTTCGTTCGCTACTTCGCGAATTGGTACGAAAAGCCCGCCAAACGAAGCTTTTGCTGACGGTCGCCGGGCATTGGATTGAACCCTTGGCGGCGTGGCTCCCGACAACCGAGAACTCGTCGCACCAGGATCGGCTGTGGACACTGATGTCAGCGTGGGAAGGTGCGGGGGCAAGGTTGCCGCGCCGTGGCGAATTGGCGTCGTGGTCGAGAAACCTTTCGCACTGGCGGAAGCTCCTCAATAGCTCGCGCGAAGAAATGCAAGAAGCACTCACACTGGCGAAAGTCGCGAAACGAGTTGCCGACACGGACAGCATGAAGGAGCTGCAATGCAAATTGGTGAACGGCGAAGGGCTGCCATGGCTCGTGTCGTTGCTCGAGCTAATTCGTGATGCCAACGAGACCGGGCTCCTTGACGAGCACGGGTTATTGCCAAGCCAGGCGGGCACGCTATGCTCGCGTTCGCAGTTGGGTCGCGACGAGGGTATCTCCGAAGAACTGAAGGACATTGGGGATGCGTTGGGATTGGGAGTTCGCGAGACACTGCTGAACAAGGACGCGGAGTTGGACGGGCTAGCGGAACTCCTTGGACCAAAGCGGGAAACAGAACTGCTCGACAGACTTGTAACTTGCGTCAAGGACTCATGTCGCGAAGGCGCTATCGAAGAGAAGCTCGTGCCTTGGGCGGTAAGGCTATTCCGATGGATGTCGGATCGACCGGATTACGTCGAGCGGTTGGAGGGCTTTCCCGCGCCTACAGTGGACAAGCTTGAGGACGGAGTCGCCGTGACATATCTGGAGCGAGGACGCAAATTGCCTGAAAGGCCCCTCGCGCCGATGGCGACATGGCCCCAAGGAGGAAGACGTTTCGGATCACTGTTCCCGAAGCGTATGGTGTTCGCGGATCTATTTGCGGAGGAAGATCCTGATCTATGGCCACGGCTGGCGAAACGCGGCTACGTGAACGCGTCACCGCTCATCGAGACGAGCCGGGTTGTGGAGGCGTTTCTCCCTGATGAACCGCTTCCTGATCGGACGGGTTCGCATAGGTCGACGCAGGAAGTCGAAGTCTCAGATATCGCATTTCTCGTAAAATCTGACGCCGGCTTGATCGACACTGCGCGCAAGAGCAGGCGTCGGGCCACGGAGTTCATTCGGTTCCTGGTTGAATATGTGGCGGAGGCGGATGAGCAAGCGTTCGAGGAACGCAGAGTCGAATGCGAGTGTGACGAGAGCCACAAGACCTATCGTGCGGCATGGCTCACTCCCCTCAGCCGCAGACAGTGGGTGCCGCTCGACGCCAGCGGGCGCCGTGGTGCGACCGCGTCCGCGGAATCGCTGGCAGGACTCCTCGCAGACTCGCGAGAAACCTCATCGTTACTGCTCGGAGGCCGGGGCGAGCAGCTCTTGCGTGCGTTGGGGATCAGCAGCGCAGACCTTGCGCTGCGGGTTGTTGCTGACGAAGAGGGCCAGCGACTGTCGCTAATTCGATCAATGCAGGATCTCGCCGAAGCGGCCGGTGACGTGGACCGCGTCCGTGAACTGACAAAGGAGATACGCGACCATCCGGGGATCATTGAAACAATCGAAGAGCGGAAGATCCGTCGTCAGAAGATCCGGCGGAATTACGAAATCGGTAGTCTCGTCGAGAACCTATTGCGGGAAGGGTTGGAGGAGTGCGGACTGACTGTGCGTCGAACAAGAATAGGCTCCGACTTTGAGGTGGAAAGCGACTTCGTGGAGAACGAAGAGGAGGTGGGATTAGAACTTGCCGGAACGCGCGGAACTACGTTGATCGAGGTGAAGAGTACGAGAATTGACCAAGTAGGGATGACGCCTGCCCAAGCGAAACGCGCCTGCTCGCTCAATGACGGATTCGCATTGTGTGTGGTCCCCATGGATGAAGATACACCCACCGGAGCTACCATCCGCGACCGGCTTCGCGTCGTGTTTGGTGTGGGGACGCATCTGAAGGCGCTGTTGTCTGACTACGAGGCCGTGCGGGAAGCCGAGGTGGCAGCCCGTCAACCGCGCGGTGCCGTTGAACTCAAGATCGTCGAGGGTCAGGCGCGATTCCGGGTCGGTCGTGCGGTATGGGAGGACGGGCTCTCATTTGGACAGGCTGTAAAGCAGTTCAGCGGTTTCGGCTGAATTCGACCAAAAACCCCCGTCCGGTAGCACAATGGATGGCCCGTCCATAGCTCCATTGCCAAACAATTCCTCGATCGCGGCGATGGCATCGACCCGCAACGTGGTGGTGTCGATGGTTGCTACCCGTATTGTTCGGGTGGATGAAAACTGCACTGCGACGGTCAAGGGTGATCTCTGATGGCAAATGGCATGTCAAACGCAATCACGGACCAGCAAGTACTGAAAGATATAATCGAGCGCCTTGAAAAGGGCGTGCTGCCCTGGCGCAGACCCTGGTCCGACCGCGTAGCGGTTGTCGTCATTGGGTCCATGCCGCATTCGGCCAATACTTGGCCCAGTAATCTGCGTGCGCCTAAAGTGCCCTACGGCGTGTTCAACGGGACGATTCTGCTGGCTCACGCTTCAAACTGCGGATACCGAACCAATCTCTGGGTGCCAGATCATGTCGTTGAGGAACTTGGGGCCGCTATCGATCAGAAAGATGCTTCGCCGGTAGCGCTCCAGCGCTTGCCGAACGAGTATGTCGACTATCGTGATCGCACAAGCCATGCTCGGCTCGTCTACAACATCGATCAGGTGCGGGACTGCGAGAAGATGCTCGGTTTGTCGTTTCTGGAACGTAATCCGACTTCCCGCGCCATGCGCTTCACGCAATCAATACGCCTGCAACGCCAGCTTGAGGCGGACCGTGGGCTGCAAATCCGTTACGCCAGCAATCAGGCCGCCTACTACCCAAGCTGGGATGTCGTTACCATGCCTGCCATCGAACAGTTTACCCACATGGCGCAACGGGACGGAGGCGATGGAGAGGCTAATGACTGGGCTACGTTATGGCATGAGGTCATTCATTGGACGGGGCACGGAAGCCGGTTGGACCGGGCCAAGCACAGGATGTGGGGCGATGACCGATATGCGTTTGAGGAACTTATCGCCGAGCTTGGCGCGGCGTTCCTTTGCGCTCACCTTCGCATCAATGGCGAGATGCAGCACCCAAGCTACATCGATTCGTGGTGCCGTGCGTTGCAAAGAGACAAGATCGAGTTGCTTTGGAATGCCAGTGCATTTGCAAGCAAAGCCAAGGACTACGTTTTGAAGCGAGAGTAAAATGCTTCGGACACCAGGCTGTTCGGCAATTGAGGCTACGGTGGCGATAGCGACCCAACGGCTTCGCGCGCCCGTCATCACGATTCAGTCAACCGTTTGGAATGCATCCCAAGCTGCCCGATAGTCTTGCTCGCGGTCGCAACGCGTGAAAGGCGCCACATAGTCGATTAAGCGTTGGACTGGTCCGCCGGGTTGCGTATCGTCTGTAATGCGACGGTGGATGGTCGCTGTTTCAAGGGTTCGGATGTCCTCCCAGCCCAGCGCGACGTAGGTCGCGTGGTCGGAAAGGCTGTCGATGGCGTAGGAAGTGTCGCCCTTTTTTGCCTTTCGGGGTAAGCCGACTCCCGGTAGGCCCCGGGAGGCGGTGAAAACGATACGGCCATTGGCGTCGTACCATGTGTCAGCTTCGTATTGGCGCATGACCGGAAACTGCACTCGATAGATGGTCAGAAGTTCGTCCAGCGTCAGGTCAAGGGCCTTGGCGACGAGGACATCGATTTCGACCATCGCCTGGCGCCGGGCAAGGTCGGTGCGGAGAGCGATATTGCGGTTCCAGGTTGGGGTGAGGTCGGCGAAGAACGTGACTGGTAAACGACAGTCAACACTCGTCCAGCGGTCAGCGATGAAGGCGTCGATGTGGCGCTGCGAAGGGTCTTCGGGCAGCGGCGTCGTGCAGATTTCCTGCCAAAGCTCGGCGTAGGGCTCAGTCAGGCAGCCAAGACATAGTGCCCGCGCCCGGAGAGCGTTGCGGACGGACGGCGGACAGTCTTCCGCGAGCATCGGGAGGCGGTTGAGCAGCGAGACGTTGACGTGGCCCGAGCCGGTGCTCTTGATGAAGAAATCGAGGACGATGGAGACGGTGAGGGAGAAGAAGTCGACACAATGGACCACGTTACGGAACGCTGTGGTGACGATAGAGTGGATGCTTGCCACACCCTTCGGAATCAACGCCGTGCTGAGTGTCCGCGACGAGGATGCGCCGACCATCTCCCGATTGGCGATGCGAAAGAAATCGGTCACGGGGCGCGGTTCGGTATCGCCGATTTCCACCCAAGGCACCTTGGGGGTGCGGCGCAAATATTCGTCCTTGGTGCAGGCCCGCACATAGTTGGTGCGTGGCAGATAGTCGTCAGGCAGCCTGGTAAGGTCCAGGCAGTCGTAGTCGCTGCTCTTGGAGCACCGCGCGCGGGGGGTCTTGTTAAAAGGATTGCCGACCGAGAAGTGAGGGCCAGACACCACCATTTCGCTCGTGTTCGGAGGGAAACTGGTTTCGCGCCGGATGGTGTCGTTTTGTTGCGCGATAGTCTCGTTCCAATGCTGCGTCACATAGAAGCTTCCGCTGGCATCCGCTATTCGACGCGGATAACGACGAAGCTTGCTCACAGCGACCAGCAACTCGCGCGAATGAAGAGCTGGCAGCCGCGCTTCACCCGGTAGAATATCGCTTCCACCATACAAAGAAGCGAAAACTGCGAGGGCTGCTGAGTCCACTTTGATGGCGCGAGATCGGTGACCGTTCGTATTCCACTTGCCTTCTTTGTCCTTGATCCCAGGCACATTGGCACCGCCTTCATGGGCAAATGTGGAATCGATGGTGGCCGGCGCGTAAAGATTCGCGATGTGGTTGAATTTCGGTTCAGCAACTTGCTTGCCGTAAATGTTCACGCTGAAGGCTGTGTGGTGATCGACCTCGGCGAACAGCTTCGTTTCGTTCGCGAACTGGAAATGCGCCCGCAGCCGGGAATAGACTTCGCTCCGAAAATCCCCTCCCTTCGGGTCGTCGTAAATGCCTTCCGGATGCAGAAAACCCGCGACACCGTACTCGTTGGAAATCATCCACGCCTGCGGCAAAAAACACTTGTACAGATTAGTTTTTTGTCCTGTTAGTGATGGGTAGTTCTGCCGCGCGTTCAGAAAAGCCTGCATCGCCTCCGAATCCTCCATATCCGCTATCCAGGCCTCTCGCAAGCCCTCGCGCTGCTCGAACGCCTCGTCCCTGCCCCTCGTCAACTCGACGGCGGATCGCTTGCGCAGCACGAGCGAGGGGTCGAAGTCGCCCAGTACCCTGGCCTCCTTCCACTCCACCTTGATCCACGGGGGATTTCCCAGCACCAAGTCGAAGCCGCCGCGGATTTCGCCATCCTGACGGTACCCGTAGAACATGTCCGCGAACATCAACTCCCAGTGATGAAACTTCCGCTTGCTTGCCACGTCGTCAACATATTTCAGTCGGGGAAATTGCTCGAAAACTCTTTCCAAGTCCAACATTCCGATTTCGTTGCTGATTCGTTTGGCGATGTTGTCGGCGAGTTTCGCGTACTCCTTGCCGAAGAGGTCGGCGGTCTGGTTGGGACCGATGCCGGGTTGGAAAACGGAACCGGTCAAAACCAGGCTGACTTCGGTCAGAAAATCATCCCGAGTGGGCAGCAGGTCGGCCTCACCGATGGGCCAGAACCACAGGACGCACCAATAGTCCATGACCAGCTTCAGGCGGCGATAAGGGCTCGCCGAGCGGGCACCATCGCCAAATACGCCCTGGGCGCGGATGCGGTCCTTCCACAGGTTGCCCGTCCGGCGGCGCGTTTCGTCCTCCCGGCCCCACACGGGCAGGCTGTCTTCGGTCTCCCGGCGGTCCCGAGCAAGTTGCTCCGCATGCAGCGCCCAGAGTGCGTCGATGCGATCCGATAGGGTTTCGAGTTCGAGCGTTTCTTCTTCCGTGAAGGGTTGGCAGAACGATTTTCGCCACGCTTTGATCCGCTCGAAGTTGCCGCCTTCCAATTCCCGCGCCGCCTTGTTGCGGTAGTCGGCCATGCCAGGGTCCGGGAGGAGGAAGTGGTATATGGTTTTCGACGGACGGTGGACTTGGACCGTCTCCCCGGCTGGCGAAACCGGTGGCGCACGAACTTCGCCGCTGGCATTCGCTCTCGGCGGCGCCACTCGTTCCGGGGCGCAGTTAAACCAGAGGTCGGCCCGCTTCTGCTTGACCACGCTGCTTCGCCGATAAACCTGCCGACGAGCGCCGACAAGGGAGTTGCCGCATGCAATCTGGTAGCCGAACCACGGGACATGGCCGTCCTTGTGGATGCAGTTCAGCCACAGCGAGACCTCAGCGAGTTCCCCGGCGACGGGGTTCAAGTCCACGCCGAAAACGTTGCGGTCGGCGATATAGTGTTTCGTCTTTTGCAACTCGTCGCCGTACTTCGCGTGGGCAATACGCTCGCCGAGTTCGCGCTGGCGGCGATCCAGATACTTCTCCGCAAGCTGGTTGACGGCTTCGTTCAGAAAGGCCGCCGAACCCATGGCAGGCTCGCAGACGGTGAGGTCGAGAATCCGGGCGGCCGGAATGTCGCCGGGTATCAATTCCTTCAGGGCGTACTTCACGACGCATCGCGTCAGGCTCTCCGGCGTGTAATAGCTGGCGCTTTTCTGCCGGTCACGCCCGGCCAAGCGGTAGATGAACTTGCCCTTGGGATGGACCTTGAGCTTCCGCAAGCCATCGCCGCTCCGCTCGAACACCCGTTCTTCCGTGCTGTACCTGTGTAATTCGGACAAGGGCACGAACCAGGCATTGGCCAGTTCGTCCGGCGCATCGCTTTTTTTCGTCTTGCTTGGCTCCTTTACCTCGTACAAATCATCTTCCGCGAAGAAGCCTCGGTAGGACAGCAGTGCTTCGTACACGGCACCCAATTGGTTGATGCCGAGTTGGGCGTATGAGATGCGGCCCCGTCGTCGCCTTCCCTTTGCGGGGCGGGTGAGGGACATCAACCGAAGCACGCGTTGCAAGGTCTCGTTGCGCAGCTTAATGCCGTCCAGCAGCGGGGTTGCCCCTTTCCGGAACAAGGCGCTGTCCAAGGACTTGATCTGGAAGGTGTTGTGCAGCGCACCAGGCAGGAGATCGGGGTCGCCGCCGTCGAATCCGTCCCGGATCAATCGGAACAGGGTTTGAATGCTGTTGTGGATGTAGTAGCCATTCAGCGATTCCTCGCTGCTCAGGCGGACGAGTTCCATATCGCGCAGGTGTTCGAGGCTATAACCCTTACGGTAAGCCTCCGAATCGAGGGGCGCGTAGCGGAGTTCCGGCCGGGCTTCCATGTAGAACAGGAACATCAGGCGGTACATGTAGCGCAGCGCTTCCAGCCCGAGTTCGCCGGCCAGCTTCTCGTCGAGCCGGTAGATTCGCTCCTTGCGCACTTCGCGCAGGTAGCGAATAGCCTCGTTGCCGATCAGCTCGATGGATTCCCGCAACGCGTATTTGAGGACGTTGGAGACGGCGAAGGCATGCTTGTGGCTATTTTCGTCGAGGTTGTCGAGCAGGCTCATGCCTACGCGGGGCACCAGGCAGTCGCGGTGCAGCAGCGCGGCGGTGGCTTGGAGCGTAGGCGCTTCCCGGCGGCCGAGGACATCGTCGAGAACGAAACGCAGCAGGCGATTGTGCGTCCACTTGCCCCGTTCCAGCAACAGGATTTGCCCGGGGGCAGGGCTCTCCAAAAGTCGGGGCGTATAGCCTGAGGCTGTAAACGGTGAGGGAAGCGGTCAGGCTGTGCAAGGTCTGGCTATTCAGAAGTCGTTGTGGCATAAAGGGGGTCATGGTGATCTCGGTGTTTTCCCGTGGCCGGTTGAAGTTGCGCGATGTGTGGGTGCGCCCGGTGCGCGGCGTGGCGGAGCGGCGGCGTTGGGACGCGCTGATGAGGGAGTTTCACTATTTGCCGTACAAGGGATTGTTCGGTCAGTCGCTGCGTCACGTGGCGGTATGCGGCGGGAGCTGGGTTGCGCTGCTGGGCTGGACGGCGGGCGCGTTCAAGGTCGGGGTTCGGGACGAGTGGCTGGGTTGGCCGCCGGAGCGGCAGTTTCGGCGGCTGAAGCTGATCGCGAACAACAGCCGTTTCGCGTTGCTGGTGGGCAAGGGGGAGGTACGCAACCTGGCCTCTCGGGTGCTGGGTCTGAGTCTGCGCCGGCTGTCGGGGGACATGCGCGCGATGCACGGTTTCCCGGTGCTGTTGGCGGAGACGTTCGTGGACCCGTCGCGGTTTTCGGGGGTTTGCTACCGGGCGTCGAACTGGCGGATGCTGGGCCTGACGCGCGGTTATTCGCGGGTGTACGGCAGCCCGGCGCGGTGGCGCGAGCACGGCCAGCCCAAGGAGGTTTACGTGTACGAGCTTGAAGCCGGCGCCCGCGAGGCGCTACGCGATGGGCGCGAGCCCGTGGAGGTGCGCGAGGCGCCGATGCCGGCGGGGCAATTGCGCAGTCTTCACGACTTTCTCGGGGAGATGGAGGATTTTCGCAAACGGCGCGGGCAGCGCTACAGCTTGGCGAGCTACCTGACGATCATGATCGCGGCGCGCCTGGCCGGGTATCGCGGCGTGAGCGCGTTCGGGGAGTTCGCCGCCCGGCTCGACGAGGCGCAGCGCCGTGCGGTGGGCGGGTTCTTCAGCCCGACGCGCCAGTGCTACACAGTGCCCGCTGCCTCGACCTTCCATTACATCCTCTCGAAGCTGCCGCCGGACACTCTGGATCGGGCGCTGCGCGCCTGGAGCGCCCAGCATGCCGGGCTTGCGCCGGTGGCCATGGACGGCAAGGACGTGCGCGGCGCCTCCAGGCGGACCGAGGGCGAACGCCAGATGATGGTGGCCGCGGTGGAGCACGGCAGCGGCCTGGTGCTCGGGCAGGTGCGCATCGGCGCCAAAAGCAACGAGATCCCGGCGGTGCGCGAACTGGCGCGGCAACTGGACCTCGCCGGGCGCGTCGTCACGCTCGACGCCATCCACGCCCAACACGACACGGCGCGCTGCTTGGTGGAGGAGTGCAAGGCCGACTACGCGATCACCGCCGTGAAGGGCAACCAGCCGAGCATTCGCGAGGACCTGGCGGACATCGACTGGAGCCAGGCGCGCTGGAGCGCCGAGGCGCTGCACAAGGCCCATGGGCGGCTGGAGACCCGCCGCTGCGCGGCCTTCGACCTCACGCCCGCCAAGTGGGACGGGCGGTGCGATCTGCCCGCACGCCGTCAGGCGCTGCGCGTGCAGCGCGAGCGCGTCGTGGTCAAGACCGGGGAAAGCACCCGCGAGATCGCCTACGGGCTCACCTCGCTCGGCGTCGAGGAGGCCGGACCCGACGAACTGTTGAACATCGTGCGCCGCCACTGGGAAGTGGAGAACCGGGTTCACTACGTGCGCGACTTCAGCTACGACGAGGACCGCTGCCGCGCCGCGGCCGGGCATCTGCCGCAAAACCTGGCGGCGCTCAGCAACGCCGCGATCTCCATCGTGCGCGCGATCGGCCACTTCGACTACATCCCCCAGGCAAACCGCCACTACGCCGCACGCCCGCAGGATGCGCTCGACGCCATCCTGACCCCCGCGCCGCCCTGACCGGGCACCCCGCGGACCCCCGACGGCGCACCGCCCGGCCGCGCCGCGGCATCCCCGTGCGCGCCGCGCCTACTCAGCGCCCAGGCACCAACCCATACCCCCGAGCAAACCCGCTCAACGCCTCCCCACCGCCCTGGACCGACCGGCGACCCCTCCGCTACAGCCACACATCCCCGTCGGACCCATCGCTCAGCCTCACCGGAACCAACCGGACCGGGACTTTTGGATAGGCCTGGCCCGGGGGCGAGCAGGATCACCCAGCGCGGCGGGCGGTATTGCCCGAAGATGCGGCGCGTGATGATGTCATTCCAGGATTCATCGAGGAGCGCTTCCGGCGGCGGCGCTTCGCCGTGGAACTGCGCCGGGTGAGGCCGGAGCGACAGCGGGTCCTCGTCTGCGTCAGCGGGGTCGAATGCGCCCAGGACGAGCAGTCGCGTTGTGCCGTTTGGGCTGTCGAGGGTGCAGAGCGCCGGAATATCGTCGCCGCTCGCGCCGTCCAGGATGTAGTTGGCAGGGCTGAATCTGTATCCGAGAACGGATAGAACTTGACTGAACCAGCCGCGTTGCAGTTGCACGCGTTCATGGTGGCGGCGTTCCCGCCCAAAACGCTGGCGAAATTGCAGGTACGGGCGGGCCAAAGCGCGTAGCGCCTGGTCGGGCGAACGCTGCCCTTCACCGCCTTCAGCGGCGTCTTCCCGCCACCCTGTGATCGTCGCCTGAATGTCCTTGGCGAAAATTTCGGCAAGGTAATGGTGGCTGTAGAACTCGTTCTCGTTCTGGATGCCCGTGAAGGTTGAAGTCATGCACGGTACTCCGGGCTACCGTGCCAGGGGCGTCATGGCGCAGATGACCTTGATCCATGGGCGGGGTTCGGTGGTCATGGTGTCTTGCATCCATTCCATGTACTCGTCGTGGATGGCGTTGATGCCATCGCGGGCTTGCACATCGCGAAATCGTTTGAACGGCGCACCTTGCTCGTCGTTTCCGAAATTGAGGTCCAGTTGCCGCAACCTGCGGTCCCTGAATTCATCAAGCGCCCTGACCTCTTCCTCCAGCTTGGCGTTGATGGATTTTTCAAACGCGTCGCGGCGCTGAATGAAATACTGCCGACCCCGTTTTACGGCGACCGGTAACAGCGACGAGAGCGCTGTCAGGTCGACGGACTGCTGGAGATTCGCGAGGGCGCCACGACCCAAGCCCGTGCGGGCGATGAGCGCTTCAAAGGGGATCGGCTCCGGTCGTGCTCCCTCGCGGATGGCGATGGCGATCCACTCGTAAACAAGGGGATGGCTCTTGCGGTTCGGCACCAAACCCGACATCACGAATATCGTTTCGTCCCGAGTCAGGCCGGGTACGCCGGCCAGTACCGGTGCCTCTGAACGACCGAATGCGGCCAACATGCGGCCGTTCAGCCAAGCCACCACGGGACTCAGACGCCAGAGGTAGTGCAGGTCTGGCCAAGCCGACTCCGTCCGGCGGCTTTCCGCAATGGCTTCGGCCATGCGGCGGCGGTCGGTCGTGAGCATGAAGCGGCGGGTTGCCGGAAGCACCTCGGGCGGCAGATAGCCGTAGCGTGCGACCAGGTCGTCCGGCGCATCCAGGGTGAGCGTCTCCGAGCGGTTGTCAATGGTGAAACGAATGGGTCGCGAATGATCGCTCTGGAGTCGGTACAGCGCGGCTTGACAGTATTGCAGTTCGCTTTCGAATAGCGACAACGGCGGCGGCTGGATGGACTCGGCCTTCGATTCCGTCGCGTCGACGCCCGCGTTCGCCTGCAGGAACATTGCCAGCAAGTCATCGCCTTCGTTGGCGTCCGGTTCCAATCGGCGGTCGAATTCGTCGGCGGATTGGCCGCCCGCGATGGCGTCCCGCGTGATCTCCTCCTCGGCATCCACATCGTATACGTCCATGAATACGGAAGGATCGCCGATGTTTTCGTAGGCTTGATTGTCCTTCGCCATCAACACTTCCAAGATACGCGTGTCGCCGCGGATCGTGTCATTGGCGCTCTCCGTGACGAGGTATACGATCTGCGGTTTCGAGGCTTGACCGTACCGGTCCACGCGCCCGTTGCGTTGCTGAAAGACCATCAGCGACCACGGCAGGTCGAAGTGGATAAGGCGGTGGCATTGATAGTGCAGGTTGATGCCTTCTGAGGCGACATCGGAACACAGCAGGAGTCGGACCGGGCGCTGCGCGTTGCCGAAATCCTCGACGATGCGTTGTTGGTCGATGTCGCTCAAGCCCCCGTGGAGTTTTTCCACCTGGGCGGGTTTCAGCTTCAGGTCTTCGGCAAGACGTTCTTTCAGCCAGTTCAAGGTGGCGATGCGCTCGGTGAAGATGACGAGCCGGTCCCCGGGGTCGGTGGCCCGCCAGGCGAACGGTTCGCTGCGGCGGATGGCGGCGAGCAGAGCCTGGTACTTTGTGTAGTCCGTCGGCGCGATGCGCCCCAACGCGGCTCGGAGTGTTTCAAGATCGGCAATCTCGCGTTCGAGCGCGGACGTGTCAACGTTGGCTCTCGGCTTTACATTGGCCTTCGGCGCGAACTGGCGTTCCTGCCGCTTGATTCGCCGTTCAACGGTTTCAAGGCAGGCGGCGGGACTGGAGAAAAGCGCTTTCTGCAAGGAGACAAGAAACAGGTTGCGGCTCGTATCGCCCTTGCGGCCATCGGCGACCCGTACTGCCAGCAATGCATTGTACGCTTCCTCCTCCGCGTCCGACGCCGGAAAGCGCCGCGTGAACACTTCCCGGTCGCGGAATGCGTCCCGCACCTGTGCCTTGACGTCCTTCTTGAAGCGGCGGATCACCAGACCCGGCCGGAAATCCTCGGCCGAATAGTTGTCCGGATCGGCAATGGCGGTTGCGTCCAGCATGTTCACCAGACTCGCGAAACTCCGCGCCTTGCCGTCGTGAGGTGTCGCGGACAGCATGATGAGCGTGTCCGACCGCCTGCTGAGCAGCTTGGCGAGGCGGTTGCGAAGCGAACCCGTGCCCCTGTCCGCCACGTTGTGCGCCTCGTCGATGACGATGATGTCCCATTCCGCCTGTTCCAGGTAAACGCGGTACTCTGCGTCCTGTTTCAATGTGTCGATGGAGATGATTGCCTTGTCGTAGTAGTAGAAGGGATTGTGGTTCGTGGGGATGCGGCTGCGTACCCTCTGAATGCCGATAGAGTCCAGTCGCGTCAACGGGATGGTGAAGCGGTTCCAGAATTCCTTCTGGAATTGCGTCAGCATGCTTTTCACGGCCAGCACCAGTATGCGCCGGCCGCGCCCGCGCGCGATGAGCTCGCTTACCAGAATGCCGGCCGCCAATGTTTTTCCGAGACCCACCGCATCCGCTATCAGGATGCGCTGGCGGGGGCGGGCAAGCGCCAGGCGGGCCGGGTCGAATTGATAGGGAACCAGGTCCATGGCCGCGGTGTGAGCAACGTGAATCCGGTCATCGTTGGGGACAGTCTGACGGAGTTGGCTCTCCATGTAGAGCAGGCTATCCGCGAACTGGGGGGAGGTATCCGGAACCAGTTTCGTGTTGGCTGGATCAAGGGCCTCGATCGATGGTTCCAGGGCCGTGAGAAATACGGCTTCCCTTCCGCGCACCAGTTCCGACACGCCGTCGCAGACGATTTGATATCCACCTGGGGCATGATCGACGCGGCGGACGATCCACTCGGCATCGCGAATGATGACGCGCGCTCCGGGTGTGGGAGTAGCAACATTGATGTTGGTGAACTGTGCGGACATGGGAATGTGAAGGCCTGATGTTGGCTATGTAATCACACCCGATCAACAAAGGAAAAGGCCGATGAGACTCTTATATATCCCGGGAGCCCCCAGTTGTGGGCTTGAATGCGAGAGTGCGACGACGCGATCTTCCGGACGCCGTTACTGTGGGGCGCCAAGGTGATACCCGTTGATTCCGCGTTGAGCGTCGCGCGAAATCTCGATCAGAAGGAGGCAACATGGACAGTCAATACATGCGTGTCGTCTAATCTCTGATCGTCGCAACGCCGTTGGGTGCTGGTTGTACACTACTGCCTCGCAACCGGGGGCTACGTCTTCGGTCGGGATGATTTTGGGACGTAACTCGTTGCACTCTATCTTGAAAGACCTGAACACGGTACCCGGTGTGCTTGCTCAGTTCATTGCCATCAAGAATTCGATCCTGATGGAAGTTGAGGGGCACGTCCAGAGTTATGGCGCGGAGCAAGGCAATGACCTCTTTCGAATTAATTCAAACAGTGTCGGAGATGTCCAAGGATATGAGCCGACCCGTCTATCGTGGCCACGCGAGGGCGACGTGGCCCGTAGAGTCAGGGGCAGTTCGGAGACTCGTAGCAACGTATGGAGACGAAATTCTCCAAAACGAGGGCGCGTTGCGCAGATTGGTACAACAGTATCAGACGGAAGAACTAATCATCCCGAAGAAGATAATGGGCGGCGACCCCCTAACCGACATACAAATTCTATCGCTGCTACAACACCAAGGTGCTGCAACGATGCTGTTGGACTTTACGGAGAACCCGCTGGTTGCGCTCTGGTTCGCCTGCACGGAGAAGCCCAAGCGGGATGGAAAAGTAATAGCGGTCGACATAGGTGATCCGTTGGCGTGGACTAATGGCCGTAAGGTGGAACGGCCGCTCAATGAGGAACAGGGATTATTCTACTACGAACCGGATCGCAACCTGGGCGTGCGGATTGTGGCACAGCAGAGCGTGTTCCTAATCTGTAACCCGCGTATTCCCGAATGGGTCGTTAAGGATGTGGTGATACCAAGAAATGCCAAAAGTGGAGTTAGCGATGTGCTTGATCGGCTTGGGGTGTCCGAGTCGGTGCTGTTCGGAGACGAATCCGGTTTGGCGGCACAAAACCTTCCGGAAAAGCGCTTGGTGAAGGCTAGCACCTTGACAGTGGCGCAGATAAAGAGACGAGGAAATCGGGCATTCCAGGAGCGGCAGTTTGCCGAGGCGTTGGTGGCGTATCGAGGGTATGCGGAGCGTGAACCGGAGATCGCCGAGCCACATTTGCTGAAAGGCAACGCGCTGGCGGCGCTCGGGCGGTACTCGGAAGCGGTTGACGCTTACACCGATGCAATCAATCGAAGTGCTAGACCTCTGCCGCAGTCAAACGTGGTCTGGGAGCCGAGATTCATTGACGAAACACTGAGCATGCTGCACTTCAACAGGGGGAACGCCCAAGCCGCACTGGGTGACCACGAAGCGGCGGTGGCGGATTTTGACCAAGCCGTGCAGCGTGCAGCAGATCAGCCGAGGGACGTGTTGTTTAACAGGGCAAACTCGAAGTATGCGCTCGGACGATTTGAGGGGGCACGCCAGGATTTATTGGACGCCGGCGGAAGCATGCGAAGCGACACGTCTCTGGGCATTGGCAACAGTCAATTAATGCTGGGGAACTTCAGGGAAGCGTTAGACGCTTACTTGGTTGGTCGTGGCATGGTCCCGAAAGGGGCGGCGTTGCACTGTGGGGCGAACGGCGCCGAATTAGAAAGGCTGCTCGCGGCGGTCGGCGACAGTCGATTCAAGGTTAGAGTCGAAGGAAACGACCTCGTGGTTGAAACGGGTTGCCATGGCGGACCATTCAGGATCGCAGGAAACGGTGGCAACGTTGGCAATAGATGGGGTGGTAGCGGCTATACGGGCGCAAGTGGGTTCAAAGTGACGATGGAAGAGCCGGTTGCCAAGGATTCGTGTTAGCCAGTATCGAAGAGAGGTGTGAATGCCTGAGTTGCCGTTAACTACTCTACTGGAAGCCTGATCGTCTTGGCGATAAATCGATGCGCAACAATGGCTGTACGCGCTGTAGCGATTCGGGGCTGCAACGTTCCAGTAGAAAGGTCATTAGATCATCCTGCCGCGGCTGTCCGAACACCATTCGGTAGGCGGCCAGGTGGCGCTTGAGGGCTCTGAGCTGATCTGAGTCGCGACTCAGTGGAAGCGCAGGGACGTGCCGTTCGATGTGTGCGCCGCTGGCGACCGGGAAGAGCCAGTACGGCACGAGCCCACTTTCGTCCGTCGATTGGTTAGAGGCGGTTTCGAAGAGGGCGTGCCATAGGTCTGCGGAGGTGCCACTTAAGACGGACAGCCGTGCTTGGCCGCGACGTTCTTGCGAAGGGCGTGACCCTTATAGCGGTCGACGCGGCCCTCGCGCTGTTCGAGGTCGACGGGGTTCGAACGCAGGTTCCAGTGCATGGCCGCATGGCAGTATGCGTGGAAGTCCAGGCCCTCCTGCCCGACGGAGGTGGACGCCAGCACAAAGTCCAACGTAACGGAGTGCTTCATCGCATCCGCTGTGGTGAAAGTGCCTCCGGGTGGACGCTTTGTCGCGGGCGTATTGCACGAATGTATCCGGCGGCAGATCGCTTCGCAGCGCCTCGCGTCCACGGGATACGATCCGAACAGTCATTCGATTCAAATCCTAAAGCCGAGGGGTTCGCGAAGTTCGACCGACGCAGGTAACGACGACGCATCGGTGGCGCGATTTGGGCTTTGCGGATCGCGGTTGGGGTCTGCGTCGACGCTCAAGGGAACCGCTGTTTCCGTAAACTGCATGGCTTGCGCAATGACGCCGGCGGCTTGGTCGGCGGCGTTCTGCAAGGCACCGTCGTCGAGGTGCGCGTAGATCGCGGTCGTATCGCGTCGCCGGTGCCCGAGAAGGCGGCCGACCGTCGAGAGCCCGACGCTGTTCATGACGCCCTGGGAGGCAAAGGAGTGGCGCAGGTCGTGGATGCGCACGCTCGGCAGCGCGGCCTTCTCGCGAACGCCCGTCCAGAACGTGTAGAGCCGTGCGGAGGTGAGCCTGCCGGGGAACACGCGCGGGTCATTTTCCCTCCTGGGCAGCGAGGCGACGATCTGTCGCGCCTGCGGTCCGAGCCACAGCGTGCGGGGCCCCGTCTTGGAGTCCGCGAGCCGAGCGCTCGTGCCTTCGTCGGTCAACTCGCCGATTTCCTCCCAGCGCAAGTTCAGGATTTCCGACACCCGGGCACCTGTGAGCATGAGTAGCCGCAGCGCCGCCACAGGCCAGGGGCGCTGCGTGCGGCGGGCATCGAGTACCTGTCCGAGCCGGGCGAGTTCCTCCTTGTCCAGATGGCGCGCCACGGAGCGCTTCGGGTTCATCGCGATATTGGCGCACGCGTCGGGCACGTCGCTGCCCAGCTCGCCCCATTCCCGCGCGGTCCTCAGCATCGCGCGCAGGATCTCGAACGAGCGGTTGGCCGCGCCGGGTTTTTCGGCGCTGGCGGAATCGAACCATCGGGAAACCCGCACGTGGTCGATGGTGTCCAAGCGCATGCGCCCGAACGCGGGCAGGATTCGATTCTTCATATAGATATCGTGGGCCTTGAGCGTGGAGGGCTTGAAGACGTGCTTTTTCCGCTGACGGTAGTACGCCGCGAAGTCCCTGAACAACGGCGGCCTGACCTTGCGCGTGGGCACGATGGCCTCGCCGGACCAGATGCGCGCGAGCAGCGCGGCGGCTTCCTCCTTCGCCTGGGTAACGCCCATGTCCGGGAACCGCCCCAGCGTGAACTTGCGCATCCGCCCGTGCACCCGGACCTGTACGACGAAGGACCGCGAGCCGGTGGGCTGCACCCGCAGCCCGAAGTGGGCCAGCGTCACGTCCCATACCACGTATTCCTTTTCTCTGGGCCGGGCCGCCAGGATGGCGCGACGGGTCAGTCGGTTTTTCCTTGCTTTAGTCCGCATTGTTCGTGTCCGTCTTGCCCTTCATGGCGTCGCCGACGATCCGGTCGATGCGCCCGGCCGCTTTCACGACGTGTTCGTCGGCCAGGTGCGCGTAGCGCTCCGTGGACGCGATATCCGCATGACCCAGCAGCCGTCCCACGGTGTAAAGGTCCAGCCCGCTCATGACGGCATGACTTGCGTAGGTGTGGCGCAGGTCATGGAGACGAACGTCATCCAATTTGGCCAAGGCGCGCAGTTTCGACCAGCGGCGTCCGAGATCCCGCAAGGGCCCGGTCCCGCCGGAGTGGGGAAAGACAAACTCGCCGCCGCGCGGCAGACTTCCAAGGACCGCCCGGGCGGGCGGCGGAAGCTGGATCGTCTTGGGCCCGGTCTTGGAATCCGGCAGCACCGCGCGGGTACCCCGGATCCAGTCCCATCGGAGTCCTGTGATCTCCGAGGAGCGCGCGCCGGTGAACAACAGCAGCCGGACCGCGGCAACGGCCTGGGCGTCCTCGGCGCGATCCAGCACCCCACCGAGACGCTTCAGTTCTTCCACCGACAAGAACCGCTCGCGGGGTTTCATCCGGAAACGGCGCATGTTGCGGCAGGGATTGGAGCCGGCCGGACGAATGTCCCACAGCTCCGCCTGGGTCATCATGACGGACAGCACCGGCAGCGCCCGGTTGGCGGTGGCGGGTTTGTGGCTCATGGAATCGAACCAGCGGCGCACGTCGGTGGGGTCGATGTCCGGCACGCGCATCTCCCGGAAGTACGGCAGGATGCGGTTGTTGATCGCGTCGCGGTTGGTTTCGCGCGTGGCGGGCTTCCAGCGGCGTTCGGTGCGTTTCAGGAACTCCTCGGCGTAATCGCGCATCAACGGTCCGGCGTCGGTTTCGTGCCGGGCCTGCCTGAGTTCGTCAAGCGCCCGGGCACGGGCCTCGGCGGCGGCGATGTCGCCGACCGTGCCGAGTTCGATGTCGAATCGTCCCAGCTTGTTGATGATGCGAACGAAGAACGTGCGCTTGCCGCTGGGGGTGATCTTGAGGCCGAATGCGCGCAGGTCGCGGTCGAACACGAAGAGGCTGCGCCGTCCGCGCCGGTGTTTCTTGAAGGGTCGATGGACGGTCCGTTCGTTGAGGGTGTAGTAGGTGCGCATGTGGATCTCCTGTGTGTGTTACCTGCCGGCCGCATGGTTCCATAGGGAACAATGGCGGCCGTTTGTACAAGAGATTCAGGCTACGCAGGCACGGGCCCGGAGATTTCCGGAGCCATGCAAGGCATTGAAAAACAGGCGAAAACTGCAGTTCAGCGGCGGGTTGGAATACCGCGCTCGTTGCACCAAAGGTGCGTCGGGTGTGAGATAGTCACGCCCACCTCACGTATGCGCGAGCGGTCGGACACATGTGCGGGTCCACGCGGATCTTCGAAATAATGGAAAGCGTTCGGTCAAGCGGTGATGAGCATGGAGGATTCAACGATTAAGCGTTCGCTTCCAGTCCTTTCGCAGGGGTCGCAACCAGATGTCATTTTTCGGCTGGGCTCGTTTCGTATGCCTGTCATAGCGTCCTCTTCCCTGGGTGGTTCCGACATGTGTCCAGCCGGAGGCGTAGTAGACGGCGCCGGTGTGGCGAGGGGTCTCGACGAACGTCTCGATGAGCACGGGGGTGATGTTGTAGCGCTCGGTCCAGTCCCGCGGCAGGCGGCGGCGCACGAGGGCGAGGATGTGCGAGCCGAGGTTGGGGATTTTGATCCACGGCAGGATGAGGAACCTCGGATTGTCGACCACCAGCGGCAGGTTCTTCTCGCGTTTCCCGGGCGTCCATCCGATGAACTTGTCGCGCGGGGCAAGCTTCCAGGCGGCGGTGGAGAACCCGAGCATGGCGACAGGCCAGCCGTCGCGGTCGCGGACGGCGTAGCGCATCTGCGCGCCGACCAGGGTCTTGTATCCGAGGTAGTGGTAGCGGGCGACGAACTCGTTCCACAGCTTCCCTTCCCGGGTGTTTCGCACGACGGTGCGGAAGTCGAGCGGGCGAACTTCCTCCAACGTCGTCGGCGCCGGGAACAGCGGCGGCTCGGTCTGGGGGCCGAAGGCGATGGGCCTGGGCCGGCCCTGTTTTCCCCTCGGCGGCGGCAGCTCGATCACGCCCTCGCGGTGCATGGCGAGCATGGTCACCTTGGCCATCATGTCCTTGAGACCGCCGTCGGGCTTGAACCAGCCGATGCGCCGGCAGAACTCTCTGGCCAGAGCGGCGCGGGTGGGCTGCGGCTCGGCCGAGATCAGGGCGCGCAGCAGCGCCATCTCCTCAGCAGTGAAGTCGCGCCCGTAGTAGCGGCACTCGATGTCGCCGGTCATCCCGGCGCCGTGAACTCGCGCTTGCGCTCCTCGCTCATCGACCAGGGCAGCCAGGGCGACAGGTCGTGCGGCGGCCTGCCGCCATTGTCCGCGCAAGCTGCCAGCCACGCCTCCAGCCAGCGCAGGACGTCGATGCCGTTCACCGCGAGGGTGCTGACGACCGAGTACATCATCGCGGTCAAGTCGGCGCCGAGCCTGCTGTCCGAACCGAAGCTCAATCGACGCCCGATAACGGCCCCCCGGAACGCGCGTTCCGCGGCATTGTTGTCCATGGGCACCTGGGGATTGTCGACGAAGATGCTCAGTCCCTCGCGGTGCTTGAGCAGCGAGCGCAACGCCTTGCCCTGGCGCGCCTTGACCGGCAGATCGGCCAGCTCCGCTTCGGCCCGCGCGAACAGGGCGTCGACGGCCTTCCTCAGTGCCCCCTGCGCGGCGTCGAACGCCGGCGTCCGGTGGTCTCGAGCGGGGTCGTAATGCTCCAGCCGCGCCTTGTTCAGCCGCCAGATCGACGCGAACCGCTGGACCCACCCCTCGCACCATTGCGTCAGCTTTTGCTGCCCGGCCGCACACTCGATGAAGTCGCGCCGCTGGTGCACCCAGCACCAGCACAGGATCACCTTGCCGCCGAGCACGCGCGCCATCTTGGTGTAGGCACTGTAGCGGTCGCAGACCAGGAACACGACGCCCTTGACCGAACCGAACAGCCTCATCGCGGCCTCGGCGCTGCGCGAGGGGTCCACCACGAAGTAGACCGCATCGGCACTGACCGAGATCCACAGCCACGCACGCCGCGAGCGGCCCGCCTCGCCCAGCGACTGGATGCGCCAGCCCGTTTCGTCGGCGTGGCGCACCGCCATCTCGTTCTGGTGCGCGAGGATCGCCTCGGCGAGCGGCGCGAACAGCACCGGGAAGCGGCTCGCGCTGTCGGCTATCGTCCCTGGCGCAATCGCCAGCCCTTGATCGGTCATCCACGCCGCGGTCCGGCGCAGGGGACGGTGGCAGGCAAATCGCTCGAAGAGGATGCGCGCCCAGACGCTGGTCCCGTAGGGCGTCCTGGGGAACAGCCGCGCCGGCGGAGGCGCTATCGCTTGCAAAGGCGAGGACAGGCAATCGCAACCCCGGCGGTAGCGTGGGCGCACGATCCTGCGGACATGGGCCTTGACCGCGATCTCGATGACGGGCGAGCAACGCTCGCCGTTGGCGACATGGGGCTTGCCGCAACAGGAACACACGCGCTCGTCCTCCGGCGGTTCCCGCCGTTCCTCCTTCTCCTCCAGCGTTGGCCGCCGGGTGCGCCCGTGGCCGGCCACACCGCGCTGCTGGCCGCGCTTGCGTTTCGACCGCGGCGTTTCCTGCTTCTCGCTCCTGCCCCCAAAGACCGCCTTCGACAACACGGCCCGGCTCGAGCGCAGCTTGGCAATCCGGGCTTGCAGTCTCGCTCCGTGGGCGCGCAGCGCCTTGATCTTCTTGCCCTGTGCGGCGTACGCCTTGCGCTGTCGGGCGATTTTCTTGTGCAGCGACTCGATGGTCCTGTCCCGATCGCGCACCGTCCTGAAGACCGCGGACAGCAGGGGGCGCTCGGCAAGCTCGGCCTCCAGCTTCTCGTTCTTGATGGCCGACGTTCTCACGGCCACCCGCAGACGGATGATAAGGCTCTCCTGCTCCTTGATGAGGGTCATCTGGTCGTGGTAGCCCGCCAGCTCCCCGCGCTGCAGCCTGGTTTCGAATGTCAGCCGGCGGACCGTCGCCTTCAACTCCTGCACCTGTTCCTGTTCGCGGCGCAGCCGACGGTTCTCCCGGGCCAGCCGGCGGGTCTCGCGGTTCAGGGAACCGACGTCCCCGCGCAGTCCCTTGATCGTGTCCTTCTGCTTGCGTGCCCGTTCCAGCGCCTTGCGCAACCGGGCGCTCGCCCTGCGCGGCGGCGCAGCCTGTGCCGCTCGCTTCAACCTGCGACGAAGCCCCACGACCTTGCGGCGCAATGCCGTGAGTTCCTCCTTCTGCTTCTGCGACCCCTCCAGGACCTTGCGCAGCCGGGTGTTCTCCCGGGTCAGAGAATCGGTTTCCTGCCTCAGTGCCGCGACCGCCGTATCCCTGCCGGGCTGCAACGTCCGCACGGCTTCGCGCAACTGGAAGACTTCCTTGCGCAGCGACATGATCGTGCTGCCCTTGCGCGAGTCCACACCGGCCTGCGAAAGCAGCTTCTCCAGCCGCGCCACCTCCGTCTGCAAGAACAGCGCATCCTTCGCCGCGCGGCGGACTTCCTTCACCTCTTCGACCGCAGCCGTAAGCTTCTCCCGGCTCTTGTCGAGTTGCGTCTTCAGCGAACCGGCACGCGAACGGGCGTCGATCTCCGACCGGCGCAACTCTTCGCAGCGCGCCGCCGCCGCGTCCGCCCGCGCCCGTTCCGTCTCCGCCCGCGCCTGTGCCTGTTCGTACAACGACCGCCAATCGCGCGGCACCGATGCCGGGGGCGGCCAGAACTCGCCGCCCGCCTCCGGCAGCGACAAACTCGTCCCAAAGTCCTCGTCGCGCATCGCCATGTGCGCGACCATAGCAAAACGTCGGAGGCGTTACCAGTGTCTTGTAGAGGGTATTCAAAATGATTTCAGCCCCGTCCATCACCGCTTGACCGAACGGTTTCAAATAATGTATCGCATGGATTAGCTGGCCGGGACGAAGGATGTCGGGAAACCGAATCACCTCGCCGACGCAGTCGCCGTCTTCGTCGTGGATGTTGGCCTGGTCGGCGGCGATGCGTTTGAAGGTCACGCGTGACATGATCTTGCTCCCGGTGTCCAGTGTTGAGACGGAGGACGGTGAAGCGCCAGCGACTCTCTCTCGATCGCCGCGCGGTTCACTCACCGCCAGCCAGTCGTCACCCGGATTGAGTGCACGTCGCCGGAGAGCTCGACTGAAAAAAATCGCGCGTCGTATCGCCGGGGTGGCGACACGACGCGCGAGTGAGGAGGTCGTGGGTCAGGCGGCGCACTGTATCTTGCTAATGTCGAGTAGTCATTAATGTTGAGTCAACGTGCGGAAAATCGGCGTGGTTGTGCCGTTCCCCGCACGCTACTCAACATTAATGACTACTCGACATTAACCTGACCAACAACCTTTCTGCGCGCTTCCGGGTTGCGCCAGAGTTTCGCTTCGAGCACGACAAGCTTGCCCTGTGGCGTGGCGTAGAGCACATCTGGCCAGCGGATAGCGAAACCCTCTCAAGCGGCTGCGACCTGTCGCCGTCGCCGATGAGAATGGGTGCGGTGAATTGTGATGCCATGCTCGTCCTTTAGTCGTTTCAGATGCAGCCTCAGTACGCGGAACGGAAGCCAAGCGCCACAGAATACAGCCTACGAAGACAAAGGTCCGCATGGTTGCATGACGATTTGCATGAACACCTGCATCCGGCGCTGGTCCGCTTCCTGGTGAATCGGTTTCACGGTCCCAAGACGAACGCGAACGGCGCGCAGCTCATCTTCAGTACGCACGACACCTCGATACTGAATCAGGACATATTCCGGCGGGACCAGATCTGGTTCTGCGAGCGCAACTCCAGGCAGGAAACCTTGGTGATTCCGCTGACGGACTTTCGTCCGCGGCGCGGTGTGGAGAACCTGGAGCGCTCGTACCTGGGAGGCCGGTACGGCGCGGTGCCTGTGCTTCGTTCCCCGCCCGTGCAGAGATGAACCGGCATCCGTGACCAGTCGATCCCGCCGGGACTAAGCCATTGACTTATCGATTCGGACGGTTACCATCTATTTCGTGAAGTTCGAACGGAACGATTCAAAAGATCTGCAAAATCAGAGAAAGCACGGTCTGTTGTTCACGGACGTGCTGCAGTTATTTGAAACGGGTGACTATCTTGAAATTTTCGATGAGGCACATTCCGGGCACGAAGACCGCTTCATTGCCATCGGTGACATCGCGCGTGGGGTGGCCGTTGTCGTATTCACCGAGAGGGAAGAGGGCGTAATCAGAATCATCGGCGCCCGGCTGGCTGGGAAACGCGAGCGAGACTTGTACTATTCGAGAAAAGGTACCTGGGAATGATGGAAATACCGGAAATTACAGACGAACAATTGGACAGGGCGATTCCGGCCCGACTACGCCAGCGCCTGAGACAGGGGCGCTTCGAATCCGGAGAGGATATTGCAATGTTGCGGCGCTTTGTCGGTCTCACCCAAACGGACTTCGCCAAGGCCGTGGAAATAAGCGTTCATACTCTACGGAATTGGGAACAAGGGAGAAGAAAGCCCGAAGGTCCCGCAATTGCGCTGTTGAGGATTGCGGCCCGGCACCCAGGAATTTTGCGCGAGCACCTGAATTCCGCAGCTTGATTGTTCTCCGACCAACCACTTCATCATGACGCTGGCATCGGTCGCTTGGCCGCTCAGTGCGCGGTGTCCCGGTCGAGAACCCGCATAATCGGGCCACGCTTACTGCCTTCAATACAGTGCAGTCAAACCCACCATTTTCCTGCAGGGCCAATGACGAACGGCCCAACCCGAGATAATTGTTACGCCACGTAGCACAGGGACCGCCGCGGGTGCAGAGAAGCAAGCGTTGTGCTGGTCTGAACAGGCGGCGAAATCCGCCGATCCCCGCGCCAGCCCTGCTTCGTTGGCTGACTGGTGCGACAACGGCAAGGCATCTGAATGTCATGGATGGCGCATTGTCATATCCAGCGCCCGTACGTGCGGCGAGCACGGGAACGGGGTTGGGGCGGGCTGTGGGAGAGATCCATCGCTTCTGCTACAAGTCTGCCGACCTTTTGGCGCAGGTCGTGAAGCCGCACGCCCGCCAATCCAGCCTCGTTTCGAATGCGGTTCCATTGAAACGTGATTTTGTCGACGGGCCGCGTCGGTTCCGACTCGGGCCTGGGCGGGGGGCATCACACCAACGGGGCTGTCGCGCGCCGGGCGACGTCGCGCCCCTGGATGTATGGGCTGTATACTACGTAGCCACCTCAGGACCACGAAATCAGGACGCCTCGATGACGACCTTGATCGCTGACGTCCATGACGCATTTTAAATCCGCCGGCGCCGAGGAGGACAAGGCGCTGGCGGCAGCGAGCGCCATTGCAGACTATCAAAAGGACATCGCGGATCTGAGGGGCGACGTCAGGCTCATTAAGTGGATCGTGGGCTTCAATCTGGCGTTTTCGGTGACGGTGCTCATGCTGATCGTGCGGCTCCTGGCGGCCAGCGCCGCCTAGTCAATCGACCGAATGCGGAGAGAATATCCTCTTCGTCGCAGGGGACCCTTGCGATGTACGCGCTGCACGTCCCGCCCCGCACTCGCCGGTATTCGATTCTTCAAGCAGCCCGTGCACGAATGGCTTCAGCCCCGCAATCATCGCATCGTCTTTCGCCGCATGGCGCCCCTTTCTCTCGAGTTCCGCGTGGATTTCGTCGAGCAGCGCCTGCTCGTCGATGTGCCGGTGTTGCCCGTGTTCAACGATGATTTCACCGTCGACGATCACGGCATCGACGTCGGACTTTTCTGCCGAATCGACGATCAGACCCAGCAGCGCCGCGCCCGGACGGTCCACGAGACCCGATCCGGTATCAATGCCCGAGCCGCCACCGATAATCGTGTCGCCGGACAGTCTCAAGGCAACGATATCGGCCTTTTTCCCGACTTCCAACGTGCCGATTTCATCCAGCATGCCCAGCGCTGCCGCACCGTTGACAGTAGCCATCTGCAGAGTCATCCCCGCCGGCACCTGAATCAGGCATCGCTGGTCGCCTGCAGACACGCGCGCGACGTTCCGCATTTCCTGCAGCATGTCATCATCCATCGCAAGGCTGTCGAGGCCGAGGCCGACGTTGACTCCCGACTTGAGCATCCTGCCCACCGGCGCCGTTCCGTTCTTCAGGCGCTGGTTCGAGCTTGCGCAATGGACGACGGACACGCCGGCCCCGGCCAGCAATTCAATGTCCGGTTCGGTGACGTGCACGCAATGTGCGCACGACACGCGGGGCGACAGCAGGCCGGCTTCGGACATGTACTGGACGATTGATCGTCCGTATTTTGCTGCTGCTCCGTCCCGTTGATATGGGCTCTCCAGCAGATGCGTCTGAATGGGGATATCCAGCGCGCGGGCCTGCTCCCAGATTGCCTGCAGCAGCCCGTCGCTGCACCAATGTACCGACACCGGTCCCATCATGAATCGTGTACGCTTGGAACGCGCAGTGGCATGCCATTTGCGAACGATATCGAAGTAGTCCGATTTGGCAATCGGGTCGCGAGCGTCAAGAAATTTTCGGACCCAGGTTCGCATCGGCTCCGGAAGGTGTGGAAGCGCGTTCCCCAGGAGTTCTGCAACTACGCTTCGGTCCAGGATGCTCAGCGACATGAGGGTACGGATGCCGGATCGCTCGCAACTCGCGACGGTGTCGGCGAGAACGCTCTCGTAGCGCTCGCCGAAACCTTCATAGAAGCTGTTTACCACCGTTGTTACGCCCGACCGCAACATTCGGCAGCAGGCCAGTGTGCTTGCGAGGCGAGGGTCCACCCGAGGCAGTCTGAGCAGGTCGACGATCCATGCCTCCAGCACATCATCGTGCACACCCAGTTGTCGGGTCGAGGGTGCCCGCACATGGTCGTGGGCGTTGACCAGTCCAGGGATCACCAGGTGCCTGTCCGACCCACAAATGACCTCGGGAGCAAATTCACGCAGAAGCTGCCCGAAACGGCCGACGGCGACGATCCGGTCGCCGCGCGTGCAGACCGCGCCATCCTCGATTAACGAGTCCGCGTCATCCGGGGCCGGGATTACAATGCCGCCTCGCATCATTAGCGAACACGGCTTGCGCCCGGAGGCTTCCTTCATGGCATGTCTCGCAAGGAGCGCTGTCAGGGATCGAGCGCATCGCGCGGGCGCCCCGCCCAGCAGGCGGGAGGCGTCAAGTGGCGGCTGTCTCGTCCTGTCGTCGACAGGAGTCTACATGATCGAACTGGAGAAGATTCTCCTGCAGGCGCTTTCGTTCGAGCGCCGGAATGCGAGTCAAAAATCCACGGCGACCCGGGCCCCGGCTTGCCGCATCTTGGCGGGAACGAATCCCAGACTCTGGTTCGGGCTGAATTCGAACGGGAAGAGTGAGCCCCTGTCGGCGCTGAAGTCGCTGATACGTCCGCCCGCCAGGTACTGATCGTCGTTGAACAGATTGGTCACGTACACTTCGATTCGTACGTTGTCCTGCTGTACGCCACCTCGCAGGTTGACGCGGTTGCTGCTGCCGATATAGGAAAAGTTCTGTTCATCGGTGAATTGCTTGCCGATATGAATCGCGTCCAGCCTGCCGAAATAATCCCAACCGGCGAGACGACCTGCTTGAATCGCGTCGGAAAATGACAATGACACCGAGCCGCTGAAATCGGGGAACTGTAGAGGCGTGTTGCCGCTGCAGTCCACGATACCCTCGGCATTGGGCGGTGCGAAGTCATCCGTAAAGCCACACTCGAAGTCCCTGAATCGTGCGTCCGATACGGTGAATTGTCCGCTCAGAGTCCACACGTCCGACAGCAGCGCGCGCCCTTCGAATTCAACCCCCGAGAGATCGGTGCTGAATCCCTGAACGGCGGCGGTGGTCACCGACTGGCCGCCGCCGGCGACGTTGAACAGAACTCCGGTACGGGTCTTCTGATTTGTCCAGTCCATGGTGTAGGCGACAACCGAGAAGTTGGCGCGACCGTTCATCGTCAACTGTTTCCAGCCGATCTCGAAGTTGTCCAGATTTTCTTCGTCGAGGAACAGTGACGCGTCCCTGACGAAGTCGGGATTGAGATCCAGTTCATCCTGGGTGAATTGTGCAAATCGCGAATTGAAAAACCCGGGATTATTCCCCTGCGAGAACGTTGCCCACAGGTTGGTTTCGCCGGAGGGTGTGAACTGCAGCGTCACACGAGGCAGGAAGGTGTTGAAGTCAGCCCCGAGTTCAGTGCCGTTGCCGGTTGCGAATGGTTCGGTCGGTGGGAGGATCGAACTTCGTCCCGGGTCGCGTTGAGTCAGCGCGTCCTGTTGATAGCGCCACTCGATGTCCAGGCCGAGTTGCTCGGAAAAGTCGAATCCGAACGAGCCGAACAGGCCAAGTGTCTCGTTCTCGTGGGTTCCCGGCGCTCTGAAACCGTTAAAACCGCAGGGGCAGACTCCGTCCGGTTCTCGCCCCAGAGCCGAATCGATGTCAAAGCGCAGGCCCCAGGACGGTGGCGTCATGCCGCCGTCTTCCGCAACGACCGACTCGCCCCCATTGAGGTAGTAGCCGATGTTCTCGCCGCTGAAATAGCTGAAACCGACCATCCACGTGTTGCGCCGGTCGCTCGCGGAGGTGAGGCGCAACTCCTGGAAGAAGCTGTTGTTGCGGAACTGCTCGTAGTTCACCCAGTTCGGGGCGCCGCTGCCGTCGATGTCCCGAATGCTGTTGACCCGCTCGTCGTCGAGGCTGGTAACGGAACTCAGGGTCATGCCCTCGAAATCGTAGTCGATGAATACGGCGCCCCGGATCTGCTCTCGCTTCAAGCCGTAGTCCGTTACCTCGGGGTAAACGTCATCCACATCCACCATGGCGAAGTAGGGCAGAGTGTCGCTGGAAATAATTTGAGTGTTGACGTCGATCAGTGACGTGACGGGTACCTCGCCGCAGATAAAGTCCGTAACGGGGGAACCGTCGAATTTCCGCGCGGTCGCAAGCTCCGGTCGCTGTGCAAAGCAGTTCGCAAAGTTCGGCCCCATCGCCCGGCGTGAACTCGCGTTGCCGATGTGCACCTCTGGCGGCGGGCCGTCATCGTCCTGCGAATACACGCCGCGAAACTTGATCGACAGATTGTCATTGGGTTCGGCGTACAGCGTGCCCATGATGGTTCGTGTGCTCATCTCGCCCAAGGCGCCGCCGTCCGAAGAGCTGACGTACTGTCCTCCAGTCGCGAAGTCCTGCATGAATACCCGGTAGCCGACCTTGCCATCGACGAGCGGACCCTCGTGGGCAAAGGACCAGTCGTGGGTCTGATCCTGGGCCGCCTCGACGGTGACCCTGCCGCTGTATTCCGTGAGGCTCGGATTCCTGGTGATGTAGTTCACGGCCCCTGCGAACGTGCTGCGTCCGAACAGGGCCGAGGACGGGCCCTTCACCACCTCGATGCGTTCAATGTTCTCGTTTCCGAGACTTGAGGCGCCGCCCACCATGGGTACGCCGTCCAGGAAAACCGAGCCCACCTGTGCAAACGGTTCGACAAGCTCGTTGCCCAGGCCGCGGAAACGAATATCGGTATAGATTCGGCCGGGTTGTGTGACGCTGTTGTTCTCAAACTGCACGCCCGGGGCGAACTCGACCACATCAACCAATGAAACGATACCGGCGCCCAGCAATTCCTCGCTCGTCAACGCTGTGACGGCCAGAGGCACCTCGAGCAGTGATTCCTCCCGCTTGCGCGCTGTGACGACGACTTCCTCGAGCAAGTCAGCCCCCCCGGGCGCCTGCGCAAAGACCGCCGGGCTGACAGCTCCGACGGTTATGGCAAGCACGGGGCAAAGGAGGTTTATCTTGGGATGGGTGGGTCTGGACATGGCTCGTGATTCTCCCCCGGAAATTGAAATGCGATGAATGCGGCTTGCGGATGCGCAAGGGCAACCGCAACATTTTCAAAGTTGCGACTCGAATTTAGCATACACTGCATATGTGAACAACATTTCGCAATGCGTACATTTGGCGCCCAATGAGACACGTCGAGCGCTAAACTAAGGCGGCTCAAAAGGGAAGATTCGGATGGATTCCAAGTCACTGAGTATCGGCGTTCACTATGAGCCATCCGGTGTGGATCCCCACATCGGATCCGCGGAACTCGCCCTGCAAATGACCAACGCGGTATTCGATACTCTGGTCCATCGCCTTCCCGATGGCGCCTATCTGCCCGGTTTGGCGGAGCACTTCGATATTTCGCCCGACGGATGCCTGTATACCTTTCAACTCCGTCGCGACGTTCAATTCCACGACGGCACGCCCTTCAATGCGTTGGCTGTTGCGTATTCTCTCAAGCGCGCCCATGACCCTCGGAACAAGTCGCAGCTTGCAGGCAGCATGCTCGGCCCTTACCGGAGGTCTCGGATGATCGATGAGTTTACGTTGCAGGTCGAGTTGGCGGCGCCCCACGCGATGTTCTTGGATGCGCTCAGCCAAGGCTGGCTCGCTCCTGTTTCGCCCAGAGCGGTGGAGACGCTTGGACCGGCGTTTTCCCGGCGGCCCGTTGGAACGGGTCCGTTCGTCTTTGAACAATGGGTATCCGGCGATCATATCGTTTTGAAGCGAAACGACGCCTACCGTTGGGGACCGCCAACCGTGGCAAATGATGGTCCAGCCCGAATCGGTGAAATCGTGTTTGTATTTCTCCCGGACGAGGACAAGCGTAGCGCGGCGCTCGAATCCGGTGCGGTGGACGCTGTCTTTTGCCTGCCGCCAGCCACCGCCACCAGACTCCGGAACGATGAGCGGTTCATCATCCAGACGGTGCCGATACGCGGGGTGCCGGTCTGCCTGATGATGAACATGGCCCGCGCGCCCACCAATGATCTCAGGGTTCGACAGGCCATCAACTTTGCCATCGATCAGGACGCGCTCGTGAACACCACATTTAAAGGGCAATTCGCGCGTGCATACGGCCCCGTCTCGCAGTTCACGCTGGGCTATTCGGAGTCGGTGGAGGGTCGATACCCCTGCGACCCGGATGCCGCGCGGCGGCTATTGGACGAAGCTGGCTGGGATTCGGCCGGCCGGGACGGGATTCGGACGAAGTGCGGCGAACGGCTGAGGCTCCGGTTTTATGCGCTGCCCGTCAACTCCTATCCGGAGTTCGGAGCGATCGTTTCCGAACAACTGCGGAAGGTGGGCGTCGAAGTCGAGGTCGTGGTGCTGCCACCCCTTGAATGGATCAGGGCTGGAAAGCAAGGCGAGCATCACTTGATTCCCCAGGGCAAGTACGGGAGTTCATCCCAACTGATGGGCTTCGTCTATCATTCCCGATACAGCAGTGAGGACGGTTACGGCTGGAGTAAGCGAACAGAGTCCCACCACCCTGGTTTCGACGAATTGCTGGAGCGGGGGGAGCGGACACTTGATGTAGGGGAATTTGTGCCGCTTTACAGCGAAGCACAGGAAATCGTCATGGACGAAGCCCTGATCGCGCCATTGCACTGCAATACCAATATCGTCGCCACCCGCGCCGGCGTGCGGGGAATTGCATTCGACGCCATCGGCGCCTATCCGCTGTTTCACGATGCGGACACGAACGCTGTTTCCGACGAGGGAACCTTCTCCGGCAAGGATGTCGCCACCTGCGATCGCAAGTCTGCCGGTTCATGACTGCAAGACCTCAGTCCATGAAAAGCCGAATCACCGTCCGCCCGCGCGAATACCATGATTCGGTGCGCCTGATGCAGGTGTCCGCGCAGGTACGCCGTCTCGATGGGGTCGAGGAAGCCATTCTCATGATGGCCACCGACACCAACAAGAATTTGTTGGCGGCGGCTGGAATCGCCGGCCGCGAGATCCAGGAGGCCGCGAGGGACGATCTGGTCATCGGTGTTGTCGCCCGCAACGCCGACGTTGCCGATACCGCGATGGCCAAGGCTGTCAACCTGCTACGTTCCCGAACTTCCGATGTGCGGGCACGGCAACACGTGTCCCTCGATACGGCCGTGGCGGCGATGCCGGACGCGTCGCTCGCCCTGATCTCGATTCCCGGCGAATACGCAGTCGAAGAGACTCGAAAGGCGCTCAGGGCGGGGTTGAATGTCATGCTGTTCAGTGACAACGTGCCGCTGGACGACGAGATTCGGTTGAAGCGGCTTGCGGAGGAACGTGGGTTGCTGCTCATGGGACCGGATTGCGGTACGGCAATCATCGGTGGCAACGGCCTCGGATTCGCCAACGCGGTCCGTTCCGGCACCGTCGGCATCGTTGGCGCATCGGGTACCGGCATACAGGAAATCGCCGTGCAGTTGCATCACCGCGGTCTCGGCGTATCCCATGCTTTGGGCACCGGTGGGCGTGACCTGAGCGCTTCGGTGGGAGGTCTGACGATGCTCCGCGGGATCGACATGCTGGCGGCGGATCCCGATACGCACGTGATCGTGCTGACGTCGAAACCGCCGGACAGGGACGTCGCCGCACGCATTGTGAAACGTGCTTCGGCGTGCGGCAAACCCGTGGTAGTCAATTTTCTTGGCGGAGACACCGTCGCGGTAACGCGGGCAGGTCTTGTGGCGGCGCAAACTCTGACCGGCGCTGCCAATAGGACGGTTCAGTTGCTTCGTCCCAATGGTCGAACTGCTCCCGCGTCGGCACGGTCAGATAACGAATTCCACCGCCAGGTTAGTGAGGTCGCGGGGTTGCTGTCGCCGAAGCAAGTCTATCTGCGCGGTCTCTTTACAGGAGGTACGCTGTGTTACGAGGCGATGCACGTGCTCCAAGACCACATCGGTCCGGTGTATTCCAACATCGCCCGGCAATCCGGCTACCATCTCGGCGATTGCTCGCGCAGCCGCGAACATACACTGATAGACATGGGTGACGACCTGTTCACGCGGGGACGACCGCATCCGATGATCGATCCCGATCTGCGCAATCGGCGCTTGCTACAGGAATCCGAAGAATCTGATGTCGCGGTCGTGCTGCTTGACCTGGTCTTGGGTTACGGCAGCCACATGGATCCTGCTGCATCCCTTGCCGAAACTGTGCGGGATGCCAGAACCCGAGCGGCTCAGGATGGACGGCACCTCGCCGTGGTCGCAAGCGTCTGCGGAACCGAGCAGGATCCGCAGGGGCTTGCGAGGCAGAAACGTCTGTTGGCAGATGAGGGTGTGGTGCTGGCGGCGAGCAATGCCGAAGCCAGCCGACTTGCGGGAATGATCGTCAGCACCGCGGCGGAGCGTACCGCGGGAGGCGCCAGTCGATGAGCAAGCCGAAACATGATCTGCTGAATTCCGATCTTTGCGTGATTAACGTCGGCCTGCAGCAGTTTGCCGAGTCGCTTGCCGAGCAGTCGGTGGAGGTCGCACACGTCAACTGGGAACCACCCGCCGAGCTTGAGCCCGAGCTGGAGCAGATTCTCGAAGAGCTGTTGTGACCGCGGAGAGGCTGAGTACCAGGTTAGTTTGCAACCCTCTCTGACCCCACGTTATTATTTCGCACAATTATTCGTATTTTGAAATGGTACTTGTAGGGAGCGCGTTATACGGCGTACAACGCCACAGAAACTCGAACAATTCGAATTCTCCCCAGGCTCCATAGCGCCCAAAGTGGGCGCGGCCTGTCGCTTCGTCAGGGAAACAGGAAACAAGGCAATCATCGGGTCGCTGGATAACCTCCAGGAGATTGTCGCCGGCAAGTCCGGGACAATCGTTGAACTTGGTGATACTCCAACCTAGTGCTGGCGAGATTAAACACCGCGAGCCAATTGAGTACGTGGGGGCATACCAGGAATAGCCAGCGGCGGTACGGCGCTGCCCAAGAAAACGCGGGTAACCAAATGATTCGATCGAAAAGCAATTGGTGAATTTATGGATAGATGTTCGAAAGGCGAACGTCCTTCTATTGGAGTTCATCGCGCGCACTAAGAGGCCACGGCATGCCTGAACAAGTATCAGAAAAACAGTTGGCACTGGATCATTTCTGGTTTCACGTAACGTCCCCGAATGCTTTGCGAGTACCGGGAGGCTTGAAGGTGTTTACGAAGGGGGAGGGGTGTTACCTCACCGATATTGAGGGCAGGACATACCTGGATGGTCTCGCAGGGGGAGCTTATGTCACCAATATCGGTCACGGTCGGGCAGAAGTTGCGGAGGTCCTGGTTAAGCAAGCCAGGAAATTGGCTTACGTCACCCCCTACAACTTTGTGGCGCCGCCAACTATCGAACTTGCAGCGAAACTCGGTGAACTGGCGCCCGGCGATCTGAATCGGGCCTTCTTCGTATCGGGCGGATCAGAGGCCGTCGAGACGGCATTGAAGATTGCCAAGCAATATCAATGGCTGAACGGTGAACACAAGAGAACGAAAGTAATCGGTCGGCGAGGTTCCTACCATGGCGCAACGTTTTATGCCATGAGCATCAGTGGTGCGAGCCACGAGTACAACAACAAGATTTTTTCTCCGCTTGTTCCAGGATGCGTTCAGGTGCCGTCGCACAATTGCTACCGATGCGAGTACAAGCTCGAGTACCCTCAGTGCGACATTCTCTGCGTGGAAATGATTGAGCGCCAGATTCTGCACGAAGGTCCCGAGACCGTAGCGGCCATCATTGCAGAACCCGTGCCGGCAGCGGCTTCGATTTATCCCGCGCCGGCGGAATACCTTCCTCGACTGCGTGAAATTGCCGACAAGTACGGCATTCTCTTGATTCTGGATGAAGTCATCAATGGCTTCGGTCGAACCGGCAAAATGTTCGCATGTGAGCATTGGGGTGTCGTCCCGGACATCATGACCGTGGCCAAGGGAATTACCTCCGGCTATGCGGCAATGGGCGCCGCAATAACCGGCCCGAAAGTTACCAGCAGTTTTGAATCTGCAGAGGGACGTGAATCAGGTTTGAATCACGTGATCAGTTTTGGCGGCCATGCGACCGCCTCGGCCGCAGCGCTCAAGAACATCGAAATCATCGAAAGGGAGAACCTGGTTGAAAACTCGGCGAAGATGGGCGCCTACCTGCTGGAGGGATTGAATGAGCTGAGGAAATACCCCATTGTCGGTGACGTCAGGGGACTTGGTTTGCTTGCGGCGGTGGAGTTGGTCCGAGACAAGAAAACACGTGAGATGTTTCGTCCGGAAGATCAGATGCCCGCCAGGGTAACAGCGCATATGCAAGAGCTTGGATTGATTGCAAGGACTGCTCAGGTCGTCGAATTCGGGCCACCATTGACAGTCGGTCGCGCGGAGGTCGAGAAGATTGTCGACGTGATGGAAAAGACCGTCGTCTGGTTTTCCAATGAAATGGGTATCGGCTAGCAACTTTCCGGGATTCCATCCTACTATCGCGTTAACGCCGAACGGCTGGTCAATCGATTGATCAGACCGTCATCGCCTGCATGATCGAACGCGCGCGATGCGATGAAAAAGGCGTCCAATATATTGAGAATCGAAATAGTACATCTGAGAGGGGAGACGCAATGCGACAACTCATATCCGACGTCAAGATCATAAAGCGCCGCACGCTGTACGTTTGCATGAGAGTGCTCATTCTGGTTTGCCTGACCGCCTGTGCATTCCTGGCGATACCTCCAAGCGTCTCGACGGCACAGGTAACGGCACAGGTAACCGCTCAGCCGGCTCCGGCAAGCGAAGCGACAGATGCCTTCGTGGGTCTGGACACTCATTTCAGGCGGGCTTACGACGACGCCGTCGAGCATCACCGTGAAGAGGTCGTATTCAATTCTCCAGTGATCTTGCAGGATCTGCTCAACATGACCCTGATACGAGAGAACGGGGAGCACGTTCGATTCGAAATGGACAAGTCCACTTACTTCCTCATGGCACGGGCATCACATCCCGTGATTGGCGTGATCTCCATCATCTCCATGATGGAGGGTGACAGGTTTTCGCCGGATCAGATCACGAGGCTGACGGAATATGGGCGAAGTATCCGGAATGCTCTCGGGTTTGTGGAACAGTTGCCTGTGGACAGTCAGGCGCGGATGCGAATCGCCACGATTCTTTCCTCGACGGAGGACTACATCGTGGAAATTACCGGTTCGGGCGTCGCTACCAGGGAAGGGTTCAAGGAGTATTTTGAACCCATTCGACCCCTCATCGCGGAAAATCTGCGTGTGGGAGCCCTGGAGCAGTTGAATCAATTCGGTGCCCAGATGGAACACTGGAAGGCAGAGTATCCTCACGAAAAGTGGGATGACCTACGAGTGGTCATCCTGGGGCTCCACCAACCGCGGGTCATGTATACGATGACGCAGTTTTTCCAATGGCTTCTGTCCGTGGAAGAAGCCAAGCCCCGGATCGTTTACGCGGAGTATCAGCACTCCTTCTTCGGCGACGACCTGGCGATCGCGCAAGACCTCGCCATTGAATTGGCGACCAAGGTGGACCTGGACCGCATGGTGTCCGACGCCGTGTTTGGCGATGAGACCTACCTGGAAAGCGATGTCATGGGTCGGGCCACGCGCGAAATCATGGCGACGTGGAACCAATCGGGATTTCATGTGAATTAGCGCGGAAGTTCTTATCGCGAACATTTGTGCCAATTCATGGCCCGTGGTAGTGTTACCGCGTATCTCGACTATGGTGCGACGACGCCGGTCTGATGACCCGGTCAGCTAACGGCAAGTACCGGAGTCCACCGAACCAGGTCGCGTCCCCGCACCAACAATTGCCAAGCGCAAAAGAGGGGATGATGATGATCAAGGTGACAAGACTCGTGGCTCCGCCCCTCGTTGCTCTGGTGAGTGCTCCATCAGTATCCGTTTACGCGCAAGGGCTGGAAGAAATTGTCGTCACGGCCCAAAAGCGCGAGGAAGCAGCCCGGGACGTCCCAATCAGCATGAACGCCTTTTCGGGCGATCGGGCCAGGGAACTGGGTATCGACAGTACGCTCGACCTCGCCCTCTATACCCCCGGCCTCACAATGGGGCAAAACTCGGGCGATGGGGATTTTCCCTTTATCTCACTACGAGGCGTGTCGCAAAGAGACTTTTCCGATATCAACGAGAGTCCGTCAGCGGTCTACATTGACGAATTCTACAAGGCTAACCTGATCGGTCTCGATCAACAGATATTCGACCTCGAACGCATCGAGATCCTGCGCGGTCCGCAGGGCACGTTGTATGGCCGAAATGCGACAGGCGGCCTGATCCACTACGTGACAGCGAAACCTTCCAGGGAAGTAGGAGGTTACGCGAATTTCACGTATGGCGAATACAATCGGGTCAAGTTTGAAGGTGCGCTTGGCGGACCGCTGGGCGACACCGCGTCGGCTCGTATTTCCATCCTGAAGCATCAGTACGACGGTTGGGTGGAAAATTCCGTTGCCAGCAACGAGGACGGCAATGCACTGAACAACACCGGGATACGGGGGCAGATACTGTTCGAGCCAAGCGATGCCCTGAGCGTCAACCTGCTGCTGCAGCACAGCTCGAATGACAACGATGCCGGCAACATGTTCTCTCATGTGAGCGCCGATGATCCGCCCCCAACCTTCAAGGCAATCCCGAATATCGGCAATCCGGGTTACGCGGGGTTCATCGAGCCCACGCCCGATGATCCCCGGGACACGCACTCCAACAGGGACATCTATCTCGAAACGGAACAAACTACGGGAATTGCTCGCGTGGCGTGGACAGGAGACACCATGGAATTCGTTTCGGTCACGGGATTCGAACAGACATCGAAAGATGCCCTGTTCGACAGTGACGGCACTCCATTCGAGCGAGGCACCGAAGTACACCCGAACGGCGACCAGTTTTCTCAGGAATTCAGGGTCGCCGGAGGTTTGGACAGACTCCAGTGGCTGGCCGGCATCTACTTCATCAACTATGACATCGACGGGAGTCAAGCTCGTTGCTCGCCCGGATTTGCAGGCGGCTGCGCTGTCAGCAGAGCACCTGTCAACTACGAGCTGACGACGGCGTCGCAAGCGCTGTTCGGTAACCTCGATTACCAGTTTTCCGACACGGTTGGTGTGACCCTGGGCCTGCGATTCACCCAGGAAGAAAAGAACTACGACCTGGATAACCAGGATACCGGCCTGGTCTTCAATTCATCAACGGTCGGCGACCTGGCAACGATCGACGACAGCAACGCGGATTTCAATTTGCGCTTGTCCTGGACCCCCAACGACAATACATTGGCGTATGCCGGGGTATCCAGAGGACACAAGGCGGGACTCTTCAACCTGGGGTTCACGGCAAGAGCGGGCGCCATACCGGGCATTCCCGTTGATACCGAGACGCTGAACAGTTTCGAGGCTGGCTTCAAGTCCAGTTTTCAGGACGACACCATACGGTTTAACGGGGCCGCATTCTCGTACAATTACGAAGACTCTCAAGCCTTTCAGTTCGATGGCACAACGTTGAGCGCACAGGCATTCAACTCGGATGCGGAAATCAGCGGGGTGGAATTGGAGTTGGCCGCTTCGCCATCGGATGGTTTCGACGTGTTTGCAACGGCAACCTTTCTGGACGCGACCCTGAAGGACGTGACGTTGTTCGGTCTGCAGATGGTCGATACGAAAATGCCGTTGACGCCCGACCTCAAGCTGACCCTCCTGGGTAGATACGAGTGGGATCTCTCAGGCGGGGGAAGCATGGCTGTCGAGGGCGACTACAGTCGGTTCGACGAACAATATTTCGATTCATTCAACAGCCCGAGCCACTTCGAAGATGGCTATTCCATTACCAACGCCCGCCTGATGTGGTATGGCGCGGACGGCAGATGGAACGCGGGCGTATTCGCGGAAAATCTGAGCGATACGGTGTATCGAACGTTTTCCTTCGATCTGGCGTTCCTGGGATTCTCCACCGATGTGTACGGCAAGCCACGCTGGATCGGGGCCACCGTAGGGTACAACTGGTAGGAAGCGCCCTGCCCATGCGACTGTTCCTGCTTTGCGCAGTCTCCGCAATTGCATGCGTTGCGTCGGGCTGCAGCAACACGTCCGACGAAATCGAGGCACTGGTCGTCGCCTCGTTGGAGTCGTGGGAAAGCGGAGATGAAGCTGTATTCCTGTCAACCGCACACCCGGATCTTCTGTTCGCCTTTCCGGGCGAGCGCACGGATGCGGCAGGGGCGCTTGATGTCTTTCGCTATTGGCAGGCAAATTTCGAGGACACACGGGTTTATGTGAACTGGGTTCTGGTGGATGGCGACCGGTTTGCCGCCGAATACCAGTTTGCGACTACCAAGATATCCAACGGCAGGAGAACCGCTGTGGGCACCGTCGCAATCGGCAGGGTTCAGGACGGCAAGATCATTCTGCTGAAAGAGTACACGGACGGGCGCGCGAGCCGGCTGCAGGAAGCCGGGGACTTGCCATTGGATGAAGGGGAGACTCCGTTTCCGTGGCCGATGACCGATCTGGTGAATCCCTGGTCCGAGTGAAGCAGGCTGGGCTGCTAGCTATGGCTTCCCTCTCGCCGATTACAGAATTTGCCGCAGTCTGCTCATCCACAGGAAACCAGCCACAGAGTCGCTTCCGGAGGTGTTGCCATGGGCAAGAATCCGGCCAACCGCAACGCCTGAACGTTTTCGATCTCCGGTCGTGACTGAGTGGAAAAAATGATGCCAGTCAGCATTGCACTCACCTGCCGCCGCTCGCTGCAGCATTGCGCCTGACAATAGCGTCGTGCGGGGACCCGCAACCTGCAAGATAGACCGGCAAACGACAAGCGGGTCAGCGTGGCGCAGCCAGAGATACAACATCACACCGGCAAGAAAGTCGTCACCAGCCGGCGTCAGTCCCGGACCCAGCCCAGCCAACTGCGAGACGCCGGAATAAAGCGCGCCCGGCTCCCCCTTCAAACCAACCTCCAGCGCGTCCATACCCCGTCGAGCCGTGCAAAGGAATTCGCGAATTGTCGGCCGGGTCGCGACCAGGCAGACCGATGGGCAAATCACCTCCAGGATGGATGTCGATGACGCCTCGCATTGCACTCGGCTCAGTGCTGTTTCCAGTGCTCTGGTCACTTCTTCGGGCTTTGATCGCAATTTGCTCCAATCGGGACGAGGCTCCCAGATCGATGCGCGATCCAACAGAATGCACGTCTTCCCGACACGCAGCTCGCCATGACGAAAACAGGCGCTTTGGTTCGATCGAAAGCCGTTCAGTGCATCGACTTGTTCATCGAGAACGATGTTCAGAGGGCCATTGCCAATTTCAGGCAGAACAAGAGCCATTACCGAGGCCCCAATCTCATCCATTGCGGAGCAGGGCTTGAAATTGAGGATAAGAGTCCGGCGAAAGACTGCCAGGACTTCACCGCCATTCGCGGCGTTTGCAAGTCTGTCCCAGGCCGGGCGACTCGCGGAGCGCGCTCTGCACTGTCTTTCGATCACCGTTGAGAGCCTGGCGTGAAGTTCTCGGAGCCGAGTCTCAGGCTCGAAAACATGCCGCCCAGTGACCTTGGCCCATTTCCATTAAGTCCGGTTCATGCTTGTAGCATTCTGCTGCCGCCAGCGGACAGCGCGTGCTCAGGTTGCAGCCCTTCGGAGGATTCGCCGGGCTGGGCGGATCGCCCGAAAGCAGCTCGCCCCGACGTATTTTCTCGGATTTCGGATTCGGTACGGGAATCGACGAAAGCAGGATTCTGGTATAGGGGTGCCGGGGATTGGCATACAGATCCTGCCGAGAGGCCAGTTCCACGATCTTGCCGAGATACATCACGGCCACCCGGTCGGAAATGTGCCGTACCACGGACAAGTCGTGCGCGATGAAAAGGTAGGTCAGGTTGAGCTTCTCCTGCAGATCCATCAGCAGGTTGATGATTTGTGCCTGGATTGAGACGTCAAGGGCGGCGATGGCCTCATCGCAGACGATGAAATCCGGGTTCACGGCCAGGGCACGCGCGACGCCGACACGCTGCCGCTGTCCGCCCGAAAACTCGTGCGGGTAGCGATTCACGAAGACTGGATTCAGTCCGACCAATTCGAAGAGCGCCTGGACCCGCTCCCGGCGCTTTTTGCCGCTCGAAATGTTATGCACGATGAGCGGCTCCGCAACGATATCGCCGACCGTCATCCGCGGATTCAGCGAGGCATATGGGTCCTGAAAGATCATCTGCATGTGACGACGCATCCGACGCAAACGATTCCGCTGCATGGAAGTCAGGTTCATGTCACGAAAGTAGACTTCGCCCGCAGTGGGTCGATGCATCTGCAGGATGACTCGCCCCAGAGTCGACTTGCCGCACCCCGATTCGCCGACCAGGCCCAAGGTCTCGCCTTTCCTGATGTCAAGGCTTATACCGTCCACAGCCCTGATGCAGGCGCGTGAACGATCGAAAACGGCACCCTGGCGTACAGGGAAGTGCATCTTCAGGTTGCGAACCCTTATCAAAACTTCGTCTGACGTCATTTCAGGTACATTTCGTCAAGCTGTCCACGGGAATCCTGATCCGATAGCCTCGCGGCCCAGCAAGCAACACGATGCCCACGCCCCGCCGGTTTCAGGTCGGGCCGCTTTTTCGAGCACTTTTCGATGGCCTGTGGACAACGCGGCGAAAATGGGCATCCTGCCGCTTTGCCAATCAGGACCGGCGGCAATCCCTTGATCGCAGTCAGCCTTTCCGCACGAGCAACGTCCAGTCGCGGCAGGCAGTTCAGCAGACCGATGGTATAGGGATGTCGTGGTTCGCGATAAAGCCGCTCGACGGGGGCTACTTCGACGACCTGGCCTGCATACATCACCATCACCCGATCCGCCAGGCCCGCCACCACCCCCAGATCGTGGGTAATCCAGATAATTGACATGCCGAATTCGTCTCGCAGGCGCTTGATCAGATCGATGATTTGAGCCTGGATCGTCACGTCCAGCGCCGTGGTCGGCTCGTCCGCAATCAATACGTCAGGACCGCAGGCCAGACCGATCCCGATCATCACTCGTTGGCGCAGGCCTCCGGATAGCTGGTGCGGGTAGTTATCCAACCTCATTTCCGGTTCGGGGATACCGACCATGCGAAGCAGTTCCGTCGTCCTTCGGCGAGCCTGGCGTTTGTCCAATCCCATGTGCAACTGCAGCACTTCGCCAATTTGAGTCGCCACGGTCAGCAAGGGATTCAGGGATGTCATGGGATCCTGAAGAATCATGGAAATGCTCTTGCCGCGTACGGCGCGCATCTCGCGCTCGCTCAGCTCCAATAGATTGCGCCCCCCGTAACGGACTTCACCCGCGACAATCCTGCCGGGCGGTGTCTGTACAAGCTGCAGGATCGATAGCACCGTGCAGCTCTTGCCGCTGCCACTTTCGCCCACGATTGCCAGCGTTTCCCCCTGATCAAGTTCAAACGAAACGTCGTCGACCGCCCTGACCACGCCCTCTCGCGTGTGAAATTGCGTCGTCAGGCCTGTAACTTCCAGTACCGTCATTTCGCGTTGTTAACGCAGGCGCGGATCAATGGCGTCCCGTAGCGAATCGCCCAGCAGATTTGTCGAAAGCACCACACACATGATGGCGATCCCCGGAAAGATGGCAGTCCAGGGAGCGACCCAAAGCAGTGCCCGGCTGTCGTTGAGCATCGCGCCCCATTCCACCGCGGGCGATTCCGCCCCGAGACCGAGAAAACTCAGACCGGCGGCGCTCAGGAATGCCCAGCCATAGGACATGCTGATCAGCACCAGCACGGGCGGAAATGCGTTCGGCAGGATATGGTCCCGCATGATTCGCCAGTCTCTCGCGCCGACAGACCTTGCGGCGTCGACATACACTTCTTCCTTGATTGAAAGGGTGGACCCGCGCACCAGGCGGGCGTAACTGGGAATGCCCCCTATCCCCACGGCGATCATGACATTGAGAACTCCGGGACCCAGAAGCGCGATGATGGTCAATGCCAGAAGGATCCCGGGAAATGCCATCAGGGTATCGATGAAGCGCATGATGATCGTATCGACGAATCTGCCGTAGTAACCGGCGATCAAGCCCAGCGTCACGCCGATGGTCGCGGATATGCCTACGGATATGAAGCCGATCGACATTGAAATCCGGGCACCGAAGAGAACCCTGCTGAAGACGTCCCGCCCGATCAGGTCGGTACCCATGAGGTGAGACCAGCTCGGGGGCAGCAGCGATTCCTCCGGTGATGCGTGATACGGATCGTATGGCGCGAGATAGGCGGCGCCCGCAGCCAGGAGGAAGAACAGCACAAGCATGCCGATGCAGGATATTGCGATCTTGTCTTCCAGCAGGCGATTCAGCGCAATTCGCGTGGGGCTTTGCGGTTTCGCGATGGTTTCGTTGCTGCCGGCAATCGTTTGGTCCACGATTCGTCTCCGCCGTCCTATCCGTAGCGGACTTTCGGATCGACAAATACGTATGCGATGTCGACCACCAGATTAAGGAAAATGTAGAGAATCGAACTCAGCAGCACCGCTCCCTGTACCACCGGCAAGTCTTGCTCCAGCACGGAATCGATCAGGATCAGTCCCAGCCCCTGGCGGGAGAATACGGCTTCGACGATGATCGATCCCGACAACAGCCATCCGAACTGCAGGCCAATGACCGTCACGATCGGAACGAGCGCGTTTCTCAGGGCATGACGCACCAACGTCGTGTGCTCGGCCAGGCCCTTCGATCGTGCCATGACGATGTAGTCCTGCTTCAGCACGTCCACCATGCTGGTGCGCGCTGTCCGCGTTATGGTGCCGACCGCTCCAAACGCCAAAACCGCCGCCGGCAGAATCAGGTGCCGAAAGCCGCCCTGTCCGAAGGACGGAAGCCAGCCCAAGGCGACCGAGAAGAACAGAATCAGCATGAGACCCAGCCAGAAGGAAGGTATCGATACTCCCAAAGACGCAAATGCCACCACCAGGCGGTCGATCCAGGAATTCTGGTGAATCGCGGCAGTCATCCCCAGCAGCGTACCGATGGGAATCGCCATCAGTAGCGCGGCCATCACCAACTCCAGCGTAGTCGGAAGCCTCGCCATCAACAGCTCCAGCACCGGCTCCTGGCTCACCATCGATCGGCCGAAGTCACCTTGAACGGTTCTGACGACGTAGCTGGCGAATTGCTCGTACAGGGGATCGTCCAATCCCAATTCAGTGCGTAGTTGCGCGATGTCCTGCGCAGACGCACCGGATCTGGCCAGCATGGTGGAAGCGGGATCTCCCGGCAGGAGATACAGAAGGACAAAGGCGACCGAAATTACCCCGAACACGACCGGTACGGCAGTCAACAGTCGTTTGACGATGTACCTGGCCATCGTCCTTACGGTTCGGTCATCACGGGGTTTCCAGATACATCTCGTAAAACGTGGGAACCAGGCCAACCGAGCGCCATTCCAGGCCCTTGACCTTTTCGCTGACGCCTATCAGCAGCGCGTAGTCATAGATTGGCAGGATGAGCGCTTGTTCCATGATCAGCGTCTGGGCCCGCTCGTATAACTCCGTTCGCTTTCCTACGTCACCGGTGAGCAGAACGGCTTCGTCCAACAAGCGATCGAGTTCGGGATCCTGGTATTTTGCCCAGGCAAAACCGCGTTCGGTATTTTCGGAATGGAAGAATGGCTTGAGCGCATCAAACGCGGAGTGACCCGAGCCGCCCATGAACAGCATGTTCTTCCGGCCTCGCTGCCCGGCCTCCACCTGGACACCGTAGTCCATCATCTCGATTCGCAGTTCAATGCCAATGGCTTTGAGTTGGGAATAGAGTAGTTCACTGAATTCCCTGCTTTGCCCCCAATTCACCATGGACATGAGCACGACAAGAGGCATGCCGTCCTTTTCGCGGATACCATCCCCATCGGCATCCAGCCAGCCGGCCTGCTCAAGCAGGGAAATCGCGAGTTCCGGGTCGTGTGGGTACATCCCCTCCAGTTGGCTGGCATATTCCGGCGTGACGCTCGCCAGCGGACCGTGTGAAACGCGATTGAATCCTCTCTTGATCGCCTTGACCGCCACCTGCATGTCGGCGCCATGCAAGATTGCGCGCCGCACTCTTATGTCGTCGGTGGGCGGCAGTTGGGTATTCAGATACCAGAATGCCGGCTGGCCGGTCAGGTTCGCGATGGACACGGTATGTTCGGGGGAATCCATGACGTATTGGGCGTCGGTGGGCAACAGGTCGAGGGCGATGTCCACGTCACCCGCCAGCAGTGCGGGCGCCCGCGTAGAGGGTTCCGCCAAAAAGTGCCAGGTAATTTTTTCAAGGTGCGCCGGACCGTCGTGATTGTATATTTCCGGCGCCCAGTCATAGTTCGGATTGCGCACCAGCGTATATCGGTCGCCCACCAGGTACTCCTCGAACATGAACGGGCCGGTACCGCTCTGGTGCTGATGGTATTCGTCACCCCACGTCTGCACCGCTGTGGGTGAGACCATGGAGAGGTAGGGCAGACTGAGCCCGAACAGGAAAAAGCCGTTGGGTTCGTTCAGGTCTATCCCGATGTTGTATTCGTCCAGTATCTCGATGGACTTGATGTCGGGCAGCAGCGACCTGGCCTTTAGCGAGCGGGGCCCCAGAGACAGGATCCGCTCGATATTGAACTTGACGGCTTCGGCATTGAAGGGTGTACCGTCGTGGAAGCGTACTTGCTCGCGCAGCGTGAAGGCATAGGATTTGCCGTCGTCTGAGACGCTCCATTCCGAAGCCAGTCCCGGGACGATGTCTCCGTCTGAATCCTGATAAACAAGGGTTTCATAGACGGTCGAGAGTATGTACAGGACCTCCCACTTGACATCGAGATGAGGATCCAGACGAACGCCCGGCTTGTTGCTCGACAGAATGATGCTGTTGCCGTCGTCCACCGGATTCTGCCCGGTGCCGCAAGCCGCCAGGATCGCGCACACCGCCAGATATGGGAGCAGAGGTACCGCAAGGCCCGGTTTTTTCAACATGCGGTGAATCCGTGTCCCCTCAAAGAGCCATCATGTTACTGCGCGGTTTGCCGCGCAAGTGTCGCGCAAGTGCCGCGTCGTCATATCCCATGCCGAGGCTCCCCGGCCTGTCAGGCCATCAATTCGTCCTTCTCGTACGCGAAGAGCGCGGGTGAACCGCCGGTGTGAATGAACACGACCGTCTCATCCTTGCCGACGGTCCCCTTGCGGACAAGATCCATCAGGCCCGCCATGCACTTGCCCGTGTAGACCGGATCAAGAAACACGCCTTCTGATTGCGCGACGAGTCGTATCGCTTCGCAAGCGCCGTCAGTCAAGGCGCCATAGCCCTCGCCGATGTATTGGTCGTAGGTTGTCAGGTCTTCTCCCCTGACTCCCTTGTCCAGCCCCAGCAACTCGTTGGCATCGGTTGTCAGCTGCGGGATATTTTCGCTCAGGTAATCCGACATTCGGCTGACACTGATGCCGACAACTTCGAAGGATGGGTTGACGTGCATCGCTCCCAGCGCGAGACCGCCAAAGGTGCTGCCCGAACCCACCGCGACAAAGATGCGGCTCGGTTGGATGCCCTGCTCGGAAAACTGCCTGGCCATCTCCAGGGTTGCGCTGAAATACCCGGCCATTCCCTCGGGACTGGAACCGCCCGGCTCCAACACAAAGGGCCGACGTCCCTCGCTGCGCAGTTCTTCAGCAACCTCGTGGAGAATCTCACCGAACTCCCATCTTGGCACGGTATCCACCAACCTGACTTTGGCGCCAAGCAAGTGATCCAGGAGCAGGTTGCCGATCGGTGGCCTGGGTTCCCCCGGCAAGCCGCCGAGTACCAATTCGACCTTCAGTCCGACGCGATTTGCCATGGCGGCTGAAACCCGGGCCATATTCGATTGAAAGCCGCCGCAGACAACCAGTGTATCGGCGCCTTCCTCAAGTGCCTTGCCGATGATGAACTCCAGCTTCCGCACCTTGTTGCCGCCCAACCCGATGCCGGTCAGGTCATCCCGTTTAAAGAATATCCTGGGTCCACCAAGGGCATCCGAGAGCCGTCTGGCTTCCTCAAGCGGGGTCGGCAACTGCCCCAGACAGACTCTGGGTAGCTTGGTTAGACGCATTTTCTACTACTCATCGACCGAATTCTCATTGACGCAGTGCAGGAACCACGCAGTTGACTGGATCTGCCTTTGCTTACACCCGCAGGTTCTGTTTTCCGTGGCTTGATCATTACCCATGGACCAGTGCGAGACCGTCTGAACGCGAGTCCGCGGCAGCTTCATACCCACCGTCCGCTCTAACTCGCGCCACACTTGCGTGGCCCATGATTTCGTTCTGAGGATTCACCCGTTCGACCTTGAAGCCATCCGCATGCATTACTTCATTGAGTTCGGAGGCGGCATCGTCCTCAATTGCGATCGTGGGATAGTCAAATCCCAAATCCTTGCCGCCAAACACCCATCGTGGCGCAGCCAGTGTTTCCCCGACTGGCGCTGTTGGATCCAAAGCACCTGCCAATATCTGCAACAGAATTTGCGCTTGCGCCCTGCCACCCATGGTGCCCAGGGACGCAACCGGTTTACTTTCGCGGTAAGCCAGCAGCGGCATAAGCGTATGCGCGGGCCGGGTGCCGGGGATCAGCTCGTTTGCTGAGCCACGAGCCAGGGAAAATCCGCGTGCGCGGTTGTGCACGATGATGCCTGTTTCGGGATCGAGAATTCCGGCACCGAATGTCTGGTAGAGACTTTGTATTAACGAAATCGCCATGCCATCGCCGTCCATTGCACAGATTGCGACTGTATCGCCGTGCGCCGCCGAGCGACGATGCAATTCCAAGTCCGGCTGCGTCCGACGCAAGCGCTCGCGTAGACGGCCTCCAATCACGGTTTCGTCAAGAAGCGATGAGAGTGGCACCGCTACCCGGTCCGGATCGCCCAGGTAGCGATCTCGATCCTCCGACGCAAGCATCGCGGCATGCAGTTTGTACACGGCGTGGGCGCAAGAGGAATCCAATTCGATACCCAGTCCCGTCAATGCGGCAATGGACTCGAGCAAGACGAATCCCTGCGAATTGGGGGGGCTGGTAAACAATTCGTGGTCCCCGTAGTCAAGGCGCAGAGGATCACTGATCTGCGCGTGGTGAGCGGCCAGGTCGTCCATGGTCAGCGGCGACCCCTGTTCCTGTAGCGTTGTGACCATCCTTTTTCCGACCGAGCCCGTGTAGAAGCTCGAAACGCCTTCCGATGCGATGGTTTCCAGCGAGACCCGCAGGGCTGGTTGCTTCAGAAGGTCGCCTTCACTGAGCGGTTGCCCGTTGGGGATAAAAAGTTCCGCAATACCCTTGTCCTGGAGCAGGACTTCGCGCCGCCATCGAATTCCCGCAGCCAACGATCGGGAGACCGTTACACCGTCCGCCGCGGCGCGGACAGCGGGGGCCAATATTTCGGCAAGCCCCATTGAGCCGCCAAGTTCCGAAATCCGCGCCCAGCCACTCAGCAAACCGGGAACTGTAACCGAATGCGGTCCGGACCCCGGGACCTCCGAGAATCGGGACCGGTACTCCTCGACATCAACAGCGGCCGGCAGGGCCCCGGAACCGTTGACTGATACGGCTTTCCCGTCAGGTCCGCCGATCAAGGCAAACAGGTCTCCGCCAATTGCACACTGATGAGGGAAAACGACGGTGAGCATTGCCGCCGCGGCCAATGCGGCATCGATGGCGTTACCTCCTGCGGCGAATGCATCACGTCCGGCACGAGTAGCCAATTCGTGCGGAGTGGCAATTGCGCCCACCATTACTTACTCCATTCCAGCCCTTCGATCAGTACGGTACGGGTTGGCGCGCCTTCCGAACCCTTCAATCGCATTGGAAGACAGCACATGAAGTAGGTGCCGTCGGAGATATTGCGCAGGTCTGCGCCTTCCAGAATCACAACGCCATTGCCGCACAAGATATGATGGGTCGGCCACTCATCCGTCTGGTCCCGAGCCTCTATCGTGACGTAGTCGATTCCCACGATCCGCACGCCCGCATCGACGAGGGCCTGCGCACCATCGGCCGCAATACCGACAAACGAGAAGTCGTACTCCTTCTTCGTCAGCCGCTTTTCGGAGTTTGATGTCTTGAACAACACCCGGGTGGCGCCGTTGAGGTTCGCTTGCTCCACCGTCTTTGCCGTAATCGCATCATCGTTTTCCGTGATCGCATCGACGACCCGAACAGGTCCGATGAAAATATCGAGGGGAAGTTGTTCCACGGTCGCACCATCTTCCAGAAAGTGACGAGGCGCATCGATGTGCGTGCCCGTGTGAGAACCGATCAACCAGCGGGTGACTTCGGAGGGCGCGCCGTCGGAAAGGCGCATGACGGAGCGCATTTCAGGCTTCTTTCCCTGCCACCAGAAGAGCATATCGGGCTCGATGTCCATCGATATGTCGTGAATTTTCATCGCCGAAACTCCTTGCCTGCCGGAACCTGCCCCAAAACTGGTTGCGTCGGTTCACGCAATTCCATGACTATGGTATTTTTGCTAGATTTTCAATATGTTGCGTATTGTGTACTTTTGTTCGCGATTTTGACAAGTCCAATTATCGATTGCAAACAACTTGTCTGACAGGCATTTGAGGGAACGGAGGAAAAAGTGGTCGACCTCAAGACGAGAATTAACCAGGCAAACGACGATGCTTTGCGAATCCTGATATCGGGACGGCCGACGCTGGTCGATGTTCAGCCGGCGATCGATGTCGTGCCCGGGATGCGCAGGAACATGGTCCTGCATTCCGCACCTCCCATCGAATGGCGCGACATGTGCGGACCGCACCGAAAAAGCGTGGTCGGCGCGATTCTCTGGGAGGGTCTTGCAAGCACGCCTGAACAGGCCGAAAGCATGATTAACAGCCGGGAAGTCCTGATCGAACCCTGCCACCATCATGACGCGGTCGGGGCAGGAACGGGCGTTACCTCGGCCTCGACGCCGATGTTCGTTGTCAGGAACGAAAAGTACGGCAACGCGGCCTTCAGTTGTCTTTCCGAAGGCGGGACGCTGAATTTGCTCAAATGGGGCTGTTACGACGAACCGATCGCGACGAACCTGAGCTGGCAAGCCGAGGTTCTCGGACCGGCCCTCGGGGCCGCCGTCAGGGCTCTCGGAGGCGTGGACGTAAAGAGCATCATTACGCGGGCCGTGCAGATGGGCGATGAGTGCCACAATCGGAGCATCGCGGCCCATGGCCTGTTCTATCGCGAGATCGCGGTTGCGCTCCTCGACACGGCGCCGGATCGTGACTCACTCGCTGCTTGCATCGATTTTCTGACGCAGGCCGAACATTTCTTTCTTCACGGCATCATGGCCGCGGCCAAGGCGATTCTGAATGCCGCCGCGGGTACGGAATGCAGCACCATGGTAACGGCCATGGCCAGGAACGGGGTCGACTTCGGTATCCGTGTTGCGGGTCTCGGCGACGAATGGTTTACCGCCCCCGCCAATTATGTCGACGGACTTTACTTTCGCTCCGAGTGGGGTCCCGCCGACGCGGCGCCTGACCTTGGCGACAGCAGCATCGCAGAGACGGTCGGGTTGGGCGGTTTCATTCAGGCCGCGGCGCCTACCGTGCAGTCCTATGTCGGCGGAACAATGCAACAGGCCATCAACAACACACGGGAAATGGAAACCATCTGTATAGGCGTTAACCCTGATGTCCGGATCCCGAGCCTGGACTTTGACGGTGCGCCCATCGGCATCGACATTCGCAAGGTCGTCGGGACCGGAACGACTCCACTGATCGATACGGCCATTACGCACCGGGAAGGTGGATTGATCGGAGCAGGCCAGGTTCGCGCGCCCATGGGTTGCTTCGAAAACGCGTTACGGGCATTTTCCCGGCGGTATCGGGCGCCGTGACGCAATTTCAGTCCCAAATCGAAGCGGCGAATCAGGCTACGCTGAAGGTTTTTCAAGACAGCCGGCCTATCTGGTTCGATGTCCGGCCCGCCATCGACGCATTGCCCGGCATGACTGGCGACGTGATTCTTCACGCGGGGCCGCCGATCGAATGGCGGCGCATGTGCGAGCCGCAGCGAAATGGCGCGATCTGCGCCGCGCTGTTCGAAGGGCTGGCGGGCACGCGGGTCGAAGCCATCGCGCGAATCGAGGCTGGCGACATACTCCTCGCGCCGTGTCACGATTATGGCGCGGTGGGTGGAATGGCCGGGATTACGAGCGCATCAACCCCCGTCGCCATGGTCCGGGACGAAGCAAATGAGTCGATCGGCTGCTCGCTGCTGTTCCAGGGACCGCGCGGGCAATTGCGTGATCGTGGCCAGTACGAAAAAGAAACCGTCAGGCAGTGGCGCTGGCTGGCTGAAGTCCTCGGACCCGTCTTGCAGTCCGCGGTCCGGGTCAAGGGCGGAATCGATGTCAGGCAGATCGCGGCGAAGGCGTTGCAGATGGGCGATGAATGCCACAACCGCAACAGCGCGGGGAGCGTACTGCTGTTGCGGGAACTGCTGCCGTCGCTGGTTCGGCTGCGCGTTGATTCGGCAACGTTGCGGGACAGTGTCGAATACCTTTCCCGGGCGGAGCAATTTTCACTGTGCGTTTCAATGGCCGCTGCGAAGGCGGTCGCGGAAGCCGCCGGCGGAATTGCCCACAGCACCATTGTCACAACGCTCGCGAGGAACGGAATCGATTTCGGCATTCGGGTGAGCGGGCTCGGCGACACCTGGTTTACGGCGCCGGCCAACCCCGTGGACGGGCTTTTGTTCTCCTCCGAATGGGGCGAGAAGGATACAGTTGCCGACATGGGGGACAGCTCGATCATGGAGACGGTCGGACTGGGAGGTTACGTGCAGGCTGCCGCACCCGTTCTGCAGCAATTCGTCGGCGGGTCATTCCAGCGCGCGGTGCGGCTCAGCGAGGAGATGCAAGAGATCACGGCGGGTGTTCTTCCAGACTACCGGATTCCGAATCTCGACTTCGCCGCGGCGCCTGTCGCCACCGATATCCGTCATGTCGTACGGACCGGGATCGCTCCGATCATCGACACCGCCATTGCCCACAGGAAGGGGGGCGTAATTGGCGCCGGACAGACGCGCGCGCCGATGGACTGTTTCAGCGAAGCCTTGGTCGCGTTCGCCGCCAGGTACCGGGAGAATCAATGACTGCCGCGGCGCCCGCCGCGGCACACGCTGTCTTGCGAAGGTGTGGGGGAACACCTAGACTCGATGGCCGTCGTTTGCTCAGCGAACGGATGTTCGCAGCAAACACGTCGTCGCGGAGATTTGATTTGGGTGCCGAACTTTCGTTCAAGGACAGTTTCATCGAGCGGCTGGGCCTTTGGGACAACTCAAGAAAGGCAATGGCACGCGACATGCTCGACGCAATACAGCGCGACGATCTTGAGGTGGTCCGGTTCGTATTCGCCGATCAGCACGGAATCACCCGGGGGAAGACGATAAATCGAGGTGCGGTTGCCGATGCCATCGTCAATGGCTGCACGGTAGTCTCGACACTGATCCTGAAGGATACGTCGCACCGTACGGTGATGCCCGTTTGGCAGGCGGGTGCCGGTATGGATTCTCCGCGTCTGACCGGAGCGGCCGATCTGATCATGGTGGCCGATCCAGCCACTTTTCGGCGATTACCCTGGGCGCCGTCCAACGGTTGGGTGCTCTGCGATCTGTATTATCCGGACGGGGAGCCCGTGGCGTTGTCCACACGACAGTTGCTACGCCGCGCTCTGGATCGCTTGCAGGATCACGGACTCGGGTTGCTGAGTGGGCTTGAGATCGAATTTCACCTGTTTCGAGTCGCCGATCGCAACCTCCGTCCCCAGGACTGCACCCAGCCGGGCACACCGCCCAGCGTGATGCCGATTCAACACGGCTACCAGTACCTGACGGAACTGCGTTATGACGGACTCGAGCCCGTGTTTGCGGAGATTCGGCGAGGGCTGGATGGGTTGGGACTGCCCCTCAGGTCGGAGGAGATCGAGTTCGGCCCGAGTCAGGTCGAGCTGACATTCGGGCCCTGCACCGGGATGCGGACCGCGGACAATGTGATCCTGACGCGCAGCGCAATAAAGCAAATCTGCCAACGGCATGGTTACCTGGCGACCTTCATGTGCTGCCCGCAGATTCCCAACACGTTCGCGAGCGGTTGGCACCTGCACCAGAGTCTGTTCGATACGAAGACCGGTGAGAATCGCTTTGCGCCCGACGCCAGCGAGGAACATCTCTCCGGTGTCGGACGCGGTTATCTCGGCGGTCTGCTTCGGCATGCTCGCGCCGCCTGCATGCTGACGGCGCCGACGATCAACGCATACAAGCGCTACAAGCCCAACGCGCTGGCGCCGGACCGCATCCAGTGGGGCTACGACAACAAGGGAGCGATGCTGCGCGTCATCGCCGGAACCACCGCCGCCGCCACACGTATCGAGAATCGGGTCGGGGAACCGGCAGCGAACCCCTACCTCTATTTGAGTTCCCAGGTGCTTGGCGGGCTGGACGGCATCGAGAGCAATGCGGAACCGCCGCTGCCCGTCGAGGAACCGTATTCCTCCGACGCCGAGAAGCTGCCGCGCAGCCTGATCGAGGCGCTGGCGGCGTTTCGGAAAAGCGATTTTTTCCGGGCTGCTTACGGTGACGAATTCGTCGACTATCTGGCAGCCATCAAACAAGCCGAGATTGATCGTTTCATGTCCGTGGTCACGGACTGGGAACAGCGCGAATACCTGGAAATGTTTTAAGCGACGGACCAGGCGCAGCCCGAAGACAGCCGCCTGTCAGGAGGACTCGATGAGAATGTTGATTGACGGTGAGTTGGTTTCCGGGACCGACAGTTTCGACGTCCTGAACCCTGCTGACGAGACCGTGCTCGGCGCAGCGCCCGAGTGCTCCCGGGCGGACCTCGATCGGGCGGTACATGCCGCGCAAGAGGCGTTTCGCGGCTGGCGAGGCGACATCGGGAAGCGTCGCAACGTGCTGCGTCGCGCGGCCGCCGTACTCAGGGACAATGCGGGTTCCCTGGCCCGGTTGCTGACACAGGAGCAGGGGAAGCCCCTCGCGAAGGCCATGGGAGAGATCGGAGGGTCCGCACGCTGGTTCGAGTACACGGCTGAGCTTGATTTTCCAAGCGAGGCCATCGAAGTCGCCGGACAACGCAGCGTCGTGGTGCACCATCGGCCCCTTGGTGTCGTGGCGGCGATCATCCCCTGGAACTATCCCGTCATCACAGCGGTCTGGAAGATCGCCCCGGCGCTCCTGGCCGGCAACACGGTGGTGCTCAAGCCATCTCCGTTTACGCCGTTGACAACGCTCAAAATGGCCGAACTGCTCAATGACGTGATTCCTGGGGGTGTCCTGAACGTCGTCTCGGGCGGCGATGAACTCGGCGCGCGGATGACCAGCCACACTGGCGTGCGCAAGGTCGCGTTCACCGGTTCGATCGCGACCGGCAAAGCCGTTGCGGCAGCGGCCGCGCCTGATCTGAAGCGCGTCACGCTGGAACTCGGCGGTAACGATCCGGCTATCGTGCTTCCCGACGCGGACCCTGGGGCGATTACCGATAGCCTGTTCCGGGCCGCGTTTGAGAATAGCGGGCAAGTGTGCGTGGCGATCAAGAGAGTCTACGTTCCCGAGCGGCACTACAGCAGGTTTGCAGAAGAGTTCGTGCGTATCGCCGGTGCAGTGAAGCTTGGAAACGGGCTCGACGAGTCAAGCGAACTGGGACCGGTAAACAACGATCGGCAGTTCGAGCGCGTGCTTGACCTTATCGGTGACGTTCGCGAACACGGAGGGCGCATTGCCATTGGCGGCGCTCGATGCGGCGACAAGGGATACTTCATCGAGCCCACCATTGCCACGGATCTTCCCGACGACGCGCGTCTGGTTTCCGAAGAGCAGTTTGGCCCGGCGTTGCCGTTGTTGTCGTATCGTCATGTCGACGACGCAATCGCGCGGGCGAATACCGGCATGTTCGGGCTGGCGGCATCCGTCTGGAGCAACGACGCGCAGCGCGCAGCAGAAATTGGCGGTGAGTTGGAATGTGGCATGGTATGGGTGAACCAGCATCTGAACATTGCCCCGCAGGTGCCCATGGGCGGCTGGAAGTGGTCCGGTATCGGCGTCGAGAACGGAATTTGGGGTCTTCTGCAGTTCACCCAGATGCAGGTTGTTGAGGTGGCCTGAGTTAGCGCGTCCGCTAACTGTTGCGTTCAGAAAATCTCCGGCGCTTGTCGCCTTACCGCTCCGGACAGTTGGTGGTGCCGGGTCTGCACGGTATTGCCGGACGACAATCGTTCCGCGACGGCCTCCGCCACATGTACCGAGCGGTGCTGCCCGCCTGTGCACCCGATGGCCACGGTCAGGTAGGCGCGCTGGGTTTCCTTGTAGCGGGGGATCCAGCGCTGCAGAAAGGCAGTGATGTCGTCCACCATCGCCTGTACCTGCGGTTGTTTCTCCAGAAACTCCCTTACCGGACGGTCGCGACCTGTCAACGGGCGAAGCTCCAGCTCCCAGTACGGGTTGGGCAGGCAGCGAACATCGAAAAGGAAGTCCGCGTCGGCCGGTAGCCCATGTTTGAATCCAAAGGATTCCAGCAATATGGACAGCTTGCCTTCGGCGCGCCTGGCGACCCGGTTGCCGATCAGGTCTCGTAGCTGGTGGACGTTCATCGCGCTGGTATCCACCAACAGATCTGCGATATCGACGATGGGCTCAAGGAGTTGGGCTTCCTGTTCGAGCGCTTCGGTCAGGCTCACCTGGTCGGTAGTCAATGGATGCTTGCGCCGCGTTTCGCTGAAGCGCGATAAAAGCACGTCGTCGTCGGCCTGCAGGAAGATCACCTCGCAGGCGATGCCTGCCTTTCGCATTTCCTGAACCAGCACCGGAAGTCGCGGGATATCGGCGGCATTGCGGGCGTCGGCACACAGCGCGACATGACTGAAGGCGGGATCCTGCTGCTGCAGCGTTTCGTCCACAAAAGACTGCAGCAGCGTGATCGGGATGTTGTCGATGCAGTAGTGTCCTGCGTCCTCAAGCGCATTGAGGGCGACGCTCTTTCCGGACCCCGACAGTCCGCTCAGGACGACAAGCCGCATCGATTCTCCCCCCGGGCGGCGACCACCGGCAGCGGACGGCTACCCGTAACGGCGCCTCGCGGCGCGTTTGCCGAGGCGGTCGATCTGTTTCTCCTTGTGCTTCTTCACTTGTCGGTCAAGTTTGTCGACGAGGCCGTCGACCGCCGCGTACATGCCCTCGGCGACGGAATCGGCGTGAAGGGCGCCGCCGCGTGTCCTCAATGGGGGCGCCCTCACAGCAAATATTCCCGGACGATCATCAGCCTGTGTGATTTTGAACGTGAGCGGGAATAATCGCAATCGGCGTTGGAAGCCGGTCGGCCCGGCAGCGCGCCAGCAAATGGGTGGCGCTTTTGTGGCAGAATCGTCCGCCCCAAACGGCACGACGCGCCGCGAGCACGCATCCCATTGATCGATTTCGAGCAAACAGGAACCTGGGTCGCCGAGGTAATCCTCCTCTTGTCGGGCGCCATCCGTTCATCTTCGCGATCGCCTGCCGGTGCGTGCAGGCTGTTCCCAATGCGTCTGCTATGGTATGGAAACATCCAGAGACCGCAGGCAGGCTCGTGGCAACAGCCGCGCGAAGCACCGGGACCGGCGAGAACGCCCGGCAAGGCGGGAAAATGTTCGATGGGTTGAGTTCCCGAATTACGGAAATGTCCCGTCGCGAACACGTCCCCATGGCGCTTGAGAACTGACTCGATGACCAAACGCAGACTTCCAATCGGAATCCAGAACTTTCGGGAGGTCCGGGAGCGGAACTGCTACTACGTCGACAAGACGGCCTATATCCGACGGTTGCTGGACGAGGACAAGCATTACTTTCTGTCCCGCCCCCGGCGGTTCGGCAAGAGCCTGCTCCTGGACACCTGCAAGGAACTGTTCGAGGGCAGCGAGGACCTGTTCAGGGGACTCGACATTCATGCGGGCTGGGATTGGTCCGTGTCCCATCCCGTGATCCGTTTGAGTTTCGGAAGCGGGAATTTCAAGGAACCGGGGTACGTCGAGGCACACTTCATGGAGCAGCTTGCTTCGGTCGAGCGTCGCACGCGGGCCGATGCCGATTTCCTGACAGCTCCCGGTCGTTTCGCTTCCTTGCTGAGGGTGCTGCACGAGCAAACCGGGCAGCGCGTTGTCGTGCTCGTCGACGAATACGACAAGCCGATTCTCGATGCGCTGGACGTGCCGGATGTTGCTCGCGCCAACCGCGACTTCCTGCGCGGCGTCTACGCGGTCATAAAGGACTGCGACTCTCACATCCGGTTCAGCTTCATCGCCGGCGTGAGCAGGTTTTCAAGGGTCAGCCTGTTCTCGGGATTGAACAACCTCTGCGACATTTCCCTCGACCCGCGTTATTCCGGTGTCTGCGGCTATACGGACGAGGACCTCGACACCGTGTTCGAACCGGAACTTCCGGGACTCGACCGGGAGGCCGTGCGGGAGTGGTACAACGGCTATAGCTGGCGAGGCGAAGAGCGGGTCTACAATCCCTTCGACATCCTGCTGCTGTTCCGAAAACGCGAATTCGGCGCCTGGTGGTTCGAGACCGGCACGCCCACGTTTCTGGTGGAGACGCTGTTCCAACGCCGTGCGAGCTCCGTTGATCTTGACGGCATGGTGGGCAGCGCCGAGATCCTGTCCACCTTCGATGTGGAGGACATGCCGACCGAGGCGCTGCTTTTCCAGACCGGATACCTGACGATTCTCAAGGAGGAACGGCGCGGCGCGGACGTGTACTACCGGCTGGGGTATCCCAACCTTGAGGTTCGCCAAAGTCTGAACCGCAGCCTGCTGGGACGCATGACGGGAGATCCGTCGCGCCGGTCAGCACACAGCATGCGTCTCTTCGACCTCCTGCTGGCCAACGACTTTGAAGGGATGAGGGAGCTGATCCATGCGTTTTACGCAAGCATCCCCTACGCGTGGTACACCAACAACGACATTGCCGACTACGAGGGATACTACGCCAGCGTATTCTATTCGTACTTCGCCGGCCTGGGGCTGGACGTGGCGGTCGAGGACAGCTCCAGCCACGGTCGCCTGGACATGGCGGTTCGCTTCAACGGCAACGTCTACCTCTTCGAATTCAAGGTCGTGGAGGTGGCGTCGGCTGGCGCGGCGATGGCGCAACTCAAGGACAAGCGCTACGCGGACAAGTACCGTGGCTCGGGCGAACCGATCCACCTGATCGGGGTGGAGTTCAGCAGGGACCGCCGCAACGTGGTGGGGTTCGAGGTCGAACCGGGTTGAGCAGGCAGTGACCATCGAAGACGAAGTCCGCGTCGGCCGGAAGCCCGTGCTTGAATCCAAACGACTCCAGCAATATGGACAGATTGCCTTCGGCGCGGCTGGCGACCGCCGGCAGCGGACGGTTACCCGGAACGGCGCCTCGCGGCGCGTTTGCCGAGGCGGTCGATCTGTTTCTCCTTGTGCTTCTTCACTTGCCGGTCAAGTTTGTCGACGAGGCCGTCGACCGCCGCGTACATGCCCTCGGCGACGGAATCGGCGTGAATGGTGCCGCCTTCCAGATGCACTGTGGCCTCTGCGCGATAGGACAGTTTCTCGGTGGTCAGAATGCAGTGAACATCGATCACATGGTCAAAATGGCGTTCGATTCGAGCGAGCTTGGCGCCGACATGGCGGCGAACCGCCGGGCTGATGTCCACATGATGACCGGTGATGTTGAGCTGCATATTTCTCTCCTCGACCAGTTGGGGCCGGCCAGCGCTATCCGGGATGGCGCTACCGGCAGGCCCTAGGCCCGTTTCAAATCCTGGACCGTTCTGGCCCGTTTCCTCTCCGTTGAAGTCGGGATGTTCATTGCATCCCGGTACTTCGCCACAGTTCTGCGCGCAACCTTGATGCCGTCCTTCGCCAGGAGGTTGGCTATCCGGTTGTCGCTCAGCGGTTTTTCGTCCGCTTCTCCCCCAATCAGCCGGCGGATCATTGCCCGTACGGCGGTCGACGACCGCTCTCCGTCGTCGCCGTCGACATGACTCGAAAAGAAATACCTGAACTCGATGATACCGCGCGGCGTATGCATGTGCTTGTTCGCGGTGACCCGCGACACGGTTGATTCGTGCATGCCGATGGCCTCGGCGATGTCGCGAAGCACCATGGGGCGCATGAACTCCTCGCCGCGGTCGAGAAAGTCCGTCTGGCGCTCGACAATGGCCTCGGCCACCTTCAACAGCGTTTCGTTGCGAATCTCGAGGCTGCGCACGAGCCACCTCGCCTCCTGCAACTGGGCGCGCAACACGCTGAACTGTTCGCCGCGGCCCAGCGATCCGGCGTAGGACTGGTTGACCCGCAGCCACGGAGTGACCGAAGCGTTGAGTTCGACGATCCACCTGTTGTCGCTGCGGCGCACGAAGACATCCGGAACTGCGTACTCCGCCGCGGGCGCATGGATCGCCGCGCCGGGACGCGGGTGGCACCCGCGCACCAGCAGCAAGGCCTGTTCGACTTCTTCCGCGGATGCCCGCACTTGCCGCTTGAGCTCGTTCGTCCGACGCTCCGCGACGAGTTCCAGGTGTTCGGCGGCGATGGTTCGGGCCAGCTCGAGACCCGGGGTGGAAGGTTCGAGCTGCTCCAACTGCAGGAGTACGGATTCGCTGACCGAGCGGGCGCCCACGCCCGCGGGGTCAAGGCGCTGAACGAGCCGGATCGCCGCTTCGACCTCGTCTTCGCCGGCCACAACGTCCGGTGCGAGGGTTGCCTGGATCGCGAGCGTGTCATCGGTCAGGTAGCCATCGTCGTTGATGGCGTCGATGACGGCCTGGCCGATGGCGGTTGTGCGGGCGTCCAGGTTTTCCAGCTCCAGTTGCCAGAGCAGATGGCCCCGCAACGTTTCATCCGAGTGGTCGGCGTAGTCGAACTGGCCCTCCGGCGCCGTGTTCGCGGGCATGTCGCCCGGCCCGGCCGTTTCGGTCCACTCGCGAATGGAATCGTCGACTGCGGCGCCTTCGGCAGCGGCTTCAAGGGTATCCGCCGGCGTTTCCGGCTCCGCGGGCACCTCGATGTCCTGCTGTTCGGCCTCCAGCATCACGTTCTCGTCCAGAGCATGCTGGATTTCCGCACGCAGGTCGGCGATGGGCAGGAGCAACAGGCGAATCGCCTGCTGCAGGTGCGGCGTCATGGTGAGCTGCTGCGCCGCCCTGAGTTTGAGTGCCGGCTTCAACATGGCCTTCGGCTACAGGGAAAAATCCTGCCCGAGATAAACATCCCGCACACTCTGGTTGGAGAGCAATTCCACGGGCGTGCCGGAGGCCATGAGCGCACCGTTGTTGAGGATGTACGCCCGTCCGCAGATTCCCAGCGTCTCGCGTACATTGTGGTCGGTGATCAACACGCCGATCTCGCGCTGGATCAGGTGGCGGATGATTCGCTGAATGTCCAGCACGGAAATCGGATCGACGCCCGCGAAGGGCTCGTCCAGGAGAATGAACTTGGGATTCGCCGCCAGGGTCCGGGCGATTTCCACGCGCCTGCGCTCTCCGCCCGACAGCGAGATGCCGAGACTGTCGCGGACATGGCCGATGTGGAGTTCCTCGATGAGTTCTTCCATCACCCGTTGCCGCTCGGCACGATGAAGATCGCTGCGAAGTTGCAGGATGGAGCGAATGTTGTCGGCGACGCTGAGCTTGCGGAACACCGACGCCTCCTGCGGCAGATACCCCAACCCCAGGCGCGCCCTGCGGTGTACGGGCAACCGGGTCACGTCGCGGCCGTTGAGGACGATCCTGCCCCGGCCGCAACCGATCAGGCCGACGATCATGTAGAAGGCGGTCGTCTTGCCGGCGCCGTTGGGGCCGAGCAGGCCGACCACTTCGCCGCTCTCAATGGAGATCGACAGGTCCTGTACCACCTCGCGCGTTCGATAACGCTTGGCTATGCCGAGGGCTTCGAGCTTGTTCATGGCGTGTCGGCATCGTCCGCGGGGGGCAGTATCGTGATGACCACCGGTTCTCCGCACTCGGAGGAGCCGGAGGTGATTTTCTTCTCGTCGATGTCGTAGATCAGGTCGCAGCCCGTAAACTCGTTGGGGCCTTCGCTGAGCCAGGCGCCTCCGGTCATGCGCAACGTCCTTTCGGCGCTGTCGTAGCGCAACACTTCGGCGCCGCCGGTAATCGGATCACCGCGCTCGGGGTTCCGGTCCCGGAACTCGGCAGGGTCGCCCTGCAACTCCACGACCAGCAGGTCATGGGTCTCGAAGACCACCTCGGCCCGGGACGACTCGATCACCGCGGTATCCAGGTCGATGCGTACGTTGCCGCTGAACTCCCAATCGCTCCTGTCGAAATCCAGATCGGAAGCCACCGCCTCGTCGGCCACGATCGTGAAGTCGCCCTGGGCGATGCGAAGCGCTCTGAACATCATCGTGCTGGACTGCCGGTCGAAGGACGACCACTCGGCGTCCAGCGAGACGCGCGGGTCGTCGTCCTGGGCCCGGGCCGGGACGATCGCCGCGGCCGCAACCAATACGCCGAGCAGCCCGCAAGCTGCCAGCCGAAAGCTATGGACCGAATTCACCATGAATGCTCGATTCTAGCGCCAAGCGCTCCGCCTTCAAATTGGCGTTGAGCCCGACGGCATCCAGACGCCTGTCGCCGAACCAGAGACTCACCGGGGCGTCGGTGCGCACATCGAAGGTTTCCGGCTCCAGCCGCAGCGACGAGGTGCGGACCGTCATCGGCGCCGAATCCGGCTCCCCGCTCCGGGTCAGTTCCACCTCGCCGCTGAAGTCCAGGTACGTTTCTTCCAGAAGCGCCTGACCTTCCGTCGCGGTGAGCACCCAGGGCACCTGCGCTTCGGGCCGGTAGCGAACCGCGACATCGCTCAGCAGCAGGCGATTCTCCGCGGGCAGTTCTTCGGCGCTGGCGGCCCGCACCTGGAACAGCGTCCGGCCCTGCTCATCCGTCCCCAGGATCGATGCGCCGCGGAGGTAGTACCCAGGCGCCGCGGCGCCCTCCGGCGCCACGGGCCCTTCCTCGTCGATGCCTTGCCGGCTCCAGAGCCAGGTGAGCATCGCGATGGCGGTCAACGCGCCCAGCGCAAACAGATCCCGGCGTTGAAATGGCCGCGTCATGCCTTCAACGCGCCAGCAACAGCATGTCGCACGCTTCGCGCACGGCGCCGTGACCGCCTGCCGCGGATGTCTGGTAGTGGGAAACCTCGACCGCCGGTCCGCGCGCGTCGGCAACGGCGACCGCCAGCCCGGCTTGGCGCATCATGGGTACGTCCGTCGTGTCGTCGCCGATGCAGGCCACCGCGTCCAATTCGATGCCCATCTCCCCGGCAAGGCTCCTCAACGCTTCAAGCTTGTTCTCCTCTCCTTGTATGACATCCTCGACGCCGAGTTCGTTCATCCTGGCCGTCACCGCCGCTGTCCGGCGCGCGGAAATCACCGCCACGGCGATCCCGGCTGCCATGACCGCCTTGATGCCGGCGCCGTCGTGGACGTGAAACCTCTGCAACGATTCGCCCCCCGCCCCGTAGTACAACCCGCCGTCCGTGAGCACGCCATCAACGTCCAGGACCAGCAACCGGATCCCGCGGGCGCGTTCCAGCGTATCCGGTGTCACTACACGACTCCGGCGCGGAACACGTCGTGGACGTTCAGCGCGCCCGCCAGTTTCCCGTCATCGTCGATAACCAGCAGCGCGGTGATGCCGTGGTCTTCCATCAGGCGTACGGCCTTGGCCGCGAGATCGTCCCGGTGGATGGTTTTCCCGCCCGGGGTCATGACGTCGCCGATCCGGGTGCCGTGAACATCGATGCGCCGGTCCAGCGTCCGGCGCAGATCGCCGTCGGTGAACACACCGCAAAGCCCGCCGTCGTCGTCGACCACGGCGGTGATGCCGAGATTTTTCCGTGACATTTCCAGGAGGCCTTCGCTGACGGGCGTGTCCGGCATCACACTGGGGATGCCGTCGCCCTCGTGCATAATGTCCCGCACGCGCACCAAAAGCCGTCTCCCGAGCACGCCGCCGGGGTGGAAACTGGCAAAATCCTCCTCCCTGAATCCCCGCTGCTCCAGCAGGACGATGGCCAACGCATCGCCCATGGCCAGCGCCGCCGTCGTGCTCGCCGTGGGTGCGAGGTTGAGGGGACAGGCTTCCTCGGCCACGCTGATGTCCAGGTTGACCGAAGCGGCCCTGGCGAGGGTCGATCGGGGGTTCCCCGTCATGGCGATCAACGGCAGGCCGAGCCGCTTGATCCGCGGCAGCAGAAAGGCGATCTCCTGGGTTTCTCCGGAATTTGAAATCGCCAGAATCACGTCCTGGCCGGTGATCATGCCCATGTCGCCATGTCCGGCCTCACCGGCGTGAACGAAGAATGCCGGCGAGCCGGTGCTCGCCAGGGTGGCGGCAATCTTGCTGCCCACGTGCCCGGACTTTCCAAGGCCGATGACCACGATCCGGGCCCGGTCGCGTTGCGCCTCGATGCAGATTCTGCAAGCGGAGAGCACCTGCTCGCCCAAACGGGGGACCAGCGCTCGAATCGCGTCGGATTCGATTTCCAGCACGCGGCGTGCCGTGGCCAGGGCATCGACGGAAACTTCGGGCATGGGCGGGATTCTATCAGCCCGCGACGATAGTCCGGCTGGTTTGGCTCGCGCCGCTGCTGGGTTAGACTGTGCGCTCTTCAGACCAGCGATAACCGATCACCCATGGATCCAAGAGAAATTTCGAGCCTGATCGAGGCCGGGCTGCCCGGGGCCAGGGCCGAGGTCCGTACGGACGGGCAGGGCCACTACGAGGCGCTGGTCATCGCCGGGGAATTCGAGGGCCTTCGCAGTGTCCGCCGACACCAGCAGGTCTACGCGACCCTGGGTGATCGCGTCGGAGGCGAGATTCACGCGCTGGCGCTCAAGACCTTCACGCCGGAGGAGTGGCGGGACAGGGCCGGTAAACCCTAGGCGCACCGGACCGGATCGCGGACTTGGACAAACTGGAGGTCATTGGCGGTCCGCGCCTGTCCGGAGAGGTGCGTATCTCCGGCGCCAAGAATGCGGCCTTGCCCATTCTGGCCGCCTCCCTGCTGGCCGAGAAGCCGGTCGTCCTGGAGAATATTCCCTCGCTCAACGATGTCGCCACGACGGTCAGGTTGTTGCGGGGAATCGGCCTCGACATCGACTTCAACGGCCATGCCAGAATCGAAGTCACCCCATCGGGCATCGAGCATTTCGAGGCGCCCTACGACCTGGTCAAGACCATGCGCGCCTCGGTCCTGGTGCTCGGTCCGCTCGTCGGGCGCTACGGCCGCGCCGATGTCTCGTTGCCCGGGGGCTGCGCCATCGGGGCTCGGCCCGTGAACCTGCATGTGGCGGGATTGCGCGCACTGGGCGCGGATATCGGCATCGAGAACGGCAACATCCGTGCTCGCGCCGGACGTCTGCGCGGCGCGAGGATCGTCCTCGACACCGTCACCGTCACCGGCACGGAGAACCTGATGATGGCCGCCGTGCTCGCCAGAGGCGAATCGGTCATCGAGAACGCGGCGCGGGAACCGGAAGTTGTCGACCTGGCGGAGTTTCTCGTCAAGCTGGGCGCCGTCATCGAAGGCGCCGGCACCAACACGATCCGGATCCAGGGAGTCGATGGCCTGGGCGGCGCCCGTTACGAGGTGTTGCCCGACCGCATCGAAAGCGGCACGTACCTGGTATCGGGCGCAATCACCGCCGGCAAGGTACGTATCAACCGCACCCGTCCGGACCACCTCGATGCCGTCGTGGCGAAGCTGGCCGAGGCCGGAGCCTCCGTAACTTTCGGCGCCGACTGGATCGAACTCGACATGCGGGGCGAGCGCCCGCGGGCGGTGGATCTGCACACCTCGCCCTATCCCGGATTCCCGACCGACATGCAGGCGCAGTTCTGCGCTTTGAACGCCATCGCCACGGGCGCCGGCGTCATCACCGAGACGGTTTTCGAGAACCGTTTCACCCACGCGCTGGAACTGCAACGCATGGGCGCCGATCTGAGCGTGGAAGGCAATACAGTCATCAGTCGCGGAGTACCGGCCCTGACCGGCGCACCGGTCATGGCAACCGACCTGCGCGCCTCCGCCTCCCTGGTCCTGGCCGGACTTGCCGCGTCCGGCCGCACGGTAATCGACCGCATCTACCACATCGACCGCGGCTACGAAAGAATCGAGGAGAAGCTGGCGGGGCTGGGGGGAAGGATCAGGCGATTGCGGGGGTAGCTAAGGCATTTGACCTGTCAGTCCCCGCCCCTTAATCTAGCTAGCCTAGCTAAATTCAATCCCCGGAGGTCTGAATCATGCAGGTCAACATGCACGAGGCGAAGTCTCAGCTTTCCAAACTCATCGTCGCCGCCGAAGCGGGAGACGATGTGGTCATTGCGCGCAAGGGCAAGCCCGCGGTCAGGCTGGTGCCCATTCGGGGCGGCAGGTTCCGCTTGGGAACGCTGGCGCATCTTGCCGACACCGTGCCGGACTTTGACGAACCGATGGACGCGGATGAGCTGGCGCTCTGGGAGGGCGGGCGTTGAGCGCGGTCCTGCTCGACACGCATGCATGGATTTGGAGCCTCATGGCGCCGGCCCGCCTCGGCCAAGGCGCAAAGGAGGCCATCACCGGTGCGGACGCTGTCTTCGTCAGTCCGATCAGCGTTTATGAGGTGACGCGCAAGGCCCACTTGGGCAAATGGCCGGAAATCGTTCCCCACATCGGCGATCTGGTCGCGGAGGGGCAGACAGTCTCGGCTCCCTTGACCCGCGCGGTCGCGGTCTTGGCCGGAGTCATCGATTGGCGGCATCGGGACCCGTTCGACCGCCTCATCGCCGCAACCGCCATCGAACTTGGCCATCCGCTCGTTTCCAGGGATGAAGAGTTCGATGCGCTCGTTGGGACGCCGGGTTGGGCCCGCCGTATCTGGTGATGGCCGTCGACTGGCGCCAGCGGGCCAAGGTTGCACAGGGGTATGGAAATCCAATAGCGCGTCCGCGATTGCAGGCTCGGAGGCGTCCAGGAAATGGGCGCATACTACCGCCCCGCCGTCGGCCGTTCCTCCAGTACGGCGACTGTTTCGAATTCGCCTGCGCCAATCCTGTGCCCCCGGATGTGGATGGTATCGCCAGGACGGTGTCCCGCGACCCGGTTCATGGCCTGATCGCTGCCGAGCACTCGTTCGCCGTTGATGTGGGTGATGATGTCGCCGGGCAGCAATCCGGCCTCAGCCGCCGGCCCCGCGACCTTGTCCAGTTCCACCGCGGGTCCTGAAATCCCCAGGGAGGCTGCATTCATGCTTGGAAGATCCCACGCGTCGACTCCCAGCCAACCCCGGATGACGCGGCCATGCTCGACCAGTTCATCTATCACGCCTCGAACCAGGTTGACCGGAATGGCGAATCCGATGCCTTCCGGAGGGCTGCGGTTCAGGGTTGCGAACTGCGCCGTGTTGATGCCGATCAGTTCGCCGCGCGTGTTGACCAGGGCGCCACCCGAATTGCCGACGTTGATGGCTGCATCCGTCTGGATGAAGTTCTCGAAGATGGTCAGTCCGATACCGCGGCCGGTCGCACTGACGATACCCAGCGTGACGCTTTGGCTGAGCCCGTAGGGACTGCCTATGGCCAGCACAACCTCGCCGATCTCCAGGGTGTCGCTTCTGCCCAGACGAATGGCCGGCAAGTCGGGAAGGTCGACCTTGAGAAGCGCCAGTTCGGTCTCCGGGTCGGCGCCGACGAAGCGCGGGTGAGCCTCGCGACCATCGGCAAGCTGCACCACCGCCTGGTCCGCGTCACGGATGACATGCCAGTTGGTCACGATGAGGCCGTCCTGACTGATGATCACTCCGGATCCCAGGCCCTGATCCACGACCAGTCCGGCGCCCAGGCTGCCTCGCTGGCCCAGCCGCGCCGTGCGCAGGCTTACGACTGCCGGGGCACTGGCGTTCACCGCGCTGGCATAGCTCATGGCAGCGGACTGCCCGTCGCCGCGGAGATTGACCAGGTCGGGCCGAACCAGCACCACCATGAACGCTGCGGCGAGCCCGAAAGCGGACGATTGCGCGACAAAGGCCAGGATTTTCCACCGGGATGTCATGAGCCTAGTTTACCTGTATGGCCGAGCTTCATCCTTCAGTTGGTCAGTGTGTGGAGCCGATGGTTCACGCGCGGCTGCCGGAGCCGGAGTGACTGTTTGGTTCCTGCCGCCGCTTGAGTTCACCCAACTCCCGGGCGCCCGCCGCCCTCACCACCGCGCCTTGATCTCGATCCGCGCGCCCGGCGCCGGCGCCTCCCGGCCGTTGTCGCGCCATGTGGAGAGGATGTCGATCGACAGGTCGGGGCCGTGCCGCGTCGGCGCGATGCCCCAGCCCAGGCTGTACTCGCGCGCCGTGCCGGAGAGCCCGTAGTTCACACGGGGCGTGGCCATGAACCGCCCGCCGAAGGCCGGGAAGCCGTAGGAGAGTTCGGATGTCCACCGGCCGGCGCCGTCCGCGCCGAAACGCCGCCCCCGCGGCCCGGGCGCGAACAGGGCCGCCAGCCCGCCGGCGGACTGGCCGCCCAGCTCCCGGCCCAGCTCCAGCGCGAGCCCTTTCTCCGAGTCCGGGTTCGCCCGATAGGCGAAGGCGGCGGACACGCCCCAGTCCCGCGCGCCTTCGTCCTCGTGGGCCACCAGCGTCCTGCCGGCGACATCGAGCGAGATGCCGCGCTTCGGGGCGCTCCACGAGATTCCGCCGCCGAGGTCCGCGCCGAACCCGGTTTCGGCGTCCCCGCCGTCGTGGCGCGCGCCCAGTTCCAGTTTCGGGGTCAGGCTGCCGCTGTCGCCCAGCCGCGCCGTCCAGGCGCCTTCCAGGCCGACCCGGAGCCGCGTCACGGCGGAGCGCGAAGCCGCCAGCCCCCCGGCGGTTCCCGACGAGGCGCCGGACCACAGGGCGTCGGCGACCGCCGACAGCGCGGGACCGGCCCCGCCCGCGGAGCCGAGCAGGGCGCCCTTCGCGCCCGCCGCGGCCATCCGCCACTCGAGATCGGTCTTCAGATGCTCCGTCCATTCATCGCCGTTCCCGTGCGCGAGCTTCAGCGTTCCCCATCCCGCCCCGGCCGTGCTCCATGCTTGCAGCCGGTCGGAGACCGAGACCGCGGCATAGGGCGAAACCGAGGTCAGCGACGCTTCGAGTTCGCCGCCGGCGGCGCCGCCGGACCAGTCGCCCCGGCCCGCGGAATGCGCCAGCGCCAGCCCGGCCAGCCAGCCGGCGCGCCCGTAGTCCACGCCCAGCCTGCCGGTCGCGATCCCGCCGCCGAGGCCGAGGCCGCCGTCGCTGCCGGAGAACCGCGAGGTCGACCCGCGCCCCCACCAGGCGAGCGTCCCGCCGCCGGGATCGGATTTCCCGGTGCGCGTGAAGGAGGCGCCGGAAAGCGCCTGCAGGAAGAACCCGCCGATCGACGGCCCCTCCCCGCAGCGGCCGGCGCCGCCGTCCCGCGCGGGCCCGGACCCCGAACCGGCCAGGGGCGGGTCCATCCCGGCCGGGCCGGCTCCGGGAGCGCGGGCCGGCAACGAACCCGGGCCACTCGCCAAGCCATTCACGCCGCACGTGCGGGCGCTGCCGAAAGGGTGTCCGCCGGGCGTTCCGTGGGCCGTTGAAGGTCCGGTTCCATGCCGCGGCGGGGCCGCGGCGCCTTCCGCCCGCGCGTCCGTCATCCCGATTCCGCCGCCCGGACCCGGTCCAACCGCCGGACCGGACCCGGCCATGGCTCCCGGCCCGCCCGACGCTCCCGGACCGGCCACCGGCCCGGACCCGCCGGCCCGCCCGGGACCATCGCCCTCCGGGACATCCGGCGAGGCGGCTCTGTCGTCCCTGTCGCCCGCGTCGAGTCCGATCATCGGCGCCGAGCCCTCGAACCCGGGTTCGCGCCGCGCCTGGAACCGGTCGGACACGCTGTCCACCGTCTGCTGGGCCAGGGCGCGCCCGAAGCGCGCCAGCCAGGCGCCGGGGATCGGGTCGGAGTTCTTGATGGTGCCGGTCGCCGTGGCCCGCGCGATCATGACCCCCGCGGGGTCGGGATCGCTGAGTTCCAGCGTCAGCGTTTCATGCCCTTCGTCGATGTCGTCGTCCCGCACCCAGACCGTGAAGGTCCGCATTCGTTCGCCGGGCTCGAAACGCACCTCGCCGGACGCATGATTGTAATCCTTGTTCACGCTGGCCGTGCCGGCCCGGGTTTCCGCCCAAACCGTCACCGGGCCGGGGGCTGGCCCGCTCAGCCTCACGACGAACCGCAAATTCTCCTCGCCCTCGTTTGCGGTGGCGTCTTCCACCGAAACCGTCAGCCCCTCGAAGTCTCCGGCGCGGTCATCGTCCAGAATGGTCAGATCGAAGGAATCGTCATCTCCCGCCACGGCCTCCAACGGCCTCAGCTCGCCGATGGAAACCGTGAACGTTTCGTCGTCCGTGTCCTCATCGTGAAATACGGTGATGTCGGCCGAACCCCGCGTCCGGCCTGTGTCAATCCAGAGCCCGGGCCCGCCCTCGTAGTCCCCGTCCTCCGCCGTGCCGTTGGAATAGACCAGGGGAACCCGGATGGCGCGCTCCAGCTCGTTGGGCGCAGTCGCCGTCACCCTCACTCTCGTCGTGCCGCCCTCTTCCACGAAGGACTCCGAGGCGCTGATCGACAGCACGAGCGGATCCGGCGCCGGGCCGATGATGGTGCCGGTCGCCTGGATGATTTCCACGGTGGTCTCGGTGGTGAGATCGAAGTGGTGGAAGCGCGGCACCACCGTGACCGGGTTGTCGAGCACCGCGCCGGACGGTCTCCACAAGTCCACGGTGAAGGTCTCGTTCGGATCGTCGAGGTCGTCCTCCTCGGCCCACACGCTGATCACCTTCTCCCGCTCGCCCGCGGCAAAGTGAAGCCGCCCGCTGATCAGGGGAAAGTCGTACCCGGACTTCGCGACTTCGGGATGGGTGGCCCAGTTCACCTCGACATCCCCCGGCGAGGGGTGTGACAGCGTCACCGGGAACTCGAGATAACCGCCCTCCGGTCCTTCCGCGTCTTCGATCGATATGGTGATGGGGTCGAGAAGGACATCGATGCCGAGCCGCGCCACGGTCCCGTCGTACCCGCCGCCGGAGCCGGTGTGCGTCAGCGTGATGATCTCGCGCCTCGCGCCGCCGTCCGTGCCATCGTCTTGCGCCGTCACGGTGACGCTCTGGGGGATGTTCCAGTCGGAAGGCGTGAACATCAGGTCCGATCGATCAAGCCGCAGTTGGGTGCTGGCGAACCCGGTGATCGCGACGCCGACATCGTCGGAGGGTTCGGTCGCCAGCGTGACCGTGTAGGACCCGCTGCGCCCCTCGGCGAGGTCCAGCGAGTCGGGCGCGAGCACGATGGCGGCGGTGTCGTTGTCGTCGGTGACGACGCGCAGGCTCGCGGTTGCCGAGTCGTAGCCGCCCCCCGAAGCCGCATGCGCGAGGGTCGCGGTGTCGTCGGCCGCGTCGTCGTCCTCGCCCGCGGTCACGGTCACCGTCCGGGCGCTGTTCCAGTTGGTTTCGTCGAATTCGAGCCGGGCGCTGTCGAGGCTGAGGCCGGTGCCCTCGTGGCCGGAGATTGTCACGGCGACCGGGCCGTCCGGAACGGCGGACAGCCTGACGGTCCAGCTCGCGCTCGCGCCTTCATCGACGGCAACGTCGGCCGCGGAGAGCACGAGTTGCCGTGCCGGCGCCTCGTCGTCCTGGATCGTGACGGCGGTGGCCGTGACCTCGATGTCGCCGGCGGCGCCGGTGACGGCGACTGTTTCGTCCCCCTCGCTGTCATCGTCGTCGACCGGGCTGAGCGCGAAGTTTCCGGACCCGCTGCTCGCGCCGCCCGCGATGGTGATGCTGAAATCCTCGACGGGGCTGAAGTCGGCGCCGGCGGTGGCTGTGCCGCTGCCGACGGTGACGGTGACCTCGGTGTCTTCGGGGTAGGTGGCGCCGCCCGGCACGGTGGCGGTGACGGTGACGGCGGTCTGTCCGTCGTCTTCGCCGACGCCCGCCGGGCTGACGGACAGCGCGATCCCGCTGGGCGCTTCGTCGTTATCGGCAATCGTCAGCCAGGTGGAGCCGACCGATGCGCCCGTGAGCCTTCCCTCCACGGTGACGGTCTCGGCGCCCTCGGCCATCTTGTCGTCCACCGGTGTTATCCTGAAGGTTCCGGTGCCGCCCGCGTCGCCGGCTTCGACCGTGATCGGGAAGTCGTCGAGAGCCGCATAGTCGATTCCTTCCGCCGCGCTGTCGCCGGTGACGCCGACACGCACCATCAATGTCCGGCCGGTCTGAAAGCGGTCGCTCCCGGTCATGCGGGCGGTCACCCGCACCAGCGTCTCGCCGTCGCCCTCGGCGATCTCGCTCTGCAGGCCGTCCCTCCCGGTGTCCGTGTCCACGGCGAGCGTCAGCGCCATCTTCGCCCCGTCGTCGTCGGCGATCCTGATCGTCGCGTGGGCGGCCGGGATATTCGGCAACGCGCCTTCGATCGTGATGGTTTCGTCCATCTCCGCGAGCGCGTCGTCGGTCGGCGTCAGCGTGAAGTCCGCATGGCCGCTCGCCGCGCCGGCGGCGATGATGATCGCCAGGTCGGCCACCTGCGCGTAATCGGTCCCCTCCGTCGCGCCGTCGGCCGCGCCGCCCACCGTCACCGCCACCCTCTTTTCTTCCGCGAAACGCGTCGCTCCTTCGAGCGTCGCGGTCACCCGCGCCGTCCTGGCGCCGCCGTCCTCGGCCACGCTGTCCTGGACACCGTCCGTGCCGGTGTCCGCGTCCACGGCGATCGCAAGCTCCACATCCGGATAGTTTCCGGCGCCGCCATCGTCGCGAATGGTCAGATCGACGGAACTTGGGCTGCCGGTCCGCGCCTCCCGCGGACGCGGCTCGCCGAGCGATATGGTGAGGGTCTCGTCATCGGTGTCGTCATCGTGGAATATCGCGATGAATCTGGCCGCCGACGTCCGCCCCGGTTCAAGCCAGAGTCCGGTCTGCGCCTCGTAGTCGCCGTCCTCCGCCGTGCCGTTCGAATACACGAGCGGAACCCGGATCCGGCGGTTGAACCCGTTGGGCGCCGATGCCGTCACTTCCACCTGCGCCCAGCCGCCCTCGTCGACGGGTGTTTCCTGCACGCCGATCGACAGCTCCAGCGGCGCCGGCGCGGGAACCGGGTCGATGATGGTGCCGGTCGCCAGCGCGATCTCACGTCCGGCCGGGATCAGCTTTTCGTGCCGATGCATCTCCGGAATAAACGTGACCGGGTTTTTGAAGACGGCGCCAACCGGTTGTTGCAACCGCACGGTGAAGACCTCGTTCGGATCGTAGACGTCATCCTCGTTGGCCCATACCTTGATTATCTTCTCCCGCTCGCCTTCGGCGAAGTGCAGCCGCCCTTCGACGAAGGCGATATCGCTGTGGAATGAAGCGATTTCCGCCATGGAACTCCATTTCACCTCGACGTTGCCCGGCGAGGGCCGGGATAGCGTTACCGGGAACTCGATATAGGTTCCCTCGGGCCCTTCGGCGTCGGCGACCGCGATGGTGATGGGCGTAATGGGCGTCGGGTCGTTGTCGGCGATGATGCCGATCGCCGTGTGCCGGGCGGCGGGGATGTCGGTGTTCCGGGTGGAGAAGCCGGCGTTTTGGGCGGAGAAGCCGGTGTTCCGGGTGGAGGGGATGTCGGCGTGGTCGGGCTGGTCGAGCGTGACGATGACGGTCTCGTTCTTCTCGTCGATCACGTCGCCTATGATCGGCACCGTGATCACGCCGCTGCCTTGGCCCTTCGGGATCGTCACCGACAGCGGGTCCGGGAAGGTGTAGTCCACGCCGCCGGTCGCCGTGCCGGAGAGCGTGAACGGAATCGTGACGTCGCGCCCGCTCACCGGCGCGATCGACACGGCGAACGTCATGTCGGTGACCTGTTTGCTGTCGTCGCCCTCGGTGACCGTCTCGGCGTCGGCGACGCTGACCACGGACGTCGCCGCGTCGTCGTCCTCGATGGTGCCGGTGGCGGTGGCGGTGGCGATCGTCGCGCCGGAGGCGGCGGACAGGGTCACGGTGAAGGTCTCGTCGATCTCGTGGAGGTTGTCGGCGAGGGTCGCGACCTCGAAGTCGGCGCGGGTGCCGCCGGCGGCGATGGCGAGTTGCTGGCTCTTGGGGGTGTAGTCGGCGTTGGCGGTGGCGGTGTCGTCGCTTTCGGTGGAGGTGGTGGCGGTGACGGTGACGTCGCGTGCGGAGGGGGTGGAGAGGGTGACGGTGAAGGTGGCGGTGCCGCCCTCGGCGGCCTCGGCGTCGTCGATGGCCAGGGTGGCGGTGTCGTTGTCCTCGATCGTGACGGCGGCGGGGGTGACGGTCACGCCGGCGAGGGTTCCGTCGATGGCGATCGACTCGTCGTCCTCGTCGATGTCGTCGTCGGTGGGGGTGAGCGTGAAGTCCACGAATCCGCTGGCCGCCCCGGCGGTGATCGTGAGGGTCAGGTCGGCGACGGCGGCGTAGTCGGCGTTGCCGGTCCCGGTGGCGGTGTCGGTGCTTTTGCCGACGGTGACGGTGATGTCCTCGTCGGTGTCGAAGCGGGTGGCGCTGGCGATGGTGGCGGTGACGCGCGCGGTCTTGGCGCCGCCGTTCTCGGTCACCGAGGTCTGCGTTCCGGTGTCGGCGGTGTCGGCGTCGACGGTCAGGGTGATGGCGCTGGGCGCGTCGTCGTCGTCGGTGATGGTGCCGGTGGCGGTGTCGGTGGCGATGGCGGCGCCGGAGGCGGCGGTCAGCGTGACGGTGAAGGTCTCGTCGATCTCGTTGAGGGAGTCGTTGAGGATCGCGACCTCGAAGTCGGCGCTGGCGCCGCCGGCGTCGATGGTGAGCTCCTGGCTCTTGGCGGTGTAGTCGGCGTTGGCGGTGGCGGTGTCGGTGGCGGAGGTGGAGGTGGTGGCGGTGACGGCGACGTCGCGGGCGGACTCGGTGGACAGGCTGACGGTGAAGGTGGCGGTGGCGCCCTCGGCGGCGGTGGCGTTGGCGATGGCCAGCGTGGCCATGTCGTCGTCGGTGATGGTGACGGCGGCGGGGGCGACGGTCACGCCGGCGAGGGCGCCGTCGATGGCGATCGACTCGTCGTCCTCGTCGATGTCGTCGTCGGTGGGGGCGAGGGTGAAGTCCACGAATCCGCTTCCCGCCCCGGCGGCGAGGGTGAGCGTCAGGTCGGCGACGGCGGCGTAGTCGGCGCCGGTGGCGGTGTCGGTGGGCTTGCCGACGGTCACGGTGAGGTCCTCGGCGGTGTCGAAGCGGGTGGCGCTGGTGATGGTGGCGGTGACGCGCGCGGTCTTGGCGCCGCCGTTCTCGGCCACCGAGGTCTGCGTTCCGGTGTCGGCGGTGTCGGCGTCGACGGTCAGCGTGATGGCGCCGGGCGCGGCGTCGTCGTCGGTGATGGTGCCGGTGGCTTCGGCGGCGCCCTCGGCGGCGGAGAGCGAGGCGTTGGCGGGTTGTCCGAGCGTGACGGTGACGGTCTCGTTGTCCTCGTCGAGGACGTCGCCCTTGATGGGGACGGCGATGTCGGCGGAGCGCTCGCCGGGGGCGATGGCGACGCGGAGCGGGGACGGCGCGGTGTAGTCGTCGTCCTCGGCGGCGGTGCCGCCGAGGGCGAACGGCACGGTGACGGTCTGGCCGCTGACCTGTGAGAGGCTCACGGTGAAGGTCATGTCGGTGGCCGCCGTCGGGTCGTCGCCCTCGGCGACGGCGGCGGCGTTGGCGACGCTGACCGTGGCGGTGGCCGCGTCGTCGTCCTCGATGGTGCCGGTGGCGGTGGCTGTCAGCAGCACGCCGTCGGCGGGGCGGGGGCCGGCGAGCGTGACGAGGAAGGTCTCGTCGGGTTCGTCGAGGCTGTCCTCGGTGGAGGCGACGGTGAGGGTCTTGGCGGTCTCGCCGGCCAAGAAACTCAGCGTCTGCGCGGTGCTCGCGGGGGTGTAGTCGGCGCCGTCGCCGGAGGCGGTGGCCCGGTGGGCGTCGTCGGCGGTGTCGTCGGCGGTGGTCCAGGTGACGGTGGAGGGGGCGGCGGTGTCGCCGGAGCGGGTCACGGTGAAGGCCAGGTTGTCGCCTTCGCCGGCGTTGGCGTCGGCGATCGCGTAGCCGGTGGTGCCTTCGGCGATGGTGCCGATGGCGTGGGTTCTGGCGAGCGTCGCGCCGCTGACGCCGGCGAGGTTCACGCGCAGGGTCTCGGGGCCCTCGACGAGGTTGTCGGCGGCGGTGGCGACGGTGAGGGTCTTGACGGTCTCGTCGGCGGCGAAGGTGACGGTGGTGGCGGTGTCCACCGCGGTGTAGTCGTCGGTCGCCGTGGCCCGCCGGGCGTCGGCGGTGGTGTCGGCGCCGGTGGTGAAGGTCAGCGAGGAGGCGCCGGCGGTGTCGCCGGTGCGGGTCAGGGTGAAGCGGAGGTTGCCGCCTTCCCTGGCGGTGGCGTCGGCGGGGGTGATGAGGGTGGCGGCGTTGCCGGTGATGGTGCCGGCGGCGGTGGCGGTGGCGATGGTGGCGCCGGAGGCGGCGGACAGGGTCACGGTGAAGGTCTCGTCGATCTCGTTGAGGGAGTCGTTGAGGATCGCGACCTCGAAGTCGGCGCTGGCGCCGCCGGCGTCGATGGTGAGCTCCTGGCTCTTGGCGGTGTAGTCGGCGTTGGCGTTGGCGGTGTCGGTGGCGGAGGTGGAGGTGGTGGCGGTGACGGCGACGTCGCGGGCGGACTCGGTGGACAGGCTGACGGTGAAGGTGGCGGTGGCGCCCTCGGCGGCGGTGGCGTTGGCGATCGACAGCGTGGCGGTGTCGTTGTCCTCGATGGTTCCGGTGGCGTCGAGGGTCGCGGCGCCGCCGGCGAGGGTGGCGTTGGTTGCGGAGGACAGGCGCAGCGCCACGGTCTCGTCGGGCTCGTCGGTGGTGTCGCCGGCCACGGTGACGCCGATGGTCTTGGCGGTCTCTCCGGGGTCGAAGGTCAGCGTGCCGGCGGTCAGCGCGGTGTAGTCGGTTCCGGAGGTGGCGGTGCCGCTGAGCCGGTCGGCGTAGCCGACGGTGACGGTCTTGCCGCTGGCCGGCGAGAGGCTGACGGTGAAGGTCAGCGTGGCGGTCGTGTTGTCGCCCTCGGCGACCGAGGGGCTGTCGATGGCCAGCGTGGGCGCGCCGTCGTCGTCGGTGACGGTGACGGTCACGCCGTCGGCGGTCACCGACTCGTAGTCCGTGGCCGAGGCGCCGACCGTGTGGGCGATGGTGGCGGTGCGGCGGTCGTCGGCGTTGTCCGCGTCGTCGTCCACCGCGGTGACGGTCACCGTCCGCGCCTCGTTCCAATCGTCCGGGGTGAACGTCAGGCGGGCCGGGCCGGCCGTGGCCACGGCCGTGTCGCCGCTCTCGATGTCGACCGTCACCGTGCCGGTGGGCTCGCTGTCCAGCGCCACCGTGTAAGTGGCCTGGTCCTCCCGGTCGTCCATCGTCGAGGCGTCGTCCGCCTCGAGCACGCTCACGCCGTCCGCCGCCGCCGACACCGTGATGCCGCGGGTGTCGTCGTCGGTGATGGTGCCGGTGGCTTCGGCGGCGCCCTCGGCGGCGGAGAGCGCGGCGTTGGCGGGTTGTCCGAGCGTGACGGTGACGGTCTCGTTGTCCTCGTCGAGGACGTCGCCCTTGATGGGGACGGCGATGTCGGCGGAGCGCTCGCCGGGGGCGATGGCGACGCGGAGCGGGGACGGCGCGGTGTAGTCGTCGTCCTCGGCGGCGGTGCCGCCGAGGGCGAACGGCACGGTGACGGTCTGGCCGCTGACCTGTGAGAGGCTCACGGTGAAGGTCATGTCGGTGGCCGCCGTCGGGTCGTCGCCCTCGGCGACGGCGGCGGCGTTGGCGACGCTGACCGTGGCGGTGGCCGCGTCGTCGTCCTCGATGGTGCCGGTGGCGGTGGCTGTCAGCAGCACGCCGTCGGCGGGGCGGGGGCCGGCGAGCGTGACGAGGAAGGTCTCGTCGGGTTCGTCGAGGCTGTCCTCGGTGGAGGCGACGGTGAGGGTCTTGGCGGTCTCGCCGGCCAAGAAACTCAGCGTCTGCGCGGTGCTCGCGGGGGTGTAGTCGGCGCCGTCGCCGGAGGCGGTGGCCCGGTGGGCGTCGTCGGCGGTGTCGTCGGCGGTGGTCCAGGTGACGGTGGAGGGGGCGGCGGTGTCGCCGGAGCGGGTCACGGTGAAGGCCAGGTTGGCGCCCTCGCCGGCGTTGGCGTCGGCGATCGCGTAGCCGGTGGTGCCTTCGGCGATGGTGCCGATGGCGTGGGTTCTGGCGAGCGTCGCGCCGTTGACGCCGGCGAGGTTCACGCGCAGGGTCTCGGCGCCCTCGACGAGGTTGTCGGCGGCGGTTGCGACGGTGATCGTCTTGACGGTCTCGGCGTCGGCGAAGGTGACGGCGGTGGCGGTGTCCACCGGGGTGTAGTCGTCGGTGGCGGTGGCCCGCCGCGCGTCGGCGGTGGTGTCGGCGCCGGTGGTGAAGGTCAGCGAGGAGATGCCGGCGGTGTCGCCGGTGCGGGTCAGGGTGAAGCGGAGGTTGCCGCCTTCCCTGGCGGTGGCGTCGGCGGGGGTGATGAGGGTGGCGGCGTTGCCGGTGATGGTGCCGGCGGCGGTGGCGGTGGCGATGGTGGCGCCGGAGGCGGCGGACAGGGTCACGGTGAAGGTCTCGTCGATCTCGTTGAGGGAGTCGTTGAGGATCGCGACCTCGAAGTCGGCGCTGGCGCCGCCGGCGTCGATGGTGAGCTCCTGGCTCTTGGCGGTGTAGTCGGCGTTGGCGGTGTCGGTGGCGGAGGTGGAGGTGGTGGCGGTGACGGCGACGTCGCGGGCGGACTCGGTGGACAGGCTGACGGTGAAGGTGGCGGTGGCGCCCTCGGCGGCGGAGGCGTTGGCGATCGACAGCGTGGCGGTGTCGTCGTCGGTGATGGTGACGGCGGTTTGGGCGAAGGTCACGCCGGCGAGTTCGCCCTCGATTGAGAGGCTCTCGTCGTCCTCGTCGATGTCGTCGTCGGTCGGCGTGAGGGTGAAGTCCACGAATCCGCTTCCCGCCCCGGCGGCGAGGGTGAGCGTCAGGTCGGCGACGGCGGCGTAGTCGGCGCCGGCGCCGGTCCCGGTGGCGGTGTCGGTGGGCTTGCCGACGGCCACGGTGAGGTCCTCGGCGGTGTCGAAGCGGGTGGCGCTGGTGATGGTGGCGGTGACGCGCGCGGTCCTGGCGCCGCCGTTCTCGGCCACCGAGGTCTGCGTTCCGGTGTCGGCGGTGTCGGCGTCGACGGTCAGCGTGATGGCGCCGGGCGCGGCGTCGTCGTCGGTGATGATGCCGGTGGCTTCGGCGGCGCCCTCGGCGGCGGAGAGCGCGGCGTTGGCGGGTTGTCCGAGCGTGACGGTGACGGTCTCGTTGTCCTCGTCGAGGACGTCGCCCTTGATGGGGACGGCGATGTCGGCGGAGCGCTCGCCGGGGGCGATGGCGACGCGGAGCGGGGACGGCGCGGTGTAGTCGTCGTCCTCGGCGGCGGTGCCGCCGAGGGCGAACGGCACGGTGACGGTCTGGCCGCTGACCTGTGAGAGGCTCACGGTGAAGGTCATGTCGGTGGCCGCCGTCGGGTCGTCGCCCTCGGCGACGGCGGCGGCGTTGGCGACGCTGACCGTGGCGGTGGCCGCGTCGTCGTCCTCGATGGTGCCGGTGGCGGTGGCTGTCAGCAGCACGCCGTCGGCGGGGCGGGGGCCGGCGAGCGTGACGAGGAAGGTCTCGTCGGGTTCGTCGAGGCTGTCCTCGGTGGAGGCGACGGTGAGGGTCTTGGCGGTCTCGCCGGCCAAGAAACTCAGCGTCTGCGCGGTGCTCGCGGGGGTGTAGTCGGCGCCGTCGCCGGAGGCGGTGGCCCGGTGGGCGTCGTCGGCGGTGTCGTCGGCGGTGGTCCAGGTGACGGTGGAGGGGGCGGCGGTGTCGCCGGAGCGGGTCACGGTGAAGGCCAGGTTGTCGCCTTCGCCGGCGTTGGCGTCGGCGATCGCGTAGCCGGTGGTGCCTTCGGCGATGGTGCCGATGGCGTGGGTTCTGGCGAGCGTCGCGCCGTTGACGCCGGCGAGGTTCACGCGCAGGGTCTCGGGGCCCTCGACGAGGTTGTCGGCGGCGGTGGCGACGGTGAGGGTCTTGACGGTCTCGTCGGCGGCGAAGGTGACGGCGGTGGCGGTGTCCACCGGGGTGTAGTCGTCGGTCGCCGTGGCCCGCCGGGCGTCGGCGGTGGTGTCGGCGCCGGTGGTGAAGGTCAGCGAGGAGGCGCCGGCGGTGTCGCCGGTGCGGGTCAGGGTGAAGCGGAGGTTGCCGCCTTCCCTGGCGGTGGCGTCGGCGGGGGTGATGAGGGTGGCGGCGTTGCCGGTGATGGTGCCGGCGGCGGTGGCGGTGGCGATGGTGGCGCCGGAGGCGGCGGTCAGCGTGACGGTGAAGGTCTCGTCGATCTCGTTGAGGGAGTCGTTGAGGATCGCGACCTCGAAGTCGGCGCTGGCGCCGCCGGCGTCGATGGTGAGCTCCTGGCTCTTGGCGGTGTAGTCGGCGTTGGCGGTGGCGGTGTCGGTGGCGGAGGTGGAGGTGGTGGCGGTGACGGCGACGTCGCGGGCGGACTCGGTGGACAGGCTGACGGTGAAGGTGGCGGTGGCGCCCTCGGCGGCGGTGGCGTTGGCGATGGCCAGCGTGGCCATGTCGTCGTCGGTGATGGTGACGGCGGCGGGGGCGACGGTCACGCCGGCGAGGGCGCCGTCGATGGCGATCGACTCGTCGTCCTCGTCGATGTCGTCGTCGGTGGGGGCGAGGGTGAAGTCCACGAATCCGCTTCCCGCCCCGGCGGCGAGGGTGAGCGTCAGGTCGGCGACGGCGGCGTAGTCGGCGCCGGTGGCGGTGTCGGTGGGCTTGCCGACGGTCACGGTGAGGTCCTCGGCGGTGTCGAAGCGGGTGGCGCTGGTGATGGTGGCGGTGACGCGCGCGGTCCTGGCGCCGCCGTTCTCGGCCACCGAGGTCTGCGTTCCGGTGTCGGCGGTGTCGGCGTCGACGGTCAGCGTGATGGCGCCGGGCGCGGCGTCGTCGTCGGTGATGGTGCCGGTGGCTTCGGCGGCGCCGGCGGCAATGCCGGGCGCGGGCAGCCTGTCGTTGTCCACCGGATTGCTCAGGGTCACGGCGAAGGTTTCGTCGGGCTCGTCGATGTTGTCGTCCGTTACAGCGACTTGAAAGGTTTCTTGAGTGTCGTTCGCCCTGAAGCGCAGGCTTTCGGTTTTCGCCGTGTAGTCCGCGCTTGCCGTGGCGGGGTGCGTTGCGCCGCTGTGATCCCCGGTGGCGGTGGTCACGGACACGTCGTTACCGGGCGCGCCCGAGCGCGTGACCGTGAAGGTGAGGTTGCCGGCTTCGGGCCCCGATGCGTTCGCGATGGAGAACATGGGTTGCAGGTCGTTGTCTTCGATCGTCAGACTGAGGCCCATGTAGCCGGCGGCCCTGGCGATGCCGTCGTTGAAGCGGCTTCTTCCGGCGTCGAGATCGATATTGACTGTTTCGATTGTGCCGCTGCCTCCCTCGTACAGATTGTCGTCGACGACCGTGAGCGTCACCGTGCAGGTCACTGCTCCGCCGCTGGCCGAGCAGTTGTTGGGAAGTGTCCCGGAGCCTTCAGGAATTGCGATCTCAGTGGCGGAACTGTAGTCCGGGCCGTGCTTCGCCGTACCTGTATATCCCGGAACGAGCAGGGCGCCGCCCTCGGCAAGACTCACGCCCGCAAACGGCGGTGTTCCCGATACGTTTCCCTTCGGTCTGCGGGCGATGTGAAGCTCAAACGTCGCGGTCTGCGCGCCCGCGGCTTCCGTCAAGGCGCCACGGCTCAGGTTCCGCAGGCTGGCCGCGGTCTTGTTGTTGTCGAGCATGACGACCTCGAAACGGCTGCGGTCCCCCTTCGTATACCCAGTCGGCCAACTCCCGGCGGTATCGTCGATCTCGATGGCAAGGAGCTCGCGGTGGCGTTCGTCCGACGAGTCGGCGGCGACTTGCAGCGTGACGGAGCCGGACCTCTGTCCGCTCCCGATCGTCACGGAAGCAGGGATCCGGTAGTCGCCCGAAGTCACTTCGCCCGCCGGGAATCCGGTGAACGTGAGCGGAATGGAAACATCCGATGTCGGCGCTTCGCCGACCAGCGTCACCGTGACCTGGGCACTACTGCCCTCGTTCAACGAGACCCGTGTCCTGCCCAGGGGGTCGCCGGACTTGGTCCCGTGCAGGTAGACGTAACGCTGACCCGATTGCGGTGTGTCATCGTCCATTATCGTGACGACAACTTGCACCTCAAATTTGCCCGTAGTGAATCGGTCGATATGATTATAGTTGGCAGTGTCTTGAGGATTTTCTTGAGTCACCCCATAAAATCTGATCACGAACTGTTCGTCGGGCTCCGGGACCGTGTCCTCCAGGGTGCGCACATCAAACGTGACGCTCGCCGTGCGCGGAGGTATGGTCAGCCTACCGCGTGTCACTTCGTGATCGGCCATCGTGGCGCCACCGTCGCCGACCGTTTCGGTGGAAGTCCTGTGGCGCGACATGACCTCATACTCGACGTACACCCGATGAGGGACCGGTTGCTCATTTCCGTCCACCTTCAGCGTGAACGTCACTGTTCCATTGTCGCCCTCCGTTATCCTGAAGGGCTCCGGGTGAGAGATCTCAACCTGTGGCGTATCGTGCTCGATCAGGCGTCCAAGTGGCCCCTCGACTTCAAAATCATCACCGTTGTAACTGCCGCTCACGATCACGTTGAAGCCTTCTTGCGGCTCGTAGATCGTGTCGCGCTTCGTCTGGACGGTGATCGTTTGGGAGGCGCTGCTTCCCGCCTCAAACGTCAGGCTTGTTGTGGTCTTCGAGAAGTCAAAGTCATCGTCATCGGTGGAGTTGTAGGTGTAGAGGGTCGTGTCAGCCTTGCCTTCGAGCCCGACACTCACCGTCAATGCCTGTGATGTGTCGTCGCCCCGCCTTGCTACGGTAAACTCGAGCTTGTCCCCTTCAGTTACGTAACCAATCCCGGCCCTCGTCCCCGGGGGCGCAGCATAGTTCACTTCGATGGGCGGATTCTGCGCCTCCGCCTCCAGCGGGAGCCCGGCCGGTATCGCCAGCGACAGCAGCGCTGCCGGCCAGACCCCCCCCGACGCGTTCCGCACTCACCGCGTGGTCGCATGTGGCCCTGTGGGCGGGTCCACTCGCTACGTCTGTCGAAAATCATGGGACTTGTACAGCAATTCCCGCTAACGACGCCCGTTCATCCGTTTTGGCCCGAATAAACGGCGAAATTCGCCATCAGGGCGTGATCCTGGAGGCAATTGCCGAGTCTCTCGACGCTTGGCGGGAATTGCTGTACAAGTCCCAAAATCATGAGCAAACACGCTCATCTCACTGTGTAAGCAATCCACGACGGCGGCACGCCGACCCGCTGTCCGGGAAGGAACACAGCCCGGGACAGGGCCTAACCCGCCGGGGCGTTGGGCACATCGCCGCTGCAGCCACCGCGCTGGCTGAGCCCGCCTCGGAGGAGACGGCGCAACCATCGCCGTTGTCGCCGCGCCGTTCGCATTGCCGGTCTCGTCACCCACGACCGCAACGCTCATCTGTGCCATGCTTCCCATACTCCGGGATCTTCGCAGATTTCGTCTCCGCCAACAATTGGGTTGCGAATGTTCCATGGAAGTAGCGAACCCGGCAACGCCGGCCCGCGGGCGCGAGGGAACAAACGACCGCCCTCCAACAGAGAATCAAGAAGTTACGTGTTTGTTCCATGGATGGCCGGGCGTCATCCTTCAGCTTGGTTCGTGTTCGGAGCCGATGGTCCATGCGCCGGCGCCGGTGGCCGGATTTGCGGGGCGGCGTGTATAATTCCGCAGTTCCGAATGACTTCCCGGAGAGCAGGGCAGGCCTGACTGCCTGCCCTTGAACCATTAACTCGCACGCGCCAATGGCTGACAAGACCGATCTTAGCAGGCGACACTTCCTGGTCGCTGCGACCGTGACAACCGGCGGTGTGGGCGTGGTCGCCGCGGCGGTTCCCTTTGTCGCATCATTCAGGCCCAGTGCGCGCGCCCAGGCGCTCGGGGCGCCGGTGGAGGTGGACATCGGCAAGATGGAGCCCGGAGCGCTGGTCAAGGTCGAGTGGCGCGGACGCGCGATCATGATCGTCCGCCGGACGGAATTCATGCTCGGCAAATTGGCGGAACTCGAGGAGCAGCTTGCCGACCCGGCTTCCAGCGCGTCGCTGCAGCCCAACTATGCCGTCAATCCCCATCGCAGTATTCGCCCGGAATACCTGGTCGTGGAGGGTGTCTGCACCCATCTGGGATGCGCGCCCACTCCGCGATTCGACGTGGCGCCCGCGGATCTCGGCTCCGACTGGGCCGGCGGATTTTTCTGCGCATGCCACGGCTCGAAATTCGACCTGGCCGGCCGTGTATATCGTGGCGTTCCGGCGCCCACGAATCTCAGCGTGCCCCCCCACCGCTATGTCGCGGAGAACGTGTTGCTCATAGGGTCCGATACGGGAGCGTCCTAGGTGGCCGCATCCGCTGTGGACATGGTGGAACGCCTCGGCCGGGGCGTGAATTCACTGGGACGCTGGGTCGATGCCCGCTTTCCCCTGACCAAGCTCATCAGGGAGCATGCCACCGAGTACTACGCTGCGAAGAATTTCAATTTCTGGTACGGCTTCGGGGTACTGGCCACGGTGATCCTGGCGCTGCAGATCGTCACCGGCATCGCGCTCACCATGAATTACAAGCCGTCCGCCGCCGACGCCTTCGCCTCGGTGGAATACATCATGCGCGACGTGGAGTGGGGCTGGCTGATCCGCTACCTCCACTCCACCGGCGCGTCCGCGTTCTTCATCGTCGTCTACCTGCACATCTTTCGGGGCCTGCTGTACGGCTCCTACAAGAAGCCGCGTGAACTGGTCTGGATCTGCGGCATGTTCATCTACCTGTGCCTGATGGCCGAGGCCTTCTTCGGCTATCTGCTGCCCTGGGGGAACATGTCGTACTGGGGCGCGCAGGTCATCGTCTCGCTGTTCGGGGCGCTGCCGCTGGTCGGCGATGCGCTGGCGGAGTGGATACGCGGCGACTTCTACATCTCCGACATCACGCTGAACCGTTTCTTCGCCTTCCACGTGATCGCCGTGCCGTTGATGCTGGTCTTCCTGGTGGTCGTGCACATCATGGCGCTGCACGAGGTGGGATCGAACAATCCCGACGGCATCGAGATCAAGGAATTCAGGGACGAAGGCGGCAAGCCGGTCGACGGTGTCGCCTTTCACCCGTATCACACCAGCAAGGACCTGGTGATCATCACGGTATTCCTGATCGTATTCGCCTTCGTGGTGTTCTTCGTTCCCGACATGGGGGGGCTGTTCCTCGAATATGCCAACTTCGAGCCGGCCAACGTGCTGCAGACGCCGGAACACATCGCCCCGGTGTGGTACTTCACGCCGTTCTACGCCATTCTGCGAGCGGTGCCCTACAAGCTGCTGGGCGTCATTCTCATGAGCCTCGCGGTGCTGCTGCCGTTCTTTCTCCCGTGGCTGGACCGCTGCCCCGTCAAGTCCATCCGCTACCGAGGCTGGATCTACAAGCTGGCGCTGGCCGGCTTCGCGGTCAGTTTCGTGGTGCTGGGCTTCCTGGGGCTGCAGCCGGTCTCCGACACCTATACGCTGTTGTGCCGCCTGTTTGCCGTTCCGTACTTCGGCTTTTTCCTGTTGATGCCGCTGTATACGTCATGGGAGAAACCCAAACCCGTTCCGGAGCGGGTCCGATGATGGTTCCCCGAATCATCGCCGGCCTGGTCGTTGCGGTGAGCGCGGCATCGTGGGGCCAGGATCACGGCGCGGCGGTTGCGGAGCTGTTGCCCGCCGGGAACGACATCGGCGATATCGCTTCGCTGCAACGGGGCGCGAAATACTTCGTCAACTACTGCCTGGGCTGTCACTCGGCGCGGTACGTCCGCTACAACCGGCTCGGCGAGGATATCGGCCTCACCGACTCGCAGGTCCTCGAGAATCTGATGTTCGGCGCGGGGCAACTGCACGACACCATGGTCAGCAGCATGCGCCCGGAGGACGGTGCGGTATGGTTCGGAGTCGCGCCGCCGGACCTTTCCCTGATCGCCCGCAGCCGGGGTGTGGACTACCTGTACAATTACCTGAGCGGCTTCTACGCCGATCCGTCCCGGCCCACGGGCTCGAACAACCTGTGGCTCGAGAACACGGCGATGCCGGATGTGCTCTGGGAGCTGGGCGGGACCCGGTCGGCAGTCTTTTCGGAGCATGCCGAGGATGGGGTCGTCACCCGCTCGCTGGAGCATTTCGAAGTGCTCCGCGAGGGAGCGCTGAACGAAGAAGAATATGACCGGGTGGTTCGCGATATCACTAATTTCCTGGAATATATCGGTGAGCCGATCCAGTTGGAGCGCCGTGCCCTGGGCGTTCGCGTAATTGCGTTTCTGCTAATCTTCCTGGTGATCGCGTACATGCTGAAGAGGGAAATCTGGAGGGGGGTCCACTAGTGCCGGATCCGACCGGCAGGTTCGGACCGGTTGAATCCGGCACTTGCGCCTGGCGGCAGCCCCTTGCCCGCCTTGCAGCGAAAATCCATACCTGACGGGAGCCATGTTTGACAGTCATCGCTAATCGCCGCTCGGTAATGACCCTGTTTTCCGACCCGACCGATCCGTGGAGTCACCGCACCCGCCTGGTCTTGGCGGAGAAAAGCGTCAATATCGACTATATCGACGTTCAGCACGGCAATCTTCCGGAGGATCTGCTCGACCTGAATCCCTACAACAGCGTGCCGACATTGGTGGACCGGGAACTGGTCCTCTACGATTCCCGGGTCATAGTCGAATACTTGGACGAGCGTTTCCCGCATCCTCCGCTGATGCCGGTGGACCCGGTGACCCGCGCCCAATACCGCCTCTACCTCTACCGTATCGAACGGGACTGGTACGCATTGGCGGATGAGATCGTCGCGGGCGGGGAACGTAAACTCATGAACCGCGCACGCAAGGCCCTGCACGACAGCATCGTCGCCACGGCGGAGGTTTTCGCGGCCAAGAAGTTCTTCCTGAGCGACGAGTTCTCCCTGGTCGATTGCAGCATCGCGCCCATTTTCTGGCGATTGCCGGTGTTTGACATCGAACTGCCTGCGCAGGCGCGCCCGATCCTGCGCTACATGGACACGGTATTCTCAAGGCCTTCATTCCAGTTCAGCCTGACGGAACTCGAGCAGGAGATGCGGGAGTAGCCGGGAAACCCGATCCATGACGGCACGACTCGCGACATGAATACGCAGCACGAAAAATCCAGCAGGCGCCCTCGGGCGGCGATGAGTACTCTGCTTGCGGGTTTGCTCTTCGCCGGCGTGTTCGGGGCCCGTTCACTGGCACAACAGGGGCCGGACTGGCCGGATTGGGCCTACGGAGTTACCGAACCGTTGTCCGCCGACTCGCTTGTGGCGCCTCCATGTCCCGACGGTTCGCGGCCCATCGATTGCGCCTATCCCCCGGCAGCCGTGCCGGACGACGGCATCGACCTGACTCTTCCGGGCACCGACCGGACATTTACCCGCAGCGAGGCGTGGTTCAATTACGGCCCCGCCGACTGGTATCCCGATGATCATCCGCCGATGCCGCCCGTCGTCGCCAACGGCCGGCAGGAGGACGGTTTGCGGCCGTGCGCGCTGTGCCACTACCCCAATGGTCAGGGCAAGATGGAAAACGGCCACGTCGCCGGGCTGCCGGAAGCCTACTTCCTCGACCAGCTTCGCGCATTCGAAGATGGCGCGCGCCGCAGCGCCGATCCGCGCAAGGCCAACACCAACGAGATGGCGATGATCGCCGCGGGGCTGAGCGAGGAAGAGAAACGAACGATTGCCCGCTACTACGCTTCCATGCCGTATCGTCAGATGGTCCGCGTCGTGGAAACGGATGAAGCGCCGCAGGTGCGGTCGTCTCGAAACGGCCTGATGTTGCCGTTGGAAGATCGTCCATGGGTGGCGCTGGGGATGAGAATCATCGAAGTGCCCGAGCACCCGGAGCGCACCGAGATACAGCGCGACCCCCGCGGCGGATTCGTGGCGTACGTCCCGCGGGGCAGCCTGGCCGCGGGAGAGGAACTGGTTGTCACGGGCGGCGGCAAGACGGCCCGATGCGGAGTCTGCCACGGCCCCGGTCAGCGGGGCGTCGGCGATATTCCGAGCATCGCCGGGCGAACGGCCAGCTATACGATGCGCCAGCTGTGGGACGTAAAGCAGGGGACGCGGCTGAGCCCGATCATGGCGCCCCTCGTGTCCAACCTGACGGTCGAGGACATGTTGTACATCTCGGCTTACCTGGCGTCGCTTCCGCCGTAAACCGCCACCTTCCATGGAACAAACACGTAACTCCTTGATTTCTATTGGAGGGCGGTGGTGTTCCCTTGCGTCCGCGGGCCGGCGCCGCCGGGTTCGCTACTTGCAGGGAACATGCGCAGGGTATCGACTCATGTTCCTTCAAGGACTGCGGGGCGCCGCGCCGCCCTGATCGCCTCAGTCCGGCGACCGGGGAAATTCCAGTAACCGTTCCAGGGCGTCCGTACCGGGAAATCGCTGCGCGGGAGCGACGCTTGCGCGCTTGCGCCGTTACATGACCCAACCGGACGGAAAATTGGAGTAACATCAAGGGAACTTCGCTATATAACTATCGCAGAAGAAGGGGAGGACTCCGGTGAAACCGATCAGATTTTTCCTTGCCGTCATCGTACCGGCGCTATCGCTCGGGTTGCTTTCATGCCAGCAGGCCCAGGATCAGGGTGTGGCGCAGGACCAGGCCGCGGCCCAGGATCAGGCCGCGGTTCAGGAACAGGACCAGGCCCCGGCACAGGATCCCGTCCAGGCCATGGACGAGAACGGGGCGCCGCTGTTCCAGGTCGATCCGTTCTGGCCCGGCCCGTTGCCGAACCGCTGGAGCATGCAGCAGGTGACCGGCATCCACGTGGACCACATGGACATCGTGTGGTTTCTGAACCGGCCCAATGCGGCCGAGGGCGACGAAATTGCCGGCGGCGTCGAAGAACCGTACCGGATGGCCTGCTGCACCAAGAGTCCGGAAGTGATCGCCATGGACACCGACGCCAACGTCATTCACGCCTGGGGCGATGCGGACCATCACCCCAACTGGCCGAGGGGTCTGCAAACGGTCATCGCCGACCGCGACGGCTACGTCTGGGTCGGGGGTCTGGCTCCCCAGGACAGCATTCTGAAGTTCACCCGCGAGGGGGAGTTCGTGTGGGATTTCGGCCGCCGTCCGCCGGAAGGCGCGCAGATGGAAGAGGACAACGCCGAGACCGAAGTTCTTACGCAGAAGGGGCGGTTCCAACTCGACCAGGACGAGCGCGAGATATACATCATCAACTGGAAGCGGGTGCTGGTCTACGACATGGATACCGGCGACTTCAAGCGCGGCTGGGGCGGTCACGGCATGCCGCTGGAGGAGATCACCAACGACCCGATCGCGTCTTACGAGTGGGACGGCAGCCGTCCCCCGGATGAGCCGAATTTCGTGCCGGACCTCCATTTCATCGAGATTTCCAACGACGGGCTGGTCTACGTGGGCGAGCGGGGCCAGAACCGGATCCAGGTCTTTCAGAAGGACGGCGCCTGGGTGCAGGACATCTACGTGGCCGAATGGACGCCAACCTCGCGGCTTGGACCGACACAGTGCGCCGGCGTCACGACCCGCAAGGAACTGCCCATCTGCGGCGTCATGTACAAGATGGTGATTTCCAGGGATGCGGAGCAGAACTACCTGTACGTCGGCGACTCGGGCAACTCCAGCGTCTGGATCGTGGACCGGCGCAGCGGCGAGACTCTTGGCTCATTCGGCGGCAACGGCCGTTACGCGGGCCAGTTGCACTGGATCAACGCGATCGCGACCGACTCGTTGGGCAACATCTATACCGGTGAAGTGGAGCACGCCAAGCGCATTCAGAAGTTCGAACCCGTTTGGCAATAGACCGGGTGCGCGCAAGCCGTCCGGTTAACGGGAAACGAGGTACGACGATAATGAGAATTCAATTCCTGTCGATAGTCCTGCTTGGTTCCTCCAGCGTGCTGGCGCATCACGGCGCGGTGACCAACCCCGCGCTCTACATCACCGACGAACTCGTCGAGCTTGAGGGGGAGTTGACGGAGATTTTCTGGCGCAACCCCCACACGCGCGGCCGGCTTCGGGTCGTGGGCGACGACGGCGAGGCAACGGTCTGGGAAGTGGAACTGGGTCCGGGGCCCCGGTCGATGGAACGCCGGGGCCTTTCACCCGCGGATTTTCTCGGTGACGTGAAGATCGCGGGCTTTGTCGCCCGCAGGGGTACGAATGGACTGGGCGCGGCTCATGTGCTTCTGCCCGGTGGCGAGGAGATCGTGCAGGGCGGCCGCGGTCTCCGTTGGTCCGACGTGGAGGTCCCCAACCCGCCCGAGGTACTCGATCCGGCCAGGGTGGCCGAGCACCGGCGGACGGCCGAAGGGCTCTTCAGGACATGGGGCCGGCGCCAGGGCACGAACATCGAGCCGCAACTCCGCGCGCTGGACCTTCAGTTCACGGCGCGCGGTCAGGAGTTGGCCGATGCCTATGACCCGCTCGAGGACAACATCGAGGTGGTCGAGTGCCGGCAGGGCATGCCCGATGCAATGTTCGACCCGGTGCCGATGGAAATCGGCAACGAAGGCGATCGCATCGTGATCCATATCGCGGAGTACAACACGCTGCGGACAATCCACATGGGCGGGGCGGCGGGATCGATGGAACCCGTGCTGTCCGGCACCGGCCATTCCGTCGGGCGGTGGGAGGGCGGCACGCTGGTCGTGACGACAACCCACATCGACTGGCCGTACTATAGCGAGCTTGGAATACCGCAGACGGACCGGGCCGGTTACGTGGAACGATTTTCCACTTCCGAGAGTGGCAACCGGCTTGACTACTCGGTAACGGTTACCGACCCGGTGGTATTCGATGGCTCGTTCACGCTTGAATCGTTCCGGGAGTGGACGCCCGGCGTGGAGATTCCTCCCTACAACTGCGTCATCGATTGGGAGGACGCGGCGGACTGAAGGCTGTCACCGGCCGGCAGGTCCGCCGAGCAACGCAGTCAGCCGGGATGCCGCGCCGGTCGAATGCGGGGGGACTTTTGCCACGGGCTGCTACGCGCCCAGCAGCTCCGCGTCCACCAGGTCGCAGATGCAGTGGATGATAAGGCCGTGCACTTCCTGAATTCGGCTGGTGCGTCGCCCCGGCACGCGGATCTCGATATCGCCGTCGCCCAGAACGTCGGCAATCGCACCGCCTTCCCGGCCGGTCAGCGCAACGACGACGATTCCGCGCTCGTGAGCGGTTTTCACGGCCCTGACGACGTTCTCGGAATTGCCTGAAGTGGTGATGGCGAACAACGCATCGCCCTTCTTGCCCAGCGCGCGAACCTGCTTGGCGAAGACGTCCGCGTACGCGTAGTCGTTGGCGATCGCGGTGAGCGCGGAGGTGTCCGTGCTCAGGGCGACCGCGGCAAGTCCGGGCCGCTCGGTCTCGAACCGGCCGAGCAGTTCGCCGCTGAAGTGCTGGGCGTCGGCTGCCGAGCCGCCGTTGCCGCAGCAGAGGATCATCCCGCCCTCGGCCAGGCACGTGGACAACGCCCGCCCCGCCTCGACAATGACGGGCGCCAGCACCTGCGACTCCCGGGCGAGCTCGATGCTCTGGTGAAACTGATTTAGTACGCGTTCCTGCACCTTGCCGGCACTTTGCCCGGAAAGCCGCAACCCTTCAAGCGCCGTCAGCGTCGAAGGCGTTCCTGATCCAGCGGATGGCGGGGGTGCCGCTGTCGATATTGTCGATGCAGAACACGTCGAAGCGCAGACGATAGTCGCTCCATTGCGGATGGGTCATCAGCAGGTGGCGGGTTGCGCGAACGAGTTTGCGTTGCTTGTGGCCGCCTACCGACTCGCTGGCGGACGGGAATCGGCTGCCGGCTCGGGCGCGCACTTCGACAATGACCAGCGTGGCGCCGTCGATGCAGACGAGGTCCAACTCCCCGAGACGGCAACGATAGCGCTCGACGAGCACCCGCAGGCCTTTCCTCCGCAGGTACCGGGCCGTGCGTTGTTCCCAGTAGAGCCCGGCTTCCAGTGCGGTGGAAGGTTTACCTGAGGCCGGTGAGTTCAGCGGTGGTTTCGGGAGCAGCGCCCGCCTCCGGTCCGATCGCGACGGGCACGCCGTCGCGAAATTGCGCCATGGGAAGTCCGCGGCGAATCCGTCCGCCGTCGTCGAGACTCAGTTCGCCGGACAGGGCCGGAAACGATGAGAGTGTGTTTGGCCCCTCATGAAGCTCGAACATCAATCGGTAGGCGTCAAACCCGAAACCGTAGAATCGCGTCCACTGAGCGGACGTTCGCTGTGGCCAGTAGCGTTGCAGCGTCCCGGCCAGCGCCGGCGGAGCGGCATCGTTCTCCAGCACCCAGGGGGTGTCGGCAAACAGCAATCCGTTCAGATCCCCGTTCTGGCGGCTGCTCTCGTAAATGGCCGAGGTCGCGTAGGTGGGAATATCGCCGGCAAACCAGAATCGCAGTTGCGGCGCCAACAGGCGGCCGGCGCCGGCGTCGGCGGCGACGAAGATGGCGTCGACGTCCTGGCGGCGCCGGGACTCGAACTCCAGCGCAATCCCGAGATCGGCGCCGAGTTGCTGGCGCCGCCGGTCGCTCTTGTCGATATTCAGCACCGTGGTGATGGCCGTGGAAAAGTCCTGACCCACCGGGTCGTAGGTCCTGATCTGCAGGAGTTGGCCGCCGAGCGTCTCCAGTTGCGTGCGGAAGCTGGCCAGCAGACGGTTGCCCCAGTCGTTGCGTGGAATCAGCGCCACGGCGTTGAGCGCGCCGCTCGCCACGGCGTGGCGGGCCACCTGGCTTGCCTCATCCTCCGGAGCCAGAGCGAACTGGTAGAGATTGTCCACGGACTGCCCGCTCTCGAGCGTATTCAACGCCAGTGTCGGGGTCGAACCGGCGCGGTCCATGATGACCTCGAGTTCAGGCTTCAGCAGCGGGCCGACGATGAACTCCGCGCCATCGCCGCGCGCGGCGTCGTAGGCTTCCCGGGCTTCGAGCTGCCCTGTGTCGTAGATGTGCAGCGCCGGACGGCCACGCCCGCCGTCCTCCCGACGGTCCAGGTGTGCGGCGAGAAAGCCATCCTGGATGGCGATGGCGGCCTGGCGCTGCGGTCCCGTCAGAGGGAGCAGCAGCGCGACCCGCGTCAACGGGCCGATCACCCGTGACCGCGCTGCAAGTATCTGCTCCTGAAGATCGAGAATCCGTTGTGCCTGATCCGCAGTTGCATCGCCGCCGGCTCGGGTCAGCCATTCGCCGGCGGTATCGTAGGCTCCGAGCACGACCAGAATCCCCGCACCCGCGATGAGGTAACCGCTGAGAGCGCTGCCGGAGGCGGCATCCACGAGCTGGGCGTAGATCCGCAGCGCCTGTTCGAACTCGTCCTCCCCGAGCAGCCGCTCCGCCTCCTGCCGCAGGGCGCTCGCGTCAAGGGGCGGCGGGGCGGGACCCATGGTCTCACACGCGGACAACGCCGCCAGCCAGGCCAGGAGGGCCGGCGTCCGGTAGCGGTTCAACATCGAAAACGCTTGCACAGTTCGGTTGCTCGCGGGCAGCATGATCGCATGAGTTCGACTTCCACCGGCACACTCTACGTCGTCGCGACGCCCATTGGTAACCTGGACGACATCAGCCCGAGGGCGCGTCGAGTGCTCGACTCGGTGGACCTGATTGCTGCCGAGGATACTCGGCGCACGCGGGGATTGCTATCCAGGTTTGGCGTCAAAACGCCCACAATCTCCTACCACGATCATAACGAGGCCATCCAGTCGCGGGCATTGCTGGAACGGCTGCAACGCGGCGGCTCGGTCGCGCTGGTAAGCGACGCGGGAACGCCGCTGCTGAGCGATCCGGGCCTGCTGCTGGTCAGGGCGGCGCACGATGCCGGCGTGTCCGTGGTCCCGGTCCCGGGTCCGAGCGCGCTGGCGGCGGCGCTGTCGGTGGCCGGAGAGCCCACCTACCGGTTCGTATTCGAGGGGTTTCTGCCGCGCCGCCCCGGTCCCCGGCGGGTACGCCTGGAAGACCTTGCTCGCGAGCCGGGCACCGTGGTGCTGTTCGAGTCGGTGCACCGGATTCGCGAGACCATGGCGGAGTTGCTGGCGCAGTTCGGTTCCGATCGTCCCGCCAGTATCGTGCGCGAGCTCACCAAGCTCCATGAGAACGTGTACCGCGGGACGCTTGCGGCGCTCGCGGGGCGGCTTGGCGGGGAGATTCCGTTGAAGGGCGAATTCGTTCTGGTGATTGCCGGCGCCGGGGAGACCACCGGAGCGGGGGATGAGGAGATCCTGCGGGTGTTCGAACTGTTGGCCGCCGAAGTCTCCGGCAGGACGGGGGTGACCCTGACCGCGAAGATTCTCGGCGTCCCGCGCAATCGCGTCTACAAGCTCACGCGCGGCCGGCCGCTCTGATAATCTATTCGCGGGAGTCGGCCGGGCAGCCGCCGGGAGCAATCCCGGAGGAAAGTCCGGGCTTCATTGGGCAGGGTGCCAGGTAACGCCTGGGGGGCGTGAGCCTACGGAAAGTGCCGCAGAAAATATACCGCCGGCCGCAAGGCCGGCAAGGGTGAAATGGTGCGGTAAGAGCGCACCGCGCAGGCGGTAACGCCTGTGGCAGGGTAAACCCCACCCGAAGCAAGACCGAATAGGGGAACGATCGCAGTGCGCCCACACGAGTTCCCGGGTAGGTCGCTGGAGTCGTGCGGCGACGCACGTCCTAGATGAATGGCTGTCCTCGACAGAACCCGGCTTACAGGCCGGCTCCCCTCTTCCACGCTGCGCCGTCGGCCGCGTCAGTGCCGCCGCCGCAACGCCATGTCCTGCATTTGAGCGTGCCATGGCGGCGTAACACGCCGCCCCGCTGTCGCGGAAGGAACATCGCGCGGACGTACAATCAATGAGTTGCGTATGTTCCATACAAGGTGGTTTCCGCGAGGAGGCGATTTCGCGTTCCGGGAGGCCTGTTCGGCGCAAACTCGCGAGTCAGTTCTGGCAGTTTCCTCAATTTGAATAAAAGAAATAGTACTTAACTTATTGATTTATAGTTGCTCCTGGACGTCTCCAGTGGGTAAAAATCGCGCCTAACTCACTGTCACAACAAAAAAAATCAGTTGACACGCAACGAATCGCGTCCATATAGTGTCGAAAGGTGGAGAAATGTGGGGAAAAATGGGTTTTAGATGTTCCGCGGCGCCTCACAAATTGCCCTGGATTCCAAAGGGAGGATTGCGATCCCCAAGCGATATCGGGAGAGCCTCGCCAGCCGTGCCGACGGACATCTGGTTGCAACCGTTGGCCGGGAATGCCTGCCCATTTACCCACTGCCTGACTGGGAGGAAGTCGAACGCAAATTGATGGCCCTGCCAAATATTAACCCGGCGGCCAGACGACTGCAGCGAATCATGATGGGCTACGCCAAAGACTTGAAAATGGACCCGCAGGGGCGCGTGCTGCTACCGAAAGAACTGCGCGAAACTGCCAATCTGGACGAGCCGAAGCGGGTTGTGCTGGTCGGCCAGGGTAACAAGTTCGAGTTGTGGGACGAGGGTATTTGGAACACGCAACGGGATGAATGGCTGGCTGCCGATCCCGGTGAAGTCCTGAACGTGCCCCCCGAACTCGAATCTCTCTCCCTCTGACTTTCCAGAACCATTGAGCGCGCAATGGCGAGTCATCGACCGGTGCTGGTGAATGAAGCATTGGAGGGTCTGGCGGTATCGCGAGACGGCTGGTATGTCGACAGCACCTATGGCCGCGGCGGACATTCCTCCCGAATTCTTGCGGCGCTGGGGGAACAAGGCAGGCTCCTTGCCCTGGACAAGGACCCCGAAGCCGTGGCGCACGCCCGCTCGAACTTCGGCGGCGACCCCCGGTTCTCCGTCCGCTTCGGCGGCTTCGAGAATTTTCGCGCGCTCGTGGCGCCCTGGCTGCGTGAGCGGCGACTCGCGGGTGCGCTCTTCGATCTGGGAATCTCCTCTGCGCAACTGGACGATGCGCAACGGGGCTTCAGCTTCAGCCGGGACGGACCCCTGGACATGCGCATGAACACGACAGAGGGCATCACTGCCCGGCAATGGCTGCAGCGGGTGGACGAGACCGAGTTGGCCGGGGTGCTTCGGCGCTTCGGTGAAGAACCTCGAGCGCGGCGGATCGCGCGGGCGATCCTCAAGGCCCGCGCATCGGCCCCGATCGGTACGACCGGGCAATTGGCGGCGATCGTCACGCGGGCTGCCGGACCGGGAACCCGCCGAATCCACCCGGCGACGCGCGTCTTCCAGGCGATCCGCATCCACGTCAACCGCGAGCTGAAATCCCTGGAGTCGGCGCTCGGGCAATGTCTTCGGTTGCTGGCCGGCGGAGGCCGGTTGTGCGCGATCAGCTTTCATTCTCTCGATGACCGGATCGTCAAGCGCTTCATGGCGCGGCAGGCCAAGGGGGACCCGGTGTACGCGGGATTGCCCGACATTCCACCCGGCGCCGGCCCGACGATGCGTCTCATCGGAGGCTTGATTCGACCGAAGCGGAACGAAGTCGACGCCAATCCCCGAGCGCGAAGCGCGCGCCTGCGGGTCGCCGAGCGAACGGAGGCTGCGGCATGACGGCCGGGAAATTGCTCCTCGGCGCCCTGGCGGTCCTGGCCGCGGCGGTCACGGCCACCGGTGTGATGGTGATACAGGCGGAGCACCAGGCACGCCAGTTGTTCGTGGAACTGGAATCGCTCAATCGCGAACGCGACCGGCTGCAGGCCGACTGGGGTCGTCTTCAACTGGAGGAAAGCACCTGGGCGACGCACGGCCTGATTGAGGCCATAGCGCGGCAGCGCCTCAACCTGAGGCAGGTCGAGGCCAACGAAATCATCCTGGTGGCGGAGCCCGGGTCATGAAGCGGCGCAAGACACCCGGGCAGGTGGAGTGGAAGCGCTGGCGCACCACGCTGATCATCCTCGCGTTCATCTGCGGCGGCCTTGTGCTCGAGGGCCGCATTCTCTATCTGCAGGTCTACCAGAGGGAATTTCTCTCCGCGCAGGGCGATGATCGTTTCCTGCGCACGGTGCAGATATCCGCACACCGGGGAACCATCACCGACCGGCACGGTGAACCGCTGGCGGTCAGCACGCCGGTCGACAGCATCTGGGCGAATCCCCAGGACCTGGCGCCGGCCATGCATCGCGTGCCTGAATTGGCCCGGGTTCTGGAGGTCGAAGAGGACTGGCTCGTACGGCGCGTCACCAGCAACCTGGACCGGGAGTTCGTCTACCTGCGCCGGCATCTGCCTCCGGACCACGCCTCCGGCGTCCTGCAACTTGGTATTCCCGGTGTCGCGACGTTTCGCGAGTACCGCCGTTACTACCCCGCCGGCGAGGTGGTCGGGCATCTGCTCGGCTTTACCAACATCGACGACGTGGGGCAGGAAGGCCTGGAGTTCGAGTTCGACTACTGGCTCAAGGGGGAGCACGGCGCCAAGCGGGTCCTGCGCGACCGCCTGGGGCGCATCGTCGAGGACGTGGACCTGGTCAGGCCCGCCCGGCCCGGCAGGACGCTGAGGGCCAGCCTGGACCTGAGGCTCCAGTACCTGGCCTATCGCGAACTCAAGCAGGCGGTCGCCGATCACGACGCCCTCTCCGGTTCGGTGGTCGTTCTGGACCCGGCCACCGGGGAGGTGCTGGCGATGGTGAATCAACCGTCGTACAACCCGAACAACCGCACCCAGTACGACCCCTCCCGCTATCGGAACCGCGCGATCACGGATATCTTCGAGCCGGGATCGAGCGTCAAGCCCTTCGTGGTTGCCGCGGCGCTGGAGAGCGGCCGCTACCAGCCGAATTCCGTTATCGATACCTCGCCCGGCATTCTGTGGGTCGATGGTCGGGAGATCACCAAGGACAACAACAACCTGGGTCCCATCGACCTGACGACCATCCTGGCGCGGTCAAGCAACGTGGGAGCCGCCAAGCTGGCGCTGCAACTGGACCAGGAGCTTCTCTGGTCGACGTTGTCGCGGCTCGGCCTGGGCCGGGTCACCGAGAGCGGTTTCCCCGGCGAATCCGCCGGCGTGCTTCAGGATGTTCACTACTGGAACCCGGTCGGCCAGGCCACGCTCTCCTACGGCTACGGTGTTTCGGTCACGGCTCTGCAACTGGCGCAGGCCTATGCGGCGATCGCCGCCGATGGCGTGCGCCGCCCCGTGTCGCTGTTGGCGGTGGACGAAGTGGAACAGGGCGAGCGGGCCCTGTCCAGGCACACGGCCGTCACACTTCAGGGGATGCTGGAGGCAGTGGTCGGCCAGGGCACCGGCCGGCGCGCGGCGGTTGCCAACTACCGCGTGGCGGGCAAGACCGGCACCGCGTGGAAGTCCGGTGAAGGCGGCTACTTCGGAGACCGCTACCTGGCAGTCTTCGGCGGCTTCGCGCCGGTCAGCGACCCGAAGCTGGTGGCGATCGTTGTGATCGACGAGCCGAGGCGCTCGGCGTACTACGGCGGCGAAGTGGCGGCGCCGATCTTTTCCCGAATCGTCGCAGGCGGACTGCGCCTGCTCTCGGTTCCGCCCGACGCGCTGAGCGAGCCGCCCCTGACCACCCTCACCCAGGGCGCCACCGCCGAGGTGCGCCAATGATGGCCGCGGCAGTGGGAACGGTCATGACACTGGGCGAGCTGCTCGGCGGCGTCCCGGCCGAACTGGGCGGTTTGGAGATCGCGGATATGGTGATGGACAGCCGGCAGGCAGGGCCTGGCGCGGCCTTCGTCGCGGTTCAGGGCGAAGAGAGTCACGGTCTCGACCACGCGGCGGATGCCGTAGCGCGGGGCGCGGCGGTCGTCATGTACGAGCCGGCGAAGGGGGTCGAAGTCAGCACCGGCGACGTGCCGAACCTGGCGGTGGCGAATCTGCGCGATCGGGTCGGCGAACTGGGCCGCACGTTCTTTAACCCGTCACGCTCCACCCCGCGGTTGGCAGGCGTGACCGGGACCAACGGCAAAAGCACGGTGGCGTATCTCGTGGCCCAGGCGCAGACGCTGCGCGGTTCGCCCTGCGGCTACATGGGCACGGTGGGCGCCGGTATTCCTCCGAATCTCGCCCCGCAGGCATTGACCACTCCGGATTGCTTGTCGATTCACCGCACGCTGGGATCGCTCGACGCGGAGTTCGTGGCGATGGAGGTGTCCTCCCATGCCCTGGCGCAGGATCGGATCGCCGGAGTGGCGCTGGATACGGCGGTCTTCACCAATCTCACCCGCGATCACCTGGACTACCACGGCGATATGGAGAGTTACAGGTCGGCCAAGGCGCGGCTGTTCCAGTGGCCGGAACTGCGCCGTGCGGCGATCTTCGCGGACGACCCCTTCGGCGCGGCGTTGGCGCGTGAACTGGCCGCTTCGATCGAGCGCATCGAGGTCAGCCTGCATGACCGCGGCGACCTTCTGGGAACGGTGCTGGAATCAACCATGAACGGCCTCTCCGTTCGAGTCGACGGGCCGCTGGTCGATGCGGCGGGCGCAATCGAAGCCCGGCTCGATTCGCCCCTGGTGGGCGACTTCAACGCTGAAAATCTGCTGCTGGCACTGGGAGTGTTATTGGGCTGGGATGTGCCGATTGCCGAAGCGTGCGAGGCACTGAGCCGCTGCCAGGCGCCCCCCGGCCGAATGCAGGTGCTTGGAGGCGGCGAGTCGCTGCCGTGGGTTGCCGTGGACTACGCCCACACGCCGGCCGCTCTGGAGCGGGCGCTGGACTATCTTCGCCGCGTGACCCCCGGTGAACTCTGGTGCGTATTCGGTTGCGGCGGCGGTCGTGACCGCGGCAAGCGCCCGCTGATGGGCGAGGCGGCATCCAGGCTCGCGGACCATGTCGTGATCACCGACGACAACCCCCGCGGCGAAGACCCCGGGGCGATCGTTGCCGACATCCGCGCCGGCATGATTGGTCATCGCGATGTCCGAATTGAACACGACCGCGCCACGGCCATCGTCGAGACTGTCGGGGTGGCAAGCGCGGGCGATGTGGTTCTGGTTGCGGGCAAGGGGCACGAACAGCGCCAGTCGGCAGCCGGTTGCGACCGGGATTTCAGCGACGTCGCCACGGTACGCGCGGCCCTGGGAGAGCCGGTATGAACTTCCGGGTCATTGCCGGCGTACGGGGCGGGAGGTTGGCGAGCAATGCGGTCTAGAACGCTGGCGGCGGTGGCGCGGCAAGTAAGTGGGACGCTGCTCGGCGCCGACGCCGCGTTCGGCCGCGTCAGCATCGACACCCGCACGCTGGACGCCGGCGGTCTGTTCGTGGCCATGCCCGGGGAAAGGGTCGACGGCAACGACTTTGTCCCCGATGCTCACGCCCGGCGCGCCGCGGGTGCGGTGGTGTCGCGTCCGGCGGACGTGCCGCTGCCCCAGGTCCGGGTCAGGGACACGCGCGATGCGCTGTCCGCGATGGCTCGCGGCTGGAGGAAGAATTTCCCCATACCGGTTGTGGCGGTCACCGGCAGCAACGGCAAGACCACGGTCAAGGAGCTGATCGCCGGGATTCTTGGCGGCAGCCGCAAGGTCTGCGTCACGCAGGGCAACCTGAACAACGATCTGGGGGTGCCCCTGACGTTGATGGAGTTGGCGGAACACCACGAAGTCCTGGTCATTGAACTCGGCGCCAATCATGCCGGGGAGATCGCTGCGCTCAGCCGACTGGCCGGCCCCACCGTCGGGGTCGTCACCAATGCCGGCGCCGCGCACCTGGAGGGCTTCGGCTCCATCGCGGGCGTCGCCCGGGCCAAGGGCGAACTCCTCGATCACCTGCCCGCGGACGGTGCGGCGATTCTCAACGCGGATGACCCCTGGTGTTCAACCTGGAGACGCCGTTCGCGCGCGACTCGCGTTCTGACATTCGGATTCGATCCGGCCGCGGATTGCACGGTACGCGGCGAGGTCGCCGAAGTCGGCGAGGGATCGGCGTTCACGCTGGTGTTGCCGGACGGCACGGATTTCCGGTTGAAGCTGCCGCTGCGAGGGCGTCACAGCGTTCTCAATGCGCTGGCCGCGGCGGCGGCCGCCTGCGCCGCCGGTGCCTCCCCGGACGAGATCCGCGCCGGACTGGGCCGGGCGCGGCCGGTAAGCGGCCGCCTGAACCGGATGAGCGGCTTCGGCGGGGCCGCCATCATCGACGACACGTACAACGCCAATCCGACCTCCACCCGCGCGGCGCTGGACTACCTGCGCGGCTGCGGCGGCCGGCGGATGTTCGTCCTCGGCGACATGGCGGAACTGGGCGCCGATGCGGCCGAATTGCATCGGCAGGTCGGCGAATACGCCAGGGACTGCTGCGACACGCTGTTCGCCATCGGCGACCTGAGTCGCGAGGCGGCGCGGGCATTCGGTTCCGGGTCGCGGTCCTTTACCGACTTGAACTCGTTGCGCCAGGCTCTGGAACCGCTGCTCACAGAGGATGCGACCCTGCTCGTGAAGGGTTCCCGGATGATGGGGCTTGATCGGCTCGTGGGCTCGCTCGGCGCAAGCGGCGGGAAGAGGGAGGCCGCATGCTGATCCACCTCGCCGAATACCTTACCCAGTATTTCTCCGCGTTCAATGTATTCGGATACATCACCATGCGGGCCATTCTCGGCGCGCTGACCGCGCTGATCCTGTCGTTCGCACTGGGTCCGCTCGTCATCCAGCGGCTTGCGTCCGGAAGCGTCAGGCAACCTATCCGCGACGTCGGACCGGAGAGTCATCTGCCCAAGGCCGGTACGCCCACCATGGGCGGGTTGCTGATCCTGATGGCGATCATCGTGAGCACGCTGCTCTGGGCGGATCTCGGCAGCCGCTTCGTCTGGATCGTGCTGCTGTGCACGGTGGCGTTCGGCATCATCGGTATCGTCGACGACTACCGCAAGCTCAGACTGGGCAACTCCCGGGGCCTGAGGGCGGGGACAAAGTTCTTCTGGCAGTCGGCGGCGGGTTTGACGGCGGCTTGGGTGCTTTACGCCACGGCCGAGAACCCCGCAGTGGAGCATGCGCTGCTGATTCCCTACTTTCCAGGACTGCTGATACCCATGAGCGCGATCGCCTACATGGGTTTCTCCTATCTCGTGATCGTCGGTTCCTCCAACGGAGTAAACCTGACCGACGGTCTGGACGGCCTGGCGATCCTGCCCGCCGTCCTCGTCGCCTCCGCGCTCGGGTTGTTCGCGTATGCGGCCGGCAACGCTGTTTTCGCACCTTATCTGGGCATTCCGTATGTATCGGGCGCCGGAGAGATGCTCGTTTTCTGTGCGGCCCTGGCTGGCGCCGGCCTGGGCTTTCTGTGGTTCAACACCTACCCCGCGCAGGTCTTCATGGGCGACATCGGAGCGTTGGCGCTCGGCGCCGCCCTGGGCCTGGTGGCCGTAGTTGTGAGGCAGGAACTGGTGTTGTTCATCATGGGCGGGGTTTTCGTCATGGAAACCGTCTCAGTCATGATCCAGGTTGCCTCCTACAAGTTGACAGGCCGGCGCATTTTTCGAATGGCCCCGCTGCACCACCACTTTGAACTCAAGGGCTGGGCGGAGCCCAAGGTGATCGTGCGTTTCTGGATCATCACGGTCGTTCTCGTGTTGATCGGTCTTGCCAGCCTGAAGATCAGGTAGCGGGTGTCTGCGGGAGTACTGAAGGAATTCGATGAGCACTGCGGCGCAACCATGCGACGACGAGATGAACGGTTCGATGCCGGACGAGCGCACGCTGGTCGTGGGCCTGGGCACGACGGGACTCGCGGCGGCTCGATTTCTCGCCTCGCGCGGCGAGGAGGTGCTGGTGATCGACAGCCGCGCGAATCCGCCGGGGCTCGCCGCCTTGCGCGCCGCGCAACCGGAACTGCGGATCGAACTCGGGAACCTTCATCCGCGCTGGCTTGAAGGGGTCTCCCGGGTGGTCATCTCCCCGGGCCTGGGTCTGGACATCGGCATCGCGGCCGAGGCCCGGCGGTGCGGGATCCCCTTGGTCGGAGAGATCGAATTGTTCGCCGGAGCCGCTGACGCACCGGTCGTCGCGGTCACCGGCTCCAACGGCAAGAGCACCGTGGTCACCATGGTGGAGCGAATGCTGGCGGCTGCCGGGGTGCGCGCGGTCGCCGGCGGCAACCTGGGGCCCGCCGCGGTGGACTTGCTGGCGGTTGAACCCGAAGTCTACGTGCTCGAATTGTCCAGCTTTCAACTGGAGACCACCCGTAGCCTGCGTCCTGAAACCGCCGCGGTATTGAACGTCTCCGCCGACCATCTGGACCGCCATGGCAGCCTGGACCGCTACGCCGCCGTCAAGGCGGGACTGCTGCGCGCGGCACGCGTGCCGGTGTTCAACCGGGATGACCCCATCGTGAGGGCGATGGGCGCCGAATACCCCGGCGGCATCCCGTTTTCGGTGCGGGAGCGCCTGGACCGGGGCTATTGCGCCTCTCCGCACCGCGGCGAGCGCTGGCTGTTCCGGGATTCGGAGCCGGTCCTGCCGGCCTCGCGGTTGCGCCTCCCCGGCCGGCACAACGAGGCCAATGCCCTGGCGGCACTGGCGCTGGCCGACAGGGCTGTCTCCGGCCTGAGCGCCTCGGCGCGGGCGCGCATGCTGGACGCCCTGTGCGAGTTTCCCGGACTTGAACACCGCTGCCAGTGGGTCGCGGATGAGGACGGAATCACGTTCATCAACGATTCCAAGGGCACCAACGCGGGTGCGACCGTCGCCGCGCTGCGTGGTCTGCCCGGACCGTTGGTATTGATCGCCGGCGGCCAGGCCAAGGGCGCCGATTTCGGAACCCTGGCCGAAGCGGCTGCGGAGAAAGTCGCCGGCGCCGTTGTGATGGGCGAAGCGGGCGGCGCGCTGCGGCAGGCGCTTTCGCCGGTGGCCCCGGTGGTCGGCGCCGGTGACATGCCGTCGGCCGTGGAACAGGCGGTAGGACTGGCCCGGACGTCAGGGTTCAGGCAGGTGACGGTGCTGTTGTCGCCCGCCTGCGCAAGTTTCGACATGTTCTCCGATTACAGGGCACGGGGCGACGCCTTCGTCGCGGCGGTGGAGGCGCGGCAACGATGAACGCCCACGTGGCGGACGCCCGGTTCAACCTCGATCCGTGGCTGCTGAGCGCGGCGACGGGGTTGCTGGTGTTCGGGACCATCATGGTCAGTTCCGCCTCCATTGCGCTGGCCGACGGCTCATTGGGCCAGCCGCACTTTTTCCTGAGCCGCCACCTGGCGGCGCTCGCCATCGGCTGCGCCGGCGCCATGGTCGCGGCGAGGATTCCCTGCGACGTCTGGTATCGGCACAGCGGGCTTTTCCTCGTGGCCGGCTTCGCGCTGCTGGCGTCGGTCTTCATCCCAGGCCTGGGACACACCGTCAACGGCAGCACGCGGTGGCTGGACCTGGGGCCCCTGAGCCTGCAACCGTCGGACCCGGCCAGGCTCTGCCTGATGATTTACCTGTGCAGCTACGTGGTGCGCCACCACGAACGCGTGCGCACCAGCATGTTGGGGTTTATCGGTCCCATGACCATCGTGGCGCTGGCGTGCGCATTGCTTGTGGCGGAACCCGACTACGGCGCGGCCGCCGTGCTGCTCGCGACCAGCCTGGGGATCCTGTTCATCGGTGGGGCGCGGCTGCTGCCCTTCATTTTCTGTCTCGCGACCGCGGTTGTCAGCATGGCCTTCCTGGCCACGTCTTCGGACTACAGGCTCCAGCGTCTGATCGGTTTTCTCGACCCGTGGGCGGACCCCTTCGACAACGGCTTCCAGCTTACCCAGTCCCTGATCGCCATCGGCCGGGGCGACTGGCTGGGCGTCGGCCTGGGCGAGAGCGTGCAGAAGATGTTCTACCTGCCGGAAGCGCATACCGACTTCGTCTTCGCGGTGTTGGCCGAGGAACTGGGGTTCCTGGGCGGCACGGTGGCCATCGTGCTGTATGGTGTTGTGGTGATCCGCGCCATTGGCATGGGGCCGCGGGCGAATGCGGCCGGGCTGCCGTTCCAGGCCCTCCTGAGCAGCGCGATCGGCCTCACGCTCGGCATTCAGGCGTTCATCAATATCGGCGTCAACACCGGGTTGCTGCCCACCAAGGGGCTGACGCTGCCGCTGATGAGCTACGGCCGCACCAGCGTGGTCATCACGCTGGTTTTCCTTGGATTGCTTGCGCGAATCCATCACGAGGTCGTTGCCGCTTCCCCCGAAGCGGTTCGCGCCCGCAGAAAGAGGCACCGGCCATGACGGGCGGACCGGTGATGATCATGGCCGGAGGAACGGGCGGGCACGTCTTCCCGGCGCTGGCGGTGGCGCAGGAGCTTCGCGGCCGCGCGCAACCGGTGGTCTGGATGGGGACGCGCAAGGGACTGGAAGCACGGGTGGTTCCGGCGGCGGGCATCGACATGGAGTGGATTTCCATCGCGGGAATACGCGGCCGCGGCGCGGCCGCCTGGCTCGCCGCGCCGTTCCGTATCGCCATGGCGATCCTGCAGGCCCTGGCGGCGGTGCGGCGGCGAAAGCCCGCGGTGGTGCTGGGCATGGGCGGTTTCGTTTCCGGCCCCGGTGGCGTGGCTGCCTGGCTGTGCCGGCGCCCTGTGCTGATTCACGAACAGAATGCGGTCGCCGGCACAACGAACCGGTTGCTGTCGCGAATCGCGCGGAGGGTCTTCGAGGCCTTTCCCGGCAGTTTTCCCGGCGGTGCCGCCGCAGAACTGGTGGGCAACCCGGTGCGGCGGGAGATTCTCGATCTCGCGCACAGGGCCGGGACGGCCGACCGGCGCCCCGGCGATCCCGTCCACGTGCTTGTTCTCGGCGGCAGCCAGGGCGCCAGGGTTCTGAATGAACGCGTGCCGGAGGCTCTGGCGAAGCTCCCGGACCGCGTGTCCGTGGACATATGGCACCAGGCCGGACGCGGACTCGAGGCCGCGCGGCGCGGCTATGCGGAGCACGGCGCCGAGGCGAGGGTGGACGAATTCATCGATGACATGGCGGGCGCCTACGCGTGGGCGGACCTGGCGATCTGCCGCGCGGGCGCCCTGACCCTCGCCGAACTGACCGCGGCGGGACTCGGCGCGATCCTCGTGCCCTTCCCGTACGCCGTGGATGACCATCAGGCGCGCAATGCGGAGAGCTTCGGCGCCGGCGGCGCGGGGATCGTCATACCGGAACATGAATTCACGCCGCGGCGATTGGCCGGCGAACTCGTCGCGTTGCTGGACCGGCCCGCCCGGCTCGCCGCCATGGGGGCCAGCGCCAGGGCCCGGGCTTTTCCGGACGCGCTGACCGATATCGCCGACGCCTGCCTTCAGTATGCGGGGGCGCCGGCATGAACGAACGCATGGGCGGAATCCACCACGTTCACTTCATCGGCATAGGCGGAGTGGGCATGGGCGGCATCGCCGAGGTGCTTCTCAATCTCGGCTACGCGGTGCAGGGTTCCGACCTGAAGTTCAATGCCATCACCGATCGCCTCCGGGGGCTGGGCGCCCGCATCCACCGCGGCCATGACCCCGCGAATCTCGGCGAGGCCGACGTGGTGGTGGTGACCAGCGCCGTGCCGCGGGGGAACGTGGAGGTCATCGAGGCCCACCGCCGCCGGATCCCGGTGGTGCAACGGGCCGAGATGCTGGCGGAATTGATGAGATTCCGGTACGGCATCGCGGTGGCGGGCACCCACGGCAAGACCACCACGACCAGTCTGATCGCCAGCATCATGGCCGAGGGCGGACTGGATCCCACTTACGTGATCGGCGGTCGTCTGATCAGCACCGACGCCAACGCAAAACTGGGCGGCGGCCGTTACCTGGTGGCGGAGGCCGACGAAAGCGACGCTTCCTTCCTGCACCTGCAGCCGATGCTGGCGGTGGTGACCAATATCGATGCCGATCACCTGGGCAGCTACGAAGGCGAGATGGAGCGTCTCAAGCAGGGCTTTGTCGGTTTCCTCCGGAACCTGCCGTTCTACGGCCTCGCGGTGATGTGCCGGGACGACGTCAACACCCGCGGGCTGATCGACGACCTCGGCAGGCGGGTCACCAGCTACGGACTTTCGCACGCCGCCGATGTCAGCGCGGAAAAGGTTCGCGCCGAGGGCCTGTCGACGTCTTTCGTGGTTCGCCGTGCGGAGCGGGCGCCGCTGCCGCTGAAGTTGAGGCTGCCCGGCATGCACAATGTCCTGAATGCGCTGGCCGCGGTTGCCGTGGTCACCGAACTGGGCGTCTCGGACCGCGCCATACGGCGCGCGCTGGCCGAGTTTTCGGGTATCGACCGGCGGCTCGAAATGCTGGGCACCGTGACCACGCCGTCCGGGCGGGTGACCTTCGTTGACGACTACGGCCACCACCCGACGGAAATCGCCGCAACGCTTCAGGCGGTCAGGCAGGTCTGGCCGGAGCGGCGGCTGGTGGTTGCCTTCCAGCCCCACCGCTACACCCGCACCCACGAATTGATCGACGATTTTGCCCGCGTGCTCTCGGAGACCGACGTGCTGTTGCTGACGGAGATATACGGTGTGGGCGAGGCGCCCATCGCCGGCGCCGACGGCCGGTCGTTGGCTCGCGCCGTGCGCAGCCGGGGGGTTGTCGAGCCGGTTTTCGTCGAGGAACTGGACAATCTGCCCGAAGTCCTTGCCGGCGTCGTCAAGCACGACGATGTGGTCCTGACGCTGGGCGCCGGAAGTATCGGCGCCGCCGCGAGGCGCCTGCCGCCGGCGATGGCGGTGAAGGGCCCCGTGGAGGCCAGAAAGTGATCGCGGCCATGCGAAACAGACGGAAATCGCCGCGGCTGCGCTACGACGAGCCCATGAGCAGGCACACCTCCTGGCGGATCGGCGGGACCGCCGATGTGTTCTTCAGACCGGCCGGCGTGGCGGAGCTGGCCGCCTTTATCGCCGGGCTCGGCGAGGACCGGGACATTCTCTGGATCGGGCTGGGTTCGAATCTGCTGGTTCGGGATGGCGGCGTTCGCGGGGTGGTGATCTGCACGCTGGACCTGGCCTCCCGCATCGAACGGCTGGATGCGGGCCGGGTATTCGCGGGCGCGGGCGCGCCGTGCACATCGCTCGCGCGCCAGTGCATGCGTTGGAAGCTGGGTCCCGCGGCGTTCTTCGCGGGAATCCCGGGCACCGTCGGCGGGGCGCTTGCCATGAACGCGGGCGCATTTGGCGGCGAGACCTGGGACTCGGTCGAGTCCGTTGAGACGCTGGACCGAAGCGGAGAACCGCGAACACGGCATCGGGCGGACTACCGGGTGGGCTATCGCTCGGTTTCCGGCGTCTCCGGCGAGTGGTTCCTGGGCGCCACGCTGGCATTGTCCAGCGACCCGGAGGCCGACATGAGCCAGCTTGCCGGGATGCGGCGCCGGCGGGACCGAACCCAGCCGATGGGCGTGCGCAGTTGCGGCTCGGTGTTCCGCAATCCGCCCGGCGACTTTGCCGCGCGGCTGATCGAGGCCTCGGGGCTCAAGGGCCGGTCTGCCGGGGACGCGATGGTGTCCGAAAAACATGCCAATTTCATAATCAATCGAGGCAACGCCACCGCCCGGGACGTGGAACGGTTGATCGGCGAGGTCAGGGACCGGGTCGAGGCTGACTCGGGCATCGTCCTGGAACTCGAAGTGCGTGTCGTGGGGGAGCATGATGGCGAAGGCTGACCGCCGGCGAAGATCGAGGGCGTCACCGCGGCGCCGTTCCGGGGTGAGCTGGGGCCGCGCCCTGTCGCCCCTGTGGACATTGGCCGCGCTGTTGGCGATGTTGTTCGGTGGAAGGGTCTTTCTCGATCGTCCCGTGCGCAACCTGCACCTGGAGGGCAGTTTCCAGCGAGTGACGCCGGTTGAAGTGCAGGCGGCGCTGGAGACGGGGTTGGGAGGCACCCTGTTGTCCGTCGACCTCGCCGGGATGCAATCCCTGGTGGAGGCCCTCGACTGGGTCAAACGGGCCAACGTCGGCAGACAATGGCCGGATACGCTGGTGATTCGTGTGATCGAACACCAGGTGGCCGCCCGCTGGGGCGACACCGCGCTGATCAGCCGCGAGGGTGAAGTCTTCGCGGCCGAATCCCGCCACGTGTTTCCGGAGTTGCCTCGACTGGCAGGGCCTCCCTCCACGGAACGGCGGGTCGTGGAACGCTACCTGGGACTGCAGCGGTCGCTTGGGGCCGCGAACCTGACGCTCGAGGCCCTGTCCGTCGATGAAAGGGGATCCTGGCGCATGCGGTTGCAGGGCGGGCAGACGGTCCGAATGGGACGCAGTGAAGTGGAGCGGCGGCTGGACCGTTTCTTCCGGTTGGCGGCCCCCCTGCTCAGGAACGAGTTCGACCGGGTCAGCCATGTCGACATGCGCTACACCAATGGATTCTCCGTCGGCTGGCATCCGCCCGCCGACGCCGGCGGACGGGCGGCCGTGGCGGGAGGCGAGTGAGCCATGCGCGGAAAGCGTGACGACCAGAACCTTATTGTCGGCCTGGACATCGGCACGTCCAAGGTCGTCGCCATCGTCGGCACGATTTCGCCGGGGGATTCCGTCGATGTCGTCGGGATCGGCATGACCCCGTCCCGGGGACTCAAGCGGGGCGTCGTGGTGGATATCGAGTCCACGGTGGAATCCATCCGCCGAGCGGTGGAGGAAGCCGAACTCATGGCCGGTTGCGAGATCAATCACGTCTACGCGGGTATCGCCGGCGGGCACATTCGCAGCCTCAATTCCCACGGCATCGTCGCCATCACCGACAAGGAAGTCACATCCTTCGACGTGGAGCGCGTCATCGACGCCGCCCGGGCCGTGGCGATTCCCGCCGACCAGAAGCTCCTGCATGTGCTGCCGCAGGAATTCCTGGTGGATTCGGAGGTGGGTATCCGGGTGCCCATCGGCATGTCGGGCGTGCGCCTGGAGGCAAAGGTGCACCTGGTCACCGGCTCCGTGAGTTCCGCGCAGAATATCGTCAAATGCATCCAGCGATGCGGACTGGCTGTCCGGGACCTGGTGCTGGAGCAACTGGCGTCCAGTTACGCCGTGCTCACCGAGGACGAAAAGGAACTCGGCGTCTGTCTGCTGGACATAGGCGGCGGCACGTCCGATATCGCGGTGTTCTGCGACGGTGCGATTCGGCATACCGCGGTGATTCCCATCGCGGGCGCGCAGGCGACCAACGACATCGCTGTCGCGCTGCGCACGCCGACATTGCACGCCGAGGAAATCAAGATCAAGTACGCCTGCGCGCTGTCGCAGCTCGCCAATCCGGACGAGACCATCGAGGTTCCGAGCGTCGGCGACCGGCCGCCCCGCAGGCTGGCGCGGCAGACCCTGGCGGAGGTGGTCGAGTCCCGCTACGAGGAACTCTTCACGCTGGTGCTCGACGAACTTCGCCGCTCCGCATTCGAGGACATGATCGCGGCGGGCGTTGTGCTTACGGGCGGCAGCTCGAAGATGGAAGGCGCTGTCGAACTGGCGGAGGAAATATTTCACGTGCCCGTCCGGCTGGGAGTTCCGCTTCCACAGTACGTGGAAGGCCTGGCCGATGTTGTGCGCACCCCCCTCCATGCCACCGGCGTCGGCCTGCTGCTGTACGCCAGGGAGGCCGCGCGGGGGCGTGCCGATGGCGTGGTGGCGAGAGCGAAGGACCCCGGCATGTTCGGAAAGATGAAGACATGGGTCCAGGGACAGTTCTAGTGCCGCGTCAACCTGATAATGCCGCATCAGCGCGCCCACAAGCGTGCGGATGCGCGGCGTCGGCTCGCCGACGTATTGGGCATACGTCAAGAGACGACAACAAAGCAGATGCGCGCTTGTGGTCACTGATCCGCAATTGTCAGGCTGAAAGGGCACTGGACAAATCGAACAAATCGATCGGATTCACAGAGGAGCGGCACAATGTTTGAACTAATGGACGGTTACAGCGAGTCGGCGGTCATCAAGGTGATTGGCGTTGGCGGCGGCGGCGGCAACGCTGTCTCGCACATGATGCAGGCCGGCATCGAGGGCGTGGATTTCATCTGCGCCAACACCGACGCGCAGGCGCTCAAGCGGGCGCAAGTCAAGACCGGAATCCAGATCGGCTGCAACATCACCAAGGGGTTGGGCGCCGGAGCCAATCCGGAGATCGGCCGTCAGGCCGCCATGGAGGACCGGGACCGCTTGCAGGAAGTCGTTCAGGGCGCCGACATGCTGTTCATCACCGCCGGAATGGGCGGCGGGACCGGGACGGGCGCAGCGCCGGTGGCCGCCCAGTTGGCGAAAGAACTGGGCGTATTGACTGTCGCGGTGGTCACCAAGCCGTTCGAGTGGGAAGGGCGCAAGCGCATGACCGTGGCCGAACAGGGCATCGTCGAGCTGGGGCGACACGTGGATTCGCTGATCACGATACCCAACCAGAAGTTGCTGACCGTGCTCGGCTCCGACACGAGCTTGCTGGATGCCTTCGCCGCCGCCAACCAGGTGCTCCAGGGTGCCGTGCAGGGGGTCGCCGAGTTGATCACCCGCGAGGGACTGATCAACGTGGACTTTGCCGACGTGCGCACCGTGATGTCGGAGATGGGCATGGCGATGATCGGCGCCGGCAGCGCCAGCGGAGAGGGGCGGGCGCGCCAGGCGGCCGATGCGGCAATCTCCAGCCCGCTGCTGGAGGACATCAATCTTGCCAACGCCAATGGCGTGCTGGTCAACGTGACCGCCGGTCCCGACCTGTCCATCGGCGAATTCCAGGAGGTCGGCGAGATCGTCAGGCAGTTTGCCTCGGAGGATGCAACCGTGGTCGTGGGCACGGTGCTGGACCCCGAATTGAACGACGAGCTGCGCGTCACCGTGGTCGCCACCGGGCTGGGCCGAACCGCCTCGGTGCTGCAGAGTCCGCCGCCGCGTACGCGTTCGGCGCCCCCCCCCCGCACCCCGGCCCCGGGTTCGCTCGACTATTCGCAGCTCGAGAAGCCGACAGTGGTCCGCAAGCGGGCGGTGGGAGACGATGTGGTCGAAACGCCCGACGATTTGCAGCAAATGCTGGATATCCCGGCGTTCCTGCGCCGGCAGGCGGACTGAGGGCCCGGTTGCCGGCGCCGTGAACGCTATGCTAGTGTCTGGCCCACTTTCCGTCCGGCCGCCATGGGGTCCGGGAGCCGGCTTGAAGCAGCGCACTCTCAAATCGTCGGTACGCTCCGCGGGCATCGGCCTGCATGGCGGCGGCAAGGTCCACATGAACCTGCGGCCGGCGCCGGTCAACTCGGGCGTCACGTTTCGCCGGGTCGATCTGGACGAGCCGGTGGAGATTCCCGCGCATGCGCTGAACGTCGCCCACACCACCCTCGGCACGACGCTGGAGCACCGCGGCGCCAGGGTCTCGACGGTGGAGCACCTGATGGCCGCCCTGGCCGGATTGGGCGTGGACAATGCGTTCGTCGACCTCACGGCCCCGGAAGTCCCGATCATGGACGGCAGCTCGGCGCCATTCGTGTTCCTGCTGCGGTCCGCGGGCATCGAAGAGCAGAGCGCGCCGAAGCGCTTTATCCGTATCCGCAAGCCGGTGGAAGTCAGGGAAGGCGACAAGTGGGCGCGATTGGCGCCCCACAACGGATTTCGGCTGAACCTGGAGATCGACTTCGATCACCCGGTGTTGCGCAGGCGCCGGCAGCACGCGAGCCTCGACTTCTCCACCGCGTCGTTCCTGAAGGAGATCAGCCGCGCGCGCACCTTCGGTTTCCTCTCCCAGATCGAATCCCTGAGGGAACGGAACCTCACGCTGGGCGGCAGCATGGACAGCGCGGTGGTGATGGACGACTATCGCGTGCTCAACGAGGATGGACTGCGTTTCCAGGATGAATTCGTCCGTCACAAGATCCTCGACGCGGTGGGCGACCTTTACCTCGCGGGCGGTTGCTTGATCGGCGAATTTTCCGGCTACAAGTCCGGCCATCTCCTCAACAATCGGTTGGTGCGCGCGCTGCTGGAGCGGCGCGACGCCCATGAAGAGGTCGAGTTCAACGATTCGCGGCGCCCGCCGGTGTCTTACCGGCCGGCGCCGGCGAGAGCCGGCTGACCTGAATTCCGCCTGGCCGCGCGGCGAGGGCGCATGCGGGCAACCGGCGACTGATCATCAGTTTCGGCATCCTCGTGTGGAGCCTCGCCACGGCAAGCTGTGGACTGGCAACGGGCGGCATGCGGTTTCTCAACAACATGGTTGCGCTGCATACCCGCAATGGCTTTTAAGACTGGTCCGAGCCGGTAAGAAAGCGGCTTCCCTGGCGGCTGTGGCTGAATGTGCCCGGAATCCGGCCGCTGACCCCGTTCATGGAACACTGGCGCACCGGCCTGTTGCTCACCGATACCGAGCCAAGGATCAACCTCGGGCCTTCCTGACGTCAGTCGGAGACTGCGCCCTGCGGAAGCACCCTGACCTTGATGCGGTCCTCCCCGAGTTCCCGGGCCATGTAGCGGACGCGGGCGGCCCAGACCGAGGCGTCCATGACCAGTACGAGCCGGCCTTCGTCGTCGGTGTTTGCGGCCACGAGGTGCGAGGCTTCCTCCTCGGGAAGGCGCTCACGAATCGAGTCCGCGAGGTCCTGCAGCCGCTGGGACTCGGCGGTCAGCCTGCCGAGGCTTCCTGAGTTCAGTAGTTCCGCTAGCGAGTTGGCGGGCATGGAGTTCATCCTACCACGGCTCGTCGAGAGTGAACTTGCGTCCCCCGAACGTTGCTACAGAGCGCGTAGTATCGATATTTCTCCCCATTTCGGCTACATTTGCGCCTCGAATCCGGCAAAGAATAAAGTCAAGCGCCCAGACTTCGGTTACGCCAGCATGAACCACCTTGCGGTGTGCCGTTCTTCCAAGCTGTCGGCGGATCGACGGTAGCCGGACGCCGGGCTGCCTGGCGCCGTTATTCACAAGTACGTATGAGCCGGAGGCGGCTGTCTATCCGCGTATGCGACTGAATACCATCGCATCGATACCTTGGAGAGGATATCGTCGTGCCGGACATCGCCGGTTGGCGGAAGGAACGAATGCCGATGTTCCCCGACGCGGCCTATTGCACCGTGCCGCCCGATTGGGTGTGCGAAGTGCTGTCCCCGTCGACGCGGCAGTTCGATACGGGAGAAAAGAGGGACGTCTATGCCAGGGAGCGGGTCCGCCACCTCTGGATGGCCGATCCCGACGCGCGTGTCCTTGAAGCCTTCGAATGGCGTGGCGGAGGCCGGTTTCTCATCGGGACACTGACTGACGACATGCCGGTTTCGCTGCCGCCCTTCGAAGTGATATCGTTCGACTTGGGCGACCTGTGGTACGCCCCGGAGTAGCGGCGGTCAGCCTTCCGAGGCTTCCGGAGTTCAGTAGTTCCGCCAGGGAATTGGCAGGCATAGATCGATGTCAGGGAAGTGCTTCACCGCCATTCTACAGGACTGTGCCTGACACTTCGGACGCCGCGGCACGGGCGAAATTGCCGGGATCGTCTCTGTAATCCCCTCACGAAATTGGCAGCCGGGGCAGCGCGAATTACCTTGTAATGTGGGTTTTCGGTCCCCAAATCCTTGATCTGGCCGTAGAATATGGCAACGTGCCGCAATCACGGGAAGTCGTTTGCTGGAACAGGCCTCCAGGTTTTTCACGAACATATTCGGCAGCCGCAACAAGCGGCTGTTGAGCCGCTATGAGCGCGATGTCGTGCGGGCCAACGCGCTGGAGCCCGAAATCAAGGCTCTGGATGACGAATCGCTCAAGGCCAGGACCGAAGAATTCCGATCCAGGCTGCGGGCGGGAGAAGACCTCGACGCGCTGATGCCGGAGGCGTTCGCGGTGGTTAGGGAAGCCGCCGTACGCACGGTGGGGATGCGTCACTTCGACGTGCAACTGGTGGGCGGCGTGGCGCTGCACCAGGGCAAGATCGCGGAAATGCGCACCGGCGAGGGCAAGACGCTGGTGGCGACGCTCACCGCCTACCTGAACGCGCTGCCCGGCAAGGGCGTGCACATCGTCACCGTGAACGACTACCTTGCGCAGCGGGACGCCGACTGGATGGGCCCGATCTACGAGTTCCTGGGGCTCGCCGTGGGTGTCGTGAAGGCGGGCCAGACCAGGGAGGAGAAGCAGGAAGCCTATCGGGCGGACATCATCTACGGCACCAACAACGAGTTCGGTTTCGACTACCTGCGCGACAATCTCGCCATACGCTTGGAGGACCGCGTTCAGCGGGAACTGGCCTACGCCATCGTCGACGAGGTGGATTGCATTCTCATCGACGAGGCGAGAACGCCGCTGATCATTTCCGGACCGTCCACCGAAAGCACCGAGTTGTACCTCAAGATCAACAAGCTCGTTCCCCGCTTGACCCCGCATCGGCCGCCGCCCGGCAAAGCCAACGAGAATATCGAGGCCCGGCGGGTGAGCGTCACCGGGGTATCCGGCGAGGAACTGGGGGAAATGACCATCGGAGAGGCGCTGGAACTGGCGTACGGGGACGGTCATCACCTGATCGAAGTGGAGCCGGGAGCGAATCCGCCGGGGTGCCGGCTTGTCGCGCCCGGCGACTACACCGTCGACGAGAAGTCCAAGCAGGCGCATCTCACCGAGGAGGGGCACGAGCGTATCGAGCCGCTGCTGGTCGGGGCGGGCGTTCTGAACGAGGGCGAGAGCCTGTATGACGCGGCCAATATCCGGCTCATGCATCACCTCAACGCGGCGTTGCGCGCGCACACCCTGTTCAACAGGGAGGTGGAATACATCGTCAATGACGGCGAGGTCGTGATCGTCGACGAATTCACCGGGCGCACCATGCCGGGCCGGCGCTGGTCCGACGGCCTGCACCAGGCGATCGAGGCCAAGGAAGGGGTGCGGGTCAAGGAAGAGAACCAGACCGTCGCCTCCATCACCTTCCAGAACTACTTCCGCCTTTACGGCAAGCTGGCGGGCATGACCGGTACCGCCGACACCGAAGCCTACGAGTTCCAGCAGATTTACGGCCTCGAGGTGGTCGTGATCCCGACCCACAAGGAGATGATTCGCGACGATGCCCCCGATCTGGTCTACCTCACCAGGGACGACAAGTTCGACGCGATCATCGGGGACATCCAGGACTGCCATGAGCGCGGTCAGCCGGTCCTCGTCGGCACAACCTCCATCGAGACGTCGGAATTCCTTTCGAATCTGCTTCGCGAGCAGAATATCCGCCACCGGGTTCTGAACGCCAAGTACCACGAGCAGGAGGCGGAGATCATCGCCCAGGCCGGACGCCCCGGCACGGTCACCATCGCCACCAACATGGCCGGGCGCGGAACGGATATCGTGCTTGGCGGCAACCTGCAGGCCGAACTGGCCGGCATGGGCGACGCCGGCGAGGAAGACAGGGCGGCGGCGCGGGGAAATTGGCAGGAGCGTCACGACGCGGTAATCGACGAAGGCGGGCTGCATATCGTCGGCACGGAGCGGCACGAGTCAAGGCGCATCGACAACCAGTTGCGCGGCCGTTCCGGGCGCCAGGGCGATCCCGGGTCCAGCCGGTTCTACCTTTCGATGGAAGACGACCTGATGCGTATCTTCGGTGACCCGGAACGCACCAAGCGGCTGCTCTCCCGCGCCGGAATGAGGCAGGGCGAGGTCATCGAGAGCAAGCTGCTTTCGCGGCAGATCGAGCGCGCCCAGCGCAAGGTCGAAGCCCACAACTTCGACGCCCGCAAGCACCTGCTGGAATACGACGACGTGGCCAACGACCAGCGCAAGGTGATCTATCGGCGGCGCAGTGAACTCATGGAGGCCGAAGACGTGGCCGAAGAGGTCAAGGCGATGCGCGCAGATGTCGTCGCCGCGACCATGGCCGAGTTCATTCCGCCGGAGAGCGTCGAGGAAATGTGGGACAAGGACGGCCTGAGCCAGGCGTTGGAGCGGGAATTCGGTATCCACGTGGACATATCGTCCCTGCTGGAAGGCGACCACTCCCTGGACGAGGACAGGCTGCGGGTCGAACTCGTTTCCCGGGTTGAAAAGGACTACGAAGAGAAGGTCGAATCGGTGGGCGCCACGCCCATGCGCGAGATCGAAAAGGGCATCATGCTCAGGCAGTTGGATATGCACTGGCGGGAACACATCGGCGCACTGGACTATCTTCGCCAGGGCATCCACCTTCGAGCCTACGCCCAGCGCAAGCCCACCCAGGAATACAAGCGCGAGGCGTTCGAAATGTTCAGCGGCCTGCTGGAACGAATGGACCGCGACACCATCACGTTCCTGTCCAGGGTCCAGGTTCGCAGGCAGCCGGAAATGGACAGGATTCAGCCGCAGCCGGCGGACACCAGCGCGATGCGCTTCCACCACGCGCCCGCGTCCGCGCTCGCCGCGGCCGCTTCGCGAGCGATGCCGGCGGGCGGCCCGGCGGCCGGAGGAATGCCGGTGACTCGCCCGCAGCCATCCCCCCAGCCGGCCGCACGCCCTGCTTCGCGCGCCGCTTCCCGGCCCGTGACACCGTTTACCCGGGAGCAGCCGAAGATCGGGCGCAACCAGCCGTGTCCCTGCGGGTCGGGCAAGAAGTACAAGCGCTGCCACGGACGCCTGAATTGAACCCGGCGGGCGCCTCCACGACAAGGCAGGTTGACGTCGTGGCGGGGTTGCTCACCGACGGTTCCGGCCGCGTGCTGGTGGGCAAGCGCCGGGCGGGCACCCACATGGAGGGCTACTGGGAGTTTCCGGGCGGTAAACGCCGCCCGGGCGAAAGACCCGGGGATACGCTGGAGCGCGAGTTGCGCGAAGAGTTGGGGGTCGCGGTGCTGGGCGCGGAATTCATGGCGGAACTCACCCATCGCTACCCCGAGCGTGTGGTGCGCCTCGAGCTCTGGCGGGTCGATCGTTTCGAGGGGGAACCCGTCGCCCGGGAAGGGCAGTCGCTGGCGTGGGTGGCGCCGGAGAATCTCCTGGAGCTGCCGCTCCTGCCCGCCGACCGGCCCCTGGTCAAGGCGCTGTCAGCACAACGCGAGTAGAAACGTGATCGGATCCTGGACCTGCACCGGGCGCTCGCCGGTGCCGCGCCAATGCACGAAGCGCAGGGTGAAGCGCTGCTTGCCGGCGCTGACCTCCGGGTAGATGCCCCCGGCCTTCGGCAGCAGCACGCGGATCAGGCGCGGGCGGGTGCTGCCCTGCAGGTTGGTATGGTACAGGCCCGACTCGACCGTGCGCTCCAAGGGCCGACTGTTCTGACGGATGAGCCAGAGAATGTGGCCGACCGCGTCGCTGATGGGCGCGAAAGTCTCCAGCCAGGCCCGGTATTCCTCGCAGCGCTCGTCGTAGGGAAGCTTGAGCCAATAGCCATAGTCCGGCAGGTCGAATATGCACGTGCCGCCGGGGATTGAACTGCGGTGGTTGATATTGAAGAGGAAGTGGGACTCCTTCAGCAGGTTGGGAAAGACGGTGCCCGAAGCGCCGATTCTGGATTGCAGTCCCTTGATGTTCTCCAGGTTGCCCTCGAGCAGGTCGCGGTCCACGTCGGGTTCGCGGATGAATGACGCCAGAATTTGCCGCTGCAGCTCGAGTTCCTTGATCACCTCCATGCGGATGTCGCCCCGCCTGAAGAGATTGAGGATATCCAGCAGGCTCGAAAGCGCGGCCCGCGCACCCAATTCGGAGGTGTCGTCAGCGTGAAAACTGGCTTGCTCGTTGAGAAGCTCTATTCTGAGGAAGGTTCTTATGCGTTCCGTGAGCGGATGCTCGAACTCCATGAGTTGTTCGGGCGCGGCAACCTCCGGCGACTTGGTAGCAAAGTCTGCCATCGCGCTATTTTGCGTGAGAACGCCGGGTTGAGCAAACGCTTCCGGAAAGTTGCCCGTAGCGGGCGTGCAACCGGTGCACCTGCCGGCGTGTCGACTCGTGGCTGCCGCCGTTATCGATGACATCATCCGCAGCCGCGAGCCTCGCGCGGCGGTCGGCCTGGGCGCTCAACATGCTCTCGGCCCGACGCAGGCCGATGCCGTCCCGGTCCATCAGGCGCCGGAGCTGCGTCTCGCGGGGACAGTCGACGACCGCGACACGATCCACCAACTCTCCGAATCCCGTCTCGACCAGCAGGGGGACCACCGCGACAGCGTAGGGTGCGCGGAATTGCCCAAGCAAGTCCAGGGTGCGGGCGCGGATCAGGGGATGCAGCAACGATTCAAGCGTTTGGCGCGCGGCCGGGTCGGCAAATATCACATTGCGCAGGGCGGCGCGGTCGAGTTCACCGGATGCGCGAATGACGTCGGCGCCAAACTCCTTGCGCACGGCTTCGAGCCCTGGCTGGCCCGGAGCGACCACGTCTCTTGCAACTTGGTCGGTGTCGACGATGCCGGCGCCCAGTTCGGCAAAGGTGTTCGCCACGACCGTCTTGCCGCTGGCAATGCCGCCGGTGAGACCCACCCGGAACATCACGCCCGCACCGCACGCTTCGCAACCGGAATCCGGTTGTTACAGGAACAACTGAACATACCGCCCTTCCAGCGCCTCGCCCCATAGCAGCGTCACCAGCCCGGCAGCGGCCAGGAACGGCCCGAAGGGGACCGGAACGTGACGGGACCGCCCCAGCAACATCACGCCGGCGATGCCCGCTATCGCTCCGGTGGCCGCGGACAGCAGGATTATCAGCGCAAGCGACTGCCACCCGAGCCAGGCCCCCAGGGCTGCCAGCAACTTGAAGTCGCCATACCCCATACCCTCCTTGCCGGTGACGAGTCTGAATGCCTGGAACACCGCCCAGAGAACCAGGTAGCCTGCCGACGCGCCCATCACGCTCGAACCGGTATCGGTAAACAGCACGCCGCCGTCGACCCGGACCAGGCTGAGGAGGAGTCCGCCCCACAGCAGCGGCAATGTCAGCGCGTCGGGCAACTGCTGCCGTTCGATATCGATGACGGACAGCGCCAGCAGGGTCCAGGCGAGAGGCAACGCCGCGACCGCCTGCCAGGTGGGCCCGAGCACCCATACGATCCCCAGGCTCAGCCCGCCGCCGACTGCCTCCACTACCGGATAGCGGGGCGAAATGCCGGCGCCGCATCGGGCGCAACGGCCACGCAGCATGGCGTAGCCGAGCAGGGGTATGTTGTGCCGGACCGCGATCGCCGCACCGCAATCCGGGCAGGCGGATCGCGGCATCCAGAGGTTGAATGCAGTCCCCCCGGGCGGGATATCGGGCTTGGGTTGCCGAGCCAGATCCGCGCACTGTTGCCGCCAGGCCCGCTCCATCATGATCGGCAGCCGGTGCGCGACGACGTTCAGGAAGCTGCCGACGACAAGACCCGCCAGGCCGGCAAACGTCATGGCGGCCCAGGGAGGCAGTTCCGGAATTTCCACTGATGCGACCCGTCCAAGAATGTCCCAGTTGCCGCCGCGCCGCAACGCAATTGCCGCGGGCATCGGCGGCTCGATGACGCCACCATAGTCTACATCACGAACCGGAACAGCCCGGCGCGCACTGCAAGCCGAGTACCCAGGCCTCGTACCGCAGTGCGCTGAACAACTGCGTCGTTCCGGCGCTGGGCGATGTAGTGGTGGAATCCGTTGAACGCTCCGACGTGATCAGGCTGCATCAGGAATTGCACGCCACGCCTCAGCAGGCCAACGTCGTCGTGCAGGTGGCTTCCAGAATGATGTCTCTGGCGGAATCCTGGGAGTTGATCCCGCCGGGGAGCAATCCCTGTAGGGGGGTCCGACTATACAGGAAGCGATCGCGCGAGCGATTCTTGACGCAGGATGAAGTGAAACACCTTGGGCGGGTATTGGCGGAGGCTGAGAAAGACGGCACGGTGTGGCCGGGGATCATCGCCGCGGTGCGGCTGTTGATGCTCGCCGGGTGCCGCCGTTCGGAAAATTCTCTCATTGAGGTGGGGCGACGTGGACCGTACGGCGGGGGTCATCAGGGTGAGGGACTTCAAGACCGGGCCGCGCGTCGTTCCGCTGACCCGCGCGGTCAAGAGTGTACTGGACGGTATCGAAAAAACCGGGCTCGAAGAACGTGATCGTGAGCCGGCGGTTCGAACCACCTCCCACAGCCACTGGAACGTTATCCGGGAACAGGCTGGGCTCGATGATGGCGGCGACAAACGCTCCGGGCGGCCTGGGCACTCGCGCGGGAAGTGTTGATCGTAAGCATGATGCTCGGATACCGGGCTCACCGCCAGCGGTTCGACGCCCACGCTGACGGCGTTCGCACGCGGCGCAACACCTTTCAGAAGTACTACACGCAGGACGAGTTCCGAAACTACGTCGAGGAGACGCTCGACGCCAACGCGGTGGCCATCGCCCCGGGGATCTGCATGGTGTTCCGCAACCCGATGACCGAGCAACTGTTCCTGGCGGCGCGTCAGCAAGTCCGGCGGGAGTGGAAACTATTGCGCCGGGACCCCGGCGCCGATCCGGTCGCCGCGAAGGTCGAGCGCCACCGGCCGAGCATAGATGCTTATTGGCAACGGGTGCTGGAGCTCGGTCGTCCGCCCGTCGCGGAGGAATGCCCGGTGGCCTTGCCACTCGCCCGGCTAGTGGGTTCCTGGCGTCGCGTGCATGGCTGGGCGGCACAATTCTTTTGTCCGGATGAACTTGAGGCCGCGTCCATCACGCGGCAGGAAGATCTGCTGGTATTCTTCGCCCTGTCGCATTTCCAGCGCCGCCGCTCGTACCGCAAGCTACCGCCACGACTGCAGCGAGACGCGCGCTTCTTCTTTGGCGGTGCGGCAAAGGGGCGGGCAGCCGGACGGCGGGCGCTGTTCGCGGTGGCTGACCGGAGTCGCGTGCTCGACGACGGGATGTTTTGTCACACCGAACTCGGCGTCGGCCAACTCAATGGCGAGCATGACCTGACGATTCACAGCTCTGTGCTCGGCGACTGCCTGCCCCTTGTGCGTATTTATGTCGGCTGCGCGTTGGCCCTGTTCGGCGATCTCGGGGCGGTCGGCCTGATCAAGCTGCATCTGCAATCGAGCAAGGTCACATTCCTGAGTTTCGATGATTTCCGCAACGCCAGACCACCCATTTTGGTGGAGAGCGTGAAGGTCGATCTTGCGCGGCAACGCGTGGATTTGTTCGACTACCGGGGACAACAGCCGCCCGTGGCGCTGGAGGGGAATCCCGATGGGTATGGGCAGCGGTGATGAGCCGTGCCGGATCGCCAAGCGGCGGCGGCGCAGGCAAATTGACAGTGGTGCGCGGACTCGCTGCGCGGATCGCCCTATTCATTGAAGCGATCGCGATCCTGCAATGAACGCGCGAAGCTGATCACGCGATCAAGCGGAGTCGTTCGCAAGGTATCTTCCGAGAGCTTTTGCAAAACGACCGGACAACCCGATCCCGCCAGGCGGTTGGCCAGCTCGATGATTCTCGCAGGATTGTCCACGTCGGGGTGGTCGTGACCCATTCGAGCCGCGGCGATCACAGCCAACAGCGCCGAAAGGTTCTCGTCCAAAATTCCTTGGTAGGCATAAATGAATCGGGTACCCCACCGGGATATAACCCCGTCCTTCGGTGGCAGATTCATCGCCAGCGCGGCACAGATGGAGAAGGCCCAAAAGTCAACTTGCCGGGGAAACGGCACGCTCTCGACATCGCCTCGTATGCGGGACTGCTTGGCAACGTACGTGTCAATTTTCTCCTTGTCGGCGGAGGGCAGAACCAGCCCGTCGCTGCGACCTGCAAATGTTGCGCGAAAAGTATTCATTGTCGGTGCACTCCATCCCGTCTGCGAGTCCATCCTGTTTTTTCGGACTGGCCTTGACGTTCACAGACGTCACAGTACGCCCTGGGTCCGCAATGACACAGCAGCGACACCTTCCCGGCTTGGGTCATACGCAACACGTCGCCGCCTTCAGACTCGTGTTGCCATTGCCCGGTCAGCGTGTAGCTTGCGCCCGCATGGCGTGCGACAAGTTCGGCGTCGCGTTCGGACTCGAGGTCCGATCCGGTGAGCAACAAGATGGGTTGGCTGGCTGTTTCCGCGGTAACTCGGAGCGTGTTCGTCCTGACGGAACCGGACATGAAATTGAGCAGCGAGTCAGCCACGAGCGGTGCCCGTGTCCTGCTTGCCTTGCACAGGGCGAGAACGAACGACAACGCCAGAATTCTTCTGGATGCGCCGTTGATCTCGGTCGGCGGCATGGACCGCTCGCGGCTGTTCAGGGCGAAAATCTCGTATTTGTCGTCATCTCCGTCCAGCGGGCGCAACCCGACCTTGGCGATCATCGCCAGCGTCGCCTTGCCTTGATCGTTTTCCGCCGTGGCGTCATCGGTTACGTTGGAGGCCATCTGGCGAAATAGTCGGTTCATCTGCAGGTCCAGCTCCGCAACCTGGTCCCCCCTGATCGAGGCATACGCTCCCTGGAGGATCCGAACCAAGAGATCGGCAATCGATTTATTCCTGCGATGTTCATTTGCCTCTCGCGCTCTGACCTGCTGGTCGCGAATGGTCCCCTCCAGCTTATTCACCTTCTTGCGCAATGATCCAGCTTCGATGTCGTCCGCGCCCAAGTTTCGCTGAATGCCTTCAAGCTGCTTTTCCAGCATCGCGATTTCGTCTCTCGATACTTGGACCTCCTGATCGTCCACCTGCTTGAGTTTGAAGTCGATCTCCCGTTTCACCGCTTCCAACTCCCTAAGGTCGTTGTCCAAATCGCCAAGTTCGGTTTCGTGTTCAGCGCAGGCATGGCGCCACGCCATGCCATCTCGGTAGGAATGCAGCGTGTTGGCGGCATCCAGAACGTCCGAAAGCCAGTTCGCCTTTTCCTTTTGCGAGCTGGATTGCGACACGCTCTCCTGTACCCGCCGACCGAATTTGCTCCTCGCATCAAGCGGCTGCCCGCAAACGCATTCGCCTCGTTCCAGCAAACTCTTGACGAATTCAACGTGGCGAACGGGTATAGAACCGTCGTCGTACAGCGGCTGGAGTCGTTCGCGCACGGATTGAATCTCCCCGGAGGCGAGCGCACCGAACAGGGAAATGTCGAAAATTCCAGCGCCGAGTTCATCCAGTGCGCGGCGCCGTCGCTGTTGCGTCTTTTGCAACGACTCGCGGTTATCGGCCATACGCTGCTTTAGCTGGTCATGCGCATGAATGTTGCCAACCGCCTTTTCCAGGCGCCCTCTCGCCCTATCCAGCTTGTCTTGTACATCAGTCTTTGTCTCTACATTCGACTGTACTCGGGCCGTGATCCTGTCAAGCTCTTCCCGAGATCGATCAAGCTCCGCCTGCCGCTCCGCAAGTTTTCGATCTCCTGTCGCCCTGCTGGCATTGCGGCCAAATTCATTCGATATCTTCTTCAGTCTGTCCTCGGCCTTTCGGAACGTGTCGAGACCGAGCAGAGCGCTGACAGCGTAGGTCGTCTTATCGATAACCTGGTGGCGGTCCATGGTCTTATTTTCGCTACCACCGACATAATCGGCCGCTTCATCCGCATCCATCACGAAGAAGTCACGGAGCTCCCACGGCAACAACTCCTCGACCACGGCGTCGGCACCACCGTCATGAGTCTTCCAAGACCCGTCCGCTCGTTGTTGCTGAAGGTAGGCTGTTTCATCGATTCGGCGGAAGTCCGGGCGGTCGGATCTGCCGGGCGCGGTTTTTTCCGTCCTCACAGTGCGGCGCAGTTCAAATGCCGCACGCTTCGACTGGCCTTCAAGGTGTTGCCAACTGGAACCGTCAGTTTCGAAGAGAATCGAAACCATGGTTCTTATTCCCTGCGCATCCGGCTGCCAATCGGCCGGATGTAGCGAAAAGTTCCGCGCGTTACCTGGAAGGGCGCGTTCGCCGTACATCCCCCACCGAATCGCACGCAACAAGGTAGTTTTGCCGGAACCGTTCTCGGCACGTATCACGGTCAAGGGCATATCCGGATTGGTGGTCGGTTCGATCTCCAACCGGTTGAAGCACACGAAGTTTTCGATTGTGATGCGCTTGATTAGCAGCATGCTATCGATCTCCGGATGGCTGGCTGTTGCGAGCGGCATCTTGAATCATGCCCTTAATGCGCATATTGATTCCGTGAACCGGCGTCACGCTGTTCTGATCTTCCATATCCACAATCTTCATTAGCAAAAGTACCGCTTCACTCGGCGCGATACCGTATTCCGGCGCAATCGCCTTGGCGTTCCGTTCAATCTCTTGGGCGATCCGGTCAATGTTGGTGAGTCTGGAAATCTCTATTTCCATGGCAGTCCTCTCGGTGTCGAAGCCGCAATCCAATGCGAGTCGACGCGGGGTGAGCGAGCGTTGCCGCCTTGGTCGGCAGGCCAATATGCGGAGCGAATACGATCCAGATCGGCCGAAACAGAATTGGCGCCGGCAATGTTGCGGGCATGGCCGCCAAACGCATAGGCCCTGTGAAGTTCGTTCTCGACGATTCCGCTCAGCGACCGGGAACGATAGCGCCGCACGAGTTCCACCGGGGGCAGGCAGAGAAAATCATGAATCAGGGCCCATGGCTTGTCCCGGTGCATGCGCAGGACCCGCCCCCGACGTTGAATCCACTCGCGTTCGATCGTGGACGAAGCGACGATGAACGCCTCCCGTATGCTTGGAATGTCCACACCTTCGTCGAGAACCTTCTTGGCGAGCAGCATTTGAGTCAGGCCCTGCTCGAAATCCTTTAGTGTGCGTCGAAGTAGCTTTGGCCGGGCGGTTGTTTCCTGAGTGACCGGTGCCCACTTGATATTCAGGGCCGTGAGCACACGACCGATTTCTTCGAACTGGCCGGGATTCTTCGCCGAAGCGTAGATCAGCGCATGTTGCAGCGTTCGGGGGCCGCGGCGTTCGAGAACCGCCCGGAGCAGTCCAATCTTGGCGGCGCCCGTCTCGACGATGCGGCGGCGGGCGATCAGCAGTTGGCGGAGATTTTCTTCATCGTCGGTCGCTCCGTTCCGCTCCGCCCGGCAGCGAGCCGCCATTGGCGGCCAGGAATGCCGAATCAATGCGACCGTGCCGAATGTGTTCGAGGGTCAGGCGCGCCCAGAATGTGGAACGGCAGGCCACAGCGGGCACGATGCCGGACCAAGACCGGTACAGCGCTTGTTCAGTATCGATTGGCGGGTCCTTGTACTCGTTTTCGGTCAGCGGCAGGGGAATCAGGGCCGGTTGGGCGGCTTCGTTGACTTTGAGCGTGTCCAGTTCCGCAATGAATTCGTCGTTGACCCTGACTTGCCGCAGAAATCGCCTTTGTGCGGTGCCGCCCTTCTTCCGGAGAATACGCTTGCGGAAAGCCGTATACGATGCGTCGTCGAACTCCAGGGAATGGGCCTGTCCGTCATTCATGAGCCCCCTCCGCTTCGCTGGCCGCGGGGTCGGCCGGAACAACAATCGGATACAGAATCGTGGCGGCCTTCTCCGGTCGAAACGCTTCATCGCTCCAATGCGGGATCCCCTTGCTCTCCAGCAAGTCCGCCAGACCCTTGAGCTGGCGGTTGGACTCCCCGTCAGCATCGTCGTCATCGCCTTCGCCGCCCGAATAGTCCTTCTGCAGCCTCGCCAAGCAGGCCGTCACAATATGAATCATCAGATGTTCGCGAAGCGGACCGGGGCGATGGCGCAATAATGTGTGCAGATGAGGGTGCAGGTCGGCGCGAAAGCCGAACGGCTCGGACTCGATATCGATGGCGAAAGCTCCTTCCGGCAAATTTTCGTCCGCATGCAGAGACAGCAGGTGCGTGATCGACGCCACGAGCTGGATGACGTTCCCGACGGCGATACGGGAACCCACCTTTAGTTCAATTGGCTGACCGTGCCAGATTTCATGGACGCCGTCCCGATCCGAATCAAGCACGACTTCGGTGTCGCAAACGCACAGCACGGAGGGCGTAAACAGCGGCGGTTCGCCAAGGTCGGCAGCGTCGCAATTCACACTGTGCCGCGGCATTGATGAAAGGTGAACTTTCCGATAGGCGGAACGCGGCGAAGAAACGGTGCATGCGAATTGCGCCTTTCCATCGGCTATCAGCCGAGTAAGCAGCGGCGTGCCTTCAAGGCGATGGGTGAGGCAAAAGCCCTCGCCGCCCCCGTCCCGCTCCAGGTTGACGAAGTATCTGCCTTTGGGAAAAGCGAGATTCCCGCTTTCGAGGATTGGGTGACGGTGCGAACCGATGGAGTTCGATGCACCTTGCAGCACGACTTCAATATCGCAACGCTCAGACATCTTCGGTCATTCCGCCTTCACTGGAATTGTCGCCGCGACTTGCGGGCTGACCTTCCGGCGTCTTGAATACCTCAATGCGCAGAGATGGGTCGGGCAGGCCGGCAAATTCGTCGCCTAGAGAGAAATCCGCTTCAACAAGGACCGTGGATCCATCGGCAACATTCCCCAGCTTCACACCCACGGCCTTGCCCTCCCAATACTCGAGCTTGTCACGCGCGGCGGGCGCGCCATTAACAGTCACGTCATCCAGTACGGCGGGCGCGTACTTGTCCAGTCCATGCCGATCGCAAGTGGCGTCGAGCCCCTCATCCACAAGCAGGCGCAGTTGGGCATCTGTACACGCCTTGGAAAACCTGATCTGGATGCGTCGGCGACGCTCCCCGACTGGAAGAGAAGCTGCTTGGAACAAGGCAGGCAATTGGGGGCGCCGTTTCATTCCCGAGACCGATGACGAGTTCCGCTTATTCCCCTCGCCATTTCGCCGCTCGCCTCCTTCCCAGGTGAACTCCGCCTGGTGCGCGTGAAGTTGCTCCGCCGGACGACGATTAGTGACGACGGGGGCACCCTGCAAGGCTTTGGCGCCGCGGACGCCCCCGGGACCGCCCAGACCAAGATCAAGCGTTAGAAAATCATCGGCGGTGAAGGCATCGGAGCCCATGGCGTCGGTGTGGCTGCGTAGCCACTCCACTATTTCCGCCATCGCTTTGTGAAAATCGCTGCGATCCTGCTTTTCGAGGCGCTTGACAACGACCTTGTCATGCAGCGGTCCCTCCGCCGTGCGCACGAACTCATGCAGCCGGTCGCCTTCCCCTGCCTTGAGTGACAGCACGGCGAGGAACGGTACACGATCCGCAAAAATTTCCCTGGAATCTCGGCAATCTGTTCGTGATCCACATGCCGTTGCGGCACAGGTCGATCCGGGTGACGCCCGCCGGGTTGTCGGCGAGATGGATTTCTATGGAACCTTCCGATGTAGAAGCATTTTGCGCTTGCCGTGCCGAAACGTCCTATGGGCTTCAAACGCCTTCTGGCCGCTGATAAAGCTCGCGGACCGCTTCTTCTCGCAATGCGCCTCTAGCACGTCGGCTAGTGTCGAGCGATTTAAAGACCACTGCCCCGCCGCCTTTCCCCGCCTTGCGTCCTCGACCTCGACCTCAAGTTCACCATTGTCGATGGCGACGAAAAAATTGGCCGACGCGGCATGCGACACCATCTCCCAGAGCGTTCGCCTCCGCTCCAGAAAGTGATTGAAGGCCGGAATGATGACGGCCGTGCCGTGCCCGCCGGCTTCCGTGATTCGGTCGAGTTCGCGATCAATTAGCCCTGGAACGTAGCCGGCCGAAGCGTAGCGGTAGAGTGTGCTTGCGCCTGGTTTGAAGCCCCTGATGTAGAAACCGTCGCCGTCCCGGTGATGCTTCTCTCCTTTAACGTAATGCGACGCCAGCACGGCATGTCCGGCCGAAATTCGTTGGCCGTCCGCCGTTACTCCGCCATAAAGCACGTAGCGAAGGTCGGACGCGGGTATGGCGGTGGCGTGACCGTTGCCATAGGTCCCCGCCGCGGCACCGTCGCCCTTTACGCTCAGACCGTCGCTGAGCAGCGCGTTCATGCGTTGTTCGTCGAGGCCAATGCCGTTGTCGCGAACCGACAATACGTCGATGTGGTCCTGGGCAAGCGCCGTAGATATGCGTTTGCAGACAAGCTTCGCCTGCGAGGCCAGCTCGCCGCCCATCATGGATTGCTGGGATTCCACCGCGCACATGAACGCTTCCGTATAGCTTTCCATGCCAGGAATCGTGGCCTGGTCGTGTCGGCTGAGCCGAAATCGCACCACTGCCGGACAGACACTGGCGAGCCGCGCCGCGTCCAGCGCGTTCTGAATCAACTCCCGGACCACCGCCGCTGGACGCAAGTCGTCGAATGCGGCTATCCCGACGGGCGTGAAGCCGCTGTTCGAGCCTGGCCCAAAGCGCAGATCCAGCTTACCCCGCGGCATGGCTGGCAATTTCCCGGGATGTCAGGAACGGGGCGTTGCGGAACGCGTCGGCAGCGATATCGATGTCGGCGTCGCTTGTGAAGCGGCCGAGGCTGATGCGGATTCCCGTGGCGGCCGTCTCCCGGTCAAGGCCCAGCGCCAGCAGGACCCGGGACGGCTCGCTCGTGGCGGAAGCGCAGGCGGAACCGCTGGAAATCGCGATGCGGTCCGCGACGCATCGAATGACCTGCTCTGCCGGCACCCCCGGAAACCCGATGCAGAGGTTGCCCGGAACGCGACGTTTGGAATGGCCGAAGAGGCGCAGGCCTGGGCAGATTCGCCGCAACCGCAGCAGCAGCCGGGCGGTCAGGTCAGTGAGTCGCTCGCGGTCCCGTTCCAGTTGGTCGAGAGCGAGATCGCAGGCCACCCCGAAGCCTGCTACCAACGCCGGTGCCACGGTGCCGCTGCGCAGGCCACGCTCCTGCCCCCCCGCCCCCGCAAATGGGCTGTAGAGGCACGCCCGCGCGGACGAACAAGGCGCCGACACCCTTCGGGCCGTAAACCTTGTGGGCGGACAGGCTGAGCAGATCCACGTCCCAGTCGTCCACGTCCACCGGCAGCCGTCCCGCCGCTTGGACGGCATCGGTATGGAACAACGCACCAACGGCCCGGCAGCGTTCGGCAATGTCCTTCAGTGACTGCAGCACACCAATCTCGTTATTGGCGGCCATGACCGACACAATCAGCGTTTGTTCGTCAACTGCGAGGTCGAGCGCATCAAGGTCGACCATGCCATCGGCGCCCACGGGTAAGACGAGCGTTTCGAATCCTTCCCGACCCAGGCCCAGCACGGTTTCCAGCACGGCTGGATGCTCCGTTGCGACTGTCACAATTCGATTGCGGCCGTTCTTGCCGGACTGTTTCGCCGCACCTCTAAGGGTCAGGTTGCAGGCTTCGGTCGCGCCGGAGGTGAACACGATTTCATCATCGTCGGCGCCGATGAACTCAGCCACCCTGGCGCGCGCCTGCCGGACGGACGCCGCGGCCTCCCAACCGAAGGCATGATCGGTGGAGTGGGGATTGCCGAACTGCTCGCAAAAGAAGGGCATCATCTCCTCACGCACGCGAGGGTCGAGCGGTGTCGTCGCCTGGCAATCGAGATAGACGGGCATTTGCCGGGACCCGCGACTCATTCGGTGCACTCGCAGGGCAGCATGGTTTCGGAATATTCGTCGAGATTGAGTCCCTCGCGCATGGCGCGGTAGGACACGCCTTCCCGACCGAAAAAGCCGATTCGCGTCACATCGCTGCGCGTTTTCCGCCCCTCGGCTTGCAAGTCTCGACCGTAGCGCGCTTCGAGCCGGTCCCACCACGCCAAATCGCAAGGCGTGTTCTCGATCGGGCCGAAACCATCCGCTTCACGCCCCTTCTCCTGCTCCATGCGGGAACGTATGAAGGCCAGATTGGACGCGCCCTTTAGGAAACAGAAAACGCAATTGGACAGGCTGGCATCATTCGGAAGCGCGAGATCCCAGTTCTGCCGGTCCCAGAATTCGTTCACGTCGTCACGAGTGACCGCCATATCACCGAGCGGCATGTACACGTGCTCTCCCTCGAAACCGCCGTCGCCCGCATTGCGTTCGAGCACTCTTTGGAGTCGTTGCGGCTCGTCGGCCCTCAGACCGATCATGGCGACATACTCCACTCCGCTCTTGCCAAATGATGCCTTGCCGCCGAAGGCGCGGTCCTTCCAAGGCGCCTGCTCGATTGGCTTCCAATCCGGCCAATACGTGTCGAAGCGCTGCTCGGGCCGAAAGTGCGGCCGGTTCCAAGTGAAAGATCGCTTGCGCTCGAAAATGTTCTTTGGCACTCCGCCCCGGTTTCTTCGGTGGCGCTGATACGCCGTCTCCAGATCGATACGGGAGCCGTCGCCGTAGTGCCCCACGCGCGGAATTGATGGACGACAGGAAAACCAGTCCCGCAGGAAATTCCGGGTCACATCGAGTTTCAGGCGCTGGGTGCATATCCGGTCGAACTGATTCGGAACATATCCCGACCAGGACAGCAACTCCTCATAGACCTCGCCGCGCCAGTGGAAACCGTCGACATTTTCGGCAGTTTTCGGCCGGTCATTGACCATTCGATACGTAGCCAGCCGGGTCCATTCGCCCTTGCGCACATCCTCGTAGGTCTGAAACTCGATCTGGAAGAACGGAACACCGTAAGGGCGCGCGGCGATCATGCAGTCCCGGACAAAGCGGTAGGTGTCCGGATGTTCCGCCGAGGTGTTGTTGAAAACGATCACATCGCCCCTAGCCGCATCCAGCAGACCGCTCTCAAGCAACGTGAACAGCAGCATGCCGCTGGATCGACCCCCCGAGAACTTGACCACATGAGGCAAGGACGCATGTTTCTTCGCACGGTACCGAAACGTATGGGCGTGCCGCGGGTCATGACTCCGCAGTGGCTTGGAGACGCGCCTCGACACGGCGAGTTGCGGCACCTGATGAATGGCAAGGTGGGTCATACCAGCGTAACCGAAGTCTCGGCGCCTACATTAATTCAACGATGGATTCGAGCCCCAAATGTAGCCGATACGCGGTGAAATATCGACACTGCCCGCCCTCCCCGATGTGGCCCCGTAACAAATTCCCGGCCCCGGACATGGCCCGCGGCGCTTGAGCCCAGGGGGGCGATCCATTATGCCCAGCCAACCCGTTTCCCCGCGTTTCGCGGAGATTTGGCGCTGTACGTCGCAGGCCGTCCCGGCGCATATTTCCCGCCATGCGACACGACGCCCACTACAAACGGCTCTTTGGCCACCCGCGCGTGTCTGGCGACCTGCTGGCGCTGCTCCGGGACGGGCTCGGCGAACGGCTCCCGGTCCTGCGCCGGGTCGAGCCCGGCACGCTGGAGAAGCTGCCCGGCGAATTCGTCTCCGACGACCTGCGCCGCCGCCTCGCCGACCTCGTATGGAAGGTGCGGCTGTCCGACCCGGACGGCGGATCGGGCGATGGCCCGGATGGCGGTCCCGACTACGGCCCTGACGACCATTGGCTCTATCTGGTCGTGCTGATGGAGTTCCAATCCAGCATGGACTGGATGATGGCCGCACGGGTGCAGGAATACGCCGTGCGGCTCTGGCTCGACATGCACACGCGCAAACCGTTCGGCCCCACCCGCGCGCCGCCGGCGGTCCTGCCCGCGGTCGTCTACAACGGCGGTCGGCCCTGGAACGCGCCCACGCGGGTCGCCGACCTGTGGCGGCGGAAACCGGCCCCGCCGGAGCGCGCGCGTTTCGGCGGGGTCGAGGCCGGGCCGCTCAAGTTCTGCGGCGACGGCTTCGCGCTGCTCGACCTGCAGGCCATGGACGGCGACGCGCTGCCGGACGACAACGGCGTCGCGTGGCTGGCGCGGATCGAATCGGCCCGCGACGAGGGCGAGCTGTCCGCAGCGCTCGACGGCGTGTCCGAGTGGCTGGACGATGACGCCGATGGTACGCTGGGCTCGGCGGTTTTGGGCTGGATGCGGGCCTTGAACGACGCGAAACAACTGCTGGAAGCGGAGGAATTCGAGATGGCGGTACAAACGGCGGGGGGCAAGGAGCGGCCGCGGGGCCACTGGACCGATCGCGTGAAACGGGACCGGTTGCGGAGCATGGCGCGGGCGCGGGCCGAAGGGCGCAAGCAAGGGCGCGAGGAAAGCAATGTCGAATGGCTGGCGCGCGAGCGCGCGTTGTTGTCGCGCCTGGCGGACCGCCGGTTCGGCGCCGACGCGGCAAAACGGTTGACCCCCGCGCTGGAGCGGGCGGACCACGATGGCCTGACCCAAATTGGCGACTGGATCGTCGAGGCGGACGACGCGGATCAACTGCTGAGACGTTGCGCCGACGCGTGACCGCCGTCCATGCGACGACCGACGCTTGGGCCGGGGCGTTCAAGCGCCCCAATCCACCCGCCGAATGGATACTCACGTCTCGTTGGACGACTCTGACCGCTGGCGTGCCCTCGTAAGATGGACCGCATGCTCGCCAACTCGGTCGCGGAATTGCTCAACACAGGAAGCCTCGGAAGGCTGACCGCCGAGTCCCGGCGGCTGCAGAACCTCGCGGACTCGATTCGTGAGCGCCTTCCCGCGGAAGAAGCCTCCCACCTGGTGGCCGCCAACACCGACGAGGATGGCCGGCTCGTACTGGTCATGGACGCTTCGGTCTGGGCCGCCCGCGTCCGCTACATGGCCCGGGAACTGGGAGAACATCGCGTCAAGGTGCGGGTTCTTCCGCGGGGCGGCGCCTCCGACTGACCGCCGGGCGCGCACCCTCGCACACCCAACGGCTGAACAACACGACCTACATGACCTGCCCCATCTGAAACACCGGCAGGTACATCGCGACGACCAGGCCGCCGACGATGATCCCCAGCACGGCCATGATCAGCGGCTCCAGCAAGCTGGACAGCCCGTCGACCGCGTTGTCGAGGCGCTCTTCGCAGAAGTCCGCGACCCGCTCCGCCATCGTGTCCAGCGCGCCCGATTCCTCGCCCACGCCGATCATCCGCGTGGCGATCGCAGGAAACACGCCGGACAGCTTCATGGCTTGCTGGAGTCTTCGCCCGGTGGCGACCTCGTCGCGAATGTTCAGGACCGCGCCTTCGTAGACGATGTTGCCGGTGGATCTCGCGACCGGCTCCAGCGCCTGCACCAGCGGGGTGCCCGCCGCGAAGGTGATGGCGAGCGTGCGCGCGAAGCGCGCCGTGGCGGCCATGTGGACGACGGAACCGATGACCGGGACCCGCAGGGCCAACCGCTCAAGCCAGTGGCGCACCGGTCGAAAGCGCCTTGTCGCCTGGGTGAAGGCGGCCGCGCCGATGGCCAAAGCGAGAACCAGTGTCCAGCCGGATGTGCGAACGAAGTCGGACGCGCCGATGACCATGAGGGTCAACGCCGGCAATTCGGCGCCGAATCCGGCAAACAGCGACTCGAACTGGGGAATGACGAACACCAGCAGGATGGTCGTCACCAGCAGGGCCACGACGGTAACCGCCGCCGGATAGAAAAGCGCCTTCCCGATCTTGCCCTTGATGCTCTGGGTCTTTTCCCGGTAGGTGGCGATTTTCGCCAGCAACGCTTCCAGCGCCCCGGCCTGCTCGCCGGCCGCCACCAGGTTGACGTAGAGGTCGTCGAAATGCCCCGGGTGCCTGGCAAGAGCGGCGGACAGGGCGGCGCCGCCCTCGATGTCGTTCCTGACCCTGAGCATCAGCGCCTGGACGGCGGCGGTCTCCTGGCTGCCCGCGATGATGTCGAACGCCTGGACCAGCGGGATGCCGGCGCCGATCATCGTGGCCAGTTGCCTTGTCGCGGCGGTGATTTCCTCGCCCCTGACGCGTCCGCCGCCCCCGAGCCGCGTTCTGCGGACACGCGAGGGCACGATTCCCTGGCGCCGCAACTCCGCGCGCAGGGCCGACTCGCCGGCCGCCACCGTGACACCCTTGATGCGCTTGCCGGCGCGGTCCGAACCGTTCCAGCGGTAGGTTCGGATAGCGGCGTTCCCCGGCATCGGCTTGAAGCGCCCGTGCCTAGTCCGCGGTGATCCGGTTCAGTTCTTCCAGGCTGATCAGGCCGCGCCCGACCTTGCCCAGCCCCGACCGGCGCACATCGCGAATGCCCTCCGCGGCGGCCTGCCGGGCAATCTGCATGGCGTTGCCGCCCTCCATGATGATGCGGCTGATGGACTCGCTGACCGGCATGACCTCGAAAACGCCGGTTCGCCCGCGATATCCCGCGTTGCAGCGGTTGCATCCGCGGGCCGCGTGGAGGGCCGGTCCCGCGTCCGCCTCATCGGGCGCGAACCCTTCCTCCAGCAGAATTTCGCGGGGGATGCGCACCGGCCGCTTGCAGGCGCCGCAGAGCGTTCGCGCCAGTCGTTGCGCGATGATCAGGGACACCGAGCCGGCGATGGCGTAGGGTTTTATGCCCATGTCCACCAGCCTCGTCAGGGTCCTCGCGGCGTCGTTGGTGTGCAGGGTTGACAGCACCAGGTGCCCTGTCTGGGCCGCCCTGATGGCGACTTCGGCGGTTTCGAGGTCGCGAATCTCGCCCACCATGATGATGTCGGGATCCTGGCGCAGGAAGGCGCGTAGGCAGGTGGCGAAGGTGAGCCCCACCTTGGGATTGACGTTGACCTGGTTGATTCCGGGCAGGTTGATCTCGGCCGGGTCTTCCGCGGTGGCGATGTTCCGGTCCGGGGTATTGAGGAAGTTGAGCCCGGCGTAGAGGGACACGGTTTTCCCGCTTCCGGTCGGACCCGTCACCAGGATCATGCCTTGCGGCCTGGACAGGTGGTCCAGATAGATATGTTTCTGTTCGTCGTCGTAGCCCAGTTCGTCGATGTCGGTCTCGACGCTGGCCGGATCCAGGAGCCTGCAGACCACTTTCTCCCCGAACAGATTGGGGCACGTGCTGACCCGCAGGTCGATGGCGCGGTCGGGCGAAAGGCGGATCCTGATGCGCCCATCCTGGGGCATCCGCCGCTCGGCCACGTTCAGCCTCGCCATGACTTTCAGCCGGGCGGCGAGCCTTCCGGCCAACGCCATGGGTGGATGCGCGATTTCGCTGAGCGCGCCGTCGTGGCGTACGCGGATCCGGTAGGATTTCTCGTAGGGTTCGAAGTGGATGTCCGACGCCCCCCGGTTGACGCAGTCCAGCACGACCTGGTTGACGAACTTGACCACGGGGGCATCGTCCACGTCCGCATTGGCCACCTCCGGGTCACCGTCATCGTCCACGACGTGAAGTCCCTCCGGATCGAAGTCGGCAAAGTCGAAGGCGGCGGTGGAAGTTTCCTGCGCCCGGATGGATCCGGTGATTCGCGCCTCCAGCTTGTCATACTCAACGACGACCGGCTCCACGCGCAGCGATGTCCGGAACCCGATGTCATCCAGCGCCTGGATGTTGGACGGATCGGCGATGCCCACGAACAGGCGTCCTCCCCTGCGCATCAGCGGGTACAACCGGTGCTGCGCGAGCAGTTCCTTGGGAATGAGGGCGGACACCCCGGGTCCTTGTTCCACCGCGTCCAGATCCAGCGCGGGCACACCGAATTCGCGGGCCGCCGCCACCGCGATCCGGCCGGCGTCGCCGCGGCCCGTCGACACCAGGCACGCGACCAGGGAAGCGGCCTGTTCCGCGGAGGCCTTGAGCGCTTCGGTCAGGGCGTCCCGGGTGACGATCTCCTCCCGGAGCAGCCGCCGCGCCAACCCCGTCAGCGGTTCGGACGCCCCGGCCGCGGCAGGGCCGCGCCTCCGGTCCGGCCCGCGGTCGCGGGTGTGAGACCCGGCGCCCGCCTGGGCGCTGGCATCGGTTTGCGCCTTGGGACCCGTCTGCGCCCTGACCTGTTGCATGGCGTCAGAACTTCACGGACGGCACGCAGCGGGCAGAAACCGCACCGGCAGAGTCGGCGCCGCGTAGGTCGCCGCCATGCCGGCCGCGGTGCCCAGCAGCTCGGCGCCCGCAGGCTCCGGTGCGGAGCCGCATCGCCACAGCAGGCTCAGGTCGGCCGACTCGTACGGGGTCATTGTCAACGTGTTAGCGCCCGCCCCGGCGATCCGCGGGTTGGCTTCGTTGCCGTAGGTGATGGTGAGCACGCCATCGGCGATGTCCACGCCGGCGACATAGCGGCCGGACGAGTCCGCCGGGTCGGCGCTCATGCCGGCATCGGCCCGATCCGTCGGCGGCAATCCCTCGGTCAGGAATTCCTCCGCCACCGCGGCCCTGGCGATGGCCGCCAGGCCCATGCCCTCGGACACCTGCGCGCGGATCGTATAGTCCTGGTAGGCGGGGATGGCAAAGCTGGCCAGAATGCCTATGATGGTCACCACGACCATCAACTCAATGAGCGTGAATCCGGATTGTCTGCGTTTCATGTGAAGCTCCTTGCTGCCGTGCAGAAAGTTTGCGGCAAGCAGGCGCCGAACTTGAGTGCGGAAACTTGGGCAAAGTGGGCAGATTTGCGTATCCAGGGCCCCTTTTCGCGTGTGTGGCCCCTTTCGCCGTGGCGGTCATTCAACGACAATAGCGCTCGCCCGGACTCCGAGGATCCCTTTGAACCTTCACGAATATCAGTCCAAGGCCTTGTTTGCCGAATTCGGCATCCCGGTGCCCCGGGGGCGGGCGGCGGCGACGTCCGCGGCGGCGGCGGACGCGGCGCGCGAACTGGGAGGGGATCGCTGGGTGGTCAAGGCGCAGGTGCACGCGGGGGGCCGCGGCAAGGCGGGCGGCGTGAAGCTGGCGAATTCGCCGGAGGAAGCCGCCGCCCATGCCGGAGCCATGCTGGGGACCCGCCTGGTCACGCGCCAGAGCGGCCGCGCGGGACTGCCCGTGGACACGGTGTACGTCGAGGCCGCATCGAGCATTCAGCGGGAGCTCTACATGAGCGCGCTGGTGGACCGCGCCCGCGAGCGGGTGGTGATCATGGCCTCCGCTGCGGGCGGCGTGGATATCGAGGAAGTGGCCGCATCCACGCCGGAAAAGATACTCACGGCGGCGATTCACCCCGCGGCCGGCGTGTCGCCCTGGCAGTGCCGGCAACTGGGTTTCGGGCTGGGCCTGAACAAGGACCAGATCAGGGAACTGCGGGACATCGTCCAGCGGCTCGTGAACCTGTTTCACCGTTGCGACGCGAGCCTGGTGGAGATCAACCCGCTGATCGTCGACGGCGGCGGGCGCGTGGTTGCGCTGGACGCCAAAATCGACATTGAGGACAGCGCGCTGTTCCGCCAGCAACGGTACGAGGGTTGGCGGGATGAGGGCCAGGAAGACCCGAGCGAGCGCGATGCCCGTGAGCACGGCCTCAACTACGTCTCGCTGGACGGCAATATCGCGTGCATGGTCAACGGCGCCGGTCTCGCGATGGCGACCATGGACATCATCAAGCTCCACGGGGGCGAGCCGGCCAATTTCCTCGATGTCGGCGGCGGCGCGACCGCGGAACGCGTCGCGCAGGCTTTCAGGATCATCCTCGCCAACGCCAACGTGGAAGCGATCCTGGTCAATATTTTCGGCGGCATCGTGCGTTGCGACCTGATCGCCGAGGGCATCCTCGCGGCGGTCAGGGACATTGGCGTGTCCGTGCCCGTGGTGGTGCGCCTGGAGGGAACCAACGTCGGGCGGGGGCGGCAGCTTCTCGCCGAGAGCGGTCTGGCCATCGTGCCCGCCTCCGATCTGCGCAGCGCGGCCGAGAAGGCCGTGAGCCTGGTGCGGGGAGAGCCGTCGTGAGCATTCTCGTCGGCGCGGAAACGCGGGTGATCTGCCAGGGCATGACCGGGCGCCAGGGGTCCTTTCATACCGCGCAATGCCTGGAATACGGCACCCGGATCGTCGCCGGAGTGACGCCGGGACGGGGTGGCGAAGAACACCTGGGCGTGCCCGTCCACGACACGATGCGGGCCGCGGTCGATGCCACGGGCGCGGAGGTGAGCCTGATCTTCGTGCCGGCGGCGTTCGCCGGCGACGCCATCCTCGAGGCCGCCGCTTCCGGCGTTCGGCTGGTGGTCTGCATCACCGAAGGCGTACCGGTGCTCGACATGGTGAGGGTCAAGGCGGTGCTTGCGGAAAACGACTGCCGGCTGATCGGGCCCAATTGCCCCGGTATCATCACGCCCGGGGCCTGCAAGCTCGGCATCATGCCCGGATTCATCCACCGGCCCGGTTCCGTCGGCATCATTTCGCGGTCCGGCACGCTCACCTATGAAGCGGTATGGCAGACGACAAAGGCCGGTCTGGGGCAGTCGACCTGCATCGGCATCGGCGGCGACCCGATTCGCGGCATGAATTTCATCGACTGCCTGGAGCTGTTCGAAGCCGATCCGGGCACGCGGGGCATCATCCTGGTGGGCGAGATCGGCGGCAGCGACGAAGAGGCGGCCGCCGAATACATCCGCGACCATGTAAGCAAGCCGGTGGTGGCCTACATCGCCGGCGTGACCGCGCCGCCGGGGAAACGGATGGGTCATGCGGGGGCGATCATCTCCGCCGGCGGCGGCACGGCCCAGGCCAAGTTCGAAGCTTTGGAACGCGCCGGAGTCACCACCGTTCGATCTCCCGCCATGCTCGGTGAGGCAATAGCCGAGGCGCTGGATTGAAGGTCGCGCTGGCCCAGCTCAATACCCACGTCGGCGCGATCGACGCCAATGCCGAGAAGATTCTGGAGACCGCGCGACGCGCCCGTGACGACCTCGGGTGCGGTCTGGCGGTCTTTCCGGAGCTGACCCTGTGCGGTTATCCCCCGGAGGATCTGCTGTTTCACCGCGGCATGCGATTGCGGGTCGAGGCGGCCCTGGAGCAGGTCCGGCTGGGAATCGACGGCATTGCCGTGTACGTGGGATATCCCGAGTACGACGGCGAGCGGATATACAACGCCGGAGCCTTCATCGCGGACGGGCGCATCCTTGCCCGTCACCGCAAGATCGTGCTCCCCAACTATTCGGTCTTCGACGAAAAGCGCTATTTCGAGCCGGGCGCCGTCCCCACCGTGGTGGAATTCGGGGGCATCCGCTTCGGACTGACGATCTGCGAGGACACCTGGCAGCCCGAGCCCTGCCGCGCCACCGTTGAGGCCGGCGCCGACGCCATCCTGATTCTCAACGGTTCGCCCTTTCACCGGCAGAAACAGCAGGTTCGCGAGGAGATGCTCGCCGGGCGCGCGAGGGAGAACAACCGGGCGCTGATCTACGTCAACATGGTGGGCGGACAGGACGAGTTGGTCTTCGACGGCGGATCGCTGGCGGTCAATGCGGCCGGGGAGGTCGCGATGCGCGCCCCGGCGTACGACGAGGGCATCTACGTGGCCAAGTTGAGTACGCGCGGCGGCGGTGTGGATGCAAGCCCCGGCGCCATTGTGGATGCGGCCCCCGGCGACATCGCGCCGCTGCTGCCGTATACCGACAGCATCTACCGGGCGCTCGTCATGGGAACGCGGGATTACGTCGTCAAGAACCATTTCGACGGGGTGGTCCTCGGGCTTTCCGGGGGCGTGGACTCCGCGCTCACGATGTGTGTGGCGGTGGACGCGCTCGGCGCCGACCACGTGCACGCGGTCAGGATGCCGTCGCGCCATACCTCGGCGATGAGCCTGGAAGACGCCGCCGAACAGGCGCGGGGGCTCGGCGTGCGGCTCGATACGCTGTCGATCGAGCCCATCTTCACGGCCATCCTCGGGGTGCTGGAGGGTCTCTTCACGGGACTGGACCCGGATACCACGGAGGAAAACATCCAGGCGCGGTGCCGCGGCGTCCTGCTCATGGCCATCTCCAACAAGCTCGGCAAGATGTTGCTGACCACCGGCAACAAGAGCGAGATGGCGGTGGGATACGCGACGCTGTACGGGGACATGGCCGGCGGATTCGCGCCGCTGAAGGATTGCGGCAAGACGCTCGTCTACGAGCTCGCGCGGCATCGCAACCGGCAGTCCCCGGCGATTCCGGAGCGGGTCATCACCCGGGCGCCAAGCGCCGAACTGCGCCCGGACCAGAAGGACTCCGACTCCTTGCCGCCCTACGAGGTGCTCGACCCGATCCTCGAGTCGTTCATAGAGGACGACCTCTCCGTGGAGCAGATCACCGGAACGGGGTTCGATCGGGTGACGGTCGGCCGGGTGCTGGGGATGGTCAAGCGCAACGAGTACAAGCGCCGCCAGGCGCCGCCGGGCGTGCGTGTCAGCCGCCGCGCGTTCGGGCGGGACTGGCGGTACCCGATCACGTCGGGGTATTGAGCCCGATTCCCGGAAATCAGCTCGATGTGGAGTATACGGACAACAGCGCTCCTTTCGGGTGAAGGACGATTGCGCTGGCGGCCCCGATTGCCGGAATCGCGCTGATGCCCGGTGGCGGCGATCGGGCGATTACTCAGTCTTCGGAGTCGTCCCCGGCCGGTTCGCCGGATTCCGCCGGTTCGACTTCCAGCACCTCGACCTGTCCCGGCGCGGCCGGCTGCGGAGGCGCCTCGAAGTTCATGTCGAATACCCGCTGGGCATCCGCGGCCAGGTCGGACAGGCCCAGCAGCGAGTAGGCCCTCGCGAGGAGCGTCAGCGAATTCTCCAGAGCCGGCGCCCCGGGATAGTGCTCGATGGCGTATTTGGCCCGGTTCACCGCGGCCACGTAGGCGCCGCGGTCGATGTAATAGCTGGCCACGTGGTTCTCGTATTCCGCCAGGCGGTTGCGCAGGAAGACCATGCGCTGGCGCGCGTCGGGAATGTATTCGCTTTCGGGGAAACGCCGGATCAGGTCGTCGAAGGTCGCGAACGCCAGCAAGGTGTCCCGCGGCGGACGTTCCGACATATCCACCCGGAACATTCTCTCCAGGAAATTCGGCGCCCCGTCGAAATAGATGAGCCCCTTCATGTAGAGGCAATAGTCCACCCGGGGATGGGCGGGATTCTCCTGTTCGAATTCGTTGGCGGCGTCGATGGCCGACTCCGGCTGTTGCGCCCGGTAGTAGACGTAGATCATGTCGAGCTGGGCCTGCCGGGTCACGTTGCTGAACGGGTATCGGGCCTCCAGTTGCTGAAAGTAGGCAAGCGCCGTGGGATAGTTGCCGCTGCGCATGGACGCGGCGCCGCGGTCGTAGAGTTCCTCCGGGCCCGCGGACTCGACCAGCCGGTCGCGGCGATTGCCGCAGCCGGAGGCAAGCATGGACGCGGCTGCCGCAAACAGCAGGATTTTCGCTGGAGAGATGTGCAGGCCAGACCGCATAATGATCGATTATAAACAAAGTTGGTATCCCCCAGAGGAAGTCATTGGAACCGATTTCACGCCGAGTGCCGGTGCCGGCCGGGCAGGCCGGGCGCCGCCTGGACCGGGCCGCGGCGGAATTGCTGGAGGAATTCTCCCGCAGCCGGCTCAAGGTCTGGATCCAGAGCGGCGCGCTCACCCTCGCGGGGCGCCGGGCGGCGCCGAAAACGCGTGTGCGCGAGGGGGAGGAGATTGCCCTTGAAGTTGTCCCGGAACCGGTCGTCGCGATGGAGCCCGAGGCGATACCGCTCAACGTCATCCATGCGGACGATGCGCTGTTCATCGTCGACAAGCCCGGCAACCTGGTCGTTCATCCGGGCGCCGGCAATCCCGCCGGGACGCTGCTGAATGCCCTGTTGCACCTCGACCCGGCCCTCGCCGGGCTGCCCCGGGCGGGGATCGTCCACCGCCTGGACAAGGACACCAGCGGACTGCTCGTGGTGGCGCGGACGCTGAATGCCCACCGCGTCCTGGTGCGGCAACTTCAGCGCCGCGAGATTCGGCGCACTTACGAGGCGGTGTGTCAGGGTGTCCTCACCGGCGGCGGCGAGATCGACGCGGCGATCGCCCGGCACCCGACCCATCGGCTGCGCATGGCGGTGATGGAGCGCGGGCGCCCGGCGCGCACCCTTTACAGGGTCATGGAGCGTTACCGGGCCCAAACCCGCGTGAAGGTCCAACTCGATACCGGGCGCACGCACCAGATCCGGGTCCACTTCGCCCATATCCGCGCGCCGCTGGTAGGAGACCCCCTCTACGGCGGTCGGCCGCGATTGCCGAAGGCGCCCCGGGAGGAACTGCTGAGGGTCCTGCGGCCGTTTGCGCGCCAGGCGCTGCATGCCCGGCGGCTGGAATTCGATCATCCGGACAGCGGTGACGGGGTGGTGTTCGAGAGTCCGCTGCCCGCGGACTTGCGTAGTCTCATCGAGGCCTTGCGCAGGGACGCGCTGGCGGCAGAGGCGGCAAGAGCCAAAGGCGGATGACGACGCCCGCACACGATCCGGTGATTGTGCCCGACTGGCCGGCGCCCCCGCGGGTCCGCGCCGCCAGCACGCAGCGGACCGGCGGCGTGAGCCGGGGGCCGTTCGCGAGCCTGAACCTGGGCGACGGGGTGGGTGACGATGCCCCGTCAGTCGCCCGCAATCGCCGGCTTCTGCTGGAAATGCTCGATCTGCCGGCCCAACCGCTGTGGCTCAAACAGGTTCACGGGACCAGGGTCCTGGATCTGGACGATGTGGAACCGGCTGCTGCCGCGCGGCGCGACGAGCCGTCGTCTCCCGGGTCGTCCGCCGAACCGTCGTCCTCCGTGCCATCCTCCGTGCCGCCCCCCGGGCCGTCGCCGGGGGCGGCCGCCTCCACGCCGCCTCCGGCCGCCGACGGCGCCGTCACGTCCCGACTTGGCCGGCCGTGTGCCGTGCTCACGGCCGACTGCCTTCCGGTCCTGCTCTGCGATTCTTCCGGCGCTCGCGTCGGCGCCGCCCATGCGGGCTGGCGGGGTCTGGCCGGCGGCGTACTGGAAACGGCCGTGCGGCGAATGGCCGTGGACCCCGCGCGGCTGCTGGCGTGGATCGGCCCTGGCATCGGCCCCGCGGCCTATGAAGTCGGCGGCGATGTCCTGGAGCAGTTTGCAAGGAGCGACCCCGGGTCGGCCCGATACTTCACCGCCAATGCCGATGGCCGCTGGCAGGCCGATCTCCGCGGGCTCGCCCGCCGACGCCTGCGCGTGGCGGGCGTGCGGGCCATCCATGGTGGCGGTTGGTGCACGCACACCGAGTCCGGGCGGTTTTTCTCGCACCGCCGGGAGGCGCCCTGCGGGCGGATGGCGACGGTGATCTGGCTGGACCCGAGCGCGTGACCCTTGTCGCCCAACCCCGTCGAGGACGCCGAACCGGACGGGGGCGACGGGGGGCGATCCGCGGCAGCATGCCAGGCGTGCGCAATTGGTATAGTTCGACCCAGGCGGCCGAACCTGCCGCCGCACCGGACGGAAATCATTTTTTCGAGGAAATCGCTGTGCAATCCACATGTAACGTACTTGTCCTGGGCGCGTCCTACGGCTCGCTGTTCGCAACCAAATCGATTCTGGCGGGACACGACGTCACGCTGGTGTGCACGCCGGCGGAGGTGGAGGTCATCAACCGCGACGGCACGGTGGTCATCCTGCCTGTCAGGGGCAGGGACAGGCCTGTCCGGGTTTCCTCAAGCCAGGCGCCGGGCAAGTTGTCGGCCACCGCGCCGGGTGAGGTGGATCCCGCGCAATTCGATCTGATCGTCTTCGCCATGCAGGAACCGCAGTACGGTTCCGCGGGCATTCGAGAGCTCATGCCCAGGATCGGCCGGTCGCGGGCGCCGTGCCTGGCAATCATGAACATGCCGCCCTTGCCGTACCTTGAGCGAATACCGGGGCTCGACACCGAACCGCTGAAACAGTGTTATTCCAGCCCCGAGACCTGGAAGGACTTCGATCCCCGGTGCATCACCACCGCAAGCCCCGATCCCCAGGCGGTGCGCCCGTCGCTGGACGAGCTGAACGTGCTGCAGGTCGGGTTGCCCACGAATTTCAAGGCCGCGCGATTCGCTTCCGACACTTCGACCGGCTTGCTTCGAATGCTGCAGGCCGGCATGGAGAACATTCGGTTCGACACCGATGACGGCGCCATACCGCTGCCGGTGAAACTGAAGGTGCACGATTCCCTGTTCGTGCCGCTCACCAAGTGGCAGATGCTGCTCGCCGGGAACTACCGCTGCATCGGGCGGGACGGCATGATTCCGATCTGCGATGCGGTCCATGGAGATGTCGACACGTCCCGCGAAATCTACGACTGGGTGGGAGGCCTCTGCATCCGGCTCGGCGCCGGCGATGACGATCTCGTACCGTTCGACAAGTACGCGAAGGCTGCCACGTACCTGAAGAAGCCGTCGTCCGCCGCACGCGCCGTATTTGCGGGCGCGACAAACATCGAGCGCGTCGACTTCCTTGTACAGCGGATCGCAGGGCAACTCGGGATGGACACGGCAATCATCGATCCCATCGTTGCGACGGTCGACGAACTGTTGGCCGACAATCGCGGGTAAGGCGATATCGAAGAAGGTGCTGCGTTCGAAACTCACCTTCGACCTGATCTGGCTGAGCGCGGTGTGGATGCACGTGCCGCGGAGCGCCCGCGCCCGGGCGTTCCGCAAGCTGGTCTCGGTGATGAGTCCCGGCGGCAGCATGATGCAGGCGCTGCGCCAGGGGCCAGCGCCTGCGGATCGCCCGATGGAGCCGGCCACCGCCGCCGATGTGGAAGTGCTGGCCCGCCGGCACGGCCTGCAAACGGTTCGCAGCGAACGTATTCCCGACGTCTTCGGGCGGGACGGCATCGCGTGGGCGGTCATCTGGCTGCGGCTCCCGGTCCTGGATACTCGAATGGTGGGACCTGGCCTATCGCCGCAACCTCGTCGCCAGGAACCAGTTTGAGGACGAGGCCCGAAGCGCGCTGCCCGCGGTGTGGCCGCCATCTACTATTTGAACAACGAGGCGCGCCGTGGTCCGCGCAAAAGATCGAAATCCCTGCTATCCCTCGGTTCCTGAACGGGGGTTTCGATTCGATGGGGCGCGTTGCAAAGCCAATTCCGCAAGCTGTCAACAGGGAATGATACGTTGTAAACGATGTACGTGTTTCCGGCTTCAACGTCTTGAACACGGTCACCCGGTTTACTCCCGCAAGCTCGGCAACCTTGCCAACTCCGCGGGCGCGAATAACGTCCGCAACCGCTGTCTTGAATACGACCTCGTCGCCCTCGAGAAGCGCTTCATTTAGGTATGCCGCTCCGTACGACGGATCCCTAAGATCCTCGTAGAGTCTCTCCTTTATCTTGAGTTCAGTCGCAGCTCCTCTCCGACCGCTCAGTGAAACGCACACGGCGCATAACACGCCGAGCCGCTACCCGGTCTCCGGCAGCCCGCATCGTAATAGTGACCGAAGGAGGTTCCACCGAACCCGCTTGCCTGATGACATATGGCCGGATTTACGGAGAACCATCCGCTGTAAGAACGAACTGCCTTCTTTCCCAAGCTGCGGCCACGACGGCCCAAATGCCCGTTTCGTCGGGCGTGAGCGCGAGCTGTTCGAGTCGGGGTTTTCCCGGGTACCGGCAACCGGCCGGCCCATTGTGCTGTCGCGCCAGAATCTTGCGCAATTCGATCGATGGCGGACCGGCATCCGTCCCCAGCCGACAAATCTGCTCGTTTACCCGAGTTTTAGGGCAAGTAGGGGGAAATCCAAATGCGGTATAGTCGTCCGACAGGCAGTCCAATTGCGACCTGGCGGTAAGGGAAGCAGGGTGGCGTCGATTCGAAACTCGCGGAAATAGCGGAAATGGCTGGTGGTATGAATTCAGACCTGCGAGCGGCTTTGCGCGACCTGGACGCTGCAGAGCGGGAGGCGCGGGAGGACGGTCTTCCGATACCGTCGAAGATGGCGCAGGAGAATGCTCGCCGGCTGTTGCAAGCCATGCACCGTATTTCGAACCGTCGTTTCGAGGTTTATCCCACGCCCGATGGAGAGGTTGCCATTGACGCGCCCGGCGGACCAGGGCGCTCGGTCTTGCTGCTTTGCGATTCGGACGGCGGCGCCCTTTGCCTGGTCAATGTTAAGGGCAAGCACAGGCGCGCGCGCTATTCGGATTCGAACTTGCTGCCCGACGGTTTCATCCGGGAGGCATTGGCAGAACTGAAACAACATGACGATCTTGCCGCGTGACGGAAGAGGACAATATAGCCTCGGAAGAAGACCTGGGCCGGAGCATATTGTCGAGCAGTCAGGCCAAGCGAGCCCGTTCGCCGCAACATCGGCTGCGATACGCAGCAGCGAATGCGCGAGAACGTTCGTGTTGACGTAATCGTGGGCAAAGACTGCCGGCGGGTGATCGAGCGCGGTGACCTTGCTCTTCCTGATGTCGACGGTCCGCTCGCTAAAGGCGATTTTTTCCAATCTGCCGAAACTACCTCCACCCACGCTCTTCAACGTCATTCCGTCCCGAAGGTCGGTTTCCTGCGCCGGAAACCGGTACCGATCCACGGGCGCCGCGAATGTCCCGCCGACCGTAGCTACATGTTCCAACCCGGCCAGTGCGCCGCGCTCGTCCAGCAGGTCATCGGCGGAGAGTTCGCGCAGCCGGAAATACTCCCACCAGACCGACTTGTCCTCCCGACGGTGCCAGTCGGCGATGTTCGCAAGGATCCAGCGCGCCTGCTGTTCTGTCGTGCGATCTTCGATGTCTACCGGCACATCTTCAGTCAAGCGCGCATTCAGCAGGTCGATTTTCTGCTGCCACTCGCTGATAGCCGCGCTGGGATCGCCTTCGCCGAACGCCGGCCGATCTATCCTTGCGCCTTCAGCAATGAGGAGGGAGCGGACATTTTCCAGCCAGTCCCGGAGACTTCGGGTCGAATTGCAGTCGTCCCGGTTATAGGCCTGTACCGTCGACTGCGGCGTTCAACGCGGTGAGATGCGCGCGGCTCAGGTGGCCGGCCAGATCGGTGGCGCTGAAGTGCAGGGTTCCGTCGTGGATTCGCATGTGCGCCAGTCAGTGTATGAGCCATTAGATCAGGGTGTCGGCCGTTCTCGTCAAAGTAGTTTCGAAACAGCCGTACCGTCGTGTAACGCCAGCGCCCTCGGTTCCTCCCAAGGGGGTCTGGAAACGAGGGCGCTCCACAAGTTGACAAACTAACAAGATACAATGAGTATTGTCAACTAACATATAAGGGGATAAATACGTGATAGGACAAAGACTTAAGATTGCACGATCTGCCGCTGGTCTCTCTCTTAGACAATTGAAGGTAAAAATTGACAACTTGGTTACGGCCCAAGCCATCAGCAAGTACGAGCGCGATGAATCGATGCCGAGTTCCAAGGTGCTGATTGCGCTTGCGGATGCCCTTGACGTAACTCCGGAGTATCTGATCAGTGACCGGGACATCCAGCTGGAGGGCATCGAGTTTCGGAAGAAAAAGCCTGTCACCCGGCGCGAAGAAACGCGAGTCGAAGCACGAGTCCTGGACATGTTGGAGAGGTACCTCACGGTGGAGGAGATCCTTCACTTGCCCAGCGTGGATTGGGACAAACCTCGTGAATCCCCCTGGCCGGTTCGCGTGGACCCGGCTGAAGCGGAACATGCGGCGAACGGGCTGCGCACGCATTGGGGGTTGGGTACCGATCCGATTCCGAACCTGGTGGAACTGTTGGAGGAGCGCGGCATCAAGGTTCTCTCGATGAGTCTCGGAAACATCGATGGGCTGACGGCTCGTGTACGCCGCGAGAATGGCGCCCCCCTCGCGGTGATTGTTGTCAACAACAAAGACCGGGGCGAGCGCCAGCGGTTCACCATGGCCCACGAGCTCGGTCACATGGTGCTCGACGTCCTTCCAAAGGTTGACGAAGAGAAAGCCGCGCACCGATTCGCGGGAGCGTTTCTCATGCCGGCCGAGACGCTATGGGTGGAAATCGGCAAGCGCCGCAAATCCATGGGCTGGAGCGAGCTCTTCGATCTGAAGCGGATATTCGGCGTTAGCGTGCAGGCCCTCACCTACCGCTGCAAGGATCTCGGAATCTTCAGCACAACCCTCTTCAAGGCGTTGTTCGATGAGTTTGATCGACAAGGCTGGCGTTCACCACCCTTCGAAGAGCCCTGTGCCATGAAGGGCGAGGAACCCCGGCGGTTCAAGCGCCTGTGTTTCCGGGCCCTTGCCGAAAGAATGATTTCCGATGCGAAGGCAGCCGAGATCCTGGGAATATCCGCTCGCGAACTGAATCGAAAAATGGAAGAGCCCCCGGATATGCAGGCAACCGCAAACGTTGCGTGAATGCCATGCGGGTGCTGGTCTCCGATACGGCGCCTTCGGCGAGCTTGGCCGCGAAATCGTCAAGAAAGTCTCGCTGCGAAGGAGTGAGCTCACGTTCACGTCCCTCGACCGCATTCACCAAAGTAGTGAATCGCGGCGCACGCCGCACGAATTCCTTCACATGCGCCCGGCGGCCCGCTCCGCCACCTTGATGAACCGCTTCCTCGCGTCCGGGCTTCTTTCCCTCATTTCTCGCCATTTTGCACGACCTCTCCGTCATCGCTGTCCTTATCGTAGCGCCCTTGCACGCCATCGTCGTAGTAGTCTCAGAAAAAAAATGGCAGTTGAGCTTCCATGGAAAAAACAAGTAACTCCTTGATTTTCTGTTGGAGGGCGGTCGTTTGTTCCCTCGCGTCCGCGGGCCGGTGCCGTCGGGTTCGCTACTTGCATGGAAATACCCATTTCCCTTCGCGTCAGCGGGACTGCTGCGCACCCTGGTGCGCCTCGCCGAAACGGCGCCCGGGGTCATAGACGGGACGGGCGGTGGCCCGCAGGGTCAGGTTGTGGGCCGCGGAGCGTAGCCGATTCCCCAGACACGCAGCAGGTCGGCGCAGCCTTCGTCAAAGTCGTTCTGAAAGTCGACCATTTGTAACGACGCCAGCGTCCAGGATAATTCCGCGTGGTCGCAGGGGCGGTACAGGACCGGCACTATTTGTCCGTCAAAGCGGTCCTGCTGGAGCGAGAACAGGAGTTCCCTCTTGACCCATCTGGATGCGACGGACGATGGGGACAGCACCAGAACAAGCCAGTCGCAGCGCCCCAGCGCCGCTCCGATCTCGTCATGCCACTGCTGCGCGCCCAGGATATTGGCGTCACTAAACCAGACCGGGACACCGTGGCGGCGCAGCACGTCGGCCACCCTTGTGGTGAACGCCCTGTCGGCACTCAAGTGCGACAGGAATATTTCTCGTGGCACCCGCTATACCTGCCGGGCCGGGGCGCGATTCAGGCGTGCCCGAGGATCGCTTGCGCAATCGGCTCGACTTTCGGGTTGTCTGTCTCGGCGTCGTCCAGTTCGAACCAGCGCATACGCCGGACGATCCACGGAATTTCACCTGCCGGCAGCAGCTCGCGGTCGCCAACCACGACGGGAATCAGGCGGTTGCTATAGTTCTTCGCACCGAGTGCGTACTCCATTTCGCGCTTGACATATGGGGACCTGGCAGCCGCCGGGGTGAGCAGGACAACCATGGCGTCGGACTCCTCAAGTGCGTGTGCGACCTCGCTAGCCCAATTATCTCCGGGCAGAATGTCCTGTTGAGGATCCCGCACTTCCAGCCCGCTTTCCGTAAGCGCATGCGCAATGCGCGCTGCAAGCCATGCGTCCGTGTGGGAGTGACTAAGAAAGACTTTCATCGGTTTGTCGGCGGGTCTGAGCGAGGTTACCACGTGGCCAACGTAGCAAATACCAGCGAGCGTGTCATGTCGGCGGACAGGTCCGGATATCGGCGGTTCGACGGTCGGGGCGCCGGGGCGGCTGACAAGGTCACTGTGCCTGCGTGCGAAACCGCCGCCGGCGGGGCGGCGGAGCTGAGTCGCAGACGAGCACGCTCGATTGGATGTGGGGCTGCTGCGCACCCTGGCGCGCATCGCCGAAACGGCGCCCGGGCTGGTCGTCGAACGCACGGACGTCGCGGCATTGCATCAGACAGGCCATCGGCCAGTTACTTGAGTACTCCTACTGGCCGCAAGCACGTACGGCAGTCCGCCTGATCGTAGTGGGTGAACCGGCGTTCGACTCCGATGCGGAAGAGTACCTAACGTACTTGCGTACGGAATTCGGGCTTCCGATTCACTACCAGCAATTCGAGTTGGAGTAGCCACGATCGCCGAAAGGCAAATGCAACTGATGTCTGCCAAGATGCAATACCACGCAACCGCAGATGATCATTCGCTTCCGTGGGCCTACCAGCAGCTAAAGGCCACCGGACGCGGCAAGCATTTGCGGCACTTCAGTTATTACCACCTCTCAGTGCTGACACGATTACCCGAGGTCCGGTATCGTCTCGATTCTCTCCGCCTGAGCGTTCACGAACACCCGTTCGAGTTTAGCGTCATCAAGCTGGACCCACGCAGCCGTATCAGCTTCCTACTCTACGAGAGCTTCGACGCCCACTTCCCCGCGTTACTCACTACCCTATCGTGTGACCTCTCCCGGAGGAGCACCCGCCAAATTGACTTCACAGCCAGGCGCAACCCGCCAATTTTGCACCGCAAGGAACTCCTCCTTCCGGAAGACGACCCGCGCGTAGCCCAAGCCACCCGCCTCACTGAACGCCTGGAACGACTGGGCGCGTTCAACAAACCAGCAACCATCGGCACCCGCGATGGCTGGCGGCGACAACTGCTCGCCCTCGATATTGAAGATCCAGAGAATCTGCTGACATGAACCGGCCCGCCGAACCGATCGCCCGGCACAGAACCGCCCTGAGGCGTAGCACGCTGTCTTCGCCCTTACGGCATTTGCTTGACTTCGGCTTCCTGGATGGCAGCCGTACCGTCTTCGATTATGGGTGCGGCCGTGGGGACGACTTGCGGCTGCTGACCGGGATGGGCCTTGACGTTAAAGGATGGGATCCCGTTTATCGGCCCAATGCTCCCCGACGACCATCGGACCTCGTAAACCTTGGGTTTGTCCTAAATGTCGTCGAGGACCCTGTCGAGCGGCGGCAAACACTCAATGCGGCATGGGCGCTGGCAAAAGAAGTGCTGATTGTGAGCGTGATGCTGGGCTATAAGGCGCGCCATCAGCGATTTTCCGCTCATGGTGACGGTGTACGCACTCAGCGGAATACATTTCAGAAGTATTACTCGCAGGACGAGTTTCGCCACTACGTCGAGGAGACGCTTAGCGCGAACGCTGTTCCGATTGCCCCGGGAATCTGTGTGGTTTTTCGCGACGTAATGAACGAGCAATTGTTCCTGGCGTCACGGCAACAGGTGCGGCGAGATTGGCGGCTATTGCGACGCGATCCAGGTACTGAAGTGGTTGCTACGGCAGCCGAGCGTCATCGTCCGACGATTAATGCCTATTGGGAAAGGGTTCTGGAACTCGGCAGGCCACCCGTGGCGGAAGAATGTCCCGAGGCTCTACCGCTTGCGCGGTTACTCGGTTCCTGGCGGCGAATTCACGACTGGGCGGCGCAGTTCTTCCGCCCAGACGAACTCGAAGCAGCAGCGATTGCGCGCCAAGAGGACCTATTGGTCTACTTCGCCCTCTCCCACTTCAAGCGGCGGCGCGCGTACAGCAAACTACCCCCGCGACTGCAACGAGATGCGCGCTTCTTTTTCGGCGGCGCTGCAAAGGCACGGGCCGCCGGCAAGCGCGCGCTCTTCGCAGTGGCCGACCGAGACCGAGTTCTGGACGACACTTTGTTCTGCCATCGCGAACTCGGTATCGGCAAGCTCGACGGCGTGCACAACCTGACGTTTCATTGCGCGGTCCTCGGCGAATGCCTGCCCCTCGTGCGTATCTATGTCGGCTGCGCTCTTGCGCTGTTCGGGGACATGGGTGCGGTCGATCTGATCAAGGTCCACCTGCAATCGAGCAAGGTAACGTTTCTGCTCTACGACGATTTCCATGGAAGTCAGCCGGCCTTGCTGGCGGAGCGCATCAAGGTGGACCTGGCACGACAGCGCGTGGATTTTTTTGACTACTTAGGTTTTCAGCCGCCGCAACCTCTCGAAGGCGATCCCCCCGAATACGGTCAGCGGTAATCAGCGAAGAAGTGCTCAGACTGCTGGCCGGCGAAACACTTCCTTTGTGTGCCACCGCACGAATTGGGCGTCGGGTAGCCAGTCTGTGCGCTGTGGTGCTTGCAAAGCCTTATCCCGGTAGTCCCGTAGCCAGCGTACTGCATCGCTCCGACCGTGCACTTCGCTTGAAATCAATATCCGGTAACCCGGTTCGTCAGCCTCTAAGCCCCAGGCTCCCCGGCCGAATGACTTATGATGGAATCCGCACAGCGCGAGACCATTTTGGACTTCGTCCGGACCGCCATACCCACGCCATTTGACGTGGGCCGCTTCCATGCCAAACAACACATCACCCAAGCGAATGTCGTAGTCTCAAACGGCGCAGCGGTATTCGTAAGCTCTCAGTACTTCGTGGCGAAACGCCGGTTTGCGTGCGCGTGAGGAGGCATCCCGCACCGCCGCAGCCTCCCGAATCACTGCAAATTCGCGTAGCCCCACGGCGGCCCGAATATCGCCATGCATGGATTGCGGAAAGTGAGCCTCCAAGAGCAGGTTTGCCGCTTCCTGCACCAGTCTATCATCGCCCAAGAGCATTTCGTAGTCAGCCTTTTGGAGGCCGCCTCGAATGTCGTTCTGTATCAAGGAGGACTTATGCAGGTCGCCTGATTTGGTTCTGGACACCGCCTCGACACCCGGGATATCCCATAGCTCGTCATTCGGCAGTCGCCCGAAAGGAAATTCCGGATGAAATGACTTGGCGGGCGGCCCGAACCTCCGTAACAAAGAAGCTAAATGCTTTTCGGCTTCGCTATACGAAACGAGCCGCTTCTTGCCCTGTTGAACCATTCCGAGGGCGCAAAGCATCAATAGGGGCTTGTGCGGAGCACGACGTCCGCCCGATTGCCATGCGTTTAATCGAGAAAGGCGGTTGAGGAAGTCATCTTTGTTCATATGACAGCCTCAGTAGGAATCCCGTAATGATTTGTGCCGCAGTGATCGTACAAGAGTTGTCACTCGATGGTGTCATCGTCAATGCATTCTGCGCTCGCCGTTCTTCGGCGTCGGCGGCGAAGGCACACAAAATTGATGTGCGCTTGTGTCCACCTCGGTTAACTTGCTATGCAACCAAACACTAATGGCAATCATATACATTTCAAATGCGCATAAGGATGTGGCTGAAAGGCTGGCTAGAAATCCTACGGCTATTGCGGAGAAGCCCATATTCGCAACGTACATGCATCTCATGGCATTTGCCGCAATGGTGGGATATGCAAATGGCAAGAGTTCATCGGTGGAAGCAAAAGATCGGGGTGCGGAGATCGAAGATCAAGTTTTTGAGAGACGCGGGCTCGATGGATTAGTTTATTTGCTCGCGCTTGACGAGAAAAAGGACGCGAACATTTTAAGGGAGGACTCGGTTAACGAATGTTGGCGTCTCGTCGAGCGCTACGCTGAGGGAGGATTTGAAATCATTCAGCAATGGCTACTCGACGCGCCAGGCGATGTAGACGGTGTCGACGTTCTGCTATCTCGGGTCACGGAAGCCGCTGCAGAAAAAGCGAAAATTGTTACGGAACCGTTACAACCGCAGGTTGATTTTTGATCTTGATTCGAGAAGTTCATGCGGCAAAGGACCAAGGCAAGATAACCAGACATCAACGCTCGCCAATCTCGTACCCGCCCTGGAAATCTTGTTCACCGATACAGCTAACGTTTCTTCCACCTCAATCACCATTAACAAATTCTTCGCCCGCGCCACGTACCGATTCACGCGCTCCCTGGCATCGTCCTTGACCGGCGTCTCGATGGTCAAGATCAGGCCTCGACCAACCTGTCGAGGCGCCGCTCAAGCGCACGATGATAGGCTGGCGTAAGAGTCACTACAATCGTATCGCGCTGCCGCCTGTCATCTCTATTTCGACATAGCGAGATACCCCGCAAGCACCTCCAAGCAACCAGATGACCAATCGGATTCACCAAAACGGCGACCCCGACTGGGCCATACGCGCGCAGGCGTTTGCAGCGTTGGAACGGCTGGCGATTTCCACCGGCGTGCCGATAGCGTGGGCCGAGATATCAAAAGGGTTCCTGCACCAGGGCGAGCGGATCCATTTCGCCAGCAGGGCGCTGGGGATTTTCAAGCCAAGGCAAATGACGGCGGCCCTCAGCATCAAGACGGTGATGCCACGCGCCGGCCGGCCCATCTGGTACCGCGACCAACGCGCCGACCTTGACGTCGAGACGGGGTTGCTTCCCTACGACTTGGCCCGGAAATCTGCGAATCACACAAACGACGCGCTCAAACTCGCCCACCAAAGGCGGGCGCCGCTGACCTACTTTCGTGCCGTGCGGTCCACTTTGTACGAGGCGGTCTGGCCGGTGTGGGTCGAGGACTTCAGGGCGGATGAAGGGCGCGTCCTGCTCGCTGCGGCGAACCCGGCGCGCGAGGACGCCGTTGCCGATGAATGGCCGCGGCCCGACACATCCATCGCGGATCGGGAGCGGTCCTATTCGCTGCGGATGACCAGGCGCCGCAATCACCAAGCCTGGTTCAGCAAGCATGTCAGGTCGGTCTGCGGATACCGCTGTGCGTTCAGCAATCTGCCGCTGGAAAAGCTCCTCGTCGGCGCGCAAATCAAAGCGGATGAAGATGGCGGGCGGCCTCGGACCCCGGCTTTCTCGAATGGCGCTTCGACAAGTTCAAGGCGGTGCAGGGCTGACGAGCGGAGGGTTCATGGCGCCAAGCGAGAATCTCGACGAAGCGCCAAATGAACGGGATCAGCCGGTACTTCGGAAGCATGGCCGCTGGGGCACTCTCGACGTCATGCCCCAAATCAACACGAAATCGCCACCTAATGTTCCTTGACAGCCCTGGGCTGGCAGATATTCTGGCTGCTATCGTCGATACGACGAGCAACGGGAGATGGAACCATGAGAGTACGAGTGACGTTGGTCGCAGAACCCGATGGTGATAGATTCCACGCGTACTGCGCTGAGTTAACCGGTGTGCATGCGGATGGAGATACCGAGGAAGACGCTTTCCGACGGATCAGACAGGCAGTCAAGACACACCTGCGGGCAATGGATCATTACGACATCCCTCTTCCGTCCGGCGTCATGGAAGCATCCCCTGGCAGACAGCCTGCCCGGCGATCATGCGAATTTGAGGTTCGAGCCGACTGAGTGAATTATCCAAAAGAGACTTGGGATCAGCTCAGGAACATCACCGCTCAGCGCTTGATGAAGGCATTAAGAGATGATGGTTGGTACAGAGTCAAGGGCCGAAGCGGCGCCTCCCAAGCTTTCGTCAACGACGACGAAACAAAATGTGTAACCATTCACGTTCATCCGAAGAAGACAATGGGACGCAAACTGTTAAAGGGTCTTCTGGATCACATTGGCTGGGACGAAAATGACTTGCAGGCGCTCAAGCTGGTGAAGAGAAAAACAAGGAAGAAGAGCAAGACAAGTTAGCTTTACGTCGACGCTCGCCAAGCTCGTATCCGACCTGAAATCTTAATCGTCGATACAGCTCACGCCTCTTCCACCTCAATCACCGTCAGCAAGTGCTTCGCCCGCGACCTTGCCACATACCGATTCACCCGCTCCCTGGCATCGTCCCTGACCGGCGTCTCGATGGTCACGATGGCGTCGGCCTCCAACCCCTTGAACCGATGCCAGGAAGCGATCAGCACACCCTTTTCCTCGCCCCATTCCTCAAAGCTCTGCGTTGCGGGAATCGTTCCGAACTGGTCCGGCCAGTCCTCGCTGCTGAATCCGGGCGCGAGCACGGCAACCTGTGAGAACCTGAGTCCTCCCAGGTTGGGCATGCGCAGGTTTCTGACTCGCCGGCCCGCCTCCCTGAACGCATCGTCAAGCGTACGCACGCGCACGACCTCCGGTTCGTCGCCCACGGGCGCGCCGTCCCGCGACCGGGTCTCGTGTCCGACCAGCGAGGCGCAGTGTTCGGCGATACGGACGGTGTTCCTGCAGTTCTCCGGCAACTCATAGGGCGCCCCGAGTTCCGGCGGCAGGCAGGGCCGCTCGACGTACAGGTTCTGATTCGGGTCATGGAAGACGTAGAAGCAGGCCTTGTCTTGCGGATCCCGAAAAACCGACTCGAGGCTCGCCCACCACAGTTCGCGGAAGTCCTGGCCCTCGTCGACCACGACGGCGTCGAACTTGTGCGCAGACCCCAGCCGCTCGCAGGCCTGCATCAGCGCCTCCGGCGCCAGGTCGTTCCAGAATTCCCGGGTGAGGATGGTCTTGCCGGAGCCCGCCACGCCCTGGATCGCCGCGGTGGTCTGGTTGGCGAGGATCTCGAGGATCCGCTGCTGGTCGTCGGTCATGCGCTGCAGGCGTTCCTCCTGATCTTCGATCTTGCGCCACATGACCGGGATCAGCCGGTATTTCGGAAACAGCGCCGCGCGCACGGACTCCACGCTGCGGTCGGTCAGCGCGCGGTGGGCGGGTCGATTGAAGCTGCGAAAGATCCGCCGCACCGAATCCTCCACCTGCCGGAGCCTGGCGGCGTCCAGGATCAGCTCGCGCTGGATGCTCGGCGGCGCCTGGTCGTCGAACCGGCAGTCGGGGAACGCCACGGCGAAGCCATAGGTAAAGGGCAGGTTGTCGCCGGCGCGTCCGAACTGGTCTTTCACCAGGCCGACGATGTCGTACATGCCGCGCTGCGCCTGGTAGAACGGGTCCTTGTTGAGCAGGCGCTCCTCGCCGCGGACGGTCCGAACCCACTGCCTGCCGTCGAACAGCAGGGAGCCGCCCTTGACCTCGACGAAGAGGAGGCCGTGGTTGGCATCGAGCAGGACGAAGTCGCACTCGCCCTCCTGGATGGTGCCGGCGAATGATGTCGCGGTACAGCTTGGCGCAATTGAGGAGACCCCTGCATGGCGCGCACAAGTGTAGTCACATACCTACATTTCATAAGGGGGTCTGGCATGAACATCACGACCGTCACTAGCCGCGAACTCAACCAGGATGTCGCCCGCGCAAAGAGGGCCGCGCAATCGGGTCCCGTCTTCATCACGACCCGGGGCAAACCGGCACATGTACTGCTCAGCATCGAGAACTACAGGCGACTGGCTGGAGAGCGCCGCAATCTCACGGACGCCTTGTCCATGGAGGGGCTCGGCGAGATCGATCTGGACCCGCCGCACTTGCGTAGCGAGATGCCGCAAGCCGACTTTGGCTGATGTTCCTGCTGGACGCCAACGTCGTCTCGGAAACCATGCGCTCCACACCGCACAAGCACGTGGTCGCGTTCCTGACCAGATGGGGCGAGTTGTGGTTGTCGTCGATCCTGATCCATGAGCTTGAATGCGGCGTGCAGCGCCTCCCCCGGGGCCAGAGACGCCTCGCCCTGCGAAACGCCTTGCGCAACGTGTTGGCCGACTACCGCGACCGCATTCTGGACCTCAACCCCGGGGCGGCCGTATGGGCGGCCCGCTTTCGGGCACAGGCACGCGGCCTTGGGCGAACACTGGACCTGGGCGATGCGCTGATCGCAGGCACGGCCAGGAGCCACGAACTGACGATCGCGACCCGCAACGTCCGGGATTTCGCCGGTCTGGACGTCAATGTAGTCAATCCTTGGGACACGCGCTGACTGTAAAACACTGATCCGGCTGAACTGTCACGGTAATCGTTTTTCGCATGGTCCCCATTCCAGACTCCACGAGGGCGAATGCCAGCCCTTCCTCCACGGTTCGCCCCGACCGGTCGCGGCACACGGCGCGCAGGTTTCGACTTTGCCCGATTCTGGCGACCGACGAGGCCGGCGAGATGACGACGCCGTGAAGCGGCCCCGCGAACTGGTGAAATGCTGTCTGAGGGCGCTCCGGTTCGAGCGTGTCGCCATCCGGTTGGTCGGACTCCTGTTCCGCCGATGCGCAGCCTGCCCCGGCCTTTCGCGCGTTTTCTTGCCATGCGGGAGATTCCGACAGTCTTGCGACCCGACAGTACGCAACCGGGCGGCCAAGTCAACTGGATTTCCGCGCTAACCGACGATACGGCTGGTGCGCTTGGAATTCTCAGGCGGGGAGACCATGAAGGCCTCTCTCGATCACCTCTTCGACTTCACGGACGCCACTCACTGACGATGTTGTCGAACTCCGGCCTCGGCCTCTCATTCGGCGCCTTGGCCACGCTCCCGATGTGAATGAACGCCACGATCTGCGTCCCGGCCGGGAGATGGCGTGCCGTAGAAGAGTGCGAGGTCGTGGGCGCGGTGGCGGACGCCGTGGCGCAGCACGTCAATCGTGCCCCGCTTCGCGATCTCGCCTTGCAGCCGCGCGAGGAACTTGCGCCGGGTCGGGCCGTCTTCGTCCAGCGACAGCGATTCCGCGGCCTCGGGCTGGGTGGCGCGAAGAAAAGCGGCAAGCTGGACCAGATCGACGCAGTATTCGCGGTCGTAGTCGAGCCAGTTCCCACCGCTCCAACCCACGCCACCGTAACCGGCCGCCGGCTCGCCGACGGTCTCCGCCTTGGGCGGCTCGCAGGGATGCCCCGCGAGCGCGGTGCAGATCAGGCGTTCGAGACCGCGTTCGGACGTATCGGCGGTCACGGCAGTTCAATTGGCTCCTTCAGCAGCCCGATCGGTTGACGACTGGATCGACGTGGCGCAGAGAGCCGGTCTTGCCGAGGCGTCTGAAACAACAATCCATCAAATAACCGTCAAATAAAATTGGTGAGGCAAAAAGTATTATAGATCAATGCATTAGGTCGATTTCATGTGTGTAAGGCAGGGTTCTCGGCAGTAACTTGTCAAATAAACTACCCAGTCGGAGCTGCCCAAAACGGCAGGTAGGCTCGGCGCCGAGGCCCTGCCGCCTCATCCTCGATAACGATCGCACCGGCCTTCAGCGCGTCGCCGAGGAGGCGGGAGACGACGGCGGAGTTGGCACTTGAGATACCGAGCCGCTGGCGCAAGGTTGCGTTGGTCGTCTTCTCGCCCATGATGTAGCGGAGGCACGAATGCTGATAAACCGCGCGAACCCTGTCCGCCCTGGACATCTCCTTGAATTGCTTTCGCGCGAACACCGTCACCCGTGTCGCCCCCGGCGGAGTCTCGAACCGCGGTGCCGGCAGTTGCGCCCGCTCAATCGCGAGCATGGCCTTGTCGATCCCGCTGCCGCGTTCCTCGCAGATACCGACACGGCGCATGATGGCCGCGATGGCTTCGTTCCGTGTGCGGGGCGGCGCATCGATCAACCGGTCAGGTGCGACCAGCGACTTGCCGGGATTTGAACTCTCAATCCGGTCGGCGAAGATTTCCACCATCGGCCCAGCGCCGGTGACCGCAAGATCCTGGTGGACCAGCATGTTTGCAACCAGTTCGCGGACGGCGCGAACCTGTCGCTCGCTCACATCCGGAAACCATTCGACGAAGTCGGCGACTGTGGCGCCGGCGGCGAGGTTTTCGTGCAGGGCGTACAGTGGAATCCGCGTTCCGGCGAAGGCCCACGCGCCACTGATCTTGCGGGGGTTGCGTTCCACCGCCGGGCATGTCGTCCAGTCCGTCGTGCGTTTGCCTTCTCTGCAATGCTGTGTTCGGCCCTGTGTGGATGCGATTCGGCTTGGGTTGTATCGATTCGATCCTTCCAAGCGATTGTATTCGTGTCGGTCAAATTTGCCGCCGCCTCGCGGACATCAAGCTTGCCGGTGGCGACATCGGCGATCAGGCGGGTGCGAAATTCGTTTGCCAAACTGATCTGCCGCCGTGCCCTTCGAACCTGAGTTGTCAACGCAAAGCACAAATGTTCAGCAATTCTCATTATGCCCGTCACCCCTCTCCGCGGGATGGTCCTGGCGGTCGAATTGGCCCGGATTGAGCCGGGAAATGAGACCGTTATGCGCTTGAAAGTGAAGTCAGGCGCCAAAATGAGAATTGCTGACAAATGTTCCCTTTGGCCGGCGTGAGCCATGCACTTGTGGCGGTGGCAAACCAATCAACCGCTTACGCGGCTGCGAACGACGGCGAATCGAGCTGATCAGACCTTCCTTAGCCGCCAAGCTCGCCAAGCGCGTCTTCCCGCGTGGCATGGGTCGAAATGATCCGGTCGAATCCGCTGGTCTGAAAAACTTGCGCGATCATGCCTGACAATGAGCAAATCGCGAACTTTCCCGCCCGTTGCCGGTGCGCTTTTGCCAGAGACAGAACGACGCGCAGACCCGCGCTGCTGATGTAGGAAAGGTTTTCGAAGTCGATCAGCAGCGGACCGGAATTTTCCCCAAGGGAGTCGCTCACGGTGCTATGGAAATCCATCGCATTCGTGCCATCGATACGGCCTTCGACCACGACCACCAGCGTGCCGTCGATCGGTTCGATGTGGATCTGCATCACCCGGATATTCCTTGCGTGGGTGGGGGCGGAAGTATAGCAGAGGGGTCCGAAACGCCGCTTGCGGCGGTGCGGCCGAATCGGCCGCCATCCTGTCCAATTCAGGTCTCCAGCGGGAGGCGCAATTGATATTCCTCCCCGCCACCCCCATCTATCCAGTTGACAATCCCCGAACCGGAGTCGAAACCCGTGCGAATGGACAAACTGACAAGCAGGCTGCAACTGGCGCTCGCCGACGCCCAGTCGATGGCGGTCGGGCGGGACAACCAGTTCATCGCGCCGGCGCACCTCATGGCGGCGCTGCTGGAGCAGGACCGCGGCAGCATCGGCGGACTGTTGACCAAGGCCGGCGTCAACATGAATCAACTGCGCGTGGGACTGGGCAACGCCCTGGACCGTCTGCCGCAGGTCCGGGGCGATGCCGAGGGCGACGTGCACCTTTCCAACGAGCTGACCAAGCTGCTGAACATCGCCGACAAGCTGGCCCAGCAACGCGGCGACGCCTACATTTCAAGCGAACTGTTCGTGCTGGCGGCGTGCCGGGACCGGGGCGATCTCGGCCGGACGCTGCAGGATGCCGGCGCCGTCGCCGGTGCGGTCGGGAAGGCCATTGACGAAGTGCGCGGCGGCGCCAGCGTCGACAACCCGGACGCCGAGGAATCCCGGCAGGCGCTGGAAAAGTACGCGGTGGATCTCACCGAGCAGGCCGAGCAGGGCAAGCTGGACCCGGTCATCGGCCGCGACGACGAGATTCGCCGCACCGTCCAGGTGCTGCAGCGGCGCACCAAGAACAACCCGGTGCTCATCGGCGAGCCGGGCGTGGGCAAGACGGCCATCGTCGAGGGTCTGGCCCAGCGTATCGCCAACGGCGAGGTGCCCGAGGGGATCAAGTCGAAGCGGATTCTGGCGCTCGACCTGGGCGCGTTGATCGCCGGGGCCAAGTTCCGCGGCGAGTTCGAGGAGCGCCTCAAGGCGGTGCTCAACGAACTGGCCAGGCAGCAGGGCCAGATCATTCTGTTCATCGACGAACTGCACAACGTGGTGGGCGCGGGCAAGGCGGAAGGCGCCATCGACGCCGGCAACATGCTCAAGCCGGCGCTGGCCCGCGGGCAACTGCACTGCGTCGGCGCCACCACGCTCGATGAATACCGCAAGCACATGGAGAAGGACGCGGCGCTTGAGCGGCGCTTCCAGAAGGTTCGCGTGGAGGAGCCCACGGTGGAGGACACCATCGCGATCCTGCGCGGGCTCAAGGAGCGCTACGAGGTGCATCACGGCGTGGAGATTACCGATCCCGCCATCGTTGCGGCCGCCACGCTGTCGCATCGGTACATCTCCGACCGCCAGCTTCCCGACAAGGCCATCGATCTCGTGGACGAGGCGGGTTCGCGCATCCGCATGGAGATCGATTCCAAGCCCGAGGAGCTGGACCGCCTGGAGCGGCGTCTCATCCAGTTGAAGATCGAACGCGAAGCGCTGAACAAGGAATCGGACGAGGCGTCCAGGCGCCGGCTGGAGACCCTGGAGTCGTCCATAGCGGATCTGGAGCGCAAGTATTCGGACCTTGACGAAGTCTGGAGCGCGGAAAAGGCGGTCATGCAGGGCGCCACGCATCTCAAGGAGGAACTGGAGCGCGCCAGGACGGAGCTCGAGAAGGCACATCGCGCCGGCGACCTTGCGCGGATGTCGGAACTTCAGTACGGGCGCATCCCGGAGTTGACGCGCGAACTCGAGCAGGCGCAATCGAAGGAGCAGGAGAGCCATACGCTGGTTCGTCACCGGGTGACCGAGGAGGAGGTCGCCGAGGTGGTTTCCAAGTGGACCGGCATACCGGTGACCAGGATGCTCGAAGGCGAGCGGGAGAAGCTCATAAGGATGGAGAGCTATCTGGAGGCCCGCGTGGTCGGCCAGGGGGAGGCGCTTCGGGCGGTGTCCAACGCCATTCGCCGGTCCCGCGCGGGGCTTGCCGATCCCGACCGGCCCAACGGTTCGTTCCTGTTCCTGGGGCCGACGGGCGTCGGCAAGACCGAGCTTACCAAGGCGCTGGCGGAGTTTCTTTTCGACACCGAAGACGCCATGACCCGCATCGACATGTCGGAATTCATGGAGAAGCACTCCGTGGCGCGCCTCATCGGTGCCCCGCCGGGTTACGTGGGATACGAGGAGGGCGGTTACCTCACCGAGGCGGTGCGGCGCCGGCCCTATTCCGTGGTCCTCCTGGACGAGGTGGAAAAGGCTCATCCTGAAGTCTTCAACATCCTCTTGCAGGTGCTGGACGACGGCCGCCTCACCGACGGTCACGGCCGCACGGTGGATTTCCGCAATACGGTCGTGGTGATGACCTCGAACCTGGGCAGCCAGCGGATCCAGGAACTGGCGGGCGAGGAGAACTACGACGAGATGAAGGCGGCGGTGATGGAAGACGTGGGCCGGCAGTTCCGGCCGGAGTTCGTCAATCGAATCGACGACGTGGTCGTATTCCATCCCCTGGACGCAGACCATTTGCGGCTCATCGTCGACATCCAGTTGAAATACCTGCAACAGCGCCTTGCGGAACGCGACATGTCGCTGTCACTGGACGATGCCGCCCGCGACCGGCTGGCCGAGGCGGGCTACGACCCGGTGTACGGCGCGCGTCCGCTGAAACGCGCGCTCCAGCAACAGGTCGAAAACCCGCTCGCGCAGCGGATCCTCAAAGGCGAATTCGCACCCGGGGACACCATCCGGGCGACCGCCGCGAGCGGGGAACTGGACTTCGCCGGGGACCAGGCCGCCGCGGCCTGACGAACTGCGGGGAGACCGTATCAACCCCGGGTGATCGGGGCCGGGCTTCGCTGAGCCGGCTGCTCCACGGAGGTGCTAGAATCTGCGCCAAACGTGTAGATACGCACCGTGGCCTGGGCTTGTGTTCGCGGCAATGTGTTCTGACTACGTTGGAGTGAATCGTTCGGGGAGCCAGGAGCTTGCGCCGTAGGAATTCACGGCTGCAAATCCGCCCCCGTCCGCCCCTTCGGCGCAAGCTCCTACCGTGTCCGCAGTTGTGTTTGACACTCATGCATTTGTAAAGCGACTGACGCAAGTCGGAATGCCTGAGGAGCAGGCCGAACTACTGGCGCACTCGCAGGCCACGTCGATCAATGAAAAACTCGCGACAAAGCGGGACTTGAAGGACTTGGAATTACGCCTCACGCTGCGGCTTGGCTCCATGATGGTAACTGCCGTCGGTATCGCGGCTGTGCTGGCGAGGGTGCTGTAGAGCGCGTGTAACAGCTCGCGAAAACGCCCTTTGTTTTGCCACTGGCGGTTGGCGTCCGGGCCACTCGCCCATCTCCGCTTCCGGATTCTCCCTCGGACCTCGCCATTTTTCGCCACGATTGTGCCGGCAGGCCTATCCAAAAGTCCCGGTCCGGTTGGTTCCGGTGAGGCTGAGCGATGGGTCCGACGGGGATGTGTGGCTGTAGCGGAGGGGTCGCCGGTCGGTCCAGGGCGGTGGGGAGGCGTTGAGCGGGTTTGCTCGGGGGTATGGGTTGGTGCCTGGGCGCTGAGTAGGCGCGGCGCGCACGGGGATGCCGCGGCGCGGCCGGGCGGTGCGCCGTCGGGGGTCCGCGGGGTGCCCGGTCAGGGCGGCGCGGGGGTCAGGATGGCGTCGAGCGCATCCTGCGGGCGTGCGGCGTAGTGGCGGTTTGCCTGGGGGATGTAGTCGAAGTGGCCGATCGCGCGCACGATGGAGATCGCGGCGTTGCTGAGCGCCGCCAGGTTTTGCGGCAGATGCCCGGCCGCGGCGCGGCAGCGGTCCTCGTCGTAGCTGAAGTCGCGCACGTAGTGAACCCGGTTCTCCACTTCCCAGTGGCGGCGCACGATGTTCAACAGTTCGTCGGGTCCGGCCTCCTCGACGCCGAGCGAGGTGAGCCCGTAGGCGATCTCGCGGGTGCTTTCCCCGGTCTTGACCACGACGCGCTCGCGCTGCACGCGCAGCGCCTGACGGCGTGCGGGCAGATCGCACCGCCCGTCCCACTTGGCGGGCGTGAGGTCGAAGGCCGCGCAGCGGCGGGTCTCCAGCCGCCCATGGGCCTTGTGCAGCGCCTCGGCGCTCCAGCGCGCCTGGCTCCAGTCGATGTCCGCCAGGTCCTCGCGAATGCTCGGCTGGTTGCCCTTCACGGCGGTGATCGCGTAGTCGGCCTTGCACTCCTCCACCAAGCAGCGCGCCGTGTCGTGTTGGGCGTGGATGGCGTCGAGCGTGACGACGCGCCCGGCGAGGTCCAGTTGCCGCGCCAGTTCGCGCACCGCCGGGATCTCGTTGCTTTTGGCGCCGATGCGCACCTGCCCGAGCACCAGGCCGCTGCCGTGCTCCACCGCGGCCACCATCATCTGGCGTTCGCCCTCGGTCCGCCTGGAGGCGCCGCGCACGTCCTTGCCGTCCATGGCCACCGGCGCAAGCCCGGCATGCTGGGCGCTCCAGGCGCGCAGCGCCCGATCCAGAGTGTCCGGCGGCAGCTTCGAGAGGATGTAATGGAAGGTCGAGGCAGCGGGCACTGTGTAGCACTGGCGCGTCGGGCTGAAGAACCCGCCCACCGCACGGCGCTGCGCCTCGTCGAGCCGGGCGGCGAACTCCCCGAACGCGCTCACGCCGCGATACCCGGCCAGGCGCGCCGCGATCATGATCGTCAGGTAGCTCGCCAAGCTGTAGCGCTGCCCGCGCCGTTTGCGAAAATCCTCCATCTCCCCGAGAAAGTCGTGAAGACTGCGCAATTGCCCCGCCGGCATCGGCGCCTCGCGCACCTCCACGGGCTCGCGCCCATCGCGTAGCGCCTCGCGGGCGCCGGCTTCAAGCTCGTACACGTAAACCTCCTTGGGCTGGCCGTGCTCGCGCCACCGCGCCGGGCTGCCGTACACCCGCGAATAACCGCGCGTCAGGCCCAGCATCCGCCAGTTCGACGCCCGGTAGCAAACCCCCGAAAACCGCGACGGGTCCACGAACGTCTCCGCCAACAGCACCGGGAAACCGTGCATCGCGCGCATGTCCCCCGACAGCCGGCGCAGACTCAGACCCAGCACCCGAGAGGCCAGGTTGCGTACCTCCCCCTTGCCCACCAGCAACGCGAAACGGCTGTTGTTCGCGATCAGCTTCAGCCGCCGAAACTGCCGCTCCGGCGGCCAACCCAGCCACTCGTCCCGAACCCCGACCTTGAACGCGCCCGCCGTCCAGCCCAGCAGCGCAACCCGGCTCCCGCCGCATACCGCCACGTGACGCAGCGACTGACCGAACAATCCCTTGTACGGCAAATAGTGAAACTCCCTCATCAGCGCGTCCCAACGCCGCCGCTCCGCCACGCCGCGCACCGGGCGCACCCACACATCGCGCAACTTCAACCGGCCACGGGAAAACACCGAGATCACCATGACCCCCTTTATGCCACAACGACTTCTGAATAGCCAGACCTTGCACAGCCTGACCGCTTCCCTCACCGTTTACAGCCTCAGGCTATACGCCCCGACTTTTGGAGAGCCCTGATTGTGCCGGCGGAACAGCAGTATCCGCCGGTACGGTGGGTTAAGCTACAAGAGTTGGCCGGAGCCGGGGAGGGTGAATGCATGCGGGCGGAATGATTGCGAGGCGCCTCTGCTCAGCAGTGTTGCTGCTCCTGGGGTGCGGTTTCCCGACTTTGGGGCCGGCGCAGGATCGCGGCGCCGAGCCGCTGCGGATCGCGAGCGTCACCCCGAGCGGAGAGAACGTACAGCCCGGCCGGCAGATCGTGTTTCAGTTCAATCGGCCGGTGGTTCCCATCGGGCGCATGTCGCGGGATGCAGCGGAGATTCCCGTCGAGATCGAGCCGGCGCTTGCCTGCCAGTGGCGCTGGATCGACCCCGGCGCGCTCGCCTGCCAATTGGGCGATGACCAGTCGTTTGCCCCGGCGACCCGTTACGAGCTGACGATGCATCCGGGGTTGCGTGCCCAGGATGGAGCGACGATTTCCGCGCCCCTGGAGCACGCGTTCGTCACCGAACGCCCGGGGGTCGTCTATGCAAGCTTCAGGACCTGGCGAGCGCCGGGGCTTCCGGTCATTCGAGTGACATTCAACCAGCCCGTCGCCAGGTCTTCCGTCGCCGATCACCTGTTCATCATGGAATCCGGCAACCGCCGGCCGCTGCGCATCGAGCCCGATGAAGAGGATCGCGAGACGCCGCGATTCCTGCCCGCGCCGGGTGAGCCGTACGTGCTCGACTTCGGACGCGGGCAAACGGGGCAGAGCGATGACCGGGCCACGGAGACCGCGGAGGAGGAGGCGCGCCGCGTCTGGCTCGTGAGCCCGGTGGACGAGCTTTCGGCGGACGTGTACGCCGCCCTGGCGATCGAGCCGGGACTGATCTCCGCCGACGGTCCCGAACCAGGAGCCGAGCGGCGCACGGTGGTCGGGTTTCACACCTTTCCGAAATACCGCCTGCTCGGGGTCGTTTGCGACAACAATGCCGGGACCCGAATCCTTGTCGCGAACGGTTCGCCCGATGCCGTCGCCGATCCCGCGCGGCGGTGCAATCCGATGTCGCGCGTCGGGCTCGCGTTCTCGGCGCCCACGATCGCCACGGAGGTGCGCGAGCATGTTCGCGTCGTTCCGGACCTCGCCGGGGGGCGCACGGATTACGATCCCTGGGCCAACGTTTATGAGTGGTCGCGGTTGCGAACGCCCCATGAGCGGGGACGGCGCTACGTCGTATACCTTCCCGAGCGGCTGCGCGCCGCGGCAACGTATCGCATCGATCGGGAGATCGGATCGGACGGACCTCGCGACGAGTTCGGCCGCACCCTGGCGATGCCCATCGACGTCAATTTCCGTACCGACCATCGTCCGCCGAACTTCACCATCGCGCATCCGACGGCCGTCGTGGAAGCCGGAATCGACTCCACCGTGCCGCTCTACGTCACGAACCTCCGGAGCGCTACGCTTCAGTATCGCCGGTTGACAACCGAGGGAGGCACTTCCGGACTGACGAGAACTTACCAGTTGCCCGCTGTCGAAGACGTGCAGTACGCTGTCCCGTTTGGCGTTCGCGATCTGCTCGAAGGCCGCAACGGCGCCATTTACGGTCAGATCACGACCGATCCCCGGGTCGACTCCTATCAACATGGACTGTTCGCACAGGTCACCCCCTTTCAGGTTCACGCCAAGCTCGGCCATTTCAATACGCTGGTCTGGGTCACCGATCTTGCCACCGGCCGGCCCGTCCCCAACGCCGCCGTATCGGTCTACCCGGACAGTGTCTCCGCGCTGTCGGCCGACCCTGCGGACCTCGATGCGGCGCGCACCGGTCGGCGCGGCGTGGCGATCCTGGCGGGGACGGCGGAACTGGACCCGGATCTCGACTATCTCTTTCCCCGCGGAAGCTGCTGGGACGCCGGCCAGGACACCTGCGCGCGGCTCTTCGTGCGCGTGCGGCACCGTGATCGAATGGCAATCCTGCCGCTGGAGCGGCGCTTCGAGATCAGCACCGGGCGGATATCGAACTACACCGTCTACAGCCGCAGCCTGAAGCGCTTCGGCCATCTGCATAGCTGGGGGACGACCGCCCAGGGCGTTTACCGGGCCGGCGATACCATCGACTACAAGATCTACGTGCGCGACCAGTCCAACGACGCGTATGTGCCGCCTCCCGCCGGGCCCTATTCGCTGGATATCATCGATTCCACCGGCAAGCCCGTTCACTCCCGAAGCGATATCGAACTATCGCCTTTCGGCGCCTTTGACGGCCGGTTCAAGATTCCCGACAACGCCGCCGTCGGCTGGTACAGCTTCCGTCTGCATGCGGATTTCCTCGACTCCACGCGCGAACCCATGCGCGTCCTGGTGACCGATTTCACCCCATCGTCGTATCGCGTCGCCACGTCGCTGAACGGCGACACCTTTGTGTCCGGAGCGGCAGTCGAAGCCGAGACGCGGGCGACCCTGTTCTCCGGCGGTCCGTATACCGATGCGGAGACGCGCGTCACGGCGGTGCTGGACAGCCGCACCTTTCGCAGCACGCATCCGGCGGCGGCGGCCTTCCGGTTCGACAGCCAGACCGCGCGACGAACCCTGACAGTTTCCCAGGTCGTCGCCGACATCGGTGACGACGGCAGCCATCGTCACCGTTTCGAGATCCCGCAGGGCGCCGGCGACGACATTGTCTTCGGGACACTGCGCGTGGAGAGCGCCGTGCGCGACGATCGAGGCCGCTATATCGCGGGCGCCGCCAGCGCGCGCTTCCTCGCCGTCGACCGCCTGGTCGGGCTCAAGAACACGCGCTGGACTTACGCCGAGGACGAGGATGCGGTGATCGAGTTCGTTGTGGTCGATACCGGCGGCGCGCCGGTTGCCGGCACGGACGTGCGGATCGACGTTCAGCGCCTGGACACACAAGCGGCACGGGTGCGTGGCGCGGGCAACGCCTACCTGACCCAGTTCGTCAATACCTGGGTCGATGCCGCCCGCTGCGAATCCCGCTCCGAAGCCGTTCCCGGCGTGTGTGCTTTCGTGCCGGAAGCGCCGGGCCGCTACCGGGCGACGGCCAGAATCCGGGATACCGCCGGCCGAACGCACACCACGAGTATCGGCGCGTGGGTCACGGGCAAGGGCCGCGTGGTCTGGAATACCTCCAATGACGACAGGCTCGACATCGTGCCCGAGCAGACCCGCCTTGCCGTCGGCGAGACCGCCCGCTACCTGATTCAGAATCCCTACCCGGGCGCCCGCGCGCTCGTGACCATCGAACGCTACGGCGTGCTCAAGCAGTGGGTTCAGACGCTTCAGGACAGCACGCCGATCATCGAATTCAGGGTCGAGGAGGACTTCCTGCCGGGTTTCTTCCTCTCGGTGCTGGTCACGTCGCCTCGCGTCGCGGCGCCGCTGCCGGAGCCCGGCGAGGTCGATCTGGGCAAACCGGCGTTCAGGATCGGATACGTGCAGGTTCCCGTCGCCGACCCGTACAAGCAGGTCGAGGTGGAAGCCGTCGCGGACCGCGAGACTTACAAGCCTGGCGAAACCGTGCATGTGCGCATTCGCGCTCAGCCGCGCCATCGGGAACGGCCCGAACCCATCGAAGCTGCCGTGGTCGTGATCGACGAGGCGGTTCTCGATCTCGTTCAGGGCGGCTCCGGGTATTTCGATCCGTACACGGGTTTCTACGATCTCGATGGTCTGGATGTCAGAAACTACAGCCTGTTGACGCGTCTCGTCGGCAGGCAGCGCATCGAGCTGAAGGGCGCCAATCCCGGCGGAGACGGCGGCGGCAACCTGAGCATGCGGTCGTTCTTCGACCATGTCGCGTACTGGAATCCGTCGCTGGAACTGAACCGCCGCGGCCGCGGCGAGTTCGAATTCGAACTGCCGGACAACCTGACCGGATGGCGCGTGCTCGTCCTCGCCACCACGCCGACGGACCGGATGGGCCTCGGCGAAACCGCCTTCACCGCCAACCTGCCCACCGAGATCCGCCCGGTGATGCCGAACCAGGTCTCCGAAGGGGACCGTTTCCTCGCCGGATTCAGCGTCATGAACCGTACGGACCGTGCCCGCGACGTCGACGTGAGCCTCGCGGCCGGCGGGGATGTTCGCGAAACGTCGGTTGTCGAGCGCCGGCTCAGTCTGGCGCCCTACCAGCGAGAGACCGTCTTCATGCCCGTCGAGGCCGCGCGGCTGGCTATCGATCGGAACACCGGGTCCGGGCTGATCCACTTTGAAGCACGCGCCGGGGACATCGTCGATGGCGATGCGGTTGCGCACGAACTGCGGGTGCGGAAGCTTCGCGTCCTGAAGACCGCGGCGAACTACGGTTCGACGACGGGTGAAGCGGTGACCGAGTCACTTCAGTTTCCTCCCGAGCTCTACACCGATGCCGGTGAAATCGGAGTGGACCTTTCGGCCAGCGTCATCGGCAATCTGGAAGGAGCGTTTCGATACGTCCGCGGCCTTGACCATCCGAGTTGGGAACAACGGCTGTCACAGGGTGTCATGGCGTCGCATTTCGGGATGCTCCGCGACTGGCTCGACGAGGACCTGGAGTGGCCAGGGAGTGCGGAACTCGCCAGTCGCCTGCTCGCCGACGCCGCGAACTACCAGGCGCCCAACGGCGGCATGGCGTACTTCATCCCCGCGGATTCGTATGTCAGTCCCTACCTGAGCGCGTTCACGGCGCTGGCCTTCAACTGGCTTCGCGGCGCCGGGCACCACGTCCCGGGGGCCGTGGAGACGCGATTGCACGAGTACCTTCAAAACCTGCTGCGGCGCAATGCCGTGCCGGACTTCTACACGCGCGGGATGACCTCAAGCGTACGCGCCGTGGCGCTGGCCGCGCTCGCACCGCACGGCGGGGTCTCCCGCGGCGACCTGCTGCGCTATCGCGAGCACGTCGACTACATGAGCCTGTTCGGCAAGGCGCACTATCTCCTTGCCGCGTCGAGCGTCGGCGGCGCCGAGGGCATCGCCCGGGAGGTGGCCGAAATCATAATGAGCCATTCCGTGCGCAGCGCCGGACTGCTCAGCTTCAACGAAACGCTCGATGACGGCTACGCGCGGATACTGAGTACGCCGATGCGGGCGAATTGCGCTGTGCTGTCCGCGTTGACCGCGGCCGACGATGGCGCGGACCCGCAACTCCGGCTCGATCTCGTCAGGTCGATCGCCCAGGGCCGGGGAAACCGGGATCATTGGGAAAACACCCAGGAAAACATGTTCTGCGTGAACGCTCTGATCGACTATTCGCGGCGCTACGAATCCGTCGATCCGGACATCGAGGTCAGCGTCGATCTGGATGGTGAAACCATCGGCGGCGCCGCGTTTACCGGCGTTCGGGATGCCCCGGTGAGCATCGTGCGGCCCATTGCGGAAGACGACCCGGGCCGCGCCAGCCGGTTGACCATTCGCCCGAGCGGCTCGGGCCGCCTGTATTACGGCGCGCGCATGAGCTACGCCGCACCGGATCGGGGCGGCGGGCGGGTCAACGCCGGTATCGACGTGCGGCGGGAATACAGCGTGCAGCGCAACGGCGCCTGGGTGCTGCTCGAGGAGGACGCCGAAGTGCGGCGGGGCGATCTGGTCCGAGTGGACCTGTTCGTCTCCCTGCCGACGGCCGGGCATTTCATCGTCGTTGACGATCCCGTGCCGGGCGGCCTTGAGCCGGTCAACCGGGATCTTGCGAATGCGTCGTTCGTCGATGCCGATGCCGGCAACTTCGAACGCGCCGCCGGCTCGTGGTGGTTCCAGTTCGGCGACTGGCGCCACTACAACGTCTCCCGGTGGAGCTTCCATCGCCAGGAACTGCGGCACGACGCGGTGCGCTACTACTCCGACTACCTGCCGCCGGGCAACTATCAGCTCTCCTATACCGCACAGGCGATCGCGGAGGGCGGCTTTCGCCGCATGCCGGTCAGGGCTCAGGCGATGTACGATCCGGACGTCTACGGCGCCGGCCTGGACGGGTCCCTGACCGTGTCGTCGCCATGAGCCGCACGCCTGAAGGACGGAACCTTGACGGTACCGGCTCCTTCAGCCGCGTGTTGCAAGCATGGGTTCCTGAAGGGCATGGCGTCATGCGCGGAGTGTCCCGAGCGGCCGGACTGACGGTGGTTGCGCTGGCAATCTGCGGCCTTGTCCTGACCGCCGCCACGCTGGAAGATCTGCAACACCCGCCGGGATCGCTGCAAGCGCTCACTGCGGTCGTCTCCGCGACCCGAATACTCGATCGCCACGGCACACCGCTGAGCGTCACGCTGGAGAACGACTGGAACGCGCACGACATCGTGCCGCTGCACGAGATTCCCGGGTTTCTGAAAAGCGCCTTCATCCACGCCGAAGACAAGCGTTTCCACCGCCACGGGGGACCCGACTGGATCGCCAGGGCCGCGGCAATGCGAACCAATCTCGCCAACGGTCGGGCCGTGCGCGGCGGCAGCACGATCACCGAACAGGTTGCAAGGATGCTTCATCCGCGCCCGCGCACCGTCTGGGCCCGCTGGCTCGAAGGATTCGAGGCCGCGCGGCTGGAGGCGGCCTTCACCAAGAACGAGATTCTCGAGTTCTACCTGAACCAGGTTCCCTACGCGGCCAACCGCCGGGGTGTGCGCCAGGCGGCCGAATACTACTTTTCCCGGGATCTCGACACGCTGAGCCGCAAGGAAATGCTGGCGCTGGCCGTTCTGGTACGTTCGCCCAGCCGCCTCGACCTTTACCGCTCCGGTGACGCGGTTGGTGCCACCATCCGACGCTTGGCGGACCTGATGGTCGAACGCGATGAACTGGCCCCGGCCGAACGCGAACGGCTTCTTGACGAAGCAATCGACCTGAAGGAACCCGAACTGCCGGTGTCGGCGCCGCACTTCGTGAGTTTCGCCAGGTCGGCAGTCGCCGCCGGCCCGGCGCCCGGTCCGTGGACGGCGACCACACTCGACGCGGGCGTTCAGCGTACCGTGCAGGGTCTGCTTGACTGGCGCCTCGCCTACACGGGCGGGCAGCAGGCCGAACACGGCGCCGTCCTCGTGGTCGACAACCGCTCGCGGGAGGTCGTGGCATATGTGGTCGGCGGCGGCGGGGACCGGGACGGGCCGCGCACCCATATCGATGCCGTGAGAGCGCCGCGCCAGCCGGGCTCGGCTCTGAAGCCCCTGCTGTACGGTCTGGCGCTGGACTCCGGCTGGACGGCGGCGACGGTGATAGACGATGCGCCCCTGGCGGTCGATGTCGGCGCCGGCCTGCATGCCTACCGGAACTACAGCCGGCGCTTCTACGGGCCGATCGGCCTGAGGGACGCGCTGGGCAATTCGCTGAATATTCCGGCACTCAAGGCACTGCATTTCGTCGGCTCGTCGGCGTACCTGGGATTCCTGCGCGAACTGGGGTTCACGAGCCTCGACGAGCATCCCGATGTCTACGGCGACGGCCTGGCGCTGGGCAACGGCGCGGTCAGTTTGTACGAACTCGTGCAGGCGTACACCGCGTTGGCCAACGGTGGGCAATATCGCCCGCTGACGGTATTGGCGGAGTCGGGCCGCCAGCCGCTGGGCCGGCAGTATTCGGGCCGCCAGGTGCTGAGCGCCGAGGGCGCCTCGCTGATCGCGGACATCCTTTCCGACCCCGATGCGCGCTCGCTCGAGTTCGGGCGCGCCAGCGTGCTGAATTTCCAGGCGCCGACGGCGGTAAAGACGGGCACCTCGAGCGACTTCCGCGATGCCTGGGCGGTGGGATTCGATGCCCGCCACACCGTCGGCGTGTGGATGGGCAATCTCGATCAGACGCCGTCCCGGGGCGTGACGGGCTCCACGGGCCCTGCCATCCTGTTGCGGAGCATCTTCACGGAACTGTCGCGAAACCGGGAACCGCAACCGCTCTATCTGAGTCCGGGCCTGAGGCTGACGAGTGTTTGTGTGCCGGACCCGGGAAGTCCGTCGCCGGACTGCGAGATGCGCGAGGAATGGTTTGTGCCCGGCACGGAACCGGCCGCCCCGCATGAATCGCGGCCGGCGTACGAGGCGATCGCATTTCTCCAGCCCACGCCCGGCCTGCTGCTGGCGGTGGACCCGCGGCTGCCGCCCGAAAACCAGGCCTTCGAGTTACGGCTCGGCGGCACGGAGCCCGGCGACCGGGTCGACTGGACGATCGATGGAAACCTCCACCGCTCGCTTGGCGGCAGCCTGCTTTGGGACCTCGCGAGGGGAACGCACCAGGTCAGCGCGGAAGTATGGCGAGGATCAAGGCGCATCGCCGTGCTGGACCCGTTCGCCTTCACGGTCAAGTAGTCGTCCGCCCGGCTGCGGCAGGGCCGCCAACACGAGTGCGGATTGATATTTTCCCCGATCGCCCCCATCTTCTGACCGGGAGGCTCCGACGGAGGGAGCGACATTGCGACCGGATTGGCCGAACCGCCGTGAACCGCCGTTCGGGCGGTTGCGCCGGAAGGCCATACAGTGCCAATCTACGCGGGTTTTGCCGGTCCGGGACGGGTCGGGACAGGAGGCGGCAGCATGCCGATATACGAATACCGTTGCGATGCCTGCGGGCACTACCTGGATGCCCTGCAGAAAATAGCCGACGATCCGCTCAGGGATTGCCCGGCATGCGAGGCGTCCACGCTGCGCCGACTGGTCTCCGCACCGAACTTCAGGCTCAAGGGCAAGGGGTGGTACGAGACGGACTTCAAGTCCGACAAGGAGACGAAGCGGAACCTGGTCGATCGTCCGGACGATGCTTCCGCCGGGAAAGACAAGGAACCCACGAAGAGTGATGGTGGGTCCGGTAAGGGCGCTTCCGGGAAACGCGAGAGTGCGTCCGGAAAGAGTGGCGCAGAGAAGCCGGAGCAGGCGTCGAGCAAGTCCGGGGGCCGCGCCGGGTCGAAGTCGTCGTCCCGTTCCGGACGCAGGTCCGGCAGCGCCGCTGCTTAGTCCGGGCGCAAAGCCGACCCGGGGAAGTTGCCTTGATAGTTCGAATACGCCGCTACATTGTCGCCGGGCTGCTGGTCTGGCTGCCGGTCGGTGCGACGATACTGTTGGTGGCGTTCCTGATCGACTTCATGGATCGGGTGCTCTTCCTGATCCCGCCGCCGTACCGTCCGGAGGCACTGCTTGGATTCCGGATCCCGGGCCTGGGCGCTGTACTGGCGCTCATTCTCGTCGTTGTGACCGGCATGCTGGTGGCCAACCTGATCGGCCGCCGCCTGGTCAACCGCTACGAATCGCTGGTGGCGCGGATTCCGCTGGTGCGCACCGTCTACGGCGCCGTCAAGCGATTCACGGAACTGGTGCTGAGCGACTCGAGCGATTCGTTCAAGAAAGTCCTGCTCATCGAGTACCCCCGCAAGGACCTCTACAGCCTGTGTTTTCAGACCTCGGAACATCCGCCGGAGGCCGAAGCCAGAGCCGACCGGGAAATGATAGCGGTCTTTCTTCCCACCACGCCGAATCCGACCTCCGGTTTCATGCTGTTCGTGCCGGCCGAGGACGTTGTGGAACTGGACATGGGGGTGGAAGAGGCGTTGAAGATGATCATCTCCCTGGGCGTGGTGGTGCCGGAGTGGCATCCTGTCCACCCGGGGCAATGATTGCAGGCCCGGCCGCTTCACCGTAACATCCGCCGGCTTCTCGGCCCGGCATTGAAACAAGGTTGAATCCCATGCGCAGCCACTACTGCGGTCAGGTGGACCGCTCTCACATCGGCGACGAGATCGACGTCGCCGGCTGGGTGCACCGGCGCCGCGACCATGGCGGCGTGATTTTCGTGGATCTGCGGGATCGGGAGGGGCTGCTGCAGGTGGTTTTCGACCCCGGCGACCCGGACACCTTTGCCGAAGCCGAACGCCTTCGCGGCGAGTACGTGCTCGCGGTGCGCGGGCGCGTCCGGGAGCGGCCCGAGGGTACGGTCAATCCGGACATGGCCACCGGAGAAGTGGAGCTTGAAGCCGCTGAACTCACCGTTCTCAACCGGGCAAGGACGCCGCCCTTCCATCACGAGGAGCACGCCGGGGAAGAACTGCGGCTCCGCTACCGCTATCTCGACCTGAGACGCGAAGACATGCAGCGCAACCTGCGCCTGCGCCACGCCGTGGCGCGGTCGATTCGCGGATTCCTCGATGACAACGGCTTCATCGAGCTTGAGACGCCGGTCCTCACCAAGACGACGCCCGAGGGCGCGCGCGATTACCTGGTCCCGAGCCGGACCCATCCCGGCCGGTTCTTTGCCCTGCCGCAGTCGCCGCAACTCCTGAAGCAGTTGCTGATGATGTCGGGCTTCGACCGCTATTATCAGATCGTCAAGTGTTTCCGGGACGAGGACCTGCGCGCCGACCGCCAGCCCGAGTTCACCCAGGTGGACATCGAGACCTCCTTCATGGGGGAAGAGGCGATCATGACGGCGATGGAGGAGCTCGTACGGCATGCGTTCCGGACTGCGCTGGACGTTGAACTGCCGAACCCGTTGCCGCGGCTGACTTATCGGGAGGCGACGGAACGCTACGGCACCGACGCGCCGGATCTGCGCAACCCGCTGGTGATGACGGAAGTGGGCGACCTGATGCGGGGCGTGGAATTCAGGGTGTTTGCCGGCCCCGCGGCCGATCCCGGGAGTCGCGTGGCGGTGTTGCGGTTGCCCGGCGGGGCGGACCTGAGCCGCGGCGCCATCGACGGCTATACGGCACTCGCCGCGCGCCACGGCGCCAGGGGCCTCGCCTGGATCAAGGTGATCGACCGCGCCGCGGGCGAGCTGCAGTCGCCGATACTCAAGTTCCTTCCCGACGAGGTGGTGACGGCCGTTCTGGATCGAGCCGGTGCCGAAAGCGGCGATATCGTCTTCTTCGGTGCGGGCAAGACGCAGGTGGTCAACGATACGCTGAGTGCCGTTCGCCGGCAGCTTGGCCGCGACCGCGGCTTGATTCGAGACGGCTGGGCGCCGCTCTGGGTGGTGGATTTCCCGCTGTTCGAGGACAACGGCCAGGGGGGGTGGACCCCGTCCCACCATCCGTTCACGGCGCCATGCACCGACGACCCGGCCGCGCTGCTGGCGGATCCCGGCAACACGCTGTCCCGCGCCTACGACATGGTGCTCAACGGAATCGAGATCGGCGGCGGATCGATTCGTATCCATACGCCCGCCATGCAGTCCGCGGTGTTCGAGTTACTCGGCATCGGCGAGGAGGAGGCCAACGAAAAGTTCGGCTTCCTGCTGCGGGCGATGGAATACGGTTGCCCGCCGCACGGCGGTATCGCCTTCGGTCTGGACCGGCTGGTGATGCTGATGGCCGGTGTGGACAGCATCCGCGAAGTCATCGCCTTCCCCAAGACCCAGACCGCCAGCGACCCGCTGACCGGCGCGCCCAGTCCCGCCGGCGCCGCGCAACTCCGGGAAGTTGGCATCCGGCTGCGTGCGAAGCAGTAGCAGCCTGTGGCAAAAAAGTCCCGCGGCATTCGACCGACGATGCATCCCGGCTGACTGCGTTGCTCGTCGGTCGAATGTTCCCGATATTCTCCCTCCTCGCGCCTTGTCAGCCGGGCGACTCGCCGGTCTCGGTGCTCGCGCGACTTTTGCCACGGGCCGCTAGTGTTTGGCATCCGCGGACACCGCACCGAAGGGCGCGACAATCTGCCCGCATCGCATCAAGCCGGACGAGGCGCCGTCGCCCTACTCGCATCGCGTCCCTGCAGGTACTTGGCCACGGCACCTCCCTCGGCTCGCACCGCGGCGCTGTAGTGGGCCACCATGGCGGGGGATTTCCAGCCGCCGGCGTGCATGACCTCCTGCACGGACGCCCCCTGGCGGGTCAGTTCCGCCGCCAACCCCACCCGAAACGAATGCGCGGTCAGCCGGTGCGTCAATCCGGCCGCATCGACCGCCCTTGCCAGCCTTCTCGACAGCGTGCCCGGCGTCACCCCGCCGAACACCGGCCCGCGGGCGTCCCCGGCGTTGTCGTCCCCGGCGTCTTCGATTGCCGAGGCGGCCCGCCACCGTAGCAATGCCTTGGCCAGGTCGCCGGTCAGATACCGCACGTCGGAATACGCGCCGTACGGGTTGCCCTTGGAACGGCGGACCCACACATGTACGCCCCGGCCGCCGGGCGCCTCCGTCACGTCCTCCCACCGCAGCGCGGCGGCCTCGGACACGCGAAGCGCCCCCATGTACAGCAGCGCGATCAGCGCGCCGCGGGCCAAACATTCCGTGCCAATCCGGCCGCCCGGTGCCCGCCTTCTCCCGGCAAGCGCTGCGGGTTCGGTCCCGGCGTTGACGAGCGCGTGTACTTCGTCCGGCGTTGCCGCCGGCGCCTGCCCCCGACCGCGGTCGGGAGTCGTGCGCTTGACGTGCCTGAGCGCGGCGGCGGTGCGCGGCCCGGAGGGGTCTCGCCGCCCGTGGGAGCGGGCGTGGAACCTCAACGCCGACAGGGTCTGTTCCGCCGTGGAAGCGCTCCTCCCGGCTTCGGCCAGATGCCGAATGTAGAGCGCCAGCGCGGCGTCGGTCAACCGCCGCCCGCCCAGCCAATCCTCCAACCGCCCCGTTACCCCGACATAAGCCCGCCGGGTGTTGTGGTTCATGGAGTCGAGAACCTCCCGATCCCAAGTGAAACAAGACTTGATCCTGCCGACACGGACCATCAGGCATATGAGTACGGGAAACACGATCGTGCGCACGGCATCCTCCGGAAAGTGAATCGGAAACGCTCGGCGACCTTCGGCGGGGCGCGCAATCGCCGCGTGCGAAAACGCGGCCGGGACACCGGAGAATAATCGAATCGGGGTTTGGGAGACGGCCCGAGAATAGGCTGAATATGTCTATGTATCGGGCGCAGGCGCGGCCAAGTGCCTGATCCGAAACGCCCGGAGTCGACGGGCGCCGCATCGGCGATCGCCGATGAGCGGGAGACAGAAGTTGACGGAGAGAGGATGTGCTTGGCGAATCAGCCGGTTAGCGAACAGGCACGGTGTGCTTGACGCGGCGCATAACCGGATGATAAATAGACATATCCGACGCCCGAACCCGAACCGACCCTCCGGAGATGCCGATGCGCCCGCTTTCCCGCCGAACCCTGCCGCTCATCGCGGTCCAATTCGTCCTGCTGGCCCTGGCCGCGCTTCCCACAAACCCGGCCGCGGCCCAGAGCGACGCGATCACCGTCACGCTCTCCGCCAGCCCCAACCCCAGCACCACCGGCAGCTACACGGTGTCCGGGTCGCTGAACGGGGCGCGCCTGGCCAGCTTCACCTCGTACCGGCTGAGGGAAGTCGGTTCCAGCGGTCCGATCAGCTAGCTACTATGGAATCTCCAATCCTGCTTCCTTCAGCTTCTCCGTCTCCGGGAAGGCCGTGGGCAGCTACACCTACCGGGCGCAGCGGTGCTTCTACACGCCTGGCAGTTCCGCGCCGCCGAATTGCGAGAACCTTGGCGATGCGCTCACGGTGCGCGTGGTCGCGCCGAACACGGCGCCGGTGGCGAATGCGGGCACGGACACGAGCGTCGGGGAAGGCGGCCTCGCCACGCTCGACGGCTCGGGGAGCAGCGACGACGACGGCGATTCGCTGACCTACGCGTGGACGCAAACCTCCGGCACAACGGTGGCGGTCAGTGGCGCCACCACGGCGAGTCCCTCGTTCACCGCCCCGGAACTGCTGGCGAACGAGAACTTGGTGCTCGCCCTCACGGTCAACGACGGCACCGTCTCATCCGCCGCCGACACCGTGACGGTGACGGTCGTCGCCGACAACGACCCGCCCACGGCCAACGCCGGTTCTGACCGCGCCGTGGACGCCGGCGACCGGGTGACCCTGAGCGGCTCGGGCAGCGATCCCGAAGGCCAGAGCCTGACCTACGCCTGGACACAGACCGCGGGCGCGAGCGTGACCCTCAGCGGTGCGAACACGGCCAGTCCGAGCTTCGCCGCGCCGAACTCTGCGGCCACCGTGACATTCTCGCTCACCGTCAGCGACGGCGTGAACACGTCCACCGCCGACGCAGTGACCGTCACGGTGAGGCCGCCGCCGAACACGGCGCCGGTGGCGAGCGCGGGCGTCAACGCGCTCGTCGAGGAAGGCAACCGCGCCACGCTCGACGGCTCGGGGAGTAGCGACGACGACGGCGATCCGCTGACCTATGCATGGAGGCAAACCTCGGGTACGACGGTGGCGCTCGGCGGCTCTGCCTCGGCGCGTCCCTCGTTCACCGCCCCGGAGTTGCTGGAGAACGAGAACCTGGTGTTCTCCCTCACGGTCAACGACGGCACCGTCTCATCCGCCGCCGACACCGTGACGGTGACGGTCGTCGCCGACAACGACGCGCCCACGGCCAACGCCGGTTCGGGCCGCGCCGTGGACGCCGGCGACCGGGTGACCCTGAGCGGCTCGGGCAGCGATCCCGAAGGACAGAGCCTGACCTACGCCTGGACACAGACCGCGGGCGCGAGCGTGACCCTCAGCGGCGCGAACACGGCCAGTGCCAGCTTCACCGCGCCGGACGCGGAGGCCACCCTGACGTTCTCGCTCACCGTCAGCGACGGGACGAACACCTCCCGTGCCGACTTCGTCACCGTCACTGTGCGCCCAACCGACCTGAAGCCGACCTTCGGTGCGGTGGCAGTCCCCGCCCAATCATGGAACGTCGGCAACGAGATTGCCGAGTTGGCCGCGCCCATGGCCTCAGGCGGCGACGGGTCGCTGACCTACGGCGCTTCCGGCCTGCCCGGCGGCGTCCGGTTGATGAAGAAATCCGACGGACACGCTTTTTCCGGCACGCCCACCGCCGCCGGCAGCGGTTCCGCCGTTCTCATCGTCAAGGACAACGACGGCGATGCCGACGCGCTGAGATTCGCCTGGACGGTGGCGGCCGATGCAACACCGGACTTCGGCGACGCGGTGGTGCCGGAGAAATCATGGACCGCTGGCGAAGCCATCGCCACGTTCACCCTGCCCAGCGCCACCGGAGGCGACGCGCCCGTCAGCTACGGCGCTTCCGCCCTGCCCGACGGTGTGACCGTCTCCCCGTCTCTCGCCGTTTCCGGAACCCCCACGGCAACAGGGATGGGCACGGCCCTGCTCACCGCCCGCGACGCCGACGGGGATGTGGATACGCTGAGTTTCTCGTGGACGGTCGCCTCCCCCAACGCATCCACTACCGGAACGGTGCTGTCGACGACGCCCAATCCCACGACGGGCCACGACTTCAATGTGGTTGGCGCCTACTCTGGGCCGCGCACCTATTACAGGCTCTCACTGATAGAAACCGGGCCCTGGGGACATTCACGGGTGTGGCATCCGACCGGCATACCATTCACGCAGCCGGTGACGAATCGCGTCAATGGCGCCTACACCTATGTATTGGCCGGCTGTTACCGCGACACCACGGCAATCCTCAGCACGGCCTACCAGGTCTGCGAGCAGATCGGGGAAGCCTTGAAGGTGACGGTCGCAGGTCCCGCGACGGACCCGGTCGCCTCGCAACTGGCGGACACCTACGAAGTGCGGTCCGGGCACCTCGACGATGACAGCCTGAAGGACCTGCACGTCAGGCGCACATCCTCCGCGGCCGGGGGCGGGCTGTTCGAGGACGTCATACTGCAACAAGCCGCAGGCGGCGAGTTCACGCTCGTGGCGGCGCCGCCCGGCTCCGCGCACGCCACCAAGGCATCCACCGAGTGGGCGGTGACGGAGGCGGTGGACGTGGTCTTGAACGACATCAACCTGGACGGCTTCGTGGACGTGCTGCTGCGGGGGCTTGCCGGCGTCGTGGCGGGCGCCCCCGACCGGATCCTGTACGCGCCCGGTCGCCAAGGCGGCCCCACGCGGATTCAGAAAGCCGTGGACGACGAGCTGAAAGACTTTCTGACTGAAGTGCGGGCATGGGCGCAAAATCCAAATTTCTTCAACGAAAAACTCACCACGGAAACGGTCAACTCCCATGTGTCCTCTACTGCGTGCTTCGGGATACCGGGCGGAGACCTGGAGCAAACCGGACTCCCTCCATGGCTGGTCACAGTGGGCATGACCTTCTCGTATTGCATTACTTCGGCCAGGCCGGTTTCAGGGACGCGGCAGGTGCCGACCAACGACAGCCCGGACGCAAGGGGAGTCGCGGAGGGCTTCGGCACCGCCGACGGCCTGATCGACCCGGACATGACTCCAGGCAGCGCCCAGGCCGAGGTCCTCGAAACGATTTTCAGCCGAGTGTTCGGCGTCGCGGCACAGTCCGTGCTGAACGGCGCCCTGTCGGAGCCGTGCGTGGAAGCGATCGCGTACGATTCGTCCGTGGACATTCCATGCGACGACCCCGGTGTCATCGGGAGCATCATGATCTGGCAGAACGTCATGATCGGAAACAGCGTGGGCATCACCGGGACGGGGCAGGACCGACTGTTGACGGAGGGCGAAAAGCAGTTGGCGGACGACAACGGGATGGACATCAACGACATCGACAAGGTGCGTGTACACAACGGCGCATACAAGCTCCTCGGGTTCATTCCAGTCTTGCCGAACAAGGTCGTTGCTCCGAATGGGCACATCTATGTGGGTCCTGGTTCCGATTTTCCATGGCGGGAAGACTATGCACCGTTGCTGCAGCGCAATGGCTACTCTGACATGCAGAAACGGGAACAGAGCGATCTCCTTCACGAACTGACCCATGTTTGGCAGAACAGAAACCAAGGATGCATAATGGTTTGCATGGTCGTGCGGGCGGCGTTTGCGCACGCGAGAAGTTCGCCTTATGTGTATTGGCCAACATTAAACCAGAACAGGAGCAAGCTATTTCTAACCTATAACATCGAACAACAAGGGCAAATGGTGGGGGATAGGTACCTTCTTTTGAATAATATCGACTTGGTATCCGTACCCGAAAACAAAGATGCGAAAGGAAACTATGGAGTCGTTGACGCCGTGGTTGACCAAGCGTTCCCAACGGCCCGCTGAGAAAAAACGGTTTTTTTTAATGAACGAGAATTTACTCAAGACGTTTTCAAATGTTGTAGTGCTCACTTTAGCACTAACCTGTATATGTTCTTGCATACCATTCGGAGACAGTTGGCCGATTTTTCGATATTATCGAGTCACGCCTATCGAGCCCGACACCGCGTTATCAACGGATCAGCTTCTTCAGCTTTCAGGGAAGGTTATTGAGTCTGAGCAATATGAATGTATATTTCGGAAATCCGGATCTGTATTTCCTTATAGTTGTGTGCATCCGAACAATGAATTGGGTGTGTTTTACAGACTTGAAGATGAGTATGTATTGTTAGAGATGTACAGTACGTTTCTGTGGGACGCCAGAAACGCGGATGAGCGGTTCTACTCGGGCGCCAACGCATTGCAGGCGGCGTTCCTAGAGGAAGGCCTGCGCGCAACGCAAATCTACCGCTGACACCCATCAATGGATTCTTGTCGGAAGAGAGTCAGTCCATTGACGACGCGATCACTTTTTCCCGGACTCGCTGACATCGCACCACGAAATTCCGGCGCAAGACCCGAACCGAGCGATGTGAGGGCGTGGATTCGACCCGCCTTCAGGAGGACAAGGATCTGATCGACGGTCGATGTTTCAATAACACTGTTGGGTCCGGTTCTTGGTACGCATGAGATCATGTCGGATCGTTTTCTCCTGAAAAACGGCTGGGGATCAAATCTCAATACCTGCAGAGTCAATCTGGTTTTCCATGGCGGGAAGACTATGCACCGTTGCTGCAGCGCACTGGCTACTCTGACATGCAGAAACGGGAACAGGGAGAACTGCTTCACGAACTGACCCATGTTTGGCAGAACAGAAACCAAGGATGCATAATGGTTTGCATGGTCGTGCGGGCGGCGCTTGCGCACGCGGGAGGTTCGCCTTATGTGTATTGGCCGACATTAAACCAGAACCGAAGCAAGCTATTTCTAACCTATAACATCGAACAACAGGGGGCAATGACGGAGGATCGGTATCGTTTGTTGAATAACATCAATCCTGGTGCAGCCGGAAACTTTGGCGCGACCGACAACTATGGAGTCGTCGATACCGTGGTTGACCAAGCGTTTCCGACCGTCAATTGAGAATTTTGGTTGGCATCGATAACGTACGTTTCTGTGGCTGATTTACGTGCGTTTCAAGCCACATTCCGTTCTGCCTGAAAGTTGGTTACCGCACTTTCCTGGGAGTGATTCATGATGAACACCTTAAGGCCAATCAATCTCGTCGTGAGCCTGTTTATTCTCGACTTCGACGGTTTGAGCCCTTAACCGTCGGTACGGATTGCATTATCTCACTGTTTTCGGTCACGTTTTTTTTCGCGGTTCGGCGGCGGCGTGCGGTAGTGCCTAGCGGATTTTATATGGCGGCAAGTGTGCTACACTTGCCCCATGTTCGTGCGCGTCAAAACCACCCCCAACAGCCCCCGCAAGTCCGTCCAACTGGTCCAGGCCGTGCGCGCCGAGGGCAAGGTCCGCCAACGCATCGTGCGCCACCTCGGCGTGGCCGCCGACGAGGCCGATCTGGCCCGGCTGAAGGAACTGGGCGAGTTTCTGAAGGCCCGCATCGCGCACGACCGTCAGCCGAGCCTGTTCCCGCCCGAGCAGGTCGCCGAACAGGTCATCGAGGCCGCCCGGCGGGAGGCCGACGCGCCCGATTCCAAGCCGCTGCGGGTGGATCTGAAGGCGCTGCGCGAACAGCAGCGCCTCGTCACCGGCGTCCACGAAGCCTACGGGGCGGTGTACCGGGAACTGGGATTCGACCGATTGCTGTCCCCGCGTCACCGGGCGTCCGCGCCGGCGCTGTTTCACACCGTCATGGCGCGCATCGCCAACCCGCATTCCAAGCGCGACACGGTGCGCCGCCTGGGGCGCGATTTCGGCGTCGCGCTCGCGCTGGAGAAAGTCTACCGGATGATGGACCGGCTGGACGACCAGGTCATCGGGCGGCTGAAGGGGCGGGTGGCGGCGAGCACCGAGGCGTTGCTGGCCGAGCCGCTGGACATCTTGTTTTTCGATTGCACCACGCTGTACTTCGAGTCGGTGCTCGAGGACATGGGCGAGGACGCCTTGAAGGCGTTCGGCTACAGCAAGGACGGCAAGCCCCGGCGGGTGCAGGCGGTGCTGGCGCTCATGGTCACGCGCGACGGACTGCCGATGGGGTACGAGGTGTTTCCGGGGGCGACGTGCGAAGGGCACACGTTCCTGCCGACGGTGCAAGCCATGCGGCGTCGCCACGGCGAGGTGACCGCGGTGTGCGTGGCCGACGCCGGGATGTTCAGCCACGAGAACCTCTCGGAGTTGGAGGCGAAGGGGCACCGTTACATTGTCGGGGCGCGGTTGCGCAACCTGCCCAAGGCGCTGAAGGCGCGGGTGTTGGACGTGAAGCGCCACCGCCGGGTGCACGGCGGGGAAGCCGGGCGCACCGTGGGCGTGTTCCGACACCGGGGCCGGCGGCTCGCGGTCTCGTACAGTCCCAAGCGCGCGCGCAAGCACGCCCGGGACCGCCAACGGTCGGTGCGGCGGCTGCTCAAGCAACTCCACAAGAGCGGCCAACCGAAGTCCCTGGTGCCCCGGGGCACGGCGCGCTTCGTGCGCATGAAGGGCAAGGGCCGCTGGGAGATCGACCCGGACAAGATCGCCGACGCCGCCCGCTGGGACGGGCTGCACGGAGTCGCGACCAACTTGCGCGGGGTGAGCATCCAGGAGCTGTTCCAGCGCTACCGAGGCCTGTGGCAGGTCGAGGAAAGCTTCCGCATCACCAAGCACGATCTGAAGGTCCGGCCCATCTACCACTGGACGCCGCGGCGGGCGCGTGCGCACCTGGCCATCGCGTTCATGGCGTTCGCCTGCGTGCGCCATCTCGCCTACCGGGTGCGGTTGCAGAAGAAGCGGCGCCTGTCCCCGGAGGTCATCCGCGATGCGCTGCTGAATCGGCAGTGCTCGGTGCTGCGCCACACCCGCACCGGAAACCGCTATGTCATTCCCTCCTCGGCCACGGCCGAAGCCCAACTCATCTACGAGGCCCTGGGTCTGAGCCTCTCGGACGTGCCTTATGCCCTGAACTGAACCGAAGACATCTCCCTCGACAAGCCGAAAGTAGTGCCTAGTGAATTTGACAAATTCAAGAATTTCAATGGCTTATAATTTGAAACCGTCGAAGTCAAGATCAATCCTGGTGCAGCCGGAAACTTTGGCGCGACCGACAACTATGGAGTCGTCGATACCGTGGTTGACCAAGCGTTTCCGACCGTCAATTGAGAATTTTGGTTGGCATCGATAACGTACGTTTCTGTGGCTGATTTACGTGCGTTTCAAGCCACATTCCGTTCTGCCTGAAAGTTGGTTACCGCACTTTCCTGGGAGTGATTCATGATGAACACCTTAAGGCCAATCAATCTCGTCGTGAGCCTGTTTATTGTTGTTGCCGTTCTGGCTTCTTGTCGTGACTTCTATATGTACCGTTTCTATCTGGTCACACCCAAGGATTCGGAAGTAGCGCTGCCGACTGCGCAATTGCTCCCAATCGCGGTGAATATCATCCAGTCAGAACAATACGAATGCACATATTGGAACGACGAGCGTCCAGATTTGGAAAATCCAGGGCATATGAGACACGTCGAAGGTCACTACTGCTTGCATCCACATCATGAAGGCTTTGTGGTTCATGTGAAGGTTGAAAACGGCAGTATTCGCTATGAAATAGCCAGATCCAGTCCGCGCGCGCCAAACAAGAAAGCGGAAGAGCAATTCTACTTTCTTGCCGACGCAGTGCGGAAAAGATTCGAGGCGGAAAATTTTCTCGTCATGCAAGATGAATGAGGGCCGTGAAGACAAGCGTTTCCAAGTCGTTGACAAATGTTCTCGTTGTCTTTTCGGCACTAACCTGTATAGGTTCTTGCATATCAATCGGAGATAGTTGGCCGATTGTGCGATATTATTGAGTCACGTCTAGCGAGCCCGACACGGCGTTATCAACGGAGCACCTTCTTCAGCTTTCAGGAAAGGTTCTTGAGTCTGAACAATATGAATGTATATTTCGGGAATCCGGATATGTATTCCCTTATGGTTGTGCGCATCCCATCAATGAATTGGGCGTGCACTACAGACTTGAAGATGAGTATATTTTGTACGAGATGTACAGTACATTCCTGTGGGACGCCAGAAACGCGGTCGAAGTCTTGGGACCGGACCAGCAAGACGAGATCATACATGATCGCATGCGGACAAACGAAGGACTGCAACCGTATAGGCCCGGGAATGAACTGCGGGAATGCGTGGAATTGGTGCAGCCCCCTGGAACAGGCTGCGTCGACGATGCGCAGCAAGCTGTTCCAGTTTCAGTCATGCGCGACGAACTGAATGAGCTGACAATTCCGGGGGCGGCCACGGTCCCGCCGAATTCTGATTAGGGCGAGGAGAAAACCGATGAGAATGGCTTTGTTGCTGGGGTTGGCCATGGTTGTATGGCCGACGGACAGGGCACACGCCGACGTGCTCATACTCGACCCGATTGTCGCGTACTTGAAAATACCCATGGGGGAAGGATGGGGGTCGAGATGGTACATCTACACCGAGAGCGGTTTTGTCGCCCCCGTCGATGACGAATTGCCGGCCCATATTCCGATTCGGCCGACTTGGTTTTTCGACCTTGTCTGGATGTTGAACCGTACGGGAAAAAACGTGTTGACCCCGGTCGAAGTTGATAACATAGCGACCTGTATCGGCTGGAATTCCCCGGAATTCTTGGAAATGCGCCAGATGCCGCCGCCTCCGGAGGACTTCGACTATGTCGAGCATTGCATCATTGTTGGCGGATACAAGCTGATTGACACACCGCCGGAGCCAAGCTCCGCGGAGAATGACCCGGAGAACTGATCTCACGCGAAACTTTCGGCAGGTGGACCACCTGCGCCGCGGCAATAGCGAGCTGCAAACCCGCTTCAAGGACCTGTCCACCGTGGCGCGGGAGAATCGCGAATTGGCGGAAAAGATCCATCGCCTGACCTTGGAATTGCTGGCACTGGACGGCGCGGCGGAGCGGATCGAAGGGCTGCGCCTGGGACATCGGCGGGACTTTTCGGTGGACCGAGCCGCCCTGGTGGTTTTCTCTCACGAATTCTCACCCAGCTTGTCGCGCTACAAGCCCCACCGCCTCGATCTTGATACGCACGATTTGCTGCCGTTGCAGGTGCTCGAACACCCGGTCCAGAACACCGTTCTTCGACCAGCGGTTCATCCGCGTGTAGATGGTGTGCCAGTTGCCGAACCATTCGGGCAGTCCGCGCCACTTGCAGCCGTCCTCGGCCACGTGCAGGATCGCGTTGAGCACTTGGAGATTCGACAGGGTCACGTTTCCGCGCTGTCTCGGCAGCAACGGCGCGATCCGTTCAAATTGGGCCCCGGTGAGTTCCATGCCCCTGATTCCCCTCCGATTTCCGCGTCCAAGACAACGCAACGAGCCCGCTGCGACAACTCCTAGCCGGAGACGTTGCCCGACGCCGGCCATGATTGATTGTCGGCAACGCATCCGGATTTGAGCGTGGGCGAGTTCAAGCGCCCCGAATCCGTTCTGGTGGTTGTCCACACCCCGCGTCTCGAATGCCTGCTGCTGGAGCGCGTTACCCCGATGGGTTTCTGGCAATCGGTTACAGGCACGCTACGCTGGGGAGAGGAACTCACTGCCGCCGCGGCAAGGGAACTGCGTGAGGAAACGGGCCTGGTCTGCGTAGCGCAGGCTCCGGGTGCCGCGGGGATATCTGATTCCCGCGTGGAAGGAGTACACCGACGCCAGCCGCCGTTGCTGATGCGGACGAATGTCAGCAACCGTTTCCCGATACTGCCGGAGTGGCGCCACCGCTACGCATCAGGCGTGACCGAGAACCTGGAGCATCTTCTGTATCTGGAGGTGCCGGAGACTTGTGAGGTGACGCTCAACGCCGATGAGCACGTCGCCTATCGTTGGATGGATCTGGAGGAAGCCATCGGGAAGGTCACGTCATGGACCAATCGGGAAGCATTGGAGCGGTTGCGGTCCACCGCCGGAGATCGCCGCTGATCGCCGCTTGTCGCCGGGCGCTCGCCGCCAGGCGGTCAGACTCGCGACGTGCTGCACCGGCTACGAATTCTCGCTCTCCACCGCAGCCAGTTCGTACAGCAATTCCAACGCCTGCCGCGGTGTGAGCGCGTCCGGGTCCACCTCTCGAAGTCGCAGTCGAATGGGATCTTCTTCCACCGGGGCCGCCGCGGGTTCCGGTCCATGCAGCGGCAGTTCGACCTGGGGATGATCGGCTGAACCGTGCTCGCGCGCTTCCAGTGCGGCCAGGTAGTGCCGGGCATCCGCGACGACCCTCGCCGGGACACCGGCCAGGCGGGCCACCTGGAGTCCGTAGCTCTGGTTGGCAGGGCCTTCCTTGACGGCGTGGAGAAAGATGAGTTCGTCGCCGTGCTCGGCTGCGTCCAGGTGCACATTGGCGCAGTCGGGAAGTTGCTCGGGCAGGCTGGTGAGCTCGAAATAGTGCGTCGCGAAGAGTGTGAACGCGCGGGATTCCCGGGCAATGTGCCGCGCCGCCGCCCACGCCAGCGACAGGCCGTCGAAGGTGCTCGTGCCGCGCCCCACCTCGTCCATCAGGACCAGGCTCGAGGCCGTGGCGTTGTTGAGAATGTTGGCGGTTTCGGTCATCTCCACCATGAAGGTGGAGCGCCCGCCGGACAGATCGTCGGAGGCGCCCACGCGAGTAAAAATCCGGTCGATGGGGCCGATGCGCGCCTCGTCCGCCGGCACGAAACTCCCGATGTGCGCCAGAATGGCGATGAGGGCGGTCTGGCGCATGTAGGTGGACTTGCCGCCCATGTTGGGCCCGGTGATGATCAGCATCCGCCTGTGGTCGTTGAGCAGGAGGTCATTGGGTACGAAGGGCTCGGAACTCGCCTGCTCCACCGCCAGATGGCGCCCGGACCGGTAGCGGAGTTCCGGGTCCTCGCTCAATTCCGGCCTGCTCAGGTTCATCGCCACCGCGCGTTCCGCCAGGTTGCCCAGCACGTCGATCTCGGCGATGCATTCCGCGGTTTGTTGCAGTTCGGTCAGTTGTTCGTTGAGCGTCTCCAGCACGTCTTCGTAGATCGAGCGCTCCCGAGCCAGCGCGCGTTCCCTGGAACTGAGAATCCTGTCCTCGAAGTTCTTGAGATCGGGGGCGATGAAGCGCTCGTTGCCCTTCAGCGTCTGGCGCCGGACGTAGTCGTCGGGTGCATGTTGGGCCTGTGCCTTGCTGATCTCGATGTAGTAACCGTGGACCCGGTTGTAGCCCACCCTGAGATTGGCGAGCCCCGTACGCTCGCGTTCGCGCTGCTCGAAATCGTCCAGGAACTGGCTGGCATCGGCGCTGATGGCTTGCAGTTCGTCCAGTTGGGCATCGTAGCCCGCAGCGATCACGCCGCCGTCCTTCATCGTCACGGGCGGCTCGGCGACGATGGCCCGGTCGAGAAGCTCGAGTTGCGCGGCGTGTTCGCCGCAGCTTTGAACGAGCGTGTCCAGGCGAGGCGAATCCAGCCGGCCGACCGATGCGGTCACGCCGGGCAGTTCCCGCAGGACATGGCGCAACTGCGCCAGGTCCCGCGGCCGCGCGGAGCGCAGGCCAACGCGGGTGAGAATCCGCTCCATGTCGCCGATATCCCGAAGCGTTGTCCGAAGGGATTCGGCGGCGCCGGCATGGATAAGCGCCTCGATGGCCTGTTGTCGCTGCCGCAGAGCCTCCCGGTCACGGATGGGGCGGTTGATCCAGTGCCCAAGGAGCCGGCTGCCCATGGGTGTGGCGCAGCGATCCATCAGCCCGACCAGGGAAAACTCGTTGCGATCGGCCGCGGCGGCCTCGATCTCCAGGTTGCGACGGGTAGCGGCGTCCATGATGATCGCCTCCTCCCGCCGCTCCCTTGTCAGGCCCCTGATGTGAGGCGCCGCGGAACGCTGGGTGTCCTTGACATACTGCAGGAGACATCCGGCCGCGCCCACGGCCACCGGCGTATCTTCGGCATCGAATCCAGACAGATCGCGGGTCCCGAACTGGCGACACAGCGACCGCTCAGCGGCTTGCGGGTCGAAGTGCCAGGGCGGCCGCTCCCGAAGGCCTTCGAAATCGCTCAGCCAACCGGGCTTTTGCGCGTCTTCGGCCAGCAGGGTTTCGGCAGGCCTCAATCGCTCCAGTTCGCCTCGCAGTGCGTCGCCGTCCGCCAGTTCGGCAATGGCGAATCGGCCGCTGGCCATGTCGAGCCAGGCCAGTCCGATGGCGCCGGTTCGGTCAAGGCCGATCGCTGCCAGGTGCGAGGCCCGTTTCGAATCCAGCAGCGCGTCTTCGGTGAGCGTTCCCGGGGTAATGATGCGTACGACTTCCCGGGCCACGGGCCCCTTGCTCGCCTTGGGGTCGCCGATTTGCTCGCAAATGGCCACGGACTCGCCAAGGCGCACGAGCCGGCCCAGGTAGTTGTCCGCCGCACGCACCGGTACACCCGCCATGGGAATGGGTTCGCCGCCCGACTGCCCCCGGCTGGTCAGCGCGATGTCCATCAACTCGGCGGCCCGGCGCGCGTCGTCGAAGAACAGTTCGTAAAAGTCCCCCATGCGGTAGAAGAGCAGCACATCGGGATGCTGGGCCTTGATGCCCAGGTACTGCTGCATCATGGGGGTATGGGGTTTGTTCAAGGTTCAGCAGTCCGTGGCAGAAGCTCCGCGTCGCGCCGAGATCCGCGAGGCGGGTTCGGCGCGACGCGGACATTGTAATCGGCTTCTCCGTATCCGGCCGCCACCGGGGGCTGCTAGCAGCCCGTGGCAAAAGTCCCGCGGCATTCGACCGACGATTCATCCCGGCTGACTGCGTTGCTCGTCGGTCAAATATTCCCGATATTCTCCCTCCTCGCGCCTTGTCAGCCGGGCGACTCGTCGGTCTCGGTGCTCGCGCGACTTTTGCCACGGGCTGCTAGGGGTTGACTGTTCGGGCGGGCTGCCCGAGGATTTCTCATCAGTGCCGTAATCGGGAGCGTGGCAATGCAGGGAAGCCGGGTTTGGCGGGCCTGGATCGGTTCGGCGGTTGCGCTGCTCGCCACGGGTGCGGCACAGGCGCAGCCGGAACTCATCTTCGTCCCTGCCAACGCGGCGCTCCCGTACGCCGTGCGGGCATACCAGGAAATCTGGGACGAGGACGGAGAGCGCATCGTGGCTGCACTGGAGGCGCAGACATGCATGCCGTTCTCGGAGTCCAGCGTAACGGCCATCGTGGACTACGCGATCAGCCATTCCGGCGGACGCGACTCCCCGATGCGCCTGCGCGGGAGCTACGCGCCCGACGTGAAGAGGTCCACGCTGGTTCACGAACTCGGCCACCGCCACCTGTGGCAACTGGCCGACAGGCTCGAAGACATCGACGGACACATGACCCTGTACCTGGTCCTTGACCGCATGTGGGCGGATGTCTGGGGCGAGGAATTTGCCGCCACGCGCGTAGCGTACGAAGCGAACTGGGGCGACGACTACGCGGCTGCCTGGGCGTGGGCGCAATCGCACAGTGAGGAAGAGCGCTTGCGCCTGTGGAACCGGCTCCTGGTCATGAACGGCTTTCCGGACGGTTGCGGGAGCTTGCCCGACGTTGCCGAGTAAGCCCGGTTCACGGGAGTCGGGCGATCCGGGCGCCCCACCGGGGTAGCATCGTCCCATGCGCATCATGCACGTCGAAGCCGGCCGGTACCTGTACGGAGGTGCGCGGCAGGTCTGCTACCTGATTGAGGGGCTGGGGGCCGATGGGTTCGAGAACCTGCTGGTCTGCGCGCGGGGCAGCGAGATCGCCGGCGCGGCTCGTGGCGCCACGGTGGTGGAGTTGCCCATGGGCGGCGACCTCGACGTGTTCTGGGCCGCTCCGCTGAGGAAGCTGATCGAGGCTCACGCGCCCGACATCGTGCACGTTCATTCCCGACGCGGCGCCGACCTGTTGGCCGGCAGGTGCGCGCGGCGGGCCGGCGTGCCGGCGGTGTTGACACGCCGTGTGGACACCCGGGAACCGGCGTGGTGGGCGCGGCTCAAGTACCGGCCCTATAGCGTGGTGGCCGCAATCTCGTCGGCGGTGGAATCGGAACTGGTGGATCATGTGGGTCTGGATCCGGCTCGCGTCGTCAGGATAGCGAGTGCGGTGGACTCTGAACGCTATCGGCCCGAATCCACCGCGCGCGCCCGGTTGGCTGAGGCGTTCGGCATCCCGACGGCGGCGATAGTCGTCGGCGTCGTCGCGCAACTCATCCAGCGAAAGGGCCACGCCCTGCTTCTGGATTGCATGCCCGAGGTGATCGCGCGCCATCCCGAAGTCCGGTTGCTTTGTTTCGGGCGCGGGCCGCGGGAGCGTGCGCTGAGCCGACAGATCGCCGAACGCGGACTGGGGGACCATGTGCGGCTTGCGGGATTCAGCGACGATCTTGCGGAGCTGATGCCGGGACTGGACCTGCTGGTGCATCCGGCCTTGCGGGAGGGTTTGGGGGTAGCCGTACTGGAAGCGATGAGCGCGGGCGTGCCGGTGGTCGCCTCCGATGCGGGTGGAATCCCCGACATCATAGAGCCCGAGCGGAGCGGGTTCTTGTTTGCCGCAGGCGACCCGCACGCATTGCGCGGCGGCGTTATGCGGATGCTTGGCGACGAGGCGCTACGCTTGCGATTGGCCCGTGCCGGGCGGGAGCGAGTGAACGCGCGATTCTCGGTGCGGCGCATGAGCCGGTGCTACGCGGAGGTCTACAATCGGGTTCTGAGCGCACGATCATGACGCCATCCGACGCCCAACTGACCGATCTTGCCCGTAGCCTGGGGGAGGCTTTGCGGGAACGGGGCGCCCGCGCCGCCTGTGTGGAGTCCTGCACCGGCGGCTGGATCGCCAAGACCCTGACCGACGTCCCCGGAAGCTCGGAATGGTTCGGCTGGGGCTGGGTGACCTACGCCAACGACGCCAAGCGCCAACTCGTCGGCGTGCCCGAGGCCATTCTCGATTCCGATGGCGCGGTGAGCGAGGCGGCCGTGGCGGCCATGGCACGAGCCGGAAGAGTCCTGAGCGGCGCGGATTTTGCCGTCGCCGTCAGCGGCATCGCGGGGCCCAAGGGGGGCACGCCGGACAAGCCCGTCGGCACGGTCTGGTTCGGGTGGGATGGGCCTTCGGACGTGATCGATCGCGGCACGCTGGGTACCGGCGATCACGACGCTCCGGGTACTACGGATCTCGATGTGCCTGGCATCACCGATCGTCGCGTGTTTGCGGGCGACAGGGAATCCATCCGCCGTCAGGCCGTCGGGCGCGCGCTGCAAGGCCTCCTGGAACTGGTCGAGAGCGATAGGGCGGAGGCCCGGGAGCGGTGACGCGGCCCGACCGGGAGCCCGCCGGACGACGGGTCTTCTTCGCGCTATGGCCCAATGACACCGTCCGCCAGGAGTTGTTGCGCTCCACCCGCACCGCGGTCAGGCGTTGCGGCGGTCGCGGCACACCGCCCGGCAATCTGCATATCACGCTGGCATTCCTGGGACCCTTGACGGAAGCTGACTTGGCGACGGTGGCGCGGATTCCGCCGATACCGTCCACGGCATTCACCGTCGAACTGGACAAACTGGGATACTGGTCACGCTCAAGGGTGCTTTGGCTTGGCGCAACACAGGTTCCGCGCGAACTGGTGCAACTGGAGCGCGTTCTCTGGGACGCGCTTGTGGCAGTAGGCTTCGAGCGCGAGCGTAGGCCATATCATCCCCATGTGACTCTGGCCCGCAAGGCCCGGGCCGTGGATACGCCGGTCCGCTGCGTAGTTTGGCCCGTATCGAAACTGGGCTTGGTTGAGTCCAGACCGGGCGCCCGTCACTCCGTGTACGAAGTGCTGCGGGAATGGGCGTTCGACGACGCCGGCTGACTCGGCAGCGCGAATGGGGTCGTCGATATGTCGGCGGCATCGCCTAGACCGCGCGGAGTCGGGGAAGCCTCGATTCCGCAGTGCGAATGGGGTCGTCGATATGTCCGCGGCATCGCCGCCTATCACGGCCTGACCAAGGACAGGGAGAATCAGTCGTGATGGATATCCTTTACACCTTGATTTTCTTCTCTCCGGTGATTGCCCTGTTGACCTGGATCATTGTCGCCGACAGCCGAAGGCGCAAGCTGCCGAAGTCGTAACCTGGATCGCCCACCGATTGGATTCCCCGCACCAGCGGGACGGGATTCGTTGTTCGAAGATGAAATAGTCGGCGTCGAACCCCATGGCCACGATTTGACGGTCGCGACGAATAACGTGCGCGATCTTGTGGAGTTCGATGTCAGGCTGATCGAACTTTTCGCAATGGCGGGAATGACGCGCCTTTCTGGACTCAAGGCCCGGTTTTCCGGCTGTCAGCCAGTGGAATCTGTGAAATAATCACCCTGAACCAAACGACCAAATTTTGCCGGACAAAAGAGATCATTCAAATGGAAAACAAGCGTAAACGAGCGCTCGCAGCCGCCTTGGGGCAGATAGAAAAACAATTCGGCAAGGGTTCGGTCATGCGCCTGGGCGACGCCATCGCCAGCCAGGACATCGACGTGATCTCGACCGGCTCGTTGGGGCTGGATGTCGCCCTGGGAATCGGCGGGCTGCCCAAGGGGCGCGTCGTGGAGATCTACGGGCCGGAATCGTCCGGCAAGACCACGCTGACCTTGCAGGTCGTGGCCGAGGCCCAGCGCGGGGGCGGTACCGCCGCCTTCGTGGATGCCGAGCACGCGCTTGACCCCATCTACGCCGGCAACCTCGGCGTCAACGTGGATGAACTGCTGATCTCCCAGCCGGACACCGGCGAGCAGGCGCTGGAAATCACCGACATGCTGGTGCGATCGGGGGCCGTCGACATCATCGTGGTGGACTCCGTGGCGGCGCTCACTCCCAAGGCCGAAATCGAGGGCGAAATGGGAGACTCCCACGTCGGGCTGCACGCGCGGCTCATGTCCCAGGCGCTGCGCAAGCTCACCGCCAACATCAAGCGTTCCAACTGCATGGTGATTTTCATCAACCAGATCCGCATGAAGATCGGCGTCATGTTCGGCAGCCCGGAAACCACCACGGGCGGCAACGCGCTCAAGTTCTATTGCTCGGTTCGTCTGGATATTCGCCGCATCGGCGCCATCAAGAAGGCCGACGAGGTCCTCGGCAACCAGACGCGGGTGAAGGTGGTCAAGAACAAGCTGGCGCCGCCGTTCAGGATGGCCGAGTTCGAAATCATTTACGGCACCGGCATCTCCCGGGAGGGAGAACTGATCGACATTGGCGTCAGCGAGAACATCGTCGAGAAATCCGGTTCGTGGTACAGCTACCGGGGCGACCGGCTCGGTCAGGGGAAGGAAAACGTGCGTGAGTTCCTGCAGACCAACACGGATATTGCCTCGAGCATCGAATCCGAACTGCGCGCCAGGCTGTTGCCCGGTTCGCCCGAGGCTCAATCCGTGAATGAGGGCACGGAGGGTGTCGCTCTCAAGCAAGCCTGAATCGACCGACAACCCACTGGAGGAACAGCGTCGCGCCTGCCGCAAGCAGGCGCTGGACCTGCTTGCCCGCCGTGAGCACGGCCGGCTCGAACTGCGCCGGAAACTTCTCGCCCGTTCCCATGCCCGGGACATGGCGGACGAGGTGCTCGACAGGCTGCAGCAGGAGAGGCTTCTGGATGAAGCGCGATTCGCGGAGCAATTCGTCCGAAGTCGCACGGGCCGGGGACAGGGACCCGAGAAAATTCGCGCGCAGCTTCTCCAGCGGGGCGTCGGCGACTCGCTCATCGACACGACCCTGGCGGAGGCCGAGTGCGACTGGGTGGCGCTGGCGGCGGCCGCGAGGCGCAAGCGGTTCGGCGCGGCCCCGCCGAGTGCATACCAGGAACGCGCCCGGCAGGCGCGATTCCTGAAATCGCGGGGATTTGAATACGGGCAAATCCAGGCAGCGCTGGATTTGGAGCCGGATTCCGATTAGCTTCACCGCTTGCCCGATGAGCATGACATGAAACCGACCACCAACGAACTTCGCCAGTCCTTCCTGGACTATTTCCAGGACAGGGGGCATGAGCAGGTCCCCAGCGCGCCGCTGGTGCCGGCCAATGACCCGACGCTGCTCTTTACCAACGCCGGCATGGTGCAGTTCAAGGAGGTGTTTCTCGGCCGCGAGGAGCGCAAGATCCGGCGTGCGGTCACCTCGCAGCGTTGCGTGCGGGCGGGCGGCAAGCACAACGACCTGGAGAACGTCGGCTACACGGCGCGGCACCATACTTTCTTCGAGATGCTCGGCAATTTCAGCTTCGGCGATTACTTCAAGCTCGAGGCGATCGAATACGCTTGGGAGTACGTCACCGGTGTGCTGGGACTACCGCCCGAGCGGCTCTGGTGCACCGTCTACACGGAGGACGACGAGACCGCCGACCTTTGGCTCAGGCACATCGGCGTGGACCCGGCGCGATTCGGGCGCATGGGGGAGAAGGACAACTTCTGGGCCATGGGCGATACAGGGCCCTGCGGGCCCTGCAGCGAAATTTTCTACGACCACGGCCCCGGCGTGGCGGGCGGCCCCCCGGGCTCCGCGGATGAAGACGGCGATCGCTTCGTGGAGATCTGGAACCTGGTGTTCATGCAGTTCGACCGCAACGAGGACGGCGAACTGATTCCCCTTCCCAAACCGTCCGTGGATACCGGCATGGGCCTCGAACGGTTGGCCGCGGTCATGCAGGGCGTTCACTCCAACTATGAAACGGACCTCTTCAGGAACCTCATCCGCGACGCGATGGAGGTCACGAAGACGGCGCGACCCGAGCATCGGTCCCTTCGGGTCATCGCCGATCACATCAGGGCCAGCTCGTTCCTGATCGTCGACGGCGTGGTACCCGGGAACGAGCAGCGCAGTTACGTGCTACGCCGGATCATTCGCCGCGCCCTTCGGCACGGCTATCAACTCGGCGTTCAGGAGCCCTTCCTCTACAGGCTGGTGGCCTCGCTCGAAGCGGAGATGGGCGCGGCCTTTCCCGAATTGACGGTGCAGCGGGCCCATGTGGAGCGGGTCTTGCGCCGTGAGGAGGAGCGCTTCGCCGAGACGCTTGCCGAAGGCATGCGCATCCTCGAGAGCGCAGTGGAAGGACTCGGCGAGGGCGGCGTCATCCCCGGGGAAACCGTCTTTACCCTCTACGACACGTATGGTTTTCCCAGGGATCTGACCGCCGACTTCGCCCGCAACCGCCATCTCGCGATCGATGAAGCCGGATTCGAGGCGCGCATGGCCGAGCAGCGCAGCCGCGCCCGGGCGAGCCGGCGGTTGACAGGCTATGGCGCGGCGCCGCCGATACTGACCGACGCCACGAAGTTTCTGGGATACCGGATGCTCGACGGATCGGCCACCGTCAAGGCGCTATTTGCCGGCGGTGAATCCGTCGACTCGCTGGAGTCCGGAACGGCCGGTGCCGTGGTGCTCGACCGCACGCCGTTCTACGCCGAATCAGGAGGCCAGATCGGCGATACCGGCACGTTGAGCGGCGGCGATGCCCTGTTCAAGGTGGAAGACACCATCAGGTTCGGCGAAGCTCATGGCCACCTTGGCATGATGTCCGAGGGCGGCCTGAGCGTGGGCGACAAGGTCGAAGCGCGGGTCGACGCCGAGCGGCGCGCGGCGATCGTGCTCAATCACTCCGCCACGCACCTGTTGCATGCGGCGCTGCGGTCCGTGCTCGGAACCCATGTGCAGCAGCGAGGATCGCTGGTGGCGCCGGACCGGCTGCGTTTCGATTTCTCGCACCACCAGCCGGTGACGGACGAGGAGTTGCGGCTCATCGAACGGCTCGTCAATCGGCAGATCCGCCTCAATTCGGACGCGGAGATCACCGAGTTGCCTTACGACGAGGCGATAGCGTCCGGTGCGATCGCGTTCTTTGGCGACAAGTACAGCGGTACCGTGCGCGTGCTCAGGCTCGGTGATTTCTCAATGGAATTGTGCGGCGGTACGCATGTCAACCGCGCCGGAGACATCGGGTTGCTTAAGATCACCTCCGAAACCGGGATCGCAGCCGGTGTGCGCCGGATCGAAGCGGTCACCGGGGAGGTCGCCGAGGACTGGGTGGACGCCAGCGAGGGGCTTCTGCGAAATGTCGCGGGCCTGGTCAAGGGCGCTCGCGACGACGTGGCCGACCGGGTTGCCCAGTTGGTGGAGCGAAACCGCGGGCTGGAGCGCGAGGTGCAGGCGCTCAAGGGTCAACTGGCAAGCGGCGGCGGGCGCGACCTGCTGGCCGAGGCCGTGGAAGTGAAGGGCGTGAAGGTGCTCGCGACGCGCATCGACGGGGTCGATCCGTCGCCGTTAAGGGACGCCGCGGACAAGCTCCGGAGTCAATTGGGAACCGGTGTGGTGGTGATCGGCAGCGTCCAGGGCCGCAAGGTCCGTCTGGTGGCCGACGTGTCCAGGGACCTGACGGACTCGCTCCACGCGGGGCGGCTTGCCGGTGCGATCGCCAAACGGGTCGGCGGCAAGGGAGGCGGGCGAGCCGATTTCGCCCAGGCGGGTGGAACGCAGCCGGAGAACCTCGACGAGGCGCTGGCCCTGGTTGCGTCGCAAGTCTCCAACGCGCTGGGGTAAGTCCGCCGGTTCGCTGCCCTCCACAAAGGCGCGAACCTGCTCCCGGCGTCCGCACCCGCTCGGTCCGTAACGGCTCGATCATCCTCCGGCGACTCCGGACGCCGGCCTGCAGGCTCATGTCTCGTTGGGCAACGCTGTTTCCGACGCCGACCCAGAAAATGATTTACCATTGGAAACTGGCGCAGGGCCATGCCCCGCGCCGTGTGAAGCAACCGGCCAGGAATTCCAGGGAACAAGGCCGGCCTGCCGTACTCAAATCATGCAAAGGCGGCAGGTACCAGGAAGGAGTTTGGATATGCTGATCTTGACCCGTCGAGTTGGGGAGAGCGTGGTGATTGCCGGGGACGTGACAGTCACCGTACTCGGCGTAAAAGGCAATCAGGCGCGTCTGGGGGTCAACGCCCCCAAAGACGTCGCTGTCCATCGCGAAGAGATTCACGAGCGAATCAAGAGTGAGCAGGCCGCTGTAGAAGCGGAACGGCGCCGCGCCCTTGGCCCGGAGCACTGACGCACTCTCCATCGACGCCGGCCGCGTTGATTTGCCTTGCGTACCAGTCCCGATCGGCCGCCAAGGCCAATCGGCCGACGTTACGTACTTGACCGCCCCGACCGAATTGTGCGTTGGGCCGCATCGTCAATGCAGGTTAGAATAGTCGGCGCCCAAGCGCCCCGATGACGCGCGCTCGCCGCAGCGGGGCGCTTGGGCGTGACAGGCGGGCCGAATTTACGGAGAGGTGGCTGAGTGGCTGAAAGCGCTCCCCTGCTAAGGGAGTAAGGGTTAGAAGCCCTTCGAGGGTTCGAATCCCTCCCTCTCCGCCATACTTTGTTAAAAACATGCTGTTTATTCAAAATGTTACGTCAATATAGTTGTGTGTTTCCCACGTTGTTTCACACGGAGAGTCAGAGACTACGGGAGACGAAACGCAACGGCTGCATACATTCGCAGCGGCTCAACACGTCAGGTCCGCGCTGGCAGTAGGTCATCGATTTCAGGCGTGTTACACCGCGCCCGCCAACGAGCTCTTCGAGACGCGTAGCCTCGGACCGCCCCGCCCGAACTTTACCTTCTCCTGCACACCTGCAACCTGCATCATTCGGTGTCGCGACCCGCGATCTCATCCAATGCTTGCAGCTTCAGCCTTCCTGTGCCTCATATCCACGATCACCCGCAACCACGACCCCTGTTCCTCCATCCCTAGCGCGTCAGCCCCAATCCTCGGTCCCTACCGCACCACTGGCCAACAGTTTCGCGGCGCCCGAACCATTCGGTTCGACAATCGACCCAACCGACCCACGAAACTCTTTCCGCTGTCCTTCTTGAGCCACCGACATCAGTACTACGATATGAATCATCGTTGCCGCCATCGAGAAATATCTGGTCTCGGCGCGCTGTGCGACGGTGCCGTAACCACCTTCAATGAGGGTGCCTAGGCAATCGAGCGGGTGTAAGCCCAAAGCGGTAATGTCCCCTTTCTCCAATTCTAAAATGTCCCCTTTTGATCGGAGGGGATGCGTTGGAAAAGAGCAACGGAGCGGGGACGATGAGTTACAAGGAAGCGGATCGGGTGGGGCTGATTCGGGCCGTGGTGGAGAAGCGTTTGCGGCAGCGCGAGGCGGCGAAGCGGCTTGGAATTGGTGTTCGCCAGGTCAAGCGCCTGGTACGGCGGTACCGGTCGGACGGTCCGGCGGGCCTGGTGTCGGGCCATCGCGGCAAGCGCCCGAACAACGCCATCGACGCGGGGGTCCGGCGGGAGGTGCTGGACCTGGTGCGGGAGCGCTATGCGGATTTCGGCCCGACATTGGCGTGCGAGAAGCTGGTGGAGGAGCACGGTTGGCGGGTGTCGGCGGAGACCTTGCGCCAGTGGATGATGGCCGAGGGGTTGTGGCGTTCGAAGGCGCGGCGCGCGGTGCGGGTGCACCCGAGGCGGCCGCGTCGCGCGTGCGTGGGGGACCTGGTTCAGATCGACGGTTCGCCGCACGACTGGTTCGAGGGTCGGGGTCCGGCGTGCACGTTGATCGTGTACGTGGACGACGCGACGACGCGATTGCTGGCGACGGGGTTTTTTCCGTCGGAGACGACCGAGGCGTACATGAGCACGACGCGGGCGCATCTGGCGGCGTGCGGGCGGCCGGTGGCGTATTACTCGGACCGTTACGGTGTGTTCCGGGTCAACAAGAAGGACAAGGAGGCGGAGTTGACGCAGTTCGGGCGGGCGCTCAAGACGCTGGACATCGCCTCGGTCCACGCCGGCAGCCCCCAGGCGAAGGGGCGCGTGGAGCGGGCCAACCGGACGCTTCAGGACCGGCTGGTGAAGGAGATGCGGTTGCGCGGGATCGACGGCCTGGAGGCCGGCAACGCGTACCTGCCGACGTTCATGTCGGACTTCAACCGGCGTTTCGCGGTGGCGCCGCGGGACCCGGCGGACGCCCACCGGGAGGTGCTGCACGGCGCCCGGGAGTTGGACCAGATTTTCAGCGAGCACCATGTGCGCAAGCTGACGAAGGATCTGACGATCCGGTTCCGCAACCGCGAGTACCGGGTGACGGGACACGGCAAGGGGTACCGACTGCGCGGCGCGGCGGTCACGGTGTGCCAAGCGTTCGACGGCTCGGTGACGGTGCTGCGCGACGGCCGGGAGTTGCCCGTCCGGTTGATCGGGGAAGGCGAGGCGGCGGCGGTGGAGGACGAGAAAACGGTGGTGCGGCGCGTGGACCGGATCAAGGCGGAACAGCGGTCGCGCCCGGCCTACAAGCCGACCCCGGACCATCCTTGGCGGCGGTCGTGGAAGCCGGACGCGGGCGGGGCCGCCGCAGGATGAAGCCCGCGCGCATCGGCCTTGGGCTTCGGTCGCTCCGCTCCCTGCGCCCAAGGCCGATGCTAAACCGCCACAAGTGTATGGCGCGCGCCGACCAAAGGGGACATTTTAGAATTGGAGAAAAGGGGACATTTCTGCTTTGCGTTTACATAGGCAATCGAGCGGGTTGACAAAAGGGCGCATCGCCCGATACTCTGCAAATTAGCCTTGTCCGGCGGAAAGCTCTTAACCGCGAATTCTGAGGCGCGCGAGTTAGAGGGGACCGCACAAGTGTCGCGCCAGCTATGATCATGAAGCTGGATTGCTGCACTCGGCGATCGACTACGAAGTAGTTGAATCCGTGGCCACAACTCAGACAACTTTAACGGCGGAGTTATGAGATTCATACTCCGCCTCTATTTTTCTGGGTGAATGTAGTCGTTAGGAAATATATTTACATACGTCTTGTTTCGAACTCGCCTCCGGTCTCCCGATGGCCCCCATAGAAGACATTGGATTGTGGAGGACTTTTCCGCCGACACATCGTAATGAAATCCAGGGAAAAGGGACACTCCATAACGAAATCTTCCACAAAAAAAGGTCTTTTTTTCAGATCCTAAAGGATGAGGCTTACCGTGGCATTCGTTGTTACTTGCCGGTTTGAATATCAACGCCTTGTCATCACTGTAGCCTTGCGTGGCTGCACTTTTGGTTTGTGAGTATCGTTTCTTCAACCGACGAATCGTTTTAGATAACTGCTTTTCATCCAGATCGACGTACCAGTACTTTTTCAAGTCCTTCGTAACTGACGAAGTGAAGTTACGAAGGGGTAAGCAAAGCGGCGATGACTTTCGCTGCGCGTAGGTAGAGTGCGATACCTCGTGCAACATTCTGCGAATTTCATTTGTCCTATTTTGCAGGTAATTCCTAGTAGGTCCTACCTTATCCAAGTAATTTGTTGGGATTAATTCGATCCAGGAGGCGTGACCAAAAGCCCGCCACACTCGATTGAATTGGTGTTGACTTGTTGGCCTGTACATCCACAGATAGAGGCGTGCAAATTGGGAAAGGTCATCATTTTCGGACAACTCGTGATGCAATTCGTCAGCGGCCCGCTTAATTGCCGCCTCGGTAAGTCCGATCTGATTTTTTCTCATGGCTGGGGCGATTACGCGAGACTTAGAAATTCGATCCTCCAAACGGGAAAGTTGTTCTGCCAATGGACGACCGGCACCTATGAAAACGATGTAGTGATCGATTGTCATCTCTTCGAATTGAGCTTAACCAATATATCTAGAGGAACCCTTATTCGCGACAAATCTTCGTATGGTAATCCTTCAAATGCCCTCATGAAGCTCATCAGGCGACTCCCACGCGTAACATCCAATTTCTGACGTGCCGGTTGCAGAAACACGCGACGCTCTAAGGAGTGTTTGTTTAACCACTGGTCAATTGCGCAATGCGTTGCCTTTACCTTTTCTATAATCGATTCATCAGAAAGCCTAGTGGTCAGATCCTGTGGTGTAATCTCATAGACGTTACCGCCCTCGCCGTCCGGTGAGTCGTCGCAAATGCTGACCCCACCGCTCTCGTCAACAAGAACATAACGAGGAAGGTGTTCAATTGGGCGAATAAACGCGGCCCAAAAGTCTTGAATATACAGATTCCGGATTCCTGCGGAGGTTGGTGCTCCTTGTTGAGAAAACAATTGCCTAATATCGTCTGGCAAGGAAACTGAAAGAGGCACGGCGCCGACTTTCTGTTCTACTCCAGGAAACTGCACCATCTGTACTACAATATTTTCTCGAAGAAATTCCTTGAGGCCGTTCCGAAGAACTACTCTGCTGTCAGGTACCGTGTGGTTCAGATGGACACCGATCGAACTTAGGTAACAAACGGATTCAGTATTGGCCCAATGATCGGTAACAAACTTTTCAACCTCTTCTCTAATCTTCAATTCGATTTGCTCTTCTTCCACAATTTCCTTCCTTACACTTTTTTAATTCGCAATGCGCCCGTGAAAACGCGATGAACGTCATCCAGTTGCCGCTATTGTCGCACATGTGCAGCGTGATCCAGAATGTCCGAGTCGCGATTCTAAATGCACATGCGCGAATGTTCTCCTGATCGTTCCAAGCTCCTTACTCGCGTACTGGGTTGGTGCGAGCCGCTAACTTGCTGCTTAGGATAGGCCGGGAAGCGTGAGCGACCGGCTATCAATTGGCACCCTCGGTGACGGCAGGACAATGATGATCGCCGAGGCGCGGCGCGAAGCCCACCGGCTGATCGCCAGCTACCTCGAACCCATCAAGCCAAACAGCGCCCCCTGCGCGCCCGACCATCCGATCAAGGGTGTATATGATCCCAAACACATCGTCATGGCGGTCTCGTCGTTCGCATCGGCACCGCGGCGTCGGCACCCGGATTGAGGATCGCGACGTGTCGCAGCTGGCCGCGTCCGCAGTACCGGCACACGCCGATGTCGATTCCGGTCACACGCAACATCAGCTCCTGCGCGGACTCTTCCTTCAGCGGTTCAGCTTCGGGCTGTCCGAGCAACCTACGGCATAGGGCGAGCTTCCGGCTTCGGTTGCGATTGGCCAGCAACCCGTAATGGCGCAGGCGGGTGAAGCCTCGCGGCAGCACATGCAGGAGGAAGCGGCGAATGAACTCATCGGCCTCCAGCCGCATGACCTTTCGCCGGTTGCCGTCGGCGTAGTCGCGCCATCGGAACCGCACGTGTTCGCCGTCGAAGTGGACCAATCGATGGTTGCCGATGGCGGTCTTGTGGGTGTAGCGGCCCAGGTAGGCCAGGACCTGGCCCGCGTCGGCGAACGGCGGCTTGCTGTACACCACCCAGTCCTGGGATTGCAGCGATGCCCGGAGGCAATCGAACGCCCGGTCCTCGTCGGGCTCGCCGGTACCCCGCAAGTGAACTTCACCCTTGCGGTGGGCGGTGGCCAAGGCGTCGAGGTACTTGCCGCGGAAGACCTTCGACAGCGCGGCGGTGGGGAACAGGAACCCGCGGCGCGGCGGCGTGAGCCAGCGTTCTCCGTCGGGGCTCAGTCCCCCGTCGGTGACAATGCAGTGGACATGCACATGCTGTCCCAGGTTCTGCCCCCAGGTGTGCAACACCATGGTGATGCCCAGCTCCCCGCCCAGCCACCGGGGGTTGCGTCCGAACTCCAGCAAGGTCCGCGAGGCGGCGTCGAACAGCAGCCGGTGGATCGTCCTGGGATGACGCCGGACGAGGGCGTTGAGCTGATGGGGCAAGGTGAAGACCACGTGCCAGTTGCCGATGTCGAGAAGATCGGCGCACTGGCGCTCGACCCATCGGGTCTGCGACAGGCTCTGGCACTTGGGGCAGTGACGGTCCCTGCACGAGGCGTACTGGATGGTCACCGCCCCGCACTGCGCGCAATCGGCCTTGAACCCGCCGAGCGCGGCCGTTCGGCAGTTGACCAGGGCGTTGACCACCCGGCGGTGCCGGGACGGGACCGGATGTTCTTGCAGATACGCCCCGGCCCGCGCCGCGAGGATATCGGCGATCTCCAGCGCCGGCCGCGGGGCCGGCGCCGCGTGAGCGGCGTGCACCGCGGCTCAGGCCCTTGAGGTTCGCGGGAACTCCAGCAGGTCCAACGGGGAGGGGGTGGCCGATGTCGTGTCCTGGGCCAGGTGCAGATACCGCAGGGTGGAGCGGATCGAGCGATGCCCAAGGCGGCGCTGAATGACGGGCAACTCGACCCCGGCCTCCAGCAGCCCGGTGGCATAGCAGTGGCGCAGCGTATGGATGCCGCCGGACTTTTCGATGCCGGCCTTTTGCTTGGCCCGGTGGTAGATGTCCCAGGGACTGTGGCGGCTCAACGGCCGGCCCGCGATGGGGCTCGGGAACAACCAATGGGGCGGGCGCGTACGACGCCAGTAGGCGCGCAGTTGCTCCAGCAACCGGGGCGAGAGCGGCACGTAGCGGTCCTTGTTGCCCTTGCCCTGGTCGACCCGCAGGAGCATGCGCCCGGAATCGATGTCGGACACGCGCAGGCGCGTCAGTTCGCTGCACCGAAGCCCGGCGGCGTAGGCGGTCATCAGCAGGGCACGGTGCTTGGGGTTGGTGGTGACGGTGAACAGCCGCAGCAGTTCCTCTCGATTGAGGATCTCGGGCAGGGTGGAAGGTGTCTTGGCGCCGGGCAAATAGAAGTGCGGTTCGGGCAAACCGAGCGTGATCCGGTAGAAAAACCGGATGCCGTGGCGTGCGCAGTTGCAGCTCTTCCAGGTCAACCCCCGTTGTTCGTGAAGGTGGATGAGGTAGTCCTGGACTTCCTGGGCCGAGACCCGGTCTGGACTTCGCCGGTAATGACGCGCCAGTCCGGTGACGGAGCTGAGATAGGACTTCTTGGTGTTCTCGGCGAGTCCGCGAACGGTCATGTCGTTGAGCATGCGTTGACGAAGCTGTGTCATGAGGAGTCTCCCTTGGTGTTGGAATGGATACGACGACACCGGCGGGTGCGCCCACCGGTGAGTGGGTCGACCATTCTTGCAGCCAGGGAGTGGACCGGAGCCCGACGTGGCTCCACTGATCCTCAGGCAGGTGGAACTCCTCAGTACTTCAGGGGCAGGACAATCGCGATGCGCGTGCGGCGGGCACAGCGTCCCGCCGCGGAACGCGGCTCAGTTCAATGGGGCTTATTGGGAGGCTGGTTTCGCGGAAGGTATCGGTGTGCCCGTGATATACACTTGTGAAAGAAGTGTGTTTCATCGGGAAAGTACGCACTTCGATACAAATCACCTTACGACAGTGATGTGGTCGACCGACCAGCTGGATGAATTTCAGATTGATCTGATTGCGGCAGTAAGCAATACCCTGAAGAGAAAACCGATGTCGGGAATAATATAGCGCGAGCGAGCATTCTGGGCCGCGGTTGCGAGATCGCGCTCACTGTAAGAACCCCGAGCCGCCTCCGGCGTCGAGGAGGTCACTGAGAGGCGGCATTCACTTTCGAAGGGGGCTTAGGAACGGCAACGCGGCCACGGCCGAATCCATCGACCGCGACGGCGTTCGGTTCTGTCTGGAGAACGGTTCAGTGATGAAACTCGGCCCGCGCGACCCCAGCTCCGACATATCGACCGCGCGTTCGCGGCCACTGTGCACGCCTTTCAAGGCAGGACGGTGGACCGGATTCTCGCGGCGATGCCGACCGGCAATGCTCAGTTGACCAACCAGCCCGCATTCCATGTTGCGGTATCCCACGCGCGGGATACCGCCGAGCTCGTCACAGACGATGACCACAAGCTCGCCGGCCAGCTCCAGCGGGCGACTGGCTGGCGGCACCACGGCAAAGCAGGCCGCGCACGAGACCGTGTTCGGCCGCGACAACGCCCTTGCCGAAAGTAAGACCGGCAACACCATCGCGCTTCCGATCCAGCGGCGTCCCTGCCAACCGTCTCGGCATGCCGGAAAAGCCGACCGACTGCTGACTCCAACATGGCCATCGCGTCTTCTCGCCTGTCGAGAATCGCTGCTGCCCTCAGTTTGTTTCGCGGCATCCGCCTCCATGGGGGTAAACGCTACAGAACGTCTGGGTATATCGCTTCCACGGTTCCCAGTTCTGACGCACCAACCAATCCGATGAAAGCAACGCCATGAACGCCGACCAATCGTCCGGCAAGTACCGTTTGGTAGCCCGCATGAGCGCAAGGGTCTCAAAGAGGAAAAACGCATCACCCAGCCGACGGTACGCCAATATGCTAGCTTCTTTCCGCACGTCGATTCCGATCATCAATTGCAGCATGTGCTCAACTTCATGCTCCGCCAACCAATGGTTCACGTTTGTCTGCAATTCGCCGGGCCGTACTATCAGCTGCTTCCTGTCGACCGCCACACCTGTGCGGGCATCGCCGCTCCAGTGAAACCTGACGATCCTCCCCCTGACCTTGACGGCGCCCACACTCGTCTCTTCCAATTCGAACGTCGAGCCGACGTCAGTATTGATATAGCTGGACGGCCGCTCGGATATGGTGCCCGTGGCGAATGTAGCGCGTGCATTGACCGCAGCTTCCGTGCCATCGTCAGGCATAGTGATGCAACCCCGGCAGACATCGAGAAAATACATGGCTTCTGCAAATCGTGTGTCTGCGAATTCCAACGCTAGGAAGCCCGGGCCGCCCTCGTATTTCGCGAAGCCCGCCTCGCGCTGGAAGTTTGGCGGAAGCTTGTCCTCCCACAACGTGTAGAGGCTGGTTCCTCCACTGTTCACGAACAGTGCCATGGGAACAAGCTCGTCATATCGGATCCGATAGCGCCCCGTTACGTCACCGTAGCTTACGAGAACGTATCCTGGATACGTACCGTCCAGGCGGAGGACAAACTCCACCTTCGGCGGCGGTCCATCCCGACCCTCGGCAACGCTGGCCTGAGACAGCACCCCGCCGATGCTCTGGAGGACGCGCGGCTGAAACACGTCATTCCCGTAAGCGTGATACGCAACTCTCGTGCGATCTAGGCTCCGACGGACGACTTCATGGCCGGGCTCCTCTGCGCCGGGATCCAGTTCGCCGCTTGCCGGTCCCAGTCCCATCAGGGGAAGTGGTGCGCTCAGGGCCATGAGTTCGATAGCCTCTATAGCCTCGTTACGCCCTACCCAGTGAGGATTCGGCTTGCTCCGTAGAACCACGTCCTCGCCGTCGCGGTAAAACACCAACGCAATCTCCTGCGCGTCGTTTCTGCGAAATTGGTTGGTCACGCCGACCGGTGCGTATGGATCCCGACAGTGGACGCCGCACCAGAAGCTCAGATTAGTCTCCGTCCCGTTCCAATGGGTGTTCTGCACGATCCGCAGGCCACTCTCCGTCGAAACGAACATGTTCTTGAAATTGTCATCTCTCGGGGGGTAGTTCACGCGGCTAAGCGGTGCATCGGGGTCCGGACAGTTGACGCCGCACGGCTCATCCGGGGCGGGTATGAACTTCCACCCTTCCTGATCCTGCGCGAGCGCACCGGTCACGTAGAACGTCAAAACGCCGACAAGCGCCATCCATGTCACTCGATGCCACGTGGAGATCATCTCTTCCGATGCGAGTATTACACTCCGGATACGGACGCCACGGGCGGACTCAATCCGTTCGCGGCGTAACACCTCGCGCCCAGCCGCAGGGTCGCGCAAAGGAACACATCGGATGACGGATGAGAAATCGCACATCCGCGTTAGCGTCGGCAGCATCAGTTCTCCTTCGGACTGGATTCGTCGATCAAACGTCGGACCAGATGCGCCTCCTCAACGCTCACGTGGCACATGACCCAATTGTGGAGAGCGACCTCCTTCCGCCACCGTGGCATTCCGGAATCGTCCGCAGCCTCGTTGATGCGTTCTAGCATTCCGGTTAGCCAACTGCGCCACGAAAACGCTCCATCAGGTTGATTGGTGTAGGAGGATAGGCGTTCGATCACCCACATACCGGACATCTGCAACCATGTCTTGGCATCCACGGTGCCAGACCCACGGCGGCGCAGTCGATCCATCACAGCGAGATGTCGCGCAGCGAGATGCAGCCGGTTGTCGCACTGCCATCCCCAGCCGTCACCGCGGCGGCGCTGCACTTCCACCCATCCGAGTTCGGCAGCGTTGGGAATCATGGCAAAGTCTATCAGTTCGAGCTTGATGCTCTTTTCGATTTGAGTTGCTTGGACAACTGTTGCGGCAACCGTCAAACAAGCCGCAGTCAGCGTGAGACCGACGACCCGGTACCCGATAAGGTGCATCAAAACCGTCATCTGGGTTCAAGCACGTACGCAGCTTCGCTATCCTTCAGCGCCTCATTGCTCAAGATTAAGTCATACGCTGTCTCTCCGGAATCGGTCTTCGCTGCTGGATCGGCCCCTCCACGGTCGATCAGTTCGACAATCACCTGTGCGTCGTTGCCCTCGGACGCCGCCCAGTGTAGCGGGGTCCATCCACGAACATCTGACACATTGGCATTGGCTCCTGCTTCAAGCAGCACACGGACGTTTCGAACGTCACCGCGGCTTGCGGCAAAGTGAAGCCCGGTCGCACCGGCGTCCGATTGCACAGCCAAATCAGCACCTGCTTCGATCATCAAACCCAGGACGCCGCTTGTCCCACGCTTCTCCGCAGCCATATGCACCGCCGTGGCGCCGGCATACCTTGGGTCGTCCTTTGGCGACTCATCTGAGTCATACAGGAGTTGCATCGTCAACTTCGCCAAAGCCACCCCCTCTTGGTCAGTGAGATTCTCCTGTGTCTCAAGCGACTGTAGATCCTCCACTAACTCTATCTCTGTCGGACCGCTCACGACCCGCGTATTGACATCTGCGCCATGCCGCAAGAGGGTCCCGAATATGGGTAGGTGGCGATCAGACAGCTTCCACGCCGCGAACTGAAGTGGTGTCAGCCCTACCTCTAACTCCACGCCTGTAATTCCGGAACACCGCTCGTTAATGTTGACCAAGCGTACCGGAGCGTCACTTGCGACATAGTCAACCCCACGTTGAGTAAACGCTGAAGAGCCAGTAAATGCCTCTACCATCATCACCCTGTTCGGTAACCAAAAGCAAGCGTCGTCCTCTGAAACGGTCGGCGTTCGCTCTGCACGGCCGCTTGTCGTGCAGCCAAGCGACGTGAAGACAAGGACGGCGATGGTCACGATTCCAAGGATTGAGACGTGAAATTGTTGCATAGTGGAACTCCTCTCCTACGGCCACGGCCTACCGTACCGAGTTTAGTTTAAGTGTACCGAGACTATGGCAATATATCACGCTGAAGCCTTGTCGAGGGACTTGCGCTGTGGGGTTTTTGGGGCCACCGACAAGGCCTTTGACGGGGCCCTTGGGCTGTTCGTCGAGGGCATGATGATGCGTTCGGCCGGCTCGTTTGGCTGAAAATGTCCGTGGACGGGGCTCAAATGAGAACGATTCGCACTTGGGGCCGCCGAACGGACAGGGGCGGTCCCGGACGGGGCGTCCGCGTGTCGGTCCGGGCGGATGGAGCCGTGCGGGCGGCGGCTATCCGGTGTCCAGGAACGGCACCTCCCCGACCAGGGAGCGCATTTGGCCCGGACGGCCCTCCAGCACATGCCCCAACGCCAGCGCCATCATGATGGCCAGCGCCAGCCCGACCCGGGTCTTCATCGCCGCGTGGCCGCGGATGTAATGGCGCTCGAAGCCGAAGTCGTTGTCCAGGCGGGCGTTGATCCGCTCCAGCGCGGTGCGGCGCTTGTAGCCGCGCCGCCAACTCGGGCTGCCGTGCGGGGTGGGCGTGAAGATGCGCCGGTCGACCTTGTTCAGGTCGATGCGCACGATGCGCCCGTAGTCCCCCGCCGCGCAGCCGGCCCGCTTGTGGCAGATGGCCCGGCCCTGGCAGTGAAGATCGTACGCCGCCGCCGGACAACGGTACTTCAGCGTGCCCCGGTCGGCCTCGAACCCCTGGAAGGCCATGGGGCGCTGCTCGCCTGTCTTTGGGCACCGGCACACCACCTCGCCCTTCTCCGAATGCACCACCGTGTCCACCCGCTCCGGGTACAGCGGACGCAGGATCGGCTTGGACGGATCGTACCCCGGCTCCGCCTTCTCCTCCCGCCACATCGCCCGCGTGTCGATCAACGGACGGATGCCATGATCGTCCCACAGCGCCGCTTTCAGCTTGGCGCTGTCCAGTCCCCGGTCGGCGCTGAAATCCGAACACCGGTCCGCCAGGCCCCGGTCCTTGCCGAGCAACTCGCGCACCATCTCCGACAACACCACCGGCTCCGACGCCGAGGCCTTCGTCACCTCCAACGCCACCGGAATCTCGTACCGGGTGTCGGCGATCAGGTGCAGCCGGTAACCGAACCAGCTCTTCACCTTCGTCCACGCCTTGCCCGTCTTTGCGTCCACGCCGCGCGTCTCGTGCTTGCCCCAGTCCGCCTCCGGGTCCGAGGTCCGGCCCGTCTCGCGGTTCGTCCGCCCCGTGGAATGGCTCCCGATGGCCTTGCCGTCGTAGCCCAGATGCCCGCCGAAATCCGGCAACGCCTCCTTGAGCCCCCCGCGCAGCGTGTCGATCATCCCCGTCACGCAGCCCGTGTCCGCCTCCACGGCCTCGACCGACTCCAGGAACCGGGAGAAGTTCCACGCGTTCGGAACCGCCGGGCGCGCCGGACTCGGAAACTCCACCACCGTGGCCGCGCCGGTCCCGGGATGCGGGCGCACCTCCCGGCAAGGCTTGCCCCGCCTCGGCAACGGGTTGAACCCGCACAGCGACAGCAACCCCGGATTGCGCCCAAGCTCCCGCAACAACGACTCGATCGAGGCATGCTGGAACACCACCCCGGCCACCAGCGCCCGCCACATCGCCTCCACCGGATAGTCGTCCCGGCCCCGGCCCCGGCGGGCGCGCAGCGCCTCCACGACCGGGCCGTCCGGCAGATGATCCAACACCAGCCTCAACCGCCGCATGTCCGGCAACGAATCGACATCGTCCCAGGAAAAGAGTAACTTGGTCTGGCCGGTCGTCATGGTTGCTCCTCGGAGTGGCATGTGGATATCGAAACCCTATTTTGCCCCATGACGGCCGGCTTCTCCCCTCTTTTCTTGCCCCCTCGGTCGGCCTGTCCGGCTCCTGGGGTGAAAATCCCCTCCGATAGGGAAAAACGACCCGAAACCGGCCCAAAACAGCCCAATCCTGGGGTAAAGTTCTTTTGAGGGTGCCTTAAAACCCTTACCAATCAACGACTACGGAACAGCGCAAGTGGCTCAACTGTAGACCTTAATTTCTGGATAAGAGCGCGATCATTGCGATCTGCGGCCATTCACATCCTTCTCCGAGGGCGACAGGTTCAAGCTGTTGGCAGCAGTAAGCGTTGAAGGGTCAGGCTGTGTGTAAAGCGTCCGGCAATGAGCGTTTGCGCACGCTGCCGGACGGTGATTGCCGCCACGCAGGGGAAGGGGTCCCCGCCGTGGGCCGGCGCCGCAGGCATCGGTTTTCTCAGGTGGCCAGACTTGCGTGAGTCTGGGACGATTCTGAAAGGTGTGAGTAATGCAGGACGACCAGCGTGATCGCTTAGCGGTTTGGCCAAGTGGTCGGAATGGGGGGTGGGAACAAGCAGGCGCAACGTGACACGGCATGGCGAGGCACAGGGGAATTGATTGCGCCGTTCCGAGTCGGCAGCTTGAGAAAGCGCTTGAAGTGAACCGATGGCGTTCAACGGTGGCCTGAGTTGCAACGATTCGGTGCTGGCTTGAGTGCTTATGCTGTCGGTCTTCCTGGACCATAAAATGGGCGAAGCTTTCATTTTCGCGATGTTGCTGATCTCCCCGGATGCGGCCATCGTACAATGCAACCAGAACCCAATGTGATAGCGAACGGTGGAGTGGCGTTGACCAAGATGATTTCGGAGCTGGAGCCTGTGCCGATCCGCGACGTGTGGCCGGACGAGGCACGTGATCTCACGCCTTGGCTGGCGGATAACCTTGAAGCACTCGGTCGCGCATTGAGTATGGACTTGGAGCTAGATGGGGCAGAGGTGGCGGTCGGACCGTTTAGCGCTGATCTCCTTCTCCATGACGCCATCACGGGGAAGCACGTGGTCGTTGAAAACATGATTGGAAACACGGATCACGACCATCTCGGCAAAATCATCACTTACGCTGCGGGGCTTGGCGCTTCACACGCGGTGCTAATCGCGGAGACGTTTCGACAGGAACATCGTTCGGCTCTCCAGTGGTTGAACTCCAATAGCCGAGATTCCGTGAGTTTTTTCGGTATCGCGCTTAAGGTCTGGAAGATCGGCGATTCGATGCCGGCGCCGCAGCTTGATGTCGTCGTCAAACCTGACGAATGGGTGCGCAGTGTCCACGCCACGAATCTGGACGAGCTGTCTGATACGCAGTTGGCGTACCGTGACTTCTGGGCTAAGTTTCTGCCGGCCTTCCACGAACGGTATCCCGGGTGGAGTCATGCCAAGACGCCGCCGAAGCGGCAATACATGAACTTCCCGTCTGGAACGACAGGTTTTCATTATTCGGTAAACTTCTGTCGTCCGAGTGGCCGCCCGCGTTTCCGGTTCGAGCTCTATGTCGACGGGAAGGACAAGGATGAGGTGGCCCGGCGATTCGCGAGGCTTGAGGAGAGACGTGCAGATATCGAGAATGAGTTTAGTTCTCCGCTAGCCCGACTTCGACAACTCAGGCGGATTTCCGGTTGATTTGAGCGGTTATTGGCCGGATACGGTCATGTAACGTTTTGATTGTATTGATGGGGGATTCGTCGAACGGGCTGTAGTGCCGACCTTGCCCCTTGATTTATGGGGTATTTCGGGCACGCTATGGGTCCATGTTCGTGCGTGCCAAGAGGCGTTTCAAGGACGGCAAGGAGCACCGTTACTGGAGCGTGGTGGAGAACTGCCGGAGCCCGGACGGTCGCGTGGTGCAGCGGCAAGTGCTGTATCTCGGAGAGATCAACGACGGCCAGCGGGCGGCGTGGTGCCGATCCATCGAGGTGTTGTGCGGGGAGTCGGGTCCGAAGCCGGTGGCGCTGTTTCCGGCGGATCGGGAAGCGCCGGAGTTGGCCTGCGAGGTGGTCCAGATCGAGCTGAAGGCGTTGCGGTTGCGCCGGGCGCGTCAGTGGGGGGCGTGCTGGCTGGCGCTGGTGCTGTGGGCGCGGCTGGATCTGGACCGGTTTTGGCGTCCGCGGCTTCCGCCGAGCCGTCAGGGCACGCGCTGGCTGGACGTGTTGAAGACGCTGGTTTGCTACCAGTTGATCGATCCGGGCAGCGAGTGGCGGCTGCACCGGCACTGGTACGCGCACAGCGCCATGGGGGATTTGCTGGGCCGCCCGGCGGAGGCGGTGGGCGGGCACACGCTGTACCGCTGTCTGGACAAGCTGGCGGGGCACAAGCGGGCGTTTTTCTCGTTTCTGCGGGACCGCTGGGAGACGTTGTTCGATGCGCGTTTCGATGTTTTGCTTTACGACCTGACCTCCACTTATTTTGAGAGCGATCCGAGGTTTTCGGACAAGCGCCGGTTCGGTTACAGCCGCGACAAGCGCTCGGACTGCGTGCAGGTGGTGATCGCCTTGATCGTGACGCCCGAGGGTTTTCCGCTGGCCTACGAGGTGATGCCGGGCAACACCTCCGACAAGACCACGCTGGCGGGGTTTCTGAAGAAGATCGAGGCGCAATACGGGCGATCCGAGCGGGTCTGGATCATGGACCGGGGCATTCCCACCGAGGCGACGCTGGAGGCGATGCGCACGGGGCCGGCACCGGTGCATTACCTGGTGGGCACGCCCAAGGGCCGATTGAGCAAACTGGAGAAGGCGTTCGTGGGCAAGCCCTGGCGGCAGGTTCGCGAGTCGGTGGAGGTGAAGTTGTTGGCCAGGGACGGGGAACTGCACATCCTGGCCCAGAGCCGGGCGCGCGTGTTGAAGGAACGCGGCATGCGCCGGCGCCGACTGAAGAAATTGTGGCGCCGCTTGCACGAGTTGCGCCGCCAATCGCTGAAACGCGACGAGTTGCTGCTGAAGCTGGGCGCCGCAAAGAAGGAGGCGGGGCGCGCCTGGCATCTGGTGGACATCGGCTTGCCCAAGGCCCGGGAGGCGGTGACGGCCGAGACGTTCACGTTCTCACTGCGGCGCGAGCGGCTGCGCCAAGCCCGGCGCCGCGAGGGCCGGTATTTGCTGCGGTCCAACCTCACCGGTGAGGACCCGGCGACCTTGTGGCGCTACTACATGCAGCTCTCCGAGATCGAGCAGGCGTTCAAGGAACTGAAGCACGATCTGGCCATCCGGCCGATCTTCCATCAGCGCGAGGATCGGATCGAAGCGCACATCTTTGTCGCCTTCATCGCCTACTGCCTGCATGTGACGTTGAAAAACCTGGCCCGACCGCACGCCCCGGGACTGACGCCCCGGGCGATCCTGGAGAAGTTCGCCACCATGCAAATGGTCGATGTGCATCTGCCGACCACTGACGGGCGGCATCTCGTCCTGCCCCGGCGCACCGATCCAACCCGCGACCAGCAACTGCTGCTGCACCAACTCAAGATGAAACTGCCCGAACAGCCGCCCCCACGGATATCGGCCTAGATCATCGTCGAAGCGACGATCTCACGGCGCTGCCGTAGTGCCGACCTTTCGCGTTCTCGAACAGAAAATCAATAAGTTACAAGCGACAAAACGCCGAGTTGTCGAAGTCGGGCTAGAGTGGGAACCGCTCGATGAGAGCCGGGCAAGTAGAGTTGCTTGCTACTACCCTGACGAGGCAAACGTGCATAATCGCGATCAGTGGGACAACGTCCGCGGTTGGACGCTTGAGCGCATCGGGGCGTTCAGGAAAGCGATGAAACCCCATCTACACGCATTGGGCTGAACGGAAAACATTCGGCCAGTGCCGTCGCGACTCGGGATCGGGTATTGCTGTCCCGCGCTTCCTCACCACCGCCTGGTCTTAGAACGTTCCAAGGCCGAACTGGTGACCTTGGTGGTGAGGGGACACAAACTGGACCGCGAAGCGTTGCCCAAGACTGTTTCCGGCTCAAACCTCTGGTCGTAGCGAGTTAAGGAAACAGAAAACTCGCCCCATCCGGATCCGCGAGCGCAGAGCTGCGCATTAGACCCTTTGAGCACGAGCTGTACTCGGAGGGAAATTGGGTCGCCGGAGACGCTCCGCAACAAGTTTTCCCAAGATACGCCTGACGGCTCGGAGTGGGGCCTCAAGGGCGTTCTTCCAGGGGGCCGCGGACGGCTCAGGAGTGGATTCCAGGTTAATGTCGGTGGAAATTCGCCGTTGACCGGAAACTGCACGAATACGCGCGCGTATTACGGTGGTACCACTGCGATCCCGCACATTACGATTGCCAAAGCACCACTCCACGGTAGTTCTATACTTTGAGCTTGGGCCGGTCATATTTCTAGCGGAAATTTTTCTGTTACAGATTGCATGTCGTCCAAAGCCTGCTTGCGGCGCGCGAGTGTCTCGTGCCATTCCTGAGCCTCACGGTCCCTGAAGAAATCGGCGCCCGGGGCGAGCCGTCTTACCGCTTCTTCGACGTCATCAAGGCTTACACGGAAGAACTCCTTTCTCAGATTAGCCACATTAACGCGCCGTACGGCAAACTCTTGATGAAGCGCTGCCTCAAGTGCTGGCGCGTCATCCGAGTAGACCATGGCGTGCGTGTCAAAACGAAACGGTACGCTGGCGTCGCCCAACTCGCGAACTCGGTCGTCCGGATTGACGCGTCGAGTCAAGCCAATTTTGACGACATCGTCGCCAAAAGAACCGATATTGGAAACCACATATACATACCCAGACTTTGTCATTTGCGCCATTGACCTGGCGCGTTCACTAGTGTCGTGGGCCTCGGCCAAGGCCGCTTCCAATTCCTCGATGCGTCGTTTGTCCGTGCCGGCTTCCTTTCGCGCTTTATCGAGCAGCTTCTGATAACGGCGCTCTTCTCGTTCGGCGGCCCGGGCTTCGGCCAATAGTTTCTTTTCTTCACGTTCGGCTCGGGCTCGTTCGGCGCGCCGGTCCTTCTCGATCTTCAGTTGCTCCCGGTATTCGTGCGCTATGTGCAGCTCATCCAACTTGAGGGCAACGTATCCTTCGTTGACTACTAGTGAAGAGGATTTATTGGCGGCATTGATTTGCTTTTCAGCGTTCAGGATCCGCTTTTCCATGGCGACGACGTTGTTCCAGCGCGCATTGGCGATGGCGCTCGCGCACTCGCCGTTGAAAGCTCGAAGCGTCAATCGCGACTGACGATTCATCATGACTCGCCCTTTGGAAAGGCTGCCATCTACATGCCAGGTGACCGGAGCAATGGTGGCGGTCTTGCTTGAAACCATCTGCTTTTGTCGGGTTCTGATTTCCTTTATCTTTTCCTTGTACTGTTGACTGTCGCCAAAATCGAAATGTGGCTCATAAACGCCAAATGCTGCGAAGGAAAGTTTTTCGTCGAAAACGGCCACCTCTTCTTCGAGTTTTCCCAACATTGTGCGTTTCTCAGCGTAGCTAGTCCGCGCGTTGGTGATGTTTTGCGAAATTTCCGCAGCCTCTTTCTGTAGCCGGACAACCTCCTCCTCGATCGACAGCACCGGTGAGAAACGAGTCCTAAGGTGGTCGACTTCATCAGATGCTGTCTTGAGGTTGTGTGCGGCTGAATTCAGCTGAGAACGGGTTCTTGACCAAAGGACGGTGAGAATGATCAAAATGCTCACGAAAATGAGTATCACTACTAGAATCAGCGACGAAGGCAATGTAATTTCGGTCATGGTTAGAACCCTTGATTCCCTGATAACGGTTGGATTTTATGGTGAAAAATTTCGTTGGTTCAAGGAGTTGAATGGGAAAATAGGCACTTCTGAACGTTCACCCGAGAGGTGAGTTTTGAAGAAGCGCAAGATCCATCCGCCGAGGGTGGGCATGGACTTCACGGATTTGAACCTTACAGTGTTTGGCGGCGCCAGTATTCTGGCACGGACGGCTCGCCGTTTCGGGCTGTTGGAGTTGCTTGAGGAGGTTGTCTCGGTGAAAGTCCGCAACCGCGGAGCCAGCAACACGGAGACGCCGTGGGCGGTGATCGCCTCGCTGGGGCGCGGTCACGGGTCGCTGTTGGCGCTGAGGGTGACCTGCAAGGGCCGTGGGCTTGCCCGATCAAGCTCAAGCCCACGTAGCGGCGCTATTCTGAAGCCGATAATCGGCGAAATCCTTAATTTCGGCCCGTTCCGGCCCGATTCGGCGAAACCCTGCTTGAAACGGAACCGGAACCGACCGTCCCGGGCCGGCCCTGGCGGCATTCACATGTCCATCTCCATGGACTCGCGCTCTTTGTCGAGATCCGCGTCGCGCTGGGGAGAGTCACCGACGCCCTTCTCTCTCTCCGGATCGGTGGCCGCCCCGCGGTCCTTCCCGGTCACGGACTGCTGAACGGTCTCGAACTCCGCGCCCCACTCGGCAATCTGCCGGTCCGGTTTCTTCTCGATCTCCGCGCCGCCGTCCAGCACCTGTTCCCCGGCGCCGCTCCAGTATCTCTCGATGGCCTTGTCCGGGGCCCCGCCGTGCGCAGGATCCTGCAACTCCCTGACAATCCCCTTCACGGTGGCGGCCTGGGCCGCCGCGTCCAGCGCCGAGACCCTCTCCCCACTGGCGCGTTCCAGATGATCGGCGAGTTCCCCGGCATTGTCGGTGATCAATTCGGCCCGGTACCGGGCGCGGCTGATGGCCACATAAAGTGATTTTTGATTGACCAGAGAGGGATTCCTCGATTCCATCGCGGCGATGACCGTGTCCACGGTCCCGCCCTGAAAAGCATGGATCGTGGACGCCCATGCATGGTCCACGAATCTCAACTGCGGATCGCCTTCCCCGAGCGTGATGGTGTCCCCGTCCTCGAGCTCGAACCTTACGGCGTCCTCCTCGATGCCCGCCACACGGGCTATCTGCCCGTTCACAAGCCCGGTGCGCTTGTCGTTTCTCGTGACCCTCACCCGGTCCCCGCCCCGAAGCTCCTGTCCCCGGCTGCGATAGACCTCGCACCCGGCGTGCCTGCCCGCCCCCTTGCCTGCGGCCACCCGCCAGGGTTGCCATCCGACGATCCCCCCGTCCCGGTCCTTCAGATGCACCGCGTGGCGGCGGTGCCCGGCGCTGCAATCGAGTGCCTGAGATACCCCTAGAGTGCGCTCATGAGACGCCGCTCGTTCGCCGGACCGGCGTCACCGACCGGCCGAAACAACGCGGATCGAGTGAATGCTCCGGAGAATCGCCCCATGTCGCAACGGCCCGCCGCCCTCAATCGGATTCCGGAACCAGCATCTCGTCCTGCGCCTTGCGGGCCCAACCGATCACCTGTTCCAGCTGCTTGCCCTGCCCCGCCTCCTTCATCTGCAGGCGCTTGCACGTGGCCACCACGTACACATAACGGAACGTGGACTCGATGAGCGGGGCCAACCTGCCCGCCAAGGTGTCCTGCGGCGCCTCGATCGCGGCCAGCGCCGCGTACCGCACGAACTCCGCGGGCGAGAGTCCCCGGTCCGCAGCGAACGCCTCGATGCGCTCCCATTCCGGCTCCAGGAACCGGATCGAATGCGGCATCCGCTTTTCCACTTCGCCGGTTCCGACCGTACTTTCATTGCCCCTTCGATTCATCCTCTTACCTCCTTGACATCAACGTTTCACACCTATCGGAAACTTGTCCGATGCAATTCGACAGCTATCCTGGTGACGTGAGCGCCGCGTTTTGTCTCGACCTCGTCCGTGGCATCTACGGCCTGTACACCCGCAGGCGTCGGCATCGCACTGTCCGAGCGCAAGGCAATGCCATTCATCCATAGCTACAGTTCCATTCCGTAATCCATTTCGCGGGCCGGCGGCTCGGGTTCCGCCGCCTTTTCCTGCACGGGTTTTTGTTCGATCTCGGCCACGGGCGTGGGCTCCACCGCAGCCTCGCGTTCCGGTTGCGCGACCCCGGATGCGGCTTTTCCATCGCGTTCCGCCTCCAGTCCCGGCTTCTCTCCGATGCCTTCGAGCGCGGAAATTCTCTCGCCGGTCACCGCTTCGAGCTGCTCCTTAAGCGCGGCGGCATCGTCGGTGACGAGTTCCGCCCGGTGCCGCGCCCGGCTGATCTCCAGTAGAGTCGAGGACTGGCGCGCCAACGTTAGGGTCCGGTGGTGGTTCCGTCGCTTTCGCTACGGGCCTCAGTCCGGCTCCCTTGGTCACGTTTCCAGTCCCCGCTCATCGAACCGTGCGTGCGGATTTCCCGCACACGGCTCTCGGACGAGATCATGCCTTCGCCCACGGAAGGCTGCCCGTTCGCGGAGCAAGGCGAGTGAGGCGCATGTCATTGAACAGCCTCTGGTCCGGGAAGCGCACCAGTTTTCCGGACCTCACCTTGTGCTTGCAGCACAGCCATTGGCGTAGCCGCCGGGCCGCGTGCCGGTCGATGGCGCGGTAAGCCGGGCTGACCTGTCCCAGCGCGTAGTAGTTCGCCCAACCGAGCAGTACCCGGTTGAGGCGCGTTACCATCGCCTCGCGGTCCATCACCGAATACCGAGCCGCCGTTAGCTCGCTAATCCGACGGCAGATGCTCTGGACGCTCGCCTTGCTTGGGCGCGTGCCGATGTAGGCCCGGCCCGTCTTCGGGCGGTAGTTGCGTCCAATCCGGTAGCCAAGGAACTCGATTGGCTCCTCTGGCACCCGGCAGCATCGGGTCTTCTCCGCGTTGACCGTCAGCTTCAAACGTTCGATGAGTGTCTCGACCGCCGCCAGCATCTCCGCCGACGGCGCCTTGCCGAGCACCACGAAGTCATCGGCATAGTTGACGATTTCAGCCTTGAAGCGCCGGGCATAGCCCAGCACCTTCCAGCTCAGTATGAAGCGACGCATGTAGATGCTGGACAAAATCGGGGAGATAGGGGAACCCTGTGGGGTTCCCTTGCGCTCCTTCCGCGCCCGGTTCGTGCGGCGTTTGCCGCCCTTGCCGTCGTCCTCTTCGACCGGCATTTCCAGCCACGCCTTGATCCACCCCAGCAGCCGCCCGTCGCTTACGCGCCGGGCAACGGACTTGAGCAGTTCCGCGTGCGGTATCTGACCGAAGTAGTCCGATAGATCCGCGTCAACCACCTCGCGGTGGCCCGTGTTCAGCAGCCGGTGCACGCGATTGACAGCGTCTTTCGCGCTCCGGCCCGGCCGGTAGGCGTATTGCTCCGGTTGCAGGTCGGCCTCGAAGATCGGCGACAGTACAAGTACCGCCGCCGTCTGCGCCAACCTGTCCCGTATGCAGGGAATGCCCAAGGGCCGGAACTTCCCACGTTGCTTCTTTGGAATGAGTACCTGCCGAACCGCCTCGGGCCGGTAGGTTCCCGCTTTCAGGTCCCGCGCCAGTTCCCCAAGCCATCGGTCCACGCCGTACGCCTCAATGTCCGCTACCGTCTGACCGTCCACCCCGGCGGCCCCGCCGTTACGGCGAACCTCCCGCCAGGCGACGGCCATCACGTCGGCGCGCCACACCTTGTCGCTGAGCGAGTAGAACCGGAAGTCTGGAGATTCCTTCGCTTTCGCATGTAGCGCCGTCTGGAGTCTCCGGACCTTTTCAGGGTCGGATAGGCTCTCGCCAGTCCCCATGTCCCTTCCTCCTTTCGACGCTGTTCTCGAACCGAGGCCCCTTCCCTCCACCGGCATTACCCGGCTTCAACGGTACTACGGGCCTCTCCGCCACCCCGAACGGCCCGACCCATCCCTCGCGGGTTGTCGGTTTGGCGCGTGCCACGCCACCGCCGGGGCTTCCCGTGTTGCCTCCATCCCCCTCTTCCATGCGTGCCGCCGCCATTACCCCGGTGGAACCCGCCGGTGTTCGTATCGCTCGCTTCCCGGGCGGGTGGCAGCCTTCCCCGTAATACGGGCGGGTCGGCTTCCACGTTGAAGGTTTCGAGGCCTGCTCGGCGTTCACTCGCGTTGCGGCCCGCATGGTTGCTAGGCTGCCCAAGGCAGCCCGTTACGTCGGAGTGCTTCAAACGATGTCGTTACCTCCATCATCCGCTCCGACTGCTTCCGGCTGGAGCGACAGTTGCCGGGCGGGCTTCGCAACCCGCTGGGGGATAGCGCCTTACACGGCGCACCGTAAAAGGACTTCTGGGTGGTCAGGTTCGGGTGCCTGGCCTCCATCGCGGCGATCACGTTGTCCACCGTGCGCCCCTGAAACGCGTGCACCGTGGACGCCCAGGCACGGTCGATATGTCGAAGCTGCGCATCGTTTTCGCCCAGTTCCAAGCTCCGCCCGTCCTCCAGACGAAACAGAACTTGCCCGTTCTTCACCCCGGTGACCTCGGCCAGGCCGCTGTTCACCAGCCCCAGACTCGCGTCGTTCCTCGTCCAGCGGACGCGGTCTCCGGCACGAAGCTCGAGGCTTTCGCATCGGTAGACTTCCGTTCCGCCCTGCCGGCCGCCGATCTGCGAGGGTTTCCATTCCACGGCCGAGCCCTTCGGGCCTTCCAGATGCACGATCCGTTTTCGGTGATCGATGCCCAACACGCGCCGCTCCTCCCCCTTTTCGACCCCGAGCCGCTTGTAGGACCGATGAAAAGCCACCACATCCCCGGGCGAATAGTTCCCCGCAAGCGCCTTCTCGGCACGCGTGTAACCCTTCGAGACCAGTCTTTCGGACGCCATCGCCTGCCCCCGGATGCCGCCCTCCCGTACCAGCCGCTCCCGGATGTGCTCGTTGATCTGCTCGCGCAGCGCGTGGCTGGGCGCCATCACGCCGGTGCGTTCCCTGATCCCGGGTGACAGTTGCAGCCATCGCGCGGCCACGGCGCCTGCGATGTTGTCCGGGTTCACCTCGGCCACGTTGGAACCGAGTTTCCGAAACGCTTTTCCGATCTCGCCCGCAAGCGTCGCTTCCACCGCCGCTTTCAGGTCCGGGTCCCTCTGCCGCATGATCTGGTCCATGGTGGCGGTCTTCATGCCCGCGGCCTGCAGTTGCTCGAAGGGTTTTCCGGCGTCCACCGCATCCAGTTGCTTGGAATCGCCCACCAGCACCACCTTCGGAATGCGCAGCACGGTTGCGATCCGGAGCAGGTTTCGAGCCTGAACGGTGGAGGCGAGCGAGCCCTCGTCCACGACCAGCACCGTTTTCCGGAACGCCGCGCGCATCGTTTTCTGTCCTTTTTTCGTGAGCCGCCCCTCGGCGACGCCCGCATTTCTGGCCAGGAACCGCTGCAGCGTCTCGCTCTGCATGCCGGATTCCGCCGCCAGCGTCTGCACCGCGGAGGCCGACGGCGCCAGCCCCATCATCCGCCAGCCCCTCTTTCCGGCCAGCGCCCGGGTGCGTTTCAGCATCCGGGTCTTGCCCGTGCCGGCATAACCCTGCACGCCCACGACCCTGTCTTTCTCGGAAAGGACCAGCTTCACCGCCTCTTTCTGCCCAGCCGTCAGCGGGCCTTTTCTCAGGTAACGGTCCACGACCCAGCCGCGCATCGTGCGCCCGCCACGTTTCGCGCCCGTCCTCATCAGCGCGACCGTCTCGCGTTCCTGCGCCACGGTCTTGTCCGTGGTCAGCCCGTCGCCGCCTTCGAGCGCCGGCGCCTCGTGCAGGCGCCCCGATTTCTTCAGGTCGTTCACGGCCCCTTCGATGGCTTCGATCAAAGCCGAGCCGGGCTCGTAAGCCAGGGCCGCGGCCACCAGCTCCGTTCCCCTGAACACCGCATCCCGTTCCGAAAGATGCGCCAGCGCCCACTCCACCGCGGCCTCCGCCATCAGGCTTGCAGCCGGCGGGACTGCGTCCGGCGGAACTGCGTCCGGCAGGACGGAGTCGCGTTCCCGGTCTGCGCCCTGCAAAGGGTCTGCGCCCTGCAAGGAGTCTGCGCCGCGCAGCGGTTCTGCGCCCGGTATGGGATCAAAAAGGTCCATTTGACGTTCGGCGGGATCGGTGCCTGCCGAGGTACCGGCATGCGACGCCCGGCCCATCCCGTTGCCCGCCAGGCTCTTTTCCCTGGCGTTGACCACCAGTTTGCCTGCGTCGAAGCCCAGGTCGGCCGCCTGCTTCTGCCAGGATTCGCGTAGCGCACTCTTGTCCACGTCGCGCTTGTGTGCGCGCGTCATCAGCGCCGCGCGCCGGGCCAGATGCTGATTGTCGGCCGTCGCGCCCAGGCCGCGCTCCTGCATTGCTTTCTGGATCTCCGCGCGCCGCGTGGAGAACGCTTCGATCACATTCCTGGAGACACCGGCGATCTCGAACCGCCCGTCCGCGTGGGTCTTCTCGATTCCGTATCCGAGTCCTTTCAGTTCCCGTGCAAGTTCGCTGCGGTACAGCGCGTCCAGCAGCATCTTGGAGCGGTACAGCCGCTCGTTCGCCATGGTTCTCCACTTGCCGTCGGCGCCAAGCAGCATGTTGGCGACCACCGAATGTGTGTGCAGCATCGGGTCCAGGTTCCTGGACGTGTCATGGGTAAACTTGGCAACCACGGTCTTCTGGTTGCCCGCCCGCACCATCAACCCGCTGGCGGGGTCCTTGAGTCTTGTCTCGGCGGCGTTATTCTCGAACCAGGCCAGGCTCTTGTCGACCGCCTTGTCGTGGGCGTCGACGATGCGGGCGTCGCCACCCACGAGCGCGGCGAGCGACACGGATTTCGGTGCGGAGAAGGTGATGTCCCGGCCCGGGCGGTGCTCGAACACCCCGCCCTTGCCGATCCGGCCAAGTCGCCGGCCCGACCCGTCAGGCAAACTTCCCTCGAGCACCGCCTTGAACGTGTCTGGATCGACCGGGCCCTCAAGCCCGAGTTCGGCCGCGCCCCGGCCCGCCCAAGCGCTCGCCTCGCGGTGCGCCGGATCGTCCTTCGCGTAGTACCCGTCGCGCTTGTAGTAACTGGCGCCCTGGGAAGGGGATGCGACCGCGCCGATCGAGGCGACCATCAGATCCAGTTCAGTTTGCCGCCGTCGTCCGGCTCCGGCAATTCGTCCTCCGAATCCGGAGCCGGCGGCTCGGACGACGCGCGCGGCTGGTCGCCGCCACCGGCCTTTGCCTTCGCCGGCTGCGCTGGCGTGCCCGCCGATTTCGGCGTTGCGCCCGCGGTGTCTGCCGCCGGCAGCAATGGGGTGTTCGCACGCTCCACGGACTGCTGCGCCGGGACCGACTGTGGATTTCCCACCGCACCGAGCGTTCCGATCAGTCGCGCAGCCTCGCTTGCGGGCAGCACTTCGGCGATATCCGACGGATCCCGCGATTCGATGGGTTCGGACGGTCCCCGGCCCGGAGGCCGCCCCTCCCGGCGGTTTCGCCAGCCGTTGACGGCTCTCCAAAGCATAACCCACAGCACAACCCAGATCGCGCCGGCGAACCCGCCGTGCAACACGCCGACGGCGGCCGTGTAGAGAATGCGGTCACGCGCTTCGATGGGTTCGCCGTACAGGACCAGCCCGCCGCGCGTGATGGGATAGCTCGTGCCGTCCGGGGCGCGGTAGCGCGTCGGTTTGTATGAGTTGGAACCCGCGGCGATCATCGCTTCGGTGACCGTGAGCTTGACCGCGGCGTACCAGTCATGTGCGGTGGTCTCGCGCACCAGCGACACGCACGGCCACAGCAACGCCACCGCGATGGCGCCCCCGAACAGCGCCCGCGCCCGCCGCTGCCACCGCCGAATGTCACTCATGGCGCGTGATCGCGACGGTTGCCGTGGGTCTGCGACTCAACCGGGGCGTTGCGCCGAACGGGCCTCGATCCACTCGTCAAGCTCGTCCGAGCGCCACGCCCGCGCACGCTTGGACAGGTGCACGGGACGGGGAAACCCGCCCGTGCGCATCAGCCGGTAGATTTGCGCCCGCGAACAGCCGATTTTCCGGGTGACCGCCCGGATCGGGAGCAACTGCAATCCGGTGGGAGCATTCATGCGATCGTCTCCGATAATTCTGACGATCACCTATCTTATAGCGTAGGTCTCTACTGTACAGGCAAAAAAAACTCCCTCTTTTGCCTTCCGCAAATTCCGTAGAGGCAAAAAAAGAATTCTTTATTGCCTCCGCAGGTGACGCCGCCAGATCTTGGCCACGACGCTGTCATCCAGGCCCACCACCTCGGCCACCAGAGCGCAGGCCTCGCTGTCCGACATGGGTTCACCGTACCATGCCCATTCACGATACCTCTCCATGGCCATGCAAATGAGCTGATCCCGATACTCCTTCTTCGGCCGGCCGCGGTGCGTGGGGCGCTTGATCACGTTCCCGGCAACGCCGATACACCAGTGCGAGAATAACCGGTCAAGTTTCGGCGATTCGCCACGCTCGATCGCCTGATTTGTTCGGCGCGCATACTCCACCAGCGTGTCGTACCACCACATAGGCCGCAAGTATTCCCAAAGTCCGGAACTGCAGGCAGTCTTCAGCCTGCAGCGAGAGATTGAATGCCTCGTTGACCTTCTTGAAGAACGCAACCGCCGCCACCGAGGACACGCCGGCGTCAGCCAACTGGGCATCGAAATCCGGACCGGAACCAAGGTCCAGGTGCTCGTCGGCAAGCTGCGTGAGACGTTCTTTTGTTGATGCCATTTGAGGTATCTCCTTTGGTGACTGGCGGCAGGGCGCGATTATGAGCAAAGGGATCGAATGCGGCAAGGCGCTGCGCGGCAGACGCGCCCCCAATGATGGAATACGCACACAGGGCGTCCATGTCGTATCAGGTCTTTGCTGCCGGTATTCGCCAACCGCCGTCGCGTCGACCGGCCTGCGACGGTCGGCAAATACAAGATAATGTGACCAACACAGTCTCAACCGTGGCCGGATAATTCGACGAATCCGTGCCGGCATAATCCGACCAACAACACCGCCCATTCCGGGGAACTCGACCGCAACCCATACTGAACGGCAGGGCACACAGACTATCGAATTCCAGCAGGGGCGTTGGAGATGTGAGTTTTCAGGTCGAATCCAGCAGACGCGCAAGGACGCGGAGCATGTCGCGATGTTCCGGGCTGTCCCGCCCGACCGTCCATCGCGCGTTCGGACTATGCCAGGGAAAATTCTCCCCGCGCAGCGCCCGCCGGAACCGTTTCGGATCCACGCCCTCGCCCCTGGCCATTTCCACGGCAGTGACTTCCGGTCCGGGCATCGCGTCACCGCCGTGCCGGGTCAGATGGAACAGGGGAATCTCCATCGCGCGCGCCACAGCCGTCATCCGCCCGTCGTAGCTCGCAAGCGCCACGGACTGGCCGCGATCAACCAGGTACGCGCACGACGCCAGATGCAGGGCATCGAGCGTCCGCACCCGGCCAGGGCCCGGAAAGGCATCCAGCGCCCTCGCCAGCACCGAAGGGGTCAGCTCCAGCATCGCAACCCGTCCGAGCAACGCGCGTGCCGCCTCGCCATGGGTCCCGGCGAGTCCCCGGGCGTGCAGAGGCGTCCACACCTCGTATTCCAACAGTCGGCTGGAAATCAGCGTCCCCCGCCACAGCGAGTCCGGCGGCTGCCGATCCTCTGCCAGCAGATGAGCGAGCGCCACGGACGTGTCGAGATAGATCAACGCTCGCGCCGGTTCTCGTCCAGTTCCGTCAGAACTTCGTGCAGCCGAGCCACCGGAGCGGGTTTCGGCGGCCGCCCCGAACCGCCCAGTGCCGGCGGCGTCAGCACGCCCGACCTCACCGCATCCGCCAGCAACGCATCGGCAAGAATTGGACTTCGGGTCGCCCTGACCGGGCAAAGCTCGGCCACCACCCGATCGCGGTCCGTCACCAGGACCGTCTCACCGGACGCCGCAAGCCGCACGTACTCGCTCAGCCGACTGTTCAGCACCTTGATTCCCACCGATCTCATGCACCGCAAAGTAGCAACCGATCGCTACCTCGTCAACCCGGTGCCTCGGCCACCCGTGCGAAGGCCCTGTTTCGCGACACCGGCCTGCCTGTCGAACCAGCCCTCCTCCCGGGCACGGCCCACCGGACCGGACTTCACGCGCGCCTCAAGCCAACGCCGAGTCTCGCCCGCCAACCGCTTTTCCTACGCGGCCCGGCCCGCCACGTAATCCGACCAGGCGTTCATCAGTTCCCGGCGCCGCTCGAACAGGTCCGAGCGCGCATAGGCCGCCACGGTCTTGTCTTTCTCCACATGCGCCAGCGCAAGTTCCGCGACCACCCCGGGCACGCTTGTGCGTTCCGACGCCCAGTCCCGAAAACTCGAACGGAAGCCGTGCGGCACGGCGCCGACCCGGTTCTCGCGAAGCAGCTTGGACATCGTGGAATCGGACATGACCCGTCCGTTCACGGACGGGAAGACCAGCCCGGAGCCATTGCCGCTTGCGCGCGCCTCGGCCAGCACTTCCACCGCTCGCCCCGACAGCGGGACGCGATGCTCCCTGCCCATTTTCATGCGCTCTGCCGGAACCGTCCAGGTGGCCGACTCCAGGTCGATCTCCTTCCACGAGGCGCTCCGGACCTCGCCGGACCGGCAGGCCGTGAGGATGAGAAATTCCAGCGCGAGCCTGGTGGAGACGTGTGCGTCCGTCGCGCGAATCGCGCGGATCGCCTCCCCGACCTGCGTGTACGGCAGCGCCTTGTGATGTTTCCGCCTGATCGAATTCTTCGGCAGCGCCGCCCCGATGGCATCCACGGGGTTGTCCTTGCGATGCCCCTCCGCCACCGACCACCGCATGACCGCGCCGATGCGCTGGCGCACCCTTCGTGCGGTTTCGCGCTTCTCGTTCCATACCGGCGCCAGCACCCCAAGCACGTCGCCCGGTCCGATGGCGTCGACGCGCTTGTCCATGAGCGCCCCGGCGTAATCGCGCAGGCTCGCCCGCCACTGGGCTTCGGACTTCGACCCACTGCGCCAAACCCCTCGTTGGACTTCCAGCACCTTCTCCAGCGCATCGGCGAATGTCGGCACCGCGGAACGCTTGACCCGAGGATCGCCGCCCAAACGGGCGATCTTGCGGTTCGCTTGCGCAGCGGCCCGCGCGTCAGTTAGTGTCAGCCAGCGTGTGGAGCCTAGGCCGATATCGCGCCGCGTCCCGGCAATGGTCACGCGCTGTACGTAGGACTTCGTCGGGCCGCGCTTGCCGTGCCCGACCAGCAGGAACAGCCCTGCGTCGCCGTCGTAGTATCGACCTGGTTCGGTGACGTCCCGAACGAATTTGGCGGTGAGCTGTTTCACAGGGGTCCGCCATTAATTTCCCGCGTTATTTCCCACGGACAGTAAGATAACATGGGGTACTTCTCGATACAATACGAGACGAAGATATAAAGCAACTAACTGATTATAGAGACAATAATTGACTGAAGGACACAGCCTGAGATTTTCGGGTGGCGGTCTCCCTCTCCGCCACCTAACTTTATTTAATATATTGATATTAAATAATTTTTTCGTGCGCCAGGCATGGCGCGCAGCGCCTTGACTGGCGCTGTTCCAGTACACGTGGCGGTGGCTGGATGACTTGGCGGTGAAAGTCCGCTGCTGGCCCGGTAAGGGGAACAGCTAGCCGAGGACAAGGGTGTCCATCGCGAGGTGGAATCCGAAGGCAGTCTGCGAGCGTGGTTGCGCTCACGGCAAAACACTGACCCGACGAACAGGAATCGCATATGAGGCAGTCACACCGGATGAGGAGGCGAAATTCTTCAAAGTCCGATACTTGCACGGAAGGTGCGGCTGTAGATGCGGCGGGTATAAGTGGGAAAGTCGCGCGTCTTACCCTGGGAGGTCTGTTGACCGGCTGCGAAGAGCAGCGACCGGTTCCGAGAGGGGCCGGCGGGGGTCAGCAGAAGTCAGCCGACGCCGTAGTAGGTGGCTTGCCGGTCACTGAAGGGCTGAACATGGCATACCGCGAGTAGGCGGTGCGTTGGATCGAAGTGCGATGACGGCAGAAGCGGGATATCCGGTGATCGGTGAGGGAGGTCGGGCGGAACCCGTCCGGGGCGCCGGTCGTGTCGGGCACGGCGATTTGAACGCAGCGCGGACGAAAGCGGAGCCGGCGCTGATGGAGGCCGTTGTTGAGCGGTCGAACATGCAGCGCGCCTATCAACGGGTTGTTCGCAACAAGGGTGCCGCCGGGGTCGATGGCCTCGGGGTGTCGGAGTTGGGGGATCTGTTGAGGCAACACTGGCCGACGATCAAGGCCAAGCTGCTGGCGGGCAGTTACTGTCCCCAGCCGGTACGCCAAGTGAGCATTCCGAAGCCCAACGGCGGGGTGCGCAAGCTGGGCATACCGACGGTGCTGGACCGGCTCATTCAGCAGGCCCTGCATCAGATGCTGAGTCCGATCTTCGAACCGACGTTCTCCGCGCACAGTTACGGCTTCCGGCCGGGGCGTAATGCCCACCAAGCGGTCCGGGCGGCGCAGCGACACGTGCGTGGGGGTCACGGTTGGGTGGTGGATCTGGACTTGGAGAGCTTCTTCGACCGGGTGAACCACGACCTGCTGATGCGACGCGTCGGCGAGAAGGTCGGGGACCGCCGGGTGCTGAAGCTGATCCGCCGGTACCTGAAGGCGGGCATGATGGTGGACGGACTTCAGAGTCCACGGCGGGAGGGCGCACCGCAAGGTGGGCCGCTCTCGCCGCTGCTGTCGAACGTTCTGCTGACGGGTCTGGACCGCGAGCTGGAAAGGCGCGGGCACCGGTTCGTTCGTTACGCCGACGATGTGGTGATCCATGTCCGGAGCAAGCGGGCGGGCCAGCGTGTGCTGGCCAGTGTCACGCGGTACGTGGACACGGCGCTGAAGCTGCGGGTGAGCGAGACCAAGAGTGCGGTGGCACGACCGTCGCGACGCACGTTCCTCGGTTATCGGATCGATCACCGGGGTGTGTTGTGCATCTCGACGACGAGCCGGGTTCGGCTGATCGGGAAGCTGCGGCAGTTGCTGCGCCGCGCCCGTGGCCGGTCCTTGAGGCATACCATTGAGGTACTCAATCCGGTGCTGCGCGGGTGGGCGGCTTACTTCAAGCTGGCCCACTCCAAGACGGCGCTGCGGCTCATCGATGGCTGGGTTCGCCGCAAGCTGCGGTGCATCCTGTGGCGGCAGTGGAAACGCCCGTCTACACGCCAGCGTTACCTGCAGCGTCTCGGTTTACCGGAACCGCAAGCTTGGAAATCGGCGGTTAACGGGCGGGGGCCTTGGTGGAATGCCGGGGCCTCGCACATGAACCGCGCCATGCCGAAAGTCCGCTTTGATCGATTGGGGCTGGTGGCGGTACTGGACACAGTACTGCGGCTCCAGCGTGTGTCATGAACCGCCGTATACGGGTCCGTACGTACGGTGGTGTGGGAGGACGGCTGGGGTGACCCAGCCTCCTACCCGATACAAGAAATAACGGTGTTACCACGCACGTTCCAACATACTTTGAAACACTGCCAGTAACCGTTCCGTTCTTGGGGGATGACGGGATGCCGGTTAGCGGTTCTCGCTTCAATTTCATTCTGGGCGGTTTGGCGGGCGCTCTTCTGGCCGATAACCGCCGCGAGGAGCAGGCGAAGGTCCAGGGGCTCAATGACTTCCTGGTGTTCGGGCTGGTGGCGTTTGCTTCCTTCAGTTCAGGGGCATTGTTGAACGCTTTCGGCTGCTCGGCGGTGCAACTCGCCATCGCGACCAGCACGCTGGGCGCGATGGCGACCATTGCGTGGTACCGGCTCGTCCTCCTGCGGCGGAGAACGGTCGATACACTGGTTTGATCCCGGCGGGCCCGGACTCCTTGAGCGGGCGTGACGTTTACAGTTGAGTCAAAGTCTTGTGAATAACCTTGGCGCCTCGATGAGCGCGTACTCCTCGTCCACGCGCGCGTATTCCTTCTACCGGCTCCAGGCGCCCGGTTCCGGAATGCCGCGGCTGTGGAGGCCCGGCTCGGTGGCGCCGCGCAGGGCGTCGGCGGCCGCCGGCTCGCGGACGATGCCGGTGACCTGCCCGGCCGGCCCGTCCCGCAGGACCGTCACGGGCGGTCCCGCGTCCCGCTCCAGCGTGACCGATCCTCCGGGTCCGGAGAGCGTGATCGAGGCCAGCGATTCCGCCCAGCCGGGCTGCGCCGGCAGCGCGAAGGCGAAGCCCGAGCGGCCGTCGCCGTCCGCCGCCACCGGCATGGCGAAGCTGAAGCCGAACAGCGCCGTTCCGTCGGCGGTCGTTCCGGCGATGCGCCAGGGACCGGGCGCCCGCGGCGGCGCGGGCGGCGCCTCGGCGACCAGGGCGGGTTCGAGGTACGGTCGGGAACCGGCGTCGACGCCGCCCCAGACCAGGAGCGACGGCACGGGCGCGCCGCCCGCGCCGGTCTCCGGCGGGCGCAGCCTTCCCGCGCCGTGCAGCCGGTACCGCAGCGCCTTGTCGAAGCTGAAGTCGCTGACCCAGGACGGCGGACAGTACGACATCAGGTCAAAGTACTCGTCCGGAGGTACCAGCCGTTGTTCGCCGAAGTCGTAGCCCCAGCCCCCGGGGGACGCGTTGGCGTACGGATACGCCGGTTCAATGCCCAGCGGGTTGCCGCAGGGCGCGTGCTGCAGCGAAAGGTTGTGGCCGAACTCGTGCGCGATCACGTCGGCGTCGGTCACGGAAAAAGCGATCCTCCGGCCCAGGTCCGCGATTCCCGCGGCGCCGGAAAACGCGCCCGACAACAACCCCATGTGGTAGCCGCCGCCTCCCTCCATGGTGGCGATCAACCGGGTCTGGCCGATCAGTTCATGGGACGCGATGCTGGAGGTTCGCACCGGAGCGTGGGCGGTGACCGAAATCTCCGCCACGGGCAGCAGCGTGCGAACGTGCCTCAGCATCTCGTGGCCCCCGGGGTCGGCCTCCATCGCGTCCACCAACTCGACCACCGACATGTCCGGGTTGGTCTCCCAGATGAACGGGACGAACGTGACGTCGAAGCGGGGCATCGTCCGCACCTCCACCGACAGCCGCCCGGCCTCCGGAATCCGGCGCGCCACGTCCAGGCTTTCGTCGAGCGTCCCCCCGGGATCGATCTCGATCGCCATCTCGAGCCCCGGTTGCACGATCCCGGCGGGAATCGTCGCATTGACGGAACGATCCAGCGAACCCTCGTCCAGTTCGGTCGGGATGGGCCCCGGCCCGGAGGGGATGTCCACCGAGTGGGCGAGCGATCCGCCAACGTAGAAATCCGCCCGGACCGCGGGCATGCGCTCGGAGTTGGCGCGCGCGGCCGTCGGGAATACCCGCAGCAGGGCTTGCTCGCCCGCCACCAGGGCGATGGGCAGCTCGCGCGACTGGATGGCCTGGGTGAGATAGGCCGGGACGGGCTCGACGCCGCACCGCGCCACCCGCCGGGTGAGCAGCCCGTCGAGCCACGCGAGCAGGGCCGCATCGTCGGGCGCGCACAGCTTCGTGCCGGTCGCCTGAAGGTGGATGAGCTCGCGGAGACCGGCCAGGCCCTCCGGCAGCGGCCCGGCCATCTCCGCGTTGCCGGTCAGGGCCAGCGAGCGCAGCCGGGAGAGGCCGCCCAGCCCGGGCGGCACGGGTCCGGAGAGGGAATTTCCGCCGAGGTAGAGTTCCGTCAGGCTGCCCAGATTCCCCAACTCCGCCGGAATGGCGCCGAAGAGATCGTTGTAGGAGAGATTGAGATACTCAAGCCGCTCGAAATCGCCCAACGCTGCGGGCAGGTAATCCGAAAACCGGTTGCCGGACAGGTCGAGGAGCAACAGATTATCTGAGCCCGCGAGCGAGGTCGGGAGAGCGCCGGACAGCTCGTTGTTCGCAAGATGGATCTCCTCCAACGCCGTTGCGTTGCCAAGCCGGTGCGGTATCGGACCGGCGAGGCGGTTGTTGTCGAGCTGAAGTTCGGCAAGCTCCGCCAAGTCGCCGAGTTCGGGTGGAATCGGCCCTGACAACTCGTTGTCCGCGAGGTTCAGCACCTTCAGGCGGGCGAGCTTGCCGAGCGACGGCGGGATGGGTCCCGAGGCGTTGATGCCCGCCAGTGCGAGAGTCGTCAGGTTGGCCAGTTCGCCCAGTTCCGGCGGCAACGCCGCCCCCCGGGTGTCGATGCCGACGAGTATCAACTCGGTCAGCTTCTCCAGCGCGGCGATATCCGCCGGTATGGGCCCCGCCAGGCCGTTGTGGGTCAGGTCGAGCCGGGTCACCCGCCCCTGGCCGTCCGTGTCGACGCCGTGCCATTCGCGAAGGGGCGCGTCGGTCAGCCAGTTCGCCGTTTCGAGCCACCGGCTTCCGCCCATGGTTTCGTGGAGCCTCGCGAGGACTTCCCGGTCCGTCGATGGCTCGCAGTCCACCCCCGTGCCCTCGTGCACGGCCACCCCGGCGAGCCATTCGCGCAGTAAGTCCTCCGTCGGCACGCACAGGCCCGTCGCCGCGTAGCGCAACTCCGAAAGCGCCTCCAGGCGCGGCAGCGAGTACGGGAGGCGGCCGGAGAGGTCCGGATTGCCGCCGAGCCGCAACTCCTCCAGAAAATCGAGATCGCCGAGTGCGTCCGGCAGCTCCCCGACGAGCCCGTTGGCCGAGAGGTCGATCGCGAGCACGCGGCCGCCCGCATCGGTGCGGATGCCGTGCCGGGTGTCCGGGAAACCGTCGGGCCAGCCCTCCGCGTTCGTCCAGCCGGAACCGCCCGTTGCTTCGTACAGCGCGTCCAGCGCCGCTTGGTCGGACAGATGGCAGTAGTCGACGACATGCCACTCCATCGCACTCAACCACGCGGCGAAGTCCGCCGTGCCCGGGATGCACAGATTGGGGTTGCCCGACCGCAGCTGCAGCCAGCGCAATGGCAGCCTGGTCAGCTCAGGCGGTACCGTCCCGGCCAGGTCGTTTCCATAGACAATCATCACGGTCAGTCGGGCGAGGTTGCCTAGTTCGGGAGGAATGGGACCGGTCAATTCGTTATCATAAAGGTGCAGTGCGGTCAGTCGGGCGAGGTTGCCTAGTTCGGGAGGAATGGGACCGGAGAGCCGGTTGCCGCCCAAGTGCAGTTGTTCCAGACTCGGGAGGTTCCCGAGCTCGGGAGGAATGGGACCGGTCAACTCGTTGCTCACAAGGCGCAGTTCGGTCAAATGCATCAGCGCGCCAAGCTCGGGGGGAATGGGTCCGGAGAGCCGGTTGGAATTCAGGACAAGGAATTGCAGATTGGCAAGACTCCCGAGCTCGGGGGGAATGGACCCGGAGAGGCTGTTGTTGAAGAGACTCAGAGCCTCCAGGTCCATGAGGCCGCCAAGTTCCGGCGGGATGCCGCCCGACAGATAGTTAAAGGCAAGATAAAGTCTCCTAAGCGCCGTAAGCTGCGCGATTTCCGGCGGGATCGGACCCGAAAGACCGTTCGCGCTCAGCCTGATCTGAACGACCTTGCCATCGTGATCGAGGGATACTCCGTGCCACTCCGAAAGCGGTCGGTCGGTCAGCCAGTTGGCGCTGTTGACCCAGTTTTCGCCGCCGGCGCTCTCGTAGAGCGCGACGAGCGCCGCGCGGTCGGGCGCGTTGTCAGGTGGCGTCTCGACGGTCACCGCGGCCGAAGCCGACAGTTCCCCGGCGGTCGCGGCGACGGTGGCGGCGCCGTCGCCGACGGCCGTGACCAGCCCGTCGCCGTCCACGGCGGCCACCGCGGGCGCGTCGGAAGTCCAGGCGAGCGCGACGCCGGTCATCGGGTTGCCGTTCTGGTCGCGGACCTCGGCGGCGAGCTGTACGGTCTGCCCCGGCGCTTCGAGCCGCGCCGTCGCCGGCGAGACCGTCAGCGTCGTCGCCACGGGCGGCGTCTCGACCGTCACCGCGGCCGAGGCCGACAGTTCCCCGGCGGTCGCGGCGACGGTGGCGGCGCCGTCGCCGACGGCGGTGACGAGCCCGTCGCCGTCCACGGCGGCCACCGCGGGCGCGTCGGAAGTCCAGGCGAGCGCGACGCCGGTCATCGGGTTGCCGTTCTGGTCGCGGACCTCGGCGGCGAGCTGTACGGTCTGCCCCGGCGCTTCGAGCCGCGCCGTCGCCGGCGAGACCGTCAGCGTCGTCGCCACGGGCGGCGTCTCGACCGTCACCGCGGCCGAGGCCGACAGTTCCCCGATCGTCGACGGTTTCGACGATGCTTGAGCAGTTGGCGTAGAGCGTATCGCCAGACTGGCTTGTCGTAACCGTTCGGCGGCCGGGGGATGGGATTGGTTTCGGCGGGATTTTACACTGGTAACTATCTCGCGCATGCGCTATCTTTCTGCGCATGGTGGTTTTCGACGACGGTTTCGGCGAAGACGCGGCGTTGGCCGGAGGCGAGGAGTTGTGGACGGCTCCGCTTGTGGTGCCGGAGTGCGAGCCGTTGGACTGGCTGTCTGTGCTGGAGCAGACACAGGCGCGCCTGGACGAGGAACGCAAGCGCGCGAACATGCTGGAACTGCGCGCCGAGGAACATCGCCGGCGTGAGAAAGCGGAACGTTCGCGTGCGCAGGGGTACAAGAGGCAGCTTGGCGCCTACCGGGTCAAGCCCGAGGCGGCCCGCGATGAGTTAAAGGCCATCGGCGGGGCGGACCGCGCCCCACAGAGCCGCTCACGAGCCTTCAAGGCGCTGGAGCGCAGGGTCAAGGCGCAGGACAGTGAGATCGCCGATCTTCGCTTCTCGCTGCACAGGTCCGTCGAGCACCGGGAGCGGATCGAGGCGCGGCATCGGGACGAGATCCAGTGGTTGAAGGGCGACATGGATCATTTGCGCTCGCTGATGGTGCGGGTGTCACGGGAGCGCAACCGGGTGGCGGACTCGCTGCAAAAGCAGCTCGAGCGCCGGCTCGCGGCGGCGAAGCGGCGGGTGCAGGACCGGGAGGGTGTGATCGGGAGGCTGCGCGATCGCAACGAGCGGTTGCGCTCAGCGGTCAAACGGGTCACACAGCGGTTCCGGTCGCTGCGCGAGATCATCGCCGGGCTGCGAGCCGACGTGCGGGAACTGAAGGAGGCGAACACGGAGCTGACCTCGCGCGTGGAGACGCTGCAAGGCAAGTTCGACAAGCTGCGCTCCAGCCGCAGCGTGCTGTCCAGGCGGATGTACGGTCGCCAAAGCGAGCAGCAGGACAAGCCGGGCACAGGGCGCAAGCGCGGCCAGCAAAGAGGCGCCGCCGGGCATGGGCGCACGCCGCGCCCGGAGCTTGAACAGACGGTCGAGCGGCGCCACCCGCCGGAGGAGCAACGGGCGTGTTCGGAGTGCCTCGCGCCGTATGTGGAGAACGGCGAGCGCAGCACCACGCTCATCGAGATCGAGGTCAAGGCGCACACCCGCAAGATCGTGCGTGGGCGCTGGCGCCGGGGTTGCGACTGCGCCGCCTCGCCCCGGGAGGTGACCGCGCCGGCGGTGGCGCGGGTGTTCCGCAACACCCCCTACGGCGTCAGCGTGTGGGCGTGCGTGCTGTTCGAGCGCTTCGTCAGCCGCCGTCCCATCCATCGGGTCGCGGCCTGGCTGGGCGACATGGGGTTGAGGATCTCTGCGGGCACGCTGGCCGACAGCGTGAAGCGCTTCTTGCCGTTGTTCGAGCCGTTGGCCGCGGCGATCCTGGCGCATCAGAACACCGCGGCGGTTCGTCATGCCGACGAGACGGGCTGGCGTGTTCAGGCGTATCGCCAGAGCGGGCGCTCCAGCCGGGCGTGGCTGTGGACCTCGGTCAGCGCCGATGCGGTCTACTACCTCATCGATCCGTCGCGCAGCGCCGAGGTCGCCAAGCGCCTGTTCGCTTCGCTCACGGGCACCGTGATCCCGGTCTGCGACCGCTACTCCGGTTACAAAAGCCTGGCGCGCCAACTCGCCGGCAAGGTGATCCTCCAATGGGGCTGGGCGCACCAACGGCGGTCATTCCTCGACTGCGCGGCCGGGCATGTGCGCCTGACCCGGTGGTGCCGGCGATGGATCGAGCGCATCGCCCGGATTTACCGGCTGAACGACGCCCGGCTTGAACATTACGATCCCGATCCGGAGCGCCAGACGCCGGCGTTCGACGCCGCACAGGGCAAGTTGAAACAGGCGGTGGAGGCGCTGTTCGCGCGCGCCGAAAAGGAACTGGCCGGGCTGTCCGCCAGGGCGCTGAAGGCGAAGCCGCTGCGCTCGCTGCTGAACCACCGCGAGGGGTTGTGCGTGTTCCTGGACAACCCCCAGGTTCCCATGGGCAACAACCTGGCTGAGAGGCTGCTGCGCGGGGCGGCCATCGCCAGGGTCCTGTCGTTCGGCTCCGACAGCGAGACCGGCGCGCAGTTCACCGCCACGATGTACTCGGTCACGGGCACGCTGGCGATGAATGGCATCGACGTGCGCCGCTGGCTTGGGGAATGGTTGAACGCGTGCGCGGACAATGGCGGGCAACCGCCGCAGGACCTCTCGTGCTGGCTGCCATGGTCGATGAGCCCGGAGCGCAGGCGCGCACTGGCGGCGCCGGGATGAGCGGGGCGGTCGGGTGCCGCTACCACGGGCGCGACTTCACCGCGGAGGAAATGGCGCTGCTGCGCGCGCTCATCGCCGGGCCCGAGCGGCTGTCGCGCCGCGCCCTTTCGATCCAGTTCTGCCGGCGCATCGGCTGGGTCAAGCCCGACGGCGGGCTCAAGGACATGATGGCGCGGGTGGTGCTGCTGGCCATGCATCGCGACGGGCTCATCGAGTTGCCGCCGCCGAAGTGGACGCGGGGCCGTCGCAAACCCATCGAGTTCGGACCCGGCACCGAGCCGCCGCTGTTCCCGCCCCCCACGACCCTGGGCGAGGTCCGCCCGCTCATGATGCGCATCGTGGTGCACAGCACCCGCGAGAGCCGGCTCTGGAACGAGTTCGTCGCCCGCTATCACTACCTCGGACACACCACCCTGGTCGGCGCCCAGATGCGCTACGCCGTGCACGACAAAGACGGCGCTCCGCTGGCCCTGCTCGGGTTCTCCACCGCCGCCTGGTCGCTCGCCCCGCGCGACAACTTCATCGGATGGACGCCCGAGAAGCGCGAAAAGAACCTCCCGCTGGTCATCGACAACCCGAGGTTCCTGATCCTGCCCTGGATCCGGATCCCCAACCTCGGCTCGCACCTCCTTGCCATCGTGCGCCGGCGACTGCCCCGGGACTGGACCGAGCGCTACAACACCACCCCCGTGCTCATCGAGACCTTCGTGGAAACACCGCGCTACACCGGCGCCGTGTACCGGGCCTCGGGCTGGACCCGGGTCGGAACCACCCAGGGGCGGGGACGCTACGACCGGCACAAAAAACGAGCCCAGCCAAAAAAGGACATCTGGCTCAGGCCACTGCGAAAAGACTGGCGACGTACCCTCAATCGCTAGGAACAAGCCCGCAACGCCCGTAAAATCACCCCATCGGCGCGCCGCTATCCCCCGGCCGCCGAACGGTTATTGCGCCAGGGAAAGCCCTGGAGAGGAGAATGCTATGAATTGAAACTGAAACCTCTCGTAGCGATCCAGCGGGTTTGACTCCCGCCCGGCAAAGGCGCAGCCCGCCAGCCGGAAGCGAGTCTTGCATGGCGCGCGGCAACGCCCGTCGTGAAGCGTAGACAGCAGGTGATGAAGCGGTGGAGGAAGCCTCGAAATCGGAATCGATGACGCCTTCGGTGTTAACTGGCCGGGGGCAGCACTGGAAGCGCCGCTACTGGCGAGGCGCGAAGGGTCGTCCGGGGTCGTGGGCCGGCGCAAAGTCACGGGATGGATCGTCAGGGAACCTGGGAGATCCTGCTCTTGCCCGTGGGCGAGACCGCTGGGACGGGGAGGCCAGCGTGAACAATGTAGACCCCGGTTCGTCGCCGAGCCTGCACGGCGGCGGGAGCGCTTTGGGCGGACACGAACATGGCAGGCACGCTGCGGAGTCGGCTGGCGAATCAATAAGCCGAAGGCCATGCGGAGCAGGAAGTCTTAGCGCCTTGATAGTACCTGTGAAGGCGGGGAACCGTGTCCATCGGGACCCGCTGGAGGGAAGCGGGGCGTCATTTGTACAGACCCACTGATGGGAAACGCTGGAGGAAACTCTGAGTTCCACAAACACGTACACGAAACAGCAGTGGATAGCCGAACAGGCGAGGAAGCACCCGGAGCGGGTGTTCACGTCGCTGCATCACCTGATCGACAGGGAATGGATGCTGGAAGCGTATCGGCGGACGCGAAAGGACGGTGCACCAGGCATCGACGGGGTGACGGGCGCGGACTATGAGAAGGATTTGGAGGCCAATCTTGAAGACCTCCTGAACCGGATCAAGTCGGGCCGCTATGTCGCACCGCCGGTGCGGCGGCACTATATCCCGAAGGCGGACGGCACGAAACGTCCCTTGGGCATTCCGACCTTTGAAGACAAGGTGGCGCAGCGGGCCGTGCTGATGTTGCTGGAGCCGATCTACGAGACGGACTTTCTGCCGTGCTCGTACGGGTTCCGGCGCGGACGCTCAGCCCACGATGCCCTTGACGACTTGCGCAAGGGCATCATTGAGCACCGGCAGCGGTGGGTGATTGACGCGGATGTCTCGAAATACTTCGATACGATCCCGTTCTCTCACCTGCGCTCATTCCTCGACCTGCGGATCAAGGACGGCGTCGTCAGGCGCATGATCGACAAGTGGCTGAACGCGGGGGTGCTCGAAGAGGGCACCGTGCACAGGCCGGTCGCCGGGACTCCTCAGGGCGGTGTAATTTCCCCCGAGTTATCGAACATTTTCCTGCACCATGTGCTGGATGTGTGGTTCGAGAAGGTGGTGAAGCCGCGCATTCACGGGGAGTGTCGGCTGGTGAGGTTCGCCGATGACTTTGTGCTGACCTTCGAACACCGCCTCAGCGGCAAGCGTGTGCTTGACGTGCTGGGGAAACGTCTCGGTCGCTACGGGCTCAAGCTCCATGAGACCAAGACGCGCTACGTGGACTTTCGCCGCAAGCGCCCCTACGGGCGGCACTGGATGGCGACGGCCACCACGTTCGACTTTCTTGGCTTCACCCACGTCTGGGGTCGGTCGAGACGAGGCAAGGACGTGGTTCGCCAGATCACGGCCAAGGGACGGTTCGCCCGCGCGCTGAAATCGGTGCACGACTGGTGCAAGAGGCACCGGCACCTGCCGGTCGAGGCGCAACGCGACCACCTTGCCCTGATGATCCGGGGACACTGCGCATACTACGGTCTGGGGGGGAACGGCAAACGACTGGAGTGGTTCCGCTATCAGGTCATACGCATCTGGCGGAAATGGCTTACTCGCCGCAACCGCCTTCGGCGTTTGAACTGGGACCGGATGAATACACTGCTCAAGCGATACCCCTTGCCTTCAGTACGGATCGTGCGTCGATGGCCAGGTCCTTGCAGCGAATCTGTCAAGTGAGGAACCGAGTGCGGGAAACCCGCTCGCTCGGGTCTGCGAGGGGCGGGGCGCAGTAATGCCCCCGCCTACTCGGACTAGCGAGGATCCGCCGGATTGCTTCAGCCGAAAAAAGTTCTCCCTCTCCGCCAAATCTAACATATTGATTTGTATATTATTTATATAACCACTCCCGTGCCATTGCCACGCGCGTTCCAACATGCTCGGAGACACTGACTGAGCCAGCACGGCACCGTCTGGGTCAATTGCCCTCGTTGAGAGCGGCGAGCATGGCGCTCCCTCAAATGGCGGAGGTGTTCCAAGCTACGCCAGATATTGTCAGCTTGCACGTCAAGAACATCGGTTTCTGAACCGATTGGTAAGGCTGGATCGGGAGAAAAAGACGCGTGGGGTTCGAGCGGTCGGGAGCGTGCCGATTATTTCCCTGCACGCTTCCCTGCCAATAACTGCGGGTTTTGCCAAGAAACTGCCCATTGACCACGTCTTCCTGGCCGTAATAGGCTTTGCAGCATGAACATGGGACGACTCGACCGCACCCTCCAACTGGCGATTCTCGCCGCGCTCGGCGGCCTGTACTGGGAGATTCTCAGCATAAACGGCGAAATCGCAGATCTGCGCGTGGAGCAGTCCGCCGACATGGCGGGTTTAGAACAACGGCTGTCCGCCGACACGGCGGATCTGGACCGACGGTTGTCCGCCGACATGGCGGATTTAAGCGAACGGCTGTCCGCCGACATGGCGGATTTAAGCGAACGGCTGTCTGTCGACATGGCGGATATTGGCGAACGGCTGTCCGCCATCAACGCAGACCTGAGCGAACGGTTGGGCCGCGTCGAAACTCATCTTGAGTACATCGTGCCGCGTCTTCCCGACCCGACCCCCGAAAGATCGCCACAGGGCTGAATCGCGTAGCGCTTGCTGCTCGTCGACCCCAGGGAATCGCTCGACAGACTCTTCGATTGGCTTCGGCTCGTTTTTCGTTTTCCCGCGGCACAGGCGCGGAATTGCTCGCGGTTACCGACTGGGGGCCATAATCGGCCGCAACTTGACCGGTTGGTGGATCAATGGCCAGCGCACAACCAATGATGATCGTCAGCCTCAGGCGAAACGACGATCGGCGCCTGCCCCGTTGGCCGACCCAGGCGAATTATCGACCGCCGGGACCTTGCGAGGGACTCAAAATCGGCCGGCGAATCCCGGGTAATCCACGGGATACTTGTACACGCGATACTTTCGCCCGTTCTCCGGAACCACGTAATCGAGCACGCGTTCGCCCGCCGGCGTGACTTCTATGATCTGCTTGTTGTGCCCGTTGACGAAGATCGTGTTGCCGTTCGGTAAGCGGTCCCAGCCGCTCATGAACGGCGAGAAGTAGTCTTCTTCGGCATCCAGGTTCCACGACCAGACAAGTTCGGGCTCGCGGCCGGTGTCGTAACTCCCGTCGGCGCGGACGGGCAACCGAACTTCCAGCAGGTCCGTGTAGGAATTCTCGAAGTCCATGCCGAGTTCGGGGTCGAACGTACCGTCAAGTCTGCGTTTCGTGCCGTTGTTGTAGACGAGGAGGTTCCCCGCCCCCGGAAGGCCCTCGGTAATCCATCGGGCGTCGTGCTGCCAGTAAAGCGTCGCGTCATCGAGCGTTCCGCTCCTGGTCGTGAACGGATTGCCCCAACGATAGATCAGGTCGCCGCCGCGACCGTATCGTCCCCCGCTGTCGCCGGCCGCTTCGGCCATTGTCGTGCCGTGATCGATGAACCAGAGTTCGCCGTAAGCCGCAGAGCTCAGCACGATCTGATCCAGCTCCGCGTTGTAGTCGACGCTGTTGACATGTTGCATCTGTCCGCCGATGAACAACACGTAGCCCTCCCTGAGATAGTTGATGTCGATCTTGCCTACAGCCGATTCGACATCGCCGAAGTTTGCGCGGTCGGGGAATTTGTCCTGGACAAGATGATCCCAGCTATTCCACTGCCATACGATTTCGGTGGATCCGTCGTCGAGATTGGGCTGCAGCTCGACCACCTTGTCGAGCCAGACCGTTTCGGCGTCCGCCGGAAACACGCCGTCCCAGCCCATCGCGCGAGCCTCTTCGGGACTGAACCCGGTATAGGCGATCGCCAGGATGTTGCCGTTCGGCATGTAGTCGACATCGTGGTGAAACACATGCTTTCCGGGCACGTCCATTTCATATTCCCAGACAATATTGCTGTCCCAGTCCAGGAGTTGAACGGTGCCCGCGGAGCCGACCGGATAATGGTCGCCGCGCATCCAGTGATGGCTGGATACCGTGCGCAGAAGCAATCCGTTTTCCAGAAGATAGGCGACCGAGCCCTCCGGCTGATAGCGCCCGGGTTCCCACTGATGCACCATTTCGCCATTCATGTCCGTCAGATAGATTCGATTGGCGTTTTGCCCGCCGAATGCGCCATCGTGCACGAGCGTGTAACCCTCGAATGCGCGGTCATCGTCGCCCGGCAGGATGTCGCCGACGATTTCGGACTCATAGCCATTCATGCGCCGCATCATGTCCATGTTGGCGAAATTCGCAGCGCCGGGACCACCGCCGTCAGGTGCTCCTTCGGGTGGTGCTCCTTCGGGAGGCGGCCCATAGGGATCTGGCCCACCGGCAACTGGCCCACCGGCAACTGGCCCACCGGGAGGTGGTCCACCAGGAGGCGGCCCATCGGGAGCCGGCCCCGGAGGTCCCGGTGGATTCAACTCTTCGCTACTCAGATTCCAGTCGCCGTCGCGGTCGAGGTACGCCAGAGACCGGCTCGCGCGGGCAAGCTCGTCGGCAGATACGCTCAGGTCGCCGTCTTCGTCCAGTGCGCGGATGACGTACTGCTGTCGAATCATTCCGCGAATCGGCGCCGGGCCGCCCATTTCTTCAAGGCTCAGAGCGCCATCGCCGTCGCTATCGAGGCTCAGCAGGCGCTGCGCCGCCTCCTGGACTTCGTCCGTCGACAACGATCGGTCGTTGTCGGCATCCAGCGTACGGATGACGGTTTGCAGCCGCTCCATCCGGGGTGGCTGGGGCTGGGCAACCGCCAGGCCTGGCAGAGTCAGGGAAAGCAACAGGGCTGATACAGAGAAATACTTTTTCATGCGTGTCTCCGTCATTCGTTGGTGCGAGTCAGGAAGGCGACAAGGGCTTCCATCTCCGGGTCGGAAATTTCCGTCGGCCGGAACGGCGCCATGCCATTCGTCCAAGTGCGCAACACGGCACTGATGTACTCGGGCGCGAGGTCCGTGCGCTCGGTCAGCAACGCGGGCAGGGCATCCCGATATCGCGCCTGAAGCACGAACGTTCCGCCTTTCTGCACACCATCGCCGTGGCAGTATTCGCACTTGTCGAGGTAAATCCTTTCTCCCAATGCGAGTGCCGCGTCCTGGGCTGCTGCGCCGCCATGCGCGAATGACAGGGTCAGCAGTGAAGCAACTACGGAAATCCTTTTCATGCGCGGTCCTCCCGGTAACGCCTCGGCCAGATGCCGCTCTTGCCCGGAGCCAGGATGCCGTTGGGATCCAGGGTGTCCTTGAGCGTCTCGAAAAAACGCATCAAGGCGTGATCGTTCCAGGCATATGCGGCGGCGGCCTCATCGGCGAACGGTGTCGGCGCGCGATACTCGCCATAGCCGAGCTTCCCGGCCTCTTCGATCAGCATCGTCGCCATTTCCCGCGAGCGGGCGTTCGCTTCCGGATCGTCTCGAACGACAGGCGCAGCACCGAGCGCAATCAGACTCCAGGGCGAGTGGTTGTGCAATGCGCCGCCGATGTAGCGCCGGCCGTATCGCCGGTAAACCCGGTCGTAGACTTCGCGAAACGCCCAATAGGCCTGTCCGTCGAACGGCAGGACCATCGAGATGAACGCGCCGCCGTGGTTCCAGAGCGGCGTCTCCTGGAACGAGGGGATGCCTGCGAGCATCTTGTGGCGGCTCTCCCAGTTATCCTGGCCGTCGTAAGGCGCGATGAATTTCTCGGTTTCGTAGCTTGCGCCGGGGATCGCCGAGTTGAACTCGTCCTGAATTTCTGCCCAGTTCGCCTCCACGACACGGTCGTATCCGTAGAGCCCGAGACGGAAACTCCATCCCGGCAGCCGCGGCGGAGCGCCCGGCCCGCCGGGACCACCGAGCCCGCCGGGACCGCTTGGCCCGCCGGGACCGCCCGGTCCGCCGGGACCGCTTGGCCCGCCGGGACCGCCCGGTCCGCCGGGACCGCCGGGACCACCGAGCCCGCCCATTGGGGGATCGATCGGCGCCGACGCCCATGGGTCCATTCCCGGAACGTGCGGACCGAGACTTACGGCATTGTCGATCGCACCGCCGAGCCTGAGTTTCCGCAGCGTGTCGATCATCGGCACGACGTCTTCGTTGTTCGGGGCGATGACCAGGCTCGAACGAAAAGCCGGCGGATGCGCGATCAGGCGTACACCGACCTTCGTGACGACGCCGAAATTCGATTGCGAGAACATCCCCTGTACGTGGGGACCCAGACCGTATGGATACTGCGCCCAGGCGCCCGAACCTTCGATGGCGGCCATGCCCGTCCGGATGACTTCACCCGTGGGCAGCACGACCTCGAGGCCGGAAAGCGCCCGGTAGCGTTCGCCATTGAGGCCGTATCCCACGCCACGCTCGATACCGATCGCGACGATGCTCGAGTAAGCCGGAGAAGGCCCGTCTATCCAGAGCCTGAGTCCGCGTCGCTGGATTTCCTGCCACAATTCGTACTGGCTGACCCCGGGTTCGACAATGGCCGTCGCGTTGGTTTCGTTAAGCTCCAGGATGCGGTTCATTCGTTTCAGATCGATGATGATCGACCCGGCAACGCGTGCTTCGGTTCCGCCATAGCCGAAATTCTTGCCCGTCGAGAACGCCCAGGTCGGAATCCCGTAGTCATTCGCGACCCGCAGCACCCCCTGCACGTGCTCGACCGTGTGCGGCGCCACGGCCGCTGAAGCGATGGGCTCGTCATCGGTTCCCTGCAGCGGCGAGTACGGGTCGCGGTAGGTCTCGATGTGGGCATCGCTCGTGAATACCCATTCGTCTCCGACGATCTCGCGCAGCTCGGCAATCGCGCTGTCAAAATCCTGTTGCGATAGTCCTTGTGGCAGCGGCATGGTCCTGGCCCTTTGTTGCAGTGTTCGCCGTTTGGTTCTTGATCAAGTGTTCCGCGGCAGTCAGCCGCGAATCGGCGCGACTACCCAGGCAGCGAGTTGAGTGGGGCTGCGCTGACCGCCCGCTTGCATCGATAGGGTCACGTAGTAGTCGACCAGGGTTTTCAGTTCGCTCGAAAACGCAAACTCTGGTGGCAGCGCCGGGTCGATCAAACGACGGACCGACTCGCGGCCCGTTTCGCCATCGATCACGATGTCGAGCCGCAGTTCCTGCCGGTACCCGACATCACGGGCGAACGCGCGCATCACTTCGGAGTCGAGATCCGACGTGAACCCGGCAACCACGGTTGATCTCTCAAGACATGCGCCGCGCAATGAATCGAACCAGAACCGGGTCAGATCCCCACGAATCGAAACGCACTGGATTCCCGACGCACGAGCGACCCGCGACGTGACGGAGTGACCGCCAATCCTCTCGTCCATGATGATGGTATCGAACGGGAGCCGGACCTGTCCGGCATCCGCGGCAAGGGGATATGCGAGTATCGGTACTGACATCGCTGCCGCGCTCTTTACAAGAAACTGGCGTCTGTCAATCATGTCGCTCATCGCTGTACCTTTTTTCAAGGAGCCGCTGATAGCGGTCCGAGTTCTTCGGAGCCGAGCGGTTGATCAAGGCTTCGTGGTAGTGGATGCATGGTACCTCGGGCGATGCGATCGTAAACTCGACGATCGCCTTCACGCAGATCCGGAACTGCTCTCGCGGGTCGGATACTTCGCCTGCGACGCTCAGTGCCTGATGAACCTCCTGGAAATCTTCAAGACGCGCGTCGAGCGCGGCGTCCCACAAGTCCTGCTTCGACCCGAAGTGGTGGGCAATGAGCTGGTGATTGACTCCGGCGTCGTTGGCGATGGTGCGTAGCGAGACGCCGTCGAATCCGTGGCGCGCGAATGCCTTCAGCGCGGCGCGGAGGATTCGCCGCCGCGTCGAAGGCCCGTCGCGGAACACGGTCCTGGCTTTCAAACCGGATACGGTCTGGCTCAACGTCACTTCCCGCTCGTGGCAATCCGGAAATCAGCACCTTAGGCTATTACCAATGTGACGCTTGTCAAGTCTGCGCGCGAGGGCTCGGAGCATCGTATCGATCCACTGCGGTTCGAGTTGATTGCAACGCGCGCACTGCAATCAAACCCAGTAGGTTCGAATCGAGCAACGTGCCCGAACAACTGTACCGAACCCGTCATTTCACCGGTAGGAGCCATCTCATTCGAGCCTGGATACCTTGTTGAATTAACATGGACTCCTGCCTATGATGGGCGGCCATAAGGGAGGCCACGGTCGCGGCGGACTTGGCGTCGGGACATTACAATTCAGGGAGGGCTGGGTGCGTTGTGGAGCGAATGGCCCGTATAGTCCGGCGGACACTCGCGCGCCTCTGAACTCGCCCCGGGCAACGCTTCGGTCGCGTGGACGGTGAATCGGTGTGAGCGCTTCTGACGATGCTGGCAATACTGGACTTCTGCAGTTCTCCGTGGCGAATGATTTGCGGGAAATCGCCGCCATCGCCGACAAGATCGATGAATTCTGTTCGATGCACGGCATACTTCCCGCCACTGCCTACGCCGTCAACCTGTCGATAGACGAGCTCCTGACGAACACCATCAGCTACGGCTACGATGACAGCGAGGAGCGCTTTATCGACCTGATGGTCCGGCTGGATGGCGACGTTCTCGCCATCGAAATATCCGACGACGGGGTCGAGTTCGAACCGGACAGTGCGAAAGATCCCGACACCGGGGCTTCCATCGAGGATCGGCCCATCGGGGGATTGGGCATTTACCTTGCGCGCCAGATGATGGATGGTTTCGATTACCGGCGCGACGAGGGTCGAAACATTGTCACGCTGACCAAGAAAACGGGAACTTGACGACAGGAGAACCAACAATGAGCCTTCAAGAGCGCGGCTTTGCCGCTTCCGGGCGTCGTCGACGCCCTGTCGCCGGAGCCGGGGCCGGGGCCGGGGCCGGGAGGATCGTGGCGGTCCTGTCGGCTTGCATGCTGCCGTCGATTGCGACCGCCCAAGTCGAAAGCGAAACGCAGTTCGTGCTCAATTCCTTCTCCTTCCTCATCTGGGGCGCGCTCGTCATGTGGATGTGCGCGGGCTTCACCATGCTCGAGTCCGGGTCGGTTCGCACCAAGAACGCCTCGGTCATCTGCCTGAAGAATATCGGCCTGTATTCCATCGCCGGACTGACCTTCTATCTCGTCGGCTACAACCTGATGTACGTCAACGTGGCGGAAGGCGGCTGGTTCGGGTCGCTCAGGCTCTTCCACGGTACGACTCCGGACGAGATCGCGCTTCTGCAGGGTCAGGAAGCAGTCGTCGAAGCCGTTGTGGGCAATGGTTATTCGACCATGTCGGACTGGTTCTTCCAGATGGTGTTCGTGGCGACGACGGCATCGATCGTGTCCGGAGCCCTGGCCGAGAGGGTGAAGCTCTGGTCGTTCTTCGCGTTTGTCGCCGTGCTGACTGCGGTCATCTACCCGATCGTGGGGTCCTGGACATGGGGCGGTGGCTGGCTCTCCGCGATGGGTTTTCAGGACTTCGCCGGCTCGACCATCGTCCACTCCACCGGGGGTTGGGCAGCGCTCGCCGGCGCCATCGTCATCGGCCCGAGAAAGGGCAAGTTCCGGGACGACGGTACGGTCAAGCCAACGCCGCCTTCGAACGTCCCGGCGGTGACGTTGGGCGTGTTTATCCTCTGGCTCGGTTGGTTCGGCTTCAACGGCGGGTCCCAGTTGGCCCTGGGAGGCGCCGCGGACGCCGTCGCCGTGAGCAATATCCTCGCCAATACGAACCTCGCCGCGGCGGCCGGCGTGTTGGCGGCGATCAGCGTGTCGCGGCCGATATTGGGGCGAATCGATCTGCTCGCCGGACTCAACGGCGCCATCGCCGGCCTGGTCGCCATCACGGCGGGCCCGGATATCGTCGCGCACTATTGGGCCATCGTCATCGGCGCCGTCGGCGGCGTCATTTGCGTTAGCGGAATAGCGGTTATGGAGCGCATGAAGGTGGACGACGTGGTCGGTGCAATTCCCGCTCACCTGTTCGCCGGCGTTTGGGGCACGCTGGCGGTGTGTATCGCGGCGGGCGGCAACCTGCCGGCGCAGTTGACCGGCATCGCCGCGGTCGGGATCTTCGTGTTCGCAACCGCGACGGCCACATGGCTGATCATTGACAGGACCCTGGGCGCGCGCGTTGCGCCGGTGGTGGAGGAACTGGGCCAGGACACGGCGGAATTGGGCATCGAAGCCTATCCCGAATTCGTTCTCATGCCTGAGGAAACGGACCTCTGACCGGGATTGCAAGTGAACGGGACATGGCATCCAGACCTTGAGGACAGGGGCTCCATGCTAAAATGCCTCATGCCCGGGTCCGCCATCCTGAATTGGATTTCTGTGGAAGAAGAAAGGGAAAGGGGCCAATGGAGATAAACACCGAAACCAGGAACGGAGCCCTGATCGCCAAGGCCGAGGGCCGCATCGACGGCGAAAACGCGCGGGACTTCGAGAGTGCCGTGCAAACCGCGGTCCGCGATCGCGAAGGGGCGGTCATCATCGACTGCCAGAACCTTTCATACATCAGCAGCGCCGGTCTGCGCGCGATCCTGCTGATTGCCAAGACGCTGGGCAAACGCGACGTGAAGTTCGCGCTTTGCTCGCTGTCCGAACCCATCGCGGAAATCTTCCAGATCAGTGGATTCGACCAGATCATTTCGACCCACTCCTCCAGGGACGAGGCGCTCGCCGCTGTCGACAGTTGACAGCGGCGCACCGCCGATTCCGGATGGACCGCTGCCCGCGTCGGCAAGACCTGTGCCGTTCGTCAATCGAAAACGCCCCGACCCTTCATGACCGGCGAACCATGCACGCATGAGCGCACCCGTACTCAAGACTGACCGGCGGGGCGCGGTCGCCGTCATCACCATCTGCCGCGCGGAGGCGATGAATTCGTTCAACCGGCGCCTGAGGCTGGATATGCTTGCGGCGTTCGAGCAGGTGGCGGCGGACCGGTCGATCAGGGTCGTCATTCTGACCGGCGAAGGTCGCGCGTTCAGCGCAGGCGCAGACTTGAAGGACCTGTTGCGGGACCAGAAGAATATCGAGGAAAGGCTGCAGACCGAATATCGGCCCATCCTGGAATGCATCGCCACCATGCATCAGCCCGTCATCGGTGCCGTGAACGGCGCCGCGGCCGGTATCGGCATGTCCTTCGCACTGTCCTGCGACTTGCTGATCATGGCGGACGACGCATTTCTTCTGGCTCCGTTTACCACGATCTCGCTGGTTCCGGACGGCGGTCTGAACTGGCTCCTGGTTCACCTGCTCGGTTATCGCCGGGCGTTTCAACTCAGTGTCGAATCCGAGCGTGTCAGCGCGTCCCGTTGTGTTGAACTGGGATTGGCGAACAGGGTGGTTCCAGCCGCCTCGCTCATGGAAGAGGCGTTGGAGTGGGCCGGTAACCTGGCGGTGCGCGCACCGCTCTCGATTGCCGCCACCAAGAAGGCGATGCGCTTCGCGGCGGCGAGCGACTGGGGCAGCACATTCGACCTTGAAGCGCGCGAACAGCTTGCCCTGCGCGCCAGCGCGGATCATGCGGAAGGTGTGAAGGCCTTTTTCGAGAAGCGAAAGCCGGGATTCAAAGGGGAATAGTCATGAAGCGGATTGCTGTCGCGCGCCACGTCATGGGACTAACGGTGGCGAACCCAGGGCCGCTATCCCGAGATGACGTGGTCGAGCGGCAGCAGGTAGACGATCAGTACCGCCAGCGCCACGCGATAGAGGGCGAACGCCCAGAAGCCTATCCGTTCGATCACCCGCAGGAAGACCGCAATGACCGCGAAGGCGGTCAGCGCCGACACTGCCGTGGCAAGGCCCAGGCTGGCCCAGGGCACGGGATCGTTGCTTGTCGAGAACTGCCATAGCTGCCACGCGCAAGCCATACCCAGCGCCGGGATGGCCAGAAGGAACGAGAACCGGCTTGCGGCCGCGCGGGTGAGGCCAAGCGCCAGCCCCGCGGTCATGGTGATGCCCGAACGGGAGGTTCCCGGAATCAGCGCCAGGACCTGGCAGAGACCGATCAGGAGGACAGGCAACAGCCGCAATTGCGTTTCGTCGAAGCGTTCGCGCTTGTGGCGGTCGGCGAGCCAGAGCAGCAGGCCGAAGCCGCCGGTGGCGGCGGCGATCGTGCCGGCAAGGCGCAGGCTGTTTTCGATCGGATCGGAGAACAGCAGGCCGGCGATGGCGACCGGGATCGATGCGACGATGATGGACCAACCCAATCGGGCATTCGGACCCCCGGTGCCCGCCATCGCAGTGACGATTGCCCACAGGTCGCCGCGGAAGTATACGATCACGGCCGTGAGAGTTCCCAGGTGCACCGCGATGTCGAAAGCCAGTCCCTGGTATTGCCAACCCAATACGGCGGGCACAAGGATCAGGTGTCCGGAACTGGAGATCGGCAGGAATTCGACAATGCCCTGAAGCAGCGCCAGAAAGATGGTCTGTACGGTTTCCACGGCAGTATCCTGTCCGCTACGTGCTCACCGATGCAACAGGCGAATCAAAGGCGGGCACGGAAATCCCGTCCGGGCGGCGGTTCCACCGGCATGCCGCGGCTCAACACCAGGAGTTTGAAGCGTTCGCCCATCTCTCCGGGGAGCACGAGCGTCTTCAGTGCCTGTGCCGCAGCCAGCCCCGCGGCGCCCGGCTCCGCGGATTCCTGTCGCGTACCGGCTTGGCGCCAAGGGCCGGCTTCGACCAGGAACTGGCCCTGGGTGGTGAATCCCGCGACTGTCAGGCCAGCCTGGCGCGCCGCGCTTGCACAGGCGCTGAAGTCGACCCATGCGCTGATGTCCTGCAATCCGGGGTAGAGAAAGGGGTTGTCGTGAGCGCGGTGGCGGAAATGACAGATCAGCGTGCCCTGGTTGCGCTGGGGATGGTAGTACTCGGCTTCGGTCAATCCATAGTCCAGGATGAAAACGGCTCCGCGATCGAGGGCGGCGGCGACGCGATGCATCCACGATGGCATCAGGCGCGAGACTTCCGACCGGTAGCCGTCGGGCAGGCGACGCCCGAGTCGGCCCTCCAGTGAGGCGATTTGCCGGGACAGCGGTTCGTCGACCGGGCATTCCGTCCAGGCGAACCCGTTCTCCAGCCAACCGACGCCCAGCGGCCGCACCTCGCCGAGTCGCTTGACGAAGCAGGCCGCCGGGAAGGCGTCCAGCACTTCATTGGCGACGATCGCGCCTTCAAAGGGTTCATCCGGGAAATCATCGAGCCAACGGGCCTGGACACCCGCGGCGGCGCAGCGCGCCCGCTGCCGGTCCCGCAGTTCGGGGCTCGTCTCCAGGATCCAGTATCGGGTGCGGATATCGAGTTCACCCAGCGCGCGCGTCAGGTCGACCGCCAGCCTGCCGGTTCCGGCGCCCACTTCCAGGAGTACCGGGCTCTCGAAGTGGCGCAGAACTTCGCCAAGCTGGACTGCAAGCGCCCCGGCGAGCACCGGGGACAGTTCGGGAGCTGTCACGAAATCGCCCCGTGGGCCGAACTTGACGCTGCCATTGCGGTAGTAGCCCAACTCCGGTTCGTACAGCGCTCGCTCCATGTAGCGATCGAAACCGATCCAGCCGCGCTCGTCGATCTCGCTTCGGATCCTCCGTATCAGGCGGCGGCTGACTTCGGATCCGGCTGGGTCGCGCTGGGAGAGGCTTGTGGCCAAAACAGGATTCTCGTCCGGAGAAATCGGCTGGTGGGAACAGCGCCGTAGTGTAACCTTACGCTTTGTTTTTTTCGGAGTGCGATGGGTGACGCCTGAAATCGGAGAGTCGCTTGAAGGCCGCTGGGCGCTGGTGACCGGCGCGGCCAGGCGGATCGGCGCCGTGATCGCCGAAGCGCTGCACCAGGCTGGCGCCGGCGTGATCATTCACTGTTTCAACAGCGCCGACGCCGCCGATGCGCTGGCGGAGCGACTCAACGGCGAACGGGCCGGTTCCGCGTTCACCCTGCGGTGCGACTTGCGTGACACGTCGGGACTCGATCGGACGATGACGGAAGTCACCGAACGCAGCGGCCGTCTGGATGTCCTGGTCAACAACGCGTCGAGCTTCTACCCGACGCCGCCGGGCGCGATCACGGCCGAGCAGTGGCACGATCTGATCGGCACCAACCTGAAGGCGCCGCTGTTTCTTTCGCAGGCGGCGTTGCCGCACTTGCGCAAGACCCGGGGGACGATCGTCAACATCGTCGACGTTCACTGGCAACGGCCGCTCAGGAATCACGCCGTATACGGGGCCGCAAAGGCCGGCCTGGCCATGCTGACCCGATCGCTGGCCAAGGACCTGGGTCCCGACATCCGCGTCAACGGCGTATCCCCCGGCGCGATCCTATGGCCGGAGGCCGGTATGCCGGAGCGGATTCAGGAGAGCATCATCCGGCAGATTCCGCTGAAGCGGCCCGGCGAACCCCGGGACATCGCATCCGCCGTGCTGTTTCTGGTGCGGGATGCGCCGTATGTCAACGGACAGATCCTGGCCGTTGACGGCGGACGAAGCGTCGGTTGGTAGCACGCTCGCCGGCACGCGCATTCCCCGTACGCGTCGCCTTATCGAGCGGCCGAAGGGGCGGACGATAGCGGATTTGCAGCCGTGAACTTCTACGGCGCAGGCTGCTAGCCCTTTCGCGCGCTCAACACTGTCGATTCGTTGGTGGCGGTGTCTGCTTCCCGCCGGGCGGCGCGCCAGTGATAGAAGGCGATCAGCAACATCACCGGCGTCATCGCATAGGCCATGCCCGCCAGGGCGATGGGGTCGTTGTTGATGATGTGCGTCAATGACGCGCCGAGCAGGATGACTGACAGGCCCATCGCGCCCAGCAGTGCCCAGCGTTTGATCCAGAGCGAAATCGCGCCGAAAAATTCCGCATAGCCGAGGAAGAACATGAATGCGATCGGGTAGCCGTAGCCGTCGAAGCCCATGATCATCATCCAGTTGGCGCCGATTTTCATGCTCGCAGCCATGAGGAAGATGATTGTCATCGGCACCGTCAGCACGAAAAGGAGATGGTTGTTCGCCATACGGGGCAATGTGGTGTGCACGAGTAGTTTGCCCATGGTCCTACTCCCCGAAGCCCGCGGAGACCGAGATTACGCGGTCGCCTATATAGTAGTGCACGTGGCGTTTTCCGTCGATTGGAATCGCCACGTCGATGAAGGCTTCCATCATTGCCCCGACACTGATGAGGTCGCCGACCTGCAGAGCCTCTCCCCGCTCCGCGAGGGATTCCGCCACCTGCAGAGCGACGATGACCGGGTGCACCGAGTCGCGCTCGGCAACCTGGTAGACGCTTCGTTGCGTGCCGTCCGGGTTTGCTGAAATCACCGTCATGTTGCGGAGGTTCTCGAAAATGTCCGGATCATCGGCAGTGTCGAGGAATTCCCCGATGACGCCGTGTCTTGCGCCCAGGTTCGTAGCCTGCATCAGGAAGGGATAAATGAAACCATCCTTGAGTTCCTCCGGGTCGCCCAGAAGCAACGGCAATTCGATGAACGCGTAGATGCGGTCGACGTGGCGCATCGCCTCTTCCACCGTAGTCGCTTCATTGATCCGCTCGTCTCCGATGCGGAACAAGAGGTCCGGTTCATAATTCATCACCTGCCCGTCGATGGGAACCGTGGCGCCGTTTTCAAAGAAGGCGCCTTCGCCATAGATCACCCCGAACATAGGGCCGGGCAGGCCGATCACGTCCCACATGGATGGGTCATGTCCGCCGATCTTGTAGCCGCGCCTCGGATGGTCTCTTGCCAGATTCTCCTCCATGTCGCGGGCCGCCTGCTGGGAGACATCGAGATCCGACAGGTCGCGGAAGAGCTTCTGGTAGCAGGCAGAATTTGCGAGATGTTCGCGATTGTTCCAGGCTGCCGCGGCGTCCGCGCCGAACGTTTCCAGGGAGCAGTCGCCGGGCGCCCGGCCCCAGAGGATGCTCTGAATGATTGCAATGACGGCGAGGCCCGCCATGAAGGCGCCGCCGTAGACCCAGTTTCCCTTTCTCAAATCCCGCATGTCGTTCACCTCGTCGTCCTGCGTCCGGAACGCGGACGTCAGTCGCCATAGTCCCCGGCGGTGCGCTCGATGACGACACCCACTTCCCGGGCGCCCCGGATGGCGCCCGGTTTGGCCACAGACACCTTCACCCATCTCACCTTGAACTCCTCGACAACGACGCGCGCCACCGACTCCGCCAGCGATTCCACCAGGTGAAACCGCGAGTCGGCAACGAAGCCCTGCACTCGTTTCGCGACATCCCGGTAGTTCAAGGCCGACTCCACCGAGTCCGAGGTGGCCGCGGCGCGAGCGTCGGCGGCCATTTCAAGATCGATGCTGACCGTCTGGCGGATGCGCTGTTCCCACTCCCAGATGCCGATCACGGCTTCGACCTCGAGTTCGCGAAGGAATATCTTATCCATGTCGACCCGCTCAGTTAAGCCCGGCCGCGGTGGCTGGCGGCGCATGGTGGCGGCCGCCAGAGGTTGGCGGCGGCCGCAGCTCGTCCAACGGCCAGCGAGGCCTGGCGATGATGGCGGACGATTCGGCGGCTTCGTGACGCCGGTGCCAACCCGTCAGCGCGATCATCGCGCCGTTGTCGGTGCACAGCGACTGCCGCGGGTAATGCACGGTGATTCCCTGTTCACCGCCCCGGGCCCTGAGTTGTCGGCGCAACCGGACGTTTGCGCCCACGCCGCCGGCGACGACAAGCCGGTCGAGTCCTGTTTCGCCGCAGGCTCGCAGGCATTTCTCCACCAGCGTTTCCACCGCGGCGGCCTGAAACGAGGCCGCCACGTCGGCGCGCAACCGTTCGGAGAGAGCGTCGCCGTTGCGCAAGCTCTGTTCCAGCGCAATCCGTACGGCGGTCTTGAGGCCGCTGAAGCTGAAGTTCAGGCCCTTTCTGAGCATCGGCCGGGGAAACCGGAACGCGTCCGGATCGCCATCCTCCGCCAGCGCCGCCAGCGCCGGCCCGCCGGGGTAGGGAAGCGACAGCATCCGCGCGACCTTGTCGAATGCTTCGCCGGCGGCATCGTCGAGGGTTTCGCCCAGAATCGTGTACTCCCCCAGGCCGCGGGTTTCGACCAGCAGCGAGTGTCCGCCTGACACCAGGAGCGCGACAAAGGGAAACGACGGCGGATCCTCCTCGAGCATGGCCGCCAGCAGATGCCCCTCCATGTGGTGCACGGGGATGACGCGCGCGCCAAGGCCCATGGCCAGCCCGGTCGCCAGCGAACCGCCGACCATGAGCGCGCCGACCAGCCCCGGTCCCGCGGTGTAGGCAATGCCGTCCAGATCGGTCAGCTCCAGGCCGGCGTCGGCCAGAACGTCCCGGATCATCGGCGTGAGCCTGGCGACGTGATCACGCGACGCCAGTTCCGGAACCACGCCGCCGAAACGCGCGTGCAGATCCAACTGGCTGTACAGTCCCTCCGCCAGGATGCCCTTGCGCGGGTCATAAACGGCGACCCCGGTTTCGTCGCAACTGGTTTCAATGCCGAGTATCTTCACCTGGACCCCTGCGCGTCGCTGATTGGCGCCGCAATTCTAACCCTGAACAGGGCGGCGCGCCGCCGGGTCGTGTTGAGCGACGCGACTCTTTCTGGGCTTGCGCCCCCCGTTCAGGGTCGCGTCTCACTGGACAGATCACGCGTCGCGAAACCGGACAGACCATTGGCCACCAACACTGTCCGGATAAATTTCAGATCAAATTCTTTGCAGCCCGCGATACCGGGCGCTATCATTGCCTGCCACGCGCCGGCATTTGTCGGCTTGTTTGTCTTGTGAAATTGGCGCCGCGGCCGCATACCGGCCGAAGGCGCTTGACCGGAGAGCGGGAATACTCGATGCCAGGCGTGCGAATCAAGGAAAGCGAACACTTCGACGCGGCACTGCGGCGCTTCAAGCGCTCGTGCGAGAAAGCCGGAGTCCTGACGGAGCTGCGGCGGCGGGAGTATTACGAAAAACCCACCCAGGAGCGCAAGCGAAAGAAGGCGGCCGCCATCAAGCGGCACGTCAAGCGCCAGGCAAGGCAGCTCGTCAGACGCCGCCCACTGTACTGATCGCCCGGCCCGCCCGGTCTGCTACGGGTTGTACTGGGCAGACCCATGAACGGGCGCATTCCCCGATCATTCATCGATGATCTGGTCGCGCGCGCCGACATCGTCGAGGTGGTCGGCAAGCGGGTCGCCCTGGTCAAGGCCGGGAGCCGCTACAAGGCGCCGTGCCCGTTTCACGACGAGAAGACCCCATCGTTCACCGTAAGCGCCCAATTGGGTTTCTACCACTGCTTCGGGTGCGGCGCGCACGGCACGGTGATCGGTTTCCTGATGGACTACGATAACCTCGAGTTCGTCGATGCCGTGGAAGCGCTGGCCGAAATGCTCGGCCTGGAGGTGCCGAGGGAGGGGCGAACGGCCCTCCACCGGGATGGCGGCGGGAGCCTCTACCCACTCCTTGCGGAAGCGGACCGAATCTATCGCGGGGCGCTCAGGGCCAGTCCAGGGGCGGTCGCGTACCTCAAGCACAGGGGTATCGAAGGGCGCACCGCAGCCCGATTCGCGATGGGCTACGCGCCCGATTCCTGGGATACCCTGCTCCGAGGTCTGGGGTCGGACAACTCCCGGCGGCGGCAACTCGTTGACGCCGGCCTGGTGATCGGGAAAGACGACGGAAACATGTACGACCGGTTTCGGGACAGGATCATGTTTCCGATCCGCGATCCCCGCGGAAGGGTCATCGGCTTTGGCGGCAGGCTCCTTGGAGAGGGCGAGCCCAAGTACTTGAACTCGCCCGAAACGCCCGTTTTTCACAAGGGCAGGGCGCTCTACGGTCTCTACGAGGCGCGGCAAGAGCGAGGCCGGCCCGACGAACTGCTCGTTGTGGAGGGCTACCTCGATGTGGCGAGTCTCGCGCAGCATGGCATCGGCCCTGCCGTGGCGACCCTTGGGACCGCAACCACCGTGGATCACGTTCGCCACCTGTCCAGGATCGCCCGGCGGATTATTTTCTGCTTTGATGGCGACCGCGCCGGACGGCAGGCGGCGTGGAAGGCCATGGAGACGGCGCTGCCCCAGGCTGGCGGCGAGGTGGAATTGAAATTTCTGCTGATGCCCGACGGCGAGGATCCGGACTCGCTCGTGCGCTCATCCGGTGCCGACGCATTCCGTAACCGCATGCGCGCCGCGTTGCCGTTGTCGGACTTCATGCTTGGAGAGTTGCGCGCCCGGGCCGATCTCTCCAGCGCGGATGGCAAATCCCGCCTGGTTGCACTGGCCAGGCCATTGCTGGCGCGGCTGCCGAGGGGCGTCTATCGGGAACTCTTGATCGGAAACGTGGCCGAAACGGTCGGGGCGAGCGCGGACACGCTGGACCGGGAGCTTGAGGCGTCCGATTCAGCGCTGCCGGCGTACGATTCGGCCAGGGTCGGCGCGGGACGGTCCCACATCGGCGGCACGCTCATTCGCCGCGCGCTCAGCCTCGTCGCGCACTACCCCGCCATTGGCGCGAGGCTCGGGGACGTGCCCGACCTGTCCATGGTCGATCAGCGCGGCACGAGGCTGCTGGAGCGGGTGCTCGATACGGTGACCGGGGACCCCGGGATCATCCCGGGACAATTGATCGAGCGATTCCGCGACGACCCGGAGGGGCGGCATCTGGGGCGCCTGCTCGAAAACGCACCGCTCGACACGGAGGAGGACGCACCGGCCGTGCTGGGGGACATATTGCATCGGATCGTCACCGGGCACCTGAAGACGCGGCTTGCGGCGCTGGTGGAGAAGTCATCGCTGTCGGCCGGCGAGCGCGCGGAAATCGAGGAGATTCAGAGGCGGCTCCGGGAGTCGCCGGGGAACTTCGGCGGCCGCTGACCGGTCAACAGCAATTCCCGCCAAGCGCCGAGAGACCCGACAATCGCCTCCAGGATCACGCCCCAATGGCGAATTTCGCCGTTTATTCGGGCCAAGACGGATGAGCGAGCGTCGTGAGCGGGAATTGCTGACCGGTCAAATATTCGTTCTGAAAGCAACCGCAGATTCAGGTAAACTTACCCGTTTGCATCGATTCGATTGTAGGCAGGATGAATACAGCAACCGCAGTGCAGCCCCAACATCCCAATGATCGTCAGTCCCAACTGAAGATTCTCATCGCCAAGGGTAAGGAACAGGGGTACCTCACCTACAGCGAAGTCAACGATCATCTTCCCAGCGATATCGTCGATCCGGAGCAGATCGAAGACATTGTCAACATGATCAATGACATGGGCATCACGGTGTACGAAAAGGTGCCGGATGCCGAATCGCTGCTGCTTTCCGATTCCGCCGTCTCAAGCGATGACGACGTGGCCGACGAGGCTGCCGCCGCTCTGGCCACGGTGGACGCCGAGTTTGGCCGCACGACGGACCCGGTGCGTATGTACATGCGGGAGATGGGCACGGTCGAACTGCTCAACCGCGAGGGTGAGATCCGCATCGCCAAGCGGATCGAGGAGGGGCTGGATCAGGTGCGCACGGCGCTGCTTCAGTTTCCCCCGACCCTTGTTCTACTGATCGGACTGTATGAGCGCGTGGAGCAGGGCACGGGGCGCATGCAGGATGTCATCGTCGGTTTCATCGATCCCAACGCCGGAATCGCCGATCCGAACGCGCCGAAAACCGAGGAAGAAAAAAACAAACCCGCCAACACGGGGCCGGATCCGAAAGAGGTGGCCAGGCGGATGAAGAAGATTCGCCGGCACTTCGGCCGATACACGAAGGCGCTGGCCGCGCACGACATCAGGCATGCATCGGCGCAGAAGGCCATCAAGGCGCTGACGCCCGAGTTCATGGAATTGAAGCTGGCGCCGAAGCTGTTCGAAGCCCTGGTTGCGCAACTGAGGGAGAACGTGAACAACATCCGCAACCAGGAACGTCAGATCATGATGTACTGCGTTCGCGACGCGAAGATGGTCCGCAAGGACTTTATCGCCAGCTTCAGGACCAACGAGACCAATCTCGAATGGATCGACAAGCACATTCGCGCCAAGCGCAAGCACTCCTCGCAGTTGTCGCGGCTCAAGGACGAGATCGTGCGTTGCCAGAAGCGCCTGTCCAAAGTCGAGCGGGGCAGCCTGTTGACCATCAAGGAGATCAAGGAGATCAATCGCGAGATTTCCATGGGCGAGGCCCAGGCGCGCCGCGCGAAGAAGGAGATGGTGGAGGCCAACCTGCGCCTGGTGATTTCCATCGCGAAGAAGTACACCAACCGGGGGCTTCAGTTCCTCGACCTGATTCAGGAAGGCAACATCGGCCTGATGAAGGCCGTGGACAAGTTCGAGTATCGGCGCGGCTACAAGTTCTCGACCTATGCGACGTGGTGGATCCGCCAGGCCATCACCCGCTCGATCGCCGACCAGGCGCGCACGATCCGGATTCCGGTCCACATGATCGAGACCATCAACAAGCTGAACCGCATCTCCCGGCAGATGCTCCAGGAGATGGGGCGGGAGCCGACGCCCGACGAACTGGCCGAGCGCATGGAAATGCCGGAGGACAAGGTCAGGAAGGTGCTGAAGATCGCCAAGGAACCGATCTCCATGGAGACGCCCATCGGGGACGACGAGGATTCCCACCTGGGGGACTTCATCGAGGACACCGCGGTTCATTCACCGGTGGATTCGGCAACCTCGGAAGGCCTGAAGGAGACGACCCATTCGGTTCTGGCGGGGCTGACGCCGCGGGAGGCCAAGGTGCTGCGGATGCGGTTCGGCATCGACATGAACACCGACCACACGCTCGAGGAAGTGGGCAAGCAGTTCGATGTCACCCGGGAGCGCATCCGGCAAATCGAGGCGAAGGCGTTGCGGAAACTGCGGCATCCCTCGCGGTCCGACCGGCTGCGCAGTTTCTTGCTGGAGGACTGAGCGCAGCTTCCGGGCGCGCGCGCGGGTAGCGACGGGCAAGATGGCGGTTGTCAGCATAGGTCTGGCGCTTCCGGGCGCGCGCGGGGGTAGCGTCCACAAGGTGCTCATACCACGCATCATGAACGGCGCTTCCGGGGGCGCGCGCGGGTAGCATGTGCTTGGCGCGCTTTCCTGGGGGTTGTGAAGAGTAGTCGCGCGGCCCGCTTTCGAGGGCGCGTGCAAACAGCGCTCGCCCACTCAACTCCGCCCCGCCATCCCTGGCGGGGCTCCGATCGGGGGCTCCTCGCTAATGGCCGTCCCTGGCCCGCTCGTCGCCCCACGACGCGGGCGGGCGCTGTTTGCACGCGCCCTCGGAAGCTTGGGGGAGTGGGTTTTGGTGCTTCACAAAAAACATGATAGTCATGAATTCTTGTCTGAAGTGAACTGCTGACGTTGCTACACTGCTCGATGTTCTGGCTGGAAAGGTCGCTATCGGTCCGATGCTACTTAGGAAACTCCCATGCCCATAACGCGAATGCTGAAAACAGCAACTTTATCCGCGCTTGCAAGTCTCGCGGCGTCATCACTCACGCTCGCGCACCACGGTCCCGTCACGCAAGCATCACTCTATCTGACCGACGACTTCGTTGAACTCCACGGCGAAATAGTCGACGTGTTCTGGCGTAATCCCCATACGCGCGCGCGCATGCTCGTGGTCGGCGATGACGGCGAAGAGCAGCTCTGGGAGGTCGAAATTTCGCCCGGACCGCGCACATTGGAACGGCTCGGCATCAATGAAGAGGACCTTTTCGGCCCAGCGCGAGCGGCGGGTTACATCTCGCGACGCGATCCTGAATCGCTCGGCGCGTTACACGTCTTGCTGCCCGACGGTCGCGAATACGCGCAAGGTAACCGTGAGCTGCTCTGGGCGGGCGACAGGGTCGCGAGCACACAGTTCGTGATCGATCCGGAAAGAGCTGCAGAAGAGCGGCGCACGGCAACCGGTATTTTCAGGACGTGGGGACGCCGTCTCGGGCCCCGGCCTCAACCCGACGAGTATCATCATCTCCTGACCGATCGTGGCCGTGAGGCTGCGGCGCAATTCTACGCCCCGCGCGACAATCCCGAGCTCGAGTGCCGCACTGGCGTAGGCGCGAGCATGATGGATCCCATGCCACTTGAGATCGTCGACGAAGGCGATCGCATCGTGGTGCACCAGTCGGAGTACAACGTACGCCGCACGATCTGGCTGGATCCCGAGGCGTCCGGAGTAGAGCCCACGCCGGGGCCGTACGGTTTCTCGGTGGGTCGCTGGGAAGACGACGTGCTCACGGTGCATACAACTCACATCGACTTCCCGTATCTTGATCCCTATGGCACGCCGCAGTCCGATCAGACCGAGTATCTCGAGCGCTTCCAGCTCTCCGAATCCGATGACGAAGTTCTGCTGAACTACTCGCTAACGGCCACCGATCCGGTCATGTACGCTGAGCCGATCGTTTTCGAGCGACCGCGTCGATGGTCGCCAGGGCGCGTATTCGAGGAGTTCAACTGCGCCCACGAGTGGGAGGACGGAGCGGAGTAAGCTCACCGGGCCAACATCTTCGGCGAAAGCCGTCGTTCGTCGACCGATAAACTGTCCGGCGCAAGACCGGCGCGATCATTTCGAGGTTAAATCCAATGGCACGAATAGTCCTGAAGTCGACACTCGTCACGACCCTTGCGCTATGCCTGCTGCCCTTGGCTTCAATGGCCCATCATGGCGCGGGAGCCCATTTTGATCTGAGCGCCGAGATCCAGATCGAAGGCATCCTGACGGACTTCCAGTTGGTCAATCCTCACGCCTATGTCTACTTCAATGTTCCGAACGCTGAAGGTGGACTGGACGCCTGGCGCTGTGAAATGGGCACGAATCTGCAACGCCGCGCCAGCAAGGAAACGCTGCCGCCCGGTGGACGGGTACGAGTGACCGGAAACCCGGCTCGCCGCGAGCAGAACTTGTGCAAGATTGAACTCATCGAGCACGAGGATGGAAGGACCATCGCGTTCAACGGCGCAGCCAGCGATGGAGCCACTGACTACACGCCCAGCGGCGCCTTGATGGCTGTAGCCGCGATTCGAAGTTCGGACACGGCGTCTGCGGCAGAACGGGACGTTATCGCCGTGACACAGTCCGAGGCGGCCAACCGCATGACCGTTGAAGTCCCTACCGAAGGTTTTTTTGGCTACTGGCGGGCGACCGGAAGCGGTTTCGTTGGCGTTGCCGGGGTTGGTAGAAATTCATCAGCCTCGCAGATTGATTCGGATCTTCCGCAACCCACAAGATTTCAGCAGCCAGCCTACACATCGGCCGGCATGGCCCTGCTCGAGTCCTTCGATGAACGTTTTGATTTCCCGGCGCTTCGGTGCGAATCAAGCATTTTCGATGGCGTATTTCACCACGGTAACAACAACGAATTTGTGCAGGTCTCCGATGAAGTCATCCGCTGGGTCTACGGGTACATGGATGTTGTGCGAACTATCCATATGGACCAGGCGAGTCATCCCGGTAGCCTTGAGCCTGCCCAGACGGGACATTCCATTGGCCGTTGGGAAGGCGACAGCCTTGTAGTCGAAACCAGAGGGTTCAAGCGCCAGTGGCTCTACCAGATTTCGGGTCGAGACCGGCTTCACGATGGCCAGGTAATTTCCAGCGAACAGCTCAGTGTGCGCGAGCGGATTTCGCACGACCCGGAGAACGATCAACTGATTGTCGAGTACTGGGCGGAAGATCCGGCGTATTGGGAAGAACCCTTGATCGGCGTCTATCGTCTAAGCCGGTCCGAGATGCCTTACCAAGCCTACAATTGCATAGAGCTTGGAGGCGAAAACAATCGCCGCGATGACGGCACGACCCTATTCGACTGAATTCACGGACTCCCAACCCCGAACACGCGCCTCGGTTGGGGCGACGTTCGGGTAGAGTGCGTCCAGGGGGACGGAGCGGCCGGTTTCGGTGACGATCCGGCAGTGGTAGCGGCGTAGTCTGCGTGGTTCGCGTACTCCGCATGAGTGCGCGATGATTTCGATTTCCTTGCTCATCTGGCGGGCGTAATGATTGACGCGGATCGCCTTGTTTTCCGGATTGAGTCCCTTCTGCAGGCGCCTCTTGTGAGTCGTGATGCCGGTGGGGCAGGTGTTCCGGTTGCACTGCAGAGCCTGGATGCAGCCCAGGGCGAACATGAAGCCTCGGGCCGACACCACGAAGTCGGCGCCTGCGCAGTACGCCCAGGCCGCTTCGGCCGGGGTAACGAGCTTGCCGCTGGCGATGACCCTGATTCGATCGCGGAGGCCGAAGGCGTCGAGCCGGTCGGCCACTAGAGGCAGGCTTTCGCGAATGGGCAGCCCCACGTTGTCCATGAGTGGCATGGGCGCGGCGCCGGTGCCGCCATCTCCGCTGTCCACGGTGATGAAGTCCGGCGCACTCTCGATGCCTCGTTTCCGGATCTCCTCGAACAGGTCGTCCAGCCAGCCGTAGGCGCCGATGACCGACTTGAATCCGGTGGGTTTGCCGGTGGTCGCGCGCACGCGGTCGACCAGGTCCAGCAGGTCCGATGCGCTGTCCACCTCGAGATGGCGATTCGGGCTAATGGAGTCCTGTCCTACCGGAATTCCCCGTATGGCCGCGATCTCTTCTGTGACCTTGGCCCCGGGAAGGATGCCTCCCTTGCCGGGTTTCGCACCCTGGCTCAGCTTGATTTCGAACATTCTTACTTGATCGTGCGCGGCCACCTGGCGCAGTTTCTCTTCCGAGAGCTTCCCGGGTTCATCGCAGACTCCGTACTTGGCCGTCCCAATCTGAAACACGATGTCCGCTCCGCCGGCAAGGTGATGGGGGGACAGCCCGCCCTCCCCGGTGTTGAGCCAGCATCCGGCCATGCGAGCGCCGTTGGAGAGCGCCAGTGCGGCCGGTCGCGAAATGGCCCCGTAGCTCATGCCGGAGATATTGAACAGCGATGAGCTGATATAGGGATGCGCGCAGTACGGACCCAGGGTTACGGGCTCGGGTTCGTAAACATCCTGCTCCAGCACGGGATAGGCGCAGTTGACGAAGATGACCGTACCCACGGGCCGAAGGTCCCGGGTCGAGCCGAACGCGATCGTGTTGTCCGTCCCCAGCGAAGCGCGGTCGACCCAGGATCGCTCCGCCCGGTTGAACGGCAGTTCCTCGCGGTCCATCGCGAAGAAGTACTGACGGAAGAATTCGCCGAGGTGCACGAACAGCGAGCGGAATCGGCCGATGACGGGAAAATTCCTGCGGATCGCGTTTTTGGTCTGGGATACGTCCTTGACGAACAGGATCGCCAGCACCAGAACGCCCACTCCGACAACGAGGACGAATGTATAGACCAGGACCGAAATGACTTGAAGTGTGGTGTCGATCATCGCTGGCGCTCCTTACTCTGGCGATTATCGTACAGCCCGGAGCGCAAATAGGGAAAGCGGACATCCGCGTTCCCGGTGGTGGTAATCTTCGCTTCTGGCGGGCCTGTAGCTCAGTTGGTCAGAGCAGGGGACTCATAATCCCTTGGTCGTAGGTTCGAATCCTACCGGGCCCACCAAGTCAAAACGTCATGGCAATAGTCTGATCGGCATGTTCGAACGCCGAGGCCATTCTCTCGATTGCCGGCCGGGCTAGTCCCAGCCGCTTGGCAACGTCGCGCCAGCGTCGGATACGTTCCGCCGCCTCTCTGGCAATACGGCGGGCGTCACTTGTCGAAAGATCGTAGTAAGGCGCCGTTTCGACGGCGAGTTCGATCAAGGCCTGAGTGTCGTCCAGATCGATTGCCGTTGAGAGAAAACGGGGCTTGAGGTCAGCCGGCATGGGGTTCAGGTCGTACGCGGGCGGGAGCACCCAACCTTAGGTAATCGAGCTCGGTCAAAGAGGTGGGAGGGCGTTTTTCCGCACGCGCCACGCGCCGCTCCGCACGCGCCATCAAAGCCCGTCCCCAGCGATCGGGCGCAGAGTCTCCGAGCGCACCGAACAGCGCCCGGCCGGTCGGCGTGTGATGCGGTCCGGGACCAAGTATCAGCGCTGGTTCCAGAGCGAACCGCTCGGGGTGCGTGAGCCAGCGCTCGTCATAGCGAAACGAAGCGCTTTCCCGGCCGCGCCGCGATCGAGACCAGAGTTGCCCGACGGGGAGTGTCTCCCCATGGAGTTCGACATGAACGTGGAGCTCCCGGTTCATCCTGGCTACGAGCGGGAGCGGCGGATACGCTGCGGCAATAGTTCATCGGCAAGGTCCAGGCCCAACTCGTCGTGGCGAACATCGGCCAACTCGGCCAGACGGTCCAGGAGGCCGAGGATGAACAGGATAGTTGCGTATGTGCCCATGCCGACGCCGGGATCGCCCTTTTCCAGTTTGTTCAGGGTGGTACGGCTGATTTCGGCCCGTTCGGCCATGATCCGGGTCGGGATACGCCGACGTCGCCGTGCATCGCGCAGGTCGGAGCCAAGCTTGCGCAGCCTGGTTTCTACTGGAATTGGCAACGACCCTCGAATTGCCATGGATTGACCCCTTTTGCGATCGGGAATGCGGGTTTACGTTCACGACTCTGAACGCCAAATGACATTGAAAGGGTATCAATAATCCTAATTAATGTCCATTAAACTGGTTATAAAAGTGTTTTTAGAAAAGTATTATGAACTTAATAGGCTTTCTATGAGGTCATTCGCACGAGTCAACAAGAGCGCCGGCCCAACAAGACGACCTCTACCAAGAGTCAGAGCCAAGGGTCAATTCAGTCGCCCGTGAGTTGGGGCCTGTTAACACTACCCGAGATGAGTGGCGTGTCGATATGGCCGGCGGGACCGATCATTCAATGCATCCAGCCCGCAGGTCTTGTAGCGGTTGAATATCTTGTAACCGGTGACCCGGGAAATCCCGAACTCCCGGCACAACGGCGTCATCTTCTCGCCTTCCAGCAATCGGGCAATAAAGCGAAGTCGTTCGTCCATGCGTTTACACTCTTTCCACGGCATCGGGACTCTCTCCCAAATGCCCAATGTGTAAACCATGGCTCCGGAATACTGTGTAAGCTGTTTCTCGCTAAGCACAACGCTTGCGCCAGTAGTCCAGCGACAACCCAGCGCCTAACGCCATGCCACCCAACAGTGTCGAGAGTATCAACTCTCCCGGGGCGTCGAAAAACATGGGGCTCGCCACGAGAGTTGCTACCGACCAGTACACGGTCGCGATCGCCAGCCTGGGGGTCGCACTGATACATGCAAGTCCCACGGGCAATGTGATAAAGGTGACGAGCACGGCCGGTGTAAAGGGCGCCAGGCTCGGCAACCAGGCCAGCATGGCGAGAACGAGTGCGAACCAGCACAGAAACGTGCGAATTTCATTTTCCATGCTATTTCCCGATTGAGGACTGAGTGTCTCCCCATGGCGTTCCACATGAACGTGGAGCAGTCGAGCGACTATGGAATGAGCGTGCCAAATCGTTGGCACGCCATGTGAGCGTAGCTTTGAACGGTCCCGTGCACTGGGTCGATGAAGTCTGCATGGCCGAGTGCCTCTTCTTCCGGGCCATCGATCGCCAATTGGATTTCCTCGCGCTCCCTCTTCAGTTCCGGGTGATTGAGGTTGAGCTTTTCGATCATCATCCGGGCCGCGCCGTTGTCGTTGCCGGCAGCCCTGACACGTCCGGTCAGAGAGAATTGAAAGCGGTCGGTGCACGCGGGGTAGTCTGGTTCCACGTGCAGGATTTCATCGAACCAGTTTTCCTTGGCCGTTCCGCACGTTTCTGAACGGTTGCCTGTCTCGGTTTCCTGTCCGCAGCTCAGGAAGAGATTGGCAAGGGAGACCTCATGATCGGGGTAGGCGGATATTGGTCTGAAGTGCTCGATATGGTACGACTTGCCTGACGCGGAAAGGTCCAACTTGCGCCCGCAATAGACGCAAAGTCCGCGCTGTGCCTCGGCCAGGCCGTCCACGACAGGCCGGCGAATGTCGCCAGGGAACGGGTATTGCGGTTGCCAGTTCTCATTCTCCTGGGCCAGCCAGTCGGTCAGTTCTTGCGGCTCGCTCTTCGCGTGACTGCCTCTCATTCGTTCCCTCGCAATCTCCTCAGCCGTTTGCGCAACACCAGAAGCGTCGGCGTGTCGTCCGCGAGTTCCTTTTCGAGTCTGGAGAGTTCTTTCTCCGCGGTTGCGGAGTCCTTGCGGTCAATTGCGTCATTGAAGTCTTCGACCAGTTTATCTATGGGTGGAAAGCGTTCAGACGCGCCCAAAACCCCTTCCAGCAGATAGTTGCTGGTGCGGCCTCTGGTGCTGAGTGGAACCGTTGCCTCGGTTGGGCCCGATGCTGTCTGGCGAAGAACGCGCACGTTCCTGTTCTCGATTCCCGAGAGAACCTGCGGCGAATGTGTCGTGACGATAAATTGGCATGCTTTGAATACTTTGGTCAGTGTGGGCGCAATCTGGCTCTGCCAGGCCGGGTGCAGGTTGAGTTCCACTTCGTCAATCAACACGATCGCAGGGATTTCTTCCAGCGGTTGTTCCGGAGCGAACACTTGTAGGCGTCGGGCCAAGTCGGCCAGCAGGATGATGTAAGAACGCTCACCGGCAGACAGGCCGCTGACGTGGATGGCCGTTCCGTCGGGCTTCAGCAAACGCAACCCGGGGGGCAACGCCGTAGACGAGTAGTTGATCCCGCTGAATTCATCGATCCGGGTGACAAGTTTTCGAATGGCCTCTAGTTGCGGATCGCGGTACTTCGGATCGCTGTCTCGAACGACGCGCGCCTCCTGCGCGTCGCGCTCGTTCCACCATGCCTCGAGATCGCCGATCGCCTGAAGGTCCTCGGCCAGAGACAGGTTCTGCACATATTCCGGATCAAGCGTTCGGTCTGGCCTGCGCGCCGTAGAACGAGTTTCCTTCTGGAATGCCCGGTTCTGTCGATAGTAAACAAAACGCGGCTGTGCCTTGGCCTGATCAGACCATTGCATCAGCTTGTTCAGATAATTCAAGTCGTAGCTTTCGGAATTGACGACACACTTCAGATGCAGCAAGTCCCGGTCGCCCGAATCTGACCAACCGTCCCCCGGATCGAACTTCAAACTCAGCAAGAATTCTAATGCTTGCGATCGAACATCCCGAGATGACAATTGTTGACTCATTACATGGCGTCTTCCCTGCTTGAGATGAGCTCTAATGAAGCGCGAAAGCTCGCCCAGGGCATCGAGAATCGATGTCTTTCCGGCGCCGTTGCGGCCGACAATGACTGTGAGGTCTGGCTCAAAGTCGACAATGAGCGTCCGAATACCGCGGAAGTCCTTCACATATAGGGATTGGAATCGCATATTGATCGCTCCCGCTCACGTTAGTCGGCGGTCAGAAAGGGAATCTTGGCCCTTTGTGGTGCCGGAAATCAATCCGGAAGCGAAATCACCGCCGACGCCGACTTGCGGAACGGTTGGTAACTTTCGCAGAAATAACCAAAGGATGGCCAACCCCATTCAGAGCACAGCGACCTGGAATTCATCGGGAGCAGCGAGATCGAACTGGAGACGGACCTGCCGGTGCAGGACTTGGCGGAAGAATTCGAGCGCCAACTGCGGGAACAGGGCTGAACCTACGACGCCGGCTGGTCGGGTGGGCACTCCAGCGGCTCGGGCTGGACGCGCTCGCCGTCCGAGGATCTGGATCTGGCCGGGCTGCTTGCGCACTATATGGCGCGCAGAAGCTCCACACACATGACCCAGTTGACAAGAATGAACTCCTTGCCACGTCTGAACCGCATTGATGTGTACGTAGGTTTGCCGTACAGTTGTGTCCAACAATGGAGCACCGGACGATGGCTACGGCGACAGCAAGAATTGATGTACGGTGCAGCAAGGAACAGCGTGCGCTGATTGACCGCGCGGTGGAGTTGTCCGGCAGAAAAATGACGGACTTTGTGCTTGACGCCGTTCAAAAGGCCGCCGTGGAAACGATCAAGGACTTTGAGGTCATGCAGCTAACTGCCCGGGACAGCGCAGTTTTGGCCGAAGCGTTGCTCAGCCCGCCCCAGCCGAACACGCGACTCCGCGAGGCTGCCGAGCGCTACCAAGCCTGAGAGTTCGTGACCTCCACGACGGTACTCGACAAGGGTGCCCACGACCGGAATTCCTTTTCCTGCGGTGTATCCGAGCTCGATGCCTACCTGAAGACTCGAGCGGCCCAGGACATGAAAGCCCATGCCTCGCTCAGTCGCCGTATGTCGACGACGACGTTCCGCTCTTTCCGGTCCAGTTCGTGTGGCAAGGTTCGCCGCGCGGTCCATCCACTCGCTCGTACGTATGGGCGCCAAAGTAGTCGCGTTGGGCTTGCAACAGGTTCGCCGGCAACCGTTCGGTTCGGTAGCCATCGTAGTAGGCGAGGGCAGCGCCGATGCAGGGCATTGGAATCCCGAGAGTCGCCGCTGTGGCGACCACGCGCCTCCACGACGCCTGAGCGTTTGCGATGGCGGCGGTGAAAAACGCATCCAACAGCAGATTGGGCAAGTCCGCATTCCGCTCGAACGCGTCACGAATGTTATCGAGAAAGGCGGAACGAATGATGCAGCCGCCGCGCCACATCAGGGCAATGGCTCCAAGGTCGAGATCCCGGTTTCTGTCGCGCGAAACCGCCTGCATGAGCTGAAATCCCTGCGCATAGGAGACGATTTTGGAAGCGTAGAGGGCCTGTTCCAGATCGTTGACCAGCGCGTCGCGGTCGCCAGAAAAACCCGCGTCCGGTCCTGAAAGCGCGTTGTGCGCCCTGACACGCTCTTCCTTGAGAGCGGACAGGAATCGGGCAAAGACAGCTTCGCCGATCAGGGACAAAGGCTGTCCCGAGTCAAGCGCGGCGACGGCGGTCCACTTTCCCGTCCCCTTCTGACCCGCCTTGTCGAGGACAAGATCGAGGGTTGCGTTGCCGTGCTCATCCCTGAACGCGAGAATGTCCCGCGTGATCTCGATCAGGTAGCTGTTCAGCGCACCGTCGTTCCAGCGAGCCAGGACCGCATGCATTTCGTCATTTGACATGCGCAGGCCGTCTCGCATCACCTGGTATGCCTCGCAGATCATCTGCATGTCGGCGTACTCGATGCCGTTGTGGACCATCTTGACAAAATGGCCGGCCCCGCCGGTCCCGACCCAGTCACAGCACGGCTCGCCTTCATTCGTTTTCGCCGCAATTGCCTGAAACAGGGGTCTTATGGCCGGCCACGCATCCCGATGGCCGCCCGGCATGATGCTCGGGCCGAGTAACGCGCCTTCCTCCCCACCCGACACTCCGGCGCCCACAAAGAGGATGTTTTTCCTGGCGAGTTCGGCGGTTCTTCTGTCGCTGTCCCGGTACTCGCTGTTGCCGCCGTCGATGACGATGTCGCCCGGCTGAAGATGCGGCAGCAGCGATTCGATGACCCTGTCGACCGCTGCGCCTGCCTTGATCATCATCATTATGCGCCGGGGTTTTCTGAGCCTCGCGCACAGTTCTTCGAGCGAATGCGTACCGACGATCGTCTTGCCGTTCGCCCGTCCGGCGATGAAGTCGTCGACCCTCGACGTTGTCCGGTTGTAAACGGCGACCGTGAAACCGTGGCCGGCCATGTTGAGGACGAGGTTTTCGCCCATTACGGCGAGCCCTATCACTCCGATATCTGCGTGCGTCAAGCCGAATCACTCCGTGCCCGAAGGGCCGGCAACCTTGGCAACCGGGCGGGATGACACGCCAGCCGAACGCAGTGGGACGCTTGCCTCGGGTGGGACTGCGGCCAGTGATTCGCGATTATCAGGTTGATGGAGCATTAGAACTCAGCATGGTGCCAGGGGCCGGACCACTCATGGGCTCTGCCGTCTATCTCCAATTCATGCGCTCTCGAAGCGGATGGATCCTCATTCGACAATATGAAGATGCTGGTATGCCCCTGGACATCCTCAATAGTCACCGCCGTGTAGTTGTCATCGTCGTAAACGACATTCAACTCCGCGATATTGCTGTTTGAATTGACCGCAATTTCGGAAACCGGGCTGTAGCTGCCGTGCGGCTCCACGGTCGTCGCAAAGACCGTGTTCGCGGCGCCGTTTCTACGAATGATGAATGCCGCATCCCTGCGCAGATTGAACTCCGGGTCGTTGGCGCCGATTCTCGTGAACAGCAGCTCGTCGTCGGCATCGGTCGCCGATGTCAGTGTGTAGAATTTTCCATTCTCCATCCACGAAAGCACCGTGTTGTTGCCGGACGGGCTTGCTGTCCCTTCCAGGTACAAGTGCTCGTATCCGTTTCCCTCCCCGAGAGCACGTAATGCCGCCGGCGAGTCGTACGCGAAATTGACCTTCATGACCTGTCCCATGAAATAGAAGGGCAGGTCGTATCGATTCGCCGTGTCCGAATCGACCTTGAAAATGTCCAGCAGGAATGGTTTTTCGAAACGCTCGTTCCTGATCAACGCCATGGTCCGTTGCATTGCCGTTCCGGGGTAGGCATTGGTTTCCACGGCGCTCACGACCTGAACATCGCTGTCGGAGGCGTCAAAGAAATGCAGTTCCGAGTGGTGCTCGCTGCCGATCTCATACCTTCCGTCGAAATGCGACGTCTCATTCTGCACAAGCGTGTTGTGCGAGATCGTCTGCTTGGCCCAGGTTGTGTTTTCCGTCAGGTAGTTGCCGCCGCCCTTTTGCTCGATGTTGACGAAACGCGCCATTCCGTAGTCCTGAAGGACTTCGTCACCCTGTTCGTATAGGGAGAACGAGAGCTTGTCGTAGTGGCCATGGCTCAGGCCCTGTGCGGCGTACTTGAAGACGAGCGTCAGCTCTTCGTCTCCATGGCGCAGTACGGCGACGCCACCCTGCTGGCCATCGGGTCCGTCGGTCAGGTTGATGGACGGTTTCTCAAACGGTTGCGCAAGGCCGTCACGAATGGCAGCGGCGACGGAGAATCCTGCGTCATCCAGCAGGACCTGGCCCTGGTCTTCGGCAACGCTCAGCAGCCGCGGGTCCTGTCCGCCCACGAGGTAGGCAATGTCAACCGCCGTAACCAGCTCGCGGGAATGGTAGGACATGCCCTTCTGCGCATCGTTCAGGGGGAAAAACTCGCCATCCGCATCCGACAGGCTCAGCAGCGCATCGACGCCCTTCAGGAGCACGCCGTTCTTGTACTCGAAGATCTCCAGTTCGGGTCTGACGTTGTGCAGGCTCTGGGCGAAAACCAGGAACGGATACATGGCGTAGCGTTGGTAGTAGGGGCCTTCGGTGTAATACCCGTCGGGCGAAAAAGGCTCTTCGAGGTTCGCCAGGAAACCGGCCCTTTGTCCCTCCACCCTGATGAACCCGCCGTCATCGTCGGTGGCGCCCACTCCGAGTCCGTCGTCCTGGATGCCGTACAAGGCCCGCTCCACCAGTTCCTCGTCTTCCATGACCAGGCCGATCATCCCGACGGCCGCGCTGCCCCAGGTGCTGTGGTTGTGCACCCGGTTGAAGAACTGCGGATTTTCGATCGATATGAAATCGGCGAACGGGCGAAAGAGATTCTGTTCCAGCGTCTGCCGTTCCTCTTCGGACAACCAGTCATGGATGGCGTCGTAGGCCTGGCTCACGTAGACCAGCCAGTTGCTGTCGTTCAGGCATTGCCAGAACAGTTTTCCTCTCGCATAGGACCGTTCCTGGGGATGAAGGGGCAGGTCCTTGTACATGGCCTCGTACTGAAAAAGCATGTCGCGCACATAGACCGCGTATTTTTCGTCCTCCAGGATCTGGAACAGCACTCCCGCCTGCTGAAGAATCAGGAAATTGCGCTTGTGCCTCTCGTGCGTGTAGCCGCCGGAAAAGTCTCTCGGGATCGGGGTGTCTATGCCGAGTTCGATTTCGGCATCGACTTCCGCCTGGACGCGCGCTACGGTGGCGTCGAACAGGGGGACGGTTCCCAACTCCGCCCTGATTCTCTCGACGCCGGCTTCGGTCAGGATCAGATTGGGGTGTGCGCCCGCATGCGATGTCAGCGCAATGGTCAGCCCGAGTATCAGCCTGGAAACGGCCATTCTGTTGAGTGTATTCATTTGTCTCGCAGCCTCATGAGTAATTCGTTCACGATTTCCTGTGGTGAGCGTTGAACGTCGATCAGCCACCCGTAGTCGGGGATTTCAAGCGTGTCGAGTTGGGAGCGCAGCAGTTGTCGATCGAAGAAGTGACCTGTGCGCGATTCAAGGCGATCGGCGAGCACCGTTTCGTTGGCATGAAGAACAATCCACCGTATGCGTTCTCCGCACCGCGATCCGAGGATCTCTCGATAGCGCTCCTTGAGCGCCGAGCAGGCAAGCACTGCGCCACCCTCCTTTTCCCACTCGGACAAATGACTCGCGAGCGTGTCGAGCCAGGGCCGTCTGTCCCCGTCACCCAGGGGGATACCGTTCGACATCTTTTCCACATTCGATTCCGGGTGAAAGTCGTCCGCATCATGGAACGGCATTTCCAACGCCTCTGACAGCAGCCTGCCGATCGTGGTTTTCCCCACGCCGGAGACACCGCAAACGACGAATATCACGCTCGACTACCCCAATTGTGTCCGGATGGCCAGAATACCGTTATAGGAAATCATGACGGAAAACAGGAACGCGAGTCCCAAGACCGTATTCAGCAGGCCGCCGGCGGCGTGAGCCCCCATCAGCTTGCGGTTGTTGATGACGACGATGATCCCGGCAACGACCAGGGGCAATACGAAAACATTGAATACCTGGGTCAGTAGCTGCCCCCGGATCGGGTTGAACCCCAGCACCGGAATGGTCAGCGCCAACACGGAGGCGATGCCCGTGATAATGCGGAACTGCCTGGACCGGGTGTCCAGTTTTCCGGAACGATAGTCCTCGATCAACAGCGGGGCGATCAGCAGACACGGGAATACGGAAGACAGTCCCGCACTGAGCGTCCCGAAGAAAAAGAGCGTGAGAGACAGCCTGCCGGCGATGGGCTCAAGTGCGTCCACCATGCCCAGGACGTCGGTGATCGGCCTTTGTTCGTGAAAGAGGGCGCCGTGAGCGACCGACATGATGGATCCGCTGACAATGAACACCAGCAGTGCGGCCATGATCGCGTCGTGCTTCTGGCGCTGCTGGTGTTCCATGGTCCAGCCCTTGCCCTGAATGAACAACGGCCTGGAAAGAAACGTGGCCGCCGCCATGGTCGTTCCGACAAAGGCCGCGACCATCATCCGGCCTCCCGGCACTTCGGGGATGCTCGGGATCAGTCCCCTGGCCACTTCAACGGGCAGGGGGTGCACGAATACCAGCGAAACAATGAACGAAACCCCCATGATGCTCACAAAGAACACCAGGACCTTCTCGAACAGGGAATATCTGCCGATCAGCAGAATCGAGTACATGACACTGATGACCACCGCGGCTATCGCGATGACAACGCCGTACTTGTACTGACCGAGCACCGGAAAATAGAGCGCCAGCAGTTCGAAAATGATGTTGGAGGAGATGCCGAGAATGCCGATCAGCGAATTCCATTGACCGAACGTGACGCCGACGATGATGGCTATGCCGATCAAGCTTCCGTACGGCAGGTACTTCCTGAAGGCATGCAGCGCGGTCTCGCCGGTGACCAGCGCGAAATTTCCGTAGGCGTAGATCAGCGCTCCGGAAAACAGGCAACTCAGCAGCAGAACCCACAAGAGCTGCATCCCGAACGTGCTTCCCGCCACGATCATGGAGGTCACGCTGCCGGTGCCGATGGTATAGCCGATGGCGAAAATGCCCGGGCCGAAACCCAGAATGGCCTTGATCAGTTTCGACATATCAGTTCTTCCGTGACGCGGGCATTCTCCGAGACGGTCCCCGCCAGTACAGGCACGGAGTGACCGTTGTTTCCGCGGTGTACGCCGTCAGAGCTTTCCGACGGCAAGGCAGTGGTGGCAAGGGAGCGATGGCAAGGCAGCGGTGGCAAGGCAGCGACGGCAAGGCAGCGATGGCAGGGCAGTGGCGGCGAGGGAGCACTGGGCTCGTCTTTTTCGCCAAGCCGCCCTGGGCCGGCGCTGATCGGTCCATTTACCTTGGTCCACTTACCTTCGCACCCGCCCCGACGCGTCGCCCCCCATGAGGCGCACCGCTTCGGCGACCGAGACCCGATTGAAATCACCCGAGATCGAGTGCTTGAGACAGCTTGCGGCGACCGCGAACTCCAGGGCCTGCCGCGGGTCATCGTAGGCGTTCAGGCCGTAGATCAGGCCGGAGGCGAAACTGTCGCCGCCGCCGACGCGGTCGATGATGTCCGTGATCTCGTACCGGCGCGATAATCTGAACGCTTCGGAGTCTCGCAGGCACGCGGACCAGCCGTTGCTGTCGGCGCTGTGAGACTCGCGCAGCGTGATCGCGATCATGCCCATGTCGGGGTACTGCGCCAGCACCTTCGCGCTCAGGGCCTCGTAGCGGGCGGGGTCGAGCTTTCCGGTCTTCACGTCGACACCTGCGGAAATGCCCAGCGATTTCTGGCAATCCTCTTCGTTGGCAATGCCGACATCGACGTGCTTCACCAGTTCCGTCATCACTTCCGGCGCCGACTTGCCGTACTTCCACAGCTTGCCGCGGAAGTTGAAATCGCAGGATACGGTGACGCCGGCTTTCCTGGCCGCGACGACGGCTTCAAGGCTCAGTTCGGCCGCGGATTCGCTGAGTGCGGGGGTGATGCCGGTGATGTGAAACCATCGGGCGCCGCCAAAAATCGCCGGCCAGTCGAAGTCGCCGGGCTGTGCGTTGCAGATGGATGAGCCGGCGCGGTCGTAGACGACCTTTGAGGGCCGCTGGTTGGCGCCGACTTCGAGAAAGTAGATGCCGACGCGATCGCCGGAACGGTTGATATGCGAAGTGTCGACGCTGAATCGCCGCAATTCCCGGAGGGCGGAGGCGCCGATGTCGTTGTCGGGCAGGGCGCTGACGAACGCGGCATTCAGCCCGTAGTTGGCCAGGGCCACCGCCACGTTGGCCTCGCCGCCGCCAAAGGTGGCCTCAAGCGTCGGCGACTGGAAAAAACGTTCGTGACGCGGCGTCTTCAGACGCAGCATGATCTCGCCAAAGGTTACGAATTCGGCCAAGGACTATCCTCCTGCCTGGCTTGCGGTGGAGGCGGGTTGATTCTTCGCCCGCCCTGCGATGGCGACCGCTTCAGCCGCCAGGCGCGTGATCTCCGCGTAGTCGCCTTCGGCGATGGCGCCGGACGGCGTGAGCCAGCTTCCGCCGCAGGCGATCACCGACGGTACGTCAAGGTAGTCACGCAGATTCCCTGCCGAAATTCCCCCGGTAGGGATGAATCTGACATCGCGGAATACGGCTCCAAGGGCCTTGAGCATGGGAATGCCGCCGGCGAGGCTTGCCGGGAAGTACTTCAGCACCCGCAGACCGAGATTCCATGCACGCTGCACTTCGCTTGGCGTGGTCACGCCGGGCATGACGGGGACCGACAATTCGCCGGCGGCGGAAACAACGCCATCGTGCAGGCCGGGCGACACGATGAACCGGGCACCGGCCGACACGGCCGTTCTGGCCTGTGCTTCGCCCAGTACGGTGCCGGCGCCCACATGCGCTTCGGGCACGTCGGCGGCAACGGCGCCGATGGCGTCGATCGCCGCGGACGTGCGCAGCGTGATCTCCACGATCGGCAGTCCGCCCGCGACCAGGGCCCGGGCAACCGGCACGGCGTGCGACGCGTCCTCGATGACCACGACGGGTATGACGGGCGTGAGTTGCAGCAATGCATTCAGCCGGGCTGCGTCGCCGGACGGTCGGCTGCCTTCGGACGCGCCGTCGCCTTCGGACGTGCGGTCCTCCGCCAGGCTGTCCTTGACCAGGCGGTCTTCCACTCCATGCAGGGGGTTCTTCGTCACGGGTCGCTCGCTGTCAGGAAAAATACATTCCGCCGTTGATGTCCACGCTAGCCCCGGTGATGAAGCTCGACTGCGGGGACGCCAGGTAGGCGACCAGGTCCGCCACGTCCTGGGATGCGCCTTCGCGGCGCACGGGCGTAGCCGCCGCGACGTTGGCCCTGACGGCATCCTTGGTGAAGGTATCGTGGAAGGTCGTGGCGATCATTCCCGGACAGACGCAGTTGACGCGGATGTTGGACGGACCCAGCTCCTTGGCCAGAGCGCGTGTCATCGTCATCACCGCGCCCTTCGACGTCGCATAGGCCATGGCTCCGGGTCCTCCGCCGTCGCGTCCCGCCTGCGAAGAGAAATTGACGATCGAGCCGCCTTCGCGCATGTGCGGAACCACGAACTTGCACGTCAGAAATGTGCTGGTCAAATTGAGTTTCATGACGTGTTCGAAAAAGGCTTCGTCCATTTCCGAAAGCGGCTTGCGGGCCACGAGTCCACCGGTGACGTTCACGAGGATGGTGATCGAGTCGCCGAAGGCCTCGCGCGTTTCGCGAACCAGGTTTTCCACGTCCGAAGCGTCGGTCATGTCGCAACGCACCGGAATCGCCTGCCTGCCTGCCGCTTCAATGGCCGCCGCCGTGGCCTTGCCATCCCCGGAACTGTTGCACCATGTGAACGCGACTTTCGCACCCAGGCCGGCCAACGTTTCCGAAACGGCCCTGCCGATATCCCGCGAACCGCCTGCGACGATCGCGACCTTGTTTTCTATATTCATATCAAATTCCAAAAAGACATCCCTGACTCAGTTTTCCGTGGTGACCGGTCGAATCCGGCCGCCGAATACCCACACCGATATGACCGCAAGCGGCACCAGCGCCGCGCCCCAGATGAAGGCGGGGGCGAACGAACCCGATGCCTCGACTATCCTCGGAATGAGTTCGGTGGTGATCAACACGCCGGCGACGGCCGCGGCCCCGCCGACACCTGCGAGAGAACCGACCGACTTGCCGGAGAAGAAGTCGCTCGGCAGCGTCTGAATGTTGCCGATCGCGGTCTGAAAGCCGAACAGGATGACCGCGATGAGGAGTATGGCCGACAGCGGCGTGGCGGCGGTCGCGGTCAGGAGCAGCGACGGCAGCATGATGGCCCCGCCCAGCGTGATCGTCAGCTTGCGCGCATAGTCGACTGTTCGGCCCCGTTCAAGCAGGAAGCGGGCCAGCCAGCCGCCGAAAAGCGCGCCCGCCACGGCGCCGACATAGGGCACCCAGGCGGAAAACCCGATCTGCCTGATGTCGAAACCGAACGTCGCGGCGAGGTAGATCGGCAGCCAACTGACGAACAGCCACCAGACCGGATCCAGGAAGAACCTAGATACGACCACGGACCAGCTCTGGCGATAGCGCAGCATTTCGAACCAGCCGGGCGCGGCCTGCTCCGCCTCGGCGGACGCGCTTTCGTCCCGCTGGCCCGTCAGGATGTACTCGCGTTCCTCCGCGGAAAGCCACGGGTGACGATCCGGAGGGGCCTTGAAGATGAGCAGCCAGGGCACGAGCCACACGAACCCGAACACGCCGATGATGACGAACGTGGCTTTCCAGCCGAACTGCAGGTACAGAAGCGCGATGGCGGGCGCGGAAATGACCGCCCCGAGCGACGCGCCGGAATTGAATATGCCCTGGGCGAGCGCCCGTTCCCGGATGGGAAACCACTCCGCGTTGCTCTTGGTCGCGCCGGGCCAGTTGCCGGCTTCGCCGAAGGCCAGGGTGAAGCGCATCGCCGCGAGCGTGGCGAAGCTGCGCGTGACGGCGTGCAGCATGATCGAAACGGACCAGACGACGATCGCGAGCACGAATCCGAGCCGCGTGCCGATCATGTCGAAGATCTTGCCGAACAGGGCCTGACCGATGGCGTAGCCGACCATGAAGACCATGATGAGCCGGGCATAGTCGAATTCGTCCATGCCCAGTTCCGGGCCGATCTCGACCCACATGATGGCCAGCGCGTTGCGGTCGACATAGTTGATCACCGTGGCGATGGCCACGAGGCTGACGACGACCCATCTCAAGTAACCTCGGAACATGATTTCCTTACTCCTGACGTTCGCGCCCGTGCGACTCGGCGGACAATCCGAAACAGCCTCGCCAACTGAAGTTGTTATCTCCCACGACCCTCAAATGAGGGTAGCCGCTTATGGGGTCATGGGAGCGCAGCCTGGCATCGTGGACCGCGGCACCCGCCAGCGGGACGGCAGCCGCCCTCGGCAGAAGTCTCGAGTCGCTTGCTGGCCGTCGCGACATCATGGCCCGCCGAATTCCCGGATGATCGGTTCCGGCGTTTCCTCAAACCGGTTGTCTCCCAACCGGGTCACCGGTTCGCCCACTGTGTGAACCACCCTGATCGGCTGGCTGTCGACAAAAACGTTTTCGAAAATGTCGGCCGCCTGCACGCCCAACAGCCGAATGGATGCAGCCGACTTGTTGCGCGACCCGTGGCCCACGGAAGCCAGCGACGACGAGCGCAACTCGAAGTGCGGCCCGAAGGTGCTCTCGTCGGCGCCCCCTCGATAGATGTCCGCGACGGCGCCGCCGATGCTCTCGAATGTTGTCCCGGTGATGGAAATGTATTCGCCGTTATAGATGCCCCGGTCGTCGGTTTCGACGGTAAGGGCGAGGACGTGTCCGGTGATGTTTCGAAAAGTGGAATCGGCGATTTCCAACCGGTCGGCGAACGTGCGTCTGGCGATGGAAAGAAAATTGAATGAATGGTTGGTATCGAGATCCTGGACGGTGGAGTTCTCCACGATCAGTGCGTAGTTGCCCGGCATCGGGTTCCGGCTCGTGCGAATCGCCGAGTTGCCGGCCACGTCCGGCGCGGCCCGCCCCGACACCGTCACGCCGCTCAGTTTGAGACTGCCGCCGTCGGCAATTTCGAACAGCGCCGGTTGTTCGAATTCGATCGTCGCCGTCCCGGGCGCGGCCCGAAACGTCAGCGGCCGGTCGAGAACGATGGTTTTCGTCTCAAGGTACTCGCCCGGCTCAAGAGCGATGACGTCGCCGGCGCCGGCTGCGCTTGCCGCGTCGAACAACGAATCCTGGCCGGGGGTTATCGTGATGGTCTCGCCCGCATCGAACCGGTTCGCGGGACCGGGCTTCGGGTACCACGACACACCGGTAGCGGACCGGTCAAGGACCTGGATATCCCGGCTTGCGCCCATCTCGGCGTGCTCCGCGTCCACCGGAAACAGGAGTCCGTTGTCGGCCGGCATCAGTTCCAGCGCCGTGTTGATGAAGCCTGCTTCCAGCGCCGGGTCGTCGACGTTGTTCAGTACGTTGCGCTGGAAGTCGATGCCGCTGACGTCGTCGTTCACGGCAATGACGTTGCGCCCGCCCGAGTTGTGGATCAGGTTCGATCTGAAGACGCTGTTGACGGGCCTCGCCGAACGCTCCTCGTCGCTGCCCGCGGCAAGCTCGATGTGGTCGCTGTCGATGATGGAGTTGTTTTCGATCACGGCGTTGTCGACCTGGTGGTAGCGGTTGATCGGCGAGTCCGGAACGCCGTTCATGACCACGAGCGCGCCGCCGAAGCGGTGACCGGTCAACCCGTGCAGGTAATTGTTGCGAACCGACTGGTCGGCGTTGATGACGCGGATGCCGCCGGTGTGGTCCACGCCGTTACCCAGGAATACGTTGTTCTCCACGACGTTGCCATTGCCGTGGCGCAGCGTCAGCGTGCCGCGCGATTCAAGGAAAAGGTTGCCCCGGAAGACGTTGCCGCCGGACTTGTTCGAGATGATTTCGACCTCGCCGTTGCACCGGTCGAAGAAATTGTTTTCCACGACTGTCAGGGAGTCGGTCAGTGAGTACTGACTGGTTCCGATCCGCAGGGTTTCCCCGCCGTTGGAGCCGAGCACCGGCCGGGGACCGAAGTAGTTGTGGTCGATACGGTGATGGTTCTGGCGGCTTTCCTCGCTGTCGAGACGTACCGCCATGGTGACGCCGACGTTGCTCTTGCCTTCCAGGTGGTTGTGATCGAAGCGGTTGTGCTTGCCGTACATCATGACCCAGAAGTCGGACTCGTGGCGTTCCGGGTTGTTAAACCGGTCGATGACGGTTTCGGTCACGCGCGAGTAATGCGCGTGGTCGCCCCGGGTGCGCCGGAAGGAGATCACCGTGTTGGTGGGCGTGTGGCCGTCCCTGAAGACCAGACCGGATACGACGAGGTATTCTCCGGCCATTCGCAGGTTGGACTGTCCCGTAATAAAGACCCCGCCCTTCGTCTCGGCCGTCAGTGTGATCGGCAGGTCGGGTGTGCCGAACCCGGTGAAGAGGATTTCGAAATCACGCCACTCGCCATTAGCCAGCATGATCGTATCGCCCGGCTCAAGGTCGTCGACGGCGTCCTCGAATTCATCCTGGGAACTGACCAGCAGCGTCTCGCCGAGCCCTGCCTGGCTCAGCATGAAGGTCAGCACGACCAGAGTGATTCGAATCATCAAGTCCCCATCCCTTGTAGTGGGTAGCCTGGCGCGGGTAACTCTTGAGCCCGGGGTCAGAGCTCAAAACTGGTCAGGAATCGTTCGCGACTCTCGGTCGCGTTGCGGCGAAGTTCTTCCAGCGCCTGCTCTTCGGTGACGTCCAGCATCGACCCGATCAGGCGCCGGAAATGCTCGCGCATGGCGATGCGGGCCGCCGCCGGGTCCCGCGCGCGCAATGCGTCGAGAATGGCCCGGTGCTCGGCTTCGCGCGCGTCGGCGTCGTCATGACACACAGACTCGTAGACCTGGCGCACCTGCCCGGACTCCAGGCGTATTCGCCACAGCATCTCCACGACGTAGCGAACTGCGCCGTTACCGGAAGCCAGCGCGATGGTCCGATGGAACTCCCGGTCAGCCAATTCGGCCTCGCGGTCGTTGCCGCGCATCTTCTGAACGTATCCATCGAGAAGGTTCAGCGTCTCGTCGCTGATATCCCGGGCCGCCAGCGCAGCCGCCTCCGACTCGAACAGGGTGCGGGCTTCTGTCAACTCGAAGGCGCTGACGTTCGGCAGGCTGCCGTTGTGCTTCGACGGGTCCAGCACGTAGGCGCCGGAACCCGTCCTGACCTGGATGATGCCCTGCGCCTGCAGGAAGATTTCCGCTTGCCGGACCGTCACCCGGTTGACGCCGAGTTGCTTGGCAAGCTCCCTTTCACCCGGCAATCGACTCTTGGGCGGGAATGTGCCGTCATCGATCATGGTGAGAATTCGATCGGCTACCGAATGATAGAGTCGTTTACCCGCCATGGAGCACTTTCCGCAAAGTCGGCTGCAGTTCGATTAGTAGTCAAGTTCAAGAGCCGATCTCTCACCTGAAGAACCATGTCCGGGCCGCCGGAATCGAAATGACCGGCGGCCACTGTCGCTGGCGCCATCCCAGCCGTTTGATGAGCGCCCCCCCCCATGGGAGGACTGCCGATGGACTCTAGCATTGGGCATAACATCGGTCAACCATGCGGCATAACCAATTGGGGACTTTTGATTTCATCATTGGGTATTGCAATCGGTATGAAAATAGGTATAGTTGCGTGCCTGCCACTGGTAGAGCCTCGCCCTTGCGGCCAATGGCCTGTCGGTCGGCATCGCCGCTGGAAATACCGGTGTACCGTACCACTGAGCACCAGCAGGTGCAGATTGCGTCCTGGCATCGATGTGTTGTGCCTTCTCCGGACGTTTCGACAAAAATTGAGGGATTCATAGAATGAAGACAATCCATCGCGTTGCCTCAACGCTGACAATGTTCGCGCTTTCCCTGGTTGCAGGTCCGGCAGTATTCGCCCAGGACGGTCAGGAGCTGGAGGAAATCGTGGTTACCGGCATCCGCTCCAGCCTGGAAGCGGCCGCCACCCTGAAACGCAATGACTCGCGTATCGTCGATGCGGTTGTCGCCGAAGACATCGGCAAGCTTCCGGACAACAACGTCGCCGAAGCGCTGCAGCGCGTGACCGGGGTGTCGATCAACCGCGAATATGGCGTAGGAACTGAAGTATCCATTCGCGGCCTTCCGAATAACCGCGTCGAGATCAACGGACGCTCCACACTCGGCGAGAGCCGCAACGGCATCAGCCTCGACGATATGCCTGCAGCTTTCCTCTCGGCGGTTGAAGTGATCAAGTCGCCAACGCCGGAAATGATCGAAGGCGCGTTGGGCGGTACCATCAACATGAGAACCCTGAGGCCCATCGATCTTCGGGAGCCGGTCTTTTCGGCGAGCCTGGATACCGAATTCGCCGACAAGACAGAGCATTGGGCGCCTGTCTTCAACGGAACATATGGCCAAAACTGGGACCTTGACGGTGGTGGTTCTTTCGGTGTTCTGGCGTCTCTTTCGTATCAGGACAGAAGGTTGCGGCGAGATACATTCCAGAACGACTTGAGAGTTCAGGATGGTTTCGACATCAATAATGATGGAGTGATCAATGAAGCCGATGTAGCTCAAAACACGCCCAGCGGCAATTATGTCTTTTCACGTGAGCACAAGTATGAGCCCTGGTAGAGAACAGGGAGCGTACGGCCGCGAACGTCAGCTTGCAGTGGGCCCCGAATGACCTGGGCAATCTGTATCTGGATATGAACCTGACGGAACGCAATGGCGGCGAAGAGGCATACTCGGTACTGATGGCGGGCGGCAGTGCCACCAATGCTCTGGGTACCGCCTATGAAGACGCCAATGGCCAGCTCAGCAGTTATGTTCTGGCAGGGGCTTTCATCCTTCCGAAAACATGGAGTGAATTCAGGCAAACCGAATCATTTTCAAACGCATTGGGCGGGGAATTCGACATAACGGACAAACTGCAAGTCAGTTTCGAGTATGCGACGGCCGAGTCCGATCAAGTCGAGCCCAAATCGGAATTCAACTGGCGCGCGCACGATCAGGCTGCAGAGGCTCTTAACCCGGCGGCCGAAAACCGATTCTTGGTCGACGCCATTATCGACGCCAGTAACCACAACGCGGTGCCCGGGGTGACCTTTATCGGTCAACCGGGTATCTATCTGGACCAGGAAAAGCTCGCGCTACGCGAGTTCAGGCACCTCACCGATGATGTCTTCAATGCGGAAGACGCGTTCCGTGTCGATTTTGAGTACGGCAACCCGGGTGATCTGGATTGGTTTACTGCGTTGAAGGCGGGTTTTCGCGCAACCAACAGGGATTATGAAAGATCTTCCGCGGAGTTCCGCAGTGCCAATTTGCACCGGGACCTGACCACGGCAGACGGCAGTGAGTACGTCGTATGGACCATGGCGGAGTATGACGCCCTCTTTCCCGGAACGCTTGTGACTCCCTACCAACCTGGCGACCTTTTCAATCAGGCAGGTTATGCCTCGGCAAACCAGACAGCGCCCTTTACACTCTATGATGCGTCCCTGCTGAGCGGCGATCTCGAGGGCACTTTCGACATCATCAAACAATTGCTGGAGGGTACGAACAGGGAAGTCAGCGGCAGCCTGGCCAGCAATTTGTCGCCTCGGAATTCGGCGTATACCTCGATTGGCGAAGAAACTTCCGCCTTCTACTTGCAAGGCGATCTGGATTTTGACGCCGTCAGGGTCCTATTGGGCGGCCGTTACGTAGAAACCGAAGTGACTTCAACGGCTTTCCAGGATGACGAGTTGGTCAGCGACACCGAAACGTACTCCGACTTTCTGCCCAGCATCAACGTGACGGTGGATCTGACCGAGAACACGATCTTGCGCGCCAGCGGCGCCAAGGTGTTGCGTCGTGCCAATTTCGGTAGCTTGAGCCCCGCATACAATTTCAATTCCGACCTCATTCTGGCGAGCCGCGGCAATCCGGGGCTGGAGCCCTTCCGCGCCGCGCAGTTCGACTTCGCGGTGGAGCGCTATTGGGAAGGCAACATGCTATCGGCTACGGTTTTCTACAAGGATGTGGCTTCATTCTTGAAGGAAAGCCTGTACTGCGCCTATTTTGCAGATGGTCTGCCAGGCCAGAACCATAGTGCGGGCGCGTTCGACCAGATTTGTATTCTGCCTGCCGGCGTTCAGGCAGATTCCGTGAGATACACCGATACGGCCAATGAAGCTGAATTTCTAGGCTATGTGGCGCAAGGCCGTAATGGCGTGAAGACAACCACGTCTACCAATGGCTCCAGTGGCACGATCCAGGGCTTTGAAGTGGGGACCGTTTACAACTTCGATCACCTGCCTGGCGCCTGGTCCGGTTTGGGTGTCAATGCGAATTACACACGTTCACATAGCGAAGACCCCAATGGCGTCGCTCTGGAAGACATTTCTCCAAGTTCCTACAACATTCAACTGTTCTGGGAATACCAGGATTGGAACCTTCGGCTGGCCTGGACATCTCGTGAACGCTTCCTGGATGAAACCGCGCAAAAGCGTACCGAGCATATCGGCGAGCTGGTGGCAGGTAATTCCATTGAACTTGAAAACGATCCTACCCAGGGCAATAACTACCGCGATGGGATCGATCAACTGGATGTTGCTGGAAGCTGGAACGTAACCGACGCGCTGACTGTTGTCGGCAGTATCACGAACCTGACTGGTGAGGCCTTGATCAATTCAAGTGTCACTGGTACTGCCTGGCAGGTCCGGGAAAGCGATCGCAGATTCAGCCTGGGAGCGCGTTACACGTTCTAAGTGCAGGCAATCAATGGTATTGCGGGGAACCGACAGTACCAGGTGCGACCAAAGGCACGATCCAGGCAGCGCTCTTTACCGGAGCGCTGCCTTTTTTTCAGAGCTCAAAACTGGTGAGGAATCGTTCGCGGCTCTCGTTCGACTTGCGGCGAAGTTCTTCCAGTGCCTGCTCTTCGGTGACGTCGAGCATCGACTCGATCAGGCGGCGAAAATGCTCGCGCATGGCGATGCGGGCCGCCGCCGGGTCCCGCGCGCGCAATGCGTCGACAATTGCCCGGTGCTCGGCCTCGCGCGCATCGGCGTCGTCATGACACACGGACTCGTAGACTTGGCGCACCTGCCCGGACTCCAGGCGTATCCGCCACAGCATCTCCACGACGTAGCGAACTGCGCCGTTACCGGAAGCCAGCGCGATGGTCCGATGGAATTCCCGATCCGCCAATTCGGCCTCGCGGTCGTTGCCGCGCATCTTCTGGAGGTATTCCTCGAGAAGACTCAGCGTCTCGTCGCTGATGTCCCGGGCCGCCAGCGCGGCGGCTTCGGACTCGAACAGCGTGCGGGCTTCTGTCAACTCGAAGGCGCTGACGTTCGGCAGGCTGCCGTTGTGCTTCGACGGGTCCAGCACATAGGCGCCGGAACCCGTCTTGACCTGGATGATGTCCTGCGCCTGCAGGAATATCTCGGCTTCCCGGACCGTCACCCGGCTGACGCCGAGTTGTTCGGCAAGCTCCCGTTCGCCCGGCAACCGGCTGTTGGGCGGGAAAATCCCGTCGTCGATCATGGTGACGATCTGTTCGGCCACCGAATGATAGAGTCGCTTACCCGTCATGGACCCGCATCCCGCGAAGGTTGTTGTAGTTCGATTGTAATCAAATTCAAGAGCCGATGAACTCGGGCAGCCCGGCATGGGCTGCCCGAGTTCCAACCAGTCTGCAAACCGTCGTCCTCAAAACCTGCCCCGCAACCCGAAGAACAAGCGCGGGAAGTTGACACTGGACAAAAAACTTCACTAGAACCTCGCTGTGGCGCCGGCGAATACACGTGGGCCGTATTCCAGGGTTTGGGTAACCTGGCCCACCAACGCGCGGAAATCGACACGCGGCTCGCTAAGCAAGTTAATGCCTTCCAGCGTGAGATCAATATTGTCGGTGAGATCGAAGCGCACGCGAAGGTCCAGCGTATTGTAGTCGTCCACGTATCGAATACGTGCGCCAGTATCGCGGCCGTAGCCCTGAAAGTACTGGGAGCGCGCTTTGTAAATCGCCTGCACGTTCAAGCGATCGTTCTGCCAGTAAATCTGTGTTGCGCTGGTATGACGCGACAGCCCCCACAATCCGGCTGGCGGCAAAATGCCCAGAAGTGGAATCTCATTGCCGTCCGCATCGTAGGCGATGCCGTCGCCGCCGTGCCCATCTTCGAATTCAAAATCGGAATCCGCATAGTTGTAGCTGAACTTCCCGCCGAATCCGCCCAGGAATCCGGGCAGATAGTCGAACGAGTGCGTCGCGGTGATTTCGACTCCACTGAGGTCGCTCTCTTCATCGGAAACCTGCGTGGTTCTAATCGACCCGGTTACTACGTTTCCGTCAATCAGGATGTCTTCCGGCTGGTAGGCGTTCTCAAAAGCACCCTGAAACCGTTTCCAGTAGACACCGGCTGCCAACAACGTGTCTTCATTGGCATACCATTCCAGTCCAAGGTCGACATTCCAGGATGGCAAGGATTGCAATTTCGGGTTGCCCGGTGAGCTGATGCCACGCACTGCATCCTCCAGGCTGGCGTAGCCAGTTTCCGGATCATCGGAGTTGTTGGTATTGATGACGCGGTTATTGCCGTAGGAGTGAGGATCCGGGCGCGAAATGCCCCTGAATGCTCCGGCTCGGAAGACCCAGTCGTCATTGAGATCCATGATGAAGGTCAGACTGGGCAAGACTTCCGTATAGCTGTTGGTTTGCAACACGCTTTCGTACTCCGCGCCCGCTGCCTCCTCGACAAAAAACAAACCGTCTGACTGAGTGACAGTTAGCGGGGTTCGGTAGCCGATCGACTCGACGTCTGTTCGGACCACACGCACGCCGAAATTGCCTCGAACCGGCCTGCCGGACATCAGGGATTCGTAATTTGCCTGCAAGTACAAAGCCGTCACATCTTCGGTCAGGTCGATACTGCTGGTCTCGATTCCATTCTGCAATTGCATTGCGGACCTGCCACCGTAGTTCGCGAGCAATTCATCGAGCAAGCAGCCATAATCGAAAGTCGCCCATCCGTTGCCGGTGCCAATGCCGTGCGCGAACGTAATGAGATCGTGACCGCCTCTGGACTCCTTCAGGAAATCAGGCTCCGGGAAACTGGACTGTCCGCAGTTGTTGGCGGCATTGAAGATGACAGTGCGGGCTTCAAGCGTGTTGTTGCTCCCGCCGGGGACTCCGTCAAGATCCTCATCAAGCCAATGGTTTATGCCGTCTCGGTTGCGATTACCACCGTAGGTGCGATACTCAAGTGTGGAAAGGCGCACGCCGCCCTCGAGATTGTTGACAAAACCCAGGTCGTTGTCCCAGGACAAATCCAGCCTCAAGGCATCGATCGTGTGTTCGCGGATCTGCTGCCTGCCGCGAACTTGCGCACGATCTTTACCGGTATAGTAGCGGGGATCGTTAATGTCAAAATCCAGCAGCGTAGCGGGATCGCGCGAACTGCTGCCGTCCGTGCTGAGTACCGTCGGCAATGCAAGCCCATCCGTGCCGGGCACATTCACGTCGAATCTCATCCAGAAGTCTTCTCTATTCCCAACGTCCCCAGGCTCCGTTCTCAAAACCTCGTCCACACCCAGTGTAGCCTCAATATCTGTCTCGACACGCCTGGTGTCCGCAAACGCCGCATCGAATGAAATTTCCAGGTCATCCGTGGCTTGCCAGGCAATGTTCAGGCCGGTGCCTTCATACTCTTCGAAGCGTACGAAGTCCGTTGTCTTGGATCGGATACCGGTATCTACGACCAGACTTTCCAGAATCCCGGTACGCGGGTTCGAAACGAGGTCCCGCACGGCATTTTGGGTGTTTCCGAACAGAAGATCCCGTCGCAGTTCCTTCTGATCCCGCTCGGACTGCTGGAAATCGAGCATGACATCCACATTGTCATTTGGCTGCCACTGGATCGCTCCGAACAAGGCCTGGCGGTCATCATCCGTCGTATTCTGGCGGAATTGGCGACTACGGGGTATGTAGGCAAACGGAATGTCCGCGACGCTATTGTAATCGGGGTTGGAATCGATGAGGTCTTGAAGTCGGTCATTGCTCCAGGCAGAGTCGCCGCCGCTTCCGCTTGCGTTGTTCTCACATCGGCTGCTGGTATCGAACGGCTGTGCGTTGGAATCGAATGACTCCAGCCCACAAACTTCAAGCCGACCGCCTCCGGTGCTGTGAGTCGCTTCCGCCTCGGGGTTCGAGTCGTCGCGGACCTGGGCACCGAAGGAAACGCCGAAATTGCCCAGCCCCTCGTTTTCCCATGAATTGATATAACTGAAAGTCGTGCGGTGGCCATTGCCCTGGCCAGCGATATTGGCATCGTCGGGATGCGCCGAGCCCTTGGCGCTGAATTGCACGCGCTGCTCGCCGTACTCGATCGGTCGCCTGGTCGTTAGCTGAACCTGACCGCTGACAGCGCCTTCAATGTAGCTCGCGGACTGTGTCTTGTGAATGGCAATGGCATTGAACAATTCAGAAGGGAAGATGCTGAAGTTGACCGCGCGGTTGCCGCTCCCGTTGGTCGACTCTCTGACATTGACGGTGGTGGTGCCGAGGTAAGGCCCCAACCCACGGATGGCGACCTCGGTCGCGCCGCCGTTTTCGCGATGGGTCGCCGCACCCGTGACGGTCTCCAGCGCTTCACCGATTGACAGGGCCGGCAGCGCGCCTATCTCTTCGGCACTCAACCCGTCGACGATCGTGATTGAATTGCGCTTGAGGTTGATCGAATCCTGAATCGTGCGCCGCACGCCTGTGACGACGACCTCCTCCAGGACGCCTTCCTCATCGGCGGCGTCTTCGTCCTGCGCGAGGGCGGTGCTTCCGACCAATACCAGCGAGCCAAGGGCGGTCAGGCCAGTGGCAAGACCGATCCAGCGCCGTCCGACGGTGGCCAGCGTGCGGAAGAAGGTGGTATGCGAAAGATTCATGATGGTCTCCTCGACTGTCTCACGGCTTCGACTGTCTCACAGATCAGAATAGCATTGCCTGACCAACCGGACAACCGATCGGATTGGCCGATTCACTAGCCCAAATTCCCGGTAGTGGGAAGTTTTGCCGGAGGCTCAGGGAAGAATGCGACCGACCGGAACCCTCTTGTTTTTTGAACCTCAGCCAGTCTTTGCTGTGATTGTCCGTCAGGCCGGAGCGGTGTCGCGTCGGGCGCTTCTTCTCAGCATGAAGCCGATGCCGGACATGACCAGCGCGCAGGCCACGAAGATCATCCGTCCCCATGGCGGGTTGGGAATCAGCGTCATCAGCAGAATTCCTCCGCTCATGATCATCACCATGGCGCCCAGCTTGGCTCGCTGCTGACGATCGTATTCGTCCTGGGTTTCATCGGCGACTACGGTTGTTTCGAAATCCTCGAAAAAGCGTTCCCGTTCGAGCTTGTTCCTGTCCCGGGCTTCATTGTAGAAAAGCGCGGTGGAGCAGAAGAATCCCGCGGTGACGAACAAATGGCCGCCAATCGTCAGAATGATGTTCAGATCGATTATTTCCCGACTGGTCAGCGATTCAATGCCGAACAACCCGGCAAACACCTCCGCGGTGAACACACTGGCAACAAACCAGGAGACGGACAAGCCTACGGCGATCGTGGCCCAGGGCGCCCAGGAGGGAGTTTTCCGCACGAAAACGCCCAACAGGAGCGGCACCATCATCGGCACCTGAACCATGGTCGATACGGACATCATCAACTCGAACAGGCTGAGCTCCTGAAGTGAAGAGAAATAGAGCGCGGCGGTAATCACGCCTATACCGCTGATCAGGCTGATGAATTGGCTGATACGTAACAGCCTCCTGTCGTCTGTTTGCCTGTTCCGCCTGGCGAGAAAGGGTTGATAGATGCTTCGAATGAAAATCCCTGCATTCTTGTTCAGCGCTGAATCCATGGAGGACATGGACGCGGCGAAGAGGCCGGCCATCAGCAATCCCACCGTACCGACGGGCATGGCATTGCGGGCAAATTCCAGATAGACCGCGTCAGCAGCCTTGTTGCCCAGTTGCGCGTAGCCTGCGGCGGCATCGGGGTACAGGGTGGCGGCGGCCCAGGGCGGAATGAACCAGACAATGGTACCGAACCCCATGAGCACCATGGCCAGCAAGGCCGCCTTGCGGGCGTTGGCGGAGTCCTTCGCGGTGATGAACCGAAATGAATCGTGCATGTTCATCATCGTCGTAATCTGTTTCGGCAGGAAAAACAGAAAGGTACCGATGAGTATCAGCGGGTAGTTCATGTTCGGTCCGATGAAGAACCCGCCGGGGAAATTGCTGACCAGGTTGACCGGGCCGCCGATCTTCACCAGGGCCACCGCCGCGCAGGCCACTGAAACGACCGCCACTACCAGGGTTTGAAGAAAGTCCGAGGCGACAACGCCCCAGGCGCCAGAAAGCACCGATACGAAGACAACCGTCAGACCGATCGCGATGATGGTGTAATTGATGTCGGCTTCAAACACCGCGCTGGTGAACACGCCCAGTGCATTCAGCCAGACTCCGGCGTTGAGGAAGGAGAAGACGATCAGCGCCCAGGACAGAAACAGCTCGTTTCCGGGCCCGAACCGTCTTCTCATGCCCTCCGTGGGCGTATCCACTCTCATTTGCCTGTACCGGTGAGAGAAGTAGGCCCAGCCGCAGAAGTATGCAAAGGTATTGCCGATATAGACGAGGCTGATGGCAAAACCGTCAATGAAGGCCTTGCCCGCCGCGCCGGTGAAGGTCACGGCCGAAAACTGCGCCATGAACGCGGTTGAACCGACCATCCACCAGAGCATCCTGCCGCCGCCACGAAAATAATCGCTCGTGGAGTTCTTCGCCATGCGTGCGAACACGGCGCCAATCGAGAGAATCAATACGAAGTAGAGACCAATGACGAGATAGTCGTAAGAGATGTCTGGCTCTCCTGAATTTGCAGAAGCTTGTTCGCCAACAATCTGTTGATTTACATGGGAGCGGATTCACTCACGACCAATGCGTGGAATCTTGCCCGGGTAAAATCTCCATTGGTTTGATCCGTTTCCCAGTCGCCCGTGCCCGGGCACGCAGGGTACCGCCAGCTATCGGCCTGCGACGTACTGCATTGATTGTAGGCGCCCGCCTTGAAGTAAAGGGTTTCCTGAGCATAGCCAAGAGGATGGTCGGCGGTGTCGACGTTCCCGTGTGCATCGACATTGTCGGCGAGATTGATCCGGTGTCGAACAGTGCCTTTGGTTTCGCTCTGGAATATCAGGTACAGCGTGTCTTCGTGCACATTGACCGTGTAACTGAACACCTCGCCCAGGGCGATTCCTCGATTGCCGGGATCGGCCGGATCATCCCAGTTGTTTCCCCACGCAACGTAGGCGATGTCGGTCCGATTCGGGTCATCCGTGGGAAGGTTTCTTTCATAGGCCCAGAAGACGGAGCCGGTTTCGTGGTCAGGCCACTTCTTGTAGAAGATTTTGAGCGGTTCGTTGCCGTATCCAAAGCCGTCCGTTTTCTCATCCCGGCGGACCGAATGAATCTGCCCTATCACCACCGAGTAGGCGGGGGGCTTTTGGGGGTGACCTGCATGCAGGGATACCTGATCAACTTGCAGCGTCGCCTCCATTTTGCCGCCGATGGACGCAAATTGGGCCGCATCTTCATGAGACGCCAGCGCGAAGTTGTTGCCGGGTGATGAAGTACGGATGGACCTGTCCGATCCGCGGCTCATATGCCGCAATTCACTGCGCGTGTTGGTGGAGTTTGGCGATGTAGACGCCTTGTTCGGGCTGGTGAACACCAAGCGATCATTCTCATCGAGATAGAAAAAATCGGGATGGGAGTAGGTCTGGATTTCCGTTGGATCGATCGTATCGGCCACCTCGTTGCCATCGAGGTCCAACGGGATGGTTATCGACCAATGGCTCAGATCGAACTTGCTCGCCGGCAAGCGTTCCACGGCATTTTGCGCGTAGCCTGCGCCTGCCAGGCAGGCAATGGCAATGAGCATCGGTAGAGATGCTGTTTTGATATTCAACATTAGGTGGTCTCCTTCAATTTTTCCGACTCAGGTGGCTGGCATCTACTGCAGGTGCCGAACGTCGACCCAGTTTCCGTTCCGGCGAATGATGTCGATAAGCTGCTGGTACTGGCTGCCTTCTCTGAAGGTCTGGTAGGGCGCCACGGCATCGCCGCTTACATGCCTGACCAACTCACGAATCAGGTAGCGCCAATTTCGTTCGGTGTCACCCTCGACATCGGGCACATCAGCGGCGATTTCCGCCGGTAACGCGACTTCGCGCCATTCCTTGTCTTTATCGTAGAGATAGAGGGGGCCGCTGCCATAGTGGCCCTTGATGTAGATGGCCCCTGTGCTGCCATAAAAGACAATGTGGTCCTCGTTGAAGCGGGGATTGAGCCCGCCATGCTTGAAGAGCACCGAAACGGGCTTGCCGGCGTACTCGCTTTCGAGCTGCGCCAGAACGGTGTAGGTCCACTCCACATTGGACTCACCCCATTGCAAATGCGGGTCATTCAGATCCTCGGGGATATGCTCGCGCCGGGTCTTGAAATTGTGCACACCCTCGACAATGGGGGCCTTGCCCAGGTCATCGCGCACTTCCGCCATGATCGAAATAATTTTCTCGCCCACCACTGAGGTCACGATCGACAGCTTGTGGGTGAAATTGTTGTTCAGCCGACCGCCGCCGTCTTCCTTGCGGTGAGACCAGCCAAAGGGGATGTCACGCTCGAGATTGAAGTGCGAGATGCACTCGACTTCCAGCGGTTCGCCGATGGCGCCTTCGGCGACAAGTTTTTTGGCGTGCATGACATGGGGCTCATATCTGAAGCTGGCGGCGTAGGCCGTCTTGACGCCTTTCTCTAGTGCAAGCTCATAAAGCTCTTTCGCGGTCTCGCCACTCTCGGTCAGGGGTTTGTCGCAAAACACATGGCAGCCTTGGGCAATAGCTTGCCTGACGGGTTCCACATGCGCGCCACCCGGTGTCGCAATGGACACGATATCAGGCTGGCAGTCGATCAGGGCCTGCCGCCAGTCGGTACCGCCGTATGGAATGCCCATATTTTCGGTCACTTCCTTCACGACGGAAGCCGTTCTGCCGACCATGCCGACCACTTCCACGCCCGCATATCTGAAGGCCTCGGTGTGGCCCTGTCCGGCATATCCGGTGCCGTGCACCAGTACTTTCAGTTTCTTGCCCACTTGAATTGCCCTTGCAATCTATTCGTGCGCTTTCAATTCGTGTGTTGTCATTTCGCCGTCTACCAATGCCACAGCGTCCCGTCTTCCAGCCGGCTGACCGGAAGATAGGACCGCTTGTAGGGATACTCTTTCGCGGCTTCTTCATCAAAGCCGATACCCAGGCCCGGCGCCTCGCTGACATGGGCCATGCCGTTTTCAACCCTGATGTCCTGCTTGAATATCCGGCGGCTCTGCTCGTTGCCGAGGCCGACAAACTCCTGAATGCCGAAATTGGGCGCCCAGGTATCCAGATGCAGATGCGCCGCCAGGCAGACCGGCGACAGGTCCGGCGCCCCGTGGGGGGCGGTCCTGACGTTGTAGATGCCGGCGAAGTCGGCGATGCGCCGCATGGCCGTGATGCCTCCGGCATGGGTGGCTGACATCCTGATGTAGTCGATGAGCTGATTCTGAATCAGGTCCTTGCAGTCCCAGATCGTGTTGCAGGTTTCGCCGATCGCCAGCGGGATGGTCGTGTGCTGACGAATCACCTTGAAGCTCTCCTGATTTTCCGCGATGGAGGGATCTTCCAAGAATAGCAAATCGTACTTTTCCAGCAGCTTGCCCAGCCTGGCCGACTCGATGGGCGTCAGCCGATTGTGAACATCGTGGAGCAGTTGCACTTCATTCCCGAGACGGTGCCGCGCCTCGCAAATCAGCTCCTCCACCATGTTGAAGTACTTTTGGGTCGACCATACCTCCTCGGGAGGAAGAGGCCGGTTGCCCTGCAGCTCGTAGTAATCCTCCTTGTCGCCCAATACGCCATAGGTGGCATCCAGGCCGGGAATTGCAGACTGAATTCGGATCGCCCTGAATCCCGCTTCCACCAGTTCCCCGGCCCTGCCCAGCGTCTCCTCAGTATTCGTGCCGCTGGCATGCGCGTAGAGGCCGATACCCGACCGGCTTCTCCCGCCCAACAACTGGTACACCGGCATGCCCGCTGCCTTGCCCTTGATATCCCAGAGCGCCATATCGATGGCGCCAATGGCCGCCATGGCGACCGGGCCTCGTCGCCAGTAGGCGCCCCTGTACAGGTATTGCCAGATATCCTCGATATCCTGGGGATCGCGCCCGATGAGGCAGGGCGCCGCATGCTCCTCGAGCCAGGCGACCACGGCCATTTCCCGGCCGTTGAGCGTGGCGTCCCCGAGTCCGTACAGGCCTTCGTCGGTAACAACTTTTGCTGTCACGAAATTCCTGCCGGGACAGCAGACGAGGACTTTGATCTCTGTGATTTTCACTTTTGGCGTATGGTACAAGCGTTAACCGGAAGCTTATAATAGGCGCATTGAAGTGGTAGGACCAATTTTGCGGGACGCAATACTGACCACCTTTTCCGGACTGCCGACACGGCGTTGTTTTTTCCTGATGTTCAGTGCTGAGAAAAATCCATGAGAGTTACCACCCGACTTCGTTTTATCCCGCTTGCCCTGATCATGGCGCTGGTTGCCTGCTCGCAGGACGACATCGATGCGCCGCAGGATGACAACGGACAGCTCGTCAGGACGATCGAAGAATTCGATCGGGCCGCCGCGAACCTGCAACCCGGCGACAGGGTCGTTCTCGCCAACGGCACATGGACCGATGTCGAACTCAGACTCAAGGGCAACGGAACGCCCGACCAGCCGATTACGCTGACGGCGGAAGAGCCGGGCGAGGTCATCATTACCGGACAATCCAATCTCGGTTTTTCGGGCGAGCACATCGTCGTCTCGGGACTGGTGTTCAAGGACGGATTTACACCGACAAGCGAAGTCATCTCGTTTCGAACGTCCAACGAGGAACTGGCCAACAATTCACGCGTGACCGACGTCGTCATCGACAATTTCGGCAACCCGGAGCGGAACGTCTCGGACATCTGGGTGGCCATCTACGGCAAGAACAATCGATTCGACCACAATTCACTGCTCAACAAGGGAAACAGCGGCGTCACGGTCGCGGTGCGCCTGAACACGGAAGCCAGCCGGGAAAATGACCATGTCATCGAGTACAACTACTTCGGTCCCCGGCAGATCCTGGGTTCGAATGGCGGTGAGACGTTGAGAATCGGCACCAGCCACTATTCCAGGGACTACTCCAACACGATCGTGCAGTACAACTACTTCGACCGGACCAACGGAGAGCACGAAATCGTCTCGAACAAGTCCTGCGGCAACGTGTACCGCGGCAATGTCTTCTTCGAGAGCCAGGGCACATTGACCATGCGTCATGGCCATTACACGCTCGTGGAGAACAACTATTTTCTCGGCAACAGAAAGCCCAACACCGGCGGCATTCGAGTCATCAATGAGAATCAGACCGTCAGAAACAACTACCTCTACGGTCTGACCGGGCACCGCTTCCGCGGCGCCCTCGTGATCATGAACGGCGTCCCGAATTCACCGCCCAATCGATACGATCAGGTTGTCGACTCCCTGATGAACAACAACATCGTCGTGGACAGCGACTACATACAACTGTGTGCAGGCAGCGATGAAGAGCGATCGGCAACCCCCATCGGCTCATCGATGCACGACAACATCATCATGAGCAGGACGAACCTGGATCCCTTTACCGTCTACGACGATATTTCCGGAATCACCTTCGAGGGCAACGTGCTGAACGAAGAAGCGGATGTGCCGATCGAGAACGGATTCAGCAAGGCGCCTTACTCCGTCGCGGAAAACGATCACGGCTTGCTCGTACCGGCCCAGGCGTTGATCGACGGGATCGGGTTCGGCGAAGTCAGATTGCCGGTTGAAAAGGAGGACACCGGAGCCAGCTTCTATCCGAAGACCGACCGCGCCGTGGAGTTCCAGAGTGGCGATACGCTCTCTGTCAGCGCCGGCACGGATACCATTCTGGAAGCGCTGGACAACAGCGAACCGGGCGATATTCTGCTCCTCGAAAATGGCGGGGAGTATCTGCTGACGAAGTATGCCTTCATCAGGCACCCGATCACGATAAGAACTGAGAGTGGCGACAAGGCGCTCGTCCGGTCCGAAAAGGCGAGCTTTTTCATCGTGGAAAACGGCGGTGCTCTGGAGGTGGAGAACCTCTGGATGGACGGGGCGGCGTCGCCCGACCAGCCCGGCAACAACGTGATCAGCACCAGCCGGTACTCCATGACCCGCAACTACTCCCTGTCGGTTCGCGACAGCAGGGTCACCAACCTGGATGTGAACCACACCTTTGATTTCCTCAAGGTGTACAGGAGTACCTTCGCTGACTCGATCGAGATTCTCGATTCGGAGATGACGAACATTACCGGGTCGATCCTGTCCCTTGACAAGGAAACCGACGATCTCGGCATCTACAACGTCGAGAATGTGAGTGTCAGAGGCAACACGTTCACGGATATTCAGGGATCGGTAGCCAACATCTACAGGGGCGGCACGGATGAGAGCACCTTCGGGCCGATCGTCGTCGTGGAAGGAAACGAGTTCACGAATGTAGGGCTCGGCTCACGGAACAAGAGCGGAGCGTCGCTCCTGTTTCATGGGGTGCAAAACCTGCGCGTTTCAGACTCGAACTGGAATGGCAGTGCACCATTGGAGCTGTATCTGACCAACGGCGAACCCATCACGGTGATCAGAGATGTCGTGATGAGGGATACGGGCCAGATTCGAGCAAACAACGACGAATACCAGATTGAAAACGTCGTCTACGAAAGAAATGCGCCATGAGACTGGGCTTTCATCGCATGGGTTGCCGAAAACAATAAGCTCCCAGACCAGTTCCAGGAGTTGTCGCAGCGAAACCGTTGCGACAACTCCCGGGGAGAAATCAGCAATTCCCGCTAACGACGCTCGCTCATCCGTCTTGGCCCGAATAAACGGCGAAATTCGCCATTGGGGCGTGATCCTGCAGGCAGTTGTCGGGTCTCTCGACGCTTGGCGGGAATTGCTGCACAGGTTGCGCTTGTCTCGATTCCTGCGGCGCAAGTCCCTAATCTTCGCTTTGATGGCGCTCGACGCAGGTTGCCAGTACGTGGTCCGGGTCTTTCTTCCACCAGTCAAGGCTGGAGAAGATCTCGACCTCGCAACAGCCGTCATATCCGGCGGCTTCCATCCAGCCCCTGATCTTCCTGAGCTCTATGACGCCATCGCCCATCATGCCCCGATCAAGCAGCAGGTCACGTGTCGGTACCCGCCAGTCACTGACATGGTAGGCAAGCAACTGCCCGTGTTTCCCCGCCCGGGCGATCTGCGCCTCAAGGTCCGGGTCCCACCAGACGTGATAGACATCCACGGCGACGCCCGTGCCCTCTCCGAGCCGATCGCAGATATCCAGTGCCTGCGCCATCGTGTTGACGCAGGCCCTGTCCGCGGCATACATGGGGTGCAGCGGCTCGATTGCCAATGGCATGTTATTGGACCTGGCGTATTCGAGCACTGCGGCCATGCCATCGAAGACCTGCTGGCGCGCCAATGCAATGTCCCGCGACCCCTTGGATAGCCCGCCGACTACCAGAACCAGGCATTCGGCGCCGAGCATCGCCGCTTCATCGATTGCACGACGATTGTCGTCGATATTTGCCTGCAATCCTGCTGCATCCGCGGCGGGGAACATGCCGCCGCGGCACAATCCGGAAACGCGGAGCCCGGCGTCCCCGATGCGTTTGGCCGCTTCTTCAAGTCCACAGGCTTCAACCTGGTCACGCCAGGGCGAAATGGCGCCGATCCGGTGGCGAACGCACCCGTCGATCATCTGTTCCAGATTCCATTGCTGCCTGACCGTCGCGGTATTGAGCGACAGCAATGACGTGTCGTTGGACAGGTCGCGCATCAGGCCTCCAGTTCCGGAACGTCCAGCCACCTGCGCTCGGCAGAACTCCTGTAACCAAGTTCAGCAAGCTGCACGCCCCTGGCGCCCGAGAGCAGGTCGTATTGCCAGGGGCCGTCCTCTACCACGTGGCGAATAAACTCTTCCCACTGCGCCTTGAAGCCATTGTCAAACTGTGTGTCGTCCTCGACCTCGACCCAGTCGTCGCGAAAGTTCATGGTCTGGGGACTATCGGGATTCCACACAGGGCAGGGTGTGTCGTTGTACGCCTGGACTTTGCAGCCGTGCAGGCCCGCGACCGCGGAGCCGTGCGTGCCATCCACGTGGAAAGTGACCAGGTCTTCGCGGTTGACGCGCGTGCACCAGGAACTGTTGGTCTGCGCAACGATGCCACCGTCCAGTTCGAACATCGCATAAGCCGCATCGTCGGCATCCGCCGTGTATTCGTTGTCAAGTTCGTCCCAACGTCTGTCAATGTGGGTGATGGCAAGACAATTCACGGCCTTGATCGGTGCGATCGTGTGGTCCAGCACGTAGCGCCAGTGAGGCAGCATGTCCAGAACCATGCCTCCGCCATCATCCTTTCGATAGTTCCAGCTTGGACGCTGCGCCTTGCGCCGGTCTCCTTCGAACACCCAGTAACCGAATTCGCTGCGCACAGACAGTATTCGGCCAAAGAATCCGTTGTCGCGCAACGTGCGCAATTTGACTAGGCCGGGAAGATACAGCTTGTCATGAACAACGCCGTTCCTTACACCTCTGGATCTTGCATCGCGGGCGAGATCGAGGGCAACTTCGAGTGTCTCGGCAGTGGGCTTTTCGCAATAGACGTGTTTGCCCGCATTCATTGCCTTCTTCAGCAGACCGGGACGGAGCCGGGTGATGGCGGCATCGAAAAACACCGTGTCTTCGGGATTTGCCAACACCCCGTCGATATCGGCCGACCAGCGATCGACACCATGCTCATTGGCAAGCGCCTCAATCCTGGCGGCATTTCGACCGACGAGTATGGGATCGACGACGACGCGATCACCGTTTGCAAGCGGCACGCCCCCTTGTTCGCGAATCGCCAATATCGAGCGTATCAGGTGCTGATTCGTTCCCATGCGCCCGGTCACGCCGTGCATTATGATTCCGAGTCGGGTTTCGGCCATTGATTGTTTCTCCGATTAAATCTATAGGTATGAACGAATCGCGAATGGCACCCACGCTTGTGTGTAGTATCTGCAACCGGTTCGGACCGTCATGACAGGCGCGGGCCAATTCAAGCCGTCAGCCGTAGAAAAAGTCGATCATACCGATATGGGAGGAATTGATGACAGAACAGTCGCGCAATACCGATGCTTACCTCGCTGAAGCGGAGGCTGCGGGTGGCTGGACCAGGCTGAAGGCGTACACGCGCCTGTCGGGCCCCGGATGGCTGCAAAGCGCTACTACACTGGGCGGCGGCTCACTGGCCGGCGCGCTGTTCCTGGGGGTCGTCGGCGGCTACGCAGTCTTGTGGGTGCAGGCCGGCGCCGTAATTCTCGGTGTGATCATGCTTGCGGCGATCGGCTACGTAACACTCTCGATCAATGAGAGTCCGTTCGATAAGAGCCGGTTGCAGCAGGAGCAGACTCAATGACGACTCCGGTCATCCTGGTTACCGGGTCCAGCCGCGGGCTCGGGCGCGGCATTGCGCTGCATCTGGCTGGCAGCGGCTATTCGGTTGCGATCAACTACGCTGGAAACAAGAAGGCGGCGGGCGAAGCCCTGGCGCTGTGCGAGCGTGCCCGCCAGCACGACAAGCAACGATTTCACGCGGTTCAGGCGGACGTGGCGAAACCGGCCGATCGGCAACGCCTGCTTGCGACGGTCGTGAATCACTTCGGGCGTCTGGACTGTCTGGTCAACAATGCCGGCGTCGCGCCCAACACGAGGAACGACATCGTCGATGCCGACGAAGAGTCGTATGACCGCGTCGTGGAAATCAATCTGAAGGGACCGCATTTCCTGACGCAAGCGGTCGCCCGCTATTGGCTGCAGGAAACGCCGCAGCCCCTGCTTTCCTGTGGGTTCTGCATCGTATTCGTCACCAGTGTGTCAGCAAATGCGGCCAGTCCGAACCGGGGCGAGTACTGCATATCCAAAGCCGGCCTTTCGATGTCAGCGCAGCTCTGGGCGGTTCGCCTGGCGCGTGAAGGCATCCCCGTCTATGAATTGCGCCCCGGCATCATGATCTCGGACATGACCGACAAGGTCCGCGACAAGTACGAAGGACCCATCGCCGAAGGTCGGCTGGTGCCCCAGCGGCGCTGGGGCACGGCCGAAGATGTCGGCTTGGCGGTGACCTCGCTGGTCAACGGCGACTTCCCCTTCTCCACGGGCTGCATCATCGACATCGGCGGTGGCATGCAAGTCCGACATTTCTAGTGCTTTGACAGGTTGATGGAGCACTGGAAGCGCAGACATGATCAATATCGACAACATCCTGACAGCGAAGGCGCTTCTGCCCAGGATTGACCGGTTCTTCAGCCTGGCCGCCGGCAAGATTCGGCTGCTGGACATGGATGGACCTCCCCGACGGCCTGGGCTATGTCCATTCGTTCAACTAACGGATACCACCGCTTCGCAGTCTGAAGGTGGGTTGATGCAGCACCAGCTTCTCAAAGCAATTGCAAGACTCCCTTGATGCCGACAAGGGATGTAAAGATCGAGAACAACAAGATCGCCCCAAGAATAATATTGGCTATCCAGGTGTTCTTGTGTGCTCCCATCAAGTCCTTTCGGTTGCCGAGATAAATGATACAAGCAACCGTGATGGGCAGGATGACGGCATTGAAAGCCTGGGAAACAATCATCACGAACACGGGTCTGGCTTCGAAAATGGGTACTACCAGGCCCAGCAGGGAAATCAGCAGCACCATGACCCGGTATCTGCCCAGGGTCATGTTGCGTTCCGTGCCGGTATAGTCACATAACAACCAGGGCAGCATCAGCACGTTGGGGAATTGAGAAGACACTCCTGCTGCAACAAGTCCCAGGACGAATATCGAAACTGCCATGGATCCCGCAAGCGGCTCCAGCAGTTCGATCATTTGAGACGACTGCGACAAGACCATTCCCTCCGTATACAAGGTGCCGGCTGCTGCTGCCATGATTGCAGCACTGATGACAAACATCAGTGTCACTGAGACTACGGCATCATTTCTCTGTTTCCTGTAATCCTCCAGTGACCAGCCCGCTTCCCTGACCAGCGTGGTACGAATGATGAACAAGCCGGAAAATACGGTGGTCCCCACCATCGATGCAATCACCAGAAGAGGGCCTTGTCCCGATTCGATGGGTACCTGGGGAATGCTCGGAATCAACCCCTTCATGATGTCAACGGGCGGAGGCATCATGATAAGGAAATTGATCAGGAAACTGGCTGCCATGACGGCAACGATCACAGCCAGGCTCCGTTGAAAAAACTGCGTCTTGCCGTTCCAGAATATGAAGTAGACCAAGGTGACAAAGGTAGCCGCAAAATAGACCGGTGGAATACCTCCTGCGACCACGGACCTTGACCATTCATGGCAGATATCCGCGACAATACCCATCACCCCCATCACGCTGCCGCAGACACCGGCCGTCAAGGCCACAATGAAGAAAATGCCGACCAGCGGATGGATGTGTTTTCGAAAGGCCTCAAGCGCAGTCTCACCGGTAACCAACGTATAGCGGCCATAAAGATTGATCATGAAAAAGGTGCACAGGCAGGACGCAGCAATCGTCCACAAGAGGGACATGCCGTATTCCGCCCCTGCCTTGGCCATGGCGGTCACGCTGCCGGTGCCGATATTGAAGCCCAGCAGGAAGATCCCCGGTAGGAATAACGTGAGCGCCCTGGCGAACTTTCTCGTGAGGGAATCGTTTGTCGAGCGACCTTCCTCTGGCGCCATTCCTATGATGACGTCTCCAATTCCCGGGCAGATAACGCCCGGATAACGCCGCGGATTTCGGCGAGGCCCTTCAGGCGGCCGATTGCTGAATAGCCCGGGTTCACGGTCTTGCCAACATCGTCCATCATCCGATGGCCATGGTCGGGGCGAATATGGATGTCGTTCCCCGCAGGTTCTTCCTGTCTGCGCCGTTGCTCCTCGCTCAACAATTCCCTGATCACCTGAATCATGTCCACATCGCTATCAAGGTGACCGGCCTCATGGAACGAGCGCTGTTCGTCGGGGTCACGGCTGACACCGCGCAGGTGGGAAAAATGGATGCGTGGCCCGAATTTCCTGGCCATGGCAGGCAGGTCGTTGTCCGGACGGCTGCTGTAAGTGCCCACACACAGCGTCATGCCGTTGGACGGACCAGGCAGCGTCCGGAACAGGAGGTCCAGATCCTCTGCGGTGCAGGTAATTCGCGGTAGCCCCAGCATGTCGCGCGGAGGATCGTCGGGATGGATGGCCAGTTTGACACCCAGGGCTTCCGCACGGGGCAAGACCCGGGACAGGAAGGCAAACAGATTCCCGCGCAGCGTGTCATGGTTCATATCCCGGTAGTTGGACAACATGGCGCGAAATTCGTCCAGACTGTAGCTGGCCGTCATCTTGCCCGGCAGACCGGCGATGATGTTTTCGGTGAGTTGGTCCCGCTCTGCTTCGGACATGGCCTCGTAGACCAGCCTGGCCTCGGCGATTTCCGACCTGGTGTACTCGGTGTCGGCATGTTCACGCCGGAGAATGAAGAGGTCGAAGGCGGCAAATTTTTTCTGGTCAAAGCGCAGGGCGTAGGCACCGCTCGGAAGCCTGACGTCAAGATCGGTACGGGTCCAGTCGATGACAGGCATGAAGTTGTAGCAGATGGTCCTGATGCCGCACTCCGCCAGATTTTCCATCGATGCGATCCAGTTATCCGTGTACGCCCGATGGCCCGGCCGCGACAGCTTTACGTCCTCATGAACAGGAATGCTTTCCACCACGCTCCACTTCAGCGACGTGAGGCCGGGTTCGCAGTTCTCTATCAGCGCCTGGTGCTCGCGTATTGCTTCGACCGGCCAGACCTCGCCGGCGGGAATGGCGTGCAGCGCGCTGACAACGTCAGTCGCGCCGGTTTGCCGGATGTCATCTATGGTCACAGGATCGTCGGATCCGAACCATCTCCAGGATTCACGCAAAATCGTCTCGCCAGGCCGGTCGCGCGCTATTGCTTCGGTGCGACCGGCTCAAACTTCACTTCGAACGAGCCGAATGATCCGAAGTCCACGCGTGCGGTTGAGCCCACCCGCACGTCGTGAACGCCGGTGAGCGCACCTGTCGAGACCAGGGCGCCTTCGGGTAGCTCGATGCCTCGGCTGGCACAGTTGCCGATCAGGAATCTCAGTGCCTGCAACGCATCTTGCCGGATCGGTTCGGGGGTCGTCTCGCCAACGGTGAGACCGTCCACGGTGACGCTGGCTGACAGAGGCCCCGGCCCAAGGGAACGCCAGCCGGAAATTTTCGGACCCACGACGAGGCCGCCGTTACCGCCAAAATCAGATATCACCGACATCGCGCCAAGATCATTGAGCAGGGCCAATGGGCTGCTGGCGATTTCCGCCGCGCCATACGCTGCAGCGACGAGATCGGCCAGTTCTTCGTCCGAGTAGTTCTTGTCCGACGGCGGTACGGCAGCACCGAGCTCCAGGGCAAACTCGGCTTCTATGGCGGCCAATCCGCCCTCGTAAACAGCCATCGTCTCGCAGGAACCCGGCTCGACGGTCCGGATGGACGACTTGAATACCGGCCCGGCAAGCCGTTCTGTCGAAAAGTGCGCGCGGTCGGTTGGCGTCAACCTCGCGACTTTCCATGCAGCCACCTCGTCGGGCCAGCGGTCGACGGATGCCGACTGAATGGCGTAGGCCTGCTCCAGAGTCACCGGCAAGCGGCCAGGAAAATCAGGTAACGGTTGCGCGCTCAATCGCGCGTCAACCAGGCGTCTGGATATAGCGTCGTCCGGTCCGGACAATGATGTCTGCGCCTGGGCGCTACTCGCAATTGCCACTTCGTTCTCCCTTTTGATCTCCGGTTACAAGGCGAGGGTCTCAAATGCGGTTGCTACTCTATTGAGAAACATGCTCGAATGGAAATCCATTCAAATGGAAATGGCGTTAATGGACCCTGAATCGCATGCCTGCAAGTTGCCCCGCCCAAGCTGAATGATCCACCCGGAACGACTTACCCTGATTGCGACCGGTTGCCTGGTCCTGTTCGCGGCCACGGTCCTTGGAGCCTACGGCACCCACGGCGTGCAAGGCGTCGTCGACGCGGCGCGGTGGAGCGCCTACGAAGTCGCGGTGGACTACCAGTTCTACCATGGGCTGGGTATGGTCGCCGCCGGCATATTGGCAGGGCGGTTTCCCGATTCCCGTTTGATAGCCTGGTCCGGATGGGTGCTCCTCGCTGGTATCATCGGCTTCAGCGGAAGCATCTACGCCACGACATTCGGCGCGCCCGACGCGATCGGTGCGCTGGCGCCGCTGGGCGGCCTCGCGATGATGACGGGATGGTTGCTTCTTGCCTTGGGCTGCTGGCGGGTTTCACGGTCGCATGTAACCTGAACAAGGACGCTTTCCTGCGCCACTTCGCCCGTCTGTCGATCAGCGAGCCTGTCTCGGTGTGCTCGCCTGCGTCCGCAGCGTTACTTCGTGGGCGTCAGAGTAGGAATGCGGCGGCGTCCACTCAATCGATAAATCGCGAAATCGCTGTCAAGCGTGAAGACTACGCTCCGCGCCCGCTGTTCGGCCATGCGAACGATACACCCGTCGGCAAGGGACATGGGAACATTTCGGTACCTCTTCAATAGTTCGGCCACCGCCGCGCCATCGGCTGCAAGCCGAAAAGAGAGTTCAATCATTCCACGGTGAAAGAACTCGAGAACGGCCTCCTGCGCACCGGGGCCGAGACGCTGAGCCAGAAAACACGTTTCCGTCACAACCGGTTCGCAGACGTGCAGCGGAGCAGACATGCGCTCCCACGTTTCGGTCGCCCAGACGTGATGCCGGTCACGTGGGTTCAGCAGCGCAATCCAGGGGCCTGTGTCGAGGATGACGTTCCGGCTCACCCACCCATGCCTTCAAGGTATTCCCTGTTCACGGACAGGTCCGAAGGACCGGGAAAAGCCCCCACGAGATCGGCCACGGGAGACAGGGCCGAGCCTGACTGGACCCGTTCGTTCTCGCGCAGGAATGCGCGGATAGCTTCGCGGATCAGCGCGGACTTGCTCATGCCCCTGCGGCTCGCGGTTGCCGCAAGTTCAGCGGCGAGGGCATCGGGAACTTTCAACGAGATCATGTTCATCGGAACATCCGAGTATTACCTATAGAGATAGCGTAATACGCTACCCTTCAGGGCAAGTCAAGGTCGTTTTGCTCCGATACAACTCCGCCTTATGGCCGGAGTTCATGCCGATATAGCCGCTATTTGCTGGACTGTTCGCGGAGATCGGCAGAGAATATTTGCCACTTGACAACTGGATTTTCAGGCAACTTTGCGAGGTTCAACATCATGTCACTACACATCGGCGACCAGGCGCCTGACTTTACGGCGGAAACCACCGAAGGGACCATCAACTTCCACGAGTGGGTCGGCGACGGCTGGGCGATTCTCTTTTCCCACCCGAAGGACTTCACTCCGGTCTGCACGACCGAACTCGGCTACATGGCGGGGCTCAACACGGATTTTGCGAAACGCAACTGCAAGGTCATCGGCCTGAGCGTGGACTCCGTGGACGACCACGTGGCGTGGTCGAAGGATATCGAGGAGACTCAGGGCCACGCCGTGAACTACCCGATCATCGACGGCAGCAGCCTTGAAATAGCGAAGGCCTATGACATGCTGCATCCGAACGCCAGCGGCGCGGCGAAGGACCGCACGGCGATGGACAACTCCACCGTGCGCTCCGTCTTCGTGATCGGTCCGGACAAGAACATCAAGGCGATGCTCACCTATCCCATGAGCACCGGGCGCAACTTCGACGAGGTGTTGAGGCTGCTGGACTCGATCCAGTTGACCGCCGCTCACAAGGTGGCCACGCCGGTCAACTGGAACGACGGTGACGATGTCATCATCTTGCCGGCCGTTTCCAACGATGAGGCGCAGGAGCGGTTCCCGGACGGTTGGGAGGCGCCCAAGCCCTACATCCGTGTCGTTCCGCAGCCCAGGTAAGCGAGCCAACCGGCCGGGCCGCACTTCCGTCCGGTACTCGTTCGGTCAGGACAGCCCGCGAGCGGCTGTGCCGTTTGGGGGCGGGTGGTCCAATTTGACGGCGGCGTACTTTCGAGAGGAAACCTCGACTTTCGGACTTTGACGCGGGCGCAGAAGCGCGGTACGTTCAACCTAGGAAATCGCACGACATGCAACGCTCCACCCCGGTACCGCTTTTGATAGCGTCCCTCATTCTCTGGGGGTGCGAGAGTGGTACGTCCACGGGTCCGGAGCCGGTGATTTTCGAACCGGCGCAGCCGTCCGGGGAAGGCTTCGCCGCGCTCTACGCGCCGCCGCCCTACGACGTTGTCCCCTATCCCAACGACATCTACAATCCGGTGGCGACCGGGGCGGGTTCGACCCTGTCGGTCCCCGTGAGAATCACGTCGCCCCTGGCAACGGTCGTCAACACGCTCGACGGGTTCTCAACGACCGCGACGATTACCGCGCCGTTCAACGCACCGATCGACACCGCCAGCCTGATTCCGTTCAATCCGCTGGCGCCGGCGGGCAACGCAACGGTGTTCGTGCTCGATGCGACGCGGGGCGTTCCCCTCGTCCCGGGTGTGCATTATTCCGTGGGGGTAAGCAATGCCACCGGCAGCAATGATTCGCTGCTCGAGATCACGCCGCTGCGGCCGCTGACGCCCAAGACCACCTATCTGTTCGTCCTCACCGGCGGCATTCTCAGCATCCATGGCGCGCAGGCTTCCGCCGATCAGGCCTTCGGCGCGGTGCGGGATGCCCACCTGGCGAGGCTGGACAGCGTTCCGGGCGCCCCGGAGCTGGATCCACTGTTCCCGGCCATCACCCCCCTGGTCGATGCGGCCACGGGATTGCTCGGGATCCCCGGCAATTCCATCGCGGTGGCCTGGAGCGCCACCACGCAATCGGTCTCCGACGTGCTGGACGCCGTGCAGGCCGGTGCCGTGGCCATGCCTCACCAGATCGCGCCCATGGGCATCACCACTGCCCATCTTGGACTGGGTTTGCCAGGCGCGGCCACTCTCCACGCGGGCTGGATGCAGATCCCCTATTACGGAGACCCCAACGACGTTCTGGGCAGCTTCTGGATCAATTCCGATTTCGCGCCTCCTACGGCGGCCAATCCGCATCCGCTGCCCCGCGGCGGGCTGCTGCGGATCCCGGTGTTCGCGACGACCCCAAGTTCCGGTGAGGCTCCTCCCGGAGGGTGGCCGGTCGTGCTGTTCCAGCACGGCGTTACCAGCAACCGCACTTCCATGATCGCCATCGCCGACGCCTTTGCGTCGCAGGGCTTTGCGATGGTGGGCATTGACCTGCCGCTGCACGGGGTGACCGACAGCGACAGCATCTTCTACCAGGGAGCCGGCAGCCCCTTCGGCGACAACGAGCGGCACTTCAACCTGGACAACGTGGGCGATCTGGGCAGCCTGGTACCGGACGGCCAGGTCGACAACGGCTGGCAGATCTTCAACGTGGGCAATCCGTTGAACGCCCGGGACCATGGCCGGCAGGCGGTATCCGACCTGTTCCGGCTGATCCGCACCGTCCCTGTCTTGGACCTCACCGGCGATGGCATACCGGATCTGAACGGTGAGCGCATCCACTTTGTCGGTGTTTCGCTGGGTGCGATCTTCTCGGCGCCGTTTATCGCGCTGAGCCGGGAGTTTTCCACGGCGACCCTGACCAGCGCGGGCGGGCCGTACTCGCAATTTCTCGTGGACCCCATGGCGATCACCTTCGGGCGGCCGATCCGCGCGGCCGTGGAGGCGGCGGGGCTGCCGTTCGGAACGGTCGGATTCCAGAATTTCGTCCGCGACCTTCAAACCGTGCTGGATTCCATCGATCCCCTTAACTACGCTGCCTCGGCGGCGACGCATCACCCCATACACATGGTCGGCGTGCGGTCGGATACCTCCGTGCCGATGTCGCTGATCGACAACGTGGCCGAGATCATGGGGCTGTCGGACATCACGGCGACCACGCTGGATCCCGCGGGCGTGCGGGGCATCGTGCGCTTCAACAGGGGAGGTCACGGGGCGATTCTCAACCCGGCGGACCTTGCGGTCACCGTGGAGATGCAGACCCAGGCGGTGGCGTTCGCGGCCTCGGGGGGAACCCTGCTTCCGGTCGGCAACGCCGGGATCGTGGAGTAACGGGCGGCAGGTGAAGGCAAGTGGCAACACCCGGAGGATCATTGGCCGGCATGACAGCGCCGAAGCGCGGGCGGAACGCGCCGGTGCGGGGTGAGAACATGAGGAGCCAACGAAAATTGAGATTCGTCATCGCCTGTTGCCTTGGCGGGTACTCGCTGTGCGGCCTGTCTCAGCAGCCCGCGCAAGCCCCGGGCGCCATTGAGGAGGTCGTCGTCACCGGTTCCTACATCCGCAGGGAGTCGCAATTCGATTCCCCGTCGCCGCTGACCACCATCGGCTTCGAGGACATCGCCGATCTGGGCGTCAACGAGATCAGCGACATCATCGAAAGGATGACCATCAACACGGGGTCGCAGAACAACCCCGACGCGTTCACCCAGAACGCTAGCACGGGCACGACGAATATCAACCTGCGCGGCCTGGGCGTGAATTCCACCCTGGTGCTGCTCAACTCCCGACGCCAGGTGCACAGCGCCGTGGCCACGGATCGCGGCAACAACTTCGTGGACACCTCGGCGCTGCCGCCGATGATTGCCTTCGACCGGATCGAGACCCTGAAGGACGGCGCCGCCGCGCTGTACGGCTCCGACGCCGTGGCTGGCGTGGTGAACTTCATCACCCGCAGCAACTTTCGGGGCCTGGACCTGCAACTGGATGTCCAGACCGTCGACGAATATCCCCAGAACGACCAGCAGTTCAGCCTGCTGTACGGTGGCGGCACCGACCGCACGCACGTTCTGCTGGCGTTCAGCGTGCTGGACCGCAAGCCGTTGACCACGGCGGACAAACGCCTTTCCACGATCGGCGACGATCTGAGCGCCGTGGGCAACCCGGGCAGCTTCCTGGTGACGGCGCTGCCCGGCAATCCCGCCTATGCGCCGGTGTGGACCGCCGCCTTCGACACCAATTTCAATGGTGTGGCGGATCTCGTGGAACCGACACTGGGCCTGCCACCGGTACCCGGCGCGCTGACGCCGCTGTTCGTGGACCCGGACTGCAACGCCATCGCGGCCCAGGACCCGAAGGTGGTTCCGGGCGTCGCGCAGTCCGTGCCGAGTCCCTCGGGCGACATCGGTATCGGGCTGTGCCAGTTCGATTTCGGCGCCCATTTCAACCTGGTCCCCGAGGAAGAGCGCGTGTCGGCCTACGTGGAGTTGAATCACGATTTCGGCGATGGGCTGGATGGCCGGCTGGAGCTGCACCTGACGGACAACGAGGCGCTGCGGAACAATTCGCCGTCCTTCCCGATCACCGAGCGAAACCCGATCTCGGTCAACCATCCCGACAATCCCTTCGGCACGGACGTGTTGTGGATCGGCCGGGTCATCGGCGGCGGCGGTGCCGCCAATCAGACCGTTCACGACTCCCTGACCTGGAGAGTGGCCGGCAGCCTGACCGGCGATTTCAATGACGTCTGGGGTTGGGACGTGGGTTTCCAGCGTAGCCGGAACGCCTTTTACCTCGGTGCGGAGGATACCGTCAGGGACCGGCTCTACAGCGCATTTGCCGGTCTTGGCGGCCCGGATTGCGATCCGGCCACGGGCGCCCCGGGGGTCGGCGATTGCCACTTCTTCAATCCCTTCGGCAGCGCCCTGACAGGGACGGGCACCGTCAACTCACCGGAACTTATCGGCTATATCCAGGGACCATACACGCTGGACACCAATACCCGGCTCACGACGTTCGACGGCGTGGTGACGGGCGATTTCGGCGCGCTGCCCGGTGGACCGGCGGGGTTCGCCGTGGGCGCACAGGTCCGGGAAGAGGAAACCCACTCCGACTACAGCGAACTCGCCAACCGGGATGCTTTCATGTTCGTCGTCGGAAACCCTGATTTCGCCAGCAGCCGACAGGTGACGGCGGCGTTCGTGGAACTGCTGTTGCCGATCAGCGATCAACTCGATCTGCAGCTTGCCGCGCGCACCGAGGACTACGGGGACGGCGTCGAATCCACGGACCCGAAGCTGACGGCACTCTGGCGTCCCAGCGACTCCTTCGCGCTGCGGGCGTCGGTGGGGACATCGTTCCGGGCGCCGTCGATCTCTCAGTCCTTTGGGACGCAGACGACGCTGGAGGAGTTGACCGACCCGCTCGTTCCGGGCGCCGCGCAATTCCTGCCGGTGCGGACTCAGCCCAATCTGTCCGGCAAGACACTCAGGCCCGAGACCGCCGATGTTGCAAATCTCGGGTTCACCTGGTCGCCCGGCGACAACCTGGAACTCGGCCTTGACTACTGGTCGTTCGACTACACGGACGTGATCATCCAGCAGAATCCGCAGGCGCTGCTGGATGCGGCCGCCGCGGGTGACTCGGCGGCGGCGCTGCAGATCGTACGCGGCCCCACGGGCGGGCTGGTTAGGGTCAACTCGTTCTACGACAACGCCTCGTCGCTCACGACGGACGGCTTCGACTTGTCCATCGCCTACACGATGGAACATGCTTGGGGATCACTGCGAATCGGCGCCCAGGCTACCGCAGTGTCGACTTACGAACTTGCGGACCCGCAGGCCGGCGTCATCGACGGCGCAGGCAGGCGCAACTTCGCCAACTTCGCCACTTCGGTGCCGGAGATGCGGGCCAACCTTTTCATGAATTGGCAGCGCGACATTCACGGAATCAACATCTACGTCCATCACATCGACTCGTACCTCGATGACGGTCAGCCCGGCGCGCTGCACCCTATCGAAAGTCACGGCACAGTGGACGCCCAGTACAACGTCGCCGTCGACCGGTTCGCGGGCGTTTCGCTATCGTTCGGCGCCCTGAACGTGTCCGACGAGGACCCGCCCCGGGTGGCCACCAACGGCGGCTTCGATTCAAAGGTGCACGATCCGCGCGGGCGGCTGCTGTACGCACGGGCCTCGGTGTCGTTCTGACTCGGTCGCGACCGTTGCCTACCACAGGACAGGCGCCGGATAGCGCCCGACAAGCGCATCCGGCGTGACAATCGTCATCCCATTCAGGATCGCCTGAGAAACGAGTCCTCGATCGAATGGGTCCCGGTGATGGGCTGGCAGCAACGCGTCGTGCGCTGCGCTTTGCTCATCGAAAGCAAGCGGCTCCAGCCGAAGCCATTGCCGTCGGTGCCGCACATATCTGTGGGGCGGTTCAGGCAATGGCAGCCGGCCGAGCCTGTACTTGACCGCGATCTCCCAAGCCGACAAGGCACTGAGAAACACCTTGTTCCCTGGGTCACGGCAACTTTCACGGGCTGCCGCCGTCAACTTCGGATCGTCGGCAGCCAGCCAGAGAAACGTACATGTGTCGAGCAAGAGCCTCACGCCTGATCGATCTCGCCTTCGAAGGCGGCGAGCAGATCATCGGGCAGAGGCTCGAAGAAACTGGCAGGCACCTCCATGCCGAGGTCAATTCCCACGGGACGTTTGTCTTGCAGGACTCGCGGCAACGGACGGATCTCCGCGACCGGCACATTGCGGCGGCAAACTGTCACGGTCTGGCCCTTCTCGACAGTCTCGATATAACTGGAGAAATGCGCCTTTGCTTCCGCGATGTTGATCTTGATCATGGTCAAATAGTAGATCAACTATCTGGTCAACTCAAGAAACATCCTCTGGAACCCGGTCCACTTTAGGCGTTATCTGGACCCTTTCCGCGCGTTTCTCGGTGGCGGAAAGCACTTCCAGTCGGTAACCCTCCCACTTGGCCGTATCGCCGCGCACCGGGATGCGCCCGAGTTGCTCCGTAATCAGTCCGCCGGGACTGGTTATGTCCGTATCCGGTTGCCATTCGAACCCGAAGTGCTCGCCGACCTTCCTCATCTCGATGGAGGCGATGACGATCAGCGACCCGTCGGCCTGGGGCCACATTTCCTCCGAGTAGGGATCGCTCTCGTCGTCGATTTCGCCGACGATCTCTTCAAGGATGTCCTCCAGCGTCACGATGCCTTCGACGCCGCCGTACTCGTCCACGACGATGGCCATATGCTTTCTTGACTCCTGAAAGGCGCGCAGCAGGCTGTCCAGCGAGCGGCTCTCGGGAATCGTCAGGGCCTGGCGGACCAGGGAGCTCCAGTCGACGTCTTCGCCCGGGTGCGCATGCAGGTGGAAAAACAGTTCCTTGGCAAGCACGATGCCGGTGACGTGGTCCAGGTCGTCCGTGGGCGAGAACGGCAGGCGGCTGTGGCCGGACTCGCGGATGGTCTCGAGGTTTTCCGCCCAGGGGCGCTCGCCGGATATGAACTGGACGTTCTGCCGGGGCACCATGGCATCGTGAGCGCAAAGTCGGGTGAGCTGCGTGGCGCCGACGATCATGCTCGCGGTCTTGGCACCGAAGGCTCCCTCGCTGCGCGCGAGTCCCGCCAGCAAGCGGATTTCCTCGGCGGATGTGGTCAGGCGCTTCTTGTCGGGACGAAGGGATCTGGAAATCATCTCGCTCAGCGCCACCAGCGGGCGCAGCGACACGCTCAGGAACTGAATGCCCCAGGCAACGGGGCCCGCCAACTCTCTTGAGTAGGTCACGCCCAGGGTCTTCGGAATGATCTCGGTCAGCAACAGCACGGAAACGGTGAATACCACCGTGAAGACCCAGAGCGTCTCCGCCGCGAACACGTTCTCGTAGCTTGCGCCGGCAACGGCGGCGCCTACCGTGTGGGCCACCGTGTTGACGATCAATATCGCCGCGATGGGGACGTCGATCCCCCGCTTGAAGCGTTTGAGGAGATGCCCCGAACGTTTGCCTTCCCGGGCCAGCGCCTCCACATCGGCGCTGCCGATGGACAGCAGCACGGACTCCATGATCGAGCACAGGAAGGATCCTACGAGCGCCAGCGCAACGGCTATGGCGAATGTCAGCATGCAAGCCTCCGTGGCTAGGGGTAAATGATGAGGCCCTGGGGCGCGAACCAACCGTGGTCTCGCGCGAACCGGCTGGTTTCGCCCACGATAAGCAGCGCCGGGGACTCCACACCGTGCGCTTCGGCCGCGGCGCCCAGTTTCTCAAGCACGGTGCAGATCACCCTCTGGTCATCCGCCGTGCCGCGTTCCACCACCGCTACGGGCGTCTGCCGGTCGTAGCCGCGCTGGATCAGGCGCTCTGAGAGAACGGGGTATTTCGCGACACCCATGTACAGGGCCAGCGTCTGGCCGGGCGAAAACTCCGATACCTCGGCGATACCCCGTTCCGTGTGGCCGGTGGTGAGTACCACTGACTGGGCGGCGCCACGTAACGTCAGCGGGATGCCCGCGTAGCACGCGCAGCCCTGCGCGGCGGATACGCCCGGTACCACCTGGAAGGGCAGCCCGGCCGCGACCAGCGCCTCGACTTCCTCGCCGCCACGCCCGAAGATCATCGGATCGCCTCCCTTCAGGCGGCACACGCGCTTGCCGGCGCGGACGTGACGAACAAGCAGCGCATTGATGTCGGGCTGCTTGATGGACGGTTTGCGGGGCGTCTTGGCTACCGAGATCAACTCGGCGTCGCGGCGCGCGAACTCGAGCGCTTCCTCGCCCACCAGCCGGTCGTAAAGCACCACTTCGGACTGGCTCAGCAATTGGCGGCCGCGCAGCGTGATCAGGTCCGCGCGGCCGGGGCCGGCGCCCACAAGGTAGGCTTCTCCCGTCTTTTCGGGATGCTTCGAATGCCACTCGGCCAGCAGCCGGTCCAGCGCCGCCTCGGCTTCGGCTTCGCGGCCCGCGTAAACCGACTCGGGAACCCGGCTTTCGAGCACCCGCTCCCAGAAGCGGCGGCGCTGGTCGAGATCGCCGATGGTGGCGCGCACGCGCGTCCGCCAGCGTCCGGCGAGCCGTGCGAACGCCCCGACCCCCATGGGAAGGGTGGACTCGATTCGGCCCTTCAGCCATCGCGCCAGCACAGGAGAAGTGCCGCCGGTGGAAACGGCCACCGTCACGGGCGCGCGGTCGACGATGGCCGGCATGATGAAGTTGCCGAGCTCCGGATCGTCGACCACGTTGCAGAATCGGCGGGCCGCCTCGGCGGAGCGGGCGACCGCCGCATTCAGTTCCCGGTCGGAGGTTGCCGCAATGATCAGCCAGTACGGGCGCAATTCCCCGGCGGTGAATCGACCGGCGTCCGCACCGGCATCTCCGTGGACATGGCTGATCGTTCCGTCTTCCAGCAGTTGTCCCAGTTCGTCGTTGAGGTCGCGGCTCGCTACGGTCACCTCCGCGCCGGCGCGCAACAGCAGCCGCGTCTTGCGCGCTCCCACGTCACCGCCGCCCACGACCAGGCAACGACGACCGTCAAGACGGGCAAAGAGCGGAAGGTGCTGCATGATGCAAGGGTGGCACGGGAATATGCCGGTTGACTGCGGGCAAGAGGCGCGCCTGCTGGTGACAAGGCGCTACGATATTACCGGGAGGTGTGTGATTTTTCTATTGGCTATAGAATCCCGGTACCAAGCGCTCATCTGAATGGAGCTCCCGTGACCCTGAAACAGCTCAAGTACCTGATCGGTATCGCCGACAGCGGATTGAACATCACGTCCGCGGCGGAGCGCCTGTATACCAGCCAGCCCGGGATCAGCAAGCAGTTGAAGCAACTGGAGGCCGAGCTCGGCATGCAGCTCTTCACGCGCAAGGGCAAGAGCCTCGCCGCGATCACCCCGGCCGGGCACCAGGTCATCGAGCGGGCGCGCAAGATCCTGCTTGAGGTGGACAACATCGCCAGTCTCGCCAGCGATCTCACCGCGGAGCAGGAAGGCACGCTCGCCATCGCCACCACGCACACGCAGTCCCGGTACGTTCTGCCGGAGGTCATCAAGACGTTTCGAAGCCGCTATCCGCGCGTGAACCTGGAGTTGCACCAGGGGACCTCCGAGCAGATTGCCGAACTGGTAGCCAACCAGCAGGTGGATTTCTCCATCGCCAGCGGCGCCGAGAGCATGTTCGCCGACCTCACGCTGCTGCCCATCTATCACTGGCACCGGATCGTTCTGGTGCCCAGGCAGCATCCGCTCAGCCGGAGCACCAAACCCCTGGACCTGGCAACGCTTGCGGCTTACCCGCTGGTGACCTACGTGTTCAGTCTGACCGGGGAGTCTTCATTCAAGCGCGCCTTCGCCGACCAGAAGCTCGAACCCCGCGTCGTGTTCACCGCGCGCGATGCCGATGTTCTCAAGACCTATGTACGCATGGGAATGGGTGTCGGCGTCATCGCCTCCATGGCCTACGAGTGCGAGGATCAGAACGATCTCAAGGCCATCGACGCCAAGGGGCTGTTCCCGAGGATCACCACCTGGCTCGGGTTCCCCCGCGACCGCGTGCTGCGAGGCTACATGGTGGACTTCATCCACCTGTTTGCGCCGCGCTACTCCCGGCGAATCATTCGAGAAGCCGCGGCGCTGGAGAGCCAGGCGCAGGTGAACGAACTGATCGGCGACATGATCCTGCCCGTGCGCGGGGGCTGCGAGGACGATACGGCAGCCGCAGCCTAGTGTCGGGCTTGGGACCCGCGACTGTACGGGCTCTATACCCGCGACAGATCCATTTCGTGCAGGCCGCACTCGCGCTTCAGGCCGTGGAATCGGGTCTCGTCCAGGTGCCTGACCTCGTGGACAGGCCGAGTGGAGTGCGTATCGCCGATGGAAACGTAGCCCTTCGCCCACAGCGGATGCCGGGGGAGGTTGTGTTTGCCGAGGTGGCGGCCCACGTCGCGGTCGGTCCAGTCGGCGATGGGATGGACCTTCCAGCGACTGCCTGCTTTTTCCAGGAAGGGGATGCTCCCGCGCGAATTGGTTTGCCGGCGCCGCAGGCCCGCGAACCACGTACCCGCCTGCAACTCCCGCAGGGCGCGGCGCATGGGCTCCACCTTGTTGGCCTGGTTGTAGGCTTCGATTCCCGCGAGCCCCTGTTCCCACCGTCTGCCGAATCGGGCTTCCTGCCAGGCTGGCGACAGTTCGCCGCGGTAGACCTTGAGATTCAGGTTCAGCCGCTCGCCGAGCCGATCGACGTACTGGTAGGTTTCGGGAAACAGGTAGCCGGTGTCCACCAGGATCACGGGAATCCCGGGCGCGGCCTGCGTGAGCATATGCAGCGACACGGCCGCCTGGGCGCCGAAGCTCGAACTCAGGACGTGGTTGCCCGGAAGCCGCTCAAGGGACCAGCGCACGCGGTCCTCGGCCGTCATGCGGGAAAACGTCCGCTCGCAATGGTCGAGCGCAGCCTTTCGGCTTTCGTCCTCGTCGTATGCCACAGACACCGAGTCGGGCGGGAACAGGTCTTTCGCGACGGCGTTCATCTCGTTCAAAGCATTGTGGGAACGCAACAGTACGGCACGCACCGACGAAGGGGAACGACCGAGTATTCATGCTTCCATGCCGCAGATGAATAAGTTACGTGTTTGAGGAATAGCCAAATTCACGTGAATTCCAAGTGGAGCATCCCGCAGCCATCGGGGGCAATCGTCGTTATCGGCGGATTGGCAGGAATCGGTCAAGGGCAAAACGCTTGCATCGTGAAACATGCCCGGGCCCGCAGGGAATTGCAGGAAATGCATCGGCTGTCGAAAATTAGGTCATGTTGGGGTCAAGCTGGTGATTGTGTAATCAAGATAGCGCCCATAGTGGAGTTGACGAATCCTTTCAAGGCGAGTAGTTTGAAGAAATGAAACCGCTTACATTTTTCCGGGCGTCCATTTTGTACGGAGGTATTTCTGATGTATACCCGAACGCCTGATGGCGCTGTAAACAGCACGACGGAACCTGCGGCCGAGCCACTGTATCTCTCGGAGAAACGAATTGCCGCGCGGGTCCGATTGCTGGTACCGGCCATGGGGACGCTGGCGGTTCTCGCGGGCTGCGGCGGCGTCGACCCCGACCTGCCGGAAGGCGATCACTTGCCGCCCGCCGTAGAATGGCAGATTGCGTTCGAGGACAATTTCGACGGCAGTGCCCTCGACACCTCGAAGTGGAACATCCAGACCGGCGACGGCTGCCCCGATCTCTGCGGCTGGGGCAACAACGAACTCCAGATCTACGGCGCCGACAACATCGCCGTCGCGGACGGCATGCTGAACATCGTCGGCCGCCGGGAAAGCGACGGCAGCTTTACGTCCGCGCGTATCAACACGCTCGGGAAGTTCGATTTCCGCTACGGCCGCGTCGAGGTGCGCGCCCGGATTCCCGGCGGGCAGGGCATCTGGCCCGCGATCTGGATGCTGCACAGCAACACCGGAAACTACGGACCCTGGCCCGGGGGCGGCGAAATCGACATCATGGAGGCGTTCAACTACGGCGTCGGCGAAAACTACAGCACCGCCCACACAACCCACTACGGGCTGCCGATCCCGCCGTTTGACGGCACCTCCTCACGCACTGAACTGGCGGTCAGCGCGGACGTCAATTTCCATGTCTATGCACTCGAGTGGGAGCGCGACCGGCTGCGATTCTTCATTGACGGCACCCACTTTCAGACCCAAAATTCGGACAACTGGTACACGTATTATCCTGCCGACGAAGACGGCGTACACGATCCGTTCGGCCCCTATACCCTGGGTCCCGAGGGCGCACCGTTCGACCAGCCGTTCCACCTGCTGCTCAACTTCGCCATCGGCGGCAACCCCGTCGGCCGACCGGATGCCTCCACCGTATTTCCCCAGACGTTCGCGATCGACTACGTACGCGTCTACGAATGCGCCAACGGCAACGAGGAAACGGGACAGGGTTGCGGCTCGGCCGATCCGGGCGCGATTCCGCTGGAGGATCTCGATGGCGGACCGCTGCAGGACGTCGAGACCGCCAAACCCTTCATCAGCAACCTGCAGCTCTATACCGACGGACCGGAAGCCATCACGCTCAACGTCGGGGAAGAGGAAGCCACCAACACGCTGGGCGTCGGCGGGTTCATCGGCGACGGCGCCGCCGTCACCGACGATCCCGCGGCCGCCGATCCGGACAGCGAGCGCGGCACGGTCTGGCACTTTGCCGTCTCGGGCGGCGTGGCCAACGCCTTTCTGATGTCCGAGGATCTGAGCGCTCACGAGATCCTCGCCACCGGTTTCGATTTTTCCGGCGGCGACTCGGTCGGCGAGGTCGTCTTCGACATGCGGGTCAACTCGATCGACCCCGCCACCGCGTTGCTGGTCAAACTCGACAGCGGCTGGCCGCATCTCGGCGAAGTGCGGCTGCCAACGTCGCAGCTACGCATGGGCGCCTGGAAGACCTACTCGGTCAAGTTCGCCGACCTGGTCGCGAATCCCGGCGGCCAGTGTTGCGGCGGCACGGGTGTCGATCTGGCCAATGTCGTCAATCCATTCGTTATCGAGGCCGTCGGCGGCGCCGCCGACCTCCACCTGGACAACATCCGCATTTCGAATGCCTGCTACATTGTCGGAACCTGCAACGCCAGGTTGCGCACCAAGCGTCTGCCCGACTTCATCGTGTTCGACGACGAGGTTAATACCCGCGTCTGGAACAACGGCATCCGCGGCTCCGATTCCGGCACCGGTTTCGCCGACTACTCCGACCCGGCCGGCGCGGGCAACAAGTCCCACTGGTCGATCATCGACGACGAGGATGCGGAGCGCGGCCAGGTGATCGACGTCACCTTCAACGACAACGGCGCCTTCGGGGTCTGGTTCATCCAGAGTTCCCGGGGCGTGGACATGAACGCGTACGCGGCCGGCGCGGTGGTCTTCGACATCATCGTCGACGACTACGGCAGGAATGACACCGGAATCACCATGAAGATCGACTGCATGTTCCCGTGCAGCAGCGGCGACAAGAACCTCGGCGTGATCGCCGACGGAGTATGGGAAACCGTCATGGTCCCGGTGTCCTCGCTGACCGGTTCCGGGCTGGACCTGAACCGGGTCAACACCGGCATCGTGGTGTTCCCCACCGGGCCACAGGACGGCACGATCCGGTTCCGGCTCGACAACATCCGCTGGGTGGCGGAGACCGACGCGCCGCCGCTGGCGCAGATCGACCTGCCGGTCACCTTCGACGACGAGGCGACGGACTACGGCATGATCGATTTCGGTGGGGCGTCCACATCGGTGGTCGAGGGCCCCGTGGACATGTCCAACAGCGTGGCCGCCACGAGGAAGCCGGGCGGGTCCGAGACCTGGGCGGGCACGGTCGTCGGCTCGGACGCCGGCTTCGCCAACCCGATACCGTTCACCGCCGCGGCGACGGCGCTGAGCCTGAACGTTTATCCGCCGGCGCCCGGCATTCCGGTCATGCTCAAGGTCGAGGATGCGCAGGATCCGGGGATTTTCGCCGAAGTGGTCGCCCTGACCACCGCCGCGAACCAGTGGGAGACGCTGACCTACGACTACATCGGCCAGGTCGACCCGATCAACTTCAGCTACGAAAAGGCCGTCGTGTTCTTCGATTTCGGCAATCCGGGCGTCGACGGCAGGCTCTACTACTGGGACGACCTGAGGTTCGGCGGCGCGGACGCGCCCATGCTCGGGCGGCCCGAGTTGCCGATCACCTTCGACGATGGGGACGTGGATTACAGTATCCGCGACTTCGGCGGCACGGAAACGTCGCTGGTCTCCGATCCGGACAACATGTCCAATACGGTGGCCGCCACCGTCAAGCAACCGGGCGAGACCTGGGCGGGCACGGTGGTCGCGGACGCGGGCATGGTATCGCCGATACCCTTCGCCGCCGGCGAGACCGTGATGAGCGTGCGCGTGCGTTCCCCCGATGTCGGCATTCCGGTGCGGCTCAAGGTGGAAAACACCGCCAACGGCGCGATCAGCGTCGAGACCGAGGCTATGACCACCGTGGCGGATGCGTGGGAGACGCTGAACTTCGACTTCGGCAGCCATGTCGACGGGACGCCCGCGCTGGATGTATCCCAGAGCTACGACAAGGTGGTGATCTTCTTCAACTTCGGAACCGCCGGGGCCGGCCAGACCTATTTGTGGGACGACATTCGGTTCGCGTCAGCGGAAAGTGGAGAGTGACATGAAAGCCCTCAGATCAGCCAACGGCCACAGAGCCCTGACCCTGTTCCGCGCCTGTCTACTGGCGGGTGCGCACACCATCCTTGCGGCCGGGCCGATGCCCGCAGCGGCTCAGGATCAGGACGCCGCCCCCCCGATGCTCGAGGAAGTCGTGGTGACCGCCACGCGTATCGAAACCAGCCTGATGACCACATCGGTCGCGGTTTCCGCCTTCGACCAGGAGGACCTGACGCGCAACGGCGTGACCGATATTCGCGATGCGGCCGACTTGGTGCCGAACTTCGACGTCGCGTTCTCGCCGTCCGACAGCGGCGTGCAACTGACCATGCGCGGTATCAACAGCAACAACTTCACCGAACTGGGCGATCCCAGCGTGGCCTTTCACGTCGACGGCGTGTACTCGCCGCGCCCCCAGGGTGCCACCGCGCTTATGTTCGACCTGCAGCGGCTCGAGGTGATGCGCGGACCGCAGGGCACTCTTTTCGGCCGCAATTCGGCGGCCGGCAGCGTCAATGTGATCACCGCGCTCCCGTCCATGGAAGGCGTCTTCGGCACACTGGGCACGGAACTCGGCAACCGCAATCACCGCATCCTGCTGGGCACCCTCAACCTGCCCCTGAGCGAGGCATTCGCCCTGCGCGGCAACTTCTTCAGCGAGCAGCGCGACGGCTTCGCCGACCAGGACTCCGGCACGAAGGACCTGGGCAGTTACGGGCTCGCCGGCCCCGACGGCATTCCCGACATGGACCAGCGCCGCAACCGCCCGGTGGACAAGTCCGAATTCTACGGCAATGCGGACCGCTGGGCCGCACGGATCAGCGCCCTTTGGACGCCGCTCGACCGGTTCGACTGGCGCATCGTTCTTGAAACCGCCGAGGACAACGGCGCGGGCTGGCCGATCGCGCCGAACTGCGAAACCAATCCCGCCCTGTGCCAGCACAACGGCGGCGGCATCGACTATATCGACCCGAACGTACCGGGTCTGCTGGACATGACCAACGATGCGCTTCGCAGCCATATCAACCTCGCCCTGGGCGACTCCGTTGACGTGGTTTACAACTTCGGCTACGCGCGCCAGCAGCGCCGCCAGGAGTGGGACGCCGACATGGGCTGGCGCCCCCTGCCGGTGGCCACCACGGGATGGCTCAACCGGCATCAGCCCTGGCCCAGCCTGTATCTCGCCACGGCCGATTCGGATTACAGGTCCTGGTCCCATGAACTGCAGTTCCAGGGCCTCACCGACCGGGTCAACTGGATCGTGGGCCTGTTCTCGCTGGAAGAAGACAATTCCATCGTTTTCGACGTCGAGCAGCCGTTCTGCTGCTCCACCGGCGGGCTCGGGGGCATCTCCTTCGTGCAGCCGGAACGCACCCTGGAATCCAGCGCGATCTTCGGCCAGGCCACCTGGCACGTTACCGACCGGTGGCACCTGACGTTCGGCTACCGCAGTTACGAGGACGTCAAGACCGATGTCGGCGGGCGTAACATCGGCTGCTACGGTGGCGGCGGTTGCAGTTTCAGCGCGCGCCGGATCCCCTTCGACGGGCATCCGCAAGGCGACGGCGAGCGCGACGAACTGCTGTTGCCGCGATTCACCAGCGCCGATCTCATGCACGGGTTCGGCGCGCAGAACCGGGAGGAGAACTACCAGATCTTCGACATCAACGACAACCAGGAGACCTTCGAGGACGGCACCTGGCGCATTGGCCTGGACTACGACCTCAGCGCAGACTCATTCCTGTATTTCTACGCCGCCACGGGATCCAAGGCCGGCGCATTCGGCGACGGCGTGGATGTTTGCCGTTGCGGGCGCATCCAGTTCTTTCCCTACGATCCCGAAGAGGTCCTCAACTACGAAGTGGGTTACAAGGCATCGTTGCTGGACGGGCGCATGAACCTGGTTGTGACGGCGTTCCTCACCGAATACACCAACAAACAGGTGTCCCAGTTCCGCACCGTCGGTTTCGTCGAGGACCCGCCGGGCACGCTGGTCGAGCCCCGTCAGGATATCGGCAGCCTGGTCACGTCAAACGCGGGTGCGGCCGACATTGAAGGCATCGAGGTGGAATGGAACGTGCTGGTGTCCGACAACGGGCGGCTGACTGGCGGCATCGGCATCCTCGATACCGCGTTCAGGAGTTGGCCCGGATACAACGGCGAAGCCTACTTCTGCGAGGAGCGCGCGGACGCGGGCCCCGAATACGAGTGCGTGCCGCAGGACGACGGTTCGGGGGAGGTCGATATTGAGGGAAACGAGTTGCCTTTCTCCACGCCCATTTCGATGACCATCGCCTACCAGCACGATCTGTGGCTCGAAAATGGCGGGCGCATCGTGCCCTGGGTCAAGTTCCACTGGGAAGACGAGATGCACTTCACCGAAGGCAATTTCGACGCCATCCCGGGGTTGTCGCAGAAGCGGGATCCGTTCGGGACGCTGGACGCGACGGTTCGGTACGTATCGCCCGGGGACACATGGAACGTCGAACTCTTCGCTTACAACGTGACCGACGAGCGATTCCCGACGTACTGGGTCGACAGCAACCAGCCCGGCGCGCCGTTGTTCACCTGGAATGCGCCGAGGACCTGGGGACTACGCGCCGCCTACAATTTGAGGCCCTGACTCGACAGCGGATGCGGCGGACCCCACAAAGGGCGTCCCATCGTCCTCATGCCCGTATTCCGTAGCCGGAAATTGCATGGCCGCCGGAGTCGTGAGCGGGACTTGCCAAATTCGCAATTGGACAAGTGCAGCAGTAGCAATGGCAACGATTTACGAAGTATCGAAGTTGGTGGGCGTTTCCGTGGCCACCGTGTCGCGCGTCATCAACGGCAGTGCCCGCGTGAGCGACAAGACTCGCGATAAAGTGCACGCGGCCATGGCCGAATTGAACTACCGTCCCAATTCGATAGCCCAATCCCTGGCGACCAGACGGTCCAACTGCGTGGGAATCCTGGTGCCGCAGGTGCACGGACCGGTGTTCGCCGCGATGCTCAGCGAAATCGAGGAAGAACTCAGGAACGCGGGCAGGTTCACCATTTTCGCCACCGGCCTCAGCGACGAAATCAGGGAGCGCGAGGCCATTCGGTTTCTCGTCAGCCGCAACTGCGACGCACTGATCATGCACATCGATGCGCTCACGGACGAATTCCTGACCGAGCAGATGGACAATGCCCTGCCTTTCGTGATCATGAACCGCGTGGTGCCCGGCCTTGAAGAGAAGTGCATCAGCCTTGACAACGAGCAGGGCGGATTCGACGCAACGAAAACGCTCCTGGAGATGGGGCATCGCCGAATCGCCTACATTTCCGGCCCGCTCGCCTGGGTTGACGCCGGTGCGAGGCTGGGCGGGCACAAGCGGGCATTGGCATCGTATGGCCAGGAATTCGACGATCGTCTGTTCGTGGAGAGCAACTTCAAGGAATTCGGCGGCAGCGAGGCGATGTCGAGGCTCCTGAGCCGGGGCCGGGCCTTTTCCGCCGTGGTGTGCGCCAACGACGAAATGGCGGCCGGCGCCATGGACGCCATTCGCGCCAGGGGCTTGTCCATTCCGAATGACGTTTCAATTGTCGGGTTCGATAATGCGCCGTTGAGCCGATACCTGTACCCGAAGCTCACCACGGTGAATTATCCGATCGCGGAAATGGGACGGATGGCGGCGCGTTGGGTGCTGCGAAACGTCTACAAGGACAGCGACGCGGAAATCCGTCATGTCTTCAGGCCCACGCTGGTGCCTCGTGCATCGGTGATCGCCAACCACGGGAGTAGCGATGACGCGCCGGGGAACTGACCTCGTGAATTCTGCACGCGCTCGATTGACACGTTATTTGCTCTGGGGATTTCTCAGTATGAATGCACCTTCTGCCGTTATGGCTCAGGAAACGCCGATGGCGGGCGACCTCGTCGAGGCGAGAGTCTCCGAGCTCGTGAGCCGGATGACGATCGGGGAAAAGGTCGGTCAAATGATTCAGGTCCATTACGCGGGCGAAGTCTCGGCGGACTTGCGCGGCGCCATCGCGGCGGGCCGGGTCGGCTCCCTGCTCAACGTGGTGGACGCGGACGTGGCGAACGAGTTGCAGCGAATCGCAGCGGAGGAAAGCCGTCTCGGCATCCCGCTGCTGCTGGCCCGGGATGTGATTCACGGGTTCAGGACCGTGCTGCCCATCCCCCTCGGGCAAGCGGCGACCTGGAACCCGGAACTTGTCGAGCGCGGGACGCGCGTCGCGGCGCTTGAAGCGGCGGCGACCGGCGTGAACTGGGCTCTCGCGCCGATGATCGATATTTCGCGCGACCCTCGATGGGGCCGAATCGCCGAGAGCTTCGGCGAGGACCCGTACCTGACCGGCCGGCTCGCCGTCGCCATGGTCGAAGGCTTTCAGGGCGACGACCTTTCCGCGCCCGGGACCATTGCGGCCTGCGCAAAGCACTTCGCCGGTTACGGCGCCAGCGAAGCGGGGCGCGACTACAACACCACCAACATCCCGGAGAACGAACTGCGCAATGTCTACCTGCCGCCGTTCAAGGCGGCGGTCGACGCAGGCGTCGCGACGCTGATGACATCGTTCAGCGATCTGAACGGGGTTCCCGCCAGCGGCAACCGGTTCCTGATGCAGGACATACTGCGCGACGAGTGGGATTTCGACGGTTTCGTGGTCAGCGACTGGGACTCGATAGACCAGCTCACCGATCACGGGTTCGCGGCCGACGGCAGGGATGCGGCGCGCAAGGCGGTCACCGCGGGCGTGAACATGGAGATGGTGAGCCGCACGTATGCGCAGCACCTGGCGCAACTTGTCGAAGACGGCGAGGTCGGCATCGAACGCATCGATCAACTGGTCGGAGAAATTCTTCGCGTCAAGTTCGGTCTCGGCCTATTCGAGAACCCGTATACGGATCCCGCTGAATTTCCCGCGTTGGCCAACGACGAACACCTCTCGGTGGCCCGCGAAACGGCGCTGCAAAGCCTCGTACTGCTTAAGAACGAGGGCAGCGCCCTGCCGCTGGATGCGGATGAACTGAATTCGATCGCGGTCATCGGGCCGCTCTCCGATAAGCCTTACGAGCAGTTGGGGACCTGGATATTCGACGGGGACCCGGCTCTCAGTCAGACACCGTTGCAGGCGATTCGGGAGTTTGTGGGCGCCCGGGTCGATGTCAACTACGTGCGCGCGCTTGAAACCAGCCGCAGCGTCGATACCGGGGGCTTTGCCGAAGCCCTTGCGGCTGCCCGGGCGTCCGACGCCGTGGCCGTCTTTCTAGGCGAGGAGTCCATCCTGTCGGGCGAGGCGCATTCGCGCGCGGACATCGATCTGCCCGGCGCCCAGGTGGAGTTGGTGCGCGCCTTGCGGGAGGCCGGCAAGCCGGTCGTCGCATTCATTCTTGCGGGCCGGCCATTGACCGTCCAGAACGTCCTCGAGCATGTCGACGCGCTCGTATACGCCTGGCACCCCGGCACCATGGGCGGGCCGGCCATTGCGGACGTGTTGTTCGGTGTCGAGTCGCCGTCGGGGAGACTGCCCGTCACGTTTCCCAGGTTGGTGGGTCAGATTCCCATCTACTATGCCCACAAGAATACGGGCAAGCCGGCGACACCAGAGACGTACGTGCACATTGATGACCTGCCGGTTCGCGGCGCGCAGGCGGCCTTCGGCATGACATCCCATCATCTTGACGCGGGCTACACGCCGCTGTTCCCGTTCGGATTCGGGCTCTCGTACACGCAATTCATCTATTCCGACCTCGAATTGAGCCGGAGCACGGTGAGCATGAGCGATACCCTGACGGTCCAGGCGGTTGTCGCCAATGCCGGCGATGTAGAGGCGGACGAAGTGGCGCAGCTATACGTCAGGGATCTCGTGGGTGACGTGACCCGGCCGGTGAAGGAACTCAAGGGGTTCCAGCGCATACGTTTGCAACCGGGCGAAGTCCGCACCATTTCCTTCGAGTTGAACCCCGTTGATCTTGCGTTCTACGGGCAGGACATGGAGTTGATGACCGAGCCCGGCGAGTTTCACGTCTGGGTCGGGGGCAGCTCCGACGCGGACCTTCAGGCGTCCTTCACACTGTTTGCCGAGTGAGGTCCAGCGCATGACCGGGGCGGCCGGCAGTGGCGACCGACTGACTGGTGAAATCCGGCCAGCACAGGCAGCCGACTCACTACTGAATCACGGCGGAACGCTCCCATGACCGGACAACTTCGATACACAGTCATGGTCGCGCTCATCGTGGCCCTGGGCGGCTTCCTCATGGGTTTCGACGCCTCGGTCATCTCGGGCGTCGTGTCGTTCATCGGGCCTGAGTTCAACCTGGCCCCGTTCGAGCTCGGCTGGTCGGTGGCGTCGCTCACGCTGACGGCGACCCTGGGCATGATGGTGTCGGGCCCGCTCAGCGACCGGTTCGGCCGCAAGCCGGTGCTGAGAGTCGCTGCCGCACTGTTCGGGGTTTCCGCCCTGGCCTCGGCCGTGGCGCCGACCTTCGTCTCGCTGGTCGCGGCCCGGATGCTGGGCGGTTTCGGTGTCGGCGCGGCGCTGATCGTCGCGCCCATGTACATCGCCGAGATCGCCCCGGCGAAGATTCGCGGGCGGATGGTCTCGTTCAACCAGCTCAACATCGTCATCGGCATTTCGACCGCGTTCTTCAGCAATTACCTGATCCTGAGGCTCGGCGCGTCGGACCTGGGCTGGGTGCGGGCGCTCAACCTGGCGGACTGGAACTGGCGCTGGATGCTGGGCGTGGAGGCGGTCCCGGCCATCGTCTATTTCCTGGCGCTGTTCGCGGTGCCCGAGAGCCCGAGGTGGCTCGTCATGAATGACAGGGAGGACGAGGCGCTGGGGATCATGGAGCGGGTCAGCGACGCCGGGCAGGCCCGCGCCGGCCTTGAGGCGGTGCGCGAGGCCCTGGACGCCGAGGCGAGCGCGGAGACGGCCGGCTTCAGGGAGCTGTTTCAGCCGGCGTTGCGGCTCGTGCTGACCATCGGCCTGGCCGTGGCGATCCTGCAGCAGATCACCGGCATCAACTCGGTGTTCTTCTACGCGCCGATGATCTTCGAACAGTCCGGGATCGGAACCGACGCGTCGTTCCTGCAGGCCGTCCTCGTTGGATTGGTCAACCTCGTTTTCACGGTGCTGGCGATCCTGACCATCGACCGGTTGGGCCGGCGGCCGCTGCTAACGTTCGGTCTGGCCGGTATTGCCGTATGCATGCTCGTGCTGTCGTACGGATTCGGATCGGCGACCTACACGCTGGACGACGAAGCCGTGGCGTCGCTGCCCGAGGCCCTGGAGCGCGACCGCCTCGAAACGCTGCTGGATGAGACCTACGACAGCGACGTGGCGTACCGGCAGGCCCTGGTGAACGCGGTGGGCCCGGAAGCGTATGACGAGCATCGGTCGGCATTCGTGAGCGCGGCGATCAGCATGAACCCGACGCTGATTCTCGCGGGCATACTCGGGTTCGTTGCCAGTTTCGCGATATCGCTGGGCCCGGTCATGTGGGTGCTGTTTTCGGAGCTGTTTCCAAACAGGGTGCGCGGGCTGGCGATATCTTTCGTCGGGTTCGTGAATTCGGCTGTCAGCTTCGGCGTGCAGCTCGTGTTCCCGTGGGAACTGCAGAACCTGGGTAATTCGCTGACGTTTCTGATCTACGCCGTCTTCGCGATCGTCGGGCTGGTGATCGTGATTCGGTTGGTGCCCGAAACAAAGGGCCGAAGCCTTGAGGAACTGCAGGCCGAACTGGTGAAGGTCTAATGCTTTATCAACCTTGTAAGGTCGTGTCAGGCTGAGGCAGCACTGGATGGAGGGTGCCGGAATGTCGCTGATCAGGTTTGCCGTGGTGTTTCCCCTGTTTGCACTCGCGTCTTCGTGGCCACCGACCGCGGTTGGAGAAGTTCAGCCGGCGGGCGGTCAGCCTGTGGAAGGACGGCCGGCGGAACGTCAGCCGGTGGATGGTCAGCCGGCGGGCGGACAGCCGGTGGATGGTCAGCCGGCGGATGGTCAGCCGGTGGGCGGACAGCCAGTGGACGGTCAGGGTGCGCCCGCCGACCTGAACACGGCACTGGATCCGGAGGCGAACGGCGGTGCGGTTCCCGTGGAAGTCGTGCTGCGCGACGGCCGCTACACGCTGCTGCGCGGTGGGGAACCGTACTCGATCAGGGGCGCGGGCATCGAATTCGCCGATGTTGGAAACTTTGCCGCGCACGGCGGCAATTCGCTCCGCACCTGGCGAACCGACAGCCGCTTCTCTACTGCCCGGGAGGTCCTGGACGGGGCCGCAAGCCACGGCGTGACGGTCGTCATGTGCATCGAGATCGGCCGCGAGCGCCACGGCTTCGACTACGACGATGAGCGGGCCGTCGCGGAACAGTTCGAATACGCCCGCGGCGAAGTGATGAAGCACAAGGATCATCCGGCCCTGCTGGCGTGGATGGTCGGCAACGAGGCCAACCTGTTCTTCGAGAACCCCCGCGTATTCGACGCGATCAACGACATCGCCAGGATGATTCACGAAGTGGACGGACAGCACCCGGTCACCACGGCCCTGGCCGGCTTCAGCCCGGAACTGGCCGGCCTGATCGAGCAACGGGCGCCGGATCTCGACTTCGTCAGCATCCAGATGTACGGCGATATCGTGCATCTGCCCGCTATCCTCGAGGCCAGCAACTGGGAGGCGCCGGTTTTCGTTACCGAGTGGGGCGCTATCGGCCACTGGGAAGTCGGCCAGACGGCATGGGGCGCACCGATCGAACAGAGCAGCAGCGAGAAAGCGGCCAATTACCTGCGCAGTTACGAGATCGCCATCGCGTCGAACCCGCGGCAGATCATGGGTTCGTACGTGTTCCTCTGGGGACAGAAGCAGGAGCGCACCCCGACCTGGTACGGCGTGTTTCTCGAGGACGGCGCCGAGACCGAAGCGGTCGACGTGATGCACTACATATGGAACGGGGAGTGGCCCGCGAACCGGTCGCCGGCCGTGGAAGGGATGGTGCTGGACGCACGGAGCGCCAATGAAAGCGTGGTCCTTGCCGCCGGCGCCGAATACGAGGCGTCGATCCGTGCCGCCGATCCCGATGGCGACGCGCTGGCGTATCGCTGGGAGATCATGAGAGAGAGCGAAGCGACCCAGGAAGGCGGCGACCTGGAGGCGGTGCCCGAGCGGATTGCCGACCGCATCGACGATCCCGGTCGTGACCGCATACGGATCACCGCGCCGCCGGAGCCCGGCGCCTATCGCCTGTTCGCCTACGTCTACGACGGCCGCGGCAAGGCGGGTCATGCGAACGTTCCCTTCTTCGTTGAATGACGATGAGCGGACGGAATCGTGGCGGCGATTCCAGGTGCGCGTCAGAGCCTCGCCTGACCTTATTTGTGGAAGTCGATTACGTTCGGGTCTATTCAGGCGGAGGCTGAAGCGCCGGCGGCCCGGACCTCCTGCCATGGACTGCCGGGCTCACTCCTCGACGAAAATCGTCTGCACGGGCGCCATGCCCCGGATTTCAACGATGACTTCTTCTTCTATTGCGCCGTCGTAGTGAACCGCACCGGCCGGGTGCATCATGTAGCTGCCGGGCCCCAGCGGAACGGTGTCCTCGCGATCGCCGCTGGGACCGGTTCCCGTGTACCAGACGCCGGAAATGACCGTGATGAAGCGGTCCTGGTCGTGGTAGTGGGGTGCGGAGAAGGCCCCCGGCAGGAACTTGTTGCGCATGACGTAAATTCCCTCGGACTGCGAGTCACCGTGCAGGTAGACGAACTCCGAGCCGCCGGGCCGCGCGGTCCACTCCAGCTCGTCCGGGGTAATGCGCACGAAACCCTCGTCGGAGTCCTGCGCAAGCAGCAACGGAGTCAACGCCAGCGCCGCTGCCATGGTCCAAAATCGTGTCATTGTTTTTCTCCCTGTACCAAGTGGTTATTCGACGTCCAGATGCCGGCTGCTGGCATTGGGATCGCAGCCGTACTCTTGCCACGGGTATCCCGGATCGACAAAGAACGTGGCCGACAGGGTCACCTGTTCCGTCAGGAAGACCGGGTCCTCGAAGGTGTATTCCACCTGCATGCGCCTGCCGCCATCGAACAGCGAATAGCGCTCCACCACGTGCTTGAGGTCGCTGGAGGGAACGCCAGCGCCGATGCCCCAGTCCGCGGGCGTGAACAACGCCGTATCCACCACCAGGGACTCATCCTCGAACCAGCCGATGGAGTGTCCTAGGTGGGAGGGCTCGATGTCGGAAGGATGGCCGGTCAGACCGAGGTGAACGGTACGCTCGACATCCAGGATTTCGTAGCGGAACGTGATTCGATCGTCCGCAGGCCGGAGTATTTCCTGGGTGCCCCCGATAACGCCGGGAAGCGTTCGCGGCTCGCAGCGGAACCAGGGGTTGTCGCGCACGTCCCAGTCGTCCAGCTCCGCCTGGCCCCTCGCCGTGACCGGCAGCCCCATGGCGGGCGTCTGGTTGCCCAGGGCGATGGCGGGGCCAGCCGGTGGAGGCGCCAGCGCGGTCGCGCCGCCGATTGCGCCCATGCCCGCGCCGGCCGCGCCCGCATCCGCGCCCATGCCCGCGCCGGCCGCGCCGCCGATTGCGCCCATCCCCACGCCCACGCCAAACCCAGCCGCGCCGCCACCCATCCCCATGCCGCCGCCCATGCCGCCTTCCCGCCGCCAGATGCCGGTGAAGTCGGTGGAGGTTGCGGTGGTGTCGAGTTCCCGCGCGGGCGGTCGCTGGATCGGCACGCCGCGGGAATAGTTCGGAGCCGAAACCATGCGGCTGCCGTCGGGTAATACGAAGTAGTTGGAGAAAAAGAATTTCTTGCTGCGGTCATTGTCCGGATTGCCGAACACGGTTACGCGGTCGCCCACCTGGATGGTGTCCCGGGTCCAGCCGGTTCCGGTGAGCACGGCGATGGAATTGAGTTCCAGCAGCCACTCTTCCGCTTCCCCGGCGTCGTTCTCCACGTCCAGGGTCACGAAGGTATGCGGGTTTCGCCAAGTGTATTCGGTGACCACGCCGTTGAGTTCGAGCACGTCGTCCAGATCGAAATTGCCGCGGGAGTGGTGAGCTTGGGCAAGGCCGGCCAGGCACGTCAAACAGGCCACCGAGAAAAGGAACGGTTGTTTGGATTTCATGAGCTCTCTCTCTTCAGGCGCATCGCCCGACCCGGCCACTGCTTCCATGGAGCAAACACGTAACTCCTTGATTTCTGTTGAAGGGCGGTCGTTTGTTCCCTCGCGTCCGCGGGCCGGCGCCGCCGGGTTCGCTACTTGTATGGAACATGTGCAACCCGCTGACTTGTCTTCCTTCAGGGACTGCGGGGCGGCGTGCCGTCATGATCGCTTACCGTGGCAGCGGCTCCGTCATTTCGACATGCAGCCCGTCGGGTCCCTCGAAAAACATCAGGTCCGCGCCGGGGGGATTCGGGCGTTCCAGATAGGGCTCGTAGCCGGACGCCTGCAGGGTCTCGCGGAATGCGTCCAGCGACGGCACCCTGAAACCGATGTGATCGGCGGCACGAAACCGGCTCGACATCCGCTGATCATCGTCGGCGGCCTGGCTGATATGGACCCAGACGTTGTCGTAGAGAATCGTGTGGAACCGGCCCTGACCGCGTTCTTCGTTCAATTCGCCGCCGAATACCTGCAGGAACCAGTCGCGTGTCGCGTCCGCATCCGAGGCGAAGATATGCGCGTGGTTGATGCCCGGGTAGTCGGGATCTTCCAGCAGTTCGAAGCGTCCTCCCCAGGGGTCCGTGACATGGGCGATCAGCGGCGCGGTGACGCCTTCCTGGGGTTCGGTGCGAATCTCCCCGCCGATTTCACGGATCAGGTCCACGGCAGCCTGCACATCGGGCACGGAGATACCGACGTGATCGAGGACATTGACCGCGCCGTCCCCCGCCATGCCCTCGTTGGGCATGGTGCCGACAAAGCCATTCGAATGGCGAATGCCCGGGCCCGGGCCGGTCTCGCCCGGTTCGCCGCCGAGCACGCGGTTGTACCACTCGGCGGCCGCCTCCTGCTGCCCTTCGGGGACCCGGTAGTGGGCGTGGGTGAAGACGCTCTGCGCCCAGGCAAGCCCCGGCGCCAGGAGCAAGGCGATGCCCGCGGAAGCAATGATTCGAACCAAGGCTGATATTGTCATGCCGAATACTCCGTAGATATGGACCGACCCTTCAATGCATGCATCACTCAACATATCACCGCCATCACGGTGTTGCGAGCAAATATAACTGCCCGGTCTATCTTCATACGTGTCCGCGCCGGGTTCTCCGCGTCGGCCAGTTCCTCCTTGAGAAGCTCTGACCGCTTTGCCTCGAAGGCGTCGGAGATGTACTTGAGGAAGATCAGGCCGAGCGCGACGTGCTTGTAGTCGGAGGGCTCCATGTTGCCGCGCGGCTTGTCCGCCGCCGCGCAGCTTGTCCGCCGCCGCCCAGAGTTGGGCTTGGAAGCCGAGGTTGGCCTCGGTGTTGTTCGCCTTTCTTGTCATTTGATCCTCGTCAGCGAGCAGCTATCGCTCGTAACTGCGGGCAATCGGAAGGTACCCCAGTCCGCAGCTTGCTGCACCATTGAGAATGCGACGGCCAAGTTTGGCGGGTCATCGCCGCGCCGCGCCACATGCACACCGGTCGCGCAGCAATTCCCGCCAAGCGCCGAGAGACCCGACAATCGCCTCCAGGATCACGCCCCAATGGCGAATTTCGCCGTTTATTCGGGCCAAGACGGATGAGCGAGCGTCGTTAGCGGGAATTGCTGCCGGTCGCGCATATCGGGAATGGCGCTGTTTCGGCCAGATATGAACCTTCAATTTGTCTGCCGGGCCTCCACAATGAGGTCCATGCGTACCTGGACATCGGACTCGGCAGGCCCGGCGCAGTCGTCCCCACCTCCGCAAATTGCATGGAGCCTCATGAAACTCCTGACCGACGCGCAACGCGAGCAGCTACTCGCCAATGGCAAAGACCGCGACCGGGACCACCGGCCGGTGGTCAAATTCTTCGATCCCGGCGGGGCCGGGACGTGGTTGTTCGCGGGTCTGGATCCCGAGGACGGCGACACGCTCTTCGGCCTGGCCGATCTGGGCTTCGGTGCTCCCGAACTGGGGTACACGAGCCTCGCGGAAATCGCTTCGGTCCGGGGCCGCTTCGGTCTCGGCATCGAGCGGGACCTTTATTTCGAACCCAAGCATTCGCTGTCGATCTATGCCGAGGCCGCGCGGGAAGCCGGGCGGATCGTGGAATTCGGGCCGGAGCTCGGGGCGGTTGCGAACGGTCGCGACGATGTTGGCGACGCTTGAGAGCGGCCCGGCAGCCGCGTGCATGACGAAAGGCCGATTGCGATCCAAACGGATTAGAGTTTCCCTGGCGACTTGAAAATGACCCAATGGGGTATATACTGCCGCATGCGGACGGTCGCTGAGACCCCGGCATTTTCCCGGCAAGCCGAGAAGTTGTTCAGCGAGCATGAGCGGCGGGAATTGATGGAGCTGCTGGCGACAAGTCCATTGGCGGGCGATGAGACTCCGGGAACTGGGGGCGTGCGGAAGCTTCGCTTCGCGTCGTCCGGGCGCGGCAAGCGTGGCGGCGCTCGGGTGATTTACTTCCATGTCGGCGAGCAAATGCCCGTTTACGCTCTGCTCGTCTACGCGAAGGCGAGCAGGGCCGACATGACACCGCGGGAACGGCGCGAGGTTGCCAAGCTTGCAGCGGCGCTGAGGACAACACTCAAGGAAATGCAATGAGCACTTTTGGCGAAGACCTGATTCAGTCCTTGGAGGAAGCGTTGGCGCACGCCAAGGGCGAAGGTCCGGCGACCGTTCACGCGGTCTTGTCCCCGCGTGAAGTTCGCGAGCGGATCAAGCTCACCCAGGCGCAGATGGCTCCGCTGATGGGCATGAGCCTGTCCGGCTACCGGAAATGGGAGCAGGGAAGGCGGCAAGTGAGCGGCCCGGCGACGACTCTTCTTCAAGTCATCGCGAGAGAACCGGAAGCCGTCAAGCGCGCGTTGCACTCCTGACGTTCCAGTTTCGGAAATGTCTGCCCGTGATCGTGTTCTAGACATTAGGGCGGTCGCACAGTCTGGTTAACATAAATGAATTCGAGCCATATTTCGTGTAAGTGCTCGAAGTCTGTGTCCGTTGACAGAAGTGTAGCCCTGCTCGCGTGAGTTGTCGCGGCAATCCAGAGGTCGTTTTGCTTCATTGGTTTAGCCGGCTTCGGCGGCGGCAAGTTCTGCGGCGAACGTACAGACCTACCGTGAGTCCATGCGTCGATCCGAGCGTACGCGTCCAAGATCGTCTGTTTGTTGATGTCGAGTGTTGGAACTTCGTTGAGGACTTGCTCAAGGCGAGTTCGCTTCTTACTGCCCCAACCGTTTTTCTCCGCAAGCGCGAGAATTTCTCCTCGGCAGATAATGGACGTAAAGACCATTATTTGTCGATCACCCAGATTGAACTCTGCCCGGGCTTGGATTGCCCATGGTGCTTTCCGAGTGAAACCGAGCAACAGGCCCGTGTCAAGCAGAAATCGAGTCACGAAAGGTTCGCTCAATCGAGCTGGGTCAGGAGCTCATCAATAGGTTCATCGCCGGGCCATGATCCGGCGAGATCAATAGGGTCAAAAGCCGCGAAACGTTGGTGTTTTGCGGGAAACAATTCCTGCGATTTCTGGGTCTCTGCTGAAGGCATTCCCTCGAAAACACTATCTCCTTCCAGTCGGCTACCAATTCGGCGAGCTTCGATGAATCTTGGCCGTCCGTTGGCCTTGAAATGCACGAGGCCCTCTAGGGTCGTTTGTTTGCCCCACAGAGAACGCAGAGCTTCCACGTCCAACGATGCAGCGTCCAGTTGTCCCAAGAGTGTTGACTTCCCGTCCACCAACAGCCGAAAGCGGTCGTTGCCGTGCCTTATCTCATCCAGTCGGCCACTGACGACAAACGATCGTGGGGCCGGGATATTCTCCAGTCGAGCTTTAGCGGATGCACAGGTTGCATCGTCCAGTTCAAATTTGCCGTGGGCCGTTCCTTGGGGGATCATTTCGTAGCGCACCCCCGCAATGCCGCCTGCCTTCCGAAACTTCAAAATCGCGTCGAGAACGGAGCTGTCGAAATAGTCTCCAGCAGGGTCTTCCATCTGAGTCTCATGGATCGACCGAGCGACGAGGTCGAGCGCCGTTTCGTCGAGGCTGGGCTGATTGCTCCACAAGTCCGCTTGCGCGAACTGTTCGCGGGCAGTCTCTCCAAGCCGGGGCGCTTCAATGCCAACGATCGTGGAACCGGATGTCAATCTGGTGATTGTGAAGTCAATGGTGGCGTCCAGCCATCGGGGCTTGGCTCCCCGTCCGGCACCTGTACCGGTAGCAAGCAAGCGTGTGGTCCGCTCTGCCGTTGCAAGGAGCGCGTGTAGAATTCGAGACAAGGTCGATGCCCTGATCTGGCCCTCGATTTCCCGTAAGCCGCTGATGCGGAGTTGGTAGTGTTGCGTTTTCATGGCAGCGTCCGCTTTCCCAGTTACACTGCTGATCTTCAAGCCGAGCAAGACCGCAAATCGGGACTGCTCCTTCTGTTGGGCCGCTCGACCGAAAGCGAGGGCCGTCTCGCAAAAGTCCGCACGTGTGTTGTCGACACCTTCGCTGATTACTGGATTGTATTCGTTCCGCAGTGGATTCGCTAAGGGATTGAGAGACCCATTGCTACGTGCCGAGGAAAACGACGACGCTTTATCGCTTCTAGGAGCCTGCGCCGTAGGAATTCGCGATAGCGAATTTGCAGCCGTGAATTTCTACGGCGCAGGCTCCTGGGCCGATTTGCGCAACTAAGCGTCAAAACGGTCGCAAGCGATTGATTGTGGTTGAGGGATATCGTAGGTTTGGGCTTGGAGCAACCGCCCGCGCCGACTCTACGCGCTGAAAGCGAATCTGGAACAAGCCATGCGCGAAGCCGAGGTCGGAGGTAAGCGGGCAATTTGAGCCGTTATTGTCGCGGGTCTGATTTTGTCGTTTCCTTGCCGGCGGGTACTGGATCTGGTCCAAGCGTCTGGAGCGGGGTCGATTCGCCGCGTTGGGCGGCCGGGCGCACGGCGTGATCGCGTTGACCCGGACGGGCTTGCTGGCGTTGCTGGAGGGCGCCGACATCCGGGTGTCGGCACCCTCCAGAGCCTGCTGGCGACCTGCCGGATGCAGGGCGTGAATCCCTACACCCACCTGGTCGATGTCCTTCAGCGCATCGACCGCCACCCGGCCAAACGCGTCATCGAATTGACGCCGCGCGTCTGGAAGGAACTGTTCGCCGAGAACCCCTTGCGATCCGACCTCGACCGAGTCCGGGATCCCCCCGCTCAGTAACCGACGAAAGTCCAGAACGGTCTCGTTTGCCGCTTACCGCTAGTCCGCGCGCTTGGTAACGGCAGCGAAAAATTCCTCTTCGAATCTCTTCGCCTCCTCAAGCCTTGTAGATACGGTTGGCCACGTGTCTGTTATTTCGTCCTGCCGGCTTAGGTAATCGTCTTGACGTTTTCGGAACCGACGCGTCAAGGGCAAGGATGCCAATTGACCTTCAGGATTCTGGCGGCACTCCCAATCGTCACTTGGAACCAGACCATGATTCGGACAGACCGCAGCGAGCACCCAGGTTTCCATGTTCTTGGACGGTGTGCACAAAACGATCCGTGGCCCGAAGCACGATTTTGTCAGTTGGTCCTTTGACAACCGCTGCGACACGCAGCACATCAGACATCGGGGGCGCCGCCCAGGTGTCCCATCACCCACAACCTGGACAACGACCAGCCCTGCTTGGCCTTTTCCAACATAGTGTCGTTTACAACCACGCGACGGACCGACGTGCGGTCGGAATCGGTTCGGGATACGGTGAACAATCGCACGCGATCATCCTGCAACGGAAGTCCATCGAGAACCAAAGGATTGTGCGTTGTCAGCAGAATCTGGCGTGGCTTGTCCGCGTTCAAGTACCACTGGCACAGGCGCTCGAAGAGAGACCGCGCCAATCTGGGGTTCAGTCCGTGGTCAGCGTTGTCTACCGCACACAGCGCCGGACTACTGCGATGTCCTGCGATTACCGCGAGAAACAGCGCGTACAAGGCCCCCTCGGAAGCGTCATATCCGGAAAGAATATTACGATCCTTACGCATGAATTTATCACGAAACCTGATTACATCTTTTGAAGTTGCTGCAGTTGGCGAAAGCAAGAGTTTATCTGCGCGCGCCCACCCAAAATTCTTCGCCCAGTCAGTAAGCTGAAGGACGTGTTGGCTAATTTGACGGATATGTTTGTCTTTTTGGGTTTGCCAGAGAAGCTCGTATATTGCCTCCGGAGAGCCCTACCGGTTTTCTCGGTTGGGTTTCTGGCGCAATGCCACGCAAGACGGCTGTTGTTGGCGAGAAGATTACGTAGTCTTGCAGCAAAGTCAGAAATTCAAGTGCAGGTCCCTCTGTCAGTTGGACTGCCTCCAGTGCCGCTAACCCTCGTTCGGCATTCTTTTTCCTCTTGTCAGTAGGCTTGCGCGAAACTAAGTTTCGATTATCCTCACTTTTCCAAAATTCTGTCTTGAATCTCCAAGCAGGCGCTGGCTCCTTCAGAGGATTGTGCAGCGAGACTTCGTAACTGGCACTGCCGCTACGTGCTCCGAAAAAGAGATGCGGCGGAATTCTCTTTCCAGGGCTGGCGGGAAAGGCCGTCTTGTAGAGAGCGGGAAGCCCCGGACGGACTCCACGGGCAAGCAAAGTCTGATCGTCAACCTTGCCATCCGAAGCCGCAGAGAGAATTCCCAGAGCTTCCAGCAAATTGCTCTTTCCGCTGCCGTTGGCGCCGATGAAGACATTCACCATGCCGAGGTCCACGGTGACATCATCCAGGGTCTTGAATGTCCTGACTGTAAATTGCTCGATCATTCGGCGCGGTCTCTTGCCCGCTCGGGGGCATGGGCCACCATATCTGCGGTCCGAGCGGGGCGTCAAGCGGTCAATTCCGGAAGAAAGTGGCTGCTCCGGTCAAGCTCATCTGTTGCCTTTCTGGCCAAATTGACCAAAACTGGCGCTGGCACGAACGGAAAGATTCGGGTATGCGCCAGAACCACCTCCGGTAATGGAGCAACGAGGATGAGCGCCAAGGAAATGGAAGCCCGCTAACCCCCATGGACACACGCACCCTCTCCGAACGCGACATCTGCACCAAGTTCATCACGCCCGCCCTCCGCAGGGCCGGCTGGGACGAGATGCACCAAATCCGCGAGGAGGTGAGCTTCACCAAGGGCCGCATCATCGTTCGGGGCAAGCTGGTCACACGCGGCCAGGCCAAGCGCGCCGACTACATCCTCTACTACAAGCCCAACATTCCCCTCGCGGTCATCGAGGCCAAGGACAACACGCACAGCGTTGGCGACGGCATGCAGCAAGCGCTCGACTACGCCGAGACGCTGAACATCCCCTTCGTGTTCTCCTCCAATGGCGACGGCTTCGTGTTTCACGACCGAACCGGCGCGAGCACACCGCGCGAGAGGGATCTCTCCCTGGACGAATTTTCCCCACCCGCCGAACTATGGTCCCGCTACCGAACCTGGAAGGGCCTCGACTCGGAAGCCGAGAACATCGTCCTACAGAACTACCACGACGACGGCAGCGGCAAGAAGCCGCGTTACTACCAGGTCAATGCCATCAACGCGACCATCGAGGCCATCGCCAAGGGCCAGGACCGCATCCTGCTCGTCATGGCAACCGGCACCGGCAAGACCTACACCGCATTCCAGATCATCTGGCGGCTGTGGAAGGCGGGGCGCAAGAAACGCATCCTGTTTCTTGCCGACCGCAATGTACTGGTCGACCAGACGATGGTGAACGATTTCCGCCCCTTCGGCGGGGCGATGGCCAAGCTGTCGACGCATGCCGGGACCATCGAGCGTGACGATGGCAGCGAGATCGACATGACGCAGGCCATCGACAGGAGGCGGCGCGTCGATACGGCCTTTGAAATCTATCTCGGGCTCTACCAGGCGATCACCGGGCCACAGGAACACCAGAAAATCTACCGGCAGTTCTCACCCGGCTTTTTCGACCTGATCGTGATCGACGAATGCCACCGTGGCAGTGCCGCCGAAGATTCGGCATGGCGCGAAATTCTGGAGTACTTCTCCTCGGCCACCCAGATCGGCCTCACCGCAACCCCGAAAGAAACGAAATACGTGTCCAACATCGCCTATTTCGGCGAGCCAATCTACTCCTACTCCTTGAAGCAAGGTATCCGCGACGGCTTCCTCGCACCCTACAAGGTGGTCAAGGTCCACATCGATCGCGACGTGGAGGGTTACCGCCCGGAAATTGGTCAACTCGACCGCGAGGGCGAGGAGGTCGAGGATCGCATCTACAACGTCAGGGACTTCGACCGCACGCTGGTCATCGACGGGCGCACGAAAGTGGTGGCGCGGAAGGTCTCGCAGTTCCTGAAGGAGAGCGGAGACCGCTTCCAGAAGGCCATCGTTTTTTGCGTGGACCAGGAACACGCTGCGCGAATGCGCCAGGCGCTGATCAACGAGAACGCCGATCTGGTGGACGGCAACAGCCGCTACGTCATGCGCATCACCGGCAGCGATGCCGTGGGGCAGAACGAGCTCGGCAACTTCATCGACCCGGAATCGAAGTACCCGGTCCTGGTCACCACGTCACGCCTGCTCTCCACCGGCGTCGACGTGCAGACCTGCCGGCTGATCGTGCTCGACCGGGCGGTCGGTTCGATGACCGAGTTCAAGCAGATCGTTGGCCGCGGCACCCGCGTGCACGAGGACACGCGCAAGTTCTATTTCACGCTGATCGACTTCCGGGCCGCGACCGGTCATTTCGCGGACCCGGAGTTCGACGGCGAACCCGTGCAGATCTACGAACCCGGCGACGACGATCCCATCGACCCGCCCGAGGTACCGCCCATCGATGACGACGGCGGCACGCTTCCCGAACGCCCCGACGATGACGAAATAATCATCGACGATCCCGACCTTCCGCTACCGCCCGATCCTGGACCGCGAAAAAAGGTCTATGTCGATGGCATCGACGCAACCATCGTCGCCGAGCGCGTGGAATACCTCGACGAGCACGGCAAACTCGTCACCGAATCGTTACGCGACTTCACCAGGAAAGCCCTGCGCAAACGTTTCGCAAGCCTCGACGACTTTCTGCGACGCTGGAATGCCACCGAGCGCAAGCAGGCGATCATTGAGGAAATGGCGGCCGAGGGTTTGCCGTTATCCGTGCTGGTCGAGGAGTTGGACAAGGACCTCGATCCCTTTGATCTCATCTGCCACGTGGCGTTCGACGCCAAACCGCTGACTCGCCGCGAGCGGGCCGACAACGTCAAGAAACGCGATGTGTTCACGAAGTACGGAGAGCAGGCCCGCGCCGTGCTCGATGCGCTGCTCGACAAGTACGCCGACGAGTGCGTGCTCAACCTTGACGACGCGAACGTGCTCAGGATTCCGCCCATCGACAGCCTCGGCACGCCGCTCGAACTCCTCCGCGCATTCGGCGGCAGGAGCGGTTTCGAGCAGGCCGTGCACGATCTACAGTCCGCTCTCTACAGGGAAGCCGCCTGAGCATGGCCGTCAGCAATCTCGTCAAGTCCATACAGGACATCATGCGCCAGGATGTGGGCGTCGATGGGGACGCCCAGCGCATCAGTCAGCTCTGCTGGATGTTCTTCCTCAAGATCATCGACGATCAGGACCAGGAACTGGAAGCATTCAGCGACGACTATCGCTCGCCGATCCCCGGGCGCCTGCAATGGCGCGACTGGGCCGCCGACCCGGAAGGCATCACCGGCGAGGAACTCCTCGCCTTTGTCAACGGCGATCTGTTCCCAAAGCTCAAGGAGCTTCCGCCAGGCAGCGGTCCCCGCGCCAACGTTGTGCGCGACGTGTTCGAGGATGCCCACAACTACATGAAGTCCGGCCAACTGGTGCGGCAGGTCGTCAACAAGATCAACGGCATTGACTTCAATGACTTTGCCGAACGCCAGCACTTCGGCGACATCTACGAGCAAATCCTGAACGACCTGCAATCGGCCGGCAACGCGGGCGAGTACTACACGCCGCGCGCCGTGACCGGCTTCATGGCGCAAATGATCGATCCGAAACCCGGCGAGACGCTACTCGACCCGGCCTGCGGCACCGGCGGCTTCCTCTCCTGCGCCATACGCCACATGCGCAAGTGCTACGTGAAGCGGCCCGAAGACGAGGCCAGTATGCAGTCTTCGCTCCGCGCAGTGGAGAAGAAGCCGCTGCCCCACATGCTCGCCGTCACGAACATGCTGCTGCACGGCATCAAGGACCCGTCCTTCCTTCGCCATGACAATACGCTGGCGCGTCCCTACATCTCCTGGGGCCAGGACGAGCGGGTAGATATCGTGCTGACCAATCCGCCGTTCGGCGGAAAGGAAGAAGACGGCATCGAGTCCAATTTCCCAAGACATTTCCGGACGCGCGAGACGGCGGATCTGTTCCTCGCCCTGATCATCCGGCTTCTCAAACCGGGTGGCAGGGCCGCCGTGGTCCTGCCCGACGGCTCGCTGTTCGGCGAGGGCGTCAAGACCAGACTCAAGGAGCACTTGATGGAGGAGTGCAACCTTCACACCATCGTGCGCTTACCGAACTCGGTTTTCCGGCCTTATGCCTCCATCGGGACGAATTTGCTGTTTTTCGAGAAGGGGGAACCGACGGGGGATGTGTGGTTTTGGGAGCACCAGGTGCCGGAGGGGCAGAGGGCGTATTCTATGACCCGGCCCATCAGGCTGGAGCACTTGGACGATTGCGTGGCCTGGTGGGGCGGTGCTGAGCGCACCGGCCGAGAGGAAGGCGAGCGCGCCTGGAAGGTCGGCGCGGACGAAATCAAGGCGCGCGGTTACAATCTCGACATCAAGAACCCCCATACGGTGGAAGCCGAACTCGGCGACCCCGAGACGCTGCTGAAGGAACTGAACGCCGCGGAGGCCGAAGTGGCGGCGGTGCGGGAGAAGTTGAAGGCAGTTCTAGCGGAGGCGCTGTTGCGGTGATGCCTGGACAGTGTATTGTTTGCCGCCTGCGCGGGAGGATTGGAAATGCACACCGCCATTGCTGACAAGCGGGAAGAATTGGCCGAACTCTGCCGGCAATACGATGTCGCGCGGCTCGACGTATTTGGTTCGGCGGCGCGCGGTACGGATTTCGATCCGGAAAAAAGCGACGCTGACTTTCTCGTCGAGTTCGATCCCGACAGTAATTTGCCGCCTTTCGAGCAGTTCTTCGGGCTTGTCGACGCGTTGCGGGAAGCATTGGGACGTCCGGTCGACCTAGTCGAGAATCACGAGTTCCGCAATCCATATCTGCGTGCTTCCATCAACGAATCGCGCGAAGTTATTTATGCGTCGTGACGCTCGCGTATTGTTGACGGATATCGAGCAGGCGGGCGCCGATATCGAAGTTTTCACTGACGGCATGGACAGCGCTGCCTTCGCTGCCGATGTGCGGACCAGGGCTGCGGTTGAGCGCAAGTTCGAAATTATTGGCGAGGCGGTAAACCGCCTGCACAAGGATCATCCCGAACTTGCCATGAGGATTCCCGAAATGCGCCGGATCGTTGACTTCCGGAACTTTCTGGCACATGGCTATGACGATGTAGCGCCGAGACTCGTCTGGCTTTATGTATCCAGCAGCCTGCCGCAATTGCGCGATGTTGTGCAGGCGCTGCTTGCCGAACTGGAACTGCCGGAAGAATGAACACCGACCGCCTTCTCTACCTCTACGATCGCGTCGCCAAGGCACATGAAGCCGTTCCCCGTCTGCGCAACTTCGTGCTTGATCTCGCTGTGCGGGGGAAGCTAGTGGAGCAGGATCCAGCGGACGAGCCGGCGTCGAATTTGCTTAAGCGAATAGAAGTAGAGAGAGCTAAATGCCCAAACGCAAAAAAAGGGAAGTCTTTTCCGCTCGAAGTTGAAGTGGTCGATAGAGCCTTCTTCGATTTGCCGACCGGTTGGAAATGGGTACCGCTCGCTGCAATCTCGGACGTCATTATGGGGCAGAGCCCCCCCGGGGAAACCTACAATACGTCTGGTGATGGCGTACCGCTCATCAACGGTCCGGTTGAATTTACTCCTGGGCCGTTCGGTCGAACAATTGTGAATCAGTTCACCACCTCGCCGAAAAAGTATTGCGAAGAAGGTGACCTGCTTATTTGTGTGCGCGGCTCGACCACTGGGCGGACTAATGTAGCCGCGTTCCGCGCTTGTATTGGCAGGGGTGTTGCGGCAATCCGTTCGTCATTCGATGATGAATTTGTTCGCCTTTTCATTTGGAAAGCGCGTGAAAACATAATTTCTATGGGGAGAGGTATCGCATTCCCAAGCATCAACAAGAATCAGCTTGAAACCCTCGCTATTCCCCTTCCACCACTCTCTGAGCAGTCTCGTATCGTCGCCAAAGTCGATGAACTGATGGCGCTCTGTCATCAGTTGGACGAAGCTCACGCTGTGCGCGAGGAGACTCGCAACCGGCTGACCAAAGCTAGCTATGCTCGCGCGAGCGAATTCGATGTGGATGACGTGACTTTTCGATCCCAAGCGCGTTTCGCCATAGGTGCCCTTCCCGCACTGACGGCTCGTGCGAATCAGGTCAAACACCTACGCCAGACCATTCTCGAACTCGCCGTTCGGGGCAAGCTGGTGAAGCAGGATCCGGAGGACGAGCCACCGCCTCGTCTTGACTCTGCGATCCCACACGATCTGAGACTACCATTTCCAGTTCCGCCGAATTGGCGATGGTCCCGGCTTCGCGCCCTTGGAATCCTAAAGGGTGGTGGAACGCCTTCCAAGGCTCGTGACGACTTTTGGAACGGCAGCATATTTTGGGTTTCCCCGAAGGATATGAAGGTCGATTACATCGCTGAAACCCAGTTGAAAATCACGGAGGCCGCGATCACAGGCTCGGCGGTAAAACTTATCGAAGCAGAAAGCATCCTATTTGTAGTGCGCGGCATGATTCTTGCCCACAGCTTCCCTGTAGCAATCTCTCGCGTTCCGCTCACGATAAATCAGGACATGAAGGCGATCGCGTTGAAGAAATCCGAAATGGCTGAATATTTGCTTCGCGCCTTGAAGGGCCTAAAGCTACAAATACTCAAGCGAGTTAAGCGATCCAGCCATGGAACATGCCGCATTGAGAGTAGGGACTACAGAGATTTCATGATTCCGCTTCCACCGCTTGCCGAGCAGCACCGCATCGTCACCAGAGTTGATGAACTCATGGCCCTGTGTGACCAGCTGGAAGTTAGTCTCGGTACCGTAGAAAAAGGTCGCCAACGCTTCCTCGAATCGCTCCTTCGGGAAGCACTAGAGCCACCAACAAAAGAGATGAACGCAGTTGTGTACGGGGCCGCTGATCGAGATGTGCGAGCAACCGGTTTCAGGACCGCCCCGCCTATCCGGGGCGCACTCGATCAGTGGCTGACCACCGGCGAGGTTTCTGCGGAATCGGAACGTTAAGGTTAGGCTCGTCTTCTCCGTAGGGATTGCGCAGAGATACAGGAAGACAACTTGAGGCAGGGCGGCCGATCAAACAACCCAGAGGACGTGCATCAGGGCTAGCAAAAGGGGTGAACCGGTTTGGCGGGTCGAAAATTTAGCTGCGTTGGATCAACCGGGTACCATTGGCGCCGCATCCAAGTCCTTGGGGCGATACTAGGAGAATTCATCCATGGCCATTGAAAAGTCCGGATTGCAGATCGCGGAAGACTGGGGGATAGAAAGCATTGAACTCATGGAGTTGAGGTGATGGCGCGTCCGAAAAAAGCGAAGTCTATCGAACGCTTGCGAAAAGTACTGGACACAATACCGGAATTGAAGAGGCTGCGGTGCCACTCACCGGAGTTTAAAAAATGGCGCAGAAACGCTCAAGTGGCCATTACAAATACTTTCGGCAGAGAGTCAAGCCACGTTTTGGACTTTAATAACATCCGTTATTCGCTGATTGCATTTACGACTGGCACGCCTGAGTCAGAATTCGTGGCGGCATATCGGCAGGGTTTGGATTCAGCCGCTTCTGTAGTCGAATCCATGATAGAGGAGATCATGGAATACTGGGAAGAAGACGACGAGTCGTCGAGAACCTTCGATTCCAGAGCCAAGGTTCAGAAGCATACGAAAAAGATCTTCGTTATTCATGGCCACGACACATCCGCTCGGGAAACGGTTGCGCGATTCCTTGAAAAACTGGAACTCGAACCAGTTATCTTGCACGAACTACCGAATGAAGGACGCACGATCATCGAGAAATTCGAGGACTACGCAGATGTCGGATTCGCCGTCGTACTACTGACGCCTGACGATTTGGGTGCCCTAAAGGAGCAGCAACACAAGTTCGGGCCTCGCGCACGACAGAATGTCGTTTTCGAGTTTGGGTACTTCATTGGGAAGTTAGGCCGGAAGAGAGTCTGTGCTCTGTTAAAAGGAGATATTGAAAGGCCCTCGGACTGCGACGGCATCCTCTATGTTTCTCTTGATGATGGAGACGGGTGGAAAATTCGACTCTTGCGAGAGTTGAAGGCCGCCGGTTTCGGCATCGACGCGAATCAGGTGCTGTAGGTATGGCCGCGTGGGTGCCTTGGTGAAATAGGTTGGACTGTGGGTGGGGTGCCAGTTTTTCGTGCAAGCAAACTGACGAACTGTCTCTGTCACCACTCTACACTGTGTCCAACCGAGCTGCGAGGGTGTCGAATGCGAGCCAAGCGTTGCGAGCGGTTGGCCGCGCCAAGAGCGCCGGATGAGTTGGTACAACCGGTTATAAATTGTGTCCTACTGGAACCAGATTTTGCGTAGCCCGTCAGAGTATGCTCTTCATGTGGACAGTATCGGCCATGTTGTACTATGAACTATCCAATGATTAGTGTGCTCGGGAGATCGTTCCTCATCGTAGAGAGCGATCGAATACCGACACCTCCACGCTAGCTCCAACATCTCTAGCTCACCCAACTTTCAGAGAACTGAACCGTATCTGTTTTTCTAGTGGCGATTTTTATTGCCGCCTGATCATACACACAAGCCGCTGCGTGTCCGTAAAGAAATACTGACCTGTATTGTCATCTATTCGTCGTCAAATATACTTACACTTACGCCCGGTGGGATCTCCGGAGGTGGTTCGATAGCTAACATTTTTTTATCGATTCTAGGTATCATACCATCCAATTTTATTAAATCGCGTTCATCAAACGTGTGCAGTACATCTATATTGTATAGTATGCAAGACGCAACGTGAATTGCGTCTTGAGGTTTACCTAACGTAGGGTATCTGCGCAACAATCGCCTGGCAACATGTCCAACGTTGAAATCAACAGCCACCTTTTTTACAAAGGGCTGTTCGATAAAATCCTCAAAGTCCTTATCTTTCGACTCTTGAATTCCTACGTTGGTTCCTTCGCACTTTCGTTTCCAAACCTCCGCTAAAGTAAAGGCGGATGTCCAGATTTGAGCTTTTCCGGACTGCGCAAGCTCTATAACATACTTGCACCGTTCTATCCGTGCTTGACTTACCTGAGAGATTAACTCGATCCAGATGCAAGCATCCCAGTAATATTTTGGTATGTTAGTCAAGTTCTAATCCCATAGAGTGCCCAAGTATTCTCTCGGAGAAAGCCCTTCAGTAAAATCGGGATCATGAATGTCATCTACAGACACATCAACTGACTCCACGAAGAAAATTCGCCCGCCAAATATGCGAATTAACTTTCCAGTATGATCGTAATTTAGCTCGCCATTTATTCGAACGCGACGCTTTTCCCATACATGTGCGGCCGTTAGTCTGCGTTCTATATCGTGTTGTACCTCCTTAGCGACTCGGCAGGGAATAGTTCTCCCGGTAAGACTGTCTTCCACATGAATCGCAGGCTCGTTGTTGTCAGTAGCAACATCGACTATTTCGCCCTCCATGGATCCCATCTCACGCCTTGAGAAACTGCCAAAAAGATATCGATAGAGTTCGTCATCCTTCCCTTCCATTACTTTTATTGAGCGCTTGGCAGTTGGTTGATCAAACTCGACGACCGGATCGTTCTCGCCAAACGAGAGCAGAGTAGTTCCAATGCCGTTTACGTTACGCATTAATAGATTGACTGCAACATTTCGCTTTTCCTCGGGAAAGTCTGGCCCAACGTCCTCTCCGGCTTGTAAGCGTTGTAAGCCTGCGCGTATCTTGGTTACGTGATCCTGAATAAGACCGTAACCTCCCGCTTTGGTGCGTAAATCTACAGGTTCTCCGGTAACGGTGAATGGGCTCATTGTTCTCGCGGAAGATAATTTCCAGATAACGTGTTGTTGCGTATCATCTGTGATTAAATCGAAGTAATCTATGACCTGCTGCATAGCGTCCTGGATATCCAATATTTCTGGATGTTCTTTGGATGCATCAACGGTGATCGTATAAGGTTTCATTATCGCGTTCCCCAGCTATCCTCGCGACGTTGCGAGCCTGACTCTGGATCTTCCATAAGGCGCGAAGGATACACGAGTAGAGAGCTACGGGCACTCACGCAAGGTTCCCTTCAGAGTAGTGTGGCACCACCCGATAACTGATCCGCGGGACTTCCCAGTTCGGCCGCCATGCATCCTTGCGCCGGGTCGAACCTCCCGTCCATCACCGATGATAGTCGCACGCTCAACCGAAGCGGCCGGCCGAAGTCCCTTCTGCCGAGGGGCACGGCGCGGTTCGTGCGGATGAAATGTCGGGGGCGCTGGGAGATCGATCCGGACAGGATCGCCGAAGCGGCCCGCCGGGACGGTCTGCACGGGGTGGGGACCAACGTGCGCGGGATGTTCGTCGAGGAGCTGTTAGGGCGCTGCCGAGGGCTTCGGCAGGTGGAGCGGAGCTTCCGTCGTCCTGGAAGCGCCTGGTGGCCCCCACAAACATGGACCCATTGCGTGCCTCGATCGTCGGCCACATCAAGGGGTACGATCGGCACTACAGCCGATGCCCGACTGTCTTCCTCAATAAAACAGAGAGTTACTCGGCACACCGGGGCCGAAAGACCTTGAAATTAGCCAAAACCCCTGTCGAGTTGCGGAAGTCGGGTTAGTACTACACCGTCGGTGAATCACTTTTGAATTTCCGCTCAGGAGTCCCACATACCGAACCTGTATGCGTGCCTTTGATGAATACATTCCTGATGCTCACATTGCGCGGGTCCGGACGGAACAACCGCCTGCAGTTCAAACACTTGCGTCGTCTTCGTCTGGTCATCGATCGGAATCCTCCGATCACCGATGATGCGGCCAACGACACCGTATCGGGACGCCGAAGAAGATCGGACCGAAGAAAACGAAGAAACGATTATTGGAAGGTTTTCGAAGAAGACGCCGCCGAAGAAGACGACAATTTCAAAATGATAGAATTACGGCACTTTCAGATTGTTGGTGGCACCTCGTTTCCAAGTACACGCTGATGGCGCCGGAACATGTTCGATGGGGACTGTCATGACGCGCCGTTACCCGCTCCGCGCCGTCAACGACTTTGTCCGATTAGCAACTTGTTGCACCCTCTGCTCGTCACCAAGCTTACGCTACCGTAGTCGCACCTGTGACCGACCCGTAGTCCGTAATTTCCGGTTCCATGTAGCCAGACATACTCGAATTCATCCTCAAGGCCGAATAAAGTGTGGTGATACTCGTGATACTCGCATTGATTGGGATCAAGAAATTTCTGACGCAATATTGCAGAAAATGTGCTATCCCTTTTCCGATGCACCACTCCTTCGCCGCGCTCAATCAGTGTTCTGACTGCATCTGCCAATTCACGTGGTGATCGCGAATAGTTCTGCAAGTCAATAACCACTCCTCCCTTATAGTCCCGAGTCTCCCCTACCCGAAGCGCCCTAAAGGAAGCCGCTACCGGTTCCACACCAAAGAACTCACTGAATGATCGATTTCGCGAATGTAAATTCTTGAGAACATGTTCTGAAGCCATTGTTTCCAGCACGTGCGCTTGGTGTTCTCGCCACAGATCACCGCCACCAGCCCATGGAATCTCTGCCACATCCCGCCAACTCATGTGATGAACCCGCTTCAATCCTTTTGAGAACGCCTCGAACTCCTCCACAGCGCGAAACAATCGAGCTATCCCTTCGCCAAACTTGTCTGCATGTCGTTTATTGAATGGCGTCAGAAATACAATTGCGACATTGTCTTCACCATACTCGTCCCACAAGTTCCGCCGATAGGCGTCCAATTGCTCTGGCTGAACTGACCCATCCTTGGTTTTCACTTCAATTCCAATCACTTGCTTGAATGCTGCATTACCTATCAGGATGTCAATTCTCCTCGCGTCGGACCATCCGTGTTCCGTCTCCACCCAAGCCTCTTCCGGGCAATCCCAATCCTCTGGCGCACACGCCTTCCATAGCCCGTCGAACAGTGATCGATCGCCATTCAGACTGGTACGGAGCGCCGCTCCGAGAAGCTCCGAATGAAACATCTCCGGCAGCTCTTTCCTGTTTCCACTCTCGAACGCGTTTCGCATCTTGTCTTCACTCCTCCACTTGATTGTAATCGGCTCTCCGCTTACCAACATCCGGAAACCTCCTCCTGTGGCGTGTCACCGCCGCCCCATTTACTCCAGGAGCGACCCTCCATGGCGCAAGACAAACGCTGCCAGGTCCGCGCCGATCAGTAGGGATACGGGTTTCTTGGTTGCTTCCTGCAGTTCCTCCAGCGCGCGTTCAAAATTTCCCCCCGCTCGTTCTGCGGTCGAAACCACCAATCCCATATCGGCGTCGCTATGGTGCTCGAATGCTCGCCTAATGTCATCAATCGCTGACTGATCCGCATGTTCGTCCCAATACGATTTGACTTGCACTACCAACGTTCGGGACTCCACCAATCCAGGTATCGCTCCGAGTTCCATCTCAACCACAAGGTCAGCCCCGTGATCCGCCCGTCCTTGCTGCCGCCTCACTTCCCGCACGCCCGGTACGTTTCGGAATACGTGTTCCATCAGCGCTTCGAGATCCTTTCCCGGGTGCGTGTGCTGAATTTTCCTTGAAATCTTCGATAGCATCGGCCGCAATTGCTTCCTGAGTTCGTCGGCATTTGTCTCGGCGGTTCGAGGCCCAGCCACCACGCCCTCGCGCAGCGATTCCAGCAATCGATCAAATTCCTCCTGCGCATACACCCTCCACCATCTGCCTTGCAGCTTGAGCCGCCGGCTCAGCGCCGCCACAACTATGTTGTCATTTCGGTCAAACGTCCTTACCGACTTAGCATCCACCGGGAACCGGTGATTGAAGTCATCATCCTCGTATCGCCATTCGTACTCCCCCGCTACCTTAGCCAAGGTGCACTGGCCCCACTCTGGAACATTGATATAGACGACATAGTCGCCGTCTCGCAGGTCCAGCAGAAAGTTCTGGTAGCAATCTTGCTCCGCTGCATTGAGTGATTCCCAGCCCAATTCATTAATCCGTTCGCGCAACTCCCGCAGGTCGGCTGTGGGGACATAACTCCAACCGAATCGTCCTTCCCCGCCCTGCAGCGAATTGAACACGTTTCCAACAACCTCAGCGTTATCCGCTACCCTCAATGCATAAATTGTCATGATCATCTCCATACTCTTAATTCGAACCGAATTGTGAAGGCTTCCTTGCATTCGCTCGGGCCCGAAACCGGTCCAAATCTCCGGCAATGGGATCAGCCTTCACCCTTAGTACGTTTTAGCGGTCGATTTCACCCTCGCGTAACCACCTGATTGCGCAATTTCTCATCGGATTCGCACTGACCCGCTTTCACTAAGGAACCAGCCAGTATCGGTCTACAGGTCGAGCCAATGGGGTTGCTGGCGCGTCGCTAACTATGTGAGGAGTGAGGTCGGCGCGTGAGACGACGGCTATTTGGGACGAACACGAAGCCATCCATGATCTTGCGCGCCGTAAGAACTAAGCTCGCGCGCTGAACCTTGAGTTCCACGTCGCCTAGGTCTGTTTCTAGGCGCACGTCAATGGTGCCGGAAGGGTGCTCGATCCGAACAGTCGCGACGGCCACCGAGGTCGGCTCGGCATCCCGCTCTGACGGTAATCGGGGGACTCTGCTTGCAACGGTTGCTCGGGTCGACGCGCAGCATGCTACGCAGATCGCACCGGTCACTGCATGCGCCGTGTGAACATGATGCGGCGTCAGATAACACGAATAGACCACGCCCCCGCGCCGTGGCGGTGCCAGAATCCCAACCTTGGGGACAACAGATTCAGCCACATCCCCAAGCCCCATCCGCCGTCCAGCCTCAAGCCGTATCTTTTCAATCCGTCGCATAAGCCCCGCATCGCCGGTGATCTCATCCGGATCATAGCCACTCAAGCCCAAATCCCCAGCCCGCATCATCACCATCGGCATAGCCACATCAATACAACTAACCGCCACCCCATCAATCTCTTCCTGCACAGCCCCTGTCGGAAACATCGCCCCACACTTGGACCCCACCACATCACTAAAACTGAGCACCACCGGCGCCCCAGTCCCCGGCACCCCGTCTATACGCTGGTCACCGGCATAGGTCACCGCCCCTCCCGGGGTCTGAACAATGGCCTCAATCCGACTCCCGGTATTGACATCGAAAATCCGAACCCGAGTCTCGTCGGCATCCGCCGTCACCAACCCACGCTCAATGGCAAACGGCCCAACCCCGGCCAGCATGTTCCCGCAGGAGGGCGCCGTATCGACGATGGCCTTGTCGAGCCACACCTGCGCGAAGCGATAGTCGACATCGATACCCGGCCGTTGCGACGGACTGACCATCGCCACCTTGCTCGTCACCGTGGTGGCGCCTCCGAGTCCGTCGATCTGGCGCGGGTCGGGTGAACCCATGGCCGCAAGCAGAACGCGGTCCCGGACCTTGAGATCCGCCGGCAGATCCTCAAGCAGGAAAAACGGCCCGCGGGACGTCCCGGCGCGCATGAACATGCAGGGGATCGCACGCTGCGTCATCGCACTTGTCCCGTCAGCCGGGGTGGGTCCTCCAGCGCCTCGATGCAGCGTGGATCGTCGTTGGCGGCTTTGTTGACCCAGGTGCTGACCGCCTGGACCACGATCCCTTGCGCCGGGCAGGGGCCGGGCGCGACGTTGTAGCGCGGGCGCAGGTTCAACGCCGGCCCGGTCTCGTCCAGGAAGCGATGCACCTCCCGCCACGAAAACCGCTGAGTGAACCGTCCGCACATGAGCAGTGGAGCTTACCGGCAACAGACCGGCCGCTCCAGCGGGCGCGCAACTCACCCTTGCTTGAGCTCTCTCCACGCTGGCCAATTCACGTCGCTCGCGTGTTCGAATGACAAGTGCTTGCTGATGTCGAATGATCGCTGGTCGAGAAAAATCACCAGGTTTGAGCAATCCCATCGTGCGCTCGGCACAAGTAGTCCTCGATAATCCAGCATGAATGCCGCCTCCCCGATGCGCCGCCCCAACTTGCTCGTCGGACGCGATGCCCGCGGATGCTCCATTCCCAAAGCCACCAGTCGATCGACACTCAGTTCCAGGACGTTTTCCACCGAGACGGAAAGTTTGTTGAGCAGCATGTGGGACGATGACATGACGGGCGCTCTGGAGAGATGATGGTACGCTTCCGCCAGCGCGCCATTTTGCTCAAGACTCGCGTAAAGCACTTCGAGTCGCCCTTCGGGTGACCAACGGCCGCCACCGGAACTCCCGGCCAGTGGATTTCGAGTCGCCCATGTCACGCGCCAGACGTGTCCACTGAATGATCGGCCTTGCAAGCCATCCAAAGCGGCAAGCAGTTCGGGATCGAGAAAATCCACCATTCAGTCGCGATCGAAGAGACTACAGGTATGCGAGTGAATCGAGTCTTTCGATTGCCTGCAGGACCTCATCGGTTCGGTCGTCATGAATCAGTTCGATTGCCTTCTTCCCGTCCAACAGGTCATTGCGCGAAAATAACCACAATCGAATCTCATCGGCGTTGTAATAGTCGGCCAATCGGTCCACCACATACCTGAGATCCGACAAGACCAGCTGTGTCCTCGGGTGAGGCGCCGCCGTACCATTGGACCAGCGGGACACAGTTGCTTTGGAAACCCGCGCGATATTCGCAACGTCCACTCCCGAGAGCCTTCCACGATCTCGGAGGTCGCCTATTGTCTTGACCACCGCACTCTGACTCATGGCTCCAACTCGCCTGCGCGACGCGCATGACCGATGCGCACACGGTGGCGGATCGGGTGCCTTTGCGGCTTCGAGGTTGAAACAGATCCCATCGGCGGAATTTACTCTTTCGTTTCACGCAGCGCAATAGTGAAACGTAAATGAATTGCACGCTGGGTCATCGCAATTGTCCCATCATCACCACCAACGCAGCGCACAACATGCCGGTATCGCGAATAGCCGGAGCGGGGGACGGGGGTTGGCTATTTCTGTCGAGAAATAATGAACAGCCCGATTGCGCATACGGCCAGCGTACCAAGGCCCAAAATGCTTCCATATTCAAGTACAAACGAAAAGGCTCGCTCATTTGAGAATATCGTGAGCGCGAGCCCCAAGAGGACTCCTGCAACTAAGCCAACATCTATCAGCCACCGATTCTGCAGAGCAGTAGTCATTTCTTCCAACACGTCCCTAACGGTTTCTCGAGTACGTCCCTGTTGGCTACAAAATTGGCTTATGTCCGCTTTCATATCCCGGATCGAATCGTGAATTTCCGAATACTCGTTGAGGATCCTAGCCATTTCGCGAGGGTAGCACGATGCAGTTGCGCGTTCCGACTGCGGTCGCGGACTTAAGTCGACTTTCTGGTTACTTCGACCAGTTATGCGAGCTTGGCAGGAGGAATTCTTCGAATCGCCCGCTGCGTCATCGCACTTGTCCCGTCAGCCAGGGTTGGGCGAGGCATTCTGCAATCAGGCCGCCGGGCAGTTCCACCAGCAGGAGGTTTGCGACGGCGGCGAGGGCCACGATCACGCAGGCGGTCAGTGCGAGCGTCAATCCCCAGGAACGCTGTGCCTTGCGTCGCAGGAACGTCAGGAAGAAGACGAGGGCGCCCGGCAGGAAGCCCAGCACGCCCACTGCAGCGACCAGCACGCCGAACCAGCCGGCGCTTCGCCACGTGCCGCTGGCGGGCGATGCGGCGCCGGCTTGGGGATCGGACGGGTGGTCGCCCGTGGCAGCTTCTGCCCCATACGCCAGGTCGACATTGGCCGGACTGGCGGTCGGTCGCACCCTTAGCACAACGACCAACGCGACACACAACACCATCGTCGCCAGCGCCACGCTCAATGGGAATATCCGCCCCAGCGGTGAGAGCCTGAGGCTGCTCCATACCGCATAAAGCAGCATCGTGATCGCCCCACCGACAAAGGCGAGCTGCGGGCCGACATGACGGGTCGGCGCCATGGACTCTATTGCCGCCGAAACCCCACGCCGCGCTCTGCCTCCCTGCCCACGCGCCCCGAGCCAAACGGAAACAGCGGTAATGGCAAGAATGATCACCACCCCGGGTCTGGCCAACATCTCCCACCCATAAAACTGCACCGCCAGGTTCAGATACCCTTCCGCCTGCGGCGCCAGCACAAACCCGATCAGGAACGCCGGCCGCGACCACCCGAACCGCCGCAACAACACCCCCAGCACCCCCACCGCCAACAACGCCACCAGGTCCATGAACTGCCGCGTCGCCTGATACGCAGCGAAGCTCACCACCACGATCATGAACGGCGCCAGCAGGTTGAACGGGATCGTGGTCAGCCGCGCGATGGGCCGGGCCAGCAGCATGCAGCTACCCGCGCCGAGGACGTTGGCGAGCGCCAGCGACCAGATGATCGTGTAGGTCAGGTCCAGGTCGCTGGAGACCATGGCGGGGCCGGCTTCGATGCCCAAGAGCACCATGCCGCCGAGGAACACGGCCATGGCGCCGGAGCCGGGGATGCCGAACAGCAGCGTCGGCACCAGTCCGCCGCCTTCCTTGGCGTTGTTGGCCGATTCCGGGGCGAGCACGCCGCGGATGTCGCCCTTGCCGAAGCGGGACTTGTCCTTGGCGGTCTGGACCACGTGGCCGTAGGCGATCCAGTCGACGACCGTGCCGCCGAGTCCGGGGATGGCGCCGATGAGGGTGCCCAGGCCCGCGCAGCGCAGGCACAGCAACCAGTGGCGGAACACGTCCCGGATGCCTTCGAACCAGTCTGCGGCGAGCATCCGGCCGACGGCGATGGGGCGGTTGCGGCGCAGCAGTTCGGTGATTTCCGGGAAGGCGAAGAGGCCGATGCCGACGATGACGAGCGGCAGGCCGTCGTAGAGGTAGTCGATGCCGAACGTCATCCGGAACTCGCCGGTGGCGGGCGCGCCGCCGATGGAGCCGACAATCAGCCCGAGTCCGCAGGCGGCGAGTCCCTTGATCAGGCTGGCGCCGGAGAGCACGCCCACCATGGAAAGGCCCAGCAGCGCCAGCATGAACAGTTCCGCCGATCCGAACGTAAGGATGAGCGGGCGCGCCACCTGCACGAACACCGTGAGGATCACCGCACCGACGATCCCGCCCATGAGCGATGCGGTGAACGCGGCGGCCAGCGCGCGGGCGGCGTGCCCGTGTTGCGACAGGGGGAAGCCGTCCAGCACCGTGGCCTGGCTGGCGCTGGAGCCGGGGATCCCCATGAGCACGGAGGTGAAGGTGTCGGATGTGGGGATCACCGCCACCAGGCCCACCAGCGTCGCCAACGCCGAGACGGTATCCATCCCGTACAGAAACGGCATCATGATGGCCAGCCCGGCGATGCCGCCGAGCCCAGGAAAGGCGCCGATCGCCAGTCCCAGCATCACGCCCATCGCGAGGTGGAGGAGGTGCTCGACAGTCGCCAGGTTGGCGATTGCCGTGAGCAGCGCCTCAGTCAAAGGTCAGGCTCCAGGTCCACGGTAGCGGGGACAACATGAAGAAGCGGGCGTTTTGGAGGGGGCCTCAGTCAAAGGTCGGGCTCCAAATCCACGGAGATGGGGACAACGCGAACAAGCGGGTACTTTGAGCAGGGCGTTCGGCAACGCTCAGGCCTCGAGATTCACGCGGAATTCATCCCTGAGCCACGTGCGAACCCAGGCGCGCGCGCTTTGCGGTACGTCGGTGGCCAGTTCGTAGATGCGCTGCGCCGCGGGGCCGACCACCTGCTCGTAGGTGCCCAGTGCGGCGGGCTTTCGGGCGATGTAATCCGGATCCCGGCGCATGGCGCGCACGGCGTCCTCGTAGGCGCCGACGATCTCGTCCGGGGTGTCGGCGGGGGCGACGAGTAGCTTCTGCGCGGGGAATCCCGCGGTGAAGAAGGCGAACCAGCTCTCCCAGCCGGGGCCGCTCGGCGGTTCGCCGTGCAGCAGTTCGTAGGCTTCCCCGTAGTGGGGCAGATCCGGGAAGGTGGGATCGCGGACCAGGTTGCCGTCGGCGTCCAGCGCGCCCCACGAGAACAGCGGCACGGCGTCGCCCTGCTCGATGAGCGGCGCCACGTTGCGCAGGTAGGCGGTGGAGGTCTGGTAGTCGATGTTGACCTCGCCCCGTTCGAACGAGAGCCGCCCGGCGCCGCGCCCGCTCATCCCGAAGATGGGCCGGACGTTGAGGCCCATGAGCTTGAACCCGAGCACCGGCACCAGGTCCAGCGACGTGGGTCCCTGGCTGCCGTAGAGCAGTTCCTGATCGGCGATCCGGCCGAGTTCCGTCGCGTTGGCGATGCCGAGATCGGCGGAGACGTAGGCCACCCCGCCCGTGCCATAGGCCATCAGCACGCGCCAGTCCCGATACTCGTACCGCACCCGCGGATCGTCCATGAGATAGGGGAATTGGGTGGACGCGGAAGTGCCCAGCACCGAGAGCCCGTCCGGCCGGGCGCGTGCGGCGAAGCGATTGGCGCCGGCGATGGAGTTGCCTCCCGGGACGTTGCGCACGACGACGGTGGGTTGGCCGGGGAGGTAGCGGGAGAGGAAGGGGGCGTTGAAGCGGCCCCAGGTGTCGGATCCGCCGCCCTCCTTGAAGGGGATGATGAGTTCGATTATGCGGTTGGAGAAGTCTGCGGTTTGGGCGAAGGCCGGGGTAGAGGCGAGTCCGAGGCCCAGGCCGCCCGTTCCGCTGATTCCGCCCAGACGGCCGAGCCCGAGTCCCCGTATACCACCGAGTCTCAGCCCGCCCAATCCGAGCGCGGTCGAGCCCAGGAATGTTCTTCGGTCCATCTTGCTCAAGCGTTTTCCGGTCCCTTCAATTCCGTCCAGCCCTTGCAAGGCTCAATGACGGGGAAGCCCTACACTACAAGCCGTCTGACATGCCGTCAAAACCGCACCGGTCGATGTCAGAAGCAACTGTGTACGGGTCATGGGCACACAAAACCATAGAATGTGAACAGCGGTATGGCAATCCGGCAATAATATCGGCACGAAATGGTTCATAATGCCGCCATATATTTATTTAATAAACTGATTAATAAAGATTGTTATCCGGCAAAATAACCGGCATTATTACCGGCATAATGATCCCATCCGCCATGCAACCGATGTTTCCCCGTGACGGAAACACTGAATTGACCGATCTCGCCGTCGACCTGATCGCCAGGGCCAGTCACGTGTCGGGCCAGGTTCAATGGACGGTTCGCGAGAGCATCGGCGATCTCGTGCGCTCAATGAATTGCTACTACTCGAATCTCATTGAAGGGCACAACACCCACCCGCGCGACATCGACGCAGCGATGGCGGACGACTATTCCCCGGATCCGCAAAGACGCATTCTGCAACTTGAAGCTCGCGCGCATATCGAGGTTCAGCGTTTGATCGACTACGGGGACGACCCCGAAGAGTCTCCCTGTTCGGCGGCGTACATCAGATGGATCCACGAGGAATTTTGTCGCCGATTGCCGGACGAACTGCTGTGGGTCGAGAACCCGGACACCGGTTCACGCGCGCGGGTTGTGCCGGGTGAATTTCGTGACGGGGAAGTGCAGGTGGGGTCTCACTTGCCGCCGCCAGCTTCCGATCTGCCGGTTTTTCTCGATCGGTTCCAGGCCGCGTACGACAATGAAAGGCTATCCTCGCCGCAAGCCGTCATTGCCATTGCGGCTGCCCACCATCGCTTCTTGTGGATACACCCGTTCTACGACGGTAATGGACGTGTAGCGCGGCTTATGGCTCATGCCTTGCTTCTGCGTCGTGGCGTAGGCAGCAGCATCTGGCCGGTCGCCCGGGGGCTTGCGCGTAACACGAACGATTACAGGGCCAGGCTCGCGAACGCTGACGCTCCCAGGCAGGGAGACCTGGACGGAAGGGGCGCGCTGTCGGCTGCGCAACTCGAAGAATTCTGTAAGTTCTTCCTCCGCGTATGTATCGATCAGGTCGAATTCATGGGATCGCTGCTACAACCCGGTGAGCTGTTGCGTCGCATGAAGTTGTACGCCGATGACGAACAGGCAGCCGGCCGACTCCCGCCCCGTTCATTGAGCTTGCTACGCGAGGCGCTGCTGGTTGGCGAGATCGCGCGCGGTCGAGCACCGGAAATTACAGGCTACCAGGAGCGCCGGGCGCGCGAGATTCTCTCAACACTTCTGAAGAAAGGCTTGCTGGTGTCGAAAGGACCCCGGGCCCCGGTACGCCTCGGATTTCCGCTCGATGTCGTCGAGCGTTGGTTTCCGCGACTGTATCCGGTGGATTGAGCGTGAACAGCTAGTGAGTGCGGCGCACCTGGGTTAGGCCGCCACGCGCAAGCAGAGAAAGCAACCGAGCACGTAGTTTACGGAACAGGCCAGCCGGCAGGTGGCCGTACGCCGATTGCCCGGGTCCGACAGGCCGAAGGTCAGGTCCTGGCCACTGGAAGCGGTTGAGCTCGCTGACAATGATCCACGACGGATCCGCGTCGAGACCAAGCCGAGCCCCTGTTTGCGAGGGGACCGCGACGCCGGCATCTGGATCTGAAGGGCGGCGGTGCGTTATGGGCGCGACGAGCACCGTGGTGCCGTTGTCGCCATCCTGGGTGGCGACCAGGACAACCACCGCAGGGCGGTATTTCGTTCCTTCCTCCCGGCGGCGCAACGCCTCGTCGCGCCAGAGGTACGCGTAACGAATTACGAGGCCTGGTATCGGGTCAGGGAGTCGGATCATCCGCCGCGGTCAACTCATGGTCGTACTGCGCGGCGTCGGCCGAGGGCTCTGCGCGACGAATGGCCTCGATCTCGGTTTCCGAGAGTTCCTCGACGAAGAGAGCCTCACGGTCTCGGCGCTTAAGGCGTGCGTACTCCTCAACTGACAGCAGTACCAGGCGTTCCCGCCCGTTACGGGTGATCGACAAGGGCGCCCGGAGCGCTTCATCCTGGAATCGCCCAAAATTTCGCTGAAACTCTCGGGAGGTAACTCGTTGCATGACAGGACCTAAAAGACGGACAAGCCATACAGTATAAACCATCTGACATACCGTCAAGAACCGCGCTGCGTTGATTGAGAAAAAGTTCATCTGGACGAAGGACGGGGTGATGGCGTCTTCCACACCACCCGTTGGGTAGGTAGCCTACCTCCCTCACCAAACGTGGTATACCGCCAAAACGCGCCGATTTAGGTTGAATTGCGGATCACCACCGGGGATGCTGCGGCAACCACTAAACCTCGATTATCCGACCCGGATCGTATCCAGCGATCGTCTCGTGCGGATAGCCGCCCTGGTTCGACAGGATCTGGGTTTCTCCGAACATGAAGTCCACGTTGTAGTGCGTGTGCCCGCAGATCCACAGTTCGGGCCGGGTGGACTCCACCACTTGCGGAATGTCGGCGCAGAAATACTTTGCGATGTCGTCCATCGGAAAGCCCGTGTGGCGAGCCTTCAGGGTCGGCGGCCAGTGCGAGATGACGATATCGCCGGGCTTGACTGTCTCCGTCAGAAACTTCACGGCCTCGGTGTGCAGGTCCAACATGGCCGCAGGGGTCATCAGGCCGCCGCCGTGCCGGATGCGGCGGAAGTCGTTGATCGCGCGGCCCGCGTTAAACATGGACAAAGGCTCGTGGCAGAAATTGGCCCACAGGGGCGTGCCGACGAAACGCCGCTCGCCCACCTGCACCGCCTGGTTGTTCATCCACTCGTAACCGCCGTATGCGCTCATTCCGTTCATGAATGAATCGGCGTCTTTCAAATCCTTCCCGTAGAACTCGTGGTTCCCCGGCACATACAGGACCGCTTCGTAGCGCCCGCTCAGTCCGCGCAGCCACTCCACCGTCTCATCGTCCGCCATGCCGATGTCGCCGGCGAGCACGAGAACATCGGCTCCCACGTCCGGCACCTTCGGCGAATGGCCGAATTCCCGATGTATGTCGCTCGCGATTTGCAGTTTCATGGTTTGGATCCCGTCGGGCCGGCGGGCCTTCTTGCGGGGAGGGGAATTCTACCGGAACCGGCACCGCCCGCCATCTCACGAATCGCTGAACCTCGCTCGGGCTGTTCGGTGTCGCTACGCCGGGATCAGTCGAATCGCTGAACCTCGCTCGGGCTGTTCGGTGTCGCTACGCCGGGATCATTCCGCGCTGTCGGCTGCGCTGATGCGCAGGACCAGCGTGTTGTTTTCTGGAAGCCCGATGATCGGTTGCGTGCCGCGATTTCGCTGCGATATGGTGTGTTGCCCCGGTAGGAGTATCCTTGGATGACCCTTCTTGTCACCGGCCTTGTTCTGTTCTTTGCGCTCCACCTGATACCGAGCGTCGTACCCTTGCGCGTCGCGCTGATCGCCCGTCTCGGCCCGGGAGCCTACCGCGGCCTGTTTTCGCTCGTCGCGTTGGCAGGTCTGGTACTCATGGCATGGGGGTTCGCCCGTGCACCCGTCGAACCGTTGTACGCGGTGCCGGGCTGGGGGCGCCAGGTAGCGATGTTCGCGGTTCCCGCCGCGCTTGTGCTGTTCGCGGCGGCCAACATGCCAACCCATATGCGCGCCGTGCTCAGGCATCCAATGCTGCTCGGGACACTGCTGTGGGCAGCCGCCCACCTGCTCTCCAACGGCGATCTCCGCTCGGTCGTGCTGTTCGGCAGTTTCGCGGGCTTTGCGGTACTCGACCTCGTCAGCGTCGTGGCGCGCGGCAAGCGGCCATCGACGGACAAGGCGCCGCGCCTGGCGATGGACGGGGCAGCCGTCGTCGCGGGTCTCATCGCCGCCGGCCTTCTTACGGTCTTCCATGGCACCCTCTTTGGAGTACCGGTGATCTAGCGGTATTCGCGGCGGGGTTCGTCGCGCTGACGCCCAGGGAACAGAATTGTCCCACGCAAGCCCGCCTTTCTCGATTCTGCGGCCAGATTTGCGCGATGCCGGACCAGTAAACGATATGCTAAATTGCGGGCATGAAACAGGAAGTGCGATGGTTGATCGGCATCGGCGTAATACTCGCCGGGCTGATTCTGAACGCCCAGCGGGTACATGGAAATCGCATAGACCAGCTCGGAAACCACGTTGACCGGCTGGAGGATGCCCTCACGGAACATCGGGTTGAAGCGGCTCGTGATTTCGGCGAGATCAAGAGCAGCATCGAATACCTGCGCACCGGTGATCCTCCGGGCGGAGATTAGCCTGCGGCAACTGTCGTCCGTAGCCACTGGCAGGGCAGCATTTGCATCGTGTTCGATGTTCTTACACGCAACGCGGTCAGCCGGGATGCATCGTCTGAGTCCGGTCAACGGCTACCCACGCCGGCCTGATCGGCAGCTACCCGAACTGCGGAAGTACCCGCGATCTTCCCGAACACCGCACCCGCCATCAGCCCCGCACCGCCGGGATAATTGTTGTAGAACACACCGCCCACCAGTTCCCCGGCCGCATACAGCCCAGGGATCGGCCGCAGGTCGCTGTCCAGCACTTCGGCATCCGTGTTGATGCGCAACCCGCCGAAGGTGAACGTGATGCCGCAGGTCACCGCGTAGGCTTCGAACGGCGGCTGACCCAGGGTATTCGCCCAATTGCTCTTGTTGATGGGCAGGCCCTTCGTGCAGCGTCCGTCCTTGACGTTGGGGTTGAAGGGTTTGTCGGTCCGAACCGCCGCGTTATACGCCCGGATCTCCTCCAGACAGGCGTCTGAGTCCACATCGTCAAGCCGTCCGACCAACTCTTCCAGCGAGTCCGCGGTCACACGCGTCACCTGCCGTATCCGGTACTCGTCCCGCAGCAGGTGCGCGGTCTTTGCGTCAAAGATCTGCCAGGCGAACTGACCCGGCTGCTTCATAATCTCGATCCCGTAGCGGACGTAGGTGAAGTTGCGGAAGTCCGCGCCCTCGTCCACGAAACGGTTGCCGTGTGCATTGACCATGATGCCGAAGGGGTAGGAGTGCTTCTGGAACTGATCGCCCACGGCCAGGTCGCCGAATTCCGGGGCGTTACGGTCCCAACCCACGGCATGGCAGCCCGACCAGTTGCCGTAGGCCGCCGCGCCCACGTCAAGCGCCATCCGGATGCCATCGCCGGTGTTGAAGCGAGTGCCGCGCACCCGGGCCACCTCCCAGCCGGGGCCGAGATAGCGCGTGCGCCACTCCGGATTGGCCTCGAACCCGCCGCACGCCAGCACCACGGCGTCGGCGGACACCATCTCGGGCCGCTCGCCGCCCCGGCGAACCACAACGCCGGTGACGTTCTTGCCGTCGAAGGCCAGTTCCACGGCCCGCGCGTCGTACTGGATCTCGATGCCGCGGCGCAGGCAGGACGAAGAAAATCCTCTTCGTGGCGGAAAAGCTGGCGGCCCTGGAAGTCGTAAAGCGGCGCTTGGACACGATCCACCTTGGCGACGCTTGCCTGGAACTGCACAGTCACAACACCAACAAGCGGGCAGTGCTCGATGAGCTGAAGCGAACGCTGGATCTTGGCAGGCCGACGGCCCGTTCGGCAGGCAACGACGAAATCCTCAAGATTCGGCGCCAGCAACTCAATGAATACTCGAACGCAGTCAACGAGCCGATCGGCGACAGTGGGTTCGCCCGGCACCAGTTGGTCGGTAAGCTGGAAGAGTTGAGGGCGGGCGGGCTGTCGGTTGATGGCCTCGGACTGCGGTGCCCGGACTCCGTGTCCTGGAGCGGAGCGGACTTCATCCGCTATCGAGTGCTCGTCGAGGATATCCGCAGCCTTGTCACGGGAATCGGTCGTCCCAGGGACCACCTGTTCTGGGGCGTTGGACTGCTGCATCTGCCACTTCCGGCTGACAGTCACCGAATCGGACAAACCTTGACCCGTGCTTTGGACGAGCTCCGCCAACTGCGCGCGCAATTCAGTCGTATCCGAGCTCTGCTCCTGCCAGGCAACGAAACCGAAGACGAGAGTTCATCCGATGCGGAGCGCACCCTGCACATGGCCGACCGGGTCGCGGAGGCGTCGGAGTTGATCGCCTCAGATCACCGCAATACTGCGTGGGCTGCGCGCGCTGGCGATTTGAACGAATTGGGGGAGAATGCTCTGCGCTACGCGGAATTGCGGGCGCGATATGAATCCGTACTCATTCCCGAAGCCTGGGAAGCGGACGTTTTGGAAATTCGGCAGGCACTGGCTGCGTACGGAGAGAAGTGGTGGCGATTCGTGTCGGGTTCCTGGCGCGGGGCCATGGCCAGCCTGCGCGGACTGTGTCGAACCGGTCCGCCCGAGGGGCCGGTAGCGTGCCTGAAGCTGGTGGACGGCATACTGGAGGCGCGCAGGCTTCGGCGAAGCATCGTCGAACGGCGCGATCTCGCGGCCGCACTATTCCCGGGGTTGACACTCGGCGATCATCCGGAAATCTATCGCGAACTCGCTCGGGCAACGGCGTGGTTTGTAGTTCTCCATTCGGAGAAGGCGGCTGGAACCGTCGACGAAACCATTCACGAAATGCTCGACCACCGTCTTGGCGCGACCGACGTAAGGGACGAATCTCAAGCCTGTCGCGATGCAATTCAACGGCTTCGGCAGGCGCTGGACGAGGTGGCCGAGGCGATCGAGCTGAGGACCGACCGCTTTGCGCCGGATACCGGCTTTGGGGAACGGCCCTACGGGGATCTCGATCACTGGCTGGAGTCGGCCTCGGCCCAACTGGCGTCTGCGAGCCAGATCGTGCGCTTCAATCAGTTGGAGAAAAAGGCCATCGACGCGGGCATCCCGGAGGTCGCGGAAGCCGCCGCCTCCCGCGCGGACGCCGGCGAAACACTGGTGGCCCTGTTCGAGCACGGTTGCTACAGCACATGGCTCGAAGCCGCACTCAGGGATCGTCCGGCACTTGCCCAGTTCGACGGTGACACGCAAAAGGGCATCGCAGAGAAGTTTCGCACACTCGACAAGTCGCAATTTGAATACAATCGGGTTCGAATCGCGCAACTTCATTGGGAGGGGCTGCCCCGGCATCACGGCGGTGGGCAGTTGGGTGTCTTGCGCAGGGAGTTCCAGAAGAAGGCACGCCACCTTCCGGTACGTACCCTGATGGGCAGGGCGGGAAATGCCATCCAGAGCATCAAGCCCATCTTCATGATGAGTCCGCTCTCGATCGCCAAGTACATTCCGCCGGGATCGGTCTCGTTCGACATAGTGGTGTTCGACGAGGCCAGTCAGGTGAGGCCCGTAGAGGCGATGGGCGCAATACTGAGAGGGAGCCAGTCGGTAGTGGTCGGGGACAGCAGGCAATTGCCGCCTACGAGTTTCTTCGACAGCGCAGCGCAAGAAACGGACGATGAACAATCCGCGACTGCGGATCTAGAGAGCATTCTGGGACTATTCTGCGCGCAGGGCGCTCCGGAACGATGGTTGCGGTGGCACTATCGGAGCCGTCACGAGTCGCTGATCACCGTGTCAAACCATGAGTTCTACGATAACAGGCTGATTGTCTTTCCCAGCCCGGATGCCGGCAAAACCGAGACCGGGCTGCGTTTTCGGCACGACCCCGACAACCTCTACGAGCGCGGGGGCGTGAACGTCGCCGAAGCGAAGAAGGTGGCTGCCACCGTGATGGAGCATGCCCGCAACGCCCCCAACCTAACGCTCGGTGCAGTCGCATTCAACCTCAAGCAGGCTCGCCGTATCGAGGATGAACTTGAAATCCTCCGCCGGCGGGACCCGTCCCTGGAGGCTTCATACTTTTCGCAACATCCGGATGAACCCTTCTTCGTCAAGAACCTGGAAAACGTACAGGGAGACGAGCGTGACGTGATCCTGATCAGTGTCGGATACGGGAAGCTCGACGGAGGATACCTTCCCATGAACTTCGGCCCGTTGAACAGGGACGGCGGCGAGCGGCGACTCAACGTCCTCATAACGCGAGCTCGGCGCCGTTGTGTCGTGTATTCCAATTTTCTTGCCGCGGACCTGGATCTGCGGCGCTCGAAGGCACGGGGCATCCAGGCCCTGAAATCGTTTCTCAAGTACGCAGCCACGGGCATTCTCGACGTACCGCGGATTACAGGGCGCGAAGCGGACTCGCCATTCGAGGAAGCCGTCGCGGCCGCACTTCGGGCGCGTGGCCACGGGATTGAGCACCAGGTGGGTTCTGCAGGTTTTTTCATAGATCTCGCGGTCGTGGACCCGGATCGCGCGGGCCGGTACATGCTGGGTATCGAGTGCGATGGAGCGAAGTATCACAGCGCCCGATCCGCCAGGGACCGGGATCGGCTTCGTCAGCAGGTGCTCGCGGGCCTGGGCTGGACTATTCACCGCATCTGGAGTACGGACTGGTACCGTAACCGGGAGCGCGAACTGAGCCGGATTGAAGAGGCGATCCGACGCGCAAGATCCGGCAACGGAGCCCCACCGGCGGGCAGCGCCCCGTCGAGCGATGCGCCCCGCAAGCCCAAACCGCTTGCGCGCAGCACCGTGGCGGCTCCGGCGGCCAGGAATCGCTCGACTCCGTACATCGTCGCGAAGCCGCGCATCTATCTTCTGCATTCGCCGCTTCACGAGGTCACGCATGACAGGTTTGCGAAGTGGGTTAGTGAGGTGGTTCGGGTAGAAAGCCCTATTCACCAGCAGGAAGCACTCTCCCGCATCAGAATCGCTGCTGGCGTGCGCCGCGCCGGATCCCGAATCCAGCAACGCATGCAGGACGCGATAAGGTACGGCGTTAGATCCAACATGTTTGAGCGTAGGGGTGACTTTCTTTGGCGAACGGGGCACCAGACCCCCGATGTCCGTATCCGGGACGGCAAACTACCCGACACGGCCAAGGCGCTCAGGAAAATCGAGATGATTGCCCCCGCGGAGATTGCCCAGGCGGTCTGCTACGCGGTTAACGACAGCTTTGGAATCAGCGAGGATGAAGCGGTCAATGAGGCATGCCGCCTGTTCGGTTTTCAGCGCACTGGCCCTAAGATCACCAGCCGAGTACACCTCATCGTCAACCAGTTGCTCGGAGAGGGAAAACTGACCCGAACAGGAGAGCTTCTTCGCATACCCTGATCGTGACGCGGGCAGGGTTCCACCCAAACCGAAACTACCCATTGCCAAGCCAAAATCCAAGGAGCGTTCCGACTACCAGGCCCGTGCGATGCGCGCGCTGCCGGTCTTGCGCCGCCCACGCTTGTTCCTGCGCTACCGTCAGAGCGTGTCCTTTGCGTTCCAGCCACCGCGTAAGGCGGTTCAGTTGACGCGGAGGTCTCATCTCGACGTGCAGGTATACCGTTCCGCTGCCGTCGGCCGGGATACCGCGTTTCCTTACACCGCTAACGGGGCATCAAGGAACTCCACCACTTTCGCGAGCCAATCGTGGATATGGAACAGCGTGTCTTCATAGACTTGCACCAGCAGGGACCAGCCTTCAAAGTCGTCGTCGCTCGGCTTTAGGCCCCGCACCTCGTCATAGCCGATCAGAATTCCTTCCAGTTCCATGTTCATGCGACTTGCGACGCCACGGAAGTACTCGTCCGGCTCGTGGGTCAACCTGCCGAGCCCGTTACCGATCTCTTCACCGAGTGCACTGACATGGCCGACAAGAAGCTGCAGGTGCTCATCGACCAGATCGAAAATGTTGAATGCGATGCCGGTTTCGAACGGCGTCTCATCCATCCGCATGAGCAACCCGTCGACCATCAGGCGAAATTCTTCGCCGAGGATAATCAGCGGCCGTGGGATGGGCTCGTTGGTCATTTCGCCGGATTCGCATTCATATGGCCCCGGGCGGCACGCAAATCCGCTTCACTGAGGTACGGATAGTCGGCGAGAATATCCGAAGACTTCACTCCGTTGGCCAGCAGGTCGAGAATGTCGGACACGCGGACTCGAGTGCCCCGGATATGTGGGCGCCCGCCACAGATTGCGGGGTCGAAATGGACACGATCGTGTACCTCCGGGCCACCCTTCCCGGTCGGGCTCTCCTTGAGCCCGGCTTGGTAGCGTGAGATGTTCATGCCTGTCTGATCCCGCTTTTCGATCAATTCGTGAGCGATTCCGAAGTTACTCTACCCTGTTCGGCAATTGTAGTGGCGACGGCGACCCCCGCCGCCTTCTCGTTCGTCTGTTGAAGCGGCTTCCCGGCGGCCCAGGCCCGCAACGGCCGGCCCTGCGTTTGACGACTTACGGGTCCGCCGGTTCTTCCACCCGGTCCTCGAACACCAGCGGCCGCAGCCCGCCGTCCAGCGCCGGGTCGTAGTCGGGATTCGGCGTCGGGAGATTCGTTCCGACGTCGTCCAGGTAGGCCTTTAGCTCCGCCAGCATCGACTCGGCGATCTCCGGCCGGAAACGCGACAGGTCGGTCGACTCCCGCAGGTCCATATCAAGGTCGTAGAGGTACGCCCGGTCCGGCTCCAGTTCCCAGATCAGCTTGTGGTTGCCGCGCCGGATCGCCGCCTGGGGCGTGACGTGCTTCTGGTTGCGGTAGGCGCCGTAGAACCAGATTAGCGGTTCCGTGGGCCGGTCCACCGACCCGTCGCCGCCGTTCTCCAGGACCGGCACCAGGCTGCCCCCGTCCAGATCGCCGGGCAGCCGGTCGGCTGCGCCCACCCACTCGGCGATCGTCGGCAGGAAGTCGTAGCCCACGACAGGCACGTTGCTCTGGGCGCCGGCCTCGATGCCGGGGCCGCGCACGAACATCGGAACCCGGATACCGCCTTCCCAGACGTGGGTCTTGCCCCACGCCAGCGGCACGTTGTTCGTCACCGGGTTGTCGGATTCACCCCCGTTGTCCGAGGTAAAGATGACGTAGGCGTCATCGGCGAGGCCAAGACGGTCCAGCGAGTCGAGGATGCGTCCCACGCCCTGGTCCATCTCCTCGGTCATCGCCGCGTACGCCGCGTTGGTGTGCGTTTGGTCCCCGAACATGCCGAAATCCTTCTGGACCAGGTAGTCGCTGAACTTCGCCAGGGTTTCCGGCCGCGCCCGCACCGGCGTGTGCACCGCGTAGTAGGAAACCTGCACGAAGAAGGGCCGGCCGGCCTGCGCCTGCTCGTCGATGAAGGCGATCGCGTCGTCCGTCACCCGGTCGCTGCGTTTCGGATCGGGTTGCCTCGCAAATCCCTCGTCGTTGGTCGTCAGGCCGTTATGCGCATCGTAGCCGTGGCGCTCCGGTGAGCCGCCGCCCATGTGCCACTTGCCGAAATGGCCGGTGGCGTAGGCCGGATCGTGCAGCTTGAGCAACTCCGCGATGGTCGTCTCCTCGTCCGCGATGTCGCTGACGGGGAAGGGCACGATCATCGGCTTGTTGTGATACATGGTGTCGTGGAACACCTGGATGTTGGCGACGCCGTTCTCGTCGGCCACCACGTCGATGATGTCGGTGGCCCCCAGCCGCGCCGCCGTCTTTCCGGTCTGGATGCTCATCCGCGTGGGCGAACAGTTCGGCGCCGGCGAATAGGCGTTGGAAAACTTCATGCCTTCGGCGGCCAGGCGCTCGAGACTCGGTGTCTGGTACAGGTCGCTCACCGAATCCGCAACTCGGTCGTCCATCCGGACGGAGGTGCCGGTCCAGCCCTGGTCATCCGAAAGGATAAGCACGATGTTCTGCGCGGCCGAGTGGTGGGCAAAGAGCAGGAGTGCGATGTGTGCCAGTAGGAATTTGTATCTGTTCATGGTGAAAACCGGATTTGCGGGGAGGTGAAAGTTGCCGTAGGGACGTGGTGAAACTGATATTACAAGGGTGGTGAAAGTTACATTAGCGAGGTGGTGAAAATTGTAATACGGGATCGGTAAACTCGTCACTACGGCAACTTGCAGGAGTCGCGCTGCCCGAACCACCTGTAGCGGTTGCTCGCCACGAACGAATAGACCCGGTCGCGAATCGGCCTGGGCACGTAGCGCAGTACGGCGAGCAGATTCCACGGTCGCCTCAGTTCAGCCGCGATGGCGATGGCCGCGTCGCTCCTGACCAGCGCACCGTCGTTTCGGATGAGCAGAAATGTATCGACCTGGTCGATCGACACACCATGTGCTTCGAGTAGGTGCCGCCCCCGCGGCGACTGCATGGGAACGAACGTGAACGCGCCGCGGGGATCCCGTGCAGAAATGAAATCGACGAGTGCGCTGCACAGGTTGCAAATGCCGTCGAATACCACGATGTCGGGTTCGGCTTCCATGGAACAAACACGCAACTCCTGGATTTCTGTTGGAGGGCGGTCGTTTGTTCCCTCGCGTCCGCGGGCCGGCGCCGCCGGGTTCGCCACTTGCATGGCTCATCAGTCTACATCTCCGATGTCCCGGAAAAATCAGTTAATATCTCTTTCGAGGGTTCGGATTCCGCCCGCTCCGGCAGGACAAGGTCGGCCTGAACATGCAGCATCGGCACCTGAGTCACCGGGAATTTTCCCTGGCGGCCATCGACGACATAATTTCGCGGGGAAAGTGGCATGACTGGCGCGAGCTTCGCCAGGCAGCCCTGAACGACCGCGACATCTTGGAGCGTATCGCCCGCATCTGTCGGCAATATGCCGGGGATCCCTATCGCCAGCGTCACCGTTTCTGGGATGCCTATGTCGAAGCGCACCGCTGACGCCGAACTGCCCGACTGGGAGCGCCTGCTGTCGGCGGCCGCCAGACTGCAGAAGATCGTCCCGGGCGCCGTTCTCGTCGGAGGGACGGCCGCCGCCCTTCATGCCGGCCACCGTGTGTCCATGGACGACGATCACGTCGTCGGCGACCTGCGCGAGCGCTTCTCGGCAATATTGTCCGACCTGGAAGCGGCGGCCGGCTGGGTCACCGCCCGCATCTCGCAGCCGGTCCTCATTCTCGGCAGCCTGGACGGTATCGAGACCGGAGTCAGACAACTTATCCGCAAGGCGCCGCTGGAGACGGAGGAAATCGAGCGGTTCGGCGTACGTCTCACGGTTCCTACGGGCGCGGAGATGCTTCGCATCAAGGGCGTTCTGATCCTCAGGCGCAATGCGGCGAGAGATTATGTGGACTTCGCCGCACTGGGCGATGGTATGGGGCAGGAGGCCGCGGCAGCCGCGTTGCGTCGTTTCGACGACCTTTATCCGCAAAGCAACGGAGAGTCCTCCCTGCAGCAGCTTGCCGCACAGTTGGCGAGCCCGTTGCCATACGACCTGGAGCAGACCGACCTCTCCGAATACCGGCATCTGGAATCCCGCTGGCACGACTGGAACAACGTGGCGAGCGCATGCCGGCAAATTGCCGTGAACGCCTTCGACCGAATCTGCGAGGAGGGCGCCGGACCTTGAGCGAAAGGATTGCAACGCCTGACTCCCCCATGGTCGGCGGCTCGGCGCCGAACCTGCGCACGGTGGCCCCGACTCCGCTCCGAACCTGCGCACGGTGGCGCCGGCTCCGCGAGAGTGCAGTCACCGATTCGATGAGTGAACGGGATCGACTTTCATTACGCGCGTTATCCCGGAAGTCGTTCCAAATGTGGTTCGGGAGGTGGCTCCGCGCAAGATTCGTGCGGTAATCCCGGGTGCGGTCCCGGGTATGATCCGGGGTTGTGATCCGGGGTGCGATCCGGGGTGTGATTCGGGGCATTTGGAAAGGGAGAGATGATGGAAACCACCGCCTTGTTGTTCGTGACCGCGCTGACCGTGTTCCAGGGTCAGGCCCTGCAGCTCGAATTGCCGCACCGGGACGGGCTTGAGTCCGCACAGGTCAGGTGGTCGGAACGCAGCGTACCGTTCGTTCGCGGCGACGATGGCTGGTTCACGGTGATCGGTGCCGACCTGGACACCGCAGCGGGCGCCTACCCGGCGAACGTGACGCTGACCTATGCCGACGGGCGCATTGAAACGGTGGTCGAGACCGTGGAAGTGCAGGGCATGAGCTTTCCGACCACCGAACTCACCGTGGCGCCCGGCTTCGTGCAACTCAGCCCGGAGAACCAGGAACGCGCGGCGCGGGAGTCCCGGGAGATCGGCGCCGTCTACGCGACCCTGACGCCGACGGCGCTCTGGACGGAACCCTTCGCCGTGCCGATCCCCGGCGCCCAGGGCGGACGAAACTTCGGCCACCGACGCGTCTTCAACGGCGAACCGCGCGCGCCGCATTCCGGCGCCGACCTGAGCGCATCGACGGGCACGGAAATCCTCGCCTCGAATTCCGGCCGCGTGGTGCTGGCCAAGGACTTCTTCTTCAACGGCAACGCCGTCTTCATCGACCACGGACTGGGCCTGTACACCATGTACCTGCATCTCTCGGAAATCCTCGTGGACGTCGGCGACATGGTCGAGCTCGGTCAGGTGGTGGGCCTCGCCGGCGCCACTGGCAGGGTCACCGGGCCGCACCTGCACTGGGGCGCGAGAATTCTCGACGCCCGCGTCGATCCGTTCTCGCTATTGCCGTAAGCAGGCACGCCACCGACGGCGCCGCACCTGACACCGATCAGGAATTCAATTCATGACCCGCGTGCAGCGCCGGAGACGGGCCTGCCGCGCCCCGCTGGGAATCTCGGACTGGAGCTGAGCTACAGTTTCTGGGACATTGAAGGCTGCGCTCGGCCCACGCGAGCGCAGCCTCAATAAATTATGCGACCCGGCCGGGGCATCGCTGGTATGGTTGGGCGAAAGCTGCACGGAAGCAGTCCATGACCTCGACCGACCCTCACGATGATGCCGCCGCCCCTGACCGCCCGTCGGCTGAACCTGCTGTACTGATCCCCTCCATCGCCATCGCCAGCCTGTTCGCGGCCGCGTTTCTGGCGTATCCCGAGGAAACCGGCGCCTGGGCGCAGTCGGTCATGGCCGGGATTGGGGCCAATTTCAGTTGGCTGTACCTTGCGTTCGGCATGGTGGCGCTGGGCTTTTGCCTCTGGCTGGCGTTGGGGCCGCACGGCAGCGTCAGGCTCGGCGGAGTCACCGAACCGGTGGAGTTCTCGACGCCGCACTGGGTGGCCATGATGTTCACCGCCGGGGTTGGGGCAGGCACGGTGGCGTGGGGTTTCGGCGAGCCGATCTACTACCTGGAAACGCCGCCCCTGGGCATCGAACCCTACTCCAGCGCAGCCTACGAATGGGGGCACATGTACCCGATGCTCCACTGGGGCATCATTCCGTGGGCGTTCTACGCGGTGCCGGCGGTGCCGATCGCCTACAGCCTCTACGTCGACCGCTCGCGCTTCCTGCGGATCAGCGAAGCCAGCGCAGGCGCGTTGCCGCGTTTCGGGCACTCGACATGGAAGGTCGTCATCGACATCTTCATCGTTCTCGGCATCATTGCCGGCGCCACGACCTCGCTCGGCATCGGCGTGCCGCTGGTCTCGGCGCTGCTTTCCGAGTTGACCGGGCTTGAGGACAGCATCCCCGTAAAGGCCGCCGTGCTCTCCGTGTGGGTCCTGCTGTTCGGTGCCAGCACCCTGCGCGGCCTGAAAAAGGGCATTCAGAAGCTGGCGGACTTCAACATGATTCTGGCCTTCCTGCTCCTGCTCGTCATTCTGCTGGTCGGTCCGACGCTGTTCATCCTGAAGATGATCGTGAACAGCCTGGGGCTGATGGCCGACAACTTTTTCCGCACCAACATGTGGACCGACCCGATCGGCCAGACCGGGTTTCCCGAGACCTGGACGGTGTTCTACTGGGGCTGGTGGATCGCGTTTTCCGCCTTCGTGGGCCTGTTCATCGCCAGGATTTCCCGCGGCAGGACCATCCGACAGTTGGTGCTGGGCACCATCCTGTGGGGATCGCTCGGCACGCTGACGTACATGTCGATCACCGGCGCCTTCTCCCTGCACCTTCAGTTGAACGAAATCCTGCCGCTCGGCGAAATCCTGCGGGAGAGCGGCCTGTACGCGGTCACCGCCACGATCGCCGCCCACCTGCCGTTCGGCAATATCAGCCTGGTCTTCTTCATCGTGCTGTGCATCGTCTTCTACGCGACGACCATGGACTCGGCGGCCTTCGTCGCGTCCTGCGTCTGTTCGAGGAACCTTCGCGCCAGCCAGGAGCCGAGAGTGTCGATGCGTATCGCCTGGATTACCGTCCTGTTCCTGATCACCCTGGGCGTGACGCTGTCCGGCAGCCTGTCGGCGGTGCAGTCGCTGACCGTGATCGGTTCGCTGCCGATCGTTCCCATCCTGATCGTGATGAGCGTGTCGCTGGTAAAGCGGCTGAACGCGCGGCGCGAAGACTGACAAGAAACTATCTCGACGCCATTGTTGCCACCGGATGTGTTGGCAATAGGGTCAATTCCGTTGACAGTGACATCCATGTAAGCATGCCACGGAAAGAGATTCTTCACGATATGGAGGCGCTGACCACGCTGGATATACTTGGGTCAGGAGGAATTCAGCAATAGGAGATTTTTCGTCTCTCAAACATCAAGTTGGGATTCGGTTTCTCTTGCCAGTTGATGATTGTCGGTCCACGAGAACCCAAAAGCGGAGCGCTACTTCGGACTCACCGTAGGTTGTAGCAGGCCAGATAGAACACTAGTGCGACAAATAATCTTCAATCAAGTCGCACGCCTTCGGGATAGCTTGATCGTCATTAACCTCGGTAGAAAAAACATCGATTATATTGCTCGCCTGACGATAGGCGAGCAGGGCTCGAATGACTGGAGTAACACGTTTCTCTTCAAAGTATTTAGGCAAAATGAAACTACCGAGACCGAGTCGGTGAGCCCTGTCCGCATTGTCAAATTGATCGAATGCCAGTGGTCGAATGAGTTGAGGGACCCCCGCTCTCACGGCCTCCGCCAACGTTCCGATACCGCCGTGGTGAACGATGACTCGACAGCGGGGCAGCACATACTTGAAGTCGATATAGTCAACATGCAGGAATCGGTCCTCCGAGCATTCAACCCGACTATCTACACTGCCAACGAACAAGCCTGGCAAGGCCAGCGAAGCGCATATTTTCTTTGCCTCATGAAACAAGGATTCGGAATCCTTTACTCCAGTGCCGCTGGTAAATACCAGGGGGCTGCCTTGAGAATCGATAAAATCGTCCACTGCTTTGCAGGCTCCTTGGTCCCCATGACTGAATAGTGGAAATCCAACAGTATGCACGTCGGGTGGCCAATCCGGCGCGCGCATTGCATACCAATCAGGAAAGGTCGCGATGTGGAGATGGGGCTCTGAAAACGTTCCCACCATTTGTGAGGTTGAGATCGGGTCCAACCCAAACGACTTTCTCATTTCATTCAGTCTTTGAAAGTACGCCTTCCGCATTAAGCGCCTCGCGGACGCATAGCTTATGGTCTTGAAAATCGGCCTTTTCACTGTCGGCGAAATCCAGTTCGGAAGCACCCATTTGAGTGGCGCCGGAGGTGCCACGTGAGATGGGATATACCGGGGAGAAAGCGTAACAGTTGTGTGCGGTATCGTTAGCGCATCGGCCGCCATGGTTGCGCCATTCAACAACGGGTAAGTTCCAATCACTGCAAGACGTCGTGTTTTCTTATGTTGTTCGATAACATGACGATAGGATGCCTCTATAGTCTGTCTGATGAAACCATCAAAACCGATTTCTACAACGTCTGACGCCGGATCCCATGTACGAGCATCACTATGAAATTCGATATGCCGTTGCTTTGTTCCTGTACTTAGAAAGCCAAACCCATGATCATTAACCAGATTTCGATAGAATTCATTTACCAGAAAGATCACGGGGAATCCGCGTTTTGAGATTTCGAGAGCGATGCCTATCAATGGGTATAAATCACCGTTGGTACCTGAACCAGAGAAGAGTATTGTCCGCCGATTCTCCACTGGATTTCCTGGGTTGTACAGTTTTCACGAATGTGCGGTTGATCTAGGAGCTTGCGCCGTAGGAATTCACGGCTGCAAATCCGCCCTCATCCGCCCTCTTCCGCCCCTTAGCCCGCTCGATTTCGTCAAGTATGACCCGATATTCTCCCTGATCGCCCGGTCGAAGGGACGGCGATGGCGAATTTTCGCTTTCGCGAATTCCTACGGCGCAAGCTTGCATGGAACTAAATTCAGACTCCTGTTATTTCAATAGGTTACGTTGGCGCCATTTAACATAATGCGACGCTCCCGCGTCGCGTGCGTGGACAAAGTTCCCTGCGCGTCAGCGCAGCGAGCCCGCTGCGAAAACTCCTAGTGCAGAAAATGTTTCCTGTTCCATCGGATGGCTTTCATTCGTCGATTGATATCATCGAAAATCAATAGAGAACTCTTATTTCGAGACAGCTCGAGAGAAACCAATTTGAAAAATGGAAGAGCATATTTCATATCGGCTTCAAGTCGTGAGCGAGCAGCCCTTCTTCGCTAGTTCAGATACGGCAAGACCATATATTTGAGCTTCGTACCAAAAAAAGCCGACAGAAATATTGCAAAGAATGCATAGTATTTAACAGCGCTATCGGGCGGCGCATCCCATAGTACGAAATTCAAACCCTTGAACGGTACAATTAATCCATGGAGAAAAAAGATCACCAGGAAAAAAGTAGCTCCTGACAGGATGTGCTCGCTCTCGCTGGGGAAAAGCAAAGCAAGCAGAGTAAAGAATGCCGCACTAGCCGCATCAAAAACCAAGATCGATTTCATTTTCATCCTGAACGACATTCTAAACTCCACCTGAACTATCGGGCTGTACGATCAGATGCCGAAGCCGTAAACGGCCCCCATGCCAAACGTCGCTTTCGGCAGAAAGTACGCTCTTATGGCACCCGTCGCACCACCAATGGCACCAGTTACAGCACCGACAATTGTGTTATAGCCGAGATCTCGCCAGCGAAACTGGCCGGATGTCGAGGTCGTACCCAAATACCCCGCGGCGCCGGCTACCGCGCCGATGGCCGCTCCACCGACTCCCCATCCGCCACCAACGTTTTCAGTTTCTCGAACCGTCAATTGTCTCATTGTCTTGTCTCCTGCTAATGCTCTCGAAGGCATCGGGATTGATGCCGTATTCAATATATCATCACTCGATTTCGAGGTGGAATGGAAAATCGAGACCAATTCATTGGGATCTTGTGCCAACATTCTCTTGGCGTCCGCCAGACCAATTCCAGTCCACCGCCGGAACGCGCGATAAACGTACGAGCTGTCGGAGTAGCAAAGTTGTCGAGTGAGTTCGCCGGATTGTGTCGCACCCTGCTGCAATAGAGCTAGACATCGCTCTTTTCTAACCTCATCAACCAATTGCCTGTAAGTCATGCCTTCCTTTCTTAGTTTTCTCACCAAATGTCGCTCGCTAATGAATATTTTCCTGGCGACACTCTTGCGCTTGATATCTTCCGGTGAGAAGCACTGGCGCAGTAGCATCTTTACCGCATGACTGAATTCCAGCTTTCCAGCACGAATATGCCTTGAAAGTAGGTGCGATACAATTTCGTCGATTTCATTCTTGCTACGTATTTCTTTTTCCAAGATATCTTTCATTTGTTTCGATATCATTTGCACACGCCTTTCGGATCCTTTATCGATACATCATGAGCCGTTGAGAAGCGTTAAAATCAGCCGCAATAGTTCACAATGGTTCAAAAGCGGTGGTTTTGGTGAATAACTAATATGGCATTGGCGGACTACTTTTGCTCTCCGCAATCGGATCGATCGCGTTGTTTCCTGGAACGTCAGCGAACGGTTGTGCGGTTGGGCGGGTAGTGGCAGTCAGCGCCGTTGCGATCACATTCTCAATCGCGCCAGCATGGCGGCGATCACGCGGGACCGCGATTTCTCGGTCCTTGAAGGATCAGGGGGGGTCCGGTCTACGGTCGAATTCGACCGCAATTCGGTTTGCGTCATGTGTCTGCCCGCGCGATTCGGGCAGTGAATAAAGAAGGAGCGGGGAAAGTGTCAGCGTCGATCTGCGCGTAGCCTCGACAGGGCCATCAACGCAGCGCCCGTCCGTCCCAGTTCCGGTTTGCGGTTTATCTCGTAGCGAATCAGCCGTTCCATAGTTGCCCTGTCTCCGCCGCAGGCGCTCAGCAGGTCGGCTTCCACGTCGATGCTGCGGCGGAGTGTCTTGCCGCCTCCGAAGGCGCTGCGCAAAGCGCTCCGGAGGTTGCCGAGGATGTTGCCACGGTTGCCGCGGCGAAAACCGCCGCGGAGCGCGGACCGCACCCGCGGCGCCAGCAGGATGAACGCGACAACCGCCGCGGCAGTCAGAAAAATCGGGAGTTCGCCCACGGAGGTTCGCCCGGCAATCCGATCAGTGAGTCATCGCGTAGATGATGTAATTGATTGCGAACCGATAGGCCAGCGCGGTCATGGGATTCGGGTACCACGGATCGTCGGCGTGCTCCCAGGCGTCGCCCATGTCCATGTTGTAGTTGATCGCCACCATGAGCCGGCCGTGCTCGTCGTAGATCCCGCGCCACTGGGGGGGTCCGCCGGGTAGCTGGGCCATTATCTGACCACCTGCGCCGCGATACAGGTGCCGGGCGCCCGGGATCTGGGTGTTGCGGTCCAGGTCGTAGAGCACGTGAAGCAGGGGGTCGTCATCGGGGATGTCGACGATGGGAAACTCGGGCAATGCGCGCCGAATGGTCTCTAAGAAGTACGCCCATTCCCACTCGCCATGGAAGTCGTCGACCACCAGGAATCCGCCCCGCATCAGGTACTCCCGTAGCCGGTCGGATTCCTCTTGGGACAGCGTCCAGCGGCCCACCTGCTGTGCGAACAGCCAAGGGTGGTTGAAGATGCGGTCGTCGAGCGTGCGCACATGAACGCTGTCGTCGGCGACTTCGAGCCGGGTCAGCCGCTGCAAACCCTGGGAAAGATGATCTTCGGCTTCCGGCCAGTCGATGGCGTACCACTGCCGGTAGCCGCCGCGGAACGCCTGGGTTCCACTGGGCATCAGCCGGGCGATGTGGAATTCCGCCTGCGGGTACTCCAGCTCCCAGCCCTGGGCCGGGGCGCGTTCCTGCATGGCCATGCCGCCGGCCAGTGCCAGCGCGAGGATTGGGAGAAAGGTGAATGTCCGCCGATTCATGACCGTGGTCAGCGATTCAAACTCGTAGCCAGCGAAGTATAGGCCATATGCTCATGCCGCAATGGCGCGAAAAACTGCTGCCGGTCAGCGCGCCGACACGTATGGACGTGTCCTACGGCGCAGGCTTGACTCGACACTAGTTCAACAGGTCGATCACCGCTTCGAGAACGGTTTCCCCGGCTTCCTCTTGCAGGCGCTGCCTGATCAGTTCTCCGAAGTCGGGTCCGATCCGCGGTTCGGCCGCGGTTCCGCCGACCACGAGCGGAATAGTCTCGCCGACGAGGCTGTCCAGGGTCTCGCAGCCCGGTATGGGGATGGGCGCCGTCATCTCGGCGTCCAGGCCGAGGTCGATTCCGTAAGTCACCAGATCGACTCGCCCCCCGCCGCTGACCTCGATGGTCGTCAGGCTGGCGAGGATATCGGTGGTCGATGCGATTCCGTTGCGGACCTGTGCCGAACCGCGCACCAGGCTGAAGCGGGTGGCATCGGCGGACACCGGCGCCGGTCGCGGGTAGCCGCGTAGCTGGTTGTAGAGGTCGCACAGTGCGTGGTCGAGGTTGACTCCCCGCTGCGCGCCGTCGCGAAGCGTGAACTCGATGGAACCCGTCGAGGTCGAAAGCACCTCGTCCAGGTTGTCGCCGACTCCGGTGAGTTCGATGTCGATGATACCCGTGCCGCTGGTGCGCGCCGGTTCTCCGGAGAGGGCGCCAAGCAGTCCCGCAATGTCGACGTCATACATCGTGCCCCGCAGCGAGACGAAGGGGCCGCCGGCGCGGACGTCGAGTTCGGTGGCGCCGCTGAAGTCGCCGCCGTAAAGACGGGCTTCCAGGGGTTCGATGCGGCCGATGCCCTCGGCCAGGTCGATGTCGGTGGAAAAGCCGGACACGTTGAGCCCCGAGACCTGCAGTTCGTCAGCGCTTATCCGTCCCGCCAGATTCAGGTCGGCCAGGGTGGCGGTGTCGAAGGCCTGGTCCTCCCGGCCGGGCGCGGCCGGCGCCTCGGAGGTGGACGGGAGGTAGCGGTCGAGGTCGATCCGGTCCATGTCCAGGTCGAATGCGAAGCGCGGGTCGGAAAAGTCGTTTATCTCGACGCGGCCGGTCAGGTTGGTGTTGTCCAGGCGCATTTGCAGCGACGCGAGCTCCGCCCGGTTCGCACCGAACGAAATGTCGGCGCTCAGGGCCGCCTCGCGCAGCGCGCCCGGATCGGCGGTGGGCGGAACGTCCCGGTCAAGGCGTTCCAGGAGCGCCCGCGGGGAGAAGTTCGCCACCTGCAGCGTGCCGGTAACGACCGGGCTGCCGGCGGGGTCGCGAACGGTCAGGTCGCCGCTCGCTTGCAGGCCCAATGCGCTGGCAGCCAACTCTTCGAGGCGCAATACGGATCCGGCCGCGTCGTAGTCGAATTCGTAGTCGAATGCGGTGTCGATGCCCAGGGTCCCGAGTCGCTCCGCGCCGAGCGCGTCCGGCAGGAGGGCCGGAAATACGCTCGCCACGACCTCCGGGTCCAGATCGGAGGCGACGATGCGTCCGCTGTAGCTGTCGGCATCGGCGGGTCGATCCGCGCTACCGGAGATAGCCCCGCCGGGAAGCGCGACGGCGAAATCACGTAGCGAGAATCCGTTGCCGTTGCGGTTGACGGTGAAGTCCGCGCTGAGCTCCATTTGTTCGATGGAGGTGACGTTTGCGCCGTCGAGCCACTCGGGCGGCAGGACGCCGAATAACGCCCCCGGATCGAATGTCGGGGCCTGCAGATCGCCCGACAGGTCCGCGTCGCCGAGGGCGAGATTGCCGGTGACGGCCATGTCCAGCAGCGTGCTCCGAAGTCCGGTCAATTCGGCGCGTCCCGCCAGCGGTTCGAGCTGGAATCCGGACTGAAGGTCGAAGTCGCCCAGGGACGCGTCGTACTCCACTCCGAACAACGCCAGCGCTTCTTCGACGGGCGACTCCGCAACGGCCACGGTCCCCGCGAACCGCGGTTCGCCGGTAAAGCTTGCGTCGGTCAGGTGCCAGCGCGCCGTAATGCCGCCGATGGTCGTCACCGCCTCGGGAACGTCCGCCGTCCGGGCCCTGGCGTCCACGCGCACCGAAGGCGCCACCAAGGTGACGTCGACCGGTCCGGCGCCGCCCGTGAAGTCGCTCAGCGCGGACTCGAGCCGCAGATTGTCCATCCGGACGATGCGCGAGGCGTTGTCGAAGGTGACCGATGTCTGCAGATTGCCCGTAATGCGTTCATCGCTCCGACCGTCTTCGACACGGAAAGCCAGGCGCAGGCCGTCGGCCTGGAGGCCCGCCGCTTCCGGGACCGCGGCCAGGGAAGCCTGTCCATCGAGTTGCGCCGTGAAAGCCGGTTGCACGCCCACCCACCGCAGGTCCAGGTCGATGTCCACGGGTATGCCCGCGGCGATCGGACCGGTTGCAAGGGAAATGTCCGAGATCACGTAACGAACGTCGTCGATGTTCTCCCGCCAGAACACGATGCCGTCGCGGACCGCGATGCCGGCGATGTCGACTTCGCCGAAAAAGGGTTCATCGACGACGCCGTCCGGCGCGCCGGCGCCGTCCGCATCGATCGCCGGAGACGCCGTACCCAACAGGTCCGACCAGTTGTCGAGTCCGCCGGCATCGCGGGCCAGATTCAGTTCGAGACCTTCCAGCGCCACGGCGCCGAACTCCATCCGTCCACGGAACAGCGGCAGCAGTCGAACCCGCGCCCCCGCGGAGTCGACGCTGGCGAAGTCGTCATCGCCGAAGCCCGGAGCGTGGCCGAGGCGCATCCGGCCCGTTTCGATGCCGAGCCAGGGAAACACGGTCAGGGCGAGATCGTCGTCGATCGAGAATTCACGCCCGGTGCGTTCCGCCACGAACGCTTCCAGCTCCTCCCGGACGTTGTCTGGATCGAACAGCCGCCACAGCAGAAACGCGGCGATGGCGAGTATGACGGCAAGCGCGGCGGCCGCGATTCCGAGTGCCTTGATGATGTTCCGCATAATCCACCCAATCGGGTCAATGTGGAGTCAGGCCCGGGAATCCTGGCGGGTTCCCTGCGGGGAAATCGTATCACCTATTCGCAAAGCGCATCGCGTTGACGCGGGCGGGCGCTCAGGCGCACGTTGCTTTGCCGACGCCGGGAAACGTCGTGGTGAAAGAAGGAGAGGAGCGCTTCGCCGGGGCGCCAACGTCCATGGAGACGGGTTACGGCTGCGGGCTGTCGTCGTGTTCGCGTTCCGCGGTGTCCGGGGTGGACTGCGCAAGTAGCAGCGCGATGACGATGAGGATGCCTGCAATGCTCAAGGCAAAAGCGAGCGTTTCGTTCATCGTTTGTCCTCCTTGAAGTAGCTGAACAGGAAATAGGCGATGCTGATTCCCAAGTAGACGCCAAGCAAACCCATGAGTTCGCGTGACAGTACAAAGGCGAAAAAGCCGCCTACGACGAGACCGACGGAAAGATTGCTTAACCAGCTCATGATCTGGGAAGCCAGCCACCGGCGGTGGTTTCGCCTATTCATCGTACCTTCTGCCGGTAATTCAGAACAACCAAAGGACCGATGAAGCGGAATTGGATCCGGCATCCCGGATCTTTCTCCTGAGCATGACCTTCAGGCACGCTCGGGTTAACGGTGCGCGTATCGAAGATGGCACGCAAGAAACTCCCGGCACGGCATGTACGAGTTGCCATGGGAACACGTGCGCATTGGGGTTGAAAGATCACAATGTATCGATTCTGTTCAGTTTCCGGAGGGCGCCGCGCGCTGGTTGCCCGAGCGCCATCTTTCGGTTTCGAATCGAACTCGATTCGGTCACGCATGCATCTCAACGACGTGGCTCAATGGCTGGCCGCCGGAAATGCCGGTTAGACTATTCGCCGCGCCGTTGCCCGTGCCACCGTGATGGCGCGAGATGCGAGCTGGCTACGGCGGGAGGACCGACGACCGATGAACGGATTCGAATACGCAACGTTGTCGCAGGCCGCCGCGGCGATTCGGGCCGGGGAGACTTCGTCCGTGGAACTGACCCGATCGTGCCTTGCGCGCATCGAACTCCTGGACGGACTGCTGAATGCGTTTATCACCGTGACCGCCGACGAGGCGCTCGAGCAGGCCGGGCGGGCGGACCGGGAGTTGGCGGCCGGTACGGACCGCGGGCCCCTGCACGGCATTCCGGTGGCGGTCAAGGACCTCATCGACACCCGGGGCGTATTGACCACGTACGGGTCCCGGTACTACGCCGGGCATGTGCCCGACGAGGATGCGGCCGTGATCGCGGCTCTTCGCGCCGCGGGCGCCGTGTCCCTGGGCAAGACCGGATTGCACGAACTGGCGTTCGGCACGACCTCGGTGAACCCGTTCTTCGGCGCCATCGGGAATCCCTGGCGGCCGGACCATCATCCGGGCGGATCCAGCGGCGGCTCGGCGGCGGCCGTGGCGGCGGGGATGGCGTTTGCGGCGCTCGGCACCGATACCGGCTGTTCCATCCGCCTGCCCGCGCAGTGCTGCGGCATCGTCGGACACAAGCCGACCTACGGGCTGGTCGGCAAGGCAGGTGTCATGGAGCTTGTGCCTTCCATGGACCATGTGGGCCCGATGACCCGATCCGTGCGCGATGCCGCGCTGGTGCTCGCGGCAATCGCGGCGCGCGACAAGAACAATTCCCGCGACAACAACGATTTCGGGGGGAAATCCCGAGCGCCGGCTCGCCGGATCGATATTGCGCCGCGTCGCATGATCGACGGGGCGCTGCGCAACCTTGTTCAGCGGATGGAGGCGCCGATCGCCGGAGGGATCGTCGGCGTTCCGACAGACTACTTTTTCGAAGGCGGAGACGAGGAAGTCAAGGCGATCGTGAACGAGGCCATCGGGGTATTCGAGGAACTCGGGGCCACGGTTGAGCCGGTGGCGATGCCTAGCTGCCGCAAGGCCTACGATGCGGCCAACGCCACGTTCTCCGAAATCGTTGAAGTTCACCGGGAAGCGTTGGCTGACGACGCCGAGGCGTTCAGCGAGCCGTTCCGCGCCCGCTACGAGTCCATGACGCGCTATTCGCAGGCGGCCTATGCGAAGGCGCAGCGATTCCGCGCGGAATTCACGGGCCGCGTGGAAGAGACCCTGGAGCGAGTCGATGTGCTCGTCATGCCCACCGCGACGGTGGCTGCGGCGCCCATTGCCGCGCAGCCTCCCGAACACGACAAGGAACGGCGCAAGAACGCCTGCATCTTCGATTTCACCGGGCAGCCCTCCATCTCGGTGCCGTGCGGATTCAACAGCGTGGGGCTCCCCGTGGGCCTGATGATCTGCGGCGGGCGGTTCCGCGACGCGCGCGCGCTTCGCTACGCGCACGCCTTCGAGCAGGCGACGCCGTGGCACGCCCGGCATCCGTCGCTCCCATGACGCAGGCGGCGAAGAGCCGTGACGGTCGGAAAACGGGGCGGCGGGCAACCGGGGCGGCAGGGCGCCGGGGCGGTGCGGCGCCGGATTCCCTATACTGTCCCGACAATCCCGAAGAAAGAGGATGCTTCCAATGACCAGGATGACCACGCTCGCGGCTCGGTATGGGCCGGGGCCTGCCGGGCCGGGTTCCAGCGGCCGGGGGAGGCGTATGGGAAACGGGCGCGATTGCGCGAACGAACGGGGTAGCCGCGAGGCGGTCTCCACAGCGCCAGGACCACGGGGGGCGGAAGTGAAGCGGTCACGACAGCGGCACAGCCGAGCGCCGCGGGTCCGGCACGCGCCGATCGCAGGCGGCCCGGTTTGGCCAATGATCGTTACGGGGCTCCTGGGCGGCGCCCTCGCCGGATGCGCCAATCCATCGGCCGACCCGCAGTCGCTGCGGGAATTGGCCGTGGCCGCCGCCGAGGGCAGTGCGCAGCCGCATCTGGACCTGAGCGACGACGGCGCCGCGGTCCTGAGCTGGCTCGAACCCGCCGGAGACAGCTACGCGCTTCGATGGTCGACGAGCAGCGGCGGCGCGTGGACGGCGCCTCGCACAGTGGCCACCGGCGACGACTGGTTCGTCAACTGGGCCGACTTTCCCTCGGTCACGCCCATCGGGGGCGATGTTCTGGCGGCCCACTGGCTGGTCTACCAGGCACAGGGCTTCGGCTATGACGCCGTGCTGTCCATGTCCACCGACGGCGGCGCCACCTGGCGCGATCCTTTCCTGTTGCATGCCGACGGAACGGATACCGAGCACGGTTTCGTCACGCTTTTCCCCCGGCAGGATGGTCTTGCCGCAGTCTGGCTCGACGGCCGCAACATGATTCAGGACGGCGAGTTCGCCTTCGAGAACGAAGCCGGCGAACCGCTGGGAATGAGCCTGCGGTATGCCCGGTTCGACATGGCCGGCGAGCGCCTGTCATCCGTGGAACTCGACCCGCTGGCCTGCGATTGCTGCCAGACCGACGTCGCCCTGCTCGGCGGCGACGCCTTGCTGGCGTTCAGGGACCGGACCACATCGGAGGTCCGCGACATCGTCGTGCGCCGCCTGACCGAGGGCGGTTGGCAATCCCCGATCCCGCTGACGCCCGACAACTGGGCGCTCGAGGCTTGTCCCATCAACGGCCCCGCCATCGCCGCCCGCGACGACCAGGTCGCCGTGGCCTGGTTCAGCGCCGCGGACAACCGCCCGCTGGTCCGCGTTGCGCGCTCGAACGACGGAGGGCGCACCTTCGGCGACGCCATGAACCTGGATTCCAGCGGCAGTTTCGGCCATGTCGACGTTGCGGCGCTGCCCAACGGCGAGACGGCGGTGAGCTGGCTGCGCAGCGAAGCGGACGGTCTCGCCCTGGTGCTGCGGTTGATCGACCGTGCCGGTGAATTTGGCGAACCCATCACGGTCGCAACGGTCGATACCGCGGGTCCGCTGGATTTTCCCCAAATGGTGTTCGACGGTTCGCGGCTGATTTTCGCGTGGACGGATTTCGGGGAGACGCAAAGGATGAGGTCCGCGGCCGTCAGGGTCTATTGACAGGGACCAATACCCGGGTCTCGCCCGGATTGCGGTCGATGGCGGCCTCCTGCCTGTTCGCTCAGGCGTACTGGCGCGCCAGCGCCGGTTCCGTCGGGAACAGGTCCTCCACGATCATGTAGAGGCACGGCACCAGGAACAGGGTGATCCCGGTGGCGAAGAGCACGCCCCATGCGAGCGAGATGGACATCGGCACGAAGAAGGCCGTGGCCGGGTTGTCGTTGAGCATCAGCGGCATCAGCCCGGCGAAGGTGGTGGAGGAGGTGATCAGGATGGGCCGGAAGCGCACGATGCAGGCCCGATGCACGGCCTCGCGCACGTCGACGCCCATGCGCCGTTGCCGGTTGATGTAGTCCACCAGCACGAGGCTCGAGTTGATGACGACCCCCGCCAGGGCGATCAGTCCGAAGATGGACGTGATGATGATCGACCAGCCCATGATGAGGTGACCGATGATGGCGCCCAGGGCGCCGAAGGGAATGATGCTCATGATCACCAGCGGCTGAAGATAGGAGCGCAGCGGGATCGCCAGCAACGCATAAATCATCAGCAGCGCGACGGGGATGAAATTCATCAGTCCGCCGAAGGACTCGTTTCTCTGTTCCTGCTCGCCGGTCGGCGAATAGCCGATGCCGCGGTAGCCGGACAGTATCCTCGGCAGCGCCTCGGCCTCGAGCGTTCGCAGAACGGCTTCGGGGGTCACCACGTCGCGGTCAACGTCCGCGCTCACGGTGACCACGCGCTGGCGGTCGACGCGCGTGATGGTGGAGTAACCCCTGCCCAGTTCGATCCCGGCCACCGCGGCGAACGGAATCTCAGTGCCGTCGGCGGCGCGAATCCGCATGTCCTCCAGGTCGCCCAGGGAACGCCGCTCGGCTTCCGGATAACGGACCATGACCCGGATATCCTCCACGCCCCGCTGCACGCGCTGCACTTCCTCGCCGTAAAAGGCCTGGCGCGCCTGGCGCGCCAGGTCGTTCAGCGTCAATCCCAGTTGCCGGCCCTCGGGAAGCAGCGAGAGCCTGGCCTCCTGCTTGCCCGAGCGAAACGAATCGGTAATGTCCTGTACGCCGTCGAAACGCGCCAGTTCCGCGCGCAACTCGGCCGCGGCGTTGGCCAGGTCGTCCACATTGCGGCCCTGCGGACGGATAGAAATGGCATCGCCCACGGTGAGGCCCGTGGTCGCGAACGTCAGCGAGACGCTGTCGTGGACGGGGCCGGTCAGCTCCCGCCAGCGGTCCGCCACGTCGGTGACGGACACGTTGCCGCGTTCGCTCAGCGGCAGGATCGACAGCACCAGTTCGGCGGTATGGCTTTGGGGCGCGGCCCGGAATCGTCCGCCCAGGGTCTGGCCGACGGAGGTGAAGATATGCTCGATCAGCGAGGGCCGGTCCGGGTTGGCGGCGTCCAGTTCGGCCTTCAGTTGCAGGGCCGCTTCCTCGATCTGGCGCGCCGCCCTGGCGGTTTGCTCGACGTCCACGCCCTCCGGCATTTCCACCCGCGCGACGATGCTGTCGCCCTCGATCTGGGGCATGAACTGGATTTCGATCCGGTCGCTCATTACAAGGGCAAGGGCGACCAGCAGCACGCTGGCGCCGAGCGCGAGCGCGGTGTAGCGCGATTCGATGACCCGATCCAGCGCCGGTCCGAAGGTGTCCTGGGCAAAGCGCTCGATACCGGCGGCGATGCGTTGTTGTAACCGCCGCCACCCGGCATGAAAGGCGTTGACCCGGTCCGTCGGCGCGGAAATCTTGCGGTGGGCCAGGTGAGCCGGAAGGATGAGTTGGGACTCGACGATGCTGAAGAACAGGCAGATGGCGACCACGTAAGCGATGACCGAAAGCAGTTGCCCGAGGTTCCCGGGCGCAAACATGAGCGGAGTGAAGGCCGCAATGGTGGTGAGCACGCCGAAAATGACCGGCACCGCCACTTCGGACGTGCCCTCCACGGCCGCGGTGAACTGATCCTTGCCCTGCTGCTCGTGGGCGTAGACGCGCTCGCCCACCACGATGGCATCGTCCACGACAATGCCGAGCACGAGAATGAAGGCGACCACCGACAGGGTGCTGATGGTGATGCCCAAGGGGCCGAAAACGGCAATGGTGCCCAGCATGGCGATGGGTATCCCGGCCGCGACCCACATGGCCAGCCGGAACTGCAGCGGCAGGGTCAGCAACAGCAACACCAGCGCCAGTCCGGTGGCGGCGGACCCGAGAAGGATGTCGATCCGGGCCTCCAGCGTTTCGGACTCGTCCCGCCAAATCGTCAGGTCGATGCCGTCGGGCATCCGGCCGCGGGCTTCCTCCACGTAGGCCCGGACCTTTTCGCTGATCTCGACCACGTCCTCGTCGCCCACCTGGTTGACCCGGACGATGGCCGCGGGCTGGCCGTCGAACCGCGCCTGGGTGTCGCCTTCCTGGAAGCCGTCGACGATGGTGGCGATCTCGTCCAGATACACCCGCGTGCCGTCTTCCCCGGAGACGACCACGATGTCGCGGAAGTCCTCGCCGGTATAGGCCTGGCCCTGGGTGCGGAGCAGGATTTCTCCTGCGCCCGACTTGATCGATCCGCCGGGCATGTCCAGCGACGACCGTCGCACGGCGTTGGCCACCTGGTCGAAGGTGAGCCCCATCCGCCGCAGGGTCTGCTCGGAGACTTCGATGGAAATCTCGTCGGGGCGCACGTAGGCCAGCTCAACGTTGGAGATGCCCTCTATCGCAGCGATTTCCTCGCGAATCTCAAGGCCCAGTTCCTTCAGCGTGCGCTCGTCCGCGTCGCCTCCAATAACGATTTCGAGCCCGTCGTTGAGCGTCGTCAGCAGCGACACGATGGGACGTTCGGTCTCGACGGGAAACGTGGAGATGGCGTCGATCTGGCTCTTGATCTCGTTGGCGGTCTGGATCCGGTTGACGTCGGCTTCCAGTTCCAGCATCATCGTGCCGTTGCCCTCGCTGGCGCTGGAAGTCATCCGGTAGATGCCCCGGATGCCCTCCATGGCCTCCTCGATCCGCAGGCTGACGCCGTTCTCGACCTCTTCCGGCGCGGCGCCCAGGTAGGGGATCGAGACCGAAACCATGTCCAGTTCGATCGGCGGCATTTCCTCCTGCCGGATCTGGAACACGGAAATCAGCCCGCCGACGATGAGGATCATCATCAGCAGGTTGGCCGCGACCGGGTTGCTGACGAACCAGGCGATGATGCGTTTCATGATCCGGCCACGCCCGGCAGCGGTGTCGCTTCGTCCTCGACCACATCAACGCGCATGCCGTCGATCACCGCCTGCAGCACCGAAAGGCATACCCGTTCGCCCCTTTCCAGTCCGCCGTCGATGTAGGCGTCGTCTCCGTAAATGCGGGCGATGCTCACCGTGCGCAAGCGCAGCCGGTCGTCCTCGTCCACGACCAGCACCTGGTTGCCGTTGCGAATGACCGAGCGGGGCGCCACGACGATGTTGTCCGCGGCAATCCCCTGGATTTCCGCCTCGACGAACAGGCCCACCGGCGGTGGCACGTAGGCCCTGTCGCCTGCGGCATCGTCGGCGATGCGGATGCGAGCGACCGCGTTGACCATGCGGCTGCGGGTGTCGATCTCCGCTTCGGTGCGCACGATCGTGCCGCGCCACTTGTAGTGCTGTCCGGCGAAGTCCGCCGACAGCGTCACCTCCGGGGCGATGGATGCGTCCAGTTCGCCGCGTTGCATGGGCGGGATGTCCAGGTAGGCCAGTTGCCGGTCCGCGATGGGCAGGCGCACTTCCACGTAGTCCACCGCGTACAGGCGGGCGACGGCGGCGCCTCGGCTGACGAACTGGCCAGGGTCGACCTGCTCGCCGCGCACCAGCCCCGTGAACGGGGCGAGCAGTTCGGTGCGGGACAGGTCGAGTTCGGCCTGATTCACCGCCGTGCGGGCGTCGGCAAGGGCCGCTTCGGCGACCCGGGCGGCACGCATGCCCGTTTCGACGTCGGACGGACTGATGAGATTGCGCTCTTCCATCTCCCGGAGCCGTTCCAGCTCGAAGCGGGCAAATTCGTCTTCCGCCATGGCCCGGTCCACGGCCGCGCGGGCCCGTTCAAGCGCGTATCGATAGTCCCGCTCGTCGATCCGCAGCAGCGCTTCGCCTTCCTCGAAGTAGCCGCCCGGGACCAGGTTAGGGGATATCCACAAGACGTTGCCCGAGACTTCAGGCACCAGGTCCGCCTCGGTGCGGGGCGACACCGTCCCCTGGCTGTTGACCACCATGCGCTCGCCGCCGGGATTCGCGTGCATGACCCGCACGGCCGGGGCCACGGGCTCGGGCTCGCTCGGGTCGAGTTGCTGCCGGGTCAGCATCAGCGTTGCAGTGATGGCCGCCGACACCGCCAGGGAGGCCACTGCGACCAGGGTTCCGCGTTTCATGAGTTGGTTTCCTCGGCGTTGGAACGGAGGGAGAACTGTGTCTCGTTGGTGTTGGGACGGTGTGAGATCGGGGTCTCATTGGCATTGGGGCGCGGGGAGAATGGCGTTTCGCCGGCATTGGACCGGTGGGAGCGCAGCGTCCCGTCGGTGTTGGGACGGTGGGAGCGCAGTGTCTCGTCGTGTTTGGAACGATGGGAGCGCAGCGCTCCCCTTGCAGCGGCCCTCATCAGCCCCATGAGTTCCCGCATAAATGCGCCCGCCGCGGCGCCGTCACGCCGGGCGACGGCGGCCTTGATATCTGCGGCGATCCGCTTCAGGGACTCAGGTTCCAGCCTTGGAGGTCCCCCAAGCATCCGCCTTGGGTCAGGAATCTGCGTGCGCAGTCCGTTGATGATGAGCAACAGAACCAGGTTCCCGGACGCCTGGGCGAACGCCCGGCCCAGCAGCCGCGGCACGCGCATCATCGCAAGCTCCCCGGGCTCCGCCGCGAGGATCTCGTCGATGGTCGCTTCCACGCGCGCCAGCGCGGTGGAGTCGCCCCGCTCGACGGCGGTCTCCGCCGCATAGGCGATGAGGAGCGTGCCGATGTCCAGGACCTGTCCCATGAGCGCGGCATCCGGAATCTCGTTCAGGTCCAGCAGCGGCCCGAGCACGTCCAGGGTGCATTCCTGCACCGGGACGACGCGGGCGCCGCCCGGCTGAATGGAGGCGATGCCGAGCTGTTCGAGCTTCTTGAGCGCCTCGCGAACCGTGCCGCGGCTGGTGGCGAAGCGCGCCGCCAGGTCCCGCTCCGAGGGCACGCGCTCACCGGCGCGGTATTGGCCGCGCAGGATGTCGTCCCTCAGGGCACGGGTAATTTCTTCTGTGCGGGAAAGCATGTGCGGCATTTATGGTCCTACCAAATTGGTTTGACCAAACCCTACCGCACGTCAGCGGCTCCTCGCAAGAAAAGAAATCTGAAGATTGATCGGCGCAACCGTCCCGTTGCGTGCAAGCGTGACGAAACGCCCTGTGGGCATTGTCTCGTGGGCCGCAGCAAACCAGTTTCCAAGGCCGACTACGAGCACGAAAGACCTCCTTGATCTCGGCCAGAAACCCGTCCATTCCAAGGCGCAGAGCCGCCTTTGAATCGCGGCTTTGGCCACCGCCCTCCATGTAGATCGCGATGCTCAGGGATTGGCTCCCAATTCACCCATTCGCCAGAGATCGCCGAGGCGGTAATGGTCGAGCCAGTGAGAGAGCTTCCCTGGATCGAGCCGGCGAAGGGTCGTTGCCGCGCCTGCCCGCTCGCAGGCCACGATGGCCTCCGGCATATTGGTCAACGCGGAAACGAGCGCGTCGGAATGCGTGGCGACGATCAGTTGCATGCGTTCGGACGCTTCGATCAGGACGTCGGCAAGGAGCGACACGGCATCAGGATGAAGTCCAAGTTCCGGTTCGTCGATACAAACCAACGGTGGAGGCGAGGGCGCCAGCAGCGTGGCGAGCAACGCGACGAAGCGGATCGTGCCGTCCGACAACCGGGTCGCCGGAATCGGAGAGCCGAAACCCGTTTCGTGAAGATAGAACTGAATCGTTCCGCCGGAAACCTTGGTCGACATCCGGTCGAAGCGGGGGAAGAAGCGTTTGAGCAGTTCGTTCAGTTTCAGCGATGCCTGACGGTGCTCGATTTGGTTGAGCACCAAGGCAAGATTCCGGCAGTCTGGAAGGAGTCGATCCTCGGGCAAATCCGCCGGCTGCGGCAGGCGTGGGGCCGTATAGCGTCCAAACGTCCAGTCCCTCAGCGTCTGGATTTTCCCCACCTGCCTCCCGAACCAGGTCAGTTCCGGATAAAGGTCGGGGTCTTTTCTCTGCGCCAGTACGGACTGATCCGGTAGTAGATCGTCCCGCTGCAAGTGTCTCGTGGCTCTCACCGAAGTCGTCGAGGAGTCGAGGACATTGATGACGGGGTTGCCGCGCTGAAACCGGTAATAGAAATACGGGTCGTCGTGGCCCGGTGCCGGCTTCGTCTCCTCGATCGCCTCGTCGGAGACTTCGATACGGTTGTTGGCGCTTACAAATTCGAGGCGATATCGCAACGCACTTTCGCTCGGCGTTTGCAAGCCGGTACTCTTGTCGCCGGATTCGATCTCGACTTTTGCGACACGGCGCACCGTCTCGCCTTTCCAGAACCATTCCGTGGCGCCGCCGCCGTCCCGGACCGCGGCGGCAAAGTCGGTGGGCGTGGCGCGCAGAAGTTCCAGTGCCTCGATGATGTTCGATTTGCCGGAGCCATTTGGACCGATCAGCACATTTAGCGCCTGCAATTCGAACGGGTCCATGTCGGGAGGAAAGGACAGCAGACCGCTCAAATCGAGGCTGCGAACAAATTGCATCGGCGTATCTCCCACAATTGCCGGCTACCGGTCACCGAATACCTTCCGGGCCGCACTCAAACGCGACAGTTCGGGTCCAGAGCCAGCCCATCTTGCCCTAACTGCTGCTTCAAATGCGAGACGGCGGGCACTCGCCGTCAATGCGAGTACGAGACGAAGTCCCGAAAAAGGCTCAAGTTGCTAAACTTGGGCCAAGATCAACATCGGGCACTTGCGGAGCGCTTCCCATGCACAGATTGGTATCCATAGTTCGCTACCCTGGGATTCACGGCCTGCTGTTGTCGCTCGTTGCGGTACTTGCGGCGACGGGCGCACAGGGTGCTTCCATCGACCCGAACAGGCCGACCGTGCTGATAACCGGCTCCAACCGGGGCATCGGACTGGCCTTCGTTCAACACTATGTTGCCGAAGGCTGGAATGTTCTGGCGACGGCGCGAACGCCCTCCAGGGCCGATGAACTCAACGCGATCGCCGAGGCGTACGAGCACCTGCTCATCGAGCAACTCGACGTGACCGACGATGAAGGCATCAAGGACCTGGCCGCCGCCTATGCCGGCACGCCCATCGACGTGCTGATCAACAACGCCGGCATCTACGGCGGCGCCGAGGAGCAGACGCTGGGTACGCTCGATGCGCAGACGTTTCACGATGTCATGGCCGTGAACGTGCTGGCGCCCATGAAGATGGCGGAGGCGTTCGCCGAGCACGTGGCGGCCAGCGCGCAGAAGAAGATCGTCTCGATCACCAGCGGCGCCGGATCGGTCTCACGCGAGGCCGTGTCGACGGGGGGCGCCTACTACGGCATCAGCAAGACCGCGCTGAACATGGCCATGCGCAAGGTCGGCGCGGAGTTGGCCGGCCGCGGCATCATCGTGGCACTCGTTGCCCCGGGTCCGACGGTGACCGACATGCTGCAGATCAATCGGCCGTCGCTGGTGCCGCGGGCCAGCACGTCCGAAGACGCCGCAGCCGGCATGGCGGCGGTGATCGAGGGTCTGGACGCGAGCTATGATGGACGGCCGCTCAGTTACGACGGCTCCACGGTGGCCTGGTAGCGGCTCCGCCGTGGCCCGGTAGCGGCGTCTATCGCGGGAACTCCGGCACATCCGGAATGGTGCTGACACGCGCGAAAACTCGCCGGCGCGGACGGGTAAGCGCCCTGCCGGTCGAGCGACCCCGTCAGGTATCGAAATACGATTCGGCAATCGAGGAAACGAAATGAAACACTTCAGTAGTCCTGTTATTTTCCTGGCCATTCTTCTTGCCTCGTCCGGTCTGCCCGCCCAGGCCCCCGTCGACGCCCAGGAACTCGCCGACCGGTGGACGGAAGCCTACAACGACCACGACGGTGACGCCCTGGCGGCGCTCTACACGGAAAGCGCCGAGCTGACGGCCCACGGCGCGCCCACATTGACGGGGCGCGACGACATCCGCGCCTTCTGGGCGTCGGACTTCGGGGAAGGTAACCCGCTGACCCTGTTGAACGTGACGCACACGATTGGCGGCACCGACATGATGCTGGTCCACGGCGTCTACGAAGTGGTGGACAGCGACGGCGGCGGCGTGCTCGGCGACGGCGCCTTCGTCCATATCTGGCGGCTCGGCGACAGCGGCGAGTGGCGCATCGACCGCGAACTCTGGTTCGACGCGGTACTGCCGTACGAGTAACCTGCGCAGACCGTCGCCGCCCAATTCCTTGACCCGGCGTCACGGCTCCGTCACGTGTGGTTGTGGACGGGTCCTTCGGTCGGAAACGCCCGAATCATGGCGAATCGCTGTGGTGTCCGTGCGCTGGTCGAAGCTTGTCCGTACGGCGTGGACGGCCGCCGCGACCCGGGGGCTTGGTCAGGGAACAGCCGCAAAGTGCCGGCCTCGGGCAGCGTCGCGGTCGAACGTATAGGTGGATGTGCATCCGGCAGCGCGATTTCGTTGGGCGATCAGATAGTCCGCAAAGTCGGCGGTTCCGGCCTCGAACGCGCGTAGCGCGGCCCAGACAGCATCGCTGTCCTCGACGTTGAATTCGGTGGTGCGCAGAAGCTGAAGAATCACCCGTGCGACATCCGAGTCCGCGTACCTGTAGGCGCGGGTCAGGACCCATGCGAGTTCCGTCAGTACCAGAACGTTGACATGTCCCGGTGAGCGCTCCGTGCACCGACCCTCGATCAGCCGCGTGGCGGCATGCGCCTGTTCGGCATCGTCCTGGACGATGTAACGCACCAATACGTTGGTATCCAGGCCGATCACAGCTTGCGCCTGCTTGCCTTTGCGATGGCCTCATCCATTTCCGCCAGCGTGACCGGCGAGGCGGGTTTCGGAAGCATGCCCTTGAGTTCCTTTACGGACGCCTTGACAGGTGTAATCCGGGCACCGTTGTCGTCGAGCAGAAATTCGATCCGGTCGCCGGGTTTCAGGCGAAGCTTGTCCCTGATGGCCTTCGGGACAGTCAACTGGCCCTTGCTGGTCATGGTTGCTTGCATTACAAGGTTCCTGGTTCCTTACTCTTGAGTAAGAGCATAGGAATCGAGATAGCCTAATGCAACCGCTGGTGTGGATCACCAGCAATTCTCATTTTGACCGGACGCGTTGTTGGCTCGCAGATTATCTCGGAAGCGGCAAGGGCTACTCGTTCGCGGGGTGCAGGAATCGGGTAGCCGGGATCCGCTGATGAAAAAGTTCGCCCAGCCGATCAACGGCGACAAAGTGGAGTCTGTATGTCTCACCCGAAGTCTGCGGCGTACCTGGCGCAGCCACGGACCGAACCGCACCGAGCACACGGCACTTGCGTTTCCGAGACGCAATCTTCAGTACGGCGCGGCGGACACAACTTTCAATTTACGACAAGGGTGTTCTCGCTGAAATCGTTGCCCTGTGTATCGCCGCCGGAAGGTCCGGAATCTCCGCAGTACGCCAGACCCAGCCCGGAGAGGTCGTTATTCGACACGTCCCGCAACCCATCTGGGATGCAACCGGACAACTGATTGCCACCGAGATAAAGTACTTCCAAGTTGGAGAGGTCGCCCAACTCCGCCGGAATCGGACCGATCAACTCGTTGCTATACAGCCAAAGCTCTTCCAGGCTGGAGAGATCGCCCAACTTGGCCGGAATCGGGCCGCTCAACTGGTTGCTGCTGAGATCAATTGCGGTCACGCGCCCGCTGTTGTTGGTGGTGACGCCGTGCCATGATTCCAGCGGGGAGTCGCTTGCCCAGTTCGTGCTACTGACCCAGTTTGGACTCGCCCGCGCGGGTCAGTACATTCCCGCCGACGGGCGCTGGGGTAGCGCGCTGTCCCGAATCGAAGCCAAAGGGTGCAGGTCATGAAGGCGCGAAGGTTCGTCAGGGCCCTGCATCTGGTCGCGGCAGGGTGTCTGGGAACTCTCGTTTATTCGCCATGGATCGGCAGCCAGTGGTTCCTGCTGCTGAATCAATTCGTGGTGGTGCCGCTGCTCGTGGTAACCGGCGTCTGGATGTGGTTGGGGCCTCGACTGCGCAGAGCATCACCGCGGCTGCGCTCTATACGATCGCTGTTCAGCGGTCCTCGGTCTTGATTCAAACCGCCTCGAAACAGGGCGTCGGCGCGGCGAGTCCGGCGCGTTCGTGCATTGTAAGTCTCGGATGAGATTTCCATTGGCGCGGGCTGAATTCGATATCAGCGAGCCATCGGCTCAGTCGAAGATTGTGCGCTCGTCCGGTCGCAGGTTGTTCTCGCCGGCCAGCTCGATGCAGCCGTAGGGCGTGAAGGGCCGGTCCGTCCGAGCCAGTTTGATCTCGCCCTGCAGCGGGGCTCTCCAGAACTTCGGGTCCAGTACCGTGAACGACACGATCAGCCGGTCCGTCTCCGGATCGTGGGTGACCCGCTCTACGAGTTGCAGTGCGTCGCTGTTGATGACGCCGCGAAACAGTTCGAAGCTCTTGAAGCCGCGGGTGTAGACGACCAGCGTGGGGCCGTCCCAGTAGCCGATGGAGTGGCCCAGGACGGATGGCTCGAGGTCTTCCGGGTGCTCGGACTGGTTCATGTGGAAGGTGCGGACCATATCCATGTAACCGTAGACCCAACGCAGTCGGTCCTCGCCCACGGGCACGAATTCGTTCACCAGTGCGTGATGCTGCATGCCGTGAAGCACCGACGCTTGGCACTGGATATCGGAACTGTCGAACGCAGGGTCAAACGTGTCGACGAAGGCCTGGCCCGCCTCGGTGTAGTCCACCTGGTAGCGGGTGCCCATGAAGCGCGGCATGGGCATCCGGGCTGCGTCGGCGTTCATCTGGCCGCCCATTCCCATCATTTGGTTGCCCATGCCCGGCATTTCACTGCCCATCCCCATCATCCGGCCGCCCATCGGCATCATCGATGACGGCAGTTCCGACTCGTCGACGCCGGGCGGCAGGCCGTCGGGGAGCATGCCCGTGAAGGCCACCCAGTTGCCGAACATCCCTTCGGTGGGGATCTCCACCGGTTCGCGTTCGACCGCCTCACGGGAGGATTCCGCGATGACCCGGGAAGACGCCTCCCCCGAGCCGGCCACGGCCGCCATGAGCGCCTCGCCCGGCACGTAGTCCGAGTCGTCTGAAACCTGGCCGCGGTTGCCGAAGCTGCGCCCGTCCGCCAGCTCGATCTGCTCCGCATGACACACGTTGGCCTCGCGCCTGGCGGGATTGCCCGTGATTCTCACCGGCGTGCCGGGAGGAAGGGTTTCAGCGGTCAATCCATGGCGAACCAAGAAGCGCCGCTCGAACAGCTCGCAACGCCCGTCAACGAGTTCGCCCGCATCGTTCAATTGAGAGAAATAGATGTAGGAATGGGGATTGATGACCCTGATGTCGGCGACCACGGCCTCGAACCGGATATCCGTCGAGGTGTCGAAGTGGGCGTCGACGCCGTGGTGCGCGAGCGTGGTTCCTGTCGATGCAATCAGAAGCAGCGACAAACTTGATCGGTACATGCCTGGGCTCCTGTCCAAAACAATCCGGGCGGGAGTGTCGAAGTATCTCACGCCCAGTCGAGCAAGCGTAGACCCTGAAATTCACGGAAGTGGCTGATGTTCGACGTTACCAGGGTGAGCCCGTTCACGTGGGCGATCGCGGCGATTTGCCCATCGACAAACGGCGGCGTTCTGCCTTCGGCGCTCAGGCGAGCGCGTTCCAATGCGTGCCAATCCGCCGCTTCCAGATTGTAGTCGATGACCGGAAAGCTGGTGCGCACGACATCCTCGATGTAGCGTTCGATCGCATCGCGGCGTCGCGACCGCGGGAGCCGCACGCATCCAAACCGCAACTCGTGCCAGACAGGAGCGGCTACTGCAATCTCCCCGTCGTGCTCGCACAACCGTTGCATGATGTTGATGGAGGGCCGCGGCCGTAGCGGTTCGGAGACGACGCTTGCGTCGAGGAGGTATTCCACGGGTCAGAGCCGAACGTCGCGTCCCGGCATCGATTCGCGTGCGTGTGCAAACACCTCATCGGGGTCGAGCGCGAGTTCCGCCAGGTTGGTGACTTGCGCAAAATGGTTGTAAGCGTCCGCGAAGCTGCGGCGCCCTGCCGTAAGCTGCTGATATTGCCGCTGCCCCACAAGCACGGCGACCGGCGTACCGTGCCGGGTAAGTGTTAATGCCTTGCCATTCTCGGCTTCTCGAATCAACGTTGGTAATTTCCGGCGTGCATCGGCTATGGAAAGCGTGTCTGTCATTGGTTGGCTCAAATGTACAGATTAATGTACATTCTAGCCAGAGCCATGCGTCGTGTCCAGGGATATCGGCGCATCCCGCCACGTGTTGGCGCGAAGGATTCCACACCGTGCTTCGTCCAATAGTATAGGGGGCGGGGCGTGCTTGTTGTGTCCGACGATCGGGAAACAGTCAGGCGTCTTCTGGACGGAGACGAGAAGGCCTTTCGGGATCTGTTCGACAGCTATTTCCCGAAGCTATACCGGTACGCGCTCGCCCGATTGGACGGTCAGCATGACGAGGCGGTGGAAGTGGTCCAGGAAACCTTTTGCAAGGCGTTCGAGCGCTTGGGTTCCTTTCGTGGCGAAGGTTCGCTTTACGGTTGGATGTGCCGAATCTTGAGAAATACGATCGTGGACATTTGCCGCCGTCGCGGGCGGGAGTTGCCAACGGTCACGCTGCTGGAGGATCAGGGCGGGATCCGGCAGATCCTCGACACCCTGGCCGCATCCGAATCGGAGGAACCAGAAGTGCTGGCCGCCCGTTCGGATGTGGTGCGGCTCATCCAGGCCACGATGGATCGGCTCCCGGGACACTACGGCGATGTACTGGAGTGGAAATACGTGGACGGGCTCTCCGTCAAGGCCATCGCCAAACGGCTGGATATCGGGCCAAAGGCCGCGGAGTCGCTGCTGACGCGTGCCAGGGCGGCATTTCGCAGGGCCATGGAAGCCGTCGCGGATTCGGCGGACGTGCTGCCGTTCGCCACCAGGCGCCAGGCCGGTCCTGCGTAGGGGATTGGGACGATGAACGACGACCGACACACACTGAACGGGCCGGACAAGGCGGCAGCGGGCGACGGCGAGCGTGACGTCCTGGCCGAGTTGGTGCGGGCGGGCGGTCGCCGCCCGGTTCCGGCCGAGGATGACTACCGGCGTGTTTTCACAGCTTCCCGCCAGGCCTGGCGCCAAGCCGTTCAGTCGCGCCGGAGGCGCCGCCGGTACTTCGCCATGGCGGCCAGCGTCGCAGCCGTCGCGGTTGGCGCCGCGGTCGTGTTGCAACTGGTGCCGGGGACGCCGCTGCCGGTTGTTGCCTCGACCGCCGTGGTCGACGGTCAGGTTCTTGCGCTGGCCCCGGACAGCGACGAGTGGCGGGCCATGCAGGGGGGCGGCGCCGAGTGGGTCGCCGGTTCCCGGCTGCGCACGGCGGCGGGCAGCCATATCGCGCTGGATCTGTCCTGGGGCGGGTCCCTGCGCGTCGACGAAGCCACCGAGGTGACTCTGACGTCGTCCGAACGGGTCATCCTGATCGCAGGGACGATTTACTTCGATTCCGGGGCGGCCACAGGCGTCGGCACGCTGGAAGTGGTCACGTCCCACGGCCGGGTCCGCGAGATCGGCACGCAATTTGAAGTGATGCCCACGTCCGCCGAGCTGCGTGTCCGCGTTCGGGAAGGCAGCGTGGAGGTCGAGCGGGAACAACAAATGCCCGAACTGACGGGTATGGCCGGCGAGCAATTGCGGCTGGATTCGGCCGGGGGAGTGCAACGCAGCGCGTTTTCTCCGTTTGACCCTGCCTGGTCGTGGGCCGTTGCCCTCGCGGACGTGCCTCCCATCGACGGGCGTCCGCTCGTGGAGTTGCTGGACTGGGTGGCCAGGGAGACCGGCTACGAGCTGCAGTTCGCCGATTCCGGTACGGAGGACCGGGCGCGCGATGTCACCCTGCGCGGCAACCTGGAGAACGCGACGCCGCTGGAGGCGCTTGAGGCCGCCCTCGCAACGACGGACCTCGAACACGTTGCTCGGGACGATGAAGTACTATTGATCCGGATGCGATAGGCGAGACACGGGCGACCGTGGTACACCGTGCGAAGAACCACACGTTGCGGATGGGCCGCCCTTCTGGGACTGGCGTACAGCAGCGCGCCGACGCTCACTGCTCTTGCGCTGGAGGACCTGCAAGGGCTCCCGCTGGAGCAGGCGCTTGAGGCCCTTCAGGCGGAAGGCCTCGCGCTCGTCTACAGCAGCGACCTCGTCCAGCCATGGATGCGGGTCGCCGAATCCCCATTTTCATCGGATCCGTCGGAAGCCCTGACCGAGATCCTCGCCCCGTTTGAACTGGCGGCCCGGCCCGGCCCCGCCGGCAGCGTGCTCATCGTACGAGCGGACGCGACGGTGAACGCCGCCGGGGCGGACGAGCCCGCGGGCGCGCAGACGCGGGCCGAACTCGCCCCGCCGCCGATTCCCTCGATCGAGGAAATCGTCGTGGCTGCCAGTCAGTTCCAGCTTGCCCGGTCCGTCGGCGAGTCCGTCACCTTGCTGTCGAGCGATGACATCGAGTACATGCCCGACCTCGGTGACGATGTGCTGCGCAGAATGACTCGCTTGCCCGGGGTCGTCAGCGACAGCGTGAGCGCCAGGTCCAACGTGCGCGGCGGGGAGACCCGCGAGACGGTCGTTCTGTTCGATGGCCTGCGCCTGTACGACCCGTTTCATCTGAAGGATTTCAACAGCGTATTCAGTGCGATCGATCCGCGGATCGTGAGTTCCATGGACATCTACACGGGGGGCTTTCCGGCGACCTTCGGTGAGAGCCTGAGCGGCGTCGTGGATGTGACCTCGCTGGAGCCTCCCGAGCGGCAATATAACGAAGTCACTTTCAGTTTCTTCAACACGTCCGTCCTCAGCTCGGGGTATATCGGCGATGGCGTGGACGACGGCGCATGGGTGGCATCCATCCGCCGGGGCAACCTTGACCTGCTGCACGAAACCTCCGAAAAGCATGTGGGCCGGCCCACCTACGAGGATGCCTATGCCAAGGTCGCCTTTCCGTTGAACGACCGGCTGCGGTTGACCGCAAACCTGCTGTTCATGGGCAACGATATTTTCGTGGCTGAACACGATGGCGATCATCAGGGCCGGGTACAGGGCGTGGACAAGTATTTCTGGGTGCGGCTGGACCATGACCCGCGTTCCGTCTGGCGGGGGACGACTCTTGTTGCCCGCACCCAATTGTCCAATGACCGCAGCGGCCACACGCGGCTTTCCGGTATCAGTTCGGGGTGGCTGGACGATCGTCGCGAGACGATCCTGTACGCCGTGCAGAGCGACTGGTCGGCAGCCCTCAACGACCGCGTGCTGGTACGGTTCGGAGGCTTGCTCGGCCGTATGAAGGGCCGCTACGCCTACGCCGACGAGGTGGCCTTCGATGTGCTCGTCGATTATCCGGGCGCGCCGAATACGCGCGAGCGCGCCCGCCAATTCCAATTGAATCCCGTTGGCAATCAGTCCGCGCTCTATGGCAGCGTGCGCGTCCTGCCATCCGACAGGCTGGCGCTGCAATTCGGACTGCGCTGGGACCGCCAGACGCTGAGCCCCCGCGGCGAGGACATGCTGGCGCCTCGTTTTGGGGTCAGGTACCGGTTGGCGGACAGGTTGTACCTGAAGGGCAGCCTGGGACGGTTCTACCAGGCCCAGGCCATCCACGAGGTGCAACTGCAGGACGGGGTCCAGCGGTACTTCCCGCCGCAGCGTGCCGACCACGCCGTCATCGGCCTGGAGCGCGATTTCCGGTCCGGTCTGAGACTGAGGCTCGAGGCCTATTACAAGGGGATGAACGATCTGCGCCCCCGCTACGGGAACCTGCTGAATTCCCTCGTGCTGGTGCCGGAATTGAAACCCGACCGGATCAGGATTGCGCCGGAGGAAGCCGGCGCCCGGGGATTGGAGTTGTTCCTGGATCAGCGGCTGGGGTCCGCCCTGACCTGGTGGGCCGGCTACAGTTGGTCGCGGGTCACGGACCGGATCGATGGCAGACGCCAACCCAGAAGCTGGGACCGCACCCATGCCCTGAGTGCGGGCCTTGGCTGGGATACGGATCGATGGAACATCGGGAGCGCGGTCGCGCTGCATACCGGATGGCCCACGACGCCGGTGGCACTCGGTGGCGGCGGCGCCATCGTCACCCTGGCCGAACGGAACTCCGGCCGAATTGGCCACTACGGGTCCGTGGACTTGCGCATCACGAGGAAGTTCCAGCGACGGCGCAGTTCGGGCTCGGTGTTCCTGGAATTGACGAACGTGTTCGACCGCTCGAATCCATTTTCGTGGGAGTATGAACTCGTCCGTGGCGCCAACGGCAACGCATTGCGCCTCGATACCCTGCACACGCTGCCGAGGGTGCCTTCCCTGGGCGTCATCTGGTCGTTCTGAGCGGGCCGCCGCCACGTCCAGGACGCACCGCTTCAAGGCGGCGTTCAGGCGTTACCGCTGTATCCAGTGCTGAACCGCCTGGGCGTCGAGGAACGCCTCGGCGCCGGCGCCCTGCAGCGAGGCCAGCGTCGCCATCATTCCCGCCTGGGTGCAGGACGGCGCCACCACTGTCACGGACCGCGGGGCGTTCGCAACGGGCCACCCGGTCAACGGGTCCAGGATATGCGAATAGCGCACCCCGTCCTTGAGCAGAAACCGGCGGTTGTCGCCGCTGGTCGCCACGCCGCCGCTCTTCAGAGCGATCATGGGCTGATTTGCGTGGCTGGCCGCCGCTTCGATGCCCACACGCCACGGACCGGGTTCGCGTGGCCGGCCGACCGCGATGTCGCCGCCGAAATTGATCAGGCAACTGGCGCGGGTGCGCTCGCGGCAGAGTTCGGCGCAGCGGTCCACGGCGTACTCCTTGCCGACGCCTCCCAGGTCGATCTGCATGCCGGGCTGCAGGGTGAGCGTGCGGTCCTCCCAGCGGACCTTGCCCCAGCCGATGCGCGGCAGGATGGCGTCGACGGCGGATCGTGACGGCACGTTGTCGCTGCCGTCGAACACCCACGCTTCCCGCAATACGCCGGAGGTGATGTCGAAGCGTGCGTCCGAGAGGCTGTAGAGGGACTCGGCGAAATCAATCAGTCGAGCGGTTTCCCCGTCAACTCCAACCGGCTCGCCGCCGCTTCGATTGACTCGGTGGACGATGTTGCCCCGCAGGTACCGGCTGAACTTGTCCTCGACCCGCCATGCCTCGGTCGCTACAACCTTCAGCAGCCCATTCGCCTCATTTTCGTCGGCGGTGTCCGTAAGCAGTTCGCACGGATTGGCCATTGCTCGAAACCGACCGATCCAGTGATCCTTCGCGCGGCGAAGGCGGGTCTGTCGTGGCGGCGCACTCATCGGGTGCCCGGGCCTGCTGGACTTTTGCCACAGGCTGTCCGCCACAGGCTCGCATGGACCGGATCCGTATTCACCTTTCGCCTGTTCTGTGCGCGTCCGAGCGGCCTTGGCGTCGCGAATTCTGCTAGAAATCGAACTTGTAGCTGAACTGGGCGATCACGGCGTCCAGCGAGGCGAACTGCGGACGTTCGGCCTGGCGGCCGACGATCTGCGCCGCGGGGACCTCGCCGGCCTGCCGGTAGTATTCCAGGCGAACGCTCCACCGGGCGCCTGAATTGCGCTCGGTGCCGTATTCGGCTCCCGCGGTCACCGCGTCGAAGCGGCCCAACCGGAAGTCGGACGCCGCGAACGCCGGCAACGGCTCCGCGTCCACGAGGCTCAACCGGTAGAAGTTCGCTTCGGTCTGAGAATAAAGGCGCACGTGAGGCTCGAGATAGCGCACGTCGCCGAGCGAAATCCTGTAGCGGCCATCCACGGTATGGGAGTCGATCTCCCAGTCGTCCGTGGCATAGCGATAGGACAGATCGAGTACATTGCCTCCCAGCCAGTACTTCATGCGCGTGAACAGGCCGTGCCGGGTGCGCTCGCCGGGGCGGCTTTCGAAGCGGTACAGACCGTCCGGGCCGGGCATTACGTCGGGTGGTTCAATGGCGATCGTGTCGCCGGTGACGGCATCGACAACGCTGAGCAGCTTGTACGGGTCGTTCAGGTAGCCGCTGGAACGGCTGAACGAATAGTTGAGCTGCACCACGAGACTGCGGTTGACGACCTGGGTGACGCCCAGCAGCACGTCGGTGATCGTCTTGCTGTCGTCGCCGAGCTTGTTGGGGCCGTGGCGGTGATCGTGGTCGTCATGGTCCCGGTCGTCGTCTTCGTAATCCTCGCACTCGTCGCGGTCGTCATCGTCGTCGCAGACGTCCTCCAGCACGCCGAGCATTTCCGCCAACGGGATGGGCGCGCCGCCCACCGGATTCCAGCTATCTTGTGCGAACGCCACCGCGGCGCTGAGCGTGGTGTTGCGGCGGTTGAAGTCCCTTGAGAACGAGAAATTCACGCCGCCGTGCCGGTAATCGTATTCGCGGGAGAAACTGAGGCCGGCGCCAAACCGGTTGAGCCGGCCCAGCGGCTGGCTCCAGCTTGCGCTGATGGCCAGGCGCGTGTCGAGAAAGGTCGGGTCCAGCGGGATCTCTCCGGCAGGTGTCGTGTAGGTGTCGAGCCCGGAGGGGCTGGTGAAGGTCTGGGGCCGGTCCAGCGCGATGGCGCCGCTGGCCGACGCGCCGGTCAGCGTGTCGATGGACAGGTTGAGGGTCAGGTATCGCTCATCGTGGAAGTCGCGCGTGGCCAGCGCCGTAACGCTGACGTCGCGGACCCTGCCCTCGCTCTCGCCGTAATAGAGGATGGCGGTGTCCATGGACCAGCGCGGATCCTCCTGGCCGGCGGCCGGCTGGGCGGCCGCGCCGCCCAGGAGCGCGCAGGTGGCGGCCATCAGTTCGCGATCGATTCGCCTCGGTTTGCTCATGGGCTGCCGGCCAATTCCGCGGTGTCCGCTTGAGAAGGCGGCGCACCTTGCCGGTTGATGGCCTGGGCAGCGGTCACCATGCGCAACGAACAGCCGGACAGAGCGCTAATTGCAGCCGCAGCCGCCGCCGGCGAAACCGCGCCCGCCGCTGGTGGCTTCCTTGCTGAAGTAGATGTGGTCGTCCAGCGTGTCGTCGACCGGATCGCCGTCCAGCAGCATCTCTTCCCTGGCCAGGTAATCGCGTTCCCAGGGTTCGACGCCGAGATTCGCGCACGCGGTGAGGGTCGATGCCATGAGGAGGGCGGCAACCGGTGCAGCCAGCCGCAGGCCCGTTCCGTCGGGTGTCTTCGCAGGGTGATGATCAGGCTTCATTCGTCCGGATCCTCCGTGTTCGGTTCGGCGATCAGCCGCTGGATGACCGCTTCGTACTCGTCGCGCCGGGAGCGCAGGAATCCCAGGTGCCGCGCGTCCAGTTGCCCGTCGCGCGCGAATACGTAACTGCTCGGCATCGCCACCACTTCGAATACTCGCGCCAGTTCGCCTTCGGGGTCGTAGACGATTTCGAATCTTGCCGGGTAATCTTCCAGAAATTGCCGGGCTTCGGCGGCGTCGACATCGGTATTGACGCCCAGGATGACCAGTCCGTCGTCCGCGTATTCGTCGTGCATGGCGTTGAGCCAGGGGAAGGACTGACGGCAGGGCACGCACCAGGATGCCCAGAAGTCCACGACGACGACCTTGCCCCGGTAGTCGGCCAGGTCCAGGGCGTGGGCCGGCGCCCATGAATACGCCAACAGGCCGGCAACCATGGGAAAAATGTGACGCCAAAGCGCGCGTGCCACTCGGCGGCGCAACGAAAGCGGGTCAGTAGTCGGCACGGCAGGCATCGGCATGGCGTTGGAGATGAAGTGCATGATTTTAGCGTAAGTCCCTGTCGTCATCGTCATCGTCATCGCTATCGCCGTTCCCGTCGCCGCCAACATGGGTCGCGACGTCGTAACCCCTGAAGCCGTGCTGAGCGCGCTGGCGCCGTGAATCGTGTGCGGCTATCTCCGCCTTTGCTGGGACAGGTTGAAGCTCACGATGATTCGATCGGCGTCCTTCCCTTTGGCCCGGGATCGATTCGGACCCACGCTATGATACAACCAGGCGGGGAAGATCAGCATTCTGCCGGCCAAGGGTTTGTATCGGACCTTCTTCCAACAGTTTCGCGGGCGTTTGGCGCCGGGGATGTACTTGACTGAACTCATCAGGTTCTGGGTGCGCGGATCGGTGAACTCGATTCGACCCGAATTCCCGGGCGCCTGGACGTAGTAGACGCCGCTCCAGATGCAGCCGGGATGGATATGGGCCCGGTTCAAGCCACCAGGTGGATTGACGATCGACCACATGGTGCCGATTTTCAGCGGATAGGACGTGTGATATCCAAGTTCGCGGCACATCTTGGCCGCGGCCGCGTCGACGTGTCGAACCAACCCCGCAAACGCGGCGTCCTTGTGCAGCTTGACGTGGCTGTGCCACCCCCCAAGCTCCGGGAAGTTCGACTTGCGCACCCCTGTTCGGTCGCGTTCCCGTTCGGCATAGATCGCCTCGATCAGGCGGGCATTCAGAGGCTCGCTGTCCGGAACTTCCAGAGAAATAATGAGCGTCGGAAAATAGCGGGCCACCTTGAACGGGACTTCGGACAGACCGGCCGCCAGGCCGCAGTCGGAGGCTACGCGGTTCGGCGCCTCGCGCGTCACTTCATTCTCCGATCGTCATCGTCGCAAGGTCCAATCAGCGCCAAACCGCTCCAACAGCCCCTGTCCGAAATTCGGTGACCACTTCTGCCCTCGCCGCGTCAGTCGTCCTCGTCGCCGTCCTCATCCCCGTCGTCGTCGCCCTCGTCCCCCTCGTCGCCCTCGTCGCCGTCCTCATCCCCGTCGTCGTCGCCCTCGTCCCCCTCGTCGCCCTCGTCCCCCTCGTCGCCCTCGTCCCCCTCGTCGCCTTCATCGCCTTCGTCGCCGTCGTCGTTCTCGCTGCTTGCGTAGTTGTAGTAGGGGTCGTCTTCGAATTGGCTGTCGATTCCGATTTCGGATGCGATGATGTAGCTGTCGCCGATGGCCCAGCCCCGGGCTTCCACAAGCGTGCCGAGGCCGACGCGATCGCGAAAGTCGGGTTCGAAGTTCGTATGTGAACTCGTCAGGACCCAGATTTCGTGGACTTTGTACTGGCTGCTCCACTGGTTGTGGTCTCGAACGAATCCACTCAGTTTGACCTCGATCTCCCGGTTCACACGTCCGATGCTTGTCGCCACCAGGGGAGCCGAACCCTGGGGCGACAGTTCAGCGGCCACCTCAATGTAGTCGAAAGGAAAAATGTCGTCGAGACTGAATTGACGAACGCCGGCATCGCTGTTGTCCTCGAATCGCGTCATGTCGTTGGCCTGGACGGTGAGCCCGAGCAGCGTCAACGTGCCGCTGTCCAAGTCGATGCTGTCGACGGGAGCTTCGATCTCAATCCTGGAGATGGGTTGCACGTCGACGCTCTTCGCAATCACGGCGCCCGACTCGTTCTCGATAGCGCCCTTGACCGTGGCACGCGTATCCGCGCGGATTCGTTGCTCGTCGTCGCCGTCGAAAACCGTGTCGGGAGTGGTTCTGACAGGAACATTCGATATGTCGAAATCGGCGGACGACTCGAAGCGCGTGATGAACCCTTCCAGTTCCACATCGTCCACGCCGCCGTCCCCGGCATCGACCGCGTCCACGCCTTCATACGCGACGGACGTGGCGACCATCGCGCCGGATTCATCGAAACACGCATCCCCTGCGAGACTGCACCGCACTTCCACCCGGTCTCCATCCTGAATGTTTCTTCCGGGGAAACCGTCCAGGCGGGTCGCGTGGAAGCCCACGATGAGCGTGCCGATGGCGAATCGCGATTGCATGGCATCGGACCCGGTCACGATGCCGGAAACCTGGATCGCGGAGCCGCTGGCAATACTCTGAATCCGGGTCGCGGAAATTACGCCGTCGGACTTGACGAATCCGCTGATCTCAATCATGTCGCTCACACCGAACGAGGACAGGTCGGCGCGGCCGTCGCTGCTGCCGAATGACGTGTCGGGCGTGATGCTTATGGATTGCCCGAGTACCGTGAGCCGATCGTTCTCGACATCGATCGAACCAACGGGGCCGACGATGCGAGGTTCATAGGCGATGCGATTCGCCACACCCCTGCCGGCCGTTTCGTCGACCCTTCCGTCGACCGTGACCACGTGGCCCGCCTGGAGTTGTTCCCGGCTGCCGGGCGCTCCGTCGACCCACACGGCGGCGCCGGACGTATCGAACCACGTACCGCCGACATTGACGCTTCCGGCATTGACGCCCCCAAAACCGGCGACCGTCCCAGTGAGCCGTTTGTCGCCCAGATCGGACGTCGGGTCCGGACCCGATTCGTCCGGAATTTGCGCGCGGCTGCCGCTGCCGTCTGTCAGGACCAGCAACGTGGCTGCCCATGAAAGGACGTAGTTCAAAAGTTTCACAGCGACTCCCGGGGTTTTGCCTGTTCGGATGCCGGACACCGAAGCAAGGGAACCGCCGGCGTCCAAAAACCAAATCTGTTCAAAACTATTGACGACCGCGGCGGAAATTTCCTTCGCTCGGGTTCCCTGACGCCGGGCAGGGCGTCGGCAGTGGAATTCGGATCGCCGATCGGCTGCTTTTCCGTTTATGTTTGTCAGGAAATCTCCATTGTTTGTATCCGGGGCTTTCGCTTCGCCCGATTCGGCGCTAGCATGCTTCGCTCTGCGCCAGGAGCCCCACAATGCCCAAGATCGTCTACATCGAGCCCGAAGGGGACCACGTGGAAGTGGACGTCGAGGAAGGCTATTCCGTCATGGAAGGCGCCATCATGAACGGCGTCGAGGGCATCGAGGCCGAGTGCGGCGGCGCCTGCTCGTGCGCCACGTGTCATTGTTACGTCAATGCAGACTGGTGGGACAAGCTCCCCGAGATGGACGTCATCGAGGACTCCATGCTGGAAGCCGCCACCGAGCGGCGCGAAAACAGCCGCCTGACGTGCCAGATCCCTGTGACGGAAGCACTGGACGGCCTGGTTCTGGAGGTCGCCCCTTCCTACTGATCCCGCAATCAGCGGAGTGCGGCGTTCGCGTTGCCTTGCAATCCCGTTGCGGCCACCTCCCTGGCTTGGTCGCCAGCGTCACGATGCTCTAGCCCGACTTCGACAACTCAGGCGGATTTCCGGTTGATTTGAGCGGTTATTGGCCGGATACGGTCATGTAACGTTTTGATTGTATTGATGGGGGATTCGTCGAACGGGCTGTAGTGCCGACCTTGCCCCTTGATTTATGGGGTATTTCGGGCACGCTATGGGTCCATGTTCGTGCGTGCCAAGAGGCGTTTCAAGGACGGCAAGGAGCACCGTTACTGGAGCGTGGTGGAGAACTGCCGGAGCCCGGACGGTCGCGTGGTGCAGCGGCAAGTGCTGTATCTCGGAGAGATCAACGACGGCCAGCGGGCGGCGTGGTGCCGATCCATCGAGGTGTTGTGCGGGGAGTCGGGTCCGAAGCCGGTGGCGCTGTTTCCGGCGGATCGGGAAGCGCCGGAGTTGGCCTGCGAGGTGGTCCAGATCGAGCTGAAGGCGTTGCGGTTGCGCCGGGCGCGTCAGTGGGGGGCGTGCTGGCTGGCGCTGGTGCTGTGGGCGCGGCTGGATCTGGACCGGTTTTGGCGTCCGCGGCTTCCGCCGAGCCGTCAGGGCACGCGCTGGCTGGACGTGTTGAAGACGCTGGTTTGCTACCAGTTGATCGATCCGGGCAGCGAGTGGCGGCTGCACCGGCACTGGTACGCGCACAGCGCCATGGGGGATTTGCTGGGCCGCCCGGCGGAGGCGGTGGGCGGGCACACGCTGTACCGCTGTCTGGACAAGCTGGCGGGGCACAAGCGGGCGTTTTTCTCGTTTCTGCGGGACCGCTGGGAGACGTTGTTCGATGCGCGTTTCGATGTTTTGCTTTACGACCTGACCTCCACTTATTTTGAGAGCGATCCGAGGTTTTCGGACAAGCGCCGGTTCGGTTACAGCCGCGACAAGCGCTCGGACTGCGTGCAGGTGGTGATCGCCTTGATCGTGACGCCCGAGGGTTTTCCGCTGGCCTACGAGGTGATGCCGGGCAACACCTCCGACAAGACCACGCTGGCGGGGTTTCTGAAGAAGATCGAGGCGCAATACGGGCGATCCGAGCGGGTCTGGATCATGGACCGGGGCATTCCCACCGAGGCGACGCTGGAGGCGATGCGCACGGGGCCGGCACCGGTGCATTACCTGGTGGGCACGCCCAAGGGCCGATTGAGCAAACTGGAGAAGGCGTTCGTGGGCAAGCCCTGGCGGCAGGTTCGCGAGTCGGTGGAGGTGAAGTTGTTGGCCAGGGACGGGGAACTGCACATCCTGGCCCAGAGCCGGGCGCGCGTGTTGAAGGAACGCGGCATGCGCCGGCGCCGACTGAAGAAATTGTGGCGCCGCTTGCACGAGTTGCGCCGCCAATCGCTGAAACGCGACGAGTTGCTGCTGAAGCTGGGCGCCGCAAAGAAGGAGGCGGGGCGCGCCTGGCATCTGGTGGACATCGGCTTGCCCAAGGCCCGGGAGGCGGTGACGGCCGAGACGTTCACGTTCTCACTGCGGCGCGAGCGGCTGCGCCAAGCCCGGCGCCGCGAGGGCCGGTATTTGCTGCGGTCCAACCTCACCGGTGAGGACCCGGCGACCTTGTGGCGCTACTACATGCAGCTCTCCGAGATCGAGCAGGCGTTCAAGGAACTGAAGCACGATCTGGCCATCCGGCCGATCTTCCATCAGCGCGAGGATCGGATCGAAGCGCACATCTTTGTCGCCTTCATCGCCTACTGCCTGCATGTGACGTTGAAAAACCTGGCCCGACCGCACGCCCCGGGACTGACGCCCCGGGCGATCCTGGAGAAGTTCGCCACCATGCAAATGGTCGATGTGCATCTGCCGACCACTGACGGGCGGCATCTCGTCCTGCCCCGGCGCACCGATCCAACCCGCGACCAGCAACTGCTGCTGCACCAACTCAAGATGAAACTGCCCGAACAGCCGCCCCCACGGATATCGGCCTAGATCATCGTCGAAGCGACGATCTCACGGCGCTGCCGTAGTGCCGACCTTTCGCGTTCTCGAACAGAAAATCAATAAGTTACAAGCGACAAAACGCCGAGTTGTCGAAGTCGGGCTAGCAGCCCGTGGCAAAAGTCCCGCGGCATTCGACCGACGATGCATCCCGGCCGGCTGCGTTGCTCGCCGGTCGAATATTCCCGATATTCTCCCTCCTCGCGCCTTGCCGGCCGGGCGCCTCGCCGGTCTCGGTGCTCGCGCGACTTTTGCCACGGGCTGCTAGTATGGCCACCGCGTCGGCGTAAACGCGCTGACGGAATCAACCGGCGATACAGGGATGGGAACGATGGCGGAACAGACGGCGGTGGATGAACCCAGGGTCATGGCGGACGACGTTCGAGCCGCGTGCAAAGGCATGCTGCAATTGCAACTCTATGCAATTTTCACCAGGCCCGTGCGCGGGATGGGGCCGGTCATGGAAGTACTGGAAGATCACCTGCAATACCAGATTTCCATGGAGAAGGACGGCACCCTCTTCGCCGCCGGGCCGTTCTGGACCGACGACGAGCGGCAGTGGCGCGGCGAAGGCATGGTGGTCATCCGCGCCGGGAGCATCGAGGCGGCCAGAGCCGTTGCCGAGAAGGACCCCATGCACGCCAGCGGCGCGCGCACCTTCGAGGTGCGCCCCTGGCTGATCAACGAGGGAACGCTGACGCTGCGCCTGAACCACTCGACCAAGAGCTTCACGGCGATCTAGGAATCACTCCAGGTCAGCGAGTCGCGACGATGCGCGTTGAGGGTCCGCCGTTACGGTACGGGCAGGAGTGCGCACTGTGACCGGCCTTGCGTGGCAGGCCTGGGCGGTCATCGTGGTCGCGCTGGCGGCCGGCGGCCTCGCCAAGGGCATCACCGGGCTGGGCCTGCCCGGCATCGCGGTGCCCATCATGGCGACCTTCCTGGGCGTCGAGCAGGCGGTGATGATCATGGTAATGCCGACGCTGGTCACCAACCTGTGGCTGACCTGGCGCCTGCGTGACTGTTACCGGGAGGCGCCCGAGGCGCCGCGCGTGGCGATCGCCGGGGTGCCGGGCATCGCCCTGGGAGCCGCCGTGCTGTATCTTGCCAGCGAACAGTTTCTGGCCACGGTGCTGGCGTTGTGGGTCTTCGCCTACCTGGTGCTGCGGTTCCTGCATCCGCGGTTGTCGCTCGCCCGCAAGGCCCGGTTCCGGCTCGCGTTCCCGGTTGGATTCGCCTCCGGGACCCTTCAGGGCGCAACGGGCATTTGCGCGCCGGTCATCGTGCCCTATGTGGATGCGCTCGGCGCCAACCCGAGGACGTATGTATTTATCTTCTCGGCGGTGTTCATGTCGCTGTCGCTGACGCACCTGATCATCCTGGGCGCCTTGCAGGCCTACACGCCGCTGCAGTTCGGCCAGAGCCTGCTGGCCGTGGCGCCGGCCATGGTCTTCGTGCCGATCGGCAATTGGATGCGGCAATTCATCCGCCCGGAGTTTTTCGGCGTCCTGATACGGGTGCTGCTCTTTGTGACCGCCGCGCGGCTGCTATATGGCGCCTGGTCAGGCTGATCGGCAGTTCGCACGCAAGGAGGACGTATCCAATGCACGATGACGCCGGCGCACGGCCAGCCGGCGCGCCCTACGCAGGTGAGAAAGGTCCGAAAGTCGTGGTCGCGGCAGTCGCGGCGGGCGTCGTCGTCTGCCTCACCGTTGCGTGGAACGCGGTCGGCTACCGCCTGCACGGAGGCCTGAACCCTTACTACTTCCTGTTGAGCCTGTTCCTGTCCCTGAATCTCCTGATCTGCTATTGGGAAATATGCCTCTACCTGCGGCGGCACGACATCCGGGAGCGTGCCCGATTCTGGCGTGAACGGCGCGCGGCGACCGGCCGGGCGCCCGGCGTGGAGTTTCTGGCCGCCGGAATCCCCTTGCGGCGAGTCGGTTCGCCAACGATCTGGGCCGACGTCTGGGCCGCCTACGCCCTGTACGACGGTTCCTACACCGACCGGAGCACGTTCGGTTTCAACTGCGACGTCGGCAATGGCTTCGTCACGCCGATCCCTTCCCTGGCGCTGCTGGCGGCCCTGACCTTCGGTTTCATGCCCGCGGCGTTCGCCGGAATTCTGGGTGTCGCGCTGTTCTGGCAGTGGGTGTACGTGAGTTCCCTCTACGCGATGAGTTTCCGGATGGCGCAGCGTCACGAAGCGATGCCGCGGACAACCCGATGGCTCTACGTGTGGGGCCCCAACGCCGTGTGGATCGTCGTCCCCCTGCTGGGGCTGTTCGTGTCCGTGCGCCTGATCCTCGACGGGACCTACGCCATCGTGGGCCACTGAACGAGCCGCGTCGGCGCCGTCGGCGCCCGAGCGGGCCTGCGGCCACCCGAAGGGCGCATCCGCAAGCGCGCGTCCGCTTTGTCGCCGTCTCTTGACGCATGCCCGACACGTCGGCGAACCGGCGCCGCGCATCCGCGCGCTTTTGGACGCGCCGACACGACAGTACAAGGTTGACGCGGCGCCAGTCCCGCAATGTAGCCGTGACGGTCTCAGGCACGAATGCCGGTGCCCCGCCGCAGCAGCGTGAGCACGGTGACGAACAACGCCACAAGAGCGGTCAGGATGATGGCGTAGGCCGTACCGATGGGGATGTCCGAGGATCCCAGCATGCCGTAGCGGAACGCGTTCACCATATACAGGATGGGATTGGCGAGCGAGACGTTCTGCCAGAACGGCGGCAACAGGGCGATCGAAAAGAAAACCCCCCCGAGGTAGGTCAGCGGCGTCAGGAAGAATGTGGGAATGATGGAGATGTCGTCGAAATTTTTCGCGAAGATGGCGTTCAGCAGACCCGCCAGGGAAAAGACCATGGAGGTCAGCACGACGACCGAAACGGTGACCAGCGGGCGCGCGACGCCGAGGTCGGTGAAGAACGACGCCACGGCCGTCACCAGGGCGGCGACCGCGAGTCCGCGCACCACGCCGCCGATCATGTAGCCGGCGATGATCGTGGTGAAGGAGAGCGGGGAGACGAGCATTTCCTCGAGATGAAGCTGCAGCTTGCCGGAAAAGAACGACGACACCACGTTGCCGAAGGAGTTGGTGATGACCGACATCATGATCAGCCCCGGCGCGATGAACGTCGTGTAGGGCACGCCGCCCATCTCGCCGATGCGCTGGCCGATCAGGCTGCCGAAGATGATGAAGTACAGGGTCATGGTGATCGCGGGCGGCACGATGGTCTGAATCCATATCCGCGCGATGCGATGCACCTCCTTGCGCACGATCGTGGCGAGGCCGACCAGATTCACGCGCCACAGGTTCAGCCCGCCTGCCGGCGCGGGGGAGGGAGGCGGCGCGGCGGTGGCCATCAGTTCGCTTCCGCCGAACGCCGCCGGCGGGCCGCCCCGCCCTTGCCGCCGGGTTCGGTTGTCCCGGCCGACCCGCCGGCGCTCCGCTGTTCCGCCTTGTCATCCACCAGGCGCATGAACAGTTCCTCCAGCCGGTTGGATTTCGTTCGCATGCTCGCCACGTGCAGGGATTGGTCCGAAATCACCCGGAACAACGCGTTCAGGCCCCGCTCCTGTTCCACCTCGACCTCGATTTCGTGTTCGTTGCGCAGTTGGACCTGGTAGCCGGGCAGGTCGGGCGCCCGTTGCAGCGATTCCTCGAGCGTCAGCACGAAAACTTCCCGCTTGAGCTTGCGCACCACGTTGACCATGGTGTCGTTCTCGATGATGCGGCCCTCGTCGATGATCGCGATGTTGCGGCAGAAACTCTCCGCCTCGTGGAGGTAATGGGTCGTGAGGATGATCGTCATGCCGTCTTCGTTGATCCGGGTCATGAGATCCCACATGGACCGGCGGATCTCGATGTCCACGCCGGCGGTGGGTTCGTCCAGTATCAACAACCGGGGCTCGTGGACCAGCGCCCTTGCGATCATCAGCCGGCGTTTCATGCCGCCGGAAAGGGTTCTGGACATCTGGTCGCGGCGGTCCCAGAGGCGCAGGGCCTTGAGGTATTTCTCCGCCCGCTGCTTGGCGATGGCGCGCGGAACGCCGTAGTAGCCGGCCTGGTTGATCAGGATATTCCCGCATTTTTCGAACACGTTCAGGTTGAACTCCTGGGGGACCACGCCGATGCAGGCCTTGGCGGCTTCCCGCTGGCGGTCCAGGTCGTGGCCGAACACGGACACGGTGCCGCCGGTCTTGTTGACCAAGGAGGTTATGATGCCGATGGCGGTGGTCTTGCCGGCGCCGTTGGGTCCCAGCAGCGCGAAGAAATCCCCCTGCCTCACGGACAGGTCGATGCCCCGGAGCGCTTCGACGCCGCTCGGGTAGGTCTTGCGAAGCTGCCTCAGCTCCAGAGCGTACAAATCCTGAGTCTCCCGCCGCGAATGAAGTCGGCACCGGCCAGATTCCGGCTTATTCTACTCAGCCCATGCGGGCTTCACACGCATGCCTTGCCCGGAAGGGGTCGTGACGCGTCGGCATCAGGCGATGCGGGAGGAGTACGCAGGGTGGATTTCGCCCGCTTCGGTCAGGAGCTTCGGCTGCAGTCCGATCAGCCGCAGCCGCAAGGGCAGTCCGCGCTCGCCGTACTGGACAAGGCGCGTCCACAGCCCCACGGCGTCGGCGAATGCGCAACGGAGCAGCGCCGGATGTTCGGCCAACTCATGCAGCTTCATCATCGGCAACGCTTTCAGGCGGTGTGACTCGTCCATCGAAAGGCCCAGGAAGACTCTCGCGTGGAAGCTGTTCTGACGCACCATGTTCCAGGCGGTCAGGATTGCCGTCAAAGCCAGCGCGTGCCGCGCCCTGCGCAACTGGTTGTCGCGTTCTTCGGGTATCTGCGGCCCCGATACGATGCAGTCCAGATTCAGGGCGAAGACGGTTCTGGGAAACGTTGACATGCCCCGCAGGGCGGCGTCGGACGCGCCCCGGATGCGGCGCCTGACGGGTGGCGCCAGGCCGAAGCAATCCGCTCTCCGCCGTGCCCGGCCCTGCAGCAGGATAAGGAACAACAGATTCAATTCGCAGATGTCTCTCAAGTCGTCGGGACACGGTCCCGGATTGGGTCCGCGGGATTCGTTTTTGGCCGAAATGTGCATAAACCTAAAATACCAAGAAAGAACTGCCTGGGCTAATATCTCTAAATTGCACGATTCGCAAGGAAAGCCAACATGAGGGCAACGGACAATCGCTACATTGGCGAGCGAAACCGATTCGAACTCGCGATGCGAATGATTCGGCTCGAAGCGCGAACCGGAACGATTCGCTACTGGACGGGTCTCAGCGACGACCGGATCCGCAAGCTCTACAACAGCTATTTCAAGTACGTGGAGGGCGCGCCGGTCAAGCGCCGCCGCGGCAAGTCGCCCACGCAGATCGGCCCGCTCATCCGCTCCTCGGCCCGCGCGCTGGAGTCGGGGGCGTTCGTCAACATGCTGTTGGCAAACGGGCTGGTCTCCATGGAAGACCCGCCCGGGCCCCGTCTCAAGGGCAACGTGAACCTGGGGCACCGCTTCTGCCAGTGCTTCGAGGCGCACAGGACGGTGATTCCCGAACCCACCCTGAGTTTCGAATGGGGTTGGAACCTGTTGCGGCGAATTCGGCGCGGCGACGAATTGCGGTTGGCGCACTGCGATGTCTGTTCGATCGCCTACGTGTACGATCAGTTGGCGCTGCCGAGAAGCGACTGTCCGGCCTGCCTGACGCTGCGCACGGTTCCCCCGAAACACGTCCCGGTCCGCCAGGCGGCGGCCGGGTAGGCGCCGGTGTGCCTGGCCGCGTTCGCGGTTGGCGTCTGCGAAGCCTTTCCCCTGGTGGTCGCGGCCAATCGCGACGAATCCCACACGAGGCCCACCGCCGCCGCGCACTGGTGGGCCCAACCGCCCGGCATCCTCGGGGGGCGGGACCTCGAGGCCGGAGGAAGCTGGCTGGCCGTTGACCGGCACGGCCGGCTCGCGGCCGTCACCAACCGGCCCTCGCCCCGGGGACGAACCTTTTCAGGTTCCCGCGGGCGCCTGGTCGGCGACTACCTGGCAGCCTCGCGCGCGGTGGAAGCCTTCTGCGGCGAGCGGGCGAGGGCGCCTGTGGAATGCGGGCCGTACAACCTGCTGCTGTACGACGGCGACGGACTGTTCCACTCCGCCGATCGGTCCGGCGCGCGGCGGCTCGCGGCGGGCATCCACGTGCTGAGCAACGCACCGTTGGGGACGCCATGGCCGAAAGTGGAGTTTGCCGCGTCCCGCCTCGCCGCAATACTGGAGGACGGGCACGGGTCGAGCGATCTGACCCGGCGGCTGTTCGAATTGCTGGAAACCCGCGAACCGCAGGGCGGCGGTCCGGAGATGGCGGGCCTGCACTGGCGCGCGCGCGCCGTGTTCGTCAGGGACCGGCGCCACGGAACGCGCTCTTCGGCCGTGGTGCTGCTGTCGGGAGAAGGGGAACTGCATTTCGCCGAGCGCCGCTTTGGCGCCGGCGGAGAGCGGCGGGGCGAGAGCACGTTCCGTTTCAGGGCCATTGCGGATGGCCTTGCCACTAACCGCGTGGCTATCCCCGATGCGGCGGAACGGGCGTGACCCGACACCGGTCCGGCATCGGCAGACGGGCCGCGAGCCAGTCGTTGAGATCGGCGATCTCCCGTGCGCAGACAGCGTGCTCCATGGGGTAGGTGCTCCATTCCACGTCGTGGCCCTGCGCGCGAAGCCGGTCCCGGGAGCGCGCGCCGAACATCATGGGCACCGTCGGATCGCGCGTCCCGTGCGCCATGAAGACGGGCAGGGACCGGTTGGCGGCGGAATGAGAATTGCTGCCGGACAAGGTCGGGTATTGCATTCTTTGCACATAATCATTACTGTATGCGCAACTTTATGCCGGACAAGCTCCCATGCCCGCCGTAAGCAACCAACGCCGCCGCCGCCGGGCCATCGCGGAGCTGCTGCGCAACCACGTGATTCGACGCCAGTCGGAGCTGGTTCGCCTGCTTCGCGACAAGGGGCTCGATGCCACCCAATCCAGTGTGAGCCGGGACCTGCGCGACCTGGGGGTGGCGAAAATGACGGCCGGGTACGGCTTGCCCGAACCGGGTACCGCGAACAACGCCGATGCCCTCCGGACCGTGGCGGAGTTTTTTCGAGACATCCGCCCGGCGGGACCCAATCTTCTGGTCATCGCCACCGCGGTCGGCGCGGCCCAGCGTGTCTGCGTGACCCTCGATCGCGCCAACTGGCCGGAAGTGGTGGGCACTATTTCGGGAGACGACACGATCTTCGTCGCCACCCCGGGCGCCGGCGCGCAACGGCGGCTGCGCGCCCGCCTCCAGGAGTCGCTGCGCAAGGCGGCGGTCCAGTGAGCAATACCGGCCAACCCATCGTGCTGGCTTTCTCCGGAGGCCTGGACACCTCGTTCTGCGTGCCGTGGCTCAAGGACACCCGCGGTCGTCCGGTGGTGACGGTGACGGTCAACACGGGCGGTATCGATGCGGCCGGGGCTCAGGCCCTTGCCGACAAGGCGGCGGCGCTCGGCGCCGAGGATCACCTCCTGGTGGAAGCCCGGCGCGAGTTCTTCGACCAGGTGCTCAAGTACCTGATCATGGGCAACGTGCGGCGGGGGCAGATGTACCCGCTTTGCGTCGGCGCCGAACGCGGCGTTCAGGCGCGTTGCCTGGCCGCCGCGGCTCGGGAGCTTGGATCGGGGACGGTTGCCCATGGCTGCACCGCCGCCGGCAATGACCAGGTGCGCTTCGAAATCGTCATCAAGACCCTGGCGCCCGATCTCGAGGTCCTGGCGCCGGTGCGGGACCACGCCTGGGCCCGGCGGGACCAGATCGACTACCTGGGCAGCCGCGGCCTTCCCCTGCCCGCGGCCGGTTCGGCGTATTCGATCAACCGCGGGCTGTGGGGCGTCACGATAGGGGGCACGGAAACCCTGGATTCGACCGGGAGCATTCCCGAATCCGCGTGGGTCCTGAGCGGCGGCGCACTCGATGAGCCGCTGTCCGCTCGCGAACTGACCGTGCGATTCCGCGGCGGGGTCCCGGTCGCCGTCGACGGCGAACAGCTTGACCCCGTATCGGTTATCGAACGCCTGGAGGAAATCGGGTCCGCCTTCGGCATCGGGCGCGGAGTCCATCTCGGGGACACGATTCTGGGCACAAAGGGCCGGGTCGCATTCGAGGCGCCGGCCGCCGAGATACTGCTGACGGCCCACCGCGAGCTCGAAAAACTGACCCTGTCCGCGCCGCAGCAGCGCATCAAGGAGCAGGTGAGCCTCGCGTACGGCGACTTCATCCACGAAGGCAGGCAACTGGATCCGGTCTGCCGCGACATAGAAGCGTTGCTGGCCTCGTCGCAGGCCCGTGTGACGGGGTCCGCCCATTGCCTGCTGCGGCCGGGCGGCGTGTTCGTGGCGGGCGTTGAGTCGCCCCATTCGCTCATGGCCGCCAGCCGGGGCCGGTACGGCGAATCGGCCGGCGAATGGACGCCCGCCGATGCGGTGGGTTTTTCGCGGATCATGGCGTTGCCGGGGCTGTTGCAGACCCGCGCGGGGGCCGGTGGGGACGAGGGCTGAACCATGCGCAAGGTGGTCGTCGACAAGATCGCCTCGGTTGCCGTCGCGGCCGAGTTGGGGCGGGAGATCCGGGTGAGTCCCGACATCCCCTGTGAGGAGGGGGTGCTCATCGCCGCGGAAGTGTTGAACAACAAGTCCCGCTACAACAAGCTGGAGTTGATCGGCGGCCGCATGGCGCAGGTCAAGCGCGGCGATGTCATCGTCGGCGCCCTGGGCCACCGCAAGGCGTTGTTCGGCTATTCGGGGACCCTGCCCGGGAAGCTCGCACCCGGGGACGTGGTCCAGCTATTGAACCTGGGCGGCGTGCTCGGGGACTGCGATTCGATGAATCCCAACCACGGCCGGCCCTTCGACTGCAGGGTGCTCGGCGTGGTGCTGGACTTTCCATACCTCGGCGAGCGCATCGGCGTGCCCGCCCGGGTCGCAGGCAAACCCGCGGACGATCCTCCCGACCTGAACCTTGACGGCATCCCCGTCGTGGCGTTCGCGGGCACTTGCATGAACTCCGGCAAGACGGCGGCCGTGTGCGCCGTGGTGAGCCGATTCTGCCAACTCGGCCTGACGGTGGACGCCTTCAAGGCGACCGGCGTGGCCCTGCAGCGGGATATCCTGGTCATGGAGGACGCCGGCGCGCGCAACACCGGCATCTTTTCGGATCACGGCATCGTCTGCACGACTTCCGAGAATGCGCCGTCGCTGACGCGCAAGCTCCTGGCCACCCTGGCCCCGGAGGCGCCCGACGCGATCGTCTTCGAACTCGGTGACGGGCTGCTGGGCGCCTACGGGGTCGAGGCCATTCTGATGGACTCCGAGGTCCGACGCGTGCTCAGCGCGGTCGTGCTCTGCGCCAACGATCCGGTGGCCGCCTGGGGCGGGGTCCGGTTGCTCCGCGACAAATACGATCTGGAACCCGCCGCCGTGACCGGTCCGGCCACCGACAACCAGGTGGGCATCGAGATCATCCGGCAACGAATGAACGTGCCCGCGGCGAACGCGCTGACCCACGGCGCTGAACTGGGCGACCTCATCCACGACCGCATCGGACTCGGGCCGGCGCGGCTGGAGGACGCATCGTGAGCGGGACGCTGCCCGTCATCGTCCTGGGAGGTTCGGGCTACGTCGCCGGGGAAGTTCTGGCGCTGCTGGCCGGGCACCCGCGGCTTAAGTTGGCGTACGCGGTGTCCGCAAGCCGGCCGGGGCGGCGGGTCGCCTCGGCCTTCAGCCACCTGAGCGCCGTCTATCCGGAAACGCGGTTTGCGTCGCTGGACGAGACCATCAACGCGCTCCCGGAAGCGCGCCACTGGACGGTGATCTCAGCCGCCCCCCACGGGGTCTCCGCATCGATCGTGGCGAAAATCCTGGACGGCGCCGCGGGCGCGGGCGTGCGGGTGTCGGTCGTCGATGCCTCGGCGGACTTTCGCAGCCGGTCCGCGGAGCATTTCGAGTCGGTCTACGGCGCCGCGCATTCCGCGCCGCAACTGCTGGACGCGTTCAGTTGCGCCGTGCCGGAGCACCTGGAGGAGATTTCCACGCCCCACGCCGCCCAGCCCGGCTGTTTCGCGACGGCGCTGCTTCTCGCGCTGGTGCCGCTGGTATCGACAGGCGCGGCGAAGCCGTCATTCTTCGCCAGCGCCGTCACCGGCAGCACCGGCGCCGGGCGCACGCCCCGGGAAACCACCCACCATCCCCTGCGCCAGAGCAACCTGTTCGCCTACCGGCCGCTGATTCACCGCCATGCGCCGGAGGTCCGCGAACTGGCCCAGGCGGCCACGGGACGGGAGATCGAGCTTCACTTCGTACCCCACTCCGGCCCCTTCGCACGCGGTATTCACGCCACGGTCTTTGCCGAACCGGGCGGGCCGAACGGTGTGGACGACATGACCTCGGCGCTCGCGGACTTCTACCGCGATTCGAGCTTCGTGCGCGTCGTCGAGTCCCCGCCGCGCCTCAAGGACATCGTCGGCACCAACAACGCGCTGCTCAGCGTGCACAGCGACGGGGGCGCCATCGCCGTGTGCTGCGTGCTGGACAATCTGGTCAAGGGCGCGGCCGGGGGGGCGATCCAGTGGGTCAACCGGCTGGCCGGCTGGCCCGACACGACCGGTCTGCCGATCGCACCGGTGGGGTGGGTCTGATGAGCGCTGGCGCGCGTCTTTCACGTATGCGCGCAGCACGGGCGCGTGCGGGCGGCGCTTGTTCGCCAAATCTCGCCGCGCCGTCGTGGCGCGGCTCGAATCGAGGGCTTGTCGCTTTGCGCCATCCCTGGCCCGCTCCTCGCCCACGACGCGAACAAGCGCCGCCCGCGCGCCGCCATGCGGACAGGTCGGTGAAGCATGTCCACTGAAACCGCGAACTTGGGCGAGGTATATCCATTGGTGCCGTTTCGATCGGTCAGCGGGCAGGGCGTCTACCTTCACGACGGCAGCGGGCGGCGCGTGCTGGACCTCTACGGCGGGCACGCCGTGGCGGCCCTGGGGTACGCGCATCCGCGCCTGACCGAGGCGATCGGCCGGCAGGCCGCCGACCTGCATTACCAGAGCAATATCGTCGCGTTGAAGATCCGCGACGAGGCCGCCGAGCGGCTGGCGGCCTTCGCGCCGGACCCGCTGGAGCGGGTGTTCTTCGTCAACAGCGGCGCCGAGGCGATCGAGAATGCGCTGCGGATCGCCCTGCGGGCCACCGGCCGGCCCGGGGTGGTGGCCATGGAACACGCCTTCCACGGCCGCACGGCCGCGGCGGCGGCCGTGACCTGGGGCGCGCGGCCCTGGTACGGCTTTCCCCGCATGCCGTTCGACGTCACGTTCGTGCCGCGCAACGACATCGATGCGTTGCGCGCGGCCGTGGACAGCGATACCGCCGCGGTGATCATCGAACCGGTGCAGGGCGTGGCGGGCGCCTTCGATTTCTCGCGGCCGTTCATGACGGCCGCGCGGGAAACATGCGACCGTCGCGGCGCGCTGCTGATTCTGGATGAGGTGCAGACCGGCGTCGGCCGGCTCGGCGAACCGTTCGGCGCCGACCTGTACGGCGTGCGGCCCGATCTGCTGGCCGCGGCCAAGGGCTTGGGAGGCGGTTTCCCGTGCGCCGCGGTGCTGATGACCGCGGCCCTCGCCGCCGGACTCGGCTTCGGGTCCCTGGGCAGCACCTTCGGAGGCGGGCCGCTGGCCTGCGCGGCGATCAACACCGTGCTCGACGTGATCGAATCGGACAATCTGCTGGCGCGGGTGCGCGAGACGTCCGCGCGCATCCGCGAAACGTGCGTGCGGGGTCCCGTCACCGAAATTTCCGGCGCGGGCTTGCTGGTCGGCCTTCGCACCGGCCCGCGGGCGGTCGCGGTCCACGAGGCGCTGCTGCGCAGGGACATCCTCACCGGAACAAGCGCCGACCCTCACGTGGTGCGGCTCTTGCCGCCCCTCATTCTCGAACTGGAGCATGTCGCGCGTCTTGCCGAGGCGCTGGAGGAACTCGATAGTGAAACGCTTTAACGACCTGACGGATTTCGACGCCGCGGAAATCGCCGGCCTGCTGGAACTTGCCGGGCGCCTGGAGCGCCTGCCCGAACCCCATGCCCTTGAAGGCAAGGTCCTGTCGCTGCTCTTTCTCAGCCCGTCGCTGCGTACGCTGGCGTCGTTTCAGGCGGCCATGGCGCGGCTGGGCGGCGGATCGTTCGTGATCTCGCCGGAAATGTCCATCCACGGCCTCGAGGCACGCCCGGGCATCGTTATGGACGGCGCGGCCGCCGAGCACGTGCGCGAGGCGGTGCCGGTGATCGCCTCCTACGGCGACGCGATCGGCATTCGAGCGTTCGCCGAGCGGCGCAACCTGGACGACGACCTGGCCGACACCGAATTCGAGAACCTGGTTTCGCTGGTGGACGTTCCGGTCATCAACATGGAATCGGCGATCCAGCACCCCTGCCAGAGCCTGGCGGACTGGAAGACCCTCGACGATCTCGGCATACCGGCTGAAGGCGGAAAGTTCGTCCTCTCGTGGGCCTATCACCCGCTGGCGTTGCCGCTGGCCGTGCCGTCCGCCGCCGTGCGCATGGCCAGCCAGCGCGGCATGGACGTGACGGTGCTGCGCCCGTCCGGGTTCGAACTCCCGCGGAAAATCATGGACCAGGCCCGCGGACTGGCCGAAGCCTCTGGCGGCAGCGTCACCGAGACGGCCGACCGGCGCGAGGCCATGGAAGGCGCGCACGTCATCTACGCCAAGTCGTGGTCGTCCACGTCAAACTACGGCGACCGGCCGGGCGACCAGGCCCTGCGCGAGGAACTCCTCGGCTGGTGCGTGGACGAACCCTGGTTCCAGCCGGCGCGCGAGGACTGCCGCTTCATGCACTGCCTGCCGGTGCGCCGCGGCGTGGTCGTGGCCGACGGGATTCTGGACGGTCCGCGCAGCGTGGTCGTGCCGCAGGCGCGCAATCGGATGCTGGCGCAGATGGCGGTCCTTTACCGGATGATGAAGGGGTGAACGGCATTGGCGGGATGCGCGCGAGCTCCATTGAACGGGATGCGCCGACCCCTGTTGAACGGGATGCGCACCAGCGCCCGTTGAACAGGGCAAGGACGAAAACCCATGGAACGCGTATGGATAAGCGTTTATTGACAAGGGAACGGACATGCGCCCATTGAGCAGAGACGAGCGAGCCATCGCGGTGCAGGCGCTGAAGCGCGCGGTGCCCTACATCCGCATGTTCAAGCGCAAGATATTCGTGCTCAAGGCCGGTGGCGATGCCTTCGTTACTCCAGAGGGGACGCGCGCGCTGATGGAGCAGGTGGGTATCCTGCACGGTGTCGGGATTCGCGTGGTCCTGGTGCACGGCGGCGGACCCCAGTCCACCAAACTCGCCAGCGCGTTGGGGGTCTCCAGCGAGTTCGTCGAGGGCCGGCGAATCACCGACCGGCGCTCGCTGGAGGTCGCGGCCATGGTCCTCAACGGGCAGATCAACACCCGAATCCTGGCCGCGTGCCGGGACCTGGGGATCGCCGCCGTCGGCATCAGCGGCGTGGACGCCGGGCTCATCAAGGCTCACCGGCGGCCGCCCGTGGCGGCCGGCGACGACTCCGGCGAGACGGTGGACTACGGCTTCGTGGGCGATATCGACGAAGTCGACGCCGGCATCCTGCTCAAGCAACTCGACGACGAACTGGTTCCCATCGTCAGCCCGCTGTCGGCCGACGGGTCGGGGACGCTCCTGAACATCAACGCGGACACCGTGGCGGCCGCCATCGCCGAGGCGCTGAACGCGGAGAAGCTCGTTCTCGCCACCGGGGCGCCGGGCATCCTCGAGTCCATCGATGACCCGCGTTCGGTGGTCTCCTACGTGGATGTCGCCGGGCTCGGCGAGTTGCGACGCAAGGGCCGGCTCAGCGACGGCATGCTGCCGAAGGCCGCGGCGATCGAGAACGCCCTGCGCGGCGGTGTCTCCCGCGTCCACGTGATCTCCTGGAAGTTGCCGGACAGCCTGTTGCTGGAGGTCTTCACCAACGAGGGCACCGGAACGCTGGTCGTCAACGACATACGCAACCTCAGCCCGGCGGAACAACGGGGCGAGAAGCAATGACACGGCTCTGGGACAAGGGCGCGCCGCTCGACGAGCGCATCCTGCGCTTCACTGCGGGCGACGATCACGTGCTGGACGCGCGGCTGGTGAAGTACGACGTTCGCGCTTCAATCGCCCACGTGAAGATGCTCGGCGGCCAGGGTCTCCTGAGCGCGGTCGACCGCGACGCCATCTGCGCAGGACTGAGCGAATTGGCGGAGCAGCACGCCCGCGGCGAGTGGGCCATCGACCTGCAGGATGAAGATTGCCACGGCGCGCTTGAATCGCGCCTGGTGGCGCTGATCGGACCGGCGGGCGCGCGGGTGCACCTGGGGCGTTCCAGGAACGACCAGGTGCTGGCCGCGCTGCGGCTGTACCTCAAGGATGCGGCCGCGTCGCTGGCGGACGGCGCCATTGCCGTGGCGGAAGCGCTCGAAGGGCTGGCCGGGCGGCAGGGCGACCTGCCGCTGCCCGGCCATACGCACATGCAGCCGGCGATGCCGAGTTCCGTGCGCCTCTGGGCCGGGGGCTTCGCCGCCGAACTGCGCGACGATGCGCTGGGCCTGCGGGCGGCGACGCGGCGCGCGGACACGAATCCGCTGGGATCGGCCGCGGGTTTCGGCGCGCCGGGCGTCGCGCTGGACCGGGAAGCCACCCGCGAGGCCCTTGGCTTCGACTCCACCCAGGAACCGGTGACCGCGGTGCAACTCAGCCGGGGCAAGGCCGAAGCGGCGCTCATCTTCGAGGTGACGTTGCTGCTCGGCGACCTGGGACGGCTTGCCGCGGACCTGCTGCTGTTCTACACGGACGAATTCGCATTCGTGGCGCTGCCGGAAGAGATGACCACCGGTTCCTCGATCATGCCGCAGAAACGCAACCCGGACGTGTTCGAACTGGTCCGCAGCGCCCAGGCCGTGGCGGCCGGGGCGCTCACGGAGACGCTGGCGATCACCGCCAAGCTCCCCTCCGGCTATCAGCGGGACCTGCAGCGACTCAAGGCGCCCTTGTTTCGCACGCTCGACCTGGCGGACGATACGCTCGGGATCATGGCGCATGCGCTCGCGGGCGTGGCGTTCCGGCCCGAAAACATTCGCTTGGGCGAGGACCTGCACGCCGCCCAACGCGCCAGCGCTCTGGCGGTGAACGAGGGCATACCGTTTCGGGAGGCCTACCGCCGGGTGGCCGCCGCCACGGACGGCGATACGTGATGCCCCGATGGATCCGGTGCCCGTATCCGCGAGCGGGTGACATCATTCCGGGCAGGATCGAGTTGACGGGGGCCCGGTGCCTGTACGCGCGGGCGGGTGACGCAGGCATCGTCGCGCTGCTTGCGATCGCGTTGCTGGCCGCCGCGTTGCTGGCCGGTTGCGGTCAGAGCGGACCACTGACGCTTCCGAACCGCGATGCGGGGGGCATGCCCGTATCGGAGACCTCGCCCGAATTGGCCGAGGAAGCGCAGGTCGAAACCGCGGACCCGGAATCCGATGACGAGCAAGACTAAAGCCTGCGCCATCGCCTTGCAGGCCCAGTCCGGCTTTCACTCGCGGGACTTTTGCCGCGGGTTGCCGGTGCCTGCACCAACCGATTCGCAATGATCGGTTGGTTCCAGTGCCGGGCGGACTCGATCTTCACGGCGCAACGACGGAAAATAAGGGCATGAATGGCGTTATCGTCAAGGAATGCAAGCGGGGAGGGAATGCCGGATGAAGCCCTTGGTTCTCGTCGATGGAATGGGCTACCTGTTTCGCGCCTTTTACGCGTTGCCCCCGTTGACGACCAGCGGCGGAGAGCCCACCGGCGCCGTCCGCGGCGTGCTGAGCATGCTCTACAAGCTCCTGGACGACTATCAGCCGGAGCGCGTCGCGGTGGTGTTCGATGCCCCCGGAAGGACCTTCCGCGACGACCTCTACAGCGACTACAAGGCCAATCGCCCGCCGTTTCCTTCGGACCTGAAGGCGCAGATCGAGCCGCTGCTCGAGGCGGTCGATGCCATGGGGCTGGCCGTGCTGCGCGTAGAAGGAGTGGAGGCCGACGACGTCATCGGAACCCTGGCCGACAGGGCCGGCCGCGCCGGTCTGGCGACGGTGATCTCCACATCGGACAAGGACATGGCGCAACTGGTCGACGAGCGCACGACGCTGATCAATACCATGACCGGTGTCGCAATGGACCCGGACGGCGTGCGGGACAAGTTCGGCGTCTCGCCGGACCGGATCGTCGACTACCTGACGCTGGTGGGCGACACCGTCGACAATATCCCCGGCGTCCCCAAGGTCGGTCCGAAGACCGCGGCGAAGTGGCTCGACAAGTACGGCGACCTGGATTCATTGGTCGCGCGGGCCGACGAAGTCGGCGGCGCCGTGGGCAACCGTCTCCGCGAGAACCTGGATGTGCTGCCCCTGTACAAGGAACTGGTCACCATCGTCAGGGACGTGGAGTTGCCGCTCACGCTGGACGAGCTGAAACCCCGCGCCCCGGACGCGGACAGGCTGCGGGCGCTGTTCGAGCGGCTGGAGTTGCGCAGTCTGCTTGGGCACATAGAGTCGGATCAACGCGATCCGGACGCCGAGGACCCGGCCGCGAGTTACACGACGGTGCTCACCGAAGCGGAGTTTGAAGACTGGGTGCGCAGGATCGAGGCGGCGGATCTGGTCGCGCTGGATACCGAGACCACCAGCCTCGACTACATGAAGGCGGAAATCGTGGGTCTTTCGGTATCCGTGGAACCGCTGAAAGCCGCGTACATTCCGGTGGCGCATCGCTATCCGGGCGCGCCGGAGCAGTTGTCCGGGGATTACGTGCTCGAGCGCCTCAAGCCGTGGCTCGAGAGCGACGCAAGGAAGGTGGGACATCATCTCAAGTACGACGCTCATGTTCTTCGGAACTACGGCATCGAACTGCGCGGAATGGCCTACGATTCCATGCTCGAATCCTTTGTCCTCAATTCCACCGCCACCCGCCACGACATGGACTCGGTCGCGTCCCGTTACCTCAACGTGCAAACCACCAGGTACGAGGAGATCGCGGGAAAGGGCGCCAAACAGATCGGCTTCGACGAAGTGGACCTCGACGCCGCCGGGGCGTACGCCGCCCAGGACGCGGACATCACCCTGCGCCTGCACCGCACGCTCTGGCCGAAGCTTCGGGAAATACCGGATCTCGAACGGCTCTACACGGAGATCGAACAACCGCTGGTTCCGGTGCTGCAGAAAATGGAGTACACGGGCGTGCTGGTCGACGCCGAAATGCTGCACCGGCAGAGCCGTGAACTGGCCGAGTCCATATCGAAGCTCATAGCGGCTGCGCACGAAGTGGCCGGCGTCCCCTTCAACCTGGATTCGCCGAAACAATTGCAGGATATTCTTTTCAATCGCCTCGGGATTCCCAGCGATGTCAAGACGCCCAAGGGACAGCCGTCCACCGCGGAACGGGTCCTTCAGGATCTGGCCCGGAAGGGCCACGAGATGCCGAAGCTGATCCTGGAATACAGGGGGATGTCCAAACTCAAGTCCACGTATACCGACAAGCTGCCCTTGGAGATCGATTCGCGCACGGGCCGGATCCACACCTCCTATCATCAGGCTGTGGCGGCCACCGGGCGGTTGTCCTCCGCGGACCCCAATCTCCAGAACATTCCCGTGAGAACGCCCGAGGGGCGCAGGATCCGCCAGGCCTTCGTCGCGCCGGAGGGCTACCGGCTGCTGGCGGCGGACTACTCCCAGATCGAGTTGCGGATCATGGCCCACCTGTCCGGCGACGAGGGCTTGCTGGGCGCGTTCGGCCGCGGCGAGGACATCCACAGCGCCACGGCGGCGGAGGTCTTCGAAGTGGCCGGGGGAGACGTCTCCGCGGAGCAGAGGCGGGCGGCGAAAGCGGTCAACTTCGGTCTGATCTACGGGATGTCGGCCTTCGGACTCGCCCGTCAGCTTGAAATCGACCGCACCACCGCACAGAAGTATGTCGATCTCTACTTCGACCGCTATCCCGGCGTGAAGCGGTACATGGACGAGACGCGCCAGCGCGCCCGCGAGGAACAATTCGTGTCGACGGTGTTCGGGCGGCGCCTGTACCTGCCGGAGATCAACTCGCGCAACTTCCAGCGCCGCCGCTACGCCGAGCGCAGCGCCATCAACGCGCCCATGCAGGGAACGGCGGCGGACATCATCAAGCGGGCCATGATCAGGGTGGACCGGTGGATCGGCGAGAGCGGCGCCGATGCCAGGGTGATCATGCAGGTGCATGACGAACTGGTCCTGGAAGCCGCTGAAAACGCCGCCGGGGAGATTGCCGCGGAAGTGGCCCGGATCATGGAATCGGCCGCCTCGCTGAAGGCGCCTCTCAAGGTCGATTGGGGCTTGGGCAGCAACTGGGACCAGGCGCATTAGGGCCTGTTAACAGGCCCTGGATCAAGCGGCGCGGTGTCGCCCCCACTGTGGTCCACGACCGTCCAACCGCGTTTCCCGAGGCGAACCGGAAACCCTCCCCGCCCCGGGCAGGCCAGCGACGAAATGACTCTCCAACGCGGGAACTTTTTGGATGGCGGAAGGACAAATACAGTAAGTAAGCGTGCCCGCCCGCTATCCTCCCTTAGCGGGCAGAAGCCCGGTACCCCTGCCGGGCGATCCTGCCCCGGGTGTGTGGGTCAATCCCGCACCCGGGGGTTTTTTGCTCCTCCGGCTTGCTTCCCGGCTTGCTCCCCCGGCTTGCCTTGTCACGGGCAAACAGAGAACAAATGAATCACTATAGCGGTTCAATCAATCGAATCGTCCTGCAACCAGTCGACCAGACGCTGCCGCGCATCCACAACGCCGAGCCTCCTGGGCGCAGAGAACGGCAGTGCCTGCACCGTGTCGGGCAAATCCCCCGAGACTTGCAGGTGGCGGGACCGGGCGGCGCCGCGGCTGAGCTTGTCCGCCTTGGTCAGGAGCACGGTGGCCGGAACGCCGGAGTTCAGCGCCCAGTCGAGCATGACCCGGTCCAGCTCCTTCAGGCCGCGGCGGATGTCCACGGTGACCAGGAGTCCCACCAGGGACCGGCGGCGATGAAAATAGGCCACCAGCAGGTGGCGCCAGTGCTTCCTCACCGCGTCGGGGACCTTGGCGTACCCGTATCCCGGCAAGTCCACCAGGCGGCGGTCTTCTCCGACTCCGAAGAAGTTGATCAATTGCGTGCGGCCGGGCGTCTTTCCGGTTCGCGCCAGGCCGCGCCGGCCCACCAGGGCGTTGATCGCCGTGGACTTCCCCGAATTGGACCGGCCCGCCACGGCGACCTCGCGTCCCGAATCGACGGGAAACTGCGACGCCTCGCGCGCGCTCGTGAGGAAACTGGCGTTCAGGGAAGCGGACATCCGTTCGGCGACCGGTACCGTCATTGCGGTAACGGTCATTGGTGAGGAATTTCCGCTAGTGTACAATCTGCGCCCGCTCCAGAGGCGAACAATCCACACCATGAGAGACGCTACCGGGCCGTTTTCGGGCACTTGCGGCGGCATCGTCCGGGTTTGCGCGGCCATCGCCGCGGCGTGGTTTTGCACCCAGTCGACGCTGGCCCAGGAATTGACCGGATCGGTCTCCGACGGTCAGACCAAGTCCGCCGTGTGCGCCGCCTGTCACGGCGTGGACGGGAACAGCATCACCGCGGAGTGGCCGAGCCTTGCCGGCCAGCACGCCGCCTACACGGTCAAGCAACTGCGCGCCTACCAGACCGGCGAGCGCGACGATGTGCTCATGAACAACTTCGCGGCCGGGTTGAGCGAACAGGACATGCTCGATCTGGCCGTGTACTACGAGGCCCAGACGATGATCCCCGGCGGCGCGGACCCGGCACTGGTTTCCCTGGGCGAGAGCATCTACCGCAGCGGTATCCCGGAACGGGGCGTGGTGGCGTGCATCGCCTGCCATGGCCCTTCGGGCCGGGGCAACCCGCTCGCGTCGTACCCGATGCTGCGGGGCCAGCATGCGACCTATACGGCCAACACGCTGCGGGCGTACGCGGACGGAACGCGCCGGTCCGACGCCACATTGAACCAGATGATGCGTACAATAACGGCGCTGTTGCTGGAAGATGAGCTTCTGGCCGTATCCAGTTACGTTCAGGGCTTGCGTTGATGTGCAGTTGCCGAAGGAGTCGAATGTGTTCAATAGAAAACAAATGAGCCGAGCCGTCGCGCCGGTGCTGGTTGTCGCGCTCGCGCTGATCGGCCGGCAGGCGATCGGCCAGGCGCCCGATGAGGGGCGCATCGCGTTGGCCCAGAGCGATGGGGCGATCACTTCCGAGCGATTCGAATTGGGCAGGCACTATGATCGTCTGTCGCCCACGCAGCCCACCAGTTCGGGATCCGATCAGATCGAGGTCTGCGAAATCTTCTGGTACGGGTGCCCGCACTGCTACACGTTCGACCCGTACCTGGAGAGCTGGAAAGGGGATCTGGCCGGGGACGTCAGCTTCGTGCGCGTGCCGGCGGTGTGGAACGCGCTGCTGCAGCTTCACGCCCGGGCATACTACACAGCCGAGGCGCTGGGCATCATCGACGAGATCCATACGCCGATTTTCCGGGAGATTCATGTCAACGGAAACCCGCTCAACAGCGAGCGGGCGCTGCAGGATTTCTTCGGGGAGTACGGGGTCAGCGCAGAGGACTTCGCCGGGGCGTTCAACTCCTTCGCGGTGCACACGAAATTGCAGCGCGCGGACGAGTTGTCGCGGCGTTACCGTATTTCAAGCGTGCCGGCGGTGATTGTCAACGGCAAGTATTCGGCATCGGCGTCGTCGGCGGGGGACTATCCGACGTTGATGGAATTGATCGACGAACTGGTCGATTCGGAGCGCGCAGGGGAGTAGGGGCGAGTTTTCGCGAGATTTCCGTCGCGCGGTCAGCTACCGGGTTGTCGAAGTGCCTTGTGATCGTAGTCCGGTCCAGCAGTTCGGATCCCTCGAGTTCCCTCAGGTCAAGCCGTTTGCGGTTTGCCACGAATTCCAGGAGCGCCTGATGAATCAAGGCCCTCTTGGTCTTGATCCTGCTTAACCTCCGGGCCTCTTCGACGAGGTCCGGGTCGAGTTCAACATTGGTCCGCACCATTACACCTCATAATGTGTATTGGCATGTGTATATCGTGCGGGCGGTGACGCGTCAACTGCGCGCCCGAATGGGCTGTCATTCCGGTTTGGACGCGCTTCCATTCCGAATTGGACGAAGGTATATTCCGAATCAGACGGAGCTGCGCTCCAAATTGGACGAATCCTCATGCGCGAACTGCCGGCACAGCCAGAGCTATTGCCGCGTCATGCCGAGGCGCCCGTCCGCGAAGGCCTGAGCGATACGAGGATCGTGGCCCTGATCGGCCCCAGGCAGTCCGGAAAGACGACGCTCGCCCGCAAGATCGCCGCCGAATCGGGGATGAGCTTCATCACCCTTGATGACGCGCAGTCCCGTCAGTTCGCGAACGCCGACCCTAACGGATTCATGCGTGGAATCGACCGGGCGGCGATCGACGAGATCCAGCGGGCGCCGGAGCTGATCCTGGCCATAAAGAAGGCCGTCGACGACGATCCACGGCCGGGACGGTTCCTGATCACGGGGTCTGTAGAGTTGTTCCGAAGCGCTATCTCCCCGGATTCGCTGGCCGGCAGAATCGAGACGATCGAGCTTCTGCCATTCACGCAGGCGGAGATCGAAAAACGCGACGTCCCCGATTTTCTCGCCCGTGCCATGGCCTGCGACTTTCCGGCGTACATGGAAACCGGGCAGACGCCGGAACTGATCGAACGCGTTGTCGCCGGCGGCTACCCGGAAGCGCTCAGGCGCACCAAGGCGACGAGGCGCGTGGCCTGGTTGCGGGCATATGCCCGCGCTCTGACGCAACGCGATGCGGCGGAGATTTCAGTCGTTTCCAAAACGGACGAGCTTTCGCAGCTGCTCGAACATGCGGCCGTCGCATCCGGCCGGCTGATAAATCTCTCCGCGCTGGCGGCGACGCTCGGCGTCGACAGCAAGACAGTTGACCGTTGGTTGACGTTGCTGGAACAGATGTTCGTCGTGCGCCGGGTGCGGGCCTGGCATCGGAACCGGCTCAAACGCCTGGTCAGGACGCCCAAGCTTCATTTCCTCGATACGGGACTGCTCGCCGCGCTTCGCGGCGACGGCGTGAAGGACCTGAGTGCGGACCGCAACAGACTCGGCTCGCTGCTCGAAGGATTCGTGTATTCCGAACTCGCGAAGATCGTCGGCCAGGCATCCGCGTATGCATCCATCGGCCATTATCGCGACAAGGACAAGGTCGAGGTCGACTTCGTGGTCGAGCGGGCGGGAAAGATATCCGGAATCGAAGTCAAGGCGGGCGCGACGGTAAAGCTTGAGGATTTTCGCGGTCTGAAGCGTCTCCGGTCCGCGGCCGGTGAATCGTTCGCCTGCGGGATTGTCCTGCATGACGGCGAGCGCGTTCAGTGCCTGGGTGACAGGATGTACGCCATGCCGGTCAGCAGGTTGTGGACGTGAACCGGCCGGGCGATTTTTCGCGCGACGGCCTTGGTGGGTTTCGAACGGGAGGGCCGTCATGAACCGACCGATTCTCATGGCCGTGCTTGCATTGGCTGCTCCAGGTGCGCTGGCCGAGTGGGAGGGCAACGCGGATCTGGGGATTTCGTTTGCCACGGGCAATACGGATTCGCTGGATACCGACCTGGCGCTGGCCGCGATGTGGAGCGGGGAACGAATTACCCACGAGTTCGATCTGACGGCTTACCGGTCCGATATTGCCACCGACCCGGGCGGGCCGCTGATTCGCACCCAGAATGTCGTCGACGCCGACTACGCGATGCGCTTCAGCGTCGGCGGGTCACGCTGGTACGGGACCGCCAACGCCGACGGCTACCAAGATCTCGGGATCGACGGGCGGCTCACGGGCAGCGTGGGCGGCGGCAGGCAGATTGTGGACACCGATCGCCAATCCCTCACCGTGGAAGCCCGTGTCGGACAGACCGTGCAGCGCGCGCCCGACGCGGTTTTCGAGTTCGGCGAAACCGCCTGGCTCTGGTCCCTGGAAGGGCAGTGGTGGCTGATTCCCGAGCGGTTGGAATTCGCCGCCGGCGTCCGGGGGCTGCACATCGCCGGACAAGGCGATGTCTACGACGGGGAGACCGTCCTGCGCGTGGTCGTGCTCGGCCCGCTCACGGCCGGCCTGCGCGTGGACGTGCACAGGGAGTCGCAGCCGCCGCCCGGCCGCGAACCGACCGACATCCTGGCCCGCCTCACGCTTGGGGTGGTGTTCTGACGCCGCGTGGGGTTTGCCGTCCTGCGAGTGCTGCAGGTCGCGCAGCCGGGGCGCCAGCCGGTCGACGCCGCGGTCCAGGCGCCTGACCTGGGCGTCGAAGGCGTTGACGAGGCCCCACAGCAGGTGTTCGCGCTCGTAGGCGAGCTGGAAGCCGTCGGGGCCGACACCATCGGCGAGGATGCGGAACGCCTCGCTTACAGCCGTGACAGCTTCGTCATTGCGGAAAGATCAAGGAGCGACAGAGCGGATGGATTGCCAGCAATCGAGTCGCTATCTGAATTGGAAACCGCAACACTCGGTGCTATAAAATTGCACTGATGGCTGGCACTCTCGGGATCGGAATTGCAGGCGTTCAAGACCAAGGCATTCGCGCGCTATCTCAATTTGACCACCGGGCTGGTGAGCCAGTGGGAGCGCGGCGAAAAGCGCCCGCGCGGGGCCTCGCTGAAATTACTGACGCTGGTCGAGAAGAACGGCTTGGCCGCTGTGGCTTGACGGCGCAACGGACAAAGTTCTGGCTGCGGATGGTGAGTTCATGCAATGCGTGAATGCTGCAATTCCATTGATGGAAGATGAAGTGGAGGCAAGTGCCGGGACGGGAAGCGATATCTGGATCCCGGCGTACGTCAGAGCCGAAACACGCTTGTCGCCCACGCCAAGCGTGTTTCTGACCTTTCCGGACAATCCACAGGCCATTGTCTCAAGTCTCTACGGTCCTGGACAAGAGACCCTGCTTCGCCTTCCCGGCGGTCCTGGTTTTCGGGCAAGGACCGTAAGGGTCGAACTGGGAAAATCGGCCTCCAGACCGACAAAGCTTAGCTCCTGGGCTCAGACGACGCAGGACAAATTACGCTTGACGTAATGCGGATGTTTCCGCTAGTGTGATGCCGATGCGGTTGCTCCGGGAAATGAAAACGTTGTGATCGTCGGCTTCTCGGACAAGAAGACCGAGGCGTTCTACGGGGGCCACCGGGTCGCGGCGTTTTCCGGATTTGCCCGGACCGCCTCTCGCAAGCTCGACCAGCTCGACGCGGCCACTAGCCTGGGCGACCTGGCCAGGCCCGGCAACCGTCTGGAGGCGCTCAGGGGCCGGCGCAAGGGGCAGTGGAGTGTCCGCATCAACGACCAATGGCGTATCTGCTTCAAGTGGCCCGAGGGAAGTCCAAGCCCGACCGAAGTGGAAATCGTAGACTACCATTAATTCGAGGAGGCAAGTCATGCGCGATCCCATCCATCCGGGCGAGACCCTGCGCGAGGATCTCGATGCGCTCGACATGAGCGCGGCGGAGTTGGCGCGGCGCATCGAGGTGCCGGTGAACCGCATTACCGAGATACTCAACGGGCGACGCTCGATCACCGGCGATACGGCGTTGCGCCTGGGGCGCTTCTTCTGCACCTCCGGGGAGTTCTGGCTCAACTTGCAGAAGCTTTACGAGCTGCGGCTCGCGGAGCGGAAGAACGGCCCGGTGATCGCCCGGCTGCCGACCTTGGATGCGGGCAGCGGGCTGCACGCGACAGGATGAACACGGACCGGACGCAGGCAGCCACGCAAAAGCAACTCGACCGGGGGGAGTTCCTAGGTTTGGCAGCGGCGCAGATCAGCCTTGACCTCGCTGGACGGCCAAGCGCGGGCACCATCCTCGAACGGATCCGCACCGAAAGCCGGGACGAGTCCGAGAAGGGGCGCTGGTTCGAGCAGTTGTTCATCCGAGTCGCGCTCCAGCAGCCCGAATTCGAGATCGACGAAATCTGGCGCTGGCCCGATTGGCCCGAGCGCGAAGCGTTGACCGGCCTCGATGGCCGCGACATGGGCGTCGATCTTGTCGCGCGGCGTACCTCGGGGGACTGGGTCGCAATTCAGTGCAAGTGCTACGACGACCGGCACACGCTGGGCAAGGGTGAGATCGACAAGTTTCTGGGCGGCTCGCAACACCCGATCTTCCGACTGCGCTGGATCGTGGCGACATGCAAATGGGGTCCGATCGCGGAGAGGGCGATCCTGAACGCCAATCCCCAAGTCGCGCAGGTCGACTTTCGGCAGTATCTCAACGTCCAGCTTGAGGAAAGGGACGCCACGCGCCCCGTGCAGGAGCCCTGGCCGCTTCAGGGGGAGGCGATCGAGGATGTCGTATCCGGGCTGGCCCACCACGACCGGGGCCGTCTCATCATGGCCTGCGGCACCGGCAAGACGTTCACCGCCCTTCGTGTCGCCGAGGAGATCGTCAAGGACGGTCGGCGCATTCTCTTCGCCGCCCCGACGATTGCCCTCGTCTCGCAGGCAAGGCGCGAATGGCTCAGGCACACGACGCGCAAGCTGGACTGCATTGTCGTGTGCTCCGACCCCACCGCCGGCGGTCGCAACGAGAACGAGGACATACGGATATCGGAGCTTGAATGCCCGGTCACCACGGAGCCGGCCGCAATCGCCTTATCGCTCGATGGCGAAGACACGACCCGCGTGGTTTTCTGCACCTACCACTCGCTGGGACGGGTGACGGAAGCGCAGGCGAGTCACGGCGCGCCCGCGTTTGATCTGGCCATCGCCGACGAGGCGCACCGCACGACCGGCGCGTTGCTTGACGGACGCCGACCGAGAGGCGCCCGGAAAGTCGACTTCCAGGAATTCCATGACGACACGCGGCTGCACGCGCGCAAGCGGCTCTACATGACGGCCACGCCGCGGATCTACACGGAGCGCTCCAAGAAGAAACTCGCCGAACACGGTGTCGATGTCGTCGACATGGGCGACTACAACGTGTACGGGCCGGAGCTCCACCGGCTCCCGTTCGCCAAGGCCGTGGACCACAAGATGCTTTCCGACTACCGCGTGATCGTGCTCGGCGTGAGCGAGGGCAGCGTCACACCCGGTCTGCGGCGGCGCCTGGAAGGGCTCGATACGTCGCCGAAGCGCAAACAGGCCCCAACGACGAATGACATGACCCGCGTTCTCGGCGTATCGCTGGCGGTCAACGGCGTGACGGAAGGCAAGGCGCTGGAACAGCCGGGCAAGCTACCGCGCACCATGGCGTTCGCGAACAGCATCGTGCGCTCGAAGTGGTACGCGGAGGCGCTCATGGAAAGCGAGGTTCTCAGAGCGACCACGCGACGGATGCGGACCGGCCGGGCGATGAAAGTCGTGGCAAGGCACCTCGACGCGTCGGCCAGCGCGCTTAAGCGCAACCGGGAACTGCGGGCACTGGCACATGCCGCCGGGGATGGAGAGTGCCGGCTGGTCTGCAACGTCAAGCTGTTCACGGAGGGCGTGGACGTGCCGTCGCTCGACGCCGTTGCGTTCCTCGACCCCCGGGACAGTCAGGTGGATGTCGTCCAGGCCGTCGGACGCGTTATGAGAAAGGCGGAGGGCAAGCGCTTCGGCTACATCATCATTCCCGTTGTGGTCGAGCCGGGCCGCGATGTCGCGGACGCGCTGCAGCGCGGCACCGACGGTTACAGGACGGTCGGCCGGGTGCTGCGTGCACTTCAAGCCCATGACGGACGGCTTGCGGAATCGCCCGCCAACTTCATCAAGGTCTACGAGCAGAAAAAGGACAAGGCGCCGGGGGACTCGAGCGGCGGCGAGGTGCGTGAGACCGAGGGCGACTATCTCCAGCGCGAACTGGAACTGAAGGAAGCCGAACAGGGGATCTATACGCACGTCGCGGCGGCCTCGGGACTCGGCAAGCCCGGCCAGATCGTCGCCGATGAGATCGCCGACGCGGTGCGGCGCGCAAGCGCCGTGCTTCAGGAAGAATCGATGGAGGACCCGCTCGCGGAGGCTCTCGATCTCGTGCCGGAGAACGACGGTGGCGCGAAGGGAGTGTGCACGGTGGCGGCACTGATGCTCTGCAACGCGTGCCTGCTGCAACGCCGTCTGCGGGACGAACCGGAGATGAAGACCATTGTCAGGCTCGACAAGGTCGGCGGCGCGAAGCACCCGAGAGAAGTGCTCGAAATCGCCTGGGAATCAATCCTCGAAAAAGACTACGCTCCGGTGTTCCGGCCCGCTCTCGCGGTGCTCGCGGCACTGCGCGAAGGCAAGGCAATCGACGACGCTATCCGCATGGTCGCGGAGTGCGCCAACCGCGTCGCCGACTCCCTGAGCGATCTTGGCTACGACCACGCCGGGCCGCTCTACCATCGCATCCTCGGCTCTGCGAAGAGCGACGGTGCGTTCTACACGAACAACCTGTCGGCCGTTATGCTGGCGCGACTCGCGTTCACTCGGGACTTGATCGACTGGTCCGACCCGGAGGCGGTTGCGAATCTCCGGATTATCGATCCGGCGTGCGGAACCGGGACGCTCCTTATGGCAACGCTTCAGACGATCAAGGCCCGGGTCGCCGAAGCCGCGGAGATGAGCGATGAGGAGCGAAATGCCCTCCACAAACACCTCGTGGAAGATGTGCTTTGCGGACTTGACATCAATCAGCACGGCATCCAGCTTGCCGCTTGCAATATGACACTGGGCGCGCCGACCGTCGATTACGCGCGCATGAACCTCGTCACCATGCCTCACGGACCGCAGGCCGACGGGGCTCCGAAGGCGGGATCTCTGGAGATACTGACGGCTGCAAAAAGCGACGCGCTGGACTTGCACGCGATGACAGCGCCGCGCCGGTCTCTGGAAACGCTCGACGCCGCTCAAGTTGACGAGAGTGAAGTAATTCGATTCCCGCTGCACGATCTTGACGCAGCGATCATGAACGCTCCGTTCACGGACAATCTCAAGCGAGGGCGCAAGTTCGGTTCCGATTCCCTGAAGGCGATGCAGCGACATGAACTGGATATCCGGGACAGACTTCAAGCTCAGGACCCGGCGGCGGGAGCAGTGATTACGATCGATAGCGTTCGGACGTTTTTCACACCGCTTGCCGACCAGCTTCTCAGGGGCGAAAAAGGCTTGCTTGCGAAAGTGGTCCCCGTCACGGCCTGCACGAGCGCATCTGGCGTTGATGAACGCCGTTTTCTCGCCGACCGATTCCATGTCGAGCGCATCGTCACCACGCATGATCCGAAACGGATCAATTTCTCGGAGAACACGAGCATTCATGAGTGCCTGCTGGTCTGCCGGCGTCATCCGGACAGTTCACGGCCGGCGACGGAGTTCGTGTCGCTTCGTCAGATGCCGGAAGATGCCAATGAAGCGCTTGCTGCGGCGGATGCGATTGCTTCGGGCCGAGTGGGCGACTGGGGCCATGTTCATCACTGGCCCACTGATCGTGTCCGTGCCGGCGACTGGACCCCCGTTCAATGGTACGACGGAACGCTCGCGGATATTGCTGGGGAACTGGAACAGGCCAGCTCGTTAGAGCCGTTGGGGCTGCGCCATCCCATCGGCCCCATGGGCCGAGCAGCGCAAAATTCATGGCGACGATGCAGCGCGGACGAGGCTCGATCTGATGAAAGAGCGGTGCGTATTTTTGACTCGATTTCAGCAGAGTTGCGGCGAACACTTGCGGGAAAGCCAGAACAGTGGGTCGTGCCTGGTGGCGGAAAGCGCGTCCACCTGTGGCAGAGAATCCGCAACCAAGGCTCTACGCTCTTGGTGGCCGAGCGCTACAACACAGTCAGCGGCCGACTGACGGCAATCTACAGCGAAGAGCCGACATTCGGGTTCGGATGGAGGCCGGTCAAGACGACGAACCGGGAAATGAGCAAGGCAATCTGCCTGTGGTTGAATTCGACACCCGGCCGGATCCTGCTACTCAATCGACGGGCCAAGACGCTGACGTACCCTCAGTGGTCAACGACCCATTGGAAGGAAATGCCTATTCCGAAAAGCGGGGTGGCCAACATGCCTCATTTGGCAGATGCCTTCGAAACCATTTGCGAGTGCGAACTCAAGACATTGCGATTCGCGAACGCAGACGAAACGAGGATGCTGATTGACGAGGCGGTAGCCTTGGCGCTCGATTTCGATCTGAAAGTTTTGGCGGACTGGCGAAGGCGACTGGCGGCGGAGCCCACAATTGCCAATCAGCGGTCCGCCGAATAAGACAGACACGGGATGGCGAGCCAAGCTGGCGTGGATGTCCGACAAATGCGAAATGCAGGACGGTTGCCAACTTGTACGCCAGTGGCATGCTGACAGTTAAGCCGGAAACCAAGGAAGCCCTTGAAGCGGAGAGAATCCGCTTCTTAGTTTTCTTCGACTTCATGTTTGTGCCGACATGGGCGCATTGCGGCAATGGGTCGATTGAGTGGGAAGGGCACACTTGGACCGGCGTGGGAGGCGTTCTTCGCACGAATTTAGCCCTTAGCGGGATGTCGCTCTCATCGTTGCCCGGGCAGGACGGCGCGGGTAGATCTCAGCGGGGTCACGCGACGGCCTCTTTGCCGTTGGACAGCAAGACCCGAGAGGTGATTGCCAAGGGCTACTACCGCGACCGAAAAATGGAACTACTCGTTTGTTCGTTCAATGAACGGGGGAAGATCATCGAACGGGTGGCCTACGCCAACGGGTCCATCGTCAAGTTTAGCCAGGAGAACAACATCCTCACTTTCATGGCGGAGGACGATACGTTCGACTCAAGAGAGAAGAAAGAGCAACGGCGGCAAAAGACCATCGAGGACTTCCGGGCGCAATTCAGGGAGGAGTTATCGCGCACAGCGTCGACCAGCGCCATAGGCTGGTTTATGAATCTGCTCGCTGCCACGGTAGGGAATTGGGTCGGAATCATCTTGGATGCGTTAATGTTCTTTCGTCGGAGCAATCGACGCGCCCTGGCCCAGCGTTGGCAAGCGAGGAAGCGGACGTACTGGTTCACTACGACGCCAAGCATTCCCCGGAGGTGGAAGCGGAAGAAGGGCTATGCGCTTCGAGCAGATACCTTGGCGGAAGCGAAGCGTAAGCTCTATGGGGAGGTGGTGCGCAAGATCTGGTTGTTCTCACGGGGTTGGATCAACATGATCATCACGGCGGACGGAAGACCGCTCGAATTTCTTGACTTAGACCAAATCCGCCAAGCGGTCGATCTCGAACGTTGGGAGGCTACCGATCCGTTGCGCCAATGGGGACATGGTGAATAGAACATTACACCTACGGGGGCACCATGGCTGAATCCCAGATAGAGTGGACGGATGCGACTTGGAATCCCGTTGCAGGGTGCTCGATCATTACGGCTGGATGCACCCACTGCTACGCGATGGAGATGGCGCGACGTCTTGAGGCGATGGGTGTGGAAAAATATGCTGGGCTGACGAAGAAGTCAGGCAACCGCATCGTATGGAACGGACTTGTTCGGGAAGATGAAAAAGCGCTCACAATTCCATTACGCTGGCGTACACCAAGGAAAATCTTCGTGAACTCAATGAGCGATCTATTTCACGAAAAAGTAAGCAACGAATTCATCCTCAAGGTCTGGCGGATTATGCGTGACACGCCGCAACACAACTACCAGATACTTACCAAGCGTCCCGAACGCTTACCAGATCTGGTCTCTACTCTGATTGGATCAATTCTCCCCAACGTCTGGCTCGGGACCAGTATAGAAAATTCCGAGGCCGCTCACCGGGTTGAACATTTGCGCAAAGCTCCTGCTGCCATTCGGTTTATTTCATTTGAACCACTCATTGGCTCAGTGGGTGCAATTGATCTTACAGACGTCGATTGGGCAATTGTCGGCGGGGAGAGTGGCAAATCGGCTCGTCCGATCAGAGAGGAATGGATCGACGAGATTTATGCGCAGTGCCTAGCGGCGAAAACTGCTTTTTTCTTCAAGCAATGGGGCACCTGGGGCAAGGACAACAGGAGACGTTCAAAAAAGGCTAACGGGCGTGAGTACCGAGGGCGAACCTGGGATGAAATGCCAAGAACAGCGCAGCATTCAGATTGACGCATTTGGATCAGATGTACGGAGGATATGGGTTGGTAAAGAAACGATACGAATGGGTTGAAGGGGCTACTCTCCAAGATCACTCCAGACGCAAGCACAAGATTTTGCGCGAGTATGTGTTTGACTATCTCACGGTTCGCTGCACGCTGCCTCAGCAGGAGCGCTTTCGGCTTGCTATCGTCGACGGTTTTGCCGGCGGCGGGCGATATCAGTGCGGCACAGCCGGATCGCCCCTTATCTTCATTGAGGAATTGAAGCGTGCTTCCGAGGCGGTGAACGCGCACAGAGTGAGTCGAGGTCTTGAACCGATAGAGATCGAGTGTCTCTTGGTATTCAACGATGCCAGCCGCGATGCGATCAACCTATTGCAGCAACATGCCTCTCCGCTCTTGGCCGGTGTCACACAGAGTTGCCCGAAGCTCCATCTTCGCATCGAATATTTGCACGATCTCTTTGAAGTTGCATATCCGAAGATCAAGGGTCTCCTTGCGCAAGGGAGATATCGAAGCGTTCTGTTCAATCTGGACCAATGCGGCGATCGTCACGTCGAGCGCGAAACAATCCTTGACGTTATGCGCTCCTACCCTGCTGCCGAGATCTTCTACACCTTCATGATCGATTCGTTGCTGGCATTTCTTCAAAAGAATCAACCGGAACAGTTGAGGAAACGTCTCGATCATCTTGGGCTGACGGGTTCGAATGTGCAGGTGCTCAATGGAATGATGACCAGAAATGATTGGTTGGGCACTGCGGAAAGGATTGTTTTCGACGCCTTTCGGCTATGTGCTCCCTATGTCAGCCCGTTTTCGATCAATAACCCCGATGGGTGGCGCTATTGGCTGATCCATTTCGCTAATGCCTATCGTGCCAGGCAGGTTTACAACAACGTTCTTCACGAAAACGCGAGTCTCCAAGCCCATTTCGGACGCTCCGGTCTGAACATGCTGCACTACGATCCGAGACATGATGAAGGCCTGCTTTATCTATTTGATGACGATGCGAGATCATCCGCAAAGGATCAACTCTTTGGAGACATTCCGCGATTGGTGGGGGAATCAGGCGACGCAATGTCTGTCATGGATTTCTACGAAAGCATTTACAACACCACACCAGCGCATGCTGATGATGTCCATGCGTCAATCATTGAAAACCCTGATCTTGAGGTGATTACTCCCGCCGGTGGTGAACGCAGGAAAGCCAATACGATCACTGTCGGTGATGTAATCAAGCTGAAGAGTCAACGTAGCTTTTTCCCGTTGTTTCTGAAAGCTGATATGTGGAAGAAGGAGTAGCCACTCCCAGATACACCTCTATGTAGAAAGCAAAGCCAGAACCGGGCGTCAAGGTCTGGAAACGGCTACTTGGCGCGGCCCAAAGCTATGGTCTTTGTCAAGGGCTTCTGACTTGTCCACAACTGAGCCGCTTAACCATTATCGGCCCAAATCTTGTGTCATTTATATTCGGGTCAACTTTTCGCAAGACGAATTCCCTGCATGCGAGTGCGCGCGTGACGACGATGGCGGCCTGCGCCACTGCGTCGCGCAATGTGTGGCAGACGAGGCCGCCTAAAGGCAGGAAAATCCTATTCAATAGAGATCGCCTGCCCGACGTTTGCGAGGTTCGTGGGCCGCTGCCGCCGAAATGGGTGGAGCCGGATTGGGATTCCGTCACAGCCAATCCACCTCTGGGCTTCGGGACGGATCGTTCCCTGTTTCATCACCTCCGGATTCAGAGTCCGCTCCGAATCTGTCCGCCGCGAGCCAGTCAATGTCTGGACGCTGCGGGGGCGCTGTTGCCGATTCCTGCGTCCCTGGCTCTTCGAGACTCCTGCACTTCGGTCCGGTGTCGTTCGGGTCGAGCGACCCGGCAGGTACGATCCTCCGATTTGGGGCATCGGCACCGTCAGGTTGTTCGGCGCTATCCGTTCCCGCTGAGGCTTCTGGAGCAAGAGACGCAACCGGCTTGAATTGCATTGCGCTGGCGATGATGGCCGCCGCCTGTGCGGCGGCGTCCCCGAGCGTTCTGTCGTCGAGGTGCGCGTAGATCGCGGTGGTGTCGCGCTGGCGGTGCCCGAGAAGCCGCCCGACGGTGGTCAGCCCGACGCCGTTCATGACGCCCTGCGAGGCCCAGGTGTGGCGGCAGTCGTGGATACGGAGCCCGGGCAGAGCGGCTTCATCCCGGATGCTCACCCAGAACGTGTAGAGCCGGCTCGACGTCAGCGCTTCGGGGAACACCCGCGTGGCCTCTTTCGCCTGCGGCAGCGCCGCGAGCACCCGTGCCGCCTCCGGGCCGAGCCAGACCGTGCGCGGCCCGGTCTTGGAGTCTTCGATGCGTGCGCTCGCGCCGTGCTCGCCAGGTTCGCCGATTTCGTCCCATGCGAGGTTGAGGATTTCGGACAGGCGCGCGCCGGTGGTCGATGGCGTCCAGCCGCATCCGGCCGAACGCGGGCATCAGCCGATGGCGGAGGTAGCCGTCGAAGGTCTTCAGCGACGAGGCCTTCCAGCGGTGTTTGCGGCGCTCCCGGTAGCGCGAAGCAAAATCGCGGAACACCGGCACCCGGGTCTTGCGCGGCGACGCGACCGGCTCCCCGCCCGAGAGCCGGGCAAGCAGGGCCGCCGCTTCCCGGCGAGCTTTTCCGACGCCCATCTCCGGAAAGCGACCCAGGGTGAGTTTGCGCATGCGCCCGTTGACGCGCGTCTGCACGATGAAGGACTTCACGCCCGTGGGTTGCACGCGCACCCCGAAATGCGCCAGCGTCCCGTCCCAGAGGATGTGTTCCCTGTCGCGTGGCTTCGCGGCGGCGACGGCTTTCGCGGTCAAACGCGGACGGCGGGTTCTATTTGTCATGGCTGGCCTCCTTTGCGCGTCCGGTCATGGCCCCGTGGACGATGCCGGAAATGCGGCCCGCCGCGTCCCGGACATGTTCGTCGGCCAGATGAGCGTAGCGCTCGGTGGACGCCAGATCGGCATGGCCGAGCAGGCGTCCGACGGTGTAGAGGTCGAGCCCGCCCATCACCGCGTGGGAGGCGAACGTGTGGCGCCTATGTCTTTGACGAGATAGCCGCCATACCGCGGCGATGGACCTTCTTCAGGCAGGCGTCGATCGCGCGGTGATCGCGTTGTGGCTCGGCCACGAATCGGTCGAGACCACGCAGATCTACCTGGAGGCGACGCTGTCCATGAAAGAGAAGGCACTGGCCAAGACCACACCGCCAACCGGCAAACCCGCCCGCTACCAGCCCGGCGACTCGCTGCTCGGCTTCCTCAACAGCCTGTAAGTCCGTCAAGACTATGTCGGGTACGCGCGGCAGGCGATCTCCCACGGACCTGCCGTTACCGTGCAGAATCGCCCTTGATCCCGACGTGCCCGACATAGTCAGGGTGCCAATATAGTGCCGAAGATCATGCAGGCGAAGGCTGCCGAGCTTCACACGGTCGCAGTCCGCGCGCCAACAATTGCGCATGGACTCGTAACCCTTGCCGTGGGCGTAGCTCGGAAAGAGGAGCGCATCCGGCTTGCGTGAACCGGGCAGTGCCAGCGACGTGCGCCCGCTCGGCCTCCCCAAGCGGCACGGCGCGCGGCCCAGTCTTCGAATCGCGCAGGTTGAGGGCGTCCTTGCCGATGTCGCGCCAGCGCAGATCGAGCACTTCGCTGCGGTGGCAGCCGGTGAGCGCCAGCAGCCGGGTCGCGGCGACGGCCTCGGGCCAGCGCGCTTCGTGATCGTCGAGCGCGCGTTTCGCGGGCGCGCCGACGCGCCTGTCCTTGATCCAGTTCCATTCCAGCGACAGGATTTCTCCCACGCGGCAACCGGTTAGCAACAGTAGGCGGATGACGGCGACGACGTTCGGGCACCAAAACTCGTCGCGGACCAGCTCAGCGTTGAGCCGGGCGATTTCCCCGGCGGTGAGGAACCGCTCTTTGGGCTTCATACGGAAGCGGCGGATTCGCTTGCAGACAGATGCCAATCGACTTGCGTGTGGATCGTGTATCGTTTGAAATCATGTCGGAGGCAAAAACAATTCCATGAATGGCGAATCAGCCCGAACCATGGCCGTATCGGTCCCGCGATCGCTGGGGGTGCTCGGCGAGGCATTGCGCCCCGTCGCCGGGGCATTGCGGAAGAAAACGGTCGCGCGGCCGATAGAGTCGGGCTCGGTATCCGACATTTTCGATCTGAGCCGGGAGCACCTTGGCCGTATCGGCGACGAGATCGAATTGCTCGCCGATGAAATCGACGACGGGCTGAGCACGATTGCCTCCAATCCGGATACGCCTGACGCAGAAATCCATCGCGCAGTCGGACGTCTGGAATTACAGCTGGAGCGAATCGTCAACGGCTACGATGAAGTCCGGCGACTCAGCGCCAGCAGCGAAGATCACGAGTGTTGGCTGCTGCTGGTTGAGACGTACCGCAAGACACTTGCGCAAATTCAGGATTGGCTGGACGAATTGGCGGACTTTCTGGGTGATCCGGCAACGGCTCTGCGGAAGCGCGGCGTTTCCCTGGAAAGCGATGCAAACGTGACATTTTCCTTGTCGATCAAGGCACCGCCGGAAGTGGGCCTCCTGACCGATCGGTTGGAACAACGGGCAAACGAGACAATCGCAATCAGCGAGTACGAGGCAATGCGGGCCGACGAGCGTAGCGAGAGTTGGCTGCCTTTCCTGTTGGGCGGGCTGTTCGGGTGGTGGATCGGCGGCGGATAGTCTACCGGGCAATCGCGAATCGGTCGCGAAATCAGGCTCTGAATCAGCTTGCGCAGCTCACTCGCCACCGACTGGATCGGGTGCGCATCGTCCTGCGCGGTGTCGCTCACCGAACACAGCCGGCCGACAGCACCTCCGCAAGTCAGTGCCGATCCAGAAGCAGCGACAGCAGGCCGGGGTGAATGCGCTGCAACCGCTTGCGCAGATCGGCGACCCCGCCGCGGCCGGTGGCCAACGCCGCCATAGCATTGAACGCCGCCTCGGGGGCGCTGTCACCGAAAGCCCCGGCCACCTTGCGAGCCAGTCCGGGTTTGTACAGCAACATCCAGGCCGGAAACCATGCCGCGGAGATTTCCGGTTCGACATCCTGGTCGCGCCCGGCGTTCCAGCCATCGCGCATCGTTCGATCCTGAATGCCGCCGTGTTCCATCAAACGATGAAACTCCCCGGGCGCCTGCCAGCACAGCGCGAACCAGTGGTCCACCGCATCGAACCAACGCCGCTGACGCCGTAGAGCCTCCGCCATGCGTACCAGCAATGCCGGTTGGTGCCGATAGTCCGGCACCCCGCGAATGGCCTGCTCGACACTCGCCCAGTCGCCGCTTTTCATCCACGCGTAGCTTGCGTGACGGTTCGGATGCTCCGGATCGAATTCCGCGCCCGCAAGCGCTGCGGCCACGGCACGCCATGCCGGGAGCAGCAGGTCATGCTGTCCGGCGCCGAAAATATCGTCAGCTGCATCGGTCCAGTCTCCGTCAAGGTGGAGGAGGGCTTCGATCGCGTTCGCGTTCCCGTCCAGAGCGGGCATTTGAACAGCGTCGATCAGACGTTCAGCGCATGTCAGCCACCTGTGGGACGCATCGAGAGCGGCCCACTTCTCATGGGCGCAGCGCGCCCCGGCGACATCGCGATTCGTCAAGGCCCACCGAAGCGCGTTGCTCGCCTGCACCGACGCGCTGTCGCTAATGGGATCGAGCTGATCGAGATCGATATCCTCCTGCGCACCATGGTCGGAGTTTCCGGCGAGTTGGCCGGAATTCGGATCCCCGTCCGTCTTCCGCTCCGGCTCTGCAGGCGTCCGGGAGCGATGCATTCCCAAGAGTTCGCGGAGCGTGACCGGCTCCGCGGGGTTCAGCCGGCGGCGGTGGCGGCGAAGTTCCAGGGCGGCGTTGCAAGCAGCGGTCAGAACGTCTTCCAATTCTGCCGGGGATTCAATACAGTCGTCCCTGGCGCCGATGTCCGCCTGCGAGGCCAGTCCCGCATCCGCCACGCGGACCACTTCGACGCCATCGAAACTCTCCAGATCGTCAACGGCCGACAGCAGGGCATCACCGAAGGATTCCGCCTTGCGGGCGAAGTCGATGCACTGCGCGCCGGTTCACGGCGTCATCGCCGCGGCGATCGTGGGCGCCTGTTCGTCGATCCATGTCGCCAGTGCCTCGGCGTTGGCCATCAGCACCTCACCCGCCGACCCGGTCCCGCTCAAACGCGATGGGATCGATTCGCTGGCCCGACGAGTTCAGATCGAGGCCTCGACGGGATGCTCCGGCACCCGACTGAGCCTGTCGGCCAGACGATCCCGCTCCCGTTCCAGATCGTACTGATTCTGGAGTCCCATCCAGAACTGCGCGGAGTTGCCGAAAAAGCGTGACAGCAGAAGCGCGGTTTCCGCCGTGATGGACCGTTGGCCGTGAACTATGGCGTGAATACGTCTGGCATCCACGCCGAGGGCTTGGGCCAGCCGATACTGGCTTATCTTCAGGGGACGAAGAAATTCTTCGTCGAGAATTTCTCCAGGATGTATGGAAGCCAGTTTTTCGGGGCGGCTCGGCGACAATCCGGTCATGGGTTGGATTCCTTCTCGTGCTCGACTCTCGAACCTCAATGATAGTCCACGATTTCAACTCGGTAAGCGTGTCCTTCCCTCCACACAAAGCATATCCGCCACTGATCGTTGATACGGATACTGTGCTGACCCTCGCGGTCGCCCGCGAGCGCCTCCAGCCGGTTTCCCGGAGGTACCCGCAAATCGTTCAAGTCCCTGGCATTGTTCAGGATCATCAACTTGGCTTGGGCACGGCGCTGGATATCGGCGGGAAATCTCTTGCATCGTTCGCGGTTGGCAACTCGCCGGGTTTCGGTGTTCCTGTAACTCTGGATCACGCCAATACCTTAGTTTGCCGTACTAATAGCGTCAAGCGCTATTATCCGGTGTGTTAGTAGTAAATGATCTGTCCGGTTTGATGGGATACTGAGAGGAGGTGTCCCATCAAACCGGACAGATCATTTACTACTAACAGAGATTTCACTTACTGCTTGACCTAATACATATAAATATACATATTTATCTGGTGGACACGAGTTGGAGTTCTGACAAGGCGCGAGCAAACTTCGTGAAGCACCGCATCGCTTTCGAGGATGCCGAAGCCGTGCTCGACGATCCGTCTGGACTGACCCGCGAAGACCCCGACGCGCGTGGTGAACGCCGATTTGTCACCGTTGGTGGCGATGCGCTCGGTCGAATCGTGACCGTTGTCTACACCTACCGCGGCGATCATGTGAGATTGATCTCCGCACGTCCCGCCACCCGAACGGAGAGAGACACATATGCGCAAGGAATATGACTTTAGCGACGCCATCCGAGGACCGGCCGTTGCCCAAACCGGCAAGACGCGCATTACGATCATGCTCGATGCGGACATCGTCGCCGCCTTCCGTGCCCGCGCAAGCGACACCGGACGCGGCTACCAGACCGCCATCAACCGGGCGTTGCGCGAGTATCTTGCCAACGACGGTTTGGAAACGACTTTGCGCCGCGTGGTGCGCGAAGAACTTCGCCACGCCCGTTCGCAGAGCGTCGGGAAGTCCTGAACGCTGTTTGGCCAGACATCGATGAGCTGATCGACGACGCGCTCGACAGGACGCTTCGCAAGGATGTCAAGCGCGATGACGTGATGGATGCCGCCGTCGCCGCTTTGACTGCCTGTCAGAACGAGAAACTGCTGGAATGTCTGCCTGCGAGCCGGCGCGAGGATCGCCGCGGATTGCCGATGGAAATGGTGTACGCCGAGGCCCGTTGACCTGGCGACATGATATCTGTGGCGGCGAACCGCAGGAGGGCGAACATGCCCGGACCGGCACTTGATAATCTGGACGTTGCCCGACGGCGTTTCAATCAGGCGTGGGATCACGTTGGCGCCGTCGGGTAACGTCAGCGCTCACGCGGGCGGATTGCGCACACCCACGGGACACCCACGGGACTGCCATGGTGGATTCTGGGTGGGACGAAGCCCGATTCGTTCAGAGACTCGACAGACGCGCCGCAGCCTCCACCAGGGTTGCGGACTCCTTGGCAAAGCAGAAGCGGATGTAGCGCATTTCCGGCGGGTCTTCGTAGAACGCCGACACGGGGATGACTGCGACGCCGTGTTCTCTCGTAAGCCATCGGGCCATCTCGGCGTCCGGCAGCTCGGAGACGGCGCTGTAATCCGCTAACTGGAAGTAGGTTCCAGCCGACGGTGTCAGCCGGAAGCGTGAACGTTCCATCAGCCGCAGGAACAGGTCCCGTTTGTCCTGGTAGAAATCCGGCAACCCCAGGTAGTGCTCCGGGCATTGTGCGAGGTAGTCGGCTAGGGCGTGCTGCAGGGGGGTCGTGGTGGTAAAGGTGTTGAACTGGTGGACCCGGCGAAACTCCGTTGTCAGGGCCGGCGGCGCGACGCAGTAGCCGACCTTCCAGCCGGTGGCGTGGTAGGTCTTGCCGAACGAGAACACGGCGAAACTGCGTGGCGCCAGTGCCTCTTCGGCCAGCACGCTGGCATGGCGCCGGCCGTCGAAGACGATGTGTTCGTACACTTCGTCGCTCAGAACGTAGGTCTCGCAGGGCGCGATCAGGTCCGCGAGCCGTCCGAGATCCTCCTTCCCGAGCACGGCGCCCGTGGGGTTGTGCGGCGTGTTGACGATCACCAGCCGCGTTCTCGGACCGAGGCTTGTTCGAATGCGTTCCCAGTCCGGCTCGAATTCCGGAGCGAGCAGCGGGATGTGTACCGGAATGCCGCCGGCGAGGCGGATCGCCGGGTCGTACGAATCGTAGGCGGGGTCGAAGACGATGACTTCGTCGCCTGCCCGGACGATTGCGTGGATGGCGCAGAACAGTGCCTCTGTCCCGCCGCTGGTGACGGTGATCTCGGTGCCGGGGTCGGGATGAACCCCGTACAAGCTGGCCAATTTTGCCGCGATCTCCTCACGCAGGGAAGCCACGCCGATCATGGGCGGATATTGATTGCGCCCGGCCTTCAGGTGATGGCTGACCAATTCCAGCAGTTCACTCGGCGGCTGAAAGTCCGGGAAGCCCTGGGAAAGGTTGATCGCGCCGCAATCCTCCGCGAGCCTGGACATCACGGTGAAGATCGTCGTCCCCACGCCGGGGAGCTTGCTTGCGGGAACCGGCGCGCCTGTCATGTGCCGGGTACGGGGTCGCTTCGAATCAAGGTGTCATTCCACATCGTTCACTCATGCGCGTGGTGTTGCTTTCATTTTGCCCTGCAAAGTCGTCGCGGCTCGTGGCGCCGGTCAGTCCCGCGTCGCCACGCGGTACAGGTGCGCGACCAGGCCCGCGATCACCAGGAACCCGACGATGGCGGGCAACTCCGCCGCCAGGGCGACGATGTCGGGGTTACCGCTGACGACGATCGGGATCGCTATCAGGATGCCGATCAGCGCCTCGCCGGTGATCAGGCCCGAGGCGAACAGGATGCCGTTGCGGCCGCGCCCGTCGGCGTCGCCGCCGTCGCGGCGGTTGAATCGCCTGGCGAAATGCGCCACCAGGCCGCCGACGAGGATCGGCGTGGCCAGTTCCAGCGGCAGATAGATGCCCACGGCGACCGCCAGCACCGGGGCGCGCCAGGAGGAGTCCCGGGCCTTGAGCGTCTCGTCGGCGGCGATGATGACCGCGCCGATCGCCACGCCCATCGCCACCATGCCCCACGGCAATCCGGCGCCGAACACGCCTTGCGCCACCGACGCCATCAGCGTCGCCTGGGGCGCCAGCAGCGCGTTGGGCTGTTCCGGAGTGGGCGCGCCGATACCGTAAGCCTGCAGCAGCAGGTTCAGTATGGGCGCCATCACCAGTACGGCGGATATCACTCCCACGCACTGCATGAGTTGCTGCCGCCAGGGCGTCGCCCCGACGATGTAGCCGGCCTTCAGGTCCTGCAGGTTGTCCCCCGCGATGGCGGCCCCGCAGCACACCACCGCGCCGACCATGATCGCCGCGGCGGGGCCGTTGACGGCGTCGCCGCCCATCATCCAGACCAGCAGGAGCGAGGTGAAGAGAATGGTGGCGATGGTGATGCCCGATATCGGGTTGTTGGACGATCCCACCAGTCCCGCCATGTAGGCCGCCACCGACGAGAACAGAAATCCCGTGATCACCATGATCAGGGTCATCGCCAGCGCCACGCCGACCGCATCGACGATGACCTGGTAGAGGAGGAAGATCGGGATGACGAACGCGACCACGCCCCAGACGACCAGTTTCATGGGGGTGTCGTGCTGGCGGTGGTCGTAGCCTGCCTCGGTGCTCGCGGTGCGCGGCCGAAGTCCGCTGCGGATGCCGGAAAGCAGCGAACCGCGCATGGAAACCAGCGCCCAGATGCCGCCGACGAGCATCGCGCCGACGCCCAGGTAGCGGATCTTGGAAGTCCAGATCGCGAACGCCAGGTCCGTCGCGCCGGCGCCTGCCGCGAATTGCGCCGCCAGCGCCGGGTCGGAGTCGAGGTAGAGGCTTGAGTAAATCGGTATCGCCACGTACCAGGAGATCGCGCCGCCCAGAAAGACCAGCACCGCGATATTGAGCCCGACGATGAAGCCGACGCTGATCAGCGCCGGCGACAGGTTCATCCCCACGTACGCGATGGTGCTGGAACCCACGTAGCCGGCGGCCTGGATGGTGCTGGCCCAGAGCCGCAGCCCGGTCTCGGCGAACTTGGTCAGCGCCCCCAGGATCGCCGCGATGGCGAGCAGTCTGGCTCCCTGGCCCGGCGCGGCGCCGACCTTGAGGACCTCCGCCGTCGCGGTGCCTTCGGGGTAGGCGAGTTGTTCCCCGACGATCAGCGAGCGGCGCAGTGGCACGGTGAAGAGCACGCCGAGCAGGCCGCCCAGTCCGGCGATCACGCTCACCCACGGGTACGAAAATACGTTCCAGTAACCGAGGATGATCAGCGCGGGCAGCGTGAAGATCACGCCCGCCGCCAGCGACTCGCCCGCCGAGGCGGCAGTCTGCACGATGTTGTTCTCGAGGATGTTCGAATCCCTGAACAACTTGAGAATCGCCATGGAGATCACCGCCGCCGGTATCGAGGCCGAGACCGTCATCCCGGCGAAGAGCCCCAGGTAGGCGTTGGCGCCCGCCAGCACCATGGACAGCAGCAGACCGAGGATGATCGCCTTCAGCGTGAGTTGCGGCAGGGGCGCGGTGGCGGACATCAGGCTACCTCGGGCTGTCTTGGGCGCGTAGACTCTACCACTACCCGCACCGATGGACGATCAAGCGCCCTTTAGCTGGACCGCAGCCCGTTCGGGTTGCGCCGCTACGGCACTGTATCACCGCCAGGTTCTACCGCGGGCAGTCCTTACTTTTCCTTGCCGATCAGGCGCTTCAACGGCACCGATGCAACCCCCAGAAGCAGCCCGACGCCGACCGTGGTCAGCACGATCTGCGTGTACAGCCCGGGCATTGTCTCGACCGCGTCGGCACGGAACTCGCCCGCGATGAGGCCTGCAAGGACGGCTCCCAGCGATGCCGCCAGGAACCACGCGCCCATCATCTGGCCCACGTAGCGCCTTGGTGACAGCTTCGTGACGGCGCTCAGGCCCACCGGGCTCAGTGCCAGCTCACCCATGGTGTGCAGCAGGTAGGTGAAGATGAGCCAGGTCGGCAGCACCGCATCGCCGCGAACGACCAGTTGGGCGGCGAAAATCATCACCGAAAATCCCAGCCCGAGCATGATCAGGCCGATGGCCATCTTGAGGACGGGGTTGGGATCCAGACGCCGTTTGGCCAGAGCGAGCCAGAGTATGGAATAGACTGGCGCCAGGATGAGAATGAACGCCGGATTGAGCGACTGGAACCAGGTCGCGGGCACCGTGAAGTTGCCGAAATCGCGGACCGTATGGCGTTCGGCGAACAGGTTGAGCGATGAACCGGCCTGTTCGAATCCGGACCAGAACACCGCCGCTGCAAAGATCAGTACCGCAATGATGATGACGCGGCCCCGCTCGCCGGATTTCAATCCTCCGAAGCCCAGAACGTAGGCGAAGAAGGCCACGGTGACGAGAACGATGACGTAGCTTGCGCTTTGGGAAAGGCCAACCGCATCGTAGCGAATCAGGCCCGTCAGGCCGCCGACGAGAAGCACCCCGACCGCAGCCAGTGCGGTACTCACCGTGATCCAGGCGCGGCGCCTGAATACGGTGTCGTCACCGGCGGAGCGCGTAGGCTCGAGGCCGGCGGTCCCCATGTTGCTGCGAGTCAGGGCGAACTGGATCAGCCCGAACAGCATGCCCACGCCTGCCGCAGCAAACCCGTAGTGCCAGTTCTCCGTGGCCAGCCAGCCGCAGGCCAGCGGTCCCAGGAACGCGCCCAGGTTGATGCCCATGTAATAGATGGTGAATCCGCCATCCCGCCTTGGATCGCCGGGCTGATAGAGTTCGCCGACCACGGCGCTGATGTTCGGCTTGAGCAGCCCCGTGCCGAGCGCGATCAGAACCAATCCCAGGAAAAATGTCGGAATCCCCGGAATGGCGAGCGTGAAATGACCGCACATGATGACGATGCCGCCGTACCAGATGGCGCGCTGGGCGCCCAGCAGGCGGTCGGCCATCCAGCCGCCCGGCAGGGACAGCAGATAGACCGCGGCGGTGTACAGCCCGTAGATCGCCGTGGCGGTCTGGTCCGTCAGCCCCATGCCGCCGTCCTGGATGGCAGCGACCATGAACAGCACCAGCAACGCCCGCATGCCGTAGTAGCTGAAGCGCTCCCACATTTCCGTCATGAAGAGCGTGAGCAGGCCGCGCGGGTGTCCGACCCACGTTGCTTCCGGTTGGGCGGGCATCGCTGCAGCACCGGGCGATTGAGCTGAAGGAGGCGTCATCCTGTCGATTCTCCCGCTTCGCCGGTGTCCTCGGCAGCGTTTTTTGGGGCAATCAGGACCCTGGCAAGAATCAAACCGCTTTCGTACAGCAGATAGACCGGAACGGCAAGCAGGGTCTGGGAAATGGCGTCCGGCGGGGTCAGCAGCATGCCGGCCACGAACGCTCCGAGAAATACGAACGGACGCGCCTTCTTCAGGGTTTGCGTGGAGACCAGTCCGCTCCACACCAGCATGACCGTGACGATGGGCACCTCGAAGGCCAGGCCGAAGGCGAAGAAAATGGTGAGAATGAAGTCGAGATACGACGCTATGTCGGTCATCATGGTCACGCCTTCGGGCGAGACCGCGGCGAAGAACGAAAACATCAGCGGGAATACGACGAAGTAGGCGAAGGACACGCCCGTGTAGAAGAGCACGATGCTCGCGAACAGCAGCGGGAAGGCGAAACGCTTCTCCTGGCGATACAGACCGGGCGCCACGAACTGCCATGCCTGGTACAGCACCACGGGCATCGCAAGGAACACGGCAACGAACAGGCACATCTTGAAGGGCGTCAGGAACGGCGAGGCCACCTGGGTGGCGATCATGGTGGCGCCCTCGGGGAGACGGTCCATCAACGGTGTTGCAACTAGCGTGAAGACCCGCTCCGCGAACGGGACCAGGGCGATGAATATGACCAGCACGGCCGCGGCCGCGCGAATCAGCCTGGTGCGAAGCTCAACCAGGTGGGAAAGCAGCGTCCCCTCGGCGAGTTGCTCTTCCTCTTTGGGAGATTCGGCAGGGCTCATTGCCGCGCTGACTCGGGGGCCTCGCCAACCTCGCCTGCGGCCCGCGGCGGTTCGGGGGCCTCGCCGACCTGGGTTGCGGCCCGTGGCGGTTCGGGGGCTTCGCCGGCCTGGCCTGGGGCGGGGGACGTATCCGCGGCGGGAACGTGGTCGCCCCCTGGCTGCATTGGTTGCGTTGATTCGGGAGAGTCGGCCGAACCCGTTTCAGCCGAACTGGATTGCGTGCTTTTCGCCGTGGATGCCTCTGTGGAGGGATCGCTCCCAGTATCCGCACCGGCCGCCCTGGCGTTGGCCGGGACCGTCGTGGGCGTGTTACCCGTTTTCGTCGTCCTGGGACGCGTCGCCGGGCGCATTTTAGGCACGATCCCGTCACGCATGAGATCTTCAAGCTCCAGTTCACGCTGCAATTTTCGCCGGAACTGGTTGGCGGTCCGCTGGGCCCGGCCAATCCAGCGGCCGATCTGCGCGGCGACCCTCGGCATGCGCTCCGGACCCAGGATCATGAGCCCCATGGCAAAGATCAGCGCGAGTTCCCAGAAGCCGACGTCGAACATTAACGCATTATTACGCCTCCGCCGCCTGGAGTACGCTCCACCGCGCCGGAGTTGTATAACCTCAGGTATTTATTGAAGAAACTTTTCATTTGTTCGAGATCCTGCCGCTTGCGCTCTCCTCTCAAGTACGCTTCAATAGTGCCCGATTTGACATAATATAGTTCCGGTTTGTTGACGTATTTGACATAACGCAGGTCCCGTCCGTTGACGTGCTGGCTGTTTCCCGACCCCAATTCCACCGCCTAACAACCCGATTCTACCCCTTACGATCCGCCATGCCCCGACGCAGCAAACTCCGACTGACCAAGCGCTCCGTGGACGCTCTGGCGACCGGGCCCAAAGATACCGTATTTTGGGACCGCGATCTCGCGGGCTTCGGCGTGCGGGTCTACCGCACCGGGCGCAAGGCGTACCTGGCGCAGGCGCGCGGTCCCGCGGGCCTGACGCGCTTCGGCCTGGGCGCCCATGGGGCCGTGACCGCCGAGGACGCCCGCAAACGCGCCGCCGCGATCATCCCGCGGCTGCGCTGCGGCCACCCGTGTTAATCGGCGTGCAATAGTGACCCACTAGCGGGGGGACCGGCGTCCAAGATTGACCCACCCCAAGTAGAGCGATTCAACTCGCCTCGTTGTATGGACTGACGGGGTGAGGGGAGATGCTGGTAGTGGAGACGATTGCACGGATACGTCGGGAGCATCTGGACCGAGGCAAGTCGATCCGGCGGATCGCGCGGGAGTTGAAGTTGTCTCGGAACACGGTTCGCAAGGCGATCCGCGGGGATGTGGCGGCTTTCGGTTACCAGCGTTCGGTGCAGCCGCTGCCGAAGCTGGGTCCCTGGGTCGGGAAGCTGGAAGATTTATTGGAGGCCAACGAGCGCAAGCGCCGGCGGGATCGTTTGTCGGTGCTGCGGATTTTCGAGCGCTTGCGGGACGAGGGCTATGAGGGCGGTTACGACGCGGTGCGCCGCTATGCGGCGTCGTGGCGGCGGCGGCATTCCAAGTCCGGTTCGCAAGCCTATGTGCCGCTGATTTTCGATCCCGGTGAGGCCTACCAGTTTGACTGGAGCCACGAGTTCGCGGTGGTGGCGGGCACGACCACCCGGGTCAAGGCGGCGCACATGCGGTTGTGCCACAGCCGGTTTTTCCTGGTTCAGATTTTCCCCCGTGAAGGCCAGGAGATGGTGTTCGAGGCGCACGAGCGCAGCTTCCGGTTCTTCGGCGGGGTGTGCCGGCGCGGCATCTACGACAACATGAAGACGGCGGTGCGGACGGTGTTCGTCGGCAAGGCGCGGACTTACAACCGGCGGTTTCTGGAGATGTGTTCGCACCATCTGGTCGAACCGGTGGCGTGCACGCCCGGCGCCGGTTGGGAGAAGGGCCAGGTGGAGAGCCAGGTGGGTCATGTTCGCGGGCGGTTCTTCGTGCCGCGCCCGCGCGGTCGCAGTTACGCGGAGATCAACGCGTGGCTGGAGGATCAATGCATCGCGGAGGCGAGGGCGACGCCTGCCCGCTCGCCGATGCCCTGAACGGTATTCAGCACACCCGCGGGCAAGCCGGCTTCGTGACACGTCTCGGCCAGCAGCGCGGCCGACAACGGGCTCCATTCGGCAGGTTTGTGAACGACGGTGCAACCGACCGCCAGGGCTGGAGCGATCTTCCACGTCGACAGCATGAAGGGCGTATTCCACGGCGTGATGGCGCCTACCGGACCGATGGGCTGGCGAACCGTGTAGTTCATGTGTTGCGCGGCCGGCAGGGCCAATCCGTCCCTTGCGCCCGGCGCTTTGCATCCGCCATCGTCCGCCAGCCGCCGAATGCCCTGGCTGCGGCCTGGGCCGCGCGATCCACGTCGTCGGCATCGCCCGAAGCCACCGCGCCGAGAAAGCCGTTGTCCACGGGCGTGTGATTGTCGAAGGCCTCCCCCGATGACGAGTCACTTGGTTCCCCGTCGATCCAGTGGCTCAGCGTGCTGCGTTTGAAGCGTGCCAGCCAGTTTTCCGCCCTGGAAACGATGCGTACCAGGCTGCCGTTCATCGGAATCGCCCGTTGAGTGCCAAGTTGGGTCTGGAAAGCACGAATTCCTTTCCCTGGCTACTGCGCATGTTCCGCGCTCCGACAAGAGCGCAGTGGTTTGGCCTCCGTGTCTTGCCTTTGCTGCGTATGTGGAACATCCTCACTTTGCCAGGCGTCCGTCGCCGGCAACAGCCCCGCCCGCTGCAGAACGGCATCCAGGCGGGGTGTCAGCGTGCGCGATGCGCGTTTCATCGGCAAGCGATGCTCATTGTCCTTCAGCAGCCCCATGCGCGACATCATGTACTTCACCGGAATCGGGTCGGTGCCGTAGAAAACGGCCTGATTGAGCTCGAGGAGCCGACGGTGGAGATCGCGGCCCCGGAGCAGATCGCCGTCCCATACAGCCTGGCACATGTCCACCAGCATTCGTGGACGCAAATTGCCCACGGCGTTCATCAACCCGCACGCGCCCACAGCCAGTTCCGGAAAACTCAGCTCCTCCACACCTACGAAGACCCTGAAGTCCTCTCCGAACGCATGTAAACACTGCGAGACGAAGCCAACGTCGTTGACCGCGTGTTTGATGCCAACGAAATCCTCGCAGTGATCCCTGACGGCATTCAGGGTATCAAGAGTGACGCTCACTGCCGCCCGTGAGGGAATGTGGTAGATCATCCAGGGGGTCTCGTGCCCGGCCGCCAGCACCCGGAAGTAGTCCACGAGACCGCGTTGCGGCGGCTTCACGTAGTAGGGTGTCACGATGAGCAAGGCATCCGCTCCGGCGTGCACGGCGTGTTCGGTCAGGCACCTGGATTCGGCCAGGGACTGGGATCCCGTCGCGGCAACCACCGCCGCACGCCCGGACGCCGTCTCCACCGCTGTCGAGACGAGACGATTGCGTTCCTCGACAGTCAGGCACGAGGGCTCCGCGGTAGTGCCGTCGACCAGGATGCCGTGCGAACCTGCCTCGATTTGACGCAGGATGAGCTTGCGGTAATGATCGTAGTCGACGGATCCGTTCACGAACGGGGTGACTAGGGGCGGAATCGAACCCCTCAGGACATCCGCGAACCGGTTGCTCATGTCCCGCGGGCGTCTTGTTCGGAGTCGATGGAACTCACCATGTGATCCAGAGTTTTTTGGGGCCACGGAACGTGAAATTGGGCGGGTAGCACAGCCGCTGCCCGTCCGCGAGCCGCAGCGAGGGAAGTTGTGCCGCCAGCGCCTCTATCGCGATGCGCGCTTCCAGCAACGCAAGACGGTTTCCCAGGCAGAAATGCATGCCCCGCCCGAACGAAATATGGGCGCGCGCATTTTTTCTGCCGATATCGAAATCCTCCGGATCCCGAAAGAGCTCTTCATCGTGATTGGCCGCACCAAGGGAAAGGAAAATGTGTGTCCCGGCGGGTATCTCATGACCTGCCAGGTGCGTGTCTCTCGTGGTCACCCGCCGCCAGCTCATCTGCGGTGAATCGAATCGCAAGACCTCCTCCAGCGCATTGGGTATCAAGGCTGCATCGGCGCAGATCGCTTTCCAGTTCGAGCGCTCCGACAGCAGGCACACCAGCGCATTGCTGAGGAAGTTGGTGACGACCTCGTGACCTGCGAAGGAAAGCCCATAGACAACGGACTCTACCTCCTTGTAACTCAGGTCACTTGGGTCGGCGTCGTGAGCCCTCAGCAGTTCGGAGGTGAAGTCGTTCGCAGCCTCGTTGTGCCGTCGCCTTACGAATGCCACGCAGTAACGCCAGTACGCGAGCATCTTTTGCGCTATCTCCACCTGTTCTTCATCGGTGGCCTCGCCCCAGGTGAAGGCGAGACGATTGGACGTCCATTCCTTGAGCCTCTCATCGTCCGCCCTCGGGAATCCGAGAAAGCGAAAGATGGTCTCGCCCGGCAGCGGATGCCCGAGCGCGGAAACGAACTCCACCGGTGGCGTTTCTTCAAGCATCCTGCGAACAAGCGTCTCGCAACGCTCCCGCACATACGGCATCAGGGCCCGGATGCGCCGGCCGGAAAAGCCTTTTTGGGTGTGCTTGCGGATTCGCGCGTGGTCGGGGCGGGGGCGATTGGACATGACCGCGACGGGGTCGTAATCGGCAGCCGCAAGCACATCGGCCGCCGCGTCGCAGATCGGCAGCACAGGGTCCTGCACGTTTTCGGAGGAATACGTCTCGGGGTTCCTGAATACCTCGATGATGTCCCTCATCCGAGTGACTACAAGGTACCCAAGCTCCCGGGCGAAGAAAATCGGGGTGTTCGCGCGCCGCTTGGCCAGTTCCCCATAAGGGTCCGCCACGTAATCGGGCGAAAACGGGCTGAATGTGTGATCTACCGGACACCCTTTGGGGATGGCGGTTCGTCTTGTGTGAATCTTGTGGTATGCGGTGGCGGACACCTTTCCAGCTCCGCGTGCCTACCGCGCATCCTCGGTGCAGGAATCCAGTCGACAGGAAATCAGCGCCATTGGCCCCTCGTCAGATGTAGTTCAGAAGCCCCGTACTTGAATGGCAGGCGATGTATTCGAACTCGCAGTCCGCTTTCGCCAGCGAAGTCACCTCGTGCCACAGCTGCAGTTTCATCTCGGGACCGAATGTCTCGACCATGTTCAAGAAGCCGCCGAAAATCGCCAAGTGTGTCGGATGGCTCTTCGCCCAGGCTTCGAAAGCATGGACGTCCACGGCATACCCGAGCCCGAAACTCAGTTCCGTGGCTCCCCATTGGGTGTCCTTCTGCTCAACGAAACGCAGTGAATAGCAGCGGGTTTCCATCGGGTTTTCGCGCAGGAAACGCATCCCCTTTAACAACACGGGATGGAGTTTTTTCAGGTAGTGCTGCTTCTCCTCCGTGTCGCAAGCCGACCAGTCCTGTCCGGAACGGATGACGCACATGTATTGCGGCGGCGTGACGAGCACTCTTCTGCCGCCATCGCTGACCCGAGACTTGAGCGGGCCGGTGACCGCATTGGGATTCTGCAGCGAATCGTGATCCGACAGCGGAATGCGGTCGCGCATTCCGCCGGGGTAACCGTGTTCGTCGATCGGTCCGTCCATGGCATCGGCGGAGACGCCCACGCCGTGAGGTGTCTGCGTTGAATGGAGGGTTTCGAATCGATCGAACGGCATCGTCACGATTTCGCGCCAATACCCTACGCCGTCGCCCAATCGTTGCGGGTCGTTCCACCACCCCGAGTGCTCGGGCTTCGCCCACCACTTCCGATAATCGCGCCTTCTCCAATAGGCTATGTATATGCAGTCGTTCGTGGTTTGCGGATCAGCGTGCACACCCCGTTCCACGCTTAGGGGTGGGTGCTCGCCGTGGAACGCCGTCCTGGCCCATTCATCCAGCAGCGTTGCATCCTCGGACTGGATGCCAAAATATCCCGCCACAAGGGCGTCGCTGCGATCCTGCCAATGGGATTGCCAGGCAGGCACCGGGGGCACCCAGTCCGCTGGCATGTTGTTTCTCGGCATTGGGAGTTCTCCTACGGCCTGGTCCTAAACCTGCGGGCGATTCCCGGCGCCATCACCTTCGGCGTCCTCAGGCACGACCTGTTCCATTGCCTCCGGGTCCGCGGAGAACTCTTCGACCCTCGGCTGCGCACTGCGATTGAGAAGCAGGCGGGTCACGTCCGGTCTGGAATAGTGCCCGACCGGGTCCGCAAACGATTTGGCAATTGAAATCGCCCCAAGGTCGATATCAGCGAACAGCAGCCCCTCCTCGGCTTCCGGCAACGGGTCGCACATGGGGCTACCGTCCGGTGCATAGATCTGCGCGAACCCGCCGCCCACGTTGATCAGGGCGTCCTGCGCTTCGTTCTCCACGATCAGGTCATGCATGTCCTTCGAAACCACGCCGCACGGCGCGAGCACGTAACATTGGCCTTCCAGAGCGTAGACTTGGGATACGGCTCCGTTGGCCTTGGGCCCCAGCGAAAACGCCTGAGGGTAGCAGCTGAACGACGGCCAGGCGGCAACGTGAACCTGCTCGTGCATGCTGTACATGGCGTATTTGGTCAGCGGCTGAAGGTGCTCCCAGCAACACAGTTGCCCGACGCGGCCCAGGCTCGTGTCCAGGACCTTGAGGTGGCTTCCATTGCCTTCGCCGAATACCGTGCGTTCCATGTGCGTGGGTTTCAGTTTTCTCCGCGCGTGAAGCAATTCACCGCGGTCATTGAACAGGAACTGTGCGATGTAGAGAGACCCGTGATCTCGCTCGCTTGCGCCGGTGGAAACAAATATTTCATTCTCGCGGGCCGCATCGCGAATCCGGTTGAAGGCCCGGTCTCCGACCGTCAGGCTGTTTGCATGGTATTGCCCGAAGTACTTGACGTTGTGAGCCGTTGGCGCCAGCCAGATCCACCAGGGATAACCGGGAAACCAGCACTCGGAGAAAGCAACCAGCCGGGCTCCCTGGCCGGCAGCCTCCTCGATCAGGCCGATGGCTTTCTCCACGCAACCGTTTAAATCCATGAACACCGGTGCCGCTTGAACCACCGCCGCCTTGAATGAATCGCTCATTTCACAATCTCCACAATAGCGCTTGCAACAAATGGACCCTAGAACCGGTACCTGAAGGTGATTCCGTACTCGCGCGGACGATTGAAATTGGCTTCATGAAAACCCAGTCCGAAGTTTGAATCTCCGCTCACGATGTAGCGTTCATCGGTGAGATTCTCGGCGAACGCCACCAGGTCCATCGATTCCCCTATCGCAAACCGAACCGAAGCGTTCCACGTGGCGAAGGCTTCCTGGAACAGAAACGGCGAGTTCTGCGCGTCATTGAACATGTCGTCCTTGGATGAATAGTCCGCTCTAAAGACCAATTCGTTCGCGTTCAGCGGCACGCCGTATTCCAGTCCCAGGTGAAACGAAGTTTCAGGCGTGTTGACCAGCGTGGCCGATTCGTCGAGCGTGAGGGACAGACCCTCGATGGGATTGATGGATACGTATTCCGCGTCCACGTAGCCCAGGCCGGCTTCGAACCGCAGGTTGGCCGTGACGAGCGCCGTCAGCTCCAGCTCCAATCCGTCGATCCGAACCGTTCCCGCGTTGGCCGTGATCGGCCCGCCCAGGCTGTCGAAAAACGTGACCTGCACGTCCTCGTAGTCGGACCGGAAAGCCGCCGCGTTTATCCGGAGGCTGTCGTTGAGGCCTTGCCACTTCACGCCCACTTCATGTGCGTCGATCGTTTCAGGTTGGAATACACGCGGACCCGGCACGGATTCGACGTAACGCAGCACGAACCCCCCGCTCTTGAATCCCTGGGAAAAGCTGTAGTAGACGAGCGTCCCGTCGGCGAGATTGGCGTTCACGCCGAGCTTGTATGTGGTCTCCTCAAAATCATCGCTTGCGGTCCCGCTGCCGTTTCCCACCAGTGGCAACAGTCCGGGAACAAAGACGCCGCGCTCGTTTACCGCCCCCGGAAAGAACGGCAGGGGGCTGCCCTGAATGTCAGCGCCGATGTACTGCGTGTACGCGTAGTTCTTTTCGTCCTGGGTGCGTCGCAGCCCGCCGGTCACGGACCAAACGTCGGTCAGATTCCAGGTTGTCTGCAAATAGGCCGCTTCGCTTGAGTTGTCCACGCTGGCGTAGTTGCTGATGCCGGCCGGAAAACCGACGGCCAAATCGGGCGAGGGCAGGAATACGCGCACGAATACGTCGTCGGTGCCCTGCTCGTCGAAGTAGTACAGCCCGGCCACATAGGTCAATCCGCCGTCCAGCGCGGTGCCCGTGACCTGCAGTTCGTGACTGCTCTGGTCGTGGTCGTAGTGGGGATTCAGCGTTTCGGTGATGGCATGGGGGGAATTGTCGGCATCGCGGAAGAATTCACCGTCCGTTTCACGTTGGGCGGCGGTGTATTTGACATCAAAGTCCCGGCCGTGGAAATTCGCGGTAAACGCGACGCCTCCGATGTTCAATCGAGTCCCGGTTTCACCGGTGGCAAAGCTGAGATCGTCGGCACCGTCCATGATGTATTGGGACAGGTCGGCCAGACCGGTCGGTATGTCACCGAACGTGGCCAACGAATACCCGAGGGTGCCGGCGCCGGGCGTAAAACCTGCCAGAGTGGATCCCGCGCTTTGTTCGTCGATGTCCGTGTAGTCGACGCTCAGTTGAAAATCCATGGCATCGCTCGGCTCAAGCACCGCCGTACCCCGGAAGGACAACCGGTTTTCGTCGCCGAGCGCGTCACCGACGCGAACCCGCTCCACGAAGCCGTCGCGATTCTTGCTGGAGACGGCAAACGTGGTCCGCAGCGTGGAGGCTATGGGTAGATCAATGAACGCACGCACGTCGCGGCGGGAAAAGCTTCCCGCCGTCAGGTCGATTCGCCCCTGCAGCGCGTCTGCCGGTCTTCGGGAGGTGATGTTGATGGCGCCGCCCATCGTGTTTCGGCCGAACAACGTGCCCTGCGGCCCGCGCAGCACTTCGATGCGTTCCACGTCCAGCACATCGAGCACGCCTCCGGCGGATCGGGAAACGTAGACGCCGTCGACATAGGTACCGACCCCCGGGTCGGTCGTAAGGCCGAAGTCGGTATTCCCGATCCCCCGAATGAACACCACCGACCCGGACGACAAGCCGCTCACGGGCGAGGTCGTGTCGTATACCAGGTTCGGGGTGAAGTCCGCCACCTCGGAAATATCCTCGATGCCCTTGTTGTCGATGGCCTCAGCGGTAAAGGCCGAAACGGCCACGGGCGTATCCTGCAGGCTCTCCTCTCGCCTTTGCGCGGTTACCACGATCTCTTCCAGAATGCCCTGCGCAGCGACTCGTCCGTCCCCGAACAGGATGGCACCGGCAATCATCCACAACAGCGCATTGTTCTTGGTTGGATTCATAGCCGTCGCCTCCCGATTCAACCCAGCCCGATGACCAATACATCTTCACTGTAGGGCTGAGTTTCGCTGTCTGTCCATGCACAGAAGGGCCCAAAATCATGCCAATTTGGGTACCGAATTCCGGGGAAAGGGAATTGCGTGCAGGCGGGGATCCCGGGGTCGAGCCGGGCTTGCGTGGAGAAGTGCTTGACTACCGTGTGGTCAGCGGATTTCGCTCGGGCTGAGCCCGTATCGCTTCTTGAAGCATCGGGAAAAGTGGGCCGCGGTGGAGAATCCCGTGGTGTACGCGATTTGCTCGACACTGTGTCCGGCATAGGCCGGATCGGTCAGGACACTGTACGCCTTTTCCAGACGTTTTCTGAGAATGAGCGTGTGTACGCTTTCCTCTTCCTGCTGAAACAGCTTGTGAAGATAACGTGTCGAAATTCCCTGGGCGTGTGCAATCTGTTTGTTCGAGAGCTTCGGATTGCACAGGTTGCAGTCGATGTACTGGCGAATCTTCTGCCTCAGCGTCTCGCGAACGATGGAATGGCTGCCGATCTGCTTCAACATCACCGACGAACTGAACGCCATTGCCATCATTTCGACCAGGTTATCCGCGAGTTCCTCAGGCACCGGCCGGGCACCGTCGAGTTCTTTCGCCACCGAGAAAATAAAGTTCCGCAGCACTGCCCCCAGCCCGGACGTGCCCGACATCGCGATGGCGGTGTATTGCTCCGGATTCATCAAGTGGCGGGACAGCACCTCTTTCGGCATCTGCACGACGAACTGGTGAAAGCGTTCCTTGAAGGTCAGCGAGTAGGGCTCGGTGCTGTCGTACAGGGCAAAGCTGCCCGGCGTCAGCAGCGCTTCGCGCCCGCTCTGCCGCACCAGGCCGCGCTGCTTGAGCTGAAAGCTGATCAGAAAGTCCGCTTCGGTGGATTTTGCGATCTGTCTCTTGGATCGTAGAACAAAATGAGGGTCCGAGATGACTTCGGAAAAGCTGAGGTCGGACAACGCGACGCCGCCGCACAGCTCGCCGTCAAAGTCCCCCGCCGATACCTCTTCGCAATCCAGGTTGACAAACTCGTCGCAAATGATGTCCCGCCAAAAGTCGAGTCGATCCTTTTGCCTCAGATTCGAGGTTCCCTTGCTGTACCCACCTGAAATGAATTTGGCCATTCAGCGTACCTGCGCCAAGACAATTGACAGGATCGACCTACGCAACAGTGTATTGGCGATCGATTGCACGTATGCATTCGACTTGAGATGCGAAGTCGACACGGATTGCCATTCTGCAGGGAGAAGGTCGAGTTAAACGGATTCGTTCTTTTTGCACTTTCCCCAAGGCCTTCTTTTCCCTCGGACGCAATCGGCTGCGTTGTTTACATTACGGTACGAGATACCTTGGTTCGATTTCGCATCGTAATACCCGACGCGGCGTAGCGGCTGAGGGTAGCGCTTGCGGGTCTTGATGCCGGCCGGCACGATGGTTTGGTCGCAGCGCACGCCCGCGGACTTGTCCGCGGCGGCGGAGTGGCGGCGCCGAAACTTCATGTTGGACTTGGCGCGCACGACGAAGAACGCGCCCCGGCGGTGAAGCGGGAACAGACGCTCGAAGTCCACGTGCCCCCGGTCCATGACATGGAACGCGCCGGGTTCCGGCACCAGCCGGTCGAGCACCCGGTTCGCGTTGGCCAGCGTGTTGCGGGCCATGCCGCCACGGATCCCCATGTGGTGGAGCTTCCGCGATGCGCCCGCAAGCAGACCTCGATGTCGCGCAAGCTCTCGCGGTAGGTCAATTGCGCGAACGCCAGGCACAAGAACTGGTCCAGGCAGGTGAACGACTGGACATGGCGGTCGCCCCGGTATCGACGCACGCACCGGCGAAAAACCTTCGGCGGCAGATGCTCCATGAGCTGTGAAAACACGAATCGCCCGGAATGCATGACCTACCTCCCCCGACGGAAAAACCGTCACAATAGGGGAGATACTCTCAGACAAACACGGCCCGGCGTTCAAATCGATACCCCTCGAAAAAACCATATTTATCAAGTCAAACAATAGGTTATACTGTGTCAATCCGGCCTTGTTGGGACACTAGTGGCTTGATTGTTCTGATTGCAGTGCTGTGGGCATGCTAACACAGCGGCAGCATTGGGGAGGTTGAGGTGGGTTACCGTCGGCGCCAGATGCCGCATGCCGCGATTTTCCCGGGAATAGACACGGTCGACAATCTCTACCACAGCAACGTCAAGACACGCCGAAATTGCGATCCACTCTCTTTGGTAAAGCTTACTTCGCTGAGGCGCTACCCAAAAAATTCCAAACAGGTGAAAGTCTCCCTCACCAGGCTGATCTCCGGGCTACACATCGATCGGAAAGGCGACGATCCCGGAGCGCCTGTGCAAGCAGACGCTGGCCGCGTCGGCGGGGATACCACTGGATCGGGTGCTATAGGGCGGACTCCCCGAGCATGAACTCAAACAGGCCCTGTTTGCGTCAAGTCGGTTCAGATCAACCTCAGGGCGGATTCGTTCTATATGAGATCATTTGCCGGAACAGCGGGTTAGGTCCGATACTGGACATTCCGGGCCGGATGAGGTAGAAAGGGCGCGTTTTCATTCGATGTGGCGGGGCCGGATGGACTTGCGCGAGGTGGCGGTCGAGCCGGTTTCGACGGACGAGGAGGGGCGCTACCGGCGCCTGATGCAGGCGCACCATTATCTGGGCGCGCTGCCCAAGATCGGCGAGACGCTGTGGTACGCGGCGCGCTGGCGGGGCGAGTGGGTGGCGTTGATCGGCTTTTCCGCCCCGGCGCTGAAGTGCCGGGCGCGCGACGCCTGGATCGGCTGGGACTTTCGGGTGCGCGGCGGCCGTCTGCATTTGCTGACCAACAACAGCCGCTTTCTGATCCTGCCCGGCTGGCATCGGCCCAATCTGGCCTCGCGGGTGCTGTCGCTGTGCGAGCGGCGCCTGGTCTCGGACTGGCCGGAGCGCTTCGGCCATGCGCTGCTGCTGGTGGAGACCTTCGTCGACCCGTCCCGCTTCCGGGGCACGATCTACCGCGCGTCGAACTGGCTGCGCCTGGGGCGAACGCGCGGTTTCCGGCGCATCCGCGGCGGCTACAGCGCCACCCCCACGGTCCCGAAGCTGCTCTTCGCGCGCCCCCTGAACCCGCACGCCCGGGCGCGGCTGACGAAAGCCTCGCTCGATCCCATCGACCGCCACGGAGCACCGAGAATCATGATCGCCGCCGACACCATGCGCGCCCTGCCGGAGTTTTTCGCCGACATCGACGACCCCCGCCGCCGCCAGGGGCGGCGCCATCCCCTGCCCACCGTGCTGGGCATCGCCGCCGGCGCCACCCTGTGCGGCATGCGCGGCCACAAGGCCATGGCCGAGTGGGCCGGGGACCTCTCCCCGCGTGCCCGGGAACGCTTCCGCTGCCGACGCCGCAACGGGCGCCACGCCGTGCCCAGCCAGTCCGTCATCCGCGACGTGCTCGTGCGCGTGGACCCCGGCCAACTCGACCGCGCCCTGCAGCGCTGGAACGATGTCCACGGCGCCGAGGACGAGGTGCTGGCCATCGACGGCAAAACCCTGCGCAACGCCGTCTACGATGACCCGGACGGGCCTTGCCAAACCCACGTCCTCAGCGCCGTCGGCCACGAATCCCAAACCACCCACACCCCAAAAAAGTAGGCCGCCTGCCCCTCGGAGCCGGGGAGGAATCCAAACGCACCAACGAAATCGGCGCCGTGCCGCCCATGCTGGACGCCCTCCAGTCCGACCTCGCCGGCAAAACCTTCACCGCCGACGCCCTGCTCACCCAAACCAAGCTCGCCGAGCACCTCGCCGACCGCGGCGCGCACCACCTCTTCGCCGTCAAGGCCAATCGGCCCGGACTGCTCGCCGACATCGAACTGCACTTCCAAAACCGCGGCGATCCCGACTTCCGGGAACAAGTCCAACTCCGCCACGGACGCGTCGAATGCCGCTCCATATGGACCACCGCGGCACTCAACGACCACCTCAACTTCCCCCATGTCGGACAGGCCTTCCTCGTCCAACGCGCCGTCACCGTCAAATCCACCGGCAAACGCACCGTCGAACTCGCCTACGGCATCACCAGCCACACCCCCGACTGCGCCAACGCCGAACGACTGCTCGCGATGAACCGCGGACACTGGAGCGCCGAGGCCGTGCACCACATCCTCGACACCGCCTGGGACGAGGACCGCTGCCGCATCCGAACCGGATACGGACCCGAAAACACCACCCGGCTGCGACGCTTCGCCATCGGAATCATACGGGCCCATTCCAAATGCCTCGCCCCCACCGTGCGCAAGCTCAACCGCAATCCACGGCGCGTCTTCGACTACCTCAAAATGACCGCCAATACCCTAAACCACTCAAAACCCGAAACTTCCAACGTGAGAACAAATTAGCCGTGGATCAACCTTGCGGGTTGTTGACTGTCGAAGGTATTTAAGTTATGAATTAAAACTATTCTAGGCTGTCAAACAGCGAGAAGCGGCTTGGTTGGCGACAATGAATGGCTCGGGTTATGCGGTTGCGGCAGCTAGCGAAATTTGGGTCGGCGGACACGGTGCTTGTTCCGGTTGCCGGCAACCCCGTGAATTGATGAACAATCGGTTGAAATTGCATGCAGGTGTGGCGTAGCGTGCGTGTGCTCTCGCTGGCGACAACATGGTTTGGGCGTCGCCATTGGCGTCGACAAACCGTGCAAGGCTCGGGTAGCTGTCCCGCGTCAGGGGCCCTTGACGAGCCTGGGTTGCGCCTCCATACACGGATGTCGTCTCCGTGTGGATGCGCGCCTGTCATTCCTGCAAGGAGGCGAGTGGCGGTCGTGCGATCTGTACGCACATGGAGTTCCCGCCAGGTTTGACGGCGCTTCCCGGGATCACCGGGCGGTAACGAGGAGCATGGAGGCTAGGCACTTAGAAAATGTCGAAGGAGAACCGCGCACATGCTCTGCACCCGTCGCTGCTCGATGAACTGGTAGAGGTCGAGTTCCCCGATTCGGCGGATCATTCGTTCAGGTTCACGATCTACATGACAAGAGAAGTCTTCGAAACCTACGACGAGCTTGACGCGAAGTGGCGGGCGCGGTGCGAAAAGATCATGGAATTCTACGCGCGGCATGGCCCGGAAGACCTTTCGAAGGAAAAATTTCGAAGTGAACATCGGTACCACACCGGCGGCAAGAGCGGCAAGGAAATCATGATCTACGCTTTCAAGGCATATCAGGTGCGGTTGTATGGCGGCAAGATCCCGGATGTCGACTGCTTTGTCTGTACCGAGATCGATCCGGCAAAGAAACAGGACAAGGCCGATAAGACCAGGCTCAGGCGCGCTGCGCGCAAGCTTGGACGATACATATAGGACGGAAGTGGACTAATGAAAAAACTGTTTGGCCCGAAGAATCGGGAAGAGTCCGAAGTCTATGCCGTTGAGGGACTCCTCGCGGAGACCCAGTACTGCATCGAGTCGGTGATGAACCGAAAAAACGTCAGCCGGTCGGAGCTGGCCAGACGGCTTGACTGCACGCCCGCCAACGTAACGCAGATGCTGTCGGAGGACAGTAATCTGAGGCTGGAGTCGGTGGCGAGGATTTTTCATGTCCTTGGCGACACGTGCATCGTCAGGAGCCGATATCTTGAGAGCAGCAAGGCAAGCGCCGGTGCCGTGGCGAACGAGGGTCACTATGCCCTGGGTCGCGTCAGGGTAGCTGGTGGCTCGTACGGCCGTGCGCGGCAAATCACTGCAGAAGGTGACGAACAGGGGCAGTCCGGCGCGTTCGTGTGGGACAAGGTGCCGGCGGACTTTGGAGTCCCTGGCGGGATGGATAGGGTGAATCCGGACGAGCCGGGTTCTGACTCCTTGTTGCTGGCCGCGAATGAAGATAACTATGCGATTGCCGCCTAGGCGGGACAACCGTTACTTTGAAACCGGGGCACTTTACGGATGAATGCTGAACGAAACAAGGCACACGCGAGCGAAGAGGCTCGACGGCAATACGGCAAGGTCGTCAAGTCCGCCGAATTAAACGGGATCGTATTGCTCTCCTCGTCATTTGATGCGGACCGGGATTACCTTCAGGGTCAGGCGAGCGAAGAGGATGGGGGAATCAATCTGAATTTTCATTACGGCGCGGATAATCCGGAGGTCGACTACGACCGAGAGAAAGGACAATTCACCGGTCGGTTCGACTGGTTTGCGCGGGCGGAGCATCAGGAACACACGGCCATTGATATTCGTGGATCCTACGCCGTCATTTACGGTTGCGACACGGAACTTGAGACTGAGGCGGTACGTCAATTCGTGCTGCGAGTCGGCCGATTCGCCACGTTCCCGTATTTCAGGCAACTGGTCTCGTTCTACGGCGATGCGGGATCATTGGAACTGCCGATTCTCCCGGTGTTGACGGCGTGAGCCACGGAATTGCGACCGACTTGGTCGCGGATTCCGGGTGGAATATGTATCCGTGCTGTGCAGTGCCGATCATTTGGGCACCGTCAACAACCGGGGTATCGCTCCGGACGGATCGCAGTCATCCGAGTTCCGAAGCCTCCAATACAAGCTTGGTCGTGGACTCAGCGGCGATGGTCCGCGGAAACGACCAGTTCGTCCCTGCTGTCCTGTGTGTCCTGATCCAACAGCTTGATGAGCGTGTCGTGGGCCAAAGCCAAGCCGGTCTCAAACGCGTGCGTCATGTGTTGCCGGCTCAACATTTTTTTGATCTTCTTCGAAACTTTCGCGAGTCAACGAAGGCTGATCGGAGGTTGTAGGCATCCCGGACCTGGCAAATATCCGCCTTCGTCGCGCGGTGTTGTCGGCGAGGAAACAGGCTTCGCGGACTATCGATTTGAAGCTAATCCATCCAGGGTCCACTTCGTACAAATGTTCGAACGCGATCTCCACGTCGAGGATCCTCTCTGGTAAGCGAAGAGACCCGTGTCGGTCCGGGATTCGGCCATCCTAGCGATAGTGGTGGCGTAATCCGTGAAACGTTTTTCATTGCATCGTTCAAAGGGCATTGCGCCACTGGCCACGCCTCTTCATTGAACGGCAAGGGTTCTGGCAAGGTGTTTAGAGAGGATCAAGCGCGGTTCCCGTTCATCCTGGGACTGTAGCGGTAGTGCCCGAGAACCCGCGCGGCCGTTGGGCGTTTGAACTCAGCCAATTCGAGCGACTGCCGTCGCGAAGAACTCGACCAAATGAACTGCTCCGGGAAGCACCAACACCAACGATTGCGCATGACGCACTCCCCGAAATATCCGTCACTCGTTCTCCCCAGCAGACATACGCACGCTTGAGATTGAACGCGTTTGGTTCCGGTTTGTTGACGTATCGTCGAACGGAAGAATTGCATCCGGTGAATTCCTCTATTTTATCTAGTTAAATCAATTAGATACGTTTATACTCTGCACTACCTTGCACGTGGGACTTGACCGACGTCAAACATGAATGCGTTTCTCCCAGCGGGACTCAAAGATACCGTATTTCGGGATCGCAATCTTGCGGCCCGCCGGTATGTTACAGTCGAATTCGGCGCCCCTCTGCGCCTCACGCACCACAATGGAGAGCCCGGATGAATGACAGGCATGCGTCACTCGCGCTCGTGGCCGGCGTCGTCCTGGCCGCCGGCAGCGTCGGGGCCCAGGACCTGAACGACCTGAACGCGCTCGTGGAGAGGGGAAGCGAACTCTTCCACTCCGAAATCGGCTGCCACGTGTGCCATGCGCCCACGGGCGAAGGGCTGGTGGGACCGAGCCTGCTGTTCGGTCCGACCCCTGTCGATATTTTCGATCAGCTTGAGAACAATCCGGTCATGGGTGTCATCGTCAGCGAGATGGACCCGTCCGATGACGATCTCGCCGCGATCTCCATGTACATCCGCTCGCTCGCCGGGCTGGCGCTGGATGCGGGGTTGGCGCCGATGTGGCTCGGCGACCTGGAGACGGTCAGGGCCAGCCGCGGTTCGGACTTCGAATTCGAGAAGACGGCCCGCGATCTGCAGATCGAAGCCATCGAAACGTTCGAGTCCCTGCAGGCGACCTGGACGCGCCGTGCCCGGGAAGGCAGCCTGCTGAGCCACTATGACGCACAAGTGCTCGCCACCTACGATCCGGGCGAACCGAAATTCACGCCGGAGCCGGGCAAGACCTACTTCTATGAGAACGTTGGCGCCTCGAGCCGGCCGGCGGTCCTGTTCGAGGGCTACGAGCTGCCCAAGAGCAGTTCGGTCGTCGTCGGCGACGCCGAAACGCGGGAGGTGATCGCCAGCTACATGCTGCCCGAATCGCTGCGCGGCGCCGTTCATGCCACGGTGGTCTCGCCCGACGGACGCCACGTCTACATCGTCGGCCCGCGCCCGGCCGGCGCGGCGGAACTGACAGGCGGCGGCATCGGTCCGGACCGGCCGGCCTGGGTGGGGCGGCTGGGCACGTCGGCGACGCTCATCAAGGTCGATGCCGTGACGCTGCAGCCCGTCGCCCAAATCGACATCGGCGGCCGCCTTCACCACGGTCAGGTATTCCGCGACTACGTGCTGCTGGACATGTTCGGCCGGGACCAGGGCGGGCTCGCGCTGATGCTGCTCGACCCCGATACGGACGAAATCGTCGGCGGCGTGCTGGATGCGGACCTCGGCGGTTACGCCTACACGGTCTGGACCGATCCGGACTACGAGTACATCTACGCGCTCATGGAACCGGCGGGTTACGCACCGGGCCGCGCCACCGGCATGTTCGGCGCCATCAGCATGTACCAGGGCCGGCTCATGGCGATGCGCCCCTACTGGATCGCCAGGATCAACCCGGACACCTGGGAGGTCGAGGCCGAATTCCCGATCCCGGGCTACCGCCCCAACTGGGCGCTGGTGGACTCGGCCAAGGAGCACATCTACGTCATCAATTCCATGTCCAATGCAGCCAAGATGGACATCGAGACGGGCGAGGTCATCTGGACCAACGGCACGGGCATCGGCCCCTACGGCGGCACGCTGAACGCCGAGGAGACCGAGCTGTGGATCGCGGACAAGGGCGAGGCCGCGGGCCATTACGGCAGGACGCTGACAGTCATCGACGCCGACTCCGGGCAACACCTGGAAACGCTGTACGGCGCGTATATGGTCGATCACGTGCTGCTGGCGCCCAACGGTCGGGAGATGTGGGCGACGAGTAACGCCGAGGGGCGGCTCTACGTATACGACGCGGCAACCCGGGAACTGATCGAGAAGATCGACATGCCCGGCAACGGCGATGCCCACGGCCTGGCATGGGTTCATTACGACGAGAACGGCGTGCCGCGCACGGTGCGCGACCAGGGCAATTTTCACAACGGCGTGAACCCGATGCGAGGTACCGCCCTGGATTATTAGCTATTGGCCCCGGGCCACGGGGAACCAAGCCATGGGGGCGGCGACATCGGTGAGGCCGATCAAGTGAGGCCGATCAAGGGATCGTGCAATTCCCGCCGTAGACGCTGGCCTGGGGCGTGGGGGCGTACGAAGGCTATCGGCAGACCGATGGAGCAGCGTGGATTTCTACAACGCCGGGTTTCAGGTCTCGCTGCCTTGACTCTCCCGGCGTTGTTCGGCGAACTCCGCGTCCGGCTCAGCGGTGGCCAGACGAGGTTTTTCGGCGGATTCGCCGTCCGGTTCCTCGTCGCTGTCCATCGCGGTGCGGAAGCTCTTCAATGCGCCGCCCAGGTCGCCGCCCAGGGTCTTCAGTCGCCTGGTGCCGAATACCAACACCACGATCAGCAGTACGATCAGTAGCTGCCAGAGGCTGATGCCGCCCAATCCCATCGTTTCGCTCCAGGACCCAGTCGATTCCCCAATAATACGCGAAAGCCGGGCACAAGTTCGCCACCGGCCGCTAACTCGCAGGCGGGACGCGCAGCCAGAAGGTCATCGGACCCTCGTTGCTGAGATCGATGCGCATCGTGGCGCCGAACCGGCCGGCAACCACGGGAATCGGGGCATTGATGCCAAGCTGCACCATGTAGTCGAACAGTCTGCGCCCCAGGTCCGGGGGCGCCGCCTTTGAAAATCCCGGCCGATTGCCCTTGCGGGTATCGGCGGCCAGGGTGAATTGCGGTACCAGAAGCAGGCTGCCGCCCGCCTCCCGAACGTTGAGATCGATCCGCCCCCGCTCGTCCGGGAAGACGCGATACGCCAGCAGGCGCTCCATCAGCCGCAAGGCCTGGGCCTCGGTGTCACCGGTCTCGACGGCGACGAAGACCAGCAGTCCGGCGCCGATCCCGGCGATGGTCCGGTCTTCTACCGTCACGCTGGCGCGGCTGACGCGTTGCAGCAATCCTATCAATGGATTCAATGCCCGGGTTGCGAGTTACAGGGTCGATATCCTACTTGTCCAGAACGAAAAAAGCGTAGAATTCCAGTTACCCGCCGGAGACGGTTCTGTTAATATTCGCGCCCGAAATCCAAGGCCCACGGGTCCGGGCGCCGCATCGGCAGATCACGGGTGACAGCGGGCCGAGGCAGCGTCCGGCCGACCGTCGATGAGCCCGGGCAACCGGGCCAGGAGTACAAAATCAATGAGCAGATATCTCGCGGCAGCGGCCCTATTGGGACTGGCGTTTTGCGGGACGGCGCAGGGCCAGGAATGCACCCAGGTCATCGAAGGCAATGACCTGATCCAGTGGAACGTATCGGAGATTCGCGTCAGCGCCGAATGCGAAGAGGTGACGATCAACCTGGTCCACACCGGTCAATTGGCCGCAAACGTCATGGGCCACAACTGGGTGTTGACCGCGACCGCCGACTACATGCCCCTGGCCACCGTCGCCGCGACGGCGGGGCCGCCGGAATACCTGCCCGCCGACGACCCCCGCATCCTTGCCGCGACCGGCATGATCGGAGGCGGAGAGGAGACATCGGTGACATTCAGCCTCGCCGGGCTCGAGCCCGGAGGCGACTACACGTACTTCTGTTCGTTTCCCGGCCATTATGTGTTGATGAACGGAAAATTCATCATCGAATAGGCTCGAGACCGCGCTGACTGCGCGGGAATTTCAGGCATCGAGACAGGCGAAAAGGGCTCCGGATTCTTATGGCGTTAGCGGTCGCAATCATATTGCTCGTGCTGGCCTCGCTGGCCTTCCACTTCCTGAGCCCCTGGTACTTCACCCCGCTCGCTTCCAATTGGGGGCTGATCGATCTCACGGTGAACGTGACGTTCATCGTGACGGGGCTGGTGTTCGTGGCCGCGAACCTGTTCATGGCCTGGTGCGTGATCCGCTACCGGCACCGCGCCGGGCACAAGGCGGATTACGACCCCGAGAACACGAAGCTGGAGACCTGGCTCACGGTGGGCACCAGTATCGGCGTGGTGGTCATGCTGGCGCCGGGACTGGTGGTCTGGGGGCAGTTCGTCAACGTCCCCGACGAGGCCGCCGAATTCGAGGCCGTGGGTCAGCAATGGCACTGGAGCTACCGCTTTCCGGGCGATGACGGGGAGTTCGGCAACGTCGACATCCGCCATATCGCGCCGGAGAACCCCTTCGGCATGGACCCGGCCGATCCCACCGGCCGGGACGACATCCTGGTTGCCAGCCCCATCGTGCATCTGCCGGTGGATGAACCGTATCGGGCCTGGCTGCGTTCAAAGGATGTGCTGCACGATTTTGCGGTGCCGCAATTCCGCGTGAAGATGGACCTGGTGCCCGGCCACGTCTCCTACCTCTGGTTCACGCCCACCGTGGTCGGCGAGTATGAAATCCTTTGCGAGGAACTCTGCGGCCTTGCGCACCACACCATGCGGGGACGCGTGGTGGTCGATGAGCGAGCCGACTTCGAGGCCTGGCTGGACAGTCATCCCACCTTCGCGGAGACCATGGAACGCGGCCTGGGCGACGCGGCGCTCGGCCAGGCAAGCTACGCGCTATGCGGCGCCTGCCACGGTCAGACGGGGGAGGGCATGCAGATACTCAACGCGCCTGCCATCGCCGGACTGGACGTGGAATATACGGCCAGGCAACTGCGCTACTACAGGGACGGCGTCCGCGGAACCCACCCCGGGGACACGGTAGGCGCCACCATGAGGCCGATCATGGCCGCGATCCCGGACGATGAAGCGATCCGCAATGTATCCGCCTACATCGCGTCCATGCCGGTGCAGCCTCTGGAGGAGACGATTTTCGGCGACGTCGAGCGCGGCGAACGGATCTATCGCAATTGCGCGGCCTGCCACGGCGCCAATGGCGAAGGCATCTGGGCCGTGAACGCCCCGGCGCTGGACGGCCTGAACGACTGGTACCTGGCGGCGCAGTTGCGGAACTTCCGCGACGGAATCCGCGGCGCCCATCCCGCGGACCTGTACGGCGACCAGATGATGCTGATGGCGGACATCATGCCCACCGACGAAGATGTCGATGACGTGGTCGCTTATCTGAATACATTGAGCGGGGGAACCAACTGATGGCATACGTTGCGATCGCCGACCGCGATCACCACCTTCACGATCCCGACACCTTCATCACCAAGTACATCTGGAGCCAGGATCACAAGGTGATCGCGATCCAGTACGCGATAACCGCCATTTTCGTCGGCGTGGTGGCGCTGGTGCTGTCGCTGCTGTTCCGCCTGCAACTGGGTTTTCCCGACTCGTTCAACCTGGTGGACCCGAACCAGTATTACCAGTACGTGACCATGCACGGCATGATCATGGTCATCTACCTGTTGACGGCGCTGTTCCTGGGCGGATTCGGCAACTACCTGATCCCGCTGATGTGCGGCGCCCGTGACATGGTGTTCCCGTACATGAACATGCTCAGCTTCTGGGTTTACCTGCTGAGCGTCATCGTGCTGCTGGCCAGTTTCTTCGTCCCCGGCGGACCCACCGGCGCCGGCTGGACGCTGTATCCGCCCCAGGCGATCAGCGAGGGAACGCCGGGAATCGGCGGCGGCATCGTCTTGATGCTGGTGTCGCTGGCCATCTTCATCGTCGCGTTCACCATGGGCGGGCTGAACTACGTCACCACGGTGCTGCAGGCGCGCACCCGCGGCATGACCCTGATGCGCATGCCGCTGGCGGTGTGGGGCATCTTCGTGGCCACCATCCTGGGCCTGCTGGCGTTTCCGGCCCTGCTGGTGGCGGCGGTCATGATGACGCTCGACCGGGTCGTCGGGACCAGTTTCTTCATGCCCGAGATGCTGTCCCTGGGCCGGGAACTGGACTACGGCGGCGGCAGCCCGATCCTGTTCCAGCACCTGTTCTGGTTCTTCGGGCATCCGGAGGTATACATCGTCGCGCTGCCCGCCTTCGGGATCGTCTCCGACGTCCTGAGCGTGCATGCCCGCAAGAACATCTTCGGCTACCGGATGATGGTCTGGGCGATCGTGCTGATCGGCGCGCTCAGCTTCGTGGTCTGGGCGCACCACATGTACGTCAGCGGCATGAACCCGTACTTCGGGTTCTTCTTCGCCACCACCACGCTGATCATCGCGGTGCCCACGGCCCTGAAAGTCTACAACTGGATACTGACCCTGTGGCGGGGCGACATCCACCTCAGGGTGCCCATGCTGTTTGCCATCGGTTTCATCTTCACCTTCATCCATGGCGGCCTGACCGGGCTGTTTCTGGGCAACGTCACGGTGGACCTGCCGCTCTCCGATACCTATTTCGTGGTTGCGCACTTCCACATGGTCATGGGCGTTTCCCCGGTGCTGGTGGTGTTCGCCGCGATCTACCACTGGTTCCCCAAGATCACCGGGCGCATGTTCAACGACACGCTGGGCAAGGCGCACTTCTGGCTGACGCTGCTTGGCACCTATTCCATCTACCTGCCCATGCACTATCTCGGCATTCTCGGCGTGCCGCGCCGCTACTACGCTCTTGGCGACACGGATTTCATCCCCGAGTCCGTCCACACCCTCAACTCCGGCATCACCATCGCGGCGCTGTTCGTTGCTGCGGCGCAGACGCTATTCTTCATCAACGTGATCTGGAGCTTGTGGCGTGGCCCCAAGGCCGATCCCAACCCCTGGAAGGCAACCACGTTGGAGTGGATGACACCGGATACGCCCCCCAAACACGGCAATTGGGGTCCCGAACTTCCCGAAGTGCATCGCTGGCCCTACGACTACAGCGTGCCGGGTGAGGCGGAAGACTTCATCCCGCAAACCGAACCGCCCCACGCCGGCGTGGTGGCCGGACGTGACCACGGCGTTGAACACTGATGAATATTTCCGTACTCTTTGCGGCCCTGGGCGGCGCCATCCTGGTGTGGCTGTTCCTGCTGCAGCGGCTGAAGACCAAGCCATGGTTGGAACAGGGTGTGATCGAGGCAGGCGGCGCCGTCAACGCCGCGCCGCAACGGGTGGGCCTGTGGGTCTTCCTGGCGGTGGTGACGAGCCTGTTCGGCCTGTTCGCCATCGTCTACAACATGCGCTCCCAGTTTCCGGACTGGCGGCCGTTGCCGGACCCCGGACTGCTGTGGGTGAATACCGCGTTGCTGATACTGGCCAGCGTGGCGCTGCAGCGCGCCCGCGGCGCGGTGGCGCGGGAAGACATGGGCGCACTGAAACCCAGTCTCATGGCCGGCGGAGTCCTGACATTCGCCTTTCTGGGCGGTCAGTTGCTGGTCTGGCGCCAATTGAGTTCGGCCGGATACTACCTGGCCACCAACCCCGCCGACGCGTTCTTCTACATCCTGACGGGGCTTCACGGACTGCACCTGGCGGGCGGGCTTTGGTTCTGGGCGCGCGCGGCGGGCGCGGTGCAAAAGGGGCTGGACTCGCGTCCGGTCACCGAGGCCGCGAGAGTGCGCCTGTCCGTCACCCTGTGTTCGGTGTACTGGCACTACCTGCTGTTGGTCTGGCTGATCCTGTTCGGCCTGTTGATTTCCACCTGAACGATCGAAGCGGCCGTTGTGACCCACGTGAGCGCATGAACCTGAATCGATGTCTACCGAACTGACCGACTCCGGCGGCGCGGCCGCCCTGCCGCAGGGCGTAAAGGGCTTCGCCCGCGACTGGACCGCCGACAAGCAGACGTTCCATGTCCCGTGGGGGAAGGCCATGATGTGGATCTTCCTCCTGAGCGACACCTTCATCTTCACGCTCTTCCTGACCTCTTACATGAACGTGCGCATGTCCACGCGGGTGCCCTGGCCCAACCCCAGCGAGGTCTTCGCGCTCAGTTTCGGCGGCGATCCCATTCCCCTGATCCTGATCGCCATCATGACGTTCATCCTCATCACGAGCAGTGGCACCATGGCGCTGGCGGTGAACTACGGCTATCGCCGGGACCGGGCGAAGACCGCGGCGCTGATGTTCGTCACCGCGGCTTTCGGCGCCATCTTCGTCGGCATGCAGGCGTTCGAATGGATGAAGCTCATCGTCGACGAGGGCGTGCGGCCCTGGGGCAACCCCATGGGGGCGGCGCAGTTCGGTTCGGCGTTCTTCATGATCACCGGCTTCCACGGCTTCCACGTGTCCTGCGGCGTGATCTACCTGGCGGCGATCGCGCTGAAGGTGCTCAGGGGCGACTACGAGGCATCGGGCAACTACGAGGTCGTCGAGATCGCCGGCCTGTACTGGCACTTCGTCGACCTGGTGTGGGTCTTCATCTTCGCTTTCTTCTATCTGTGGTGAGGAGCATGACACCGAAGCGGCGCCCCGGCCTCGGGCGAATCCCCCGCACGGCATGCCGGAAGGGAGACGGCACGCGGCAGAGCGTGGCACGCGGCATGGAAAACGGCAGGCGACGAATCTCAGGATACTGACTATGGCAACGGCGACCGAAGGACACCAGCAACATCCGCTCAGCATCTACCTCTGGGTCTGGGTGCTGCTGTTCGTGCTCAGCGCGTTTTCCTACATGGTGGACTACATCGGTTTGCAGGGCTACCTGCGCTGGTCGCTGATCATCGTCTTCATGCTGGCCAAGGCGGGCTTCATCGTCGCGATCTTCATGCACATGGCGTGGGAGCGCATCGCCCTGATCTACGCGATCCTCGGACCGCCTCTCCTGCTGCTGGTGGCGGTCGGATTCTTCGCGCTGGAGGGCGACTACACCTTCCTGACGCGGCTGGACTTTTTCGGCGAGACGGATTTCGTCCCCACCCATCACGCGGCCGAACCGTCCGAGGCGCACTGACGGGCGGCGCGAGGACGCCTGTGGCTGCCGCCTGAATCGACACCGGGAAACACGATGTTCTGGACCATGACCGCCTTTATCGTCTTCCTCCTTCTGTGGGGACTGACGTGGCGCAGTCAGCCGAAGCTGGCGTTCGGCATCGTCATCGGACTGATGTTCGGTGCGGTCGCGGCGGGCTGGATCGGTCCCTACGAGAGCCTCGGCGACGTGCCCCTCTGGCTGCCGCCGCTGCCCTTCGCCGTGGTCGCCGTCGGATTGTTGATCTACGGTGCCCTGGCATGGTGGGGGCTTAAGGACGACGCCGACGCCGACTGACGCGAATTTCTGCGTTCGTTGCCGTGCCTCTTCGTTCGGCGCCGCGAGGTTGCGTGCGGACAATATGGAGAATGGGTCATGCCGAACTTACTGAAATCTGCGCGGGCGACATTTTTTTGGGTTCCCCTGGTTTTCTCATCATTGGCTCACGCCCACCACGGCAGTCTGGCGAACAGTGCGCTTTACGATTCCAACGAACTGATCGAACTGGAGGGCGAGATCACCGAGGTCCTGTGGCGAAATCCGCACGCCAGGGCCCATCTGAGTGTCGTAAACGATAACGGTGAGGAAACCGTGTGGGAAATCGAAACTCAGCCCGGCCCGGTCGAGTTCGGGCGCATGGGCATTTCCGAGGAAGATCTGCTCGGGCACGTAAGAGTGGCGGGCTTCAGGTCCAAGCGAGATCCGGATTCGCTCGGCGTGGTCAACCTCCTGCTGCCCAGCGGCCGGGAGTACCATGCGAATAACAGGGAACCGCGATGGTCGGATACGGGCGTCAGGATCGTGCTGCAGGAACCGGATCCTGTCAGAGCCGCGGCAGAGAGAGAAACGGCGAACGGCATCTTCCGGATGTGGAGCAGGCGGCTCGGACCCCGTCCGCAGGCCGAAAGCTACGCGCATCTGCTGACAGAACGCGGACGCGAGCTCGCCGCCGAATTCGACGCGCCCAGAGACAACCCGGAGCTCGAATGCCGATCGGGCGTTGCGGCGACCATGTTCGACCCCAATCCAATGGAGGTGGTTGACGAGGGCGACCGCATCACCATCATTCTGGAGGAATACGACATACGCCGAACGATCCATCTCGGCGAAAATGCGGCGCCCGAGTCGCAGGAACCTTCGTTGCTTGGTTACTCCGTCGGACGTTGGGAGGGCAACACGCTCGTCGTCACCACGACGCATCTGGATTGGCCTTACCTCGATCCCTACGGCACGCCGCAGTCGGACCAGGTCGAGTACCTGGAGCGTTTCGAACTCTCGGACGACCGCACGGAGTTGAGCTATTCGCTGACGGCTACGGACCCCATCATGTACACGGCGCCCATTACGCTTGAGCATGGGCGGCGCTGGTCGCCGGGAATAGAGATTCCGCCGTTCAATTGTGCCGCCGATTGGGAAGGCTAGCGGCCCGTGGCAACAGTCCCGCTGCACGGCGCGAACGACCGCCTCGCCGAAGACGGCTGATCAATCGGCGATGCATCCCGGCCGACTGCATCGCTCGCCTGTCGAATATTCACGGAAAGGAAAGATAATGAACATGGCAAACAAGGTTTTCTTTCTGGTTTCCGCGCTGGTTTCTCCTGCGCTGCTGGCGCATCACGGCGCAATCACGAACCCTGTCCTGTATCACGCCGACAATCTCATTGAACTGGAAGGCGAGATGACGGAACTCCTGTGGCGCAACCCGCATGTTCGAGGCAGGTTGACAGTGGTGGATGATGCCGGCGAAGAGAACGTCTGGGAGGTTGAGCTTGGCCCCGGCCCCGGTGGCATGGACCAGAGGGGTCTTGTCGAGGAAGATTTCCTGGGACGGGTCAGAATCGCCGGTTTTCTTTCCAGACGGGGGGGCAATTCCATAGGCGCAGTTCATGTGATGTTGCCAAGCGGCGTGGAATTCGTGCAGGGCAACCGTGAACTTCGTTGGTCGAATGAGACGGTCACCCGCACGGGTCCGCCGGTCGATCCCGAACTGGAGGCAGAGGAAAGGCGCACGGCGCACAGCATTTTTCGCACCTGGATGAAGACGCCGGGCAGAGGGCCCGAACAGGATGCCCTGGCCGATTCCAGGGATTGGCTGAACGAACGCGGGCGCGAAATCAACGCACTCTACGACCCGGTGGCGGATAACGCCGAGGTGTCGGAATGCAGGCAAGGCATGCCCGATTACATGTTTGACCCGGTACCGATACGGATAACCGACGAGGGCGACCGAATCACGTTCGAGTCATGGGAATACAATGGTCGACGAATCATATACATGGATACGGCAACGAGTCCGGTGCCGGAACCGTCGCCTGTCGGCTACTCGACGGGCCGCTGGGCGGGCGAGACCCTGGTCGTCACCACGACGCATCTGGACTTTCCCTACTGGTCGGAGTTCGGGCTTCCGCAGTCGGACCAGGCCATCATACTGGAGAGATTCACGCCATCCGAAGACGGAAACGACCTGGAGTATTCGTTGACGGTCTTCGACCCCGTCACGTTCACTCGACCGTTCACGGTCGAAGACAATCGCTATTGGGCGCCCGGCAGAGAGATCCCGCCGTATGACTGTGTCGTGGATTGGGACGACCAGGCTGACTGAGAGCGGCTGGTCCGGCGCGGCCCGGTCGTTTCGGTCGGCGCCGCGAGGGCGCGTGCGGACAGCCCTTTCGGGCTAAACCTCGCCCGCCATCCATGGCGGGCTCGGATCGGGGCGCGGCGCTCCTGGCCATCCTTGGCCCCGCGCCGCGCCACGACGCCCGAAAGGGCTGTCCGCACGCACCCTCGCTCTTACCATTTCCCACCGTAGCCGCGGTAGGGCGGCAACGATCTCACTCAATATGCAGCGTAAATGGTGCTATTTTCGCATCTGTGTAAACGCAAAGCAGAAATGTCCCCTTTTCTCCAATTCTAAAATGTCCCCTTTGGTCGGCGCGCGCCATACACTTGTGGCGGTTTAGCATCGGCCTTGGGCGCAGGGAGCGGAGCGACCGAAGCCCAAGGCCGATGCGCGCGGGCTTCATCCTGCGGCGGCCCCGCCCGCGTCCGGCTTCCACGACCGCCGCCAAGGATGGTCCGGGGTCGGCTTGTAGGCCGGGCGCGACCGCTGTTCCGCCTTGATCCGGTCCACGCGCCGCACCACCGTTTTCTCGTCCTCCACCGCCGCCGCCTCGCCTTCCCCGATCAACCGGACGGGCAACTCCCGGCCGTCGCGCAGCACCGTCACCGAGCCGTCGAACGCTTGGCACACCGTGACCGCCGCGCCGCGCAGTCGGTACCCCTTGCCGTGTCCCGTCACCCGGTACTCGCGGTTGCGGAACCGGATCGTCAGATCCTTCGTCAGCTTGCGCACATGGTGCTCGCTGAAAATCTGGTCCAACTCCCGGGCGCCGTGCAGCACCTCCCGGTGGGCGTCCGCCGGGTCCCGCGGCGCCACCGCGAAACGCCGGTTGAAGTCCGACATGAACGTCGGCAGGTACGCGTTGCCGGCCTCCAGGCCGTCGATCCCGCGCAACCGCATCTCCTTCACCAGCCGGTCCTGAAGCGTCCGGTTGGCCCGCTCCACGCGCCCCTTCGCCTGGGGGCTGCCGGCGTGGACCGAGGCGATGTCCAGCGTCTTGAGCGCCCGCCCGAACTGCGTCAACTCCGCCTCCTTGTCCTTCTTGTTGACCCGGAACACACCGTAACGGTCCGAGTAATACGCCACCGGCCGCCCGCACGCCGCCAGATGCGCCCGCGTCGTGCTCATGTACGCCTCGGTCGTCTCCGACGGAAAAAACCCCGTCGCCAGCAATCGCGTCGTCGCGTCGTCCACGTACACGATCAACGTGCACGCCGGACCCCGACCCTCGAACCAGTCGTGCGGCGAACCGTCGATCTGAACCAGGTCCCCCACGCACGCGCGACGCGGCCGCCTCGGGTGCACCCGCACCGCGCGCCGCGCCTTCGAACGCCACAACCCCTCGGCCATCATCCACTGGCGCAAGGTCTCCGCCGACACCCGCCAACCGTGCTCCTCCACCAGCTTCTCGCACGCCAATGTCGGGCCGAAATCCGCATAGCGCTCCCGCACCAGGTCCAGCACCTCCCGCCGGACCCCCGCGTCGATGGCGTTGTTCGGGCGCTTGCCGCGATGGCCCGACACCAGGCCCGCCGGACCGTCCGACCGGTACCGCCGTACCAGGCGCTTGACCTGGCGAACACCAATTCCAAGCCGCTTCGCCGCCTCGCGCTGCCGCAAACGCTTCTCCACCACGGCCCGAATCAGCCCCACCCGATCCGCTTCCTTGTAACTCATCGTCCCCGCTCCGTTGCTCTTTTCCAACGCATCCCCTCCGATCAAAAGGGGACATTTTAGAATTGGAGAAAGGGGACATTACCGCTTTGGGCTTACACTATTTTCGCATCTGTAGAGATGCGACAAACTGAGACCACCATGGATATCACCAAGGACATTCGTCCATTGACCGAGTTCAAACGCGAAACTGCACGTGTCATGGCCCATCTCAGGGACACCGGGAGACCCACCGTCCTGACGGTCAACGGAAAACCGGCGCTGGTGGTCATGGAGGCTGAAGCCTGGCAACGCGAGCAGGAACGGGTCGAATTTGCTCGAACTGTTGCCGACATCCGCAAGGGGTTGGGACAAGCCCGCCGCGGGGAGGGCGTCGAGGCTGGCGAGTTCTTTGAAATGGTCGGCGCCGGCGAGACATGAAGCGCTACCGGGTCCTTATCACGCCCCTTGCCGAAGATCATATCCGAAAGGCGCATGACTGGCTCAAATCGGCGAATCCCGCTCACGCTTCAAAGTGGCTTACGAGCATACGCGACAAGATTTCCGGCTTGGAGACCCTGCCCGAATCCCATGCAGTCGCCCCTGAAAGCGGAGCGTTTAACCAGGAAATTCGGCAACTGCTGTTCGGGCGCGGAACGCCGTGGCGGATATTTTTCACGATCGAAGGCTCGACAGTCCATGTGCTGCATGTGCGGCATCGCGGTCGCGACTATTGGTAGCCGTGATGGTGTGGTGCCTCACTCTTGCCATAAAATCACACTCGGTGCACTGGTGAGCCACCTAGTCTTTCAGTTCAATCGTCTGTAGATTGATGTAACTAGTGGGCTCGATTCAGTCGTGGCTTTGGTTAAATCTGAACTTGGCTTCCAAATAATTGAATTGGACTTGAGCCTAGCAAAGAATTGTCACTTCCCCACCACAACGTCAGGTGTAGCATGGACAGAGCAGACAAAACATCTCGTAGACAAGGAGGAGCGAGGAGCTTATGAGAATCAGCGAGCTGTACATCCAAAATTTGAAAGGAGTCCGGGAACTACACATGAAACAGATACCGGACACTGTAGTAATCGCAGGTCCCAACGGGTGCGGCAAGTCGTCAGTGTTGGATTGCATACGGATACTCAAGTCGGTGCATGGTGGATATGAGCCCGGCGAGGCGGACCTCCTATGGAATGACATGGGTGCGACGCGACGCGATGGTTTGAGATCGCTATTGAGAAACCGCGAGATCGTTGGCCAAGTACGGGCATTAATCGAGTTTAGTGAGCAAGAACGCGAATTTTTGACTTCTGGGAATGCGCGATACGCAATTACAGAGGCAGCGTGGAGGAGAAGGTTTCCACAGCAAGATATGTGGCAACTGCGGTGGAGAGGCATACGCACGCCGGAAATGCTGCAAAGTACAGGTGAAGTCGAAAAAGAAGCAAATTCGATGCAAAAGGAGATTAAATGTGAATTAAAAAAAAAGAGCATATTGGCGATTCTGGAAATCCAGCCGGGTGGGCAGGTGCTCATTAGTCCAGCCAAAACACTTCATGTAGCTTGGTCGACTTTCCAGCCGGGAAAGTTGGGGGTAATCGATTTCCACGGATCGCAAAGAACTTATGCTCGGGAGGCACTGAATCAAATCAGCCTGAATGAAGACGATGAGGAAAATCGATGGCGGTCAGCATCGCTGTACAACTACGGAAACAAATATACCAATGTCAAGAATGCTATGGCGTCTGAGTATGTTCGTGAAGTTCTACGGAAGCGAAACAAGGACGGATCAGAAGCGCCTGCACGAGGAATGATCGACGAGATGCGAAATCTCATAAAGGGATTCCTAAAGGGGAAAAGTTTGAAGGCCCCGTGATTGGGCAAAACGGAGAAATTACGTTTCCGGTTGTAACAAACGATGGGACGATTCACGATATTGATGATTTGTCATCAGGCGAGAAGGAGGTTGTGTTTGGTTATTTGAGAGCGAAAACGCACACGCCTACAGACTCGATCATAATGATTGACGAGCCAGAGCTTCACTTGAATCCAGGGTTAATTCGAGGATTGGCTAAGTTCTATCAGGAAGGAATTGGAAGCGGCAAAAGAAACCAGCTATGGTTGGTAAGCCATTCTGATGCCTTTCTAAGGGATGCGGTGCGCACTGGCGGCATGAAAGTCTTTCATATGGAACATTGCGGTTACGGCGAAGGAAATCAGTTACATCCGGTTGATACGGATGATGAAGTCGAACGACTGTTTCTTGAAATCGTAGGAGATATTGCAACCTTTAAACCCACGGGACCATTGATTATCCTTGAAGGAAATGTTGGCGGTACGGATAAGTGGATAGTGGAACAACTGTTTCCAAAGCTCGCAGAGGCAGCAACGGTAGTTGGTGCCGGAGGAGTAATGCAACTGGAAAAAATCGCTGAGGTATTTGACGCAATTGAAAAGCAGCGGTATCGGCGGCGACAAGTGATTGCGATAAGTGATGGTGACACTACGACTCGACGGGGAAGGAAATCTGCAAATAGGCGTGGCAGGCTCAAGTGGGATAGGTATCATATAGAGAATTACCTACTTGAGGAGGAATATATCACGAGGGCCCTAAAGAGATTAACGCGAGACGAAGGTATTCAATACGTGACAACCGGAAGTGTAGGGGTACGTCTTAAGGAAATTGCACGGCGGTTGGTGGATGATTTCGCTCGGGAACGGGTGGAGATGGACTTACGAGACGGAGTAAGGAGTGCGAGCAGACTTCCGGGTACAACGAAGCAGGCTGCGGAGAGTGGGGATATCGCAGAATTGCTTGCTGAGCGAACTCAGGAAATTGCGCAACTCGTGAGTGAATACCAAGCGTCACACGGCCAGGCAACAAGGATTAGAGAGAAGCTAGAGCAAGAAAAAACAGAGTTGCTTGAGACATTGGAAACTGAAGAGTGGAAAAAATGCTTTAAAGGGAGAGACATTATCGGGCGCTTTGTCGGCGAATTCGGACAAGGGGTCCCAAGGGATACGTTTGTCACGGCAATTGTGAGAGAGATGCAAAATGACGGATACGAGCCATCTGGCATGAGGCATGTGCTAGAGAAAACGGGACTAGAATTGACACAAGAGCGTTCGACATGAGTTCGACCTCCGCGTGAAGAATGGATCGAAATACGCTTCTGAACAGCGGCGGGCTTCTGTCCTGATCGGCTTGGTAAGCGGCTTATGGAACCGTCCTTCATTTCGATCAAGATAGCCCAGATCTTTCAGGCCTCGATCTCGGAAATGAACGGAGAAGATAACCAGGCCTCGTATGAACAGCGCTGCGGAGTCAGCAACATATGCGCTTGACAAGCTAAGTGTTCTTCAGTGTCGAGCTGCATAAAAGCTCCGTAGAAACGCGATTGCATCGCGAAGGTAAGGTGGTGCTGGTCCACGCTTATAGCGAAATCCAACTTGGTTTGCAGGATGGGCGGTTCGAAGGAATAACATGCTGCCAGCCTGCCCTACCTCTGCAAAGCGAAATGTCCGGCCTTGTCTTCCATTATCCATTCGACGGACGATGTTGGTCTCATAAAGATTCGCAATGCTTTCAGAAGCTGGTTTGCCCTGAGTGACAATAACGTCTGGCTGCAATGTGGCAATGATGGCATTCGTGTGGCGTTTACATTCTTTGACCATTGTTGGTGTCGACCGAGAATTTGCACGGTTCGAAACAGGCCGGCATCGAGCCGAGTTGGTCAAGGCGAACTGCATACAACGTTTCTCAGGAGGTGTAGGGTCTAGAAGAAATTCCAATTCGATATCTGTCCCCCCCATGTGAGGATTCCGTCGGTGAAAGCAGGCTGCTCGAAAGGCCCTTTGCGTTTCTTCAAACAGTTCTGATTTCTGGTTGGATTTGGGTCGTTCCATAGATACAAAAAGGATTCGAGCGAGTTTGCCTCGGATCTTGGCCTGACCGTACTCGTGGCCAACATAGGTCCAATCACCCTTGCTGATCATGACCTTGCCCAATCTATCCTTGATGCTTGGTTTGCAGTGGCTATCGAACGAGTCACAGTGGAAGCACTCGTCGGACGCGCCGATTCCGAGTTCCTCTTGCAAGTTCTTGACGGCAACACGCGCTTGCGTCATGTCACGATCAGTTCGGTCCCATCGATGCATCCCGCCGTTTCTCCTGAATTTATGTCGTCATTCGTCAGATAAACTCGGCTTCACCATTCGATTTCACCCGTACGCCCCTTTCAGCTTGCGTGTAGGCGGTCGAGTCATCGGCGAATTTCGAGCGCAGTTCTCGGGCATGGTCGCTATCCAATAGCATAAACGTCGCGTTTTCTTGCGGCGCTGAAGCGGAAAAACCGGTGCCGACCGTCATGCCACCGCAATCGCATAATAGAAAACGGTCATGCAGGCGCTCGCCACCTTGCCGTTGCTCCCAAGCGTACAAGTGCAACTCGTAGCCCGTCGGGATTGTTACATTTACCCACCGCCCGGGGTCATTGAGAATTTCCGCTTGGCTGGAATGCGCATAGCGAGCACTATAATGGATTCGGATGTGTACATTAGCTTTTCCAGCGTCCTGTAGTGCATGCATCATTTGTTCGAGCGGACCACGGTAGTCTTGCCCGACGCTGACAAAGTTGAAGTATGGATCTACTAAGTTGATCTCACGCGCCGCGTAAAGGAGTAGGAAGCACGCCCCAGCGATGTCCGTTGTCGTCCGCGGAATGTCACGGCTCGTGGGCGCTACCATCAGGGGATGATCGTCGTCCAGTTCCGCCAGTGAGATGGCTACGTCATCCAATTCAGCGCCTTGCTGTGCGATAACCCCACGAAAGGGTCTGATCGCATGGGAGGCGGCAGCATTCTCGACCCAACTTCCGAGTATCGGATCGTAGTCGCGCCCAGTTCTTACGAGTGCTGTTCGCCTTCCCTGCCGCAGTTTTTCCACAATCTTGGCGTACGCAATGTCTCCAACTCCTGCTTGCGCTGCCGCCTCAATGACCAAACGTGGCCAAGGCCCCGGAAAGCGGGATATCAACCTGCCTTTCTGAAAACCGAATTTTTCGAATACGTAACGAAAAATTTCCCAATTCGAACCGATCGCAGCGGGTTCGACAGCGTATTCATGATGCACTAGAAGAGCTCCTCCGCCCGTTCGTCGAAGAAGCCGTGTGGCCAGCGGTCGATGAACTCGCCCTCCCGATCAACCCGAAGCGAGTGAAAATTCACGCCGTCGGAACTTGTCTCAACGTATACGATAGATAGCTGATCGGGCAGAAGCGGGAGTAATCCGGGGGGCAGGACGCCTTCGGCCGTCTCCCTGATTCGACGCAGCAAGCGCAACATGATGTGCTCGCTGTGCGTTTCGACAAGAAGCGATCTGTTGTCCGCAACGGTTGCCCCCTGTCTGCTGATCGAGTGGATAAACAGGTCGCCCATGCCCACTTGAACAGCAGGGTGAACATGAAGTTCAGGTTGCTCGACTACCAGCAGGCCAATACCATCGGCGACACATCCGACGACAATCGGGATCATCTGTGAAATCCCTACGCCAACATCGTCAGGTGCCACGATGATGCCCTTGTTGAAATCTTGCAGGGCAAATTCGACTCGTGTACTGAGATTCTCGTAGAGTTCCTGCAATTCGCCAACATCATCCTCGCTTAGCCCTCGATCAAACAGGTTGCTCATTCCGCTAGGGACCGGAATTTCGCGAAACTCAACCTTGTCTACTCGGTATCCGGTTCGAAGCTTGCCGTCACCGCTCAACCAATCATTGACCATCGTGGTCAAGTCGCCCGTATTGTCAGCGTAAAGCAGGTCCCAGGCAGCAAGACCTTGCGCCCAACGCGATTCATCGGGCGATAGACGCGGACGAAAACCACGTGACGGAATCTCGCGCAATGGGCCGATATAGGCTATGTTCCTAAGCGTCTGGCGAACAATGCGAACGGGTCCAAGGATTAATTCATCGAGCAATGCCGTCAGTCCCTGAACGCGTGGCGTGCTGCTTTCCACAACGTACTGTCTTGCTTCAGGATCGCGCAATTCCGACTTTAGCAGTTCATTTGGGTCGGGCAGAGCTCCGATCTCTGTTGCGACGCAAACTCGGAAATCATGCTCATCCAAAGCTTCTGTTTCTCGGGCCATATCGCGAGAAAGTCCCCATACTTCAACATTGAGAGGTGATATGGGCTCGTCGCTAGCATCACCGAGGTCGCGGTCTTCCTCGTCCCTGACTTGCTGGAGTAACGGATGAGAAAAGTTAAATGCAGTTAGGATTCCCCGCCCATCCTGTGGAGGCGACTCAATTGCGGCGACTGATTCACGGTCCAGTTCGATTTCTAACGACGAGACGTACGGTCCCGACAGAAGGTCGCTCCAGCGCACTTCAATTGATACTGCAACCTCCTGAACGATGGCATAGTCTTTAAGTTCCGAGTTCTCACCGACCATGTAACGGATGTCAAGATTGGCGAATCTTGCATCCCCAAATGAAGTACCCCAATTGAGAGGCAGGTAATCACTGCCTTGTTCATCCGTGAGATCAACGATCATTTTTATTGTGATCGCACGATCAAGCTCATGGTTATGAATTAGCGCTCTAAAGCCGCCAAGATCGATGGGGCCGCCACCTATGGTCTGATCCGGATCGGGATTTTGCCGTTCTAAAATCTCTCGGACGTAGTGCAGCGCGTGCAGAACTGTACTCTTTCCCGTACTGTTCGGTCCGAAGAGTAACGTTATTGATCCGAGGTTGATAGCTTGGCGTTTGCCTATAGCCTTAAAGTTTTCGATTTCGATCCGACTTAGTCGCAATTTACGTTCCCTCGCGATTTTTCGCTCATATTGGTAATTCCGACAACCTGTGCCACTATGGTCGACAAAAGGAAGCGATATCCATATCGTTCATTGTGGTTGGTGTCTATAGCTCGCCTCGAAACGCGCCTTGTGAAAGTGAAGAGAATAATCTTGCGGCCTCTGCCCTCGCACGACGAACTTGCGTAACTATTTGTTTTTGGGCCGCAACAAACCTTTCGAATTCATGTTGTTCCTCAATTGGAGGTAATGGAATTCTTAGTTCTCTTACTTTCGTAGTGCTGATAGTGTTTAATCCTGAAGTAGTTCTTGCAGCGGCGATTAGCTGTAACCGACCACCCTGCGAATTCAACAATCTACTCAAATAGATTGGAGACACGACATTTCTGTCGGGTCTGAAACGAATTAAGTGGTTTTGGTGAACGCAGCCGCTTATTGAGCCGTCCCAGACACACGTACGACCAATTTCATTTGGGTTGCCGTGTCCCTCCACGATTAAAACATCTCCGAACTGCAATTTGGTTCGAGAGAACTCGGCTTTCGTTAATCCGATTTCCTTGATTTCCGAAAGAATTAGTTCGTCGCGGAATACATTCGCTACACGCAGGTAGGGACGGCGCATTGGCAAAGTGTTGCGTTTCCTTGACACTTGTAGACCACTCTGTACTACACCAAGATTGTTGACAGGAGCGATCGGCCATCCACGAGGATTGTTCACTGGATCACCAAACAACTTCAAAAACGTAGATTGAAGGAAGCGGTTAGCGAGATTAAGACATACTTTGATCTCGCGTCGAATGACATCGGTTTTATCCAGAATATCTGCAATTCGGCGTTGTTCTCCAATCTGTAGATCTGGAACTCCAAGTCCAGAAATTTCAGATATACGTATAGAAGGATATGAATGATCGTGAATAAGCCGGGAGGGTGAATTTCGCCTTAGCCAATGTGTGAGGAATGACGGATCATATTTTCCAGTTGGAACGAGAGTTGCGAGGTGGCTCACAACGTAGGATGGCTGGCGCAGTCGATAAATGCGGCCTATTTTTGCGGACATGCCGCTCTTCGCGAAGACTACTGTATCCTTCGGGTACAGTTTTAGGCGTCTATACTTTGCCACGGAAGCGCCAATCTTTTCGCAGTCATCCTCTGTTGAGCTATGCAACAAACGTTCAAGGCTTCCGGCTCGAATGAAGGGGTGACCGTCGTCTGACATTTCGCTTGGTTTGGGTGCTGGCTGTCCTGCAGAAACGTGAACGACTTCGCCTAACGGAATCGTCTTGGTCATCCGATCATCTCCTCCAACTCCGCCAAGTCGCGGGCAATGTCCGCATTAAGCGATTTCATTCGGTCAAGGATCACACTGGGTGGGTCGTATTCTTCTTCCTGATAGACCCATTCCTTGTAGCGACTCAACGACAGGTCGTAGTTGACCTTTCGAATTTCCTCTGACGGGACAAAAAACGCTTTCTCTGTTCGGTTCGAATCCTTGCTGGAATCCCGGGATCGCCAGCTATTCAGACAGTCCGGCAAGTCATTTGCATCGAGAGAATCGCGCTTGTCGTCGAGAGAAAAACCATCAGACTGTACATCGTAGAAGAAGACGTCGTCCGTGCGTCCGCCCTTGGTAAACACAAGAATGCCAGTCGACACTCCCGCATAGGGCTTGAACACACCGCTTGGAAGCGAGATCACAGCCTCCAACTGGTTGCTGTCTACAAGCTGTTTGCGGAGTGCCCTATGCGCACCCGTTGACCCGAAAAGGACACCGTCCGGAACAATCGTCGCGGAGCGGCCCCCGACCCTGAGCATCCGAAGTATGAGCGTCACGAACAACAGCTCCGTTTTCCTTGTCTTGACCTGCCGAAGCAGCGAGGAATGCACATCCTCGAAATCCAGACTTCCCTTGAACGGCGGATTGGCCAGGATCACGTCGAATCCTCCATTGGCAGCTTCCGGAAACCGCTCGCTGAAGCTCTGGCTCAATGTGTCCTGATAATGGATGTCCGGATCGTCCACGCCATGAAGCATCAGGTTCATGGCGGCGATCCGTAACATCGTCGCATCGAAGTCAAAGCCATGGAACATCCCACTGCGGATGTGCGCGCGGTGGTGTTCTAGGAGATCGCCGGTGTAGATCTTCTCGGTCGCCCCGGTTGCTTCATCGACGTGTTCGATGGTTCCCTCGGCCGAGGAATGGGTCCGAAGCAGGTGTTCCATGACTCCGACCAGGAACCCGCCAGTTCCGCAGGCCGGATCGGCAACCGTCTCGGTCGGCTTCGGGTCCAGCATTTCGACCATCAGGCGGATGATGTGGCGGGGTGTCCTGAATTGCCCGCTGATGCCGGCGGTCGTCAGCTTGCTGAGCAGGTATTCGTAGAGATCGCCCTTGGTGTCGCCTTCTGTCAGCGGTAGCTCGTTGATCATGTTGACCGCCTTGACCAGGAGACTCGGCTTCTGGACCATGAGTTGCGCGTCCTTCATGAACTCGGCGAAGGCCGAACCGGCCGCCGCCGGTGTCTTGAGGTGGGGAAAAACCTTGTCCCGGACCAGCGGGAGCATCTCGTCCGCCGCGAGGTGGCGGAACCGCGACCATCGCAGGTGCTGTTGCTCGTCATTGAAGCGGCGCCGGAACGTTACTCCGGTGCGTTTCCGGCGGTTCTCATCGCGGGTTTCGTTGATGTCCAGCAGGCGCGCGTACATCAGAAAAGTGATCTGCTCGATCACAGTCAGGGGATTGGTAATCCCACCCTGCCAGAACTCGGTCCAGAGCGCGTCCAACCGTCGCTTCAGTTCTCCAGTGACCACTAGTGCTCATACCTCCCATCTGTATCTGGTACCGGTCGCTCTTGCTGAGGCACACCGAACATTCGGATCACGTCAAGTAGATCGTTGACCTCGTCGTCCTTCTTGAACACGCCATCCAGGCCATCGGCATCGACTACCGTGAAAGGCCGTTCGTAGAGGCGTTCCACGGTGATCGAGCCGAACCGAGCGATATGGTTCTGCAATAGCCCGAGAAACCGCGTCTGCTTCGCGGTCAGTTCGGAGTGCTTGCGCGCAAACTCGCTGAAGCGTTCCGCGACGGCTTTCGGGTCCATGCCTAGGATGCCCCGAATGGCAAATTCGAGCGGCTCCGCCGACCGGAAAAAATCGGCGAGCACGGATCGGCTGGCGTTTGGGCTCTGGGTCAGCACCAACGAGACCAGGGACTGTATATCGTCCTCGGACACGGGTTGGGCCGCGCGGATTTTCCGAAGCGTCGGGTCCGTTTCGAAATGCTTCTTCAACTCCGCCTCGACGATCTGCTTGTACGCTTTCATGTCCACCGTCTTGAGGCTCGTCGAACGGCGGCTGTGCTCCACTTCGGTCACGTCTTCGATGATGTCCACTATCTTGGGAGGAAGAGGCGTTCCGCGGCCACGCTCGCGGTGATGCATGATCTCGCGAAGCGGCTGACGAACGTCTTCGAGCACCTGAACTGAAATTTGCTCCCAGAACTCGTTGGACTTGACGCGACGGATCACCCCCTCTTTCTGCCGTACCGGGTTCAGGTGCATCTGGAGCGCCGCTAACCGATCCATGAAATCGACCTTCAAGTCCGCGAGTTTCCCGGATTTCTTCAGTACCGCGTTCTGCATGCGGGCGATGAGTAAATCGAAAGCGTAGGCATCCCCGTATCCTCGAATATTGCGCCACTGCATAAGAGGTGCGATTTCCTGATGCAGACGGGCGACCGTGGCCGGCGCGAATCCCTTGAGAACCTCGGGCGCCGAGAGCGAGCGCTTCTCCTTCCATTTCTCCCGGACGGCGATCGATTCCTCCGGCAACGCTTCGATGTCCGCGGCGACAAGGCCGATCGCCATGTCGAACTCCGGCATCGCGCTTTCCCGCAGTGCCGTTTCCGCGAGCGCCAGCCTCGCTTCGAACACGGCCTGCATCAGAGGCTTGCCCGGCTGCGGCCCGGCCGGACGGTAGCCCAACTCGAAGCGCTCGAAGTTCTTCCAATGATCGAAGACACGGAAGATGGTCTTGTCCTGCCCCGGCCCGAACAGGTCCTCGCACAGGCGCGTGCCGCGGCCGATCATCTGCCAGAACTTGACCGGGGACTTGATGGGTTTGGCGAAAACGAGATTCAGAATCTCCGGGATGTCGATTCCAGTATCGAGCATGTCCACGGAGACCGCGACGGTCAGTTCGTCGTTGGTGCCGTCGCCCTTGAAATCGTCGATGAGCTGCTCCGCGCGAGGATCGTAGTTGTCGATGACCTGGCAGAATCGGCCGCCGTACTGGGGGTACATGTCGTCGAAAAGCTGGCGCATCAATACGGCGTGCTGGTGATTGCGGGCGAAGATAATGCTCTTGCCCGGAAGTTGTCCCGTTGCATCCCGGAGTCCGTTTTCCATCAGGTTGCGTAGAATTACACGGTTGGTGTCCTTGTTGTAAATGCTCTTATCTACCTGTTCCGACGAGAAATCGAACTGGGACGGATCCTCGCCCTGTTCTTCCAGCGCCTCGATCTGTTCCAGGGTGAGGATTTCGAGCTTGATACCCTCGCGCAAAAAGTGCGTCGTGTGCTCGAAGACCTCGAACGGCGTCAGGTAACCGTCGTTGACGGCCTGTTCCAGGTCGTAGTTGGCCGTCGGTAGCTGGCCTTCGCAATCGAACAGCCGGAACGTGCTCCTGGTTACGAAATCCACCGGCGTCGCCGTCAGCCCGATCTGGTAGCAGTCGAAGTACCGGAAGATATCCCCGTAGACGTTGTAGATGCTGCGGTGGGATTCGTCTGCGATGATGAGATCGAAGAACCCGACATCGAAGGACTGGAACACCTTCTGCATCGCCGGATAGGTCGCCAGAAATATGCGTTCGCTGGCGCTGGGTTCTATGCGGGAGGATACGATCCGGATGGGTTCCGACAGAAAGTCGTTGAAAGCGTTCCTGGCCTGCTTCCTTAGTTCGCGGCGGTCGCAAAGAAATAGGACGCGCTTCACCCAGCCCGCCCGTATCAGGAGGTCCGTCAGCGCGATCGCTACCCGTGTCTTGCCGGTACCGGTGGCCTGCACGATGAGCGCCTTGCGGTGCTTGTTCATGAACCGCTCGCCGACTCGCTTGATCGCCTCGATCTGGTAGAGGCGGTCGACGATCTGTTTCTTGATCTCGAGGGTATCGAGGGGCTGCTTCTCCACTCGCTGGAAGTGCACCAGATACTGCAGGCTGTCCTTCGAGTAGAAACCGTGGAGCTTTCGCGGCGGAAATCCCTGTGCGTCGTCCCACATCCAGGTTTCGAACCCGTTCGTGTAGAAGATCACGGGACGATGCCCATGCATCTTTTCCAAACCGTCTGCGTACAGCTTGGCCTGGTGCCGTCCGCGCTCGGCATCGACGGACGTTTTCTTGGCCTCGATAACCGCCAGGGGATTCCCGTTGTCGTCCCAGAGGACGTAGTCGGCATAGCCGATGCCGGAGTCCGTGGGCTGATGTTTCACCTCGACTTCCTTTCCGACCTCATCGGTATTGTCGAGACCATCCCCAACGTCCCAGCGTGCGCTGGCGAGCTGATTGTCGATCAGGCGCGTACGCGTTGTCGCCTCGTCGAACTCAAGCGCGTCCGCCGTCTTGCCTGCCGCGCTTGCCGTCGCAGCCCGATACTCGGCGCTCTCTTCGGCTACCCCTGTCGCATTGGCGATCCGCTTTTCGTCCAGTTCCTGCAGCAAGGCCGCCATTTGCGCTTCCTGTGCGGCCAGCCTGTCCAGGAGCCGCCGGCGTTCGCGCGCGTACCCGACTCTGGACGTTTTCGACGTCGCCACCGGTTTCCGGAAGGCCGGAATCGAACCGGGGTCGCCGCTTCCATATTGAACCCGCAGCCAGCGCGCCAGATCGTAGGCTTCCTGTAACAGCCACGACAAGGTTCGCGATTTGACCGGTTCGCCGTGCGCCGCCCGGTTGCCGTAAATTCGCAGCGCGTGCAATTTGTCGAGCACAACCTTTGGTGTGACCGCCGTAAACGCGTGATTCTTGAGCAGATCGATGAACGTCGGCTGGCCGGGCTTCGGCAGGCGCAACTTGTGGTAGATGCCCTTGGTTACGTTTTCCCCGAAAAGCCGGAGTTTCACCAGCGAGCTGGCAGGATCGGTGTGTGCGTAAGCTTCGGCAAATCCGCCGAGGGCCGCAAGCTCCGGCCAGTCGTCACGGAGAAATTCGAAGTTTTCCGATTTCACGACATCGCCTCGCGCAACGCCGTGTCGAATGCCGCGCGGTTCGAAATGACAATCGGAGTCTCGTACGGTTCATCCAGTTCGTCGGATACATCGAGCCGCAGCCGCTTCTGAAAGTAGTAGAGCAACGCCTTGCGCACAGGAATGGATACTTTGCCATTCTCCATCCGAAAGTCCCGCGCGATTACTTTCCTTTGATCTTCGTTCAATTGTGGATTCGGCACGAGCGTTACGTTGAATGTCTCGATCCAATACGTATCCGCCTTCGCCTGCCTCCCCGCCATGCCCTCGCTACGTGCGCCCAGACAACGCGAAAGAATGAAGTCCTTGAACTTCTCATCAATGTGGCAAAAGGCTCGTACGTGCCATCGCAGCCCGTCGTTGCCGAAAGCGTGGGGCGTAATGCGCCGCCACAGCGGTAGAGGGCGTTCTGGATTCATCGACTGATATCGAATTTCTATAGAACGGTTCCCCCTGGCAGCGCCCACGATCAGGCGAAGAATGTACGCGTCGATGCGCCGGTGAGGAATGGGCATGACGCCGAAATCCGGTACAGATGACAACCATGACTCCTGTGGCGCTCCGGCGGGATTGGGCTCGCTCTGCAGTTGGGCGAGATACGAGTCGGACTCGGGCCGCAGAAACACGGGCGTGAAGTCGGTCGCCGCCAAGTATCGTTTCGCGCTCTTGTCATAGACCAGATTGCCGGGGGCATTTTCCGCGTAGAGTCGCAGGTCCTTGGATGCCTGCGGCACCGACACGCCGAACTGCCCGATGATGTCGGCGCGATTGATTCCACCTTCCCAGAAAAGGCGGAACTCTATGAACGTCAATCGTTTTTCTACACCCCAACGCATTGCATCCTCCGGCAGCGGCAGATGCCTCAGCCGTTTTTCAACTCCATTGAATATCAATAACCAAACTATATCAGTATAGTTTATATACGTATATTCGAGTGTCAACGTTTGGCGCCGACTGCCGGATTTGGCTTCCACGAGAATAACCGGCCGCCGCGCTCGATTCCCTCAAACGATGTCAATTTGATGATTCGATCATGAAACGGACACAACACGATCAAAAGAGCGAGTGTGCGTGCGGACAGCCCTTGCGAGCGCGAGCACGGCGCCAGTCAGGTCGGCGATGCCTTGCAGGATCAACAGCAGCGCCGTGGCCGGTATCAGGCTCTTGAGGATCGGCACGAAGGGGAAGGGCAGTCCACCGGCTTCCCTATAAGGTTGATGGAGCAACAGCCATGTCGATCAAGTACAGGATGATGCAGCCGCAAAGCACGCCCAACAGATACCAGCCGATCCGTCGCGCGAGGACCCGACCGGAATCGTTCTGTGCGGCGGTGTCTTGCCATGCGGGGCCGCCGGGCAGCGGCACGGATTCGGGCGGCGCAAGGCTGCCAGCGCGCTCGGGCTCCAGACCCGGCAGGAATTGCTGTACCGGCGACTCCCCAAAATGACCGGACACACGGTCGAGCCCCGCTTCGCCATCGGGCGAGATTGTCGAGTTCAATGTCGCCATTGCATCAAACGCAGTCCGGCCACGCCTGAACGACTTCCACAATCGCGCAATTCTACACCGTCACCGCCTGTAGCGTGAAACGCCACGCCGGGCAGCGGGCGCAAGAGCCGGCGGCCCTTGTGCGACAGCATGGGCGGAAACTTGTCAGTGCCGGTCGGAGCCTGAACTCCCGTAGCGCTTTCGCATGATGCGCGCCCGCCCGTCAAGGCCCTTCCGGGCCGTTCCAATCCCCTCCGAGCGCGAGGTTCAAATCCACACCGGCAAGACCTACCTGGCCGTGGCGGCCGCCGTGTTCCAATCCCCTCCGAGCGCAAGGTTCAAATCCACAAACTGCGTCAAGCGCTCGCGCCGGACCGCGAGCAAACTTGTCCGCGCACCTATAGCCCGCTGACGCACGCTCAGCACATCGAGCAACGCCACCTCGCCCTCGCTCAGGCGCAGTTCGGCGATCCTGAGCGCTTCCCCGGCCTCGCGCAACGCGGTTTCCAGCGCCGCCTCGCGCTCGGCCAGCACCGCGCCGCGGTCCAGCGCCCGTTCCACCTCGGCGAAGGCGGTCAGGGCGGCACCCGCGTAGCCGGCCGCGGCCTGGTCCAGGGCGGCGCCCGCGGCGGCGACGCGGGCCTGTCCGGCGCCGCCATCGAACAGCGGCGCCAGCAATTGGGAGGTTGCCCGCCAGGCCAGGTTGCCCGGGTCGAGCAGGTCGGCAACGCCATTGGATGCGGCCCCGCCCGTCGCTGTCAATGACACCGACGGCAGCCTTGCCGCCCGCGCCCGGTCGAGCGAAGCGGCGGCCGCGGCCACGCGCCGCTCGGCGGCGACGATGTTGGGGCGGCGCTCCAGCAGCGCCGACGGGATGCCCGCCGGGGGCAGGGGCGGAGGCGGCGGCAGCGCATCGGGCACGTCCAGGTCCGCGCCCGGGTAGCGGCCCACCAGTAGTTCGAGCGCCCGGACCGCGTCCCGGCGAGCGCCCTCCACCGCGCTGAGACGTTCCCGGGCCGCGGCGAGCTCCGCGCGAACCAGCGCCGTATCCTGGGCCGTGGCCAGGCCTTCCCGGAACTGGACATCGACGATTTCCGCGGTGCGCGTCAACGCCTCGACGATGTCCGCGGCCGCGACGGCCTGCAGGCGCGCCTCCACGCCCAGAAAATACGCCCGCGCCACGCCCGCGGCCACGGATTGGCGGACGGCGCGCAGATCGGCCTCGACCGCCTCCGCGGATGCGGCCGCGGCATCCCGCCCGGCGCGGATGCGGCCCCAGAGGTCCGGTTCCCAACTGACCTGAACGCCGGCCGTGAGACTCGGAGCGTTGGGGGCGCCGGTGTCCGCGGCGGATCCGGCGGCCGCCGGAGTCAGGGATGCGCCCGCCTGCCGGGCCAGCGCAACCGCCTGGTCCAGACCGGCGGCCGCGGCGCGCAGGTCTGGATTGTTGGCTTGCGCCTCGGCCGCCAGCGCATCGAGCGTCGGGTCGGCGAACGCGGCGAGCCAGCCGTCGGCGTCGCCGTCGTCGAGGCTGCCTTCCGTGAGCCATGCGTCGGGGAATTGCGGCGCCGCGCCGTCCGGCAACGCATCCGGCCCGCCTCCAGGCGTCGAGCACGCACCCGCGAGACCCGCCAGCGCGGCTGCGGCGATCGCCGCCGGCATTGTCTTCAGTCCGGCCACATCAACTGCCTCATCGATCCTCCCCGCGTTCCGGATTGCCCGCTGCCTCATCGATCTTTCCCGCGTTCCGGCGTGCCCTCCGCCTGAATCGCACCTGTCGGCGCGGAATCGCGCTCACTGTCCCCGATTCCGAAGAATATCGCGTACAGCGCGGGCGCCACCACCAGCGTCAGCACCGTCGCGAAACTCAGTCCGAATATCAGCACCACCGCCATGGAACTGAAGAACGCGTCGAACAACAGCGGGACCACGCCAAGCACCGTGGTCAGCGCTCCCATCGCCACGGGCCGCACCCGGCTCGCGGCCGAATCGATGACGGCGTCGAGCCTGGGCTTGCCGGCGGCGATCTCGAAGTCCATCTGGTCGATGAGCACGATGGCGTTCTTGATCAGCAGGCCCGAGAGCGCCAGCAGCCCGAGCAGCGCCATGAACTCCAGCGCCGTATCCGTGGCCAGCAGTCCGGCCGCGACCCCGATCAGCGCCAGCGGCGTCAGCAGGCAGACGATCAGGGGCTGGCGCAGGGCATTGAACAACAACACCACGATCGCGATCATGGCGGCGAACGTCGGCGGAAGGGCGCGGGCCAGGCTCGCCTGGGCCTCGGCGCTGTCTCCCTGCTCGCCGCGCCACCGCAGGCTGTAGCCGGGCGGCAGCTCGACGGCCTCGATGCCGGGGCGCAACTTTTCCAGCAACTCCGAGGCCAACTCGCCCTCCGCGGGGTCGCACTGCGCGGTGATCGTCCAGACCCGGTCGACGCGCTTGACGCGGCCGTTGCGCCAGTTCGTCGCCACTCCGTCCACGACCGCCATCAGCGGCGTGGACCCTCCGGTGGCCCGGTTGGGAATCTGAACGGCGCCGAGGCTCGCGGTGTCCAGGCGCTCGGCCTCAGGCGCGCGGGCGATGATCGGAATCAGCGTGTCGCCATCCCGGAACACGCCCACCGTGCTCCCGGAATAGGTGGTCTGAAGCGCGCCCGCCAGGTCCTCCCGAGAGATGCCCAGGCGCCGCCCGCGGGCGTCCGCGTAGCGCGGTTCGATGTAGCTGACCGGCTCGCGCCAGTCGTCCTTGATGGACACCGCCCGCCCATCGGCCGCCATGATCGCCTTTGCCTCGTTGGCCAGGCGCCGCAACACGGCCGGGTCGGGCCCGGAAAACTCCGCTTCGATCTTCGAACCGCCCCCCGGGCCGAGTTGAAATCGCCATACCTTCGCCTGCGCGTCCGGATGTTCGGCGTCGAGGATCGCGCGGACCCGCGGTAGGAGTTCGTCCAGGCGCCGGTAATCGTCCACCCGGACAAGCAACTGGCCGTAGGACGAGTTGCCGGGTTCCGGGGAGTACACCAGCATGTAGCGCAGCCCGCCGGCGCCGACGAGCGTCTGCACGGCTTCGACGCCCTCGAGCATGGCCACGCGCCGCTCCAGCGCGATCATGTCCCCATGTGTGCGGGCGATGTCGGTTCCCTCGGGCAACCAGTAGTCCACCACGGCCTGCGGGGTGGTCGACGCGGGGAAGAAGCCCGCCTTGACGTAGCCGAAACCGGCCACCGACGCGGCGAACAGGGCCGCGGTGGCCCCGACCGTCGTCCAGCGGCGCTTCAACGCCCCCGCCAGGAACCGCTTGTAGAGATTTCGAACCTTGCCATCCTGTTCCACTGCCCGCCTGGCGCGGTCGGGCAGGATCAGGTCGGCCAGCAGCGGCGCGGCGGTGACGGCGAACAGCCAGCTGAACAGCAGGGATATCAGCAGCACCCTGAACAGGTCGCCCGTATACTCCGCCGTGGCGCCGGACGCCAGTCCAATGGGCGCGAAGGCGACGATGCCCACCGCGGTGCCGCCGAGCAGCGGCCAGCGCGTGCGGCGCACCACCTCGCTTGCCGTCTCGATCTTGCTCCGGCCCTGGCGCGCGCCCACGAGGATGCCCTCGGTGACGACGATCGCGTTGTCCACCATCATGCCCAGCGCGATGATCAACGCGCCCAGCGAGATCCGGTGCATCGGGATGTCCACCGCGTGCATGGTCGTCAGCGTCGCCGCGACCGTCAGCAGCAGCACCGCCCCGATCACGATCGCCGGCCGCAGCCCCGTGAACGCGAGCAGCGTGGCCAGCACGATCGCCAGCGCCGCCGCCACGTTGAGGACGAAGTCCCGCACCGCGGCGGTCACCACCTTGCCCTGATGGTAGAACTCGTGAACCTCGACCCCGAGGGGGCGCTGGACTTCGGTTTCGCGAAGCTTGCGGTCGATGGCGTCGCCCATTCGCGCCACGTTCGCCCCGCTGACGTTGGCCACGCCGAGCGCGATGGCCGGTTGGCCGTTGTAGCGCACGATCCGGCCCGGCGGGTCCCGATAGCCGCGCCAGACCTCCGCGATGTCGCCCAGCCGCACCAGCCTGCCCATCCCCGCCGGCGAGACCGGAATGTCGCGGATGGCTTCGACGGTATCCACGCCGCCGGATGGGAGAATGGCCAGCCGCCGGTCCCCGACGCGCATGTCGCCGGCCGGCGCCACCGAGTTGCGGCGGGCGAGATCCGCGTACACGCCCTGCAGCGACACGCCCAGCGCCGCGGCGCGGTCCCTTCCCACTTCGACGTAGATGGCCTCGGTCCGCTGGCCGAGGATCGCGACCTTGCCGACATCCTCCACGCTCAGCAGCTCCGTGCGCAGCGCGCGCGCATAGTCGTGGAGTTCGCGTGGCGAAAACCCTGCCCCGGCAATGAGGTAATGAAGACCGTAGACATCGCCGAAACTGTCGTTGACGACCGGTTCCAGCGCACCGGGGGGGAGTGCGGCCCGCGCATCGCGAACCCGGTTGCGCAGCTTGCCCCACACCACCTGAAGGTCCGCCCGGGTTCGGGAGAACTCGTAGTCGATGTCCACGTAGACGACGGACAGCCCGATGGACGATGTGGACGCGACGCGCTCGACTTCCTCCAGCGACTGCACGGCGCTTTCCAAGGCCTCGGTGACTTCGTCGGCCACTTCCTCGGCCGTGGCGCCCGGATACGGCGTGGCGATGACCGCCGTGCGAATGGTGAACTCCGGGTCCTCGAAGCGCGCCATGTTGCGGTAGGCGTTGACGCCGCCGATCAGCACACCCGCGATGACGATGGCGCAGATCAGCCGGTTGCGAATGGCGAGTCTTGCGAAGTCCATGGGAACTCGGCAGCGAGCCCGCTGCTAGGGCTCATAACGCCTTACCTGCATGCCCTCGTGCAGCAACGACACGCCCGCCGCGACGACGGTCTCGCCCTCGCTCAGGCCGTCCAGGATGGGCAGCGATTCGCCGACCCCTTCGCCGACGGCGACGGGCCGCCTGGAGACCGTCATCGCATCGGTATCCACGACCCACACGTACTGGTTGCCGCCCACGCTGAACAGCGCCCCGATGGGCACCGAGAGCCGGTCGCCGGCGCCGGCGATGGTCAGCTCGGCGCGCACCGCGCCGGTCATGCCCGGCAGCACCACCACGCCTTCGGGCGGTTCGAACGCGACGCGCGCCTCAAAGGTCTGGCCGGTGGGATCCGCGCGGGCGGACAACGAGTACAACTCCCCGGGCATTGCGACGCCGGGCGCGGCATCGAGCAATACCACCGCTTCGCTGGCTTCGACACGCCCGGAATTGGCAATCAGCGCGGCCGGCGCCTGCGCGACGGCCTGCGCCGCGCCGCTGCTCTGCAGGATCGCCGCCGGCGCCTGCGGCGCGACGTTCTGGAACGCCTCGATGTGAACCGCCGCGACAACGCCATCGAAGGGCGCGCGCAAAACGCTGTCGTCGAGACGCTTGCGAGACGCCTCCAGCGCCGACAAGGCGATCTCCAGCTGGGTCCGGCGCTGCTCGTACACCGCCCGGGAGATGGCGTCCTCCGCGATGAGGCGCTCCGCGCGCCTGAATTCGATGTCGGCGGCCTCGTGCCGGGCTTCGGCGGCGGCCAGTTCCGTTTGCATGTCGCGCCGGTCGAGACGGGCGATCTCGGCGCCCATGGTGACCGCCTGGCCTTCCCGCACGGCGATGGACTCCACGCGCCCCGCCGCCTGGAAGGCCAGTTCGGCGGTCGCCGAGGCCTCGAACACGGCCGGCAGGTTCACCGTGAAGCGGTTGTCGGCCGCCGAGACCTCAACCAGTTTGGCAGGCCGAACCTGCGCCGCGGCCGGCGCTTCGGGTTCGCCGGAGCAGCCTGCCGTCGCCAACCCCGCCGCGGCCATGACCCGCGCGAAGCGGATCTCCCGGGCGAAAAAGTTGCGGCGCGGTTTCGAAACCTCGATCCAATCGGTCTTTTTCGTGCTTCGGTTCATCGTGCATCAAGCTGGAGCTTCCAGCTTCGCAGGCGCCGCCGCGACGCCTGCGAAACGATCATCGGGGGCACTGTACGCACCTCGTGGCCGGTTGCGTCGCGCCAGAAGTACAGGGGCGGATCGAGCCGGCGGTTGGCGAAGTTCATTATGAGTTCGCTCACCACGTTGGATGTAGGAAAGCAGTTCGGGCGCGCGCTGGACTTCGTCGATGACGAGGCGGCCATCGCCCGCCAGGAGTCCCCGCAAGTCGTCCAGCGCCCTCAAGCGCGTGTCCAGCGCTTCAAGGGACACGTATTCAGGATTCGGAAATGGCGCCCGGCAGAGCGTGGTCTTGCCGGACTGGCGCGGACCCATGAGGGTGACCACGGGATTCCGACCCGCGGCAGCCAGCACGGCTTCGGAAATATGGCGTCGCAGCATGCGCGTGAATTCTCACCGCCCCTTGATCTAATGTCAATTTAATGATCCGATCATCAAATTGACATGACAGGCTGGGCTGGCCTGAACCGCTCGGGCGCAGCGAGGAAAACCTGATGGATCCGATCGCGCATACGTTCACGGGCGCGGCGCTGGCCGCGTCCGGCCTGCGCCGTGCGACACCGCTCGCCACGGCGGCGCTGGTGCTCGGCGCGAACGCCCCCGACATCGATATCCTCGCCTCGTTCGGCCCCGACTTCTACTCCCTGGCGCACCGGCGCGGCTGGACCCACGGCCTGCCCGCGATCGCCGCGTTCCCATTTGTCGTGACGGGCCTGCTGCTTGCCTTGGACCGGTTATGGAGGCGCTTCGGGCAGCCCCGTGCCACGCGGCAGCCCCGTGCCACGCCGATACGAGCCGGCCCGCTGCTTGGGCTCGCCGCGCTGGGCGTGGCCACGCATCCTACGCTGGACTGGCTCAACAACTACGGCATGCGCTGGTTCATGCCGTTTGACGGTCGATGGTTTTACGGCGACGCGCTGTTCATCATCGATCCGTGGGTCTGGCTTGTGCTCGGCGGTTCGCTATTTCTGATGCATTCGCGCCGGATCCCGTCGCTTGCGGCCTGGTGCGTGTTCTGGATCCTCGCATCGCTTCTGGTTTTCTACACGGTCGAAATTCCGGAGCCCGCGCGGTGGATCTGGGCCGTGGGCATCGGCGCGCTGCTCGTTGCCCGCATGACTGGCCTGAGTGCGCCGGTGCGAGAGCCGTGCGTGGAGCGCACGACGCGTGTCGCACTCGTGGCGATCGTCGCTTACATGGGAGTCGCGTTGATCGCCAACATACCTGCGCGAGAAGAAGTTCGCGCCACGCTCTCTGCGCGCGGCTTCGATCCCATCGGGCGCGTGATGATCGGGCCCGTGCCGGCCAATCCGTTCGCAGCCGACGTCGTCGCCGAGACGCCGGATGCGTACATCACCGGGCGGTGGAACTGGCTGACCCGCCCACACCTGGAACCTGTCACGCGGAGCATTCGCCGGCTGGCACCGACGGCCGTTTCAGGGGCCGCGGCGGCTACCCCCGAAGTGCGGCGCTTCCTGACCTGGGCCCGGTTCCCCTATTTCGAGATCGAGCCGGCTGACTCCGGAATCCAAACCGTGCGCTTTCGCGACGCCCGCTACCTCGGCACCGACAGGCTCGGCGCCCCGGCAGTGATCGTCGACGGTGCCCTGGAGGCGCGGTACGTCGACTGAGACTTGCGGTTCCAACTTGTTCACAGGGGTCGTATCCTTTCCGTCGCCGTGCCCCACGCACGCGATATACTCCGTGATTGCCAGCAATTCCCGCTAAGCGTCGAGAGGCCGAATATCGACTCCAATATCACGCTCGAATGGCGAATTTCGCCGATTTCGCAGACCAATACGAATGAGCGGCCGTCGTTAGCGGGAATTGCTGCGTGATTGCCGATTGACTTGACGTGGGTCGGCGTAAAGGTTTCGGCCCCGGACATTTCACATGCCGCTGAGGTCAGGGTAGGTCAATCAATCATGTACAAGCGAAAACCGTGGATGATTGCCCCTTCGAAATCGGTTGACCAGGGTGATTTCACGCTACGGATCGACGCCGGGCTAAGCGACGTTCCGCGGGCCGCTTGGGGGCCAAGGCGTGCGGAGGGTTCCGGGCTGGTGTATGGAGCGCGGCGTATTCGTCACCGGGTGGGTGGGGAAGCGGGTCCGGGAACGCGGCGCGGAGAGGGGTCGCCGGCGACGTTTGCGGGGGGGCGCGGTTTGCGGCGGCGGGGCCGGGTGTCTCAGTGCGGGGACAGGATGGCGTCGAGCGCGTCTGCGCGGCGCATCATGAAGTGGAGGTTCGCCTCGGGCAGGTAGCGGAAGCCGCGGTGGAACACGACGGCGAGCGCGATGTTGTTCAAGATGGCGTTGTTGGCGGGTGCGTGGCCCTTGCGGACGCGGCTGGCGTCCTCGCCCATGGTGGCGTCGCGGCGGTAGTGGTTGGCGTTCTCGACCTGCCAATGGCCGCGGTTCCAGGCCAGCAGCCGCGCCGGAGCGGCGCGTTCGGCGGGCACCGTGGTGATGCCGTAGGCGGTCTCGGCCGAGGTTGCACCGGTCTTGGCGTCGGTGCGCTCGCGCACGACGCGGAACGCCTGGCGGGCGCCGGGGAAGGGTCCGAGCGTCTTCGGCGGCAGGTCGCGCGCGGCGATGCGGCGCGCCTCGATGCGCCCGTGCGCCTTCGCGGGTTCGTCGGCGTGGTGGCGCACGTCGTTGCCGTCCCAGTCGATCGCCGTGAGTTGGGCGAAGGTGTCGGGGCAGTTCGCCTTGACCGACAGCACGTAGTCCGCGCCGTGCGTCTCGACGATGGTCCGTGCGGTGTCGCGGGTGGCGTGCAGGGCGTCCAGGGTGAGTACGCAGCCGCGCAGGTCGACATCCTCGAGCAGCGCACACAGGGCCGCGATCTCGCCGCCGTCGTCGCGGCAGCAGCGGCTCGCGACGGGGCGCCCGGCGTGGGTAACCAGCGTCACCGTCTCGAAGTACGTCGCGTCGTCGGTGTGCCGGTTGGCGCCGCGGATGCGCTTGCCGTCGGCGGCCAGCACCTGAGGGTCGTCCGCCGCCGCGAGGCGCGGCGCCGCCCACCGCGACAGCACCTCCTGCAACGCGTCCGGGTCGGTGTTCATCAGCACCCGGCAGACGGTCGAGTCCGACGGCGCGACCCAGCGCCCCGCCGCCGGGTCGCGCCAAGCGTGCAGCGCGCGCAGTTCCTTCTGCTCCAGGTTCCTCGCGAAGCGCTCAGTCGCCGCCGGGCCGTGCTGCCCGGCGAGCCGCGCCAGCGCGCAGATCGCCAGCACCGTCGCGAGGCGGTGCTTGCGGCCCTGCCCGCGGCGCGCGTCCGGCACCTCCGCGAACAGGTCGCGCAGCGAACGCAACTCCGCGCGCGTGTAGCGCACCGGCACCGCCCGACACGACCACTCCGGGCGGTCCGCCGGGTCCGCGAGCCGCCGCCGCGCATCCCGACGCAACACCCGCACGTACATCTCCTTCGGCGCCCGGTGCGGGTCCGTGTACGAGCCGTTGTGGCGCGCGAAGCCCTTCGTGCGGCCCACCCGCGTCCAGTTCGACGCGTCGTAGCACGTGCCCCGAAACCGCGCCGGGTCCACGAACGTCTCGGCCAACTCCAGCGGATGCCCGTGCAGCGCCGCCCAGTCACCGCTCAGCCGCCGCACGCTCCGCGACAGCGCCCGCGACGCCAGGTTGGGCACCCCCGACGCCGCCGGCAGCACCAAAAACCGCGTGTTGTTCCCGATCAGGTGCAGGCGCCGGAACTGCACCGACCGGTGCCAGCCCAGCCAGCGGTCCCGCGGCGCGCACTTGAACGCCCCCGACTGCCAGCCCAAAAGCGCCAGCCAGTGCCCGCGCCACTCCGCAACATGGCGCAGACCACGCCCCGCGAACTGCCGAAAACCCAAGTAGTGGTGCTCCTCCATCAGCGCATCCCAGCGCCGCCGCTCCTCCGCGCGGACCGGACGCACCTCAACCTCCCCGACCACCACCGCCGCCTTGTCGAATTCCGCCGACATGCAGCGCGTTGTACACCAAACAACGCCGAAAAGCCAGACCCCCGAGACCAACCCCTCAAATCACCGACTTCCGGCTAGCGTGAAATAGCCCTGTCGGTTGACGGAGACGGATGGTGTTCTTGCGCCGAATCAAGTTGAAGAACATTCTCTCGATGGGTCCGGACGGTCAGGATTTGGCGCTCAAACCCCTCAACGTCCTGATCGGGCCTAACGGCTCCGGCAAGTCGAACCTTATCGAGGCGATCGGATTGCTGCGGGCCGCCCCGGAGAACCTGCACAAAACCATTCGCGAAGGCGGAGGCGTCGCAAACTGGGTGTGGCGCGGTGAGCCACGCGAGACATTCGCCGAGATAGAAGCCCTGGTCTCGCACGAGTCCGGCAGGTCGATTCGTTACAAACTGTGCTTCCATGAGGTCGATCAACGGTTTCGTATTCACAGCGAGAGCCTGTGTGAAGTGAGCACCGACTTGAATCCGGATCCGATTCCATACTTCGACGCGGGTGCCGACAAGGTGTTTCTGCGGTACGAGGACTCGCGTGACGAGAACGGTAGGTCCGCTCAAAAGGTTGTGTCCCCAAGGCCCGATCAATCCGTATTCTCTTTTGTCAAGGCGCCCGAGTACCCGGCACTGACTTTCACAGGCGCGCAATTCCAGCGCATTCGCCTGTTCCGGGAGTGGGCCTTCGGTCGGCGCGCCCCGCTGCGGTTTCCGCAGCCGGCCGATCTTCCGAACGATGAGCTGATGGAGGACGGTACGAACCTGGGCCTGGTGCTGAATCGCCTCAAGCGGGATCATCCAAGGGCGAGCGATCACCTACTAAAGGAGTTGCGTCAACTCTACGATGGCATAGAGGCCATAGACGTGAGCATTGAGGGCGGCACAGTCCAGATTTTTCTCCGGGAAGGCGACAAAACGGTTCCGGCCACACGCCTTTCCGATGGCACGTTGAGATACATCTGCCTACTTGCCGTTCTCTGTCATCCCAACACGCCTCCGCTTGTATGTCTGGAGGAACCTGAGTTGGGACTGCATCCCGACCTCCTGCCGGGCTTGGCCGATTTGCTGCGAGATGCTTCCGAAAGAACTCAGTTGATCGTGACTACGCATTCCGACGTATTGGTGGACAAGCTCACCGATGCACCAGACAGCGTCGTCATCTGCGAGAAACAGGATGGGCAGACGCGACTGCGCCGGCTGAACTCGGATGACCTGGAGCATTGGCTCGGTCGATACAGCCTCGGCGAGCTGTGGACAAAGGGCGAATTGGGGGGCAACCGCTGGTGACGGCAGTCCTGTATGTGGAAGGCGGCGGCAACGGCAAGGCGGCACGCGCGGAATGCCGTAGAGGATTTGCTCAGTTTCTCGACAAAGCCGGACTAACCAAACGTATGCCCAGAATCATCGCGTCCGGCAGCCGCCAGCACGCGTTCGATGACTTTCGGCATGCACGCAACAAGCCGGGAAATGATCATTTCATTGTGTTGCTGGTCGACAGCGAAGGGCCGGTCGCCAAGAATTCTGGGTCCTGGGCCCACCTGAAGCGACAAGACGGTTGGGACAGGCCACAAGGGGCTGGCGACCATAGCGCGCACTTGATGGTGCAGTGTATGGAGGCTTGGTTTCTCGCGGACAAGGACGGTCTGGCGACGTTTTTCGGCAGAGGGTTTAACGTCAATGCGCTTCCCGGAAACCCGGATATCGAAGAAATACCCAAGAACGATCTGCTGACTGGCCTCAAGAATGCAACCCGCCGCTGCAGGCCGAAGGGTGAGTACTCCAAGGGGCGGCACTCCTTTGAAGTTCTTTCAAGAACGGACCCGGGTCGAGTGGTGCGTGCGTCACCCCGCGCAAAACGACTGGTCGATGCCCTTGCGGCTTACGCATTCGAACGATGATGTCGTCGGTAAATCCGATCCACACGCACGTTTCTTGCCCACTACTACGCGAGACTCAGAACTTGCGTAGGTGAGACTCAAAACTTGCGCGCCGTTCGGCGAATTCGGTCCGCTACCACTCGACCGCGATGTACTTGGTCTCCATGTACTCCATCATCCCTTCGTGGGAGCCCTCGCGGCCCAGGCCGCTCTGCTTGGAGCCGCCGAAGGGCGCGGCCGGGTCGGAAACCAGACCGCGGTTGAGGCCGATCATCCCGGCTTCGAGTCGCTCGGAAACCGCCATGCCGCGTTTCAGGCTGCCGGTGTAGAGATAGGACACCAGGCCGTACTCGGTGTCGTTGGCCGCGTGGATGACTTCGTCGTCGTCGCTGAACTGCACCACCGGGGCCACGGGGCCGAACACCTCTTCGCGGAGGATTTCGGCCGATTGGGGGACCTGTCCCAGTACGGTGGGCGGGTAGTAGTGCCCGACACGGTCGAGCGGAGCGCCGCCGGTCAGGACTTCGGAGCCCTGGGAGGTTGCGTCGTCCACCAGCCGATGGATGTCCTTGATCGCCCACGCGTTCACCATGGGTCCCAGTTCGACACCGGGCGAAAGCCCCGGCCCGACCTTGACGGCTTCCATGGCGGCGGCGAACTTGTCGGTGAACTCGTCGTAGATCGCGTGGTGCGCGTAGAACCGGTTGGCCGCGGTGCAGGCCTCGCCGCCATTGCGCATCTTCGCGATCATCGCGCCCTCGACCGCCGCGTCGATGTCGGCATCGTCGAATACCAGGAACGGCGCGTTGCCGCCCAGTTCCATGGAGCAGTCGACGATACAGTCGGAAGCCGCTCGCAACAGGGCTCTCCCGACCTGGGTGGAGCCGGTGAACGACAACTTGCGAACCAGCGGATGATGCAGCATCGCGTCGACCACCTCGCCCGAGCGGCGCGACGGCACCACGTTCATGACGCCCGGCGGAACGCCCGCCTCGGTGAGGATTTCCGCCACGAGCAACGCCGTCAAGGGCGTATCCGACGCCGGTTTGAGGATCACCGGGCAGCCGGCCGCGATGGCCGGCGCGATCTTGCGCGTGGCCATGGCGGAAGGATAGTTCCACGGCGTGACGAGCACGCTGACGCCGATAGGCTGATGCATCACGACGATCCGGTTGCCGCCGGAGGGCGACGTGAGAATCTCGCCGTAGTTGCGAACCGCTTCCTCGGAATACCAGCGGAAGAACTCGGTGGCGTAGTCGGTTTCCCCGAAGGCGTCGGGCAGCGCCTTGCCGTTCTCGCGCACGATGTACTCGGCGATGGTCCGGCGATTCTCACTCAGCAGCTTCCACGCCCGGCGCAGCACCTCGGCACGTTCCCTGGGTACACGCCGGGCCCACTCGCGCCCCGCCTCATGAGCGATCTCGACGGCCCGTGTCACGTCCTCCACGGTGGCGCTGGCGACGGCGGCGATGGTCGTTTCCGTCGATGGATCCTCCACCGGGAAGGTCCCGCCGTCGGAGGCATCGCACCACTCGCCGCCGATGAACAATTGCGTACGCATTTCGGGACCTGCGCTGATGTCGATGGGGTTTGTACTCATAGATCAGGCACTCGATTTCGGATAGCGGGACTGCGGTCGCTGGCTGCCGGTACTGGAACCGACTGACGCGCAGTTGTCAGGCAGTGTCGGCTCTAGTACTCATTGGCGATATACAGATCCTGGGCAGGGAAGAGCGTGATGACCCGGCAACCGTCGGGCGTCACCACCACTTCCTCTTCGATCCGCGCCGCACCGTTGCCGTCGGCCGCCGGACAGTAAGTCTCCAGCGCAAATACCATGCCCTCCTGCAACTCGAACGGACTGTCGAAGGACACCAGCCGGCTGATGATCGGCCGCTCGTGCAGGGCCAGCCCCAGGCCGTGGCCGAACTGCAGGCCGAATGCCTCCATTTCGTTGGCGAAGCCGAACTCGGGGGCCTTTGGCCAGAGTGCCGCGATCTTGTCGGTGGTGACGCCCGGCCTGACCATGTCGATCGCGACATCGATCCACTCGCGCGCGCGCCGGTAGGCGTCCCGCTGCGCCGGGGTCGCCGAGCCCACGTTGATCGTGCGGTAGTAACAGGTGCGGTAGCCCATGTAGGACTGGATGACGTCGAAGAATGCCTGGTCGCCCGGCCGGTACATGCGATCGGTGAAATTGTGCGGATGGGGGCTGCAACGCTCCCCGGAGACGGCATTGATTGCTTCCACGTCGTCGGAGCCGGACTCGTAGAGAATCTTGTTGGCCAGGGCGACCATCTCATTCTCCCTCGCGCCCGGCTTGAGCGCTTCGGAGATGCCCTGGTAGGCGCCGTCGACGATGGCGGCGGACATGTTGAGCAGCACGATCTCGTCCATGCTCTTGATCTGCCGGGCGTCGAGCATGGTCTGCTGTCCGTCAAGGACCGTAAGGCCCGCCGCCTGCAGGGCGAACAACATCGGCGGCTCGCAGATGTCCACGCCAATCGGCATGTCGGCGACTCCTTCGTGCTGCAGGAGCTGTTTGATTTCTTCGGCGGCCTGCTTGAACAGGCCCGCTTCTTCGGCAACCGAGCCGCGCAGCCCGAGCATGCCCGCCTTGCATCGCTCAGGTGCAAGCCAGGGTGCGAACAGCCGGTGATGCGTCGCGGCCGAACCGAAGTCCCACAGGTAGGGCTCGGAGTCGGCGGTGAAGAGCGCATAGCGGCAGATCTTGTCCCGCGACCATTCGCCGATCACGCTGCTGGTGATGTAGCGGATGTTGTTGTTGTCGAAGCAGAGCATCGCGCCCAGGCCGGAATTTCGCAGCGCCCAGCGCGTTCGGGCGACCCGGTAGCGCCGCAGCCGGTCGAAGTCGACCCGCTCCTCGAAGTCGACGCTCATCGGTCCGGGCGCGGCAATGGGCCGGGTCCAGTTCCAGTTGGTGTCCATGTCGCGGTCGGTCACGGCCGCATCGTTAGCCGTCATATTTCACCCTGATGATTGGTCTTGCGATTCCGACGGTGCCATTACGTATAGAGTCAGAAGACCCTACTGGGAATGGGGCGCGCCGCCGCGATGATTGCATGTGCCGGTCGCCGTCCCGGGCATGCGGCTTGCCGGGCGGGCCAGCTCCCCGAGCGCCGCCCGGCTGCAACCGCACGGCGTTGCCGCGGCCAGCGACTTGTCGACCACGGTGCTGCGGCGGACGGGCCCACCCAGGACCCCCGTACCCCCGGTTATCACCCGGCGAACCGGTTCGCCGGTCTGCGGGTGAACCGTGAGGGGCTCGTCGCGCATTCCCTGTACGACCTCGAATCGCTCTGCGCCGTCGCCCTTGCTGGAGATGACCTGGTACGTATAGGTGGGCATGGAGCGCTTCTTTGCGTGCAAACGTTTGCAGGCGGTATGGTAGTTAAATCGGATAATCCCCACAATACGGGGCGGTTGCGTCGGCGCGGGAGGCGGGTCAGCCCAGGCGGGACGTCGCGGTCGGCGCGCGTTCCGGCACTTCGTTGCGGCTCACTCCCGCGGCAGCAGCAGCGACCGCCCCTGATGGATCAGCACCGCGCCGTCCTGGGTGATGGCGCCGAGGCGGGGTCCTTCAGCCAGCGTCTGGCCTTCCTCGTATTTGGACGAGTTGATGAACACGAACCGTTCCGATGCGGTGGGGCTGTAGACGTGCAGTTCGAGGTTCAGTTCCGGCAAGGCGCCGCCGGAGGCACGGTATTGGGCCAGCGTGAGCATCGGCGCGGCAAGGGTTGCGGGCGTTGCCGGTATCGCCGCCGATGAAGCGGGCGCGCTGCCGCCCCCTGCCGGGCTCGGCGAACCCGTGGTCCGGAGAGCCTCCGTGGACAGGTCTCTTACTTCTCCGACCGGCTGAGAAACGGAGGATGACGCGGTTTCGGGCGATGCGGGTGGCGTGGGCGAGGCAGCCGCCCCGGCAAGGGTTTCCCCGGACGAGGTTGCCGCGCCGGTAGCGGTCTGCGCAGACGATACCGCCACGTCGGCCGAGTCCCGGTCCGCGCCGGTTCCCGCGTCACGGAGCCAGAACCAGCCCAGGACCACGAGACCGACGCTCAAACCGGCTATCAGACCGACCGTCCACCGCGGCACATGCTTCTGGTGCACGACCAGGGGCGCGTCGCCGATCCCCGGAACCTGTGCTTTCTGGCGCTCGGTCTCTGACTTTCGCAACGCATCGAGTATGAACGACATGTCAGTTGACCCGGGACAACATGGGCGTACCTGGAATCTCAAGGTCCGTATTGATGGCGATCTGCGTCTGCGCGCCGGCGATTCCGTCCACGCTCAGGCGGCGTTCGCGCTGATAGTTGCGGACGCGCGCTTCAAGGTCGCTGTCGAAAAAGGAAGAACCGGAATCCAGCACGCTGCCGGAGCTGCCATCGATGCGCGCCAGGCTGGCACGAAGCCAGCGCACCCCTTCGCCTTCCATCCCGGGTGCGAGGTCGTCGCCCTGCAGCGCGCCGGGGCGCCACAACACCAGGCTGTCCCCGTACCAGTATCGGGACAGGTCGGTCAGGCTGGTACGGTAGGTCCGGCTGCCGAACGCGAGGCTGGCGGTGTCGGAGTCCATTTGGTGCAACACTGCCTGGTACTGTTCACCGTTTTCCGCGATCAGATTCAATATGGCTGGCCGGTCCATACTCCTGAGATACGTGACTGAACCGCGCTGGAACCAGCAGCGAAGGTTCAGGACCTGCGCCTGCTGGCAAGCCGGTTGACCGTCGGGCTCGAAGGTTCTTCCCCACATCCCGAAAAGCGTCGCGAACGCGGTGGCGGTGTCCTTCGGCACGGCCGGGTCCGCCAGCAGTTCGGCCAGCGGTTGCGTGTCCATGGCTTCGTCGACTTCGTTGACCGGCTCCTGAACCGCGAGAATCTCTCCGGCCTCAGCCAATAGCGGCACTTGCGCCACCGGAGTTTCGGCCTCGGACAGCGCCCTGTCAGCAACGTCGCCGGCGAGGTCACCGGCGCGGTTGAACCAGAGCGACGCCGCCACCGCTACGGCGCCGGCGATGCCCGCGGCCAACACGCCGGTCGCAAGCCGGCGCCGCCATGTACCGCCCTGGCGGTCGCCGAACACTTCCGCCGCGGCGCGGCGTACCAGCCGCCGGTCGATGCGCCTGGTCTCCTGGGCGTAAGCCGCCAAAAGCGTCCGGTCGGCCACCACGTTGATCAACCTGGGCACGCCGTTGGAGCGCCGGAAAACCTCGCGAATGGCGGCAGGCCGGAAGACGGGACCCGACGCGCCCGCAACCTGCATCCGGTGTTCGACATACTTGGCGGTGTCCGCCTGATTCAGGGGTTCCAGGTGATAGCGGCCGGTCACCCGTTGCGCGACCTGGCGCATGTCCGCCCGCGAGAGCACTTCCCGAAGCTCCGGCTGACCTATCAGGATGATCTGCAGAAGCTTCTGCTTGGGCGTTTCCAGGTTGGTGAGCAGGCGCACCTGTTCGAGGATTTCGGTGCCCAGGTTCTGGGCCTCGTCCACGATCAGCACGGTGCGCCGTCCGCGACCGTGGGCGTCCAGCAGGTAAGCGTTCAAGCCGTCGATCAGCGCCTTGACGGAGAGATTTTTCGGCGGCTTGATCCCCAGTTCCTCGGATATCGCCGTCAGGAATTCCTCGGTGGTCAGCTCGGGATTGAGGATCAGCGCGACATCCGCCTCTTTCGGCAGTTGCTCGAACAGGCTGCGGACCAGCGTGGTTTTTCCGGTGCCGACTTCGCCGGTGAGCTGAATGAATCCGCCGCTCTCGGATATGCCGTAAAGCAGGTGGGCCAGCGCGTCGGCGTGGCGCTGGCTCATGTACAGGTAGCGCGGGTCCGGCGTGATGGAAAAGGGTTTTTCCGTCAGGCCGAAGAACTGGGTGTACATGCTGGCTAGTGCTCCATCAACCTTTTAACGCCGTATCAGCGCGTTCACAAGCGTGCAGATGCGCGGCGCCGTCTCGCCGACGTATTGGGCATACGTCAAGAGACGGCAACAAAGCGGATGCGTGCTTGTGAACGCGCCCTGCGGGTGGCCGCAGGCCCGCCCCTGGCGGTGTTGCGTTCCTTGACCATGGGCCCACCATGGCCTGCGGGACGCGCCTTGCCAGAGACGGGCCTGCGGTCACTGATACGGCGTTATAAGGTTGATGGAGCACTAGTCCTGAGTTTCGATGCTACCCGCGGCCTGTGGGCAACGTCGCGCGCGAGGTGCCGGCCCTGCGATGGTCGCGTCCTACTCCACTACGGTTACGGTGATGGTTTCGGAGGCCACGGGCGGATCGTGAGGAATGTGAAGGTGATCGCCCAGCAAGAGCTGCAGCGTGTGTTCGCCCGGCGGCAGTTCAACCATGGCTTCGCTTTGCCCCAGGCCGAAATGGAGGTGGTTTGCGTCCTCCGGGATCGGAATGTCCTCCGGTGGCATGCCGGTATCCACGAGCATGTGGTGGTGTCCGGAGTCGGGAAACACGATGCCCGCCGGGGCAACTCCGGCGCCGCTCAGACCAAACAGGATGTTGACCGGGTTCGTGACCTCGTCGCCGTCGGCGGGGGCGATGAAATACAGCACGGCGTTTTCGGGCGCCGGCGTGCGCAGGGCGGCAGCCGGCACGGCGGCCGGTTCCACGGCTGCGGGTTCGGCAGTCTCGGGCGCCCCTGCTTCAGGTTCCGGGGCTTGATCTCCACAACCAACCAACCCCACGCTGCATGCGAGAGCCAACGTGATTCCAATGCGCATTTGCTCGACCTCCAACGGCTTTGTCCCAAGAAGCAAATGTAGCATATCACCCGGTGGGGAATTTCTGGCGTCAGGGGGGTGAGGCGTCGTTGGATGGGTTCGGAGCCAGTTCGGCGGCGGCGAACTCGTCGACCATCAGTAGATTTGTCACGGCCTCGTCGAAGGCGCGGAGTTCGTCCGCCTCGGACGCAGAGACAATGTCCCGGGCGAGGGCTTCGTCGATCCGTGCGGACATCGGTCCATCCTTGATCTGGCCGGACCTGCGGGCGTCGGTTAGCCTGGCTTCGAGCGGCTTGACCTTTTCTGCCAGTTCGATCGCCGCCTGTAGCTGGCCCAGCGGGCTGCCCGAAATCCTTGCCGCGTAGATGCCGTCGCACAGGCGATCGCGGACCGTCGTGGGACGGGTGACGAGCCTGGCGACTTCCTGGTCGAGACTGTCCGCGGGCGGGGAGTAGGTCTTGCCCCGAGGGAAGATCAGAATTCGCAACAGCGCGACGGCCCAGCGATTCGGCAGGTTTCTCAGCAGCCCGTCCAGTTGCTGCTGGGCCTTGAACATCAGCGTGCGGCAGCTCCATTCCACCAGCGGCACGTCGCTGGCCGGGCTGCCCTGGTCCTGATGGTGCTTCAGGACCATGGAGGCGAGATAAAGGTAACTCAGGATGTCGCCGAGGCGGGCGGAAAGCTGCTCCCTGCGCTTGAGTTCCCCGCCGACCAGGAACATCGACGCGTCGCTCGCCAGCGCGAATGCGGCGCTGAAACGGTTGATGTGCTGGTAGTAGCGTCCCACCGGGCCGGTCGCCGGAGTGTTGGACAGACGGCCATGGGTCAGGCCCAGCAGGAACGATCGCAGCGCGTTGGAAAGCGAGTAGCCCACATGGCTGAAGATCAGACGGTCGAAGACCTCGAGTTGCTCCACCGGGTTCTCTGACGCCGCCGCCCGCATTTCCTTGAGAACGAAGGGATGGCAGCGGATCGCCCCCTGTCCGAAGATGATCAGGTTGCGGGTCAGGATGTTCGCCCCTTCCACCGTGATGGAGATGGGAACCGACTCGTAGCTGCTTGCAAGGTAATTGGTCGGTCCGCGCATGATGCCCTTGCCGCCGTGAATATCCATGGCGTCGTTGACGATGCGCCGGCCCATCTCGGTGTTGTGGTACTTGAGGATGGCCGTGGGCACGGCCGGTTTTTCGCCTTCGTTGAGCGCCGTGCAGGTGACGCGCGAGGCGGCCTTCATGATGTAGGCATAACCCGTCATGCGCGCCAACGCTTCGCCTACGCCGTGAAACTCGCCGATGGGCAGCCTGAACTGCCTGCGAATGCGCGCATAGGCGCCGGTGGCGTAAACGGCGGCCATGGCGGCGCCGACTGCGTTGCTGGGCAGGACGATTCCGCGCCCCGCGCTCAACAGTTCCACCAGCATCCGCCAGCCTTCCCCGGCCATTTCGGGACCGCCGATGATGCAGTCCAGGGGCGCGAACACGTCCACGCCCCGGGTCGGACCGTTCTGGAACGGGATGCTGATGGGCAGATGGCGCCGGCCGATATCAACGCCGGGCAGATTCGTCGGGATCAGCGCGGCGGTGATCCCGTATTCGTCACGGTCGCCGATGAGGTGGTCCGGGTCGTAGAGCTTGAAAGCCAGGCCGAGCACCGTCGCCACGGGCGCCAGGGTGATGTAGCGCTTGTCCCAGTTCAGCCGGATGCCGACGATCTCCTCGCCGCCGAATTCGCCGCGGCAGACCACGCCGTTGTCGATCAGCCCGGTGGCGTCCGAACCGGCGTGGAGCGACGTCAGGGCGAAGCAGGGAATCTCCTCGCCCGTGGCGAGACCCGGCAACCAGCGCCGCTTCTGCCCGTCCGTGCCGTAGTGGAGCAGCAGTTCGGCCGGCCCGAGGGAGTTGGGTACGCCGACCGTGGTCGATGCCGTCCCGCTGTGGGAAGCGAGCTTGGCCAGGACCAGGGACGTCGCCAGCGGCGAGAAGCCCTTGCCGCCGTATTCTTCCGGGATGATCAGCGAGAAGAACCCCTTGTCCCGGATGAATTGCCACACCGGCTCGGGAAGGTCCCGCAATTCATGGGTGATCTTCCACTCGTCCACCAGGCCGCATAATTCCTCGGTGGGGCCATCGAGGAAGGCTTGCTCGGCTTCCGTCAGCCTCGGTGGAGGCAGGCTGGCCAACTGCTGCCAGTCGGGCATGCCGGAGAACAGTTCGCCCTCCCACCAGATCGTGCCGGCTTCAAGCGCGGCGCGTTCCGTCTCCGACAATCGGGGCAGCAGCGTTTTCAAAATACTCAGGACCGGGGCGCTGATGCGCTCGCGGCGCAGCGATTCCACATTGAGCAGGGCCAATCCGGCGAACAGCGCCCACAGGATGAACAACCCGAAGAGTGCCGCGCCGGCGAACAATGTGTACGCGATCAGAACGGCTCCCATCGCTGCCGTGGACAGCCGCAGGTCGACGCGCCTGTAGATCAGCGTGAAGGCGGTTCCCAGGAATACGATGAGCCAGAACAAGGTTGCCACGCCGAATACGCCTCCAGGTCCGCGCCCGCGATCACCGATTCGCGAATTTCAGTGGGATAGGGCTCTGGAGGTTAGACCCGATCGAGTCCATCGACGTTCCCGCGTTCTTCCCGCAATTCCGCATCGGTGGCGTCCATGCGTTCCCGGCTGAATTCATCGATTTCGAGGCCCTGGACGATCTCGTAGCGCCCGCCGCCCGGGCATCGCACGGGGTACGAGTAGACCACGCCTTCGGAGATGCCGTAGCTGCCGTCCGAGGCGACGCCCATGCTCACCCAGTCTTCGTCGGCGCCCAGCGCCCAGTCGCGCATGTGATCGATGGCCGCCGATGCCGCCGACGCGGCCGAAGACGCTCCGCGCGCCCGGATGATCGCCGTGCCCCGCTGCTGAACGGTGGGTATGAACTCCTCCCGGTACCAGTCCGCCGGAACGGCCTCGGGTGCCGGCTTGCCGGCGATGGCCGCATGCGCGATATCGGGATACTGGGTCGCCGAATGATTGCCCCAGATGATCACGCCGCGTACGTCACTCACGCGAGCCCCGCACTTGAGCGCCAGTTGCGCCTTGGCTCGGTTGTGGTCCAGGCGGGTCATGGCGGTGAAATTGCGTGGGTCCAGGTCGGGGGCGTTGGTTCGCGCGATGAGCGCGTTGGTGTTGGCCGGATTCCCAACCACCAGGACCCTCACGTCACGGTCGGCGGCCTCGTTCAATGCGCGTCCCTGGACGGAGAAAATGCGCGCGTTGGCCATCAGCAGGTCCTTGCGCTCCATGTCCGCGGATCGCGGCCGCGCGCCCACCAGCAGTGCGTACTGTGTGCCCTGGAATCCAACTTCGGGCCGATCGGTGAGCTCGACGCCGTCAAGGGCATTGAAGGCGCAGTCGTCCAGTTCCATGGCGACGCCCCGCAACGCATCCATGGCGGGCGGGATTTCGATCAGCTGGAGTATCACGGGCTGATCCGGCCCGAAAAGCTGCCCGGAAGCGATACGGAAGGACAATTGGTAGCCGATCTGTCCCGCGGCGCCGGTGATGGCGACGCGCACCGGAGGTTTTCTGGAGTCGTTCATTGCGGTCGGGAACTCCGATAGGGGCGGAGGCGCGCAGATTCTAGCACGCGGCAGGAGCGATCTCAGCGCCGATACGCGACTCGCCGGCGACCGGTCGAGGGGCGCCGTTTCGGGGCGCTCGCAAATGCCGCGACGAGGGATTTCGTTGAAGTTGCCCTGCCACGCCTGGCGAGACCGTGCCGTCTGTATTGACGCAGCATTGGCCGTGACGGGGGAAGGACGTTCCGACCCCTAGTCCCCGGCCGCCTGCGCGTCCTGAAAAAGCTGACGCGCTTCGTTGAATTCGGCCGCGACTTCTTCCATCCGGTCCACGCCGGTGTTGTACTGTTCGACCATCGCCACGCGGTCTTCCTCGGGCGTGTCTTCTGCCAGGGCTTCTATCTCGCCATCCATGCAGGCAAGGTATTCATCCATCGCCGCAATGAACTCTCTGACGCCGGTCTGCGCGGCCAGCATTTCGTCCAACGTGGCTTCATCTCCAGGCGGGATTTCGATCTCCGCGGGAGCGTCGCAGGCAAGGGCGGACATCGCACTGCCCAGTGCGGCCAGAAAGATCAATGGAAGAGAAGTTTTCATGGTGTTTCCTCAGGACAACTGAACGTGGTTTGCATGATGAATGAAAAGACTACTGGTCCGGACGGCTGCAGACTCCATGGTTACTCAGCCAGAATCTCGACGCATGCGTCGGTTGCTTCCGAAACCTCATCCGACATGCCCGTGCCTTCTCCGGTGACGCACCTGAACAGTTGAAGCTGCTCGTTGAAATGCGCCACGATGGCTTCCAGCTCCGCCCAGGCCGAATTATGACGGCTGAACATGACGGCCTTGAACACCTCGGGGGCGTCGTCGCCGGCCACGGTCAGCTCTTCGTCCACGCAGGCCAGGTAGGCCTCCATCGCCGTGACATAGTTCCTCACTTGCGTCTGCGCTTCGAGCATTTCTTCACGTGTCGCCTCACGCCCCTCGGGAATGGTGACAAGGGGCGGATATTCGCACGCGATCGACCCGCTTGAACCGGCGAGCGCAAACAGGGCAACGGTTAATCGCGGGATGCCGATGGCGTTCCCCAAAAGTGCGGGAGTCGAGCCGCACTATACTAAAACGCCGCGGGCGATGCCAAAGCGAACCAGGCGCCTCGCCGGACTCGGGGCGTGCGCGACTTTTGCCACGGGCCAGGCGGTATCGTCGCCACCGACGAAGCGGGGTTGATCATCTCAGTGCGTATAATGGGCCGCCCCCGGGTCCCGCCGGCCTCTTGCCCGGGGCCGCCGGCCGGGCTGGTTGGTGGATCGATCATCCATGAAACATCGTTCGCTGGATTCTCGGCTCGCCTGGTTGAGTGACTCGGACAACGCGTCGCGGTTGCGGTGCGGGTTGCGCGGCCTGGAAAAGGAAAGTCTTCGCGTCGACCGCGGGGGGTACCTGTCGCACACCCGGCATCCGCCGGGTCTTGGTTCGGCGCTGACGCATCCGTATCTCACCACCGACTACTCCGAGGCGTTGCCGGAACTGGTCACGCCGCCTTGCCCCAGCAACCGGGAAACGTTGCAATTCCTTTGCGACCTGCAAGTTTTCGTGGCGAGGCATCTTGACGATGAACTGCTGTGGGCCCAGAGCATGCCCTGCAGGATTCCCTCCGGCGACGGCGTTCCCATCGCGGTCTACGGCTCGTCCAACCCGGGGAGGATGAGGTCCGTGTATCGGCGTGGCCTCGGGTTCAGGTATGGACGGGCCATGCAGACGATCTCCGGAGTGCACTTCAATTACTCCGTGCCGCTGGAGTTCTGGAAGCGCTATCGCGACCGGGAGCGGTCCGCGCTGGGCCTCAAGGACTTCGTTTCCCACCGGTACATGGGTGCGATTCGCAACTATCGCCGCCTCGCCTGGCTGCTCATCTATCTGTTCGGCGCTTCTCCCGCACTCTGCAAGTCCTTCCCCACCGCCCGGAATCCCTGCCTGCGGGAACTCGATGCCGATACCTGGTTCGCGCCCCATGGCACATCCCTGCGCATGAGCGACATCGGCTACCGCAACCGTTCCCAGTCCGAATTGCAGATTTCCATGAACTCTCTGGACGATTACCTGGCGGGGATGGTCGCGGCCGTCACCACGTCCAATCCCCGCTATGAAGCCATCGGTGTGCATGTCGACGGCGAGTATCGGCAGCTCAACGCGAATACATTGCAGATCGAAGCGGAGTATTACACCCCGATCCGCCCGAAACCGCCGGCGGACAGCCCATATCGGCCAACGGTGGCATTGCGGGAGAGTGGGGTCCAGTATCTGGAGGTCAGGACGCTCGACCTCAATATGCTGGATCCGCTGGGCGTGAACTCACGGCAACTGCGATTTGTGGAGGCGGTTCTCCTCTACTGCCTGCTGACCGACAGTCCCCCGATCGATTCGGCGGAACTTGAGGAGATCGACGCGCGGGACCTGCTGGTGGCCCGGGAGGGGCGCCGGCCCGGGTTGGAGCTGCCAGCCGGCGGCCGAGCGGGGGGGCTGGCCGAGCGGGCGAGAGATGCGCTCGCGGGCGTTCGCGAGATCGCCGCGTTGCTGGACGAGGCCGATGATGGCTACGTGCGCTCGGTGGACGAACAATTGGCGGCTGTCGATGAGCCGGAACGGACGCCGTCGGCGCAGATACTGCAACAGTTGCGCGCCGAGGGATCGAGCTTCTTCGAGCTGGCCTTGGAGACATCCCGTCAACAGCACCGCTATTTCTCGGAGCTGGGGCAGCCGGCCGAGAAAGCGGCATGGCTCGAGGAAGTGGCCCGCGAGTCCCTGGAGCGGCAGGCGCGGCTGGAGGCCGACTCGCAGCAATCGTTCGCGGAATACTTGCGGGAGTACTTCGCGCAGGTCTGACCGGCGGGCACTGTCGATTGCGCCGGACCCGATGGACGGCGACCACGACAGGATACTGGCGGAACCGGTCAACGGGAACTGCCCCGCACGCCGGTCGGCGTCGACAGCCGCTTTTATCGCCAGCGCCGTGTGGCGTGCCGGCGGATCATGCAGTGGAATGCTAGCAGAACGTGGTTGGAAATCAACCATGATGTGGTTGATTTCCAACCCTCTTCAGCGCTTCAGGAGTTCGGCCAGATCGGTGGCTGGATCGGCGAGCAGTTCAAGCGGCGGCGCCGCTCGCCGCATGATGAGGCGCTTTCCCAACATGAAATCCTTCGGAGAGTTGACGGCGTCCACGGCCTGCAGCTTGCCGTCGCGCAGGTAAAACGCGGCGAAGCCGCTCGAATCGGGCCCGCCCCGCATCACGACCTGGTCATGATCCTGGGAGAGTCCGGCGATCTGCAGCTTCAAGTCGTATTGGTCGGACCAGAACCAGGGCACCGTTTCATACGGCTGGTCTTCGCCGAGCAGACTGGCGGCGGCGACCTTTGCCTGGTCGATCGCGTTCTGTACCGATTCGAGCCGAACGCGGCGGTCGTACAGGAGGCTGGGATGATTGGCGCAGTCTCCGGCGGCGACGATGGCCTTGTCGCCGGTACGCGCGAATTCATCCACACGTATGCCGTTCCCGCAGGCGAGTCCCGCGCTTGACGCAGGCTCCACCACGGGTTCGATCCCGATTCCGACGATCGCCAGGTCGCAGGGGAACAGTTCGCCGCCGGCTGCGGAAACCGCCTCCACGCGCCCGTTGCCGACAAAGCTCCCGATCGTCGTGCCGCAGCGGACATCCACTCCGGAGCGGGTGTGGTAGTCAAGGTAGAATTGCGATATCTCGGGGCAGACGACTCGGGCCATGACCCTGTCCACGGCCTCCAGAACAGTGACCTGGAGCCCCCTGGATACGGCCACGGCCGATACCTCCAGGCCGATGTAGCCGGCGCCCACGACCACCAGGCGTTTGCCAGGCTCGACAGACTCGGTGATCGCGTCGACGTCGGCCACATTGCGAACGTAGTGGATGCCCGCCAGTCCGCAGCCCGGGATATCGAGGCGCCGAACGCGGCTCCCGGTCGCCAGCAGCAGTCCGTCATATGCAAGCGAAAGGCCGTCATCCAGCCTGACGTGGCGGCTGCCGGGCTCAAGCTCCTCCGCCCGGACGCCAAGCCGCAACTCCACGCCGTTCTTCTCGTAGAACGCCAGCGGGCGCAGGAACAGCCGTTCCCGGTCCAGTTCCCCGGCAAGGTACTTCTTTGACAGCGGCGGGCGCTGATAGGGAGGCAGATGCTCCTCGCCCACCAGGGTGATCCGGCCGTCGAATTTCTTCTGCCTTAGCGTGAGGATCGCCTGGGCCGCCGCCTGCCCTGCGCCCACAATGACGATGTGCTGGCTGGCCACGGTTTGTCTATCGCTCCGGATTGCACGAGAATCCGCATCTTAGCGCGAACACCGGACCGGGCGCAGCCGTCGCCGGGAGCGTTGTTCGCAGAACCACACGCAAGGGAACAGACACGATGACAAAGGCGATTCGCATAGAAGAATTCGGCGGACCGGAGGTGCTCCGGTGGGTTGACGTGGAGTTGGGCGAGCCGGGCCCTGGTGAGGCGCGGGTCGCGCATCGCGCCGTCGGCGTCAACTTCATCGACACGTATCACCGTTCCGGGCTCTATCCGGTCGGACTGCCCGGCGGCCTGGGCGGCGAGGGCGCGGGCGTGGTCGTCAGCGTGGGGCCCGGTGTGGACTACGTCGCCCCGGGAGACCGGGTGGCCTACGCCGCGCCGACGCCGGCCGGGTCCTACTCCGAAGAGCGCATCATGCCGGCGAAATGGCTTACCAGACTGCCCGACAGCATCGACGACGAGACCGCGGCCGCCATGATGCTGAAGGGAATGACGAGCTGGTACCTTCTGCGGCGCAGCTACCGCGTTCAAGACGGAGACTGGATCCTCATCTATGCGGCCGCGGGCGGCGTCGGATCGATCGCCACCCAGTGGGCGCGCAGCCTGGGAGCCCATGTGATCGGCGTCGTCAGCACCGCAGAGAAACGCCGGCTCGCGCTGGCCAACGGTTGCGAGCACGTATTGCTGGCCGACAGCGATATCGTCGAACAGGTTCGCGAACTGACCGGCGGCGAGGGATTGCCCGTCGTCTACGACCCCATCGGCAAGGACACGTTGTTCACATCCATGAAGTGCCTGAGGCCCCGGGGCCTGCTGGTGAGTTACGGCAATGCCTCCGGGCCGGTCGATTCGCTCAACCTGCTGGACCTGCTCAAGCACGGATCGCTCTACGTCACCCGTCCAACCTTGTGGCACTACGTCACAAACCGCGAGGAAGTCGGCGAAGGCGCCGGCGAACTGCTGGCGCGATTCGCCGACGGAAGCATCAAGATAGAGATCGGTCAACGATACCCGCTACGCGACGCCGCCGACGCCCACCGGGCCCTGGAAGCCAGGCAAACCACAGGCTCCACCGTTCTACTCCCTTGATTCCAGGCAAACCACAGGCTCCACCGTTCTACTCCCTTGATTCCAGGCAAACCACAGGCTCCACCGTGCTGCTCCCTTGATTCCAGGCAAACCACAGGGCAAACCACAGGCTCCAACGCCTTGCTCCCGTGATTCCAGGGGCTGACCGGGTTGCGAGGCGAGCGCGCAAGGGATGCGCGCGCACGCTTGGCGCCGGCGCGTCAAGGTCAGGAATGCCGCCGGTCCGGGTGAGCCGTCTTGTCGAACAGGTGATCGTCGTTGGCGATCACGTCACCGCTTGAACCGACGATCAGGGGGTCCGGCGCGCCGACCCGCGCCTTGTCCTTGGCCGGATAGGGCAACTGCGACAGAAAGTGCCGCATGGCGTTGAGGCGGGCCCGCTTCTTGTCGTCCGATTTCACGATCGTCCAGGGCGCGTCGGCGGTATCCGTATAGAAGAACATCGCCTCCTTGGCGTCGGTATAGTCATCCCACTTCTTGAGGGACTGCCTGTCGATCGGCGAAATCTTCCACTTCTTCAATGCCTCGGTTTCCCGCGACTCGAAGCGTCTCAACTGCTCTTCGCTGGTGACCGAGAACCAGTACTTGAACAGGATGATGCCGCTGCGCACCAGCATCCGCTCCAGATCGGGCGCCTGGCGCATGAACTCGAGATATTCGATCGGCGAGCAAAAGCCCATGACCCGCTCGACGCCGGCGCGGTTGTACCAGGAGCGGTCGAAGAAGACGATCTCGCCGGCCGCCGGCAGGTGCCGGACATAGCGCTGGAAGTACCACTGGGAACGCTCCCGTTCGGTGGGCTTGTCCAGGGCGACGACGCGCGCGCCGCGGGGATTCAGGTGCTCGGTGAACCTCTTGATGGTGCCGCCCTTGCCCGCCGCGTCCCGGCCCTCGAACAGAATGACCATTTGCCGCCCGCTGGCCTTGACCCATTCCTGCACCTTCAGCAGTTCGATCTGAAGTTCCTTCTTCCGCCGCTCATAGAACTTGCGGCCGATCTTCTTCTTGTACGGGTATTCTCCGGTCTCGAAGAACCGGCGGATCGAGTCGCGGTCCCTGCGGATTTCCGCGAGCCGGCCGGCGGCGCTCGCGCGCAGTTCGGCATCCGGACCGGCGCCGCCGGCCTCCGCCGGTTGCCCGTCGCCGCGTTCCGGGACCTTCGGCGATCCGGCGTTTTCGATCGGTTCCCCGTTCCCGGCGGTATCGGATTTGAGGGACATTTGTGAGTATCTCGCAGATTCCGGATGGAAGATAATATCCCATCTGACTCCCCTCCGACACTTGGCCCGCCATTCGGCCGATGCGCCCCGGGCGCGCGGATGGGCCCCGAGTGGCTTGATGCGGGACGGCTTTACCAAGGCGATGCGCCCCGGGCGCGCGCGGCCCATCGCGGGGGGCCGTCAGGAACGCGCTGCCCAACATGGTGTAGGATTCGCTCGACCGGTCGGATCGGCCGGGGAGGTCATCGACAACATTCATATCCGGAAATGGACAGCAAGGCCACAACCGCGTGCGCGCTGATCATCGGCAACGAGATCCTGTCGGGCAAGACCCGGGACGCCAACCTTCAATTCCTCGGGACCGAGCTGGCGGGCAAGGGCATCGCGCTGGTTGAAGCCCGCGTGCTGAGGGACGACAGGGCCGCCATCGTCGCCGCGGTGAACGAGTGCCGCGCGGCGTACACCTACGTGTTTACAACCGGGGGGATCGGGCCCACCCACGACGACATCACCGCCGAGTGCATCGGGGAGGCGTTCGGGCGGGACCTGGTGCTCCACGGGGAAGCGGTCGAACGTCTGCGGCGGCGAGGGCTCGAACTCAATGCCGCGCGCCTGAAGATGGCGCACGTCCCGGAAGGGGCCAGCCTGATCGACAACCCTCTCAGCGGCGTGCCGGGATTCCGGGTGGAGAACGTTTTCGTCATGGCGGGCATCCCGGCCGTGGCCCGAGGGATGTTCTCGACGCTCGACGGGCAATTGGACGGCGGCGCGCCCATTCATTCCCGAAACGTTGACGTCCACCTTCCGGAAGGCGAACTGGCCGCGCCCCTGCAGGCGATCTCCCGCAAGTACCCCCAGGTGGAGATCGGCAGCTATCCCTTCTTCCGGGAACGCCGGGGGGAGCGCCGCTTCGGCGCCAACCTGGTGGTACGCGGCACCGACGGGAAACTGGTCGAACAGGTCCTGCGGGAGATCATCGCCACCATGACCGGCCTGGGCGGCGAAACCGGCTGACCCGCGACCGCGTAATCCGCAGGGCCGGGAATTGCCCCTACACCGGCGTCAACGGCCAGAACAGCGGCAGCAGCACCATGACCGTGATGAACACCACCACCGTCAACGGCAGCCCCAGCCTGAGGTAATCCCCGAACCGATACCCTCCGGGACCCATGACCAGAAGGTTTGCCGGGTGAGAGATCGGGCTCGTGAAACTGGCTGAAGCCGCCAGCGCAACCGCCATCATCGCCGTCTGGGGCGCGATACCCAGGTCGGCGGACGCGGAGAGCACGATCGGAGACATGAGCACCACGAGCGCGGCCGTGGGAATGATCATGGTGCCGGCCGCGGTAATCGCGTACAGGCCGCCGATGACCCACCAGGGACCCAGCGGACCGGCGTACTGCATGGTCAACTGGGCGAGATACTGCGCCGCGCCGCTCTCCTGCATGGCCGTTCCCAGGGGCAGCATCCCGGCGATCAGGAAGATCGCCCGCCAGTCGATGGCGCGATAGGCATCCTCCATGGTCAGGCATTGGCTGAGCACCATGAGCGTGGCGCCGATCACGGCCGCGATGTAGATCGGCAACCATCCGGCCAGCACGCTGATCACCACGCCCAGCATGATGCCCGCGGCCAACGGCGCGCGCCGGGTGTCCAGCGCCCGTTGGGTCACCGGGGTCAAAATGATGAATTCCGGGTCACGCTCCAGCACGATCAACCGCTCCCGGGGGCCAAGCACCAGCAGGGCGTCGCCGAGTTCCAGATGCAGCTGGTCCAGATTGGAGCGGATGGCCTCACCGTGGCGCCACACGGCAACCAGTTCCAGGCCATACGTGTCGCGGAAATTGATTTCGGTGAGTGGCCGTCCCGCCAGGCCGGAGCGGGGTTCCAGCGTGGCCTCCATGAGGCTGAGCCTGTCCGACTCGAAGGCATTCAGATGCGTGTGTCCACCCCGCTGGACTTCCAGTTCCTGCAGACCCCGCAGCACATCGAGATCCTGCCTGCGCCCCTGGATGAGAAGTACGTCTCCGCCCCTGAGCGGTTGGTCCGGCTCCGGCATGATTCTCATCTCGCCCTCGCGGAACAGCGCCAGCAAGCGGAAGTCGAACGCATCGCCGAGCCGGCTGCGCTCGAGCGTGTCGCCCGAGAGCTGGGATTGCGGTGGCACGCGCACCACGAAAATGTAGTCCTGGAGCTGATAGGTGTCGCGCAACCTGTCTTCGTCGACCTCCCGGCAGTGGGCGAAGTCCGGCGAATGTTCAAGCTCAAGCGCGATTTCCGGCCTGGTCTGCAGGAGCAGCGTATCCGCCGGCCGCAGCGGCACATTGGCCAGATTGGATCGGCGCACCAGCGGCCCGCGGCGGATGGCGAGAACATTCGCGCCATAAGTCTTGCGGAACTCCGAGTGGTGCAGGAGATCGCCGGCCAGGGGCGAGCCTTCCTCGACCACCACCTCCATCAGCTTGACCTGGCCTTCCATCAGTCCCTGCAGAACCGGCGCCTCCCGCTCGATGATGAGTTCGCTCCAGCGCTGAAACTCGCGAAACCGGTCCAGCCGTCCCTGCACCACGAGCTTGTCGCCGCCCTTCAGCACGGTCTGGCGCGACGGCATGAGTTCGGTCTTGTTGCCCTGTTCCCGGGCGATGACGATCAATCCGGCGGCGGCGCCGATGCGGCTCTGCGCCAGGGTTTTGCCGACCAGGATGGAATCGGGGGGCACGCGCATCTCGAATGCCCTGGAATGCAGCCCGTACTGGGTTCGCAGGTTGCGCTGGCTGCGCCTCTGGGTTTCTTCCTCGGGCTTGATGCTCGGCAGCAGGTGGCGGCCGAGCAGCGCGATGAACAGTGTCCCGGCGACCAGCACGCCCCCGCCGATGGGCGTGAAATCGAACAGCCCGAAGGATGTTTCCCCCGCCTGCTGCAGCGCGCCGCTGATCAACAGGTTGGGCGGTGTGCCGATCATCGTCGTCAACCCGCCGAGCAGGCAGCCGTAGGCCAGCGGCATGAGCAGTTTCGAGGCCGGAATCCTGGTTCGCCGGGCGATCTCGATGACCACCGGCAGCATCAACGCGGCCACGCCGATATTGTTCATGAATGCCGATAGCACGCCGGCCGTCAGCATGATGGCCACGGTCATCGTTCCCCGGCCGGTGCCCGCGAACCGGAGCACGGTGCGCCCGATGACATTGGCGATTCCGGTCCGCGTCAGGCCGTCGCTCAGGATGAACATGGCCCACACGGCAATGACCGCGCCGTTGGCAAACCCGGCCACCGCATCCTCGGGCGTGACCAGCCCGGTGACCGCCAGCGCCCCCAGGACGAGGAGCGCGGTGACGTCCATGCGAACCTTTTCGCTGACGAAAAGTACCAGCGAGCCGCCGAGAATGATCAGGACCAGGCCGATATCAAGAGTCAAGTCGTTTCCGCCGGTCGATCAGAACTTCCATACCAGCAACGCCTGCACCGTGTTCTCGTCCGTGGCGCCGTCACCGAGTTTGTTGAGCCAGTACTGGTATTCGAATCCCAGGGACAAGTGCTCGTTGGGGCTCCAGCGGAATTGCGGCTGGGCGAGAATCCAGGGCTCGACCGAGCCGCCGAATTCGTTGTCCCTTCCGGCGATGTATTCGATGTGGCCTTCGATACTGAAATTGGAATTGCCGATGGCAAAGGGGCGCGCAAAGTTGAAGTCGATCATCCAGGAGTCGCCTTCCCTGGGCGCGCCGCCGGCCGCTGCGCCTTCGCTGTCGTCGATGTAGGCGGTGAAGTCGAGGTTGGCGAACGCGAAACCGCCCAGGTCAAGTACCAGGCGAACGCCCGGCAGGTACTTCTTCACGTCGGCGTCAGACGCCCAGTTGTAGCCCCAGATCAGGCCGATGTCCGAGACGATGCCGCCGCCGACGGCTCTTCCCGCGATCTTGCCGAGACTGAAGTTGGAATACCACTCGCCGTAGACGTCGAAATCCTGGAAGCCCGGATTCCGGGCGTCCAGGAAGTCTATGAAGAAAAAATTGTCGCCATACCGCCAGCCGCTGGCGTGCTGAAGCGTGTAGATGAAATGGTCCGAATCGCCGCCGCCGGCGAACGTCGGGATATCCAGGTTGCCGTAGGACAGGTGCGCTTCGGTGATGCTCCAGTCGGCGGCGGATACGGATTGAGACAGGGCCGCGGTCATCAGAGTCCATGCAAAAAAAGGCCGGAACTGGATCCCGGCCTCCCGCTTTCGTCTGAAGAAAGCTCTGTGGTGTAAATCCGTACTCAAAAGCTAACGCCCAGATTGACGAACACATAGCGCCCCAGCGCATCGAAGAATGCCGGGAACGTGTTGCCGTTGCCGGGCGCGGTGCCGGCGTCGGAGCTGACTTGCGGGTCCGTATCGAACAGGTTGCTGATGCCTCCGGTAAAGATGTAGTTTCCGGTGGCACTCCATTCCGCCGACAGATCCCAATAGTATTCCGAGCCGAAATCGATGCCGTTGGAGCCCAGATCGTCGGTCCCGCCGAGGTACCGCAGACCGAGAGAAACCCGCACGTCGTATGGGGTCAACAGGGTGGCCTTGTAGTTGCCGCTGAATTTGGGCTGGGGATTCTTGCCGCAATAGGTACCCCAGAAGCCCGCGCACTCGAGCGCCGCCTCGCCGGGCAGCTCCACCAGGTCCGATGTCAACAGGTACGTGGATACGCCCTTGATCTCCAACGGACCGAACGGCGTTTCGAGGTCGTAGTCGAAAATGATGTCGACGCCTTCAATGTTCTCCTCGCTGAGGTTGGTTGTCTGGGCCGAGATGTAGCCGCCGGTCAGCCACAGGGAACCGTTGACCGGGTTGCGGTTGATCAGGCTGCAGAATGCCGGAATGCCGGTATCCAGACACTTCTGAAGCGCGGTGGCGGCGGGGATCTCGTCGATACCCTTCTCCACGTTGATGTCGAAATAGTCCAGGGTCAGCGTCAGGCCGTCGAAGAGCGCGGGCGTGGCCACCAGGCCCGCCGTGAACGACACGGCTTCCTCCGGCTCCACATCGATGCTGCCGCCTTCCAGAATGTTGTATTGATCCGCGGGCGACTTCAAATCCGTGCCATAAAAGTTCGGGGCCAACCCGGTGTTGGCGCACGCCGACTGGCTCGCGGACATGGACAGGCCGCAGGGGTCGTCGGGCAGGTCCACCAGGTTGAATCCCTGCGCGCGGAACAACTCGTGCAGGCTGGCGTGACGGATCGATGTTTGCCAGGAGCCGCGCAATGCCACGTCGTCATTAATGCGCCAGAAGGCGCCCAGCTTGTAAGCGTCCGTGGTGTTGTCGGTCGAGTAGTCCGCGAAGCGATAACCCGCATCAATGCTGAAATTATCCAGCACCGGGATACCGAATTCGACGAAATACTCACTGACGTCGTATGCGCCGGCCAGCGGCAATGTGGCGCCGCCGGAACCGGAGCGGTCGCCGGTGCGGCTGGGCCGGTCGGGAATAAAGTCCGTGCTCAGTTCCTTCGACTCGATGCCGAATGCGACCGAAATCACGCTTGGGGCGCCGGGTATGCTGAACGGTACCTCGCCTGAAGCCACCGCTTGGAAAATGCGCTGCTTCCCGTTGCCGAGAACAAATGTTGAATTCGCGATGTACTGCTGCAATTCCGCGCCGCCGTCGATCACTCCCTGGATGCCGCCATCGCCGGGCATACCCCCCTGAAACAGATTGTAAGGAATGCAGGCCGTGTCGACACCGGTGAGCGCCGCGATGCAGGTCGGCGTTCCGTTGACGTTGATCAGGTCGATGGCCCGGTTCATCGAGATCACCGACAGGTCGTTGCGGTATTCGCTGGTGTAATCGACATCGGACAACTGGTAGGACGCGTCCCAGGTCCAGCCATTGGCGATTTCGCCACGCAGCCCGTAGATCGATACCGTGTTCTCATAGGTCGTGACATCCTGGCGCGGACCGCCCTCGACGTTACGCTTCAGCGAGTACAGGGGTGCGTTGTAGCCGATGATGTCGCCATCGCCCACCGCAAGATCGAGAGAGGAGATGTAGGCCAGCGCCTCCGCCGCGCTGGCGAAATCCGGCGCGTGGTCGCCGCCCATCCTGGCCCAGTTGCCGCAGACCGTGTCGTACTGCTGCTTGGACAACAGGGGGTTGTAGCATGGGAGGCCCGTGATGTTGCCGAATGTGCCGGAATACGCGATCTGCGCACTGGATTCGGCTTGCATCGTGCGGACATTGGCATAGGCTTCGATACTGTCGGTGATTTCGAAATTGCCAAAAAACCCGGAGTTCAAGCGCTTGTCCGGTCGTTGGAAGAAGTTGGTCGGATTGTAGTTGAAGGTCTGTCCGTCCCGGGGCACGAATTCGTCGCCCAGCACTTTCAGATCGAGCCGCGTGACCGATGGGTCCGCCGTGTTGACGTACCCGGCCGCGCTGTAGCCGCCGAAGTCCGCCCACCGGCCCGGAGGAATGGTGGATGAGCCGCCACAGGCGCTCATACCCCCGGTGAGGGCGCAAGCGGAGATATCGTAGTCGCCCTGGAGGATCGGGGCCGTATCGGTTTTTTCGAGAAATCCGGTGATATGTCCGCGGCCATCGAATATCGAACCGCCGAAAGCGACCGCGATCTTGTCGGTCTCGCCGGTGGTCACGTTTTCATCCGCCACCTGGTAATCGAAGGATCTCACCAGCTCGCGGAGTCTGCGGTTGTCGTTGTTGTGCTGGTAGAAGCTGCGCATGTAGTTGGCCTTGAAGCCCTCGAAATCATCGTCGAGAATGAAGTTGACGACGCCGCCCACCGCGTCCGAACCGTATACCGAGGATGCGCCGCCTGTCAGCACCTCGACCCGCTCCAGTAACAGGGTGGGCACGGAATTGAGGTCGGCGCAATTGCCTCCGCCGGTGGTGCCGGGCGCCAACCGTTGACCGTTGATCAGCACCAGGGTCCGCGAACAGCCGAGGTTGCGAACGTTCACCGTCGAAGTGCCCGTGGCGCCGTTTGACGCCGTGATGGCCTGACCGGGCGAAATTTGCGGCAGATCGTTCAGATAGTCCTCGACGCGGGTGATGCCGCGGTCCGAAATGTCTTCGACCTGGACGGTGGTGATCTGGGAAGAACTGATGACGTTGGGATCCCTCAGCCGGGTACCCGTTACCACCACTTCTTCGATTACCTGGGCCTGCGCGCCCCCCCCCACCTGGGCCAAGGCGGTTTGCGTGGTGCCGGATGCCATTACCAGCACGCCACAAAACATAACCCATAACCGCGCAACAGAGCTGTTGAATTTCATGCCAAAACCTCCTCCATATGAATTAGGTGAATTTTCTAATTGCAAAAAGGAAATATGCTCAATTAGCGTGACAATTGCAATTTTTTTGCGGTTGGCGATTGATTCTTGTGTCCTGACCGCAACATGCGTTCGACGACAGGAAAAATCTCCATTTTGGCATAATCTTATCTTGTTCAAACTTACCTAACTCAATAACCAGAAATTCCCGTTAACGCGTTTTGCACGCTCGCGGCGTCGGTCCGATCGCGCCGTGGGAGCGGCCGTGTTCATTTCTTTTCCGAACGCACGTTTTCTGTCAGTCGTCCGCGTCCGGCTCCTCCGGCAGGTCGCGCAGCAGGTCGTCCATGCGCCGCGTCATCTGGTCGAACTGGTAACTGGCGATGCGGTAGCGCCAGCCGGCGAGGCGTCGGTCGAGTTCCGCCGCTTCGGCGGCCACATCCACGCCGTCATCTTCGTCCGCGGATTCGTCGCCGTCGTCCGCCGCCTCGGCGGCCTCGCCTGAAGCATCGTCCGCACCATCCGCCGCAGCAGGTTCCAGTTCGGACTCGGACTCGGAATCCAAGTCGGCGTCCGCATCGGCGCCGGGTTCAGAGTCCTCGCCGGGCGTCTCCGCCGGAGGCCGGAATTCGGCCCGAAACGCCACCCAGGGCTCGTCGTCGCGCTCGAAGGATTCGGCGGCGATCGCCAGACCGTCGAAGGTGGTCCACTCGGTGACGGTCACCGGGACGTCCGTGTCGGTCAGCGGCTCCACATCCTGAAGGCTGAGGTTGGAGAGCACATTGCCCATGACGTTGGCGATGCTGGCGTACTGTAGTTCCCGGCCCTCCGGCATGGCCTCGACATCGAAATTGGACTGGTCGGGACCGGCCTTGGAAACGCTCACAACTTCACCGTCGGGATGCGTCACGGTCACGGACGCCATTCGAGACCCCGGGACCGCCAGTATCCCGGTGGCCAGCCAATCCGTGGTTTCGTCCCCCACCTCCGGGTCCCGGTCGATGAGGAAGCTCTGGTCCTGATCGGCCACACGCACGTAGCGCCGCGAGGCGCCCTCGGTGTCTCCGACAATGACGTCCAACGTGGACTCGGCGCCCGTCAGCGTGACCGCGACGCCGCCGGCATCTTCGCCCGAGACGTCCTGTACGCCGAGGCGGTCGTAGAAGTCCGGATTGGCCGTCATGGATTCGACGATGCGCGCCTCGGCCAGACTGATCAGGGTATGGCGAACCCTGGCCGCATCGGCGCGATAGCCGTCCTTCTCCGCGACCGACCAGCCCCCGTCCTCGCCGCGCTGAAGCGTGGCGACGGGTTCCGACCCGGCGCCCACGACCGTCACCCGCGTGATCTCGTCGAGGTCGTCGGCGAGCTCCGGCAACAGCAGGCCGCCGCCGGGAGACGGTGGCCGGGGGTCGTGCTGCGCGATCAGGGCCACGGCCCCCAGGACCACCAGGGCGGCCGCGAGTACGGTCACGGTGCGCTGGTTCACGATGCTTTCTCCGCGCGCCGCCGTCTGACGATCACCGCCGAAAGCGCGACCACGGTCAGCAGCAGCGGCACCAATCCGATGTTGATGATTTGCAGCACGGCGCCCAGGCGCTCGATGCTGCGGTCCAGATTGCGCTGCACCGCGCGCAAATCCTGCCGGATGCGCACCTGCTGGTCGAGAAACCGCTGGATCTCCGCCTGCTGCTGGTCGCTCAGCAGCAGCGAGCCCTGGTCGGTTCGAGCGTCCTGCAGCTCGTTGATCCGGTTTTCCGTCTCGGTGAGTTCGGCCTGAAGCTGTTGCTCGGTCGCCCGGAACCGGGCATCGGCCTGGCGGCGCAACTCCTGTACCCGGGTGAAGGGGCGCGAATAGGCGCCCCTGGCGCGAATTGCGATCAGGTCCGCGCTTCCGGAGAGGTTGTCCAGGGCGTTGACGAGAAAGTCGCCGTTGTTCGCAAAGGCGGTCGCCAGTTGCTGGCCCAGGAAATTCTGCAACTGGACCCAAAGGCGGTCGCTGAGAATATCCACGTCGCCCACCAGGATGACGTTGGCCGAATCCGTGGACGCCAGATGATTCCCGGCCAGGCCGGATTCCCCGGGCCGCGTCGACTCGGCCTCCGCCGGCGCTTCGGCGGAGTCGGCCGCGGCGCCGGCATCGCCGCCAGCCCCGGAGTCGGCATCGCTGTCCGCTGCGGCGCCGGTATCCGCGGCCGCTTCCGTGTCCGCATCCGCCAGGCCACCCGCGGCATCCGGCACATCCTCCGCCGGTGGTCCGCCGGGGAAGGCGCTGTTCAGCGGACCGGTCAGGCGCGCGGCGAGGATGTAGGTTTCGCCGCTCGGCGCGAAATCGTCCTGCAACGCCTCGGGGTCGGTGAGCATCTGCATCAGGATGACCGGCATGGTCGCCGCCTCATCGCTGGATGACAGCAGGGGCTGCAGTTCCACGGCGCCGCCTTCGGCCACGCTGAAATGACCGGCGGTGCCGAGATTGATGTTGTAAAGGCCGTCGGTGATGACGTCCTCCGAGTCCGTGGCGGTTTCGTCGAGGCCCAGCAGTCCCAGATGGCGCACCGGCCGGGGACTCAGTCCCGTGGTCACGCTGAGCGCGTATCGATTGTCCGCCACCACCTCGCCGGCGGAAAACTCCACGCCCCAACCGCTCAGAAGCGGCTCCAGGTCGGATGCGCTGCCGGCCGCCATGGCGGCCGGGTCCATGGCCGCGGCCGCCATGTCGACCTCGGCAAAGGGGTCCAGGAAGATCAGCGCCCGTCCGCCGCCCAGCACGAACTGGTCGATGGCATACAGCGATTCGGTTTCAAGATTTCGGGGATGCACCAGCCAGAGCACATTGATGTCTTCGTCGATTTCGGTGAACCCCGGGGGAATCGAGCGCATCTCGAAGAACTGTCCGGCCTGGCTGTACACGACCCAGGGTTCGGTCACGCGCTGGGTCTGGGGATCGAATCCCGCGGTCATGGAAACCCCGGCATGCACACCCACCACCACCTTGTCGGGACGGGCGAGACCGTAGATCAGCCGCGCCAGCTCGTATTCGAGAAACCGTTCCCGGTCCGGGTCGAAAATCTCGATGACTTCCCGGTCGCCGATGCTGTTGGTGGCGGCGAGACCGAAATACAGCGTCTGCCCGATCCCCAGGCTGATCGGCTGCAGGCCGAACTGCGCCGCCCGGTCCTCATCTTCGGAGAACGGCGCCGGGTCGATGACATGCAGCACCAGGTTGCCGCCGGCGGCGTCCTCGAGTTCCTCCAGCATTTCCCGGACCCGGTTGGCGTAGTTCCTGAGCGGCGCGATGTCCGCGGACTCGCTGTCGGAGAAGAACAGGTAGGCGTTGATCGGTTCGACGATGGAGGCGAGCACGTTTCGCGTGCCCGGCGAAACGGTGTAGAGATTGTCCTGCGTCAGGTCGATACGCAGGCCCGTCAGCACCGTGTTGTTCACGGTCACCGCCGCGACGAACGCAAGCCCCAGAAGCACCAGCGACAGGACGCCGAGATTACGTTGCCGATTGATTGCCATGGTTCCGGTCAGCCTGCCTTCTTCATCTGGAGCACGAGCACGTTGGCATAGAGAAACGCCCCCATCAGCAGCCCGAAATAGATGAGGTCGCGAAGGTCGATGACGCCCTTGCTGATGCTTGCGAAATGCGTCAGGAAGCTGAGGCTCGCCACCGCGTCGATGATCGGCCGGGGCACCCAGCCCACCAGGGGGCTCAGCAACGGCTGGAACCCGGCCATCAGCACGAGGAAACAGATGACCACCGAGACGATGAAGGCGATGACCTGGTTGTTGGTGGTTGCGGAGACGAACGAGCCGATCGCCAGGAATCCGCCGGCCATCAACAGGCTGCCCACGTAGGCGGCCACGATGACGCCGTTGTCCGGCTCGCCCAGGTAGTTCACCGTGATCCAGATGGGGAAGGTCAGCGCCAGCGCCAGCGCGGTGAAGGCCCAGGCAGCCAGGAATTTTCCTGCCACCGACTGCCAGATTTCAACCGGGAGCGTCATCAGCAGCTCGATGGTCCCGGTCTTGTGTTCCTCGGCCCACAGGCGCATGGACAGCGCCGGGACCAGGAACAGGTACAACCACGGGTGATAGTTGAAGAACGGCGCCAGGCTAGCCTGGCCGCCGTTGTAGAAATTGCCGAAGTTGAAGGTGAACCACCCGGCGAGAACCAGGAAGATCACGATGAACACATAGGCCAGAGGGGTGACGAAATAGCCCCGAAGCTCTCTGCGCATGACCGCCATCGCGCCGTTCATGCGCTCGCCCCTCCGGTGATCGTCCTGAACACCTCGTCCAGACGCCCGGATTCCAGGTGCAGTTCCGAAAGCTCCCATCCCCTGTTGTCCGCGAGTTCGTTGACCGCCTTGAGCGAGAGCCGCCGGTCCTTGAAGAACGCGGTCAACCGCTCGGATTTCGAGTCGACCTCCGTTTCCGTCACTTCCGGAAGCGCCTCGATCTCGCCGCGCAGGGCCCGCAACCGGGAGGGGTCGGCGGGCTTGAGCGACACGGCGTTATGGAACCTGGACCGCGCCTCCAGGTTCGCGGGCGTATCGTCGGCGAGTATCCGTCCGCCGGCGATGATGATGGCGCGGTTGCACACCGCGTCGACCTCCTCGAGCAGATGCGTCGAGATGATGATCGTCTTGCTCGCGGACATCCGGTTGATGAGCTGGCGAACCTCGTGCTTCTGGTTCGGGTCCAGTCCGTCGGTGGGCTCGTCCAGAATCAGGACTTCGGGATCGTGCAGGATCGCCTGGGCCAGCCCGACCCGGCGCCGGTAACCCTTCGACAGCGTGTCGATCGTCTGCTCCAGCACGGGCTGCAGGTGCAGCAGGCCGAAGACCTCTTCCAGCCTCGCTTGGCGATGAGCTCCCGTCAGGGCGCGGGTGTCCGCGATGAATTCCAGAAACGACCGGGCGGTCATTTCCGGGTAACTGGGCGCGCCCTCGGGCAGATAGCCGATCTTGCGCTTGGCCGCGGTGGGCTGCGTCTCCACATCGAAGCCGCAGACCCTCGCCCGGCCGGACGTGGGCGGCAGAAACCCCGCGATGATGCGCATCGTGGTGGTCTTTCCCGCGCCGTTCGGCCCGAGAAAACACAGCACCTCGCCCGGACTCACCTGAAAGCTCAGATTATCGACGGCGAGGAGCGGCCCGAATTGCTTGGTCAGTTCCCGACACTCAATCATCTTCAGCACTCATTCCACAAATACCTGGTCCAGCTCTGCGGGCGCGCTTGGGCGAGCACAGGATTTTCCACAAGATACGCCAATTTTCAAGCCCTGCCGCGGTTTGTGGTCTGGATCCGTGTCCCGATGCTTCGCCCGGGGCATTTCTCGATCAGCCAGCCGGATTGCGCAAACGCGCTGGCGCCCCATCGTCCCATTCCGGCGGCCGCACCGCGAAGCCGGCCGTTCTTGCCCGGTCTACGTAGCGCTCGTCCGCCGTCACCAATACGCCACTAAAGCAGATTGCCGTCAACGTCCATGAAGTCGACGCGGCCCAGATTCACGGCGCGAACGCTGTCTTCGATCGCCTCCAGATCCCCGACGACGACCCACACCAATCGGTCCGGACGCAGTTCGGCCCGTGCCGCGGCGTTGGCATCCTCGACCGTGACGCCTTCGACCAGGTCCGCGTAGCGGTCCCAATAGTCGTCGGGCAACCCGAAGCGCACCAGTTCGGCGATGTCGTCCGCCACTGCGCGCGCGGTTTCCCAACGTCCGGGCAGGGTCAGGGTATTGCGCCTGGTGAACGTGTCGACCTCGCCCGCATCCACCGGGCGCCGATCCAGCAGTTCGCGTATTTCGCGGTCCAGTTCCACCAGCGAGTCGGCGGTGCGGTCGGTCTGCACCGGCGCGTAGACGATGAAGGGGCGCTGGCTCTGGGTGTCCACCAGCATGGAGCGCACGCCATAGGACCATGCCTTGTCTTCGCGCAGGTTCATGTTGATCCGCGAAGTGAAGGCGCCGCCGAAGGCTTCATTGGCCGCGCGCAGCGCCATCTCCCGCTCGTCGGACCGGCCGAAGACCAGTTGCCCGCCGAAGATGATGCTCTGCTCGGAGCCCGGGCGGTCCACAAGGATGACCCGGGACTCGTCCGGCAATTCCACGGTGGGAATGTTTTTCCCGGGCACCTCTCCGGGCGACCAGTCGGCGAACAGCGATTCCAGCATGGGCGCTATCTCCGCGAGCGTGGTGTCGCCAACCACGATCATCGTCGCGTTGTTGGGTTTGAACCAGGTGTCGTGAAAGGCGGCCAGGTCGGCCCGGGTGATGGCACTGACGGATTCCTCCGTCCCCGTACCGGTCATCGGCAGGGCATAGGCATGATCTTCGCCGTAAATTAGTCCCGGGAATATCCTCAGCGCCATGGAGACGGGCTCGGATTTTTCGCGCTGGATCTGCGAAAGCCGCAACCGTCGCTGCCGCTCGATTTCCTCGTCGGAAAACGCCGGGTTGAGAATCACGTCGCTATAGATGTCCAGTGATGCCGCCAGGTTTTCCTTCAACGCGGACAGCGTCACGGAGGAGAAATCCAGGTTGGAACCCGCGCCGAGCCGGGCGCCCAGTTGAGCCAGTTCCTCGCTGATTGCAAGCGCCCCCCGCGTGGTGGTGCCCTGGTCCAGCAGGGACATGGCCAGCGCCGCCGTGCCCGGTGCGCCGAACTGGTCGGCCGCGTAGCCGGCGTTGAGTTGAAGGTTGAAGTTGACCACCGGGACAGCGCTGCGTTGCGCCACGATGAGTTGCATGCCGTTGCCCAGTTCCGCTCGCTCGAGGGCGGGGAACTCGGCGCCGGGAAACGACTCCGGCATCGGCAGGGCGGAGCGGTCCGCGTCATCGCCCGAAGCCGCCATCCGGTCGTCATAGGGGTGAACCTCCAGGATGAACGAACCCCTGCCCAGCCAGTTCCTCGCGGCATCCCGCAAGTCCTCGGGCCTGGCCGTGTCCAGCAACTCCAGCGACTTCTTGTAGGCATCCGGGCGGCCGCCGAACACGGCGCTTTCCGCCAGGATCCCCGACTTGCCGGTGAAGCCTCCCACCCGCTCCACGCCGCGGACGAAACTGGACCGGGTCTGGGTCATCACGCGCGACATTTCCCTGTCCGTGGGGCCGTCGTCGAGGAAGCGCCGCAGTTCCTCGTCGAGCGCCGCTTCCACCGCGGCCAGGTCCTGACCCGGTTGAGCCGTCGCCCAGACGATGTACGCGCCGGAGATCTCGCCCTGGAACACGAATCCGCCCGCATCGGTGGCCAACTGATCCTCATAGACGAGCCGCTGATAAAGTCGGGACGTCTGGCCTCCGGTCAGCACGCCATCGGCGAGCGACAGCAGGTCCATTTCGGCGCTGCCCCACTCGGGTATGGGCCAGGTCCTGTAGATGCGGGCCTGTCTGACGCGATCCTCGGTGACCATCCGCCGGTCCTGATCGAGCGTCGGCACCCAGGCGTCCATGCGCGCCAGCGGAGGGCCGGGCGGGATGGCGCCGAAGTGCCGCTGAACGCTGTCCCGGACGGTTTCAACGTCCACGTCGCCGGCCAGAACCAGGGTCGCGTTGTTGGGGCCGTAGTAGGTTCTGAACCACTCGTGAACATCCTCCAGGCTGGCGGCGTTCAGATCCTCCATGGACCCGATCACCGGCCAGGAATAGGGGTGTCCGTCGGGAAAGACGTTCTCCGTGATGTAGTTGAAGGCCTTGCCGTAGGGCTGATTCTCGCCCTGGCGCTTTTCGTTCTGCACCACGCCGCGCTGCTCGTCCAGCTTCTCCTGGCCGATGGCGCCGAGCAGATGCCCCATCCGGTCGGATTCCAGCCACAGGGCCAGGTCCAGGGCGCTCGAGGGCACGGTCTGAAAGTAATTGGTCCGGTCGTTGTTGGTGGTGCCGTTGATGCCCGTGACGCCCACCTGTTCCAACGGCTCGAAATACTCGGCGTCGTGGTTCTCGCTGCCGTTGAACATCAGGTGCTCGAACAGGTGCGCGAAGCCGGTCTTGCCCGCGGCCTCGTTTCTCGATCCGACGTGGTACCAGAGCGTGACGGCGACGATGGGCGCCTTGCGGTCTTCGTGGACGATGACCCGCAGGCCGTTGTCGAGGAGGAACTCCTCGTACGGGATATCGATGTCGGCGGTCTGCGCGAGCACGCCGGCGGAAAGGCTCAGTCCGGTTGTACAGTTTAGAAGCATGGCTGAAAGTCTCATGACGGGATTCCCGGGAACGCGGCATTAAGTTGACCCTGCGATTGAATCATAGTTCAGGCGGCGGCGTCCCGGCCAGCGGAAACAGCCGCGGCAAGTTGCCGCGGAGAGCCTGCCGGGAACGTACGCCGGGCGCGATGCCCGGGGGAAGGTATTCCGGCTCGATATGCCGCGCGGCGGCCGGGCCGGTCAGTTGGGGCCGTGCCCGCCGTGGTAGAACCTGAGCCGCCAGCCGGTCAGGCTGCCGGTGTCGGCGGGGGCGATATCCGCCACGTGGAGCGTCCAGGCGCCGTTGGGGTTCTCGCCGTAGAATGCGTTGCTCAGCAAATGCCAGTTCACGAACCCCGGCGGGCGCCCAAGCCTCTCGTTCAGGGGCGGGTTCACGACGCTGGACGTGCCGGAGGGCGAGCGCAGGGTCACGCCCAGATCGAAGGCGTTGCCGTGCCCGACGGAGATTTCGAGCACCACGGCCTCGATGCCGGCGCCCTCGGGCAGCCCCGACACGTCCATCTCGGCGCCCGCGCCCGCGCCGTCCGCGTCGGGGATCTCCAGCGGCAACGCCGCGCCCGCGCCGTCGAACCACTCCGATTCGACGAACGCGCCGAGGCTGTCGGGCGCATGGCTCTGCGCCATCGCCACCGCGGCGTCCACATCCACGGCGCCGAAACCGTACCAGTTGTGGAAAGCGTAACCGGCGGCGTTGGTTCGCCACGCATGCTGCGCGACATGGGGCGTGCCGTTGAAGGCGGCCCGGACCTCGGCGATATCCGGGTCGATCCTGCGGGCGGTTTTCGCGAGGATGTGCTTCACGTCCCGCCACGTGAGCTCCGGTTTCACGCCCAGAAGGATCGCGACGGCGCCGGCCACGGCGGGCGCGGCTGCGGACGTGCCACCGAAGTTGTTGACGTAGTCGCCGTCGCGATTCAGCGGATCGCTGTCCAGGAGGCGATTATCGTGCTCCGCGCTGTAACCGGCCAACCCCATCTGGTCGGTGGAGATGATGCCGGGGGCGTCGTTGCCGTCCTCGCCCGAGGGGCCAACGACCCACAGATTGGCCCCGATGGAGGAATAGGACGATTTGACATCGTCCGCGTTGAATCCCCCCACGACGATCAACCATGGGATGTTTTGTTCCGGCTCGGTGTTGGCGCCTCGGCAGCCAACCTCGTGGTTGAGCGGGTGGTGAATCTGCTTGCAAAAGTTGAACGCGTTGCCCGCCCCTTTCACGTAGATCGCGCCGCGGCCCGAGCGCAGCTGTTCGGTGCCCGCCCTGATCACCCGGGCCCACTCCTCGCGCGCGTTTTCTGCGCCCCTGTCGCCAAAACCAAAACTCATGTTGAAGACATCCACGCTCGCGGCATCCGGTTCGACACCGCCCCCGTTGCCGGCGCCGAGGCTCTGCAGGATTGCGATTTCCTGCGCCGTGTCCAGGCCGCGACCCAAAGTGGATGGCTCGCCACCGACGGCTTCCCGTGGGTTGAATCCCACCAGCGTCGCCGCGGGCGCGACGCCCCGCCCGCCGAATCCGTTGTCCGCCACCGCCGCGGCGACCCCGGCCACGCCGGTGCCATGGTCGCCGTCCGCGGCGACATTGAACGGATCGTCGGGGGAGGCGCCCGCGTGGGATGCCGCGCCAAAGTTGAACGATCCGCCCGCGGCGGTGTTGGCGGCGAGGTCCGGATGGCATATCTCGAGCCCGGAGTCGACCACCGCGATCTTCACGCCGGCGCCGTCGCGGTCGGTGTCGATGGCCGCGGTCATGCGCAGGTCGGCGCCGGCCGCCCCGCCCCGCCCGGCGAACGCCGTCTGGCCGGTGTTGACCAGGTGCCACTGGTGGCTGAACAGCGGGTCCCCGCCGCCGGGCGCCGGGGTCCTTTCGGGTGCCCGGCAGCGCACCGCCATCCGTCCTTCGGGGTCGGTGGCGAACCGGTGGAGAACCGGGTCGTTATAGAAGGGGCCGCTTGGCAGTTTGTCCGGGAAATGCGGCATTACCGAGATTTCGAGGTAATAGTGCCCGTTTGGCTGAAGCCGAAGTTCGGAATAGGGCAGCCGGAACACCCGCATGTCGGTCGGGAAAAAGTCGAACGGTTCGTCCGGGGGCGCCACCTGGCAGGGATTCATGGTGTTTTCGGCCGCCGTTCCGGGCGATTCCCCGGAGGGCGCGTGGCATTCGGTGAAGGTCTTCGCGTCCGGCAGGAAATCGAAGCCGGCGAACACCCTGGCCCGCAGCGGCTGGGGGCCGGGAAAGCCGGCCGGAAGTTGAGCGGCCACCGTCGCGACGATGGCGTCCCCGGTGGAGGCGAACCGGACCAGCTCCACCTCGATGGCGGCGATTTCATCGTCCTCGCCGTCCTCCCCGTCCTCGCCGGGGGGAAGTTTCCCGAAGGTGGCCGCCCCGCCGTCGAGCACCGTCAGCGCGACCGACGCCGGGTCGCCGGCCCGCGCGTTGCCGGTGATCGCGCCCAGGCCGATCTCGATGGTTTCGTCGTCCTCCTCGTCGAAGTCCCGGTAGATGTCGATCCCGACGCTGGCCGAGGTGGCGTTCGCCGGCACCTGAATCCGGTCGGCGCCGATGGCGTAGTCGCGGTCCGCGGTCGCCGTGCCGGCGAGGTTCAGCCCCACCGTGACGGCGCCGGACGCGGGCGCGTCGAGCCGCGCCGTGATTTCGACCTTCGGGTTGACGGCCTCCTCGACGCTGGTTCCGCCGGAAACCTCCAGCGAGACGTTCGCCGGCGGGGGCGGCGGCATGGGCGGTTCGGCGGGGGCCCGCCCCCCGCCGGAACTCCCCCCGCAGCCGGCCAGGGCGCCGCACAGGGCCGGCAGGCACATCGCGGCGAGCCGCAAGCCGCGGCGGGCGGGAACAACCGCGTTCCTTCCGCCCGGGTTGCGGCGGATGCCGCTGGCGTGGCGCACGGCGGGGATGAGCGGTCTGACGATGGGAGTGGTTGATTCTATGTCGGGATTTCCATGAACGCGGTATGATCTTGCCGCCTGCGGTGGAATCATAGTTCAGTCGGCGGCGGTTCGGCCAGTGGACGACCGCTACGGAATGTCGCCGACGCCGGACACTCGGCCTACGAACCGGGCATTGTCCACGAGCTTGCCTCGGCCACGGACGCCTTCGCCGGCGGAGGGTGATTATCGCCACTGACGGGCGGCCCGCGCCACTCAGTTCGCGCCGTGCCCGCCGTAGTAGAACCTGAGCCGCCAGCCGGTCAGGCTGCCGGTGTCGGCCGGGGCGATATCCGCCACGTGGAGCGTCCAGGCGCCGTTGGGGTCTTCGCCGTAGAATGCGTTGCTCAGCAAATGCCAGCTCATGAGTCCCGGCGTATACTCAAGCCCTGTATTCAGGGGCGGGTTCACGACGCTGGACGTGCCGGAGGGCGAGCGCAGGGTCACGCCCAGATCGAAGGCGTTGCCGTGCCCGACGGAGATTTCGAGCACCACGGCCTCGATGCCGGCGCCCTCGGGCAGTCCCGACACGTCCATCTCGGCGCCCGCGCCCGCGCCGTCCGCGTCGGGGATCTCCAGCGGCAACGCCGCGCCCGCGCCGTCGAACCACTCCGATTCGACGAACGCGCCGAGGCTGTCGGGCGCATGGCTCTGCGCCATCGCCACCGCGGCGTCCACATCCACGGCGCCGAAACCGTACCAGTTGTGGAAAGCGTAACCGGCGGCGTTGGTTCGCCACGCATGCTGCGCGACATGGGGCGTGCCGTTGAAGGCGGCCCGGACCTCGGCGATATCCGGGTCGATCCTGCGGGCGGTTTTCGCGAGGATGTGCTTCACGTCCCGCCACGTGAGCTCCGGTTTCACGCCCAGAAGGATCGCGACGGCGCCGGCCACGGCGGGCGCGGCTGCGGACGTGCCCCCGAAGGCGCTGACGTAGTCGCCGTCGCGATTCAGCGGATCGCTGTGCAGGAGGCGATTGTCGGGTGACGCGCTGTAGCCCGTCACTCCGATCTGATCCGTGGTCACGATGGCGGGGGCTTCAATACCGTCCTCGCCGCCGGGGCCGGCGACCCACAGGTTGGCTCCGGCGCTGGAGTAGGATGACTTGACATCGTCAGCGTTGAATGCACCCACGGGGATCAGCCACGGAGTGTTCTGTTGCGGATCCGTGTTGGCGTTTTCGCAGCCGATTTCGCGGTGGAAAGGGTGGCTCTGATCGCAAAAGCCGAATTCGTTGCCTCCCGCCTTCACGTAGAGCGCGCCGCGGCCCGAGCGGAGCTGTTCGACACCCATCCTGTACGTCCGCGCGAACTCGTCCCTGATGTTTCCCCCGGGGAAAAAGCTGCCGAAACTCAGGTTGAAGACATCCACGCTGGCCGAATCCGGCTCGGCGCCGCCCCCGTTGCCGGCGCCGAGGCTTTGCATCAGCGCAATGTCCTGCGCCGTATCCAGACCGTCGAGCGGGACGGATTCCTCGCCGCCGCCCGCTTCCATCGGGTTGAATCCCACCAGCGTCGCCGCCGCCGCCACGCCCCGCCCGCCGAATCCGTTGTTCGCCACCGCCGCGGCGACCCCGGCCACGCTGGTGCCATGGTCGCCGCCGTCCGGGCGGAAATTGAACGGGTCGTCGAAAGAGGCGGCCGCGTGGGATGCCGCGCCAAAGTTGAACGATCCGCCCGCGGCGGTGTTGGCGGCGAGATCCGGATGGCATATCTCGAGCCCGGTGTCGACCACCGCGAGTTTCACACCGGCGCCGTCCCGGCCGGTGTCGATCGCCGCGGTCATGCGCAGATCGGCGCCGGCCGTGCCGCCGCGCCCGGCGAACGCCGTCTGGCCGGTGTTGACCAGGTGCCACTGGTGGCTGAACAGCGGATCGCCGCCGCCGGGCGCCGCTGTTCTGTCGGGCGCCTCGCAACGCACGGCGATGCGGCCTTCGGAATTGGTGGCGAATTCGTGGTACGCCGAGTCGGTCTCGATCAAGTCGGACAGGATATCCGGATTCATGGTATCCAAATTCGGCCGAGACACGGTGACGGTGAGGAAATAGTGCCGGTTCGGCAGCAATTCGGAATAGGGCAGCCGGAAAATGCGCAGATTGGGCAGGAAAAATGCGAGCGGATCGTCGGATGGCGTCGCCTGGCAGGGGTTCATGTTGGGTTCGGACGCCGCTTCGGGCGATTCCGTGGTGGGTGCGAAGCATTCGGTGATGGTGTTCACGTCCGACATGTAAGAGCGGTCGGTGGACCAAGAGGCCGTCATCGGCCAGGGTGCGGTCGGTGCGGCCGGAAAGTCTGGAAGTACCGCGATCACCGCCACGACGATGGCGTCCTCGGTCAGATCGAATCCCAGTGACATCACCCCGAAGCGGTTTTCGCGGTCTTCGCTGCCATCGTCTTCGTCTTCCGGCGTTCTCTTGTTCACCGTGGCCGCCTCACCGTCGAGCACCGTCAGCGTGGCCGACGTCGCCTCGCCGGCCCGGGCGTTGCCCGTGATGGCGCCCAGGCTGATCTCGATGGTTTCGTCGACTTCCTCGTCGAAGTCCCGGTAGACGTCGATCTCGACGCCGGCCGAGGCGGCGTTCGCCGGTACCCGGATCTCATTGGCGTCGATGGCGTAGTCGCGGCCGAGGGTGGCCGTTCCGGCCAGGTTCAGAGCCACCGTGATGGCCTCCGACGCGGCCGCGTCGAGCCGGACGGTCACGTCCACCTTCGGGTTGGCGGCCTCATCGAGGCCGGTTTCGCCGGGGACCTCCAGCGAAACGATCGCGGCCGGCGGCGGAGGGGGTGGCGGCGAGGGCGGTGCGCCGGACCTCCCGCCGGAACTTCCGCCGCAGCCGGCCAGGGCGCCGCCGAGGACCGGCAGGCACATTGCGGCGAGCCGGATGCCGCGGCATCCGGCTCGCCGGGGCGGAAGCAAGGGCGTTCCATCCGGTGGAATCGCCGCGGGAAACCCTGGCGAGCCGGACGGCATGGCGGATCGGGCTACCTGCGTCATGCCTGGCGCGGCCGTTGCGTGACGCCCCGTGTCAGCGCCATTGAATGCGGGGGCCGCGCAGCCGCAGGGCGGCAACGGGTTGGCCGGCCATCGCGTCGACCCGCGCGGCGGCGTCCGCGGGGTGGAGGTCGGCCGGAAGTTCGACGATGGCGAAGCGCAGCGATTCGAGCACCGTCACCTTGGTGGCGCCGACCGCCCGGGCGACGGCCTCCAGCCGCACGCCGCCGTTCAGTTCGACGCGGATGCTCGGCTGCAGCGATTCGAAACGCCTTCGGGCGGGATCGAAGGCGACCCACGGCCGCGGGTTTCGCAGGGGGACCGCCGCCCGGAAGGTCTCGCCATCCATGGATACCACGTGAACGCGACTCGATGCGGTATCGAACGACCGCACGGCGACGGCTGCCGCCTGCGCGGCTCCCCCGGCCGGGGCGGTCCCGTACGGAGGCAGCGCCACCAGTTCACGGCCTTCGACGGCCACGATGCGAAGCGCGTCCGGGGAGGGCGCCGGCTCGACCGTTTGCTGGGCCGCGGCGGACACGGCTGCCAGAAACAGCATGAGCGGCAGCGGCGCCAACAGCGGGGCGCGTGCGGTCGTTTCACGGCAGTCGATGGGTCCGGACATGCTCTTCATCATACTCCCCGATTGCTTCGATTCCCACAATCATCGCTCAGGAACCAGGCCTATCCAAAAGTCCCGGTCCGGTTGGTTCCGGTGAGGCTGAGCGATGGGTCCGACGGGGATGTGTGGCTGTAGCGGAGGGGTCGCCGGTCGGTCCAGGGCGGTGGGGAGGCGTTGAGCGGGTTTGCTCGGGGGTATGGGTTGGTGCCTGGGCGCTGAGTAGGCGCGGCGCGCACGGGGATGCCGCGGCGCGGCCGGGCGGTGCGCCGTCGGGGGTCCGCGGGGTGCCCGGTCAGGGCGGCGCGGGGGTCAGGATGGCGTCGAGCGCATCCTGCGGGCGTGCGGCGTAGTGGCGGTTTGCCTGGGGGATGTAGTCGAAGTGGCCGATCGCGCGCACGATGGAGATCGCGGCGTTGCTGAGCGCCGCCAGGTTTTGCGGCAGATGCCCGGCCGCGGCGCGGCAGCGGTCCTCGTCGTAGCTGAAGTCGCGCACGTAGTGAACCCGGTTCTCCACTTCCCAGTGGCGGCGCACGATGTTCAACAGTTCGTCGGGTCCGGCCTCCTCGACGCCGAGCGAGGTGAGCCCGTAGGCGATCTCGCGGGTGCTTTCCCCGGTCTTGACCACGACGCGCTCGCGCTGCACGCGCAGCGCCTGACGGCGTGCGGGCAGATCGCACCGCCCGTCCCACTTGGCGGGCGTGAGGTCGAAGGCCGCGCAGCGGCGGGTCTCCAGCCGCCCATGGGCCTTGTGCAGCGCCTCGGCGCTCCAGCGCGCCTGGCTCCAGTCGATGTCCGCCAGGTCCTCGCGAATGCTCGGCTGGTTGCCCTTCACGGCGGTGATCGCGTAGTCGGCCTTGCACTCCTCCACCAAGCAGCGCGCCGTGTCGTGTTGGGCGTGGATGGCGTCGAGCGTGACGACGCGCCCGGCGAGGTCCAGTTGCCGCGCCAGTTCGCGCACCGCCGGGATCTCGTTGCTTTTGGCGCCGATGCGCACCTGCCCGAGCACCAGGCCGCTGCCGTGCTCCACCGCGGCCACCATCATCTGGCGTTCGCCCTCGGTCCGCCTGGAGGCGCCGCGCACGTCCTTGCCGTCCATGGCCACCGGCGCAAGCCCGGCATGCTGGGCGCTCCAGGCGCGCAGCGCCCGATCCAGAGTGTCCGGCGGCAGCTTCGAGAGGATGTAATGGAAGGTCGAGGCAGCGGGCACTGTGTAGCACTGGCGCGTCGGGCTGAAGAACCCGCCCACCGCACGGCGCTGCGCCTCGTCGAGCCGGGCGGCGAACTCCCCGAACGCGCTCACGCCGCGATACCCGGCCAGGCGCGCCGCGATCATGATCGTCAGGTAGCTCGCCAAGCTGTAGCGCTGCCCGCGCCGTTTGCGAAAATCCTCCATCTCCCCGAGAAAGTCGTGAAGACTGCGCAATTGCCCCGCCGGCATCGGCGCCTCGCGCACCTCCACGGGCTCGCGCCCATCGCGTAGCGCCTCGCGGGCGCCGGCTTCAAGCTCGTACACGTAAACCTCCTTGGGCTGGCCGTGCTCGCGCCACCGCGCCGGGCTGCCGTACACCCGCGAATAACCGCGCGTCAGGCCCAGCATCCGCCAGTTCGACGCCCGGTAGCAAACCCCCGAAAACCGCGACGGGTCCACGAACGTCTCCGCCAACAGCACCGGGAAACCGTGCATCGCGCGCATGTCCCCCGACAGCCGGCGCAGACTCAGACCCAGCACCCGAGAGGCCAGGTTGCGTACCTCCCCCTTGCCCACCAGCAACGCGAAACGGCTGTTGTTCGCGATCAGCTTCAGCCGCCGAAACTGCCGCTCCGGCGGCCAACCCAGCCACTCGTCCCGAACCCCGACCTTGAACGCGCCCGCCGTCCAGCCCAGCAGCGCAACCCAGCTCCCGCCGCATACCGCCACGTGACGCAGCGACTGACCGAACAATCCCTTGTACGGCAAATAGTGAAACTCCCTCATCAGCGCGTCCCAACGCCGCCGCTCCGCCACGCCGCGCACCGGGCGCACCCACACATCGCGCAACTTCAACCGGCCACGGGAAAACACCGAGATCACCATGACCCCCTTTATGCCACAACGACTTCTGAATAGCCAGACCTTGCACAGCCTGACCGCTTCCCTCACCGTTTACAGCCTCAGGCTATACGCCCCGACTTTTGGAGAGCCCTGGCTCAGGAACCCGCGCATGCTGCATCGCGGATGTGGCGCTTGCCGCTCGCACCGGTTCAGTTCGCGCCGTGCCCGCCGTAGTAGAACCTGAGCCGCCAGCCGGTCAGGCTGCCGGTGTCGGCGGGGGCGATATCCGCCACGTTGAGCGTCCAGGCGCCGTTGGGGTTCTCGCCGTAGAATTGCGTTGCTCAGCAAATGCCAGTTCACGAACCCCGGCAGGTGCTCAAGCCTCTCGTTCAGGGGCGGGTTCACGACGCTGGACGTGCCGGAGGGCGAGCGCAGGGTCACGCCCAGATCGAAGGCGTTGCCGTGCCCGACGGAGATTTCCAGCACCACGGCCTCGATGTCGGCGCCCTCCGGCAGCCCCGACACGTCCATCGTGGCGCCCGCGCCCGCGCCGTCGGCGTCGGGGATCTCCAGCGGCAACGCCGCGGCGCCGCCGTCGAACCACTCCGATTCGACGAACGCGCCGAGGCTGTCGGGCGCATGGCTCTGCGCCATCGCCACCGCGGCGTCCACATCCACGGCGCCGAAACCGTACCAGTTGTGGAAAGCGTAACCGGCGGCGTTGGTTCGCCACGCATGCTGCGCGACATGGGGCGTGCCGTTGAAGGCGGCCCGGACCTCGGCGATATCCGGGTCGATCCTGCGGGCGGTTTTCGCGAGGATGTGCTTCACGTCCCGCCATGTGAGCTCCGGCTTGACGCTCAGCAGGATGGCGACTGCGCCGGCCACGGCGGGCGTGGCCGCGGACGTGCCACCGAAGGCGCTGACGTAATCGCCGTCGCGATTCAGCGGATTGTCGTGCAGGAGGCGACTATCGTGCTCCGCGCTGTAACCGGCCAACCCCATCTGGTCGGTGGAGATGATGGCGGGGGCGTCGTTGCCGTCCTCGCCCGAGGGGCCAACGACCCACAGATTGGCCCCGGTGGAGGAATAGGACGATTTGACATCGTCCGCGTTGAATCCCCCCACGACGATCAACCATGGGATGTTTTGTTCCGGATCGGTGTTGGCGCCTCGGCAGCCAACCTCGCGGTTGAGCGGATGAACCTCCTCCTGGCGGCGGCACGAGTCGAAACTGTTGCCCGCCGCTTTCACGTAGAGCGCGCCGCGGCCCGAGCGCAGCTGTTCGGTGCCCGCCCTGTGCACCCGGGCCCACTCCTCGTACGCGTTTTCTCCGGGCCTGGCGACACCAAAACTCATGTTGAAGACATCCACGCTCGCGGCATCCGGTTCGACACCGCCCCCGTTGCCGGCGCCGAGGCTCTGCAGCAGTGCAATTTCCTGCGCCGTGTCCAGGTTGAGACCCAAAGGGGATGGGGATGGCTCGCCACCGACAGCTTCCAGTGGGTTGAATCCCACCAGCGTCGCCGCGGGCGCGACGCCCCGCCCGCCGAAGCCGTTGTTCGCCACCGCGGCGGCGACCCCGGCCACGCTGGTGCCATGGTCGCCGTCCGCGGCGATATTGAACGGATCGTCGGGGGAGGCGCCCGCGTGGGATGCCGCGCCAAAGTTGAACGATCCGCCCGCGGCGGTGTTGGCGGCGAGGTCCGGATGGCATATCTCGAGCCCGGAGTCGACCACCGCGATCTTCACGCCGGCGCCGTCGCGGCCGGTGTCGATGGCCGCGGTCATGCGCAGGTCGGCGCCGGCCGCCCCGCCCCGCCCGGCGAACGCCGTCTGGCCGGTGTTGACCAGGTGCCACTGGTGGCTGAACAGCGGGTCCCCGCCGCCGGGCGCCGGGGTCCTTTCGTGCGCCGGGCAGCGCACCGCCACCCGTCCTTCGGGGTCGGTGGCGAACCGGTGTTGAAGCGGATAGCTATTGAAGGGGCCGCTTGGCAGTTTGTCCGGGAAATGCGGCATTACCGAGATTTCGAGGTAATAGTGCCCGTTTGGTTGAAGCTGAAGTTCGGAATAGGGCAGCCGGAACACCCGCATGTCGGTCGGGAAAAAGTCGAACGGATCGTCCGGGGACGCCACCTGGCAGGGGTTCATGGTGTTTTCGGCCGCCGTTCCGGGCGATTCCCCGGCGGGCGCGTGGCATTCGGTGAAGGTCTTCGCGTCCGGCAGGAAATCGAAGCCGGCGAACACCCTGGCCCGCAGCGGCTGGGGGCTGGGAAAGCCGGCCGGAAGTTGAGCGGCCACCGTCGCGACGATGGCGTCCCCGGTGGAGCCGAACCGGATCAGCTCCACCTCGAGGATGACTTCATCGTCATCGTCGCCCTCCCCGTCATCGCCGTCCTCCCCGGGGGAAGGCTTCCCGAAGGTGGCCGCCTCGCCGTCGAGCACCGTCAGCGCGACCGACGCCGGGTCGCCGGCCCGCGCGTTGCCGGTGATCGCGCCCAGGCCGATCTCGATGGTTTCGTCGTCCTCCTCGTCGAAGTCCCGGTAGATGTCGATCTCGACGCTGGCCGAGGTGGCGTTCGCCGGCACCTGAATCCGGTCGGCGCCGATGGCGTAGTCGCGGTCCGCGGTCGCCGTGCCGGCGAGGTTCAGCCCCACCGTGACGGCGCTGGACGCGGGCGCGTCGAGCCGCGCCGTGATTTCGACCTTCGGGTTGACGGCCTCCTCGACGCTGGTTTCGCCGGAAACCTCCAGCGAGACGTTCGCTGGCGGCGGTGGCGGCATGGGCGGTTCGGCGGGGGCCCGCCCCCCGCAGCCGGCCAGGGCGCCGCACAGGGCCGGCAGGCACATCGCGGCGAGCCGCAAGCCGCGGCGGGCGGGAATAACCGCGAGCGGCAGGAGCGCGAGCAGGATCCGACCGGGGAACGGCCCCGCCACGTTCAAATCGGGCAACCCTTCAGGGATCGGGGGGGGGGGGGACGATGCGGCGCGTGACGTACATCATCATCCGACTGTACAGGAATTCTCGGACAGGCACAAAATAATGGACCTGAAGTCCCCGGCGTTCGGCGTTGACACCCCGGCGACGATGGCTTAGCGTCGAACCGGTTCCCGCAGCGGAAGCAATCTCCGGCGCCGGTGGCGCGGGCGTCCGTGCGGGTTCGGATGTGCGGCAACAACCTTACAACTGTCCGCTCTCGCGGGGCGAGTGCCCGCGCGGGCTCGGAAGCGTGGGCCGGAACTTATGGACAGTGGCGGCAGGGTCCTCCTGACCAACGCCAGACTGGTCAACGAAGGCGAGATTCGGGAAGTCGACGTGCTCGTGGAGGGCGAGCGGATCGCCCGTGTCGAACCGGCGTTGGCGGCGGCGGACGGCGTCGGGGTCGTCGACCTGGACGGTCGTTACCTGCTGCCCGGACTGATCGACGATCAGGTCCATTTCCGGGAACCGGGCCTGACCCACAAGGGGTCGCTGGCAACGGAGTCCAGGGCGGCCCTCCGCGGCGGCGTGACCAGCGTCATGGAAATGCCCAACACGGCGCCGCCAACCACCGATCGCCGGGCGCTGGCGCAAAAGCGCGCCCGGGCCCGGGGCCGCTGCTTCACCAACTACGCGTTCTACCTCGGCGCGACCAACGGCAACCTGGAGGAGATACGTCGCATCGGGCGGTCGGAGGCTTGCGGGATCAAGGTATTCATGGGCGCCTCCACCGGCAACATGCTGGTGGACGATCCGGCCACCCTGGAAGGAATCTTCGCCGGCGCGCCGCTTCCCGTGGTCACGCACTGCGAGGATACGCCCACCATCCTCGCCAATGAGGCCCGATTCAGGGCGAAATACGGCGAATCCGTGCCCATGAGCGCGCATCCGCTGATTCGATCGGCCGAGGCGTGCTATCGGTCATCCTCCCTTGCGGTGAGTCTCGCCAGGCGCCACGGGACCCGGTTGCACGTATTGCACCTCACCACGGCACGGGAACTCGAACTCTTCGAGCCCGGGCCCCTGGCGAACAAACGCATCACCGCCGAAGTGTGCGTCCATCACCTCTGGTTCGACGAGTCCCGCTACGCGGACCTTGGAACGCGCATCAAGTGCAATCCGGCCATCAAGACGCGCTCCGACAGGGAGGGACTCCTTCAGGGCGTGTGCGATGGCCGCATCGACGTGATCGCCACCGACCACGCACCCCACACCCTCGAGGAGAAATCCCGGCCCTATTTCGAGGCGCCGGCCGGGCTGCCGCTGGTTCAGCACTCGCTGCAGATGCTCATGGAGTGCCATCTGGATGGCAAGTTGCCTCTGACCAGCATTCCAGAGAAGGCGGCACACAATCCGGCGACCCTGTTCGAAGTCGCCGCCAGGGGATTCGTACGAGAAGGCTATTTTGCGGATCTGGTGGCGGTCGACGTCAATGAGCCGGAGGTGGTCGCCGCCGGCGGGCTGGCATACAAGTGCGGTTGGTCGCCACTGGAAGGGGAACGTTTCCGTTCAAGCATCCACATGACCATGTTGAATGGAGAAGTGGTGTTCCGGGACGGCCGCGTGGCCAGTCAACCGCGTGGCCGCCACCTGGAATTCGTTGACGGGTAGGGAGGTGTTCACCCGCCGGTCCGGTTACAGTCTCCCGATCCGGTCTCCGTCTCCGTCGGGACGCGGCAGCGCTATCCGCGGATGCCCGAAGTATCGAGGGACGCGCTGTGAATCGAGCGTTCCAGCCGGTTCCTTACGCTATCCCGGTACTGTGCGTGCACGGTCCTTGCGAATGCCGCCATATCGGCTTCAAAGCGGGCCTTGGTCGCACGGTATTCGGCTGCCTCGTCGGCGCCGTTGACAATGACTTCCTCGATCGCCGGAATCGGCTTGCGGATGTCCTCGACGATCAGCGCCGGCTCACGCGCCAGGGCCGTATCTTGACCAATCCCGATCACGGCCAGCACCGCCGCCAGCAAGTGTATTCGTCGTGTGTTCATGATCATCTCCTCGTAGTTGAGTTGTTTACCCGGAAAGTGAAATGCACGAGACGTGCCAACTATTGATTCACGGAAAATCAAGGGTTTGGCGACGCCGTAAGTTACGGAAATCCGTTAACTATCGGAAAACCGTTGATTGGAGTCACGGAATACCGTAAAGTTCCGCGAATGGAAACTGAATACCGTCCATTGTTCCGCATGAGCCCGGTGCTGTCGGTGGCCCTCGACCACGAGGGCTTCCTGCTGGACGCCAGCGATGAATGGCTGCAGCGCTTTGGTTACACCCGGGATGAAATCCACCGGTTGCGTGCCCGTGAACTGTCCAGCCCCGCCGCGAGTCGCCGCATCGAAAACGACTACCTGCCGTTGCTGCGCCGGACCGGGCGGCTGAACAACGTGCCGGTGGACCTTTGCACGCGCTCCGGCGAGCGGGTCGACTGCATGGCCGATGTTGTCGCCTACGTGAACGCCGACGGCATCGGCCGATCGGTCGTGAATTACACGGAAGTCGGCGAGGCGAACGGGACCGAGGAGCAATACCGGCACCTCTACCGCGGCACGCCCGCGATGATGCATACGGTGGACAGCGAGGGCCGCGTCGTTCACGCCAGCGACCGCTGGCTCTCCAAGATGGGCTACCGGCGCCGTGAAGTGCTGGGCAGGAACATCCTCGATTTCCTGGCCGGCGACAGCGGGCTGGACCGGCAGGCGGTGATCGACATCATCGCGGGGGGCGACCTGGATAACGAACCGCGCACCTATGTCGCCAAGTCGGGCGAGGACATCGAAACGCTGGTGTCATCGCGCGTTCAACGTGGCGCCGATGACCGCGTGCAGCGAATGCACGTGGCCATGAAGGACGTCACCGAGCGCAATCGGGCGGAGCGGCGCCTTCGGGCCGCCTTTGAAGAGAATGCCAGGTTGCGGAAGGAACTGGAGCGCGAACGCGATTACCTGCGGGAGGAAGTTCAGGTTTCGATGAACTTCGGCCGCATCATCGGCGAGAGCCCGGCGCTGAAGAAAATGCTCGCGCGAGTCGAGGCCGTGGCGCAGACGTCCGCGAGCGTATTGATCCAGGGTGAATCGGGCACGGGCAAGGAACTGGTGGCCCATGTCGTGCACGCCCGCAGCCCGCGAAGCGATGCGCCGCTGGTCAAGGTCAACTGCGCGTCCATCCCGAGCGAACTGTTCGAAAGCGAGTTCTTCGGTCACGTCAAGGGCGCCTTTACGGGCGCGCACCGCGACCGCATCGGCCGCTTTCAACTGGCCGATGGCGGCACGCTGTTCATGGACGAGATCGGGGAGATTCCCCTTGACCTGCAGGGAAAGCTGCTGCGCGTGCTCCAGGAAGGCGAGTTCGAGCAGGTGGGCAGCGATCGCACACGCGCGGTGAACGTGCGCGTGGTGGCCGCGACGAATCGGGATATCGACAAGGCCGTGGAAGGCGGGACATTTCGCGAAGACCTCTACTACCGCCTCAGCGTCTTTCCCATCGATGTGCCGCCGCTCAGGGACCGGGGCGACGACATCGTGCAGCTCGCCAGCCACTTCCTGGAGAAGATCTGCCAGGATTTCGGCCGCCGGCCGCTGTCTCTCGGCCGGCAGCACCTGGAGCTGATGAGAAACTACGACTGGCCCGGCAATGTGCGCGAACTGAAGAATGTCATCGAGCGCGCCGTGATCCTTTCGCTCGGCAAGGTTTTGCGCCTCGACCTGGCCATGGCCGACATTCCGAAACCAGCTTCCGCTTCGGCGCCCGTCCCCGCCGGCCCGGACAGGGACGGCAAACCAACGCTCATGAGCGAGCGGGAACTGCTGGAACTACAGAAAAACAACCTGCTGGCCGCACTGAAAGCGACCGGCTGGCGGGTTTCCGGTCCGCGCGGGGCCGCCGCGCTGGTGGGCCTCAAGCCATCCACGTTTACCGACCGCATGAAGAAATTCGGCATCAGGAGGCCGCGGCCCGAGTAGTCTGTCAATCGGCGTGCAATAGTGACCCACTGGCGGGGGGGGGGTCCGCGTCCAAGATTGACCCACCCCAAGTAGAGCGATTCAACTCGCCCCGTTGTATGGACTGACGGGGTGGGGGGAGATGCTGGTGGTGGAGACGATTGCGCGGATACGTCGGGAGCATCTGGACCGGATTGGATTGCGCTCCGGTAACTGCCATGGCCTTTGCTTCCGGCAGCCAGCCCTCCCTGAACCCGGCTTGCGCCCAATCTACTGCCGAAATCCACTCCTTGGCACAACCCGCGCCAGCGCCCAGGCATGAATCTCCTCGGCGCCGGCATCGCGCAAGGAGGCCGCCAACGCGTTGACCGTCGCCCCTGTGGTGATGACGTCGTCGACGATGGCGACGTTCATTCCCTCGAGTCCGCGGCCAATCCGGAACGCGCCGCGCAGGTTCCGGTACCTTTCGTGAGCGGCCAACAGGGATTGCGGCTGGGTGCTGGCGCGCCTGTGGATACCGTGCACGAGCAGCGGCAGTCCGGTGGCCGCCGCCACCGGCCGGGCGATCTCGAAGGCCTGATTGAAGCCGCGCTCGCGCAGCCGTCTTCGGTGCAGCGGCACCGGTATCAGCGCCTCCACCATGTCAGCCAACCGGCGCTCGCCGATATCCTTGGCCAGCAATTGACCCAGCGCCCTGCCCATTGGCCTGGACGGCCGGAATTTCATGGTATGGATATGCGTGTCCAATGGGGACTCGTAGCGAAACGGCGCGGTCACGCCCACGATGCGCCAGCCTTGACCGGGACGCGGACACTGTTTCACCGGCCGCTCCAGACCGCAGCCCGCGCAGGCGTCGCCGACGCGGCTGACGAGCGCGCGGCAGTACGCGCAAAACCCCGCGTCGGCCGGCCCGCCGCAGCCCTGACAGCGCTCCGGCAGGAGGCCTGACAGCACACGATGAAAGAGCGTCGCGCTCACCTTGAGTTGACAGACTCCGTTTCCGTTCCAATACTCCCGTCTGACTTTCATGGAAACCCTTGCGGGGAGCCAGCCCTCAATGTCCGCACTATCGGCAGAAATCGGGCTCCGGACCGACTGGAGCCTGGACGAGGTCACGGCCCTGTACGAAATGCCGTTCAACGACCTGCTCTACGAGGCCCAGCGGGTCCACAGGCGGCACTTCGACCCCAACGCGGTACAGATATCGACCCTGTTGTCCATCAAGACCGGCGCCTGCCCGGAAGACTGCGCCTACTGTCCGCAAAGCATTCGCCACCACACCGGCGTCCCCACCGAGGACCTGATGAGCGTGGAGGAAGTGACCCGGGCGGCCGCGCGGGCCAAGGCCGCCGGCGCGACCCGGTTCTGCATGGGCGCCGCCTACCGGGGTCCCAGGGACGCCCAGGTCGAGCAAATCTCCGCCATGATCAAATCCGTGGGCGAGATGGGCATGGAAACCTGCGCCACCCTGGGACTGCTCGATGAATCCCAGGCTCAGTCGCTGGCAGAAGCCGGGCTCGACTACTACAACCACAACCTGGACACGTCCGAAGCGTTCTACGGCAACATCATCACCACCCGGACCTTCGCCGATCGGCTGCGCACGCTGGAACACGTGCGCACCGCGGGCATCAGGGTCTGCTGCGGGGGGATTCTGGGCATGGGGGAAGCGCGGGAAGACCGCATCGCCTTGCTGCACAGCCTCGCCACCCTAGACCCGCAACCTGAAAGCGTGCCCATCAACCAGCTAGTGCGGGTCCCGGGCACGCCGCTGGCGGACGCCGAGGACCTGGATGGGATCGAGTTCGTTCGCACGGTGGCGGCGGCGCGCATCCTCATGCCCCGGGCGCATGTGCGGCTGTCGGCCGGGCGCAGCGGGTTCAGCGATGAGCTGCAGGCGCTGTGCTTTGCCGGCGGCGCCAACTCGATCTTCTACGGCGACACGCTGCTGACCACCGGGAACCCCGAGCAGGCGGCGGACCGCACGCTGTTCAGGAAACTCGGGTTGAAACCCGAGCAACCGGCGCCGCCGAACTGGAATGCTTGAGCCGGATTGATGTTTACAGTTGAGTCAAATATTACGCGGCGAGTCGTTGTCCTTCCTCGTCGGTCTGAGGCGAAGCCCCGCTAGTGCTGCGTCAACCTGATAATGTCGCATCGGTGGCCGCAGGCCCGCCTCTGGCAAGGCGCGTCCCGCCGGGATTGCGTTGACAGGCCCCTGACCGTTAATGAGTTTGCCGAACGATGCAAACCGCTTATGGACTGCCCGACCGCCGCGCCGCGCTGATTAGGCTGCGGCGAGCCAGCGCCACCTTCGACGATGCCGATGCGGTTCATTCGGAGGCGCGCGCGCGACTGCTTGCGCGGCTGCCGCTGTTCAAGCTGGAACCCCGCCGCATCGTCGATTTCGGCGCCGCCACGGGCAAGGCGAGCCTGGAACTGGCGGCGCTCTATCCCGATGCGCGGATCCTCGCCGTGGACCTTTCCCGGCATATGGCCTCCCGGTCGGGGGGGCGGTGCCGGCGCCATGATCGGGTGTCGGCCCTCACCGGTGACGCCGAGCGCATGCCGCTGCGGGACGGCGGCATCGACCTGCTCTTCGCCAACCTGCTCCTGCCGTGGTGCGACCCCGGCGAGGTATTCCGCGAAGCCGCCCGGGTGCTTCGGGACGGCGGGCTGCTGCTGTTCACCACCGTAGGGCCCGACACGCTGCGGGAAGTGCGCCAGGCCTGGTCCGAAGTGGACGACGACTTGCACGCGCACGGTTTTGTGGACATGCACGATCTCGGTGACGTGGCGGTTCGGAGCGGCTTGGCGGAGCCCGTCCTGGACGTGGACAGGCTCACGGCGCACTATCCGAACGTGGACGCGCTGGTTGCGGAACTGCGCGCCTGCGGCGCCACGAATGTCGCACACGGCCGGCGTAGGCAATTGACCGGCAGAGCGCGCTGGCGGGCATTCCGGGAACGGCTCGCGGCCTTGAGCGTCGACGGCGGCCAGGCCGAAGGGGCCACACCGCGCGGGACCGGGAACGAATCCTCACGCAATGGCGGCAGCGGCGATCGTTGCGACGGGGGGGAATTATCGATCAGCGTGGAGCTGATCTTCGGTCAGGCATGGGGTACGGGCGGCGGCGCGGTGCGCGGAACCCTCGAAACAGGCGACTCAATCCGCGCGGGAATCTCCGTCGATGCCCTTCGCCGCAAGCTGCGAGACAGGTAGGTGAGACACCCCGGCGCCGGCGGCGCCCGCCGGTTTCTGTCCATGCCCGGATGAGCCCTCCATTCGCTGGCGGAAGATTCCCTCATGCGCGGGGAGGAGATCGGTCGGATCGCCCGTGCCGCTGAAAGCGCGCCACCCGACGGCCCCAAGGGTCGCACGTTTCTCATCCAGGGCGCGCCTGGCAGCGGCAAGACCGCCCTGATCGCCGAGTTGTGCAGGCGTCTGGAGGTCGTGCCCGGGACCGGCGTAATGTACTTCTCCGCCAGAAGACGCCCGATCTGGACAGCGCCCCCCCTGAACGACGCCATTGCCATCGGGCACCGGCAGCGGGACGAATATTACGAGGACCGGCTGGCCGCGTCGCGTACGCCGCTTGAAATAGTCGCGGCGCTGCATCGGCTCATGGCGGCCGACAGCGGCGCCAGAGAGTCGGACGCATGCCGGGCGATCGGCTCCGCCGCCCGGCAACTCGATCCCGTCACCCGCAAGGAGTGGGACACACGGTTCGACGCCCAGCCCGGAAAGTGCTTTGAATCGCTGCTTCGGGCCGGGATCGTGTCGCTGGATTCGATGTACCGCTGCACATCGCCGGTTCCGTCGTTCTCGCGTTACATCCTGAGGCAAGTTCGCAATGGGCGGCACTGGCGACGATAATTCATATTGCGCCGGGTTGTCGCGGACGTCGTAGTACGTATCCACGTGTGATTCTGCTTTCGTCGCCGAGGAAGGACGGGAAGAGGCCGGTCCATGAAAAAATCATATCTCCGCCTCGCGCGCATCGGCACGCTGCTGGCCCTGCTGGTCGTGGTCATCGGCGCCTGGGTGCGCCTTACGGACGCCGGGCTGGGCTGTCCGGACTGGCCCGGCTGCTATGGGCAACTCGTCGTCACCGAGAGTACCCGGGTGGCCGCGGAGGCATTCCCGGAGCGGCCGCTGGACGTGGGCAAGGCATGGCGCGAAATGATCCACCGCTACCTGGCCACGGGGCTGGGACTGATCTGCCTGATCATGGCCGGGGTGGCCTGGTTGAACCGGCGGGATCCCGAACAACCCACGCGCCTTGCCTACGTCCTGCTGGCGGTCGTGATTTTCCAAGGCCTGCTGGGCATGTGGACTGTCACGCTGTTGCTGCAACCGGTGATCGTGATGGCGCACCTGCTGGGCGGCCTGACGACGCTGGGGCTGCTGTTCTGGCTCGGGGACTGGCGGCGGGCGCTCTCGTCGATGGCCGGCGGGGCATTCACGTTGACGGCCAACCGGGCCGACGGAACGGTGGACGGGCCAATCGCCTCAAGAACGTCAGGACCGATCTCCGGTCTGGAGAATGGACCGGCCCCCAAACCGGTCGCCGCGCGAGCGGCCACCACGCTCAGGCGTCTGGCTCTGGCCGGTGCCACCGTGCTGGTCGTGCAAATCGCTCTGGGCGGCTGGACCAGCGCCAACTACGCGGCGCTGGCCTGCCCGGATTTCCCCACCTGCCAGACCCGCTGGTGGCCGCCGGTGACCGACTTCCGCGAGGGCTTCGTGCTCTGGCGGGAATTGGGCGTGGACTACGAGGGCGGGGTATTGGACAATCCCGCCCGGGTCGCGATTCACTTCAGCCACAGGCTCGGCGCCATTGCGGCGACGATCATGCTGGGCCTGTTGGGGTGGACGATGGCGCGGCGGCCTCGACTGAGGCCGGACGGCATCGCGGTATTGGGCGCGCTCGGGGTGCAGTTGGTACTCGGCGCGAGCATAATCATCTACAGTGTTCCCCTGTCCATCGCCGTTGCGCACAACGGGGTGGCGGCACTGTTGCTTTTGGCGGTTCTGAATGCAAACCAGAGAATTGGACATTACCAGTGAGCGCCTGCCCGCCCAGTGGCGGGACTACTATGCGCTGACCAAGCCGGGCGTCGTCAAGCTGCTGGTGTTCACGGCCATCGTGGGCATGCTGCTGGCCCGGCCGGGCATGGTTTCGTGGCAGATCCTGCTCTTCGCAAGCCTCGGCATCGGGCTGGCCTCGGCCTGCGGCGCAACCCTGAACCACGTGCTCGACCAGCGCCTGGACGCGAAGATGGCCAGGACCCGCCATCGCCCCCTGCCCACCGGTCGAATCGAGGAGCGCGATGCCATCGCCTTTGCCATGGTTCTGGGCCTGGCGGGCATCTGCATCCTGGTCCTGCTGGTGAACCCGCTGACGGCGGCACTGACGTTTATGTCCCTGGTCGGGTATGCGCTGATCTACACCGTGTATCTGAAGCGGGCGACACCCCAGAACATCGTCATCGGCGGTGCGGCCGGTGCGGCGCCGCCCCTGCTGGGCTGGACCGCCGTGACCAACGAGATCAGCGGCTACGCATTACTGCTGTTCCTGATCATCTTCACGTGGACGCCGCCGCACTTCTGGGCGCTGGCGGTGGCCCGCAAGGAAGACTATGTCCGTGCCGGCGTGCCGATGCTGCCGGTCACCCACGGTCCCGAGTTCACCAAGTCGTTCGTGCTGTATTACACCTGCCTGCTGATCCTGATCACCCTGCTCCCCTACCTGACCGGCATGAGCGGCATGCTCTACCTGTTTGCCGCGGTGCTTCTCGGCGGCGGGTTTCTCTATCACGCGATCCGCCTGAAGTACGCCGACGACGGCAGGTTGGCCATGAGGACGTTCAACTTCTCCATCACCTACCTGGCGGCGCTTTTCAGCTTCCTGCTGATCGATCGTTACATTTCCATCTTCTGGCCGGAGTAGCCGGTCGGCAGCCCGAGTCCAATCCCAAATGCTCCATCCAACTCGAATTGACGTATCCGTTGGATGAAATTCCAGGATTCGAAGTGGACGTCGCCGCAATTCTCGATCCGCTGAACGACGCGCAACGAGAGGCGGTGACCACGCCTCCCGGACGGCCGGTGCTGGTGCTGGCCGGGGCCGGCAGCGGCAAGACCCGCGTACTCGTGCATCGCATCGCCTGGCTGATCCTCGTCGAGGAGGTCATGCCCCAGCATCTCTTCGCGGTCACCTTCACCAATAAGGCGGCCTGGGAAATGCGTCATCGGATCGAGGACCTGCTGGGATTCCCGACCCGCCACTTCTGGATCGGCACATTTCATGGCCTGGCGCACCGGCTGTTGCGGATCCACTGGCGCGAGGCCGGGCTGGCGGAGGGCTTCCAGATCATCGACTCGGAAGACCAACTACGCCTGATTCGTCGACTGCTTAAGAGTCTCGGCATCGACGAAAAGGAGATGTCGCCGCGGGAGATACAGTGGTTCATCGGTCGCCAGAAGGACGAGGGTCTGCGCCCCGCACGAGTCGACGATGAGGGCCAATCGCGGCGCAGGCAACTCATCGACCTCTACGCGCGCTACGAAAAGGTGTGCGCCGCGTCTTCGGTGGTGGATTTCGGCGAATTGCTGCTGCGCGCGCTGGAATTGCTCGAGCAGCGGCCGGAGTTGCGGGAACAGTACCAGCAACGGTTCCGGCATGTCCTGGTGGATGAATTCCAGGACACCAACACGATCCAGTACCGGTCGATGAAGCTCCTGGCCGGATCCACGGACGCGCCGTTCGTGGTGGGCGACGACGATCAGTCCATATTCCGCTGGCGCGGTGCGCGGATGGAGCATCTCCAGGGTTTCCAGCGCGACTTCACCGGCACCCGCGTGGTGCGCCTGGAGCAGAATTACCGCTCGACCGGCAACATCCTGAACGCCGCCAATGCCGTCATTGCCCACAACGCGATGCGGTTGGGAAAAAACCTGTGGACCGAAGGCAAGGCCGGGGACCCGATCACGCTCTATGCCGCGCTCAACGAACACGACGAGGCGGACTTCGTCATCGACCGAATCCGCGAATACCTCGCGGGGGGACATCGGCGCGACGAGGCTGCGGTGCTTTACCGGTCCAATGCTCAGTCGAGGGTGTTCGAAGAGGCGCTTCTGGCCGCCGGCATCCCTTACAAGGTGTACGGCGGATTGCGGTTCTTCGAGCGCGCCGAGATCAAGGATGCGCTGGCCTACCTGCGCCTGATCGCCAACCGGCACGACGACGCCTCCTTCGACCGGGTGGTCAACATGCCGCCTAGGGGCGTGGGGGCCAAGACCATGGACGCGGTCCGTGCGTGCGCGGCCGAATCCGGAACCAGCCTCTGGTCCGGCGCCCGGGACTGCCTCCGCGACGGCCGCCTGGCAAGCCGCGCAAAACGGGCGATAGGGGGCTTCCTGGAACTGGTGGACAACCTGGGTGCCGACACCCGGGACCTGGTTCTCCACGAGCAGGTGAGCCAGGTCACCGAGGCGAGCGGCCTGCTCGCCCATCACGGACGGGCCGGCAACGAAACGGCCGAAGCGAGAGTGGAGAACCTGGAGGAACTGGTCAACTCCGCCCTCGGCCTGATACGCGACGACGACTCGGAACTGTCGCCGCTGGACGAATTCCTGTCCTACGCCGTGCTCGAATCCGGCGAATCCCAGGCCGGCTCCGGCCAGGAAGCGGTCCAGCTCATGACCCTTCATTCGGCCAAGGGCCTGGAGTTCCCGCTGGTCTTCGTTTGCGGGCTCGAAGAGGGCCTGTTTCCCCATTCGCGCTCCATCGACGATGTGGGCGGGCTGGAAGAGGAGCGGCGGCTATGCTACGTGGGCCTGACCCGGGCGCAGCGCAAGCTGTACCTGACCCATGCCGAACAGCGCCGGCTGCACGGCAGTTACCGGTACACCACCCCGTCCCGGTTCATCCGCGAGATTCCCCACAACCTGCTGGAGGACATGGGGCAGCGAATGACGGTATCCCGGCCGGTCTATCGCCGCGGGCAGCGAGGCGAACGATTCGGTAAGCGGTCCGGCGAGAGGTACGGCGGGCGGCCCGGAGACCGGTACGGTGGGCCGGCCGGCGGGATGTCCAGGGGAGCGCCCGGGGGGGCGTCCGGGGGACTGCCCCCTGGAATGTCCGGCGGGGATGACGCGCCCATGCGCCTCGGCCAGCGCGTCCGCCACCCCAAGTTCGGAGACGGTGTCGTTCTCGCCTGGGAGGGCAGCGGCTCGCACGCCCGGGTGCAGGTGAATTTCGAGACCGCCGGGACCAAGTGGCTGGTGTTGGCCTACGCCAAACTGGAGCTGATGTAAACTAGGATGCGCGAGGAGGGAGAATTAGGAGGCGCGAGGAGGGAGAATATTGGGCATATCTGACCGACGGGCAACGCAGTTCAGCCGGGATGCGTCGCCGATCGAATGCAGCGGGGCTCTTGCCACGGGCTGCTAACGCCCCCTCGCGCGTCATCCCACCATGAAAATCCTGATATTGGGTGCGGGACAGGTCGGTACCACGGCCGCCTACAGTCTGGCCCGCGAGGAGGCCAACGAGGTCACCATCGTCGACCACAGCGCCGACGTGTTGCGGGAGTTCCAGGAGCGGCTGGACGCGCGCACCGTGCTCGGCCACGCAGCCCATCCCGACGTGCTCGAGCGCGCCGGGGCGGGCGACGCGGAAATGATCATCGCGCTGACCGACAGCGACGAGATCAACATGGTCGCTTGCCAGATTGCCGGGAGCCTGTTCGGGACGCCCTGCAAGATCGCACGAATAAGGTCGCGGGAGTACGCCAAGCACCGGTCGCTGTTTCGGCCCGACAGGATTCCGGTGGACATCATCATCAGCCCCGCGCAACTTGTCACGGCGCATATCGACGAACTCATCCACTTCCCCGGCGCGCTGCAGGTGCTGGAGTTCTCCGAGGGCCGGGTGAGGCTGGTGGCGGCCCGGGCCCACGAGGGCGGCGCGCTGATCGATTGTCCGTTGCGCCGGATCCCGGAGCACATCCCCAATGTCGAGTGCCGGGTCGCGGCGATCTACCGCGACGGGCAGAGCATCTCTCCCACCGGGGATACCGTGGTCAAGAAGGACGACGAGGTGTTCTTCGTCGCCGCGCGCAAGGACATCCAGGCCGTGCTCAGCGAGGTGCGGGCGCCCGACGACCCCATTCGACGGGTGGTCATCGCCGGAGGCGGCAATATCGGCACCCGGCTTGCCGCGACGCTGGAACGTTCCAACCAGGTCAAGGTCATCGAGCGCGGCAACCGGCAGGCGCGGCGTATCTCCGGGCGGCTCGACAAGGCCATCGTCCTGCACGGCGACGCCACCGACGAGAACCTGCTGCTGGAGGAGAACATCGACCGCGCGGACGTGTTCGTCGCCGTCACCGATGCGGAGGAGGCCAACATCCTGTCCGCGATGCTGGCCAAGCGCCTCGGCGCCCGCAAGGTCATGGCGCTGATCAACAAGCCGGCCTACGCGGACCTGGTCGCCGCCGGCACGATCGACATCGCCATTTCGCCTCAGCAGATCACGCTGGGCTCGCTTCTCGCGCATGTGCGCAGGGGCGATGTGGTCAAGGTGCATTCGCTTCGCCACGGCGCGGCCGAGGCCATCGAGGCGATCGCCCACGGCGATTTCCGCGGGTCGCGGGTCGTCGGCCGGGCGATCGGGGACATTCGGCTCCCCAGGGGCGCCACGATCAGCGCGATCGTTCGCGGCGAGGACGTATTGATGGCCCACCACGATACGGTGATCGAGGCGGACGACCACGTCATCCTGTTCGTGGCCGACCGGCGCCAGATCGACGAAGTAGAGCGGCTGTTCGAAGTGGCCTAGAGAACCATCGGAAATGCCAGGGGTGAAAACGAACATGCAACCGCGACTTTGCTCAGCGCGGACTCCCTGGTCAGATGTTAGAATGCCTGCGCGATGATTTTGGTTCGTAAATCATTGAACTCGGCGAACAATATTCTCGTCGCGTCGCTAGTCCCTGCGCTCGCCTGCGCTCTTCTCGCAGCATGTTCCCTGACCCCGCCGCCGTTCCATGCCGAACCGGAGATGGAGTCTGCGTTGTCCGAGCCGTTCGCTGGCGGCCAGGCTGCAGGAACCTACGAGCCGGCGGAATGGTGGCGGTCGTTCGAAGACCCGGCTCTCGACCGCATCGTCGAGGCTGTTCTGAGCTCGAACCACGACCTCATCATCGCGGTTGCCCGGCTCGAACAGGCCAGGGCCGGGGCGCGCATCGCCAGCGCTGCCGCGTTTCCCCTGGTTCGGCCTTCGGTCGGCGGCAATGACTTCGAGACGCCGACCAACGCCGGCATCGGCGCCCAGTTGGAGGAACTGGGACTGGATGCCAGCGCATTCAGCGACTTCGGTCTGGTAATTCCCGAAGAACTGGGCCTAACCACGTTTTCCCTCGCGGGAGAATTCGCCTACGAAGTCGACTTCTGGGGCCGCAATCGGAGCACGCTTCTCGCCGCCGGCGCCGAGCGGGCGGCTTCCGAGTCCGACTTCCTGGCGGCGCGCATCGGAATTCTCGCCGAAACGATCGGCACGTATATCGAGATCGCCGACCTGAGGCGACAGCGCGCCCTGGCGGGCGAAAACGCGGAAATACTCGAGGAACGGGAACAGCTCGCAACCTCCCGGTACGACCGCGGGCTAATCGGCGCAAGCCAACTGTACGCCGTTCGCCGGGACCTTCGAAACGCCCGGGCGGAGCTGCCGCAACTGGACGGCCGACTCGCGGGCACGGAGGGACGGCTCTGGGTGCTGCTGGGCGGGTACCGGGAAGACCTGGCGGGCTACCTGCCCGATGCCCTGTCGCCCTCTCCGGCGTTCGGTGACGTTCCGACCGGAGTTCGGGTCGACCTGCTTGTGCAGAGGCCCGACGTCGGCGCGGCCCGGCAGCGGCTACAGGCTACCCGCCACCGGCTCGGCGCCAGCCGCGCGGCGTTGCTGCCGTCATTGTCGCTTACCGGAACCATCGGGCTGCAGAGCACGGATTCCAATGAATGGTTCGATCCGGACCAGTGGTTCCAGAATCTGACCATGAACGTACTGGGCCCAGCATTCCAGGGCGCGCGGTTGCGCGGCAACGTGGCCCTGGCCGAAGCCAGGTATCAGGAAGCATCGGCGGCGTGGGGACGTGCCGTCGTCACCGCCGTAAACGAGGTCGAAGCCGCCCTGGCCGCCTGGGATACAAGCCGCCGGCGCCACAACTTGCTGAGCGCTGTCGCCGAGGAGGCCCGCTCCGAGGTCGCCCTGCGGGAACGGCGGTACGCGTCGGGCATCGGGGGATACGAGGAATTACTCGCGGCCGCGCAGATTCTCGTCGCCGCGAATTCGGCGCTCGCTACCACCGAACGCGATCTGGGCCTTGCGCGCCTCGCGCTGCACCGCGCCCTGGGCGGCGCCTGGACCGGCCGCGGCGCGATCTCGGCACAACGAAGCGGCGCGCCGGGCCCGCGGCCGCAACTCCCTTTGGACTCCACCGGATAACGAACGATGCGCAGATCGACAAGCCTTCTGCTGGCTGCGGGAATCATCGCCGGCTCCCTGGCGCTCGCGGTCTTCCTCGTGTCGCTGGCGCCCGAACCGGTGAGTCGCGAATTGCCCTCCCAGGCACCGTTTGTGACGACGGCCCCGGCCATTGCCGGCTCCGGCGCCATACCGGTGCGCGGCGCGGGAACGGTTCGGCCCAGCGCCGAGATCGCCATCGCTGCGCAAGTCGGCGGCCGAATCGAATGGGTGAATCCCGCGTTTCAGAGCGGCGGGCGGATCCAGGCTGGTCAACCGATGTTCCGGATCGAAGCGGAGAACTACGTTTACCGATTGAGAGAAGCCGAAGCGATGCTGGCCGACCGACAGGTGGCGATCCTTGAAGCCGAGGAGGAAGCGGCGATCGCCCGCGACGAGTACGAGCGGTACACGCTTCGGCGGCAGAATCCGGACTCTCCGACCGAGGCTCGTCCCCTGACTCTCAGGCAACCCCAGTTGGACGCGGCGCGGGCGGCGCTGAACCGCGACGAAGCCCGGGTCGCCGACGCGGAGTTGGCCTTGTCCCGTACCCGGGTGGACGCGCCTTTCAACGGGTTTGTGCGCGAGGAATCGGTGGAAGTGGGACAGTACGTGATGGCCGGCGAACCTGTTGGACGCCTGTTCGCCTCCGACTCCGCCGAAGTGGTTGTGCCATTGCCGGACTCGGAAGCGGCGTTGATTCCGGGGTTGTGGGAACTCCGGGCCGGCGACGGCGACCAGCGCGTGGCGGCGCGCGCGATCGCCGAGTACGGCGATACGCGCTACGCATGGGACGGCTACGTGGACCGCGCCGAGGCGTCGCTCGACGAACAAACCCGAACCATCGACGTGATCGTGCGCGTACCCGATCCCTTTTCTGCCGGAGTTCCGCTGGGGCCGGCAACCGGGCTGAACGGCACCCCGCCACTTCTGGTCGGCAAATTCGTGGAAGTGGAAGTCCAGGGGCTCGCGCCGGAAAACTTTTCCGCGTGCGTCGTGCGGCGCTTCAGCCCGGTAACGAGGTCTGGGCGGTGGGCGACGGCGGCGCCGTGACAATCATCCCGGTACGGGTCCTGCAACGGTACGACGACGAGGCATTTGTCACCGGGGCCCTGGAAGACGGCGAGCCGCTCGTCACCGGCGGGATCCAGTTCGCCGCCGATGGCATGATCGTGCGCACCGGGACCACCGAGGGGCAATGAGCCGCAACGACGGCCAACCAGGGGAGCCGGGCGGACCGATCGCCTACATGGCGGGCAATGGGGTTGCCGCCAACCTGTTCATGTTCGCCATATTGGCGGCCGGCCTGGTGTCGCTGTCCGGCCTCGAGCGGGAATCCTGGCCCACCATCCCATTCAACCATATCGAAGTCTCCATCGCGTATCCCGGCGCGACGCCGGAGGAGGTCGAGGAGTCGATCGTCGTCAAGGTCGAGGAGCAGGTCAGCTCGTTGGACTACGTCCGGGCGGTCAAGTCGGTGGCGGCCTCGGGGATCGCTTCGGTCAGGATCGAGGTGAAATCGGGTACCGACATACCCCTGGCGCTGGATGAAATCGAATCGGCGGTCGGCCGTATCCAGTCTTTCCCGGCCGGCGCCGAGCGCCCCGAAATCACCGAAATGACCAGTCGGCAGAGCATCATCCGCCTGGTTGTATATGGGGATGTCCCGGAACGTTCACTGAAGGAACTGGCGTATCGGATCGAGGATGAACTCGCCTCGCTTCCGACCGTCTCCCTGGTCGAAACCAGCGGCGTTCGGGACTACGAGATCTCCATCGAAGTGCCGCTGCACCGCCTGCGCGCCCTGGGCCTTACCCTTGACGACATCGCGGCCGCGATTCGCCGCAGCTCCCTCGACCTGTCCGCGGGCAGCATCGATACGCCGGAAACGCAGGTGCGCGTTCGCACCCTCGGGCAACGTTACGTTCAACAGGATTTCGAGGAAATCGTCTTGCTCGGCCTCAGCGACGGCACGGTGGTGCGCCTGGGCGACATCGCGGAGGTTCGGGACGATTTCCAGGATATCGACCTGATCGTCCGTCACGAGAACAAGCCGGCCGCATTCGTCGAGGTCTCCCGAGTCGAGGGCGAGCACGTGATGGACGTCGCCACGGCCGTACAGGAGCATGTCGCCAACGTCATCGCCCCATCGCTTCCCGAGGGCGTGGAAGTGGACATCCTGAACGATGAATCCCAAACTTACGCGGAACGCGTCGACCTGCTGCTGAAGAACGGCGGCCTGGGCCTGTTGCTGGTGCTGTTCTCGCTGGCCATGTTTCTCCAGATTCGGCTCGCCGTGTGGGTTGTCGTCGGACTCATCACTTCGTTTGTCGGCGTCCTGGCGGTAATGTTGGCGCTCGATATCGCGCTCAACACAATTTCCCTTTTCGTGTTTGTCCTCGCCATCGGCATAATTGTCGACGATGCCATCATCGTGGCAGAAAATATCCACCTCGAACGCCTGCGCGGGACATCGGGCGTCGCCTCGGCGATCCGCGGCGCGCGACAGATAAGAGTTCCGCTGACGTTTGCCGTGCTGACGTCGATCGTGGCGTTCACGCCGGTACTCTTTGTTCCCGGAGGCATCGGTGAAATCTGGCGTGCGCTGCCGATCATGATCATCGCCATGCTGTTGATCTCCCTGTTCGAGTCCCTGCTGATCCTGCCCAACCACCTCTCCCATCTGCACGGCCCGGATTGGAAACCGACCAGTGGAATCGATCGATTCTTCGCGCGGACCCAGGGCTATATCGACGCCAAGCTCAAAACGTTCATCGATGGCCCCCTGGACCGAGCGCTGCGGTTCGCGACCGCCCAACCCGCGATTACGATCGCCGGCGCTGTCGGGCTGCTCATACTCAGCGTCTCCCTGTTGCCCGCGGGAATCGTCACGTCCACATTTGCCGATGCCGTGGAGGGCGATTTCGTTACGGCCAGCCTGGAAATGCCGGAAGGAACGACCGCGGCGAGAACCTACGAGGTGGCGGGGGAACTGGAGGCGGCCGGGCGACGGGTCATCGAGCGGCTCTCCCTCGGCCGGCCCGGCGATGCGCCGCCGCTGCTGTCCGGAGTAACGGTGACTGTTGGCCAGGGGCCCCGGGTCGAAGGAGGGGGGCTAACGCCGGAGCCCACGCTGAATCCGGTGTCCAATGTCGCCGCCATCGAGTTCAAGCTCCTGGGCGCACAGGAGCGGCAGATGTCCACCGGGGAAATCGTGCAGGCATGGCGGAACGAAGTAGGACTCCTGCCCTACGTGCGCGGCATCACTTACAGCGGCGAGATCATCGACCTCGGCAATCCCGTAGAGGCTGTCTTGTCGCACGCCGATCCCGAACGCCTCGCCGGGATCGCAAATTCCCTGGTCGACAGCCTCCGCGGAATCGAAGGGGTCTTCGACGTACGCTCCGATCACACGCCGGGGATCAGGGAAATCCAACTCAAATTGCGGCCCGAAGCGCGGACGCTCGGACTCACTCAGGAAGCGCTGGCTCTGCAAGCACGCGCCGCATTTCTCGGCGCCGAGGTCCAGCGCGTGCAGAGAGGCCGGGACGAGGTACGGGTATTCGTGCGCTTGCCCGCCGATGAGCGCAACGCCATCACGGACGTGGAAGGGTACCTGATCCAGACCCCCGGGGGCGCGGAAGTCCCGCTGAGCCAGGTCGCTACGCTGGAATCGGGTATATCGCCGCCGGCAATTCGCCGCAGGGACGGCCAGCGTGTCGTCACGGTCACCGCCGATGTGGACCGGACCGTCATTACCGGCGGGGAAGCCAACAGTATCCTGGTCAATTCGGTTCTTCCGGAACTCACCGACGCGAACCCCGGCCTGACATACATGTTCGGCGGCGAACAGCAGCAGCAGTTCGATTCCCTGGGTTCGCTCTATCGCGGGTTCGCGATCGCGATGCTCACGATATTCGCGTTGCTGGCGATTCCCCTGCGCTCCTATACCAAACCGTTCATCGTCATGGCCGTGATCCCGTTCGGGCTGGTCGGCGTCATCCTGGGCCACCTGATACTGGTGATTCCCTTCACCACCACGGCCATTCTGGGCACGCTGGGACTCAGTGGCGTCGTGGTGAACGATTCTCTGGTGATGATTGACTTCATCGACAAGCGACGGAGCGAGGGAGCTCCCGCGCGGACCGCGATTATCGAGGGCGCCAAGGGTCGCTTCAGACCGATCATGCTGACCTCCGTGACCACGTTCCTCGGATTCACACCCCTCATTCTCGAGCAAGCCATTCAGGCGCAGTTCCTGCGCCCGTTCGCCGCGTCGCTCGGTTTCGGCATCGTCATTACCACGTCCATACTGATGATGCTGGTACCGGCGCTGTACTCGATCCGCCTGAACTTGATGTCCCGGCGCGGCCAGAGTGCCGCGCACGACGCGCCAATACCCGTGGAGGCGGTGAATTAGCCCGCCGCGGTTTCGATGGGATACCGGTGACGTTTCACCTGAACCTTGAAGTGCTTGTTGGGGCTTAGCTTGGGGAGCGGATTGAGCTTCAGCTTGTAGTTGGGCGGGACCATCTCCAGGTCCAGGTGGCGCGCTATCAACAACAGATTGGCGACCATCTGCAACTCGGTCCAGCGTCTTCCCGCGCACATGTGCGTACCCGTGCCGAAGGGCGCAAAGGCGCCCACCTGTTTGTGTTCGTTTCTCGGCGGCAAGTAACGATCGATATCGAACTTGTCCGGATCCTTGAAATGCTTTTCAAAAAAATGCGGCGCGGTGAAGGCAATCAACACGGTGCTGTAGGGCCGAATTTCCAGCCCATCGATCTCGAACGAGTTCATCGCCGTACGCCGATGCACCGGGATTACAGGATGCAGCCGCAGGGACTCCATGACAAATCGGTGAGTCACGTCTATGTTCGCAGGGGTGAGGTCCGCCGCTACGGGATCGCCGTTGGAGAACAGCGCATCCGCCTCCGCCGTGATGCGCTCGCGCAAATCCGGATTCGCCAGCAAGTCGTAGATGGCGAAAGCCGTGGCGCTCGCAGTGTAGTGGCCGGCGATGATCGCCGCGATGAACGCAAACCCCAGATCGGTTTCCGGCAGGAATTGCGGGTCCGACTGGTGCAAGTCCATCAGATCGTCGGCGAGGTCGCGCCGCTTGCCCTTGCGCTGCGCCGGCGTGTGTCTCGCGTGGATCTGCGTGTAGAGGTCCATAACATGCGCGCGGTATCTCTTCATTTTCGGGGTACGCAGCGTGAATTTGGGCAACACGCCGAACATGTGGACCAGCAGCGCTCGGTATTCGAAAGCGAGCAGTTCGTCGAGAACTGCCGTGGGCGCGGTGCTCACGGTAAGGCGCGCGATCTGTTCGCCGATCAAGTGCTGGCAAGCAGCTTCCACCGGTACCGCCGTCCCGATTTTCCAATTGCCGAATGTTTCTCGCGCCCACGCGAAAATTTCGCCCAACCTGTCCTCGATCACGGCCCGGGCGACCCCCGCCCGCATCGCCTTTCGCATGCGGAAGTGATCGGCCCCGTCCATGCTGGCGATGGACCGCGCCGTTCCCCACTCCGTTTGAAACCCTTCGAGATAGTCCCGGGTGCGCAACAGTAGGCGCCCCTTGCGTCCGGTCCACTTGTTAAGCTCGGCGCTGGCCAGCACCACGACCTCGTTGCTGCCGGCCTTTAGCCGGTAAACGGGCCCCAGAGCCTCGCTTTGCTCAGCGAAGAACTTGGGCAGGTTTCCCGAGCGAAAGGAGCGCGACCGAAGCATATCCACCCACCCGGCGGTTGGCATGCTTCGGCGACGAACCGCGTGCAGGCTTTCCGGCGGGCGGTAAGAACTCTGAACGGCTTCCCCAATCGATCGCCCTATGAGATCCATCTTGCTGAGGAGTTCGATGCGCTTTTCCGCCAGTTCGAATTCCTCCTCATCGAGCAGGGTGCGCACCCCGCCACAGCTACGGAGAAGGCCCACGATCGCGATGTCGCGGGGGTCTGGAAGCTCCTCGGTGAGCAACACGCGCGTGATTCTACCCTTGATTTCGCTTCTGGAGGTACCGTCCACCAGAGGATACCGGCCGGTACGGGAGACTTTTTTCGACAACGTCCAGAACCCGCCGGAGTCGAAATCCAGGATGCCTTGTTCGACCAGTCGATCGAACGCCGCGTCACTGATTGCGTGGGCCCGCCGAGCGATGCGTTCAACCCAGAATTGCGGGCCGTGCGAGCGCGTATCCGACACGATTTCATTCAGCACTGGATCCAGAAGTTCATCGCCCGTGGGGGATGAATCGATCAACACGATCGACTCGAGGTCCGAGTCGATGCGATTTTCCAGGGCAAGGTCCATAAGCACAGCGCCCGCCAGCGCACAGGACATTTTCCACTCCGGAACGGCCGCAAAATATCCTGTTTCTTCGTTTAGCAGTAGGAGGAGAAATTCTTCCGCAAGTCTCACGGGTCACCGCCCTTGACCGGAGGTCCGAGGTACTGTATCAAAATTCAAGCAGGCGCTTGGAGCCCTTATGCGTATTGTATGCGGCTGGAATCGTTCCGAAAGCGTGTCAGACTGGAAATATCGATGGAACCCGTCGCCTTGGTGGCGGTACCGCCGTTCCCCCGTAGAAATGTTGAGGCCGTCAGGGCCGGGCCCAGGGCCAACGGACATGCCTGGGGGCTGAGCGCGGCTCTGGACCGGGAGTCTTGCAACTCCGGACTGTAACCCCCGACTTACGGCGATTCGAATCGTTCACAACACATACCCATGAAATGGAGCATGCCATGCTGACCACGTTGCCCAGAGCCCTGCGGAACGCATACAAGGGGTGGAACGTCAAGAGCCGCGTAGCGCACTTTGGCACCTGGTTCGACAGAAGCAGGGGCGCCGCCGACGGTAGCGACTATGATCACACCGAGACGGTCAACAATTACTACGACCTGTGCAGCGAGTTCATGCAATTCGGGTGGAACGAGTCGCTGCACTTCGCGCCGCTGACGCCCGCGGAGACGGTGGAGGAGTCCATCGTCCGCCATCAGCGCCTGATGATCGAAAAACTGGAACTGCATAAGGGGATGAGGATTGTCGACGTCGGCTGTGGAGTGGGCGCCCCCATGCGCCGGGTCGCCCGTGAGTCCGGCGCCCGGGTGGTCTGCATCAACAACAACGAACAACAGCTTGAAAAGGCCAGGCGACAGAACGCCGAGGCCGGACTCGACCACATGGCAGAGTACATGAAGTGCAATTTCATTGACATGAGCGCCATTGAAGCCAACTCGTTCGATGCAGGATACGCGATCGAGTCGACGTGCCACGCGCCTGACAAGGAGGGCGCATTTGCAGAAATCTTTCGCGTGCTGAAGCCTGGAGCCTTGTTCTGGGGCCAGGAGATGTGCATGACGAACAAGTTCGACCCCGGCAGCAATCGTCACCGGGCCATCAAGGACGAGCTCATGCTCGGGATCGCCCTGAACGGCATCGCCACGTTTTCGGAAGTGAATCGCGCGCTTGAGGCCGTGGGATTCCAGATCGTCGAGGCAGAGGACAGGGACATCAAGGATGGCCCGAGCACGCCTTGGTACCAACCCATGGAGGAACGGACAGGAACATTGCGCAGCGCTTTCCGCAGGACGCCGCTGGGCCGCACGGCGATGTTCGGCGGCATACGGTTGGCTGAGCTGACCGGACTGTTTCCGAAGGGCTCCGCGGCCGTTGTCAAGCTGATGGATCGAACGGCTCATGCGTATGTCGCGGGCGGCAAGACGGGAATCTTTACCCCCCTTTACTGTTTCCTGGCCCGCAAACCCAAGTAAGCTCGACGTGTTGTTCGCCTTGACGCCATCACCGCACACCGGTTCCGAACTGAGTGACGACGAAGGCGGTCGTGGTCAACGGGCCTGGTACTTCACCTCCGCGACACATCAGACACTTCGAGAAAACAGTCGGCCACGGTACCGGAAAAGGCCGGAAACCGCGTCCGACAACGCTCTCCGGCCAAGCGACGGCCACCTTGACCGCAACCGTGCGGGCGCCCATCATTGCGCCATTGCATACCGCTGACGGGAGAGGCGATGGCCAAGTATCTGTTTCGAACGAGCTACACCCAGGCGGGCGTTGCGGGTCTGATCAGGGAAGGCGGTACCGGGCGCCGCGACGCACTCCGCCAGACCGTGGAAGGATTGGGCGGCACGCTTGAAGGCTTCTACTACGCTTTCGGGGACGACGATCTCCTGCTGATCGCCGATCTCCCCGACGAAGAGGCTGCCGCGGCGTTTTCGATGTTTGTCGGCGCCGCAGGCGCTCTGACGGTTTCCTGTACCGTGTTGATGGAGCCGGAAACGATCGACGGCGCGATCGGGAAGAGCGTGCCCTACCGCAAGCCCGGCGACTGACTCCGGTTTCCAGCACTTCCGAAGCCGCGTTCCGGAAAGCCGGAACGGAATGCTCGCCAATAGTCTGGACCGGTTGACGCAAGATGCGAGCCAGAGCCACGATTCAGCGCGTACTCGGTTTGCTGCTGACGATGTTCAGCGCCACGATGCTGTTGCCGATCGTCGTTTCGGTGATCTTTGCCGACGGCCAGTGGCTGGCCTTCGCGGGGTCGTTCCTCATCATTCTCGGTTCCGGAATCGCGATCTGGTGGCCGGTTCGCGAGCAGACCCACGAGCTGCGCCTGCGCGAAGGGTTCCTGGTGGTGGCCGCATTCTGGATCGTGCTGGGGCTGTTCGGCTCGGTACCGCTGCTGCTGACCGGGAATCCGCAACTCAGCCTCACCGATGCGGTCTTCGAATCCATGTCCGGGCTGACCACCACCGGGGCGACGGTACTGACGGGGCTTGCGGAGTTGCCGGAGTCGATTCTGTTCTACCGCCAGCAACTGCAGTGGTTCGGGGGCCTGGGCATCATCGTGCTGGCCGTGGCGGTGCTGCCCATGCTGGGCGTCGGCGGCATGCAGCTCTACCGTGCGGAGACGCCCGGGCCGGTCAAGGATACCCGGCTGACGCCCAGGATCACCGAGACGGCGAAGGCGCTCTGGTACGTCTACCTGGGAATCACGGTATTGTGCGCGATAGCCTACCTGCTCGCCGGAATGGGCCCGTTCGACGCCATTTGCCACGCGTTCAGCACCGTCGCCATCGGTGGGTTCTCGACATACGACGAGAGCTTCGGGTACTTCGACAGTCCCGCGATCGAACTGGTCGCCGTGGTCTTCATGTTCATCTCCGGGGTGAATTTCTCGCTGCACTTCCTCGCCTGGCGGCATCGCTCCGTCGGGCATTACCTGCAGGATCCCGAATTTCGCGCCTACGCGAAGCTGCTCGGCGGCCTGATCGCCGTGGTCGTCGCCTACCTCTATCTGCAGGGGTACTATCCGACGCTCGGCGAAACGCTCACCCATGGCCTCTTTCAAACCGTCTCCATTGCCACCACCACCGGCTTTACCACCGCGGATTTTGCCGTGTGGCCCGGCGTGCTGCCGGTACTGTTGATCTTCTCGAGTTTCGTCGGCGGATGCGCAGGCTCCACGGCCGGGGGCATGAAGGTGATCCGCTGGCTGCTGATGTACAGGCAGGGTCTCAGGGAAGTGCAGCGGCTGGTTCACCCCAGCGCCGAGGTTCCGGTCAAGCTCGGCTCCAAGGCGGTTCCTCACCGGGTCGTGGATGCAGTCTGGGGGTTTTTTGCCGTCTACGTGGTGGTCTTCAGCGCCCTGCTCCTGATCCTGGTCGCCGCCGGCCTGGACCAGGTTTCGGCCTTTTCCGCCGTCGCCGCCACGTTGAACAATCTCGGGCCCGGCCTCGGCGAGGTGGCATCGGGTTTCGCCAATGTGGGCGTGGTGGAGAAGTGGGCGTCGGTGTGCGCGATGCTCCTGGGCCGACTGGAAATCTTTACCCTGCTGGTGCTCATCACACCCACGTTCTGGCGACCCTGAACATGAGCGTGAGCGTTGTGGAGCGGCTGGAGGCTATACTACGCAGCGGCGCCGACAGCGCGAGTTTGCGGTACGCGCTGGGCTGCGAGTACCTGAAGGCGGGCGATCCCGCCACGGCTGCCGGGCACTTGGCCGAGGCCGTTCACCTGACGCCGGACTATTCGGCGGCATGGAAGCAACTGGGACGCGCACAGACCGCTGCCGGATTGGAGGAAAAGGCGATGGAAAGTTACCGGCGCGGAATCCTCGCGGCGCAGGAGCGCGGCGACATCCAGGCGGCCAGGGAAATGCAGGTTTTCCTGAATCGGCTGCGCAAGTCCTCTCAAGGCTCGACCGAGAGCTGATGCCGACCGCGTCCGCACATTCACTGACCGCCTGAATCGACTCGGTACTCATGCAGCGCCTGAAAGAAAATCTCGATCGATTCAGCGATTTGACGGGCTCGGCCGTTGCATGGCTGACGGTGCTGATGGTGCTCGGCACGTTCGTGATCGTCGTTCTGCGCTATGTCTTCGACCTGGGCTGGATCGCGATGCAGGAAAGCATCGTGTGGATGCACGCCGCAGTCTTCATGCTGGGAGCCAGCTACACCCTGAAGCAGAACGAACACGTCCGCGTCGACATCTTCTACAGGCGCATGAGCGCCGATCGCCGAGCGCTGGTCGATGTGGCCGGCACCGTGGTGTTCCTGCTTCCGCTGGCCGTGTTCATCGCGGTGACGAGTTGGGATTACGTTTACACGTCCTGGTCCATCGGCGAGGCATCCAGGGAAGCCGGCGGACTGCCCTTCCCCTTCGTGCCGATCCTCAAGAGCCTGATACCGGCCACGGCGCTGCTGTTGATCCTGCAAGGCATCGCCGACCTGACGGGCGCCGTGCTCGTGCTCGCAAGGGCTGTCGAGCCGGACGCGGGGCCGGGCGGCCCGCCGAGCGAGGTGATCTGATGGAGTGGGTCTCGCTGTTGATGTTCGCCGTCGTCGTGGTGGTGCTGCTCGCCGGGTACCCCGTGGCCTTTTCGCTGGGCGGCGTCGCCCTCCTGTTCGCGTGGACCGGCGAGTTGTTCGGGATATTCGACGGCGCCTTTCTGGGCACGATGCCCAACCGGGTCTACGGGATCATGAGCAACGAAACGCTCATGGCCGTGCCGCTGTTCGTGTTCATGGGCGTGACGCTGGAACGGGCGCAGATCGCCGAAAGCCTGCTCGACAGTCTCAGCCGGCTCTTCGGCACGCTGAGGGGCGGCCTGGGCATTTCGGTGACCCTGGTCGGCATGCTGTTGGCGGCAAGCACGGGCATTGTCGGCGCCACCGTCGTCACCATGGGCCTGCTGGCGCTGCCGACCATGCTGCGCCGCGGGTATGACCCGTCTGTGGCCACCGGCACGATCTGCGCCTCGGGCACGCTGGGACAGATCATTCCGCCCTCCATCATCCTGGTGTTGCTGGGCGACGTGCTCTCCTCGGCGTACAGCCAGTCGCAGCTCGACGCCGGCATTTTTTCCCCGGATACCGTGTCCGTGGGGGATCTTTTCGTGGGCGCGCTGATTCCGGGTCTGGGGCTCGTGGCGCTCTACATCATCTATATCATGGCGACGGCCCTGCTGAGACCGGCGACCATGCCGGCGCGCGAGAAGGCCGAGCGGGTCGGCTTCGGCGAACTGGCGCTGGCGCTGTTTCCACCGTTGTTCCTGATCCTCGCCGTGCTTGGGTCCATCATGGGGGGGCTTGCGACACCCACGGAAGCCGCCGGCGTGGGCGGCGTCGGGGCGCTGCTGCTGGCGCTCGTCAAGCGGCAGTTTTCGCTCTCCCGCCTGATCGACGTCATGAAGAGCACGGTGCGCGTGAGCAGCATGGTGTTCCTGATCCTGATCGGCGCGTCGATCTTTTCGCTGGTGTTCCGGGGTTACGGCGGAGACCGGCTCGTTCATGAGCTGCTGGTCAGCATGCCCGGCGGTGTCGTCACCGCGATGCTCATTGTCATGCTGCTGATGTTCCTGCTGGGTTTCGTGCTGGACTTCATCGAGATCACGTTTGTGGTGGTCCCCATCGTGGGACCGATTCTCCTGACCCTGGGGGTCGACCCGGTGTGGCTCGGCGTCATGATCGCGATCAACCTGCAGACGTCGTTCCTGACGCCGCCGTTCGGGTTCGCGCTGTTCTACTTGCGGGGGGTGGCGCCCGAAAACGTGGAGACTACGGCCATCTATCGGGGGGTCATTCCCTTCGTGGTCATCCAGCTCGTCGCGCTGGCGCTGCTGGCGTTGTGGCCGGAACTGGCGACCTGGTTGCCGGGGGTGGTTTACGGGAGGTAGCGCGTTCGGCGGGCGCCGCGACGGCGCGCGGACAGCCCTTGCGCGCTCAATTCCGCCCCGCCATCCCCGGCGGGGCTCCAATCGGGGGCGCGTCGCTCCGCGCCATCCGTGGCCCGCTCCGCGCCCGCGACGCGCGCAAGGGCTGTCCGCACGCACACTCGGGCCAAGACGACTAATCCCACTCCTTCTCGACGCCGGCCGCGTTGGTGAGGAAGCCGAGCAGGCAACCGTTGGAGTCGTCCCGAAGCCGGTGACACCTCACCGAGACGGTGTCGCCGACCTGGACCTCGTCGGGCTCCACGCCGACTCGGACCAACCCCGAAGCGCCCGCCGATTCCAGCGCCCAGACCGCGGACTCGCCATCTTCTCCAGTCACTTCGAGGTAGATCCAGGTGTGAGGGTTGATCCAGTGCAACTGGGTGACCGTGCCGGTCAGATGGGTGTACTCGGTCATCTGGTAGTTGCCGTGTGAATGGTGCGCCACGGCCGGTACGGTCATGCAGGCTGCTGCAGCCGCTACAGCCAGTGGGCGAGAGCGATTCGTTGGCCTGTTTGTTTTCAAGTGCATTTCTATCTCCCGATGCTTTATCGCGCCCCTGTTGCCGCGGGCAGCCGGGCAGCCGGTTCAGTCCGCTTGTTCATCCAGGTTTCTGCCGGCGGGCGCGCCTCGCACCTTGACCGCATCGGCGAAATTCTGATACCGAATCCGCTCTCCGTTCCCGTCGATGAATTCCAGGCTTTGCTGGAACTGGCCCGGCGGCGGCGTGCCCGGCGCCACCGTGGCTTCGACGATGTACAGATGGCTGTCATGCAGATAGATGGCCGCGTAGGTGCGCGTCTCGTCCGGGTTCACAAGGTGCAACTGGTGGCCCTCCACCCGATCGATGTAGTGGTAGGCGTCGTACGCGATTTCGCCGCCGCGGCCGCGGAGGTTGGCCGCGGCGTAGTCCACCGATGCGCGCACGTCCACTTCCCAGTAGAGCAGGTAGTCGGCCTCCGTTCTGGCGCGTTCGGAGTGGATTCGCAAGGAATCGGTGTAGTCCACGACGGTGACCGAATAGCTGTTGCCGGCGTTGTCCTCGTAGCTGTAGACCCGCGCCGGAAACGTCGCCGCGTATTCGGAGTCGTAACTGGTATCCCGGACCTGGAATTCCCCCGGAGTATGGATGCGAAAACGGTCTTGCTCGCTGGTAAATTGAAACCAGTTCTGCGCGTCCGCGGGGCTCGTGGCGAGCATTGGCAGCATCGCGACCGCGAGCGGCCAGGCTGATCTGTTCATTCTTTTGCCCTTCGGGTTGACATCCCCGGATTCTGCCAGAATCCGCGCCGGATTGTCCCTGTTCACCGGTTACAGGGATTTCATGCGCCCACCAGGTCCCGATACAGCCTTTCGGTCTGCCCGATGGTGTCTTCGATCCTGAAATGCGTTCGAATGCGCTCGCGGGCGGCCGCGCCCAGACGCGTTCGCAGCCCGGGCTCGTCGTGGAGCCTGCGAATGGCTCGCGCGATGGCGGCTGGATCGCGAGCCGGGACCACCAGGCCGCTGACCCCGTCCACCACGATTTCCGGGCTGCCGCCGATGTCGGTGACCACCGGGGGGACCCTGTATGCCATGGCCTCGATAACCGACCGGGGCAGGCCCTCGCGCTTGAGCGAAGCCAGGACAGCGACATCGCAGGCTGCGGCGACGGCGGGCGCGTCGGTCCGATAGCCCGGGCAATGGATTCTGTCTGCCGCGGGACTCGCGGCGACGTGGCGGCGCAGCCTGGCGGAGTCCATACGGCCGACCAGCAGCAAGTGAACGTCCCCGGGCAGGGCCGACATGGCCTTCACCAGCAGTTCGATGCCCTTGCGGGGCCGGTAGTTGGCCACGCAGACGACCGTGAAGGCATCCTCGGGGACGCCCAGCGCGCGCAGGTCGGCCGGGGGATCGGTGTACCAGTTCAGGCTGTGTCCCTTGCGGATGGTCACCAATCGCTCCTCGGGAATTCGCAGCCAGGCGGGACGCATGTTCAGAAAGTGGTCACGAACCGCGTCGGCGACGCAGACCATTCGATCGATCCTGGGATTGAGATAGCGTCGCCACGAGATCGGGCTCAGAAAGCTCACGTTTCCCACGATGCCACGGTACACGATGATCCGCACGGGCAACCCGCGGGACGCCCGCAAGCCGTTTTCAAGGGCCCGGTTGCCGAACAGGTGAAGAATGTCGTAGCGCCCCCGCAGCAATTCCGCGCGCAATTGACGAACGCCCGAGACGGCCAACCGGCCGGCGACGGGGATGTCCAGCAGCGGAACGCCGGCGGCGTGCAGCACGTCATTCGCCGCTTCCTTTTGAGTGCGGACCACGGACAGGCGTATGCCGGCGTCGCGCAGGCCGGCGAACATGGCGACCGTCGGCCTGTCCGGATCGCCGGTGATGCAAAGTGCATGGATAGTCACGGCGCGAGAATGGCAAGCGGCGCGCCCGCCGTCAACGCAGTCGGGCGCGGCGGCATTGAAGTATCATTTTGCGACCATCCGCAACGCCGGTCCCCGTGTCGCTTCAATTCAAGTCTCCGCCGAAGCGGATCTGCATTCTCCGTCTGTCCGCCATCGGCGACACGTGCCACGCGGTGCCGGCGGTGCGGGCCATTCAGCGCGCATGGCCCCGGACCGAGCTCACGTGGATCGTCGGGCGCGTCGAGCATCAATTGCTGGCGGGTCTTGCGGGCGTGGAGTTCGTGACCCTCGACAAGCGCCGCGGGCTCGCAGGCTTCAGGGACGTTCGCAGGCGCCTTCGCGGACGGAGGTTCGACGCCCTGCTGCACATGCACGCTTCGTTGCGCGCCAATCTGGCAAGCCTGCTGGTATCCGCGGATGTTCGGGTCGGCTTCGACCGGGCCCGGGCCCGCGACGGGCAATGGTTGTTCTGCAACCGGCGGATACAGGCCAGGCCGCGTCAGCACGTCATGGACGGCCTGCTGGAGTTCGTCCGCGTGCTGGGTATCGAGCCCGGCGGTCCGCGCTGGGAAATCCCGCTGCCCGATGAGGCGAGGGCGTTCGCCGGGCAGCACATCGACGGGTCGCGACCGGCGCTCATCGTAAGCCCCGTCACCGGGCAACGGCTGCGCAACTATCGAAACTGGCGTGCCGAGCGCTATGCCGCCGCGGCGGACTACGTGTCGCAGCGGTACGGCGCCAGGGTTTTTCTGTGCGGCGGGAAAACGCGCCTTGAGGACGACTACGGTCACGAGATCTGCCGCCTGGCGCGCTGCGGGATCGTCAATCTCATCGGCAAGACCTCGTTGAAGGAATTGCTCGCGCTTCTGGAACGAGCCACGGTTCTGCTATGTCCGGACTCGGGACCGGCGCACATGGCGACCGCGGCGGGGACCCCCGTGGTCGGCTTGTACGCCACGTCCAACCGCCACCGGACGGGACCCTGTCTGTCGCAGCACCTGGTCGCCGACCGTTACCCCGAGGCTGTCGAAGAAGCATTCGGCAAGGGCGTCGACGAAATTCGTTGGGGGCGCCGCGTCCGCGATCCCGGCGCCATGGACCTGATCGGCGTTGCCGACGTCACCCGCAAGCTCGACGCCGCGTTTGGAGAACGGGGTGTATCACCCCTCGCGCAACATGCGTTCGCCGCGAATAACGAGGCGGACGCTGTGGAATCTGAAACCGGGATCAGCGAATAATTGTCGCGTCCGCCGGTTCGCCGCTGGGCATCAGGAACGCCAGGCGGCCCTCCGCGCGTTCCGCCGACACGTTGGCCAGCCTGAACTCGGTGGAAAGGCCGCCGCCGTTGGGAACAAACGGGAAAATGCTGCCCTGGGAGAAGGGCGGCAACTCCGATTCGATCACGTCGCCCCGGATGGTGGTCACGCGCTGGCGTGCGCCTACGGTGACCGGCGCGCTGCCGCGCAACTCCAGCACCCCCCTGGCGCCGGCGCCGAACGCTGCGAGCGTACTGACCGTCCGCTGTTCGCCGGCCGCGACTTCGAGGCGAAGGCCCGGGCGTCCGTCCAATAGCAGTTCGACGGTCGCGGACTCGGCGCCATCGTTGACCACCACCACCCGGGTATCGATGTCGCCGTGGCGCAGCAGGGTCGGATTGAGGTCGATCCCGAAGCGCATGGCGGTGCCGCTGGCGCCCCGGGCGATCCCTTCGCTGTCGAAATCTCCGCCCCCACCCTGGCGGATGAGCACCGCCGCATGCGGGGCGCCGCCTGATCGCGGTTCGATCCTTGCGTAGCCGTCGGCCGGCGCCGGCCCGGAGCCGTCGCTCGCCAAGGTGCGGCTCGCGCCCGGCGGGATTCGGTAGTACGCCACGTCGGACGAAGTGCCGAGGGGCGCGCGAGCGCCGGTGCTGTCGAACAGCCTGATCACGCCTTCCATCGGCGCGTCGGTGGGATTGATCAGCACGATCCTCGATTCGCGCCCGCCTCCGGAGACGAAATAGGGGAGGGTGCTCGAGTCGGCCGGGGCGGCCGTGCGGGTCATGGGAGCCGGGGTCAGGATGACTTCTCCACCGCCGTTGTCGGTCCGCCGAAGCGCCGTTATCGCCAGCGCGGAATCCGATTCGATACTCAACGTGGCGTTGCCGTCCGGCGCGGGGCGAGGCGCCAGCGTCTCGCCGAGTTGCGTGCCCGCGGGCACGGTGTGTTGCCATTGACGTACGGCGGCGCCCGATCCGTCGCGCAGAATCATCGACACGGCTGCGTCGGCAGGCTCGCCGTTGTACAGGTACAGCTCGTGGCCGGTACGCTCGTCGCCTTCGACGAATACGTTTGCGGTGGTCGTCGGCACGGAGGGCGCGATGGCCGCCTCGCCGATCAATGCCCTGCTGTGGCGCTCGCTGCGCGCATCCACCGTCTGACGCGTCCTGCTGTAGATGGCCACGCCAAGCGGCGGTTGTCCGGCGCCGGCTTCAATCCTCGCGACGGACACGGTCCGCGGGTCCGATTGCCCACCCAGGTCGGCCGCGTCCAGCGTGCCGAAGGACTGCAATTCGGTGGCGCCGATCCGGTAGGCCCAGTCGGCCCGCGGAAAATTGAACTGCACCAGCCGGGATTCGAACGAACCGGTCGCGAACAGTCTGCCGTTGTCGTGATCCAGCGCGATTCCACGGGTATCCCGCACCCTGAACTGGCCCGGAACCGGTTCCGCGCCGCCCCACGTCGTCGGTGAGGCAGTTTCCGCACTCGGCGCACCCAGGGCAGCGATGGCCGGGGCGCCGTTTGACAGCCGGCCCGGCTCCACGTCGAAGACCAGAATCCGGTCGGCCGGAATGTTGTACGTTCCGCCGCCGTCGGCGACGTACAGGAGTTGGCGGACGGGATCGTGGGCGATGCCGTTGGGCGTGATGAAGCGGTCTCCGGTGATCGGCGGCGGACCGCCCGGCGTGGGGGCGAAGATGCCGGGTCCGGCGGCCGCCTGGCTGGCGAAGTCGTCCTGGCCGAGTACCGCGATGGCATCGGCGCCGTTGTGAATCCGGTCCGCGTGCGCGTCAAAGACCAGAACGCGCTTGTTCTTGGCGTCGATGACGAAGAGCCTCGCGTATTCCGGGTCGTACGCCAGGTGTCCCGGATCGTACAGGCCGGAAATTCCCGCACGCGGCTCCGTGCTTCCATAGTCCGGCTGACCGAGCACCCCGATGGCCTCGTCGCCGTTGCGCAGCACGTCTCGACGAATGTCGTAGACCAGCACGCGGTTGTTCTCCCCGTCGGATACGAACAGCCGCTGCCCGGCCTCGTCCACGGCGAAACCCATGGGCAGGAAGTCGGATGCGATGCCCCGGCCCATGCGCACGCCGAAGTTGATGCCCGCCGGTCCCGCCGCGCGAACCACGCTCTGAAAGTCGGGCTGCCCGATGACCACGGAGGCATCCATGCCGCTCCGCAGTTCGCCGGGCGCGGCTTCGTAGACCAGGATCCGGTTGTGGTAGCCGTCGCCCACGAACAGCCGCTTGGTGGTGGTGTCGTAGGCTGCCCCGATGGGCGTCGTCATGTTGCTGGCGGCCGGTTCGCCCATGAGGCTGGTGTTCACGTCCGGCTGACCCAGCGCCCATCGGGCATCGCGGTCGACGATCCGGTTCAGTTCGTCCAGTTGCCAGACCACGACCCGGTGGTTGTATTCGTCGGGCACGAACAGGCGATGATCCACCGGATCCAGGGTGACGGCGCGAGCGGCAGCCAGTGAACGGCCATCGAGATGACCCTGGGCCATGCGGTTGAAGAAGTCGGGCTCTCCATCGGGCGTCTCGTGGCCGACGACATCCACCGCCGACATGCCGGTTTCCAGGTTGTCTGGAGAGATATCCCACACGGTGACCCGGTTGCCCGCCGGGTAACCCTCGGAGATATAGAGCTTTTCCTTTTCCGGATCCACCGTGACGCGGGGCATGGCCACGCGCGTGCCGGATACGGCCGGATGGACGGAGAAGGCGTCCGGCTGTCCGATTACCGCCATGGCCGTGGTTGGCCCGCCGAGCCGGTCCGGATGCGCATCGTAGACCATGATGCGGTGTTCCAGATCCTCTGCGATGAAAAGCCTCTGGTGGCGCCAGTCGTATGCCATCGGGCCGGCATCAAGCTGATCCAGGGACGTGCGGGGTGCGGCGGTTTCGAAATCCGGCTGCCCCATCACCGCGACCGCCTCCTCGAAAGCATCCGGATTGTCCGGATCCGCGTCGAAGACGAGAATCCGGTTGTTGCCGTTGTCGGCCACGAACAACCGCTCCTCCACGGGGTCGTAGGCGATACTGCCGGGCCGGTTGAATGCGGCCGGGCCGATGCCCGCATCGCGGCTTTCCAGATCGTCCTGACCGATGACGTCGACGGCGCGTGGATCGTTGCCCAGGCGATCCGGATGCACGTCGAATATCAGCACCCGATTGTTCGGACCGTCCGAGACGAACAGCCGCTGGTTGGCCTGGTCCAGTTGCCTGCCGGAAATCGCTCCCAGCCGGTTCGGGCCGAGTCCGCGGCGCGTGGAATTGAAGTCCGGCTGTCCGATGACAAGCTCGGCGGACGGGAAACCGGACAGCCGATCCGGATCGCCGTCGTATACGAGGATGCGGTTGGCGAACATGTCCACCGTGAAGAACCTTCCAGTGGAACTGTCGACGATGGCGCCGGCGCCGGGAAACTGGGCTTCCTCGGCATTGGTCGGCGGTACCGAGCGGCGGCCGAACAGGCTTTCCCGGCTGGTGATGAAGCGGGCCCGGCGGTCCACCGGCAGGCCCTGCTCATCAAGTTGGAATGCGCGGAACCCGCCGTTGCCGTAGGCGGGAATGAACATCAGGTCATTGGCGCTGTCCAACGCCACCGCCCCGGGTCACCAGACGCTGCTGGAGTCCGGTCCCTTGTTGGTGATTCCGCCGATGAAGGTGGGGTTGCCCCAGATGTCTTCGGACGCCAGCACGTCCGCCGCGGGTTGACCGGTGACAGGCAGGCAATCGCAAACCAATTCCGTCCCGGTCTGCGCCGATACGGCCGTCGAGATCGAAGCTGCCAGGGTGAAACCGGCTATCAGGGTCTTTTTCATTCTGATTTCTCCCGTATCGAATTCTCCCGTTGCGGGCGACGCGGTCCAGCGATCAACGAAAGCTGGCACGCCGGCCGGGTGCGGGTTTACTCGTGCTCCGCCTCAGTTACCGGCAGCTCGGACCCCGCCGGGCGGGCCTCGTCCATGGTCCCGCTCAACGAGAACAGCCAGAGGCTGTCGCCCCGGGGCGCGCCCGCGAAAAGGTTGCCCGCGGAGTAGGCGATGACGTGCTGTTCGCCGTTGTGCTCGAACGTGCTCACCGGTGCGTTCAGTCCGGCGCCGGTCTGGAACTCCCACAGGACCGCCCCGTCGCTGGAATCCAGTGCCATGATCCGGCCGTCGCTCTGCCCCGTGAACAGCAATCCGCCGGCCGTCGCGAGCACGCCGCTGTAGCAGAATTGTTGCCACCGTTGCCGCCAGACGATGGTGTTGGTGTGCATGTCCATGGCCGCGAGAATGCCGTGGTTCGGAAACGGCACGTTGCCGAAGAACCCGCCGATGTAGGAGTCCCCGGGCATTTCGGGCAGGTCGTTCGCCATCTCGCCGCCGCGGAAGAAGCCCGGCCGCTCATTCGCGCAGACGAAGAGGGTGCCGCTGGTGGGATCGTATGCGCTCGGCGGCCAGTTGGCGCCGCCAAACGGGCCCGGCATCACGACCATGCCCTCCATCCAGAACGGCGTGAAGATGCGTCCCTGGTTGACCAGCGGCGGATAGCCTTGCGGCACGATATCCACATACTGGTCTATGAAGGAGTCGCCCACCGGATACGGCTGGGTGGGGGACGTGAGGTGGCGCTCGTCCTGCGGCACGGGCCGTTCCTCGATGCCGATGAGGGGTTCGCCCGTCACCCGGTCGAGGATGTAGACCCATCCGGTCTTGCTGGCTTCGGCGACGGCCTGCCGCGTCTCGCCGTCGATTTCGAGGTCGAAGAGCACCACCGGGTTGGCCGCGTCGTAGTCCCATATATCGTGGTGAACCTGCTGGAAGTGCCAGCGGTATTCCCCGGTGTAGACATCCAGCGCCAGCATGGAGGTGGTGAACAGGTTGTCGCCGGCGCGCACGTAGCCCGCGAAGTCGGGGCCGGGATTGCCCGTGGAGAAATACACCAGGCCCAGTTCCGGGTCCACGGCCGGCGTCTGCCAGACCGAGCCGCCGCCATAGAGGTAAACGTCGCTGTACGGGTCGCCGGGCTGCGGCCAGGTCTCGCTCCCGAACTCGCCCGGGCCGGGCACCGTGTAGAAGGTCCATGCCAGCGAGCCGTCATCGGCGTTGTAGGCCTTGACGCGCCCCCGGATGCCGCGCTCGGCGCCGGCAAAGCCGGTGATCACAAGGCCGTCGTAGTACAGCGGAGCGCTGGTGAGGGAGTAGCCGTCTTCCCAGTTTTCGGTCTGTGTGTCCCAGACCACCTCGCCGGTCATCCGGTCCAGCGCGACCAGATGCGCGTCCAGTTGGCCGACAAATATCTTGTCGTCGCTCAAGCCCACCCCGCGGCTGGTCCAGCCGCAGCAGATGACGTCGATCGACTGGTCAAGGTTGGCTTCGTAGGTCCACAACGTCTCGCCGGTCTCCACGCTGATGGCGAATACGTCGTCGGCGCCGGTGACGATATACGCCACGCCCTCGTAGACGATGGGCTGGGCTTCGCCCGAATACTTCTGGCCGAGCCCCGATCCGCCCAGTCGCGCACGCCATGCGCCCTGCAGTTCCGATACGTTGTCGCGGTTGATTTGCGTGAGCGGCGAGTAGCGTTGGTTGAAGAGGTTCCCGCCATTGGTCAGCCAGCCGTCGGTGGGCAAGGCCGCCAGTCGTTCGGGAGTCAGGTCGCCCGCGGGAGGCGAGTCCTGACTGCACGCGGCGCCCAGTCCCAGGAAAAAACTCGCCAGGAGGGCGGCCGCCGTCCCGGTCGTGGTGCCCCACGAGGGGCGCTTGCCAAATCCATACAGCACGGTTCGCTCCAAGTTCCGGTCCATGTCGGCGTAATGGTACCGGAGCATACCCAAATTCCCGTCTCTCAGGCCAGTTTCGGCCTTGTTCACGGTGCCCGGCCATTGCCCCGATCGTGACCAGGCGCGCCGGGTCCCGGGAGCGCTCCGCCCGGGAGCGCTCCGCTAGAAGGGAAAGGGCCGGGCTGATACATTGGTGGCAACGGAACCAACAGGGATAACCCACATGAAGCGCATGCCATTCATTCTGGCGTTCCTCCTGTCAGCGAGCCCGGCGTCTGCCCATCACGGGCCTCCGAACAACGTGCTCTTTGACATGGACAACATCGTCGAGCTGGAGGGCCCGGTAACGGAGGTCTTCTGGCGCAATCCCCATGTCCGGTTGAGGTTGCGGGACACGACGGGCGAGATATGGGAGGTGGAGTCGGGGCCGGTCACCTGGCTGTCGCGGCTCGGCTGGACCGCCGATATCGTCAATGTCGGCGATCATGTTCGGGTGGCGGGCTACGTTTCCCGGCGCCACGCCAACGAGATGGCCCTGACGAACATGCTGCTGCCCAACGGCGAGGAGTTTACAGGTAGCTCGCGGCCCCGTCCGTTGCGGTTTTCGGACCAGCGCCTCGAGGTCGCAAGGACAGTCATTGATGACGCGGAGCGTGAGGAAGCCATCCGCAACGCCCGCGGCATCTTCCGTGTCTGGGCCTGGGGCGTGGGCGAGTTCGGCGGCGGCGGCGAGCCGGACAACGACCCGGCCATGCTCACTGAAACGGCTCTCGCGGCTCGGGACGCCTTCGATCTGCTGACCGACGAACCGATCCTCGACTGCGTTCAGGACGGCATGCCCCGAGCCATGTTTCATCCCACGGTAATGGATTTCACCGACGGCGGATCACAACTGACCCTGAGGAGCCACGAGCACGACATCGTTCGCACCATCCACATGGAGCCGGCGCCGGATCCGTCGACTCAGCCTGCCGGCCCGCTGGGCTATTCCGTCGGCGAGTGGGACGGCGACACGCTGGTCGTGACGACGACGCGGGTTGACTGGCACTTGTCCGACGAGGCGGGTACGCCCCAGAGTCCCGACGTGAGGTTGGTGGAACGGTTCACGCCCACTGCCGACGGCAGCCGCCTGGATTATGAACTGACCGCTTACGATCCGGTCAACCTGACGGGACCCTCCGTGCGCACCGCCCACTGGATGTGGGTGCCGGGGCTTGAGGTGCTGCCCTACGAGTGCGAAGTCTGGGAGGGCTGAGGGGGCCGCGCTCTTGCGCCGGATCCCGTGCTAACGGACTTCGGTGATGGCGCCTCGGGTCCCGTCGCTACGCAACCACTCCTGGGCCTGTTCCGATTCCTCGCGCATGGCCGCTCGCGACACGCAACGCCGCTGGGGAATGTGTGAACCGGTGGGGGTGACGCGCTCACAAACGACATCCGATTCCTGCGGCTCACGTGCCAGCGCCACCTGCTCGGCGTTGAGCCTGATCTCCTGCAAAGTCTCGGCATCGGGCGCCTCGGCGGCGTTTGCCTGCTGAGGATCGGCGGCTTCCTGCTGGGAGGCACAAGCTGTCAGCAGACCGCAGCCGAGGATCGCAACCAGGGCCATCATTCTGTTCACTTCCACGAGAATCTCCAATGGCCGATTAACCATTATGAGTCTAGTGTAGCGTCTCGTAATTGACTATACACTATGTATCTTCCCGTGAGCTTCCCTGGCGCGTTGGATTTTTGCCAGGATCGCCTGCCCGGATTGTTTCCAGACATACGGCTTGGGGTTCAGGTTGCGTTCCTCCAGATAACCCGTGATGGTTTCGACCAACTCGCCGACGCCGCGGAAGCTGCCGCCGCGAATGACGTCCTGGGTGAGGTCCCTGAAGAAACGCTCCACCAGGTTCATCCAGGAACTCGACGTGGGCGTGAAGTGCATGACGACCCGGTCGATGCCGTGCGCCTTGCGGAAGCGCTGGTTGTGCCATTTGACCCAGGACTTCACCTTGGCGTGCTTGTGGGTGGCGTAGTTGTCCACGATCAAGTGCAAGCTCACGTCGGGCGGCGCCTCCCGGTTCAACTGGCGCAGGAAGTCCAGCCACTGCCGGTGCGTGTGCCGGGCGGCGGTGCGGCTGAAGATCTTGCCGTCCAGATACGACAGCGCGGCGAACAGCGTGACGGTGCCGTGGCGCTTGTAGTCGTGCGTCCGCGTGCGGGTGTATCCGCGCATGACGGGAAAGCCGGGCTGGCTGCGTTCCAGGGCTTGGCACTGGCTCTTCTCGTCGCAACACAGCACCAACGCCCGGTCCGGCGGATTCAGGTACAACCCGACCACGTCCCAGAACTTCTTCTCGAAGTGCTTGTCGTTGGACAGCTTGAACGTGCGGGTCGCGTGCGGCTTGATGTCGTTGGCGCTCCACAGCCGTTGCACGGTCGCCTTGGACACCCCGGCCGCCCCGGCCATGCTCCTCACCGACCAGCGGTTGCGGTTCGGCGGCGGGCGCGTCGCCCCGAGAATGATACGCTCGCGCACGTCCGGAGCGATGCGCGGCTTGCGTCCCCGGCCCTTGGCGTCGGCCAAACCCGCCGGGCCCGACGCGCGGAAGCGCCGCTCCCACTTGATCACGGTCGCGCGGCTGACGCCCACTTCCAGCGCCGTCTCCGCCTGGCTCAGCCCGTCCGCCCGGCGCAGCACGATCGCAGCGCGCCGGTGGTCCCGCTGCGCCGCCGTGGGCCGGTTCAGCACCGATTCCAACGTCCGCCGCTGCTCCGCGGTGATGCTCAATGCGCGAATGGGCTGTGGCATGCCTCGCAGGGTGCCGGAATGTCATTGAACAGTCAATCTATTTGTGAGACGGTACACTAGCGCATTCGCCGTGCCTCGGAAACGCTTGCCCGCGCAATGGCCGCTTGAGCCAAGAAACGTCAACCCGGGGCGCTCCAGCGCGGCAATCGGGTTGATCGGGACCTTGCTGCTGGCTAGAGTGATCAGGGACTGCACATGCTATGCGGGATGGCTTCTGCGGTCTCTGGATTGAACACGTTTTTCAGGGGAAGTTGCAGATGAAGTCAGCCACAATCGCCATAGCCGCCGCGCTGATTGCAAGCGTTCTCACCTACCTGGTCACGGGACAGGGTCGGGGAACGGGCGGCACTGAACTGGAGCAGTTGCAGGCGCAGATCAGCGAGGTCGCGGCGCAGATGGCGGCCGACGGCGGCGGACAGCAGTTTGCGATCGTGGCCGAGTCCGAGCAGGACGCGTGGCTGCGTGGCACCAATCGCGATGGTTCGCTCCGTGCGGGACCCGCCGACGACCAGAAGCCGCTGGCTGATGCTTCCAATTCCCTGTGCTTCCTGACCAAGGTCGAGATCGAGGGCATGAATGGCCCGGAAGACGTGGCCACATGCAGCATCCAGGTGGATGAGTTCACCAACTGGTGGCAGGTGCACGCCACCCAGGGGGAGGGTACCGACGCTTCGATTGCCTGCAACGCCCGGTGCATCGCCTGGGAGTAGTTGGCGACAACAGGCCCCTGGCAGCCTGCTGAGTCGAGAAGTGTAAACTTTTCTTTGCCTGAACGGTCGGGGTTTGGGTGCGGGCTATAATTCAAGCGGTTTGACCGCCGTTCGGCGGCAGTGGCAAGGCGTTGCACGGGACGGTATGACGTTTTTTTCGGCGTGCTCATCGTGCTGGCCGTCAGCGGCGTGTTGTTGTGGAGCCGCATGGATGGACCGCGGCTGCTTGCCATAGGGCTTGCCAGCACCACTTTGCTGGGCGCCGTTTACTATGCCGGGATACTTTAGCGCCACACATGAGAGTTTCGATGACTTGATCCGCAAATCGGATGTGAATGAAGATAGGCAGCGAAAGCTGCTTTTCGCATTTTGGGAAGGGGTAAATGCAAATGATTACCGATAGCAGACAACAATGATTGCGGTTAACAGAAACGTATTTTCGTTACACCTGACATTGGCCTGTTTGGGTGGATTGTCGCCTGTGCTGGCCCAGGAAACCGGCGAAGATCTGTACCACACGGCCTGCGCGGCCTGCCACGGCAGCGACGGTTCGGGCGTCAGCATCTCGCAGCTCGGATTCCAGGATCTCGTGGTGCCGGACTTCACGGACTGCGATTTCGCGGCCCGGGAGCCGGACCCCGACTGGTACGCGGTTATCCACGCCGGCGGCCCGGTGCGGGGCTTCGACCAGATGATGCCGTCGTTCGGCGATGCGCTGGAACCGGATCAGATCCAGGCGATCCTCGATCACGTACGTACCCAGTGTACGGACGACAGGTGGCCCCGGGGCGAGTTCAACCTGCCGCGGGCGCTGTTCACGGAGAAGGCCTATCCGGAAGACGAAGTGGTGCTGACCACGTGGCTGGAAGGCGGCGACCGGAACACCTTCATCCACGAATTTCTATGGGAATACCGCTTCGGCGCGCAGAACCAGATCGAAATTTCCATGCCGTTCCAGGTGACCGATTTCGGCGGAGACCAGGGTCGCCAGGGCGGTACCGGGGACCTTGAGATCGGCCTGAAGCGTAACCTCGGCTACAACATGGACACCGGCAACATCTTCAGCGTCGGTGCGGAGCTGATCGTGCCGTCGGGCGACGACGCGCTGGGTTTCGGCGGGGGCACATACAAGTTCGAGCCCTATTTTTCATACGCCAGGCTTCTGCCCGCGGACTCTTTCTTTCAAATGCAGGCGTTGCTGGAGTTTCCATCGGTGAGCGAGTTCGAGAACGAAGTGGGGCTGAGGGCTGCCCTGGGGCGGACCTGGACTACCGGCGGGCCTTTCGGCCGGGCCTGGACGCCCATGCTCGAAGTGCTTGGCTCCAGGGAGCTGGGGGGCGGCGCAGAGGTTCAATGGGACCTGGTGCCGCAGTTCCAGGTGACGCTGAACACGCGCCAGCATGTGATGGCGAACTTCGGGCTGAGGATTCCGACGGAGGACGAGCCCGGACGCGAGACGCAGTTCGTGTTCTACCTGTTGTGGGACTGGTTTGACGGCGGGGTAACGGAAGGATGGTAGACGTGATAAACGAATTGCATTCGAAAATGCGCTGCGTCGCGGCCGTACTCGGCCTGGTGCTGGTCTCGAGTCCCTTGTGGGCACAGGAGCAGGAATTCTTCCACACGTCCCACCAGTGCATCGCCTGCCACAGCGGCGTGGTGTCGCCGGAAGGACAGGATATCTCCATCGGTTATACGTGGCGGGCCTCCATGATGGCCAACTCCGCAAAGGACCCGTACTGGCAGGCGGGCGTGCGGCGCGAGGTCATGGATCATCCCCAGGCCCAGGCTGCCATCGAGGACACCTGCGCGACCTGTCACATGCCCATGGCGCGCTTTCACTCGACCAACAACGGCGGCGCCGCCGGCGAGGTTTTCGCCAATCTCGCGCCCTGGGACAATGTCCTGGCGGCGGACGGGGTCTCCTGTGCGGTGTGTCACCAGATTCAGGACGACAACTTCGGCGACGATTCCAGCTTCACCGGCGGTTTCGTCATCAACACGACACTGGCAATGGGCGAGCGTGAGATATACGGCCCCCACGAAGTGGATATCGGACGCCAGACCCTGATGAACTCGGCGACCGATTTCGTGCCGACCACCAGCGAGCACCTGGCGGAATCCGAGCTGTGCGCCACCTGCCACACGCTGTTCACCGAAACGCTCAACGACGCGGGCGAGGAAGTGGGTATGCTGCCCGAGCAGGTGCCGTATCACGAGTGGCTGCACAGCGACTACCGGGCCACCGACAGTTGCCAGAGCTGTCACATGCCCGAACTGGTCGAGGACGCGCCCATCACCTCGGTGCTGGGCCAGTTGCGTCCGGCGGTCAACCAGCACGTGTTCCGGGGCGGCAATTCCTTCATGCTGGGGATCCTCAACAAGTATCGCACCGAGCTCGGCGTGACGGCCCTGCCCCAGGATCTGGAATCGTCCCAGCGCAGCACGCGGGAGTTCCTCGAGTCCGAAACGGCCCGGGTGAGCGTCGACTCCGCGCGCATGGCGGATGGCACTCTGGAGCTCGGCGTGGCGGTGGAAAGCCTGTCGGGGCACAAGCTGCCGACCGCCTATCCTTCCAGGCGGGCCTGGCTGCACGTCACGGTGACCGATGCGGCGGGCAATACCCTGTTCGAGTCGGGCGCGGTGCAGCCGGACGGTTCCATCGCGGGCAACGACAACGACGAAGACGGCAGCCGGTTCGAACCCCACTACAACACCATTGACAGCGCCAGCCAGGTGCAGATTTACGAGTCGGTCATGGTGGACGTTCAGGATCGGGTGACCACCGGGCTGCTCTCCGGCGCGCGGTACATCAAGGACAATCGCCTGCTGCCAAGCGGCTTCGACAAGGCCACTGCATCCTGGGAGATCGAGGTGCACGGCGCGGCGGCGGACGACGACGACTTCACGGCGGGCGGTGACCGCGTTCAGTACCTGGTCGACGTGTCGGGCGCCAGCGGCGCGGTGACGGTCTCGGCGGAACTGCTGTTCCAGACCATCGGTTATCGCTGGGCGGAAAACCTCAGGGACTACGATGCGTTCGAGACGAACCGGTTTGTGGAGTACTACGAGGAGTCGGCGGCCAGTTCGTCGGTGACGCTGGCGAGCGATTCGTTTACTTTGCCGTAGGAGAACCGTCGCTTTCCGTTATCTCCGTACACCCGCTCGCCAAGGGCGGGCGCCGGAGACGGTGCGGCTGGACCTGGACGCCACGGACGAACCGTTGCACGGCGCACCGGAGGGGCGGTTCTTCCACGGCAATTACAAGAGCCAATGCTACCTGCCGCTGTGTATCTTCAGCGGCGAACACCTGCTGTGCGCGCGGCTGCGCCCGTCAAACATCGTATCGTGCCTGTCGTTGAAGGTGCGGGTTCGAATCGAAATCGGGAACGCCGATTATTTCATATTTTTGTATAAACGCCGGAATGCCAGTGCGACTGCGAGCCAAGTATAGACTCGATTGCAACGTTTGATCGTCCATAGGGCCACTTGGCGAACCATAGCCAACGTCGACAACGGGGATAGACGGTGCAGGCAGGCAGATGTACTGGCCATTTACCGGAGATCGCTCCATTCGGAGCCGGATTTCAATTCCCAGGCAACAAGTTGATCTTGTTCGATTCCCCGATTTTCCCAGTCGGGTGCATGACGGATTTCGGCGATGGGTTCTCGGTGGCATCTCTCGATCACAAACCAATCGTATGCACCGTTCCGAAATTTTGACCCTGCTCGAATTCTCATCAGGCACCGATGAAGCGAGCCCGCAGGAGGAAAGATGAAATGAAGACTCGAAAATTCACCGATCCAGCTCTGATCGCCATGACAGCCGGGTTCGCGTTCATGGCCGCAATTGCGCTGGCTCAGAACGCGGCGGCGCAGGAGGAGGAGATCACGGAGGCGGGCGAGATTGAGGAGGTCGTCGTGACCGCGACCTCGACCGGTACGGCGATTCGCGGCGTTGCGCCGGTAGGTGCTGCGACGTTGAGCATGAGCCAGGAGGACCTGCTCAACACAACGTCCGTTGACACGACATCGTTCATCCGCGAGCTGCCGCAGGGGTCCGGCCTGATGCAGCAGGAGGAGGTGCCGACCGGGCAGGGCGGCGGAAATGTCGGCTACGCGCAGGGCGTGAATCTCCGCGGCCTCGGCGACAACGCGACGCTGATCCTGTTCGACGGGAATCGCCTGGTCGGGCAGGGCATTACTGCGCAGTTTGCGGATCCGAACCAGCTTCCCATTTCGGCGATCGAGCGTGTCGAAGTCGTCATGGATGCGGCATCGGCCGTGTACGGTTCGGACGCCATCGCCGGCGTCGTCAACTTTGTCCTGCGGGACGATTTCGAGGGCGTGGAGATCAACGCGCGCACCACCAACAGCCTGTACCAGGCAAATGCGGTCGACATGCTGGGCGGTCTGAGCTGGAACACCGGAAATGCATGGCTTGGCGTCCTGTATGAAGATCGCGGCACCTTCAAGCGCAGCGAGCGGGGCTACCTCAATGAAGACCTGCGGGCCTACGGAGGCAATGACAATCGCTCCGGATCCGTCCGGGGGGTTCAGTTTGTCCGCCCCGGAGAGTTGCCCAACATTTTTGCGAACGGGACGTTCTACGGCGTACCGGCTACCGACGGCCGGCTACCGACGGCCGAGGAAGTATTGGCGCTTGAAGGCCAGCATGCCGTCTCCGACCTGGGCGACGAACGGGACTATTGGCCGGAGCGTCAGCGCCTCGCGGTTTCGTTCCGTGGGCGCCAGAACTTTGCCGGTGACCGGGGTCAACTGACATTGACCGGTGTCTACAGCGAGCGCGATAGCGAGATAGTGGAATTTTCGCATTACGAGCAATCACTGGTCACGCGGTCCAGCCCGTACTGGATCGACGGGCTGACCAACGCATCCCGCTACTACATGTCGTACAGCTATTTTCTGAACAACGAGGGCGCGGGCGCGGTGGATGCCGCAACGCGGCCGAGAGAGCGGGCGCTCAACACGTACCTCGATCTCGTCTACGACCTCAACGACAACTGGCAGCTTTCACTCAATTACACGCTGGGCGATAACGAGACCTGCGGGCGGTGCGGGAAGCGCCAGAGCATCAGCTTGCCAGACGCCGGTTTTACCGCCTATGCGGACCTGTTCAACCCATTCGTCCAAGGACCGCAGTCCGAGTGGTTCGACCTCGTGTACTACGGCTCGATCGATCAGCAAGCGTGGTTTGAAATGAACCGCGGATCGGTCAAGTTCGAGGGCGGAATCTTCGACCTGCCGGGTGGCCAGGCTCGACTTGCGTTCGGCGCGGAGTATGAAGGCACCGAGCACAGGTTCCTCAATCACGGGACCAATGGACGAAGCACCAGCAATCCGCCGGCGTATGGGGTTGTCCGCGACACCACCTCCGATCGAGACGTGACGGCGGCCTTTGTCGAAGCCTACCTGCCGGTTGCCGATACCGTCACGCTCAACCTGGCGGTGCGCAATGACGACTACAGCGACTTCGGTTCCACGACCAATCCGCGTCTTGGCGTCAGCTTTGAGCCGACCGAAAGCCTGACGCTGCGCGCTACCGTGGCGGAAGCCTTTCGGGCGCCTACGCTGGTCGAGCGCGACCCCGGCGTGTTGCAGCAGTTCAGACGTTCAAACTACAGCAACGACGGCTCTCACGACGTTCCGGTGAGCAATGCCGCTCGCGGCACAACCTACGTGTTATTCAAGATTGGGAACACTTTGGGCCTGCAGCCGGAAACAGCGGACATGTGGACGGCCGGCCTTGACTTTACGCCCGAAGCGGTCGATGGGCTGCGACTGTCGGCGACCTACTACACGGTCGACTACAGCAATCGCATCGAAAGACTTCCAAACGAAACTTCGGCGCTCGCGAACTCTCAAAATCGTGCGCTTTACGATCCCTTCATCCGGATTGCGCCGCAGCCCGACACGTGCGTGGCCGGCGACTTTTCCACATACAATCCTGCGTATCAGGACTTTGTCGATGTTGCAGCCGACCTTCGAGGCTCGTCGGCCGGCGACTGCGGGCTGGAAGCCATTATGCTGACTGGCCTGCGGAACACGAGTGCGGTCGTACAGAGTGGACTTGACCTTCAGGTGAACTATGACTGGTCCACCCCGATCGGTGAGTGGGGCGTGCGGTTCAACGGCGCGAAGGTGCTCGGGTTGGAACGCGCTCTGGTGCCGGGTGGCGAACTGGTCGAGCAACTGGACCGGATCGGTTTTCAGAACAGCACGCGAATGACCGGGCGCGTGATCTTCAGGACCGGCAGTTGGTTCGCCAGTGTCGATGCCACCGTGGTCGGTAGCTACACCAATGATCTGCCCATCACCGTCAATGGCGTTGCCCTGGAACCCAGTCGTGTACCGTCGTGGACCACGCTCGGAGCCAATATCGTGTACGAAGTTCCGCTTGGCGAAGGTGACAATTTTACGGATGGGTTGCGCATTGGCTTGTCGGTCGACAACCTGGGCGACCGTGATCCGCCCATCGTGCTGAACGGCGATCGCGCGGTTGACTACAACAACCACAACATTTTCGGCCGCATCTGGTCGTTGTCGCTGCAGAAGAAATTCTAGCGGAGTTGGCCTGCAATCTCTGTAGCATCTGAGTAGCAAGAAAGCCTGCGGGACGCCTCGTGAGTCCTGCAGGCTTTTTTCTTGCGGAGATATCGGCTTGAAAATTCCGGCTGTGGCGCATGCCTTGAGCAGCAAGCGCCTTGAAGCGGCCGCTTGCGTCCTGGCGTCTCTGTTTGCTCTGGTAGTGGCGCCTTGCAGCGGCCGGGCACAGATCAGCGAAGTCAACATGCTGCCACCGCAATACTCCTGGGGCGCTCCGCCCGAACAGGCTCCGGTGGTCGAGGGACGGGTCGACGTCGGCGGTGCGCGACTGTGGTACCGGGACACGGGCGGTAGCGGCGAACCCGTGGTCTTCGTGCACCCGAATTCCGGCAGCGCGCTGTTCTGGAAGTATCAGCAGCCGGTATTGGTGGAGGCCGGCTACCGCGTGATCGCGTATTCGCGTCGGGGACATTATGGCTCCGACGCCGGTGACGAGGAGAGTCCCGGCACGGGGGTAGATGACCTGGTTCGCGTGCTCGAGCACCTGGAGGTCGGGCGGTTGCATCTCGTCGGCATTGCCGCCGGCGCGGATATCGTGCCGGATTTTGCAGTGTCATACCCCGATCGGCTGCTCACGCTGACGATCGGCAACACCATCGGCAAGCCGGGCGATCCGGCCTGGTCGGCATCGGATGAAACATTGCTGCCGGTTGAGTTCAGAGCGTTGCCCACATGGCTCAAGGAGCTTAGTCCGGCCTACAGGGCGGGAAACCCGCAAGGGGCCTCGGAATGGCGTGAACTGGCCGAAATTTCGAGAGTCCGGGTTGTCCCCATCCGGTCGAAGAACGAGGTCACACCCGAGTCGATCGCAGGCATCGAGTCGCCGACGCTGCTCTTTACCGGCGATTCGGACCTGTACATGCCGCCATCGCGCTTGCGCGCCTACGCAAGGTACTGGCGGAACCCCGAGGTTGCCATCTTCCGCGAGGCGGGCCATGCGCCGTATTGGGAACAGCCCGAGGCATTCAACAGACTGCTGATCGATTTTCTTGACCGGCACGCAGCATCCGGCGCCGGTCAGGGTGAACTGGGCGGCGATCAGTCCGTGACCGATATCGACGAGTCCGGCGCCGAACGGTCCGCATTGGCGGTTTCCGTGGCATCGGCTACGGAGCCCGGTGTTGCAGCGTTCGGGCAACGTGACATCGGCATCAGGCTGTTGCCGGCCCAGACCGAATGGCAGCCGGTGCCTCCCCAGGCGCCGGTCACGGAAGGCACTGTCGATGTCGATGGCGTCAGGCTCTGGTACCGGGATACCGGCGGCGACGGCGTACCGGTGGTCCTGCTGCACCCTTACACGGGAAGCGCCCTGATCTGGGGCTACCAGCAGCCGGAACTTGTCAGGGCCGGCTATCGCGTGATCGCTTACTCGCGCCGGGGCCACTACGGCTCCGACGCGGGTCCGGAGGACGACCCGGGCACCTCGGCCGACGACCTGCACGCGCTTGTCAACCACCTGCAGCTTGACGCGTTTCACCTGGTCGGCAGCGCGGCAGGCGGGTTCATCGTGCCGGACTACGCGATTTCCTACCCCGACAGGTTGCTCAGCATCACCATAGCGACGAGTACGGGCGGTGCGCAGGATGCGCAGTACGCCCAAGTGTTTGCAACGATTCGGACGCCGGAAATCGTGGCGTTGCCTCACTGGACCAAGGAACTGGGCCCGTCGTACAGGGCGGCGAATCCCGAAGGCACAAGGGCGTGGATCGATCTGGAGCACAGTTCCGCGCACACGATACTCCGGCCTCCGGCAAAGAACGCGCTGCAGTGGGACGAGTACGAAGCCATCGACCTGCCCGTGCTGCTCATCGGTGCGGACGCCGACATCTACATGCCGCCGGCCATGCTGCGGGAACTGGCCGCGAGACTGTCGAATGTCGAGGTTGTCATGCTCAGCGAGTCCGGCCACTCGGGCTACTGGGAGCAGCCCGAGGCGTTCAACCAGGCCCTGATCGGCTTTCTGCAACGGCAGGACGGCGCCAATTGAGCACGACCAGCCAGGCAGAACTCGACGCCGTCTACCGGAAGATCACCCGGCGGATCGTTCCATTGCTCATCATCGGGTACATCGCGGCCTATCTCGACCGATCCAACATCGGGTTCGCCCGTGTCCAGATGCTTGGGGACCTGGGTTTCAGCGAACTGGTCTATGGCCTGGGGGCGGGGCTCTTCTATATCGGTTACAGCGCGTTCGAAGTGCCGAGCAACCTGCTGCTCAAGAGAGTCGGTGCGCGCCTGACGTTCGCCCGCATCATGATCCTGTGGGGGATCATCTCCGCCAGCTTCGCGTTCATCCAGACCGCGACGCAGTTCAATGTGTTGCGGTTCCTCCTCGGCGCGGCCGAGGCGGGCTTCTTCCCCGGCGTGCTGCTGTACATCACATTCTGGGTGCCGGCAGCGCGCCGGGCGCGTTTTACCGCCCTGTTCATGTCGGCGCTCGTCCTGTCGGGCCTCATCGGTGGCCCGCTGTCCGGCGTCATCATGGCAGGGATGGACGGTATGGGCGGCTTGCGCGGCTGGCAGTGGCTGTTTCTCGTCGAAGGCGCGCCGTCCGTCATCCTGGGTGTAGTTGTCCTCGTGTGGCTTTCGGATACTCCGGAGCAGGCAAAGTGGCTGACCGATAGGGAGAAAGCGCTCGTCCGGGAGGATCTTGCCAGGGACGCGGCATCGAGGGAGCAGAAAACCGTCGTCAGATCCAGTCTCGGGCAGGCGTTTCTGGACTATCGCATCTATGTGCTGGCATCCATGGCCATCGCCCTGGTGTCGGGTATCGGCGGCCTGTCGTTCTGGTTGCCGACGATCCTGAATCGGGCGGGCATCGAAGATTACGTGACGCTGGGCATTCTGGCCGGGGTGCCGTACCTGGTAGCCCTCGGCGTACAGCAGTGGGTCGCCCATCACTCGGACAAGACCGGAGAACGTCGCTGGCACGTTGCCACTTGCGCATTCGCATGCGCGATCGCGTGGTTTCTCATGCCTTCGTTCGCCGACCAGCCGTGGGCTGCGCTGGCGCTGCTGGTCATCGCCTGCTGCGGGGCATTCGGGGCGACCGGCCCGTTCTGGAGCATGCCCGCGGGTTTCCTTTCCGGCACGGCCGCCGCCGGGGGCATCGCGCTGGTCAGCACGCTGGGCAGCGCATTCGCCTTTCTGAGCCCGACATTTGTCGGCTGGGCAACCGACCGCACCGGCAGCCTGGCCGCGGGTCAGTACTACTATGGCACCCTTTTCCTGCTGGCCGCCATTATCCTGCCGTGGGGTACGCGGCAGCGGACGCCCGCGAGGCAATGATTGACCCGGTGCGTTCGCGCGTGAGTACGGAGACGGTGCATGAACAAGGCTGATGCAACATCGAACGACGCCATACGCCCTGTCAGGGAGGGCCTGGTGTCGGGCACTGCAGGCGATCCGGCCGACATCCGGTTGCTGGGGAGCCGATGCGTAAGCTGCGGCGAGGTGTCGATGGGCACGAACGAGGTGTGCCTGAATTGCGGCAGTGACAGGATTTCAGGAATCGAACTCGCGTCGGAAGGCGAGTTGTGGACCTACACGATCATCCGGCACAAGCCACCGGGCGGGTACCTTGGGCCGGAACCCTTCGAGCCCTTTGCGCTCGGCCTGGTCGAGTTGGCGGACGGCATTCGCATCGTGGCGCCGCTGGACGGAGACGTGGACTCGTTTGAAATCGGGGTCCGGTTGCGGTTGAAGCCATGGATACTGCGCTCCCCGGACGGACAGCAATACCGCGCGTTCCGTTTTGCAACATTTTCTTCCTGAGGTCGAGTCGTGTCGAGTTCTGAAATTGTAATTCTCGGTACCGGCATTCATCCGTTCGGGCGGTTCGACAGGTCCCCTGAGGATCTGGGCGCTGCCGCTGCGCGACAGGCGCTCCTGGAAGCGGGCCTGACATGGCCCGACATTCAGGCCGCCTACCTTTCGCGCATGTACCTCCCGGCGACATCGGGTGCGCGCATCCTGAGCCGCCTGGGCGGCACGGATATCTCGATTGTCGATATCGAGGCCGCCTGCGCCAGCGGCGGCGCCGCGTTGCGGCAGGCCGTGCTTGCGATTCGCTCCGGAGAGGTCGACACGGTGCTCGTGCTCGGCGTGGAAAAGATGCCGCGAGGCTTCATGGACCCTTCGATGATTTACGCCGACTGGCAGGTCAGGATGGGCATGTCGATGAATCCCGCCTACTGGTCCATGCGCGCCCGGCGGCACATGCACGAATTCGGGACGACCGAGGAACAGATTGCGACAGTGGCCTGGAAGAACCACCGCAACAGCGTGGAGAATCCCAACGCCATGTATCGCAAGGCGTTCACGATGGAGCAGATCCTGGGATCAAAGCTGGTTTGCGATCCGATCCGGTTGCTGGAAATCTGCGCGCCCAACGACGGCGCGGCGGCGGTCGTGCTGACCACGGCCGGTCGGGCCCGCGAGCTCGGCGGCGAGCCTGTGACGATCGCGGCATGCGCGCACACGATTGCTCGCTATTCGGCCGATTTTCGCTGTCCGGCGGATAGCATGAGCGCGACGATCGCCAACCCCGGGCCGACCGAGGTCACGGCGCTGAAGGCCTATGAGCAGGCGGGGTTCGGTCCCGGAGACATCGATTGCTTCGAGGTCCAGGACACTGACGCGTTCTGCGAGATCGAAATCTGCGAACAACTCGGGCTTTGCGAAGTCGGTGGGGGAGGGCCGCTGGTCGAGGGCGGGCACACCGAAATCGGCGGCCGCTGTCCCGTCAACATGAGCGGCGGGCTGATCAGCAAGGGTGAACCCGTGGGCGCGTCCCACCTCGGGCAGGTGGTGGAAATCGTGTCGCAATTGCGCGGGAAATCGGGCGCGCGGCAGGTCGAGGGCGCCAGGAGCGGACTGGCGCACGTGCTGGGCGCCGGCGGCAATTGCGCGGTTACGATACTCAAGGCGTAGCAGGGCATGAAACTGCATTGGTCGCCCCGATCTCCCTTCGTCCGCAAGGTGATGATCGCCGCATGCGAAACGGGCCTTCAGGATCGGTTCGAGACAGTGCGCTCGGTCGCGATTCGGACGAAACCCAATTCCGGCATCATCAAGGACTCTCCGGTCGGCCGGATTCCCGTGATGGTTCTCGATGACGGTGTGGTCCTTTCGGGATCGTATGCCATCTGCGAATACCTCGATTCGCTGCACGGTGGGCGCAAGTTGATCCCGGCAAAAGCGCCTGCGAGGTGGCGGGAGCTGGAACTGCACGGTGTCGCCGACGGGTTGCTGGATACGCTGATTGCCTGGCGCGGCGAGTTCCTGAAGCCGCAAGATCAGCGGTGGGAGGCGTTGTGCTCGACCTGCGCCGCCAAGACCCGTGCCTGTCTGGACTGGCTGGAACAACGCAGCGAGACCGTCGAACAGGAGGACTACGGCATCGGCCAGATCACGGTGGGCATCACGCTGGACTACCTCGACTTCCGGTTCACGGATCTGGACTGGCGAGCCGGCCGTCCCGCGCTCGTGCTATGGCACGAGACATTTCTGCAGCGCGACTCCACGAAGGCGACGGAGATCATTGACGATGAGTGACAAAAAACGGTCGGGTCCGCTCGCCCATGTTCGGGTCCTGGACCTCAGCCGAATCATGGCCGGACCTTGGGCCAGCCAGATCCTGGCCGACCTGGGCGCCGACGTCATCAAGATCGAACGCCCGGGCGTGGGTGACGATACCCGGAGCTGGGGCCCGCCGTTTCTCCTGGACAAGACCGGTGAGCCGACGCGCGACTCCGGCTACTACCTTTGCGTCAACCGGGGAAAGCGCTCGGTCACGTTGAACATTGCCACACCGGAAGGTCAGGCCGTCGTTCGCCGCCTGGTGCAGACGAGCGATATCCTGCTGGAGAACTTCAAGGTGGGAACGCTCAAGCGATTCGGCCTGGACTACGTAACGCTCAGCAAGGAAAACCCGGCGCTGATCTACGCGTCGGTGACCGGGTTCGGGCAGGACGGCCCGCGGGCGAGCCAGGCGGCCTACGATTTCATGGTGCAGGCCATGGGCGGCCTCATGAGCGTCACCGGCGAAGCGGACCACAAGCCCGGCGGGGGCCCGCAAAAGGTGGGCGTGCCGATCGTCGACCTGATGACGGGTATGTATACGGCGATTGCGGTGCTTGCCGCCCTGGCGCGCCGGGAAGAGTCCGGCGAGGGTGACTACATCGATCTCGCCATGCTGGACGTGCAACTCGGTTTTCTCGCCAACCAGGCCATGAACTACATGCTGTCCGGCAAGACGCCGAAACGCAGCGGCAACAGCCATCCGAACATTCAACCGCAGGATGTGTATCCGTGCCGTGACGGCTACATTGCCGTTGCCGTCGGCAACGACGGCCAGTTCGTGAAGTTCGCCGAACAACTGGGCCGGCGCGAACTGGCCGGGGACGATCGCTTCAGGCTGAACGCCGGTCGCGTTACTCATCTGGCCGAGTTGAACGAAGTCATCGTCGACACGCTGGCCGAGGATGACATGGCGGCCTGGGTGGACAAATTCGAATCGGCAGGTGTCCCGTGCGGTGCGATCAACAGCATTCCCGATGTGATGCAGGAGCCGCAGGTGGTGCATCGCGAGATGGTGCGCCGGATCGAGCATCCGCTCGCCGGAACCGTGCCCCAGGTGGTCAGTCCGATGCGTTTCAGTAATGCGCCGCTGCGTTTCGACCGGGCGCCACCGGTACTGAGCGAACACACCGAGGAAGTGCTGCGCGAACTGGGCATGGAAGGCAGCGAAATCAAGGATTTGAGAGAGCGTCATGTCATCTGAACCCGGCGGCAAGGCGGTTGCCGGCGGCCGCATCGCGATGGCCGACGAGGGGACGATGTCCGCAAGGCAGCGCGAGGTCTACGACAGGATCGTCTCGGGCAAGCGCGACCGAATCGTCGGGCCGCTGCGCGTCGCCCTGCACTCGCCGGAACTGGCCGACCGCTGGCAGGCGCTCGGCGAATACCTGCGGTTCGATACCCGCCTGCCCAGGGAACTGTCGGAACTGGCGATCGCCATGACGGGCCGTTACTGGAACTGCCAGCTCGAATGGGCGATTCACTCCCGCATCGCGGTGGAGGCCGGTCTTTCCGCCGACATCATCGAGTCCATACGGACGGCGCAACCGCCGCAACTGGATGGCGCCTCGCAGGTTGCCGTGTACGAATTTACCCGGGAGTTGCTTGGGTTCGGTCACGTCAGTGACGACGTCTACGCAAAGCTGATTGACGCGGTCGATGTCGTCGCCGCTGTCGAACTGACGGCCATTATCGGGTACTACTCCATGGTGGCCATGACGCTGAACGCCCATGACGTGCCGCTGCCGGCGGACGAAGACGGCCCGCGCCTGGAACTGCCGGAAAGTGACGGCCCGCCCGAGCCGACGCGGCTACCGAGTACGCTGGCGGGTGAGTCGGCACGTGAATAGACCAGGTGCCGAGGCGGGCTTCATCGAGGCGGTGATGCCGCGTGCGCAGACTGCCTCTATGCCGCAAGGTGCCTGCGATGCCCATACCCATGTGTTCGGGCCGTTCGGTTCCTATCCTCTCGAGAATCCGCCGGGCTATCCGGTGCCTCTCGCCCCGGCGGAAACCCATTTGCGAATGCTCGACCTGGCTGGCCTCGACCGCGGCGTCCTGGTTCAGCCCACGCAACAGGGGTGCAACACCGGCATCATGCTGGACGCATTGGAGCTTGGCGCCGGTCGACTGCGCGGTGTGGCTGCAGCCCGGGCGGATGTTTCCGACACCGAGTTGGAACGTCTTCAGGCCGCCGGCGTGATCGGCCTGAGGTTTGTCGAGGCGCCCTTGCCGTCGGGCGTTCCCCGTCCGGGAGCGGTTGGCTTCGATGAGATCGCGGGGCTCGCAACGCGCTTGCGTGACCTGAACTGGAGTGTCCACGTCTGGGGCCGGATGGCGACGCTCATGGATCGCCTCGACATGTTGTTGCACCCCGATTTGCCCGTAGTGTTCGAGCACATGGGAATGCTTGAGGTCGGCGAGGGCGTTAACGGCAGGCATTTCCGAACCATGCTGGGACTGGTTCGAGAAGGCCGCGTCTGGGTGAAGTTGTCAGTTTGCCGTTGTTCTGTCAGGGTTCCGGGCTATGAGGATCTGCGGCCGTTTACCGCTGCGCTGCTGCACGCGAATCCGGAGCGCTTGCTGTGGGGGTCCGACTGGCCCTTCATCCGCATGCAGGGCAGGGAACCGGATGTGAGCGGCCTGCTCGACGTGCTGCTTGACAGCGTGGACGACGCTGGCTTGCAGCGAAAGATTCTGGTGGATAATCCGGCCGCGCTATGCGGTTTCGATCCCGTTTCCCCGGTACCATCGCCGTGAGAATGATGGATTGTTTCAATGCCGTCCGGACCCCGCGGAGATCGGCAATACGGCATGGAGATTGACTGATGTTCAACAACAAGGCCAGGCGACCGAGCTCGTGGAGCGTGTGTTTCGGTATTGCGACCATCTGCGCGGCAGGCACGTTAGCGGCGCAGGACATGCCCGAGCCACCGGGGCTCGAATTCGCCTTCGAAGTGCAGGTGCAGGTCGCCGACCCTGTGGTGGTCGCCGATTTGCCCAGCGGGCAGACGCGGCGCATCATCGACATCCTGGGCGGTACCGTGGAAGGACCGGAAATACAGGGAGAAGTCCTCCCCGGCGGTGCGGATTGGCAACTCATCAGACAATCCGACGGATTCACGGACATTGACGCGCGATACACGATCAGAACCGACGACGGGCACCTGATATATGTCTCGAATATCGGCATACGCCACGCCTCCCCGGAAGTCATGCAACGGCTGAACGCCGGTGAAGAGGTGGATCAATCCCTGATCTACTTCCGCGCCATACCGAAATTCGAAACCGAGGCGCCGGGCCTCGACTGGTTGATGAAGCACGTCTTCGTGTCGGCTGGAGAACGCTACCCGAATGGCGTAGTGATTCGATTCTGGAAGGTGCTGTAGCGCCGAAACCGACCGGCACGTAAGGGGCAGTTGGTTCCAGCCGTCGCTGGCGCCAACGCGTCTTAAAAAGGGAAAAGTGAGGGAACATGACGAATAACACGCCAACCGCAATGATGGCGCACCGGCCCATGGGTCTGGCGCAGTGGGCCGCCGTGGCGGTCACCTTCGGGCTGAATGCCCTTGACGGATTCGATGTCCTGGCCATCAGCTTTGCCGGGCCCGGCATTGCCGCCGACTGGGGCGTGAACCAGGCGACGCTCGGATGGATCCTGGCCATGGAATTGATCGGAATGGCGGTGGGTTCGCTGGCGCTGGGCATCGTGGGCGACAAGGCGGGCCGGCGAAGCACGATCCTGTTCTGCCTGGTCCTCATGGCAACGGGGATGTTCGGGGCAGGCCAGTCGGACGGAGTTTCAGAGCTGCTTGCCTGGCGATTGCTGACCGGATTGGGCATCGGCGGCATGCTGGCCGTCACCACGGCTGCCGCGGCCGAGTATTCCAACCTGCATTGGCGAGGACTCGCCATGTCCTGGATGGTCATCGGCTACCCGATCGGCGGAATCCTCGGCGGCATTGGCGTGCGCTACATATTGAGCCAGGGTACCTGGCACGACATCTTCACTTACGGTGGCTGGGTGACGCTGGCATTCATTCCCATCGTCGTCTTGCTGGTACCGGAGTCGCCCGTGTTTCTGGACCGCATGCGGCGGCCCGGAGCGCTGGAAAAAATCAACCGCACACTTGTACGGTTCGGCCATCCGCAGGCTTCGGAGCTGACGCCGGTCGCTCCGGCGGCGACGAAGCCGTCGCTTGCGGATATTTTCAAGCCGGGCCTGTTGATGACGACGACGCTCGTGACGAGCGCCTACTTTGCGCTGATCACCACGTTCTACTTCCTCGTGAAATGGGTGCCCAACATCATTGTCGACATGGGATTCGATCCGAGCGCCGCGGCCGGCGTGCTGGCCTGGCTGAATGTGGGCGGTGCGACCGGTGGAGCGATATTCGGGTTCCTTGCCACGCGAATCAAGTTGCGGCACCTGACCATCGGCGTGATGATCGGTGCAGCCGCAATGATCTTCTGGTTCGGCAGCGGCGCCGATGACCTGACGGGGCTGACGATCATCGTCGCCTGCGCCGGTTTCTTTACCAATTCGGCGATCTGCGGCATGTACGCGCTGTTTGCGAAAGTCTTTCCCACGCACGTGCGATCGACGGGGACGGGCTTCGCCATCGGGATCGGACGCGGTGGATCGGTGCTCGCGCCGGTTGTCGCCGGCTACCTGTTCCAGGCGGGGTTCGGGCTGCAATTCGTTGCGATCGTGATGGGCTGCGGGGCGTTGCTGGCTGCCAGCCTGCTGTTCTTCCTCAAGGATCGCGCCGCCGATTAGACTGGATTTGCCAACCCAATTGTTGATAGGAACCTGCGAAAGGAAGTCTCATGAATCATCTCAACCAGTACATCGCCGGGAAATGGAACGCTGCCGAAGGTCAGCGTACGTTTGCGGTACTCAATCCGGCCACGGGAGCAACCTGGGCCGAGGCCCCCGACGCGTCCCGTAGCGACGCGAAGGCGGCGGTGGATGCGGCGGCTCAGGCGGCCGCGGGATGGGCGGCCCTGCCGCACGCCGTGCGAGCTCGCCATCTCACGAAGGCTGCGGATATCCTCGAGGCTCGCCAGCAGGACTTTGTCACCGCGCTTGTGGAAGAAGCCGGATCCTGGATCGGCAAGGCCATGTTCGAGTCGGGATACGCTTGCGGCATTTACCGGGCTGCGGCGGCGTGCGCGTATCAGACCAACGGCGAAATTCTCCCGTCGGAGCACGGCAAGGTCAGCATGGCCGTGCGCCAGCCGCTGGGTGTCGTCAGCGTGATTTCGCCGTGGAATTTTCCGCTGCTGCTTTCATCCCGAGGGATCGCTGTCGCCCTCGCAGTGGGCAACAGCGTGGTGCTCAAGCCGTCCGAGGAAACACCCATGAGCGGCGGCACGCTGATAGCTGAGGTCCTGGCGGAAGCCGGCGTTCCCGACGGGGTTTTCAATGTCGTGACGTGCTCACGCGACAGCGTCGCGGAAGTGGGCGACGAACTGGTTTCGAATCCGCTGGTGGGCGCCATCAGCTTCACCGGCTCCACCGCGGTCGGCAGGCAGATCGCGTCAACGGCAGGCATGCTGCTGAAAAGGGCATGCATCGAGGCGGGCGGCAAGGACGCCCTCCTCGTTCTGGATGACGCGGATATGGCCCAGGCCGTCAACGCCGCGACGTTCGGCACGTTCATGCACCAGGGTCAGATCTGCATGTCCGTGGAAAGGATCATCGTCGACGAGTCCATCGCGGATGAGTTCACGGAACGTTTCGTGGCAAACACCAGGACGCTCAGGGCGGGAGACCCGCATGAGATGGGCAATGTCATCGGCCCGATCATCAATCCCCGCCAACTTCGGAAGATCGTTGACCAGGTCGACGACGCCCGCGACAAGGGGGCGGACGTGCTCTGTGGCGGAACCAGCGACGGTCCCTACTACCAACCCACGGTGCTTTCCGGCGTAACCCGGGACATGAAGGTGTACAGCGAGGAAACGTTCGGGCCGGTGGCTCCGGTGATTCGAGCCTCCGGGGTGGATGAGGCCGTAGCAATCGCCAATGATTCGGAGTACGGGCTGTCCGCCGGCATCATTGGCCAGGATGAGGAGAGGGCGCTGGACGTCGCCAACCGGCTGCAAACGGGTATGGCGCACATCAACGACAGCTCAGTGAACGACGAGCCGCACATACCGTTCGGAGGCGTCAAGAGCAGCGGCCTGGGGCGCCACGGAGGCCGGGCTTCGGTCGAGACATTCACGGAACAGCGCTGGATCACGCTGGAGCGCGGAGGCCGTCATTATCCGCCTCCCTTCCTGGAGAAAGGGTAGGGGCCCGGGAAAGGCGAATCGGCCGCCGAATATCATCCGCCCGTGGCGGAAACCCTGCTGCCAGGCCGCCTCGCCGAAGAAGGTTGATGCAGCACTAGTGCAAATCTTTGTATAACGTTTTCTTGCGGCAGTGCCTTAAAGTAAACGGACTCCCGATCCGAGGTGAGACCAATGAGCGTTCCTTTCAGGCCTTTTCTCTTCGCCATGCTCGCTATGGTGTTCCTTTCTGCACCCGGAACTGCGGACGCGCAAGCGAGGGTAGAACGAAACGTCGTATACGGCATGTTTTCGGGCCTCGCCCTGTTGATGGATGTCTACTACCCGGAAAACCCGAACGGCTACGGCATCGTGTTTGTCTCGGGAAGCGGCTGGACCCGTGAACTCAGCCTGGATGCAGCGCCTATCACCCAGACAGGGCAGGAAGACGTATACGCCGTGCCGCTGGCGGAGGCCGGTTATACGGTGTTCAACATCAACCATCGCGCAGCACCGCGTTTCCGGCATCCGGCGCACCTGGAAGACGCGCAGAGAGCCATCCGTTTTATCCGCCACCATGCGGAGGAATTCGGGATCGACCCCGAACGCATCGGTGCGATGGGCGGGTCGTCAGGCGCGCACCTGGTCAGCATGCTCGGTGTGATGGATGGCAAAGGCGATCCGGACGACCCCAGTCCGGTCAATCGGGAGAGCGCGAAGGCACAGGTTGTCGTGGTGCGGGCGGCTCCGACGGATTTTCGCGGCGATGCCGCGGCGCCTCTGTTCGGATTCAGGGATACTGCCGGCCGGGAAGGGACCCAGGAATTCAGGCAGCTCGAGGAAGCCTCGCCGATCATGTACGTCACGTCCGACGATGCACCCTTTCTGCTGATTCACGGGGATGAGGATCCGGTCGTGCCCTTCGAACTTTCTGTCGCCATGCAGGCAGCACTTGAGGAAACTGGCGTCAGTGCGAGCCTCGTTCGCGTCGAGGGCGGCGGCCATGGTCCGAGATTCGAGGCAACCCGGGTGATCGACGGCGAGAGGGTCAGAGCCCTGCCGCAAGATCCGCCGGACTATATCGGCGCCATGATCGACTGGTTCGATCGTTATCTGGTCGATCGGTAAGCGCATCGGTCAATCGGCGCGCCTCCGCGGAACTTGACTGCCATCGTTGATGGCGCATAATTGATGTCATCGCATCATGACTAATGGAGCAATGACATCATGCGGAGCACCGTGCGCATCGACGATGACTTGATGGTGGCGCTCAGGACGTACGCCGCCGAGGAAGGTTTGTCAGTTACGCGCATGCTGAATCGGCTTTTGCGCCTGGGAATCTCCGCGTTTGGCGAAAGCGGGGAGAGTCGCCCGCCATTAAGGCAAACCACATATTCCATGGGGCGTCCGCGCCTGGCGGTCGACAAGGCGCTGGCTCTGGCTGCCGCGCTGGAGGACGAAGAGATCGCTCGCAAGATGTCATTGCGCAAGTGAAGCTCATCGACGTCAACGTGCTGCTCTATTTCGCTCATCCGATATGAAGTATTCGCCGAAACGATTGGCCGCCAAGTTTCAATGCTCCTGGGGATCCCGGTTCGCCCGCCGGAGGTTCAGTCCGAGGCGATCTCCCGCATGGCCTGGGCCTTGAGGACATGCTTCTGCAGCTTGCCGGAGGCGGTGCGGGGCAGGGTATCGGTGATGACGGCGGTTTTCGGAACCTTGAATTTCGCCAGCCGCTCCCGGCAGTGATCGATGACATCGTCTCCCGAGACGGTGCGGCCCAGTACCGGAATGACATAGAGGCGCCCGACCTCGCCCCAGTGTTCATCCGGCACACCGACGACCGCGCTTTCGGCGACATCGGGCAACTCGGCGATAACGGCCTCGACTTCCGCCGGATAGACGTTTTCGCCTCCCGAAATGAACATGTCCTTCTTGCGATCGACCACATACAGGAATCCGTCGCTGTCCAGCATCCCCGCGTCGCCCGTCTTGAACCAGCCGTCGCTAAAGGCTTGCTCGGTCGCTTCGGGTTGATTCCAGTAGCCGCGGGTGACGCTGGGGCCGCGCAACCACAGTTCGCCCACCTGACCGGGCGGCAGGTCGTTGCCGTCGTCGTCGACGATCCGGGTCTCAAGCGACAGTAACGGGGGACCGCAACTCCCGGTCTTGGCAAGCAGCGTCGTGAAATCCTGCGGCGGCATGCCGAATCCCGAACAGATTTCGGACATGCCGAAACCGTCGGCGATCCGGATGCCGGCCTTGATGAAGCGTTCGGCATTGGCCCTTGGATTCGGCGCTCCGCCGATGGCCCAGCACGACAGTTTCTTGAGTTGCTGCGGGTCGAAGCCCGGCTCGTTCCAGATCCATGCCGACATTTGCGGCACGGAAAAATAGTGAGTCACGTTCAGGTCGGGATCGGTCAGCCTCGAAAGCGTCGTCGGTGCGTCAAAGCCCTTTGAAATGAGCACGCTGGCGCCCGCCTGAATGGGGACGCGCGCGGCTGCAAAAAGTCCGGCCGTGTGAAACAGCGGCATGTCGCAAAGAAAGACGCTCTGCATCGTCACGTCATGCGCGTAAATGAAATTAGCGCAGCCCCAGAATATGTTTTCCTCCGACAGCATGACGCCCTTGGGCCGGCCGCTCGTGCCTGACGTGTAAAGGAGTGTCGCAACGTCATCGAACCGAAGCCGCGCTTCGGGGGGAGGACAGGATCCGGCCGATCCGAGGTTCGGCACCCGGGAGATGTGCATCGCTCGTGCGGCTGCTGCCGGCGGGGCAAGACCCTCATCGTGGAAAACGATCTCAGGGCCGGCGTCTTCGGCCAGCACCTCGATTTCCGCAGGCGCCAGACGCCAGTTCAGGGGTACGAAAATGGTCCCGGCACGAACCCCTGCATGCTGCAGCATCAGCATCTCGGCGCAATTCCTTGACAGCGTCGCAATTCGCGCGCCGCTCGCCGGGCCCAACTCCCGGACCAGCCACGCGGCCAGTCGATCGACCGCAGGGTGCAGCTCGGCGTATGTGTAGCGCCGACCGGACTCCAGGTCGACCACCGCCTGATTCTGCGGATTGCTGCGGGCGTAACTCGCGATGGGATCGATAATGGGCACCAGTCAGCCGGCCCGCCTGGACTTGTCGTACTCCCCGAGCCCCGGCTTGTAGGTCTTGTCGTCGAGGAACTGCTTCATGCCTTCGAGACGGCCCTTGGTCTGGTCATGCCAGTTGAGCGCTTCCTGGGCCCGAATCAGGTAATCCTCGGCGTTGCCGTACGTCATCTCGCGAACACGGCGGACTGCGTCCTTGGTGGCCTTCAGGGTGGCCAGGTTCTTCATCAGCAACTTCTGCGCAACCTCAGTGACGCGCTCCTCCAGCTTGTCGGCCGGTACGGACTCGTTGACCAGCCCCGCAGCTTCCGCCTGCCGGCCGATCAGGTTCTCACCGAGCAGCGCGTGGTACATGGCCTTGCGTATGGGCATCAGTTCGGTTGCCACCTTGGTGGCGCCGCCGCCGGGCAGAATGCCCCAGTTGATTTCCGACAGTCCGAATTGCGCGTCGTCGGCACAGAAGGCGAGATCGCACGAGAACAGCGGCCCGTAACCGCCGCCGAAACACCAGCCGTTGACCATGGCGATGGTGACCTTCTGATACCAGCGGAGCCGTTCCCACCAGGCGTAGGCCTCGCGCTGCGCGTGGCGGACGGCGCCGAGCCCTTGCGCCTCCGACTCGCGGAAGTACTCCTTCAGGTCCATGCCGGCGGACCAGGCAGTGCCTTCGCCTGACAGCACCAACACGCCGACATCTTCGCGAAACTCCAGGTCTTCAAGGACGCGCAGCATCTGCCGGTTGAGTTTCGGGCTCATGCAGTTGCGTTTCTCCGGGCGATTGAACTTCACCCAGGCAATGCCGTCCCGAACTTCAAAGGCCACGGTGTCTCGTTCCGCACGTTCAGTTGTCATGGTTTGCACTCCGATATTGTCTTGCCGCGGTGTCTTGACGCGCTCAGGCCAAAGGTAGCAACACGCGCACATCGCCGGGAGCCCGCCGCGACTGAGTCAGATAATATTAATTTATTGAACAATGCTGAGCGAAGACACCTTGATAGAGTAAGTCGCAAGGGGAGCCGAACCAATTGAACATTGTCGAGCCGTTGGGGACATGTTTAGAAAGACAATATTCTGGTTGCATCTGGGTACAGGCATCGCCGTAGGGCTGGTCGTCGCGATGATGTCCCTCACGGGCGTTCTGCTCACCTACGAGCAACAGATGGTGGCCTGGGCCGATGCCCGGTCGTGGCCGTCGCCTCCGGTCCAGGCAGTCCGTGTGAGCGTCGACGAGATCGTGGAGAGCGCAACCGCGTCGGGCGTGAGAGCCCAACAGGTGACGTTTTATCGGGACGAGGCCAAACCGGTTCTCGTGGGCGGCGGTCGCCGCGACCCGTCAACCTATGTCGATGCCTATACCGGCGCCGTGCTCGGTCAGCCCACCAACACGACGCGCGAAGTGATGGCAACCCTGACGGGCTGGCATCGCTGGTTCGATGTGAATGGCGAGTCCCGCGTGATCGCCCAATTCGTGACCGGCTGGAGCAATTTCCTGTTCCTGTTCCTGATCGTTTCAGGTGCATATCTGTGGTTGCCCAAGGTCATGCGCTGGCCGCTGTTTCGCCAACGGCTGCGCTTCGCCAAGCAATACCGCAATGCCAGGGAAAGAGATTTCTACTGGCACCATGTATTTGCGGCCTGGTCGTTTGTGCCGCTGATCGTCGTCATCGCAACCGGCGTCGTGATTTCCTTCCCCTGGGCCAACAGCTTCCTGACCGGTATGGCAAGCGGTGCGGCAGAACCGTCGGGACCGCCAGGGCCGCCGGGAGCATCGGGACGCCCGGTCGAGATTGCTGCTGCAGCAATACCCGTAAAGGGCGATCCCCATAATCTGGATGACCTGCTGCAACAAGTCATGGCGCAATCCTCGTCATGGAACTCGATCGCGCTCACCGTGCCGGAGCAGGGAAGCCGGACCGTGTCATTTCAGATCGATGCCGGCTCCGGGCGCCAGCCTCACAAGCGAACAACCGTGACACTCGACGCCTACACCGGCGACGTGGTCGGGACGAGTGTGTTTTCCGACCTTCCGGGAGAAACCCGGGCCATTTCCTGGAACCGCTACCTGCACACGGGGGAGTCTTTCGGGTTCATCGGCCAAACCATTGCCGGACTGGTCTCGGCGGCCAGCCTGATCATGGTCTGGACGGGATTTGCGCTGGCTTGGCGCCGATTGATCGTACCGCTCTATCGTCGCAACGGGCGAGCAGTTCGCGTTGTACGTGCAGCAGAAGAAAACGGGTGACCGACATGAAATCAAGTATTGCCATCAAGAAATCCTGTGTCGCCATTGAAGATTGCAGGTTCGCACTGGTTTTCGCTCTTTCCCTCGGTGCCGGCGCGGCCCTGGCGCAAGACGCCGACGACGTCATCGGTGACGCTCAACTGCATGCGGAAAGGGGCCTGCAAGCGGCGGAGGTTTTTCCGGGCTACGCGAGCCTGTGCGATCTGGACATGACGTTTCGCAATGTGAACGTGCTGGCCACGGATCCGCCCAGACCCCGCAATCCAACAGCGCAGTCCAGCGCCAATTCAGCCGCCCCGCAGCGCGCTCAACGTCCGAGCGCTCCGCCGCCGGCCCGGGTTTTCGACAATCTGTTCTTCGTCGGCAGCCAAAGCGTTTCCGCCTGGCTGCTGGGGACCGAAGAGGGCTACATTCTGATCGACGCCATGAATTCGGACGAGGAAGCGGAGACGATCATCGAAGCGGGCATTGTGTCGCTCGGCCTTGATCCGGCAGAGATCGAGTACCTGTTGATCACCCACGCGCATGGCGACCATTTCGGGGGGTACAACTACCTCAGCGAAACCTGGTCGCCAAGGATCGTCATGAGCGAGACTGACTGGGACCTTGCGAGCAGATTGGCCGAGCATCCCCGCTTCGGCCTGCCTCCGGCGAAGGACTACTCGGTAAACGATGGCGACCAACTGACCGCGGGGAGCACGACGCTGGACATTCGGGTAACCCCGGGGCATACGCCGGGTACCATTTCGCCGGTCTTCACGGTCTACGACAACGGTACGCCGTACCGGGCTGTTCTCTGGGGCGGTACCGGGTTCAATTTCGGGCCGAACGACGAGCAGATGGCCTCATACGCCGCATCGGCGAACCGCATGAAGCAACTCGCGGTCGAGGAGAACGTGCAGGTCTTCTTCAGCAATCACTCCCGGCGCGATGGATCGCTGGAAAGGATTGGCGAACTGGCTGGGCGGGAGCCCGGAGACCCGCATCCGTTTGTTCAGGGCGAGGAACTCTACGCGGTCTTTGACGTGCTCGAGCAGTGCGCGCTGGCTCAGGCTGCCAGGATTCGTGACGGTGACGGTTAGCCAGATAGTGTCGGCTAACCCCTCGGCGATGGGTCCCGGGCCGGTTCGGAAAGGGGTGGGAGCGCGAATTCGATGCGGGTTTCAATCCCTTCAAGCCGGGTTTCAATCCCTTCAAGCCGGGTTTCAATCCCTTCAACGCGGGTTTCAATCCTTTCAAGGCGGGTTTCATTCCATTCGAGGCGCACTTCAATCCTGGTGACGCGCTCGCCCAAGTCCGTAACCTGGCTGCGCAGGTCCCGCATCTCGGCGCGGGTCGCGTTTGCCTGAAAGAGAATCAACCCCGCCAGTGCGACGAATCCCCCGATCATTGTCCATCGGTCACTCATGCCATAGAGCTTACGTGCGCAACGTTGGAGAGGCAACAAACCGATTTGCCGCTAATTTGCCAAAAATTCGAACCTCATAATGGCAAGAAAGTCGTCGAAATCTGCCATTATGGAGACCAAAGAGCCGCCCAAGGCTACTCTGGCGCGCACCGCTGGTTGGTGCTCTCGTCAGCCGACGGATTTGCGCTGGACTTCAGAGTCGAGGAGGGCGCCGATCACGGCGCTGGTCACCTCCGCGGTGTTGGCCGTGCCGCCGACATCCGGGGTCAGGATGCCTGCCCACGTCGTTTGTTCGATGGCCCTCATCAATGCGTCGGCAGCAGTCTCTTCCCCAAGAAAATTCAGCATTTCCACGGTCGTCCAGAAACTCGCGATCGGGTTTGCGATTCCCTTGCCCGTGATGTCGAATGCGGACCCGTGAATGGGTTCGAACATGGAGGGATAGCGTCGTTCCGGGTCTATGTTCGAGGTCGGCACGACGCCCAGGCTGCCGGTCAGCGCACCGGCGAGATCGGAGAGGATGTCCGCATGCAGGTTGGTAGCGACTATGGTGTCGAGGCTGCCGGGATTCAGCGTCATTCGCACCGTCATTGCATCCACCAGAATCCGGTCCCACGAGACATCGGGGTAATCCCCGGCGACTTCGGCTGCAATCTCGTCCCACATGACCATGCCGTGCCGTTGAGCATTTGATTTGGTTACCACGGTAAGCAATTTTCGAGGACGCGACCGAGCCGTTTCGAATGCGTAACGCATGATCCGGGTGACGCCGGTACGGGTAAATATCGATACCTCCGTGGCGACTTCCTCGGGGTGGCCACGGTGCGCTCTGCCTCCAATTCCCGAGTACTCGCCCTCGCTGTTCTCACGAACGATCACCCAGTCCAGATCGCCCGGCTCGCAGTTCCGCAAGGGCGAGGATATTCCGGGCAACATCCGGGCTGGCCGCACGTTCGCGTACTGATCGAAGCCCTGGCAGATTTCAAGACGCAGGCCCCACAACGTGATGTGGTCCGGTACATCGGGCGCACCCACGGCGCCGAAGAGAATGGCGTCGAACGGTTCAAGCGTCTTCAGGCCGTCCGACGGCATCATGGCTCCGTGCTTCTTGTAGTAGTCCGAGCCCCAGTCGAACTCTTCAAAGCTCAAGCGGATGCCGGCAAAGCGTTTCTGAAGGGCGCCAAGGACCTCGATTGTTGCTTCAGTCATTTCGATCCCGATGCCGTCCGCTGGAATCGCTGCAATGGAATACTCTCGAATACTCATATTCGCTCCAGGTTCCGATAGTCGTCGCTGGTCTGGCTTGTTGTCCGATGACGCTGCGAGATGGCCACTTGCCGCTTGCGAATTTCCGCGAGCAACAGCACCACTGCCGCTGAAAACACCAGCGTTGCTGCGACGATCAACAGCCCACCTCGAAAACCACCGGTCGTTTCTCTCAGCCAGCCAATGATGAAGGGTCCCGCAAACCCACCGAGATTGCCGATGGAGTTGATGGCCGCAATCCCCGTCGCGGCGGCGGCGCCGGTGAGAAACTGTGTCGGGATGCTCCATAACGGCGGCTTTGAAGAGCTGACGCCGGCGCTGACCAGAATCAGCGCAACCACGGCCAGCATCAGACCGGAGGTGAAGGCCGCGATCACCAGTCCCGCAGCCGCGAACAGGCACGCGAAGACGACATGCCAGGTGCGTTCTCCGGTTCGGTCCGAGTGCCGCGACCACAGGACCATGGCCAGTACCGCGAAAATGGGCGGGATCGCATTGATGAGGCCGGTTGCAAACGGGCCTGTGCCGTGTTGCGCGATGATCTGCGGAGACCAGATTCCGACCGTGTAGAGTCCCGCCGAGGTGCCGAAATAGACCAGCGCAAGCGCCAGGACCCACGGATTCGCCAGCGCCCGAAGAGCGGATTGGGAGCCGTGCTCCTGCGCCACTCCGGTTTCTTCGGCCTTCATCTCCGCCACAAGCCAGTCGCGTTCCTCCTCATCCAGCCACTTCGCGTCCTCCGGCCGATCGGTCAGGTAGATCAATACCGCGCCCGTCAGCAAGACGGCCGGCGCCGCTTCGACAAGGAAGAGCCATTGCCAGCCACGCAGCCCGAGTACGCCGTCCATGGTCAGCAACGCCCCGGATATCGGTGATCCGATGGCGATGGAGATGGGTACGGCGGCCATGAAAAACGCGGTCACGCCGGCTCGATGGCGGGCCGGAAACCAGTAGCTCAGGTAAAGGATGATCCCCGGGAAAAAGCCGGCTTCGGCGGCGCCGAGCAGGAAGCGCAGGACATAGAGACTGATCGGGCCCTGCACGAATGCCATGGCGCCGGAGATGATCCCCCAGGTGAACATGATCCGGGCAATCCAGACTCGTGCCCCGACGCGATGCAGGATGAGATTCGACGGGACCTCAAAAAGGAAGTAGCCGATGAAGAATACGCCGGCGGCGAATCCAAACGCCGCTGCGGAAAGACCGATATCCTCGTTCATCGTCAGCGCGGCAAAACCGATATTGACCCTGTCCAGGTACGCGATGAAATAGAGCAGCATGATGAACGGCACTATTCGGCGCGTAAGCTTTCGAATCACTCGTTTTTCAAGCGATTGGGTCACGGGAGGGGGTCTTTGACTCCTGAAGTCTTCGGGCAAACGGCGGGGAAATGTAACCGTAGTCGCTTATTGCGTTGACAAGCCCGAATGGGAATAATATACAAATATTTCGAAATATGGGGTGCTTCCGTGGACTTGAAGCTGTTGCGTTGCTTTACGGTTGTAGCGGACGAGTTGCACTTCGGCCGCGCGGCGCGCCGCCTCAACATCCTGCCTTCATCGCTAAGCCGCAATATCGGCATGCTGGAGAAGGATCTGGGTCTGAAGCTGCTGTCGCGAACGACCCGTGAGGTAACCATGACCAAGAGCGGCCACTTGCTCTTGCGCGAAGCGCGGCCATTGCTCGCACACGTGGAGGACGTAGCCGACCGGGTGCGGGATGCGGCTACCAGCGAAGAACGCGTATTTCGAATCGGCGCCATGGACAGTGCGGCGACCGGACTGATCCCGCAACTCGTACATGATTTCAGGGAGCTGGCGCCGGACCTGGAGTTGTACCTGCAGGAAGACAAAAGCGCCAAGCTGCTGCCGAGACTCCTGTCAGGTGCGCTTGACGTCGCTATCGTGCGTCCCCCCATGTCGCCGCAACCCGCCATCCATTTCGATCATTTGCTGGAAGAACCGACGGTGGTTGCCCTGCCGGGTGAACATCCCTTGACGAAGCAGAAAAACCTGCGCATTCAGGACCTGGACGATGTGCCGCTCATCTTGCCTTCACCGCGAACCCGGCCGCACAGCTACAACCTGACCATGCAGCTATTCCTGAGCGCGTCGTTACAGCCGCAGGTCGCACAACAGGTGGAAGAAAAGCAGACCATCATCAACATGGTTGGCGCCGAGATCGGAGCGGCCATCGTTCCGTACTGGTACAGCCGCAATGCAGTACAGGGTGTCGAGTATCGTCCTCTGGTCGACGATACAGGGCGCCCGATCAGGGAATTGCCCCTGGCGGCCGCCTGGGTCAGGGGAACGCATGATCACTACCGTGACGAGCTAATGAAACTTTTGAAGTCGAATCTGGAACGGTATTCGCAATGATCGGCAGATACCAGGTGAGCTGGAGCCACGTTGACCCGGGACTAGTTCAGTGAGACTGAACTCGGCTCTGTCGAGCCGGTCGGAGCACAATAGCCGTTCAGGGCGGATTCCTTCCCGGGGTCGGCCCAGGATGCCTGGTTCACGTCGAACACGATCGGCTTGATGTAGTCCACCGGATCGACGAGCCAGTGTAGTCTCGGACGGTCCTCCACCGGCACCCCCATCAGGTTCATCTGGCTAACGTATCCTGCATACACAGACAGTGAAGAGCCTTCCCTTGCGCGCGTCCCGGTCGTGATGTGGTTGGGAATGTAGACTTTGGGCCTGATCGCCGCCTGGTACATGATCAGGTCGCGCAGGCCGTTGTTGTCGAAGTTGCCTGTTGCGGCCGTGCCGAGCTGCACGTCCGTGGGCGCAAGGGCTTCGAGCAGGCCTACGATCCGCTCGCCGTCTTCAGGCGTACCTGCGTAATTTCGGCCGATCCCCTCCTTCAGAGCGCCTGCCGTATTTTGGTAGACAAACGAGAAGTTGCTGCCGTTGCGGAGCAGGAAGCTGAAGAAGAGGGCATCGGCTCCGCCCGGGGCACCCCGCGTCGTGGTGGTGTTGAACTGCCGATCGTCGGTCAGTTCGGGTTCGCCCTCCCGAGAGGATGGCCAAAGCGGAATGCCGTGCGGGAAGAGGTATTCGTCGCGCTCGTCGACAATGATTTCTACCGGCGTCGGCGGATAATCGCCATCGGGCTCGACCGCAATCGAATGCAGGTGACGGAACGCCGTCACGCAGGCCTGCGGCTCCAGGAATGCCAGGTTCAGCACTTCTGTTCCGGGTATGGAACCTGCGGAGGTAACCGGCACGCAGTCCATGGTGGCGTCTTCCGGAAATGCACGATCCGGGTGGTCCTGTATTCGCGGGTCGCTTGACATGCGGTCGAAGTCGACCTGCATCGTGCCGCAGGTTTCTTCGGTCGCAAATATGACGGCATCGGTCATTGCCGAGATGTAGGCAGCATGATCGGCGTGATCGTTGTGGCCGTGGCCGAGAAGAATGGCTTCAGGATCAAGGTTGACCAGGTCCGCGAGCACCAGTGGCGTCCGGCCCCGCTCGACTTCCATGCGCGTCAGGTAGCTGTCCAGCATGAACACCCGGCCCTGAACCGAAACCGCAAACGACGAGGCCGACAACCATGAGAATATGACCTTGTCGCCGGGCAATTCGCCGCTTTCCGGGTCGGTGAACTCAGCGCCGAAAATCCATTGTCTTGCGGCAACCACGTCTTCGATTTCCACAGCGTTTACCGACGGGGTGCCCAGAGAGGCAAAGGCTATGCAGGCTGCGATCGGTTTGTTCTTCATGTCTGGATGACCGTGGTAACGAAATTGATTGAAAAACGTGCACGTGCGGCACCATTCTCAATTATGAGAAAGGCACTGGTGCAATATTTTGTATAACATTATCGATTATCGCCGGGCGCCGGCTTCGTCCGCACCCTCAGGACTGCGTTTGTGGTGGTTTTGGTTGTTTGTTCCCGTTCGGGAATTTTGTTGCTGATCGGCAGTTGCGTAGGCTAAATATTCCCGATCAGGAACGATATAGTTGACTTGTGCACAAGGGGCGTGCAATATTCCCGATCGGGAATGAACGAAACCGATTGGTGACTCATGCAAGCCAGGAGCCTGACGCCCGCCGAGATTGGCGAAATTGTACGGGCGACGCGCAAGGCTACGGGTCTCAGGCAATATGAACTCGCGGGCGCTGCCGGGGTGGGCCTGCGCTTCATTGTCGATCTGGAAGCCGGCAAGTCGACGGCGCAGATCGGCAAGGCCTTGCAAGTTCTGCACGCGCTCGGCTGTTCCGTAGAAATTGCGCCGCCTCCGGCGCTGCCGAAAGCACCGCGGTCTTGACCCGAATCCTGAACGTTTGGTGGGAGGGGCGTCTCGTCGGGCGGCTCAGCCAGGACCGCCATGGCGAGCTGGGATTTGTCTACTCGACGGAGTGGCTGCGCGAGGGCGATGATGCCCATGCGTTGTCGGCTTCGCTGCCCAGGCGCGCGGAGGCGTATTCGCGCCGCGAGTGCGGTCCCTTCTTTAGCGGGCTGTTGCCCGAGGAAGGCCAGCGGGACGCGGTGGCGCGTCTTCTTGGGGTTTCCAGGGGAAACGACTTTGCGCTACTGGATCGGCTCGGCGGCGATGTCGCCGGTGCGCTCGAATTGTTACCCCCCGGGGCATCGCCCACATCGTCTTCGGCCGACGAGCAACCGCATCCGCTTGAACAGGAGCAACTCGCTGCATTGCTCGACGCACTGCCGATGCGACCAATGCTGGCGGACGAGGAGGGGCTCCGGTTATCGTTGGCCGGGGCGCAGCCAAAACTTCCGGTGGTGCTCGTCAACGGCGAGATTGCGTTGCCAATCCCCGGACAGGCGACGACCCACATACTCAAGCCGCCAATCACCCGTTTTCCCGATACCGTAGAGAACGAAGCCTTCGTGATGCGTCTCGCGCAGAACATAGGGCTTCACGCAGCACCGGTGGAGCCTCGAATGGCGCGTCACCGGAAATTCCTGCTGATCGAACGCTATGACCGCACGACGAGCCGGGCCGACACGACTGACACGGTGCGCCGCATCCATCAGGAAGACTTCTGCCAGGCGCTGGGAATCTGGCCGCATCGCAAGTACGCCGGCGAAGGCGGTCCCACGCTGCGTGATTGTTTCGCGCTACTGCGGCGGATGGCTGCCCGCCCCGCAGTCGAAATTCTCAAGCTGCTTGACGCGGCGATCTTCAACCTTGTCGCCGGGAATGCGGACGCCCACGGCAAGAACTTCTCCCTGCTTTACTACGACGACGGTACCAGCCTTGCTCCACTCTACGACTTGCTGGCCACCATTGCGTATCCGGAACTTTCGCCCAGACTGGCCATGAAAATTGGCAAGCGGGCAACGCTTGAGGAAATGAATGCCCGGGGCTGGGAGTTGTTTGCCGTTGAAGCGGGGCTGGGACAGCCGCTTGTCCGCCGGCGTGTCGCCGAAATCAGCGCGGCGGTGGCGGCGAAGGCGCGTGAGGTAGCGGGCGCGTTGGAGGATGAGGGACTGGACGCGGAGGCATTGTCGAATTTGGCCGAGATGATCGCCGGCAGGTCGATGCGCTGTGCGCGAAGCGTTCGCCGCTGAACCGAAAGCTGCGGTCGAGTACCGCGACTGCCGCGGCGCGTCGTCCCGTCAGCTCTCTCCGAACACGCGCTCGCCGCGCGTGAAGGTGCGCACCAGCTTCGGTTCCCCGCCGCCTTCCCAGGCGTCCACGCGGTAACCGACGGCCCGTAACATCGGGGGTCCTTCCGGATACGCTTCCGGGTCCCATACGGGCCGCGCGACGGAGACGAACGTCACGTCGCAACTGTCGCTGTCGAAGGTGGCGACGCAGTAGCCGTGCACGTCGTTGTCTGCGTAGGCGAGGTGCGGATTGGGAGAGGGCTCGGCGGCCGCAAGCGCCTGCTCGAGATCGTTGGTCTCCGACATCGCCTGCGCGCACCGGGCGCCCTTGCGCATGAAGAGATTCAGGTTGCAGGCCCGCTCTCCGGTGCCGTCGGCCCGTTGGCGATCGTACATGCCCAGGTGCGCCAGGCCGAATGAACCCATCGCGCGCTCCAGGAACGGTCCGCGCTCGAAGGCCGAGATCGCCGCGCAGGTGAAATCGGGGATCACGTAGCGCGGCGCCTCGGCTTCGTAGTTCTCGGCCACCAGCCCGGCGTAGTGCGCGTGCCGGTCGCCGCTGAGGGAGACCACGTTGGCGATGCCGTTCTCGCGGATGAACCGCATCACTTCCTCGCGCTCGTTGGGGAAGCCATCCCAACTGTCGGTCCACAGGAACCCGCTGCCGGCCTCCGGATTGATCCGATCGGCGTCGAAGCGGAACCCCATCACCGGCTCCGCGTTGGCCCATACTTTCCAGATGGCCTGGCTCCCGGCCAGCGCATTCTTGAACCACTGTTTCTGACGGTTCCCCAGCAGCGAAACTGCGGGATCGTTCCGCCGCGGGTTCGGCACCGTCTCGCCGTTGATTACGACGGTTTCCGGCGGATTGCCGCCGTTGGCGTCGCGGCCCTCGGCCAGGGTGTGGAGCAGGCCGCCGTCGAACAGGCTGAAACTGGTGAAGACGCTGACGGCGCTTTGTTCGCCTTCCACGTCTTGCGCCGAATAGCCCGGGTGGGCGCTGGGCCCCCGGTACGAGCGGTTGTCGGTCAACAGGAGATCCACGTAGGCGCCCCAGCGCACCGTCCGGTAGCACGTCTGGGAGTTGATGGCTGCCAGGTTGTTGGGTTCCATGGAGAGAAAGCCGTCGTCGAAATCGCGCATGGGCGCGTTATCGAGCGCCGCGGGCTGTTCGTAGTCCCGCGCCTCGTTGTCGACGCCGGGTACGCTGAGGCTGTCGGTGAGAACCTGCGGTACGAATTCGAACCAGGCCTGCGTCGCGGCGGTGCGTTTCTTTGGATTGGAGCGGCCGCCGCTATAGCTCTGCCAGACATCGTTGCCGAATTCGTGATCGTCCCAGACGGCCACGAACGGGTACATGGCGCGGGCTTCCTGCAGGTCCGAGTCCTGGAGATAGCCCTTGTAGATGCGCCGGTGTTCGGCCAGGTACAGGTCGAAGTCTTCCGGATCGGGCGGTTCATCGTCACCCGGCGGGCCGCCCATGCCCATGCCTGCCATGCCCATCCCGGGCGCGCCGCCCGGCGGTCCGCCTGCGGCATCGCTGTCGGCCAGGCTCGGGGGGGCGAGCGATTCTTCAGGGTTCGCGGGCAGGCCGTAGACGTAGTCGCCCAGGTGCAGGATGAGGTCGACGGCGCGGTCGGTGCCTTCGATGCGTTCGTCGCGTATCAGCCGCTGATAGACGCCGTGTTCGTTCGGCGGCCAGCTCTGGCAGGATACGAAGGCGATGCTGACGGGTCGGCGGGCATCCGGAGGCGGCGCCGTCCAGGTGCGGCCCAGGCGGCTGGTGGCGCCGTCCGCGGCGATGAACCGGTAGAAGTAGGTGGTATCCGGTTGCAGGTCCCGGACCAGGATGCGCAGGGTGTGGCCGCTGTCCGCAGAGGCGGTCAGGGTTTCCTCCAGTACCAGGTTGCCGAATTCGGGCGAACGGGCAACCTGGAGCACCACTTCGGGATTGACCTCGCCCGCCTGTGGCTCGACGCGGCTCCACAGCAGCACGGCATTGGGTTGCGGGTCCCCCGAGGCGACGCCCTGGGGGAAGGCGTCGCGGGACGATACGACGGGTTCCACCGTCTGGGCAAAACTCCGCCGGGACGCCGGCAGCGCCAGCAGGCCCGCCAGCGCGCCGGTCGAGTACTTCAGGAAGTCCCGTCTCCGGGTGATCACCGTTTGCGCTCCCTCAGGCGGTTTGCACGTCGAGCGGTCCGTGCGATTGCGGTTGGCCGGCAACGTGATTGACGATCATGTCCGGCACCACCGGAACGCGGTTGAACAGGTGCCCGTCGAGCGCGTCGGAGACGGCCGACAGCACCGCTGCGGACGCGGCGCCCATGGGCGGCTCGCCGATGCCCCGCACCCCGACCGGATTCTGCGGATCGGCGATGTTCGTGGCGCTCCACTGCATGACCGAAGGTACGTCCAGGTAACCGGAAGGCTTGCAAGTCAGGAGACCCACATTGCCGGGCAGGCCGTTCTGCGTGTCATAGATCTGGCGCTCGTGCAGCGCGAAGCTCATGCCCCACACGCCGCCGCCCTTGACTTGCTGGGCCAGTCCCTGGGGATGCAGCACGGTGCCGCAATCCGCCACGCCCACGTAGTCGAGAATCTCCACCTTGCCGGTCTCCCGGTCCACCTCGACTTCGGCGAACCCGACGGACAGGGCCGGGACATTGCCGTCGCTGGGGAGGTTGTCCCTGGCGATTCCCACGAGACCCGTGCCAGCCACTCCGGCCACGGCCGCCCGGGTCACCTCGGCGATATCCTCCGGGGCTTCGGCGCCGGAGTACCTTCCGCCCAGCTCGATGGCCCGCTGGGCCGCCTGTTGGTAGGTGATGAAGCGTTCCGGATCCGCCGTGGTGAACACCCGGTGGTCGCCGATGTCGTAGTCGTCCGGCTCGCCGCCCAAGTCCATCGCGGCGATTTCCTTGAGTTTCTGCAGGGCATCCAGGGCCGCCACGTAGTTGGTCCGGGTCATGGTGTACGACGTGTTGCTGCCGTTCTGGGCCGAGGCACTGGGCAGGTGCCGCGTGCTGATGCCGTGCTCGATCACGCAGTTCTCCCAGTCGCAGCGCAGGACTTCGGCAGCCGGCCGCGTGGTGGCCACGTAGGAATAGGTGCCCAGGTTGCCGACCCCGGTGTGGAGGTGCAGGTTGCCTTCGGGTGTGAGCACGACCAGGCCGTCGTAACCGCTGCGGCCGGCGGAGTGGTACGCCTGTCCGATTCCGACGCCGTAGGCTTTCGGGCCCTGCCGCTCGCCGCTGCGCTGGCTGCGGGTGGCCCAGCCGAATTGCTCGGCGCCCTGGTCGAGGGCCTCGGCCATGAAGGCGCTGGTGAGCGGCCCCTGCTGTGAGCCGACGGTGCCGGAGGAGTCGGGGGCGTTGATCCGGCGGATGGCCAGGCGGTCGAGTCCCAGTTGCCGCGCCGCCTTGTCGACGATCGGTTCCACCGCGGCCGCGATCTGGTTCTGCCCCGGTCCGCGCTGGGCGCCACGCGGGGTTGAATTGGTGGTAATGCTGATGCCGCGATAGCGCATCGCCTGCGGCTGGTAGATGATCGATACCGCGCCACCCGCGGAATTGGCGTCGGGGAAACCGCCGCCCGAGCCGGCGTCCTGCACCAGGTACAGGTCTGCGGCGGTGATGCGGCCGTCGTCCCTGAAGCCGAGCCGGATGCGCCCCTGAAAGCCGCCCCGTGCCGAGCCGAAATAGTATTCCTCGTGGCGGCTGATGCGCAGCATGACCGGGCGGGCGATCTTCTTCGAAAGCAGCGCCGTGATGCCGACGGTGATCGAACCGCCGGACTTGGAACCGAACCCGCCGCCGCAGTACTCGTTGACCAGCACGACATCCTCGACGCCGACGCCGCACTGCCGGGAGATTCCGCCGAGCGCTGCGGTGTGGCTCTGGCAACCGGTGTGCACGTAGCACTTGCCGTTCTCCCAGTAGGACATGGTGGTTCGCGGTTCCATGGAATGGTGCGAGTTGCCCTGGGTGACGAAGGTCTCGTCCAGGACCAGGCTGGCTTCGGCGAAGCCCGCCTCCAGATCGCCGAAGGACCACTCCTGGGCCGGTTCGCCAATGGGTAGCTGGCCATCGGGGACGGCGAAATCCCGGGCCGCCCACTTCAGCGTCCGGCCGGGGCCGCCACCGCCCATGCCGCCCATGCCGCGCCCGGAGGACGCGTTTGTTCCGTCGCGGCCCGCGTTGGGGCCGCCAGGATAGAGGCTTTCCAAGGGGTCGACGACAAATTCGAGCGGTTCGGCGTCAAGTCTGATGGCGTCGATGGCGTCCTGGGCCGTGCGTTCGTCCGCGGCGGCCACGGCCAGAATCGGGTGGCCGACGAACAGCGGTTCGTTGGTGAGCAGCGTGCCCGCGCCCTCGTCCTCCGCGGTCAGAATGCCGAAGACACCGTCCATGGCCAATGCTGCCGACGCATCGATGCCGTTGATCCGGGCGTGGGGCATGGGGCTGGTCAGCAGCTTGGCGAAGACCATGCCTTCGGCGCGGAAATCCTCGGCGTACCTGGCTCTTCCGGTGACCTTGGCGCGCACGTCGGGCGGCACGAAGTCCTTGCCGATCAAGTCATGGGCCATGGGAGAAGCTCCTCCTGGTGAAACCGTCAAGAACGAGTTGCGAGGGTGTCATGGTAGCACCGGACGGCGGCATCGCCGCCGGTCGTATGACAATTTTCGTTGAGTCGAATAGGGTGCTAAGTCAGCGGGTTGACCCACTTGACGTTGGGGAAACGGCCGAAGTCCGCATCGTTCGAATGGACGGTGTAACCGTGTTCCACGGCCAGGGCGGCTATATGGGCGTCCGTGGTCAGGTTTCCCGCGGCGCCGGAGGAATTCAGCAGGTCTTTCGCGAGCGGCCAGTGGGTTGGCGCGGGCACGACGATGACGATGTTGGGTTGTTCCAGCCATCGGTCGACGTAGTTCACGGCTTCCTGGAGACTGAGCGGGTTCGAGAACACCCGCCGGTTGGTCACCAATCGGACGAATCCGAGCATGGTGGGATAGCACAGGGCCACGGGATTCGCGGATGACAGTACGTCGTCCAGCCAGGTGTTGGCGGCTGCGTGGAAAGGACTGGTTTCGTCGACTGCGTAGACGAGCAGATTGACGTCCGGAAGGATCAAGGCTCCCCGCCTGTGAAATCGACGATTTCCAGGTCATCGATCAAGGTGTTCAGTCGTGTCGGATCGATTCCCGGCTTCAGTCCCAGCTTTCTCGTGGGCGTACGGTACCTCTTCGGCTTGGGGGGCGTCGACTTTGCCTGCACACCGAGCCTCAGCAAGTGGTTGAGGGCACCCTTGAAGCTCAGGCCCTCGCGCCTGCGCAACGCGTCCACCTGCGCCGCCAGGTCGTCGTCGATGGTCACGGTTGTGCGCATGATGTTCATCATAGGCATCAAGAACTTGATGTCAATGATGATTTATCGAACAAGCGCACGTGTGGGCAGTTGTTGTTCGCTCCCGGGTTTCTCGCACTCGCTACGCAAGTGGGTGCGTGAAGGGGATCAGGGTGGCGGTGGTTGTGTGACGATAGAGCCTGCGGAGCCCGCTGTTTCGATGTCCAGGCCATTTTGCGCGGCGTAGTCCAGCCATGCCTGGGCGAGGTCCGCCACGATTTCGGGGTGGTCGGCGGCGCGGTCGCGGGTTTCGGCGGGGTCTTCGGCGAGGTTGAAGAGGGCGCCGGGGACGAACTCGCCGTCTTCCTTCCACCAGGCCAGCTTCCAGTCGCCGCGCCTGGCGTAACCGCCGCCCAGGCGGGCTTCGGTGTACGTGTGGAAGGCGTAATCGGCGTCGCCGTAGGCGGGTGTCCCGTGGAGCCACAGGTCGGTGACCGGGCGCCCCTGCATTCGCAGCAAGCCGGTTTCGCCGCTGTCGGCGGGGTGTTTCACGCCGGCCAGTTCCAGAAGTGTGGGCATGAGGTCGGCGACCTGGAAGAAGTTGCGGTCGATCCGTCCCGCAGCCACTCGTCCCGGCCACCGCAGGATCGCGGGGACGCGGGTACCGCCCTCGGTTGTGAAGGTCTTGTACAGTCGCAGAGGCGTGGACGACACGCGCGCCCAGTTTGCTCCGACCGTGACGTAGGAAGTAGCGCTGCCCAGGTTTTCCAGGCTGTTGTCGTCCGCTTCGTTGTAACCTGCGCCGGTTGCCGTTCCGTCGGCGCCGTTGTCGGACATGAACAGCACGACGGTGTCGTCCGCGATGCCCTGCTCGTGGAGGTAGTCCAGAACGCGTCCGATCTCCTCGTCCATGATGTCCACCATGGCGGCGTAGATCTGCATGCGCCGGGCTTCGTAGGCGCGCTCCGCGTCGGTCAACGATGCCCAGTCCGTCAGGTTCTCGTCCCGATACGGCTCGAAACCCGCCGAAAAAAGTCCAAGCTCGCGCAGCCTTTCGATGCGCGCGCTGCGGGTCGCCTGGTAGCCTTCCTCGTACCAGCCGTTGTATGGCTCGATCCGGTCGCGCGGCGCCTGCAGCGGGTAGTGGGGCGCCGTATAGGACAAGAAGGCGAAGAACGGCCGGCCGTCGCCGAGGTTCGCGTCGATGTGCTCGATCATCCGGTCGGTGTAGTGGTAGGTCGAGTAGAAGTCATCGGGCACGGCGACGCGTTCGCCGTTCTCCGAATAGGAGTTCAACGCGTCCGATGCGTCGCGATGCGGATTGGGGAAGTGCCGTCCCGCGCCCGGCAACAGCGCGAAGACCTGCTCGAAACCGCGCGCCGAGGGGACCTGTTCGGCGCCTCGTCCCAGGTCCCACTTGCCTGTCATGTAGGTGTGATAGCCCGCGTCGCGCAGCACCTCCGCCAGCGTCGCTGCATCGGGGCTCAACCGGTAATTGCGCCGCGGGCCGACAGCCGCGGTGTTGTTGTCGATGCCGGTGTGGAGCATCGCGCGGGTCGGATTGCACTTGACCGCGGTGTGAAAGTCGAGAAACCGGGTGCCTTCGGCAGCCAGACGCGCCAGGTTGGGCGTGGGCATCTCCCCGCCGTAGGGGGCGATGTCCGAGAAGCCCAGGTCGTCGGCGACGATCAGCAGGAAATTGGGTTGCGGGGAGTCGCTCGACAGCGGCGGGGCTGCATCGTCGGTTTCGTCGGCCCCTGGGCCGGATTGGGCCCCTGGGCCGGATTGGGCCGTTGGGCCGGATTGGGCCGTTGGGACCGACTGCGCGCCTGAATCGGATCGCGCCGCCGGATCGGTCTGAGGCGAACAGCCCGAGACGATCAGGCCGCATGCCGCGGCGGCGAGCACCGCCCGAGCGCGATGACAACGGTTGACCGCCGGGTAGCCGATCACCCCAAAAAACTTCGCGGCGCAACGCGCCGCGAAGCCTGGAGTGGAGGTCGTGGGAACGCTCAGAGCGGTCGGTTCGGCCAGATGATCGAGCGCCAGAAGTGCGCGTTGTGGCTGTTGTCGAAGCCGAGGCCCTCCGGCGGCGTGCGGAAGTGCTTCGCCACCAGTTCGAAGATCGGCTCGTAATCCACCTGGGCGTTTTCATCCCAGCCGTAAACGTCGTTCACCGTGATGACCCGCGCGGTGTGATACCACTCGTGGCCCTTGGCGTAGTCGTGATGGGCCTTCTGATACTCGTCGGGCACATAGTCCTCGCCGAAGATGCGGATGTACATCTCGGGGTATTCGTAGTTGTAATCGGGATCCGCGAAGAAACGCAGGGACTGGTGATACTTGATGGCCCAGGAGATTTCCTCGTCCACGTAGCCTTCAACCAGGTTTGAGCCCCAGTGGCCGTGGTCCACGCGCTTGATCTGGTGGCCGGTGTCGTGCAGCGCGCACGCCACGACGACCTTCTCGTCGTAGCCGGCCTTGAGCGCGAGGTTGGCGCTCTGCAGCATGTGGCTGTTCTGCTGGATGCCGCCGTCGGCGGCGTCATAGAAGCGCAGCCGCATGAAGTCCATGATGGTGGGCCGTTCCGGCATTGGCAGGGGTTCCCGGGCTGTACCGCCGCCCATGCCCATGCCCTGGGCGAGCATCAGGCGGTGCTCCAGTTCGTCCTCGACCGCGTCGGCTTTCTGGGCAATCGCCATCCCCGGGGTGAATGTCGCCGCGGCGGCGAGGGCGGCGTTGCGCATGAAATCGCGTCGTTTCCTGTTCAGCTCCATAGGTGCTGCTCCCGTATCGATGTGTCGACCAATTTGCCAGTCGATTATAGCGGAAACGCCCCCAGTCACTGGCGTGCATGGGTGAAGAACTGCAAAGTCGGTTGTTGCAACGGCAGTCATGGATTAGTTGGCCGGCACCCACATCGACAGGGTGTTCAAACGAGCCTTGTTGCATCATTTTTTTGCTAAACCGCTACAAGTCTCACGGGTCCCGATCATGCTGGCGATTCGTACGCCTAGACAATTGTTTGCATTCCGATTCCGGGTTCGTCTGCCGTGCGTCTGTACCATTCAACAGTGTGAGATGTGCATAAGCTACGGATCGTACGGTGAGCACTGGATGTTTGCTTATGCGAATGGGAATGATTATCATTTGCAGGCTGAATCGCTCGACGGGCAGCACAAGGGTGTTGGCGGTTTTCTTGCCGTGGGCCGATGGATCCGGAAATTTCGCGAAAGGGGAAGTGTAGTGAAAAGAATTCATGTAAGGACAATCGTGGTGGGCGCCACGCTCGCATGTGGCGCTACGTTCGCACAGGATGCAGAAGACGAGCAGGCCGAGGCAGACGGTGCGTCTGAAGAGTTGACGCTGGAAGAGGTGGTTGTTACCGGTTCCCGCATCTTCGGCCAGGAGCAAACCACTTCGCCGCTGGTGCAGGTCACCACCGAGGATTTCTTCGAGAATCCCTCGGTGACCATCTCGGAGTTTCTCGGCGACAACGTCACGTCCAACAACGTCGTCGCTCTGGCGACCGATGAAAACAACTCCAGCGGTCAGGCGAACACCGGCAATCGCGCTGCGGGGGTCAACCTTTGGAGCCTGGGCGAGGAAAACACCCTCACGCTGCTCAACGGCTCGCGCGTGATCCACTACGCCGCGGCGAACAGCGGCGGTTGGTACACGTCGGATATCAATTCCGTGCTGCCCGCCATCGCCATGGCCAGGGCCGATGTGCTGCTCGATGGCGGCGGCGCCATCTACGGAACCGACGCCGTCGCGGGCGTCATCAACCTTGTGCCGAGGTACGGCTTCGAGGGCATTGAATTTCGCATGCAGACGGACTTGTATCCGGAGAGCCTGGGCGACACCGGATCCAATGCGATCGAAGGTATCTGGGGCACCGAACTCGGCAATGGCATGGGTAGTTTCATCGCCGCGTTCGATCACCGCATCACGCGGGAAATCGATGCGCTGGCCGTGGGCAGGAGCAACGCCGACTCCTTCCCGGAGTGGGATGGCAGCATGCTGTTGACCGACTACCAGGGCCTGACCGGTAACGTCAACGACGGCGCGGCGTATGAATCCATGACCCCGTCGATAGGCATGGGCATGAATGCCATCCCTGGCCAGACATTGGTCGATCCGCTTTGCGGCGCGGATATCGAGGGCGTGCCCTATATCCATGAGGGCTTTCTCGTTCCCGAAGACGACATGTCCGTCCCCGATACTGCGGGCACCTGTCACGGCTATGACTTCCCCCATACGACCGGCAGCGATACGAACCGTTCGTCGCTGTTTGCCGCGGTTCGCTGGGACTTTTCCAGCAGGGTGTCCGGCTCCCTCGATTTCGGCTACAGCAGCGCGAGAACTGGGACAACCAGCAAACCAGCTTCAATACCGGGCGCGGGCAGAACCTGTCATCCGCCGCAATCCCGAATGTCGTGGACGAGTCCATATCCCCCGACCACCCCGCCTGGCAGTACTACATGATGGAGTTCCCCGACTCGGACTGGTACCGAGTCGGACAGCCGACCGTCGGCATGAGGGGAATGTCCACTGTCATCACGCCGCCGCCTCCCCTCAATGTGCCCATCGGTCCGGGTATCGGGTTCAAGGAACAGCAGCTCCAGGAGTCGGACACATATAATCTGCATGGCTCGCTGGACATCGACCTGAACGAGACCTTCGGTCTGCAGCTTGGCGCGACCTACGGACGCAGCGCGGTGACTCAGAATCGTTACGATCTGGTGATCGATCGATTCGAGAACGCGCTGGCCGGTCTGGGCGGTCCGGACTGCGACCCGGCCACCGGGATGCCGGGCGAAGGGTCATGCATGTATTTCAATCCGTTCCTCAGCGCCTTGTTGCCTGACGCGGATACGGTTTTTGAGGGCGGCTCGCTGGCCAATTCTCCAGAGCTGATCAACTACTTTTATCCGGGTGATGGTGTGCAGAGAATCTTCGAAACCGATTTGCTGGGCGTCAATGCGCTGCTCTCCATCGATACCGGCTGGGAACTGCCCGGCGGAGAAGTCCTGGCGGTCGTCGGCGCGGAGTACCGTCAGGAATCCTCGGCAGTGGACTACAACGAATTCACCAAGTCCGCCGACCGAAACATCACCTACACCGCCACGTCCAGCGCGCAGGTCCCGTATTCCGGAGACCAGAACATCGCCGCGGTGCTGGTGGAAGCGGCGGTGCCGATTCACGAGAGCCTCTCATTGCAGATCGCCGGACGTTACGACGATTACGATACGGTGGGAGGCACCTTCAATCCCAAGGTCGGACTGACCTGGAACGTATCGGATCGGGTGGCGCTGCGAACGTCGTATGGAACGTCGTTCCGGGCGCCGACCATCGCGCAAACGACCCCGACCCAGGCACGCAGTTCGGTGCCGCAGACTCCCGGTGCGGGCCGCAGGGGCGGGCATGGCGTGACGGCAGTCATCAGCTCCGCCACGGAGCTCGTTCCGCAGCAAGCCGCGCACTTGAGCGTCGGACTGGACGCGACGCTTTTCGAAGACGTGGGCCCGCTCAACCGCCTGAACCTGTCGGCGTCCTACGTCAACATTGACTTCGAGGACCGAATCGACGTGTCGACAGCGATCGACCGTACCTGGGGAGGCAGCCCCGGCCTGAGTCCGTGCGGATTTACCACGGGCGTCAGCGGCATGGCGGCGTGGGGCGGCTTTTACTTCACCGAAGATGCGGACCTGGACGGCGTTCCGGACCCGGACGGCCAGCGCTGCTGGGACGGCGCCGACCCCGATGGCGATGGCATCATCGCCACTCGCGAGGAGTTGAGCGCCGATTACCGCCTCTACACCAATCTGGCCACGACCCAGATGGAGGGAGTCAATCTCGTTCTCACGTCCAACTGGACCACCCCGCTTGCGGCGCTGGACGTGCGGGTCAACGCCACCCGTACCCTGAGTTTCCTTTTCCAGGACACTGAAGCGGAGCCGGTGCTGGAATTCGTGGGCAGGAGCGGCCTCGGGTTTGCGCAGACGGCCAACGTCAGAAAGTGGGTGGGTAACCTGCGATTCAATTTGCGGTGGAGGGAAAACACGTTCTTGCGCGGCCACTCGACGTCGCTTACGTTGCGCACCGACACCGACATCCTCAATGCCGCCGATCTGGACGCCGGTATCGAGACGGTAACGAACGGTGGCGTGACAAGCGTGGACCTGCGCCACCAGGCCGCCTTCACCGACACCTACTCGTTGTCGCTGACCGCGCGCAACCTGACCGGCTCCGAGCGGGAGCGCTCGGGTGCTCCGCAGGTGGGCGCCGGCGACCGAACGTACCTGGTGCAATTTGCCTATACGCCCTGGCGGCGGTAGGGCGGCGCATCGCATCGCCCTGCGGTGGGCAGGGCAGACCGTCAGGCGAGAACCCGTCTCCGGCCGGGTTCTCTTTGTGTCGTGCGCCAGGCATGGCGATCGGAGGCTATCGGGCAAACAGGCGTCGGGCACGGCTGAGAATCGTCAGGTAGTATTGGCGGAGTACAATCCATCCGGTCCTTCGTAAGGCGCTTCGGCTGGATGCAGCCTTTCCGCGAGCCGGTTACCCGGCAGGACAGTCGGTTTTGCAATGCGCGAGTCACCCGCAAACACACCTTCCCTGGACAGGCTCCAGGCTCAGCTCAAAGCCGCGCTTGAGCCTCGAGCCGAAGTCCTGGAGGCCTATCTGTTCGGATCCCGTGCTCGCGGCGACGAACATGGCAGCAGCGACGTGGATATCGCGGTGTATATCGACGAAGCGCGCGCCGATCACGGTGCGTGGGGTTATACGGCCGATCTTACGACCGATCTAATGGGTGTCCTGAACACGAACGATGTGGATGTCGTGGTGCTGAACCAGGGATCCCCGCTCCTGTACCATCGGGTATTGCGCGACGGCATTCGGCTCTTGTCGCGGGACCTTCAGGCGACCACACAAAGGGCGGGGATGGCCCTGTCCCGGTATCTGGACTTCGTTCCGCAAATGGAAAAGATGGATGCGGCGCGGAAATACGCCTCCCGCAGGAAAAGGAATTGACCGTGGCTCCGGGGCAAGCGGATGGGCGCGTTGTTCAGCGGCACATCATTGCGCTACGGCAAGCGGTTACCGGGCTTCGGCGGCATGCTGGCGTGACGGCATCGATGCTTCGCGCCGACCGGGACCGTCTCTGGGCTATCGAGCGTGGACTGCAACTGGCGGCGCAGAACGCCCTGGACATCGCCAGCCACATATGTTCCGCCGTCGGCCAGGATCCGACCACGTATCGCGCAGCTATCGACGGTCTTGTGGAGACGGGCGTCCTGCCGGCGGACTTCGGCGAACGCTTCCGCCGCGTAGCCGGTTTTCGCAATGTCCTGGTCCATGGTTATCTTGAGGTGGACCTGGAATTGGTCGCGGCCGTTCTGAACGACCAACTGACCGAATTCGATGCATTCGCCCGCCACGTGGAATTCTGGCTGGCGGAACCGGGAACTCAGGAAAAATGAGATACTGAGCTCCTTCAGCAGTTTTCATTTTGGCGCCAAACGTCGCGACCGGGCATCCGGCACGCCCTTATCCGGCGCAATCCGGGCCAATACCACCGCAGGGCTCTCCAAAAGTCGGGGCGTATAGCCTGAGGCTGTAAACGGTGAGGGAAGCGGTCAGGCTGTGCAAGGTCTGGCTATTCAGAAGTCGTTGTGGCATAAAGGGGGTCATGGTGATCTCGGTGTTTTCCCGTGGCCGGTTGAAGTTGCGCGATGTGTGGGTGCGCCCGGTGCGCGGCGTGGCGGAGCGGCGGCGTTGGGACGCGCTGATGAGGGAGTTTCACTATTTGCCGTACAAGGGATTGTTCGGTCAGTCGCTGCGTCACGTGGCGGTATGCGGCGGGAGCCGGGTTGCGCTGCTGGGCTGGACGGCGGGCGCGTTCAAGGTCGGGGTTCGGGACGAGTGGCTGGGTTGGCCGCCGGAGCGGCAGTTTCGGCGGCTGAAGCTGATCGCGAACAACAGCCGTTTCGCGTTGCTGGTGGGCAAGGGGGAGGTACGCAACCTGGCCTCTCGGGTGCTGGGTCTGAGTCTGCGCCGGCTGTCGGGGGACATGCGCGCGATGCACGGTTTCCCGGTGCTGTTGGCGGAGACGTTCGTGGACCCGTCGCGGTTTTCGGGGGTTTGCTACCGGGCGTCGAACTGGCGGATGCTGGGCCTGACGCGCGGTTATTCGCGGGTGTACGGCAGCCCGGCGCGGTGGCGCGAGCACGGCCAGCCCAAGGAGGTTTACGTGTACGAGCTTGAAGCCGGCGCCCGCGAGGCGCTACGCGATGGGCGCGAGCCCGTGGAGGTGCGCGAGGCGCCGATGCCGGCGGGGCAATTGCGCAGTCTTCACGACTTTCTCGGGGAGATGGAGGATTTTCGCAAACGGCGCGGGCAGCGCTACAGCTTGGCGAGCTACCTGACGATCATGATCGCGGCGCGCCTGGCCGGGTATCGCGGCGTGAGCGCGTTCGGGGAGTTCGCCGCCCGGCTCGACGAGGCGCAGCGCCGTGCGGTGGGCGGGTTCTTCAGCCCGACGCGCCAGTGCTACACAGTGCCCGCTGCCTCGACCTTCCATTACATCCTCTCGAAGCTGCCGCCGGACACTCTGGATCGGGCGCTGCGCGCCTGGAGCGCCCAGCATGCCGGGCTTGCGCCGGTGGCCATGGACGGCAAGGACGTGCGCGGCGCCTCCAGGCGGACCGAGGGCGAACGCCAGATGATGGTGGCCGCGGTGGAGCACGGCAGCGGCCTGGTGCTCGGGCAGGTGCGCATCGGCGCCAAAAGCAACGAGATCCCGGCGGTGCGCGAACTGGCGCGGCAACTGGACCTCGCCGGGCGCGTCGTCACGCTCGACGCCATCCACGCCCAACACGACACGGCGCGCTGCTTGGTGGAGGAGTGCAAGGCCGACTACGCGATCACCGCCGTGAAGGGCAACCAGCCGAGCATTCGCGAGGACCTGGCGGACATCGACTGGAGCCAGGCGCGCTGGAGCGCCGAGGCGCTGCACAAGGCCCATGGGCGGCTGGAGACCCGCCGCTGCGCGGCCTTCGACCTCACGCCCGCCAAGTGGGACGGGCGGTGCGATCTGCCCGCACGCCGTCAGGCGCTGCGCGTGCAGCGCGAGCGCGTCGTGGTCAAGACCGGGGAAAGCACCCGCGAGATCGCCTACGGGCTCACCTCGCTCGGCGTCGAGGAGGCCGGACCCGACGAACTGTTGAACATCGTGCGCCGCCACTGGGAAGTGGAGAACCGGGTTCACTACGTGCGCGACTTCAGCTACGACGAGGACCGCTGCCGCGCCGCGGCCGGGCATCTGCCGCAAAACCTGGCGGCGCTCAGCAACGCCGCGATCTCCATCGTGCGCGCGATCGGCCACTTCGACTACATCCCCCAGGCAAACCGCCACTACGCCGCACGCCCGCAGGATGCGCTCGACGCCATCCTGACCCCCGCGCCGCCCTGACCGGGCACCCCGCGGACCCCCGACGGCGCACCGCCCGGCCGCGCCGCGGCATCCCCGTGCGCGCCGCGCCTACTCAGCGCCCAGGCACCAACCCATACCCCCGAGCAAACCCGCTCAACGCCTCCCCACCGCCCTGGACCGACCGGCGACCCCTCCGCTACAGCCACACATCCCCGTCGGACCCATCGCTCAGCCTCACCGGAACCAACCGGACCGGGACTTTTGGATAGGCCTGAATACCACCGCCAGACCCACCCCGGCGAGAGGGCGGACGGGCATAATGAGAATTGCTGGAGCTCCGTGCGCTCATTGGATGCCGCGGCCGATGGGGCCTGCAACGTATTCGCTGGCGCCTGATGCGGCATCGTCGACCGCGGAGCTGGCCGGAGTGTCGAATGCGCCGCGCGTACCCTCTACGCGCGTCACGCTACAAGTCCTCAGGTCCCGGAGGGGCCGCGACTTCGGTGGCGCGCTGGGTCCTGGACCTCAGCAACTGGCGCACCGGGCCGCCGTTGATGGAGACGTTGCGCATGGAGAAGCGGTTGACGTTGAACTGGCTCGGCCGCCCGTAGATCATCAGCGTGTCGCCGACCTCGATCTCGCCGGGGTACAGGCCGTAGGTTCTGGCCAGCAGCCCCGGTGCGTGACTGACCGCATCCCAGATATCACCCTCATCAAGGGGACCGCCGGTGATGCGGATGCGCACACGGATGTGGGGATCGGTCCAGAACAGCCGTTCCACCACGCCCTCGATCTCGAACATCTCGGCGTTGCCGAACTCGGCGGCCACGGAATGGTGGGCGTTGGCGGCGCCGGCGCCGGCCAGGAATACCGCCAGAGCGGCGAAAGAACTCAACAGACGATTCATGATTTCGATCTCCTCAATCTTCGGCAGGATCGATGTACGAACTCTCAAGTACGGCCGGATCGTAGTAGGGCACGTGCACTTCCGGGTCGTACTCGCATTCGGATGGGTAGAAGAAGGTGTCTTCGGGCAGCCGCGTCCAGAAGGCGTGGGAAATCCGCGGCCACTCGTAGGTCTGCGGATCGACGGCCATCAGCAACACCTCGATGGTGTCGCCGTCCGGGCGCAGCGTGTAGCGTTCCAGGAACTTCAGCTCGTCGGAGGTCACCAGGGTCGCCCCGTGGGCCAGCCCGTCCGGGAATCCGTCGGTCTCGATGACGATGGTGTTGCCCTCGCGCCGGCCCGATGACGTGCCGAGCATGCGCGTGGCCTCGGTCCGCGTCTCGCCGTCCAGGTGGATCACCCGTTCGGCGGCGTTGTGCTCGTAGTAGATTTCCAGCCGGTCGGGGAACTCGGCCATGCGCACGGCGGTGTTGGAGGCGAACGAGGTGCGCGGCACGTTGTAGCCCTCGCAGAAAACCTCCGGGTCGTCCATGACGGTCAGCCCCTCGGTTCTCGCCTGCCCGGCCTCGGTCAGGTGGACGCCCGCGCTGTATCCCCGGGAGCGCTCCCACAGGCCGGTGAGGTTCTTGCCCGATGCCGACATGCCGGCCGGCGCGCCGCCCATCTGGGCCAACGCGCCGGAAGCCATGCCCAGGCTGGCGGTGGCGAGTAGCGCCGATCTGACAACTTTGCGGTTCATGTAATTCAGTCTCCTTGCTCCGAGCGCTCCCACAACTCGCAACTGCTGGTTTCGATAGTTCCGCGCGCGGCCCAGTTGAACGCCGTCTCGATGACCAGGGGTTCATCGAACATCACCGGGTCCGTGGCGGTCAGGCGATAATCGAGGCGGGCCGGCGCCTCGCCCTCGGCCAGCGTCACCGTGAAACGCTCCTCGAATTCCACCTGGTCGCTCTGAGGGGTCCCCTCGCGGTCGAAGTAGGGGTAGTTGACGAGTGTGGTGTCGACCACCAGGACGTTGCTACTTTCCCAGCGGCCCACCGAATAACCGAGGTGACTGTGGGGTGTTCCTGTGGGCGGCGCATCCCGGTCGAGATGAATAATCCGGTCGCCGCCCCACCAGAAGTGGCGCATGACGATGCGGTTGCCTGCGTCGACGAATTCCATCGAGCCCGGCAGCATGCGCTCGGGCATGCCCCTGGGCACGCAGTCAAGGATCGGGTGATCGATCGGCCGGAAGGCGCCCTTGGCCGCCCGCCCGGCCTCGCTGAGCACGTGGTCGTAGTCCTGCTCGGCCATCCACTGGCTGGGCCGCAGGCCCATGCCCCAGATGCCGAAAATGCCGTCCGCCTCGGTTTCGGGTTCGTAAGCTCGACGCGCGCGATCGGGCGCGTTTTCCGGTTCCAGCCGCCGGTCGGACCAGATGAGTTCGCCGCGGCCGCCGGCGTACTCCAGCCCGTTGGGCAGCAGCATGTTGCGCAGTCCGAGGAAATCGTCCCGGTGCCTGGATACGAAGCCTGCCGCCTTCACCTGCGCGCCGACGGGAAACAGGTCGACCGTGAATCCGCCGCTTTCCATCTGGCTTGGGACACCGGTTTCCAACTCCCAGAACGCCTCGTCCCCCGACTCGTCCACCACCTTGAGTTCGAAGCGCACATGCGGATTGCGCCAGAAGATCTCGGTGAGTTCGCCCTCGAGGATGACCAGTTCGTCGGTGTTGTAAAAGGCGGGCGCGCCCACCGGGCCGTGGTGGGCCCGAACCTGGGCTGCGGCAAGGCAGGCGAACAGGATCAGCGTGGCGCGCTGCATGATGATCCGATAATACCTGCTTCAAGTGGCTTCATTCGGCGGTCGCGGTGGAACAAACGTATAGATTTGAAAAGCTATAGATTTGAAAAGCGCGCCGGGCGACGGCCCGGGTATTGTGGGGATACGCGGGCCAATCCGCCGGGCCGGGTGTAGAATTCGGGGGGAACGGTGGGAGGGGTCGTGAGCATGCCAGTCGTCGATCTAGAGCCAGGCGCGATCATCTCCATACCGGTACGCGACTTGAAGAAATCGGTGGCCTGGTACCGGAAGACGTTTGGATTCGAGGTCGCGCGTACGTTGCAGGAACCCGCGTGGTGCGAACTGGCCACTTCAACGGCGGATGTGCGCATCGGTCTGGCGCAGGTGGATGGAGGCGACCCCGGCGATACCACGCCGATATTCAGCGTGGGAAGCATCGAAGCTGCGGCTGCCGAGCTGGCGGTTGGACACATCGCCACCAGTGAAGTCGTCACCGTCGACGGGCACGCGAAGCTGTTGACCTTGCAGGATCCTGACGGAAACACGTTGATGCTTCAGGAAGAACTTTGAACTGGCGCCGCCGCAGGGGGAATTCGCGGGAGGGGTCTTGAGCACCCAGACTCGAGTCATGGCCGACTGCCAGGTTGTCATCGTCGATGACGATCCGGAGCTGTGCTACATGCTCAGCGAGCTGTTGCGTACCGACGGATATGTCACGGCGACGTTCCAGAGTGGCGAAGAAGGCCTGCGGGCGCTCAGGAACTCGCTTCCGCAGCTCGTCATCCTGGATGTGACCATGCCCGAGATGGACGGGTTTCAGGTGCTGCGCCATCTGCGAATGGAGTCGGATGTTCCCGTGCTGATACTCACGGCGCGGGGAGACGACCGCGACCGGATCACGGGATTCGAACTGGGCGCCGACGACTACCTGCCCAAGCCCTTCAACCCGCGGGAATTGCTGCTGCGGGTGCAGGCGATCATGAAACGAACCGCGCCGCTGGCGGCGACGGCGACCACTGAGGTGGGACCGCTGGTGCTGGAACGGATCAAGTGCCTGGCACACGTCGGCGAACGGTCGGCGAAACTCACCAGCGCCGAAGCCCGCGCACTCGAAGCCCTCATGTGCACCCCCGATCGGGTTGTTTCCAAGGACGAACTCACTCGCTTCGCGCTTGGGCGTGGCCGAATGCCCTACGAACGGGCCATCGATACCCATATTTCCCATCTGCGCACCAAGATCGGCAAGGATTCCGGTGGCGACTCGCCCATCCGCAACGTCCGCGGCGCAGGTTATCTCTTGTTGTCGGATTGGGAGCCCGCTTCACCGTGATTGGATTGTTCTGGCGAATCTTCTTTTCGTTCTGGGCCGCCATGCTCCTGCTGCTGGCGGTGATGGCCTACAGCACCTACACCGTGGTCAACGCCTGGAATGAACAGGGTCAACTGAGTTATGACGAGTTGATCGGGCGCGCCGACGTGGTGCTCAAGGACGGCGGTGAGGATCGCCTTCGCGGGTGGTTGCGCAATCCTTCCAACTTTCCGCCGGACCTGACGCTGTTCGTGTTCGATCCGGCGGGCGAGGAAATTCTGCGGCGCGATATCCCTCCACCGGTGGAGACGACGCTCACGAGCGCGGATCCGCAGGCTCGCCTTCCCCGCTATCGGCCGCGACAACTGGTTTCCGCCGACGGCGTTGAGTACCTGGCCGTGCTGGGACCGAATGTGCCTCTCATCCTGGGTGCTCTTGGTACGCCGTTGATGCGCTGGACGGTAATCGTCGCCGCGTTCGTCATCAGTCCGCTGGTCTGTTTTGTCCTGAGCCGATCCCTCACCAATCCGTTGCGTCGGGTCGTGGCGGCCACACGCAAGCTCGCCGCCGGCGATCTGACCACGCGCGTGGAGGTCGGGGCTCGCGGACGCGACGATGAAGTGGGCGAGCTCGGTCGACAATTCGACCGCATGGCAGAGCGGCTTGAACATCTGATCACCACGCGTACGGAACTGTTCCGCAACATCTCCCATGAGTTGCGCAGCCCGTTGGCGCGGATTCGGATCGCGATCGAGCTGGCCCGGCGCAAGCCCGAAGAACTGGACGACCAGCTCGGGCGCATCGAGCAGGAGTCGGATCACCTGGAATTGCTGACCCGCCACGCGCTGAGCCTTGCGCACCTCGATGAGTCCCCGCCGGAAACCGAATTGCAGGAAATCGACCTGGTGGAAGTCGTCGAAGGCGTTGCACAGGATGCATCCTACGAGGCGAGCGCCAAGGGCAAGTCGGTGGTATGGGAGGCGGGCGCCAGGAGCTCTATGGTTCGCGCCAACCCCGACCTACTTCACAGCGCTGTGGAGAACGTGGTGCGCAACGCCCTGCGCCATACGCCTGAAGGCACCAGGGTCGAGATCAGCCTGGAAGCGAGCAACGGCATCGCGCACCTTCAGGTCAGGGACGATGGACCGGGCGTGGCCAGCCAGGATCTGCAGAAGATATTCGAACCCTTTCAGCACGGTCGCCGGGGCCGGGGAACAGGCGTGGGACTGGCCATCACGCAGCGGGTTGTTTCCCACTTGAACGGTCGCGTGAGCGCCCGCAACAGCCCCGGCGGCGGGCTAAGTGTCGAATTGGAATTGCCGTTGGTTTCAACCGCGTCCGGTCCGCCAGGCGACAGTGGCGCTCGTCACTGAGACGCCACGCGCTCCAGCCAGTCCATGACGCGAGATGCGATGTCGGCGCTGTTGTCGTCCTGCATGAGCATGTGCGAGTTGCCGCGGATGCCTTCCTCGGTCAACTCAAGCATCTCTCCGAGGCCGCCCATCTCCCGTACCAGCGCTGCGGTGGCCCGACAGGATTCAAGCCGTCCGGTCTGATTGCGCGACTCGATATAGTCCCCGTAAACCGCCAGGAAGGGGATGTGGGCGATCGGCTCGACAGCCTCCGCCGCGGTCGGACACCCGGTGGGCTCGAGCACGACGATGGCGGTGACCAGTTCGGGGCGCTTGCGCGCGGTGTTGAAGATGATCGGGCCGCCCGCGGAGTGGGGCATGAGCACGGCCGGCCCAATGCGTTCCAGGAGAGCTTCCAGCGCCAGCACATTGGGATTGTCGCCCTGTGGAGGCGGCAGTCCGCCGCCCGTTGTTGCGCCGGCTCCCATCGCGCCACCGGCTCCTTCAGCCCCGGCGCCCGCTGCGCCTCCGCCCCGATTGCCGGCTCCGGCACCCATGGCGCCCGCCGCCCTGCCGCCCCCCGCCCCGCCGCCGCCCGTCGCTGCGGCGGCAGCCGCGCCACCACCCGCTCGCATTCCACCGCCGCCGCCGGCGCCGCCCACCCGAGGCGGCCACGAGGCATAGAACTGGTCGATGTGTTCGACCGGGAAACGGCCGTCTTCATAGGGTTCACCGGGCGCGTCGCCAAAACCCCAGCGCCGCCACACCTGGCCTATGTTCCAGGTCGCGACTCCCGGGGCCGGTTCATCGGCGCTTCGAAACGGTCCCACGGCAAAGCCCGATGGCCCGGTGTTGACCGGATCGTAGACATAGGCGCTGAAGCCGCGACGCGCGAATTGCTGCGCCCAGCCCTCGCGCCCGTCCGGCGTGGAGAGATAGATATAGGACGACAGACCGAGGCCCGGATACATCACCACGGGCGCCTTCGGCCGGTCCGGGTCGGGGACGAGATAGTGCACCAGCGCCTGGTCCACATGTTGCTCGAAACCTGCCGTTTCCCGGACTTCACCCCCCACGAAGAACATGCCCATCTCCCTGAGGGTCAGGGATTCCTGGGCAGACGCGCTTCCCAGTAAGACCAGGCACAGGAGGGCTCCGGCGATCCGCCGCCGAAATTCGACTGCCTGGTTGATTCGGCAGGGAACGGCGGCGGGAATCGTTGTCCGCAGATTGAGTCGCTCCGGAGTACCCATTGGTGTTGGCCTCGCTTTCACACTGGACGACTCTGCGATTGTAGGCGGCCGACTTGCGTCGCTCCGTGAAGAATTGTCACCGGCAACGGGCGTCGTCCAGACTCCGGGCTCGCCGGATCCGGCACCCGCGGGACATCGCTGCGGGCTTTCGCCGCGCCCTCAGGACACTTCGTTCAGTTGTCCCGTCGCCACGTCGTAGACAAAGCCGCGGATCGAATCCTTCACCGGAATGAACGGGCAGGCTTCGATGCGCCGAACGGACTGGCGCACGTCTTCCTCGACATCGGGAAACGCCTCCATGGCGAACGACGGGCGCAGGCCCGTATCGGCTGCGATCTGGGCCTTCACGGCATCGTCGGAGAAGGTCACCATGCCGCAGTCGGTGTGGTGGATGAGGATGATCTCGCGAGTCCCCAGCAGGCGTTGGGAAATGGTCAGCGAGCGCAGCACGTCGTCGGTGACGACGCCGCCGGCATTGCGGATGACGTGGGCGTCGCCTTCCTCCAGCCCGAGAAGGCCTCCGGTTTCGATGCGGGCGTCCATGCAGGCGACGATGGCGGTCTGTTTCGCAGGCGGCAGCGGCACGTCGCCCTTGTCGAAACTGGCGGCATACCGGGCGTTGTTGGCTAGAAAGTCGTCGGTGGCTGACATGGCTGACTCCGAATTCATCGTAGAGTGATCCACAAGCCTAAACACTGCGCTGCACGGCGCAAAATAATGTTTCGTTCCCTTGTAATGACGGCTCGAAATAAGGCGATACCGTCGGGTTCCGTCCCTTGGCAATGTTCCCGATATTGCCAAGGGACGCGCCTTGCCACGAACTGCGTGGCTATCGCCGATGCGACAGAACAGGCTTGACTCGACACTATTCAGCCGGGATGCATCGCCGGTCGATCGGCCGACTTCGGCGGGGCGATCCTCCGCCCAATGCGGCGGGACTCTTGCCGCGGGCTGCGGTACCGGCGTTAACGAAACGTAATGAAAAGATTCATCCAGTCGCGGTCGATGCTGCCTGTGGACGCGTCAACCGGTGCGATAATTCAATGACTCGGCGATCGGCGCCGGCGGGTTGTCCATTGATGCATCGCAGCACAATCCAGGTATTGGTCACGGCCATGTGCGTGGCGGCCCTGAACGCGGCCGCGACAGCGCAGCCGCAGTCCGGCAATGTGTCCGGGCAAAAAACCATGCGTATCGTGCGCGTCGATTCGGCGCCCGTCATCGACGGCGTGCTGGACGAGGCGATCTGGAGTCTCGCAACGCCCATCGACGACTTTCACCAGATCAACCCCAACGAATACGACGAACCGAACGAGACGACGCTGGTCGTCCTGCTCTACGACGATACCCACCTCTACATCGGTGCGCGTCTGCTGGACAGCCAGCCCGATGAAATCACGGCCCAGATTCTTCGCCAGGGCGAACAAATCGAAGACGACGATTACTTCGGTGTCATCCTCGACCCGTTCCTCGATCGCCGCAACGGCTACCTGTTTCAGTTGAACCCCAATGGGGTGCGCTCCGAGGCCATCTACCGCAACACCACCCAGACGAATTTCGATTGGGTGGGCATCTGGCGCGCGCAGGCCACCGTGCACGAGGAAGGGTGGACCGCGGAGATGGCCATACCGTTCAAGACCCTGTCCTTCGATCCGGGCAGCGACAGTTGGGGGATCAATTTCACCCGAGGGGTTGCCCGCACGAACGAGACCTCCGGCTGGATGTCCCGGACCCGCCAGCAGAATCCGAGCATCGCCGGCACGCTGGTGGGCCTGGATGGACTGGAGCAGGGGATCGGCCTGGACGTCGTTCCATCCCTGAGCAGCCGGGAGTCCCGGTCTTTCATTCCGACGGGCTCCGAATCCGCGACCGAGCCTTCCGTGGATGTGTTCTACAAGTTCACTCCGGCGCTGACGGGCGTGCTGACGCTGAACACGGATTTCTCCGCGACCGAGGTGGACGACCGCCAGGTCAATCTCACCCGGTTCAGCCTGCTGTTTCCGGAAAAACGCGACTTCTTCCTGCAGGATGCGGACATCTTCGAGTTCGCGCGCCTTGCGGGACGGGGGGGCGGGGGCGATGGCGGCGCGGCCGGTCAGAACGGCCGCCCGTTCTTCTCGCGCTCCATCGGCCTGAGCGAGTCCCGGCAACCCGTGGATATCGAGGCAGGGGCGAAGCTGACCGGCCGGCTGGGCCGCTGGAACCTCGGGGTCATCGATATTCGCCAAGCGGCCTTCGAAGATGTCGAGGCAACGAACCTGTTCGTGGGCCGGGCCGTCGCCAATGTTCTGGAGGAATCGAACGTCGGTGTGATCGTGACCGACGGAGACCCGCACTCCAATCTGGACAACACGGTCGTGGGGACGGACTTTCGCTATCTGAACACACGCCTGCCGGGCAGGCGCACCGCGGAAGCCGATGCCTGGCTCCAGAAATCCTCGACCCCCGGACTGGATGGCGACGACACCGCGTTCGGGGGCGGATTCCGAATTCGCAGTATCGACAAGTGGAACGGCAATCTGAGCTACACGCAGTTGGGCGAACATTTCAATCCCGCCCTGGGCTTCGCCAACCGCGTCGGCATACGCCAGTATTCGGGAAGCATCGGTTACTCCCATCGGCCCCGGGGCGCGTTCTATCGGGCGCTGTTCGGCGGGCCGCAGTTCCAGCGCAGCGAGCGCCTGGCCGACGGGAGTCTGCAGAGCGAGTCAGCCGGTTTTCGCACCGGATTCTTCTCCCACGCCGGCGACCGGGTTTTCGCCAGTTGTTCCCGGGACACGGAAGGCCTGGTCCGCCCGTTCACCATCCGCCGGGCGCGGAATCCCGCCGACAATGTAGTGATCGCGACGGGCCTGTATGCTTTTGCCGGGTGCCGCGTCGACGCGGCGAGCGCCGATCAGCGCAAGGTTGCCGCGCGCATGGCGTACGAGTCGGGAGATTTCTACGACGGCCGGAAAGTCACGTTGCGGCCGGGAATCACATGGCGCCCCTCGTCGCACTTCGCCCTCGACCTTCAATATCAGGTCGACGACATCGAGTTGCCGCAGGGCTCGTTCATATCCCGGCTCACCCGGTTGCGTACGGATGTCGTTCTCTCCTCGAGACTGTCCTGGGTCAATCTCGTGCAGTGGGACAACGACTCCTACGAATTCGGGATCAATTCACGCCTGCACTGGATTCCGCAGGCCGGCAGGGAAGTCTACCTGGTGCTGAATCACAACCTCGTGGACCATGACGAGGACGGCACGTATCGCTCGATGAACGCCGACCTGACGGCGAAGCTGAATTACACGATTCGATTCTGAGGTTCCGGGCCGCGAGGGCGCGCGCGAACCGCCCTTGCTCGCTCAATTCCGCCCCGCCATCCCTGGCGGCCCTGCCATCGCTTCGAGAGGGGGTGGCACTCAAGCTTGCGCGCTCAATTCCGCCCCGCCATCCCTGGCGGGGCTCCGATCGGGGGCGCGTCGCTCCGCGCCATCCCTGGCCCGCTCCGCGCCCGCGACGCGCGCAAGGGTTGAACGCACGCACCCTTCGACACGCAGCGGCGAGACTGGCGGACTACGAAGCGATCGGCAGTTCCGGCGCCTCCTCGAGACGCTGACGCTGTTCGTCCAGGCCCTTCCAGAACACGTGGACGCCTTCCAGCATTTCGTTGGCGCTGCGGATGAAGGCATCCTCGTCCACATCGCGTTCACGGCAGAAGCATTCCAGCTCGTCCCAAGTGTGCTGGGCGTGGGTTTGCTCAAGCCGGGCGTGCCAACGGAAAAAGGTCAGTTTCAGGCCCGGCATGTTGTGACGCATCCCGAATCTCTGCCAGCCCCGCACCAGTTCGTCCCAGAACCCGGCCGCGGCCCAGTTTTCCACTGACCAGGATGCGGCCTCGGCAACGGCGTAGTCCTCGCTGCCGTACAGACGCATGAGTTCGTCGCAGAAATGCAGGGTCTCGGGCGTTCCGAAGCGGCGTTTGCCCAGGTCCGCCAGGGTCAGGTCGAACGACTTCGCCATGCGCAACAGCAACTCGAAGTGCGCGGCGCCGAAGCGGAAGGTGCCGCCCTCGATGGTGCCCACCAGGCTGCCCAGTTCGTCGTCGTCCCGGGCGCGGCCGCGGTATCCCACTCCGATCTCGTTGGCGAGGATCTCCTTGGAGGCCCGCATTCCCTCGATGGTGTCCGCGTTGACCATCTTGCGTAGCTGGGCGAACAGGAATTCATTGGAAAAGACCGAGAACTGCACCAGGAAGGCCCGCGCCTGCTCGTGGTAGATGTTCCCCTTCCGGAACCATCGGGTGTAGGGGTTGGCGGTGATGACGGGGTGGTTGAGCACCTGTCGCCGCAAACGCTGTTTGAACCGGGCAAACGATGACTTGTTCATCAACATATCTCCAATTTGATTGACTCTGACAAAAATATTAGCCCAATCGGAGTAGATTATTTGTTCAATTACTAACGTATAATCGTATTAACTTGGTTTTATTATCTACTTCTATCCGGATTATTGAATGAAACGGCCAACTCACGAACTCGACACCATCGACATCAGGATTCTCGCCGAACTGCAGCCCAACGCCCGGCTCAGCACCACGGAACTCGCCAACCGGGTGGCCCTGACCGCCACACCGTGCGCCCGGCGCATCCGGCTGCTCGAGCGGGCGGGTTACATCGGAGGCTACGTCACGCTACTGGATCAGCGCGCCGTCGGATTGCCGGTCAACGCCTTCGCGGAAGTGCGGCTCACCCGCGAGCGGCAGGAAGAGGTCCGGGCATTCGAGTCCAGCGTGCGCAGTTATCCCGAGGTCATGGAATGCTGGGCCATGTCGGGCGGCTACGACTACCTGTTGCGCGTGGTCACCGCGGACCTGCAAGCCTACAACCGGTTCATGCGCGACAAGCTGTTGTGCCTGCCGTCGGTAAGCCAGGTCGAGACCGGTTTCGGCCTGGAGCAGGTGCTTGGCCGCACGGCGTTGCCGCTGGATCAGCTATCCCTTCGATAACCGGCCGCAATGGACGCGGCGTCCGACCAAGCAGCCGTTGGACTGCGGGACTGCCGGTTTCGCCGGTTCGATTGATCAGCGGTACGCAGATGCTCGTGTCCAGCAGCCAGGTCAAGAAAGCGTCTCGACCTGTTCCGGCAACGGATCATCGGGCTCCTCCAGGTCCGCACCGCCCTGTTCCAGGACGTCCAGGAAATCCGCGGGCCAGTCGGTGACGGTTGCATCGCGAACGAGGTTGGTTACCCACCGGGACAGGCTCAGGTGCCGATCGCCGGCGCACTTCCGCGCCAGTTCGAGGATATCGGCCGGCAGGTCCGCGGCAACGCGCATTCCCATGACGCGAGGCGCCGTAGCCCTCCGCGCGAGGGGCCGGCGCCGCTGCGGGCCTTGGCCGTCTGCGGCGTGTGCGGCCGGAACATGGCGGTGCGCTATTGCACCTGCTCCCTGACGATCCGAATTGAACGGCCCCTCCATATGTGCCACTCCTCGTCGAGAACGGCTTGCAGATTGTCCTGTCGGCAATAGTCGAGCATCAAGCGCCAGTAGGCGCCTTCATCGCCGGGTGGTTCAGTGAAAGAGGGTGCGCTACAACTATGCGTTCCCAAGGACAAGCTTTGCCGCAATGAGATCTTCCAGCGCCATACCTACCGACTTGAATACCGTGACCTCGCTTTCGCCGATGCGACCCTGGACGACGCCGCCGCACAGTTCGGCAAGGTCGCCGATCACATCGGATTGGGAAATCACGCCTTTCTCGACGGGTACCAGAATGTCTCCCGCCTCCTTCATCGCGGCAGCGCGATCGTCCACAAATACGCGGGCCATGGCAATGGCGTCGTCGTCTGCTTCTCGTGCATCGGGCCTGTAGCTTCCCACCAGGTCGATGTGCGTGCCATTGGATATCCAGGCTCCCTTTACCAGGGGCGTAGCGCTTGAAGTCGCCGCACATACGATCTGCGCTTCGCATACAGCTGTGGGAAGGTCCGCCGCCACCCGGGTATTGACGCTCGGGTCTGCACGCTGGATCGCTTCGGCGGTTGCCTCTGCCTTCTCCGGGCTTCGTCCGAATACATTGACGAGCCGGATGGGCCTGTTCACCGCGTGTGCCAGCGCCATGTGCGGCGCCAGCGTTCCGGTACCGATCAGCGTCAGGACGCGCGCGTTCGGAATCGCCAGGTAGTCCGCCGCCAGCGCGGACGCAGCCGCGGTGCGCCGACAGGTAAGCTCCCGTGCGTCCATGATGCATGTCGGACTTCCGGTCGCCTGGTCAAATGCGACGATCACCCCTTGAATGAAGGGCAGTTCCGTCTTTCTGTTCATCTCGTTCAGGGTCAGCAGCTTGATGATGGCCGCGTCGTCATCCCAGGCCGGCTTTACCAACAGCAGCTTCCGGTCGTCCAATGACCCTGTCTCAAGCCTCATTCGCGATGGAGACGATCCAGTCCCCGCAAGCCCGGATCTCAAGGCCTCGATCAGAGCCTTGTAGTCGAGACATTCCGCCACCCGCTCAGCGTTTAGTATTTTCACTTATATCAATCCGCCCGCGACCGTCGACCGGTCCCGGCTCGATGGCCCCCGGCCCGGCAACTCCGAACCAGACGGCGTGCAAGGGAATACCCAGGCCGGTCCCCGTTCAACCACCCGAACGGGTAGGTCAGGGGCGCTGACAGGGTCAGAAAAGGTCTGCTGACTACCCTTTCGCGCGGTTTGTTCGCGTTGCCCGCGCTAAGACAATCGAATCGTAAAAGGGGAGACGGCCCGCCGACAACAACACGGAGCAAGCCGATGATCGATTGCCGACTGAGATTCGTTTGTATTGCCATGACCCTGGCGGCCAGCTTCGAGGTGCTGGCGCAAGCCGAACTGGAAGAAATCGTGGTGACGGCCCGGCGCGTCGAGGAAACCATTCAGGACGCTCCCATCACGGTCAACGCCTACACCGCCGAGCAGATCGAAGACGCCGGCATCGTCCAGACAGCGGACTTCATCCAGCTCACGCCCAACGTGACGCTCGCCGAATCCCAGACGATGGGAACGTCCTTTCTCACCGTGCGCGGGCTGAGCCGGGTACGCAACGGCGAGTTGCCCGTCGCGGTGGTGGTGGACGACGTGCTGATCGTCAACGCGCGCCAGTTCATCAGCCAGATATTCGATGTCCGCCAGATCGAGGTGGTCAAGGGTCCCCAGGGGGCGCTGTACGGGCGAAACGCCACCAACGGCGCCATCATCATCACGACCAACCCGCCGACGAGCGAGCCCGAGGGCTACGTCAAGATGAGCTACGGAACGGCGGACGAAATCGGTGTGGAGGCGTCCTTCAGCGGCCCCATCGCGGAGGATCTGGCGTTTCGGCTGTCCGGCCGGGTGCTTGAACGCGACGGTTACTTTCGCAACGTGACGCTGGACGATGAAGTGGATCCGTTCAGCGACAGGACCATTCGGGGGCGACTGAGCTGGTCGCCGGGTTCCGACCTGCTCGTGGATCTCAAGGCCCAGATCTCCAAGCATGAAGGCAAGGGCATCGGGTTTCATTGGCCCGGCGCGGCCAACTTCGAGCAATTCGGCGTGTTCGTGGGGACCGGGGCGGAACTGGGGGTCACGCCGGAGCAGGTCAACGCCGAGGGCGCCAACCTGGTGAATATCCCGTACGTGGCCAACAACCCCGACCGGGGCTTTCGCGACACCGCCAGCATCTCGCTCAAGATCGACAGGGACTTGGGCTTCGCCGATTTCAAGTCCGTGACCACGTTCGACGAGCTGGAGGCCTCCTCCGTTGCCGACCGCGCACCCTATCTTTCAATTCTCGATGGCACTCAGCACACCTACGCCAACGTGGAGGGATGGAGCCAGGAGATCAGATTCGAGTCCGATATAGGCGAGCGGATGCACGCTCAGGCCGGGGCCTACTACCTGTCCTGGGAGCGGCTGCGAACCACGGCCTCCGGAGACGACAAGGGGCTGGGCATCAAGCGTCCCACCACCGTACCGGAGTTCGAGAGCAGCACGAATCCGACGGGAACCGCGCCCGGGAACTTCCTGTCGTTCCTGGAGGACAGCAACGCCTGGGCCGTCTTCGCCAGTCTGGATGTGGACGTCAGCGAGGCGCTGACGCTTTCCCTGGCCGCGCGATACGACGAGGAAACGCGCGTACAGAACATCAATTCCTACAATACCGCCGGGCGCGTGTACAGCGAACCGCTCAACGGCGTTCACGTGCCCTATGGCGGTGGAGCGTGCACCGGATCGGCGAGCGACGTACCGAACGTCAACTGCGGCGCCTACTCCACGTTCGAGCAGTTACTGGCCCACACGCGTCCGTCCAGGGACCAGAACGAGAAGATGTTCAGCAAGTTTCAGCCGAAGATCACCCTGGGCTACGGCATTTCCGATAACGTCAACCTCTACGGCAGCTGGGGCATCGGTTACCGTGCCGGGCAGTACAATTACCCCGGTATCGGCGTCATCAGCCAACTGGCCAAGGACGTCATCGATCAGGAAGAAAACAGCGCGTTCGAGCTGGGGGTCAAGGCCCAGTTCGGCGGGCTTCGGCTCAATGCCGCCTGGTTCGATTCGTCCGTTGAAAACACCCAGTACTTCCCCTTCGACGGGCAGGCCTTCGTGCAGGTCTTCGAGGACATCGACGAGGCCGAACTGAGCGGCATCGAAATCGAGGCGGTCTGGCGCGCCAGCGACAATCTGGATTTCTACGCCGCCTACGGCACGACGGACACCGAAATCACCGCCTATGACGAAAGGCCCGGAACGGTCGGCAATGTCCTGCCGTACGTCGCCGACGGCACTTTCAACATCGGCGCGCAGGCTCGCGCGGACGCGGGCAACGGGTTGACGTACTTCGCGCGCGCGGACTACGAATTGCGCGGCGAGCAGTACTGGACCCCGGAAAACACCCATCCGAGGGATTCGCTCGGCCTGCTCAACCTGCGTGTCGGGCTCGAGGGTCCCGACTGGACCGTGTCGGCCTACCTCAACAACGCGACCGACGAAATCTACAATTCGGAAATCGTCACGCCGTTGTTCGTCCATCCGGCCGTCCCCCGGATCTGGCGTCTCGATTACCGCTACAATTTCTGAGGCGGCCCCGGCATGAGCACCTTCAGGGCAGCCAGCGACGTCGGCGGCACGTTCACGGACCTCGTGTTCTACTCCGTGGACGCATCGACCGACGCGTGCGGTCCCGTGAGCACGGCGAAAACCGATACGACGCCGCCGAACTTCGAAGAAGGGGTCATGGCGTCCATGACGAAGGCCGTCCTGTCTCCGGCGGACCTGTCGTTCTTCGCGCACGGAACCACGGTCGTGATCAACGCGCTCACCGAAAAGAAGGGCGTCAGGACCGCGTTGATCACCACCAGGGGATTTCGCGACGTGCTTGAGATTGCACGGGGAAACCGCCCCGATCTGTTCAATTTCAATTTCAGAAAACCCAGGCCCTTTGTCGAGCGCTACCTGAGAGCGGAACTCGAGGAGCGGGTCACGTACAAGGGTGGGATGCTGCTGCCGGTGAATCTCGACCCGCTTCCCGAACTGCTGGACTTCTTCCGTTCGCAGCGCGTGCAGGCTATCGCCGTGTGCTTCCTTCACGCCTACGCAAATCCGGACAACGAGCGCCGCGTGGTGGAGCGGATCAAGCGGCTGTGGCCGGAGATTTCGGTGCTCGCCTCCCACCAGATCAGCCGCGAGTGGCGGGAGTACGAGCGGACCAATACCACGGTGCTTGCGGCGTACGTGCACCCGATCGCGAATCGCTATATCGAATCGCTGGAGGACAAACTGGCCGCGGGCGGATTCGGGGGCAAGGCCTTCATGATGCAGTCCAACGGTGGAATCGCCACCGTCTCGGCGGCGAAGGCCAACCCCATCACGATGGTGGAGTCCGGGCCCGCCAGCGGAATATTCGCCGCGGCCTACCTCGGCAAGGCCATCGGCGAACAGAACCTGATCGTGCTGGATATCGGCGGCACCACCGCCAAGTGCGCGCTCATCGAAAACGGTGAGGTGAAGGTCGGCACCGACTACTACATCGGCAGGACCCGCAAGAACCCCGGCTATCCCATCCAGACGCCGGTGTCGGAAATCGTCGAGATCGGCAACGGCGGCGGTTCGATCGCGTGGGTGGACGGGGGCGGCAAGCTGCACGTGGGCCCGCAATCCGCCGGTGCGGTTCCGGGACCGGCGGCCTACGGCAGGGGAGGGGACGAACCGACCACGACGGACGCGAACCTGGTGCTCGGGCGGATCGATCCGGACAGTTTCGCGGGCGGGGAAATCGACCCGAACTGGGAGGCCGTGGACGCGGCTTTCAAACCGCTCCAGGACCGGCTCGGCATGAATCGCGAGTCGCTTGCCCGGGGCGTGATACGAATCGCCAACGCCAACATGACCAACGCGCTTCGGCTCGTTTCGACCAACAAGGGCTACGATCCGCGCGACTTCGCCCTGGTCGCCTTCGGCGGCGGCGGCGCCATGCACGCGGTGGCGCTCGCCGAGGAACTGAAAGTGCCCCAGGTCATCGTGCCCGTCAACTCGGCGGTGTTCTCCGCCTGGGGTATGCTGCTCACCGACCTGCGCCGGGACTACCTTCAGACCCGGCCCATGCAAATGGAGCCCGCGAGCGCCCCGGTCGTCACCGAAACGTTCGCGTCGATGATCGATCAGGCGCACGGGGACTACGCCGAAGAAGGCATTTCCGCTTCGCGGGTCGCGTTCGAGTTCCACGCCGACATGCGCTACCAGGGCCAGGAACACACGGTGAAGGTCGCCTTGCCCATTTCCGATCCCGACGATCGATTCGATGTCGCTGACGCGATCGCCCGCTTTCACGACGCCCACGAGCAGCGCTTTACCTACCGGTTGGACACGAGCGTTCAGATCGTCAACTTTCACCTCGTGGCGATCGTTCCCGTCGCAAAACCCGAGCTCTCGGGCAAACCGGTCACGGGGCGGACACTCGAACAGGCCGCGCTGCCGCGCCGAACCGTGGATTTCGACCGCCACGGCGTTCACGAGGCGGCGATCTACGATGGCCTGAAACTGGAACCCGGCATGACGTTCGAGGGGCCCGCCGTGGTGCAGGAGCCGGCGGTGACCCTCGTCGTGGCGCCGGGTCACGAAGTATCCGTGGACGGCTACGGCAACTACCACGTGGCCATCTCCGGGGAGGATTGACCGATGACAACAGATGTATTCACGACGGAGATCATCAAGGACTCGCTGGTGGCGATCGGCGAGGAGATGTTCAACGCCGTCATACGCACCTCGATGAGCCCCATCATCTACGAGACCACCGACTTCGCCGTGGGCGTCACCGACGCGAAGGGAAATCTCCTTGGCCAGGGCAACGGCGTCACGGCGTTTCTCGCCACGCTCGATACCGCGGTGCAGAGCACGCTGGAGCGTTATCCGGACCCGGGCGATATCCGCCCGGGCGACGTGATCATTACCAACTCCCCCTACGCGGGCGGCGGCACGCACCTTTCCGATGTCGTCATCGTTCTGCCGGTGTTTCACGGCGAGCGGTTGATCGCGTTCACGGTCAACAAGGCGCACTGGACGGAGGTGGGCGGCACGCAACCGGGAAGCGTGTCCACCGAGGCGACGGAGATCTTTCAGGAGGGCCTGCACTTCAGGTTTCTGAAGCTCTACGAGGAAGGGCGTCTGAATAATTCTCTGGTCCAGCTGATACGGGACAACGTGCGGTTGCCCGATTCGACAATCGGGGACATGCACGCCGGCGTGGCCGCCGCGCGGGTCGGCGGCAACCGAATTCTGGAACTCGTGCACAAGTACGGGCGTGACGATGTGCTGGCGGCGATGGAGGCACTGCTGGTCTACGGCGAGCGCATGACGCTCGCGGAACTGGCGAAGCTCCCCCATGGCGTCTACGAGGCCGAGGACGTGGTGGAAGACGACGGACTCGGAAACGGGCCGTTCACCATTCGCGTGAAGGTCACCGTGGCAAGCGACAGGATGATTGCCGATTTCTCCGGCACCTCACCCCAGGTGCCCGGCCCCATCAACTGCTCGTACACGGGGCTGGTCACCGGGGCCAGATGTTTGTTCAAGGCCGTCACGAACCCGGAACTTCCGGCCAACGGCGGCTGTTTCCGCCCGCTTGAAGTCGTCTGCCCGCGGGGCACCCTGATTTCCGCGTGCTCCCCGGCGCCGGTCTCCCTGTACTACGAAGCGCTGATCGCCGCCATCGACGTGATGTGGAAAGCCCTCGCACCGGTCCTTCCGGATGCGCTGTCGGCCGGGCACCAGCGCAGCGTCGGCGCCACGTTCATTTCCGGGCTTCACCCGGACACCGGCGACCTCTTTGTCATGGGCGAACCGCTGGTGGGAGGCTGGGGCGCCTCAAGGGGGCTCGACGGCGACAACGGGCAGTTCTGTTGCGGAAACGGCGAGACCTACAACGTCCCGGTGGAGTTGTTCGAGAGCCGCTACGGCCTGGCGGTCGAGCAGTACGCCTTCAACATGGCCGGCGGCGGCGCCGGGCGATTCCGGGGCGGCAGGGGGGTTGTGCTCGACTACCGTGTGACTTCCGACGAGGCTTTTCTGACGTATGCCGCCAGCCGCACCGAGAGCCGGCCCTGGGGGCTGTCCGGCGGTGCCGAGGGCAGCACGAACTACGCACAGATCCTGCGCAACGACGGCCGGGTCGAGCGCTTCGGCATGTGCACCACGGTGCGCGCCGAGAAGGGCGAGGTCATCCGCCTGACCACGGCCAACGGCGGCGGTTACGGGGACCCCGGCGAGCGCGACCGCGACGCCATCGAGCGTGACCTGCTCAACGGCTACATCACCCCGGAGCAGGCCCACGAGGAGTACGGGCTGGCACGGTAAACCACGATGATTCCGTTGCTGTTTCAAGGGGACGTGCGCTGCGATGCCGCGGGGTTGGCGCCGGCGGGCGTTCGCCGGCCGTGAACAACTCACCGGGCTTCATCGACGATCCGGACCCGTTCACCGCCGAAATCATCCAGCTCTCGCTCACCGCCATCACCGACGAGATGTTCTCCTCCATGGCCCGCGCGGCCATGAGCTCGGTCATTTACGAGGTTCTGGACTTCGGCGTGGCCATCACCGATGCCGAGGGCGAACTGGCCAGCGCCGGCGCCGGCATTCCGAGCTTCGTCGGCATGCTCGACCCCGCGGTCAAGACCGTCATCGGGAAATTCCGCGGCGACGTGCGCGCCGGGGACGTGTTCATCTCGAACGATCCGTACACCGGCGGGGTGAGCCACATCAACGATGTCTCGCTGACCATGCCCGTTTTCCATGAAGACCGCCTCATCGCCTGGACGGCCAGCAAGGGGCACTGGCTGGATCTGGGCGGTATGACACCGGGCTCCTTGTCGCCATCCGCATCGGAAGTGTTTCAGGAAGGCCTGATCCTGCCCGATGTGCGGCTCTTCGAGGCAGGTACGGCCGTGCAAGCCCTCTTCGACATCATTCGCGCAAACAGCCGATTGCCCGAGCAGTGCATCGGCGACCTGTGGGCCGGAATTTCCGCGCTTCGCACCGGTGAACAGCGGCTTCGCGAACTGTGCCGCAAGTACGGCGCCGAACAGCTCGATCACGCCATCCGCCGCTATCTCGAATACGGCGAGCAGGTCTCGCGCAATGGATTGAAAGGGCTTCCCAAGGGCCGCTTCGACGCCGAGGACCGGATGGACGACGGGCGCGTGGTCCGAGCGGCGGTCACCATCACGGACGACGCGTTCATCGTGGACCTGCGCGATAACCCGCCCCAGGACCCGGGCCCGCTCAACGCGACCGTGCACAGCACCCGGGTCAGCGCGCAGGCCGCGTTCAAGGGGGTGGTGGCCCCGGAACAATGGGCCAATGCGGGCAGCTTTCGGCCCCTCAGATTGCTGACCACGCCCGGCACGCTGTTTCACGCCGAGGCCCCGGCAGCGGTCGGCCTGTACTACGAGAACAAGATCCGTTCGGGCGACCTGATCTGCAAGGCTCTGGCGCCGCACATGCCCGAAAGAATGCCGGCAGGGCACTTTTCCTCGATCTGCGCGACGCTCATTCGCAGCGAGGATGTCGGCGGCGCCGATCACACCTTCATCGAGCCCGAAGTGGGCGGATGGGGAGGCAGTGCCTTGAAGGACGGGGAGAACGCGCAATTCTCCGCATCCCATGGCGACACTTTCAATTGCCCGGTGGAGATCAACGAGGCCCGCAACGGAATCGAAGTCGAAAGACTCACCCTGAACGGCGAAGGGGGCGGGGCCGGCCGGTACCGCGGCGGCAAGGGGATCGATCTGCGCTACCGGATACTGGGCAGGCGGGCCTGGCTGACAGCCGAATACACCCGCCGGGCGACACCGCCCTGGGGCGTTGCCGGCGGCCAGGACGGTTCCTGCAACCGCCTTGAGCTGCTTGAGCCCGACGGCGGCGTCACCGCGTTGCCCCGCGCGGCCAATCTTGAACTGGCGCGCGGCGATATCGTGCGCATCGTCACCGCCAACGGCGGCGGTTTCGGCGATCCGCGACAGCGGCCCCGCGCCAGGATTCTGGCCGATCTGAAGAACGGCTACATCAGTGCCGAAGAGGCAAGGGCCGTCTACGGGCTGGACGCCGCAACCGCCGATGGGACTCCGTCCGGGCGTGGACCGCCGTAGATTCATGATGGATCGCCACCTCGTCCGGCGCCCCGTTCGGCGCCGACGGAGCCGTTGAGGCATGTCGGGCACCGCGCCTTCGAACCAGCGCCCCGCGCGCGACGCCCGCTCGCTCCCGTATCCGCCCGAGCCCTACGCCTGGTATGTCGTGGCGGTGCTGATGTTTGCCTACATCGTCTCCTACGTGGACCGTTCCATCCTGACCCTCCTGATCGAACCCATCAAGCGCGACATCGGCGTTTCCGATACCCAGGTCAGCCTGTTGCACGGCTTCGCGTTCGCGCTCTTCTACACGCTCATGGGTTTTCCCATCGGGCGGCTCGCGGATCGGCGCCACCGGGTGGGCATCATCGCCGTCGGTGTCGCGCTCTGGAGCGTGATGACCGCCGCGTGCGGCATCGCGCGCACGTTCACCCATCTGTTCCTGGCGCGCGTCGGTGTCGGTTTCGGTGAGGCGGCGCTGAATCCGGCGGCCTATTCGCTGATCGCCGACTACTTCAGGCCTCACCTCATTTCCCGGGCGAGCAGCACGTACGTCATGGGCACCTACCTGGGATTCGGCATCGCCTACATGGTCGGGGGGGGCGCTTGTGGTCGCCGTGGAGGGCATGCCCGATCTTGTACTGCCCGTCTTCGGCGCCGTGGCGCCGTGGCAGACCGTGTTCTTCTTCGTGGCCGCACCCGGCGCGCTCGTGCTGGTGCTGCTGGCAACCATCAGGGAACCGCTGCGCCGCCAGCGCCTGCGCGCACACGACGCCGAAGGCAAGCCGGGGGTCACCCTGACCGAATTCGTCCGGTTTCTCAGGCTGAACGCCCGCACGTTCACGGCCCATGCCGTCGGTTTCGGTTGCCTGGGGTTGCTGGTCAACGGCATGGCGCTGTGGACCCCGACGTTCCTGGCAAGGACGTACGGCTGGGCCGTTTCCGACGCCGCAGTGGCGTACGGTGCGCTGTTGCTGGTTTTTGGCGGCTCGGGCGTCTATCTCGGCGGCTGGATGGCCGATCGCATCGATCGAGGGGGGCGCGTCGGCGGTCCGTTCCGCACCGCGTCGCTGTGCGCGGTGGGGGTGGTGGTGCCGGCCGTCGCCTACCCGCTGATGCCGAGCGCCAACCTGTCTCTCGTCGTCATGGCGCCGATGATCCTGTTCTCCAGCGCGCCCTGGGGCGTGGCCGTGTCCGCGTTGCAGCAAATGGCGCCCAACGAGATGCGGGGGCAGGTGGGCGCATTTTATCTCTTCACCGTGAACCTGATCGGCATCGGTTTCGGGCCGACGCTCGTGGCGTTGTTGACCGACTACTGGTTCGGTGATCCCGCCGCGCTTCGCTATTCTATGGTGGCCGTGTCCGGCGCGGCGGCGCTGGTTGCGGCCTTTTCCCTGCGGTGGGGACTGCCGCATTTCAGGGCGAGCCTGGATCGGGCGCTGGCCTGGCAGCGCTAGTTGAGTGGTTTGAACGAGGGCAACGTATGGACGAGCGGCAATTGAACTTCGCGGTCGGGCTGTATTTCATTCTGGCGATCGGTTACAACCTCGCGAGCCTCGCGCTGAGGGACGCCAAGAGGCCTGCACTTGCCCCGACCGAACCGGTCCAGGCGATTGTCATGATGTCGCTCCTGTATCTCGTCTATGCATCGGGGTCCGTTCTGGGTCGAAGCGCGTGGACCGCCCTCATCGCGGTTTTCGTGTTGCTGATCGCGCGTTTCGGGATCTGCCGCCATGTGGTCGGGTACGGTCCGACCGACTATGCGTCCCGTCTGTCCTGGGCGGCGGCCATCGGAATCAATACCTACGGGGCAGGGTGATTTCACGCTACGGATCGACGCCGGGCTAAGCGACGTTCCGCGGGCCGCTTGGGGGCCAAGGCGTGCGGAGGGTTCCGGGCTGGTGTATGGAGCGCGGCGTATTCGTCACCGGGTGGGTGGGGAAGCGGGTCCGGGAACGCGGCGCGGAGAGGGGTCGCCGGCGACGTTTGCGGGGGGGCGCGGTTTGCGGCGGCGGGGCCGGGTGTCTCAGTGCGGGGACAGGATGGCGTCGAGCGCGTCTGCGCGGCGCATCATGAAGTGGAGGTTCGCCTCGGGCAGGTAGCGGAAGCCGCGGTGGAACACGACGGCGAGCGCGATGTTGTTCAAGATGGCGTTGTTGGCGGGTGCGTGGCCCTTGCGGACGCGGCTGGCGTCCTCGCCCATGGTGGCGTCGCGGCGGTAGTGGTTGGCGTTCTCGACCTGCCAATGGCCGCGGTTCCAGGCCAGCAGCCGCGCCGGAGCGGCGCGTTCGGCGGGCACCGTGGTGATGCCGTAGGCGGTCTCGGCCGAGGTTGCACCGGTCTTGGCGTCGGTGCGCTCGCGCACGACGCGGAACGCCTGGCGGGCGCCGGGGAAGGGTCCGAGCGTCTTCGGCGGCAGGTCGCGCGCGGCGATGCGGCGCGCCTCGATGCGCCCGTGCGCCTTCGCGGGTTCGTCGGCGTGGTGGCGCACGTCGTTGCCGTCCCAGTCGATCGCCGTGAGTTGGGCGAAGGTGTCGGGGCAGTTCGCCTTGACCGACAGCACGTAGTCCGCGCCGTGCGTCTCGACGATGGTCCGTGCGGTGTCGCGGGTGGCGTGCAGGGCGTCCAGGGTGAGTACGCAGCCGCGCAGGTCGACATCCTCGAGCAGCGCACACAGGGCCGCGATCTCGCCGCCGTCGTCGCGGCAGCAGCGGCTCGCGACGGGGCGCCCGGCGTGGGTAACCAGCGTCACCGTCTCGAAGTACGTCGCGTCGTCGGTGTGCCGGTTGGCGCCGCGGATGCGCTTGCCGTCGGCGGCCAGCACCTGAGGGTCGTCCGCCGCCGCGAGGCGCGGCGCCGCCCACCGCGACAGCACCTCCTGCAACGCGTCCGGGTCGGTGTTCATCAGCACCCGGCAGACGGTCGAGTCCGACGGCGCGACCCAGCGCCCCGCCGCCGGGTCGCGCCAAGCGTGCAGCGCGCGCAGTTCCTTCTGCTCCAGGTTCCTCGCGAAGCGCTCAGTCGCCGCCGGGCCGTGCTGCCCGGCGAGCCGCGCCAGCGCGCAGATCGCCAGCACCGTCGCGAGGCGGTGCTTGCGGCCCTGCCCGCGGCGCGCGTCCGGCACCTCCGCGAACAGGTCGCGCAGCGAACGCAACTCCGCGCGCGTGTAGCGCACCGGCACCGCCCGACACGACCACTCCGGGCGGTCCGCCGGGTCCGCGAGCCGCCGCCGCGCATCCCGACGCAACACCCGCACGTACATCTCCTTCGGCGCCCGGTGCGGGTCCGTGTACGAGCCGTTGTGGCGCGCGAAGCCCTTCGTGCGGCCCACCCGCGTCCAGTTCGACGCGTCGTAGCACGTGCCCCGAAACCGCGCCGGGTCCACGAACGTCTCGGCCAACTCCAGCGGATGCCCGTGCAGCGCCGCCCAGTCACCGCTCAGCCGCCGCACGCTCCGCGACAGCGCCCGCGACGCCAGGTTGGGCACCCCCGACGCCGCCGGCAGCACCAAAAACCGCGTGTTGTTCCCGATCAGGTGCAGGCGCCGGAACTGCACCGACCGGTGCCAGCCCAGCCAGCGGTCCCGCGGCGCGCACTTGAACGCCCCCGACTGCCAGCCCAAAAGCGCCAGCCAGTGCCCGCGCCACTCCGCAACATGGCGCAGACCACGCCCCGCGAACTGCCGAAAACCCAAGTAGTGGTGCTCCTCCATCAGCGCATCCCAGCGCCGCCGCTCCTCCGCGCGGACCGGACGCACCTCAACCTCCCCGACCACCACCGCCGCCTTGTCGAATTCCGCCGACATGCAGCGCGTTGTACACCAAACAACGCCGAAAAGCCAGACCCCCGAGACCAACCCCTCAAATCACCGACTTCCGGCTAGCGTGAAATAGCCCTGACCTACGGGGTCTGCGTGCTTTGCCTCGGGCTGGTAATGTGAGAACCTCACGGCACCGCGCGCGCTCGACGCCGCAGCAGGCGCTGCCCGCCGGTCGCGTGCCACAGGCGGGTGATGCCCGATTTCGCGCGCGACAGGCGTGCACGCACCTTGCGGCGTTCAACGCACGACAATGATGGACGAGCAACTCGACGACTTTGAATCCTGGCTCTTGCAAGGCAAGTTCGAGCCGCAGTTCAGCCTTGTTTCCCAGGTCCGCCGGTCCACGCTGCTGCAGCGGCTCGATGCGACGCTCGCCGGCGTGCTCACGCTGGTCGTGACGCCCGCCGGATACGGCAAATCCACGCTGCTGTCGCAGTGGGCCGATGCCCTGAAGGAGGCCGGCCGCCAGGTCGCCTGGCTTGCCACCGACGAGATCGATCGGGAACCGGATCAGTTGTTGTCGCACCTGATCCTGTCACTGAGCTTTTCGGGCGTGGACATGGGACCGCTCGAGAAGCTCGCCTACCAGGGTCTGGTCGACGTGACGCCCGATGCGGCGGTGCGCGCCGTGATGGCCGCGCTCAACAAGCACCGGGGCCGCCTGACCATCATTTTCGACGACTATCACCGCGCCGGAAGCCCGTCCGCGGATCGCGTATTCGAGAGCGTGCTGGAACTGCTGCCCGAACATGCGCACATCGCGGTCGCCACCCGCAGCAAGCCCGGATTCCGGTACTCGGCACTGAAAATCAACGGCCTGGTGCAGGAGTTCTCCGCCGACGATCTGCGGTTCAGCACCGAGGAGGCGCGGGAAATCCTTGCCACCTCCGGCAGCGACCGGGACATCGCCGCGCTGATGCAGCGTACCGAGGGTTGGGCGATGGCGTTGCAGATGGCGCGTTCGCTGCTGCACGAGGAAGCCTCGCTCGCAGACGTGGTGCGCAAGTTGTCCGGATCCGCCGGCGACATCGCCGACTACTTTGCCCAGCAGGTCTATCAGGATCTTCCGGACAACATTCGCCGCGTACTCAGGCGAACGTCCATCGTCGAGCGGTTCAACGCCGATCTCGCCAATTGCCTGTCCGAACGAATCGACTGCCTTGACTTGCTCGAGCGGCTCAAGCAGCAGCATTCCCTCATCATCTCGGTGGGCCGGGGGCGCGCCTGGTATCGCTTCCATCACCTGTTTGCGGAGTTCCTGAAAAACGTTCTGGAGCGCACCGAGCCCGACGCACTGTTTGCGCTGCACCTTCGGGCCGCGCAGTGGTACGAGGAACACGAACTGCCCGTGCAGGCCGTCGAGCACGCGTGCCTGGCGGGCAACCTCGAATATGCCGCGCGCATCATTGAAGACGCCGGGGGCTGGGAGCTGATCCTTTTCGGCGGCATTTCCCGCTACCGTCAACTGATCTCGCACTTTCCGCTGACGGAACTGGGCCGTTTCCCGCGATTGCAGGTCTCGCGCGTCTACCAGCTCATCAAGGACGGCGAGATCGCCCAGGCCCACCAGCTGTTCGAGTCGCTGAAGGAGACGAACTCGCACCTGCTCTCGGATCGCACCAACGCAACCGCACCGCTCAGGCGCGACACCGTGCTCATGGGCAACCTGCTTGAAGCCTACGAGGACCGGCTCTCCGACAGCGACAGCATCAAGGCGATCCTCGCCACGGAGCAGGTCCTCACGCGATCCGATTCCACCGGCCGGTCGATCATCTACGCGATCGCGGCGGTGGGTGCGCTGGCCGTCGGGTCCTTCGAAGAGGCACTGGAATACGCCAAGACGTCGCAGCGCTACATGCGCGAGGTCAATTGCGTGCTGGGTCTGAACTACGCCCTTCTCCACGAAGGCCAGGCGAGCCTGTTCCTGGGGCGGCTGAACGAAGCCATCGCCACGCTGGACGAGGCTCACGACATGGCCGAGGACAATTTCGGCGCCGACAGCGGCCTGAAGGCCGTCGCCGACATCATCCGGGCGGCGGCCCATTATCTGCGCGACGAACACGAGACCGAACAGCTGCGTGCCGCGCTCGCGTACGCCGAGGACTACGATGGTTGGTTTGACGTGTACGCCGCCGGCTACGGCACCGCCGCCTTGCTCGCCTATGCCCAGAAGGGTCTGGAGGCCGCGTTTTCCGTGCTTTCCTCCGGACGGCAAACCGCGGAGAATCGCAGCCTTGAGAGATTGTCCGACCTGCTTGACGCCTACGAATACCTGCTGCTGGTGCGCGCGGGCGAACTCAAGCGCGCACGCCGACTCTTTCACCAGAAGGACCTCACGATCCGGTCCCGGCCCGGCGCCGGGGCGTTGCCCGACTGGCGGCGGGATCATCTGATCGGCGTCGCCAACGGGTTGACTGCCCTTGCCACGCGCAACCACAAAGCCGGGTTCAAGGCCGTGGAACTGATCGCCGGACTGGCCGCCGCCTCGGGCAATCGCTGGAGCAGGCTCGACTCGGAACTGCTGAGAGCGCTGTTGCTTGACGCCAGCGGCCGCCAGGAAGATGCATTGAAGGGATTGACGGCCTCCATCGAGTGGGCTGTCGCACAGGGCGCCTACCGGCCGCTTCTTGACTTCGGAAAACCGCTTGAACGGCTGCTGGCCCGTCTTTACCGCCAACGAAGGGAACTGCAGCTTGGCAGCCTGACCCATCGATTCGTTTCCGCCTGCCTGGATCGGTTCAAGGAAGCCGCGATCGACGCAGGCGCCGACGATGCGGCGGCCGTGCTCAGCCCGCGCGAGCGCGAGGTCCTGGAACAGCTCGCCAGCGGGCTGTCCAACAAGGGGATCGCGCGGGCGCTGGACATGACCGAAAACACGGTCAAGTTTCACCTGAAAAACATCTTTACGAAGCTCGACGTCAACAAGCGCATGCTGGCCGTGGCGGCCGGGCGCAATCTCCGGCTGATTCCCTGATCGGGCCTTAAGCGGGGCTCGACAACGCGCATTGCACGTTGTGCCGCGGCATCGCGCAGCGCACGGGCGATTCGTTCCGGTTCGCCCTCTTTCAGTGGCCTCCGAACCGCCAGATCCTTTGCCAATTTCCGGCCCGTTTCGAATTCGCGCGCGTGCCTACCCATACAGGTGGGTGAGCGCGCCCGGGGCACCTCATCATCTACCCGTTGGTGTCGTTGACACATTCATGCCCGCAAGGCGCAATGGATTTGCTCGGCCGATGGTTCGACCGTGGATGTTCAGGTCCCGAAGCTTCCCGGCCGCGCGGTTCGGCAACCGAAACACATGCCCGCTCGTCAAGCGGGTTGGCAGCCGGGTCAACGTTCCAGGGGCAAGGCGCAGGAGGGACCATATCGATGAAAATGGACATCAAGGTGATGTACCTGAATCCGGTCGGAACATCGGCCTACGACGAGGTGTTCGCCGACATGGCGCGCCGATACAAGTACCCGGAAACCACGGTGCACGTGACGTCCCTGGCCGGTTCGGCGGTCTCGCCCGCCATGAGCAACCTCGAATACCGCGCGTACGAGGCCTGCATTTTCAACGAGACCGTGAAGGCGGCCCGATACTGCGCCCTGCACGACTACGACGCGCTGATCATCGGTTGCTTCTACGATCCGGCATTGCTTGCTGCGAGGGAAGTCGCCGGCGACACCGTCGTCGTTGCCCCGTGCCAGGCGTCCGTTGCCGCCGCCCTCAACCTGGCCAACAACTTCTCCGTCATCATCGGGCAGTGGAAATGGGAAGACCAGATGAAGCAGGCCGTGCACGACTACGGCGGCAAGGACAAGCTGGTTTCGTTCGAGGCGGTCGATTTGCGAGTAGAGGAGTTTCACCAGGACCCCGAGCGCACGCGCGACAGACTGGAACGTGCCGCGTACCGGGCGGTGGCCGAACGCCGGGCCGAATCCATCATCCTCGGTTGTACTCTCGAAGTCGGCTTCTATCGCAAACTTCAGGCCTACCTGGCCAGCCGGTTGAGCGCGTTCGTCCCTGTCATCGACCCCTCCATTGCCGCTTTGAAGGCCGCGGAGAATGCGGCGCTGGGCAAGCGGGTGGGGTGGACCAACAGCAGGGTGTGGGGGATGCAACCGCCGCCGGAGCGCGAATTGGCCGACTTCGGGCTTTTTCAGTCCGACATCGAATTCGGGAACACGCTGGTCGTGGCGGCTGAAGGCCGCGCCGGGCACGGACAGTTGTCAGCCGCGTAGTGCCGTGCAGCCAATATCTGGCCCTGTCGCCGCGGTGCCCGGGCATCGGCGGTCCCTGTCCGGTGCGGACTAGCGGCGTTGGGACCTGAAATGAGCGCAGGCTCCGACTACCCCAGGACCCAGGTACCGTCGTCGGCGACCTATTCCGGCCGGCACATCGCGCTGGTGATTGTCGGCGGAACCATCGCCATTCCGGCCTTTCTCATGGCCGCGACCATGGGCGCCTCCCTCGGACTGAGGGACGCGGTCATCGCCTTCACCTGCGGTTGCTTCGTGCTCGGCAGCCTGGCGGCGTTGACCGGTCTGTGCGGCCAGAAATCGGGCCTCTCCGCCTACGTGCTGAGCGAATTCGCGTTCGGCCGCTGGGGTGGCAAGGTCGCGAACCTGGCCGTCGCCTGCTCGTTGCTCGGCTGGTACGGCGTCACCGGGACCATGTTCGGCCGCGCCGGTGCGCAACTGGGCGCGACCGTCTTTGGAGTGGACTGGCCGATCGAACTCTACGTGATCGTGGGCAGCTCCCTGATGGTCGGGGTCACGCTGTCCGGGTTCAAGGGAATCGACAAGCTCGCGCTCGCGCTTGTGCCGGTTATGGTGATTTTCCTGGGCGTGGCAGCCGGCATTTCCTACGCCGAGGTAGAGGACTGGACCGTGCCCACCGGCGGTCAACCGATGAGCCTGTATACCGCCGTCTCCGCCGTCATCGGAAGTTACATCGCCGGCGTCACCATTCAACCGGACTACAGTCGCTTTGCGCGCTCGCGCAGGGCCGCGACATGGTCCGCCTTCCTTGCGCTGGGAATTTCGTTTCCGTTTACGCTGTCGCTTGCCGCGGTTCCCGCCGTTGCCATGGGCGAACCCGACATCCTCAACGTGATGATCCTGATCGGGATCGGCCTGCCCGCGTTCGCCCTGCTCGTGCTCGCGGCCTGGTCGTCGAACGTGCTGTCGCTGTACTCAGGCTCCCTCGCGATGGCGACCATATTTCGCGGTTCAAGGCTCTGGGCCATCATCGCGGCCTTCGGCATCGTCGGCACCGCGCTGGCCCTCACACGGGTGGACGAATACCTGGTGGCCTACCTGCTTCTGCTCGGGATCACCATTCCGCCGATTTCGAGCATCTACGCCGTGGAAACGCTGCTCTTCCGGACACGGTTCGACGAAGCCGCCCGCAAGAAACGACCGCTCGTCGTCTATCGAGCGATGCTTGCCTGGTTGCTCGCGATTTTGGCGGGTTACATGGCGCAGGCAGGTATCTTCTCCCTGACCAACGTGGCGGCATTCGATTCCATACTGGTTGCGGCCGTGCTGGCCGTCGCGCTTCGCCCCCTCGATGCGCTGCGCCTGGGAGCCCTGGTCCGTTGAGCTGACCGCGATCGTCTACAACGATGCCTTGTTCTTGTTCACGACCCGCGTGTAAAGGAGTTCCATCGCCTCGATAAAGGAATTGTTCCGATTCCAGAAGCCGGGGTAGTCGCCGCCCCGCTTGACCAGTATCGCGGGGCTGGCCGCCTCACAACTTCCGTCGCGGGCCGATGGGGGTGGACTCCCGCCCTTCCAGAACGACTTCAGGTCTGTTGCCGACAGCGGTTCCACCCGGGGGGCCGTGTACCTGTGGCCATGGTATTCGAGTTTTCGCTCCCCGTCTTCTCGCTGGTCGATCAGCGCCTGGCCCAGGGGCGAGGCCGCAAGCTTCCCGCGCAGCTTCTCGAACTTCATTCCCCGCAACTGGAACAGCAGGAGCGGGTCGCGGTCCAGCAGCGACGCGATCTTGTAATAGACGCCCGCGACATGCTTGCACGGCGAAGCGTAATCCGGACACGAACATGAAGCGATCAGGTCCGCCCGTTCCCGGGGTAGCAGGTGAACGCCCTTCGCGGCGAAAGCGTCTTCGATCGCGGCGGGCATTTCGTTCATGAGCAGTTGGGACAGGAACGCGGCGTGATGGCTGATCCGTTCCGCGATGTCGTCCCAGTCCGTCGCGGCAATCCGTTTCAGCCGCACCGTGACCTCGTAGCGCGGTTCCTTGTAGACCCCGAAGTAGGCATTCACATTGCCGCGCATGGTGGCGTTGACGGTATGGCCGGCGATGTCGAAGGACAACAGGCGGCCCGGACCGGAATAGGCTCGACCGCGTCTCAGCCGTCCGCTGTCCATGGTGATCGCCAGCACGTCGAGAAACCGCTCCCCCCACCATGTGCGCGCCATCCCCGCCACGGCTACGACTCCATGATCGCGGCGCGGTTGAGCCGGATGAGTTCGCGGAACGCGGCATTGTCCATCTCGGTCAGCCAGCCTTCGCCGGCGCCGACAATGCTTTCGGCCAGCGCCTTCTTCTCCTCGATCATGCGGTCGATGCGTTCCTCCAGCGTCCCCACGGTCACCATCTTGTGCGCAAAGACGGTTTTTCTCTGGCCGATGCGGTAGGCGCGGTCCGTGGCTTGATCCTCCACCGCGGGATTCCACCAACGGTCAAAATGAAACACGTGATTCGCCCGGGTCAGGTTGATGCCCACGCCGCCCGCCCGGAGCGACAGGATGAAAATACCGGGAGGCGCGTCCGCGTCCTGGTAGCTCTCGATCATCTGCTCGCGGCGCCGGCGGCTGGTTCCACCGTGGAGATAGTGGACGGGACAGCCGTGCTTGCGGCGCGCGAGGGCTTCCAGCCGCTTCCCCACCTCGGTGAACTGGGTGAACACCAGCAGGCTGTCGGATTCGTCCAGCGCCTCCCCGATCATCTCGTTCAGGCGTGTGAGTTTGTGCGAGCGGGCCTCGCTGAAGGCGCTTTCGTCCTGCAGGAACTGGGCGGGGTGGTTGCATATCTGTTTCAGCTTCGTAAGCGTGGAAAGCATCAGTCCCTTGCGTTGAATCCCTTCCGACTCCTCGATTTGTTCTTGCGCGTCCTCGACAACCGCCTGGTAGAGCGATGCCTGTTCCCTGGTCAGGTTGCAGTAGACTTTCTGCTCGAGTTTTTCGGGCAGATCATCGATGATCGCGGGATCGGTCTTCAGGCGGCGCAGGAGGAAGGGCCGCACCAGCCGATGAAGCTGCCTGGCCCTCGACTGGTCGTCTCCGCGCTGTATGGGCGTTTCGTAGGCGCGCCTGAACTGCGCCGCGGTTCCGAGGTAGCCCGGATTCAGGAAGTTGAACAGGGACCACAAGTCCATCAGCCGGTTTTCGATCGGCGTTCCGGTCAGCGCGATCCTGGAGGGGGCTTTCAGCGAGCGGATGGCCCTGGCCTGGGCTGACCTGGGGTTCTTGATGTTCTGCGCCTCGTCCACGACGATTCGCCGCCACTTCGCCTGCCTGAGAAGCTTGCCGTCCCGGCGCGCGATGGCGAACGAGGTGATGACGATATCGGCGGCGGCGATGGCCTTGCCGAACGCCGCCGCCTCGTTTAGCCGCTCGCTGCCATGGTGGATCATGCTCTTCAGCCGCGGGGCGAATTTTTCGACTTCCTTCCGCCAGTTGCTCAGCACCGAGGTCGGCGCGATCAGGAGCGTGGGCGGCGGCCGGGGTTCATTCCCCCCCTTGATCCGCCCGCGCTCATGCAGCAGTAGCGCGATGACCTGGAGGGTCTTGCCGAGGCCCATGTCATCCGCCAGGCACGGGTTCAGTCCAAGGGATTCCTGCGTGGCCAGCCACGACAGCCCCTCCATCTGGTAGGGTCTCAGGCGGCCCCGCAGGCCGGCGGGTTGGTCCAGGGGTTTGAAGCCCCGCTGCCGGCGCAGCTTGCCGAGGATGTCGTCCAGAACCTGGTCCAGGACGAATTCCGTGGTTTCCTCGTCCGCTTCGGCGAATCGTTTCAGCAGGTTGCCGACGGTGGACGCGCCGTCCTCGCGCTCCTGCCGCCGCCATAGTTCCAGCATGCTGTCCATCTGCCGGGCGTCCAGCTCCATCCACTCGCCGCGGAAACGGACCAGGGGCGACTTGGCGCCGACCAGATCCTTCCATTCCTGCTCGCTGACCGGCTCCCCGCCGATGGCAAGCTCGTAGCGGAAGCGCACCAGCGACGGCATGTCGAAATGGCCGCTGCCCGAGCCCGCCTCCCCGGACGCCCGCGGTTTGCCGACGGCGTTGATGCGGATGCGGGCGCGTTTTCGGCCTTGGGGCGTCCACCAACTCGGCAGCAGAATCCTGAATCCGGCGGATTCAAGCACGGGCGCATCGTCCTTCAGAAATTCATACGCTGCCTGAAGGTCGATATCGACGCCGGTGGGTTGCGCCGACTCCATTCCCTGCCAAAGCAAGGGGCACATCCGCGCCGCGTGACCCATGCCGACCAGCAGGTGGCGTTCGAACTGCCGTCCGAAATGCTTCAGCCATCGGGCCCGCTTGCCGTCCGGGAGCGCCCACCAGTCCGCCAGATCGATTCGTAGGGAAAGATCCTCGCTGGAGGCGACGAAGAGGCTGATACGCCAGTCGTTGTCGCGGCGCTCGTCGACCTGGTGCAGTCGCAGCCCGAGCGTGAAGCCGTCGCCGCGCGTGTCCTGGGAATCGTTCGATCGGCCGAGGATTTCCCCTTGCCAGGCGCGCCACTGCTTCCATCGTTCGGTCGTGAGGTCGCCGTCGGCCGCCTGTCCCGCGAGGTCGTCGCGTTCGCCGGGTCCCAGGGCGTTGATCAGCCAACTGCCCTCCAATCGTTTCAGCAACTGTTTGGTGACCGGCGTGTCCGCGACGAGCCTGTCCACCTGCTGCTCCGAAAAGTGCCTGAGCAAATCGATGCCTGACAGGCCATCGATCCGGGCGGTGCGCCGTTTCTTCGGTAGCCTGTCGCTGACGTTCCTGCAGATGCCCGGGATGCACGCGGCGAACTCCCGCAAGCCGCGCTCGTAAATCGCCGATTCGGGCGACCAGCCGGCGTGAATGCGCATGCCGCCGCCCTTGCGGCCCGGCCGCGCGCATTTCATGACAGGCAGGAACTGGTGTTGACGCACGACACTGCGCAATTGCTGCGCGTATCGAATCCAGAAAACCAGATCGCCTCCCAGGTGACGGCCGGGGCGGGTGAAACCGGCGATGAACTGCAGTTCCCTAAGCAGCGCCAATGGCCGTCCGATGGCGATTCCGTGGATTTCCCAGGTTTTCCAGACGAAGTCGTCAGACAGGTATTTCCCGCTCAGTTGCGCCATTTCAATACTGGGCAAGGGCCGCTCTGCGGCGCTGGGCAGCGTTGCGTGGAAGCGCGCCGGTGCGGATTGCACGGTTTCGATGAGTGCCTTGCCGACGGACAGGTCTGCCGAGACGATATCTTTCAGCCTCGTGGGATCCGACAAGTGACAAGGATGTGCGCTCTCCTTGCCCGAAGCTTCCGCGCGCTGCTCGTTCGATGTCTCGACCCAGACTATGAACTGGCCGCCGTTGTCGAATCCGGGGCCGCCGCCCGGAACCCATGTTCCATGAAAAACGAAGATGGAGGAAGGTCGCATTGAGGATTCGACGACGGTTTGATCGACGTCGCCCTTGACCGGCATCCGCATTCGGAATCCTCGATCGAATTCGATCGGCCCGCTGGCGGAGCTACAGCGTCCCGCGACCGACCATGGGCCGGATCAGCCTGGCCGGGTCCGCGTCGGGCTTGGGGCGGAACTTCTGCGAGCGGTCGTTGGCGACCTCGGTGACGTAGAGGTTGCCCTCCCGGTCGACTTCGATCTGGTGGACGCCGTCGAACTGGCCCGGCAGCGCGCCCGGTTCGCCGATGTCCAGCATGTAGCGCCCGTCGAGGTCGTACTTGACGAGCCGCCCGGAATTCCAGTCGGCCACCCAGACGAAGTCGTCTTCGGTGACGATGTGGGCGAGGACCTGGGAGTCGTAGCCCGTGGGCCACATGTCCAGGAAGTTGCCGTCCTCGTCGAACACCTGCATCCGCATGTGCTCGCGGTCGGCGACGTAGATGCGCCGGTCGCGGCTGATGCCGATGCTGTGGACCGACCAGAACTCGTACGGGCCGGGATTGGCAGGATCGGCCGGCGGGCGTCCCCAGTCCATGATGAAATTGCCGTCCGGGTCGAATTTGGCCACGCGCGTGCCGGCGTAGCCGTCGGCGACGAAGAACGTGCCGTCCGGCAGCCAGGCGATGTCGGTGGGGCGGTTGAAGTTGTTGGGACCGCGCCCGGGGACGCCGCGTTCGCCGATGGTCCTCGCCAACTCGCCGTCGTTGGTGAAGATGCTGATCTGGTGCGCGTCGTCGTCCACGATCCAGATGTGACGCTCGGGGTCGTAGGGATTCATCAGCAGCTTGTGCGGGCCGCGGCCCATCTCGCCGAGTCCCGAGCCGCGCGGCGGCGCCAGGTACTCGTCGTGCTGCAGCCATTCCTCGATGGCGTAGCCTTCGCGGTCCACCGCGAACACGATGTGATGCCGCCGCATCTCGTAAGGGTAGGGATTGCCGGAGTAGGCCCGTCTGCCGGTATTGGTCCGGCGCGGCTCCAGCAGGCAGGGACAGATCCAGGGCTCGGCGCCGGGCGGCAGCTCGATCTCGCCGCGTTGCGCCACCCAGACCTTGTCCGGGCTCTCCACCAGCACGCCGGCGCCCGATCCCCAGGTCCAGCCGTCGTGTGACAGGTCGTCGTCGGGGAGGGGCCTGGGCCAGTCCAGGACGACTTCGTAGTCGCCCATGTCCACGCTCTGCACGGTCTGGGCGGGGACGAGGTCTGCCGCTGTACCGGGCGCCGCTTCCGGACCCGCTCCTGCCGCCGTTCCCGCGGCCAGTCCCGTCGTTGCCTCCGGATTCATTTCCGGAGTCGATCGCGAACCCGAATCGGGGGGGCTGCAGCCGGCAAGGGCGCACAGACCCGCTACGCCCGCCGCCGCCAGGACCTTCCGTCGCCAATGTCTTTCATGCATCGTCATGCTCCGCGATAGGCACGGCGACCGGCGGGCCGCCCGCCCCGGAGGTGCGGGTGGCGACACCCGGTCATTTCGTGGAGCCAGATTGCTACTTCCCCGCTCGACTGTCAATTGGCGAGCGGCTGAAAATCAGTAGCAAATGATCTGTCCGGTTTGATGGGGTACCGAGAGGAGGCATCCCATGAACCGAACGAAGTTGCTGCGGGAGATTCGGCAGATGCGATTCGCCGAGGCGTACGTGGGTTGCCAGTTCACCAGACGACCATACAGCCCCCCATATGGCTTGCCCCCAGCAATTCCCGCTAAGCGTCGAGAGGCCGAATATCGACTCCAAAATCACGCTCGAATGGCGAATTTCGCCGATTTCGCAGACCAATACGAATGAGCGGCCGTCGTTAGCGGGAATTGCTGGCTTGCCCCCATATGGCTTGACAGGCCACGCCATCCGGTATTCACTCAGGCGCATGCCTATCAAGTCACTCAGTCGAGCCGTCGGGCCTGCAAGCCCGGCAAGGTCGATTGCGATCATGTTCGCCGCCGCGGCGGCACTGCTCATGCCGATGATCAGCGCCTTCGGTCAGGAGCCGGACGGTACCGACCAGGCCGTGGTCGCGGAAGAACAAGCAATAGTCCCAACGACCCATGCCAACGTGCACTCGGGTCCGAGCAGCGGGTCGTCGGTCCTTGTACTGGCGCCGGAGGGCACGGTGCTGCCCATCATCGGCCGCCGGGGCGAGTGGGTCCAGGTGCGGCTTTCGCCGGAGCTCAGGGAGACGGGGATCGTCATGCGTTGGTACGAAGGCAGGCACTCGTTCTTCAACGACGGCGAGATCATCACCATCGGCGACGAGGAGAGTGGGTGGATGCATGACTCCACTGTTGAGATCAATGCGGTGGAGGGGCAGTAGGACCCAGCCCGCTCAGAAGCGTGTACACCAAGGCTGGTCGCTTGATCGGCAGGTTCTCGTCAACGCTTCACCTCGGCGTTAAATTTCTCTGAAACCTTCCCGGGCCACTCGATACGGCTCGGTCTGCTGGGTGGGTACGATGCGGCGCTTTTCGCCCAACGCGCGCCAATGCGCGCAAGGATAACCGTTGCGATAACATTTCGGCTTGACCGATCTGAATGTCGTTGATGAACATTTCGCCCTGGAAGGATTCCGAAGAGAGTGGCAAGCGTCTGGGGGCGCTTGGCTTTACCGGCTTGCTCTCGATCGATCTTGAGGGCAAGTCGAAAATTGGGGCTATTGGCGCGGTACGCACCGATCAATCGAGCACCTATTCATGGAAGGGTCATGCCAGCGGATTGCGCCAGGCTCTTGCCGAGCTCGATCAATTCTCCGAAGGCGCCTCTTGCATCGTCGGACACAACATCATTGAACATGACATGGAGCTTCTGGCGAAGTCTGGATTGGATCTCAAACTCCTGCGCCTGCCCGCCATAGATACTCTCTACCTCAGTCCTCTGGCGTTTCCGGAAAACCCCTATCACCACCTTGTCAAGCAGTACAAGGAACCGGCGCTCGCAAGGGTTCAGGTCAATGACCCGCTGCTGGATGCGGAGCTGACCCTGGAGTTGCTTGCCGATATCGTCGATTCGATGAAGTCGAAAGACAGCGACCTGTTGATGGTTTGGCATGCTCTTCTTGCCACCGGCGTGAAGGAACACGCTTTCGACCAGTTCTTCCGAATAGTTCGCGGCTCCGAAGCGCCGCCGACCCTCGCCGATGCAGTCCCGGCCATCGTACGGCGTATTGCCGAGTACGGCTGTCCTGACCAGGCCTCCGTCATCGTCCGCGATGCCCGTACGGACCCGCTTGCGCTCACCTACCTGCTGGCGTGGTTGCCGGCCGCAGGGGGCAACTCCATCATCCCGCCCTACGTCGAGTACCGCTTCAGTCCGAGTCGCCTGGCCATCAGGCTTCGCGACACGCGCTGTTCCGCTCCCCGTTGCCCGTGGTGTTCGGAGCGCCTTGACGCGACGAAGGCGATAACGAGGTGGTTCGGCCACCCGGGATTTCGAGACGAGCCGAGGGGTCCGGATGGCGAGAGCCTGCAGCGGGCCATTACGGAGCGTCACCTTGGCCGGGCGAATGTGCTCGGGATTCTGCCCACCGGCGCAGGAAAGTCGCTCTGTTACCAACTTCCCGCGTTGATGCGCTACCAGGCCACCAGCGCGCTCACCGTGGTGATTTCGCCGCTGGTCGCGTTAATGGCCGACCAGGTGGCGGCGATGCGCCGTCAGGGCATCACCTGCGTCACCACCATTAACGGACTGATTTCCATGCCGGAGCGTGCCGACGCCCTGGATCAGATCCGTTTCGGCGATGCCGGAATTGTACTCGTGGCGCCGGAGCAGCTTCGAAACCGGTCGTTCCGCAAGGTGATTGCCGGCCGCCGAATCGGGGCGTGGGTCCTGGACGAGGCGCACTGCCTCTCAAAGTGGGGTCACGATTTCCGCCCCGATTATCGATACGTCGCCCGCTACATTGCCGAGCACGACGGAGAGGAAACGGCGCCGGTCCTGTGCCTGACGGCAACTGCCAAGCACGATGTCGTAGAGGAAATCCGTACGCACTTCGAGCAGACACTGCACGCAACCCTGGACGTGATCGACGGCGGTGCGGAACGCAACAATCTCGAATTTCTGGTCATGCCGACCTCGGAATCACAGCGAATCGAACACATCCATCAGGCGATCGGCAATGCGATCGGCGCGGGAGGCTCGGGCGGTGCCATCGTTTACTGCACCACCAAACGCAGCACAGAGGAAACATCTCAGGCACTCGCCGAAAGGGGACTGCGCGCGCAGCACTTCCACTCCGGTCTTTCTCCGGAGCGAAAGCGGGAAGTGCAGCGCAGCTTTCACGATGGCGACATCGACGTGGTGGTTGCCACCAACGCCTTCGGCATGGGTATCGACAAACCGGATGTGCGCACGGTTGTTCATGCGGAGATTCCGGGCTCGCTGGAGAGTTACCTGCAGGAGGCGGGTCGGGCGGGCAGGGATGGCGCACGGGCACATTGTCTGCTGCTGTTCGATGATGACGACCCGGAAAAGCAGTTTTCGCTCTCCGCTCGTTCACGGTTGGAGCGCAACGACATTCAGGCGGTTCTTCGGGCGCTTCGCCGCCTGGACCGGCGCCGTCGGCGTCACTACGAGGACAGCCCGGACGCGATAGTCGCAACCAGCGGCGAGATCCTGATTGAGGATCGAGACGGTGACTTCGTGCGCGACAGCGCGACGGACGACGATCGTGTTCGTACCTCCCTCGCGTGGCTTGAAGAGGCGAGGCTGGCACGGCGCGACGAGAACCTCACATCGATTTTTCCGTCTTCCCTGCGCGTGCGCAGTTACAGGGAGGCCTACGAGCGAATCGTGCGCGAAGGTTCCAAACGCGGTATTCGACAGGATGTTCGCGAGCGGATGCTGAAGGTAGTTCGTCGGGTGGCGGAAGCAGATCCGGACGTCGGCATCTCGACGGACGAGTTGATCAACGAGTGCGGTTGCTCGATCCAGCAACTGCGTTACATATTCAGTGCATTGGATCAACTCGGGATCGCATCGAACGACATGCGCATCACCGTGTACGTCCACGCGGGGGTCGACAACGCGTCGAAGCGACGTCTCGCGCTCGCGCGCGAACTGGAACAGGCCCTGATCGACGAGCTTCGTGAGGAGGCGCCGGACCAGGAGATCAATACATGGACGCGCTTGGCGCTTCGCCCACTCTCGCAGCGGCTGCGTGAGAGGGAGATCAGCAACCCTCTGCCTGAACGCCTGGTCAGGCTCTTGCGCAGCCTCTCGGCCGACGGTCGTGACGAACCCGACGCAACCCGGAGCATAGAGATTCGCGCCCGGGACCTGGAGACCATCGGAGTTCGGCTGCGGCGGAACTGGATGAGCATCGAACGCATCGCCCGTCTTCGCCGAGACGGTGCAGCGCTCCTCCTGGAGCACCTGATCGCCAAGGTGCCGGCGGGTGTTCGAGGCGTCGACTTGCTGGTGGAGACGACCTATGGCGACCTCGAAAAAACGGTCAAGGGCGACTTGGCGCTAAGGTCGGAGTTAAGGAACCGGGTGACACAACCGTTGGTGGACCGTGCCTTGCTCTGGATGCACGAGCAGGAGGTAATTACGCTCAATCGTGGGTTGACCGTGTTTCGACCGGCCATGACATTAAAGGTCACGCGCGACGGCAAGCCCTTCACGGTGGCGGATTTCCGACCGCTCAAGGAGCACTATTCCCAGAAGACCGCACAGATCCACTTCGTCGCCGAGTACGCACGTCTCGGCATGGCCGACATTCGCCTGGCATTGCGACTGGCGATGGACTACTTCGAGTTCGACAACGAGGCCTTCGTGCGCAAGTGGTTCAAGGGCAAGGAGCAAGCGCTGAGGCGCGAAACGCTTCCGGAGCACTACGAACAGATCGTAAAGCAGCTTGGCAACCGCGCGCAGGAGAAAATCGTTGCGGACGAACGCGAACGTACGAACGTGCTGGTCCTCGCTGGACCCGGGTCCGGCAAGACTCGGGTGCTGGTGCATCGGATTGCCTATCTCATCCGCGTAAGGCGCGAGAATCCGAGGCGCATATTGGCATTGACCTATAACCGCCACGCCGCCGTGCAGGTACGGCGACGACTCCACGATTTGATCGGCAACGTTGCCAAGGGCGTGTATGTGATGACCTGCCACGCTCTGGCCTTGCGAATTCTGGGAATTTCGTTTTCACAAACCGCCGGCGACCCCGACGAAGACACGTTCCGGAACATCCTTCAGGATGCCGCGCAACTCTTGAGCAGCGAGGAGGGCTCCGCCGGCGTCAGGCGGGAGCAATTGATCGGTCAGCTTTCCTGGATACTTGTCGACGAATACCAGGATATCGGCAAACCCGAATACGAACTGGTTTCGGCGCTCGCCGGAAGAACTCTCGCGGACGAAGACGCCAGGCTGAACCTGTTCGCCGTGGGGGACGACGATCAGAACATCTATGCGTGGAAAGGGGCATCGGTCGCCTTTATCCGGCGCTTTGCCGAAGACTATCGAGCAAGGGAAGAATATCTTGTCGAAAACTACCGTTCGAGCAGGAACATCATCGATGCAGCCAACCTTTGCATAGAACCGGCCAGGGACCGCCTCAAGCGAGGCCAGGATTTACGGGTCGATTCCGGGCGTAAGGCCACTCCGCCCGGTGGGCGCTGGTCCCGGATTGACAGGATGGCTCAGGGTAGGGTCCAGATTCTGCACCTGCAGGGAGGACAGACTACTCAGGCCGTCACTGCTATCGCAGAACTCCGGCGCCTGTCAGAACTCGATCCGGATTGGCGGTGGAATCGCTGCGCCATCGTCGCCAGGCATTGGTCGGACCTGGAGTCGGTACGAAGTGCCTGCGAACTGCACGGTATTCCGACACAGAACGCCCGAGAGGACGCTGCGTCATTCTGGCGTGCGAGAGGGACACAGGAATTTCTCGGTGCGCTCCGGTCCAGCGGCACGGCCACGGTCTCGAAGCGCACACTCGAGCGCCACCGGGACGAATGCTCAGAGGATCCGTGGGGCGAGCTCCTGATACAGGCACTCGACGAGTTGTTTCTCGAAGAGTCCGCCGCTTCTCGGCTTCCAGTCACGTTTGTTCAGAATTGGCTCGGCGAATGGAGCCGGGAAGTACGCCGCAAGCAGCAGGGGCTACTGCTCACCAGCGCCCATCGGGCCAAGGGCCTGGAATTTGATCATGTCGCGATCCTTGATGGACGATGGCAAGCACCGGGCCGAAGTGAGGATGCAGAGGCGCCGCGCAGGCTCTATTACGTCGCGATGACCCGCGCGCGCGAGACGCTTACGCTGCTGCGGGTTGACAATAACGACTCAAGTCATCCCCTGGACAATCCGCTCCACGCAGCCAGTTGTGAACGCGTCGAAAATCTACTGCAACCGCTCCTCGACGCCCCTTCGGTCATCAGACGCAGAGCGCCAGGTTGCGACATTTCCGATCCGCGCCTTTACGAGAAAGTCTCGGTCTGCGGTATGCAGGACGTCGTACTGTCATTCGCCGGTTGGAGATCGCCCCGAAGCCAAATGCACCGTGCAATCGCCCAGCTTGAGCCGGAAGATCCGTTGTCGCTTGTGCACAGCAACGGTTGCTGGGAATTACGTGACAGCGCGGGGCAACCCGTCGGACGCATGGCAAGGAAGTGGACACCACGACAAGACATGAAAATTATCGGTGCGTCGGTGCACGGTATCTTCCGCCGCTGGGCAACCGACGGATCCGACAAGGACTTTCGCGCAAGGCTGCATGCCGACACCTGGGAGGTCGTCGTGCCGAAAATCGTATCGCGGCCCCAATAGGAGTGCGTAAGGCGGTCAGCCCACCCTGTTTTATTGCCATATGTCCGCATCTGGTGCGCAGGCGGGAGATCAAGCCGGGAACTCACCGATGAGTGGCGTCCCGGGAAGTGATGTAGTCGCGGGGGATCAGAGGTCGGTCTCAATACTGGTATTGATGCGAAGCTTCCAGTCATCCGCGCGGAACGATTCTCTGTCGGTGGCCCCCGGAAGCAGGGTAGTCGTCCGCCTGGCGTTTTTTCGAACATGCTCCTTCAGAGGTGCGGCCCATCTTCCGGCATCGACCGATTCGAGGAGGTAGCCCAGCCGCTGTGCCCACGTGATCGGCGCCGTTTCGACGGCCGCGAGGAGCTTGTATGGATCCATCAGTTCGGAGAGTTCGGACAATATGGTGGCTACCTGATCCAGGCCCCCTGCGCGGCGCTGGAATCCGACCAGATCGAAAGCCGTTGCCTCGGGGGTCGAGACCTGGAGGGTGCCGCGCGGCGTGTTGAAACTCTGCGCCGCTACATCGTGCAAGCGCTTGCGACCAATGAAGGCGACACGTACCTGGCCGCAGCGAACGGGGCGTCGAGGCCTGCTCAGCATGACCTGGAATTCCTGCGGCCTGTGATGGGCGGCGCCGTGGAATTGGGCGGCTGAGAGCAAACCGGCGTAGTAAGGCTGGTCCAGCCACCGCATCAGGTCCGGAACGAATTGTTCGGCCGGCAGGCAACCAAGCGAACGGTATTCCGGCGGCAGAATGACGTGAAACCCACGCGCGGGACTCGCGATGCGTTTTTTCCGTGCGAGGCGGTCCAACGCCAGCCTGGTTGCATCGGCAGATACGTCGAGGCGTTCCCGAGCGTCGCGCGAGGTGAAGCAATGGCGACCGTTGGCCGCCAGGTCGGCAATGTAGTCGTAGGCTCGCATCGGTATTATTAGCAACAAAAGGATTGCATAAAGTATCAGAATGCGATATGTAGTGCGATCAATATTGAACCATGGGTCGGCGATGCCACCCGCAAGCTCCTGGTCCGGGAATTTCTGCGGTTTGTCTCAAGAAAAAAACAGTGGACCACCGAAGCATACTGCGTTCGCGCTGAACATGATTCCGACAATATCGTGGGCCTGTACGTGGCGGCGGTACTGGCGGCGATCATGTCCACGGTATCGTCGCTGCTCGTCATGGCCGCGGCTCGCTGGCCCACGACCTCTACGGGCGCCCGTTCAATTCCGGCCTTGGGGATGCCGCCGCGGCGAGGCTGTGCCGAAGGGTGACCCTGGTCATGGCGGCGCTGGCGCTGAGTCTGGCGATCACCATTTCGGTGCTTTCGCCGGAGCGGACGATATTCTGGTTCGTGATTTTCGGCTGGTCGGGAATCGCGGCGACGTTCTGCCCGATGATCACCCTGTCGCTGTTCTGGTCGGGCTTCGCCGAACGCGCGGTGATCGCGTCCATGGTGGCGGGGTTTTCCATGACCATCGTCAGCAAGTTCGTGCTGCAGGAACTTGAAGTGGCGGGGCCGTATTTTGCAGCGCTTGAAACCATGCCGCCGTCCTTCCTCTTCGCCTTGCTGGTGGGTTGGCTGGTGTCGCTGGCCTGGCCCACCGAATCTTTGCGAGCCCTGTACCGGGCAGATCTGGATGACCTGATTTCGCCTTCAGGATTTTGCAATCTGTCCCGATTGCCGGTGAAGTTTCCGGACTACTTGCCCTTGTACGGACTTGCGACGCGTTCGGCCTCGGCCGGGTCGATACCGGTCGGTGGGGTCGGGATGTAGTGCTCAGGCGTCGCTCCGCCGCGCGCCACCCGTGCCGCGGCTTCTTCGGGCGTCTCCAACACCTCTCCTGAGGCCACTGCCGCCTTGCGGTCCACCTTCACCGGTCCGGGGGCGTCGGGCGGCGGCATCACGTTGGCGTTGTAGTAGGCGATCTTCTGTTTGTTCGGGTCGATGTGGCGGCCCACCCGGAGATCGCGCTGGTTGGTTCCCCGTTTCGGCTTCATCGCCACGCCATTGACGATTTCGTGATCGAACCACCACTTCTTGGCCGGATTGCGCTTGCCGTTGCCCAGCCAGTCGTCCAGACGGGTGGCGATGGGGACCATCAGCGGCTTGAGCCACATGGCGTTGATGCCGAGCCAGCTCGCCATTCGCGTCACCAGCGGACCGTCCATGTCCACCACCTTGTTCAGCGGGCAGGTCTTCATGCAGCGCCCGCAGGCCGCGCCCTTTGAGTTGGTCAGGCGATACCTCGCGCAGCGCTCCGCATCGATCTTCCACATCTCGTAGGCGTTGAACATCACCTTGTTGCCCCACGGGATCGCGTCGCAGGGGCACTCGCGGGCGCACTTGAGGCAGTTGTCGCAGAAGTACTGCAGCTTGAAGTCGATGGGCTTGTCCACCTCCATGGGAAAGTCGGTGGTGAAGACAACGGACTTGAAGCGCGGGCCGACGAACGGGTTGAGCACCAGTTCGCCGATACGGCTGAGTTCACCGAGCCCGGCCCAGAGAATCAGCGGAATGTGCAGGACATCGCTGTCCGCATTGGTCTGGGAGCGGGACGAAAAACCGAACCCGCGCAACAACTCGGCCATGACGCCGGCGATCTCCGCGCCGCGCAGGTAGCCGCGCATGGACTGGGTCCCGGAAATCCAGTCGTCGCCGCTGGCGCCCTCCATGGTGTCGAACCCCTGGTCGATGAGCATGACCACGGCGTAGCGGTGGTACATCTCGATGGGGCGGCCGTCTTCCTTGTGGGAGTGCCAGGCGTAGCGGGGCACTTCACATATTCCGGTGAGGTCGGAGCCGAGAAAATATGACAGTGCCTTGACCGCCTTGGCATTGGCCGCGGGGTCCCCGTAGCGGTCCATGTCCGGATCGGCGGCGGCATCGCCGTCCTGGTAGGGCACCAGCGACCGGATGGTCTTGAGCAGGCTCTGTGACGTGGGGTGCTTGAACGAAAAGCGGCTGCGCTCGGTCTGTGCCTTGGCGCCGAGATCGCCCTGCAGGGCGCGCTCGAAGAACGCCGCGCGCTTCGGCACCCGGGGTACCTCGTCGTCGATGATCAATGTCGTCGGCCGATCGACCTGCTTGACCGTCTCCATGGGATAGCGGCTGTAGTGAGACGGCCGCGATGCGCGCCGGCGCCGCTCCCGGCCCGATTGTGCCCCGTTGATGCCCCACCAGAAGCGCAGGCCTCTGGCGTTGAGCGCCCTGGCGTGCAACGGGCGGTCGGTGGCCATTTCGTAATTGGTGGCGATGACGGCTATGGAGAATTTCTCGATGAATGGATTACGGATCCTGTCGCCGTCTCGCACCCCGAGTCCTGCAAGCACGGCGAGGCGCTGGGCATCGAGGCACTCATGGCCCCGGATGTGGGGCCGCGCCGAAAAACCCATGTGACGGATATGCCCGGCCACTACCACCGCAATCTCGGCCGCACGCATATCGCTGACGGCGCGCACCGACGAGGCGACCCAGTCGTGCGCCAGGTTGCCCTTGTCGGGGATCTTGCCGTCCTCGACCAGCAGCACGATGGCGTAGGAGTCGGAGTTCTTCGCGGCGTCGATCAGCCACGCGTTGTCCGGGATCCTGCAGATGCCAACCTGCGAAGCATCCATGAAGTAGGCGTTGCCCTTGATGTCGGCCGCTCGGCGGTCGAGATCGTCGGGAACCGGAGCCCGCCTGGGTGCGACCTCGTCGTCTACGAGCCGGGCGAAAACCTTTCGATAGTGATCTGCCACATGGGCGAGGTAGCCGCCGTCGCCATTTCTCGCCGGAACGGATTTGGGAGGTACCGTGGATTCCACATCGGTGATGTTGTCATCGCGCGGTAGCGTTTCCAGGGGAAACTGGCCGTAGTGAAACGGTCGGTGCCTGGAGCGGGCGTGAAATATCATGGCGGGACTACTTGTCGGAAAATGATGGTATGCATTCTACCTGAACGGCCAGCACCCAAAGAATCCACAAATTCTGTGGATAACTCTGTGGAAAATACATGGATTGAGGCGCATATGGCGCGATGCTGCGCCGTTTCGAGTCAAATTGGTTAAAAAAACGTCAAATTTCTTTTTCTATTATAAATCAAAGGGTTATATTATTTTATCTCAGCGCTGTACGAGAAGAGCGCTCCAACTACCGCTTTTGTTGCACCTAGCGGACGCTCGTCGGGCGGATGTGGACAAAAATCGCAGCGACGATTCCGCAAGTCCGTTGCGTCCGGCCAATCGTTCCCGCCGCGTCGATCGATGGTTCTGCGAATGTGCGGGTGCGGTTACTGTGCAGAACTGAACACTCGTGTATTCTACTGTGCCTTGGCACTGTAGTTGGAAACCACCATGGCAGAGGCTTGGAGGGAGCACATCATGTATTACTCGCGTACCGTTTTGTTATTGCTATCCGGATTCTTTCTCGCGGCCTGCGAGCCTTCCGGGGAAATGTCCGCGAGCGACGAAGCGGTCGAGGATGCGGCTGCTGAAAATGGTTCCTCCGAGGCGATGACCGACGCCGCCGAAATGGAGCCTGCGGCGCCGATTGCCCAGACTACGACGCAGGCGTCCCTGTTGAGCGAGCCGGAATGGGCCATTCTTTTCGCCGGTCATGACCTGACTTCCTTCAACGCCGTCGGTGAAGCCGAGTGGAACATCATCGACGACTACGTGGAAGCCGATGGTTACACGGGCTCCTTCCTGGTCACGAGGGGACACTACACCGACTTTCTGCTGCACGCGGAATTCTGGTCGGGTCCGAACTCCAACAGCGGCATCTTCATCCGCAACGGCGACCCGCAGGCGATCAGCGCGATGGGCGGCTACGAGGTCAACATCTACGACACCAACGAGAATCTGGACAACCGGTCGGGATCGATCGTGGGGCACCAGCCGCCGATGGCCGAAGTATTGACCGAAGAGCAATGGAATACCTACGAGATCACGGCGCAGGGTAATCGCATCACCGTGATGTTGAATGGCACGCTCACGGCCGATCTGGAGGATGACACCCACGCCAGCGGCCCCATTGCATTCCAGAACAATGGCGGGTTGATTCGATTCCGAAATCTCCGTATCCGGCCGCTTTGAGGGACACTGCCGCAGGCCTGATTCAAAGTCAGTCGCCGATCACAGCGGATCCTGATTGAGACGTTCGGGGCTGTGCCCGGGAAGGGCTGATTGTCAGTCGTGCGAATGCCGTAGCTGTACAGCCGACTTGCGGCCGTCCGCCGCCGGCTGATACCAGACGTCGAAGTCCGAAGAGGCGATTTGCATATCGCCCACCGGGTCGTCGCTTTCCAACTCGAATGCGTCGAACCCGGTGCGCTCCATGAAATGAAGCTGCTCCAGCAGCACGTCGCCCACCGCCCTGATCTCGCCTCTGAAGCGATACTGTTCGCGGAGCAGCCGCGCGTAGGAATACGCCCGTCCGTCCCTGAACACCGGGAACTCCAGCGCCACCATCGCCAGCGAATCCAGGTCGCGGGCGATCATGTCCGGTGGCTCGGCGCTCCCGAGCCGGACGCCCACGGGGTCCGGTCGCCGCAGGAGCTGTTCGCGGTGGGTTCGCCACTGGTTCAGGTCCACCAGAATGGCGCCTTGCGCCGGAATCGTCTCCTGCCCGGAAACGTCGGTGAACGGATCTTTGGTCACCGCGTTGTTCTTCAGCAATGCCATTACGCTACGGCTCGGGCCGGTACCGGGTTGTAGACTGCCTCTCTGAAGGGTGCGATTCCCACCCGCCGGTAAGTGTCGAGGAACCGTTCGCCGTCCAACCGCATGGCCAGATAGGCCTCCACGATGGTCTCCACCGCGGCCGGCACTTCGTCCTGGGGCAGGGCGCGGCCGAGCCGATCGCCCAAGGAGGCATTCTCGTCGGACGAGCCGCCAAGGGTCAACTGGAAGAACTCCTTGCCGCGCTTGTTGACTCCAAGGATGCCGATGTTGCCCACATGGTGATGCCCGCAGGCGTTCATGCACCCGGAGATGTTGATCGTGAAGTCGCCCACCAGCGCCAGGTGGTCGACATCGACGAAATGCCGGCTGAGGTCCTGGGCCACCGGTATCGAGCGTGAATTGGCCAGGTTGCAGTAGTCCAGTCCGGGGCAGCAGATGATGTCGCTCACCGACTGGATGTTGGGCGTGGCCAGGTCGAGCAGCTTCAATTCCTTCCAGAGCGAGAACAGGTCCCGCTGACGCACGTCCACGAAGCTCAGGTTCTGCCGGTGGTTCACGCGAATCTCGTCCAGGCTGTACCGGTCGGCGAGGTCGGCCACGGCATCCATGGTGTCGGCGGTCATGTCGCCGGGCGGAAGGCCGGGCGCCTTCAGCGACAGGTTGACGATGCTGTAACCGGGCACCCGGTGTTCGGCGACGTTGGCGGCCATCCACCGATCGAATTCCGGAATGCGCGACCGGACTTCGTTCAACTCGTCGGGTATGTCGGCGAGGCATTCGTACTCGGGCGGCCTGAAATAGGCGTCGATTCGGTCGACTTCCGCCTGGGGAACCTTGAGCGCGCTGTCCCTGATCCGTTCCCAGTCGGCCTCCACCAGCTCGCGGTAGCGCTCGATCCCCATCTGGTTGACGATGATCTTGATGCGCGCCTTGTGCATGTTGTCGCGCCGCCCGTGCATGTTGTAGACGCGAAGGATCGACTCCACGTAGGACAGCATGTCCTCCGGGGCAAGCCAGTCCCGTATCGTGTGGGCGAGGAAGGGCGTGCGTCCCTGGCCGCCGCCGACGAGCACCTCAAACCCGATCTTCCCTGCCTCGTTGCGGTGCATCCTGAGGCCGATGTCGTGCAGGGCCACGGCGGCGCGGTCGCGGGGCGAGCCGGTAATGGCAATCTTGAACTTGCGGGGCAGGTAGGAAAACTCAGGGTTCAGTATCGTGTACTGGCGCAGCAATTCGCAGTAGACGCGGGGGTCGGCAAGCTCGTCCCTGGCCCTGCCGGCGTAGTGGTCGGAGGTGATGTTGCGCACGCAGTTGCCCGATGACTGGATCGCGGTGACTTCCACTTCGGCCAGTTCTTCCAGCAGGTCCGGGACTTCTTCCAGCTTGATCCAGTTGTACTGAATGTTCTGGCGCGTGGTGAAATGGCCGAATCCCCGGTCGTAGGTGCGGGCGATGTGGGCGAATTTCCGCATCTGCCGGGAGGAGAGGCTGCCGTAGGGAATGTTGACGCGCAACATGTAGGCATGCAGCTGCATGTACAGGCCGTTCATCAGCCGCAACGGCTTGAACTGGTCCTCCGAAAGCTCACCGGAAAGACGCCGCTTGACCTGGCGACGAAACTGCTGGACTCGCTCTGCCAGCAGCTTGTGGTCAAACTCGTCGTATCGGTACACGGCTAGCCGCCCGCGTGACTCTGCGGGACGATGCCCACCGACGGACCGAAGGCGCGGATACGTTCCCGCACCAGGACGGGGCGCGGCCGACCGGTATCTGCCGATACGTCGATGAGATAAGGATCGACCACCACGTTTTCTTCCACGGACCGTTGAGCCGTCAGAAGCCGATGCTCCGCAGCCTGCTTGCTGGCGAGCAGCAAACCGTCGGCGATTTCGCTCACCCAGCCGCCGGAGTCGTCGAGGAATACGACGCGTCCATCAAGGAGCCGATTGGCGATGATCATCTGCATTGTTGTCGTTCACCTGCCGCGTGTTCGGGAATCGCGCACGAGGGGTGCGCGATTGCAGTCAGGGCGGGAGCACAGGATACACCCTGTAAGCGGCTGTATTTATTCCACTTCCGCAGAACAATATTCAGAAAATGCAGGTATGGGCGGCTGCTCGGCAGTAATCGTTCCGCAATAGGCGGATGGCGACTCAGTTCCAGCGGAAACTTGGCTTCATGGCTTGCTTTGCAGGCGCCAGGTTCCAGTTCATCCCCCGGCGCCGGAACGCTTATGCTCGGCAACCGTCACTACAGTTTGTTGCGGCGTAGCTGGCGGGGCGTTGCCGGGTGCCGCGGCTTCAAGCGCCACCGTGTCGGGCGCTACGGCGCCGGGGACGTATAGGGTGCGGATGCCAGCGCCGCGTCCAGCGCCGCCCGAACCTCCGAGGACCAGAATTCCGCCAGCTCCCGGCCCGGCGGCAAATCCGTGGACTCCCTGCGCCAGGATACGGCGCCGGCACCGTCCACGACCATCAGTCCCGGTATGAAATGGACATCGTAGTCGGCGGCGATTTCGTCACCTTCAAGTATCCCCAGAAGAGAAAAGCCGAGATCCTCAAGGTACGCCGCGGGGTCGCCTTCGGCCTCGTCTTCCCGCGTGTTGATGGCAATCACCTGCACGCCCTGGTCGGAGTAGTCGTCCAGGATCGGTTCAAGATACGGCATGAATGCCTTGCAGTAAGGACACCAGGTTGCCCAGAACACCATGACGGCCGGCTTTCCCTCCAGAACCCGGGGAAACGACACCTGCCGGTCCCGGGCATCGGCTCCGACCCAGGCGGGGGCGGTATCGCCCGCCTCAACACCCCATGCGGGCAGGGCCGCGACCGCCAGCGCAAGTGATGCGGCCGAGGCCGCGGCGGTGCGACGCAAGGACGATATTCTGTCTGCCAGGAGAGCGGTCAAAGTTGTTTTCACGATTGATTCCCCAATTCCATGCTGGACTACCCGGTTCCGCCCCACTGCTCGCGATGCGCGTTCTCTGCGCCTTTGCGAACCTTACCATGGCGTTTGGACAGCAGAAGACTATCCGGCGGGCACACTCTCGCGCGGATGATGCCCAGGTCCCGGGCAGCGTCGAACAGACTGGGGTACCAGCGGCTCCAGCCCGGCAACGACTGCTCGATTTGTTCGCGCAGGCTCACCGTCGATTCTGCGCGAGGAACGGGTAGGGATCGCGCGGGCCGCCGCGGTTGCGAATGTAAACGCCAAAATGCAGGTGCGGCGGCGTGGTGCGGGCATTGCCGGTATTTCCCACGGTGCCGATGGTCTCTCCGGCGAACACATACTGACCGGGTTCGACGCTCTGGGAATCCAGGTGTGCGTAATAGAGGCGCGTGCTTCCGAACAGCGGCTGCAGCCACACCACCTTGCCCCCCAGACTGGTGGTGTCGACGCGGCTCACGCGAGCGTCCAGCGCGGCGGTCACCGGGGTGCCCCGAGGGGCGAAGATGTCGACGCCGTGGTGCTCGCGGGCTCCGCCGTCCCGGGAGGCGCCGAACCCGCTCTGGATCGAGCGGGTGCCGTGGCCCGTAACCGGGAACCGCAATTGCGGTTCGAGGCGAATTGCGAGGCGGTACCGGCCAGCCTGTGCTTCCAGGCTGGGTTGCACACGCACGATGTAGTCGCCATCGTCCATCACGTTCAGTGAAATCTGCCGGCTGGAGGGCGCCGGGCCGATGGGCGGAGTTGCCGGTGTGCTGGACACGTAGCGCGGCAGGTTGCCATCGAGTCGAAACAGGTCGACGAACACCTCGGTGTGCTCGGCGTCGCTCTCCCGGAGCATCTCGACCTGAACGCGCCGACCCGACTCGGCAGAGAACAGGTACCCTGTTGTTTCGGCCGCGTCAAGATCCTCCGAAAACTCGAAGGGAAGGGCAACGCGAGAGGGTTGCAGAATCGCTCGATCCGCCTTGTTCACCCAATCGTGCAACGGCGCCGTACGATCGGATCCCAGCCCCGCGAGCATGACACCATAGGCCTTGTGAGGTGATTCCGGTACGTACGGCCTGAGAATGGACAATGTCGAAAAAGGCCCGGCCGGCGCTGCGAAGGCGGCGAGCAGCAGTCCGCAGATGCTGGCCAACGAACCTCTGAACGCCGTGCGCATCGTCCTGTCATCTCCAGCCGAGTCTGCCGGGCGCCGATCTGCGTCGTGCCTTCACTACCGATTCGTGCGTTTGCACGTGCCCACTCGCGAGGTTCCCCTGATACGACGATCCTACAATTCAATTGCGCGATGTGTCGAGTAGCCGATCGCATCCGCCGGCCACCGCGGGCCGAGACTCCGGAGGTTCTCCACAATTCTTCAGTTGCGGCGCCTTGACGCTGCGGCGGTCGGTGCTAGGCTTATGATCGCAGTCGAGCCGAAATCTGGAGCGATCAAAGCCCATGCTGATCGGAGAAATCATCCGCGTCTCGTTTCAGTCGATCCGGGCCAACCTGTTCCGCTCGATGCTCACAACGCTGGGCATCATCATCGGTGTGGGCGCGGTCATCGCCATGCTGGCGGCAGGGGCGGGTGCGCAGAAGCGTATCGACGACCAGATCGCGGCACTGGGCTCGAATATCCTGTCGCTGTCCTCGTCGCAATTTTACTCCAGGGGCGTGTCCAGGGAACAGATGACCCTGACCGTCGACGATATCGAGCCCCTCGAGCAGAACACGCGTTACATCGACGCGGTGGTGCCGGAGCTTCAGACCCGGGGGCAGTTCGAATTCGAGGGCAACAACACCAATACCCGGCTGATAGGCACGACCCATCAGTATGCGGAATTGTTCAGTTACCCGATCGCGGCCGGGCGTTTTTTCAGCAACGAGGAAGACGAGGCGCTGCGGCGGGTGATCGTGCTGGGCAACGATATTCCGGGCAATCTCCAGTTGACGCCGGAGGAGATGCTGGGCAAGACCTTGATGGTCAACAACCAGCGCTTCGAAGTGATCGGCGTACTTGAGCGGATCGGAAGTTCCGGCGGTCCCAGCCCGGACTACTCGTCTTACATCCCCATTTCCACGGCGGAGCAGCGCGTGGCGGGAAACAGCCGGATTTCAACCGTCAATCTACGCGTCGTGGATGACGTGCCGCTGGAGCGGGCGATGGTCGATATCGAAAGCGTGCTTCGCGCGGAGCACAAGATCCTTCCGGGTCAGCCCAACGACTTTGCCATCATCGACAGGAAGCAATTTCTCGCCACCCAGCAGGAGGCTCAGCAGACCTTCACGTTCCTGTTGGCCAGTATTGCCGGAGTCAGTCTGCTGGTCGGCGGCATCGGCATCATGAACATCATGCTGGTCAGCGTCACCGAGCGCACCCACGAAATCGGCATACGCAAGGCGCTCGGCGCCACGCGAACCAACATCATGCTGCAGTTCCTGGTTGAATCGATTGCGCTGTGCCTGTTCGGCGGTCTGGCAGGCATCGCCGCGGGGATGGGCGCGGCCAATGCGCTGTCCCGATACGCCGGCTGGGAGACCTTCGTCTCGCCCGAGTCGGTTGCGCTGGCGTTTCTGTTCAGCATCGGCGTAGGGTTGTTCTTCGGCATCTGGCCGGCTCGTCGTGCCGCGCGCCTGGACCCCATAGAGGCCCTGCGTTACGAGAACTAGCCGCGTTTGAGCGGGCTGCTCAGGAGCACTCCCAGTACAGCGGTTCTCTCGCTGGATTCAAGCGCGATCTTGGCCGTCATGGTCAGTGGCACGGACAACAGCATCCCGATCGGCCCGAACACCCATCCCCAGAAGACCAGAGAGAGAAAGACGACCAGAGTCGACATTCCCAGGCCGCGGCCCATGACCCTGGGCTCGATGACCCCGCCAATGGAAATGTTGATGACGAAGTAGCCGAGCGCGATGAACGCGGCGCTGAGTCCGCCGAGCTGGATCAGCGCCAGCAATACTGCGGGAATGGCGGCAATCAGCGATCCGATGTTGGGAATGAAGTTGAGCAGAAAGGCCAGCAGGCCCCAGAGCACTGGGAAGTCCAATCCAAATCCCGCGGCCAGAATGCCAACGGTCAGGCCGGTGGCGAGGCTGGTGAGCGACTTGATGCCGAGGTAGCGTTGCACGCTGCTGGTGAATCGCCTGAAGTACTCTGGCTCGCCCTGTGACGCGCGCAGCACCAGTCGAATCTTGGCAGGCAGCGACGAGGCTTCCAGGAGCATGAAGACCACCGAGAAGGCGATCAGGAAGAAATTCGCCAGCAAGCCCTGGACCGCGTTCAACAGTGTAGTCACCACACCCATTGCCGCTTCAGGCTGGATCACGTCCTGCAGCAGGCTGGCCATGTCTTCCTGGCCGAAAATGGCAGCCATTTCCGTAAATGTCTCGTCCAGGCGTGCCTGGTAGAACGGCAGCCGATCGTTAAAGGCCGCCAGCGAACCGCCCACAAACGTGCCGACCAGGGTCAGTGTGCCGATGATCAGGATGATGACGATGGTGACGGCCAGACCGGTGGGTATGCGGATTCGCTCCAGAAGGCGGGTTATGGGGGCGCAAAGCACCGAAATGAAGATGGCGACCAGCAGGGGCACAAGTATGGCGCGCGCCGACTGCATCCCATAAATGACCGCGACGACCGCGATGACGGTGACCGCGACCGCAATTCCGGATCGTGGTTGCGTATCAGGTTCTATGGCTTGGCCCTCCCGGTTTCGCGCGCCAACTGTACGCGCAAGGCATCGTTAACCCAAATTCTACTGTTTGCATGCCGTGAGGCAATGCGGGACTCGGGGCCCGCCTTCGCCAGGGTTAACCGCTGTCGGCAGGCCGCGGATCGGCGCCGTTATGGAAACCGCCCTGATCGCGCACGACCCGGCCGACGCCGTCTTCGTCGTAATGCACCCAGACCAGGCCGTGAAGGTCGCCGCCGCCCGGTATGTCGATGATCTCCGTCTGCTCGCGCGTGACGGCGTCGAAGACGTAGATGGCGCCCTCGTAGTTGCTGGTCGCCCAGAACTCGCTGCCGTCGGGTGAGAGCAGAATGTGATCCACGTGGTACGCCGAGAACAGCGTGTCGATGCTTCTGCCGGACTCGGTTTCGTAGACGGTGACCGTGCGCCCGCCCACCATGCCCGTGGACTCGCCCTTGTCGGCGATCCAGACTTCGCTTGCGTCCGCGTTGACGGCGCAGCCGTAGGGACCGGGACCGGTTGGGCGCGTCCACGAGATCTCGCCGGTATCGGTATTGATACGACTCACCACGTTGTTGCCGGTGGCCGGCACGTACATGTGGCTGCCGTCGTGATCGAAGCAGATCCAGTCGGCGCGATGGCCGGGGTGCGGGTACTCCTGCAGGACTTCCCAGGTCTTCGGGTCCAGCCGGGCCACCCAGGACGTGGGCACCACGGTCAGTTCGCCGTACATGTGCCTGCGTGCCGCCTGGAACCCGTAACCGGCGGGTTCCATGATGATGTAGATGAACTCGTTGTCGGTCCAGGCCGTATAGGCGTTGCCGCCCAGGTCCTCTTCGTGAACCCCGCCGATGATCCGGTCGGTTTCCGGGTCGAAGAGATACGCCGTCAGTCCGTCCGGATCCTGGGCGAACGTATCGATCAGCATGTAACGATCCTGAAAGACCTGCGCGTGGTGCATGCGCCCGCCCACACCCAGTTGCCTCACCGGCTGCAGTGTGAGCGCATCGACCTTGAGCACGCTCGATGCTGCGCGGGACAGGCCCGGCGCAGCCCCCTGTGGCTCCGTTTCGGTGTTCGGCGCCGCTCCGGAGATGTAGACGTAGCGTCCGTCCGGGGAGACCGCCGTGGAATGCATGGAACTGCGCAGCTCGGGGGCGATCTCGTAATGGGCGATGACCTCATGGGTTTCGGCGTCGCCCACCACGACCTTCATGCCCTCGGGCGAAAAGGTTTCGCCGGTCTGGACATTGCGGGTGCCCCGCGTACCGGCGTTCTCGTAGAAATAGGTCTTGCCGGGCTCGGGCGTGAATTTCTGCTCACCGGGGTCGAATTCGGCGGCCACGGTGACTTCGTAGGTTCGCATCAGGCTGCCCTCCCGGGCCCGCCGCTCCCAGGTGTCCACGACCACCGAGAAGTCCTCGACGGCCCTGAGCATGGCGAGCCGTTCGCTTCCTGCTGCGACCGCGGTGCCGGCATCGGCAGCCTGTTCCGCCGTCGGGTCATTCGCCTCGGCAACGGGTGCTTCGGTCGCGAGCGCCGCCACGTCGATGGAGACCGTCGGCTCGCCCGTCAGTTCCCTGACGAAGACGGACAGAGCCAGCAGATCCTGCTGCGTCGCCTGGAGCACATCGGCCAATTCGGCCATCTCGGGGTTGGTGCGAAGCTGGTAGTCGATCGCCCGCGGCGTGATGCCGGCGTCCAGCGGGGGTGCGGCCAGGCCGCCGCTGCCGTCCGCCCCGTGGCATTCCACGCAGGAGTCGGCCAGAAAGTAGAGTTCGCGGCCATGTTCGGAGAGTTCCGCGACGGTCAGTTCCTCGTCGACGGAGCCGTCTGTGCACGACCACAGGGCAATTCCCAATACGGGTGCCAATATCGCCTTGTTCATGTTGCTCTCCGCCTGTGCCCTTGAGGGTTTGTCGTTCTCACGAGGGACTATACCTTGTAGGTGCTGCGTCAGATCTCGATCCGGACCAGATCTTCCCTGGGTACTCCGCTACGGAACTTGCGCGCCAATTCGCCCATGTCGTCGACGCGCACACCGTCGAAATTGCGCTGGTACGCCTCGGTCTGGAAATACGCCAGGTAGTCTTCCTGGTTGTCGAAATTGGGCGCGGACAGTTCCGCGATGTTCTGATCGGGGTCCCGGTAGTACATGCTCGTTCCGGGTCCATGGTTGAAAACCTGCAGGGGTTCGATCCCGCATTGGCTCATCCGCTCGTACTTCGTGACCAGGTCGTCGAAGACGGGAATGCGGAACTGGAAGTGGTGAATGCCGGGCCCCTGTTCGCCGACCGCGTCGCGTTGCGATGTGTTCATGTCCGGAAACTCGAAAATGCCGAACACTTCGGTCCACGGAAAATCGGCGTACACGCGGAAAAACGCGACCCCCTTGTTGCCTTCCCAAGCGATGGCGCCGGAGTCCCGGGTCAGGACCGTGGGACCCTGGCCCAGAAAGATCTCGTACCAGTCGATCATGGTCTGGAACTGTTTGGTATAGATGACGACTTCGCTCATGCGAAGCGTCGTCACCCCGGCGTTGAGTTCCTTCTGCTTGCGTACGTCCGTAACTATGTCGTTTCTTGCCATTCGATCCCTCCGAAAACGCGACGTACACTAGCACGCTCCGCCTACTCGTGGTCAAGACGGGAATCGTCAGCTATCCTTGTTGCTGCGGGCGGGGAGCGCGATGCAAGTAGCGAGTCCGGCGCCGCCCGCCAGCGGAAGCGAGGGAACAAGAGGCGAGGACATGCGTTTTCCGGGTTGTTCCATGGAAGGGCTGGTGGAGAATCAAGCCGCGCCTGGGCTGAAGGCGATTCGAAGGAGGTTCAAATGACACTGATCAAGGCTGTTCGATTTTTTGGAATCGTGATTTCGCTGTTTTTTCTCTCGCTGGGCGGGCAGGCGCAGCAGAACTACGGGATGACGGAATTCGAAGCGACCGGCGCCGCCGAAGCCCAGCCGGCATTCCTGCGGGGGCTCTTGCAGCTTCACAATTTCGAGTACCCCGACGCGCGCGCCTCGTTCCAGGAGGCGTTGGCCATCGATCCGGATTTCGGCATGGCCTATTGGGGCGAAGCGCTGACCTGGGAACACATGTTCTGGCGCCGGTACGATCTTGCGCAGTCCCGGGCCGTTCTGGAGCGGCTGGGTCCCACGCCGGAGGCGCGGGCGGCGCGCATGCGGACCCAGCGGGAGAAGGACTACCTGGCGAGCATCGAGATCCTGTTCGGCGATGGCGCCCAGGACGAGCGGAACCTCGCCTATTCCGAGGCCCTCAGGGCGCTGCACGAGAAGTATCCCGACGACCTGGACGCGGCGGCATTCTACGCACTGTCCATTCTCGTGGTGTCCAACGGACGCGACTACGCCAATTACATGCGGGCAGGCGCCATCGCCGAAGAAATCCTGGAGGAGAACCCCCTGCACCCCGGCGCGCTGCACTACGCGATTCACAGTTACGACGATCCGGTCCACGCGCCGCTGGGGCTGAGGATGGCCCGCGACTACATCCGCGTTGCGCCTTCTGCGGTGCACGCCCTGCACATGGGTTCGCACATCTACTTTGCCCTGGGCATGTGGGAAGAGGGCACCGACCGCAACATTCGCTCGTTCGAGGAATCCAGAGCCCGGCAGGCGAACCCGGACGATCTGTTCGACAACCAGGGCTACCATGCCCTGACGTGGCTGATCTACAGCCTGACCCAGCAGGGAGAGCGGGAGCGCGCCCGGGAGCGGCTGGCGCTGATCGAGGAGCAGGTGGAGCGTTACGGCAACGACAGCCCTGTTCCCCGCGGCAACTACGTGACCGCGCGGGCGTCATACGTCGTCGACACGCTGGAATGGGACAGCCACTACGCCAATCAGGAGATCGATCTCACGGGGCTCAGCCCGTTCCATGTCGCCACCGACCATTACGTCCGGGGACTCGTCGCGCTCAACCGGGGCGACCTGGATGGCGCCAGGGCTTCGCTTGCGTCCATGGGCGGGGAGGAACCGGTGGCCGGGAACGACGACAGGGCCGCATCGCCCCACCTGCTGCGCCTGGCGCTTGCGGGTCAGATCGAGTTTGCCGCAGGCAATGCCGACCGGGCGCTGGCGCTGATCCGGCAGGCGACGGACCTCGAGAGCGGATTGCCCGTCGACTACGGTCCGGCGGTGCCCGTGCAGCCGATGGCCGAGCTGCTGGCGGACACATACCTGGCGGTCGGCGACCGGCAGAAGGCCGTGGAGTACTACGAGCTTTCGCTTCGCAATGCCGTCGGACGCGAGCGGTCCCTCACGGGACTGAACCGTGCCCGTGCCGAAAGCATGACGCGGCGCTGATCCGGGCGCCGCGTGCGCGCCCACCCCGTCGGTATTTCGGGGGGATAGTCCATCTCGACACGGCGGACAGTCCACGCGACGCGATTGGGAGCGGCGGCGGGCGGCGCGGCGCTCCGAACCGCGGCGGACCGTCCGCGATCCGTCCCTACCGAACCGTGTTGCGGAGGGTTCCGATCCCGCTGATCTCGACTTCTATCACATCGCCGGGCCGCATGTAGACTTCCGGATCGCGGCTGTGCCCGACGCCGCCTGACGTGCCGGTGGCGATGACGTCGCCGGGCTGCATCTCGATGAACTGGGAGAAATACGAGACCAGCGACGGTACGTCGTGAATCAGTTCGTCAACCGTTGCGGACTGCATGGCCCTCCCGTTGAGGCGGGTTTCCAGGCGCGTCTCGGGCCATCGGGGGGCCGCGTCGCGGGTGACCATGCAGGGGCCGAGCGCCCCGGACCGCCAGAAGTTCTTGCCCTGAAAGAGGTTGCGGCGCTGGAAGTCGCGAACCGACCCGTCCATCAGGATCGTGTATCCGGCGACATGATCCACGGCTTGTTCGCGGCTCACCCGGTGGCAGCGCCTGCCGATGACAATGCCGTACTCGCCCTCGAAGTCGAAATAGCTGGAAATGACCGGCATTTCCAGCGGCTGCAGGTGACCGACCAGCGACTGGCGGGTTCTCAGAAAACCGCCCGGGTAAGGGGCGGGGCTGCGCCCCAGTTCCTCCAGGTGCCTTCTGTAGTTCAGCCCCTGGCAGATGACGTTGACGGGTTCCAATGTGAGCGGCAGGAACTCAACGTTTTCCAGACCCGTATCCGGCGCACGGCCGGCAGCCGCTTCGCGGGCCGCGCCAAGGCCGTCTTGCCGGAGCAACCGGACCAGGGTGGGCCAGGTCGCGCCCAGGCGGCGGCCCAAGTCGATAATGCCCGAATCGGTGAAGACCCCGTACGAGGCTTCTCCGCGATGACGATAGCTGCAGAGTTTCATGGGTGCTTACTTGCGGTAGTGCTTCATGAGGATGTCGGCCACTTCGGGCCGCGTGATTTCCGGCGGCGGGTGCATGCCCTGGCGCAGCAGTTCCCGGAGCCTGGTCCCCGAAAGAACGAGGTAGTCGTCGGGCCCATGATCGGGCGCGTCGCGCATCATCACCACCCGCTCGAGTTTTGTCGACCAGGCTGCATGGTCGGCGGCGAAGATGCCGATTTCCAGCGCATCCGGGGGAATCTCGTCGAAAATCGTCTGGGCATCGAACGGACCGTAGTAGTCGCCGAGGCCGGCATGGTCGCGTCCCACGATGAGATGCGTTGCGCCCATGTTCTGCCGGAAGAGGGCGTGCAGCAGGGCTTCGCGGGGACCCGCGTAGAGCATGTCGAAGCCGTAGCCCGTTACCAACACGGTATCGGCGGGGAAATAGATTTCCGCCATCCTGCGAATGCAGGCATCGCGAACGTCGCCCGGAATGTCCCCGGGTTTCAGCCTGCCCAGCAACATGTGGATCACGAGGCCGTCGGCGTCCAGACGCTCCATGGCCATCCGGCACAGCGTCTCGTGCGCCAGGTGCATGGGGTTGCGGGTCTGGAACGCGACGGTCGTGCGCCAGCCCAGCCGGCCGATCTCCGCGCGGATATCGGTGGCCGTGCGAAACGTATCCGGAAAATCCCGTTCGAAATAGCTGAAGTTGAGGACGTCGACCGGCCCCGCCAAGCAGTGGCGGCCGAGACCGCGGAACGCGGCGACTCCCGGGTGGTCGCTGTCGTCAGTGCCGAAGACGGCCCGGACGATGGCGTCCAGTTGTTCATTGCCCGCGGCTTCGATGCTCGTCACCTCCATCACCGCAAGCACCGGGTGGCCGGGCATGTTGGGGTCGCGAAGGGCAATGCGGCGCGCCGCGCCAATGCTGCTGGCGTCGGCGCACAGGTTCAGGACCGGCACCGGCCAGAAGAGTCCTGCGGTGGTATGCATCGTTTCGGCGACGCCCAGAGCGTCGGCCAGATTCATGAAACCGTCCAGCGGCGTGAAATAACCGCCGCCCAGCATGACGGCGTTGGCGGCCGCCGCCGAGTTCAGGGTCAGCGACGGCAGCGATTCGGCCTCCGCCAACAATTCGGCCCGATGCCGGTCGTCGGCAACGTACAGGGGATTCAGGGCGTCGGCCCCGTGGGGCCTGATCACCGGTCGCCACCCTCGGCGTCGCGGCGTCGCCTTGCGGGAATGGCGTGCCGCACCGGCGGCGCGCCATCCTCCGCGGCGCCATGTTCCGGGTCACCGCCCACGGCATCGCGTTTCGAATCTCCTGTCGTGGCTCCGTGTTCGACCGGTCCGGCGGACCCCGCGGGTTGGACTATATCGATGATTCCGTGCCGCTCCAGGTAGTCGATGATGGCCGACACCTCCTCTTCCACGGTGACCTGGTCGGTGCGGAGATGAATTTCCGGGTTGACGGGCTTCTCGTAGGGATCGTCGATTCCCGTGAAGTTCTTGATCTCGCCCGCGCGGGCGCGCTTGTACAGTCCTTTCGGGTCCCGCCGCTCGGCCTCGCTCAGCGGGCAGTCCACGAACACCTCGACGAACCGCAGGTCGGCGTTCTCGTGAAGCCGGCGAACTTCATCCCGGTCGGCCGCGTAGGGGCTGATGAAGCTCGAAAGCGATATCGTGCCGGCATCGCCGAACAGTTTCGCGACCTCTCCGATGCGGCGAATGTTTTCCTTGCGGTCCGCTTCGGAGAAACCGAGGTTCTTGTTGATTCCGAGGCGCACGTTGTCGCCGTCGAGCCGGTACGACAGCTTGCCCTTCTTGAACAGTTCGCGTTCCAGGGCAACCGCGATGGTGCTCTTGCCGCTGCCGGAGAGGCCCGTGAACCAAATCGTCGCACCCTTCTGGCGCAGAATCTGGTAGCGGTCGTCCCGCGTGACCAGACCTTCCTCCCAGGTGACATTGGTCGCTTTCTGTCTTGCTGCTGCCATCGTGTGATTGACCGTTGCCCAAGAGGCCGATTGGCCGCGTGGTTTGCTGAAATCCGGCTCCGGCTCCGGTCGCGTTCGACTAGCCGGCTGCCGCCCGCAGTGCCTGGGTTGCTGCGTGAATGCCTGCCGTGTTGATTGCCCCGAAGTATTCCGCTTCCCTGCCCTGGGTCCGGAGCGTCTTCCTGACGACCGACTCCAGGTTGGGCCGCTTCCCCGCAGGCCCGTCGCCCCGTCCGATGCCGCCTCCAAGTTCGACAATGGTGTCCACGCCCTCAGCGAGCGCCGCTTCCATGCACGCCCGCCAGCGGACCGGATGGAAGAGCTGGAAGAAAAGCCGCGATCGGATGGCGTCTTCGTCGGTTTCGTGCAGGTCGCCGGTGTAGTTGGCGTAGACACCAATGGAGAGGGGCTCGAAAGTGACGGCCTCCAGAACTTCCCGGTAGCGCCGCGCCGCGTCCACCATCAGGTAGGTATGGAAGGCGCCTTCGGTCTTGAGCCGCACGGCCCGTTTGCGCGGGTAGTTGGCTGCCAGATCCGCTGCCAGCCGGTCGAGATCCTTGTCGCTGCCGGCGACCACGGTCTGTTCCGGCAGATTGCACCCGCCGATGCCGCAGAAATGCCGGTCCGCCAGCGCTCGCGCGGAGCCGAGATCCAGTGCCGTGGCCAGCATTCCGCCCTGGCCGAATTCGCTCATCAACTCGGCCCGGCGAATCACCAGGCGCAATGCGTCCTCGAAACTCAGCGCCCCGCCCGTGACCAGCGCCGTGTATTCACCCAGGCTGTGTCCGGCTGTCATTGCCGGGCGGATATCGGGAGCGAGGCTCCAGAACGCCTGCAGGCAGGCCACTTCGTGGGTCAGGATCGCGGGCTGGGTATAGCGGGTGCGATCCAACCGCTGATGCGGGTCCTCGAAGCAGAGTTCCGCCATGTCGTAACCGGCGACCTCGCTGGCCCGGTCGAAGATTTCGCCGGCCCGGTCGAACTCCTCCACCAGGTCTGAGCCCATGCCGCGATACTGGGAACCCTGTCCGGGGAAGATGAAGAAAATTCGCTTGTGGTCAGCCACGCGAGGCCTCTTGAGCCAGTTCTCGGGGACCCGGCAGCATACGCATCGGCGGATGAATGCTCAACCTGCGGCGGTCACGCCCAGCAATTCCCGCTAACGATGCTCGATCATCCGTTTTGGCCCGCTCGATAGAATCATGTCTTTCGAGTTCGGCCCAATTGTAGATTTGTATTGACTGACTGTCTCCGCGACCTTGTGGGTAGCGCATACGGAAAAGCATATTTTCTTTCGGTTGCCAAGAGAACGACGGGTATCGCGAGCATCAACAAAGCCCAGCTAAGCAGCTTTCCCGTTCCGATACCACCCATCGAGTTACAACATCGTTACGGTAAACTCACAGCCAGCGTGCGCAGCGTTGCCGAGACGGCTGATGCAGCGGCTGTTCAGATTGCGGAACTCTGTGCCTCCCTTGTGTCCTGCTTGGTCGGAGACGCCTCATGACCGACATCGTGGATACCAAGCGGCGACGCGAGATGATGGCTCGGATTCGCGGTCGCGACACGGCCCCGGAATTGGCAGTCCGCAGGATTGCGCACAGAATGGGACTGCGATTTCGACTGCACCGAAGTGATTTGCCTGGGCGTCCTGATTTGGTGTTTCCGAAGCATCGACTGGTCGTGTTCGTGCATGGGTGCTTTTGGCATCGACACAACGGATGCCGGAAAAGCTCCACCCCCAAGTCCAGGACCAGCTTCTGGATTGAAAAGTTCGCGGCCAACGTTGATCGCGATGCGCGCCAAGAAGCCGCCTTGAAAGCACTCGGTTGGCGGGTCCTCATAGTCTGGCAGTGTGAAACGAAGGACGAATCAGCAGTAGAACGCAGGTTGGCTTCGCTAACCAAACGCAATTGGGCCGTGGGGGATGGTTTGAATCATCGAACACAAGCCGTCATGGTGACGCGGTGACGGTTCGGGTATACGATTTTTTCTCCGGTTGTGGCGGCGCAAGCTGCGGTTTTCGCGCCGCCGGCATGGAAATTTCGTTTGCCCTGGACCACGATGCGGACGCCAAGGCGAGCTTCGAAGCCAACTTCCCCGACGCCTACTTCGAGTCTGCGGACATCCGGGTTGCGAGTGTCGACGCAGTCCGGTGCAGGATGGAGTCGGAACGACCGAATCCCGTGGTGTTCACCGGTTGTGCACCCTGTCAGCCCTTTACCAAGCAGAACACGCAGCGGCCGGAGTTGGATCACGATGAGCGCGTACCGTTGCTTGCCCACTTCGCAAGTTTTGTGGAGGGTTGCCGACCTGATCTTGTTTTCGTGGAGAACGTGCCAGGGCTTCAGAAGCTGGATAGCGACAGTGAACCCTTCGGCGGTTTTCTGAGCCGACTCGACTCGGCAGGTTACAGCGTGGACCATCGCGCTGTCCGACTGTCCAAGTACGGCATACCGCAAAGCAGGCGCCGGCTCGTCCTGGTAGCGAGCCGTCATGGCGCGGTCTATCTACCGGATGAGACGAACGGGCTGGGAACGCCAAACGAGCAATACACTACCGTCCGGGATTGGATTTCCCATCTTCCTCCAATTCGAGCGGGCGAGGAGCATGGAGAGGTGCCGAATCACGTAGCGGCGAATCTTTCTGAACGCAATCTGGAGCGCGTCAAGGCGACCCCGGAAGGCGGCGGTCACTGCGACTGGCCGGACCACCTCAGGCTTGAGTGCCATAAGGATTTTTCGGGTTATACCGATGTCTATGGCCGGATGTCCTGGGACGCTCCCGCGTCTGGGCTGACGACCCGGTGCATAAGCTACTCGAACGGGCGCTTTGGTCATCCTGAACAGGACCGCGCCATCAGTATTCGAGAGGCTGCTTGTTTGCAGACGTTCCCGGACGATTTCGTATTTGAGGGGAGCATGACATCGATCGCCAAGCAGATTGGAAACGCAGTTCCAGTCCGTTTGGCGACACTGATTGGCCAGCGATTCATCGAGCACCTGGAGGATGTGGGGAGGCTGTCCTGATGGCGACCTTCAAGACCCGCGCCCGCACGCTCGACATGCTCGGGAGGCAGCAGATCGCCGGAATTCCCACGGCTATCAGCGAGTTGTTCAAGAACGCGCACGATGCCTACGCCGATCGTGTCGAGATCGACTACTACCGCTCGGATAATCTGTTCGTTCTTCGAGACGATGGCGTCGGCATGAGCCATGAGGACTTCGTGGCACGGTGGCTGACAATCGGCACGGAGAGCAAGTTCATTTCCACGGGTACTCCACCCCGAGATCCAGACAAGAAACGGCGTCCGATGTTGGGCGAGAAGGGAATCGGGCGGCTCGCGATCGCTACTATCGGTCCGCAGCTTCTGGTGCTCACGCGTCCGAAGACCGCTGGCCGGGATTCGGACCTCACGGCAGCATTCCTGAATTGGGGCATATTCGCGTGGCCTGGGATCGACCTGGAGGAAATCGACATCCCCCTGCAGGCCTTTCCGGCTGGCACGCTGCCTTCTGCACACGACATTAGCGAGATGGTGGCCGCGTTTCGCGCGAATGCCGAAAGGATCGGACGCAGGGTCCAGAGGGATTTGGTGCAAGACCTTGTGGAGGAATTGAGCCAATTCGATGTAGACCCTCAGGACATCGACTCTTACCTGTGCGACCCTTCGCTCCGTGGGGAAGGTTGCGGAACGCACTTCATCATCAAGCCGGCTTCGGCATTGCTGGCGGACGACATAGACGGCGATCCAACGGCTAGCAAGGTTGCTGCGTTGAAGAAGGCGACGCCCTTGAAAAAGGCATTACTCGGGTTCAGCAACACCATGACGCCGGAATCGGGCAGCGTGATCCACACCGCGTTCCGCGATCACATAGCGGATGAGGTGTCGGAAGACCTGATTGGCGAGGAAGAATTCTTCACTCCAGAGGAATTCCAGAATGCGGATCATCGGATTAGCGGCAAGTTCGACGAGTTCGGTCAGTTTCGGGGAGAGGTTTCGATCTACGGAGAGACGACACACGATCATGTGATCGCTTGGAGCGGTGGGCGCGGCACACTGACGAATTGCGGCCCGTTCTCGATCGACTTCGCGGCCTTTGAAGGCGAAAGCAGGCATTCGACGATTCCCTACGACGAACACCTGAGATTGGCCATCAAGACCGAACAGTTGGGAGGGCTGTACATATACCGAAACGGGATTCGAGTGTTGCCCTATGGCGACACAGATTACGACTGGCTGGATATCGAGTTCAGAAGAACAAAGAGCGCTTACTACTACTATTTTTCACATCGAAAGATGTTTGGCTCGGTAGAGATCGACGCGGAAACGAATAGGGGTCTACGTGAAAAGGCGGGTCGGGAAGGATTTCAAGAGAACAAGGCGTATCGTCAATTCAGATCGATACTCCAGAACTTTTTTCTTCAGATTGCAGCGGACTTTTTCAGAGCTGACGGCACACATGCCGATACTTTCGACCTGCGAAAAACCGAGCTATCCAGTGAAGACGCAGCAAGAAAGAGGCGCGCAAAACAGGTTTCGCAGAGGAAGAAAAAATTCGAAGCGCAACTGGGAGTCTTTTTCGACAAATTGTCCAAGGGCGCACCCCAAGCGGAAGTTCTGGATTTGACCGAAGACGTTGCAGCGAAGTTGGAAACAGCGTCCAGCATCAAGGATCCTCAAAGGGCCGCACACGAGGTCCTTCAGCTTGAGCGCGAAGCACAGGCGGACATCAGGGATATCGAGACTCGCTATCGTGTATCGCGTCCCCGCATTGGCCTGAGCAAGGCTACGTTGCGCGATTGGAAGGTGTACAACACTGAATTTGCTTCGCTTCAGGAAAATGTGTTTGGACCGGCGCGTGGTCTAGTTGAAGAAATCATCGGCGATGAGACTCGGAAAGCGAAGTTGTCGCTTGATCGCCGAATCCGGACGGAGGCAGCGCTTGAGGACCTTGGGCAGGACGCACGAAAGACTACGGGGAAATCAAGCCGGGCGGTGAGGAACGAGGCGGACAAGGTCGCCTCGGAAGCACGGGATGCAGCGCGTCGGGCGCTAAAGGCAGTCGAGTCGGAACTGCGGGTCGTATTGAGCGAATTTCATCGGCTCGACCTTGCCGAAATGCCCGATGAGCGTTTCGTTGAGACTAGGAGTGCGCTGGAAACGAGAATTCTGACGATCACGGAGGAGCAAAGCGCTTTGTTGCGTTCCGTTCTGGAACAACTTCAGGCCATTGACGTAACCGGCGAGACATCGGCAAGCGAGCAGTTGATGGCCATCGAGCAACGCAATCTTCTGCTGGAAGAAGAAGCGGAGGCCGATGCGCAATTGGCGCAGTTGGGAATGGCCATAGAAATAATCAATCACGAATTTTCCGGCACGATACGTTCGGTCAGAAACGGGTTGCGAAAATTGAAGGCATGGGCCGATGTCAACGAAGGTTTGGCAGATCTGTATGGCAGTATCCGAACGAGCTTCGATCATCTCGATGGATACTTGACGCTGTTCACGCCGTTGCAACGTCGCCTTTACCGGAAGGCGATGGAAATCTCCGGTTCTGAGATTCACGATTTCTTAGAGGAGTTGTTCCGCGCACGTTTGGCTCGCCATAACGTTACGTTAACGGCGACGAAGGCATTCGCCACCGCCAGGATCGTCGGTTTCCCGTCGAGCTTCTACCCGGTTTTTGTGAACCTTGTGGACAACGCCATCTTTTGGCTGTCGCAACAGAATCCTCGGCAGGAAAGGAGGATAGAACTGGATGAGCGTCAAGGTGCATGGCTAGTCTCGGACACCGGGCCGGGAGTCGATCTTCGCGACCGCGAAGCAATTTTCGAGTTCGGCTTCAGCAGAAAGCCGGGCGGTCGTGGAATGGGGCTGCATATCGGACGTGAAACCCTCCGCCGGGTGGGGTTCGACCTGCAGTTGGTCGAGGGAGACGTAGGCGCCACGTTTGGCATCGTACCGAAGGACGAGTCGTAGGGAACAGGGATGGGAACGAAAGAAGATTTCGGGGATCGTAGTCGGCAATTCGCGAGACGTTTTCTCAGAACAGCCGTAGTGGTCGACGACGAGGCCTATATGGCCAAGGTTGATGACGATGGCCCAAAATCAGAGGTAGTAGTGCCGGGTCGGCACAGGCGGACATCAGTTCAGAAATTCCAAAGTCCAGTTGGCGAAAAGTCGGTCCATGCCCTGAATGCGCGATCCATCATGGACGCGTTCTCGTCGCTCGGCGTGATCTGCGGAGTGGTTGGTCCGACGCAATCGGAGATGGAAGCTGTGAGACAAGCCGACATCGTGGTTTTGGACTGGCTATTGCGGGATGGCAGCTCTGAATACACGCTGACGTTGTTGCGCAGGTTGCTGACCGAAGAAAGGGACCGGAATTCGCTCCGACTCGTGGCTATCTATACCGGTGAAGCACGGCTTGACGGAATTCATCAAGCCGTATTCGATGAGTTGAAGAACAACGCACTTGATCTGAAGGAGGACGGAAACAAAACGACCATACCATATCGACATGGGAGGTTGGTGCTTTACGCAAAATCTGCAGTGTCTTTGCCGACATCGCTGAAAGACCGAAGCGTGACCGAGGAGGAGTTGCCGGACAAGCTGTTGGACGATTTCGCATCCATGACGGAAGGACTGCTTCCTGGCATCGCGCTAACCTCATTGACTGCGGTGCGAGAAGGCGAGCACAAAATTCTGGATCGTTTCTGTGGCGAATTGGATCCTGCGTTTCTTGCTCACATGGCCTGTTTTCCCGATCCCGAGGAGGCCGAGGGCCAGATCGTGGCGCATGTCGCCGAGGAGATTCGCGGTCTCGCAGACGAGACTGTTGCAGCGGTGTCTCCCGCAGGGAAGCGCGCAGTGGAGAGTTGGATACAACGCGATGGGCGTACCAACTTTAAGTTCGGCGATCGTGAACTCAATCTGCAACAGACGATCACGTTGGTTACAAAAGGACTGACGGCAAGTGACTTGGCACAGAGCGCCTTCAGGAACCTCTCTACGGGATTCGCCAGCTGCTCCGTTGACGGTCTTGATGAACAATTGGCGTGGATCATGAGCTTTCGGACGGTGTATAACGCACCACCGCCGACATTGTGGTTGGGGTCTGTCGTAACAACTGAGGAAGCCGGTGCCCACCCGGTGTTGTGCCGGGAAAACAAAAGCTTTAGCGGCGTGACACGGGGCGCGTTTTGCCGAGAAAATGTGGGGGTGTCGAGGGGCGGTTCAGCCGCCGCGAGCCTTGGCCCAGCTCATCGTCCGCCGTCCTCCGGCCGATCTTCCATCCACCATGCAACGATGGTGCGATTCTCGATCTTGGCGACGACGTCCTGGCCGATCAGGAACTCCGTGCACCGGCCCTCGCGAAGGGTGTCGGCGCGGATGCGGATCGGCTGACACCACCCGGCCTCCTTCGTGTGTAGCTGGACATGGTAATGACGGATCACCTTGATCTGGGTCGGTGGCATCGTTCTCACGCCGGTATTGCCCTCGCGTCAAATCTTACCGTAGTGCAACGGGCGGGATCGCGCCTTGCACGGGGTATGCGGCGGCGCCGCGCCGGTGGGTTGCGCGGCCAGAACGAGGGAATCCGGCCGCGCCGTGCTGCTTGCGGACTGCCGGCGCAACCCGGCCCTCCGAACCGCGACTCAGGTATTTGGTGCCCCTTATCGCGTTCAAACGAGCACGGAGCCGTCCTCGTCGTAGAGTCTCTCGCCGGTGCCGCCGGGCGGCAGGTCGACGCCGTCGAAGACCGCGGGCAGGGTGGAGCGCAGCGGCTCGTCGAGGACGGGCCAGTAGACGGTGGAAAGCACGACGAGGAACTGGGCGGGGTCGTGGGCGGGGTCGTCGAGGTCCCAGGCGAGGCCCGTGTCGCCCACCGTCACCGGCTTGTCGGCGGCGAACACGCGCCGGAAGTCGCCGACATCGTAATGGTCGCCTTCGACGGTGCCGGCCTCGTCGTCCCAAACGATCGATCGCAGCTCGCGGCCGCGCATGTAGTCGGGGATCATGATGGTGTGGACGGCCATTATTCAGGGATCGTAATGGAAAAGGACGCCCAACACCAAATCCAGCATCTCCGGGTCCTTGCGCGCCATTGTCCGCAGGTAGTCCTTCCCCCAGACCGGGTGGATCGAACTCGGGTTAACCTCGCATGGTCACAAAACTGAACGCATGGTTCTGCGCTTCGCCCGTTTAGGCTGCGGCGTGGTCACCCGGGAAGTTGTCCTCTGTCCTCCGCCGACGAATGCGTACGGAGATAACTCTCCGCCAAGCGCGCCCAGTAGGTGCCGCCGAGCGACAAAATCTCGTCGTTGAAGTCATACCCCGGGTTGTGAATCGCGCAGCCGCCTTCGCCTGCGCCGTTGCCGATGAGTATGAAACAGCCTGTGCTGGCCTCGAGAAGGTAGGCGAAATCCTCGGAAACCATGACTGGATCGGCGTCGGCGTCCACATTGTCGTCGCCGACGATTCCCGCTGCGGTTCTCGCGGCAAGCCTCGTGCTTTCGGCGGCATTGATCACCGCCGGATAGCGGGCGGTGAAGTTCACGGTAGCGCTGGCGCCAAGGCTCGCACAGACACCTTCCACCACCTCCTCGAGGCGCTTACACAGTAACGCCCGAACCGCCGGATCGAAGCTGCGAATCCCGCCGCCGAGACTGACCTCCGTCGGGATGACGTTGTCGGCGTCGCCACCGTGAATTCTGGTGACGCTGATGACCGCGCTCTGCAGCGGGTCGACGTTGCGGCTCACGATGGTCTGTACGGCGGTGACCACCTGGGCGGCGGCCGTCACCGGATCGACGCCGCTCTGGGGTGCGGCGCCGTGGGCGCCTTGTCCGGCGATGCGTATGTCGAAGGTGTCCAGGGACGCCATCATGGGTCCCGGGCGTATGGCGAACTGCCCGGCCGGCAGCCCGGGCCAGTTGTGCATGCCGAAAACGGCATCCACCGGAAAGCGCGAGAACAAACCGTCATCCAGCATTCGTCTGGCCCCGCCGGCGGCTTCCTCGGCGGGCTGGAAGATGAATCGCACCGTGCCCGCGAAATCGCCGTGTTCGGCCAGGTATCGGGCCGCACCCAGCAGCATCGTGGTATGGCCATCGTGTCCGCAGGCATGCATTCGGCCGGGATGTTGCGAACGGTGAGCGAATGTATTCGTTTCCTCCATCGGCAGGGCGTCCATGTCGGCGCGCAGGCCGATCGTCGCTCCAGCGCCTCTGGTCAGCGTGCCCACCACGCCGGTTTCCGCCAGTCCCCGATCGACGTCGATGCCCCAGCCCCGAAGACGCTCGGCGACCAGGCCGGCTGTTCGAAGCTCGCGGTACGCCAGTTCCGGATGGGCGTGCAGGTCGCGGCGCCAGGCGACGAGTTCGTCTTCAACGGCCCCGATTTCGGGAATAATTCGCATTACGAAGTTTCCTTGCTCGAAGTCGAGTTGCGGTCTGCCGAGGCGATGCCCTCGCGTTCATCCAGCGGAATCAACAGCATCAGCCCCGCCGCGAACATGACCAGCACCACCGAGACGCCCCAGCGCTGGGAACCTGTCCACTGGGTCAGCACGCCCAGCAGAAATGGGCCGAGGAAGGCCGTCAATTTGCCTGAAAACGCGAAGAAGCCGTAGAACTCGTTTTCCTTGTCCCTGGGCACGAAGCGGCCCATGAGCGAGCGGCTGGCCGCCTGGTTGGGCCCGAGGAAAATGCCGGTGATGACGCCGGCCACCCACAACCACAGCTTGTCGGTGGCCGCGATGGCAACGACCGTGGCAAGACCCAGTCCGAACAGCGACACGATAATGGTTCGCTTGCCGCCGATGCGGTCGTCGAGGTGGCCCATGGCCAGCGCGCCGGCGCCCGCGGCCACGTTGAGCACGATCCCGAAGATCAACACTTCCTGGAGGGTGAAGCCGAAGGATTCCGCGGCGTAGATGCCGCCGAAGGCAATGACGGTGACCAGTCCGTTGTTGTAGAAGAAGCGGGCGACGAGCAGGCGCACGATCTGGCGGTAGCGGCGAATCTCCGCGAAGGTGTCGCGCAACTGGCGTACGGCGTCGCCGACGATACGGCCACGGTCCGATGTGGCGGAGCGGTCCTCGGGGACCCACAGGAGGAACGGCAGGGTGAAGAGCGCAAACCACGCTGCCGTCAGCAGGTTGGTGGCGCGTATGTTCTCGCCGGCTTCGGTACTGAAACCGAACCACGGTGTGGCCGGCTGGACCAGCGCCACCAATGCCACAACCAGCGCCAGCAAGCCCCCGACGTAGCCCAGGGCCCAGCCATAGCCCGAAATGCGTCCGATGCGGCCGGGCGGAGAAATGTCCGGCAGAAAGGCGTTGTAGAAGACCGTGGCGAATTCGTATCCGAGATTGGCGATGACCACGAGCGACAACGCCGCGGCGATCTGCCCGGGCAGGACCTGGTAGAGCGCTGCGGTGGCGATCACGCATACAGCCGAGAACGCGAGCACGAACGCCTTGCGGTAGCCGCCGCGGTCCGCCAGCGCCCCCAGCAGGGGCGAGCAGATGGCCGTGATCAGCGCCGTAACCGCGATCGCCCGTGACCACAGCGCGGTCCCGGCGATGGGGTCCGGTGCGATGGCCTGGGTGAACCAGGTCGCGTAGACAAAGGTGATCACCAGCGTCGTGAACGACGAGTTGGCGAAATCGTAGAACGCCCAGGACCAGACGGCGCGCGGTCCGTACGCCGGTTTCGGGGGGCGATGGTTTGAGGCGCCGGTCACGCGGCGTTCCCATGCGCCGGCCACGCGTTCCCAAGCGCCGGCCGTATGAGCGGTTTCTCGCCGAACCTCGCCAGCCACCGCGGCACGGCGTCGACATTGTAGACGTGCTCGGGCACACGGCTCCGGAGCGCGGCCAGGGTTGCATCCGTGGCCCACGGTATCGCCGGCTGCAGCGTTCCGGGATGGTTCGCGCTGATCATGTGCGGGCACAGCAGCACCTTGTCGCCCAGCGTGAGGATGCGGGACTGTTCGCCGGGAGGCTCCTCCGGCAGAACGTCCAGCGCGGCGCCGGCGATCCGGTCCGTCTCGAGCGCGTCGCAGAGCGCGTCCAGGTCCACCACCGCGCCCCGGGACGTGTTGATCAGGATGGCCGAGGGTTTCATGGATGCCAGTTCCCGCGCGCCGATGAAACCGCGGGTTTCCTCGGTGAGGGTGACGTGCAGGGTGACTACATCCGACTGTTGGAGCAGGGTGGGCAGATCTACCCGGACGACGCCCAGCCGCTCGAATCTTTCCGCCTCGACGTAGGGATCGCAGGCAACCATTCGCACCCGCCAGGTGGACAGCAACTCGGCGACCCGGGAGCCGCAGCGGCCGAGGCCCACGATGCCGACCGTCAGACCGGGATAGCCGTCGCCGCGCCGGCCAAGGTAGGTGCCCAGGAGGCTCGAGTCCCGCCAGCCGCCGCCCTTGACGTGACGGTCCCGCTCGCGCACCCGCTTCAGCAGCGTCAACATGAAGCCGACCGTTCCCTCGGCGACGCCGCCCCAGTTGGCCTCCGTCGGGCAGTGGGTGACGAGGATGCCCCGTGCGCTGGCGGCGTCCAGATCCACGTCCTCCACGCCGATCGTGTACTTGGAGACGATACGCAACTCGGGTAGCCGGTCGAAAAAGTCGCCGTCGATGGGGGCGCGTTTGACGGTGGCCCCCATCAGCGCGTGGGCGCCGCGCGCCAGATCAAGCAAGGCGTCACGTTCGATGCCCGTGCGCCACGAAGCCTGGCCGAGAACGACCTCGCACCCCGCCTCCCGGATGCGCCGATGGGAAGCGCCAGAAGCGTCGACGGGTATGTAGATGCAAACGCGGGGACGTTTCAGGTCCGGCTCCTGCTAGAGTTCCCCGCCGACCTCGGTATACAGCCCGGTCAGGAAGCGTTCCGGGTCGCCCCAGCGCTCTTCGTACTCCGCCGTGGTTCCCGCCGCGAGCACGTCCTCGAAACTGGCGCCATCGCGCACCAACCGCTCGACCCGTCCGGCGACGACCAGCGTCATGTCACGGAATTCCACCACGTCCTCGCGGGTGGAAAGGCCGCCGTGGCCCGGGATGATCAGGGTATCCGGACCCGACATGCCGATGGCGATGCCCAGTGCTTCCAGCGTCCCCTTGAGCGTCCCGCCCCGGCTGGTATCGATGTAGGGGAAGTTGTTGGTGCGGAAAACGTCCCCGAGGTGCAGGACGTCGGCGCTGCGGAAGTGGATGAAGCTGTCGCCGTCGGTATGCGCCGGCGGGACGGTGAAGACGTGCGCCTCGTCGTCGTTGAGGTAGACGGTGGTGGTGTCGCTGTAGGTAAGCACCGGCAGGGCCAGGCCCGCGGCCATTTCCTCAACCATGCGTACGCGGACCCGATCGTTCGCCAGGATGGTGATTCCCAATCTGCCGAGGTTTTCGTTGCCGCCCGTGTGATCGCCATGGACGTGGGTGTTGATGACAAAGCGAATCTCGCCGTCGTCCAGGTCGGCAATGGTCGCCAGGATACGGTCCGTCAGGGGGGCGAACTGATCGTCGATCATGACGATGCCGTCCTCGCCCACGGAGAGACCGATGTTGCCGCCGGTCCCTTCCAGGTAATGGATGTTACCGGCCACATGGTGGATGGTCAGCGTTACCGCGTCCCAGTCCCTTTCCTGCTGGGCCATGGGGGCGCCTGCGGCCAACAGCGCGAGGAATCCGATTCCGAAAGTGGTTCTCATGACTTCTCTCCTTGTGTCGGGACTTTCGCCACGGGCTGCCGGCGCCCGCATCGGCGGGAACTGCGGAAAAGTGCGCAACGAGTTTCGCTATCATAACCGGCTGGCGGTGATATCTCATCTGCATCGCAAGGGAAGCACAAGTCACGTCTGGCGATGGTTTCACAGCGGACTCCGGTGTCATGAGCAGGAAGCGAATACAGGTCGACAGCGTAGCCGAGGGGTTCCTCGAGCTGCTCGATGCGCGGGGGGTCAGCTACTTCTTCGGCGGCGGGGCGGGCACTGATTTTCCGCCGTTCATCGAGGCGTTTGCGAAACGCGAGGCCCAGGGGTGCACGGACGGACTGCGCCCGATCACGGTGATTCACGAGATCACCGCGATTTCCATGGCCCACGGCTACACCATGGTGACCGGTGAACCGCAGGCGGTGATGGTCCATACCATTGCGGGAACCGCCAACGCGGTTGGGGGGATCATCAACGCCGCCCGCGCCCGCGTGCCGATGCTGGTCGCCGCGGGGCGCACTTCGATCACTGAACAAGGCCATGCCACCTCTCGTGGCGCGACCATCCACTGGGCCCAGGAGTCGTTCGACCAGGCGGGCCTGGTGCGGGAATTCGTGAAGTGGGACTACGAGTTGCGCCGCGGCGAGCAGCTTGAGACCGTCGTGGACCGTGCCCTGGCCATTACGTCGAACGCGCCGCCGGGGCCCGTCTACGTGACGTTTCCTCTCGATGTGGCCGGAGAGGCGCTGCCGGATTTCGCATACGGTTCAAGGGCACGGTTGAAGGCATCGGCGGCGGCGCAGCCCGAACCGGCCGCCATCGACCGGGCCGCTCGCTCCCTTGCGGCAGCGGACAACCCGTTGGTCGTGGTGTCGTCCGTCGGCCGGGATCCCCGGGCCGTCGACAGGTTGGTGGCGCTGGCGGATCGTCTGGCGCTGCCTGTGGTGGAGTCCTGGGGCGCCTGCATGAATTTTCCTCACGATCATCCGCTTCACCAGGGGTTCGATCCGGACGCGCTGGTGACGGGTGCGGACGTCATTCTTGTCATCGAATCCGATACCCCGTGGTTTCCCAACCGGGCGGAACCGCCCGCCGATGCCACCGTGATACAGATCGACGACGACCCGCTCTACGAGCGCTATCCCATCCGTGGCTTCGCCACCGATATCGGGCTCGCGGGCAACGCCGCCAGAACCCTGCGGGCGCTGGATTCCCGGTTGTCCGCGAGCGCGTTGAACGCAACCGCCATCGAGGCGCGGCGCCGGCGCTGGCGTGACGCCCACAATCGGCAACGGGAAGCCTGGGCCGAAGCCGTCCGTGAAGCGAGCGAAGACAAACCGATGGACTACCGCTGGATTTCACGTTGCATCGGCGAGGCGCTTGGCGAGGACGATATCGCCGTCACCGAAATTTCACTGGACCCGGCCCAGGCCGGCTTCAATCGGCCCGGCACGTTTTTCAGCCATCCCCATTCCGGCGTGCTGGGGTGGGCCCCCGGGGCGGCCCTGGGCGTCAAGCTCGCCCGTCCCGGCCGTACTGTCGTCTGCGCCATGGGAGACGGGAGTCACGTCTTCGGCGTGCCGACGGCGACACACTTCATGTCCCGGGCTTGCGGCCTGCCGGTGCTATTCGTCATCTACAATAACGGTAGCTGGCAACGGTCCCGCGAGGCCGCGTTCCGCTACGCGCCCGATGGATGGGCCGCGCGCGCCGAGAACGTGCCCCTGTGCGAACTGGAGCCTTCGCCCCGCTTCGAGCTGATCTGCGAGGCCGGCGGCGGATATGGCGAGCGCGTCGAGGAGCCGGGGGAGCTGCCCGCGGCGCTTCAGCGCGCGTTGCGGGTGGTGAAGGTGGAGAAACGCCAGGCATTGCTCAACGTGATCGCAAAGAAGGATTGACGCAATGACCCCGGCGGCGCGCCGGGAAAGCAAGAATCACCGGCTCCAGGCGCCCGGTTCCGGAATGCCGCGGCTGTGGAGGCCCGGCTCGGTGGCGCCGCGCAGGGCGTCGGCGGCCGCCGGCTCGCGGACGATGCCGGTGACCTGCCCGGCCGGCCCGTCCCGCAGGACCGTCACGGGCGGTCCCGCGTCCGGCTCCAGCGTGACCGATCCTCCGGGTCCGGAGAGCGTGATCGAGGCCAGCGATTCCGCCCAGCCGGGCTGCGCCGGCAGCGCGAAGGCGAAGCCCGAGCGGCCGTCGCCGTCCGCCGCCACCGGCATGGCGAAGCTGAAGCCGAACAGCGCCGTTCCGTCGGCGGTCGTTCCGGCGATGCGCCAGGGACCGGGCGCCCGCGGCGGCGCGGGCGGCGCCTCGGCGACCAGGGCGGGTTCGAGGTACGGTCGGGAACCGGCGTCGACGCCGCCCCAGACCAGGAGCGACGGCACGGGCGCGCCGCCCGCCCCCGTCTCCGGCGGGCGCAGCCTTCCCGCGCCGTGCAGCCGGTACCGCAGCGCCTTGTCGAAGCTGAAGTCGCTGATCCAATCCGGCGCACAGTACGCCATCAGGTCAAAGTACTCGTGCGGGGACACCAGCCGTTGCTCGGCGAAATCGTAGCCCCACTCCCCAGTGGACGCGTTGGCGTGCGGATACGCCGGGTCCACGCCCGCCGGGCCGCCGCAGGGCGCGTGCTCCAGCGAAAGGTTGTGGCCGAATTCGTGCGCGATCACGCCGGCGTCGGTCACGGAAAAAGCGATCCTCGATTCTATGTAGGCAACCCCCCCGCTGCCTTCGAATTCACCCGCCAACAGCCCCATGTAGTGGCCGCCGCCGCCCTCCATGGTGGCGATCAGCGCGGCCTCCACGATCAGTTCATTGACCCAGTTGCTGGCGGTTCGCACCGGGGCGTGGGCGGTGACCGAAATCTCCGCCACGGGCAGCAGCGTGCGAACGTGCCTCAGCATCTCGTGGCCCCCGGGGTCGGCCTCCATCGCGTCCACCAACTCGACCACCGACATGTCCGGGTTGGTCTCCCAGACGAACGGGACGAACGTGATGTCGAAGCGGGGCATCGTCCGCACCTCCACCGCCAGCCGCCCGGCCTCAGGAATCCGGCGCGCCACGTCCAGGCTTTCGTCGAGCGTCCCCCCGGGATCGATCTCGATCGCCATCTCGAGCCCCGGTTGCACGACCCCGGCGGGAATCGTCGCATTGACGGAACGGTCCAGCGAACCCTCGTCCAGTTCGGTCGGGATGGGCCCCGGCCCGGAGGGGATGTCCACCGAGTGGACGAGCGATCCGCCGAGGTGGAAATCCGCCCGGACCGCGGGCATGCGTTCGGCGTTGGCGCGCGCGGCCGTCGGGAAGACCCTCAACAGCGCTTGCTCGCCCGCCACCAGGGCGATGGGCAGCTCGCGGGACTGGATGGCCTGGGTGAGGTAGGCGGGTTGGGGCTCGACGCCGCACCGCGCCACCCGCCGGGTGAGCAGCCCGTCGAGCCACGCGAGCAGGGCCGCATCGTCGGGCGCGCACAGCTTCGTGCCGACCGCCTGAAGGTGGCTGAGCTCGCGCAGACCGGCCAGGCCCTCCGGCAGCGGCCCGGCCATCTCCGCGTTTCCGGTCAGGACCAGCGAGCGCAAGTTCGAGAGGCCGCCCAACTCGGGCGGCACGGGTCCGGAGAGGGAGTTTCCGAAGAGGAGGAGTTCCGTCAGGCTGCCCAGATTCCCCAACTCCGCCGGAATGGCGCCGAACAGGTCGTTGTCGGAGAGATTGAGATACTCAAGCCGCGCGAAATCGCCCAACGCCGCGGGCAGATAGTCCGAGAGCCGATTGCCGGACAGGTCGAGCGCCCGCAGCCTTTCGAGGCCCGCGAGGAAGGTCGGGATCGCGCCCGACAGTTCGTTGTTCGAAAGATCGATCCACTCCAGCGCCGTCGCGTTGCCAAGCCGGTTCGGTATCGGACCGGCGAGGCGGTTGTAGTCCAGTCGAAGCAGGGTAAGCTCCGCAAGGTCGCCGAGTTCGGGTGGAATCGGCCCCGAAAGCCCGTTGGCAAAGAGGTTCAGCTCTTTCAGGCGGGCGAGCTTGCCGAGCGACGGCGGGATGGGTCCCAAGGCGTTGATGTGCTCCAGTCCGAGAGTCGTCAGGTTGGCCAGTTCGCCCAGTTCCGGCGGCAACGCCGCCCTCTGGGTGTCCGCGCCGTAAAGGATCAACTCGGTCAGCTTCTCCAGTGCGTGGATCTCCGCCGGTATGGGCCCCACCAGGCCGTTGTAGCTCAGGTCGAGCCGGGTCACCCGCCCCTGGCCGTCCGCGTCGACGCCGTGCCAATCGCGAAGCGGCGCGTCGGTCAGCCAGTTCGCCGTTTCGGACCACCGGCTTCCGCCCATGGTTTCGTGGAGCCTCGCGAGGACTTCCCGGTCCGGCGAGGACCCGCAGTCCTCCCCCGTGCCCTCGTGCACGGCCACCCCGGCGAGCCATTCGCGCAGCAAGTCGTCCGTCGGCACGCACAGGCCCGTCCCGGCGTAGCGCAACTCCGAAAGCGCCTCCAGGCGCGGCAGCAAGTACGGGAGGCGGCCCGAAAGGCCGGGGTTGCCGCCGAGACGCAACTCCTCCAGAAAATCGAGATCGCCGAGTGCGGCCGGCAGCTCCCCGACGAGCCCGTTGGCCGAGAGGTCGATCGCGAGCACGCGGCCGACCGCGTCGGCGCGGATGCCGTGCCGGGTGTCCGGGAAACCGTCGGGCCAGCCGTCCGCGTTCGTCCAGCCGGAGCCGCCCGTTGCTCCGTACAGCGCGTCCAGCGCCGCCCGGTCGGAACGGCACATGCTGCCTCCGATGTGGTCGCCGATCATGCCCGCCCACTCGGCGAAGCCCGCCGCGGCCGCCGTGTCCGCGACGCACAGACCGGGATTGCCGGCCCACCGGAACGTCCTCAGCGGCAGCCCGATCAGCTCAGGCGGCACCGTCCCGGACAGGTTGTTGAAGGAGACCCACAGCACCTCGAGCATGGCGAGGTTGCCGAGTTCGGGGGGAATGGGACCGGAGAGCCGGTTGCCGTCCAGGGCAAGGTGTTGCAGATTGGCAAGACTCCCGAGTTCGGGGGGAATGGGACCGGAGAGCCGGTTGCCGTCCAGGCCAAGGTATTGCAGATTGGCAAGACTCCCGAGCTCGGGGGGAATGGGACCGGTCAATTCGTTACCGAAAAGGTACAGGCCGGTCAAACGCATCAGTGCGCCAAGCTCGGGGGGAATGGGACCGGTCAACTCGTTACTCCCAAGGTGCAGTTCGGTCAGTCGGGCGAGATTGCCTAGTTCGGGAGGAATGGAGCCGGTCAATTCGTTACGGACAAGGACCAGGCCGGTCAAACGCGTCAACGCGCCGAGCTCGCGAGGAATCGGGCCGGAGAGCCGGTTGAATTCCAGGCCAAGGTGTTGCAGATTGGCAAGACTCCCGAGCTCGGGGGGAATGGGACCGGAGAGGCTGTTTTCGGAGAGAGCCAGAGCCTCCAGGTCCATGAGGCCGCCAAGTTCCGGCGGGAGGCTGCCTGACAGATTGTTTCCGCGGAGATACAGTCCCCTAAGCGCCGCAAGCTGCGCGATTTCCGGCGGGACCGGGCCCGAAAGACCGTTCCGGGTCAGCCCGATCGAGACGACCTTGCCGTCGCGGTTCAGGCCCACCCCGTGCCATTCATCGAGCGGCCGGTCGCTCAGCCAGTTGGCGCTGTTGACCCAGTTCCCGCCGCCGGTGCTCTCGTAGAGCGCGACGAGCGCCGCGCGGTCGGGCGCGTTGTCAGGCGGCGTCTCGACCGTCACCGCGGCCGAGGCCGACAGTTCCCCGGCGGTCGCGGCGACGGTGGCGGCGCCGTCGCCGACGGCCGTGACCAGCCCGTCGCCGTCCACGGCGGCCACCGCGGGTGAATCGGACGACCACACGATTTCCACGCCCGTCATCCGGTCGCCGTTCTGGTCCCGGACCTCGGCGGCGAGCTGGACGGTCTCCCCCGGCGCTTCGAGCCGCGCCGATGCCGGCGAGACCGTCAGCGTCGTCGCCACGGGCGGCGTCTCGACGGTCACCGCGGCCGAAGCCGACAGTTCCCCGGCGGCCGCGGCGATGGTGGCGGCGCCGTCGGCGACGGCCGTGACCAGCCCGTCGCCGTCCACGGCGGCCACCGCGGGTGAATCGGACGACCACGCGATTTCCACGCCCGTCATCGGGGCGCCGTTCTGGTCCCGGACCTCGGCGGCGAGCCGGACGGTCTGCCCCGGCGCTTCGAGCCGCGCCGATGCCGGCGAGACCGTCAGCGTCGTCGCCACGGGCGGCGTCTCGACGGTCACCGCGGCCGAGGCCGACAGTTCCCCGGCGGTCGCGGCGATGGTGGCGGCGCCGTCGGCGACGGCCGTGACGAGCCCGTCGCCGTCCACGGCGGCCACCGCGGGTGAATCGGACGACCACGCGATTTCCACGCCCGTCATCGGGGCGCCGTTCTGGTCCCGGACCTCGGCGGCGAGCCGGACGGTCTGCCCCGGCGCTTCGAGCCGCGCCGCCGGTGGCGGCGCCGTCGGCGACGGCCGTGACGAGCCCGTCGCCGTCCACGGCGGCCACCGCGGGTGAATCGGACGACCACGCGATTTCCACGCCCGTCATCGGGGCGCCGTTCTGGTCCCGGACCTCGGCGGCGAGCCGGACGGTCTGCCCCGGCGCTTCGAGCCGCGCCGCCGCCGGCGAGACCGTCAGCGTCGTCGCCACGGGCGCGGGCGGTGGAGGAGAGTCCGGCGGGCCGCCGCCCGGTGCGGACGAACCGCCCGAGCACGCCCAAAGCAACGCGGCCGGAAGCGCCGCCAGCCATTGTCGGCGCAAGAGAAACCGCGCGTCCGGCCACGCAAGCCTTCGTTGGAAGAGCCTGCTCATGCGCCCACCATAGCATCGCCGATCTCTCGGGCGGCCCCCCGTTCGGGCTTGTCTGTCGAAAGGTCTCCTACATGGGGCCTTGGAAAGGCCCCTCCCGTCGGGCGCCCCCGGGACGCGCTATTGCAGGTTTCCGGCGGCATGCAGCCGGCCGTAATGTTCCAGCAGCGAGGTGGCTTCCTCCACCAGGGCTTCGCCGTCGATGCCGTCCCGGGCGACGACCGAAATCCAGCGCTCGGCCACTTGTCGCTGGCTTTGCCGCCTCAGCAGCTCGACTTCGTCCGGCGGCAGATAGATGAATTCTCCGGAGGCTTCGGCGGCTTGTTCGCCCGCGACTTCCATCGCCACCCAGCTCTCGCCCATCCACCTGGCGATATTGCGGCCGGAATTGGCGTCGATAACGTCCTTGATATCCGCGGGAAGCCGGTCGTAGGCCCCCTGGTTCATTGTCACCATGAGAACCTGGGCGTTCAGGCGTGGCCAAGTCTCGTTGTCAAGCAGGATGTGGTAGTCCACCAGGTCGTGGACCTTTAGACCGAAGGACGCCTCATAAGGAATAAGGGTTGCGTCGACGATACCCTTGGAAAGCATTTCGGGGATCTTCTGAACGGTGGTGCCGATGGCTGTCGCGCCCCAGGACTCCACCATCCAGCCCGCGACACGCGTGGGAATCCGGTATTTGCGGCCGGCCAGTTCGGCGGTGGAGCGGATTGGTTCCTTGGAGTGAATGAGCTGCCCTGCGTGAACGAAGACGGAGATGAGCTTGTGGCCCTGGAACTCCTCCGGGTGGTTGTCGATGAAGTCCTGAATCGCAAAATTCATCACCACCGGGTGCGCGGCCAGGAAGGGCAGTTCGAAGACTTCGATCCTGGGAAACCGGCCCGGTGTGTACCCCGGCAGCGTCCAGACGATATCCACGATTCCATCGTAGGCCTGGTCGATCAGCGCGGGGGCCTGACCGCCAAGGTGCATCGAGGGATAGATGTCGACCTGCAGCCGCCCGCCGGAATCCGCTTCGACCTTTTCCACCCAGGGCGCCAGCATCATGGCGTGGCCGGGCGCCACGGGCGGCAGCATGTGATGGGCCTTCAGGCGGACTTCCTGGGCGTTGACCGGCGTGGCAACGCCAGCAAGCGTCAGGAGGATTGCGGGGAAATTTCTGACCATCGGCACATCTTAACCGCAAACCCGGCGCCGTAGCCGCATTGCGGCTCAACACGGAATGAATCCTGCTGAACCAGATTTCTTACAGGCCGTAGCCGCATTGCGGCTCCACCCGCGGATCAACCTTCCCTCAACAGCGCGGCGATAGGCGCCCGGGATGCCGACAGGGCAGGAAAGAAACCGCCGATCACCGCCGTCAGCGTGGCGACGAGCACCCCCGCCCCGAGCACATCCGGCGTGGTCCGCAGCATGAAACGCACCTCGCTGAACGTCACGAAATTGGTGGTGCCCGCCGACAGGCCGTTCAACGGCAGCGCGAGCAGCGCGCCGAGAGCGCCCGCCGCCAGTCCGAGCACCGCGGCTTCGAGCACGAATACGCTCAGGACCGTGCGCCGCCGGAAACCCAGTACCCGCAGCGTCGCGATCTCCTTGCTGCGCGCGGCGACCTGGGCGTACATCGTGTTCGCGGCCGCGAAGCAGGCGCCGAAACCCATCATCACGGCGATCAGGTTGCCAAGCAACAGGAACACTCCGCTGGAAGTGTTGCTCTGCGCCTGGAAATAGCCAGGCTCGTCCTGCGCGTCCACGTTGATCTGCTGGGAGCTCTCGATCTCCTCGATCAGGGCCTCGACCCGTGCCGGGGATTCCGCCATCAGCCGGGTGGAGGAGTAGTAGTTCTGGCGCCGGAACGAATCGCCGAATTCCTGCACGTTGCCCCAGATTTCCGATCCATAACTGGAGCCGCCGGAATCGAAGACGCCGACCACGGTGAATGTGAACCGCCCGAGGTCGATCATGCTGCCGAGTTCCAGGTTCCCCGCCTCGCCTTCGATCCGGTCGCCGACGATGATTTCGGTTTGTCCGGGCACGAATCGCCGGCCCTCCGCGATCCGGATAAAGGGGCGAAGGGCAAACGCGCCGTCTTCCACGCCGCGCAGGACCGCGTTGGTTTCACTTCCGTCCGGGCGCTGGAGAATCTGCAGCGTCATGGTCTCCCCGGAAGCCAGCGGTTCGCCGCCGGCGCCGCGTGCGACGCCGGGCATCGAGGCGAGGATACGGTGCGTTTCCGTCGGGAAGTAGCTCTCCATTTCCGAGTTCGCGCCGTCGCGCAGCACGATGACCGTGGAGCTGTCGCCACTGGCGGTGAACGCCACGCGCAGTCCGGCTCCCAGCGCCAGCACACCGACGTAGACCAGCACCACGAAGGCGATGGAAACGATGGTCATCAGCGTATTCGCCTTGCGCACGAACAGGCTTCTGACGTTGTACTTGATCGGGATCATCAGGCCACCCGCCTGAGGCCGTCGACAATCTTCATGTTCATCGCCTGAAGCGCGGGGACCAGCCCGGCCGCAAGACCCAGGGACACCCCGATGACCATCACCAGCGTCGGCGTCCTTTCGCCCAGCCGCAGTTCCGAAAAGGTAATTCCCTGGGAAGCCAGAGCGGCGGAGAGCGCGTCGGACACCAGCAGCATGACGGCAAGCCCGACGGCCGCGCCCAGAACGCCGACGCTCAGGGACTCCAGCAGCACGATGGCCAGTACCCTCGAGCGGGTGAAGCCCAGCGTTCGGAGCACGGCAACCTCGGTCGTTCGTTCGCGGGCGGCCATGGCCATGGTGTTGACGGTGATCAGGAAGATGGAGGCGATCACGGCAAGGCCGATGGCGGAAAACAGGAACTGTATGTTCCCCATCATCTCGAGAAAGGACAGGAAGAACGCGGCCTCGGTCTCCGCCCGCACCTGGTCCGGCGAATTCTCGAACATGGCCTCCGCCTGGGTGATGGTTCCGTTCATGTTGTCCGGAGAATCGAGCAGCAGGTAAAAGGAGTTGATCTGTCCCGGGTTGCCCAACGCTTCCTCCACGTACCGCCAGTCGAAATAGAGCACGCGCTCGGCGGCTTCGTCCGTGGGATGGGTGAAGGTTCCCCGCAACGTCAGTTCGACATCCACCGGGTAGATGTCCCCTTCGATGGTGATGACGTCGCCGGGTTCCCAACCCTTTTCCTCGGCCAGCGCGCGGCCGGCGACAAAGGCAGTCCGTTCGGCGCGCCATGCGTCGATCGCCTCGGGACTGAACTCAAGCTCCGGAAAAACGTCCGGAAACGTGTCGGGATCGGTGCCGAAGCGGGGGAAGAAGTTTTCGGGCCGGTCATCGATATAGCGGCCCTGAAACCAGTTCATGATGGTGATGCCTTCGACGTGTTCCAGCGCCGCCAGCCGCTGCTCGTAGGCCGCGGGCAGGGAGAAGGTCAGGGAAATGGCGTGGCGGACCACGAGGCGGTTGGCGTTTGCGGAGTTGACGCCCGACATAGCGGCCAGCAGCAGGTCCAGGAACGAGAGCAATATCAGCGCGATCGCGATGCTCAGCACGGTCAGGATCGTGCGGCGCTTGTTGCGCAGGAGGTTTCTGCGGATCAGCTTGAACATCGGCTAATGCCCCGCGGCCGATGTCAGACGGCCCTTGTCCAGGTGCAACTCGCAGCCGGCCCGTTCGGCGGCCCTGGGATCGTGGGTCACCATGACGATGGTCTTGCCGAACTCCTCGTTGAGCTGCGCCAGCAGATCGAGAATTTCCTGGGCGCTGCCCGCGTCCAGGTCGCCGGTGGGCTCGTCGGCGAGCACCAGGCGGGGATCGGTGACGATGGCGCGGGCGATGGCCACGCGCTGTTCCTGGCCTCCGGAGAGCTGGCGGGGGTAGTGGTCCTTGCGGTCCGCCAGTCCGACGACATCCAACGCCAGATCGACCTTCCTGCGGCGTTGGGCGCGGGAAAGTTTCGTCAACGTCAACGGCAGTTCCAGGTTTTCGAACGCGGTGAGCACCGGTATCAGATGGTAAAACTGAAATACGAAACCCACGTTTCGGTGGCGCCAGCCGGCCAGTTGACTGTCGCTGAGGGGGCCCAGGTCTTTCCCCGCCACGCGGATTCGTCCGGACGTGGGCCGGTCGATGCCGGCCAGCAGATTCAGCAGCGTGCTCTTGCCCGATCCCGACGGCCCCATCAAGGCGACGAACTCGCCCTCGGAAACATCCATGGAGACGCCCGCCAGCACCTTGATGTCGAACTCGTCGCGCCGATAATTCTTGGTGACGTCGGATATCTCGACCAGCCTTTCAGTCATGCGCGGCGTTCCTTCCCAGTGCTCATGGATGTCCTGTCAGGCCCGTGTCACCGGATTTCTCCAGGACAGTCCCGAGAAGCGCGAAAAATCGGTGTCATTGGAATGCAACTCTGCCTGATGTTCAATGGCCAGGGCGGCAAGATGCGCATCGGTGACCAGATTGGGACCCATCGGACCGGACAATAGTTCACCGAGGACATCCAGGTGCATCGGTCCCGGGAGGAGGATACGCACGTTCGGTTGCCGTATCCAGGCCCCGCAATGCGTCAGGGCTTCCGTCGTCGCCATGGGGCTGGCGAGCACGCGCCGATCGGACATCAACCGCACAAAGCCGAGAATCACGACCCAGGCCAGATCGTCCGCATGCGGACATCTTAGTGCGTTCAACTGGAGGCATCAAGATGCCCAAAAAGCAACTTCCGCCTACGTGTCGGTCGCGCATGCGATGTTCATCCGAGCCGGACCCGGGCCGCGGCGTGGAACCGGCGCCGGCGGACACGGTTCGAGGGAGGGCCTGCCGGTCAGGTGCCGGAATTCCGGACGCGCTGCCCGTCCTCGAGCCTCGCCACGTCGCGGCTGACCACGGTCTCGCCGCCGCTGACGCCTTCCAGCACTTCCACGCGGCCGGCGGCTGCCTCGCCCAGGCCGACCCGCACCCGGCGCAGCATGCCGCCATCCACGCGGAACAGGAACGTTGCGCCGCCCGCGTATTGAATTGCCTCCTCGGGGACCAGCAGCTTGGGCGGCTGGACAAGTTCCGTTTCGTCGATGCCCTCTTCCAGAAACGTCACCGTGCAACTCATGTCCGGTACCAGCCGTTCGTCCCGATTGTCGATGCTGACCTTGACCTGGACCACGGCGCGCTGCCGGTCCGCCGTGGGCACGATCTGGCGCAGGCGGCCGCTGTAGTCGAAATCCGGCACGGCGTCCACGCGGATGCTGACTCGCTGACCAAGCCGCAGCCGGGCGATGTAGCTCTCGTTGATATCCGCTTCCACTTCCAGTGACGCCGGATCGGCAATGCGCACGATGGAGCCTGTGGACTGCTGAGAGGTGAATCCGCCCGGGGCCACCATCTCGCCGACCTCGATGTTTCGCTCGATGACGACGCCGTCGATGGGCGCCCGCACCACGGTATAGTCCAGAGTGGCTTGTGCGGAGTTCAGGCGCGCTTCGGCCGTGCCCACCTGGGCCAGGGCCACTTCGCGCTGGGTAAGAGCGGCGTCGTAAAGTGCCTGGGACGTCAACCGGTCCTCGACCAGTTCGGCCTGGCGGGCGAGCTCCCGCCCCGCATCGGCGAGCCTGGCGCGAGCTTCGTTGAGCGAGGCCTCGGCCAGGCGGACGGACGCCTCCAGATCCTCGCTGTCGAGCACGGCAATGATGTCTCCGACGGCGATCGAGTCGCCTTCGTCCACCGGGAGTTCGACCACCCGGCCGATGATCTTCGCGCCCACGGCCGCCCGCGACCGGGCATAGGTATAACCGGTTGCCGTCAGCACCGTGGACGCCTGTGTCGGCGTGAGCACCTGAACGCGGGTGGTTTCCACCTGGGGCAGCAGCCAGGGGATTGGCAGCCGGTAGGCGAAAAAGGCGCCGCCCGCGACGACGGCGGCCGCCACCAGCCAGAACCACCATCCGGAGCGTCGAGGGGAGTAGTCGTCCTCGGTCATGCGCAGTGCCGAGAGGTCCGGCCGCCGGTCTGTATCGCCTTCATTCATGGCTAACCCATGGCTCCAATAATCTGATGCGTCCCTTCGTGGATCATGCTCACCGAAACATAGAGGATGACGGCAAGCCCCAGGTATCCGATCCAGTGGTTGCGGGCGAGAATCCGGGCGATCAGCGCGGCGGCCAGTCCCATGAAGGCGACGGACAACGCCAGGCCGAATATCAGCACCCAAAGGTGGTCCCGGGCGACGCCCGCCACCGCGAGCACATTATCCAGCGACATCGACACGTCGGCAATGATGATCTGCGTGACCGCGGAACGCAGGGATTTGACCGGCGCCCGAACGTCGTCCAAGGGCTCGCTGCCGGCCATCGTCCCAATATTGCGGGCCGCGTGTTGCTGCCGGGACTGGGCCCTGAGTTCACGCCAGAGCTTCCAGCTCACCCAAAGCAGCAGAATGCCGCCGGCCAGCAGCAAGCCGATGATCTGCAGCAGATACACGGTCAGCAGCGCGAACACGATCCGAAGGCCCGTCGCCGCGGCGATGCCGAAGAGCAGCACCCGGCCGCGCAAATGAGCGGGAAGGCCGACGACGGCCATGCCGATGACGATGGCGTTGTCCCCGGCCAGCACCAGGTCCACCAGGATCACCTGCACGAGCGCGGAGAGTTCCGACAGGGAGATCAGGTCCATTCAGTCCTCGCGATGGGGCTTGCCGTGGGAGCGGCGATAGTTTGCCGGTATTTGCGTCAGGATTCATCCCGCTCCGCCTTTCATGGATGCGGCAGGCGCCGCATTTGCGCGCACTCTCCACAGGCCTTTGCCGACTTCGGCATGCCGCGGCGGATGGCCGCTGGCCCGGTGCCGTGGAATTTTCTATGCTTCGGTTCCGCTTTCGGAGGATCGTGACATGACAAACCCGTTTCGATTTCGATTCGCGCTGTGGCTGGCGCCGCTGATATTGGCGATGCCGGCGTTCGCCCAGGAGGCCGAACAGGCCGAACAGGCCGATGAAGCCGGGGAGGAGGAGCGCGAGACGATCGCCGATCTCACCGGGAACAGCGACCGCCATGATGGCCTGTTCACGCTGTACCGGGACCGTGACACCGGAGAGTCGCACATGGCGGTCATGCCGGAGCAGTTGGACAAGGAGTACATCTACGTTTCGATGAGCACCGATGGCGTGGTCGAGGGCGGCGCATTCAGGGGCAACTACCGGGAGAATCGGGTGCTTTCCGTCAGGCGCCACTTCGACCGCATCGAGATTCGCGCCGAGAACACCGCTTTTTTCTTCGATCCGGAAAGCCCGCTGAGCCGCGCGGCCGACGCCAACATCAGTCCCGGGCTGATGGCCTCGGAGCCGATTCTGGCGGAGGACGAAGACACCGGCGCCATGCTCATCGCCGCGGACGAGTTGTTCGTCAGCGAAACGCTGTCGCAGGTCAAGCCCTCGCCGAATCCCGGCCGCGACGACGGGGACCGCTTCGAACTCGGCAGCCTGAGCGACGACAAGAGCAAGATCACCGCCATCCGCAACTACCCGCTGAACACCGATGTGCAGGTGGAATACGTCTACGAAGATCCCGCGCCCGCGGTCTCCGGCGACGAGGACGTCACCGACAGCCGTTACGTGAGCATCCACCTGCAGCATTCCCTGATCGCGATGCCGCAAGACGGCTACCAGCCACGGTTCACCGATCACCGCATGGGTTTTTTTGCGGAACAGGTCACCGACCTGACCGACGACTCGGTGACCCCCTGGCGGGACCTGGTGCAACGCTGGCGCCTGGTCAAGCGGGATCCCGCCGCGGACATGTCCGAACCGGTGGAGCCCATCGTGTGGTGGATCGAGAACACCACGCCCATGGAATTCCGGGAGTCGATCCGCCAGGGCGTTCTGGCCTGGAACCGGTCGTTCGAGAAAATCGGTTTTCGCAATGCGCTCGAAGTGCGCGTGCAGCCCGACGATGCGGAGTGGGACGCCGGCGACATCCGCTACAACGTGCTGCGCTGGACTTCCTCGCCCAACCCGCCGTTCTCCGGCTACGGTCCCTCGTTCACGAATCCGCGCACCGGCCAGATCATCGGCGCCGACATCATGCTGGAGTTTGCGGGCGTCACGCGGCGGGTGCACTATCAGCGCATCCTCGACAACCTGGATTTTTCGCAGGTTCCGGAGCAATTCGACCCCGGTTACTGTTCCTTCGGGCGCGGACTGCACCTGAGCCAGCTATTCGGCCGGCTGGCCGTGGGTGCCCTGCAGATGGGTTCGGCGGCCGAAGAGCAGTTGATCCACGAGTTCCTGGTGGACCTGACGTTGCACGAGGTGGGGCACACGCTTGGCTTTGCCCACAACTTCGCCGCGTCCAACATGCTGACGCCGGAGGAGATCCACGATCCGGAAGTGGTCGCGGAGCGCAGCCTGCAGGCATCGGTGATGGACTACACGGACATCCATATCGCCACCGGCGGGCGCGAGCAGACCGCTTATTTCGGCACCAGTCCGGGCCCCTACGACGACTGGATCGTCGAATACAGTTACTCGCCCGCGCTGGACGATCCCGCGGCGGAACGGGAACGGCTGCGCGAAATCGCCTCGCGTTCGACCGAACCGCAACTTCTGTTCGGCACCGACGATCATGTCATGCGCGCGCCCGGGTGGGCGATGGATCCCCGCGTGCACTGGTACGACATGACCAGCGATCCGGTCGGCTACGCCGAAGATCGCCTGAACCTTGTCGGGGAACTGCTGATCACGGCCCGCGAGAAGCACGCCACCGAAGGCGAGTCCTGGCATCAACTGCGCGACGCCTACGGTATCCTGCTGTCGCAGTTCTCACGCTCCATCAGCGTGCTGACCCACCAGATCGGCGGTGTCTACGTGAATCGTTCCGTATCCGGCCAGCCCGGCGCCGACGTGCCGTTCGTGCCGGTCAGCCTTGAGACACAGCAGCGGGCGATGGACGGTATTTCGCTGCACCTGTTCGCGCCGGACGCGCTGGAAGGCTCCGGGGAACTCTACAGTTACCTCCAGGCCCAGCGCAGACTATGGAACTTCTGGGGCGAAACGGAGGACCCGAAAGTCCACCAGTGGCTGCTGGCCGTGCAGCGCGGAGTGCTGGCGCACCTGCTCCATCCCACGGTCATGACGCGAATCACCGACTCCCGCCTTTACGGCAACGAGTACGCGCTGGCGGACATGATGGAAGATCTGACCGCCGCGATCTTCGACGCGGACCGGCGCGGCGACGTGAACACGTTCCGGCAGAACCTGCAGGTGGAATACGTGACGAGGTTGACGGACGTCGTCACCGAAAACGACCACGACTACCCGTCGCGGTCCATGGCGCTGTACCAGTTGCGGGAGATCGAGCGGATGCTCGCGCGCAAGCGCGCCGGCAACGTGGAGACCCGGGCCCATACGCAGAATATCCTCCACATCATCCGCCGGGCTCTGGAAGAGGACGCCTGAAGCGGGTTACGGAAATCCGATCAGGCGGCCGCCCAGCGCGACGGCGAGCCAGAGCGAAAGCGACGCGGCCGCCACCAGTTTCGGCGCCGCGCCGGCGGTTTCGGAGCGCATGACGAGCCGCCTGCGAATCGTGAACGTGAACAGGAGCACCGCGCCCAGGCACGCCAGCTTCAGCCAGAACGCGGTGAGGTAGTAGTACTTGGTCGCGAAGCACATGAAGAGCCAGGGCCCGGTCAGCAGCATGGTTGCGATGCCGATGAGCAACAGCGGTTCGGTGTCGCGAGCCAGTCGCGCGGCGGGTTGGCCGGTCAGGCCGAGGCTGAGCAGGCGGAGGTCGACCACCAGTACCGCGCCGCCCATGATCGCAAGTCCCAGCAGATGGAGGGTGGCAATGACGGGGAAGAGCCAGGGCGAACTGCGCATGGCCACCAGCAGCGGCGTGTATTCGAGCCAGTAGAAGAATTCCAGCAGGGACATCAGCCCAACCAGTACTGCTGATACGGAATCATGCGGCCGGCGACGAGAATGGCCACCCACAGCAGCAGCGTGAGACCGGCGGCGAGGCGTGCGGCCCGCGGTGGCACCGGGTCGTTGTCCCAACCGTCGATACTGCGGTGAACGGTACGATAGAACATCCACACCGCGAGCCCGGCAAGCCCCAGCATCGCCATCTTGGCGCGAAAGAACAGGTTGCCGAACTTGTCCGCCGGGGATGCATAGAACATCAGCGAACCGCTGGTGGCCATCACCGCGAATCCCCCTACCGTCCAGGGGAGCAGCCGGGTCAGGATCTGCGATACGGGAACGCGCGCCATGGCAATGCCGAGCAGGCGCAGGTCGACGATGATCGCCGTGCCGAGGAAGACGGTGAGCGTCAGGACATGGGTGGCAAGTACGGCAAGGTAGAGATAGTGGGACTCACGCAACGCAGTGCTGGCGGGGGTTGCCTCCAGCCACTCGATGAACTCAAGCAGCCGCATTGACGCGCCGGTAGCCGGTTTCGCGTTTGTTCCCCGCGGCTTCTACGCCGCGTAGCGCTGCTCCGGGGTTCCCGCTACCGATCTTACTCAGGACGCGGCTGCCCGTCGGCGCCCGGGGCGGAACCGCCCATGAAGACCTTGCGACCGTCCAGGTATTCGAAAAAGACCGCCACGCCCTTGTTCTCGCCGCTCTTGGCCTGATAGGCGAAGACCTTGATCTCCGAGCCCACGGGAAGGGTGTCTCTGGTAAGCCCGTGGCGGAAGAGGTTCACCGGCGGCCCGCCTTCGAAACCCCAGTTGGTCACGGTGCCGTCTTCATCGGTCACGTCTACCCAGAGCCACGAGTGCGGGTTGGTCAACTCCACCTTCGTGACGACCCCCTGCATGTTGAGCGGTGCGTTCTCGTCGTACGCCGCGGCGAACGAGTGGTGTGCTGCCGCCGAGCCGGATGCCAACACGATCGCGATGGCGGCAATTGTCAGGCCGGGCCAGTTTGTTCTGTTCATGATTTGTTTCCCCGTCGCTACTCGGCCGCCGAACCTTCCCGGGCGGTCTGATATTCTGCTGCGCGAACGCGCGCCCCCCGCAGGACATTGATGATGCCATAGTTCTGTTCATGGCAGGCGAACTCGAACAGTCCGGGCGGGTCCATCATCGGCCACGGAACCTCGATGCTCCACGGCGCCTCCCATGTCGTGGGGTCCGTCACCGTGGCTTCGTAGAGCAGCGTGTCCCGGGCAACGCGGGTCAGGCGTTCCTCCAGGTGGAGGTCTCCCGCCGAGCCGTCCCATTTGCGGCCATGGTGAAAATTCGTCGTTTCGATGACCAGGGTGTCGCCCTCCCAATGGCCGCGCGAGTCCCCGAGCCAGCTTCGCACGCTCTGCGGAGCATGGGAGGAGCCGTCAAGCCGAATGATGCGCACATCGCTGTTGGCCTGGGTTATGAGAATGACGGCCTCGGGCGTCTGCACGATCTGCGATTGACCTGTATTTTGCAGAAACGGCACCCGCGGCGGGCCCTGGTTGCCCTGAATGCAGCGCTCGTACAGCCCCCTGGACTTGAGCGTGTGCCGGCGCGCCTGCTGTTCGAGCCGGGCCTGCCCCTCGGGTGTCAGGGGCGGGACCCTGCCGTTCGGGGGGTCCACCACGAGCGACGTGCGCAGGTTGGGCCGGATCGGGCTCTGCCAGTTGTCCATCCCGAACTCGGTCCAGTCGTAGTGCACCGTCGCAGGGTCCACGGAGGCGTCCCGAGTCGCCCAACGCACAAAGGCGGTGATCGCTTCCTCTTCCGAGTACAGCGGTTTTTCGGCCAGCTCGACGGGGCGTTCCAGCGGCACATAGGCCACATTCAGCCAGTAGCCGGCCAGATCCGGATCGCCCCAGGGCGTGCGCGGCGATTCCTCCCGAGGCGCGCCGGGATCCCAGATGCGCGTCGTGGCTTCGGCGATAAACGCTTCGGCTTCGTCCCTGAAGTAGGCATAGGTGGACTCGGAGGTGTGCGGGGACGCGGCGCGCGCGGCCTCGACCGTTTCCTCCGATTCCCGGTTGACCAGGGCGGAAGGGGGCGGTGACTGCGGGTTGGCGGGCGGCGCCGCCAGCATGGCCATCGCGGCGGCCAGTGAAGCAAGGAGGCGAGATTCACCGTTCATTTCTTTATGCTCCGCGTCTGTCTTACTCGTTGGAGACGTCCTCGTCATAGAACCCAAGCGGCCTGTACATCATCTCCTCGACAATGGGTATGCACTGAAACTCGTGGAGCCGGGCGTTCGCCTCCACATGCCGATAGAGCATGAAGCCGATGTTCCAGGGCCGCGTAAAGACGTTCGGATCCTCGATGGTGGCCTCGTACCGCATATGGTGGGGGCTGACGGGCGTCCATCGTTCGGTCACCCGCAGCGCGTCGCTGGCGAAATTGCCTTCGCGGTCGAACCACGTGTGCTCGTTGAATCCCTCGACATCCACGACCAGCGTGTTGCCTTCCCAGCGGCCGTTGGACGTGCCCATCCAGGACTGATCGTACGCCGGGCGTTCCTCGTCCATGTAGATCGTCCGATAGGCGCCCTTGTACTCGTAGACGATGAGTATCTGTTCGGGCGTCTGGAAAATCTGGAACGGAAACGGCATGTAGTTCGCGCGCGGTACGCCGGCGCGAAAGCACTGAAGCTCCGGGTCTCCCGTGTCGAAGCGGCTGGGATCGTTGGTGACGTTGACGACCGCCCGATTCTCGTAGTTGCGCCGCTGTTCGGCTGCCGCCCATTCCTGGTAGGGCAATTCATCGCCCTCGACAATACCGAGTCCCGCCCGGCCGGCGCCCCAGGCGCCGGTTATCTCCGCGAAGGGGCCCGGCTGCACGGAGTGGGACAGTATGTTCCAGTTGGCGGTCGTGAGGGACTGCCAGATTCCGCTGATGTCGGGCGTGCCATGGACTGTGCGCGCAGGCGTGTAGTCCGGAAACGGTTCGTGGATCGGTGTCTGGGCCGCGACAGCGCCGGAGAGGCTCGCGGTGAGCGTGATGCCCGGCAGCGCGCACGCCTTGTTGTTCTTCAAGGTCCTGATCTCCCTGCCAGAGGGGACGCCCCATTCTAGCAGTTTTCGCTCCGGTCGCCGGTGCGCTGACTCGGAGGGAAATGAGTATTTCCATGCAAGTAGTGAACCCGGCGGCGCCGGCCCGAGGACGCGAGGGAACAAACGACCGCCCTGCAACAGAAATCCAGGAGTTACGTGTTTGTTCCATGGAAGCCCGCGGAAAGCGTGACGCGTAGCCGCACCACAAAAAAACCCCGAGCGCAGCGCGCCCGGGGCATCAGGGGAAGAAGGTTTCGTCTAACCGCGGTCGAGGCGCGCGAGCCGCAGGGACCTCAGCCGGGCCAGTCGCTCATCGCGCACGTCCTGCAGACTGGCGGTCACCACCACTTCTTCCATCACGGGGGCCTTCGCCGTGACAACAATTTCTTCCATGTAGAGATGGGCCGGCACCTTGGCGGTGACGACGATCTCCTCCATGTAGAGGTGCGCCGGGGCTTCGGCGGTGGCGACAACCTCTTCCATCACGAATCCCTCGTCCATCCAGGCCGGTGTGGCCGCACTCGCGCTGTTTGCGCCCAGGAAAATCAGGGTTGTGATCGCTGCTGTCTTCGTCGTGTTCATGGCTGGCTCCTGTGATGTGAGGTGCATATCGAAGTTGCGGTCACTTTACGCGGCGGGGTCTGAAGTGTGCGTGCAGAAATCTGAAGAACCTTCAAGTTTGTGAGAATAAATTTGAAGTCCGGTCCGGCCGGCGACCCCGTTGGCCTGTTCGGGTCAGCGGTCATGGCGGGTACAATGTGGGCGTGACCGCCATATTGCCGTTGGATATTTTTGACTGATGGTTCCGGAAACGGAATTGCCGGGGTGATTTCACGGGGTCCGCGGACGGGCTTGAAGGAAACGATGTGTTGAGGATGAAACGCAGCATTCGATTGCTGGCCGCGACGGCGCTGATGCCGGCGCTGGTCAGCGCGCAAGACGACCCGGCGACCTCTGCGGACGATCTGGAGGAAATTGTCGTCCAGGCCACCCGGATGAGCCGTCCGCTGGACTCGGTTCCTGCTGCGGTGAGTGTCGTGAGCCAAGCCGAGATTCAACTGGGCCGGCAGCAGCTTGGTCTCGATGAAGCGCTCAACCGCGTGCCCGGCGTGTTCATGCAGAACCGCTACAATTTTGCCCAGGACTTGCGGGTATCCATTCGCGGTTTCGGCGCCCGGTCGGCGTTCGGCATTCGCGGGGTCAAGATTCTCGTGGATGGAATTCCGGAGACGCTTCCCGACGGTCAGGGCCAGGTGGACAGCATCGACCTGGGCGCCGCACGGCAGATCGAAGTGCTTCGCGGGCCAAGTTCTTCCTACTACGGCAATGCCTCCGGCGGTGTGATCAGCGTGATGTCGGAGCGCGGGACGGAAACGCCGTTCGCCAATCTGCGCGTCACCGCCGGCGAGTACGGTGCACAGAAGTTTCAGGCCAAGACCGGCGGTCAGACCGATCGGGTCAACTACTTTGTCAGCCTCGCCGATTCCGAGTTTGACGGGTACCGGGAACACAGTGAAACGGAGAATACGCAGTTGAGCGGACGCCTGGAATTCGATCTTGGCGACCGAGGTACCCTGCTGACGGTAGCCAACTATACGGATCAGCCGGTTTCGAATGACCCGGGTGGCATCAATCTCGCCCAGGCGCAGGCCGATCCTCGCTCCGCCAGGGACCGAAATTTGAGCTTTAATGGAGGCGAGGCGCTGGAGCAGACACGCATCGGGTTTGTTTATTCGCTTCCAACGGGCGAGGGCAGCGAACTTCAGGTACGCAACTACTACGTCTCCCGTGACTTCAACAATCGGCTGCCGTTCTTCGGCGGCGGCTCGGTCGACCTGCAGCGCTTCTTTGCAGGTGGCGGTATCAGTTACACCCATCAGGGCATTCTCGGAGGCAGGCCCAATCGAGTCGTCGTGGGCCTGGACCACGACGATCAGGACGACCACCGGCGCCGATTCAACAACGACATGGGCGTGCTTGGCGCCCTGACACTGGATCAGGACGAACGCGTCACCAGTACCGGGCTGTTCGTCCAGGACGAACTCAGTATTGCGGACAACGTACAACTCTCGTTCGGCGTGCGTTTCGATCAGGTGGAGTTTGACGTTGGCGACCGTTTTCCGAGTAACGGCAACGACTCCGGCGTGCGCGAGCTGGACGATGTGAGCCCGATGGTCGGCTTGCTGGCCAACCTGTCGCCGGAAGTAACAGTCTATGGAACGTATTCCACGTCGTTCGAGACGCCGACGACAACCGAGTTCGCCAATCCATCGGGCGCCGGCGGATTCAACCCGTTGCTCGAGCCCCAGGCAGCGACGAATCTGGAAATCGGACTGCGCGGGGGTGCAGGAACCCGGACGCGCTACGAACTTGCCTTCTTCGACATCGACGTGGAAGATGAGCTGATTCCTTACGAGATTCCGGGCAGCCCCGGCCGGGATTTCTTCGCCAATGCCGGCCGCTCGAACCGGACCGGTCTGGAAGCCGCGCTATCGTCCCGGCCCACGGATCGCATCGGCATCACGCTGAGTTATACCTACGCGGATTTCACGTTCGCCGAATTCCTCGACGACAACGGCAACGACTACTCTGGAAACCGGATACCCGGCACCGTCGAGCAACTGGTATTTGCGGAATTGAGCTACCGTCATCCCGCCGGCTGGTTCGGCGCCCTGGACGCACTCCACGTGGGCGATCAGTTCGCCAACAACGCCAACACCGTTGCAGACGATGCCTACACCCTCGCGAATCTGCGCCTGGGATTCGACGCGAACCGGGGAGGGGCAACGTTTTCACCCTTTGTCGGCGTCAACAACCTGTTCGATCAGAGCTACAACTCCAACATTCGGCTCAACGCCTTCGGCCGCCGGTACTACGAACCCGGCCCGGGGCGAAATGTCTACGCGGGTGTTGCGGTGAATTTTGATCTGCGTTGACGGCGTGGAGTCTGCTCCATGGTGGTTAGGGGCCGCCTTTAGTACGGCGTAACCCCGCTTCCATGCGCGGGCGCGGGTGACTTGATCGTCGCGTCATGCGTCGATCGCATGACACCCGCTTCCATGCGCGGGCGCGGGTGACGAGGTTCCACGGCATCGCCCGGGGCGGTCGTTCCCCGCTTCCATGCGCGGGCGCGGGTAACCGGAACGTTCATGACTGACTGCCGCGGGCTGCCAGGACCTCGGAAAGCCGGTGTCAGGAGTGGTCCGAGGTGCCTCCCCGTTTCGGAGTCGAGGTGGGCCACAGATCGCCGAGACCGAAGCTGATCTGCTCGAAAGGCGGCAGCGAAACGGGCGCATCGCCGGTCAGGGTATCCACCAGAACCCAACGGCGGCCGCTTTGCTCGAAGACTTCCAGGGTGCGTACGTCAGGGTCGACGAACCACAGATAGACGACCTCCTCTCGTGCGTAGATCGCCCGCTTCGAGCCCTGATCGAGCGCCCGGGTCGATGGAGATAGGACTTCGCACACCCAGTCCGGCGCAAGCGTGAAATACGCCATGTCCGGGTACTCCGGCATGCGTTCGCGCCGCCAACCCGCGAGATCGGGCACCAGGATATCGTCGCCCAGGTGCAGTTCCGGCTCGTCGATGATCCACCAGCCGCCGGGGCCGTCGCGGTCGTAGTCGAAGGGGCCTCCGATCTTGACGCCGAGCCCTGAACTGGCCCTGGCATGCAGCGCCGCCGGCCGCGGATGAGTGCGGAGCGTGCCGCCGACGATTTCCGCGACCATGTCGGGCGGCGCATCCAGCACGTCCTGGTAGGTGGCCCGGCGGGTGGGCGCAGCCGCCGCCGTCGGCGCTCGCTTTGTCATGAGTCGCGTTCCTCCAATCTCCGGTTAAAGTGCTTGGCGCGAGTCGCTGGCCGTCCCCGCGATCCGTAAGTTGGCAAGCAGTATGGCAGAGGATTGCGCCCGTGCGTATCACTCGGAAGCTCTCCGCAAATTAGCAAGCGCTTCCCACATTTTCACCGCATGCAAAAAACGAAAGGAAGTCATCTTGTACTACGCTCCCTACGGCCACCCGTATGAGTTTGAGCAGACATTGGCTGATGGAAGCACAAAACTAGTCGCGGTAAGGTCGCATCTTAGCAAGTCGGTCGGGGGGCGCGATCATTCGGGAATGCGTCGAGCGCCTCACTATGATTTGCGTTGATGGGCGTCGCTCTTTGAGCGGGATCCTTGGAGTGGGTCCCGCGTTGCCATTCTTCATTTGATGAATTGATACATTTTCACCGGCAAACCAGCCGGCGAGGATTGCCATTTTCTTTTTCACCGCTATACTGCTCCGCCGTGAGCGCCTTATTCCACATGGATTTCGAAACGGCGGTCGACGACCTCACCGAACGTCAAGCAGCGGCTTGGGGCTTTCGCGTGGGCAAGAAAGGCACGCACACCAGCCGGACAATCATGCTCAAAGAGCTATCGCACCTGATGGATGCGGTTCCTGGCGATGTGTCTCGAGAAGACTATGCCGACGCGGTCACAGCCGGGAATTGCCTGGGCAAGAGGACGCTGGCAAATCGCAAGATATCACTTCAGCACTTGAGGGAACTCTATGCATTGGACCAGAATGTGGCGCTCTTTCGCGTACTCCGCGAACTGTGGGGCCGCCATCGGTCGAGCCGGGCGCTGTTGGCGCTGATGCTTGCCCTGGCGCGGGACCCCCTGCTCCGTGTGACCGCGTCAGCCGCGTTACGGACGCCGTTTGGTCACGAATTTGCAAGGCAGCCGATGACGGATGCCCTGATCGAAATCGCCGGCGATCGCCTAAACCTCCAAACGCTGGACAAGGTAGTGCGCAATGCAGCCTCTTCGTGGACACAGTCCGGCCACCTGAGGGGAAGGGGGCGCAAGACAAGGCAACGGGTTCACGCGACGCCCGTTGCGGTAGCGTACGCGCTGTTCATCGGGTTCGCCACGGGCCGCCGCGGGCATTTGTTGTTCGAGACGCCCTGGTGCAGCGTTTTGGACACCGATACCCACGAACTCATCGAACTTGCCGTTGCCGCAAAAAGCTTCGGGTTGCTCGACTTCAAGCAGTCCGGTTCGATCCTCGACGTGTCGTTCCCGAGTTTGCTGATGTCGCGGCAGTGGAGTTGACGCGTGGGACGTATCGACAAATTGGCCAAGCGTTACGGGCGGTTCATCGCGCTGCCCTGGCAGAAGGGCCTGGCCGGGGCGCAGCGAGCCATTTTCGTCGTTTACGACAAGAGCGACGAACGGAGGTTGCGAGTGCGCAAGGAGCTTTTCCGGTTGGCGACCGAGAAGGCGGGACATGGCTGGATAGAGTGCGATCTGACCGGGGTCTTTTCGCAGTGGATGGCGAACACGGAGTACCGCGAAAGCTACTTCGAGTCGCCGCAAGACCTGCAACTCAAGCTGGAAGACGATTTCCTGGCGTATGTGGCCGGGCAGGTTCGGAAAGCGCTGTCGGCGCCGGAATCGGGTAACGATTCCGTTGTCGCGGTCTTCGGCATCGCTTCGCTGTTCGGCTTCGTCCGCGTGTCGGAGTTGATGAAGGTGATCGAGCCGGACATAAGGGGGCGTGTCGTGGTGCTCTTCCCAGGCGAATACGAGGACAACAACTATCGCCTGCTGGACGCGCGGGACGGCTGGAACTACCTCGCGGTTCCGATCACCTTGCAGGAAGGCCAAGGAGTGTACGACGCATGAGGAACCGAGAGATTTACCAGAGAGATCCCGACAAGATCATTCTTATGAACAACGGCGTCGCGGCCATGACCGATGCCGAGACGGAAGACGATCGCCGCACGCTGCGCTTCGAACTGGAGCACTTCGTCTGCGAGGGCCAGTATCGGGCGGGGCTCGTTCGCGTTCTCGACGCGTACCTCAGTAACCAGGGGCAACCAGAGCAGCCGGCCGCCTGGATAAGCGGTTTCTTCGGTAGCGGAAAATCCCATTTGGCCAAGATGTTGCGATTTCTATGGACGGACTACACATTTCCCGAGGATGGCGCGCGCGCCCGCGGATTGGCGCGGTTGCCAAACGATGTAACGGACCTGCTGAAGGAGGTCTCGACCCTTGGCCGGCGGGGCCACGGATTGCATGCTGCAGCGGGAACGCTCGGGGCTGGCCTCGGGGACAGTGTCCGGCTCGCCCTGCTCGGCATCGTGTTCAAGTCTGCGGGACTGCCAGAAGGCTTCCCGCAGGCGCGTTTCAGCCTATGGTTACAGAAGAATGGCATTCACGACAGCGTTCGCGCGGCCGTGGAGGCGCGGGGCCGGGACTTCCGGCGGGAACTCAACGACCTTTACGTGAGCCCGCTAATCGCCAGGGCGCTGCTGGCCGAAGACGCGAGCTTCGCCGCCGGCGAGCGAGAAGCCAGGGGCGTCCTGCGTGCGCAATTTCCCAAGCCGACGGACATCACCACCGACGAATTCGCCGATGTGTTGCGAGACACGCTCGCGCCGGAGGGAGAGATGCCTTGCACGGTGGTCATTCTCGACGAAGTGCAGCAGTACATCGGCGACGACACCGCCCGTTCCCACATCGTTCAGGAAGTCGTCGAAGCTTGCAGCAAACGCTTCGGTGATCGCCTGCTCTTCCTGGGTACCGGACAAACCGCGTTGTCCGGAACGCCGGCGCTGCAGCGCTTGCAGGGCCGCTTCACCGTCAATGTGGAACTCTCCGATCATGATGTCGAGACGGTCACTCGCCGGGTCGTCCTGGCCAAGCGCGCGGATCGGTTGAGCGACATTCAGTCGATGCTCGACGCAAACGCAGGGGAGATAGATCGTCACCTGATCGGCGCCAAGGTTGCCCCGCGCAATGAGGACCGGTCGATTCTTGCCGACGACTATCCGCTCCTGCCTGTGCGCCGTAGGTTCTGGGAACACGTGTTGCGCGCCGTCGACCGCGCCGGAACGGCCGGCCAGCTTCGCACGCAGCTTCGTATCGTCTACGACGCGATACGCGAAACGGCGAGCCGTCCGCTCGGCACCGTTGTACCGGCCGACTTTCTGTTCGGCGAAATATCGGCCAACATGTTGAATTCCGGTGTGCTGCTTCGGGAACTTCACGAGACCATTGTAGGGCAGGCAAGTGACGGCACGGCTGACGGCCAACTGAAATCCCGGCTCTGCGCACTGGTATTCCTGATCCGCAAGCTCCCGCGGGAACCCGGCGCCGACATCGGCGTGCGCGCGACGGCGGAGATGCTGGCCGATCTCATGGTGGAAGATTTGGCTGCGGACGGCACCGCTCTGCGCGCCAGGTTGCCGGCCCTTCTGGAAGGATTAGTGGACTCGGGCACGTTGATGAAGCTCGACCGGGAGTACAGCCTGCAAACCCGGGAGAGCAGCGAGTGGGAAGCCGAGTTCCGCAACCGGCAGAGTCGACTGGCAAACGACCTTACCGGTATGGGCGTGAAGCGAGCCCAAATCCTTAACGTCGCTCTGCAGGATGCGATGGGTCCAATGAAGCTCACGCACGGGGCTTCCAGGGAGCCGAGGAAGCTCGCGCTGCACTTCGGCTCGGAGCCCCCGCCTGCTGGCAGTCACGACATCCCGCTATGGGTTCGCGACGGTTGGGGCGCCGATGAGAAAAGCGTGATGGCCGACGCTCGCGCTGCTGGCCCGGACAGCGCCGTGACCCACGTATTCATAACGAAGTCCGGTGCCGACGCGCTGAAACGCCTGATTGCTGCCCGGAGCGCCGCCAGTGACACGCTCGACTACAAGGGCGTGCCGTCGACGCCCGAAGGGATCGAGGCTCGTCGTGGCATGGAGACTCGCGCCACCGAGGCGGCCAACCGCCTACGCGTTCTGGTCACCGGTATCGTCGCTGGCGCCAAGGTAATACAGGGAGGTGGAAACGAACGATCGGAGCCGACCCTGCCGGAAAGGATCAGAGAAGCCGCCAGCGCATCCTTGGCCCGCATGTATTTCGAGTTCGGCGACGCCGACGACCACCGGTGGCGAAACGCCATCGAGCGTGCCCGGGCGGGTGCCGAACACCCACTGGAAGTGCTCGATTTCGACGGCAAGACTGAGGAGCATCCCGTCTGTTCCGCAGTGTTGTCCTTCGTGGGTTCCGGGAGGAAGGGCCGGGAAGTGCGCTCACACTTTTCCGGTCCGCCTTTCGGCTGGCCGCGGGATGCCATCGACGGGGCGCTCATCAGCCTGTTCGCAGCCGGACATCTCCGCGTCACGGCGAACGGCGTACCGCTGAGCCCGCCACGACTGGATCAGGCAAAGGTGCCAAGCGCCGACTTTCGGGTCGAAAGCGCAACCATCGATACCCGGCAGCGGCTGAAACTGCGCAAACTGTTTCAGGATGCGGGAATCGACTACAAGCCGAGCGAAGAAAGCGCGGCGGCGGGTCGATTGTTGGACCGGCTGCGCGAGTTGGCGTCGGCCGCGGGCGGCGCTGCCCCGTTACCCGCATGCCCCGATACACGTCATTTGTCGGATATCCGGGCACTGGTCGGCAACGAGCAGCTCCTGGGGATTCTCGATTGTTACGACGAACTCGAAAGCAACCTTAACGATTGGACGACGGCGGGCGCTGCCGCCAAGGAACGCTTGCCCGCGTTTGAGCGCTTGCAAGCTCTTGTCCGGCACGCTGATGGTTTGGATGTCGCAAGGGATTCAAGGCCGCAGATCGATGCCATCGTCGCCGAGCGGCGCATACTTGCGGAGTCGGACCCGATGCCCGCCCTCGCGCGCGAACTGGCGGATGGATTGCGAACTGAATTGACGCGGTGCGAAAAACGCTTCCGGGAAACCTATGGCCGAGAGAAGGAGCGTCTGGAACAAGCCGGAAGCTGGCAGCAAATCGAACAACAGGTCCGCGAGGCAACACTCACCCGGTTTCGCATCGAGAAGTTCTCCAAGGGCGCGATCGGCACGGAACGGGAAGTACTGGAGTCTCTGGATCGCATTTCGCTTGACGGCTGGCGAACGCGCACGGCGGCATTGCCGCAGTTGTTCGCCGACGCGCGCGCGGAGGCCGACAGGCACGTTGAGCCGAAGATTCGCCATGTCAAGCTCTCAAGCGCTACGTTGCGTACGGTGGAGGAGGTCAAGGAATGGGTCGAAACGACCGAAGGGGACCTGCTCGACCAGATTCGACAAGGTCCTATTGCGATCCGATGAGGAGGCAGACGAGATGCTCATACAACGAATCAAGCTGAAAAACATCCTCTCGTTCGGCCCTGACGCGCAGGACTTGGAACTCAAGCCGCTCAACGTGCTGATCGGTCCGAACGGCTCGGGGAAGTCGAATCTCATCGAGGTGATCGGGCTTTTGAAGGCCGCGCCGGGGGATATATTCAAGCCTATACGAGAGGGCGGCGGAACAGGGGACTGGCTCTGGCGCGGGCAACCGAAGGCTGAGTCTGCGGAAGTCGAGGTCGTTGTCGACTACCCTCAAGGTCAACAGCCGCTTCGTTACGGTTTTGAGTTCGATGATCCCAGTGGACACTTCCGCATGGTCAATGAACGGTTGGAAGATGCACAGCCGCGTTCAGACGGTGAGGAACAAAGGTTTTACTTTGAAACCGGTCGGGGTGAAACAACGATAAATCGTCGAGATCTAGGTACCGGCGAAATGTTGCTTCACATGCAAGTCTCCCCGCTACCCGATAGGTCGGTGTTCTCTCACATAAAAGACCCAAAGCATCTCCCGGAAATGGCATATCTAGGGAACGGATTCGAACGGATACGGCTCTATCGGGAGTGTTCCTTCGGGCGGCAGACGCCGATGCGTTTACCGCAAAAGACCGATCTTCCCAACGCGTCTCTGATGGAAAATTGCCAGAATCTTGGTCTAGTGCTGAACAGATTGACGCGGGAGATTCCAGTCAAACGGCGCTTCCTGACGGCGCTGGGCCAACTTTACGATGGCCTGTCGGATTTCCATGTAGACATCGAGTATGGAACTGCCCAGGTGTTTCTTCATGAAGGCGACATCCCGGTATCGGCAATGCGGTTATCCGACGGGACGCTTCGATACCTGTGTCTGCTTGCAATTCTTCTCGATCCCTCGCCGCCACCACTGATTTGCATTGAGGAGCCAGAACTCGGATTGCACCCCGATATCCTTCCGGGGCTCGCCAAGTTACTCGGCGAAGCGTCCGAGCACTGTCAGTTGATCGTTACCACGCATTCAGACGTGATCGTAGATTCCCTCACCGACACGCCCGAGAGCGTGGTTGTCTGCGAGAAGGGCAAGGGACAGACGACGTTGAAACGCCTGGACCGGAGCAACCTTGCCTGTTGGCTCGAAATGTACCGTCTCGGCGAACTCTGGAGTTCCGGAGAACTGGGAGGAAATCGTTGGTGAGTGTCAAGGTCTATGTGGAGGGAGGCGGAGATACGCGGGAGTTGAAACAGAAGTGCCGCCGGGGGTTCAGCGAATTCTTCAGAAAGGCGGGATTGGCCGGACGGATGCCGCGAGTTGTCTCCGCTGGCAGCAGGAATAATGCCTTCGACAGGTTCCGTACCGCATTGACTAACGCCAAGCACGGAGATTTTGTGGTCTTGTTGGTCGATAGCGAGGGTCCCGTTGGCGGAGATCAGGACGCGTGGTCCTATTTGGCCGCCAGTGACAACTGGTTAAAGCCTCAAGGCGCCGTGGATGAAAGCGTCCATCTGATGGTCCAGTGTATGGAGGCATGGTTTCTCGCCGACAAAGATTCATTGGCGAGATATTTCGGCAGCGGGTTTAACCTGAACGCCCTTCCGCAGCACGCGGGTGTCGAAGACATACCGAAGCAGGATGTGAGCAATGGTCTGAACATGGCAAGTCGCCAGTGTCTGCGAAAGGGCGCGTACGACAAGAGCCGCCACTCGTTCGATATTCTCGGTGAGTTGGATCCTGGCCGTGTTACCGCTACCTCCGTGTATGCGAAACGGCTGGTGGATACATTGATTGCGAAGGCGTCGTAGCAACAGGTCGAAACGGCATTCGAGAGCTTTGAAACATCCATTCTGAAATATTCAGGGAAGACGAGAATATGGAACTAGAGACATCCAGTAAAACGAAAATCGCCGCCTATACGGTCTTTGATTTTGTCGGCTTCATCGCAATATGCGTGATTGCAATAGCTGTACTCGCTGGGTTTCTTCACAATTGTCTTCAATATCTATTTCCAAGACTTCCAGACAGTGTGTGGACCGCCATTGTAGCGGCATTCATTGCCGTACTGATTGCGGCTCACTTCATAGTTGTATTTACGCGAGATTTGCCAGACAACGATACTGGCACTTCCAATCACAACAACAAGTCTTTGTTTCCGCAGTTACGCAGCGTATTCATTTATGGCTATGTATTTATGTTGGGAGCCTTGGGCTTGTGTGCGGCGCCATTTTTGATTCCCATGGATAACGTTGGTGACCTGCCAGATGCATCATTGGCTGCGGGAGTTGTTGTTGGTTGCCGTTCCGATGCTTGCGATGCGCCTGATCGCGATCTCCAGTGGTACGTTCATATCGGTAGCAATATTTCTATGCCAAGGGGCACCACAGACGGTGCTGCCGGACCCGTACAACAGCCCGCCGAATCGGCGCAACAGCCACCCGACCAGCCGGCACCCGTCCTTCAGGGCGGCCTTGTAGTTCCGCTCTACGTAGTAGTGCTCGCCCTGATGGGTGGAGCTGTGAGTATGATTCGGCGCATACCGGAGTATCAGAAGCAGGTGGCGGGCGAGAATAGTAAAGGAGGCTTGCACATTACCCCGATTCGCGCTCGAGAACTAATCGTTTTCCAGATCATGCAGGTATTTTCGGCTCCGCTGATCGCGATTACTGCCTTTGCGGTATTCGCTCCGGACACAGCAATGTCTGGAGCGTTGTTCGGGTTCTTTTCAGGCTTTGCTTCCGAGACGATTTTGCTACGTCTACGCACTGCGGCAGAAGCACTTTCTGGAAGAGATCGAGAGGAACCGAAGCCGCCACAGATCAGGCCAACGGAGACCAAGAAAAATAATGAAACCGCTGGCGGTTGAACACAGAAAAAATCTGGAGCGGGTGATCGTGGACGCCCGGGAGGCTGCAGAAACCGGCTCCCGTGCGGCACTGGAGTTCCTCGCCGTTCATTATCGCGAACCGTACGCGCACATGACCCTGCGGCAGCGGCGGCTGCGCCGTCGCTTGCGTGCCCACGCCCGCCAGCTCGGCGACCGGCGCGACACGCATACTGGTATCCAAGCCATCGACCGCCTGGTGCACGAGTGCGCCTACGAGCATTGGCACTGCATGCTGTTCGCCCGGTTCCTCGCCGAGAACCGCTTGCTCCTGGAACCCGATCACGGAGTTGCCGTCACACTGGACGAATGCGAGGAACTGGCGAAGGACGAGGGTATCGACAAGTGGGCACTGGCCGCCCGGTTCGCCCAGCGGATGCTGCCGCAGGTATTCCGGCCCGATCACCCGGTATTCGAGGTTGGGCTGGCGCGTGAGCATCGGCTGAAGTTGGAGGGATTGGTCGAGGGCCTGCCCGGAGAAGTGTTCGCGGCGGCGGATTCGCTAGGTTGGGTCTATCAATTCTGGCAGTCGAGGAAGAAGGCGGAGGTGAACCGGTCCGAGGTCAAGGTCGGCGCGGACGAACTGCCGGCGGTGACGCAGTTGTTTACAGAGCCGTACATGGTGAGTTTCCTTCTCGACAACAGTTTGGGCGCGTGGTGGGTGGCGCGTCGGCTCAGCGCGTCCGATCTGGAGACGGCAGAAACGGAAGCGGAGTTGCGCCGCAAAGCTTCGATACCCGGCGTACCGCTAAATTATCTGCGTTTCGTTCGATGCGAAGACGATGCGGCTAAGGGCGCGTGGCGTGTCGCCGCTAGCGCCTTCGACGGCTGGCCGGAGCGCTTGGAGAATCTCAAGGTTCTCGATCCTTGTTGCGGTTCCGGGCATTTTCTGGTCGCGGTTTTCCTGATGCTCGTACCCATGCGCATGGCGCGCGAGGGCCTTGATGCCCGTGAAGCCGTGGATGCAGTTCTAGGCGACAATTTGTACGGCTTGGAGTTGGACTCGCGTTGCGTAGAGCTTGCGGCCTTCGCGCTGGCACGGGCCGCATGGACGTATCCCGGCGCGGGAGGCTATCGGTCATTGCCGGAATTGAATCTCGCCTGCTCGGGGCTCTCCGTCGGCGTAGCGAAGGAACGTTGGACCGAACTGGCGGCTGGTCGACACAATCTTCGCATCGCGCTGAACTGGATGCATGACGAGTTCAGGGAGGCACCCGTTCTTGGCAGCTTGCTGAACCCGGTCGCGGCCGACGCCGCCAAGTTGGTGGACTGGCCAGATCTCTCCGCCGCAATGGCGGATGCCCTCGCGCGGGAGGAATCCGACGAACGGCGCGAGACCGCAATCGCGGCACACAGGCTCGCGAGGGCCGCCGAATTGCTATCCGAGAAATACCATTTGGTGATCACCAACGTTCCGTATCTCGCCCGCGGCAAGCAGGGCAAAACTCTGCGACGCTACTCCGAACGACACTATCCCAACGCGAAGAAAGAGCTGGCGACCGTGTTTCTGGAACGCTGCCTTGAGCTTTGCGCCGAGGGCGGCAACGCCAGCCTCGTGCTGCCCCAGAACTGGCTGTTTCTCACCAGCTACCGGAAGCTGCGGGAGAAGTTGCTGAAGACGCAGACTTGGCGATTGCTCGCCCGACTCGGGCCCGGAGCCTTCGAAACCATAAGCGGGGAGGTCGTCAAGGCGATCCTGCTTGTTCTCACCCGCGCCAGTCACTCCAAACATCCTGATGGCGGGTTGTTCGACGATGCGAGAGCGGACGGCGAGATGTACGGCCTGGACGTTTCCGAATCCCGCACCGCCCGCAATAAAGCCGTGCGATTGGCGAAGTCTGAAATCGCCGGTGTCGAACAGGCACTTCAGTTGGAAAACCCGGATGCGCGGGTGGCGCTGGAGAAGATGTCAGGCAGCCTATTATTAGAGCAGGTGGCCTCATATCAGGGGCTGAAGTCCGGTGACGACGCAGCTAAGAGGCGTTACTTCTGGGAACAACCCGCATCAAATCGATGGGTCTTTGTGCAAAGTACGGTTGATCGAACTCTAGACTATGGCGGACAAAGGTTCGTTTTTGATTGGCAACGCAAAGGGCAGGACTTGGCGCGACTTCAAGGCATCGCCGGATGGAACAACCACGGGGTCGCGGTCAGCCAGATGAAGGACCTTCCGGTTGCCCTTTTCCGAACAGTGAAATTCGACAGCAACATCTCTGCGCTAACGATAAAGATGATTGATCACCTCCCTGCCATCTGGTGTTTCTGTTCTTCCCCCGAGTACAACGAAGCGGTTCGGCGTATCGACCAGACGCTCAAAGTCACCAATCGAACCCTCGCCAAGGTCCCCTTTGATCTCGACCGCTGGACGAAGATCGCAAAAGACAAATATCCCAACGGCCTTCCCCGTCCCTACTCCGATGATCCCACCCAATGGATATTCCACGGCCACCCGTGCGGTTCCGTGATCTGGGACGAGGCAGAGAAGCGGACGGCCTCCGCCCCGCCGCGCACGGATGCCACCGTGTTGCAGGTCGCTGTCGCCCGGCTGCTTGGCTACCGCTGGCCTGCGGAACTGGATGCCGACATGGAACTGGCCGATGAACAACGCGAATGGGTGGGGTGCTGCGATGCATTGGTCGCTCAAGCGGACGAGGACGGTGTTGTCTGCATCCCGTCGGTACGGGGCGAATCGCCCGCCGCGGAACGATTACTTGCGTTGTTGGCTGCCGCATACGGCGACGCCTGGAACGGCGACGTTCTTCCCAGACTGCTCGCCGAGGCCGGCAGCCCGACCCTCGACGACTGGCTCCGCAACCGATTTTTTGAGCAACATTGCAAGCTGTTCCATCACCGGCCAGCAATTCTCATTATGCCCGTCACCCCTCTCCGCGGGATGGTCCTGGCGGTCGAATTGGCCCGGATTGAGCCGGGAAATGAGACCTTTATGCGCTTGAAAGTGAAGTCAGGCACCAAAATGAGAATTGCTGATCACCGGCCCTTCATCTGGCACGTCTGGGATGGCCGTAAACGAGACGGCTTCCACGCCCTGGTCAACTGTCACAAGCTGGCCGAAGGTGGCGGCAAGGGCCGCCGGCTACTGGAATCCCTCACTCACAGCTACCTGGGCGACTGGATCAGACGCCAGCAGGACAGCGCGAAACGCGGCGAGGGCGGTGCGGAAGAGCGTTTGGCTGCTGCATTCGAGTTAAGAAAACGCCTCGTTGCCATTGCTGAAGGCGAGCCGCCTTTCGATATCTTTGTTCGTTGGAAGCCCATTGAAGAGCAATCCATCGGCTGGGAACCGGATATCAATGACGGCGTGCGCATCAACGTCCGTCCGTTCATGGCTGAAGATATCCTTGGCGGCAAGAAAGGGGCCGGTATCCTGCGTGCCAAACCGAACGTTCACTGGCGCAAGGATCGGGGCAGGGAGCCTTTTTGCGAGCCGGAGGAATTCCCTTGGTATTGGCTTGACAGCACGTTTACCGCTGAGCGAGTGAACAACGTCCATTTGACCATTGAGGAGAAATGCGCGGTGCGCCGACAGGTGGAGACTGAATAATGATCGATACGCGAAATACCCATGCCCGTTTCTGGAAGTGCGCTTTGCAGGTCAATCCGCATGGTTACAGCAAGACCTATCAAGCGCAGGATCATGCGCTAAGCGCTGAAGCCTATGCGGAAAGGCTTCTGGAAGTGTGCCGCGAGGAAAATATTCAAGTCGTTGGTTTGGCTGATCACGGCAGTGTGCAGGACGTAGATTATCTGCGGGAGACGCTGTCGCCGCACGGAATTGTCGTTTTTCCAGGATTCGAGATCAGTTCCACGGAAAAGATTCACATGGTCTGCCTATTTGCCGAAAATACGACGACCGTGGAGCTTCAGCGCGTACTCGGCAAGTTGGACCTGATGAATCCGGAAGAACGCGTGACCCCGTCGAAACTCGGTTCCCTAGATATCGCGAGCATCATCCAAGAACGTGGTGGTTTCTGGTACGCGGCTCACATGACCGGCAACAATGGTTTGCTCCGATTAAATCAAGATGGGGGGGGGTTGGTCCATGTCTGGAAGGATCACGACTTGGTGCGGGTGGGACAGATTCCTGGCCCTTTGGAAAATCTGCCTCACAACTACAAGTTAATTGTCCGGAACAAAAATTCCGACTATCGGCGCGAGCGACCAATTACTGTCATCAATGCCAAGGATGTTGCCAAGCCCGAGGATTTAGCGGACCCCAGTGCGTCGACATTCATCAAAATGACCCGCCCTTGTTTTTCGTCTTTCTTGTTGGCATTCAAAGACGCCGAGTCTCGCGTGCGACTCGGAAATCAGATGCAGGAACACTTTTATAGTCGTATCGACAGTGTGCGGATCGAAGGCGGATATTTTGACGGGCTCGAGGCGAACCTGTCCGGCCACCTGGATGCGGTAATCGGTGGGAGGGGTACTGGGAAGTCTACGTTGCTGGAGTGCCTCCGATATGCGCTCGACTTGCCTCATAAGGCGAAAGACGCGAAGAGGCAGGGCGATCAGATCGTCCAAGAAAACCTAGGCAAGGCTGGCGGCAGAGTCATCGTCGAACTGTGTTCCGCCACTAACAACATGAAGCGCTACAGAGTTATTCGTCGCTATGGCGAGCCGGCTCGCGTGATAGATGAAGACGGGAACGAGTCGTCCCTGCATCCCGGTACGGATCTGCTCCCGAGAGCAGAGATATACGGTCAGAATGAGATTTACGAGTTGGCTAGGAACGCCGGTGAGCAGACGCGAGTCCTGGATCGTTTTTTACCGCAAGACGCCGTTCAGCTGTCCCGTCTTGAATCCGCACGGCGCAAGCTGACCGACAACGGAGAGCGGCTGGCAAAAGCCCAGAAGCAGAAGGGTGAAATAGAGGAGAAGATCGCCAAACTTCCGAAGCTTCAGGAACGAGTCGAGCAGTACAGGGAGCAGGGCCTGGAGGAAAAACTAAAGGTGATTCCGCTTTTGGAGAGGGAGCGACAGTTGTCACCCCGCATGCGGCAGGAAGTCAAACGGGTCCGTGAAGCTCAACGGCGTTTTGAGGAAGATCTGCCGGATCTGGTATTTCTGAGCGACAAGGCATTGGAGGGTCTGCCACATGCCGATCTTCTTCGGGAAGGAAGACGAATTCTAGAGAACCTTGGGGATACTTTATCGCAAAAGCTGAAGGAGATCGATTCGGCGGTGGTGGGTGCTGCAACGGATCTCGCACCGTTGCTCGATCAATTGCAAAAGGCCATGGCAGAGTCTTCGAGACAGCTTGAGCGGGAATTTGCGAATTTGCCGGCGATGGCGGGCAAAACTGGTCGGGAAATCGGTGTAGCGTATCAGCGATTGTTGCGAGAAATTGAGGAGATCAAGCCCAAGCGTTCGCGCCTGAAGACAGTGGACGCCCTCGTAAGCGACTTGAAGCAGACGCGGCGGAATCTTTTGGGCGAAATCTCGGATCTTCGTAGCGCCCGTACGGCTTCCAAGCAGAAGGCGGTCAAGGGGCTCAATAGACGCTTGGCGGGCAAGTTGCGCATTTTCATTGTTCCCGATGGGTTGCGTAAGCTGTTGAGAGATTTTCTGCAAGGCTTGCACGGAGTCGGTGTTGAGAAGACAAAATGGGTCGATAGGGCGGAAGGGCTAACAACCATGGGGCTGGTCGCCGCCATACGAGAGGGGAAGGAATCCCTGATGAATAAGCAGTGGGGATTGACTTCCGCGTTAGCGGAGACATTGACGAAACTCGATGCCTCTCAAATGCATACGTTGGAAGCCATTGATCTTGAAGAACGAGTGAGCATCGAACTCAACGTTTCCCACTCTGGTCCAGAGCGTTTTCGGGCTCTGGAGCGTTTGTCCACCGGACAGCAATGCACGGCAATTCTGCACTTGCTATTGCTGGACAACGCCGATCCGCTGATTATGGATCAGCCGGAAGATAACCTCGATAATGCGTTCATCGCGGATCGGATTGTCAAAGAGCTGAGGTCCGCGAAAACCGAGCGGCAATTCCTGTTCGCCACCCACAATGCCAACATTCCGGTATTTGGAGACGCGGAGTGGATAGGCGTGTGCATTGCAAGCGGAGAACAAGCTGAAATGCCTCCGCATATGCAAGGATCGATCGATATTCCGGAGATTCGAGACTATGCGGCTGGCATCCTAGAAGGAGGCAAGGAAGCGTTTACGCAGCGCAAAGAAAAGTATGGGTTCGACTACTAATGACTAAATCAGAGCTACTCGATCTAATCGCCAATAACGAGAACTCCGGCGTGGAGTTCAAGAACGACGATCTGCGTCCAGAAAAGCTCGCGAAGGAAGTTGTGGCGTTGGCCAATTTCCAGGGCGGCCGAATCCTGCTGGGGGTAGAAGACGACGGAACAATCTCCGGTGTCCAGCGCGACGATCTCGAACTTTGGGTCATGGATACGGTTTTTGGGCGCAAGGTGCATCCGATGATTCTCCCATTCTACGAAGAGATCCAAGTCGATGATCAACGCCGCGTGGCTGTCATCAGCCTTACCCAGGGTACGGCGAAGCCCTATGTGGTTCGCCACAATGACCGTGAGGACATCTACGTCCGCGTTGGCAGCACGTCTCGGCGGGCCACGCGCGAACAACAAGCACGACTCTTCGCACTCGGCGGCATGCTCCACGCCGAGTTGTTGCCTGTTTCGGGTAGCGTATTGCAAGACCTCAGCAGGGAAAGATTGGCGGACTATCTCGCAGTCATTGTTGGCGACCGCGAGATACCTGACTCCTTGGGGGCATGGGGCGAGCGCCTGTGTGGATTGGGTTTTATGGCCGAACGACCGGACGGACCTCCAGTGTGTACGATTGCGGGGCTGGTGCTGTTTGGTTATAGGCCACGACGCCTGTTACGCCAAGCGGGCGTTCGTTGGATGGCTTTCAGGGGCGAAGACAAAGCTTACGATGCGCTGGACGATCAAGTGCTCGATGGTCCGCTTATCGCCCATTGGCGGCCGTCTTCGGACGGCGGAAGGAAAATCGCTGAGAAGGGACTAATCGAACGCGTTGTCGATGCCATGCGTCCCTTCCTGTCGGAGGAAACCGGCAACGTGGGCGAAACGCTACGTCGGGAGCGTCACTGGCACTATCCGGTCGAGGCGCTTCGGGAGACTGTCGTCAACGCGCTCGCTCATCGTGACTGGACTCGCTATGAAGAAATTGAGGTCGCTCGCTTTATTGATCGGTTGGAGGTTCTCAGTCCTGGCGCATTGCAGAACACAATGACAGTCAAGAAAATGATCGCTGGGCAACGTTCGCCCAGAAATCCGATTATCGTCGATGTCTTGCGAGACTACGGATACGTAGATGCGCGCGGCATGGGCATTCGCAACAAGATCATACCCTTGCTACGCGAAGCTAATGGGGTGGACCCCGAGTTTGAAGCGACCGAGGATCATTTAAAGCTCACAATGCGACGAGGACGAGTAGAGGCAAGTGACACGTGACGAGAATGTTGCTTCCGAATCCTGTCGGACGACAAAGGGAAGTGCTATATCTCCCGGCTGAAGGTCATACCGTGGTGCTGGGCACCGCTGGCAGCGGCAAAACGACACTGGCTATTCTTCGATCCCTCTATCTGGCTGACCGATCTACAGACCATTGCGGACGCACGCTGCTGGTGACGTTTAACCGTTGTTTGGTCACTTATATGAGACATCTCGCCGGAGCAATTCATCATCTTGTTGTTGTGGAAAACTATCATCGCTTCGCACGGGGTTACCTTTCTTCCAGAGGTAAGCTACCTGCGAACAGTATCTGTAATCCCGAAGAAAGGTTGGGTTTCATCCGCGCGTCGTTGCGCGAGGCACATACTGATGGCCTACGAAGTCCGATATTCAGACGCCCCGCAGAGTTCTTCGACGAGGAGTTTCAATGGATACAGGGGCACGGCGTTGTCAACGCGGCTGACTACGTCGCAGCAGAACGTTTCGGTCGGGCGGCAGCCCGAGTAACGCGGGCGGAACGCCCCGCGCTGTTCGACCTCTACGCTCGCTACGTGCGTCGGCGTCAGCGAGGCGGTAAATCATACGACTGGACCGACTTGGCCAGTGCCGTGATCGCTGAACTGCGAATGGACGACGGGGAACGCCGCTACCGCCACGTCGTCATTGACGAAGGGCAGGACTTCTCGCCGGAGATGCTGCGCTCGCTCGCGGCCGCCATCCCCCAGGACGGTAGCCTCACATTCTTCGGTGACATCGCCCAGCAGATCTACGGTCATCGCATGTCTTGGCGAGGCGCCGGACTTGCCGCCCCGCGAATATGGCAATTCAAGGAGAACTACCGAAACACCAAGCAGGTTTCCCAACTCGCACTCGCACTCGCGGCCATGCCGGGATTCCCGGATGACCCTGATTTGGTCGAGCCCACTGCGCCGGTTGCCGATGGACCGCTACCCGCTCTTGTTCGGACTTCGAACGAGTCAGAAGAGAAGAAGCTTGTAATTGCGCGAGCGACCGAACTGGCTCGGACTGGCTCAGTTGCCATTCTGTTCAGGACGCGGGAGCAAGAGAGCATCGTCGCACGACATTTCAGAGTTGAGGCGACGCGACTTCATCGCAACTTGGACCAGTGGCCAAGCGGACCCAGTCTATTCTGCGGCACTTACCATGCCGCCAAGGGACTGGAGTTCGATACCGTATTTCTGCCGTTTCTGTCGGACCGGCGTTGGCCCCATCGCCCCGATGTTGAACACTTAGGAGATCTGGAAGCCGAAGCACGTGAGTCGCGGCTCCTTTACGTAGGAATAACGCGGGCCAGGTCGAGTCTCGTGCTGACGTACTCGGGGCGAATGACGCCGCTCTTGCCGAGCGATGGGGGGTTATATCAGCGATGACTGTAACGATATCCTCAATTCAGCGCATGGTAGCTCGACGACGCATAACGCGACTTTGCCATTTTACGCCTTCCCGCAATCTTGCACATATTGCCGAGGACCCGAGTGGCATTCTTGCTGCCCGGCACCTTGAGGAGGACGAGAAGGCAGTGTTCAACCCTACGGACGTGCAACGTCTCGACGGTTTCCCGGATCACGTCTGTTGTTCCATACAGTACCCCAACGCTTGGTATTTCAGGCGCGCTCGGCGCCAGGAACGGTTATTTCTCGATTGGGTTGTTCTCCTGATTGACGCACGATACTTGTGGCGCGCTGGCACGAAGTTCTGTCCCCGCAACGCGGCAGCGGAACATGGGAGCCTGATCAGTGAAGGGGGGGAAGCGTTCGAAAGGTTGTTCGCGGAAACTGTCGAAGGATCCCAACGCCAGATGTTCACTCGATACCCGCATCAGCCTGCCTTTCTGCCCACCGATGAACAGGCGGAAGTGTTGGTTCCCGACCAAATCCAAAGGCAGGATGTGTTGGGCATCGCCGTGCACGACGAGAGACAGGCCAATCGGGAAGTCGCACGGTTGAGCCTGCTCGGCCGGTCTTCACCTTCTATCGTAATTGTTCCCCAATTCTACAATCCAAGCGTGCTGAGTGGCCTGCTCCGCAATGGGCGACTTCCAGTCGAGCATGAGCATCAAATGGGAGCCGCCAATGCCGAATAACCATGAAAACCAAGTGCGCGAACCGGCCATGCCCGCAGTAAAGGCGGAGGGAGCGTTACTTGCGCTTGCTGCCGGGGACGCGTTGGGCTGGCCCCAGGAAATGCGGTGGAATGTTCGTGGTAATTCCGCAAACGAGTTGGCGCAGGTCGAGTTCAAGCAGTGGACTCGGCGCAGTGGCGGACGCTACCAACCCTACGAGGAAGTCATACGCCCTGGAGAATACAGCGACGATACACAGCTTGCTCTCGCGATCGCCCGTAGCAGGACAAACCATGGGTCGGAATGGTGGAAAGCGTTTACGCGCGTTGAACTCCCGCTCTGGACGCTTTACGAACGCGGAGGTGGCGGAGCCACCAAACGCGCCGCTAATGCGTGGGCAGGGAACCTTGCGCCGTGGAAGTCAGCTAAGAAGGAAAACGTTCGCCGATACTTCGGGGCTGGAGGTAACGGAGTCGCTATGCGCGTCCTCCCGCATGCGCTGTTTCTTTCGGGAGAGGAAACGGCTACGGACCTTATGCATGATGTGGTTCTCGACGGTTCGGCAACGCACGGTCATCCTCGCGCACTCGTCGGCGCAACGGTTTACGCTAACGCCGCGTGGTCGCTGATGCGCAAGAGAGGCACACTGCGGTTCGGCGAACTCTTGGACAAGCTGATCGATGAAGCGCCGGTGTGGAGTGAGTTTCCAAAGCGAGACCGGAAAAAAAGTGCTTGGTTCGAAACCGCTGATGAAGCAACGAACGGTTATGAACCGCTCTGGAACAGGACAGTCCGCGAGATGCATGTGTTGCTTGAGACAGCCCGAAGGGGCGTCCAGGCCGGAGCACTAGCTGATGATCGCACTGTATTGAAAGATCTCGGGTGTTTTGGGCGCGCCAAGGGCGCGGGAACCATCAGCGCAGCCGCAGCCGCCTACCTCGCTGCACGGCATGCTGCACAACCCAAACAAGCGGTTCTCAGGGCGGCATTCGAGAAGGGCGCGGATACCGATACGCTTGCCGCAATGGCAGGCGGCTTGGTGGGATGCACCTCCGGTATCGAATGGCTTCCGCAACCTTGGTTTCGAGTTCAGGATGCAAAATATCTTCGACGCATGGCTTCCTGCGTCATTCTGGGACCGAATGGCGCCGACGAACGCCCGGTCAAGCCCCTGTCAAATATTCGGTCAGTCTTCTCGCAACTCGCTTTGAAGGGAAGCCACGAGGTGTTTTTGGGTGGATCGATTCGAGCCAGGGCAGCGGTCATGCCGAATCCGAAGCCCATCGCCAAGTCGATAGCTGTTTCGGCATGGCGGCTAAATACCACCGATGGTCAGACGATGTACATCACCAAGGTAAAACGTCTAACCAAGAAATCTCGTTCAATCAGGCCAAGCGGTGATTCGAGCGTAACGCCGCGCGTCTTGTCTTCCGGGACGGCAGATGATACCAGTGCCGATTCAACGCACGCGCTCTACAAGGAATTCTGCCGACAATGGCAGAACAATTTCGGGGCGAGTGAAGTGAAGCGTGGGGATGTGGCGACGGTGATGGATCTCGTTCCTAGCCAAGTCACGAAGTGGCTGAACCGGGCCGAGCAGGAAGGCTGGATTCAGCGCACGTCCAAGAATCCCGCGAAATATGCGATTTGCAGACGGCAACAGTCCTTGCTGTGATTTCTTGGAACGGCAAATCATCCGCCACAGTGGTCGAGCGCTTGAAGGCGTCGCTTGAAGCCGCGTCCGCCTACAATCCCAACGACGCCGCGCCGCCTGCCGCCGTCCTGTGGTCCGACCGCGATGCACAGTGGCGGCCCGTCGTCGCGCCGCTACGCGGCCTCATGCCGCAGCTTCTTACGCTCGGGGAATACGATCCCGAGCGGTGCATCGGGCCGTCGATCTGGTTGCGTTGCGTGATCGACGGAGGCCTGGAATCTCCCGAAATTCCCAGCGAAGCAACCCCGATCATTTACCTGCCCGGCGTGAGTTGCCAAGAACTCGGCGCAGCCGAAGCCTGCCCGGACCATCTCAAGCCCTTGGTGGAACTCAAGTACCGTGGCGCTTGCTGGACGCAGAAGAATGGCAAGGACTGGACGGTCGAGGCGTTTCTGGTATCCAGCAAGGGTGGGCTCGGTCTGGATGTCGCCCGCGATGCGACAACCCGCCGGTCGATGCTGCGCGCCGTGTCACAACTGGCAACCGAATCGGTCTTGGCGTTGAAAGGCAAACGGTTAGTAACAGAGGACTTCGACCGGCTGTTCTCCGATGATCCGGTAAAGGATATGCTGGCCTGGATCAGCGACTCCGAAAGCGTTAGATCGAGTTGGGATGAGGGACGTTGGAATGGCTTCGTTTCTCGCTGCAATGCCGACTTCCGCCTCGACCCGAGCACGGACGGTGTTATCGTCGCCGCTGAAAAACTTGGCCGACGGGAAGCAAGATGGGCGTCTGTATGGAACCGTTTTGCCGCATCGCCGGTTCTATATCCGGGTGTACCCGAACAGTTGCGCCGTGGGATGCCGGACGATTTGTTCCCGGAACCACGGTCTTCTTGGCCCGAGAGCAACGAAAAAGACGAGGCAGCGCTCCGCCAGGACCTGCTGGCGTTGGGAAACATGTCGGCGTCAACAGCGCGCGAGCGCGTGCTCGAACTTGAGGATGCGCATGGCTCAAGGCGCGGCTGGGTGTGGGCGAAGCTCGGCGATGCCCCCTTGGCTACCGCGCTCGGGCACTTGGCGAAACTCGCGCAACACACACACAACGAACTCGGCGGGGCCTCAGCCGCAGAGATGGCGGCGCTGTACCGGGACGGAGCATGGGAAGTTGACGCCGCCGCCCTCGACAGCATGGCAGCAGTGAAGTCGTCGGCAGATGCGCGGGCCGTTGAACACGCCCTTAACGCGATCTACTGTCCCTGGCTGGATTCCGCGTCCCGGCACTTGCAGGCGCTGGCGGACAGCGAACCGCTGCCCGGTCAGAGCAGACGGGATAATAGTGACGCTTTGGTGAACTCTGGAGGCGTCATTCTTTTCGCCGACGGCCTCCGCTTCGATGTATCGCAGCGCTTGGTTCAGCATTTGCGAGCATCAGGCCGATCCGTCGCCGCTTCAATTCGGTGGACGGCTCTGCCGTCCGTGACAGCGACGGCGAAGCCCGCGATCTCTCCAGTCGCCGAGTGCATCAAGGGTCTCGTTCTGCCAGAGGACTTTCTACCCATGACAGCGGACGCCGAACGCCCCTTGACGACGCGCAGATTCCGCAAACTTCTCGCGGACGCTGGCTACCAATACCTGCGCGCCGGTGAAACCGGGGACCCCTCGGGCCGCGCCTGGACTGAAAACGGCGAACTCGACAAGCTGGGCCACTCGCTGCAAGGAAAGCTCGCCGCCCGGATCGGGGATCAGATCGAGTTGCTGTCGGAACGCGTCGAGGCACTCCTCGATGCCGGCTGGCGCGAAGTTCGCGTGGTCACCGACCATGGCTGGCTATGGCTTCCCGGCGGGCTGCCTAAAGTCGATCTTCCCAAGTATCTCACCGCGAGCCGCTGGGCGCGCTGCGCGGCCATCAAGCGTGGTTCGACGGTCGAGGTGCCGACAGTTCAATGGCATTGGAACCCCGGCGAACGCATCGCCATAGGCCCCGGGATCGCCTGTTTTGGCGCCGGAAACGAATATGCGCACGGCGGCTTGAGTCTTCAGGAGTGCCTGATCCCCGTGCTGCGGGTCGCCGCCGGCGCGGCTACCTTCAAGGCCCGTGCGAGCATTGTCAATGTGTCCTGGGTCGGTTTGCGCTGCCGTGTGCGAGTCGACGCCGCGCAATCGGAGCAAACAACTGGGCAAGCAGCGGGGTTTTCGGTCGATCTGCGAACGCGCGTGAACGACGCAGATTCGAGCGTCAGCCGCGCGCGGTCACTGGACGATGTCGGCGCCGCCAGCCTTCTGGTGCCCGACGATGAACTGGAAGGCACCCCGGCCGCCGTGGTTGTCCTGGAAAAGGGCGGCCAAGTCATCGCGCTGCAATCGACGATCATCGGAGGCGAAGACTGATGCTGGAACTTGACCGGCTCGACCGCCAGGCCGCAGAGGTATTCGACGGCTACCTGGTCCGCAAGGACCTGGTGCGAAAATACAGCCGCCAGTACCCGGTCCCCACTTACGTCGTCGAGTTTCTCCTTGGGCGATATTGCGCGACCACCGACGAGCAGGAGATCGAGGAGGGATTGGCGATCGTTGAGCGGCAGCTAGCCGACCGCACGGTGCGAACCGGCGAGGAAGAACTTTTCAAGGCCCGGGCGCGCGACCGGGGCGCCATCAAGCTGATCGACATCGTAAAGGCCAGGCTTGACGCGAGAACCGACTCGTTGATCGCGGAGCTTCCCAGCCTCGCTCTCAGGGATATTCGCATCGGCGATGACCTGGTGAAGCGGCACGAGCGCATGTTGACCGACGGTTTCTACGCCGAGGTCACGTTGAGCTACGACGCCGCGATCGCTCAGGAGAAGAACGGGCGTCCGTTCGCCATCGACAGCCTCCGGGCCATTCAGCTTTCGAAGGCCGACGTGCTGGATACCTTTTGTCGGGGCCGCCGCGTGTTCAACGGCGATGAGTGGCGCCGCTTTCTTCTGCGCAGCATCGGACTGGAGCCCGGTGCTCTGTCGGAGCGGGCGCAACTCGTGGCCCTGATTCGCATGGCGTCGTTCGTCGAACGCAACTACAACTTGGTCGAACTCGGCCCGCGCGGGACGGGGAAAAGCCACCTGTTTCAACAGATTTCGCCTTACGCGCACCTGATATCAGGCGGGAAAGCCACCGTCGCGAAGATGTTCGTCAACAACGCGAACGGGCAGCGAGGGCTCGTTTGCCAGTACGACGTGGTGTGTTTCGACGAGATTTCGGGCGTTTCCTTCGACCGGAAGGACGGGGTCAACATTCTCAAGGGCTACATGGAGTCCGGCGAATTTTCGCGCGGCAAGGAGAGCATCCGCGCGGACGGCGGCATCGTCATGGTCGGAAACCTGGATGTGGATGTCGTGCATCAGCAACGGGTCGGGCACCTGCTCAGCCCGCTGTCGGTCGACATGCGCGACGATACGGCATTCATGGATCGCATCCATGCCTACGCGCCCGGCTGGGACTTTCCCAAACTGAATCCGAACGAGCACTTCACCGATCACTTCGGCCTGGTCAGCGACTTCCTTTCGGAGTGCTGGAGCCGGCTGCGCACCGGCAGTCGCGTGCCTGTGCCGCAAGGACGCGTGAACTACGGTGGCGCGCTCAGCGGACGGGACATCACGGCCGTCAACAAGACGGTGAGCGGGTTGCTCAAGCTACTGTACCCGGATCCGGAGACGGAGGTCCCGGACGACGAGCTTGAGGCGTTGGTGCGCGTAGCGCTCGAAGCGCGTCGCCGGGTCAAGGAGCAGCAGAAGCGGGTGTTCAGGAGCGAGTTCAGGAATACCCATTTCAGCTACACAATGGGCGAGGATGGAATCGAGAAATTCGTTTCGACGCCGGAGTCGCATAGCGACGAGGCGATCGATACGGACCCGTTGCCGCCGGGGCAGGTGTGGGGAATCAGCCCGGGCCGGCCGGAAACCGGGGCGAGCCTTTATCGAATCGAGGTTGCTTCCGGAAAGGGCGGTGGCGTCAAGATTTTGAACGCGCCGGTTCCGCCGCCGTTTCGAGAGAGCGTCCGCTACGCCAAACAGAACCTTTACACCAGGGCCAGGGAACTGGTAGGGGACAGGGACCCTCGTGCCCATGAGTTCTCGGTGCAACTCCGCGCCATGGATAACGACCGTTCCGGAGCGTCGCTTGGTCTCCCGGCGTTGTTGGCTCTTTGCGGCGGACTGCTGGAAAAGAGCATGAAAGGCGGTCTGATCATTGTCGGCGCCCTCAATCTCGGAGGCTCGATCGAGCCCTTGGTCAACGCTGTGAGCGTTGTTGAAGTCGCCGTTGAGAAGGGCGCCAATACGGTGTTGATGCCCGTTTCGGCGCGGAAACAGTTGTTCGACCTCTCCGACGACATGGCCACGCGCGTCAACGTGCAGTTTTACTCCGACACGCCGGACGCGCTGTTGAAGGCGTTGCTGGAGTAGTAGCGGTGCTTGCCAAATGCGATTTTCCCGTGTTTGCCAACTGGTGCGCATACCGTGCGGCCGTTCGTCGGGCCACGGGCGGGATGAACGCCCGTTCACACGCCATGATCGTTCCGTTTCGGCACAAATGAGCCGGTTTCTAGGCTGATCGGCCAGTTCGGGCATTGATATTATCGGAGCTCCATACGTAACTGGACGGAGGCTTTCGCCAAGCATGAAAAAGTTGATTACGGCACTTCTGGTTTCGATGTTTCTTACCGGGTGCAATGACGCGCGTGTCGCGTCCCGCAATCTGTCGATAGCGGCGGAGAACTTTGAGATCGACCGCCGCATCGTGTTCTACAACGGGATCACCGACACATACATGCTGACCATCGAAGGCCGGTGTGACATCTTGGATCAGCAGGCCCAGTTGGAGGTCACCTGCAAGACAAGCAGTGACGACTACATGAAGCACTTTCTTGGGCTGTCGGATAACGTCACGTATTTCGCGGAGCAACTGGAGACTGCGGACGTGAGCGTGTTCCACCATCGAATCACGTTCAAGCCGCAGGCGATCCTTCCCGACATCGATTTCCGCGGCGATACGATGGAATTGCTTGAGAACGCTTCGGAACTCAACCAGTGATCCGGGTCCGGTCGGCGTCCAGCCGTGTATATTGGCCCCGCATGATGGGCCGCATATGAAAATCCTCGCCGTCGGCGACATCCACCTCGGGCGCACGCCGTCGCGCCTTCCCCCTGAACTTGCCTCACAGGCGAGACGCTTCGGGCCTGCAGTCGCCTGGGAGCGCACCGTGGAGGCGGCAGTTGAGGCCGGGGTTCGAGCCGTGTTGCTGGCCGGCGATGTGGTGGACAGGGATGACGACTTCTTTGAAGCCTACGGGCAACTCGCGCGGGGCGTGAGGCGACTGGCGGATGCGGACATCGGTGTCATGGGCGTAGCCGGCAACCACGACGTGAAGGTGTTGCCGAGGCTCGCCGGGGAGATCCCCGCATTCCGGCTTCTGGGCGCCGGCGGCGAATGGGAGCGCCGTGAGATCACCGATGGCAGCGAATCCGTCACCGTCTGGGGGTGGTCCTTCCCCCGGGCGAGGGTGATTCGGAGTCCCTTGCCGGACGCGCCGTTCAAACGCCGCCCCGGGCTCAATCTCGGACTTCTGCACTGCGATCGCGACGCGGGCGCGAGCCCCTACGCGCCGGTCAGCGGAACGGAACTGGAGCGGGCCGGACTGGACGGTTGGTTGCTCGGTCACATCCATGCCCCGGACGAATTCACCCCCGCCTCCGCAAACGGTTACCTGGGAAGCCTCACCGGCCTGCATCGCGGCGAAACCGGCGCACGCGGACCCTGGCTCATCGAAGTCGGCCGGGGAAGCATTGCCGAGGTTGCGCATCTTCCACTGGCGCCCCTGCGCTGGCAACGCCTCGACGTCGATCTCGAAGGCATTTCGGAACCCGCTGACGCCAGGGGAAGGCTGTTGGAGGCGTTGCGCGCGCTTGACGAGGAGTTTGCGAACGCAGCGCACAGGCCCGATGCAGTGGGTCTAGATATCCGGTTTTGCGGGCGCAGCCGCTTCGGCGTCGCGGCCGTCGACGAATTTTCCGGCGAGGACCGGGAGCGAATCGACACGGGAACGGGTAACACTCACTATTTCATCGAGTCGATTTCCGCCGAGACCCGGCCCGAAATCGACCTGGAAAAGCTCGCCGCGCGCGGAGATCCCCCGGGGCTTCTGGCTCAGCGCCTGCTATGGCTTGCGGAACCCGAAGGCCACGAAGAACGGGATCGCCTGGTTGCCCTGGCCCGCAATCGCTTGCGGAATGAGTCTCGAAACTCCAGGTGGAGCGGGCTGGGTGAGCCGTTGGATGCAGATCCGGTCCAGTGGCTGCGCAACGCCGGCTATCGCGCCCTGGAAACGCTGCTGGCGCAATCCCCGGAACAGGATTGATGTACCTGCGCCGTCTCAATATCCATTCGCTGCCCGGAATCAAGCCGGGATTCGCGTTCGAGCCCGGGAGCGACAAGGTCAACATCGTTGCGGGACCCAACGCCATAGGCAAGAGCAGTCTGATCAGGGCGCTGAAGTACCTGCTCGCCGACGTTGACCCGAGAAACGACCCTCCGGGCTTGCACCTGGAGGGGGAATTCCTGAGCGGCGATGTTCGCTGGACGGTGCGTCGTAGCGGCCGGGAGGTCGCCTGGATGCGCGACGGTGAGCCGGCTACTCCTCCTGCCCTGCCGGGCGCCGACCGGTTTGGCCTCTACCCGCTCTCCGTCGAGAGTCTTCTTGCCGAAAACGCGGGCGACCGGGACCTGGCCGCCGCGCTTTGGCGCACGCTTCGGGGTGGCTTCGACCTGGATCGTGCGAGAAGGTCGGTCGGGCCGCGTTTCGGCGGCGCAGACGCAAGGACCCTTGCCGAAGAGGCCCGGGCACTTCGAACGGTGGAGGGCGCCTACGCCGACTTGCACCAGGAGGAAGCGAAACTGCCGGCCCTGGAGCGGCAAATTGCCCATTCGGAGCAGGCGGAGGTTCATGGGAGGCGATTGCAAACCGCCCTGGACCTGCACAAGGCCATCGATACGCGCCAGGCGTGCGCCGATGAGCTTGAGGGATTTTCCGTCCACATGGCGCAATTGCGCGGTGACGAGCCTGATGATCTCAAGGCGCTTGAGGAGAAGATTGCGCAACTGCGCGAACAGCGCAGCACTGCGGAACGTGAGATCGGGGCGGCGGACCGCGCTCTTGAACGCACGGGATTGCAGGATTCCCGGCCCGACGCCGAGGAAATGGCCGGAATTGAAGAATTGCTTCGTCAGACCGAAGTGGAATTCAACAATCTCGACCGCGCCGGCACGGACCTGAAGGAGGCTGAAGCCGTTTTCGAAGACGCTGCGGCACAGCTTGAAGGCAACGGCGAAGCCGCCGAACCGGCGAAGGCCGAAGCGGTTCCTGACAACCCTGCGAAACAGCTTGCAGGCAATGCCGGAACCGCCAGGCTGAAACCGAGAGAGCTCGATCGCGCCCGAGAAATCCTCGAGCCGCTGGTCGAGGCGCAATTTCGCCGCAAGGAGTTGCACCAGCGCCTGAAGCTGGCAGGCGCTCCCCCCGACGAAGCGGAGCTTGAACAATTTCGTGATGGCTCCGAGGCCTTGCGCGCCTGGCTGGCGACGAGTGCGGCGGTCGCGTCCAGCCCCGCCGCAGCGCGGGTTTGGTTTGTGACCCGCATTTTCTGGTGGGCAACATTGACGCTGTCGGGATTGCTCGCGGCGGTGGCCATTCGGGCAGGCGCGTGGACCGTGTTTGGCGTCCTTGCCTTCGGCATTGCGATACTGTTGATCTTTTCGTGGTTCGGGCGCCGCGCCAGCGCGCTGGCCGACGCTCCCGCGGAGGATGCGAAGCGCCGCTACGCCGGCACCGGCCTCGATCTCCCGCCGGAATGGAGCGAGGGGCCGGTGCGCGAGCACCTGCGGCAACATGTCCAGCGCCGGTTCGACGACCTCCGACTGCAGAAGAAGCAATCCGAGGGCGTCGAGCGACTGCGCCAGGAGATTGAAGAAGATGATTCGAAAATTGCGGAGCTTGAGGCGCACAGTAGCGCGCTCGCGCGGGAAATCGGTATCGACCCGCCGCTGACCGGCGCCCCGCTTTATCGATTCATCGACATCACCAACCGTTTCGACGAAGCGCGCGTGGCCCATGTGCGAACAGTCGCCGTCTGCAATGACCTGCAGGCGCGGATCGCGGAGAGCGCCGTACGCATTCGCGACTTTCTCGATGAATGGCGCGGCGAGGAGGCTTCCCGGCTCGGCGCATCAGCAAGCCGGGAGGACCTGAACGCGCTGCGCATTGCTCTGGACTCCCTGAAAGCGCGCATGAAGGCGGCGTCGGACGCGGATGGGATCGTGGAAGCCGGGAATCTTGAGATTGACTCGCTGAACGGCCGCATCGCGGAGGCCGAAACGAGTATCGCGAAGCTGTTCGAGCGCGCCGGGCTCAAGGCGGACGTCGGCGAGAATGACGTCCGCGAGGATATCGACGGAACAAGCCGTGGGGAATCGGGAGGGTCAATCGCGCTCGAAGCTGGCGCGCGCGAGACTCTCGTGGGGATGATCAATCGGTTGGGCGATTGGAGCCGGGTCCGGAAGGCCCTGGACGAGGCGAAAACGGAAGAGCACCGGCTTCGCAAGCTGCTTTCCGGCGAGAACGGCCTCGTGGAGTCCGTGGAGGGTGGATCGGTTGACGAGCTGAAGCGCCAACTGCGAGAGACCGGGGAGCAGGCGGGCAAACGAACCGATCACATCGAGGAGAAAGCGGCGATCAACGCCCGTCTGCAGGAAGCCCGTCGGAGCCACAAGCTCGAGGAGGCCGCAAGAGCGAAGGATCAGGCAGCCGAAGCATTGCGGGACAAGCGTGACGAAGCTCTTGCTTGTGCCGCCACGGAGGTGCTGCTCGACGACGTGGAAAGTGCATTCAAGACCGAACGCGAACCGGATCTGCTGCGCCGGGCGCGGCAGTGGTTCGAGCAGGTGACGTCTCACGCGTTCACCCTGGAACTGCGGGACACGGATCGTTTTGTCGCGCTCGACAAGAAGTTGGGCGAATGGCGCGCGCTGAACGAACTTTCCTCCGGCACTCGCATGCAACTGCTGCTCGCGCTTCGGCTCGCCTGGACGGAGGATCTCGAGCGGGGCGGCGATACGCTGCCGTTGTTTTTCGACGAAGCGCTTACCACGAGCGATGTTGACCGGTTCTCGGTGATGGCCCGGACCATCTCAAGGCTGGCCGACGCGGGGCGCCAGATCTTCTACCTGTCCGCCCGGCGCCACGAGGCCGCCCTGTGGGAACAGGCCACCGGAGCGGCGCCGGCGATGATCGATCTGGCGGCCGTTCGCTTCGGTTCCATGCTGCCGGATCCCGACGCCCTGCGGGTTGAAGCGCCCCCAACGCTGCCGTCGCCAGACGGTCTGGCGGCTGAAAAGTATGCTGCGCTCATAGGAGTGCATCCGGTGAATCCCCGTGTCGACGCCGGCGGAATTCATCTCTTTCACCTGCTCCGCGACGACCTCGACTTGCTGCACGGCCTCCTGGACACCTGGCGGATCGGCACGCTGGGGCAATTGGAATCCCTGTTGGCCAGTAACGCGGCGCGGTCGGCGATTGCCCATCGACAGACCCGGCAGCGGCTCCGGCACAGGTGCCGGACCGCAAGGTGCTGGACCGAATTGTGGCGCCAGGGGCGGGGAATGCCCGTCGACAGGGCCGTGCTTGATCAATGCGATGCCGTTGCGCCCGTTTTTCTGGATCGTGCCGCGGCCCTTGCCGCGAAACTGGGCCGCGATGGCGAAGCGCTGGTCCGTGCCTTGCGAGCCGGGAAACTGAAACATTTCCGCAAGAGCAAGACCGACGAACTGGAAAAATGGTTGGCGGACAAGGGTTATGTGGACGACGCGGCAACCCTTGAGCCCGACGAGCGCCACCGCCTGACCCTTCAGAGGGTCGTTCCACCTACGCGGATAGACGCGGAGGACGCCAATCGAGTCGTGGAATGGTTGGAGTCTGCAGCCGTTTCGTAGCCCTTGTGCATAGGCTTGTACGGTCCCTTGGTCGTTCGTCCGACCACTGAGCCACGAAGCGGATGGGATGATGCCTTTCGTCGCATGAGCAAGCATGAGGAAGATACCCTTGTCGATGATGAATATGTGTCGGGCACCCATTGACCAACCAGTCCTTGATGTGTATCAATATACACAACGACGCTATCGATAGTGGAGTGCAACAGCCGGAAATTGATCAGGCTCCTGGAGCAGGATGGCTGGTATCGTGTCGCAGTGAAGGGTAGCCACTGGCAATTCAAACACCCGGAAAGGAGCGGTCGCGTGACGGTGCCGCACGCAAAACGGGATCTGAAGCGCGGTACAGTGGTGTCAATCTACAGGCAGGCGGGCTGGAAATAACAGGAGGACGCATGCGTTACGTCGCGCTCATTCACAGTGACACCGGTCCTGGGCTTGGCATCAGTTTTCCGGACTTTCCGGGGTGCGTGTCCGCCGGCGATACCATCGATGAGGCGATCCGAAGCGGCACCGAAGCGCTTGCTTTTCACGTCGAAGGGATGATTCAGGACGGAGAGCAAATTCCCCAACCGCGATCTGCCCAGGACATTGAAGCCGATCCGGCCATTGCCGAGTGGAGGGAGGGCGCTGTCATCTGCCTCGTCCCCCTGATATTCGACAAGGGATCCCCGCGGCGCGTAAATGTCTCCCTGGACTACGGTCTATTGCACGCCATCGATCACGAGGCCAAGCAGCGCGGCATGACTCGTTCGGCCTTTCTTTCCAGCGCGGCGCGGAACGAAATCGAACGCCGGTAATGGTGTCCCGACAGTCGGGATGATCGAGTACTCAGGAGACTACAAGGCCCGATACAACCTCTCATCGTAAAGCGCCCCGCTCAGAGGGTAGAGACTTTCGCGAAACGCCCGGCTGTGCGAGGCATCGATGTGTTCCAATTGCGCCTGCTCGTTTTCCCATCGCTCCACGACGCTGAAGTGGTTTCTGCGGTTGGACTGAACAAGCACTTCGAATCGCTCGTTGCCTCCCTCGGCGAGGCTCGCGGCGGCCATGGCTTGCAGGTGTTCCAGGGCAGGATCCACGTTGTTGGGCGTGACGTCCACGTGAGTGACTGCGTAGACGGCATCGGCGGTGGGTTCGCTGTACTGGTTTTCGGAGACGAGTTCCACGTGCAGGCGTTCGTCGTAGGGGCTGTAGAGCAAGGGCCCCAGGGCTTCGCGAAAGGCTGTTTTACGGCCCGAATCCCGATGGGACTGTTGGGCTTCCGGACTCGCCCACGTCTCCAGGAGGACGAAGTGATTGGGCTGGCCGATCCGCTGCAGGGCCACGAACAACAGATTACCGTCATCGCTTCGGCCGGCAACGGATTCCGCGGCGATCAATTCGATGGCCTGCTGAACCGACGAGGGAGAAACCTCGATGTAAGTCACTACGTAGGCGGCCTCGGCGTCCTGGGCTCCGACGGTCCGGATTAGCGCGATTGCCAGGGCCGAAGCAATCAGGGCAGAGCGGAAAGCATGTTTCATGAGAGTTCTCTCCATGGTGTCCGAAAAGGCGATTCTACACATCGCGTTGAGACTTATGCCGTTTTGCGAGCCTGCGAGCATTGGGCTTGCATGACAGAACCCTATTCCTGGGGCGTCAACGCGCCGGCCGCCGGGGCGAAAATTTCTAGCCGCTGCCATAGCGTCGCACGCGAATATCCGCCTGTTCCTTGTGGCCCATGAAACCTTCCAGATCGCACAGCCTGGAGCAGTACTCGCCAACCTGCAGTGAGGCCGCTTCCGTCACCCGCTGATATGTGCAGGTCTTGATGAACTTGCCGACCCACAGACCGCCCGTATACCGGGCCGCGCGCCGCGTCGGCAGCGTGTGGTTGGTGCCGATGACCTTGTCCCCGTAAGCGACGTTGGTCTCCGGCCCCAGAAACAGGGCGCCGTAGTTGGTCATGTTTTGAAGGAAATACGATGGATCGCGGGTCATGACCTGCACGTGCTCGGCGGCGATCTCGTCGGCCACCCGGACCATTTCATCGACGCTATCGCAAACGATGACCTGGCCATGATCCCTCCAGGCCACCGCGGCGATGTCCGCGGTGGAAAGCACGCCCAGTTGGCGCTGCACTTCCGCAATCGTCTCCCGTGCCAGCGATTCGGAGTCGGTGAGCAGGATCGCGGGCGAGGTGGGCCCGTGCTCGGCCTGGCCCAGAAGGTCCGCCGCGCACAGTTCGCCATCCACGCTGTCGTCGGCGATGACAAGCGTTTCCGTGGGTCCCGCCAGCAGGTCGATGCCCACCCGGCCGAAGAGTTGGCGCTTGGCCTCGGCCACGTAGGCGTTGCCCGGACCGACGATCATGTCCACCGGGTCGATGCTCTCGGTTCCAAGGGCCATCGCCGCCACGGCCTGCACGCCGCCGAGGCAATAGATCTCGTCGGCGCCCGCCATATCCATGGCGGTGACGATGGCTGCGCTCGGAGCGCCCCTGTAGGGCGGCGCCGCTGCGGCGATCCGGTTCACGCCCGCCACCTTGGCCGTGACCACGCTCATGTGGGCCGAAGCCACCATGGGGTATTTGCCGCCCGGCACATAGCAACCGACGCTGTTGACCGGCAGATTCTTGTGTCCCAGCACGACGCCCGGCAGCGTCTCGACCTCCACGTCCCGGAGCGCGTCTCGCTGCGCCTGGGCGAAGTTCCGAATCTGTGCCTGGGCGAAGCGTATGTCGTCGATCACCCGCCCCGAAAGCGACTTCCGGCAGGACTCGATGGTGTCGGCGTCGAGGCGGAAGGAATCCGGTGACCAGCGGTCGAAGCGTTCCGAATAATCCCGCAGCGCGCGGTCTCCCCTGGAGCCGATGTCCGCGATGATGTCCTCCACGGCCTTGCGGACCTTGTCGTCCTCCCGGGCGGTAATGTCCGCGGGCTGACCGCGTTTGAGGTAACGTGCCATGGTGCTTCTCCAGGATTGTCCGTCGTTGCCGCCGCCAGGGCGTAGAACACCCCGCCCGCGGCATATCACGATTTTAACCGCGACGCCGTGCATTTGGGCGCTTGCAGGCGTGCTGACTCGTAATTGTCAGGTGATCCCGACATCAGCATCGAACGGCATGTCCTTCGATGGCACGCCGTCACGGGGCAGTGGCGTAGTACACTTTGGGGGCGCAAATTCCGGACGAATGCCATGAGATACTTGGAACCCCTCGCGGTGCTTTGTTTTGCTGCCGTCGCCGGTTCGGTGCCTGCGAGCGCGCACCATGCCGCCGGCGCCGTGTTCACCGACGAAGAGATCGAGGTTGAAGGCGTGGTGACCGAGTACAACTTCGTCAACCCGCACGTCAACATCATGCTCAGCGTCACGGATGAGACGGGTGCCGAAACCGAGTGGATGGTCACGGGCCCGGCCGCGCCGCCCATGCGCCGCTGGGGCTGGACCGCCGAAACGTTGCAGCCCGGACAACTCATTCGCTTCGCCGGCAAGAGCAGCCGCACCGGCGCCCCCATGCTCCTCATCGAATCCGCCGAAATTCAAAGTGGGCGGTTTGTCGAGCTGGATCCGGCGGATGGATCGATCGTTCGGCGCCTGCAGGAGGCGCCCGACCACAGCCAGGCTCCGGACGCGAGCATGGCGGTGGCGCTCACGCTGGACGACGGGCGCCCGAACCTTGGAGGGTTGTGGCTCGGCGGTCTGGGCCGCACTCCCAACCCGCCGCCGCCTCTCAACGACGTCGGGGCCGCGCTGCAGGCCGGCTTCGATGCGCTCGATGATCCGGCGTTTGCCGAGTGCGCCGACCACGGTCTGGTGCGCCAGGCCATGTCGGGACATCCCCTGCGAATCACCCAGAATGACGATCACCTGGTTTTCGAGTACGAGCAGGGCGCCGCCACCCGCGTCATCCATCTGGACGGGCGTGGCCCTGCGTCTGACGAGCACACGGACTACGGTCATCACGTGGCCCGATACGAGGGCGATGCGCTGGTTATTGAATCAACGCAACTCCTCGGGCGACTCACCGGCACGCGGGGCAACGCGCACAGCGACAGCAGTACGGTCACGGAGACCTACAGGCGTGCCGACTCCCCTGAACTCGGCGCCTTGTTGGAGATGACGCTGGTCGTCAACGACCCGGAGTACATGACGGGTCCGTGGCAGATGACCTGGCGAAAAAACCATGCGGCCACGGACTACCGGTTCATCGAAGTCGATTGCGCACTGCCATTGCCGCCCGCGGGCTGATGATTTGAATGCTGCGATCGACCATTGGCGTATCGCGGCTGAGGGAAAACAGACATGAATAAATCAATGATCGTGCGGACCTGGCCCGGAGTTGCGGCCGCGCTCCTGACCATTCCCGCACTGACGATTGCACACCACGGCATCGGCGCCCAATTCGACCTCTCTGCATCGATTGAACTTCAAGGTGAACTCGAACGTGTCATTTGGCGCAATCCGCATGTTCGACTCACCGTGCGCGTCACCAACGACGAAGGCGGCGAGGAACTCTGGGAGGTCGAAGCACAGTCGGTCAGCATGCTGCGCCAGCGGGACATCACCGAAGTGCTGCTCGAAGAAGGCGACGAGATCACGCTGGCGGGCAATCCGGCTCACGGCGGCATGACCGAGATTTACGTGACCAATGCCCTGCTGCCTGACGGTCGGGAAGTCCTCTTCTCCAATAGCGCGGAGCCGAGATGGAGCGATGAGGCGATGGGCAGGACCGGCGCTCGTTTCGTGGCCGACGGCGATTCGAGCACCCCGGAACTGGGACTCTTCCGCACCTGGAGCTCCCCGCCGGAACCGGGACTATTCAGGGACTTCGATGCTACGCACGAGAATTCCCCGATGACCGATGAAGCGCGCGCCACAGCGGTGGCCTACGATCGGTTGACCGACAATCTGGCCACAGGCGAGTGCGCATCAGCCGGAATGCCGGCAATCGTCGGGAACCCGTATCCGCGTGACTTCATCGACCAGGGCGATACGATTCTGATGCGGCTTGAGGAGTACGACGCGGTTCGTACGATTCACCTGGACGAGCACGCTGCCGACATCGGGTCGCCGCTCGGGCATTCCATCGGCAGATGGGACAACGGCTCGTTGGTCGTGACGACGACGAATATTGCGTCCCGAAAGTTTCGCCTGGGGATCGCGCTCAGTGACGGTCTGGAGATGGTCGAACGCTATACGCCAAGCGACGATGGAAGCCGACTGTACTACCACACCATCATCACCGACCCGGCCACATTCCTCGAGCCCATTGAATTCGAGGCGTACTGGATCTACATACCGGGCGTCACCGTGGAACCGTACGAGTGCATCGAGGGCTAGCGGTGGTCGGTTTGCCTGCATGAGTACTCCAGTTGGCGCTTCGACAGGCACAAGGTGGGACCTCGACGGCCGAGTGGCGCTGATCTCCGGAGGCAGCCGCGGCATCGGGGCGGCCTGCGCCGAGGCCATGGTCGATGCCGGCGCGCGGGTGATCGCGGTGGCGAGAAATCAGGGCGATCTGGACCGGCTGCGCGATCGGTTGGGCAGCACCGTGGAGACTTGGGCCGAGGACGTCAATGAGCGGCCTTTTCGCCGTCGGCTCGAGCAACTCGAGCGGCTCGATATCCTGTTCAACAACGCCGGCACCAATTCGCCGCAGCCCTTTATCGACACTCCGGAAGAGGTCGTGGACGAAATGATCGCCGTCAACGTCCGGGCCATGTTCCTCACGGCCCAGAGCGCCGCACGGGTGATGCTCCGCGCGGGCGCCGGCGGTTCGATCATCAACATGTCGTCGCAGATGGGCCACATCGGCGCGGCAAACCGGACCGTCTACTGCATGACCAAGCACGCCGTGGAGGGGCTGACCAAGGCGCTGGGCGTGGAACTGGCGCCCCACGGCATTCGCGTCAACAGCGTCGCACCGACGTTCATCGAGACGCCCCTGACCGGACCCATGTTCGAGGATAGGGCCTTCAAGCAGTGGGCGCTCGACTGCATCCCCATGGGTCGTATCGGCGAGCTTCGCGAGGTCGTCGCCGCGGTAATGTTCCTGGCGTCGGCCGATTCCTCGCTGATGACCGGGTCCAGCCTCAAGGTGGACGGCGGCTGGACGGCGCGCTGATTGTCGCAAAGTCATTTCAGGTTGACCGAAGACGTCCAGACGTCTAGCCTCGCCAGATGCCCCCGCAGAGCAAGCAACCACCCGGTCGGGTGCGAGACGCCATCGTCAAGGTTTTCGAGGAGTCCGATGGGCCGCTTGGAATTTCCGATATCGAGGCGGGTGTTCGTGAGCAGATCGGAAAGACACCGACATCGTCCATCAGGTCATATCTGAGGCTAAACACGCCGCAGCTTTTCGTGCGCGAACGAAGAGGCGTGTATCGTGCAAAAACCAGTCAGGCAAGCCCGCGGCAACGATTCTTTGCTCCGGTCGATAGCACGGAGAAGCCCTTCTCGTTCCAAAAGTCCATTATTCACTACGATGATTGCTTTTCCTGGCTGGACCGGGCCACGCCAAATTCGATTCATGCAATTGTTACGGATCCGCCTTACGGACTACATGAATACACGGAGGAGCAACAAAGGAAACTGCGTGCCGGCAAAGGCGGCGTATGGAGAATACCCCCGTCGTTTGACGGTCATAGGAGATCCCCGCTTCCTCGATTTACGACGCTGGACAAGAATCAGCTAGAAGAAATAAGGCAATTCTTCACCATTTGGGGAAAGATCGCTTATCGTGTGCTGGTACCCGGAGCCAATCTGGTCGTAGCTTCCAATCCGTTGGTTTCTCACATTGTAGGAATCTCTTTGTCTGAGGCTGGATTTGAGCGGAGGGGTGAAATTATCCGGCTAACCATGACCATGCGTGGTGGCGACCGGCCCAAGGGAGCGCATTTGGAATTTCCCGATGTGAGCGTCATGCCACGCTCGATGTGGGAGCCGTGGTTGATCTTCAGAAAGCCACTTGAGGGAAGGGTCCAGGACAATCTGAGGAAATGGAAAACTGGTGGATTCCGACGGCCACAGGAGTCAAAACCGTTTGGCGACGTTATCAAGTCCGCGCCGACTCGTCGGGCGGAAAAGCAGTTGGCTCCGCATCCCAGTCTGAAGCCGCAAGCCTTCATCCGTCAGTTGGTGCGGGGAGTATTGCCGCTTGGCGAAGGTGTTGTCCTTGATACTTTCGCCGGTTCAGGGTCTACGTTGGCGGCATGTAACGCAGTTGGGTACGACAGCATCGGAATAGAGAGAGATCGAGACTATTTCATGATGGCTATTGACTCGATTCCCAAGCTTTCGGCCTACGCTTCCAACGTGTCCATCAAGCCTTGTAAACCCAACTCTCACGCAGTTTCTTGATCCCATCCGCACGGAGCGTTGCGGTTCTTGTGCCAAAAGGTGCGTCGCTCCGGTGATATCGCCGTATACGATCTTCATATACCGCCCGGCAGTTTCCTCGGAATTTGTTCATTGATTTCAGTGCGTTATGGCTTCGGTTCTTTGGAGAACCGCCGTGGTACCACCGTAATACGCGCGCGTTTTTGTGCCGTTTCCGGTCAATGGCGAGTCTCCTCCGGCATTCACCCGGAATCCACTGCTGAGCCGTCCGCGGCCGCCTGGAAAAACGCCTTTGAGGCCCGCCCCGAGCCGTCAGCCGCATCTTGGGAAAAGTCCTCTCCTGCCCCGTTCCGAGCCGTCAGGAGTATCTTGGGAAAACCTGTCCACCAACCGTTCCCGGAGATTCAAATGCAACCGATGCCGCCGGGAGGGGCGTACACTGCATCGTTTGCGACGGGTCACTCGACGGGCCGCAGCGCAAAGCAGGAGCCGCGCAGCGCCGTGACCGACCGACGTTCATCCGACATTCTGTACAGCCCCCACGGAACCCATCCGGTATCCGTCAAACAACGCGAGCACCGCGCCATCTGCTACCGTTAGCGCGCTCAGCCAGTAATACCACGTCCATACGTTTCGTCAGCCCAAGACTCCGAATGACTATGGTTTGCCAATCCAGTTATCGGGCTGCTCGATCAACCGCAACAGACCGTCGCGAAGTTCTGCTGGCTGGCCCGCCAGATTGACTGTCGCGAATCGGATCGTGTGGCCCTGAATGCGGACGGCTTCATCGATATCTTCGCCGACCGATGGATGCAGTAGCAATCCGTCCGACTGTCTGCCGACAGCGTTCCGCGCTTGCGAACGAAGATACGCATACATCTGGTAGACATAACCACTGTGGAGAGATTCCGCACGATACCAACCTTCGGTGAGAAGCGCGGTGAATTTCGTGTCGATGACGATCTTTCGATCCGAACGGGGGTGCTCAAGGACAATGTCAGTCTTCATTGTGGGCAAGATGTCATCGATTCGTTCAGTCTGCGCTTCGACAGGCCAGCGCAATCGCGTGCCTTGAGACACTTTCCATTTCTTCGGTTTCAGTTTGACCACGTAAAAACCACCCACGGCGCGCTCGAACAATTTTTGCGCCCATTTCTTGTCTCTGCCGGGCACGGGAAGGGTTGCGCTACCTGCGTCCTCGGTCAGAAGTCTCAGATCGAATGCCAGTCGTGCGGCCGCCACCATAAACCTGTCATTTGAGTCGTGCCGGCCGAACCGGTCCGCGCTCATCTGCGACGGCGTCGGTACAGCGCCCGTCACGCCCAAGCACCGAAGGCTATGGACCAATCTGCGGCAACGTCGCGCTAGGTCGTGGTCCTTTACAATTCTCGCGATCGAGTCGAGCGCTCCCCGCACGTATCGGTTGCGGGGCGTGTCGATGGTCAATTCCTCAAAACAGCAAGCGACTTTCCCGCGCTTTAAGAGCTGCATGCGCTCCGTAGCCAACAGGTCAATCCGGCCCCGCACCCGGTTCAGAACCTCCCTGCGGGACCGATAGGCGCGGTTGAGATTTCTGCGCTGCCGTTCTTCGACAGCGTGTGAGAGGATCTCAGCAATCAAGTCCGGCAAGTCGTCTGGCAATTCTTCAAGGCGTACGCAGTCAGATTCGCGCATTCGAAAGAGGTCCGAGGCATAAAGCATGAGAAGCCACAGATTGCGTACGGGAATTTGTGCAACGAATCCGCTCGGTGCGCTGCTTGCGGCTGGCGCGATCACCAGTTGGCCAATAGCGCCTCGCGCTCTTTGTCCACACGCTTCGCGTCGTCGAACCAGTATTCCTCGAGGAGAGGCACGATCTCGGTTTCGACCACCAACTTGAACCACTCCTCGGTCTCCCCGTCAGCGAGACGCCGCGTCGGCGTCACGTAGCTGTGCCCGACACGAAATTGCTTCCCAAGCCCATCCGCCCCGGCTATCGAATCGTTCAGACTCGTCATTCGGCTCTGGATATCGTCGACCCGGTTATCGTCGACCCCCAATTGATCGACTACCCAACTGCGCCAGCGCGCATTCAGCCTTGGTTTCAAAGTTTCAAAGGCGAAGCGGCGGCGCAGTGCCAGATCGACCAGGGCCAGGGAGCGGTCGGCAATGTTCATCGTGCCCAGCACGTACAGATTCTCCGGAACGTACACGGCGCGGGCGTTGCCTTTGTGCGCGTAAGCGAGTTCGATGGCTGCCTCATCCGTCCGCTTGTCAGATTCAAGCAGCGTGATCAGCTCACCAAAGATCTGTGCCGGGTTGCCGCGGTTGATCTCCTCGATCACGACTACGTAGGGAACTAGAGGATCCGCCATGGCCGCTTCGATCGCGCGCAGGAACGTTCCATCAACCAGTTCAAGTCCATCGTCCGTTGGTCGCCAGCCATAGACAAAGTCCTCATACGACAGTGTTGGGTGGAACTGAACCGCACGGACGCGACGAGAGTCGCGTTGTCCGATCAATGCGTACGCGAGGCGCTTGGCAAGCCATGTCTTGCCGGTACCAGGAGGCCCCTGAAGAATCAGGTTCATCTTGTCCTTCAGTCGTGATTTGAGCCGTTCCAATTCCGCTTGTTCAAGAAAAGCACCGTCCTTCATGATGTTTTCTATGGAGTACAAAGGAATCTCCGGCGCGTCGTCGTCAATCCTCAGCGCGTCCTCGAATTGCTCTACCAGTTCCGGGTAATCAGTAATGTCGGTCAGCGTCTTCACCGGCAGGGCCTCATCTCTTACCAAGAGGCCTTCGGGAAAATTGGAGCGCCATTCGACATCCCGGACGTGCTGGTATTCCTCCCGGGTCTCGTCAAAATCATATTGGGAGCCGAGCGGGACAATCCCATGCCCAATAGCCTGACCCTGGCCTCGCCTGGTGCGCTTCGAAAAAATGATGTCGCCCGGTTGCATGTCGCGGTAAAACTGCCAGCACGCCTTTGCACTGGGTTTCTTTAACCCTCGCGCCCGAATGTCAGCGATTGAACCGTACTGTCTCAAATCGCCAAGATGATCCCAACCCAAGCACGCGAATCCGCCTTGGTAGCCCTCGTCCCAGAACCTTGCCCCCTCGCCCAGGGACATGAGCCAATAGCGCGGTTCCCTGTTTTGGGTGTCTGGGTCGTAGATTATTAGTCGAGGCAACAAGTCTCGCCCCACTTGGGTGATGGCTCGACGCCTATCTTCCCATTTGACCAATCCAGCGAAATCGAGCCACTGCATGCGCCTCGACACTTGGGTGGTCGCTTCCCATTCAAACCCGTACTTCGACGTTGCCAGGGCATGCAACTGCTTAGTCGTCATTGGGCGATCCTTAATCTCCTCTAACAACTCGCCGATGAGTCGGATTTGGCTGTGCATGACGGCTATCAACATGGTGGCGTCCTCGCCATCGGAATTCAGCCAATCGCGCATATGGCCAGAAAGATCGATAGCGTCATTGTCTCTGACAAAAAGCCCGGCCGCTCGAAGAAACAGGAAATCGTCTACGGCTCTTTTCGCTTCGCCATAGATGCTCGGAATCGCTTCGACTAGGTCTGCGCGGGACGGTTTATGTTCATCAACGTAGGCAGCAACCGCGCGAAGTCCGCTTGGCCTCAAGAACCCAGGCATACTCCTGTGCCGCTCGCTCCAGTCAAGCGGCTCCGGGATCTGCATTCCGTTCGAATCGTGGTCGGGCATTGCAATTCACTCCGTACTTGACGTTTTTGGTGATACCGAATTAGAAGCGCAAATTCTCACACCAACGGCACCACATCAAGGCTCCTGTCTGTCTTGCTTGCGAATGCCGGAACGAAAATCCAAAGTTTCGGTTGATCGTGTCACCGAAGGTGATGTACGAATTGACGAATGCCAAAGAAAAAGGGGACCCTTCCATGTGCAGGATCCACCTGATTTCGCGGATAGCGCCCGTATGTAGGCGTGACGGCGAAGGATCCAATCAACACGATTTTCAACGCCAAATGTAGGAAAATGGACTAGAGCGCCGATTCTGGCGGCGCAACGCAATTACGGGTCAAACGAATGGCGCGCATTGGCAAGCAGATCGAATCGTTTTCGCCCGCCGCGACTCGAGCGATCCTGACCGACGGATCGGCGTAAGCGGGCAAACGAGACCGTTCTGGACTTTCGTCGCCTAAAGAGCGGGGGGATCCCGGACTCGGTCGAGGTCGGATGTTAAGGGTTTCTCGGCGAACAGTTCCTTCCAGACGCGCGGCGTCAATTCGATGACGCGTTTGGCCGGGTGGCGGTCGATGCGCTGAAGGACATCGACCAGGTAGGTGTAGGGATTCACGCCCTGCATCCGGCAGGTCGTCAGCAGGCTCTGGATGGCGCCGACGCGCTCGGCGCCGAGTTCGGTCCAGGCGAACAGCCAGTTGCGCCGGCCCATGGGGATCGGCCTGAGCCCGCGCTCCAAATGGTTGGTATCGATGGCGACTTCGGGGTTGTCGAGAAACACCCGCAAGCCCGCCTCGCGCTCCGCGGCATAGGCCAGGGCCTTGCCGAACGGGTCGTTCGGCAACAGGTCGGTGCGCTGACGCTGTTGCCGGCACCAGGCAAAAAACGCATCCACCGCCGGCGCGCTGCGTTCGCGCCGCCAGGCGAGCTTTCCGGCGCCGTCGAGCTTCTTCTTGCGGATCCGCTTCTCGTGCCGGTACAACGCGCCGATCAGCGACAGCGCCCGGTCCACGGCCTCGGGATCGCTCGAACGGGCCTCGACGAACTTCCGCCGGCTATGCGACCAGCAGCGGGCGTGGACCAGTCCGCGGCGCTTGGCAAACGCCTCGTAGGCCGCGTAGCCGTCGCTCAACAGCGTGCCGGCGAAATCCCCGAGGAAGGTCTCGACATGCTCGTGCGCACGGCTCGGCGCATAGTGAAACACCAGTTCGTCGTCCTGGCCGTACACCGGCCAGTAGTACGCCGAACGCATCTTGCCCGGCCCCGTCCTTCCCGCCTTGATCGTCGTCTCGTCCATGGCGACCGCGTCGCCGGACAGAATGTGAGCCGACTGCGCCGAGACGATCGGATCGAGCAAATCGATCGACCGGCCGGCCCAGTTCGTCAGGCTGCGCCGGCTCACCCGAATCCCGCTGTCCGCCAGACGCCGGTGCTGGCGGTGCAACGGCAGGTGATACCGGAACTTGTCCACCAAGAGCCCGGCCAGAAAGCTCACGTCCACCGCCGCGCGGCCCAGCACGTTCGGCGGCGCCGGCGGCGTCAACATCTCGCCCGTGTCCCGGCGCTTCACGACCTGGCGAACGTATCTCAGGATATTGTAACTGCCCGGTTCCTGCGCCAGCCGGTGCGTGACCTTCTCCCCGATCACCTCGCGCTCGGCCTCGGCAATGGCCTCGATCTCCGGGGCCGTGACCGCGATGGTCTCCACCGGCACCGAATCGTCGAACCGCAGGCCCTGCTCGTTGACCGAACCGTCCCGGCGCTTCACCCGGCGACGGTAGGTAATCTCCTGGGTGGGGGTGTCCTCGACCGGCGGCGGATCCAGGCCCAACGCCGCGAACAGGCTCGCCTGCACGGCCGGGTCGAACTCCAACCGCTTCTCGGACTTCGGGCCGAACAACTGGCGCTTGAACCACTCCAGTTGACGCTTGACCTGGGTGAGTTGTTCGGTGAGGTCGGCGACCGTCGCGCTCAGTTGCGCGTTCTTCTCCTGAAGAGTCTCGATCCGGACTTGGGACAAAACCGTCGTATCCGTCGCCGCGAAGCCCGAAGCATACCCCCTCTCAGGCCGCACGACGATACCGCTTGCGCTGGCGCGTCACGCGGATGTCGGTGCCCTCCAGCAACGCCAGCAAGCCCGTCCGGGTCAACGCGATCGCGCCGTGCGCCCGGCCGCCCAAAGCGGCGAATTGACCCTGCTCCAGACGCTTGGACCAGATCCAGTACCCGCCGGCATCGAACGCCAGCACCTTCAGCATCGTGCGCCGACGGTTCACGAACACATACCAGTGACCATTGGTCGGGTCGGCGCCCAGCTCGGTGCGCACCAGCGCCGAAAGCCCGTCGAAGGAACGGCGCATGTCGCACGCCGGCGTGTACAGCCAAATGCGGCAGTCGCCTCCGAGGTCCGGCACCGCGACGGGCGCCGCAAACGCAGAACCACCCCCTCGCCCAGGTCCAGCTCCGCGTCCCACACCGGCGACGATACCGGCGAATCCGCCAACTCCACAAATCGCGCCGCGCCGTTTGATTCGCTCCCCGCCGCCGGGCCTCGCAGCCTACGCCGCCACAACGCAAACGTGCTCGGCGCCAGTTGCTCCGCCGAGCAAAACTGCCTGCTCGTCTGACCGCTACGCTCGAACCGCGACACGATCGAACGCCACTCCTCCGCCGAACGGCGAACCGTAACCCGCTTGACTCCGTTCATAGAGCTTTCCTCCTTCGTCATGAAACAACGAAGGAAACGACAAAATCAGACCCGCGACAATAACGGCTCAAATTGCCCGCTTACGGATCGGCGGCCTTTTGTGATGTCTCTTCTCCGGACTCGCCCGAAGCTCTCCCCTTGGATTTCGTCTGAAATCATCAAGGGTTACCTCGCCGAGATGGACTTCTGTAAACTTCATGGGCCGCCGGTTCACGGCGGGTTCCGATTTTGTGTCCACTTCATAGACAAACACACACATCCACTGATTTCGTGCTCCGTGAGTATCGACGGCCCCTCCTTTCTTTCGGGTTGTCTTGATTTCCACTCCCTGTTCTCCCGATTTCACTGAGTTCTTGGGGTAGACGCCTTGAACCACAAGGTCTGGATGGCCGTTGAAGTAGTTATTCTCGACCAGAACTCTGGAATGTTTTGCCAAGCTTGACGTGAGCGTGTTGGACAGAACGCCCGACATAATCGCGGGCCTCAATATGTCGTCCAGGCGCTGAAGCCCTTTGGAAACAAGATGTTCGTTTACGTCATGGAAAAAGTCATAGACATCTTGTAGTGCTGAACGAAAGTCGTCCGTCCGAAGTTGGTACGGTAATTCGATTTCCGGATTGAAGTTTGCCGGATGGACAGTGTTTCTTGCTATTGGCACCGTGCGAGTATCCTCCGGCATTTTTTGAGCGCAGTTACCGACAAACGTCGCCGAGGTCCATCAATAAGCCGTACCGCTTGACTATTCAACCGGCTGCGGCGACAGGGAACGCAGGTAGACCACCAGCGCGTCCAGATCTTCCTCGGTCATGTTCCGGTAGTACTGGAATGCCATGCTGTCGAGCATCTGCCGTCCGTCGGGGCGGATGCCGTCGGTGATCGCGAGCTTGATTTCCTCGTCCGTCCATTCGCCGATACCCAGTGTCGGATGGGAGGTCACATTGGCGGAGATCACCGTAAACCCGAGCCCGAAGATATTCGGATAGCTGTTGCCGCCCAGGCCGACGCGGCTGAAATCGTGCATGCCTTCCACCAGGGGCGTATGACACTCGGTGCAGTGACCCAGGGCGACGGCAACGTAGGTGCCGTAGGCCAGGGGGTCGTCGGGGGAAACATCGGGAACCGATTCCACAGGCGGTCCCCAGTCGGGCGGTAACGGCACCCGGTACTCGCTCGTCGGCACCACCCGGTTCACCGGCGGGGCGTTGCGCAGGTAGGCGACGATCGCGCGCACGTCCGTGTCCGAAATATCGCGGTACCAGGGCGTCGGCATCGGCGGGCCGATGATGGTCCCGTCCGGCCGGAACCCCTCGCGAATGGCCCGAATGATCTCTGCGTCGCTCCAGGCGCCGATGCCGGTCGCCTCATCCATCGTGATGTTGGGCGCATACGCCTTGAACCCGGGCTCCTCGATGACGAACGAGCCGCCCAGATGCAGGTTCTCGATAGGCGTGCCGTCGGACCTCTTGGGCGTGTGGCAGTTGCCGCAGGCGCCGATGCTCTCCATCAGGTAAGTGCCCCGCGCGAGCAATTCCTCCGGTTCCCGGGCGACTTCCTGTGCGGATAACAAGGGGGCGCAAACCAGGACAGCGAGGCTGCCCGCGAGAGCGCCCGTCCGGGCGGCGAATTTTCCAGTCATTCCGATCTCCACGAGGGTTTCCTTGCGCATTTGCGCGCGGGTTTCCATTCCGGTCATGGTGTCAATCACCATGTGGGTCTCCCCGGCCGATTACCTCGGCGACAGGATGAAGTCCACCACCTCTTCCTCGAGCAACCGGTCGCTGGTGCCGACCGCGGACACGTACGAAATGTGCCCGTGCCCCGGCATCTGCCGCAGACGGGGCTGCGCGCCGAAGTCCTCGATGAGCCGGGTCAACAGTTGCGCTGTCGAGCGGTGGAAGCCCCGTGGGTCATGTTCCGCTACCGTGATCAGCACCGGAATCGAAGCCGCCTCGATGTTGTCCAGGACGCGCATTTCCGCCAGCGTCCGCCCATCGACGGCATAGTAGTCCGAACCGACCTCGTCCGGCGCATCGGGCAACTGCAGCGCCGGCGACGCGAGAATGGCGCCGGCCACGCGATCGCCCTGCCTCGACGACAGGCTCGGGCGGAATACGTAATTGGCCACGTGGTTGCCGCCTGCGGAATGGCCATAGACGTAAAGCTGGGCAGGGTTGCCCCGATAGTCGCCGATGATGGCATGAATCCACTCCACCGCCGCGTGGACGGCTTCGGCGCCGCTGGGCCAGGTGTGCTGCGGCGCCAGGGGATAGGTCATGTTCACCGCGACGAATCCCAGGCCGGCAAAGTGTGTCGCGACGTGGCTCAGGTTGCTCAGGTTTCCGCGCGAGAAGCCGCCGCCATGTACCAGCAGGATGATCGGCGCCCCCATGCCCGGCGCATTGCGATTGTTGCCGACGTAGACCCTGAGCCGATGCCCCTCCTCCGGGCCGTATGCGATCTCGTCCGAAACCGTCACGTCGGCTGCCCCGAAGGCGCGCGGAGCGTCGGCGTAGATGGCCGCGGTCGCCACGGGATCGACGGCGGGACCGATTTCGAGATTGCCCTCACGGGCCGCCCGGGTCATGCCGCTGCGGAGGGTGTTGGCATTGTAGGTCGGCATTTCGTCGGTTTCCGACCAGCGCCAGCGCTGCCGCCAGGACGCGTCGGCCATGCACGGTTCCAGGCTCACGGCCCTGGAAGAATAGGGCGGAACCGTGGCGAAGGAGGTGTTGACGAAGACCCGTTCGGCTGCCAGCGTCAGACACTGGCTCGAATCCGATGACGGCGTGACGCGGCCGTCGGCGTGAACCTGCCATTCGTGGGCGTCGCCGCAGTCGATGGAATTGACGTCCGCGCGCCCGGCGTCCATCGGGTCGGCGGCAAGGCAGCGGTCGTAGTTGACCAGTCTGAGCTTCCCGTCCGTCTGCTCGAAGATCTCGTCGACATCGAATCCGGGCAGGCTGTACTTGCAGGTGTGCGTCGTGATCGGCGCGTCGAGCTGCATGCCGGCCCCGAAGCCCGGGATGTCCAGGCAGTAGCCGCGCGGGTCCTCCAGCTCGTACATGGACCTCAGGAACATCGACTGGGAGGCTGCCTGAAGGGACATGCCGAACAGAAAGGGCGCCAGGGTCACGGCCATGATGCGGGTATTCATATTTCTTTCTCCAAAAAAAACTTGGTTATTGGTGGGCCGCTATCCCGCGTCGCACTCGTATGGTGCGATCCGGACATCGGGCAGCCACACCCAGGTCTTGCTCATGACCACCGGTTCGGAAAATGTGGCCGGATCGATCACGGTGATTTCGTAATCGAGTTCGCTGGCGTCTGCCATCGGAGTGAATCGTTCGACGACCTCCACGTCGTCGCTGGTCGGAATACCCCGGGTATCGAAATGTCCGAAGTTGATGCCGGAAGTCTCCACCACCAGCGTGTCCCCTTCCCAGCGGCCGGTGGAGTGGCCGAGAATCGACGGCTCCGGATTCTCTTGCTGCGATTCAAGATGGATCGTCCGGCGCAGGTCGTACTCCTCGAGTCTCAGAACGATGGTGCCGCCCTCGTCCACGAACTCGATGGGGTAGGGCGCCGCCATGATGGCGGGCATGCCCTTGACGGCGCAGTCCAGGAGCGGGTCGTCGACCTCCGGGTTGTACTGCGCGATACGGGCGCGGGCCGCGTCGGTCAGCGGGTATTCCCTGAGCCAGAAGAAGCCCCTGCCACCGGCGAGCGACGTGCTCCACACCTTGAAGATACCCAGTTCGGCGCCCGACGTGTCGCCGGTCTCCGCGAACCACCGCTCGTTGGTTCCCCAGAGACGGTCCGACCACCTGAGATCCGCGGGTTCCGGACTGAACTGGAACACAAATTCTTCGCCGCCGGGCAACAGCATGTTGTTGACGAACATGCCATGGGGCGAGCGAAGCGCGGGCCAGCCCGCGACCCTGACCCGATCGCCGATCTCGACAAAGGGATCGACGGCGGCCATGCGGCGCATGATGCTCAGCGAATGGGTCTCGACTTCCCACTCCTCCTGTTCGCCACCTTCACCGGTCACCATCATCGTGAACTTGACGTGGGGGTTGCGCCAGTGAATCCCGGTGATTTCACCCGCGACCTCGATGGTCGCACCGGGGTCGAAATTCCCTGCCACGCTGTGATGGGCCCTGGCCCCAAGCGACACCGCAACTGCGGCAGCGAAGCCGAAGATCAATCGAAACCACATACCGTTCATCTCCTCTTGAGGCGTGTAATCCTCAATATGACACTTCACAGGCCTTTTCCCATACACAGCTACACAGTCGCGCCGCCTGCTGATCGGATTTGCCGTATGTCCAATTACTGAAGTACGCTAGGATTCTCGCGACCGAAACATTGCGCTACATGTGAGGAATTATAGGATGCTCTCATCACGAGTAAACCTCGGACAATTGTGGAGGCTGACTTCGGCTGCCGGTCTGGTCGCCTTGGCCAGCGTGTTCTTGGCCGGGCCGGCGGCGGCCCAGGCCGACTTCGAAGGCATCTGGAATCCCAGTCACCCGCCCCGGATGGGGCAGCCGGATCCCAGCACCGTCAGGATGACGCCGGCCGGTCAAGCCGAATTTGATAGTTTCAGCCCGGACAAGGACCCGACGCTGCGGTGCCTGATGCCGGGAATCCCGCTGGGACTGGTGGACCCCTATCCCATCGAGATCGTCCAGCAGGAGCACCAGGTCCTGATTCTCTACGAGCACTTTCACCAGGTGCGCCGGATTTTCATGGACGGGCGCGAGGCGCCGGACCACTGGCAGCCGTCCTACATCGGTTACTCCACTGGCGAGTGGGATGGCGATACGCTGGTGGTTCGCACCACCCACATGCACCCCGACAACTACATGTGGACCGCGGGCTTCCCGTTCTCCGGCGACGAGAACACATACGTCATCGAGCGCTGGTGGCGTGAGGGCGACGTGTTGCAGTTCACAGGCGAGGTGCACGACCCGACCTACTACGAAGAGCCCTACGTCGTCGGCGGGCGTTGGAACTATGCCCCGGACGGGGAAATCTGGGAATATGAGTGTATTCCCGAATTCGGCGGAATCGAGTGAGGAGGGATCGATGAAATTCTTGACAACCCGGGGACTAGCGGCGTCGCTCGTTCTCTTGGCCGGCTTGCCGGTGGCGGCGCACCACAACGGCGCCACGTATTTCGATACGTCCGCGACCATCGAGCATAGCGATGCCACGGTAGTGGAATACGCGATCGTCAATCCACACGGCCGACTGTCATATACCTTCGTCGACGACGAGGGCAACGAACAGGAGTGGAGCGCGGAATTGGCGAGTGCCAACAACCTGCGCCGCAGGGGCCTGGGCGGCAAGATATTCGAGCCGGGCGACCAATTGGTTTCCGTGACCGGCAATCCGAGCCGAAGCGGGGCGAACTTCATGCGCCTGCAGCGGGCCGAGTTTGCCGATGGGACCGTGGCGGCTTTCACCGGCCCCAATCGCGGGATCACGCCGGGGCCCGGGGCGGAGTAGCAACGGAGCGCTGCGAACAGCCTCTCGTTACGGACCTGCTGCCGCGTTACGGATAAAGGCTCGGCAGCCGGTCCGCCCGGTAGATGGCCCAGTTCGAGTCGTCCTGCTGCAGGCGCATTTCCCAGACCTTTTCGGGCGGGTCGGTGTGCGTGACCTCCATGAGACGCGCCCATCGTTGCGCCTGTCCGGGCGGAACATTGACGCCTTCGGCATTGGTTTCCGCCCCGCCGACGTTGATCAGCACGGTATCCGCCCCGGCGTGCCAGTCCACGTCGCCCAGGTAGCGCCCGTAGTAAACCTCCTGCTCCGGACCGTAAACCCAGGGCTGACTGACTTCCATGGTTTCCTCGTTGACCGCATATTCCACGGCGCGGCTGTAACTGTCGGCCAGGGGCATCTTTTCTTCGAACGGACTCGCGCGCGCTGCGCCATTGTCGAACAGAAGGTACGTGCCGTTCTCGGTGTGGCTGATGGCATGGTGCTTGTAGGACCATTCCACGTCGCCCACCGGCGTCAACAGCTTCTCGCTCCAGGGTTCGTTCCAGTTCTCGTGGGTCCCGAGGATCCAGACCAGTTCGCCGGTATCCATGCTGACCTTGATAACCGCATCCTGGTAGGGCACGGACATGAGGAAGGAATTGTCCTCTTCTTCGTAGATCAGCGCGTTGCCGTGGGTCCAGTCGTAGACGATGCCTTCCACCACGCCGTCGTAGTGGTTGGCCCAGAAGTCCTCACGCAGCGAGTTGTAGCCGATGCGGTTGATGTCGAGGATGTCGAAGAGGCTCCACTCGTTGAGCACCTCGCCCTCGGGCGTGAATTCCACCACCAGGTCGGCGATGACATTGGCGTCGGCCCGCGGCGCGTCGGGATCGGTCTCGCTGGTATACCAGTCCTCGATCACACGGTGTTCCGTACTCAGGAGCAGGAAATTGCCGCTGGCCAGTTCAACGAAGTCATGGTGGAAGGAGTCGGTTTCCACTGGAATGCTTCCCGGTGCGGGGTCCTTGGCGGTGCCGGTGAAGTGCCAGCGGCGCTGGATGTTGCCCAGCATGTCGATCTCGATCATGCCGTCGGTGCCCGGCCAGACCTCGTAGACCAGGTTGCCGTTGTTGAGCCGCCGTACATCGTGTACGCGGTGGTTGCCCGGCAGGTAGTACCAGATGATTTCGCCCTCATCGTCCACGGCGATGGCCGGCGAGAAGTTGGCCGGCGTGGAATTGTTTTCCGTATCCCATCGGCCGTTGACATTGAAAATCGTCACGCCGGGCTCCATTCGCGCCGGATCCCGGGCGGTGATCAGGGGCGTCGGAAACGCCTCCGGCAACGGGGGCGTCGTGAACGTCTGGGCTGCGGTTTCAGTGGCAAGCCCGCCCGCATCTTCGAGCGTGGCCGTAATGGTGTGTGTCCTGCCGGGACGCATGCCGAGCACGGGAACCTCGTGATCCGTGGACATCCCGTCGCTGGGCGTGACGCTCCAGCTACGCTCACCGTCGTTGAAATTGATGGTCAGCCTTGTTGGAACGTCTGTCGTGACCGACAGGATAGCCGCCAGCGGCACGGTGGGATTCGGGTTGGCCGACAGCGCAACGCTCTCGACGGATGGCCCGGAGGCTTCCGGCATCGCCGTGGCCGCGTCATCGCCCGACGGAGACCCGCAACCGGACAACAGGAGTGAAGCCGCGAGAAATGTTGCCGGCAAATGGAGCGACGAAAGTTTCATAAGGGGACTCCTTCAGGGGCCGCAGTATTCAAACAGACATGCAAATTTACCCCGTTGCCGAACAATTCGCTAATCGCCGGGCCAAAACGAGACTGGCGGCCAGTCGCCACGCCCCTTCAAAACACTCGCGACACGTGTCGATCGGCTACGGGAGTTGTCCTAACGCAGTCCCCTGTAGTTCAGGTAAAGTCGCATTCCTGTCAGTGCAATTGCTCCGAAAGGTGAGAATGTGAAACGGATTATCAGTGTGGCGGCGCTTGCGGTATTCGGCGCCTCGGGCGCGTTGGCCCAGCCCAGTGACGCGACCTTGCGCCTGCTCGAGCGAAACAGGATGTTCGAGCCGGATATCATCCAGGTCGCCGAGAACGTCTATACCGCGATCGGCTACCAGGTTTCGGCCAATACCATGATCGTTGGGGATGACGGGGTCATCATCGTCGACCCCGGGCAACAGGTGGCAGGCGGCAGCCAGGTGCGTGCCGCGTTCGAGCAGATTACCGATCTGCCTGTGCGGGCGATGATCTATACTCATGGTCACGGCGACCACTTCAACGCGTCCCCGGCCTTTTTCGAAGAGGACGCGGGAATCGAAGTCTGGGCACGCGCCAACTTCGGTTCGGAAGGCGCCAGGACCAGGGCCGCCGGACTTCAGGGTGGCGCCCGGCCCTCCAACACGCAGGGATTCGATCTGCCGCCGGAGCAGCGGATCGGCATCGGCATCGCGATCCCACCGGAGCGCCCGGTGGGTAACCTGATGGGCGACGGCGTGACACAGCAGGGCCGGCAGCCCGCGACTCCCATACAGCCCACGCATACGTTTTCGGAGGACCGGATAAGCTTGCAGATCGCCGGCGTTCAGCTGGAGCTTGTCGCAGCGCCGGGTGAGACTGCGGACCAGCTCTACGTCTGGCTGCCGGAGCAGCGCGTGGTCTTCGCGGGCGATAACTTCTACCAGTCCTGGCCCAACACCTACCCGCTTCGCGGAACCGCGAGGCGTTCCATCCGCGACTGGATCCGCAGCATCGACAGCATGATCGGTGAGGAGCCCCTGCATGTCGTGGGCGGGCATACGACGCCCATGCTCGGAAACGCAGCGGAAGTGCTGACCAACTATCGCGACGCCATGCAGTGGGTCCTGGACCGCACGATCGAAGGCGCCAGGCAGTACATGACGCCGGATGAGCTGGTTGAGTACGCCGCGCTCCCGGAGCATCTGGCGGAGCTGGATTACCTTGCCAATTACTACGGCAGCGTCTGGGGTACCGTGCGTGACATCTACGCCCAGGACCTGGGCTGGTTCGACGGCGACCCGCTTTCCTTGCATCGCGAAAGTCCTCTTGAACAGTCCCAGCGCATGGCGGACTTGGCGGGCGGCGTGGATGTCCTGATGACGAAGGCGCGCGAGGCAATGGCCGCGGATGACCCGTTGGGCGCCGCGCAACTGGCTCAGCATGTGATTCGGCTGCGGTCGGAGGACCCGGAGCCCAAATTGTTGATGGCCGACGCGCTTGCGGTGATCGGCGAGCGGACCTTTAACGGTCCCGCCCGCAATTACACGCTTTCCTCGTCCAATCGATATAGGCGTCAAGCAACCGAAGGCGAGTGAGGGTGTCCCATCCAACGACCCATCCAACGACCCATCCAACGGCTCACTCAACGGCCCACTCAACGGTCCAACGGGAACCCGACGGATTTCGGTCACAGCCCTTCTGGTGAATGAACATTGCCACTCTATCCGAGCGCATCTTGTTGGATCGGTGCCGAATGTAGTCACGATGTGGTCTTGAATTAGGGCGCACACTGACGCATAGTTGGGATGGAACCGGAGCCAGGAGCGATCCGCCATGGAACTTGCGTTACGCGAGGCGAAAGCACGCCTCTCCGAACTGGTAGTGGCCGCCCGCAGCGGCGAGCGCGTGATTATCACTAAACACGGTCGGCCGGCAGTTGAACTCATCCGCTGCGACCGCCACGGTGGGATTGACTTCGACAAGCTTGAGGCGAGCCGCCGGCGCCTTGGGATCGAGGATGCGCCGCCGGAAGAGGTTGAGGCAATGGAGTCGGCTTTCCACGATTCGGCGCTCAGTCGTCAAGTGCTTGGTCTTGAGCTTGAGAAATAGGCGAGGCTCGCGTGCGCATACTCCTCGATACGACCTATCTTTACAGGCTGATGGAGGCGCCAGGAGCGCTGGACGATACCGAGCGCCGGTTCTTCGCCGCGCGTAAGGTGCGGCTTTTCGTGAGTGCGGTGTCGATATGGGAGATGCGGCTCAAGCACGATGCCCGCTATGCGTCGGGTGTGCGCAAGAGCCGTTTCCACCCAAGTGACGTGCTCACGATTCTCGAAGGGCAGGATGTAACCCTGCTACCGATGACCGCGGTGCACGCTGCGCGAGTCCTCGATCCTCCGCTCGCTCACAAAGACCCGTTCGACGAACTGCTGCTTGTCCAGGCTCAGGAGGAAGGTCTCAAGTTACTTACCGTCGACCGGCAGCTTGTCGGCCATCCGTTGGCGGTCACGCCGGATGGGCGTGCGTAATGGCCGTCGGCCGAAACGATGAGCCGACGAGGGGCTCCAGTTGTAGTCGTTCGAACCGGAATCAGTCGATTCCCTTGTGGCTGCCGTCGCAGAGCGGTTGATTGTCCGTACGCTTGCAACCGCAGAAGTATGCGGTGCCGTCCCGCTCCGCCACGTACCTTACAGGAGCGTGCTCGGTGCCGCTGTGGGAGCCGTCGCAAAACGGCTGGTTTGCGCTTCTCCCGCATCGGCACCAATAATACGCTTTGCCCTCGGTCACTTCAGCCGCGTAGGGGCTCTTCTGAGCAATGATTGCTTCCGACATTACTGATTTTCCTCCCTGCCATCTCCGATAGCGTTAACAGGCCCTGGTCTGCCCAGGCGGATTCCTGACCGACGCTCAGAACGCGTTCACCCCGGTCAGTTCCTGACCCACGATCAACTGGTGCACGGTCTCGGTGCCCTCATAGGTAATCACGGTCTCCAGGTTGAGCATGTGGCGCATGGGCGTGAATTCCGCGGTGATGCCGCTGCCGCCGAGCATGTCCCGGCTGTCGCGGGCGATATCCAGTGCCGCCCGGACGTTGTGCCACTTGGCCAGCGATACCTGCGCCGGCCGCAATTGGCCCGCGTCCTTCAGTTGCGCAAGCCTGAAGGCGAGCAATTGAGATGTCGTGATCCGTCGTGCCATATCCGCCAGCCGAATCTGGATCGATTGCGTATGGGAGAGTGGGCGGTCGAACAGGACCCTGGAGTCGGAATAGTCAATCATCTCCTGCAAACACGCCTGTGCGGCGCCGATGACGCCCCAACAGATCCCGTAGCGCGCTTGCGTCAGGCAACTCAATGGATACCGCAGTCCCACCGCATCGGGAAGAACGTTCTCGGCCGGGATGCGGACGTTGTCGAAGAACAGCGCCGAGGTGATTGAAGCCCGCATCGAGAACTTTCGCTCGATATCGGTTGCTTCGAACCCAGGCATGCCCTGCTCAACCAGGAACCCGCGAACGCCGTCGTCGGTCATCGCCCAGACCAGAGCGACGTCGGCGACCGTTCCGTTGGTGATCCACATTTTCGAACCGTTGAGAATCCAGTCGTCGCCATCCCGCTTCGCGTGCGTCTTCATGTTGCCCGGGTCGGAGCCGCCATGGGCTTCGGTCAGCCCGAAACACCCGAGCGCTTCGCCGCGCGCCATCGCCGGCAGCCAGCGGTCCTTTTGCAGGCTCGTGCCGTAGCGGTGGATCGGAAACATGGTCAGCGAGCTTTGCACGGAGATGAAGCTGCGCAGACCGCTGTCGCCGCGCTCGAGTTCCTGGCAGATCAGGCCGTAACAGGTGTTGTTCAGGCCCGCGCAGCCGTATCCGTGCAGTGTGGAGCCGAATAATCCGAGGCTGGCCATCTCGGGGATCAGGTCCGTGGGGAAGCGGTGTTCCTCAAAGCATTCCCTGATGATGGGCAGCACCCTGTCGTCCACAAAGCGAGCCACGGTGTCCCTGACCAGTACTTCGTCGTCCGCCAACTGCGAGGTGACGTCCAGCAGATCAATTGGATTCAATTCTGCCACTACTCGTTCCCTTGCCGCCTGCTCTCCGGGGCGAACGGCCCCACGGTTGCCTCAGTGTCGGCGTGACCTGCTGTCACCGCAACCGAATTTCCGGGTTCCGTGCGCGGTGGCTACTATAATCGAGCGGGTGCCGTTGATTGATTCGCCCAGCATGTCTTCGCTGGTTACTCTTGCGAGCCTGGTGGCTGGGCTTTGGCCGCTGGCGAACCGGTTCCTTTGCCGTATTCCGCCAGAATGAATTGGTGGAGCGTCGGAATCGGCGAGACGCAACGCTTGTGCCGGTCGAGCGAAACGATGCCCGCCCGCAGCAGGCTCTCAAGGTAATCGTCGCTGGCGGCGAATCGTCCCCTGATCGCCCGCTGCATCCCCGCGGGAAGTCCGGCGATGGCATCGTCGATGACACTCATGGCCTGATATTCGTCGAGCGACTCCCCCTGCGCGAGCTGTTCGTGGAGTGCGCCAACGACGCCGATGGGCAACCCGGACCGGGAAATTCGTTTGATGTGGTAATCCTCCCGGCGTGCGTCGCCCCGCCGAATGGTGGCGTCGAGATCGGCGGTGTCCAGCGCGGGGGCGCCTTGGCCAGCGAGGGTTTCCCAAGTGGCAGTGAAATAGTTCTGCAGATGCCGGGGCCAGCCATCCGACGATGACGCGATGCGTCCGGCCCAGCGTTGCACGGCGGCGTCGCTGCCGGGTAGCCCCCGCTGCCGAACGAAATCCAGGGTTGCCCGTGCGCAGTCGAGAGTCTCCTCGTGTGTCAGCGACCCCAAGGGAATGCAGTTCACGGTGCCGAGCCGGGACAATCCGGCGCGGCCTAGTGCATCTTCGCTGTTGGACAGCCCCGAGCAGACCAGCAGGACGGGGATACGGTCCTGGGTATGCAGGGCGCGAACGAGTCGACTCTCAACCGCCTGGGTGTCCGGCGCGATGTTCTGAATCTCGTCGATGAACACAACCGCGCGCTCGTTCGGCTGCCACGGCCGTCCGGCGCGGAGGTCCGCAATGCTCTCCGGATCTTCCAGTGCTGGCGGTGCGACGCTCTCGCCAGTCGTGACGTCGCCGCCGACGCCACCCGGACGGATGGACAGGGCGGTGTCCGCCCGGAGGGTGGTCCGGCCAAGGTCGGAACGCGCGCCGGCGAGAGCGGCCGCAAGTCCAGCGTAGATTGACTGGATTCGTCCTGGCGCGGGAATTTCCGGCTGCATGATCGTCGTCGCCCCTTCCTTTTCCAGTCGGCGGGCGATTTCGCGGACGAGCGCTGTTTTGCCGGCGCCGGGCGCGCCGTGGATCAGTATGGTGTTGCCCTTGGGTCCGTGCGGGGGAAGATGGCGGGCTATCCTCAACGCTTTGTCGATGATCCGCACCCGGCCGCCGAATACAAGGGGATCGTGACGCTCGCCGGATTCGGCCAGCGTCCGAAGCATTGCCTTGAGCGACTCCGAGCGCTGTGCGCCGTGCCCATTGACCTCAGGTGGCCAAACTCCGGTGCCGGACATGGCTCGTTCTCCGCGCCTCGTGCGATGCTCCCACCTTGGATGATACCGCACTCGGTGTGCCACAACCGCGACGAATCGCGGCTTGGGAACCTGCGCCGCGGAACGCTTCGGAAGGTGGACCGCGGGAATGTGCCGCAGTATAGATTCCCGGTGCTGCTATAGACCCAGTTGGTTCTCAAGAAGGGGCCGCATGCCGGTCATGTCCACATTGGACAATACGGATGCCTTCGAATTCATGGCATTCTCCGTGCAATTCCGACAACCGATAGCACGTCAACTGTCCGCAACCTGCGCGCGCCTGTAGAATGCCCTGAAGCATGACAGTCAGCAAACCCATGAGAATTGGAAAGACCGGCATTCGGCAGGCAACTGCCTGCTTGCTTGCGGCAATTGCGGGACTGGTGTGGGCGCTGGCGCCGCACGACGCCGAGGCGCAGCTTCGCCGCATCGCCATCGGCTCGAACCCGGCCGGAACCAACTACTACGTGGTCGCCAGCGGCATTGCCAAGCTGTTGCAGGACGAGACCGGGATTCCATCGACCGTCAGGCCGTTTTCCGGCTCTTCGGTCTACATGCCCATGCTGCAACGGGGCGAAATCGCGCTGGGCATCAACACGCAGATCGACAGCCAGGTGGCTTACACGGCCCAGGACCCTTATGCGGCGGCGATGTCGAACCTGCGCCTGGTGGCTGCGATGATGCCGCTGCGCGACAACCTCATGGTGCGGTCAGCTTCCGGGATGACCCGGATCGAAGATCTGCGCGGCCGGCGGGTCGTGGTGGCCATCCGCTCCAACGTGGCGCTTGAGCGGTGGCACTGGTCGCTGCTCTCGACCGGGGGGCTGGGTCCCGATGACGTCGAGATGGTCAGCGTCGCGAGCTTGCCGGACGGCGTGCGCCTGCTGACGGAGGGACGCGTGGATGCCGCGCCCATCGGTATCGCCACCGCCCTGGCGCGCCAGGCCGAGGCGACGATTCCCGGCGGAATCCGATTTCTCGGCGTCGGCGGCGATGAGGCCAGGCTGACGGAAACCGTGCCCGGATCGCATGTCGACCTGATTACCTCCGACACTGCGGCTGTGGGCGTGCCGGAGCCTACCCGTCTTGCCCGATTCGCGACCTACCTCAACACCGGCGTCCATCTTTCCGATGACGACGTCTACCTGATCGCCGGCACCATTCACCGGCAGTGGGAATCGCTGCGGCGCGACTATGCCTTGATTGCGCCGGTGGCCGCGGACTCCATCGTCCCGTCGGACAACCCGCATCCTTACCATCCGGGCGCGGTCCGGTATTTTCAGGAAGCGGGGCTCTGGACCGACGCTCATGAGCGTAACCAGGTGCGAGCGCTCGGCGGCGCGGATCGTTAACCCGCCGCTCGTTTCCGGGGCCGATGCGAAGCAGCTTGTGTCGGGAAGACTGATTTGAGCGGATTCCTGAAGCGACTCGAGCACGTCTACCTTGGGGCGGTCATCGTCCTCGGCGTTGCGTGGATCATCGACTTGCCCCAGTACTTCGGCGTGTCGATCATTTCCGCCGAGTGGATGGGCCCCTTGATGGCGCTGGGTATAGCCGCCGCGTTCCTCAAGCACCCCTACGGGCGCCGCACCGGCGCGATCGAACTTCTGCTCGGCCTTGCGGCCATCTGCAGTTGGGGCTGGATGTCGTTGAACTACTCCGACTGGATCATCGATATCTCCGGCTACACGCCGCAGAAATACATCCCGGGCCTCGTGGCGGTGCTGCTGCTCATGGAGGCGTTGCGCCGCGCGGCCGGACTCCCGATCACCATCCTTGTCTGGTGCCTCATCGCCTACGGGTTTCTCGGCTATCTGCTGCCGCCGCCGTTTCAGGCCGAGCAACTCCGGATGTCGCGCTTGATCATGTACCTGTACGCCGATACGAATGGCGTGCCCGGCCAGGTCCTGACGGTGGTCGCGCGGCTGGTTCTGGCGTTCATCGTGCTCGGCAAGCTGATGGAGGTCAGCGGCGCGACGAAATTCTTCACCAATCTGGCCATGTCGGCCATGGGGCATCAGCGCGGCGGTCCGGCGAAGGTGGCGGTCGTCGCGTCGAGCATATTCGGTTCGATCAACGGGACGTCCGTCGGCAACATCATGTCGACGGGCATCGTCACGATTCCGCTGATGAAACGATCCGGTTTCAAGTCCCACTATGCGGCTGCAATCGAGGCCGTGGCTTCCAATGGCGGGCAATTTGCGCCGCCGGTGATGGGCGCCACGGCGTTCCTGATCGCGGACTTCCTCCAGGTCAGTTACGCCAGCGTCGTGATTGCCGCTGCGGTTCCGGCATTGCTGTATTACGTCTGCCTGTTTTCCCAGGTCGACGCCATCGCCCTGCGCTACGGATTGCACGGCCTGCCCAGGGAACAGCTCCCCAGGGCCGGCGAGGAGTTGCGCGAGGGATGGGTCTTCCTGGCGCCCCTGGCGCTCCTGCTTTACCTGTTGTTCTGGCGGGGGTTCAATCCGGGGGTGGCCGCACTGTGGGCCGTCGCGGCCCTGCTGGGGTTGACGGTGGTTCGCAAGCGGCGGCTCCCGAACAAGTCCGAGTGGTTCGATCTCATCGTCGGCGGCGGCGCCAACATGTTGCCGTTGCTGATGATCGCCGGCGGCGCCGGCATCGTCATCGGTGTCATGAACATCACCGGCCTGGGGTTCTCGCTGTCGCTGGTGCTCACCCAGATCGGAGAGAATGCCGGGCTCCTGGCCATGTTGTTGTTGACCGGGGGTATCTCCATCATCCTGGGCATGGGGATGCCCACGGCGGCGATCTACGTGGTCCTCTCGGTGATCCTCGCTCCCGCCATCGTTGAGATGGGCGTGGCGCCGATGGCGGCGCACCTGTTCATCTTCTACTTCGGGCTGTTGTCGTTTCTGACCCCGCCCGTGGCGATCGCAAGCGCGGTCGCGTCGGGGCTCGCGGGGAGCGAGGTCTGGCGCACCTCCTGGATCGGCGTGCAGCTTGGCGCGGTGGCGTATCTGCTGCCGTTTCTGTGGAGCTATAACGACGCGCTGCTGCTGCAGGGCTCGACTCTGGCCAACGTCTACGCGGTCGGCACGGCGCTCGTGGCGGCGCTGCTTATTTCCAGGGCGCTGCAGACGGTCGTGGCAGGCAGCGTGGCGGCGTTGTCGGCCGGACTATTGGTATTTGCCGGCGCACTCGCCGTGGGTTCCAGCACCGTATGGCTGGGTGCGGACGCGCCTGGCGCGGCCGCCGCAGCAGCGGTCGGGATTGCCGTACTCGTCGGGTTTCGCTTCGCGCGTCCACGCCTCGAATCCGGTTAGGGCCTGCCAGCGCTGTCTCGGAGCGTTGACGGGCCCTGGCGCCGCATCAACCCGATGCGGCATTGTCGGTTTGATCAGCAGTTCTCATTTTGGCGCCACACGTCGCGACCGGGCATCCGACACCCCCTTGTCCGGCGCAATCCGGGCCAAAACCACCGCCAGACCCACCCCGGGGAGAGGGCGGACGGGCGTAATGAGAATTGCTGCGGTTTGATGCGGCGCCAGTCCATTTTTTCCCGGCGGTGCTATGATCCCGTGCTTCCCGCGCGGAGATTGACGATGGGATTCTTGCGATCGCTCCTCAGCCGCCGCCGATTCATGAGGGACTCCGCCGCCGGGGTAAGCGCCGCCCTTCTGATGCCCACACTCACGCCAGCAACTGCTCACGCTGAATTGCCAAGCGACCTGACGTCGCTGTCCGCCGCGCAGCTCTCCGCCGCGGTCCGGGCGCGCCAGGTCAGTTGCGTCGAGACCATGCAAGCCTTTCTTGAACGCATTGACAACTGCAATCCCGTTTACAACGCTGTTGTCAGCCGGCTCGATGACGATACCTGCCTCGCGGAGGCAAGGCGCGCGGACGAAGAACTCTCGCGCGGCGAATACCGTGGCTGGTTGCACGGCGTACCGCACGCGGTCAAGGACCTGGCCAATGCCGAAGGCCTTCCCACGAGTCTCGGCTCGCCGATATTTGCGGGGACGATGCCAGAGTCGGACGACTTGCACATCGCACGAATTCGCGATGCGGGGGCCATCTTCATCGGCAAGACCAATGTGCCCGAGTTCGGCATGGGATCGCAGAGCTACAACAGCGTGTTCGGCGTCACGCGCAATGCCTACGATCCGGCGCTTGCGGCCGGCGGCAGCAGCGGCGGCGCCGCGGTGGGCATCGCCACACGCATGCTGCCCATCGCCGACGGCAGCGACATGATGGGCTCGCTCAGAAACCCCGCGGCTTTCAATAACGTGATCGGTTTCAGGCCGAGCCAGGGCCGGGTGCCGCGCACCCCGGACGACCTGTTCTACAACCAGCTCTCGACGAACGGGCCGATGGGCATGAACGTCGAGGACACGATCCGTCTTCTGGATACGATGGCCGGCTTCGATCCGCGAGCGCCAATGATGATGCGCGACGACTTGCCCGGTTTCGACGCCTACCGTGTACGGGGACTCGATGGCCTGCGCATTGGCTGGATGGGTGATTACGACGGCTATCTGGCGACCGAGCCGGGCGTGCTCGATCTGTGCGAGGAGTCGCTCTCGATTCTCGAAACCCACGGTGCGCGCGTGGATCGAGTTGTCCCGGATTATGACATGGACCGGTTGTGGCAGTGCTGGCTCACGCTCCGCCACTCAGGCCTATCCAAAAGTCCCGGTCCGGTTGGTTCCGGTGAGGCTGAGCGATGGGTCCGACGGGGATGTGTGGCTGTAGCGGAGGGGTCGCCGGTCGGTCCAGGGCGGTGGGGAGGCGTTGAGCGGGTTTGCTCGGGGGTATGGGTTGGTGCCTGGGCGCTGAGTAGGCGCGGCGCGCACGGGGATGCCGCGGCGCGGCCGGGCGGTGCGCCGTCGGGGGTCCGCGGGGTGCCCGGTCAGGGCGGCGCGGGGGTCAGGATGGCGTCGAGCGCATCCTGCGGGCGTGCGGCGTAGTGGCGGTTTGCCTGGGGGATGTAGTCGAAGTGGCCGATCGCGCGCACGATGGAGATCGCGGCGTTGCTGAGCGCCGCCAGGTTTTGCGGCAGATGCCCGGCCGCGGCGCGGCAGCGGTCCTCGTCGTAGCTGAAGTCGCGCACGTAGTGAACCCGGTTCTCCACTTCCCAGTGGCGGCGCACGATGTTCAACAGTTCGTCGGGTCCGGCCTCCTCGACGCCGAGCGAGGTGAGCCCGTAGGCGATCTCGCGGGTGCTTTCCCCGGTCTTGACCACGACGCGCTCGCGCTGCACGCGCAGCGCCTGACGGCGTGCGGGCAGATCGCACCGCCCGTCCCACTTGGCGGGCGTGAGGTCGAAGGCCGCGCAGCGGCGGGTCTCCAGCCGCCCATGGGCCTTGTGCAGCGCCTCGGCGCTCCAGCGCGCCTGGCTCCAGTCGATGTCCGCCAGGTCCTCGCGAATGCTCGGCTGGTTGCCCTTCACGGCGGTGATCGCGTAGTCGGCCTTGCACTCCTCCACCAAGCAGCGCGCCGTGTCGTGTTGGGCGTGGATGGCGTCGAGCGTGACGACGCGCCCGGCGAGGTCCAGTTGCCGCGCCAGTTCGCGCACCGCCGGGATCTCGTTGCTTTTGGCGCCGATGCGCACCTGCCCGAGCACCAGGCCGCTGCCGTGCTCCACCGCGGCCACCATCATCTGGCGTTCGCCCTCGGTCCGCCTGGAGGCGCCGCGCACGTCCTTGCCGTCCATGGCCACCGGCGCAAGCCCGGCATGCTGGGCGCTCCAGGCGCGCAGCGCCCGATCCAGAGTGTCCGGCGGCAGCTTCGAGAGGATGTAATGGAAGGTCGAGGCAGCGGGCACTGTGTAGCACTGGCGCGTCGGGCTGAAGAACCCGCCCACCGCACGGCGCTGCGCCTCGTCGAGCCGGGCGGCGAACTCCCCGAACGCGCTCACGCCGCGATACCCGGCCAGGCGCGCCGCGATCATGATCGTCAGGTAGCTCGCCAAGCTGTAGCGCTGCCCGCGCCGTTTGCGAAAATCCTCCATCTCCCCGAGAAAGTCGTGAAGACTGCGCAATTGCCCCGCCGGCATCGGCGCCTCGCGCACCTCCACGGGCTCGCGCCCATCGCGTAGCGCCTCGCGGGCGCCGGCTTCAAGCTCGTACACGTAAACCTCCTTGGGCTGGCCGTGCTCGCGCCACCGCGCCGGGCTGCCGTACACCCGCGAATAACCGCGCGTCAGGCCCAGCATCCGCCAGTTCGACGCCCGGTAGCAAACCCCCGAAAACCGCGACGGGTCCACGAACGTCTCCGCCAACAGCACCGGGAAACCGTGCATCGCGCGCATGTCCCCCGACAGCCGGCGCAGACTCAGACCCAGCACCCGAGAGGCCAGGTTGCGTACCTCCCCCTTGCCCACCAGCAACGCGAAACGGCTGTTGTTCGCGATCAGCTTCAGCCGCCGAAACTGCCGCTCCGGCGGCCAACCCAGCCACTCGTCCCGAACCCCGACCTTGAACGCGCCCGCCGTCCAGCCCAGCAGCGCAACCCGGCTCCCGCCGCATACCGCCACGTGACGCAGCGACTGACCGAACAATCCCTTGTACGGCAAATAGTGAAACTCCCTCATCAGCGCGTCCCAACGCCGCCGCTCCGCCACGCCGCGCACCGGGCGCACCCACACATCGCGCAACTTCAACCGGCCACGGGAAAACACCGAGATCACCATGACCCCCTTTATGCCACAACGACTTCTGAATAGCCAGACCTTGCACAGCCTGACCGCTTCCCTCACCGTTTACAGCCTCAGGCTATACGCCCCGACTTTTGGAGAGCCCTGCTCCGCCACTGGTCGCACGCCGCACGCCAGCCGATGCTGGAAGATGAGTCCCTGCGGCGACAATTGAAGCCCGAGATGATCTTCGAGATAGAAGGCAGCCTCGGTCTCACGGCGGCCGATATAACCACGGCCTCCGAGACGCGAGCCGACTGGTACCTTGCATTACACGCGCTGATGGAACGATATGACTTTCTCGCGCTGCCAAGCGCCCAGGTTTTCCCGTTCCCTGCCGAAATGCACTGGCCGCGTGAGATCAACGGTCGCGCCATGGACACGTACCACCGCTGGATGGAAGTTGTCATCGGCGGGACGCTGGCCGGGGTCCCCGTGCTCAGTCTGCCCGCCGGCTTGGATGCTGGCGGCCGACCGATGGGCATTCAGTTGATCGGCCCGATGGGCGCCGACCAGGCGGTGCTCGAGGCCGGGATGAGCTACGAACTGGCAGGGCTATTTCACGCTAGCCGGAAGTCGGTGATTTGAGGGGTTAGTCTCGGGGGTCTGGCTTTTCGGCGTTGTTTGGTGTACAACGCGCTGCATGTCGGCGGAATTCGACAAGGCGGCGGTGGTGGTCGGGGAGGTTGAGGTGCGTCCGGTCCGCGCGGAGGAGCGGCGGCGCTGGGATGCGCTGATGGAGGAGCACCACTACTTGGGTTTTCGGCAGTTCGCGGGGCGTGGTCTGCGCCATGTTGCGGAGTGGCGCGGGCACTGGCTGGCGCTTTTGGGCTGGCAGTCGGGGGCGTTCAAGTGCGCGCCGCGGGACCGCTGGCTGGGCTGGCACCGGTCGGTGCAGTTCCGGCGCCTGCACCTGATCGGGAACAACACGCGGTTTTTGGTGCTGCCGGCGGCGTCGGGGGTGCCCAACCTGGCGTCGCGGGCGCTGTCGCGGAGCGTGCGGCGGCTGAGCGGTGACTGGGCGGCGCTGCACGGGCATCCGCTGGAGTTGGCCGAGACGTTCGTGGACCCGGCGCGGTTTCGGGGCACGTGCTACGACGCGTCGAACTGGACGCGGGTGGGCCGCACGAAGGGCTTCGCGCGCCACAACGGCTCGTACACGGACCCGCACCGGGCGCCGAAGGAGATGTACGTGCGGGTGTTGCGTCGGGATGCGCGGCGGCGGCTCGCGGACCCGGCGGACCGCCCGGAGTGGTCGTGTCGGGCGGTGCCGGTGCGCTACACGCGCGCGGAGTTGCGTTCGCTGCGCGACCTGTTCGCGGAGGTGCCGGACGCGCGCCGCGGGCAGGGCCGCAAGCACCGCCTCGCGACGGTGCTGGCGATCTGCGCGCTGGCGCGGCTCGCCGGGCAGCACGGCCCGGCGGCGACTGAGCGCTTCGCGAGGAACCTGGAGCAGAAGGAACTGCGCGCGCTGCACGCTTGGCGCGACCCGGCGGCGGGGCGCTGGGTCGCGCCGTCGGACTCGACCGTCTGCCGGGTGCTGATGAACACCGACCCGGACGCGTTGCAGGAGGTGCTGTCGCGGTGGGCGGCGCCGCGCCTCGCGGCGGCGGACGACCCTCAGGTGCTGGCCGCCGACGGCAAGCGCATCCGCGGCGCCAACCGGCACACCGACGACGCGACGTACTTCGAGACGGTGACGCTGGTTACCCACGCCGGGCGCCCCGTCGCGAGCCGCTGCTGCCGCGACGACGGCGGCGAGATCGCGGCCCTGTGTGCGCTGCTCGAGGATGTCGACCTGCGCGGCTGCGTACTCACCCTGGACGCCCTGCACGCCACCCGCGACACCGCACGGACCATCGTCGAGACGCACGGCGCGGACTACGTGCTGTCGGTCAAGGCGAACTGCCCCGACACCTTCGCCCAACTCACGGCGATCGACTGGGACGGCAACGACGTGCGCCACCACGCCGACGAACCCGCGAAGGCGCACGGGCGCATCGAGGCGCGCCGCATCGCCGCGCGCGACCTGCCGCCGAAGACGCTCGGACCCTTCCCCGGCGCCCGCCAGGCGTTCCGCGTCGTGCGCGAGCGCACCGACGCCAAGACCGGTGCAACCTCGGCCGAGACCGCCTACGGCATCACCACGGTGCCCGCCGAACGCGCCGCTCCGGCGCGGCTGCTGGCCTGGAACCGCGGCCATTGGCAGGTCGAGAACGCCAACCACTACCGCCGCGACGCCACCATGGGCGAGGACGCCAGCCGCGTCCGCAAGGGCCACGCACCCGCCAACAACGCCATCTTGAACAACATCGCGCTCGCCGTCGTGTTCCACCGCGGCTTCCGCTACCTGCCCGAGGCGAACCTCCACTTCATGATGCGCCGCGCAGACGCGCTCGACGCCATCCTGTCCCCGCACTGAGACACCCGGCCCCGCCGCCGCAAACCGCGCCCCCCCGCAAACGTCGCCGGCGACCCCTCTCCGCGCCGCGTTCCCGGACCCGCTTCCCCACCCACCCGGTGACGAATACGCCGCGCTCCATACACCAGCCCGGAACCCTCCGCACGCCTTGGCCCCCAAGCGGCCCGCGGAACGTCGCTTAGCCCGGCGTCGATCCGTAGCGTGAAATCACCCTGTACGAACTGGTGACCGACCACCTCGAACGACGCCCGTTTCCGGTCGACACGTTCGCGTAGAGCGGAATCGTCGGGAACCCGACGGATCGGGCTGCTCGCGATAGCGCATCCGGCGCCTTGCGCAGTGTTCGTGAACGGGCGGGCCTGCCCAAGCCGTCGTGTGACGGTGAACAAGAGATCACAACCGCTGCAAGAACTCCGCTGGCGTTTCAATGTTATACCTGTCGCGCAAGACGCGAAGGTCCCGATCTCCAGTTACAAGTACATCCGCCTTCGCCGAGATCAATGCGGCAAGTATGGGCAGGTCGCTCGCATCCCTTAGGTCTTCAATGACCATGGGGTCGGGCGTTACCATGTCCATCTTCAGATAAAGGCCCTCTATGAACTGCTCAATGCGGTGCTCGTCCCACTTCAGAATTCGACGAATTTTCGGGTAAGCGAGCACCCGCGCGATTTCCTCAAGTTGTTCACGCGAAGACACGACATCGAACTGCGCATCGAACCAGGCGTCAACAATTCGCCATCAACGATTCTTGGGACCGCATCCGCGGGACGCGCCCGCGCCGCAGCCGCAGCACGAAGGACGGATCGCCCAGCGCGTCGGCGCCGAGGCGCGCAGGCGCCATGCCGGTGCGCTTGAGCCAGTCCTCCACGGCGTCGCGGAATTGGGGGGCGGGGTCGTTCATGCCGGCAACCATACGGACGCGAAATATCGTTGACAATAGTGTCTGTTAGTGAATAAGCTATCGCTGGGCGACACCCGCCCGAGGAACCGCGATGCAAAACGACCCGGTGCGACAGAAAATCCGCGACCTGCTCTGGGAGCGTGGGATCAACATGCGCGAGGCGTCGCTCGCCATCGGACGCAACGTGAGCTACGTGCACGGGTTCCTGGAAAGGGGCACGCCCAAGGTGCTTTCCCACCGCGACGCGGAGAAGCTCGCCGGGATGCTTGGTTGCGAAGCCGGGGACCTGCGCCACGCCGAGCGCCCGCCCACCCGCAAGGGGCGGGGCCGCAAGCCGCGCGGCGGCCGCGCGCCGGAAGGCTCGCCCGTGCCGCTCGCCGCCATCCCCGAGGTGGAGGTGGAAGCCTCCGCCGGTCCGGGAGCGCTGGCCGACGAGTACGTCGCCGAAAAGGCCCGCTGGTTCCTGCCCGAGGGGATGATCCGCCACGAGGGTGGGGCGGTCCCCGACGCCATCCGGGTGCTGCGCGTGCGCGGGGAATCCATGGAGCCGGAGCTGTCGGAGGGCGACAGGCTGCTCGTCGACACCGCCCGGCGGGTGCCCGACACCGGGGAGATGTTCGTCCTGTGGGACGGCAACGGGCTCGTCGTCAAGCGCGTGGAGCGTGTGGTCGACGGGGGCGGCGAGCCCGGGCTGCGGCTGAAGTCAGCCAACGCGGAGTACGCCGACTACACCGCGCCGCCCGGGGACGTGCACATTGTCGGGAAGGTGCTGTGGACTGTGAGGAAGGTATGAAAGCGGCCCCTCCGTCCCAGCCCCGTGCGAATGTTCACGCACAGGAACAATGCGATGCAACCGCCGGCGCCGGAGGGAAGCCACACAGCGAGCGCTCTGCTCGCCGCACCGCTTCTTCAGGTATGGGCGGGATCGTCCGGCGGTCCATTGTCCACCGCCAGCCTTGAAGGGTGTCGTCACATATGACAACATACGGCTTGAGCAGGAATTCGAGGCCCATCGGGTGGATCAAGGCGGCGCGCAAGGTGTTTGACACCTTTCCAGAGGCGGTGAGGGACAGGGCGAACGCCGCCCTCACGATCGCGGCCGAGGGCGGCAAGGCCGACATCGCAAAACCGCTGAAGGGTCTGGGACCGGGCGTCTTTCAGATCGCCATCCGGCACCGGACCGACGCCTGGCGGGTGGTCTACGTCATGGAGATCGCCAGCCGGCTCTGGGTGGTCCACGCATTCCGGAAGAAGTCGAAAATCGGGATCAGGACGCCGAAGCCGGAGATCGATCTGGTCGCGGCCCGGCTGGCCCGATTGAAACGGGAGGTATTGTCATGAGCGAGTCCGAAATTGAACTGATCGAAGGCAGCGGCAACGTGTTTCGCGATCTGGGCGATCCGGAAGCGGACCTGAAGCACGCGAAGGCGGTTCTCGCCGCCCGCATCATCGCGACGCTGGACGAGCGCGGGCTTTCGGTTCGAAAGGCGGCTGCGTTGACCGGTTTCGCTGCCGCGGATTTTTCGCGCATCCGGAATGCCGATCTTGGGCGCTTCACGCTGGACCGGCTGATGAAGATGCTCGCGGCGCTGGACGGCGACCTGCGAATCACGCTGCATGTTAATGCTGGGCGTCAAGACGAACGGGCGCTGGTCACTTAGCCAATGGCCTCAATTTGCTATCCGACCTGCCCCAATCCAACCGGGCTCCAGCCAGTCAACCACCTACTGCGGTCGCTAGAAGAAGTCTGCAATGGAAAAATGGCTCCATTCGCCCACTGCAGTACCTCAACCTGGTGGATTCTGAGGCAGTATATGCTTCGGCAGCCAGCCCAAATCCGACTGCCTCGGTGCCAACTTCAGTGGTCACTGCAAGAAATCGGGAGTATTAATTCAGCACTGACACTGTCTGCGAACTAGACATACGGAGCGTACTCATGGACCGATGGTGTCATCAATGCGGCCAGCAGACCCTTGTATCGAATTCCGTTCGTCTCCTGCACCACACGGTGGCACCGCTGGGACATCCGGTACAGAAGGAACAACGGTATGCATGCGCAAATTGTGGTCGAGAAAAGATCGATAGATCTTCTTCGTACTACATGGCCCAACCCTCAGTTCATCACGTTCGCCTCTCGGACGCCCGAGAGGCGGGGACCCGAAGCCAGACAGAGCCCATGCGAGCTCATTTGTGGAGGATCGACAACGATAAAGTCGCATCCGTCCAATACGAGGCCGTGTGCCTGACCGATACCGGGGAGGTCTTGCCTGTAGAAGAGGGGAGAATCCAGGACGCCACAATGGTGGACCGACACGGCGACCCGGACCTGATGGCGACTCTAGCCGAAGACTACCTTAGGGGCTACCGGGCGGTGATGCCTACTGGACGGTTTCCTCGTTCCGTAGTGGAACTGCTGCCGGCACTGCACCTGCTGTACACCGCCGCCGAGCTTGTGATGAAGGCGGACCTGATACGTTCGGATTCTGAACGAAAACCGGACGAGAGGCACTCCTTGACACGCTTATACGAGAGACTCGACGAGGCCCATCGGAAGGACACGGAAGACAGATTCTTTCGTTGCGAGCCGAACGCGCGGTTGCGTTCCGCGGGCTGCGTCCCGGCAACGGTCACGGATGTGCTCACCAAGTACGGCCAGTCCTACGGCGGCGCGAGCTCGGTGTACTTGGACACGCGCTACTACGCCGAGCCCACGACAATGCTAAGGAGGACTCCACCACCGCCGAGTATTCATGTCGGGTCCAGCCTTTTGAAGAGTCAAACGCCCTACCCAATTTTCTTTCCGCATGTGGTCGAAAGCTTGCTCGAAACCTTCCGGGCCTTTGATGGCGCGGCGCGACTGAGGCGGCACGGGGCCAACGTGAGGTTCGGCACACGAAAAGGCGGCGATGACAATCACGGTGAATGGGGGCTGGTGCCTCGTTCGCTCGGCTTGGTTGTCGTGCAGGTTCCGCAGAGTTCTTGGTCGGACAATTGTGGACAGGAGTTGCCGAGAGAAGTGGTCCCCAAAATTCGGACAGGGTTGTAAGGTGGTATTTGCGCTGATGAGAGGACCTTACGACGATGGCAAAGCGACGCAATCATTCATCTAATTTCAAGGCGCGGGTGGCCCTGGCGGCGATCCGCGGCGACGGCATGATCGCCGAACTGGCGGCCCGGTACCAGGTGCACCCGAGCATGATCGGCAACTGGAAGCGCACGGCCCAGGAGGGGCTGAAGACGACGTTCAGTCGTGGTGCAAGGCATGCCGACCGGGGGCATGAGGAGCAGATCACACGGCTTCAGGCGAAGATCGGCGAACTGGTGGTGGAGCGGGATTTTTTGGCCAAGGCCTTCGATCGCCGGGCGTGGATCGGAGGCGAGGTTTGATCGATCCGCAAGACGATGAACTCAGCCTGGTGCGCCAGTGCGCTTTGATGGGCATCGCCCGCTCGAGCTTCTACTATCGCCCGGTGGGCGAGTCGCAGGCGAACCTTCGGCTGATGCGGCTGATGGACGAGTTGCACTTGAGCTGTCCGTGGTACGGCTCCCGGCAGATGGCTCGCGCGCTACGGCGCATGGGCCACCGGGTGGGCCGCAAGCGGGTGCGGCGACTGATGCGGGTGATGGGCTTGCGCTCCCTGGCGCCGCGGCCGAACACCTCGCGCCGGGCCCCGGGGCATCGGGTGTATCCGTATCTGCTGCGCGATCTGGCGGTGGATCGGCCCAACCAGGTGTGGTGTGCCGATCTGACGTATTTGCCGATGGCGCGCGGTTTTTTGTACCTGGTGGCGATCATGGACTGGTACTCGCGCAAGGTGCTGTCCTGGGGGCTCTCCACGACGCAGGACACGGTGTTTTGCGTGCATGCGCCGGGCGGGGCGATCGAGCGCAACGCCACGCCGGAGGTGTTCAACACCGACCAGGGCAGCCAGTTCACGTCCACGTCGTGGACCGGCGAGTTGATCGCGCACGGCATCCGGATCTCCATGGACGGCAAGGGCCGGTGGATCGACAATGTGTTCATCGAGCGGCTGTGGCGCTCGCTGAAGTACGAGTGCGTGTACCTGCGGGCGTTTGCCGATTTTCGCGAGGCCCGCGACGGGACCGGCGCGTGGGTGAGCCACTACAAGTCTGCTTCATAACACCCATCTTTCTATGCTCTTGATTCAAAGAGGTTTTCCTGATTCGGGTTCGGTATTGCGGTGTGCTTGCGGCGATTCTTGACTCGAGCGGCGAGCGTTTGTCCGGCTGAACCCTCGAGATCCGCGCGTTTGAAGAGCCAGGGGCCATCCGGTAACGGATGTAGCGAGTCGATCTCACCGGCCTCTGCCGCCAGCCTGAGCGTTCGGGGAGTCAACTTGAGCAGCGCGGACGCATTGGTGAGATTGAGCCAGGGCTCGACACCATCTGCGGCCGGGCGGAACGCGGGGATCTTGCGATAGCTGCGGGACGCGCAGACGCGCTCGCGAGTCCAGCGGTTGCCGTTGCCGGTTCGCAACCCGTTGCGATTGAGCACGCCGGCAATCACGTCGTCATTGGTGATCAGGACGAGTTGGCGGATCGCCTCGACCGTCTCCAGAGGCGTGCTGTTGCGTTGTCCGCGTCGTTTTCTCGACAGCCGAAGTTCCGTGTGCACGCCTCCCACCCAGTGAACGACCAGCACCACCTCGCCCGTCCCGTTTGCGGCGTCTGCGTCGATGTCGGCGACGACCTCGTGAATGAGAGTGCGCACGATGCGCTTCTTCAGACGCGCGTCCGTGGTCGGCGCGTTCCAGACCGCCTGGAGATCCTGCGCCAGCGTGGCGAACGGGACCGGCGTCGGATCGGGCCTCTCGGCGCTGGCGCCCTCATGTGCGGAAAGCTGCGCTTCGACCTCGCGCTGCCGATCCAACGCCGCCTCCCAACGCGCTTCCAACTCCGCGGCCACCAGGCGGTTGGCCGGGTCCGTGGCATCGTATTGGCGGAAGGCCCTGTCGGTGGCGTAGCGGGCGGCCTCCAGGTCGCGCGTCAGCGCCTCCCGAACTTCGTCGCGCCGCGCGGCCGCCTCGGCCTCCGCCCGAACGGCGGCATCGATGGCGCCGGGCCCGACAACCTGAAGCAGAGCCTCTTCGATGGCATCGTCCACACGAAGACCGCCAAAGGCGATGCAACGGGGCTCGCCGTTGTCCATCCAGCCCCGGTGGCAGGCGTATCGGGGAATGTTGTGCTTGAGCCCGCTATACCGAAGCGTCAACTTGCGTCCGCAACGCCGGCAGCGCACCAGGCCGGCCAACAGCGCGTTGCCGTGCTTGGCGGCGCCATGATGTTTGCTGGTGGGTACGTTGTTGCTGACCATCGTGCGTATCGCCTCGGCGCGGTCCCAGTCGATATACCCCTCGTGGGTTCCGGGCTTGAGCGCCAGCCACTCGTTGCGCGGCCTGCGCTCGCGCCTGACTCGAACGCCCGACTCTTCGTAGGTCGTTACGGCGCGACTTCTGCCGTAGGCGTAAGCTCCGCCGTAGACCGGGTTGGCGATCAACCGGTGGATCGTATCGTAACTGGGCCGGCGCCACACGGTCTTGCCGTCGCGGCCCTTGGCGGGCAGATCGAGTCCGTGCTCGAGAAACCACAATAGCGTCTGGCGGGCGCTGCCCAACTCCTCGACCTTGTCGAAGACCAACGCAATCGCCTCCTGCACTCGCCGGTCCGGGTCTTTCTCCAGACGATCGCCGTTCTTCACATAGCCGACCGGCGCGGCGACGATCAGCTCGCCGCGCCTGGCCTTCTCGTGACGGGCGGCCAGCGAGCGCTGCCGCAACAGGTCGAGCTCATACTCGTTCAGCGAACCCTTCAGTCCATATGTAGTACAGCTCGTTATGTGAGCCAGCCCCCGCAAGTCACTGTCAACGCGAGCTTTTTCCTGACACAGCCTGACATTATATTCACGGCTGGGTTTTTGTGGCATGAAGCCATCTCCACCCTCAGGGCTCTCCAAAAGTCGGGGCGTATAGCCTGAGGCTGTAAACGGTGAGGGAAGCGGTCAGGCTGTGCAAGGTCTGGCTATTCAGAAGTCGTTGTGGCATAAAGGGGGTCATGGTGATCTCGGTGTTTTCCCGTGGCCGGTTGAAGTTGCGCGATGTGTGGGTGCGCCCGGTGCGCGGCGTGGCGGAGCGGCGGCGTTGGGACGCGCTGATGAGGGAGTTTCACTATTTGCCGTACAAGGGATTGTTCGGTCAGTCGCTGCGTCACGTGGCGGTATGCGGCGGGAGCCGGGTTGCGCTGCTGGGCTGGACGGCGGGCGCGTTCAAGGTCGGGGTTCGGGACGAGTGGCTGGGTTGGCCGCCGGAGCGGCAGTTTCGGCGGCTGAAGCTGATCGCGAACAACAGCCGTTTCGCGTTGCTGGTGGGCAAGGGGGAGGTACGCAACCTGGCCTCTCGGGTGCTGGGTCTGAGTCTGCGCCGGCTGTCGGGGGACATGCGCGCGATGCACGGTTTCCCGGTGCTGTTGGCGGAGACGTTCGTGGACCCGTCGCGGTTTTCGGGGGTTTGCTACCGGGCGTCGAACTGGCGGATGCTGGGCCTGACGCGCGGTTATTCGCGGGTGTACGGCAGCCCGGCGCGGTGGCGCGAGCACGGCCAGCCCAAGGAGGTTTACGTGTACGAGCTTGAAGCCGGCGCCCGCGAGGCGCTACGCGATGGGCGCGAGCCCGTGGAGGTGCGCGAGGCGCCGATGCCGGCGGGGCAATTGCGCAGTCTTCACGACTTTCTCGGGGAGATGGAGGATTTTCGCAAACGGCGCGGGCAGCGCTACAGCTTGGCGAGCTACCTGACGATCATGATCGCGGCGCGCCTGGCCGGGTATCGCGGCGTGAGCGCGTTCGGGGAGTTCGCCGCCCGGCTCGACGAGGCGCAGCGCCGTGCGGTGGGCGGGTTCTTCAGCCCGACGCGCCAGTGCTACACAGTGCCCGCTGCCTCGACCTTCCATTACATCCTCTCGAAGCTGCCGCCGGACACTCTGGATCGGGCGCTGCGCGCCTGGAGCGCCCAGCATGCCGGGCTTGCGCCGGTGGCCATGGACGGCAAGGACGTGCGCGGCGCCTCCAGGCGGACCGAGGGCGAACGCCAGATGATGGTGGCCGCGGTGGAGCACGGCAGCGGCCTGGTGCTCGGGCAGGTGCGCATCGGCGCCAAAAGCAACGAGATCCCGGCGGTGCGCGAACTGGCGCGGCAACTGGACCTCGCCGGGCGCGTCGTCACGCTCGACGCCATCCACGCCCAACACGACACGGCGCGCTGCTTGGTGGAGGAGTGCAAGGCCGACTACGCGATCACCGCCGTGAAGGGCAACCAGCCGAGCATTCGCGAGGACCTGGCGGACATCGACTGGAGCCAGGCGCGCTGGAGCGCCGAGGCGCTGCACAAGGCCCATGGGCGGCTGGAGACCCGCCGCTGCGCGGCCTTCGACCTCACGCCCGCCAAGTGGGACGGGCGGTGCGATCTGCCCGCACGCCGTCAGGCGCTGCGCGTGCAGCGCGAGCGCGTCGTGGTCAAGACCGGGGAAAGCACCCGCGAGATCGCCTACGGGCTCACCTCGCTCGGCGTCGAGGAGGCCGGACCCGACGAACTGTTGAACATCGTGCGCCGCCACTGGGAAGTGGAGAACCGGGTTCACTACGTGCGCGACTTCAGCTACGACGAGGACCGCTGCCGCGCCGCGGCCGGGCATCTGCCGCAAAACCTGGCGGCGCTCAGCAACGCCGCGATCTCCATCGTGCGCGCGATCGGCCACTTCGACTACATCCCCCAGGCAAACCGCCACTACGCCGCACGCCCGCAGGATGCGCTCGACGCCATCCTGACCCCCGCGCCGCCCTGACCGGGCACCCCGCGGACCCCCGACGGCGCACCGCCCGGCCGCGCCGCGGCATCCCCGTGCGCGCCGCGCCTACTCAGCGCCCAGGCACCAACCCATACCCCCGAGCAAACCCGCTCAACGCCTCCCCACCGCCCTGGACCGACCGGCGACCCCTCCGCTACAGCCACACATCCCCGTCGGACCCATCGCTCAGCCTCACCGGAACCAACCGGACCGGGACTTTTGGATAGGCCTGTCTCCACCCTTTTTGGAGATGAATCATGTTCGAAACTCTGTACAAGGATCCCGCGACCATCGCCAAGTACCGACGTGCGCCGCTTTTGGAGGAGCGCGAACGGTATCTGCGTGTCGTGGTCGCCTTGGGTGTGGTTGGCGATGTGGTGCGCCGGGTTGCCCGTGCGCAGCTTCTGCTCATAGAGCTGCTGAACCTGCCCGATGCGGACATTCCGGTCCGCGTGGCGACAGTCGAGACGGCGGTGCGGGAGTGGTGCCGGAGCGTGCCCGAGGTTTCCGCGGCCGATTTCCGGCGTCATGGCTTTCGCTGGCTGCGTTTTCTCGGCTGGCTGGAAGAGCCGCCTCGGGATGCCCATCCGCACGCCCGGCAAGTGGAGGCCTTCGCGGCCTGGATGCGGGACGATCGGGGACTGTCCGAAGCGACCGTCGGCAACTGCTGTTATGAGGGCGACCGTTTCTTTGCCTGGGCGGCGCGCAGGAACTTGATGCTCGCCGACATCACGGTCGGTGACGTGGACGAATACCTCGCCGTGCGGATTGCCGACGGCGGTCTTCGGCGCAGGTCGGCGCGCGCCGTGGCCGGGTGTCTGCGGAGCTTCTTTCGTTTTGCCGAGACGCGGAGCTGGTGCCGGTCGGGCATCGCCGAGTGCATCATGCCGCCGCTTGCGTATCCCGACCGACCGGTTCCCAAGGGCTTTGATCGGGACGAAGTCGAGAAGTTGCTCGCCACGACCGAACGTTCGACCCCGGTGGACTGCCGCGACCGCGCGGTGCTGATGATTCTGGCAACCTGCGGGCTCAGGGCCGGCGAGGTTGGCGCTCTGCGCGTCGAGGACATCGACTGGCAGCGCGACATGCTGCATGTGTTCCGTCCCAAGACCCGGCGCACCGACACGTTTCCGCTGACCCCCTCCGTCGGCAACGCGTTGATGGACTATCTTCTCAAGGTGCGCCCGGATGCGGGACCGGAGCGGGCCTTGTTCCTGACGCTGCAGGCCCCGTTCAGGCCGCTGACGAGCGGCGCCGTCGGCTGGATCGTGCGCAGCCGCGCCAGGCGCATTGGCATCACCGGCAAGCGCCTGGGCGCCCATGCACTTCGTCATGCGGCCGCACAACGGCTGGTCGACGAAGGGTACGGACTGAAGACCGTTGGCGACTTTCTCGGGCATTCCAGCCCGAGCGCGACAGCCACCTACGCAAAGATCGATCTGGCCTCGCTTCGCCCGGTCGCCGACATCTGCCTGAAGGAGGTGCTCGATGACACTGCGTGAAGCCGTTGACCGCTATGTCGCGTGGCAGCGCGACCACGGCGCGAAGTTCCGCTCAAGCGCCCAGACACTCGATACGTTTTGTCGTCGGATCGGAGAGCACAGGGCCTGTGACTCGGTGGGCGAGGACGAAGTCCGCCGCTTCCTCACCGGCAAGGCGGGCCTCACCAGGACACGTGCCGTGAAGTACGGAACGCTTGCCGGGTTCTACCGGTTCGCGTTCAGCCGCGGGCATGTGAGCTGCATTCCCATGCCGCCGAGGGAGGCGGAGCCGCGGCCACCGCAGGTCGCACCGTCGTTCATCTTCACCCACGAGGAATTGCGGCGCCTGTTCAAGGCGGCAGGCACAGGCCGCCGACGTTGCCCCAAGCTCGACGCCGAGACCTTCCGGACATTCCTGATCCTGCTCTACGGCACCGGGCTGCGCTCCGGCGAAGCACGAGGACTGACCCTGGCGGACGTGGACCTGGACTCCGCGGTGCTCGCCGTGAACGATACGAAGTTCTACAAGAGCCGCCTGGTGCCGGTCGGTGCCGACCTCCTCGGCGTGCTTCGCCGATACGCCGCCATCCGGGCGCGCCGCCCCCGGATCGAGGGCACGCAATCCACCTTCCTCGCGTGCCGTGACGGATCGCCGCTGAGCAAGAGCATCGTTCGCAATGCCTTCCGTGCGACGCTTCGGGCGGCCGGGATCGACAGGAGCAAACCCGGATGCCGCGCGGCTTGCCTGCACTCGCTGCGCCACACCTTTGCCACCCACCGCCTGGCCTCGTGGTATCGCCAGGAGGTCGATGTTCAACGGCTCCTGCCAGCGCTTTCGACCTACCTCGGCCACAACAGCGTGGCCGCGACGCAGGTCTACATCGCGATGACTCCGGAGTTGCTCGACGAGGCCAGCCACCGGTTCGAGCGCTACGTCGAGCACAACCCAAGCCCGGATCCCGGGCAGCATCTGAAAGGAGACACACGCCATGCCTGAAATCAACTCAACACTCGGCACCTGGGTCAAGCGCTTCCTCATGGAGTATCTCCCGAGCGAACGCAATCTGGCCGTCAATACAATCAGGAGCTATCGCGACTGCCTGACGCTGCTGTTGCCCTTCGTGGCCGAGCGCGCCGCCAAGGCAGTGGAACGGCTCGCGGTCGAAGACCTGTCCGCTGAGCGCGTGACGGGCTTTCTCGGCCACCTGGAACAAGAACGCAACTGCTCGGTGCAGACCCGCAACCTGCGCCTTACGGCAATCCGGTCCTTCGCCCGCTACGTCGCGGTGCGCGACGCCGCACTTGTCGAATGGGCCGGCAGTGTCCGCGCCATCCCACTCAAGAAAACGGTGCGGCCACGGATCCTCTGGCTGTCGAACGAGAACATGGACGCCATGATCGCCAGGACGGACAAGCACACCGTTGCAGGGCGGGTCGAGCACGTCTTGCTGCTGTTCCTCTACAACACCGGGGCGAGAGCCTCCGAGGCGGCGGGACTGCAGTTGGAAGATCTGCATCTGCCGGAGCGCACGGGCGACAACGCGCGTGTAACGATCCATGGCAAGGGCGGAAAGGTCCGCATCACTCCGATGTGGTCGAGGACCGCCAAGGCCCTCGCCGCTTTGTCCAGGGACCGCCCGCCCGGGTGCGAGAGCGTCTTCTGGAGCCGGCATCGCAAACTCTACACTCGCCATGGCCTTATCGAACTCGTGAAGCGTGCCGCCGCCCGCGTGCCGGAACTCACTGGGCAAAAGGTCACGCCCCATGTGCTGCGCCACAGTTGTGCCTGTAACCTCCTTCGTTCCGGCGTCGACATCAACACCATTCGTGCCTGGCTCGGTCACGTGTCGCTCGCGACCACCAATATCTACGCCGAAATCGATCTCAAGGCCAAGGAAGAGGCGATGAAATCCACTTGCCCCGGCGACGCGGGAGATGAACCGCGATGGAAGGCAACAGTCGGCCTGCTTGAACAGCTGAAGGCAATCTGAAGGGCAAATATTATGTCAGGCTGTGTCACGAAAAAGCTCGCGTTGACAGTGACTTGCGGGGGCTGGCTCACATAACGAGCTGTACTACATATGGACTGCTATGTGGGGCCCCACATAGCAGTCCCAGTAACAACCGGTCGTTGCTCTGGCGGGGCGCATAGACGGCCTCCTGGTCCACCAGAACCGTATCGACCACCCGGCACATCTCGATCAGTTGTTGCCAGTCCCGGCTGTTACGGGCAAACCGCGACACTTCCCGCGCGGCCACCGCGCCCACCTTGCCCAAGCAGACTTCTGCAACCATGCGTTCGAATCTGGCACGCTCCGCGCTGCCGGACGCCGAGCGGCCGAGGTCCTCGTCAATGGTGTCGACTTGCGTAAAGCCCAACCGTAGGAGCCGATCGCGCATCGCGTATTGCAAAGCGCCACTCTCGCGGTTGTGAAGAACCTGATGAACGGAAGACTGACGAACATACAGGACCGCCTTGCGTTCCAGATGATGGCGCTGGATCTTGTCAGACATCACTGTCCTCCCCGCCGGCCCCGGCCTCCGCCACCTCGGTTCGGTTGCCGCGATGTTCCAGCAGCATCCGGGTCATCAGCAGCGTCGCCCGCCGCTGCGTTCGGTCCGGCAGACTGTGCCATTGCGGCGTGTCGGGCACTCGGCTGTCGTGCGCAGGACCGAACAGATCCAACTGGACAGACTTCGGGCGGAATGGATGCATGATCGGCTCCTTGACTTCGGTCGCGAGACCGCAAGTTTGCATGCCGATCGGCTTCCGTCGGAGGAATATCGCAGGTGCCCCCATCGTCTCGGATAGCCAAGGACAACAAATCCGCAAGCGCTTCCAGCGTCGTCAAATCGACATGTGGCCGCTCTCGCCTGCGAACGGTCGAGCACCTCCGGCGGTCGAACATCCATAACGGCACTTCCATCAGAGGACTTGGACCTCGACCGGGCTGGCGACAGCGGGCTACCGAAACACCGTTCCTGGTGAACGCACGATCAATGGCAACCTCCCGCCCAAACCACGGGTGAAACTCGTAAAGAATCCTGCGTTCAGCGGTACTGTGGGTGTTCGAGAGTCGAGTTGTACAACGAACAACGTCCGCATTCAGTGTTTGACGGGCTGACGCCGGCAGAGGTGCATGCCGGCGTCCAATGCCTGGACCTGGCGGCGTAAGACGTCGATGCTGGGATCGGCGGATATCGGGCGGGTTGCCGGACGCTCGGCACGGTCGGTGCGTGTCCGGCGCCCTGAGCGGTTCGGAGCCGGCGACCGCGGTCGGCCTGCTGGGAGTGAACTTGGATAATCGAGCGGTTGAAGAAAGTCACCGGGCCCGAGGGCTCGCACCACCGGAGCGCCCTGTGCTGTGGATTTGTGGACGAGTCCTTCGGACCGGCGCGAACCCTGCGGGCCGTGTGGACAGCCCCTGTGCAACGCCAAGGCGTTGCACACCGCCTGACCACACTTTCGCGCCTCTCGCCCACGAACTCCACAGCATCAACAATACAATTTTGATCAAGAACGAGAAGACGAAGACTGTTCAATCTGGCAGCATATGATGGACAGCAAATACCACCTTAAATTAGCTGCCAACCTGTCCAACGATTGGGGTCCACCTCTGTCTTCGGGAATGAAAATCTCCGGCCAAGCGTCGTTTGGCGCCCAACATGCGCAGCCTCAGGATGCGCATATCTTTCAGGGTCCCCACTGAGCGAACTTTGTTGGACACACCGCGAAAACCGTTCTCGAAACGGTAAATCGCCTACCAGATTAGCCAGAGTTCTTTCGGGCCGCGAAACGTGAAATTGGGGAAGTAGTCGAGCACCTGATCTTCCACCAGGCGCAGCGACGGCACCCGCTGCACCAGTGTCTCCATCGTGATCCGTGCTTCCAGCAGAGCGAGCCGATTACCCAGGCAGAAGTGGATGCCGCGCCCGAAGGAGATATGCGTTCGGGCGTTCTTTCTGCGGATGTCGAAGGTCTCGGAGTCTCGATAGAGGCTCTCGTCATGGTTCGCCGCGCCCAGGGAAAGGAATATCTGCGTACCCGCCGGGACCTTGTAGCCGCCGATCTCCGTATCCCGGGCCGCCACCCGGCGCCAACTGGTCTGCGGCGAGTTGAACCGCAGCACCTCTTCCAGCGCGTTGGGTATCAACGCGGGCTCGGCACAGAGCGCCTCCCAGTTCTTGCGCTTCGACAGCAGGCAGACCAGCGAGTTGCCGAGGAAATTGCTGACGATCTCGTGGCCCGCGAACGAGAGTCCGTACACGACGGACTCCACTTCCTTGTAAGTGAGATCGTCGGGATCGGCATCATGCCCGGCCAGCAATTCCGAGGTGAAGTCGTCGGCCGGTTCCCGGTGGCGGTGCTTCACGAACGAAACACAGTATCGCCAGTAGGCGAGCATCTTTGTCGCGATGTCGACCTGTTCCTCTTCCGTCGCCTTACCCCAGGTAAAGGCCAGCCGGTTGGTGGTCCATTCCTGAAGCTTGGGATCGTCGTCCCGCGGGAAGCCGAGCAGGCGGAAGATCGTCTCCCCCGGCAGGGGATGCCCGATCGTGGACACGAATTCGCAGGGCGCGCCGGCCTTGAGCATCCCGTCCACCAGAGCCTCGCAGCGCTTGCGTACGTAGGGCGCGAGCGCCCGGATTCGCCGGCCCGAGAACCCCGCCTGGGTGTACTTGCGGATCCGCGTATGGTCGGGACGGGCGCGGTTGGACATCACCGCGATGGGGTCGTAGTCGTCCGCCGACAGGACCTCGGCGGCGGCGTCGCAGATCGGTAGTACGGGGTCCTGGACATTCTCGGAGGAATAAATATCGGGGTTGGTGAATACCGCCGCGACGTCCTTCATCCGGGTGACCACCAGGTAGCCGAGCGCTTCTGAAAAAAAGATCGGCGAGTCCTCGCGGCGCCGGGCCAATTCGGAATAGGGATCCCTGACGTATTCAGGCGCGAATGGCGAAAAGTCGTGATCCACCGGGCAGCCCGAAGGCGCCGGCGAGCGTTCGGTCCGAATCTTGTGGTAGGCGGTATCTGTCATTAATTCGGTGCGAATGTTGCTGGTATTGGCTGTGCGTAAACTCAGACTGACCTGATTTTACCCAATCCTGCAAGCGTCCAAGCCGATACTAACGGTCAGCGATCATACATCCGACTCCTTGCGCAGTGTTCGTGTTTCACAAAATATGGGGTATATTCCGATAGCAGTTTGACTTGGCTATCGGGACCTACATGAGCAGGCGGCTTGTAATCGACGCAAGTTGGGATTCAGTGGCGCGAGTTTGGGTTGCCACAAGCGAGGATGTGCCGGGAGTCGCCGTTGAGGCCGACACCACGAACGAGACCATGGATATCCTGCAGGATGTCGTCGTCGATCTCATGGAAGCCAACGGCATCGGGGCCAATGGTGACATGGATGTTGTCGTGCGGTTCGCTCAAAGAGAGGAATCCTTGTCGCTCAAGGCCGCCTGATGGCGGATTACGAACGTCGAGTCATCGCAGCCCTGCGGGTCGCGGGTTGTCGGTTCATTCGCCACGGGAAGGGCGACCACGATGGGCTGCTAATCCGGTTTCAAAGATCCACCATCGCGAGCAGTTCGCCCGGGTAACGGCGGCGGGCCTCGGCGTGTAGGGGCTGCACTGCCGCCACGAACGCGGCGCGCGCCTCGGGCGGGAGTTCGACGATTTCACCGCCTGCCTCGCGAATCACCGATTGCGCCTGCACTTCCTCCTCGTCGTGCAGTTCCCGTTGCAGTGTCACCGCTTCCTGGGCTGCGTCCCGAGCGGCCCGCTGGACATTCTCCGGCCAGGCGTCGAACGTTGGCCGATGGACGAATACGGGCCGGGAAAGGTATGAGTGGAATGTGGCCGTGTGGTAGCGCTGGAAAGGATAGATGTTGTAGGTCACCGTGTTCGCAAAGGGATTCTCCTGCCCGTCCAGGTCGCCGGCCCGGATCGCCTCGGTGGCGGCTGTCAGGTCGATGGCATGGGCTTCGGCGCCAAGCAGTTCAAACGTGCGTCGCTGGGCACCCAAAACGCGAATACTCAGACCGCGCAAATCCTCCAGGGTCTCCACCGGGCGAACGTTGTTGGAGACATGGCGAAAGCCGTTCTCGAAGTAGCCCAGAATGCGGTAATTGTTGGTCGCTTCGAGGCTTGCCGTGGCTGACGCCCCCAGGGGACCATCCATGGCCGCCCGGGCGGCCGCGGTGTCGGAGAACAGGAAGGGCAGGGCGGCCAACTCCAGCTCCGGCACGTCGGTCATGGTGGCGTAGGCCGCGCTGAGCAGCCCGCAGCCCACCAGCCAACGCAAGTCTCCGCCGCCGTAGCCGATCTCCAGAACGTTGTAGATGTAGTCGACGTCGAGGCCGGCCTCGGCCTGAAGCCGCTCGCCGATGTGGGTCAGGCCCCGGCTGAAACTGGTGGTGGACGGCGAATAGCCGGCCATGCGAATGCGTCTGGCTGGGGCACGGGTGGCTGACAACGGCTGCTGCTGGGACTTTCCGGCCGAGGGGCTAAGCGCAACGGCCAACCCGCCAGCGCCGGCTAGCGCCGCGGCAGTCAAGAAATGGCGCCTGGACTCAATCACCTGATTCTCCTGCTCCACACGGGTTGGTAGGGGTCGCTCAGCCTGGTTCGTCAAGCCGATTATCGCATCAATAAGCACTATTGATATGTTGACGACCGTATATCCACGCTATACAACTATCCCGATGAGAATCAAGCACAAGGGTTTACGGGCGCTGCATGACCGTGGAAGTCTGGCAGGCGTGCCTGCGAACCTGGTTCCCCGGCTACGGCGGATACTGTTGGCTCTCGACACCGCCAAGCACCCCCGAAACATGGACCTGCCCGGCTACCGGCTGCATCCGTTGAAGGGTGACATGGCCGGTCTGTGGAGCGTTCGCGTGACAAACAATTTACGCGTGGTGTTCGGGTTCGAGGGCACTGAGGCCGTGGACATTGACTTGATCGACTATCATTGACGACGAGCTTGGAGGAAGTCATGGCGATGTACGATCCTCCGCACCCCGGCGAGCTGGTGCGGGATTGCATTGAAGGCAGCAATTGGACCGTGACTGCGGCTGCTCAGCGCATCGGAGTGACCCGGGCAGCGCTAAGTCGCGTTCTGAACGGTCGCGCCGCGGTCTCGCCCGCAATGGCTCTGGCATTCGAACGTCTCGGCTGGAGCGACGCCGATCACTGGGTAAGAATGCAGGGCGCGTTCGACTTGGCGCGAGAACGGTTGAAGCAAGAACCGGCGGCTTAGCCGAGGCAGGCAGCCGCTGCATCAACTTCGAATTTCTCTACACGTATGCTGGATTGAATCGTCTCCGCGGAACCCGCGATGATGATTGCGATCGGGTGATTGAGCTGGGCAAGCGTAGAGATGACGCTGGCGTTCGGTCGCCGTTGGGAGGGCGGCGGGCAATGCCGCCCGACCCGCGTTTGGGGTTCAGTCCTGTGTGCCCAGCATGGTTTCGTAGGTCTTGCCCATGACCTCGGTCACGGGCTGACCTGCGAGTACGCCGGCGGACATGAGTTGTTCGCGTGCCGTGATTTTTTCTGCAATTTCCAACACCTCTTCAGACATATCCGCCGGCACGAAGACCACCCCGGTGCCGTCGGCGATGACCAGATCGCCGGGCGCGACGGCAACTTCGCCGACTCGGATCTCGACATTGATTGCGGCCTGGTGGATTCGCCCGCGGGCCGTGCGCGGGGTGGCGGAGCGGGAAAATACCGGCAGCCCGATACGCTCGTATTCGTCGATGTCTCGAGCCGGGCCCTCGACAATGACCCCGCGGACCCCCTTGTGATGCGCGGCTGTGGCCAGTACACCGCCCCAGCCGGCCGCCTCGATACCGGTGCGCTGTTCGACAACGATGACATCGATAGCGCTCGATTCCACGATGGTTTGCGTACCCAGGTGGCTCCCTGATCCGCCTGCCGGTTTGCCGGCGGCCAACTTGATAGTCCGCACGCGGCCGGCGATTGTCGCGTTGGTCGAGCGGCGGCTGAGGCCGGAGACGGCGCCGCCCGCGCCGATGCTGTCCAGCGCGTCGGAGACCGCGCAAGTGTCCAGCGCGGACAGGCGGTCGACAAGCGATGAGTAATCCATGGAGCGGTGTCCGTTAGTGGCGAATACGGCGGTATCCGGTGTCAGCGAGCAGGCGGTATCCGTTGGTTGAGATCAAGGCGGCGACGAGGTCCAGCCCTCTCAGGTCCAGGCAATCATGCCCTGGGCCGTGCCGGTTCCCGCTTCCGACCGGTAGCAGGGCTGGTAGGTCAGCACGTCTCCCGCCAGCTCGGTGCCGAACAGGCAGCCGGCCGCGGAGATCCAGTTTCTCAACTCCGAAGTTCCGTCCATCAGCAGGTTCTGGGGCAGGGCGCACAGCGGATCCGGATCCCGTTCACGAATGGCATTGAAGAACAGTTCGTCGATTTCACTGTTGATGACGAAGTGGCTCATGCCTCCGGAACCGCACACGGCCACGCGCAGATCGCTGTCCCAGTCGGCGATCGCTTGTGCCACCATCTGGCCGAATTCGTAGCACCGGGTCGCGGTGGGCTGGTTGGGCGGAAAGAACGTATTGCAGATCAGCGGCAGGGTGGGCACGACCTTGTTTTCCATCACTCGCCGAAAGATCCAGGTAAACGAGTGGGGCGTGCCGTGGTGCCAGGCATCGGGGTTATGAGGCCAGTGCAACGACCAGGACAGGTCGAAGCGGCTCCGGTGGCCTTCTTCCATGACCCGATTCGCCAACTCCGGCAGGCCGGGGTATGTCACCGTATCGTGGGGCCGGTAGGCCCATTCGGATTGCAGGATGCCGGGCGGCAGGCGCTGCTCCTGTTCTTCGGTCAGGGGGCCATGATCGAGCGTCTCGCCGCCGAACACCGTGAACATCGGCGTAATGTCTTCGTGGAAACACTCCCGCTGATCGTTGCCGAAGATGACGCAGACGTCGGGGCTGACTTTCCGCCAGGTTTCCGCGAGACGCCCCACGGCTTCCTGGCAGGCGTCGTAGCGTACCCGCATGACCTTGATCGCACTCTCCGCGCCAAGCTTCTCGTCGTGGCGCAGCTCGATCAGCTCATCGAAATCGTATTGCTTGCCCTTGAACCAGTGTCTGCGCACGCGATCGGCGGGCAGGCGCAGTGACCACTCCTCGGGCGTGGTGTTGAGTTGCGGGCCGTGGGCCGTGTAGATGCCGAGAACGATTTCCGCCACTATTCTTCCTCCGTCAGGTTGCATCGGGCGCCTATGCAAAGCAGTTCGGTGCCGTCATCCATCCGGGCCCGGTTGAGATACACGACGCGGTCGCGCCGGCCGGGCCAGCCTGTAATGGTAACCAACTGGCCCAGCGAGAACCGGTCCGTCTGGAAGCCCGCGCGCCGCATGGTGTTCATGGCGCCCATTTCCACGAGCCACTCCTCCGTACCGCCTTCACCGTCGGCGACGTCCATCCGGAAATGCGAGTGTGGATTGAGCCACTTGATTTCCGTGAGCACGCCGGTCACCGAGATTTCCCTGGTCTGGTCGAAATTGACCGGCACGGAGTGATGCGCGGACGCGCCTGCCGCGAGCAATACTGTCGCGAGAACCGCGCCCGGACCCAGGCGGATGATGCAAGCGCGCAGGCCGCCATGGTCAAAATTTGCGTGCATTACGGTTTCCATGGTCAATCAGGTTGGGTTACGGCGGCAGCCTCCGTGGTCCATCGTCAATTCGGGGCAACTATGGCGGCGTCCTCGGGTGTGCAGCCGTATTCCAGAAGTTCGAAGTCGGACCGGGCATAGGGGATGGTAACCACCAGGGGCCTTCGATAGTACGCGGGATCCTGGTGGGTTGTCTCTATGGTCAGTACGTCTCCGTCGCGGCGGATGCGCTCGACCGTACGCATCCGCCTGCTCTGGGGCGTCCCGGCCCATTCCGCCATGGTGGAGACGTAGCCCGGTGCGAAATCGACGGTGTCGATGACCAGTGTGTCGCCGTCGTACCACGCGGTGGAACGGCCCAGCGCGGGCATGCCCTCGATGTTCGAGCGCTCCGAATCGGGATCGTTGGCGTCGCTCAGCGGCACGACCCGGTCGATGTCCATCCACTCGTACTGCAGCCGCACATGATCTTCGGCCTGGGTGATTCGCACCAGCACGTTGGGGTTGAGCCAGATTCGGGTCCAGCTCGCCCCGATGCAGTCGTAGGCAGGGTCGTCGCGGGCAAAGTCATAGTCGTCGAAGGCTTGCTGACCGGCCTCGGTGAACTCCCATTCGCCGAACACGATGCCGCCGGCACGGATCCAGTTCGCCGACAGGTCCGGCGCCTGGGCGGTTGCGATGTTCGCGAAAACAAACAGGGTGCATATCGTGGCGGCAACTCTTGGTACTTCAGGGGGCTGCCACGACCACGACGCGGCGCTCACGCCGCAATATCGACTGGGAGCTAGCAGTATTCGCGTCAGCGCGCCGGCGACCGGGGCGAAAACCTGCATGGAAAAACCCTTTTCCCCGTGCGTCAGCGCGCCGGTCGCCGGAGCGAAAACTGCTAAACAATTCTTCACAGACTGCGGCCTGGCGAACCATGGGTTTTCGGTCGGTTTGCGGGACATTTGCTCCCCTTGCGCGCCTGTTCAGACGGAGGATTATAGTAGAGTATCGATCGATACCACTCTTGGGAGATCCTGATGGCGGCCGCGCGCGAAAACGAACTCCTTAACAACTGGCCGATCATCGCCGTGACCTTCCTGTTGGTGTTCTTCACCTTCGGCGTGCCGACGTTTTCACTGCCGTTCATCTACTCCGGCGCCATGGAGGAATTCGGCTGGAACCGGCAGCAGGCGACGCTGCTCGCCACCGCCAAGTTTGTCATCGGTGCCGTCGCGGCCCTGGTGATGGGCCGGCTGCTGGACAAGTATTCCGCAAACCCGATCGTCATCGTCGCGGCCTTTATGGGAGGGCTGGGCCTGCTTGGCATGCTGTGGGTCAGCAATCTGTTCATCTATTACGTCATGGGCTTCCTTCTGGGTGTGGCCGCATCCGGCGCTTCGGCCTGCATGAAGGTCGTGGTGGCCCGGGTCTTCGAGCGGCAGATGGGCACGGCGCTGGGGGTGGTCTTCGCGGCCAACAGCGCCGCCGGCGTGCTGGTGCCGATCATCGTGGTACCGCTCATGGAGTCCATGGGCTGGCGGAACGCGCTGGCGCTCATGAGCCTGGGCGTCTGGTTGGTGTCGATTCCCGCCTGGCTGCTGCTGTTCAGGCCAGGCAGCGCATACGCGGCCAGGATCGCGGTTCCCACCGATCACGAGCCCCGGGGCAGCATGCTGGCGCACTTCCGCGACATCGCGCGCCACCGCAACTTCTGGCTCATCGCGATAAGCATTTTCCTGGTCGCCGGCGTGGATCAGGGCATGACCCAGAATGCGGCACTGTTCCTGGAACTGGACAAGGGAATGAACATCAGGAACGTCGCCTGGGCCGCGAGCCTGTTTGCCGCGGTGGGGCTTGTGTCCAAGATCGTCTGGGGCTGGGTCTACGACAAAATGTCCATACGGGGCATCCAGCTCACCTACCTGATGCTCGTGGTGGCGATCCTGCTGGCCTTCCCGGTGGCGGGCATGTTCACCATGATGCTGTTCATGACGATGCGGGGCTTCGCCCATGGCGGCCTGATCGTGGATGTCCCAGTGTTGACCAAGCACTATTACGGTCCCCGGAACATCGGGCTGAACATGGGCATCATGGCGGTGTTCATGAATCTCGGCTTCGCCGTCGGACCGCCGTTGCTGGCCCGGTTCGCGGACGTGCAGGGTTCCCTGACCAACGGCTTCATTCTCTACATGGCGATCACCCTGGTCGCCGTCGCCATGCTGCTGCCGATCCGACCGCGGTTCTGGGAGCCTCCGGAGCGGTGGGCGAAATGGGCGCCTCAACCGGTGCGCGCCACTGGTTAGGAAAAAATGACCCAGCGACCCATCGTCTACGAAGGGATGCTCTACATCGTCACCGGTGCAGACGATGCCTTTGCCATCAGCATCGACAGCGGCGAGATCCTCTGGAGCTACGAGGCTGATCTCGACCCGGACATCTCCACGATCTGCTGCGGCTGGACCAGCCGGGGCGTCGGTTTGGGCGAGGGCAAGGTGTTTGTCGGCCAACTCGACGGAAAACTGGTGGCGCTGGATCGGCACAACGGGGACGTCGTGTGGTCCGTCCAAGCCGAGCGCTGGCAAGAAGGCCTGACGATCACCAGCGCGCCGCTGTATTACGACGGCCTGGTGATTACCGGATTCGCGGGTGCCGAATACGGGGTCCGCGGTCGCGTGAAAGCCTATGACGCGGACGACGGGTCCCTGGTCTGGACGTGCTACACGGTCCCCGGGCCCGGCGAGATCGGCCACGATACCTGGCCCGCGGACAACGAGGTCTGGAAGCACGGCGGCGCGACGGTCTATGCGCAAGTTTGCGAACTTTGTCACGGTCCGGACGGCCAGGGCGGCCACGCCGCTGAGTCTATCGAGTGTCGTTGTTTTAAATTTAGTTTGACTCGTTCGACTTCATTAACTTCTCTAACACCTATTTTTTCAAGAAACTTTCGTGCTTTGTCTCGTTCCCGTTGGTTTTCAGCCGAATAGACTTCCCTGACGACGCAAGGAAAATCTTCATTGTGTTCCACGTCATCGCTTGGGAAGTAGCATTCACATCCAACTCTCATTTCGCCATCGTTACAGCGGACAATGCAGAGCTTTGATAATTTCTTCCTACGCTCCAGTTCAATAGAACGTGGATATTGCGGCGCATTGGAAAGAAAATCCCCAAGCAATCCGTAAAGTTTCGTGTACCATTCAAGAGGTTTTTCCGATAACCATTTCACTGTTTTTCTAGAGCTAACAGACAACTCATCTACAAGCTCTTCTGTTGTCCATTGAGAAATACGAAGCATGGAAAGAAAGTCACGCCCTCGCCGGTTTCGCGGGGAAGGGTTCTTTGCCCATAGAGGCTGTGAGTATTTTTCCCCTAATATTGACGGTCTTCGAAAATCTGAGAAAAAAGCTGCGGCAGGACCCAAATCTTCAGGATGCTTAACAAGAATTCCGATTCGGTTGTTTTCTTCTGATTCTCGCTTCAGAAATCCCAGAGATGAATCAGGGAGAAAGTACTCTATTTTTCGAATATTGCTGAGGAACAGCAGCGCACCTTCATTGAGATTTCGAAGGTTTTTTTCTATTTCTTCGCGCGTCCACTTGGGAGACTTTTTGGATTATCGAAAGAAAGGAAGAAGCGGGTTTCATAGTGGTTAAGTGTGAGATATTTTAATTTTTCCGCATCGGGAACAACCAAATCACGAATGCGAAAATGAAATGGGCCCGATGCGATTTCGGGTGTCTCCGTGTAAGCAAATACGGCCTTGAATCCAATACCGAACTTGCCGACATTGGTTGGGTCGTCTCTCTTCTTACCTAAGCCAATGCCCGTAATCGACTCTACATCCGACAGAGTGAAAAGGTGTTTCCCGTCGTGCTCAAATTCTACGCCCTCTCCCGTTACGGTGAACCTAACCGCTGTGGCATGAGCATCCTCGGCATTTTGAAGTAGTTCGTAAATGAAATGCGCGTTATCCGGATAGAGATCGGTCAGCAAGCGTCTAATGCCATCCTCGAAATTGTTTTCACGGTTCGCCTCAACCCATCGCAGCCGCTTCTTTCGTAACTCTTCAAAGGTCATCGCGTCTTTTCAGATTTCTGGAACGTGTATGATCGTCAGCGCTGATGGCTCTGGGTTGGTCTAGCACGTTTCGCCTCGAGATCGCTGTTTCATACGGCGTGGCGGTAAGTTGAGATATGATCGCCCGCTCCCCTGCTCTTGCGTTTTGAGATCTTCTACGATCAGGTCCAAGTCGAACTTGAACCGCGCAGCGTGCTCGCGCCTGATTCGCCGCACTTCCGTGACGATAGGGTCGTTCTTCATACTTCATCCTCCAAGAGTTCCTCCGGCGTACATATGATCGTCGGTTCGTATCCTTCATTTTGGCAGAACGCCTCAATTCGCGCCCTGACCCCCGCGCCTGCCAGATGGCGGAAGTTCCATGTCATCAGGTAGTTGCATCCATTAGTCACGGCGACGGCAACGTGCAAGGCGTCTTCAAGCGAAGTCTCGGGAACTACTCCGTTCTCAATAAATGCACGTGCCAAAGCCGCTGCGTCCGGAGTGATTTCAATCAAGTCCACTGCCCGCAAAATATCGAGCCTGCGCTCGGCTGCCTCCGAATCGCCTCTGCTCGCTTCCTGGAGCACGAGTTGTGAGGCAACAACCCGAAACTTCTGCTTTCTATTGTCCCACCACTCCCGTGTCGATTGCTGATGCCCTGCTACGACGACGTTGCGGCTTGGATTGGCGGTAAGATAACTCACCACGGTCGTTTCAAGGTATACCAAAGCAGAATCAACTAGCTGTTTATTCACTGCTTTCTCCTCCCTATTCCTCAATGCGCAAAACTCCGTACGCGACGGGCGAGGCGACAATATCCGCTCTATCAATGGCTTTGTCCAAGTCCAGAATACGCCGCTAGAAATCTGCTTGGGCCGTCGCGATTTGCGACTGGCGCATTCGGCGGATGTTGTCGTTGTTGGCCTGTTCCAGTTGGTTTTCCAGCAGCGCCATCCGGGCCCGATCGCTGATTGACAGACTTTCCTTGCGATACGCAACCAGCTCCCCGGTTCTGTATTGGTGCCGTGTACGCGCGTCGGACCACAGTGCGTGATGTTCGATATCCAATTCGTTCTGCGCGGTAGAAGTGTGGCTTCCTTGATCTATATCCGTCGTGCCCACCGCTTCTTCGAGCAAGCGGTAGAGGTGTGTCGTTAGTTCTTTCGCTGAGGTGTTCGGCTTGAGTACCAAGTCCTCCTTATATGCAAGCGTATGCCGAAAGCTTCTGAACAACATGATTTTGTTGTTGGGAACGGCTTGCTTATCCTAGATGATCTTGCGAAGCGCTTCCAATTTCGGATCGTACGGATCAAGGATATGGGCTTGATCGAGGATGGCTTGAATCTGCGATCGGATTGCGCGGACGGTACCGCCTGCCGGAACCCGTCCTGTATCGTCTGCCTCCTCCCATTCCAGTTCGTCGAGGCGGCGATTCAGGATGTCCTCAAGGAAAGGAGCGAGTCCGTACAGGCAACTGGCGGCTTGGCGTCGAATCGTCGTCATAGTGTGTTTCCGTCCAGATGGGTGAAACGCTCGTCAAAGCGTCTCATCTCCCGTTCCCGTTTGCGTTCTGTCACCAATGGACGCGGGCAGATAATGAGAATGGATTCGATTTCCCGCCGGGCCTGAAGTTCCCGTAATATCAGTCCGGCCTCAATGGTTTTGCCGACGCCGACGCCGTCGGCAATAAGCAGGCGTGGACGGTCCGAGCGGATGAATTTGAGGACCGGGCGAAACTGGTAGGGGATGAAATCAATGCGCGCCGCGTTGAGCGAATAGAGGGTCGAAAGGCCGGGATGGCGTATTTGCAGGGCGGTCAAATAGGCGTGGAACCGCTCGTGGGAAAGAAACCGAGCGCCGGCGGGACTGCCCTCGATTCTTAATTGGGATCCGTAGTACGTCTGAGTTCCTTCATTCGCAAAAACTTGTACCCGAGTTTCGGATTCGCCTGGCAATACGCCGACAACTGCACCTCTTTTTGAAGGGTCGGACTTAAGGAACACCATCTTACCGGGCAAAAACTCTGTCCAGTCTTCCATGCACTATTCCCTCGTGCGGAGATTTTTCCCTTTTAAACCTATCGAACAGCCCGGCAAGCAACCACACGGAGCCGCACGGATATCACCGCTCAATAACACCGGCGTCATACACGACTTCGCCAGCAACCACTGTCAGGACCGAATTCATGTGCCGGATCTGTTCCACCGGCACTGCATCCGGATCGAATACATTGTCGCTCAACACCGCAAGATCGGCGAACCGGCCGACGCCGATGCCGCCGAGCAGATCGTCTTCGTTCGTGAACCAACCCTGCTCGTGCGAGGCATAGAGCCGGACCGCCTGCTCCCGGCTGATTTGCTGGCCGTCGTTGATCAGTTCTCCCGACACGTCTCGCCCGGTGACCATGTAGTAAATCATGCACCAGGGGTTGAGCGTATTGATCCGGGCGCCGTCGGAACCGGCGCCGACCGCCACCAGGCCGCTCTCGACAACCGTGCGCCAGGGCGGGCCGCCCATGCCGCCGGCGTGGTAGCGCTGGCCGTGTACACCGAGCCCGAGACCCATGATCCTGGCCCTTTCGATGAGTTCGGGCGTGATGAAACTGAGATGCCCGGGGGTCCAGCGCATGGATGCGAGGTCGAACTGCTCGTTCAGTGCCTCCCAGACATCCAGGTGGGCGTCGATTTCCTCCGGCGAGTGCATGTGCTGGTGGTAGGTCCAGCCCCGCTCGGCGATCCGCCGCTGGGCCAGTCTCGCGGCTTCTCCCAGCGGTTGTTCGTTGAACAGCGAGCGTCCCACCGACCACTCGCCGATGCCGACGATCTTCGCCATCTCCGGGCCGTAATCGGGCCACTTGTTGTCGAGATATCCCATGAGTTGCGTGAGTTCCGCGTCCTCGTCCAGACCCGGGAAGTAGATTCGCGTGCGAACCTTGTGGGTACCCTCGCGCACCAGGTCGAGAAAGAAGTCGTAGCCGTTGGTCTGGTCGATGAAGCCTACGCCGGGGACCGTTCCGGACATGTCCATGACGGCGGTCAGGCCAACGGAGAGCGCGTGATTGGCCACGCCCAGCATCTGGCGCTTGCGGTCTTCGTCGGTCAGGTCGGCAGCCAGGACATCGTATGCCAAGGCCGTATCCGCACCCGCTGCGATTTCGCCGGCGTCGGTTACCGGGACCCCCAGCCCGCGGAGCAGGTCGCGCGCGGCGGAATTGGTCTGACCGGGGCCGGCGCCGCGTTCGGAAAGGTAGACGGGATTGCCGGGCGCAGCCGCGTCAAGCTCCGCGAGTGTCGGGAAGCGCTGCTCCTGCCATTGTGTGCGCCTGATGCCGCCGATGGTGGTGATCAGCGCTCCCTCGGGTACGGCCGCCGCCTTGCCCCGGATCGCCTGCAACGCAGCGTCCACCGTAAAGGTCACTTCCAGCGCCCGCAGGTCATGACCGGGACGATTGGCAATCCGGATGTAGTGGACGTGATTGTCGATCAGGCCCGGAATCACCGTGCGGCCCTGCACGTCGATCACGTCCGTGCAATCGTCGAATGTGCCGGGGTCGGGATCCAGCGCCGTGAACCGTCCGGCCTCCATGAGCACCGACGAGACGATCGACCCCTGTTCGTCCATGGTGTGAATCACGCCGTTGACGAGCGCGAGGTCGCGGGTGGCGCATTCTGCCGTATCCTGTGCACCGGCGGGTCCCGCGGTCATCAGCAACAGGCCTGCCAGCGCGTGGAAAAAGTCCCGCGGCATTGATCGGAAGACCGCCCCGCCGAAGACGGCCGATCGACCGACGATGCATCGCGTAAGGATATTCCGGTGGTTTGCCATATTGATCGCCCTCCTGGCCACGCGTCGGCCAGATGTATCGTCGGTGAATCGAAAGACCGCCCCACAGTTCGCCGGATGCGGCAGGATACGCTTCACGGAAAAGACTATCATGGGGCGCGTTTGACAATAGTGAACCGAAATCGCGGGATGATTCCTACCCGGATAGGAGACAATCGGTCTAGCGCTGCGTCAACCTGATAATGTCACATCATCAGGTTGACGCAGCACCAGGATAGGAGAAGCGAAATGTTGACAAGAAAGAATTCTCTGGCCGGATTGGCGGTCTTCGCGGCGGGGCTTGGCGGCTGGGCGATCGCCTACGCGGTGTTTCAGGTGCCGACCGAACTGATTCAGTACGATCCCGCCAAGGCGTCTCCGGGCTACACGCTGTTCAGTCCGTTTCGCGGCCGTAACACCTACCTGATCGACATGCACGGCAACGTCGTGCACTACTGGCCGTACCCGGAGGGCTGGGTGACTCCCGGGGCCGAAGCCGTCGAGAAGCATGCGCGGCTGCTGGAGGACGGCACGCTGCTGCGGGGCGCTATCGACCGGGTCGGCCGCGGTGGCATGAGCGGCGCGATCTACCAGCTCTACGATTGGGACGGCGAGGTGATCTGGGAGCATGACGAAGAGCGTCCGGGCTATACCCCCCACCACGACTTTCGCATGATCTGGAATCCGAAGCTTCAGGCACGAACGCTGCTGTATGTCGCCTCGAAGGCGATAGCTCACGAGCAGGCTATCGCGCTGGGGGTCGATCCCGCCAGGCGGGACGACTACACCTCAATCCCCGACGGCGTGGTGGAGGTCGACATCGACGGCAACGTGATCTGGGAGTGGAACATCACCGACCACCTGGTTCAGGACGTCAACGACAAGCTGCCCAACTACGGTGTGATCGGCGAGCACCCGGGAAAGATGGATCCCAATTTCGCCAACGGCGCCAGCGGCGACTGGATTCACATCAACTCCCTGGATTACAACGAGACGCTCGACCACATCGCGATCAACAACTCGACTTTCAGCGAGTCCTACGTCATCGATCACGGCGGCACGTTCGTGCCGGGGGATCCGGAGGCAAGCATCGCGCTGGCGGCAAGCGACGCAGGCGACTTCCTGCACCGCTGGGGCAATCCGTGCGTCTACGATGCGGGCGAGTGCCCGAGATCGATCAACGAAGGCCAGTCCAGCACCAACGGGCATCAGCAGGTTTTCTTCACCCACGACATCCAGTGGGTCCGGGAGCGGGAAATCGGCATGGGCGACAACCTTCCCGGCGCCGGCAACATGCTGATCTACAACAACGGCTCGCGGCAGCTTGGGGTGACTTTCTCGTCCGTGATCGAGTTCAACCCCTACGACGGCCCCATGGAAAACGGCGTGTACGTCCCGGAGATGGAAGCCGGACACGATCTGGTGTCACCCGGCATGGGCGCAGGCCAACTCGTATCCAATCAAATCGTCTGGAGCTTTCAGTCAACCCTGCCGACAGCGTTTTACAGCCGCTACATCTCCGGCCTGCAACGACTGCCCAACGGCAACACGCTGGTTTGCTCGGGCGCCAACGGGCACCTCTTTGAAGTCACCCCCGAGGGCGAGGTCGTGTGGGAATACATCAGCCCGGTTGGCGACCGTACCGGCGACAACTACGGCATCCACACGATCATGAGCGACGCGGCCGGCGAACGGTACAACTCGCTGTTCAAGTGCGTGCGCTACCCGCCGGACTACCCGGGGTTTGAAGGCAGGGACCTGACGCCCATGGGCAAGATCACGGAGTTGTGGACACAGGAGCCGGACGCCCCGCAAATCGACTAGCGGTTTTCGCCCCGGCGATCAGTACGGAAAGCGGTGCACGCTGACCGCCTCGCCGATCTCGATGCGCATCAGGTCCTCGCCGACCAGCAGGCGTCCGGCGTAGTTCGTGCGGGTCCGCTGAATCAGTTCTTCCAGCGTCACCTCGGGTGAGTCCGGGCTGCCCAGCAGCGTCAGGTGGCTGTACAGTGCCAGCTTCGGGCCGACGCGGTCGAATACGATGCCGGCTTCCTCGGGTGTTGTGTGGTGATCCAGAATCAGTTGTATCCGCTCGTCGAACGCCAGCATTTCCTCCCGCGCGGCGGCCACTTCGTGGATGACGACATCCGTTCCCCGGGCGGCCTCGATAAGGTTTTCGTCGAACCGGGTATCGCCCGACATGACCACCGAGCGGCCCGCATGGTCCACGCGATAACCGTAGGACGGCTTGATGTACTGACCGTGGTCCACGGCGAACGCTGTGACCGTCACGCCCTCCTCGTCGAATACGATGCCATCAGCGGAATACTCACTGACATCGAATTCAATGCCCTGTGGAGGCAACTGCTCGTCCACGAGGCGGATCTGGATGTCGGGGTCGAAGGCCTGCCTGAGACCGTCGAGGATGCCCGAGAGGCCCTCGGGCCCGATCACGCGCAACGGCTGATCTCGACGGCCGAACGGCGGCGGGAGCCAGCCGGTGAGCCAGATATCGGGAAGTCCGGACAGGTGATCGGAGTGAAAGTGCGTGATGAAGACTGCGTCGATATCGCCAAGGGAGATGTCGAGTTGCGTCAGGCGTTGGGACGCGCCGCGGCCTGCGTCGAACAGCAGCCGGTAGGGCCCGGCCTCCACCAGGATGGAGGGTCCGAAACGGTCGACGCGCGGCACGGGGTCGCCCGTGCCGAGCAGCGTCACATCGAGTGTCCGGTCCTGCGCGACACCGGACACAGGCAACGCTGCGACGAACGCGGCAAGCACACTGAAGACAATTCCCGGTTGGGTCTTCCGTAGTTTGAGGACTGTTTCCACGATTGGCTCCTTGTCGGGTTTCAGCTTCGGTCCCTTGAACAATCTTCAGGAACCACGTTGTCCAGGGCGGGCTCGCCGCGCAGACAAAGCACGACCCGGATTGTAGACTGCTGACGGATGGTGATGAATGGTTTGCCGACGCTGAAAGGGAGGCGGGTATGCCCATGATGACAGGAATGACCGGTCGAACGGAATCGAAACGGGTGTCGTATTCAACGGCGGCCGCGAACAGGAGCGGCGCGAACAGGAGCGGCGCGATCAAGGGCAGCGCGGTCAGGGGCAGCGCGGTCAGGGGCAGCGCGGTCAGGGGCAGCGCGGTCAGGGGCAGCGCGGTCAGGGGCAGCGCGGTCAGGGGCAGCGCGGTCAGGGGCAGCGCGATCGCAGCCGCGCTGTCGCTTGGGTGGGTTGCTTCGTCCACGGCGCATCACGGCATAACCGCCCAGTTCGATACGTCCACCACGTTTGAGATCTCCGGCGTGGTGACCGAACTGGAATTCGTCAATCCTCATGCCTACGTCTACTTCGACGCCACCTCGCCCAATGGCGACGTGGCGCCGTGGCGTTGCGAATTGCGCGCCGCCACGGTCTTGCGCCGCTCCGGGTGGAGCGAGGACATGTTCAGTCCGGGCACTGTCATCGATGTGCTGGGCTCTCCGGACCGCCGGGATCCGCAAACCTGTTACCTGGTCAACGTCACCTTCGCCAACGGCGTCACGGTGGAACGGTATGAGCAGCTCACGGCCGAGAGTCTTGCCGGCGACGGCGAGGACGAGCGGCCTGCTCGGCTCGCCGGCGGTCGCCCCAACATCGGCGGCGACTGGGCCCGCCCGCAACGGTTGCTGGGCGGAGAAAATGTGCTCGGTACCGGTCCCGCCCAACAGGCACGCAACGCCATGGGCATGGGCGTATCGGTTCAGCTAACCGAGCATGGCGCCGCGGCCGTCGCCGGCTATCAGTGGGAGGACAATCCCCGGTTCCAGTGCATGGCCGTGAACATTTTCGCCGACTGGACGTTCGACCAGCACGTCAATCGCATCGTCCAGGAAGACGGCCGGATCACGCTCATGTACGGGTTCATGGACATCGTCAGGGTCATCCATCTGGACATGGATGAGCACCCGGCGGAGATCGAACCGAGCCGGGCCGGACATTCGATCGGGCGCTGGGATGGCGACGAACTCGTCGTCGAAACCACAGGCTTCCTACCCGGCTACCTGGAGACACGGAACGCGGTGATGCACGGCGCCGATATGCATGTCGTGGAGCGGTTTGCCTACGACCATGAGGCGGGTGCCCTGACGCGTTCCTGGGCCGCAGAGGATCCGGCCTACTTCAACGGCAGCTACACGGGGCAGGACGCCGTGGAGATTGCGGACATACCTTTCGAGCCCTATAACTGCAGCGATCTGAGCAACGAGCATGTTGGCGATACGGCTTGAAATGCGCCGGAGCGAGCGAGAAGAAACGGAGGGAGCGAAGTGAACACCAAACGCACAATGGTAGCGACAGTCTTGCTGGCTGCGGTTTCGGTCGTTTCGGCCGTTTCGGCCGAGGTGGTCCGGGTCGATGTCGAGCGACGGGACGATGTCGCCGACGGCAGAAGTTACGGAACCGCCGGAGCTTACGAGCGGGTGGCCGGGCGGATTCACTTCGCCGTGGATCCGGCGAATCCCGCCAACCGGATCGTCACCGATATCGACTACGCGCCGACCAACAGCGCCGGCCTGGTGGAATTTTCGGCGGATTTCCTGCTTGTCAAACCGAAGGACGTTGCGGCGGGTAACGGTGCGGTGTTCTTCGACGTCGCCAATCGGGGCCGGATCGCGGCGCTCGGTCGGTTCAACGGTGCGCCCGCATCGCGCGACCCGTTGGCCGCGCGCGACTACGGCGACGGCTTCCTCCTTGAGGAGGGATTCACCCTCCTGTGGGTCGGCTGGCAGCACGATACGCCTCTCGACGACGGCCTGCTGCGGGTCTACCCGCCGGCAGCGACGAACGCGGGTGAGCCGATCGAGGGCCTGGTGCGAAGCGACATCCTCGTTGCCGAGAAGGTGTATTCGAATTCGCTGGGGGACCGTGGCCATGTTGCCTATCCGGTGGCTGATCCGGCGGACCCGCGCAATGTGCTTACGGTGCGTGATGGAATGAGCGGGGAGCGGCAAACCATACCCCGGGAGGATTGGCGATTCGCACGCCTGGACGGCGATCGCGTCGTCGAGGATGCGACCTCCGTCCACCTGTCCAGCGGCTTCGAGCCCGGTAGAATCTACGACGTGGTCTACGTGGCCGAAAACCCGCCGCTGGCGGGACTGGGACTGGCGGCGATCCGCGATTCGATTTCCATGCTCAAGTACGGCTCGGCGGAGGCGCTGGATATCCCGGAAGGCGCCCTCGGCCGGGCCATCGCCTTCGGCTCCTCCCAGAGTGGGCGGCTGCTGCGCACGTATCTCCACGACGGCTTCAACGGCGACGAGCTTGGCAGACGTGTTTTCGATGGTGTCATCCCGCACATCGCCGGGGCCGCCAGGGGCAGCTTCAACGTGCGATTCGCGCAGCCGTCAAGGGCGCCGGGCGGCGCGTTCGACTACCCCAACCGCCTGTTCCCGTTTGCCGACACCGCGCAGAGCGACCCGATTACGGGAATGTCCGGCGGGCTGCTGGCAAACATCGGGCCCGAGACCATACCCCGGGTGTTCTATACGAATTCATCCACCGAATACTGGCGTTCCGTGGCCGCACTTGCCCATACGACACCCGACGGCAAGCAGGATGTTTCGTTGCCGGACAACTCGCGCATCTATCACTTCGCCGGTACTCAGCACGGTCCGGCGCCTTTTCCGGCACCGCCCGGTGGTGACGGTCTCCTGCGCAATCCGAACGACTATGACTGGTTCCTGCGGTCTCTCCTGTTGAGGCTGGATCGCTGGATCACCGACGACGTGCCGCCTCCGCCAAGCCGCTACGCGACCCTCGACGAGGGCACGTTGGTGAGTCACGAAGAACTGCGCTTTCCTGAAATGCCGGGGGTGGAGGTGCTCGATGAAGTCAGCATCCTGCGCGCCCTGGACTTCGGACCGGAACTCGCGACCAGGGGCGTCATCACGCAGGAACCGCCCGGTCTTGGTCCGGCGTATCCGTTTCTCGTGCCGCAAGTGGACGAAGGCGGCAACGAGATCGGCGGACTGCGTTCGCCGGATATCGCCGTGCCGTTGGGGACGTATACGGGGTGGTTGCACGGCAATCCCGTGTCCGGTGCCGGCGTCTATGCGCCATTCGCCAGAACCCGCGCGGAACGCGAGATCAACGGCGACTCGCGGCCATCCATCGAAGAACGCTATGGTGACCGGGCGCAGTACCTTGGATCGGTGGAGGAGGCCGCTCGGGCGCTGGCAGGCGATGGCTACCTGCGAGGCGAGGACCTGGCTGAGATCGTCCGGGCCGCGGGGATCCGCTGGGATCACCTCATGCACTGACGCGGTAGAGGTAATGGCATCGGACTGCGTGCGGTTGCGGACCGATGGCGCCGCCATCCGGCCCGATCCCGCGTGTTGACTTGAAATTCCTGAACGGCCCCGTCACCGTGATTGCCGGTGAGGGACTCGCCGATCTCGTGTGTATCTGGCAATTTATTGGGAGGGACCGTTCATGAACGGATCAATCAGACGGATTTCGGGCTTTTGCGCTCTATTGGGTTTGGCGTTTTCGGCGGGCGTTACGTTCGCGCAGTCAGCCCAGGGCCCATTGCTTGAGGACAACGACACGATGATGGTGACCGTGTTTCTGAAGCACGACCAAAGCATGAACAACGTGCAGCGCGGCGAGTTGCTCAGGGACACCGGGTTTAACGAGACGTTTCCGCCCGAAGGTGTCGAAATCGTCGATCACTACGTGATGATGGGTATCGGCCAGGTGATCGTCATGCGGTTTGCGCCCAATCTGCTGCGGATCGTCAATGTCGCCATCGAGCGAGGGGCGTGGGGCGCTTACCAGACAGAGTTCTACGTGACGTACGATCTGCGCGCGGCTCGCGAGTACGCGCAGTCGCAGTAGCCTGCTCCCACGAGGCGGCGGACTCGTCGCTACCAAAGTGATTCTGGAAGACCTTCAGACGAATTCCGCCGTCCGAGGCATTCTGCCTGACGGCTTCGTAACCGTGGTTGGCGTTCAGTGGTTCGGCTCCGACGCGCTTGAACTCACTTACAAGACGGCCACCGGGAAGGTTGCCAACGAGATTCTGTATCGTCATGACGAAGCGCGGCTGGAAATTGTGGAGACTGGCCGGCCGTGGAGTTTCGACGGCGACGGCGCACTGTTCCGCCTGGTTTCCGAGGCACAGCGAATCCGCCTTGCCCATCTTTTCGATCCCGTGCTCGCGGTACACACTTCGGTGGTTGAACCGTTACCGCACCAGATTACTGCGGTCTACGAGTCCATGTTACCCCGGCAGCCACTTCGTTTCCTGCTCGCTGACGACCCAGGTGCCGGCAAAACCATCATGGCGGGATTGCTCATCAAGGAGTTGATCGCTCGCGGCGATCTTCAGCGCTGTCTGGTCGTGTGTCCCGGCAGCCTTGCCGAGCAGTGGCAGGATGAACTGTACCGGCGATTTCATCTGCCGTTCGAAATTCTGACAAACGACAAGCTCGAAGCGGCGCGAACCGGGAACTGGTTTCTGGAGGCGAACCTGATTATCGCGCGCCTGGATAAGCTCTCTCGCGACGAGAATGTCCAGCAAAAGCTACAGGCGCCGGATGGCCGATGGGATCTGGTCGTCTGTGACGAGGCTCACAAAATGTCGGCCACGTTCTTTGGCGGCGACGTGAAGTACACAAAGCGGTACCGGCTCGGGCAACTGCTCTCGAGTCTCACGCGCCACTTTCTGTTGATGACGGCTACCCCGCACAACGGAAAAGAAACGGACTTTCAACTTTTTATGGCGCTCATTGACGGTGACCGTTTCGAGGGTCGGTTTCGAGACGGCGTACACACGGCGGATGTCTCCGATCTGATGCGGCGCATGGTGAAGGAAAGGTTGCTCAAGTTTGACGGCACGCCGCTATTTCCCGAGCGCATTGCATACACGGTGCCTTACCAACTCTCTCCGGCTGAAGCCAGGCTCTATAGGGCCGTCACCGAATACGTGCGCGAGGAGTTCAATCGAGCCGAGGCGCTGGAGAACGATAAGCGCGCCGGCACGGTCGGATTCGCACTAACAATCCTGCAGCGACGGCTGGCGTCTTCGCCCGAGGCTATCTATCAGTCATTGCGCCGCCGCCGCGAACGGTTGGAAAGCCGCTTACGGGAGCTAGGAGCTTGCGCCGTAGAAAATCTTCGTGGGACAACACACCACTTTTAGCAGATTTTCATAGATGATTGTGGGACAACACAACATGCTATCGTCAATATTTCCACGAAATCGCCACTGATGTACCACTTTGAGTGCTCAAATTGGTTCTACGGCGCAAGCTCCTAGAGGTGTTGCAGCGTGGTGGCCGGGCTGCAGTAGACTTCGCCGCCGCGGGACCCGAATTCGACCCCGAGGATGCCGAGGACCTCGATGAGGCGCCCGAGAACGAAGTCGAGGCCGCTGAGGCGGCCATTCTCGACCAGGCGACTGCGGCGCGATCCATCGCGGAGCTAAAGGCAGAGATTCACACGCTCAAGCGATTGGCTAACCTGGCACGCGAGGTACGCCGCAGCGGTGCCGATACCAAATGGCGGGAACTTGCGAGTCTCCTCGGCGAAATCTTCACCCCGGCGGGTCTCGCCGGGCGAGTCGCAGAGCCGGACATTCCCTATGGCGCCGGGGAGATTCCCCAACCGGTCTCGTCACCGCGACAAAAGCTTGTGCTGTTCACCGAACATCGGGATACGCTGAGCTACCTGCACGAACGCATCACGACGTTGCTCGGACGTGCCGAGTCCACCGTATTGATTCACGGCGGCATGGGCCGTGAGGCTCGGCTCAATGCCCAGGAGGCCTTCCGACACGATCCCCAAGTCCAGGTACTACTGGCAACCGATGCCGCGGGCGAAGGCATCAACCTGCAAAGGGCTCACCTGATGGTGAACTACGACCTGCCCTGGAATCCCAATCGCCTGGAGCAGCGGTTCGGGCGGATTCACCGCATCGGACAAACGGAAGTCTGTCACCTGTGGAACCTCGTTGCCGACGACACGCGCGAAGGTGACGTATATCGAAAGTTGCTCGACAAGCTGGAGCAGGCGCGCCAAACCTTGGGCGGGCAGGTGTTCGACGTTTTGGGCAAGCTTCACTTTGAGGGGCGCCCCTTGCGAGAGCTTCTGGTGGAAGCCATACGCTACGGGGAACAACCAGAGGTTCGAGCACGGCTCACCACAGCGGTCGACCATGCTCTGGACCGCGGCAAGCTTCAGGACCTGCTCGAAGAGCGTGCGCTCGTTCAAGACGCCATGGACGCCAGCCGGGTTAATCGTATCCGTGAAGACATGGACCGGGCCGACGCACGTCGTCTACAACCTCACTATGTCGAATCGTTCTTTCAGGAGGCGTTTCAGCGTTTGGGCGGTTCGGTCAAGCAGCGCGAGTCGCGTCGCTACGAGATCACCCACGTACCGGCACCGGTGCGAAATCGAGATCGTTTGATCGGTATCGGAGAGCCTGTTCTGCCCCGATATGAACGAATCGCGTTCGACAAATCGCTGGTCGCGCCCCAAGGACAGCCGCTGGCAGCCTTCGTCTGTCCAGGTCACCCACTGCTCGACGCCGTCATCGACCTGACTTTGGAACGGCATCGAGATTTGCTGAAACGGGGCACCGTGTTGGTCGACGAGCGTGACGCAGACACTAGGCCGCGCGTGTTGTTTTATCTAGGAGCCTGCGCCGTAGAAACTCGCATGGGATAATACCTTCGTTGGGTTGTTGAGGAGTCTGGGATGCCGACGAGATTTCGCCCGTACCATCCGGATCAGTCGTTGTTGTTGCCACCGAGTTTGCGGGACTGGTTGTCCCCGGGCCATCTGGCGGAGCACGTGGGCGACTTGGTGGACGGATTGGACCTGACGGCGTTTTACGCCCCGTACGAGGGTGACGGGCGTCGCAAGTCGCCGTACGAGCCGCGGATGATGCTGAAGGTGCTGATCCACGGTTATGCGACGGGGGTGTTTTCCTCGCGCGGGATTGCGCGCAAGTTGGAGGAGGATGTGGCGTTTCGGGTGTTGGCGGCGGGGAACTTTCCGAGCCACCGCACGATCTGCGAGTTTCGCCGGCGTCATTTGGACGATTTCAAGCGGTTGTTCGTGGAGGTGGTGCGGTTGGCGGCGGAGACCGGGGTGGCGAACTTCGGCAAGCTGTCCATCGACGGGACGAAGGTGCGGGCGAACGCCTCCAAGCGCAAGGCGATGAGTTATTCCCGGATGATCGAGGAGGAGAAGCGTCTTCAGGGGGAGATCGAGGCGTTGGTGTCGCGGGCGCGGGAGACCGACGCGGCGGAGGACGCGCGGTTCGGGGAGGATTTCCGGGGCGACGAGTTGCCGGGGGAATTGAGCCGGCGGGAGGACCGTTTGGCGGCGATCCGGGCGGCGAAGGCGCGGCTGGAGGCGCGCCAGCGCGACGCGGACGAGGCCCGTGGGCGAAAGCCCGGGCAGAAGCGCAATCCGAAGGGCGGGCGGCCCTACAAGCGCGAATACGGGGAGCCGGACGGGAAGGCGCAGGACAATTTCACGGACCCGCAAAGCCGGATCATGAAGACGTCCCAGGACGGTTTCCAGCAGTGCTACAACGCCCAGGTGGCGGTGGAGGGGGAGAACCAGTTGATCGTCGCGGTGGAGGTGTCGTCCAACGCCAGCGACCAGGGCCGGTTGGTCCCGTTGGTGGAGGAGGTGGAGGCCAACCACGGGGAGCGGCCGGAGACGGTGCTGGCCGACGCCGGGTACTGCAACGAGGCGGACCTGGAGGCGCTGGAGGACCGGGGGGTGGACGGTTACGTGGCGCTGGGCCGGGAGGGCGGGCGCCGGGTCGCGGTGGACGCGGAGAAGCATCCGGCGAAGGCGGGCATGGCGGAGAAACTGGCGACGGAGGCGGGGCGGGCGCTGTACGCGCAACGCAAATGGCTGGCCGAGGCGCCGATCGGGTGGATCAAGGAGGCGCTCGGCTTCCGCCGCTTCAGCCTGCGCGGCCTGGACAAGGTTCAAGGCGAGTGGGACCTCGTCTGCCTGGCGTTGAACGTCAAGCGGATGCAAGGGCTTCAACCGGCCTGACGACGGGGAATGACGACTTGACGGCGGAGCCCTCGCGCCCGTATGGAGCCGAACGGGGATCGTTCCGGGCGCGCATGGCGACGATCCCGTCTCACCACTGTGCATTTGTCCAGCTTTTTGCCCAGCCATGCCCAAGCGCCCCCACACCGACACATTCGTTCCAGCGCGAACCGTTCTACAGCGCAAGCTTGCATGGAACTAAATTCAGACTCCTGTTATTTCAATAGGTTACGTTGGCGCCATTTAACATAATGCGACGCTCCCGCGTCGCGTGCGTGGACAAAGTTCCCTGCGCGTCAGCGCAGCGAGCCCGCTGCGAAAACTCCTAGAGCACGCGATCCAGGATGCCGGCCTGACGCGCTCGGGGGACCGCCGGGTGATTTCACGGCGCATCCTTTACGTGGAACTCGACGCCGATGGCGTGGCGCGGCACATGCAATACGCACCCTATCTGGATTTCCGTCCGCTGTCGGAAGACGACCCTGGATTGGAACGGATCCTCGACCACGCGGCGTGCTCCTGGATAGACCGCGATATGGAAAAGAAGGCGCAGGGCTATGCCGTCGCCCAAGTGGTCCCGGAGCATCTGGCAGAAGTGCGGGATTCCAAACAGGCATTGATTGTCAAGACCGAGGCCGCCGTCAAGGACCGTCTCACCAAGGAGATCACCTACTGGGACCACCGGGCAGAGCAGCTCAAGCTGCAGGAACAGGCCGGCAAAACCGGTACTCGCCTAAATTCAGGAGAGGCCAGAAAGCGCGCCGACGACCTTCAGGCACGGCTGCATAGGCGGCTTGAAGAGTTGAAACTGGAGGCCCAGATTTCTCCGCTACCGCCCGTCGTGCTCGGTGGACTATTGGTGGTACCGAGAGGACTTCTTGATGAGATCGCCGGCTGTGAAGCCCGTGACACAATATCGGTGGCCGACACACAGGCCGCGGCTGCCCGGGCGCGCAATATCATCATGAATGTCGAGCGGGATCTCGGTTACAAACCCACTGATCGCGAATTCGAGAAACTGGGCTATGACATCGAGAGCCGCGTGCCCGAAACCGGCAAGCTCCGCTTCATTGAGGCCAAGGGGCGGGTCAGCGGCGCGTCGACGATCACCGTGACGCGCAACGAAATTTTGTACTCGCTGAATAAGCCCGACGACTTCATCCTGGGCATTGTTGAGTTTCTGGAAGACGGCGCTCATCGTGTTCACTACGTTCGTGAACCCTTCAAGCGTGAGCCGGACTTCGGGGTGACAAGTGTCAACTATGACTTCGCTGAAATGCTTGTCAAGGCGGAGGTACCGTCATGAGGGAGCGAAAAAAACGCCCCTGGCGGGGCTCTTAACCTGCGATGTGTTCGGCGATGGCGGCGAGGGGGAGACCGTCCGTTTATCGGAACCATAACTCGCCGCACCGGGATGCGTCGTTGAATCGTTCGACGACGCCGTTGATGCGTGGTCGGCACGGCAGGTGATCGCGGATGATTCCATTTGGCATTGATGGCGATACACGAAACGGCAGCACGCCGCGCACAGTCAGTGCGCGATGGTAGTACAAACACGACGGCAAACGCCGAGGCGTAGCGGGTGTATACGGCCATGCCGGGGCCGATGGCGGCCTGGGCGAGGTCGACTGGGGCGATGTTGCCGGATTGCAAGAGGCGTAGCGCGCGGGGTAACTCGGCGCGCAACGCCGTCAGAAATTCACGGCGGGTGGCGAGAGGGGCACCGTCGGGACGGCGGCGGCAGACAAGCACGATGCTGGAGGCGAGGGCATTTGTGCCCATGCTGATCATCCTTCGACCTAACTCAGTACGCATCGGCCATGTTCCGCTGATCGCGAAGTCGGACCGGATCGCGGCATCCAGAAACGCCTCCCACCCGGTGCTGGTCACACCGCTACTACCCTTGCGCTCGGATTGCTTGAATGCGTAATAGATTGAGACGGGGAATCCTGGATGCGATCGCCTCGCGAGGCGGTGCATAGCCTTGGTCATCCCATCAAGGAAGAAGGTTTCCGCCGCTGCCTTGCTACCGTGCCGGTATGGTGTAGCCACCAACTCCTCTGCTTTTGGGACGGCGAGGGTGGCGAAGATCTCAGGAAACACCGGCTTGAGCGAACGGCGTAGCCAAACGTAGAAGAAGTCCGACAGATCTGCGTAGCCGATATTGTCATAATATGGTGGATCCGTGGAGACGACGCTTTCGGACAACGTCATCGTGGACTTGGCGTCGCGCTGAAACGCGTAACCTTTCTTGGGCGCACGAATGGAGCCGAGCCCTGAACTAATCGAGACTATTCCGCCAAGAAAATTCCCGCTCGAATCTGACAGCGGATTGCTTTCGGCAAAGTCCCAAACCATTGGAATTGCCTGTCGGCCAAACGTGTTGCGAGCGTGCTCACGCAGACTCGCCCAGGCGCAGACCGTCGAATTTCGGTCAGCGACCTTGTCAACAGCTAATGCCAAATACACCGCGACCGCCTCTGCATACGCGGAAGGGCCAATGCCGCCGTCGCGCAGAGGCCGGTTGTCGTCGACTAGCCCGGCATCTACGGTATCGCTTTGGACGCGCGCTACGGAACCTGTCAACGACATTGAGACACCGTTGTTCATGATTTAGTGAGCATCCGGCGAGGTTTTTGCTTCGGTCGGCGGATTGATCCAGACGGCTTTCGGGAGAGTCTGGGGTTTCGGAGGGCCATGAACGAAGCGTTCCGGGTTGTGTGCCCAGGCGTCTTGCAGGGTGCGTTGGCGTTGTTCGAGGATCTGCCGGGCGCGGCCGTGATGGACGTCGCCGGGGGCGGGCATGGCGATACCGGCGTGGCGATGCTCGCGGTTGTGCCACGGGAAGAAGGTCCGGCAGAACGCGACCGCGGCGTGGATGTCTTCGAAGCGACCCGGGAAGCCGGGGTGGTATTTCAGGGTTTTGAACCGGGCTTCGGAGAACGGGTTGTCATCGCTGACTTGGGGCCGGCCGAGTGAGCGGGTGACGCCGAGGTCGGCGAGCAGTTGCGCGGTGCATTTGGCGGTCATGGGCGAGCCGCGGTCCGAATGCGGGGTCAGCACTTGGGGCTGGATGTCCTGCTTGAGGCGGCTTTGCTCGATAAGCCGCGCGGCGAGCGCGGCATTCTCCCGTTCGGCGACCATCCAGCCGACGACGTGTCGGCTGAAGATGTCGAGCAGCACGTGGAGGTGGAAGTACGTCCAGCGCTTCGGTCCGAGCAGCCGGGTGATGTCCCACGACCAGACCTGGTTGGGCACCGTGGCGAGGAGTTCGGGTTTGGCGTGGTGCGGATGGCCGGGCTGATTGCGCCGTTCCCGGACCGGCTGTTCGGCGGCCAGGAGACGGTACATGGTGCGTTCCGAACACAGATACCGGCCTTCGTCGAGCAGCGTGGCGACGACTTCGCCCGGCGATCGATCGACGAAGCGCGGGGAGGTGGGCACGTCCAGGGCGCGCTCGCGCCCGGTGCGGTCCAGTGCCCGGGCGGGCGTCTTGCGGGGCTGCCGGGGCCCGGGAGCGGGCCTTTGGCGACGGTGGAAGGTGGCCCTGGATACGCCCAGTGCCCGGCACGCCGGCGCCACGCCGACCTGCGCGGCCAGCGACGTGGCGGCCATCAGCAGTTCTTCCCGTCGTTGAGGTTCAATCCCGGCAGCCCGGCAACTTTTCCCTGCACGTCGATGATCGTGCGCGCCGTGGCCAGTTCCTTCTCCAGGCGCGCCACCTTCGCTTCGAGCTGGCGGACCTTGGGGCCCGGAGGATTGGATTCGGCCGGCTTGGCGCCGCGTTTTTTCGGTGCCGGGGCCTCGGGCGAACCGTTGCGGCGCGCCTTGCGCCAGACGGACAAATGCGAGCTGTGCAAGCCCTCGCGACGCAGCAGACGGCCGATCTCGCCGGGCTGGGTGCAACGGTCGGCTTCCTCGAGGATCCGCAACCGGTATTTGGCGCTGAACCGCCGCCGGGACGGCTTGGCCACAACCTCCGGATCGGGCGCCCGGGGCGCTGCGGCGGCGCCGGCCCTGGGGGCCTCGTCGCTACGCTCCTCAACCCCCAGGGCCGGCGCGTCAGCACCCCTCAATATCATCGAATCGTTACTGCCTTTCATCGTCGTTCACCTCCATCGCCCTACACTAATTCCAAGGGTAGTCGATGTCTCAACGATGTTGGCAGAGAGGGCTATCGCCTCTCCAACCAATTCGGAAAAGGTCGTTAAAGCGACAAGCTGGCGCGACGTGAAGAGGCGGTCCCATGTAGACAATCCGTACGGGACACAAGTACCACCAGTAAGTCGTGCTGGTACAGCTCCCTCTGGCTTCCATTTAGGACTCCCCTTGCGAGCGATCTCCTCATGCTCCGGATCGGGTGCCAAATAAATTCGTTGCCGATCCCCCTGTGCCACGATTGCCATCAGGCGCGCCCCCATCCGCTTGGCGCGCCCCTCCCCCTTGATGTGATCGCCCGTCATCGGAGTACCCGACATCACGCAACGGAAGTTCGCCCCGCGCGACAGCTTCGTCCCGCACTTCGCCACCGCCATATCCGCTGGTTGCCCCGCCTTCACATCGAACCGGTACCCGCGCCCCTCGATCACCGGCTCGACATACGCCTCCTTCCCCTTCTTCGTCGACAGCATGAACGTGGAAACCAGCGGCACCTCCACGTCCGCGAATGCCGGGTTCGAGCTCTTGACCGTCCGCGCCCACAGCCACGCGATCACAGTCAGCTCCCGGCCCTCGTAGGGCTTCAGGTCCGGACGCTCCCGCACCATGTCCAGCGTAACCTTCACCTTCGGGTACAAATGCCCGATCCGCTTCTCCGCCTCGTCGCGCATCCACCGCCCGTAACGGCGTACATCCTCAGCCAGCCCCTGCGCGCCGCGCCACTGCCGGGCGAGGAGGCCAGGCTCGTCCCGCGCCTCTGGATGCACCGGCGCCCGGCCGGCGAACTTCGGCGGAATCTCGATCATCGCCTTGTTGATCAGCACCGCCACCGGGTTCAGGTCGCTCGCGTGCGCCTCCAGGCCCAGCCGCTGCGCCTCCAGCGGCAGCGCGCCCCCGCCGGCGAACGGGTCGTGAAACGCCGGCAGCTTGTGCCTGTCGAACAACTCGATTGCGCGCGGATGGCCGGCGTTGCGGGCGCAGGCGCGTCGCCAACTCTGCCAAATCTCCGCCCGTGCCCGGTCCAGCACCTCCTCGTTGGAAGTGTTCTCCCAAAGAACAAGCTCTTCAAGTATCCCGAACAGCCGCTCCCGCTCCCGTTCCGCGAGAATGTCCCCGAGCGTCTGCACCGGCTTGGGGGCCGTGTCCGCCTGTGCCGGTTCCGCGGCGCGTTCGGCGAGGCGTTTCTTCAGCAACCGTTGCGCAACGCGAACTTTTACCGGATCCGACCGCAGCACATCGACGTATTCCGACGGGTCGTCCACCATCTGCGCGAAAATCACCGCCCGCGCCGCCGCCAACGGTCGGCGCGCCCACCATAGATGAAGCGTGCTCGGGTGCCCGTGCCGAATCGACTTCTCCCGCGACGACGCGGCGTTGATCGCATCCAGAGGCAACGCGACTTCGATCAGCTTTTTGCCCTGATGAATCATCAACCTGCCTGCATCACCAAGGCTGAATGAAGCCCACAAACCGATCAGGATCGGTTTTTAAGCAGGTTCGGTACCTTGCCAATGACGAACACCGCTGCCAAGGCGACTATGGTCCAGGAGCCGAGGGAAGTTGCGAAGCGTTCGTAGCCGAACGCGAGCGCGATTCCACAGGTCGCCAATACAAGAAGAACAATGACCAAGCCTGCAATCTGGCCGAATCTGAACGCGGTTTGAGCCGACTTCATGGCCTGCTTCTCAAGTTCCTGTTGATGCTTCGCGAATTGCTCTGCCATCGCGACAATTCGCTCAGCCGCTCCGGGAAGGATGCGGTCGTACTCGGCAAGCTCGGAGGCGGGAGGCAGTGGCCCGGAATACGACGCTTGGGCGAACGAGGACGTTACAGGGGTTACATGCCGCCCTTTGCGCTCACCCCGAAGCGCCTCGCGAGGCTCGGTTTTCCTTCGGGCTGGCTTTTTCCTCTTTCGACGCCGGCTCATCGGTCATCCTCTCCATATTCATCGCTTGGCGCATGGCGCCGCCGACGCGCGAAAAATTCGCACGAAGGCTCTCGTTGAAAGAAGCGGCCGGCACCAAACCCTCGAAAGGCGTGGACGACGCAATATCCAGGAGCGATCCCGCTCCTCTAATGGCCTCCATAACCCGACTGGCTGAATCCTCCATGGCGGATGCTCCCAATGAGATAAGGGAATTATAGTGTACAGACTCCACTCGAATCCAAGATTGCCGGATCTTCGAGAACCGACGCTATCGCCACGCCGACGCGTTCCGCCGCCGCCTCGATTTCCCGGTCGCCGACATGCGCGTAGCGCAGCGTCATGCGGGTTCCGGTGTGGCCGAGCAAACGGGAAACCACCGGCAGCGGCACATTCTGCATTACTGCGTGGGAGGCGAACGAATGGCGCAGATCGTGAAGGCGCACATCCTCGATCCCTGCCTGTCGACGCACTTTGCGCCAAAGCGAGAGTTCGCTGGTGCGGGCCTTGGACGGGTCGGTCGGCGACGGAAAAACAAACGCACTGCCCGTTCGGGGCTGGCAAGACAGGATGGTCCGAGCATGCGCGTTAAGAAACACGGTCCGCGGGCCTGTCTTGCTGTCTCTCAGGCGTAAAATGTCGCCGTCGATCTCGGACCATTGCAGGTTTACAAGTTCGCCCTTCCGGCACCCGGTCAGCAGGAGCAGCCGGATAATTTCCGCTTGTTGCCGTCCGGACTCACGCCCCCGGTGCGCATCCAGGGCTGAATGCAGCCGGCCGATTTCGGTTCGGGACAGGAAGCGCGTCAATTTCTGGCACCGATTACGTGTCACCCCGCAGGCTGGATTGTCAGCGAGGTACCCGCACTCCACGGCGTGAGTGAGAATCTGCCGCAACACATCGAGCGTCCGGTTTGCGCCCCCCGGCGCTGTCCGGCTGTAGTGGTCGAACCACTGGTGGACGGCCGCCGTCCGTATCAGTTTGAGCGGAAGCGGGCCGAAGGCAGGGAGGAGTTGAGTCCGAAGCGCGCTGTCCATCCGCTTTCGGGTCGATGGCTTGCAGCACGCGTAGCAGGCTACTTTCCATGGTCCTTCGACGAAGTTGCGGAAGGTCGGACACTCCATCCTTCAACGCCCCACGACGGCGCCGACAGCCTCGACCGCATCCTGCGCCATCGCGTCGGCGAAATGGGTATACCGCAGAGTGGTCTCCGGATCGCGGTGCCCCAGAAGACGACCGATGGTCAACACGGTTTCCCCCTGCCGCAGGGCGAAACTCGCATAGGAATGGCGCAGGTCGTGGAGCCGCACATCGGTCAGGCTCGCCTTCGAGCACACCGCTCGCCAGCATCGGTACAAGGTATCCATCGACAGTGGGCGTGCGCACCGCGAAGCTGGAAATATCCATCGGGTCGTTCGCGGTAGACCGTCGAGCAATTGGCGGGCGGGCGACGACAGCCAGACCGTCCTCGGCCCGGTCTTGCCGTCACGCAAGAATAGATGGCCTTCGCGATAATCCTGCCAGGCAAGAGTGCGGATCTCGCTCTGGCGGCACCCAGTCAGCAGCAAAAGGCGAACCACTGCGACGGGCAAGGGCGATGCTGCTTCCAGCGAATCAAGCGCTGCGCCCAGGCGGCGAGTCTCGTCGAACGTCAGAAATCGCTCCCGTCCGCGCTGACGATATCGGCGGACGCCCCTGCACGGGTTGCTGTTTCTCGGACGATATCCGGCATGTTCCGCTTGACGCATGATTGTGGACAGCACCGGGAGCGAACGATTCGCCGCAGCAGGCGTCGCATGCAGGGCCGCGAACCAGCGCCGCACATCCACTTGCCTGACACCTGCGATGGACCGCCCACCGAACCAGGGCAGAATCTGATTTCGCAGGTAGGCCCGATTGACCGCGAGCGTCCCGGGCTTCCAATGGCGCCGGCACCGATTGAATGCATCCTCGGCAACCGTTTCAAAGAGCACTGATTCGAGCATCTGATTCTCCGTCGTGATACGCTTTTTGCTTGGGACTCGAAAACGGGCTCCAGCATTTGTGAACCACGTTTCATGCGGAATTCGACCAAGTACACGGCAGGATTAGTCTGCTGGTATTGGGGGCGAAGTTTCACCGATGCGCGGTTACATTGCCGTTGTCGAACGCTGCCCGAATACAGGCATCAACGTCGGCTGCGTTCCAGGCTTTCTGGCGCGCACAGCCAAGGCGGAACCCTTGAGGAACTGAACGACAATCTCAAGGAACTCGTCGCCATGGCCCTTGTCGGCGAGGTACGCCCGGAATTGGGGTAAGAGAGTTACCGAATGAAGGTCGAATATCTTGAATTGGCCAATTTCCGGGGCATCGACCGTTTGCGGCTGGATTTCCAGGAGGGGACAAACGTCCTTGTCGGGGTCAACGGCTCAGGCAAGTCGGCGATTCTGGACTGTGCCGCCATCCTGCTTTCGCGATTGACCGCTCGAATACGCACCATCAGCGGTAAGGGCAGATCGATACTGGTTTCGGATATCAGCAACGGCCACGCGGAAGCACGTGGCGAAATGTCAATCGCCTACAGGGGAAAACGCTACCAATGGAGTGTTGCGCGAATCCGCAGAGGCCGAACAAGACGAATGGGCTCGAATCTCGGGGGTCTCGGAGAGCTCGCGAGCTTGCTGCGCTCAGACCTCGGCGAACAAAGTGTCGCCAGCCTGCCGCTTGCAGTCTCCTACCCGGTCAATCGCGCGGTACTCGATATTCCGCTGCGTATTCGCAAAAGACATCCGTTCGACCAGTTGTCCGCCTATGATCGGGCGCTGGATGGTGGATCGGGCAACTTTCGCCTGTTCTTCGAATGGTTCCGGGAGCGCGAGGACTTGGAGAATGAAAATCGCATCGGGGAGTCCTCTTTCAGGGATCCGCAGCTTAGCGCCGTGCGAAACGCCATATCGAGGTTCATGCCGGGCTTTGCCGGACTCCGCGTCAGAAGGTTGCCCCTGCGGATGGTTGCACGGAAGGACGATCATGAACTCACCGTCAACCAGCTTTCCGACGGCGAGAAATGCACTTTGGCGATGGTCGGCGATCTTGCCCGCCGACTCGCAATGGCGAACCCGGCGGTGGCCAACCCTCTGCATGGCGCCGGCGTTGTGCTGATTGACGAACTCGACCTGCACCTTCACCCAGGGTGGCAGCGCCACATCATTGATGCGTTGCCAGATACGTTTCCGAACTGCCAGTTCCTGCTGTCGACTCATTCACCCGAGATTCTCGGGCACCTGAGAGCCCGAAACGTATGGATGCTCGAACGAACCGGTGCGGGTCTCACGGCGTGTCACCCCGAAGACTCCTATGGCCGGGAAGTGAGCATGATTCTCGAATCGATCATGAAGACCACCGCCCGACCCAGGATCGTGGCGGAGCATCTGAGTAGCCTGTTCCGCATGATCGAACGGGGGGATGTTCACGAAGCCGAAAGACGCCTGGACGAAATGCGCGCCATGATCGGCGAGGATCCGGACCTTGTGAAGGCCGAGATGCTGATTCGCCGCAAAGAAGTTCTGGGCAAGTGAAGCGAATCCGAAAGCGACCGGAGCCGGTAGCGTTCAGAGAGTGGAAGTCGGTAGAAGCCGAAATCGGCGTTTTGCATTGGGATGCCATGCCTCCGGAAACGAAGATCGCGCTGAAGCAATCGCTCCTGGAGGAACAAGGCTATATTTGCTGCTATTGCGAGCAGCGAGTATCCGAGCGCGACAGCCACATGGAGCACTTTCGACCCCGATCAAAGCCCGAGTACGAGCATCTTCAACTGGACTATTCCAACCTTCATGCGTCGTGCCAACAACGACTCCGGAAAGGAGAGCCAAGGCATTGCGGGCACCTCAAGGCCGACTGGTTCGAGGAAGGACAAGTCGTGGGTCCTCTGGATGCGAATTGCGAGCAGCGCTTTCTGTTTACAGGGAACGGTGAAGTATCTCCGCGGGATGACGGGGACGCTGCTGCCTTGACGACGATCGAACGGCTTGGATTGGACATACCGAAAATCAGGGCGTTGCGATCTGCGGCGATCGATGCGCTTTGCGCAGAATCGCCTGAGGACGTATTACGCCTGCTGGCCAGTTCCGTGGAGGGGAATGTCTTGCCGTTCTTCACTGCCGTTTCTCAAGTCTTGAGTGGCGGTTCCACAAGCTCAGACCGTCCGGTCTGAAAAATGGGTAGGGGCGAAATATGCTATCCGGCAACCGTGACGAGTGAAGCATTGTCGACACCATCGAGAAAGAAGCTGATCGAGGTCGCGTTGCCGTTGGACGCGATCAACGCGGCGTCGTCGCGCGAGAAGTCGATTCGGCACGGGCACCCGAGCACGCTTCATCTGTGGTGGGCGCGCCGTCCGTTGGCGGCGGCGCGGGCGGTCATTTTCGCGCAGATGGTGGACGACCCGTCGGAATACGTCGATGTGCTGCTGTCCGACCCGGCGAAGAAGCGCGCAGCGCAGCGGGTGCTGAAGAAGCGGCTCGCCGGACGCGTCGCGGAGCCGGCACGGGCGGACACAACCCCCAAGCCCGTCCCGACGCTTGAGGACATTCTGGCGGAACGGGGGCGCGCTACCGCTGGAGGCGCAGCGGCTGGGATTGGAGGCGCACGCGAGCGACCTGAACCCGGTGGCGGTGCTGATCAACAAGGCGATGATCGAGATTCCGCCGAAGTTCGCCGGCCGTCCGCCGGTACATCCGGACGCACGGGGCGAGTCGGGCCTCCTCGCCCGTGAATGGTTCGGCGCGCAGGGACTGGCGGAGGACGTGCGCCGTTACGGGAAGTGGATGCGGGACGAGGCGGAAAAGCGGATCGGGCATCTGTACCCCAAGGTGGAGATTACGCCGGACATGGTGCGGGAGCGTCCGGATCTGGAGCCCTACGAGGGCCGGGAGCTGACGGTGATCGCGTGGCTGTGGGCGCGGACGGTGAAGAGCCCGAACCCGGCGTTCGCGGACATGGACGTGCCGCTGATTTCCACGTTCATGCTGTCGTCGAAGAAGGGGAAGGAGGCGTATGTCGAGCCGGTGATCGAGGGGCGCGGGTACCGGTTCGATGTGAAGGCAGGTATGCCGCCGGATGCGGACGTAGCGAGACTTGGCACGACAGCGGGAAAGCGTAGTGCGTTCCGCTGTCTGATGTCGAATGTGCCAGTCTCCTACGACCATATCAGAAGCGAAGGTAAAGGCGGTCGGATGGGCGTCCGTCTAATGGCAGTGGTTGCAGCAGGCAACCGCAGCCGAGTCTATCTGGCACCAAGGGCGGAACAGGAAGTGATCGCACGCAAGGGTCCGGTCACTTGGAAACCGGATCTGCAGCTTCCAGATAACCCGCGCGACTTCAAAACGCCCAATTACGGCCTAATGACCTATGCCGATCTCTTCACCAACCGTCAACTCGTCGCGCTGACAACTTTCTCGGACTTGGTGCAGCAGGCCCGCGAAAGGGTGAAGCGCGATGCCGTGACGGCCGGTCTGACCGACAACGACCGACCCCTACGCGACGGTGGCACGGGCGCTGCAGCATATGCAGAGGCGGTCGCGGTGTATTTGGCATTAGCTGTTGACAAGGTCGCTGACCGAAATTCGACGGTCTGCGCCTGGGCGAGTCTGCGTGAGCACGCTCGCAACACGTTTGGCCGACAGGCAATTCCAATGGTTTGGGACTTTGCCGAAAGCAATCCGCTGTCAGATTCGAGCGGGAATTTTCTTGGCGGAATAGTCTCGATTAGTTCAGGGCTCGGCTCCATTCGTGCGCCCAAGAAAGGTTACGCGTTTCAGCGCGACGCCAAGTCCACGATGACGTTGTCCGAAAGCGTCGTCTCCACGGATCCACCATATTATGACAATATCGGCTACGCAGATCTGTCGGACTTCTTCTACGTTTGGCTACGCCGTTCGCTCAAGCCGGTGTTTCCTGAGATCTTCGCCACCCTCGCCGTCCCAAAAGCAGAGGAGTTGGTGGCTACACCATACCGGCACGGTAGCAAGGCAGCGGCGGAAACCTTCTTCCTTGATGGGATGACCAAGGCTATGCACCGCCTCGCGAGGCGATCGCATCCAGGATTCCCCGTCTCAATCTATTACGCATTCAAGCAATCCGAGCGCAAGGGTAGTAGCGGTGTGACCAGCACCGGGTGGGAGGCGTTTCTGGATGCCGCGATCCGGTCCGACTTCGCGATCAGCGGAACATGGCCGATGCGTACTGAGTTAGGTCGAAGGATGATCAGCATGGGCACAAATGCCCTCGCCTCCAGCATCGTGCTTGTCTGCCGCCGCCGTCCCGACGGTGCCCCTCTCGCCACCCGCCGTGAATTTCTGACGGCGTTGCGCGCCGAGTTACCCCGCGCGCTACGCCTCTTGCAATCCGGCAACATCGCCCCAGTCGACCTCGCCCAGGCCGCCATCGGCCCCGGCATGGCCGTATACACCCGCTACGCCAAGGTACTGGACGCGACGGGTAAACCGTTGTCAGTGCGGGAGGCGCTTGCGTTAATAAACCAGACCCTCGACGAAGTATTGGCTGAACAGGAAGGTGACTTCGACGCAGACACCCGCTGGGCCATCTCCTGGTTTGAACAGTCCGGCTTTGACGACGGCGACTACGGTACGGCCGAAACGCTCTCCAAGGCGAAGAACACCAGCGTGGACGGCCTGGTTGAAGCGGGAATTCTCACGTCGAAGGGCGGAAAAGTCCGTCTGTTGACACCCGAAGAATTGCCTGACAAATGGAACCCTGGCACCGATCCGAGACTGACGGCTTGGGAGATGGTCCATCATCTGGTTAGGGTTTTGGAATCAGGCGGCGAGAGGCCTGCGGCCGAGTTGATCGCCGCACTTGGCGCCACAGCCGAGACCGCTCGCGAGTTGTGTTACCGCCTCTACACTTTGTGCGAGCGCAAGAAACGCGCTGCCGAGGCGCTCTCGTACAACGCCTTGGTGCAAAGCTGGCCGGAAATTGCTCGTTTAGCTCGCGAACAGCAAGAGCCCGCAGCGGTACAAGCTGCCCTCTTCGCTGGCGAGGCGAGTTCAAGATCGGTCGCTGACGGTCAACCGGAGTAGCCATTGGTAATCATGAACCACGACCCTGCCCGTGCCCGGGCGCTTCCCGCCGGAGCAGTTTTCCATCGCTGCGCGCTTCAGGTGAATCCGCATAATTACGCCGAAAGGTTCCGTGGGCAGGCCGCCACGGGCGATGCAGCTACGCACGCGCAGGCCATCGTCGACAAGGCGCTTGCGTTGGGCATATCGGTCCTCGCCGTCACCGATCACAACGATGTGAGCGGCGTTCCAGCGTTTCAAGCGGCAGCGGCAGGGCGGGCCCTGAACATTTTCCCGGGCTTTGAGCTGTCGTCGAACGAGGGGGTGCATGTCCTCTGTCTTTACCCGCCGGCCTCTGATCAGGACCAGCTCGGACGTTACCTCGGCGCGTTTGGTATCACGGATCCCAAGCCGTCGTCGGATCTCTCGCCGATGGGCCTCGTGGACATTCTCGCGAAGGTGCGCGAACAAGGTGGGGTGACCGTCGCAGCTCACGTGACTAGCGACCAGGGTGGGATGCTAAAAGTATTGAAGGGCCAGGCCCGAATTCGGGCCTGGCGGAACGAACACCTTCTCGCAATTCAGATTCCGCGTCTGGTAGACGATCTGCCCCCAAATCTGCGCCAGATTGTCGAGAACGGGAAGGCTGATTACCGTCGAAGCGACGCTCCCGAGGAGAAGCTTGCAATCGCGGCCGTAAACGCAAAGGACATCGTCGAGCCCGACGACCTCGATGCGTGCGCCGCGACCTGCTGGATCAAGATGTCGGAAGTTGGCATCGAAGGATTGCGGCAAGCCTTCCTCGATCCGGGCTCGCGCATACGTCTCAATCCCAGGAAGGGGAAGCTGGAGCCCGAGGAACATGCTGAGTTGCTCTCCCTGTCTTGGGAAGGTGGGTTTCTGGACGGAGCGGAGGTGGACTTCAATTCCAATCTGAATGTTCTGGTGGGCGGCCGCGGTACGGGCAAGTCCACGATAGTTGAGAGCATTCGGGCTGTTCTCGGTCTGGACGCCAACGGCGTCGAGGCGCAGAAGGCCCACGATGGCATCGTCCGCCACGTTCTGCGAAACGGGACTAAGATCTCGCTGCACGTTCGATCGCATCGACCGGCGGTTCGCGAATATCGCGTCGAGCGCACCATTCCCAATCCGCCCCTCGTCAAGGACATTACGGGCGAGGTTTCGAACCTGGCGCCGGTGGATGTCCTGCCGCGAATCGAGGTCTTCGGCCAGCACGAGATTTCCGAGCTGACCAAGAGCCCAGAGAAGCTGACGCGCCTGCTTGACCGGTTCGTGAAACGCGACGATGCGCTTCCCCGTCGCAAGGCGAATCTGAAACGCGAGTTGGCAAAGAATAGGCGGAGTATCGCTGAGACGCGGATCGAGCTGGCGAAGAACGAGGAGCGCCTCGCATCCTTGCCGGGACTTGAAGAGACACTCGCACGGTTCAAGGAAGCGGGGCTGGAGGAACGCCTCAAGGACCGGAGCCTGCTGGTACGCGAAGAGCAGGTTTTCACGAGCGTACCGGATCGCCTTGCCCCGTTTCGCGAGTGTCTGGAGAGTCTGAAGTGCGAGCTTCCCGTCGACCTCGCATTCCTCTCCGCCAAGGCGCTAGAGGACCTGCCGGCGAAGGAGACGCTGAGGAGCCTGAACGGCGTGTTCGAACGTCTTGATACGGAAATTGCGGCGATCGCCCGATCGTTGGAAGCCGCTTTGCAGCTTGCTGACAAGGGCGTGAATGACGTGCGCATCCTGTGGGAGCCACGCAAGCAGGAGGTTCAGGCAGGCTACGAGAAAATCCTGCGCGAATTGCAGAAGTCTCGCGTCGATGGCGAGGAGTTCATCCGGCTGCGCCGACAGATAGAGGCGCTGCGTCCGCTGCGTGAGAGCCAGAGCTCGCTTCGACGTGTGGAAAAGGAGCAATCAGATCGGCGCCGAGGGTTGCTCGCCGACTGGGAAGACCTCAACGGTGAAGCGTTCCGTTTCTTGGACCGCGCAGCGAGAAAGGTAAATCGGCAGCTCAGGGATCGCGTGCGGATCGAAGTGACTGCGGCGGGAGATCGCGAGCCGCTGTACAAAATTTTGCGCGACGACGTCGGCGGTCGCCTCGCCGAAACCATCGAGGCCTTGCGCGGTGCACGTGACCTATCGCTCACGCATTTCGTTGCAGCTTGCCGCGGGGGCGCGCAGAAGTTGGTTGATTCGTTCGGCGGCATCCCGCGCAAACAGGCCGAAAACTTGGCACAGGCGGACGCGGAGGTGCTGATGCGCATCGAGGAGTTGGATCTGCCACCGACAACAGCAATCCGGCTCAACACTGCGCCCTTGGATGAACCGCCGTCTTGGCAGACGCTCGATGAGCTGTCCACTGGCCAGAAGGCAACGGCCGTGCTCCTGTTGCTGTTGCTGGAGTCAGACGCGCCGTTGATAGTGGACCAGCCGGAAGATGACCTCGACAATCGCTTCATCACCGAGGGCATCGTGCCGCGCATGCGCACGGAGAAGCAACGTCGCCAGTTCGTGTTTTCCACGCACAATGCGAACATCCCCGTCTTGGGAGACGCCGAACTGATCGTCGGGCTCACCGCTTCGGGCGAGGCCGAGCGCGGTCATGCGCGAATCGCGCCGGAACACGTCGGTTCCATTGACGACCGGAAGGTGCGCGAGCTGGCCGAGGAGATACTGGAAGGCGGCAAAGACGCTTTCGAACGGCGCCGTCGGAAGTACGGGTTCTGAGCGAGCAAGAGCGAGTACGAGGAATCGCCACATGAACCGAACCGAGCTGGCCGAGTTGATTCACCATCGGGAGAACTCCGGTGTGGAGTTCAAGCGCGACGACATCACTCCTCAGAAGCTGGCCAAGGAAATGGCCGCGTTGCTCAACTTAGAGGGCGGTTACATCCTTCTGGGAGTCGAGAAGGATCGGAGCATCTCGGGCTTGACCAGAGAGTCAGAGAAAGCCGAGGAATGGGTGATGGAGGCGGCGCGCACGCATCTGCGCCCCGCGACGATTCCATATTGGGAGACGCTTGACTGGGGCGAAGGGAAGATTGTCGGGGTTGTCTCGCTGCCTGCGGATGCACCCGACAAGCCCTACAAGTGCCGACGCGGCCCGGCGTGGGTCACGCAGATTCGTGTCGGCTCGACGACGCGCGACGCGACCGACGACGAAGAAGCGCGCCTCTACATGCAGTCGGGGCGCCTGCAGTATGACCGCAAGCCCGTCCCCGGAGCCGACCTAGGTGACTTCGACATGCGTCGGCTGCTGAATTACTTCCGCGATGTACGTCGGCAGACATGCCCCCCTGCGGACGACCGCGAGGCGTGGACGCGCCTGCTCCTGAACACTGAGTTGATGTTTGAGGATCGTGGCCGCCAGATGCCGAGTGCAGGCGGGTTGCTGCTGTTCGGCGAGCGACCGCACAGGTATCTGCCCCAATCCGGAATCAGCGCGGCCGCCTACACCGGGAGCGAAAAGGACTACGGCGCCAGGGCGCGAGAGACGCTGCGCGGCGCTGTCGTGTCGCTGTTCCCGGAACCGCGTGGCGAGGGAGGGCCGGAGGAGCCCTCGCCGGGTTTGCCGCAAACGTTCTCGGACGCAAGCACCGCCGTCGAGGCAGGGGTGGTCGAGCAGGCGCTGGACTTCGTCCGCCGCAGTATCGCGATCGATGCTTCAATCGATCAGGGAGGACGGCGCCGGGAGCGCTGGGACTATCCACTGGAAGCCGTCCGCGAGGCGATAGTGAACGCCGTTGCACACCGCGACTACACAATTGGCGTCATGGACATCGAGCTTTCGATCTACTCGGACCGTCTGGAGATTATCTCCCCCGGTCGTTTGCCAAACACGGTCACCGTGGACAAGATGCGTGCGGGCTATCGCGCGTCGCGCAACGAACTGATCAAGGAAGTATTACGGGACTACCGCTACATTGAAGCGACGGGTCTGGGCGTGCCGCGCAAGATCATCGCGGGCATGCGGGAGCACAGTGGTACGGATCCCGATCTCGTCGAGGAAGATACCCGATTCATCGTACGTCTGTGGAAGCAGCCTCACGGCGTTGCTGCGGAGAATCGCTTGGCAGGAGAAATGTAGTGGCCATCACTAATCACGAACGTGTCGGCAAGGCGCTGGGCTTGCTTAGGGAGGGTTTAGGCTCGTTCGTCGAACGCGAAGTCAAGGGCGCCGTCAGGTCCCGGAAACTTGATGCTCATAAGCTGCGCAATTTCTTGGAAGATCCCATGTTCGGGAGCAAACCTATTCCCGAATGGGACGTGGCTGGGCTTCTCAAGCTGATGTGGGAAACCTGGAATGAGGCGTTTCGAAATATTCTTGGGCCAGCAGAGCGGAGTCTCGTCAGTGAGTTACGCGGCCACCGCAACAAGTGGGCTCACCAGGAGAACTTTTCCAGCGACGATGCCTATCGCGCCCTGGATTCGGTCGGTCGATTGCTGGCCGCGGTCTCGGCGCCACAGTCCGACGTGCTTGAAAAACTCAAGATGGAACTATTGCGCGTGCGGTTCGACGAGCAGTCGCGAGGAGAACGGCGTAGACAAGCCAGCCTGGCAGTCGAGAGCGCAGCCGCAGCAGACCTGAAGCCTTGGCGGGAGATTGTGACACCGCACCAGGATGTGGCGAGCGGTCGATATCAGCAAGCCGAGTTTGCAGCGGACCTCTGGCAGGTACAACTGGGTGAAGGAACAGTAGAATACCGGGATCCAGTCGAGTTCTTCCGTCGCACGTACCTGACCGAAAGCCTGAAGAGAATGCTGGTCGGGGCGGTGCGCCGTCTGGCTGGCAGGGGCGGTGATCCAGTCGTTCAATTACAGACTAATTTCGGCGGGGGCAAGACGCACTCCATGCTGGCCCTTTATCACCTGTTCTCCGGTACGGCGCCCAGCGAACTGCCCGGTGTCGAAACCGTGTTGCAGGAGGCCCAAGCCAGGCAACTCGCAAAGGCACGGCGCGTGGTGCTGGTTGGCAACAAGATCTCGCCTGGGAATCCCGTGACCAAATCCGATGGCACGGTCGTTCGCACGCTATGGGGCGAGTTGGCGTGGCAATTAGGCGGCAAGAAGGCCTTCACTCGCATCGCGGCCGATGACGAGAACGCGACCAGCCCAGGTGATGTGCTGCGGGAACTCTTCAAGGAGTACGGTCCCTGCCTGATTCTCATCGATGAATGGGTCGCCTACGCTCGCCAGTTGCATGACCAGAGCGACCTTCCGGCCGGCAGTTTCGAGACCCAGTTCAGCTTTGCCCAGGTACTGACGGAATCGGCCAAGCTCGCCAACAACTGCCTGCTCGTAATCAGTCTGCCCGCATCGGATACGTCCGGGTCGCCCCACGCCCAGGCCGATGACGTCGAGGTTGGCGGACAGCGTGGACGTGAAGCGCTAGTGTACCGTCTCACAAATAGATTGACTGTTCAATGACATTCCGGCACCCTGCGAGGCATGCCACAGCCCATTCGCGCATTGAGCATCACCGCGGAGCAGCGGCGGACGTTGGAATCGGTGCTGAACCGGCCCACGGCGGCGCAGCGGGACCACCGGCGCGCTGCGATCGTGCTGCGCCGGGCGGACGGGCTGAGCCAGGCGGAGACGGCGCTGGAAGTGGGCGTCAGCCGCGCGACCGTGATCAAGTGGGAGCGGCGCTTCCGCGCGTCGGGCCCGGCGGGTTTGGCCGACGCCAAGGGCCGGGGACGCAAGCCGCGCATCGCTCCGGACGTGCGCGAGCGTATCATTCTCGGGGCGACGCGCCCGCCGCCGAACCGCAACCGCTGGTCGGTGAGGAGCATGGCCGGGGCGGCCGGGGTGTCCAAGGCGACCGTGCAACGGCTGTGGAGCGCCAACGACATCAAGCCGCACGCGACCCGCACGTTCAAGCTGTCCAACGACAAGCACTTCGAGAAGAAGTTCTGGGACGTGGTCGGGTTGTACCTGAATCCGCCGGACCGGGCGTTGGTGCTGTGTTGCGACGAGAAGAGCCAGTGCCAAGCCCTGGAACGCAGCCAGCCCGGCTTTCCCGTCATGCGCGGATACACCCGCACGCGGACGCACGACTACAAGCGCCACGGCACCGTCACGCTGTTCGCCGCGCTGTCGTATCTGGACGGCAAGATCTTCAGCCGCACCGCCGCCCGGCACACGCACCGGCAGTGGCTGGACTTCCTGCGCCAGTTGAACCGGGAGGCGCCGCCCGACGTGAGCTTGCACTTGATCGTGGACAACTACGCCACCCACAAGCACGCCAAGGTGAAGTCCTGGGTCAAATGGCACAACCAGCGCTTCCGCAAGGCGCACGGCATCGACCGGGTCGTCATGCACTTCACGCCCACGTCGAGTTCCTGGATGAACCTGGTGGAGCGTTTCTTCAGGGACCTCACCCAGGACGTCATTCGCGGCGGCAGCTTCCGCGGCGTCGGCGAGTTGGTCGAAACCATCACGGGTTATCTGGAGGAACGCAACCTGAACCCCAAGCCGTATGTCTGGAAACAATCCGGGCAGGCGATCCTGGCAAAAATCCAACGCGCCAGGGAAGCTCACGGGAAGATACATAGTGTATAGTCAATTACGAGACGCTACACTAGATCGGCTGCGCAACGTCGTCGGGCGCATTGAATCATCTTGGCGGCCGGCCAGCGCCGAGGAAGGCTTCGAGATCGTGCGGCGGCGGTTATTCGAGCCGTTCTCGGACCCCGCGCAGTTCAAGGATCGGGACGTTGTCGCGCGAGCGTTTGCGGACCTCTATCGGACCCAGAAGCAGGAATTCCCGCCGGCGTGCCGGGATGCCGACTACGAACAGCGGATAAAGGCAGCTTATCCGATACATCCGGAGATTTTCGACCGCTTGTACACGGATTGGTCAACACTGGTTAAATTCCAGCGCACACGTGGCGTGCTGCGGTTGATGGCGGCGGTGATCCACAATCTATGGGAGAGGGGCGACCGCAATCCGTTGATTTTGCCGGCAAATGTTTCGATCGACGATCCACGTGTTCAGTTCGAGTTGACGCGATACCTCCCGGACAATTGGGTACCAGTGATCGAGAAAGACGTGGACGGGTCCAGTTCGCTACCGTTGCGGATTGACGGAGAGGTTCCGAATCTAGGCAAGTCTGCAGCTTGCAGACGCGTCGCGCGGACCATTTATCTCGGCTCCGCGCCCACCGCCCAGGCAGCGCATCAGGGGCTTGAAGACCGCAGCGTAAGGTTGGGGTGCGTGATGCCGGGCGAGTCTCCGGCAGTTTTTGGCGATGCGCTGAGGAGGCTTGCCGGCTCGGCAACCTATCTCTATCAGGATGGCTCGCGCTATTGGTATTCGACTCAGCCCACTGTCACCAAGTTAGCTGAAGACCGCGCTGAACTGTTGAAGAGCGATCCCGACAAATCAGCGCAGGAACTCGGCGCGCGGCTTCGTTCTGATCTCCGCCGCACGGGCGACTTTCGCCGCGTCCATCCCCTGCCGCAGTCCGGGCAGGATGTGCCTGACGATTTCGACGCACGGCTGGTGGTGCTCGGCATGGACCAGCCGTACAGCGGGGGCAAGGAAAGTCCGGCTGAGGCGGCGGCGAAAGCCATCCTGGAATCCAGGGGCAACACACCAAGGCTCTTTCGCAACACGCTGGTATTTCTTGCGGCAGACAAGACCCGGCTGCAAGAACTGGACGAAGCCGTGCGGCGATACCTGGCGTGGGAATCCATACTCCAGGAGCGCGAACCCCTCGACCTCTCGCCCTATCAGGTAAGACAGGCGGAAACCCAGCGGGACGCGGCATCAAGCGCTGTAACGGCGCGGACCCCGGAAACCTACCAGTGGCTTCTGGTCCCCGTGCAGGCTCGGCCCGACGCATTGATCGAGTGGTCGGCCATCAGACTGGCGGGTCAGGATTCGCTCGCGGCACGAGCGAGCAAGAGGCTGAAGGGCGATGAGTTACTGGTGACGGTCTTCGCCGGCACACGCTTGAGAATGGAGATGGATCGCGTGCCCCTTTGGCGTGGTGATCACGTATCGGTCAAGCAGATCGCTGAGGATTTCGCCCGCTACATTTACTTGCCGCGCGTCGGTGACACGACGGTTCTCCTACAGGCGATCGCCGGCGGTGTTGGTCTGTTGACGTGGGAGCATGATTCATTCGCCTTTGCGGACAGCTTTGACGACGAAGCCAAGCGTTATCGCGGTCTTCGGTCCGGGCAGGTCATGGTACTTGCGGATGCGTCCGGGTTATTGGTCAAACCGGACGTTGCCCGCCGCCAGATGGATGCCGAACGTCCGCCAGCGGAGCCCGGCGGTGACACGAAGGTTGACGGGGCTGACGGAACGGGTCCGGTACCCGGGGGCGATTTACCGGAGCTACCGACCGCACGGCAACCGACGCGTTTTCATGGGACGGTGACGCTGGACACTGCACGCGTGGGGCGCGACGCGAGCCTCATTGCGGACGAAGTCATCTCGCACCTTTCCGGATTGGTTGACGCGAAGGTTGCCGTAACGCTCGAAATCGAAGCAGAAGTGCCTTCGGGAGCGCCGGAAAACGTTGTTCGTACCGTGACCGAGAACAGCCGGACGTTGAAATTCACCAGCCAGGGGTTCGAGAAGGAATAGGCTCATCAGGATGGCCGACTATTGTCGAAGTCGTATGTTTCCCATTAATCGTTGGGCAGCGTGTCAGGGGTAATTCCCCTCGGGGTAGGGCACGGGCCCGCTCTCCGCGTAGGGCGTGCCGCCGGGCGGGCGGTTGTCCGGGTCCCAACGCATTGGTCCTCCCGGTCCGTCCAGGTCGGGCAACCGGTCGTTCAGACTGATGGGCTCGGCCTTTGGAATCGCGTCCAATTCTTCGACGAGTTGGCGGAAAACATCCGGATGCGCTTCCGCCAGGTCGTGCTGTTCGTAGGGGTCGTTGCGGATATCGAATAGCAGGTCCTCCGTTCCGCCCTGGCCATCCGGGGTGCGAACCAATTTCCAATCATCCCTGAACCAGGCGTGCTGGACGACGCCCCGGCCGTAACTGCTCAGCAAGACGGGGCCGCCCGGGGCCGGTGCGCCGTCGGCGATCGCAGGCCAGAAGTTGCGGCCGTCGATGGGCTTGGGGGCGTCCAGTTCGGCGTCGGCTGCTGCAAGCAACGTGGGCAGCAGATCAGTTGCGGTCATCCGTTCGGCGAAGACCGTACCTGCCTGCAACTCCGTGGGCCAATACATCAGGGCGGGCGCGCGGATACCGCCCTCGAAGGTGGTGCCCTTGCCACCGCGCAGGGGGCTGTTGCTGCCTCCCAGGTTCAGCGAGGCGCCGTTGTCGGAGAAAAATATCAGCAGTGTGTCATCCGCAATCTGCGCCTCTTCAAGAGCCGCCGTAATGCGGGCAATGCCCCGATCCATTTCAGTCATCATGGCGGCGTAGATGCGGCGGCGTTCATCGTCGATGTGGGCGTATTCGGCGATGGCTTCCGCCGATGCCTGCAGGGGTGCGTGCGGCGCGCCGAAAGCGACATAAAGCAGTAGCGGCGCATCCCGGTCCCGCTCCTCGACCCGCCTCACCGTTTCTGCGGTAACCAGTTGCGTGGCGTGGCCGGCTTCGTGGACCGTACTGCCGTCCCGTTGCCAGTCGATCCGGCCGAAGAGGGTGTGCAGTTCGTGATTCAGGTAGCCATGGAGGTGGCCGTAGAAGCTGTCGAACCCTCGATTCATCGGGTGGTATTCGGGTTCGTTGGGGCCCAGATGCCATTTGCCCACCGCGTGCGTCCGGTAGCCCGCTTCCCGGAAGTATTCCGGGAGCAGTTTTTCGTCCAGCGGCAGACCGCGCTCGTACCAGGGGTTGAACGGGCCGAGCACGCCGGTGTTGACACCGAATCGGCCGGTCAGCAACGTCGCGCGGGTCGGCGAACAGACGGGGTTCACGTAGAACCGCTCGAACCTGACGCCCCCGGCTGCCAGCCGGTCGAGTTCCGGCGTCCGGATCTCGCTGCCGTGGTAGCCGACGTCGCCCCAGCCCATGTCGTCGGCGACGACGAAGACGATATTGGGAGCCGCGCCGGCAGATGCCGCCACGCACACTGCAAGCGCGGCCGCGACAAGGGCCTTCGTTTTGAATTCAGGAATCTTCATCATGAATCAGGACCGTCCGCTTACCGTTTCGATTCGGAATGATTGTACTCTTTCCCGCCGCTCGGCCCTCGGCCGCACCGCAACCGTCGCCCCAATGGTCTCGCCAGCAATTCCCGCCAAGCGCCGAGAGACCCGACAATTGCCTCCGGGATCACGCCCCAATGGCGAATTTCACCGTTTATTCGGGCCAAGACGATGAGCGAGCGTCGTTAGCGGGAATTGCTGTGGTCTCGCACATGCGTCTCGCACATGCGCTTGAACTTGCGCCTGCCTGCTGGCAGCATCCCGGGAGTTTCAATCAGAACGGCAAGAGCTTCATCGCGCGCTGGTCACACAATTGAAAGTAGCCGTAGCGCCCGGTGTTGATCTTTGCTGAACTCACACGACGCAATGTATTCAAGATGATGTATAGCGCCCGGTGATGAACTTTACTGAACTCGCACGACGTAATGTATTCGAGATGGTGTATCGCACTCGGTTGAACAAGTTGTTGGCAGGCTGGACGGCCGCGCTGATGTTCGTATCGCAGAGCGCCGCTCAGATGCCCGAGCTGCGGCGCGCGGATCCCGATCACGTGCCGGTCTTCAGCATCAGCCACATAAACGGCGACGCCTACAGAGCTACGGTGGACAATCACGGTACCGTGTTTCTGGTCACGTCCGAAGGCATCATCCTGGCCGACCCCATCGGTCCCGGGATGGCGGCGTGGTTGAAGGAGGAGTTCGACAGACGCTTCGGCGTTCCCGTCCGATACGTCGTCTACAGCCACTATCACTGGGATCATGCCTCCGGCGGCGATGTTTTCGCCGACACGGCACAATTCGTCGGCCATGCCAACATGCTGAGGCACCTGGCGATGCCGCCTGAGTCCACCAGGCTCTCCGACGTCGTAGGCCAATACGCGCCTTTCGCCGCTCTGGATGCGAACGGCAACGGACTTGTGGAGGAAGGCGAAGTGCCGGAGGATATCCAGCGATTCTACGGTTCCAGCCAGACCCAGTTCCCGGGTTTCGACGCAAACGGCGACGGTGTGCTCAATGGCGCGGAGCTGGTTCGCGGACCGGTCAGCTTCGTGCGACCACCGAACATTACCTACACCGACGAGATCGAGATCCGCCTCGGCGGGAAGCGCGTGAAACTGACGTGGCTCGGCGACATGAATCACTCGATGGACTCGAGCCTCATCGAGTTTTCCGACGACAACGTGATGATGGCGGTCGACTACATTTCGTTCGGACGCCTTCCCAACAGAGAGATGGACTACGAGAACGGACTGTTCGAGGAGTGGATGACGGCCATCGCGGAGACCGAAGCGGTGGCGAGAGGCTATGAGTTCGTCGCGACCGGCCATGGGCCGGTGGGCACGTGGGAGGATGTCCGGGATTGGCGGGAGTACCTGGAAAAACTCCGCGATCAGGTGGCAGCCGGAATTGCGGCCGGTCAGACGCTCGAGGAGATGCGGCAGAGCATCACCATGGACGATTACAGCGACTGGCAGGGTTTCGACTGGGTCGACGAGAACGTCCTTGGCATGTATCACTTCCTGAACGATTGAAGGTCGTGTCGAGTGGGCAAGCGGTGGGCAAGCGGTGGGCAAGACTCGATCGCATCTGCTGTCCGGTCCCGGCCTCGACAGGGGCGGGCGACTGAAACCGTTCATGAAGATTCCTGCGAAACCGTTGCTGCTCGCCCTGTTCATCGCGGCCATGCTCACCGCCGTGGTGCTGCTGCCCGTTCGGCAGTGGCTGACCGTCGCCCTGATGTGGACCGAGTCCCACCGCTACCTTGCATGGGTCCTTTACATCGCCATGTACCTGGTCGCGACGGTACTGGTCGTCCCCGGTACCATCCTGACGTTGGCGGCGGGGTTTGCATTTGGCGTGCCGGTTGGCGCGATGCTGGTCTCGGCCGGCAGCCTCGCGGGCGCCAGCGCGGCGTTTCTGGTGGGGCGGTTCTTCGCCAGGGACTGGGTCGCCGGCAAGATCGCGGAATGGCGCACGTTTGATGCCCTGGACAAGGCGGCGGGTCAGGAAGGGTTCGTGATCGTGTTATTGTCGCGTCTGTCGCCGCTGTTTCCGTTCAACCTGTTGAACTACGCGTTTGGGCTCACGGCCGTGCGCTTCAGGGACTATGTGCTCGCCTCCTGGATCGGGATGGCGCCCGCCATCGTCCTTTACGTCTACATCGGCTCAACGGCGCGGTCGCTGACCGAACTCGCGGAGGGCGAGTTCGAGGCCGGAACCGGCGGTACCGTGCTGTTTGCCGCCGGACTCCTTGCCACGATGATCCTGACGATCTTCATCACTCGCAAGGCGACCAGCACGCTGGCGCAGCATCTTGAAGAACCGGGAGGAAAATAAGAATGGATTACACAGTGAACAGGTTCGGTATGAATATTTCTCCAGCGTGCATTGCCGGTTTCGCCCTTGGGTTGGCCGGGTGCGATGCGCCGCCGGACGATGGCGGTATCGTCGTCGACGTCCAGGCGTGGAACATGGAGTTGGTGGGCTACCATGACCTTCAGGCACGTTCCGCCTATCAACCCGTCGTGCATGCCTACGGGGACCGGCGCATCCTCTTCGTCGGACAGCACGCGGGCGAGGCCCTCAACCCGTTGACGGGGCAGATGGAGGTCAATGGCCTGTCGATCCTGGACGTCACCGATCCGGCATCGCCGGTCATGCTGGCACACGTGCCGCCCACGGGGGATGAAGCCAGCGGCACTCAGCACGTTCAGGTCTGCGATGGCGACGTCCTGCCCGAGGGCGACCCGGACCGTGTCTATGCCGTGCGCACCAACGGGTTGCTCGCCTACGAGTTGCTGGACGTGACCGATCCGGCCAATCCGGCGGTCCTTTCCACCATCGCCGAGACGGGTGTCTCGTCACGCCCGGAGTCAAGCCGCGGCAACCGTGAGACCCACAAGATCCAGTGGGAGTGCGAAACGGGCGTGGGCTACTTCAACGGCACGCCCGAGGGCTGGCGAGTCACACGCGTTCTGCAGGCCTTTGACTGGGCAACCCGGAGGCCCCCCGACACATCCGCGACTTTGGCCTGGTGGGTTGGGAACCCACGGCCGAAGGGCCCATGCCGGAGTATTCGATTTCGGGGTTGCACCAGCCGTTCGTGCATGGGGACTACATGTATCTGGGTTACGGCAGCGGCAACAACGGTACGCTGCAGATCCTGGACAAGGAACGGTTCCTGAATGGCAATCCCGATGTGGAAGACCCGTTCGCACCCACGCCCGAGAACCTGCTGTATCCGCAGATCTCGCGGCTTGACATGCCATCCTGGTGGGGCGTGCACACGGCCAAGCCGGCACTCGGCGTGCCGATCCCGAATCCCGGGGTGGAGGGTGGCGTCGAGGCCCGGGACTTCCTGATCGTACCGTCGGAAGCGGGCGGTGGCGCCATGTACTGTCGGGGCGAGCGTGACGTGGTGTTCATGATCGACATTACCGAAGCCGACAAGCCCTATCCGGTGTCCTCCTACCAGGTGTCCGAGCAGCCAGCCAACTATTGCGAACACGGCGGCCGCTTCGGCCCGCATTCGGTGAACGATGCCTTCCACCCGGACTTCGACAGGACGCTGGCGGTGTTCTCCTATTTCAATGCCGGCATTCGTGCCGTGGACATCCGCGATCCGTTCCTGCCGGTGGAGGTGGGCCATTTCGTCCCCGACACCACCGAGGCAACCATTGAACTGTGCGCATCGACAGGCGGCGGCGAGCGTTGCGACGCGGCCATCCAGACCAACAACGTCGACATCGACGACCGTGGCTACATCTACGCCGTCGACCGCTCCCACACGGGATTGCACATCGTTGAACTGACCGGCGAGGCCGCGGCGCTCGTGGGGCTATAGGCCGCTTCCCGGATTTCCTGTAGCCCGAAAAGCGCGCCGAACTTACGTCACCAGACCCGATCCCCCGCTTGACCAAAGGAGTTGCGAATGCCTCGACTGGACTATCTGCAGGACGATGAACTGGGGGAGGAGGCGCTTGAACACATCAGGAACGCCGAGCGCACCGGCGCCCCGGATCCCAGGGTGCTGCGCCTGATCTTCAGGAGCCCGATGGGGTTCGCGTGGTACCGCTATTGGCTGTCGCTATGCAACGAGGGCGAGCTGCCCAGGGACCTGAAGGAACTGTGCCGGGTCAAGATCGCGTTCGATCACAACTGCGGCTACTGCGGCACGGTGCGCTCTGCGGCGGCCATCGAGGCCGGGTTGACCGAGGAGCGGGTCCAGGCGGTGTGGGACTTCGAGAATTCGCCGCTTCTGTCGGCGAGGGAGAAGGTTGCACTGCGTTTTGCGGATCACCTCAAGCACGATATCGCACGGGCAGACGATGACGGGTTCTACACGGAACTCCGGGAGCACTTTTCCGAGTCCGAAATCGTGGAACTGGGCCTTTGGTGCGCGGAGAACGTGGGCGCGGGCAGTTTCGTGCGGACGCTGAATATCATCAGTTGGGCCGAAGCCTGCCGGTTGAATCCGCTCACGGCGGAGAACGCCAGCCGCAGGGATGCCGCCGCTTGATCGTCGGCGCGAAACTGCGAACGGCGGTCTTGATGCGGGTTGGAAGCGCACCGAAAGGAGGCGGCCGCGTGAGCTTCGACGCAGAGACGGCGCTGATCGGGCTGCTGCGCGGTTTCCGGGCCGCGTCGGCGGCAACCGGGTTGGCGGCACTGCCCGTTGTTGTTGCCTTCGTGGCCACACTTTGCCTGCCGGTAAACGATGCCGCCGCCGAGCAATACACGTTGCGGGTGGGCTCGGGGCATCCGGTCGGTGCTACCGTCTACGTCACCGTGTTGCGCGACTACCTGGTCCCTGAGCTACGGCGGCGTGTGGCCGAGGAAACCGATCACGAACTGAGGATCATCGAGGGTTACGGCGGGTCCATCGCCTCGGTGGCCGAGACGCTGGAAGCCGTACAGATCGGCATCCTGGACATCGGCGCCTACTGCACGTGCTTCGAGCCGGCAAAGCTGTTCCTGCACAACTTTCAGTATTTCGTCCCGTTCGGACCGCAGGATGCGCAACTGGCCATGCGCGTGGCGCGCCAAGTGTACGACGCCTACCCGTGGCTGACGGAGCACGTGGAAGAGAACTACCGCCAGACGGTCATAGCCATCAACGGCTGGGACAACTACCACCTGGGGTCGAGCGTTCCCTGGGAGTCGGTCGAGGATCTCAGGGGCGTGAAAGTCGCCGGCGCGGGGCCGAACCTACCGTGGCTTGAATTCGCCGGGGTCGTTCCCGTTCAATCCACGCTTCCGGACGGCTACATGTCCCTGCAAACGGGCGTCTATTCCGGGTGGGTGATGTTCCCTTCGGCGTACGCGGCCTACAAGTTTCATGAGCCCGCGCCCTATTACACGATGATCGGCTTCGGGGCGATGGGCGGCGCCGTGCTTGTCACCATGAATACCCGGTCGCTGGAGCGTCTGCCGCCCGGAGTGCAACGCATCGTGGCCGAAGTCGGGCGCGACTACGAAGCGGAGGCGGCGCGAGTGCTTGACGAACGACAGATCGCGGGGCTCGATATGCTGCGGGCATCCGGCGCCGATATCCGCGAACTGCCGGCCGGGGAGCGGGTCGAGTGGGCGCAGTCCCTGCTGGACTTCCCCGACCGCATGGCCAAGGATGCCGACTCCCGCGGCATGCCGGGTTCGGAGGTGATCGCGGCCTACATCGAGACGGTGACGCAAAGCGGCTATGATTGGCCGGTTCGATACGTCATCGAATAACCTTCACAAAGCAAAGCGAGGAAAGCTGTGATCAAAGCGGCAATGGTGGGGCTCGGCTGGTGGGGCCGGCATCTGGTGAAATCGGTTGCCGGGAGCGACAAGATCGAGATCGTTCGGCTGACGTCCCGTAGTCCACACGGTCACAAGGCATTCTCCGACGAGACAGGCATCCCGCTTGCGGACAGCTACCAGGACGTGCTGGAGGATCCGGATGTGGAGGCCGTCATCCTGTGCACTCCGCACTCCCAGCACGAAGAACAGGTGCTGGCCGCTGTCGATCACGGCAAGCAGATTTTCTGCGAGAAACCGCTGTCGCTGACGCGCGCCAGCATCGAACGCATGCTGGAAGCCGTGAATGGCGCGGGCCTGATCATGGGCGTCGGGCACGAGCGCCGCTACGAGTCCACCATGGAAGCCATCGCGGAAATAGTCGCTTCGGGGGAGATGGGAACCCTCATGCATCTGGAAGCGAACTTTTCCCACAGCATTTTCGCCTCGGTAGAGGCGGACAACTGGCGCGGGTCGGTGGAAGAGGCGCCGGCGGCGGGCATGACCGGCATGGGCGTGCACCTGACCGATCTGTTCATTTCCATGTTCGGACCGGTGGAAGCGGTGAACGCGCAGTCAGCCCAGCGCGTGCTCCCGTTGCCCACGGGCGATCTCGTCACCGTGCAGATGCGCTTCTGCAACGGGGCGACGGGCTTCGTGGGCGCGATCTCCGCCACGCCCTATTACGGGCGCTACAGCGTTTTCGGCGAAAAGCTGTGGGTGGAGGCGCGGGACGACGCCCATCCCCAGGAGGGCGGCCGCACGCACCTCATCTCCTGCGGGCCGGACGGCGTCCAGCACAGCCAGACCTTCGAACCCAAGGACCCGGTCCGTGCCAATCTGGAGGAATGGGCCGACGCGGTGGCGGGCAACGGCAGCTACCGGTTCACCGACGAAGAGCGTGTCGGCAATGTGGCGCTGCTTGAGGCCATCGCCAAGTCGGTCGAGGGTGGCGGCTGGGTGGACGTCTGATCCGTCCGGTCCGCCCGGCGGATTTACTTGGCGTTCAGGCGCCATCGGTCGTGAATGAATCGGTCCGGTGCAGGAGAGGTCCGTCGATGGGATACCAACCGGAATGACGACTCGGCAAGGGGGTCACACGTGTGCTTGCCGATGATAGCGCAGCTTGCGCGCACGACCCACGTCGTGTCGGCGTTCTGGGTGCTGGTGCTTGCGGCGATCATCTTCGTGGACGTAATGGGTCGCTATCTCTTCAGCCAGCCGCTGCTGGGCGCCACTGAAGTCATCGCCAATTCCGTCGTCTCGATCACGTTCCTGCAGTTGCCGCTGGCGATCTACCGGGGCGGCATGATCCGCAGCACGCTGCTCTACGATGCCGTGGGCGCGACCGCGCGGCGGTGGTTGCGCACGCTGGCCGGTGTACTTGGGCTCGCGTTCTTCCTGGGCACGGCTTTCAGCGCCTGGGGGCCGGCGCTCGAAGCCCTCGCCGTCAGCGAATACGAAGGGGAGGGCGCGCTGCGCGTACCCACCTATCCGGTGCGGTTCCTGGTGGTGGCGACATCAATTTTCGCTGCGTATGTCTATCTGCATCTGCTCTACGGGGACTGGACGGGACGGCTTGGTCCCCGGCAGGAGGCCGAAGCAGGGCAGGCGCCAGAAGCCAGCCAGGCGTCCGGCTCGGAGCGTGAGTCCGAACCCGGGCAGACACCCGAACCAGGGCAGAAACCCGGACCCGGCCTGAGGCTCGAACCAGAGCCGGAGCCCGAATCCAGTCGAGCGCTCGACCCGGAGCCGGAATCCGAGCGCGAGCAGAAACCCGAGCCCGCGAGCCCGGTGCCATGATGGGGCCCGAAGTTGTTTTCTATTCGCTGGCGATCCTGCTGGTTCTGATACTTGCGAGTGTGCAGATCGGCATTGCTCTGGGTGTCGCGAGCGTCATCGGCGTTTATCTGGCCTATGGCGATATGCAGATCGCGCTCTCCATTCTCGGTTCCACCGCCTACGACGCCATTCGCAGCCACGCGCTGGCGGTGATTCCGCTGTTCATGCTCATGGGGGAGATCATCAGCCGCTCAGGCGCCGCGGCGGATCTCTACCGGCTTTGCGACCGAGTGCTGGGGCGTTTGCCGGGGAGGCTGGCTGCGGCCACCGTGCTGGGTAACGCTGCGTTTGCTGCGGTGTCAGGTGTGGCTATTGCTTCGGCGGCGACCTTCAGTCGCATCGCCTACCCGGAAATGCGGCGCAGCGGCTACGCCAAGTCCTATGCCCTCGGGGTGATAGCCGGCAGCGGTTCGTTGGGCATGCTGATTCCCCCGAGCGTACTGCTGATTGTCTGGGCGATCCTGACCGAGGGATCCGTGGGAGCGTTGTTCGTGGCGGGCGTCATTCCGGGCCTGCTGCTGGGGCTGGCGTTCGTGGTCTACTGCGCGCTGAAGGCGGTGGCCAGTCCGGGAGTGGCTCCGGCCGTGGCTCCGGCCGTGGTTTGCACTTCAGAGCCAGGCGGGAGCCGAGAGGCCGGCCAGCAAGGCTCGCAGGATGCGACAGCACTGCGCCGCCAATTCGTCAGCGCGCTCGGCATCATCGGGCTGGTCGTGCTGGTTCTCGGCGGTATCTGGTCGGGGGTATTCACCCCCACGGAGGCAGCCGGGTTCGGCGCGCTGGGCAGCCTCGTGCTTGGCTACGCAAACGACATGCGGGGCCGGGCGTTCATGGAGGCAATCTACAGCGCCGGCCGCTACACCGCCCCCATTATGTTCCTGTTGATCGCAGGCTCCATGTACGCAAAGCTGCTGGCGGTCAGCGGCGGTATCAACCTGATTCAGGATCTGGTAGCTGGGGCAGAGCTGACGCCGGTGGGACTCATCGTCCTGATGACGGTGATCTGGTTGCTCCTGGGTGCCTTGATCGACTCCATCTCCGATATTCTCCTGACCGTGCCGGTGTTCGTGCCGCTGGCGGCAGCGGCCGGGTTCGATCCCATCGCCTTTGCGATCTACGGCATCATCGTCATCGAAGCGGGCCTGCTCACGCCACCCATGGGACTGTTGATCTTCACGGTCAAGTCCTCTGTCACGGACCCCGATGTCACGCTGGGCGACATCTTCCGGGGCTCCGTTCCGTTCTGGATCCTGATGTTGGGGGTGGCGGCGTTGATCCTTCTGTCCCCGGCGTTGGCCACGTGGTTGCCCGGATTGATGTTCTGACCGGGGCAGGGCTCGCGACGGCGTCTCAATTATCCATCAAGTCGGACAGTTTCACCTGATCGGCATCGCGCCCGCGATGTAACGCGATGACGTGCTCGGGCTCCGACATGAACCACGCGAACGACCGCCATGCCAGTTCGCTCACCGTTCGTTTGAAGGCGGCGTCGTCTCGGTCCGCATAAGCGGTTACGAACGCTACCTGGTTGGTTCTGAATCCCGCTTCTGTTGCGACAGCCAACAGCGCCGACTGACGCGCGTCACTTACATGTCCTGCGGATGCAACAACTTCAACGAATGCGAGCAACGGCTCGGCCGGTCCAAGGTCTACAAGAATTGCGTCCGGCAGGTTCCGGTCCGGCTCGATTTTCAGGCTGATCGCTTGTGCCAGTTCATCGTCCCGGGCAACGATCTGATTTCGACTCTCGCTCAACCAAATCACACCAGGATGGCTCAGAAAACGAGGCGCAAACTCTTCCACAACAGCCTTGGAAATGACTGAACTGGGTCCGGGTTCCATTTCCCGGGTTTCGCCGTTCGGAAACGTCACCAACACACGTCCTTCGCGAGCGACGGCGCCCCGGCGCAGAATTTCGACGCGCGCCAGCGCGCCGGCGGAAAGGTGTGCCGTCTGCCAGTCAGCGATAGCCGCGCGCAGTGCCTCGCCGGCCAAACCCGGATCGAAGAGAGCCACAAAGTCGTCGGCCAACGCGTATCGAGGAAGGGGTGAAGTTGTCGGCAAGTCGGAACGCTCGGTCACAGCACCTGTTCGGACCAGACCGTCGCGCAATGTTTCGTCCCTGATCGGTTCACGCGTATTGGCTGCATACCAGCGACCCTGGATTGCGTCGCCGCCTGGACGCATGGATGCTTTGAGCCACGCCTCCCGATCCTCATCTTCAGATAGTGCGGCTTGCGCATCTGCCATGCGTGTGACCTGATCCGGTCGCAGCCAGCGCCCTCTACCCTCCACCGCGCCGATGACAGCATGACGAACACGGTCTTTGCCGCAATTTCCCGGGTGAGATAATTTCGGTACGCGGTGCCTTCGGGATAGATGTTCTGCAGTCGGCCGTGAATTTCCGGTACTGGCGGAAGCGGCGGCAGAGGCATCAGGAACTCTCGTAACCGTACAGGCGATTCGCGGCGCGCTCGATCGCATCGCGTTCGGCATGACGCTCAACCAGATTCTCGATCCCCTTCAGGTTCTCCGGAGGCGGGAGCGGCAGCGCATTCAATTCGAATGCGGACACGGCAACGCTGCCGCTTATGCACCTGAATGCCTGGTCCACCGCCTTGCTGTTCAGGAGCGCTGCCAGTAATGCCGGGCGCACCTTGGGGGCACCATTTATCGGCTTGATCATGTTGAGGTGGTTTTCGACAACCACCGCGCCGTGCTCCTCGATAAACGACGATGGCAACTCCGCAGCGATCAGGCGCCGGTTCTGTTCCTTCGCCGTCGTTCTTTGCAGAAGCACGCATGGGAAATCGGTCACCACCCAACGTTCCCCTGGGCCGGGTTCGAAATAAGGCTGATGGTTTCGCTTCCGGGCGCGAAACTCGAAGGAGCCGCCGGAACGTACCGATTCCGCCCAGATCAATGGGTAGCGGCCTCCCCCGGCTTGCTGGCGAAGGCTTGCCTTGTGACGGTTCCAGACGAGCGGTCCGGTACTCACCGAATAACCGTAGTCCGACAACCTGCAGGGAAACTGCTCGACGCGGCGCACCAACTCGAACTGAGACTTTGTACGCGGAACCAACCACGGACGTTCCAGGCTTTCGGGGAGCCTGAACGATCCGGCGGCTGTGGTTTCGATCGAGCCGTTCGGCCCTGGAGAAATGAGATGAACCCTTGCCTCGCCTCCGCGCTTGCCGCGTCGATACACCGCCAGCAGGGTTTCCTGGAGGACATCGGCGAAGACCCCTTTTCGCGCTCCAACGAAGTCGATGCTAACCGGTGGCGCCTCCCAGCCGAGCAAGACGCGCAGAGCCTTGAAGTACTCGCCGGAAAGGAAGCTCGTGGGAGTCACATAGGCGATCACACCGCCGGGTTTCGCAAGCCTCAACGCCAGATCGGTAAACACGCCATAGAGGTTCGCATGACCGAACAAGCTTCTGCGGAATTTCTTGCGAAGCGCTGGAGTGAGTCTCACGCGACCGTAGGGGGGATTTCCGACAACCAGGTCGAATCTTTCCGGGGTGGGCTCGCGCTCCATCGCGTCAGTCACCTGGACGATCGGGTCCAGTCGTTTGCCAGCGTCATCGTAAAGAGCATCGAGCGTCACGTCGACGAATACTTGCGACATCCAACCCGCGAACGCGTCCAGCTCAAAGCCGTGTAATCGATGCTGAATTTGCCTGAGCGTGATATTCGCGCTGCGGTCCTTCATGCTTGCCGCCATGCGGCGCGCAACGGGCGCCAGGAATGCGCCGCCGCCGCAGGCGGGATCCAATACCTTCGCCGTTCGCCAATCGACGCCCGCGTCGGCCGCCATGTCTAGAAGCCGCTCACACAATGCCGGAGGTGTGTAGTAGGCGCCCAGTTGCGCGCGGACTCGTTTCGGCATCATCCCCGTGTAAAGCGAGCCGATCAGGTAGCCGGCGTCCATGGCGTCCAGCTTGGCCGCAGCTTTTCCGATGACTTGCGCCAAAGATTCGGTTGGCGCCGCCAAGGGCGAGATTTCCGATTCGCCGGGCAGGTCACGAAGCGGCCAGCGCCGACTAGACTCACTCTGATGTTCTTGCCAATACGCGGCGATTACGTAAAACGTCACCGTCCGGGCGAATCGCAGCCGGTCTTCACGCCGCACGGACGATGCGAGAGACCGGGCGCTCTTCGACTGGCTGGCGACGAATGCCCGCAGCCAATCGGGAGAAGGCCGGGTTCTACTAATCCTTACGTTCGCCTCAACGGTCGCCACCAAATGTCCCCGATTCTCCTCCGTACCCTGTTTCCGCGCGTTGCGAAGGCAATTTCAATGGCAATTGCAGTTCTTCCTGCTCAGTCCGTTCGAGAAACTCGATAATGGCCCTGCGACCGAGCCACGCCAGAGATATCCTGTGCTTGTCGGCCAACGCCGAAAGCTGGCTGTATTCGGGCGCCTCAAGATTTACGGTGACACGGTGGTTGGCGGCCACATTTCCTCCTCGCACGGAAGCTAATGCAATGTGCTGCAGGTTGCTGCACCCTGTATCGATTATCCTCCTTTCGGATCCAAACGCCAAGCAGTTGTGGCGCGAATTCAGGCCCGTCACGGAGTCCCGTACGGTTCCGGCAGCCATCACGTGGAACCGCGTCGGTCGGCCGCCACGCCGTTTTTTCGGCCTCTTTGCGCATTTCTGGCAGGAATCGTCAGTCTTGACCATCTACCGGCCGCGTATTGTGTGCCCATTTCGGTGCTCGTCGTGCACGTGTTCGTGAATATCGTCGTGCATACCGGCCTTGTGCTGCCGCACCCGGTATTCAGGCTCACGAACTACTGGGTGATCCGGCATGACCGTCATCACCACAAGCACGTCAACACCAACTTCGCGCAGATTTTCCCGTCTTGGGACATGCTGTTTGGCGCACGCAAGTAGGCTCAATGCGTTCTCGGTACCGCAGTTCGCGACCGCTCACTTGATTGCGATCGGGTTCAGCGGCGAGCCGCAGCCACCGGTGATCGGCAGCGGCGGCGCGCAGAAGAAGAACTCGTAGACGCCGTCCTCGGCGCAATCGTCCGCGAGTTCGTCGACCACGAAGATCTCTCCCATGGTGATGCCGATCATGGGGATCACGACCCAATGCCAGGGTTGCTGGGCCTCGGTGGTTTCATTGGGGCGCACTTCGCAACCCCAGGTGTCGGCGCAGATGGCGGCGACCTCCCTTTCGTAAAGCCAGTCGGCTGTCTCAAACGCCATGCCCGGCGCGTCGCCTCCGGCGTAGCCGCCCCAGTCGCCGGCCCGCTGGCGCTGGCCCATCATCCCGGTGCGAACAATGACGAAGTCGCCGCGCCCGATCTCCACGCCCTGGGCCTCGGCGGCGCCGTCGAGGTCCGCGTTGGTGATGGCCATCCCCTCGTCCAGGGCGTCTACCCCCGCGTAGCGCGCCACGTCCAGCAACACGCCGCGCCCCACGGCGCGGTCCTTGATCTTGTCGATGGCGTTTTTCTGCGCGCCGTTGCTGTCCACCAGGCGGGCGTCGTAGCCGTTCCACATCTTGTCGCCGTAGAAGATGTGCCCCAGGGCATCCCACTGGGTGCCGCATTGCAGGGGCAGCGAGATCATGTCGTCGGCGTAGCGGAACTTGCCCTCGTCCTGGTTGCCGGCCACCGCGTCGGTGCCCGTCGCCGTCATGGTGTGTATCGGGTTGAAGCGGTTGCCCCAGAGGCCGCTCTGGGGTCCCTTGTTGTCGAAATTCAGGGCGAGCGAGAAGACCTTGCCCTTGCGGATCAGGCGGGCCGCGGCGACGATATCCGCCGGGGTGATGAAATTCAGCGTGCCGATCTCGTCGTCCGGACCCCATCGCCCCCAGTTCTTGCACCGCTCGGCGGTCTCCTGAATGATCTCCATGTTGAGCGTGGTTTCGTCGTAGCGTCTGGGCATGAGCGTTCTCCGGTGCGGCAAGTGGAAGCGGCAATTACCGTGGAATCGGGGCCGGTCTGTCAACCGTGCCGGGTTGGAGTGCCGGGTTGGAGCCGCCCCTGCCAAGTCGTCCAGCGGCGGCGCGACACGCCGCCCCTTGTCGCGGATGGAACATTGCGAGGGCGTAAGATCGATGAGATACGCATGGCCCATTCAGGGGCCATGCTGCCTCGCCCCACAGTTCGTGGCGTGCGCGTCCAGTGCGTTTCGTGGCAGTAGGAGGCCGGGCCCGTGGGTATAATTCCCCGCCGCCCCGATGAGGCGGAGCGATGCGCGGGTGTCAGAAGGAAAATCGTTGATGAAGGGAAAGATTGCATTCGAAGAACACATGGCGATTCCGGAGACGGTGTCGGAGACGCGAAGCTTCGCCGGCGACTCGGGCCGCTGGGACGATTTCACCCTGCAGATTCTCGATGTCGGCGCCCGGCGCCTGGACAACATGGACGAGACCGGCATCGAGTTCGCGCTGCTGTCCCTCAACGCGCCCGGCGTTCAGGGGATTCTAGATACGCAGGAGTCAATCCGCGTGGCCCGGAACGGCAATGACGCCATCGCCGAGGCTATGGCACGGCATCCGAACCGCTATGGGGGGCTCGCCGCGCTGCCCATGCAGGACCCGGATGCCGCATCCGCCGAGTTGACCCGCTGTATCGGGGAACTGGGGTTCAAGGGCGCCATGGTCAACGGATTTACCCAGAAGGATGTGCCCGACTCCGCCATCTACTACGACATCCCCGAGTACCGGACGTTCTGGGCGACGGTGTCGGAACTCGGCGTGCCCTTTTACCTGCATCCCCGGATGCAGATCCCGTCTCGTGCGCAGAGTTACGACGGTCACCCCTGGCTGATGAGCGCGCCCTGGGGTTTCGCCGTGGAGACTTCGATCCACTCGCTGCGGCTTTGCGGCTCGGGGCTCTTCGACGACTATCCGAATCTCAAGATCATCATCGGCCACCTGGGTGAGTTCATTCCCCACGGCCTGTGGCGGACCGACGCCCGCATGCGGTTCTCGCGCCGCGACTACCGGGGCAAGCGGCCCCTGGGCGACTATTTCCTGGACCACTTCGTGGTCACCACCAGCGGATTCTTCAACGATCCGGCGTTTCGCAACACCCTGGACGTGATGGGTGCGGACAAGGTGTTCTTCTGTGCCGACTACCCGTTCGAAAGCATGCAGGATGCCGCCGACTGGTACGACGTCACGCAGGAAATCTCCGACGAGGAGCGAATCCGAATCGGCAGGACCAACGCGATCGAACTGTTCGGCCTGGATCTGGATTAGGGCCGGCAGCCCGTCCAAAGGGTCCCGCGTCGCACCGGGGGACCTGCGAGCCTTCGCCCCGCGCGCGTGGGCCTGGCCGACACCCACCCCGATGCCGTCGCTGGCCTGAAGCCTTCGCCCCGCGCGCGTGGGCCTGGCTGCGTCCACACCCAGACCGTTTTCGGCGTCGGCGCCTTCGCCCCGCGCGCGTGGGCCTGGCCATTTTGGCCGCATGCGTTTAGCTTGATGAGGCTGCCTTGGCCGCGTACGCGGACTCTACTGCGTGAGTCGCTGCAGCTCCCGAAGCAATTCCGTTTCCATGGGCTCGTTGTACCCTTCGCTGCGGGCCGCCTCGACCGCGCCTCGATAATTGGCGATCGCCAGAGCCAACGTGCCGGTCGAAATGGCGACCTGGCTCTCATGCTGGTCGATGCGCCCGTTCATGGAATCGATCTCGTTGCGAAGATTTCGCCTTTCCTCGTCGCTGAGGTCATCGGAGCGCAGCGATTCCTCCCGGTCCTCGATATCGGATCTCAACTCCGCGATTTCGGTCCGGGCGACACGGATCGAGTCGCCGCTGCTCCTGAGCGCGGTCAGCGACGTGTACACGGCGCGCCCCAATTGATGCCCGCTCCGGAAGTCAGGGTCGAGCGCGGCCGGACAGACACGCTGGTCCCCCGCGCCGGAACGGCCCTGCCGGTAACCATTGCTTTGCGTGCAGAAGCGGGTGAGCCCGCGCTCGCGCGCCTCCATGTACTCCTGGGAGTCCGGAACCACGCCGTAGTCGGCGCATTGGCGCCGATAGTCATTCAGCACCGAAAGAGGTTTGCCCTCCTGGCCGTCGACCTCGCCCATCACCGCCCAGTCCGCGGTGAGACAGTCGGCTTCGGACAGGGTGGCGCAGCCCTGCAGGGCTGCAACCAAAACCACCGTGGCGCCGGCGCATACGATTTGAAACGCCCAATGGTGTCGACCTGTCTCGATGTACTCCACCGTTGCTACTCCACCCGTTGATATAGTGTTACCGGTGCATGGCGCACGAGGATAGCATCACGCCCGGTTTCGGTGTTCGCGCGGCTTCTGCCACGGGCTAGAACACTAGGCTCGGCAGGAACGTGGCGATTTGCGGGAAATTGACGATGGCGATCAGGCCGACCAGCATGATGAGCCAGTAGGGCGTGGAACTCCTGAAGATTTCCATGATCGAGACGCTGTCGTCCTCGTCGCGGATCGCCGCCTTTACGGTATACACCAGCAGTCCGAAGGGCGGCGTGAGCAAGCCCGCTTCGATCGCGAGGATGCCAATGATCGCGAACGCGATGGGATCGTAGCCGAGGCTTACCGCAATGGGCTCGAAGATGGTCAGCGTCAGCAGCATGATTGAGATCGAGTCGATGACCATGCCGAGGATGAACCAGATGCCGATCATGAGCGCGAGCAACATCCACGGCAGCAGTTCCGTGCCCAGGAACGCGCTCTGGATGCCGCTGGAGACGCCGGTCATGGCGAGCGTGCGCGAGTAGAGCGCGGCGGAGACCAGCAGCAGCAGGATCGGGGCCGAGGTACGTCCCACGGATAGGATCGCGTCAATGGCGCCCCGGAGGCGCATTCCCTTGGCGATCGCCAGCGCCAGGCCGATAAAGGCCCCGGCGCCGGCGCCCTCGGTGGGCGTGAATACGCCGAACCAGATGCCGCCCAGGACGGCTACGACGACCGACAGGATGCCCAGTCCGCTGGTCCAGGTTTGCCATCGGCTGGCATGGTGCGCGGAGTCGTCGGCCTGGTGCGCGGCATCGTCCGGTGAAGTCCCGGCGGCTGTCTCTCTGCCGCCACCCACCAGCGCCGGGCGCATCACCGCGGATACCAGCACGTAGCAGACGAACAGGCTGACCAGCAGCAATCCCGGCAGCACGCCGGCCAGGAATATCTGGCCGATGGAGCGCTCGGTCAGCAGGCCCCAGACGATCATGAGTACGCTGGGGGGTATCAGCATCCCCAGGCAACTGGAGCCGGCTACCGCGCCCAGGGCGAAACCGCGGTGGTATCCGAAGCGCTTCATCTCCGGGTACGCAATGCGCGAAAAGGCCGCAGCCGAGGCGATGCTGACGCCGGTCACGAAGGAGAAGATCGCGTTGCCGAGCAGGGTTGCCACCGCCAGGCGCCCGGGCAGGCGCTGCAGCCCGCGGTGTATGGCCCGGTAAACATCGGTGACCGCGCCCGAGCGGCTGACGAATTCGCCCATCAGCATGAACAGCGGGATCACCGCGAACTCGTAGGCGCGCAGGGCCTCGTAGGCCGTGCTGCCGAGCATGGCCAGCACCACGTTGAAGCTGCCGCCGGTGACGAGGAATATCCCGAGCGCGCTGGCCATGCCAAGCGCGATGGCGATGTGCACGCCCAGGGCCACCATGACCAGCAGGCTGACGATCAGAACGGTGGCGATGCTGACGTCGAACATGCTCCGTACCCTGCCTAAGGACTCTCGTTGTCGGGATCGGAGGTGTCGGGATCGGAAGCAACGGGACCCGCGGCGGAACGCAGGGCTTGCGGACGAAAGATGTCGAGATACGCTATCAACAGGTAGTTGAAGCACGCCAGCGCGCTGCCAATCAGGATCGTGAACCGCGTCGGCCACGCGGGCACGCGCAGGGCGCCTTCGCCTTCGTACTCTCCGGCCACCCAGGAACGGATCGCCGCCTCCCATCCGCCGACCAGGATCATCGCGAAGAACGCCGCCCCGAGGAGGTATCCCAGCGCCAGGGCAACGCGCCCGAACGCCGGCGGGAACCGCTGCGCCAGGAAGTCCGCCCGCAGCATGGCGCCGCTGCGGATGGCATAGCCGGCCTGGAGAAAGACGATCATGACGATGGAATTCATCACGATCTCCGGTACGCCGTAGACCGGCGAATTGAACACGCTGCGCCCGACGATGTCGGCGATGATGAAGAACGTCAGGACAAAGGCCCAGACGGCGGCCAGCACCAGCAGGAAGCGGGTGAGGCGGTCGCTCAGCTTGACGATCGACACGGTTGTTCCGGGACTGCTGCGGCTACTCCGTTGCCATCGGCAATTGCGATGCACGCCGCTATTGGATTTCGTACCGGATCGGCCAGACATAACCGTAACTTTCCGCGGCATCCAGGGCCGTTTCAAGCACCCGCGTTCCCGGCAGCCCCGAGGCGTCCAGTTCCGCGGCCATCTGCCTCGGCCAGTCGGCCAGCGACAGGGCCCATTCCTCGCGCACTTCCGGACCCAATTCCTTGACGGTGATCAGTTCCTGCAGGGTCGCGACATCGTCCGCATACCGATCCAGGTTGTTGGAGCCGGTCTGCTCCTCGTAGTCGGCCGCCACTTCCAGGAGGATTTCCTGGACATCCTCGGGGAGCCGGTTCCACGTATTGAGGTTGATGGTCAGGCCGTGCCAGGTGATGGAGCCGAAGCCGATCATGGTGTAGTAGGGCGCGGGCTCGTAAAGCTTGAGCTGTACCCACGCGCTGGGAAACATGATCCAGCCTTCGTAGACGTTGGTCCGCAGGCCCGTGTAGGCCTCGGGCAGGGCGCCCTGCACCGGGGTGGCGCCCGCGTACCGCAGCCAGTTCAGATTCAGCCCGGCGCCGGCGATCTTGACGCCCTGCAGGTCATCGACCGTGTTCCAGTCGAACGACGTGCCCAGGTTGTAGCCGGCGTCGGCAATGCGCGCCAGCAGCTTCTGGTTGAACTCTTCCTCGAACACCTCGGTCAGGTAGGGGACCTCGCGGTAGACGTCCTGGGCGATCTTCAGACTGACCGTCGGGTCCATGGTCCCGAACGGCAGCATCACCTGGAACGCGTGCAACGGGAGGTTTGAGGGTTCGAAGCAGTAACAGAAACCGCCGATGTCGACGATGCCGTTCTGCACGCCTTCCAGCGTCTCCGAGGTCCTGACGATGGATCCGCTGTATCCCTCGATGAAATTGATCGTATGCTCGGTCCGTTCCTCCACCCGGCGCTGGAGTTCGGCTTGAAAATACGTTTGCATCAGACCCGCGTAGACGACGCCGGGCGGATGTCCCGTGGCGATCCTGAGGGTGATCCTGTCGGCCTGTGCATGACCGCCTGCGGCGAGGAGGAACATGGCGACGAGAGCGCGGGCCGCGAACAGCCGCTTCTTGCGTGCAGGCAATCTCATGAGAACTCCCCGAGGATGACTTGAACTGGTCGGAAGCGATTATTATTGAACTTGTAATGACAGCTTGCAAAGGTGGCGGCGCCAGAGCCCCGGCAAAGCACATCGGGCGCACTGTGGCAGCCATGAGAATTCATCGATACGTTAGCGCGTTGGAACAATACGCCATGCCGATGGCGGTATCCTCGATTGCGGCGGCGGAATGGGAGGAAAAGGATGTTTCGTGACTTGCCCCGCTACGAGGATGATCCCATCGAGAGCATGTTTGTCCGTCTCGGCGCGGACCGGAGTCCCGACAGGATGGACCTCGGCATCGGGGTGTTTCGCGACGACTCGGGGGAGTCGCCTGTCTTCAGGGCCGTGCGTGAGGCCGAGTTGCGGGTGGTAAGGCGGGCGGAATCGAAAGTCTACAAGGGGCCTCTTGGAAACCTGGACTACTGCGGGGTTGTGGAGCAATCGATATTGGGGCCGGAGCATCCCCTTCTGAGCACGGGCAGCGTCGTTTCGATGCAAACGCCCGGGGCCGGCAGCGCGCTGCGCGTGGGCGCGGAGTTGGTGCGTTCCCTGTCGCGTGAATCCCGGGTCTGGGTATCGGCTCCCGTGTGGCCGCACCAGCTCGAGTTCTTCGAGCAGCCGGGCATGAAGGTCATGACGTACCGCTACTACGATCAGTTCAGGTCGGTCCTTCAGTTCGACGAAATGATTGAGGATCTCAGGGGCATGCGGCGCGACGACCTGCTCCTGCTGCACGGGTGCTGCCACAATCCCACGGGGCAGGACCTGGACCTGGACCAATGGCAGGCCGTGACCGAACTGGTTATGGAGAAGGGCGCCATTCCATTTGTGGATGTTGCCTACCAGGGGTTCGGCATGGGCATCGATGAGGATGTTGCCGGGGTCAGGCTGATGGCGAGTCAGGTGCCCCGGATGATGCTGGCGGTGTCGTCATCGAAGACCTTCGGAATATATCGGGACCGGGCAGGCATGTTGTCGGTTGTCGTACCTCCCGCGGCAAACGTCGCCACCAACGTGAGAAGGCGGATAAGGGACCTGGCCCGGCAGCTCTACTTCATGCCGCCGGATCACGGTGCGGCCATCGTGCTGGAAATCCTGTCGTCGCCGGACCTTGAAAGCCTGTGGCGATCCGAGCTCGACGGGGTGCGGCATGAAATAGCCGAGAAGCGCGCAATGCTCCGGAAAATGCTGGAGGCGGAGATCGAGGGTTTTGACGCTTCGTTCATCGAGCGCCAGCTCGGGATGTTTTCGTGTCTGCCGATCAGCGCGCACGAGCAGCGGCTCATGGAAGACCTGTTTCACATCTACATGCTGCCGAATGCCAGAGTCAACGTGGCTGCCATGAAATTGAGCGATGCGCGAACGGTGGCAGGAGCGTTTCGCGAATTGAGAAGCCGCCGGACGGGCGACGGACTTCGCAGGGCCGGTCGGGCGGTCGGATAGCCGATCGGCTGGCGGTTCCGATATCGGTTCGGCCGGCGGTTCGGCCGGCGGTTCGGTTAGCGGTTCGGCTAACGGTTCAGCTAGCGGTTCGGCTAGCCGGCTGGTACTGCCTCGGGCGGCGTCACCCGGATCGTCACGATGTCGGTGTCGTGGTATTGCTGGTGCCGTACCGACGAGGCGAGGTGCCGCAGCAGCCGCAGCGAAACTTCCCTCTCGATCGATGTCGCTGCCGCCTGCTCGCCCAGCAGCGCGATCCGATCCTCCAGGTTTGCCGTGCCGGGGGCGGCGACGAATTCAAGAATCGCTTCGCCGGCGTGTTTGTGGGCGACCACAAGAAGCCGCCGTTTGAGAGACTCGCCGCTCTGGTCCTGGTTGAGCAGGGTCAGCAGCGTCTCCTCGCTGGCGGCATCGAGGCGGAACTCCATTGCCGCGTCCCAGCCGCTGGCCGAAGCGAATTCCGCGAGGAACTTCCTGATTTTGGGCAAGGCGGAGGTATCGAACTCTACTTCGATGCGCCGCCGCCGCGGTTCGGTCAGCTCGACGAACAGCGTCAGCAGGATCGCGATCAGGCCGCCGCCGGTCATGCCGTTCTGGAGCAGGCCGCCCGCGAATTCGGAAAAGTACTCCGGAAAGATCACGCCGCTCTGTAGGCCCACGCCGATCCAGAACGACACGCCGGCGATCAGGCTGTTGCGGTGGTCGATGCCGTCCTGCACGACGATTCTCATGCCCACCACGAACAGCATCGCGATCAGCACGGTGATGTAGGCGGCGGCCACGGGGCCGGGTATCGCCAGGATGAGCGCAAGCGCCTTCGGCAGGAAGGCCATCACGATGAAAACGATGCCGGCGGCGACGCCCACGCTGCGGGCGGCCACGCCCGTCAGTTCGGTCACCGAAACGCTGCTGGAGTAGGTCGTATTCGGCACCGTGCCCGCGAGTCCGGAGAGCAGGTTGCCCACCCCGTCCGCGGCCACGGCGCCCTGCACGGTACGGAAGTCCACGGCCCGGTCGCGGCGCCAGGAGACCCGCTGGATGGCGACCGCGTCGCCGATCGTTTCAATTGCGCCGACCAGGGTCACGAAGACGAAGGCCGGCAGCAGCGCCCAGAACGTCGGCCCGAAGCTCAGGTCGAAGCCGGGCCACGCACCCGCCGGGACGCCGATCCATGCCGCTTCGGCGATGCGGCCGGTGTCGTACAGCCCAAAAAACGCTGCAACGACCGTCCCGGCCACGATGCCGATGACCGGCGCCCACAACCGCAGCGTGCCTGTGGCTTTCAATCCGATTCCAATGATCGCGGCAATCGTTGCCAGCGCGCTCAACGCGGCCCCCGGGGCCGGGCTGCCTTCCGGCACCTCGGTCAGCATGTCGAAGACGATGGGCATCACCGTCACGGCGATCAGCATGATCACCGTTCCGGCCACCGTGGGGGTCAGGATGCGCCGCAACAGCGACAGGCGGTTCGACAGCGCGAACTGAAAGAGGGAGGAAATGACCACCAGCGTGGCCAGCATCGCCGGACCGCCCTGGGCGAGAGCGGTCACGCAGATGGCGATGAAGGCGCCGGAGGTGCCCATCATGAGGACATAACCCGCGCCGATCCGACCCACTCTGACCGCCTGGATGATCGTCGTCGCACCGCTTACGGCCACAGCGGCGAACAGCGCCCACGAGAGATACGCCTCGGTCCCGCCGGCGGCGCGAATCACGATCGCGGGCGTCAGAACAATGCCGGCGATACAGAGAATCGCTAGTTGCAGTCCCAATCCGAAGCTGAGCGCCGCGGGCGGCGTTTCGTCGGCTTCGTAGCGGATAGGCGAACTGCGTTCGCTGGTGTCAATTGCCATTGGGTATCCCTTGTATCCTTGCTTCGGCCTGTTCCTCTTCGAAAAGGAACTCTCTGAACCGGGTGCCGCCTTCCTCTGTTCGCACGACCTCGTTGTTGGGGTTCTCTCGAACTCCGGCGTCGGACGCCACAAGAGTGACGGCCATCATCGAGCTTGCTCCTTTCAGGCACCGCACCAACGTTTGTTCCTTCACGCCCGACGGTGCCATTGTAAGGCAAGACCGGGACGCCGGGACCGTGCCCGGAACCGGCCTGCTTTCCACATTTTCAGGACATTCGCGCTAAACTTCGCGATGCGAAGCAGACGCGGCGCTCTGTTGCGTCACACAAGCAACCCCCTAACTGATCAGGAGAATCGGACATGAGTCCAACAGTCGGCGTCATCGGACTGGGCCCCATGGGCGGGAATATCGCGGGCAATTTGCTCGGCAACGGCTTCAAGGTCACGGGATTCGATATCAAGCCGGAGTGTATGGAGGCATTGGCGGGTGCGGGTCTCGCGGCGGCCGGGTCGGCGGCCGAGGTGGCGCAGGGAGTCGACGTGCTGGCGACTTCATTACCGAATATCGAGGCGCTGCATGACGTCATCGACGGCGTGCTGGAGCAGCCGAAGCCGGGCCAGATCCTGATCGAGTGCAGTACCCTTACGGTGGAGCAGAAAATTGCCGCCCACGCCCGGTTGCATGCCGCGGGCATGCATTTTCTGGACGCCCCCATCAGCGGAACTCCGTCGATGCTGGCAAAGATGATGGCATCTATTTACGTCAGCGGCGACGAGGGCGCCTATGGCGAGTGCGTGCCTGTTCTTGCGGGTTTTACCGCCACGAACTTCTACGTCGGCGAAGTGGGTAACGCCAGCCGCATGAAGTTCCTCGCCAATTACCTCGTGCATGTTCACACGACGGCGGCTGCCGAATGCATGGTTCTGGGCCAGCAGGCCGGCCTGGAGCCCGAACTCATCCACCGGGTCCTCACGGCGGGCGCGGGCGGATCGAAGATGCTCGACATTCGCGGCGCGATGATGGCGGCGTCGGACTACCGCGAGGGCGGCGGCACGATGTTCGACGTCTACGAGAAGGACGCCGCGATCATCACGGAATTCGCCGCCAGCGTGAAGGCGCCCATCGATCTCTACGTCTCGTCCCGGCAGAAGTTCAATTCCGCCATCGCGCTCGGCCTGAACCACCTGGATACGTCGGCCGTGTGCAAGGCGATCGAGACGGCGGTGGGTATTGACCGGGAACTGGTGGAGTAGCGCTCGGGCGTCACCAATCCGGAAATCTCGCCGAGGTTTCACTACACCGAAGTCGCCGGAATTTCTTGCGGTGCCGAAGCCGCGTGAAGGTTCGCGGCGCCGACGCGACTGTCCACGCGGGCGGGGCGTTCAGGGACTCGTCCGCACCCGGGCCCTTGAACCAATCCGTCTGTCCACGCGGGCGGGGCGTTCAGGCTCCGCGTTGTCAGTTCAGCTTGTCGTAGATCTGCGCGGTTCGCTCGACCTTGCCACCCAGTTCCTGCAGCAGGTTCCAGTAGTTCAGGAAGTGCGGCGTCTGGCGGTGCCGGGCCAAGGCATCCGTATCCTTGTACACCTCGTAGAAGAGGAAAGTGTTGGGGTCGTCCTGGGAAACGTTCACGTCGAATCCGTAGCAATCCTCTTCGAGGCGGGATTGCGCGGCGTTCTCGAGCATGGCGGGCTTCAGTTGCTCGACGCAGTCGGGGTCGATGGTGACGTTGACGACCAGTACCAGATTGGACATGAGTTTTCTCCGGGCAATTGCCTTATCCATATCCCTGCATCGGATGCGGGCAGCGGACCGAGTTGTTCCGCGGGCGGATTATTCCGTCGCCGCGGTCCTGCCGCAAGTCTTTACGAACGGTTGCATCGGCTCACGGCGGCGGCGGCGTTCTTTGTGATTCGGGCCAAATCCAACCTCAAATTTCGACGCCAGTATTCCCGCCCGGTGGACAAGCACGCCGGACTGCGTTGCGACCAGACCGGCGTGCTCACGGGCATTCGTACCTTCCCACGCTATCCCGAGAAGCTGCGTCGTATCAAATTTCACGATGCAAAAACGGGCCGGACCCTGGTCTTTCTGACCAACCACTTCACTCTGCCGGCCCTGACGGTCGCCGAGTTGTACAAGTGTCGGTGGCAGGTGGAGTTGTTCTTCAAATGGATCAAACAACATCTGCGCATCAAATCGTTTTTCGGCACGTCGGACAATGCCGTCAAGACCCAAATCTGGATTGCCGTGTCCGTTTACGTGCTCGTGGCCATCGTCAAGAAACGACTCAACCGCCAAGCCAGCCTCTACACAATCCTACAGATTCTGAACCTGACCCTTTTCGAGAAAACTCCTTTAAATCAACTGCTTACCGAATGCGAGAACAACATGGACACTGCAGCATTCCCTAACCAATTGAATTTGTTCGAAAAATGTTCCGGACACTAGTGACATCAATTAGGGCCTGTTAACACTACCCGAGATGGCTCTGTTGGCCCTGTGGCCGCGCCAATCGAGGCGCGAGGAGCGCAGTTTGGTCATTCCAAATAAGCGACGAGCAACGCGGAGTGGCGCGGCCACAGGGCCAACCCGGAGGGCCGGCCCATTTTTCCGCCCGGCGGTGTTGGCGCTCGCTCGTGTGGAGCGACCACACCGCGCTCGCGCCGCCTTGCCGGACAAAAAAATGGGCTCGGCAGAGCCATCACGGGTAGTGTTAACAGGCCCTAGTTCAAACGAATAAAGAAACGCCTAGTCTAACCGTGGATCAGGATTCCACACTAAAACCCGACATCAGGGACCGAAAAGTATGCCCACATGTACGCTCCAAGCCATACAGAGATTAGGACCGACGTCAACCAATTCGCCAAATGTCTCTTGCCGAAAAATAACAATATATATGCGGGAAGCGCGAATACAAGCGTACTCGATAATATCCAAATCGGATATCCGAACCAACAAAAGTAATCACCTAACGAACAAACTAGCATTCCAACCATTACTTGCAGCACTTCACCCCCTCCAAGTCCAACAAAACCTAATGGGGACAGGGAACTGACTATAGCCACTAATATACAAGTGGAAATGTACGCAACGTTCAAATAATGGAACCTAAGCTTCATAGGTACCTCAATATACTTGACTTAACAGTATTTTCAATTGCCGAGGCCGAGCGCGAGGTGATCGGGGAGAAGGTCACGCACCGGCTGGCGCAGGAACCGGGCAGTTACAAGATCCTGAGATACGTTCGCCAGGTCGTGAAGCGCCGGGACACGGGCGAGATGTTGACGCCGCCGGCGCCGCCGAACGTGCTGGGCCGCGCGGCGGTGGACGTGAGCTTTCTGGCCGGGCTCTTGGTGGACAAGTTCCGGTATCACCTGCCGTTGCACCGCCAGCACCGGCGTCTGGCGGACAGCGGGATTCGGGTGAGCCGGCGCAGCCTGACGAACTGGGCGGGCCGGTCGATCGATTTGCTCGATCCGATCGTCTCGGCGCAGTCGGCTCACATTCTGTCCGGCGACGCGGTCGCCATGGACGAGACGACGATCAAGGCGGGAAGGACGGGGCCGGGCAAGATGCGTTCGGCGTACTACTGGCCGGTGTACGGCCAGGACGACGAACTGGTGTTTCACTATGCGCCGAGCCGTGCGCACGAGCATGTCGAGACCTTCCTCGGGGATTTCGCCGGCACGCTGTTGAGCGACGGCTACGCGGCCTACGAGGCGTTTGCCAAGCGCCGCGGACTGGTCCACGCCCGCTGCTGGTCGCATAGCCGGCGGAAGTTCGTCGAAGCCCGCTCGAGCGATCCCGAGGCCGTGGACCGGGCGCTGTCGCCGATCGGCGTGTTGTACCGGCACGAGAAGCGGATCCGCAAGAAGAAGCTCGATGGCGTCGGCAAGCTCGCCTGGCGGCGCGAACGCAGCGCGCCGGCGGTGGATGCGTTTTTTGCCTGGTGCCGGCAACAGCGTCAGCGCACCGACCTGTTGCCGAACGATCCGTTCGGCAAGGCCCTGGCCTATGCCGCGGAGCGCGAGGCGGGCTTGCGGGTGTTTCTCGACAACCCCGAAGTCGCCATCGATACCAACCATTTGGAGCGCGGGCTCAGGCCGATCCCCATGGGCCGGCGCAACTGGCTGTTCGCCTGGACCGAACTCGGCGCCGAGCGCGTCGGCGCCATCCAGAGCCTGCTGGCGACCTGCCGGATGCAGGGCGTGAATCCCTACACCTACCTGGTCGATGTCCTTCAGCGCATCGACCGCCACCCGGCCAAACGCGTCATCGAATTGACGCCGCGCGTCTGGAAGGAACTGTTCGCCGAGAACCCCTTGCGATCCGACCTCGATCGAGTCCGGGATCCCCCCGCTCTTTAGGCGACGAAAGTCCAGAACGGTCTCGTTTGCCCGCTTACATTTATTCCATGCACCAAGTTCGATAATGGCTTTTGGGTTTAGAAGCCATAATGGTTTGGAGCGAGCTTATACGCCCACAAGAACATACCCAACCATATTGCAACCAAAAGCGACCTTGCTCCATCTCGCTTGTGTGCATTCAGTGGTAGCACAATGATTAACGCGGTGACCAAAAATACAAGCACACTGGACATACTGAAAAACACCTGATCGATACCTCCTACCAAGTAGGCAGATAAATTGCATCCTGTCCACACGGTCACCAATAACATAACCAACCAGTCTCTAAAGTGCGTTCTACACACCCTGAAAATTGTCAAGATAGTTAAAGAAAATACCAAAATGAACGTTAAACCTACTCCAAACGAATAGGATAAAATCACCCCAAAAAATCCGATTGCAGTTTGCAGCCATGTCGTATCCCGAAAGAAACTGGACAAAATAACCAAAACAGAACCGGTTAGGAATATCAACGTTGACACAGGTGCCGGTTTTTCTCTAGTTAGTATTTTTTGCCACAGCATACTGTTCATTCGCAGTCGCTTGGTAGAAACTCGCTCGTCAGCTTGTCGTAGAGCTGCGCGGTTCGCTCGACCTTGCCACCCAGTTCCTGCAGCAGGTTCCAGTAGTTCAGGAAGTGCGGCGTCTGGCGGTGCCGGGCCAAGGCATCCGCATCCTTGTACACCTCGTAGAAGAGGAAAGTGTTGGGGTCGTCCTGGGAAACGTTCACGTCGAATCCGTAGCAATCCTCTTCGAGGCGGGATTGCGCGGCGTTCTCGAGCATGGCGGGCTTCAGTTGCTCGACGCAGTCGGGGTCGATGGTGACGTTGACGACCAGTACCAGATTGGACATGAGTTTTCTCCGGGCAATTGCCTTATCCATATCCCTGCATCGGATGCGGGCAGCGGACCGAGTTGTTCCGCGGGCGGATTATTCCGTCGCCGCGGTCCTGCCGCAAGTCTTGACTTATTGTGACGCCGTGAGCGTGTCGTACATCTCGCCGACGATGTTGGCGCGGCGCTGCTCGTAGAGCAGCCAGTCGGAGTAGTCCGCCAACAGGATCGTTTCCTGGAGCGTTTCCCGGTCAAGTCCTTCGGCGATGCCCTCCATCACATCGGACTGAAGGTCGCGCAGGAATGTGAGAAAGCCGCTGACGTCGGCTTTCGTGCCCGCATTGCCGTGCCCGGTCACCAGAATGTCGAAGTCGAGCGCCTCGACGGTCGCGAGCGCCGCCTCGTATTCATCCACCGTGTAGCCGCTCAGCGTCCCCGGAAAACGCCCGGCATGCAGGAAGTCCACCGCGAAGGCCGCACGTTCGTTGGGAAACAGGACAACGGTGGTGTCGTCCGAGTGCGCGGCGCTGGGATGATGCAACTCCACGGTGCTGTCTCCCAGGGTCAGCATCATTTGCTCGGTGTAGGTGACGTCGAGCGGTTGGGTGCCGGCATTGATCTCCGCACCGCTCAGGCTTCCGTCCCCGTCGGCGTCCATGCTGTCGAAGCCGGCCAGGTAGCCGCCGCCCGCTTCGTCGCGGTCCAGCATGCCGTTGCCGTTGGCGTCGGAACGCGCCGCATTGCTCGGCAGTCCGCTCGCAAGCTTCGCGGCGGTGTTTTCGTGGCCGACGAAGACGGCCGTGTCGGCGAAGATCTGCCCGCCGGTCGCGTGGTCGGGATGGTGGTGGCTGTAAATGACGTATTCCACCTCGGAATCGAAGCGGGCCGCCAACTCGCCCTCAAGCCACTCGGCGAAATCCGCCCGCAGCGGATCGACGACGATGATGCCGTCGGTCGTTGCCAGAAAGACCGCGTTATGGGAAGCGGTGCGGGCCTCGTAGAGGTTGCCCGTGACGTTGCGGATCGTGAACGGAGACTGGTCCGACTCGTCGGTCTGCGAATCCTCCTGGATCCCGCACCCGGCCAGGGCGAGAGTTAGACAGGCGACCGAGAACAATCCCGCCGGTGCCGTCAATTGCTGTCTTGCTTTCATTGTTTTTCTTCCTTTCGATGTTCGGCTGCGTTCGTTGTCAGCGCCGGTCCGAAGCCGAGTTGGAGTTGTCACCGCGAGCGCGTTCCACGAATCCGAAGTCGAGTCGGAGTTGTCATCGGGAGCGCGTTCCGCGAATCAGCGAGCCGTCGTCGCCCCAGTCGTAGCGGATGTTTCTTCCCTGTTCGTCGATGAACCCGAGGGACTGCTGGAACTGGCTCTGGGGCGGATAGCCCTTGGGCACCGTCGCTTCGACGATATACAGCCGGGCCTCGTGAAGGTAGATCCCCACGAAACTTCGGGACTCGTCGGCATTGGTGATATTGAGCTGGTGTCCGGCGACCCGGTCCACGTGGTGCCACGCATCGTAAGTGACGTCGCCGCCGCGTTCGCGGAATTGCCGCGCGGCATAGGCGACGGAGGCGATCACGTCGATTCGCCAATACTCGTAGGTGACGGGCGAATCGGCCTCGGTCGAGTTGGTTCGGTCCAGGTGAATCTGTTGGGAATCCGTGTAGTCGATCACCGTGACCGAATACGTGGCCGGACCCTCTGCCATCGTATACACCCGACCGGGGAATTCGGCGCCATATTCCGACGGCCACGTGATCTCCCGCACTAGCGGTTCGGCGGGCTCCGGGAAGTTGATGGAAAAGAAGTCGGTTGTATTTTGGTAGTTGACCCAGGCTTGAGCCAGAAGGATCCCTGCGGGAACAAGAGCCAGTAGGGCGAGAAGCAGCGTGCGCATGGGTACCGCCTTGGACAATCGCGATTATTGGCCCGATTCTACCTGCTGTCGACGGGGACCCCCAACTGCCGACCCGCCGTGGGCGGATTCGCCCATCACCCGGGACAGGTCAATTCATCGTGACGTTACGCGGCAGTGGCCGTCTCGACCTCGCAGTGGCAGTCGTCGTCGTTGGCGGAGGCCAGGGCCTCGGCAACGGCCCGATGCCTGATCTCCCCCGCGCTGACATTGATTCCGTTGCGCAGGTGCGGGTCGCGCTGCACGGCCTGCCGCCATCCCAGACGAGCCAGCGAAAGCACGTGCGGCATCGTGGCGTTCGTCAATGCAAGCGTCGCGGTTCGGGGAACGGCTCCCGGCATGTTGGTCACGGCGTAGTGAACCACGCCGCTCTCGACGTAGACGGGATCGGCGTGGCAGGTGGGCCGGCTGGTCTCGAAGCAGCCGCCCTGGTCGATGGCAATGTCCACCAGCACCGAGCCCGGCCGCATGGACCGGACCATTTCGCGGGTGACGAGCTTGGGCGCCGATGCCCCGGGGATCAGTACCGAGCCGATGACGAGGTCGGCGCTCTGCACTTCCCGGGCGATGACTTCGGGCGTGGAGTAGAGCGTGCGGATACGGTTACCGAACCGGGTCGCCAGTTCCTCCAGCCTTGCGAGGTCGATGTCGAGCACGGTGACGTCGGCCTGCAGGCCGACGGCCATTTCCAGGGCATTCGTACCGGCCACGCCGGCGCCTGCGACGACCACTCGCGCCGGGGCGACGCCGGGCACTCCGCCAAGCAGCAGACCGCGTCCGGTCGGCATCTCCAGGTAGTGAGCGCCGACCTGGGTCGCCATGCGCCCGGCGATGCAACTCATGGGCTTGAGCAACGGCAGCGTTCCGTGTGCGTCGGTGACGGTCTCGTAGGCTATGGCGGTGGCGCCGGACCGCATCAGCGCGCGCGCCTGGTCGGGGTCCGCCGCCAGGTGCAGGTAGGTGAACAGAATCTGCCCGGGCGCGAGCCTGGCGCATTCCTCCAGCTGCGGTTCCTTGACCTTGACGATCATTTCCGCGGCGCCGAAAACCGCGTCGGCGTCACTTGCAATCTCGGCGCCGGCAGCGGTGTATTCCGCATCGCCAAACCCGGCGCCTGCGCCTGCGCCGGCCTCGACCAGCACGCGGTGCCCTTCCCGGGTGAGCCGGGCTGCGGCATCCGGCGTCAGGCCGACCCGATACTCGTGATTCTTGATTTCTTTCGGAACGCCGATGCGCATTTCAGTTCTCCCCCTCCGGTAATGAGAAAGATTACCCGAGCCGGAGGTAAATCCGCTTGCAATTGCTGCGTATTTTCGCCGAATATTGGCAATATATATTCATATTATGTCGTTAATAGTAAATTATGTTGTGAATATTGACCGAAAAGACAAGATTATCCTTAACGTGCTCCAGAAGGACGGGAGGATCAGCAATGTGCGGCTGGCGGAGGCCGTCGGATTATCCGAAGCGGCTTGCCTGCGCCGGGTGCGTGCGTTGGAGGAAGGGGGTTACATCACCGGGTACGTGGCGCGGGTGAACGCGCCGAAGCTGGGGCTTGGAAGCAATGTCTTCGTGGAAATCACGCTTCATCAGGAGCAGCAGCGAGACCTGCAGGTCTTCGAAGCGGCCGTGGCGCGTGTGCCCGAAGTGATGGAGTGTTACCTGGTGACCGGGCAATACGACTACCTGTTACGGGTCGTGGTCAGGGACCTGGAGGATTTCGAGCGCATTCACCGGGAAGCCATTACCAGCCTTCCCGGTGTGTCGCGCGTACAGACGAGCTTCGCCCTGCGGGCGGTGAAGAAGGAATCAAGCCTGCCGATCAGGTAGGGTGGATTTCCCGCACGGGGAATCCGCAGGGTGGCCGGACGTACTGCGCTTAAAGCGCAGTGCCGCCGCTACAACCGGTTGGGATACAGGTCGTAGTTATGATCCTGGACGGTGATCCGGCGGGTCTTCATCTCAAGCGTGCCCTCATTGGCATGACGGTTACATTTATGGACCAAAAGCTTCCGCGACGCAACAACGACGCGCGTAAGACGTTGTTTTAGGGCTCATTTGCCGCCGGAAGCTGAAGCAATCTCTCGCTTCGCCACACCCGAACGTCCAGTTGTTCCGAATCCGGCGATTTGGGCTCGGTTGTGTGGTAGGCAGGTCGGGTTTCTTCGTCTCCAATGGTACCCATGTGTTCCACACCTTCGCGAGCTACTCCGAACGTTTTGGCAGACTGCACGCGATACCCTTGGTCCCCACGCCTACAGGGAGATCCAAATGCCTCCGCGCTTGCCCGCATTGCGCACATCGGCAAGGAAGGATCCGTCCGTTCCCTCGCGGACAGCCGCGACCTGAATGTACGCCACAGCCACGCGATCGCCGAATAACAAGAATGCGCCATCCGGATCGCACAGATTGGAAGTCCAGACCAACCCGTCGGCATCGTCGAACTGCGTGTGGATCGCCTGTGCCCACAGGGCGGTGCGGTCGTATTGGGTTGGCAGGCTGCCGACAAGCAACTCGCGGCGCACACCCCACTTCAGGAGATCCGGCGCGCGCAGGCTGACGAGTCGCAAGTCCCGTCGTACCAGGAGAGTGCTGTGATTGCGCTGCTCGACCGCGTCCCTCGGCACAGTCTTGCGGTTCGCGCTTAGCGGAATGTCATGGGATACCGTCTCGTAGATGGCAGACTCCACGGTGCTTCCCGCGTAGAGGGAAGGAACGCAATCACCCTTGGCGTCGCGAATTGGCGCGAATCGCGTCAGGCCTCCCAGGCAGGGATTGAAGGCGTTTCCCGCGAGCGCTCGGCCGTGGACCCGATGCAGCACCTCGCCGGCTTTCAGCAAGACGATATTGGGTTCCGGGAGAGGGTCGGGAGGCGGTGGAACGGTTGCCGAGGCGCCCTCATCCACGCGCCGGTTCCGCAAGCTGGCGCGCCGCGGCGACGACCGAGTCGCCATCGTCCAGGCGGTTCCGGGGTTCGTCGCCGTCAAGCCAACCGTTTCCCGAAGCGAACCACAGCGCTGTCTGCCACGCTGTCATCGCCACCGGTAGCGCGGCGAGTATGCTCTTGATCACCGGTCGCGGCGACCCGTCCTCGAACTGGAATGCAGGGTAGTGATCGCGCCCCCGCACCCGGACCGCAAACGTCTTGCCCTCCGCCTTCCACCGCGACGCCGGTTCGCTCGCGTTATTGGATCCGAGTCCAGACATGCGGTGAATCTGCGCCGCCGTAAGCATCGGCGTCTCGCTCATGTACCGATTGCGCAGTTCGAGGTTGTCGACCGCCAGTTCCGCCTCCACGCCGGGGCCGGCTGCCACCAGCCAGGCCAGCGCCCGGTCCAGGTGCTGTTTGCGGCTTTCCCGCGTGGTTGCCTGCGACGACAACCTGTACAGGCGGTTCAGTCGATCAACAATGCTGGCCAGCGGCCAGCCGGCCGCGTGGAGCACGATCCACTCGTCTTCGACCTCGGTCGCCCTCCCCAATTGTTCCCTCACTCTTGGGGGCAGCTTTTTCACCTCGTCGGGTTGAAGCGGCTCCCAGGAGATCGACTCGGGTTGTATGGCCATCGCACCTTCATTTCAGGATATTCGTGAGTCAAATCATATTATCACGAATCTCATATATTTTGCGTAGTTGCCCCCTTGCCTCGGGCGTTCGCAGTATCGAGGTGCGAGGCGACGTTCGAGGGCCAGGACCGGTTCACACACCAGAACTGGGTGGACGATGCGGAATGGGGCCGCAGCCGGGGTCGTCACCGCAGCCGGGGTCGTCACCCCAGTTTCAGCAGCAGGTCCTGGGTCTCGATCTCCATGCCGACGGTCGCGGGGATGGACGCCACCGTTCCGGGGCCTTCGGCGCGCAGCAGCATCTGCATCTTCATCGCTTCGATGGTGAGCAGCGCGTCCCCCCTGTCGACAGCCTGGCCCGGTTCGACGCTGATCTCCACGACCTTGCCGGGCATGGGCGCGGCGATGTGATTCGGGTCGGTCGGGTCGGCCTTGGGATGCGCTGTCACGCTGGCGGTGGCCTGGCGATTCACCAGTTCGACCGTCCGCGGCTGGCCGTTGAGTTCAAAGAACACCCGTTGCTCGCCCCGCTTGTCGACGTCGCTGACAGCCAGCAGGCGGATGACCAGGGTCTTGCCGCGCTCGATTTCCACGGCGATCTCTTCCTGGTTCTTCAGTCCGTGGAAGAAGATCGGCGTCGGCAGGGTGCTGACGTCGGAATAAGTCTTGAAATGAGCCGCGTACTCCTCGAAGACCCGGGGATAGAGCAGCCAGGAGGATAACTCCCGTTCGCCGATGCGGCGCCCGACGCGCTTTTGCGCCCGGCGCCGCTCGGCGTCCAGGTCGACGGGTGCCAACGTGGCGCCGGGTCGTGCTGTCAGCGGTTCGGCGCCCTGGAGCACCTTGCGCCGCAGCGCCTCCGGGAATCCGCCCACGGGCTGACCCAGATCGCCGCGGAATAACGACACCACCGACTCGGGAAACGCGATTTCCTTGTCCGGGTCGAGCATGTCGGCAGCGCTCAGCCCGCCGGAGACCATGGCCAGGGCCATGTCTCCGACCACCTTGGAGGTCGGCGTCACCTTGATCAGGTCCCCGAACAACTCGTTGACTTGCGCGTAGCGGTCCGCAACCTCCGGCCAGCGATGGGCGATGCCCAGCGAGCGGGCCTGCTCGCGCAGGTTCGTGTACTGCCCGCCGGGCATGGCGTGACGGTAGACGTCCGCCGTTCCCGAGCGGATTTCGCTCTCGAAGCCCGCATAGTGCTCCCGCACCAGTTCCCAGTAGCGGGAAATTCTACGGATGGCGGCCCGGTCCAGGCCGGAATCCCGTTCACGTCCGTGCAGCGCATCGACGATCGACCCCAGGTTGGGCTGCGAGGTCAGGCCGCTCATGGCGTCCATGGCGCCGTCGACGGCATCCACGCCGGCATCCACCGCGGCCAGCACCGCGGCCGCGCCGATGCCGCTGGTGTCGTGGGTGTGGAAGTGGATCGGAATGCCCACTTCCTGCTTGAGCGCGCCGACCAGGCGGCTGGCGGCAGCCGGCTTGCAGACTCCCGCCATGTCCTTGATGCCGAGGATATGGGCGCCCGCCTTCTCCAGCGCTTGCGCCATCTCCACGTAGTAGGCCAGGTCGTACTTGTTGGGTTTCGGGCCGAGCATGTCGCCGGAGTAGCAGATGGCCGCCTCGCAGAGCTTGCCCGATTCGAGCACCGCGTCCATGGCGACGCGCATGTTTTCCACCCAATTCAACGAGTCGAACACCCTGAACACATCCACGCCCGCGTCCGCGGCCTGTGCAACGAAGTGCTCGACGACGTTGTCGGGGTAATTCTTGTAGCCGACGGCGTTTGCCGAGCGCAGCAGCATCTGCAGCAGGATGTTCGGGACTTGCTCTTTCAGCGCAACGAGGCGGTCCCATGGGTCTTCCTTGAGGAAACGCATGGCCACGTCGAACGTGGCGCCGCCCCAGCACTCCAGCGAAAACAGATGCGGCAGGCGTTCGGCGTAGGCGGGCGCGATGCGCAGCAGGTCGTAACTGCGCATGCGCGTCGCCAGCAGCGACTGGTGGGCGTCGCGCATGGTGGTGTCGGTCAGCAGAACGGCCTCTTGCTCAAGCATCCAGCGCGCGAACCCCTCGGGGCCCAGGCGGTCCAGGCGCTGCACGCTGCCGTCCGGGCAGGCGCCCGCGTTTTCCGGAACCGGCGCAGGCGTTCGGGCGCTGGCCTCCACGCGCCCGGCGACCTCCGGATTGCCGTTGACGATGGTTTCCGCGAGGAACTTCAGCAGGCGGCTGGCGCGATCCCGCGGCTTGCGGAACTCGAACAGTTCCGGTGTGCGATCGATGAAGCGGGTGGTGTAGTCGGCCTGCAGAAACCGCGGATGGCGGATAACCTGTTCGAGAAAGGCCAGGTTGCTGGCCACGCCCCGGATGCGGAATTCCCTCAGCGCCCTGACCATCCGGCTGACGGCCTCCCCGGGTATTGGCGCCCACGCGGTGACCTTGACCAGCAAGGAATCGTAGTAGGGCGTAATCAACGCGCCGGCATAGGCCGTGCCACCGTCAAGCCGGATGCCGAATCCGGACGCGCTGCGGTAGGTGCGAATGCGCCCGTAGTCGGGGATGAACTGATTCTCGGGGTCCTCGGTGGTCACGCGGCACTGCAGCGCGTGGCCGTTCAGGCGGATGTTCTTCTGGGTCAGCACACCGCTGTTCGCGTCGCCGATGCGCGCGCCCTGCGCCAGGCAGATCTGCGCCTTGACGATGTCGATGCCGGTGACCTCCTCGGTCACGGTGTGCTCCACCTGCACGCGGGGATTGACCTCGATGAAATAGAACGCTCCGGTGTCCGCGTCCATGAGGAATTCCACCGTGCCGGCGTTGCGGTAACCGGCCGCGGCCGCCAACCTGAGGGCATGGCCGCAGAGCTCGTCGCGCTGCCCGGCATCGAGATAGGGCGCCGGCGCGCGCTCCACGACCTTCTGGTTGCGCCGCTGCACCGTGCAGTCGCGTTCGAAGAGGTGGACCAGATTGCCGTGGGCGTCGCCGAGGATTTGCACCTCGACATGGCGGGCACGCTCCACCAGTTTCTCCAGGTAAACCTCGTCATTGCCGAAAGCCGCCAGCGCCTCTCGCCGCGCCACCGCGACTTCCTCGCGCAGGTTCGCAGGGTTCCGAATCACCCGCATGCCCCGTCCGCCGCCGCCCCAACTGGCCTTGAGCATCAGGGGATAGCCCACGGCTTCGGCCATTTCGAGCGCGGCGTCCGGGTCGTCGGGCAGCGGGTCCGTGGCCGGCATCACCGGCACGCCGGCCGACTCCGCCAGCCTTCGCGCGCTCACCTTGTTGCCGACACTGCGCATCACGTCGGCCGGCGGGCCGATAAAAATAATCCCCGCCTCGCTGCACGCCTCCGCGAATTCGGGGTTCTCGGAAAGAAACCCGTATCCCGGGTGCACCGCGTCGACCCTGGCCCCCCGCGCGACGCGCAGGATGGACTGGATATCCAGGTAGGCGCCCAGCGCCTGCCCGGTTTCGCCCACCGGGTAGCTCTCGTCCGCCTTGAACCGGTGCAGCGCGAAGCGGTCCTCGTCCGCATAGACGGCGACGGTACCGATGCCGAGTTCGGTCGCCGCGCGCATCACGCGGATGGCGATCTCGCTGCGGTTGGCAACGAGCAGTTTGCTGATTTTCCGGGGCATTGATTTCAATGGCGCGTGGGCCGTGGCGCAGTATAGTGCATTGGGCGGCGGTTCCAAGGTCGCGCAAGCGCTGGACGTATCGTCGGTTGATCAGCCGTCTTCGGCGGGGCGGTCTTCCGCCCAATCCGCTGGACTGTTGCCACGGGCCGGGAGCCTGCGCCGTAGGAAACTGGTATCGGCTATTCTCGCGGCGACGCCGGGTTCCAATGCCGCGTTCCAACGTCTTGGAATCCCCGCCGACGAGATTATATAATCGAAGTTATATAGTTGGGAGGAGATCGGGTGCTCTCATTCAAGGTGACCACGGTCGGTGCGTCTTCCGGCATCATCCTCACGAAGGAGGCGATGGCGCGGCTTCGGGTGAGAAAGGGCGACGTGCTCCATTTGACCGAGGCCCCCGGCGGCGGCTTCCGGCTCACTCCCTACGATCCCGAATTCGCGCGTCAGATGGCGATCACCGAAGACATCATGCACGATGACCGAGAGGTACTCCGGGCATTGGCGAAGTGAGCGCGGAGAGATCCGGTGCCTGGCGTTGGGTGGCCCCCGGCGTGGTCCTGGCGGTACACGACCGCCAGCTCGCCGAGCATGGCGGGCTCGACGGCATCCGCGACCCCGGCGCGATCGACTCCGCCCTGGCGCGTCCCGTGAACCTGGCCGCTTATGGCGACCCCGACGCGGCCTCGCTTGCGGCAGCCCATGCCTGCGGAATCGCGATGAACCACGGCTTCGCGGACGGCAACAAGCGCACGGCCTGGGTGACGGCCCGCCTGTTCCTGGCCGACAACGGATGCCGCCTCGACTTCGATCCCGCAGATGCAATCCGCACGATGGAGGGTGTCGCGGCGGGACGGGTCGGCGAGGACGAACTCGCCGCGTGGTTTCGGGCGCGCGTCGTCCACTCCAATATCCTTCAGCCGTAAAGTGAGTTTGGCCCGCGTGGACTTGCGTGACGTACAGGCTGCACGAGCAGCAATTCCCGATAACGACGCCAGCTCATGCATCTTGGCCCGAATAAACGGCGAAATTCGTCATTGGGGCGTGATCCTGCAGGCAGTTGTCGGGTCTCTCGACGCTTAGCGGGAATTGCTGCTGCACGAGGGAAGTGTTGCGCGATACCGGATCACCCCGTCAGAATTCACGGCCTGGCGGGCGGTCTGGACTGAATCCGCCTGACTGGCCGGAGATGAGAATGGCGACGCTTCCATGGTAGAGAATCAAAGGCGCAACCTGACGATCCTGTTTTTTTCGCAGGGCGTGCTCGGCGCGCAGATTCCCGTCAATTTCATTCTGGGCGGTTTGGCGGGGGCCCTGCTGGCGGATAACCGCGCGCTGGCAACGTTGCCGATCTCGATTATCGTCCTTGTCGCGATGTTCGTCGCTCCGGGCGCATCGTTGTTCATGGGCCGTTTCGGGCGACGCGCCGGCTTCCTGCTCGGCGCGGCCGCGGGGGCGATCGGCGGTTCGCTGGCCGTTCTCGCGCTGTTTGAAGCGCGGTTCGACTTGCTGTTGCTGGGCGCGGCGTGTACCGGCGTCTTTCAGGCGTTTCAGGTGTTCTTCCGGTTTGCGGCGGCCGATGCGGCATCGGAGGAATTCAAGCCCAAGGCGATTTCCCTGGTGCTGGGCGCCGGGCTGATCAACGCGATCCTCGCCGGAGAGGTCGTTCGCCTGCTGGGCGGTGCGCTGGATCCGGTGCCCTACGCGGGCGCCTACGCGGGTGTCATCGGACTGAACTTCATCGGCGCCAGCATCGTGATGTTCCTGCGGATTCCGAGGCCGCCACGGCAGGCCGAGACGGGCGGAACAGCGCGCCCGCTTGGCGTGATCTTCAGGCAGCCCAAGGTGATTACAGCCGTGCTCTGCGCCATGGTGAGCTACGCGGTGATGAATCTCGTCATGACCTCAACGCCCCTGGCCATCGTCGGCAACGGGTTCACCACCAACCACGCCGCCGATGTGGTTCGCTGGCACGTGGTCGCGATGTTCGCACCGAGTTTCATCACCGGTCACATCATCGCCCGCCTCGGCCATCTGCCCGTTATCGGTACGGGACTGCTGTTGCTCGGCGTCTGCTCCGCGATCGCGCTGAGCGGCGTGGAACTGCACCACTTCTACCTCGCGCTGGTGGCGCTCGGCTTCGGATGGAACTTCGGCTTCGTCGGAGCCACGAGCCTGCTCGCCACGGCGCATTCCCCCGAAGAGCAGGCCAAGGTCCAGGGCCTCAACGACTTCCTGGTATTCGGCCTGGTGGCATTCGCCTCTTTCAGTTCCGGCGCATTGCTCAACGCTTTCGGCTGGTCGGCGGTGCAACTGGCCGTCGTGCCCAGCGTGCTGGTCGCGCTGGCGACCATCGCCTGGTATCGGCTCGTCCTACTGCAGCGGCGAGCGACCGATACCATGGCTTGAACTACCGGGGAACTACCGGCGCGGGCGATAGCCCCGGTGCGGTCAACTCAGCCGCTCGATGCCGGAGCAGGCGTCGAACCCGCGATCGAAGGTCAGGATGCGGCTGACACCCGCTGCCCGCATCACGGCGACGTGAAGGGCGTCCCGCGCGGAAATGCCGTCCACGGACTCAAGAATGGCGCGAGCCGAACGGATTTCCGCCATGCCGAAGGTCAACGTTTTGTCGGCGATGCCGTCCAGGCAGGCGAAAGCGGGATCGATCATGTCCGGACGGTCAATGGCCGTGTACCGATGAAGAATTTCCTGATAGACCTCGACGTCGGTGACGAGACGTGATCGCGAGCGGATCAGCTCATCCAGCAGCATGTGCAGTCGGTCCTTGTTTGGATGCGGAGCGCCGACCAGATACATGGGGACGTTCGAGCCAACGAAAATCACCGGATAGATAGCCTCGTTCGATCTCATCGAGCATCGTTTCGATGTCCGCGGTAGGACCCTCGTGCCGACAGGCTTCTTCCAGCGCCCGCAGCTTGACATCCACCGATTGCCGACGGCGCTGGCGCGCCTGCCGCAAGGCCTGGCGAACCCATTCGGCCATGGTCATTCGATCCTCGCGGGCGGTTCGCTGGAGCGCCCGGTATTCGTCGTCATCGAATAGTACTTGCAATCGCTTAGTCACGATGATGAGTTTAATTAACTCATACTTCATGAGTCAATCATCAGGAGTTTGCTCGGGTTGCCGGCGCGCCGACGCGGAGGGGGAAGGGTATTTCCATGCGGGCTCTGGCGTAATCCTCGTACGATTCACAGGACAAGGAGGTTGCGCCGACGTTCAGGCGCCGCCAGAGCGACGCCGTTCCGCTCCACATTTCCTCCATATGCGGTCTGTAAGCTATCGGTAACTGGAATCCGGGAGGCTGAGTGCGCTCAGGGCAGATCATGAAACGAATTGGCTTCACACTATTTTCCTTCGCGGTCGCAGCGGGCGCCTACGCGCATCATTCCGCCGCGCCGCATTTCGACATGGACAATCCCATCACGGTCGAAGGCGTCATCACCGAGCTCAGGCTGGTGAATCCGCACGCCTATGTGTATTTCGACGTGACCGATGACACCGGGGAGGTCGCCAACTGGCGTTGCGAACTGGCCGGGGGCACGGGCATGAGGCGCCGCGGCTGGACCGACGACTCGCTGGTGCCGGGGCAGGCGATCACCATGACCGGTTCGCCCGCCCGCCGCGAGGAGCGCGTCTGCCATACGAGCTTCATCGAGTTCGAGGACGGCACCCGCATCGCGCGGAACGGTCCTCCGCCGGAATTCGAGGCGGCCGCGGCGGTGGAAGAAACGCCGGTCGTAACGGAGTGGGCAGCCTATCTGCCCAACGGTCAGCCCAACCTGGGCGGTCCATGGGTCCGTCAGGGAATGGGCGGCATGGGAGGGCCTCCCGCGGGAATGGGCGCGCCTCCGGGAGGGCCCGGCCCGGGTGCCGCTCCAGGCGGCATGGGAGGCGGAGGCGGCCGCCCGGCGCCCACCGCGGCCGGTCTGGCCGCGGCCGCGGATTACGAGCAGCCGTTCGACGATCCCGCCATCCACTGCCACCCGGCAAACATCATCTTCGGATTCACCCACGACAGTCATGTGAACGACATCTACCAGACGGACGATGCCGTCACGATCCAGTACGGCTACATGGACCTGGTCCGAACCGTTCACCTGGATCGGACGGAGCACCCGGACGACATCGTGCCCAGCGTCGGCGGCCACTCCATCGGCCGGTGGGAGGGCGACGCATTGGTGGTCGACACGGTCGGCTTCGAGCAGGGCGTCGTGTTTCCGCTCGGCGACGGACTCATGCACAGCGCCGACATGCAGGTGACGGAGCGGTTCGAGGTCAGGGACGAAGGCCAGACGCTGGTGCGCTCCTACGTGGCGCGCGATCCGGCTTTCCTGCAGACGGACTGGGTCGGAGAGAGCGTCTTTCAGCGCACCAGCGAGCCCTACAGGCCTTACAACTGTACGGAGCTGAGCGGCGACAACAACCGCCGGCCGGCGCCGGAGTAGGCGCTGTTGCCGGCTTGATTTCCAGTATCGGAGTAACTGTCGGTACACTGGGAATCGCTGGTGGTGGAGTAGTGTTTCATTCGGAGTGGTTCGGCAGTGGTCGAGAAGGGAGGAGCGTTGCGTGAGCGGCGCTTGCGTGAACGGGGCGCCGTTCCCGTGTGGGAGACGGGGCGCGCCGCCGCACGCATTCTGACCGGGCTGGCGCTTTCGCTCTCGCTGACGGTCGCCGGCGCCCACCATTCCTTCGCCATCTACACCGACGGGGTCACCGAAGTAGAGGGCGAACTGCTCGACATTCACTGGGGCAATCCCCATGTGCTGCTGACGGTTCGCGTTGCAGACTCGGGCCAGGACGCCGATTGGACGCTGGAGACCGGCAATCCGTACGTTCTGCAGCGCAGGGGTCTGCCGCGAGAGCTTTTCCGCGCGGGCGACCGGATCCGGGCGGCCGGCCGGGTTCACCGGGCACAGGCCGCACAGCTCTGGCTGCATAACCTGATGCTCGGCGACGGGCAGGAACTGCTGATGATCGCCGGAGTCGAGCCGCGGTGGAACAATGTCGCCCTGGGCGGGGACGGCAGCGGCGAGCCGGTGGAGGATGCAGCCGCGCAGGATCTCGGGCTGTTCCGGGTCTGGAGCCGGCCCGTGCTGCGGCCGACCGCCTTCAGTGAGGAACTTCCATACCGGCAGGCGCCTCCTTCCGGTGGCGCGCAGTGGCTCGCGCGAATGGACGAGTTTGCCGCCCGCTGCGAATCGGTGGGCATGCCCGGGGTGATGGCAACCCCGTATCCGTTCGAGTTCCGCGACCAGGGCGCCTGGATCCGGTTGACGGGGTTTTCCAACAATGCGCTGATCGATCGCATCATCCACTTGGATGGCGCCGCTCCGGAGGCGACACCGGAACCGTCCCGCCTTGGTCATTCAACCGGACGTTGGGCAGCGGACAATCGACTCGAGGTCACGACAACGCTGATCGATTGGCCGTACTTCGACGACAGTCTGGGGATTCCCCAGAGCGAATCGATCGAGGTGTTCGAAACCTTCACGCTCAGCGCCGATCAGCAGCGCCTGGACTACGAGATGATCGTGACTGATCCCGAGACCTTCACCGAGACGGTCACTGTCATGCAGACCCATTGGCTGGCGCTGGGGGAGTCGCTCGCGGAGCCGACGCACTGCGCGGAATGAGGCGTGCGCCAGAGGGGTCCCGTTTGCAGGTGCTATAATCAGCACCTCTTATCGTCACCTCTTGAAATTATCCATGTCGATTCGATTCTCCACGGATATCGTGCCCCTCGGTGACTTGAAGAAAAACCCCGGACGTGTGGTCAGGCACGCTACCGAAGCGGCCCGTCCCGTATTGCTGACGAGCAGAGGCCGTGGCGTCGCTGTCGTTCAATCCGTTGCGGAGTACGAGAATGCGGAAGAGGAACGCGAGTTCATGCGCGCCGTCGTCGAAGGCATCGGTGACCTGGAGTCCGGTCGGGATATGAGCTTGAGCGAAGTCCGAGAGCGCCTGGCAGCCCGTGGCAGAAGTCGCGTGAGCACCGAGACCGACGAGGCGCCCGGCTTGACGTAACCGATGCCGCTGGCCGATTTGCGAATTTCCGAATCCGCGTTGACGGATCTCGAAAGCCTTGGAGATTGGTATACGCGCCAAGGCGTTCCTGAAATCGGGGAGCGCTTCGTGAGTGAGATCCTGGAACGCTTCGAGCTATTGATTGAACACCCGGAGATGGGTCGAATCGTACCCGAGTTCAATCAACCGGCAATCAGGGAGCTGATTCATCAGATTAATGAATGTTCACTGTTGGTGGGAATATAGTCAGCACAATACTTGGAAGCACGTTGGCATGGAGGTGCATGGACATGTGGAGACTACTGATTTGCGCAATCGCTCTTGTGCTTGGATCGGCTTGTTCGAATTCCGACAGCACATCCGAAGTCGTGTCGGAAGCCCAGGCCCTGCCCGCCTCCGGGGCGGCAGCATCCTCCGAAGACATGACGACCTACGGGGTCACCGACTTTGAAGCGACCGGTTCCCCCGAGGCGTACCCGGTATTTCTCCGCGGGCTCCTGCAATTGCACAACTTCGAGTTCGAAGATGCGCGCGAGAGCTTTATCGAAGCACAGGCGATAGACCCTGACTTTTACATGGCGTACTGGGGCGAGGCGCTTTCCCACAAGCAGCCGCTCTGGAACCGCGAAGATATCCCGGCGGGCCGGGCGGCGCTGGCGAAGCTGGCCCCCACGCCCGAGGAGCGGCTCGAGCTGGCCCCGACCGAACGGGAGCGGGCCTACATGGCCGCGGCCAACCGGCTTTTCTCGGAAGAGGGCACGGAGCTTGAGATCGAGACGGATTACGCCGAGATGCTCGGCGAGATCTACGAACGCTGGCCGGACGACCTGGACGCCGGCGCGCTGTACGCGCTGGGCATCCTGACGACCAGCCACAACGGCCGGGAATTCGACAAGTACATGCGGGCAGGGGCGATTACCGAGGAGATTCTCGACATCAATCCGCTTCACCCTGGCGCGTTGCATTACAACATCCACAGCTTCGACGACCCGGTCCATGCGCCGCTGGGCCTGCGTTCGGCGCGCCTCTACTCCGACGTGGCGCCCGATGCCGTGCATGCCCTGCACATGCCGTCCCACATTTTCCTCGCGCTGGGCGATTTCGAAGGCACGCGCGACCTCAACCGGCGCTCCTACGACGCCTCGGTGGCCCGCAGCGAGACCCACGACGGGGTGTTGTTCCGAAACGAGTCCTACCACGCCCATAGCTGGCTGCTGTATTCGCATATCCAGTTGCACGAATTCGACGAGGCCCGGGGAATGATCGAGTACCTGGCGAGCCAGATCGCCGACGGCGACGACATGGCGCACGGTCAGATGATCATGGGCCGCGCGTTCCTTGCGCTGGAGACCGGCAATTGGGATGACCCCGCGCTGGACGTGGAAGTCGACCTCGCCCGGGTAAGCCCCATGCACCGCGCCACGGAGCGCTATATCCGTGCCCGCAAGGCCCTGGAACAGAACGACTTGGAGTCGATGGAGCGTCACGTGAACGAGATCGTCGTGCCGGAGAATTCCGGTCCGGCGGCGCGGGACGCGGTGCCGAGGGTCTTGAGGGATGTCGGCCAGGGGCAGTTGCTGATTGCGCAGGGCAACACCGGGGAAGGCCTCGCACTGCTGAAGGCGGCGGCCGAACTGGAGCATTCCCTGCCGCCGTTCATCGGTCCGCCGTTCATCGGTCCGCCGGCGGGCGAGGCGGCCGGAGATGCCTTGCGGGCAATGGGGGATAACGCCGAGGCCGTGCGCTACTACAACATGACCCTGGAGCGCGCCGTCAACAAGACGCGCTCGCGCATGGCGGTCGACGCGATTCGGGCCGGCGCCTGAGGCAAGTCTGTCGTTATCGAACTTTGGCAAGCAAGCTTTTGTACGATCCTGCGGGCCGATGGGCCCGAGGATCGGTCCCGTGGTGAAAGCCGCCCTGGTCCCGTACCACTCTGGCGATCCCCGATTCGTCGTAGTGCACCCAGACGAGACCATGAAGGTCGCCGCCGCCCGGTATATCGATGATGCCCTTGCGCTCCCGGGTCAGCGCATCGAAGACGTAGATGGCACCTTCGTAGTTGCTGGTCGCCCAGAACTCGTTGCCGCCCGGCGCCAAGAGTATATGGTCGACGCGATAGGCTGAAAACAGCATCGGGCGTCAGAATCGGAACGTTTGCGTGTACTTGATGGACAGTTGCGACTCGAGGGAGCGCAGTCCGGAGAATGCGCCGGTGGACTCGAATCCGTGGTTCAGGACGATGAAAAGGTCCTGTCCGGCTCTGGGTGTCCAGCGCAGGCGGCTGTTGAGGCCGACGGACTCGGACTCGTTGTCGTACTGAATCAGGTTCAGCCAGGACCAGCGGACGTCGAAGGCGACATCGGCCCTGACGGCGATGAGTTGCGCGGCGAAGCTTCCGTCCGGAAGCTCGATATCGTTGTACTCGTATTCGATCGCCCCGACAAAGCGGCTGTTCGGGCGACATTGCAGGCCGGCGCCGATTTCCGTGCGATCGCCACCGAAAAAAGCGCCCTTGCCGTACTCGAAAGACGGGGCGCAGATCCTGTCGTTCGCACCGGATATTTCGAACGAGTACTGGTCGTATTCATAGTCCCCCGGGGGGATGACGACACCGTCGAAGATCTCGAATTCCTCGAGCAGAACCTCGCGCTCCCGCTCCATGGCGATACCGCCCTGATCGCCGGAGTTGGTCTCCAGTTCCACCAGTTCGATATACCAGCTCTCGCTCTCGATGCTTCCGGCGACCCTGTCGAAGCGCTCGTAGTTCACGCCGTGCTGGAGTTCCCGGATCCACCGGTGCATCGGCCGTGACGTGTACCCGGCGCTCACCTCCGAGCGCTCGATACCCCTGCGGTTCACGAACCCCAGCGCGGGATTGAAGTCATCGTGAAACTTCTCGAATCCGAACTCGCCGCTGAATCCGGTATTGTCGGGCGATTCCAGGCGGACACCCCAGGCGGTCTCGTTGCCATCCAGGTCTTCGGTGTTCGACTGCTGGAACCAGGCCTCCCCCTCCAGCGTGCGTCCCCCGGGAAGGCGCGTGTTTCGATACCGGAAATCCGCACCCACCAGGGAGTTGTCGTTATTGGACCGCGGGTCGCCGCCGGTGACGATCAGGCCGACGCTGGACTCCTGGAGCACGTTGGCCGCCACTCTCCCGACGAAGACATTGGAGCTGTCCGTATCCTGAAAATCGTCCAGGGCGACACCGAGAAATCCCAGGTTCCAGCGGCCGACGCGGCCGGTGAGCTTGGTCCCCAGGTCGAGGTCCACGGGCTGGCCCCCGCGGCTCAGGCCGATGCGCCTGGAAAAGAACGGTATGCCGTTTCTCTGCAGGCCGCCGAACGAAAAAATATCCACGTCCTGAAGGAAGAAGTCCCGCTTCTCCGGAAAGAACAGGTTGAAGCGGGTGAGATTGATCTGGCGGTCGTCCACTTCGGTGGCCGAGAAGTCGGTATTCAGCGTAACGACGCCGGTAAGCGACGGCGTGAAGTTGTAGAAGACATCGAGGGACGGTTCCATGTCCGCGTCGGTGCCGTCCGTCTCGAAATCCCGGGACCCCGACGCCACCACCGCGGGAACGACATCGAGCCCCCGGCCCTGCTGCAGGCCCGTCAACCCGGCGATCGTTCCCGCAGGGCTCTCCAAAAGTCGGGGCGTATAGCCTGAGGCTGTAAACGGTGAGGGAAGCGGTCAGGCTGTGCAAGGTCTGGCTATTCAGAAGTCGTTGTGGCATAAAGGGGGTTATGGTGATCTCGGTGTTTTCCCGTGGCCGGTTGAAGTTGCGCGATGTGTGGGTGCGCCCGGTGCGCGGCGTGGCGGAGCGGCGGCGTTGGGACGCGCTGATGAGGGAGTTTCACTATTTGCCGTACAAGGGATTGTTCGGTCAGTCGCTGCGTCACGTGGCGGTATGCGGCGGGAGCCGGGTTGCGCTGCTGGGCTGGACGGCGGGCGCGTTCAAGGTCGGGGTTCGGGACGAGTGGCTGGGTTGGCCGCCGGAGCGGCAGTTTCGGCGGCTGAAGCTGATCGCGAACAACAGCCGTTTCGCGTTGCTGGTGGGCAAGGGGGAGGTACGCAACCTGGCCTCTCGGGTGCTGGGTCTGAGTCTGCGCCGGCTGTCGGGGGACATGCGCGCGATGCACGGTTTCCCGGTGCTGTTGGCGGAGACGTTCGTGGACCCGTCGCGGTTTTCGGGGGTTTGCTACCGGGCGTCGAACTGGCGGATGCTGGGCCTGACGCGCGGTTATTCGCGGGTGTACGGCAGCCCGGCGCGGTGGCGCGAGCACGGCCAGCCCAAGGAGGTTTACGTGTACGAGCTTGAAGCCGGCGCCCGCGAGGCGCTACGCGATGGGCGCGAGCCCGTGGAGGTGCGCGAGGCGCCGATGCCGGCGGGGCAATTGCGCAGTCTTCACGACTTTCTCGGGGAGATGGAGGATTTTCGCAAACGGCGCGGGCAGCGCTACAGCTTGGCGAGCTACCTGACGATCATGATCGCGGCGCGCCTGGCCGGGTATCGCGGCGTGAGCGCGTTCGGGGAGTTCGCCGCCCGGCTCGACGAGGCGCAGCGCCGTGCGGTGGGCGGGTTCTTCAGCCCGACGCGCCAGTGCTACACAGTGCCCGCTGCCTCGACCTTCCATTACATCCTCTCGAAGCTGCCGCCGGACACTCTGGATCGGGCGCTGCGCGCCTGGAGCGCCCAGCATGCCGGGCTTGCGCCGGTGGCCATGGACGGCAAGGACGTGCGCGGCGCCTCCAGGCGGACCGAGGGCGAACGCCAGATGATGGTGGCCGCGGTGGAGCACGGCAGCGGCCTGGTGCTCGGGCAGGTGCGCATCGGCGCCAAAAGCAACGAGATCCCGGCGGTGCGCGAACTGGCGCGGCAACTGGACCTCGCCGGGCGCGTCGTCACGCTCGACGCCATCCACGCCCAACACGACACGGCGCGCTGCTTGGTGGAGGAGTGCAAGGCCGACTACGCGATCACCGCCGTGAAGGGCAACCAGCCGAGCATTCGCGAGGACCTGGCGGACATCGACTGGAGCCAGGCGCGCTGGAGCGCCGAGGCGCTGCACAAGGCCCATGGGCGGCTGGAGACCCGCCGCTGCGCGGCCTTCGACCTCACGCCCGCCAAGTGGGACGGGCGGTGCGATCTGCCCGCACGCCGTCAGGCGCTGCGCGTGCAGCGCGAGCGCGTCGTGGTCAAGACCGGGGAAAGCACCCGCGAGATCGCCTACGGGCTCACCTCGCTCGGCGTCGAGGAGGCCGGACCCGACGAACTGTTGAACATCGTGCGCCGCCACTGGGAAGTGGAGAACCGGGTTCACTACGTGCGCGACTTCAGCTACGACGAGGACCGCTGCCGCGCCGCGGCCGGGCATCTGCCGCAAAACCTGGCGGCGCTCAGCAACGCCGCGATCTCCATCGTGCGCGCGATCGGCCACTTCGACTACATCCCCCAGGCAAACCGCCACTACGCCGCACGCCCGCAGGATGCGCTCGACGCCATCCTGACCCCCGCGCCGCCCTGACCGGGCACCCCGCGGACCCCCGACGGCGCACCGCCCGGCCGCGCCGCGGCATCCCCGTGCGCGCCGCGCCTACTCAGCGCCCAGGCACCAACCCATACCCCCGAGCAAACCCGCTCAACGCCTCCCCACCGCCCTGGACCGACCGGCGACCCCTCCGCTACAGCCACACATCCCCGTCGGACCCATCGCTCAGCCTCACCGGAACCAACCGGACCGGGACTTTTGGATAGGCCTGATCGTTCCCGTGGTGGCGGGACCGACTTCCCCGTTGTATGATACCCAGGCGATGTCCTCCTGATTGCGCGCGATGCTTCGCTCGATGGTGAAACCCCAGTCCGGGTTCTGCGGATCGAAATTCAGCGTCTTGAAAGGAATTGCCATTTCCGTCGTCCAGCCCTCGGAATCCATCCTGGACGCCGCGTGCCAGATGCCCGCCCAGTCGCGGTTTATCTGACTCGCCGTTTCATACACCGCTTCGGTGCGGACACCGTTGGCATTGACCTGAAACTGGTACCCGGTTCGGTTGTTGTTGAAGGGGTCGAGAATCACGTTCAGCGCGTCATCCCAACGCACGTCCTGCCCCTGAGCCAGGCTGCGGGCCCGGATTTGCTCCGGTTCGGTGTCCCACATCCGGCCTGCCACGTAGAGGTTGTCGTCGTCGTAGAGAACGTACAACGTCGTCTTCTGGGTCGGCTCGACGTGATCCGCCGGCTGAAACTGGTGCATATCCTCGATGAATGGAGCGTCGCGCCAGGCGGGGTCGTCCAGGAGTCCGTCGATCATGGGCGGCGATGCCGTGCGCATGATTCGCACGGTCTTGTCCGCACCGAGCGATGCGTCCTGTTCCGCGCGTTCCTGCGGCACGACGGGTACGGCCGTCAGGAGTGCGGCGGCGCCGGCAGCGACCCGAATCAAGTCAGGGTACCTTGCAATTGGGGCCGAGTTCGCCTGGTTTGGCGGTGCTGATGCCTGAGGGGACGCCAGCCAGTACGAAAGCAAGTCCTCTCATTGTCTGATCCCTCGTTCCGGATTTTCGGCAAATCGGACAAAATGAAACTCTGTTCAGCAGAATCATTCTTACACAAACGGCATGCGGCGCAGGCATCGTTGTCTGAAGAATTATCGACTATCGGATGGTCCGGGTACCCGGGGCCGTCAAGGCTCCGAGATTCGGCAATGTTGATTTGGCGTTTCGTTTGGGCCTATGTTTGTTGGCATTCGCAGACGGTCAGGCCACCATGGACCTGCGCCAGGTCGCTCAGGCGATCGAGTCCGTCGATGTCGGACTTTGGCAGTCGCGCAATTGGCGGAGGGAGTTGCCGATTGAACTTGAAGACCGCGTGGACGCCGCGGCTGCGAACTAATCGCGAGGGTGAAGCTATGGGTGGCGAATTGGATGGCGGCAGGGGTGTGGGCATGAACGTGTGGGTTTCGGTCTCTTTTGCGATTTGCGTTTTTGGTGCGGTCCGCGCCGATGCCCAGCAGGGCTCGGAGTCCGGAGTGGACTATCTGGGGATCTACGCGCCTCCGGTCTTCGACGGTGGCGGCCCTCCGCGTCGCCAACCCGATGTCATTCCGATCTCGGAGGCTGGCCGCCGGGCCGTGGAGGACTACGATCCGGTGCTCGACAACCCGAGGGTTCAGGACGATTGCGCGCCGGAAAGCATGCCCAGGCTTCTGTGGAACGGAAACCCGATCGAGTTGCGTCAGGGTGAGGGAGATACACTGATCATTCACTACGAGCGCGGCGATACCTATCGGTACATCGCCATGAATGGCGAGCCGCCGCCGTCGGATCAGCCGAATACCCACCTGGGTTACTCGGTCGGGCGCTGGGAGGGTGACGTCCTTGCGATCGAAACGACCCATATGCCGGGATTGCCCATATCAGGGCCCACGCAGCCATTGAGTCTCGAGGCCCGCGTGACGGAGCGTTACTGGCGCGAGCCGGGCTCCATGGATCTTCAGCTCGAACTGGAGGTCGATGACCCCGTGTACTACACCGAGGTGTTCACCATGGGGCGGGAGTTCATCTGGGCGCCCGAAGAAGGGATTCGGGAATGGGTCTGCGTCGACTTCGGCGACAGCACGGCGCCGCCCGACATCGATGAACTGACGCGCATGCTGGAGGAACTCTGAATCGGAACCGTCACGGACCATGTTCCCGGTATCCGGTGCTAGTGTCGAGTCAAGCCTGTTCTGTCGCATCAGCGATAGCCACGCGCCTCGCATTGGCGCTCCTGGCGAGCCCGATCGCCGAGCGAATGGCCCGCGTGCCGGGCGGTTGGAGAAGGTGCGATAATCCACGGACACTGTTCGGCGTTTCCGGGATGTCTTTTTCGAGGCGTGCCGCCGGTAGCATGGAGGTTGTCATGAGATCCTTGAAACTTCTTCCGATTCCGTTGCTTGCGTTGCTTCCGCACGCATTGCAGGCCCACCACGGGAGCGTGACCAATTCGCTCCTTTACCAGCCGGAAATGCTCGAACTGCAGGGAGAGATCGTGGAGGTCTTCTGGCGCAATCCCCATACCCGGGCAAAGCTCAGGGTGGTGGATGAGTCCGGTGCCGAGACCGATTGGGAACTCGAGTTCGGACCGAATCCCCGCCGCCTGGAGAACATGGGGATCGAGCCCCGCCACCTGCTGGGAAACGTTCGCGTGGCGGGCCACGTGGCGAGAAACAACCCGCACTCCCTGGGCCTGCTTCACATCCTGATGCCCGACGGCAGGGAATTCGTCCAGGGAGCCGGCCGGGAGATGCGGTGGTCCAACGATCGCCTGGTCGAGCAGCCCGAACGGATCGACCCGGCGAGGGCGGCTGAGGAAGAACTCGCCGCGGACGGCATATTCCGTAGCTGGGATACACACTCCGGCCCCTGGTTCGCAGGGGCGTTGCTGGAGCTTGCGTACACGCAACGCGGTGCCGAGCTGAATGCCGCATACGATTCCCTGACGGACAATCGCCAACTGCACTGCGAGCACGGGATGCCGGACGCCATGTTCGACCCGCGGCCGATGGGCATCTTCCGGGAAGGCGACGATATTCGCATTCAACTGGTTCAGTACGACGTCCGCAGGCTCATCCACATGGGTGAGCCGGACCCGAATCCCGAGCCCTCCAACGTGGGTTACTCGGTGGGGCGGTGGGAAGGCGATACGCTGGTGGTCGCCACGACGCACGTCGACTGGCCCTACTATTCGGACCACGGCACGCCGCAGTCGGATCAGGCTCGTTACGACGAGCGCTTTTGGGTGGTCGAGGAAGAGGGCGAACCGGTGTTGCACTACGCGATCACCATCACCGACCCGGTCGTGTTTCCGGAGCCGCTGCATTTCGAGACCACTCGGACTCCGCTTCCCGGATATGAGTTCAGGCCCTACAACTGCACGGCCGAGTGGGCGGATTTCGCCCAGTCCGATTCGGGCGCGACCGTGGGCGAAACGGTACAGTAACGTCCGAGCGATCTCGTGAGCTCAGTGTCCCTACCCGCTACGGGTTCGCCGGAAGCATCGGCCGCAGCGAAGACGCCGGTTCGCATGACAACCGGTGAAGCGGTTGCGAAATCTCTTGTTGCCCACGGCGTGGACACGATTTTCGGCATCCCCGGCGTGCACATCTACGGATTCAATGACGCAGTAGCCCGGGAAGCCATCAACTTCATCACCACTCGCCACGAGCAGGGCGCAGGCTACATGGCGTTCGGTTACGCGAAGTCCACCGGCAAGACGGGGGTATACGCCGTGGTGCCGGGGCCCGGCATGCTCAACTCCTCTGCAGCGCTCTGTACCGCCTACGGGGCGAACACACCCGTGCTATGCGTCACCGGCAACATCATGTCCCACCTGATCGGGAAGGGCCGGGGACAGCTCCACGAATTGCCCGATCAATTGAGCACGATGCGCGGGTTTACGGGTTGGGCCGCGCGAATTGACCGGCCGAGCCAGGCGCCGGGCGTGGTGGCCGAGGCATTTCGCCGCATGCACACAGGCCGCATCAGGCCCGCGGCCATCGAGGCGCCGTGGGATGTATTCGAGACGTCCGGTGACGTTGTACTGCACGCAGACCGGGAAATTCCGCCTCCGCCGCCGCCGGATCAAGACCGGATTGCCGAAGCGGCGAAGCTGATCCGGGCGGCCAGGAACCCGCTGATCGTGGTCGGCGCAGGCGCCTGTCACGCCGGCGAGGAAATCGAAGCGCTGGCGAAGTTGATCCAGGCGCCGGTTACTGCCCACCGCAGCGGCAAGGGCATCGTCAGCAACAGGAGCCCGTACGGTCTGTTGTCCACCGCCGCGTTCGAGTATTGGCCCAGGTGCGATCTCCTTGTCGGCATCGGCAGCCGTCTCGAACTGGCGCACTTTCGCTGGCAATGGCTGCCTGAGGGTCTGAAGACCGTCCGTGTGGATATCGATCCGACGGAGTTCACCCGCCTGCCCCCCGATGTGGGCGTGGTTGCCGATTCTCGCGACGGTACCTTGGCACTGCTGGATGCGCTGGAGACGACGATCGGCAAGCGCGGTGACCGAACGGATGAATTTGCCGGCTACAAGGCCGCCGCCGAAGCATCGCTCGAAGCCCTGCAGCCGCAGGTCCAGTATCTGAAAGCGATACGCAGGGCGCTGCCGGACGATGGCTTTTTCGTGGAAGAGATCACGCAAACGGGATTTGTGGCGCGCATGGCGTTTCCCGTCTACAAGCCGCGTCGATACGTGACCTGCGGTTATCAGGACAACCTGGGCTATGGTTTCAACACCGCCCTGGGAGTCAAGGTGGCTAACCCGGACAAGGCTGTGGTCGTCGCCTGTGGCGACGGCGGTTTCATGTTCGGCATCCAGGAACTTGCCACTGCCGTTCAATTCGAGATCAACCTCGTTGCGGTGATATTCGATAACGGCGGCTTCGAGAATGTTCGCCGGGATCAATCGCAGCGATTCGAGGGCCGGGACTTCGGGGCCGACCTGGTCAATCCGGATTTTGTGAAGCTGGCCGAGAGTTTCGGCGCGAAGGGCGTGCGGGTCACCGGCCCCGGCGCGCTGGCACGGGCGATCGATGAGGGCTTCCGGGAACAGGGGCCGATGATTATCGAGGTACCCGTCGCTCCCCGGACCGAGTCGTCACCCTGGCCATTCGTGAATCCGTCGCCTCCGGCCCGGCGCGCTACGGGTTAGAATCCGGGAAACGAGCAAGCATGAGGGGAGCCATGAGGATTCATCGATTACTGTCCAGCGTGTTGCCCGGGAAATTTGCGATGCTTGTCCTGATCCTGGCCTGGTCGCAGCCGGCGGCCTCGCACCATTCATTCACCGCACTTCAGACCCCGGAAGGTGACGATGCATTTACGTGTTCGATGGCATCGTACGGGCGTTTCGGATACTGAATCCCCACGGCGCCTTGATCATCGAGACCGTCAACGACGAAGGAAGCACCGACGGATGGCTGCTCGAACTCAGTCCCGCGGCGCAACTGGCTCGTGAGGGCTGGTACGAAGAAATGGTTGCCCCGGGGGATGAAGTGACCGTTTCGATTTTACCGTCCGTCACCCCGAGTCGAGCCCGCCTCCGGTCGCTGTTGATTCCAGGGAAGACCGAAGGCGAGCCGGCACAACTGTTCGTCACCTACGGGATTCGCGGCGATACACCCGTCATGCGCCGGTTGAAGGCGCGATTGCCCGTGTGTGGAGCAATCACCCCGGGTTTCCAGCGAACCGAGTGTTTTCTCATTGATGCGGAAGCGTCCGCCGCACTGGCGGAGGAGTTTCCCGAGCCGATGGGCTACGTACTTCCATAGCCACATGACTTCGATCGCCAACGCGTAAGATCGACAGGACAGGAGCGGCAACTGCATTGGATATTTTCGACCTGCTGAGATGGGTGTCGGTGGCATTCTTCCTGCCGCACCTGGTTTCCAAGTGCTTCATCTGGCCAAACATCGCTGCACACTTCGAACTGGCGCGATGGCCTCAACCGGATATTTCCGCGCGCGTGGCGATGTTGGTCGAGATTGTCATCGTCCTGTCGCTCATTACCGGGTGGTTTCTTCGGTACGGACTACTGATCGGAACGGCGTTCCTGCTGGTGGCTGGCGCAAGCACGCTGCGGATGAGCGGGCTCGCTTGGCGCTGGGATCAGGGCGGGCCCGAGTACCCCCTGTTCTGGGGGATCATCATGGGCATCGTGACCGCGCATGAGTGGGGCCTCTACCAGGCGGGCTGATTTCAGCCGGGCCCGCGCGCATTCAGGCTCCGGAGCGCTTGATCGGCAACAGACACCGAATTCTGGATTACGAGGAGGAGTCACGATGAGGCTCGAGCACGCGCCGCGAGAATTACCGCACATTGCACGGCTTGCGCTTGTCTGCCTTTGTGGAACGGCCGGCGCCCAGGAATCCTTGTACAGCGAGGTTTCCGGCTGGCTCCGGCCGCCCTTCGACCGGGCACTGGGTTCGGTGAGTTCCGTTTACCCGGGCAGCGATGGCCATCTGTGGATCGCCGAGCGATGCGGCCAGAATAGCTGCGTCGGCCGGGACAGTCTGGCGCCCGTCCAATTGTACGATCCTTCGGGCCGGTGGGTCCGGGGATTCGGCGAGGCCCTGTTCCTTTGGCCGCACGGAATCTACGTCGACTCCGATGGAAACATCTGGGTCACGGATGCGGACGGGGACGGCCCGCGAGGGCACCAGGTCTTCAAGTTCAGCCCGCAAGGGGGCATCCTGATGCGGAGGGTGAGATATTCGGCGCGGAAGTCGGCGCTGCGACCGTGCGAAAGTACGTACGCCGATAGGGTCGTTTCCGACGGTCCCGGACCCCTTGCCTATTGTTGAACTTGAGCCGTGGGCGCAGGCCACTCGACGATAAAGGCCCCGCGAAGGTCGCCCACCGAGAATCCGGTCGCCTGATCCGAGGGGTAGCGCTCGGAGATGGCCGTGGCGACTTCCGGCGCGATCTCCGTACCGTGGCACGTCACGCAGAGGGGCTGGGTGACGATGGCGCTCATGTAGCGGGCGCTGCCGTCGGGCCTTGTCTGGAAACGCTCGGGCGGCGCCGTGGCGCCTGCGGCCAGGTCGCGCGCAAACGCCGCCATCACCTCGCGTGCCGCCTCGTCCGGCGCATTCTCCGGATTGCGGATTCTCAGCGCGGTACGGCCCACGCGGGCGCCGGCCTGTTCGGACAGCCGCGCCGCAATGGGAGACGCCTCGACGCTGCAGGCCCCGATGGCTTCAACGGGCCCGTCGGTCCCCAGCGAGGTCAGCAGGGCGGCGCTCAGGTCCTGGCCGAGTCGCGCGGCGGCGTCACGGGACAGGGCCAGCCGCCCGTCGTCCTGAGCCTCGGCCGAAAGGGAAGCGAGCAGGCAAATCAGCAACAGCGGGATTGGTTTCACGGCGGCAAGGCCGTCCAAACGAGGTTCAGTACCGGGTGCGGCTTCCATGGAACAAACACGCAACTCCTGGATTTCTGTTGGAGGGCGGTCGTTTGTTCCCTCGCGTCCGCGGACCGGCGCCGCCGGGTTTGCTACTTGCATGGAAATACCCATATCCCTGCGTGTCGGCGCGCCGGCGCGCCGGCAACCGGAGCTGAAACTCCCACGGCACCGTCACTCATAGTAGAGCAGGGCGCAACCCGTGGCCCATTCCACGACCGGTTCGTAGAAGATCGTCCGCGCCCGCGCGCCGTTGGCGACGCCGGCAAGCGTCACCCAGGGGCGAATCTCATGCGTGCCGAGCCCCCTTTGCTCGAGGGCTTCGTCCGTGTAGGCGGTGAATGCCTTGATGTCGTCGGTCTCCAGTTGCCGGAGAAACGCCCGGTCGAACTCCGGGTCGATGTCTCCGTGCATTCGCTCGCCCGGCGCGTGGCTGAGACCGCCCGCGGCGACCACCGCAACGCGGCGATCCTGGGACTGGAGCGCTTCAGCCAGGATGCGGCCCAACTCGTGGCACCGCTTCTGCGTCGGCATCGGATACGTCATGCAGTTGATGATCAGCGGCACGACCGGCAGTTCGCGCCCCGGATCGAGGAAGCTCAGCGGAATCATGATGCCGTGATCGAGCTTCAGTTCGCTGGCGTAGTTGAGTTCAACGCCCTCGCCATAGCAGGCATTCAGCAACTGTTGCGACAATTCCGGGTCGCCGCGGGTGTATCCCTGCGGGATCTTCACCCAGGGTTCGATCGGCCCGAAATACGTATCCGCCTGCCCGATCGCGAACGCCGGCATGCAGTCGAGAAAAAAATTCGCGAAGTGCTCGCTGCTGACGATCAGGATCGCTTCCGGTTCGGTTTCCCACAGTCGTTCTCGCAGGCGCTCGTAGCCGGCGTAGAAGCGTTCCTTCTGTTCCCGTGGCGGCGCATCGGCCCAGGCGCGAATCCCGGGCGTATGGCTGACCGAACAGGCGAACACCATGGGCATGGGATCAGCCTCGCTCCCGGATGGCCATCAGGTAATCCGGCTCCGAGACTCCGTGAATGATCGTGAACGGGCGCAGCAGCAGTGGATGAACGCCCATGTCGTACAGATCGTAGATGCTCATGTTCACCAGCGCGTCGCGCTCGCTGTCCGTCAGCTCAAAGTCCTGGGTGAACGACTCGCGCGACTCGAGAAACCTCGTCCGGGATTCCGGGTCGCGATTGACCGCCTGAACCAGCTTTTGAACTTGATAGAGGCTCATTTGCATTAATGGTAAATGAGTGGAAGCGGCGAAACCGGAGAGACAATATACATAGGTTGACAAAATGGGCCAAAGGACCGCATTCGACCGTTCCAATGCGGAGGGCGGCATGCGCCGTTAACCTGTGCCAATAAGTCCCACTCCAGTCGTTGCGGTTGATACCATCATGTCCGAACGGCATGAGCGGCGGAAGGGGAATGTGTGATCCGCCCCTCCGAAAAATTTGAGGTCGAGCAGAACATGGCGAGTTTGCAGGATATCTTTGTCATCGATTCGAATGAGGCAGAGGCCGAGGCCGTCGATTCAGGTTGGCGGACCAGACTGTGCAGCCCCGGTCTTTGCGGGTCTCAAACACTGACCGTCTACAGGCGCAAGGTTCTGGCGGGACGGCAGTTCGATGTTCAGGCGGGCGATTTCCACCATGTCATGTACGCCATGAACAGTCCGGTCAGCGGTTTCGTCCATTACCGGAGCGAAGTGCACCGGATAGAAGAAGGAGCGGGCGTGCTTCTGGCGCCTCAAGAGCTCGTCAGTTTCGATGCATCGGGTTCCAGTATCGAACTGCTTCAGATGGTGGTGCCGATTCCCCCGGCTGCGATTGAGGATGGCTTGCCCGGCGGGCCCGGCTACCATTTCGATCGCAACAAGCTGCGAGTGTTGAGCGACGCCAGCGGCGGCCGGGTGCGCCGGTTCTGCGCCGAGTCGAGCGTGCGGCTGCTGGACGGCAGCCGGCTGACGCCGACCAACGCCATACAAGCGGGTGAAATGCACTACGTCGCGGGCGGTTCTTCGCCGTACCACTCGCACGTTGGAACCGATGCCAATCCTGAAGGACCTTCCCACTGCTACATGACGTTCAAGGGACGCGGCGTCGTCGAGGTGGAGGGCGATTCCCGGGAGATCGAGCCGGGCACGCTCGTGTACTTCCCCTCCGGCGTGCCGCACCGGCTCAGCGCCCTGGACGGCCCCCTGGACTACTTCGAAATCCAGGCCTGGAGGAGCTTCAAGACCAACATCCTGAGCGAGGAACCGCTGGGTCTCCGGTGGTACTACGAGCCCGAGCACCCGGATGCCGAACCGGTGGAGTGGAACCAGAGCTGACGGATTTCGGCACGAACTCGTCGACGGACAGAATTCAGCCAAATTCAAACTCAGTATGACTGCAATTGATCTCGGTACTACTGAGTAGTACCATGTAATCATGGAGGTTCTCATGACGGTCAAGTCCTCAATTTCGCTTACTGACGAGCAGCACGCCTTCGCCCGTACGCTGGTCGAGGCTGGCCGCTATGCCAGCCTCAGTGCGGTCCTGCAACAAGGAGTCGATCTGCTGCGTCAGCGAGCGCAGGCCGACGAAGCGGAAACAGCGGCGTTGCGCGAGTTGCTGTCGCACCGCCGCAAGGGCAGGTTCGTCGGCGTTCAGCAGATGGACAGGCGACTGGATGCCATGATTGCAAAGAAGCGCCGCGCGCATGGCGTACCAACTTGAGTTCTCGGTCGAAGCTGAACGCGACTTCGATCTGATTTTCGATCATCTCCTGCACAGTTATCTCAACTTCGGAGAAAGTCCTGAGAGTGCGCTCGACCACGCAGCAATACGTATTCTGGAGATCCGCGCTGAGGCGGAGCGCATCCTGGCCGCACCCGATCGGGGCGAACGTCATGATGACCTTCTCCCTGGCTTGCGCCATCTGACGCTCGGCAGGGCAATCTACTGGTTCGACGTTGACGATGTGCACCGGACAGTCCGTGTTCTGGCGGTGTTCTTTGGGGGGCAGGACCACATCCGCCACATGATGTCCCGACTCATCCAGGACGTGATTGGATCGGTGTAGGCTCGCGGTCATGGGAAGCCGACTTTGGCAACGACGCGCCAGGCGCCTTCAAAAGAGTTTTTTTCGATAACCGCGTGTCATATCCTCCTGTACATGGCGAGAAAAGGGTACGACAAGCTTCGATCCACTCACGACAGCATTTCCAACCGCATTAGAGACGCCAGGAATCGTTCCGGGCTCGCACCGGCTGAGTTGAGGAAGATTCTCGCCGGCAAGGGGATCAAATTGTCGAAGACGGGACTGCACCGGTTGGAAACGCTGGAGCCAGTCAATCCAAACCTCAATCTCATGACCGCGATCGCGGAAGCGACCCACGTGACACCGGAGTGGTTGCTTTTCGGAACAGGCAGCCCGCGCCCGGACGAGAAAATCGGTCCGGCAATACGGACCCGGGTGATCGACACCATCGCCTTCATGGCTGGGGCGCTCGACTTGACTGCGGGCCAGGAGCGGGACCTGGAAGACTGGCTGAAGTCCGTGCGTGAATCCCGGCCCAAAACGGTCCGAAAGCCGTAGAGTGGGCGGGTTCATTACGAATGAACCCATTGTTCCGTTGAAGTGTTGACACGGCGATAAATCCGAGTATAGTTCGCGCCCATGATTTGGAAATCCATACAACTCGGATTATCTGAAGCCGCCGGCGCCTCATCGGCCGGGCAAGCGCTCGTGGTCACAGCCGGCGACGCGCTCCCGTGTGCCGGAAATTGGCAGACGACGAGCCGTATGCGCGTGGATTCGTATGAATTTATTCATGGTGGACTCATGCGTTAAGCCTCTCCGGAAATCCGTTCTGGAGGGCTTGCAAAACGAACCCTCCAGACCAGCTACCAAAGCCCTGGTCGGTTCGAAACCACCAGGGCTTTTTTCGTGGCCCGGTGGACGATCTTTAACAACGTGGATTGTGTGATGTGTCGGGGCGGTGCTTCGCGTGGTGCGGAGCAGCCGCAGCAACAGACCCGGCGGTGCGTCCATGCGCCTGCCCCGGACACCCCTGGCTGACGTAGCTCAACTGGCAGAGCAACTGTCTTGTAAGCAGTAGGTTGCAGGTTCGATGCCTGTCGTCAGCTCCAGATTCGGAGGGGCATTCACTGGCGAGATACCCTGGTTGTAACCCAGACGCCCTTCGGGCTGTGCAGGTTCAACTCCTGCCCCCTCCACCAGTTTCGGATCGGTAGCTCAGACGGTAGAGCGGTCGGTTGAAGGCCGACGCGGCGTAGGTTCAAGTCCTTCCCGATCCACCAATCTCACTGCCTCGGCTTCGGCCGACGCGGTGACTTGCGGCCTGGCGCCGATATCCGTCGGTAACGGCGGGAAAGGGGCGCGTCCCATGGCGTCCCGCCGAGCTTGTCGGCTCGGTCAACCCAGGCAAGCCCGGTCCTCTTGTCCTCGCTGGGAAACCGGCGGGGATAGCGGCCAAGCGATGCGCGGAAGTAGCGCGGCTCACGCACCGGCTTTGCCGGGAATGCAGGCCCGTGAAAGAACATGTGGTGGTGCAACCCGCGATACCAACGTCGTCAACCGTGAAGGGCAACGGGTAGTGCGCGGCAGTGCGAGCCTTACGAGCGAGCGCGCGCGTGCAGAGATCCGGGGTTCCGGTGAGCAGCCGGCGTCCTGGTTCTCGGTCAAGTACCCGGTAGGGGAACGACAGGCGGCGTGTCGTATTTCCTGGCCCAAAAGGCGAGGAAGCGACCGGGGCGCGCACGTCGGAATGGGGCCTTGCTATTTAGCTCAGTGGATAGAGTGATCGCCTGATAAGCGGTAGGTCGCCGGTTCAATTCCGGTAGTAGCGACTACGTCAATGAACTAAACGCAAAGACGCGTCCCGGTACGGGTCGAAAGTGGCTCAAGGCCGAAGCTCTCGGGCAATTCGGCGGTCCCGATGTCGCAAGCGGAGGGACCTTGGTAGAACACCGCACGGTTGGGTAGTCCCCATTCGGAGCCCGCAAGGCTCACGGTAAGTGAACTGCCGAGTAGGCACGTACGACGAGTGAACCGCCACACTCCCAAAAAGGCAGTCATGGCCGCTTACGTCGGTGCCGGTTTCGGACGGGCCGCCGTGGACAGACGGGCAACGATCGTCAGGCAAGACGACCGGTACTCCCGCCAAAGGGTGGCTGGAAACGATGTAGTCTCAGTCGTTCATTTTTCGGTGCGGTAGCTCAACGGTAGAGCCCTGGATTGTCGATCCAGTCGATGTCGGTTCAACTCCGATTCGCACCGCCAGCTTCACGATCCGGTGGGCGAATGGTTAAGCCACGAGGCTTTCAACCTCGTAATTGCGGGTTCGAATCCCGTCCGGATCTCCACGGACCGGTAGCTCAGTGGGAAGAGCGCGCGACGGATAATCGCGAGGGCGGCCGTTCGAATCGGTCACGGTCCACCACTTCTGGGAGTAGCTCAATCTGGCAGAGTGCCTGCCTTGGACGCAGGGGGTTGCAGGTTCAAATCCTGCCTTCCAGACCACATTCCTGGCGGACATAGCTCAATTGGCAGAGTGCCTGGCTTCCACCCAGGAGGTTGCCGGATCGTGGCCGGCTGTCCGCACCACGTTCGGAGACTCGCAAGGCTGGCGTGCTTATCGGTCTTGAAAACCGTGATGTCCGGAAGGGCGTAGAGGTTCGATCCCTCTAGTCTCCGCCACACGATGGCGTTCCTAGCTTAATTGGTAAAGCTCCAGGTCGTGACCCTGGCCGATGCCGGTTCGAGTCCGGTGGTTCGCCCCATACACACCGTCCTTGGCATATCGGTTGTGCACCGTTTAACCCGGAGAGGAAGGTTCGATTCCTTCAGGGCGGACCACGCGCGGGCATAGCTCAGCAGGAAGAGCGCGACGTTGCCAACGTCGAGGTCGCGGTTTCGATCACCGCTGCCCGCACCACGATATTGAGGGGGAGGTGGCCTCGGGTGGGGCTCATAACCCCGCCGCTGTCGGTTCGATTCCGGCCCCCTCGACCAATGCCCGGTAGCTCAGAAGGCAGAGCGCCGCGCTTACAACGCGGATGTCGGCGGTTCGAAACCGTCTCGGGCAACCACACATACGGCTGTAGCTCAGTGGATCAGAGCGCGACCCTGCGACGGTCGAGGACGGGCGTTCGAATCGCCCCAGCCGTGCCACCCAATCGGCGTTCGTCTAACCGGCAGGACACAAGGCTTTGAACCTTGGGGACCTGGTTCAAATCCAGGGCGCCGAGCCAACACACCGTGCGGGTCAGTCGTCCAATGGCAAGATGGCGGTCTCCAAAGCCGCTGATCGGGGTTCGAATCCCTGCTGGCCCGCCAATCCGCAACGCACGCCGTGTCCGAATCGGTCAGGTCCGAGGCTGCAACCCTCGTCATGCGGGTTCGAGTCCCGCCGGCGTGTCCACCTTTCCCCCAGTAGCTCAGTGGTAGAGCGGCGGGCTTATATCCCGTTTGCGCCAGATAAGCGGCAGGTCGCACGTTCGAATCGTGCCTGGGGGACCATCCTGTCTCCGTAGCTCAATTGGATCAGAGCATCGGGCTTCTAACCCGAAGTGCGCAGGTTCGAGTCCTGCCGGGGACGCCACCCATGGCCGTCTGAAGGGAATTGGCATACCTGCCTGTCTTAGAAACAGGCGCTTCTCGGTTCGACTCCGAGGGCGGCCACCAATTCAAACGCGGACCTGACGGGAACGGCATACCTCGGCGGCTTAAACCCGCTGGCGTCCCGGTTCGAATCCGGGGGTCCGCACCAACGCGCGGCTGACGGGAATTGGCATACCTGGATCGCTCAAAACGATCTGCTTCCCCGTTCGAATCGGGGGCCGCGTACCAACAAGGGGCCTGGCACACAATCCGCGTTTAGCAAGCCAGTCGTGCAGACGATGCACTAAGGCAATACTTGGCGAGGACCGCCGCTGGCGATGGGTTGTCGCGCGAGTCCGGCCTGAGTGTCCCGCCGTGGCAGTTCGGCTCCGATTTCGTTCACGGCCCAATCGGCCATCGACGGAATCGCGACATCCCATTTGCCGCTTGCGCCCGACACGATGCCTTTCTCGATCAAGGCCGTGGAGAACGCGCCTCGCGGTAGTTCCTGAAACTCTGGCTCGCCGGACAAACCGGCCCGATCGATCGCTGCCTCGCAGAGCTTGCGCAACTGGATGCGTGTTTTGCTCGACGGCCGCGCAATCGAGACGTCGACAAGGATCTGCTGTGTTACGGACGTGTCGATCCTGAATATCGGATATTCCAACCGTCTCTCATAGTACCCGTGCCGCAGTTCGTCGGACCGCGCCCGGACAAGTTCGATATTCACATCCTTCAACACGCCATCGGTGCGCATCAATTCCTCGCACAGGGCGGATTGGGCGCAGTGCAGATGCTGCGGCCATTCATGTGCGAGTTTGCCGGTCAGCCGCGCCATGGAGGCCATCTCCGCCGGTTCGCCCGACACGTTCAATGCGTCGAGCATCTTCGCCGTCGATGCGGCGCACTCGGACTCTTTCATCGCGCCCATGTCGACCACGGCACTGCTTGCCAGTCGGGACAACCCTCGAATGTCGGCCACACGAAGGCTCGTGTGCTCGAGCCCGGTCATCATCACGACACACGGCACGCCGATACCCGTGGTGTGAAGATCGACCAGCCGTTCGCCCGCCGCGGGGGCGCGGGCATGGGCCTCGTCCAGGTGCAGCACGACCGTCGCGTCTCCTGTCGCGAAGCCCGCCACGGCGCGCAAGGCGGCGTCGGCGAGGGGTCTGGCCCCAAGACGTGCCCCAGCCGTTTCGGCGGCCGCAGCCATGGCCCGGGAGATGCCGCCCCCTCGCTCAATGGCGGCGCGTTCGATCCGGTCCGACAGACACGCCGCGTCAGTCAGGTCGTCCGGTTCGCACGGCACGAACAACACCTTGTCGGAGCATGTTTCGGCCAGGTGATGCGCCAAGGATGTCTTGCCGCACCCCGGCGCCCCCTGGAAAATGCGAAACGTCGCCTGGGGCTTGGTCCCGGCAGACCGGACGGCCGCCTCAAACGCCCGAACTTCGGTTTCTCGCCCAGCAAAAAACCGAGCGATATCGCGGTCGTCGAGTTCCAGCAGTTCCGTGGCAAGGTCGCGGTCGAAGGACATGGAAATTCACCGTGCCAATCCTGCTTGAAGTATACGGCATGGACTGAGAGCGGCGAGTCGTGATCGCCGCCCCAAATGGCCAACGGGGAGCAACCGCATGACGGATTGTACGCCAACCGGGTTCCGGACCGTGAGGTTCGAACTGCACCCCGGCAATCTCCGCAAGGGGCGGTTGATCGCACAGGCCGCCGGCACACATTGACGAAGCGAGTCCAATCCAATACGGGCCAAAGGTCTTGCTATCATAAACATATGATGTTTGAATGAAACGTCGCCTGGACACGAACGATCCGACGGAACGGAGCATGCCCGCTTCACTGACAAAACACCTGTATATATGCGGCCGTCTTGTCGACACTGGCGCCTACGCAAGCGTGGTGAACCCGGCGACGGAAGCAACTGTGGCAGCAATCGCCGTAGCCGGGGAAGAAGAAACCGAGGCGGCGCTTGACGGGGCGGCGGAAGCTTTCGACTCATGGGGTGCTGCGCCAGTGGCCGAACGCGTTGGCTGGATGCGCCGACTGCGTGAAGCAGTCATGGGGCACGAGGAGCATCTTCGCTACTGCGTACACCTCGAACTGGGCAAGCCCTGGGCGGCGACCTTCGAGGACTTCGAGGCTCTCGTCAACAGCCTTGAGTACTACGCCGATGAAATTCTGAAGATCCAGCCGGAACCGCTGGCGGACCGGGAGGGGACACATGCCCACACCCTGTTTCGAGAGCCGGCCGGCGTGGTCGGGGCATTCCTGGCGTGGAATTTCCCTCTTCTGAACCTGGCGTTCAAGCTCGGCCCGGCGATGGCGGCCGGTTGCCCGATTGTCATCAAGCCGTCGCTTCAAACGCCGCTCTCGGCCTACGCGGTGGGAGAACTGTGCCACGACATCGGCCTGCCGCCGGGCGTTGTGAGCATCCTGGCAGGCGACAACCGGGCCATCGGCGACACGATTTCCCGCTCGAAAATTCCAGCAATGCTGACGCTCATCGGTTCATCCGAAACAGGGAAACACGTCATTCGCGCGGGCAGCACGTCGGTCAAGCGATACTCCATGGAACTCGGCGGAAATGCGCCGGCGCTCGTCTTCGCGGACGCCGACCTCGACCTCGCCGCAGACATCGTCTGCGCGGTCAAATTCGGCAATTCGGGCCAGATTTGCGTTGCGCCCAACCGGGTACTGGTCGAAAAATCCGTTGCCGCGGAGTTTGAAAAGAAGGTGGTCGACCGCGCCAATGCCGTCAGGGTCGGGTTCGACAAGTCCGGCGATATCGATATGGGCCCCCTGGTGGATGGCGGCGCCTGGGCACGAGTTCACAACCTGGTCAACGATGCCGTCGGCCACGGTGCCAGGCTGCTTGCCGGCGGAGGACGTCCCCCCGGTATCGAAGGCGGCCACTACTACGCGCCAACCGTGCTCGCCGACGTCACGCCGTCCATGGCCTTGTACAACGAAGAGATTTTCGGGCCCGTTGTCAGCCTCATTACCTTTGAGAACGAGGCGGGTGCGATCGATGCAGCCAACGCCACCGACACCGGTCTCTCTTCCTTCGTCTTTACGTCGGACGCGGATCGGGCGGATCGTTGCGCGATGGCCCTGCGCTTCGGAGAAGTGCAGATCAATGGCGTGAAATACCACATCAGTTTGCCGCATTGCGGCATCAAGCAGTCGGGCGTCGGCGTCGATTGCTCCAGCCTGGCCCTGGACGACTATCTCGTGCCCAAGCGGGTGACTCGAGCGCTCACGGACTGAGGGTCCCGAGATGAAAATAACCGGCATACGCAGTCACGTACTTCAGTACGACCTGGACGAAGAGCTGGGTTATTCGCAGCAGTACTTCATGAAGCGAACGACTCACCTGGTCGAGGTGTCGACCGATGAGGGAATTACCGGGTGGGGTGAGTGCTTCGGCGGGGGCAACGTCGCGTTCGCGAACAAGGCCATCGTGGAGAAAGTCATTCAGCCCATGATCCTGGGCATGAACCCGCTCGACCGCGAGGTGATCTGGCACAAGGTGTACAACCTGCTTCGCGATCATGGGCAGAAGGGCATGCCGATTCAGTCGCTTTCCGGAGTGGATATCGCGCTGTGGGACATCGCGGGCAAGCACTTCGATGTTCCGGTGTATCAACTCCTGGGCGGCGCATTCCGCGATCGCATCGAAGTGTACGGCTACGGCATGATGCTGCAGCGAAATGGCGACCTGGAAGAACGGTTCGCCGACGATAGCGTGGCGATTCTAGAGGCTGGCTTCAAGTCCATGAAGATGAAGATCGGCATCGGACCGAAGAAGGACATTCGACTGGTCGAGGCCGTTCGAAATGCCATCGGGCCGGATGTGCAACTCATGGTGGATGCCAACCACGCCTATTCCGCCCGCGAGGCAATCCCGCTTGGGCGCGAGTTGGAAAAGCTCGATGTGGCGTGGTTCGAGGAGCCGGTCGCGTCGGAAGACCGGCAAGGCTATCGCGACCTCTGCGAAGCACTTGACATGAATATCGCCGGAGGTGAAGGCGAGTTCACTGTCTGGGGGTTCCGCGACCTGGTGACGAATCGTTGTGTCGATATTCTCCAGCCCGAAGTTTGTGGATTGGGCGGCATCAGCGAGTACCGGCACGTATTGACGCTGTCGCGCGCGCACTTTGTCCCCATTGTCAATCACGTCTGGGGGTCGGCAGTTGCGGTCGGTACCAATCTCCACCTGATTGCGGCCCTTCCGGACCTGCCCGGCTCGGCGCACCCCGTGCAGCCCATGCTGGAGTACGACACCACACCCAACCGGTTCCGCGAGGAACTCCTGAAGGAACCGCTCGATATCGGCCTGCAGGTCAAGGACCACGACGGCACGGTCTCTCTGCCGACTGCACCTGGGCTCGGAGTCGATCCGGACCCGAATTTCCTGAAACACTTTTCAGTCGAGTGCTGAAGCCATATCTGAACCAGGAGGGGAAATTGACAGCCACGACAAATCGGGTTCCGAACACTCTGCAAATGGCGGCAGTCGGACTGCTCCTTCTGGGCTGCAGCGAGCAGCCGCCATCCAGTGAGCCGCAGGACATTTCGCCCGCTGAACCGAGTGAAGCCGGCGTGTACCCGGCGTCCGATCCGTCAAACACGGGCGGTTGGATTCTGCGCGAAGACATCAGCGACGAGTTCGATGGATCCGAGATCGACAAGTCGAAGTGGTTCGTCGAGGGTGACAACGGCGACTACTACATCTGGAAGGGCAGGGCGCCCTCCCAGTTCGCGGCGCACAACGTCATCGTCGAGGACGGGCTGCTCAAGCTGCGCTCGCAATGGGAACCGGACTTCGATTTCGCCATCGGGGAAGGACACGAGGGCAACGACTATGCAACTCACGAGGGCGAATTTATCCCCGCGACCACGGCCGGCATTATCAGCCTCAAGCGGTTCCTGAACGGCTACATGGAGGTTCGGTCCAGGTCCGCCGATGCGGCGATGACCAGTTCGTTCTGGATGATCGGCTACGAGTCGGAACTCGACGTCTACGAGACGATGGGCAATCCCAAGATCGACAGCGGCAGCGGCATTACCGCGACGATGCTCAAGGCCTCGGTACACGACTGGCAGCCGCCGGCACAACGCCCGACGCGCAAATTCGGTTACGTGCAGGAGCTGCCGTGGCGGGTGGCCGACGATTTTCATGTGTACGGCGTCGACTGGGGGCCGGACTATCTGAAATTCTACATCGATGGCGAGCTCACCCACGAGGTCACCCAGGCGGAGGTGGGCAGGGACTGGGTGCTGACGAATCCGCTGGAAATCTGGCTCGATTCCGAAATATTCGTCTGGCTTGGCCTGCCGCACGAGGAGGAGTTGCCCGTGGATTTCGAAGTGGACTATGTCCGGGTGTGGCAGAAGCCGGAGACAAACCTGCTCGATCGCGCGTTTTTCGGGTTCGAGGGCCCGATCCTGTACCAGGACCGGCCGCGGCCGCTGACGCTGGTGCCGGAGAACTCCGAAAACAACGACTACCAGAAGTTCTGGAATATCGACGAACCGTCGTCGGAGAACCTCGCCGTCGTTCGGCATGAGACTTTTTCGAGCGGCACACGAAGCCTCAGGTACTCGGGCGCCGCCGCCGCAAGCGCCGTGTCGCCCGAGGCGTCCGTCTCGCTGCCCGCCGGCGACCTTGTCTTCTCGGCCCGGGTATTTGTCGAGAACGGCGCCGCCGCGGACAGCGTGCGGTTCGAGCTGCAGGCGTCATCCTCGCTGGATGTCAGCTTCGATTTGAGCGGGCTGCCGACGGGCGAGTGGGCCACGGTCAGCCACTCCTTTTCCCGATCGGACGAGGAAGTGGCCACGGACGAGATGGCGATCCACTTCTCGGCATCCGGCGCACCGGATGCCGGAATGTCGGTCTATATCGACGACATTCGTGTCGAAACCGCGAATTCCAACGGCGCAGGCTCCTGAAACGCCGGTTCGAGTCTTGCCTGTGCCAATTATGGATATTCGAAACATAGTATGTTTAAATACATGGCATCTGGAGCCGGGGCAATCGCAAGCGGCCATCCAAGCATGCGCACAATAGATAAATGATGCGGAGGTCACCTCTCATGAGACAGGAATTTCGGCTGAAGGCGGTATCCGCAGCGGTCCTGGCGTCGCTTTACGCGATACCGACGTTTGCCCAGGATACGGGGGAGGAGGCGGACGCATCGGCAAGTCCCGAGCCCATCGAAGAAATCGTGGTTACGGGCTTTCGCAGCAGTCTGGAAAACGCGCTGAACGCAAAGCGATTCTCCGAATCGATCAGCGACTCGATTTTCGCCGAGGACGTCGGCAAATCGACGGACCAGAACATTGCCGATGCATTGTCGCGCATCACCGGGGTGACGGTTCAGGAAGAAGACGGCGAGGGTACGCGTGTCTCTGTTCGCGGCACCGGGCCCAGCATGAACCAGGTTCAGATCAACGGCGTGGCGCTGACGGGCGGTCTTTCCGGTAACCAGGGCAACAACCCGACGGCTGACCAGAGTGTCGACCTGAGTTCGTTCGCGTCGGACATCCTGTCGTCGATCGACGTCATCAAGACAGCGTCGGCCGATCAGGACGAAGGCTCGCTGGGCGCAACGGTGGTCCTTCGAACGCTCCGGCCGCTGTCTCTCAACGAGCCGCGCCGCTCGGCCAATATCGAAGCGCGCTCAAGCGACTATACGGGCGAACACGACGGTCGCGCGACGCTGAGCCTGGCCGACAAGTTCAACAATGACTCGGTCGGCTACGTGTTTACCGCGGCGATAGACAACCAGCACACGCGCCAGGACCGGCTGCATACCAATTGGGTGGCGCAAGCGCTGCCGATCGCCGACCTCTTCGCGGGCTCGGGCCGAACGGCTCACGACATTGCCACCGGCAATGCGATTCGCATCCTTGGCGAAGGGCAGACCGAAGCCGATCTTGTCAACTGGGACCCCGCAACCCAGATCGCCTTTCAGGGTCCGCTGGACGTATTGGCCCGGAACAACACGGATATCTCGACGACTGCCAACGAACGCAATCGATTATCGGCTTCCGCGGGACTGGAATGGCAACCGACGGATGCGACAAACCTGCGGCTCGACTACACGCACACCGAACAGAACGTCAAGACGGATTACCACAACTTCCGACTGAACTTCGCTCCCATCGCCAACCTGTCCAGCGCGGATCCGCTGACGGCATGGAACGGCGTCAATCTCGACACGCGCACGCTGGAAACGTCGTACAGCCGTTCTTCGTCGGGGTTTTTCAACCGAACCGAGGGTGACAGGGAACTGACGACCGATCTGGCCTCATTGAATCTGGAACACGAATTCAGCGATCGGTTCAGGGCCAACCTGCTGGCCGGTTTCTCGGCCACGACGGACGAGACGAAAAACCATGTCGGCCTGACCACGGCGACATGGGGCACCATCGGCAACACGTTCGTCGAGACTCTCCCGGCGGACCAGGTTCAGCCGGTGGGCTACGACTGCAGCTCCGGCAGCGGCGATTGCTCCTATGAAATGAGCACCACGCTTGCCGTGTTCGATCCGTTCGACGGCAGCGTTGTGGAGGCTGCCGGCAAGTGGAATCCGTTCGACCTCTATGCCAACCATCTCGGCGGATTGCGCTGGCGCAGGAACAATCAGGACGACGAAAACAAATCGGTGCATCTTGATTTTGAATGGGACCTGGCCTGGAGAAACGTGACGTCGCTGCAGTTCGGCCTCAAGCACGCGCAGCGCGAGAAGGACGTGCACACGCAAAACCAGGTCGCGCAGAACAACACCGCCCTGTTCGACAGGAGCGACCCGAGCATCGTCTATTCGCCAACCGCCGGCATGCAGTCGATCAACCTCATCGACATGCTCTCCGGGGAACCGTTCCCGTACGACAATTTCTCCGCAGACCTGACGGGCAACCGCAGCAATGCGTTCTTCGGCGGCTGGCCGATGCTGGATTCGGAAAAGGCGATCCAGGCGTACATCGGCCGCGACCCGGGTACGGTGCAGGATTCGACCAACCTGCAGGGAACGCGCAATATTCAGACCGATACCAATGCCGCCTTTCTGAAACTCAACTTCGAGGGCATGGGCGGGCGCCTGACCGGTAACATCGGGCTGCGCTGGGTTCAGGATACCAACAGGTCCAGCGGCTATGGCGGCATCACCTTCCAACGCTCTTCCTGGATGTTCGATCCCCACGACCTGCTGATAGAGCGCCGTCTGGCCGATATCGAAGGAACGCAGCCGTGTCCGGAGCCGGTCATGGGAATCAACCCCAACAACGGCCTCCCAGTCCGCAATACACGCCGCAGAACGATGCCGAGTTGCGCAATTGCTGGGACTGGGCGATTACCCACGGTTACAGGTACGACATCGAAAACACGATACCGTACGTGGACGGCGAGTGGGTTCTCCCGGGCGGGATCGATACCAACCGCCTCGTGAGGGTCGATTACACCGGTGCAACGCCGGTGATCGTCGAAACACTGCCACTGCCCGGCATGATCGTCGATGTCAATGGCAACCTCGTGCCCACCAACAACAGGCTCTACATCGATTTCCGCGGGGCCAGCGACTCGTGGCAATACCAGGATCGCTCGACCTCCTTCACGGGGCCCAACGGCAACGTGGCGCAGACCTGGCAGCGGGAAGCGCAAACCAGCGGCACCGCCAGGCATGAATTGCTGTTGCCGAGCCTGAATATCAACTACGCGATCAACGAAGAAATGATCGGCCGATTCGCCGTCTCGCGGACGATGACGCGGCCGGCGTTCGATTCACTGAATCCGCGCCTGAACATCAACGAAAACGTCTGGGGGCTGACAGCGACGGGCGCTGCGGGTAACTCCGCTCTCAAACCGCTGAAGTCCACGAATCTCGACGTGTCCCTGGAATGGTATTTCAACGATTCGAGTATTGTTTCGGCGGCCTTGTTCTACAAGGACATGAAGGACTTCCCCGAGCGTGTCGATACGCCGTACCACTACCGGGACGTGCGTACCGAGTACCAACTGGAGAATGCGAACCTGTTGTTGCCGTTCGACGAGAGTCGTGTGCCCGGCGACGCCGACGGCTGTATGCCCGATCGCGTGGTCGGCGGCTTCATCACCACCGGATTGCTGGTTCAGTGCCACACGGCGCTGATCGCGATCGAGAGGAACGGTCAGGGCGCCAAGGTCAACGGCCTCGAGATGGGCTATACCCAGAGCTACGATTTCCTGCCGGGCATCTGGTCCGGACTGGGTGTCAACTTCAACTACACGTACCAGAACTCCGAGAAGGACATAGAGGAGATCGGTTCGACAGGTCTGTTTACCAGGCCGTTGCCACAGGCCTTTACGCCTGAGCACTCGGCCAATACGACGCTCTTCTATGAGAACTACGGCGTGACTCTGCGACTTGCACACCGCTACGCAGGCACACAGCTTGTCAACGACGGGATTGCCGGTGTCGCGATTTGGCAGGACGCGACGAATCGCGTCGACTTCAGCGCGCGTTACGACGTGACCGACAGAATCAGTGCGACGTTTCAGGTTACGAACTTGACCGACGAAGTCTGGCGGCACTACGTGACGGCGTACAACCTCCAGAACACGGCAGGCGACGTGGTGTATGACGAGGGCAATGTCTTCGATAACAGTGTCGACAACAGCCGCACACGCGCCGTGTACAAGAACGGCCCGCAGTACCGCCTGGGCATTCGCGCACTTTTCTGAGGACAGGGAGGTTCCGGCTGGTTGGCACGCGATCCGACCGGCCGGACTAAATTCGGAGACGAAAAAATGATCAACCGATCGCTGAAAATCACGACTCTCTGTGTAGCTGTTTCAGCGGCTGTCGCAGGCTGCGATGGCCCGGGCGAAGGCTATTCGAACCCCCTGGTGAGCGAGAGTGCGGTTTCGTTTTCCAACGCCGGCATCAACGCGGCGTTTGACGAGGAAAGCGGCGTGCAGCAAGTCGACCTGCTGGAGGGCGCCATGGTTGACGGGCAGCAGTTGACGCAGAGCGACGACTCGCCCGTCTACATTCGCGGGATAGACTTTACGCCCCAAAACGCCAACTTCCAGACGCCGAGCGGCGCGGGCGGGTCACCGTTCAAGTTATCCAGCGACGGCGTACATCTCGAAATCGATACCGGCATGTTTGCGCAGGCGCTCAGGATGTGCGACACGACGGATGTTCGCGGCGCCACCGATGCCGACGGCAATCCGACAGGTGACGGCGTTCGGGACTTCCCGACGTCGATCGGCTACGAAGTGGCCTATTCGATCGACAACGGCTACGACCCGGGTCCGGGACAGGCGCTTGATACCCGTACACTGAACCTGACGATCAACGCGATATCGGATCCGGTGACCGGCGTGCAGGCATTCGATGTCAGCCTGCCGGCGACCGCTGCGACACCGATGTTGTCGGCCACGGCCCCGGCCTTCGCGTGCAACCCCGCGCTGACTTACGAGATCGCCGATACCGGCACCGCCACGGTTGACGCCGACGGCATGATTTCCGGGCTCCAAATCGGCACTACGACAATTACCGTCACCAGTGTCGAAGATCCCACGTTGAGCGCGACTGCCGCGGTATCGGTCACGCCCGCCTTTACGCTTGCGATTACCAACCAGGACTTCAATGCACTCGGTGCGCCGCTTGGTACGAAGTCGGTGCCGACGTGTTCCGCGATCGGTGTTGCCGTGGAACCCTCCGTCGTCAATGACGCGCTGACCGGTGAATATACCTATTCGTGGTCATCGGATAACCCGAGCGCCTTGTACGGCGGCGAGGAAAGCGACGGCGCATTCGGAGCGACCGGCCGGTTTTCGAACGCGTTGGGGGTCTCCGAACCCGCGACGGTCACCGTCGGGTACGGTAGCGGATACACCGGCGTGACCGATCCTCTGGATGTCGAGGACCAGACCGTCCTGCTGACAGCCGTCAGAAACCACGCTTGCGACCCGAACGCGTCGCCCCATCCCGCCGGATATGTCACGGATCTTGGGTTGAACACCGGACGCTGGGGACCACTGGCGACTCCGGTTCCGGGTGGTGGCCTGGATGGCGCGGCCTCCGTACTGATTACGGCCCCTGGCGGTGACATCACAACCGTGGTGCAACAGGTCTGGAACCAGAACCGCAACTTCCACTCGCAGTACTATGGCCGGGGCGCTGCCTCGACCGGGCGCACATTCAAGTTCTCCGTATGGGCCAGGCTGGGCCAGGTGCCCGGCGGCGATGACGTGGTTCTGGACCATACGTTATTGCCGTGGGCCTGTACTACCTGCGGTGGATCGGGCTTTCCCGGCCGACGGCCGCAGTCGGAGAGTGTGACGGCCACACTGAAACCCACGACCGGCTGGCAACTGGTGGAGTTCATCAACCCGTTGACAGGTACGCCAGAGTGGTCGGTGCCCGCGATCTGGGACTTGAATACCGCAATGTTCCTGCATTGGGACGTATACGGGCTGGCTGCAGGCGAAACGATTGAAATTGACGGCTACTCGGTAGTCGAGGTGACGCCTTAGCGCCGCCTTCCCCCGGGCAACGTCACGATGCCGTTGGTCAACCTCACGAGCGGTTTCCCCGTCGGCAAGTTTGCGTGGATCGTGTTTCTGGCCGAGTCGGGCACGAAAGAGCCGATCTCCGACAGGTATGGAAAGCACTTCGTGCTGACAGCCGAATAGGGCTGCCATCAGGGCTCTCCAAAAGTCGGGGCGTATAGCCTGAGGCTGTAAACGGTGAGGGAAGCGGTCAGGCTGTGCAAGGTCTGGCTATTCAGAAGTCGTTGTGGCATAAAGGGGGTCATGGTGATCTCGGTGTTTTCCCGTGGCCGGTTGAAGTTGCGCGATGTGTGGGTGCGCCCGGTGCGCGGCGTGGCGGAGCGGCGGCGTTGGGACGCGCTGATGAGGGAGTTTCACTATTTGCCGTACAAGGGATTGTTCGGTCAGTCGCTGCGTCACGTGGCGGTATGCGGCGGGAGCCGGGTTGCGCTGCTGGGCTGGACGGCGGGCGCGTTCAAGGTCGGGGTTCGGGACGAGTGGCTGGGTTGGCCGCCGGAGCGGCAGTTTCGGCGGCTGAAGCTGATCGCGAACAACAGCCGTTTCGCGTTGCTGGTGGGCAAGGGGGAGGTACGCAACCTGGCCTCTCGGGTGCTGGGTCTGAGTCTGCGCCGGCTGTCGGGGGACATGCGCGCGATGCACGGTTTCCCGGTGCTGTTGGCGGAGACGTTCGTGGACCCGTCGCGGTTTTCGGGGGTTTGCTACCGGGCGTCGAACTGGCGGATGCTGGGCCTGACGCGCGGTTATTCGCGGGTGTACGGCAGCCCGGCGCGGTGGCGCGAGCACGGCCAGCCCAAGGAGGTTTACGTGTACGAGCTTGAAGCCGGCGCCCGCGAGGCGCTACGCGATGGGCGCGAGCCCGTGGAGGTGCGCGAGGCGCCGATGCCGGCGGGGCAATTGCGCAGTCTTCACGACTTTCTCGGGGAGATGGAGGATTTTCGCAAACGGCGCGGGCAGCGCTACAGCTTGGCGAGCTACCTGACGATCATGATCGCGGCGCGCCTGGCCGGGTATCGCGGCGTGAGCGCGTTCGGGGAGTTCGCCGCCCGGCTCGACGAGGCGCAGCGCCGTGCGGTGGGCGGGTTCTTCAGCCCGACGCGCCAGTGCTACACAGTGCCCGCTGCCTCGACCTTCCATTACATCCTCTCGAAGCTGCCGCCGGACACTCTGGATCGGGCGCTGCGCGCCTGGAGCGCCCAGCATGCCGGGCTTGCGCCGGTGGCCATGGACGGCAAGGACGTGCGCGGCGCCTCCAGGCGGACCGAGGGCGAACGCCAGATGATGGTGGCCGCGGTGGAGCACGGCAGCGGCCTGGTGCTCGGGCAGGTGCGCATCGGCGCCAAAAGCAACGAGATCCCGGCGGTGCGCGAACTGGCGCGGCAACTGGACCTCGCCGGGCGCGTCGTCACGCTCGACGCCATCCACGCCCAACACGACACGGCGCGCTGCTTGGTGGAGGAGTGCAAGGCCGACTACGCGATCACCGCCGTGAAGGGCAACCAGCCGAGCATTCGCGAGGACCTGGCGGACATCGACTGGAGCCAGGCGCGCTGGAGCGCCGAGGCGCTGCACAAGGCCCATGGGCGGCTGGAGACCCGCCGCTGCGCGGCCTTCGACCTCACGCCCGCCAAGTGGGACGGGCGGTGCGATCTGCCCGCACGCCGTCAGGCGCTGCGCGTGCAGCGCGAGCGCGTCGTGGTCAAGACCGGGGAAAGCACCCGCGAGATCGCCTACGGGCTCACCTCGCTCGGCGTCGAGGAGGCCGGACCCGACGAACTGTTGAACATCGTGCGCCGCCACTGGGAAGTGGAGAACCGGGTTCACTACGTGCGCGACTTCAGCTACGACGAGGACCGCTGCCGCGCCGCGGCCGGGCATCTGCCGCAAAACCTGGCGGCGCTCAGCAACGCCGCGATCTCCATCGTGCGCGCGATCGGCCACTTCGACTACATCCCCCAGGCAAACCGCCACTACGCCGCACGCCCGCAGGATGCGCTCGACGCCATCCTGACCCCCGCGCCGCCCTGACCGGGCACCCCGCGGACCCCCGACGGCGCACCGCCCGGCCGCGCCGCGGCATCCCCGTGCGCGCCGCGCCTACTCAGCGCCCAGGCACCAACCCATACCCCCGAGCAAACCCGCTCAACGCCTCCCCACCGCCCTGGACCGACCGGCGACCCCTCCGCTACAGCCACACATCCCCGTCGGACCCATCGCTCAGCCTCACCGGAACCAACCGGACCGGGACTTTTGGATAGGCCTGGGGCTGCCATGTCGAAGTTGTCACCCACCGGCTTGCTCCGCATAATGCTTGAACATCTCATGTTTGGGTTTTGATATGAGCGAGCTTGTCTACTACGACCTGAAGGAATCCGCCTCGATGGTGCCGAGTCTGCCCGTGCAGGTTTCGCGTGAGCTTGGACGACGCATCGTTGCGGGCACGCTCGAACCCGACAGCATGCTCGACCACGAAAACTCGCTGGCCGAGCGTTTCAAGGTCAGTCGCGTGGTGATACGTGACGCCGTCAAGATTCTGGTGGGCAAGGGGCTCCTGGAGGTGCGGCGCGGCTTTGGAACCCGAGTGAAACCCAGGAGCGAATGGGTTCTTCTGGACGACGATGTGTTGGCGTGGCATCTGTCGGCGCCGCCCGATGCCGGTTTTCTTGCGCAGCTCATGGAGTTTCGGCTCGCCTTCGAACCCAGGGCGGCGCGCTGGGCCGCCGAACGCGCAACGCCCGCAAACCTCGCGGAGATTGAAGCCGCAGTCCGGCGCATGGAAGAAGAGATGGGCTCTGTCGAGAACTTCATCGTGGCCGATGCGCGGTTTCACCGCGCCGTGCTGCACGCCGCGCACAACGAGTTTCTGACATCGATGGAAGGTGTTATCTATTCAGCGTTGCTCGTCAGTGTTCGCATCACCAACCGCGACCCCAGGGAAAACGAAAAGTCGATTCCCTATCATCGCGACCTGTTCGAGGCGATCGCGAGAAAGGACGGGGACCACGCCGAAAGAATGACCGAAGAATTGCTCAGCGACGCGAGCCGCCGCCTGGAGGGCGAGTTCAGTTAGCAGTTTTCGCTCCGGTCGCTGGCGCGGAGGGAAACGAGTATCTCCGTGCGAGCCCGCGGTGCATCGTCGGTCGAATGCTCCGGGACATTTTCACGGGTTGGCAGGTTGAGGACAACCGAAGCGATGGTAGGTCAATGCTGAAGAACATTGCGATGATCCTAGTTGTGGCGCTGGCTCTGCCATTCGCAAACGCGTTTGCGAACGAGTCGGCGCGCCAGCCGAACATCGTCCTGTTGTTTGCGGACGATGCCGGATACGCCGATTTCGGCTTCCACGGCAGTTCTGCCATTCCAACCCCCAACCTCGACGAACTTGCCCGCACGGGTGTTCTGTTCTCGCAGGCCTATGTTTCCGATCCGACGTGTGGCCCGTCGCGCGCGGGGCTGATCACCGGCCGCTACCAACAACGGTTCGGCTTCGAGGAAAACAACGTTCCGGGTTACATGAGCGCAAACTCGGCCGAGTTGGGCGACGAGATGGGGCTGCCCGTTGACGAGATCACGATGGCCGATCGTTTGAAATCGCTTGGCTACGCAACGGCCGTGTTCGGCAAGTGGCACCTCGGGCATGGCGATCAGTTTCACCCGCTTGCGCGTGGCTTCGATGAATTCGTCGGCTTTCGCGGCGGCGCGCGCAGCTATTTCGCCTACCCGAACGGTCAGGCTGACCGGCCGGAAAACCGGCTGGAGCGCGGTTTCGGCGAATACCGGGAGCCCGACGGCTACCTGACGGATGTTCTCGCGGACGAAGCGGTCGCTTTCATCGAGCGCAACGCCGATCAACCGTTCTTCGTGTTCCTTTCGTTCAATGCCGTGCACGAGCCGATGGATGCCGCGGAGTCCGACCTGGCGCTGTTTCCCGAGTTGGAGGGACTGCGAAAGCAGCTTGCGGCCATGACGGTCGCCATGGATCGTGCGAGCGGCAAAGTGCTCGACAGGATCGAGGCGCTCGGATTGTCCGATAACACGATTGTCGTGTTCACCAACGACAACGGCGGTCCGACGGATCGCAACGGTTCGAACAACTACCCGTTTGCCGGAACCAAGTCCAATCATCTGGAGGGCGGTATTCGGGTGCCGTTCCTGATGCGCTGGCCCGCGAGGCTCGATGCCGGTGACGTCTACGCCGAACCCGTCAGCACGCTGGACCTGTTGCCCACGTTCCATGCCGCGGCCGGGGGAGACGTTGCGTCGCTGGGGAACATCGATGGCGTCGACCTGTTGCCTTTCGTCCGCGGCGAGGCTGACGGGCGGCCTCACCAGACGTTGTTCTGGAAGAAGGACGTCCGCGCAGCGGTTCGCGACGGCGACTGGAAGCTCATACGCTTCGCCGACCGCCCCCCCGAACTCTACAACCTGATCGAAGACCCGGCGGAGCAGGACAACCTTGCCGCGGACCATCCCGAGCTCGTCGCGGAGTTGTTCAGGAAGATCTTTGCCTGGGAACAGACGCTCCAGCGGTCTCGCTGGACGCTCAAGCGCGAGTACGAACAATACGACATCGATCGGATGGACCGGTACCGGGTCCCGCCGAGCGAACAGAGATAGAACATGCGGGTATTTTTCGCAGTCCTTCTTGTTTCGGGCGTCGTCGCCGCGTCCTCGTGTTCCGTCGATAACGCGACGGCTCAGACCACAGCGGACCGGCCCGATGTGTTGGTACTCATGTTCGACGACATGCGGTTTGACACATTTTCGTATCGTGGCGGTCAGGTCGACACGCCGAACATCGATGCGATCGCGGCGGCGGGGACTCGATTCGACAACGCGATGACGACGACCGGCCTGTGTTCGCCATCGCGCGCGGCCTTCTTCACGGGAAGGTGGGGCCACAAGACAGGGCTCGACGACAACGTGCATCTGTATCACTCGCGACTGTCTGAACTGAGCCCGTCGGAGGGCGGACTGATTCGTCGGGCGGCGGACGCCGGCTACTTCGTGGGATTCGTGGGCAAATGGCATCTTGGGGCGCAAGGACCGACGCTGCGCGGCGCGGAGTTTGTCGCCGCGGACGCCGAACTCACCGCACCGCGCCACGAACGTCAATGGACACCCTATGAAATGGTCGACACGATGGCCGCGTACAACCGGGGCGAACGCGACGATCTCGGCGAGAAAACGCTGTACTACCAGACGCTGCCGGGCACCTATGAAGAGTCTTTCACGGCGGAAAAGGTCAGGGCCGGCCAGGAACTGATCCGATTGGCGGCCGAGGATGATCGACCGTTCTTCGGGGTTGTCAGCTTCCAGCAGCCGCACCCGCCGTATCGCGTGCCCGAGCCTTACGCCAGCCTGTTCGATCCCGACGACCTGGAACTGCCGGGCAATCACCTGGCGCCCAGACTCGACAAGCCGATGGCCCAGGACGAAGACTGGTGGCCCTGGCACGATGTCGGGCACATGTCCGGCGACGATTGGCGCAAATTGCGCGCCTACTACTACGGTGCGATTGCCATGATCGACCGGGTCGTCGGCGACCTGATCGGCACGGCGAAGGAGGTCGGCGTGTACGACGATCTGCACATTGTCGTGCTGGGCGACCAGGGCAGCATGCTCGGAGAACATCGGCTATACGACAAGGGGCCGTACGCGTATGACGAACTCATGCGCATGCCGCTCATCATTCGCTATCCGGATCTGGAACCACGCGTCGTCAACCGCCAGGTGTCGATTATCGACGTCGCACCGACGCTTGCCGAGCTGATGGCGCTGGAACCCGACGGCGACGTCGACGGCCACTCGTTGACCGCCCTGATGGAACAGGGCGACGCGGCCGACCGGGGGCGCGAGGACCTGGCCCTGTATGCGTACGAGTGGTACAACGGCGGCTGGTTCGGAATCCGCGCCATTCGCACGCCGGAGATGAAGCTGGTGTGGAACCCGGGCGACAGCCGCGATGAGCTCTACGACCTGCGGCGCGATCCGGGCGAGATCACGAATCTGATTGCCGACCCCGGATACGCTGGCGAACTCGGTCATCTGGCGAAGCTGCTGCGCGCCGAACTTTCACGCATCGACGACCCGATCCTCGACAAGTTCGAACAACACATGTCGGCTTATCTTGCGCAGCAGAGCGAGTGATGCTGAAGCGACAATCGCGGCTTCTGGTGACTCTCCTTGGCGCGCTGCTCGCCAATTTCGCTGCCGCGCAGGAGCGCCCCAACATCCTGCTGATCCTCGCTGACGATCTTGGCTATGCCGATGTGGGCTTCAATGGCGGCACGGACGTCAGCACGCCCAACCTCGACGAACTCGCGGCGAACGGCATGACCTTCTCCCAGGCGTACGTCCCCCATCCATTCTGCGGGCCGAGCCGTGCCGGCCTTATGACCGGCCGTTATCCGCACAACATCGGCGCGCAGTTCAACCTGCCGTCGGAAGGATCGAATCTTGGCGTGCCGCGCAGCGAAGTCTTCATTAGCAGGGTGTTGCAGGATGCGGGCTACTTCACCGGCGCCATCGGCAAGTGGCATCTTGGCGAGGCGCCCGAGTTTCATCCGAACGAACGCGGGTTCGATGCGTTCTACGGTTTCCTGGGTGGAGGGCACAAGTACTTTCCGGAGGAGTTCGCGAAGACCTACAACGACCAGGTGGCGGCGGGAAATACACACATCTGGGAGTACCTTCGGCCGCTGGAGCGCAATGGCATGGAGGTCGAAGAAACGCAGTACGTGACGGACGGACTGTCGCGGGAGGCCGTTGACTTTGTCCGAGAGGCCGCAGACAGGGAGGAGCCGTTTTTCCTCTACCTGGCCTACAACGCGCCGCATACACCGCTGGAGGCGAAGGACGATGATCTGGCGCAGTTCATGGACATCGAGGACGAGCAGCGCAGAACGTTCGCGGCGATGGTGTACGCGGTTGACCGCGGCGTTGGCAACGTCGTGGATGCCCTGCGCGATACCGGGCAACTCGACAGCACGCTCGTCGTCTTTCTGAGCGACAACGGCGGCCGTCTGGATCGGGGCGGAAACAATTTTCCGCTCCGAGAAGGCAAGGGCACGGTGTACGAGGGCGGCTATCGGTCACCGATGTTCATGCATAGGCCTGACCGGTTGAGTGCGGGTACCACGTTTGAGCACCCCGTTCTGGCGCTGGACTTCTACCCGACGTTTGCGGGCCTCGCCGGCGCGGTGATTCCCGCTGACCGAAAACTGGACGGACGAGATATCTGGCAGGACATCGTATCGGGGCAGAATCCGCATGATGGCAACTTCCTGTACGCGCTGCGGCACCGCACGGGATTCAGCGACGCCGCCGTACGCCGCAATCAGTGGAAGGCCGTCAAGACGGGCAACCAGCCGTGGGAGCTGTTCAATATCGAAGAAGACATCGGCGAGCAGCGCAATCTGAGCGCGCAAAACCCTGACGTGCTCGCAAACATGGTCCGGGAGATGGAGCGGTGGAGCTGGGACAATGCCGAGCCCAGGTGGTTTCACATACCGGCCGAAGGCGTCGAGTGGCGCGAACATGCGATGCCGCGCTTTCACGAGACGTTCGCCGTTGGAGACGCTCCCGCTCCACGCGACCCCGATGCGAGGCTTGAGCCGGCGGCTACGGTTGCTCCAACCGGGACGACGGGCGTCCTGCCCGCTTCGGACCCGAACAATGCCGGCGGCTGGATTCTCAACGAGCGCTTCAGCGACGAATTCAACGGCGCCGAACTCGATCGCGACAAGTGGATCGTGCAGGGCGAAGGCGGCAAGTACTACACCTGGCGCGGCCGCGCGCCGGCCCAGTTCGCGGCGCACAACGTGCGCGTTGAAGACGGCATGCTCAAGTTGCGCTCGCAATGGGAACCGGACTTCGAGTTTTCATCGGAGCAGAACGTCGGATTTTCCTACGGCGAATACGACGGCGAACAGATGCCGGTGACGGCAGCCGCCGTCATCAGCCGGGATCGTTTCATGCACGGCTACATGGAAGTCAGGACCAGGGCCGCGGACGCCGCGGTGACCAGCGCCTTCTGGGCAATCGGTCATGAATCGGAAATCGACTTCTACGAACAGTTGGGCCGTCCGAAACGCCAGGGCAACATTCGCGACAACTATTACATGTTCTCGATCTACGACTGGCGGCCGCCGGTCGTGCGTCCCAATAAGGTCTGGACGCATGTGCATGAACTGCCGTTTCGCGTGGCCGAAGAATTTCATGTCTACGGCTGCGAATGGGGCGACGAGTACCTGAGATTCTATCTCGACGGCGAACTGGTGAGAGAGACCACGCGGGAAGAAGTGGGCGAGCGCTGGACGCTGACCAACCCGATGGAGTTGTGGTTCGACACCGAGATATTCGAATGGCTCGGCGTGCCGCACGAGGAAGATCTGCCCGTGGACTACGAGATCGACTACGTGCGCGTCTGGCAGAAACCGCAGCCGAGTCTGATCGACCGCTCGTTCTTCGGGTTCGAAGGCCCGATGATTTTTGCGGAGTTTCGCCCGACGGTTGACGAGCCCCGTCAGCAGGGCTGGAACGACACGTTTGCGCGCGAGTGGTTCATCGACAACCGGGCGAGCAGGCACCTGTCGATCAGCGAGGACCGCCGCGTCACCGGCCGCAAGAGCCTGAAGTTCGAAAGCACGGGTGGGCTCGGTCCGGACGCTGTCTCGGCATTTTCGCCGCCGGGCTCGGTCGATATGCAGCCAGGCCGGTACGTTCTGGCGATGAATATATGGATCGAGCCGGGGTCGACGGTGAGCCGGGCGCATGTCGTCCTCGAAGACCCCTGGCAGGATGTGGCATTCCCGCTCGAGAACGTGGACCGCGGCACATGGGTCACAATCTACCAGCGCGTCAACCGCATCCAGCCATCGTCGGCCAGCGACCGCCTCCGCGTGTCGTTTCGCAAGAACGAAGCCGGCAGCGGTCCGAGCACGGTGTATGTCGACAACCTGCTCGTGATCCGCAATCCGGAGCAGTGAAGATGCCGGACGCCGGTACTCGTTGTGGCAATCCGTGTCTGCCCCGCGGAAACCCGCCGGTCCGAGGCCGAAAAACTCCTTGGGCCAGGGTGTTACGAATGAACAAGCGAATGGCTTTCGCGACTTGCGCTATGGCAACGGTCTTGTGCGTCGACGTCAACGCCCAGGTTGACCCGGCCAGCGACCCGCACGCCCAGCCATTGGCGAGCGGTCTGAAACACGCCTATCGCCTTGTCTGGTCGGATGAATTCGACGCTGCGCGACTCGATACAGGCAAGTGGGACTACCGAACGGACTCAAAGCTCTGGAGCACCCAGTTGCCCGGGAACATTTCAGTGTCCGACGGGTACGCTCGTATTGCGCTGAAAAAACAGAACGCAGACGGCATGGAGTACACCGGCGGCGGCATCATCTCGAAACAGTATTTCCGCTACGGCTACTACGAAGCGCGGATCAAGGTGCCGTCGGGCGAGGGTTGGCACACGAGTTTCTGGATGATGGATAGCCGGCACGAGGACTCCGATACCTCGCAGCTTGAACTTGACCCGCTGGAGAACGACTCGGTCGACCTGACGCGCTACTCGGTCGATCTCCACCAGTGGCGCTCCGACCTCGGACATTTCAAGCGCTTCTCGTATGTCTACCCGGACGCCTCGCTCGATGAATTCCACGTCTACGGCGTCGAATTCACGCCCGAGGGAGCTCGCTATTTCTTTGACGGCGAACTGGTTGAGACCAAGGCGTCGATCTTCCAGCGCTTCATGACGGAGGAGGAGGCCGCCGGGCGCCAGCCGCTTGTACGCGACTTCTCGGAGTTCGAGCACAACGACATGAACATCTGGTTCACGAGCATCGCGGCGCAGCTCGGCGGGACGACGCGGGTAGACGAATCCATGCTGCCTGCCGAGGCCGTAGCCGACTATGTTCGGTTTTTTGCGGCCGAGAAGCCGGAACCGGCAACCATGTTCGTTGAGATGACCGACGTGATTCCCTTTGAACAACGGGCGAGGCGTAAGTGGGACAACGCGGTCATCGCCGACCTGGACCGGGACAGCCTGCAGGATGTGATCATCGTTGAGCACGGACACACTGTGCGCGTGTTCTGGAATCTTGGAGGCTCGTTCTCGGAGCCACGGGACATTGCCACCGGAGACCTGCACGGTATTGCCGTGGCAGACATCGACGGCGACCGCCGCATGGATGTGCTGATCGCACAGGGCGGTGGCGATGGCGCGAATCCGCGCCGGCCGCTGCGTTTTGAGGTGACCCACGAGCGGGAGTTCGAAGGCGGCGTCGCTCTGGACTACTTCGAACCGGGCCGGGGCCGCACGGTCAAGTTCCTCGATACCGATGGCAACGGCTCGTCCGACCTGCTTGAGACGGGCTTTCCGCTGCCGACACAGGAGCGGGGCGCGAACCACCTCTACGCCAACGCGGGCGGCGGCAGTTTCGAATTCGTCACGCATCTGCCGCGGGCGCAATGGTTGGGTTATCGGGCCCAGGTGACCGACTTCGACAACGATCGCGATCCCGATATCCTGTTCTTTGGCGGAGCCGACATGGTGGCTGTTACCGGGGGTGAAGGGAGCGGGTTTTCGACTTCGACGGACCGCGTACTGGGCGAGCTTGCCGACACCTCGCACGTCGGCACCGTCACCGAGATCGACTTCGACAACGACGGTGATTTCGATCTGTTCCTGACGCGCGCAGAGCCGCAATTCGACCTTGAGACCTACTTTGACGAGCACGGCCGCCGCTTCGCGTTTCTGGTCTTCCGGGATTCGTTTCAGTTCGACGTCGAGGTCGACGGCTACCTTGGCGTGGAAAACCTGCAGGTCACGTATCCGCACTACGACGTCTTTGCAGGCAGGGACAAGCGCAGGCTCGTGTTCGGTACGGACCGCCACGGCGGCAAGGACTTCGAGTTGATGCCGCAAGATGCGGAGGGTTGGCCGGAAGGGCCGACCGAAGGGGGGCTGTACATCGGCTATCTCGGCGACGGCAAGTGGCGCATCGGCGGCCAGGCGCATTCGCGAACGGCTGCGGTGTTCGGCAATGTCGTATCGGCGCCGGCGGTGGAGCCGCAAGCGGACTTGCCGGCGAGGCTGTTCGAAAACCGCGGCGGGAACTTTGTCGACGTCACCGCCGACGCCGGCATTTCAATCGATGAGCAGACCACGAGTGCGGCAACCGGCGACTTCGACAACAACGGCTGGTCCGATCTTGTCGTACTACGCTACGGCGACATGGCCACGGGCAGTGAGCACATCGTCTACCTCAATCAGGGGGAGGGGCAATTCGTGCGCGCCGGGAATCACGGCATCGCCTCCGGGAAGGTTGGCACAACCGGTGGGTCCGTGGAGCCATTCGATTACGACCGCGATGGCGCCCTTGACCTCATCTATTCGAACGAGAGAGGCAAATGGCACTTGCTCGGCAACAATGTGAGTGCGCCGGGCAACTATACGATTGTCAATGTCGGCGACTCGCCGAACGGCGAGGCGACCGCACTGGGCGCCGTGCTCACCGTCGAAGCCTGTGACAGCACCTACAGGCGAAGGGTGGGTTCAACCTCTGCGGCCTACTCGCAGGGCATGAATACGAACCTGCACGTTGGCCTGGGGGCCTGCGAGACCATTGACCGGGCTACGCTGCGTTGGACGAATGGCGAAGTCCGGGAGGTCGGGATTCCGTCCGTTAACACCCGGGTATCAGTGCCCATCGACCGCTTCGATCCGAATGTCATCGAGGAAGAAATCCCTCGACCCCGCTGGTAATTCGGATGCGTGGACCTCGATAGATAGGCGGTCGTCGGGATTGGAAGCCATTTCCCTGACAAATCGCTGCCTGAGCGTAATCCATCTTCCCCGTTCCGCATCCGTCAGCGGAAACGCCAGCCTCGTTTCGGGAGAGCTGAAGTTGATATGGACATTGGACGGCAAATTGCCGTACTTGAGCAGAATCCTGAATGAAAGCTCGTACTCGCCAGCCGGAAGCCTGATACTGCCTTCCGGGGCCGTGATCCTGACGTCTTCCACGCCACCGACCGTGACGTACTTGAGGCTGTTGACGCCGTTGAACCAGCGGTTTTCGGTGATTCTGAAACTCCGCTCAGAGCTCTCGGGAACAATCCAGAACTTCTGATAGTCATTCGTACTCGGATCTTCCGGAAGCAGGTCCAGCGGACGACCGGCCTCTTCAAAAATCATGGGCCCTTCAAACCCGAAGAACGCCTCATGCTCCTGAAGCAGGTTGCTCGAAGGCTTCTGCCAGACACGCACATAGTCGATCTCGAAATCCGATGGCCACTGCTCCTCTTCATAGGGAACGGCCAGCCACTTGAAGACCTCGGAGTCGAGCCAGATCTCCATAGGGTTGTTGAGTACCCAATCCAGGCCGAGATGCTCCCGCGTTTGCGTGTGAAGCAACTCACCGTCGAGGAAAAACTTCAGGTAGTCGACGCCCCACTCCACGGCGTACACATGAAACTCGTCGCCTACGTTGTAGGGCAGGTCTTTTGAGAACCCGAAAGCCCGAGTCGGCCGTAACGAGGGCGGGCTCCAGTCGTGAACCGTCATCGAGGTCTTGTTCGCTGCAAGGCTGCCGCTCGATTGCGGATTCCCGATGTGTTCGAAAACGTCGAGTTCCTGCTCGAAACCGATCAACCAGAACGCACTGATCATCGACGTCGGGTTCGACTTTGAGCGGATTTCCATGTAGCCGTTGAGGAAGCGCTTCTTGCTGACGATCGCCGCCGTCGTCACCGGAATCTTCCTGCCTTCGAGTTCACCGTAGCGATCGTTGTTGCCGCCATCTGCGTAGAATTCATCGGCAAACGGGTAGTCCGGCTCCCACCGGGAACGAATCTTCAGGAACCCGTCTTCTACGATGACGTTGTGGGGTGCGTACTGAGACGGCGGGCGGCCTTTCCAGATGTAGTAGTCGCCATCCAAACCCTGAACGAGCCACTTGTCATGATCGATCCCGGCGCCATTGAACTCATCGCTCAGGCCCGGGTTCAGTACCCATCCGCCCTCGTTTGCCGGGTCGGACGCGGGCAGTGGCGAATCAGTCTGCGCCGCGGCCTGGCCGGACCACGCGCCGAGCGCCACGGCAATGGAAATCAATGTGTGCAGGGTTTTCATACCGTACTCCCTATGGCGAATTTGGGCCGTCCGGTTCGTCGGGTATCGCCAGCAGCGTGGGTGCTGCATTTCGACTCATGTCCGTACGAGCTCCTTCTCGAGTTCCTCGATCGACTTGTTCTTCGTCTCCGGCAGGATGATGGCCATCACCACGATGCCGATGATCGCGATGACGCCGTAGCTCAGGAAGGTCGGTGCGGCCCCGAGATTCTCAAGCTGCCACGGAAAGATCTGTTGAATGCAGAAGCTGGAAATGCTCTGGACGAGCGCCGCAAACGGCAGGGCGACGCTACGTACATTGTTGGGGAAGATCTCCGAAAAGATGACCCACATGATCGGCCCGATCGACATGTTGAACGCCGCGAGAAACGCGAAAATGCCGAACAACACGAATGCCGGCGCGATATCGATCGTCGAATTGATGATGGTCCCGCTGACGAGCGGAAGGTCGTTCCTTGAGTAAATCGTTGCAAGGTCGGCCTTCAGTGCCACGTCGTTTTCGTAGGTTTTGCCGGCAAATTGGCGGAGCTCCGATACATCCACGCCGCCGGATTCGATACTGGCTATGGCCTCGTCGTCGAGCGAATAGGTCGCGGAATTGAAGCCGTACCAGGTGGACAGGTGCGCCATTGCGATCAGTACGAGGCCCGTCAGCGTCAGGACGCGCCGTCCCAGTTTTTCAACCATCGCGATCGCGACCAGCGTGAACGCGACAGCGACGGCGCCGAGGATGATCGTCTGTGCAAAAGTGTCTTCGAGGCTCATTCCGACCTGCTCGAACACGGTCGGCGCGAAGAACAACACGGCATTCATGCCGGTGGCTCCCTGGACGATGGCATAGCACACGGCGATCAGCACGATGAAACGCATCGGCCCGCCGAACAGCGTCCTGAGCTGAGTCATCGGATCCTGCTTCGCGTCTTCGTCGATGCTTTGCCGCACGCCGGCCATTGTCGAATCGATCTCTTCCTGGTGCTCGATTCGGTCGAAGACCGCGCGCGCTTCGTCCATCCGGCCCTTCTTTATCAGCCATCGAGGCGATTCGGGGATCGTCAGCAATGCGGCGACCCAGATTGCGTTGGCGATCAGCTCGAAGCCGAGCATCATCCGCCAGACGTTCTCGTTGTGAATCCATGCCACATCGGCCATCGCGTTGACCAGGAAGTAGTTCACGACGAAAGCGAGCAAGCTGCCGAGCGTGATCAGCAGTTGCGAGACGGAGACGAAGCTGCCGCGCCGGTTCGCAGGCGCGATTTCGCCGATATACATCGCGGACACGGTGATCGACGCGAAGGCGATACCACCGATGAAACGTCCGACGACCAACATTTCAAAGTTGACGGCAAGCGACGACAGGATGGTCGACAGGGAGTAGGTCAGGGCGATGGTGATAAGGACCCGCTTGCGGCCAAAGCGTTCACAGAATGTGCCGGTGAAGAACAGCGCGAGGATCACGCCGACAATGGCACAGCTTACGACGGCCCCGGTTTGCCAGGGACTTAGTGCAAATTGCGCCTGCACGAACCGCACCACGCCGGAAATATTGGCAGCGTCGAGGCCGAATACGAACCCGCCGAAGGCAGCAATGACGGCGAACCGCGTGACGTTTCTGTCAGTTGTCGTTGCGAGCAATGTTGAGTTCTCCTCGACGGTTCGCTTGCATCATTCTAGATGGATTCCCTACAGGAAGATACGATAACATCAAACATATGATGTTGTTGTCCGGTTGAGACGCATGCTGGATCGACCTGATGCACGCGGCGCATATCGTTGTCTATTGTTGACAATACAGCGTACCATGTCACCGTAGAAGCAAGTTCGATGACCCAAGGATGAAACGCAGGAAGTTCATACAGGGAGCTGCCGCCGCTGTCGGAACCGCGATTGCACCCTCGGCCGCCGCTCAATTGGCCGGCCGGCGACCGGCACTGGTCGACGTAACTCCCATTCAATCCCTGCCGGGCGACGTGTCCCGGGTCTGGTTGGGCGAGTCGTTCTGGGCGAACCGCCTGCAGGACTGGCGACTGGCAAACGGCCGAATCGAATGCCTGTGCGGCGAATCGGGGTTCGAAGTTCGAACCGCGGCGTTGTTGACGCGCTTCCTCGGCGAAGCGCACGAACCCGGGCGCTTGCGGGCGAGGATCGGCAGCCTGGGCCCCGGTGAGCCGGGCTTTTGTGGCTTCCTGCTGGGCGCGGGAGCGGCTGAACTGGACTATCGGGGCAGCGCCCTGGTGCACGCTCGAAGCGGCGCCAACGGCGGCTTCATCGCCGCCATCGACGAACGGGGCGAAGTCGGATTCCGCGATTTCTCCTCGGCTGCTGACTCGCTGGCCTTTGAACGCCTTGACCGAGGCGGCACTAGGGCCATTGAGTCGGTTGGCTCGCGCGAAATCATCCTGGACTGCCACATCGATCCGCTGGAAGACGACACTTACGATGTTCGCCTGATCGCGAGCGACGCGGGTTCCGGGGCGGAGTTGGGATTTGCGGTGCGAACGGCAGTCCCGGCCCACGAACTCCGCGGCGGTCTGTCCCTGGTGTCGTCGCCGCCGCCGGGCCGGCCGGGCGGCCGATGGTGGTTTTCCGACATTTCAACCGGTGGCGGCAAGATCGGAGTTCATCCGGAGCGAGCCATCGGACCGGTCATGGGCTGCCTGCACAGCCTGAACAGGGACGTGCTCAAGTTGACGGCGCAATTCCTGCCCATTTCGCCGCAGGAGCAGGCCCGGGCCCGGCTCGACTACAAGTTGGCGAACACCGACGAATGGACCCGGGGACCGGAGGCCGATATCGGGGACGGCTACCTGGCGGCTTTCAGGCTGGAAGCGTGGAACTACAACGAAACACATGACTACCGGATCGTGGACCCGGCGAACGATGGCGCCGAACTCTTTTCCGGGCGAATCCAGAGAGACCCCGGGACAGAGCGTGAGCTGAAAATCGCGCTCTATTCCTGCATCCTGCCGACATCGAAGCGCCTGGACGAGAATATCTACGAGCCCGCGTTCGACGGCGAGCGCGTGCCGGGACGCTACACGCGCGACAACGTGCTGTTTCCACACGCCGAACTGGTGACGAACTGCGACAGCCACGAACCGGATCTCTACGTTTTCTGCGGGGACCAGTTCTACGAGGGTTATCCCACCCGGCACGGCCGCGGCATACCCGAGGTCAAGCTGGATACCCTGTATCGCTGGTACCTCTGGTACTGGACATTCAGGGATTCGGTCCGCGACAGGCCCACGATCATTCTGGCCGACGATCACGACATCCTGCAGGGCAACGTCTGGGGCAACGCCGGGCTCGGCTCCGCACTGGAACGGGAAGAAGATGGCGGCTACAAGTGGGACAAGGAACTGGTGCGAATGGTGTACCGGATCGAGCATGGCCATAACCCGGACCCGTACGATCCGACGCCGATCCTGTTCGACATCCCGGTCGCGTACGCCGAGTTCGTCTACGGCGGCGTCAGCTTCTGCCTGGTCGAGGACCGCAAGTTCAAGACGCCCCCCAATACCGAGGTCGACCCCGTGGATACGCGGGGTGAGCTGTTGGGCCCGCGGCAGGAGGCCTTTCTGGAGCATTGGGCCGAAACCGATACCGACCTGCCGAAGATCTGCCTGACGGCTTCAATATGGGGGTCTCCGCAGACGGTCGGAAACCTGGAGCCACTGGTTGACTACGACGCCAATGGCTATCCCCCCGACGGTCGCACTCGGGCGGTCAGGCTGGCCGGGCGCGCGAAAGCCCTTGTCCTGGCTGGAGACCAGCACCTGGCGATGGTGGCGCGACAGGGTATCGACGACTACGAAGACGGACCGCTGTTCTTTGCCGGCCCTGCGGCCGCAGCGTTCTGGCAGCGCTGGTTCGAGGGCGAAGGCCGGCTGGATAACCAGCGCAACGACGATCCCAATACGGGAAACTTCATCGACTGCTTCGGCAACAGGATGCGCGTTCTGGCCGTCGCCAATCCCCGGATGACCTACGCGGACTTTGCAGCGCGCAAGAGAACCTGGGGCAATTTCATCGCCGAGCGGGCGATCGCCAGTGAGGGCTACGGCTTGGTCAGGGTCGATCACCGGACACGCACCGCTGCGCTTGAGTGCTGGCCCTGGAATGAGTCCCCGGAGACCGGGAGCCAGTTTCCCGGATGGCCTTACACGCATCGATTCGATACGTGAACGACTCTCCCGACCCGGGCCTCAAACCTGGCTGAATCATAGTCGCGGAATCAGCTCTTCAGGAATGTCTATTTCCTTGTCGTCAGCCCCTCCCGCAAAGTTGCTGATGTTGTAGCTGTTTTGCTTCGTCCAGTCGGCTTCCACTCTGCCGTCGCCCAGTACGATGTTGCCCAGTTTGTCGCGGAACCAGTTGGCAAGTTCCTGGTAATCCAGCGAACTTGCGACATTGGTGCGTTCAAGCGGGTCCACTCGAAGATCGTACAGGGCCAGGTCTGCTTTCTTGGGTTCGGTGGTCAGTGCCCACCTGATGTCATCATTCAGCAAGGGAGCTCTGGCAACTCTCCGCCTGTCCCGCGTACGCATCGAAAAAGCGAAATTGTCAGTGCGCATGTAGGCGCGGTGACCGCACACCAGGTTCATTTCACCCAGTATGTAATCCCGTTGCAGATCCGGATTTACGAGTACATCGGCCAGGTCGAACCCGTCGAGGTAGTCGAACCGCTCGGCCTCGATATCGACATTCGCGGCAGCCAAAATGGTTGGAGCGAAGTCTACGTATTCGACCATTTCGTGAAATACCTTGCCTGCGGGCCATTTCTTCTTGTCCGAAGAGACCACGACAACCGCACCGTTGATAGACTGTTTCCAGGGTCCGAACTTCGCCATGATGCCTTGTTCCCCCAGATGCCACCCATGGTCACCGACCGTGAAGACAATCAGATAGTCCCGACCGTTGCCCTCGGCGTAGGCCTTGAAAGCCTCTACCGCTTCTCCGACGAGCGCATCGCCATACGCGGTAAATGCGTAATAGTCGCGGATTGCCTGTAGCTTCTCCTCAGGTTTCATCTGGTCGGTTTTAGACTCGTTATACACCTCTACCAGTTGCGGAGGCAGGGCGGAGAGTTCGTCGGTATCGAATTCGGGTATCTTGTAGGGTATGTCTTCGAAAATGTCCCGGTATTCTCTGGGCGGCAATACCGGAGTGTGAGGGAGATGAAATCCCAGGTTGATGAACAGCGGTTTGCTTGAGTCGGCGCCCGTAACTTCCTTTCCCCACAGTGTGTTGTACGTATTGTCGGCGTTCGCAAGAAAGTTCTTGAACTCTTTCAGAATGCTCGCGTCAATTGTCTCGTCGGCGGGCTTTGGATTGACTCCCCCGAGGATCAACCCGGTGTTGATTCGCGTGTAGGCTCTCAGGATGTCGAATTCTTCTTCTACCTGGTTCTTGATGGCATCTTCTTCCGGCGTCAGTTCCCTGTCTGCCTTGCTGAGCACGTATGTCCTGACCCGTCCATCGGGATAGAAGACGGTTTCGGTCGAGTCGCGCCGCAAGAGTATCGAGTCGATGAGCCCATAGGCGCCGGTAGAATACAGATCGCCAATGCCGTTTCGCTCCAGATCCCTGGAAAAGTCGATTTCAAAATCGAATATGTCCGAATCATCCGAAATTTCGGGCGCATCGTCCCCCGGGTCTTGCCACCTGGTCGTAATGCTGTAGTGACGTTTGCCAATGATGGCTGTGCCATAGCCGGCATCGCGCATACTCTGCGAGACGGCAGGTCTTGTGAAATCAGCATCCTGGTGGGTTGCCTCCCATGCGTACTTGCCGTTTCTGAATGGATATCGACCAGTATGCATGGATGCCCTTGAAGGACCGCACGCAGGTGAATTGCTGAAGGCTCGCGTAAACAGCACGCCTTCCTCGGCCAGACGATCGATGTTTGGCGACGAAACGTAGCCAAGGCTGCTCTCGCTTATACCGGTGGTCGCGCGATTGTAGACCTGCAGGGAATCCGGACGGTGATCGTCGGTGATGATCCAGAGAATGTCCGGCCGCGAATCACTCGTCTGACCAAGACCGATACCGGTTGCAAGAAGTGTGGCCATAGCAAACAGGCCGGTTGTTGAGTTTTTCATGATTGATCCATTGCCCTCATGCGATTGCGATACAACTTTACCGATCCGGGAATCCTTGCCTTGCAACACGCCTGGTTCAACTACGCGGTGGTCAAGCCGGTTCGCTGCCCCCGATTCAATTCGTTTGTTGACCGGACTATCTTCCGCAGAAACTCGGCTTTCGCTTTTCCACTGCGGCCCTGAACCCCTCATCCGCATCGTCGGTGTCGTAGAGCTCGTCTACGAGTCGCGCCTCCAGCGCAAGTGCGTCTGTCAGCGTCAATGACGCGCCGTCCATGACGGCACGTTTCGCGGCGGCAACGGCAAGCGGTGCAGCGGCTGCGACGTTCGCGGCATAGCGTTCTGTGGCATCCCGTGCCTCGTTACTCGGGAGCAGTCGGTTAACGAGATTGATCCGGACAGCGTCCCGCGGGCCGATCGATTGGCCGCTGGCCAGCAACATCAGGGCGTTACTCACGCCGACGATACGCGGCAGGCGCTGCGAACCGCCGTTGCCGGGCAGCAGGCCCAGACGCGCCTCGGGTAGACCGAGTTTGTAGTCGCCGTCTGCTGCGAATCGAATGTCGCAAGCCATCGCGATCTCAAGACCTCCACCCAGGGTGTGGCCTTCAAGCAGCGCGATGAAGATCTTGCTGCTGGCTTCGACGCTTGCGAGTGCCGCGCGCGCTGCATCGACCATCTGCTTGTTGTCGCTGGAATTGTTGGCGGCGAAGACTTTGACGTCAGCGCCGGCGCAGAAGAATTTCCGGATTGCGCTGCAGACAACGATGACGCGAGTGTCAACGTCGGCATCCGCCTGTTCGATTGCGGCAATGAATTGCCGATGAAATTCGAAGTCGTAGGCGTTGGCGGGCGGGCGGTCGAATTCAATTCGCCCAATGCGGTCGAAACTTGAGAAACGTACAACTTCGCTCATTCGATCAAGGTCTCACGTATCGTGTCATTTTGTTCGCCAATGTCCGGCGAACCCGATTCACTGTAGAGCTTCGCACCATTGATGCGGATTGGGCAACGCGTTGTCCTGTATTCGAAGCCGTTCCCCTTGCGCACGGTCTGTTCCATCCCGAGCGTCTGGTAGCCCTCGTGGGATCTCAGTCGATGCCAGTCAAGGACGTCGGCGCACCAGACATCCGCGGGTTCGAGTATTGAAAGCCAATCAGCCGTTGGCTTTGTCGCAAGGTGCGTTTCCAGAATCGCCTTGATGTTGTCGCGTTGTTCGAACCAGGTCGACGGCTCGGGGTAGTCACGTAGCGCAGTGCAGCCAATCAAGTCGCCGAGCTCAGGAATCGACGCCATGGCCAGCGCAAGATACCCGTCTGCCGTTGCGTAGATACCGTAAGGCGCACCGAGATAGGCGTGTGCATTGCTGCGCGCCGCGCGTTTCGCCTCGTTGCCGCCATCCTGGAAATAGACGGTCAAGGGTTCGAACTGAAGATCGAGAACCGATTCGAGCATACTGACTTCGACGAGACCGCCGTCTCCTGTCACGCTTCGGCGTACCAGACAGGCAAGAATCCCCTGCACGAGATGCGCGCCGGCATAGATGTCGGCGACCGCGAGGCCCATCGGGACCGGGCCATCTCCGGCATCGCCGCTCAACCAGGTCAGCCCGCCGAGCGATTGCAGCAGGAGATCCTGGCCAGGTTTTCCGGCCCATGGTCCGTCGGAGCCGTAGCCGCTGATGGCGCCGTAAATGACGTCTGCATTGATCTTGCGCACCGACGCGTAGTCGAGGCCCAGGCATTCCATGACTCCAGGCCGGAAATTGTGCATGACGATGTCGGTGTGCTCGATCAGCTTTTTGATATCCGCATGATCGTTATCGTCTTTGAGATCAGCGGCAAAGCTCTCCTTGTTTCGATTAATCGCATGAAACAGTGTCGACTCGCCGTCAAGACTCGTGTTCGCCACGTAGTGCGCGCGACAGACATCACCGGTACCCGGGCGTTCGATCTTGATGACACGTGCGCCGAGATCAGCCAGCCGCAGGCTCGCCGAGGGTCCGGACAGAAACTGACTGAAGTCCAGAACCGTGATTCCGTCGAGTGGTAGTGCCGCTTCAGCCATACTAGTGTACCGTCTCACAAATAGATTGACTGTTCAATGACATTCCGGCACCCTGCGAGGCATGCCACAGCCCATTCGCGCATTGAGCATCACCGCGGAGCAGCGGCGGACGTTGGAATCGGTGCTGAACCGGCCCACGGCGGCGCAGCGGGACCACCGGCGCGCTGCGATCGTGCTGCGCCGGGCGGACGGGCTGAGCCAGGCGGAGACGGCGCTGGAAGTGGGCGTCAGCCGCGCGACCGTGATCAAGTGGGAGCGGCGCTTCCGCGCGTCGGGCCCGGCGGGTTTGGCCGACGCCAAGGGCCGGGGACGCAAGCCGCGCATCGCTCCGGACGTGCGCGAGCGTATCATTCTCGGGGCGACGCGCCCGCCGCCGAACCGCAACCGCTGGTCGGTGAGGAGCATGGCCGGGGCGGCCGGGGTGTCCAAGGCGACCGTGCAACGGCTGTGGAGCGCCAACGACATCAAGCCGCACGCGACCCGCACGTTCAAGCTGTCCAACGACAAGCACTTCGAGAAGAAGTTCTGGGACGTGGTCGGGTTGTACCTGAATCCGCCGGACCGGGCGTTGGTGCTGTGTTGCGACGAGAAGAGCCAGTGCCAAGCCCTGGAACGCAGCCAGCCCGGCTTTCCCGTCATGCGCGGATACACCCGCACGCGGACGCACGACTACAAGCGCCACGGCACCGTCACGCTGTTCGCCGCGCTGTCGTATCTGGACGGCAAGATCTTCAGCCGCACCGCCGCCCGGCACACGCACCGGCAGTGGCTGGACTTCCTGCGCCAGTTGAACCGGGAGGCGCCGCCCGACGTGAGCTTGCACTTGATCGTGGACAACTACGCCACCCACAAGCACGCCAAGGTGAAGTCCTGGGTCAAATGGCACAACCAGCGCTTCCGCAAGGCGCACGGCATCGACCGGGTCGTCATGCACTTCACGCCCACGTCGAGTTCCTGGATGAACCTGGTGGAGCGTTTCTTCAGGGACCTCACCCAGGACGTCATTCGCGGCGGCAGCTTCCGCGGCGTCGGCGAGTTGGTCGAAACCATCACGGGTTATCTGGAGGAACGCAACCTGAACCCCAAGCCGTATGTCTGGAAACAATCCGGGCAGGCGATCCTGGCAAAAATCCAACGCGCCAGGGAAGCTCACGGGAAGATACATAGTGTATAGTCAATTACGAGACGCTACACTAGTGCTGCGTCAACCTGATAATGTCGCATCGCCGATGGTCGGGGCGGCGCTTGCCGAGCGTAGTTGTCGGCCATCAAGGCGTATCGGGCAGCGGGTTGTTTTTACAGTTGTGCCGTTGGGGCGCTCGACAACGAGTTCCATGTCGGCGGCCTGGTAACCGGCATGTTTCATGAGTTGCCCGTAATTGAAGACATCCGAGCACCAGAAATCGGCAGGTTCGAGGATCGCCAGCCAGTCATCGGTGCTGCGCTTCGCCATGTGCTCTGCCAGTACTGTCTTGATCTTGCCGCGTCGCGAGAAACGCTGCCCATCGCCGAGTGCCTTCAGGGCGTCGCAGCCAATCAGATCACCGAGCTCCTCGAGCGAGCCCATCGCGATCGCTATCCAACCATCGCTGGTCTCGTAAATTCCGTAGGGCGCGCCCAGATAGGCATGCGCGTTGCGATACCCGGCGCGCTGCGGCAATTGCAGTCCGTCGTTAAGGTGAGTAGTCAAAACCTCGAACTGCAGGTCGAGCAGGGACTCGAGCAGGCTGACTTCGACCCGTGCCCCATCACCGGTACGACCGCGCGCGACGAGCGCCGCGAGGATTCCCTGCGCGAGATGGGTGCCGCAGATCATGTCGCCGACGGCCAGCCCGAAAGGCACGGGCGGTTGGTCCGCGTCGCCGCTCAGCCAGGTGAGGCCGGAGATTGCCTGCGCCAGGAGGTCCTGGCCAGGCTTGTTTTTCCACGGGCCCTCGCGGCCATAGCCGGTCACCTCGCCGTAGACCAATTGCGGATTGATCGCAGCTACGCTCGCGTAGTCGAGCCCGATTTTCTCCATGACTCCGGGGCGGAAATTGTGTGTCACAACGTCGGCGTCCGCAATCATCGATTTGACCCGCTCAAGGTCCGCCGGGTCCTTGAGGTTGGCCTCGAGCGACTCCTTGTTTCGATTGATGCTGTGAAAGACCAGGCTGTCGCCATCGACAAAGATGTTCTTGGTGGCCAGATGGCGGCCGGCTTCGCCAGTGCCAGGGCGCTCAATCTTGATCACGCGGGCGCCGAGGTCGGCGAGTCTCAGCCCGGCGTAGGGCCCCGCCAGATATTGGCAGAACTCGAGTACGGTCAGTCTGGAGAGCGGCAGTGTCACTTGCGGATCTCGCGGTACAGGCGATCGACAGTATCAAGCGTTTTTCCAGTATCACAATCCCCGCGCGGGATCTCGTGGACAAGCAGGCAGGCCATGTCCTGAAAGCCGGGGCGACAGGCGGCGACCGATGTGAAGCCACGCATGTGGTTCAAGGTGATGCCTTTCAAGGTGCGGATAGCTGACATCGGGGGATCATAAGGCATATTGTCAACAATAGACAATGCTGCTACATTCGTTTCCTGATGCGCCCGCGGCACAGGGCTTGCAGCCTCTTGCCGCCGGGAAACAGCAATAACAGGGACCGATAATGAAACACAGCAGCGACCGAATTGTGACCACGCACGTCGGGAGCTTGCCCAGGCCACATGACATTCTGGACATGCTCAAGGCGCGCCTCGACAGCGGACCGGTTGATGCGGCGGCGTTTGCGGACAAGCTGTCCCAATCGGTCAGCCTGATGGTAAGTCGCCAGGTCGATGCAGGAATCGATATCGTCACTGACGGAGAAATGTCCAAACCGGGTCACGCCGTGTACATCAACGAGCGCCTTGAAGGATTCGAAGATCGACCGGACAAGGATTTTCAGTTTCACAAGCGTGAACGTGACACGTTTCCAGAGTACTACGAGGAGTATTTCGGGCGAGCGATGCTCGGGGGAGCCATTGCGCCTTCCGCGCCAATGTGTTGCGTGGGTCCGATCAGGTACATTGGCCATGAAGCGCTCAGGACCGATATCGAAAACCTGAAGTCGGCTGCGGAACATAACGGTAGTTTCGATGTATTCATGCCCTCGGCAGCAGTCACCGGTGTTGGCTTCAACGAATTCTACGCCACCGAAGAGGAATATATGTTCGCGTGTGCGGATGCGTTGGCGGAGGAATACAATGCGATCGTGGACGCCGGGCTGGTGTTGCAGGTTGATGACCCATTCATGCCTCATGTTTATAACGACGAGACACTGTCGGGCAAGGAAAGGGACGCCAGGGTATCTCTGTACGTCGAGGCGATAAATCACAGCATAAAGGGCATCCCCGAAGATCGAATCCGTTTCCATACTTGCTACGGAATCAATCAGGGACCCCGTGTACATGAGCCGGACCTGCCTGACATGATCGACCAGGTATTGAGAGTCAACGCCGGTGCCTACTCCTTCGAGGCCGGTAATCCCCGTCACGAGCACGAGTATCACTTATGGGAGAACACCAGGTTGCCGGAGGGCAAATTGATCGTGCCGGGTGTGGTTACGCACGCATCGAGCGTTGTCGAGCATCCAGACTATGTCGCGGAACGAATCATTCGATTTGCCAGGAGGGTTGGGCGCGAAAACGTGATCGCCGGCACCGACTGCGGGTTTTCATCGCAGGCCATGTACAAGACCGAGATCGAGCCACGCATTGTCTGGGCCAAGTTTGGCGCGCTTGCCGAAGGCGCCAGGCGCGCATCCGAAGTCCTCTGGAAATAGACGAGTTACCTGATGGTTGAAGTGGAACCGAGCAGCGTGATTCCGGCCGCCAACGGGCTCGGCGAGTGCATCCTGTGGGACGAGGCGGTCGGGTCCGTGCTATGGACGGACATTCCCGGCCGCCGGCTGTACACGCACGATCCGGAGACCGGGTCGACGGCACATCTCGAATTCAGCGAGGACCTGTGTTCTTTCGGTTTGGTCGAGGGCAGCGACGATCTGGTCTGCGCATTTCAAAGCGGGATTGCGATCGTCGACCGCGTCAGCGGGGATCGAAAGTGGCTCTACCGGCTTCCCGATGCAGACGTGCTTCGCCTGAACGATGGCCGGGTCGACCGGCAGGGCCGTTTCTGGGTCGGTTCGATGGTGGCCAACGAAGGCAGCCGGCTGACTGACGGACTTTCCGGTGAACTCTATTGCCTGAGCCCGACGGGTGATGTTCGTTCGCACCTGCAGGGCATTCGTATCTCGAACAGTCTCTGCTGGTCGCCGGAAGGCGACGTTCTGTATTTCGGCGATTCTCCCTTGCGTGAAATCCATGCCTTCGATTTCGATACGCACAGCGGAACGCTGAGCAACCGGCGGCTCTTCGCCTTGACGCCCGGCGGTACCGTACCCGACGGTTCCACGGTCGATGCCGAAGGGTATGTCTGGAATGCGGAATGGGGCAACGGCCGCGTCGTCCGCTATGCGCCCGACGGCACCGTGGACACGGTTGTCCAATTGCCGGTCTCGCATATTACCTGCGTCGCATTCGGTGGGCCGGACCTCGCAGACCTGTACGTCACGACGGCGAGATACGGACTTTCAGAAGAAGCCTTGCTGAAAGAGTCCCGGGCCGGTGACGTATTCGTATTCAGCACGTCGGTGCGAGGGCTCCCGGAAGCGCGTTTCATGGACAACACGTCCAACACATGAACAGAGGTGACGCATGTCCGTTCATTCCGTGTTCGACGTGATCGATTGCGCTGAAGATTCCGGCGATTCCGCAGGTAGCGCTGACGCAGCCGACTGTGCCGGCACAGCAACCGGCGCCAGTTCGGCGGATGGCCTTGAGGTGGTCGAGCAATTGATCGACTTCGAATCCGGCACCGTTCCCGAGTTCCTGGAGACCGATGGCGCCAGCGTCGAACTCGTTGCCGCTACGGACGGAGGCGAGGGAGGGACGCTCGAGATCCTTTTCCCGGCCACCGTCTATGAGCCGACCGTCCGCTTTCGCCCCGATGAGCCCTGGGACTGGAGCGGGCACGGAAACATCCATCTCGCGGTCGATGCCTCCAATGCCGGCGACGAGTCCGTTCAGATGTACATGGCGATCACCGACGCTAGCGGTGCGACGACCAATCGCAGTGTGAATATCGCCGTCGGCGAGGCGAATACGTACTACTTCGTGGTCGCTGATCCTTCGCTCGAATTCGACTCGGGACTGCGGGAGGATCCGCCGCCCTGGGAGACCACCGACGAAATGTTTATCCGTCGTCGAAGAGAGAGACATCCCGATCTGAGCGCCATTGCCGAGATTGCCCTGTCCGCCAGGGGAATAATGGTCGACAAGCGGGTGGTCGTCGAAAATTTCAGGTTGCGCCGCAATCCCGAACACGATCTTTCCTACCTTGAAGGCATCGTGGACGAGTTCGGCCAGAACGCAAAGCAGGATTTTCCGATCAAGGTTCATTCCGAAGCGGAGTTGGTCGAGGCGGCGGAATCCGAACTTCAGGCACTGGCCGCGTCGGGACCGCTGCCCGACCGGTCTCGATACGGCGGCTGGCTGGAAGGCCCGCGACTCGATGCCACGGGCTACTTCCGCACCGAGAAGGTGAACGACAAGTGGTGGCTGGTGGACCCGGACGGTTATTGCGCCAGGGAAAGCCCTGGAGAGGAGAATGCTATGAATTGAAACTGAAACCTCTCGTAGCGATCCAGCGGGTTTGACTCCCGCCCGGCAAAGGCGCAGCCCGCCAGCCGGAAGCGAGTCTTGCATGGCGCGCGGCAACGCCCGTCGTGAAGCGTAGACAGCAGGTGATGAAGCGGTGGAGGAAGCCTCGAAATCGGAATCGATGACGCCTTCGGTGTTAACTGGCCGGGGGCAGCACTGGAAGCGCCGCTACTGGCGAGGCGCGAAGGGTCGTCCGGGGTCGTGGGCCGGCGCAAAGTCACGGGATGGATCGTCAGGGAACCTGGGAGATCCTGCTCTTGCCCGTGGGCGAGACCGCTGGGACGGGGAGGCCAGCGTGAACAATGTAGACCCCGGTTCGTCGCCGAGCCTGCACGGCGGCGGGAGCGCTTTGGGCGGACACGAACATGGCAGGCACGCTGCGGAGTCGGCTGGCGAATCAATAAGCCGAAGGCCATGCGGAGCAGGAAGTCTTAGCGCCTTGATAGTACCTGTGAAGGCGGGGAACCGTGTCCATCGGGACCCGCTGGAGGGAAGCGGGGCGTCATTTGTACAGACCCACTGATGGGAAACGCTGGAGGAAACTCTGAGTTCCACAAACACGTACACGAAACAGCAGTGGATAGCCGAACAGGCGAGGAAGCACCCGGAGCGGGTGTTCACGTCGCTGCATCACCTGATCGACAGGGAATGGATGCTGGAAGCGTATCGGCGGACGCGAAAGGACGGTGCACCAGGCATCGACGGGGTGACGGGCGCGGACTATGAGAAGGATTTGGAGGCCAATCTTGAAGACCTCCTGAACCGGATCAAGTCGGGCCGCTATGTCGCACCGCCGGTGCGGCGGCACTATATCCCGAAGGCGGACGGCACGAAACGTCCCTTGGGCATTCCGACCTTTGAAGACAAGGTGGCGCAGCGGGCCGTGCTGATGTTGCTGGAGCCGATCTACGAGACGGACTTTCTGCCGTGCTCGTACGGGTTCCGGCGCGGACGCTCAGCCCACGATGCCCTTGACGACTTGCGCAAGGGCATCATTGAGCACCGGCAGCGGTGGGTGATTGACGCGGATGTCTCGAAATACTTCGATACGATCCCGTTCTCTCACCTGCGCTCATTCCTCGACCTGCGGATCAAGGACGGCGTCGTCAGGCGCATGATCGACAAGTGGCTGAACGCGGGGGTGCTCGAAGAGGGCACCGTGCACAGGCCGGTCGCCGGGACTCCTCAGGGCGGTGTAATTTCCCCCGAGTTATCGAACATTTTCCTGCACCATGTGCTGGATGTGTGGTTCGAGAAGGTGGTGAAGCCGCGCATTCACGGGGAGTGTCGGCTGGTGAGGTTCGCCGATGACTTTGTGCTGACCTTCGAACACCGCCTCAGCGGCAAGCGTGTGCTTGACGTGCTGGGGAAACGTCTCGGTCGCTACGGGCTCAAGCTCCATGAGACCAAGACGCGCTACGTGGACTTTCGCCGCAAGCGCCCCTACGGGCGGCACTGGATGGCGACGGCCACCACGTTCGACTTTCTTGGCTTCACCCACGTCTGGGGTCGGTCGAGACGAGGCAAGGACGTGGTTCGCCAGATCACGGCCAAGGGACGGTTCGCCCGCGCGCTGAAATCGGTGCACGACTGGTGCAAGAGGCACCGGCACCTGCCGGTCGAGGCGCAACGCGACCACCTTGCCCTGATGATCCGGGGACACTGCGCATACTACGGTCTGGGGGGGAACGGCAAACGACTGGAGTGGTTCCGCTATCAGGTCATACGCATCTGGCGGAAATGGCTTACTCGCCGCAACCGCCTTCGGCGTTTGAACTGGGACCGGATGAATACACTGCTCAAGCGATACCCCTTGCCTTCAGTACGGATCGTGCGTCGATGGCCAGGTCCTTGCAGCGAATCTGTCAAGTGAGGAACCGAGTGCGGGAAACCCGCTCGCTCGGGTCTGCGAGGGGCGGGGCGCAGTAATGCCCCCGCCTACTCGGACCTGTTCTTCTCCAATGGAATCGCCAATGTCCGCATGGCGAATCTGACCACGCTGACCGGCATCGACTTCAGCGATCCATCGGTTCGCGCGGTCGACCCGGAGGAGGTGACGCCCGAAGATTCCATCGGCATCGTCGAAGTGTCCGACGAAGCCAGGCTGACCCGGTTCGAGTCGTCGCCGCTTCGCCGCAACATGTTCGCCTGGCTTCCCGAGTACGACCACGCGCTCGCGGACCACTACAGTTACCGTCGGTCCGCGCTTCGCGGGCCGCTCGACGGCGGCGAGACGTTCAGCTTTTACCGGGCGAATCTCGAGCGCCGGTACGGCGAGACGGAGCCGGAATCCTACCTGCGCAGGTGGGAGGAGGTGACGTTGCAGCGGTTTCTCGACTGGGGGTTTACCTCCATGGGTAACTGGGTCGACCCGGCGTTTTACGCCAACGAACGGGTACCCTACTTCGCCAACGGCTGGATCATCGGCGAGTTCAATACGCTGCAATCGCCGGTGGATGTCTGGGCGCCCATGCCGGATCCGTTCGATCCGGAGTTCGTCCGGCGCGCACAAATCACGATCGACGTGATCGCCGGGGAGATCCGGGGCTCGCCCTGGTGCATCGGCGTCTTCGTGGACAACGAGAAAAGCTGGGGGTTCCGGGAGGGAACCGTCGAGGAGCGTTACGGACTGATCCTCAACGCGCTGTCCGGGTCGGCGGATGAGAGCCCGGCGAAGGGTGCGTTCACCAATCGCCTGCGGGAAACGTACGACACGCCGCAAGCAATCAACGAACGGTGGGGTACGCAGATCGCTTCCTGGGAGGAATTGGAGGCTGGCGTCACGCTCACCGATTATCCGATCGAAGCCGTCGAGGACTTCTCGATGTTGCTCGCGATGCTCGCCGAGGAGTATTTCCGTGTCGTGCACGACGCGCTCGCCACCGCGTTGCCCAACCACCTCTACATGGGCGTGCGCATGGCCAACTGGGGCATGCCGGACGAGACGATCCAGGCGGCGGTCAGGTACACCGACGTGCTCAGCTTCAACATCTACGAAGAAGGGCTGCAGCCGCACCGCTGGGAATTTCTTGACGAGATCGACCTGCCCGCCATCGACGGCGAGTGGCACATCGGCTCAACGAGGGAAACGGGGCTTTTTCACCCGGGCCTTGTGAGCGCCGATGGACAGGCCGACCGGGCCGCCATGTACAAGGCGTATCTCGAAAGCGTGTTGGCGCAGGATACGATGGTGGGCGCGCACTTCTTCCAGTACGTGGACTCGCCGATCACCGGGCGCGCATTCGACGGCGAAAACTTCAACGTGGGATTCGTCGCGGTGACGGACATTCCGTATCCGGAAATGGTCGATGCCGTGAAGGAGGTCAATGCGTCGCTTTACCCGGGCAGATACGGCGACATTCCCTAATGCCTGATCCAACAGAACCATTCGGATCAGTGATTGAAGGCCCGCTCCGCGGGCCTGGTAGCGGCGTTGCGCCCAGCGGCGTAAACGCTTGAGGCAGGGACCATGGCCTCACGGCCGACCTTGAAGCGATTTCACATCCTGGCGCTGATTTTTGTCAGCGTCGTGATCAATTACATGGATCGCACCAATATTTCGGTCGCGGCATCGGCGATGTCGGCCGAGCTCGCGTTGAGCTCGGTCCAGATGGGGTACATTTTCTCGGCCTTTGCCTGGACCTACTCGGTGCTGCAGATGCCGGGCGGTATCGCCGTGGACCTGGTCAGGGTTCGGGTACTGTACCCGTTCTTGCTGGTGGCCTGGTCGGTGGCGACGCTGGTGCAGGGACTGGTGAGTTCCTTCGGCGCCCTGATCGGCTGCCGGATGGCGATCGGCGTATTCGAGGCGCCCACCTTTCCCTGCAACAACAAGATCGTCACGAACTGGTTTCCGCGGCAGGAACGGGCTTCGGCGATTGCCGTGTATACGTCCGGCCAGTTTATCGGCCTGGCCTTGCTGATTCCGGTGCTGGTGCTGATCCAGAACCGGTTCGGCTGGCGCGGGCTGTTCATCGTCTCGGGACTGGTCGGATTCGTATGGGCGGCGGTCTGGTATGCCCTGTACCGGGAACCGCACGAGCACCCGAGCGTCAATCGGGCCGAGTTGGCGCACATCGCGGACCCGGACTCAGGCGGCGATCCAGGCGGTGCGTCGAGTGGGGACGATGCGCCTCCGGCCCTCGCCGTATCCGATTTCGTGGCGGTCTTTTCGAACCGGAAACTGTGGGGCATCTACATTGGCAAGTTCTGCCTCGGCGGCACGCTCATATTCTTTCTCACGTGGTTCCCGACGTACCTGGTCGAATACCGGGGATTCGGCTTCGTTCAGTCCGGATTCCTGGCATCGGTTCCCTTTCTGGCTGCGTTTCTGGGTGTGCTGGTCTCCGGCTTCACTTCCGACTACCTGGTGCGCAGGGGCGTTTCCAACGAGTTCGCCCGCAAGGCGCCCATCGTGACCGGAATGGTGCTGACAACGTGTATTGTCGGCGCCAACTACACCGACGATACTTTCTGGGTGATCACGTTCCTGTCGGTTGCCTTCTTCGGCAACGGGTTGTCGTCAATTGCCTGGGTCTTCGTTTCATTGCTTTCTCCAAGACGCCTGATCGGCCTGGTGGGCGGCTGTTTCAACTTCGTGAGCAGTCTGTCGGCGGTCGTGGTCCCCATCGTGATCGGCTACCTGGTCAACGATGGCGATTTCGCGCCGGCGCTGGTCTTCATCGCCGCGCTGGCAGTCGTCGGCGCTTACTCGTTCCTGTTCCTGGTCGGCGAGATCAAGCGCATCGATCTGGCCGGCAGCATCGCTGCGGAACGGCGATTGACAGACATGCGGGGGTAGGGGGCAATGCGGAAGCCGATCTGGCGAGAATTCGAATCGGTGAGCTGGCATCCAGTTGTAATCTGTCGGCGGGCTAGAAGCGGCTATTCATCACCTCCGCCGGCATGTCGATGGCGAAAGCGCTGAATTGATCACGGTGCGGTGCCGATCCTGGTATGGATTTCCCAAAGCCCTCGGACAGCCATTCGCGTTCCGTCCACGACGGCGGCTTTGACCGACAACCCACGCAAGGCAGTCGCGTACAAGCCCGCGATCGTTTCGTCCCCGATCACGACTGCGGCAGACGGTTTCCAGAGTTCAACGGCCGACTTGACATCGGCGCCGATCAGCAGACCCGACAGATAGTCCCGAGCGGCCGTCTCTGGCATTGTCTTGAGCAGGACGCGGCTGCGCGCGCTGAACAGGGTTTGGGAAATTGCGGGTGTTCGAAAGCCACGTTCCAGTCCCTCGGCAAAGACATTGTCATTTGCGTGCTGTTCGCCGCGAACGAGTATGCTGTGAGAACAGAGGTGGGCGAACAGTTCTCCCGTAAGGCTCGTATTGAAGTGTGTGACGACACTTTCTTTGATCTGCACCCACTTCGTATGGGTTCCGGGAAGGCAGAGCAGGGTGCCGCTGCGCTGATCTTCTGCGGCATCCGACAACCACCCCAGGAGCTGCGTTTCCTCGCCGCGCATCACGTCGGGTTCGCCGAGTGGCGACGTGCATTTGAGTCCGGGTACGATCGCTGCCTTCAGTTGACTCGATGGCGCCCCGACGAGCCGGCTGACGACATTGGCCGGGTTCGCCGGACACTCGATGTATCCGGTATCCGTCCAGCCGATGTTGGACCCGATCATGCCGCATAGAAGCACCTCGCAATCTCCCGGGTGGACATCCAGCGCCGCCATCTGACCGAGAAGGTAGGCCTCGAAGTCGCGGCCGGAGACGCTTCCGATCCCGGCCGTTGTAGTCAGCGTGGACGCCGCCTCACCGTCGCCATTCAGCGCAGCGAGTCGAAACCGCGTCGTACCCCAGTCGACAGCGATCAGGGCAGTTTGGGAATCCGGACAGCGGGGCGGCGTGTTACGCCGCCATGGCACGCTTGGGACTTCGTCGCTTTGACCTTGCATTAAAGCACTGTCAACAATCTACTGCGACCGCGGAGTATGGCATGCTGGCGCACGAATCGAAAAATGTCATTTGATCACCGGCCAGACATTGATCATCGATGGGGGTGTCGCATGATTCCTGAAATCTTGTCCCGCCGGGTGCGCACGGCGATTGAAAGCGCGTTAACGGTGACCTTGCTGATGTTCTGCGCGGCGATCGATGCGCAAGACACAGACCCGCGCGACAACCCGCAAGCGTATCGCTTCGCAGGACTCGACCTGTCGGAGTGGGAGTTGGCCTGGTCGGACGAATTCGACTATGTCGATGCGCGGCTCGACGAGAACTGGATTTCCCGGCAGGGGGAGTTCGAGAGCGACTGGGTAGTGGGACGACGCTGGCGCAGGAATGCGGTTGTCGTCGATGGCGTACTGGAGCTTCGCAACGAGAAGAATGAAGACGATCCGCATGTCTGGTCTTCAGCCAGCGTCTGGACCAGAGAGGCGTTTGGATACGGCTACTACGAGGCTCGCTACCGGTACGCGGGGGCGTACGGCACCAACAACTCGTTCTGGTTCTGGCCAATCAATGGTATTGCGGAAGGCCAGAAAGCCTGCGAAATCGACGTCAACGAGGGGCACTATCCCAATATCGTCAACACGAACGTTCACAACTGGACGGACACATGGATCACGCCCGATGGGCGAGAAACTCATGGTGACAATCAGCTTCATCACACGCCGTTCGGAGAGCCGGATCACACCATTGTCCCGGATGCGCCCGTTACCGCCTCCAGAGTGCGCCTGACGTCGAACAATCCCGCATCGATTCATCTGCGGGAATTTCGCGTCCTTGCCCCTTCGGAATCGGGTTATCCGAGTGCGGATGCAGATCTCGCGGCTAGCGGCATCACCAACCTCGCAAGGGCCGAGGACGCGGTATTTTCAACCGTTGGAATCTTCGACCGTCTGCCGTCCAGAGAAGAGTTCGCGGTTGACGGGCGTCTCGATACCCGCTGGATTTCGTCCAAACACGGCCCGAAGTGGCTGCAGGTCGAGTGGCGCGAACCCAGGACAATCGGCGCAATCCAGTTCATGAATGGCTGGCCTCAGGAAGGCGGTGTCCATCGCAACCTGATCGCTGACTACACGCTGGAGTACTTCGATGGGCAGCAGTGGGTCCGGCTTGCCGCATACGACGGATCCGCTGTCGCCAACTTCGCAGCGGAGTACCACACGTTCGGGCTTGAGTGGAGCGAAGACTACTTCAAGTGGTATCTGGACGGCGAGCTTTTCCACACGCTGCGAAACGACGTCTGCTTCAGCGACGTGAACATCCTCCTGAGCATGGCCATTCTGAATGCGGATATCGCAGGACCGGTGACCGACGCCATCGACGGCACCAGCATGAAGGTCGATTACGTCCGCTACTACAAGCGGATGCGCGCCATTTGACGATCCGTCTCACCCTGTCAAGCAGCGGGAATCATTGTAAATTGTTAACAGCTATTTTAGTCTTTACGGCTTGAAGGCTTGAGTTTGCGAATGGCTTATGAGAGCGAGTGACAAGATAGTTCCCATCAGGGAGCAGATTGCGGAGAAGCTCCGTTCCGACATCATTTCGGGGGACCTCGCGCCGGACACGAAACTGAATGAACAGCACCTGGCGGCCCGGTTTGGCGTTTCCCGCGGTCCGATACGGGACGTATTGCTGCAACTGACCAAGGAAGGTTTGCTCGTCAGGAAAACCAACGTGGGCGCCTCGGTCAACAAGACGCTGGATCCGTCCATGCAGCAACTCATGATCGATATACGGCGCAGGATCGAGTTTCACGCGGCGCGGCAACTCAAGGGCAAGTTGACGGAGGATGACTTCGAGGCGCTGGAAGGCATGTTGAACCGGTTCAAGGAATCATTCGAAAAGGAAGACTACACGGACGTTACCAAGGCCGATATCGATTTTCACAAGTACCTGGTCGAAAAGGCGGGCGGCGAAGAACTGGTCAACCTGTGGTATGTGGTCGTGCTGCGCATGCGCATGAATTACAAGCGCATCGATACCCCTATCGCCGGGGTTGCGGAACACCGGGCGATTATCGATGCGTTGCGGAAGGGGCAGACCCGGGAAGCCGTTGCGGCTCTGAGGGAAAATATCCGTTAGCCTGATCGCCAGACCCGACGGCGTTGGAAGACCCGACGGCGTTGGAAGACCCGATGGCGTTGGAAGTTCGCCGTCGGCACCGGGCCGCAATAGACACCGCCGTTTGAGTCGCTGCGGCGCGACTTCAGCGGCCCATCCATCCCCCGTCCACGATCAGGATGGCGCCGTTGACATAGTCCGACGCCCTTGACGCCAGAAACACGGCGGGACCCTTGAAGTCGTCGGGGACCCCCCATCGTCCCTGTGGGATTCTCTCCAGGATCGCCTTGTATCTCTCCGGGTCGTTGCGCAGCGCTTCGGTATTGTCCGTTTCGATATAGCCGGGTGCGATGCCATTGACGTTGATGCCCCTTGAGGCCCACTCGTTCGCCAATGCCATGATGAGCTGCTGAAGGCCGCCCTTGCTCGCGGCGTACCCTGGAACCGTGATGCCGCCCTGAAAAGTCAGCAGCGACGCGGTGAAAATGATCTTGCCGGAACCGGCTTCGATCATGTCGCGCCCCAGTTCACGGCTGAGAACGAACTGTGCGCTGAGGTTGACCTCCATCACCCGGTCCCAGTACTCGTCGCTGTGTTCCGCGGCCGGGGTGCGCAGGATGATTCCGGCGTTGTTGACCAGGATATCGACGGTGCCGTGGTGCTCCCTTATCTTGCCGATGAACCGATAGAGCAGACGACGGTCGGCGAAGTCGCACCGGTACGGCGTAAACGCCCGCCCGGTGCCGCGAACCGCGGTTTCCACTTCGGAACCCGACTTCTCCATCGATGCCGAGACACCGACGATATCGGCGCCCGCCTCGGCCAGGGCGACAGCGATGGCCCGGCCGATGCCGCGCCTGCAGCCGGTCACCAGGGCCGTCTTGTTGCTGAGGTTGAACAGGTTGTTAATGGCGGTTTCCGTCTATAGCGCCGTAGAAGCGCACTCGATCAGCGCTTTCATGCCGGCGGGATTTCCGTCCATGCTGGTAAACGCATTGGCCGCGTCCGGCAATGCGTCGATGGACGTGATGAACGGGTCCACATCGATCCTGCCCTCGGCGACGAGCGCGATTGCGTTGTCGAAGTCTGCCGCCTCGTAGACGCGGGCGCCGACCATTTCCAGTTCTTTCCAGAAGAAGTGGAAGAGGTTGACCTTGGGCGCACTTCCGTGGATCGCGACGATGCAGATCCGGCCCCTGACTGCGGCTATTTCGGTCATGGTCGCGACCGCCGCAGGCGCTCCGGCCACTTCGAAAACGACGTCGGCGCCCTTGCCGCCGGTCCAGTCCGCAACAGTTTCTTGAACGTCGTCCGCGATGGGGTCGATCGTCCGAACACCGACTTTGCGAGCGAATTCACGACGTATCTCACTGATCTCCGAGATCGTGACGTCGGCCCCGACCCCCTTTGCGACCTGCGCGATGAGTTGCCCGATGGGCCCGCCTCCGAGAACGACCGCCTTCTCGCCCGGCGACAGCCCCGATCGCGCGACATCGTGACAGGCAACCGCCAACGGTTCGATCATGGCGCCCTGTTTCAGACTGACGCTATCCGGCAGCCGGTGGAGCGTTCGCGCCCTTACGGTCCAGGAACGCTGCATGGCCCCGGGGGAGTCGATTCCCATGAAGTTCAGGTTGTGGCAGATGTGGCTGTGGCCGGCATCGCAGGCCGGGCATGCGCCGCAGTAGTCGAGCGGTCGAACGACCACCCGGTCGCCCGGAGCGAACCCCTCGACGTCGCCGCCGACCTCGGCGATGACGCCCGCCATTTCGTGACCGATGACCTGGGGTGGGCCGACCCGCCGGTCCATGTCGCCGTGGTAGATGTGCAGATCCGTGCCGCAAATGCCGACGAATCCCACGTCCAGCCGCACTTCGTCGCCGGCGGGTGCCACGGCAGCTCCCGAGACGACCCGGAAGGACCTGTTGCCTGCATACTGAACAGCGGTCACGGTGAGTCGGTCCGATTCACTGGGCCTGCGCGCTGTCGCTGCCGAATCGGCGCTCGTACAGTCCGCTGTTCAGCGCCAACGCAGCGTCCACCATTTCCCGATACGGCGTATCCGTGGTCGACACGAAGCCGACGTTGTAGTTCTCCCCGTCCCAGGCACGCCCGGACGCCGGCGAGTCGGTGTATTGGCGCCAGTGGGCGCCGATAAACCACGGATTGTCGATGACGCTGTGCATGTACTCAGTATACCGTTTCGCGCGCTCCGCTTGATTGGCCGCGGAGATGATTCCGGGTGGATCTGCGCTGTAAATCGAATTCGTCACGTGCCTGTCCTCATCGCGGTCGCTCTGGCAATCAGGTTTTTCCAGTCCAGCCTGCAATTATCGACACCCCACACGTGCCTATATTCTTCAGGGCCATTTCGGCCGGTTCCGCAGGACGGAAAACCAGGGCAATTGCGCATGGAGGCTAAACTTTCGCTCGCTCGATTGTTAACATACAATTGTTGACAAACCGCTGATTTTAAGTGAATTTCCGTAAGAAAGCCAGACCGTCAGATGGAGGACATTGGGCGAAAGAGGCTGTTCTGGACTTGCGCGGCCTGCCTCGCATCTTGCGGTCGATCAAGTAGTACCTCCGAGCCGTTTTCTGTACTCTCGATGCGCACACAGCAATGAAGAACACAGGAGCCAATCGTGGCCAATATTGAAATACTGCAAAGCGACAAACACAGGAATCTGCGCGTGATGACAGAGCGTGGCGCGAAATACGGAGAGAACATTCCCTTCGTTCCAGTGGTTGTCGGCGAACTCCTCAAACTGGCCGTCAACTATCCGATATGCCTTATGAACTCCGGCGAGTCCGACCGGCTTCGACCTTATGCCCTGCTTGGCTTCGAGCCGGGCGAAAACCTGTTTCTCGATGGCGATCGCTGGGATGCATCCTATGTGCCGGTCCACGTGAGCCGGCAACCATTCATGGTCGGATTCCCCGATGACGGCACGGACGCGAAACCGGAAAATGCGGTCATTACGATCGATATGGACAGTCCTCGCGTACAGGAATTCGAGGGCGAAGCGCTATTCGACGACGATGGTTCCCATACGCCTTATCTCAAGGGAATTGGCGAATCCCTGGGACGACTGATCAATGCGGAGCAGGCGACCAAGGCATTCGTCGACGCGTTGGAAACGGCTGACCTGATCAAACCGGCGGAGCTGAGAATCACGTTGCGCAGCGGTGAACAACGCGGATTCGATGGTCTGTTCACCGTCGATGAGAAGAGGCTGGCTGAGCTGACCGGCGACGAACTGGAAAATTTGCACAAACGCGGCCTTATGCAAGCGAGCTACGTGCTGCTGGCGTCCGTCGGCAACATTCAGAAGATGGTCCGTCGAAAGAGCGATCGGCTTTTGGCAGAAGGCAAATAGAGCAACTATCCGAGGCATCAAGCCGCTCTGCACGTGCAAGCGTCGTCGATACGAGCGGGAATCGTATCAATTGCCGTAACGTCTTGAGTACATCTCGCCGTGCAGTTCCATTGCCGCTTCGACCATCGGCGCATAGGGCACGTCTGCGACACTGACGAATCCGACGTTGTAGTTTTCGCCATCGAGTGCGCGGCCTGTGATCGGCGAGTCAATGTACTGGAACCAATGGGCCCCCACGAAATGCGGGTTGTCGATGACCGTTTGCATGTACTCCCTGTACAGGCGGGCTCGATCTTCCTGATCGGCCGCATGCAGCAATCCCGGGTGAAAGAGCCCGGAGTCGCTGGCGCCAAAATGGAACTCGCCTATGATTGACGGCATGTCGAGTTCAGTCAGGAGGCCCCAGGTCTCGGGGTGCACTCCTTCCTTGTAAAGATTGTAGCTGACGACGTCGGCGTGTTGCGCGGCCGCGCGTACGACTTCCGGCGGCATGCCCCAATCAGCGAATCGGGCACCCAGATACAGATGGTTCGGCATATGGGTCTTGACAGCATTGCGTACCACGGAGAAGTACTTGTCGGCATAGGCGAAGAGCATCGCAGAGTAGTCTTGTTCCTGGGCAGCGGATCGCAGGTCAGAATTGATACCGGCGTCGAATTCATCCCAACTGGCGATCGACGTGCCCCAGGAATCGTTGAGCGCTTCAATGGTGTCGTATTTGTCACGCATCATGCTGGTGAACTGGCGCTTGGTTGGCACGTCGATGCCGTTGCGGCGCAAGGTATGAAGCACGATGCCGAGTTGAGCCTCCCGGGTTTCCGTGCGGCCAAAACTCTTTTCATTGTCGATGAATACGCCGACCGCCCACGGGCTGCCCTGAACTTCAACGGCAACCTGGTTCGCGGTAATCAGAGCGCGTTCTTCAAAAAGCGGGTCAAAGACATCCGGCAGTGGCGCCCAGAAATCGTTGCCGCTCGATACCGTCTTGAAGTCGCCGATAATCCAGCCGTTCGCGAAGAACGGAATTTGCTGCTGGTCGTAGTAACGCGGGTCGGTCCAGTTGCCCAACGAGGTGAATCCCCAGTTGAGCATGCGATCGACGGTCACTTCCTCCCACGCGTCGAGGTAAGAGTAGGGCGCGTCCTCACCGTATTTTCTTTCGAGATTGGCGCTGTAGAAGCTGTATGTCTCGCCTTTATCAAGCGGGCCCGAATGCGCTTCGCGGCGATAACCGTAGTGGTTGCCGAGCTCGTCGTCGTATTCCGGCAACCATTCGAACAAGTTCGCACGCATTTCAGAGACCAGGTGTCTGGAAGGAATGGCTTCGGCCGATACCGGGTTCAACCCCATGGAATCCTCGGGCGTCGTATCGTCGGCAGCGCGTTGCGCGACCCGGTCTTCGTCGAAATCGTAGCCCGTCATCGTCGTGGAGTTTGCCAGGCGTATGATGTCGAGACCCGTTGCGAAGTAGAGGTAGCCCTCCGGGTCGACCAGTGCCCATTTGCCGTCTACTTTTTCGGTGCGGAAAAATCCGGTCCCTTCGAGTCGAGGCCCGTCTTGCCAGCCGCCGAACCGAGAGCGGTCGGGCATGGGCGCACCGCCAGCAAGCGATTCGATCTCCGCGTCTCGTTGGGCGATCAACTCTTCGTCGGAGTGGATCTTGCCCGCAAACTCCACCTTCGCATTCTGCCCATACTTGTCGACTATGGATTCCAGGAAAGCCTCGTTCATTGGCGGGTTCGCGATCAGGCGCACATTGTCCAGCGTCACCTCCTTGTCGTGTAGTGCACTGTCCACTGTGAGGCTGATGCGAGTGATGCCACTCAGGTTGAGGTGTTTCGCGCCCCACATCGAGACGAACTGAATGTCGTCGCTGTCCCAGGTTGGTGGGTTCGAACGAAGGCCAGACTGGAAATTCAATCCGACGTTGGGGTCGCCGTCCGGACTACCCAGGTCATGGCCATGCAATTTCGAGTAGTAGGTCCTGGCGCCGCCGACCGGAATGGCAACACTGCGTGTTGTCGTACTCCCATCGATATCAGAGACATCGAGCTTGATCTGCGTGGAGACCTCGCCACGGTTGGCAATATCCAGTGCCAGGCTGAAATCTTCGTACCGGCTCCAGTCCCATGGTGTCTCAGGTTGAAGAGCGAATCCCGCAAACCGATTCGCCTGTGATCGCATTCTGACGACAAGAGCCTGGTTGCCATCGGTTGTATCGGCGCTGGTGAGCTCGGCCGAGGCATTGACAAGCCGGACATCGCCGGGGGTTGCGCCGGCCTCAAAGTCGTAGAGAACGGCAATCTCCCTACTATCCGCCGCTGCCAATTCCTGATTCGGATTACCGGTATCGCAACCACCGGCGGCGCCGATGGAAGATGCCACGCCAAGCGCGCCAATCAATTCAATAATGCGGTGGGGGTGGGGCATGTCGAAGTTCCTCGTTAGAATTTCGATGGCGCATTTTGCGCATATTGTGCATTGTCTACAATTAGACTAGGCTGTAGCGAGTATACCAGCGTCAGGGGAAGAGTGATCAATGCGTCGGAGTGAGAAGGTAATCCCGGTCAGGGACCAGATCGCCGACCAGCTACGCTCGGACATCATCTCCGGCGAACTTGCGCCCGGGAACAAGCTTAACGAGCAGGGACTTGCCACACGCTTCGGTGTTTCCCGCGGCCCGATTCGCGACGTGATCCTGCAGTTGACGAAGGAAGGTTTGCTCGTCACCAAGAGCAATGTCGGCGCATCGGTCAATGAGATGCTTTCGCCTTCGCTGCAGAATCTCATGGTCGACATTCGTCGGCGCATCGAGACCTACGCGGTCAGGCAACTGAAAGGCCAACTGGCGGACGAGGACTTCGAGGCGCTCGATTTCTTGCTCGGCCGATTCAAGAAAGCCTTTGAGGTGGGCGACTTCACGGAAGTGACAAGAGCGGACATCGAATTTCACAAGTTCCTCGTCGACAAGGCAGGGGGGCAGGATCTGGTCAACCTCTGGTACCCGGTCGTCTTTCGCATGCGCATGAACTACAAGCGCATCGACACTCCGAAAGACGGTGTCGCCGAGCACCAGGCAATTATCGACGCTCTACGCAACAACGATGTGACCTCTGCCACCGCCGCGCTCAGAGCAAATATCCGCTAGGAGAATTCGCCCCGGATGAGTTGATCGCCATGAATTTCAGGTTGTGGCAAATTTGGCTGTGGCCCGAATCGCACGCCTTGCGGAGCCATTGTGGATTGAAATCAGTAAATTGTTGACAATCTGAAAGACCTAAACTATTCTGCGGAAACGTGTATCGGGGAACAGCGCACGCTTCCGGCAGACCTCAGGGCGATCCGACAATAAATGGTTGAATTGCCTGAATAAACCGACCAGATTCAGTTTGAATGAATATACTCGTGGGAGGAATCCACCAATGTCACGCATATCGAAGAGCAAGCTTCTGTCCGCAGCTTCTGCGGTCACGATCGGAGCGTTCGCTGCGTCGACCGGCCAGGCGCAGGAAGCGGAGGCCGCTACGGATGAAGGGGTACTCGAGGAGATTGTGGTCACGGGTATCCGGTACAGTCTCGCGACGTCCATCTCGGACAAGCGCAACGCTGATCGGATTGTCGATACGATTAACGCCGAAGACATTGGCAAGTCGACCGATCAGAATATCGCGGAAGCCCTGAATCGTATCTCCGGCGTCAGTATCACGGAGCAGGCGGGCGAGGGCGCATTCGTGTCGATTCGCGGCGCCAGCCCGGACCAGACTGTCGTCACCTTGAACGGAACGACCCTGGGTACCACCGAGTTTTCGCAAGCGGTCAACCTGTCCAGTTTTTCGTCCGATATTCTGGCGAAGATCGAAGTCATCAAGACGCCCTCCGCAGATGACGAAGAAGGTTCTCTGGGCGGACTGGTCAATCTCGTTACGCGGAGACCGCTGGATATCACCGATGATATCCGCTCGCTCACCGTGCAGGGGCGCTCGAATGAGCAGAACAGCACCGCCAAGGACTTCGACAGCCCGCTCCCTGAAGACTACAAGATCTCCGCAACGGTCTCGCAAAAGTTCCTGGACGACCGCTTCGGCGTCCTTCTTTCGGCCGTTGACGAGAAGAATCCGCAGCGCCAGGATTTCACGGCGGGCCGCAACTTCGAACCCGCCCGATCCTATAACGCTCAGGATCTGGATGGCAATGTATACCAGGCGGACGGTTACTCAGAGCCTGTGCTTTGGGGAATCGCGGCCCTTCAGACAGCTTACGGAGTCCGCGAGGGGCAGCGTGACCGGCAGGCTGTCGATCTTGCCGCCCAGTGGCAGGCCCTTGACGCGACCAGCATTACGGCCAATCTGAACGTCGGGCGTCAACAGATCGAAAACACGATGCACGAGATCACCGTGCGGAACAATGACCAGGCCCGCGATCCAAATTTCAATACAGTAGGCTTTCCCTATACGGGCGGAGTCGACTTTGCCAATGGTATGCCCACACCCTTCCAGGATCCTTCAGACTGGATGATACTGGATCCAGGTACGCGAACCTGGGTGAAGACTCTGCGGCGTTTCTCTACCAGCGACGTCAATACGTCGTCCGACATCTACGAGAACGAAAACTTTACCGGTTCACTGGAATTCGAGCAGGATCTGTTCGACAGGATGGTCCTGAATTTCGGAGGCAGTTACCAGAAGTCGGAACAGATTCCGGATCAGCGGGTGTATGTGAATCTGCAGTCGGCTCGCGAGAACGGCGCCGTCCTCCGTTATCTGGTTCCGCCGGAGCAGTTGGAACCCGCCGGCTTTGATTGCCTTTCAGGCGTGTGTGTGCCCGTCACGGGCCAATCGCCGGTCAGCCTGGGCTCCATCATTGGTCCTCCTTCCGCCGAAGACGTCGCGCGTTTGGCAGCCAGTGGCATTACAGGAACGGCTGGACAACCGATCATAGTGCGAGGCGATGACAACATCTCGTTTACCGGCAACAATCCCGACGACATTCTCGCGCATTCCGTCGGAATCGTTAACCAGACGCTGACCGCCGTGGAGGATACGAACGAGGTCTTTTTCCTCAATGGCGATCTCGAGTTCGAGCGGTTCGGCGTAACGTCCTTCGAGTTCGGCGCGAAATACACCAGCCGTGAGAAATTCGTCGACAACCAGAGCGGCAGCGTCGTCAATAGGGACTCCGCCGCGACAGTCGTCAATCCGCTGACCGGACAACCCGTTCTCGTCGGGACTGCGATCGACCAAACCCCTGTCCTGCCCTTCTCGCAGCGTATTGAGCCGAATGGGTTCCTGAGCGGTATCGGGCTGGGCAACAACAACATTGCCGACGGCTTTACCTCTGTCGACCCCGTTGCGATTTTCGATCTTATCGCGGCGGACGAAGACATCGTCATCAGTATTGACGACACCGAGACCCGTTCTGCGACGTTCGAAAACCTGGCATTGTATCTGAAGGCCAACTTTTCGTTCATGGATGACAGACTGACCGGCAATGCAGGTCTGCGGTGGGTCGAAACCGAAGTGTCATCAGCGGGAGCGGCAGGAATTCGCGCGTTTAACGAGTCCTTTGGACGCAACCAGCGAATCTACGATCTCAGAAACCTGAGAAGTCTCATGAATGCGTCGCAGCCTGCCTGCCCGGCAATCCCGTTCGATCCGAACGGAGAAGTGGCGTACGGCGATGCGGCTCGTTACGCACGTGTAGACGGCCTGGGTATCGATACAAACGGCACGGCTACATTCAATGACGATACGCCCCTGCCGAATTCGCTGCCTTGTCACGAGCCGTGGCTGCTGGACGTTGCCAACCTGCAGGCACAGGGCGGGTTCCACCAGCTCCTGCGCCGCTACAACAATGTCTTCTGGACCAACAACGACATCTTTTCCGGTGGCTATGTAACGACGGATCCGGAAGGAAGGAATCTGGCGCCAGGGAGCAACAACACGATTCGCGCCTTCGCCACGGCGGGATCCCACAATTACGATGTGCTCCTGCCCAGCGTGAACCTCAACTATCTGCTTAACGACGAAATGATCGTCCGGTTTGCGGCGTCCCAGACGATGACACGGCCGCCGATCGATGCCCTCCGGCCCGGGTTCAGTATTGGTGAGGCCGGTTGGGGCAACCCGGCCACGCGTGTGAACCAAATCGGCTTGTTCAATACCGAGCTCGACCCGCTGACGTCGGTCAACCTGGACTTTTCGTTCGAGTGGTATTTCGCCGAGGATGCACTGGTTTCGGTCGGCTTGTTCCGCAAGGACATCGAAGACCTCATCGAAAACGAAACTCAGCGGGTCTACCTGCGCGATGTAAAAACGGAGGTGCAAAACGGCGAAGAGGTTGCGTTTGAAGGTCTCCTGCTGGACGCGAACACCATTACGATCGACAACTGCTACGCCGAAATACTGGGTGAGTGGCAGTACGGTTATAACCCGTCGTATGTCGAGAACATGCTGTTCTCCGACGACCCGGAGTTTCTCTGTGCGCAATTCCGGGCGACCCAGCCGCGCAACGCCGCCGGCGCCGAGATCAACGGTGTCGAGCTGCAATATGCGCAGAACTACACCTTCCTGCCGGGCTACCTGGGCGGTTTGGGCTTGTCAGCCAACTACACCTATCAGGACAGCTCATTTGCACAGGATGTGTCAGACCTCGTCGCAGGGCTTGAACTTCCGAGGTTTCAGATCGACCGCACGCCGGAGCATTCCTACAACGTCACGACGTATTGGCAACAAGGTGGTCATCAGCTACGGTTGACCTACGGTGGAGCGACGGACGTACTGTTGCAGCGAAGTTTCGGGCGCGGCGCCTTGTGGCAGGATGGTCGCGAAACGCTGGACTTTTCGGCGGCTTACCAGGTCAACGACAATATTCAAATCACTGTCGATGCGACCAACCTGCTGGATGAGTCCTACAGAACGTACTTCACGAGCCGATCCATCCCCCTGCCCGAGTCCCCGACTGGGGGCGGACCCGCCCGCGATAACGTGCCATTCGACGAAGGCAATCCGCTGACCGGTGATGCTTACCAGGGCAGAACGGTGCACGAATACAACGTCGGTCGATTCTACCGGCTTGCCGTTCGAGTGAATTTCTGAGGATTCGCGAATCCACGATTCAAATCCCCCGCCAGCCAGGGCGCCCATCGATGGGTGATCGCCCAGGAAAGAGACAAGGCCCCGACGGAATTCGTCGGGGCTTTCTCGTTGGTGCGCCAGGCGTGGCGCGCAGCGCCTGCATGTGTATGTACGGTGATGTGGGAGGACGGTTGAGGTGACCCGGCCTCCCGCCCGATCTCACTCGTATCCGAGCAACTCTCGCAGGCCGGGTGCGGCGAAATCGACCATTTGCTTGTGTTTGTCCGACAGTTCCCGGGGAAATTCAAACAGTGGTTTGCCGGTATTGATGTTCTCCCGAGCGGTCGCGCTTTGTTTGCGGTCGGCACCGATCAAGACGCGTTGTTTCCAGTCATCAGGGGGGGCAATGCCGCATTTGTGGAACAGCCCTGCAAAATAGGATCGGGCAGCGTCCGTGTCGATCGAGTTGACGTTGGCTACGAGGTCTTCGAATCGCACCATGTACGCGTCGGCTGAAAGCCATCCGACCGAATACAATTCGTACTGCTGCCGCATCGGTGGCGACTTTTTGTACATTCCGAAGATCATGAGCCCGATCAAGTCATCAACCGATAGCGCGCCGGTCTTGATATGCTCGAAATTGCTGGAGACTATATCCGACACGAAGAAGCGGGCCTGGGCGAGAACCCAACTGTAAGGGTCGCGTACGAGGAGAACCTTGTTCGTCCTGTTTGCCAACATGGCGGTATGGTCCGAATAGAGCAAATGGCCCGATATCAGATAGCTTCGATTCGGATCGAATGCGCCCAGATGCTGCTTCAGATTCGGGAACTGGACGAATTGCGGTCCGTAAACCTGGCCGACGGGTACGAACATTCGCAGAATGTTGCGAAGCAGGTGAGAGCCGCTCTTGGGTAGGCTGTTCAGGAATACTGACCTTGACAAATTATTCTGAGCAAACTTCGCGTTTTCTTCGTTTATCGTGTCCGGAGCAACGGATACTTCGGGCATGGTTCCCTCGCACTCTCTGTGAAGCGAAATACTCTATTCCAATTTTGGACGCAAAGAAACACATTGGTCTGGACAGGGTTTGAAAAATGGGCGAAAGATCGCGTCTCAGAAAAATTGTTGTGGTGGGGGGCGGAACGGCTGGATGGATGTCTGCCGCGCTCTTGTCCAGGTATCTTGGGCGGTCGGGGACAAGTGTCACACTGATTGAGTCCGAGGTGATCGAAACGATCGGGGTCGGGGAAGCGACGATTCCGTATATCCAGAATTTCATCGACATGCTCGGGGTCGACGAGGCCCAATTCCTGAGAGAGACAAGAGCGACCTATAAGCTGGGTATCGAGTTCGTCGATTGGGGACAAATCGGCGAACGCTACATTCACCCGTTCGGCGAATACGGCGTGCCGATGGGGCAACTGGCGTTCCATCATTTCTGGTCCCGTATGCGCAGTGGCGGCGATACCCATCCGCTCGACACCTATTCCCTGAACATCGTAGCGGCACGCGCAAACAAGTTTATTCGTCCGGTCAAGGATCAGTCATCATTGGCCTCCCGGATTTCCTACGCCTTTCATCTTGATGCGACTCTGTTCGGCGCTTATTTGCGGCGTTACGCCGAGGCACTTGCGGCCCGGCGAATCGAGGGCAAGGTGGTCAAGGCGACCCTCGATTCCGAAACGGGCAATATTGCAAGTGTCGAGCTTGACGATGGTCAATCCATCGAAGGCGATTTCTTTATCGACTGCACCGGGTTTCGCGGACTGCTCATTGAAAAGGCGTTGGGTGTGCCGTTTACGGATTGGTCGGATCTGCTTCCGATGGACAGCGCCGTGGCGGTCCAGACGGGGGTCGTTGAGCCTCCCAGGCCATACACGGTTGCGACGGCCCGGGAGGCGGGTTGGACGTGGCGGATCCCTTTGCAAGACCGTGTCGGAAACGGACACGTGTTTTCCAGCAAATTTACCGACCATTCCGCTGCAACAGACCTGTTAATGAAGAATGTTGACGGCAGGCCGATTACCGAACCTCGCCTCTTGTCTTTCCAGACTGGCCGCCGTGCAGCCTTTTGGCAAAAGAACTGCCTCGCGCTGGGCTTGTCGTCCGGTTTTCTGGAGCCGCTCGAATCGACCTCGATACACCTTATACAAGAGGGGCTCGTTCGATTCGTCGCGCTTATGCCCGATCGGTCATTCAATCCGGCCAATGCGCTTGAATACAACCGCGTGATGGGCCTGACTTACGATCGTATTCGAGATTTTATCCTGATGCATTACGTCGCGACCCGGCGAGACGATACGGAATTCTGGCGCTACGTCAGGAACCTGGAGCTTCCCGAAATCCTGCAACACCGCATGACCCTGATGACCAGGGCAGGTCACTACGTCCCGTACGAATACGATCTGTTCAAGCTCGATAGCTGGCTGGCGGTAATGGAGGGGCAGGGTCTGGGCCCGGAGGTATACAATCAAGTTGCTGACGAAGTAGATGTTCGGAAATTGGCGCAGACAATGGCACAATTGCGACACGCCATATCGAAACTCACAAGGCAAATGCCGACCCATAAACAATATATTGAGCGAACGATCGGTCAGCCGATTTCCTAGTGCCAGGTCAACCTGATAGTTTTGTTTTCCACCCCGAAATACCGTAGCATCAACGAACACGGCTTCGTCAGGTTTCGAAGTTTGTTCGATGGCCTGCGGGCTGACGTCAACGCGATGGCCAATTTATCAACGAACAACCAGCCGGCGTTGTTTGGCGCCGAATCTCCCAAGGCAGGTCGACTACTGACTGCTGTGATGTTTGGCGTAATTGCCGCGTACGCTTCAGCGGAATCGACAATCGACGAAAATCGACCCGACATTCTCGTCATCGTGGTGGACGATCTGGGCTACGGCGATCTCGGATTCACAGGGTCAACCGATATAGAAACTTCGGTAATCGACAGCCTTGCTGGCAACGGCGTTGTTGCAAGTAACGGTTACGTCGTGCATCCGTATTGCGGGCCGTCGCGAGCCGGTATTTTTACCGGTCGGTATCCAGCCAGGTTCGGCATGGAATTCAATGTCGACTACTCGCCGTACGACGAGCATTTGGGTCTGCCGACGTCAGAAAAGACAATCGCGGATCGCTTGAAAGCGGTCGGTTATCGAACCGGCCTTATCGGTAAGTGGCACCTGGGCGCAGCACCGCCGTTTCATCCGCACAATCGCGGCTTCGACTATTTCTATGGCTTTCTTGGCGGTGGGCACAGCTACTTCCCGGAGAACGTCTCCGTCAGCGTGCCATTGACCAATCCGGACGGATCGCCGAATGTTTCAGCACGAGCAGGCTACTATCTTCCCCTGACTCGAAACGGGCGGCCTGCGGAGTTCGACGATTACCTGACGACCGCGCTCAGTCGCGATGCAGCAAGATTCGTGTCGGACTCGGCTGACCCGTTCTTTCTGGTGCTGTCCTACAATGCGCCGCACGAACCGCTCGAAGCGCCAGAGGGACTCATCGAGCGGTACGCGCACATCGAGGATCCGGAACGCCGCACCTACGCGGCGATGATTCATGCCCTCGACGACGGCATCGGAATCGTCCTGGACGCATTGCGCGATTCGGGCAAGCTCGACAATACGCTGATATTCTTCCTTTCGGACCACGGTGGCGTCTTTCCGGAGGAGTGGATGTCGTATGCGGACTGGGCGGACAGTTCGCCGTTCCGGCGCGGCAAGGTGTCTCTCACTGAGGGTGGTATTCATGTCCCGTACGTCGTGCACTGGCCGGCAGCGTTACCTGCCGGGGAAACCTTCGACGGTCTGGTCTCGTCACTCGATATTGCAGCGACTGCACTTGCCGTGGCTGGCGGGGACGCAACCGACGGCTTGCTCGAAGGCAAGAATCTGGTGCCCTACCTGACAGGCGAAGAGCAGGGTTCACCGCATGAAGCGCTGTTCTGGCGCTTCGCTGAAGGCGATCATATCTGGGCGGTTCGAACGCCTGACGCAAAGTACTTGCGGCAGGGCCTGCCCGGCGTCGGCCGCGCATTTTTCGATATGGAGGTCGACCCCTACGAGACGACCAACATTGTCGACCAACAGCCGGAGCGTCAGGCTGAACTGGCGCGACTCTGGAACGAGTGGAATTCGGAAAACATGCAAAATGTCAGGTTGCGGCCTGAGGACTACGGGCCGCAGCGCCAGCAGTTTTTCGACGAGCTTTACGAAGAAAGCGTTCGAAATGCACGGGAAAGACAGCCGTATACGATCGAATAGCGCGTCGCATTCCGGAATCATGGGTTACGGAAACATACCCCAGGTCGGCAAACCCGTATCCCGAATCGTGCAGGGATGCACGATGCTCAAAGACGGCGTCGGACAACGACGCAGCAACGATCTTCTCGATGAGGTTTTCGAGGCCGGGATAGATGCATTCGACCACGCCTGGGAGTACGGCGACGGTCAATGCGAGCGCGCATTCGGAAACTGGCTCAAAGATCGCGGCGTTCGCAATGACGTGGTTATTGTCGACAAGGGGTGTCATCCGATCGGTGAACTCAAGCGAGTGTCACCCGAAGTCATCGAGTCGGACATCAACGACTCTCTCGAACGCCTCGGCGTGCAGAGTATCGATCTGTGGCTGTTTCATCGGGACGATCCGTCCGTGCCCGTCGGACCGCTGGTGGACACGCTTAATCGAATGGTCGACGCGGGCAAGATACATGCATTCGGTGGATCGAACTGGACGCAGGCGCGTATCCGGGAGGCCAACGATTTCGCACAGAGCAGGGGTCTCATTGGTTTCGCCGCAAGCAGTCCGCACTTCAGTCTGGCGGAACAGACGACCTCGCCCTGGGGTGATGACTGCATCACGATCAGCGGTCCGAAGAACGCGGATGTCAGGGCGTGGTATGCCCGGGCCGACCTCGGCGTGCTCTGCTGGTCGAGCCTTGCAGGCGGCTTCCTGTCCGGTCGCTTTTCACGTGCAAACCGCGAAGAAATGGCGGCTTCGTTGCCGGATTACACGGTCCGATCCTATGACTCGGAGGACAATTGGCGTCGTCTCGAACGCGCTGGCGAGATGGCTGCTGAAAGAGGGGTGACAGTTGCACAGATCGCGATCGCCTATGTGCTGCACCAGCCGATGAACACCTTTGCGGTGGTCCGCGCCGGCAATTCCGCTTCGATCCGCTCCAACCTCGGGGCACTCGGCGTTGAGCTGAACCAACCGGAGCTGGATTGGCTCGACTTGCAGCCTGATTCCTGTGCTACTGTGTCATACTCGTAGTCCCTGGTAGATTGTTGACAATGCATCCATGAAAGTCGGAGTCATCAGGTCCGAAGGCCTTTCGCACGAGCTCGAAGTCACGGTGCCGGCAAATGACATCGAATCGAAGCTCGAGGCGAAGCTCCACGAGATTGGCAAGACGGCAACGATGCGCGGGTTCCGGAGGGGGAAAATTCCGCCGAAACTGCTGAAGAAACGGTTCGGCAAGAGGGCACGGGGCGAGGCTATTCAGGCTGCGGTGTTCGAGACATTCCAGATCGCACTGCACGAACAGAACATCAAGGCGGCGATGCGTCCCGAAATCGATGTCAAGAGCGCCGGAGCGGGTGCGGACCTGGTCTATACCGTCAGCATCGAGTCCATGCCCGACCTCCAGATAGCCGACCTGAAGGGCATCAAATTGACCCGGCTGGTCGCTTCGCCTGGCGCGGCCAGCATCGACCGGCAATTGCAACGAATTGCCGCCGCAAACCCGTCGACACGTTTGGTAGAAACGGACCGTGCCTCGCGCCAGGGCGACACGGTTATCATCGACCTGCAAGGCCGAACCACAGATGATGGCGTGCAACATGAGAGCCTCAACGGAAAGAGGCAGCGACTTAGGCTGGGTGGTGGTCAGTTTGTGCCAGGATTAGAGGCTCAGCTCACCGGAAAGATGGTCGGCGATGACATCGAGGTGAATATTGACTTTCCCGAGACGTACACCGATGCTGGCCTGGCAGGCCGTGCGGCGATTATCGACGTCAGGATCCTGGAGCTACATGAACCCGTAGCGGCACAGATCGACGACGAACTGGCGGTCGGGTTGGGTTTTCAGGATTTGGCCGCGCTGCGAGATGCCGCCGGGAAAGAGCTCGCCGAAGGGCTTGAAGAAATGTCTCGAGCCTCGTTGAAGCGAGATTTGCTTGACCACCTTGACATTTCGAATACTTTCGAAGTCCCGCCCGGGATGGCGAAAATGGTGGACATCGAGTTCGCGAACATTATCAAACAAGTGGAAGCACAACGGAGGGGCGACGGCGAAACAGGGTCGCTCTCCGAGGGCGAAAAGCAGGAGTATCGAGACATTGCCGAGCGACGTGTGCGTCTCGGCTTGATTATCGCCGAGATCGGCAACTCCCAGAAAATCGTCGTTACCGAGTTGGACCTTCAACACGCGATGCTTGCCGAAGCACGCAGATTTCCCGGCCAGGAGCAGGACGTCGTGAAACATTTCTCGGGTAATCGCGCAGCGTTGGAATCATTGCGGGCGACGGCACTCGAGGAAAAGGTCGTCGATCTCATACTGGAGTCTGCCGATGTTACTGACAGATCGGTTTCATATCATGAGTTGCTTCATATCCTGGACTAGCCGTAGCGAAGGCCGCATCCACCCGGAACGGAGGTGCACACAATGAAGAATTTTTTGCCAGTTCTTATCGTTTTTATGGCGGGGACCGCGACCGCCAATACGAGTGACCCGAATGTTCATTATCTTGTTGCAGGAAAGAGCATCGCGCCGTGGGAGCTGAGCTTGCAGTTCGGCGAGGTGGTGCTCGAAAGCCAGTCGGGCCAGACGGCACGGGCCAGCCTGGTCGCGGAACCCTCGAACAGAAATGGTGAAAATGACGCGATCCGATTCACATGGTCACCCAAGGGCGTGAAGAACGAGTGGGGTACTGACGACACGAGTGTACAAACGATCACGCTGATCAACCGGATGGCACACGTCGATATCTCCTCGGTTGTCGACCAGGCCGCATTGACGGTGGATTTGCGTGTGATCAGGGCGCCCAGCAGACAGGTGACGATTACGCTCGAGACTGCCTGGGACTGGAAAACGCGTGCAGGCGTACCATTGAGGAGCGCGCTTCGGACAGTTCCGAGAAACGAGTGGACCAGCATACCGATCCCTCTGCGCTGTTTCCTCGGGGACAACGAGGCCTTCGACTTCAGTCAGCTCACTGGCATCCAGTTACAGACCGGCGGCAGGATGGAACTGGAGATCTCGGATATTCGATTGACGGCCTACCCGGCTGAAATGGCGAACTGCGGCTAGTCGTCGCGCCGGCTTCCGGGGGCATTCCTGACATCAGGCCAACAACCCGGAGTCATTCTCGATGCCATCGAATGACACCTACCCTTCGCTGGGCTCGCGCTACGCCCTCGATCCGGAGCAGATCGAGCGGTTTCGAGCGGATGGTCATGTCTACCTGCCGGGTGTGGCCAGCCGGGAAGAGGTCGAGTTCTTTCGCGGCCCGATCCAGGCGACAGCGGACAAGCATGGCCAGGTCGATGCCTTGCCGCTGGAGCAGCGCGATACTTATGGCAAGGCTTTCCTGCAACACATGAATCTGTGGACCGCGGATCCTGCGGTCGCTGCGTTCACGCTGGGAAAGCGCTTCGCCCGGGTTGCCGCAGAACTCATGGGTTGCGATGGCGTACGCATTTACCACGACCAGGCTCTGTTCAAGGAGCCGGGTGGCGGGCTGACGCCGTGGCACCAGGACCAGTACTACTGGCCTGTCGATACCGACAAGACCGTTACGATGTGGATGCCGCTCGTGGACCTGACCGACGATATGGGCATTTTGACCTTTGCAACGCGTTCGCATGAAAAGGGCTATCTTGGCACCTTGCCGATCTCGGAAGAGTCGGAAGAAGCATTCACCAGGTACATCGCCGACAATGGCATGGCGGTCAGTCGCCTGAAGTCGATTGCAGCGGGCGACGCGACATTCCACAGCGGCTGGATTCTGCACTCGGCCCCCCCTAACAAGAGCGATCGCCTGCGCGAAGTCATGACGATCATCTGGGTGGCTGACGGCTGTCACGTCACCGAACCCGTCAACGTCAATCAGGAGCGTGATCTCAAGCGCTGGATGCCCGGCTTGAAACCTGGCGATCTCGTCGACACGGAGCTGAATCCCGTCGCATACAAGGCTCAACCTTGAAAGAGCTCGACACCGATCGCATCGATTCGATTGAACGTCGGGAGCGGATGACGGAGGAATTCCACGCGTTGTACGACGCGGAGCCGCAGATTGCTGTCAGGGCGCCAGGCCGGGTGGACCTGATGGGTAGCCATACCGACTACAACGAAGGCTTCGTCATGACCCTGCCGATTAACCGCGAGACGTGGATTCTCGCGCGACCGCGCGATGATGGCAGTGTGCGCATGGCGTCGCTGAACATGGGCAAGGAGACCGGCTTCGATGCCGCCGACCCGGAGCGCGGGAAACTGGATGACTGGGGTGCCTACGTTCAGGGTGTGGCCGTCGAACTTCGCAGAGCCGGCTACCCCCTGTCTGGCTGTGATGCCGTGGTGCACGGGACTGTGCCGCTGTCGAGTGGGCTCAGCTCGTCGGCTGCATTGGAAGCTGCCGTTGCCACACTATTCGAGCAACTCGGCGGATTCACGCTTGACCCCGTCGGCAAGGCCAAACTCACCCAAAAGGCCGAGAACGGCTGGGTCGGCGTGAACTGCGGCATCCTCGACCAGTACAGTTCGATCCTCGGCGAACGGCACAACACGCTAATACTCGATTGCCGTAGCCTGACGCACACGTATGCGGCCATGCCGCGCGATCTGCGCGTCGTGATTTGCAATACCAAAGCGCCGCGCAACCTGAGCGGTTCCGAGTATGGAGACCGTCGCGCCCAGTGCGAACGGGGCGCGGCGTATTTCGCGGGAGTGGACCCCGCCGCTCGGTCTCTGCGGGACGTGCCGCTCGACTTGTTCGAACAGCACGAGGCCGGGCTACCCGAGGTGGCGGCGCGTCGATCTCGTTTCATCATCGAGGAAAACGGACGGGTCGGGGCTTTGGCCAAGGCGCTCGAAAGCAACGACCGGGAGGCCATCGCTACGTTGATGACGGAGTCGTTTGTCGGGTGTCGCGACCTGTTCGAGATCACCGTTCCCGCCATGCAGGCCATGTTCGACGCGATGCGTTCCGCCACCGGCGTCGTCGGTTGCCGCCAGACCGGCGCCGGATTCGGCGGTTGCATGGTCGCGGTTGTCGAGAAGGCTCGCGTTTACGATTTCTCCAGTCATACCGAAGAGACCTACAAGGCGGAGACGGGACTGAACCCGGAAATCTATCCCATTCGCACGGCGCCCGGCGCCGGAGTCCTCCACCATGAGTGAGGCCAGGCACGTACTTGTCGTTGGCGGAGCCGGATACGTGGGCTCGCACATGGTGCGGCGCCTCGGCAATGCCGGCATCGACGTCACAACTCTCGACAACCTGTCATCCGGTCGTCGAGAGTCGGTCACGCATGGAAAGTTCGTGAGGGGCGACCTCGGCGATCGCACGTTGCTCGATCAACTGTTCGGGTCAGCAAGGTTCGATGGTGTCATGCATTTTGCTGCGCACATAGAGGTTGACGAGTCGGTCGTCAACCCGGCGAAATACTATCTGAACAACGTCGCGAATACTCAGGTATTGCTCGATGCGATGCACGTCCACAGCGTCAACAACTTCATTTTTTCGTCGACGGCTGCAATTTTTGGCGAGCCGGTTCGGCGTTGCATCGACGAGTCGCACCCGAAGGCACCGATCAATCCGTACGGCCGCAGCAAGCTCATGGTTGAGGCGATCCTCGCAGACTACGATACAGCGTACGGCATGAAGTCGGTGTGCCTGCGTTACTTCAACGCGGCTGGCGCCGACCCGGCTGGCGACATCGGCGAGTGCCACGAACCGGAGTCACACCTCTTGCCGCTCGTGTTGCGGGCTGCGTCCGGCCGTCGGGAGAGCATCTCGATATTTGGCACCGACTACGATACGCGAGACGGGACATGCGTCCGTGACTACATTCACGTCAACGACCTCTGCGACGCCCATTTGCTGGCATTGCGCACGCTCTGGGATGGTGCCCCGAGTGCAGCGTACAACCTCGGTAACGGCAACGGTTTCTCGGTGCGCGAGGTCATCGACGCCGCTGTCGACGTGACGGGGCAAAACATTGCAGTGGTCGAAGCGCAGCGGCGTGCCGGTGACCCCGGGACGCTCGTCGCGGACTCGGCGCATGCGAAGTCAGCCCTGCAGTGGCGGCCGCAATATGCAGATCTTGTGAAGATCATCGAACACGCCTGGCAATGGGAGCAGGTACTGGCCAATGAGTAACTTCAATCCCGACGATCATTCGCATCGCCGGTATAACCCGTTGACGGGTGAGTGGGTGCTCGTCTCCCCGCATCGAACCAGGCGACCGTGGCAGGGGCAGGTCGAAGAGCCCGTGATCGACCAGCGACCCCGGTATGATCCCGGATGCTACCTATGCCCGGGAAACGAACGGGCGGGAGGTGCCATGAATCCCGATTATGAGGGCACGTTCGTGTTCCGGAACGACTTCAGTGCGTTGCTGCCCGACGCGCCATCGGGACAGTCCGGCGAACATGAACTCCTGCTCTGCGAAAGCGAATCGGGCCTGTGCAGGGTCATCTGTTTCTCGCCGCGCCACGACCTGACTCTGGCGGAGATGGAGGTCGCGGACATTCGCAAAGTCGTCGATCTCTGGGCCCAGCAGTACGGGGAACTGGGCGCGATGGCGGACATCAATCACGTCCAGATCTTCGAGAACAAGGGGCCGATCATGGGCTGCAGTAACTCGCACCCGCATGGCCAGATATGGGCGCAACGCAACCTGCCCGGCGAACCTGCGAAGGAAACCTCCCGGATGCGGAGCCATTTCAAGGACACGGATTCGACGCTGCTGGGCGACTACCTGGCCGTCGAACTCGAACGTGATGAACGGATTGTCTGTGAGAACGGGCATTTCGCCGTCGTCGTGCCGTTCTGGGCGACCTGGCCGTTCGAGGTCATCGTCCTGTGCAAGCGTCGTGTCGCGAGCCTGCTCGACATGAAAGATGCTGAGAAGGGTTCACTCGCCGATATCGTCAAGCGGGTCACGACACGTTACGACAATCTGTTTTCCTGCAGCTTCCCGTATTCGGCCGGATTGCACCAGGCGCCCACCGACGGCAGTACCCACGAGGAGTGGGATTGGCACATGCACTTCTACCCGCCATTGCTGCGCTCGGCGACCGTCAGGAAGTTTATGGTCGGTTACGAAATGCTGGCCAATCCGCAGCGCGACATCACGCCGGAGTGGAGCGCGGCGCGACTGCGCGAAGTGTCCGAGACGCACTTCAGGCAGCGGGCTTCATGACGGTTGTCTGCCAACTGCCGAGGTGCCAGTCGTGGTCACCGAATGTACGACGCGACGACCTATCCCATCAACGTTGTCCACCGACGCCATTGGAAGTTGATGGGCTGGTCTATTCTGGTTTGGATGGCATAAAGGCAAGGAAGAACGCATCGGCATCCCGAAGGTGGTCGCAACCGAAAATCCAGCAGCTTTCAACCACATCCGAAAAGTCCATACCGCCTTGCTCAATGTCCGGATTCAGGTAGCGCCCATCGACACCGTTGAAACGGTTGGCGACATCGCGGGCCAGTTGCCAAATGGCGCCGGTAGCGTCGTCCGATGCAGCCTTCTCCATGAGATGAACCGAGCTGGTTCTAAAGCCGGGCGTGCCGTTATCGAGCTCGTTGCCGTCGGGAATCCTGTGGTAGGTTGCGTGTGCTTGCACGAAATCGAGCTTGTCGTCTGTCGCTGAATACTCGTTCCAGTCCGAATGTTGTACGACATGCACATTCTCGCGTTTGTTCTGATCGATGCGGCCCAGCCAGTCAGCCGTAAAATCCGACTGGCCTGCTTCCGCAACCCAGACCTGTCCACCGTTTTCAACCGTTTCTTCGACCAGCGCAGTCACGGTATCGAGCGCCAGTTCGCGCGAATTGTGTGCATCGGACCAGTTGTCACCGAAGGCAAGTTCGAAGAGCTCGGGTGACGGCACGTAGAGCCCGCGCTGTTCGCCGTATGCACCAGCAACAGCTCGGTAATTCACATTGGCGAACCGGGCATCGCGCAGCAGCATTGCTACGCCGGCGACTGAATGGATGTCGTCGACATCGGGTTTGCTGTCAAACTGCGGCAGGTACAGATCCTTTTGTGGATCGAAACGGCCGATACGGGGTCCGACAAACGCGCCGACGTCGTGTATCTCATTTGCGAGCAGTTTCTCGAGCGTCGTCTCCTCACCTGTGCGCCAGCGCACTCGGATCGTGGCCGATTCCGTAATCTCGCCCAGCCCGAAGTGCACGAGATTCCCGAGGCCCTGGGAATGAACAGCGCCGGCCGAACGAACGAATTTCGTTTGTTGAGCGCCTGCGGTCATTATCGAAACCCCGGCATTGTGCGCGTCCGTGCCGGCAGGCGAGTTCCCGACGCGAATCGTGATCGAGTTCCCGCGACTTCCCTGGTTTCGGAAAACGTCCCAGTGACCGTAGTTGTCGCTGCCACTCAACAGGTCGAGCCAGCCATCTCCGTCATAGTCGACCGGTACACCCATATCGCCATGTCCGCCGCCCGCCAGATTGGTGGCGCCATGGTTGGCCGATGCCGTGAATTGACCATCCGCGTTGGTCAACAGAACGTCGGCGATGCGGCCGTGCAATCGGCCGAAGCGCCAGACGAAGAAGTCTGCGTCCGTATCATTGTCAAAGTCTGCGGTGACCACGCCCCAATTGTTGTCGCCGGACTCTGCAGGCAGCAAGTCGGATGCATCGCGAAACCGGTCGCCCTCATTGACGAGCAACAAGTCGGGCACCCCCAGTTCCTGCGGATCCCACTCCGGGTACAGGCTGGTTACGCCAGTAACGGACGCGCGGATGTCCCATGCGAGATTGCCGTTGAGTTTCCACGCGAGTTTCCAGCGACCTTCCCCGAGGTAGCCAAGGTACCAGCCGTCCTGTTCCAAGGTCCCGGGAAATCCCCGCGCCTGCAGTGACGAGACGGGCACCTCACTTGTCGGCGTGGCGAGCATCTCGCCGCTGTTGCCGAGGTAAACGGGCAGTGTCACGTCGACGCCGCGCGGCCAATGCCAGAAGTCGGTCAGGCCAACGGTTTCGCCGGCGCCGAATTCGATAGAGTCCTCGCTCTCATTGCCTTCGTCGCGCAGATTCATCCGGCCGCTCTCGTCGAGTTCGACCGAGTTATTCGCTATTTCGTAGTAGGTCTTGCCGCGTGCGACGTAGAGGTCCATGTCGCCGTCGTTGTCGATGTCGGCTTCCGACACGGCCATCGCGTGTTCGCGCTGCGCTTGGGATAGTCCTGCCAGCCACTGCTCGCTCACATCGGTAAAACCAAAGTCGTTGTTGCCCTTCATAATGCGCAGCGGAGTGAACGTGACGAGGTCGGGCACACCGTCTGCATCAATATCCGTGATCAGGACACGTTCGGCTTCAATGGCTTCGAACGCGGGACTCTCACGGTAGCGAAAAGTCCCGTCACCTATATTCTCGAACAGGATATTGCGTGGTCCGGACTCGGTGGCCAACTGCTCCGCGACGATTTCGAGAAGGTCAAGGTCACCGTCAGTGTCGAGGTCGATCCACCGGACGGAGCGGCCTCGCGCGCCCAGGTCGGCGATGCCGGCCGAGTCCGTCACGTCTTCAAAGCCGCCGCCGGTATTGCGCAGCAGGCGAGGCGGTTGAGGGGTCGTGCCGTTGCCACCGCCGAGGGAGACGACGAGATCGACGAGACCGTCGCGGTCGTAGTCGCCTGCCGCAATGCCATGCACGTCTCCTCGCATCAAGGGGCCGCTCTCGGAGAAACGGTTGTCATTCGTCGCGAAGAAGAGTTGGGCGGGAACCGCGTGATGATTGGTCAGGACAAGGTCGTAGCGCCCATCGTTGTTCAGATCTGCAAGCGTCGGCCCGCCGTATTTCCAGGTTGCTTCCGAGCGCAGGCCGACATCCTCCGTGACATCTGTAAAGCGCACGTCCTGTGAACGGGCATCGATGCCGGCGCCGGAACTCAAGAGCAGCAAGATTAGTTGTACGAACCTGACTTTCACTTTGGTCCCCGTATCAGTCTGCCAAGCGGCACTCATAGTTTATTGTTAACAATATAGCGTAGTATGGCCGATACCCACCAACGGTGACACGTTCAATGACGGAAAAGCTCAGCGCAGCGACGCTGCGGGCCCGAAACTATACGCGCGACGATGAATGGTATTGCTCGATCCTTACGAAGGACATCACGGGTGATCTGGCGGAGGATCGCCCGGGCATGGTGCGCCGCGACCCGACCGCAGTAATCGAAGTCGATGGCGCATACCACACGTGGTACAGCCGATCGACAGGCAAGAGCTACGGATTCGGCACTGGCGACCCGGACAAGAAGACGTTTCCCTGGGACCACTGCGATATATGGCACGCCACCAGCAAGGACGGTTGGCACTGGGAGGAACAGGAGGTCGCGGTGACGCGCGGCAAGGCCGGTGCGTATGATGATCGTAGCGTCTTCACGCCCGAGGTGCTTGCTCATGACGGAAGGTACTACCTCGTTTACCAGGTTGTGAAATCGCCATACGTCCGGCGCTCGTTCGAAGGCATCTCGTTGGCCGTAGCCGATTCCCCTTTCGGCCCGTGGGACAAGGTGCCCGGGCCGTTGCTTTTCCCGACCATGGGCGGCATCTGGAAAGGCGGCGAAGACAATCGCTTCCTCGTCGAGAAAATTGGCGGATTCGACAGTCACAAGACCCATGATCCGACGCTGATGTATTTCAACGGCAAGTTTTACCTCTACTACAAGGGCGAAGCGATGGGGGAACAGATGGGCATGGGTGGCCGCCAGACAAAGTGGGGTGTCGCGATTGCAGACAAGCCTGAAGGGCCTTACGTTCGCAGCGAATACAATCCGGTCACAAACTCGGGGCACGAGGTTTGTGTCTGGCACTACAACGGCGGCATCGCCGCAATGCTGACGACCGATGGGCCGGAGCGCAATACGCTGCAATGGGCGCCAGACGGTATCAACTTCGAAATCATGGCCTACATCAAGGGTGCGCCAGAGGCCAACGGTTTGTTTCGTTGCGACAATCACGACGATCATCCACTCGAAGGGCTGCGCTGGGGACTATGTCACGTGGTCGACGGGCAGGGTGGCTACATGAAGCGCTTCGAGGTGGACGAAAGGCTCAAGAACTTTTTTCGCAATCACGAAACCTACGAGTGATTGCCGCATCATTCCTGTTTTTCACCGATCCTCTCACCCATGCAGCGTCTCGCCGCGCCGGTCCTCGAGTTCCATTCGGATGACTGCAAGGCGCTTGCGGGACAACGGATAGAAGAACAGCAGGATCAGCGCCAGGCTCACCGCAATCATTTGCGGCAGCACGTAGAACAGCCGGAGCCGTTCCAGTGTCTCCGGTGTCAGCATTTCCATTACTGCCGCTTGTTCGAGCTGGCTCGTCAGACGTTCGAGTGTCACCGCATCCTCGCCTTCTTTTTCGGCAGGCGGCAGGGCGTCATATTCCTGCTGGGCCTCAATCGCAATCTGGGCCCTGGTTTCTTCAGGCAGATCACTTGAAAATCCCACGACGTGTTGCAGGAGTATGCCGGCGAAGACGAAGGCAAGGGATATGGCCAGTTTGTTCGTCCATATCAGCGTGGCGGCAACCATACCCTCGTTGCGCTTGCCTGACAGATGTTCGTCGTAGTCACAGATATCTGCGCGCATCGACAATGTCAGCACCCAGAATCCAACCTCGCCGGCGGCAAGTAACGGTTTGGGCAGCAGCGTCAGCCACGGCCGCCCCGGGATGGTCGTGAGATAGACAAGAATGAACGTGAAAAAGAGCAGGATCAGGCAAGCCATCATCGTGCGATGCTTGTCATGGCGGTCGGTCACCTGCTTGATGCCCCAGGCAGCAGCGATAGCGAATACGACACTGAAGGTGCCGGTATACGCAGTGAGTTTTGCACCCGCGTGAATGTCGCCTTCGTAGATGTAGTACGTATAGACGAAGTACCTTAGTTGCATGGTCGCGAGAATCGCGAACAGGTAGAAACATATGATCCCGATCAGAACCAGGAGCGCTCTGTTGGCCAGCAAGGATCGTAGTGTGGTCCAGAACCTGGAGCGACCGGTTTTTTCCGCGATCTTCCGGTAGCGTTCGACACAGAATATTGCCGGGGTGATTCCGGCGAAGATTACGAAGACAGCGACCAGCCCGCTCACGAGCCGCACGCCGTTGACCTCACCGCCGACCCAGGGTTTCATGGCAAGCCAGGTTGCCAGCGGGAACAGCCAGACGATCCCGAGACTGCACGCGTGCTGGACGTAAGTGCGCACGACGAAAACGGCGTTGCGCTCCGTGTAGTCCGGCGTCAGCTCCGAACCGAGCGCCTCGTAGGGCACCATAAAGACGGAGTAACAGGTATAGAAAAGCAAGAGCGCAAATACCAGGTAGGCGCCTTGTGCCGACGGCCCCCAGCTCTCGGGAACCATCCAGATAATGGGGTACGCCAGTCCCGTCAGCACGGCACCGGCAAAGACGAATGGTTTGCGCCGGCCGAACCGGCTATTGCAGCGATCCGACAGTGTGCCGACAGCGGGATCGGTGAAAGCGTCCCAGAGGCGGGCGATACCCATTGCCTTGCCGACCGCCGTCGGCGCCATCTTCAGGAAGTCGACAAAGAACGCATTGAGAAACAACGACAAACTGACGTTGGCATAGTGGTCTGAAACCACGCCGAAGCCGAACGCGATCTTCTGGCCCAACGGAACCCGGTCTTCGGGTCGCGTAGTTGCCGGATCGAGCCCCGCTTTCTTCTCAATGACCTCAGGCAAGGCGCTCTCCATCCCGATCGAGCGATTCGACTTGTCAGGGTCTCGGGTGCGAAGCTTCAAGCTCGTCGAACAAATGTAGTTACGGCCTGGTAGATTGTCAACAATCCGCCTGTTGGTTTGAGCGCAGGGAACCCCGCGCCTGGCCGTGAACGTGATATTCTGGACGAAAAGGAAGCTGGGGTTCTCAAGCGCGCATTCCGTGTGTCCGGGTACGAGCTTTCCGCCATGTCCAAAGCCATCACTCAAACTTCGGTCAGCCGGCGTGCGTTTCTACACTCCCGACCGGACCATCATGACGCAATCAGCCGATTCCGAGTTCTGGAAGCATCCTGAACTCACCGCCTTTGCGAGGCTGCCGGCACGCGCGACCTTTCATGCGGAGCTTGGCCTGCCGACTGGATCCGGCAAGCCTTCGCGCCGGTCGTATCTGTCGATGAACGGGAAATGGGACTTTCGCCACGCGAGCAGCCCGGCTCAGGCGGAGCGCTGGCGACTGGCGCCGGAAGGCGACTGGGAGTCCATCGACGTTCCGGGAAATCTGGAGTGCCAGGGATACGGTTCGCCCCAATACACGAATACGGCGATGCCTTTCAGGCTGGACCCACCCGCGGTTCCCGAGGAGAACCCGACGGGCATCTACCGGAAGCGTTTCTCCCTGCCCGCGAGTTGGAAGTCCAGGCGAGTGGTTGTCAATTTTGGCGGCGCAAATAGCTGCCTGGCGGTCTATCTGAACGGCGAGTTTGTGGGTTTCTCCAAGGATTCGCATCTGCCGGCGGAGTTCGAACTGACCGGCCTGGTGAAGCACGGCGCCGAAAACGAACTCGTCGCCGTCGTTATCAAGTGGTCGGACTCATCCTACGTCGAGGACCAGGACCAGTGGTGGCTGTCGGGGCTGCAACGCGATGTGAATCTCCATGCAACGCCGAAGGCGTACATCGCCGACGTTTTCTTCAAGCCGATCGTCGCCGCTGATTGCGGCAGCGCGTCTTTCAATCTGCGCGTAAAAGTCGGACACAACGATCTGTCCCGGCTTCTCAAGGATCGTTGCACGGTTGAAGTACAGTTGTTCGATCCCGCAGGGATTCCGGTATTCGACGAAGCGCTGACGCAGTCGGTCGAAACTCGCTACCGCAATCGCACGCAGATGGGCCGCAATGAAGCTGCCATACGTGCCGGAATTCCGCGCAGCAAACTCAGACTCTGGAACCACGAGACGCCGTATCTGTACCGCGTAGAAATTGTCCTCAGGACGCCGAAGGGCAATAGCCACACCACTATCCGCTGCGGGTTCAGGCGTGTTGAAGTCAGGGCCGGCGACCTGCTGATCAACGGCAAGCGAGTCCTGATCAAGGGTGCGAACCGGCACGAGCATCACCCGGTTCACGGCAAGGCAGTCCCGTTCGAGTCACTGCTTGCGGATGTCAAGCTGCTCAAACAGCACAACTTCAACGCCGTTCGCTGCTCGCACTATCCCTGTGATCCGCGTTTTCTCGACCTGTGTGACGAGCATGGCCTCTACGTTATCCAGGAAGCCAATATCGAGTCGCATGACTTCCACAACGAGTTGTGCCATTCGAGTCGCTATGCCTCCGCCTGGCTTGATCGCTGCATGCGCATGGTAATCAACGGGCAGAATCATCCGGCGATCGTCGCCTGGTCGCTGGGCAACGAAAGCGGTCACGGTCCGAATCACGATGCGGCGGCCGGGTGGATTCGACACTACGACGACTCGCGACTGCTGCACTACGAAGGGGCGATTTCGAAGTACCAGAGTCTCGTCACCTGGGCGCACGGTTCACTTGCCAGCGACCTGGTGTGTCCGATGTATTCGACCCTGGACGAGATACAAGACTGGTCAAACTTCCGCCGGGCCCACGCTCCGAGTCCGCGTACGGACCCGCACCCGTTGGACCTTCAGGACGCGGCGGCCGCACTTTCACCTGAACTCGAGCATCCGCTTGGAATGCCGGATATTCGCCTTCTGCCACACCCGCTCGAACGCCCGCTCATCCTGTGCGAGTACTCGCACGCCATGGGCAACAGCAATGGTTCACTGGCCGATTACTTCCGACTGTTCAAGACGCTGCCGGGTGTGCAGGGTGGATTCATTTGGGAGTGGCTCGACCATAGCTTCATACGAATAGCCGACAATGGCCGCAGCTACCATGTGTACGGCGGCGACTTCGGCGAAGAGCTGCACGATGCCAACTTTGTCTGCGACGGCCTGGTTTCATCGGACCGAATCCCGCATCCGGCAATGCAGGAGCACAAGTACCTCGCGCAGCCAGTCAGCGTGACGCTTGTTTCGGAAGGCCCCGGATCGGTTCTCGTAGCCATCCGCAATGAACACGACTTCATTTCACTGAATGCCCTGCAGGGTACGTGGACGCTCACAGTCGACGGCGAGGTTGTCCAGAAGGGCCGGCTGGCTTCCCTGGGCATACTGCCGGGTGATTCCAGAAAACACACTCTGCGGCTGCAACCGAATCGACGCACGGGAGAGCGGTTCCTGAACTTCGAGTTCAGGACCGGGAACGACAACACCTGGGCCGAAGCAGGTCACACCGTGGGTTGGGAGCAAATCGAGCTGCGGCCCGCAAGGAAGCGCAATCGTCGCCAGGAAAAGGGAGCGACGGTGCACGTCGATCAAAGCGGCAACGTCACTGAGGTCAAGGCCGGCGGATCGCGTGCCATATTCGACTCGCGAAGTGGCTGCCTTGCATCTCTGGAATTCAATGGCGAGACGATAGTCTCGAAGGGACCCCGGTTGCAGCTATGGCGCGCCGCGACCGACAACGACGGGCTCAAACTCCGGGCTGGCCAGGACAGCAAAGCACTCGGCAGATGGAGGGCGCTCGGTCTGGACAAGCCATTGCTTGCGGAGCCTGCGGCGTTCAGGCTCAGCCGTGCCAATGACGGGAACGTCACCATATCCGTCAGGACATTGTATCGGCTGGCCGATCGCACTCACCGGATCGAGCATCGTCACGACTACAGGACTTGTGCCGCTGGACTGCTGGAGATCACTCATGATGTAAGAGTCGTCGGGAAGCACCTGAGGGACCTGCCGAGAATCGGAACTCGGGTGGATCTCGCCGCAGGCTTTGACCGGCTTCGCTACCTGGGTCGCGGCCCGCTGGAGAACTACTGCGATCGCAAGAGCGGCGAGAAGATCGGGCTCTACGAGAACACGGTCGAAGGCGAGTACGTAAATTACGTCATGCCCCAGGAGCACGGTCATCACACCGACACGCGTTGGCTGGAACTGGCTTCGGACAACGGCAGGGTCTTGAGGGTCCAGGGACACCCGACCCTCGAGTTCAACGCGACTCGGTACTCGGCCGAGTCCCTGTACGCGGCGCGCCACACGATTGACCTTGAGCCGTCGCCTCATTCGATTCTCTATCTGGACCACGCCCACCGTGGGCTCGGAACAGGCAGTTGCGGACCCGACACGTTGCCTGAATACCAGGTCAATGATCGCCGCTACCAATGGTCGGAGACCTGGCGCGTCGCCTAAACCGCTTCGCGCCGTTGTTCCAGTTCACTACGAATGTCGGCGAGCTTGTCCCTCGACAGGGAGTACCTGAGCAGTATCATGAAGACGATCAGGGTAGCCGCGCACGGTACGGCGATATACGTCAGCTTGATGCGCTCGAGCGTTTCGATTGATTGTGCGCCTTGTTCAACATCGAAGCCGGACACGAACTCCAGGATGTACCCGCTGGCAGCCACGGCGACTGTGATTGCGACCTTGACCAGCCAGTTGTTGACAGCAGCAATCATTCCCTCGCGCCGCAGCCCGAACCTGTATTCGTCCCAGTCGCAGACGTCGGCCCGCATCGATATCACAAGCACCCAGAAGCCCGCAGTGGCGAAGGCATAGAAGGGTTTTGTCACCAGCGTAAGCAAGGGATGTCCCGGCTGGTACGTGAAAAAGATCGCGAGGTGGGACAGAAATATTATTGCGACGCAAGCGAGCAACATGTGGAGCTTGTCGAACCTGTCGGACAGGACGTGAACGACAAACGCACCCAGCAGGGCGAAAGCGACCGGTATTGTCCTGTTGGCGGCGTCGAGCAACGCACCCGTTCTTACGTCGCCGCCGTAAATGTAGTAGATGTGCACGTATGGCTCGAGTGATCGCATGCTGGTGTCTGCAAACAGATAGATCGAGATCGAGCTGACAATGATGACCAGGGGACGGTTTTTCACGAGCGATTTGATGGCGTGAAATATATTCTCCTTGTCCTGCTTCTCGGCAATCGTCTGGTACCGTTCGACACATTCCATGGCACACCAGATGCCCGTCGCGGCAATCAAGAGGCCAACGCCTACGCTGACCAGACGGACGCCCGCCAGGTGACTTGCAAAGATTGCGAGGCTGCCCATCCAGAACAGAAACGGGAGCCCGAGGTCTGCGAACGCAGACACGTAAAACCGGATACTGAAGACCCTCGTTCGTTCCTGGTAATCGGGAGTCAGTTCCATGCCCAGCGATTCGTACGGCACGGAGAACAGCGAGTAACAGGTATAGAAGACCACGAACGCGACGCACAGATAGATAAACGAAGCGGATCCACTCCAGGACTCGGGAACCATCCAGACCAGGGGAAAGGCGATTCCGGTCAGGATTGCTCCTGCGAAGATCAACGGCTTCCGCCGTCCGTACTTGCTCTTCAGGTTGTCGGATATGGAACCTACAACCGGGTCCGTTATCGCATCCCAGAGTCTCGCGAGGGAAAGGGCTATCGTGACGAGCTGGGGCGATATCCCCAGCAGGATGTTGTAGACCGGTAGAGCCAGCCAGGCCACGCCGAACTGGGCGTAGTGGTCGGCGATGAGGCCGGATGAGTAAGCGAACTTTTGCCGGAGAGGGACGCGATCTTCAACAGCGGTGGCGCTCACCGACCGAACCGTCGTTCGTAGAGATTGGCGTTTACCTCTTTCGCTGCCTCGACCAGTGGCTCATAGGGCTGGTCCGTGACGCTGACGAATCCAACGTTGTAGTTCTCGCCGTCAAGCGCCCGGCCGGTTAGCGGGGAATCGATGTACTGAAACCAGTGCACGCCGACGAACCAGTCATTGTCAAGCACACTGTTCACATACTCGGCATACTTGCGGCCGCGATCGGTCTGGGACTCGGCGTGAATCAGCCCGGGGTTCAGGAGACCGGAGTCCAGCGAACCATTGTGGAATTCGCCAATGATGCTCGGCATATCGATGTCGGCAAGGAAGCTCCAGAACACGTCGCTGATGCCTTCGCGATAGAAGTTGTAGCTCATGACGTCAACGTGCCGCGCCGCTGCGGAGCGCAGTTCCGGCGTCATGCCCCAGTCAGCGAATCGGGCGCCCAGATACATGTGATTCGGCATGAGCTGGTCCACGGCACCAGCGACAATCCGGAAGTACTCCTCGGCGAACAGTGCGAGCAGCGCCGAGAAGTCGTCGGTCATGGCATCCGTAAAGTCCGTGATCGCTACGCCTGCAGACAACTCCTCCCAGGACTCGAAGTCGGCTTGCCACCCCGCGTTCAGGGCGTCGATATCACCATGCCGGCTCTTCAGCCAGCGAGTAAAGCGCGCCTTCGTCGGGCTGTCGTCGTCCGTGCGGGCAAGCGTGTTGATGACAACGCCGTATTGCGTCCCGACGCTGCCCATCACGCCCCAGCTCTTCTCATTGTCGATGAATACGCCGATAAACCACGGGTTATCCTGGACCTCAGCGGCAATCTGGCGCACGGTGGCATATGCACGCTCCTCGAACAGCGGGTCGAACGGGTCGGGCAGTGGAGCCCAGTAGTCGTTGCCGCTGCTGACCGTTTTGAAGTCGCCGATGATCCAGCCGTTGGCGAAGTAGGGGAAGCGATCGAGCTGGTAAAACATCGGATCGATCCAGTTGCCGAAGGACGTGAATCCCCAGCTCAGCATCCGGTCGACCGTCACGTCTCGCCATTTCGGCATGAATTCTTGCGGATCGTCCGACTCGAACTTGCGCGCGAGATTCGCCCGATAGAAGCTGAAAGTCTCGCCAGTCTTGAGCGGGCCGGAGTGGGAGTCGCGCCGGTAGCCGTAGTGTTGGGCCAGTGGGTGCTCGAGTTGGGGCAGCCAGGTGAACATGTTGGCCCGGAGTTCCGAACTGACGTAACGAGTCGGCCAGGCATGGTTCGGAGCACGATTGAGACCCTCCGAGTCCTCTGGCGTCAGGTCGGCTCCAGATCGTTGTTCGATCGCAGCGGCGTCAAAGTCGTATCCGGTCATCGTCTGTGTATTCGACATGCGGACATTGGCGATGCCGTTGGAAAAGAACAGGTGGCCTTCCGGGTCAACGAGCCACCACTTGCCGTCATGTTGCTCTGTCCGGAAGTAGCCGGTTGCCTCCAGACGCGGCCCGTCGGCCCAGCCGCCAAACCGGGAGCGTCCCGGAGGCGGTTCGCTTGCCAGTTGCGCCAGTTCCTGCTCGCCGGCCGCAACGAGTTCTTCGGTGCTCGCGATCCTGTTCGCAAAATCATTCTTGGCATTCTGGCCATACTCGTCAACGAGGCCGGCGAGGTAGTTCTCGTCATAGTCGGAGGGGAATATCAGGCGGACGTTGTCGATGATGAACGACTTGTCTTCGAGCACGCCGCGAACATCGAACCTGAGACTGCGAATTCCCGACAGTTCGAGCTTGCGCGTGCCGCCGCGCCAGATCGCCATCGTGTAATCGGTCTTCCAGCTCAAGGGGTCGGACCGAATTCCGCTGTCGATCTCGAGGGCGGGGGAGCTCAGCTCCACGAAGTAAGTGCCGTTCGATTCCGCCGGCACAACGGTCGTACGAATCTGCATCTGTCCGGTGCTGTCGGTGGTGGTCACATAAAAACTTGCCGACGTCGGTCCGGGGTTCTGGATGTCCAGCGCAAGCGCGACAGCGCCTTTCGTGCTCAGGTCCCAGGGCGGTTCGGCGGCGATCTCGAACGCCGTGATATGGTTGCTCGCCGACGCCATATCGACCCTGGCCGCCGTACCGCCTTCATGTTCGTGCGCGGTGACCGTGCCGTGGTTCACGGTTACAGAGGCAAGTTCCGCCTCGTTCTCGAAGTCGATCAGCACCTCCTCTGTTACCGGATCTTCCGAACAACCGGAAATGAAGAGCAGGGCGAGCGAGAGCGCGGTCAATTGCTGAGTACTAGGCTGAGTAGTAGTTGTTTTCATCGGGCACCCTGCGTCGTTCAGTGAGGCGAAGATCGGTCCGCGATCAAATTGGTCGCGCGCTGCTGGAAGTGTTACCGGGCAATCGGCCGGGTGTGGTTGAAGACTTGTAACGCCACCGACGAGATGTGGCCGCCGCTGTCGGCAAACGTCACCTCGACGCGGTTGTTCTCGGCCACTGCGGTCCAGGGCGTCGGGATCTCCAGTACGCCAAAGAACGACGCTCGGCCGACGCCACCGTGATATTGGTCATAGCCCCGGAAGTCCGCAGGGACGTCGACGGCGATACCGTTGACCGACACAACCGGCAGGAGCGAGAGTCCGTGCGCGCGTCCGACTCCCAGGCGCAGAACGGCTTCTCCGTCCGCACCCGTTGGGACTCCGTTGACGTCGAATGACAGTGTCGAGTTGGCGCTGATGGGCCGCAGCATCGTCTCAGCGTAATGCTTGCTCTCCTCGGCGCTTGCGTCGATGGCGATATCGGCGTCGAATTCGATGTGCAGGACCAGTGTGCCTTCTGCTCCCAACCGCAGGGATTCCGGCAACGTGGCCGACCGGGTGGTCTCAAGTTTCGGCATTTCACCGTCAAGGTAAAGATGTTTGACGGTGAATCCGGTCGCCGCCGCGGTTCCCGGGCCATCGAGTGCGATGCCGAGGTATGCGTCCTCGAACTCAAGGCTGTTGGCGATGATGAACAGGTCCGAACCGTCGAGATAGGCGTCCACCAGGATGTCGGGATCGTTGGCGAATGAATCCACCCGGCTTCCGCCGACATCGGCCCACAACTCATAGAATTTGACCACGTCGGTGTAGACCCACTCGTCACCCGTCTCGCCGGCTCCCTCGGACGCCTGGCGCATCAGGCGCCAGTAGTAGGGAACCGAGTCGGATATCCGGCCCCACTCCGCCTTGACGGTAATGAAGGGGATGGTCTTCTGAATGATGTCCGGGCGTTCCATGAACGCCATGAGCATCGAATTGACCGCCTTGATGACCAGCCAGTCGCGCAGGGGCGACCACGGCTGGTTGTACAGGCCGTGAGCCTGCGAGCCGTATTCCGAAATGACCAGCGGCATGGGCGCGCCGTACTTCAGCGTCCCGTAGTGCTCCAGCATGTCGAGCGTCGCTTCGAGGTTGCTGCCCTTGCGGTATTGTTCGGTCAACCTGCCATTCACCGTGAAGTTGGGAAAGTCGTAGAGGTGGATGGAGAGAAAGTCCATGTTGTGTCCCGCGATGTCCATGAACGCCTTGTGGCGCTCGTGCCAGCGGTTGAAGCCATCCCGCTCGAAGTCCGGGAACGCGGCGCCGTAGCCGCCGATCAGCACGTCGTCGTTGGTTGCCCGGATCGCTGCGGCGACGGCGTTGTGGAACCTGAAGATTTTGCCCAGATCCTCGGGCATGTCCGCCGCGTCGACCAGGTCGTAGACCGGTTCGTTCATGACCTCCACGTAGACCGGCTTCGGCTGACCGTCGGAGTCCGCCGTTCCCTGACTGAAATACCTGGACAGGAATTGCCCCATGTAATGGCCGGTGGCGGTCCCGAATGGTTCCGACGGCGTGTCCGCCTGCGAGAAGGCCCATCCCTGTGACGTGGTCTGTCCATCCGGCCAGTAGGGATGCTGCTGCGCGCCGACGATCAGGTCGGTACCGCGCTGTTCGTGCCGGCGCGATGTGACCGCATTTGCGTTCGTGGTGGAGGCGTAGTTCCGGCGCACATCGGCGCCGCGTGCCGTGGCGGCGGTCTCGTCGGCAAAGCCGGGCCGATTGGAATCTTCCGGTAGTTGCTGAAGTTGCCACCTCATGGCGCCCGTATCGCGGCCGAAGTACACGTCGTATGTTTCCACGAACTCGGTGAGCAGATCGGCGGAAGCGTTGGGTGCGGAACGGCTCTGGGAATTGTTGCCGAACCAGTCCTGTTCGGTGTGCGATGCATGGATGGTGATGTACTTGCGCCGGTCGAATGCGTCGATGCCCCCAACCATGTGGCGAACGTCCGCGTTGATGTCGATCCGGACCGTCGGCGCGGCGATCGTCGTGACGCGAAAGTCGGCTGACACGCCTCCGACGGTCAGGGTCGTCACCGTTTCGGTCGCAAACTCGCTCGATGCACTGACACGTACCGTGACAGCTTGTCCGTCGGATACCGTACCCGAAGAACCGGTGTAGCTGCCGCCGTCCACCGAGTATTCGCCCCCTGAAATCGACACGTCGGCTGCTGCGGACAAACCAGTGATGGTGACGCTTTCGGAGACGACAGGTCCATCGCGCGCCGCATCGGTGACAGTGTTGAACGAAAACGCATCGGGCGTGGTATCCGCCGATGGTGGCGGTGGGGTCGGGGTCCCGCCGTCGCCGCCGCTTCCTCCTCCTCCGCCCCCGCCGCAAGCGGATACGAGCGCCAGGATGAGCAACACGCCGGTTCCGGCGCCGGGTCGGCGATTCACGTCGCCCGCATCAATGCCGCTGCCTTGTCTGCGGCCTGCTCGGGGCTGTCGCCCGGTTTGTAGATGTCGCTGCCGATGCCAAATCCCGACGCACCCGCGGCCCGGTACGTTGGAATATTGCCTGCGGAGATGCCGCCGGTCGCAACGAGCCCGATACGGTCGGGGATGACAGCCTTCAGGGCTGAGAAGTACCCCGGTCCCAATGTATTCGCCGGAAAAATCTTCAGCGCGTCCGCACCGGCGTTTATGCCCGCGAAGGCTTCGCTCGGTGTCATGCTGCCGGGCACGGAAGCCATGCCAAGCGCCTTGGTTCGCCCGATAACGTCAAGGTCGGTGTTGGGGCTGACGATCAACTCGCCTCCCGCAGCCGCGACATCGCTCACGTCTTCGGCGCGCAGCACGGTGCCCGCGCCGCATAGCCCGTGTCCCGCGATGCTGCCGCGCAACCGTTCGATGCTCTTGAGCGGGTAGGGCGAGTTGAGCGGAATCTCGATAATCCGGATACCCTGGTCCAGCAGCGCATCGGCCACCGCGACGACGGCATCCGGCTCGATACCGCGAAGAATCGCGATGATCGGAGAATCCTCAAGGTACTCACTCAGGCGACGATCTGCCATTGCTTCCTTATCCCGAATGTACCGTGCTTGCGCGCGCGTTGTCTGTCGGGCCAAGTGTACCGCCCAACCCTGTTGCGCGTAAATTATTAATTGTTAACAATAATTTTCCGGCTATGTATAATCTGACGGTTTGTCGTGTCATGCGAGACGAATAGGGATTTGTCCGCACCCGGCGCCAGCCGACGAGGCAGTCGAAATGGATGTTCGTGCCACCGCTTTCCGCTACGCTTTCATCGTTGCGCTGGGCGGTTTCATCTTCGGACTGGACGCAGCGCTGATTTCAGGAACAGTTCGTTTCGTGGCCGTCGAGTTCGGTCTCTCGGATCTCGAAGTCGGCGCCGTCGTCAGCGCGCCCGGGTTCGGTGTGATTTTCGCCTTGCTGGCCGCTGGTCACATCGCTGCCCTGATTGGTCGCAAGAAGACGTTGCTGATCATCGCGGCACTGTACCTGGTTTCTGCCATTGCTTCGGTGATTGCGCCGAATTTCGAATCGCTGGTGGCTGCACGTTTCCTGGGCGGCCTGGCCTTTACGTCACTGTCGCTCGCATCGATGTACATCGGCGAGATTGCCCCCTCCGGGTTGCGGGGCAAGCTGGTCTCCATGAACCAGATCAATATTGTCATCGGCCTGTCGGCTGCCTACTTTGCCAATTCCGCAATCCTGCAGGCGACCCAGTCCGGGGCCGCGTGGGTCGAGGCCGTCGGCATCGTCGACTACACATGGCGCTGGATGCTGGGCATGGAAATCGTACCCGCGCTGGCCTGGCTGCTGCTGTTGCTGGGCATTCCGGAAAGCCCGCGCTGGCTGGTTCAGAAGGGCGATCTCGATGCGGCCCGCAGGGTGATGTCGAAACTGATGCCGCCGGAGCGAATCGACGGCGCGATCCGGGAAATTCGGGAGAGCGTCAGCCACGGTCATGATCAGAGGTCCCTGGCATCGCAGCTCGCCGACCTTTTCGACCGGCGCATGCGAACGGTGTTCTGGCTGGGGCTCACGATCGCTGCGGTGCAGCCGATCACCGGGATCAACTCAATTCTGTTCTATGCGCCAACGGTGTTCGAGCAAACGGGTATCGGGACGGATGCCGCCTACACGCAGGCCGTGGTCGTCGGAGTGGTCAGCGTCTTCTTTACGGCGCTGGCATTGCTGCTTATCGACCGCGTCGGGCGGCGCCCCATGACGTTGTTCGGACTGACATGGGCGGCAGCGAGCCTGTTCGTCGGTGCCTGGGCCTTCTCCAACGCGACATACGTGCTCGACGCGGGCGTCCTGGCAAACCTTACCGTCAACGTGGACCCTGAAAGCCTTCGCTCGCTGTTCGGCGTGCAGTATTTCAGCGACGTGGAATTCAAGTCTGCCGTGGAAGCGGCCATCGGGGAGGCGGCGCTGCGGGAGAACGAAAGCGTGCTGCTGGAAAACGCCGCCAACCTGAACGCAGCCGTTATACTTGTGGCCATTGTCAGCTTCATTGCGGCGTTCAATTTCTCCATCGGGCCCATCATGTGGGTGTTGTTCTCGGAGATTTTTCCGATTTATGTCCGCAGCATCGCCATTCCGAGTTTCGCACTGGTTACGAGCATCGTGAACTACTTCGTGAATCAGTTCTTTCCCTGGCAGCTCAATAACATGGGTGCCGCCGAGATCCTCTCGCTCTACGCGGGGTGCATCGTGGCGGGACTGGCAATCCTGTACCGGATCCTTCCGGAAACCAAGAACAAGACGATCGAGGAAATAGAACGTGAACTGACCCGTCCGGCGGCGGTGTCGACGTGAACACGTCGCTACACGGCAAGCGGATACTGATTACCGGCGCCGCTGCGGGTATCGGTCTCGGCATTGCACGCGCGTGCGGTGCGGCCGGGGCGTCGCTGGTTGTTGCGGATAACGCCCACGATCGGCTCGTCGACGCCACCCGCGCACTGGCGGACGATCCAAAAACCCTGCATACGGCCGAACTGGATGTCAGCAAGCCGGTCGACGTGCGGGCGTTCTTCGATGATCTGAACAGACGCTTCGGCTCGCTGGACGGGCTGGTGAACAATGCCGGCATCGTGGTGGAAGCCGATTTCCTGAATTTTGAGGCCAGCGACCTGGAACGGCTCTGGAGCACCAACCTGCGATCGGTTTTTCTCCTGTGCCAGGAGTCGGCGAAGCTGATGAAGGCGAGTGGCGGCGGCGCCATCGTCAACATCGGTTCGAACCACTCGCTGGCCAGCATACCCGGGTACGAAATGTACGCAGCGACCAAGGGCGGCATCGCGGCGATGACCCGGGCCATGAGCTGGAGCCTCGGGCCCTGCGGGATTCGCGTGAACACCCTGTGCCCGGGGTTGACGCATACCGAGAAGGTGGCAGAGATCGCCAGCGCCCAGCCGCGCCTGGCCGAGTCATTCGGCCGACTGCACGCATCGGGACGATATGCGACCGTCGACGAGATTGGGGCGACCGCCGCATTCCTGCTGTCTGACGGCGCAGCGGCGATCACGGGTGCCGAAATTGTCGCCGATCACGGGCTGTCGGCCCTGTTGTGCCGATCGGAAGATCTCAAGTAGGGTCGCCATGAAGATCACGGAAATCAAGGCATATCCTGTCTGGGTCGGGCATCGAAATCTCTGCCTGGTCAAGGTCGAGACAGACGCGGGGATTCATGGTTGGGGCGAGTCGGGCATCTCCAGCCGCGAACTCGCCGTTATGGGCGTGATCAAGCACTTCAGGGAGTTCCTCATCGGACAGGACGCCACCCGAATCGGCGCAATCTGGCAGGAAATGTATCGCGGACAGTACTTCGAAGGCGGACGTGTACTGACTGCGGCGATCTCCGCGATCGACATCGCCTTGTGGGATATCGCGGGCAAGGCGCTCGGGGTCCCTATTCACCGCTTGCTGGGCGGCAAACAACGAGAATCCGTACCCTGTTTCGTGACTACGATGCGGCCGTTCGACCGGTCGCTGATTGAAGATGCCAAATCGCTGGTTTCGCAGGGTTGGCGGGTCATCCGCACCACCGCGGGCGAATACGGTTCCACGGAACACGTAACGGAACTGGATGTGCGCAAATCCATCGCCGACGCGGCGGCCATCCTTACCGAAGCACGGCAGGAGCTTGGCAACGACATCACCCTCGGGATCGACTATCACCACCGGCTGACCATTGCGGAGACGGCATCGTTCTGTCAGAAAATGCCGCGTGGCACGCTGGACTTCATCGAGGATCCCATTCGCCATCAGACGCCCGAAGCGTACGAAATCCTTCGCCAGATGATTGACGTGCCATTCGCAATCGGTGAGGAATGTGCAAGCAAGTGGGATTTCATGAGGTACATCGAGCAGGGCATTGCGAGCTTCGCGCGAATCGATGTCTGCAATGTCGGCGGTCTGACGGAAGCCGTCAAGGTTGCCGCTGCGGCCGAAACCCACTATATCGACGTGATGCCTCACGATCCGATCGGCCCGATCTGTACGGCTGCGACCATCCAGCTCGCGGCCGTCATTCCGAACTTTGCCTGGTGCGAATTCTTGCTCTACGGGAGCGGATACCTGTCCGATCTTGACAGGTTTTTTGTCGGTTCGCCCAGGGAGCAGGGAGGCATGTACGTCGTGGGCGACGCACCCGGGCATGGCGTAGACGTCAACGAGGAACGGGTCGAGAAGGAAGCATTCGAGTTCTGGGAGGCGCCGAGGATGAAAAAACCGGACGGCTCCTTAACCAACTGGTAACCGCGCATGCAAGGCAACGCACGATCATGAGTTCCATCAAGTCAGTCGAAACGCGGATGTTCAGGGTACCCCTGGCTGAAGTGCTGTGCGATGCGCGGCACGGCGCGCACAGCCATTTCGAACTGATCACCGCAACCGTCGAGCTGGCGGACGGCTCCACGGGCACCGGATACACCTACACCGGCGGGCGTGGCGGCGGCGCCATCATGTGCATGATCGACCAGGACCTCGTCCCGGCCCTGATCGGCTGCGATGGCAGCTCGCCGGAAGCCATCCTGGACTTCATGAGCTGGCACATACACTACGTCGGCCGCGGCGGCGTGGCTTCGTTTGCCATGTCGGCCATCGACATCGCGCTGTGGGATATCCGATGCAAGGATGCCGGTATGCCGCTATGGAAGCTGGTGGGCGGGGCGAACAATTCCTGCAGGGCGTACCAGGGCGGCATCGACCTGAACTTTCCCAAGAAGAAGCTGCTGAACAGCATTTCGGGGTACCTGAACGGCGGTGCGAATGCGGTCAAGATAAAGGTCGGCAAGGAGGATCTCGAAGAGGATATTGACCGCGTCGAGTCCGTCCGCGGACTTATCGGTCCGGAGGTTCCGTTCATGGTCGATGCGAACTATTACTTCTCCGTGGAAGAGGCCATCGACGCGGCCAACGCGTTCAAGCAGCACGATATCGTCTGGTTCGAGGAACCAACCATTCCGGACGACTTTGACGGCTACGCAAGAATCGCCGCTGCAACTGGCGTTCCCCTGGCCATGGGAGAGAATTTGCACACCCTGCATGAGTTCAAGTTCGCACGGGATCGGGCAGGCCTTTCGTATATTCAGCCTGACGCGTCGAATTGCGGCGGAATCACGACCTGGCTGCGGGTCGCGGAAATGTTCCGCGCCCGCGGGATTCCGGTGTGTTCACATGGAATGCACGAACTGCACGTGGGGCTCGTATCGTCGCAGCCCAACGGCGGCTGGCTCGAGATTCACAGTTTTCCCATCGACAAATACACGAGCCGACCGCTCGTCCTGGATGATCATCGGGCCGTTGCTTGCGACGAACCCGGAATCGGGGTGAAATTCGACTTCGACCTGCTGGCTCCCCATGAGGTGCTGGAGGGCAGGTCTGCGGTGGATCGACCGGAATTCGGCCATGTTGCGGTCAGTTGATCGGTGCTGCGGCGGCACCTTGGTGCGCGTCAAACGCTGATTTCAGCCCAGACCTGAATACCTGCACTTCGCACTGACTTTGTTCCGGACAGCCTTTGCCCAAACCTGTTCTTGACTGATATATCAGTTTACGGGCAATCATATACCAAATATACTGAGCGCCTGGCGAGGCATCTGGCCGGCACCGTTTCGGAAAAATTTCCCATGTCCACAGACGCGGTATCTCTGGAAAACGCGATCAAGTCCAAGTCGGAACAGGCGTACAGCTTGCTGGAAGAAATGATCGTGACGATGGAGTTCGAACCGGGCACGGTACTGTCCGAGTCCAGGCTGGTCGCGCGACTCGGTGTCGGGCGGACCCCGGTACGGGAAGCCTTGCAGCGGCTGGCCGCGGAGGGGCTGGTGGAGATCATGCCGCGCCGCGGTATCCGGATAACCGGCATCGACATCCGCCAGCAGTTGCGGGTCCTGGAAGCGCGGCGTGCGGTTGAGGAATTGAGTATCCGGCTTTGTGCGCGCAGGGCTGACCACGCGGTGCGGGACCGGTTTCGAAGGATTGCCGAAGATGCGGTCGCCGCAGCGGAGCAGCGGGACTACATCGCCTTCCTGCACCTGGACCGGGAACTCAACGAATGGATCGCCGATGCGGCCGACAACGAGTTCTGTGCCCGCATGCTGCAGCAGATTCACGGCCTGTCGCGGCGTTTCTGGCACAAGCACCATCTGCGGGCCGGCGACCTGGCGAAGGTCGCCGAAATGCATGCGGCCATCGCCAGGGCCATTGCCAGCGGAGATGAAGATGCGGCCGCCGAAGCGTGCGCCGCGCACATGGACTACATCCAGTCCTTCACCATCTCCACACTGGGTCTGTAGCGATGGGCCGGACGCGCAACCTGGGCAGGCGAATCGAGCTTGTTTCGATGGATTCCCACTGTCAGGACATTTCGATCGGCTTGTACCAGCAGGGACAGGGGAGGCCGGCCTATCTCGTTCACACCTACAGTGGTAAGCCGGGGGCGGGGGATCGCATCCGCTCTCTCGTGCGCACGATGAAGAACTTCGGCGGCCTCGAATCGGACGGTGACGGCTTGCTCCGTTTTCCCTGCGGCGATCGGCATGAACTGGCCGTCAAGCGAGTCTTTCTCGACGCTTGCAAGGTAGCCCCGGAGAGTGATGTCGTCGCTCATCCGTTGCGCATTCTCGACAAGCGATCCGGTTGCGATGTTTCCGCCGTCTCGACGGGTAGTGGCGAGTACGATCTGCGGATCGAAGGCAATCCGGACACGGGCCCTCGCCGCGTGATGGCCATCGCGCGCGGGCTTGCCAGGCTCGGGGAGATGCGGACCGACGAGCACTACACCAACCGCGTGTCGTTCGCATGCGGCCGGTCCCACGATGCCCTGGTGGGGCTGTTGCTGATTCGTGCCCCGAACGTGCGCTCGGCCATGCGCGAGGCGGAGATGATGGCTGCGCGCGGTGTGCTTTCGGCACCCAGCGCGCAGTAGCGACAGGAGATCAAGCATGTCAGCTCAAGGCACAGTGTCCATGACGAGCCGCCAACGTGTGCTCGCGGCGCTCAACGGAGAGCCGGTCGACCGCACGCCGATTTGCAACCCGACTTCCGTGGCGACCGTTGAACTCATGGATCTCGTGGACGCCCCCTTTCCCGAGGCCAACAGGAACCCGGAGCTGATGGCGCGGCTGGCGGCCACGAGCTACACGGAGCTTGGCTTCGACACCGTCATGCCCGTGTTCAGCATCATCCAGGAGTCATCGGCGCTGGGCTGCAGGATTCAGTGGGAACAGAAGGACAATTGGCCCACGGTGCGCATGAGCGAGCCGATCTGGACCGGCCCGGAAGACATCGTGGTCCCGGCGGATGTCCTGGATCACCCGGATACCCGGTGCGTAGTCGAAGCCATCCGGATTCTTCGCCGGGAACTGGGCGACGACGTGGCGATCGTCGGCAAGACCATGGGACCGTGGTCGCTGGGCTACCACTGCTTCGGCGTCGAACCGTTCCTGCTCATGTCGCTGGATGATCCCGACAGGACGAAACGCTGCCTGGACGGGCTGAAGGACCTGACGGTGGCGTACGGGATCGCCCAGTTCGAAGCCGGCGCAGACGCCGTGACGTTGCCCGATCACGCGACCGGCGACCTGGTCAGCGGCGAGTACTACCGGCGCTACCTGCAGGACCTGCACACCGAGTTTGCCGAGCGCATCCCGGGTCACATTATCCTGCACATCTGCGGCCGCACGGTTGACCGCATGGATGCGATTGCGCAGACAGGCATGTCCGCCTTCCACTTCGACTCGAAGAACAAGCCCGGGGAGTCGATCGATGTGGTCCAGGGCCGTATCGCCTTGGTCGGCAACATCAACAACCCGCAGACATTGTTCTCGCGCGGGCCGGAGACCGTCAGGCAGGAGGTCTTCGAGAATCTGGACGCGGGTGTGGACATGGTCGGGCCCGAGTGTGCGATTCCCCTGCAGACTTCCATCGAGAACCTGAAGGCCATTCCCCAGGCGGTCATTGACTGGCACTGCGACAACGACGCCGGTCACTGATACGACACTACGAGTTTGATTCAGAACCAGGCGCACGGGGCAGAAAGAGGCAGACGTCATGGCAGTGCTTGCGGACATATCCAACGAATTCATTCGTGAGGAAATCGAGGAATTTCTGGAGCGGCCCGAGGAGGTCGGGCGCAGCATCGGGCTGTTCGCCAGGGTCACGCCGAAAATGCAGGAGATCGCAGCCGGGATCATCGAGGGCGAAGACGACATCGTCGACGAGTTGACCAGGGCGGCCCTTGACGAGGGTATCGATGCGCTGGAAATCATGGACGACGGCCTGATTGCCGGAATGAGCATCGTCGGCATCAAGTTTCGGGATGCGTTCATCTTCGTGCCCGAGGTGCTGGCCTGCGCGCGTGCGATGAAGGCGGGGATGGCTCATATCGAGCCCATACTTTCCGCGTCGGGCATCAAGTCGCTCGGCACCGTGATCATGGGCACGGTCAAGGGCGACCTGCACGACATCGGCAAGAACCTGTGCATCATGATGCTGCGCGGAGCGGGATTCACGGTCCACGATCTTGGCGTCGACGTCGATGAGGACACCTTCATGGACGCAGTCGAGGAGCATCGGGCGCCGCTTCTCGGCATGTCGGCGCTGCTGACCACGACCATGCCCAACATGGGCAAGACCATCGAGGCCTTTATCGATGAAGACCTGCGCGACGACGTCAAGATCATGGTGGGCGGGGCGCCCGTGACCCAGAAGTTTGCCGACGACATGGGCGCCGACGGGTACGGCAAGGATGCGCTGGCCTGCGTGTCGCTGGCGAAATCGCTTCTGGAGGAACGCGCTGCGCAGGGCGTGTGAGTGGGCAGCGAAGTGTCAGACACGCGTCAACAGGAGATTCAGAAGAGTCTCGACCGCCTGACGGAGATACTTTCCGGCATCGTTGTACAGGCGGATGAACAATCGCTGACGCGCTGCCCGTACAAGAACGCCCGTGACGAATGCACGGCGCAGTTTGGCTGTCGAAACCAGCGCAAGAGGACGGTCGAGGGGGAAAGGCGCCTGGTCTGCGTGGGCGACGACAAGCTGGACTACCGCGAGGCGTGGGACTCGGACCCCGAGTCGGTGAAAAAAGCGGGCGACGCATTGGCCGCGACCCGCGAAACCGGGCGCCGGAGGCGCGATGCCAGGCGCCGCAAGAGCAGGACCGGCCGCCAGAAGCGCAAATCCGGGCACAGGACGAGCAACGCCGGGCGCAGGACGAGCAACGCCGGGCACAGGACGAGCAACGCCGGGCGCATGGCTCGCCAAGCCGGACAAACCTTGTTCGACCTCGCTGACGAGTTGTCCAAACAAGTTCCCACCTCATGCGGGCGGAGCGGCTTGTGCCATGAATGTATCGTTGAAGTCCATCGGGGCATGGATGCCTTGATGCCGAGAACGGACCCGGAGTCATTCCTGGAGGGAAACTATCGGCTGGCGTGCCAGGCCGCGATCATCGAGCCTGGGTCCGGGATCGAGTTCTCGCCCTTGAGGCGCGTTCCGAAAATTCTTACCCGTGGCCGTCGGCGCCGGGTCGACCTCGATCCCATGGTCACCCGAAGCGGGGACGCGGTGCATTATGGTGGCCGCCCGGTCGACCAATACCGCGGGGGCATCTACGGGCTGGCGATCGACCTGGGAACCACGACGGTCGTGATGGAACTGGTGGACCTTGAATCCGGCGAAACCGAGCACGTCTGTGCCTTCGGGAACCCGCAGCGGATCGGCGGCAGCGACGTCATGAACCGCATTTCGTACGACGGCAAGCACCGTCGCGAGCTATGGAGGGTCGTTGCCAACACCATCAACTACGAAATTGCGTGCATGAGCGATCGGTTCGGATTCGCGCCCAGTGAAATCTATGAAACTGTGGTTGTCGGCAATTCGACGATGCGCGATCTTTTTTTCCGGCTGGACGTGCAGAGCATCGGTACTAAGCCCTACAAGTCGTTGACGGAACACGAGTGGCAGCAAGGCAAGCGGGAATCGACTGCGCTTTCGGCGTCAGCCCGCCGGCTCGGTCTGAAAATCAACCGCAACGCCCGGGCCTACAGCCCGCCCCTGGTGGCCAGTCACGTCGGCGCGGATGTCGCGGCAGGCCTCGGGGTGATCGATTTCGACGGCGATGAACGCACCGTCATGCTCGTGGACATCGGTACCAACACCGAAGTCGTCATCCGTCACGACGGACGGATGCTGACGGCGTCCTGCCCCGCGGGCCCGGCGTTTGAAGGCGGGCTGGTCAAGTACGGCATGCCGGGATACGAGGGCGCGATCGACCGGATCTCGTTCACCGGCGACGGCTTCGACTACACGACCATCGGTGGCACCGCGCCGCAGGGCTTGTGCGGTTCCGGCCTGGTGGACCTGCTCGCCGAATTGCGGCGTCACGGGCAGATTTCAGCCAAGGGCGTCTTCGCCGAGAAACGGCGGCGTGAAATGACGCTCGTGCCGGAGCGCAACATCACGTTTTCCCGCGAGGACGCGAGCAATCTCGCCCAGGCCAAGGCGGCCACCTACTGCGGCCAGTTCATTCTCATGCGTCATCTTGGATTGACCGCGGACGATATCGACAAGCTGTACCTGGCGGGCGCCTTCGCCAACTACATCGACATCGACAACGCTGTGGAGATCGGTTTTCTGCCGGGCGTGCCGGTGGAGCGAATCGAAAAGATCGGCAATGCCGCGATCCAGGGTGCCCGTGAGATCCTGCTGTCACGCCGGCACCGAACCGAAACCGAGCAACTGGTGCGCGGCATAGAACACATCGAACTCGAGACCACCCCCGACTTTTTCGAGATTTTCGTCGAGGCGTGCCAGTTGAAACCCATGCCGGGCAAGCCACGCTACTGGAATTGAAGGAACCGGACGCCATGCAGCTTGAAGGACTTCAGGACCGCTTTACGGTTATTGGGGAGAACATCCATACGACGCGGGTCTATCTGCGGCGCGGCAAGCATATCGTGACGACGGGCAATGGCGCGGAGGCCATTCGTTTCAGCGATACCGAAGGCCAGGAGCAGTTGCTTCCGATCCCGGATGACATCAAGAAAACCCAGGACTACGACGAAGGCCGCGTCAAACACGTGAAGGTCGCCGTGCAGGCGGCAATGTCAGGCGATGCCGCGCGTGCCAGGCTGGGCGAGGAATACCTCGAACGGCAGATTCAGAGCCAGATCGACTGCGGCGCCGATTACCTTGATCTCAATGTCGACGAAATCTCGGTCCGCGAGCAGGACCAGCAGGATGCCATGCGGTGGCTCGTGGGTTTCGTTCAGTCGAGATCTTCGGTACCGCTTTGCGCGGATTCGTCAAACTCGGGCACGATCGAAGTCGGGCTGAAGGCCTGCGACAACCGCGCCGGAAGGCCGCTCTTGAACTCCGCCTCGCTGGAGAGGATCGTCGTGCTGGACCTGGTCGGGAAATACGGCACACGCGTCATCGTCACGGCTGCCGGCGAGTCCGGGATGCCGCAGAGCGCCGCCGAACGCGTTGCCAACGCGTCCCGCATGGTTGATGCGGCGACCGCGCAGGGGATCGCCCTCGGAGACATCTTCATCGACCCGCTGATGTTCCCGATCTCCGTGGACCAGTCATTCGGCAACCACGTATTCGACGCCATCGGGCAACTGCGCGAAAAGTACGGTCCCGAGATTCACATCACCGGCGGTTTCAGCAACGTGTCCTTCGGGCTGCCCTGCCGACGGCTGATCAACGATGCTTTTGCCGTGCTGGCCATTGAAGCCGGCGCCGACAGCGGCATCATGGATCCCGTCGCCAACGGTCTGGAACGCATCGTTGCCATTGACAGAACGTCCGTTGGCTACATGCATGCGAGTACCATGCTGCTGGACGGCGATCGGTATTGCCGCGCCTATCTCAAGGCCTATCGCAAGAAGCTCTTTTGATCGTCATGATTGCTACCGGGAATCGGCCATGAAATTTCTTCGCATCGGCGCCGCGGGCGCGGAACGGCCCTGTGTTGTGGATGCATCGGGCGTTGCGCGTGACGTTTCGTCGCTTGTTCCGGACTTTACGCCGGAAACGATCCCGTTGCTCGACGAGGCATTGGACGATGCGGACCTGGACCCCCTTCCCGTGGCGGCGACCGATGGACAGCGGATCGGTACGCCCATGACCCAGCCCCGCAACATCTACCTGATCGGCATGAACTACCGGGACCATGCAAGGGAGGCGGGCGTCGCCATCCCGGCCGAGCCCATACTGTCCAACAAGTCATCGGGTTCATTTTGCGCACCCAACGATCCCATACTCTATTCGCCAACGATGACAAGGCTCGATTGGGAGGTGGAGCTGGGTGTCGTGATCGGCAGGACCGCGCTGAATGTCGGCATACGCGAAGCCCTGGATCATGTGCTTGGGTTTACGGTCGTCAACGACGTATCGGAGCGGGCCTGGCAGATCGAACGGGGCGGGCAGTGGGCCAAGGGCAAGGGATTCCCGAACTTCTGCCCAACGGGACCGATGATCGTTACCGGCGATGAAGTCGACGATGCCAGGGAGCTTGAGATGTGGCTCGACGTCAACGGTGAGCGCATGCAGACGGGCAATACACGGGAAATGATTTTCGATCCCGCGGCTATCGTCAGCAATCTCTCGGAATTCATTCGGCTCGAACCGGGCGACCTGATCTGCACCGGAACGCCGCCGGGTATCGGATACGCAAAGGAGCCGCCGATCTACCTGAGGGTCGGAGACCGCGTGTCACTGGGAATCGAAGGATTGGGTGAGCAGATGCAGGAAGTCGTGCCACTCGACTCCGCGGAGCTTGGCACACGGATGCACGCGGGCAGAAGCACATGAACCGGATCGATCTCAGCGGCCGGCGGGCCATCGTGACCGGGGCTGCCCGGGGTGTTGGCTACGCCGTGGCGCGGCGTTTCCTTCAGTCGGGCGCAAGCGTTTCGATATGGGATGTCAGCGAGGGCACGCTCGCAGATGCCCGGCGAAAACTCTCCTCGCTGGGCACGGTTGCATCGCAGGTCACCGATGTGGGGGACTACGCGCAGGTCGAGAGGGGCGCCGAATCCACGGCCGCGGAACTGGGCGGCATCGACCTGCTGGTCAATTGCGCGGGAATAGCCGGCGAAAATGCAGCGCTTGAGGACTATCCGCTGGATGTCTGGCGGCAGGTTCAGCGCGTCAATCTGGACGGGACGTTTCACGTCTGCCGCGCCATCGTCCCGTACATGCGCCAGGAAGGATACGGGCGCATCGTCAATATTTCGTCGATGGCGGGCAAGGACGGCAATCCGAATGCGTCGGCGTACTCGGTCTCCAAGGCGGGCGTCATCGCGCTCACCAAGAGTCTCGGCAAGGAGTTGGCGCGAACCGGAATTCGAGTCAACGCGATCGCACCGGCGGTCATCGAAACGGAGATGCTGGCGGACGTCACCGAGGAGCAGATCGGTTACATGGTGTCGAAGATACCCATGGGACGGATGGGGACCGTGGAAGAAACAGCCGCCATGGTGGCCTGGATGTGTTCGGAGGAGTGCTCGTTTACCACCGGGGCCGTATTCGACTTGTCCGGCGGCCGCGCGACATATTAGGCGGGCGGGCCGATCGGTGCGGCTGACGGAGCAGCGGTAGTGTTACACAGGAAAGCCTTGAAGGGAGGTTGCTGATGGATTTCTACAGAGCGTTCATCGATAACGATTGGGTCGAGTCGTCGAACGGCGAGCGGATGCAGGTGGAAAACCCCGCCAATGGCGAGGTGTTTGCGGAAGTTCCCGCCTGTACCGCCGACGATGTTGAAAGGGCGCTTGAAAGCTCCGCACGGGCGCAGAAGGATTGGCAAATGCTGCCGCCCGTCGAGCGTGCCCGATACATCTACGCGATTTCCGACGGAGTGGAGCAGGAACGCAAACTGTTCGAACGGCTTCTGGTGATGGAGCAGGGCAAGACGCTGGCGGAAGCCCGGGGGGAGGTTGCCGACACGCTGCGCTACCTCCGGTACGCTGCGGAAGCGGCGCGTCGAATAGGCGGTGACATCTTTCCGTCCGATCTGCCAAACGAACAGCTGTACATTCACAAGGTCCCGTATGGTGTCACTGTCGGATTGTGTGCCTACAACTATCCTCTGGCGCTGATAGGCCGCAAGGTGGGTCCGGCGTTGGTCACCGGGAATACCATGGTCCTCAAGCCTCACGAGGCGACCCCGGTCACGGCATCGGAGTTCTGCAGGATCGTGCTGGAGGCCGGCCTGCCCAGGGGCGTGATCAACATGCTGACCGGCACCGGCGCGGAGGTGGGCGCCGCGCTCGTCGCGAGCCCGGTCACCCGCCTCATCACGCTGACCGGAAGCATCCGGGCGGGGCAGGCCATCGCGGAGGCGGCTGCGCGAAACATTACCGCCTTGTCGCTGGAGCTGGGCGGAAAGGCGCCCTTCATCGTGCTCCGGGACGCCGATATCGACGAGGCGGTGGAGGCTGCGGCCGTGGCCCGCTACGCCAACTGCGGCCAGGTGTGTATCTGCAACGAGACCGTGCTCGTCGAAGATTCGGTTGCCGACGAATTCATCGGCAAGTTCCTGGACCGCGTGCGCAAAATCGACATAGCGGACCCCATGACCAGCAAGGGGATGGGCCCGCTGACAACCGCTGAGGCACTTGAAAGAATCGAAGGGCTCGTCGCACGGTCGACAGATGCCGGTGCGGAGCTTGCATTGGGCGGCAAACGGCCGGATGCGCCCCGGTTCAACAGCGGCAACTGGTATGAGCCGACCGTGCTGTTGGGCGCATCGGCCGACAACGTTGCGGTACGGGAGGAAATTTTCGGACCCGTGCTACCGATCGTGACGGTATCGGATTACGAAGAGGCGCTGGGCATCGCCAACTCACGCCCCGACGGCTTGTCCGCCTACCTTTGGACTCGCGATCCGGCAATCTACATGGATGCCATCAATCGCATGGAAACCGGCACGATTTTCCTCAACAAGGGCATCGTCGGGTACATCCAGGGGTATCACACCGGACACAAGATGAGCGGCCTGGGCGGAGAGGACGGCATCTACGGTATCGAGGGCTATCTGCAGAAGCGGACCGTCTACATGAGATATTGAGGACGGACGCGGAGCGACGACCTGGAGATTGTTCGGCGCTGCTTCCAGATTGTTGATTGGAAGCAATACTGGCAGGGCGGGCTACCCGGGACTGGCGGGGCAGGCTACCCGGGCCGCTCCAGCTCCGTCGTGTAGATCGGCTCCAGCCGGTCGATGGCATCGAGCGGCTCCCGGTCCACGTCCCACGCGAACTGCCGCAGCATGATCCGGTCGCTGAGAAAGTCGACCAGGGTAAATCCGTGATCTTCGATCGGCGGCAGCATTTCCTCCAGGTCGAGATGCGCTGGCGGCGTTGCCGGGATTCCGCGGACTACGGACGGGAAGCCGCGCTCGGCCGAGCCTATTGGGCCGCTCAGCACGGCAGTGACGGGGTTCCTGCGCAGATCTTGCTGGCCCGCGCGGGAAAACCTGCCCGTGCCGATGGCGTGCAGGTCGCCGCTGACCACCAACGGGATGCGTTGCGTTTGCGCGCTGAGCGCCGCTGCCAGGCGGTCATGTTGCCTCAACCAGCCCTCCTGCCAGTAGGGCTTGTCGATCGCGCTGGTCAGCGCGCCGCTTTCGGGGTCCAATGTGTCCGGGTACCACTCCCCCCACTTCCCGGCGCTCCAGCCGAACGGGTTGGACGGTGCGTGTACCAGGTGGCGCACTTCGGTCGAGCGAGTGCGGTCGGTCAGCCAGCGCTCCACTTGGTGATCCACGAAGACGGCGTTCGGCCCGGCGAGATTCATGGTACGGCGCACGTCGTACAGCAGGACCTCCGCGAGCCGGCCGATGCGGATGGTGCCGAAACTCTCGGAAACATCAGCCCGGTCACCCGCCGAGGACCAGGGAAGCCCGGTTGGACGCCGTGGATCGGGCAGAAACTCGGGGTAATAGAGTTGCTGCGTCGCCCTCGCGAGCTGGAGCTGGAACCACTGGACGGGGTAACTGGCGAAATCGTCCGTCACCGCGTCGTTCTCCCAGTGGTCGTGGTCGTCCTGAAGGAAGAAGACGGGCGTGGAGCGGAAATCGCATCCGTAGACAGGCACGATCTGCGGCCCGGCGGCTGCCTTGATCGCCGCTTCGTTGCTGCCGCCAAGCGCGCTGGCCGAGTGATCGAAGTTCGCGATGCGCCCGGCCTCGGTCAACTGCCCGGCGTTTTCGCCCTGCCAAGCGTGAAGGTCCGAGTAGATGTGATCCCCGTTGGCGACCGCGGCGTCAGGCTGAAACGACAGCGCCCGACGCAGCAGGCGGTTGCGGATGCTGGTCGGCAGGAATTCTTCCCGCTGTCCGATCCCCTCGTAAGTGCCGCCGGGTCCGCCAGCGCAGGTAAAGAAAAGAATGCGTGCACGCTCCGGAGTCGCCGATGTCGCCGGGAATGTCGACAGGGGCCAGGGTTCGCACAGGGCGCGGCCGTTCGAGTCCTGCAGCGAGAGCGTGTAGCGTCGACCCGGCTGCAACTGGCCCGCATGAAACTGCCAGTATTCGCCTGCCGTATCGCTCATCCTGCCGGTGATCGCGGTGGTCTCCACCTGCAGGGTTGGCGCGTCCGTCAATGGCCGATCAAACGAGGCCTTGAGCAGGATCCGCGAATCGCTGACGGTGGGGAGCAGGTGGCGCACGCGCCCGGCATCCCATTCCGGTGTGGCCGGCGGCGTCTCCTGGGCCATGGCGTCCAGCGGCATCCTGCTCAGGAATGCCGCTCCCATGGCGCCTGCGGAACCTGCGAGGAATCGCCGCCGGCTGACATGCACGCGCCTGGTCACTTGCAATCCTTTCGCCCGCAACGCCAGCAGGCTACCACCTGTGCACGTGTTCGACGCAGTCTCGCTAATTCTCTATGAACGCGTCCTTCAGCTCCACGCAGGCATAAGGCTCGAAGGGCACGTCGGAGGGATAGACGACGTCCTGACCGCTGTAGGTTCCGGTGAAGTAGAGCGGATCCTCCGCCGTATACGTTCGTGTCAGACCCTGTGTCTCGGCGTCGTAAGTGAACCGTTCGACCGCATGCATCTGGTCGCTGTGTTTCGCAAGGCCACCGCCGCCCGCACGGAGGAAACCCTCGGAGAAGCCGACCGTGTCGACGACGAGCGTGTCGTCCTCCCAGTGGCCGATCGAATGACCCGCGCGTGACGGCGTGATGTCGTCGGGGTGTTCGTCCATGTTCATGTGAATCGTCCGCTCGATATCCATGAGGCCGTATTTCAGCGTGATCGTATCCTCTGTCTGGATGATCTCGTTGACGTGGCGGTCGAACTCCCAGTCGAAGAAAATGTTGGTGGCCATGCAGTGGAAACGGGGGTTGTCCTGCGCGGTCAGGCCCTCGATGGCGGCAAGCCCCGCGGCGGTCAGTTCGATGCCGCCGGGCTGGTCGCCTGCACCCATGCCAGGGGCCATGCCACCGGCCATGCCGCCGGCCATTCCACCGCCGCCCGTGCCACCGAGCGGGTTACGCTGCGGCGCCGCCCATGTGCCGTTCAGGTCGAGCCGACCGTTGACCGTCCGCTGCCGCGCACCAACCGGCGCGTCGATCACTTCGCGGCGCTGGCCGTACCGTTCGAGAACACTCCCGTCAGCGAGTACGACCGAGCGCAAGGCGCAGGCGGTCGGTTCGTTCACTCCAAGATCACCCGTCACCGTGATCTCCCCGCCGACCGGGAACAGATCGTTGGTCCAGCCGGCGCGCCGCAACAGGGAGCCGGCCTGGAGTTCACACCGCCACGGTACGGCCGTACCGTCCTCGGCCATGACATCGAAATAGATATAACCGTGGGGATTGACCAGCCGGACATCGGTGACAACACCCGTCACTTCCACGGCCTGCCCCGAGGTGAACTGGCCCGGACCGTGATGGGCGGTCACGCTTGCGCCGAAGCCCAGCGCTGCCAGGAACAGTGCGAGTGCACCCAAAGTCCTGTTCATATTTTTCGACATGTCTGTTTCCTCCTGCTTGCATTTGAGCCGGGAGCGGCAATTGATGCCCCTCATCCAGCAACCTTGACACTGGTCATCGTGTCTCCCTGTTGAATGGCATCCACGATGTCCTCGCCGCTCGTTACCTTCCCGAACACCGTGTGTCTGCCGTCCAGATGGGGGGTCGCAAGGTGAGTGATGAAGAACTGGCTGCCATTTGTATTCGGCCCGGCGTTGGCCATCGAGATGACGCACCGCTCGTGCTTGAGCGGGTTCCCGTAGCACTCATCGGCAAATCGATACCCGGGGCCACCGCGCCCGGTACCGGTCGGGTCGCCGCTCTGAATCATGAAATTCGCGATGACTCGATGAAAGACGACGCCGTCGTAGAAACCCTGACCCGCAAGGAACACAAAATTATTGACGGTCTGCGGGGCGTGCTGCGGATACAACTCCAGTTCGATGGTGCCACGGTTCGTCTCGATCGAGACGGCGCATTTTCTCGACACGTCGATCTGCAGTTCCGGCGGCGCATTCCATTGCTGACTTGCCATCTGGGTCTCCTTCATACTTCCATGATCGCAGCAGCGTGTATGTTAACCGCTGGCCGGTGTTTGCTGCCTTAAGATTTCTGTGAGGCGCTCGATCCTGGCCATGCGGGATGTCGAAGGCAATAGCGAGGTGCCTGACTACATCGGCCGCAGCATGACGGCAATCAGGAGATAACGAGACAACTCAATCAATCTCGAGCCTCACTCTCGTGTGGTCCGGCTGCAGGTCATAGCGAATGCGCTTGCCCTCTTCATCCAGAATCGTCAGGGATTGCTGAAACACGCCTTGAGGAGGTGTATCCGCAGTTACAGTTGCTTCCAGGATATAGAGCCGATCGGCATGCCTGTAGATGCCTGCGTAGGTGCGGGTTTGATCCGGATTGGTCAGGAAGAGCTGATGCCCGCCGATGAAGTCCACATGGTGCCAGGCATCATAGGTCACCTCGCCGCCGCGCAAACGAAACTGCTGCGCCGCATGGGCAATTGCACCCATCTGGTCGTAGAGCCAGAAGTTGTGGGCTCCGGCGACATTGATCTCGTCCGCCAGTTGCTCATAGATGCTTATGGCATCGGAGAAATCCACGACGGTCACCGAATAGAAGTTATCGCCCTCTCGGGCCTCGTAAATGGTCGAGGGGAAAGTTCCGCCGTATTCCGAAAGGTAAGGCGCCGTGCTGATCGTGGGCTCACCCGGGAAGTTGGCGCTGAATAGCTGATCGGGATAGACCAGATTGGTCCAGCCCGAAACGCCCGCAACTGCCAGGGTCGACGCTTCAATCTCAACGTCGGTAATGAAGCAGCCGTTGGCGCCATCGCGAGTCGGCGTGCACGTGACCGTAAGCGTGTCTCCGGCCGCTATTTCATTCCATCCCGCTCTGCTGAAACTGCCGGTTCCCCCGCCTTCCAGCGCCCAACTCTCGGTGGCGCCGTCTGCGTTTTCCACGTCCATGAATACCCAGACATGTGGATTGGCGAAATGGAATTCCGACACCACGCCCTGGACCTGGATTTCCACACCAATCTGGTAGTTGCCATGGGAGTGATGTGCGGGCACGGGGCTGGAAAATCCGAAAACGGAAAGAGCCATCAGTGCGAATAAACGTCCGTTCTGGTCCATGTCACCCTCTCTCTACATCGCGGCAAACTCAGTGAATGCTATCACTATCGGGCGGCGACGAACCGCTCAGGCGTTCGATCTCCGATCGGCCGCCTTCGGCGGGGCGTTCTTCTGCCCATTCCGCGGGACTCTTGCCACGGGCTTGCTAATATGGGTCGGTCCGCGAAACGGGGGAATCATGAGAATTGCAATCGGATTGGCGCTTCTGGCCTATACGGCTCTCGCCCTCGGTCATCATTCCCGCTCGCACTACCCGGAGCAGAAGCAGGAAATAAGCGGTGAGCTCGTGGCCGTCCACTGGACCAACCCGCACGTGGGATTCACCGTAAGCGTTACCAATGACGAGGGCCAGGAGGAACAGTGGCGCGTCGAGGGGCGGTCGAACCTTTTCTCCATGGAACGCGGCGGCGCCACACGCGAAATGTTCAATGTCGGTGAACAGGTGACATTCCTCGGCAGCGAGTCGGTACGGCGGCCCCGGGACATGCTCGCGACGAATCTCCTTCTGGCCAACGGGACGGAAGTGATGCTCGATCGGGATGCCGAGCCCCGGTGGTCCGAGGACAATGTCGGGCGCTACGACTCGCGAGTCACCCAGAGCAGTCTTGTGGATGCACTCAGCGAGGACCGCGGCATTTTCCGAGTCTGGAGCTGGGCAGGCGATTCCGCCGTACAGTCGCGCCACTTTCCCTTTACCGAGGCCGCAATTGAGGCGCGGGCCGCGTGGGATCCCATCGGCAATTTCCTGGAGCGCTGCGAACCTCAGGGAATGCCCGGCATCATGATGCATCCCCATTCGATCGAAATAGAGGACATGCTGGCGGAACTGAATGAAGCCTTTTGCCACGGGCTTGAGTTGCGGGCTGCCGGTACGCAACTTTGAATCTGTGACGGTATGGAGCATACCTATTGAGTTTTTTGGGGAGAGAAGGATGAAATTCGCGGTTACCCTTTTCCTGCTGCCTTCAATACTGTTGCTGGCTTGCCCTCAATCCGCTGGCGCTGAACTGGTGTTCTCGAGTTTGGAGCCCGGCCAGACGAATCGCGGCACCATCGCTATCAAAGGATACGATCGGCATTTCTCAATGACGCTGCCCGGCTCATATGACAATGACGTCGCGTACCCGGTCGTTCTGTTTTTTCATGGCTGTATGTGTCGTCCCGATCTTACGGATGAAGCCATTTTGCGCTATCTGGATTGGGCGCCAAGACTGGATCCGTACAAGGAGGACTTCATCGTCATCAAGATGTCCGCCTTTTCGGAGAAGAAACCGCAAGTGCCCCAACCGGTTGAAAACGGTGGTGCACGCGGTATGTGGTTCTGGCATGAAGGGTTCGAGTCGGAGCGTGATGACTACGCTTTCGTTGATGAATTGATCGAGGAATTACGGTCGTCGCCCGATATCGACATCGATACGGAGAATATCTTTGGCGTTGGTCATTCATCGGGGGCGATCTTCCTGATCTCGTACGTACTGGGTGGTCCCATCGATCTGACCGACGTCAGCATAAATGACACCTATAACTTCAAGGCCATTTCCGTTACGGGCGGTTCAACGTTACGGAACGGGATTGTCGATTTCAAAGAAAACACGCCCGGCACTCTACCGTCAGTTCTGCACATCCAGGGCGAGCAGGACGGGGGGCTTTGGTTCAACGGTCAGGAAACGGGCAAGAGAGGGATCAATTTTCTGGAATTCGTCTCGGTCGCAAACGGGTCAACCATTATTGACGGATTACGCGACACCATACACGGGCTGACGTACTCCGCGTGGGACGAGAATACCCCGTCAAATCCGAGTACGCTGGAAAGATGGGCCGCGCATCTCAATCTGGAATATTCCGGATACGAGGAGTATTCCCAATACTACATCTACAATTTCGCACCGGTCGCCAATTCAGAGAACGTGCTGGTCGGCATCAGGGTCAAGGATTGCGGGCATCGGCTGACGGCGGATCAATACCAGTCTGATTTTTTCCGGATATTCTCCCAACGTAATGATGATCGACGAGCGTTCGACAGCCGGATATCCCGCGACACCGCCATGACTTTTTGCTGATACGGGCCGGAACGGCGAAAGCAGACGATTCTGGCTGGGTTCGTACAACGGATCGGGAATTATGATGACCAGCGGCGCCTTGAGTCGGCGACATTTCACTTGTGGAGAGAAAAATGAGGCAGCGTGTATTGAGTTTCGGTCTGTTGATTTCATGTGTGGCGCTATCGCAGGGAGCGCCGGCTCAGAGTCCGGATGACGGGGCCCCTTCGCTCGTCCAGGTTTCCGAGAGCGTCTTTCGAACGGTCCATCGTCCAGGCGCCGCCAACAGCAGCGTCATCGTGACCGACGAGGGCCTCATCGTGGTGGACGGCACCTGCCGCGGAGACGGTAACCCGACGTGGCTGAAGCAGGAACTGGGCCGGCTCTATGACGTGCCCGTGAAGTACGTCATCCTGAGCCACGACCACGAGGACCATATCTGCGACTTGCATGTATTCGACGACACCGCGGTTACCGTGTCGCACGCCCGCACGAGAGAGCATATTGTCCGGGAAGGCCGCAATACATCAGTGCCCGACGTCGTCTTCCAGGACGAGATGGAGATACATCTCGGCGGCAAGAAGCTTGTGCTGTACTACTTCGGCCCAACGCACAGCAACAACCTGATCCAGGTGCATTTTCCGGAGGAAGGCGTACTGATTGCGCCCGACATCGCGCGGGCGGAGAAGTCGCTCGCCTTGCCCGATTTTCGCGATGCCGACATAGACGGTCTGATCGACACGCTCGGGATCCTGGCGAAACTCGATGACGTCGAACTCGTTGTCCCGGGCCACTGGGGCCCCACCAGCCAGCAGAGTCTTCTGGAATACCGGGACTATGTTGTCGCCCTCAGGGACCGGGTCCTGGCGGAGATGAAGGCGGGCGCGTCGATAGAACAAATCCTCGAACGAGTCACGATGGAGGATTTTTCCGACTACGGAAATTTCGACATCTGGTTTCGCGCAAATGTCATTTCGATGTGGGACAAGATGTACCGCTATCGAGAGCCGAACCGGGATGTCTCCGGCGACTACCAGACCGCGTATCCGGTGGGTTTTTCCGTCGGCGTGACCGGAGCGGGGTCGAACGAATAGAAGGCTGGCCGACTACTCCGGCACCCGGTCGAAAGTCCACGCGCCCGACACGTGGACTTCGGAGATGGCGCTCGCCATTCCTTCGCCTTCGACCGTGAAGGTGTAGCCCCAGCCTCCGCCTTCCTGCAGGAACGCTGTGTCTGTCTGGGCCGCCAGCGGCGTGCTCCCGCCACCGCCTCTTTGCAGGAACAGTTGGCCGTCCTCCAGCGAGACCCGGATCGTGACGTCGTTCGTCAGGTACATTCCCCTGTAGGTTCCGACGTACCGGGCAAGGATCTCGGGAGCGACCTCCACGGACGTCGTATCCCTCCCCGTGACGCCGGTGCTCCAGTGGTCGCGTTCGCCCCCCAGGTAGGCTTCGACGCAGACGGTCTCGAGCATCACTTCGTCAGCGGCGAAATTCATCTGGATGGTTGCGTTGAGCGGCGATTCGAACGCGCCGGGGTCGTCGTAGGTGACCTCGACCTCGATGCGGCCGTAGTTCGGACGGCGGAATCGCTCGGTCATGCGTAGCTGGTCGGTGTGCGAGATGCCGCGGCTGTTCAACCAGGTCTTGTCGTTGTAGCCGTTGCTCTCCACCACCAGGGTATCGCCTTCCCAGCGGCCGACGGAGTAGCCCATCCAGGTGGGCAGCGGATTTTCCTCCAGTTCGCGCCCGTCCATGAAAATCTCGCGGTAGGTGCCGTCGTTGTAGAGCACCGCGATCATCGACGAATGCTGCATGATCCGGCGCAACCCATAGGAATTGCCGCCACTGTTGATGGCGGCCGGTCCACTGGGCAGGCAGTGAAATCTTGGATTGTCCGCGAAGAACCGGCTGTCGTGCTCATCGATCAGCGTGTTGACCCACGGCTGGAACTTGCTTCGATCGCCCAGGTCGCCGCCTGTCCTGCCGGTGCGCCACAAACCCGTCAAGTCGGGACGGCCATCGGCAGCGCGCGGTGCGGGTGCGGACAGGTCAGGCGCGCCGTCCGCCGTTCGCGGGATGCCCGGTGTGGGCAGCGAAATCCACTGGGCGGACGACGGTGCGGTGAAGGACAGGAAAACCAGGGTCGCAAGAAGACGTTTCATAGTGTTTTTCCAAGGTGTCGGCGCCAGCATTGACTGATACGCAGCCTCCCTCTACGCTGGCATTATACGACTGAAGCTCGGTACTGATGTTCAGGGGAATACGGTTATGAGACAGGTGTTTGCAGTGCTTGTGGGAGTCGCGTGGCTGCTCTCGGCGACATCCGGCCTGGCTCATCACTCGTTCGCCGCCGTGTTCGATGTCGCCCGGCCGCTCGAATTGACCGGCGCCATCACACGGATCGATTGGACGAATCCCCACGCCTGGATCCACATGGACGTTGAAGACGGCCAGGGCAATGTCGAGAACTGGTCGGTCGAGTTGCTGGGCATCAACACGCTGCTCAAGCAGGGCTGGACGCCCGAGACGGCACAACCGGGCGATGTCATCAACGTGGTCGGATTCGGTGCGAGGGACGGCGGTACCTCCGCCAACGCGTCCACGGTCACGATGGTGGAGACGGGCGAGCAGCTCTGGGCAAGCGAGTCGCGAAGCGAATAGCACGAACACCCGGCGATTCGACGACGCATTCGCGAGGCGCTTGTACTCCTGACTACAGCAGGTAGTCGCGCGTGAGGTCTTCGGATACCTCCCACAGGCGGGCCGCCATCGCCTCGTCCCCTTGATACTCGCTCTGCTCGGCGGGATTGCAGTCGGCAAAGTATTGACCCGTGACACCCGTGAGCGCCGGATTCGTCGCGACATAGCACTGCGTCGCGGCGCCCTGTTCCGGACTCTTGCCAAGGCCGGCAGCACTCAGGGAAGTATTGCGAAGGATGTTGGTCCTGACGCCGCCCGGATGGACCGAGTTGGACGTTGCGCGCGTGCCGGCGAGGCGTTTCGAGAGCTCGAGCGAATACAGTCCGTTCGCGAGCTTGGAATGCCCGTAGGATTGATCAGCCCAACCTTCACCCGCCAGGTTGTCGAACTGAATGCCGCCTTCCGGTACGCGTCGGTGCGCTGTACTGCCCACGACGACGACACGACCCTCGGGTGCGCCAATGACACGGTCCATCAGCCGGTTTCCAAGGATGAAATGGCCGAGGTGATTGACGACGAATTGCAGTTCGAGGCCTCGCACCTGCTGCAATTCCCTCAATAGTACGCCTGCGTTGAGGATCAGCATGTCAATCGGCACGTCCATGGCTTGAATCTCATCGGCACAAGCGACTATCGAATCGAAATCCGTGAGCTCGAGTACGACCGGAGTAACTCGACCTGTCACGCTGTCCGCGGCGTCCCTGCCTTTCTCGGTCGATCGCGCTGTGCCGATCACATGCGCACCGCGAAGCGCGAGGACACGCATGGTCTCGTAGCCGATGCCCGAATTGCAGCCTGTCACGACGGCCGTCATCCCCCCGAGATCCAGGCCGGCGGTCACTTCCTCGGCCGTCGATTGTGCGCCGAAGGGGCTTCGGGGTACGGATTGCGCGAACGCCGTTACGCAGGTGGAAGCCAGGGCCAACAGGGAGCTGTTTTCGAGAAACCGGCGGCGGGTCATCAGATGGGACATTGTTGAGGCCTCCGCTCATTCAGAATCACATTTTTCAATTCTGCCACGATTGTGCCGTCCGATGTTCCCGTCGACTGCGCAAGCACGTCTATACTTTCAGTCCGTCCGGTTTGGAGAAATCAGCATGAATCCAGTGACAAGAGGCGCAACCATCGGCTTGTTGCTGCTGTTTGCCGGATCCGTCGCAGCCCAGGGTCTTCCGCAGGCGCTTCCGGAGGACGTGGGCTTTTCCGCAGACAGGCTGACGCGGATTGGAGCGCAAATCGAGTACGCCATCGACGAGAGACAGATCGCCGGTGCCGTGGCCATGGTCGCTCGCGATGGCCAGGTCGCCTATTTCGAGCACTTCGGCATGGCCGATATCGACGACGGGGAGGCGATGCAGACAGACACGTTGTTCCGGCTCGCCTCGATGACGAAGCCGATCACGAGTCTGGCCGTGATGATGCTCTACGAGGAAGGCCACTTCCTGCTGAATGACCCGGTGTCCAGGTATCTGCCGGAGTTGGCCGAACCGGACTTGATCGTCATGGATGCGAACGGCGAGTACCGTACCGAACCGGCTCAGGCTGAAATCTCCATTCATGATCTGCTCACGCACACCTCCGGTATCGGCTATCGATTTTTTGCTTCCGGCGAGCCGCGTGCGACGATTTCGAACCTCTACGTGGAGGCCGGAATATCTGACGGACTCATTCAGACCGACGGGCGCATCGAGCAGTTGCCTCGACTGCTCGGCGAGCTACCCCTGCTGTTTGAACCGGGTACGGCGTTCTCATACGGGCTAAACACGGATGTGCTCGGCCGCTTGATTGAAGTGGTGTCCGGTCTGTCGCTTGCCGAGTTCTTCGAGCAACGAATTTTCCTGCCATTGGGCATGAACGATACGCGATTTTTTCTCGATGCCGATCAGGCGGAGCGCCTTGCCAGCGTCTATAACAATGCTGCGGACGGCAGCCTTGTCGAGCTGGGTGCCGAACCTCAGGTGGCGGGGCCGCTGACTTATTCGGCGAACTTCCACTATGAGGGACCTCAAAGCTACTACTCGGGCGGTGCCGGACTCGTATCGACAGCTTCTGACTACGCGCGTTTCCTACAAATGTTGCTCAACGGCGGTGAGCTTGATGGAGTGCGGCTCGTCGGACCCAGGACGGTCGAGTTCATGACCCGCAATCAGATTGGCGAAATGAATGTTTCGCCGGGCGTCAAGTTCGGGCTCGGATTCGGCATCGTCGTAGACCCGGGCCTGACCGGAGAGACACAGTCCGAAGGCAACTACTACTGGGGCGGATTCTTCAACACCAATTTTTTCGTCGATCCCGGCGAGCGAATGTTTGCGATCCTGCTGACGCAACGCTTCCCTCCGGACGAGACCAACATTCAAGACAAATTTGTTGCCGCCGTGTATCAGGCAATCGTCCACTGACGATCTGCCATGTCTCGCGGAACTCTCGCAAACATTAATTGGAAAAAACCAATGCATGATCCACGTGATTTCATGAAGGGCATGGCCGCTGCCGCGGTCGGAATGGTTCAGGCCCTATTGCTTCTGGGGGCGCTATCGACTCCGGGCGCCGCGCAGGAATCCGATGCAACGCAACGCCTTCGTGCATGGAGCGACCGCGTCACGCGGCAAATGTTCCAGGTCAGCGAAGACGTCTATACGGCGGTCGGATACACCTTGTCGGCGAATTCGATGATCATCGGCGATGACGGGATAATCATCGTCGATCCGGGGCATTCGCCGGCGCTTTCTGCCGGGGTCCGCGATGAATTCGAGGAGATCACGAACAAGCCGATTCGAGCCATCATCTACACACATGGTCACGGCGATCACACTCGGGGCGCGAGCGCCTTCGCCGACGAAGATGCAGACATCGAAGTCTGGGCCCGGGCGAACTTCAATGCCGAGCCAAGGGCCGCGGCCGAGGCAGGGCTTGCCCGATTCTCGCGGCCTGCGGATACCCAGGGCGGAGACCTGCCTGAAGGCCGGTCGATCGCGTTTAACGGACCGCCGAGACCGATGTCGCCCGAAGAACGCGCAAGCCCGGTCCGGCTTGTCGCCCCCACCCGCACCTTCGACGACGAGCGAATCGAGCTCGAGATTGCCGGCGTTCAGCTTGAACTCGTCGCCGCTCCGGGAGAAACCGCCGACCAGCTTTATATCTGGCTGCCGGAACAGAGGCTGCTCTTCGCGGGCGATAACGTCTTTCACACATGGCCCAATGTCTATCCGCTTCGCGGCACGAACCGCTCGATCCGGGACTGGATTGCAAGCCTCGACAAGATGATTCAGCAGGGCCCCGACCTGCTTGTGCCCGGACACGGCAACCCGGTCACGGCGAATGTCGTGGAGCAACTGACGAACCGCCGCGATGCGATGCAATGGGTCTACGACCGCACAATCGAGGGTGCAAGAAGGTTCATGACGCCCGATGAGCTCGTCGAGTATGTGGCCCTGCCCGAACGACTTGCGTCACTTGACTACCTGGCGGATTACTACGGCAGCGTCTGGGGCACCGTCAGGCAAATCTATGCGCAGGAGCTCGGCTGGTTCGACGGTGACCCGCTGAATCTGCATCGCGAAAGCCCCGTCGAACAGTCACAGCGGATGGCCGATTGGCTCGGCGGTGTCGATCGCATGATGGTACAGGCGCGCGGCGCCATGGCACTAGGCGATGCACTCGGTGCAGCTCAGCTCGCCCAGCATGTCATCCGATTGCGGCCCGACGACGCCGAATCGAAGCTGCTCATGGCGGATGCGCTCGACGTTCTCGGCGAAAATACGCTTAATACGCCAGCGCGCCACTATTCCTTCTCCTATGCGAATCGTCTCAGGCGCGAGGCGGGCGAATACTAGCCCTCGAGCAAGTCGTTCAGAGCATCCTCGTTCAATCCGCGGGCCCGCGCAGCCTCGGAAACGCGATCGCAGAGGTGCTGGAATTCTGCGAGGTTGGCAGACGTCAATCGACGATAGTCCAAAGGCGAAATCACGACGGCGACTTCTCGATTTCTCGGACAGCCAGCCCGCCTTCCCCTTGCCAGATATCCAGATCCGCGGCGCGAACACGTTCAGCCGCATTCTCCATATGTTCCGCCGCCGCATGTTGGGCAGCCGCTGCATCGCCTGCCGCGATTGCATCGAGAATCTTCTGATGCTCGCGTAATACCTGGCCGACAATATTTTTCCGGCGATCGTTGGCCCGCGTCACCGTGATGGCGGAGTGTATCTGCCGAGCGAACATGTCGCTGAAACGAACCCAGTAAGGATTGCCCGTAGCAGCAGCGATAGAGCGATGGAATCGAGCATCTTCGTCCACGCCGTCAGTTCCCTCCGCCACTGCTTCTGCAATGCGGCGCAGCGAATGCTCGATCTTGGCGAGTTGGCCCGGACTGCGACGGATAGCAGCCAAGCGGGCGGTCTCGGCCTCGATACTACGCCGCACCTCCAGTAAATTCAGCAAGTCCTGAATTGATCGGTCGGAAAGCGGACTACTCGCAGACCTGTCTGCTGGCTTGCGGTCGAGAACGATTGTGCCGCTTCCCTTGCGGGTTTCGAGTATCCCATCGGCTCTCAGGAGAGCTATGGACTGCCGGATCACAGTCCGGCTCACGCCGAATTGCGTCGCCATGGCCGTTTCCGATGGCAAACGAGTACCGGGCGCCAAGTCTCGGATGTTGCTGAGCAATAGCTCGGCGACCCGTGAAGCCAGGTTCCCGGTGATAATATTTTCGCTGCCCCCAGGCTCTATGGATACGGGCGCAAATTTGAATTTCATCAGTTTCTTCTCAGCGTCGGAATTACCTAAATCTATATTTTTCTGTTCTTTTTTTCTATCCATTCGACAGTGTCTATCGGCGAGTGGGCGTTCGCCAAAAAAACGGCACCTCCGAGGAGGTGCCGTTCTCCAGTGCTCCCGCAAGCGAGAGCGAACGATTCTGCGTTTAGAACGTGTAGTTGAACTCCACACCCCATTCCGCCGGCGGGCCCCAACGACGGGCGAAGGTACCCGAACGGGAGTTGCCGCACCACTCGAAGTAACGCTTATCGGTGACGTTGTAGCCGTAAAGCGAAGCCTGCCAGTTCTCCGACGGATCGTCATAGCTCAATCGCGCCCGAAGCTTGCTGTAGCCGGGCTGGTGACACTTCGACGGCGGCGAGTCTACGAGATTCTGCGTGAAATCGTACTCGCTCTGATAGTAGAGACCCAGCATCGGCGTCAGCGACGCGCCGTTTGTGAGCTGGAACGCATGCTCAACCGTCGCGTTCACGGTCCACTCGGGCGAGTACGTCTGGCGAGACGTGTTGGACAGATCGATCGGCGCGCTCGGATCTTCGATGTTGAACGAGAAGAAATCACCGTACTCGTCATTCATTCGGCCGACGTCGAGGCCCAAAAAGCCACCGTCCCAAAGACTTGCTCGAAGCTCGAACTCGATACCCGTGATCTCCACGGTCGCAGCGTTCGTGGTGATATTGAGGTCCGTGTCGTTACCGTACCTCAAGTCCGAGTTATCGATATTGACACCTTCGTGCTTGTCCTTGTAATCCATATAGAAGATATCTGCAGCGATCTGCACACGACCGTCCGCGAGCGTGCCCTTATAGCCGAGCTCGTAGTTCGTCACGGTCTCGGGCTGATAGGTCTGCAGCTCCGCGAGCGACGGCACCAGGCGCGCGTTCAGCTCATCGTTAAACGAGCCGGACAGGAAGCCCGTCGAATATGTTGCGTAGACCAGGCTGTCTTCGCCCACGTGGCGGGAGAGGCTCACCATCGGCGTAATTTCGTCGAACGTCGCATGGAGATCGTTGTAGAAGTTGCCGCCGAAGATAGCAGTGTAGTTAAGGGTGTAGTCGGACTCGCACAAGGACGTCCCTATGGGCTGCGGCTGGTTCTCGCCCTCAATGTAGCAACCAATCACGTCATACTCGGCGTTGTTGAAAGAGCGGTCGTCCTCGGTCCAGCGGGCGCCGAAATCCAAAGACCAGTTGTCGCTGATGTCCCAGGTGACGTGGCCGAAGAAGGCGATCGACTCATTCGTGACGAGGCCGCCCTTGCCGACAGGACCCGGGCCGGCGCCAGTCGGATTATTGGTCAGCCGGTCGAACTGCGTACCACCGTCCGGTGCGCAGGTTATGGAGAATGTGTCGGCCTGGGCCGGGTCGCTTAACTGCGCAAAGTTTTCGTTAATGATGGTGAGACAGCCCAAGTCGCCATCGTACCCGAGGTCTTTGTAGAGGTTTACTCCACCGATGGCCGAGACGCTGTCGCTGAAGTCCAGTGTGGCCAGGAACTCGATATTGTCCGTATCGCGGAGTTGCCCGTCGCCGGACAAGGGTGCCAGGCCGATGGAATCGATACCGAGCCAGGTGTAATCGCGATCCTGGACGTAGGAAATGTCCCTTTGGGTCGTGCTGGCGATGAACTTGAAGGCCAGATTATCGAGACCGCCGACAGCACCACCGGAGTCCCAATTGACCGTCGCGTTCAAGGCCCTGATGTCCAGCTCCAGGAAGGTATGACGGTTCGAGGACGTCACGAATTCGCCTGCGGCCTCATCGGCCAGGCACGCGTTCCACTGGTCAATCTGGGCACCCGGATAGAGCCGCTCCACGTGACCCAGGCCACCGTAGGAGCCACCGCCCCACTGCGAAACGCCGTTCGGATCGATACCCGGGCCGGTCCAGCCGTGGGTCGCAGCCTGCCCAGGCGTGATCGCCAGGGCGCATTGCCCGCCGTCCTGCCCGTCGTCCTGGGAGTTACCCCGGGCCGACAGATCGATGGTCCAGTTGTCGTTCGGCGTAATGCGCAGGGACGCACTGTAGGCCTCCAGATCCGTGCCATCGATTAACTCCTCCCGGATGCGGTTGTACCAGTGACCGTCGGACGTCTCCTTCGCGATGGCGAATCGTGCCGCGACCGTGTCGCTGAGCGGTATGTTCAACATGCCGCGCATGTCGTTCCGACCGAAGTCGCCCATACGCATCAGGAAGTCGGCGCCGAACTCCGGCTGAGGCTTGACGCTGATGACATTGATCGCACCACCGGTCGTGTTCTTCCCGAACAGCGTACCCTGTGGGCCACGCAGGACCTCGATCCGCTCGACATCCACCGTGCTCAGCATGTTACCCACGGTATTAGGCAAATAGTGGCCGTCGATATATGTGCCGGTACCGGTGGGCGCCAGAGAGATCGGGCGGGCGCTACCGACCCCACGGATGAAGATCGCCGTGACGCCACGCCGGCCCGTGTTCTGGAAGCTCAAGTTCGGTATGGCATCGGAGACATCCATGATGTCGTAGATACCTTGAGCCTGCATGGCATCGGCCGTAACAGCCGCCACCGACAAGGGCAGATCCTGGAGGCTCTCCTCACGCCGGCGGGCCGTGACGACGACCTCCTCCAGCATTGCGGTAGCGGACGCTGACTGCTGGGCAGCAACCTGCCCGGGCGCTGTCAGGAGTATTGCGGCCGAAAAAGCCATGGTTCCCCAGGAAATGTTAGATATTTTCATGAATCTACCTCTGATTTCAGATTGCAAATTTCCGAATTCACGCAGCAATTTCGCAATTGTTGCGCATCCACAACGCTCGAAAACCCCGAAAAGTACAGGTTTTAGGTACGTCCCGCACGATTGCCATCGCGAGCGGGCGGACACATCAATGGCGCTTTGCGCACAGATGTTGTTTGCTCGCAATACAAATGTTGTTTTATTTATACTATGGTCGGCGGGTGAGTGTCAAAGTGGATGCCTTTCGAAAAAGAGGCGCCGCGCCGGGACCGAAAAGCGATTCAGACTCCTCCACGAGAGAGCGCTCGCGGAGGCCTCCGTAGCGTGAATGTACGGGCAATTGATCGGGATCTGCCCAATCCCTGGCCCGGAAATGCCCATACTGCTGACGCCACCCGCCGCGGCCCTGCAATGGGGGAATAGCCAGGCGCACAAGAGCCTCGTAACCGGCAACTGAAGCGTCGTACACAAAGGAGTCCTGACAGACATGAAAACCGAGTCTCTGTTCCTCTTGACGACCGCGTTCCTGCTCAGCGCTTCGGCGTTCGCCCATCACGGCAGGGCGTCGTATTCCCAGGACATCATCTCGCTCGAGGCCACCGTTACGGAGTTTCGCTTCGTGAATCCGCACGTGCAGGTCTATTTCGACATCACCACCGAGGCGGGCGAGACCGAGCAATGGCAGGGTGAACTCACCGCGCCGAACAGGCTGGCCAGAGGCGGCTGGACCAAGAACACGCTGCAACCGGGCGACCAGATCCGCATCACGGGTCGTGCGGCCAGAAATGACGGCCATTCCGTAGCGATCAACGAGATCATCATGCCCGACGGCGAAGCGATCCCGTTAGGGGAAGTGCTGGACTAGCAGTCCGTGGCAAAAGTCGCGCGAGCACCGAGACCGACGAGTCGCCCGGCTGGCAAGGCGCGAGGAGGGAGAATATTGGGTATATTCGACCGACGAGCAACGCAGCCGGCCGGGATGAATCGCCGGTCGAATGCCGCGGGACTTTTGCCACGGACTGCTAGACGTCGCGAACCCTCTATCGATGGCGATTCAGACAGGAGGTGACGGCATGGGCCGCGCAAGCTTTGCAATCCTCGCTCTTACCATGACACTCGGGTTCTCCGGGACCGCGGTGGCGCAATTCGGGACCGGCAGTCCGACGGATCCGCAACCGCTGGTCGAGGGACCGGCGCCGGCGCGCGACCTCACCGGAGTCTGGACCCGGACCGGCCCGGAGGGGGCGTTCCGCAGCGGCGCAACCTGGACACCGGAACCGCCCAGGCTGACAGCCTGGGGAGAGGAACGTTTCGCCACGGCGAGGGACTCCAACGCCGGCGGCTTTTCTCTCGCGGAAACCAACGATCCGGTATTGACCCGGTGCTACCCGCCCGGTGTCCCGCGGGTGTACTTCCACCCCTACCCGTTCGAAATCGTCTATACGGATCGCAGATGGTCATGCTTTACGAGTACGATCACACGATCCGCCGCATATACACCGACGGCCGGGAGAACCCCGAAGACCCGGTGTTGCTCTGGATGGGCAATTCGGTCGGCGGCTGGGAGGACGACACGACGTTCGTCATCACCACGGTCGGCATCGACGAGCGCACCTGGCTCGACCGTTCCGGCTACCAGCACAGCGACCAGCTCAAAGTCACCGAGGTGTTCCGCCGGGTCAGCAACCTGAATCTCGAAATCGACATCACCATGGAAGACCCGGTGGCGTTGGCCGAACCGTGGGTGGCGGAGACCCTTTACTACCGCCTGGCGCCCGCCCACTGGGAACTCAGCGAGATCAGTTGCTCGGGGGATTACCTGGACTTCGGCGAGTTCGAGAATTTTCTGGAAGAAGGCGAGGACTAACAGCCCGAGGAGGAGTTCTACTCCTACGGATCGGTGGGGAGCAGTGGCTCCGGGATCATCGAGCCCAATCCGGCGCCTCGCGGCTCCCTCCGCCAAGCTCGAAGAGCTCGTCCAGGCGATCGGACAGCACTTGTGCCCAGCGATCCACCAAGTCCTCCGTCAGGTACCATACCGAGCCTACATCCAGAAGCCCTTCCGCGTGTCGCTGATCGATGGTGCGCGCCACCAGCTCGGCGGTCGCCGCATCCCGCAGCTCGAGGACGATGGCGGCTGACCAGGGATCCCTGGCGAGGGTGTAGGCACTGCCGGGAGCGATTGGGGGAATCCGGGAGACCACGTCGACAAGGAACGCTTGAACGACGAGCACGTTCGAGTCTACTCCGACGAAGAACTCAAGAGAGTCTTCTCGCGGGAACCTGGCCTCGACGGTCTCGCGCCAAAGTCCACGAAGCCATTCTTTCCTTTCGTCACTGAGAGGAAACTCCTCCGTCGTCGCTCTGGTACGCGCGTCGGTCGATCTTTCAGGCACGTCGCGAAACTGCACGGCGGTGGGCACGAGCATGATCCTCGTGTAACCCGAGAGATCGAAATCCGGCTTGACCCAAGCAGCCTCCATGATCGATGGGTCCACCCGCTGAAGACCGTCATCAGTGACATTTGCGTCCGGCTCGGTTGCGGGTATGGGCTCCTGGCTGTTTACTCCCGCATGCCAAAACAAGACCAGCCCGCCTGCGGCAGACAGGATTATCGTGCGCATTTTGGGTTTCACAGCTCCCTCCTCTTCCGTGAATCAATACCAATAGCGATTGCGCCAGGAGATCGAAATCAAGCCTGAGTATACCGGAGGCTCTTTTCCGCAGTGTCTCCGCTGTACAGCCCATCTTCGCCGCCACCGGTTCCGTCGTCGCCGGCTGCGACTGACCGAAATTCACACCCAATGGCCGAGCCAGTCTCTGTATTCGGAAGGCCTGAGTCGGTACCTGGCGATGTTGCCTTCGTGCAATGTAATCAATTCGGTGGCCGCTACCTCCTTGAAGCGGGCTTGATCCGAGCGTGGCAACTCCTCCGTTGCTCGCTTTTCGATATGCGCGTTGGCGGCTGTCTTGTCCATCTTGTTGCGCACGACTTCTGCGACCGCCCTGCCAATCACCTCGCGGTACCTGAGTCGAAATGGATCCGGGTCACCGAGTGATTGTCGCACTGCCGAATACCGGGCAGAGGATCGCTCGTATGCCCACACGTAGACATCACGCAGAAGTTCCAGGCGGTTCAATTCGTACACGGCAAGAATGGCATCCACATAAGCCCGTTCCGGCACATCGACAAAGGACAGTGGGCTAAGGTTCCGTCGAATGAACGGGAGATTAGCAGCCAGCCGGGATACTCGCTTGTTGACATCTTCGAATGGCTGAAGATACGGCATATGCACCATGACGAAGAAAGACTGTTCAAACGGGTCCGATATCGCGGCTGCCGTATCGAGGATTTGTTGAAAGCATTCCTCAACGAGTTGGGGTACGTCCAGCGGATGGAATACGGTTCCGCCGATACCGACGCTGATGCGGCGGAGCCTGCCGCACGCACTTGCATCCGGCAGAAGGTTTTGCGATAGCAGCGCATGCAAGTTCAGAATCGTGAATCGGTTGAATCCTGCGTCTTCAGAATAGTCCACCAGCATTTCTATGGCCGACTTGTGATTCAGGATCATTTGAGCTTCCCGGGCGTTCTTTCCGGCGGCGGCTTCACCAAGTTCCAGCAGCCGCTCTGTTTCGAGCAATGAATATGTATTGCCTTCCAGACGGCTGGAATTCCAGGACAGATCAATCAGCAGGCGATCGAGAATACGGCGGGCGTAGGTTCCGGCGGGAAGACCGCCATTATTCGATTTTCCCAGTTCAAGCAGGCGTGCCCGCACGTCGGGCGGTAGGTAGAAGGTTTCGTTGGGTCGATACGCGTCGAGAAAGGAGCGGTTGTAGCCGACGGGTTGGCGCTCTTGTATGGGTTGTCGGACTGCGTCGCGAATTGACTTGGACTCCTCCGAGATCGGGACGTAGGTTTCTGCGGGCGGTGGCTGTCCTTGCAGGGCCGGCCTGTAAGTTTCATTCTGATTTTCGATCTTCGGAGCTGGCAGCAAGTAACGCGTGGCGGGGCCCCGGCCCAGTCGCATAAGGCGATGTTGAGTGACGAGTAGGGTGAGTCGTCTTTGCAGTGTTCGGCGGGGTAGTGTGTTGTCGCTTGCACCGAAAACATTGTCGATCGAGGCGCCCGAAGGGAACTCGGCGACAATCGCCACTATCTTGTCGAGTTCCGTTTTTGGGATTCTCTTGGGCACTTCTGTTCTGGCGCGATACTCGAATTGCGCCAGAATAATAGCATTTAAGTGGCGCAATTCAAGTATCACGCCACTTAAAGTGGCGCCCTGTCAATCCAGAGCCACCGTCAGCAGCGGCGGACGCTCGTCGACGTAGTTGTGATCGAGCGGCAGGTAGGCGGTGCGGTCCCGCACGGCGATGGCCGAGATCTGTCCGCCGTTCTCGATGCCCAGCGTGCGCACCAGACCGTGCTCGGGATCGATGATGAACAGCGTGTTGAAAGTTTCACTGACCGCGAACAGCCGTCCGTCCACATAGTCCAGCCCCGAGAGCTCGTACTCGGACAGTGAACGGCCGGGCTTGAGCCGTCCTCGCAGGTCGTCCTCGAATGACAGTTCCCGGAGCAGCCGACCGGTCGTGTCGGCGACCGCGATCGTCAGCGTCTCGTCGGAGCTGAGGTAGTACTCCCCCGTCTGCGGGTTGTGGGCGATGCCCGAGAACTCGCCCTCTCCGGCGTATCCAAACAACTCAACCGCTGCCTCCGGCGAGAACCCCGGCTCGGTGCTCTTGCGCCAGACGTCGATCCGCCCGGTCTCGCCGCTCACCGCGATCCGCTGCCCGTCGATGCGTCCGGCGGCCTCCATGAGCCCCTGGCGCATCACCAGCAGCCCGCCCGCCAACGCCGTGGTGGAGAGGACGGTCGTGAAGTCCTCGCTCACCACGAAGAGCTCGGCCTGGTCGGTGACGATGGCAAAGGCGCGGTCGGATTCGAGGTAGGTCATGCCGGAGGGCTGGTCGATCTGCGACGGCAGCGCGTAGGCCGCCACGGCGGTGGTGAACTCCGAGAGCTCGACCGGTCCGGACGCGGGGTCTGTGACGATGCCGCTTTCGTCATCGCCGAAGTGGTCGAGCAGGATGTAGACGCCGAGACGCGAATTCGTCAGCATCAGTGCGATCCCGGCGACCGTCACGCACGCGAACGCTGCGCCCGCCACGGCGCGGCGGCTGTTGCTCGGTCGTCCTGAAATCATGTGGGCTCCTTGAGGATGGGTGTATGTGCCCTGAGAGTCTAACGGTAGAATCGCTGCCGCCGGGTGTCTGTCAAGAATCTTTTAGGCCGCGGAGCGCCTCGTTGGAGCCTTCATCCGGCGCCAGGCTGCTTCGCGGCCAGGTCGCCTGCGACGCCAGGTGCGCGTCGGTCACGGCCGACTAAGGCTATGGTTCACAACGTGTTCTCTGGTACGCCCTCAGGGATTCGGCATTGGGAGTTGCTGCTTGTGTTTTAATTAGTAATTTTATTAATGGCTATTAACCATGTTTTTAAAGTAATAGTAAAATACTGGGATCTTTTGAAAAGACACGAATTGGATGGGTATGAACCAACCAAGAAAACAAAGACTGAAACCGCTCCTGGACAAGGTCCCGCCGGGCTTTGTGGTCGATACCCGGTGGTTGAAGGCGCAGGGCATAGACCCGAAATCCATCCACGACTACGTTTCGCGCGGATGGCTGGAGCGGGTTGTAAGAGGCGTGTATCGCCGTCCGGTGCCGGTGGGGGTGGAGCGTGTGTCCGAGGTCTCCTGGGAGATCGCGCTGCTGTCGCTGCAGCGGATCATGGAGAAGGACATACATCTTGGTGGGGAAACCGCGCTTGAAATGGCGGGCTATTCCCATTATCTCAGTCTTGGTGGTCTGGCGCGCGTCCACTTCTACGGTTCTGTGCCCGCGTGGCTGCAGAGGGTACCGACGCAGACGAATATCGTCGTGCATCGGCGTACGCTGTTGGGCGACGATCCCACCGGCATAGGCGATTCCGTTCGCGACGTGCAGGAACGAGGACTGGCGGTGAATGTTTGGCGCTGGCCCATACGATCGTCGTCGCCTGAGCGGGCGATACTCGAGGCACTCGACGAACTCCCTAACAAGGCGAGTTTCGATAACCTGGGCAAGATTTTCGAGGCGCTGACGACGTTGCGGCCGGAGCTGCTCACGACGCTGCTGGCTCGGTGCCGGAGCGTCAAGGTGCGGCGGCTGTTCTTCGTGTTCGCGGACAGGTACCGGCATCCTTGGCGCAAGTATGTGGATGCCTCGAGAATCTACCTGGGCTCGGGGCCTCGGGCGCTGGTGAAGGGCGGTGTGCTTCACCCGAAATACCGGATCTATGTGCCGGGCGAGTTCGTGCCAAGGGGAGAGGAAAAGGCAGGCTTCGATGGATGAGCACTATGCGGAGCGGTTAACGGGCGATATCTCGACTTTCCTGCTGCGACTCCACGACGCCGAACCCGACTTCGATCTGATCGGCCTGCCCGATGCTGTAAACCTTCCGGCCGTTGGGTGGAAGTTGCTCAACCTGGAAGCTCTGAAAGAAAAGGATCAGAGAAAGCACAGCGGTCAACGCAAGGCGCTTGAGGCGCTGTTTCAGTGATTAAACGGACGAACGAGGTCTACTCATTACCTGAGAAATGCCAGTTCCCGGAGCAGCCGGCCGGTCGCGTCGGCGACCGCGATCGTCAGCGTCTCGTCGGAGCTGAGGTAGTACTCCCCGGTCTGCGGGTTGTGGGTGATGCCCGACAACTCGCCCTCTCCGGCGCACGCTCTCCGGTCGGTATGAAAACCAAAGAACTGAGAACGTGGTCTAACGCGCATTTTTGGCTGTGGGCGCACCTCCCAACTTCGCGTCGCGGAAATCCATGAAATTCAGTTGTGCCGGCGGCAACTCCGGGACAGGTAGTCGTGCCACTTCCCGGGCATGATCGGCGGGAACGCCCATGGCGCGCATGATTGGTTCGATGAGGATTACCTCGCCTTCTTCCACGTCGTCGCTGCGGAAGAGTTTCTTCACGCCGCCTACCAGCATCCACATTTGCAGCCGCCATGCGGCGTCCACTTTTTCTTCATCAAGGGTGTATTGACCCTCCCGGATGCCTTCCTTCAGGTCTCGTACTCCGAACTTGTAAAATCCTTTCTGTAGTCGGTCGGACAAGAGATCCGGCCGTCCAAAGCCCAGATCGGCATGATCGGCGATCTCGGCGATGGACGTGCCGCCGACGCCTGCCTGGCCCATAAGCTCGTAGGCGGATGCCATCAAGCGAGCCCGCGTTTCGATTTTTTTCGCTGTGCCCGTCCGACTCTCCTGGCCGGCGTTGCAGTCGCTGTATTGTCAGACCGCAAGGCCTGTTTCCTCTCGATCTGACTTGTGCATATCCTCGGTGTAGAGCCGGTGCGCCGTCTGATTGGTACATTGTAAATGACGAGGCGTTACTGGAGTCGCAGCCTCAGCGTCACGCCAATCTCGCGCGGGCGGGCGACGACGCCCTGATCGAGACCGGCAAGCACCGCGGAGAACCCGCCCAGTCTGTACCACTGATCCGTCAGATTGGTGCCGAAGATGGCGATATCCCAGTTACCGGCCGCAGGCAAATAAGTGATCCGGCCACTTAAGAGACCGTAGGCATCATTGGCGGCCACCGAAGCTTGAAATCGTGCATCGCGAAACGTCTGGAAATCATCAATCCAGCCATAGTCGAGTCGGGTCGCGATCGAGCCACCGCTGTTCAGGTCATTATCCCATTGCAACCCGATGCTGTACGTCGTCTCCGGTGCGAACGGAAAAGGCGTATCCAGAGCTATGAGCGTGGCTTGGCCGAGGTCCGTGTACCTGGTATCGAGCCAGCCGGCGGTGAAGTCCACGGAGACGTTATCCGTCGCTCTCCACAGACCCTCGAGCTCGAACCCCTCGATTTCCGCTTCGCCCCCATTTGGTTACAGTATTCTGTCCAGGCGTCAGAGTTTCGCCGATCTGGATGTCGTCCCAGGTGCCCGTGAAGTAGGTGGCATTCAGGCGCAGGCGGTTTTCCAGCAGGTCCGAACGCAATCCGAGCTCTATATTGGCTAACAGCTCGTCTCCAAACGGAATAATGCCGTTGTTCGGCAGCGTGGGGTCGAAGCGGGAAGTCACACCGCCGCCATTGAAGCCTTCAGCGTAGCTGATGTAGCCCATCACGGTGTCGGTGAATTGATTCTGCAGCGTCACCCGCGGCGTGAGCGCATCGAAGTCGACATCAAATACGAGCGGCTCCCCGCCGACGACCTGAATCGGGCCCTCGAGGTTGAAGGAAGGCTGTCGCGGTGGCCCGAGAGGTTCGGCGGGATCGTACGTCTCGGAATGAAATTCCTCCTCCGAATAACGGCCGCCCACGGTGAGGGTGAGTTTCTCGGTCAGGCCGTAGGTGATTTCGGCGTAGATGGCTGTGTCCGTGATCAGGTCTCGATCCAGCGCATTTCGCGGCTGTGGGCCCGCCGGACCCATACCGGTCAGCTCCCAGCGCTGCCAGCCCTGAAATTTCTGGACTTCGTCTTCCTCGTAGTAGTACAAGCCCATGACCCAGGAGTAGCGGTCGCCGGCTAAGTTGTTGATTTTCTGTGCTCTCGGCACTCTTCAAGCGCTTTCGACGGCCCTTGAATGGCTTGATTCCTTGCGATCGCAGAAATCAGCGGCATGGCGTCGCCGCTTCGCACAAGTAGTCCTATCTCGCCCCGATGCTCCGCTTAAACTGATTCTCGATGCCCCGTTATTTCTTCGACACTTGATCAAAGGTCAAGTCACCCGAGTCGGGACTGTATGAAATGGCCACAATTCCTTCAGACCTCGGACGGCTTATTGCTTGACGCACGAATATCGGCATATTCGCTCCTTCGTGACGGACAGACGGAACTACCAACCCGTCTATCCCTTCTTCAATCGCTTCTGCGCCCAGCCGGTTGCAGAACGAATAGTCGCTATGGTGCGTTAGTTCCGGCCAGTCCCGCGTTTTGGACCGCAGGTCCTTCTTGACACCTTCAAACGTGCAACTAAATCGTTGGTAGTAGGCCGTGCGCTTGCCTATTGGACTACCGGCATAGTCCTGGCGGAAATGACAAGCCACTTCCGTTTCCGCAGTTTCCACCGCTAGTGTACCGTCTCACAAATAGATTGACTGTTCAATGACATTCCGGCACCCTGCGAGGCATGCCACAGCCCATTCGCGCATTGAGCATCACCGCGGAGCAGCGGCGGACGTTGGAATCGGTGCTGAACCGGCCCACGGCGGCGCAGCGGGACCACCGGCGCGCTGCGATCGTGCTGCGCCGGGCGGACGGGCTGAGCCAGGCGGAGACGGCGCTGGAAGTGGGCGTCAGCCGCGCGACCGTGATCAAGTGGGAGCGGCGCTTCCGCGCGTCGGGCCCGGCGGGTTTGGCCGACGCCAAGGGCCGGGGACGCAAGCCGCGCATCGCTCCGGACGTGCGCGAGCGTATCATTCTCGGGGCGACGCGCCCGCCGCCGAACCGCAACCGCTGGTCGGTGAGGAGCATGGCCGGGGCGGCCGGGGTGTCCAAGGCGACCGTGCAACGGCTGTGGAGCGCCAACGACATCAAGCCGCACGCGACCCGCACGTTCAAGCTGTCCAACGACAAGCACTTCGAGAAGAAGTTCTGGGACGTGGTCGGGTTGTACCTGAATCCGCCGGACCGGGCGTTGGTGCTGTGTTGCGACGAGAAGAGCCAGTGCCAAGCCCTGGAACGCAGCCAGCCCGGCTTTCCCGTCATGCGCGGATACACCCGCACGCGGACGCACGACTACAAGCGCCACGGCACCGTCACGCTGTTCGCCGCGCTGTCGTATCTGGACGGCAAGATCTTCAGCCGCACCGCCGCCCGGCACACGCACCGGCAGTGGCTGGACTTCCTGCGCCAGTTGAACCGGGAGGCGCCGCCCGACGTGAGCTTGCACTTGATCGTGGACAACTACGCCACCCACAAGCACGCCAAGGTGAAGTCCTGGGTCAAATGGCACAACCAGCGCTTCCGCAAGGCGCACGGCATCGACCGGGTCGTCATGCACTTCACGCCCACGTCGAGTTCCTGGATGAACCTGGTGGAGCGTTTCTTCAGGGACCTCACCCAGGACGTCATTCGCGGCGGCAGCTTCCGCGGCGTCGGCGAGTTGGTCGAAACCATCACGGGTTATCTGGAGGAACGCAACCTGAACCCCAAGCCGTATGTCTGGAAACAATCCGGGCAGGCGATCCTGGCAAAAATCCAACGCGCCAGGGAAGCTCACGGGAAGATACATAGTGTATAGTCAATTACGAGACGCTACACTAGCGCACTGTAGAACACCGGAAACGATCCGTCCGAAAACCGTGTCCTGTTGCGCAATTTTTGCCTGGGACGAAACGGACCGTCAATGAGTTCTCGCATCGGATCTTGAGGAATTCTGTCTGACAACAATTGCGACAATTCTTCGCCGGCCTCGGTACCCAAGTTCAAGTCAGAGAAAAATTCATCGTCATTTGCCGATACCCTGGACAACCGGAATACCGTACGTCGACACTATTTGCTCGAAACCTCATCGAGCATTACCGAATCCCGGCAGCCAACTCGACAAACTCCCGAACCAGCAAGAGGTCTTCCATCGACCCCTCAAGCATCAGAGACAATGGCGACTTGCCATTCAGCATTGTATGCTCCTCGCGCAACCAGTCGTTTTCCTCATCTAGGTCGCGGAAAAGAGACCATAACGTTCTGCGAATACAAAATAAATGAGCGATTCTATCCTTGACGTCCCGACCCGCAAGATGCCTGCTCCCTGCCAGAACAGCTGAGACGTACTCGATTTCCTCATGCCCGTACCCGAGAAGGCTAACGGCACACGACTCGTCGAGACGCCAAGACTCCATCAACTTGCGAACGAACTGAACGGGTCCAGTCACCCTTCCAGGCATCTCCCCAGAAGCACCATACGCCACCGAAGTCCAGCGCCCCAGTATGTCCTCGGACTCTTTACCCAATTCCCTCTGTTGCGAAGGCGCTGTGAAATCGCCAAAGTGCAAGTCTTCAGCGCTACGTGTGAGTTTGTCAGCATCCTCTTGGACCCACTTCATACCAACCCAGTGCTCTTCCTGATCGATTCGAAGCCGCCGCCACCACCGGACGCGCCCACAATAATGGCTAGACCGGCAGAAGCAGTCCAAGGCCACTCAAATGTCCCGGACTGGGTAACCCGCAACAGCGCGGCAACCTGCATCTTACGCCTCCGAAAATATTGGTCAGCAACCCCGCTAGGGCTGCCCGTGCCCCACATATAGCGCTGGACTTTGGTTGATTGTTGATGTTTGTGTCATCCGTATTCGTCGTGCAGTTGGAGAGCGAAGGACATGGTGACGAGCTGTGTCAGGCCCTGCCACAGGAGTTGCGCGCCGGGGGGATCGCGTTTGCGCCCGGTCCAGCCGCCGAGCCGGGCGGTGAGTTGCACCGCCGTGCCGAGGTGTTCGGGTTCGCTGAGTTTCCGCGAACGGGCGAAGGTGGCCAACACGCGCAGTTCGAGATTCGAGAACAGCAACTCGGCCGGCAGTTCGGGTACCTCGCGGCCGAGTTGGACCATCAACTGGATGCGCCAGGCGATGACCAGGTTGATGGCGATGGCGCGCTCGAGTCGCTCGGCGCTGTGGTGTTGGAGTTCCTCGATTTGACAACCGGATTTGAGGATGCGGAAGAAGTCCTCGATGCGCCAGCGCAGGCTATACCAGCGCAGCAGGCGCGTGGCGTCCTCGGGCTCGGTCACCGGCACGGTGGTGAGCAGAAACCACTCCAGCGGTTGCGTCTTGGCGGGCGGGTGTTCCTCGCGGGCATGCAGCGCCCACAGTGTCAGCGGTTCGGACGTCGAGCGCGGCAGTTCGACCGGTTGGTAGCGCAGGGTCATCCGGGCGGTGCGGGCGGTGCGTTTGGCGCGTTGCGCCTGTTTGCTGGCCTTCTCGCGCGCGCCCGGCCGGCGCACCTCGACGTGGCACCGCCCCCGGGCCGGGGCGCTGCGCAGTTCGTCGAACAGGTGTCGCACGACCTTCTCGCCGTTGCCGTCGGTGTCGTGGCCGAGCACGCGATTGGTCTTGGCGCGAACCAGCACGTCGACCGTTGGGGTCCGGTCGTGTTGCTCGATGAACAGGTCCAAAAAGTCGGCCTCGCGGTCCATGACGCACACCGCGCGGGTGTCATCGAGGGGCGCGGTCGCCTCGGCGCAGTCGCGCAGGCCCTCGATCCAGCGGAACGATTTTCTCTGCTCGAGGGGTTTGCGGCTCTTGGCCTCGGGGTCCGGCGGCGGTGGCGCATCGAACGCGGCCCGCAGCACGCCGAGCGGCACCCCATCGGGATTGACGGCGAGTGTGGCGTGCAGGTTCAGGCCGCGGGCCACGGCGCCGGTCTGGTTCGACCCGAGGTGGCCCAGTCCCTCGGTTTGCCCGTGCCGGGTGAAGTTCAGGCTGGAGGTGTCCTGAATGCACAACACCGTCGACTCCGATTGCAGCCGTTGCACCGTGCGCTGCCGATGCGGCGCCAGGATGTGTTCGACGGTGACCTCGCTGTCGGCGGGCTGGTCGATGAGTCGGTAATGGCCCTTGATCAAGGCGCGGGCTCCGTGGCTGGCGCCGGTGATGGCGCGTGTGGGGTAGAGTGCCATATGGTGCGCGCTTTTGACCAAACGTGCGCTCAGGCGCGCATCGCCCAGCGGGGCGCCTCCGAATTCGTTGGCTGCCCAGACCCCGGCATCGAGTCCGGCGCCGGGGTCCAGCGGCGCCGGCCCCGGGGCGGGGAGTTGCAAACGCTCGCGAAAGGCCGGTTCCAGGGCGTAGAGGTAGATGGCCTTGGGCGTGGTCGAGGCGGCATGGGTGCGGTCGTTGCGTCCGCGTCCGGCGGTCTCGCCGAGGCGGCGCCAATTGGCGGCGCGCCAACTGGCGCCGCTGTGCTGGCGCTCGTCGACAAAGGTCTCCAACAGCCAGGGCCGGTGGCCGTGGCGGCGCCGGCAATCCTCGACCACCGTCCGTGCCGCCTGACCCAGCACCCAGGAGGCCAGGTTGCGGCAAGCCACGCCGGGGCGGATCAGCAACCGGCACAGCCCCAGCACCCGGTGCAGATGCGCCGCCCGCTGCGCATCGTCCCAGCCGATAAAGGCGTCGCGGGCCGAAAGGCGCCGCGCCGCAGCAGCAAATCCCACCGCCCCGAGCCAGCCGTGTGCGGAGCCGACCAGATACCGCAACTGCGGGCCGACGAACGGACCCGCTCCGCGCGGGTGTTCGTGCGCCATGAGGGTGTTCCAGAGCCAGCGCTGCGCGTCGCTGTCGACCCGCACCAACGCCAACTCACGCACCTGTCCGACCGCGCTCGGCACCGCTTCCGCCGGCGCCACCGGTTGAGCGAGCAGGCGCGGGCCATGTCCCCCGACCGCAGGACGGCGCGGCGACGGGAGCGCAACCTGCTCGGCCCGTTGCAGCACCGCCAATGCCCGATGGCAGCTTGCGCGTTGCCACCGACCGCGTCCGTCGCGAAGCGCAAACGCCTCGCAGACCCGGTCGGCCAGCTTCCCTTGGCTTTCGAACCCCTCCGAAACCACTCCCGCAATGACGTCGCGAAGCCGAGGCAAATCGGCACGCAGCGAACGCATGACTTGGCTCTGAACATCCATGACGCGCACCATAGCGCGGCGGCTTTGTGAAGTCCAGCACGGAGATGTGGGGCACGGGCAGCGCTAGGGCTTGTCAGGACCAATTGTGATTTAGCCCGAACGTAGTGTCCAGCAACCAGGCCCTCTCCCAGCCATTCCCGCTAACGCGTTGAGAATGCTTGTGGAGCCGGGATGGGGGTGATCCGGGGAGGTTGCGATGGGCGGGGGGAGCGATTCCCGCCGGCGCCGTGCCGGATGGGTTGCGTGGCCACGTGTTTCCCTGAAGAACCGGCTCGCCGCACACTCGGCCGCGACGTTCGCTATGAGATGGGCGAACGCCGTCGCCAAGTGCTTTTCGCCAAACTTTTTTCAGACCCGCCGAAACCCCCATTATCGCTAAATTCCGGTGGGTAGCGGGAATTGCTGAACAGGACGCGCCATGCTTGACCAGGGTGGGCCATTGGCCTATGGTATCGAGATGGAGTTCGAATGGGACGAGGCCAAGAGCAGTGCCTGTTTCGAGAATCGCGGCTTCAACTTCGCCTATGCCGTGCGCACCTTCATCGATCCGCACCGGATCGTCGCGCAGGATCGGCGGCGGGATTACGGCGAAAACCGCTACCGTCTGCTCGGCATGATCGACGGGCGGGTGTATGCCGTCGTCTACACGTTGCGGGGTTCGGCCATTCGCATCATTTCGGCCCGCAAGGCCAACCGGAAGGAGGTTGCGGACTATGAGCACAACGCGCGTCAGGATTGATCCCGACGATCCGTCCACCCTGCCCACAGGGAGGATCGATCCCGTAAGGGTGGATGCGACCACCGAGGCGGAGATCGCCCTGCAGCGGCAGGAGGACGAGGACGAGGCCATGCAGGACATGGGGCGATACGCGCGCCGGGTCCGGCGGCGGCTGGGCCTTTCCCAGACCGAGCTGGCGCGGCGCATCGACGTGTCGCGTGAGACGATCCGTAACTGGGAGCAGGGGAAACGCTGCCCGACCGGTGCGGCACGCGCCCTGTTGCGGGTGCTCGACAAGGCGCCGGAGACCGCGTTGCGCGTCCTGACCTGAAAGGCGGTCGAGTCGCGGTTTACAACCGGTTGCCAATGGATCCAGTCCCGGGCAACGTGCAGGGCGGGCTGTCCGGGCCGGGCCGTCCACTTTCAATCGCGCGGCCATTCGCATATATTGATTCTGTCAGGTTGGGAGAAATCCCTGAAAATAAAACACTACTACTAACGGAGAGCGCAAGCGCCCGGGAACCCTTGGCAGCCACCTCGGCAACTTCGATCATCAGGGGCCTCCCGATTGTTCCGGCCCTTGCGCGCGGGCTCCGGAGGAGCGGTTCGATGAACGTAGGCGCATTGCGGCAGGTGCATCGCCGATGGTGCGAAAGGGGATCTCCGGATGCGGGTCGCATGGGCGCGGACGCCGTCTTGAGGATGCGCACGCGCTGTCATGGGACGCCGGATCAGCCAGTAGGCGGGCGGATAACAGAATTGAAAAGGAAGGATTGAAGGAGAAAGAAACATGAAGGGACCGAGAGCGTTCATCGCGTTGGCGGGCTTCATGATGGCTTGCGGGGCTCGGGCGGACTACCTGGCCTACTCGGTCGGCGAGGAGTCGCGCCTGCCGCTGCCGGAAACCATCGACGCCATCGAGGCCAGGTATCTGGTGAACCTCCAGTGGGGCGATTTCGACGGCGCGCGCACGCGGGTGGCGGTCCTGGAGGTGGACAACACCAGTTCGGCGACCAGCTTCCAGGCGGTCGGGGCGGACGGGGAGAGCGTGACCTGGGAGACGCAGCACGCCAACATGGTGCCGGTGAACGGCATCGAGGCCATCGTCACGGACGTCATGAACCGGTCGGGGCGCTTCCGGCTGGTCGAGCGCCAGGCGCTGTCCTCCATCCTCGACGAACAGGATCTTGTCACGGCCGGACGCATCTCCGCGCCGTCGGGCGCGGCCACCGGCAACGTGCTCGGCGCGCGATTCCTCGTGCAGGCCGTCGTGACGGACTACGAGGCCAACGTGTCGGGCCGTTCGGCCGGTGGCCTCGGCGGCGCGCTGACCAACAGGCTGCCGGCGGTGATCGGCGCCGTGGGCGTCAGATCGGGCTTGGGACGGGTCGGCATGAACTTCCGGCTCATCGACGCGGAGACCAGCGAAATCGTCTACACGAAGCAGATCGAGTCGGTCATCCGCGAGCGGGGGCTGATGTTCGGCGGGCTCGCGTTCGGCGGGAGCGGCGTCCTGGGGGGCTTTTTCTCGAATTACGCCAGGACCCCCATCGGGCAGGCGGTCATCGCCGGCGTGAACAAGGGCATCTACGAGTTGGTCAAGAATCATCGGGGCGGAGGCCGCGTCGGGCAGCGTCGTCAGGGCCGACGGGAACCAGTTGTACGTCAATCTCGGGCAGGGCGTTGTCGCGGCCGGGGACGAGCTGCGCATCATATCGAAGGGCGAGGAGCTCATCGATCCGGAAACGGGGATCAGCCTGGGTTCGCTGGATACGGAAATCGGCAGCGCCCGCGTGGTCAACGTGCAGGAGCAATTCAGCATCGCGGAGCTGGTGTCCTCGACGGGCAGCCCGAGCCGCGGCGACCTGGTCGTCTCCACGGCCCCCCCGCCGGGCATCGAGTTCGCCGAGGGTTGGAGCCCGCCGTAGCGCGAGGATAAACGGGAGGCGCCGCCGCGAAAACTCTCCTGGAGACCGGCGAGAAGCGCGCCGAACACCACTGCGTGCAGCGCGGGGGTGATCGCCAGAAACAGCCCTCAACCAGCTCCTCCACGTTGTCGGTCGCGAGCCGGAAGGCGATCACCGCTTCGGAAAGCCCCGCATGGGGGTGCTTCCCCTGCAGCATTTCGACGAGCATAATGGTTTTCCGGCACGACTCTGCCGATTGCGGCAGAGTACCTCCTGGCCTGGCCTTCCTCCGCAGGGAACGGGTGCGTTCCGGATTCGTCCGCCGCGGTCTGCGTCATCGAGGCCGCCCACGCTGTCCGTGCCGACCTGCGTGTTGCTCCGGGAAATCGTTAAGTTGGTGGAGCGGTAGTAACGCAGCGTCGTGGCGACAGCGAATAGGTCAGCGGACCGTCGCCGCCCGTGGCCGCGGGAAGCAACAGATCGTCGATCGCCGTGCCCACCGTGTAGTCCTGGTTGCCCGGCCCGCTGCCGGCGGGGAAATTCGGCGAGGCGCCGGTCACTTGCCGCACAGGCTCGCTGGGGCCGGGATACACTCGCACCATGTCAATCGACCAGTCCAAAACGTAAAACCGACCGTCACCGTAGGCGATGCCTGCCCCGCCGTCATCATGCAGTTCGAAATCGGCCGATGCGTCCCGGGCGCCCGCAACCGAATACGCGTAGACCTTGTCGTCCGAACGGTCCAGAACGTAGAAACGGCCGTCAGCGTAGGTAATTCCTTCGGGGCTGCTATTTTGATTGTCCAGCAGCCATTCGAAGTTCAATGCCAGGCTCCCCTCGTCGTCGGCTTCGCCGCCGCCCGAACCCGACACACGCCCGGTCACGTTGCCGCGCGTGACCGTTCCGTCCACGATCTCGCAGCCGCCCGTCGACGCGCAGGTGTAGCGCGTGCCGTCGTTGAGGTCGAAATACCCGCCGTCGTCCAGGTTGATCGTCGTGCTGCCGCCGGAAGCCCGAGCGCTACCACCGATCAACTCCGCCGGACCGAAGACTCCGGATGTCGGCACGCCGGGCAATGCGTCGTTCACCCCATAGGCGGCTTGGGCGGGACCGCCATCGTCCTCCTCGCCCTCCACATGCCAGCGGCCGCCGAACCAAAGATCGTCCGCGCCGCCGCCCGCGCAGCGCGTGGCGAACCGGCCACCGCCGCGCGACGCGAAATACATGTCCACGGCGCAGGCATCGCCGTCGTCGCGCTCGGTCGTGACCCGGCCCGCGTGCGGCCCGGCCGAAACGTAATCGTAATGGCCCCCGGCCCGCCAGACGGAGGTGAAGTATTCCAGCGTCTCGGCGAACCGGCCGTCGGCGAAAAACTCCGCCGTGGCCGTGAACGAGCGCGATTCGAACACCACGCCCCCGCCGGCGAAACGCCCGGCGAACGCCAACGCGTCCGCAGGCGCCGGGCCCGCCGGGACAGTGGACAGATTGTCCCAGGACCCGGCGGCGGAGACCGCGACGTTGACAACCTGCAACGGCCGGTCCGCCTCCACCGTCAAACGCCACTTGCCCGCACCGGCGCCCAACCGGCCCGCCACGTTGCTGTCGCCGGCTTCCAGTTGCCACGCGGTCAGCGTTTGCGCACCGCCCGCTGGCAGCATCAACGTCACGTCTCCCCCGCTCGCCGGCGCGCCCGCCGATCGTCACCGCCGCCGAAGTGTCTCCCGGATTGATCAGCCGCAGCCGACTCGCCTGCGCCGCCTCGGTGGAGGGATTGAACACGGGAATCTCGTAGCGGTACGGTTCCCCCTCGGCCAAGGCCGGGCGCACGGTGTCGTGCATCGCGCTCAACGTGCCGTCGGACGCCCGCGCGAAGGCCAGGGCACGATCGGCGCGTCGGAGTCGATCGACAGGCGCACATCGCCCGGGAAACTGCCGAGCCCGCCGCTCAGCCCCTTGGCCGCATTGGCCGACCGGAGCTCCGTGGCGTCGAATTGCACCGCCGCGGACGCGCCCAGCGCGATGGTCGCCGGACCGGCGCGCGTGCCGTCGTCGGCAATGGCGAAGACCCGCACCGTGGCGGCTTCCCCGGTGTCGTTGACGATCCGGAGCACGCCTTGCGGATCGCCCGGCGTGCCCGGCGCCAGGAACAACGGAATGGTGTATTGCTCAGCGTGCGCGGCGGAACATCCCAGGAAAAGAAGCGCCAACGCGGCGGTCAAAGACTTTCGCACGTTCATGATTCCGTACTCGACATCGCCACCGTGCCCGATACGCTCACGCTCCAATGATCGTCCAGCCTCAACCGGGCGCTTCGGCCGAACCAGGCCGTCGCCGAGCGGACATTGTTGCCGAACGCGCCCGACGGGTAACCTCCCAGCCAGGACGAGCCGTCCCGCAGCACGCCCCAACGGAAACCCTCGCCGGGAGCCTGCTCAACGCCCATCCGATCCTCGCCCTTGAGCAACCGAAGGCCGCCCGCCCTCGCGCCATTCCCACCGAGCCAATCGCCGACAACGCTCCGTGACCTGCCCGCGCCCGGTTTTACCGGGATGCCGACGGTACCCGGCGTAAACCCGAGATGGGGCCGGCCATCGCCATCCGCCGCGTCGCCGATCTCGGGCACGAGCCGCGGCGGGGTCCACGCCGCGACATGCATGAACCGCGCCGGCGACGACCAAAAGGGCGCCCCCAAACTGTCCAACGATTGGGGTCCACCTCTCCTCAACCGCGTCATTGCGAAGAAACACCTCTTGCCGGTGGCCGGGCCAACCGTAGTTTGCTATGTGCCACCGTGCGGCCAGGGTTTCGACGAGATTACCAGCCATCCCCAAGTCATAACTGGTTATGCGACAGTTCAGCTCCGCCCGCTCGCTCGTGCTCGCCAGATCGCAACGTCTGGCGTTCGATTCAGGCTCGTCGCCAAAGAGTACCGGATAGGTCAGTCTCGCGCCGTCGAACGAAATCCGCCCGGCGAACTCGGGAAGCCGGTAGTTCACGATGTCGTCATCGATACCAATCCGCACGCCCCGCCCGGTCAGCCCCCTGGTGTAGGCGTGGTGCGCGCCAACCATTTCCAGCACATGCGGCTGAAACACCTCGAACCGCTCGTCATTCAGGAAATCCGCCGCCGAACAGACCGCGACACCGCAACGAGCGATCCGGTTGCGGACGGCGAACGGATCGAACTGCGCTTCGTAGTCGTTCTTGTATTTCTCCAACCTGATGGCGGTTTTTTTGTGCTCGTTCTCTGCCGCCTCCACCTCCATCCGCAGCCGGTCGCGCTCATTCTCCAGAGCGCTCCAGCGACGATGCGCTATAACCAGTTCTTCCCACCTGTCATGCCGTTCTTCGGCGGCGTCGGGTCTTTTTTCCAGTTCGGCGAGCTTGACGGTGGCGGTATTCAATTGGGCTTCGGCCTCCGCCAGCTCCGGCAACATCCGTTCCAATTTCTCGCGCATCTATCTCCGCGAGACCGTCCGCGGACTGCCGCAAACGCGTCTCTCGGCTTCCTACCGCTTCCAGATAGTCGGAACGATCTATTTCTACCCACAAGTCTTCGTGTCCCGCGTGTACCTGGCCGCATGGGGCCAGGCCCAGACCGCCCAACAAAACCGTGGGCGGCACGCCTCGTGTGATCGTCACGGTTGAACGACTGCATTTTCCCATCGGTATTCTCCCAACCCCAGGTCGGTCCACGATCGGCGGCATCATTCGGCCGCCCGGTTCTCCCCGTACGATTGACACGTCCAGGGGTCGGCGCAAAGCCTCCCCCGCTTGTCGAAGTACAGGAATTCATGAGAATCGGGACCGCCCGCGCGAATGACATCGCCGGCGCGGTACAGCCGGCCCCTCGAGAAACAATGGACCCGGTCGTCCACCACCCGCTTTTCCGTGCCTGGGGAACAATCGGCTTCGGTGGGCGGGTCCGGGCACAACCCGTCGAAGCAGGCGGGGAACATGACCGTAAAGTGACCATCCGGCGTAAAACTCAAGTCGGGACAATAGTCTCCAATGCAGTAACCGAACGACTCGACAGGCCAATTGCGAACCGGCGCGAATGAATCCGGATAGCCCACATGGCGATCGATCAGCCAGCCCAAACCCCGTGGCCCCCCGCCCACAGTGGCCACATAGGCCCAATCCCCGTCCGCTTCCCCGTTCCTCGCGGCCGCCTTGTCCTGGACGTTCACGTAACTGAGTATGGGAAGCCGGGCGACGACCGGGCACTCAAACGCCGGACAGGAACGCAGATCGACATCGTGACGGACGGTCGGCAGTCGCTCCTGTGCGGCCAGATCGGCCATCCCGGAAACCGTGCACAGGACAACGACAGCCGAAGCGCCAATGGAATATTGCAGACTCCTCAACACGACCGGTTCCCCGGCGACGCCGGCCCGGCCCGCGCCGGACCCTGCGCGCGACGGGTTGGAGCGCGCGCGGTCACGGCGAAACGATCATCAGGACCAGGGACTCCACGTTCGGCATCGCGAGTACCGCGTCGCCTCCCCGCAGCAGGGCGTCCCCGATATGGAGCGCCGTCGACCCGTACAGGTCATCTGCGCCGGCGTCCCGGTCGTACACCGCGATCCACACTTCATCGTCGGGAAACACTTCCTGGATGGCCCGCCCCCCGAAATCCAGTACGTAGCCCGGGGTCGTGATGGTATGCGTGTTGCCGGTGATGGATTCTCGCAGGCGCGCGATCTCCCGCCCGGTTTCCTGCCGGTCGGTTGCAATTCGCGCGATCGCTCCTTCCAGTTCCCGCAGCCGCTCGCGCTCCGGTGGCGTGAGTTCAGGACCGGGCACGATCTCGCTCGCCGCCTTCTTCTCCTCAAGGAACCGCCGTTCGTTGCATGCCTCGCATTGCACGCACACCGGGCGTTCGTCGTACCGGGAGCACATGGCGCACGACGCGCGCCTCGACGGGTCGTCGCAGACATTCCCGAGGTCGAGGGAGAGCTCGTCCAGTCTTGCGACCTGGGTCGGAGAAAGCGGCTCGCCCGGCGTCAACTCGCTGTCCTGTTGCTTGGCCCGAAGCGGCCGCAGTTCTTCTTCGGCAGCGCGCAGCCGCCCGCTCAGCGCCGCCTGACGCTCCTCCGCGAGACGGATCGATCCGAGAACTTCCGGGTCGCGCCGCTGGACCTGGACGAATATATCGGGGCTGGAAAAGAAATCGTCTCCCGCGTGGTTTTCCAGCACGACCCGGCCGATGGCGGCAAAGTACCTCCTGGCCTGGCTTTCCGCCGCGGGGACCGGGTTCGTTCCGGGTTCGTCCGCCGGGGCCTGGGCCGGGACCTGCGCCGTGGCCTGGGCCGGGACCTGCGCCGGGACCCGGGCCGCGCTCGGCGTCGCAGGGACCGGTATGCCGACGGGCGACGCGTCCCTGACCAGGAAGGCATCGTCCGCGCACCCGGACAGGCCGGCGAACATTGACAGGCCGACGGCAAGAAGGCCGGCAACCCGCGAGGCCGCGCAACGCGCCCGCTTGAAACCGTGGGAATCCATGTGCCCGCGGCTGCGCCGACGCGGCCGGAATTTGAATACCCCACCAGAAGGTTGCGAAGCGTAAATCACGACTTCCACTCCTATTCGCTTTCCTGTTCGCAAGCCCACACGCAGCGTTGTATGTTCGTGCTCTCGTTCAACACGCATTCTTTCTGGCAGGGTCGATTCATCAGGTATCGGCCCCTCGGTCCGAGGCGCCGGAGACCTGCGCTCCTTTGAACAACATGGTCATTCGTGGCGCGGAAGGGAACGTTGTCAATTGACGACAACGGTGTTCTCGCTGGAATAACTGTCCCGCCTGCCGCCGATTGTCATATCCGCCGCCAGTCGAAATTCGCTGCCCGAGACAGTGGGGTTGTAACCGCACAGTCCGCCTTGCCCCTCCGTGCCCCGATACAAGAGCCTTGCCAAGCCGCAAGTACAACGCTCAATCGGCAACATGAATCGTCCAGCTGTTGCTACCGCTGTTCTTGGAGGCGTAGAAGTTCCAGCGCACGCCGTTGACCGTGGAACCTCTGGTGTCGATAGAAGCGCCCGAACTGAAAAACAAAATCGATCCCCGCCCAGAGCTGCTGACCCTGAAGGTTGAGCCCTTGTAGGTGCAACTCTCGCCTGGATTTACAACCAACCCGGCCCTGCAAGCTCCGTCCCCGGAACCCCCAGGGTGATTTCACGCTACGGATCGACGCCGGGCTAAGCGACGTTCCGCGGGCCGCTTGGGGGCCAAGGCGTGCGGAGGGTTCCGGGCTGGTGTATGGAGCGCGGCGTATTCGTCACCGGGTGGGTGGGGAAGCGGGTCCGGGAACGCGGCGCGGAGAGGGGTCGCCGGCGACGTTTGCGGGGGGGCGCGGTTTGCGGCGGCGGGGCCGGGTGTCTCAGTGCGGGGACAGGATGGCGTCGAGCGCGTCTGCGCGGCGCATCATGAAGTGGAGGTTCGCCTCGGGCAGGTAGCGGAAGCCGCGGTGGAACACGACGGCGAGCGCGATGTTGTTCAAGATGGCGTTGTTGGCGGGTGCGTGGCCCTTGCGGACGCGGCTGGCGTCCTCGCCCATGGTGGCGTCGCGGCGGTAGTGGTTGGCGTTCTCGACCTGCCAATGGCCGCGGTTCCAGGCCAGCAGCCGCGCCGGAGCGGCGCGTTCGGCGGGCACCGTGGTGATGCCGTAGGCGGTCTCGGCCGAGGTTGCACCGGTCTTGGCGTCGGTGCGCTCGCGCACGACGCGGAACGCCTGGCGGGCGCCGGGGAAGGGTCCGAGCGTCTTCGGCGGCAGGTCGCGCGCGGCGATGCGGCGCGCCTCGATGCGCCCGTGCGCCTTCGCGGGTTCGTCGGCGTGGTGGCGCACGTCGTTGCCGTCCCAGTCGATCGCCGTGAGTTGGGCGAAGGTGTCGGGGCAGTTCGCCTTGACCGACAGCACGTAGTCCGCGCCGTGCGTCTCGACGATGGTCCGTGCGGTGTCGCGGGTGGCGTGCAGGGCGTCCAGGGTGAGTACGCAGCCGCGCAGGTCGACATCCTCGAGCAGCGCACACAGGGCCGCGATCTCGCCGCCGTCGTCGCGGCAGCAGCGGCTCGCGACGGGGCGCCCGGCGTGGGTAACCAGCGTCACCGTCTCGAAGTACGTCGCGTCGTCGGTGTGCCGGTTGGCGCCGCGGATGCGCTTGCCGTCGGCGGCCAGCACCTGAGGGTCGTCCGCCGCCGCGAGGCGCGGCGCCGCCCACCGCGACAGCACCTCCTGCAACGCGTCCGGGTCGGTGTTCATCAGCACCCGGCAGACGGTCGAGTCCGACGGCGCGACCCAGCGCCCCGCCGCCGGGTCGCGCCAAGCGTGCAGCGCGCGCAGTTCCTTCTGCTCCAGGTTCCTCGCGAAGCGCTCAGTCGCCGCCGGGCCGTGCTGCCCGGCGAGCCGCGCCAGCGCGCAGATCGCCAGCACCGTCGCGAGGCGGTGCTTGCGGCCCTGCCCGCGGCGCGCGTCCGGCACCTCCGCGAACAGGTCGCGCAGCGAACGCAACTCCGCGCGCGTGTAGCGCACCGGCACCGCCCGACACGACCACTCCGGGCGGTCCGCCGGGTCCGCGAGCCGCCGCCGCGCATCCCGACGCAACACCCGCACGTACATCTCCTTCGGCGCCCGGTGCGGGTCCGTGTACGAGCCGTTGTGGCGCGCGAAGCCCTTCGTGCGGCCCACCCGCGTCCAGTTCGACGCGTCGTAGCACGTGCCCCGAAACCGCGCCGGGTCCACGAACGTCTCGGCCAACTCCAGCGGATGCCCGTGCAGCGCCGCCCAGTCACCGCTCAGCCGCCGCACGCTCCGCGACAGCGCCCGCGACGCCAGGTTGGGCACCCCCGACGCCGCCGGCAGCACCAAAAACCGCGTGTTGTTCCCGATCAGGTGCAGGCGCCGGAACTGCACCGACCGGTGCCAGCCCAGCCAGCGGTCCCGCGGCGCGCACTTGAACGCCCCCGACTGCCAGCCCAAAAGCGCCAGCCAGTGCCCGCGCCACTCCGCAACATGGCGCAGACCACGCCCCGCGAACTGCCGAAAACCCAAGTAGTGGTGCTCCTCCATCAGCGCATCCCAGCGCCGCCGCTCCTCCGCGCGGACCGGACGCACCTCAACCTCCCCGACCACCACCGCCGCCTTGTCGAATTCCGCCGACATGCAGCGCGTTGTACACCAAACAACGCCGAAAAGCCAGACCCCCGAGACCAACCCCTCAAATCACCGACTTCCGGCTAGCGTGAAATAGCCCTGCCGGAACCCCCCGTGGGGTCGTCGGCGACTGCGTGGCTGCCGATCGGGGACCATTGTCCGGGCGATCCCGAACAGGAACCGTCGTCATATTGCCGATAGCGCGCCCCGATGACCGTGCCGGCAGGCGGAGGGGCGTTCAATCGGGGTGTCCATGTGATTTCGGACTCGGAATTACCCGAATCAAGCGTCGCTTCCCGGCAACCCGTCGACTGCCATGATCCGCCGTCCACCCGTACTGCGGCCTCAAATGCGAGGGGGCCACCGGCTTGGCCGGACACGCTAAAGATCACTGTGATTTGCGTGCCGGACACGTCGACCTGAGGCGCCGACAGTTCGGTGCCGCCTGTTCCGCCACCGGTTACGGACACGCGCACGCCTGCAGAACAATTATTGTCCGTGTCGGATTCGCCCGCGACAGAATCCACGCAGGCACCGTAATAGTACGTGCCCGCGCTCGATGGAGCGGTCAGGGAAATGGACTCCGCGCTCGTGCCTGACGCCGACAGGCCGCTCACGCTGTCCGTGCCGACCTGCGTGTCGCTCCGGGAAATCGTCGCGTTCGTGGAACGATAGTAGCGCAACGTCGTGGCGGCAGCGCTTGCGTCGCCGTGGTTTCGAACCGTCGCGCGAAGCGTGAACGAGGCGCCAGCGACCAGGCTGCTGTCGCTGACCGAGACAGGCTCCACTGCCAAGTCAGGCTCAGGGTCGGGCTGGGTCACAGTGCCCCCCGGCGCCGTGCCCTTGGACGTTTGAGTGATCGTCCCCGATTGCACGCTGCGGTTTCGGACGGTGCACCCGCCGGCGCTCTGGCACGTATAGCGGTAGTTGCCCTCCTCGATATAACCGCCATTGTTGAGTCGGATGGTCACGTCGCCCCCGGACAAACTGAGCGATCCGCCCGACGTGACATCGGGGAACCAGTTCCCGCTGGGCAGACTTGAGATCGTGTCCCCGGACCCGAAGGTCGTTGCCTGGCCGCCGCCTCCGTCGCCGCCAGGCGTGTCATCCGCGGCGCTCACGCGCAGTTCATACGAGCCCGTCCTCGTAGGTCGATAGCCCCGGACCTCGACGTAGTACGTGCCCGCCTGCACCTGCCTCTCGATCTTGAAGTTGCTGCCCGATCCGCCGTCGTCGTTCGTCGTCAACCGCGTGCGGCTGCCGTCGAACAGCGTCCCGAAGGTGTCGACCCCGCCCGTTGTCTCCACCGTCAGGGTGGTCGCCGCCGCGACGGTCACGCGGAAGTAGTCCCGGTCGCCGTCCTCCTTGCCTTCCTCAAGCTCCCCCTGTGTGGTCGAGGGGATCGATACGCTCGTCGCCGTGTCGAACGTGTCGCCGTGGTCGTCGGCTTCTCCGGCGCCGACCTCGATGGTGAAATGCAGCGTGTGTAGATCGCCGTCGTCGTCCGTCACCGTGTAGCTCATCGCGTACGAGCCCGCCCCGGTCGGCGTGCCGGAGAGCCTGCGCGCGGTGGCGTTGAAGTTCAGCCCCGGCACGTCGGGCGAGAGGCTGTAGGTCAGCGGGGGGTTGCCGCCGGTGGCCTCCGGCAGCGTCAGGGCGTCGATCGCCGTGCCCACGGTGTATGTCCTGTCGCCCGGCCGGCCCGCGGCGGGGAAGACCGGGAAGCGGTCGATCTCGCCGCCGCCCGAACCCGCCGTGCGCCCGGTCACGCTGCCGCGCGTGACCGTTCCGTCCACGATCTCGCAGCCGCCCGCCGAGGCGCAGGTGTAGCGCGTGCCGTCGTTGAGGTCGAAATTCCCGCCGTCGTTCATGGCGATCGTCGTGCTGCCGCCGGAAGCCCGAGCGCTTGCACCGGACAATCGCGCCGGAATGAAGGTTCCCGATGTGGGCACGCCGGGCAATGCGTCATTCACCCCATAGGTGGTTTGGATGGGACCGCCATCGCCGCCGCCATCGTCCTCCTCACCCTCCACGAACCAGTTCCCGCCCCGCCAGGTTTCGTCAGGGCCGGCACCGTCCGCGCAGCGCGAGGCGTACCAGCCGCCCGTGCGGGAGGCGAAATACAGACTCGCCCGGCATCGACTGCCGTCGTCATAATCCAGTGTCAACTGGCCCGCGTCCGGACCCAGCGCGACATAGTCGTAGCCGCCCTCGGAAGTCGCGGCCATCCCGTCGACCCGCGCGGTTTCGGAGAACCGGCCGTTCGCCATGATCGCAAAAGAGCTGCGGCCGCCTCCCGTTTCCAGAATCGCGCTTTCGCCGACGAAGCGATCGTTGAAGCCGGCCGGATCCTCCGGCGCCGCGCCCCGCACGGCGGTCGTGGAGAGGTTGTTCCAGCGGCCGGTCGAGGACGCGACGACATTCACCACCTGAAGGGGCAGGTCCGAGGACACCGTCAGGCGCCACCCGCCGGCGGTCGCCCCCAGTCGGCCCGTCAGGCCCGCGGCGCCGGCTTCCAGTTGCCGCGCCGTCAGGGTCCTCGCCCCGCCGGCCGTCAGCGTCAGCGTCACGTCGCCGCCAGCGGCCGCCGCGCCGCCGTCGTCGCGCCCGGCGATCGTCACCGCCGTCGACATGGCTCCAGGGTTGATCAGCCGCAGGCGGCTGGCCCGGGTGACGTCAGTCGATGGATTGAACACGGGAATCTCGTAGCGGTGCGGTTCCCCCTCGGTCAAGGTCGGGCGCACCGTGTCGTGCATCGCGCTCAACGTGCCGTCGGATGCCCGCGCGAAGGCCAGGGGCACGATGGGCGTGTCGGAGTCGATCGACAGGCGCACATCGCCCGGGAACCTGCCGAGCCCGCCGCTCAGCCCCTTGGCCGCATTGGCCGACCCGAGCTCCGTGGCGTCGAACTGCACCGCCGCGGACGCGCCCAGCGCGATGGTCGCCGGACCGGTGCGCGTGCCGTCGTCGGCAATGGCGAAGACCCGCACAGTGGCGGCTTCCCCGGTGTCGTTCACCAACCTCAGCACACCCTGCGGATCGCCCGACGTGCCCGGCGCCAGGAACAACGGAACGGTGTATCGCTCCGCCTGCGCGGCGGACCATCCCAGGAAAAGAAGCGCCAACGCGGCGGTCAAAGACTTTCGAACGTTCATGATTTGGACCCCTGAGTATCGCGGTTCGTTGGACGGGCGCAATGAGCGTTTGCGCTTGTCCGCGGCGGTCGTTGTCGTATTGTGGTTTGTTTGAGAAGAAATTGCGGACTGGCCCGGCGCAGGGACAGGACGCCCCGCAACGGCAGGAAATAGATCGTCCGCGGACGGATTCAGGCCATAAGGACGGGCGGCTCGCCGTCACGCCCTTCGGCTCGGCTCGGCTCGGCTCGGCTCGGCTCGGCTCGGCTCGGCTCGGCTCGGCTCGGCTCGGCTCGGCTCGGCAAGATTATGGAGCAGGTTTCAATGCGTTTGTCAACCCTTGGACTCGTTCGATTCGCGCGATACGGCACCCATGTTCCGCTGTTGCCCATCCTGTCCAACTGGTCTTCTCCGAAGTCGCCGTTCCAGTAAGCATCAATGTAGGACGGCGGCGCGAAGGGACTTTAGCTCGCCCCGGCTACAGGGCTCGCGGCACATCCTGCCGGGCCACCTTTATTCTTTGACCAGGATCAAACTCTTTAAGCCTAGTCTGGCTAACAACTCTAGGGGAAACGCTATTCGTGTGTCAAGGTGCATGTTGAATATCAGCAATTCTCATTTTGGTGCCTGACTTCACTTTCAAGCGCATAAAGGTCTCATTTCCCGGCTCAATCCGGGCCAATTCGACCGCCAGGACCATCCCGCGGAGAGGGGTGACGGGCATAATGAGAATTGCTGGTTGAATATTTGTCACGTTGAATTTCGAGTACATCAATGGATTAGACGGCTGATGTATAGTAGTCGGAGCGGGCACGGGTATTGCCCGGCGAACTTGGAACGGCGACTTCGGAGAAGAAACGAGACCACGAACATACAACGCTGCGTGTGGGCTTGCGAACAGGAAAGCGAATAGGAGTGGAAGTCGTGATTTACGCTTCGCAAACCATGGGTGATCATTACATGGCTACATATTCCCATTCTGCAAGCCATACAAACCCCGCCAATTCAACGCACAGTTATTGCGCCAGGGAAAGCCCTGGAGAGGAGAATGCTATGAATTGAAACTGAAACCTCTCGTAGCGATCCAGCGGGTTTGACTCCCGCCCGGCAAAGGCGCAGCCCGCCAGCCGGAAGCGAGTCTTGCATGGCGCGCGGCAACGCCCGTCGTGAAGCGTAGACAGCAGGTGATGAAGCGGTGGAGGAAGCCTCGAAATCGGAATCGATGACGCCTTCGGTGTTAACTGGCCGGGGGCAGCACTGGAAGCGCCGCTACTGGCGAGGCGCGAAGGGTCGTCCGGGGTCGTGGGCCGGCGCAAAGTCACGGGATGGATCGTCAGGGAACCTGGGAGATCCTGCTCTTGCCCGTGGGCGAGACCGCTGGGACGGGGAGGCCAGCGTGAACAATGTAGACCCCGGTTCGTCGCCGAGCCTGCACGGCGGCGGGAGCGCTTTGGGCGGACACGAACATGGCAGGCACGCTGCGGAGTCGGCTGGCGAATCAATAAGCCGAAGGCCATGCGGAGCAGGAAGTCTTAGCGCCTTGATAGTACCTGTGAAGGCGGGGAACCGTGTCCATCGGGACCCGCTGGAGGGAAGCGGGGCGTCATTTGTACAGACCCACTGATGGGAAACGCTGGAGGAAACTCTGAGTTCCACAAACACGTACACGAAACAGCAGTGGATAGCCGAACAGGCGAGGAAGCACCCGGAGCGGGTGTTCACGTCGCTGCATCACCTGATCGACAGGGAATGGATGCTGGAAGCGTATCGGCGGACGCGAAAGGACGGTGCACCAGGCATCGACGGGGTGACGGGCGCGGACTATGAGAAGGATTTGGAGGCCAATCTTGAAGACCTCCTGAACCGGATCAAGTCGGGCCGCTATGTCGCACCGCCGGTGCGGCGGCACTATATCCCGAAGGCGGACGGCACGAAACGTCCCTTGGGCATTCCGACCTTTGAAGACAAGGTGGCGCAGCGGGCCGTGCTGATGTTGCTGGAGCCGATCTACGAGACGGACTTTCTGCCGTGCTCGTACGGGTTCCGGCGCGGACGCTCAGCCCACGATGCCCTTGACGACTTGCGCAAGGGCATCATTGAGCACCGGCAGCGGTGGGTGATTGACGCGGATGTCTCGAAATACTTCGATACGATCCCGTTCTCTCACCTGCGCTCATTCCTCGACCTGCGGATCAAGGACGGCGTCGTCAGGCGCATGATCGACAAGTGGCTGAACGCGGGGGTGCTCGAAGAGGGCACCGTGCACAGGCCGGTCGCCGGGACTCCTCAGGGCGGTGTAATTTCCCCCGAGTTATCGAACATTTTCCTGCACCATGTGCTGGATGTGTGGTTCGAGAAGGTGGTGAAGCCGCGCATTCACGGGGAGTGTCGGCTGGTGAGGTTCGCCGATGACTTTGTGCTGACCTTCGAACACCGCCTCAGCGGCAAGCGTGTGCTTGACGTGCTGGGGAAACGTCTCGGTCGCTACGGGCTCAAGCTCCATGAGACCAAGACGCGCTACGTGGACTTTCGCCGCAAGCGCCCCTACGGGCGGCACTGGATGGCGACGGCCACCACGTTCGACTTTCTTGGCTTCACCCACGTCTGGGGTCGGTCGAGACGAGGCAAGGACGTGGTTCGCCAGATCACGGCCAAGGGACGGTTCGCCCGCGCGCTGAAATCGGTGCACGACTGGTGCAAGAGGCACCGGCACCTGCCGGTCGAGGCGCAACGCGACCACCTTGCCCTGATGATCCGGGGACACTGCGCATACTACGGTCTGGGGGGGAACGGCAAACGACTGGAGTGGTTCCGCTATCAGGTCATACGCATCTGGCGGAAATGGCTTACTCGCCGCAACCGCCTTCGGCGTTTGAACTGGGACCGGATGAATACACTGCTCAAGCGATACCCCTTGCCTTCAGTACGGATCGTGCGTCGATGGCCAGGTCCTTGCAGCGAATCTGTCAAGTGAGGAACCGAGTGCGGGAAACCCGCTCGCTCGGGTCTGCGAGGGGCGGGGCGCAGTAATGCCCCCGCCTACTCGGACCCCGGAGTAGTTCCTGCGGGAGCTCGGCTTCGAGGCTGTCACGCACGGCTTCCGGTCGCGTTTTCGGGACCATTCGGCGGAGAAGACGCACACGCCGCACGCCATGATGGAGGCGGCGCTGGCTCACACCATCAAGAATTCGGTGCCTGAACGGGCGGCACGCGCGCGCAGGACGGTCACCCCGCGCCCGCGAGGTCGCAAGCGTTAGCGATCGTTACCCGAAGGGCCGAGACCGCTTGCGGGCTCGGCCGCCGCAGGCGATAGAGCGCGGGCCGCAAGGCAACGCTCCGGAAAAGCAGCCCCGTCGCCGGTCAGGTGGTCGCTGCCGTCGATCTCACATCGTCAGGCGGCCTGTGGGAGCCCGCCGACGGGTTGCATTTCCCGGCCCAACGGCTAGCCTGTCAGGGAGGATAAGCCAAACGCTGCGTCAGCGACGGAGGCGACCATGAACGACGGACCGATAGACAGGAATCCCGACATCCTGGGCGGCACCCCGGTGTTCGCACGCACCAGGGTCCCGGTGCGCATACTCATGGAGTACCTCGAAGCGGGCGATCGGCTCGACGACTTCCTTCAGGACTTCCCTTCGGTGTCCCGCGACCAAGCCGTCGCGGTGCTGGCGAAGGCCAGGGTGATTCTCGCCGGCGAGCAGGATGAGGCTGCTGCTTGACGAGTCTGTGCCCCGGCCGCTACGGACGTCCTTTCCTGCCGCTTTCGGGGTTCGAACTGTCCCTCAGATGGGATGGGCCGGCACCGGAAACGGTGACCTGCTGCGCCTCGCTACGGATAGCGGATTCGATGCGCTTCTCACCGTAGACCGCGGGTTCGCGCATCAGCAGAACCCGGACGACCTGCCGCTTCCGGTCGTCATCATGCTTGCCGCAAGCAACCGACCGGACGAGCTGCGACCGCTGGTGCCCGAGGTGATAGGCATTCTGTCCGGCACGCTGCAAAGGCGGATCTATCACGTCCCGGACGTTGACCCATGAACTTGACGGTAGAGAGCGGGATAAGCGACCACCGTGAACACACCACCGATCGGCACCGCGCCCGCGCACGATGCGACAGCTAGGGCTACCGTGTCATGAGAAAAAGGGCTGAACAACACGAGTTGGGTGTTGTAGATTGACGTCATCATGGCCCAGTCTCAGATCAGCCGCACCTTACGGGACGAGTCGGCTTTTTCCCGGATTGTGGCGATTCTGTCGCGGGAGAAGTTTGACAGCCGTCGGGCCTTGGGTCGCAGGATATGCGAGGAGTTTGCGTTTGTCGATGCGTTGGGGCGGCTGCAGGTGGCGGGTTGCTTGAAGGCGCTTTCGAGTCTTGCCGAGCGGTGTCCGGATGTGGTTCTGCCGTCGCCGCGGTCCGCGGCGGTGAACAACCGTCCGCGTCAACTGGACACCACGATTCCCGCGCCGGTCGGAGTACCGTCGCATCCGGCGCGGATCGATGGTCTTGAGGCGAGTCCGGTCGGGACGGCTTCGCAGCGTGCCTTGTGGAACACGTTGATGGCGCGCGAGCATCCGCACGGGGTCGCCACCTTCGCCGGCTGTCAGGTTCGTTACCTGGTGGGTTCGGCGCACGGCTGGCTGGGCGCCGCGGGGGTTTGCGCGGCGGCGCTGCGGGTGGCGTGCCGTGACCGTTGGATCGCCTGGAGCGAGGAGCGGCGCCGGGAGGAGCCGCGCCGGGTGGTGTGCCTGAGCCGTTTCCTGATCCGGCCTTCGGTGCGCTGTTCGCATCTGGCGAGTCATATGCTGGGCCGCATCCTGAGGCGCCTGCCCCGGGATTTCCAGGCGCGCCACGGTTATCGTCCGTGGCTCGTGGAGAGTTTTGCCGACGCGGGGTATGCTGGCGCCTGCCTCAGGGCGGCCAACTTCGTGCGGGTTGGCGAGACGGCGGGCCGTGGCCGCCAGGACCGGCACAAGCGGCGCGGGAAGAGCGTCAAGACGGTGTTCATGTATGCGCTGGACCGCCGCTGGCGAGCGCGTCTTGGGGTGGGCCACGTGGAGCACGCCCCGGTGTTGCGGCCGGGCGAGGGGCTGAGCGCGGTCCGGTGGGCGGCGCAGGAGTTTGGAGGGGCGCCCTTGGGCGACAAGCGACTATCGGCGCGTCTGGTCAAGAGTGTGGAACTGCTTGCGGCCTACCCGGGCCAGAAGATCAACGCCAGCAGCCAGGCCGACCGCACGGCGATAAACGCATTCTACCGGTTGATGGACCGGTCGGAGGACTCGGCGGTGACGGTGGAGAACATCCTGGCGCCGCACCGGGAGCGCACGGTCCGGCGCATCCGGTCGCAACGCACGGTGCTGGCGATCCAGGACGGCATGGACCTGAACTTCTACTACTAACAAAGGACTTCCGACGCATTGACCGCGCGCAATGCGCTCGCATATGATGACAGGCGCTTGGTCCCCGCCGGACTCGCCGAAAGGCCCCGGCGGGGTTATTTTTTGCGCCATGCCCACTGAACCCGAAACCAAACGCGCCGTGTCGTTTTTCGACGGCCAGAATCTGTATCGGCACGCAAAAGACGCCTTCGGCCACCATCATCCGAACTACGATCCGTTCCAGCTCGCCGAAGCCGTCTGCGCGGAACGCGGCTGGATCAATCGCGGTGTGCGTTTCTATACGGGCGTGCCCTCCGCGCACGCCTCCCCGATGTGGCACGGCTACTGGACCCGGCGCCTCACCCCGATGAGGCGCGCCGGCGTCTTCGTCACCGCCCGGACCCTGCGCTATCGCGTCGAACGCATCCCGCTTCCCGACGGGTCCGAACTCGAACTTCCCGTGCACCGCGAAAAGGGCATCGATCTTCGCCTCGGGCTCGATGTCGTGCGCATGGCTCGCAACGCGCAACTGGACGTGGCAATCCTCTTCAGTCAGGACCAGGACCTCGCCGAGGTCGCCCGGGAAGTGCGCGACATCTCGCGCAACGCCGACCGCTGGATCAAGATCGTCTCCGCCTTTCCTTACGGTCCCAACGCCACCTCCACCCGGGGCATCGACAGAACCGACTGGTTCCGAATGAACCGAACGTTCTACGATGCTTGCCTGGACCCCAGAGACTACCGCCCGCCTCGTTGAACGCGCTGCCTTCGTTCCCGCGCCCGCCCCGTGTTCCGCCCGCTCGGCATGACGCACCCACAGCCGCGCGCCGTGGCAGGGGCGCCGGCATCCGCGCGCTTTCCAGGCTCAGACCTGCCCACTGGCCCGGCAACCGGCGCAAGCGGCAACGGACCGCTCCCATGCAACTTGACAACGACGGCATCCACCGCGCCGGGCTACACGGGTGCGAGGCCCACGGCATGGGCCGCCGCGAGGTGAAACGCAAACGCCATCTGGACTGACCATGAGTACACGAACAGCCGCCTCCCCCGAGTACGTCGTCTGCGTCGAAAGCGCCGACTACCCGGTTTCCCTGGAACTGCACAAGATCTACCGCGCGCTGCCCGACGAGGACGCGCTCGCCGACGGGGATCTGCGCGTCGTCGACGAGAGCGGCGAGGATTACCTGTTTCCCGTCACCGCGTTCGCCCCCATAAGCCCGCCCGAGAGCGTCCGCTCGTCCCTGCGGCGCGCCGCCTCGTAGCTTTCTGCACGCGTTCATGAACCAGTATGATTGCAGCGCAATCGTCACGACGATTGAGCTTTTCGGTGAGTCTCGACGACAACATCGAGATGCCAGAATGTCCTTCCTCGCCTCTCACGATGGACTATCTGGACCATGTGCTCGCAACGCCCGAGTTGATGGCACCGGGTGTCAAGGTGCGGCGACTAGGGAAAAACGAATACGCCGTACTCGCCCCGGGCATGCCGGCCGAAGTGCGGGTGGCCACTGACCCCGTGTTCTGCGACGCGCACGCAGACAGCGTGGAATTCTGGACGCCGGGGGGTGTGCTGTTTGAGCGGGTTCGGCCTTGATCGGAGGGTCCTAGACGGTCCATACGAGCGTCGGGGTAACGTCGGGCACCTTTTGTTCGGCAGTAACTGTGAACGGAAAAATACGGAGAGATTTGCGAAGCGGCTATGGTTATGAAGCCAGCGGCAGTGAGCCAGAGCAGAGGTCTATCGATGGAGAACATGGAACAGAAATACATAGCACAAATGGAAGAGATTAAGCGCCGTGTGGAGTCGATCGAGAAAATCGTGGAGGTATCGACGGGCCCACCGCCGAACAGGACGTGGAGTTTCGTGCACACGGTTACCGGCCCGAACTTATCCTGAATCGCTACGAAGACGAAGCCACTGCAGAGCACAACTGGGCACGCTTGCTCGACCAAAAGCCCCAATGGCGCAAGGAAAGGCTACGTGACGCCGTCTCGGCACGTGAAGTGGCCTTCCACATCAACAGAATCGTGAAGGTTGCTGCTATCGCTCGGGGCCTAGTGGCGTTTGAAGACATCTTCCATCATGTCCGAAACCCTCGACGTGCTTTCGACGCCATGCCAAGCTTCGACGTGTCCGTCTCCATCAAGACCGCCATCCACACCAACCCCCACCACAGATGGAAAAACAACCATATTCACGACATCCATGCGCTCGCGTCCACAGTGCCTTACTGCGATTTCGTCGTCACGGATCGAGAAATGGCATCTCTCATTCGTCGTGCAAAACTGGACGAGCGCCTCGGTACCACCGTCCTACACCGCATCGAGGACTTGGCCGACCTGCTTTAGGAATGCCACCACTTGCCGACCAATCTGCAAGCTCTCATAGGCATCTGGGCCGTCATGCAACTCAGACCCTTCGTCACAGCGCTAAACTACTCAACGTTTCGAGGCTCCGGGAAACCAAGGACGGTTCAGCTTTTTCATTCCGTTATTGAACTTTGTTCCCAATCGTGATACTTAGTTCAACAAAACACAGATTATAAAGAAGTTTAGCGCTGGATTAGACAATGGAATTCGTCACCCGATCACTGTCGCCACAGGAAAGCCGCGTTGTCCTCAGTCTGGCGGAGCAGGGCGGCAAAGAAGTGGAGCGTCGGGAAATCATCGACATTCTTGGCGTCAGTCCGCAGGCCGCCGATCATGTGATCCGCAGGCTTCGCCGCAAGGGTTGGCTGGCACGCGCAAGCTGGGGCCGCTATCTGCTCATCCCGCCCGAAATGGGGCCCGACGCCCTCGGGGAAAGCAACGTGCTGGCCCTTGCGAGTCGCATCGCCGCCCCGTACTACTTCGGCTACGGCACCGCGGCGGCGCACTACGGATTCACGACCCAGCACCGCCATGTCGTTTGGTTGGTCACGCCGGTACGCGCGCGCCACCGGCGTATACTCGATACCGATGTCCGTATCGTGAATCCGGTCGAACGCAAGTTCTTCGGGTTCGGCCCGGTCGATATGCTGGGCTATACGGTCACGATGTCCGACCGTGAAAAAACCGTAATCGACTGTATCGACCGCCCGGACCTGGCCGGCGGCGAGGGAGAGGCTGCCGCGGTCCTGGCCACAGCGTGCCATCGCATCGACTGGCACAGGGCCGCCGTCTACCTGGAACGGATTGCCTCCCGGACCCTCACGCGACGCTTCGGGTGGCTCGCCGACCACGCGGGCGCCGCCATTCCGAACGACGTTCGCGCCCATCTTCTCGATCTCGTCAACGGCGGCGGCAGGTCGTTCTTCGGGCCGAGAAGCCCCACGCCCGGGGCCATCGGACACCGGCACGCCTGGAACCTGACCGTCAATGTCGGAACCGACGAACTCCGCGACAGCGCGGGTCTCGCGCGACGCCGGACCGTCACCCGGAAACGCTGAACCTTGCTCACCCGCCCGCAGGTCCAGCGCTACTCCGCAGAAGCCGGACTGCGCGACATCAGGATCGCCGAAACCGCAATCGTGCTCACCTACCTGCTCCAGTTGATGGCGCAAGAGGGCATTCTGGACAGGCTCGCCTTCAAGGGCGGCACCTGCCTGCGCAAGATGTTCATCGGCAGCGGAGGGAGATTCTCGACGGACCTCGATTTCACGCGGACCGAGGAACACGACCACGAAGACATGATCCTTGCCATGATGGAAGCCTTCGAGCGTCCATTTCACGGAGTCCGCTTCAGCATCCCGGACGGAAGCTACTACGAAACGCAGGATGGTTTGTCCTGGGGCGTCAATCCAGTCTATACACACCATTGGAACCCGGACGGCCAAAGTGAGATCAAAATCCAGGTCAGCCGCCGAGAGTTACCCACGCTTCCGCCGTCGCGCCTGGCTCAATCTCCACAAAGCTACTTCCGGCAGCTGTCCTTCGAGCCGGTGAGCATCGCATGCCTGGCCCTGCCGGAGATCATCGCCGAGAAACTCCGCGCCTGTTATCAGCGCAGCAAGGCACGCGATATCTACGACCTTTACATGTTCGCCACGCGACCGTTGGACCGGCCGCTTGTCCGAAGGCTTCTCGTGCTCAAGCTCTGGCAGGCCGGCGATGCGTTCGACCCGGCCTCGCTCATGCAAAAATTCGCGGATGCCACCACTTTCGACTGGGAAGATCTTCGGCAACTGGTTCGCCGGACGCAAGCCATCGACCCGACTCGAATCACGGCTGCTTGTCGCGAAGGATTCTCGTTCCTCACCCAACTTGGTGCCGACGAATTGGCGCTTTCCGAAGATCCCAACCAACGCGAACGCGCATTGTGGAAGATGCTGAGCGATGACCTTCCAACCCGAGCCAATTGATTCCGCGGACCTGTGTCGATGTCGAGCGCGCCTTTGACTGCAGATGCCAAAACCAGCGACCGGACAAAGACCGCTGGTCCGAGTCAAACTGCATTCAACGTACTGATTCAAATTTCCCATCAACGATTACCACTTTGGTTAATGGTTCCAGAACCAGAACAGGAGCGCGCAGAAGGGAATTCCTGCGGCCTTGCGGCGCATTGCACCTGAATTCGCACGGGCCTTGCAGCAGCAGCACCGACTGTTCGCCGCCGTGTGCAGGAGACGGTCATGGGCGGGGGCTTGTAGGGGGCGGGTTCTTACTGGGGGCGGGTCGGAGCGCCGCGGCAGGAATTCCGCATAGGATGAGGCTGGGGTTCAGTCTCCCTTCGAGCGTCCGACCTGGGAAAGCCCAAGCATGTCTTTAATCTCGTCCTCGCTCCGAACCAGCGCGAAGGACTGCAGTTCTTGGCCGGTTGATGTGCAGTAGAAATTGACGCCCGTCGAGGACACGGCCAATGCCTCCCGTACCCGCAGTGGCCGATGCATGGCCGCACCGTCCGAAGTGCGGTATCCACGCGTACCTGCCGGCACGCCGCCGAAAATCTGCCAGAAAGCAAATTTAGCTGTACGTTGCGGATCATCGGTGCGTTAGGCACCTTCAAGCGCTTTCGACAGCCCTCAAATGGCTCGAGCCTTTATGATCGCCAAGATTCAGCGACATCGTGTCGGCCGCTTCGCGCAGGTAGTCCGGATGGTGGTGAGCGTAGACACGTTCCAGCATGTCCTGAGAGATTCCGAAATAACCGGCGGCATCCCACCGGTTCATTCCGCGTTGCATCGCCCAGGTGATCGCCGTGCGGCGCAAATCGTGCCGGGTGCAATGCTCGATGCCCGCCAGTTTTAGCGCACGCGACCAGGCTCGCCGGACGTGACCGACACGATTGCCGCGAAAATCCACCACGTAGTCGGCGCCCTCGCGTTCCCACCGGCGCAGGTGTGCGAGCAATTCGCCCGGCAACGGAATCGGCGGTTGCCTCTTCTTCGTCTCGGCCACGCCGATGCCTCGGCGGTACATGATGCCGCGCCTGGTGTCGATCCAGCCCCCGCCCGTGTGCCGCTGAAACCGCAGGTTCAGGATCGCCGTCGAGCGCGTGCCGGTGTACACGGCGACCAGAATGAACCGCGCCAGGTGCGCGGTATCCGGGCGGCTCTCCGCGGCCTCGATCAGCCGCGCCACCTCATCGCGGGTCAACCATCGGTCGCGCGGCGGCGGTTTCTGCGGCAGCCGCAGCCTTCGCGGCGCAGTCAGGCAGCCCTCGGCATGGCAGTAATTGATTGCCGCCTGCAATGTGCCGAGTTCCTTGCGAATGGTGCCCGGTGCGCGCTTGCGGAGCTTGCCGTAACGCCTGCAGGCCGCGCCCGTCAGGTTGGCAATCGGCGTGTTTCCGAACAGCGGCACCAGCGCGTCAATCGCGTAACCGATTCTCGCCGGATCCTTCCGAGTCGGCGCGTGCTCTTCCGCGTAGATCCCGAGCGCCTCGGCCACCGTCATCTCTTCCGGGGTGGCTGGCCCGCAGATGGCCCGACCCTGTTCGATGATGTAGCGCGCAAGGGCTGACTTGGCCTCCCCGAAATCCCGCGTCCCCGTGGACTGTTGCCGGTTTCCGGCGTCGAGGATCGCGTAGATCCCGGACTTGAGCCGGTACAGCCTAGGTCCTTTGCTTCGCGGCGCCACAGTCCTACTTGCTCCCGTTATGATTCGCGTTCAATCCGCGTGTTTCACGCTTTTCGCCTCCGCAACCCCATTACCGGTCCGGACACGGGTTGCTCGGGCAAGTAAGACAAGTAAAACTTACATCAAAACCTTATCCAATCCCTCGCGTCCGCGCTCGAGGATTGAACGGCGCGTTCCCGATGTGCATGACTCGCAACGTAAGGTGGGATGAGCTTCCGGGCGGTGCCAATTGACTTTAAAATTGAATATTGTCATATAATGCTGAAATGGCGCATTAAAATGGCTTCCATATGCTTGTAGAGTTTGCAGTCGAAAACTTCAAGTCCATACGCGGCGAGGCGCGGCTCAATCTGGTTGCCGGTCGCGGAGACGAGCAGCGCGACACCCATCTTGTCAAGCCCGAACTCTCGGGCGGTGCACACAACGAACCACTCGTGCGTTCCGCCGCGGTCTACGGAGCGAACGCCGCTGGCAAGAGCAATTTGGTCAATGCGTTGGCTACGATGAAGTACATTGTTACCCGCTCTTCCGAAGATATGGATGAGTTGCCGGTGACCCCCTTTCGTCTGGATCCCGAGTGCGAGGATGAGGCGACGATGCTGGAGGTCTTGTTTATTACCGAAGGAATCAGGTACCAGTACGGGTTCAGGGCAACTCGCCATCATGTAACCGACGAGTGGCTATTCGCCTGGCCACGCGGACGTGTCCAGGTTTGGTTTGAGCGCACAGCGAAAGCATGGAAGTTCGGTCCCAACCTCACGGGAGACAAGAAAGTCTGGCAACGTGCGACTCGACCGAATGCGCTGTACCTGTCAACCGCGGTTTCTCTCAACAGCCGACAATTGCGGCCAATCCACAATTGGTTCAAGAAGAGGCTGCAGACCGCCGACGCGCGGGGCTGGACGAAGGCTTATTCAATGTCCTGGTGCCGCGACCAGCGCAAGAGCGAGATCGTTGATTTTCTTAATGTGGCTGACCTCGGCATCGCCGACGTCCGTGTTGTGGAGAAAGAATTTCAACCGGGACAGCTTCAAGGAGACATGGATTCGGATTGGAAGCAACTTCTGATGGAAAAATGGGCTGGAAAGAAAATTCCCGAATTGCGGTTAACCCACGATACCGGCAAGCATCTCCCGAACGAATTGCAACTCGAAGATGAATCCGACGGAACGCAACGAATATTCGCCCTGGCCGGTCCATGGCTTGATAGCCTGAAGAACGGGAACGTGATCGTCTTCGATGAGTTGCATGCCAGTCTCCATCCTGCACTGGTCAGGTTCCTGGTCGATCAGTTTCATGATCCTCGGCTAAACGCGAAAGGCGCTCAGCTGATCTTCACGACTCACGACACATCGATTCTGAACCAGGACGTATTTCGTCGCGATCAGATCTGGTTCTGCGAGCGCAACGAGAAGCAAGAGACTCGTTTGTTCCCGCTTACGGATTTCAGTCCTCGCAAGGGGCTGGAAAACCTTGAGCGGTCATACCTCGGCGGCAGGTACGGGGCGTTGCCGTACGTCGAGCACCGTATCCAGTAGATTCGCCGTGGCCAGACGGAGACCGCGCAGGCCGTCAAAACGGCGACCCCTGAAACGCGAACCTTACAATCGCGTTCTTATCGTTTGCGAAGGCTCGAAGACAGAGCCGGTCTACTTCAGCGAGATAAGGAGTCGGTACAGACTGAGCGCGGCCAACGTGGCAGTAGCCCATGAAGGCTCGGCCCCGATCACGGTAGTGAAGACAGCGCTTGACCGTCAGAAGAGGGAACGGGATCTCGGCGAGAAATACGATATCGTCGTTTGTGTATTTGACCGGGACGAACATGCGACGTTTGATGAGGCTTGCGCCCTCGCCAACGCAAGGAAGCTGAAACTGGCCCGGTCGTGGCCGTGTTTTGAATTCTGGTTGCTGCTTCATTTCGGCTACACCCGCAAGCCATACGCAAGATCGGGTACGGTCAGTCCAGCCGACGATTGCGTGAGAGACTTGAAGGAACATCTTCCCGACTACGAAAAGGCACAGCAACGTTTGTTTCTTGATCTTGCCGATCGGCTTGAGGACGCGAAAGCAAATGCCCAACGAACAATTGTCGATGGCAGGAAAACGAACAACCCAAACCCAAGTACTGAAATTCATCGGCTTGTGAACTACCTGCAACGTCTGAAGACTGATACGTGATTGCAAATTTCACTAAGTGGGTATTGCTCGCGAGCGAATGACGCTCAGATTGGCGGATTATCGGGAAGAAACTCCGGCGACGCCATCCACGTACGAGCTCTTGGGCCATTTTGCGGTCTGAGTGCAACTCAGTACAGGTAATCCAGAAAAGGAACTGCGATCGTCAGGCCCAGAAAAAGACACAGACGGAGAACCAAGCGGTCGGCCAGATCATTGGCTTCGCAGCACTGCCCGAAGACGCGTCGGCTCCGGGGTGATTGCTCGGGCGCGATTCAGCCGAAGGCACGGGTGGGAACTCTCCGAAAGCACATTGTCGCCGAGCTGTGCATTGCGATGCGATCGCCGACGTGGACAACTGGACGCGCCCCGGTTCGCTCGCCCCCGTCGGCCCGCACACCGTGGTCGTCGTGTACGACGCCGATCCGCCCGAGACCCAACCCTTTTATCGCGCCGCCCGCCGTGCCGGGCTCGCGCCGAGGCTGTTCGAGTCCGACCGGCGCCTGGAGGGCTACGGCTGGTACGACGCCCTGCCGCGCCTGACGGATGTGCGCACCGAGATCGAGATCGACGGAGCGACTCATACCCGCATGGAGCTGTTTCGGCGTAAGCGGGCAAACTGAGGCGTTCTTGTCCAGTCTGTAATTTTCCGGCTTGCTTCGTCCTTTCCGGACGAAGGAGGCGTTGTTGATGAACAGGGGCAAGGGCAGGATGGTGCGCCGCTCGGCCGAATCAGCCGCTTTGTTCTGAAAAACAATAGGTTAAACTCAGATGGGCTTCAGAACTTCGGCTTAGACGAACAAAACAGCGACTCACGGAATTGGTGCGTAGTTGCGCGCAGGCGTGACCCGACCTGGAGTCGGTGCGATTCCTGTCCAACCTGCTATTGTGATTGAATGCCTGACCGTCACGAATCGCCCGGTGCGCCGCACCGCTTGCCAACCCCGCGAATCGGGAACAGCCTTTCGATATGCTAATGGCTGTCATACATTCGCATGGTGCCTGAATGTCTCCCCCACGCACGTTTACGTTCCACTTGCGCGGCGCCACACAGCACACGCCGGGCGACGCCGAGATCCTCGACGCAATCCAGGCTCATCTCAAAGAATCCGGGGAGATCCCGGCCTGTAACCGGGCGCAAGCGCTGAGGTGGGCGCTCAACCGCTTCACGTCCATGGAAAGCCCGGTCTTCAAGCATTTGCCGCAATGGTGGCAAATCTACCGTCGCCACGAAATGCAGGAGTTGGGCGTCGGCGATCTCATCGAGGAGGCCGATGCCGCCCGCACCGAGGCGGGACCCGAGGCGTCCGGGGAGCCGGAAGCATGACGACCGATGCCCCGGCTGCTTACCATCGACGAAGCCGCGGCCGAACTGGGCGTCCCACCGGGCTCGTTGCGCACGGCCGCCGAAAAACACGGCTTTCTGGTGATGATGGGCAGAGCCCGGCGTATCGATCCCGCGACCATTCCCGAGCTCATTCGCAAGTGCCGCAACGAACCCGCTCCCCAGGACCGCGGCGCTCGCCATGCGCCGGCATCCCGCCTATCCGCGACAAGAGCGGACGACACCTCCCAACGCGCACTCCAGAGCGCCGCGAAACTGAAGGGCATCTCGCGCGATTCATAGCCGGGTCCGGCCGCTCTGCAGGGGGATTCTTTGCGATCGCAAAGAATCAGCAACGATTTTTCAAGATCCGAGCAGCGAGCAGATCTCGTAACTAGTTGAACAGACTGTGGTTTTTTGGTCGGGGTGAGAGGATTTGAACCTCCGGCCCCTGCCTCCCGAACCCGATTAGGTACGGAAGATGGTGCGTAAGTAATTGATTTTACGACGTTTGAGAGGCTTTCAGGAGCTTTAAATCCGTTCAAAACGCCTCAAAGTGTAACGCAGCACACCCTCTGCGGCCCCTGCCCAGGGGAGTCAGTGACCGGACTCGACTTGCGTTTCCTGGCGGCAAAAGCCGTCAAGCGCCCTCGCGCAGGGTCGGGAGAGCCGCGTGTGCCTCCCGGTGCAGGTCAGCGGTTTGAGGAGCCGCCGCGGGTGCGGGACCGCGCGCTTTTTCTGAGGTCGAGGGCCGCCAGCGCCCGGCGCATGTGCCGGGGGTCGTGATGTCCGTAGACACGCTCCAGGATGTCCAGCGATACGCCGAAGAATCCCGAAGCGGCCCAGCGATCCATGCCGGCCTGCAGGGCCCACGTGATGGCGGTGTGGCGCAGGTCGTGCTTTGTGCAATGCTCGATGCCGGACGCCTTGAGCGCCGCGGTCCATGCGCTGTTGACGTGTCCGCAACGATTGCCTCCAACATGGACGACGAACCGGGAACCGTCGCGCTCCCACCGGCGCAAGTGCGCCAGCAGCGCGCGCGGGATCGGAATGGGCGGCGTGCGCTTCTTCGTTTCGGCGACGCCCACGCCGCGGCGGTGCATGATGCCGCGCACGGTATCGACGTGCCCGCCCTGGGTGTTCGGCATGAACTGCAGGCCGAGGATGGAGCTGGTGCGCGTGCCCGTGTAGAGCGCGATCAGGATGAAACGTGCAACGTGCCGGGCCCTCGGGTTGCGGTACGCGGCCCTGAGCAGCCTGGCCGCTTCCCGGCGGGTCAGCCATCGGTCGCGCGGCGGGGTTTTCGGGGGCAGCTTGACCTTCACGGGCGCGGTCAGGTAGCCCTCGGAATGACAGTAGTTGATGGCCGCGGCCAGCGTGCCCAATTCCTTGCGAATGGTGCCCGGAGCCCGGTCGCGTCGCTTTGCGTAGAAGCGGCAGCTGGCACCGTTGACGCTGGACAGAGGCAAGGGTCCGAGAAGGGGGACGAGCGCGTCGACGGCGTGGGCGGTCCGGACCGGGTCCTTGACGGTTGGGGCGTGATGTTCGCAGTAAAGTTCCAGCGCCTCGGCGACCGTCATTCTATCGGGCGTGCTCGGGCCAGCCGGGCGGTGGCGCTCGGCGATGAATCGCGCGAGGACCGCTTCGGCTTCGTGGCGCTCTCGGGTGCGTGTCGAGAGTTGTCTCTTGCCCTCGTACCGGATGTACCAGATTCCGGTGGAGGGCTTTCGCCACAGCCTGGCAGGTTTGGATCGTTGCGGCATTTGCGTATCAGCTCCGGAAGGGTTGCGGGATCGATGCGGCGCGCTCTGCCCATCAGGGTCGGGAAGCCGTGCCGTTTGGCGGCGGCTTCGTCGATCGTGGGCAGTCGAGGCAACGTCTTTCAGTCTTCCGGCTGATCGGGGGCCGGCGCTTACGCCTCGATATCCCCGGGGTCTTCGTCCTCGAACAGAGCGCCGAGCCCTAACTCCTCTAGCGCGTGACGACGGTAGAGTTGCCACCAGGCGGGGAGATGTCTGAAGACCGTCAGGAACGCGCCGAATTCGCCTCTTCACGGTACCGTCGCAGAATGCGCGTCCCGCGGCTTGGCAGGTCGGCTGAGCTGTTCGAGGCGCACAGGGAGCTGCTGGACCCGGTCGTGCAGTTCGTGGGCGAGCGGGGGCGGATTCCCCACGAGGACGAGGTGGATGAGGCGGGGCATATCATCGAGGTGTTCGGTTCACTTCGCAGGGCATTCAGGGTCGTGGTGGCGGCCACGGACAAGGGACACTGGGAAGAGCTCAAGCGGGAACGCGGCCAGGATCTGATGGTGTATTTGGCGCTGGCACAATTCGATGAGCGAGTGCGGTTCGGGCGTTTGCCGCAGTCGTTGCAGCGCGACGTCAGGGCCTTCTTTGGCGCCTACAAGCGAGCGTGTGTGGCCGCCGACGATTTGCTTTACTCGCTGGGAACACCCGGAGTGGTGGACGGCGCCTGCGACGAGTCCGAAGTCGGCAAGCGCACGCCGAGCGCGCTGTACGTCCACGAGAGTGCGCTGGCGGGGCTTTCGCCGGTGTTGAGGCTCTACGAAGGTTGTGCGAACGGGATGACGGGTCGAGTGCAGGGGGCGAACATCGTCAAGCTGCACTGCGGCGAACCGAAGGTCTCTTACCTCGCCTACCCGGAGTTCGACACCGTTGCTCACCCGGCATTGTCGTGGGCGATGACCGTTCACCTACAGACGTTTCGGATGAAGGTACGGAACTACGGCTCAAGGCGGAACCGCCCCATCTTGCATCGCAAGGAACTGTTCGTGTCGCCGGACTATCCCGGATTCAGGAAATTCGCCCGGCTTACCCGGATCGAGGAAGGCAAGGGCCTGTACCGGGAATGCAGCCGGATTGGGTATGAGGATGGCTGGAACGAAGTACTGGCGCGTAAGGGCCTTTACTTCAGGGGACACAGGTTGTTGTCAGCCTGATATAAAATGGGTGGGGGTGATCGCTGACTGCCTTGTGAAAGCGGACCTCAACGTGTTACAAGAGCAGGCATTCAAGTCTCAAACGCTCGTGGGCGGCGGTAGCTGGCGATTCCGGTCGCAACGGCGAGCGTTGTCGCCTCACCGTTGTCGGTGAACAGTGCCATTCAAGCGACACCATTGGTTCGCTACGCTCCAACCGGATGGTAACTTTCACCTGAGTTAGCCAGCAATCAGAAAAATGATGAATTCTTTGATCTTCGTACAAGATCCGTCAAATCTTGCTGTTCAGATCACCAGTTCAGCGCTTCGGGTGCCTGAGAAAATAAGCGCTGGAGACTTGGAATATATGGATGCTGCCGCTTCATCTCCGCCCAGACTGTTGGATGCGGCATTGCCTTGACGCCGCTCACCAGTGCCGCAAGTTCTTCAGTAGTAGCTTCATCACGACGATTGACGTACTCGTGCAGTCGGGCGCAATAGGATCCGTATGCGGTGGAACGAGCCATCGTAAGGACGTCTCTGTTCAGCTTGAGCGTTTCAATCGTGAAGTCTGCTCTGTCTCGGTCGGTTTGGGAGATGTTCTCGCGGGGCAGAAGGAAAAATGTGCGCTGTAGGTCCAGGTCAAGAAAATTGAAGGGATCGTCCCAGCGCGGATTGATGAAGACCGGTGCACCGTTTGTGGGTGGAACAACAGGATCGCCTCGTCTACGCGTTACGTTCTCAATGCCATTCGCTGTCATTACGGCGAACTTGTTGCTCTTGCCGCCATTACAGCGTCCGCACGCATAGACATAGTTCGTCCAAACGAATACCAAACAGGGATAGAGATCCTTTGGCTGGATATGCTCAACCTCGTCTCCGACAGAATCCTCGCAATACACGCAACGCTGGGCACCGGCGCACATGAGGGCCAGTGAATGCCGGACGTTCCGAAAGGTCGCGTTGGTAGGTCGATTTCGCTGAGAGAAGAGAGTTTTTGCGCTTGCAACTCTGTCCGCGTAGGTGTTGGCAGCGTTTACTTCTTGCTGATATTCGTTAAGCCTTTGTGCCGTGTCAGCATCGAGGCCGGGGTCTAAGAGACCTATCACTGAACGCGTTAATCGGAGAGAGCAGAGATGCTGGGGAGAGTGCTCTGGAGCTTCTGAAGCTCGTCGCGTTCATCGACGGATAGCGCGCCCCGCATGTGCTTTTGATTCAGCCGGGCAAGTCTTCTCATCATGGCGTAAGACGCGTCGGAACGAGTGACTCCTTCGCCGAAGTATTCCGTGTCGTACGCGTCCAGAATGCTTCCGTTTATCAGGCGGTCGCGATCCGCTCCCAGGATTTGGTGTGCCTGTTCGTCGCGTCCCGGTGTGGGCAATCTCCAAATGGACCCCTTGGTTGCAGAGCGACAGATGATCGGGCTGTGCGTCGTGACGAAGAACTGGATCATGGGAAAACGGCTGACGAGCCAAGCTCCAATTCGCTTTTGCCAGGCAGGATGCAAGTGCGTGTCGATTTCGTCGATTGCGACGACGCCTGGCAGATGGACGGTTCCGGTCTTCGAATCGAATGAATTGAGAAACGCAGTCTCCCCATAGGCAACAGTCATGCCGCGCAGCATTTCAAACGTCATGCTGAGAACGGAACGAAATCCATCGCTGAGCTGATCTACGGGCACTGGCGTGCCGGCGGCGTCGACAATGGTGACGGCTTCAGAGGTGATATGACTTACGCGCGCGCCGTCTGGAAGCAACTGAGATTGGCTGAGAAAGTCGATCAAGCCGTCGAGCAGGTGCGTGGCCAATCCATTTTTCTCGTAAGACTTGAATTGCAAGTCCTGCAGCCACCGCAATGCCTCGCCAAGCGCGACGTCCTCCCCGAACGCCGAAAGGTGAGTGGCGAGATTGGGATTGCTGTCGAAAAGTCTGTCGTATTCTTTGTCGCCGCCGGAAAACCGGCGAAATGGCCCGAAGGAAGCGGAGAACCAGCCAAGAGCGTCGCCCCAGATGGTCCGAGCGGCATGCTTGCCTTCCATGAGTGGGGGGGAATTGCGGCCGGAGTTTGCGTGTTGGGCAGGATGAAGATTGACGCTGAGCAATAAGGGTTTTGCGGATCTTGAGCCGGTTTGCCCCCACTGATCGAAATCGGGGTCGTGCGATAATTCGACGGAAATGTGGCCGGGTGAAGCACCGCGTCGAATCCAATGTTTCCAATTCTGACGAGTGGCGGCAGCATCGTTCGGCCCGATGAGCGCAAGCGCCAGCGAACGGATCACGCTTGATTTACCGGACCCGTTGTCGCCGAGAATTACGTGCCAACCAGCGCTGGGCTCATCAATGTCGATATCCAAGCGGCTTATCGAACGAATGTTGCGGATGCGGAGTTTGCGGACATGCATACTCTAGCCCCGGAATTCTGGGTTGGCGGACATGGAGAGATAGTAGCATTTCGGCGGGATGACCACTGCCAATAAAGTACGACAGCAGCAATTCTCATTTTGGCGCCTGACTTCACTTTCAGGCACATGACGGCCTCCTTTTCCGGCTCAATCCGGGCCAAATCGACCGCTGGTCCGTCCCGCGGCGAGGGGTGACGGGCATAATGAGAATTGCTGGTACGACAGGAACGGGTCGATGGGAGGCCGGCGGGACGCGACTACGGTGTGTTCGACTTCGTGTACCTGTTCTCGAACGCGCTGCGGAGGTGACCATTCGCGGAGCTGGCGAAGGAGGAGAAAACGGCGCTAGTCTTAAAGTGCGAGCATAGGTGAGCGATCACTTGCCGCTGTGGCTGCCGCTGCCGGGGTAGGAGAACTTGACGTTACCCAACCGGGCGGTCGCGGGTCTGGCGAAATGCGTCATTTAATTCTTCTGATTTCGCCAGTTGTCTCTGCAAGTCCGTTGTAACACAAGATGTAACAATTCAGTTGAAAAGTTATAAATAGATACAAAACAACAGGTTAGGTAACACAAGTGGTGGTGGGGCGGGAATTGAACCCTGGATCAAGCACTATGCGCGGTGATGCACTGTCGAAATTCGTTGCTGAACGCCGGGTTCACGGGTAGACAGCCCTGCGGGCGGCATACGTCACCCTGTCTGACAGGGGTCGCGAATCCAAGCGCTACTTGCAACTTGACCCGCCTTCCACGGGCGGGTGACGGCTGCAACGAATGCAGTGCGCAGTCTTCCGGCGATCTTGTCGGTGTTTGGAACTGCAGCAATGGGCTTGCCGTCTCTTGGTACTGAAGCTTTTGCCACCGCAGGGCTGACGCTTCTCCCCGGCCTAGCAGCCCGTGGCAGAAATGGCTTTCGGTCCGATTTTGGCTGTTCCGGGATCCTTGCGTTGGATCGCGGTGCGTAGCGGCGAAATTCGGTTGGTGGGGCGCGTAAGGTCGAAAATCGACGATACGAGGCGTACACGGCGTCCCCGGCGGAGAAACATGGACAGATATACAGCGGTTGCAGCCTGCCCGACAGTGGCCATTGACGCCGTGGCCAGCCCTTGCAAGCTGCGAGGCGTACCGATCCCATGACGGTGGCGCATGAGCAGTCCCAGATTCGAGGCCGCCGCGTGAACCAGCATTCGTTTGAGGATGTTGTCCTGACCGCGCACGTGCGCCCGGCGCAATGCGCCGGTTTCGAGCAGGTGCGCAAACCCCCGTTCCAGCTTCTCCCCGCGCCGGCGCAGCAGGCGGTTGCCGCGGTTGCCGCGGATGCGGCGGCGGTTGGCATAGGTCGGTTGCTGGGCCGCCCGGTCGCGCTTCCACTTGCGCCGCCCGCGGTTGGGCTCGCTGACGTAACTGCGCAACCCGCGCTCCTTCAGCCCCTTCATCGTCGCGTTGCTGTGATAGCCCTTGTCCGCCACCGCTTCGCGCGGTTGTACATCCAGGTCCTGCAATTGCCGCTCGGCCTCGTCCAGCGTGTTCGGCATCGAGGCGCAATCGCCGCCGTCCATCGTCTGCACCGTCACCGCCACGATCGCCCCGGAGTCCATGTCCGCGGCCTGCTCCAGCTTGTGCGCCAGGTGCGTGCGACCGTCCTTCATCTTCGTGATCCGCGCCTCCGGGTCGTGCGGATGCACCCAGTCCTCGTTGGAACCCTTCTTCGGGCGCTTGCGGTCAAGCTTCGCCAGATCCTGCCGCGTCGGCGTCTCGATCCCCGAGGCCCGCGCCAACTCTTCAAGCCATTCCTCGTAGCCGCTGCCGTCGTCGCGGCGCACGATCGAGCGCAGCGCCGCGCTGGCCTCAAGCGTCGTGGAATCCACGCCCAGCGTCTTGCCGCCCGGCAACCCCGAACAGTGCAATCGTTCAAGCACCCAGGCGAACATCGCCTCGTGCGCCTCCAAGCTCAGTCGCCGGCGCGTTCGGGACACACTGGAATGATCCGGCGGGTTCCTCGACAGCCCGCAGCCGAGAAACTCCCGCAGCGAGATCGAGTCCGCGCACCGCCACGCAATGCCGCGCTCCGAACCGATGCCCTCCATATACCCGACCAGCAGCATGCGGAAATACACCCCGGGCGGAATGCTTGGACGGCCCCGGGTCGGAGCATAAAATGCCCGGCACGCCTCCTCGGCGAAGGCGTCGAATCCTTCCGCCTGAAGCAACCGTTCCAAAGCCCGGTAAAACGGGTGACTCAACCGGCGAATGTCGCTCGTGGCCACGAACAACTCCTCTTGCCGTCCTTCAGGTCGCTTTCCCAGGGCCATCGATGTCCTCGTCAGCAGTCACTTGCCTGGGAACGTATTTTATCAACCCCGCAGTTCGCCAGGCGGACTTTTGCCACGGGCTGCTAGGCGTAGCGGTCGCGATCATTGACGCGTCGCTTGTCGGGTTGGCTGTACGGCATAGGCGGTGAATCGCTCCGGGAATTCCGGGGACTGTTCTTGTTGAGTTGGATTCGCACCAAATTGGATGCCCTCACCGCAGACTAACCCCTGAAGGTGTGCTGCAGCACACCTTCAGGCTCGATTGAGAATGCATGAAATGTTCGTAAGGTATTGTTTTTATTGGTCGGGGTGAGAGGATTTGAACCTCCGGCCCCTGCCTCCCGAAGACAGTGCTCTACCAGGCTGAGCTACACCCCGATCCGACAACAAACGCTGCGGAAGCAATTCTATACCAGACTGCTGGCCAATAGCTTCAGAATGTGTCCGGCCACCCACAAGAACAGGGTTGCGAGTTGCGGTTTCACCATGGTCTCCCCGAGGACATCGCCGGAATTGACTGATTACCGGTCTACACCTAGGCTGGCCATTATACGAATGCCGTTCGGCGCCTGGCGATCAACGAAGTCCGGTCATGAAAGCAACAGGCTTGTTCATGGCTTCGACTCGAATGAACTGACTTGCCCGGTTCGGACACCCGAATTTCACACCAGGGGATTTCTCCATGTCACCATCCGTGCAGGCGTTACTGGCTGTTCTGCCCATTCTTGTGGCGGCGATCCTGCTGGTGGGCTTTCGCATCGCCGCCAGGGTCGCGATGCCGGCGGTTTATGTTCTCGCGGTTGTCATCGGCCTGTTCGCCTGGGCCATGCCGGTGACCCAGATTGCCGCCGCAACCATCCAGGGACTGTTCATCACGTTTGAAATCCTCTTCATCATCTTCGCCGCGATACTTCTGCTCAACACCCTGAAACATTCCGGCGCCATTACCGCGATTCGCGCCGGATTTGCGACGATCACGCCGGATCGGCGGGTGCAGCTCGTCATCATAAGCTGGCTCTTCGGCAGCTTTATCGAGGGGGCATCGGGGTTCGGCACGCCTGCGGCGATCACCGCTCCGCTGTTGGTCGCGCTGGGATTCCCGGCGATGACGGCGGTGATGCTCGGCATGATGGTCCAGAGCACGCCCGTGACCTTTGGAGCGGTTGGCACGCCGATTCTGGTGGGCGTGCGGGGCGGCCTGGACAGCCCCGAAGTCACGCAACAACTGACCGCGGCCGGATTGACCATGGCCGACCACCTGCAGGTTGTCACGGTCCACGTGGCCGTGCTGCACGCCGTTGTGGGCACCGCCATGCCGCTGTTCATGGTGATGATGATGACGCGGTTCTTCGGCAGGAACCGTTCCTGGACCGAAGGATTGTCCATCTGGCCCTTCGCTCTGCTCGGGGGTCTCGCCTTTACGGTTCCCTACTTGTTGAGCGGCATTTTCCTGGGGCCCGCGTTCCCCTCGCTTCTTGGGGGGATGGCTGGCCTTGCGATCGTCACGACGGCGGCGCGCAAGCGTTTTCTGGTCCCCGACGACGAATGGGATTTCGCGCCCAGGGAGGAATGGCCCGATCGGTGGATCGGTCAACTGGAGATGCGGCTTGAAACACCCAGACAACAGATGACGCCGGTTCGGGCGTGGATGCCCTATGTCCTGGTGGCCGGACTGCTGGTGATCTCGCGACTCCCGCAATTGCCCGTCGGCCGGGCATTGCAGTCGGTGGCGTTTCGCTGGGAGGAGATCCTGGGCACCGCCGTGACCGCCAGCACGACGCCGTTCTACCTGCCGGCGTTCATGGTGTTGGTGGCCGCGCTTCTGACCGTCGCGCTCCACCGGATGCGTGGCCGCGATTTTCTGGCAGCCTTTTCAGAATCGTCCAAGACTCTGCTGGGCGCCGGTTTCGTATTGATCTTCACGGTCCCCATGGTGCGCATCTACATCAACTCGGACGTCAACGCGCTGGGGATCGACAGCATGCCCATCGTGATGGCGGACTGGGTTGCGGTGAACGTAGGTGCGGTGTGGCCGTTCTTCGCGCCGTTCATTGGTGCGCTGGGTGCGTTCATCGCGGGCAGCAATACCGTCAGCAACCTCATGTTTGCGCTGTTGCAGCACGGGGTGGCTACAGCGCTCGGAATTTCCGCGGCATTGGTGGTGGCGCTGCAGGCCGTGGGGGCGGCCGCGGGCAACATGATCGCGATCCACAACGTGGTGGCGGCATCGGCCACCGTGGGCCTGCTGGGCCAGGAGGGCGCGACGCTGCGCCGCACGATCATCCCGACGATGTACTACCTGGTCATGACGGGCGCGCTGGGCCTGCTCGCGGCGAGATTCCTCGCGTAGGCGCGCCAGCGGTCTCGGCAGGGCATCCGGCTCATGGATCTGATCATCTCCGTCGCTTCGATCGCCGTTGTACTGATCTCGATCGCGGTCGTCCTGTTGTTCAGGAATCTGCGCCTGTCGGGAACGGAACCGGTGGCCTTCTTCACGTTCATGTCGATTCTCTTTACCTCCGGCATGGATGTGGGCCTCATCATGTTTCCGCTGGCGGAATTTCCGATGTACCAGACCGAGGCTGCCTATGGGTTTACCAATCCACTGGCGATAATTTTCGGCAGCTGGGGATTCCTGATCTGGATCTTCTACTTCCTGACGACGTTCTATTTCCTGGTTGTCGAGCCGCGCCTGAAGCTGTTTGAAATCCCCTGGATCAAGCTGGTGAACAATGCCGTCATCATCGGGACTTGCGCGTTCACGGGCTACCTTTTCCTGTTCTACCTGCCGACCTATATCGAGGGAATTTCCCCGCTGTTCAAGTACGGCCTCGTCGCGGGAGTGGTGCTGTTTGCGGTGCTGTCGAGCACCAACATTCGGTACGTAAAAGTCCTCAGCGTGTCCTCGGTGGGTCTGTTCGGTGTGCTGGCCGTGGCAATGTGGTTTGCAAGCGGCATGGGCCTTGAGGAAATGGGCGCGACGCTCGTGCAGCTCGGGGACTACTTTCCCAACATGCACCGCTTCGTGACCCCGATCAGCGATCACCACGCCTTCTATCTGTACTGGTGGTTCGCCTGGAGCATCATGATCGGGCAGTTCGTGGCCCGCTTCGCGAGGAACCTGAAAACCTGGCAATTGCTCGCTTCCCTGCTGGTCTTCCCGTCGATCCCGCTGGCCCTGTGGTTTTCGATCATCTATTTCTACTACACCCACGGTGTGGCCGTGGGCGGCGCGATGAACACGTTCATGATCGTTGTCGGCGTTGTCTTCGTGATCAATTCGCTCGACTCGCTGACACGGCTCTACACGGATAACCTCAACCTGAAGGTGGAGCGGCTCGGCGGATTGCGCTACGTCGGCCTGCACTGGAGCGTGATTTTCGGACTGATACTGCTGTACCAGTTCACGCCGCTGCAGATCGAGTGGGTGGGCCTGGTCGTCATTGCGCTGTATGTGGCGGTTGGCTATCTCATCTTCAGGCGCAGACAGGGGATGTTGTCCGCCGTCACCCCGGACGCTGTCCGCTGAACTGTCGGGAGTCAGTGATATGCCCAAACTCGGCATGGAGCCGATCAGAAAAGCGCAGTTGATGGCGGCCGCCTTCGAGTGCATTCACGAGTACGGATTCTCGGGCACCACCATCGCCCGGGTCAGCGAGAAAGCGGGCGTTTCCGTCGGCATAACCAGCCACTATTTCGGCAGCAAGGACGGGCTGCTCGAAGCGACCATGCGCCAGCTCATCAAACAGCTATCCACCCGGGAGGCGCCGGAGGGTATCGACCCCGCCGATGCCAAAGCGCGCATCCTGCACATCATCGACAGCAACTTTGCACAGCAGCAGGTGAACCCCAAGGCGATCGTCGTCTGGCTCGCATTCTGGGGGCATGCGATCCACGTGCCGTCCCTGACCCGGCTGCAGCGGGTCAACAAGGTCCGCCTGCAGTCGAACCTGGCTTATTGGCTCAGGAAGCTGTTGCCGGTTGGGCAGGCCCGCTTTGTCGCCGAGGGCCTGGCAGCGCTGATCGACGGGCTTTGGCTAAGGGGAGCGCTGCAGGCGGAGGGCATAGATACCGCCCGCGCCAGGAAACTATGCGTTGACTACCTGGAACTGCAGTTGAGCGGCGTCGAGGTAACGGACAAGACTTGACCGAGTCGCAGCGCGAGGACCGGGCTGCCACCCGCAATCCCGTCTTTCTTTCCCATTCGGATATCCAGGCTCGCCGCGAGAGACCGCGCATGGTGCGGCCTGCGGGCCTTGAATTCGGGTAGCAACAGGGAAACGGGCTCTTTCCCCAAAATTCCACTGGATTTTTTTATCGAATGGGTGTTCAATAAAAAAACTTGGCCAGAAGAATAGAGAGTGGATCAATGAAAGCCCCTTCGAAATTTGCGGCGTTATTGACGTATGCCGCGCTTGTCTGGACCTTCCCCGGCTGGCTCAATGCACAGATCCTGGAAGAAATCGTCGTCACCGCGCAGAAGAAGGAACAGAGTCTGCAAGATGTTGGCGTCTCGGTCACTGCCTTCAATGATGCGCAAATCGCAGCTCTGGGCTGGGACAATTCACTGGATGTGGCGGCGCAGACGCCGGGGCTGGTCACCACCAGCAATACCGGCGATACCGGGAACATCGCGCTCTTCTCAATCCGCGGCGTAAGCCAGCTTGACTTCGCGGAGGGGCAGGAGGCACCGGTGGCGCTCTACCGGGACGAGGCCTATGTCTCGTCCCCCGGCGCATCCGGCATACCTTTCTTCGATGTGGAACGCATCGAGATCCTGCGCGGGCCCCAGGGCACGCTGTACGGGCGCAACGCCACCGGCGGGCTGGTGCATTTCATCAGCAAGCGGCCCACGGACGAACAGGACGGCTTCATCGAATTGACCGTCGGAGCGTATGAGCAGATCGGGATCGTCGGCGCCATCGGCGGCCCGCTTTCGGACTCGGCGCAGGGCCGGCTCGCGTTCTACAGCAACACCGACGACGGGTATGTCAAGAACGCCATCGGTCCGAACCTGCGTGCGGACGATACCCAATCGATTCGCGGCCTCGTCAACTTCGACATTGGCGAGAGTTCGTCGTTGCTTCTGATCGGGCAGCACACCGACATCGACACCCGGGGCGGCGTCTTTCATTCCGCAGCATCGAAAATTCGTGCCGATGGGCGAATCGTTTTCTGCGAACCCGGCGACACCGATTGCGGCAATTTCACGGCGGATCAACCGGTCGGAACCAACAGTTTCTTCTACGGAGGTGCGCTCTTCGATGCCGCCGGCGGCCGCGTCGACGATGGCATAGGCGACGAACTCGAAGGGGCCTACGACCGAACGGACAGCGGCGTGGATCGCGAAACGCTGAACCTTACGGGCATTTTCAGAACCAGTATCGGCGACGATACCGAACTGGTGAGCGTCACTGACTACACGTTGAGCGACAAGGTTTACGCGGAGGAGGACGACAGCACCCGTTACAACGTCGTGACCTACGATGCGACCGCGGACATCGAGCAGTACTCGCAGGAGTTGCGGATCAGCGGCGCCAGCGACACGATGGAATGGATCGCGGGCGCCTATTACCTGTATATCCAGAACGACTTTTCCGGGGCATTCGCCTTTCCTTCAGACGGTTATCTGCCCCGCTTCACCGGGGATTCCGAAACCAGCACCATCTCGGCATTCGGCCAGGTCGACTACAACCTGAGCGACAGCCTGCTCCTGACGGCAGGACTGCGCTGGACCCGCGACGACAAGGACTTCGTCTACCAGATGGTGGAATGCGATGTCGCCTCGCCCCTGAGCTTCGGTTTTTGCCCGCCGTTCCTGATTACCGATCCGGCGCTCCGGGCCGAAGGCGAGGCGCTTCTCGCCGCGGAACCGGGCATCTACGATCTCACCGGGTTCCTGGTTGACGGTTCGCCCCATCCATTTGAGCGGCAAGACGAGGAATTCTCCGGCAAGGCGCAAATCGACTGGCGGGTCACGGAGGACGACCTGGTCTATTTCGGCATCAGTCGAGGCGTCAAGGGCGGCGGTTTCAACACGCCCACCGATGGTTTCGACGCCGCGCATATCGATTTCGTGGGCTTCGACCCGGAGATCCTGACGGCCTACGAACTCGGCGCCAAGACGAGCTGGGCCGACGGCAGGGCGCGCCTGAACGGCAGCGTCTTCTTCTACGACTACGACAACTTCCAGGCGTTCTTCTTCGCGGACACGACCAGTCGTCTGATCAACTCGAAAGCCGAGTTTCGCGGCGGCGAACTCGAACTGGCCGTCACGCCGGGTGACGGCTGGGACATTTTGCTCGGTGTCAGTGTGCTCGACACCACCGTCAACGGCACCTCGCCGGACGGCGGCACCGTGATCGACAACCAGGAGGCGCCTCTGGCGCCGGATTTCAGCGCCAACGGCGTGCTCCGGAAGGAGTGGAGCCTGGGCAACGGAGGGGCGTTTGCCGCCCAGGCCTCGGTCAACTACGTCGGCAAGCAATACTTCAATGTCGTCAACGAGGAAGTGACGCAAGGTGGGGAATATATGTTGCTCGATGCGAAACTGACCTACATCTCCCCCGAGAATAGCTGGGACGCGAGCGTCTTCGTGAACAACCTGACCGACGAGCGGTCGTTGACATATAGTTACGACATCACCGGTTTCGGCTTCTACACGATTCAGGTATTCGGGCCGCCGCGCTGGTTTGGAGCGACCCTGAGGTATCGATTCAACTAGGTGCCTGCCACGTGCAGCAACGACTTCCGCCCCGTACGGGGAGCGGGGCGGCCCGCCGCAACGCTCCCGTGCAATCCTGCCTGAACTGGCCAGCCGCCGGCTTGCGGCGTCCCGTCAGGCTCTTGGCGACAGCCGATCCATTACTTGCTGGGTGATCCGTGCAGAAAGACAGCTACGACTACATTATCGTTGGTGCCGGGTCGGCGGGTTGCGTCCTGGCGAACCGGTTGTCGGCCGTTGCCGAGAACCGGGTACTCCTCATTGAGGCCGGCGGTCGCGACAACAGTGTGTTCATCCGCATGCCCTCGGCATTTTCCGAAGCGATGAACGTCAAGCGGTTCAACTGGGGCTTCGTCTCCGAGCCGGAGCCGGGCCTGGACGGCCGCCGCCTCGACTGCCCGCGGGGCAAGGTGCTCGGGGGCTCGTCTTCGATCAACGGCATGGTCTACGTGCGCGGCCACGGACGCGACTTCGACGAATGGGAGGCTCTTGGCGCGTCGGGTTGGAACTACGGCAATTGCCTGCCGTACTTTCGCCGCTCGGAGAGCTGGCAGGGCGGCCCGGATACCTGGCGTGGCGGCGACGGTCCGGTGGGCACCGGCGGCGGCAACAACGCCAGGCGTAATCCCCTCTACCAGGCGTTCATCGAAGCGGGCGTCCAGGCGGGTTTCCCCCGCACCGATGACAGCAACGGGTATCAGCAGGAAGGGTTCGGCCCCTTGCAGATGACGGTCAGGGACGGGGTGCGCGAGTCGACCGCCCGGGCCTACCTGGCGCCCGTCAGAAGTCGGCGTAACCTGACTGTCGTCACGGGCGCAAACGTCGACAAGGTCTTGCTCGAGGGGGGTACCGCGACAGGAGTGGCCTTTCAACGCGGGAACCGCCACATGGAAGCCGCGGCCGCCAGGGAAGTCATCCTGACGGCCGGCGCCATCGGTTCCCCGGTTCTGCTGCAGCGATCCGGGATTGGGCCGCGGGATGTGCTTGAGAACGCGGGCGTTGCGGTCGCGCATGACTTGCCGGGTGTGGGCGATAACCTTCAGGATCACATTGAAGTCTATTGCCAGTTCCAGTGTCGGGAGCCGATCACCCTGAACGGGACGCTGCATCCCCTTGGCAAGGCGCTGATCGGATTGCGCTGGCTACTGTTCAGGGACGGGTTGGGCAGCACCAATCACTTCGAGTCCGGTGCGTTCATCCGCTCCGGCCCGGAAAGGGAATGGCCGGATGTCCAGCTTCACTTCCTCCCCGCAGCCATGCGCTACGACGGCAAGCAGGCTTTCGACCGCCACGGCTACCAGGTCCACCTCGGACCGAACAAGCCGAAGAGCCGGGGCAAGGTCAGCATCGATTCGAAGAATGTGGATGCGGACCCCCGCATTCTCTTCAACTACCTCACGCACCCGGACGACATGCGTGTTTGGCGTAACTGCATCCACCTGATTCGCCAGATCATGCAGCAACCGGCGTTGAGTCCTTTCCGGGGCGAGGAGATTCAACCCGGTGCCGGTGTCGCTACCGACCGCGAGATCGACCGGTGGGTTCGGGAAAACGTCGAGAGTGCTTACCATCCTTCCTGTACCTGCCGGATGGGGGATGCCGGGGACGAGATGGCCGTGGTGGACGCGCAGTGTCGGGTGCGCGGCCTCGAGAGGCTCAGGGTCGTCGATTCGTCCGTATTTCCCAGAATCACCAATGGGAACCTGAACGCCCCGACAATGATGGTCGCGGAGCGGGTTTCCGACATGATTCTCGGCCGGCCGCTTCTGCGGGCCGAACAGGATCTCGAACTCTATCCGGGTTACGGGCGGCTCGGCGCGGCCGAAGCAGCGGGCCGCTCGGACGGAGCAGCGGCCCGCCCGGCGTGACGCAGCGACCGAGTCGCCAAAGCCGGAAGCTCGCGCGTCTTCAATACGCCATTGCGTAACAGTCCCGGCGCACGTCCGCCCCGGCAATGCGGGCGCCGTGCGTGGGGTCGAGCAGCACCACCGTGCCGCACGACGGGATGCCGAGGGGTTGCATACGATTCACCATGTGCCCCCGGTCCTCCAGCGACCGGATGACCTGTGGCGGCAGATCGGTTTCGACATTCAGTTCATTGAAGCCCGTCTCGTGGGGCCAGAACGACGCGTAGAAATGCAGGGTCTGCACCCTCGGCGCCTGGATCGCCTGATGCAGGTTGGGGTACCACTGGGACGGAAATTCCACGATGTTGAGGAACATCTGCAGGATGGTCTGCTCCTGGTTGTCGCCGCCCGGGGTGCCGATGGCGAGGAAGGGTTCCCCATCTCTAAGCACTATGCTGGGTGTCAGCGTGTAGCGCGGCCGCGAGCGGGGACGCAACTGCGCGGCGCGGGTCTCGTCGAGCCAGAATTGCTCGCCGCGCACGCTCATGGCGATGCCGGTGTCGCCGAGGATGACCGCCCCGCCGATCCAGCCGCCGCTGGGCGTGCTGTCGAAGATGTTGCCGTCCTTGTCGATGATGGCGATATGGGTGGTGTCCTTCATCGTGTCCGTCGGCCGGTCTGCGGCGGCAACCTGAAGCCGTTCCGAAGGCGGGTCCGCGGCGTCCGCCACCCAGAATTGCCAATCCTCCCGGTCATGAGAGGCGTCAAACACGAATGGGTTGCCCGCCGCGAAGGTCTCCGAGGCCCGCTCCAAGTCGATCAACTGCGCCCGCTGAGAGGCGTACTCCTTTGACAGCAGCCCCTCGGCGGGGATATCCACGAATTCGGTATCGCCGTAGTAGGTATCCCGGTCGGCGTAGGCCAGCTTGAAGGCTTCGATGATGGTGTGGAGATAGTCCGCACTGTTGTGGCCCATTCTCCTGAGATCGAAATTCTCCAGAATGTTCAGCGTCTGCAGCAGCATCGGCCCCTGGCTGTTGAACGACTGCTTGTAGACGGTATAGCGCTTGTAGGTCGTGCTGACGGGTTCCTCGACCCGGGCGAAAAACTCCGAGAAATCTTCGAGCACGAAGGGGGTGCCGTGCGCCTGCAGGAATGCGACCATCTCCTCGGCGATGTCGCCCTTGTAGAAGCGGTCCCGGGCGGCGGCGATGCCCGCTTCACGGCCGTTCGCGCTTTGCTCGCGTTCGGCCTCGACCATCTTGTTCAACGTGTTCGCCAGCGTCGGCAGCCGGATGATCTCTCCCGATCCGAACATCGAACCGTCCGGCCGGGTCCAGTAGGCGCGATTGGAGGGCCATCGATTGATGAAGTCGATTTCCCTGTAGATCGTGCTGACCGTGCGCGAGCGAAGGGGGAACCCCACTTCCGCGTGCTCGATGGCGCGCGCGGCCACCTCCTCGAAACTCATGGTGCCCCAACGCTCCAGCACCGTCAGCGCGCCGTGCAGCGCGCCGGGAACGACAGCCGGGTCGAGTCCGTAACCGTAGAGGTCCCTGCCTCGCTCGCGATACCATTCGATGGTCGCGTCCCGCGCCGCCCAGCCCTGGCCGACGATCGACGTGACTTCCCCCTCGCTGTGCGGATACACGAGAATCAGCGATTCGCCGCCCAGGCTGTAGAGGTCCTGTTCCACGACGCCGCCCGTCAACAGCGCGGCGACGCCGGCATCGAAGGCATTGCCGCCGTTCTGGAGAATCTCGATTGCCGCGGCGGTGGTCAGCGGATGGCCGGCGGACACGCCGCCGTTGCGGCCCATCACGGGAGGGCGCAGATAATTGGGCACGACGGTAATGACTTCCGCCGCGGCCTCCGTGTCGGTGTTCGCGTCGGTGTCCGTATCGGCGCCCTGCGGTTCACAGGCGTTCAGTAGCAACAGTGCGGCGGCGGCAAGGGTGAATCGGCTTATTGACTGGACCATATCGTGTCCTCGATTTCAGGGCCTGTGAACGCTGTCCGGGACAGCGTTCACAGGCCCTGGTCGGCGCCGGGAAAAAACTTCTCCAGCAGTGGTTGGTAACCCTGAACGGCCGTGCGCTGCAGGTAAAACGACAACCCTCGCAGGCCGCCCAGTTCCTCGCCGCCGCCGGCCCGTCCCGGCCCTCCGTGGACCATCGCGGGCAGCACGGTGCCCGGACCCGGCGCAAAGCCCGCGACCTTCCCTCCGCCCAGCGTCAGCCGGCCGTGAAACGGCGCCAGCGCCAGCAGCATCTCGCGGGCAAATCGCCGATCGTCCGAATAGACCGAGGATACCAGCGCGCCATCGCCGCGGGCGCATAGTGCGGCAGCGTCTTCCACGGACCGGTAGTCCATGACCGTGACGGCAGGGCCGAATACTTCGCGTGCGTGTACCGCCCTGGCAGCGTTTGCGTCGTCGCAGTCGAACAGGAACGGCGTGACGAAGTAGCCGCGCCCGTTCTCCACGCCCGTCAGGTCGCCAGGCTCGGCATTGCCGATGACACGCGTCGATTCAGCGCCCAGGGCTTCGACACCCGCACGCACGTCTTCCAGTTGCGCGGCATTCACCAGTGGGCCCACCCGTACGGAGGCGTCGGCGGGATTGCCCACGATAAGACTGCCGAGCTGGTCTTCGAGCGCCTCGACGCAGTCTTCGCGGCGTGCGGGCGGCACCAGTACGCGCCGGATCGCGGTGCATTTCTGGCCCGCCTTCTGGCGGACATCGGTGGTGATATCGCGGATCATCTGGTGCCATGCCTCGCTGCCCGGGGATATGTCCGGACCGAGTATGGCCGCATTGAGGCTGTCGGCCTCGACGTTGATGCGCATGGACGATTGCACGTGCGCGTCGAGGCTGCGCAGGTGTTTCGCCGTCGCGCCCGAGCCCGTGAAGGCAAGCACATCCTGTGGGCCGAGATGATGCAGAAGGTCGCCGGTGGAACCGGCGATGAACGACAACGCGCCCTGGGGCAGTACATCGGCGTCCACAAGCAGTTCCATCATCCGGTACGCCAACAGTGCCGTGCTGGTGGCCGGCTTGGAGATGACCGGCATGCCCGCGAGCAGGGCCACAGCGGCCTTTTCCATGAATCCCCAGGCGGGAAAGTTGTAGGCATTGATGTGAACGGCAGTGCCCTGCAGCGGCGTGAGGATGTGCTTGCCCGCGTATCGCGGATTGCGCGCCAGCCGTTCGGACTCCCCGTCCACCAGAAGCGTCCGGTCGCCCAGCGACTTGCCGTAGGCGGCGTAGGCCAGCAGCGTATAGTTGGCGCCGTCCACGTCGAACTTGGCGTCGTTGCGCGTGTTGCCGCCGTTGCTGACGGACAGGTCCAGCAATTCCTCCCGGTGCGCATACAGAACGTCGTAAATGCTCCGCAGGCACGCGCCGCGTTCGGCGAATGTCAGTTTCCGCAGAGTCGCTCCGCCGACGTCACGCGTGTGGTCCAGGGCCGCCTTGAAGTCGAGTCCGCCCGTGGAAGTCTCGGCCAGCGGCTCCTCCGTGGCGGGGTTAAGCAGAATGGCGGATTCGCCCTGACCCTCGTGCCATGCACTGCCTGCGTAGCTCCTGAGCTTGATCACTGAATGCGGCCTCCGGAAAGAAGTCGCTATTCTACGTTGGCGAAGGGCCGGCGTCAGTCTGCCATCAGGTCGGCGTCAAACAGGCGTGACGGCAACGTCAGGCCAGCGTCGGGCCAGCGCCGGTCAAGGTCAGTCTGGCGTCAGGCCGGCGCATGCAATTGCTTCTTCTGCGCGCTACGCCGCCCCTGATCGAAAGAGCCGACTGGAGAACGAACTCCTTCGAGTTCTTGAACATTCTTTAGCTTCAGATCGTGACGAATTCTTAACCCATGACCGCAGCGCTGTATGACAACATGACTGGCAACTTTCGAGTGAGACAGGATCGCATGGAGGGTTTGCCAATGCTGATCGCACCCCGCTATGGCGCTGCCTGCCTGACGGCAATGACGCTTGCGTTTGCCGCACCCCTTTGCGCGCAGGAAGCCGCATCGTCACGCGTATCCGGAGAAAAGATCCTGGCGGTGGCGCGAACCGAGACCCGTCCGGTCATTGACGGCGTACTGGACGATGCCGTGTGGGCGAACGCCCCGTCCATGGACGACATGCATCAATTCGAGCCCGTGGACCATGGCGAGCCCAGCGAGCGTACCGAAGTCTGGATCCTCTACGACAGCGACAATCTCTATGTCGCCGCGAGGATGTGGGACAGTGAACCGGATCAGATCAGGGCGCGGCAGATGGTTCAGCACGGCACGCTGCGATTTGACGATACCATCGGGATCTATCTCGACCCCTTCAACAACAATCGCACGGGCTACAACTTTCAGGTCAATCCCAACAGCAGCCGGGAGGACGGAGTCTTCGAAACGCCAACCCGTCAGAATCGCGACTGGGAAGGCATCTGGTTCGCCGAAGCGGCCATCGACGACAACGGCTGGACCGCGGAATTCGAGATTCCGTTCAAGACGCTTAATTTCAACCCGGACAACGGCGACTGGGGATTCACCGTCGAGCGCAGCATCGCCCGCCACCAGGAAGATATTGCCTGGGTTTCCTTCAACAGGCAGGTCAATCCCGGTACGACGGGAACGATCACGGGTCTGACCGGGTTGAGGCAGGGCAGGGGTCTGGACATCATTCCGACCGTGGTGATGACCGGGTCCCGCAGCTACGACACAAGCGCCAGCAGCTCGTCCGCGGAGCCGGCGCTGGACGTCTTCTACAACTTCACGCCCTCGCTGAGCGGCGTGCTGACGATGAATACCGACTTTTCCTCCACGGAGGTCGATGACCGTCAGATCAACCTGTCGCGTTTCTCGCTGTTCTTCCCCGAGAAGCGGGACTTTTTTCTGCAGGACGTGGACATTTTCTCTTTCGGCGGACTGCGGCGAAACGGCATTCCATTCCATTCTCGCCGGATCGGCCTGGGCGCAAGGGGGCAGCCCGTGGACCTGGATCTCGGCGCGAAGGTCACCGGGCGCGTCGGGCGCTGGAACATCGGCGTGCTCGACGTTCAGCAGGACGAGTTCCAGGGCGTCGACAGTTCCAATCTGTTCGTCGGCCGCCTGTCGGCCAACGTTCTGGAGGAGTCGAGCATCGGCATGATCGTGACCAACGGCGATCCCCGGAGCAATCTCGACAACTCCCTGTACGGCCTGGATTTCCGCTATCGCAATACCGGACTTCCCGGCGGACGCACGCTGCAAGGCGAGGCGTGGTATCAGCAGTCGGACACCCAGGACATGATCGGCGATCAGAGCGCCTGGGGGGTCTCCCTGTCGGCGCCCAACAATACCGGGCTGCGGGGCGAGGTCGCCATGGAGCAATTCGGCGAGCAGTTCAATCCCGCGCTGGGGTTTGTTAATCGTCGCGGGATCCGGCGAAGCGAGATTCAGGTCGGATACGCCCATTATCCGGATCACCCCTGGATCAGGGAACTGAACCACGGTGCGTTCGTGGAATCGTTCGACAGGCTTTCCGGCGGACTGGAAAGCGAGCGCCTGTTCGCCGAGCTGTTTGAACTGGAGACCCATTCGGGTGACGAAATCAGCCTTAATCTCAACCACTGGCGGGAAGTGCTTTTCGAGGACTTCGAAGTGGTCGATGGAACGGTGATTCCTGTCGGCGACTATGAATACAGCGGCTTCAATATCCAGATATCGGGCGCATCGGAACGTGTTCTGGCGCCCGGTTTCGATTACTACAAGGGGGAATTCTTCAACGGCGACCGGGTGGAAATGACGGCGGAACTGGAGTGGCGCCCGAATCGCCGTCTGCTCATGGGCGTGGAGTACGAGTACAACGACATCGAACTGCCCACCGGCCAGTTTGTCACCCGGTTGATGGCCCTCAACGCCAACGTCGCCTTCAACGTTCGCTGGTCATGGCTCAATCTCGTCCAGTATGACAACGAGTCGGAATCGGTAGGAATCAACAGCCGGCTGCGGTGGAATCCCCGCGCCGGACAGGACCTGTACATCGTCGTCAACCACGGCTTTTCCGCCGAACATACACTGTCCAGACTGCGCTCCGAACAATCCCAGTACGCGGTGAAATACACCCATACGTTCCGCTTCTAGATTCGGCGTTCCCCACCCACCAACCGCGATACGCGCGGTGCGCGTTCCTATGCGCCGGACCGTGGAGTATGCTCTGGGGGTTGATTTCGAAGCGGCCGCAGCGTTGTGCTGCGGCAGGGAGACGCCATGAATATTGCATCACGAACTGCGCTCCTGATGACTGTCGCGCTGGCGGCATGCACCGGGCGGCCGGCCAGCGAAACAGCCGATGCGGATTGCTGTTCCGTCACCGTGCGTATCACCGTGCCGGGCGACATCGGCGACGTCTACCTGACCGGCAATCAGGAAACGCTTGGGCCCTGGCGCCCGGACAGTTTCCTGATGACGGGCGACGGACTCGAGCGTTCGGCCCAAATCGAAATGCCGGCCGGGACAGAATTCGAATACAAGTTCACGCTGGGTAGCTGGAACCGCCAGGCGCTCGGGCCGTCGGGAAACGTGCTACCCAACTTGAGCGTTCTGGTCGACGACTCGCTGGAAGTCAGCCACGACATCGGCGCCTTTCAGGCAGACCCGGTGACCTACCTCGATGACTGGCAGGGTTCGGGCGTACAGGGGACGCTGGTCTATTGGAAGGATGTCGCGTCAAACTACCTTGCCAGGACGCGCCACGTCGGCATCTGGCTGCCGCCCGGATACGACGCTGCCGCCGAGGCGCGTTACCCGGTCCTGTACATGCACGACGGCCAGAATCTGTTCGACCCGCGACTGACAGGCAGTGGTGAAATCTGGGACGTGGACGACGCGGTCGTGCGGTTGGTGGAATCGGGCACGATTCCCCCGGTCATTGTCGTCGGCGTTTTCAACTCCGCTGACCGGGGGTTCGAGTATTCGCCGTGGCATGGGGCGCCGAACTACGCCCGTTTCCTGATCGATGAACTCATGCCCCGCGTGGATGAGGAGTTTTCCACGCTGACCGGCCCACAGAATACGTCGGTGATGGGTTCCTCCATGGGCGGTCTCCTTTCGTACTACCTGGTCACCCATCATCCGGATGTGTTCGGTGCCTGTGGTTGCATTTCCACGCACTTCGTGCTGTCGGAGGCCTGGGCCGAGCGATTCACTTCGGCCGACGAGGCCGGGGAAGGCGCCGATGACACGCCCTTCATCATTCGGGATATCGAGAATGGCTTGACAGTGCCGGATGGCGCTCGCTATTGGTTCGACTACGGCACCGAAGGGCTGGACGCCGAATACCACGAACCGCACCTGGCCGTCCGGGAATGGCTGCTGCAGCAGGGATTAAGCGAGGGGACGGACTTCGTGATCAGACCCTATGAAGGCGCAAATCACAACGAGGTGTCCTGGCGCGAGCGGCTGGATGACCCGTTGACGTTTCTGTACGCCTCGCGTGATGCCGATGGAGACGGCTAGATCGGAGACTGTTGAATGTGGCTATCATACTATGACCTGCAGAAGGAGTTTACGGTCGAGACCTCCATGATTCCGACAGGCGTGGCGCTGCCAAAGGATCCGGATATCGCCGCCAACGCCAAAATGGGCAGATTCCTGAGGCAGTGAGGTCTTCCGACGGCGTCGCTCGGCGGCGTGGGGGTATGGCCGAGCCTGGGCATTTGGCCATTTGCATCTTGATCGGATTGAAATCGAGGGGGCGGATAGAGGCCAATTCGACAATCTACTTCCGAATCCCACGGAAACGGGCAGATTCTCATCTTCAGCGTTCGCGAAACGACCGGTAGTGTAAGACGCAATTTCTTCTTGCGGAGCGAGTGTCGTTGATGAGCGCGTCTCAACCGGAGCATGGTGGGCTACAATTGGCTAATGTAATCCGGTCGTCTCCGAACCAGAAATTTCGCGATGCCGCTCTCATCTCCAAGTTTGATTTCACACACATTCAATTTGCCTTATCGAATTGAGAACTCATGCGTTCGCCGAGTCGATTCCGGAATTAGCTCGATAGTATGTACCAGTTCGAGTGGGACCCAGCGAAGGCGGCAAGCAATCTCCGCAAGCACGGGGTCAGCTTTGAGATCGCCGCTACCGTTTTTCGAGATTCAGCGTCGCGGTCGGTTCGCGATGACATTCACAGTGACTATGAAGAGCGGTGGATTACCGTGGGACGCGCTCGGAATGGCCGATTGTTGGTAGTGTCGCACACGTCTGAGGAAACCGGTGACCGTAGCCTCTCGGTGCGGTTGATTTCAGCCCGCGTGGCCACCCCGAGCGAGCGGCGTCAGTACACTACGGAACGATGAAGGCCGAATACGATTTTTCGAAGGGCAAGCAGGGCAGATTCTACTCCCGCGATGCCAACCTGAACCTGCCGACTTCGGATGAGAAGCCGGACTGGGCGGGTATTGAAAGCCCGCTTGGCAAGTTTGTCGTCGAGCAGGCAAGGCGGACACTCAATTCATACCGCGAGCAACCGAACCTCGTAACCGAACATGCCAACCACGAGCGCGATACTGCTCACGGCGGCTATGCACATCGGCAACTGTTCGAATTGGTCCAAAACAGCGCAGATGCCCTAAGCGAAGCGCCGCACGGAAAGAGCATCCTGATCCGATTAACGGAACGGTACCTATACTGCGCCGACGACGGAAAACCCATCGACGAGAATGGTGTGCGGGGACTCATGTTCTCCCATATGTCGAGCAAGAGAAACACTGCTGCGATTGGTAGATTCGGGCTTGGCTTTAAGTCCGTCCTCGGGGTGACCGATTCTCCCGAATTCTACAGCCGTTCGGGTTCATTCCTTTTTGACAGCCGGAGTGCGGCAAAGCAATTAAGGAGCACTTCTCCTACGAATCGTTTTCCGGTACTGCGCCTGCCCGAGCCCATCGATCCTCACACTGCAAAAGTCAGCGATGATGAGTTGCGCGAACTGATGTCTTGGGCAACGAACATCGTCCGCTTACCGATAGGAGCCGACGCTCATAGAAACCTTGCTCGACAGATTAAGAACTTCCCAGCGGAGTTTCTGCTGTTGGTCAACCATGTCCGCTTTTTGACGTTTGAGGATGGGAAATGCTCCCGAGATATCCTGTTGCATGATCGGGATGGTGAATTTCTTCTCGACGCCGACGGCGAAATCTCTCGTTGGCAGCGATTCGATACGACGTGCCGACTCTCTTGCGACGCCCGCAATGATTGGCCTTTGCGGGGCGACGATGAACACGTGCCGATCCAATGGGCCGTACCACTGAACCGGTTGGATCGTCCCGGCTATTTCTGGGCGTACTTTCCTACCAGCACCGCTAGTCTGGTTGCTGGCATTCTTAACGCGCCGTGGAAGACAAATGAAGATCGCCAAAACCTGTTGCCTGGGCCGTACAACGAAGAACTAATCGACGCCGCGGCCGCGATGGTGGCCGACGCGCTGCCGCGCCTCATGACTTTGACCGATCCGGCTCGGCATTTGGACGCGCTTCCCCGTAGGAAGGAATCCGGCGACTCGGAGCATAGCGTAGTGCTTCGCGAGTGTCTTTTTTCCAAATTGTGTGGGTACGAGATCGTTCCCGATCAGGATGGAGTTCTGCGTGAGATTTCAGAAATATCGTATCCGCCCGAGGAATTAACGAATGCTTCAGACCCGGCGCCCCTTGAGCGTTGGGCGGCATATCCAGGTCGCCCGCGTGATTGGCTGCACCACAGCGCATGCAAGCGTAACCGGCTCGCCGCTATCGACAGGTTCTTTCACCACTTGCCTTGGAAAGAATACGATTCCTATGTCGAATCCAATGAATCTGATTATGGGTATTGGGGAGGTGTCGGTGAGGATCAAGCGGCGGTCAGAGCTTCAATTGCCCATTGGTTGGAAGCGCTCTTGCACGGGAATGAGACGGACACCGAAATTCGAGCCTCCATGGCGGCTGTTAAGGTCGCTGCCGCGATCCCACCGAAGATAAGATCATCCGAAGGGCTTGGCCATATTGTTCTAACGAAAAGCGGTGATTGGCAGATACCCGATCCCGACTCCCTCTTTCTTGCAGTCGATGTCTGCATTGACGAGATTTCATCGGGATCGGAGTCTTACGTGCATCCGGAATTGGCGTCGGACAGCGAAACAATAAAATCACTACGGGTATTGGGTATCCAGTCACCGTCGCCGGAAGCTACTTTTAGGCTCATCGCGAAGCGAATCGGATTCAGTCAGAACCTGCACGACGGACTCTATAGAAGATTCTGGGCCTTGTCGCGCGCGTTGGAGCCCAAAGATGCCCAAGAAATTGTGGCGCAGTTCGGGTGCCTTGATTCGCTGCGTATCCGAACTTTGTCAGGAGAGTGGCAGCCCTTGCATTCAGTATTGCTGCCAGGTGAGATTGTACCTAGGGATGGCAGCCGAGATAGCGTGACGACTGTGGACACAAGTTTTCACAAACTCGACGAAAATCTAATACGCGAATTTGGTGTGACCGAGAAACCACAAGGTTACAGAAACCTTTCGCTTGAGCCGCAATGGTCCGAGTACGAACGCAATTGCGAAGAGCAGTATCGCAAACGACCTGATCTGCCCCATGAACCTGCTTACGGCTACCTCGGCTTTAACTTGAGAACTGGAGCGGGCCCGCTGAACGTGCTTGCCGTACTCTCCGATGAGGGTGGAGCGCTCTATACGGATGCATTGCTGAAGCTGCCAGCGTGCTACAAGTCGTGGACAATGCGGCACAGCGGCACCAATCGGAAATCATATCCAAAGATGAAATTCGATTCTCTAGCAATTCATATGCTTCGGATTCATGGAAAAATCCGAGTGGCCGATGAAATTGTTCCTCTGGCAGACGCCCTCGGATCATCCCCAAGGCACCCGGAAGCGCTTCATACCTTGCTGGCTCATCCGATGGCCGACAAGCTCAAGACGGTTTTCGACTTGGCAGAACCGATACCGGAATTTTTCGGCGAAGCCGATCCGATTCCATTGACTGATATCTGGCCTGGATTGAAGGAGTATCTACCGGAACATCGAATGCATTGCCGCCTCGCTCATTGCGAACGAATCCTTGTCCTTGGTCAATTGACCGAGTGTGTTTTCTACTCCCCCGACCTCTATCTGCTCGGAAATGTTGAAGATGACGAGCAACGCAAGCTCCGTCTCGTCGTGGACGAACTGGAACTTGAACTGACTGCCCAGCAAATCGATGAAATTTTGCACCGGAGGACACCACAAGAGGTCGAAGATCGGCGGATCGTCATACGGCGACATTCGACGGACGCCGAGCGTCTTCTCGCCGCTTTGGGAGAAAATACGCTACGCGCAGAGCTTCCGGATTCGCTTCTCGCTGTACTTGAAAGCGAAGGCAAGTCGACGACAGGCATTGATATTGCAGAAGCCGCTATCGCGACTTGGCATACTGACGCGCTCAAGCAGTACAGGACAGCATTGGATCATCTCGATCCACCGTCCCACTGGGCCGGATCGTCGCGGGCCATAAAATTTGTGAGGTCTCTAGGATTTGCTGCTGAATGGGCCGGGGAGCGAAGGAGAAAGCGCGGTCCGTTCGTTGAAGCATTGGGTCCTTATTCGCTTCCAAAACTCCATCCGTATCAGTACACCATTACCGAGAATATTCGGAAAATGTTACGCGCAAAACAAGGGAATGGCGCTGAACGACGTGGGATGGTCAGTCTACCCACTGGATCGGGCAAGACACGTGTTGCCGTGCAGGCGATTGTCGAAGCGATGCGCGATGATGGATTTGTTGGTGACGTTCTTTGGGTTGCCGACCGCGACGAGCTCTGTGAGCAAGCAGTGGAGGCATGGCGTCAAGTTTGGACAAGCATAGGCGCTCCTGGATCACGTCTCCGGATATCCAGAATGTGGGCAGGGCAGCCAAAACCGCGTCCAACGAGCGATCGACATGTTGTTGTCGCCACAATACAGACTCTCAACGCCAAACTATCCAATCATCGGCGAGATTACCAGTTTCTATCCAGCTCAAGGTTGGTGGTGTTCGATGAGGCACACCGTTCGATTGCGCCAACCTTCACATCGGTCATGCAGGAGATTGGCCTCACTCGTTTTCAACGTGTGGAGGAACCGTTTCTTATCGGTCTCACCGCGACACCTTATCGAGGACATGATGAGGAAGAAACAAAGTGGTTAGTCCGCCGTTACGGCAGTAGAAGACTGGATACTGGTGCGTTTGTATGTGACGAACCGGACACCGTCATAAGATATTTGCAAAATTTCGGAGTGCTTGCCCAAGCCGATCACGAAACCATTGAGGGAGAATCGTTTTCCTTAGCTGATATCTTGGGGGACGCTTTAGGCTCCGTCGATAGATTGCACGAATTGGAAAAATGGAGGAGGTTACCTTGGCTCCCACAAAGTGTGGAGAAGCGGATTGCTCTGAGCGCTAGCCGAACAAAACGCATTATCGAAGCGTACAAGACGTATATTGAGCCAAACTGGCCCACTCTCATCTTTGCTACTTCGGTAGAACACGCTAAGACATTGGCGGCACTCCTTAATCGCAGCGGCATCCGGTCACGAGCGGTCAGTGGAGAGACGGAAACGGCGACTCGTCGCCGAGTGGTCGAAGAATTTAGGGGTGGCGCAGTCAAGGCGCTTGTCAACTATGGCGTATTTCGAGAGGGATTCGACGCGCCAAAGACTCGAGCGGTCATTGTGGCACGACCGGTATACAGTCCCAATCTCTATTTCCAGATGATTGGTAGAGGCCTGCGGGGACCGCGGAACGGCGGCAGCGACCGATGCCTCATCCTAAACGTCCGGGACAATATTCAAAACTTTGACCGGAGGCTCGCCTTTTCGGAGTTGGATTGGCTTTGGGCAGACTTGTAGCACACGGTGTATATGCCGAAATATTTGCAGTGAATTCTTGGATACCCTTACGAATGAGCCGTGCTCGGTGCGGACGGCTCGGCGGAAAGCCAAATCTATGTGACGACCTGGGAAACGTCGGCCGAAGGCGACTACATCGACGTCAGACCGAAACCCAGCGAATGGGTCTTCGGAGGAGGCGAACTTGGCAACCACAAGATCATGGACGACGTGCTGCTGGACCTGGGCCGCAGCGCGCCGTAGCAGGATTAACCGACTTCAGTTACCGGGACGGAGGCTCACGGCGAACCGCTCGCGTGCGTCATTCCGACGGCTCACCGGCCAATTGCTCGCGAGGCGCTTCGCGGACAAAGTGAATCTCGCCGTCCTCGTCGATCTCGTATCTGTACCGGACACGCCGGCCCTGCTCGTCGAGGATATTCAGCGATTGCTGGAAAAGACCGGGCGGCGGGGACCCCGGGGGTACCGTGGCCTCCACGATATACAGGCGCCTGGCGTGCAGGAAGATTCCGGCATAGGTTCGCGATTTGTCGGCGTTCGTAACCTGCAACAGGTGGCCGGGGATCCGGTCATAGTGCGCCCAGGAATCGTAGGTCACCTCACCGCCTCGCCTGCGGATGTTCCAGGTGGCGTAGGCGACTGCACCCATTATGTCGCCCGGCGCGTCATCCGGTCTCAGGCGCTCCCCGGTCCGCTCCGCGCGTTCCGCCAATAACCGTTCCGTTTCGGTGTAGTCGACCACCGTAACCGAATAGCGACTCTCCCCCCGATTCGCCGCATACACGCGCGCGGGCATGATGCCGCGATACTCCGACAGGTAGGTCGTCTCGGTAATGTCGGGTTCGACGGGAAAGTTGACGGCGAACCTGTCCTCGAGGTTTGCGTATTGCATCCAGCCCTGAGCCTGAGATTGGCCGCAAAGCAGGGCGAGTGGCACTACGTACAGAAGCCTGGGCAAGCGCATGTTTGTCTCCCTGGATCGGGGGGAATCGGGCGGCATATCGTGGCTGGCGCACTCAGTCAAACTCTTTCTCCACGCCGTTCTCCATTGTGATATACCCCAGCAGGCACCCGGCTGAACCATCCTTGAGCGGATGGCAGCGAACGGTAATCGTGTCGCCCACCTCGACCATCTCAGGAGTCCATCCATTCCCTTGCAGTGTCGACGCAGCCGCACCCTCGAGCGCCCAGACCGTGGGCTGGCCGTCGTCGCCTGTGACCTCAAGATACACCCACGAATGAGGATTCAACCAATGCACCTCCGTGATCGTTCCCTCCATGTGCGTAAAGCTTCCCCTGAAGTAGTGCGGGTGGCTGTGATGTGCCCATGCGGAAGCCGTTGCAAGAAGGGCCGCGACGATCGCCGGGCCAAGGCACGTTGCCCGCCTGGACCGAATCCATGCAGACGTTGTCGGCAACATTAGGTCATTCCGAATCATTGTTTTTTTACTCCCCCAGGGCGAAGGCTACCAGCGCGTCACCCTCCGTAGTATACGTTCGCCGATTGCCTCCCGCAGCGATCACCACGTACTGCCGTCCCCCGGCCATGTAGGTCATCGGCACCGCCATGCCCGCATAGGGGAGCGTTGCCTGCCAGAGTTCCTCGCCGGTGCGTACGTCCAGCGCGCGGAACTTCTTGTCCATGGACGCGGCCATGAAGATCAGTCCGCCGGCGGTGGTGATGGGGCCGCCGATAATGGCAGTCCCCCAGCCCATGAACTTCGGCACCGTGATGCCGAAACGGCGAATCTGGCCGAAGGGCATCTGCCAGCGAATCTCGCCGGAGTCCATGTCGATGGCGGTCAGGCTGCCCCAGGGCGGCGGGGTACAGGGAATCCCCAGCGGCGACATGAAGAACTCGTTCTGCGTCCGGTAGGGCGTTCCCGGCATGGGGTCGCCCGGACCCGAGGAACTCGCGCTGACGTTGGGAGCGCCCGCACCGTCGGCGCCCGGCATGGGCGTGATCGCACCGCCTTCGTTTGGCCGCAGCCAGTGCCGGGTGGCGATGTCCAGCGACTTGACGATGAGCAGGTTGGAGTTGGGATCGAAGGCCGCGCCGCCCCAGTTGCCGCCCCCCTGGAAGCCGGGATAGTGCAGCGAACCCTGGATGCTGGGGGGTGTGTACATGCCCTCGTAGCGCAGTTCGTCGAATTGGCGCTGGCACCAGCGGCGGTCCAGCGGCGTCAGTCCGAACAGGTCGTCGCGGGTCAGGGTGGTAGGTGTGAACCACTCCGGCAACAGCGGGAACGGTTGAGTTGGCGAGGTTACTTCTCCGGGCACGTCGGAGGCGGGGATCGGGCGTTCTTCAATCGGGAACAGCGACTCGCCGGTATCCAGGTCGAATACGAAGGTAAATCCCATCTTTGTCTGCTGGATCGCCACATCGTGTTCTTCGCCGTCCCTGCGGATCGTCGCGATCAGCGGGTGTCCCGGAAGGTCATAGTCGTAGACGTCGTGGTGGACGATCTGGTAGTGCCAGACGGGCTCGCCGGTTTCCGCCGACAGCGCCACGGTCGCGGTTGCATAGGGAATGGGGAACGTTCGCGTCCCCCCGTAGAAGTCGGACGATGCGCTGGTCGTCGGCAGGAAGACGAGGTTGCGTTCCAGGTCCGCGCTCAACGTGGACCAGACATTCGCTGCGCCGGTTTCGTCAACGCGGTCCGGGGGAATCGGATTGAATTCCCACTCCAGTTCGCCGGTTCGCACGTTGAATGCGCGAGCGAATCCGTCGCTGGCGTTGACGACACTGTCCTCCACGCCCACCGCGGCAATCACCCGGTCGCCGACCACGATGGGTCCGGAAGTGGTATGCCGGGGTCCGACGCCGTTGCCTTCGAAGTCCCAGTGCGTGACGTAGCCCGGGTGGCCCTTGTCCGCACCGAAGTCTCCGCACGAGGCGCCCGTATCCCCGTCGATGGCGTAGATGTTGCCGTGGACGTCGCCCTTGAAGACACGTTTCTCGCACGCCTGGCCCGGCTGCGGCGATTCGGCCTCCCAATAAGCCACGCTCCGGCAGCGGGCGTCACGCCGAGGCTCGTCGATCAGGCCGAGCCCGCCATCGTCGGCGTGGGGGTCAAAGCTCCATCGCTCCTCGCCAGTGGCCGGGTCGACCGCGAAAACGCGATTGAGCGCGGTGCAGAAATACAGCGTGTCATTGGCATGGATGGGCGTGGCCTCGAGCCACGAGGCGTCCCCGGAGTGGTGGGTCCAGGCGACTTCGAGTTCGGAGACGTTGCCGGTGTGAATCTCGTCAAGTTCGGAATACTGCGCGCCTCCGGGCTGGCCGCCGAAGGTGGGCCAGTAGGAGGACTCCTGCGCGGCCGCGGTACCGACGCACATGCCCAATAGCGCGGCCGCCGCAAGGGTGCCAGGCGGGTATTGTCGAGGCGGGGACTGTTCAAAGCGATGATACATCTTGGCCCTCTTGGTGTTTGTGCCGCATTGTTGTACAGATTTGCGAATCAGACAATTGGCTACAGGCTAATAGGGGGTTTTGCCATCAGACCGGGTAGCCTCGATCAGCCCCGGTCTTGGACTGTACGGAAAAGGCCAACTTGAACGGGGACCAATGCCCCTGTATAAGCCCTGCGCACAGCCTTCGGCAAGGAGAATGCCATGAGCGAAGACCTGGTCTTCTACACGAATCCGCATTCACGCGGGCGCATCGCGCGGTGGATGCTGGAGGAAGCAGGTGCGGAATACCGGACCGAGATCATCGAGTACGGCCCCGAGATGAAGTCGCCTCCCTATCTCGCCATCAATCCCATGGGCAAGGTGCCGGCGATCAGCCACCGCGGCGTTGTTGTGACGGAAACGGCGGCCATTTGCGCCTACCTGGCCGACGCATTTCCAGACGCCGGGCTCGCCCCGACGCCACAGGAAAGCGGCTCATACTACCGGTGGCTGTTCTTCGCGGCCGGACCGCTGGAGGCGGCGATCATCAACCGGAGCCTGGGGTTCGAAGTTCCGGAAGAACGCGAACGGATGGTCGGGTACGGGACGTACGCTGCCGTAATGGACACGCTGGAGGCCGCGCTCGCGAAGTCGGACTACGCGGCAGGGCCCCGTTTCACAGCCGCGGACGTGTACCTGGGCGCGCACATCGGCTGGGGTTTCGAGTTCGACACGATCGAAAAGCGTGCGTCCCTGGTGGACTACTGGGCACGCATCGAAGGTCGGGAGGCACGTCACCGGGCGGACGCGCTGGACAACGCGCTGATACCCGTTTGATCCACCGTCTCGCATGGCATGACGGGCTCAGCGACCCGGCAATCGCTGAACACTACGCCATGGATTGCCGAATTCGCCTGCGCTTGATGATGGTCGAGATGGCCTTCTCCCAACTCGGGCGGGCAAAGCGAGAGCGCCGATGAAAGGTGGAATGTCAGAGTACGAAAGGCGAGCAATCGCGGAGATCCATGAATGGAAAACGCCGAACATTACCTGGCTCGGTCATGCGATGCGGGCAGTCGATTGGCCGCTCAGCAAGGCGACCGATTGGGTCCTGGAGCGGGAAACGATCGGGGAAGCCATCCGCAAGGCTGTCTCGGGTGTCGTCGGCGTCTGCAACGATGCCGCGCATTGGTCTATACGGCGGGGCGCAATCTACGAAGAGTTTCGGAATGCAGGACACATCGTAGTGGAGCCGAGCGACTTGACCGAGCTCAGGCTGGAGGACATCGACAAGGTTGTGGGCTTTCTGGACGCGAAATACAAGAGCCTCGCAGCTGCCGAGGGGGCCGCAACCGGCGTCGCGGGACTTCCGGGAATTGTTGTCGACTTGCCGGCGCTGGTAACGCTGAATCTCCGCGCCATTGGCGAATACGCCACCTACTACGGGTTCGACGTAACGTTGCAGCAGGAGCGCCTGTTCGCCATGAACGTCCTGGGATTGGCGTCGAGCCCGAAAGACAGTGCAAAACAGGTGGCAATGGCGGAGCTAGTCCGAATCGCGCGTGACGTCGCCATGAAGAAAACCTGGGCCACGCTTGAAGAGCATGCGTTTGTCCAAGTTGTCCAACAGATCGCTCGAGCGGTCGGCATTCGGCTGACAAAGGCCAAGCTGGCGCAAGTTGTTCCCGTAGTCGGTGCTGCGGTCGGTTCGGGTTTCAACGCCTACTACACTGCCAGAGTTTGCGATGCAGCCTATAACCTGTATCGCGAGAGGTTGCTGGCCGAGAGGTACGGCCCCGATGCAATTGAGATGACAGTACAGCCACCACCGGATGTCGGCGTACGTTACGAGGAGACGGAAGAGGACATACCTTGGTAGGACAGCGGTGTCGGGTGAATGCCACGGACGGTGTTCGGGTTAGTGCCACTTGTCGGCAATCATCTGGTTCGGTCGCAAGTCCATTTGCTCCGCGCTAACGAATTCGCCCTTGCGGCGCCGCGACAGGATCTCTCGCAAAGCGGCCGTCTCATGCTCCTCGGCATCCATTCGCTGACGCAGCAAATCGACGCCTTGCTGCAATACCGCGCTCAGGCTGGCGAAACTCCCGGCCTCGACCAACGACCTGGCAAAGGCGTACTGTTCCTCGGTGAGCGAAATTGAGGATTTGACCGTCACCACGGTCTCATTGCCGTCGAAGTATTAAACAATCGCATACTTACCGCTGTTCGATCTCCCATGTCACATGTTCCGTGCAGGCGGCAATCTGAATTGCCTTGATCGTGATCTTTGCATCGGATCGATCCAGCGACACTCTGGCTGCCATGTCGAAACCGCCGTAGGAGCAATCAATGGTCGGCCCGTCAGCATTAAATGCGTGGAGTGGAGATTTGAACAACGACCGGAATGTTTCGGTCGGAATCTCGATTAGTTGATACTTGGATGGTGTCGTCTGACGCTGTTTCGGCCTGCGGAAAGCCCGTAGCATCATGATCGAGTCGACCGCGTCCACATATTGTTGGAATAGGTTGACCGTCTGTTCCCGACGATCTCGCGCGGTACGCATGTCCTGCACCCATGCGGCTTCAGTCAGTTTGGAAATATGTACCGTCTTCGCAGAAAGACGTTTCTGAGCCGTTGATTTGAGCGAAAGCTTGTGCTCCGCACCATTGTTGCGCTGGAGTACCAAGTCAAGAAATCGCCAAGTTTCCGATTCTGGTTTATCGACCTTCCATCCAACGGATTCACAGGCATTCTGGAACACGGTTTCAAACGCCTTCTGCGCAAGCGGTTCCGTGGTGGTGCCGTGGTGGACTGACAACGCCAGGCCAAAATACTCGATCCACTCCGGTGTAAGCCACGTCCCTGGTTCCTTGACCTGGGCTTGGGGTGGAGAGGAAAGAGATTCGACCATCCGGGCGACGAATCGAATGCCTGTGGGTGAAAGCTTATCCAGCCGTTTCTTGAGTTCGGTGAGAGTCAAAACGCTCCAGTCTACGTTGCATCAAGTCGATATAGGCTGGTTTCAATTCGATTCCAACCCATCGTCTTCTGAGATATTGTGCCGCCAGAAGCGTCGTGCCCGACCCGGCAAATGGATCCAGCACCACGCTGCCAACCTTTGAGGTGAGTTCCACGCATTGCCGGGCCAGGGTTGCCGGCATGACGGCTGGGTGGTCGTCCAGCGGGCCGAAGCAGCGCTTGCGAGGTTCTGTCGGAATGTCCCACGCCGTGCGAAGTCGCCGTCCGTTCGGCCCACGAACCGCATCGACATCGTAGCGATAGTCCTGGCTCTTCGAAAGCAGAAATACTGTCTCATGAGCCTTCGTGGGGCGGTCCCGGACCGATTCGGGGTGGGCATTCGGTTTGTTCCAGATGATTTCCGATCGCAGCCACCAGCCCGCACTCTGTAGCGCGAACGCCAGCCGCCAGGGGAGGCCGATCAGGTCCTTGGGCTTCAGTCCATCCGGCGTCGGGGGGCGTACCGTCATCGCGCGCGCCCGGTTTTTCTTGTCCGGAGCGCGGTACCGGCGATTGCCTGACGTGTATGCGTCTCCCACGTTCAGCCAAACGGTGCCGTCCGGCTTCAGCACTCGCCGGATCTTGCCGAACGTCGTCACAAGATTGCCGATATAGTCTTCGAGCGATTCGTCCCGCCCGATCTGGTGGTCGATTTCGTAATCCCGAAGCGACCAGTACGGGGGAGACGTCACTACAGTCTGAACGCTTCGCTCGGGTAGCAGGTCCAGCGCCCGGTTGGCGTGCCCCTGAATCAGCACGGATTCCGCAAGCGACTCGATTGGAGCGTCGCGCTCCGAAATCGTTCGAAAGGGGTCCCGGAGTGGAGGTGACCGCGAACCGTCGTCACTGGAATGTGACAATTCGAAATCTGTATCGAAGGCAAAGGGTTCTGTGTGAGACGCGGACACTAAATCGGCTCCCCCGTGGTTCGGTGTAGCGTCTTGAACATGCTCCGAATAGAGCATAGTTGATTCCTGTTGTCCAGCAACGGAACCATCGAGGTCTACGAAGAGCAGGCGCCCATTTCCTCGGGAAGTTTTCTGGCCCACGTCGATGGCGGGTATTTCGAGGGCGGCGCATTCTGGCGAACGGTCACCACGGAGAATGACAACGGCAGCCCGATCATCGAGGTCATCCAGGGCGGGGTGATCGGAGAGGTCACGGGTTTGCCCACGGTGGAACACGAGTCCACGCGCGATTCGGGCCTTCTGCACGAGGACGGCATCGTCTCGCTGGGTCGCAGCGACCCTGGCACCGCAAGCGGCGCGTCCTTCTTTATCTGTATCGGCGATCAGCTGGCGCTCGAATTTGGTGCCACGCGCAATCCCGATGGGCTTGGCTTCGCTGCCTTCGGCCGTGTAGTGGAGGGGATGGACGTCGTGCGCGCCATTCACCGGCGCGAGGCGAATGCGCCCAGTGACGATCCCTATACCGACGGGCAATTGCTGACCGAATACGTGAGTATCGCCTCCGCGCACCGTCAGGAAAGTACAGGCGACGAGGACATACTTTGGCAGGACAGCGGTGTCGGGTTAGTGCCGCTTGTCGGCAATCATCCGGTTCAGTCGCAAGTCCATTTGTTCCGCGCTAACGAATTTGCCCTTGCGGCGCCGCGACAGGATCTCTCGCAAAGCGGCTGTCTCATGCTCGTCGGCGTCCATTCGCTGACGCAGCAAATCGACGCCTTGCTGCAATACCGCGCTCAGGCTGGCGAAACGCCCGGCCTCGACCAGCGATCTGGCAAAGGCGTGCTGTTCGTCGGTGAGCGAGATTGAGGATTTGACCGTCACGATTGTCTCCCTTCTCGTACGTTAATACTCAGTTGCGCCACAGTCTGGCGAACCTATGGTTCATACTCTGGATCACATCATGTACACTTAAGATGTACATATAGGTGAGGAACCTGTCAATGACTAAAACGGTGGGTGCCGCGGAGTTCAAGGCCAAGTGCCTGCGGCTCATCAACGAGATGCGCGAAGACGGTGAGCCGGTGACTATCACCAAGCGGGGTCAGGCCGTAGCGGTTCTTTCCCCTGCGCCGCAATCGGATGAACAGCCTTCGATATTCGGCGCATTGCGCGGTTCCGTATTGGCTTATGAGGATCCATATCTACCCGCCGCCGACCTGGCGGATTGGAGCGCAACGCAGTGATCGTGCTGGACACTCATGTATTCGTGTGGGTGATGGAAGATAGTCCGAGGCTGGGGCATGAAGCGCGGCGTGCCATTGTCGATGCCTCCAACGACAACGAAGTAGGCATCTCGGCAATCACGCCTTGGGAAATTGCCTTGTTGGAGGACAGGGGCCGTTTGAGATTGGCGCGCGAGGTCTCGGGGTGGCTGGAAGCTGCCCTTGGTCAGCCGGGAATCAGGCTCTTGCCGATAGTTCCCAAGATCGCCATTGACAGTGTGAAGCTACCGGGGGAGTTTCACGCTGACCCTGCGGACCGGCTGATCGTAGCGACCGCTCGCCATTGGAACGCGCGTTTGATTACGGCTGATGCAGCAATCGTCATGTACGGCAAAGCCGGACATGTTGAAGTGCTTGGCGCCACGCACTGACAGCCCATGGATGCTCCACAAAGTGCAACAATGCGCATGACTTGTAATTTGCGTTGACTGCTATGCGCAGTGAAATGAGACCTGCGCACCGAACCAGCCAACCGGACCGATTAGCGAGGTCAATTTATGGATAAGGCAACACAGACCGAACTTGACGCCGCCGTGCTGCGCCGGTTGCTACAGCACCTGGACGAAAACAAGGACGTGCAGAACATCGAGTTGATGATCCTGGCCAAGTTCTGCCGCAACTGCCTGAGCAAGTGGTATGTCGCTGCGGCGGCTGATCGCGGTCTCGATGTGGACATCGAGGAGGCTCGCGAGCGAATCTACGGCATGCCGTACTTGCAGTGGAAGCGCGACCACCAGCCGCCGGCCACCGAAGATCAACTAAGACGATTCAAGGCAGTGAGTGAAGGCCAGGAGCCTGCGCCGTAGGAATTCGCGAAAGCGAAAATTCGCTATCGCCGTCCCTTCGGTCGATCGATCGGGGAGAATATCGGGTTATGTTTGACGAAATCGAGCGGCCGAAGGGGCGGACGGGAGCGGATTTGCAGCCGTGAATTCCTACGGCGCAGGCTTGCATGGAACTAAATTCAGACTCCTGTTATTTCAATAGGTTACGTTGGCGCCATTTAACATAATGCGATTCTCCCGCGTCGCGTGCGCGGAAAAGTTCCCTGCGCGTCAGCGCAGCGAGCCCGCTGCGAAAACTCCTAGAGCATGGTCCCTGGAACTGCCTCGGCATATCGTCAGGACAGCGCGGGCAACGAATAGCGCCGTCCGGGATCAGCGCCAGTTCTGCTCCCAATCCTGGATGAGTTCGGCTGTCAGATCGGGCATTTCACCCGCCAGATCGTTGCGCTCGCCCGGGTCTTCGGCGATGTCGTACAGCCTCCATGAGGTGTTCGGCGTACCCATGCCGCCCGCCGCAGGCGTGTTGATCAACTTGTAATCTCCGCGAACCAGCGCGCCTCCTCCGCCGCCCCTCGACCAGCCCACCGAGTCGCCGGGCGCATGAACCTCTGCGGTTTCCCCGGTCAGGTGCGGCCAGAACGAGCGCCCCAGGATGCCGTTGATCTCCCGGCCCCGGTAGCTCCCGGGCCCCGGATGCGCGGTGCCGGCGATATCGAGAAACGTCGGCAGCATGTCCAGCATGGTCATGAACGTGCCGTTGACCCGATCGCCCTGGACCGCCGCGGGGAAACGCACGAAGGCCGCTGCCCGCAGTCCGCCCTCGCTGAAGGTGCCCTTGTATCCCCGCAACGGTGCGGTGGCCGCTTCGGCGAAGCCGCGGCCATGGTCGATGAAGGAATTCGGGCGGCCCCAATTCTCGAAACTGTTGTCGATGAAGCCGGGCGGCGCCGGATGGGCGCCCGCGGCGGTCGGGATGATTCCGTACGCGGCCGTGGAGGCGCCGTTGTCGGAGCTGAACACGATGACGGTATTCTCCAATTGGCCGCTTTCCTCCAGGTAATCGACCAGACGGCCGACATTGAAGTCCAGGTTCTCCACCATGGCCGCGTACACTTCCTGGGCCCGGGCGTAGCCTCTGCGGTCCTCGGCGGACAGTTCGTCCCAGGGTGGAGCGACCGGCTCGAAGTCTTCCAGCACTGCGCCCTCCGGAATGACGCCCAGCTCAGTGGCCCTCACCACCCGGGCCTCGCGCAACACGTCGTAGCCCTCGTCGTAACGCCCTGCATAGCGATCCAGCCAATCTTCGGGCACGTGCAGCGGCCAGTGCGGCGTGGTGTAGGGAACGAAACCGAACCACGGCGGCTCGCCGGAGTCGATGAACTCGATCATCCTGTCGGTGTAGTGGTCCGTGGTATAGAAATCCGGCGGCAAGTCCTCGTATTCGACGGTCTCACCGTCCAGCCGATACAGGCTGTAGTCGTCCCAGAGCATCTCGGGAAAGTGGCTTGCCGAGGCGCCAAGCTGCACGAAGGAGCGATCGAAGCCCCGGGTCGATGGCGTGTAGCCTTCTTCCAGGCCAAGGTCCCACTTGCCGGCCAGGTAGGTCTCGTAGCCCGCATCCTGCAGCAACTCGGGAATGATCGCCCAGTTCAGGCTCAGCCGATTGGCCCGTTCACGGCTGGGCTGGGTCGGTCGAATTTCAAGCGCTTCGGTTGCGTTTGCGCTGGCCATCAACATGACCCGCGTTTGCTGACAGGCGCTGTGAGTGCGGAAGTTCGTCAGACGCACGCCGGCGAAGGCCAGTTCATCGAGATTCGGCGTGGAAATTTCGCTGCCGAAGGCGCCTATGTCGGTATAACCGAGGTCATCGGCGACGACGAAAAGAATGTTGGGCCGCGTGTCGGCCGCGGTGTCGGCGGGGGCAACGGCGTCCCGCCCGGCAGGTTGTCCGGCGTCCTGCTCGGCAGGTTGTCCGGCGTCCTGGGAACAGGCGGCCATTACACCGGCAATGCCCAGGGCCAGGAGCCTGGCCGGGGAAATCACCGTTGCAGGCACGGGAGGTGAACCCCGCCACGCCCTCTGCGGGAGTCCGGTGCATATTTTCATGGTCGCATTTCCCCTCGATCGATATGGCTCTCGTCCCGATACATGACCCGATGGCCCGGGCCGGTATCCATTCCTCGATCTGCTCTTCGGTGCGGTAGTGCGCCGTGCCGGCGCCCCGGTAGTGGAGCGTCGGGAACGGCTGCTCGTTCATGGGCACGGTTCCCGGCGAATTCAAAAGCGACGATTGACGGAGAAACCCGCCAGTTTGATCAGCCCTTCGCTGTATGGCGTGCCCGGAATCCCATCCAGGGCCGCGATCGCCGATTCCGCTTCTTCCCGCGCGCGCTCCGCGGTGTACCGCAACCCGCCGGTTGCCTGGATGGCCAGGTGAATGGAAGTCAGGTTCCGCGTTCCGCCGGTCTCGATGGCCTCGCGGATCATGTGCCGCTCCGCCGCGCTCCCCTTCTCCATGGCGTGGATCAGGGGCAGCGTCGACTTGCCCTCGGCCAGGTCGTCGCCGATGTTCTTGCCGAGTTCCTCCGCGGTGGCGTTGTAATCCAGGGCATCGTCGACGAGCTGAAAGGCGAGTCCCAGGTGGCGTCCGTATTTGATCAGCGCCTTGCGCGCCGTCTCGCCGCGCCCGGCAAGAATCGCCGCGCATTCCGCGCCGGCCTCGAACAGCTTGGCGGTCTTTCGAAAGATCACCTCGATGTAGTCCGTCTCGGCGAGGTCAGGGTTGTTGCAGTTCATGAGCTGCAACACTTCGCCTTCCGCGATCGTATTGGTGGCATTGGCGAGAACGTCGAGAATCTCCATCTCCCCGACCTCGACCATCATCTGGAACGCTCTCGAATACAGGAAGTCGCCCACCAGCACGCTGGCCTGGTTTCCGAACACCGAGTTGGCTGTCTTTCGTCCTCGGCGCAGCGCGGATTCGTCCACGACGTCGTCGTGCAGCAGGGTCGCGGTATGAATGAACTCGATGATCACCGCCACGGGCACGTGCGCGGTTCCCCGGTAGCCGCAGGCGCGCGCGGCCAGCAGCACCGCGAGCGGGCGCAACCGCTTGCCGCCGCCGTGGATGATGTGGTGCGCGACCTGGTTGACGAGGGCCACGTCGCTGCCGAGACGCTGGAAAATCAGCCGGTTGACGGCGGCCCAGTCATCCTTCACGAGGGATCTGAGCGCTTCCAGGGACGTTGCGTTAAGGTGCGTTTCGGCAGCTTGCATCGTGCGGATAATGCCCGATACGAGGCCGTTTGGCGAGAATGCCCGCCGAACCCGCACGGCCCCCAATTTTGAAACCGGCGAGATATGAAGGTTGTCGAACGACTCAGGCCAGTGACGTATCGATCCGTCGGGGCGATGGCGTTGCCTGTGGTCGTCTCCAATGTGTCTACGCCCCTGATCGGGATAGTGGATACGGGCGTTGTGGGCCAGATGCCCGATCCCGCCTACATCGGCGCGATTGCCGTGGGCGCGCTGATCTTTACCTTCGTCTTCTGGGCATTCAGTTTCCTGCGCATGGCCACCACCGGACTGACCGCCCAGGCCTGGGGAGCGGGAAATGGCGACGAGGTGTGCGCCAACCTCGGTCGGGCGCTGCTGGTTGCCGTCGCCGCCGGCGCGGCCCTGGTCGCGTTGCAGTGGCCGATCCGCGAAGCAGCGTTTCTCGCGATCGACGGCAGCGCGCAGGTCGAATCGCTGGCGCGCCGCTATTTCGACATCCGTATCTGGAGCGCTCCGCTCACGCTCGCCAACTATGCGCTGCTGGGCTGGTTCATCGGGCTGGGCCGCACCGGCACGGGACTTGCGCTGCAACTGGTGCTGAACATCACCAACATCGCGCTGGACGCGCTGTTCGTGCTCGAATTCGGCTGGGATGTAGAAGGTGTCGCGCTTGGCACGTTGCTGGCCGAAGGCCTGGCCGCCGTCGTGGGACTGGTCCTCGCGGCGCGTCATGTCCGCCGCATGGGCGGGCGCTTCTCGCCGGTGGGGTGGCTTGACAGGGCGCGTCTTGGGCGCATGATCGCCGTCAGCCGCGACATCATGATTCGCACGCTGGCGCTGGTGTTCGTATTTGCCTGGTTCACCGCCCAGGGAGCGAAGCAGGGCGATGTGATCCTTGCGGCCAATGCGATCCTCATGCACTTCACGTCGGCGGGTGCCTTTTTTCTCGATGGATTTGCCTTTGCCGCCGAGGCACTGGTCGGCCGCGCCGTTGGCGAGGCCCGGCGCGCGGGCGTGAAGGCGGCGGTACGAATGACGACCGTCTGGGCGTTGGGCACGGCGGTCCTGATCGCCGCCGTTCTCGCCGCGTTCGGGGCGCAGTTCGTGGATATCCTCACTGTGGACCCGGCGGCCCGGGCCGCCGCCCGGGTCTTTCTGCCGTGGGCGGCCGCGGCCCCCCTGCTGGGGGTCTGGGCGTTTCAGCTCGACGGCATATTCATCGGCGCGACCCGCTCCGACGACATGAGGCGGGCCGGGCTGGCGTCGCTGGCGATCTTTCTGGCCGCCTGGTGGGCGTTGACGCCGTTCGGAAATCATGGGCTCTGGGCGGCCCTTTACGTGCACTACGTGGCCCGCGCGGCAACACTGTCGTACTACTATCCCGGGCTCTTGCGGTCCGTCCGCAACGGCGGCAAAGTCTGAACCAATTCGGACGCGAGCCGGCACGCGGGGGGCGACTGCAATTGACCCCATGCGGCGAACTCAATAGAATCCGCGCGGTTCAGGGGCTCCATCGATCCGGGGCCTGCAGGAGTTTCCCCACATGTACGCGGTGTTTCGATCGGGCGGCAAGCAGTATCGCGCCAGCGAAGGCGATCACGTGCGCGTCGAGCGCCTGAACGCGCAGGAAGGCGACGACGTGGAGTTCGACCAGGTGCTGATGGTGGGCGATGGAGCCGACATCACGCTGGGTTCGCCGCTGGTTGAAGACAGTCGCGTCAGGGGCGTCGTCACTGCCCAGGCGCGCGGCAAGAAAATCGTCGTGACGAAATTCAAGCGCCGCAAGAATTACAAGCGGATCATGGGACACCGGCAGCATTTCACAGAGGTGGAAATCACGTCGATCGGTCCCGAGGCGCAAGCTGCCGAAGTGGAGGTTGCTGAGGCAGAGGTTTCCGAGGTGGAGGCCGTCGAGGCTGAGGCGGCCGTGGCGGAGCCTCCGGAAAGCGATGATGCGACCGACACCGGCTCCAGTGATTCCAACTGATAGGGAAGGAGTCCAGGCATGGCACACAAAAAGGCAGGCGGCAGCTCCAGGAACGGCCGCGATTCCGAATCCAAACGGCTTGGCGTCAAGCGCTACTCGGGTGAGCACGTATTGGCGGGCAACATCATCATCCGCCAGCGGGGAACGAAGTTTCATCCGGGCGCCAATGTCGGATTGGGCAAGGACTACACGATCTTCGCGACCGCCGAGGGCCGCGTGAACTTCGAGACCAAGGGCCCGAAGAACAGAAAGTACGTCAGCGTCATTCCCTCCTAGCGGTTTTCGCGGCGGGGGCGCCGCGCTGACCTGCGGGAACAGGGTTGTTCCATGCAAGTGGCGAACCCGGCGTCGCCGGCCCGCGGACGCGAGGGAACAAACCACCGCCCTCCAACGGAAAATCAAGAAGTTACGTGGTTGTTCCATGGATGCTCGCGCCGCAGGCTCCTCTCGCAAGCCCTCAATTCGTGCCGAGCCGGGCAGGCGCGGCGAGATCGAGAGATCGACACCGTCCACGCACGCCTGCCGGTGGAGAAAGCGGGCTGGTTCGGCTTGGCATGAGACCATGAAGTTCGTCGATGAGGCCACTGTCCAGGTGGAAGCCGGCCGTGGCGGCAACGGTTGCGTCAGCTTTCGCCGCGAAAAGTTCGTGCCGCGCGGCGGCCCGGACGGGGGCGACGGCGGGCACGGCGGCAGCGTCTTCCTGGTCGCGAAATCCGGTATCAATACGCTGGCGGAGTTTCGCGTGCAACGCCGTTTCGCCGCGCAGAACGGCCGCGGCGGCGCCGGGCGGCAGCGCACCGGCGCCTCGGGGGAGGACCTCCATGTCCCTGTTCCCGCCGGAACCGTGGTATCCGACATCGATACCGGGGAAACTCTCGGAGATCTGGATGCCGCCGGCCAGACCCTGAAGGTCGCCCAGGGAGGGCGCGGCGGGCAGGGAAACACCCGCTTCAAGAGCAGCGTCAACCGGGCGCCGCGCAAGTTCACGCCAGGCGGCCCGGGCGAGAAGCGGCGCCTGGGCCTGGAACTCAAACTCCTGGCGGATGTCGGTCTGGTCGGCCTGCCCAACGCCGGAAAATCCACGCTGCTGCGCGCGCTTTCCGCCGCGCGCCCCAAGGTGGCGGACTATGCGTTCACGACGCTCCATCCGCACCTGGGCGTGGTCGGCATCGAGGCGGACCGCAGTTTCGTCGTCGCGGACATTCCCGGCCTGATCGAGGGCGCCGCCCAAGGCGCGGGACTCGGCATCCAGTTTCTCAGGCACCTTCAGCGAACCCGCCTGTTGGTGCACGTGGTTGAGGTGGCTGAATCCGGCGCCGCCATGGCTCCGGAGGAGGCCGTCCGGACCATCGAGTCCGAACTGGAATCCTACTCCGAAAGCCTGTCGGCGCGTCCCCGCTGGCTCGCCGTGAACAAGCTGGACCTGTTGCCGGGGGATCGGTGGGACGACGCGGTCGATTCGCTGGTCTCGGCTCTGGATTGGAACGGCCCCGCGTTCGGGATCAGCGCGGCGACGGGGGAGGGCGCCGGCAAGTTGGCACGTTCGGTCATGGAATACCTGGAGGCGACAGGGGCACGCGCGCAGAGAGGATGTCCAAATAGGGCCTCAACGCCTGGCGGCGGGCCTTGATTGGTGCGTTGTTCGCCGCGCTCAGGCTATTCGGCGACGCATAGTCCGCGCCGGCCGCGCCAGCTTCATCAATCCTGTGGCGTGGGCTCCTGGATCGCCCGAATCTTGGCGTTGAGCCGGCTCTTGTATCGGGCCGCCTTGTTCCTGGCGATGATGCCCTTGCCCGCCATCTTGTCGATTTGCGGTACGGCTACCTGGTAGCTGCTCTGCGCGGCTTCCTTGTCTCCCTCGGCGACGGCCCTGAGCACATTGCGCACGGCGGTGCGCAACCGCGACCGCAGCGCTGCGTTATGGACGCGCAGCTTGTCGTTCTGACGCGCGCGCTTCTTTGCCGATTGAATGTTGGCCATAGGTACCCGGGAGCAGGAGTCGGAAGGGGGTCGTCCCCGAAAAGAGCGGTATTATTGGTAGCTCACCCATGCAAGTCAAGCGGGCCGGAGGCTCGTTCCGAATGCCGTCCCCAGGCCGTGAACCGAATCCGCTCGTTCATGGCCAATAAACGTCTCGGGGCGCAACGGCAACGGTTCGTGACGGGTGCGGTTGAGGAGGGTACCAGTGGCTGACCGCAAGCCGCCGCCGGAGGACGCGGCTAAGGACACGGGCAACGAGCCCGGGGGGCTGCTGCGGTCCACCTCCGTCGTGGGCGCGATGACCGTGCTCTCGCGCATTTCCGGTCTGGTCCGGGATATCGGGTTTTCCCGCTGGTTCGGCGCCAGCCCCCTCATGGACGCGTTCTTCGTTGCGTTCAAGATCCCCAATCTGCTGCGTCGGTTCTTTGCCGAAGGCGCGTTCTCCGCTGCGTTCGTGCCGGTGTTCTCCGAGTACCGGGCAACCCGCGGCGCCGAGGACACCCGGGAACTGCTGGATCGGGTGACCGGTACGCTGGGTCTGGCGCTGTTTGGAATCACCGCCATCGGCGTCATTGCCGCCCCGGTGCTGATCATGGTCTTCGCGCCGGGCTTCATCGGCGACGACGGGCGTTATGAACTGGCGCGGGACATGCTGCGATTGACGTTCCCGTACTTGTTCTTCATTTCGCTGACGGCGTTGGCCGGCGCGATTCTCAATACCTACAGGCGGTTTGCGGTCCCGGCATTCACGCCGGTACTGCTCAACCTGGTGTTGATCGCCTTCGCCGGTTGGGTTGCGCCGCGGCTTGAAAATCCCGGCTTGGGGCTGGCGGCCGGCGTGTTCGTCGCCGGGTTGGTGCAGCTACTGTTCCAACTGCCGTTCCTGGTGAGGCTGAAATTGTTGCCGCGGCCCCGATGGGGATGGGCGTATGCCGGTGTGCGCAAGATACTGAAGCTCATGGCGCCGGTGATGCTCGGTTCGTCGGTGGCGCAGATCAACATCCTCTTCGATACGCTGATTGCGTCGTTTCTCGCCGCCGGCAGCATCTCCTGGCTGTACTACGCCGACCGCCTGATGGAGTTTCCCCTGGGTGTCTTCGGCATCGCGCTGGCCACGGCGATCCTGCCGACCCTGTCCGAGCAGCATGCGAAGGACTCTCCGGAGGCGTTCAGCAGGACGCTGGATTGGGCGCTGCGGCTGGTGCTCATAATCGCGTTTCCCGCCGCCCTGGGTCTGATCGTGCTGGCCGAACCGCTGCTTACGACCATCTTCCACGGCGGCGCATTCACGGCCGCCGACGTCGAAATGGCAACCGCGGCCCTGATCGCCTACGCTCTGGGTCTGCTGGGATTCATACTTGTCAAGGTGCTGACCCCCGGGTATTTCGCGCGCCAGGACACGAAGACACCGGTTCGCATCGCCGTCTACGCGCTGGTAATGAACATGGCGCTGAACGTGTTGTTGGTGGTGGGCCTGGTGCGAACGAACTTCTACGCCCCCCACGCGGGGCTTGCGATGGCGACGACGATCTCGGCGCTGTTCAACGCCGGCCTGCTGTACCGGGGGCTTCGCAAGCGTGGTGTGTATTCCCCAAGACGGGGTTGGGGACGGCTCTTCTTGCAGGTCCTGGTGTCCGGCGCCGTCATGATCGCCGCCGTCGCATGGATCCGCGGGCGGGCCGGGGACTGGCTGCCGCTGAGCGTCGCGGAGCGGGTCGGCTGGCTCGCCGTTTGCGTCCTCGCCGGGATGGCGGCGTACTTCTGCTGTTGTTTCCTGCTCGGGCTGCGGCTCGACGCACTTCGGAAATCGCCGGCGGCCAGCCCAACTGCCGGAACCATCCGATAGGCCAACTTCAGCTTGTTCCGGCATATAATTTGTTCCGGCATATAATCGCCTCCCGGAAACCCTTGCCGCCGCCGTTCCATGCTGGTTCATCGTCACCTGTCGCATCTGCAGCGCTCGCCGTCACGTCCGCGTGTGGTCACCGTGGGCGCCTATGATGGCGTGCACCGGGGGCATCAGGAGATTCTGCGGCGGCTGAAGGCTTGCAGCCGCGCGTCGGCAACACCGGCGCTGGTCCTGTCGTTCGAGCCTCTGCCGAGGGAATTCTTCGCGCCGGACCGTCCCGCCGCGAGACTCACCCGCTTCCGCGAGCGCTACCATCTGTTGGCCAACCTGGGTGTGGACGAACTGTTCTGCCCGTCGTTCCGGCGAATCAGGCGCCTCTCGGCGCGCGAATTCATCGAGGATGTGCTGTTGGCCGGCCTGAATGCGCGTCACGTGGTGGTCGGCGAAGGTTTTCGATTCGCCGCCGATCGGCTCGGCACGATGGACGACCTGCGTTCGGCGGGAGAGGCCAGGGGGTTCGAGGTGACCGAAGTCCCTGCGATCTACTGGCGTGGCCGGCGCGTCAGCAGCACGGTCATACGCAAGGCCCTGCGCGAGGGCGACCTGGCTCTTGCGAGCGACATGCTGGGCAGGGACTATTCCATCTCCGGGCGGGTCGTCCGGGGGATCGGGTTGGGCAAGGAACTGGGGTTTCCCACCGCCAACGTCAACCTTCACCGGCGCCAGGCGCCCGTGGGCGGTATTTTCGCCGCACGCATCGGCGGCCTGGCGGACGGGCTGCTGGACGGGGTGGCCAGCGTCGGCACGCGCCCGACCGTGGGCGGCGTCGAGCCGCTACTTGAGGTTTTCATCTTTGACTTCGACCGGGAGATCTACGGCCGCTACATCACCGTGCACTTCATTCGCCGGCTCCGGGAGGAGCGCAAGTACGCCGATGTGGCCACAATGAAGGCGCAGATGTACAAGGATGTGGAAAACGCCCGCGCGGCGTTGGCCGCATGAGCCCCATGACGGACGACCAGCAGCCCGTGGCAAAAGTCGCGCGAGCACCGAGACCGGCCCAATGACCGACTACAAGGACACACTCAACCTGCCGCGCACGCGCTTCCCCATGCGCGGCAACCTGGCGAAGCGCGAGCCCGAGATGCTCGAACGCTGGGAACAGCAGGACATCTACGGGCAGATTCGCGCTGCGGCAAAGGGCCGGCCGCTGTTCGTGCTGCATGACGGACCGCCCTATGCCAACGGCGACATTCACCTGGGGCACGCGCTCAACCAGGTGCTCAAGGACATCATCGTCAAGTCCCGCACGCTGGCCGGTTTCGACGCCCCCTACGTACCCGGCTGGGACTGCCACGGGTTGCCCATCGAGCACCAGATCGAACGCCGCCTCGGCAAGCTGGGCAACGGACTCGACGCCCGCGAGTTTCGCAAGGCCTGCCGCGAGTTCGCCGCAGAGCAGGTGAACCGCCAGCGCGTCGACCTCAAGCGACTGGGCGCCATCGGCGACTGGGACCGTCCCTACCTGACCATGGACCGGCGCTACGAGGCCGAGCAGCTTCGGGGCTTTGCCAGGCTCCTGGAGCGCGGCCTGGTGTTTCGCGGCTACAAGCCCGTGCACTGGTGCCTGGATTGCCGCTCGGCGCTGGCCGAGGCCGAAGTGGAATACCGCGACAGGCGTTCCTACGCCATCGATGTGCGCTTCGCCGTTGTGGACCGGGACGTGCTCGGCAAAGCGCTGGGAACGGCCGTTCCGGATTGCCCGGCGTCGATCCCGATCTGGACCACCACGGCCTGGACGCTGCCCGGCAACCGGGCCGTGGCGCTGAACGCCGCGCTGCGATACGTGTTGGTGGAGACCGATTGCGGCGCGGGCAGGGAGTGCCTGCTCGTCGCCGGCGACATGCTCGAGAGCGTCGCGCAGCGCTGCGGGATCGAGGATTGGTCGGTGGTGGGTACGGCGCCCGGCGCGGCGTTCGAGCGGCTGGAGCTCAGGCATCCGTTTTTCGACCGCATCGTGCCGGTGGTGCTCGGCGAGCACGTGACCACCGAGGCGGGCACCGGCGCCGTGCATACCGCGCCCGGGCACGGTCATGAGGATTTCGCGATGGGGGTGGAGTACGAATTGCCGCTGGACTGCCCGGTCGACGGCGACGGCAGGTACCTGCCGGCCACGCCGCTGTTTGCGGGGCAGCACATCGACGACGCCGGCCGCGGCATCGCCGGCACGCTGCGCGAGCGCGGCGCGCTGCTGCACACCGAACGGGTGGACCACAGCTACCCGCACTGCTGGCGGCACCGCACGCCGGTCATCTTCCGGGCCACGCCGCAGTGGTTCATCGGCATGGACCGGGGCGGTTTGAGGGACGATGCGCTGGAGCAGATCACCCGGGTCGAATGGACGCCCGACTGGGGCGAGGAGCGGATCCGCGGCATGATCAGGGATCGGCCCGACTGGTGCATTTCACGACAGCGCACCTGGGGTGTGCCCATTCCGCTGTTCGTGCACCGGGAATCCGGCGAGATGCACCCGGATTCCGCGGCGTTGGCGCTGCAGGTGGCGGACGTCGTGGAGCAGCACGGGATCGACGCCTGGTTCGACCCGAGCCTGCGTGAGATTCTGGGTGATGACGCGGATATGTACGAGCCGGTCACCGACGTCATGGACGTCTGGCTCGATTCCGGCTTCAGTCACCATGTTGTCGGCACGCTGCGGGGCGAAGTCTCCATGCCGGTGGACCTGTACCTGGAAGGCTCCGACCAGCACCGCGGCTGGTTCCAGTCGAGCCTGCTGACCTCCGTGGGCATGTACCGCCGCGCGCCCTACAGGGGCGTGCTCACCCACGGATTCACCGTGGACCCGCAGGGCCGCAAGATGTCCAAGTCCCGGGGAAACGTCATAGAACCGAAACAGGTCTACCGCACGCTGGGCGCCGACATCCTTCGCCTGTGGGTGGCGGCCACGGACTACCGGACCGAGATGAGCGTCTCCAGGGAGATACTCACCCGGGTGTCGGACGCCTACCGCCGGATGCGCAACACCCAGCGCTTCCTCCTGGGCAACCTGCACGGGTTCGACCCGGACAGCCACCAGGTGCTCGACGAGCGCATGGTTTCCCTGGATCGATGGGCGCTGGAGCGTGCCCGGTCGTTGCAGGATGAGGTGGTGAGGGCCTACGAGCGCTATGAGTTTCACCATATCTATCACAAGGTCCACAATTTCTGCGTGGTGGAGATGGGCGGCTTCTATCTCGATGTGCTCAAGGACCGGCTCTACACGACGCCCGCCGCGGGCGTGCCCCGGCGCTCGGCGCAGACGGCCATGTACCACATCGCCGAGGCCATGGTGCGGTGGCTGGCGCCGATCCTGAGCTTTACGGCGGAGGAGATATGGCGGGAACTTCCGGGCGAGCGCGGGGATTCGGTGTTGCTGTCGGCCTGGCACGCGTTCCCGGAAGCCGGCCGCGACGAGCGAACGAAGTCCGTGGCCCGCCGCACTTCCAACAGCCGAACGAAGTCCGTGGCCCGCCGCACTTCCAACAGCCGAACGAAGTCCGTGGCCCGCCGCACTTCCGACAGCGCCGCGGACCTGGATTGGGACGCCATACTGCGCGTGCGCCAGGCGGTGTCGAAGGAACTGGAACGGCTCCGCGCGGCAGGGGAGATCGGTTCACCGCTGGATGCGCGAGTCGACATCTATTGTTCCGGCGACCCGGCCTCCGCGCTGGCCCGATTGGGCGATGAGTTGCGATTCGTGTTCATCACTTCGGACGCGCAGGTTCGGGACGCCGCGGAACGTCCCGAGTCCGCGGCAGCCTGCGGCGCCGACTCCGGGCCCTTGTGGCTCCTGGTGTCGCCCAGCGGAGACAGCAAGTGTTCGCGTTGCTGGCATCGTCGTCCCGACGTGGGGAGCGATCCGCGGCACCCTGAAATTTGCGGCCGATGCGTGAACAATGTCGACGGGCCAGGCGAGAAGAGGGTCTACGCATGAGTGCATCCGACGGCCAACAGTCGACTTCGAGGTTTGGCGCCTGGGCCTGGTTGTGGCTCACGCTGGCCGTCATCGTGCTGGACCAGTGGACGAAGTGGCTGATCACCAGCAACTTCGTGGAGTTTCAGTCCGTCACCCTGTTGCCGGTGTTCGATCTGGTGCGGCTCCATAACGAAGGCGCGGCGTTCAGCTTCCTGAGCAACGCATCGGGGTGGCAGCGCTGGATGTTCACGGCGTTGGGGATTGGCGTAAGCGTCGGGCTGCTGGTCTGGCTCAGGCGACTACCGGCGCGTGGACAGCATCTCCTCGCCGCGGCGCTCGCGCTGATCATGGGGGGCGCGTTGGGCAACGTCATCGACCGGATTCTGCTGGGCCACGTGATCGACTTCATTCATGTCCACTACCAGCAATGGTATTTCCCGGCGTTCAATGTCGCCGACTCCTCGATCACCGTCGGCGCGGTGCTCCTCATACTCGACAGCGTACTGAGCGGCAGGCGTGCGGCCGCGAACTGATCGTTCGCCGTACCGCGGCGAAAGAGGCTGCGAGTGACCAGGAGTCTGGACGCGCTCGTTCGGCGGTTCGCCGGGGCATTGCGCGATCTCGCCCCCATCATCATCGTCATCGCGTTTTTTCAGATCGCGGTGCTGCGGCAACCCTTCCCAAACCTCGCCGGTGTTGCCGTGGGCCTGGTGTGCGTGGTCGCGGGGTTGGCGCTGTTCATCCAGGGACTTGAGCTCGGACTGTTTCCGCTGGGCGAGGCGATCGCCCACGCCTTCGTGAAAAAGGGCAGCGCGGTGGCATTGCTGGCATTCGCGTTTTGTCTCGGATTCGGGACCACGGTTGCCGAACCGGCGCTGATCGCCGTCGGCGCCGAGGCGGCGGAGGTGGCGGCCGAGGCCGGGGCCATTGAAGCGACGGACGAAGCCCGGTCGCGCTACGCCTTCGAGCTGAGAATGGTCGTGGCGTGCTCGGTGGGTCTGGCCATCGTGCTGGGCGTGCTGCGCATCCTCAAGGGCTGGCCGCTTCATCGGTTGATCATTGGCGGCTACGCGCTGGTGACGGCAATGACGTTTTTTGCCCCGGACGAGATCATCGGCGTGGCCTACGATTCCGGCGGTGTGACCACCAGCACGATCACCGTGCCCCTCGTGACCGCGCTGGGTGTGGGGCTGGCGTCATCCATCAAGGGCCGCAACCCCATGCTGGATGGCTTTGGCCTTATCGCTTTTGCGAGCCTCACGCCCATGATCTTCGTACTCGCGTATGGGATGGTGGCTTGATGCGCGACAAGATAGAGGGGCCACGGACCGCGGGATGGCCGCCTGATGCGCGACGGGATAGCGGCGCGACGGCGCGCGGGATGCTGAGCTGATGGAATTCGGGGCAGTCCCTTCTCCGGGGCGAGGCGCAGACGACGCGACGGCCCGCGGGATGCCGAGCTGATGGAATTCGTGCTGATGCTGGCCCGGACGGGTGTGTCCACGTCGATTGACGTGGCGCCGATCATCGCGATCCTGGTCCTGTTCCAGGTCGCGGTGTTGCGCCGCAGGATTCCCAACCTGAAGCGCATCGTCGTGGGTTTCGTCTATGTCCTGCTGGGACTGACGTTGTTCCTGGTCGGTCTCGATGAGGCGCTGTTTCCGATCGGGGAAACCATGGCGACGCAACTCACCGCCGCTGCGGTTACTGATCCCGCGGTGGCGAGCGTCCAGTGGGACGACTACATGCTGGTCTACGCCTTCGCCTTCGCCATCGGTTTTGCCACCACCATCGCCGAACCCTCGCTCATCGCGGTTGCGCTCAAGGCGGAGGAGGTCTCCGGCGGTGCGGTGGGGGCTCAGGGCCTGCGCTTCGCAGTGGCTTTCGGGGTCGCCGCGGGCGTGTCCCTGGGGTGCTTCCGCATCGTCACCGGTACGCCGCTGCCGTGGTATATCGTCGGCGCCTACGCCGTGGTCATCGTTCAGACCTTCCGTTCCAGCCGCACCATCATTCCCCTGGCCTACGACAGCGGCGGCGTGACCACGTCCACGGTGACGGTCCCGGTGCTGGCCGCCCTGGGCCTCGGGCTCGCGGCCTCGGTCCCCGGGCGCAACCCCCTGATCGACGGCTTCGGCCTGATCGCGTTTGCCAGCGTCTTTCCCATCATGTCCGTACTCGGCTACGCCATGGTCGTGCCACTCATCTCGCGCCTGCGCGGCGCCAACATGGGCCTCGGAAGGAGATCCCAGCCATGAGAATGAAGCTCATCGTCGTCCTCGCTCCGGACGACAAGACCGATACCATCATCGACGCGGCACGGGAGGGCGGCGCCACCGGCGCCACCGTCATAACCAGCGTGCGCGGCGAGGGCCTGAAACCGGAGAAGTCCTTTCTGGGACTTGAGATCACCTCCAAGAGAGACTTGCTGCTGTTCCTGGTGGTGGAAGAACGATCGCAGGAGATTCTGGAGCGTATTCGCGACGTGGGCCGTTTCGACGAAGACCCCGGGGCGGGGGTGGCGTTCCAGATCGCCATCGAGGACGTGGTCGGCCTGACGACGCAATTGCCGGTCATGATGAAAGAAGTGGAGGACGAACTATGACTTACAAGCGCAACATTCACGTCAGCGAGGTGATGATCGGCGACCTGCACACCATCGACGGGCTCGCAACCGTGACCGACGCCGTGGCGATCATGCGGGAACACTCGTTCAGTTCGCTGGTGGTCAACCCGCGAAATGAGGACGATGAGGCGGGACTCATCGACGTGGTCGGCATTGCGCGGGAGGTGATTGCAAGGAATCGCGCGCCGGACCGGGTACACGTTTATGAGGTGATGACCAAGCCCGTAGTCTCAATCCCGTCCACCATGCTGGTGCGCTACGCCGCGCGGCACCTGGTAACGCTGGGGATATCCCGGGCGCTGGTGGTGGAACAGGAGCGAGACGTCGTCGGTATGGTGACGTTGAGGGATCTGGTGATTGCGCGGATAACGGATTAGGCTGCGAGCGCACGGCGAACAAAGTCCGGGTCTGCCTTGATCATTCGCAGGTAATTCGCCGCCGCGGTGTCGGGCTTGCGTTTTCCTTGTTCCCAACCCTTGATGGTTTCGACACTCAATTGAAATGTTCCGGCAAACTGCGCTTGGGACATATTGACGCTCTTGCGAATGGCCCTGATTTGCGCCGGGGCCAGCACGACATGGATGGACTCTGGCGCCGATGTGCCTTTCACCACCTTCACGGCCTCTCTAAGGTTTGCGTCCAGTTCATTAAACAGCTTGTCGTCCACAAAACCTCTCCTAACCGAATTCTTCGAAAATAATGTCGACGTGCCTCTTCAATTGAGCCTTCTGGATGGCAGTCAAATTCTCTCGTTCGGTCTTCGAGTAGATCAACAAGAGCAGAATCGGTTTGTTCCCGCTGTGATAGTAGTAAATCACTCGAACCCCGCCACTCTTGCCGCTCGCCGATCGTCCGCTACGAACCTTGCGCAGACCGCCGGTACCCTGGATAACGCTACCCGCAGTGGGGTGTCGAGCGAGAAGCTCCATCAGCTCATCAAATCCTGCTCCGCCAAGCAGCCGGCGGGCCTTTTTCTCAAATGTTCCGATTGGGACCAGCGTGTGCATACGCTGTGGCTCAATGCCTCTATTGTAGTTCATTGAACCCTATGCCGGTCAATCCAACAATCGTCTGGTGCGCACGTGCGTCGACGTTCGGTTGGCGCAGAATCGCTACCAGCAGGCGCCGTCGGGGTCCGGGAAGGCGAGGCGCTGACCGGCGGCGTCGACGGTAAACCGGGCGCACGCCTCATCCTGACTCATGTCGGGGCCACTCGATCCACCGCCCGGCGTTGGCACAGCGACGGCTTGATACGCAGGGCTATTTCACGCTAGCCGGAAGTCGGTGATTTGAGGGGTTGGTCTCGGGGGTCTGGCTTTTCGGCGTTGTTTGGTGTACAACGCGCTGCATGTCGGCGGAATTCGACAAGGCGGCGGTGGTGGTCGGGGAGGTTGAGGTGCGTCCGGTCCGCGCGGAGGAGCGGCGGCGCTGGGATGCGCTGATGGAGGAGCACCACTACTTGGGTTTTCGGCAGTTCGCGGGGCGTGGTCTGCGCCATGTTGCGGAGTGGCGCGGGCACTGGCTGGCGCTTTTGGGCTGGCAGTCGGGGGCGTTCAAGTGCGCGCCGCGGGACCGCTGGCTGGGCTGGCACCGGTCGGTGCAGTTCCGGCGCCTGCACCTGATCGGGAACAACACGCGGTTTTTGGTGCTGCCGGCGGCGTCGGGGGTGCCCAACCTGGCGTCGCGGGCGCTGTCGCGGAGCGTGCGGCGGCTGAGCGGTGACTGGGCGGCGCTGCACGGGCATCCGCTGGAGTTGGCCGAGACGTTCGTGGACCCGGCGCGGTTTCGGGGCACGTGCTACGACGCGTCGAACTGGACGCGGGTGGGCCGCACGAAGGGCTTCGCGCGCCACAACGGCTCGTACACGGACCCGCACCGGGCGCCGAAGGAGATGTACGTGCGGGTGTTGCGTCGGGATGCGCGGCGGCGGCTCGCGGACCCGGCGGACCGCCCGGAGTGGTCGTGTCGGGCGGTGCCGGTGCGCTACACGCGCGCGGAGTTGCGTTCGCTGCGCGACCTGTTCGCGGAGGTGCCGGACGCGCGCCGCGGGCAGGGCCGCAAGCACCGCCTCGCGACGGTGCTGGCGATCTGCGCGCTGGCGCGGCTCGCCGGGCAGCACGGCCCGGCGGCGACTGAGCGCTTCGCGAGGAACCTGGAGCAGAAGGAACTGCGCGCGCTGCACGCTTGGCGCGACCCGGCGGCGGGGCGCTGGGTCGCGCCGTCGGACTCGACCGTCTGCCGGGTGCTGATGAACACCGACCCGGACGCGTTGCAGGAGGTGCTGTCGCGGTGGGCGGCGCCGCGCCTCGCGGCGGCGGACGACCCTCAGGTGCTGGCCGCCGACGGCAAGCGCATCCGCGGCGCCAACCGGCACACCGACGACGCGACGTACTTCGAGACGGTGACGCTGGTTACCCACGCCGGGCGCCCCGTCGCGAGCCGCTGCTGCCGCGACGACGGCGGCGAGATCGCGGCCCTGTGTGCGCTGCTCGAGGATGTCGACCTGCGCGGCTGCGTACTCACCCTGGACGCCCTGCACGCCACCCGCGACACCGCACGGACCATCGTCGAGACGCACGGCGCGGACTACGTGCTGTCGGTCAAGGCGAACTGCCCCGACACCTTCGCCCAACTCACGGCGATCGACTGGGACGGCAACGACGTGCGCCACCACGCCGACGAACCCGCGAAGGCGCACGGGCGCATCGAGGCGCGCCGCATCGCCGCGCGCGACCTGCCGCCGAAGACGCTCGGACCCTTCCCCGGCGCCCGCCAGGCGTTCCGCGTCGTGCGCGAGCGCACCGACGCCAAGACCGGTGCAACCTCGGCCGAGACCGCCTACGGCATCACCACGGTGCCCGCCGAACGCGCCGCTCCGGCGCGGCTGCTGGCCTGGAACCGCGGCCATTGGCAGGTCGAGAACGCCAACCACTACCGCCGCGACGCCACCATGGGCGAGGACGCCAGCCGCGTCCGCAAGGGCCACGCACCCGCCAACAACGCCATCTTGAACAACATCGCGCTCGCCGTCGTGTTCCACCGCGGCTTCCGCTACCTGCCCGAGGCGAACCTCCACTTCATGATGCGCCGCGCAGACGCGCTCGACGCCATCCTGTCCCCGCACTGAGACACCCGGCCCCGCCGCCGCAAACCGCGCCCCCCCGCAAACGTCGCCGGCGACCCCTCTCCGCGCCGCGTTCCCGGACCCGCTTCCCCACCCACCCGGTGACGAATACGCCGCGCTCCATACACCAGCCCGGAACCCTCCGCACGCCTTGGCCCCCAAGCGGCCCGCGGAACGTCGCTTAGCCCGGCGTCGATCCGTAGCGTGAAATCACCCTGGCTTGATACGTGACGGCATCGGCTATCGGGACACTTAGCGTATAGACGCCGTTGTCGCTGATACCCGTACCGAACCCAAGCAACGCCAGATCGTCGGTATAGGTGTTGTTCTGCAGGTAGTGGCGCTCCTGGTTCGCCGCTAGGCGCAGTAAAGCGGTTTTGGCTTCGGTGCGATGGGCGCGGATGACGTATTGCCGATAGGTGGGCACGGCGACGGCGGCGAGAATGCCGACGATCAGCAGGACGACCATGAGCTCGATCAGTGTCAATCCGGCAATCCGGCCAGCGGATTTGGACCACGGAACTGCGTTGCCGGCGGCTCGCTTGCGGTATCCGCCAGTCTGGCCAGGGCCGGTGCGCGCCACCTTCGCCGCATTCAATTGCCCATCTCCTGTCGCCAGTAGGTACGCACCGGAGCGTTGTCGAATCCGGACGGCAGGCAGGTCAATCCCACGCAGGCCAGGGGCGGCGGAGTGCAATCGGCGCCGACGCAGTCGGGATCTTCGGGAGGCGGAAACAGGAAAACAGCCTCGCCGGCGATCAAGCCGGGCACCTCGACAAATCGGTCGGACTCGGTGAGTTGGGAGTCGTCCCCCAGCAGGTCGAAGTTGCGCACGGGATCGCCGTTGAAGAGGTTCACGACATAGAGCCGATTGGCGCCGGGCGACGGTCGGCAATCGTCGATGCTGCCCTGCGCGTCGGCCGCGGGCGTGAAGGTCGTGAAGAATATCCGGTTGTTGAACGTGCGGCTCTGGGCCAGGACTTTCTCGCCTCGCCAGCCGCCCTCATCGAGGTCGAGCCGCCAACCCGGACTGTTGAACGGGACGGACTGTTGCAGGTTGTCGGTGATGTCGACCAGGTCGGCGCTTGCGATCGGAGTCATGGCTTCGTACTCGCTCTGAGTCAGCGACTCGAAGACGGCGTGGTCCCGCAGCGCGAAGAAGCGATCATGGGCGGCGACACTGTTGGGACGCGCTCGATGCCCGGAGCCGATACCGATGTGGACAAACCGTTGCGTACCCAGTCCCGCCAGGGCCACGTCGGGGGCGTGGTAGAAGCGGCGAGTCTCCGCCGCGTCGGGCGAGTCGTCCGGCGCTCCGCCGAGTTGGGCGATCACGCCGCCGGTGATGAGGCTGGCAGGCGGCCTGCCGTTGAATACGTCGAGCCGCCAGACTTGCCCGCCCGTGTCGACGGCATAGAGCCGGTCCGCGAATCCATCCGTGTCGAGGTCGATGACGCGCACATCCGCGGGAATGGACCAGCGCATGTGTTCGGCATCGAAATCCGAGCCGGCCGGGCCGGCGCGCCAGAGGAGTTCTCCGTCGAGCGCGTCGATGATGAAGAGCGCATTGCCCTGCCGGTCGGTGCTGCCGTCCGGTCGGTCCTGGCTCGGGTCATACCCGCCTCCGAATACCAGTACCAGCGACTGCGTGTTCTGTCCGGCCCCCTGTACCCGGATACGCGTCGGGACCGGTGTGGACCAGCTCTGCCCCAGGCCGGGCAGCGAGGTCGCGTCGAGCCGCCACAGCACCCGGGGTGAGTCGGGCCGCGTGACATCCAGCCCGTAGTACGAGGCGCCGCCGCGCCGCATGCCGAAGAACAGGTACGCGCGCTCGCCTTGCGCGGGCTCAATGACGCCGTTGCCGTCGGCCTGGACGTGGGCGCGGATGGTGCCGTCGATTCCGTAGTGCTTGTCCGGGGCCGCTTCGTTGGCGCGGAGGATCAACTGGTCTTCGAGGAATTCCGGCGGGATGAACGCCCAGAGCTCGGTGCCCGTCCGCGCGTCGAAGGCGTGGAGGAATCCGTCGTTGGTGCCGGCAAAGATGACCTGATCCGCCGGGTCGGGGTCCCCGGCGGTCCCGCCATAGGTGATCGATACCGGTCTGCCGTGGAGGGGATCGCCCATGCGCGAAGGCGGTTCCCCGGGGCGCGGGGTGCGGGCGGAGAGCGATCCGCGAATGAAGTCGATGAGTTCGTCCCGGGCGGGATCGCCGGGGTCCCCGATGCCGAGCGACGCTTCGTCGATCAGCCCATTGGCCCGTTGCACGGCATTGTCGGGATGGGTCAGCCGGGCTTCGCCCAGGTACGTATAGACGTTGCGCGACCCCGGATCGGGAATCCGCTCCGCCGCGCCGCCCAGAGCCACATCCTCGCCGTCGGCGCCGGAGGACCAGAAGCTGCGCGAATCGGGCAGGAACCACCCGCCGAGCGGATCGATGGCCGGGAGGCCCCTTGCGTCCAGAATCGCGCCGTCCGAGCCGCGCAGCCGGTATTTCTTGATGTTGCCGGGCCAGTGAGCGTTGCCCGCGGCGCGAAACACCGCCAGGTACAGCTCGTCGCCGTTGCGCAGCCGGTTGAAGCTGTCCACCGGCACCGTCACCGCGGTGAAGCTGGCCTGCGTTTCCCGAATCGCGGTGACCACGCCGGTCAGCGCCGCCAGCAGCGAGGCCCCGTCGCCGGTGGTGAAATACGCGCCGCCGCCTCTTGCCGCCGTGGCCGCCAGCAGCGGGTCGTCGGCGGTGAAACCGACCACGTGGGTGACCACACCTTGCTTGCCGGGAGTTGCCGGATCGAGATCCGCCGCGAACAGGTACGCCGCCATGTCGTCCAGGCAGGCGCCGTCCCCGGCCCCGCCGCACTCCGAGCCCACCGCGTCGGAAAAACCCGGCAGGGCCGCGATGCTGTCGTTGGCGTCCACATCCTCCGCGGGTACGCCGCCGGTCAGAAGCACGATGAAGTTCTTCTGGCACCCGAACCGCATGGGCGACGCGTAGCGGGCGCCGCCGCTGTCCGGATCCCGGGACGACGCCGCGGAGACTTGCGGGCCATGTCCTTCGCCATAGTGGACGCCGCGGCCCGCGAAATACTGACCGGCCTCGTAGAGGGTTTCGGCAAGTGGAGTCCAGCCTCCCGCCGTCAATCCGCGGACGCTTTGGATCAGCGGCGCTCGGGCCGTATCGATGTCTTCGATCGGGTGGAGAACCGATCCGCCCTGGTCGAGATTGGTCGCCATCAGGCCGACATTGACCGCATCGAGCCGGGTCAGAAGGGTCGCGGCGACGTCCTGCAATACGAGATGGCGGGTTCCCGGAACCGCGGGCGGGTTGTGGAACCAATTGAGATAGTTGCCATCGTAGACGGTGTACAGGCGATCCGCCGGTCTCTGGCCCCAGGGGATTTCCTCGCGCGGGTCGGTGCTCCAGGGGCGGTTGGCGTCGCCGTTGCGGGCGAAGACGGCGAGGGGGTCCGTGCCGTCGCCGTGGCGTCCGGCATCGTCTTCGCATTCCACCGGCCGGTCTTTCTTCATCTCGTCCAGGCGCTCCCAGCGGTCCGCCCCGGCGGGGGCGAACTGGGCGAAGCGGTCGGTGTGGCTGCCTGCGCTGCGGGCGAACGCGTCCAGGCTCGCCCGGCAAGTCAACGCCGCGCGTTCGAACCAGCGGTCGGTCGAGCATTGCGGCGGCGCTCCGGCGCCCGTGCGCCAATACACCCGCGCTGGATCGCATTGGCCCGTGTATTGGACGGCCAGATCGTAGCGCCCGCGGGCCGGGACCGCCTGCGCCAGGCTGGCGGAGGTGTCCACGATCAACAACACGTTTGGCCTCGCGTCCGCAAAGCGGCGGGTATCCGTGACGAACAGTTCCGTGTCGTCGCCCGAGGCCGGTGTTGCGGCCAATAGCGTCCAGAGCGCGGCGGATGCTATCCAGGCGCGCGCCTGTTTCGGCGGGCGGGATGGTTTTGGGACAGACATGCTTTGGACCCTCATGGTGGCGGAGCGGTTCGACGGGTGGGTGACAATCGGCTCCCACGCGGCGGCGGTCAGGTTGACGTTTCTCATGGCGGTGCGGTTCGGGGATCTGCGGGATCGGCCGGTCCCAGGACGTAGAAGCCCTGGCGCTGGGTCGAGACGGCATTTCGAGGTCCCGTACCCACAGCCGTGATTTCGAAGTGGAACGCCTGCAGCGCGGCGGAGTCCTCGCCCAGGCTGAACGCCGCGTCAGGCACGGGCGTCGACTCGGAAAAGGCGATCACGGCCTCGGTGGCCGCGCCACTGTCGCCGAGTTGGGTCAGGGGGAGGGCGCCCGGCGATTCCACGCTGAAGCCCCCTCGGGCGATGGCCAGGTCGATGCCGGTCGAGGCGGCCTGGAACGCCAGGTCCCAGGAGGTCACATTGCCCGCCATGACGATCTGCAGCGTCGCGGTGTTCATGGCGGATGCGGTGACCAGCGTGACGGCCGTGAGCAACACCAGCGCCACCACCAGGGCGATGCCCGACTGCCCTTGGTCGCCTGGCCGGGCCGTGCCGCATCGTTGCGGCCTGACCGCGTCGAGACGTCCCTTGTCCGTTCGAGGCCGTCCGATGCACGCTCCTGGACGTCCGATGCGCGCTCCTGGACGTCCGATGCGCGCTCCTGGACGTCCGATGTCCGCTTGCGCGAACCCAATGCCTCGACGCGTGGCGGCCATCACGAAGACGATCCCGCGTTGCGCAATTGAATCGTCCGGGTCACGACGATGCGCCGATACGCGTCATTCGGAGCCGCCGAAGTCCGGTCCGCGTAGCCGTACTCGCGGGTATCGGAAAAACCCTGTTCCGGGCGTTGCGCGCGCACGCGCAGCCAGACGCGCACCGCCAGCACGCGGGCCTCGGGCAGGAACGCCGGATCTTCGGGATCGAGCAGCGGGTTGCCCGGGTTGACGTAGCGATTCACCGAACCCCGGCCCGGCGCCCCGGCCCGGTCCGTATCCACGCCGAACTGGACCTGGAGATCCTCGACGCCCGGGACGACCTCCTGGTCGACCAGCCTCGGACCCAGCGAACTGCCAGCCAGCGTCTTCATCCGCAACGACGGCACCGGGTTGCCAGGCGTGTCCAGCGATGAGCGCCGGCTGACGTAGTAGCCGCGGCTCAGCAGTTGAAATGACCGGGACTGCGATGCCGGCGGTCCCGGGGGCGGCGCCGCGCCATCGAAAATGAGCCCGCGTCCGAAGCGCGCGGTCTGCAGGTACAGGGTGCCTGGACGCGTTTCGGTCGGCGGGACAGGGAGTTCGCTCGTGCGCCGCACCGCCAGCGTATCGGCGCCGGGTTGAGCCTGCCCGTTCGGCCTGCAACCGGTCCAGCCAAAGCCGTTGTTGGTGCCTGCCACCGGGGAACCGAGATCGATCGCCCAGTTTCGTCCGCAGTCGCCTCGAACGGCCAGCCCGGGCGGTACCGGTTGCGTGGGAGAGGCACGATTCGCGATGTCGCCCGGGTTCGCGGTCAGTCCGAAATGCCCGGCCATGCGCAAGTCGTCCTCCAGGAAGGCCAGGGCCAGCCTGGCGTGCTCCTGCAGGCGCGCGGTGGATTCGTTCACCCGGAACGCCGCCTGCCCCTGGGTGAATACGGTCATGGCGCCGAGCAGGAGGAAGGAGCCCAGGGCCATGGCGACCATCACTTCGATCAGTGTCATCCCGCGGACGTTTGGCAGCCCCCGGTCGGCGGCCCGTGGCGTTCGACCGGCGCCGCAATCCGGTCGGTTGCGGCGCCCGGCGGTCAAATTTTCCCAAACCGAAGTCATGGGTCGCCCGAACCGTGCGCTACTCATCGTCGCCGGACCCGAATCGACAGCCGGTACCGGAGTTGCCCGTGGCGGGGTTCCGTCCAGGTGACTTCAACGCGGTATTCCGGGGGCACGGAACCGGAATCGACCTGAATGCGCCAATCGCCGCCGGGCAGGCTGGCGCGAATCGCCCGCTCCCAGAGAAACAGGTCGTGAGCGGCCATCTGTTCAGGCGTGCAGTCGAGCGCTTCGCCCGCGTCGGCGGCGCACCGGTTGTCGCTCGCGGGCCCGGCGTACGCGGCGAGTCCAAGCGGATTGCCGCGGATTCGCTCCGCCATGTCCGCGGCCAGGTTGGCCGCGTGAGTGCGGAAATTTGCGGTTTGGCCGGCACTCATGCCCTGGACTTGCAACGCGGCGACGCCGAGCAGGCCGACGGACAGCACCACCAGCGCCACCAGCGTTTCAACCAGGCTCAGGCCGCTCTGCACGGCTGCGCACTCATACTTCACGGGTCAGGGGAGGCAGGCTGTGCCGTTGCGGGTGACCCGCGGCCGGCCGGTGAAGCTGACGACAACCGCTCGCGCCTGCTCCGCCCCGCGGCGATCGCAGAAAGTCACCGTGCCGTTGGTGCTGCGCCGGCCGAAGGGCCGGAACTCGAACAGTCGCCGATTCGCGGTGATGTTTCCCGCCATCTCCGGCCGGTACGCGTACAGCTGCGGTTCATCGGCGTCCCGGCGCGGCGGGCTTTCGCTGCCGTCGTTCACGAACACCATCCAGCCCTGGTCGAATTCCACGTCCGGGCCGCCGCAATTCGTGCCGTCGGAGGTCTTGCACAACACCACCGTGCGGCCACGCTTGAACGCCTCGCCGCGCGCCAGTTGCACCGCGGTGACGAAGCCGTTGACATCCGCCGTGCGGCGCGCGTTCAGAATGAAGCCGCCGAGACCGGGGGCCGCGGCCGCGGCCAGCACCCCGGCGACCGCGAGCACCATCAGCAGTTCCAGCAATGTGACCCCACGGCTACGATTCATGCGATTGCCTCCGGAAACGGTGAACTGCAGCGTAAGCGGAGCAGGGGTGGCGATGGCAGAGTTGAATCTGGGCGATATTGCGGGAAATGCGGTATGCGGCGCGGTCACGAGCGACCGAATGACCGAACGACCGAACCGGACGCTACGCTTGGCCAGGAAACGCGGAGGCGGGTACGGTCAACCGGGAGCGTGGTTTACCGCGCCGCGACTATGGCGCCGCGGCTATGGGCATCGCGGCCAATAAGAAGGATAATGTGCCGCCTTCGCCAGATCTTTGCCGGTGTAGCTCAGGCGGTAGAGCAACGCATTCGTAATGCGTGGGTCGGCGGTTCGAATCCGTCCACCGGCACCAGATTTTCCGCTTCGAACCGACGCGGCCCGCCATGGGCCGACAACGTTCTGACCTTATTCGTTATCTTCGTTCTGTGCCGCTCAGTTCTGCGCCGGGCAATACTGTTTTATAAAGTCATCGTGATCAGGCAGCTTGGCAAGATTATGACTTACAAAAGTACTCAGCTTTTCAAGCTCTCGCCTTAATGCCTCCGGTGGCAATATGCGACCTGCACCGTGACGATGTTTCGGGATCAAACCCTGCCCAATCATCACCTGAACCCAGGAGTGCGTGCGAAACAAATTCACCAAATCCGGCCACACATGGCCGTTTTCCTTAAAGAGCTCCATGCGGTGAGCGAGGCTGTCCGGGATATCCATGGTTCGATAATAATTCCAGAATTCACTGTCGTCCCGTTGCGTCTGCTTGTAGTGCAGGATGATAAAATCGCGCACTGCCTCCCATTCAATCCGGTTTTCACGATTATAATGCTCGGCTAGCGGCGCCATTGCGCCCGAAAACGGGAAGAGCTTCATCAGGCGTATCAGCGCAGTGGTAATCAAGTGTATGCTGGTCGATTCAAGTGGCTCGAGAAAGCCGCTCGACAAACCAATGGCAACACAGTTTTTGTGCCACGGATTTGTTCGGATACCGGTTTTGAATCTCAGGGGGCGGGGCTCAGTGATGGTCTTTCCAGTGATATTGCCGAGCAAAGTTGCACGGGCATCGTCGTCGGAGCAAAACCGGCTGCTGTAAACAAGGCCATTGCCGGTACGGCTTTGCAGGGGGATACGCCACTGCCACCCGGAGGAATGTGCAATGGCGCGAGTATAGGGGGGAGGCGGCTCGGTACTTCTTGTCTGCACTGCCAGAGCGCGGTCGGCGGCCAGCCAATGGCTCCAGTCCTCGTATTCAACATCCAATGCACCGCCGAGCAGCAGGCCTCTGAAGCCGGTGCAATCAATATAGAAATCGCCGGCGATCTGTCTGTCTTGCTCCAACTTCAGCGATTGGACATTACCCGTCACCGGATCAACGGTAATTTCGCTAATCTTGCCTTCGACTCGCCGGACGCCGAGTGATTCGCTTTTTTGCCGCAGAAATCCGGCGTAGGCCGTTGCGTCCAGGTGATAGGCGTACGCCAGTGGCGTCTCACCAACTTTTGCCGCGAACTTGCCGGCCTTCGCCGCCTTCAATTCGAGGCAATAGTCCTCCAGGCTGCCGCCAAAACCATTGGCATGCGCTTCCATCCAGTACTGGTGGAACCCCGCCATCCAGGTACTTTGCCCGATATCACCGAACGAGTGAAGGTAGCTTTCGCCCGGCGCGCCCCAGTTGTCAAATAAAATGCCGAGCTTGAAGGTTGCCTGGGTAGCGCGCATAAACTCACGCTCGTCGACTTTAAAAATATGGTGAAAATTGCAGATGGTGGGAACGGTCGCCTCGCCCACACCCACGGTTCCGATCTGGTCGGATTCGACCAGGGTGATTTCGAGCAGGTTACCCAGCCGCGTGACCAGGCTGTAAGCTGTCAACCAACCAGCCGTTCCGCCGCCGGCGACGACTACGCGAATTTTCTCCTCCATCTAACAGCGAGCATATCACGCAGGCAGGATCGTTATTCTGTTCGCTGGCGGGGACAAGCGCACGCAAAGCAACGATATCGAGAAGGCGTTGCGCCTTGCACAAAACCTGTAGGTGCTGACCATGACCATGACCAAGACTGTTACTTCACCATACGATCCCCGAGTTTGTTCGCCGAGCGCTCACAGCGTAGCTGACCGAGCCGTGTGACGTCTCATTGCGCGGCGGCGAATCCGCCAACTCCGCAAACCGCGCCGCGCAGTTGGCCCCGCTCTCCGCCGCCCACCGCCGAAGCTTGCGCCTCCACAACGAAAACGTGCTCGGCGCCAGTTGCTCCGCGGTTCAATTTACGCCGGCGATTCGCCGCGCCGCCGTGAGCAACTCTGCGCCCGTTTTGCAATCGATGATCGCGTCGTCCACAGCCGCCAATTGCTCCGGCTCCGAGATGCCCGCTAGCAGCGCCGACGTGAGCCTGGCCCGCGATCTGCTCGCTCAGGCCACCCTGCTGGCGACCAAGGAACCGAGGCGGCCGAGGCAGGCCAGCCTGCGTCGCAGCGTATCGGCGGTATTCGTCGATCTCCAACAGCACCGGCACGAAGCCGACTACGATATGGGGAGACAGCTCACACGGGTTGAGGTTCTCAGCATAGTCAGCGACGCAGAGCGTGCTTTTGTCGACTGGAGCGAGGTGCGCAATTCGGTTCAGGCCGACACATTCATCGTGGGCTTGCTGACTTTCGAGAAGATACGACTGTAACGCTGCTACTGCTCTAGCGAGGCTTCGCCTCAGACCGACGAGGCATGTTTCAATCTGACCCGGCGACCGGGAAGCACCCCGGCCGTTGCTCCGCTCTGCGGCCGAAGCCGCGTTTATATTTCGCGCTCGGGCGTCGGTGGCCGTGCAGTGGCCGGTGAGGAGCCCATCGACCGGAGTCAGAGCAAGGTTCAGGGCGAGTGGAACCTCGTCTGCCTGGTGTTGAAAGTCAAGCGGATGCAGGGGGTCTGGGCAGCTTGTTGCAGGGGACGGTGTCTCGATGACGGGAATCCGGCGCCGCGATGGGGCAAATCGGGGGCCAGCCAGGGCGCGCGGGACGCCGTTGCCGTCCATTCACTCTGCATTTATCCTGTTATCTGTCCAACCATGTCGATGTGCCGCCATCCCAGCATATTCGTCACGGCGCGAATCGGTCTACAGCGCAAGCTTCTGACGCTTGCGCGGGCGGCGCGCCGGGACGTAATGTTACACTCGTTTATGGGGTTGGATATGGCACCCTGCGTTGGATCGGCATGCCGGGGGTTGTGCGATGCGGGTTGCGGCGGGGAAACGCTTTGTCGAAGGAAGAGCGCGTGAAGCTTGAGAGGTGGGTTTCCACACCGCCCTCCGTCCGTCACTCGGAGTACACCTTAACAACCTGTCCAAGAAAGTGGGACCACCTCAACGATTCAATGTGCGACCGCATCGAAAGCGAATGGTCGGTGGATGGCAATATCCACGATTACCGCTTCGTAATACCAGAAAACACGATGGCTTTTCTGCGTCTCCCGACGCCCCCGGCCAACGAAGTCCGCGCCGACGCCAACTTTTACGAACCGGAACTCGTCCAAATTCCCGCCGATGCAATCAGCGAAGAATTCAACGGGAGCGGCATTGGACGGGACGGACCCGATCTTGTTTATCCGCTCGGGCCGGGCAGCCATACATTCACAGTGTTGCATTCCCCGGCGAATTTTTAACGCGATCATGGACATCAGGCAACAGCTTAAGTCGTGGAACCGCGAGAAGTGGGAAAGGAAAAACCATGCGATGTATACCGTCCATGGCGAGAATCGATGGCCGTGGTTCAATGACCGACTCGATCCCGATATCGAAGAATTCTTTCGTGAGCGGAATTTGCTCCAACTCGACATCCTCGATCTCGGCACTTGCAGCGGATCGCAGGCGATGGAACTTGCCCGCAGGGGCCACCGGCTAGTAGGCACCGATATTTCCGAGACCGCCATCAAACAGGCCAAACTCGCGCTCGGCGGGGAACAAGGCTTGCAAATCGAGTTTTTGCTCGACGATATTTCCGCTTCAAACCTGTCTGATAACCGATTCGACCTCGTGCTCGATCGAGGTTGTTATCATTCGATTTGCATGTTCAATCACTACGAATACGTCGCCAGCATTAAACGGATTCTGCGGCCCGACGGCACACTTCTGCTGAAAATCATGAGCAGCGAGGAAGAGCGTTTCGTCAATTACGACAAGTTCGGCGATAAGCTCATCCAGATGCCGTACCATTTTGAAAAGAAACAAATTCTGGACCTGATTTCCCCGCATTTCGGCATTGAGGAAATCAGGGATAGCTTCTTTTACAGCAGCGTGTTCGATCCTCCGGCCAAAGCCCGCTTCCTGATCGTCAGCAATACCTGAGCCTCGAAACGGATCGGCTTAGCACTTCGGCCCGATGTCCCGCAACTTCCGCCAAGCCCGGATCTTGTCCGGCCGTCGGAGGGCGTCGTGTACCGTCGTGCTGTGATAAAGGGGTTGGCCCTACCTCTTAACCGCTCGCTTCGTTCAGTGCTACTCAGTTCCGCGCCGGTCCTCCACTTGCCCGGTCGTGCGGCGCCGCCCGATCAGGCGCGGGCCTGTTTCGGGGTCTGGACCCGTTGCGTCTGTGGCGTCACGGTCACCCGTCCGATGATCCCGGACGCCTCGTCACAGGCCCATGGTCTCGTTGGATTGCCGTCCCCCGTTCAGGCTTGTCTCATTGAAGCATCATTGAAGCAACATATTCAGGGTGTAAGCCCAAAGCGGTAATGTTCCCTTTCTTGGAGTGAACCCCATTGACTGGACAATTTGACGGCGGGATTTTGCCAGCCTTCGCCCTCTTCAATTCGAGGCAATAGTCCTCCAGGCTGCCGCCAAAACCATTGGCATGCGCTTCCATGCGGTACTGGTGGAATCCCGCCATCCAGGTACTTTGCCCGGTATCACCGAACGAGTGAAGGTAGCTTTCGCCCGGCGCGCCCCAGTTGTCAAACTCGGGTTCGACAGTTCATAGATACAGGATTCCGTTTTTCGTAGACAAAACAAGGGCTTGCGGGCGTCGCCGGAAACACCCATGTCACTAGGCGTTCAGCCCAGGTCGAGGATCGGAGGCGGAGGCTTTATTTGTAAGGATTTCAGTCGCTTGGACGCGGCCGGACGGGGTTCGGTGACCTGCCAGAGGTCTCCGTTCGGCCCCGACAATTGAACAAGTTTGATTTGCTTCAGATCGTCGCGGATGTTGCGCCAGGTGTCCCCGCAGGCGTGCTCGGCCAGGCGTTCCAGCAACAGGCCCATGACCGCCAGCGCGATGTGCGCGTGGATGCGCCGCGCCACCCGATGGTACACCGGGCGCAACCGCAGCTCGCTCTTCAGTTGCCGCCAGGATTGCTCCACGCGGTACAGTTGCTTGTAGCCCAGCGCCAGATCCTCGGCCGTGAGCGTGTCGTCGTTGCCGTGCACGACGAACTTGCCGTCGCGCCGCCCGGCCGCCTTGACCTTGGCCCGGTCGATGCGCGGGCGCCCGCCCCGGGTCAGGCGCAGGTACCGCCCGTAGCGACGGCTGGCGCGCAATTCGCAGACCCGCTTGCGGTGCTGTTCGCCGTCGGCGAGGCCGGACAGCGTGGCCAGTTCGGCCTCCAACTGCGCCAGCACCTCCTGGCGATGCGAGCGCTGGCGTTCGGCCTCCCGGGGGTTGAAGCACACCGCGTAACGGCGACGGCGCTCGCCGTCGCCGACGGTGACTTCCTTGACCTTGAGGTTCGGCGCCACCTCCCGGTAGCGCCCGCGGCGCCCGATGACCTCCTTGTCCACCTCCGAGCCCCGGTGCGCCGGCATGCACACGATGTAACGACCGCCGCCCCGGGCCAGCGCGCGAAGATTCTGGGCCGACACCATCCCGGCGTCGCCGACGAACACGCACCGGTTCAGCCGCCAACCCCTCAGGTCCGCCTTCACCCGCTCCACCGTGGTCACGTCCACGGTGTTGCCGGGAAACACCCAATGGCGCACCGGGAAACCCTCGCGCGTCACCGCCAGCCCCACCAGCACCTGCGGCGCGTCGCCGCGACCGTTCTTCGAATGCCCCCGCTTGCGCAGCCCCGAAGCCCCGCCGTCGGGATCGTCCCCGTCCTCCTCGGCCACTTCGAAGTGAAGCGAGGTCGTGTCGTAAAACAGGACCTCCACGTCCAGGTTCAACAAGTCCGCCAGCCGATAGTACAGCCCTTCCTCCAACGCCTCCTTGTGCGTCTGAAGCACGTCCATGGCCCGGTACAGGTGCTGCAACTCCAGCCCCTGGCAGCCTTCGATGCGAACGTCCTCGGCCAGCCACCGGTCCTGACAATACCGCTTCGACGACGGCGCCAACACACGGTTGGCCACCAGCGCGAACAACGCCCGTTCCACGGAGAACTCGAACTTGCGCGCGTCCACCGACTTCCCGATCAGCTCCGGCAAGCCCACCCGCCGCCACAGCGCCTCCAGCGCGTGCACGTCCCCGTACGCCCAGGCATCCACCACCTTCATCCCCGTGTCCGCCGCCGCCAGCTCTTCCGGCGAACAGCGTTTCAGGATGCTGCGCGCCAGCCGCCGCAGCCGCTCGGTGGCCTTGGGATCGTCCGCGCGCCCGCAGTTGTACAGGATGCGCACCCGGGAGCGCTTCTTGAGCGGGTCCCAGACGTTTTCGGCGATTTGCAGGTGGCGCAGCTTGGAGCCGTCGGCGCGTTTCTGGCTGGACTGGCGCAGGTACATGTATCCAATTATACCTGCGCATGCGCGAACGTGGAATATCTAAATGATCATGCCATGTATCTATCCGTTCGGCGCCTGTATCCAGTCGAAATCGCCCCAAAATGCCCGCAAGTCCTTGATTCCCCGTTCCCCGGACCCGCCCGGGCACGGATCATGTATGAGGAAGTGTCGAACTCAGGTCAAAGGCAATGCCGAGTTTGAAGGTTGCCTGGGTTGCGCGCATGAACTCGCGCTCGTCGACTTTAAAGATATGGTGAAAATTGCCGATGGTGGGAACGGTCGCCTCGCCGACACCCACGGTTCCGATCTGGTCGGATTTGACCAGGGTGATTTCTAGCAGGTTACCCAGTCGCTTGACCAGGCTGTAAGCTGTCAACCAACCAGCCGTTCCGCCACCGACGACGACTACGCGAATTTTCTCCTCCATCAATGGCTCTCCGGAGAGTCAACGATTCAGATTATGCTGCAACAGGAAGGATAAGCACCCTTTTCCACCTGTTCAACGGTCAATTCGACGCCGAGCGCGTTGCCCACATGAGCCTGGCGCCGGCCTTCGGGATCGTGGCCGCCGCGGGTCTGGACGAGGCCGATTACACTGACGATCAGGGTCGAGAGCCGCCCAGCAGTGTCCCGGCGGCGAAGAGACATGAATCCGGCGAGGGGCGCGAGCAGCCCCAAGTGCGCGCCGAGCAGACCGATCAGGTTGTGGCAGGAAAGCGCCGCCTACTGTTTTACGGTTTTCGGCGGCTCAAGGCTTCCCTGACCAAGCGGAAGTGTGGCAGAATGCACAAAAGGGGACGTATGAGCGACTCTGGGAACAGATGTCTCTACGCTTTCCTGAATTGCGCTGTATGTTATGGGCCACGAAATTCTTTGAAGGAATAAGAAATGGGTGATATCAAGACCACTACGAAAAAAACCAAATTGGCTACCGCCGTGTCGGCAGCTTTGTCCATCATGGCCAGCCAGGCGAGTGCGCAGCAGGCCGGTGACGGCCTGGAGGAGATTGTGGTCACCGGTATTCGCGGCAGTTTGCTGGCAGCCATGGATCTCAAGCGTGACACTTCAGGCGTGATGGACGCCATTTCCGCGGAAGATATCGGTAAGTTTCCCGATACCAACCTGGCGGAATCGCTGCAGCGCGTTACCGGTGTATCCATCAACCGCGTCGAGGGCGAGGGTTCCGAGGTCACGATTCGCGGCTTCAGTGGCGACTTTAACATCGTGACCCTGAACGGCCGGCAGATGCCCGCGGCCGACGCCCGGGGCGTCTTTTTCGGCATCAACGCCAACATTAGAACCGGCGATTCGCGCTCCTTCGACTTCTCGAACCTGGCGTCCGAGGGAGTATCGGGTCTGCAGGTGTACAAATCGGGCCGGGCCGGGGTGCCGTCCGGCGGTCTTGGCGGCACGATCAATATCGAAACCGTCCAGCCCCTGGAAACGGGTAACCAGTTTTCCATTGGCGCAAAAGCCCTTTCGGACTCCGGCGGTGGCGCGACGCCGGAGATAAGCGGTCTGGGCAACTGGACGAACGATGAGGGCACCTTCGGCTTGTCCGCCTTCGGTTCCGTCCAGGAGCGCGAATTCTCGAATCGCACGGCGTTGCACAACAGCGGGCGCGGAATCGTCTGGCAGTTTCCCTTCAATCCGAACATCCCCGCCTTCGCCAACGCCAACCTGGTCAACGCACCCGGCCCGGATCAACTGGCCGGCTTCCCGCATTCTGCGGCCCTCGCGTACAGCGTAAGCTCGCGCGAGCGCACTAACGCCGCGCTGACCCTGCAGTGGGCGCCCTCGGAACGTATGACCGTTACCGCGGATGGGCTGTTCGCGCGGAATGATCAGAGCGCAAAGAGTGCTTCGGATTTGCCTTTCTGGGTCCGCCAGTTCGACTTTGTCGCCTTCAATGGCAACCCTGTCCTCAGTCAGCCGGACTTTTTGTCCGAGCCGCTCGTGTCCGGCGGCGGCAGCGACTTCAGCCAGGCGGGCAAGGAGCTCCCTTTCCGGAACAGCTTGTTCGCGATGCGGGACGAGTTGAGTTCGTTCGGCCTCAACGTCGACTATCAGCTCAACGACTCGCTGACGTTGAACTTCGACGCGGCCCATGGCAATGCGGTCGCCAAGGGCAATCACCCGAGTGGCGCCCTCATTGAAGGAACCTCCCTCGGCGGTCAGGCTGTCGCCGCCCACATCGTGGACTACCGCACTGAGATACCCAACGTCGCCCAGGCCATTGCGGACGGCTCTGGCCCCAGCACAACCATGGTCGGCGGCCGGGAGGTTACCTTCCCCGGCGGTAATGCGAATGGAATCTTCGAAAAGTCGGATCTCGGGCTCCAGTACATCATTCAGGAATTTGGTACCCAGGATACCGTCATCGACCAGGCCAAGATGGCAGTCGCCTTTGACAGCGGCGGTCCGGTCACGGCCAATTTCGGCGCGGGCTTTGTCAGCCACGAAATGCACTCGGTCTACGAGCGCTACCGGGACGAAATCGGCGGCTGGAACACCGGCTTCATCGGCGATATCGCGACGCTGATGGGGGAAGAAGTCATTGAAGACGTATGCATAAGCTGCCAGTTTGAGGATCACAACAATCAGTTTCTGACGGCGGACGAACTGGTCCGGGATTTCACCGCCGCCGGCGGAACGGTGGCCCCGGGCGCCAGTCTGCGACTTGTGGGCCAGGAAGCGTTCTTTATCGATCCGTTGGCGGTGGCGGAGGCCTTTGACGGCTTCGTCAACGGCGGCGGGGCACAATACGACTACAACAACCGATCCACGGTAAGCATCGCCGACAACGTCATCACCGAGGACGTAGTGTCGCTTTACGGCGAGGGCGTTCTGGATGGCGAAGTCGGCGGCAGGCCGATGCAGGTCGTGGTCGGCCTGCGCTGGGAGCAGACGGATGTCGAATCCGTAACACTGCAGTCGGTTCCCATGTTCAAGAAATGGACATCGGACAATGACCTCGCCACGGTGTTCAGCTCGGACGTGCAGGCGGTGTCGCAGACGTTCGATTATGACAACTTGCTGCCGAGCCTCGACTTCTCGGTGGATGTCAACGACAACCTGAAAGCGCGCGCCTCGTTCAGCACCACCATCGCGCGCGCGCCGTATAACAACATGTTCGTCACCACCAATGCCGGTAATCCGAGCACGGCGACGTACCTGGGCGGCGTCGCCACCGGCAGCAGGGGCAACGCGCAACTGGAGCCGCTGGAGTCCGACAACTTCGACCTGTCGCTGGAGTGGTACTACGGCGAGGGCAGCGCCTTTACGGTCGCCTTTTTCGACAAGTCGGTGAAGAACTTTATCGGCAACGAGCAGGTAACGACAAACCTGTTCGGCCTGCGCGATGTCACCAACGGAGCCCCGGGTACCCGCCTGGGCCAGGCCATCGACGCATTGGGTGCTCATACCAAAGCAGATGGTACTTCAGCTGGGCTGACCGAGACGAACCTCTTCACCATGACCGCGCTCATCGATAATGATGCGTGCCTTGAAAATGTAGTTTTTCAGGCGGGGCCAAATACAGGGAGAACTGTCGCTGGATCCGGCTCCATGGGATTCATCGACCCCGATGATGATGGGGGCGCCGCGCTGTCGTCCGACATCGCCACCGCGTGTGATATCGAGCCCAACTCGAACGATCCATTGATGAACTTTGTCGTTCAGCAGCCCACAAACCAGGCGAGCGCCAATATCCAGGGCCTGGAATTGAACTGGGTGCACTTCTTCACCGGCAACCTCAACGGCTTCGGCTTCCAGGCCAACTCGACCTTTGTCGACGGTGACATCGGCTACGATGTGCTCGCCAACCCGCACACCGAGGACCAGTTTGCCCTGACGGGCTTGTCGGACTCGTGGAATCTCATGGGCTTCTACGAGAACGAAAGGTTCAGTGTGCGTTTGCACTACAACAACCGCGGTGAATTTCTGGCCAACACCAACGTCAGCCAACGCATTCCGCGGTTTGTTGACGAGTTCTCGCAGCTTGACTTCAGCGCCAGCTATGCTGCCATGGATAATCTGACCATTTTCCTGGAGGGCATCAACCTGTTGGACGAACCTATCGTCTTCCGCGGCCGCACGGATCAACAATTCCAGTCCTTCCAGGAAGGCGACATGCGCCTCTACCTGGGTGCGCGGTACGTCTTCGCGAGGTAGAAGTCGGCAAGAACCAGAAGCAAGATCAGGTACCTGGGTACCCACCGGCATGTCGTGTCGGTGGGTACTGCTCGTTTCTGGGACGAGCGCTCGATAAGGTGCTAGAGAATCGCGGTGCGTTTCCGAACGACGAACCGATCCAGAAGAATTTGTATCTCGCCCTGCCGAACGCCTTGAAGAAATGGAACCGGCCGATTCGCGGTTGGAAGGCAGCGCTTAGTCAATTCGTCATGCGAAATCAGCGTGCTGACACGATAATGTTTTGATCGGCGCTTACCGGACATGGAGAACGTAAAGTGAACATCGCAATTGTAGGTTTAGGATTTGGAGCTGAGTTCATTCCGATATATCAAATGCACCCTCATGCGAATATGTATGCAATCTGCCAGCGTTCGGAATCGGATCTTAATAAAGTAGGAGATGCTTTCAACATCGATCCAGGTCATCGCTATCGCTCGTATGAAAGGCTTCTGGAAGACCCAAAGATTGATGCTGTGCATATAAATACACCCATTCAGCTCCATGCGGAACACACGCTAATGGCTCTGCGTGCGGGCAAGCATGTTTCATGTACTGTGCCGATGGCAACAAGTATTGAGGATTGCAGGGAAATAGTAGAAACGGTCGCGGAGAGGGGATTAAAATATACGATGGCGGAGACGGTTGTGTACAGTCGCGAATATCTGTTTGTAAGAGAGCTTTACGAAAAAGGGGAATTGGGGAATATTCAATATTTGCAAGCCAGTCATCCCCAGGATATGGAGGGGTGGCCCGACTATTGGCAGTACATGAAGCCCATGCACTACGCAACTCATGTTGTCAGCCCCGTTCTTGGACTTACTGACAAAGAAGCAGAATATGTATCGTGTTTCGGTTCGGGAACAATCAGCGATGACCTTATCGAGAAATCAGGTTCGCCCTTTGCGGTTGAAACCTGCCATATTAAGTTGAAGAATTCTGACTTGACCGCTCACATTTATCGTTCATTGTTTGATACGTCACGTCAATATCGAGAAAGCTTTGACGTATACGGATCCAAAAAGTCCTTTGAATGGCCGCTTATCGAAGGGGAGGATCCGGTTCTTCATACGGCAAAGAAACCCGAACCGGAAATACCCGAACGTGTCAAGGTACCGGATTATGGGTATCTGCTACCGGAAGAGATTCGCGAGTTTACCCTGGAAGGCGTGTATGATGCAGATGAACATGCTCACTTATCCTTTATCCAGGGCGCTGGCCACGGAGGTTCTCACCCACACTTGGTACATGAGTTTGTCGACTCTGTTGTTAACGATCGTGATCCTTACCCCAATGCGGTCCAGTCTGCAAACTGGACATGTGTTGGCTTGCTCGCCCATGAGTCGGCTATGGAAGGTGGAGTTATTAAACGACTACCCGACTTCACACTATCAGAAACATAGGAAAATAAGTTTACCTGTTATTCGAATATAAACGGAACGAGGCCACAAACTGATGCAAAAACAACTCTATTTGCTCTCTCCCCTGACCTTCCTTTCTGTACTGATTGCATTCGGCTGGGTGGATAATGATACATCGGCCCAAACAAGTGACGCTGTTCAAAAAAGCAGACTGAATAATTTCGTTGATTGGGCTACTTATCGTGGCGATCAGGAAGGAACCGGATACTCTTCTTTAAGCCAAATTACAACCGCAAATGTTCAGTTGCTGGAAGAAGTGTGGACCTATGACACAAGGGATCTTGTCCGGCCGGGGATGTCATCTAACCCGATTGTTATTGAAGGTGTGATGTATTTTTCCGATTCCGAATTAAATCTTGTTGCCCTGGATGCAGCAACCGGAGAAGAACTCTGGCTGTTTGATCTGTCGGAACACCATTCCAGGGGAGATTATCTCGCCAGTGGTATCATGAGAGGGGCGGTGTTTTGGGAAGATGAGAATGGCAACAACTCAAGAATCTTCCACCTTACGAAAGATCTTGTCTGGGCAATTAACCCGGACGACGGCACCCTTATAGAGTCGTTTGGTAGCGGCGGGTATATTGATTTAAAGGAAAATCATGTTTGGCCTGCTCACCTGCTGGAAAATAAAATAACGAACACCTCACCTCCTGTAGTCTATGATGACCATTTGATTTTGGATTCAAATGTTTCGGAAGGAAGAGAAGAACCCCCTGGTAACATCAGATCCTTTAACGCGTTAACCGGGGAGTATGAATGGAGATTTCACACCATTCCGCTGGAAGGACAGCCCGGGTATGAGACGTGGGAGTGGGAAGATAACATGATTTATGGGGGCGCCAACTCATGGGGTGGATTTACTGTTGATGAAGAAAGAGGTTGGGTATTTGCCGCTACGGGTTCAGCCACCGGTGGAATCCATGGAGGTGGCGGTGCGAGACCTGGCATGAACCTCTTCTCGAATTCCGTTTTAGCTATTGATGCGGAGACTGGAGAATTACAATGGTATTTCCAAACGATGCACCACGATATTTGGGATTATGATATCGCTCCTGCACCGATGTTGGCTACCATTACGCAAGATGGCGAAGAACGGGATGTGGTCGTTCAAACAGGGAAACAGGGTAAGGTATTTGTATTTGATCGGGATACTGGAGAATCCCTATTTCCCATTGTAGAAAAACCGGTACCGACAGACGCGGCATTCGGTGAAGTTGCTTATCCAACTCAACCATGGCCCCTAAAACCTGACCCACTTGTAAGAACGTCAGTTTATGAGTCCGATTTGACCACCATCACACCCGAGTCTCACGCATCTGCACTGGAGCAATTCAAAAGACTGAGACCCGGACCGATGTATACACCTCCAAGCATAGAAGGAACGATCGTACAGCCCGGAATTCACGGAGGAAATGAATGGGGCGGTCCAGCTTTTGATCCGGAGACAAACATTGCCTATGTAAACGTAAATGACTTCCCATTTGTACTGACGCTGGACCTCATAGATCCTGATCAATTCGAAGATATGACGGAGACGGCCCAGGGGAGAACAATATATCTTGCAGCCTGTGCGGCTTGTCATGGTGCTGATCGACAAGGAGGGGTAGCTGTTGCTCTCGATAATACAACGCTCAGTGCTGACGAACTAAGGGATGTCATTACTCAAGGCGTAAATGCGATGCCGGCCTTTCCGACCTTTGACGAAGATGAGTTGGATAATGTTGTAGCCTTTCTTCAAACTGAACCTGGTGAAGAAATATCCACATCCGATATCGACTTAAGTGACGAAAATTTGACGTGGAGTGGAGGAGAGGGCGAATTGAGTTGGTCCACATCAACCCCACAGTATGTACCGCAGTTGGAATACTTCACAGACCATATGGGGTACCATGCAATTAAACCACCATGGGGGAAACTCGTTGCGGTAGATGTTGCAAGAGGTGACATTTTATGGTCGGTCCCACTCGGAGAATATCCGGGATTGGTAGAAATGGGGATACGAAATACTGGCGCTGAAAACTTTGGCGGAATGGCTGTTACACAAGGAGGTTTGATCTTTATAGCAGCAACAGAAGATAACCGGTTCAGAGCATTTGATAAAACCAGCGGCGTGCTTTTGTGGGAATTCGAGATGGATTCACCTGGCTTTTCGACTCCCTCCGTTTACGAAATTGATGGAAGACAATATGTTGTGATTGTAGCAGGCGGCGGCGGCGGTCGTTATCGTTCGCCTGTAACACAGGATATTGGAAGGAGAGTTCACGCATTTGCTCTACCAGAATCAGAAGTTCAATAAAGTAAGCGGGATGTTTGGTTGAAAATTGATTATCAAGTCGCGCGAAAACAAAGATGTGACTCAATCTACGAGACAAGAATAGAGGGCCCAAAAAATGAATACGATTATAAATACGTTTAAAAAAATACTCCTCTCTGTTTTAGCGTTGGTTTTTTCTGGCAGCCTGCTTCAATACGCCGGAGCGCAGGACACAGATCCATTGCAAATCTTGATGATTACCGGCGGGGGGCCCTGGCACGATTATGATACGCAAAAGGACCAGATTAGAGATGGACTGTTGGAGCGTCTTTCGAACATAGAAATTACAACTGATTATGAAGGCGCGGATACGATTACCATGGAATCAACTGATTTCCATTTCTCCCGCCACCTGGAGGAAGACTGGGCGGCGGAGTTTGACGTTGTCATCTACAATCACTGTAATCTTCAAGTAAAAGATGAAGCCTATGTAAAAGGAATCATCGCCGAGCACGTAAAGCATCAATTGCCTGCCGTTATGCTCCACTGCCCCATCCATCTCTATCAATATGCGGAGGGCGATGGAGCGGATGCCTGGTGGGATTTTACCGGTGCTGTTTCATACGCCCACGAGAAGGAAAATCATCCCAATACCCCTACCTACACGATCGAGGTTCTGGAGCCGGATCACCCGATCATGAAGAACTATCCTAGTTCGTGGCGGACGCCTGCAGGCGAGTTGTATCTGATCATTGATTTACATGACAATGCCATTCCGTTGTCTCACGCCTATTCGGTGGAGACACACGCCTATACTGAGACAGCCTGGATTCACGAATACCAGGGCATTCGGGTTTTCACCAGTTCACTGGGGCACCATAATGCTTCGATGGGCTCGGATGTGAATTTGAATCTTGTTGCATCGGGCGTGCTCTGGGCGGCAGGAAAACTTGAAGAAGATGGTTCGCCAGCCCCGGGGTATGAAGGAGAACGTGGACTTGGGTGGGTCTCTCTCTGGGATGATACGCTCAACGGTTGGATTGAAAGTGGCGGTGTCGTGGATTGGACGTCTGCTAACTGGTATGGCCGACTAGATCAAGAAATGGTCTGGCCGACCGTGGATAATACCTTGGTCGGAGAATCGTTCCGAATTGAGGGCGACACCCTGATTGCCGAGGGAGATCAGAGAAATCTGTTCTATGACGGTTGGATCGCTGGCGGATATTTCAAGAATTTTGAATTCAAGGTTGATGTCTATACCCATCCCGGGTCGGCTTCAGGGGTCTTTTTTCATACCCGTTACGAAGAGGAGGGGCCTCCTGCCGTTGGTTATGAAGCTCAGATTAACGCCAGCCGCGCCGGTGAGAGCATGACCGGCAGCCTGGTTGGTGCAAGCGAGGTGGAGACTGCCCCACACGGCGATAACGAATGGTTCAGCTACTACATCAAGGTTGACGGCAAGAATGTAACGGTAAAGGTGAATGATGAGACGGTCAACGAATTCACCGAACCTTCAGATGTAGATGGACCGGTCAGTCTCCGCCGGGGCACGATCGGCCTGGAGTCCATCGGCTCCGACAGCCGTGTTGAGTTTCGGAATCCGATGATTCGGCAATTGCCGGATTAATAAACAGGGCTCCTCCTGAACCGAGTGCAGAAGTTCAAGTCCTTACAAAGATGTGACTCAATCCACGAGACAAAAAATCGAGGGCCCAACTAATGAATGCGATTACAAATATTTTTAAAAAGATACTCCTTTCTATTTTAGCGTTGGTTTTTTCTGGCAGCCTGCTTCAATACGCCGGAGCGCAGAACACAGATCCATTGAGAGTCCTGATGATTACCGGTGGGGGGCCTTTTCACGACTACTATACCCAAAAGATCCAGCTTGAAGAGGGGCTGACCGATCGCATCGGTAATATCGAGTTCACGATTGACCACAACGAGGGTGAAAGTGAACAGGATATGAATTTCAAATTTGAAAGCCTGTTAACCGATGAGTGGGCGCAGCTTTTTGATCTGGTGTTGTTCAATAGCTGTAATCTTGATATGGGCGATGCTGAACATGTTGAACGGATCATGGCTGCCCATGCCGAGCACCAGGTGCCTGCCGTACTGCTGCACTGCCCGATGCACCTGCATCGGACTACTACCCCGGTATGGTATGACTTTACCGGAGCCGTCTCCTATCACCATGAAGTTGTTCGTATCCCTTTTACGATAGAAGCGCTCGAACCGAATCATCCGATTATGGCCAATTTCCCCGGGACCTGGCGGACGCCCGAAGGGGAGCTGTATATGCCTATCGAGTTAAAAGACAATGCTACCCCGCTGGCACGTGGCTACAGCGTCGAGGCCGCTGAATTTTTTCCTATAGCCTGGACCCACGAATACGAAGGGGTTCGGGTGTTCAGCAGCACGCTGGGTCACCACAACGCGACCATGGGCGCGGATGTGAATTTGAATCTGGTCGCGGCCGGCCTGCTGTGGGCAGCCGGCAAGCTTGACGACAATGGGCACCCGTCGGAAGGCTATTCGGGCGAGCGGGGACTGGGATGGACCTCCCTGTGGGACGGAGAGACCCTGAATGGCTGGCGTGCCAGCGGGACGACGAACTGGGCTGAAATGAAATGGTTTGAGTCGGAGGCTGTCTGGCCCACGAAAAAGAACATGGGTACCGAGTCCTTTGAAGTGGCTTCAAATGCTATTGTTGTCGAGGGTCCGCAGAGCAACCTGTTCTATGCAGGGCCCATTGACGGCGGTGATTTCAGGAATTTTGAATTCAAGGTTGATGTCTATACTCATCCTGGGTCGGCTTCAGGGGTCTATTTTCATACCCGTTACAAAGAGGAGGGACCTCCTGCGTTTGGTTATGAAGCTCAGATTAACGCCAGCCGGGCCGGTGAGAGCAAGACCGGCAGCCTGGTTGGGGCAAGCGAGGTGGAGACTGCCGCACACGGCGATAACGAATGGTTCAACTACTACGTCAAGGTTGACGGCAAGCAAGTAACGGTAAAAGTGAATGGTGAGACAGTCAACGAATTCACCGAACCTGCAGATGTGGATGGACCGGCCAGTCTCCACCGGGGCACGGTCGGCCTGGAGTCCGTCGGCTCCGACAGTCGCGTTGAGTTTCGCAATCCGATGATTCGCCTATTGCCGAATAATTAGAGAAGGTGAGCCGCGCAAGCAAAGCGGCCGGCAGGAATGGGTCGAGAACACCATTAGTGACTTCATGTTTCGGGTGAAGCCCTGAGCGTCTCGTGACGATAGCGGCGGACAGCCTGGCAGAGCGGGTACTGCGAAATGCCCGCGGCGACCGTGTCACGCTGCTGAATTACGGCGCTCGACTAACACGTATTGAACTGCGGCTGCCCCACGGCATCCGCAACGTGATTCTCGGTTATGGAGATAGCGCGGGTTACCTGACCGACCCTTACTTCGTGGGTGCGACCGTCGGGCGTACCTGCAACCGCATTGCCGGTGCACGCTTCAACCTCGGCGGTGTTGACTATCCGCTCGATGCCAACGAGGGGGAAAACCACCTGCACGGCGGTGCGGGCGGCTTTCACCACAGGTACTGGTCAATCGATGCGGCGGCCCCGGACGATACAGGGCGGTTTCGGCTGCGGTCAGCGGATGGCGACCAGGGCTACCCGGGAACGCTCGAGGCGAGCGTCACGTACCGCTGGACGGATGAACGCGAGCTCGTGATCCGGCTGGAAGCTGAAACCGACCGGCCGACACATGTGAACATGACCAACCACGCCTATTTCAATCTCGCCGCTGGCAGCGCCGACGTGCTCGGGCATCGCCTGCGTGTTGCCAGCCGGCAAATCCTGCAGGTCAACGACGACCTGCTGCCAACCGGCGATTACCTCGATGTCACCGGTTCCGGACTGGATCTGCGCCAGCCAGCGGCGTTGCGTGATGTCATCGGGTCGCGGCACCCGCTTGTCGTGCGCACCGGCGGTTTGGACTTCAACTATGTTCTGGGCGAATCCGGCGGCCGTGCCCAGCTTGAGAGCCCGAACGGCGACCTTTGCCTGCGGATGACGACAACGTGCCCCGGGCTTCAGGTATACGGCGGGCAGAAACTTGGACCGCCGTTCGCGCCGCACCGCGGCCTGTGCCTCGAGCCCCAGCATTTTCCCGATACACCCAATCAACCCGGCTTTCCCGGCACGCTGCTTGCGCCGGGCGAGCGCTATTCGCAGACAACGCACTACCGCTTTATAGCCGCCGGCTGAATTTCACTGATTGCACCCCAGCTTCAATCAAAGGGGCTGAACACCGAGTGCTGCCAGCAGTCAAGACTTTCTGACTTTTTGGCCAGGAGCTTGCGCCGCAGGAATTCGCGAAAGCGAAAATTCGCTATCGCCGCAAGCTCCTGGTATCAGCTTACCGGCAGTCAAAAATCCTGGCTGCGGACAGGCTGGGCCGCTTCCCATTCCTCCCGGTCGACGTTTCGAACCTTCTGGGTAAAGACAAACGTCCCGAATTTATTGCCGATCACCAAATCGAGCAGCCCATCTCCATTGAGGTCTCCGCTTACCAGTCGCCGTCCGATGCCCGCCTGGTCGTCGATCAGATGAGGAACGAATTCTGCCTGGCCATCCTGGCGCGTGAGCCGGAAATAGTAGATCACCGGGGCCTGTCGGGCCCCGGGGTCGCCGAAGTCGTGAGCCCGGTAGGTCTTTCCGGTCACAATGTCCTTCAGGCCGTCGCCATCGATGTCGGCAAGCTCTACTGCGTGGAGCTGGGAAAACTGAACCCCATATGGGTTGTCGGTATTTGTCTCCTCCTTGCTCAGAAGAACATGCTCCTGAAAGGTGATCCGCTCTCCGGTACGGCTCTGTTCATACCAGCTCAGGCCCCAACCGTGAGCGTCGAGGCTCGTGATGACGTCGTTGAGCCCGTCGCCATTCACGTCATAGGCGTACATCTGTGCTCCCCCCGTCAAACCATCGAACAGCCCGGGTCCCCCCCGTTCAGCGAATGGGTAGGGGTGAAAAGCCCAATCCGGATCGCCTTGCAGGGAGGAGGGTTGTTGCAACCAGCCATCCCCGTGCAGAACGTCGGTGCGTCCGTCGCCGTCCACATCCCCGTAGCCCAAGCCGTGGGTGTAATGATGAACCACCTCTTCGCTGGTCGATATCGGGTGGAAGACCCAGGGAAGCGTCGGAGCTACCGGGTTCGGCGAGGCGTAGCCGTAATGTCTGCTGTAGGCCATCAACAGTTCAGGCACCCCATCGCCGGTAATGTCTACAAAATTAGGTGCTTCGTTTTTAACACGATCTATGACAAAGTGGCGCGCCCAGTGGTCCGGCCGGTCCGGGGCCGGGCCACTGAAAGAGTTGCCCGGGTTCTGGTACCAGTAAGCCTCGGTATTGGGAAGTCCCACCGTCAGTACATCAGGCCAGCCGTCCGAATTGAAATCGAAGACGAATGCAAAGAAATTGTCATTAGAGTAAATCGAATGATCATTTGGCTGCCGCTTGGTCGGCGCCACCGCCGGATAGTATTCGTAACGGTGACTGAAGTCGGGCCCCAGGAATATGTGTGGTCCACTGACGACATCCAGGTGACCATCCTGATTAAAGTCGCCGAAGTCGGCGCCTTCCGACCAATAGGCGGGGGTCAGTTCCTGTTTTTCAAATTCACGAACAACAAGGTCGGTGCCCTGAGCGCCGACCGTGCCGACCGTCAAGTATAAGTAAGTGAACGTCCATGCTGCGACGCGCTGAATTCTGCTCATCTGATTGTCTCCCGCCGGTCGTACCGGCTTTGCATTTTGGTGTTATCAAGCGTGACCGTAATGACTTCGCGTGACGCTATCGCTATTGGTTGCTCAGCGGGTTCGGCCGCATCTGGAAGTGGTACACAATGCTGGTGGCGCCTTCCCCGGTTTCCATGTGGAAGGGCGTGCGGCTGCTGAATGTAGCCCAGATGCCCCGGCCTTTCCAGCCGGCGTCGGGATCGTCGATGCGACCGTCCATCCACTTGGTGTAGAAGCCCAGAGGGTAGGGCACGCGCATTCTCACCCACTCTCCGTCATTGAGCACCAGCAAGGCGCCGCTCTGGTTGCCGGTGTTGATGGGGATATTTTCCCCAAGACCCAGGGCGTTGAACTGGTCTACCCAAGTATAGTAGCTGCCTTCGGAGCTGCCGGACCCGTCCAGGTTCTTGAACTGAGGCAGGGGCTCGGTGTGGAAGCTCCAGCCCTCGGGGCAGTGCTGGCCGGTGGCCTGGGGACCGTTCAGGGGGCCCACGCACTTGCGGCGGTCGAAGCTGCCCATGTGGCCGCTGGCCAAGGCCACCCAGGCCACTCCGTCGCGGTCGATGTCCATGCCGCGGGGGGTGAAACCCTCAATGGGATCGCCGTTTTCATCCACCGGCAGTTCGTAGTACTCGATCAGGGCGGTCTCGTTGGGGTTGTCGCCCGGCACCAGCCTGACCACGCTGCCGGGGTAGCCGAGCATCGACCCCCACACGGAACCGTCCGCCGCGGGAGCCACCGCGTAGAAGCTGCCGGGATCTATGCGCTTGTCCTTGGTGGGGTCCACGGCGTCGCCGGGTTCCACGTATTCCGCGTCGCGCACGCCGTTGCCGTTGGTGTCCAGGATCAACGGCGTCCATCCTTGGGAGGCCGCGGCGTCACCGGTTTCCAGGAATTCGTTCGCGTCCAGCCAACCGATCACCGGGCCGCCGCCGCTGGTCCACAGGGTGTTATTTGCATCCTCGGCGAACATCAGGTGGTGGGTGCCAAAGCAAGTATCGATATGAGTGTATTCCCCGCTGGCCGGATCGTACACGCCCAACTGGCGTCCCGAGCCCTGCAAGGGGAAGACCTGGGCGGAGGGATGATTCGAGCCCGACCGGCACCAGTCGGGGTTGTCCCTGCCGCGCACCCGGGCGGTGATCCACACCCGGCCCAGTTCGTCCAGCATGGGGTTGTGCACGTTGGCCCTGGAATCCCAGATAGCTTCATCGCCCCAATAAGGGGATTCCGCCGCGGGAGGACTGGAGACGGGGCCCGCCTCGGGGTCCATCATGGTCAATGGAATCTGGTCCAGGGTGTGATTGACGGGGTCGAGCACCGGCAGGTAGTCGGCGCTTTCCTCCAGGGCGCCGTAGATTTTGCCATAGGCGTTGACGGTGGGGTTGCGCCGGTCGGTGGAGACCAGGTCATGGAGATAGGCGGTGGGATCGGCCCAGTCCCATTGGGTGACGACCACGTTGCGCTCCAATCCCTGGGGCCGGGTCGGTGCCGGCGGCAGTTCGCCGGCGGCGATGCGGTCGGTCCAGTCGGCGAACATGCGGATGGTGCCTTCCGTTCCCAATCCGGTCAGGGCGCGGATCATTGAAGCTCCCGCCTGACCGGTCTGGAGGCGGCGCAACCAGGCATCGGCGGAGGTGTCGTAACCGCTGAACAGGGCCGGGATTTCCCGCGTCGCTTCATTGCCCATCTGATGACAGCTCAGGCAGCTTCCGGAGGTGATGAGGCGGATAAAGTCCGCCTGGTGCTCGACGTCGGGGCTGATGCCGTTGCCCTCTGGACCGGTGCCGGGGAAGTCGCTCCTGGCCGGCACTTCCAGCAGGGAGAACCAGTGGCCGGCCGGGTAGTATTGCGCTGCCGCCGCTTCATTGGGGGCGGGCACCGCCGTGAGGTCCAGATTGGCGCCCGGCGAGGCCTGGGTTTTTTCGGAATCCACCAGGCCGTAACCGCGCACCCAGACGTCGTAGTCGGCCTGGGGCAGGTCGGGGATGAGGTAGCGGCCCTGGTCGTCGGTGACCACAATCTTGGCGTAGCGCGTCCCGAGATCGCGGGTCTCGGCGATGACCCAGACACCGGCTTCGGGACCGCCCGGGCCGGTCACCGTGCCGCCGATATCGACACTTGCTATCTGGACACCGCCGCCGGCCGGTGCTTGAAGACTGGCGTCCGGCTGGGATGGCTCTTGCCCGTCCTCGGAGCCGCAGGCAATGAACGTGAGTGGAAGAAGTCCCGTAAAAATCAGAGAGAGAATTTTTCTTATTGTCATGGCTTACCCCCCTTTGCGCCCGGCGTGAGAGGTTTGATTTATTGGCGTGAAAAGTCTGATTTATTAAGGATATCGGAAGTTTGGATCATCAGCAAAATCGGTGGGTGAATTCAGGCTCGGGTAACGCGCCGAGGGCATGGTACAAGGCGATTTCAGCACCGTGTCCTGGCTGTGCCTGCGTTCGGTCCGTATTGCCCCCGGCGATGGCTGCCCCGGCCAGGATCCAGCACCGGCGCCTTCTGGCCGCGATGGCGTACCAGGAGTCCCATTGGAACCCCGATGCGGTATCGCCCACCGGTGTGCACGGCATGATGATGCTGACCCGGGGGACGGCGCGGATGATGGGGGTTCAGGATCGAACGGACGCGCTCGAAAGCATCAAGGGTGGCGCGGCCTATTTCGTTCGTGTGACCGGCAAGATTCCGCCTCGAATCAAGGATCCCGATCGAACCTGGTTCGCGTTGGCGGCCTATAACGTGGGCTTCGGGCATCTGGAAGACGCCAGGATCATCACCGAGATTCAGGGAGGCAACCCCGATTCCTGGGAGCAGGTGCGGGAGCGGTTGCCGTTGCTTGCCGATCCCGATTGGTACCAGCGCGTGTCCCGGGGCTATGCGCGCGGCTGGGAACCCGTTCGCTACGTGGAAAATATCCGGCGCTATTACGAGATTCTGCAGTGGATGACGGTCGGCAATGCAACCGGGGCACTGTCGTGTCCACGATTGCCCATCGACTCCTGGTGCCAGCGTTCGTGCCGGCAATGATGAGCACTGCCCACTGACCTGCAACCCGATTCCCGGTAGAGAGTTTGCACGAATGGACGATCCCTGCGCTTCCGAACGGAGTTATCGTGTACCGGACTTCTTCTTGGCGCGCGGACAATTCTCCGTGACCGTTCGGCCGGTTCCGATAAAATCGGTCACCGATCCTGAAAATTCACCGGGAGCAGCAACATGACTGACGGTAGTGTCGCCGTGCTGACGGCGGCGGGCAGCGGCATGGGCGCCAGCGCGGCGCGCAAACTGGCGCAATTGGGCTACCGGATTGCCATCCTGTCATCCTCGGGCAAGGGTCAGGCGCTGGCCGAAGAACTCGGCGGCGTCGGGGTGACGGGCTCCAACCGGTCGAACGACGATCTGAAGACACTCGTCGACAGGGCGATGACGGCGTGGGGCCGGATCGACGTGCTGGTCAACAGCGCCGGCCACGGCCCGCGCGCGCCGCTCCTGGACCTGACGGACGAGGACTGGCGCGCCGGCATGGAGGTCTACTTCCTGTGCGTCGCGCGTGCGGTCCGGCTGGTCGCGCCGATAATGCAGCGCCAGGGCGGCGGCGCCATCGTCAACATTTCGACCTACGCCGCTTTTGAACCTTCGCCGAACTTTCCGACATCCAGCGTATTCCGCGCCGGCCTCGCCGCCTACACAAAGCTCTTCGCCGACAAGTATGCGCCCGACAACATTCGCATGAACAATGTCCTGCCCGGATTCATCGACAGCTTCCCCGAACAAGATGAATTCCGGCGCCAAATTCCCATGAAGCGCTACGGCACAACTAGGGAGATTGCCGCGACAATCGCATTCCTGGCCTCACCTGCAGCCACCTACATCACAGGCCAGAATATTCGCGTGGACGGTGGCCTCGCCCGGTCGCTGTAGAGCGGGGAGTCTTTCACGTTTGGATGTCCACACAACCTACAATTTCCCCAGCGTGACGGTTTCAGACTTGCACGAGCTTTTGCAACTGGCAAAACGGCACCCAAACGACAACCACGGCGCTACATGTGTCTTGTTCCAATGGCAGAAAGATCACGGCTCATCCAGCCACACCAAGATCTACGAAGGCGACCGCAAGGACACCGTAATGGAGGCCCTGCGAATGCAATTGGGCAAACATCGGCCGCGACAACCGGCACCAGCACTACATTCGGTATCGACACCTTCCCTCCCTCATTTGATTAATGTAACTTATTGATATTAAGTATAAAAATCCGATTGTTTCCCAACAATCCTTATATTCCTGATTAAACCTTCTTGCACGGGATTGACGAAGATCACAAGCCGCCTCGCAAGTATTTCCTGACGTGCAAAATCGACATCCTAAACCTGCTCCGTTTTCCTTCCGCAGGTTCTATCCGCGCCGCGAGAGTTGACAAACGCATTTGCCAACAATATTGTTGCCAGCAGTTTTGTTAGGAAGCGAGCAATGTTGAGGAAAGGCGGAAGCAACTGGGTCGAAGGAAGTCGTTTCTTTGATCGAGAGGCGGAACTGGAAACGCTCCAGGAACGAGTTAGAGACGGAACTCATACCCTGCTGACCGCGCAACGGCGCATGGGCAAGACGAGTCTCGTACGCGAATTGTTACGACGTCTCCAGATAAGCGGCCAATTTGAGACAATTTTCGTAGATGTCGAAGCCGCTGCCGACCCTGCCGATGCGATCGCCGAAATCAGCGTTCGTTCCAAGCCCCTGCGCGGAGCGTTCGATCGGATCAAAGCCAGTTTCGTCAATGTGCTCAGGGAGACAGGCGACCGGATAGAACAGCTCTCGGTTGCCGACTTGAAGGTAAAACTTCGGGCCGGGATCGATTCCGGCAATTGGTCTGCCAGGGGCGACGGAGTCTTTGCCGCTCTGGCCGTAAGCGACAACCCGGTTGTACTGGCGATCGACGAACTACCCATCCTCATCAACCGGCTGCTCAAGGGCGACTCGGATCACATTACGTCGGAAGGAAGGCTGCTCGCGGACGCGTTCATGAGCTGGCTGCGCCGCAACGGTCAGGCCTATCGTGGGCGCGTTACCTTGATCCTCTCCGGCAGCGTCGGACTTGAACCGCTGCTGCATCAGGCGCGCCTGAGCGCTCACGCCAACATCTTCTCGCCCTACGATCTGCACCCGTGGAACGAAGAAACCGCCGTCGGTTGTCTGGCCGCCTTGGCGGAAACGTACGAAATTGATCTTTTACCCGAGCTTTCTCGACTCATGTGCCGGCGACTTCGATGCTGCATCCCGCACCACATACAAATCTACTTCGACAAGCTTCACGATCACCTCAGGCTCGCCGGACGGCAAATGGCCTTACCCGAAGATATCGAATGGGTCTATCTGCACGAGATGCTGAGCGTCCGTGGGCAGGTTGACCTGCAGCATTATGAGGCCAGACTGGAGACGATCCTCGGGAGGACGAGTTATCCGATCGCGCTCGAAATGTTGACTGCCACCGCCGTATCCGGCCGACTCGCTGGCACCGCCGTCAACCGATACCGCGACTATTTTTCGACCGTGGACCAGGTCAACATGCTGCCGGTCCCGGACGTCTTGCATGTCCTGTGTCATGACGGCTACCTGTACCGGCAGGATGACGGCTATCAGTTCGTCTCGGGTCTCCTCGAAGACTGGTGGCGGAGCCGCTACGGACAGCACTTCGTGTCCGTGCTAGAGCCTGAGGCGAATCCAACAGGCACTGGCCGATGACTATCACCGCCATGAAATACAATCCAGGCTTCCTTTCCGACGACGAGCTCGTCGCGTCGTTCTGCGTTCGTACCAACGAACTCGACTCCTTGATCGAGACATTGCGCGAGTGCTCGGGCAACTCCAACATTCACCAACTTCTCATCGGGCCGCGCGGCAGCGGCAAGACCACTCTCTTGCTCCGCGTCGCCGCCGAGATACGACGCGACGCCGACCTCTCATCGCGGTTTTTCCCAGTGGTATTCGCCGAGGAGAGCTACGAGGTTTCGAGCGCCGGCGAGTTCTGGCTCGAATGCCTTTGCCGCCTCGCGGATCAGGCGCCACGATGCGAAGACGGTCCAGACCTGAACCGCACGTTCGAGGATCTGCGCCTCATTCGAGACGACCGCGTATTAGCCGACCGATGCATAGGCGCCCTCCAGGACTTCTCGGACCGTCAAGACAAACGCCTTGTGGTGGTGGTCGAGAACCTGAACATGATGTTCCGGGATATCGCGGACTCACAAGCGGGATGGCGCCTTCGCCAGACACTTCAGACCGAACCACGTATTGTCCTTTTGGCCAGCGCGACCAGTCGGTTTCAGGAAATCGATAATCCGAAGCGCGCCCTCTACGAACTGTTCCGTGTGCTCACACTTCGTCCGCTCGTAAAAGAAGAGTGTGCGGTTCTTTGGCAGACGGTGTCCGGTCGTCCCCGTCCGCCCGAAACGATCCGGGCACTAAGAATTCTCACCGGAGGTAGCCCCCGGCTGCTGACGATCCTGGCGCGTTTCGGCGGTAACCTGTCGTTTCATCAGTTGATGGCCGATCTTCTTGATCTGGTGGACGATCACACCGAGTACTTCAAGAGCCACCTCGATGCTTTGCCTCAACAAGAAAGGCGCGTGTATCTGGCGCTCGCCGACATCTGGAAGCCCGCCAACACGCGGGAGATCGCCGACCGGGCCAGACTTGATACCAGCAAGTGCAGCGCACAGCTCGCTCGCCTGATCGAACGGGGAGCAGTGGAAATCGCTGGCGGAACCGCCCGTCGCAAGCTCTACTACGTCGCCGAGCGTCTTTACAACATCTATTACCTCTTGCGCCGCTCACGTGGGCCCGTTCCGCTGATAGAAGCCCTGATTCGCTTCATGGAGGGATATTACTCCCCCGAAGAGTTAAGGGAGTTCGGAGTCCGCATCGCTCTGGAAGCGGCAATCCTTGACGATGAAGCACAAATCGGCCATAGGGCAGCCCTCGCTCGACTAATCGAATCGCCGTCCTTGGCAAAGCACCGTGAAGAGCTCAATTCACTTGCGCCATGGACGGCAGACGACCGTTTCGACGAACAGCAGTATGTCTCCGAACAACCAGTGGCTGCACAAGCGCTCTACAAACAGGGATTTGCTTTTACAGACAGCGGACACGTACCAGAAGCGCTCGCGGTATGGGACGAGTTGGTTCGGCGGTTTGACGACAGCGATGCGAAATCCGAACTCGAATACGTGGCGATCGCCCTAATCAACAAAGGCATCGCTCTCGGCACTATGAAGCGCCCCAACGATGCGCTTGCTGTCTGGCAAGAAGTTGTGAACCGGTTCGATTCCGCCGACGGTGAAGTCTTTCACAGTGCCGTCGCTAGAGCCCTTGTCAATACGGCAGCCATGCTCGGCGAGCAAGGCCACCCGGAACGCGCACTGGCCATTTGCGATGGCGTAGTGGATCGATTCACGACGACAGACTCACCGGCAGTTCTCGCAGCAGTCGCCACAGCTTTGCTTTGCAAGGGTACGGCGTTCGCACAGCTCAATCGGCCGATAGAAGCGTTGGCGACCTGGGACGAGGTCGTGCAGCACTTCGGGCCCAGTGATGAGCCGGCCATCCACATGCAGGTGGCATCGACTCTCCTCACCAAGGGTGGTTTCCTTTCACAATCGAACCGTCTGAAAGAAGCACTCGAAACATGGGATGAACTAGTGCGGCGCTTCGCGTCCAGCGATGTAGCCTCGGTTCGCGATTCAGTCGCTACTGCCCTTCACAACAAGGCCGCAGCACTGTTCGGATTGAACAGACTCGACGAAGCGCTTGGAGCCTTCGAGGATGTTGTGCAGCGCTTCGGGTCTTGTGACATTCCAACTCTACAGGACGTCGTTTCGAAAACCCTGTTAAGCAAAGGCACGTTACTTGTTCAAATGAACCGGGCTAGTGAAGCACTCAGTACGTGGGACGAAGTCGTGCAACGCTTCCAAACGAGCGATCATCCGTTGCTGCGCAACGCGACACAGATCGCGTTGTTTAACAAAGCCGCATTGGAACTTGCAAACGGTCGGTCCGAAGCGGCCATTGCCGCCGTCGACCGCGGTTTTGAGATTAACGGCGAAGGACTAAATTGGGACAAATCGCGTGGTCACATTATTCGTGCCCATGCCCATTTGCTTGAACGCAACAGGGTAGCCTGCGAGCAGGACGTCAAATCCCTCTTGTCGATCCTGCCGCGGCTTTCTTCGCTTCACAAATACGATCTTGACGACTTGTGCCGATTAGCCGTGGATTTGGGAATTGAACGAATGCGAGAATTGATAAAGGCATCCTCGGCGGACAGCCTTCTTCTACCCTTGACGACCGCGATCGAGAAAGAACTCGGGTTGGAACCAAGGGTCGCCAAAGAGGTCGAGGAAATCGCCGAAGACATCCGACGCGATTTGAAGAGCTACGTGAAGGAACTCAGCACTGACTGACATTCCCCGGCTTCGCGACGCGTCACCACCGCGAGAGGTTCCTGAACGCGACGGCACAAGGGCAAATGGAACTGGACATGCGTGTCTATCTGGTCGACCTCGACGGAAAACGGTATGACCTGCGCGGACAGATGGCCAGTCAGCACCTCGTCTACCGCAACGACAACTACGCAGCGGGCCAGCAACTGGCGCAAGCGGAGCGGGACCGGCCCTGGTGACTTCGGCCGCATCGCCGACAATCGGCTTGTACCAGGGTCGAACATCGAACAAAATAAACGTATCGAACGAACTGGACGAAATAGTGGGTGCATCGTGATGAACACAATGTCGGCAAATGCGGCAAAGAGTCACTTCGGCGAACTCCTGGACATCGCACGCCGTGAACCGGTGACGATCGAAAAACACGGGCGGCCGGTGGTCGTTGTGCTCTCGACCGAAGAGTACGAAGAACTGGAGGCCATCAAACTGTCCCGACTCCGCTCGGAGGTAGATAAGGGATTGGACGCGTTGCGTCGAGATGACTTCATCGAGCTGGATCAAAACGAACTGCTGAAGGCTGCCGACGAAATCAAGTCCGCCGGCCGCGATCTCGAGAATCGGTGAAATGGCGGCTTTCAGCGCCTGCGCGTGCCGATCTGGACAGTATCTGGCGCTACACCAGCGAGCAGTGGAATCAGGCGCAGGCGGATCGCTACATCGATGGCCTGATCTTGAGGATGGTCTGGTTGAGCAAGAACAAGGCACTTTGGATAGACCGAAGCGACATCAGGGACGGTCTCTTCAGCTGTAGTGAAAGCCGCCACGTGATCTTCTTCCAATCAACCGGGGAGACGATATCGATCATACGTGTCTTGCATGATCGTATGGATGTGGCCCGGCACATCGACTGAAGATATCGAAAGCGCAAAAGCGTGCGGCCTGTTTCAATTCGAGCCGTACCACCCGTGCCGAAAAGGGGGCGGCCCGATGTGTTCGAAGTCCATCGTCCGGGTCCTATAATTCTCGTCCGGGGATTTGCCTGAAGCTGGAGCCGCAATGCCGTCCTACGCTATCGATCAACTGGTGCCGGTCGTCGATCCGTCGTCCTACGTTCACCCTACCGCCGTGCTGATCGGAGACGTGATCGTCGGCAGGCATTGCTTCGTCGGGCCCAACGCCGTACTGCGAGGCGACTTCGGCCGAATCCTGATCGGGGATGGCTGCAACGTGCAGGACACCTGTGTGATGCACTGTTTTCCCGGCAGGGAGTGCATCGTTGAAGCCGACGGTCACATCGGTCATGGGGCCGTTCTCCACGGCTGCACGATCGGCCGTAACGCCCTGATCGGGATGAACGCGGTGGTGATGGACAATGCCTCGATCGGTGCGGAATCCCTGGTCGGCGCCACCGCTTTCGTCAAGTCCGGGTTCCAGTGCCCCGCGCGCAGCCTGGTGGTCGGCAGTCCGGCCCGGGTCCTGCGATCGCTGCAGGAGCGGGAAGTGGCGTGGAAAACCAGTGCCACCGGCGAGTACCAGGCGCTGGCCCTGCGCAGTCTCCAATCGGTTCGCGAGGTTTCGCCGCTGACGGAAGTCGAGCCCGGCCGGCCACGATTCGAACCCGGTTCGCTCAGGCCGAAGGCTGAAGTCGATGCCGCGCATCGGAGCCGCGAGGAAACCGGGTCCGGCATCAAGTAGGCGCGCTCCTGCGTGACGCGCACTCGCTACGCGGCTCTTTTTTCAACGAGAGGGCAGGAACATCGGGCGACCCTCGAGCGCTATCGCCGAGCGCTATCGCTCTAACCACCCCCGCCAATAATCCGCCCGGGCCCGAAGGCCTCGACCATGTACGTATCCTCCAGCGCCTCGAATTGATGTTCCGCGTACGATTCCACAACGATCACGTCGCCAGGCTCCGCAATGACGTCGCCATCCGGAGTCATCACCCTCAATCGGCCGGTGATGACAACGATCAACTCCTCTTCGGGGTGATTGTGATGTGGCGACCTCGCGCCCTCCATCAGTCTTGTCTGAGACAGCGTTACGGTTTGCGCCTGTACTGGCAATGCCTGAATCAGATCGTTGACGTTGAGTACACTGATGTCAGCTTCCTTGTGCACGGTAGCTTTCGGCGGCACGATCTGAGCCATTCTGCCCTGTTGTGCCTGAATGGCCACGCTGGAAACTCCAATGAAGACAAGCATTGCGATTACAGCGAATTTTCTCATGGTAACGTCCTCTGGCCGGGTATTTCAGCGACAAATGGAAAGGGTCCTGGATTTGCCGGGTAATGTAAGTTAAGTCAATTAGTTACGTTAATTTGACGGAGAGGTCCCTGGATCGCACAGTGTACAACCACACCGCTTTACTTTCACGTCATTAGTCGCCGGGGCAGCAATTCTCATTGTGCCCATCCGCCCTCTCCCCGGGGTGGGTCTGGCGGTGGATTTGGCCCGGATTGCGCCGGATAAGGGCGTGTCGGATGCCCGGTCGCGACGTTTGGCGCCAAAATGAGAACTGCTGTCGCCGGGGCAGCAATTCCCGCCAACGACGGCCGCTCATTCGTATTGGTCTGCGAAATCGGCGAAGTTCGCCATTCGAGCGTGATTTTGGAGTCGATATTCGGCCACTCGACGCTTAGCGGGAATTGCTGTCGCCGGAGGGTCATCGCCCGAGTCGACGGCGGACGGATCACTGCCGCCCCGACTCTGTCGATCCCGTGCTCAGTCCGTGCCGTAGTGCCTCACCTTCGCCAGCAAGTCCTTGTCCGGTCGGCCCTCGATCGTGGCTGCCCATCCGGTGAGATCGGGTCGGTGACCGAATAGCGCGAGCGTTCTTCCGTCGCGTTCGGGGCCGGGAACGAGCCCGCCCCGGACCCTCCAGCCGCAAGCCTTGCCTGGCCGCAAGGCCGCCGAAGGGGCGGACAGAGCCGGATGGTCCTTGCGCAACTCGGTGGCGGCGCGTCGGCAGTCGGCCCAGGTTTCCGGGCCGCCCAACATGGTCTTGGGGGATAAATCCGGTTCGGGAAAAGGCCCATCGCCGATGTCGACTGCCCAGAGAGCGCGCCGAACTGTAACGAGGTCTTCCGGGTCGTCGATTTCCTCGTGACGAAGAAACTCGGCCCATGCGCCATCGGGAGTGTCACTAAAATACTGGGTCAGTTCACCTGCCGCGTTCCATCGTCCCTCGGGCTGGATCGAATCCTCCCACAGGAAGGGGAAGCGCGGGTCGGCATGTCGAAAGGCAATCATGTAGCAGGTGGCGATACCAGCACGTGCGCAAGATCCTTGACGCGACGGGGAGCCTCGTCTTCCGGCATCCAGTTTTCGCCCAGTTCCTGCGCGGGCGTGTTTCCGTTCAGATGCGTGCGCGGACGATCGAACCAGCGCCGGATTCCGATATCGTTGTACGCCCCTGCCAGGTCCCCGACCACGAACGCAAGCAAGTGCAGCCGAGCCGCTACCGTGTCAGGCGTAGTCCGGCTGCCGGAAACGTAACGATGTACGCTGGCAACCGATATGCCAAGCAATCGGACGAGCAAGTCCACTCCCAGGACTGCGTGCAAGCTGCGCCACTCGTGCTCCGGCGCGGGGGATTCGGCAAGCGCTTCGCCGATCCTGTCCAGCAGGGATGACAATCTCTCGGGATTCGAACGAAATTCGCTGCTGCACGGCGACGGAAATCCCTTGCCGATTCCGGCCTTGGCCATTCCTTCTTCCAGCTCCTCGATTGCGCCGTGATCGAGGTGGGTGATCGGCCTTGACAACAGGCCCATCGCGTCTGCCCGGCACAATGCCGTGTTCGCCGCTACCGCCAATTGTCGGTCATGAAACGGAGGCTGAACGGATCTGATTTGGAGATAAGCCATAGTCCAAATGTTATCCGCTCCTCCAGGACCAATCAACCTTAACCAAGTTGAAATTTCTCGAATTGCCGGCGCACTTGATTTCCGGTCTGCACGTTTTGCATTTCGGCTCGGGAGGATTCCGACAACGCAGTGCCCTTAGCGGTAAACTCACCATCTGCCAACATTAGAGGGTAGTCATGAGGCACGGGATCCTGCTGGTGAGTCTTCTGTGGACGCTGTCTGTGCCTGCGCAGCAGCCGCAGCCTGCCGACGCGGCAACTGCGGAGGACTACTGCGAGGCTGTGATCGGCAAGTGGGAACTGCTCTTTCGGTGGGCGCGGGCAGCCGCTCCCGACATGGAAACGGGACTGGCCGATCTGGACACCTACGCCCAGCGGGGCCGGAGTCTCGTGGACACGAGCCTCTACTCTTATGAGACGAGGTTCCTGGAGCGGGCTTATCTTCAGGCGATCGTTCTCGCCGTTCAGCTTGCCGTGTACGGCGAAGACAGAGTCAACGACATGACGGAGCAGCTCAAGGAGGGGGCCCGCGCCCAGTGCATCAATGGCGTGCTCGATACCCTGACCGACGTCCCGCTGCCGCCGCGACTCTGACGAGCCCGCGTCGCCGCAGGTTCGATAGGCATCAGTGGACGATCCCGTTGTATCTGATACGCCGCGACATGGCTCGGTCTGAGCCCATGCATCAGCCGATGTCGAAAGGATCGAGAACCTAGACGCCCAGCGCCCGGAAGTCGCGTACGTTTCTCGTCGCAACCGTCAATCCATGCACCTTGGCCGTGGCGGCAATCATGGCGTCCACGAGCAGCGTATCGGACTGTTTGTGCTTGATTCGTCCCCACTCCCGGAACAGCGCGGCATCCATCGGCAAGACCTCGTGACTTGATATCAGCTTTGCCAGCCATGCCTCCAATTCATCTGCCTTTGCCGTGTCCTGTTCCCGCGTGACTTCGATACCGCTTTGTATCTCTCCCACGGTAACAGCCGACAGGAAGATTGCGTCCGGCGCAGTTTCCTCGACCCATCTGACTACTGCGGGGTGCGGCTTCGGGCGGCGCAGTTCGGACACCACATTGGTATCCACCAGGTACATTGTCACTCGAACGTCGGCGGCGGACGCAGACGTTCCCTTGCACGTGGCGGGGCGAGTTGTTCAGTTCGAGCCTCTGGTGCGAGCAACACGTCCTTGAGCCGCGGTCTGGCCGCCTTCTCCATTTGCCGCCACTTTTCGATCGGCACCAACACCGCCGTCTGGACGCCCCGTCGAGTCACAATCTGAGGACCCTCCGTCAGACTGGCGGAGAGGAACTCGCTGAAGCGAGCCTTCGCATCCTGAACCTGCCAACGTCTGGTCATGTCGTGTCTCCAATCATCCACCTGACCAGATATATGACTATTTCGGTCAGAACGCAAGGGGTCGACGCGACCGTGGCCATAGAATCGCCACTGCCTCTCATCGTCGTTTACTTCCACCGCCCTACACTTATTTCAACGGTAGTCGATGTCTCAGCGATATTGGCAGATAGGGCCGTGCGCGGTTCTACGCGGTTTCGAACGCCTGTGAAGCACTCCTGTCAGGGTATTTCCCGAGCGCCAGGAATAGCGCGATGGATACCAGGAGTAGTCCAACGGAGGCCGTAAGCATCACGGTGTATCCGTCAAAGGCTTGTGCAACCGCCCCGAAAAGTGGCGGCGCAAGGCCGGCGCCGACCGTAAAGAAGGCGATGATCACGCCGAAGATTGCAGGGTAGTTGGCCGGTCCGAAGTACTTGCTCGTCAGGAATGCGAGCAGATCCAGTTCAGCGCCCGCCGCAAGACCGATCAGAATGCCAACCAATGCTCCTGTGGCAAGGGTCATGTCCACGTTCAGGAGGATCAACAAACCGGCCGTTGGAAGCACAAAAAAGCAGGCTGCAACCCCAGGCGCCCAGAATCGGTCCACGAGAACGCCGGCCAGTATTCGACCCACGATCACGGTAAGCCCCATGACGGCCGCAATCGTTGCGATCGAGCTGCGCTCGAACCCCTTCTCACTCATAATGCGCTCGAAATTCGACAACAGGCCTGCCAGTACGATCACCGTCACGAACAGCACCACGCCGAGAATCCAGAATTGAGCGGTGCGCATGGCCTGACCACGGGTCATCCCCCACGACAAGGGTTGCTGCGCCGTTGCCTGGGCGCCGTGTGCCGTCGCGGCGCCGGCCGCCTCTCTGAACATCGAGATCACGATGGGCAGGGATACCAGCAACGCCCCGATGCCGATACCGCGGTACGCCGTTCGCCATCCATAGTTGGAAATGAGGAACTCGACGATCGGCGGGAGCAGAAATGCGCCCAGCCCGGTGCCCGCCATCGTGATTCCGATGGCCTTGCCGCGGTGTTTGGAGAACCAGCCATTCAGGACACCTGTCCAGACGATCGGCAACGACCCTGCACCCAGAAAGGCCAGCAACGCCCAGGTCAGGTACCACATCATCAGGGAGCCGTTGTTGAACGACAGGATCACGTACCCGAACGAGTGGCCGATAAGGCCGACGACACCGACGACAAGAAGCCCCGACCTTTGTGCGATAGCTCCAATCAGCGGCCCGGTCAGGAGGCCAAAGCACATCAGGACCGTGTAGCTCAGGAAAAATTGCGACGCGCTCCAGCCGAATTCGGTGATAACGGGACCTACGAAGAATCCCTGCGAATAGTTAGTGAGCGTAAAAATGCCGCACATCGTGCCCATGGTCGCGGCCAGCAGCGGCTTCCACCCGTATTTGAATTCACTCACAATTTGAGACTCCTCTGATTGGGGTCTTCGTACCCCTAAGTGGCGCCAAGGCAATCAAACTCGGCAATCAATCTCACGAATTCTTCGCCGGACGATCAATTCCGTAACTCTGCGGCTTCCTGCAGATAGCGGTTGGAAGAGGAAAAGGTATAGTTCCGTGCCGGGGCATTGAAGGTGCGTTCGGCAATAATGGCCAGCGCCTCGCCAAGGAGTTGAAATGCATCGGCATTCTCCGGCTGGAGCTTTGTAACGTGCCAGGCAAGTTGAGCGGCGCCCAGCTCATCGCCGGACTCCATCTCTGCCTGCGCCCTGCCCATCAACTCATCCACGCCGCCCACAAGGTCCGCCATGCGCCTGGCCTGCTGCACGGGATTTTCCCTGTGCAGATTGAGCGGGTTTCCGTCAAACCACCCCAGGTCCTGGGCGTAGATGTCCCTGACCGTGCCCCAGACGCTGCCGTAGTAATCCTGCAGGTAGTCCAGGTCAGCCAGGTGATCGGGCAGTGCCGCATACTCCACCAGTTCATCGGGCGTCAGGTATTGCCGTGCCCCTTCTATGGTTTTGTCATGGACCCATTTCAGGGCATCGTGGTAGTTGGTCAGGACGGTCATGGCATCTTCGGTGATGGGGGTGGTGTGGCCGCCGACCACGACGAGGGGATTTTCGGCCATCATGCTTGCCAGGCTCGCAATCCAGTCCCGGGTCGAGCGCCTTGCCGTGCCACGCAATGGATAAACATTGGGCCAGGACTGGTAGAAATTGTCCCCGGCGAATATCACGCGCTGTTCCGGCAGCCAGACATAGAGCTGATCGTCCGTTTCCCCCGGCGCCGCGACCAGGTCGAGCCTTATCCCTGCTATCTCAAGCGTCACCCGATCTTCCCCGAAGGTATGGGTGGGCGGGACGGTGCCCGGTCGCCTGGCGGGTTCAGCACTCACGCCTGCCGCGTTGACGCCACCCTGCGGGGGTCTCGGCGGGGGAATCGCGATACCGACACTTATCCTTTGTTCCTCGGGTAAATCGAATCCCTGGGTGTTCGATGGTCTTGCTCCACCCGCCAGTCCGGCCTCGGTCTGGCGCCTGGTTTCGGAATTGTAGTTATCCCGTTGCCAAACCTGGATTCCCGTGCCTTCATCAAAAAAGGCGATAGCGCCATTGGTGTGATCATTGTGGCCGTGGGTATAGATAATCGCACGAACAGGTTTGTCGGTGATCTTCTCAAATTCCTGTCGGACCAGTTGCGAAGCAGCGGGCAACTGGCCCGGGTCGACGATCACTACGCCATCGTCCCCGATGATCATGCTGTTGGCAGAGACCGTGTAGCCAATCGCCGTATAAACATTGTCGGCAACGTTAATGATCTGCTCTTCAAACATCCTGTTTCTGTCGAGCAGTCTATTGGTTGCTTCGCTCTGTGCGGAAGCAGTACTGACAACAGCACCACTCGTCAAAGTTGTGCTCATCAGGAGCAATGTGGCTCTACGCTTGCAGATCATTGTTGTTCCTCCGGAAAAAACGGGGACAAGCTCCCCGCTTTTGGTGAAAACCAAACCGTGTCTAGAAGTTGTACCGCCCTTGCAGAGCGACCTGGCGACCAGGCGCGGTAAAGAAGAAGGTCGGCGCCAACGGTGTACGAGTCCGGTCTATGGTGCGGGGCTCTCTTGAGTCGTTGGCAAAGTTACCGGTGATCTCATCGTTCAGATTAAGTCCAATCAATGCGATGCGCCAGTTGCCTGCCTGATCCTCGACATAAAAGCTCGCATCGAACTTGCCATAGGCAGGCTGCACGTCGGTCACCGGATGGTTCTTGGAACCGATGAACTGGTCGTCCCGCCACGAGTAGGCTGCACGCCAGCCCCAGGCAAGATTGCCCGCGAAGGGATAGTCGCCATCCATCGCAATGTTGTACTGGGTTTCCGGCGAGTACTGCACGGCGGTGCCGGACAGATCCTGAACACCACCCACACAACCCTGCGCAGGGGTCTGCCCGGGAAAACAGGTGGCGCCTTCATAATTGTCATACGTTGCATCCAGGAGTGCCAGCGCGGCCGTGACCTGGTGGTTCGCATCAGGCAGCCAGATGAAATCGGCCTCGACGCCCCTTGAAGTCACCGCAGCGGCGTTAACAATATTCTGTGCGGTGAGTTGGGGGTCAAACGCCGAAACCTGCAGGTCTTCTATCCCGGTATTAAAAAGCGCCCAGTTAAGCTGAAGCTGCTGGTCGAGCAACGTATGCTTGCCGCCAAGCTCGAGACTTGTGGCACTTTCTGCGTCAAACTCGATCTGCGCGGCGGTAAGAGCGCCGCCACGAACCGGCCATAATTGATAGCCGCCGCCCTTGAAGCCTTCCGCATAGTTCCAATAAATCATATGGGCCTCAGAGGCGTTCCATGTCAGCACGGCATTGGGCGAGAAGTCACTTTCGGTTCGTGAAAACTGCCCGGAATTCGATCCAGCCATGAGAGGTCCGAAGCAGGCCACCCGTCGACCATTGATCGAGCCGCCCAGGCTTGGGCAATTGCCGCTGCCGACGAAGTTGGTTCCCGGGACAGGCGCTCCGGAGCCCTGCCTGATGCCGACAAGATCCGAGAGGAATTTCCGGCCTTCCACGTCCTTGTCTTCTTCGGTATAGCGTCCGCCGACGGCGATAGTCCATTGCTCGTCAAGGTGATAGTCGAGCTGTGCAAACACGGAAACAGTGCTGGAATCCTGGACCGATTCAAAGTTCCGCTGCAAGCCCGTATAAGTGGGCGACGACGAATTGGAACAATTGCTGCCCATGCCGCCACAGAATTGTATGTTCTGGTTGGACGAAACTTCGTTTTCATTCCAATACACACCGGCAATGAAATCGATGTTGTCATTGGGCGAACCCAGGATACGAAGCTCCTGGGTGATTTGACTGAAATCATCCTCGATGTTGACCAACTGCCCATCCGCATTGAGATTGAAATCCGCGGTGGAAAAATCGTCACCCTCATACTCGGTGAAGTTGGTCAGAGACGTCACTGTCCAGTCATTCAACTCCCAGTTGAGTGTCAGGCCCGCCAGCGAATAAGTCGTTGCCGTAAACTCGTCAAAGGGTCCGCCGCCCCAGGAATTATCCTGCCATTTGACGTTGTTGGTAATGCAATCGTCAATGGGCGGGGTGTCGATACAGTTGCCGTTCAGCTCCCTGGCACGACCACCGCGATCGATATCGCCCTGCTGAAGCAACAAGGTGGCATCCGATGTGTCCGACATGTCCCATTCGAATACGCCACGCAGGGTCCAGCTATCCTTGGCGCCGCCATCGTCGCCCCCGGTAATGCCATCGATCATGTAGCCGTCCTTGTCCTCCGTACGGCCTGAAAACCTGGCACGGAAACGGTCACTGAAGGGCACATCCACCGCACCCTCCAGGGCCAGGCCTGCCGCAGCCTGAAAGTCATAGGTGCTGGAAATGTATCCCCCTGCTTCATTCCCCGGCTTACGGGTGACGATGTTGATGGCTCCTGCCGTATTGTTCTTTCCGATCAGGGTATTTTGCGGGCCCTTGAGAATCTCGATACGTTCCAGGTCAAGAAACATGGTTTGGCCAAATCGACTGCGGCCGAAATAGAACCCGTCAATATTGAAACCAACGGCTTGCTCGAAGCCGACATTGGTGCCATTGGTACTGATGCCGCGCACCGCGAACCGGTCCGAGGAGTTGAATGCCTCGCCGAAACCGAGATTCGGCAACTGCTCCGCCAAACCACTGATATCGGACAGATTGTTTCGCTGGATCATGTCACCCGACATGGCAACGATAGCGATGGGCACATCATTCAATCCCTCCTCACGTCTGCGTGCAGTAACCACCACTTCTTCGATGACTGCCCGTGATTCGGGTGCGGCCTGGGAGAACACCGGGACGGGTTCTACCCACAACATCGCAAAGGAAATTGCGCAAACGAATACTCTTGAGGCTTTCATGTGTCTCCTGCCAATAGACCAAAAAAACGATTCGGTTCGAAATGCTCGCCAGGGGCGAGACACAGTCAATCGCTCAGTCAGTTCATGACTCGTGCCTGGTGCCCATCCAACTGATGCGTCTTTATCTGGTTGATGGAGCACCAGGCTCCAAAACGCGAATGGACTCGCCGATTTCGATCGCCATCAGATCTTCGGCGACGACAAAATCGCCACTCCACGTGGATTCGATCTGGGCTTCCAATTCAGGGATTCCTGTTGGGTCGTTGTCCAGGTGGGTCAATACGCCCAGGCGAGGCCGGGACTGGGAGAAAACGCGACCCACGTCCGGGGCGAGCGTGTGCAATGCGACAATGTCGTCGGCAACTTCCTGTGAAAACGTCGTGCGAACGAAATGCTCCAGGGCCGGAGACATCACCTCGTGAATGAGCACATCGGCATCCATACTGTGGCGAATCAGATTCTCGGAGTACGCCGTATCGCCGGAAATGACGACGCTGAATTCCCCGGCATCGACTCGGTATCCAAACGCCGGCTCAATGACGTGATGGTCCACGGCGATCGCGGTGACCGTCACGTCATCGATCGTAATCCGCTCGCCGTCGACCACCTCTATTGCGACGTAGTCCAGGGATTCCCGCGCTACCGCATGCCGTTGCAGGTCGGCGCGAAACACAACGTCCTCTTCGTACGCCAGGCGTAGATGACGCATGAATACCTCGGCGCCGGCGGGTCCAAATACCTGAAGGTTTTCCTGGCGTCCCTGATTCCACCCGTTCATGTAGAAGTCGGCGACGCCTACCGTGTGATCGGAGTGCATGTGGGTTAGGAAAAGGTGGCTCGTCTCCCGCAGGTACTGCGGTCCCAGGTTCCAGAGGCGATGGCCACAGCCCCTGCCGCAATCGAACAGCAGTTTCGTATCGCCCGACTCAACCAGAATGCCGGGCCCGAACTGCCTCGGATTTGGAGTCGGTGTACCTGTTCCCAGGAACGTGACCTTGATCGCCGGCTCCGTCTGCGCCTCGGCGTCGACGGTAAACGCCACGAGCGAGGCAGCCATCAGAGAGGCGGCCAGTAGCGAGGCGGCCATCTGCGCTGTCGCAGTGACGGTGCGACAAGGGAATCGCCGGTCGATCAGCCGTCTTCGGCGGGGCGGTCCTCCGCCCAATGCAGGGGAGTTCTTGCCACGGGCTACGAGGGTTTCCCTGTTCACCGCTACTGCATCTGGATCGTGACCCATTTCCACTCCGTCATTGCCTCGATGTCTTCTTCGGTTCCCTCGCGGCCGAATCCGCTTTCCTTGGTGCCGCCAAAGGGAACGTGGGGCTCGTCATGCAATGAGGACCCGTTGACATGCACCATTCCCGATTCCACGTTCATGACGTACTGCATGGCCGCGGAGATGTCCTGGGTGTAGATTGCGGCGCTCAGCCCGAAGTCGGAGTCGTTGGACGCGGCAATCGCATCTTCCAGCCCGGCAATGGGATAGACCGAGACGACCGGGCCGAAGGTCTCCTCGGCAAAGACCGTCATGTCGGGCGTCACGCCCGTCAGCACGGTTGGCCGGCAACGGTTGTCGACCCAGTCTCCGCCGGTGACGACGTTCGCGCCCTTCTCGCGCGCGTCCTCGATGTGGCCCCGAACTCGTGCTCGTTGCCGTTCGCTGATGATCGGCCCGATCACCGTGCCCGGATCGCGCAGGTCACCCATTCCGAGCCCGCTCGCAGCCCCCGCAAACTTCGCCACGAATTCATCGAACACGTGTTCGTGAACGTAGACCCGGCTCGCCCCCATGCACACCTGGCCCTGGTACATGAAGATACTCTGCATGGCCCCTGCAATGGCTTTCTCCAGATGCGCATCCTCCATGACAACCAGCGGGCTCTTGCCGCCCAGTTCCAGGGTCATCCGTTTGCCGTGCTTGCCGCACAACTCCCGGATGTGCTGGCCGACACGACAGGAGCCGGTGAACGTGACGACCTTGACGTGGGGGTGAGTCGTGAGCGTGTCGCCGATTTCGTAGCCGTTGCCCGATACGACGTTGAAGACGCCTTCCGGCAAGCCGGCCTCGGTGTACAGGCGCGCCAGCCGGTTCGATAGGATCGGGGTTTCTTCGGACGGCAGCATCACGACGGTATTGCCCAACGCGATCGGATTGCAGCTCAGTCGCACGCCCTTGATCAGCGGCACGTTGAACGGTGTGATGGCGGCCACCACCCCGACCGGCGACCGGATGCTCATGCTGAACTTGCCCGGTACGTCCGACGGGATGGTCTTGCCGGTGACCTGGCGCGTCATCCCGGCCGCCGCACGCAGGAACGACAGGCCTTTTTCAACCTCGAATGCGGCTTTCCTTATGGGCGAGCCGATTTCGTCAACGAGAATGTCGATGAATTCGGCCCGGTCGCGCTCCAGCAGTTCCGCCGCCTTGCAGAGAATGCGTTCGCGATCCTTCGGCAGCGATGACCGGAATGAATCGAAAGCCCGGTGCGCGGTCTCTACCGCCGCATTGATGTCGTCCACCGATCCGGCCGCCGCTTCGGTCAGCACGGCATCGTCCAGTGGATTCCTGTTCTCGAAGTACTTTCCGCCCCGTGGCGGGCTGTTCCGGCCGTCGATCCAATGATCGACCGGACCGTAGTCTCTTGCTGCCGATGACCTGCTCATTTGCGCTCCCTCCGGGTTTGCGACTACTGATTCAGTGCGCCGCCGTCCACGTTGATGCTCTGGCCGGTGATGAAGTCGCTGTCTTCACCTGCGAGGAACAACATGGCGCCGACAATATCTTCCGGCAGCATGTCACGCTGAATGGCTCGCATGGCAAGTGTTGGCCCACGCGCCACGCCGAGTTGACTGTGCTGCTTGACCCCTTCGCTCTCCGTGAAGCCAACGACAATCGTATTCACGTGGATGTTGTCGGCGGCGAGCTCCCGGCTGATCGCCCGGGTCTGGGCAATGACCGCGCCCTTTGAGGACACGTAGTGAAGAAACATGGGCGCACCGCGAAGCACCGTACCCGAGGAGATATTGATGATCTTGCCGCGCCCGTTCCTTTTCATGCTGGGCGCCACGGCCTTTGCCGCCTGGAACGGCCCCCGGACGTTCACGCGCATGACCAGGTCCCACTCGTCATTCGGAATCTGCGCGAACGGCTTCATCGCCAGCGCCGCAAAAACGGCTGCGTTGTTGACCAGCACTTCAATCGGCCCAAAGGCCGATTCGGTCTCCCTGACCATCTCTTCCAGCGAGTCGTCCGACGTCACATCGGTGCTCATGCCGATCGCCTCACCACCTTCCGCCCTGATCGCCGCGACAGCGTCCGCCGGGTCCTCGATATCGGTGACCACAACTCTTGCGCCGTTGGCAGCCAATGCCTCCGCATAGGTGCGGCCAATGCCCTGGGCCGCTCCGGTCACAACTGCTGTTTTTCCGCTCATTCGTCCCATGGGTTTGCCTCACTTAATGCCGATGATTCGCTTGATGTCGGGCCAATTTTGAGCACCGAATGTCCTCAGGTCGTTGGTAAGATCTTCCGGGCACCAATTCAGGAACGCCGGCGCGAACGACGCCATGGCCTTGATACGGTCGAACCAGTCTTCGACGTGCGGGAATCGCCCGCCTGTCCACATGCCCGACATGCTCAACATGTCCAGTCGATTGACGTAAGGCGTCAGGCCCACGTCGGCCAGGGAAAAAACGGCGCCCGCCAGCCACTCGTTCCGTTCGAGCGCCTCGTTCATTTTCGACAGGTGGTCGTCATACAGGCGGATCGTCCTGTCGATGCCGGGCGCTTCGAATCCCAGGCGAACGATCTCTTTCTTGCGTTCCTTCCAGGTCGACGTGACGGATTGGTCCGGCGTGCTGCTAAGAAACTCGCGGAGCTTCTCTTCACCAAGCCGCATCACGATGTGCCGGTGACAGCAAACAAACGTGAGCTCGCCGCAGGCCGGATGCAACTGTTCGTCCACGGCCTTTTCCCACAACCTCACCCTGGCGCGCGCCAGGGGGTCTTCCGGCACGAGCGCCGGCCCCTCGAATGCGTCGTTGACGTATTCGCAGATGACCGTCGACTCGTTGATGATGTTGTCGTCGTGTACCAGCGCGGGCACGACGGCCTTCGGGTTGATCTTCAGGTATCCCGGCTCGAACTGTTCGCCCTTGAGTATGTCGATGTAGTGCATCTCATCCGGCACGACACCCTTTTGGGCCATCGCAAAACGGACCTTTGCAGCGCAGACGGACGATCCGTGGTGATAGAGCTCCAGCATCGCGCTAGCAGTCCGTGGCGAAAGTCCCCCGTCGCACCGAGACCGGCGCGGCGCCCGGCCGGCAAGGCGCGAGGAGGGAGAATATCGGGAATATTCGACCGACGAGCAACGCAGTCAGCCGGGATGCCGCGTCGGTCGAATGCAGGGGGACTTTTGCCACGGGCTGCTAGGCGGAGCCGACCGCGGGCGGCCACCACTTGATGATGCCGTTCTGGTAACTGTCTCGCGCACTCAATCGACGCGTCCAATCGGCAACATTGTCAAACGACCCGAATTTGTAGCCGGCCAGCTTTTCCAGCGTGAATTGCAACGGAACCCAAGCGATGTCCGCCAATGAAAACCGGTTTCCCGCAAGCCAGTCGTGCGTTTCCAGGATGGCGTCCATCTTCGAGAAACAATCGTGCAGCGTCGTCCTGGCCTGATCGATTTCCTCGTCGGAGAAGCCCTCGTTCGTGCTCTTGCGGTGAAACTCAAGGAGATCCGGGTTCGTCTGCAGCGACCTGTACTTCTTGTCGTCTGCATCCGAGTGAGCCATTCGCTTGCCGATACGCTTGTAGTAGACGTACCTTTTCACGGCTTGAAGGTGAATCGCCGTTGCCCGGCGCAGCCAGTAGTACATGTCTTCCCGGTCGCTGGCGTCAGTCGGTTTCAGCGGCGGGTCGGGAAACTGGTCATCGAGGTAGTCGATGATGTCGTCCGATTCGATGACGACCTTGCCGTCGTGGACCAGTGTCGGCACCAATCCGTTCGGGTTGATGCCGAAATACTCCGGCGTGATGTGTTCCTTTCGCAGAATGTTCAGATGGTGGCTTGTCCAGGCAAGCCCCTTTTCTTCCAGGGTCATGCAGACGCGCATCGAACAGTTCGATACACCGCTGTGATAAAGATGCAGGCCCGTGAACTCGAGCACGGACTCGTTGGTCGGTGTGACAAAACCCATGATGTTCCAGCTATTGAAGAATTCCCATGTTATGAACCGGCTTGTCCAAATCCCGGCTAGTCGAAGTCGACCGAGAGTCTCAACGCGATTTCCCGCGGAGGATTCATCGCGGCCAGCACGTTGGGGCCGGAGGGAATACACCATGCGCAGAACGCCTCATCGGACAGATTGGTCCCGATCAGCGAAACCATGACCCGGTCATTCGGCGAAACGAGTCGAAGGCCCGCATTGCCGATGGAGTAGGCATCGGTCAACACGTTGTCCTGATAGGAGATATCGGTGTATTGCTCACCCGATCGCGTGTAATCGAAGCGGCCTCCGATATCCCAGCCTCCGAATGCATCTTCGATGAGGAAATCTGCAAACACGGTGCCCTTCAGGTCCGGTGCGAAGATCAGCGGCAGTCCGGCCAGGTCGCAGGTGCCGGTAACGGGGTCCGGCGTCACCGGCGTGCCGGCGTGGCACTCGGCTCCGGGGAAGGAATCGTAGCTCGCGTCGGTGACCGCGGCGTTCGCACCCAACGTCCAGGTCTCATTGACAGCCCACGTCAAATCAATCTCCACGCCATCGCTGCTTGAGTCCGCCGCATTCGAAACGGAAAACGCGGGCACGGTGCCGGGGATCTGGGTCGCAAGCTGCAATCCCTCGATATCCATATAGAAAACGGCGACATTGAACGCCAGCGCGCCATCGAGCGTCGTGGTCTTTGCGCCAAGCTCGATGGAATTGACGTTCTCCTCGTCGTACTCGTAATCCGCCAGGGGGTTGTCTATCCGATCGCTGAAGCCGCCTGTCTTGTGGCCTTGCGAGAATGAGGCGTAGAGCATGGCGTTGTCGCTCGACTGCCATTGCAGCGTCGCCGAACCCGTGAACTTGTTTTCCGTGCGACTGTCGGTGACGGCGAGCGGCGGGCCGCCGGGACCGCCGGGAACCGCGAGCCGGTTGTTGGTTCCGTATTCCGCGAAGTAGCGCTCGAAGTCGAAATCCTTGTCCTCGCTCGCGTATCGGCCGCCCAGAATCAGCGTCAGGTCGTCGGAGTAGCGCCATCGGAACTGTCCGAACGCGGCAAGGGTCGTGGTCCCGATCGTCCACGGCTCGTAGCGGTCCATGTAGAGACCGCCCGGGTCGCGAAAGATCGTGACCAGGTTGATGCTCGAATTCTGATGCCGGTTGACTTCGCTGTTCTCGAAGTAGGCGCCGACGATGTAATCGCTCGCACCCGATTCGTTCGATGTGTAGCGCAATTCCTGGGAGAGGTTGTCGTAGGTCTCGTTTCTCTTGGCGCGGAATCCGCTGGCAAGGCCCATGTCGAGTCCCACGAAATTGTGCTTGTAGTCGTAGTCCTGAAGCGCGCTGATCGAGGTCAGTGTCCCGTCGGGGAAATCGTGCTCGATCGTCAACGTGACATTGGACGACTCCTGGTCGCGGCTGGGACAGAACGAACCCGCGTTGAATGCGGTATCGGCCGCGCCGTCTCCATCCGTATCGCGGTCGGCGGTGATGTCCGTGCAATCGACGTCGACGACCCAGTCCAGCTCCGGCGTGAAGTTCGGCGAAGGAATCTGGTAGACGAACAGGGGCGGGCCGCCGATGTCGGCGATCTCCGCGGTGTCGGGACCTTCGGAATCGAACCGGTCGAATTCCACCTTGAGGTCGACGCTCGTCCGATCGGTGGGCGTCCATGCCAGCTTCATTCTTACGCCGGTATCGGACCCGTTCGGCCCGCCGGGGCCGTCAAGCCTGTTCGTGTAAAACCCATCGGTATCCCCGAGACGAACGGCGATGCGTCCCGCAAGGTTCTCGCCCAGCGGCCCCGACAGAAAACCCTGGAGCCGCCTGTTTCCGCCCGTCGTGCTGTAACTGCTTGCCGAAACGGAGAAGCCGCTCTCAAAACTGTCGGTGGGATCGGCCGTATTGATTATCAGCGCCCCGGCCACGGTGTTCTTCCCGAACAGGGTGCCTTGCGGACCGCGCAGGAACTCCACGTTTTCCACGTCCATGAACCCGTGCAGGTTGATTGCCGCGCGGCTGATGTAGACGCCGTCGACAAAGCGGCCGACGGACTGCTCGATCGAATGCGTCGCGCCGGGCCCGAGCCCGCGCATGTACAGGTTGGGCAGGATGGAGGCGCTGTTGATCTCGAAATTCGGGACGTACAGCGACAGGTCTTCCATATTGGAGATGCCCTGGCTATCGAGTTGTTCGCCCGATATGGTGCTTACGGAGACGGGCACATCCTGGATGCTCTGGGCACGCTTGGTCGCCGTTACGACCACTTCTTCAAGGATCCCCTGTGCGAGAGCCGTTGCTGCGCTGAGCGAACCGATAGCGCAAATCAGACTTGCGCGAACCAGATGTCGATTTGTCATTTGTGACCTCCCGAGGTATTCCCGCCTGTCACCGGCGGCGGCGCACGTTCCCCCACCGGTTAGATTCACGTGTGGACGGATTTGGTAGTCATCGCATTATAATTGACCGTAAATCGATTGATAATCTGTCATTTTATGACCATCACGTTCTAAAAATAAGTTCAAATCAATCGAGCGTGTGCGAAGACGACTGGAATGGCAAATCCCGGTCGGGGGGGCTGGTCCGGTCCGGCATGGTCCGCGGTTGCGTGGTCCGGGCTTGCCGATCGCTGAGAGGGTCGTGTCCCTTACCGGCCGAGGAGACCGGCGTATTCCGGGTGTTTCTCCAGCAGCCGCTTCTCCCACGGTGGGAAATTCCCATACTTGTTGCGCAGGCCGTTGATGAATATGCGAACTTTCATGGGTACGAACGACGACTTGCGGTAGTAGGCGTAGATCGCGGCGCTGCTGACCGTCAGGTCAGGCAGAACCGGCACCAGTTGGCCCGAGATCAGTTCCCGTTCAATGAAAAAGACCGGCATCAGCGCGATGCAATTGTGCCGCGTGACTTCCGCGTGGAGCATGTGGATCGTGTTCGTCCTGACGATGGGCTTGATCTGCACGGTCTCGATTTCATTGCCGCTGTCGAACTTCAATACGCAATCCGGCTCGACGTGATCGTTGTGCGCCAGGCTATGGTCCCGCAAGTCGGCGGGGCGCGTTGGATGACCGTGTCTTTCCAGATACCGCGGTGTTGCGACAACGACCCGCCGCGCCGGAAACACCTCCGTCCTTTGCAGCGTGCCGGGCAGTGCCGACGTCGGTTGAATGCTGATGTCATACCCTTCCTGCACCGGGTCGCAGAACCGATCATGCTGGCGCAGTTCGATCTGCAATTGCGGATGCCGGGAACGGAATTCACAAAGGTCCTGCGCGAGAAACGCGGCGATCACGGACGAATTGCAACTGACCCGGAACGTGCCGCTCAACGCCCACTCGGTCGAATGCACGGCCGCTTTCGCCTGCTCGAACTCGGCCAGCAGGTGCACGCATCGCTCGTAGAATTCCGTGCCCGCGTCGGTCACGTTCAGACGCCGCGTCGACCGCTGCAACAACTGCAGTTCGAGGTGCTCTTCGAGTTGGTTGACCCGCGTCGCGATAACCGATTTCGCCGTATCCGTCTGTCGGCCGGCCTCGGCGAAACTCCCCACCTCCACCACCTTGACGAAGGCCCGAATGCATTTCAATTCATTCATTGACCGTATTTTGCGAACGTTTCAGTTCTATTGCGCTGTATCATCGGCTTATATTAGAACAGTTCAAGCGTGCCATGGCGGCGTAACACGCCGCCCCGCTGTCGCGGAAGGAACATTGCGCGGACGTACAATCAATGAGTCCTGATCGGGGACGTGTGAAACATCCGGGGTCCGGCAAGACATGCATCCCAGACTGGCGATCATTTACCACGCGCCGTCCGACAACGTCCGCAGGATCGTCGATGCCCTTGTCGACGGCGCTTCGGACCCGGCACTCGGGTCGGTTGACGTTCGCCCGGCTCAAGCGCTGGCAGCGGGGCCTGCCGAGCTGCTCGAGGCCGACGGGGTCATTTTCGCGACCACCGAGAACTTCGGCTACATGAGCGGGGCGCTCAAGGATTTCTTCGACCGCTCGTTCTATCCCTGCCTGGACAAGGTCGACGCCAAACCCTACGCGCTGGTCGTCAAGGCCGGCAACGACGGCACCGGCGCAGTCAATGCCGTCACGCGCATCCTCAGCGGGCTCAACCTGAGACCGGTGGCCGAACCGTTGCTGATGGTCGGCGGCTTCCAGGAGGTCTGGCTCGAACAATGCCGGGAACTGGGCATGACGTTGGCGGCCGGGCTTGAGGCAGGCATTTTCTGATTCGCGCATCGCGCATCGACAATCCGCCGGCAAATGCGAACCTCGCATCAAATTCGGGGGTTCGACCAAAATCGGTCGACCGAGCATTGACAATAGGGTGCATTGCCCGATATTCTGCGTATCGGCCTTGTCCGGCGGAAAGCTCTTAACGGCGAACTCTGAGTGGCGCATGTTAGAGGGGACCGCACAAGTGTCGCGCCAGTTATGATCGAAAGGCTGGATTGCTGCACTCGGCGATCGACTACGAAGTAGTTGAATCCGTGGCTACAACTCAGACAGATTTGACGGCGGAGTTATGAGTCTCATACTCCGCCTCTTTTATTATGGGCGAATGTAGTCGTTAGGAAAGATGTTGACATACGTCTTGTTGCGAACCCGCCTCCGGTCTCCCGATGGCCCCCATAGACGACATTGGATTGTGGAGGACTTTTCCGCCGACACATCGTAGTGAAATCCAGGGAAAAGAGACACTCCGTAACGAAATCTCCCACAAAAAAAGGTCTTCTTTTCGGTTCCTAAAGGATGTGGCTTACCGTGGCATTCGTTGTCACCTGCCGGTTTGAATATCAACGCCCTGTCATCACTGTAGCCTTGCTTGGCTGCATTTTTCATTTGTGAGTATCGATTCTTTAATCGCCGTATTTCATTGGATAACTGCTCTTCATTGAGATTGTTGTACCAGTACGTTTTCAAGTCCTTGGTAACTGCGGAAGTGAAGTTACGAAGGGGTAAGGAAAGCGGAGACGACTTTCTTTGCGCGTAAGTAGATCGAGATACTTCGTGCAATAGTCGGCGAATTTCATTTGTCCTATCGTGCAAGTATTCTCTGGTAGGGCGTACCTTATGCAAATAGGATGTTGGTATTGTTTCAACCCAGGACGCGTGACCAAAGGCCAGCCATACTCGTTTGAATTGATGCGAAGATGTTGGTCTGTACATCCACAGATAGAGGCGTGCGAATTGGGAAGTGTCATCCTCCTCGGACAACTTGTCGCGCAGTTTGTGCGCGGCCCGTTCAATTGCCGCGTCGGTAAGTCCAGTCTCTTTTTTCCTCATGGCGGGAGCAATAACGTGAGATTTCGAAATACGATTCTCCAAACTATAAAGTTCATCTGCCAATGGACGGCCGGCACCGATGAAAACGATGTAGTGTTCGATTGTCATTACTTCGAATTTAACTTAACCAAGATGTCTAGAGGAACCTTGATTCTCGACAGATCTTCGTGCGGTAATCCGTCAAACGCCCGAATGAAGAGCGAGAGGCGACTGCCACGCGTAACACATTGTTTCTGACGTGCCGGTTGCAGAAACACGCGGCGCTCCAAGGAGTGCTTGTTTAACCATTGGTCAATTGCACGGTGCGTTGCGTTTACCTTTTCTGCAATTGATTCACTGGCAAGCGTGGTGGTCAAATCCTGATGTGCAATCTCATAGGCGTTACGGTCTTCAGCATCCGGAGAGGCATCGCAAATTTTGACGCCGCCGGTCTCATCTACAAGAACAAAACGAGAAAGGCCTTCAATCGGCCGAATAAATGCGTCCCAGAAATCCTCCAAATACAGATTCCGGTTTCGCGCGGAAGATGTTTCTCCATGTCGCGAAAACAATTGCGTGATGTCGTCTGGCAAAGAAACTGAAAGGGGCACGGCACCAACTTTCTGTTCTATTCCCGGAAACTCCACCACCTGCACCACAACATTTTGTCGAAGAAACTCTTTGAGGCCGTTCCCAAGAACTACTCTGCTGTTAGGCACCATGTGGTTCAGATGGACACCGATCGAACTAAGGTAACAAACGGTTTGATTAGCGGCCCAATGATCGGCAACAAACTTTTCGACCTCTTCTCTTATCCTGAATTCAATTTGGTCTATTTCCACGACTTACTTCCTTGCAATTTAATTCGCTATGTGCCTGTGAAGACACCATGAATGTGATAGATTTTCCGGTATTGTCGCACATGTGCAGCGAGATCCAACGTGTCCGAGTCCTATGCTCATGTACAAGCGCGAATGGCATCCGGATGGGGCCAAGCCCTTTCCTGGACCGCGACCCCATCCCCGAGGCAGGGGGCGCGCGCGACCGCCCCACCTGAATGCATCCGTTGGGGGTGAGGCGTGGAGCTTCGGTTTCGGGACGCCGATGACGCATTGCACCGTTGTGGGCCTTTGACGAAAATCTCGACGCGGCCCATGGTCTCGGGTACGGTAAACGGTCCCGGTCCGGAGCAGTTGCCCGAGGGAGAAAATCATGAAGACCCGCACTGTGTCCGCCACTGCCCTGGCAGCATGCCGAAGGTGACCGGCCGCGCCAGGTACGCGGAGGACTTCCGCGTCGAGGGCATGGTTTTCTGCCGCTTGCTCCCCGGTCCCGTTGCACTCGGGCGCGTCACCCGCTGAGCCGTCCTCGACGCCGTGGCAAGGAAATTCACGACGCTCTTCCACGTCATCGACCCGCGCGTATTCGAGCGTCGGCTCCTGGACGAGTTGTGCGCGCTCGCGACCCGCGTGCGGGCCATCGCCAAGACGCCCGCGGGGGCGAGGTTTCTTCAGGACCTGGCCCCCGACCGCCGGGCGATGCTCTATTTCACGCAGCCCTCCACGCGGACCTTTCTGTCCTTCGACAACGCCTGCCACATCCTCGGCATGCGCACCAGCGAGATCCGCGACCCGTCCACGTCGTCGGAGGTCAAGGGTGAGAGTTTCGAGGACGCGATCCGCACCTTCAGTTCCTACGTGGACGTGGTCATCATGCGCTCCCGGCATCCGGGGCGCGCCGCGCTGGCCGCCAACCTCATGGACTCCATCGCCCGTCCGGTGCCGGTGATCAACGGCGGCAGCGGCAGCGATCAACATCCGACCCAGGCGTTGCTGGACATCTACACGCTGGACCGCAGCTTATCCGATCATGGCGGCATCGACGGCAAGGTCATCGGCATGATGGGCGATCTCAGGCGCGGGCGCACGGTGAGGTCGCTGTGCATGTTGATGCAAAACTACCAAGGGGTGCGCCTGGTGTTCGTCGCGCCCGATCGATACGCCATGCAGGACGACATCAAGGCATTTCTGGCTTCCCACAACATTCCATTCGTGGAGACGGCGGACCTGCCCGGCGCGCTGCCGGAACTCGACGCCATCTACGTGACCCGCATGCAGTCGGAGTGGGACCGGGCCGGCGAGTCCAGCAAGGTGGATGCCGCGCGCTTCAGCATCGGTGTCGAGGAGATGAAACTCCTCAAGCCGGAAGGCATCGTCATGCATCCGCTGCCCAGGGGGCCGGAGATCGATCCGGCCGTGGACACGGACCCGCGGGCGATGTATTGGCGCCAGGAACGCAACGGCATGTGGATGCGGGTCGCCGTGTTGTTGAAGATATTCAAGCTGGAGAACCGTGTCAGGGAAGTGGAGCTTGGCGCGTTTACCGTATAACTCCGATCGGGGAAGGCATACATGCTTCCCGTTGTCCGGTCGTTCAACTCGAATGGACCATGCGAGTCGACACCGCGCCGGACGCCGGCGAACATCCGCCGCCCCGCCGCGGCCATCGTCCAGCCGATGTCCGTCCGGATCGCATCGGCGCCCTGCGGGCCCACACCATGGCGAGCGCCGGCCCGCGGCGCAATCGCCTACCGCTCTTCGGCGAACGCCTGAATCCGGGCTGTGTCGATGGTCAGGACCTGCGGCGAGCCGTCGCGGATGATGGTCACGTTGGCGGCGCCGCTTTCGCCGAGGCTTTCGAACACCTGCAATCCGCGGCTGGGATCGGACATGGCCGTGCCGTTGATTTCCGTCACCACATCGCCCGGCTGCAACCCCAGCGCCGCGAACTGCTCGGGCCGTTCGCCGGGGTTGAGCCTGAAGCCCACCATCCTGCCCTGTTCGATATGGGCGGCGACGCGGACGATCTCGTTGATGCGTGTGGCGTTGTCGCTGATCACGCTTCTGAGCGTTGCGGGGGCGGGGAGCGGGACGGGCGGCGTCGCGTACACCGCGCCCGCGTTGGCGGATTCGTATTCGGATGGCAGCCTGAGGGTTTCGAGCCGTCCGGCGCGGTCGAGGATCACCCGGTCGTCGTAGATCGCGTGCAGTTGCGCTCCGCCGGCCCCCTCGATGACGTCCGGGACCGTATACGTCTTCTCCACCTGGCCGCTGGCGATGATCGCGGCGCCGCGGCGGTTCTCAAGCGGCTCGGCCACGGTGGCCTTGAGTTGCAGGTTGAGCGTGGTCTCCGGCGCCTCCAGCACGCTGACGGGCGCCGGCGCCGCCACGGGTTCGCTTGAAACCTCGCCGAAGAAGTCGCTGTCCATGATCCGGTTGATGTCGATGGATTGCGCCGCGCGCGCCGACTGTTCGGGGGCGATGGGGTTCACTATCGGCGGCGGCGCATCCGCCGGCAGGCCAGGAATCAGCGCCCAGGTCAGCCTGGCCGCCTGCCACGCCAGCGCCAACACGAGCGCGGCGCTGACCGCGGGGGGCAGGTGGCGGTTGGCGGCCTTCGCCCATCGCTCCGGTGCGAACTGCCGCCATCGCAGAAGTCGAGTCGCGAAGTCCATGTATTCGCCGCGCAGTCCCAGGCTCTCGATGCCGATTGCCAATGGTAGGTGGGGCGGCGCGCGGGAACAAGTCTGCACGGTCGGCGTGCGTGTCGGGACGACTGGATGAGGCGTCGTGTTCTTTGCCTACGTCCCGATTTCGGCTGTCCGTCCGGCAACTCGCGATACTGGCACAAGGCCGATGGTGAGCCGCGTGCCGGTGGCTTCGGCGTAGCGGCGCAGGGTGGAGAACGACGGCGACACCCGCCCTCCCTCCAGCCGGGCGACCGCCGACTGGGTCGTGCCGAGACGCCGGGCCAGTTCCGCCTGGGTCAGATTGGCCGCGGAGCGGGCGCGCACCAGCGCCTCGACGAGCGCGTACTCCTCGTCCACACGCGCGTATTCCTCCCGGAACTCGGGATCCTCCATGAAACGCGCCTTCAGGTCTTTCAGTTTTGTCATGCGATCACCTGCCTCATTCGCTCTCTCGCGGTCGCCAGCGCACGGCGCGGCGTCTTGCGCGACTTCTTCGCGAAGACATGTAGCACCACCAAACGCCTGCCGACCGCCGTCACGTAGATCCCCCGCGCAATCCCGCCTTCGGCCCGAACCCGAAGTTCCCGGAGTTTTCCTTCGAGATGCCGGACATGCGGTGCTCGAAGAGCCTCCAGTCCGACATTCTCCACGGTCTCCAGCAGCCGAAGCAGTCGGGCGCGCAACGACACCGGCAATGCCGCCATTTCGGCGTCGACGGCCTACACGGTTTCGACCGTCCACTCCATCGTCCGATTATAGCGTATCCGCTATTGACCGTCCGACCCGCCGACTGGCCGGGCCGGTCCAGCGACCTTCCAAGGTGTCGATAGCGTACGTGTCGGTGGCTGAGTGCCCCGCTGCGCCAGCGGTGGCGACCGGAGGCCCGCGCGGCCCGCCGCCGAGGGTCCGATCGGCCGCCGGTTCGTGTAGCATATTGCCGTTATGGCCATGTCCCAGGAACCGGATCGATACGGCGGGGAGGGCGACCACGGCGTAGCCACGGCGGAGAGCAAGCCGAAGCTGAAGAAGCCGCCGCTCTACCGTGTCGTCTTGCTCAACGACGATTACACGCCGATGGAATTCGTCGTGCAGGTTCTGCAAAAGATATTTTCTCTGGAGCGTACGGTCGCCACCCGGGTCATGTTGCAGGTGCATACGCAGGGCAAGGGCGTTTGCGGCGTGTACACTTACGAGATTGCCGAAACCAAGGTGGCGCAAGTGACGGAACTGGCGCAACGCAACCAGCATCCGTTGCTTTGCACGCTGGAAGAGGACTGATGCTTTCCAGTGAACTCGAATTCTGTCTGAACGAGGCGTTCCGCGGCGCGCGGGACGAGCGGCACGAGTTCATCACTGTCGAGCACCTGTTGCTGGCCCTGCTGGATTCGCCCGAGGTCGTCGGGATCCTGCGGGCATGCGGCGGAAACCTCGAACGGCTCAGAAGGGAACTGGCCGATTTCATCGATGAGTCGACGCCGCGGCTGCGCGGGGAGGACGACGAGTCCGGCGGCTCGCAGCCGACGCTTGGTTTCCAGCGGGCGCTGCATCGCGCGGTGTCCCACGTGCAATCCGGCGGCAAGACGGAAGTGACGCCGGCAAACGTGCTGGTCGCGGTATTCGCGGAACGGCAGTCCCATGCGGTCTACCTGCTCGAATCCCAGGAGATAACCCGTCTGGATGTGGTCAGACACATCTCCCACGGAGTCCCCGGGGTTCCCGACGGCGTGTCTGGAGACAAGAGGGAGGGCGCAGGGTCGGATGGCGGGGAAGAGGCTCCGCAAGCGAGTCCGCTGGATCAATTTACGACCAACCTCAACCAGTTGGCGCGGGACGGCGGCATCGACCCGTTGATCGGCCGGGAAGCCGAGGTCGAGCGGACGATCCAGATTCTCTGCCGGCGGCGCAAGAACAACCCGCTGTACGTGGGCGAGGCCGGGGTCGGCAAGACGGCCATGGCGGAGGGGCTGGCGCGGCTCATCGTCGAGGAACGGGTGCCGGAAGTGCTGAGCGAAAGCACGATCTATGCGTTGGACATGGGTTCGCTGATTGCCGGCACCAAGTACCGGGGCGATTTCGAGAAGCGCCTCAAGGGCGTGGTCAACGAATTGAAGAAACTGCCGGGCGCGATCCTGTTCATCGACGAGATCCACACCGTGATCGGCGCCGGGGCCGCCTCGGGCGGGGTCATGGACGCCTCCAACCTGATCAAGCCGGTGCTGGCCAACGGCGATCTGCGCTGTATCGGCTCGACCACTTACACCGAATTCCGCGGCGTTTTCGAGAAGGATCGCGCCCTGGCGCGCCGCTTTCAGAAGATCGATATCGTCGAACCGAGCGTTCAGGAAACCGTGGAGATACTGCACGGGTTGCGAAGCCGGTTCGAAGATCATCACGACGTGCAATACGTCGATGAGGCGTTGCAGGCCGCGGCGGAGTTGGCGAGCCGTCACATCAACGACCGCCACCTTCCCGACAAGGCGATCGACGTGATCGACGAGGCCGGCGCAAGCATTCGCCTGCTGCCGGAAGCCGAACGGGAGAAGATAGTCAGCGTCGAACGGGTCCAGCAAATCGTGGCCAAGATGGCGCGGATACCGCCGAAGAGCGTGTCGGCTTCCGACCGCGACGTGCTGGGCCACCTGGAGCGCGACCTCAAGCTGGTCATTTTCGGCCAGGACCCCGCCATCGGGGCCCTGGCGTCCGCCATCAAGATGTCGCGGTCCGGTCTGGGCGACGAGCTTCGGCCGGTGGGATCGTTCCTGTTCTACGGCCCGACCGGGGTGGGCAAGACCGAAGTGACACGGCAGTTGGCCCTGACCATGGGCGTGGAACTGGTGCGCTTCGACATGTCCGAGTACATGGAACGGCACACGGTTTCGCGGCTGATCGGCGCGCCGCCGGGCTACGTGGGCTTTGACCAGGGCGGCCTGCTGACCGAAGCCATCACCAGGAACCCGCATTGCGTCTTGCTGATGGACGAGATCGAGAAAGCCCACCCGGAGGTCTTCAACCTGCTGCTGCAGGTCATGGACCACGGCATGCTCACGGACAATAACGGGCGCAAGGCCGACTTCCGCAACGTCATCATCGTCATGACCACCAACGCCGGCGCCCAGGAGGCGAGCCGCGCCTCCGTGGGCTTCACGATGCAGGACCATACCAGCGACGCGATGGAAGTGATCAAGCGGATGTTCTCGCCGGAATTCCGCAACCGCCTGGACGCCATCATCAAGTTCGACGCGCTGGATGAGGACTCCATCGCCCGCGTCGTGGACAAGCTCATCGTCGAGTTGGAAGCGCAACTGGACAAGAACGAGGTCACCGTCGAACTGGAGCCGGCCGCGCGGGCATGGATCGCGCGCAAGGGCTACGACCGGAAGATGGGCGCGCGGCCCATGGCGCGGGTGATCCAGGAACACATCAAGCGCCCCCTGGCCGAGGAGTTGCTGTTCGGTCGCCTGAGAGACGGGGGCCACGTGCGTGTGGATGTCGGCAGCGACGGCGAGAGCCTGGTGCTGATCCCGGAACCGACGGTTCGGGAACTGGAGCACGCGCCGGAAGTCTGAGCCGCCGGCAAGGCCTTCCGCCCGTTCAGGGCATACTGAACCCAACCGGCGCCGCGGGGCCCAGCGGCAGTCCCAGGAACACCCACAGTACCGTCAGTATCAGTCCCGACAGCAGCAGGAACATGGAGTAGGGCAGCATCGTCGCCACCAGGCTGCCGAGGCCGAAATCCTTCTGCCAGCGCTGGGCGAACACCAGTACCAGCGGCAAGTACGGCATCAGCGGCGTGATGATGTTGGTGGCGCTGTCGCCGACTCTGTAGGCCGCCGTGGTCATCTCGGGAGAAATGCCCACGAGCATGAGCATGGGCACCAGCACCGGCGCCAGCAGCGCCCACTTGGCGCTGGCCGAGCCGATGAAGAGGTTGAGCACGGCGCCGAACAGGATGATCGAGGCCATGAGCAGCGTGTCGGGCATGTTCGAGCTTTCAAGCACCGCGGCGCCATGGATCGCAAAGATCAGGCCGAGGTTCGACCAGTTGAACATGGCCACGAAATGCGCCGCGGCGAATGACAGCACCAGGTAGTAGGCCATGTCGGCCATGGCGCCCTTCATCATGTCGATGAGGTCGCGGTGATTCCTGACGGTGCCCGCGGCGGTCCCGTAAGCCCATCCCGCGGCTAGGAAGATCACGCAGAAACCGGCCACCAGGGATTGGAACAGGGGATTGAAACGCGATTCAATGGGAGCGGACTCGTCGATCAGCGGAGTACCGGGGCCGACGCACAGGAACACCCAAATCGCGATCACCCCGAGGATGGCCCAGCCGGCCCGCCTGAGCCCGCGGCGCTCGGCATCGCCGGTGCCGGCGCCTGCTGGGTCCTCGATTTCCTCTGTAAGGTTGTCGGCGGCCTCGCTGTCGCCGGCACTGGTGCGGGGTTCCCCGCTGTCGCCGGCACTGGCGCGGTGTTCCTCGCTGTCGCCGTCGCCGCCGGCTTGCAGGCCACTTCCGCCGTACGAACCCATGCGCGGTTCGATGACGCGGTCGGTGATGTACCAGATGATCGGGAGAAACACGAGGGTCATGGCGATGATGAACCAGGCATTGCCGGCGATGTTCGCGTCCCAGGCCGGCAGGATGGTCTCGGCCGCGGCTTCGGTTATGCCGAACAGCAGGGCATCCAACTGTCCTGGCAGAAGATTGGCGGAAAAGCCGCCGGAGACCCCGGCGAAGGCAGCGGCGATGCCGGCGACCGGGTGCCGGCCGGCGGCATGGAAGATCACGCCCGCCAGCGGGATCAGCACCACGTAGGCCGCGTCCGCCGCCAGATTGCCGAGCATGCCAACCAGCGCAACCGCCGGCGTCAGCAGCAACTTCGGCACATTGCTCACCGCCGCGCTCATGGCCGTGCCTAGCAAGCCCGAGCGTTCGGCGACGCCGGCGCCCAGCATGACGACCAGCACATAGCCCAGCGGGTGGAATCCGGTAAACGTTCTTGGCATTTCAACCAGCAGTCGCCGGATGTTATCGGCCGACAGCAGGCTTTCGGCCTGGATCACCAGAGCATTGCCGGCCGCGTCGACCTGTGTCGGATGCATGGCGTAGGTTCCGGTGACGGCCGCAATCACGCTGATGGCGATGACGGCCAGGATGCAATACAGGAAGATCACCACCGGATCGGGCAGCCGATTGCCACCGCGCTCGATCCAGCCGAGGATGCCACCGGTTCCGTTGTTGTCAGGTATCGAATTGGTCGTCATTCTCTTGTCTCCTGAAATATACCGACGGCATCAGCGCAATGACCGAACAAGTCTGCGCAAGTCTGCCACAGAAAAGCCAACGCGAAGGGTCGAAACACGACGTTCTGGAAACATTGACAAGTTGAATCGCCACTTTCTGTAGATCGAAACTGGACGGGCGTTAATGGGGAAGACTAGTTGCGCGCAAAAATGTACGCATCTATAGTTTTCGAATAGCGGGGACCAAGCCCATGCACGAAACCTACAATTATCCGGCCGACATCGAACGCGACGAGGATGGCCGTTATGTGGTCGCGTTCCCCGATTTTGGGTGGGGCGCGACAGATGGCGCCACTCTGGACGAAGCGCTTCATGAAGCACGGGATTTGTTGCGGGAGTTGATTGCAGCGACGATTCGCGACGGCATGGACCTGCCGGGTCCGTCCAGCGCCAGCGAGCGATGCCCATTGGTCGTTCCGCCGGTACCAATTGCCCTGAAGGCAGCTCTCTACCAAGCCTTTCGTGAGGCTGCCATTTCGCAACGCGGACTCGCCCGAGATCTTGGCGTTGCCGAGAGCGAAGTACGTCGCATGTTGAATCCGGATCATGCCACCAAGGCAGCATCGATCGACCGCGCTCTGCGCCGGTTGGGCAAGCGTGTCAGCGTGACAGTTGGCGAGGCTGCCTGATTGGCTGCACGTTGGCAGCCCTGTAACAGCTTGTTCCAGGGTGCCGGCCCGCGGGTTAGCGCGCGCGATAGACGATGCGGCCCTTGCTGAGATCGTAGGGGGTGAGTTCGACGGTTACCGCGTCGCCCTTGAGGATGCGGATGTAGTTCTTGCGCATTTTCCCCGAGATATGCGCGGTGACGATGTGCCCATTCTGTAGTTCGACGCGAAACGTGGTGTTGGGCAGGGTCTCGGTGACCAGTCCCTCCATCTGAATGGCTTCTTCTTTCGGCATATTTCAAAGGCTGCTTGTTTCGCGGCGCACGATTGTTGCATACAGGGGAATCCCCCCGCAATGCGGTTGACGATTCTTCATAAGCGATCATGGCCGCGCCGCCAGTTGCCAGGCTCGCCCGGCGGCGCGCACAGCCGGCGCAACTCCCGGAGGAACTCCCGCCGGGGCAGCGTCGTCGCGCCCAGGGTGCGCAGGTGCTCCGACCGGACCTGGCAGTCGATGAGCTCGAACGATCGCGTCCGCAGGTGCCTGACCGCCTCCACCAGCACGGCCTTGGAGGCGTTGTCGACCCGGGTGAACATGGATTCGGCGAAGAAGACGCGCCCGATGGCGACTCCGTACAGGCCCGCCACCAGGTCGTTGCCGCGCCAGCCTTCGAAGGAATGGGCCCAGCCCAACTCGTGCAGGCGCCCGTAGGCATCGATCATGTCCCGGGTGATCCAGGTTCCCGAAGACTTGGGTCGCGGGGCCGCACAGCCCTCGATCACCGCATTGAAAGCGCTGTCCGCGCTGTATCGGATGTCCATGCGGCGCAGGTTTCTGGCCAGGCGACGAGGGACGTGAAGGTCCCGCGGCCACAGGACCGCGCGCGGGTCCGGCGACCACCAGAGGATGGGCTGGCCCTCGTCGTACCAGGGGAAAATCCCTCTGACGTACGCGGCCAGCAGCCGTTGCGGGCACAGGTCGCCGCCGCCGGCCAGCAGCCCGTCGGGGTCCTGCAAGGCATGTTCGGCGGGTGGAAAGGCCGCGGGGTCGCCGGAGATCGGCAACCAGTGGAGCCCGGTCACAGGGAGCCTTGCCCCAGTGCCGGGACGGTTCGCGAGGGACCGGGCTCTGGTTGATCCTTCCGGTACGGCGTATGGCTGGCCAGTTCACGCATGTAGGCGTTGATGTGGTCGCGTTCCTGGTCGAGAAACCGTCCGATCGCCCGCGCGAACCCGGGATTGGCGATCCAGTGATTCGACCAGGTCGCCATGGGCGTGAATCCGCGGCTCAGCTTGTGCTCGCCCTGCGTGCCGGGTTCGAAACGGCTCAGCCCCTCGCGGATGCAGTAATCGATGCCCTGGTAGTAGCAGGCTTCGAAGTGCAGGCTGTGGAAGTCGGCCAGACTCCCCCAATACCGGCCATAGAGCGTGTCGTCGCTGCGGAAACAGATGGCCGTGGCGATGGGCCGCTCGCCGAACCGCGCAAGGATGATCACCAGGTTCTCCGGCATGGTGCGTGAAATCTCCTCGAAGAACCTGCGGTTCAGATAGGGAGCGCGGCCGCGGCGCAGAAACGTGTGCGAGTAGTATTCGTGGATCGCATCCCAATCCTCCGTGCCGGGCTCGTCGCCCCGGAGGTGCTCGAAAGCGATACCGGCTTCGGCGATGCGCCGTCTCTCGCGGCGTGCCTTCTTGCGTTTCATCGAGGTGAAACGCCCGAGGAAGTCATCGAAGGACGCGTAACCGTCGTTGTGCCAATGGAACTGGCAACCCTTGCGCGACATCAGCCCGTCATCCCCCAGGAACCGCCGTTCGCCGTCGGTGGGAAACAGCACGTGCAGCGATGAGGCGCGGATGTCCGCACCGAATGATCTCGCGGCAACCAGGAGTTGCCCTGCGACGGGTTCGAATTCGGCGCCATCGCTGACGAGCAGGCGCCGGCCTGTGGCCGGGGTAAACGGCACCGCGGAAACGAGCTTCGGGTAGTAGGACAATTGCGCCTGCTCATAGGCGGCCGCCCAGCTCCAGTCAAACACGAATTCTCCGCGTGAGTCGTACTTGACATAGAGGGGCAGGGCGCCCGCCAGCCGGCCGCCGTCGTCGGACGCGGTCAGGTACGCAGGGCGCCAGGCGGTTTGCTCTCCCACGCAACCGGCGATTTCCAGCGCGCTCAGGAATTCGTGGCGCAGGAACGGCGAGTCGGCGGCGAGCCCGTTCCACGCGGCCGCGTCGATCTCCATGATGCTGTCGTGCTGCTGGACCCGTAGCGTCATATCCCGGTCATCGTGGTTTCGCCGGCCGCGTTGCCTGTATACTCACCCGCGGCGCCTCCCCGGGGCAAACGCAGCAGTTTCCGCCACAGACTGCTTGTTGAGCCTACCCGATTTGCGGCGTCGGGCCTTGTTGGTTTCGGACAAGATTTGAGCAGATCCAAAGTCAGTGGTGTCGCGTCATCCGCGATGGCTCCGCGAATCCGCGGGCTCAGGGAATCCACGCTGTGGATTCTCGCCGGGCTGGCCATCATTCTATTCTTGGCGTTGGTCACTTACGATCCGGCCGATCCGTCGTTCAGCGTCGGCGGCAGCGGCCAGGCCGTCAGCAACCGCATGGGTCCGGCCGGGGCGTGGTTTGCCGACCTGGCGTTTCTGCTGTTCGGGCGTCCCGCCTTTCTCTTCCCCCTGTTGGTTCTGCTGGCGGGACTGTTGATTTTCCGGTCGAGGAAGCGGAGCAAGGGCAAGGGCAAGGCGCCTACGGCTCGACCCGTCGCATGGTGGCGCGCCGGCGGCTTCGCGCTGCTGCTGGCCACCAGTTGCGGGCTGGCGACCCTGAACGCTTTTGCTCCGGATATGACCGCGACCGCCGGCGGCCTGCTGGGCCGGCTTGTCGGAGGCGGACTGGAGCGAGTGCTGAGCCATCTCGGCGCGACGGTGCTGTTGCTCGTGCTGTGGTTCGTGTCGGTGTCGCTTGCCACCGGCGTTTCGTGGCTTGCGGTGATGGACACCGTGGGCGCCGGCGTGCTGAAAGGGGCGAACGGAACCCGCGCCTTGTTCAAGCGGTTGCGGGAGCGAGGCAAGGGCCGCCAGGTCAAGCGACAGCGCCGCCGCGTGGTGAAGAAGAAGAGCCGCAAGAAACGAAAGCGCGCCGAGCCTCGGATCGAACCGACTTTCGATGCGCCGCCGACCGGCGCCAGGCTGGAGCGCGAGAAGCAGGTGCCGCTGTTCGAGTCTGCCCCACCCGGCGAGCCGCCGCCGTTGTCGCTCCTGGACGATGCCCCGCCGCGGGAGGGGGGATACTCGAAAGATGCGCTGGAGGCCATGTCGCGCCTGGTGGAAGTGAAGCTGGGCGACTTCGGCATCGATGTGGAGGTCGTCTCCGTTCACCCCGGGCCCGTGGTGACGCGCTTCGAACTGAAGCCTGCGCCGGGTGTGAAGGCCAGCCGGATCAGCAGCCTGGCCAAGGATCTGGCGCGCTCGCTGTCCACCGTGAGCGTCCGCGTCGTCGAGGTCATTCCGGGCAAGCCCTACGTGGGCCTGGAAATCCCCAATGAAGTCCGCGAACTGGTCACGCTGGGCGAGATCATCAAGTCGGAGGCATACGAAAAGCTCAAATCGCCGCTGACGCTCGCGCTCGGCAAGGACATCGGCGGGCAACCCGCCGTGGCCGATCTGGGCAAGATGCCCCACCTGCTGATCGCGGGCACCACCGGGTCGGGCAAGTCCGTGGCGCTGAACGCCATGGTGCTGAGCCTGCTCTACAAGTCGCGGCCGGAGCACGTGCGGCTGATCCTGATCGACCCGAAGATGCTGGAGCTGTCGGTCTACGAAGGCATTCCACACCTGCTGGCGCCGGTGGTGACCGACATGAACGAGGCCGCCAACGCGCTGCGCTGGTGCGTCGCGGAAATGGAGCGCCGCTACACGCTGATGGCGCAACTGAAGGTGCGCCACCTCTCAAGCTTCAATCGCCAGGTGGGCGCGGCGCTCTCCAAGGGTCGCCCGATCCCGGATCCCACCGTTGAAGCCGGTACCCCGGAAGAGGATATCCCGCATCTGGAGCCCTTGCCCTACGTGGTCGTTGTCATCGACGAACTCGCCGACATGATGATGCTGGTCGGCAAGAAGGTGGAAGAACTCATCGCCCGGCTCGCCCAGAAGGCCCGCGCCTCGGGGATCCACATGATCATCGCCACGCAGCGACCGTCGGTTGACGTGATCACCGGCCTCATCAAGGCCAATATCCCCAGCCGGATCGCCTTCCAGGTGTCCGCCAAGGTGGATTCGCGCACCATTCTCGACCAGATCGGCGCGGAACACCTCCTCGGTCACGGCGACATGCTGTACCTGCCGCCGGGCACGTCCATGCCTTCGCGAGTCCATGGCGCCTTCGTGGACGACCACGAGGTCCATGCCGTAGTCAGCAATCTGCGCGCCTCCGGACCGCCCACCTTCGCCGACGACGTGCTGACCGGACCGCCGGAATCGATTCCCGGGATCGATCCCGTGCAGCGCGGAGGATTGGATGGAGAGGAGGATCCCCTCTACGACGAGGCGGTGCGGATCGTCACCGAGTCGCGCAAGGCATCCATTTCCAGTGTCCAGCGCCGGCTCAAGATCGGCTACAATCGCGCCGCCCGTATTGTCGAGACCATGGAGGAGGCGGGTATCGTCGGAGCCCTGCAGCCGAACGGGACCCGAGAGGTCCTGGCGCCCCCGCCGCCGTCCATTGACGACTGATCCACACGGCAGGGGTTGGTTGTGAAGCGGGCGACGGGGTTCGCGCTGGTGGTGATGCCGGGAGTCATGGCGGCGGCATTCGCCGTGACACCGGCCGCGGCGCAGGACGAGGTATTGCAAACGCGGCCACCGGCGGCGACGCAAGACGAGGCGCCGCGAGCGCGGCTCCCGGAGGCCGCACAGAACGAGGCGCTGCAAGCGCAGCCGCAGGATGCGGCACAGGGCGAGGCGCCGCAGACCCAGCCTCAGGCGGCGCGCGGCAACGGCTCCGGATCGCTTGATCGATTTCTCGAAGAGACCCACACGCTGCGGGCGGAATTCAGCCAGGAATTGCTGGACGGCGACGGGAACCTGGTCGAAGAGGCTTCCGGCACCTTTGCTCTAAAGCGGCCGAACCGGTTCCTGTGGAGTTATGCCGCGCCGTTCGAGCAGCAGGTGGTGGCGGACGCCGCAAACCTGTGGATCTACGACGTGGAACTGGCGCAGGTCACCGTCAGCCCGCTGGACGGCGCGCTTGCCTCCTCGCCAGCGATGCTGCTCAGCGGCGACGGGCAGGTGCGCGACGGTTTCGAGGTTGCGGAGAACATTCGCGATGGCTCATTCGACTGGGTCACGCTGACGCCGATAGCGCAGGGCGTGGACTTTCGCTCCATACAGGTCGGTTTTGACGCAGGCCAGTTATTTGCGCTCGTGCTGGTGGATGCGCTGGGCCAGGTGACGTCCATCGAATTCGGTGACGTGTCCGTCAACGTGGACATAGACGATGAGTTTTTCCGGTTCGATCCTCCCGAGGGTACGGATGTGATCGGTGAACCGGTTGAATCGGGCGAAACGGGTGGCGCGGGTGAAACTGGTGGCGCGGGTGGCGCGGGTGGCGCGGGTGGCCCGGGCGAAGTCATTGACGCAGATGAAGCGGTTGACAATGCCCGGTGAGTTGATGGACGGTTGCCGCCCCTGCCGGACAGGACTGGACTAGCGAGGCTTCGCCTCAGACCGACGAGGAAGGACAACGACTCGCCGCGCAAAACTTGACTCAACTGTAAACATCAATCCGGCTCAAGGAGTCTAGGCATGCTGGACCCCAAAGCATTACGCACCGAACTCGAACCCATCGCCAGGAACCTGGCCCGGCGCGGGTTCGTGCTCGACCGCGGTCGCTATCGTCGGCTGGAAGACGACCGCAAGTCGCTGCAGGTCCGCGTGGAGACGTTGCGCCACGAACGCAACGAGCGTTCCAGGGGAATCGGCCGGGCCAAGGCTGCGGGCGAGGACATCGAGCCGCTCCGGCGCCAGGTGAAGGAACTCGGAGAAGCGCTGACAACGGCGGAGGCGCAACTGCAGTCCCTGCAGGAAGAGTTGAGCGATTTTCTCGCCGGATTTCCCAACCTGCTCCACGACACCGTGCCGGATGGCGCCGACGAGACCTCCAATGCCCTTGTGCTCAAGTGGGGCGAGCCGCCGACTTTCGACTTCGAACCGAAGGATCATGTCGTGTTGGGGGAGGGACTCGGCCTGCTGGATTTCGAAGGCGCGGCCAAACTGTCGGGCAGCCGGTTTTCCGTGCTGCGGGGTGGCCTGGCCCGGCTGCACCGGGCGCTGATCCAGTTCATGCTGGATGTTCACGTCGGCGAGCACGGCTACACGGAATGCTACGTACCGTACCTGGTCAAGGACGAGGCGCTGTTCGGCACGGGGCAGTTGCCGAAGTTCGGCGACGATCTCTTTTCCGTCGATGCCGAGCGGGAACTTAGGCTGGTACCCACCGCCGAAGTGCCCCTCACCAACCTGGTTCGAGACGAAATCCTGGCGCCCGAACAACTGCCCATGAGACTGACGGCGCATACGCCGTGTTTCCGATCAGAGGCCGGCTCCTATGGCAAGGACGTTCGCGGCATGATTCGTCAGCACCAGTTCGAGAAGGTCGAACTGGTGCACGTAGTGTCCCCGGCGGACTCCTACCGGGCACTGGAAGAGCTGACCGGCCACGCGGAGGTCGTTCTGCAGCGGCTGGAACTGCCTTATCGGAAAGTGACGCTCTGTGCGGGCGATACGGGCTTCAGCGCGGCCAAGACCTACGATCTCGAGGTCTGGCTGCCGGGCCAGAACCGGTATCGCGAAATCTCCTCCTGCAGCAATTGCGGGGACTTCCAGGCGCGGCGCATGCGCGCGCGCTGGCGAAACCCGGACACGGGCAAGCCCGAACTCGTGCATACCCTGAACGGCTCGGGGGTTGCCGCCGGCCGCGCACTGATCGCCGTGATCGAGAATTTTCAGCAAGCCGACGGTTCTGTTATCGTTCCTGGCGTACTGCGTCCCTATATGGCGGGCTTGACACGCATCACCGCGTAGCGCCGGCCACAGGAGGATTCTCGCCATGGCGGTCATGACCCTGGATGTCGACGGCGCCTCCCATCGCCTCGACGTGGAGCCGGAGATGCCGTTGCTCTACGCCCTGCGCGACGAGCTGGGCATGAACAATCCCCGTTTCGGCTGCGGCCTTGCCCAGTGCGGCTCGTGCACCGTGCTCATGGACGGGCAACCGATCCGCGCCTGCGTGGTGCCGGTTGCGGCGGTCACCGGCAAGGTGCGTACCCTGACCGGGCTCGGCACGGTCGGGGAGCCGCACCCCGTCCAGCAGGCGTTCATCGACGAGCAGGCGCTGTTCTGCGGGTACTGCATGAACGGGTGGATCCTGTATGCGGCGGCGTTGCTGGAGCGCGATCCCGATCCTTCCGATGAAACCATTCGCGAGGCGTTCACCGGGCTGAAGTGCCGCTGCGGTTCGCACTCGGCGATCCTGCGCGCGGTCAAGCGGGCCGCCGCGACGCTCTCTGAGCAGGAGGGCTGAGCGGTGGGCTGGTACGACACGGCCGTGAAGCGGCGCGACGTCTTGAAGGGCGGCGGATGCCTGGTGGTTTCGCTGGTGGCGCCGCAGGCGCGGCGGGCTCTGGCGGCAGAAGACCGGCCACTGTGGCGCGCCCTTTCGCCGGGGCAACTCGATACCTATCTGAAGATTGACGAGAACGGCCGCGTGACGGCCTTCTTCGGCAAGATGGACATGGGGCAGGGCGTGGACATTTCCATCGCCCAGATCGTCGCCGACGAACTGGACCTGCCGATGGATCGGGTCGATGTGCTCATGGGCGACACCGCGTTGACCGTCAACCAGGGGGGCGCCAGCGGCAGTACCGGCATCGAGCGGGGCGCCAATCCGCTGAGAAACGCGGCGGCGGAAGCGCGCCGGGTGCTGTTGGAACTGGGCGCCGACCGGCTCGGGGTTGAGGCAGACGAGGTGGCGGTTGCCGAAGGCGCGGTCTACCTGCGCGCCGATCCTGCGCGACGCGTCGGCTATGGGGAGTTGATCGGCGGCGGGCACTTCGATGTCCGGCTCGAGTGGAACGGGCGTTACGGCAACGCGCTGGACGCCTTGGGCTCGGTGGCGCCGAAGGATCCCTCAGCATACCGGGTTGTCGGACAATCGTTCCCGCGGCGGGATCTGCCGGACATCGTGATGGGAACGCACGAATACATCGTCGATGTACGGGTCCCGGACATGATGCATGGGCGGGTAATACGCCCGCCGGTGGCGGGCAGCGTCCCGGTATCGGTCAACGGCGACTCGATCGGCGCCATAGCCGGCGCGCGGGTCGTACACGAGGGCGATTACCTGGCGGTGGTCGCCGAGCGGGAGTGGGACGCGGTCCGGGCCGCTCAGCAGTTGGAGGTGACCTGGTCCGAAGTCGAACCGCCGTTTCCGGAGATGGACGATCTCTACGATCACATTCGCCGGGCCCCTGTCGTGCGCGAGAGCGCCGGCGGCCCTTGGGGCGCCGATGTCGCGCCGGATCGCGACGCCGTGCAAGCCGCGCTGGATCGGGCGGATCGCGTGATCGAGGCCGAATACGAGTTTCCGTTCCAGTCCCATGCCTCCATGGGGCCGGCCTGCGCCGTCTGCGATTATCGGGGCGACAGCGCCACGCTCTGGACCGGTTCGCAGAAACCTCACCATGCGGCGGAGGGTGTGGCCAATATCCTGGGGTTGCCCGCCGGCAACGTCAGGGGCATCTGGGTACCGGGTCCGGGCAGCTACGGGCGAAACGACGCCGGCGATGCGGCCATGGACGCGGCTGTCATGTCGCGCGCCGTGGGCCGGCCGGTCCGGGTCCAGGGGATGCGGGCCGAGGGCACGGCCTGGGACCCCAAGGCCCCGGCTTCGGTTCACTTCGCCCGGGCCGGGTTCGACGAGGCCGGCAACGTGTCGGGCTACGAGATGCGCATGAAGGGCTTCTCCGCGGGCGATACCGACAGCAACGAGAGCGATCCCAGTCACAGCTACGCGGGCGCGTTGCTGGATTGGCCCAACGCCTCGGTTCACCGCCTCGACAATCAGGGCGACCTCTACGAGTTTCCCGTCAACGTACGCTACTGGCAGACAATCGCACCCTTACTGGAACGGGCTTCACCATTGCGAACAGCGCATTTGCGCGACCCGCTGGGTCCGCAGATCCACTTTGCCAGCGAATGCTTCATGGACGAGATGGCGGTCGCCGTGGGTGCCGACCCCGTGGAGTTTCGGTTGCGGCATTTGCCCGAGGGCCGCGACGCGGACGTGCTCAAGGCTGCCACCGAGCGCTACGGGTGGGAACCTGGCGTGCCCGGACCGACGGCACCGCCGACCGGCGGGGTGGTGACCGGCAGGGGTGTCGCCTACACCCGGCGCGGCTCCCCGGTGGTGGCGGTCATCGCCGATGTGGAGGTGGATCTCGATACGGGGCGCGTCTGGCCGCGACGATTCGTCGTCGCCTCCGACCAGGGCATTGTCGTCAATCCGCTGTGGCTGCGGCGGACCATCGAAGGCAACATCATCCACGCCGCCAGCCGCGCGCTGTACGAAGAAGTGCAGTTCACACCGGAACGGGTGACCAGCGTCGACTGGATCAGCTACCCGATCCTGGAAATGGCCGACGCGCCGGAGGAGATCGACATCGTGCTGGTCAACCGGCCTGAACTGCCGCCCTATGGCGCCGGGGAGCCTTCGACGCGGACGGTGCCTCCGGCGATCGCCAACGCGGTGTTCGACGCAACAGGGCTGCGGATCAGGCGCGCGCCGTTTACCCGGGAGCGAATCCTTGCTGCACGCCGCAGTGCTGACGACTCGCGGTCGAGCCAGGAGTTCTCTTAGCGGGCTCACTGCGAGAACTCTTGCGGCGCAGGCTCTTAGCCCGTCGAATCACGAGCTTTCCGGTTCATGCTGCGCAGCCGCTTGAGCTTTTCGGCGATCCTTTGCTCCAATCCACGATCGACTGGGTTGTAATAGTTCTGTGCCGGCATCCCCTCTGGAAAGTATGTCTGTCCGGCCGCGAAGGCGCCTTCCTCGTCGTGCGCGTAGCGGTACCCCTCAGCATGGCCTAGCTCCTTCATCAGCTTCGTGGGCGCATTGCGCAAATGCGGCGGAACGTCCAGTGAGCCGTACCGCTTGACGTCTCGCGAGGCTGCAGCCATGGCCTTGGTGACGGCGTTGCTCTTGGCTGCGCAGGCCAGGAAAATCACCGCCTGCGCGAGCGTCAGCTCGCCTTCGGGGCTGCCCAGGCGATCATAGGTTTCCCACGCATCCAGCGCCAGACGCAGCGCCCGCGGGTCGGCGTTGCCGATATCTTCCGTGGCCATGCGGACCAGCCGGCGCGCGATGTACATCGGATCGCAGCCGCCATCCAGCATCCGCACCAACCAGTACAGGGCCGCATCCGGGTCCGAGCCGCGCGCCGACTTGTGCAATGCGGAAATCTGGTCGTAGAAGACATCGCCTTGCTTGTCGAATCGCCGGTAGCTTCCCTGGAGCACGGAGTCGATCACCCTGGGCGTCAGGGTCGCGCGGCCATTCACCTGCTCGCTCAGTCCGGCGGCCAGTTCAAGCAGGTTGTAACCGCGGCGCGCATCGCCATCCGCCGAATCGGCGAGTCGCTGGATCAGTTCCGGCGCCGCTTGGAGCCGCGCCTCCCCGAGCCCGCGTTCTGAGTCCTCCAGCGCGCGGTGCAGCAGCTTCGCGATATCCCCGGCATCCAGCGGCTTGAGCACATACGTCCGGGCGCGCGACAGCAACGCGTTGTTCAGGGCGAAGGACGGGTTCTCGGTGGTGGCGCCGACAAAGACCAGCGTGCCGTCCTCGACGAAGGGGAGGAAGGCGTCCTGCTGGGCCTTGTTGAAGCGGTGCACTTCATCGAGGAAGAGCACCGTCGCCCGGCCGCTGCCGGAACGGATCATGCGCGCCTGGTCGACGGCCGAGCGGACATCCTTGACACCGGCAAGAACCGCGGAGAGCGCGATGAACTGGGCGTCGGCGGTCGTGGCGACCAGCCGCGCCAGGGTCGTCTTGCCGGTACCCGGCGGTCCCCACAGGATAAGCGAATGCAGCCCGCGGCCTTCGAGCAGCGCCCGCAGCGGCTGGCCCCCTCCGAGCACATGGGTCTGACCGACCATCTCGGCCAGGTTCCGCGGCCGCATCCGGTCGGCTAACGGTCTGAACTCCATGGGAAATGGAGTATAGGGTACGACGACGTCCTTGCGGCGGGAGCGCCCGGCGCGGCGAGTATGCGTCCATGTGCGAACGCCGCGAATCTGAGCCGGATCGGCTCGTTACGTTACGAATAGCTGGCTGAAAACGGCGCCGAACATCGCCACGACCGCGCCGAGCATGAGCACCAGGAATGCCAGCATGTAGCGTATCGTGCTGCGCTGAAATTCGATCATGCGTTGCTGAAACTCCAGCATGCGTTGATCAATCGCGTTTAAATTCGACTCAAGGCGGTCCACCTTGTCTTCAAGCCGGTCCACGGACTTGCTCAAACTATTGATCTTCTTGTCCTGCGCTGCGAACCGCGCGTTCATCTCATCTCTGAGCCCGTCGATTCGAGCGTCCAGCATCTCCGGCGTGACCGCGAAGGTCTCCATCGCCAGCGCCACGGACTCGATCACCGCGTTCGACTGCGGCCGACTGAATCCGGAGCTTTCGAGGGTTTCGGACATTTTCGCGATTTGTTCGGCCTGAGCCTTCATAAGCATGCGCCTCCGCAAGTATACGACTTGTTGCCTCGCCCCGTGCAAAAGTCGGTCGGTCTCCCTGCAACTCCCATTGCCTCCCGGCAATCCGCGCTACGTGCGTTCGGACGGGCAGCAAATTTTCGCGGATAAACTTGCGCTCCGGAATCTTTAAAACTCCCGAAAAACACCAGAAATGCGGTCGGGCGATCACGTTAGACTACGCGTAACGACAGTGGACCGGGAGGCGATGCCTTGGCTGATCTGAGAAACATCGGCGAATTGAGGCAGGCGTGCTCGGATGTGGTGGAAAACGCACCGGAGGACTCCGTCTACGTAAAGTGGGGCAACGATTTACGCGAGTTCCTGGCCGAAGTGCGCGCATCGAGTCTTCAGACACGCGCGAGTGCAGAGTTCCAGCGGCGGATCTGGGACGACAACCCGGTTTCTTCCACGGGGCAGGGATACATTTCAGTTGACGCGGCTATCGCGGATCCGGAATTTCGCAACTGGCTTGCGGAGCGATCCATGGAACGTTTGCCGGATGCGCTTGAACGCAGGAAGGCAGCGCTGGACAGGTTGTACGACGAGTTGGAAAAGAAGGTGTGCCAGTACACGAAGAGCACGCCGCGCTCGAAGATCTACAGAGTGTTGGCGGGATTCTTTCCGTCCGATTTCACCACGGTGGCCTACATAGACAGGCTGAAGCGTCTGCATGCGGCCATGTTTGGTGACCGAGGTGGCGCTGGGCCATCCTGCCACGCCAATATCCTTCAAAGACTGGACGAAGTTCAAGGACCGGCCCCGGCAGAGGATGACATCGATGCAATCGTTGACCGGATGCGGTTGCCATGGCTGCTGGACAAGCACTGTGTCGCTCCGTCGGACGACGAAAGAACCGTGACCCCGCAAGTTCTTCCCGGAGAGGAAAGGCTCGTGCCGTTGCCTGCGGCCAGAAGAAGAAAGGGACTGACGGGTGTTTCCGGAGGTCGCGAGGCGTTGCTGAACATCCTCGAGTTCTGCCGCGATGGAGTCTCGCGCGAAGAACTTGTGAGTCATGTGAAGACCGTCAATCCCAATCTGAAGGAGAGTTCGATCGGGACTCAGATCAACGTCATTGCAAGCGAGTATAACTGCCTGAAGTTTGACGGAAGTCGATTTGAGCTTACGGACCGCGGACACGCCTTCCTGGAATCGGACGATCCCGAGGTACTGATGGATTGGCTCGTCACCAGAATCCTGGGCGTCGATCATGCTTTGGTGATTCTGCGAGACGAGACTCGCTGTTCATGGCAGGAGTTGGTGCAGCGGATTCAAAAAGTGAATCCCGGCTGGACGAGTACATGGGGGCCGCAGGCGATCATCAGGGAACTTCGAGCATTCGATATGTTGGATCTTGATGACAGCAATTTCTTCTCTCTGAGCGATGCAGGAAAAGAATGGGCGCAACGAGTTCACTGGCAGCCGGAAGTGCTTGAGCCGCGTCGGACGCCGTCCGGAGATTCGATCAAAGCACCGGTCGACCCCGAACCCGTTTCGGTAAGTACGCCCGCGTTTTCCGACATATGCGATGAAATTTCGCAACGCGGACACTTTCCAGAGCCGGTGATTCGAAAGCTCCACGCAGGATTGTGGGCGAACAAGCGCCGTCATTTTGCCGTTCTCACGGGGCTTTCAGGTTCAGGAAAGACGTTGCTCGCACGGGCTTATGGGAACGCCATCGCGGACGAGGACGGCGGAAGCGACCGTCACTTGTGCACCGTGCCGGTACAGCCTGGATGGTACGATCCGTCCGCGCTACTGGGGTACGTCAACCCGTTGCAGGGTGACTCCTATATTCGCACGCCTTTTCTGGAGTTTCTGATTGCCGCTGCGGATGCTCCGGATCGGCCGTTCACAGTGGTCCTTGACGAGATGAACCTGTCCCGCCCCGAGCAGTACCTTGCGCCCATCCTGTCGGCGATGGAAACCGGGGAGGCGCTGACGCTTCACCGCGAGGGAGAGTTGTTCGATGGCGTACCCACCCGAATCCGATATCCGAGCAACTTGGCGATAATCGGAACGGTGAACATGGACGAAACTACTCACGGTATTTCGGACAAGGTCCTGGACCGGGCGTTCACCATCGAGTTCTGGGACGTCGATTTGGAAGCATATCCCCATTGGGGAGCGCGGGATCTTTCCGAGGAACAGGAAGACGAGGTTCGCCGGCTATTGACGGATCTGATGGCGAGCCTCAGACCGGCACGCCTGCATTTCGGTTGGCGGGTTGTCGACGATGTGCTCGACTACGCGGATCGCGTGATGGCGGACGGGGGCGCGACCGACCTTGCCACAATTCTGGATGACGTTATTTACGCCAAGGCCCTTCCCAAGTTGCGCGGTGAGGACTCGCCGCGATTTCGCGAAGCCCTGGAAAAGTCTGCGAAAGTTCTCGATCGACACGGATTGGAAAATTGCGTTCGCAAGGTCAAGGAGTTGTCGGACGACCTTGAATCGATGGGCAGTGCTCGATTTTGGCGATAGCCGTGGCGGGTAATTCGACAGAATTACGCGTACGTTCTTTTTCGGGGAATCAGCCAAGTCCGACGTCGTGGCGGATTGGCGCGGACAATGTCGCTGTTGGTTTTCGTGAAGGCGGACAGTATCGGATCAGAAAAACCGGCGAAAGCGACCGCCTGTTGATAGACGACGAAATCCTCGAAACCCATGGCGGCGATTGGGTCTGGAGTCCTGGATTCTACGCTGGCCAAGTGCGTGCCGAGCTGCTTGGTCCCGGTGACCGCGTGAGGGCGACTTACCTGCTGGATGTTGCACCGCATCCCGGCAAGCTGGGGCGCGATACTTTTCAGGCTATGCTCGATCAGATATGGGATTTCGACCCGGGTTTGGTGCTGGGTACCGAACCCGCCGCATTGCCGGTGGGGCATGGAGCCGCCATTGCGGACCCGTGGCTCGAATACGCTCGGCTGCGCGCATATGGAGACAAGTTCGTGCGCGCGCTGTCGGCCATCTCGCGCCAGCCGTTGCGGGAACTGCGGGCCGAGAGGGCGCACTTGCCGTTGCCACAGGTGCGCCGCGCCGACCGGCAGACGGCCCTGGCAGCGCTTGGAAACGCTCAGCTTGTGGCAGTTCTGGGCTCTGGAAGCGGCAGCACGAAACCGACAAGCGCGCTGCCTCATTTCGACGTACCGGTAGCCCGGGAAACGCTCGATGGCGCCGGCAACCGTTGTATTGCCGCCATCGTGCACGAGGTGTCTCGCCGGGCGGTACGGCTCAAGGATGAACTCCAGTCGATTTTGGAGACAGAGTCCGAGGCGACGACCCGTACTGCCCTTGCGGTCCGATGGCCGCGTCGTCGGGAATTTCTTGATTGGCTCGCCGGGCGGCTGCGACACTGTCAGCGCATCTCGCCGCTGGCCGAAGTGACCCGACGCGAGATCTCGGCGGCGGGTCTGAACGCGGTTTCCGCCGATCCTGTGTATTCCAGCGCCTACGGATCGGGTTGGCGAATTCTGCGGCACGGCGTCGAAGGCCCGCCCCAGGCGGAGCGCATGTGGATGTCTCCAACATGGGAGATTTACGAACGGTGGTGTTTCGTTCAACTCTGCAAAACGATCAAGGAGATTGAGCAAGGATATGAGTGGTCGATTTCAAGGAAACACAAGTCGAAAGCGACAGCGGCGCTCACAGGTTCGAAAAGCGGAAACCGGATGATCGAACTCTTGCTGCAGCCCAGATTTCCTGCGCGGGATCGTAGATCGAACGCCGGTTTTCAATCGATCTCGGGTAGGCGGGAACCCGATATCGTGTTGACGCGAACTGACGGGGATGCGCCGAAATGGTATGTGCTCGACGCGAAATACCGAACCGGACGGTCCAACATCCTGGAAGCGATGGCTTCCGCGCACGTCTATAGGGATGCGTTGCGTTGGAACGAGCGGAGGCCGGAAAGTGCCGTGCTGTTGGTCCCGCGGGCAGGCGGCGCTTCCTGGTTGGAGCAAACAGACTTTATTGGCCGGCATCGCGTGGGCGTTTGCGCATTGGGCGTGGACAGCGACTCGCACGGCGTATTTGAACCGTTGGGCGGGTCAGGCGAAGGGCATGTGCTGACGTGAGTTCCAAATCGCCACCGGGGCTCCATATTTTCTTGGAATCCGCAGCCCGATGACGTATGACACGCACCGCTTGCCAGCCCAAATCCAGGTCACACCGAACTATCTTGTGTTCCGCTGGAGGCACGGTCCGCGAACGCCGCGAATCTGAACTGGATCAGCTCTTTACGTTACGAATAGCTGGCTGAAAACGGCGCCGAACATCGCCACGACCGCGCCGAGCATGAGCACCAGGAATGCCAGCATGTAGCGTATCGTGCTGCGTTGAAATTCGATCATGCGTTGCTGAAATTCGAGCATGTTCCGCTCAAGCCGATTCACGGACTTGCTCAGATTCTTGATCTGCTCGTCCTGCGCCGCGAACCGCGCGTTCATTTCATCCCTGAGCCCGTCAATGCGAGCGTCCAGAATTTCGGGCGTGACCGCGAAGGTTTCCATCGCCAGCGCCACGGATTCGATCACCGCGTTCGACTGCGTCCTGCTGAAACCGGAGCTTTCGAGGGTTTCGGACATTTTCGCCAGTTGTTCGGCCTGAGCCTTCATGAGCATGCGCCTCTGCAAGTATACGCCTTGTTGCCGCTCCCCTGACAAGAGACGCCCGGGGAATATCGGCACCTCCCGCTTCCTCCCGACAATCGGCCATGCGGGTGCTTTTGGAGGGGGGAGATGTTCGCAGACAAACGCATCTGACGGAATCCTCAAAACTCGCGTAAGGCGCCAGAAATGCGATAGCGATTCGCACGATCATAATCAGAATTCGCTGGTGGTGTCGCTTCCCGAAGCGACGATCAATGGGGTCAAGAATGCGGCGGCGACCTTGCAGGCGCCGGTTTCACAACGGTCCGTAATTTAGGCGCTCCGGGATATGCGGACGTGGTTCTGCGTGACGCGATCGCCGCGGGAGTGGTTTCTGTGGCTCGCATTCAATTTTCCGCACGTGCCATTGCATCTGCCGCCCGCGGAAACCCTGCAGTCGGATTACTCGCACCTGGATGCGGAATCGGTGCCCGACGAGTTGTTGCCAGCTTACTTTGCGGCCATGGTCGAGGCCATGGATACCCAGATCGGTCGGATTCTGGCGTCCCTTCGGTCCCGGGGGCGTGGAGAATGGGGATTATGCGATGCGCGATCAGCGCTACAAGCTGGTGCGGTTCCGGGGGGAGGAAGAACTCTACGATCTGCGGGAGGATCCCTACGAAAACGCCAATCTCCTGGCCGGAGAGATCTCGGGGGAAGTGCAAGCCGCATACCGTTCGTTGCGCGAACAGGTTTCGGCTCTGCGCGCCAGTGGGCGGTAGCCATACGCTGTTGCGCACTTGATCAGCCGCGCAATCGACGAAGATCAGCGCTCTCCCGGCCCGACCGAACCGAACCCGGCGACGTCAATCGCTTCCCGCGAGACAGTACCGCGGTATTCGATATTTCCGGCGCCGGCCAGGCCGCCGGTCAGTTCTCCACCGTCCATGGTCAGCGTCAGGTTGGATGCGCCTGCCAGGTCCACGTCCGCGTCGGTGAAGACGAAGCCGGCAAGCTGGATGTCGTTGGCTCCGGCCACTGTCAGGCCGAGCTCGCCGTAGCGGCCGTCGTCGCCGGTAATCTGGTTCGCGCCGGCTGCATCGATCGAGAGCCGCTCGCCCTTGAAGCCGGAAAGCGTCACGCGGTTGCTGCCGGCAACTTCCAGCGCCACCAGTTCCGGCATGACGATATCCGCCGCGAATCGGGCGCCGGACCCACCGAAGAACGATCGTGGCTCGGCTCCGTCCAGGCTGAGACGTTCGCCGGTCACCGACACGTCGATTCGATTCAGGTGGTTTTCCGGATAGGACAGTTCCACCTGCCACTCGTCTCCCCGGGTGACGTCAATCCTCCAACTGCCGTTGATCTCGATTCCGCTGAACCCGCCGAGATCGCGGCTCACCGTTGTCATCTCGCCGGGCTCGGGGCCGTTCATGCCGCCGGACTGACCGGCCCAACCGAGGGTGACCCGCGCTACCACCGCGGCCAGGACAATGGTTCCGACAACAATGCCGCCCAGTGACAGCAGTGCGATTTTGCTTGCTTTCATGTTTCTCGATCTCCGTTTTCCCGAGCCAGGTATTCGGCCAGTTCGTCCAGACCGATACCCAGCGTTTTCATGGTGCGAACGACCTTGGGAAGCTCGTCACGCACAAATTCTTCTCTCATGGCTTGCAACGCCCGCTCGCCTGCCCGCTCGCTGACGAAATATCCGCGTCCGCGCTGATTTGCGACGATGCCCCAATCCAGCAATGCCTGATAGCTCCTGGTCACCGTATTCGGGTTCACGCCCAATTCGATGGCCAGTTCGCGAATGGAGGGTATCCGTGCTCCGGACTCCCATTCGCCCTGCAGGATGCGGTCGCGGATCTGGTCCGCGATCTGCAGGTAAATGCCTCTGGGCTCGCTAAATTCCATCGCTGACCTGCGTCTCCCGGACCCTCAGCCACGCGATGGACCAGCATGCCGCCGGCAACAGGATCGCGAAGAACGTTCCGATTACTTCAAGCGACTGGAACAGGCTCGGGTAGGATCCGGCCGCCCGGGCCACCATGTTTCCAAGGCCGGCGATTCCTTCCGGGGCAAACACCACCCGAAAAGTGAGGAGCGTAATGACACACAAGGCGATGCCTGCCAGCGTGATGACCAGCGCGGTCTTGATGAAGTGCCGTCTCCTGAACCAGGCCGCGCCCAGGAAGAAAAAGGACTGCAGGAAGAAATAGCCGGTGACAACGGGCCACAACTGCGCGTCAAGCGGATTGAACAGGCCGTGACCGGAACCCGGGACCAATCGGTACACGCCTTCGACGAGGAGCGAAACCACCGTGGTAAAGATCAACAGGTAGGCGGCGAGTCCGATCGTGACCGTGAGCAGGCGAACGACTGTCTTCTCGATCGCCGAAGCGGGTATCAGCAGGTACGCTCCGTTTCGGGTCTTGTCGTGAAGTTCCCGGAAAGCGCGGCTGGAGGCGATGACGCCCCAGATATACAACATCCCGCCGTACCACGACACGTAGAAGCCCTGGGCCGCGCCGCCGGGGTCGAACGAAATCAGCGATGCGATCAGTATGACGCCGGCCAACGTCCCCGAAACCGTCAACACAGAGCGATAGCCCGCGGTGAAGTCGGCGCGCAACAACCACCAGAGTCGTTTGATCGAGAAGTGTTCGTTCATCGCTGGTTCTCCATGGTGGGCAGTGCGGCACGGGTTTCCGGGTTCGCGATGACGGCCTTGAACAGCAGTTCCATATCCAGACCTCCTTCGCCGCCGCCGAGGTCCTTCCAGACACTGGCGTAGCCGCCCACCGTGCGCTCGGAGTAGATCAGGCCGTCGCCTCCTTCGGGGCGGTTTCGGCTGGCTGAGAATTTCAGGTTTGCGCTCAGTTCGGAAACGGTGTGGTTCAACAGCACCTTGCCCTCATGAAGTATCACGATCAGGTCCACCAGCGATTCCACGTCCCTGACCTGATGGGTCGAGACGACGATGGTCCGGTCATCGCTCAGCGCTTCGGCCACCAGGCGCCTGAAGAGCCCCTTGGAGGGGATATCGAGGCCGTTGGTCGGCTCATCCAGGAGCACCAGCGACGCGTTGCAGGCCAGGCCGAACGACAACAGGAACTTCTTCTGTTGCCCGTGGGAGAGGGCGGTGAGCCGCTTGCCCTCGGGAATCTCGAACTCTTCAAGATAGCGCTGCATCCGGGCCTGATCGAAATCCGGATAGAACGGCGAACGCACGGCGACGAATTCCTTGCCGGTGACACCGGGGACGTTCAGTTCCTCCGGCAGCAGGAAGACCCTGGCCAGGAACCCGGGATCGCGCCGGGCGGGATCGTAACCGCAGGCGGCGATCTGGCCCGATTTCGGAAACAGCAGCCCCGTCATGAGCTTGAGCAACGTCGTCTTGCCGGCGCCGTTGAGCCCCAGCAGTCCGTAGATGTGGCCGGGTGTGAGTGTCAGATCGGTTTCGTGAAACAGCGGATCGGGTCCGTAACCGAAATTGACGCGCCTTGCTTCGAGCATTCCTGTGATCCATTCGATTAGTATCCTAGTAATCTAGTACAGTATGATAAAGCTGTCAACACCCATTGGGTGGAGGGTTGGGGAGAGTGGCGTATTCAGGCTATCGCGAATGCGGATTCAGGCCTTTCGGGCGATAATCGAATTTCCATCAACGAGGCGTGCCATGAATCGTTTATCCCGTGCGACGAAGCGTTTACCCGATACGATGAAGCATTTGCGCAATGTTATGCCGGTTGCGCTGTTGGCCGCGGTCGGCGCAATGGACGGCCTTGCTCAGCAACTCCATGCCTTGCCGGATGGATTCGTGTACCTGGATGAGGCGATTCCGGACATCGTGATCGAACTCAGGTACGCCACCGGCGACAACTTCGTCGGACAGCCCATCGACGGCTATCGGCACCAACACGCGATCCTGTCCGAGCCGGCCGCCGCCGCGCTGGCGGAGGTTCAGGCCGCGCTCCAGCCATTCGGGCTCGGGTTGAAGGTTTTCGACGCGTACCGGCCGCAGCGCGCCGTGGACCACTTTGTCCGCTGGGGAGCCGATCTCGACGATCAACGAACGAAGCCCGGCTTCTATCCCGACATGGCCAGGGAGGACCTGTTCGAGGAGGGCTACATCGCCGCGCGGTCAGGCCATTCGCGGGGCAGCACGGTGGACCTCACCATTGTCTACCGCGACGAGGCCGGGGTCGTCCACGAACTCGACATGGGCTCGGGCTACGATTTTTTCGGGCCGATTTCGTGGCCCGGCAGCCCAGCCGTTACGGCCCGGCAACGAGCCAATCGCGCACTGTTGCAGCTTGTGATGATCACGAACGGATTCAACCACTACGCCCGGGAGTGGTGGCACTTCACCCTGGCGGACGAACCCTACCCGGACACCTATTTCGATTTTCCGAACTAGCAGCCCGTGGCGAAAGTCCCCCGTCGCACCGAGACCGGCGCGGCGCCCGGCCGGCAAGGCGCGAGGAGGGAGAATATCGGGAATATTTGACCGACGAGCAACGCAGTCAGCCGGGATGCCGCGTCGGTCGAATGCAGGGGGACTTTTGCCACGGGCTGCTAGGGACGAGCTTCCGACACGGGAACCATCAGCCGGCTTGCCGGGCGGAGGCGGACGGCGAAACAGGCACTATTTCCCGTCTCTCACCGGGTAAGGGTTGGACATCCGCGCGAACTGTTTCCTGTCGAAGCCGAGTCGGCGGAATTCGCCGATACCCTTGTAGATCACGCGGCTCAGCAGGACGTACGGGTTGATGCTCTTGTTCCTTCGCCCGCCGATGGTCGAGTGTTCGGCCTGTGCCGACATCTTCACCACTGCGGGGTCAAGCACATGGATGGGTGTTTCGTGAATCCAGGTCTGTTGTATGAACTTGTCGACGGGCGCATACAGGGTGGCACTCGCCCGGGTCAATGCGCGGGCAGCTTCGGGACCGATCGCGTAGGCCAGCGAGTAATGAGGCGGGTCGCTCAGGTAATGCACGGAAAGTCCGTTGCGACACAGCACCTCCCGGGCGGCGGGTCGAAGTCGCTTCAGAAGGGCTCGCGGCCCGTGCATGGATTGCAGGCGAATGAAACCGAACCTGTTCACCAGCGGTTCCAGGTCGTTAATGACGTCGGCAAAGCCGGGTTCCAACTGGAAATCGTCTTCCAGGATGACGACGGGCCGGTCGTGATCGATCGCCCATTTCCACAGGGAAAGGTGGCTGGCATAACAGCCGATTTCCCCTGGCGTTGGGTCGTGGCGACGCGTATTGATTTGAAAGAGTCGGTGGTCGATCCCCTCGAACCAGCCGGAATGGCCCGCGGCCCCTTCGATCGCGTCGAAGAATTCAAAGGGTACGCCGAACTTCGCCATCTGTTCGGTCGCTTCGGCGCGCCGGACTTCGACCGTGCGCAGGCTGATAACGAAAATCTTCACATGGGAACCCGAATGCGGCGGGCCGATTATCGCGGATGGCGAGAGATACGCGCAATCGCCGGATACCGGCCCCGACTACGCCTACAGCCCAGTCAACTTATCCATTCGCGCTTACTCCGGTGTTGGACAAGACTTCACAGTTCGTTGGCCGTGTCCCTTTTCGGCGCGGCGCCGTTCGTTCAGGCCGTGCGTTCGAGTCGTTGACCAGGGCTCTCCAAAAGTCGGGGCGTATAGCCTGAGGCTGTAAACGGTGAGGGAAGCGGTCAGGCTGTGCAAGGTCTGGCTATTCAGAAGTCGTTGTGGCATAAAGGGGGTCATGGTGATCTCGGTGTTTTCCCGTGGCCGGTTGAAGTTGCGCGATGTGTGGGTGCGCCCGGTGCGCGGCGTGGCGGAGCGGCGGCGTTGGGACGCGCTGATGAGGGAGTTTCACTATTTGCCGTACAAGGGATTGTTCGGTCAGTCGCTGCGTCACGTGGCGGTATGCGGCGGGAGCCGGGTTGCGCTGCTGGGCTGGACGGCGGGCGCGTTCAAGGTCGGGGTTCGGGACGAGTGGCTGGGTTGGCCGCCGGAGCGGCAGTTTCGGCGGCTGAAGCTGATCGCGAACAACAGCCGTTTCGCGTTGCTGGTGGGCAAGGGGGAGGTACGCAACCTGGCCTCTCGGGTGCTGGGTCTGAGTCTGCGCCGGCTGTCGGGGGACATGCGCGCGATGCACGGTTTCCCGGTGCTGTTGGCGGAGACGTTCGTGGACCCGTCGCGGTTTTCGGGGGTTTGCTACCGGGCGTCGAACTGGCGGATGCTGGGCCTGACGCGCGGTTATTCGCGGGTGTACGGCAGCCCGGCGCGGTGGCGCGAGCACGGCCAGCCCAAGGAGGTTTACGTGTACGAGCTTGAAGCCGGCGCCCGCGAGGCGCTACGCGATGGGCGCGAGCCCGTGGAGGTGCGCGAGGCGCCGATGCCGGCGGGGCAATTGCGCAGTCTTCACGACTTTCTCGGGGAGATGGAGGATTTTCGCAAACGGCGCGGGCAGCGCTACAGCTTGGCGAGCTACCTGACGATCATGATCGCGGCGCGCCTGGCCGGGTATCGCGGCGTGAGCGCGTTCGGGGAGTTCGCCGCCCGGCTCGACGAGGCGCAGCGCCGTGCGGTGGGCGGGTTCTTCAGCCCGACGCGCCAGTGCTACACAGTGCCCGCTGCCTCGACCTTCCATTACATCCTCTCGAAGCTGCCGCCGGACACTCTGGATCGGGCGCTGCGCGCCTGGAGCGCCCAGCATGCCGGGCTTGCGCCGGTGGCCATGGACGGCAAGGACGTGCGCGGCGCCTCCAGGCGGACCGAGGGCGAACGCCAGATGATGGTGGCCGCGGTGGAGCACGGCAGCGGCCTGGTGCTCGGGCAGGTGCGCATCGGCGCCAAAAGCAACGAGATCCCGGCGGTGCGCGAACTGGCGCGGCAACTGGACCTCGCCGGGCGCGTCGTCACGCTCGACGCCATCCACGCCCAACACGACACGGCGCGCTGCTTGGTGGAGGAGTGCAAGGCCGACTACGCGATCACCGCCGTGAAGGGCAACCAGCCGAGCATTCGCGAGGACCTGGCGGACATCGACTGGAGCCAGGCGCGCTGGAGCGCCGAGGCGCTGCACAAGGCCCATGGGCGGCTGGAGACCCGCCGCTGCGCGGCCTTCGACCTCACGCCCGCCAAGTGGGACGGGCGGTGCGATCTGCCCGCACGCCGTCAGGCGCTGCGCGTGCAGCGCGAGCGCGTCGTGGTCAAGACCGGGGAAAGCACCCGCGAGATCGCCTACGGGCTCACCTCGCTCGGCGTCGAGGAGGCCGGACCCGACGAACTGTTGAACATCGTGCGCCGCCACTGGGAAGTGGAGAACCGGGTTCACTACGTGCGCGACTTCAGCTACGACGAGGACCGCTGCCGCGCCGCGGCCGGGCATCTGCCGCAAAACCTGGCGGCGCTCAGCAACGCCGCGATCTCCATCGTGCGCGCGATCGGCCACTTCGACTACATCCCCCAGGCAAACCGCCACTACGCCGCACGCCCGCAGGATGCGCTCGACGCCATCCTGACCCCCGCGCCGCCCTGACCGGGCACCCCGCGGACCCCCGACGGCGCACCGCCCGGCCGCGCCGCGGCATCCCCGTGCGCGCCGCGCCTACTCAGCGCCCAGGCACCAACCCATACCCCCGAGCAAACCCGCTCAACGCCTCCCCACCGCCCTGGACCGACCGGCGACCCCTCCGCTACAGCCACACATCCCCGTCGGACCCATCGCTCAGCCTCACCGGAACCAACCGGACCGGGACTTTTGGATAGGCCTGAGTCGTTGACACTTTGACTGCCTTTCAGGTGTGAATCACAATATGCTAAAACTACTTGAAAAAATCTCCCTTGGCACGGGGTAAACACATGAAGAAAGCGGTTGGTTCGATATTCCTCACCGTCGCAGGAGCGTTTCTCTCGGCAAACCCGGTCGGAGCACAGTCCATGGATGCGGCACGCGCTGCATACAGCGAGGGCCGATTCGTGGAGGCTGCGGAGATTGGCGAAGCACTGGGGACGTCGGAAGGGTTCGCGCTGGCGGCCGAGTCGCTGGCCGTACATGGCTACTACCTCGCCGCCGAAGACGAACAGCCGGAGTTGTTCGCACGCGCGATCAGTGCCGCGGACGAGGCGATTCGCCTCGATCCCGAAAACCCCGAGGCCTACTTCCAGTCAGCCCATGCCATTGGCCGCGAAGCCCGGACCGTGGGCGTAATGGAGGCACTCAACAGGGGATACGCGCGACGAACGCGCGAGGCCGCTGAAGAGGCGCAGCGGCTGGATCCGGAAATGGCCGAAGCGACCCTCACAATGGCCTCCTGGCATGCGGAAATCGTGAACAAGATGGGAGGGCTCGTGGCCCGCGTGACGTACCGGGCCACGAGGCAAAATGCGCTTGACTACTACGAGAAGGCGCTTGAGCTGGCTCCCGATGAAATAGCGGTCTACCTGGAGTACGCGAACGGCCTGCTGTTGCTTGGCCGAAACCGGAACCGGGAGCAGGCGCGGGAACTGCTCTTGCGCGGGATCGAGATTCCGCCCAGGGACGCCCATGACCGCATCCTTCATGAGCTTGCCGTGCAGCGGCTGGCTGCGTTGGGCGACGACTGAGCCGGCCGCAACACCGATGGAGCCGCAATTCGGGGAATTCGCAGCGCCTCGGGAATCCCGATTCCTGCGCCTGTTGATCCGCTTGGGATGTGCTCGGGGAATCCTTCGAAAGATCATCCTTCGCAACTGGCAACGCCGATTCGGGCCGCTGGTCGATATCACGGCAAGAGGAATCAGGTATCGATTGAATATTCGGGACAATTTGACCGACAGGAAAATCCTGGCCTTTCCGGGCGGGCCGGATCGACCGGAAATCGCGGCGCTCGCGGCGCACTGCCGGGGCGGTGCGTTTGTGGACATCGGAGCCAATACCGGTCTTTACTCCCTGACCCTTGCGACACTCGGAGCGTCCCGGGTCCTGGCCATAGAACCTTCCCCGCGGGCGCTTGCACGATTGCGTTTCAACATTGCCATCAACGGCGCGGAAAATCGGGTTGCGGTAGCCGCGGCCGCCGTCGGAACGGAAGGTGCGGGGCGGCTGTCTGTCGATCCCGCCAATATCGGCCGCGCCACGCTGCTCCAGGAGCCCTTTCCTGGCGTGGACATAGTGCCGGTTGCCGTGCGCTGCCTCGCCTCGATCCTGAAACAGCACAACATCAGCCAGGTTGCGGGCCTGAAAATCGACACCGAAGGTACGGAGGACTGCGTGCTGTTGCCCTTTTTCCAGGCAACCCCCAGGACGTCCTGGCCAGCCTGCGTGGTCATCGAGCACAAGCACAATGCGGCCTGGAAGCAGGACGTTATCGCCAGCATGCTCGATTCCGGCTACCGGGTGCATCGGAAAACCCGCGAAAACACGATCCTGGAGCACCGTGAGATCGAGCCGGTGGAGCGATTGGCGGCGCTTGACGATAGCTGAACAGGCACGCCTCACACACCGGTAGCCGGCTCTCGCGACGGGACGGCGGGAATCGATGTTCTTTCGGCGGGCTCTACGGGTCCAGCGAAGCCACGTAGGCCGACAGCGCGATCACATCGTCATGGGTGAGGTTGGCGACCACCGCCAGCATGAGCGCTGCGGAGGTCCCGGTGCGTGCGCCGTACTGGATGTCCCATAGCTGTCGCGCCACGTAGACCGGCGACATGCCGGCAATCCCCGGCACATCGCCCAAGCCCTTCAGGTCATTGCCGTGGCAGATAAAGCACTGGATGGTACGGCCGGAACTCCCCGTGGTGGCGAGCTCGAGACCGGCCGCGATGCTCCCCGGAGGCACGTAGGCGATGAAGGGGCTGTGCGGATCCCGGCGTTCGGCAAGGTGCGAGTCCTCCGGAATCTCGATGATGCGCCGGCCGATGGGCTCCATACCGCCGTTCGGCTCGGGGTGCCGCATGTTGCCGGGGCCGACATAGGTCTCGGGCACGGTCTCCGCCTCGATGACCGTGACCCACTTGACCGGCTCGATCCCGGTGTAGTACTCGGCGGCGGCGCGAACCTCTTCGTCGGTGGCATGGGTCGCGCTCAGGAGCATGCTGTTGTGGCGCCGATAGAGGCTGGTTCGGTCGCCGCTCTTGTAGTCCTGCATCTGGCGGATCACGTAGTTGACGGGCAGTCCCGCCATGATCGACGACTCGGGATGGCCCATGCCGTGCAGCATGTGGCACTGCCCGCAGGCCCGCACGTTGGGCGGACGTCCGTGTGAGACGACCCGCGGCATGGGCGGGTGCTCGTCCGGGTACCAGTCCGGGGGGTTGAACGGATCGTCAATCTGGGTCTGGGTGAGTTGCAGGTCGCTGCCGGGCACGCTGAGCAGGGTGCCGTCATCCGGACCGCGGCCCCGGCCTTCATCCATGAGGGGATAGGCCCAGCCCGGCGGTTCGAAGCAAAGTCTTGAGGAGCATTGTTCCATGAGCAAGGGATTCGCCCACCCAGGCCGTTCGAATTCATCCTGGGCGGTCGCTGCGTGAGCGGTCATCAATCCGGCCACCAGGATCAGTCGTTTCATTGGCATTTCCACTCGGCTCGTTGCCCAGCCGTATTGTAGCCCCAGACTCGACGATACGGATGGCGCCGCGCCGTGATAGATTCACAACCTGACCCTGGCGACACGGTTCGCCTGCGGGTCGGTACATCAGGGGAAGCTTATGCTCACACGCCGGGAGATTCTCGCCCTGCAGACCATGCTGGCGGCCGGCGCCTTCGCGGGTCGGTCGTTCGACCTGTCGGGCATTCTCGGGGGCACGGCGGTCGCGCAGGAGGCCGGTTGGGACGCCGGAGACCTGTACCACGTGCTGCCCACCGTGAACCACGAGCGCGCCCTGCTGAAGTGTTCGTTTCACGAGCCGCTGCCGGATACCCCGGAGCTGCGCGTCGACGGCCGGCGGATCGCCGGTCGGAGAACGGATACGCGAGGGCGTTTCTGGGCATTCGATGTCGCCTCCCTGCGCCCGTTCACGGTCTATCGACTGGAGCTGCGAACGGGCCGGGGGCGTATTCTCGCAGAGCCTTGGACGCTGTCCACGTTTCCGAGCCCCGACAGCGATATCGAACACGTCAGGGTCGGGTTCTACCACTGTGCGGGCGGCCACGAGATTACCGCGATGACCAACGGCAGGCGCAGGTCGATCGCGGTCCGGCGCGCGCTGTTGGAGAAGCTGGCCTCATTCGAGCCCGACGCCATCGTCGCCAATGGCGATCAAATGTACTGGGATCTCTACTCGCCGCGTTTTGCCACCACGTATGCCCAGAGCGAGGAGGGGCTCGCCTACGCGGGCGCCTTTGACCGATCACAGCCGATCTTCGGCACCTCGAACGAGGATTTTGTCCTCAAGGCCGGCGTGGAACAGATCGCGCCGATCTATCGAACGACGTTTCGTTCCACGCCCGTGTTCTTCCTTCAGGACGATCACGATTACTTCGACAACGACGACGCCACCGACGAGGTGGTCACGTTCCCCCCCGATCATGCGATGCTCGCGCTGGCCCGCGGCGTTCAGAAACTGGCCTATCCCGAGTTTCTGCCGGATCCCTACAGGCCTCACGGTTTGCCGGGTTCGAGAGAAGACGAGGGGCTTCCCGAGATTGCCTCCAACTACGGCACCCTGAGGTACGGCAAACTGCTCGAAGTGCTGCTCTACGACAATCGCCGCTCCGCGACGACGCTCGGACCGAGCGCCGTTCACTTCGATCATACGGTCGAGTCGTGGCTCAAGGCGCGCATGGCCGACCGGGAGGTCGCCCATGTCGTCAATGCTCCAGGGCAACCGCCGGGCTGGACCCGCGGCAACTGGTACGAGTACTACCCCGATGTGGTCCGGGACGGGCAGGCGATCGTGTCGGAACCGAAACCCTATTGGCCCAGCGGGTGGCTGTCCCAGCATGACCGGATAGTGGAAGCGATCCACCGAATGCCGGACCGCATTCCGCTGATCGTCAGCGGCGACATTCACAAGTCGGCGCACGCACGCATTCTGAGGTCAGGCGACCTGGATCTGTCGAGCAACCCGGTCGTGTCGCTTCTCCCGGGTACGCCCGGGACCGGAGAGTCTTCTCTTGCGGCTGTCACGCTGCCGGCGAATCACCTGGACATGTCCCATGAGTGGGGTCCCGAGGGCGTGAATGGTTTCATGATCGGCGACTTCTACAGGGATCGCGTGGAATGCTCCTTCTACGGGTGGGATGGCCGAACTCAGAGCGTGGACAGCATCGCCGACCTGGATGCGTCCTATGGCACGACGCTCGAACCGGTGGCGTGAACCGGGGTTCGTCCGCCTCGGCTACCATGCGCAGAGTTCGGCCTTCGGAGTCTCCGGCATGGCTTCCGACAGCAACCAGCGGCAGAAGATGACGCCCTCGCGGGAACGCGCCCCGGGAGCGCCCCGGGAATTGTCCCACGCAAAAAGGCGCCCGAAAGAGGCCCACTCGAGGAAAGTCGCTTGGAGTTTACGGCGAATGTTTCTTTTTCGCGCCCATACGAAGGCGTAGCGCATTCAGCCGGATGAATCCGGTCGCGTCTGACCTGAGTTCGACACTTCCTCATACATGATCCGTGCCCGGGCGGGTCCGGGGAACGGGGAATCAAGGACTTGCGGGCATTTTGGGGCGATTTCGACTGGATACAGGCGCCGAACGGATAGATACATGGCATGATCATTTAGATATTCCACGTTCGCGCATGCGCAGGTATAATTGGATACATGTACCTGCGCCAGTCCAGCCAGAAACGCGCCGACGGCTCCAAGCTGCGCCACCTGCAAATCGCCGAAAACGTCTGGGACCCGCTCAAGAAGCGCTCCCGGGTGCGCATCCTGTACAACTGCGGGCGCGCGGACGATCCCAAGGCCACCGAGCGGCTGCGGCGGCTGGCGCGCAGCATCCTGAAACGCTGTTCGCCGGAAGAGCTGGCGGCGGCGGACACGGGGATGAAGGTGGTGGATGCCTGGGCGTACGGGGACGTGCACGCGCTGGAGGCGCTGTGGCGGCGGGTGGGCTTGCCGGAGCTGATCGGGAAGTCGGTGGACGCGCGCAAGTTCGAGTTCTCCGTGGAACGGGCGTTGTTCGCGCTGGTGGCCAACCGTGTGTTGGCGCCGTCGTCGAAGCGGTATTGTCAGGACCGGTGGCTGGCCGAGGACGTTCGCATCGAAGGCTGCCAGGGGCTGGAGTTGCAGCACCTGTACCGGGCCATGGACGTGCTTCAGACGCACAAGGAGGCGTTGGAGGAAGGGCTGTACTATCGGCTGGCGGACTTGTTGAACCTGGACGTGGAGGTCCTGTTTTACGACACGACCTCGCTTCACTTCGAAGTGGCCGAGGAGGACGGGGACGATCCCGACGGCGGGGCTTCGGGGCTGCGCAAGCGGGGGCATTCGAAGAACGGTCGCGGCGACGCGCCGCAGGTGCTGGTGGGGCTGGCGGTGACGCGCGAGGGTTTCCCGGTGCGCCATTGGGTGTTTCCCGGCAACACCGTGGACGTGACCACGGTGGAGCGGGTGAAGGCGGACCTGAGGGGTTGGCGGCTGAACCGGTGCGTGTTCGTCGGCGACGCCGGGATGGTGTCGGCCCAGAATCTTCGCGCGCTGGCCCGGGGCGGCGGTCGTTACATCGTGTGCATGCCGGCGCACCGGGGCTCGGAGGTGGACAAGGAGGTCATCGGGCGCCGCGGGCGCTACCGGGAGGTGGCGCCGAACCTCAAGGTCAAGGAAGTCACCGTCGGCGACGGCGAGCGCCGTCGCCGTTACGCGGTGTGCTTCAACCCCCGGGAGGCCGAACGCCAGCGCTCGCATCGCCAGGAGGTGCTGGCGCAGTTGGAGGCCGAACTGGCCACGCTGTCCGGCCTCGCCGACGGCGAACAGCACCGCAAGCGGGTCTGCGAATTGCGCGCCAGCCGTCGCTACGGGCGGTACCTGCGCCTGACCCGGGGCGGGCGCCCGCGCATCGACCGGGCCAAGGTCAAGGCGGCCGGGCGGCGCGACGGCAAGTTCGTCGTGCACGGCAACGACGACACGCTCACGGCCGAGGATCTGGCGCTGGGCTACAAGCAACTGTACCGCGTGGAGCAATCCTGGCGGCAACTGAAGAGCGAGCTGCGGTTGCGCCCGGTGTACCATCGGGTGGCGCGGCGCATCCACGCGCACATCGCGCTGGCGGTCATGGGCCTGTTGCTGGAACGCCTGGCCGAGCACGCCTGCGGGGACACCTGGCGCAACATCCGCGACGATCTGAAGCAAATCAAACTTGTTCAATTGTCGGGGCCGAACGGAGACCTCTGGCAGGTCACCGAACCCCGTCCGGCCGCGTCCAAGCGACTGAAATCCTTACAAATAAAGCCTCCGCCTCCGATCCTCGACCTGGGCTGAACGCCTAGTGACATGGGTGTTTCCGGCGACGCCCGCAAGCCCTTGTTTTGTCTACGAAAAACGGAATCCTGTATCTATGAACTGTCGAACCCGAGTCTTCCTGGCGGTAGGCGCTGCGGTCGTCCTCGAAAGTGGCAATCTCCTCGTCGTAGAGGCTGTCGGGCGACCGGCGCCCGAGCACGGTCACGGCTCCCTTGTAGAGCTTGAGGCGAACGACGCCGTCGACCGTCCGCTGGGTCTCGTCGACGAGTGCCTGCAACGCCTTGCGCTCCGGTGACCACCAGTAGCCGTTGTAGATCAGTGCGGCGTAGCGCGGCATCAGTTCGTCCTTCAGGTGCGCGACCTCCCGGTCCAGCGTCAGGGACTCCATCGCCCGGTGAGCCTTGAGCAGGATGGTGCCGCCGGGGGTCTCGTAGCAGCCGCGGGACTTCATGCCGACGTAGCGATTCTCGACGATATCCTGCCGGCCGACGCCGTGGGCGCCGCCCAGTTCGTTCAATCGGGCCAGCAGCGTTGCCGGGCTCATCGGTTCCCCGTCAACCGCCACCGCGTCGCCGGCGGCGAATTCGATATCGAGCGCGCGCGGTTCGTCCGGCGCGGATTCAGGCGCAACGGTCCACCGCCACATGGCCTCGTCCGGCGCCTGCCATGGGTCTTCCAGGCCGCCGCCTTCGTAGGAGATGTGCAGGAGATTGGCGTCCATGGAGTAGGGTGACTCGCCTTTCTGCTCGAAATCCACGGGAATTTGTCGGCTACGGCAGTAATCTTGCAGCGATCTCCGGGATTTCAGCTCCCACTCCCGCCAGGGTGCGATGATCCTGATATCGGCGTTGAGCGCATAGGCTCCCAACTCGAAACGCACCTGGTCATTGCCCTTGCCGGTGGCGCCGTGGGCAATGGCATCCGCCCCGGTCTCCTCGGCAATCTCCACCAACCGCCGCGCAATGAGCGGGCGGGCGATGCTGGTGCCCAGCAGGTATTCGCCTTCGTAGAGCGCATTTGCCCAAAACATCGGGAAGACGTAGTCGCGGGCGAAAGTCTCCTTGTGGTCTTCGACGTGGATCTCCGACACGCCCATGGCTTGAGCCTTGGCTCGCGCCGGCTCAACCTCATCAGCCTGCCCGATGTCCGCCGTGAAAGTCACCACTTCGGCGCCATGGGTTTCCTGCAACCACCGGCAGATGACCGAAGTATCCAGTCCCCCCGAATAAGCCAGCACGACCTTGTTGATCTTCATGCCTCGTCAGTCTCCTTTTGTGTCGGAAATGCGGGTTGAGCGGAAATGCGCTAGTGCTCCATCAACCTGATACGCAATTGTCAGGTAGGTGGAGCACTGCTTCCATCCGCAATGATGTACTCTTGGCGCCGTGATTTCACTGGCGGGCCTCATCCTCGGCGTTGCCTTGCTGCTCGGCGGGGGCACATTTCTGGTTCGCGGAGCGTCCGAGGTGGCCGCGAGATACGGTGTCCCGCCGATCATCGTGGCGCTCACCGTCGTCGCGTTCGGTACCAGCGCGCCGGAACTGGTCGTCAATGTGGTCGGCGCCGCGCGCGGCGCTACAGACCTCGCGTTCGGCAATATCGTAGGCTCCAATATCAGCAATCTTGCGCTGGTCCTTGGCGCGGCGGCGTTGATGGCGCCGATCACCATACAAGGTCAGGTGGTGCGGCGCGAGGTGCCGCTGCTGCTGCTGGCCACATCGATCATGACGGTGATGGCTCTCGACGGAGTGCTCGAAGGCCAGCCGCCGATGATCGGGCAATCCGATGCCATCGTGTTGCTGCTGCTGTTTTGCGTCTTCATTTACAACTCGGCGCGGGATCTGCGGCAGATACCCCAACCGGATGCGCTGATGGACCATATCGAGTCCAGTCCGTTCATCGAGACCCGGCCGCATGGCCGGTTCGGCTGGTTGCAGGTAGCCGCCGGAATCGCGCTGCTGTTTGCCGGTGGCGAAATGGCGATACGCCATGGCGTCGCCGTGGCTGAAACCCTCGGCATCTCGGCGACGATCGTGGGCTTGTTCCTGGTCGCCGTGGGGACGAGCATGCCGGAACTGGTCACCTCCATCATTGCCGCGGCGCGACGCGAGTCCGACCTGGCGGTGGGCAACGTGGTGGGCTCGAACATTTTCAATTCCCTGATGGTATTGCCCGCCACCGGCCTCACCAGCAACATACCGATACCTCGTGGTGGGGTGAGCGACCTGATCCTCTCCCTGGTGCTCGCGGCGCTTCTCATCCCCATTTTCATCTTCGGCAAGGCGCACCTGGGCCGAAAGACGGGCAGCTTCCTGTTGGCCCTCTATGTCGGATACGTGATCGTGCGGGTCTTCTACGATTTCGCCTGATCGCAGGAACACAAGTTCGCGAGTGCTATATTGAAACGTGGAGGCATGGCTCTTCAGCGAGCGGGCCGTGAGGGTGAACATTCGATCGACATTGCGTCAATGGGCGGCGGTAGTGCTTTGCGAGGGAGAAACCGATGGCAACTCATAGATTCCCGATCGTCGTCTGCGCCGCGATGGCCGCTGCCGCGCCAGTACAGGCGCACCACGCCGCAGGCGCGGCGTTCATGGAAGAAGAAATCCGGATCGAAGGCATCGTCAGCGAATTCAACTTCGTGAATCCCCATGTGAACACTATCTTGAGCGCCACCGGCGACGATGGCGCGGAGGTCTTGTGGCAGGCGACAGCGCCCGCGCCCGTCTCGCTCCGGCGCGCGGGCTGGTCCGCCGATTTGATCGAGGAGGGCACGCACTTGCGCCTCACCGGCTACCGGAGCCGGGACGGCAGGCCCATGATCCTGGTGGAGAACGAACACTGGGACGGCGGCGGTATCGTCGAACTGGATCCGGCCGACGGATCGGTCGCGCGCACCGTTACCGCGACCCCGGGCGAGGTTGCATCGATCCCGCCGGGACCTGCGCTCACGCTCGGCGACGGGCGCCCCAACTTTGCCGGTACCTGGGACAGGCGTCCGGGTAGTCGTGCCCGCGAAGCGGTTTCCGGAAATCGCAATCCGCCGTTCAACGAATACGGCGCGTCCGTCCAGGCTGCGTTCGATCCGGTCACCGACCCGACGTTTACCGAATGCGCTCCCAGTGGCCTGATTCGTCTGGCGATAGCGCCCCAGGGCGTGAAGGTCACGCAGCGCGAGGATCGTGTCGTCATCGACTACGAGTGGGGCGCGGATCAGCGGGTGCTGTACCTGGACGGGCGAGGCCCTGCGACCGACGAAAACACTCGTCTGGGGCATTCCGCCGCCCGCTACGAAGATGACGCATTGGTTGTCGAGACCACCCAGTTACTCGGTGACCTCACGGGAACCGCCGGCAATGCGGTCAGCGACGGGCACACGGTCGCGGAGACGTACCGGCGCGTGGAAGACGAGTTCGGATCGGCGCTGCAGATGACGCTGGTGGTCACCGACCCCGAGTACCTGAGCGGTCCCTGGGAGATAAGCTGGAAAAAGTACTACGCTCCCGGATATGCATTCACGGAGTATGAATGCCAGTTACCGTTCCTGGCGGACTGACCCGATACCGAAAGCAGCTATTGCCGAGCCAGTTCATTTGCAAAACTGAAGTAATAATTTCTTGCGGTGGGGTTGATTTGTTGTCTGGCGACCCCTCTGAGCGCCCGAATCTTGATTTCAGTTACTTCAGTAGTCCGATATTCGGTTGCCAAAAGATAGTCGGCCAATTGCATGGCCCACTGATATTCTTCAGAAGCAATAGCCTGCTGTAACTCCATGAAGATGTTGTCTGCGCCTCCGCCCAAGCCAATTATTCGCTCCGCCTGTGCACGCTCGGAGAGTGGCAAGAGACTTGTCGGGTTTCCGTCAAACCATCCTATCTTGCCGTTGAATACAGACCTGACTCCCCACGGGACCATCCCATAAAACTCTGTAAGGAATGGAGACTCCGCGAGTTCTTCCGGCAATGCGATTGATTCTGCAAGCTGATTTGCCGTCATGCCGTCGTTCATTCCCGCAATCGTTTCGTCATAGACATAGCGTATTGCAGACGCATAGACTCCGAGGGCCTCATCCACCTGTTCCTCACCGAGAATCGGACGGCTGTGACCGGGCACCAGATACTCGGCTTCTTCTTGCCGCATTTTCTCCAGGCTCTCGGCCCAGACCTTTACGTCCCGGTACATTCCACCCCTGATCGGATAAAGATTGGGGAATGCCCTGTAAAGGTTGTCACCGGGGAACAGCACCCTTTTTTCGGGCAGCCAGACATAGAGTTGATCATCTGTTTCTCCTGGAGCAGCGACCAACTCCAAGTCAACTCCTTCAATGGTGACTTCAAAGCGCTCTACATCAAACGTGATAGTAGGTGGAAGATAGCCGTCTCCTTCCTCGTCCCGAATTGGGTGCTCTGCGGTACCCATATTGATGAATTCTTCTGAATCAAGAAAAAAACCGAATTGCCGCGCTGTACGTGCGAAGCTTATTGAGTTCAGGTCCGAATCGGGCATCAAGTTATCTCGGAAACTGGCGCGAGCGTAGATCTCGAGCTCGTCATCCCCGACAAACTCCGTGGTCCCACTGGTGTGATCCACATGACCATGGGTATAGATAATCGCCTTCACGGGCTTGTCGCTGATGGCTCTGAATTCTTCCAACACCGTTCTCGCGGCAGACTTGCTCTCCTTGGTATCAATGATTATCAAGCCCGATTCACCGACAATCATTGCTGAATTCGAAGCGCCGTAACCTGATGCCATATACACGCCATCGGTTATTTCGATGATTTCCCGACGAAATTCATTGGAGTGTTCTCTCAACAGTGTTTCTGCACTGGTGTCTTGTGCATATGCCGGGTATTGGTTGCAACTCAAACACAGTAGGAGCGATGCCACAAAAGTAAGCCTGATCATAGTGCCTGTCATCATCTCTTGTTACTCCACTTAATCATTCAGCCCGAGTTGTTCATGACCAATAGCGGATTGGTCTGCCGTTTAATCACGATTCGCACCGGTTGCGGGACTTCAGGAAGGTGGAAGATCGCGGTGAAGGCAGGGTCGCGCGTTCAATACTCCAGCGGTCGACCCAACCGCGGGTTGATCCCGTTGTGGAACCCGCCCTGGTCCGCCACGACACGCGAGTTGCCGTCTTCATCGTAGTGCACCCAAACGAGGCCGTGGGCGCCTCCGGTGGTCGGCATATCGATCAACGTCATCTGCTCTCGCGTGGAAGCGTCAAATACGTAGATCCTGCTTTCGCGGTTACTGGTGGCCCACATCTCCTTGCCGTTCGGTGAGAGCAGGACATGGTCGATGGAATAACCGGCAAACAGCGTTGCCTGGTGACGCCCGCTTGCGTTGTCGAACACCGTGATGGTACGGCCGAAAAAACCCGTGGCCTCTCCCTTGTCGGCGACCCACACCTCGGATTCGTCCGCCGTCAACTCCGCGCCATACGGACCGACGCCCGTTGGTTGATGCCAAACCACGTCGCCCGTTTCCAGACTGATCTTGGTCAGGCTGCCCGAGCCGGCCGCCGGTATGAACATGTGCTCACGCGCGGCATCGAACTCAATCCAGTCACCCCGGTATCCGGGATAGGGGTATTCCCGCACGACTTCCCAGGTCTCGGGATCGATCTTCGCAACCCAGAATGGCCTTAGCGCCACCACCCGCCCCCGTCCCAGGTTCGTGGCCGCGACGTATCCGGACATGGAGAGCGGCCCGTATCCCGGTGGCTCCATCAACGCATAAATGTATTCGCCGTCGGTGAATGCGGTGGCAGTGCCCCCGCCCAGGTCCTCGTCCCGCACTCCACCGATGATTTCGTCGGTAACCGGATCGAACAGCGAGATGTCGAGGCCGTTCTCCTCCCGAGCGAACGTGTCGATCAGGATATAGCGGTCCTGAAAGATCTGTCCATGATGAATGCGCCCGCCCACCGTAAGCTGGCTGACGGGTTGCAGGGTTAACGCATCTACCTTGATCAACGTACCCGGCGTGCCAAGCGCCTGATAGTCCTCGTTCGATACGCCGGGTCTCGGACCGACAATATAGAGGTATCTGCCATCCGGTGACATGACAGTCGTATGCACGGACGAGAACATCTCGGGCGGAAATTCATAGTGTGCAATGATCTCCTTTGTTACGGCATCGCCGACCACGATCACGCTCGATTTCGATTCCGGCCGTGGGTCGGGGGCATGCGCGAAGGGGCTCTGTCGATCCACGTTTTCGTAGAAATACACACCGCCCGGACGGGGATCAAACTTTGCAGTCCCCGGATCGAACGTCGCGACGACTCGAACGTCGTAGTCACTCTTGATGCTGCCGATTTTCGCGCGCCGTTCCCAATCCGCCAGCACCGACTCCCAGGATTCGATCTGCTGAACCAGCCGGTCCCGTTCCGTCGTGACGAAATCCGTCACGCCCGTGCCGGCAGGCTGTTCCTGGGCGATGATCGGCGATGCGGTTGTCGACACCACCAGAGCACCAGCAAGGAATCGCTGTAGCTTTCTCATAGGAGAGTCCTCCAGTTGCACGAGGGAAGCATCGGGAATATCCCCTCTTCGCTCCGAAACAATCGCTCAGATAATTTCCATCTCCAACGAGGCGGTGTTGAAGAGACCTTCAGCGTTGGCCCGGAGCTTCCCCAGAGTGTCGTAGAACAGTCGAAGTTCCCGCTCGCTCAGGCCCTGAAGCATGCGCGTTTCTCGCCAGTGACCGATCTGTTCAACGGCGGCGAAAGTGCGCTTGCCCTTCTCGGTGAGGTTGATGAGCTTGCGCCGGTGGTGGCTACTATCCTGCTTCCTGGTGATGAGCTTCTTCTGGAGCAGTGCCTTTATGACTCTGCTGACCTGTGCTTCATCTGACATGAGTGCGTTGGCAATTTCCCGGGCGGAGGTCTTCTCTCTGTATCCGATCTCACGGATCGCAAACGCCTCAATAGCGGGGACGCCCGCGTATTCTCGAAAATTCCGGAGCGCGCTACGGAGCAACAGGTTTCCGACCTCATGGATCTCCTGCTGCACCGGTCTGCGGGAAATCTCGCCTTGTTTCGGCGAGATTCCGAGCTTCGTTCCTGGAACCCTGCTGATGGGCATTATCAAACTCCATGTATTGATGATCGCTGAGCGCTGGTCGAGAGAATACCCGGCCCCGACCGGAATTCCTCAGAAGTTATACCGAAAAGCGGCCCCCCAATCAGCGCCATACTGTCGAGTCACGTAATACAAGGTTGCGTTTCCATCCGGGGCATAGTCGTTCGTTCGCCGATTGTCAGTGATGTTACGGCCGAAGGCAGACACCTCCCAGTCGCCGCCAATGGGCCCAAAAGCGGCCCGGACGTTTATTCGCTCCCAGCCGTCTTGCCAGCCCAGCAATTGATCGCCGACAGCCTGATCCTCGAATACGCCTTCATAGGCCACCTGGTAGCCATCGGCGAAGGCCATCTCGGAGTTCAACGTGAGTTCATAGTTGTCCCCGACAGACGCGGAATAGGTGGCTCCAAGAGAGGCGGACCAGTCGGAGGCCTGGATGAGCTGCCGTGGTGCACAGTCGAGACAACCGTAGAGATCCATCATGCCCTCATCCGTCAGCTCCGCATCGAGCAGGGCACCGGAAAACGTGAAAGAGAGACTGTCCGTGGCGGCGAATCTGCCGTCGACTTCAACTCCCTGCTGCTCGGTATCCACGCCTGTCGTGTAGAACACCACTCCTGGGGAGGGCGGTGGCCCAAAGGCAAACGCCAGCAGAACCGTGTGTTGATTGGTGAATTCCGTAGAGAACGCCGCGACATTCAGATCCAGACGTCCGTCGGCCAGCAGCGCCTTGTAGCCAAGCTCGAAGCTCTCCGATTTCTCCCCCGAAAACTCATAGGCATCGGGTAGAGCCGGATTCAGCACGGAAAACGGTAGTCCCGTGCCCGGACCATTACTGAATCCGCCAGCCTTGAATGCGCTCGACCACAACGCGTAAACATTGGCCGTATCGTTGATCGCGTAGCGAAGGGAAACATAGGGATCGAAGCTGTCTTCCGAATAGACGCCATCGCCGAGATCGGTCGTACCGTCGGCAAACGTGGGCGGACCGGCGAGATTGGCAACAAATCCGGTGCCCGTATTCAATATCTCGCCGAAAGCACCCGGTGATCCGTCGGCATTCAATGGTGCGGCCGAAGTAATGTCGACGGCAACCTTTTCCACGTCCGTGTAGCGGCCGCCAAAGCTCAGAGTGACTGTATCGCTCAAGTCATAGTTGACATCGAAGAAGGCCCCGAAGGTGTCGTCTTCCTGGTCGTGACTGTTGGCGGTCCATACCCCGGAGAGGTTATTGACAATCTCGCCCAATGTGTTGCTTTGGACATTCTGAATCAGGCCACCGACCATCCATACAAGAGGCCCGTCCGCATTTGAGGTCAGTCGAATCTCTTCGGTCCAGTAGTCGTATCCACTCTGAGTGGGTCCATAGATGCCGGCGATAGGGGTCATATCCGCATCTCTGGCCTGGTCCCGATCGCCAGACTCAACTCCAGTCAGGGAAGTCAGGGTAAAACCACCAAAATCATGATTGATTTCCAGGGCGGCTCGCATGCTGTCGGTAAACGTATGCGACTGTGACATGAAGGCTGCGTCCGCGGCGTTTGTGATCGTGCTGGTGACCGTCGACCCCATGCCGAAAATAACGGTCGTGTAGTTCGGCAAGATTGTCGCCGCCTCCGCTATTCGATCGTCCACGCCCAGGGCGACATCGGCTTGCCCCACGAGACTGCCGCTTGCCGAAGGGTCAAACGCACGGCATGGAGCCGGAGCAGTAGGATTACCGGCGCCTCCGCAGGTAATGGGTTCTCTTACCTCACCCGTGAGCTTGAAATCATACTGTTCGACCTTGAAGAAGACATCGGATCGATCACTGGGCGCCCAGACGCCACTCAACCTGAGAATGGACGATTCGGATTCGGGTTCATTCGTTCCCTGGCCAACATTTTCGACATGACCCTGGATATCCCTGATTGCCCCGGACAAACGCAAGCCGAAGGCATCGGATACCGGCGCGCCATACGCGAAGTCGATCTTGTTCCGACTCTCAGTCGAGCCTTCCATGAGAACGAAACCATCGGCCTCGTCGAGCGACTGACGTCTGGATCTGAAACTGATGGAGCCGGCAGTCGCGTTGTGCCCGTAGTAGGTTGCCTGGGGACCGCGCTGGACCTCAACGCCTTCGAGATCGAGGAGCGGTGCGCGTACGTACAGTGGGCTCGGATTGTAGATTCCATCGGAAAAGACAGCGACGGGCGCCTCGAGAGAGTCATTGGGACCGTCCGAATGAACGCCACGAATGTTCAGCTTCGTGGTGGTGGTTCCGTTCTGATAGAAGGTCACATTCGGAACAAACTCGAGCACATCGATCGTCTCGTTCCAGCCATTGTTGATCAGCCTCTCGGTGTCTATTGCCGAGATCGAAATTGGCACGTCGGTCAGGGATTCTTCACGCTTGGTGGCGGTGACGATGATTTCCTCGAGCACCTGCGCTGACGCGTCGCCACTGAAGCCGATCACAAGCATGGTCAGGGCCGACGGGAAGGTTGCCGATACACCGGTAGTTTTTGTCATGTTGATACCTCGTTTGCGGGTGCGCAGTCAGAATTGCCTTGTACACTTGATCTCGCGCTTATATTCGAGCGCTCACCCGTTCCTTAACCTATTGTAAAAACTTGCTTTTGTTGTCCGGTAACTGGATATGTCAAGTGATATATCAAATAATGCGCCAGGATCCGTTCCGGGTCAACAGTGTTGTCGGACACCTTGGAGCGTTCGCCGTAGGAATCCGGAGCAGGACAATGCGGGCACTGGATTGTTAAGGAGGCTGGGATGTCGATGATATTTCGCCCCTACCACCCGGACCAGGGCTTGTTGTTGCCGTCAGACATGCGTGATCGGTTGCCTGCGGAGACCGGGATTGCGAACTTCGGCAAGTTGTCGATCAACGGGACGCGGGTGCGGGCGAACGCCTGCAGGCGCAAGGCGATGAGCTATTCTCGGATGCGCGAGGAGGAGAAGCGTCTTCGGGGCGAGATCGGGGCGTTGTTGGATCGATAAGGCAAGGTGGACGCGGATTTTTCGCCCGGACGAAAATCGTCCTACGGCGCACGCTCCTGGTCTTGAATACTCCAACCTGTAGAAAGTGGGGTCAGACTTCTGTTATTGAATGCGGGATAGTCTTTTGGAAACTTGTACGCACGATAGAAGGTAGAGCGACTGCCCGGGACTGTCCGGAGCACCTCCTCACCCTCTTCCGTAACTTCAAAAATTCCACTCACCAAGCCGCTAACGCCGAAGATATTGCCATTTGGCAGGCGCCTGGCCCCCGACATGAACGGTGCGTAAAAACTCTCTGGTGTATCGCCTGCAAATTCATGAAACTCGTAGTCCGGGCCTTCAGGACCGTAAGGTCTGTTACTGGCGCGCCGGTAGGCGTCGCCACGCGCAGGAAGTGTCAGCTCAATGTAGCTGGTGTAAGCCGGTTGTCGTTGCACTCCGTTGTTGAATACGCTGATATCCCCGCGCGCAGGAACACCATCGGGTATCCAAGCCGCGTCATGCTGCTTGAAAAGCTGTCGGGATTCAGCATCTCCCATCCCGTATGCATGGGGATTTCCCCATCGATATATCAGATCGCCACCCCTGCCACTGGCACCTCCTCTATCAGTACTTGCCTCCGCCGTGGTGGTACTGTGATCAATAATAAAAATCTCATTGGTACCGAAATTGCTGATCAGAATTTGATCTCGCTCTTCGCTATAAGAGATAGAGTTAAAGTGAAAAATGCTTCCAGGGATAAATCTGGTTGATTTGCCAACATAGTTAACGTCGATCTTGCCGATATGATCTGCGGGATCGCCATAGTTGGGGCGTTCCGGAAAAAGATCCTGGATGATGTGGTCCAGCACATTCCATTCCCAGACAATACGGGTAGATCCGTCTTCGAGATTCGGTTGAATTTCAATGATGCGTTCAAAGGCTATCGCTCTGTCATTAACGGGTCGAAAGCCGAGTGTTTCAGCTTCTTCACGAGTCTTGAAGTCATTAACAATCAGCAAAATGTTTCCATTGGGCATAGGTTCAAAGTCATGATGCATGCAATGACGATAAGGCGTGCAATAGTCGAATTCCCAGAGTTGATTCCCATCCCATTCGATGATCTCAAGAGTGGTAAAAGAGCCTACATGAAAATCTTCCATGACCAGCCAGTCATCTCTTGAGTAAGGCCGCACTACCGTTCCGTTTTCCAGTAGGTAGGGGGCAACGCCTTCGTGGGCATGATGCGGACTGTCCCAGCGGTGTACCGGTTGAAACAATGAATTCAACAACCAGGTGGTATTACCAACGGTCCGGCCCATGTTGGTGTTGTGCTCCATATAGAAAATGTAGCCATCAGACGCCCGGTTGTCCTGACCCGGTCTGACCCCATCGTTGAATAAAGTAGCGCCAAACGGACCACGGTTTGCTTCAGTCATTGAACCCTGGAATCCTGTCATGTCCGGACTCCCTGCCCGGCCGCCCTCTGCGTCGTCACCCCCGGCTGCAGCGGCATCGCCCTGGCGTAGCGCAGTTTCGGCGCGACTCAGGTTCCAGTCGCCATCTGCGTCCAGGCGTCTTATGGCGCCAGTTGAGTCTTCAATTTCATCGGCATCAATGGTTTGATCACCATTGCGATCAACGAGATTCATCAGGGGCTGAATCCTGGGGTTCTGCATCATTTCCCCCATGAATCCTGGCGGGAATTGTCTTCCTCCCGGCAATACCAGCCTTGTCTCTTCCGGTGACAGGACACCATCACCATTATTGTCCAATGTTCTTAGTGATCCAGGACTGGACTGGACCTCTTCAGTTGAAAGCATGCCATCAGCGTTGAGATCCAATGCCGTGAGAATAGGCTGTTCCGCTTGAGACATGGGCCCCTGGGCCGATACAACGGTCGCACCAGGGCCAAGGAAGAATGACAAGAGCGCCAATGCCAACTTGTAATAAGAGTTCGGGGAAGTAGAAATTGAGGCGCAAGAATCAGCGCCGCGTTTGGACAAGATCTTCATTTCTGGAATCAACCTCCGGAAACCAATACTGGCGAATGACCGTTTCGGGTCGTGGTCAGACCTTCAGCACACCACCGCGCATGTCCCGTTCGGGGGCGATAGCCGCCGGTAAAGAACGTTATCTGAAAGGCGGCTTTCGGGTGGTCCGAGCGTTTGCGGCCAAGTGTCGCATCATAGCAGCCGCCTGGAAGATGCCAGCACGTCGGCCAACAGTTCCTCGATCGCCCCGGCATCGTAGAGCTCCCCGTCGGCGATGACCGCCGAGATCCGAGTCGTGTTCGAGATATCCTCGAGCGGGTCGGCGTCGAGCAGCACGAGATCCGCCAGCTTGCCGGCCTCGATGGTGCCGAGGTCGCCGCGCCGGTCGAAGTAGAGAGCCGGGTTCAGCGTAGCCGCGCGTAGCGCATCCAGTGGCGACAGGCCCGCCTCCACCAACAACGCAAGCTCGTCGTGCAGAGCGAAGCCGGGAAGTCGATAGAAGGACCCCGTGTCCGTTCCCGCGAGAATCGAGACACCGCCTTCGACGACCAACCTCACCAGCCGCTGGTTGAATTCGTGAAGGTTCTTGTCCGCCTCGTTGCCATAGATCGGCGGCGGCCGGTAGTATTCGGCCTTCGCCGGCTTCAAGTACTGCAGCCGCTCCTGAGAGACGCCGGGGCTGTCCACCGCCAGCTCCGCGGAGAAGATCATCGTTGGCGTTATGAATGTGCCGTTGCCGGCGAGATGCTCGATAGCGGCGCGGCAAGCGGGCTCGTTCAATTCAATCGGCGTCTCGCTCTCGCCGCGACCGGTGGGTACATCGTCCCTGCACGCCCTGCCCAGCGCCATGAGGTGCTCGACGCTGCGCATCCCGGAGTCGGACGCATCCATGATGGTGATCGACTCTGGCACATGTCCCGAAAACACGAGGTGATGACGCTTCGCCTGCTCGACAGCGGCGTAGTAGACCTCGCTTGTCAGGCCGTTGTGAATCTTCAGGAAATCGATGCCGCCGGCAACGAGGGAGTCGACCGCGCTGCGCGCCTCCTCGGGCGTGTACACCATGTGTTCCGGGCCGAACCGTCGAGCCTGCGCCGTCTCCAGGAACGGCCCGGAGGCGACGATCCGCGGCGCCGGGAGGTTCTCGCTGGCGATGCGGCGCTTGCCGGCCAGCAACTGGCCGAGATAGCTTCCCATGTCCCGCACGCCCGTCACGCCGTGGGCGAGGAACAACTTGTACATGTCCATCGAGAAGTCGTAGTCGATGCCGTAATGCTCGAAGGCGTGGGCGTGCATCTCCCACAGGCCCGGAATCAGGAATTTGCCGCGCCCGTCAAGGACCCGGGCTCCGGGAGGCGAATCCGCCCCGGAGGCCGGACGGACTGAGGCGATCCGGTTGCCGCTCACGACCACCGTTTGATTCTCCACGCGTTCGCCCAGATCGACATCGATCACTGTCACGTCGTCGATGACGAATGCAGGTGCTTGCTGGGCGACGCTCTGCCCGATAGGTGAGACAAATATTCCAAACCCCAGTACGAAGGCCGTAAGTCGCGTCATTGTTGCTCCTGGAAAATCACCGTTCTCATCCGGACCAATCGGGCTCGCAGTCCCGACCGGACCGATCCATGCACAAACTACACCTCTTAACTTGATGTATCAAGGTTCGGAGTGCTAGTCTTTTCTCTGGCGCAGACTGCGTCGGAACCCGATAGCGTGGGGGTGCTTGATGAACGTCAATTTTTCTGTCAATGGCGAGGCCGTCTCCGTAGACGTGGAGCCCGATACGCCGTTGCTCTGGATTCTGAGGGATCACCTGGGGCTGACCGGCACCAAGTTCGGTTGCGGTATGGCCATGTGCGGGGCCTGTACCGTGCATCTGGATGGGGGACGAACCTTCTCCTGTCAGATTCAGGCACAGACCCTGGAAGGCAGGGCAATCACCACCATCGAGGGGCTTTCCCCCGATGGCCCGGAGGGCGACGTCCACCCCATTCAGCAGGCGTGGATCGACGAACAGGTGCCCCAGTGCGGCTTCTGCCAGCCGGGTCAGATGATGGCTGCGCTGGACCTGTTGCAAAGGAATGCTTCTCCTACACGGGAGGAGATCGTCACCCACATGAACTCCAATCTCTGCCGGTGTGGCACGTATCCCCGCATCGTCAAAGCCATACAGACCGCGGCGGAGGAGATGCAGGCATGACGATTCAATCAGGTAATCAGACGCGCCGGGATTTTCTCAAGACAAGCGCCGGCCTGGCCTTTGCAATTCCATTGGCATCGAAGCTTGGCTTGGCCGGGGCCCAGACTCCCGGCAACGGTGCCGTGGCCAACAGCTACGTCATTCTCAATCCCGATAATCGGATTACCATCTACAGCCACGCCAGCGAGATGGGGCAGGGCTCGTACACCGGCGTACCCATGGTCATCGCGGAGGAACTCGATGCGGACTGGGATCTCGTCGACATCGAGTTCTCGCCGCTCAGCGACGAACTTTACGGCAATCCCCGCTATTACGGCCTCATGTTGACCATTGGCAGCGACGCCGTTTCGACCTACTACGAGAAGTTACGCTTCTCCGGCGCGCAGATCCGCAAGACCGTCATGCAGATGGCGGCGGACGACTGGGGCGTGCCCATCGGCGAGGTGCATACCGAGCCGAGCCTGGTGGTACATCCGGCCAGCGGCCGGAGCATGACCTACGGCGAGGTTTCGACTCTCGGCAACGTGCCCGAGACGCTGCCCGAGGTGGACGAGTCCGAGTACAAGCGCATCGAGGACTACCGCATCGTCAACAATCCGGACATCCAGCGGCGGGACACGCCGGGCAAGGTGTTCGGCGGCGTGATGAACGGCGAGAAGATGTTCAGCGTGGACGTGCAGTTGCCCGGGATGCTGTACGCGACTTCCAGGCGTAATCATTTCGGGAACCGCGAGGTCGTGCGGGTCGTCAACGAGGACGAGGTGCTGGCCCTGCCCGACGTCATCGGGGTGGACGTCATCCTGGATTCGGTCACGGTCATCGCCCAAACGTACGAAGCCGCCCGAAAGGGCGAGAAGCTCCTCCAGGTGGAATGGAGCAACGCCGAGGAAGACGCCAGGTACAACTCTGACGAAGAACTCGAACGGCTCAAGGCGATCGCTTACGACGAGTCCCGGGAAGGCATCGACGTAATGGGCCACTGGCGCGCGCGCCTGCGGGGCCAGGCCGGCCAGGCCGAAGGTCTCGATGAGGCGCTGGCATCGGCCGACGAGGTGCACCGGCGCCTGTACACCACAGGGTTCATGTATCACGCTCAGATGGAGACCCTGAATGCGGTCGTCGATGTCACGGATAACGGTCAGAAGGCCGAAGTCTGGGCCGGCACACAAGGACCCACCCAGACTCGGATGAGAGTGGCGGAAGTACTCGGGATTCCCACCGAAAACGTCACTCTGCACCGCAACTTCATGGGCGGAGGATTCGGCCGCAAGGCCGTTCGCTCCCACGACAACTTCGTTGAAGCCGCCATGTTGTCGAAGAAGTACGAGGCACCGGTCAAGGTCATCTGGAGCCGCGAAAACGACCTGATCGCGGGCCACTACCGACCCCACGGCGCCCATCTGGTGACGGCGACCCGCAACGGCAGGGGCGCGATCGACAACTTCCTTCACCGCACGGTCTCGGATGAGCCGCTGCGCTGGGGCGACCCGGAGCGCTTCGAAAGAGGCGGCTCGAGACCCTACCTGGCCGCGAGCTTCTGGAACGGCGCCATATACCCCGCGGTGGAGAAGTTCCGCGGCGACGTCGTCATGGAGTACACGGACACACGGGTCTGCGCCATGCGCGGTATCGGTGGCGTCGCTACCGCCTTTGCCAGAGAGTGCTTCGTCGACGAGATGGCCCACGAGACGGGAACCGACCCGCTCGAATACCGGCGCATGCTGTTTGAGGGTCAACCGGAATCCCAGTTGGTATTCGACACGCTGAAGGAGCGCTGCAACTGGGATGGTCGACCGGGCCTCGGCTGCGCCATGGGAAGCGCGAGCTACGCCCTGGCGGTGGAGATCGATCTCGACGAACGCACCGGCGTCGTCAAGCCCACGAAGGTCTGGGCTGTCGCAAGCTACGCCGTGGTGGTGGAGCCCAACAACGCGGAGAACTCGTTCTATGGGCAGCTAATGCTCTACGTCGGCGCGTCGACATCCGAGGAAATCACCTTCAGGGACGGAAAGCAGGAGCAGAGCAACTTTCACAACTTCCAGATCGCGCGAATGGCGGACGTACCCGAAATCGATGTACACGTCATACCGTCGGAGAGCCGCCGAATCGGCACCGCGGACGGCCCGGCCTACGCGATCGGACCCGCCATCTCGAATGCGCTTTACAGCCTGACCGGAAAACGGGTCCGGCATCTGCCGCTGAGCCCGAGGGAGGTCCTCAAGGGGCTCAACGCCTGAGTCCGGCTCTTGCGGCAGGATCGCAGCTCACGCTCGATGTGTGGCGAGTGCTGCCACTTGAACGTGAATCCCGGTCGATTCCGGTTAGCTTAGTCGCCATCCTGCCGCGGACCGTTCATCATCAACGCTCTGCCGTTGCCCGGATCGATTCCGTTGTGGAAGCCGCCCTGGTCTCGGACGACTCCGGACTCACCGTTTTCGTCGTAGTGCACCCAGACGAGGCCGTGCAGATCGCCACCGCCGGGAATCTGTATCACGTGCTTTTGCTCCCGCGTGTGCGCGTCGAAGACGTAGATCGCACCTTCGTAGTTGCTGGTCGCCCAGAACTCGTTGCCGTCGGGTGACAGGAGAATATGGTCGACGCGATAGGCCGAGAATAGCGTGTCCAGGTGATTGCCGGTCTCGGTCTCGTACACCGTCACGGTTCTCCCGCCAACCAACTGTGTCGCCTCGCCCTTGTCGGCAATCCAGATTTCCGTGCCGTCGGCGTTCAGGTTGCAGGCGTACGGACCGACGCCCGTCGGGCGCGTCCAGGCGATCTCGCCGGTCTCGATGCCGATCCTGCTCACCGTGTGGGTGCTCGTGCTCGGCACGTACATGTGACTCCCGTCGTGATCGAAACAGATCCAGTTGGCGCGATGGCCGGGATGCGGATACTCCTGCAGCACTTCCCACGTGTTCGGGTCCAGCCTGGCGACCCAGGAGCTTGGCATCACCGTGATCTCGCCATGCATGCGCCTGCGCGCGCCCTGAAATCCGTATCCGGCCGGCTCCATGAGGATGTAGATGTAGCGGTCGTCCGTCCAGGCCGTGTAGGGATCTCCGCCCAGATCTTCCGCGCGGACGCCGCCGATGATCCGATCGGTCCGGGGATCGAACAGGGACACGCTGAGCCCGTCCGGATCCGTCGCAAAAGTGTCGATCAGCATGTAGCGGTCCTGGAATATCTGCGCGTGATGCATGCGACCGCCGGTGACGATCTGCCTGACGGGCTGCAGCGTGAGCGCGTCCACCTTCAAGAGGCTCGCCGAGACCTGAATGCCGGTGCCGGCCTCGCCCTGCGGCTCCAGGTCTCCGTCCGGTCTCGCCCCGATGATGTAGACATGGCGCCCGTCGGGGGTGACGGCCGTCGAATGCACGGCGCTGCGCAGCGAGACGGGAATCTCATGGGATGCGATCACCTCTCGGGTTACGGCGTCGCCCACGACGACCTTCATGCCCGCGGGTGAGAATATTTCTCCGGTCGCGAGATCCAGAGTGCCGCGCGTGCCGACGTTTACGTAGAAATACGTTTTTCCGGGCTCGGGCGTGAATTTCGGGTCGCCGGGATCGAACCCGGCCGCCGCCGTCACCTCATAGGTACGCATGAGACTGCCCGGTCTCGCGCGTCGCTGCCAAGTCTCCACGACGACCGAATAGTCTTCCAGCGACTTGAGCAGAGCGTCACGTTCGGTGCCTGTCGCAGCAGGGTCGCGCGGCTGCTCTGGCTGAGTATTGCCCGTTTCGGCGAGTGGAGCATCGGCTTCCAGCGAGACCACGCCTCGCCCCTCGTCAATGGGTTCGTTCGAGCACGAAGCCAGCGCGAGTACAAGTACCGCTGTTGTGATGGATTGTTTCATGGCTCAGGCAGTACGTCCGTGAAATAGACTGCCATATCGCGAACTTGATCTGACGACGCAATTATCAGTTGGGTGGAGCACTAAATCGGCTCGACACCCGCGCGAAGACAGAAGTATTCCCAGGCTCGTTCCGCGCCCAACGGAGAGTTCTCCATTGCCGCTGACAGCTCAATTTCTCCATCTGTAAACTGACGCGGCTCGCCAAGACGAAGGGCCTCTGATAGCACGCGCGCATTGACTTGCAGGTATACGGCAGCCTTCACCGCGAGCTGAACGCTTTCACCAACCACCACGGCCCCGTGCCCGGCCATCAGAAGACATGTGTTCTGTTCCAGAGTTCTGGCTAACGATCGACCCCTCTCCATCGTGCGAACCAGCATATCGGTGTCACCAAACTCGTCGCGGATGTCCCACACCGGAACATGTCGACCGATCACGGTGGCGTTGTGAACTACCGGACGAAAGGGGACGGAGGTCAGGCCGAAAGGCAAGACAGCATGCGCGTGGTAATGAATCACGGCATTGACATCGGGACGAGCCTCGTAGACAGCTCCATGGATCATCCGCTCCCCGTATCCCCTCCTGCCCCTTGGGTCAACTGGCTCCCCCGTCTGCTCAAACTCCATCAGATCGTCAAACTCGACAAGTTCGGGGCTCCTTGACTGCGACATCACGTAGCGTTGAGCGTTATCGGGGTGGCGGACGCTCACGTGACCGAAGGCATCGACAACGCCCTCGTTCGCCAGGATCCGATTGGCCGCGACCAGCCGCTGGAACTCAACCAGATTCTCGAGCCTCGCCTCATCCTCCTGTGCCAGTAGCGGACCCAACCGACCGATCCCGGCAAAACCCGCAAGTACCGGAACAGCACTCAATACACTTCGCCTGTCCATTCGCTCTACTTCCACGATTTCTACTCCACGACTCCGCCAGAGGTTCGCTACCGAAGATATTCCGCGGCGGCGTCCAGATCGCAGCTAAACGGCTGGCGCACGATGTGCGGCGAGTGCTGCCACTCGAAGGAGTGGGAAACCGCCGCCGTAAGGTACTCGGGATCCTCGAGCGTCCAGTCGATGATGATGCCCGTGTTGTCGTCGCTCAACCGGTAGCGCTCGATCAGATGCTTCCGCGTGCCTGACGGGCAGGGACTGCGTGTCCGCCATCTGGGCCTGTTCGGCTCTGGCGCGTTCCGTTCCAAGCGGCTCGATCCTGGCAAACATCTCGCGAAATGTCTGTACGGGAAGCCAGACGCCTTCGAGACTGGCGGCCGGCACCCTGTTTCGTCTCCCGGCCTCGTCCTCCTCGTTGGGGATGTCGAGAAACGTTCCGTCTGCCTTCACGAGCGACAGCAAGCGTCCGTACCTGCGGTTCGCGTCCCTGGCCGGGTTCACGGTCACGCTGACCACGTCGCCGACGATCAGAGTGTCGTCACGCCACCCGTTGCGATAGAGGTCGTTTCGAGTCTCCCCCTCGACCCTGAAGTTGATGGTTTCGCCCGCGTCGTTGGTCACGTCCATGAAAAAATAGGTATGCGGATTGACGAATCTGAAATCCGTGACAGTCCCCGTTACGGTGATCTCCGACTCCTCGTCAAAGGCGACAAAGGAATGATGAGCCAGGGCGGGCAATTGCGGAAAAAGCGCTGCGGTCGCCAGGATAAATCCGATCTTCTTCATGACAGTGACTCCCCCGGGCTTGATTGGTTTTCTGACAGTGTCCGGTCGCATTGAATCAGCCGTTCCCGGAAGGATCGGCCGACTCCCACAAGGCGCATTCGTATGGCTTGACCTCTTCGCCCGGCACCCAGATCCAGAAAAATTCGTCGACCAGCGGCTCTGGGAAGTTTGCCGGATCGGTTGCCGTTTGCACGTAGTCCAGCCGGGATGCGTCGTCGCTGAGGGCGAAACGCTCGACGACTTGTACAGCGGGGCTCTGAGGGGTGCCGCGATCATCATAGTACGGCCAATCGATACGGCTCGTCTCGACGATGAGGGTGTTGCCTTCCCAGCGGCCGGTCGAATAGCCCAGGTGGGAGGATTCCGCCGGCGGTTCAGCCGAGGGATCCATGTGAATGGTTCTTTCCACGTCCCACTCTTCGGTGCGCAGCAGGATCGCGCCGTCGCCCTCGATGAACTGGATGGGGAAGGGATTCATCATGATCCCGGGCATGCCCTGCTGCGTGCACGTCAGGCCGGGATCGTCAACCAGCGGGTCCCAGGCGTCCCGCATGGCCAGGGCACTGTCAGTCAATGCCAGCGGCCTCATGGCCGCACGCTCCAGCGTGCGAATGTCCGTGCCCGGCGACCAGACTCTGAAGATACCTTCGGGCTCCGCGACGCCGTCCGTCGCCACCGGCACGGGAAGTCGGCCGCCGCGAACCTGCCGGGCGTCTGCCGACCACCGAAAGCCAACCCCTTGCCCCGCCATCATCAGGAATTCCTCGCCGCTCGGGAGCATCAGGTTGATCGCACGGATCGCCTTGATGCCCTGCCGGGAAACGGGACCGTATACACGAACCACATCACCCGCGGAGACAAGCTGTCGATCGAATCCGCCGCGTTGCAGGCTGTTGACCGAGGCGGAATCCGCCAGCCATTCCTCGCGGGCGCCGTCTTGCATCGTCCTCATGATCGAGAACTGAACATGTGGATTGCGCCACAGCACGCGGGTGACCTCGCCTTGGAACTCGATGAAGTTGTCGTAGTCGTAGAAGGTCGTACTGGAATGGTGCGCCGACGCGACGGTCGAAAGGCAAATCGCTGCCAGCAGGTTGATCAGTCGACTCATGTTCGATCGCATTGTTCGTGTCGTCCTTGCGTCTGTATGCGGTACGATGGATGCCTGGTCCGGCTCAGGCCAGCGCCTCCAGCACGCGCTCCGCATTGAGAGGCAGATGGCGCAGCCGAACGCCGGCCAGATCATGCAGGAATTGTCCGCCATTAGCTGCACATAGGCGTTTTCGAGCCGGACACCCTCGACTTGCCATTGTGATACATGATGCTCAGGTAATTTGTTATGTCAAGTTAGGCTCTCCAATTGGTTGATGCGACTGACCGGAGCCGGATGGAAACGCTTCTGGACGGGGCCTGGTATTTCGTAGCGCCCCACCCGATGCTTACTGCGGTCAAATAATGCAGAATAGCGACAGACGAAGTCACGAGCGTGGCAGAACGATGAAGAACCGCTACACGGTCGTAACCACGGTGATTTCCGCCACCTTCCCTGGGCTTGCGGCACAAGGTGTTGCTCATCATGGGCCGATTGCCGAGCCGTTGTACGATACGAGCGAACTCGTCGAGCTTCAGGGAGAGGTGACCGGCGTCTTCTGGCGCAAGCTCCTGGGTCAAGAATAACTCGACACTTCGTTTTTTCGTCCTCAACCGCGTTATGAGGGCAAAGGAGAACTGTGCAAATGACAAGAGTCGCAACCAATGTCTGTGCATTCCCGGTGATCGCCTTGATCTTGTGCGGCTGCGATCAGCCAACCGGTCAGAGTGAGCCACAGGTTGCAAATCCAGGCGTCGTGCCCGCCGATGACGGCGCTGGCCTGGTCAACCCTTCGATGGAGTACCTGCCCTATACACCGTCGCCCGATGACCTGGTGGTTTCCCGGCAGGCGTACATCGACAAGCTCTATGGCTTCTGGTTGGGCCAGTGCATCGCGAACTGGACCGGGATGGTGACGGAAACGGACAAGATTGGCGGGGAAGGCCCTGCCGGGGAGTTTTATACCCGTGACGACTGGGGGCAACCCGATCAGGTCAATATCCGGGGCGGACAGTCAGCGACCATCGACTGGGTGCTTGTGGACGAGGACGAAATATGGGGTGCTGATGACGACACCGATATCGAGTACATCTATCAACACCTGCTGTTGAGCCATCAGACCAGCATCCTGAGCCCAGAACAGATACGCGATGGGTGGATGGAACACATTTATTCCGATGAGAACACGCCATTTACCACCGAAAACGGCGGCAAGCAGAATTTTCTCTGGGTGTCGAACCAGACCGCACATGACTTGATGCGCGTGGAAGGCCTTGTGCCTCCGGCCACTGGCGACCCCGCCAACAATCCCGACTACGAGATGATCGACGCGCAGCTTACCACCGAGATATTCGGCCTGTATGCGCCGGCCCGGCCCGACGTTGCACTCGAGATGGCCCATTTGCCGATCCGCACCACCGCCTACGCGAATGCGGCCTGGGCGGCCGAATTCTATGTCGAGATGCATTCTCTGGCCTCGCTGGTCGACCAGGATCTGCCCATGGGTGACAAGATCCTCTGGATGGCCGATACAGCGCGGCGAGGACTGCCGGACGACTCCTATACGGCAAAGATGTTCGATTTCGTCAAGAGCCGCCATGAGGCGGGTGTACCCTGGGAGCAGGCTCGCGACGAGGTCTATGTGCGCTACCAGGTTGAAGAGGCCGACGGCTACGACATGACGTCAAGAAATCTGGATTGCAATGGATGCTACGCCTCCGGCATCAACTTTGCCGCAAGCATCGTCAGCCTCCTGTACGGCGAAGGCGACTACCAGGAAACGGTCAAGATTGCCGCCCTGGCGGGCTGGGACTCCGACAACCCTGCGGCCACCTGGGGTGGGCTGCTGGGATTCATGATCGGCAGGGAGGGGGTCGAGCAGGCGTTCGGGAGATCGTTTTCGCGCCGCTACAACATTCACAGAACGCGCGGTGGCTTCCCCAACAATGGCATCGATACGTTTCAGGCCATGGCCGAGCGAGGCGTGCATGTCGTGGACAGGGTGGTGCAGGAAGAGATGGGCGGCGGCGTCGATCTTGTGAACGATCTCTGGTATATACCGAATACCGACTCGTCCACGGGCGCGGATCCCGAGTAAGCGCCGGAACGACTGAAAGGAGCTGATGTGTTTGTATTGCAAGACTACGCGGTGGCTGTCGTCTTTTGCGTCATTACCATGCTCTGCTGGGGATCCTGGGCCAACACCCAGAAGCTCGCGGGCAAGACATGGCGCTTCGAGTTGTACTACTGGGACTACGTGATCGGCGTTCTGCTGGCTGCACTGCTGTTTGCGTTCACGATGGGCAGCGTGGGTTCCGAGGGGCGTGGGTTCCTTGACGATCTGGCCCAGGCGTCAGCTGCGAACCTCGGCTCTGCCGTACTCGGCGGGGTCGTGTTCAACATCGCCAATATCCTGCTCGTGGCGGCCATTGCGCTCGCGGGGATGGCCGTGGCGTTTCCGGTCGGGATCGGCCTGGCGCTGGTGATCGGTGTGATCGTCAACTATATCGCCCAACCACAGGGCGATCCGCTGATGCTCTTTGCCGGGGTGGGCCTGGTCGCGGCCGCGATCATCATGGATGCGATGGCCTACAGGCGCCTTCCCGGGCAGGGCGGATCGCGTGGCACCCTCGGTCTCGGGCTCGCTGTCCTGTGCGGCATTCTCATGGGTTTTTTCTATCGGTTCGTCGCCGCGGCCATGTCGCCCGACTTTGTCGACATGCAGGCAGGCATGCTGAGCCCTTATACCGCCATGGTCTTGTTCTCCCTGGGCATCCTGTTGAGCAATTTCATTGTCAATACGATCATCATGCTCAAGCCGTTCCAGGGCGATCCGATTGCGCCGTCCCAGTATTTCCGGGGCACCGGCAGGGACCATGTATGGGGCATTGCCGGTGGGATGATCTGGTGCGTCGGCATGTTGTTTTCCATCATCGCATTCGGCGTTGCCGGGCCCGCGATTTCGTACGGGCTCGGGCAGGGCGCCACGATGGTCGCGGCATTCTGGGGCGTCTTCGTGTGGAAGGAGTTCAGGGATGCACCCGCGGGCACCGATCGACTGATCGGCATGATGTTCGTCAGCTTCATTCTGGGCCTGGTCCTCATTATCGCGGCGGGGGCATGAACTCGGGTGGCTCCGTCGCGACCGCTTCCCCGCAACGCTCGCTAGAGCGTATCCTGGCGTCAATTCATTGCACCGCTCGCTGAAGCGCCCCCCGGCACCGAAAATGGTCGTGAGAAAACCCAAGATTGTAGTCGTCGGCAGTTCCAACACCGACATGGTCGTGAAGTCCAGCCGGATTCCCATGCCGGGTGAGACCATCGTCGGTGGTGAATTCTTTCTCGCCGCAGGCGGGAAGGGCGCCAACCAGGCCGTTGCCGCGGCCCGCCTCGGAGCCGACGTACAATTCATTTCCCGGGTCGGTGCGGACGCATTCGGCGACCAGGCCATCGCCGGTTATCGGACGGACGGCATAAACACGGACCGGATCGTGCGCGATCAAGAAAACGCAACCGGCGTCGCGTTGATTCTGGTGGACGAGGCGGGCGAAAACGCGATATCCGTGGCGTCCGGAGCCAATCATGCGATGTGCGTCGAGGACATCGAACGCGCGGCCGACGTGATCCGCGAGGCGGATGTCCTCCTCATGCAACTGGAATTGCCGTTGAACGTCGTCACGCGCGCCGCGGAAATTGCCACTCAATCCGGCGTGCCGGTCATCCTCGATCCGGCACCGGCGCCCGACGAGCCGTTGCCGGAGAACCTTCTCCGAAACGTCGCGTGTATAAAACCGAACGAATCGGAGGCGGAACACCTGACCGGGATCCGGGTTGCAGACGAATCTTCAGCCAGGGAAGCCGCGAGCGTGTTGCTCGGCATGGGTCCGACGTGCGCGATCATTACGATGGGCGCGGACGGAGCGTTGCTGGCGGATGTGTCCGGAGCCATGCTGGTGCCCGCCACGCCGGTCGAAGCGGTCGATACGACTGCTGCCGGCGACGCATTCAGCGGCGCACTGGCCGTTGGCTGGGGGGGCGGTTTGCGCCGACCAGAGGCTGTACGGTTGGCCTCGAGTGCAGGTGCATTTGCCGCGACCCGATTGGGCGCACAACCCTCACTTGCGTCGATTTCGGATCTCGAAGCGTTCAGTCTCAAGGCCGGTACCGAATGGCTGCTGGGCAACGCGGCCCATGGTGGGGCGCGGTAGCAGACGCGGCGACGCGATCCCGTTCGTATCGGGCGGCGCCGATGTGCCCGGTCATCACTCCGGGTCATTCAGAAGATCGGCGTCGGCGTTTCCCTTCGGGGATGTTCATGGGTAGTCTTATGTAGCAGCAACGAGTCGCGAAGTTGCGCAAGGAGATCGAAGTGATGTTGCGCCTGTCGTGTCGAATTCTCGTCGCCGGTGTTCTGGGCCTCGGGGCGCAGCCTGCGTTGGCGCACCATTCGGTCAGCGCGAACTTCGACCGCGATGCTCGTCACGACATTACCGGCACGCTGACCGCGTTCCACCTCAGGAACCCCCACTCTCATCTGGAACTGGACGTGGTTGAGGACGACGGGACCGTTTCGCATTGGCTGGTCGAGTGGGGCACGAGGAACGACCTCATTCGACGGGGCGTCGATGTCGACCGGATCAAGGTGGGGGATGAGCTGACGATCACGCTCATCCCGAGCCGCCGCCTGGAACACGTGGGATACGCAAGGGCGATGGTCCTCCCCGACGGTTCGTTGATCCAGGACTGCGGCTTCCGGGCGTTTCGCGAAGCCCTGGTCAGCGGCGCCGAAATCGAATGCGAGGAGCCGGACCGCTGATGCGTTCTGTGCGCTGTCGAGCAGTGTCGCTGGCGCTCGGGTTTTCGCTCGGGCTTCCCGTGGCCTCGGCCCAACGCGCCGAACTCGAGGGTACGTGGCTGCAACTGAGCGCCAGTCGCCCGGTGGCAGGGTTGACGCCGGCCGGACAGGCGGCCGTCGCCGACTACGTGCCCCTGCGGGACGATCCCGACCTCCAGTGCGTACCGGCGAGTCTCACCAACGTGATCGGAATCCCGGACCCGCCCTGGGAAATCCGGCTGCACGATGATCATGTGGAAATCAATTTCGAGTACATGGACGTGCAACGGCGCGTGCCGCTCGACCCGGACCTGAGCCTGGAGGACGCGCCCCCCACCGTCGCGGATCATCCTCATCTGGGCCGATCGGTGGGCCGATTCGACGGCGATGTGCTGGTGATCGATACGAGTGACGTCGGCGAGGGGTTCGTCGATACGCGAGGCGCGGCCGAGGGGTATCCCCAGTCGACCGGGATGCGCTACGAGGAACGGTACCGGGCGGACGGAGACCGGCTGTATGTCGAAATCACGCACACTGACCCCGTCAACTACGACGAGCCATTCGACATGAGCTTCGAGTTCCTTCGCGTCGACCTGGAGGTGCTCGAATTCGACTGTCAACTGGAGGGCGCGAATTACGATGACCGTCTTTAGGCGGTACTACGGAAGGGTATAGGCGTACTCCATTTCGCCGTTGCCGGTCTGTGCGGTAGCGTCAGGCAGCGACACGGACAGAAGCGCCAGCAACAGTGCTGGGACGAACAGGCGTCGACCGTCAAACATGTCAGGCGCCTCCCGGCAATTGAATTTCACCGCCAGACAAACCCTGGTACACGAGGCTGATCAGTCTTGATACTCCGCAATCGACCCCATCGGAGTCAGCGTTCTGCCCTTGAAAGCCGGATGATCCGCGCTGTATCGGAACGCCCTGAAGACCGGGTTGTGCATCGGCGGCGCATCGATTATCTCGGCCACGATTTCTCCATCGGTGGTCACCGGGTTGATGTACTCCCAGACCAGTTCCCCTTCCGCCGTGACTTCGAAGATGTGCCCTTCGGTATCCGCGCAAATCAGCGTGTTGCCGTTGGGTAACCGCTGGGCGCCGGAACCGATGTGGCTGAAGAAGTTCTGGCCGCTTCTGGAGCCGTACATCCAAACGATCTGATTGGACAGGTTCTTCGGCAGCTTGTGGGTATTGCGAGGATTGTCCGATACCCACACCGTATAGCCGGCATCCGGCGGGTTCACGTAGCTACCGGTGTCGTTGCCGTCGGCATCGAGATAGGGGTTGATCTCGAACACGTAGGATTGCGGCATGCGCTCGAAAAGGTACTGGGCGTTGTTGAACAGCAGCACGTTGCCTGCGCCGGGCAGCCCCTCGTCGATCCACTGGATGTCGTGCACGCCGCCGATCTGCTTGTGCCCGGGCGATGACGTGGTCCAGTCCTCCAGGATCCTGGGCGGATCGCCCTGGCCGTAGCGGGCCGGATCGCCGAAGCGGTACAGCAGGTCCCCCTTCGGCCCGGCCGCCAGCGCCAGGCTCGTCTCGGGATCGCCGGGGATGAAGGTATTGCCGTGATCAACAATGTAGACCTCGCCCTGCACGGTGTCGAACATGACCTGGTCCAGATCCTGGTTGTAGTCCATGGCGTTGAGGTGCAGCCAGTCCCGGCGCACGGGCCGTCCGGGAAGGTTGACGTTCAGGCGCCCCGGGTAATCGGCGATGGTCTTGCCTTCGCCCACGTAGTTGGCCTTGTCCGGATACCGGTCCTGCACCAGGTGATCGACGAATCGCCATTCCCAGATCACGTTACCGTCCATGTCGACCTCCACGATGGTGTCGATCTGGGCGCCGGTATAGTCGTTGGCCGGATCGCACCCCAAGGCGATGCACTCCTCCTGGGTCACGTCCCGATTGGCGATGTAGAAGGTGGTCGGTGCGCCCAGCTTGGGGTTGAAGGCGCGAACGTAGTCGTGGTGCGACGTGTAGTTCGGGCGGGTCTCCCTGTAGCTCCAGACGATGTTGCCCTCCCAGTCCAGCTCGTGGAAGCCTTCGCTGTCACGAGCAAACAGGTTGCCGTTGTCCAGCGGGCGCGAATTCCCCCCCATGGGCCAGCTATGCACGACGTTGCCCTCCATGTCCAGGACATAGGTCGTCGCATTCCCCTGGGCGGCGAAAACCGTGTAGCCCTCGAAGGCCCTGTCCCGGTCCCAATAGTTGAGTCCGGTCACGTTGCGAATCGTTTCCGCCTGCCCGGGCGTCGTTGCGCACAGCAAAGCGACCGTAATCGCGAGTGCGGTAGTCTTCGTTGTGTTGTTCATCACCGTTAGCCCCCCCTGATGCGAATTGCCGGGATGATCTGAATTTAGCACGTCCACGCGAAGGTCAAGCCTTGTCCAATGAGACATGAGCCTGAACGGGGGGCGTAAATCCAACGAGACATGAGCCTGTAGGTCGGCGTCTGGGATCATCGGAGGATGATCGTGACGCTACAGACGCAGCGGGTCCGGAGCCTGGAGCAGGTCCGGGCCTTTCTGGAGGGCAGCGAGGCGGTGGATTTTGTCGAGGGCGACCGCGAGGGCGTCTACGACCTGGTTCGGCGCACGCTGGTGAAGTTGGGGTATCACCGCCTGGGCAAGCCGGACAAGGGCCTGGTGAGGCGGTGTCCGGGCAAGGTGACCGGGCTGTCAAGGGCGCAGCTCACGCGCCTGATCGGTCAGCATCGGCGCACCGGACGGGTGGAGGATCGGCGCGGTGGTCCTCCGGCGAAGCCCTTCAGGCGCCGCTACACACGCCAGGACATCCGGCTGCTGGCGGAGGTGGACGGGGACCTGGGGCAGATGTCCGGGGCGGGCACCCGCAAGGTGCTGCGCCGGCAATACCATGAGTTCGGCGACGCCCGTTTCGAGCGCCTGGCGGGGCTGTCCAACGGGCATCTGTACAACCTGCGCAAGACGAAGACCTACCGCAACCGGCGCCGGGTCTGGCGGCGTACGCGCCCGAGCGCGGTGCGCATCGGGGTGCGCCGGAGGCCCACCCCAAGGGGCCGGCCGGGGTACCTGCGCGTGGACACGGTGCACCAGGGCGATGAGGACGGGGTCAAGGGGGTGTATCACATCAACGTGGTGGACGAGGTCACCCAGTTCCAGCACGTGGGCACGGTTCAGGCGATCTCCGAAGCCTTCCCGGTCCCGGTGCTGGAGTCGCTGATCGGGGCGTTTCCCTTTGAAGTCAAGGGCTTCCACGCCGACAACGGCTCGGAGCACATCAACCACCGGGTGGCGGCCCTGCTGAACAAGCTGCACGTGGGGGAGTTCACCAGGTCCCGCGCCCGGCGCACGAACGACAACGCGCTGGTGGAGGGCAAGAACGCCGCGGTGATCCGCAAGTGGCTCGGCTACAGCCACATCCCGGCGCATCTGGCGGAAGCGGTCAACGCCTTCAACCGGGACTGGCTCTCGCCGTTTCTGAACTTCCACCGCCCGTGCCTGTTTCCCACCGAGGTGGTGGACGGCAAGGGCCGGGTGCGCAAGCGCTACCGGGACGAGGACGTGATGACGCCGTACGAGAAGCTGAAGTCGCTGCACGAGGCCGAGAAGCACCTGCGCCCCGGCGTCACTTTCAAGGCGCTGGACGAGCAGGCCCACGCGATGAGCGACCTGGAGGCCGCCAAAGCCCTGAACCGCGCGCGAGCGGATCTGTTCGCTTTCATCGACGAACACGACAACGCCGCGGCCTGAACGAGTGCCGCGCCACCTCGGCGCCGTCCTGTGGACAGGAACCGGTGATCGCCCGGCTTGACGCCCGGCACGAAACGCATGTCCAGCGCCTTGAGCGGCTCGATGTGCGGGCCGTTGGACGCCAGCGCGTCCTCCACCACGATCAGCTTCAGATGCGGATGCTCCCGGCGCACGTCGGCCAACAACCGCTTCGCCGCGTTGCGCTCGCAGTCGTTCTTCCTCGCCCCGTCGGCCTTGACGATCGGTTCGGGCGCCAGCGGAAACACTTCCCGGTGTTCCGGGTGCACCAGCACCGCGCCCGGCAGTTGATGATAATAGGTGGTGCGCCCGTCCCGGTGACGCGTCTCGCAGCAGTTGCCGCAATGCACGCGGGAGGAGGAGAAATACCCCGTGCCGTCCACGCTCAACAGGTAATGGCCCATCCAGTCGAACCCCTCCAGAGCCTTGCCCCGCTGCGCCGCGGCGAACACCGCCTTGAACGCGCCGCGCAACGACCGCGGCTCCACCTCGTCCAGCCGCTCGCGCAGGCGCGTGTCCGAGGGCGCGCGCCGCACGCCGTACAAGCTCTTGAGATTGGAGCGGATCAACGCCTTGTGCCGCGCGTCGCGGTCGAAGCTCAGAAGCGAGGCGTACTTCAAACCGAACACCGCCAGCCCCGACATCAGGCAGTCGGCGAGGTTCAATCCGCGACCGGCGACGGGGTCCTCGATACGGTCGAAACGCCCGCGCACCAACCCCAACAACCCCGGCGCGCCCGACGTCTTGCGAAAGGCAGGCTTGGACATGATTCATCACCCGGCGCTCGAAGAAACGCCGACATGATACCGTTTCACAAGGAAAAGTTTACGAACAACCTTTTTTCAGACCCGCCGAAACCCCCATCATCGCTACATTCCGGTGGGTAGCGGGAATTGCTGACGTCGTGCCAAGGCATTGACCAGTTCGTCCCTTGCCGCCATGCTCACCTTCCTCATGCCTATACTCCCAAAGCAATCGTCCTGGGGAGCATCTCAGATGAGGCAACGCCCCAAGCCAAGGGAGCATTTCATGTGAGGCAATGCGGGTTCTCATCTTGATTGTCGCTGCGCAGCGCCCCGGATATTGGTCTCAAAAGCGTTCTTTATGGATGTATCGAACCAGCCGCAGTGTTGATCAGAGGGTACAGAATTTGCTGCTCGGCAGTCGTCGCCCGGAGCGCAATATGCGTTGCAAGCGTGTCGGGATGCCCTTGGTTGGCGGGAGTCGAGGCCGGTGTGGGTCCTGTCTGGCTTCGCACCGGCCTCAATGGCGTGCGCGCGTTGCTGAGCCGTCTGGTCACCTTACTACCAGCGCGGCGGTTTCCAGATCGTCGTGCCGGGGATCGGATCGGGCAGTTGTGACCGTCTCAGGGCGTTGGACCGGATGCGTCTGGCAAAGTCTGCGTGCGCCAGAAGCTGGCGGGATGGGCTGCGTGTCCCCGTGGTAATCAACCCGGTCCGCTTGCCGTGCTGGTCCTTCACAAGGCGCATCGATTCAGCGATGTCGCTGTCGTTGCTGACCACCACCGCGCAGTCGTAGGCGTCCAACCACCCGTCGTTGAGCAGGTGCACGGCGAGATTGACGTCCGAGCCCTTTTCTTCGGTCTTGATAACTTGCGCGGTTCGCTGATTGCCCACGGGGCGCACGAGGGGCATGCGGACCCGGTTGGTGAGAAAATGCCCAAAATACACCTCCACCTCGGGACGGTAGCGCTGAAGGGCGCGAATATAAGTATCCTGCCGCTGCGGCTTGGACTGGTCGTCCGGCCTGCCCGAGAGCCGCGCGGTGAAGTACTTGACTGACAGGATATCGTGTCGGGGCTGGAGTATCGTCGCGAACAGCGCCGGAAGGTCAATCCACTTCCATGCCGTGTCTTTTAGTGCTCCGTAGTACAGATTGAAACCATCTACGTAGACGTACGTGCGCATAGTTGTTTGGCCCAAAAAGCAAGGGCCTCCGAGGAGGCCCCGCACCCTGCGCTCGAAAGCGCAAGGGGTGTTAGCGGCAATATAGCTTCGTCTAACAGTTAGTTCAAGAGGAGGATGCCTCTGCCCAGGCCTATCCAAAAGTCCCGGTCCGGTTGGTTCCGGTGAGGCTGAGCGATGGGTCCGACGGGGATGTGTGGCTGTAGCGGAGGGGTCGCCGGTCGGTCCAGGGCGGTGGGGAGGCGTTGAGCGGGTTTGCTCGGGGGTATGGGTTGGTGCCTGGGCGCTGAGTAGGCGCGGCGCGCACGGGGATGCCGCGGCGCGGCCGGGCGGTGCGCCGTCGGGGGTCCGCGGGGTGCCCGGTCAGGGCGGCGCGGGGGTCAGGATGGCGTCGAGCGCATCCTGCGGGCGTGCGGCGTAGTGGCGGTTTGCCTGGGGGATGTAGTCGAAGTGGCCGATCGCGCGCACGATGGAGATCGCGGCGTTGCTGAGCGCCGCCAGGTTTTGCGGCAGATGCCCGGCCGCGGCGCGGCAGCGGTCCTCGTCGTAGCTGAAGTCGCGCACGTAGTGAACCCGGTTCTCCACTTCCCAGTGGCGGCGCACGATGTTCAACAGTTCGTCGGGTCCGGCCTCCTCGACGCCGAGCGAGGTGAGCCCGTAGGCGATCTCGCGGGTGCTTTCCCCGGTCTTGACCACGACGCGCTCGCGCTGCACGCGCAGCGCCTGACGGCGTGCGGGCAGATCGCACCGCCCGTCCCACTTGGCGGGCGTGAGGTCGAAGGCCGCGCAGCGGCGGGTCTCCAGCCGCCCATGGGCCTTGTGCAGCGCCTCGGCGCTCCAGCGCGCCTGGCTCCAGTCGATGTCCGCCAGGTCCTCGCGAATGCTCGGCTGGTTGCCCTTCACGGCGGTGATCGCGTAGTCGGCCTTGCACTCCTCCACCAAGCAGCGCGCCGTGTCGTGTTGGGCGTGGATGGCGTCGAGCGTGACGACGCGCCCGGCGAGGTCCAGTTGCCGCGCCAGTTCGCGCACCGCCGGGATCTCGTTGCTTTTGGCGCCGATGCGCACCTGCCCGAGCACCAGGCCGCTGCCGTGCTCCACCGCGGCCACCATCATCTGGCGTTCGCCCTCGGTCCGCCTGGAGGCGCCGCGCACGTCCTTGCCGTCCATGGCCACCGGCGCAAGCCCGGCATGCTGGGCGCTCCAGGCGCGCAGCGCCCGATCCAGAGTGTCCGGCGGCAGCTTCGAGAGGATGTAATGGAAGGTCGAGGCAGCGGGCACTGTGTAGCACTGGCGCGTCGGGCTGAAGAACCCGCCCACCGCACGGCGCTGCGCCTCGTCGAGCCGGGCGGCGAACTCCCCGAACGCGCTCACGCCGCGATACCCGGCCAGGCGCGCCGCGATCATGATCGTCAGGTAGCTCGCCAAGCTGTAGCGCTGCCCGCGCCGTTTGCGAAAATCCTCCATCTCCCCGAGAAAGTCGTGAAGACTGCGCAATTGCCCCGCCGGCATCGGCGCCTCGCGCACCTCCACGGGCTCGCGCCCATCGCGTAGCGCCTCGCGGGCGCCGGCTTCAAGCTCGTACACGTAAACCTCCTTGGGCTGGCCGTGCTCGCGCCACCGCGCCGGGCTGCCGTACACCCGCGAATAACCGCGCGTCAGGCCCAGCATCCGCCAGTTCGACGCCCGGTAGCAAACCCCCGAAAACCGCGACGGGTCCACGAACGTCTCCGCCAACAGCACCGGGAAACCGTGCATCGCGCGCATGTCCCCCGACAGCCGGCGCAGACTCAGACCCAGCACCCGAGAGGCCAGGTTGCGTACCTCCCCCTTGCCCACCAGCAACGCGAAACGGCTGTTGTTCGCGATCAGCTTCAGCCGCCGAAACTGCCGCTCCGGCGGCCAACCCAGCCACTCGTCCCGAACCCCGACCTTGAACGCGCCCGCCGTCCAGCCCAGCAGCGCAACCCGGCTCCCGCCGCATACCGCCACGTGACGCAGCGACTGACCGAACAATCCCTTGTACGGCAAATAGTGAAACTCCCTCATCAGCGCGTCCCAACGCCGCCGCTCCGCCACGCCGCGCACCGGGCGCACCCACACATCGCGCAACTTCAACCGGCCACGGGAAAACACCGAGATCACCATGACCCCCTTTATGCCACAACGACTTCTGAATAGCCAGACCTTGCACAGCCTGACCGCTTCCCTCACCGTTTACAGCCTCAGGCTATACGCCCCGACTTTTGGAGAGCCCTGTGCCTCTGCCAGCAATTCCCGCTAAGCGTCGAGAGGCCGAATATCGACTCTAAAATCACGCTCGAATGGCGAATTTCGCCGATTTCGCAGACCAATACGAATGAGCGGCCGTCGTTAGCGGGAATTGCTGTGCCTCTGCAAAAACAGGACGGAAATGGAACCGCAACCAGAAATCCAGTGTTTTGTCGAGTTGGACGAATCGGTGCTTGCACGGCGTAGACTTGCCTGCCTCGGTCGCCTTGGCTCTTTCGTCGCCAGCAGGGTCGCCTGAGCGAGCAGATCGCGTGGCAAGCTCACGCGGTCACTTCAACCTCATCCGCGCCCCTGACAAGCACGTATGCCCAGAGGTCGGTGCCATCGCGGACCACGTCGCGAACCACGTCGCGCGCCATCGCCTTTAGCTGCCGTAACGTGTCGGCGTCGGCCTCGCTCTGATCGATCATGGCCCAGATCCACACTGCCGGATCGTCCGTGGCGTCAAGACCTTGTTCGACACGCCATGCGCGCACCGGTGTGGGGAGATTGTTCAATCCCTCCAGTTTGGCTTGAAGAGCCACTTGCGCTGTTCCGAAGTCGTTGATTCGTAGGGGTTTCGATGCGCCTTCAAAAGAGCTTATACCCCAGAAAAGGGCTGTTTTGGGCCGGTTTCGGGCCGTTTTGCCCTATTGAAGGGGATTTTCACCCCAGGAGCCGGAAAGCTCGGTTACGGGGGCAACGAAAGAGGGGAAGAAGCCGACCGCCATGGGGCAAAATAGGGTTTCGATATCCATATGCCACTCCGAGGAGGAACCATGACGACCGACCAGACCAAGTTACTCTATTTCTTGGGACGATGTCGATTCATTGCCGGACATGCGGCGCTTGAGTCTGGTGTTGGATCATCTGCCGGAAGGCGATCGGGAGCCATTCCACGGGGCGGACGAACCGCGAGACGGGCCGGACCTCGGACCCGGAGGCGGACTGGGGCAAGCACGAGACGCGGGGCGTGGACGAAGATGAAGAGTTGGTTCGGTTACCGGCTGCACCTGATCGCCGACACCCGTTACGAGATTCCGGTGGCGTTGGAGGTGACGAAGGCGTCGGCCGCGGGGTCGCCGGTGTTGTCGCGGATGATCCAGGAGTTGTTCGCCGGGAAGGACCGCGCGTTGGCCGGGCGCTGCGCGGACTTCAGCGCCGACCGGGGCCTGGACGGCGGCCCGCTGAAGCAGGCGTTGTGGGACGATCATGGCATCCGTCCGTTGATCGACACGCGGGCGATGTGGCGCGAGGAGAAGGCGGAGCCGGGGTACGATCCGTCCAAGCCGATCCTGCGTCCGCTGCACCCGGAGCGGGTGGACACGGTGGTGCATTCGGAGAAGGGCGAGGTGGTGTGCCGGTGTCCGAGCACGGGCGAGGAGCGTCCGATGGCGTTTCAGGGGTTCGAGGCGGACCGGGGCACGCTGAAGTACCGTTGTCCGGCGGCGGCGTACGATCTTCACTGCCGGGGCTGGGCCATCTGCCACAAGCGGGCCGGCTGCGCGGCGGGGGACTACGGGCGCATCGTGCGCATCGACCTGAACACGGCCGACCGGCGCATCTTCACGCCCACGCCGCACGGCAGCCCGAGTTGGCGGCGCGGCCACAAGCGCCGCGCGGCGCTGGAGCGGATCAACGCCCGCCTGGACAACGACTTCGGCTTCGAGCGCCATTACATCCGCGGCCACGCGGCGATGAAGACCCGCGTGGGGCTGGCCCTGGCCATCATGATGGCGTTGGCGTTGGGGCATGTGCTGGAGGGCCGTCCCGGCCAAATGCGCTCCCTGGTCGGGGAGGTGCCGTTGCTGGACACCGGATAGCGTCCGCGGGACCCCTTTCGCGCCACTCGACTCGACTCGCGGCCTCCGGGCCGGGAACGCCCCTGTCCGTTCGGCGGCTCCAAGTGGGAATGGTTCTCATTCGGGCTGGATCCAAGGGCGTTTTCGGCCCCATGAATCGCCTGGGTGCTTCATCACGCCCTCGACCACCTCAACCGTTGTTCCATTCATGGTCTCGGGCAGCGCGAAAACCCCACAGCGCAAGTGCCTCGAAAAAGTTAAGAGTAGACTGCGGAAATGGATGACCGTACGCTTGCTCGGATCGTTCGGGACCTGATCGGGCGCAGGAGCGAGGGCGTCTACTGGGATTTCAAACCCCGGCAGTAAGCAAGCAAGGGGATCTGATTCACGATGTCCTGTGCCTCGCGAACGCCGAGCACGATGGACCACGATTCCTTGTGTTTGGGGTCCGCAATGACGACTTCTCGGCGTGTCCGATCGATGTCAGCGAGGGGCGCAGGACACAGGCCGAGATCGCGGGCCTTTTCCGTGGCAACGCCGACAAGTTTTTTGAGTCCAGATTCCCGACGTTTCCGCTCCGGGAAATCGAGATCGCCGGGGTGCCGGTCGACGTGCTGGTGATCGAGGACGAACCGAAGAAGCCGTACTATCTCGTGCAGCGGGTCGAAAAGGTTCGTGCCCATCACGTTTACACGCGGGTCTGTGACACTAACACGCCCGTCACGGAAGCCGCACAGCCGCACGAGATTGAGCGGATGTGGCGGGAGCGGTTTGGGTTGGACCAGCCTGCGCTCGCGAAAGCACAGGCGTGCCTCGGGGAGCCGGATCGGTGGTCCATCCGCGATGTGGGCGGAAACGTCCTTTGCCATCATGATTTTTTTTCCTGAGTTCACGTTGCGGGCAGTGGACGGTGACGACTGAACGGATTGCAACCAGGAGTGGACGCGGGGTGAGATTAGGACGGACAACAACTACGCCGGGTGGTACGAACTTCGTTACCATCAGACGCTGTTCTGGTGGTCAGGTAGGCACCGTGACGCAGTTGTGAGCTGTCTCGCGAGAAGTGCGCTCAAAGCTCCAGTGTCGCGTGGGTGCCTATTCGAACAAGCTCGAGAGCGTCGTCTCCACGCTTCCTGTAGATAAGAACAAGGCCACCGCGAAGGTGACAGTCCCTGCAATCGTTGAACTCGCCCTTCATCGGATGATCGCGAAAGTTAGGAGGCAAGGGTGTATCGGTCGCGAGCATGTTCAGGGCATTGGAAAGGGTGTCGTCGATATGGTTGGCGTGCGGGCCCTGCTTCAGACGCTTATAGTCGCGGCGGAATTGCCTGGTGCGGTAGGTGGTTCTCACTGAACGCGCTCCTGGCCGAAATGGGCGCGGTGCTCGTCTGCAGTGCTCGTCAGCCTGTTCACCAGGCCGGATAGATCAAAACGACGAATCGTGAGTTTTCCCTTGCGCCTCTCGCCCGGAAGGCGGCGGATCAAGTCGCGGGCTTCCAGCGACCGCAGCGAACGCTCGACGGTTCGCCGATCGACACCCATGCGGTTCGCGATGGTGGTTGGTCGGACATAGGGCAGTTCGTCGGCGCGCCACCAGTGAGTGATGAGATTGAGGAGGACTACAAGCTCGATGGATGAGAGCTCGAGGGCGCTCTGATAGTGTATGAGCTTTTCAGTCCGGCATATTGAGTTCAGCAATTGCCTCATCTGGGCTTCCCAACTCCACGAGTTCGCCTCGGCGCGCAGCATCGATAGCGTCGACGGTGGTCCGATTGGGCGCCAGCGGTCCCACATCGAAGGCGCGTCCGGCTGCTGCCTGGACCAGGACGATGTGCATGGCCTCATCTATCGTGAGGCCGTTGCTGGCCAGATTCCTCGCGGCCTTGTCCCTGAGCTGCTCGTCCAATTCGATTTGGACCGTTACTGTCATCGCAATCTCCTTGTGTGCCACCGAAAGACTACGCTGCGGCGAAACGCCACTCTAGACTCCTTGAGCCGGATTGATGTTTACAGTTGAGTCAAGTTTTGCGCGGCGAGTCGTTGTCCTTCCTCGTCGGTCTGAGGCGAAGCCTCGCTAGTGTACTGCCTCGCAAATTCGCAAACTATTGGATGCGAACGGACTCAACGACAACCAGTTGTTTTTTAAGCATTTTTATTTTCTCGTGAGCACTTGACACCGGTAACGAATTTACGGGGCAGTACACTAGAGGCGATGGTCGTGAATTGAGATTATATACGGCACTTGGTGCGAAACGATAATTCGGATAACTTGCGGCGCCGTACGATCACAAGATGGTAATCAATTTCGAGGACTATCCGCTCGTCGACCCGAACGAGGGAAGCTGTCGCAGTCCTTGATCTGTCCGGGAGGTTTGTCATTGGAAGGAAAGATGAGGGAAGTAAAACTACGTGACCGATCCTGGAGTCTGGGATCGGAGGTTGGCAGCGGCGGGTTCGGCGTAGTTGTGGAGTCTGCGTCAGAGGGTATGGGTCAATGCGTGAGGTCGTTGCCCATGCGCAAATCTCGCTCAACATACCCGTGCGACAGAACTATGAAGGTCGGAGCCATTCGCTCGTCCCGGATGCCCGAGCGATCTACGAAGAATTCCTGGCGAACCTGAGTGGATTCTAAGGTGCGCAGTACCGTCGTGCGCGAGTTCGTCTGGCGGTTCGTTAGCGTGATGGCGCGCGCGGTCGTGGCTCTCGACCGGCGTTCGGACTAAAGCACGATCCTGATGCACGTCACCAATATCGACGAAATTCAGATCGTCGCGAGTCGGATTCGCGCCAAAATAGTCATCGCCACCCCAGACTAATGCCTGAAAGTGTGCTGCAGCACACTTTCAGGCTCGATTGAGAATGTATGAAATGTTCGTAAGATATTGTTTTTATTGGTCGGGGTGAGAGGATTTGAACCTCCGGCCCCTGCCTCCCGAAATCGGCCATGAGGGAGATTTCGCTCTAAGTTATTGATTTTCTGTGCTCTCGGCACCTTTCAAGCGCTTTCGATGGCCTTCAAATGGCTTGATTCTTTGCGATCGCAAAGAATCAGCGACATAGTGTCGGCCGCTTCGCGCGGTTATTCCGGGTGGTGGGCGTAGACACAAGCCAGCACGTCCTGGCGGTTAAGGCTCGGCGTTACTGTCGTATCTTCTCGAACGTCAGCAAGCCCACGAGAAATGTGTCGGCCTGGACCGAATTGCGGACCTCGCCCCAGTCGGCAAAGGCGCGCTTGGCGTCGCTGACGATACTGAGAACCTCCAGCCGTGTGAACCGTCTCCCCATGTCGTAGTCGGCTTCATGCCGGTACTGCTGAAGGTCAACGAATGCCGCCGCCACTCTTACGATTTCGTCCTGCAGTGGCAGGTCGTTCAGCCCAGGCGCCAATTTGGGCGATACGCTGTGCTTGGCGAATTGGCGCGCCACGCGCTTCATCACCCCGTGGTCGAAGGCGCGGCTGATACAGTTGCGTAGCCTCTGGCGATCATTGCCTGAGACAAGACGCCGCGCGGCCGCCTCTACCAAGAGATGGAACAGCACGTAGTAACAGGCGGACACACTACGGCGTAGGCTTGCCTGCCTCGGTCGCCTTGGCTCTTTCGTCGCCAGCAGGGTCGCCTGAGCGAGCAGATCGCGTGGCAAGCTCACGCGGTCACTTCAACCTCATCCGCGCCCCTGACAAGCACGTATGCCCAGAGGTCGGTGCCATCGCGGACCACGTCGCGAACCACGTCGCGCGCCATCGCCTTTAGCTGCCGTAACGTGTCGGCGTCGGCCTCGCTCTGATCGATCATGGCCCAGATCCACACTGCCGGATCGTCCGTGGCGTCAAGACCTTGTTCGACACGCCATGCGCGCACCGGTGTGGGGAGATTGTTCAATCCCTCCAGTTTGGCTTGAATGCTTGCGGTGTCTATAGCCATATGGAAAGCTTACGCTCGCGTGTTCCACCGATCAAATACCATGCACGGCAGGCTTGAGCTTGGCCAGACGGGTTACAGTGGACTCACCAGATTCGAATTTTGGAACGCTGGGCACACATACACCGCCCGATGGCAACGCAATGACCAAGCAAAACCTGTTCCCGATGATGCGGGATCGCGCAATCGAACACCGCTTTTGTTTCGGTCGAAGCCTCTACAAAGTCAGAAGGGGCTCCCGTCCTTGTGTGCAAAAAAAGCCACTGCTCGTCGGTTGTTCTTCCATGGATATTCGTGCAGGAATGCGGTAATCCGTAAACGGGGCGTCGACCCGCGCTGCCGCGCGATTTGCGGCGAGGCACGTTGAACACCTTCCCGTGCGTGCCGTCTCACGCCAGACGCTTCGATGTTAATCGGCGTGCAATAGTGACCCACTAGCGGGGTGATCGGCGTCCAAGATTGACCCACCCCAAGTAGAGCGATTCAACTTGCCCCGTTGTATGGACTGACGGGGTGGGGGGAGATGCTGGTGGTGGAGACGATTGCGCGGATACGTCGGGAGCATCTGGTGAGCCACGTGCGCGGTCGGTTCTTCGTGCCGCGCCCGCGCGGTCGCGGTTGCGCGGAGATCAACGCGTGGCTGGAGGATCAATGCATCGCGGAGGCGAAGCGGCGCCGTCACCCCGCGATCAAGGACAAGACGGTGTGGGAGGTGTTCCAGGCCGAGCGGGCATACCTGATGGATTGCCGGGGAGCGTTCGACGGGTTCCACGCGGTGGCCGCGGCGGTGTCGAAGACCTGTCTGGCGCGCTTCGATCGCAACCGGTACAGCGTGGCGTCCCGGGCCGTGGGCCGCACGGTGGGCGTGTGCGCGCACGCCGACCGGACCGTGGTCCGCCAGGAGGGGGAGGGCGGTGGGGGAGCATCCGCGTGGTTTTGAGCGCAACAAGGTGATCCACAACCCCTGGCATTACGTGCCGATTCTCAAGCGCAAGCCCGGCGCGCCGCGCAACGGGGCGCCGTTCAGGGACTGGGCGCTGCCGAAGGCGCCGAGGCGTGTACGGGCCCGATTGGCCCGTCACGAGGACGGTGGCCGCCAAGTGGTGAAGATCCTCGCCGCGGCGCTGGAGGATCCGCGCCTTCGCATGGAACCGGTCGCCGACTGCGCCCGCCACGAGCGCTTGATGGAGACACACCGTGGAGCGGCATGAGGTGCTGGACATGATGCGCACGCTGCGCCTGTCGGGCATGCGCGCGGCCCACGACGAGATCGTGGCCCAGGCGATCAAGCGCGAGCACCCGGTCCAGCGCGTGACCGGCGAGCCGCTCAAGTTGGAGGCCGCCGACAAGAAGGCGCGCCCGATCAAGTGCCAGATGACCATCGCGAAGTTGCCGATGGTCAAGGAACTGGCCGATTTTGACTTCGCCTCAAGCCCGGTCAACGAGGCGTTGGCGCGGGATCTGGCCACCGGGGAGTTCCTGGGCGCCAAGCGCAACCTCGTGCTGGTCGGCAAGCTCTATGAACGCACCTCCATCGCCGTGACCACGAACCTGGCCTTCGGGGAATGGCCCAGCGTGTTCGGCGATGCGAAGATGACCACGGCGCCGCTGGACCGCCTCACCCATCATTGCGATATCGTGGAGACGGGCAACGAGAGCTGGCGGTTCAAGAACCGATCCTGATCCGCCAAGCCCGGACCGTCTCATCCGGACCGGTCCGGATGAGACGCGCAGTTGCGGGCCGGACTTGCCCACCCCTTGCGCACCGCCCCGCTTCAGTGTCAGAGGCACGCGGGTCCGTGCGCAAGGCGTGGACAAGTCCGGCTCGCGAGACCCCGACGCCGTCACTTGAACCCCATTTAGGTGGGTCAATCTTGGACGCCGATAGTGGGTCAGTTTTCAACGCCGATTGACAGCTTCGATGCGCCTAGCGGCTTCCTCCGGGGCTTCCTCGAACATGGCACAACCCGCAATCCAACTTTAAGCTGATATCCGGGTTTCGTAGCCGAATCGCCATCGCGACCGCCATTGGTGGAGCGCGTGCTTGTCGATGACTACGCCTGTTGTAGCGCACGCGGCATGGGACGCCGCCACACACCCCAGCACCCCAACTCACGCCGCCGCGAACTCCTCCACGGCAATCTCGTCCGCCCGTTCCCGGGCCTGCCACAGATCGTAGGCCATCTGCATTCCCAACCAAGTCTCGGGCGTCGACCCAAACGCCTTCGAAAGCCTGATTGACATCTCAACCGAAACCCCCGTGTGCTCGTTCACCAGCTCCGACAACGCCTGACGCGTCACACCCAGACCCCGCGCCGCACGGGTCACAGACAAACCCATGGCTTCGAGGCACTGGCGCCTGACGATCCCTCCCGGATGCGGGGGGTTGTGCATGCTCACTTCACTCTCCTCAATGGTAATCAACGTAGTCGATATCCATGGCCGAACCGTCCTCGAACCGGAACGTGACCCGCCAGTTCCCGGACACTGTCACCGCGTAATGACCCTTCATTCGACCCTTCAGCGCGTGCAGGCGGAACCCCGGCAGGTTCATGCCCCCCCGGTCCCCGGCTGCGGTCGAGCGCGCCCAGGATGTCCCGCAGCTTCTCCACGTGCTCCGGCGCCACACGCCGCGCCGTCCGGCCTTCGTAGAGCGCCTTCAACCCACGGTGCCGGAACGATGCGGCCATGGCCGAACGCTAGCATGTCACCTGTCAGTTGACAACTTGCAGGTTCGACGATTAACGCTTCGTCATCCCCGACGACCGCGGCGGGATTTGTCCCCAGGGTTCGGCGACGCCATCCCGCTTGCCTTCCCCGAAGGTTGTTTTCCTTGCTGGCTACGTCAACAACGGTCAATGCCTCTGAAGGCAACCGCGTCCCGCGCCCGATGACGACCGGTTAACTGGCCTGCGATGGGATTACGATGCCATGCGCAGAGCGCGCATCGTCGCCGACGACGCACCGGGATTTGGCTCCCTGTTAGAACCGGTCCGACAAGAAACCGCGAGAGCGTCTCTTACTCTTTCGATTCGCACTTCTGTGATTTCAAGGAAGTACCAATGTTTGCAACAGCACGCCGAGCCGGATAGCAAACGTATTCGCGTTTGGACGCTCGCTGTCTGGCTCGAATATCCTGGAACATCCGTCCCACGTCATGGTTGAAACGGGCCGCGTACTCGTCCCGAACAGCGTGGACTTCTTCAATGATCGGGTCAGGCTGTCTCGTCTGCATGGTCGGGCTCCATAAGTTCATTGGGTGTACATATTGTAGGCGGCTCGTAGCCTGCTTCTCGGCATACCCTCTCGATTCGAGAACGCATTTTGGCGTTTGCGATATGTCTGAAGTTCCAAGTTACCAGATAATCGACGCCGTTGGTGACAGCAATAACAATGTGCGCAGCATCGGCGGCGGCCTTGTGCGGTACCGCACCGAAATCCAGAAGGAGCCGGGTGAGTTCCTCCGAACGCTCGTTGACTTCAACAAGGGCGACGGCTCCCAGCACCTCCAGACGGGCGCGGACGGCGTTTGAATCACCCGCACTCGCCTCCGTGCCAACAAGCTCCGATGCAACGAGATCGAACCTGGCTTGCGCATCGCGCCACCATTCGCGGGTGATTTCCTGATACGCCGCGATGACCACATCGCGCGACCGACGCGCCGTCAGATAACTGACAACCGATGTTTCAATGTAGACCCTTGGTTTCATAACTATTGCACGCTGGTTCTTGCCCAGTCCCGATCATCCCGCTCCATGAGCAAGAGGATCGAGCCGGTCCGCCGGGCGGAATCGCGAAAGTGTTCCGCCTCTGCGACCGAAAGACCGCGGCCCGGCACGGCACTCTTCCAGCGTGCCGCGCCAGTGATACCGGCTCATGGATTGCCGCACTTCGTCGCGACGAAGCCGCTCGCGCCCTTGCCGCGGGAGTCTCTGGATTCGCTCGTCGTGAGGAAACCTTTGGCCAGCGTCGGAAAATCCCAGCGCCTCGCCACCGGCAACCAGCGCTCGAAGATGTAATCGAATTCCGGCTCGCCCGCCTTCGCGTGAAACGTGTACAGGCGGTTGACAATATCGCGCATCAGTTCCTTCATCGTCTCGTCGCCGAAATGCGATACCTCCGGCCACGGAATCCGCCGCCCTTCGGCGTCGACGACGATCACATCGGAGAAATCCCCTGTCTTTGTGACCGGCGCCTTGCCGGCGTGAATGTCTTCGAGCCGGGTGTTCCTCACGCAGAGGACCGTCATCACCCGCAACCGGTCCGCTCAGTCCACCTCGTCCAGATCGTCCATACGAATATCGTCCCCGTTTCCAGCCGAGTCCCTGTCGCCCGGCATGCCATCCGACTCGCACCATAAACCGGGCTTTCCCATCCCGCAACGCACCCGGCCCCTTGTGCTGCCATCACCCCTCAGGGCTATGCCCGATAGTGCTGAGCGCGCTAACGGTATCTGATGGCGCGATGCTCGGTGACGATGTTGTAGCGGTCGCACATCGTCAAAGAATAACACCGGGGGATTCGCACATTCGGCGCCGGTCCCCTGTCGCGCGCCTCGCCCGATTCCGAACCGGGCTCGAATCGTTGAATTCGCGGTCACCACCGTCGCCACTTTCCCTGCCGCACCCCCGATTCCACCAACGCCACTTACCGCACCCACGCCGCCCGGAGTCGCGTCGGGCGTTTTCCCCGGGGAGTCCCGGCCGGGACGCGGGCGAGTCCGCGGATCCGCCGGCCCCGGTATCCACCGCCCGTTCCCGGCCCCCAAAGGTGAGTCCCATGCCTCGCATCGTCGAAACCGTCGTCTACGAACTCCCCGAACTGCCCCGAGCCGCCCGGGAACGGGCCTGGTATCGGGACACCTGCCTCGACCGGGACTGGTACGACGCCGTCTTCAAGGACTTCCAGACCGTCTGCGGGCTGCTCGGCGTGACGCTGCGGACCCGCGCTGTACGGCTCATGGGCGGTGGCACGCGCGAGGCGCCCAACCTCTGGTTTTCCGGGTTCGCCCGCCAGGGTGCAGGCGCCTCTTTCGATGCGACGTACCGCTATGCCGGGGCCGCGTCACGCGCCATCCGCAGCTACGCCCCCAACGACGAGACGCTGCACGCCATCGCCGACGATCTTCAGCGCGTACAACGGCGAAACCTCTACCAGCTCGGCGCCCGCATCCGCCAGTCCGGCCGCTACTACCACGAGTACAGCATGACGATCGAGGTCGAACGCGACAGCCCCGCCGGACAAGCCATGACGGACGAAGCCGAGCACGCCGTTGTCGAGCCGATTCGCGACCTCGCGCGCTGGCTCTATCGCCAGCTCGAGCGCGAATACGACTACCTGACCTCCGACGCCGCCGTCGACGAGGCCATCGCCGATCATTGCTGGACGTTCACCGAGGCCGGCGATCGATTCGGCTGATCGATTCGGCTGATCGATCCCGTCCCTGTTTCCATTCCGGCGCCCGGCAACGCGGAGGGTTGCGGTCCGCCCGAATGGGGCGGATTCCGGGTGCCGGCGGGGGTGTTCCCGTCGCTGGCCAACGCCCGGGATCCGCGCCGTGCGAACGCTCGTACCGCCGCGCACGCCCCTGGCCCAGGTGCCGGGCTCGCCACGCGGCAAGGGCGCGTTCTCGCTCAAACCGCCGCCCAGCAAGTCCGGCGACCGCCGTACCGTCGCTACCCGCACCGTCGGCAAGCCGACGCCCCGCACGAACTGGGGACCCGTGGCCGAGCTCGAGTACGGCATCCCCGACGCGACCGCGGAGACATCCGAGCACGGCAGCCCGGACTGCCGCGCGCCAGCGCCCGCCCCGGCGCAGCCAGCACCTGCCCCGGCGCAGCCAGCACCTGCCCCGGCGCAGCCAGCACCTGCCCCGGCGCAGCCAGCACCTGCCCCGGCGCAGCCGGCGGGACCGTATGAGCCGTGGCGGCCGGCCACCGTCCGGATCGAGGGGGCTGAGCCCCATCCCACGGCGCTGGTGCAGTCCGCGGCGATGGCCGCCGTCGCGCATCCGCGGCCGGTCTACCGCCCGAAACTCCCCGTCAGCGTCGTCTCCGAGGGGCGACTCTCCGACGCGCAACTGGAAAGCGTCATCCTCGCCGGCCAGGCCCACGAACGCCGACTGCCCGCGCACGTTCGTATCGGCGACGGCTGGAAGACGGTCAATCGCATCGGTCCCGCGGTCTTGCAGACGGCAGACGGCAGTGCTGCGCACGACAGCTCCGCGCGCGAGTTCACGTGGTGCGACAGAGATGCCAGGATGTCCTCGCGCGAGCGGCCCTCGGCCAGGCCCTTGAGGATGCGCTGGCCATTGACCCCGAACAGGTCCGAGAGCACCCCGCCGACGCGCACCCCGGCGCTGTCGAGGATCTGATGCACGCGGGTGCGCAGCACCGAGCGCAGCTGAACCACCTTGCGGCGCTGGCGCGAGAGCTTGCGCAGGTCCCGGAACTGCATGTCCGGCACGAAGCTGGCCCGGCACAGCCCGAACTGGCAGATGCGGGCCAGCCACACGCTGTCGGCCACGTCGGTCTTGCGGCCCTTGATCTGCTTGACGTGCTGCGCGTGCACCACCAACGCCTCGACACCGGCCGAATCCAGCGCGTCGAACACCGTCTCCCAGTACACCCCGGTGGCCTCCATCACCGCCGCGCTGACCCGGTGCCCGTCCAGCCAGCGGCACAGCGCCACAAGCCCGCTGGGCAGGGCGCTGAACACCTCCGTGAAGGTCTCGGCGTCCTCCCCGGCGCGGGCCACACGGACCGTGGCGGTGATCTGCATCTTGTGCACGTCCAGCCCCGCGGCGCGGGCATGGATGACGTTAAGGCTGTCGGGTTGCATAATGGGCATCGGCGTTCCTCCGTGGTTCAATTGTGATCGGCGGGAGCGGGGGCCAACGGATAGCAGACTCGGTTCTGCGTACAGACACGGTTCATTTTGCTGCGCGTTCTCGGCGCTGGGCCGGATACAGAGCGGGGCTCGACGCCGTTGGCCGGGTACAGTTTGGAAACGGGCTCAGAGGCACCAAAATTTAAACGTCCTCGATCCCGCTCCCGCACCACTGCCATTGTGCCAAGGCAAACGCCACCCGGGGAGCGGCGCACAACGCCGCCTCCCCGGGACTCCCACCCCAGTTACATGACAGCGGGGTGTTCAGAGCCCGAACATGAGGGTTTGGAGTGAATCGGGGATGGGATCGAGAGGGACCGTCCCCGGTTCGTTCAACCCTTTGTCATCAACCAGTACCTCAGGAGTAATCGTTATGTTCGGTTTGAACTTCGCGCAGCTCATCGGACGCCTCGGCGCCGATGTCACCATCAACCACCTCACCAGCGGCGGCCGCGTGGCCAACATGTCCATCGCCACGGACGAGGGCTACATCGACCGCAGCACCGGCTCCAGGGTCGACAAGACCGAGTGGCACCGGGTCGTGACCTTCCAGCCCGGGCTGATCGACATGCTGGAGAATCATTCTCGATTATGTCGATGACTCTACGCTCCAGTACGCTCCAGTACGCCCGACATACCGTTAAACTTGATAACTAAGCCATTTTCCTACAGCGCTATAGGTTCTCTTACTACAACGAGCTACGTCCGAGCACGCTCGAATTGGATTTCCTGTGTTGACTATTTCGTTGACAATATTTTTCTCTCAGCTATCATTCTCCGCATGAAATCGCGCAAAAATACCGCTCGCGTCAAGCTGACCCTGACGAAACGCTCCGTCGATTCCCTTTCGCCGGGCGCAGGTCCCTGGATCGCCTGGGACGACAAGTTGTCGGGGTTCGGGGTCAAGGTGCTGCCGTCGGGCACAAAGTCCTTCCTGATCAACTACCGGGCCGACGGCGGGGGACGGTATTCTCCCAACCGCCGGCTGGTCGTGGGGCGGTACGGGCGCATCACCGTGGAGCAGGCCCGAAGGCAGGCCCAGGCGCTGCTGGGGCGCGTGGCCGCGGGCGAGGACCCTTCAAGGGAACGCAAGAAGGCGCGGGGGCTGCCGACGCTCTCCGAAGCGTTCGAGGAATACCTTGAGTCCAACCCCAACCGGGCCGAGAGAACCGTCAACCTGTACCGGCAAAACCTGAGGGTGAACCTGTCGGACTGGATCAACCGTCCGCTCAGCGCCATTTCCCGGCGGGACGTGGAAAGGCGTTTTCACCGCATCACCGACAAACACGGCTGGGCGGGGGCGAACCAGACGCTGTCCATGCTGAGATCCATCTACCGGCGTCCCTGCGTGGATCACGAGGGCCTGAAGAACCCGGTGGAGCTGTGGCTGGCGGCGGGCGGCCGATTCCACCGAATGAGGCGACGCAGGATTTCGTCGCCCGTGGAAGTGCTGCCGAAGTGGCGCGCGGGTATCGAGGCGGTGGACATGCCGGAGTCGGCCCGGGACATCATCTGGATCGGCGTCTATACCGGGATGCGGCTGGGGGAAGTGACCTCGCTTCGGTGGGAGCGCATCGACCTTGAGCGAATGCTGTTCCGGGTGGAGGAGACCAAGACGGGGGAGGTGCTGGAATTGCCCGTGACCGATCAACTGTCCGCCATTTTCGAGAGGTGCGGGAAGCGGTTCACGGATGACGGTCATCCCCTGTCCGGCTGGCTGTTTCCGTCGGGCAAGAGCCGTTCCGGGCATGTAAGGGGCGTGCAGCAGTACCATGCGGCGATCTCCGAGGCGGGGGATGCGAAGTTCTGGTTCCATGGGCTGAGGAACAGTTTCATCACCGTGGCGGAACGGGAACTCATGTTGCCGATATCCCTCACCAAGCGGCTGGTGAATCACGCCCGCCCGTCGGATGTCACCGAAGGCTACGCCGCCGACTGGACGGTGGAACAGTTGCGCGAACCGGCGCAGCGGGTGGCGGACCGGATCGATGCTCTCTGTCGCGCGACTACGCAGAGCGCATGATACGAGCGACGCACCGGCGACCCAAGCACTTGGATTCGGTACCGGTATCCTCCCCAGCGCCATGTGGAATCAGGTCTCGCTGTCCCTCGTTGCCAAGGTATTCCCGGTAACGGTCCAGTCGTTATTCAGACGCTGTCTTGACGGCTGTCATGCGACAACCGCTGTCATTGCCACCGGTACGAGGGGGCCAGGCGCGCAGAACTGTCCAAGACCGTGCCCGGTCATGACTGTCACCCTTACTTGCCCGGTGCAACGTCATGGGCTGTCGCGCGTTGACGTGACGTATTCGGCAACGGCGACGAACCCTTGACTGTCATAATTTCGCCAATCACCCACTGCCACCTCAAAACCTTAAGCTGAGAGCTCACTATTCTCGGTGTAAACTTCCTGGCCCACGGAGTATCTCTCGAGTTTCGTCCGGCGCGCTTTCTCCTTGCTCCGCAAATGCCCTGTTCATCGGGCAAATCGGCTACCGATGCGATGTTCGTGTGAGCCTCGGTCCCACTCGTTACCGGCACCTGATCGTCAAGCCGTTGAGTTGGATGCTTTCCGAGTTAAAGAAGCCCAGCCTCACCGTGCCGCCAGAGCATGTCGCGGTGTCGCCCGCGTTGACGGTTAGCCCGTTCAGACCGTACTTGTCCACCAGCGCCTGGGTGATCGTGCAGCTGTCGCCTTCGCCCAATTCGATGACGTCGTTCACCTCCACGCACGCGTCGTCGCCGCCGCTGCCTGTTTCGCCGCCGGTGACGGACACGCTCACGCCGCTCGAGCAGTTGTTCGCGGTATCCGATTCGCCCGCCACGGCGTCCACGCACGCACCGTAATGGTACGTGCCCGCGCTCGGCGGCGCCGCCAGTTCGACCGACACCGAACCCGTGCCGACGGCGGGGAGCGTGCCCACCGTGCCCACCGTGCCCACCGCCGTGTCCGACGTTGAAATCGTCGCATTCGTGGACCGGTAGTAGCGCAGCGTCGTTGCCGCGGACGGCCCATCGCCCCGGTTGCGAACCGACGCCCGGAACGTGAACGACGCGCCCACCGTGAGCGTGTCGTTGCTCACCGAGGGCGACCCGACGGCCAGGTCGGGGTTCGCCGAGGCCGTCACGGTGATCGTGAAGCTCAGGGCATCGGTGTCGCCGTCGACATCCCGTACCCTGTAGATCATGTCGTACGTGCCCGCTGTCGTCGGCGTGCCGCTCAGGCGCCTCGAAGTCGTGTTGAAAGACCAACCCGGCACGCCCGGCGTCAGCGAATAGGTCAGCGGACCGTCGCCGCCCGTGGCCGCGGGCAACGTCAGCGGGTCGATCGCCGCGCCCACCGTGTAGTCCCGGTCGCCCGGCGCACGGCCCGATGCGAAGCTCGGCGAGGCGTCGTTCGCGACGCCACTCGGCGAAGCCGTTTAGTCTTCGGCAGACTGAGCGAAGGCGCGCTCGAAAACGTGGATGGCGTTGGGTTGGCCTCGATCGCTCCGGTGCGTCGTTCGATACACATGCGCACCGTCCGGACTGTGCGCCATCCTTCGGTCCTGGAAACCCAGAACCGGCACCGGGTTGCCGAAGCGGTCGCGATCGCCGGACACGGCGAAATCGGTTACCTCAAGCGCGTTCGCGCCCGGATTCCACTGCACGACGAAGAAGCCGTTGGGACAGAATATGTCGACGGCCGGAAGTTGGCCGTGCGCCATGGGTTTGAAGCAGTCCAGGTAGGTCCCCGGCCTCGGTTGCAGATGGTTCCAGGCGTTGAGCGTGCCGCGGTCCGACTCGTGGAAGTAAAAGCCGGTCAACGTGTCCAGATGCGCCGGATTCGACGGATCCGCCGAGAGGTCGAAGGCCGCGACGGCGGTGTCGGTGACGACCAAACCCTCCGAATGCCGACCGGCGACGAACAGCACAGCCCCACTGGCATCGATCGTCGCATGGCGGAGAGAACGCATTTCGTAAAACGGACCCGCGGGGTCGTTGCTCAAGGGCACTTCCCCGGCCAGCGCGAGCCTTCCGGAGGAGGTGTCCCTGGAAAACACGAACAGCCCGAACTCGTCCGCAAGGTAGAGGTGGCGCCCGTCGGGGGCCAGCGCCAGATCCACCGGGCGGACAATGCCCGGAACCACCGTGCGGTCGTCGCCCGAAACTCCGCCGGCGGAGACGGTTTGCAGGTGAGTGAGCGACGTTGGCGAGTCGGCGCCGATCAGCAAAAGGCGGTTTTCCGACGCCTCGATGACGTACAAGTGCCTTCCGTCGCGATCGACCACGGCTGTAGGGTCGCCGCAACTTCGACTGCCGGGGAATCCGATTTCTTCGATTCGTCGGACATCCAGTGTCGTGCCGGCGTCGGGCAACGCGAAACTGTACGACGCGCCACACCAGGCAAGCGCAAACAGTGTTTCGTTTAGCGGGCTCCACCAAAGCGCATGGGATGCAGAGCCCAGGTTAATTGGATAAAGCGCGTCCCGATTCTCTTCGGAGCTGGTGCGGTACGCAAGCGCGAGTTCGCCGGATTGGGGGTCGCGGACAAACGCGTAGAGTTGCGAATCCGTGGTGCTGAACAGGTACATTCCGTCGTCGGTCATGGCCAGGTGCCGAGGCGACCGGAAACCGTCGAACACAGGATTGGACATCAACGACTGCTCGGTGATCGCACCCTTGTAGGACAGGTAGGCGGGGGCGTCGGACGCGGCCCACAACAACAGGTCCGAGCCCGCCGGACCGACGCCGGGCCGGCGCGACAGCCGGATGTCGTAGCGCTCGCCCGCGCGGACGAACACTCGCACGTCGACACGCCCGTTGGCCAGGAAACCGCGCTCGCTGTCGCCGATGACTCGCGACGACGCTGCCTCCGAATCGCCGCCCGGAAAGATCTGAACGATGGCGTGAAGCGGGTTGCCCTCGACCGAGAACCGGTACCAGCCGTCCGCGGGCGCGCGCCAGGTCCACCACACCGACTCCAGTCCCACCGCCGAGCGGGGCTCCGTCGCCTGTGCCGTGGCATGGACCAGGGATGCGCCCACCGAGCCGGCGGGCCCTGAAATGGAAGTCGCCTGCGCGCGGTCGTCGTTGCCGGGCGAGACGCCCCAACTGAACGCGCCCGGCCGGGACGGGTCGGTCCCCACCTCCTGCGGGGCGCGCCCGAGCGCGATCCAGTAGCGCGTATCCGCCGCAGCATCCAGCACCAGCGCCGACCCGCCGACGAGCGTGCCGATCGGTTGCAGGTTGTCCAGGGCGTCGCCGGTGAAGAAAACGAGCCGGTACGCCGTCGAACCGTCCATCCGCCAGGTGAACCGCCCGTCGCGGGGCGCGGTCCAAACCCACCAGCCCGTGGCGATGCCGGTTGCCGGCGGTTCCAATGCCTCCACGCTGTATGGAATCGTGTAGTCGCCGTGCCTGAACAAGTTCGCGACCGTGCCTTCGGATCCGTCCATCGGGACCGCATCGGCAAAGAAATCGTTGTATCGACGCTCAGCGCGCGGATCGGCGTGGTGGATTTCCCACGACAGCGTGAAGGGCAGCCCGGAGGCGTCGGCATCCTCGGAGGCCACGGCGATGCGCCAGACGTCCCCGCGCCGCACGGCAAAAGCCATCGCACCGTCTCTGTGTTCCCAGCCCTCCGCACCGAGGCGCAGACCGTCGATGTCCGCGCCCCTGAACGCCATGAGCGTCAGTTCATCGGGGTCCAAGGTGAACTCGGCAAACCCGTCCGCGGCCGCGGTCCATTCGTACCAGACCGTCGCGGCCAGCCCCCCCCAGAATTCCGATTGCTCGAGCGTGGCCCCCTCGTTGGTCGAGGAAACCGCACCGCTCTCGCCCCCGATCGTCGCAGCGAAGTCGAAATCGTCGTTGCCGGGGCGAATGTCGGCCGGTTCCCACTCAAGCGCCAGCACCGGCAGATCCCAGTCCCGCTCCGAATACCGGTCGTCGCCACCGGAGGCGATACGCAAGCTCAACCGGGCGCCCGCCTGCGCATCGAAGCTGATTTCGCTCCCGCGCTTTTCCGCCGCCGGCTCCAGCGCCGCCAGCGTGTCGCCGCTGAACAGTGCGAAATCGACGGTGGCGGGCTTGCCCGAATCCGCCTCCCTGATCCTGAACCTGAACAGCCCCTTGGCCGGCGCGTCCCACTCGTACCACAACGTCCGGCTGCCGGCGGAGACCCGCGGCTCGCCCGGTTCGCGCGAGGCGAGCGCAAGGTCCAGGCGCGTCTCGCCCGTGGTGCCCGAAAGGCGTTCGGACGCCGAGAAACCGTCGTTCGACGGCGAGGCGGCGGGCTCGTCGGACGACTGAGCGCCATCCGCCGATAATTCGATGCTGCGCGAGGCGGCCAGCGCGTTCCACGCGGATGCGGCCACATACAGCGTGCTGGCGGACGGAACCTCATCGCGCAGAAACCACAGCTGCGCGCGCCTCGGTGAACCCGCCGCGATCTCGCCAACGGATATGGGCTTGGATACCGCGTCCCAGGCATACTCAAGCGGTCGGCTCTGGCCGTCGCCCCGAAACACCCGGCTGCGGTGGGGCAGAAAGGCCTGGCTGAGGTTGAAGCACGCCGACTCTCCAGCGATGCGGCAGCCGAGGTGAATCGTCGTCCCGGAGGCCACGTAGGTGCTGGGCTCGACGGTGACATCGACGACGAGATAGCGGCTGTCGGCATCGGAGGGGGAGGTTTCTTCCAGGTGCACCTCAAGCCGCGGCGTCGCTTCCCCGCGGCGTATCGTCCATGCCACGGCGGCGGCGACGCTCTCGCCGTAGGTTTCCACGGGCACCGCCTTGATCCGGTAAACCCCCGGCGAGGGATCCTCGATCAGCAGCCATTCCACGTTGTCGACTCCCGAGCGCGAAGCGTGCTCGCCGCAGGCGTCGGCGCCGCAATCCGCACCCCGGTCGGCCCAGAGGTCGATGTTCGCCAGTACCGACCGGGTCAGCGTGTCGGCGGGCTGTTCGTCCCAGGTCAGCACGACATCCAGCCGGCTCGCGTCCTCGGGCACGTCGATGTCGATGTGCTCGTAGGCGCCGTCCGCCGGCTCGGCGCTCGCGCTGCCGTTGAGCCAGCCTTGCGCGCTGTCGTTCGAGAAGATCGCAGTTCGCGCCGACACCAGCCCCAGCCCGTACAGGTTGTTGAACTCCCCGGGGCCTGCGCTGTTGTCGCCCGGCAGCAACTTCCCGCTGTCGAAGTAAGCCTCCGGGCGTATGGCGCTGGCCATGAGCCGGGCACGCGTGAGCGCAGGGCGGTCGCGAAACTCCGGCCGCGCCTGCATCAGCAACGCGGCCACGCCCGCGACGGAAGGAGAGGCCATGCTCGTGCCGCCGAACGTGTCGTGGCCGGTCAGGGACGCCTGCCCGCGCGCCGAGGTGAGCGACACGCCCGTGCCCACGACATTGGGCGCGAGCCGCCCGTCGGCGGTGGGTCCGTGGCTGCTGAACCATGCGATGATGCCCGAATCCTCCACCGCGCCGACGGCCAGCGAGTTCTTGGCCGTGCCGTAGTTGGAAAACCCGTGCAGACCCGAATTCGCCTGAGCCACCACGTACAATTGCGAATCGGCGTGCACGACCGCGTCCAGTTTCCGCTCTCCGACACCGCGGCCGGAGAAATGAAGGGCCGTCGCCGCCAGGCTCATGTTGACAATCAGCGGCTTGACGGATTCCGAGACCGTCCCCTGCCACGCACAACTCGTGGGCCGCGAGAAATGGTCCATGGCGCGGCGGATATCGTCGCCGCTGCCGAAACCGTGCGCCGAGAGCACCTTGCCGAAGCGCAGGTGGCTCAGCCCCGGGGCGATACCGGCCAGCAGCGGGTCCGTGCGCCCCGCACCGGCGACGGTGCCGAACACGTGCGTGCCGTGCCCGTCCATGTCCAGCCAGAGATCCCAGTGTTCGTCGGCAACGAAACTGGCCCCGCAGATGCTCTCGCGACCGTGCGCGATGTCCACGTGCCGGGTGTTGAGCCCGGTGTCGAGCACGGCCACCGCAACGCCTTCGCCCGTAAGCCCGGTAAAGCGGTCTTCGGCCGGGACGTATCGGCGCAAGCCGTCCACGCCCATGACCGGCACGGAAGACGCGTGGTTCGCGGTTATCACCGGTACCGGTTCGATGGTCATCACGTAGTCGGCGGCCATGACTTGCGCCAGCGCCGAGGCCGGCATGTTCGCCGTGTAGCTGCGCAGGCTGCTGTCAAAGGTGCCCACAACTATCCCCAGGCCGGACAGCGACTGGCGCCACTCGCCCGCCGGGTCTACGCTCATCAGCGTGATGTAAACTGGCACGAGTTCGGACGCGCCGCGGGAACGCATCGCCTGCACGAAAGCCTCCGACGCCTTTTGCGCGGGCGGTAACGCGCCCAGGCCGAGCACGCCGGGCAGCCCGGCGATGGATTCGAGCCGGTCGCGCTCGGCCGAAACGCGCACGCGCGCGTACTCGCCGGTCACGCCTTCAATCCGCGCGCCAAGGGCGCGGAGGGCACCGTCGAGAGTCTGAACGTTTGCCCGCGGGCCCAGACGCAGCACCGCATAGGTGAAGTCGCGCCCGAACCTCGTCGCCTGTTCGAGCAGCGCCTCGGGAGCCACCGCGGGGTCGAGCCACGCGGGATTTTGCGGAGGCGGCCGGACGACCTCTCCGCTGGACGGGGCGCGCTGCATGGAACCGCGATAAGTTCCGAATGAATAGCCTTGCGGCGCCACGACAGCGCTTGAGCCCGATCGTTCGCTGGCGCCCTGAGGATCATCGACCGGCGTAACCGGTTGGGCGGCAACCGTGTCCGGCCGTGCACCGGGCGCGGGGGGCGCAATGTCAGCCGGCATCTCGACGCCGGCGCGGCTCTCGCGCAGGGTTCGCTCCAATACCCGCTCAACGACCGCCCGTTCGCCGTCAACCCCGGCGGTTTGCCCGGCTGGCTCGAGCAACCATTGCGCTGTCCTCCAGCCGTTCACGGCAAACACCGCAACCGAAGCGGCCAGCGCCAGCCAAACGAGTTTTTTCATTCCATGCCACTCCATAACCGGTCGGCGGAATGACGCTTATATTACCTGTTCAGGACCGTAGGGACCTTGCGCCCGTCCCGCTTGACCGATGCCCGTGGCGGATGTGCGCATCCTGTCGCGGCAGGCAGGGAATGCGCCAAGAAAATCTTTCACAGCACTCGACACGAACGTCTCCCCAACGGCGCCAACCTGCCGGGCGTCATTGCAAGTTCAGCCGATAAGCGAGGCCAATTCGTGAATCCGTCCTGCCCGGCTCGTGAAGAAAGTCGAATGAATGCTCGATTTCCACCGCGCCTCGCCCCCAACCGATTGGCCTTTCGTGCGTGAACGCAATTTCAAGCTCGCGGCCGTCCGGGGCCAGGGAACCCGCCGCACGCTCATAAGCCGGTGAGCCGTCTTTCAGTCCGGCGAGGTAGGTAAGCGTTCCCACGCCCGCCTCGGCTCGAAGGGGCTGCGACAGCGAAACCCGGAACCATCGCGCCACACCCCGAATGCCCTGCTCCACGCCGATTTCCCACGTGGACATCACGTGCGTATCGACCTCGAGCATTGCCCCGGGCCGCAGATCCGTACTCGCCATCGCCACGGTGCCCGATGCGCTCACGCTCCACCGATCGTCCAGCTTCAACCGGGCGCTTCGGCCGAACCAGGCGGTCGCCGAGCGGACATTGTTGCCGAACGCGCCCGACGGGTAACCTCCCAGCCAGGACGAACCGTCCTGCAGCATGCCCCAACGGAAACCCTCGCCGGGCGCCTGCTCAACGCCCATCCGATCCTCGCCCTTGAGCAACCGAAAATCGCCCGCACTCGCGCCCGTTCCATTGAGCCAATCGGCGACAACACCCCGTGGCCTTCCAGCGCCCGTTTTTACCGGGATGCCGACAGTTCCCGGCGTGAATCCGAGATGCGGCTGCCCGCTGCCATCCGCGGCATCGCCGATCTCGGGTATCAGCCGCGGCGGGGTCCAAGCCGCGACGTGCATGAACCGCGCCGGCGACGACCAAAACGGCGCCCCCAAACTGTCCAGGCTGGCCACCTCGACACCTTGAGCCGCCAGGCGCTGTCCCAATCCACCGATGGCCGGCGGCAGGCTGAGCAGCGTCAGCGCAGTGTCTCCATGCCACGATGGCGTGCCTGTGGCGATATCCCCGACCGGTTTCAACGCGGCTTCGATATCGAGCAGCCCAGCTCCATAGATCTCTCGCTGCGCGTAGTGTCCCGTGTTATCGGCCGTGTTGACCACGCGCTTGACGATTTCCACGTTGCCGAGCTGTCCGCGGAAATGCTCCATGAGCAGCGCGACCGCTCCGGACACTACAGGCGCCGCGAACGACGTACCCCGGGCTTCGTGAGCAATGTAGCCTTGGCCCCGACTGCCGACCGCGTCCACCTCCGCCAGCAGCCGGATGTCCGAGCGCGTGTACCTGGCCGCATAGAGCCAGACCCAGACCGCACAACAAAACCGTGGGCGGCACGCCTCGTGTGATCGTCACGGTTGAACGACTGCATTTTTCCATCGGTATTCTCCCAACCCCAGGTCGATTCACGATCGGCGGCATCACTCGACCGACCGGTTCTCCCCCTACGCTTGACACGTCCAGGCGTCGGCGCAAAGCCGCCCCCATTTGTCGAAGTAGAGGAATTCACGAGAATCGGGGCCGCCCGCGCGAATGACATCGCCGGCGCGGTACAGCCGGCCCCTCGAAAAACAATGGACCCGGTCGCCCACCACCCGCTTTCCCGTGCCTGCGGGACAATCGGCTTCCGTGGGCGGGTCCGGGCACAACCCGTCGAAGCAGGCGGGGAACATGACCGTAAAGTGACCATCCGGCGTAAAACTGAAGTCGGGACAATAGTCTCCAATGCAGTAATCGAAAGACTCGATCCGCCAACCGCGAACCGGCGCGAATGAATCCGGATAGCCCACATGGCGATCGATCAGCCAGCCCAAACCCCGTGGCCCCCCGCGCCGTGAGCCCACAGTGGCCACATAGGCCCAATCCTCGTCCCCGTCTGCTTCCCCGTTCCTCGCGGCCGCCTTGTCCTGGACGTTCACGTAGCTGAGTATGGCAAGCCGGGCGACGACCGGGCACCCCAACGCCGCACAGGAACGCAGATCGACATCGTGACGGATGATCGGCAGTCGCTCCTGTGCAGCCAGATCGGCCATCCCGGAAACCGTGTACAGGACAACGACAGCCGAAGCGCCAATGGAATATTGCAGACTCCTCAACACGACCGGTTCCCCGGCGACGCTGGCCTGATCCGCGCCGGACCCTGCGCGCGACGGGTTGGAGCGCGCGCGGTCACGGCGAAACGATCCTCAGGACCAGGGACTCCACGTTCGGCATCGCGAGTTCCACATCGCCTCCGCGCAGTAAAGCATCCCCTATACGGAGTGCCGTGGACCCGTACAGGTCGTGTTCGCCGGTGTCCCGGTCGTACACCGCTATCCACACGTCATCGCCGGGCAATACGGCCTGGATGGGCCGGTACCCGAAATCCAATACGTAGCCCGGGGTCGTGATGGTATGCGTGTGGCCGGTGATGGCATCCCAAAGGCGCCCTATCTCCCGCGACGCTTCCTGCCGGTCGCTCGCGATTCGCGCGACCGCACCTTCCAGCTCCTGTAGCCGCTCGATCTCCAATGGCGTGAGCGCAGGGCCGGGAACGATCTCGCTCGCCGCCTTCTTGTCCTCGAGGAACCGCCGTTCGTTGCATGCCTCGCATTCCACGCACTCGGGCCGTTCGTCGTAGCGGGCACACATGGCGCACGAAGCGCGCCTCGATGTGTCGTCGCAGGCATCTCCGAGATTGTGGGAAAGCGCGTCCAGTCTTGCAACCTGGGTCGGGGAGAGCGGTTCGCCCGGCGTCAACTCGCTGTCCGTTTGCTTGGCCCGAAGCGGATGCAGCTCCGCTTCGACCGCGCGCATCTGCCCGCCCAGCGCCGACAGGCGTTCCTCCGCAAGACGGATCGATCCGAGAATTTCCGGATCGCGCCGCTGGACCTGGACAAACACGTCGGGATCGGACCAAAAATCGTCTCCCGCGTGGTTTTCCAGCACGACCCTGCCGATGGCGGCAAAGTACCTCCTCGCCTGGCTTTCCTCGGCGGGGAGCGGTTTCGTTCCGGGTTCGTCCGCCGTGGTCTGCGTTGATACCTGGACCGCGCTCCGCGTCATCGGGACCGGCATGCTGACGGGCGATGCGTCCCGGACCAAAAAGGCATCGTCCGCGCAACCGGCCAAGCCAAAGGACAACGGCAGGCCGACGGCAAGCACGCCGGCCAGCCGTCGGACCTCGTCAGCGCAACGATTTGAGTCCATGGGAACACTTGCGGACACGTGTTCCATCTCTACCTGCACCTGATCGTCAAGCCGTTGAGATGGATACTGCCGCCGCTAAAGAAACTCAGCCTCACGCTGCCGCCGGAGCATCTAGCCGTGTTGCCGGCTCTGACGGAGACACTGTTCAAACTGTACTTGTCCACCAGAGCCTGGGTGATCGTGCAGCTCTCGCCTTCGCCCAGTTCGACGACATCGTTCACCTCGACACACCCGCCGTCGCCACCGCCCGGGTCCCCGCCACTGGATACGGTGACCCGCACGCCGGAGGAGCAGTTGTTGTCCGTGTCGGATTCGCCCGCGACCGAATCCACGCAAGCGCCGTAGTAGTAGGTGCCTGCGGAGGAGGGCGCAGTCAGCCGTATGCTCTCCGAGCTCGTGCGTGACGCCGACAGGCCGCTCACGCTGTCCGTGCCGACCTGCGTGTCGCTCCGGGAGATTGTCGAATCGGTGGAGCGGTAGTAACGCAGCGTCGTGGCGGCAGCGCTTGAGTCGCCGTTGTTTCGAACCGTCGCGCGAAGCGTAAAGGAGGCGCCCGTGTCCGGGCTGCTGTCGCTGGCCGAGACGGACTCCACCGTCAGGTCCGGCGCGGTCGTTCCGCTGACGGTGACGCGCACGCCTCCCGAACAGTTGTTGTCCGTGTCGGATTCGCCCGCGACCGAATCCACGCAAGCGCCGTAGTAGTAGGTGCCTGCGGAGGAGGGCGCAGTCAGCCGTATGCTCTCCGAGCTCGTGCGTGACGCCGACAGGCCGCTCACGCTGTCCGTGCCGACCTGCGTGTCGCTCCGGGAGATTGTCGAATCGGTGGAGCGGTAGTAACGCAGCGTCGTGGCGGCAGCGCTTGAGTCGCCGTTGTTTCGAACCGTCGCGCGAAGCGTGAAGGAGGCGCCCGTGTCCGGGCTGCTGTCGCTGGCCGAGACGGACTCCACCGTCAGGTCGGGGGCACCCGTTCCACTACCGCCGCCCGGATTGCTATCGTCAATAATCCCGGAACATCCCGAACTGTTGCATGCCTGAACCACGTAACGGATCTTGAAGGCTGAAGCTGAAGTGGAGGTTGGCGGACTCCTGTCAACGTAGCTGGTAGCCGTTACGTTTCTGGCCAAATTTGTCCAGTTCGTCCGATCGAAAGATATTCCGTCCTCGCATTCAAGGGGTCCCGCTCTCGTGTCGCACCGCCAGACCTCATAATGCGTCGCACCGGTCGACGCATCCCAACTTACTCTAACGTTCGACCCTTCCCAGTTTGCGCTGGTATTCCTTGGGCTGCTCGGCGCGGCGCCGCCGCCATCTCCGGGTCTGTATTCGTCGACCTTCCAGACGCCTCCCCCTTGAGGGCTCAACACAAAGTCATATGGGACTCCGCCGATTCTGCCGCCCCTGTTGGTCCAGCGGCCCCCGACAGTAATGTTGCGAATCCTTGCCCGCCCGTCGCTTAGGACCGAAAAACGCTCATTTGAACTGCTACCGTCCGTGGCGTAAAAGTCGCAACCTTCCCCCGGCCCGTATGTGTTACCCTCCACACACTCTCCTGCTCGGGCGGTTCCGCCACCGCCGCCCGTTCCGCCACCGCCGCCCGTTCCGCCACCGCCGCCCGGCAGGCTAAACGTGTAGCTCCCGTCGGCGTTTCTGCTGATTTGACTGTCGCCGAACCGATTGACAGCGCCACACAACCGCCCGCCGATGTTTCTGAGGGCTCCGATGGTAAACGTTCCCGTGAGACACCCGCCGCTGAGTGTGATGGAACCTGTGATGAAGTCGCCATCGCCCCGGCAGGTCTCCCCCTCACGCAACGTCAGGCCGTCCCGGCAGATGTTGTCGCCGGTCGGCGGCGTTACGCCGCCGCCTCCCGTTACGGACACGCGCAGTTCGTACGAGCCCGTCCTCGTGGGTCGATAGCCCCTCACCTCGACGTAGTAAGTGCCCGCCTGCACCTGCCTCTCGATCCGGAAGTTGCTGCCCGGCCCGCCGTCGTCGTTCGTCGTCAACTGCGTGCGGCTGCCGTCGAACAGCGTTCCATAGGTGTCGGTCCTGCCCGTTGTCTCCACCGTCAGTGTCGTAGCCGACGCAACGACCACGCGGAAGTAGTCCCGGTCGCCGTCTTCCTTGCCTTCCTCCAGTTCCCCCGGCGTGGTCGATGGAACCGAAACGCCCGTCGCCGTGTCGAACCCGTCGCCATGATCGTCGCCGCCGTCCTCCTCTTCGCCGGCATACCAATTCCCGCCCGAGCGGGTTTCGTCCGAGGCCGCGCCGCCCGTGCAACTCGAAGCGAACCAGCCTCCCATACGGGATGAGAAATACAGATTCGACCGGCACTGCTCGCCGTCGTCGTAATCCACTGTCAAGCGGCCCGCGTCCGGCCCGACCCCGACATAGTCGTAGCCGCCCTCGCCCGTGACGACCATCCCGTCGGTCTGCACGGTTTCGGAGACCCGGCCGTTTTCCATGAACATCAGGGCGAAGCGCCCACCCTCCACTTCCAGAACCATGCTTTCGCCGACGAAGCGATCGTTGAAGCCGGCCAGACCCGCCGGCGCCGCACCCCGCACGGCGGTCGTGGAGAGGTTGTTCCAGCGGCCGGTCGAGGACACGACGACATTCGCCACCTCAAGGGGCCGATCCGAGGACACCGTCAGGCGCCACCGGCCCAGGCCCGCGCCCAGCCGCCCCGTCAGACCCGTGCCGCCCGCTTCGAGTTGCTGCGCCGTCAGGGTCCGCGCCCCGCCGGCGGGCAGCGAGAGCCGAACCGATCCCGTCCCCGCGGAGGCGCCGTCATCGCGCCCCTCGATCGTGACTGCCGCCGGTGTGTCGCCCGGATTGATCAGCCGCAACCGGCTGACCTGCGCCACGGCCGTGGAGAGATTGAAGATCGGCACTTCGTAGCGGTACGTTCCCGCCTCGGTCGAGGCGGCCCGTACCGTGTCGTGCATCGCGCTCAACGCGCCGCCGGACGCCCGCACGAACGCCAGCGGCACGACCGGCACGTCCGAGTCGATCGACAACCGCACGTCGCCGGAGAATTTCCCGAGCCCGCCGCTCAACCCCTTGGCCGCGTTGGCGGACTGAAGCTCCGTGGCGTCGAACTCCGCCACCGCGGACGCGCCCAGTGCGATCGTCGCCGGACCGGCGCGCGCGCCGTCGTCGGCAATGGCGAAAATCTCCACCGTGGCCGCTTCCCCGGTGTCGTTGACGATCCGAAGCACGCCTTGCGGATCGCCCGAAACGCCCGGCGCCAGGAACAACGGAACGGTGTATTGCTCCGCGTGCGCGTCGGAGCACCCCAGGAATACAAACGCCAACGCGGCGGTGAAAGACTTTCGAACGTTCATGATTGAGACTCCTGGGTTCCGGGGGGCGTGCGACGGGCGCAATGAAGGTTTGCGCTCGCCCGTGGCGCTCGTTGTCGTATTGTGGTTCTTAGAAGTAACAGGGGGCTTGCCCGCCGCAGCGACAGGACGCCCCGCAGCGGGAGGAAATCGATCATCGGCTGGCGGACGGGATCGTCCGCGGGCAGGCTCAGGCCATGAGGATGGGCACCGCGCCGTCACGCCGGCTCGGCTCGGCTCGGCTCGGCTCGGCTCGGCTCGGCTCGGCTCGGCTCGGCTCGGCTCGGCTCGGCTCGGCTCGGCTCGGCTCGGCTCGGCTCGGCTCGGCTCGGCTCGGCTCGGCTCGGCAATTGTAGACGCAGATTCGGGCCCGCATGTCAAGACTGACCTGCGACGAAGATTCTTCCAAGCCCCGTCTGCCAAACTTTGAAAGGCTCACGACTTGCCTCATGTAACCCATCAAACCCTGTACCCACTTGATCGCGCGCACCTCGGCGCGCAGCCCGCCCAAGTCAGCCTGCTGCGCGTCAAGCCCGGACCGCGACCCCGCCAGCTCGCCCCGCAACGCCTTCGCGGCGCTCAATGTGTCAAATGCGGCGACCATGAACGGCAGTATAGCCCAAGAAGCAGCCTTGTCCAACGAGACATGAGCCTGAAGGGGGGGCGTAAATCCAACGAGACATGAGCCTGTAGGTCGGCGTCTGGGATCATCGGAGGATGATTGTGACGCTACAGACGCAGCGGGTCCGGAGCCTGGAGCAGGTCCGGGCCTTTCTCGAGGGCAGCGAGGCGGTGGATTTTGTCGAGGGCGACCGCGAGGGCGTCTACGATCTGGTTCGGCGCACGCTGGTGAAGTTGGGGTATCACCGCCTGGGCAAGCCGGACAAGGGTCTGGTGAGGCGGTATCTGGGCAAGGTGACGGGGCTGTCAAGGGCACAGCTCACGCGCCTGATCGGGCGGCATCGGCGCACCGGGCGGGTGGAGGATCGGCGCGGTCGGGCACCGGCGGTGCCGTTTGTGCGCCGCTACACGCGCTCGGACATCCGGCTGCTGGCGGAGGTGGACGAGGACCTGGGGCAGATGTCCGGGGCGGCCACCCGCAAGGTGATGAGCCGCCAATACCATGAGTTCGGCGACGCCCGTTTCGAGCGCCTGGCGGGGCTGTCCAACGGGCACTTGTACAACCTGCGCAAGTCCAGGACCTACCGCAACCGGCGCCGGGTCTGGCGGCGTACGCGCCCGAGCGCGGTGCGCATCGGGGTGCGCCGGAGGCCCACCCCAAGGGGCCGGCCGGGGTACCTGCGCGTGGACACGGTGCACCAGGGCGATGAGGACGGGGTCAAGGGGGTGTATCACATCAACGTGGTGGACGAGGTCACCCAGTTCCAGCACGTGGGCACGGTGCAGGCGATCTCCGAAGCCTTCCCGGTCCCGGTGCTGGAGTCGCTGATCGGGGCGTTTCCCTTTGAAGTCAAGGGCTTCCACGCCGACAACGGCTCGGAGTACATCAACCACCGGGTGGCGGCCCTGCTGAACAAGCTGCACGTGGGGAGTTCACCAGGTCCCGCGCCCGGCGCACGAACGACAACGCGCTGGTGGAGGGCAAGAACGCCGCGGTCATCCGCAAGTGGCTCGGCTACAGCCACATCCCGGCGCATCTGGCGGAAGCGGTCAACGCCTTCAACCGGGACTGGCTCTCGCCGTTTCTGAACTTCCACCGCTTCATCGACGAACACGACAACGCCGCGGCCTGAACGGGTGCCGCGCCACCTCGGCGCCGTCCTGTGGAGTTGTGGACGAGTCCTTCGGACCGGCCCGCGCCCTGCGGGACGTGGGGACAGCCCGTGGACAACGCATCCGCGTTGACCACCGCCTGACCCCACTCGCGGGCCTCTCGCCCACGAACACCACAGGACCCATCACAGGATTGCATTACATGAAGAAAAAGCCCTGGGCCAAGGCTTGTATCGAGACCGTCCGTGCCCCAGGATAGAGGTACTTTCAATACCGATCCCGACTCCGCCTACACCTCAAGTCAACCTCCCCGTTCAGGCTCATGTCGGTATTGGATTAGACTGGTCAACGACCGTGGTGGCAAGCCATCTCATGCGTTGTGGTATTGACCCCATTCAATTTCGTTATGCACGTAGTCGGCTTTCCGCGCGGGGTTAGGATAATCCGACGTGACTTAATGCTGGGGGATCCCAATTGAGATCAGCGATCGGACTGCTGTTTTTTCTTCTCGCGCCCGCTGCCGGCGCCGCCGAGCACTCCGTGCAAACCTACCGAATCGTCGGCGAACGGAATCTTCAGATTCACATCGTGAGCCCGGACGGTCATTCACAGAACGCCCGCGCGCCTGCAGTGGTCTATTTCCACGGCGGGGGTTGGCGGCGCGGGTCTCCGGACACCGCTTTTCCCTATGCCGAAGTGCTTGCCGAGCATGGGATCGTGACCCTCGCGCCCGAGTATCGTTTCACCGAGGTTGCGACACTGGATGAGATCATCGCCGATGCGGCGTCGGCGGTTCGCTGGACCCGGGAAAGGGCGCGACGGCTGGGGATCCATTCAGGCAGGATTATCGCCCTTGGCCATTCCGCCGGAGGGCACCTGGCCGCCTCCACGGCAATACTGACCGCTCTCGATGACGCCGACGCCTATACGCAGGCGAGCCCGCGGCCGAATGCGCTCGCGTTGCTGGCTCCCTATGCCGCTACCGGCGACACGGCCGGCGACTATCTTCCTCCATCGGCCGACATTGCCGACTATGAACCCAGGGAGAATATCGGCCGCGATGTTCCGCCAACCCTGATTATCCAGGGCACCGCCGACACGGTTGTACCGCCTGCCGACTCGATGGCGTATCACGATGCGCTGGTAGCCGCCGGCGTGGATTCAGCAATCCATATGGTGGAGGGCGCAGGGCACGGATTCCAGGAGGAAGGCGCCAGGTCGGCCGTCAGCGAGCGGCTGGTGGAATTCATTCGATACCTGGGCTATCTGGACTAGTCCGGTGCATGCGTTGCTGACGATACAGGAATTCAGGCTGGCCGGGTCAACCCAGGCTGAACATGGCAGGCAGGTTGGCATAATTGACCGGACCAACGCGGAAATGGGAAGACTTTGATGGTCGGAATCAAGCAGAACTACTTTGCACCAGGGCTTTCGCCCATTCGACAGCGTTCGGACTGGCGCTCGCGTTCAGCCTGGCCGTTACCCCGGCGGGACCGGCACACGCCCAGGAGGGAGACGACGCGCTTGGCAATGTGCTGGAGGAAGTCGTGGTCACGGCCCGCAAGCGTGAGGAGTCGCTCAAGGACGTGCCGGTTTCCATCTCCGTGGTCTCCAGCGATTTCATCAACGAGTCCGGCATTCGCGATCAATACGATCTTTTCCAGCTCACCCCCGGCATCAATTACGGCGAGGAGCGTGACCGCAACGGAGCCCGGCCGGGCGTTCGCGGCGTGCAGGCGCAGAATCAGAACCCGTTGCGCCAGAAGGTGAGCGTGTTCATCGACGGCATGCCGGTGCTGACGTCGTATCAGGAAGAGACCTCGCGACGCTGGTTCGACAACGATCAAACGGACCTGCCGGCGGAGGTCGCGGTCGTGACCATGATGGGGATGTCCTCGGTCTCGCTGATCAACGTGAGCACCATGGCCGGGCCGCGGACCAACGAGGAGAAGTACATCGACATTCGCTGGTTGTCGCCGGGCGATCGGCCGGTTCGCTGGTTGGTGGGTGCGTCGGTGTTCGAGGTGGTGCTGTTGGCCGCCTGCGGACAGAGCGCCGATAACCTGGCCACCGACGATCCGGCTGCCGCATCGGCGCAGCAGATTCGGGACTGGAGCGAGTTGCCGGACTGGAGCGGATGGTGGGAGATGGAAGGGGGGGTTGAGGCGGTGGCCGCCGCATCGCAGGCGGGGTTCAGAACTGGCGATGGGCTGTTTGCGGTGGTTGCGAACCCGGACGCGTATCAGCCCGAAGCCAGGCGGATCATAGTGGCGTCCCGTGTGCCCGGCGCGAATCCCGGTGGTACGGGGGTGTACTGTGTTCCCACCCGTTTCAACGGCGGAATCAATGGTGGGAGGACCAACGACGTCGAGTTCCTGTTGATGCCGCAGCGGCTTACCATTACCAACGGAGACGGACTGCTGCGACGCATTCCCATCGACGGCCGTCCTCTACGCGAGAATCCCGAACCCTCCAATGGCGGTACCTCCGTCGGCAGGTGGGAAGGCGACACCCTGGTAATCGAGACCATCGGTCTGCACCCCGATACGACCTTTCCCACGGCATCGACCCCCTACATCTGTTCGCGCACCAGGAGCTCGATGGCATCGTCTATCAGTCCATGCCTAATCCTGCCGATGACACCTACAGGGCATTCAATCGGGATGCCTACCTGTCAGGAGATATCCTGGAAAATTCCGGATTTCTCCATGTCACCGTATCGTCCGAGAACGTTCAGGTAGACTACATCCGGTCCTATCTGCCGGAGCACGAGACCGAAGGGCGCCGGCACGGGAGCGTGGACTACTCATATATCGTCGAGTAGGGGAGAAATCACGGCCCGACTTTTTCTGGTGGCAACATCAGGCGCCGAAGCATCGAGACGGCCGCGGCCACTGTAGTAGTCATTAGTTTTTTTGCCGCTCGTACTCAGGCAGAACTGGCCCAGCTCAGCTCAAGTGCTCGGCGGCGGCTCCAGGTACCGTCCTTGACCGTTAACGAATGTCCCCGTCTGGCAGAGAGCGACCATCCGTCATGACCGGGGCAAACTTCTGAATCCGCTTGGCAGTATCGACTTCGCCGACAAAGACGTTCCCGCGCGTATCGATACCGATCGCATTGGGAAAGTGCAACTGACCGGCGAGTCGACCGTTTCCGCCGAAATACCCAAGTGTTTCGCCGCTCTGCCGATCGACCGTCCATACGACGTCGTTATGCGCATCTGCGACGAACAGGTACTTCTGTCCCGTATCCCTGGAAATAACCATCTTGTACATGCTGCCGCAGATCGAGGAGTAGAAGGTTCCGACAGGCATGGGAGAGGCGGGATTTTCGCGCAGACCCGCGCATCGGCCGCGTTGCGCAGGCGTGTTTGGCGAGACATGAATGTCCTGTAACCACTCCCCTTCCGTGGTGAACACCTGAATCCGGTTCTGGCCACGCTCTCCAACGTAGACGCGACGGTCTGTTGAGATCTCGATAAAGTGCAGCGTCGGAGCGAAATTCCTCTCCTCGGGCGGTGGTTCTCCCGTCCATGTGTAACCGGAAATCGGTTCGTTCGAGATCTCGCTCAACGGCATCCCGTGCCCGCCCCAGCCCCGTTTGAATTCACCAGTCGAGGCGTCGTAGACAGTGACGCGCTTCTGGTCGATGATGTAGATCTCGTCGGCGACCTCGTCGAGTTGAAAGCGCCCCACGTTTACTATCGTGTCAACGTCCTGGTTGTTCTCAGGCGTCCGGGACGTCCGGTTGTCGGCATCGGTGCCAAGTCTTGGCGGCCTGCGACCAAAGTCCCAGACAAACTCGCCGTCGCGCGTGAACTTCAGGATACTGTCCTGCGCCGCCTCGCCCGCAATCCAGACGAACCCGTTACTGTCGGCAATGACGGTCTGCAGGTACGTTGGCCACAGCGGATGATATCCAGGGCCTCCCCAGGCAGTGAGGACGTTGCCCTCCTGATCGAGCTCGATTATTTCCGGCCCGCGCACGCAGCAGAGCGCCGCTCCCGGTCCGAGTTCCGCCGCCAGTTCGATCGGCAGGGCGGCTCTTCCCCGGTTTATGAACCAGATATGGTCCATGTGGTCGACGTGCATGCCCGTGACCTGCTGCATGCTCCACTGGTTCGGCAGCGGCTTGGGCCAGAACGGATCAACGCGGTACTGGGGCGCGCCTTCAGCGTCGACAGCCTGGCCCTCCACCACCTGCGCTTCAGCGGCATATGTCACGATACCGCACAGGCCTGCGACGACAACTAACGCTCTGCTCTTGACCATCATGATCTCCTTCCTCAATTCGGGCGCCGGGAGTTGCCCGTCTGCTTGCATATCAACCAACAGGATGGACTCCTTCTCGCAATGTGCCACACCGGTAAAGCGATTGCCCAGTAGCGGTTTGAGAAGGAGTTCAGGTACGGACGTCAGTTCGGCCAATTATAGCCCGGAGAACGCCCCACTACGCCCCAACCGTGCGTGCTGTTCGACTTGACGGATTCCATGCCTTCGACCTGGATTCCGAAGTGAGTGATTCCCGGCGGTAGATATTCGTTCGCGCGATTGAGTTCGAGAAACGTGTCCTCGCTGACCTGCAGGTGCAGGAGGGTCGTCTGGCCTTCGGCGTTCTCCAGGCTGAACGTCCGCTCGAAACCCATCGTCTCCGTATAGAAGGCGGCGGATTCGTCCATGTCGTCGACGGCGATACCGACGTGATTGAGCATTATGACTCCAGTGTCGTTGTCCTGACCCGTGTTCGGCTCGACCAATTGGCCGGCCACGGCTCCGAGGACGAAGATCAGGAGAGCGCGCATGGTCATCTATGAGATGGTATGTTTGCCGACACATTCGACCGCCTGCGGGTAGAATCGATCGGAACACGTCGTTCGTCCTGGGACGAAATCGGGCAGCCCGGGTGGATTCAACAGGAGTATTGATGCAAATGAACATTTCCAGATTCATGGCCGTTTCGGTCGCGATGCTAATGTTTGTATCATCGGCGTCGGCGCATCACAGCGACGCGGGCATGGACATGGAATCCGTGATCGCCTTCGAGGGAACGGTCAAGGAGTTCGCCTGGCGTAACCCCCATGTCTACGTCATCGTCGAGACGCAGCGCAGCGGCGAGCCCGTGGATTGGGAACTGCAAATGGGTCCCGTCAACGTGATCGCTCGCAGGGGGTGGTCGCGCGATTCGCTGTCGCCTGGAGATCAGGTCACCGTGCGCGCCAATCCAATGGAGGGCGGTCGACCGTACGGCATCCTCAGATCCGTCGAGGGAGACGGGTTTTCGCTCGGCGCAAGTGTCCAGGCCCCGGAAGAGACGCCACCGGCCACGAGCCTGGCGGGCAAGTGGATGACGGACCGCTCAACCGTGCAGAGCTATCCGGGCGGGTTCGACGGTTTCTTTCACGCGCTGCTCCCGTTGAACGAAAACGGCAGGGCTGCCCAGGCCGCCTTCGACCCCCTGTCCAGCGAGAATCCGGAATCGACCTGCGTGGGACGCCCGACACCCGCTGCGCTGGTGTCGACCGGGCTGTACCTGATGGAGATCGATCTCAGCCGGCAGGAGGAAGTGATTGTTTTCCGAAGCGAGTGGTTCGACGAGGTCCGAACCATCTACATGGATGGCCGGGAGCATCCCGACCCGGACGAACGCATCACTACCGGTCACTCCATAGGTCATTGGGAGGGCGACACGCTGGTCGTCGATACCGCGAACTTCGAGGATCATCGTTCGCCTTACCAGATCGGCGTCCCGTCCGGTGGGCAGAAACATGTCGTGGAGCGGTTCCGCCTCACGGAGGATGGAACGCACATCGACCTGGAGTTCGTGCTGGAGGACCCGGAGTTTCTGGCCGAGCCCATGGTTCACTCACGGCAACTGATTCACTCGCCGCACCTTCAGATGCTGCATGGCGATTGCGACTTGGAAAATACCAGCCGGTGGGTCAACGAGTAACTGCCGTTGACATCCATCAGGCCGCAAGGCAGCGGCATATGCGAATCGCAAGTCCCTAGTTGTTATCGGCATTGCCGGAATTGACCGAATCGGTTCGAGTGTGAAATTCGGTAACGGGCCCCATAGGGGAAAGGCCCCGCCCGGCCAGAGCCGGATGCTCCGGCGCGTAACGAAAAGGTGACCACCCACCGAGAATGTTCGTGTGCATTGTCGTGATTACCGTGGTCACGATGCCATCTTCGGCGGTTACCGGGTTGACGTACTCCCAGACCACTTCACCGTCGGGCGCCACCTCGACCAGGCGGCCGGGCCTTGCCAGGCTCGCCAGCGTATTGCCATTGGGCAACCGCTGCACGCCGGAGCCGTGGTAGCTGACGAACGCATGCAGCGGGCGGTGGGCGTCGACAATCTGCCTTGAGATCAGCCGCGTGACGGGTGGGCTGCGTCCTGTCGCATCCACCTCCGGGATAAACGTGTAGCCAGCCTCCGGAGGGTTGACGTAGTACCCTCGATCAACCCCGTCGGCGTCAAGATGTGGGTTGATGACCAGTATTTCCGATTGCGCGTCTCGATCGCGCTGCGCTCGCGGCACCGACATGCCGTTGTTGAACAGCAGCAGGTTGCCCGCACCGGGGAGCCCCTCCCTGATCCACTGGATGTCGTGGTTGCCGCCGATCTGGCGGTGGCCTGCATACGGCAGGATGAACCACTCCTTGTCCGAGTAGTACGGAAAGTCACCCTGCCCGTAGTTGGCCGGATTACCGAACCGGTACAGGAAATCGCCGGCTTCGCTGGCCGCCAGGCGCCGGCTCTCCTCCGGGTCGCCAGCCACGAAGGTGCCGTCGTGGTCGATGATGTAGATCTCGAAGAATCGATTGGAACTGATGGCGATATGGCCCAGTTCCGGGTTGTAGTCGATGCCGTTGCTGTGCATGTAATCGATGGAAGGCACGCCCCAGTTGATATCCAGCCGCCCCGGGTGGTCCGCCAGGGTGCGTCCCTCGCCGACATGGTTTCTCTTCGACGGGAATCGGTCCTGGACCAGGTGGTCGCTGAAGTGCCACTCCCAGACCACGTTGCCGTCGCGATCGACCTCCACGATGGCATCCATCTGCACGTCTTCGTAGCGCTCGGCACGCGCCGGGTCGGCGCCCAGCGCGATAACTTCGTCGTGACTCATGTCGACGTTGGCTATGAACAGCCGGGTGTATTCGCCGAGCGCGGCATTGTAGATGCGCAGGTCGTCGTGATGCGGATGGTATGATTCGCGCGTCTCGGTGTATTCCCAGAGCACGTTGCCTTCCCAGTCGACTTCGACGAAATCCGCGCCCCGTTTGCTGCCGACCAGGGTGCCGTCCTGGGCCAGGTACAGCCCCGTGAGTTCGGGCCAGTACTTGACGACTTCTCCTGCCATGTCGAGCAGGTAGACGCCGTCGACCCGCGACGGGCTCACCACGGTGTAACCGTTGTAGGCCCTGTCCGGATCCCAATAGACGACTTCCGTCGGCCCGCGGGAGGCTTCATAAGGGAAGACCGGGCCGGCCGCGACAAGCGTGGCCAATATCGCCGGCACCAAATGCAACGCCTTCAATCGAATTGAACTCACAGTTTCCTCCATGGGGGTTCGCGACATGCCGTTGATTCTATTCGGCTGGCGCCTTGTGAAGCAGTTTCCATAAGCAAAACGTATCCCGGCCAGCGCCAGGGACATCGGTTCACTTGCCACCGGCCGCCGCGCCGGACGGGATCACGCCGGCTCCGTTTCCGGCAGCGCGCACTGGTAGGGTTTGATCTCCTCGCCGGGTATCCACTGCCAGGCCATTCGCAGGATGGCCGGACCGAGGAAGTTGGCGGGATCGGTAATCGTGCCCTCCCATTCAAGTCGCGTGTCGTCTTCGGACAGCGTGAACCGCTCGACGATCACCGCGTCCTCGCTCTGAGGCGTGCCGTTCACGTCGTGGTGCGGGTAGCTGATCCTTGAAGTTTCCACGACCAGCGTGTCGTCGTCCCAATGACCGGTGGAGTAACCCATGAGCGACGGCGGCCGCGATGATCGACACCGGGCCGCAGGAAGGCGTCACGGTGTCCAGGATCGCCTATATCCTGGACACCGTGGGGCACGCGAATCCTCCTTCCCGATTCTGGCCAACGGCAATATGCGGCGTAGGAAAAACAACCGCGGTCCGCAGGGGGCGAGGCGGACCTCGCCTCCCGGATCCGGCTACCAGCGCAAGCGGATTTCGAGCATGACGTCGTCGTGGGTCTGTCCGGCCTGCTTGCGGCGTCCCGTCTTGAGGGCCGCGCTCAGGTCGATGTCGTCCAGGTCCAGCGGCGTCAGGCGCCAGCCCAGGCCGGTGCTGTGGCCATTATCGCCCAGTACGCCATGGCTCGCCATCGGCGTCAGCACGAATCGGCCCTTCGGCATCAGCACGCCCCAGCCGAGTTCAAACTCCATGCGCCGGATACCCTGGCCCAGGCCGAATCCCGCCATGTCGTTCATCCGGTATAGCTGGTCAACGCCGCTGCCGGAGTCGATGCCCCAACCCTGGCGCAGGCTCGCCACGGGGCCCAGCGCCGAAGCCGGCGAAGGGTCCCAGGCGATGTACGCCGACGCGCCGTCCTGTCGGAACGCGCTGTCGCGGTGCGCCAGCAGGCTCCTGCCCTCGAGTTCGAAGGTCACGGCGCCACGGCGCCAGGACAGTCCGCCGGCGACTTCCGCCCCGAAACCTTCCTCGGCGTCGCCCGCGTCCCGGCGCAATCCCGCCTCCAGCCGCGTCTCGAACTGCCCACCGTCCGCCAGCGTCCGGGTCCAGGCGCTTTCCAGCGCCAGCCGCAGACGGCTGGTATCGGCTTCCCCGCCCGACAGCCCAGGCGCGGCGTCGGATTCCGCGTGGGACGCGAACGCGTCGGAGATCGCCGACAGCGAGAAGCCCGCGTCGTTGGCGAACAACTCTCCCCGTCCGCCCACGGCGACCATGCGCATGGCGAGATCCGCCCGCAGTTCCCCGCCGGTGTCGGATCGGCGCAGCCGCAACTCGCCGCTGCCGGCGCTGGCCGCGGCCCAGACTGAGACACGATCATTCACGTCGAGGCCGGCGTAGGGCGTGATGCCGGACAGGGACAGTTCCATGTCGCCGTCGATGGCGTTCCGGCGATAGCCGCCATCTCCGGCGCCATGGGAGGCCATGACGCCAATAGTCATGCTGCCCCGGGACCAGTCCGCGCCGAGCATGGCGGTGGCTATGTCGCCGTTCATGCTGAATCCTTCCGCGCCGCCGTCGAGGCGGGTGACCGCGCCGCGGCCCCAGAAACCCATCCGGCCGCCGGCGACGGACGGGCCGTTGGCGGTGAAGGCGGAGTTGGCGAAGGAATTGAGCAGGAAGGTGTTGAAGCGCTCCCGGGGATCGTTGGCGTCAGATGCCCATGTCCCATGGCCGGTCCCCATGCCGCTCATGGTCGGCGCCGACATGTCCCCGGCGGTCAGATGGCGACCGAAGATGTCGAAGCCGCGTCCGTTCAGTTCCGGGTCCGTGGCCAAGTTTCGCCCACTTTGGCCGTATCTGCCGGCGTCATCCGCGGCGAAACTCATGTCGCGTCCGGCGATCCGCAGCGACACCGCTTCGCCGGAGGCCGCGCCGTCGCGCCGCGCCGCCAGCCGGTCGCCGACGCCTTCCAGCAACTGCTCGCCGAGCGCGCGGCTCATGCGCGCCAGCGAAGGCGCGGGTTGGGCTTCGGGCTCCGGTTCAGGGGCCGGTTCGTCGTTGTCCGCCACGGCGACAGCCGCCCCGGCGGACGCGGCGTCCACCGCGTAGCCTTCCCCCGCCAGCAGCGTCGCCGTGACGCGGCCGTCGGCCTCATCCGACGCGTCGTCCGCCGTGGCGACGGCAAGGCTGACCGACGCCAGGCCCGCGCCGAGAATCACTTCCCGTTCGCCCAGCGCGTCCGCGGCGGCGAATTCGCCTTCCTGGGCCAGCAGCAGACGGATGGAAACATCCGCGACGGGCGCGGGGTCGGCGCTCAGGGTGAAGACCGCTTCGCCGCCTTCGGTTATGGCGCTTCCCCCCGTGATGCCGACCGCGGGCGTGGTGGGCGGCGGCTCGTCGTTGTCGGCGATGGTCAGGGTGTGGACGGTGGCGGCGCCCAGGCCGTAGCCCGCGCCGGCGGTCAGGGTCAGGACGACCGTTTCGGGTTCCTCGTCCGCGCCGTCGTCGAGGATCGCGACCGGTATCGCGACCGAGGTGTCGCCGGGGGAGACCTGCGCGGCGCCGGAGCCGGCGATGGTGAAGTCCGCGCCCGCCGCCGCGCTGCCCGACACGGCGTACGCCAGCGTGAAGCCCGAGGCCGCCGCCGGGTCGAGCTCCACCGTCACCTCCACCGTGCCCGCGTCCTCGTCCGCGCCCGAGGCGCCCGCGGCGAACGACGCCGCCGGCGCGGGCGGCTCGTCGTTGTCGGCGATGGTCAGGGTGTGGACGGTGGCGGCGCCGAGGTCGTAGCCCGCGCCGGCGGTCAGGGTCAGGACGACCGTTTCGGGTTCCTCGTCCGCGCCGTCGTCGAGGATCGCGACCGGTATCGCGACCGAGGTGTCGCCGGGGGAGACCTGCGCGGCGCCGGAGCCGGCGATGGTGAAGTCCGCGCCCGCCGCCGCGCTGCCCGACACGGCGTACGCCAGCGTGAAGCCCGAGGCCGCCGCCGGGACGAGCTCCACCGTCACCTCCACCGTGCCCGCGTCCTCGTCCGCGCTCGAGGCGCCCGCGGCGAACGACGCCGCCGGCGCGGGCGGCTCGTCGTTGTCGGCGATGGTCAGGGTGTGGACGGTGGCGGCGCCGAGGTCGTAGCCCGCGCCGGCGGTCAGGGTCAGGACGACCGTTTCGGGTTCCTCGTCCGCGCCGTCGTCGAGGATCGCGACCGGTATCGCGACCGAGGTGTCGCCGGGGGAGACCTGCGCGGCGCCGGAGCCGGCGATGGTGAAGTCCGCGCCCGCCGCCGCGCTGCCCGACACGGCGTACGCCAGCGTGAAGCCCGAGGCCGCCGCCGGGACGAGCTCCACCGTCACCTCCACCGTGCCCGCGTCCTCGTCCGCGCTCGAGGCGCCCGCGGCGAACGACGCCGCCGGCGCGGGCGGCTCGTCGTTGTCGGCGATGGTCAGGGTGTGGACGGTGGCGGCGCCGAGGTCGTAGCCCGCGCCGGCGGTCAGGGTCAGGACGACCGTTTCGGGTTCCTCGTCCGCGCCGTCGTCGAGGATCGCGACCGGTATCGCGACCGAGGTGTCGCCGGGGGAGACCTGCGCGGCGCCGGAGCCGGCGATGGTGAAGTCCGCGCCCGCCGCCGCGCTGCCCGACACGGCGTACGCCAGCGTGAAGCCCGAGGCCGCCGCCGGGACGAGCTCCACCGTCACCTCCACCGTGCCCGCGTCCTCGTCCGCGCTCGAGGCGCCCGCGGCGAACGACGCCGCCGGCGCGGGCGGCTCGTCGTTGTCGGCGATGGTCAGGGTGTGGACGGTGGCGGCGCCGAGGTCGTAGCCCGCGCCGGCGGTCAGGGTCAGGACGACCGTTTCGGGTTCCTCGTCCGCGCCGTCGTCGAGGATCGCGACCGGTATCGCGACCGAGGTGTCGCCGGGGGAGACCTGCGCGGCGCCGGAGCCGGCGATGGTGAAGTCCGCGCCCGCCGCCGCGCTGCCCGACACGGCGTACGCCAGCGTGAAGCCCGAGGCCGCCGCCGGGACGAGCTCCACCGTCACCTCCACCGTGCCCGCGTCCTCGTCCGCGCTCGAGGCGCCCGCGGCGAACGACGCCGCCGGCGCGGGCGGCTCGTCGTTGTCGGCGATGGTCAGGGTGTGGACGGTGGCGGCGCCGAGGTCGTAGCCCGCGCCGGCGGTCAGGGTCAGGACGACCGTTTCGGGTTCCTCGTCCGCGCCGTCGTCGAGGATCGCGACCGGTATCGCGACCGAGGTGTCGCCGGGGGAGACCTGCGCGGCGCCGGAGCCGGCGATGGTGAAGTCCGCGCCCGCCGCCGCGCTGCCCGACACGGCGTACGCCAGCGTGAAGCCCGAGGCCGCCGCCGGGACGAGCTCCACCGTCACCTCCACCGTGCCCGCGTCCTCGTCCGCGCTCGAGGCGCCCGCGGCGAACGACGCCGCCGGCGCGGGCGGCGTAGGCGTTGTCGACGGCGGCGTTGTCGGCGGCGTTGTCGGCGGCGTTGTCGCGCCGTCGTCGTCGCTAATGGTCAGCGTGTGGACGCTCGGGCTTCCCACCGTGTAGCCCGTGCCGCCGGTCAGCGTCAGGACGACCGTCTTGTCATCTTCGTCCGTGCTGTCGTCAATGATCGCCACCGGGATATCCACGTTGGACGCGCCCGGAGACACCGCGACGCTCCCGGAACCGGCGATGGTGAAATCGTTGCCGCTCCCCGCTACGGCCGTGCCACCCACGGTGTAGCTCAGCGTGATGGTCGCCTGGGGCGCCGGAGTCAGGGTCACCCGCACATTGCGCGTGCCCGCGTTTTCGCCCGCGGTGCCCGCAGCCTGCGCGAACGACGCCACGGGCGTTGTCGTCGGCGGAGGCGCCTCGTCGTCGTCGACCGATACGGTGATCGACCTCGCCGCGACCTCCTCGTACTCGCCCGTGCCGACCACGGTATGCGTGACGGCGCCTCTCTCGTCGGCGGTGTCGCCGTCCTGCTGGGGCGTCACGGTCACGGTCTGCGCCTGATTCCAGTCCGTGGGGGTGAAGGTCAGCGTCACGCTGGCGCCCGGCGTTCCGGGGGCCTTGTGGACCCGGAACGCCCCCGGGTCAGGGCTGGTGGCCGTCACCGTCACGTTCGCCGCCGGCGCCTTGTCCAGCACCACCGTGTAGCTCTTGGCGGGGCCTCCTTCCTCCAGGGCAAGGGGGGCGGCCGCGGTGACGGTCACGCCGGCGCCGGTGCCGCCGCCGGCGTCGTCGTCCTCCACCGTGATCCGGCCATCCTGGGGGTTGGTCCCCGTCGCGCCGCCGCCGAGATTCGTCCCCGCCAGGCGCGGGTTGCCCGTGGACGACGAAGCCGGAATCGAGACCGTGATCACGTCGTCCTCCGCGTCGTCGTCGCCGAGGGCCGTCAGCACGACCGTCGCCACCCTGGCCGTCGCGCCCGAATCCGGGCCGGCGAAGGTCACCGTGCCGCCGGCGAGGCTCACGCCGGCCGGGCTGCCCTCAAGCGCCAGCGTGAAGTCCGTGTTCAGGGCGCCGCCCGCGAACTGCACGGGAACGGCCAGGCTCTCGCCCGAGAGCAGCCCGCGGCTCAACCGCACGCTGAACTTGGCCGTCGCGGTGCTGCTGCCTTCCGTGGCGCTCGGATCCGCGATCAGCAGGTGCACGAGCGTGGGATCGTCGTCGAGCACCGTGACCTGGGCCGAATCCGGGCTGCCGACAGTGTAGCCGCTGCCGGCCGCCACCGTCACCGTCACCGGGCCGTTCCGCTCGTCGGCGGTTTCCGGGGGCATCGGCAGCGAGTAGGTCGCCGTGGCCGCGTCCGCGGGGATCGTCAAGATCCGGGGGCCTTCGTAGCTGGGCAGCACGAAGTTGCTGCCCGGGGCGTCCGCCACGGTCAGGTTGACCGTCAGGTCGGCGGCCGGCGGCGGGCTCGCGCTCACCGTGAAGGTCGCCGCCGCCGCGCCCTCCGTCACCGGCGAAGCGCCGGCGGCGATGGTGATCGCGGGCACAGGCGCCTCGTCGTCGTCGACCGATACGGTGATCGACCTCGCCGCGACCTCCTCGTACTCGCCCGTGCCGACCACGGTATGCGTGACGGCGCCTCTCTCGTCGGCGGTGTCGCCGTCCTGCTGGGGCGTCACGGTCACGGTCTGCGCCTGATTCCAGTCCGTGGGGGTGAAGGTCAGCGTCACGCTGGCGCCCGGCGTTCCGGGGGCCTTGTGGACCCGGAACGCCCCCGGGTCAGGGCTGGTGGCCGTCACCGTCACGTTCGCCGCCGGCGCCTTGTCCAGCACCACCGTGTAGCTCTTGGCGGGGCCTCCTTCCTCCAGGGCAAGGGGGGCGGCCGCGGTGACGGTCACGCCGGCGCCGGTGCCGCCGCCGGCGTCGTCGTCCTCCACCGTGATCCGGCCATCCTGGGGGTTGGTCCCCGTCGCGCCGCCGCCGAGATTCGTCCCCGCCAGGCGCGGGTTGCCCGTGGACGACGAAGCCGGAATCGAGACCGTGATCACGTCGTCCTCCGCGTCGTCGTCGCCGAGGGCCGTCAGCACGACCGTCGCCACCCTGGCCGTCGCGCCCGAATCCGGGCCGGCGAAGGTCACCGTGCCGCCGGCGAGGCTCACGCCGGCCGGGCTGCCCTCAAGCGCCAGCGTGAAGTCCGTGTTCAGGGCGCCGCCCGCGAACTGCACGGGAACGGCCAGGCTCTCGCCCGAGAGCAGCCCGCGGCTCAACCGCACGCTGAACTTGGCCGTCGCGGTGCTGCTGCCTTCCGTGGCGCTCGGATCCGCGATCAGCAGGTGCACGAGCGTGGGATCGTCGTCGAGCACCGTGACCTGGGCCGAATCCGGGCTGCCGACAGTGTAGCCGCTGCCGGCCGCCACCGTCACCGTCACCGGGCCGTTCCGCTCGTCGGCGGTTTCCGGGGGCATCGGCAGCGAGTAGGTCGCCGTGGCCGCGTCCGCGGGGATCGTCAAGATCCGGGGGCCTTCGTAGCTGGGCAGCACGAAGTTGCTGCCCGGGGCGTCCGCCACGGTCAGGTTGACCGTCAGGTCGGCGGCCGGCGGCGGGCTCGCGCTCACCGTGAAGGTCACCGCCGCCGCGCCCTCCGTCACCGGCGAAGCGCCGGCGGCGATGGTGATCGCGGGCGGAGGCGGCTCGTCGTTGTCCGCGATGGTCAGGATGTGGACAATGGTGGCGCCCAGGTCGTAGTCCGCGCCATCGGTCAGCGTCAGGATCACCGTTTCAGGCATCTCGTCCGCGCCGTCGTCGAGGATCGCTACCGGTATCGTCACCGCAGTGTCGCCGGGGGAAACCGGCACGCCGCCGGAGTTGGCGATGGTGAAGTCCCCGCCCGCCGTCGCGCTGCCCGTCACGGTGTACGTCAGCGTGACGGCGGAAGGAAGGAGAAGATTCAGGCGGGGAGGCCGCCCGGCGAAGCCGGCACCGCGATGCGTCGAACACGCTCATGGCTCGGCTCTTGATATCCTGAAGTGCTCCATCGCCAATGCCGGTCGGTCGATAGCCGCGCCGAGTTTAGTTTTGAGGTACATCAATTCCGACCATTGTCCCGCCCCAAGCTTCGACACCCCAAGTTCGACAAGCCTGGAAAGCTTGCGCAGAGTCTATATCAAGCATCGGCCCAATCCAACAATTCTGCGCGCCCGGCGTCCGCCTTGTGGTTGATCTGTTTCCCGGGCCTCGCCTTGGGACAAAGCACGTTCACCCATGTGCACCTGCGGGCGCCCGACGCGTGGGCGGCCGCGCACCGGTATCACACGCTCGTTGGCGGCGAACTCCTGTCCGACAGCCGGTGTCACTCCGCCTCGTCCTGGATCGCGAAGTTCACGGCTCCGATCGGAAACCCGATCGGCCAGTTTTGCTTATATCCCTCCGATCCGGGCGCGCCCGGATCGGCTCCCGGTACCGGTACAGGTAGTCCCACATGGAAATCACGTTGGCGCGCAGCCAGGGCCCGTAGTTCTCGTAGTCGGAGAAATCGTCCATGGCGACGTTCTCGACGATCTGTTCGACGGTCGTGCCGGCCCCGCCCATGCCCTGGGCGAAGGCCATCGGGGATGCCAAGCCGGTCAAGGCAGCGAGCAATAGCAAAGTAGTCGAACCTGGCGACGACGTGCCGCGTCGGGTCGCGTAACCGACCGGCAAACCCGGGGCTACAGGGACAGGAGATACTCGCTCATTCGCCGGCGGGTGGCTTCGTCGGGGAGGCGACCGTAGCCGGCGCGCATGTTGTCGATGACGTGCCTGACCTGGCGGGTTTCGGTCACGATGCCGGTCACGGCCGGGTTCGACAGGATGTATTTCAGGGAGAACTGCGCCCAGGACTCGCAATCGAAGTCGGCCGCCCACTCGGGCAATGGGCTGCCGGCAACGTAACTGAATATCCCGCCGTCATCAATCGTCTTGAACGCCTCGACGATCAGGACGGCAATGCCGAGGTCCGCGGCGAGCGGCAGCGTGGTCTCGGCGGCCTGCGGATTGTGGATCGAGTAGCCTGTCATGATGAAGTCGGGGCGTTCGGTCCTCATGAATTGATCGAATTCCACGTAATCGCTGTTTCTCGTCAGACTGACACCGATATAGCGGGTCCGTCCCGCCTCCTTCCAGTCCCTGAGCGTCGGCCAGTGCTCGTCCACATTGCGCATGTTGTGAATCATGAGCAGATCCATCGGCCGCTTGTTCAGATTCGTCACGAGTCGTTCCAGGTGCCGGATGCCGTCCTCCTTTTCGTTGACCGTGATCTTGCCGGTCAGGAACATCTCGTCCTGCAGCCCCATTTCGGTCAGGATTTCTCCAAGAATCGGTACGTCCGGCTGGAAAAACGAGGGTGTGTCCAGCAGTCTGCCACCCAGGTCCACCATGGCTTCGAGCACGGATATGGGCAGTTCCCTGCCTTCCGGCGGAAGGTCGATGAATATGTCGGGGGCACCCAATCCGATGACGGGCAGATACTCGTCGGTTCCGGGAATGGGGCGCGCCCGCATCGTCTCCTGTGCAAACGACGGGACGGGCAGGGAGGCTGCGGCCGCCAGAGCGGCACTGTGCGCCAGGAATTCTCTTCGGTTGCTTTCGTTCATGCTGGCCATTGTTCGATCTCCGGAAACCTGAGCGAATTGTAGCGTAGTGCAGTGTGCATGCCGATTACTTCCATTTCATGCGTCAATTCGCAACAGGCGGATCAGGTTTCCCCGGCGATTCTCGTGCGTGCCCTGTTTTCCCGTTATCGTTCGTTCCGTGGCGTGGAAACGGCAATCTTGCAGAAAATGCCGAAAAATGTCTCTCGCGTGACCTCCCCACACTGATTGATCATTGTGAGACGCTAGTGTGATTTAATGTAGTAACGTGAAATCGTGCCGATTGAATTCGATGAGGTGAAGCGGCAGGCTACGCTCCGTTCGAGGGGACTCGACATGGCGCGAGCGGGGGAGGTATTGGAAGGCGTTACACTCACCGTAACGGATGATCGGCGAGACTATGGCGAGGAACGATTCATTTCGACTGGGTTTCTGGACGGGGAGATGGTGGTATTGGTCTGGACGCCACGAAGCGGTGTGCGTCGGATAATTAGTTTGAGGAAAGCCAATGAACGGGAACGAACGCTCTATGGACGCAGATTTCGATCCGGATGATGCTCCGGACCTGTCGCAGGATGACTGGCCGGCGAAGATGGCCAAGGCAAAAGTACGTCGTGGCCGCCCGACGATCGCCAATCCGAAGGTTTCAACGACCATTCGCCTTTCGCCGGATGTGATTGCCCACTTCAAGGCTGGCGGCGCTGGATGGCAAACCCGGATCAACGACGCGCTTCGTGAATGGATTGTGAAGCAAGAGATTGCGTAACACCCAGCGTCATTCCAGCCCCTTGGTCTGAATCTGCCCGGAATAGCCTCGCAAGACTCCCGCGAGGACTCTGTCCCGGGAGGCTAAAATGACCTGTGCTAGTATGGTCAGGCTAGTCTTGGAGGGTGAAGAGTATGAAATGCGTGTACTTTCTCACGCCAGCCTTGAAGAGCGCCCATACCATCTCGGACGATCTGCACGCCGTCGGCGTCGATGACTGGTACATCCATGTCATCAGCAAGGATGAAGCCGGTCTGCAGAAGCATCGCATCCACTCCAGCAATTACATTGAAACTCTGGACATCGTACGGTCCGGACTCACCGGCGCTTGCGCCGGGTTCATGGCTGGCGTGATCGGCGCCGTGGTATTGGCGTCGCTGCAACCCTTCGGCCCGAATGTATCCTTCGCCGCGTACGCCGGCGTCGTGGTGCTTGCGACCTTTTTCGGGGCGTGGGTGGGTGGCCTGGTTGGTATATCGACTGAAAACAGCAAACTGGCGCCGTTCCATGACGACATCGAAGCCGGCAAGTACCTCTTCCTGATATATGCCCGCAAAGGCATGGGCGAGGTCATCAAGGCCATGATGCGCGAGAAACACCCGGAATCGGTCCATGTAGCGACCGACCGGCATTTCGTCAATCCGTTTGGCGACCTGAGACTGAAGGATCGTTCAGCGCATCCGACGTCGGGATAGTTGGTACGTGCCGGAAAACCCCTGTTCGCGCTCGTTTCAGCGCGGCGTCACCCGGTGTCGAACGAGTGCCGGAACTGAAGGCCGAACTCGCGTCTACGCTGATTGAATCGCTGAGCGTCCTGAGCGGGCGGATCCGTAGAAAACAGGTTGTAGACCGAAAGCGCAACGCTTGATCCCTGGTTGAACCGGTAGGCCCAATTGACGTCAATCGTCAACTGACCCTCGTCGCGTTCCCATCTGGCAGTCAGGAAATTATCTTGCGGCAAATCGTCAAAGGCATTGTTCAGCCCGTCGCGGTAGCGCGCAACAACGCGGATGTCCTGGTTGTTGAGGTTGAGCGTCGCGGGGAAGACTCCCTGCCAGTGGGGCATGTCCGTTACACCATTGAAACCCATGCCGAAGCTACGGCCGATCCCACTACAGACGCCGTCGCTGCACAGACCGTCGCGACCCCCGATATCCCCGAGCGGAAAGTCGTACTGCAGCGTGAATGTCACGGAGGGTCGGAAGTTCAATGAGCCTATCGGTGTATCGAAGTTCATGTTGGCATGCAAATCGAAGAACTGCGTGTCGATATAACCGATGTTCACCGGCGAGTTGAGCAGCGTAGCGATATTTTGCCGGGTCGTGTCGAGAACGCCATCCCCATCGACATCGAAGTAGAGGGACGGATCAGCGTCGATCACCGTACCGACGCACTTGGAGCCGTCGGGGCCGACGACCGGATACATGAGCGAGCCATTGCTATTTCCGTTCTGGGTGAACGGGATGCCGTCGGCATCGCGGACGTAGCATTGCGAGAGCACATTGTTCGCCGTCGTCGAGACGATCAGATCCTCGATGTCGATCTGTACGAGGCTGGCGCCCACGCTGATCCGTTCGTTGACGATATAGTCGGCGCCAAACGAGATGTTGTCCGAGGTCTGGGGATCGAGGGCCGTGTTCGGCTTCGAAATATAAATGAACCCAGTGCCCGGACCCATGCCATATGTCATACCGCTGACGGTTGTGCGCGGCGGGCCCATGCCGGTGAATATAGTCTCCGCCGCCGATTGGCTGATCGAAGGCCCTTTGAACGAGGTACCCCAGGAAGCACGCAGCGTCAACCGATCGGTCGGCGTCCAGAGTGCGGCAATCTTCGGTGAGAACTCGCTGAAGCCAATGTCGTACTCTTCCTGGCGTCCGGCGACCTGGACATTGATGTCCTCGCGGAACGGCAAGGCCAGCTCGAAATACACCGAATTCACTTGTTGGCTGCCGCGGAAGTCGTTAAAGACGCCGAGCGTGGCCATCTCGCCGGCATTGACCATGGCGTCGGCATCGCGCCCGACCTCTTCTTCGCGGTAAGCGATGCCGCCGGCGAAACCGATCGGCCCGCCCGGCAAATCGCCGAACTGGCCCGTGATGCGCGCGTCCAGGGTGAAGAGCTCGCCTTCGAAAACATCCGTGCGCAACGGAATCAGCCAGCCCAGCAGGTCAGGGTGGTTGGCAAGACCGGTCTGGGCGAGATTCGTTTGCCGCGATGCCGCATCAGGCAGCGCCGAGCTCATGAACGGATTGTAGAAGTAACATTCGCCCATGCCCGGTGTCCCGGTGTCCGGGAGACAGTCCGGTCCACCCAGCCCGCTGATGGCCAGCGGATAGCGGTCGAGGACCACGTCACGGACGCCAGCGCGGAGATCGCTGTACTGGGCAGAACCGTCGAGCAGCCATGTCCAGTTGGAATTGATGTCGCCTTCGACGCCGAACGCTGCGCGGAACAGATCGTTTTGACTGAACGCGGGCATCTCACTCAGAAACGGCAGCGTCTCGTCACGGGCGTAGACGGGCAGGCCCATGCCGAAACCCGGCTGTAGCGCCTGTGCGCGGACCAGGCCCGGATGGTTGGCCTCAATCGCGAACTCGGGGCCCAGTGCGTTCTGTTCTATGAGCCATCCCTGGGAACCGTTGTCGCCCCACTGATCGATGTCGTCGTATCGCTGTCGGCTGTAGCCGATCTCGGCATTGACCCGCAATGCATCGCTCAAGTGATGCTCGGCGCGGGAGAACAGGTTGATTTGTTTGACATTGTTGTTGAGCAGCCTGCCGGCGTCGTCAAACAAGCCGTTGTCGTACGGCCGTCCACAGGCGGTAGCGGACGCGTAGTCGGGCGCTTCCACCGCGGAGTCCATCACAAGCGGCTGATCGTCTATGAGCCAACCCGCGAAAAACGGTCCGCCGAAGGCCGGATTGCCGCAGTCGGGATCGACGTATACGGCACCGCCCGTCGCGTTGCGATACTCCAGAGTTTCGTTGGCTTCGAGCCCGTAGCCCGTTTGGTACGTGACGTCGGGGTTCGCTTGGAAGTCGTCGAATTCCGGAGAGACGTCGATGACCTCAACCAGGTCCTCTTGGTGAAACTCCATGGCCAAGATGATGTTCGTGTCATCGTTACCGGCTCCGAAGATCGCTGAAACGCTCGCGTTCTTGGCATCGGGAGCCTCTTCCAGCGTCCGACTGTCGATACTCAGGTCGAAGCCGCGGAAGTTGTTGCGTGTGACGAAGTTAACCACGCCGGCCACGGGGTCGGAACCGAAGGTGGCCGAGCCGCCGTCGAGCAACAGCTCGGCCCGCTGCACCGCAATCCGCGGCACGAGCGAGTTGATCGCGGTGCGGTACCAGCCGGTGCCGGTCGGGCTCGGATAGGAGATTGTGCGACGCCCGTTCAGCACGACGAGCGTGTTCATATCTCCGAGACCGCGCAGGTTGATCGTCGCGTTACGGTCCGAACGCGCCCGGCTCTGGCCATCGTTTTCGATCTGGCTGCCGATATCGTCCTCGAAGTTCTGCGGAACGTTGTTGATAAAGTAGCTGACGAGATCGGGTGGCGCGTAAGCCACCATGTCCTCGCCCGAAAGCACTGAAACCGGTGACGGTGAGTCGATGCCGGTGTAGAGAAAGGAGCCGGTGACGACGATCTCCTCCAACTGCGCGCCCTGATCTTCCTGAGCCTGGACCGGGAGGGAAAGTGCCGCGATACAAGTGCCGACGATGGCACTGCAAGAAAGTTTGCCAGATTCGAGCATTACTGAGTCCCCCTGTGGTGTGCAGCGTATGTCTGCAGCGATGTTTTTCTGTTGCGCAGACGCTACACGTATTCCGATGGTATCGTACGCGAGTGGCCCAGGGGTTTCAATTTGTCGTTGCTCCGCGGTCGTGTCTGGAGCGACCAATGAATTCAACCGTCGCGGGCTCTCCAGCATGAATTCCGGCAAGGCTCCCGAGGAGTCAGTCCGCATCGGTTTCATGGGGCGCGGGCCTGAAGTAGTAGTTGAACGCGCGGCCCTGAAGCCTCGCATGGAGCCGCACCATCAGCATGTCTTCAAGCACCCGTGCGTATTCGACGGGGCCCAGGTCCCATGAGTCAAAACCCAGGTCTGCGATCAGGCTGGCGACCCTGGCCTTGGCCGCCGCGTCGTTGCCGGCCATCGGGATGGTGACTGTTCCGCCGGCGAGCGCAGGCTCCGCCATGGTGCGGTACGCGAGCGCGTTCAGCGCCTTGACGATGTGCGCTTCGGGCGCGGCTGCCTGCAATAGCGCCGCCACTGACGTATCGGTAGCCCGCGCGTAGCGTCCCTCCAATCTGATCAGCGGATTGGTGACGTCGATGACCACCTTCCCAGCCGTATCGCCCAGGCTCTGCAATACGTCGACTGCGCTGTCATGGGGTACGGCCAGAACGATCATGTCCGCCGCGGCAGCGGCCCTTGGGGGTGTCAGCGCCGCCACGTTTTCGCCCGCTGCGTTGACCAGAGCCTGCACGCGGTCTGCTTCCGGCGTGCGCGAGCCGAAGTAAACGCTGTGCCCTGCCTGGGCGAAGCGGGTGCCGAGTGTGCTGCCAACGTCACCGGTGCCAATGACGGCAATGATTTCTGCGCCAGCCAGCGCCGGAATGATCGTGGCAAACGTGATTGCCGTTCGAATGATGAGTTGTAGTTGCATCGGGCGATTTAACCACAGCCCGAGCCGAATAACCCACTGCTGCCGGTCGCGTCGGGATTTCCCGGTAAAGATACCGGCTGATGTCCATTCACATGGGTGCAGGCCCATTACATCAATGTTGGCTTCCTGGAATGACCGGTCGAATGACCAAGCTCCCTGAACCGTGGCGGAATCGCTGCTTACACGCGCCCCTTGCGCCCTTGGCGACAACTACCCTCCACAGACAACAAGCAGGTCGCACAATTCTTTTCCGTCCCCACTGACCGACTGCTTTTGGTCTCGGTATGGACATGGATAGGACCACAGGTTCAGAAACGATTGTTCAGCTAATCGAGCGAAAACTCGTTCAGACGGTGTAATGCCCACTCCTTTCTTAACGGCCGGTCTGTGCTGCTTCAGATTTTCGCAAATTCTTCCCAGAGTCCGGAACATCTCCGCAATCCTTGGCGCGTGAGCACCTGTTTTAGTCCTCTCGACCAATTCTTTGAAGGTTGACACGGTGGACCTCAAGTCGTCTTGGTTGCTGCGAGAATAATGACAATTGGGCGGTGTTGCCTCATTCGGTGGTGTTTCCGCCAAACCTCGCTACAAGAGAACTTCGCCGACGTGTGAAAAATTCCCACCTGCTGGCTACACTCCATAAAATGAATAATGCTGGATCAAGAGGCACCGTGCAGCGAGGCAGAGGCCGTCCGGTATCGGTTCCGTTGACCTGCCTGAGCAACCTGACAGATAAATTCGTGGCCCATGCCTGTTCCCGCAAATCCGAAGATATTTCATATCTGCCACGTTGATCGCCTGCCGTTGATCATCGACGAAGGCGGACTACTGTGTGACGCTGATATCGCCGACCTACCGACGGTTGGGACGACTATCGGGATGGCCAGCATCAAGCAGAGGCGGCTGACCTTGCCGTTGGAGTGCCGACCAGGTCTTCACGTCGGAGAGTGTGTGCCGTTTTATTTCTGCCCGCGCTCGATCATGCTCTATGTAATCCACCGGGCAAACCACGAGTCGCTGGCCTATCGTGGCGGGCAGGGCTCCATCATTCACTTGCAAGCGGACCTGCGGAGCACTGTCGCGTGGGCTGAGGAGCAGAAGCGTCGCTGGGCGTTTACTTCGTCCAACGCCGGTAGCCGCTACTTCGACGACTTCTGTGACCTCGACAGGTTGGACAAGATCGACTGGAAGGCAGTTGCTGCCCGAGACTGGCGCGAATGTCGGCACGGGAAACAGGCGGAATTTTTGACCGAGGGGCGGTTCGCCTGGAAGTTGGTTACAAGGATTGGTGTACTATCGCAACAGGTTTACCTGCAGACCATGAATGCACTCGCAGGCGCCGAGCACAGGCCGCGGGTGCAGATCAAGCCCCGGTGGTATTACTGAGATCGGAGGAGGGATGCCATGATCGAATACAAGACGGGCGACATCCTCACGGAAGACGCGGAAGCTCTGGTAAACACGGTCAACTGCGTCGGTGTCATGGGACGGGGCATCGCACTTCAGTTCAAGCGCGCGTTTCCCGAAAACTTCAAGGCCTACGCCGCCCATTGCAAACGCAACGAGATTCAACCGGGGAAGATGTTCATTTTTGAGACCGGTGAGATGATCTCTCCGCGTTTCATTGTCAACTTTCCGACCAAGCGCCACTGGCGAGGCAAGAGCCGGATCGAAGACATCGAGTCGGGGCTGGGATCGCTGGCCGATGAGATTCGATCGCGCGGAATTCGATCCATAGCGATTCCGCCGCTGGGTAGCGGACTTGGAGGATTGAACTGGTCCGACGTGCGGTCTCGCATGCAAGAGGCGCTGAGCGGATTGGATGATGTCAGGGTCGTTATTTTCGAGCCAGGCGGCGGCCCCGCTGACGGGCGCGCCAACCGATCCAGGGGCGTTCCGAATATGACCCCGGGCCGGGCGGCGCTCGTCGGATTGCTCTACCAATACCTGGCCGGTCTCCTGGACCCGTTCGTCACCCTGCTCGAGGCACACAAGCTGATGTACTTCATGCAAGTGGCCGGAGAGCCGTTGGGTTTGAGGTTCAAGAAGGGTCTATATGGACCGTACGCCGAGAACTTGCGGCACGTGCTGAATGCCATTGAGGGACATCTGGTGTCCGGATATTCCGACGGAGGCGACAGGCCCGGTAAGGAATTGGCGCTGATCCCCGGTGCGGTCAAGGATGCTCGCGAATTTCTAAGCAGCCGGGAGGCAACGAAGGCCCGCTTCGACCGCGTCGCCGATCTCGTTGAAGGGTTCGAGACACCGTATGGTCTGGAGTTACTCTCGACCGTGCACTGGATTTGCAGCGTTGACGGCGTCCAGGGTATCGACGAAGCCGTTCAACAGACCTATGCGTGGAACACGCGGAAGCGACAATTCTCCGAGCGTCACATTCGACTCGCCTGCGGCATTTTGTCAGAGAGGGGCTGGATCGATGGCGCCTTCATCAAGGGCTGAACGCGCAGCGGTATCCATAGACCGACCTGACATGCTTGCTGAACCAGGCCTGGTGATTGCGGCGCCTGGTCATCCGCAGCGAATAGGACCGCTCCCGATCCGCGCTGGATGTGTCGGGCCGCGGCCATTCATCGGCAACGGCGTCCTCGCGCGCCGGGTTCGCCGCAGCGAGCAGGACGCGCCCTTCATCCGCCCTGAAGTCCTCGACCCACACCGGCCAGACCGCCTCGTACAAAGTGGACCGCACGGCACGAAAGTAGGTCAGCGGCGCCCGCCTTTGGTGGGCGAGTTTGAGCGCGTCGTTTGTGTGATTCGCAGATTTCCGGGCCAGGTCGTAGGGAAGCAACCCCGTCTCGACGTCAAGGTCGGCGCGCTGGTCGCGGTACCAGATGGGCCGGCCGGCGCGTGGCATCACCGTCTTGATGCTGAGGGCCGCCGTCATTTGCCTTGGCTTGAAAATCCCCAGCGCCCTGCTGGCGAAATGGATCCGCTCGCCCCGCTCGTCTGCGGGCCTCGGCTCGTGGTAGTTCGGGGGCCGATCCGTGCTTGCGCCCGGATTCAGCAGCGACGACTGGCCGACCTTATTTGGAGCGATACCCGCAACGAAGAGCTTTGAGGAATGGGGTGAGGACAAGGGTTTGCTGATCGCTTCCTGGCACCGATTCAAGGGCCTGGAGACCGATGCCATCGCGACCATTGAGACGCCGGTCACGGACGGTGCCAGGGAGCGGGTGAATCGGTATGTGGCGCGGTCGCGGGCCAGGCATTTGTTGACGGTGATTGAGGTGGAAGAGGCGTGAGTCGTATCGATGAGCAAGATCTCCGGGGCGGATGGGACCTGATTGACGAGGCTGTGTTCAGCATCAATATAGTACATTCGTGCCGCCGTGATAGTCATTTGTGCCATCTCGCCCTAGCTAATCAAAACTGATAAGTGGCAACAATACTATTGGTATGGAATTTAGGGATCGAAAATGAACTGGAATGAAATTAGGCAGGCCATTATCAATGAAGGTGCTCTACAAGAACCGTGGGCCACTGTCTACGCCCGCGCGCTAGGCCGTTGTACATATTGTGACCATGATTTGTTGGTACATCGTCCTGGTTACGGGTCCGCTGAGAAGGATCACTTGCTTCCAATAGTCGGACACGGCCCCCACTATATCAATTTGGTTTTGGCTTGCCGTGCATGCAACCTCGTTAAGGGAGATTATAATGTCATGCTTGAGGGCGAAGACCCATGGGATATGTTGGCTAATTCCAGGCTAATATTGATCACGCGAGCACGGCAATATGTTAACGAGCGATATCAAGAGGAGTATGACCCGGCTTGGGAAGCTACGAAGCACGTAATTGTTGGAGCCGTGCGTGCGTGGGGCGAGGAACCAGCGGAAGATTGATATGGCCGCGCTCCATAGTGCTGTGCCTTCCCGCGAGATTATTGGCTAGGCATCACGGCCTAGCTTGCTTCCGGTGCCTAGAGAGCTAGATGTGCTATTGGAGCAACGCGAGCGCTTCGCTCGCAGGCTCGGCTCCCCCTGACCGTTCGAACGACGAAAGTTGGTTCAACACAGAAATTCACTACTCCACCAAACCAGCGTTTGATTGATATTATGTATCTAACGTTTTACAGACATTTCGCCTGAACGAAAGCAGAAACGCCTCAAGTGTGCGGGGGGCGTCGCCCTTGTACCAATCAAACATAACGTCGAATCCAGCGTGAGCACATTTGTTAAACTCACGCACACCACTGTCACTAAGGTTCATCATGAGGCGTTTGCGGCAACAACCGCTCGCGACGCAAGAACCCATCACCATGAACTTGATCTATCCCGGGTTTAACCGTGGTTTCGTATACGCTCTCCAACCCGTGTCGAGCCTGATGATGTGCGCCGTGGTTTTTTCCTGTTCCTGGTTATCGTGTGTGTTCGAAGCGTTCGGCCGGATCATCTGAATGGCGCCGAGCGACCAGCCCGTTGGCAAGACCCGATGTCCATGGAGTGAGGGCGTCGACGAGCAGTACTTGAGCTACCACGACACCGAATGGGGCGTTCCCGTGCACGATGATCGCAGGCACTTCGAGTTTCTGATCCTCGAAAGTGCGCAGGCGGGCTTGAGCTGGAGAACGATTCTGCGCAAGCGTGCCGGTTATCGCCGCGCATTCGCCGACTTCGATGCCGGGCGCGTTGCGCGCTTCAACAGGCGCTCCGTTGAACGGATCGTGGCCGACTCCGGCATCGTAAGAAACAGGAGAAAGATCGAGGCGGCGATCGGCAATGCGCGGCACTATCTCGCGATCCAGGAGGAATTCGGGAGCTTCACTGACTACGTCTGGCGTTTCGTCGTCGGCGAACCGATCGTCAATCGCTGGCGGGCGCAAAGCGAGGTGCCCGCGACAAGCGCCGAGTCCGATCTGTTGAGCAGGGACCTGAAGGCGCGCGGATTCAAGTTCGTGGGCTCCATGATCGTTTATGCTCACATGCAGGCTACGGGACTCGTCAATGACCATCTCATCGATTGCTTCAGATATGCCGCCTGCGCCGACAGCGACCGACGTTCGGTAGGCTGAGCAACGGAAACCGCCCAGGAATTGGCGTTTCCTCTCAAAGTGCCCGATAACACCCCACCGGCAGCCATGGACCTGCGCAGCATCGCCATCATCGCCCATGTCGATCACGGCAAGACCACGCTGGTGGACTGTCTGCTGCGCCAGAGCGGCACGGTGCGGGCGAACCAGCCGATGCAGGACCGCGCCATGGATAGCGGCGAGCTAGAGCGCGAGCGCGGCATCACAATCCTCGCCAAGTGCACCGCGATCCAATGGCACGGCGTGCGCATCGACATCGTCGACACCCCCGGCCACGTGGACTTTGGCGGTGAGGTCGAACGGGTGCTCGGCATGGTCGACGGTGCGCTCGTGCTGGTGGACGCGGCCGAAGGCCCGATGCCCCAGACCAGGTTCGTGGTGGACAAGGCGCTGCGCCTCGGTCTGCGGCCGATCGTGGCGATCAGCAAGATGGATCGTCCCGATGCCCGGCCCGATGCCGTGCACGAGGCGGTCTTCGACCTGTTCGACGCCTTGGGAGCCACCGACGCGCAACTCGACTTTCCGGTCGTGTACTGCTCGGCGCGCGACGGCTGGGCTTCGCTCGACCCGGCCGTCGCCGGGACCGACATGGCCCCGCTCTTCGAGGCCGTTGTCGCGCACGTTCCGGCGCCGTCGACGGATCAGGATATGCCGTTTCGCATGTTGATCAGCCTGCTCGAGGCCGACACCTTTCTCGGTCGGCTGGTGAGTGGCCGTGTGCTTTCCGGCCAGGTGAAGGCGAACCAGACCGTGACGGTGCTGCGCACGGACGGCAGCGTGGTCGAGGTCTCCCGCCTCACCAAGCTGCTGCGGGCGCATGGCCTGGAACGAATCGCGGTCGAGCGTGCGGGTGCCGGCGAGATCGTGACCCTCGCCGGCCTCAAGACCGCCTCGGTCACGGACACCGTCGCCGCCTCCGGGAACTGCGCCCCGATCGCGGCCGAGCCGATCGATCCGCCGACGATCGCGATGGTGTTTTCGGTGAACGACTCGCCGCTTTCCGGACGCGAGGGAACGAAGCTCACCTCACGCATCATCGAGGCGCGCCTTGCACGCGAGGCGGAAGGCAATGTCGCGATCGGGGTGAGCGGTATGGCGGAGGACGGCGCCTACGAGGTCGCCGGCCGCGGCGAGCTGCAACTCGCGGTATTGATAGAGACCATGCGCCGCGAGGGCTTCGAATTGTCGGTCGGGCGCCCGCGGGTGTTGATGCGCGAAGACCCGCAAGGCGGCGGGCTTCTCGAGCCTATCGAAGAAATCCAGATCGATGTCGCCCAGGCCTTCGTCGGCGACGTGGTGAATGCGCTGGCCGAACGACGCGCGGAACTGGTCGAGCTGCGGCCCTCGGGGCGGGACACCGTACGCGCGCTCTTTCACGGCCCGTCGCGCGGACTGATCGGTTTCAATGGCGAACTGCTCACGGTGACCCGAGGCACGGCCGTCATGCATCGGATATTCCATGGCTATGCGCCGTTCAGGGGCGCGCTCCCGCGACGGCAGACCGGTGTGCTCATCTCGACCACCGAAGGCAGGTCCGTCGCCTACGCTCTGTGGAACTTGGAGGAGCGGGGGGCGCTGTTCATAGAGCCGGGAATGCCGGTCTACGGCGGCATGATCGTGGGCGAGCACACGCGGGCGCAAGACCTCGACGTCAACCCGCTGAAGAGCAAGCATCTCACCAATATCCGGGCCGCCGGCAAGGATGACGCCGTGCGCCTGAGCCCGCCGCGGCGGATGTCGCTTGAGATTGCGCTGGCGTACCTCGCGGATGACGAACTGCTCGAAGTCACACCGGTGTCGCTACGCCTTCGCAAGCGGCTTCTCGACCCTCACGCCCGCCGACGCGCCGCACGGGCAATCGCTCGGGGGAGCAAACCTCAATAGCGGATGGATTCCTCCAGCGTCACCCAGCGGCCGTCCACGACGGTCGTCAGAACGGACTCATCCACGCCCTTGTGGTCGTCCGGGCCGAACGTCAGGCGGTAGCCGAACATGTCCTCGTAGCCGGTCATGGATTCCAGCGCCGCCATCAGCCCATCGGCACTGAGATCGCGTCCGGCCATTTCAAGCGCGTTGACCAGGATGCCGGCATTGCGGTAGCCCTCGATCGCCGGGTACCCGGGCTCGGACCCGAACCGTTCGGTGAAACTCCGGTACCAGCGCGCGACTTCCGGGCTCATCTCGTCTTCGCCGTAAATGGCGGCAATATGGACGAAGGCGTAATAGCCTTCCGCGGCCCCGCTTTCGGTCGCGGCGATCGCCTTGTTGTAGGACGCGTTTTGTCCGACGAATGAGACATCGGTCCAGCCCATCTTTCTGGCCGCCTCGAAAATCAGGATCGTGTCCCGGTTGATCGTTCCCATCATCACCGTGTCGCAGCCGGCATTGCGAAGGCGCAGCACGGCCGCCGTAAACTCCGTATCGGTCGGCCTGTGCGCGGTGACTTCGGTGACAGTCATGCCCATCGCCCCGGTCTGATCCCGCGCGGCTTCCAGGATTTCCTGGCCGTAGTCCGTGTCCTGGTACATGACACAGATATTCTGCGCGCCCCGTTCTTCGACGAAGTATCGAACCCCCGCCCGAATCTCGTCGTAATAGATGCCGCGCGCGGTAAACATCATGGGCCGGAAGGGCTCGACCATTTGCCGAGCCCCGGAGATCGGGAAGAGGTTCGGGACTCCGGCTTCGAAGAGCGTATCCATCACGGCGTTGTTCATCGGCGTGCCCATGCTCAGCAGCATGGCGAAGATATTGTCGCGGTTGACCAGCTTGTTGGTGGCCTGAATGGCCCGCGGGATCTGATACTGGGCATCCTCGACGACGAACCGGATCTGCCGCCCGTGGATGCCACCCGCCGCGTTGACCTCCTCGAAACGCAGTCGAGCGCCGTTTACGGCATCGGCGCCAAGCAGGCCCGCGGGGCCGGAGAGGTCGTTCTGGCTCCCGATCACGATCTCGGTGTCGGTGACGCCTCTGGCCGGGGCCCCGGCCGTATTGTCGGCGCCGTCGCCGTCGCCGTCCCCGCCGCCGCAGGCCGCCATCAACGACAGGAAAACAATGACAGGCACTAGTTTTGCGGACATGACTGACCCCCCAATCCAGGTCGCCTGGACAAACGCCCGGAGAAACACCCGGGGAAATGCCCGGGGAACCGTTCCCCATTATTTCAGTACCGGTACATGCTATCAATGAGATCGGCGTACTTCACGTTCACGACCTTGCGCTTCAGTTTCATGGTGGGAGTCAGTTCCTCGTCCTCCGGGTCCAGCAACTGGTCGATGAGGCGATACTTCTTGATCGTTTCGGCGCGTGCAAACCCCGTATTGACCTTTTCAACCTCCCGGCCGACGAGATCGACCACGGCATCGGTGCGGCAAAGGCTGGTGTAGTTGGTGAACGGTACGTCGTTGACCTGGGCGAACCTTTCGACGTTCTCCCGATCGATCATCACGAGGCACGTCAGGTAAGGCCGCCTGTCGCCAACGACCACGGCATCGGATATGTAGGGCGAGAACTTGAGCTGATTCTCGATCTCGCTCGGAGTGATGTTCTTGCCCCCCGCCGTGATGATGATGTCCTTCATCCGATCCACGATGTAGATGTAACCGTCGGCGTCGATGCGCCCGACGTCGCCCGTGCGCAGCCAGCCGTCCACGATCGTTTCGGCGGATTTGCCGGGTTGGTTCCAGTAGCCCTGGATCACGCTCGGTCCCCTGATCAGGATTTCGCCTTCATCCGAGAGTTTGATGTCGATGCCCGGGATGGGTCTGCCGACGCTGCCGATACGGCAATGCGCCTCGGTATTGGCCGTTGCGATCGCCGAGCACTCCGTTTGTCCATAGACCTCGTACATGGGCCGGTTGAGCGCCCAATACCACTCGATGAGGTCCGGTGCGATCGGCGCGGCAGCCGTGGACAGCCACCGGCACCGGTCGATCCCCAGCAACCGGCGCACGTTCCTGAAAACCAGCAGATCGGCGATGAAGCTCAATACCGCCAGCCCCCCCGGCAGCGGCTCCCGGCGCTTGCGGAATTCGGCGGCGCGCCTGCCGATCGCCAGTGCGCGGTCGTAGGCGAACCGCCCCAGCGCTGTCGCCTCTTCGAGCTTGATCGAGACGGTCGAGTATTGCTTCTCCCACACGCGCGGGACCGCGAAATGAACGGTCGGGGATACTTCCTGCTGGTCCCGCACCGTCGTTTCCAGGCTTTCCACGATATTGACCGTCGCGCACGATTGCATCGGGGCGAAAGTGTAGAACACGCGGCCGGCGATGTGAGCGAGCGGCAGAAAACCGAGTTGCTCATCGCCCCGGCGCATCGGCATTGCTTCACGCAGCAAGTTCATCTGGCAAATCATGTTGCGGTGACTGATCATCGCGCCCTTCGGTCTGCCCGTGGTTCCCGACGTATAGGTCATGATCATCAGGTCCTCGGGTTCGGCCGCGCGAATTTCCCGCTCCCAGGTCTCGGGATGGTCCGCGAGCCAGGCCCGCCCAATGTCAAGCAACTCCTCGATGCCGATGCACTGCTCGTCGTGGAAACTCCGCAGCCCTTCCATGTCGAAGATGATGACCTTCTCAAGCGTCGGCGTGGATTCCCGGACTTCGAGCACCTTGTCCAGTTGCTCCTCGTCTTCGGCGAAGTAGAAGCGCGTACCGCTGTCGGTGATCAGGTACTCGACCTGGTTGGCGCTGTCGGTGGGGTAAACCCCGTTGGTGACACCGCCCGCGCAGATGATTCCGAGATCCGCGAACAGCCATTCCCTGTTGATTTCCGACGCGATGGAGCAGACATCGCCGCGTTGAAGCCCCAGCGCCTTCAATCCGAGTCCGATCAAGCGGGCCTGCTCGCCGTAGTGCCGCCACGTGTACTCGTTCCATATGCCGAAGTCCTTTTCACGAATGGCCACCCTGTCGGACTCCGTGATGACGCGATGCCGGAACAACCCGGGAATCGTGCGAAAACCCTCGATCGCGGTGAGATCCCTGCCGTCGTTGGACATCAGCGCCAGGTCTTTCTCTGTTTCCAGCGGCGCCGGCCCCGCACGCCCTGATCCTTCATGCCCAGGTAGAACTCCCTGATGTCCGTCGCGTTTCTCAAGCGTTCCGACGTGTCCTCCATCACGATGCGCCCGAGTTCCATCACGTAGCCGAATTGACTGATCTGAAGGGCGAGTTTCGCGTTCTGCTCGACCAGCAATACGGTCACGTTTCGCTCATCGTTCAGTCGGCGCACGATGGCCGCGATCTCGCCCACCAGTTTCGGCGCCAGCCCGAGGGAGGGTTCGTCGAGAAGCATGACCTCGGGCCTCAACATCATCGCACGCGCGATCGCGAGCATCTGTTGCTGGCCCCCGGACAGAAAACCCGCCTGAAGATGCCGCTTCTCCCGAAGCGCGGGGAAGTAGTCGTACATCGACTCCAGATCGCTCGCCTCGCCGCCGTCCCGGCGGCTGAAGGCGCCGACCTTGAGATTGTCTTCGACCGACAGAAAGGGGAAGACCTCGCGGCCTTCCGGCACGTGGGCCACCCCCATGCGGGCCACCGCATCCGGATCGAGGCCCTGGATTTCGGCGCCAGCGAGCGTGATCGTGCCTTTCCGGGGCTCCATCGCGCCGCTGATGGTCTTGAGGACCGTCGTCTTGCCCGCCCCGTTGGCGCCGAGCAGCGCCACGATCTGCCCCTTCCCCACCTGCAGGCTGACCCCGCGGACCGCCATCACCGGACCGTAGTAGGTCTCGACATTCTTCAGCTCGAGCAACGCAGCCGGGCGGGATGCATCGTCGGTCGAATGCGGGGGGGCTTTTGCCACGGACTTGCTAATCTCCGAGGTAGGCCCGCAGGACGTCGGGATGATTCTGAATGTCGCTCGACCGACCGACGGCGAGCACGGCGCCGTCGGCCATGGCCATCACGCGGTTCGATGCGCGGGAGACGAGATTCATGTCGTGCTCCACCATGATGACCGTTGCACCGAGTTCCTCGTTGATGTCCTCGATCCAGAACTCCACGTCCTCCGTCTCTTCCGGATTGAGACCGGACGAAGGTTCGTCGAGCAGGAGCAGCTTTGGCTCGATGCACAACGCCCGTGCAACCTCCACCATCTTGCGGATGCCATAGGGCAGGTTGGCGACCACCTGGTCGCGATGGCCCTCAAGATCCAGCAGGTCGATGACGTCCTCGGCGGCCTGTCGAAATGCAATCTCCTGCCGGGCCACCGAAGGCGTGAAGAAGAGTTCCGCGAGCAGGCCTGTGCGCCTGTGCACGTGCCGGCCGATCAGCAGGTTGTTGAGCACGGTCTCGTGTTCGAAAAGCTCGGTGTTCTGGAAGGTTCTGGCGATGCCCCTGCGGGCAACCTCGCTGGTGGCGATGTGCGTGATGTCCGAACCTTCGAACAGCAGGCGGCCGTCACCCTCGACGTCGTAGAGGCGGCTGATCAGGTTCAGGACCGTCGTCTTGCCGGCCCCGTTCGGTCCGATGATGCTGAAGACTTCGCCGCGTTGGACGTCGAACGATACGTCGCGCACGGCATGCACACCGCCGAAACTCAGGTTGAGCGCCCGTGCGCTGAAGATCGCCCCGCTCATTTCACCCGCTCCGTGCGCAGCTCATTTCACGCGCTCCGTGCGCAGATAGCCCCGCTGGCGTTTGTGCGTCGCCTTGCGGTACAGCGGAAAGGCCTCGAAGTAGTCCCGAATCTTCCGCCACCGTCCGTGGATTCCCAGCGGTTCATAAATCAGGAAGAGCACCAGCACCAGCCCGAACAGGCCGGGCTCCAGTCCCGGCAGTTGTCCGACGGTGGGCGGCAACCAGTCCCGCACCAGGGCGATGCACTGAGGCAACAGCACGACGAAGATCGCGCCGAAAACGACACCGTGCAGCGAGCCGAGCCCCCCGACCACGACCATGAGCAACAACTGTATGGAGGTCAGAATGGTAAAGGTGTCGGGTGAGAGATAGCCGAAATTGTGTGCGAACAGCCCGCCCGCAAGCCCCGTGAATCCGGCCGATATCGCAAAGGCCACACTCTTGGTCCTGACCAGGTCGATGCCGATGCCCTGTGCGGAAATCTCCGAATCCCTGATGCTGATCATCGCACGCCCCGTCGGGCCGCGCAGAAGATTCAGCGCGCCGACGAGGCACGCAATCAGGATGATCAGACAAACGAAGTAGAACGGGACGGCGGCGCCCAGGTCCAGGCCGAACAGGATCGGGCGCGGGACCGCCATGCCCCGAAACCCGCCGGTCAACGGTTCCAGGTGCGCTATGGCGTGTTCGACAATGAACGCGAAGGCCAGCGTGGCAATCGCAAGGTAGATCCCGGTCATGCGCATGGCCGGCAGGCCGATGATCGCACCGATCACCGTGCAAACCAGGCTCGCCAGAAGCAGGGACACGGGAAACGGGAGCCCGTTGGCCATGAGAATCGCGTGCGCATAGGCGCCGATGGCGAGAAAGGCCGCGTGACCCAGGCTGACGAGACCGGTGTACCCGACGAGCAGCATCAGGCCGATTCCGGCAATCGCATAGATGAAGACGAGTGTGAGTTCTCCCAGGTAGAAGGTATCCAGACCGAGCGGCGCCAGCATTACGGCGATCGCCAGAAGCCCGTACCAGAATCGCTGCCCATCGTGCTTGAAGATCGCGATGTCCTGCTGGTAGCGGGTCTTGAAGATGAAACGCATCAGACTTTCTTCTGCTGGATGGTTGCGAACAGCCCTTCCGGCCTGACGAACAACATCAGGAGAATGATGGCGTAGGCGCTGATATCGGCGGAACCCGTCGGGCCGTAGAGGCCGGCGAATTGCTCGGCGATGCCGACGATCAGGCCACCCAGGATGGCGCCCGGCAGACTGCCGAAACCGCCCACGATGGCTGCCGCGAATGCCTTTATGCCGATGAAACCGATCGTCGGGTCAATGAGCGACACGGGGGCAACGAGGACCCCGGCGGCCGCGGCGATGGCGCACGACAGCGCCCAGACGATACTGAAGATCCGTTTGACCGGTATGCCGATATAAAAGGCCGCGAGCTGGTTCTGCGACGTCGCCTGCATGGCGATACCGAGCCGGGTGAACCGGAAGAACAGGTAGAGGCCGGCACACAGCACGGCGGTGCCGGCGATGACCGCGAGATTCTCGTAGCCGACCGTCAGCTCGCCGATCCTCAGTACGCCTCCGGTCAGCGGCGAGGATATCGACTTCGGGTCGTTTCCCCAGATTGCGCCCGCGGCGGCGCGAAAGATGAAGCCCAGGCCGATCGTGATCATCAGCACGGCGAAGGGCGGCTCGCCGATCATCCTTCGCAGGGCAAGCCGCTCGATGAGCATGCCGAATACGGCCATGGTCGCGATGGTTGCCAGCACTCCCCACAGGAATGGCATGCCCAGGGCATTGATGTAGGTAAAGCCAACGAACGCGCCGAGCATCATGATGTCGCCCTGGGCGAAGTTCACCATCTCCGTGGCCTTGTAGATGAGCACGAAGCCGAGCGCGATCAATCCATAGGCGCAGCCCAGGGAGATTCCGCTGATCAATAACTGCAGAACATCCATATTGCGGTGCTCGGTTCGCCGTGCAGGCAGCGCCAGGTCGCATCGGCGTCGGCGGGTCCCTCGTCAACATGGTGCACCCGGCAGCCGTAAGCGCCGTGCCTTATTCACGGTCAATGCTAACCCCGTTGGCGATTCATGCCTAATGCCCGAATGCCCAGCAATTCTCATTTTGGCGCCTGACTTCACTTTCAAGCGCATAACGGTCTCATTTCCCGGCTCAATCCGGGCCAATTCGACCGCCAGGACCATCCCGCGGAGAGGGGTGACGGGCATAGTGAGAATTGCTGCCCAATGCCCGAACGGGTTGGCATCGGGCACAAATCTTGGTAGAACCTGTCGTCCGAAGCAGCCCATTGGAGAGGCATGTGTTGGACAAGCGCCAGTTCTATATTGACGGTCGATGGGTTGCGCCCTGCAAGGCCAACGATTTCGACGTGATCGACCCCTCGACCGAAAGCGTCGTCGGAGTGATTTCACTGGGAGGCCAGGCGGACACCGACGCTGCCGTGGCCTCGGCGAATTCGGCGTTTGAAGGTTGGTCCGCATCGTCCAGGGATGAACGTGTCGCCTTGCTCGAGCGCATCCTTGAAATCTACAAGTCGAGGTCCGACGACATCGCGCGCGCCATCAGCCTGGAAATGGGCGCGCCTATCGATCTGGCCAGGAACCAGCAAGCGGGTTCGGGCCAGTGGCACATCAAGGGCTTCATTCGCGTATTGAAGGAATTCGAGTTTGACCGGATGCTGGGCCCGCACGCGCCCAACGACCGAATCTTTTATGAACCGGTGGGTGTCTGCGGCCTGATTACCCCATGGAACTGGCCGATGAACCAGGTCACCCTCAAGGTGATCCCGGCGCTGGCGGCCGGTTGCACGATGGTCCTGAAGCCCTCGGAGATCGCACCGTTGTCCGCCATGGTGTTCGCCGGGGTCATGCACGATGCCGGGACGCCGGCCGGGGTATTCAACATGCTCAACGGCGACGGACCCGGTGTCGGCAGGCAACTCAGCGGTCACCCGGATATCGACATGATTTCATTCACCGGTTCCACGCGGGCCGGGGAGGACATCTCGAAAAACGCCGCCGCCACCCACAAGCGCGTGCACCTGGAACTCGGCGGGAAGGGCGCGAACATCATCTTCAGCGATGCCGGCGAGAAAGCCGTGAAGCGCGGCGTCCTGCATTGCTTCAACAACACGGGCCAGTCGTGCAACGCGCCGACGCGGATGCTTGTGCAACGGGAGATCTACGACGAATGCGTCGCGGCGGCGGCCGCAGTTGCAGACAGATACGCAGTAGGTCCGGCTTCCAGCGAAGGACGGCACGCCGGCCCGGTGGTGAGCCGCGGGCAGTTCGACAAGATTCAAGGCTATATTCAAGCGGGGGTCGACGAGGGCGCGCGCCTGGTTGCCGGGGGACCGGGATTGCCGCAAGGCATGGATTCCGGCTATTTCGTCCGCCCGACGGTGTTCGCCGACGTGTCGAACGACATGACGATCGCGCAGGAGGAGATATTCGGCCCGGTCTTGTCGATTATTCCCTTTGACACCGAAGAGGACGCGATTCGCATCGCCAACGACACGCCCTACGGACTGACCAACTATATCCAGAGCGAGGACGGCGCCAGGCGCAATCGCGTGGCGCGGCGCCTGCGTTCCGGAATGGTGGAAATGAACGGCCAGTTTCGCGGAGCCGGAAGCCCGTTCGGCGGTATGAAGGCCTCGGGCAACGGCCGCGAGGGCGGCGTCTGGGGCCTGGAGGAGTTTCTCGAAGTCAAGGCCGTCAGCGGCTGGGCGGAGTCGTAAGCCGCCATGACCGGCGATCTTGACCTTTTACATCATCAACCGCGACAACCACCAGGAACTGGACCGCATCGGCCGTTCCGGACGACAGGTCGGGGAGTTCAACTGGGTCCACGCGCTGGCCGTCGACTCCCAGGGCAACGTGTATACGGGCGAGGTTGAAACCGGTCAGAGGGTCCAGAAGTTCGCGCGCTTTGGCGATGACGGCTGCAGCGGACCCGGCAGCGAGGAAGTCGGGCTCTACAGCCGCAACCGATAGCGTTTCACCTCAGCGCTTCTTATTCTGCGCTATACCTGCTGAAGGCCCCCCCGGCAATGGGAATTGAAGCAGGTCCTTCCGCGACGAACACGGTGCCGTCGCCAGCCACCGCCACCCCTTCGCCGGCGGTGGATTGATAGCCACGACTCTCGGTGGGATAGCCCGGAATAAAGCCGACGATGCGATCTTCGTCCAGAGGACCGATGCGAACGCCTGCGATCCAGTTGATGTGGTTGAACGGGTTGGACTCGGAGTCGATCGCGTAGACCATATCGTCGTCCGTGATGAAAATTCCGCTGATGCGGCCGTAGCTGTAGCGGGATTCCAGGTAGTTGCCATCCAGGTCGAATATCTCCAGGCGATGGTTGCCGCGGTCCGCCACCCAAAGGCGATCCTGCGAATCGATCTCCAGCGCGTGGGGCGTGCGAAATTCGCCATGAGCCGTCCCGAGCCGCCCCCACTGCGTGATGAACGTGCCATCGGGCGCGAACTTCATGATGCGGCCTGTCTGACCGGATTGACGGCCTTCTTCGACCGCCTCAGCCGTTGTCATGCCCTGGCCGCTGTGGCCGTCTGAAACGAAAATACTGCCGTCTGCAGCGACGACCACGTCGTTCGGCTGATTGAAGTGGGCCCCGTCGGTACCCGACTGCCCCGCGACACCCAGGCTCATCAACAACTCGCCGTCGGGACTGAACTTGTGCACTTGCTGGCCCTTTGTGGCGTCGGCGTTCGTGGCGAAGTCGGTGACCCACACGTTGCCTTCGTGGTCCGCATGAATGCCGTGGGGTATCGTGATGATTCCCGCACCGAAATTGGCCATCACTTCCCCTGTGTGGCGATCGAACTTGAAGATCGGATCGACCGGATTCGTGTCGCAATTGACAGGCCCGCCGGCAGCCATGCCCGCAGCGGTTCCACAGCGCTCATAGGCCCAGACATGGCCATCGATGGGGTCGATGTCGATTCCGGCCGTGTGCCCCCAGGTTCGTCCGGCAGGCAGTTCGCCCCATTGATTGGTGAGCACTGGATTCGGATTGGGAATGCCTTCGCCTGTGATGATATTGCCGACGACGGCGCCTGCGCCGACGAGAAAAACAAAGGCTCCCAGGACGGCTGACATTGTTCGTTTGTTAGACATGTTCCTGCTCCACGACATACGTGCGATTACATGATCTTATGCTCTTCCTGGCTTGATTGTCAGGTCTCACAAGGCGGGTTCGCACTCGACGGGGTGAGTTTCCAAGGTTTCCATGCCGCGCTCAGTACAGGCCGACTCGCTCGCGATAGCGGCGGGCGGCCCGTCGCAGCTCCGGATTCGGTGCGGGCGGGTCGAGCAGCGCCTCGTGGAAGGCGTCCCAGTCCGTCGCCGACAGAACAATCCTTTCACGTGCCTCGATCACGCGTTCGACCGCAGCCACGGCGTTTGCCAGCACAAATCGGCTGACCGTCGTTTCCTCATACGCCGCGGCCCGCTCCAGCTTGCGCTTGGACTTGGCGTCAAGGCGCAAATGCATCCGCGCGTGCTCCAGACTCGATGAAGTTTGTTCTTGTGTTCTGACCTGTTTTTGGACTAATTTTAGACCGGAAAGGGAGGCGCCCATGAAACTGTCCAGCCAGATCAAGCCGATCAGCTACCTCAAGGCTCACGCCTCCGAGATCGTGCGCACGCTCGGCGACCGGGGAGAGCCGCTGGTCATAACTCAGAACGGTGAAGCCAAGGTGGTTCTGCAGGACATCGACAGCTTCGAGGAAACGCAGGAGACCATGGCGCTGCTCAAGATACTCGCGCTGGGTAACCGCCAGATCGAGGCCGGTCAGGTCGAATCCGCCGCGAATGTGGTTGCGCGCCTTCTGGAGCCATAGGGCCGCCAAGCGGAGATTTGAGCAATTCCCGCGGAGCAACGGCTCCCTCCACCGGTACCAATTGTCCTCGTCGCCCTCAAATCCCGCCTCCGGGATTGAGGCCGCTGGGGACCCGGTCCGGAATCTTCCGGTCGAAATCGTCGTCGTTCAGGGCGTTGAGGAACGCGATCAGCTCGCGCTCATGGTCGTCGGGATCGTCCAGGGTGCGGATGAGCGGATCAATCTGATTACGCTCCACGTTCGCGTTCCTCTCATTGCGATCTCCAACATCGTCATAGAATTCGACGACGTCCTCGAGTGTTGCGAACAGGCCGTTGTGCATGTAGGGCGCGGTATAGGCCAGGTTTCGCAGCGAAGGCGTCCGAAAGGCGTATGGCTGCTCGACGGCGCCCGGATCCGATTCCTCAAGCAGCCTGTTGTCTCGAATGCCCAGAACGTGGAGCTTGTAATCGGAAAACATCGGCCCGTTGTGGCAATTGATGCAACCCACCTGCTCGAATCGCCGCATGCCGCGTATCTGCAGCCGGGTCATGGCGTTGGTTTCACCCCGCATGTAGCGATCGTAGGGAGAATTGTTCGCGACCAGGCTGCGTTGAAAGGCGGCCAGCGCCTTGCCTAGATTTTCGGCGCTCACGGCGTCTTCGCCATCGAACGCCTCGGCGAAAAGCGAGCGGTATTCAGCGATCGCCTGAAGGCGCGCGACGACGGTGTCGACGGCGTCTTCCTCGGGGTAGGCATGCCCCCGCATCTCCTCGAACGTGAGGATCGGCAACAGCGCCTGCGCCTCCAGTCCCCGTGCACGATCGTCCCAGAACATGGGCGCCGTAGCGGGATCGTAACTGCCTGCAAGATCGATACCGTTGAAGGCCGTGTTCAGAACCGTCTGGCTGTTGCGCTTTACGAAGGGAATCGGGTCCGCAGACACGAAACGGCGATCGCTGCCCAGCCCGGCCCCGTCGACGCCGATGGAGAGGTCCAGATCCTCCGCGTATCCGAAGTCCGGATGATGACAGGTGCCGCACGCGACCTTCCGGTTTCCGGAAAGAATCGGGTCCCAAAAGAGCAGCCTCCCCAACTCCACTTTCTCCGGGGTCTGTGGATTGTCCGCCGGCGTGGCGAACTCCCGGGGCAGGGCGGTGAGCGGGAAGTCTGCGATGGGCCCTTCGAAGCGATTGCCGCCGCGGTCCCTGCGGCCCATCTGCCCTTCACTCAGTTCCGAATAACCGAATGCCAGTACGGCGACAGCGGCCAACGTCATGAACGTGGGGAAGACTCTCTTCATGCCAGGCTCCCTCGGCTACGATGGGCGTACGCTCCTTTCGAATCCAAGGGTACAACCGCTTCAGCCGAGCGTCAGTGAAGATTCCTCAAGAGTGTTTAAGGTGCAGCTCGGCTCGATTCTCAGTCAAGCTTTCATCGCCTCATGCGTTTGGAGCCTTGGCATGCCGGCGATCCAGTTCCTCAAGCAGTTTCAGCCCGCGCGCGCCATCGCCGCGCGCCGCTCTCATGCGGAACCGCAATTCGGTGTCGTGTTCGGTCAGCGCCCGCACGGACAGCTCTTCCATCAGTTTGTTCAGGCTCACGCCGCGGCGCGCGGCCATCGCCGCCAATCGATCGCGATGGGCATCGGGAAGCCGGATAGTCAGTGTCGCCATATCAGTAGTCCTCCTCTAGGAGTTTTCGCAGCGGACTCGCTGCGAAAACTCCTAGCCAGGCACCGGGCGTGACGATGCGCAAGCCGTCGAATACCAGTTCGCCAGCCGCGACATCCCTGACGTTGCTCGTAATGATCAACTCCGCCACGGAGACCCGCGATACCAAGCCCCAACGAAGCTCACGATCTCCTTGCGCGATCTCGATGCCTCTGGGAAGCAGAACGTGAAGTGGAGACGAGTGCGATCGTCAGGATTTGGATAGTTCTACGAGTTTTCAAAGTACGGTTCTCGTTCAAGGCAAGACCTCCGCACTCCCTTCATGCCAGCGCACTTCCATGGCCGGTCCCCGGGCGGGGGTTCCATCCGCCGTTTCACGGAACAGTTCATATACGATCGAGCCGTCCGCCGCCTGCGTGCTTTCGATGACGCGGACCGGTTCGAACGAATCCGGCACGGCAGCAGCCGCGGCGCGGACCGGCTCCGGCACGGTCGACCACTCGATATCGCGCTGCACCTCATCCACCGTCCACGCGCCGTTCGACTGCATCATATCGACTTCCACCTCGTCACCGTTCGGCAACGTGCCGGTGACCTCGAACTGGTTACCGGAGGCATTGAGTTCTCCGCCAACGATGGTGATGTCGGGCACGGCGGCCGAAACCGCCGCCGCGATGTCCGCGGAGACGGAGGATTCGGAGGCAGGCTGCGCGTTGGCCGTTGTAGCGAACGCCAGCGCAACCGCTGCAATCGTCTTGAGACTATTCATTAGAATTCCTTGTTGCATCCCGCAAGATTCATGACGAGAGTCTACTTGGTATCGGCTTCAAAAACGAAGGAGCGGCTCCTCTGAGGGGTGAGTCCGCGGAGCGGGCGTGTGTTCTTCGCTCAGATGAGCTGCGAACTGTCCCATCCAGCTTCCATGGCGAATCGGTTGAAATTGGCCAGTTCCGAGGACATCAGATGGATGATTTGCTCGCGTGAGACGATAAAGTCACTGGATCCCTGCCACCAGGAGCTTCTGAGAAGATTGTTGCCCTGGAAGTCGAACTCGAGGTGAGATTCGGCAGGGCCGCTGAATCCACCCTCGCGCAACAGGCGAAAATACTCCACCCAATCCACGCTACCCTCGCCCGCGGCTTTGAATACCCGGGTGGCTTGCCCCTCTTCGTCGGATACGTAAGTGGCATCCTTCATGCTGGCGCCACGCACATAAGGCATGGCATAGCGCAAATCGTTGATCCAGGATCCCACACCCTCGGAGAACATATGTCCAATATCAAAATTGATACCGACGTTATCCGGGTCGAGACCGTAAATGATATAGACAAGATCCCAGAGTGACGCACCCAGCCGATCGCCCGAATAGGTGTGGTATAGAGCAGACAGGCCCAATCTGGCGTTGTAGGCGGCAAGCGCCTCGGCCTCGCGGCGTGCCTGGTCGAGCTGGGCAACAAACCCGTCACCGTATGCCGTTGCCGAATGATCGTATCTGAACGTTCCCCAGCGATAGTAGCGAACGCCATTGTCAGCGGCGGTGGTCAGTACGTCCTCGGCGTATTCCGATTGCAGGTTCAGAACACTGGTGGTGATGTGATCGCAGTGGGTGCCGGTGCTGCGGATTCCGCGCAGCATGGCCCCCAGGTTGGATGCCACAATTTCCGGTTCGACGTGTCCATTGTTTCGCACGGTCAGGTTGATGGCGCCAAAACCGGCTTCGGCTGACGCCTCACCGACAATCACTCCGGTCTCGTAGGGCGACTGGCGCGCAAATTCCTGGGTGGTCAGGCACTGAAGGTGGCGGGAAAAAATGGTCCAGCGCAGATACCGGTCGGGGGGCATCGCAGCGGAGCCAACGTCCGTCTGTTGGGCGAAAACAGGGCTCATGGCGGCCGCTGTGGTGGTAAAGAGAAAATCTCGTCGGTTCATTTGCTCTCCCCTTTGAAAACCCTGGCCGTTACTCTGCGCTCGAGAGTACGAAGTTTTTCGTAATCGCGGCGAGGTTGGGCGTCAGAGCGGGACTGGCAACGAACCGCGTGCCATCATGGATGGCACGCGGTTTGTTCGATGTTCCGCTCTTGCTTTCTAGAAGCGGTAGCTAGCACCAACGAGCACGCGACGATCCGTTAGGTCCTGGAAACACAGAAGTGCGCCTTCATTGACACAAGATTGCTCTGCGTCCGCCTGAGTCCAATTAATGACTTCCAGACCAACGTCCCAGCTATCACTAACAGCATATCTTATGCTGGCATTGAGCTGTCCTCTGTCCTCTTCAACGATATCAAGTCCGAAGAAGTCATCGTCAGTTGATCTGAAGGCAGATCGCCATGTATAGCGAAAGCGCGCGGAAAGACCATACTTCTCGTAGAACAGAGTCAAGTTGTAGGATTCGTCAGAGTGGTTCAGCAGGATATTTCTTATCGTTAGATTGCTGAGATCCTCGTTAACAAACGGGTCAATGTTGTTCCAGAAGTTTCTGGATCCGCCATCGACAGGCAGGAAGTCATCACCACTGTCGAACTCCTGGAAAGTCGCATTGACAAGAAAGCCAAACCCGGAGGCCCAACCAAGCCCTTCCTCGAAACGTGCGAGATCGGTCTGAAAGGCGACCTCTACACCAGACTGCGTGGTAGAGCCCGTACCATTGAATGTCGATTGGAACCCAACACAGATTCCGAATCCCTCACCCGGGGCGTTTACACCCCAGCCTGCAACCGGGTTCCAAATACCGCCGTCTTCACACACGGGGCCTATGACGTCGCGATTGACATTGCCACTGGCATCGACATTTGCCGCTGCCTCTTCAGTGATATCAGTAAACAGATTGGTTCGGTCCTTATCGAAATAACCTACACTGACCACGCTCCCTGACGCGAAATACCATTCCCAGGAAAGGTCAAATGACTCAACCTCTTCAGGCGCCAACAAAGGATTACCTGCCTCGACGGGATCGTTCGAGCCACCACCATAGTCAGCTGAAGGCGACAATGTGCTAAAAGAAGCGCGATTAATGTCATGGCCGTAACCGAAACGAACGAGCATGTCATCCCTTACGTCTGCCACAATGTTTAATCGTGGCAATACAAAGTCATATTCGTTCGTAACGTTTTCCGACACGATTACACCGTTTTGATCCGAATTGGCTTGCGCGCTGAAGGTGGTTTCCAGGAAGCGCAAACCCGCGTTGCCTCGGAAGATACCAGTCGCAAAATTCGCTTGCGCATACAATGCGTGGGTCGATTCGTCAGCATCAAAGAACGTGGTGTCATCTGGAGCGATGGCGTCGTGCAGCGGCATAGTATCGTTGTTTGCCGCATTTGCTGCTGCGATGGCGGCATTCAAGGAACTCACTACTGCATCCGGATTGCTGTACGAAAGAGCCGGGTCGACCTGGAGGAAATCACGGATGTACAGTGAACGGCCATCCGCAGCATTGAAGTTATCAGGACCCGGTATCAGGATATCCGAAAAGAGATCACCACGGGGTCTGTTCGCAGTGGTTCTGATATTGTTGTACCGCGATGTCCGCCCTACATTTAAACTGCTATTGCTTCTTTCGGCAAAACGATAACCAAAATCAAACGTCGTAAAGGCATTCCAGTCCAGATTGTAGGTAAAGTCCGTACGGAATGCCGTTTCGCTGTTTTCGGCGACGTTTCGAGATTGGCTTATTTGGCGCAATTTCCAATGAAAAGGATCGAGCAATTCTGCCATCAAAGGTGAAAAGGGAGTACCTTCCAGTAATCCAAACTGCAGCACTCCACCTCTGATATCAAAAATCGCGGGCGTGGCGTTATCAACTCCGCCGACACCCGGGTCGCCAGGTTGCGCTGTGTGCGGATTGAGAAAATCCAGTTGAACTCCAAGACTGGGGCTGGCTGTATCAGACTGAGATAGCGACGCTTCTGCGGTGGCAGTGAGGCGCTCGCCCACCCACTCTCCACCAAGCGTGAATATCTCGCTTGTGGTTTCACGAGTGTTCGTATTGGTTGAAGAACGAAGGTTTGGATCATCCGTTGGAGTTGAAGGGTTATAGGGCATGTAACCTGAGGTTACAGCTTGAACCGTAGGCAGCGGTGTTGAACCGCCCTCTCCTTCAAGCGACCCGAAGTCAACGGTTTCGAACATTTCGTTAACTGTATTGGAGACATTAATGGCATCAGTCGTGCCGGATAGTGGTGCGGAGTAGTTCTGTGCTCCGCGCTGTTGATCGTTTATGGTCGTATCGATCCAGAATTTCGTATTGTCGCTCGGCGCCCACTCGAATGTGCCGGAAAAGTTCGCCGTTTCGTATTCGTAGTTGTTATAGACCTGGTTCAAGAATTGAATACGCATGAACGGAAAGTCTTCTACAGAACCATGGCCCTGGGTCGGCAATACCAGTGCATCACGATCAACACGAGGGCGGAAGGCGGTCACATCCTGTTCGGCGTAGCTTGCGCTCAACAGGATTCCGAAATCGCCGCTGTCGTTCGACCAGTTGTCGCCAAACGTGCCGGATATTCTGGGCAGCGTGCCGCCATCAAGGTCAAGATCGCTATACTCCCCCTGTAATCGCACGTGCGCTACACGTTCAGACAGGTTCAGCGGACGTGCTGTTCGCAAGTTGATTGTACCGCCAACGGAGCCTTCGATCGTTTTCGCTGTTGGCGATTTGGTCACTTCAACAGACGAGATGATGCTTGCAGAGACGTCGTCAAAGCTTATGCCGCCGCGACCATCGCCCGAGCCCATGGTACTAACACCGTTGATTTCGACTCGGTTGGAACTAGTACCGCGAATCTGAACACCGGTGCCGACACCGGCCGCTCTGTTGATCTGGACACCTGTAATATTCTCAAGGACCTCTGCCAAGTTTTGATCGGGCAGCTTACCGACATCCTCTGCAAATATCGCTTCGACCAGGTTATCGGAACTTCGCTTTGCCTCAAGTGCAGTTGCCAGAGATCCCCGGATACCGACGGCAACTACTTCTTCCAGAGTTTCCGGACCTCCCGGTTCTGCACCTTCTTGCGCAAACGTCGCCGGCGCAAACGCCAATGCCATGGAGCCCAGCACTAATACGGAAATCACTCGTTGGATGTTCACGTCAGTTCTTCCCTCGTCAGGTTTGTGGTATTTTTACCATACTTCATCAAGGCAATTCTGACACAGGCGTAAACTGATTGTCCACAGCGATTCTCGGCGATCAGTTATTCCCGCTAACGCGTTCGGGGCGACTGTGGAACCGGGATGGGAATGACCCGAGGGGGCTGGGTGATCGGTGGGAGCACCGGATTTCGCTGCTGAAGCAAAAAGTCCCCGGTTGATGTGTTCGGCGGCGTCGGTGCCGGGTCAACCGGATGCCGCGAGCAGCCGGGCCGGGTCCGCGGAACTGATTGACAGAACGCCTGGCCGCTTCCTAGCATTGGGGCTGTCGACAACAATTGACTCCCGGACCAGATCAAGGAGAAGCCCATGTTCCGTCCTGCCCATAGCTTTGTGCAGATCTCCTGTAGCGTCCTCGTCCTTTTCGTCAGTCCGGCGATGGCGAACAATTTACTCGTCAGCACGCAACTGGAGTATGAAAAAGCAGTGGAGGCGGCACAGCCTGGCGACACGATCATTCTGGCCGACGGCGAATGGCGTGACTTCGAAATCGTGTTTACCGGTGAAGGGACTGCCGACAGGCCAATCACATTGACGGCACAGACCAAGGGCCACGTCGTTATCGCGGGCCGTTCCAACCTGAAGATCGCCGGGAGCTACCTCGTCGTCTCCGGACTGGTGTTCAGGGACGGCCATGCGCCGGGCAGCCCCGTGATTTCCTTTCGGACCTCTGAGGACGATCTCGCCTTCAATTCCCGCGTCACGGAAGTGGTCATCGATGGCTTCGTCAAGCCAGATCGAGCCAACACCGATACCTGGGTAAACCTGTACGGAAAACACAATCGCCTGGATCACAGTTACTTCGCCGGCAAAAGCAACCGGGGGGTCACGATTGGAGTGCAACTTCACGATCGGAATGGAAATGGCAGGGTGAACCTGGAGAATCACCACCGCATCGACCACAACTACTTCGGTCCGCGCCCGGTTATTGGTTCCAACGGCGGCGAGACGATTCGGATCGGCAATAGTTGGAACTCGTTGAGCGATTCATTGACCACGGTCGAAAACAACTTCTTTGACCGGTGTGACGGTGAAGTCGAGATCATCTCGAACAAGTCGGGCGGAAACGTGTTTCGAGGCAACGTCTTTTACCAGTCCCGCGGCACACTGACGCTCCGTCACGGAAATGGCAACCTCGTCGAGAACAACGTGTTTCTCGGCAACCGGGTTCCCCACACAGGCGGTATTCGCGTTATCAACGCCCGGCAGACCGTACGCAATAATTACATGCAGGGTCTGACCGGGCATCGCTTCGGTGGCGGATTTGTCATCATGAATGGCGTCTATGACTCGCCGATCAATCGCTACCACCAAGTCGAGGATGCGGTGATAGAAAACAACTCGATCATCGACAGCGACCATATCGAGTTTGGAGCTGGCAGCGACGAGGAACGACAGGCTACGCCAATCAACAGCGTCTTTCGCGCAAACCTGATTTTCAATGCCGACGGCACGAACAACATCACGGAACACGACGACATGTCCGGCATCAACTTCACCGACAACTCGATTCACCAGAATGTCGAACTGGCGAAAGCTGAAAACGGACTTCTCTACCCGGTCGACCCGGCGCTTGCCGCTATCGGGGCCACCAGGGAACTCGTGGTCCTGGATCGCGCAGACACAGGTCCGGCCTGGTATCCGAAACCCGGCTACGAGGGCCGGTTCGACGGCGGTACTACACGAAAGGCTGAACCCGGAATCAACACACTGGCCGACGCCATTGGCAAAGGCGCGTCCGGCGATGTCATCGAACTTGACCCGGGTGAGTATGTTGCCACCCGTACGATAGCCGTCGACAAGCCGGTCACGGTTCGCGGCAATGGGCAGGCCCTCATCAAGTTCGAGAGAACGGCGCTATTCGAGATCGTGGAAGGCGGTAGTCTCAATCTCAATGGCGTCACAATCTCCGGTGAGAACGCCCCCCGAATTGCAGGAAACACCGTTATTCGGACCGTTCCTGGGTCGATAGTGACCAACTTTGACCTGATCGTGGAAGATTCGACGGTTCAGAATCTGAACGCGGGCGCCGCATTCAGTTTCTTCGATGCCGGCAAGTACACGTTTGCGGACAACATCGAAATTCGCAATACGAGCTTCAATGACGTCAGAGGTACGGTTCTGAAGTTGAATCGCGAGGTAGAAGATCGCGGCGTGTACAACGCCGAGTACATCACGATTACAGATAGCCGTTTCGAAAACATTGCCGGTGCCGTAGCCGACATTTACCGCGGTGGCACGGACGAAAGCACCTTTGGCCCACATTTTGCGATGTCATCGTCCAGAATTGTTTCGACTGGAAACGACGAGACCAATCAGACCGGCGCCTCGATCAGATTGCTCGGCGTGCAGGCCGTGGACATTCACAATAACGAGTTCGTGGGAAGCAATCCCGTAAGAATCACGGAAACAGTTGGCGAACCGGTAACGAGGCTTGCTGAGAACCGCTTCGTCGAGACGCCTCAGCCCGAAACAGGATCCACGATCGGCAACTGACAACACAGGACCGGTCGACGCCATGAGCGTCGGCAAGCGCCTCGATCTTTTCGGCGTTTCGACCCACGAGTATGGAGTCGACGGCGACGCGGTCGCCATTTGCCAGGGTCACGCCCCTTGTTCGCGAATTGCCAATATCGAGCGTATCAGGTGCTGGTTCATTCCCATGCGCCCGGTCACGCCGTGCATGATGACTCCGAGTCGGGTCTCCGCCACTGGATATTTCTCCGGCTAGCTTTTTCGTACGAACGACTTGGTCGTAGCATTCACTCAATGTGTAGTATAAGCAACCGAATCCGAATGCCATGACGAACCCGGATTCAATCGAGTGGCCGGCCTGATCGTCCGGTCTGATCCGGTTTGGGAGGAATTGATGACAGACGATGCGCGCGATACGGAGAGTTACCTCGTTCAGGTCCAGGCTCAAGGCGGCTGGGCCAAGCTGAAAGCGTACTCGCGCCTGTCGGGTCCCGGATGGCTGCAAAGCGCTACCACGCTGGGTGGCGGCTCACTGGCCAGCGCATTGTTTCTGGGCGTTGTCGGCGGCTACGCGGTCTTGTGGGTGCAGGCCGGAGCCGTAATCCTCGGCGTAGTCATGCTCGCGGCCATAAGCTACGTCACGCTCTCGACGGGCGAGAGCCCGTTCGAGGCGTTACGCACGCGAGTCAACCCGGTTCTGGCGTGGGGCTGGATTCTCGCCGCCCTGGCAGCAAACATGGTATTCGTCCTGCCGCAATACTCGCTCGCCTTCGGGGCCCTGACGGAGAACATATTTCCGGGTCTCGGTGCTCACGCAGACAGCTTCGGCTTCAAGATGGGCGTGTCGCTGCTCATTCTCGCTGTTGTCACCGTCGTGACATTTCTATACGGCAGCGGCGGGCTCGGTATCCGCATCTACGAGACCATCGTAAAGTCTGTCGTCGGCATGATCGTCGTGACTTTCATTCTGGTGGTCGTCAGACTGGCCACCAGCGACTCCGGTCTGCCGCTGAGCCGGATATTGGCCGGATTCATCCCCGACCCCGGCCTGATCTTCGCACCCAGCGAAGCCTACCAGCAGGTGCTGGCCACAATCGACAACGAGGCTGCACGGGAATTCTGGTCCGGCGAGGCGCTGGCGAAACAACGCACCGTTCTCGTCGCGGCCGCATCCGCGGCCGTGGGTATCAACATGACCTTCATGCTGCCCTACTCGATGCGCGCCCGTGGCTGGGGCAAGAGCCACCGCGGCCTGGCGACATTCGACCTTGCCACGGGGATGGTCCTGCCCTTCATCCTTGCCACGTCCTGCATCGTCATCGCGTCCGGGTTCTTGTTTCACGGCAAACCCTACGAAGGCGTGCTCGAAACCTCCGGCGATCGGGTCGTTGTAACGACAGATCCCGCCTACGCCCCGCAAGCAGCAGAAATTCGGGGCATGCTGGCCGAACGTTCGCAAGGCGCGCTCGCAAACACCGAGGTCGAGGACGGGGAACTACAGCTTGCGGCCATGTTGCTGAACCGCAGCAATCGGCAGTTCGCGAGTTCACTTGAGGCGCTTGTCGGCCCGAACGTAGCTCACCTGATCTTCGGCATCGGTGTGCTCGGCATGGCCTTGTCGACGATTTCGGTTTGTATGGTCATATCGGGATTCGTGGTTTGCGAAATATTCAAGTACCCACTCGGCGGACTGCAGTTCAAGTTGGGCGCCTTGCTGGCTTCCACAGGTGTTCTCTGGCCGGTTCTGTGGACCGGCGCCTCCAGGGCCTACCTGGCCGTGCCGGCGTTCGTTTTCGGGTACACGCTCGTGCCCGTCGCGTTTCTCGCGTTCTTCCTGATGATGAACTCACGCAAGTTGCTGGGCGACAGCCTGCCCACGGGCCGCAAACGCGTCACCTGGAACGCACTGATGGGTATCACGCTGGCGGTAACCGGCACGGCCTCCATCGCAACGGCATGGAATGCGTCGCTTCCGATTGCCGGAACGCTGTTGCCGATCGGGAAAATATTCATCATCGGTTACGGGATCGCGATTATCCTTGGCCACTACCATCTGAAGAGCCGGTCGTGATCAAGATCGATAACAACCTGACGCCGAAGGCGTTGCTGCCCAGGATCGACCGGTTCTTCAACCTGGCCGCCGGCAAGATTCGACTACTGGACGAAGAGTGGGACAGAGGGAAGGGCAGTCCCGTGTTCACTGTCGACGGCCGATACGCCACGCGCGGATGGACGGAGTGGACCCAGGGCTTTCAGTTCGGTTGCGCGCTGCTCCAGTTCGATGCGACAGACAATGAAGAATTCCTTGAACTCGGACGACAGCGCACCATCGACCTGATGGCTCCCCATCTGACTCACACGGGCGTGCATGATCACGGATTCAACAACGTCAGTACCTACGGCAACCTGCTCCGCCTCATCAATGAAGGCCGCATCGGTGCCGGGGAAGGGCAGAAGCGCTTCTACGAATTGGCCATCAAGGTCTCCGGCGCTGTGCAGGCGTGTCGTTGGACGGACCTTCCCGATGGCCTGGGTTACGTATATTCCTTCAACGGCCCGCACTCGCTGTTCTCCGACACCATTCGCAGTATGCGGGCGATAGTCTGGAGCCACGCACTCGGCCATGTGCTCCAGGGGGAGCATGACGAAGTCCACAACCTTCTCGCGCGCGCCCTCAAACACATGGAAACGACCGCACGCTACAACGTCTACTACGGTGGGGGCAGGGATTCCTACGACGAGTACGGGCGAGTCGTTCACGAGTCGATTTTCAATCTCAACGACGGCTTCTACCGCTGCCCGAGCACCCAGCAGGGTTATTCTCCGTTCACCACGTGGACACGCGGCCAGGCATGGGTCTTGTGTGGGTATCCCGAGCAACTGGAGTTTCTCGAAGGCGTTCCCGCAGCACACTTCGAAGAGATCGACCTCCCCCCTCTCAATGACAAGGCGGCCGTTATCGACCGTGTACGCGAGGTCGCGATCGCGACCGCGGAGCATTTTATCCGCGAGACACCCGCCGACGGTATTCCCTACTGGGACACCGGCGCGCCCGGCCTGGCACAACTCGGCGACTACCGGGATCGACCGGCCGAGCCGTACAACGCGTTCGAGCCAGTCGACAGCTCCGCCGCGGCGATTTCGGCACAGGGCCTGATTCGCCTCGGCACGGCCCTGGCGTCAGCGGGCGCGGCTGACGCGGGTCGGTATCTGCAAGCGGGACTGACCGTGGCAGGGCGTCTTTTCGAGGAGCCGTACCTGGCTACCGATCCCAACCACCATGGCCTGATACTCCACTCTGTTTATCACCGCCCGAATGGCTGGGACCACATTCCCGATGGCCGGGCCATCCCCTGCGATGAATCAACGATGTGGGGCGACTATCACGCGATGGAGCTTGCGCTCCTGATCAAGCGAATCGCCAATAGCGGATACCACAGGTTCGCAGTCTGACAATCGGGTCGCACCGATCGTTCAGGAGCGGCTCAATCAGGATCGGCGAGCCTCGCGCCCACGACTTTGTAGACGTTGCCGTGGATTTTTTCCATAACGTATAGCTCGCCTTCGAGGTCCGAGCCAAATCTCAGATCCACTCGCTCACCGCCGCCAACGAGCTCGAGCATCGTCACGGGTTCTCCGTCCATTTCCAGCAACAGTTCGTGAATCTCGGACTGCTTGCCTGGTTCGAGCTCGTCCGCGTTTACGCCGAAAACACGCCCGTTCACGATGTCGCCAAAAACATAAATCCCCTGCAGCAATGGCATGGAGGCGCCCCGATAGACAGGCCCACCGATAATGGCCTCGCCTTCATCACGGTCGTACTGAGCGACTGGATAGGTGAATGAGAACCCATTCCTCTCATCCTCCCCTTCGTCCAGGTCAAAGACCGTTCGAAGGTCCGCGACCGGGTCCAGCCCAAACGTGCCTTCGCGGAGATTCCAGCCGTAGTTCAGACCCGGTTGAAGGATATTGACTTCTTCGATATTGACTTCTCCGATATCCGTTACGAGCGCCTTTCCATCGCCACCCGAATCCCACGAAATTCGATGCGGATTACGAAATCCGTAAGCGAAAATCTCGGCAAGCGTTATCGGGTCATCGTCTTGTGCCCAGGGATTGGCTGCGACGATGCCGTATTGACCGTTATCGCTGTCCCGGCCCAGGGGATCTATCCGCAAGACCGAGCCGTATACGGAGTTGACAGATCTCGCCGGCTCGAGAAGGCCAACCGCCAGCGTCGATCCTTCACCCACACACACGTACAAATTCCCATAATCCGGGTCATCCGGCAGGAGATTGTGATTGAAGGCTATTTCCTGAACGCCGTGAGTGTGCCTTGGAAACCCGATACGCAGCACCTCGCGCCGCGATCCTTCGAAAACGGCGTTGCCCGGCTCCTCAGCCTTCCACTCAGTCAAGACAGCCTGCACCCCTACTCCTCTTCGATCGACCTCGTTGAACTGGTCTTCGGGGGATGGGAATTCTGCCGGAGCTGATTGCAGGGGCTCGTTGTGCGTCGTGTAGAACAGCCCGTTCTCGGCGAAATCAGGATGAAACGCGAAGGCACCGAAACCGGTACCCAGTCCGCGTTCGTGGAATAGCGCATCGAACTCGGCGGACAGATCCAGATAAACGCTGAAAGACCCGTCCCTCACTATGTAGAGAGCGCCGCGCAAATCGCTCACCGCCAATCGTCCGCTGCCATCGCCAAATGGCTTGAGCATGTTGATTCTGGCGCGATTGCGATCAGTCGCATCGGCCGTCGGCGGCAATTGCAGGTATGGCGCCAATTCCAAGCGTATTGGACTTGTCTCGATTGCGGGTGCTATTGCATCCCCATTGTACTCATCGCCCAATACGGAATTCATTGCCAGAGAGAGTCCGGCGCATACCCAAACAATGCAGTGCCGCAATCTGGTTGTCACTCTCGACTCCTATCCACGCAATCGGCCAAAGACAGAGCATCTGCCCGATCTGCTCGGCGAAATTCTAGCAAACCGCAGCACGGCGCCCGCGTCGACGTTGTGCGATCACATTAAAGCGATGCCGTCTTGAGTCGATCGACGGCATAGTGAGCCGCACGTGCGGTAAGTGCCATGTACGTCAGCGACGGGTTCTGGTTGGCGGAGGAGGCCATGCAGGCGCCGTCGGTGACGAACAGGTTCGGGATGTCGTGACACTGGTTCCATCCGTTCAGAACGGATGTCTTCGGGTCGCGTCCCATGCGCGCGCCACCCATCTCGTGATTATTGTTGCCGGGCGCGATGTGAACCCTATCATTGGTTTGAATGTCTTTCGCGCCGGCCGCTTCGAGCATCTCCGCGGCTGTTGCCACCATGTCCCTGCGCATGGCCATCTCGTTGTCGTGCCGCTGTACGTGGAAGCGTACGGCGGGCATGCCCCATTTGTCGGTGAGTTCGTTATCCAGCGTCATGTAGTTGTCCTTGTAGGGAAGCACTTCACCCATTCCGGACAACCCGATACTCCACCTTCCCGGGTCTCGAAGGGATTCCTTGAACGAGGCCCCGAATCCGGGCATGCTGCTGCCTCTTTGCCATCCTTCTCTGCTACCTCTTCCCGCCAGCGAATAGCCGCGAACGAAGTCCGGGTGCCGGCTCCTTTCGTCCAGGTTGCGAAAGCGCGGCACGTAAACAATGGTGGGGCGATTGCCCTGGTAATAGCGGTCCTTGAGATTATCCAGGTAGCCACGGGCGCCCAGCCTTGAGTTGTGGAACAACATGTAATGTCCCAGTACGCCTGACGAATTGGCGATGCCGTCGGGAAACTCTTCGCTCCTGGAGTTCAGAAGGACGCGAACCGTTGCCGGCGCCGATGCGCACATGAAGACCACGCGTGCGGTGTACTCCTCGACATTGCCCGTCTCCATGTCGATTACCCGAACACCTGTGGCACGACCATCCTTATGCTGGACGCTTTCCACCAGCTTCCGGGACAGCAACGTCAGGTTGCCGGTTTTGCGGGCAGCCGGCAGGGCGCTGGATTGCGTCGAGTAAAAGGAACCCGTGGAGCACCCACGGGCACAAGGTCCGCAATAGTGGCAGGGGGCCCGATCACCGAGTTGCTCCGTGAGGACTGCAACTCTGCCTATGATCACACGCCGATCCGGGAATTTCTCTGCGGTCGCGTCCCGCAACAGCTTCTCGGCAGCATTCATCTCCATCGGCTTTTGAAATATGCCATCGGGCAGTTGTGGCAGACCCTCGAGAGAGCCGCTGACGCCGATCGTTCGTTCGACGTGGTCATACCACGGGGCAAGATCTCCGTAACGAATTGGCCAGTCTTCCCCGTGGCCGTCTTCCAGGTTCGACAGGAAATCCATTGGGCTCCATCGCCAACTCTGGCGGCCCCACATCAGAGCCTTGCCGCCGACGACGTCCGGCTGGATCCAGTCGAAGGGCAGTTCCTCGGCATACGGCGAATCCGCGTCGCGTATCAACCAATCTCGCGTATATTCATTGAACAGGCTGTGCCGGCTCTGGACCGGGTTGGCTTTCTCTACGTCAGGATGAACCCTGCCGCCGCGCCAGGGCATTTCCCAGGGCTGCTTGTGCTCATTCACATAGTCCGTGATGTGTTCGACCATCTTGCCGCGGTCCAGCGCAAGGGTCTTCAATCCGGCCTCGCACAGAATCCGCATGGCCCAACCGCCAGTCATGCCCGTGCCTACAACGATGGCGTCGTAATCCGTCATGACCATGTCTTCCCGATTTCGTCAAACGGAACATCCCCGCGATAGATCCCAAAGGGCGTCTGGTGAAGCTCCTGTAGCGCGCCGATTTCGGATGTGTAGTAACCGGCGACCGTGAGCGGCTTCAGAACAGCGAACAAGGCGGGCTCCCCTGGCGGGAGGTCACCCGATGCTCCTGAGCCGAAGGCCTGATCGTCGAGCGAGACGAGCAGGGCATTTCGCTCTTCGTCCACTACGTCCTCCAGGCGACGAGCGTCTTGTGCCTCAAGCCAGGACGATATCCAGTCGAGCTGAGACCGAAATGTCTCGACACGGTCGGTTGGCGTAAACTCGGCCAGCATCATCTCGATGTATTGCGGCACGCCTGCATCGCGCGCACCTGGCGTATCGGTGCGCGGAATGATCGCATCGGCCAGACTGCCCAGGACTTCCAGTTCACGTGCTGCAAGCAGACCGCTGGCTTGCGCTCTCGCCCGGCATCCGGACAGAATGGCGGCGAGTACGCCGGGCGTCAGCGAGGCGCCCATCCCGGCCGCAAGCCGCTTTACGAAATCCCGACGGTCCATTCGAGCATACTACTCTACATCGAGTTGCTCGACGCCGGCTCAGTCAAAATGCTCCCGGAACGCGTCCAGGTTGAATAACGCTAACATGCTGAAACAGTTAAATTATTCGACACACTGACGCAGCACTAAAAGCCGTAGGCTACCTGCACTCCGAACTCACGCGGATCTCTCGGGATGAACCAGAAACTGCTGGTCAGGGGTGTATTCCAGTCAGTCCCCTCACTGATCCGGCGCGGCGTATCGTTGTCGGTAAGGTTGCGGCCCCAGACGCGGATATCCCAGTTATCGTTACGGAATGTGACGCTCCCGTTGAGTGTTTCGGTCACCGGCATGGACATGAACTCCATGTCGTCGAGGTACTGCTCGCCGATGCTGCGCCAGTCCGCTCTCGCCATCCACTGCCAGCCCGTGTTGCCCAGCGCCCCCCCCCGATAAGTGCCGTTGAGCGTATACGTCAGATCGGGCTGGCGTTGCAGCGAATTGCCGATGACGTTGACGCAGTCGAACGGTACGCCGGAACCGTCGGTGACCCGGTTCGTGGGGATGAGCCCGATATCCGAGACGGCCGACGGTGAACAGAACTCATCGTATTGCGTGGACTGCCGGGTCAACGTGCCGCCGAACGTCCAGTTGTCGGTCGCCTGCCAGCGGACCTCGTTTTCCCAACCGACGACACTGGCGTCGCCTGCGTTGAACTGGGCGCGGAGCATGTAATCGCCGCCAGCGAAGCCGGCCAGCAACCCCGGCGATGGCCCGGCATTCCCGGACTGCGCCCACAGCGTGTTGATGTTCCAGTTCAGCGTGAACGGCTGGTTGTAGTCCTCCCAGTCCATCGTGTAGATCGTACTGGCGAGCGTCACGCGGTTCTCGGCAAGCGTCGCCTTGACGCCGAACTCCAAATTCGTGATCACCTCTTCTTCGTAAAACAGCACGCTGTCGAGGGACCAGTTGATGAGTCCCTCGTCCGTCGCCTGCGCGTGAGACTCGACAATACGCGGACTTCTCGCGGCCGGGATCACGCCGGCGGGGTTATTGCCCCTCGATGCCTGCGCGTAGAGCGTCACGTTGCTCGGCAGCGTATGCGTGATCGCGATGCGCGGCAGGAACGAGTCCGTGTCGTTGGTAAACGACTCGTTGGTCACGGGGTTGACGTGGGTCAGCTTCTCGTTCTGATAGCGACCCTCAAAGGAAACGGTCGTGCTGTCGCTGATGTCGTAGTTGATGCTGCCGAACAGGCCGACGTTTTTCGAATCTTCCGAAAAGATAACGTTCGGGACGACCGTAAAGCCGTACTGTTCGACCAGTTGGTCGGCGTATCCGTTGACGATCGCGTCGTACTGGCTCCATACGATGTTCAGGACGTCGTACGCGTAGTTCGAAGCACCGACCATCCAGCGCAGTCTCTCGGTGTCCGGCGACAGCCAGCGCACTTCGACCATCTGCTCGTTGGTGTCCGCCGGGGAGGCCATATGAGTGATCGGCTGCATCCCCATGGCCAGCATGCCCATGGCGATGTTCACCGGCACGTTGCTGCGGTCGGTATCGTTCCACCACTCCTTTCGTTCTTCGAGGACGAACCCGAGAACCTGAATCGTCGTGTCGTTGGCCAGCCCGAAGTTGAACTCGCCCTGAATTCGATTCCGTTCGGTATAGACGCCGGGGTCCGAGACCGAAAACGCACGCGCCAGCAACTCGTCGGACGTGCCGGCGTAGGCAGCGGCCGTATCGATGTTGGTCGGATTCCCGCCCACCGGGAGTGAAACGTCGCAATCGAAGGCGCCCTGGATCCAGTTCACACCCACGAGGTTCGGGCTCTCGAAATTCACGCAGTCTCTATATGCCTCCGGTGAGATATTGACTTCGAGAGGCATCTCATCGTCAGTCACAAGATGCGAAAACGTGACCTCGGCGTCGAAGTTGTCGGAAGGCGTGAACTTCAGCTTGCTGTCGAAATACTCGGTCGTGGACCCATGGAGGCCAAAGCCCTCGGTCGATACCCAACTGTCGGGGGCGTTGTATTCGTCGAGGTTGATATTCACGGTGTAGCCGAGCGTATCGGAGATCGGCCCGCCCAGAAGAAGCTTGATCGAGTTACGGCCCAGATCGCTGGTCTCAAGCCGGATATCGCCCTCGAACTCATCGCCCGGATCCCGGGTCACGTAGTTGATTGCGCCGCCAAAAGTCGCGCGGCCGAATGCGGCGCTCTGCGGGCCTCTGAAGACCTCGACACGCTCGACGCCCGTCAACTGCAGCGTGCCCTGCGAGCCGATTATCGGCAGACCGTCTATGAAGGACGTGATCTTCTGGCGAAGCACCGAAGTGGCGCTGGACTGGACACCGCGGATTGCCGGAGTGGAGGACACTCGATCATGGTTTTCGTCATAGTCGAGTCCGGGCACCGCTTCGAAAATGTCGCGCGGGTTGATGAGGCCGGCCTCCTGGATGATGTCGGCGCTGAGGACCGATATGGACACCGGCACTTCCTGGAGATTCTCCTCGCGTTTTCTCGCCGTGACGACGATCTCCTCCAGTGCCGCCATCGTGTCCTGGGCGTGGACCGGCGAAAGGCTGAACAGGCTTGCCAGGAAGGCGGTTAACGCCAGCTGCAAGAGTTTCTTCATGATTCCACTCCCCCATATTGAACGCTTCCAAAGCGGTTCTTTCAGATCGTTTCCAAACATCGCGCATCCCCCAGATTGACAAGAAAACAACAATCTTACGAGTCAATCATCCAATACTCTCAACTCGCGGGCAATCGTGTTTGCGCTTGCTAACGTTTTCACGATTTCTTGACAATTCGGTTACAAGTGTCCGACAGCTCGACCCCGCCGACTTGTTGCGCCGAGTCTTGCGGAGGCGAGCCTCTGTGGCCAGTGGAACACATACGGCGATAGAATACCTGCTGATCGAGAAAGAGACTTGCGGTATCGGTTGGATCTGCCGGTAGTCAGTGAAGTCGCTCATGCCAGCTCAGTTCATCGGAGATTATCCCGAAGCAATGTTAATTCGCCCTCTTGGAATCTGCGCAGACTTGCGCCTGACGGACTGATTGTCCAATTGAACATGGTCACCAGGATCCCCTTGCTTGTTTCTTTCCTGATCTTGTTGGGCGTCTCGACCGCGGGCGCGGAAGCGGTTCGCTTCGATGTGGAGGCCCGCGAGGACGTGCTCGGCGGCAGGTCCTGGGGCCTCGCCGGCGCCTACGAACGGCTCGCGGGGCGTGTCCATTTCGAGGTGGATCCGCAAAACAGCGCCAACCGGATCATCCGCGACATCGACTACGCGCCGCTCAACGCGGCCGGACGCGTCGAGTTTTCGGCCGACTTCTACCTGCTGAAACCCAAGGACATCGGGGCGGGCAACGGCACGGTACTGCTCGACGTCATGAACCGCGGCCGCAAGCGGGTACTGCGCTACTTCAACGTCGCCCCCGCGACCAACGACCCGCGCACCGAGGCGGATTTCGGCGACGGTTTTCTCATGCGCCAGGGTTTCACGCTGCTCTATGTCGGATGGCAGTTCGACGTGCCCGAGCAGCCGGGCCTGATGCGGGCCTACGTGCCGGTTGCCACGGACAGTGGTGAGCCCATCGAAGGGCTGGTTCGAAGCGACTTCGTGGTGCGTCAGCCGGCTTTCGATCATTCCCTGGGCGATCGGGGGCATATCCCTTACGCGGTCGTGGCCCCCGACGATCCCCGAAACGTCCTGACCGTCAGGGATGCTCCGGCAGGCGAGCGGACGGTCATACCCCGGGACGCGTGGCAGTTCGGCCGTCTCGATGACGGCCGAATGGTGGCGGACCCGACCCGGGTCTATCTCTCCAGCGGTTTCGAGCCGGGCCGAATCTACGAAGCGGTGTTCGTGTCGAAGGATCCGCCCATTGCCGGACTGGGCCTCGCCGCGATGCGGGACACTGTCTCGATGCTGAAATACGGCGTCGTCGCCGCGTTGGATATCCCGTCGGGCGGTATCGAACGGGCGATCGCTTTCGGCGATTCCCAGGCGGGGCGGTACTTGCGCCACTATGTCCGCGACGGCTTCAACGCGGACGAGCAACAGCGGAAAGTATTCGACGGACTGATTCCACACACCGGATCCAACGCGCGCGGCAGCTTCAACCACCGCTTCGCGCAACCGTCGAGAGCAGTGGATGCGAGCTACTTCTATCCGGGCGATCAGTTTCCCTTTTCCGACGTGATGCAGACGGATCCCGTGACCGGCGCCGAGGACAGCCTGCTGGCGCGCGTATCGCCCGAAACGACGCCAGGGATTTTCTATACGAACACCTCGACGGAGTACTGGCGCCTGCCGACCGCGTTGATTCACACGACGGTCGATGGAACAACCGATGTACCGCCTGCGGATACGTCGAGGATCTATTTCTTTGCGGGCACGCAGCACGTGCCCGCCGCGCTGCCCGGGAATCGAACGGACGGTTTGCGTGTCGGGAACCACAATGACTACACGTGGTTTCTGAGGTCGCTGCTGCTGAAGCTCGACGCCTGGGTGAAAGACGGCGCGCTGCCACCGGAGAGTCGCTACCCAGAGGTCGCGAATGGCACGCTGGTGGAGCTTGATGCCCTTGAGTTTCCGCAAATCCCGCAGGTCCGGCGGCCGGTCGACGTCAGCCGCGCATACCGGCTGGACTATGGGCCGGAGTACGAAACCCTGGGAATCATTGCAATCGAGCCTCCCGAAGGGGGTACGCCCTTTCCCTTCCTGGTACCCCAGGTCGACGGGACGGGCAACGAAATCGCCGGCATCCGGTCGCCCGAACTTGCCGTTCCGCTGGCGACGCATGCCGGTTGGAATCCCTTCAGCCCCATCGCCAGCCAGGGCTCGTACATCCCGCTCGCGCGCACTCGAAGCGAGCGGGAGGCTGCCGGCGACTCGCGACCATCGGTGGAGGAACGTTACACCAGCCGCGAGCAGTATCTCGGGCTCGTGGCGGGAGAGGCTCTGAGCCTGATTGACGACGGATATCTGCTGAACAGCGATCTGGCTGCAATCCTTCACAACGCCGGATTGCACTGGGATCATGTGATGGGGGAGTAGGGCGTCGTGTCCCCGTGCGCGTCGGCGCATGGATAGCGCTACCAGTGACGCTGGAACTCGCCGTTGTTAATGAGGCGGACGGTCGAGCTCCCGCATCCCGTCGCTCATCGACTTTTCGAGGTTCGCCAATTTCCTGTTCGTCGCCATGGTTCCCGCGATCGCAATGCAGATATTCGCCGCAAGCGCCAGGGATGCCATGACCAGCGACAGAAGCGACCACCAGTCTTCGTTAGTGAAGGACGACCAGTCCGCATTCAAAGGGTACGGCAATCAGTACACGGTCGACTGCGAGCGCGTTCTCGTAACCCTGCTGCGCGGACTCGGCCCTTGGAAGGAGTCGGTGTTTTTGGTGGGCGGACTGACTCCCAGATACCTTGTGAGGGCTCGACGATACCTTGTGAGGGCCCGACCGCCGGAAATGCCGGCGCATGTCGGTACGCTCGATGTGGACATTGTCATCGACCGGCAGATTCTGGCCGATACCGCAGGCTACCACACGCTTGAGGAGAACCTGCGAGCGTTGGGGTTTGATCGGTCGATGAATGACAGGGGCCAAAGACTTTCATGGCGGTGGCAGACCCGCACAGAAAACGGCGCGCTGATGGTGGTCGAACTGCTCGCGGATGCACCGGAGATTGCCGATGGCAGGGTTGAGCCGCTGCCCACGGAAGGGAACATCTCGGCGCTCAATATCCCGCACTCGTCCATCGTGATGACGACGCGTCCGGTGGTCTTTGACATCGTGCGAATGTGCTGCACGAGGTGCCGATCATCGAGACATGTCGCGACATTTGCAAGCAACCGCGGCTGGTCGAGGCGCACGGCAAGGGTCGTACAAGAGCCCGTTCGTCCCTGACGGAACCGGGCGCGCTATTTCCCGGCGAATTCGCTAGAATTTCCGCATCGCGTTTACTGGCAGGAGGCCCCTGGTGGCAGCGGAAGCAAGCACATCGCCCGGCTCGCGCGTGCCGCCCGTTTTCGTCACCGGCGCGACCGGGCATGTGGGCGCCAATCTCGTGCGCCGGCTGCTTGACGACGGCGTTCGCGTGCGCGTGTTGCTACGCCACGAAGACAACAACCAGGGCCTTGAAGGGCTCGATGTCGAAGGCGTGTTCGGCGACATTCGGGACCTGAAGGCCATGCGCAGCGCGATCGACGGCTGCAGGGGCGTTTACCACGTCGCGGCCAGGATCTCGACCATAGAAGGCAATCGCGCCCACCGCCGGGAAGTGTTCGAATGCAACGTCGTGGGCACTCGCAACGTGCTCAGGGCGGCGCGCGAGACCGAAGCCGGCCGCGTGGTCATGACAGGCTCCTTCAGCGCGGTCGGCTACGATCTCGACAATCCGTCGGCGCCCAGCAACGAGGCGATGCAATTCTATCCGATGGAACGCACGATGCCCTACGAGCGCAGCAAGTCGCTCGCCGAGCACGAGTGTTGGCGCGCGGCGGCGACGGGACAGGATGTCGTGGTCGCCACCTGCTGCGCGGTGATCGGTGGCGCCGACTTCCTGCCCTCGCGGTTGGGCAGAGCGATGTGCGACTACTCGAACCGCAAGCTGCGCGCCTACGTCGACGGCGGTTTCGAGTTCGTTGCCGCGCGGGACATCGTCGAGGGCCATCTGTTGTGCATGCGCCATGGACGCTCGGGCGAGAAGTACATCTTCAGCAGCGAGTTCAAGACCATCTCCGAGATCATCGACTTGTGGGAGGAGGTCTCGGGCGTGCCGCGGCCGCGGCGGCGGATCCCGTCGAGCGCCATGCTCGTGTTTTCGGAAGTGGCGAGCTTCTACCTGAGCCGCTTTCACCCCGACTTTCCGCAGCGTTTCACTCCGGGGGCCATCCGCCTGTTGCGCAAGCGCCTGCACGCCGACACCGGCAAGGCGAGACGGGAACTCGGCTTCAGGCCGACCAGCCTTCGAGCGGCGGTACAGGAGGCCTACGCGTTTCACTACCACGAGCGCAAGGTCATCACGAATCCGCACGCGAAGCGCCCGAGCGTGAATGGCGCGGGTCGGGCGGATCACCCCATGACCGGCCGGGACGTGCCGGCGGTTGCCGAGGGGGACGTGTCGTGAACGCGGCTCCCGGCGCGCCGCCCGGCTTCGAGGCAGCCGGCAACCTGCGCCAGAAGGTCCGTGCCACGGGCATGGACCCGGACTATTGGTACGCGGTCGAGGAAGTACGCAATATCAAGCCGGGGAGCGTAGTCGAAGTCGTTTTCTGGAAGCATTCGATAGCGCTTTTCCGGGCGGCGGACGGTTCGTTTCATGCCATGGAAGACCGCTGCGCGCATCGCCAGCTCAAACTCTCTCTCGGCGTCGTGGACGACTGCCGGCTCGTCTGCGCCTACCACGGCTGGAAGTACGACACCGACGGCCGGCTCGCCGAAACCGCGCACGAGCGCATCGGCCGCGGCTTTCCCGAAGTCTCGCTCAGAACCTACCCGGTGAAGGTCCGGTACGGCCTGGTGTGGTTGTTTCCGGGCGATCCGAAGCGGGCGGAACTTCGGCGGATTCCCGACATTCCCGAGCTGGAGGGGCGCGGGCGCTGGGCCTGTGTGCCGCTGAGCTTCACCTGGTCGGCCCACCACTCGATGGTGATCGACAACGTCAGCGACTTTACCCACGCCTATCTGCACCGCCGCTACCGCCCGTTCGAGGACGCGAAGCTCACCCGCTGCGAGACCATCGGCGACGATGTGCATCTCGCCTACGAAACAAGGGTCGGACGCGGGCGCATTTCCGGGCTGTTCGTCGATCGCAAGCGCTACGACACCAACTACATGGAGCTTTGCTATCAATATCCCTACCAATGGTCGAATACGGATGATGCGATCAAGCACTGGCTGTTCGTGCTGCCGGTCGACGAGCGCACCACGCGGGCGTTTTTCCTGTTCTACTTCAAGTCGCTGAAGGTTCCGCTGCTGCCCGTGCGCATTCCCCGGTTCGCCATGAGCGCGGTGTTGAAAGTATCGAACCGCGTGCTCATCGGTCCGCTGCTCGCGCAGGACGGAGTCGCGGTCGAAGCGGAGCAGGAAGGGTACGAGCGGCACTGGAACGCCCGCCCCCTGGAGTTCAACCCGGTGGTGCGGGCCTTTCAGAACGTGACTGTCCGCAAGTGGCGGGATCATCTGAAACGCGCGAACGGCGGGGACGATGCCGGCGCCTGAGCCGCAGTTCGGCGTACCCGTGTTTTCCGCCAGCATGCTGCTCGACTCGGCCGCGATGCTGGCGGTGTTCGTCGTTGCCCTGTTTCTGGGGTCGATGGCGCTGCCGGGACGCCGCATCGAAGGGCCGGATCTCGGCGGGAAATCGATCGCCTGCAAGCTCAATGGACTGACGCTGTTCCTGCTGACCGCGGTCCTGGCCGCTCTCGCCCAGCTCCTTGGCTGGTTTTCGCTGTCGGTGCTGCACACTCACTTTTTCGCCCTCTTCGCCGTGACGAACGTATGCGCGTTCGCGTTTTCGGGCTGGCTGTACTGGCGCGGGGCACGGGCGAAGGGCGCATCACGGGGATTCCTGCGCGGGTACTTCGTCGGTGTCGAACTCAATCCAGCCCTGCTCGGCGTGGACCTCAAGATGTTCAGCTACCGCCCCTCGCTCATCGGGCTCGCGCTCTTCAACGCGTCGTTCGCGGTGGCGCAGTACGAAACCCGCGGCGAACTGACGTTCGCGATGACGCTGTACCAGGCATTCACCTTCGTGTACGTGTTCAACTATTTCCAGTTCGAAGGCGGCATGGTCCACACTTGGGACATCATCAGCGAGCGGTTCGGCTGGATGCTGGTCTGGGGAGACTACGTGCTCGTGCCGTTCTTCTATTGCATCGTCGGCTGGTGGCTCGTGGACGCGTCCGGGCCGCCGCTGAGCCCCGCCGCCGCGGCCGGGATCGTCGCGCTGTACGCGTTCGGCTTCTGGATGTTCCGCGGCGCCAACGGGCAGAAGCACCGCTTCAAGCGCGACCCCGGGACGACGATCTGGGGCAAGCGTGCCGAGACGCTGGACGGGCGCCTGCTCGTTTCCGGGTTCTGGGGGATCGGGCGGCATCTCAACTACACCGGCGAGATCTGCGTCTACCTCTCGTTCGCGCTGACGAGCGGGTTCGTATCCTGGGCGCCCTATTTGTTGCCGGCGTGGCTTGCGACCCTGTTGTCGCATCGCTCCGTGCGCGATGAGCGCCGCTGCCAGGCCAAGTACGGGGATCTCTGGCGCCGCTACAAGGCGAGGGTCCCGTATTCGATGGTTCCGTTCGTCTATTGAGGGCACGCTTGGCACGCCGGTCCGACAATACAGCGACTCTGAGTTCGGCCGCGCCCGCGGCTCCGGCGGCGAAGCCGATTCCCGAACTCTCGGGCGGCTGGCCCCTGCTCGGCCACCTGCCGGAGTTTCAGAAGGACCCGGTCGCGATGCTGAGCCGCTGCTGGCGCGAACATGGCGAACTGGCCCGCTTCCGCCTCGGCCCCCGAGAGTTCGTCCTGTTCACGGGCCTTGAAGCGCACGACCGTTACTTCCGGGCGTCCGAGGACCAGCTCGACGCCAAGGCCGTCTACCAGTTCACCGTGCCTATCTTCGGCCGCGGCGTGGCTTACGACGTGGCGCCCGAGATCATGGCCGAGCAGTTGGGGTTCCTGTATCCGGCGCTGCGCGAAGCCGCGATGCGCCGGTTCGCGCGCATCATGTACGATGAGGCCTCGCGGTTCGCCGCCACCCTCGGCGAGGCCGGCGAAATCGACTTGCCGGCCGCGATGAACGAACTCACCGTCAACATCGCGAGCCGCTGCCTGCTCGGACAGGAAGTCCGCGACAGGGTGGACTCCGGTTTCGCCGATGCCTATCACGACCTGCAGGAAGGCATCAACGTCCTGGGATTCTTCCTGCCCAGACTGCCCATACCGGCGCACCGGCGGCGCGATCTCGCGCGGCGCAGGATCGCCGAGATTCTCGGCGCAATCATGGCGGGACGCCGCCGCTCGGGAGCCGCGCCCGACGACTTCATGCAGACGCTCATGCAGGCCCGCTACAAGGACGGCCGGGCGCTCGGCGATGAGGAGATCACCGGGATACTGCTGACCGTGTTGTTTGCGGGCCAGCACACGAGCGCCGTGCTCGCGAGCTGGATGGGCCTGGCGTTTGCCGGCGAGCCGGGCTGCGTCGCATGCGTCAGGGAGGAAATGCAGAAGGTCTACCGCGAATCGGGGACGATGGATCTCGCGAGCCTCAAGCGGCAACAGGCCCTGGAACGCAGCGTGCGCGAGTGCGAGCGGCTGCATCCGCCGTTGATATTGCTGATCCGCAAGGTGCTCAAGCCCCTGCAACACGCCGGCTACACGGTGCCGGCCGGCACGCTCGCCGTGGTGTCGCCGGCCGTCTCGCACCGCCTGCCCCACGTATTCGCGGAGCCCGAGCGTTTCGATCCGGAGCGATTTGCTCCCCCCGCCGGCGAGGACAAGCAGCACCACTACGCCCTGATCGGTTTCGGCGGCGGCAAACATCGGTGCATGGGCAAGAACTTCGCCATCCTGCAACTCAAGGCGATCTGGACGGTGCTGCTCGACCGCTTCGATTTCGAGCTCGTAACGGCGGCCCCCGCCCCGAACTACGGTAGCTGGGTGACGGGGCCCAAAACACCTTGCCGGCTGCGCTACCGCCGCCGTCCGCAAGCAAGCGTCTTCCGGTGAGCGGCGCTTCGCCCCGCTACGACGTGGCCATAGTCGGCGCCGGTCCGGTCGGCAGCCTCTGCGCGCTCGCCCACGCGCGCAAGGGCGCCCGCGTCGCCCTGCTCGAAGCCAATCCGAAGGCTTCCACGCGGCTGGCGGGGGAATGGCTGCATCCCCCGGCCGTGCGGATGTTGCGCGATTTCGGGATAACGTTCGACGGGCCGGTCCGCAGCACGGTCGGGCAGGGGTTCGTCGTGTTCCCGGAAGACCGTTCGGAGCCGATCGTGCTTCCCTATCCGAACGCATCCCGCGGGCTGGTCTGCGAGCATGACGTGCTCGTGTCGAGGCTGCACGAAGCCATCGGGAACGAGCCGGGTATCGACTTTCTTCTCAACGCGCGGGTCGGGGAGATCGAGGACGAACGGGTCGTCTTTTCCCGCGATCGTATCGAGCAGTCCCTGAAGGCCGCCCGGATCGTCGGCGCCGACGGCCGGGCCTCGATCGTGCGCCGGTCCCTCGGCCTGCCGACGCGGCGGATGACCTGTTCTCGGATGGTCGGCGTGTCGGTTGAAGGCGTGGCACTCGAGCCGCGGGGTTTCGGGCAGGTATTGCTTGGCGGTCCGGGTCCGATTCTGGTCTATCCCCTCGGCGGGGATCGTGCCCGAATCGTCGTCGATGTCCCGCTCGATCACTGGTCGCCGCGCGACCGGATCGCCTTGCTTGCCGACTCCTACGCCGCCTTTCTGCCGGAATCGCTGAGGCCCGGCTTCATCGCCGCGCTCAGGGCGGGAAGGTTTCACGCGGCGGCCAACGAACTCAGGCCGCGTGTCAGCTATGGGACCCGGCGGCGCGTGCTCGTCGGCGATGCCGCGGGACACTACCATCCCATGACGGCGGTCGGCATGACGCTCGGCTTCGACGACGCGCTCATGCTGGCCGAGGGCAGTAATTTCAAGAGCTTCACCGCCAGGCGCTTCACGGCGATCCGCGCTCCCGAGCTGCTCGCCATGGGGCTCTACGAGGCCTTTGCGGATCATCGTTTCGAGTGCGTGGCGCTCAGGCATGCGATCTACCGCAATTGGCGGACGCATCGCGTGGTCCGCGACCGGACCATGCGCCTGCTCGCCTGCGAAGACACCTCGATCGTCCACCTGGGGCTCGCGCTGTCCGCCACGGTGGTCCGGGCGATGGCCGGTTCCGTTCCGCGATCGTTCGACCGTCTCGCGTGGCGCCGGGCCCGCGATATCGTTTACCCGCTTGGTCGTCGTCTGCGCTGGCTCGCGCGCGGCATGCGGAAACTGCGGAGGGTAAAACGCCGCGGCGAAATGGAAGATGGGCAAGCCCGCCGCACCCTGAGCCGCGCGTTTCTGATTTCCATGCCATCGAACCCCGGCGCTGCGAAACCGAACCGCCCGAGCGAATCGGCGTCACCCGACGCTGGACCGGCATTGCGCAGCGCGGGCGCGCGGTTGCTGGCTCTGCAGGGCGAGGACGGCGCCTGGGAAGGCGAGATGGTCTGGTGCCCCATGCTGACCGCGCAATACGTGCTGCTGCACCACATCATGGGCGAGCCGCTCGAACCCGGCCGGCGCAAGCGCGTGCTGCGCTCCTTCGAACGTACCCGTCTTGAAGGCGGCTGCTGGGGCCTGCACGAACACTCGCCGCCGCACCTGTTCGTGACCGCCCTGGTCTACGTCGCGGCGAGATTGCTCGGCGTCGAGCGGGACGATCCGTCGCTGGAACGGGCCCTGAGCTTCCTGCGGGCCGAAGGCGTTGTCGCGATCCCGAGCTGGGGCAAGTTCTGGCTCGCGCTGCTGAATCTCTACGACTGGCGCGGGGTCCACGCCATCCTGCCGGAACTGTGGAGCCTGCCGCGCCGGGTCCCCCTGCACCCGTCGAACTGGTATTGCCACACGCGGCTCATCTACATGGCGATGGCGTCGATCTATCCCCATCGATTCCAGGCGCCCGTCACGCCCCTGGTCGAGTCCCTGCGGCAGGAGTTGTACCCGGAGGGTTTCGACGGCATCGACTTTTCCTCGACTCGCAATCGCTTGCGGGAGGCCGACCTGTTCCAGCGGCCGGGCGTGTGGCTGCGCGCGGGCTACGGGCTTGCCCGCCTGATCGAACGGTTTCACGGCAAACGCTTGCGCGCCCGCTGCATGGAGGCGCTGCGCCGGCAGATCAAGTGGGAATTGCGATCGACAGGCCACACGAGCATCTCTCCGGTCAGCGGCTTTCTCAACATCCTGGCCTTGTGGCTGCACGACCCGGACGACCCCGATTGCCGCCAGGCTTTCGCGAAGCTCGACGGATGGCTCTGGGAGGACGAGGAGCTTGGCGCGCGAGTCACCGGCGCCCGAAGCAGTTCCTGGGATACCGGCTTCGCGCTGCAGGCGCTGGCCAAGGCCTCCGAATGCGAGGCGGCCGGCGGAGTTCGCGAGGCGTTGCGCCGCGGCGCGCACTACCTGCGCCGGCAACAGATCGGCACGAGCTTCGAGGGGTTCCGCGAGGCATATCGGGCCGACCCCAGGGGCGGCTGGTGTTTTCCCGGCGCATGGCACGGCTGGCCCGTGAGCGACTGCACCGCCGAAGCGGTGCTCGGAGTCCTCGCCGCCGGCGGACAGGCCGCCGACACGGAAATGCTCGGCGACGCCGTGCGGTTCATCTTGCGCGGCCAGAACCGCGACGGCGGTTTCGGCAGCTACGAGGCGCGGCGTTCGAGGGTCGGTCTCGAATGGCTGAATCCGGCCGAGATGTTCGGCGAGTCGATGACCGAACACTCCTATGTGGAGTGCACGGCATCGTGCATCGCCGCGCTCGCCGGATGCCGCGAGCAGTTCCCGCAACTTGCGGACAGCGCCATGAGCAACGCCGTGTCACGGGCCGCCGCCTGGCTGCGCCGCAGCCAGGCGCGCGACGGGTCCTGGCGCGGCGTCTGGGGCGTGCAGTTCATCTATGGCGCCTTCTTCGGAATCAGGGGGCTGGTCGCCGCCGGCGCCCGTCGCGGCGACCCGGCCCTGCGCCTGGCCTGCCGCTGGCTTGTGGACCGCCAGCGCGAAGACGGGGGATGGGGCGAACACCACAGCGGCTGCCTGACCGGGCGCTACGTCGCGCACACGCAGAGCCAGGTCATTCAGACCGCCTGGGCGCTGATCGCGCTCATCGAGGCGGGCGACTCGAACTGGACGGCGATTTCGAGGGGCGTCCGCTTCCTGCTGGCGGCCCAGGAAAAGGACGGGACGTGGCCCAGGCAGGACATGGCCGGCGTCTTCTTCCGCACGGCGCTGCTCGACTATGTCCTGTACCGGCAGTACTTCCCGCTGCATGCGCTCGGTCTCTACGAGCGACGGCGCCGGGCCCGGCTGGACCTGACGAAGCCCGCCGGCCAGTCCGCCGGCGCGACGGGTTTATCGCCGCGGAACAGCAAACAGGCGTGAGCCGGTACGAGAAGAAGCCGAGACGGGTCGCCATCATCGGCGCCGGGGTTTCCGGGCTCGGGGTGGCCTGGGCGCTGCACCGGCATCCGGACCGTTTCGATTTTCGCGTCTACGAGGCGCGGGGCGAGGTCGGCGGCAACGCGATCACGGTCGACATGCCGCAGGAAGACGGCAGCTCGATCCCGTTCGACATCTCCGTCACGGCCTGCATTCCCTCCGTTTACCACCACATACTGCTCTTCATGCGGCAACACGGTCTCGAACTCGTCGATACCCGGTTCAGCTACAGCGTGAAGTATCGCGGCGGCATCTACGCCCACGACATGGACTCGGACATCCGGCGGGAGCTGCAGGCGGAAATCGAAAGGTTCCAGAAGCTCCTGAAACGCCTGCGCCGCTTCGGCCGGCTCAACCGGTCGAGGTCGCGACTGCTCAACGCGCTCAATCCCTTCAATTACCTGAGCATGGGCACGCTGCTCAACTTCGGCGGGTTTTCCGGCGACTTCCGCTACAAGGTGCTCAAGCCCATGTTCGTCAACTTCCTGATGGCGACGAACGTCTTCGACATGCCGGCGTGGCTGTTCTCCCGTTATCTCGAGTTCTTCGACATCGAGAAAGCCACGCCCATGCAGACGTGGGACCAGGGCACCCGGCGCGTCTACGAAGCGATGTCGGCCGGGTTCCGGGACAGGATTTACCTCGACCGGCCGGTCCGCAAGGTCCACCGCGGACATTCCGGCGTAGTCGTCGAAGACGAGAACGGCGCCACGGAGACCTTCGACGACGTCGTCTTCGCCTGCAACGCGAACCAGACGCTCATGGCCCTCGACAAGCCCACGTTTCTCGAGCGTTCGCTGCTGTCATCGATCCGCTACGAGAGCGAGTTGCACAACCATACGGTCGTTCACCACGACGCTTCGGTTCTGCCGGACAACGAGGCCAGACCGCTCGACACCCGGAGCAACCACATCGAGCAGTACGGCGCGCGTCCGGACAACTACGAGATCACCTACATCATGCACAACCAGCAGCCCTGGGCGAAGCGCTCGGACAAGCCCTGCCTGGTGACCTACAACCCGGTCAGCCGTATCGACGAAGGCAAGATCGTCAGGAAGTGGTGGTTCCAGCACATCGTGCACGACGTGCGCCATGTGACCTTCCTGGTCCCCATGTTCCGCTTCATACAGGGCAGGCGACGGACCTGGCACTGCGGCGCCCACACGCTCATCAACAGCCAGGAAACCTGTTTCGTGACCGGCCTGGTCACGGCGAAACAACTCGGCGCGGACTATCCCTTTGAGGATACAGCGGCGCGGAACCGGTTCAACTTCTACGGCCGGCTGATGTACGGCTGGCGACTCAAAAAGGCGAGATAGCGAATGGTTCCCGGCATCCCATCAAACCGGACGGATCACGTGCTACAAAACCGGACGGATCACATGCTACAAAACCGGACAGATCATTTGCCACCAACAGTAATGATGCGATGAGAGGTTGGCACGAATCGCGATACCCAGCACGATGCGGCTCGGCACAGTGGGCGCGTATGCTAGAGTCCGTCGCGCCGATCGGGTGTCGCCAGGGTTGTAGCGGGATCGGGTAAGGAGAATCGGGATTCAACTCGGAGTCATGAAGAACAGGCAGCAATCAAGACTGTCTACCAAGGGACGGTCGGAGCGATGAGAGTCGTCACTGTACGCCGCGGACTGTCGGTTGCGCTGTTGGCGCTGCTGATCGGCGCCTGCGCCACCAGTCCGACCGGGCGCAGGCAACTCCTGCTGGTTCCCCCGGTAGTGGCCATCGAGGCGTCCGCAGCCGCCTATGTGGACACGGTTTCGCAACTGCGGGACGAACGGCAGTTGCTGAACGATCCCAGGCTCGCCGCGCGCGTGAGGGCGACGGCCGGGCGCGTGGTCGCGGCGGCCGTGAGCCAATATCCGCATACGGCCGATTGGAACTGGAGTGTCGCGCTGATCGACGACCCGGACACGGTCAATGCCTGGTGCATGGCGGGCGGCCGGATGGCCCTGTACAGCGGCATCGTTTTCAAGCTCGGATTGACCGACGATGAGTTGGCCAACGTGTTCGGGCACGAAGTGTCCCATGCAATCGCCAACCACACGGCGGAACGGATGTCCACCGCGCTCGTTACGGAGGTGGGGCTGCTGGCGGTCGCGGCCAACAACGACGACCCGGAGACGCGGTTGGCGGTGGAAGTAGCAGCGACGCTCGCTTTAGCCTTGCCCAACAGCCGCGCCGGAGAAACCGAGGCCGATCGGATGGGAATCGAACTGGCGGCGCGTGCGGGCTACGATCCCGCCGCCGGCGCCTCGCTCTGGCTGAAGATGGAGGAGGGTGGTGGATCCAATCCACTGCAGTTCCTGAGCACTCACCCGAGTCCGGACAACCGCCGCCAAGCGCTGTTGGACCTTGAGCGGCAGGTTCGACCGCTCATGCCTGAGGCGCCGCCCGAGCCTTATCCCATAGAAGTGTTGACTGCGTACTGAGTCTCACCGGCCCGCGTATCATATTCCTCAATTGTTGGGTGAGCGATCCGAGCCATTGCGGAGATATCCGAGTACGGATATTGACGTTTCAGAGGCCCGTTTCTTCAGTGAAGGTCCGCTCCCACGCGGTCAGCAGCAGGCCATTCACCGGCTCTGTTATCCCTTGAATGACCTACCCAGCGAGCAGCGTGTAGAACAAGAGCGCGTAGCCTTCCACCCGCCGTAACCGCAACCGGGCAGAATGCGCGACCAGGTTGAACAGTGCGCCAGGCAACACGAGCGCGAGCATGTCATGGACAAAGCCCATGCGGGCGGGGCGGTGGAAATCTACTGCGACGCGTGGGGCGTTTCGATCTTCCGGACCGCCTTGACGGTCCTGCGGAACACCTCGCTCTTGCCAAGATCCTCCGGATCGACGAACTTCGACCCGTCAAGCCACCTGGTGCGGACCTTCGGCTTCTCCGGCACAGGCGTGTTTTCTTCAAGCGTTGTTTTTTTGTGTCAGGCATCCGGAACCCGCCGCTTCCGTGTCGGTGTCCGAAGCCTACCACCCAAGTTCTCGCACTGCTACACGCGAACCGTCCGGCTGCGAGGAACACGTCGCCGAAAATGCAGGTTCGATTACTGGAAACCGAGGTTGGAAGAGCACGTCATTCGCGATAAAACAAGGCTGGAGGAACTCGACGAACTCGGGTGGCAGACGCTCGTGGTCTGGCAGTGCGAACTCGACGATATGGAGGCCTTGGCTTCCAGGCTACAAGATTTTGTGGGTGAGCGGTAATGGGCGATCGATATCTGGGGTTTCCGTGCTAGCATCGGGCGACTGCAAGCACAGGGGTGACGACCGGAACGCGGGTGTCCGGTCGGGACATGGACCCACTGTGGGGACGCAGAAAAACCGGGACTGGCAAGTAGGACTGGGAGGAGGGACAACCCGGGTATGCGGCCCATCGGGATCGATCTTTTTTCAGGCGCGGGCGGACTGACCCTCGGGTTCGAACAGGCCGGGTTCGATGTAGTTGCGGCCGTGGACATCGATCCGGTTCATTGCGCCGTTCACCACTTCAATTTTCCCGGCGCCGCCGCGATTCCGCGTTCGGTCGACAACCTGTCGGCGGCCAGGATCAGGGGCGCGGCCGGAATCGGCGAACGGGCCGTCGACTGCGTGTTCGGTGGCGCGCCCTGCCAGGGTTTCTCCCTGATCGGCCATCGCGCGCTGGACGACCCGCGCAACGGGTTGGTGCGTCACTTCGTGCGCCTGGTGGCGGAATTGCAGCCCAGGACCTTCGTGTTCGAAAACGTCAAGGGCCTGACGGTCGGCAAGCACAGATCGTTTCTCGAAGAACTGGTGGCCGAATTCGAGGACATGGGGTACGCGGTGCGGTTGCCCTGGAAGGTGCTCAACGCCGCGAACTACGGCACGCCGCAGTCGCGCGAACGCTTGTTCGTTACTTGGCGCGCGCGGCGGCGTGCCAATCCCCGCCTATCCTGAACCGACGACCGGAATCGCGGGGCGCCAGCGGGATATCGTCGGATTGCCGGACAGTCCCACCTGCGGCGATGCGCTCGGAGACCTGCCGGACGCCGATCGCCATCCCGAACTTCTCGATGACGACGCAACCGCAACGAGCGCGTTCGACAAGCCGTCGGCGTACGCGAGCGAGATGCGTTGCCTTTCCAACAGCGCCTGGCATTTCGGCTACGTCAGGAATTGGGACCGAGCCGTTCTCACGTCCAGCGCCCGGACCCGGCATACGGAGATCTCGCAGCGCCGCTTCGCCGAAACGCAACCCGGCACGGTGGAACCGATCAGCCGATTCTTCAAGCTTCACGAAAACGGCGTGTCGAACACGCTGCGCGCCGGCACCGACGGTGCGCGGGGGGCATTCACGAGCCCCCGGCCGATCCACTACCGTCACGACCGCTGCATCACGGTGCGGGAGATGGCGAGGCTCCACGGCTTCCCGGACTGGTTCCGCCTGCACGCGACCAAGTGGCACGGCGCCCGGCAGATCGGCAACGCCGTGCCACCGCCGCTGGCCAGGGCGATCGCCGCCGAGGTCGCGAAGTCCCTGGAGATCACTCCGGCCAGGCCGCACGGCACGATCGAACTCGGCGATCCGGGTCTTCTGAAACTCGATATTTCAGGTGCGGCCGCGTATTTCGGAGTTGATCCTCCCCCGAGCAGGCGTGATCGGAAGAGTGGGGCGAAAAAACGCAGGCAGGTGGATATCGAAGCGGAGCGGCTCGCGGCAGTTGGCGCCCATGGCTGAAGAGGGCAGCCGCTACGATGCCCTGATCGAGTCGATTTTCTTCGATCACTATCGCGAGGGCGAAAGCGAATTCGGGTTCGCGAGGACCGAGTTGGAATCCGCGGCGGAGACCCTGGGCATCGACCTTCCGAAAAACCTGGGCGACGTGATCTATTCGTATCGGTTCCGCAATGACTTGCCCGAGCCGGTCATCGCGACGCAACCCGACGGGCTGGAATGGGTGATCGAACTCGCCGGCACGGGGCGATACCGCTTCAAGTTGGACAAGATCAGCCGGATCGTTCCCCGCGACGACCTGGTCGCCATAGACATTCCGGACGCAACGCCGGAACTGATCCGCGCCTACAAGCTGGACGACGAACAGGCCCTGCTGGCAATCGTGCGCGGCACTACGTCATTCCGGTTCAGGCGAAGGGCGGGAATGACCGGGTCGGGACTGTTCAGGCTGCCCAGGACATCCGTTTTGTGCAGGAAAGATTCGAGGGAATGCGGTACAGGGCCATCGCCGCTCAGTTCATGGACGACGAAGTCGTCGCATTATTCGAGTTGACGGAACAACGGGGCGAAGTGAAGGTGGTCGAGGAAAGGCACTACCGGCTTGTACCCGCGAAGGAACTCGATAGGGAGGCAATTCGAGATTACTCGTGAGCCCACAAGAGAGAACAAGATAAGCTCAACGATTGTCGGAGCTGCAGGGGAGCATCACGTTCTCAGTCAACTCTTGCGCCGTGGATGGATTGCTGCTTTGGCCCCGGATGGGGCTCCGAACATGGATATTCTCGTCACGGATGAAAATAATCAACGACTCTGCGCAATACGATCTGGGAGATCAGTTCCGTGGACGGTTTGCGGACGTCGACCGGGCGCTTGTAACCGAGCAGACAAACGACGCCCTTCAGGCCATGGACAAGCTTTTGAGGCTTTTTGGCGAGAGGCTTGCAAAATGAGCGGGGAACTTCAGGACGCCGAAGCAATTGCCAGTGCCCCTGCGAGACGCATCATTTGACGGAACACGGCCGCCCGTTCACGCGACGTGTCCCGTCACCGGACCGCTTGGACCTTGAGGTGCACGCCCTCCCGCTCCTGCAGGCAGCCGATGATCTCGAACAGGTTGCGTGCCTGGGGATTGCCGTTCGGGCTGAGCATGCGCATCAGGCTCTTGGGTGACTTGTCCGTCAGCCCGCCGAGCTCGCCGAAGCCGATCGTCGCATTGACGTAGTCGCGCAGCAGCGATTTGCCTGTCTCCACGTCGCTGGCCAGAAGACAATCGACCGCCTCCTCGAGAAGCGCCTCGCGAAAGGAGGGGTCGCGCTGGAGCCGTTCCCTCACGGTCACCTTGAAATCTCGGGTCAATGCCATCGTCTCATTCCTCCTTCCGTCTGCGTCGATAGTCCCGCCAAAGCCGCTTGGCGGTATCAATGTCTCCCTGCTGGCGTCTCTTCGTGCCGCCGCCGAGCAGCACGATTAATGTTTCGCCGTCCCGCCCGAAGTAGATCCGATATCCGGGGCCGGAGTCGATGCGGTACTCCAGGACGCCCGCCCCGACGCCCTTCACGTTGGACTGGATACCCCGTCCCATGCGGTCGAGCGCCGCTGTGATCCTTGTTGCGGCCTGGCTATCGAGGCGGTTGAACCATCGCCCGAACGGACGGCGACCTTGGGCATCGACATACTCGGTGACTTGGACCACTGGGCAATGGTAACTGCTGCGTTACCAAAGTGGTGGATTTTCATGGTCGCGTGGTATTGCAAGTAGTTCACGGACAGCAACGATCACCGCTACGACCGCTGCATCACGGTGCGGGAGATGGCGAGGCTCCACGGCTTCCCGGACTGGTTCCGCCTGCACGCGACCAAGTGGCACGGCGCCCGTCAGATCGGCAACGCCGTGCCCCCGCCGCTGGCCAGGGTGATCGCCGCCGAGGTTGCGAAGTCCCTGGAGATCACTCCGGCGAGGCCGCGCGGCATGATCGACCTCGGCGATCCGGGTCTTCTGAAACTCGATAATACTTCATGCCCGATACCGTGCGCACGAATGCCTCACGCCGGGGTCGCCGTCCGGCTGGCGTGGGCCCGGTCGTTCACCTCGCAAGCGATCGCCCAGATGAACCCCACCAGCTCGCGCGCCACCGCAATCGTGCCCTTGTGGACGTCCAATCCCACGTACGCGCTATACTCCTTCATGGCCCGCCCTCCTCAATGTGGCTCTGTGTCAAAGGTCCGACCCCGAACATAACCCACGATGCTTGAGGCTAGGGCAGGTCAATCCATAATGTCCAGTTGGATGGAGCACCAGGATCGTTCGATGGCTCTGATCATTGCAGCGGGAGAGGCGAAGGCGCTTGGACTGCCCGGAAGGGTGTCCCGGGAGATCGTGTCCGGCGCCACGGGATCGCGCGCGGTCACGTTGCGGCACGTCGAGATTCCGGTGGAAATCGACAGCGGCCCGGGGCGCAGGCGCCACGCGCATCCGGACTGCGAAGAATGTATCCATGTTCTTTCGGGAACAGGACTGTTCTGCACGGAGGAGGAGGAACGACCGCTGGGTCCGGGCGATACCGTGTTGGTGCCGCCGGGGGAGCGACACTACACGCGCAATACGGGTCGCAGGCCGCTCGAGTTGCTGTGTTTCTTTCCGGTCGGGGAACTGACTACTGCGGAGCGCCGTGAACGGCGTTGAAGAGCATGGCAGAACTTGACGTACTGTGTCTGCGGCCCGAAGCAGACTTTCTGCGAGTCGGCGTCACACCCCCGCGCGAACTGGACATCGCCTTTGTTACGCCGGATGACCAGTCGATTCCGTCACGCCTCAGGCACGCCGGCGCGGTGGTGATCCCCGCCGTCGGCCCGCGGATTCCCGGGTCGTGGTTCGAAGGCAGTTCGGTCCGGCTGGCGCAGGTCACCGGCGCGGGCGTGGACCGGTTGGATGAGGCGGCGATGAAGGCGCAGGACATCCCCGTTGCCAACGTGCCGGGGGGTTCCAATTCAGCCCTGGCGGAGTATGCGCTGGCTTGCGCGCTGGTGCTTCTTCGGCGCATCCGCTGGGCGGACCGCCAAGTTCGTCGCGGCGAATATGCCGCAGCCCGGGCCCGCATGCTGGCAACCAACGTGACGGGGCTGGAAGGCCTGACCGTCGGTGTCGTCGGTCTTGGCAACGTCGGAATGGCCGTTGCGGGCGCCTTCAAGCGAATGGGCAGCAGGATCGTGTATTGCGATCCCGGCGTCGCCGACCCGGTGGGCGCGGCCGAACTTGGAGCCAAACCGCTGCCACTGTTCGAACTGCTCTCCGACGCCGATGTCGTCACACTGCACGTACCGCTGGTTACGGCAACCCGAAACATGATCGGCGCCGCGGAACTGGCGGTCATGAAGCGCAGTGCCGTATTGATCAATGCGGCTCGGGGCGGTGTTGTTGACGAGAACGCACTGGCGGATGGCCTCATGCGCGGCGAGATCGGCGGCGCCGCGGTGGACGTCTACGCCGAGGAGCCGCCACGGGAGTCGCACCCGCTGCTGTCGCTTCGGGGGGAGGCAGCGGAAAAGCTGCTCCTCACTCCCCACATCGCCGGCGTGACTCGCCAGGCCTCGGCGTATCTCTTCAGCAGTGCATGGGAAAACGTGGTACGCGTTTTAGTACGGGGTGAGCCGCCAGTCAATCGGGTATTTTAGGGAGAGATGACGTGAGGAAACGCGAAATTTCCGGCGGTTGCGCGTTCCTCTGGCGTCTGAGCCTCCTGGTGATGGCCGGTCTCGCCATGGGGTCGTCCGGCCACGCGCAGGAATCGGAGCCCTACTATCAGGGCAAGACGGTCACCGTCTACGTGGGCCGTACGCCGGGCAGTGGTGCGGATCTCGCAGCGCGTGTCTTTGCACGCTTCTGGTCGGAATACATTCCCGGCGAACCCACCATCGTGGTGCGGAATCTGCCGGGCGGCGGCGGCACGCGGGTGTGGAACTACGGTGCGGAAGTGGCCGCGCCGGATGGATTGCACGTGATCTTCTCGCCGACCAACGGCGCCGCGGCCGTGTTGAAGGAGCCCGGATTGCGGGCCGACTTCTCCACCATGCCCTTCGTCGGCGGCCTGCTGAGCCCCAACATGGCTTATGTGCGCACCGACAGGGTGAAGAGTCCGGAAGAATTGCTGACCACGGATGGATTGAGGTTTGGCGGTCAGAGTCCGGCGCTGCGCTTCGATCTGCTGGGCCGGCTGGCACTGGACGCCCTGGGTGCCGAATACCGCTACATCACCGGCTTTCAGGGAGCCGCCGATGTTTTCAACGCCGTGCGCCGCGGCGAAGTGGACATACAGGTGGCCTCCCTGGGACTGTACCGGTTTTCCATCGAGCCCACGCTGGTTGCCGAAGGCTTGGCCATCCCCCTGTGGCATAACCCGTCCGCAGACACCGCGGGCAACGTGACGCCCCTGGAAGTGGCCGCGGACATTCCCAGCTACATGGACTTCTACCGCCAGGTGACCGGCGCCGAACCCTCCGGTGAATACTACGAGTTGTACAAGTGGATTCTGCCGCGGGTGAACAATATCGTTTACGCGGCGTTGCTGCCGCCGGGTACGCCGGAAGCGCAGGTGAACGTTCTGCGCGAGAGCTTCGTACAGGTGACGCGCGACGCCGGGTACCAGGCGGAAGAACAGACGATGTACGGGTTCAGCCTGCCGCTGATCGGCGCCGAAGAGGGCACCGAGATCCTCAGAAGCCTGTACGACGTTCCCGAAGACATTGCGGAATTTCTGGCCGGCTATGTCGACGCCGTTCGGTGATACTTCGTTATAAGGGTTGCACCGCAATGCCATACATGGCGCGGTTTCCAGGTTGTCCGAACGTGCGCGGTGAACCGAGATTAACGACACCGGCCGATGGAACGTCGCGCTTCCACACCTGGTAGGTCACGTACAGGCCACCATCGGCATGCGGCGCCATGCCTTCGACGATGCCCACTTCCCGCCAGGGACCGGTGCGGACCTGCAGACCCGTGTCGCTAAAGTCCCGACGCAGCCAGTCGGCCACCGGATTTCGGGCATCGAACATCACGTAGACGGTGCATGGCTGGGCGATCTCAAGGGCTATCTCCAGGTCCCAGCGGTCGCGATCGTCGTGAAACGTACGCACGGTATCGGCACCGAGTAACTCCGCCGGGAACTCCTGGCCGGCGAGGGGTCGCCAGCGAGCGCGGCCGATCGTCGTATAGGCCAGTGCATCGTTCCGCATACCGCCGGGAACCAGTCCATAGAAACGCCGATAGTCCGGATCCGTCACATTGTCCGAAACGCCGGTGACGACGCCGGGCTGTTCGGCACGACCCAATCGAGTGACCCGGGGTTCCATAGCCACCGCGGTCAACCGGCGGCTGATGTTGGAAGCGGCGACAGTCAAGGCATCGCCGGCCATCAGATTCCCGTATGCAGACGTTCGGTCCGACCCGAGCGGTTCACGCACCTCGATCTCCCCCTCCAGGACCACCACGTCCGTCTCGCCCGTTTCCCCGACGCTGACGGCGAAGCGGGTACCGAGGTCCACGACGCGGGCCGCTGTGGTGTCGACTATGAATCCTGTCGCCTGATCGCCGACATCCACTGTTACATCACCCCCGTGCACGTGCACGTGCATGCCGTTGATGACTTCGACGTCCGCGGGCGCGGAGAGATCGAGTGTCGGGCCGTCATCCAGTTGCAGGGTTACCCGGCCCTGATCGATGGAGACGTGCGGCTCGGCCAGAATCTGACCGAGCGAATAGTCGCTATTCCGGGTTGAGTCGACCACCTCGATTCGGGTACCAATATCCGGCGACAGTGACGCCGGGCGTAGAAGGAGCGCCCAAACTGCCATCCCAGCCGCCGCCACACAGGCGGCGGCAGCAAGCCTTGGGGCGATTCCCGGCAGCAGGCGGGTGGGTCGAATCCGGGCAGGCACTTCGGCAGTATCGTCGGCGAGGCTCGCAAACTCGCCCAGCGCGCCGTCGACGTTGAGATGTTCGAGGAACAGGCGCCTGAAATCAGCGTCAGTGCGAAGATAGCCCTCGAGCCGCCGGATATCGTCCGCGGACGCGCGCCCGTCAACATAGGAGCCAATCAGGTCGGACCGTGGGTCTCGATGCTTCATCAGACACTCCCTTCGGCCAGGACTCGCCGTGTACAGTCGACAAGGAATGTGCGGATTCGGTGCAATTCCTTGTAGACGGACATCGGCGTTCGCCCGATGCTCACGGCAAGGGCGTTGATTCGCACCGCGGGCCCATAGGCTCGAAGCACCAGCTTGCGGCGCCGCGCCGGCAACTGCTTCAGACAGGTTTCAAGCGCGTAGCGCTGTTCCTCCATGTCGTCGGCGGCATCGCCGCTCAGGTCCGCGAGCAACTCGATGATGTCGCTGCGGAAGACGTGACGATCCCGCGCCTTGTCGCGCCTCCACGCAAGCACCTGGAGTCTGGCGACGCCAAACGCCCAGCGGCGGAAATCGTCCACGTCGACAGTGGTGAACTTGCGCCATAACACGACGGCGACGTCCTGCATGACGTCGGAAGCATCTTCCCGGGTCGGTACGAGCGATCGTACAAATCCCCGAATTGCGGGTCCGTTCGCCGTATACAGCCGAATGAACAGTTCCTGGCGTTCTTCAAGGGTGGCCATACACGAGTACTCCCGATGCCCGCCGGATTTGCCTCGGTTGATCAGATTTCTCCTGGGCGATTCTACCTGCCGCCATGCCGGCGAAACTAAATCGAAACGGTGCACGAACCAGCCGCAGTCTCGGCAAGTCTTGCTCCTCGGTGGAGTGTAACCGTGGAAACTCTGGAGAGCACAATGATGTTTCGCGGAATGCCGATCGCTTTCTTGCGTGCGCGCCAGTATCTGGCGCTGCTGGCACTGACGGCTTCATCGGCCGTGATTGCTCAGGAACCTATAACCGACCTGGCTGCACGGGGCGAAGCGCTGTTTTTCGAGCGAGTCTCGTGCTGGATCTGCCACGGCGAAAACGCCGAAGGGCTGATCGGACCGTCCCTGCTGCATGGGCCAACGCCGATGGATATCCAGGAGCAACTGGATTCGAATCCGCAGATGGCAGTCATTGTCGCAGAGCTGAATCCCGACGCGGACGACCTGGTCGCACTGGCCTCCTACATTCGTAGCCTGTCCGATATCGGCGTCAGCGCCGGCGAGGTTGAGGGCTGGTATACACAGTTAGCTACCATGGCGGCCGCTCGCGAACCGGAAACCGATTTCGTCATTACGGAGCGCGACCGCCTCGTGATGCAGATTCAATCGTTTGCTACGGTGCTCAATGACTGGCAGCGGCGCGCCCGGTCCGGCAGCCTGAAGGGAAACTACGCAGTCCGGACCATGGCCACGTTCGACGCCGGCGAGCCGGTATTTCATCCCGAACCCGGCGGACTGTACTTTTACGAGAATACCGGCGGCACGGCCGGTGGAAGACTACCGTACGACGGTCCGCGCAATGGGGCGTCCCAGGTAGTCGTTGGAGATGCCGTCACCAAGGAGATTCTCGTTGCCGGACAACTGCCCGTCGAATTTCGCGGGTCGGTCCATACCACTGTTCTCTCGCCCGATGCGCGCTTCGTCTACATTATCGGCCCGCCCTCGGCCGCCGGTGGCACGGCACAAGGGGGCACGGCACAAGGGGGTATGGCACAAGGGGGCACGGCACAAGGGGGTATGGCACAAGGGGGCACGGCACAAGGGGGTATGGCACAAGGGGGTATGGCGCAAGGGGGTATGGCGCAAGGGGGTATGGCACAAGGTGGCGGTAACGATCTCCGTTCGTCCGCGACGCTACTGAAGGTCGACGCGCTCACGCTCAAGCCGGTCAAGCAATTGGACATCGGGGGGCGACTCCACCATGGACAGATTTTTCAGGACAAGTATCTCCTGATGGATACATTCGTCAGCGATCCGGACGGCCTCGACATATTCTTGCTGGATCCGGAGACGGACCAGATACTCGGCGGAGTTCGCGGTGCCGACCTCGGCGGCCGAAACTACACGTCGTTCACGGACAACGAATTCATTTATGTCCTGATGCAGCCCGGCGCCTTCGAGGCTGGACCGCCCGGTCCCCCTCCGAGACCCGGAGGACAGACATTCAATACCGTCAATCGGCCCTACTGGGTTGCGAAAGTCGATCCCGAGACCTGGGAGGTTGTCGCCGAATATCCCTACCCCGGCTATCGCGGCGACTGGATCGTCATCGACTCCAGGAGCGAGTACATGTATGTGCCTGCCGCAAGATCAACCAACGTAAGCAAGATCAATATCGCCACAGGTGCGATCGAATGGTTCGCGCCCACGGGCGTGGGGCCGTACGGTGCGGCGCTGAACGCGGACGAGTCGGAGCTGTGGGTTTCGGACAAGGGCGAATCCAATGGTCAGTTCGGCCGCACCATCACGGTCATTGATGCCGATAGCGGCCGCTCGCTGCATACGCTGTTCTCGGGCTATCAGGGCGACCACGTCCTTCTGTCGCCCGATGGGAAGGAGATGTGGTCCACGAGCAACGGCGAGGGCCGAATTTACGTTTTTGACGCTTCCACTCACGAACAAACCAACGTCATCGACATGCCGTATCGCGGCTCGCCTCACGGCTTGGTCTGGGTGCATTACGACACTTCGGGCAATGGCAGGGTCGTCAGGGACCAGGGCGGCTTTCACAACGGGGTTCATCCTTCAAGAGGTGCCCCGCTTGATGGGACCGAAGCCAGGTGAATTCTGCAACAGGGTGTCCTGGCCGGCGTTGGTGCACGATCGAAGCTCGCAGGCCGCGGACGCCGCTTCAAACCAGTCGGCAGGCGGCAGGCGGCTCTAACCCATTCCCATGCCACCGCCTCGGGGACGATTGATGAATTCTTCCTCGGATACCGTGCCGCTGCCATCCGTATCCCACGCCTCCAGCCGCTGCGGGGCCTGGTTCTCATTGAAGTTGGGTGAGGCCAACAATTCCGCGAGTGTGAGTTCGCCATTGCCGTCGGTGTCCATCGCGGCGAAATTCTGAGCGTCCATACCGCCCATTCCCTGTGCCAATGCGAACTGCGCCGCGAAGGCGATCGCCGCCCCCGCCAATTTACATGTCGTGTTTTGCATCGGGATACTTCCTTCCGTTTACATTGCGCCCATCATTTGTCGGCATTTTATTCAACACTCCGGCAGTCCCTTTCATTTGCCCGCCATGAACCGGCAAATTGCTGCGATGCGTGGAGTGATATTGCGAAGAGTTCCGTTTTGCTCAGGGGGTCGTCTTATGTACATCAAGTCCAGCGTTGCCGTATTCGCCGTATCTCTGATAATGCCTGCGCTCGGTCAGGGGCAGCAAACAGGCGCATCGGGCCTTGACCTGCTCGAGGAAGTGATCGTCACGGCTCGAAAACGGGAAGAAAATCTCAAGGACGTACCCGTGTCCATTTCCGTGTTGACGGCGGACGTGCTCGACGCGGCGGGCATCATCGAGGTTGGAGACCTTTTCAATCTGCTGCCCGGGATGGACTACAACATCAGCACCAGCGGCGAACGCACCGCCGCGAGACCCTCGATTCGCGGAGTTCAGGCGGACAATGGCGGGACCAACGTCCAGAAAGTGAATACGTTTGTGGATGGACTGCCGACGCTCGCCAGTCAGGGCACGCAGCAATTCCTGGGCATTCAGCGAGTCGAAACGTACCGCGGGCCCCAGAGCGCGGCATTCGGTCGTTCGACCTTTGCCGGCGCCATAAACTATGTCACGGCAGATCCCACCGAGGAGTTCGAGAGCACCTTCGAGCTGACTGCATCGGACCTGAATCGAAGGGGTTTCAAGACATCGCTCTCCGGGCCCATCTCCGAGACGCTCGGCTATACGTTCAATCTCAATCGAACAGATTTCCTGGGGCCGGATGATTGGGTTACCACCGAGGAAAACACGATCGGCGGTGCGCGGGACGCCTATGTGAGCGGCAAGCTTAAATGGACACCCAACAATCGATTCGATGCCGAATTCAGGCTCACACATCTGGAGACGTTTGACGACAGTGCGGCGAGGTGGAGATTCAACAGCTTCCCCTACATTGATGCAGACGGAAATGTCGTCGATGATGTCAATGGCAATGGCATCCTCGATCACACCGAGGGTACGGGAAACGAGATCACGGCTTCCACGGGCAGCACCGAGTGGTATGCCACCACACCGTGGGCACAATGCGCGAACTGGCTGACGCCCCTGGGTACCTGGTACATCCGCGGCGAGTGGAATTGCGACGAGCGATATGGGGACGTGCCCGATGGGGGTGTTCCGGCCAATACGGTTCCGAGCAATCAACCCATAGCAGAAGGCCTGACTTTCGACGATGTCCATCCTTACGACATCATCGACCCGGGCGTCACACAGCAAAACGATCGCTTCCAGTCGCAGATCAACGTCGAGTTCGCCTCGGGTTCGTTGGAGGTACTGACGCTCTATGCACTGAGCGAATCCCTGAACTGGCGGGACAACGACATCACCGACATGCCGATCATCAATGCCTGCAGCACGATGATGATGGTGACGACGTGCGGAATCCAGATCGCCAATACGGTGACCCAGGCGAACATCAGCGAATCGAAAGAGCAGATGATCGAAGCACGCTGGGTCTCTCCGGGCGAGAACAGTCTTCGATACGTCGCGGGCGCGTCGTACTACGCTTATGACTACGAGAGTTCCCAGAGGCGGGAGTACATCCGGGAAATCGAGGGAACCGGCCCGGCAGACCTGCGATCGCAAACCAGCGATCTGGCGGACAACACGGGGATCTTCGGCAATGTGTCCTATGACCTCACCGACAGGCTCACGGGGTCGCTGGAGGCGCGTTGGCAACGCGACGAAGTGGAGAACCGGAATCTTCTCGTGCCGGGTTTGATATTCAACTTTGTCACCGAGACATTTCAGCCGCGCCTGGCCTTGAATTACACCGCCAATGAGTCGGTATCCATGTACGCGCAGATCGCACAGGGGGTCAACCCGGCGGGCGGAGTCGCGGATACCCAGACGCCCATCAAGAGAGAAATTGCGGAGTTCGCCCGAGAGGTCGGGCTGATCGGGTATTCCATCGATGACTACCTGCACTTTCCCGAGGAGACCATTACCAACTATGAAGTCGGCTTCAAGGCAAACCTGGCCGGCGGCCGCGTCTCGATCGCCAGCGCACTCTATGTGATGGACTGGGAGCACTACAATCAGAGCCAAAATGTCAATTTCGTACCGCTGAATCTGGCCGAAGACCTGTTTGCGGTAGGCGGGTCGGTGCCTGGCTCCGAGTGGGATCCGGCGGGTCCCGACGGGGATTCGGATCCGGACACGGGGCCGAACAACGCCTATGAGAACGTCGCTTTCTGGTGGGATGGGACCGGGGGCGCTTACGGCGCCAATAGCACTGGCGCCTTGCTTGAGAACAACGACGCCATGATCATGGGGTCGCGCCTTGATCTGGGCACCGTTGAAGTCTATGGACTCGAGGTCGATGCGGTCTGGGCCATTAGCGACAGTTGGCGCCTGCGCGGTTCGTTGACGTTGCAGAACACCGAGTTCCAGAACTTCTGTTCCGCCGATGCGATCAGGAATTTTGGGCTGGACGCGGACCCCGAGTTTGCAGACAGAGCCATGACCGTTGCCGAGGATGGTGTTCCATTCGACTGTATCGATGCAACCGGCAACTCATTGCTCCAGCAGCCCGATCGCCAGGCAGCCGTGAGCTTGCGCTATGACAACACGCTTGGATCGAGCGAGTGGCGCCTTCAGAGCAACCTGGCCTGGGCGCACAAGGGCCCCTATTTCATGGATGAAATGAACTTCCTGACGATGCCGGAACTCAATGTCGTCAACGCCAGCATCGGCTTGCGGAATCCCGCAGGCAACCTGCGTATCACGCTGAGCGGAAGAAACATGCTGAACGATCGCACCCCCAGGGGCTGGAGGATTGATGGCAACCGGTTTGTCTCGGGTTCGACAGTTCATAGATACAGGATTCCGTTTTTCGTAGACAAAACAAGGGCTTGCGGGCGTCGCCGGAAACACCCATGTCACTAGGCGTTCAGCCCAGGTCGAGGATCGGAGGCGGAGGCTTTATTTGTAAGGATTTCAGTCGCTTGGACGCGGCCGGACGGGGTTCGGTGACCTGCCAGAGGTCTCCGTTCGGCCCCGACAATTGAACAAGTTTGATTTGCTTCAGATCGTCGCGGATGTTGCGCCAGGTGTCCCCGCAGGCGTGCTCGGCCAGGCGTTCCAGCAACAGGCCCATGACCGCCAGCGCGATGTGCGCGTGGATGCGCCGCGCCACCCGATGGTACACCGGGCGCAACCGCAGCTCGCTCTTCAGTTGCCGCCAGGATTGCTCCACGCGGTACAGTTGCTTGTAGCCCAGCGCCAGATCCTCGGCCGTGAGCGTGTCGTCGTTGCCGTGCACGACGAACTTGCCGTCGCGCCGCCCGGCCGCCTTGACCTTGGCCCGGTCGATGCGCGGGCGCCCGCCCCGGGTCAGGCGCAGGTACCGCCCGTAGCGACGGCTGGCGCGCAATTCGCAGACCCGCTTGCGGTGCTGTTCGCCGTCGGCGAGGCCGGACAGCGTGGCCAGTTCGGCCTCCAACTGCGCCAGCACCTCCTGGCGATGCGAGCGCTGGCGTTCGGCCTCCCGGGGGTTGAAGCACACCGCGTAACGGCGACGGCGCTCGCCGTCGCCGACGGTGACTTCCTTGACCTTGAGGTTCGGCGCCACCTCCCGGTAGCGCCCGCGGCGCCCGATGACCTCCTTGTCCACCTCCGAGCCCCGGTGCGCCGGCATGCACACGATGTAACGACCGCCGCCCCGGGCCAGCGCGCGAAGATTCTGGGCCGACACCATCCCGGCGTCGCCGACGAACACGCACCGGTTCAGCCGCCAACCCCTCAGGTCCGCCTTCACCCGCTCCACCGTGGTCACGTCCACGGTGTTGCCGGGAAACACCCAATGGCGCACCGGGAAACCCTCGCGCGTCACCGCCAGCCCCACCAGCACCTGCGGCGCGTCGCCGCGACCGTTCTTCGAATGCCCCCGCTTGCGCAGCCCCGAAGCCCCGCCGTCGGGATCGTCCCCGTCCTCCTCGGCCACTTCGAAGTGAAGCGAGGTCGTGTCGTAAAACAGGACCTCCACGTCCAGGTTCAACAAGTCCGCCAGCCGATAGTACAGCCCTTCCTCCAACGCCTCCTTGTGCGTCTGAAGCACGTCCATGGCCCGGTACAGGTGCTGCAACTCCAGCCCCTGGCAGCCTTCGATGCGAACGTCCTCGGCCAGCCACCGGTCCTGACAATACCGCTTCGACGACGGCGCCAACACACGGTTGGCCACCAGCGCGAACAACGCCCGTTCCACGGAGAACTCGAACTTGCGCGCGTCCACCGACTTCCCGATCAGCTCCGGCAAGCCCACCCGCCGCCACAGCGCCTCCAGCGCGTGCACGTCCCCGTACGCCCAGGCATCCACCACCTTCATCCCCGTGTCCGCCGCCGCCAGCTCTTCCGGCGAACAGCGTTTCAGGATGCTGCGCGCCAGCCGCCGCAGCCGCTCGGTGGCCTTGGGATCGTCCGCGCGCCCGCAGTTGTACAGGATGCGCACCCGGGAGCGCTTCTTGAGCGGGTCCCAGACGTTTTCGGCGATTTGCAGGTGGCGCAGCTTGGAGCCGTCGGCGCGTTTCTGGCTGGACTGGCGCAGGTACATGTATCCAATTATACCTGCGCATGCGCGAACGTGGAATATCTAAATGATCATGCCATGTATCTATCCGTTCGGCGCCTGTATCCAGTCGAAATCGCCCCAAAATGCCCGCAAGTCCTTGATTCCCCGTTCCCCGGACCCGCCCGGGCACGGATCATGTATGAGGAAGTGTCGAACTCAGGTTTGTCGGCAATGCGAGGGAGCCCAGTCTCATCCCGCAAGTACCGCGTGAAATTTCGTTGATCCTGAGATACGACCTTTGATGATTTGCAAGGCGCATCGATTGCAAGAAGGCCGAATTTCACTCTGCGAGAGTGCGAATGCCCATCAAGTCCATGAGTGTCACGCTCGAAAAGGAGTTTAGTCGCGTGCCAAGAATTATTCCTGTCCTCGTCTTCGCCGCGCTCGCTACACTGAGCCTCGCGGCCGAAGCCCAGCAGAACCAGGGCGCAATGGCCGGTATGGGAGGCATGGGCGGTAGCCGCCTCGGCGGGTATACCGAGCCGCCACCGGCTGGAAGGGTCCCCGACCATCCGCTGGACATCGTGCTCGGCCGGCCTACCGATGATTCCGTGACCGTCAGCGTGCTCGTCTACGACGATCGCGAGGCTTACATCGCTTACGGCTCGCAGAGCGGCGACTACGATCGGCGGACGGATCCCGTGCAACTGGCTGCCGGTGAACCCTTGGAGCTGGCGCTTGCCGGTCTTGCGGGCAATACGCGCTACTATTATCGGCTTCGCCATCGTGGCGCGGGCGAAGAATCGTACGAGAGCACCGGGGAGTACAGCTTCCACACGCAACGGCAGGCGGGAGACCCGTTCGTGTTCACAGTCCAGTCCGATTCCCACATGGACGAGAACACCGTCGGTGCGGTCTACGCGAATACATTGACCAACGCGTTGGCGGAAGGTCCGGATTTTCATGTCGCGATGGGCGACACGTTCATGACGGGCAAGTACATAGACTACAGGAACTCCGAAGCCGCCTATCTCGCCCAGCGATATTACTTCGGGCTGTTGTCGCACTCGGCGCCGCTGTTCTTCGCTCTCGGTAATCACGACGGTGAGCGGCGCAACCAGAACCCCGACATGATGCTGTGGTCCGCGAACGTTCGAAAGAAGTATTTTCCCAATCCGTTTCCCGATGGCTTCTACTCCGGCAACGAGAACGAAGAGCCCGGCATCGGTCTCGTCGAGGACTACTACACCTGGGAGTGGGGCAACAGCCTGTTCGTGGTTCTCGATCCGTTTCGCTACGAGTTGCCGCGTTCCGAGGGCAATTGGTGGGTGAGCCTGGGTTCGGACCAGTACGAGTGGTTGCGGCAGACGCTCGCCGGTTCCGACGCGACATTCAAGTTCGTGTTCATCCACCACCTCGTCGGTGGCATGGAGTCCAATCGCGGCGGCGCCGAGGCTTCGCAGTATTTCGAATGGGGCGGCAAGGATTTCGACGGTAACGACCGGTTCGCGCAGGAGCGCCCGGGCTGGGAGATGCCGATACACGACCTGCTGGTCCGCCATGATGTCTCGATCGTCTTCCACGGCCACGATCACATGTACATCCAACAGGAGCGCGAGGGCATCGTCTATCAGCTCGTGCCGCAGCCCGGGCATCCCAGAGGCAGCATCAACAGCGCGGAGTCCTACGGGTATCTGAGCGGTACGGCCGTCGCGGGGTCCGGGCACGTGCGTGTCGCCGTGGCCGAGGACGAGGTAAGGGTCGACTATATCCGCTCGGCGCTGCCCGGCAACGCGCTGGGGCCGAATCGGGAGATCGTGCATACGTACACGCTTGACGCGCGCTGAAGACATGCACGGCGCGCCACATCAAGGCCGGCAGAATCGGAAGGAACGAGGAATGACAATGAACAGAGCAGGAATACTGGTCGCTACAAGCCTGACGATGCTTATGGCGAATACTACAGTCGCACATCACAACTGGGCAGCCTTTTACGACGTTGATGGGGATATCGAGATCGAAGGCGTGATCAGCGAAATCATCTGGAGAAATCCGCATGTCGTGATGTACTTCGTCGTTGATCAGGGCACCCCAAACGAAAAGGTTTACTCCACGGAAAGCAACTCGGTAGCAGCCTTGACCCGGATGGGAATCACTGAAGAAGCAGTTTCCGTCGGCACGAGGGTGCGAGTGGCTGGTTACCCGTCACGAACCGAGGATGATGATCTTTTCATGAATCATCTGCTGCTGGAAGATGAGCATCGTGAAATTGTCTTTTTGCGAACAGCCGAGCCTCGATGGCCCGAAGAAGCAGATCGCCTGGGTGATGTCAATTATGCGCACGGCCTGAATCCTCAAGAGGACTTGTCCGAACGTCCCACCTCGATTTTTTCTGCCTGGTCCACCATTTTCGGCGCCGAAGGCAGCCATCGCGCCCTTCGCGGACCCGGCCGGGACTTCAACATCGACTACGCAGAACAGCGCGGCACAGGAAACTGCGTCAGCAAGAACGTGTGGCAGGAGATGGGGTCGCCTTATCCCATGCAGGTTGTCGACAACAACGACGGCACCGTCACGGTTCACGTGGAAGAGTATGACACCATACGTACAGTGCACATGAATATCGATCACGACGATCCGGGTACGGTCAAGAATAACCTCGGCTATTCAACCGGACGTTTTGTCGGCGATACGCTCGTAGTGACGACCACATTCGAGGGCAGCAATTCTCCCATTCAAATGCATGAAACGTTCACGTTGAGCAATGATCGCAATCACCTGAATTACAGTCAGGTCTTGATCAATCCAGAGTCGAACGATCTGCCGACCGTGAATGCAAAGTGGTGGGAGTTCCAACCCAATTCATTCGTGCAGCCTTATGATTGCATCGACCATCCACAATTCGACGGCCAGGTAGGTCGCTAAGGACCAAGCCAAAAAAGCTTCGGAAACAACTCGAGGAATACAAGATATGTCCAAGTTAGGTGAATCATTGGCCCGGATGTTGAGCCTGGGCGCGGTCATCGGCTTTTTTCTCAGCTACCCAATTTTCGCCGGCGCGGAAACAGCTGCGGAAATTGCGGCCAACAAGGCCGTGGTAGCGCAAGTTCTGGAGGTGAAGGGAACCCCTGACTACAGAGCGGTGGCCAGGGATGTCTTTTCGCCGGACCACCAGGTGCTTCGGGCGGAATTTGAGAATTTGAAATACAACGCCGACGATCCCGTATTGCAAGACATGGCTGACCCTGATTACGTTGCGATCACCGATCGTACCAACACGATCGTTCAGTTTATCGGTGAAGGCGACAAGGTGGCGGCCAGGTTACAGGTAACGGGCACTCACAGCGGTAACCTCTATGGCATCCCCGCGACAGGAAAGGCCATCGATATCGCATTGGCCGCTATTTTCAGGCTGGAAGACGGAAAAATCGCAGAGAGCTGGTACATGGCCGAAGAGGCTCGTTTGCTGCGCCAGTTGGGCGCCCGTCTTCCGGAACGCCAGGACGGCAAGATCAATCTGGCGCCGGTATACGACGATGTCCGCAGGTTCGATGAGGCGCTCCAGGAGTTGATGGCGAACCCGGTCGATACCCCGGAGTACCGGCACAACCGGTTGTTGTTGTCGTACAAGGCGCAGAACAAGCCCGCCGACTACATGTCGTGGGCAATGGGGCAGCACGGCCGTACCACGGGCAGGCCCTACGGCAATCTGGTGCGCGGCGGTATCGACAATATCGTCGAGCGGGGCGCCGAGCTTGGCGTAGAGGGCTCCCACGGCCGGTCGATGAGCGAGCGTGAGGACATGATCGGTACGGTGATGGCCGAAGGCGACCAGGCGATGTTTCAATTTCGCCTGACGGCCGTCAACTCGGGGCCGCTGTACGGCATTCCGCCTTCCGGTCACGACCTGCACGACTGGGAGGTCGGCTTTGCGGAGTTCGATGGCGACAAGTGGACCAACGCCTGGTACATGGCCGACGAGCTTGCGTTTCTGTTGACCATCGGCAATCAGGAAGCGCTGGATTTTCTGGTTGGCGAGTAACTTCACCTCGCGGTTTACGGAGTTTGAGAGGGTCTCATGAAATCAGTTCAGTTGTTTGCCTCCGTGGCCGGACTTGTCTTGTCGAATGCCGCGCTCGCCCATCACAGCGACGCCGGACTCGACGACACGACGGTCGTCGTTCTGGACGGAACGATAACCGAGTTCAGTTGGCGCCAGCCGCACGTCTATTTTTCGGTCGAGGTCATCGAGAACGGCGCACCCGTGGTCTGGGATATCCAGATGGCCGGGGTCAACAGTCTGGCGAGGCGCGGCTGGAGCGCCGACTCTCTTGCGCCGGGCGACGAGGTGCTTGTCAGGACGAATCCAGCGACGAACGGCAGGCCGTACGGCAAGATTTCTTCCATCGAAAGAGCGGACGGCACACCGGTTGCCGTTGAGCCGGATGCAACGGAAATGAGTACTGCCCGTACCGATTCCCTGGCCGGAAGATGGACCAGCAGACGTCCCGGCGGTGCGCCCCTGCCGCGACCTCAGCCTGAGAACGACCCCGATGCTCCTGCACTGTGCAACACGGGCTTCGACTGCTTCTTTCGTACCAACCTGGTCTTGACCGAAGCCGGCAAGGCCGCGGCGGAGGCATTCGATCCGCTCTCGACCGAGAATCCCGAAGCGACCTGCGTCGGGCGCCCGACACCGTCCGCGCTGGTTTCGGCCGGGGGGTATCTGCTGGAGTTCGATTTGAGCGATGAGGACGAGATGATACTCATCCGCAGCGAATGGTTTAACGAGGAGCGCACGATCTGGATGGATGGAAGGCCTCATCCGGATCCCTCCGAAACACTGGCGACGGGCCACTCGATCGGGCACTGGGAAGGCGATACGCTCGTGATCGACACGCGAAACTTCGACTTCCACCGCTCGCCTTATCAGATCGGCGTTCCGTCCGGATCGCACAAACACGTAGTGGAACGGTATCGGTTGAACGATGACGGCCGCTCGATGCAGGCGGAGTTCACGTTGCAAGACCCGGAATACATCGCGCAGCCTTTCACGAACAGGAAGACCCTGTACTACGTGCCGCATATGCAGATGTACGCCACCGATTGTGACATCCGCAACACGAGCCGGTTTCTGGAAAATTAAGGGAGTGGCATGGCCAGTCACACTTTGAGAGGGCTCTCTGCGGCGCTCGTCCTGGGTTTTCTGGCGCAGGTCGTCGGATCCAACGTTATCGCTCAGGTCGCCGCGGAATTCGACGGCGACGTCATTCTTGGCCGCCCCACGGATACGAGCATGTCCGTCAGCGTCATGAGTTACTCCGATCAATACCTGTATGTCGAATACGGCGATCAGCGCGGTGAATTCGAGGCGAGAACCGTAACGATGCACCTCTCGCCCGAGGATCCCCATGTATTCGAACTCTCCGGCCTCGATCCCGATACCGAGTACTTCTACCGGCTGCGGTTCAGGCAGCCTGAAGCGGACGTGTTCCGGGCTTCCGCCGAACATGACTTCTACACGCAGCGACGCCGCGGGTCGTCGTTCAACTTCGCGGTGCAGGCCGATCCGCACATGGGAGCGCGGACGAGATTCCAGAAATGGTGCGGTGATCGCTGCAATCGCGAGAGCGCAAACGATGTCAGCTTCAACACGACCGTCGCGAACATGGTCGCGAGGAATCCGGATTTCCTGGTCGATCTCGGCGACACGTTCATGACGAGCCAGAATCACGGCAACGGCCTGTTCGAGATTCAGAACCGGCAGCGTGGGGCTCCGATCCGCGAAGCCGAGGTGATCAGCGACTACGTTTATCTCCGCAACGTACTGTCGCGGGCCGCGTCTCACATGGCGTTGTTTCTCGTTCCCGGCAATCACGACACGGAAAGACAGACGCGCCTGGACGGGACGCCGAACAATCTCTCCGTCTGGGCGAATAATGCTCGCAAGACCTACTATCCGACGCCCACCGACAACGGCTTCTACACAGGCAGCACGTCGGAGTTCGATTTCATTGGCAGGCACGACGGCCACTACGCCTGGGAGTGGGGCGACGCCCTGTTTGTCAGTCTCGACGCATTCTGGTACGCGCCCGGCGGCAACAGCACAACGTGGGACCGAACGCTGGGTTTCGAGCAGTACAGTTGGCTGCGCGACACGCTCCAACGAAGCGATGCGACGTTCAAGTTCGTATTTCTGCATCATCTGATCGGCGGTCTGGACAATTCTTTCGGCAGCTCACGCGGCGGCCACCTGTACGCTGATTATTTCGAGTGGGGAGGGCGCACGCCCTTCGATTACGAGCACTGGTCGCGCGAGAACATCGTGCCCTTCGAGGCGAGCCCGCGTTCGCGGCCCGAAGCAGGGGCGCCGCCGATGCGGAGTGTCGACCCCCTGACCGAAGACTACGAGTTCGATCGATACCGCGAAGACTGGGGTGTGCCGATCCACCAGATGCTTGTCGACAATGGAGTGAACATCGTGTTTCACGGGCACGACCATATGTATGTGAAGGAAGTGCATCGGGACGGCATCGTTTACCAGGAAACACCGACGCCCGCAGGCACCGGGGAGCCCGGTGACGTGATGCTCGGCGCAGCGCGGATGGGCTACGACACCGAGAACGGCGTCATCTTTTCGAGCTCCGGGTTTCTCAACGTCTCGGTGTCGCCCGATGAAGTCACGGTCGAGTACGTCAAGAACATCTATGACTGCGATAGCGATTGCGGCGAGATCGTGGACAGCTACACGATCCCCGCGGGGCGTTGATCAATCAGAATCTGTCAGGAATGAACCGGCAACTGCGGCGACCGGTCGCACCAAACTGGGGCGATACGCTGGTTGTTACGACGACTCGGGTCGACTGGCCGAACGTGATGGACTGCTCGGATAATGCCCATCTGTAGCAGCTCGTAGTTGCCCGTGCTGGCGCCGTGGCTGCGGCCCGTCGTCCGACGCTCCAGACGCGCACCGCCGCGTTGGCGGATTGCGGCCTCATGCGATCGGCGGGAGCGGCAGCTTGCAGTCGACCTCAATGAATTCGTACGGATCCGCTGTGTAGATCTTGCGCCACCGAATTGTCCACGGCTCGGTCAGGTGGCCGGGGTCGGTGACTTCCATACTCATCTCGAACATGGGCCCGAGCTCCGGATCATCGACGCGTCGGTAGGTCTCGACCGTCGTGGTCTGTTCGCTGAGCGCGTTACCCCCGCCGCTCGCGAGATTCCCGAGCAACTGGCTTGACTCGATGACCAGCGTGTCTCCTTCGTAGCGAGCGACGTGATGGCCGAATCGAGAGTGCTCGCTCGTCTCCGGTCCACGCCCGTCGAGATAGATCTCCCGGCGACCGCCGTGCTCCTCATACTCGAAGACGATTCGGTCGTCGTACTGCATGATCCTCATCGGGTGCGGCGTGAACGCGACCTGGCGCACAAGGCCCGGGTCCGAGCAGGTTGCGAATGCGGGATCGTTGAGCGCATCGAACTCGGCCTGCAGGGCCGCGCCCACTTCGTTGAACGGCGGCGGTGGTCTGCGGTCGCGCGGTCCGCCGAGCCAGGTGCCCGTGAGGTTGAGCCGGCCGTCATCGAGCGTCAACGGCAGAGAAGCCAGCGCGGCTGGTTCGGCGGCTTCGGCGACGTCACCGACGATCGCGCGGACGACCGAGCCGTCCGACGGGTCGAGCTCGAGGAAGCTGCCGGCCTGAATGTCGTCGCCGACCATCACGATCATGGGCGCGCCCGTGCGGCTCGTTCTGCCTCGGAGCCGAACGTACTGACCGACTTCGACGGTGCTCTCCGACCAGCCCCAACGGCGAAACGGCGGTGCTGCCGGACCGGTGGCCATCCACTCGGTCTGAACTCCGTCTTCGCCGGTCACAGACAACATGATGTTGACGTGCGGATTCTTGAAGTTGTACTCGATCACATAGCCTTCGATCTCGGTGTACTCGTCAGTGAATACGGCCGCCCAGGCATGGTGTGCATGGGCCGGCGCTGCGCCGACAAGGACGCCGACACACGCCGCCAAAAATCTGTAACTGGTCATTTTCCCCTCCGGATCGCTCGTCACTCGACGGCTATACAATCAAACAAACCCGCCCCGCCGCTGGCGGCGAGGTCCTCCTGGCTGCAGCCTCTGCTGCTGTGCGATGTTGAGGACTGAGACTACTCTGCCGAAATCGAATAGCTTTCCGCTATGTAACTGCAATCCTCTACGGCGCAGTCCTCGACGGTCTTGACGTACTCCACCGTGGCTTGTTGGGGTGAAATCGAGATGTTGAGGAACCCGGGGCTGCTGTGGATGACGCCATTCTCGACATCGTAGCCTTCCCGTTCCGCCATGGTGATAACGTCTCCGCCTGCTTTTCGGGAGGGCTGGGCAACCGCCTGGTAGATGATCCCGTCGCGATGAACTTCCTTCACGTAGACGTGATCGTGTCCGTGAAAGACGACGTTGACGCCATTGTCCACGAGCATCCGGTGGATCGGAACGCCCCAACCCGGGCGATGCTCGTCGAAGTCGTAGGACTCCGTCTCCGGATCGACTCTCGGCCGCGGCTCCCAGTTCTCTGCCGCTTCGGGACCGCGCGGTGCGCTCCAGTTCTCGATGTCGAATGGCGTGCGGCCGCCCCATTCGAAGTACTCCGCGTAGATGTGCCCGCCACGCGAGCCGCCGAAGGGATTGTCGAGCCCGCCGACGAGATGATGGAGAAACACGAACTTGAACGTCGTGTCGCTTGACTCCAGGGTCTCCCTGAGCCAGTCGTACTGCTCGCGTCCCAGCGTCCTGCCCCACGGCCCCCCGCCGCGCGTGTTCCAGAAGGGATCAAGGCCCACGAACAGCGCGTCGCCCCACTCCCACGCGTACCAGCCGTCGTGACGGCCGATATGGGGAACTTCTTCGACGCTTCCCGCATAAAACTCGTTGGCGGTCGGCACCGGGAAGTAGTGTTTGCGGGCATTGTTGGCCCAGACCGCGATGTTGTCGGGCGTGCCATCCAGGCGGCTTTGCCTTTCCGTATCGTGGTTTCCAAGCATCAGGAACAACGGTACGTCGTATGCCGACTGACCCAGGTATCCGCGCAGCAAGAGAAAATCGCCGATGACATCGATTTCCCGAATCGCCGCACCGCGCTGACGGTTCTGAATCTCGAACAACCCGTTGCCGAAGTTCTGGCTGGTCATGAACGTATCGCCGAGATCGACGAGAAAGTCGGGGTTGTACTTGACGATATTGATCATGGTACTGGTGAAGGTGATGTCGTCGGCGAGCTCACGTCCGCAGGTCGGGCACCATTTCTGATGCCGGGTCATGGCGCCCATGTGCGAATCCGCCTGAACGGCGAACGTGAATGCCGATCCCCTGGCGCGTTGCGTGCGGAAATCGGCCGGTGCGGCGTCGAGGAACTCACCGTCGCCGGGGTTCCGGAACCGCAGCCGATAGGAATAACCGGCATCCGGTTCAAGCCCGCTCAACTCGAACACGTGAGGTTCGTTGGCGCGAAGTGTCGCCGCCGGCGTCGTGGCGCCGTAGTCTCCCGGCTGCGAACCGTACTCGACGTAGACTTCCTGGTCCGAGAGGCTCAATACGTTGACGGAAATCGACGTGTTCGTCGGGCGGCCCAGCACGATATTGCCGTCGAATGCCTCGACGGCCTGAACCGAGGGGACGAACGCCAGGCAGATGGCCGCGGCAAGTAGTGTTTGTCGGGTCATGGTTGCTCCTGTTGCTGGACTAAGCATTCATTGTCATGTTGACATACAGGAACACTTCCGCAGCCGTCGATTTTTGCCGCGGTCTCGGCTGATTGAGGCACTCCGTGGGGTCTGATGACGCATGAGTGTGAGAATATTATCCTGAGATCTTGCGACGAACCGGGAAAACGTTACCGTGACCAGAATTGATCTGTTGATTGGCGTCGCGTGCGCAGTCGGCGCGTCGACAGCCTCAGGACACCATGCCCCGATCATCTTCGATCAGGACAGCGTGGTCAGTATTCAGGGGACGATCAGTCGTTTCGACTGGAGCAACCCGCACGTCTATGTTTTCGTCGAGGGGGTCGGCCCGACGGGCGATGCGGTCGAGTGGCAACTGGAGACCGATGCAACACCGATCCTGTTGCGCAACGGGTGGACGCGCGAGTCGCTACGGCCCGGAGACCGGGTTTCGGCAAGAGCCCATCCCGACCGGGTATCGGAGCGAGCCCACGGGTTGCTGATCGAGATCGAGAAAGCGGACGGCAGCATATTGAGCCCCACCGCCGGGCTACCGGGAGGAGTGCGGCCCGACTCCGCGGCGACGAGCCTGGACGGCTACTGGGAGCAGCGCTTCGAGACTTTTGCCCGACTCAATGCAATAGTGCCTGGGATAGCAGTGACGGAGAAGGGCGCCGCCGCAAAGGCCGCGTACGATATTCGCACGGAGAATCCCATGGCCCGGTGTATTCCTTACCCATCGCCGGTCGTCGTTGGTCTGCCCCAGTACGTCAATGAGATCGAAGTCCTCGACGACCGGGTGATATTCCGCCTGGAGTTCTACGGTGTGGAGCGCGTTGTGTACACGGATGGAAGGAGCCACCCCGCGTCCGGTGAACGGACTGTCCAGGGCCATTCCATCGGCCGCTGGGAGGCCGACAACGTGCTTGTCGTGGACACCACGCTGTTCGCGGACCACCGATCCACGTTTCCTGGATCTGGTCTCCCCTCGGGCGCCGACAAACACCTGGTGGAAAGGTACGCGCTGAGCGAGGACGGAACTCGAATTTCAATTGAATTTACACTGGAAGACCCGGAGTTCCTGGCGGAACCCTTCGCGGGCACGTTGGAATGGAACCATGCGCCGGACCTGGACTTCACTCCGTTTGGCTGCGACCCACGGCAAGCCACGCGCTTCATGCGGGAGCCGGATCCGGGCTAGCAGCCCGGTCTGATCGGGTGTCTTCGGCTAATCGACTTGTGTGGTGGAGTGTGTACATGGAAACGGTGCAATTGCAGGGAGTCGTGAAGTGACCATATTCATTCGTTGTTTACTCGGAGCAGTGTCGTTCTGGGCGGCGGTAGCGGTCGCCCAGGAGCAGTACAGGGATCCCCGCAGCTTTGCCTTTGAAGAAGCCGTGACTGAGCTCGAAGAGGTCGTGCAGACTGCAAGGTCGACCGTCATGTACACCGATCATCCGCGGGGCACGAACGACCCGCTCTTCGTTGCCCAGGAATTGCTGGGGCGCCCGACAGCAACCGCCGTGACGGTCAACGCGGCCGCTTTGGGTGATCTGGAGGCGTACTACGAATACGGTACCGAACCCGGGTCTTTCGATGGCATGACGGCTTCCGTCCAGCTTCCAGCGGGCGAGCCCGTGAACGTACTCATCGAGGGCCTTGAGCCGAACACGCGCTACTACTACCGCATGCGCTACAGGGAACCGGGCACGGAGCGCTTCGCCGAGCGTCCTGAGCGCACCTTCCACACGGCGCGGCCACCTGGCGGCACGTTCACCTTCGTCGTGGAGTTCGACCCGCACATGATGGAGACGAACGACCCGGAAGCCTTCAAGTTGAGCCTCGCGAAGATGCTCGCGGACAATCCCGATTTCATGCTCGATCTGGGCGACACGTTCTTCATCGACCGGTACCTGCGGCTTGGGCCGATCACGGCGGAGCAGATCGAAGGCCGCGTTCAGCTTCTGCGTTCCTATTTCGACCTGATCAACCACTCGGTGCCCTTGTTTCTGGTCAACGGCAACCATGAAGGCGAATGGGGCCGGCATCTGGACGGAACCGCGAAGAATATTGCGGTACTCGGAACGTTGGGGCGCAAGGCGTATTTCCCCAACCCGGAGCCGAACGAATTCTATTCGGGCGATGACCGGGAGGAGCCCTTCGTCGGGCTGCGCCAGTCCTGGTATGCGTTTCACTGGGGCGATGCGCTGTTCATCGCGCTGGATCCGTACTGGTACGAGCCCGAACCGCCGGAGCAGGCGGGAGACTGGCGGCTGACCCTGGGGCGAGCGCAGTACGAATGGCTCAAGGCGACGCTTGAAGCCAGCACGGCCACGTTCAAGTTCGTCTTCGCCCACAACCTGATCGGCGGGCTCAACATGCGGGGGCAGATGCGCGGCGGCATCGAAACCGTGAAGTATCTCGAGATGGGAGGCTACAACCTGGACGGCACGTGGGGATTCGATGAGGCTCGGCCGGGCTGGGCCATGCCGATTCACCAGTTGTTGGTTGCCCACGATGCGACAATCTTTTTCCAGGGACACGATCACCTCTACGCCAAGCAGGATCTCGACGGCATCGTTTACCAGACAGGGCCCGTCCCGGCGCGCAACGGACTGTACGATGCGAGCAATTCAGCCAGGAACTTCAATTACAATCACGGCACCGTGCTGGGTGGCAGCGGCTACCTTCGGGTGAGCGTGTCGCCGGAAGAGGTGAACGTGGATTACGTCCAGACGTACCTGCCCGGCGAAGAAGACGAGACGCACCGGGACGGCATGGTGGCCGACAGCTACACCATACGGGCCACGCCCTAGTGGTTCCGCCACCAGTGGCTTGTCCCGCACGATACGGACGCTGCCTTCACGACAGGAGGTCAACATGAATTATCTGAGAATCCCTGGTCCCGTCGCACTGCTGGCAATCGCGGTTCCTGCAGCGACGTTGGCGCAGCACGGAATGCCGGGCGGCACCCCGATGACGTTCTTCGTCACCAGCGAGTACATCGGCAACGGCGGGGATCTGGGCGGACTGGCCGGCGCCGATGCGCACTGCCAGAATCTCGCCGAAGCCGTCGGCGCCGGAGACAGGACCTGGCACGCCTATCTCAGCACGCAGGCTCGCCCCGGCCAGCCGGCCATCAACGCCCGCGACCGCATCGGCACGGGCCCGTGGTACAACTACGACGGCGTGATGATCGCCCGCGATGTCGCACACCTGCATGGCGACACGCTGGAGCTTGCTCGGCTCGGCAACAATCTTCACAAGCGTTCGGGCCTGACCGAGAAAGGCCAGATCGTTCCCGGGTTGAACGACTACAAGCATCCCGAGGACGACGTCTGGGAATACGTCAGGACGACGCCCTACACCAACCGGCACGAGATGCTGACCGGCTCGCAGCCCGACGGCCGGGCTTATCCCCCGGAGCTGGATTACACGTGCAACAACTGGACCAGCAACGCCGATCCCGAGGAAGGCCTGAACGCGGGCGGGATGGGTATGGGCATGGGACTGTATCCGGGCCGTCCGAATGCGCAGATCGGGTTCCCCGACCGTAACGGCGGCGGCGACGGCTCCTGGAATTCATCCCATGGCACGCGCGGCTGCAGCCAGACTGCCCTGGCGATCACGCACGGGGTGGGGATGTTCTACTGCTTTGCGATCGATTAGGAATCCTCGCGCAGAACGTTCCCGTCGACCACAATCAAATGATCTGCGCCGCAATGGCGATTACAAACGCGCAAGCAAGGACGTACGTCGCGGCAGTGCGCTGAGTCCGGCTATTGCTGCGTGCTCCTGCGGACCCGCTCGCGCCGCTCGGCCTCGATGGCCAGTGCGTCTTCTTCAGCGGGATCCCAGTATTCGGTACCGTCGGGCTTGACGATTCGTACCAGCCACATGGCATTGCCGCCCGACCACGCCGGATGGCCGACGGCGGTCAGCGTCTCGCCCGGGGAAAACAGCGTGTCCGTCCAGCCGCGGCGCGCCAGCGAGAGTTTGCCGGGCGCCTCGATCGTCCATTCTTCCGCCTCACCGCTTTCATCCGCCACGCTGATACGGACCCAGGTGTGCGGATTGACCAATTCGAGGCCGGTAAATTCACCTTCGATGACCGTAGTCGCCGAGGAATCGTAGACTGCGCCGGAGGCGTGGTGAGCCACTGTACCCAACGGTGCCGTGGCCGCGGCGATGGCGGCAATCACGGCCGGGAACGGACGGGAAAAGCGATTGGGCGTCATGGTTTTGCTCTACGCGTATGACGCATGCGTCGCAGGGTAGACTCCGCGACTGTCGAACGCGTCTCAGGGGTAGAACTTCTCCTCGGGCTGTTAGTCTTCGCCTTCTTCCAGAAAACTCTCGAACTCGCCGAAGTCCAGGTAATCCCCCGAGCAACTGATCTCGCTGAGTTCCCAATGGGCGGGCGCCAGGCGGTAGTAAAGGGTCTCCGCCACCCACGGTTCGGCCAACGCGACCGGGTCTTCCATTGTGATGTCGATTTCGAGATTCAGGTTGCTGACCCGGCGGAATACCTCGGTGACCCTCAACTGGTCGCTGTGCTGGTAGCCGGAACGGTCGAGCCAGGTACGCTCGTCGATGCCGACCGTGGTGATGACGAACGTCGTGTCGTCTTCCCAGTGGCCGACCGAATTACCCAGCCAGAGCAACACCGGGTCTTCGGGGTTCTCCCGACCGTCCGTGAATATGCGGCGGATCGTGTGATCGTACTCATAGAGCATGATCATCTGCGTATCCGTATAGACGACTTCGAACGGGTAGGGGTGGAAGTACACCCTCGGAACGCCGGGCGGGTAGCACCGGGTCAATACCGGATCGTTGGTTTCCGCGAGAGAAAAGCCGCCGGCGTTGGAGTCCCTCGCGGTGGCGAAACGTTCCTCGCCCCACGCTGTCAGACTTGGTGGCTCTGGAGTCCAGGTTGCGCCGCTTCGGAACGTCCCCTCCGGGCGGATCCGCGTCCAGACTCCGGTGAGGTCGCGCGCCGGCGCCGGTCCCTCGACCAGCGGTTGCGGATCCGTCGGACTGCCGGTCCCAAATTGCGCCAGCGCGGTTCCGGAGAACCCGAGTGTCATGGTAAGAGCGAGGATTGCAAAGCTTGCGCGGCCCATGCCGTCACCTCCTGTCTGAATCGCCATCGATAGAGGGTTCGTGCGGTCTAGTCCAGCACTTCCCACAACGGGATCGCTTCGCCGTCGGGCATGATGATCTCGTTGATCGCTACGGAATGGCCGTCATTTCGGGCCGCACGACCCGTGATGCGGATATGGTCGCCCGGCTGCAGCGTGGTCTTGGTCCAGCCGCCTCTGGCCAGCTTGTTCGGCGCGGTGAGTTCACCCTGCCATTGCTCGATCTCGCCCGCCTCGGTGGTGATGTCGAAATAGACCTGCACGTGCGGATTCACGAAACGAAACTCCGTCACGGTGGCCTCAAGCGAGATGATGTCCTGGGAATACGACGCCCTGCCGTGATGGCCGAACGCTGAAGCGCCGAGCAGGAACGCGGTCGTCAAGAGGAACAGAAACTTGGTTTTCATGTCTGTCAGTACTCCTGTATCTGCGGCGCTTCGGACAACGACTCCGACGTTCCGGTGCGCCTGGCGATTCTCCTATTGTAGGGCCGCCGGCGGGTGGCGTCATCCGCTACTGGTTCGCCCGGCGAATACGCTCGCGGCGCTGTTCTTCGATGGCAAGCGCATCGGCAATCAATGGATCGATGATCTCTGTGCCGTCCGACCTGACGAGCCTCTCAAGCCAGATCGCATTGTGGCCCGCGGTTGCGGGGTTGCCGACGGCGGTAATCGTTTCTCCGTCTGCAAACATGTCGTCAGTCCAACCGCGGCGCGCCAGTGAGAGTTTGCCCGGTCCCTCGATCATCCATTCCACGATGTCGCCATTCTCATTGGCCACATTGACAAACAGTCGGGCGTGCGGATTCACCAGTTCAAGCCTGACGACTTCGCCAACGAGAGTTTCAGTTCTGTTGAAATCGTAGACAGCACGGTAGGCATGGTGGGCTTGCGCAACCAGCGGCGCAATCGCAATTAACGCGACAGCAAGCGTGGTGGATTGCGAATTGGTCAATGACGCGACAGCGCGCGTGGCGGATTGCGTATTGCCCGATCGTCCGAACATCGCTATTCCGGAATCACGCAGGATTCATAGGGATAGATCTCTTCGCCGGGCGCCCATGCCCACGCGCGGGCCATCACCAGTGGCTTGCTCAGATTCACCGGATCCTGAAACGCCACCTCCAACTCAAGCCGGTTGCCGTCGGCGGATCTCGTGTAGCGCTCGATGGCCGTCAGTTGATCGCTGTGGGCGAATCGCGCGTTTGAATGGTTCGCGGTGACCCCGATCGTTTCCACGATCAATGCATTGTCTTCGTAGTGTCCGACCGAGTACCCCAGCAGGGTATGCTCCGGGTCTTCCGGCAGGCTCCTGCCGTCCAGATAGATGGTTCTTCGCGCGGTCCACTCGGAATAGTAGAGCGTGACACGGTCATCGAACTGCTGCAGTTCCATGGCATGGGGTGACAGGATCTGGCGCGTGAATCCCCACGGTTCGCATTGGGTCAGGGACGGATCGGTGGCCGGGTTGAATGGGTAGTTCTCCAGCGCCTCGGGAGTCAGGTGATCGGGTATCAGTTCGCTCGAGTTGAACCGCTGCGCTTCCTGCCGCAGCTCAGCGTAGGAGCGATCGAAGTTGTCCGGATCGTCCAGCAGTTGGGTGAGATAGTCCCGCGCCGCAACCGTGCAGCCTACGTGGCAGAAGGCGTCCTCGGCCCGGGCGGGCGGGTCGCTCCACATGCCGCTCAGGTCGGGGACGTCCACGGGCGCCTGGGCGCCGGCGATCTGTCCAAGCAAGCAAAATACGATCGGTCCGGAGAGTATTCTGGTTTTCATGTGCATATGTGTCGGTCTCAGCAATAGATTATCACTGTGCGTGGCGCCAGGTGAATCGATAAGGCGCACATGTCATCACAAGACACGCTTGACTGATACGACGAAAAGTCGCGATAGAATCGATCATCAGGCCTGTCGGACGTTGGGCCAAAAAGGGGGGGGCGATGAGTAAATTTGCCGGATTGACAATTGTATTCGTGTTTGCGGCATTCGGCCGCATTGCAGACGCAGCTCCGAACGTACTATTGATTCTTGCCGACGACATGGGAGTGGAGGCACTTTCGGTCTATGGCCTGGGCGAGACGGCGCCGACGACCGCGGCGCTGGAAGAACTCGCACAGCAGGGCGTGGTATTCACGAACTTCTGGTCACAGCCCGTTTGCTCGCCCACTCGCGCAACGATCATGACCGGGCGCTACGGGTTTCGGACCGGGGTCGGCCGTCCGGTTGCACCCCACGCCGACGGCGGCGGATCGGGTCCCTTGCCGCCGCCGCTGGCGAAGCCGGCCGGCGCGCCCTATGAGCCGCAGGGCATGGGGCGCCGCGTGGAGAGTCCGATCAGCCGCGGGCTGCGTAGTGGCGAATTCATGCTTCCGCAAGCGCTGGATGCCGGCACCGGCGGTGCCTATCGCACGGCGGCGATCGGCAAGTGGCACATGGCCGACGCCGATAACGGTTGGCTGGAACACCCGAGGCGGGCCGGCATCGATTTCTACTCCGTGATCATGCACGGTGAAGACTCGTTCTTTACCTGGCGAAAGAACCTCAACGGCGAGGTCGTCAGGACAACCGATTACGGGGCTGTCGATCGCACTGACACGGCCATCCACTGGATCCGGGAGCAGGGCGACGAGCCCTGGTTCATGTGGCTGAGCTTCATCCTGCCCCACACACCGCTGCACCTGCCGCCGCAGGAACTCCTGCAATCGGACTATTCCGACCTGAGCCCGACGGCGGATACCAGCGAAAATCCCATTCGGTACTTCCACGCGATGATCGAGGCGATGGATACCTCCATTAGCCGGGTCCTGGATTCCATGACGCCCGAGGTGCGCGAAAATACCTACGTGGTATTCATCGGCGACAACGGCACATCAAGCGGCTCGGTCGCGGCGCCCTTCCAGGCGGGGCGCGCCAAGGGGACGGTTTACCAGGGTGGCGTCAACGTTCCCCTGATCGTGTCGGGCCCAGGTGTCGAAAGGGGCAGCGTGTCGGAGCCTTTGATCAATTCGGTGGATCTCTTTGCGACGATTCTCGATATGACCGGCGTGGACGCCACCGAAGCGGTTCCACAGGACATTGGTCAGGATTCAGTGAGCTTTTTCCCGTACCTCGCCGAACCGGATGCGCCCTCCCGGCGTGACTGGGTTTATGCAGACGTATTCCCCGGAAGCTTTGCGGGCATTGCGGATGCGGACTACGCCATGCGCAACGACCGTTACAAGCTGCTGCGCCGCCAGGGGGCCGAGGAGTTCTACGACCTCGCCGAGGACCCTTTCGAGCTGCAGAATATCCTTGACGGGCAACTGTCCCCGGAGCAGCAGGCACAATACCGGCTGCTCAGCGAGCAGATTGGCGCGTTAAGGGCCAGTTCGGCGTCAGCCGGGCGCTACCTGCCGTGAAACCAGGTCAGGTTTGGGAGCTTGCGCCGTAGGAATTTGCAGCCGTGAATTCCTACGGCGCAAGCCCCTGGATCGCTACACGAGTGCTGTCATCTGGACCTTTATCGGACGGCTGCCGTTTCAGCGATTCTACTCCCGGAATGCTCGTTGCTGTATCGTGTACCGACCGAACCTCGCGGAGAGTCTCAATGCGTGTAAATCTCTCGAAAGGTTGCCAACCGCCAGCATTGGCCTGTCTGCTGGTTCTGGCGATGAGCGGTCCTGCGAGCGTCGGCGCCCAGGACGAAATTTCCGAACTCGCAAGCAGGGGGCAGGCGCTTTTCTTCGAGCGCGTGTCCTGCTGGATATGCCACGGCGAGGACGCCCAGGGCCTGATCGGCCCATCGCTGCAGCACGGCCCGACGCCGATGGACATCCAGGTCCAGCTCGATTCCAACCCGCAGATGGCGGTCATCGTGACGGAACTGAATCCGCAGGCGGAGGACTTGCTGGCATTGGCCACCTATCTTCACGATTCCAACGGCAAGACCGTCAGCGTTGACGATCTGGCGAACTGGCGCTCACAGTTGGCCGAGATGGCTGCGGCGCGTGCGCCGGAGACCGAGTTCCTGCTCACGGAACGGGACAAGCTGGTCATGGAGATCCAGTCGTTCGACACGGTACTGGCAGAGTGGCCCAGGCGCGCGACGACCGGTAGCCTTGGGCGGCACTATGACGTTCAGGTACTGGAAACCTTCGAGCCGGGCGAGCCCGTATTTCATCCCGAACCGGGGCGGGTCTATTTCTACCAGAATACCGGCACGACGGTGCGCATGGTCGAGCACGGGGAGACGCCCACCAACACGTCGCAGGTTGTCGTCGGCGACGCATTGACCCGGGAGGTCATCACTTTCGGGCAGATGCCCCAACGACTGCGAGGCGGCGTGCACACCACGGTGCTGTCACCGGATGCGCGTCACGTCTACATCATCGGCGGTGGGCTCGGCCTGGGCGGCGGACCGGGCTCGGCCAGGACCGCGTCAACGCTGTTGAAAGTGGACGCCTTGACGCTGCAACCGGTCAAACACCTGAATATCGGCGGGCGGATGCATCATGGGCAGATTTTCCAGGACCGGTACCTGCTGTTCGACATGTTCACCAGCGATCCCGATGCGCTCGACGTGTTTCTCTACGACCCCGAGACGGATGAGATTGTCGGCGGAATTCGGGGCGAGGACCTCGGCGGGCGCAACTACACGTCGTTTACCGACGGCGAGTTCATCTACGTGCTGATGCAGCCGGCGGGCGCCAATGCGCGCGGCTTTGCCGCCGGTAGCGTGACCGCCCTCAGACCCTACTGGGTGGCCAAGGTGGATCCGGCCAATTGGGAAGTCGTGGCGGAGTACCCCTACTCGGGGTACCGCGGCGACTGGGTGATCATCGATTCCCGCAGCGAGTACATGTACGTGCCGGCGGCGGTCTCGAACAACGTCACCAAGGTCAATCTGGCCACGGGCGCCATCGAGTGGTCGACCCCGACGGGGGTCGGTCCGTACGGCGGCACGTTGAACGCCGACGAGACCCAGGTCTGGATTTCCAACAAGGGCGAGACCAGCGGCCAGTTCGGGCGCACCATTACGGTTGTGGAAACCTCCAGCGGGCGCATCCTCGATACGGTATTTTCCGGTTACAAGGCAGACCACGTACTGCTGTCGCCGGACGGCAGGGAGATGTGGGCGACCAGCAACGGGGAGGGCAGCATCTACGTCTTCGATGCCGAAACGCGCGAGCAATTGTCGGTCATCAACATGCCGCATCGCGGCGAGCCCCACGGCCTGGTCTGGGTAACCTATGACGAGAACGGCGAGGGCAGGGTGGTTAGAGACCAGGGCGGGTTCCACAATGGCGTGCATCCGGCCCGCGGGAGTCCGTTAACTATTGCCGGCCGCTGATTGTTGCCTCCGGAAACGGGACGGGCGAAGATCGGGGGCGGGGTGCCGGTTGCGGGGCCAAGACGGAAGAACAGATAAGAAAGAGGTTCCGGACATGAAGAAGATTTCGTTGAATTCGGCCACATCGTGGGTATTGGCCATGGGTCTGCTGTTATCTGCGCCCGGTTTCGGCGCGGATCGACCGAACATCGTTTTCATGCAGTCGGACGATCAGTCGTGGTACGGGCTCTCGGTGCAAATGCACCCGGATTTGCCCAATTCAAAGAGCGATTTCTACCGGACGCCGCGGCTGGAAGAACTGGCCGGCCAGGGGATGCGTTTCTCTGCGGCGTACGCGCCCGCGACCGCGTGTTCGCCTACCCGCATGAGTCTGCAGAGTGGCATGACGCCCGCCAAAAACCATTGGACGAAAGCGCACCCGATCGCCACGGCCGAGAGCAACTACCGGATGATCGCCGTGCAGCATCACAAGTCGATTCGGGACGAGGTCATGACCATCGGCGAAGTGCTTCAGGCGGCGGGCTACAGGACCGCGCATTACGGCAAGTGGCACCTGGAGGGCGGCGGGCCGCAACGGCACGGCTACGACGAGAGCGACGGCAACACCGGCAATGCGAACGCGGATCCGTTGAACGACCCGGAAAACCCCCTGGACGTCGTCGGAATGTCGGAGCGCGCCCTGGATTTCATGCGCCGTGCGGATGAGGCCGGACAACCCTTCTTCGCTCACATTTCGTACTATCCGCTCCACCGCCAGTTCAACGCTGCGCCGAAGACCAAGGCGGCAGCCGAAGCGCGTCCGGCCGGCAAGATTCACTCGGACATCGAACTCGCCGCGGTCACCGAGGATCTTGATATGGGCGTGGGCGTGCTCATGGACGGTCTGGAGCGGCTGGGCCTGAGCGACAACACCTATCTGATCTACATGGGTGACAACGGCCACCGTCCCGGCGACGACAACGTCAGAACCAACGATCCGAACACGCCCGCGCCGCTACTCGGCGCCAAGGGCAACGTTTCCGAAGGCGGGATCAGGGTGCCCTTCATCATTCGCGGGCCGGGTATCGAGGCGAACTCCTTGTCCCACGTTCCCATCGTCGGTTGGGACCTGTTTACCACCTACGCGGAGTGGGCCGAGATCGACCCGGCCGACCTTCCGGAGGGAATCGAGGGCGGCAGCATCGTTTCCGTTCTTGAGAATGGCGGAGTCGGTGAGGTGGAAAGACCGTTTCCGGGGATGGTATTTCACTTCCCGCACTACCAGGCGGGCACGCCCCAGTCGGCGATTCGCTCGGGGGACTACAAGCTGATCAAGTACTTTGAAACAAATCAGACGGTCCTCTTCAACATCGCGGAGGACATTGGCGAGCGCCACAATATCGCGGCGGCGATGCCGGAAAAAGCCGCCGAACTCGAAGCGCTGCTGGACGGTTATCTCGAGTCGGTGCAAGCTGACATGCCCGTGGCGAATCCGGATTACGATCCGGCCAGGGAATCCCGGGTCGGCACCCGAAACTACGATCTCTCGATCGACCCGAGGTGGTACTACTTTCCTGAGTCTTGAGTCCCGAGTCCCGAGTCCCGAGTCCCGAGTCCCGAGTCCCGAGTCCCGAGTCCTGAGTAGGTCGAGTCTCGTTTGATATGCGTATAACGAAAAAACCCTTGCTGGCGTCGGCGGTATGTTGCCTCCTTTGGGGCGGCGCGCAGGCCGCACCCAATATCCTGCTCATCATCGGCGACGACATGGGCGTGGATGCCCTCGCGTCCTATGGCGTTGCGGAGCACACGCCGGCTACGGCGGCACTCGACGAGTTGGCGCGCGAAGGTGTGCAGTTCACCAATTTCTGGGCCCAGCCGGTCTGTTCGCCTACCCGGGCCACGGTCATCACCGGCCGCTACGGATTTCGAACCGGTATCGGCCGGCCGGTGGGTGGCGGCCCGATGCCGGCACCGCCCGAGATTCCTGCCGGGGCGCCCGCTGAATCCACAAACGAACCGAATCCGGCCCTGGCTGCGGATCGTGCGCTGCCACGGCCGGTCCTCTTGCCGGAAGAATTCACCCTGCCCAACGCGCTCAAGGCCGGCGCCGATCCCGGCTACTCCACCGCGGCAATCGGCAAATGGCACCTGGCCGGTGCGGACAATGGTTGGACCGACCACCCGAACCTGGCCGGGTTCGACCATTTCGCGGGCCTGATGGGCGGCGGCCCAGAATCCTACTTCGCCTGGAGAAAGGTGGTTAACGGCGAGGTTTCAGGCGAGCTGGGTTATACGCCGGCAGACAAGGTGGACGACGCCCTGTCCTGGTTGGACGAGCAGGGGGACAACCCCTGGTTCCTGTGGTTCTCTTTCAACCTGGCGCACACACCGATGCACATGCCGCCGGCAGAACACTGGCAATCGGACCACTCCGATGTGGACCCCGACGCCATGCCCCCCGAGAGCTGGCGCGCGGCATTCGTCGCGATGGTCGAGGCCATGGATACGCAGATCGGCCGGTTGCTTGCGGGGCTCAGCCCCGAGGTCCGCGAAAACACCTATGTCATCTTCATGGGCGACAACGGGACCTGGGGCCCGGTCATCACGCCGCCTTTCCACCCCAATCGTGCCAAGGGCACCATTTACGAGGGCGGCGTGAACGTGCCGCTGATCGTGACCGGACCCGGCGTGGCGCAGGGCGGTGTCTCCGAATCGCTGGTCAACTCGACGGATCTCTTTGCGACCATCATGGAAATGGCCGGTATCGATCCGGGCGAAGCCGTTCCGGAGCACGTCACGCACGACTCGGTCAGTTTCCTTGGCGCGTTGTCGAACCCGGCCGCTCCGTCGCAGCGGGAATGGCTGTACGTGGATGAGTTCTTCGGCGGACCCGGCGGGGTGGAAACCGCCGACTACGCCATGCGCAACCACCGGTACAAGTTGTTGCGTTACGAGGGGGAGGAGGAGTTCTACGACCTGCGGGAAGACCCCTACGAAAACGCGGACCTGCTGCAGGATGGGCTGAGCGAACAGCAGCAGGCCGAATACCAGGCCCTGAAAACCCGGATCCGCGAGCTTCGCGACAGCCGGTAGCTTCTTTCATTCGTGTCGATGCGTAGCGGCGTGCCGTATGTCCTGAGTTTGTCCGGGGAGGCCGGTCCGCAATGATCGACGGCATGTTGGCCGGGCTCGTCCTGGCGCTCGCCTGGCCGGCGCTCGGCTATCTGCTTCTCGGCGTCTTCCTGGGACTGTGGATCGGCGCCGTGCCCGGTCTGGGCGGTGCGGTAGGGCTGGCGCTGATGCTGCCGTTTACCTTCGGAATGGACCCGGTGCCGGCGTTTGCGCTGCTGCTGGGCATGTACGCGGTGACATCGACCAGCGACAGTATCGCCTCGATCATGCTGGGGATTCCCGGCACGGTGGCCTCGCAGGCCACGATCCTCGACGGCTACCCGCTGGCGAAAAAGGGCCAGGCGGCGCGGGCGTTTGGCGCGACCTACACCGTTTCGGCGTTTGGCGGCGTCCTCGGCGCCATTTTGCTGGCGGTTTCTCTGCCGATCATCATGCCGGTGATTTTCGCCTTCGGCGTACCGGAGTTCTTCATGTTGGCCGTGCTCGGCCTGACCATGGTGGGGGTGCTCTCGGGGCGTTCCCTGGCCAAGGGACTGGTGGCGGCATTGCTGGGCCTGCTCCTGACCACCGTGGGCTACGCGGAAGCGACGGGTATTCCGCGATTCTATTTCGGGGTCAACTACCTGCTCGACGGCATTCCGCTGATTCCCATCGTGCTCGGGTTGTTCGGGTTTCCGGAACTCATGGAACTGGCGGTCAAGAACACCTCCATCTCCCGCGTGACGGGAACCGAAGACCCGGGCCGCGGCCTGGTCCGCGGTATCAGGGATGCGATCAAGTATCGCTGGCTGGCCCTGCGTTGCGCACTTCTCGGGACCTACATCGGCATGCTGCCGGGGCTGGGCGCGGCGATCGTGGACTGGATCGCCTACGGCCACGCGGTGCAGAGTGCCGACGACAAGTCACGCTTTGGCCGCGGCGATATCCGTGGCGTGATCGCGCCGGAGACGGCCAACAACTCCCACAAGGCCGGGGCGCTCATTCCCACGGTGGCGTTCGGTATTCCCGGCAGCATCGGCACGGCGATCCTGCTGGGCGCGCTGGTGATCAAGGGGCTGCGCCCCGGGCCGGACATGCTCACCGTCAACCTGTCCCTGACATTCAGCATGGTCTGGGCCATCGTCGTGGCGAACGTGGTGGCGGCGGCGCTGCTGATGTTGTTCGCCCGTCATATCCACAAGATTGCGTTCGTGCCGGGACACCTGATCGTTCCGGGCGTCATCGCCGTGTTGCTCATGGGCACCTGGGTCGCGACCAACTCCATGGGCGACTGGTGGATCTGTCTTGCCTTCGGGATTCTGGGTTACTGGATGAAGCAGGGCGGCTGGCCCCGTCCGCCTTTGATTCTCGCACTGGTACTTGGCGGGCTGATGGAGAACAACTTTCAACTCACGACCCAGATATACGGTGACTGGGAGTGGCTGTATAACCGTCCGATCGTCGTGGCGATCGAGATCCTCATCGTGGTCACCATCGTCTACGCGATTCGGGGCCGCAGACCCCGGGGCGACGTCCCGGAGGCAGGGGAGGGCGCCAAGCGCAATCCGCTGCTGTCCTTGCCCCTGGCGGGCGGACTCCTTGCTGCGTTCGCCGTCGCGTACGGCATCACACGCGGCTTCGACCAGGCAGCCACCGCGCAGTTTCCCTCCGCGATCCTGATCACGGCGCTACCGTTGGCCGGATGGGTGCTGCTGCGGGATGTGCTGGCGGCACGCGGCGCGGTTGAAGGCGCCGGCGGCCTCGGAAAAGCGGTGCGGGCGGCGGCAGGCAAGGCAGACCTTGGTCAAAGCTTCAAGTTCATCGGGGTCATACTCGCGGTCTTCGTCATCACCTACCTGGTGGGGCAACTGGTGGCTCTGCCGCTCTTCGTGGCCGCGTACCTGTTGACCTGGGGCGGATACGGCTGGCGTGTCGCCCTCGGCTACGCTGCCGTCGTGGCGGTCGTCCTCTGGGCTTTCTACGAGCGGCTCATGGGCCTGCTCTTTCATCCGTCCCTGCTGTTCGGCTGAGCCGGGATGCAACGACTGTCGATCAGCCGTCTTCGGCGAGGCGGTCTTCCGCCACACGCAGCAGAACTTCTGCTACGGGGTGTCAGGCTTTTCGAAAACGCCAGCCGTACATGATCCTCCCGTAGTGGTTGAAGGCGCGTCTTGCGGCAGGATTGTCGAAGGGATAATCCGCGCCCATCTGCCTTGCGGTGGCCATTCCACTGATGAAGCAGGTTTCCTGGCTGTTGATCAGCGTATGCGCGCCACAGTGCCAGCTCCGTCGCCTGCCCTGGAGGAAGCGGAACAGGTGGATGAGCCATGCCACGTGCCGCACGTCGTGCACGATGTGCTGGAACCACCGCCTATCAATGACCTTTTCTTCATCGATCCGGCTGATCGGGTTATAGGTCACCAGGCAGGGCTTGTCTGACCGATTGGCCCATGGCTGCTGGTTGTGCATGATGTACGTGATCTCGTAATTGTCCGGCCTGGCGCCGTATTGTTCAATATGGTTGCTGCGCGTTCTCAGCGCCTGCACGTCGTTGTCCGGAAGGACGGAATCGTCCGAATGCACGATCGCGTGGTTGTGCAGTTCGCTGTCGTAGCGAACGGAGGAGAGAACGTAGCGCTCCAGCATCGTGGGTTGGTCGAGGATCATCAGGGTCTGGTTCGCATTGCAGGCGAATATCACCTCGTCGAACGTCTCCTTCTCGCCGCTTTCGTCCTCGACCACGACGCGGGAGGACTCGCGATACACCTTTCGTACAGGCCGGTTCAGGTAAATCCTGTCCCGGAAATCGGCGGACAGGTGATCGTAGATGCGTCTTGTCCCCTGGTCCCACGTCTGCATGGGTGTGGCGGATTCGATATCGAAGAATTCGAGATACCTCGCAAAGAGAGCCGCCGGCATATCGAAAACATTGGTCGCCATCAGGAAGTTGACGAACATGGGCTTGAGTACCATGTACCTGAAATCGCCGGACAGGCCGGCGAGGTTCAGGACCATCCCCATGCTGATGTAGTTGAAAGGGTTGAGTGCGTTGACAAACTTTGACCTGGAGTGGGTCAGCGGACTGAACCAGTGAATACGCTTGAGGATTCTCTGAAACCTGGCGATTTCCAATTGCAGTTCTTCCCGGATGTCGGAGTCGAAATCGTGGGCGTAGATGCGGCCGCGGTACTTGACGCTGTAGTCGAACCGGGTATCGATCAGGTCGATGCCGAACTTCTCCATTAATAAGACGATGTGGTCGTATACGGATGGAATACAGGCGGTGACGGAAATGTCGAAGGGAACCGAGCCGCCGTCATCCTGCGGCATGTCGGCTGTCACCGCGTTTCCACCCAGCCGGTCCTGGGCCTCGTACAGCCGAAAATCGAATCGGTCCGGGTGGTGATGCAGCGTCCATGCGGCCCCAAGCCCTGAAACGCCACCGCCGACAATGGCTACACGCCGCGGTCCGCGGGTCGTTGTCTCGCTTGTCGCCATGGATTCCTTTCCTGCCTTTGGATTCCCTTTTTGCCTCTGGATTCCCTTCCTGCCTTTACGGTCGGTTCGTTTCCAGCCTAACGCCTGAGACCGAACGATACGAACAGCCGCCGCCCGCGAGGGTCGGAGGAGCGTGGGTCGTAGCTGCCGGCGATGTTCACGAAGGGCGGGTCTTCGTCCAGCAGGTTGGCAGCGCCCAGCGTGACGGAAGCGTCGAGACGGTCGCCCAGGCGCCCGCCGAGCGACCAGCGAGCGTTCAGGTCCAGGGTGGTGAAGCTGTCGATCGATCCGCCGGCGTCATCCTCGTATCCGCCCACGTGCCGTAGCAGGCCCGTGATCTGTATGGCGTTTCTGGACCAACTGGCGCCGACGGCTGTCCTGAAGCGCTGATTCGGGGCACCGAGGTTGGCGCGGTTGAGTTTGCCGAGCGCGTCGACGGCCACGCCCGCGTTGGTCACGTCGTACTCGAGCAGCCACGTCGCCTCCGCCCAGGCATCGATGGATCCGCCGAGGGTATCCAGGGTCACGTTCGCAGAGACGTCGAGACCGGAGGTTTCGATACTGTCGGCGTTGATGAAGGCGACGTTGACGATGGCAATCGTGCCCGCGGACGTGCGTTCGATGCGTGGGTCGAAGGGGTCGGCGTTGACGATGGATTGGGCGTTTTCCTTGCGCAGCACGTCCTCGAACGAATAGCGCCAGAAATCGGCATTGATTGCCAGGTTTCCGGCACTTTGCCAGGAGATACCGGCGTTTAACGCGCTGGATGTTTCCGGTTTGAGGTTTGGATCGCCCAGCGTGCGTCGGCCGGCAAATGTCCGCGAGCCGTCGTGATCGACGATGTTTGTGAAATTGGTTTGCACACCGAGTGTCTGAAAGGGTGACGGTGCGCGAAAAGACGTGCTGTAGGAACCGCGAAGCGAGACGGTGTCGGTGGCCCGGTAGAGCAAAGTGACTTTCGGATCGAGCGTATCGCCGACACCCTCACCGTAGTCCTCGTAACGCAACGCCCCGGTGATCTCGACGACTTCCGAGACCGGCAGCCAGATCTCGCCATAGGCCGCGCGTACCTGGTCCATGGCATCGAAGTCGGGGTTGCCGATCAGAAACGCAAAGCCGTCCTGGCGCGTGATGTCGTCGTAGAAGAAATCCACCGACTGATCGCGGTACTGCACGCCGGCGGCGTAGCCTGTATCGCGCCAGGGCAGAAAGCCCGTGACATTCGCTTCAAGCGTCGTCAGTTGCGAACGCCCGTCGCCGAAATAATCGCCGATGATGAACTGGCGCAATGCCGGTGAGTTGTGCAGCGCCTCGCCCGGGCTCGCGGCAATGTTGGAACTGAAGGGGTTGAAAAACAGGCAACCGCCCGTGCCTGCCTGTTCCGGCCCGGCATCCAGCGGGTTCGCGTTGCAGTCACTGCCGCCGAAACCCAGAAGGGCCGCCTGAAAGTTCTCCGCGATCACATCGCGCGGATTTTGAAGCGTGTCGTTCTGCGCGCGCACCAGCGAAACGTTCCAGGAAGACGTGTCAGAAATCCGGCCCTCGAAGCCGGCCGCCAGCCGGGCCGTGTCGTGTTCGTAGTAGTTCACTTCGGGTGGTTGCCCGTAACCGTAGGGTCGGCCCTGGAAATAGACATCCTCGCCGAATGGATTTCCCGGGTGGTACGCCGGGATGACCGGCGTGCTCAATACTGGAAAGCTGGGCGACACATCGCGGTTGATGTCATTGCTCGAGTAACCGAGTTCGGCCCAGAAGTTGCCGCCATCGCCGCCGGCCCAGTCCAGCCGTCCCCAGGTCTGCAGGCGTTGTTCGTTGGGGATCGCGGTGAGCTGCGGGCCGTAATCGAAGCGGCAGATGGAGCTGTCGCCGGGTAACGCCTGCAACAGTCCTGCATATTGCTCGCAGTCGGGGTCTGCGAAGGTTCGGCCCAGCGAGGGCACATTGAAGCTGGCGGGATTGCCGAAACCGCTGGTGGCCGGTTGCAGCCAGTCCACTTCAATGAGCACGAGGCTGTTGCGGTCAAGGTAGCTTGCCGCGACCAGAAACTCTCCGTTGCTGCCCAACTCGCCGCCGGCCACGCCGTCCAGCGTGAGGTCGTCCTGGGAGCCGTCGCCGACCCGGCTGCGGTATTCGGCCTGCAGCTCGATGCCCCGGAAACCTCGCCGGGTGATGAAGTTGGCGACCCCGGCGACAGCTTCCGAACCGTAAATGGCGGCGGCGCCGTCCTTGAGAATTTCAACCCGCTCGACGGCCAGCATGGGGACCAGCCCGGCGAGATCCACGAAACTCGAACCGTCGTCGGTCTGCGCCGCTGACAGGACCTGCCGCCGGCCGTTCAGCAAGACCAGCGTGGAGGCGACGCCGAGCCCGCGCAGATTGATGTTGGCGGTGCCGGCGGTGTAGTTCTGGGTCAGGTTGTCGGAGTTGTTTTCCGCTCCGGCGTTGATGGACAGAACGCCGACCAGGTCGCGGAGGTCCTTCAGCCCGGAGTCGAGCAATGTTTGGCCGTCGTAGCTCGAAAGCGGGGAGGGCGAGTCCCCCTGGCGGACGATCCGGCTGCCGGTGGCCGCCGTGACGACGACTTCTTCAATGGCGCCGGTCTGCGCCCCGCTTTCCATGGCAGCGAAGCTCCATACGACCGCCGCCGTCGTCGCCAGCAGACGGGCCGCCGCCGCGCGGCGCGATATCCGGTAGTTATCCATCCTTTTCTCGGTCGGTAAAGTAGCCGACAGGCGCTACTGCGCGATGAGTTGCCGCAATGCTTTATCGATGACCTGGGATTCGCCGGCACGGGCTCGCAGACCCGTATAGATGGCACCGTTGCGATCCGCCACGACGCTCTCGCTGTAGATGTTTGGAACAAATTCGATGATGGCGCCATCGATTGCACTAGCCAGATAGATGCCAGTGTCGATGCTGGGGATTGCTTGTTCATTCTGCGCCGCGGCGTAGAGTATGTCGTCCGCGCCGATCGACAGTCCGCTGACCCGGCCGAACTGTGACCACTCCTCGATATAGCGCCCGTCCTGATCGAAGATCTGAATGCGCAGGTTCTCGCGATCGGCAACAAAGAGCCGTCCCTGAGAGTCCATGGCCAACGCGTGCGGTAGATTGAACTCCCCCGGCCCCGAGCCGGCGTTGCCCCACTGCATGATGAACTCTCCGTCCGGCGAGTACTTCACGATGCGGTTGTTGACGTGGCCGTCCGCGACAAAGATATTGCCGTTTTCCGCAACCAACACGTCCGCGACACCGTTGAAAGTGTGGGGACCATCGCCAGCGACGCCCGCCGTGCCGATTGTCATCAATACGTCGCCGCTCGGGCTGAGCTTTATGACCTGTTGGCCACGACCGCCATCATCGCGCCCGTCCGTGAGCCAGATGTTGCCTTCGCTGTCGATATCCAGGCCGTGCGGCCATACGAGCATCCCCGCTGCCAGGCTCATCAGGTGCTTGCCCGAGGAATCAAATTTCAGCAGCGGTGCTTCGGTCCGCCCCACGCAATCAGAGGCGGAACAGCGATGAAAGGCGTACAGGTTACCGTCGGCATCCGTCTCCAGCGCAATCAACTGTCCCCATTCGTGATCTTGCGGGACCTGTGCCCAATCCGGGTTTTGTCGGTAGGAAGCGCCCTGTGAGTAGGCCTGCAGTCCAAACAGAATTGTCAGTGTTGCAACAGTCCAGTGCCGCATCTGGGTTGTCATTGACATTGGAATTCTCTCACCGTTTTCGACCTCGCCGGCTGCACTAGACCGTCAGGCCAAGCAACTCGACCAGATTGCCGCCCAGGATCGCCTCCTTTTCCGCGTCGCTCAGCGTGGGCGAATCGACGACCAGATCGAGCGTATCGGGCCAGCCATGGGGTATGTCCGTGCCGTACACTACCTGGCTGGCGCCCATCACCGCGACCAGGTGCCGGAGCCCTTCCTGGTCGAATACCATCGTATCGGCGAGGATCTGGGTTCTCATGTATTCGCTCGGATTCTTCGTGTTGACGCAGTTGGCGTTGTTCCTGGCGCAGGCCACCTCGGAACGGCCCAGATAGGAGGGCAGATAACCGCCGCCGTGCGAGGCAACCACCTTCAATCCGGGAAAACGGTCCAGGGTCCCGTCGAAAATCATCCGCGAGAGGAAGAGCGTGGTCTCCAGCGGATTGCCGATGATGTTCCCCAGTCCGCCCGTTCCCGAGAGAGCCCCAGGTTGAATGATGTTGTCGGAACCGTCGGGATGCATGAAGACCGGCACTCCAAGTTCCTCCGCCTTCGCCCAGAAGGGATCGTATTTCTCCGTGGAAATCGCTTCGCCCCTGGCGTGGCCCTGGACGGACGCGCCGCGATGCCCCAGTTCATTGACCGCGTAGTCCAGTTGCTCGGCCGCCATTTCCGGAAACTGCAGCGCGGGCGAGCACAGCGCGACAAAACGGTCCGGGTGGGTCGCGCACCATGCAGCGAGTTCCTCGTCGTGAATGCTGACGATCTGGCGAGCGAGATCGGGCTCGGCCGCGTACCACCAGTAACGGTTGACGCTGAGCGCCGCCACATCGATGCCGTGCGCATCCAATGCCGCGAGCCGCTCGGGACCGAGGATCCGATTGAGGTTGGCATCGGCCATGCTCGTGCCTTCAATCAGCGGCGCCACCTCGAGGAAATCGCAATGGTTGTGAATGTCGACGACCGTCACAGGGCGTCCATCAACTCGGACTTCCTTGCGCGTTTGGGTGAACGCTCCAAAGCTTGCGCTCATGAGCATCGATCCAGCCGTCAGTCGTCCAGCCGTTTTCAAAAAATTGCGTCGATTCATTACAGTCTCCCTGGCATCAGGAACGCGGCAGCCCGATATCCTGTTCCTCGGCCTTGCGGATGAGCAGTTCGGCATCCTCGGGCAGCAAGAGCCGGGCGTCCATTTGACGTTGCACGGACTGGCGTACCTGTTCTACGTATCCCTCGTGCGTGCCGTAGCGCTCCTCCAGTGACGGGCGGGGGTCGTCGCCACGCTCTGCCGCGGTCACCGCAAACGGGAAGGATGCGCCGCGCGTGCTGCAGCCCTCGTCCTCCATGATACCCGCCTTGCGGTAGTTCCAGCCGACGTAGGTCGCGCTGGGCACCTCGATATGTGTGGATCGAATGCCGCCGATGTCGTTGCCGTCCCCGTCCGTCTTCGGCACCAGGACCGTGTACTGCGCGGACGTATGCGTCACCGGATGCGCCATGTAGTCGTTCAGGTACGCATCGTTGACCTTGCCTGTGTACGGTGAACCCGGAATGTCGGGAAATCCCACGCCTTCCTGCGGGAGCGGCGATACGAGCGTGCCGTCGTCGATCCGGTTGTACTGGCTTGGTGGCGGCTCGCGACCCGTGGTCAGCCACTCTTGCATGGCAACCACCAGTGCACGGCGGTTTTCGCGAACCATCGCGTTGTTGTGGTAGTACTTGCACATGTCGTCCGCCCGCTTGGCCTCGAGTTCCTCGATCGTTTCGTAGCCGGTAAAGCCCGCCTGGTTATGCTGGGTGCTGGCCCACTGGTAGATCCGCACGTTGTCCGGGACCGGCGCGTCGTAACGCCCCAGCGGGTCGGTCGTGACCAGCGATCCGCGTGCGGCCCATAGCTCGTTGGAACTGTCGAACTGCATGATTTTCGGGCAGGTGTCCGTGAGGCTGCAGCGCGCCAGGATGCCGTCGATGCGCCCGGAGACCGGGTCGAACATCGTTGCGTAGGTGAAGGGAAACTGATCGCCCATGTAGTAGTGGTCGTTCGCGGCCCGTACGAATCGCCCGGGATTTCCGAACTCGTAGTTCGTGAACGTCTTGCGTGCGCCGCCCGTGGTCGCGATCACCCCGTCGAACGTGAGGCGTCCGGCGGGATCCCGGTTGAATCCCTGGTAGACGAAATCACGGAGAAATCGCCCCGGCTGGGACTGTCCCCACGCCAGGGCCGTGGTGATGACGTTGCGCGGTTCACCTTCGCCCCCGTACAGCGCTACCAGCGGATTGTCCTCGGTGTTGTCGTAGCGAAGGTACGAAACGGCATCCCGCACCGCGGCAAAGCCGATCCCCATGACGACCGGATCCTGTACTTCGTGGACGAGATAATAGGTAGCGTCTTGCGTAAAGCCGCCCTCCAGGCACAAGTCAACGGCGCTGGGGACCGGCTCGCCGCCTTCCTCGTTGCACGTCGCGAACGACCAGGTTTCCCGCGGGATCAGGACGGGCTCCGAGTGAGGCAGGTCGCGACGGTACAGCTTCGCGTCGGGCATGCTTTCCGCCACGGTGGGATAGAGCCGGCCTTCGATGTCGGTCGAGCCGGAATTGCCCCTGATTTCCGTTGTCCTCCACGCCGTGATGGGGGACCCCTCGGCATTCCTGGCGATGGGCAATTCAGCGCCGATGCGCTCGCCGGTTGCGCTGACCTGCCACCCGCTCCACACCATGGTGTAGCCCAGGTTCAGGTGGAATCCGTCGCCGATGTCTTCGGGCGTGCGGGGAAATATGCCGTAGTCGGGAAGAAATCCCTGGACCAGGTTGAAGGCGCGTTGCGCGCCGCGGTTCATCACATCGTAGAAGATCGCGCTGTTGCCGCGCGTCATATCCACGGGCTTGAGAATGCGAAACTCTGCAGAGTATTCAACCCGGCCCTCGGCGTTGCGAGGCGCCTTGTCGAGGTTGACGATCACCGCGTTGTGAGGGTCGGCAGGGTCGAGTTCCGCGGTGAGTCGGCCAGCCACCCATTCGTACTGACCCGCATTACCAAACTCCCGGCCGTCAAAGGCGAGTTCCACGCTGTCGACGACAATGCTGGTGACCCCTGAAGTGGGCGCGGCCGCCGCGGGAGCCATCGCCGCTTCCGCCGACACAAGCGGTGTCATTGAAGACTCCGCTTCGGGCGCCTCCCCCTGCTGGCAGCCTGCAATCAGGACACCAGCGGCAAGCAAGCCAACCATCCGTGGCCGCACCGCAGCCGTGTGCCGTGTCAATTGCCAGGGATTGATTCGCTCGGTCATGTCTTTTTCTCCTTTGCTCAAGTCACCGGCGAGGCGCAGGACTGCCTAGCTGTGATGCAAATCGTGCCGGTAGATGCGGCGATGCGCCTGCGGCGTGCCACCGACAATCGTGTTGTATTCGGCCGTCGCTTCGCGGAGTCGCGGCAGGTCAATATGGTGCTCCATCTCCCCGCCAAACTCTTCGTACCAGCGGAGCAGATTGAGAATGATCCGCTCCGCGCCCATCCAGTTGTCGAACTTGCCCATCCGGATCTCGGCCGCTGCTCTTCCAGCGCTCATTCCGGCGTCGAATCGCAGCCTGGCTTCATCGCGCAACAGCGCCATGTAATCCAGCATCTCCTGAACTTCGGCCTTGCCGGCGGCCGGGCCATGACCCGGCACAATGATCTCGAGATCCATGTCGAGGATGGACTCCAGAAGCATCATCCACCCGGTCGGATATCCGTTGTGAAGAAAGGGCGCCATGTGGAAAAACCCGTTATCCCCCATCCACAGCGTCTTGTGCTCCGGCAGGTGAACGAGTATGTCCCCCCAAGTATGTGCCGGCTCGATCGGCAGGAGCTCGACCACGGTACCGCCGTAGTGGTAGGTCGTCTTTCCCGCAATGACCGTCGTCGCGGGAACCAGTCTTCGCGGGGTGCCGTCGTCAAACGTTGGGCTGATATCGCCATAGGCCGGATCCGCCGGGCCGCCTGCGGCACTGGCCGCCATCTGCAGGTTCCGGTTGCGACAGTATTCGGTCGAGACCACCTCGACTCCCGGCCCCATGAAGGCCTGAGCGCCGTTGGTGTGGTCGCCGTGATGGTGGGTGTAGGCGATCCTTTCGAACGGTTTGTCGGAGACCTGTCGAATCCTCTCGATATAGGGCTGGGCCGCAGCCGGCCCGTTCAGCGTATCGAACACAAAAATGCCATCGTCACCGACGACGAAACCGGCGTTGCTGAGGCCGCCGCCGTTGTGCGGCGGCCCATTGCCCTGGACGTACGTAAAGCAGTTGGGGCCGATCTCCCTGAGTTCGGTAGTCCAACTCGGCGACTCGCCGAAGTTCGGGTCCCTGGGGGGCGGGAACGCCGGGGGCCTCTGACCCCTTGCCACGCCCCATCCCATTACGGATGCGACTCCCACCCCTGCGCCTGCCAGCCCCATCGTGATCGCTTCGCGACGGCTGATGCTGCCTGCGCCAAAATTCTCCGGCTTGGTCATTGGTTTCTCCCCGCCTGTTCTTGTTTGTACTCAGTATTTGGTCCGCCTACTCCGGCAGGAACCGGCTCGTAACGTCCGGATCGCAGTCGAACGTGGACAACTCGAGATGCGGCGAATAGGCCAACTCCCAGGAATAGGTCATGGGTCGGGTCAGGTATTCCGGGTCTTCCACCGTGAACTCCACCGAAATCCGGGTCCCATTCTCAATCAGGCGGAACCTCTCCACGACGCGCTTTTGACCCCCGGACGGAACCCCGATCTGGTACGGAGAGCGATGGTCCGCAAAATTCGTGGTATCCACCACCAGCGTATCGCCCTCCCACCGACCGGTTGAGTGGCCCGAATCATAACGCTCGTCGCTGGGCGGATGCGGTCGGCCGTCCATGTACACTGTGCGCCGCTCGTCCCAATACTCGGTGCGAATCCCGACCGTACCTTCCTGTTCGTTGATTTGAATCTCGATCGGGTAGAGACTGGACGAGACGATCATGCCGGGCGTCGGTCGCCCGACGCAGGTTGCTTCCGGGTTATCGGCAGAAAGCGGATCGTACGCCGCCGCAGCGGCCTCGCCCTCTTCGGTCAATACCAGGTGAGTCCGGAAAAAACCGTCAAAACCACCCGGATAACTTGCCAGTTCCGAACCGTCCGCCAACCAGATGCCCGCCAGGGTTGACGCGCCGGCGGCAACTTCAGGCGCATCTGCGGTCATTGACAAGCCGATTCCACCCTCCTTCTCGATCGACTCCGGAATGCCATACGGTCTCCCGTCCACAGCCGCGTGGACGCCGACCGTGATCCGGTCGCCGGCTGACAGCGTCTCCCGCGTCCATCCCCTGCGTGACAGGACGAGCGCCGAACCCATCTGAAGCGTCCACTCAACCGCCTCGCCAGCCTCGCCCGGCGTTTCGACGGTGAAGTAGACATGCGGATTCCGCCAGTTGAACTCCGTGACCGTGCCCTCGATTTCCACCGTCGACTCCATGTCGAGACCGGCGTCACTGTGATGGCCGACAACGGGCAAGGCGAGCAGGAGGCCCGCGGCGAAGGTGATTGTTTTGGGGCTTATAAACATAGGTTGACAAAATGGCCGAAAGGACCACATTTGAGCGTTCCAATGCCTGCGGGAGGAGGGTAGCATCCGCCCGATGAACGATGCCACCGAATTCCGATCCGTCACGTATCGGCTTCATCCCGGAACGCGGGCCAGGCATCGGAAGCTCCTTCAGACCGCCGGCGCCTGCCGGTATGTCTGGAACCATTTCCTCGCCCGCAATCGACGGGACCACGCGACCTACAAGCTCCGCAAGGCACTGTTCGACGCGGGGCTTGTATTTGACAAGCCTTCCCGGCCGTCGGTGAGCTTTCAGTCCATGGGCGTGCGGTTCACCGCGCTGCGGCGCGAGACGCCGTGGCTGCGACGGTTGCCGTACGTGCCCGTTCGGTTTGCGCTCAAGTATCAAGCGGACGCATGGAAACGCGCGTTCGCCAAGGGCGGGTTCCCCCGATTCAAGGCACGGCGCGGCGACGACAGCTTCACCATCCCGCAGAACGTGCGCGTGCGAGACGGTGTGTTGAGCGTGCCGAAAGTGGGGCGGGTCAGGCTGTCGCGCCGGGGCGGCAATCCCCATGCCGGATTCCCTCCGGTCAAGGCGACGGTCAAGCGCGTGAACGGGAAGTGGTACTGCGTGATTGTCTACAAGGTATCTGCGGTGGCCCGCCCGGACAACGGGCTGGCCCTCGGCGTGGACATGAACTGCGGGCAGGTGGCGGCGTCCACCGGCGACCTGCTGCGCATGCCGGACATGGCGAGATTGCAAGCGCGCAAGCGCCGCTATCAGCGCATGGTGGCGAGGCGCAGGAAAGGCTCCAACCGCCGCAATCGGGCCCGCCACCGCCTCGCCCGCACTCAACGGCGAATCGCCACGGTGCGCCATCGCTGGCACCACGAGACAAGCAGAGTGCTCGCCGGCACCGCCGGACTGCTCGCCGTCGAGGATCTGAAGACGAAGGCCATGACCCGTTCGGCCAAGGGATCGGCAGAGCAACCGGGCAGCCACGTCGGGCAGAAAGCGGGGCTCAACCGGGAAATCCTGAACACCGGCTGGTCGCAATTGCGACAGATGCTCGAGTACAAGGCGGCTCACGTCGAGGCCGTTGCGCCTGAGTTCGACACTTCCTCATACATGATCCGTGCCCGGGCGGGTCCGGGGAACGGGGAATCAAGGACTTGCGGGCATTTTGGGGCGATTTCGACTGGATACAGGCGCCGAACGGATAGATACATGGCATGATCATTTAGATATTCCACGTTCGCGCATGCGCAGGTATAATTGGATACATGTACCTGCGCCAGTCCAGCCAGAAACGCGCCGACGGCTCCAAGCTGCGCCACCTGCAAATCGCCGAAAACGTCTGGGACCCGCTCAAGAAGCGCTCCCGGGTGCGCATCCTGTACAACTGCGGGCGCGCGGACGATCCCAAGGCCACCGAGCGGCTGCGGCGGCTGGCGCGCAGCATCCTGAAACGCTGTTCGCCGGAAGAGCTGGCGGCGGCGGACACGGGGATGAAGGTGGTGGATGCCTGGGCGTACGGGGACGTGCACGCGCTGGAGGCGCTGTGGCGGCGGGTGGGCTTGCCGGAGCTGATCGGGAAGTCGGTGGACGCGCGCAAGTTCGAGTTCTCCGTGGAACGGGCGTTGTTCGCGCTGGTGGCCAACCGTGTGTTGGCGCCGTCGTCGAAGCGGTATTGTCAGGACCGGTGGCTGGCCGAGGACGTTCGCATCGAAGGCTGCCAGGGGCTGGAGTTGCAGCACCTGTACCGGGCCATGGACGTGCTTCAGACGCACAAGGAGGCGTTGGAGGAAGGGCTGTACTATCGGCTGGCGGACTTGTTGAACCTGGACGTGGAGGTCCTGTTTTACGACACGACCTCGCTTCACTTCGAAGTGGCCGAGGAGGACGGGGACGATCCCGACGGCGGGGCTTCGGGGCTGCGCAAGCGGGGGCATTCGAAGAACGGTCGCGGCGACGCGCCGCAGGTGCTGGTGGGGCTGGCGGTGACGCGCGAGGGTTTCCCGGTGCGCCATTGGGTGTTTCCCGGCAACACCGTGGACGTGACCACGGTGGAGCGGGTGAAGGCGGACCTGAGGGGTTGGCGGCTGAACCGGTGCGTGTTCGTCGGCGACGCCGGGATGGTGTCGGCCCAGAATCTTCGCGCGCTGGCCCGGGGCGGCGGTCGTTACATCGTGTGCATGCCGGCGCACCGGGGCTCGGAGGTGGACAAGGAGGTCATCGGGCGCCGCGGGCGCTACCGGGAGGTGGCGCCGAACCTCAAGGTCAAGGAAGTCACCGTCGGCGACGGCGAGCGCCGTCGCCGTTACGCGGTGTGCTTCAACCCCCGGGAGGCCGAACGCCAGCGCTCGCATCGCCAGGAGGTGCTGGCGCAGTTGGAGGCCGAACTGGCCACGCTGTCCGGCCTCGCCGACGGCGAACAGCACCGCAAGCGGGTCTGCGAATTGCGCGCCAGCCGTCGCTACGGGCGGTACCTGCGCCTGACCCGGGGCGGGCGCCCGCGCATCGACCGGGCCAAGGTCAAGGCGGCCGGGCGGCGCGACGGCAAGTTCGTCGTGCACGGCAACGACGACACGCTCACGGCCGAGGATCTGGCGCTGGGCTACAAGCAACTGTACCGCGTGGAGCAATCCTGGCGGCAACTGAAGAGCGAGCTGCGGTTGCGCCCGGTGTACCATCGGGTGGCGCGGCGCATCCACGCGCACATCGCGCTGGCGGTCATGGGCCTGTTGCTGGAACGCCTGGCCGAGCACGCCTGCGGGGACACCTGGCGCAACATCCGCGACGATCTGAAGCAAATCAAACTTGTTCAATTGTCGGGGCCGAACGGAGACCTCTGGCAGGTCACCGAACCCCGTCCGGCCGCGTCCAAGCGACTGAAATCCTTACAAATAAAGCCTCCGCCTCCGATCCTCGACCTGGGCTGAACGCCTAGTGACATGGGTGTTTCCGGCGACGCCCGCAAGCCCTTGTTTTGTCTACGAAAAACGGAATCCTGTATCTATGAACTGTCGAACCCGAGTTGCGCCCATGTACACCAGCCAGACGTGCAGGGGCTGCGGCAGGGTCGATCCGGCGAGCCGCAGGTCTCAGTCGGAATTCGAGTGTGTCCGTTGCGGACACAAGGGCAACGCGGACGTGAATGCCGCGTTGAATATCATGGCGTCGGCGACAGGCGCGGCTGGACGGCGAGGAGCGTTGGCGCTGGCCACTCCGAAGAACCGTCAACATGTATGCAAACGGAGGGCGGCATGAGCTGTCAACCTATCGTATATAAGTCCCATTGTTTTTTTCATGAAGCCTCCCCCGGAGTGGCTCCTGGTATCAATTTCGGTTTTCCGAGTGTGCGCCCCGAGACAATACAGCGGCCGCCCCGAAAAGCACCCTTGGTAGCCCTTCCCGGTGACACCCTCAGTAGTCCTCCTCGGATGCAATCTCCGCCTCGTCTCCTGCCGCGGCGCCGGCGCCGTGAAATACAGTGATCGGCCCCTTGGGCGACAGGTCCTTGCCGGCCAGCCCCGGATAGTCCGGCGCCCAGCGAAGCGGCGACCAGCCGTTGTAGGTGTTCTGGTGGTCCGAATCCGATGTGATCAGCGTTTCCACGATCTGGCCGCTCCAGGTCACCGGGTTGACGAACTCCCAGACGACCTCGCCATCCGGCGTGACCTCCACCATTCTCCCCACCCGGGCCAGTTGCACCAGCGTGTTGCCGTTGGGCAGGCGCTGAACCGCCGAGCCGTGGTGGCTGTTGAAGCCGTCCGTCGTGTGATACATGGACACGATCTGGTTGGAGAACAGGCGGGTCGCTCTGGGTCCCTGTGACTCCTTCGTGCCCGGCATGACGTCCGTGTACCCGGCTTGCGGCGGGTTCACGTAGTGCCCGGTGTCCACGCCGTTGGCATCCAGATACGGGTTCAGTTCCATGAATTCGGATTGCGGATCGGAGTCGCCCTGACCGCGCGGTACGTTCAGGCCGTTGTTGAAGAGCAGCAGGTTCCCGGCGCCGGGCAACCCGTCCCTGATCCATTGGATGTCGTGGTTGCCGCCGATCTGCTTGTGACCGGAAAACTCCTGCAGCGACCAGTTCTTTTTTGCCCAGTGCGGATACTCGCCCTGGCCGTAGGTCGCAGGGTTTCCGAACCGGTACAGGAAGTCTCCTGCCTCGCTGGCCGCCAGCCGGTGGCTCTCCTCCGGGTCGCCGGCCACGAACGTACCATCGTGATCGATGATGTAGATTTCGTGAGTCCTGTTGGAGCTGATGGCGATGTGCCCCGTCTCCGGGTTGTAGTCGATTCCGTTGCAGTGCAGGTAGTCGGGCGAGAACACGCCCCAGTTGATGTCGAGGCGATGCGGGTAGTCCGCGATGGTGCGCCCCTCACCGACGTAGCCGGACTTCGATGGATCGATGTCCTGCACCAGGTGATCCCGGAACCGCCACTCCCAGACCACCGTGCCGTTGCGGTCGACCTCCACGAGGACGTCCATTTCCGAGCCGTCGTAGCTCTGGGCGGCGTCCGGGTCGGCGCCCAGCGCGATCACTTCGTCGTGCGACAGGGCTGCGTTGGCGATGTAGAGGATCGTGTAATCGTCGAGTTCGGCGTTGTACATCCGCAGAAAGTCGTGGTGCGGGTTGTAGCCTTCGCGCTGCTCCGGGTACTCCCACAGCGTTTCGCCTTCCCAGTCCTGGATCGCGAACGTTCTGTTGGCGATCGAACCGAACACCGTCCCGTCGTCCTGGAGGTAGGCGTCCCCGAATTCCGGCCAGTAGTTCACGACCTGCCCGGCCATGTCGATCAGATAGACGCCGTCGACCCGCTGTGGCTTGACCATCGTGTAGCCCGAGTGGGCCTTGTGCGGGTCCCAGTAGACCAGTTCGGTGGGCCCCCGGGAAGCCTCGTAGGCCGAGGCCGCACCGATAGCGAAGACGATCCATCCGGAAACGATTCCCACCAGCAATTTTTCTGTTCCAGCTCTCATTTTCTTGTCCATCTTCTTGTTGCACTCTGTTATCGCCAGACATTCCAAGACTACTCTTGCAGGCTACCAGACAACAAGCTGTGACGTCGCACCGCGATCGGGGGACCGGTGTGCGGCGAGGCAAGCAACAAAGGGACGTTCACCATTACCAAGATGGTCGTGAACGCGCTGATGAGCGTAGAATCGCCCGCAGCAAAACACGATTGGAGGACGCGCCATGACAAAGGCTTCCCGAATGACCGTCTCGTTTGTCGGCGCCCCTGCGAATTCACCTCCGATTGTTTCGTTTTCTGCGGGATGCCCGCCGTGCCTGATTTTCACCGGGAGTAGTTGATGACAGCCTGGATAAGAATGATTCCGGAGAACGAAGCCAGCGGCGTTTTGCAGGAGCTTTATGAGGAGGCAAAAACTCCGCATGGCACGGTCGACAATGTCATGAAGGTGCATTCCCTGCGGCCGCAGACGATGCATGGGCACGTGACGCTCTACCGGAGTGTCTTGCATCACCCGGATATTCGATTGCCACTGTGGTTTCTGGAAGTCGTTGCGTCCTATGTCAGCATCAAGAATGATTGCGCATACAGCCTGACCCACCATTTCATGAACGTCAGGCGATTGCTCGACGACGACGAGAAGTGTGATGCCATCCTGCATTGCCTGAATGCCGGAGCGCCGCAGCTGCAATTCCAGGGCAAACACCTCGCCCTGCTGCGTTACGCCGCGAAATTGACAACGGATGTGGCTTCCATGGAGGTCTCGGATATCGAGACGCTTCGTGAGCACAACTGCACGGATGGCGAGATTCTCGAGGTCAACCAGGTAGCCGCCTATTTCAACTATTCAAATCGGCTGCTGAATGGACTGGGCGTCACCACAGAGGGTGATTCGATCGGATTCTATGAATAGTGCTCTATCCAGCTGATACGCAAGTATCAGGTTGATGAAGCACCGGCGCCTGTTAACAGGCACTGGTTCATCCACGAATGAGTTCCAGCGCTGTCAAGGATCACCCTTCCTCAAGATCCGGATGGTCCGGTATGCAGCCGTACACGGTGAATTCGAAATCGGAGCGCAGATAGCGATTCGTCGATGTGAGCGGGGCGGCCAGGGTGACGGGATCCTCATAGGCCGTGTCTACCACCAGTCGATCTTCCTCGTCCCGCCGGATTCGTTCGACGCTGCGCAATGCCTCGGATTGAGGGATGTAGCGATTCAGCGTCGTTACGTATCCCGGGGCGTAGGCCACGGTCTCGATCACCAGGACATCGTCCTCGTACCAGCCGATGGAATGCCCCATGGTTGGCATCGGAACGCCCTCGAGATTGACCGTGCTGGGCTCAGGCTGCGGTGGATGTCCATCCTGGTTCAACTCGACGGTTCGCACCAGGTCGAACATCTCGTAGCGGATCACCACCCGGTCCTCGAACTGCTCGATCTTCACCGTGGTGTCGGGTTCGTCCCAGGCCCGGCCCAGGCCCGACGGAATGCACCAGTAGCCCGGGTCATCCGAGGTCACGTCGTAGGCATCGAATCGGCGCTGCCCTTCCGGCGTGTACTCCGCCTCGGAATACTGCCGGTTCAGCTCCGGATCAGGTCCCCAGATGCCCTCGAGATCGGGCTGCTGCGCGACGGCGGCAAGAGTCCAGAGGTGCAGGAGTGCGATGCCCGGAAAATGAGTGCCGAGGCGCCGTTTTGTTGTCCTGGATCGCGATCTGCGCATGAAACTGGTCGCTTGTGCGGAACTCAAATTAACTGTACTCGCATGACGGGTCCAGTCAAACCGCGTTAAGGTAACATCCGGGAACAGGCCTTGGCATCAAGGGGGATACTATGTTCAGACACCTCGCTTTTCTTGGCGCGACTTGCCTGGCGGTGTTTCCCGCCTTGAGTCATCACAGCGACGCCGGCATGGACATGGACTCGACCGTGGCATTGGAAGGGACCATCACCGAATTCAGGTTCCGCAATCCGCACGTCTACGTTCAGGTTGAGACGACCGATACGGGCGGCGAACCGGTGGAATGGTCGCTGGAGACGTCCGGAGCCAACAACCTGGCGCGTCGGGGCTGGACGCGGGATACGCTCAGGCCCGGTGATCGGGTTGCGTTCCGGGCCCACCCGGGCGCATCCCGATGCGGATCAACGGTTCGCCACGGGGCATTCGGTCGGCCGGTGGGAGGGCGATACGCTCGTGATCGACACCACAAACTTCACCGATCATCGCTCTCCGTACCAGGTCGGCGTACCCTCGGGGGCGCAGAAACACGTCGTCGAGCGATATCGGCTGATCGGGAACGGTACGCGAATGCTGGCCGAGTTCATGCTTGAAGACCCGGAGTACATCGCCGAACCCATGACCCATCAAAGGGAACTGATTTACTCGTCCCACGAGGAGATGGTTCGCCACAATTGCGACCCGGAAGCCGCGGCAGGATTCCTGCGTCGGTAACGGCCTGCAATCAGTCGTCCAACGTACACCCGTAGCGCTCTACGACCATATCGGGCCGCCAGCTAAACTCCCAGCGCGCCGAAACCGGTTCGGTAAACGTTTCCGGATCGGACACCTCAAGGTCGTAGGTTAGCCCAGTCTCGTCGTCGCTGAGCGTGAATCGCTCCGTGATCTCGACGGCTTCGCTTTGGGGGATGATGCCGATGCTGTCGAAGAACGGCCAATTCACCCGCGATGTACGAACGATCAACGTGTTTCCTTCCCAACGTCCCACCGAATACCCCAGGGGGGAGGGCGGCTGCGCCGAGGCGTCCACATCCGGGTCCATGTGCACCGTTCGCACGACATCGAACACTTCGACGCGGATGACGATGTCGTCATCACGCTGGACAAAGTCGATCGGATGAGGGGCCGAGACACGGGTCATCACCCCCGGCATACCGCCGGCGATGCACTGCATGGTCAGATCATCCGCTGCGTCCCAGGCTGCCTGTACTGCCTGCGCTTGGGGCGTGAGAGGAAGATCCGAAGGGAACGCGCTGCCCTGGCGACGTAGCCAGACCCGGAATATGCCCTGGGAGCCGTCGGCAACGTCCAGCGAAGGTTCCGTGTAGAGCGGGTCATTGTCGAAACCGATATGTTGGGTGGACCAACGGGGCTCCGTGTTGCCGCGGGTCCTGATCTCGGTACCGCCCGGCAGGAGCACGTTCGTGACGTACAGGCCGTTTCCGGATCGCGACGGGTGTCCGGCAACACGGATCGTGCCGCCCTGCGGGATCATCTCCGGGCCAAGCCCGCGCCGGCCCAGTGAATTGACGTCCTGCGCTTCAAGATCCCAGGTTTGCCCGGTGCCGTCCCCGGCCGGAACACTGAGCGTCATGCGAACGTGAGGGTTCCTCCAGACGACGTTCGTGACCTGTCCTTCGAGTTCCAGAACGACGCTGGTATCGTGCTCGACGTTGGCGTGATGCCCGGATGCGGCAGTAGACAACAGACTGAGCGCCAGGAATCCGGCCAGATTTCGCATACGTGTTGTGCCCTTTTGTTCCTCAGGAGTGATTCGACCAGATTAAGGTAGGCGAGTTGGTATCGGCAAGCGATGCTGGCGGTTTTCCTACCGTCGCTTGACTACATATTGGAGAGGTCACGCCCCTCCGGTCCAGTCGAGCACGGCACGCCCAAAGCTGGGACGGGCGCGCACGGCGTCCTTCCAGCGCGCTACGTTTTCGTAGCGATGGAACGGAAATCCGGCCTTGTCGAGCGTCACCTGCAACGGGATCCAAGTGATGTCGGCGAGCGTGAATGCGTCGCCGACGATCCACGGTTGTTCGTCCAGCGCCCGATCGATATCGGCGAAACAGTCCAGCAAGACCTGTGTGGAATGCGATATCCGTTCGCTGGAAAGTCCTTCCGGCGAAGAGTTTTCCTCGTGGAATTGCAGCAGTTCCTCGTTGTCCTGCAGTTCGCGGTAGACCGAGAGTTCGGCGTCGCTCTTGACCATGAGATCGCGTAGACGGTGCGCGAACATGTAGGTCTTGACGTGAATGTGGTTGTCGGCCGCCGTGCGCAACCACTGTGCCACGGTGTCGGCCTGCTCCGTGTCGCTCGACGGTTTCAACGGCGGGTCCGGAAAGTTGCTGTCCAGGTAGTCGATGATGTCGGTGGACTCGATCATCACCACGCCGTCGTGAACCAGGGTCGGCACCAGGCCCTTGGGGTGAATGCCGAAATACTCCGGTGTGACGTTTTCGCCCTTGTGGAGGTTCAGGTGGTGGCTGGTCCACTCCAGGCCCTTTTCCTCCAGGGTCATGCGCACCCGCATCGAGCAATTCGACTGCGCGAAGTGGTAGAGGTGCAGTCCCCGGTGCTCGGTGACGGCCTTGTTGTTCGGTGTGATGATTCCCATGTGCGCAAACGTTCGAAGTGGTGACGGCGCGGGGATTATAGGCGATTGCCGGCGAGGGCGGCTTCGAAGGCGGGCGTGCGCAGTATCGTCACGCCGTCCGCCGAGCGCACGACCAGGCGTGCGGCGATGTTTTCGCGCTCGGCCAGCTCGAGGCCGTCCGTCGGCCCCAGTACCAGCAGCGCCGTGGCGAGGGCATCGGCCACGGCCGCGGTGTCGCTGACGACGCTGACCGCCGTGAGGTCGTGGGCGACGGGCCAGCCGGTGCGCGGGTCGAGGAGATGGGAATAGAGCCGACCCTGGTATTGGAAGTAGTTGCGGTAGTCGCCGGATGTGGCGATGGCGGCGTCGCGCAGAGGCACGGCCTCTGCGACGCCGCTTCCGTCCGGACTCTCGATGCCGATGGACCAGTCACGCCCGTCTGCGCGCACGCCCCGGGTGCGAACCTCACCGCCGATCTCGACGAGGTAGTCGGACAGGCCCGCTTCGGACAATAGGTCCCAGACCTCGTCCACGGCATATCCCTTGGCGATGGCGGAGAAGTCCAGTTGCACGCCGCTACGCAGGCGCCGCACCGCCGCGGGTGTTTCGCGAAGCTGCAAGTGAGTGAACCCTGTCGACGCCAACAGTAGTTGCACTTCCTCCTGCTGCGGGATCCGGCCTGTATCGCCGTCTGCCCCGAATCCCCACAGGTCCACCAGCGGGCCGACGGTTGGGTCAAACGCGCCTTCCGAAAGCTCGTTTACGGACATGGCTTGCCTGAAGACGTCCATGAAAACCGGCGAAGCAGGGAACCACTCCTGTCCCGGAAAAGCATTGAATCGACTGATCTCCGAGTCTGGCCGATACGTTGAAAAATGGTCTTCGAGTTCGTCCAGGCGGGCCGCGATTTGTTCGCTCAGTCCTTCCAGGGTGAGGTCGGGCTCATCGGGCGGGACCACGATCCTGACCGAATACGCAGTTCCCATGGTCTGACCGCGCAATTCAAGCGGGCCGGGTGGGTCGCTGCAGGCAGCCAGTGTCAGGGCGGCGGTCGCAGCGAGCGCGGCAGCGCAGTGGTGTGATATGCGGAGGGCGGGATGTTGATACACAACGCCATGGTACCAACGCCCACTGGGCTGTCACCAACGTCTGCGAGACCGTCACCGATACCCGCGGGTCTGCCACCAACGCGTACCGGCACCACCCCGAACGCCGCCTGAGCTGCCGCGCTTCAAGGTCGATTCAGGTTAAGCTGTACAGCCCCGCAGAACCCGTAGCAGGAGGCAACCCGCATGAAACCATCGCGACGCTATCCCGGTTTCGTTCTCATCGCATTGACTGGCGCAGTTTGGGCAGCGGCGGCCATCGGCCAGGAGAGTCCGGACACGATTTTCCTGAACGGCAAGATCCTGACCGTCGACGAGGACTTCTCCGTCGTGGAGGCGTTGGCGGTCACCGGCAACCGCATCGCGGCGGTGGGAGCCAACGACGAGATCGATGCGCTCGCCGGCGACAGCACGCGGGTCGTCGATCTGGAAGGCCGCACGGCCATACCGGGGCTGATCGACAACCACAACCATCTCATTTTCAACGCGCCCACCTGGCCCAATGGCGTGCGGCTGGGACGGGTGCGGACCCGGGCCGAGGCGCTGGAACGCATCGCGGCAAAGGCCGCGGAACTCGGTCCCGGAGACGGACCCGAACACATCGTCTTTGCCATCGGCGGCTGGAACCCGGTGCAGTTCACGGACGATCAGCGCGAATTCACGCGCGAGGAACTTGACGCCGTGGCACCCGATAACCCGGTCTATACACAGATTAGCTGGGGCACGGCCGTGCTGAACACGAAGGCCATGGAACTGGGCGGCATCACCAACGACATGCCGGACCCGGGGCCGGAAACGGGGGGACGAGTCTGGCGTGACGACGACGGCAACGTGACCGGCAAGTTCACCGGCAGCATCTTTCTCAAGTGGCAGTTGCGGCCGTTGTTCCCCGAAGTCACGGGCGAAACGGCCGCGGCCGGGCTCAAGGCGGAGATCGCGGACTACCTCAAGCTCGGCGTCACCACGTCGATGACCTTCAACGGGCCGGAATTTCCTGAGGAGGGACTCGAGTACATCCGCGAGCACCTGGTGGATTCCGGCGAACTGGACATGCGCATCTACTACCCGCCGCACTTCGGCAGGAACGTGAGCGCGTGGACGCCGGAGGAGGTCCCGGGAATCGTCGAGGGCCTGGGAATCCACCAGCCGTTTTCCGGTCCGGAGATGTACCAGATGCTGCACTTCGGCGAGCACGTGTATCTGCCTGTGTCCGACACCTACGGAATGGGTGACCGACCCTATCCCGACGACATGATGGAACAGTTTCGGGCGATCGCGACCGCCGCGGCGAGGCACGGCTGGCAGGTGAACGAACACGTGAATCGGGACATAACCGTCAACCAGATGCTGGACATTTACGAGGAGATCAACCGGACCTGGCCCATCACCCATCTCAGGTGGCGCTTCGAGCACGGCCAGGGTCTCTCGCAAGAGACCATCGAACGGGCCAAGGCGCTTGGCATGGCTATCGGGGTGCACAGTTCCGCCGCGATGAGTTCACCCGAGACGCGAAACGCCAATCCAACCCGTGCGGCGTTGCTCGCGAAGCAGGATGCGCCGCCGATCCGCTGGTACCAGGACAGCGGAATTCCCTTCGGGCTCGGCTCCGACGCCCAGGTTGTGGCCCACGACTCGCCGTTCTTCACTCTCTACTGGGTCGTCTCGGGCAAGGACACGGCAGGCCAGCCTTACTTCAGGCACGGCACGCTCACCCGCGAGGAAGCCTTGATCGCCCATACGCGTTCAAACGCCTGGCTCATGCACAAGGAAGATCTGCTCGGGACGCTGGAGGTCGGCAAGCTGGCCGACTTCGTGGTTCTGGATCGGGACTACATGACTATTCCGGCGGACGAGATCCGTGATCTTAATTCCGTGCTGACCATGGTGGACGGGCGCATCGTCTACGAGGCGCTGTAGGGTCGCACCAAAGACAAGGCCCGCGGTGAGCGGGCCCTGCCTCAGGCGAATTCCTGGCGGGATTCGGCAATCAGTTTTCGAAAGCGTGTCGGAACTGCAAGCCGTACTCGCGTCTGCGGCGATCGAACCGCGTATGCAAGTAATTTTCGGATGATATTCATAAATTCCCCCTATAGTTTGTTGCGCAATTGCGACAAAAAGGCAAGTAAGCAAATCGGTAGGTGGGAAGAGCAAATTGACCGCCTGTCGGTCTCAATCGTCGATGTCCTGTAGAAAGCTTTCGAAATAACAATAACTTACGTCGAGTCGCGAGGGCCGATAATTATTAGCTATTTCACAGGATTTCTATAATGTTTGTGTCCTTTGAGCAGAATATCGATCTTTTGGAAATAGCAGGTGGGGGCTTGCCAGGATTTAATCGCCTAGCGTAATCGCCCAAGCGTTGACTATCGAATTTTCAATATATATATTCGCGCACGTTGTATATCTCCAACTTGGGTTATCAGGGAGCAAAATATGAAAGCGACCAGGGGTATTTGGGGCGTAGCCGGACTTGCAGGAGGTGTGCTCCTGTTCTCACCGGGGGAGGAGACTGCAGCGCAGAGCGCATCCGCCCAGGCCATGCTGGAAGAAGTCGTCGTCACCGCAAGACGGCGCGAAGAGAATCTGCAGGACCTGCCGTTGTCCATCGCGGCGATCAATGCCGATGCGATGGAGGCGGCGGGCATCTACTCCGTCGAGGATGTCGGCGACTTCATTCCCAACGTCACGCTGACGCAATCCGACCGTGCGAACAACACCCGCATCGTGATTCGCGGCATCGGCGGCGGGCATCCGGATCCGGTATTTCCGTTCGGCAGCGGCATGTACATCGACGGGCACTACATCCCGAACTCCCTTGGCGGTTACATGACCACCATGGATATCGAGCGGGTCGAAGTGCTGCGCGGTCCCCAAGGGACACTTTTCGGCAAGAACGTTACCGGCGGCCTGGTCAACATCGTCACCGCCAAGCCCGCGCCGGAGTTCGGTTCCAGCCTCACGTTGCGCGCGGCCGACCACGGTCAGCAGGATTTTCGCGGCATGGTCAACGTACCCCTGAGCGACAGCGTCTATGCTCGACTGGGTGTCGCCAAGGAGACCATGGACGGCTACTACTACAACCGCAATCTTGACATTACGCAGGGCGCTACGGATCTGACGGCCTTCAATGCCGCGATCAGGTTTGCGCCCAACGACAACTGGACCATCGACCTGTCCTACAATAAGCAGGACCGCGCCGACGACAACCAGCCCATCCAGTGCAACCCGTTCGACGGCAGCGCGCCGGGATGGGGCGGGACGCATCCGCCGACTGGCCGCAGCCGGCCCTTCCATCTCGACCGCACCTACAGCCCTTTGTTCAACGGAGACCTGTGGGCGGAATGGCGAGCCGCCAAAGCGGCCGGCGAGCCGCTGCCCGATCTTTGGCCCGATGGCTGGTTGTACACCGAGGGCCACCAGGAAGCCTGTGCCGCGGATGCGGCGGAGGGCACCTTCGTCACGTCATCCGACAAGTATCATTTTTCGGATCTCGAGGTGAATTCCGGGTTTGCCACGGTGCAATGGGCCTCCGGCGGCGAGGTCGGCGGTTTGGACGACCTCAACGTCAAGTTCAACGCGTCCTTCCGCGAGACCGGCTACCACTACCAGCAGGACCGTGACGGCGTCTTCTACGATATCGACAACATCGGCATGCCGGTGTGGGCAATGAGCGCCGGCGGCAATGTCGGTCAGGACAATGATACGAATGGCTGGGAGTTTCTGGTGGAAGGCACCGCCAACGAAAGGATAGATTTCACGGTGGGCGTTAACTACTTCTACGAATTGGCCCGGAACGGCGACGGTACCTGCCGGGAACGGTTTGAGGCCAGCGGTTACGCGGAAACGGATGAGGCTGCTACCGCTGCGAATGGTGAGCTGACGCCGGTATCGGGCGATCCAGGGCACGTGGTTGACTGCACGGATGTCATCTCCGGTTTGTACTTCGATCTGTTGCCCGGGCAGTTTCTGCCTTTCCTCAACACGTCGAGGATCGAAAACGAGTCCATAGGAGTGTTCGGCCAGGTTTCCTACGCAATCAACGACGACTGGACGCTGGACGTCGGTGCCCGCTGGACCGAGGATGACCGCCAGTTCTGGAACATGGAAAGCGGCATCAGCGGCTGCGAGATTGAGGAAGTGCTGGCAGGAGGCACGGATGCCGATGTAAGAAATCGGAGGTTGGGCGGTCCGCTCGCCGCAAACGGCTCGGATATGTGCGAGTTCACCTGGGGAGTCTCCTACGCCGACACGGTCGTCGATGGCTTTTACAATGCGGCGGAAGATGCATTCAGCGAAGTCACGCCGTCGATCAGCCTTTCCCGAAACCTGGCGCCGAGCGGTTCGCTGGACAGCGGCATGATCTACGTTCTGTATTCCGAGGGCTTCCTCACGGGTGGCTTCAACACGGAAATCAATTCAAACCTGCCGGGAATCGACAGGTTCCTCGTGTACCAGCCGGAGCGTGTCGCCAACTACGAACTCGGCTTCAAGGGCACGTTCGCCGATGGCCGTGTGCAGATCATGGCCGACGTGTTCCTGATGGACTATACGGACAAGCAGGAAGATATCGACGTTCCCAACGATGCGGGTGTCATCGGCATCGACGCGGACGTGGGCATCCGGACCAATGTCGCCTCGGTGGACATCAGCGGTATCGAACTGGAACTCCGGGCGTCGCCTTGGGACAACGGCTTTATCTCGCTGGACCTGGGGACGCTCAACAACGAGTATTCCAGCTTCCAGTATCCCGACCCGCTGAATCCGAGCGTGACCATCGATCAATCCGGCAACGTGATCGCGGACCTCACGCCCGACTGGACCATGAACGTCAGCATCGAGCACGCCTTCACCCTGGACAATGGCGCGTCAATCACTCCGCGTCTCAACGTCTTCTCATCGGGCGAGTACGATTGGGGCGCTTCGGTTGAGGCCGCGCCGCCTTCCGTCTGCAACCAGTCGTCCTACTCGAAGGTCGGCGCCCGTGTGACTTACGTGCCCGCCGCCGGCAACTGGAGGGCCTCGCTCATCGGCAATAACATCACCGACGAGCTGATCTACAGGTTCTGCACCGACAGCCGTGGCGTGTACCGCTATCAGCATGACCGCCCGGCCTACTGGGGGTTGGAGTTCTCTGCGGATTGGGGTGGATAAGCGCTCGATCAACGTAACCGACCGCACCGTATTCCACGGTGGCGAGTGTCGGAGTTGAGTGAAACAGCACGGCGCCTCCTCGGGGCGCCGTGCGCATTTTTGTGACCCATGAATCGAAACACGAGCAACGCCTTGATTCTCGCTGCGTCGAGTTTCCTGGCCACCTGTCTTGCGGCCGAACTGGCTGGCGCGCAGACGGCGGCCGAATACCAGTAGGCCATGGAGCAGTGGCACAGCGAGCGGGAGGCGCGACTGGAGGCAACGTTTGTTCCGGTTGCCGGCAGGGCTCTCCAAAAGTCGGGGCGTATAGCCTGAGGCTGTAAACGGTGAGGGAAGCGGTCAGGCTGTGCAAGGTCTGGCTATTCAGAAGTCGTTGTGGCATAAAGGGGGTCATGGTGATCTCGGTGTTTTCCCGTGGCCGGTTGAAGTTGCGCGATGTGTGGGTGCGCCCGGTGCGCGGCGTGGCGGAGCGGCGGCGTTGGGACGCGCTGATGAGGGAGTTTCACTATTTGCCGTACAAGGGATTGTTCGGTCAGTCGCTGCGTCACGTGGCGGTATGCGGCGGGAGCCGGGTTGCGCTGCTGGGCTGGACGGCGGGCGCGTTCAAGGTCGGGGTTCGGGACGAGTGGCTGGGTTGGCCGCCGGAGCGGCAGTTTCGGCGGCTGAAGCTGATCGCGAACAACAGCCGTTTCGCGTTGCTGGTGGGCAAGGGGGAGGTACGCAACCTGGCCTCTCGGGTGCTGGGTCTGAGTCTGCGCCGGCTGTCGGGGGACATGCGCGCGATGCACGGTTTCCCGGTGCTGTTGGCGGAGACGTTCGTGGACCCGTCGCGGTTTTCGGGGGTTTGCTACCGGGCGTCGAACTGGCGGATGCTGGGCCTGACGCGCGGTTATTCGCGGGTGTACGGCAGCCCGGCGCGGTGGCGCGAGCACGGCCAGCCCAAGGAGGTTTACGTGTACGAGCTTGAAGCCGGCGCCCGCGAGGCGCTACGCGATGGGCGCGAGCCCGTGGAGGTGCGCGAGGCGCCGATGCCGGCGGGGCAATTGCGCAGTCTTCACGACTTTCTCGGGGAGATGGAGGATTTTCGCAAACGGCGCGGGCAGCGCTACAGCTTGGCGAGCTACCTGACGATCATGATCGCGGCGCGCCTGGCCGGGTATCGCGGCGTGAGCGCGTTCGGGGAGTTCGCCGCCCGGCTCGACGAGGCGCAGCGCCGTGCGGTGGGCGGGTTCTTCAGCCCGACGCGCCAGTGCTACACAGTGCCCGCTGCCTCGACCTTCCATTACATCCTCTCGAAGCTGCCGCCGGACACTCTGGATCGGGCGCTGCGCGCCTGGAGCGCCCAGCATGCCGGGCTTGCGCCGGTGGCCATGGACGGCAAGGACGTGCGCGGCGCCTCCAGGCGGACCGAGGGCGAACGCCAGATGATGGTGGCCGCGGTGGAGCACGGCAGCGGCCTGGTGCTCGGGCAGGTGCGCATCGGCGCCAAAAGCAACGAGATCCCGGCGGTGCGCGAACTGGCGCGGCAACTGGACCTCGCCGGGCGCGTCGTCACGCTCGACGCCATCCACGCCCAACACGACACGGCGCGCTGCTTGGTGGAGGAGTGCAAGGCCGACTACGCGATCACCGCCGTGAAGGGCAACCAGCCGAGCATTCGCGAGGACCTGGCGGACATCGACTGGAGCCAGGCGCGCTGGAGCGCCGAGGCGCTGCACAAGGCCCATGGGCGGCTGGAGACCCGCCGCTGCGCGGCCTTCGACCTCACGCCCGCCAAGTGGGACGGGCGGTGCGATCTGCCCGCACGCCGTCAGGCGCTGCGCGTGCAGCGCGAGCGCGTCGTGGTCAAGACCGGGGAAAGCACCCGCGAGATCGCCTACGGGCTCACCTCGCTCGGCGTCGAGGAGGCCGGACCCGACGAACTGTTGAACATCGTGCGCCGCCACTGGGAAGTGGAGAACCGGGTTCACTACGTGCGCGACTTCAGCTACGACGAGGACCGCTGCCGCGCCGCGGCCGGGCATCTGCCGCAAAACCTGGCGGCGCTCAGCAACGCCGCGATCTCCATCGTGCGCGCGATCGGCCACTTCGACTACATCCCCCAGGCAAACCGCCACTACGCCGCACGCCCGCAGGATGCGCTCGACGCCATCCTGACCCCCGCGCCGCCCTGACCGGGCACCCCGCGGACCCCCGACGGCGCACCGCCCGGCCGCGCCGCGGCATCCCCGTGCGCGCCGCGCCTACTCAGCGCCCAGGCACCAACCCATACCCCCGAGCAAACCCGCTCAACGCCTCCCCACCGCCCTGGACCGACCGGCGACCCCTCCGCTACAGCCACACATCCCCGTCGGACCCATCGCTCAGCCTCACCGGAACCAACCGGACCGGGACTTTTGGATAGGCCTGCGGTTGCCGGCGCGAAGACTGCCAGTGCTCCATCGGGCGTAGTATGGTTGTCGGTCGATGCCGAAGAAATCCGTACTTCTCGCCCTTGGACCGATCGCAGCCATTGCGCTTCTCGGATGGCAAATCCAGGACCGTCGCGCCCTTCGGCATGGTGCGGAATTGTCGGAGTTGTACTGCTCAAGCTGCCATCTGGAAGCGTCACCTGACATCCTGCCGAAACGGAGCTGGGCCGCAGCCCTCGGCTACATGGGTTACTGGCTTGGGATCGAAGACATCGACTACCTGGATGATGCGCCCGAATTCGTCCGCGCCAATGTCAGCAGTCGACTGGAGGTCCTGAAACGCGACAGCGTTTTTCCCGCGGCGCCATTGCTGAGCGACGAGGACTGGGCGTCCTTGAGGCGATACTACATGCGCCGCGCGCCCTCGGAGCCGATACCCCAATCTGGCAAGCCCGCATTGATTTGGGACTTGCGGCGTTTCGACGCCATAAGGACCAACTATCGGCAGAATCTGGCCATCACCACGCTCGTACATGTACGTGAGCCGTTTCAGGATATCTATGTCGGCGACAGCCTCGCGCAATCGCTGACGGTGATCGATGGCAATGGCCAGATACGCACGTCCCGCCAGTTTCGTCCGGCCATCTCTCCCGTGGATATTCACTTCGCCGGCGATACCGCCTACCTGGGTTCCATCGGCGACCTGCTGGCGCAACGGGAAGCAAGGGCGCGCCTGGCGCACGTCAGCGCGTTGACTCTGGCGGATGGCAGCATTGCCGACGCGACGTCGGAGGTCGTACTTGAGAATCTCTTCCGCATGGCCGACATCGAGGTGGTCGATATCAACGGCGACGGGCGGTTGGACTTCGTCGTCTGCGGATTCGGTTCCATCACCGGCAGCGTGTCGTGGTATGAAGCTCTCGAGGGCGGCGACTACAGGGAACATGTGCTGCTGCCGCTGCCCGGCGCGGTGAAGGCCAGGACCCACGATTTCAACGATGACGGCCTTCTGGACGTCATGGTGCTCGTATCCGATGCCAGGGAGGGACTGCATCTGCTGATGAACGAGGGTGACGGGGAATTTGAATTGCGCACGGTCTTCGAGACCCACGCCGCCTACGGTCACACTTTCCTCGAACTGAACGACTTCAACGGCGACGGCCTGATGGATGCGTTGGTGGTCAACGGCGACAATGTGGATTCGGACCCCTACAACACGCTGAAGAACTACCACGGTGTGCGCATCTACCTCAATCGGGGCGATCTGCAATTCGAGGAAGCCTGGTTCTATCCCATGTACGGCGCCTTTATTGCCAAAGCGGCCGACTTCGACGCCGACGGCGACCTGGATATCGCCGCGGTTTCGTTCTATCCCGACTTCACGGATCCACGCCGGGAATCCTTCGCCTACCTGGAAAACCAGGGTGGGCTGGAGTTTCTGCCCTCCACCAGCGAGGAATTGAACAACGGACGCTGGATGACCATGGATGTCGGTGACGTGGACGGCGACTCGGACGTGGACGTGGTCCTGGGTGGCAGTTACCTTGAGATCGGCTTGTTCGGCAATCCGGAAATGTACGAGCAACTGGTCGAGTCGGGCGAATCGGTCCTGATCCTCAGGAACACATTGAACTGAGCCCCCTCAGGCCGATAGCGCGGCCAGCCGATGGCTGCCGGGTGGCGGGAAATTCGCCGGGTGGCGGGAAATTCGCCGGGTGGCGGGATTTTGCCGGGTCGCGCCAATGGGCGACCGCGCGGCGAAGGCATCAGGGCAGCGCGAAAACGACCAGTTTCTGGGCCTCGTCGGGGCTGGGATCGTCCAGGGCGGATGCGGCCGCCGCGACGATGGCCACGTACTGCCTGCCGTCGCGGCCCAGGTACGTGATGGGATTGGCGAAGGCGCTCATCTCAAGCCGGGTGACCCAGAGTTCTTCCCCGGTTCGCGAGTCGAAGGCGCGGAACCGGCGGTCGTTGGTGGCGCCGATGAAAACGAGCCCGCCGGCCGTCGCCATGGGTCCGCCCATGCCCAGGCGCCCGGTTCGTTGCCTGCCTTCCGGCAGTTCTTCGGTGATTCCCAGCGGGACATTCCAGGCGATGTCGCCCGTGGCGGCGTTCACGGCGACCAGGTTGCCCCACGGCGGCTTGTTGCACGGCCAGGCGGACTCGCCGCCGCTCAGCGCGCTGCCGCGGGATTCCGGCGGTGTCTCGTTCCACCAGAAGCGCGACAGCGGGCCGTGGATGCTGTTTCGCCAGTAGTTGCCGGGATAGACGGGATCTTCTTCGATCCAACCGAAGCTGCCTTCGTTCATCGTGTTCACGAAGACGTAGCCCAGATTGGGGTCGGTCGCCGTGCCGCCCCAGTTGGCGCCGCCGATGGAGCCCGGAAAGACGATGGTCGAAGGCGCATCGCTTCCGGGTTCCCGAAATCCATAGGGGGTATAGGGCCCGTCATTCCGGAAACCGCCGCTTTCCTCGTATATCCGCCGACAGAACCGCGCGTGCTCTTCGTTGGTGTCCTCCGGGCCGACGATGTCGTCCGCGGTGAAATCGACCTTGGCGATGGGGGGCGGTTTGATCGGGATAGGCTGGGTCGGCGAGGACCGTTCACCCGGCGCGTCGCTCTGGGGCACCGGACGCTCCTCGATACCAAACACGGGCTCCCCGGTCTCACGATTCAGGATATACATGTAGCCGGTTTTTCCGGCCAGAGCCAGGATCGGCACCGTCTCGCCGTCGATCTCCACGTCCAGCAGGCCCGGCGCCGCGGGCAGGTCAAAGTCCCAGAGGTCGTGGTGAACGGTCTGGTAGTGCCAGCGACGCTCGCCGGTGCGGACATCCAGCGCCACGATGGAGTCGCTGAACAGGTTGTCCCCGGGGCGGTCGCCGCCGTAATAGTCCGAGGGCCCCGCGCTCTCGAAGGCGGCGAACACCAGTTCCCGCTCTTCGTCCACGGTCAGGGAAAACGCCCAGTGGAACAGGTTGGGCTGATCCCGCCAGGCGTCGCTTTCCCAGGAGTCGTGCCCGAACTCGCCGGGTTGTGGCGTCGAATGAAAGGCCCAGGCCTGCGATCCCGTGCGCACGTTGAAGGCGCGCACGCTCCCGGGACGCGTGTTGGAGCCGACCAGCAGCAGGTCCTCGAAAACAACCGGCGCCCCAAGATAGGCCACGGGCATGGTGCGCGAGGTGGTATCGAGCTCTTCCGGAAAGATGGCCAGCAGTTGCGCCCCCACCGTAATGAACAGCATCGGCTGGGTTTCATCGTCGGCGGGGCGCCAGGCGAGTCCGCGTCGCGACGGCGGCACGCGCATTTCGTAACGCCAGAGCTCATCGCCGGTGTCCGCCTCCAGCGCGGCCACGTGGTCGGCGCCAGCAAGATACATGATGCCGTCGATCACCAGGGGAACGAACTGCGAGCCCCCGCCCAGATCGCCCGTGGTGACGTTGCGCCCGAGTTCATAGAACCAGGCTTCACGGAGGTCGCTGACGTTTTCGGTGTTGATCTCGGTCAGCGGCGAGTACCGGGTTCCGGCAAGGTCGCGGTTGTAGCTCGGCCAGTCGCCGGGCTCGGATCCCACTTGGGCGACCAGCACCTGGGCGACACCCGCGACACGACCGGGGGCCGGCCAGTCGCCGGGTTCGGATCCGACCTGGGCGACGCCGGGTGTGGCAATCGGCAACATTGCAAGAGCAATTGTGGAGAAATGTTGAATGCCGGCAATTGAATTTCTTCTATTGACGTTCACCAATCACCGTGATCTTCAGGCCCGGAATGGTGATTTTCGCCCATGCGCGATCCGCTGTCATTGCAGGACGATTATGTGTCATGGCCGTCGCGAGACAACATCGGTCCCCCAAGGATAGCCCGTGGCGTTTGGTGCCGCGTCGCAATTGTGGCATGAGTTTCAGCTCATCCGGCCCAAACGGGAGCGTGTCAAGACCTATGCGAAGCGCCTTTTGAATCGTCCGCTCGGGCATCCCGTAGTCAGCGAGCTTGCCTGCGACTTCCGCGAGATTAACCGCTGACGCTGCAGATGTGGCAATCACCTCCTGCACTTCTTCTGCTCCGGGCTCTGCGTTCAAGAGGGCCAAAATGGCGGAAGCATCAAGGACACTGGCTCGATTACTCAAGTGCCGATTCCTGTTTTCGTTCGCTGATCAGTTCCTCAACAAGACTGCTGCCAGCGGGGACGTGCCGGCGAACCAGAGTTTGAGCATCCCGAATCGCGTTATCGATGGAGCGGACTTCGAGAACCCCTTCGTTCAACATGAGCATGACTTCGGACCCGGTCGTTACCGTCAGCGCTTTTCGGAATTTCGCAGGTATGAGTACACGTCCGGCGTGATCGATTTTTCTTTTCACGGATACACCAGACAGGTGTTCCGATCGGGAATCCGGTGATCGGGACTCGTATTGGTAGGTGGCCATGACTTGTCGTTCTCCAAGGTCTGTATAGTAGGCAATATGGGACAATCAAGATTCTACCTGTTTTTTCATTCACGACACTAATGTATTTTTTCCCATTTATATTAAGAATTGGTCTATTCCATTTGCCCGAAAACTCACGGTCTCGCTTCATATCTTCAAGTTGTCTGCGAGTTGCGCGCGACCGCCCGTGACGTCGTCATTGCCCTTGCGCTGCGAAATCGACCCGTGTATTGATGGGGCCACGAATTCAAGTTAGGAGAAGGAAGATGCCTGGCTCGTACAGTATGGGGCGAATGGCAATCATTCTGGCGGCGTCCGTGTGTATGTTGGGATGTTCCAATGGCGGCATACCGCTGGACGGCACCTTGCTGGTAACCGACCGGGCGAGCGGCAGCATCGCCTTCATCGATCTGGCAACGCGCGCAGAAGTGGCCAGGGTTCCGGTTGGAGAGATCATTCCCCACGAGGTTGCGGTTTCTCCCGACGGGAGCATGGCGCTCACGTCCGAATACGGGCCCAACGATCAGCCCGGACGCCACGTCATTCTCATGGACGTGGCCACGGCCAGCACCGTGGCGAGGATCGATCTCGGCCCCGACTCACGACCCCATACCGCGCTGTTTCTGCCGGATGGGCGCCACGCTGTGGCGACAATGCAGGATTCCGACCAGTTGGCGTTGGTCGACCTTGAAACCCAAACGGTGATCAGGACCTACGCCACCGGCGGTCGCGAGGGCCATATGGTGCGCCTCAGCCCCGACGGGTCGCGCGCCTACGTGAGCAGCCGACTTGGCGACGGGACGCTTTCGGTCATCTTCCTGAACGAGGACCGTGCCCCTGTCGTGATCGAGACCGGGCCGGGCGCCGAGGGAATCGACGTTTCCGCCGACGGCAGCGAGATATGGGTTGCAAACCGCCAGGTTGAAACCATCTCCGTCATCGATGCGGAGTCGTTGGAGATCGTCGAGACGCTTGACTCCAGGCGCTTTACCGGACGCATCGAGATGGGGCCGGACGGTTTTGCCATTTCGCCCAACGGCGGCGGCGGCGGTGGGCCGGTTCCACAATACCTGCGGCTGTGGGATGTCGAGTCGAGGTCGCTGTTGACCGAGGTTTCGCTGGGGGACGAGCCTCGAAGTACCGCCTTCGGCGTCCTGATCCACGACGGCATGGCCTTTGTCGGCGACCGTGGCGCGGGGGAAGTACTGCTGTTCAGCCTCGACGGTCTGAGTGATCGCGAGGTACTGGTTTCCGGCATCGGCGACCCCGACGGCATGGCCTGGACACCTGTGCGGGTCAACGCCGCGATGGAGTAGGGCGAGCTTTCAGCGCGCGCAGCCCGGCCCGCTATTCCGAAGCCTGGTAAACAACCTTGCCCGCAACCATGGTCAGCTCGGGCTTCAGGTCGCGGATTTCTTCAATGGGTACAGTCATGTAGTCTCTGTCGAGCACAACCAGGTCGGCGTACTTGCCGGCTTCGAGAGTGCCGATCTTGTCCTCCATGAAGAGGATATGGGCGTTGGAGCGCGTATGGGCGATCAGCGCTTCTTCGCGGGTAATGACCTCATCGGGCTGGTACTTGACGATGTCGGGAAAGATTTTTCCGGCGGTGTATTCCCAGATGATGTGGAACGGGTTGTAAGTGGCAACGATGGTGCCGTCAGATCCCAGTCCCCAGAGGATTCCGCTGTCCTGAATGTCTCGAATCGGAGGAGAGGCAATGCCTTCCATTCGAAGCTTCACCGTGTGATTTGCGACAGTGATGTTCCAGCCCAGATCCCTGGCGCGCTGAATGGTCTCGGGCTTTATCAGGTCGACGTGACCCAGTGTCCAGCGCAAATCCCGAGTCGGGTATTGTTCGCTGATTTCCACCGAATAGTCGAGCATGCGGTTGGCAGTGGAATCCTGCATGGCATGCTCGTTGATATACCAGCCATTCCTGGCAGCGGATTCGGCGATCATGGCCCACTGCTCGAAATGCTCATCGGTCACGACAACGCTCGGCGAGGTGGAATCGTGAACATAGCCGTGCACGTGTTCGCCGATACCGAACATGCCGAACCAGTCGTCGCGCTGAAACGGGGCCTCCCTGTCCAGCAACTCGGCCGCCGCTATCGCCGTTCGTTCGGTCTCGGCCCAATATCGCAAGGCGTAAAAGACTCTGAGCGAGAGCTCTCCCGCCTCGTAGACCGCTTTCACTGGGTCGTAAGAGCCATCCAGATACCCGACATCATAAGTGGTCGTGACCCCCAGGCTATTGAGGTAGCTGTTGAAAGCCTTCACCTCCACCATGCGGCCTTCCAGATCTTCGGCGAAGGGGAAGTATTCGAGGGCCGCGTACATCACAGAGCGTCCCGTCCGATTGTCGACGTAGATCATGCCGTCATCCGCGAACCAATCCGGATTGACCTCGTAAAGGGCATCTGCCGCCAACTGATTCAGGTAGAAGGCGCTGTAGGTTCGTTGGATAAAGACCGGGTTTTCCGGCGCTGCCGCATCCAGCTCTTCCCGGGTGAAGGGTCCCGGCCTGTCAACGAATTGCTGCTCATGCCACGCTCCGATGATGAAAATCCACTTGCCGGGCCCCAGTTCCCCGGCTCTTGCGCTGATGTCATCCAGCACCTGCCGGCGGGAAGTGATGCCCTGAATCCGCATCTCGTAGGCAGCGAAATTTGTGCCGCGCAGGTAATGGAAATGGTTGTCGATGAAGCCCGGAATCACGGTGCGTCCTTCCAGGTCAAGCTGTTCCGTACCTTCATCCGCCATGGCCAGAATCTCATCGGAACTCCCAACGGCCAGGATTCGCTCTCCGCCAATGGCTATTGCTTCGGCAGTCGAGAAGTCTTGATCGACGGTCAGTAGCTTGCCGTTATAGAGAATCTGATCGGGACCCGAGTCATCAGCTTGATCCGCCGGCAAGGAGCCCTGGACGGCTTCCTCGGAGGATGAGCAACCGAGCAAGAAAAGACCGGTCAAAACTGCAAGCCCGGCCAATTTGCCATGCCCGTTGAAATCGCGATTCATCTTCTTGCCCTCATCTAGAATGCTATCGACCTATCATAAGACAAGACATAAAGGATGCGGTCTGCAGGCACGGCTCCCCTTAACCCCATACTAGGGGCTTGCGCCGTAGGAATTCACGGCTGCAAATCCGCTCCCGTCCGTCCCTTCGGCCGCTCGATTTCGTCAAGTATGACCCGATATTCTCCTCAATCGATCGGCCGAAGGGACGGCGATAGCGAATTTTCGCTTTCGCGAATTCCTACGGCGCAAGCCCCTAGGCGGCGTAGCCGCCTGTTTTGTGCTTTCCGGGTTTACCGGGACAGCCGGGTTACTCGGGAGGCTGGTAAACCGGCGGCACCCGGCAATCCACCGGGATGAACTCGTAGTCCGGCGTGTAGTACTTGAGCCAGCGAAGCGTCCAGGGACCCGTCATATAGGCAGGGTCCGTGACGACCATTTCCATCGCCAGCGCCGCCCCGATGTCGGGATCGTCCATGCGGCTGTAGGTCTCCACCGTGGTGGTTTGATCGCTGACGGGATTGCCGCCGGGACCGGTGTAGTTCCCAAGCAATCGGCTGGACTCGATTACCAGCGTGTCGCCATCGTAGCGCGCCGTTGAGTAACCCAGATTGGTATGCTCGACATCACCGGGCGCCGGTGCGTTCAGCAGAATTTCGCGGCGGCCGCCGTACTCTTCGTATTCCAGGATGATGCGGTCTTCGAGCTGTGTCATGCGCGCCGGGTGGGGCGTGGACCCCGCCTGGCGAACCAGGCCCGGCGCTTCGCACGCCACCGCCGGATCGCTGATCGGGTCGAATGCCGCCGCCGCGGCCGTGCCCACCTCGTTGTAGGGTTGCGGCGTGCGCCCGCCCGGTCCGCCGCCCATTCCCATGCCGCCCCCGCCCATGCCGCCGGGACCCATGGTCCACGCGCCGGTGAAGTTTGGCCTGCCGTCATCCAGGGTCAGCGCCAGGGGCGCTGCGCCAACCGGTTCCACGTAGTCGCTCTCGCCTTCCACGACCCGGACCAGGGAACCGTCGGCCGGGTCCAGCTCCGAAATGTTGCCCAGCAGCACCATGGGCACGCCGTTACGGGCTTCCCTGCCGCTGATCTGCAGGTACTGGCCAGGTTGGATGGTTTCCGCGGTCCAGCCCCGGCGCCGCAGAAGATTGGCGGCCGAGCCGCTGGCCCTCCATTGGGTGACTTCGCCGTCTTCACCGACCACATCGAAATAGACATCGATGTGGGGATTGGTGAAGTTGAATTCGGTGGCCGTGCCTTCGACCTCGATGATGTCGTTGGTAAAGGCAGCAGCAGCGGAGTGGTGCGCATTGACCGCTCCGGCCGCCAGCGCTGCGGTCGCCAACGCGAGCGCGGTTGTGAAGTGCTTCATATTCCGTAGCCTCAGAAGTTGTAATTCAGGCGCAGGCCGATGGTTCGAGGCGCGCGCGGGGAGACACGCCAGTTTTCGATGGGCCCCGGAGACGGGACGACATTCAGGAGCGCCAGGCTACCGGGACTCGTGGGATCGACGGTCACATCGTCTCCGGAAGCCAGCCGGCGCGGCGTATCGTCGTCGAGCAGGTTGTTGATGTACAACGTTGCCCCCCAGTTCTCGCCATTGAGTCCAGCGGAGGCATTGATGGTGACCACTCCGGGCGTCTTCGCGATATTCGCCGAATCCAGCCACTGGTCCGATTCGAAGCGCACGTCCGCGCGCGCGTTCCAGCGCAGGCCGGAATTGCCCACGACGCCCCGGTAGCTCGGGCTTACCGACCCTGTCACCGTGGGTTGTTCGCGGGCGTCGAGGCCGTCCACGCGGTAGCACGCCGCGAATTCCCCGTCGGTTTCGAACGTCACCGGCCGGCCGGTTCTAACCGCGTATTGACCCAGATCGTTATTGCCCTCAATTCCGACATCGCAGAAGTTGGTGTATTTGGCATCCAGCAGTCCGAGCGCCCCCCGTATGCTGAAGCTGTCGGTGATAAAGAAGTTGCCCTCGAATTCCGCCCCCTTCATGTCCCGGTCGCCCTGGTTCAGGAAGGTGCGGTTACCGGAGTTTCCGTCCCGTAACATCGGGTCGATGGACGGATCGCCCCAGTAGAGATTGAGCGGCGCGACGTTGCCTTCCCATTCCATGACGTAGATGGCGGTGGCGTATTGCAGGCGGCCGTCGAGCGCGCTGCCCTTGATGCCGAACTCGATATTCGTGAGTTGCTCCTCGTCGAAAGTCTGGACGTCTTCGAGCGTGTAGGCGACCCACTGGCTCGCGGCAAGCGTCTGCTGGAGCGTCTCGTTGAAAAAGCCGACGTTGACGCCGGCGGGGTTGTTGCCCCTGGCGAACTGGCCGTAGAACGAAGTGTCCTCGCTCACGTTGTAGTTGAAGGACAACCTCGGCACGAAAGCCTTGGTGCTCACGGAGCCTGAATTCCCCGAAATCGTATCCTCGCCGAACACGTGGTCGTCCTGATAGCGGCCTTCGATCGAAACGGCAAGGCGCTCGTTGACGTCGTAGGTGGCATTGAAGAAAACGGCCGTGTTGGACGCCGACTCGCCGAGAAGCTGATCCGGGATCGAAGGGTCATCGCCGGTGAGCGCGATATAGCGCTGGACCGCTTCTTCCCCGCCGGCGACGGCGCCGTAGCCGCCGAAGTACAGCGTGGTGAGGAAGTCGTAGTCGTAGTACGAAACGCCGGCCACGTAGCGCAGGCGATCCTCGGCTGGAGACACCCAGCGCACCTCGGCATAGGATTCGCTGATGTCGGTCGGGTCGGACATGATGGTGCCTATGGTCGCCAAGGGCCCCATGCCTTGCAGCGTCCAGTCGGGGCTGCCGGGGGGTGGCGGCGCCCCCATCGGCCCCATGGGTGGGGTGAACGTGATCGGGTTGTACGGGTCGCGGTTGCCGTCGGCGCCGCGGATGTAGTTCTCCTCGCCCGTGAATGCCGTGAACTGAAGCGCGTGGCCATTGTCCATGAGGTAGTCGGTCTGGATGGAGACGCGGCTGCGCTCGTCGTGGGCGGAAAAGTAGTCGCCGAACACCGACTCAGACCGCGCCAGGAACAGCAGGTCATCCTGCTGCTGCGGCGTGAGCCCCTGGTACTGCGGAAACTGCCTCGCATAGTCCGGGTTGTCGAAGGCGTGCGCGAGAACCAGCGAACGGTCGTTCTGCTGGTACAGCGGCGCGCCCTGACTCCAGTCGTCGCAGTCGTAGGTACCATCGACATACAGGCTGGTGCCCATGCCGGTGTAAGTGATGCCGTTCCTGGCGAAGCAGGCATCCCTGGCTTCTTGGCTGATGTAGTAGGACACGCCGGGCGTATCGAAGGTGACGATGTTGCTGAAGGTCAGCTTTACGTCCAGGTTGTCAGACGGCGCGAACGTGAGTTTTCCGCTGATCGATTCCGTGGACCGCTCCCCATACTGCACCGCGTCGCCTGTGACGGGGGTGGTGACGTTGGTGGCGAGGTAGTCGTCCGGGGCCGTGCTGTCTTCGTATTCGGCATTCAGCATGAATCCCACGGTGTCGCTGATCGGCCCGGAGACGCCCGCGCGCATCAGCCGGCGCCCGTAGCCGTTCACGTCGGCGCTGAGGTTGCCCTCGAATTCCTCACCCGGGTCCCGGGTCACGTAATTGATCGCGCCGCCGAATGTCGAACGGCCGAAGGCCGCGCTTTGCGGGCCGCGGTAGACCTCGACCTGCTGCAGATTGCCGAAGCCGAGGGACCCCTGGGAACCCAGGATCGGCATGCCGTCGACGAAGGCCGTGACCTTGGTCCGGTTGGTCGCGATTTCGTTGGACTGAACGCCGCGCACGCTCGGAAATGCGGCGTTGCGGTCGGGGCCCTCATCGTAGTAGATGCCCGGCACCAACTGAAACAGTTCTTCCTGAGTCAGGATGCCCGTTTCCTCGATCAGGTTGTCGGTCAATACACTGATGGATACCGGGACTTCCTGGAGACTCTCTTCCCGCTTACGCGCGGTGACGATGATTTCCTCAAGCAGGAAGCCGTCGTCCTGCTGGGCTGAGACCGGTGTCCCCACGGCCAGGCTCAGGCCTATTCCCAGCATGAAATATCGGTGGAATCGGATCATTGCTTTTCCTCTGTAATCGTCAACCCTGGGCTGCCTGTTGGAAAGGCGCAACAAGCGCACCTGTCGCAACCTGCACAAAGTAACCAACAAATGTGCAGGGAATATGGAGGAAACCGGAATCCGTGATTCGATTTCCGGATTTCGATTTTGCCTATACAATGTTGCGGTTAGAGTTGATCGAACTGCTTCCGATTTGGCAAATCGGGAGGAATCGGGAGGAAAACGGCCGGGACCATGCGGATTGGCATTGGACAGAGAATTTTCCTGGGTTTCCTGCTGACTGCCCTGGTGGTGCTTGGACTGACCACCGGTATCACGCGCTGGAGTTTCGACCGCGGGTTTCTGAACTACGTCAACGAGAACGAGGCCGAAGCGCTGCGCTATTACGCCGTCAGGCTCGCGGGGGTCTATGGGGACGAGGGCGGTTGGGAATCCGTGGGGAGAGATCGCGACCGGTGGCTGGAACTCATGGCTCCACCCGGAACGACCAGTACCGGCGCCTCCCCGCAACGCGCGCTGGCTTCGCACGACGGTACCGCCGTTTCCCGGGACCCGCTGGCCGTGTCGCCGCGCATTTCCGTTCTGGACGCCGGTGGAAACCTCTTGTTCGGACCGCCGGCCAGGGCGACGCCGCAGCGCATCGAACCCGTCGTCCTTGATGGCGAACTGGTCGGCAATCTGTATCTCAATCCGCTGGACACGCTGGCCAGCGACCTTGATCAGCAGTTTTCGCAGCAGCAGGTTCGCTGGATCTACGGAACGGCGGTATTCGCGCTGCTGTTGGCGGGTGTTCTCGCCATGGCGTTTTCCCGTCAGATCGTTTCTCCCATCTCCCGACTGTCCCGCGGCACCCAGGCGCTTGCCAACGGCCGCTTCACCGAACGGCTCACGGTGCGTTCTTCCGACGAGCTGGGAACTCTGGCCAGGAACTTCAACGTGCTTGCCGAGACGCTGGAAAGAAACCAGCAGGCCCAGCGTCAATGGATCGCGGATATCTCCCATGAGCTGCGTACCCCGCTGTCCGTGCTGCGCGGCGAACTGCAGGCGGTGGAGGATGGCGTGCGGGCATTCGACGAGACATCCCGCAAGTCCCTCAGCGGCGAAGTCGAGCGGCTGACCAAGCTCGTCAACGACATTTACCAACTCTCCGTTGCGGACGTTGGGGCGCTGCGCTATCGCAAGGATGTCGCCGACGTCGGGCAGGTGCTGGAAGATACGGTGGGCATGTTCGAAGCGCGGATCTGCGATGCGGGCCTCGAACTGGAAACCCGCTATCACCAGGGACCGCTTGAAGCCCTGATTGACGTCAGTCGCCTCGGCCAGCTCTTTACAAACGTACTGGAAAATACGGTTCGGTATACCGACAAAGGTGGACGGGTGCGCGTCGTCTGCGCGCAGGAGGGCAGTGACATCGCTGTCAGCATCGAGGATTCCGCTCCCTCCGTTCCCGAGGACGCGCTTCCGCGGTTGTTCGAGCGGCTCTATCGCGTGGAGACATCCAGGGGCCGCCAGACGGGCGGGGCGGGGTTGGGTCTTGCCATCTGCAAGCGAATAGCGCACGCGCTGGGCGGGAGCATCAGCGTAACGCCATCGTCACTCGGGGGCCTGAAACTGGTCGTACGGCTGCCGGCGGCGGCCTACGCCGGAGGATGACCGTCCCCCGGTCCACGGCGATCGACGGCCCGCCGATCCTGGTGGTCGAGGACGAGCCGAAGATCGCGCAGCTGCTCGTCGACTATCTGGTGCAGGCCAGCTATCCGACGCACCAGATCGGCAACGGCGAGGACGTCGTGCCATGGGTGCGCGACAACGATCCCAGGCTGATCCTGCTGGACGTCATGTTGCCCGGCAGGGACGGCATGTCCATCTGCCGCGAGATTCGCGCGTTCTCGAATGTCCCCATCGTGATGGTGACCGCGCGGGTGGAAGAAATAGACCGGTTGCTGGGCCTGGAACTGGGCGCCGACGACTATATATGCAAGCCGTTCAGTCCGCGCGAGGTGGTGGCCAGGGTGCACGCCATCATGCGGCGCGTAGCCTCGCAGCAGTCACCCGGCGGCGAATACCTGGGATTGGTTGTCGATCGCGAACAGCACCGGGCGTACGTCAACGGGCACCCTCTGGATCTCACACCCGTGGAGTTCCGTGTGCTCGGCGTATTGCTCGATCATCCGGGCCGGGTGTTTTCCCGCAACCAGTTGATGGACCGGGTATACAAGGACAGCCGGGCTGTCAGCGATCGGACAATGGATAGTCACATAAAGAACGTGCGCCGCAAGATTCGAAGGTTTCTTCCAGGTGAGGAGGTCATTCGAACCGTGTATGGAGTCGGCTACAAGCTGGAGTGATCCCGGGCGTACGCCTTTTCCATGGCCTCGATGAGGGGCAGCCGGACGCCCGACAGATACCTCACCATGGCGCCGCCGGCCGTGCAGACGTAGTCGATAGCGTCGAGGTCGACGAATTTCGTCGCCGCCGTGACCGTATCGCCACCGCCGATCACCGAATAGCCCGGCGATTCCGCCACGGCTCGCCAGATGGCGCGAGTGCCTGCCGCAAATTCCGGTTGCTCGTAAACTCCGGGCGGTCCGTTGACGAAAATGGTTTTCGCTGCAAGGAGTTCGGCTTCGAAAGTCGCCATGGTCGCTGAGCCGATGTCCAGGAAAATCTGCTCCGCCGGCAGGTCCGCCACCGGGATTTCCCTGCGCTTGCCGTCCGTGGAGTAGGCCAGGTCCTTCGGAATGACGAATCGGCCGGGGTAGTCGCGCAGGTATTTCCGGGCCGGTTCGACAAATGCGTCGAGGCCCCGGTCGGCGAGATAGTCTTCCTGTTTCCTGCCCAGACGGCAGCCGCTAGCCAGCAGCATCACCTCTCCGGTGATGCCGCAGGTCAGAATCCGGTCGGCCGTGCCCGATGCGAGCACCGGTTCCATCATTCCGAAGGCATCGGATATTTTCGCCCCGCCCAGCACGAAGACGCAGGGATGTTCGGGAGAGTGCATCACGCGGTCGAGCGCTGCGACCTCGTTGGCCAGCAAGGTCCCGGCCGCGGTGGGTTTGAGCTCCTGAAACGCCACCATGGAAGGCGCGTTGCGGTGGGCGGCGGCGAACGCGTCGTTGACGTAGTAATCGATCAACGGCGCCAGTCCGCGCACCAGGTACGTATCGAGCATTTCCTCGGGCCGCAGGCTGACCGCGTTTTCGAAGGTCGAAATCTCCTCGCTCAGGTAGCGGAGGTTGCCGAGCAAGACCGCTTCTCCAGGTTGCAGGGCCTTGACAGCTTCCTGGGCGGCCGGGCCCGCCACGTCATCGATGTACGCGACCCGCCTGCCCAGATGAGCGGTCAGCCTGGCTGCATGTTCCTCCAGAGGTATCAAGTTCTGGTAGTCCAGCGTGTCGCCCTGGTGGGCGGTCAGCGCGAGCCGGGCGCCGTTTTCGAGCAGGCGCCGTATCGTGGGGAGACTCTTGCGAATGCGGTTTTCGTTGACGATGCGCCTCGTCCGCGAGTCGATGGGTGAATTGATGTCCACGCGCAGCAGAACGGTCTTGCCGCCGTAGTCGAAACGGTCGAGACGGGTCATGTTGGCCATCGCAACTCCAGGGTCAGGTCAAGGGCCGGTCCGACAGACCGGATTCTGCCTCGGGGAGGGCTGAATCTGTGTATTTCGCCCAAATTTGAAAATGCCGCGTTTCCATTTGTTGGGTAAGATTGGTTGCCGGATACGCAATTGTGCGGTTCGTCACGAGAGGGTTACGGGGAGGAAGGTGAGAGTGACCGATCGGCAGCATTTGACCCTGATTGTCTCCGTGGTCGCCTGCGCGGTCGCGCTCGGTATCCTCATGCTTTCAACGATCGCCATCCTGCAGTCGTCGTTCGAGTCCTCGCTTGAATCCTCGCACGCATCCCTGCGGGCCTCGCTTGAATCCTCGCACGCAACCCTGCGGGCTTCGCTTGAATCCTCGCACGCATCCCTGCAGTCTTCCATTGACGCCCTGGAGTCCGTCCAGGCGATTCTCCTGAGCAACCAGGCTTCCATGCAGCGGAGCATCGTCGACCTTCAGGACGGGTTGGCCGATCTGCGCGAACGCGTGGCGCGAATCGAAGGCCTGCTGGAAGCGTTGGCCCGTCCGCAACCGGACCCGGCGCAGGATTCCGGTCAATGAGCCCTGCCTACTTCCAATAAGGCAGGCCAAGAAACCGGTTGGTGTCCCCGACGGCCTTCAACCGGTCCGTCTCCATGGCCATGGCCGCGCGCACGCCGTCGATGGACTCGGGAATCGTGACCGACTCCTGCGGGATGTGGATGCCGAACATGATGTCCCGCCCGGATTTCACCAGCGTGTCTTCCCACACCGGCACCTCGTAGATGTCCCCCCGGGGGAACCCCATGTCGCGCGCGTACTTGAAGATCGACGCATTGCCCAGAAAGCCCTGCTCGGCCGAAACGACCCGGATCCGGTCGTGCGCCTCGAACAGATCCTTCGCCTCGTTCACGGAGAGATCGTCCCTGGGCGTGGCGAGGACGGAGATGAAGTGGCCGTGGGTGACGGGCGTGTGCACCAGCAGCCCGGTGGCGTCGACGTGGGGCATGATGGTCATCAGGTCCACCGCCTGGTGATTGGGCGCCTTGTCCACCTTCAGGGCGTTGACGATGCCCCGGTGGTAGTCGCCGGGATCGGCCACCCGCCGGACGATGGTGATGGCCACGCGTTCCACCCCGGGGCCCCGGTCGAGGCAGTCGATGGTCCGGATCAGCCCGGTGGTGTTGCACGACGTCAGCTTCAGGAACTGGGCGTTCAGTCCCTGCTCGTAGTTCGCGTAGCCGTGGAAGAAGACATCGGCCACGTCGTCCTTTTCGCCGCCCTGGAAGACGGCCTTGTTGCCGTGCTTTATATAGAGTTCCTTGTTCTTGGCGCCGATTCCGCCGGGCGCAGCGTCGAGGACGACGTCCACTTCGGGCAACACCTCGTCCATGGTGCCGGCGACCGTAACCCCGGCCTCCTCGAGCGGCTCGCGGGCGCCGTCGTAAGCCGCGAACAGCCTGTACGGCATGCCCCTGTCGCGCAGCGCCTGCACGGTGAGCGTCGGCGCCGCATCGACCACGCCAACCAGTTCCATGTCGCCTTGCAGCGCCACGCCATCCGCCAGCCGTTGACCGATGACTCCATAACCGGAAACCAGGACCTTGACCATTTTCAATACCATCCGTTTGCAAACCGTTCGCGCCGGACCGGGCCGCCTGCCGCCCCGGACCAGGCCCGATAATACATTGCATTGGTCCAAGGCGTACTGTAGAGTTTTGCGCCGTTCCGCACCGTTCATCCAGAGATCGAATCCCCATGGACGTATTCCCGAGTACCGGCCCGCACCTGCACATCGTGCTGAACCACTTCCCGCTGATCGGGAGCGTTTTCGTCCTGGGGTTGTTGATTGCCTCGGTCTACATGAAGAACGACGGCATGCGCAGGGTCAGCCTGATTCTGTTCGTGGTTCTGGGCCTGCTGGCGATTCCCACGTATATCACCGGCGCGGCGGCCGGCTGGGCCTATCAGGGCCGGCCCGACATGTCGGCCCAGCTTCTGAATGCCCATCGCGACGCGGCATTGCTGGCATTCATATTTCTCGGGCTCACCGGCGCCGCTTCGTGGCTTGTTCTGTGGCGGGAACGCAGATTTGGCCGCGCATCCAACGCGGGCCTGTATGCCGTGCTGGCGCTGGGTTTCGTCTCACTCCTTACGATCATCGAAGCCGGCAGCCTTGGCGGCACCGTTATCCGGCCGGAGCTTCGCGAAGGTGCGATGGCCGAGCCCATGGGGTTGACAGCCGGAATCGAATCGGCCATTCAGAGCTTTATCTGGGCCTGGCCTTCCATGGAAGCGGCGCACTTCGTCGGCATGGCCGTATTGTTTGGCGTGGTGTTGCTGGTGGGCCTTCGCGTACTCGGCGTCGCCAGCAACGTACCGTATTCCGCCGTGCACCGGTTGCTGCCGCTGGGGGCGCTGGCGCTGCTGGTCAATATCGTCACCGGGATGTTCTTCTTCATCGCCGACTCGGGCCGCTACGTCGCCATGGACGGGTTTCCCCCGAAGATCATCTGGCTGCTGGTCGGCGGTCTCGCCATCATCTACTTCACGATCTTCGATGACATCTGGGATGTGAAGTCGGACCAGGATGCGCCGCCGAGGGCCAAGGTGATGGCGGCATTGACAATGTTTTCATGGGCTGCGGTGCTGGTATTCGGCCGGCTGTTGCCCTACTACGGAGATGGAGGCTAGGCCATGGGCAGTTTCCTTGCATTCCTTTCCGCTTTTGGTGTCGTCGCCTCTGTCGTCGTCCCGATTCTTATAATCGTTGGCGTGCTCACGTACGTCATCGACATAGAAGCTGACACCAACGACAGCGGGTAACTTGGAGAAGTTATGGGCTTTCTAAGCTGGTTGGAGGGCACGGCGTATTCCGAGTGGATCGTCGCCGGGTTGCTGGGTTGGCCGCTGATGCTGTCCATGCACGCGATCGGGCTTGCGGCCGTGGTCGGCATCATGTTCGCGATCAGCCTGCGTATGCTCGGATTCTTCAAGCCGATCCCGTATGCAGGTCTGGGTCCGCTATTGGCCTATGGTTGGGTCGGGATCACCGTGAACGCCTTTTCGGGACTTTCACTGTTCATGGCACAGGCGACATTTTATGTGACCAGTGTACCGTTCCTGGTCAAGATCACCTTCGTCATCCTCGGCATCGCCAATCTGCATCTGACACAGCGTGTGCTGCGTCAGGAAGCCGACGCCTGGCAGGCGTCGGGGGCGGTGTCGCAGATGGGAACGTGGCTCGCGATCACTTCAATCGTGTTCTGGACGCTTGCCGTGGTCTGCGGACGGCTGATCGCCTACCTGTAGCGCCGGAACCGGCGACCCTCGATAACTTTCGTTTCAGGCGCGGTTGCGGTCGCCAGTCCACCGTTTCTCGCAGCCGCCCGCGTTTCGTCCAGCCGCCCTCCGCTCGCCGCGCGGGAGCTGCGCCGCATTGCGTTAGTCGAACGTCTCACGAAGCCGCCATTGCTGGCGGTCGTCGCGGCTGCCGTCGCAGACTTCCAGCGTCAGGTCGCGGATCAGGTGCACCGGGGTGCCGCCGCCGCCGTGTCGACTCGGACCCTCGCCCGCGGTCACGCAGTTGCCGGGCGCCGCCAGTGACATGATCTTGCCGTTGGAACGGTGCTCGAACCGCTGGCTGTCGCTGCCGTCGCAGGGCTCCAACGCGAACTCGCTGCCGGCGGACAGGCCCGTCGCCGTCATGCAAAGATCGAATTCGATCAGGCGGAATGCGTTACCGGGAATTCCGTCCGCGTCGAACGCCTGGTCGACACCGAGTTGACCCTGGTAACTGTAGCAACTGTGCGTCTGCAAACCCTCCTCGGGCCGTGCTTCGTGCTGAAACCCGAGCGTGTCCAGGCAGAATCCCCGGGATTCATCCAGCTTGTCCACCAGTGTAACCTCGACGGGTGTCTCGGCGAAGAGTCCGCCGGTCATCGTCAACGTGCCAATAAATGACGTAAAAAGTATCGACTTGCTCATTGTATTACCTGCATGTATTCCCGTGATCGGCATGAAGTGCCGGTAAGCGAAGTGGCGATTCAGGGTTCTTGAGTGCTTCCCTCAACCCTGAACAGTGCCAATTCGCCTGTCGATGATACTATCCGACGGGTTACGTGAATCCCAATTGTTGCAGGGGCATGCGGGTACCGGAATCATTTGAACAGGGATTGTGCGGAAGCCGACGGGCCAGGAACGCCGCTGCCCTGATATCCGTACTGGCGGTCGCCGCCTGCGATGCCGTACCCGAAGACGTTGGCTGGCCATACTATCTGGGAGACGGCAGCAGTCAGCACTCCACCCTCGATCAGATCACGCCGGCCAACGTTCATCGCCTGGAAACAGCCTGGGTCTACCATGCAGGCGGGACTGATCCGAACGACTGGTCGCAGATGCAGACCAGTCCGATCGTGGTCGGCGGCATCCTCTATGGCGCATCGCCGCAACTGCACCATTTCGCCCTGGACGCCGCGACGGGCAGAGAACTGTGGCGATTCGATCCGTTTCAGAATGGAGCAACCGCCACCGGCGGCGATTTTGCCCGCGGCGTGACCTATTGGGACGATGGTGCGGACGGACGCATCTTCCTGACCGCCGGGGCAAGCCTGTTTGCCCTGAATGCGCGGAGCGGCAGTCCGATCGGCGAATTCGGGCATGACGGCCGCGTCGATCTCAAGGCGGACCTTGGGCGCGATGTCAGCGACCTGTACCTGGTCTCCAACACGCCCGGCGTCATCCATGAGGACCTCCTGATACTCCCCGTGCGGGTCTCCGAGGGTCAGCCGGCGGCTCCCGGCCACGTTCGTGCCTACGATGCCCGGACGGGCGACGTCCGGTGGACCTTTTACACCATCCCGCGCCCCGGTGAATTCGGCTACGACACCTGGCCTGCGGATGCTTACCTGCGCGTCGGCGGGGCCAACAACTGGGCGGGCATGTCCGTCGACCGGGAGCGGGGCATCGTCTATGTGCCCACCGGATCCGCCACGCCGGACTTCTTCGGCCGGGACCGCCAGGGCGCCAACCTGTTCGCAAATACGTTACTTGCCCTGGATGCTGCCACCGGCGAGCGGATCTGGCACTTTCAGGGCGTCCACCACGATATCTGGGATCGGGATTTCCCGGCACCCCCCAATCTGGTCACAGTGACACGGGAAGGCGTCCGGCGCGATGCCGTCGCCCAGATCACAAAGACCGCCCACGTTTTTCTGTTCGACCGAGATTCCGGCGAACCCCTGTTTCCTATCGAGGAGCGGCCCTATCCGCCGTCCGACATACCCGGCGAACGTGCCTGGCCAACACAGCCGCTGCCGGTCAGGCCATCCCCGTTCACCCGGCAGACGCTTTCGGCAAGCGACATCACCGACAGAACACCGGAAGCGCGGCGCATAGTCGGCGAACAACTGGCGCGCATGCGCAGCGGCGGGCAGTTCGTTCCCTTCAGCCTGGAGGGCACGATCGTCTTTCCCGGATTTGACGGCGGCGGCGAGTGGGGTGGGGCGGCAGTGGATCCGGACACCGGAATCATGTACGTCAACGGCAATGACATCCCCTGGATCGGCGCAATCGTCGAAGTCGATGCCGGCGCCAGCCGCGCTGCCGCAGCCGGGCATCGTCTGTATGCCCAGCACTGCGTGCAATGCCATGGAATTGACCGAAGCGGGGATTCCCTGGGCGTCTTCCCCGGCCTCGTCGGTCTTGCCCAGCGGATGACGATGGCCGAAGCGATCGCGATTGTACGAGAGGGCAGTGGCACCATGCCGCCCGTTGCCTACCTGACAGACAACGACATGGAGGCGCTTGTCTCCTACCTGTTCGAGGCGGACGACCCGGCAGCCGGATCGGAGACGGGGTTCGCCGGGAGTACCGGCGATCCGGTCTACGCTTTCGCCGGTTACCGCCGCTTCCTCGACCCGGACGGTTACCCCGCCGTCAAGCCGCCCTGGGCGACCCTGAACGCCATCGATCTGAACGCCGGCGAGATTCTCTGGAAGGTCACGCTTGGCGACTTGCCGGAAGCGGTCGCGCCCGGCAGCCCGCCAACCGGCGCCGAGTCCTACGGCGGCCCGATCATCACCGCCGGTGGCGTTCTCTTCATCGGCGCGACTCGTGACGAGTACTTCCGAGCTTTCGACATGGCCAATGGCGATCTGCTGTGGGAGTCCAGACTACCCGCCGCCGGATACGCCACGCCTGTCACCTACAGCGTGGACGACCGGCAGTTCGTGGTGCAGGCCGCGGGCGGCGGCAAGATCGGGACAAAATCGGGCGATGCCTACATTGCCTTCGCCCTGCCTGAATAATGTTTGCCCGAACGCAACGTTTGCCGGATATTATTGATCGTAGCGGGGAATTCTGGATCGCCAGCGATTCTCGGTGACGGTAGAGAAAAATTGACTTGCAGGAGCAAAAAGTGATCGGTACAAGAAATTTCTGTAGCCTCGTCTGCCTGGCTCTGCTGCCACCCGCTCTTGCAGCCCAGCCGGCGGAATCGCCTCAAGGGCGCATGCCCAACTTCGTCATATTGTTCGCCGACGATCTCGGCTATGGCGACCTCTCAAGCTACGGGCACCCTTCCATTCGCACGCCGAATCTGGACGCCATGGCGGAACAAGGCCAAAGGTGGACCGACTTCTACGTTGCCTCGGCCGTGTGCTCGCCCAGCCGAGGCGCCCTTCTCACCGGCAAGCAGCCAAACCGCAGCGGACTCTATGGCACCAGGGGACGCGTGCTCTTTCCCAATCAGCCCGGTGGCATCTCCGATGAGAACACCACGATCGCCGAGGCATTGCGAGAACTCGGTTATGCCACCGGGATCGTCGGGAAGTGGCACCTGGGGGCTCAGCCCGAACACCTGCCGACACGGCACGGTTTCGATTCCTGGTTCGGAATCCCTTATTCGAACGATATGAACTGGTCGAATGACCTCGGCGCCGAGGCCTATTTCGCTCCGAGAGTCGAGTATTGGAACGTCCCGCTGATGCAGAGCGAATCGACGGGTCAGGAATATCACGACCAGATCCTTGAACGGCCGGCCAACCAGGCGACGCTCACGCGCCGATACACGCAACAGGCGCAGGAATTCATTGACCGCCACTCCGATCAACCCTTTTTTCTGTTCGTCCCCTACACCATGCCGCACACACCCCTCTTTGCGGGGCCTGAGTTCGCGGGTACGAGCCTTGCGGGACGCTATGGAGACGTTATCGAGGAAATCGACTGGAGCGCGGGAGAGATACGCCGAAGCCTTGAACAAGCGGGCGTGGCGGAAGACACCCTTGTGGTATTCACGAGCGATAACGGCCCCTGGCTCACAATGCGCACCGACCGGGGCGTCGCCGGCCCGTTTCGAAACGGCAAGGGGACAACCTTCGAGGGTGGAGTTCGCGTGCCCGGCGTCATGTGGTGGCCCGGCAGCATACAGCCGGGCGTGGTACGCGATATTGGCTCCACAATGGATCTCTTCCCGACCATGCTCGCGCTTGCCGGCGGTACGACCGAAGACATCCTGGATGGCGTCGACCTGAGCGGCACACTTCTGCGGGGCGAGCCGGTAGATCGCGAGGTCCTGGCCCACTATCGCTCCGGTGAACTGTTTGCACTTCGCAAGGGGCCGTACAAGATTCACCTGATCACCCAGGAAGCGTACGGAATAGGACCGGAGCGGACCGAGCATGAGACGCCCCTTCTCTACCATCTTGGCGCCGACCCGGGTGAATCCTGGGACCTGGCGGCCGAGCGCCCCGAGGTCCTGGCGGAGATGCTCGAGGCCGTGCGCGAGCATCAGGCAACCATGGTGACGCGCCCGTCGCTCTTTGAATCTCCTTGAATAAGGAATGACGCCCGATGCCGGTAGACTGGACAGGTCAACGGTTGAACCATGAAGAAACATCACGCAATCGGAGAGGCGCCATGAATCCCAGACTGGATCTCTCGGTCACAAGAATCGTCAGCACTCTCGTTGGCGTACCTCTTGTTCTGTTCGCCGCGTTTGTCGTCCCGCTGAGCGTTTCCGTTGCTCAAGAAGCGTCGGAAAGGCCGCCGAACATCGTCTTCTTCCTGGTCGACGACCTGGGCTGGAGTGACGTCGGCGTCTTCGGCAGCACGTTCTACGAGACACCGAACATCGACCGGCTGGCCGAGCAGGGCGTGCGCTTCACGAACGCCTACGCCGCCGCTCACGTCTGCTCGCCCACGCGCGCCGCGCTCATGACCGGCAAGTACCCCGCGCGGCTACGCCTGACGGACTGGTTGCCGGGGCGCCCCGGGCGTGACTTCGAACGGCTTCTGAGCGGCGAGAAGCTGGCGGCCCTGCCGCTTGGGGAACTCACCCTGGCCGAAGCGCTGAAGGAGCACGGCTACCGGACTGGGATCTTCGGCAAGTGGCATCTCGGCGACGGCGAAGCCGGCCCCCTCCACCAGGGATTCGACGTGCAGGTGCCTAGATTTTACGGCTCGACTCCTCGGGGCGGCTACTTCCCGCCGTACAGGATGGAGGGTCTGATAGTCGAGGGAGAGCCCGACGAATACCTGACGGACCGTGTCACCGACTTCGCGGTCGAGTTCATGGAGCAGAGCCACGAAGAGCCCTTCTTCCTCTACCTGTCGCCCTTCGCCGTACACGATCCGATCGAGGGGCGTCCGGACCTGGTCTTGCGCTACCGGGAAAAACTGAAGGCGGCGGAGGCACCGGCTGGTTCGGCATACAGCCTGGAGGGTAACCCTGACGATCCCGAGCCGCTTTCGCCCGCCCAACTGGATGCCCTGGGGCAGGAGCCCTCGCATCTGGAATACCGGGTGTTGCCCCGGAGCACGGTCAAGATCAAGCAACATCAGGACAATGTCCAATTCGCCGCCATGGTCACCGCCGTCGATGACAGCATGGGACGTGTGCTCAGCACCCTTGAGGAACTGGAATTGTCCGAGAACACGATCGTCGTCTTCTACTCGGACAACGGAGGAATGGCGGCGGCCAACTTTGGCAATCCGGATCGGGTGGTGGATTCCGGTGAGTTGGACGTCGCCTACTCCACCTCCAATCTGCCCCTGCGCGGCGCGAAGGGCTGGTTGTACGAAGGCGGAATTCGGGTGCCGCTGATCGTGCGGTGGCCGGGCGGCGGCCAGGCCGGCGCGGTGCGCGACGAACCCGTGATCAGCACCGACTTCTATCCGACCCTGCTCGAGATGGCCGGCCTGCCGGCCAGACCGGATCAGCACGTCGACGGCGTGAGCTTCACCGCTGCGCTTGAGGGCGGCGCATTCGAGCGTGACGCGATCTTCTGGCACTTCCCGCATTACAGCAATCACGGCATGCAGAGCCCCGGCGGCGCGATCCGGGATGGCGCCTACAAGCTGCTGGAGTACTTCGAAAACGGCACCGTGCAGCTCTTCGATCTTCAGAACGATCCCGGCGAACAGCATGACCTGGTCGCCGAGGAGCCGGAGAAAGCTGCCGAACTGCGTGCGCGGCTGCACAACTGGCGCGAGTCCGTTTCGGCTGCGATGACGACGGTTCGCTGAGGACCCGCCCGGGGCTCGACAGCGCCATCTCGGACAGTGTGTGCAGGCCCTGACTGGATCGGGCCTGCGCAGCCGTGCGTCGGGAACCCTCCCCGATAAGGTATATTTGCCTGGTTCGATAACCCTTGGGGATGACCATGAGATCAGTCACCGTTTCACTGGCGCTCCTGGTACTCTCCTGGCCGGCGCTGGCACACCATTCGGTAGTGGCGTTCTATGATCCGGACAGGAGAGTGGAGATCGAGGGGGTCGTCACCGAAGTCTTCTGGAGAAATCCCCATACCGGTTTCACGATCGAAGTGGTGAACGCTGACGGTGTGGTCGAAGAATGGGTAACGGAAGGCAATACGACGAGCGAACTGATACGAAGGGGCTTTACCAGGGAGTCCGTGAACGTCGGCGATCGCGTCAGGGCAGGCGGGAGAGCTTCCCGGCGCGGCGAGCGCATGATATTCGGTGGTCCTTCTCATGTGCTCTTGCCTGGCGGCGAGGGGGCGCCGCTGCGACGGACCGCGGCATCGGAAGGCGCGGTCGATGCGACCGGCACCGGACTGTTCAAGGTATGGAGTTTCGAGACTCGATACCGACTCCGCAATCCGCTAGTGCTTACGCCTGCGGCTCAGGCGGCGGTAGACGCGTATGACCCGTTGACCGACGATCCGAGTCTCCAGTGCATACCGCCGGGTATGCCGAACGCCATCCTGAACCCCTATCCCATAGAGCTTGTCGATGAGGGTGACCGGATCGTCCAGCGGATCGAGGAATGGGGTCAGCAGCGCGTGTTTCACATGAGTGAAGAAGGGCGTGGCCAGTCCCAGGCGCGAAGTCATCTCGGGTATTCGGTCGGGCGCTGGGAGGGGGGCACGCTCGTCGTCGACACGAACCAGTTTGACTGGCCGTACCTCGATCAGGATGGCACCCCGATGAGCGAGAACGTCACGATGGTCGAGCGGTACACAATGAGCGAGGACGAGACGGAGCTTCAGTACGAAATCGTCATCACGGACGCGGAAAACCTGGTGGAACCGGCAATCTGGGACCACACCTGGGTCTACAAGCCCGGCGATGAGATGCTGCCGGGGATCGAAGAAGGCGAACGTTTCGAGTGCGAACTTAGGGACACCGATATTTCGATATACAGATGATGCGTACAGAGCGGCGATGGCCTGACAGCCGAAACATGAGAGCGTTGGCGGCAATCTGCCTGTTCGTTGCGGCCTCCGCCGCCAACGCGCAGGGGGGCGACGGATCGCGTCCCAACATCCTGGTCATCCTGGGCGACGACATGGGCGTGGAAACGCTGGCAAGCTTCGGCGTGGGAATCGAGACGCCGAGCACTTCTTCGATCTGCAGGAGGACCCCTACGAGCACAATGACCTGATGGCCGGCGACCTGTCGGGGGAGGAGCAGGCGCAGCTCGACGCGCTGCGGGCGCAAATCGACGCGTTACACGGCAGCGAGGGGTAGTCGATGAGGAGTAGTCGATATTGCGCAGGACCCAGGGCGTGGCAAAGCGGTCCATGGAGCGGCTCGGTAACGCGGTCACAAAGAGCGTAAACAGACCCTGGCAGCCTGCTAGCTTGCCTCGGCTTCGCCCTCGAACGTGCCGTCGACGAGAACGAACATCATCTTGCACACGGCATCTGAGCGGTTGCTCCAAGCGTGGTTGGTGCCCCTTTGGATGACCGTGTCGCCGGCCTTGATCAGGACCTCCGAGTCGTCGAGCACCAAGTAGACTTCGCCCTCCAGACAGAGTGCGAAATCCACCGTTTCGGTTCGGTGCATCAACGGATGCGGCGCCGCATCGCTTCTATCCCCAACATGCCCGGCGCCGATGGAGTCCCAAGCAGCCTTCGCCGCGTCCGCGTCTACATCGTCTATCCAGCCCTTCTCGGGCGGAAACTCGATAACGCGAAAGACCGAGCCGTTGGCGGGCGGCAGCAACCCGATGGTGCCTGCCGTGGTCTCCTCCGGCCCGAAGACCTTCGCCGGCGCGCTGTCCAGGCGCCAGACGTTGTGAATGGCGACCCCGGGCCGATGAGCAGGCCGAACAATGTTTGCGGCATCGCCATCGGAGATCACGATGGCCTTGCCGCTTCCGTCGTGGCCCGTAACTACTCGCCTTACGCCCATGATCCACTCCGTAGTCGCCGACAAGCGCCTTTGCGCGTCCACTCGCTCAAATGGCGATAGTCCAATCAACGCGGCGCCTTGTCAATTTTCTGAACTTCTCACATGGATCTTCACACTGACTGCACATTTTTCCGGCATGGTGACGGCCTGATCGGCGTCGACCCCAAGAAGGAGGACCAAGTGCGAGCGGGCAGACATCCTGCGGAAGTTCGAACGGCCCGACATCGCACAGGCCGACAAACAGTCGATCGCCGGGAATTGGCATTGGCCTTGTGGACCGCGGCGCACGTATCATGATTAATGGCATCCCGACAAGAGACATTAGGGTGGAACACAACATGGTGGCAAGAAATCTGGCTATGGTGGCGGCGCTTTCTGTTGCGTTCAGCGCTCCCGCGGCCGCGCAAATGGGCGGGGGCATGGGCGGACCGCAGGGTATGGCGGGCCAGGTCGTTCTGCGTACCCCCGAAGGCGAGACCATGATGGTGCCCTTGCCCAACGGCTGGACACCCTACCGGCGGGAAGCGGAAGAGAAGGACGAAAGTTATATTTTTCCCCGTGGCCAGGAACCGTCCGACTGGCGGGAGGCCTTGCGCCAGGAGACGTATCGCACCGCCGCGGGCATTACAAGCGCGGACCGCGTCTACGAGCTGCGGGCCGAGGCCGATGCAAACAATTGCACGTCATTCGCCTCGGAATTACTGGGCGAGGGCCCGGAAAACGGCTACTCCATGGTTTTCTGGCGGCAGGTGTGCGAATTGCCCGAAGGTCAGACTCTGGCATCCCTGAACAAGACCGTGCTCGGCAACGATCGGCTGCACATCCTGAGCATGATCTGGAAGCAGGACCCACCCACCAGATCATGGACCCAGTGGGCAAACTTCATGGACACCGTTTTCGTCTGCGATCCCGACCGCGCTGAGGAGCACCCCTGCCGGCCGGCCGGTGCGCCGGCGGGCATGGGCGGTATGCGCCCCTGAAGCCAGGTCGGACTGCCGGAATAGGGGCTTGCATGGAAATACGCTTTCCCTTCGGCGTCAGCGCGCCGGTCGCCGGGGCGAAAACTGCTAGCCGGACACCAACGTGTCCCTCAGTTGCTCCAGCCGACGGATGATGTTGCCGAGTTCGCTGTCGAGCTGCTCGGTCTTGTAGCCCGGGATGTTGTGTTCGCGGCGGACCTGGTCCACCACCACGCGTACGGTCTCGATCTGACGTAGTTTCTGCTCGATGGCCGCCGGCGTCACGTCGAGACGGCCTTCCTCGGCGTTGTTCACTTCGTTGTCGAATACGTAAAGCAAACGCCGGCTTGTCTCGATCACGTCGATGGCGTCGTCGGCCACGAATGCGGCCGCGACCCGCATGCTGTAGAAGTCCGGATCCTGGAATATCGCGATGGCATTGTCGATGAGCCGCTTGGCTTCTCGCGCTAGCCGGGGCTGGTATTCCGGGGTGGTCACCTTGATACGCCAGTCGGCGCGCAGCTTGACGGACTCCAGGTACCACTGGTCGGTCGGTCGCGTGCGGGCCAACTCGGAGTCCAGTTCCACCAGCCTCTGCCAGTTCTGCTGGGCTGCGGCGCGCCATCCCTCCACCACGGCCGCCTGGGATCCCGACAGGCGGCTGGCGATATCGGTGACGTAGCCGGGGGTATCCGGCTGTTCGAGCCTGTTGAGCCAGGGCCTGAGCAACGCGAACCGCGCCTGGTTGTCCTGGGGATCCGCCAGGAGCGCGGACAACAGTATGCGCTGGGACTCCAGTGACTCTCCCTGCCGATTGAGACCCATGCCGATGAGCAACAGGGATTCCGGAGAGTTCAGTTCTTCCAGCGTGTCCGCCAATTCCACGGCGTGGCGTTTGTATCCGCCCCGTTCCAGCCGTTCCGAGACATAGCCGAAATTGAGATTTACGGGGAAGTTTCGATGCACCCAACTGCCGGCCTGCAATCTTGGATCGTAGGGCAGTGAGAGTTCGATCAACTCTCCGAAGGCCAAGGTCTCCTCACGCTCCATCGCGACGGCCGACTCGGTAGCCATGCGGTTGAAATCGTCGGTCAGGAGCGGGGCATCGGCTGCAAAGCGCTGGATATTCGCCTCGTCCATCATCAGGGCCGTGAGCACATCCTCCACCGAGCCGACCCCCTTTTCCAGGTAGTGAATGGGGTCATCGATCAGGGGACGCCCCGTGGTGCTCAGATCGATCTCGACATTCAGCGGTTCATCGGAGCCCATGAAGAACAGGACTTCGGTGGTCCACTGGTAGACCCGCACATATTCGTAAACATCCAGGATCGTGGCGCAGAGGCTCCTGAGCAGGGACTCGGTGACGAACTGGGTGTTCATCCACTGGAGGAATACGCCGCCGGGATTCAGGCGGTCCTTCGCCAACTGCATGAACTCGTGCGTGTACAGGTGCGAGGCGCCGGCGGTCCACGGGTGCGAGGGTTGGGAAACGATGGCGTCGTAGCGCTTCGAAGTCAGCCTCATGGCGCTGCGGGCATCGTTGATGAATACGCGTACGCGGCGGTCCTGGAGGGGGTCTATCTGGCGCTCCTCGCTCAGGATCCGGTTTGCGTCGATGACTTTCGGTTCCAGTTCCACCACGTCCACGGCTTCCACGGACGGCGGCACGCCCTCGACCGCCACACCGCCACCGAAACCGATAATGAGCATGTCCCTGGTGTCGGGCCGGGCCAGCACCGGGACCGTGGAGAGCAGGTGCTGGTTGTGCTGGTAGGGCGGCGCCCCGCGCAGGTTGGTGGACGCCTCCGGCAGGCCGTTGGTTCTCAGGTTGAGATAACCGTCTTCTTCAAGCACGAGGACGGTCGCGGAACGGCCCACCTCGTAGTAGCGGATCTCCCCCTGGCCGTAATCGGTCATCGGCGAGGTGCGCAGAATCTCTTCCGGCAATTCCGGCCGATAGATCAGGGCAACGGCGATCAGGCTTACCGCGGCTGCCACCGCAGTCCGATAGCGGCGCCGGAGAATGAGCAGGCTGGCCGCCACCGCGAGGGCGGCATTGACGGTCACGGCCATCTGGATCGCGCCCTCGTATTTCAGCAAGGGGATGAGGACGAATCCGGCGACGGCGGCACCGACGATGGCGCCGAAGGTGTTCCATGAATAAACCCGCGCGGACGCTGGCGCGGCGTCGGCTTGTCCGGTTGCCAGGATCCGCACCGCGAACGGGAATGTCGCCCCGATGAAGAGCGTCGACGGCAACAGGACGATCATGGCAATCGAGGCGTTGCCCCGAAGTCCCGCCGACTCCGGAATCAGCAGGTGAAGGCTCTCGTAGATGATGATCGACGTGATGGCGATCCCGAACTGGGTCACCACGAATCCCGTGAGCGCCGTGCCGGCGTTTCGGGCGTAGCGTGCGGCCAGCGCGCTGCCGATGGCGATGCCGCTCAGGAAGGCGGCGAGCATGGTGGAGAACGCCACGATGCTGCCGCCGAGAATGTGTCCGAGCAGGCGGGTCCAGAGCACTTCGTAGGTGAACGTGTTGGCGCCCGAGATCAGCATGAGCGGGAGAATCCAGAACGATCCGGCGATGCGGCGAAATGGACTCGTGGCGAACGGGGAGGGCGACGCTGCTGCGGCCGGCCCGGTGGCGGCGAGCGATTGCGCCGCGGGCGACGGGGTGGCGGCCGGCTCTGTGGCGGCACACGGGGAAACGCCCGCGGCAGCCTGCAATGGCGCAAGACTTCGGGCGATCCAGGCTGCGATCAAGAACACCAACAGGTTGACGAATACGCCCACCCACACCGTTCCCGAAAGTCCCAGCGCGGGCAGCAGCAGGAATCCCGCCGTCACGGTCCCTCCGACCGCGCCCACGGTGTTCAGCGCGTAAAGCCATCCCACCCGGGGGCCAATCTGATCCTCGGAACGGACCACGTACCGGGTGAGCATGGGCAGCGTGGCCCCCATGCAGCCGGTGGGGACCGCCAGCACGATGAAGGCCACCACCAGGTAGAACATGGACTGGCCAAGGCCGCTGGCGTCGGCCGGCTCCGGCTGCCCGCCCAGAATTCCGCCGTAAAGCAGGTTTGCCAGCGCCAGCAACAGCGGTACGGCCAGGGCGGAAAGCGCGACGCCGGCTTCCAGAATGCCGTAAACGAGAACGGGGCGCGTGATTCGGTTGACGTAGCGGCCGGCGATGCCGGCGCCCAGCGCCAGCCCCGCCATGTAGGCGGACAGAACGGTCGCCACGGCAAGCTCCGAAGTGCCGAACACCACTGAGAACTGTCGCATCCATGCCGTCTGGTAGAGCAGGGCGGCGAAGCCCGAGAGCACGAAACACGCGCTGACTCCGACCAGCGTGGCGAGCGCCGATGGCGGGGAGGCGGGCGCGGCGGCCGGTCGTCGGGAGGCGGCCGCGGAGGCTGTCGTGACGGAATTCTCCCTGGCCCGCTTGCGTCTCTTTCTGCTCATGGAAGTCGATCTCGGCGGCGGCCAGCGCCCCCCGGATTCTGTCTTGCCTTGCCGCATGATCGGCCAGCGGGAACTCGGGTGTCAATCCGGCCCGGGTCCGGGAGCGCCCGAAGCCCAATCATCGAATCGATCCGGCACCGGATGACAGCTTGGCCCTTTTGGCGTGCTAGCATCGCGTTTTCCGCAAGGATCCAGGTATCGTGAGAGTGCACCGGCTCATCGTACTCGCCGCCGCCGCGGTGGTTGCCAACTGCGCGCCGCCTGCGGACCGGGAAGAATTCCGACTCGGAACCGCTGCGCTGGGAGGGGCGTACTACCCGCTCGGGCAGGGGCTCGCGAGCCTCGTGACCCGGTACGCGGACGGCATCTCCATGGTGCCCATCGTAACCCGGGGTGCGTTGGAAAACCCCCGGTTGGTGGGTGGCGGCGAACTTGAGATGGCGCTGACCAACGCCGATCTGGCGTACTTCGCCTACCGGGGTGAAGGGCCGTATGAGGCTCCCCTGGATATTCTGGCGGCGGGCGCGCTGCATCCCAGCGTATTGCACCTGATTGTTCGGGCCGGCGGCAGCGTGGCGTCGTTTGCCGAGTTGCGCGGCAGGCGGCTCGCGATCGGGCCGGCCGGAGGACCGACGGTGACGCTCACGGACCTCTTGCTCCAGTCGCATGGAATGACGCTCGACGACGTGGTGCCGAGCTTTCTGTCCTACTCCGATGGATTCACCCAGTTGGGGGACGGCAACGTGGATGCCGCTTTCGCGCTGGCGGGATATCCCGCGGCGGCCGTGATGCAGACACGAGCCACGCAGGAGCTGTCCTTCATCCAAGTGGAGCAGCCCGTCATCGAGCAGTTCGTGGCTGAGAATCCCTATTACTACCCGGTGGAAATACCGTCCAGCGTCTACGACACCGAATCCGGATCGACCGTGCTGGCGATCGCGAACGTCCTTATCGTGCGAGGCAGCGAATCCGAGGACGCGGTATACAGGGCTGTCGAGTCGATCTACGGGAATCTCGCCGAACTGAGCGAATCCAACGCGATCGCCGCGCAGATCGATGCGTCGCGATCGACCGATCTCCCCCTGCCGCTGCATCCGGGCGCGGCCCGGTACTTCGCCGCGCAATAGCCGTCAGTGGCAAGAGTCCCGCCGCATTCGACCGTCAACGCGTTCCGGCCGGGTGCGCTGCCCGTCGGTGGAATTTGCCCAGTACCCTCCCTCACACCCTCACATTTGAGCGTATTCAAGTCTCGGCGCGCCAATGTCGCGGATTGAATCCCTGAACTCGCTGCGCACCCGAACCATCGGCGCGCTCGCCCTGGCGCTCGGGCTGTTCCACCTGGCCAACGTATCCGGGCTGCTGGTGCTTTCCACGATGGTGGTTCGCGCCGTGCACCTGACGGTGATGCTCGGCCTGATATTCTTGCTGGCCGGAGACCCCGCCAAGTCCGGCCGGCAGCGAGGTGGGCCCTGGGTGATCGGGGTACTTTTCCTCGCGGCCATGGGCACAGGCTTGTACTTGCTGGCTCGCTGGGAGGACATTGCGTTCAGCGGCGGCGCCACGACCGCGGCGGACATCGCGGTGGGCGTCCTGATCATCCTGCTGGTCGTGGAGGCGGCGCGGCGGGCAACCGGCAATTTTCTCGCCGTGATCACGGCGGTGTTTCTGCTCTACCCGGCGGTCTCGCCGTATCTGCCCGGCGTGCTGTACGGTCGCGGCGTGCGCCTCGAAAGCGTGATCTCGTTCCTGTCGCTCTCGGGCCAGGGCATCTACGGAATTCCGATCGGCGTGGCGTCCACCTACATCATCCTGTTCACCATCTTCGGCGCCTTTCTCTCGGAATTCGGCGCCGGCGGTTTCTTCTTCAGATTTTCCGATGTGCTGACCCGCGGCATGACAGCCGCTTCGGCCAAGACCGCCGTGATCTTCAGCACCCTGTTGGGGATGATTTCGGGTTCCGCGGCGGGCAATGTCGCGGTGACCGGATCGTTCACCATTCCGGTAATGAAGCGGGAAGGCTACCGGCCGCATCAGGCGGGGGCCATCGAGGCGGTGGTGTCGACCGGCGGACAGATCATGCCGCCGGTCATGGGCGCGGCCGCCTTCATCATGGCGGAGATCGTCGGCACGCCCTATGTGAACGTCATGAAGGCCGGGCTGATGCCCGCGTTGCTGTTCTTCGTCTCGACATTGGTGGTGGTTCATCTTCAGGCGTTGAAGAGCGGCATCCGGTCCGGCGCCGAACCTCCAGACGGCGAACGCCTGTCGAAGACGCTCATCGGCGGTGTCCCCTTCGTGGCGCCCTTCATCGCCCTGGTGGGGATGATGATCGCCGGTTACTCGCCGGTGAAGGCTTCGTTCTACGCCATCGCGATGCTCCTCGGGCTTCACATCGTATGGACGAGAACGATCTCGGCGGAATTCTTCAGGAAGATCGGCCGGGCCGTCATCGCCGGGGTGAGAAGCGCCGTACCGATTTCGGCAGCCTGCGCCGTGGCCGGCATCATCTCCGGGATCCTGTCCGTCACAGGGCTGGGATCGAAGCTTTCAATCTTCATCATTTCAATGTCCGGAGGCGTTCCCGTGATCGGCCTGTTGCTCACCATGGTGGCGGCCATCATCCTCGGAATGGGCCTGCCGACCACGGCGGCCTACCTGATTCTGGCCACGGTGGTGGCGCCGGCGCTGGCGCAAATGGGCGTTCCGCTGCTCACGGCGCACATGTTCGTGTTCTTCTTCGGCTGCGTGTCGACCATCACGCCGCCCGTGGCGCTGGCGTCCTACGTGGCCGCCGGCGTCGCAGATGCCGATGTCAACCGCGTGGGGTGGACGGCCTTCCGCTACGGCCTGGTCTGCTACCTGCTGCCGTTCGCGTTTTTCTTCGGGCCGGCGCTGCTCGCTGACGGCACATTCCTGGACATCGGGTTCACCGCCGCGACCGGTGTGGCCGGCGTATTCTTCCTGGCGGCGGCGATTGTCGGGTATTTGCGGGGGGACCTCTCCGCGGTGGAGCGCGCATGGATCGCCCTTGCCGGTGTCGGCCTGCTCGACCAGGGTCTGGCCACAGACGCGATGGGGCTCGCCGCGGCGGGCTTGTGGTTGCTCTACAGCCGGTTCGCGGGCCGTACGGCCAAACTGGTATAGACTGTTATCGAGTCGATCGGAGACCGCCATGAACGATTGTTCCCGAGCCCGGACGCCGGCAGCCCTGGCAGCCCCGGCAGGCCGTGGCAAAAGTTCCGCTGTTGTCACCGCCGCACTTCTGATTTGCGCTCCACTCAACGCCCAGGAAGAGACCGTGGACCTGGCCGGCATCTGGTGGCAGGGCGCGCCTGTGCCGCTGCTGCCCGGCGAGTCAGCCGCGCCGGGAATGGGAACGGGGGGCGGCGGAATGGGCGTCACGGGCCCATCGCCCCCGCTGAACGATCACGCCCGGGCGATGATGGCCGACTTCGATCCGGCGGACGATCCGGCGGTTCGCTGCGAACAGCCCGGTCTGGTACGGCAGGTGCTGAGCCCCTGTCCCGTGCAGATCGAACATCGTGGCGACAGCGTGAGCATTCGCTACGAAGAGTGGGAGGTCGAGCGGTTGGTGCACGTGGATGCGCCGCCGCCGGAGGGATTCGAACCCGCCCCGATGGGCTGGTCCATGGGTGAACTGGACGACGTGAGGCTGGTGGTGAACACCACCGGATTCACGCCCGGCCTCAACATGAGCCGTGGGTTCTTCTGGACCAGCGAGGAGGCGAGTCTGCTCGAAACCTATTCGCTGACCGATCGCGGGCAGCTCGTGATGGACATGGAGTTGACCGACCCGGTGATGCTGAGCGAGCCCTGGCGGCTCCAGAAGACCTGGAACCCGTACGACCAGGAACTGTTGACCTTCGACTGTATTCTGCGCGAGAGGCCCTGACCCGGATTTCCGGGCCGCTTCCCTTCACGAACTCCGACTTCGGCAGGTTCCCTCGGGAAGCGCGAGGCGAGCGCGGAGCGACTGCAGCGGGCTACCCTGCTCCTGCAATCGTAAACAACCCCGCCAGCACGCCGACGATGGCGCCGCCCTGCAGCCACAGCGCCCGGTGGAGGGTCGCGCTCTGCCTTTCCAGCCCGGTGTCGATGTGCGCCCTGAGTTCGGCGAAGCGGACATCTATTTCGGCGAAACGAGCATCTATTCCGGCAAAACGGGCATCTATTCCGGCGAAGCGGGCATCGAACTGGTCCGCGGTGACTTGTTCGCCGGAGGACTTGCGGATGACATTGACGATGGCTTCCGCCTGGCCAGCGCCAATGCCGGTCGCTTCCAGTTCACGGGCGGCGCCAAGCGTACCGAATTTAGAGGCTGCCATATCAGGTTCTCCAATCGGAAGGTTAACATTTTCCCGCACGCGACCGCGAAGCAATCGGCTTTGGATTCGCTCGCGAGGAATTAAAGTATCCGGTCCGCGATGCCAAGGATAAAGGCGGGAAACTAAACGGATTGGCGAGTAATGCCCGCGTATTGGCGCCGAGACGCATCACAAGCGCCCTGCGCGGACGCGGTACGCGATGATCGGCAGTAGGGAGACGCGCCGAGAGAGGGCGCCACGGGGATGCGGCGTTGCTGCGGGTATGATATAGGGGTTCGAGATCGCATGGCGGCAATCGGGAGACATCTGAGCATCATGAAAGAGAGAACGGTTTTGTTGGGAACGATCCTGTGGTTGGGTTCTGCCACCGTGGGCGCCCACCACTCCAACGCACCCCACTACGATCGGGAACGACCGATCACGATCGAAGGCGTGGTGGAGGAATTCGAATTCGTCAATCCGCACGCGTTTCTGCACATCCGCGCGGAGAACGAGAGCGGCGAGCCGGAAGTCTGGGCCTGCGAGATGCAGACCGCCAATACGCTGAGGCGGCAGGGATGGACCGAAGATCGATTCACCGTGGGCCAGAGCGTGACTGTCAGCGGCATCGCCGCGCGCCGCGACCCGCTGGGTTGTTCCTTCACCTCGGCGGAGCTGCCCGACGGAACCACCATCGCCCGTTCCGGCGCGGTCGTGCCGCCACCCGAGGACGCTGCGGGCGACGCGCCCCGGCCGGCCTTTCTCGAAGGCGGCGTTCCCAATCTGGCCGGTCCCTGGATGCGCGACAGAAGCCGCGGGCAGGGCGGCCCCGGTCCCGGTTCGGCCCGGCCCGGCGCCGACCGGCTCACCCCCGCAGGCCTGACGGCCGCCGAGGGTTACGACGAGCGGTTCGACGATCCGTCCTTCGAATGCAGTGCCTCGAGCATCACCCGAGCCTGGAGCGAACCCGGCACGCCGACGGATATCGAGCAGTACGAGGATAGCGTGGTGATCCGGCACGAGTACATGGACACCGTGCGCACCATACGTTTGGAGGCGGAGCACGACCCGTCCCTGGCCCCGCAGCCCTACGGGCACTCCATCGGCCGGTACGAGGGCGCCACGCTCGTGATCGACACGGTGGGCTTCGAGCCCGGCGTGCTGACGCCCCATCCGGGAATCCTTCACAGCGCCGCCCTGCATGTGACCGAGCGGCTGACCGTGGATCCCGACGAACCGTCGCTCATGCTGGAGTGGACCGCCGAGGACCCGGAGTACTTCACCGAGCCGTTCTCGGGCGCCAACTACTACATGCCGTCGCTGTATTCCGTCAGCCCCTATGGCTGCACACCGGAGCGCTCAAACCGATGAATGACAGGACAGAAAGAGTTCAAGCCGGACTGGTCGCGCTCGTGGCGGCTGCGCTGGCGCTGACCGGCGGCCAGGCTCTCGCTCACCACTCGTTCGCAGCCTACTTCCTCACCGACGAGACCATCACCATCGAGGGTGTCGTCACGGAATGGTGGTTCCAGAACCCGCACACGCGCATCTACCTTGAAGTTACCAACGAAGACGGCGAGGTGGAGGAATGGATGGCCGAAGGCGGCGGCCGCAATGTCCTGCACCGCCGCGGCTGGACCGACGAAACCATTCAGCCGGGAACGAGGTTGACTATCGCGGGCAACCCTTCCCGCGATGGCTCCAACACCATCGGCTGGGATTCGTTGACGCTTGAAGACGGCTCGGCCGTCGGCCCCTGACCGGAGATTCAGACGGTGGATGCGGGCGCGAGAGCGTCTTCAATAACCTGTCGCAGGCAATCTGGCTCGTTCAGAAAGTAGACGCCGTCCTGGTTCCAGTCGCTGGCGGAGCGTGCGCCATTGTCGATTTGGGCGACCGGCGTGACGGATAGGACATACGCGCGCAAGCGCAGGTTCGGAGCCTCCATTCGCACCCGATGCTCGATATTTGCGATTTCGCGGTGCAGTCTCACCTTCCGGCGCTCCCTTCCGCCGAATCGGCCCAACCCCTTGGGGTCGAGGAACAGCACATGCTGGCGTGCCCCGTCCTTCAGCCAGGCGATGAAGTCCGGGTAATATCCGAAGTCGTCGAAGAACGACACGCCCCGGCCGCGCGTCAGGTTACGGATCAGATACAGCTCCCGGCCTTGCAGGCAGGCATCGTTGATCGCCGCGAGCGATGCCAGCCCCTCGACGACTCGCTTCTCGTTCTCGTCCAGTGGCAGTGGCTGAACCGTAACGACGCGATCCTGGCCGACATGGAGCAACGGCTGATAGGCATGGATCGGGTGAGTGACCCGGACGACGCCCACCTTCAACTGTTCGTACCAGTCCCGCAGGTCGTCGAAACGTTCATCTCGAACGGTGGCCGCCAACTCGCGGGCGTCCTTGACCAACCGGGCCTCCGCCGCATTCACGGATAGCTGGTACGCCCGGAAATTGTTCGGGTCGTCCTCGCCCAGCGTAACGACTTCGATCCGTCCGTGCTCCCAGCGCCGCCGTTGCAGGCGCCAGTAGCGGGCAGCGTATTCGGTGACCAGTTCGAGGGCGATGTCCTCCAGTCCCCGCACCTGTTGGAGCGCGGGAGTATTGAGTCTCTCCGGCGGCAGATTCAATTCGTACCAGTCATCGCTTCGCAACAGTCGCTCCACCGTCGACCGCCGAATGACCAGGTTGTGCCAACCCCTTTGCCGTCTGCGCCGCCGCAGACGCTTGAAGATCCGGGTGGTGTCGAAAAAGGCGGCGTGATGTATGAGCGTGTGGGAACCCGTTCCTTCTCCCTCGCGTACCCCCGGGCGGTCTGAGGCGACTGATCGCAGCCGCGAATACAGGTCCACGGTCACCAGCGGGAGGCCGGCGTCGGCCGGGTCGGGCAGAACAAGCCGTTCTTCCGAGTATCCATACTTGCTGTCGGTCTTGAGCCGAATCAGCTTGAGGTCGGTGTTCCTCGCAAAGTTCCAGGTGACGGGCAGGGTAAACGTCTCCTGCTCGGCGCGCATGCCTTCCTTGTGCAGCAGATCCCGGAATGTCCGCATGTAGTTGGCGCGCAGTCCGAAGATGTACAACGTTTCCAACTCCTCCAGACCGGCGCTCTCCCCGGGCAGCTCCCCGCCGCTCTCGCGGTGGCGCTTGAGGCTCATGTTCCAGCCCTTGAGACGCACGCCGCGGCCGAACATCTGGATAATTTCCGGTCCCTCGCCGACGCCGACATGCATCAGCCCCATCGTGCTCACACGCCAGGAGTTCCAGCCCGCGATGAAGCGGCGCGCGCCGATCACGACGTTCACCGTCGAGTCCGGGCGGTCCACGGCGTCGAACAGGCGGGCCGCGAAACCCATTTCCCGGTGGACTTCGAAGTGGGGGTTGGGGTTCGCGATGAGCAGCTTGTAGAGCGCCGCTGCGTCGCCGACGTTGACCACGCCGAAGGGGTCGCGGTCGGCGGTGCGAAGGTGCAGCTCGCCTTCTCCGGCGGTCAGATAAACGACATTCAACCGACCCGGACCGTGGAACAGCGTCTTGCACAGATCGGCATAGTTCTCGTCGGCGGTTTCGGGCAGATGGGAATAGCGGCCGGCGAAATAATCCCTGCCGGAGTCGTCGAGCAGTCCCGACTGCCCTGACAGCAGACGCTCGATCATGGGCCGCACCGAATCGCCGCGCGCCAGCACCCAGCCGAGAAAGTTCAGGATTCGGGCCACATCGGACCGGGTCGCCGAGGCTGCCTTGCTCGAGCCGGTCACCGTCTTGCCGAGGAATACCCAGAGCGGTTTCGCGGGATTGAATGCCCGCCACAGCGCGCCTTCCTCGCGCCAGATGCGGCATTGCTGATAGAAGGTCAGCAAGCAGCCGAGCAGGTACATGTCGCTGTTTTCATCCTGAACTCCGCCCGGCAGATTCAGGATGGCGTAGTCCTTGCCGTAGCCGTCCTCGTGAAACCGGCGGTAGGCGTAGTCGAAGAGCAGGCACTTGCCATAGGCGTGCAAGAGGTCGGTGGCATCCTTCCTGCCCACTACCTGGTTGAACGTGGCGGAATACTCGAACGTGAATCCCCCGCGCGACAGTTCCTTGCGGCGCTGCCGCCAGACCTTTCCGGATGCGCCGAGGTGGCCCTCGTCCACCAGCACCAGGTTGTCGTCGCCGAAGTCCTTCACCGCAACGCGCTTCACCCCCTTCCGTTCGGCGAGCTTGTTCAGATCGATAATCTCTACCGGAGCGAACAGGTCCGAGCCGGCCTCGCTGGAAAAGAGGCGCGCGCGCAGGCCGCTTTCGCGCAGCTCGCGCTCGTGCTGCGCCGACATCTGTTCGTTGGGAGTTACCAGCACGACATTGTTCAACGTCCCACCCGCACGGTCCAGGTGGTGCCGGTACTGCAGGATGTGGGCATGCATGATGAGCGTCTTGCCGGATCCGGTCGCGCTCTGGAAGGCGAGGGTGCGCAAGTCGTCCGGCTCGTAGTCTGAAAGTTCCCAAGTTAGACGGTGCGTCCTTTTCGCTCGGTTCAGGTCGGCGCGCAACGTCTCCGGGTCGTCGAAGTAACGGCGCAGATAGTGTTCGGTGAACAGCAGCGCGAGGTACTGGTGAGGCTTCCAGGTTCGGCCGTGCTCCGCCGTCATTCCCAGGCGGTGGCTATGGCCGGCGATGTTGGCGTCGTATTCGCCGAGCCGTTCCGGAGTCACTTGGCGAAGAGCGGGAACCGCATAGAGCGAGAGCGCCTCGGTGTAGCTGCTCCCGCCACCGGCGCCGTATTCGGCCGGCAGATCCCGGAGGCGTCCGAGCATCGCGCCCATATCCTCGTAACCGAACTCCCGGCAGACGAAGCGGTGCAGGGCGAGGCGGTTCTGGAGGACCGGTGCGTTTCCCTTCAAACGGCGGCGCGGCGGCATTGGCAGCGAAGTCCCGTGGCGGTTACACGATATGACTTGCAGGGCGCCTCGTCAGACTGGATCATCCGAGGCTTCTTCGAACATTCGCTCGTGAAAGGCCGGCTCTATCGATTGAGCGATCCAAGTTTCGCCGGGCTGTTTCAGGGCGTTCAGGGTCTGGTCGCCGTTGACGTAGATGACGTCCAGCGAGTCGGTGAATTGTGTCCGGTTGCGCTTGAACCAGGCGTCCAGCGCCAAGTAATCCATCTCGTCGAGATTGCGCCAGAGGATCAGGCAATTCCTTCCCCGGTCATCCTTTCCGGTGATAGCCAACACGCCATCGACCTGCCGACGGGACTTCACGCGCAGGCCGATCAGGTAGTTGAAGGTTTCGGGAAGATCGGCCCGGACTTCGCGGCGAACGCCGTCGCGCACAACGGATAGCGTGTAGGCATGGGGATCCGTGAACTCCTTGCCGAGAAGGCTGGCGCTGCCGGACGTTTCCATGCCGAGCGCGTAGCGCAATCGGTAGTCCTCGGCCAACGCGGCGTTGTCCGCCAAAAGGTCTTTTTGTCCTTTCGCCAGAGGAGTTACTTCAAGGCTGTCCATCGTGTCCTCGTAGGATTCCAGCCGGACGTACTTGAACAATTGCGTAATGCCCTTGCGGGAGACTGGCTTGCCGTCCTTCCAGTCCGGTGAGTGAACAACTTTCTTCATGCGCGGCAGCAGCACATTGTCGAAATGATTCCCGATCTCCACGAGGACGTACTTGCGCCGCCCACCATCCGCACGATTCAGATTAATGGTTGCCTGTCCTGTAGTACCGGCTCCAGCGAAAAAGTCGACGACAATGGAATGTGAATCGGAAAGCGAAGCCCGCAGACAATCCTCTACCAAGCCAACCGCTTTCGGAAAGTCGAATTTTTTCTCTCCGAAGAGATCCTTCAACATCTTCGGCCCGAGATTGGCGGACGCGTACTTCTTGTCGTCCCACCAAGTCTTGGGCATCGCGTTCATGTCCATGCGGATTTTGAAATCGATATGTATCTCCTCTTGCTCGGAATCCTCCTCTGCTGTTCTTCGAACCCTGTAATCGGATGGAATGCTTCTCACGCGGTCCGGTCCCCGATGCCAGCGCTTCTCTACCAGCGTTCCATCCTGAACTCTGGTAGGCCACAGGGCAATTTCGTCATCTGTTGGATCTTCCAGGACATCGTATGCCTGTTCGTCCTCATTCCATTTCATTTCCGGTACGCGTAGCGTGTCGTTACTGTGTACGAATATAGGGAAGAACATGGTAGGCCGATCTTCCCGTCGATCACCGGACCCGTGTCGGATCAGATTGTTCCACGCGAATCTTTCGCCGGCCTCATCAACAAGGAGGTATCTGGAGAGTTCACGTTCCGTTTTCTCCAATGTACCGGGTACCGCTTGAGCATTGCCATAAAAAAGCGCGTATTCGTGCGATGGAGAAAATTGTCCACGTGATTTTCGTCCGGCAGGATTGGATCGCACGGGAACCACGCCCAGTTCACTCGCAAATAGCTGTTGCCCGACGAATCGCAATGGAGCGACCTCTTGGTCATCGATTGCAACACAGAGGATTCCATCGCTGGCCAAGCAGTTCCGTATGAGTAGCAACCTGTCCGATATGAGCGATAACCACGATGAATTCTTGTAGTTGTTCTTGTACAGAATCGATGAGGCATCCGTGTTGTAAGGCGGGTCGATATAGGCACTCTGCACCTGCCCTCGATACCGTGCCTGCAACAGGTTCAGCGCCTGAAAGTTCTCGCCGTGCACCAGGAGTCCGTCCAACTGTTCATCCAGCGGGCCGGCATCGGAAAGGACGGTCAGCAGCCGGTCGGCGAATTCGCTGCCGAAGTGCCGCGAGTCCAGTACCAGATAGGGGTTGGCCTTCAGGAATTCCGTGCTCGGAGGATTGCTCCACGACAGGCCGCCGTTCGCACGGCCGCCTCCGATCATGTCAGCGGCGAATAGCTCGACCCATTCGTCGCACTGCGCGGTGTTGGCGGCGATCTCGGGATACATGTCCTCCGGGACGCGGTCCAGGGTCACGCAATACTGCGTTTCGAGCACGAATTTTTTCTTGAGCCAGAGTTGTTTCTGAAACTCCTCCAGTTGCGCCAGGAAGTCGATGATCTTGCCGCCGATATGGCGGGTAGCCCGCACGCGCGCAAGCGCACGGTCCAGGCGGGTGGTGTCGCCCTGTTCCAGGTCGTTCAGGTTTAGCACCTCGGTGTTGAGGTACAGATCCAGTTCGCGGCGTAGATAGCTTCCGAGGTCCTTGTGGATGAAGTAGTCGAAGCTGTTCCTGGCCGTGTACCGCTCGATGTGTTTCTTCAGGAGTGTGCGTTCGCCATCGGCGTCCGTGGGCGCAGCCGAAGCCAGCAGAATCTGCCAGCTCGGATCGACCGCGTCGAGGACCCCTTCGGCTGCCGCCTCGTTGATTCGGTCTTGCTGCTTGAGGCTGTTGCCCGGCCATTTTTTCTTTTCGCCCTCCTTCAGAGGCCGGTGCTCGAAGCGGACGGCGAGATCGCCGCTTTCGACGGAGATGGCGCCCTCGCCGTCCGCGAGCACGAAGCGGCGCTGCTTTCCCTCAGCCTCCTTTATGTTGTCCTTTTCGTTGTCGGCTCCGGCCATCTCGAACCGCACGCGCCGCGCCCCGTCGCCCGTGCCGACCGTGAAGACGTAGGAGGCATAGTTTTCCGTCGTCTTGATGTAGTACTGGTCCGAGTTGGCCCAGTGGAGCTTCACTTCCTCGCCGTCATAGGGGATCAGGTAGGCAGAGCGGCCGCCGCTCGAGTAGCGGCGTTGCGATATGAAGTCGCCCTCGCAGTAGTAGCGGTCGAAGAAGTTGGCGAGGTGGTTGTAGACGTCCGCTTCGGCGTCCGCGTCCTTCTTCATCTCGGCGAGCCTTCGATTCAACTCGACGATTTTCGGTGAGGGGTTTCTGTCTGGATTGTAGCCCGAGGCTTTCGCCTGCTCGCGGGCATTCGCCAGCGCCTTGGTCAGCGCTTCACGCTCCTGGGCGGTTGTCAGGTTGAGACTGGTCTTCACTTGCGGCAGCAGGTCGTCGTCGAGGAAGGCCGCGATCTCGACCGACTTCAGGTTCATGATTCGGTAAAGGCCGAAGTCCAGGTCGCCGCGGTCAAGCTGAAACATCTCGCGCAACAGCGATTTCAGCCGGTCGAGATGATCCCCGGTGCCAGGCGCCGGTTGCACGTCAGCGGATGTCACGCCGAAAGTGTTTCAGGCCGCTGCCCGGCCTATGGATTCGCGCAGGTCTTCGAGCCGGTCAATGCGCCGGCTCAATCGCGATATGAGTCCGGCGAGTGAGATGCCCACCGAGATGGCTGTGAATTGCGCAGTCACGGGTGAAGATTACCACAGCGCTTCAATCTGCTGTCCGGGCCAAATCTGGCCAAAATGTACAGAAATGCGCGCGCACGATCGCATGCTGTTGGATCGGCCGGAGCCGTCGGGCCGTTGCGTGGCCGAGGCTATCAGCGGTCTGGGCCAACTGGCCGCCTGGTGGATCGGCCGGAGCCGTCGGGCCGTCGCTTGGCAATAACGGTCTACGACAGGAACAGCAAACTCAACCCCGGAAAGGCCATCAGCAACACCGTAACCGCGAAGGTGATGAGAACGAAGGGGAACGATCCCGCGAATATCGCGCCAAGACTGATGTCGGGGTCGTTCAAGCTGGACTTGATCACGTAGACGCTCAGTCCGAGCGGCGGCGTCATCAGGCCGATTTCCACGCCGATGACCGTCACCACGCCGAACCAGATCAGGTTGCCGCCAAGTTCGGTCACCACCGGCAGCGCCAGTGGCAGCAGGATCAACAGGATGGAGGTGGAATCGAGCACGGTGCCGAGCACGATCAGCAGCACCAGGTACCCGCTCAGGAATCCCGCCAGTCCCAGTCCCAGTCCGGCCAGGTAGCCGGCCATGTCGCCCGGCAGTCCCGTCAGCGCCAGCATGCGGCTGAAGGTGCTGGCGCTGATGATCAGGAACAGGATGGTGACGGTCACCTGGCCGGTTTCGCGCATGACGTCCCACAGGCCGGGCCAGGTCAGGCGCCGCCGTAGCAGTGCGATGCACAGCGCCGCGAACGCCCCCGCGGCGCCGGCTTCCGTGGGCGTGAAGATGCCGCCGTAGATGCCGCCCAGGACCAGCAGGATGAGCGCTGCAACGGGGAATACCGCGAGCAGAGTATCCCATCGCCCCGCCTGGGGCTGGGGCCCACTGGCCTCGTCGCGCTGGATGTGTCCGACGAAGCCGGGCCAGAATCGCGCCATGACCAGCACGGCGATGGCAAACGCGGTCGCCAGTATCGCCCCGGGCACGATGGCCGCGAGGAACAGGCCGCCGATGGACACCTCGGCGATGACGCCGTAGATAATCAGCAACAGGCTCGGCGGTATCAGCATGCCGAGCACGGACGAGCCTGCGGTCAACCCCACAGCGAACTTCGCCGTATAACCGCGCTCGACCATTTCCGGCACGGCGATCTTCGAGAATATGGCGGCCGAGGCGATGGAAATCCCGGTGATCGCGGCAAACACCGAATTGGCGGCCACCGTTGCGACACCCAGCCCACCGCGAATCCGTCCAAACGCCTGTTGCGCCGCCCTGAAGCTGTCCCTGCCGATCTCCGAAACACTCACGAAAAGCCCCATGAGCACGAACAGCGGCACCGTGGCGAAGACGTACTCGGAAATCGTGCCCTGCGCGGCCAGCGACAGCGTATCGGTGGCGATGCCGAAATCGCGCTTGAGCAGGCCGAGCCCCGCGAATCCGACTCCGAGCAGGGCGATGGCGATGGGCATTCCCAGTGCGACGAAGGTCAATACTGCGGCGATGGCGAGTGCGCCGATGGCGCGGTCGCTGAGTTCGAGGTTCCAGGCGCCGGCCACCACAGCGGCCGTGACGGCAACGGCCAGCCCGGCGGCCAGCCAGGCGCCGGTGGCGCGGGATTGCCCGTCGCGTCGCTGGCCCAGGACGGACAAAAAGCTCAGCGCCGCGGTCATGGCCCCCAGCACCACGATGAACTTGATCGGCGCGATCGGGAGCGTGTAAATCCCTTCCACGCCGACGAATTCGCTGGTGCGAATCGCCCGTACGAAGTCGGGCCAGGCCCCCGCGGTCATCGCCACCAGCACCAGCGCGCCGGCGAGGGCGAAGAATCGTTCGAGCCCGCCGGCAATCCCGGCGCTGCGCCGCCGAATCTGGCTCAACAGAATATCGGCCCGCGTCAGGCGGCCACCGTCAACGGCGAACGCGAGTTGCAGGAAGACGCAGGCGATCAGCGACAGGGCGACGATCTCGGGCACCGCCTGCAGCGGGCTGTCGAACAGCGTGCGCCCGGCGATGTCGGCGCAGATTAGGAATGTCAGGGCGAACACCCAGACCACGCCGGCGCCGTTCATCCACTGGATGAGCCGGTTGAAGACTTTGGCGCAGGCCTTCATCGTGAAAGGGGGCATTTCCGGGTAATTTGTGCGAGAAGTATGAAATCAAGTAAATGAAATGCGAATAAACACGAGGATACGCAGGAAATCAGCGCGGTGCGTCCCAGTTACGCAGCGGCTCTTCACCGCGGGCGCGGAGGGCGGCCAGATAGGCGCGAAGGGTCTCTCCCGCGGGATGGCCCCGGGCTTCGGCGGACCTCACCCACTGTCCCGCAATGTCGGGGAGCCCGTCGATCCACTTGCGCTTTTCCGCTTCGGGCAGCGTCGTGACCTGCGCGCCTTCTCGTTCAACTGCGGCAAGCGCGTCCTCGTAGCGCCGGTTCACCACGTCGGCCAGCGTGCGGCTGTAGTCGCGGCCAAGCACCGACATGACGGCCTGCACGTCGGTCGGCAGACGGTCCCAGGTATCCCTGTTCATGGCCACGCCGCCGTTGAACTGGGCGCCGATCCCCACCAGCGTGATGTGGGGCGCCACCTCGTGGATCCGGTAGGGATAGGCGCCGCTGAGAATGGTCAGGACGCCGTCGGCAACGCCGGTACTGAGCTGGGTGTAGTAGGTCGAAAGCCCGCCGTTGACGGGCACCGCGCCGGTGCCTTCGAGCCAGGTCGCCGACGGTCCCGGGGCGAGAATCTTGCGGCCCTGCAGATCTTCGACGCGGGTTACGGGAAACGTGCTCATGAGGTGGTAAGTGTCCACTCCACTGGCGCCAAGCAGGACCTGGTTCTGCTCGTCCCACGCTTCCGCCAGTGCAGGAAGCGTCTCGTGAAGATCGTTGAAGAGGTCCAGCAGCAGGCGCAGATCGTCCGTGACGAAGGGCGTGTAGTAGGTCACGTTCTGCAAGGGCATCTTCGACGTTTCCCACAGCGCGCCCACCCAGCCGATGTCCGTGAGACCGATCTCGATGGCCTCCAGCGAGTTCTGCCACTTGTAGAGCGAGCCGCCATAGGCTTCCCGCCAGGCGATGCGATGCTCGCTGCCCATGGCCTCCAGGCGGGCGTTGGATTCCGGAACCACCAGGGTGCCTATGATGCCGATCCATGGCAGGCTGGCGGATTGGGGGCCTCCCGCGGTCAGGCGGAAGGTCTCACCCCAGGCCGGAACCGCCAGCATCAGGAGCCACAGCGCGGCCAGCAGGCCGGTTCCCGAGCGTCCCCGGCAGGTCTCCACGCCCCGACGACGGGTCCCCGCTCCCCGACGACAGGTCCGCATGCTCCGGCGACGGGTCTCCGCGCCCCGACGACAGGTCCGCACGCCCCGACGACGGGTCTCCGTGTCTCCCCGGCTACCGACTGCCGTCACCGGTTCGGATAGTTTTCCGGAATTACCTGCCATCGCTCGAATTGGTTGATCCGCACCTCGCGAACCACGCCGTTGGCGTCGGCGTAGTCCTCCCACGCGTCGATCAGCTGGCGCATCAATTCCGGATGTTCCACGCTGATGTCGTTTCTTTCCCCGGGGTCGGTCCGCAGATCGTATAGCTGCCAGCGATACCAGATCTCCGGTACCTCGAACGGCCACCAGGTGTTGACGGCGGGTTGCTCCCATACCAGTTTGTAGCGGCCCTGGCGCACCGAGCGGCTGCCGTGCAACTCAAGCGCGAAAACGTGATCTTGCGGGTAGACCGGCGTCGCGTCGGCGCCGAGGACGCGCGCAAATGACCGGCCGGTGACGGCAGCGACCTCGCGGCCCTGGACCGATGTGCTGTCGACGGCCGCGCCCGCAAGCTCCAGCAGTGTCGGAGCGATGTCGATGGCGCTGAGGTACTGGCCGTCGAGTCCCGTGGGATTCGTGCCGCCGCCGTGGAGAACGAATGCGGGCACCCGCGTTCCGCCATCGGTAATGTAGCCCTTGAAACGATTGAAGGGCGCCGTGGCCGCCTGGGCCCAGCTCGCGCCGTAACTGATAAGGGAGTTTGCGGCCCCCAGGTTCTCCAGGGAGTTGTCGCTGTTTTCCCGTTCGATTCGCGCGGCAAACGTGGGGTTGTATTCCATCTGCTCGGTGGCGGCGCCGTTGTCGGACATGAACAGGACGAAGGTGTTGTTCAATTCGCCGATGGCTTCCAGGTGCTCGATCAGCCGGCCCACGTGGTGATCCAGGTTTTCCACCATGGCGGCGTAGATTTCCATTCGTCGAGCGTAGTGGACCTGGGTCTCAGCGTTGAGCTCGTCCCAGGCTGGCCCGAGGGGCTGGAAATAGTCCGGATCCGTTTCGGGGATGACGCCGAGCGCTTCGGCCCTCTCCATACGCGCGACCCGGAGCGCATCGTACCCTTCGTCATAGGCGCCGGCGTACCGGTCGATGAATTCGGGCGGGGCCTGCAGCGGCCAATGGGGCGCCGTGTAGGCGGCGTAGACGAAGAACGGTTGTCCGTCGCCGTGGTGCTCGTCAATAAAGCTGATGAGCTTGTCGGTGTAAGTACGGGTGGAAAAGAAACCTTCCTGCGTGGGCTCGACCCATTCGTCGTTTTCCACATACGTTTGTTCGGGAATGACCATGTGGCTTCCCGAGCCAGGCAGCAGCGCGAATGACCGGTCGAGTCCCCGGTCCACCGGCCACTGCCCGGGCTGGGGCCCCAGGTGCCACTTGCCGGCCATGTAGGAGTGATAACCGACCTCGGCAAGGCGTTCCGGGAGAGAAGCGACCCTTTCGTGAAGGTAGGTTTCGTAGCCGACTCGGCCTTCCGCGCCCATGAGCATATTGGGCCCGAACATGGAGCCGAGGCCCGCGATGTGGTGGTCGGTTCCCGAGAGCAGCATCGCGCGGGTGGGCGCACACATGGGCAGGACGTGGAAATTCGTGAACGTCACGGACCGTGACGCCAGTTCATCCAGGACCGGGGTTCGAATTTCGCCGCCGTACGCGCCGATATCCGTATACCCGAGATCATCGGCGACAATGAGCAGAAAGTTCGGTTGCGATGCGGGCGCGTCATCGGGCTCCGGTGTGGTGGGTGGCGCCGGCTGGGTGCAGGCAGCCAGAATCCACGGCAGCACCGTCAATACGGACGACACCCGCAGCGCCTCCAACGCGCGCAACCGGGCCCGAGTGCGGTTCCTCATCATGAATCTCCTGCTGGACCCAACCGGATCACACGCCTGCCAAGTTGAACACACCATCCCATATCAGCTTCAGGCCGACAAGGAAGATGGATGCCAGGATAATCGCGAAAAAGGTCTTCTCGGGCAGGCGGCGATTGATCCATACGCCCAGGAACACACCCACCGGCACGAGCGGCAACAGTGCCGCGGAGACGGAAAGATTTGTAACCGAGAGCTGGCCGAGCATGCCGTAAGGGATGAGCTTGATGGCGTTGGCCGCGGCGAAAAACATCACGCTGGTTCCGGCGTAGATTTCCTTGCTCAGCCCCTGCGGAATGACATAGACCTGGTAGGGCGGCGAGCCGGCGTGAGCCAGAAAGCTCGTGAATCCCGCGCAGGTGCCCCAGAACGCACCCCAGACCTTGTTCGGAGGCTTGCGCGGCTGTTCGGAGCCGCCCGCCAAACGTTTCAGGTACAGCCCCCGGGCCCTGTGAAGCGCGAAGACCACGGCGATGACCCCCACCAACAGGCGGACGATCTGGTCATTGACATAGCCCGCGGTCAGGCCGCCGATGGTGATGCCCACGGTAGCGGCGGGGATCAGCAGCGCCAGGTTCTTGCCGTCCCAGAGCTTGCGATACACCCAGATGCTGAGGAAATCCATGGGGATCATGATCGGCAGCATGATGCCCGCGGCCTGGATGGGGGAAATGACCAGCGACATCAGGGGCACGGCCAGCAAGGCCACGCCGCCGAATCCGCCCTTTGATATCCCGGTGACCAGCACCGCGACGATCGCGATGACGAGGAAGGCGGGATCGGTCAGCAGTTCCGGCATGGGTTCATCCCGGATGCTGTTATCTGCAACGGCGCCACGGACCCTACTCGATCCCGGAAGCTGTTATCTGCAACGGCGCCACGGACCCTACTCTATGCCGCTGGCCCGGGCCTGCTCCCGCGCCATCACCGCCCAGTCGAGATCGCCGTCCCCATGCGCCTTGGCGCCCAGCAGCCGGTCCCGCCAGACGTTGGCGCTGGGCAGGGGTACATCCACCGCCTCGCCGGCCGCAAGCGCCAGGTTGGCATCCTTGAGGCCGATCTGCACGGATGCGCCGACCTTGTCGTAGGCCTCATCGACGATGATCTGCCCGTAGACGTGGAACGCGGGCGCCCCGAACAGTCCTTCGATCATGACCTGCTGGAACAGGGCCGGCTCCACACCGAACTTTCGCACCAGCGACATGCTCTCGCCGATGATTTCGATCACGCTGCCGAGCACGAAGTTGTTTGCAATCTTCACGGCCGTGGAAGTTTGCGGCTCGTCGCCGGTAATGAAAGTATTCTTGCCGAGCACGTCGAACAGAGGCTGCAGGCGTTGCAGCGCCTCCGGAGGCCCGCCGGGAACCAGGGTCAACAGGCCCTCGGCGGCAAGGTCGGGTCGCCCGAGCACGTGACCGGCAACCAGCGTCTGGCCTGCCTCTGCGTGTGCGCCGGTGAGCCGGCGGATGACCTGTACGCTGTGGGTCCCGCTCACCATGTGAATGGCGCCTGCCGGGAGGCATTCAAGCAACCCACCGGGAGAAAACACCAGCGCTTCCAGCGCTTCGTCGTGGGGCAGCATGGAGATGACCACATCCCGGTTGGAGGTCACTTCCGCAAGGCTGCCGGCGACGGTCGCGCCCGCCGCGCCCAGATCCTCAAGCAGCGCCGGAACCAAGTCGTAGATCGCCAGATCGTGGCCGCCGCCAAGGATTCGGGACGCCATGCCATGGCCCATGCGTCCCAGGCCGATAAAGCCGACTTTCATTGATTGTCTCCGACTGTTGTTCGCGTCAAGTGCGAGGTGGGTGAGGGCAGGCAGCGGTCAGGTCAGTTTGCCGCTGGCGAGGACGATCTCGCCGGTAACTCTGTAGTGAGCCCGCAGCAGCTCCACGGCCTTGTCGGCATCGCGGTCCATAACCGCGTCGCGGATTGCGCGGTGCTCGTCCAGTTCATGGCGCTCACGATAGGCCTTCATGGAACTGAGGTTGCGGTAGCGCAGCGTCTGTTCATGCAGTTGCGAGCAAAAGTCCAGGAGGATTTTCGAATTGCAGGCCGACAGCAGGGACAGGTGAAACGCGCGGTGGAGGTCCTCCCAGGTGCCATCGAACTGGATGAATTGCTCGTCGAACAACCGATTCTTCCTGGACAGCCGGTGGAAGGCCAGCAGCACACGCTCTTCCCAGACCACATCGCCTCTGCGAATGGATTCGCGCAGCGCGAGTTCTTCCAGCCAGCAGCGCGTTCGGATGAGTTCGGACAGTTCTTCGCTCGATGCGGGAGAAACTCGAAAACCCCGATTTTCCTCGCGCTGGACCATGCCGTTGGCGGAAAGCCGGTTGAGGGCTTCGCGCAACGGACTGTTGCCGACCTTGTAACGTTCGGTCAGCGCATGGAGTCGCAATTTGCTGCCCGGCTGCAATTGACCGCCGACGATATCGTCCAGCAGCTTCTGGTAGGCGATGGACGCAAGGGTTTCGCGCCCGTTGGATGATGCTGTGCCTGCCATTGGAATTGCTTTATTGTGAATCGGTGGACAGGTTTTCGAAATTATTTCCGTGTCGACGGAATAATCGTTAATATTCGCCAAGTAGTCTCCGGTTGCGAGTATACGTTGGAAATCAACCAGCCGAAACTCGCACAAGGCTTGGCGGGCAGTACACTGGCGTGTACGTCCCGCTCTCACGGAACAGAGAAGAACTCATGAGCCCAAACCCCCGCCTCAAGTTGATTAGCCATGCTCGCCTGCTGTTAGTGGCTGGTACATGTGCCGCGCTGCTGGGCGCCGCAAAGCCGGCGCGAACGCAGGAGATCGTTCCCTTGACGGTCATCGATGCCTACGCCCCCACAGCGCTCTGGGTACGCGTCTTCCTCGATTACTACATGCCCGAGGTGGACCGCCGTCTGGCAGAGACGGGCAACTACGAGATCGACTGGAACCGGGCTTTCGGCGGCACCGTGGCCAAGACGGGCGGTGTGCTCGAGGCCTTGCAGTACGGGTTGGCGGATATCGGCATCATTACTTCGCCGTTTCATCCGGACAAGATCCCGTTCTTCAACATCAGTTACGTGACGCCACTGGTTACCGCGGACATTGGCCTGGTTGCCCGTACGGTGGACGAACTGGTTGCGAAATACCCGGAGCTGCAGGAACAGTGGGATGACTTCAACCAGGTTTTTCTCACTGCAGCGGGAGCCATCGATACCTACCAGGTACTGATGAACGAACGCATCGAAACGCTGGAGGACTTCAGGGGCTCGAAGATCTGCGGCGTCGGTCTGAACCTGCGCTACGTGCAAGGGCTCGGGTCAGCGGCGGTGAGCAGCAACCTGGGCGACTTCTACAACAATATCTCCACCGGACTGACCGACGGAACCGTGGCCTGGGCGGAAGCCGCCGTGGCCTACAAGCTCTATGAAGTGGCCCCCTACATGATCGACATACGTCTCGGAGCGGTCACGTCCAAGGTCGTCACCATGAACCGGCGCTCCTGGGAAAGGCTTCCGGAGGAGGTGAGCCGCGTGCTGTTGGAGACGGCCGTCGACTATCGCGACGAACTGGCGCTGGAGACCGACCGGCGCGCGGAGTCCAGCCGGCACGAATTCGTGGAGCAGGGCGGAACGATCCAGCCGCTGACCGACGAGCAGCGCCGCGTCTGGGCCGAGAGCCTGCCCAACATGGCCCAGGAGTGGGCGGAGGATCTCGAAGAGCGCGGACTGCCCGGCAAACAGATCCTGCGCGACTACATGGACATCATGCGCGCCAATGACCAGCCCATCGTGCGGCACTGGGACCGGGAACTGTGAGTTCGGATGCCGACGCCGGACAAAGTCCGGGCAATCCAGTGATCAGGGCGTTCTCCGGCCTCGTGGCCGGGCTCAACAGCATCGGCACGGGATGGATCTTCGTCCTGATGCTGATCATCAACGTGGATGTCCTTTCCCGCTACCTGTTCAACGCTCCGATCCAGGGCGTCGCCGAAATCGTCGAACTGTCGATCGTCGGCATCGTATTCCTGCAGATCAGCGATGCCGTACGGAACGGACGCCTGACGCGCTCGGACGGGCTGTTTCAGCAGATCGTCAAGCGCCGGCCCGTGCTGGGGCACTCGATGGGCGCGGTTTTCGACGTTGCGGGCACGGTGTTCTTCATCTCCATCCTGTTCGGTGCGATTCCCCGGTTGATCGAAGCCTATGAACGGGGCTATTTCGCCGGCAACGAAGGGCTCTTCGTGGTGCCGGTATGGCCGATCCGACTGATCCTGGTCATCGGCTGCATCGTCGTGGCGCTGCAATTCCTGCTCCTGGCCTGGCGAAACCTCCAGACGGTCCGGCAGCTACGCAGGCCGGCCTCATGAGCGGCTTCGAAATCGGCCTGCTTTCGGTCCTGGCGATCCTCGTCCTGATCTACGCCGGGCTTTACGTGCCCGTGGCGCTGGGCCTGGTGTCCTTCATCAGCGTGTGGCTGCTGCGCGGCAGCCTGGAGGCGCCCATCTATCTGCTCACGCTGGCGGCCTCCAACAGCCTGGAAGACTACATTTTCGGGGTCATCCCGCTGTTCGTGCTCATGGGGTTGCTGGTCAGCCAGGCCGAACTCGGACGCGACATCTACCAGGTGGCCAACGCCGCCCTGCGCCGCGTCAAGGGCGGATTGGGCGTGGCGACGGTGGCGGCCAATGCTGCATTCGCGGCGATCACAGGCGTCAGCATCGCCTCGGCCGCCGTGTTCACGCGGGTATCGGTACCGGAAATGCTGCGTTTCGGCTACAAGCCCCGGTTCGCCGTGGGCGTGGTCGCCGGCAGTTCGGTGCTCGGGATGCTGATTCCCCCCAGCGTCATGCTGATCATCTACGCGCTGATTACCGAGCAGTCGGTGGCGGACCTCTTTACCGCCGGGATCGTCCCCGGCATCCTGTTGTCCCTGGCCTATACGGTGGCGATCATTGCCATGGCTCAGTTCATCCCGACCTATGTCGGTGGACAGGATACGCAGGGACAGGCCGCCAGCGCGGGGATGACCGCCAGGGAAGCCTCCTCCAAGACGGCACCCATCGTGATCCTTGTGCTGCTCGTGCTGGGTGGGATTTATGGCGGGCTGTTCACTCCCACGGAAGCCGGTGCCGTGGGTGCAGCCGGCGCGTTGATCATCGCTCTGGTAAAGCGCAAGTTGAACCGCACGACGCTCTGGCGGGTGCTGGTGGAGACGGGGCACATCACGGCATCGATTCTGATGCTCATCGTCGCTGCCACCATGTACAGCCGCATGCTCGCGTTGTCGGGGCTTCCGAACGATCTCGGCGAGTGGATTACGCAGGCGGAGATCGGCCTCTACGGAATCCTGGCCATCTACGTGGTGATCCTGATCCTGATGGGGACGATCCTGGATACCACTTCGATCATTCTCATCATGGTGCCGCTGTTCCTGCCGATCATCGAGCCCTACGGGGTGAGCCTGGTGTGGTTCGGGATCGTGACGATCGTCGGCGCGGAGATCGGGCTGTTGACTCCACCGCTGGGGATCGCGTGCTATGTGATCAAGGCGACTTTGGCGGATGAAGATCGGATCTCGCTGTTCGATATCTTTGCGGGAGCGTTTCCGTTTGCGTTGATCATGCTGGTCGTGTTGATTCTGTTGATTGTCTTCCCGCAATTGAGTCTGGTGCTGGTCTGATTCCCTGGCCCGCGCTCGTCGCCCACGACGCGCGCAATGGCTGTGCGCACACGCCCTCGCTACGTGTTCGTGATCGTATCGGGGCGGTTGCCGAGCCGACTTTGCCGCAGGCCTGTCGGTCTCGTTGACGCGTTGGGGCTTACCGATTCGAGATCAGGATCTCGTAGGCGCCGGCGACATTGCCCGCGCGCGAGTAGTCGTATTCGATCAGGTGGTCGTAGTCTTCCATGAGGATTGTTTCGACCAGTTCTTCCCTGGCCTTGCCTTCCGCGATACCGGCTTCGACGGCGGCCACCAGTTCCTCGAGGTACTCGCGTTGTTCGGTGACGTGGGCCTTTGTGCCGGGGGATTCGTGTCCCGGTGAGATGATATCGAAGTCCAGTTCCTCCACGCGTCGCAGCGAATCCACCCATTCGGGCAGGAAGCCGCCGTCCAGTTGGGTGCGAGGCGGGCGGTTCGGTGTGAGGAAGTCCACCGTGTAGATGGTGCGTTCCTCGGGGAAGAGCACGACGGTCATGTCGTCGCTGTGGTTGCGCCCGGTGTAGTGCAGTTCGACGGTCTTTCCGCCCAGGCGCACGGTTGCGCGGTTCGTGTAGGTGATGTCGGGAGGTACCTGGTTGCCGCTGAAGCGCGCCGCCCAGATCTCCGCACGATTCAGGCCGCCGTTGCCGTCGGAATCCCGCCTCGCGAAATTGTTGCTGTACATTGCGATATCGATCTCGTTTTCCTGTATGAGGCCGTCCCCGTTGGCGTCCCAGAGTTGCTCTCGCGGCAGCAGCGGTGCGTCTTCGGGTGGGCGCTGGAGATTCGCCCGCATGTTCTCGTGCCCGATGAAGGTCGCCGTATCCGCAAATGCTTCGCCGCCGCTGGCGTGATCGTTGTGGCTGTGGCTGTAGATCACGTATCGGACCGGGAGCCCGAATCGTTCGTCCAATTGTTCCTTGAGCCAACCGGAAAGTTCCGAGTTGGTCGGGTCCACGACGATGATGCCCTCCGGCGTCACCAGGAACATGCCGATGTGGCGAGTCTGCCGGAATCGGTACAGGTTGCCCGTGACGTTGGTGATTTCGCGTTCCGGCGGAGCGTTCTGCGCGCCGGCTTCCTGGGCGTCGGCAGTCGCTGCCGCCGTGACGAGCGTGGCAAGCGCCAATGCATATGCCAGATTCCTTCCGTCCTTGTTCAATTTCCGGTTTGTCATTCTATCTTCCTCTCGTCGCAGTCCAGGACGGGGGCCTGGCGTGAACGATTTTCGTTTGCCCTTCGCATTCTGAAAGTTTGGGGACTTATATACATAGGTTGACAACTCACGCCGCCCTCCGTTCGCATACATATTGACGGTTCTTCGGAGTGGCCAGCGCCAACGCTCCTCGCCGTCCAGCCGCGCCTGTCGCCGACGCCATGATATTCAACGCGGCATTCACGTCCGCGTTGCCCTTGCGTCCGCAATGGACGCACTCGAATTCGGATTGAGACTTGCGGCTCGCCGGATCGGCCCTGCCGCAGCGCCTGCACGTCTGGCTGGTGTACATGGGTGCAACGGCCTCCACGTGCGCCGCCTTGTACTCGAGCATCCGTCTCAGTTGTGACCAGCCGGTGTTCAGGATTTCCCGGTTGAGCCCCGTTTTCTGCCCGACGTGCCTGCCCGGTTGCTCTACCGATCCCCTGGCGGACCGGGTCATGGACTTCGTCCTCAGGTCCTCGATGGCTAGCAGCCCGGCGGTGCCGGCGAGAATCCGGCTCGTGTCGTGGTGCCAGCGATGGCGTACTGTAGCGATGCGCCGTTGCGTGCGGGCGAGGCGGTGGCGGGCCCGACTGCGGCGGTTGGAGCCTTTCCTGCGCCTCGCCACCATGCGCTGATAGCGGCGCTTGCGCGCCTGCAATCTCGCCATGTCCGGCATGCGAAGCAGATCGCCGGTGGACGCCGCCACCTGCCCGCAATTCATGTCCACACCGAGGGCGAGGCCGTTGTCCGGGCGGGCATCCGCGGATACCTTGTAGACCACCACGCAGTACCATTTCCCGTTCACGCGCTTGACCGTCGCCTTGACCGGAGGGTACTCGGCGTACGGATTGCCGCCCCGGCGCGACAGCCTGACCCGCCCCACCTTCGGTACGCTCAACACACCGTCGCGCACGCGCACGTTCTGCGGAATGGTGAAGCTGTCGTCGCCGCGCCGTGCCTTGAACCGGGGGAACCCGCCGCCGGCGAACGCGCGTGTCCACGCCTCCGCCTGGTACTTGAGAGCGTATCGAACGGGCGCGTACGGCAACCGTTGCAGCCACGGCGTCTCGCGCCGCAGCGCGGTGAACCGCACGCCCATGGAGTGAAAACTCACCGACGGCGGGGACGGCTTGTCAAATACAAGCCCCGCGTCGAACAGCGCCTTGCGGAGCTTGTAGGTCGCGTAGTCCCGTCGATTGCGGGCGAGGAAATGGTTCCAGACGTATCGGCAGGCACCGGCGATCTGCAAGAGCTTGCGATGCCTGGCCCGCGTTCCGGGATGAAGCCGATACGTGACGGATCGGAATTCGGTAGCATCGTTCATCCGGTCGATGCTACGTTCCCCCCGCACGCATTGGTACGCTCAAATGTGGTCCTTTCGGCCATTTTGTCAACACTATGTATATAAGTCCCAAAGTTTGCAATCTCTGTGGCAAACTTTGGCCATGTCGTCGTCCGGGTTGTACTCACGCCGCGAGTTCATGGCGGCCTTTGCACGTGCGGCGGGTTGTTGCGTGGCGATGGCCTCCACAACGACACTGGTCGGTTGCGCAAGGCCCCGGTCAACTCCCGGGACCTTCGGTTTTCCGCAGGGTGTGGCTTCGGCCGACCCACTGTCCGATGCGGTGGTCCTGTGGACACGCGTCGAACCCGGGGAAGGCGACACTGACAGCGTGGAACTGCTCGTGCAGCTTGCGCGCGATCCCGGATTTTCCGATGTGATCCTGGAACAGGCCGTGCTCGCGGAACGCAGCTTTGACTTCACCGTGCGGTGTTTCACTGCCGGTCTCGAACCCGACCAGAGCTATCACTACCGGTTCCTGGCCCCGGACGGCAGCGCGAGCCGGGTGGGGCGAACCCGAACAGCGCCGGCAGAAGACGCCGACCGCGCGCTCACCGTTGCCGTTTGCTCCTGCCAGCACTACGAGGAGGGTCTGTTCAGCGCGTATCGGCGGCTGTTGCTGGATGACCAACAGGCCGCGGAGGACCGAAAGATCGACCTGGTTGTGCATGTCGGTGATTTCATCTACGAGGCCGGCAACCGGCGCGCGTTGATCAGCCTTGACGGTGAAGAAATCGAACTGCTTGACGCCGACGGTTCGCCGCGCATGGTGGCCAGTCTGCCGTCCAGGGGGGCGGCAGGGCCGATGGGCGAGCAACTGGTTGCGGAATCGCTGGACGACTATCGAGAACTGTACAAGGCCTACCTCCGCGACCCCGACCTGCAGGATGCACGGGCGGCGTTTCCCTTTGTCAGCATCTGGGACGACCACGAGTTCCACAATGACGCCTGGCAGAGCTACCACCCTGACGGTCCTTCCCAGCGGCGCAAGATGGACAGCAACCAGGCGTGGTTCGAGTACATCCCCGCGGCACTCGGAAGCAATACGACACCGGGCAACCCGGCGCGGGATTTTTCGCCGGCGGAGGTGGCAGACGTCGAACTGGACAGATTCGACGACAACTACCTGAGCCGTGAGCCCAACAACCTGGCGGCGATTGCAACCCTGTCCATCCATCGAAGCCTTCGCTGGGGTCGGATGGCGGAATTGCTGCTCGTGGACGGGCGCAGCTACCGGGGGCCGCGCGGCGTCGAAGCGTCGGTCCCGGGCGGTCAGTTTCTGACGAGCGAACCGGTGCCCGCCGCCACGGTAGAGGCGCAGAATGCCGGGCGCACCGCCAATGGCGGAAACCCGCCGGAGTCCGTCAGGTTCGGCGGCGAGGACATTCCCAACAGCCGCCGGGACAGCCCGGCCGGCTCGCTGCTCGGCGCCGAACAGAAGCAGTGGCTGACGGCGTCGCTCCGGGAGAGCGATTCCCGCTGGAAGGTCGTTTGCAATAACGTACCGCTCATGCGATTCGGCTTCGACATGAGTTTTCGGGAATACGGCGGCCTTGACGACTTGTGGTGGACGGATGCCTGGGACGGTTATCCGGTGGAGCGCCGGGAGTTGATGACGTTCATTGCCGAGGAGGGCATCGTCAATGTCGTTTCCCTGACCGGCGACCGCCACGCTCACTTCGCCGGCGTCGTCCATGACGATTTCGATTCCGATTCGCCCAGGGCTGTGCTTGCGGAGTTTGCCGGCTCCTCCATCAGTTCGGGTCCCCGGATGAAGAACCAGAGCAACGGCACGCAGTCTGACCCGCAATTGAACGCACTGGTGCAGTTTGACGGTACTCAATTCGGTTATCCGAGAGCCATGATGCCCACACTCAACGCCTGGCTGCTTTTCGGGGCCCGGGCGGCGGCGAGTCTTGGCGAGACCGGCGACGAGCAGGTGGCGATGCAGCAGGCCCTCGGTGCCGTCAACCGACATTTGCAATACGCCGATACCGATGGCGTCGGCTATGTGGTCGTGCGGTTCACAGACGATGCCGTCAGCGCGGAGTTCGTCACGGTGGCTGAGCCGATCGCCCAACCGGGGGCGGAAGGCCCACAGGTTTGGCGGCGCGTCCGGTTCTCCGTTCCTGCATGGTCCGAGGGCGAGCAACCCGACCTGGTGTACGCCGGGATGGAAGGAGAAGCGCCACTGATGGGCCTGAAAATCTAGTGCTCCATCAATCCGATCATTGCGTATCGGTCGGATAGGGTACTGGCAGCCCCGATAAAATCCCCCGACGAAGCTGCCACACCCATGGGCTGAACTATCGCTACGCCGCGCCGCGCGCGATTCAACCTGGCACGGCGAGCGCCGGCGCGCGCATTAACTAATCTTCAGAGAAGTCCTTTGTGCCTTGGGTTAAGGTTTCGGGCTGTACCCGGAGCCGATCGGTTTACATGCCGGGTCGGGGGAGAAGGGTTGTTTCGAGTTTCGCCCAAACTGAAGCCGTCAGGCTTGCGAACGAGTGTGTCCCAAACGTACGGAAAGATTGGATGATGTCGTCGAACTTCAAAGCCCGGTTGGCCATCGCAGTCGCTGCCTGCCTGACGATGCCCGGCGCCGCAAGCGTCGCGCAGGAGCGTTTGGCCCGCAAGGCGACGGACATCGTTCGCGCCTCATCACCACCGCAATTGGATGGCAGGCTCGACGACCAGGTCTGGGCCGAGGCCACCGTCATCACGGACCTGCACCAATACGAGCCGATGGACCAGGGAGAACCCAGCGAGTCATCGATTTTCTATGTGCTATACGACGACGATAACCTCTACATAGGGGCACGGCTTCTGGACAGCGAGCCGTCATTGATCGCCGCAAGGCAGATGATCCAGGGGCAGTCCGTCGGCGTCGACGATCGAATCGAGGTGGTACTCGATCCGTTCAACAACATGCGCACCGGGTACATGTTCCAGCTCAATCCCAACGGTGTGCGCCGTGACGGGGTGTTCGACCGCGCGACAAACGTCAACGAGGACTGGGACGGAATCTGGCATGCCGAAGCGGTGATCGATGAGCAAGGCTGGACGGCGGAAATCGCGATCCCCTTCAAGACGCTGAATTTCGATCCCGACAATCCGGACTGGGGATTCACCGTCGCCCGGTCGATTCCGCGCAAGCAGGAGCGGATGGCCTGGTCATCCTATGACCGCAATATCGACCCCTCGTCGGCCGGGATCCTTTCGGGGTTCTCCGGTTTGCAACGGGGCAGGGGGCTGGACATCATCCCGGCGGTCAGTCTGGCCAACAACCGCAACTTCGTGACCGCGGACCAGGCAACCCGAACGGACCCGTCCATGGATCTGTTCTACAACTTCACGCCGTCGCTGACGGGTGTCCTGACGTTCAACACCGATTTCTCCGCCACCGAAGTGGATGACCGGCAGGTCAATCTCACGCGGTTCCCGACTTTCTTCCCTGAAAAACGCGACTTTTTTCTTCAGGACGTGGACATATTCTCATTCGGTTCCGCCAGCAGCGGAGGCGGGCGGCGAGGCAACGGAATACCGTTCTTTTCGCGCCGCATCGGGCTGAGCGATACGGGACAAGCCGTTGATATCAACAGCGGTGCAAAGCTGACCGGGCGGATTGGACGCTTCAATGTGGGCGTGCTGGGCGTCAATCAGGATGGTTTCGAGGGCCGAAACGGGTACGTGGACGAGAGCGACCTCTTCGTCGGACGGTTATCGGCCAACATTCTGGAAGAATCCAGTGTCGGGATGATCGTCACCAGCGGCAATCCCCGGTCCAATATCGACAACTCCCTTGCCGGCGCCGACTTCCGCTACCGCAACCGGCGGTTGCTGCCGGGACGAACCACCGAAGGCGCCGCCTGGTTCCAGCGCACCGACAGTGCAAACCTGGATCTGGACCAGTCGGCCTGGGGAATGGATTTGGGCGTGAACTCCAGCGAAGGTTTCTCGGGCAGAGTCGAATACGAGGTCATGCAGCCCAACTTCAACCCGGCTCTGGGCTTCGTGAACCGCCGGGATTACGAACGCACCAGGCTCTGGAGCGCGTACCGGTACCGCCCGCAGGGACACCCCTGGATTCGAAGCGTCATGGCCCTTGTCTCCCTGCAGGAGTACGACACGTACTCGACCGGCGAATTCGAATCCGCCAGCTACTGGATGCGGCCGTTTCGCATCGAGACTCATCGTGGCGACAACTACAGCGTGGCGTTGTCCTCGGGGCGAGAGGTATTGGCGGAACCCTTCACGGTGGCCGGCAGCGTCGTGATTCCCGCCGGGGAGTACGAAGATTCCGGGTATCAGATCGAAATGGAGTGGGCGCAGGAGCGAGTGCTCGCCCCGTCGCTGAGCATCGGAAAAGAGGACTACTACGGCGGCATACGGGATTCCGTGCAAGGCCGGCTCGACTGGCGCCCCGACAGCCGCTGGTATGCCCGTGTCTCGTATGAGTACAACGATGTGGAATTGGCGCACAGCCACTTCCGGACTCGCCTGATCCAGATTCGCTCCAATCTTGCGTTCAACGTCAAGTGGTCCTGGGTCAACCTGGTCCAGTACGACAATCTCTCCGAGAGCGTGGGCATCAATAGCCGCCTGCGCTGGAATCCCCGCGCCGGAGAGGATCTCTACGTCGTCTGGAACCACGACTTCGATGCCCTGGCGGCATTCTCGGACATGCATTCGAGGCAGTCCGAATTCGCGGTGAAGTACAGCCGTACGTTCCGGTTCTGACCCAGTTGGAGCGGGAGAGGTGGGATGTTTCGAGTTGGACCCGGTTCGAAGCCGTCTGGCGCTCGAACAGGTGTGTCCTGGTTGAGCGGAAAGGCTGGATGATTTCGTCGCGCTTCAAGTCCCGGTTGGTAGTTGCAATCGCTGTCTCCTTGGCGATGCACGGCGCCGCAAGCATTGCACAGGAGCCTTTGGCTCGAAAGGTGACTGACATCGTTCGCGCTTCTGCGCCTCCGCTGCTGGATGGCAGGCTCGACGAACAGGTCTGGGCCGAGGCCACTGTCATCACGGACCTTCATCAATACGAGCCGGTGGACCATGGCGAACCCAGCGAGTCGTCGATTTTCTATGTGCTCTACGACGACGACAACCTGTACGTGGGTGCGCGACTGCTGGACAGTGAGCCCTCATTGATTGCCGCTCGGCAGTTGGTTCAGGGGCAGACCGTCGAGGTCGACGATCGGATCGAGGTGGTGCTCGATCCGTTCAACAACATGCGCACGGGATACAAGTTCCAGCTCAACCCCAACGGTGTGCGCCGCGACGGGTTATTCGACCGCGCGACGAACGTGAACGAGGACTGGGACGGAATCTGGCATGCCGAGGCGGTAATCGATGAGCAGGGCTGGACGGCGGAAATCGCGATCCCCTTCAAGACGCTGAATTTCAATCCGAACAATCCGGACTGGGGATTCACCGTCGCCCGAACGATTCCGCGCAAGAAGGAAAGCATGGCCTGGTCGTCGTTCGACCGTGCGGTCAATCCCTCGTCGGCCGGAGTGCTTTCGGGGTTCTCCGGTTTGCGCCAGGGCAGGGGACTGGACATCATTCCCTCGGTCAGTCTGGCCAGCAACCACGATTTCGCGACCGAAGACCAGGCGACCCGGGCAGGTCCGGCCGTGGACATCTTCTACAACTTCACGCCTTCGCTGACGGGTGTGCTGACATTCAACACGGATTTTTCCGCCACCGAAGTGGACGACAGGCAGGTCAACCTGACGCGGTTCTCGACCTTCTTTCCGGAAAAACGGGATTTTTTCCTGCAGGACGTGGACATTTTTTCGTTTGGTCCCTCCGGCATGCAGCCAAACAACATGGGCACGAACGGCATGCCGTTTTTCTCGCGCCGAATCGGCCTGAGCGACGCGGGGCAGGCCGTCGATATCAACAGCGGCGCAAAGCTCACCGGGCGAATCGGGCGCCTGAACGTGGGCGTGCTTGGCGTCAATCAGGATGGTTTCGAGGGGCGAAACGGGTACGTGGAGGAGAGCGACCTGTTCGTCGGCCGGGTATCCGCCAACGTTCTGGAGGAATCCAGCGTCGGCATGATCGTCACCAGCGGCAATCCCCGCTCCAATATCGACAATTCCGTTGCGGGCGCCGACTTCCGTTACCGCAACAGGCGGCTGCTGCCCGGACGAACCGCGGAAGGCGCAGTCTATTTCCAACAGAGCGACAGCGAAAATTTCGACGTCGACCAGTCGAATTGGGGCGCGCAGTTCGGCGTGACCACAAGCGAAGGATTCTCCGGCAGAGTCGAATACGAGATCATGCAGCCCAACTTCAGTCCGGCGCTGGGTTTTCTGCATCGCCGGGATTACGAACGTGGACGGCTGTGGGGCAACTATCGATATCGCCCCCAGGGACACCCCTGGATTCGAAGCCTCGCGACGTTCGTCTCCCTGCAAGAATACGACACGTATTCGACCGGAGAACTTGAATCCGCCAGTTACTGGTGGCGGCCGATACACATCGAAAATCATCGTGGCGACCAGTACGCCCTGTCGGTCCAGAATTCGCGCGAGGTGTTGGCAGAGCCGTTTACGGTGGCCCGCGGCACGGTGATTCCCGCGGGAGAATACGAGCAAAGCGGCTATGAGCTTGAAGTGGAATGGGCCCGGGAACGCGTGCTTGCGCCATCGATTGCCTATGAAAAACAGGGATACTACGGTGGCGATCAAACTTCAGTGACGGGTAGTATCGACTGGCGCCCCAGCAGTCGCTGGTATGCCCGCGCCTCGTATCAGTACAACGATGTCGAGTTACCTCACAGTCACTTTCGAACGCGCCTGATCCAGGTTCGCGCCAATCTTGCGTTCAACGTCAAGTGGTCCTGGGTCAACCTGGTTCAGTACGACAATCTCTCCGAGAGCGTGGGCATCAACAGCCGCCTGCGCTGGAATCCACGCGCCGGGGAGGATCTCTACGTCGTGTGGAACCACGACTTCGATGCCCTGGCCGCGTTTTCGAAGATGCAGTCGAGGCAGTCCGAATTCGCGGTGAAGTACAGCCGCACGTTCAGGTTCTGATCCTTCACCGGGCCTTTTGGCCCAGTCACGCTCTCGCCCGGGAGCGGTTTGAGTCCCGGCTCAAGTCGTCGCAGTCGTCCCCGTTTACAATGCGTACTCTCTGTAAACAAAGGGTCAGGCGGCCATGAACCTAATCAATCACCCGCTCACCGGCACGCCGTTCGGATCGGCGCTGGATCTGTGCATCATTCTCGCGGCCGTCATCTGGTTGCTGTCGGTGCTTACGCGGGAGGTTTCCTGGGTGGACCGCGCCTGGTCGATCTGCCCGGCGGTTTACTGCCTGATGGTGGCCTATGCCGTCGGTTTCGATTCCGCGCGGGTAAATCTCATGACGGCGCTCGTGGTCCTGTGGTCAGTGCGGCTGACGTTTAACTTCGTCCGCAAGGGCGGCTACCAGAAGGGCGGCGAGGACTACCGGTGGGATGCCGTTCGCAAGCAGATGGGACCGATAGGGTTTCAGGTGCTCAACATCGTCTTTATCGCGCCGGCGCAAATGCTGTTGATCTGGTGGTTCACATCGCCAATCCACCAGGCGTGGACGTGGCAGCAGGTGCCATTGAATTGGCTCGATGCGGTAGCCGCTGCCCTGTTCCTGGTGTTCCTGATATTCGAATCCGTGGCCGACCAACAGATGTGGCGGTTCCAGCAGGAAAAGAAGCGGCGCGTGGCCGCGGGCGAGGAAATTGTCCAGCCGTTCCTCACCACCGGCCTGTTCCGCTACAGCCGGCACCCGAACTTTTTCTGCGAACTGGGTATGTGGTGGACCTTCTACCTGTTCGCCGTCGCCGCATCCGGCCAGTGGCTGCACTGGACGGGGCTGGGATTCATTCTTCTCACGGCGTTGTTCATACCGTCGCTGAGGCTCACCGAATCGATCTCGGCATCAAAGTACCCCACCTACAGTGACTACCAAAACTCGACACCCGCCTTGATTCCGCTCCCGAGAATCGGCAGCGGCAAGTCGGCAGACTGAATCGCGGCGATGGGGCAGGTCGCCACTTTGTAGAAGATCATTGGTCTTGAGAAACAAGAATTGAAAGAGAGAATCAGAGTAGCGCTCATTTGCTGTGTCTTGATTGCCACCGGAGTACCGGTAGTTCAGTCGCAGACAGACGAGTCCCTGTCGTTGTGGGCGCCCATACCCGAGTGGGCGTATGGCTATGACACTCAGCCGCAGCCAGGTGATCGGCCACCCATACCGACACCGGGGAACAGGGCACTCCAGCCTGGAGAGGATGCGGAAGAGTTAAGCAGACTGCTCACGTTGGAAGGAAGCAGCGCCACTTTCTCTCGCCAGGAGATTCGTCATGCTCAGGATGTGATCGACTGGTTCCCGGGCGACTATCCCCCTATGGCTGACATCATCAAGTACGGACCCGACAGCCTGCAGGGAGGGGCGCCCGATTGGGCCTGTGGTTCCTGCCATCTGCCCAATGGGAAAGGACGTCCCTCAAACGCACCCGTTGCGGGAAAGCCGGCTGCGTACCTGGTTCAGCAATTGCACGATATGCGAGATGGTTTGCGTTACAGCGCCGATCCGAGAAAGCCGAACACGCCGAACATGATCAGGATGGCTCGGGCGATGACTGAGGAAGAGATTCAGGAATCCGCAGAGTTTTGGGCCGCCGTTCCCTGGACGACGCGCCGGTATTTTGTAACGGAGGCAGATCTGATTCCGGAAATGTATCTGAATCCGGCCAACAATATGTTTTTCACGATCGGGACGGAGCCGACAGAGCCCCTGGACGGGCGCATTGTCGAGACTCCCGTTGATACCTATCAGGCGGACTATCTTCGGAATCCGCGCATGGGCTTTAATGTTTATGTGCCTGTGGGGAGCCTTGCCAAGGGAGAGGAACTCGTGACGACCGGCGGTGACGGAAAGACCATTGCGTGTGCCATCTGCCACGGACAGGACCTGATGGGTCTCGCCGTGATTCCCGGTATCGCCGGCCGCTCGCCCAGCTACCTGATGCGGCAGCTATACGACTTCAAGCAGGGGACCAGGAATGGTGTTGCTGCACAACTGATGCAACCGACCATCGAAAACCTGAGTGTTGACGACATGACCCATATCGCTGCCTATCTGGCTTCGATTGGTCCGGACTAGGAGTTGTTGCAGCGGGCTCGCCGCGACAACTACTAGCTCAGGTTGTAGATGCGCTCCGCGTTGCCGCTGTAGATCAGTCGCTTGTCGGCTTCCGGCAGGTCGATGGCATCGAACCACTCCGTGTCCCGGGCATAGTTTCCGAAGGGATAGTCGACGGCGAACATGATGTTCTCGGCCCCCAGCACGGAATGGCTCAGCAGTAGCGCGGGGTCCCACCCCATGCCGCTGGTCGTGATCAGCATGTTGTCGCGTACGTATTCGCTGGGCGGTCTGCTGATCGTTCGGCCTACGTACCCGGCGGACGTGGTGTCGAGCCGATAGAGCCAGAACGGCAGGCCTTCACCCATGTGGCCGAGCACGAGCGTCAGGTTCGGGAACTGATCGAATACGCCGGCGCCGATCAATCGCAGCGCGTGGGTCGAGGCTTCGATGGCGAACCCCCACATGGCACCGTGCATGTTGTATTCTGAGAATGCCGGATACATCTGGGGCGCCGGTACCCTTGGGTGCAGGTAGATGGGCATGGAGCGGGCCTCGCATACCTCGAAGATCGGCCAGAATTTCCGGTCGTCCAGGTACTCGTCGTGGGTATGCGAGTTGATCAGGACGCCGGTGAGCCCCAGCGAGATGCCGCGCTCGATTTCCAATCCAGCCGCTTCGGGGTCCTGGGGCGCAATCGTCACCATGCCCGCGTATCGGTCTGGGTTGGCGCGGGCGGCCTCGGCCATCCGGTCGTTGGAAACCGCCGCCAGTTCCTTTGCCTCCTCGGTCTCGAAGAGCTGCACCCCCGGCGACCAGTTGCTGAGAAGCACCTTGTCGATACGGCCTTCGTCCATCGCCCCGAGGCGTTCCTCGCCGATTTCCTGAAGCCGCTCAATGATCCGGCCGTTGACGAAACGGGCGTTGTCCGGGCTGAAATTCCCCTGGAAGTTCGGTTCCAGTTCCGGATTTGCGTTGATGGCCCTGATGGAAGCCTCCATCACCTCAGGGGGGCAATAGATTTCCTCAACGGCAATTCGGCGGTAGTCGGGCGTCTGCGCCCTGGCGCCCTGGACGAGGCTCGTGCCGGCCAGCACCGAGGCCGACGACAGCATCGCAGCCTCCCTTATGAATGTTCTTCTTGTTGTTTCCATGAACTCGCTTTTGGTGGTTTAGTCTTGTCTTGTGTTCCTGGTCGGTTTCCGATGCACTTGTCAGGCCTTTACGAGCACCTCGAAGCCGCCGAATATCATCCGCTTGGCGTCGAATGGCATCGGGTCCATGTGGGTCGGCATTTCCGGGTCGCTGAAGACTTTCGGCATGCCGTCATCGCGGACTTCCTTCGACGGCCAGGTGACCCAGGAGAACACGACCGTTTCATCGGGTTCGCGCAGCACCGCGGTGTGCATCGAGTTGAGCTTGCCTTCCGGCACGTGGCTGCCCCAGCACTCCACGTAAGACAGCGCGCCATGTTTCCTGAATACCCTGGCGCATTGCTCCGCCATTTCGCGGTAGATTTCCTTGTTGGCGGTCGGCACCGCGGTCATCATTCCGTCCACATAGGTCACATGGCTCTCCTCGTTATTCTTCATTTGGATACCACCGGAATTCACATCGGAATCGCCGGATCAATATATACCTTGTCCTCGTCGTCCGCGACGTATTTCGAGGCAGATCAACGTATGCGGCTCGAAGGCGTCGTCGAGCTGTTACCCGCACGGAATCCTCACGGCCACGCGCGACTCTTGCGAGGGACTGCCGGAACTGCGGCTCAGAGTCGGAACGTCTGGGTGTACTTGATTGACAGACTCGAATCGGTGGAGCGCAGACGGGAAAAAGCGCCATTTGCGTCGAAACCGTGGTTAACCACGATATAGAGGTCTCTGCCGGCCCGAGGATTCCACCGCAGCCGGCTGTTGATTCCGACCGAATAGGACTCGTTGTCGTACTGGATCAGATTCACCCAGGACCAGCGGACATCGAAAGCATAGTTTGCCTCGACCTGAATCAGCCTCGTGACGAATTCTCCTTCGGGCAGATAGACGTCGTTGTACTCGTAGCCGAGACCGAGGAACAGGTGCTCGTTCGGGCGCCAATCGAGACTGGCTGCAGCGGAGAGTATCTCACCGTTGTAGAAATCGCCCACGTCAAGATCAAGCTCCGGGGCGAGCGAGCGTTCCTGAGCGCCACCCAGTTCGATCCCGATGCTGTCGAACTGGTAGTCACCGCGAGGAATCACAACGCCGTCGGCGATCTCGAATGCCTCCAGCAGAACTTCTCGATCTCGCGCAACGTTCAGGGAGAAGTCGTCGCCGGAGTGTGTTTCCGCCTCGAGCAACTCGAGAAAGATGCGTCTGCTCTCCAGACCGCCGGAGATCTTGTCGAAGTTCTCGAAGTTGAAGCCTGCCTGGATCGATCGAAGCCAGCGATGACTGGTGGGCCGGTAGGTGTATCCGGCCGCAAGCTCCGTCCTTGCTATGCCGAATCGGTTTACAAAGCCCAGTGCCGGGTTGAAGTTTTCCGAGAAAGTATCGTATGCCAATTCGCCCCGAAGTCCTTCGCTGTTCGGTGAAGCGATTCGAAGTCCCCAGGCTGTGTCTTCGCCATCGATTCCTTCCGTATCGGACTGCTGGAACCAGAGTTCGCCTTCCAGCGTCCGGTCTCCGGGGAGACGGGTATTGCGATAGCGAAAGTCCGCCCCGACCAGCGAATTGCCCAGATTAGTGCGTGGATCGCCGTTGGTGAGGATCATGCCGACGCTCGACTCCTCCAGCACGTTGGCCGAGATTCGACCAACGAAAAGGTTGCTGTCGTCCACGTCATTGAACCCTTCCTGCTGGATGTCCAGAACGCCCACGTTCCACCGACCGACGCGTCCCGTGACTTTGGCGCCAACCTCCAGATCGACGGGGCGCCCCTTGTCGCCCAGCCCGATGCGGCGCGAATGAAAGGGAATGCCGTTTCTCTCCAGCCCGCCGAAAGAGAAAATGTCGACGTCCTGCAGGAAGAAATCGCGCTTCTCGGGAAAGAATAGCGAGAAGCGAGTGAGATTGATCTGTCGATCGTCGACCTCGGTCGCGGAGAAGTCCGTGTTCAGGGTCAACACACCCGTCAACGACGGTGTGAAGTTATAAAACGCATCAAGAGACGGATCTGTTTCCGAGTCAGTGCCATGTGTCTCGAAATCCCTGGAATGACTTGTCACGACCGAGGGCACGATGTCCAGGCCCACTCCCTGCTGTAGCCCGGTCAGACCCGTGATCACGCCTGTCGCTCCCGGGTTGATGTCGCGATTGAATGACACCCACGCAATTTCTTCCTGCTTGCGCGCAATGCTGCGTTCGACCGTGAAACCCCAATCGGCATTGTTCGGGTCGAAATTCAGTGTCTTGAATGGAATGGAAAATTCGGCCGCCCAGCCTTCGTCGTTGATTCGCGCCACGGCATGCCAGATACCCTCCCAGTCCTGGTTCTGCTCGGTCGGTGTTTCATAGATCCCGTCCCGTCGATTCCCGACCGGGTTGACCTGGAAGCTGTAACCCGTGCGCTTGTTGTTGAAGGGATCCAGCAGGATGGTGAACGAGTCATCGAACCACATCGCCTGACCCTGCACCATCTGTCGCGCGCGTATCTGATCCGGTTCGCTATCGAACATGCGGGCCGCAACGTAAAGGTTATCGTCATCGTAGAGGACGTAGACTTCGGTATGCTCCGTCGGCTCGCCATGGTCCACGGGGTCGAACTGGTGCAGATCTTCAATGACCGGCGCGTGCGTCCAGGGCAAATCGTCCAGAACGCCGTCTATCGTCGGCGCGGTCTCGGTCCGGGCTATTCTCAGCATCTTGTCGCGTTCGGCAGTGCCGCCCGAGGGCGAGTTGTCCTGGCCGTGCGCCTGGCCGAAGCCTAACGAAAGCAACAGCAGGGTGGCTGTATGAGGAACGCTGCCTGTTCTCAGCGGGCGAGAGTCTTGATCCTTCATAAAGAAAGCTCTATAAATCAAACGGTTGAGTTGCTTGTTCCGGTGTTGCGCGCAAGTACTAGGAGGCGCAGATTTCGATATCGCCGTTCAGCGTCCGGGCACGTATGCTCGGCGAGTTGTCGGGGCCGTCGATACGTAACTCGCGTCCTGAGCCGGAGCTTGACGGCAGATCTTCGTACCCGAAGCAGTTTTCGATGCGGCCGCTGAACGACCCCAGATCCAGCGTCAGGTTGCCTTCTTCGCCGATGTCCAGTTCCACGTCGCCATTGATCGTTTCTGCATTCACTTCGGCTCCGGCACTCAAGGTGGCCTGAACCTCAATATCTCCGTTGCTGGTTTCAAGGTGAAGCATCGAAACGTTGGCGACGTCTAGTTCTATGTCGCCGCTCACTGTCGATGCCGTCAACTGACTAAAAGGGCCACGAGCTTCGATCTCGCCGCTCAGGGTCGTCAGTACTACCTCATCCAGTTCGGAAAGATCGGGGTTCGGCACCTCTCCGGGCGCACCGAACCCGGTCCGATTGGAGATCGCCAGGTCGCCACTTGCGGATTCTGCGGTAATGGGTCCCGACCAGAATTCCGTCTCGATATCGCCGCTGATCGTATGCAGTGACTGGCTGCCGTGAATGCCCGCGATCAGCCCCTCGGCGTCGGTCGTCGAGAAAGTCAGACTGCTCTGGCGCGGCATCCTGACAAAGATGTCGGTTTCGCCGCCGTACGCAGGTTCAGTGCCCTCGGGAACGGGAACCACATTGATCAGCATCTGTCCTTCGTCCAGAGTCAACTCGACGCGCAGCGCGTCTTCACCGAGTTCCCCCGAAACCTCGATTTCGTCCTGGTCCCATCCCCTGACGATCAATTCGCCCACCGCCATTGAGACGGTAACCTGTCCCGGGGTTGGTGCCGGGAAAATCCGGTCAAATGTCTGGTCATCAATGACGACAGGGTCAACTGTCTGGCCATCGGCGAGTCCGGCGAGCAAGGCCGCGGCCAACATCGTCGCAAGCTTCCCGTTATCTGACTTCATGTACCCACCGCTTCAGCCTGATCGTTCGTTAACCTGACAAGCTGGTCCCGAACCGATTGGGCCCGATCCTGCGCGGACATCAACAGTTCGCTCAACAAGGGGTTATCGGGCTCCGATTCCGAGGCCTCTTCGACCCGAAGCCAGTCAAGCTCGAATCCGGCCAGGTCCGTCTCCACCACGGCCCGCGTACCAGCGGGAAGTTGGTCAAGAGTCGGCTGGATTTCCGCCATCAACTCGGCCCGAAGTTGTGCGGGCAGAGTCTGTTGTCCGATCTGCGGAGACATCGATGACAACGGAATCCACGTCGCAAACAGGTAGCCTGCGGCGGCCGCTACGCAGATCGAGGCCCAGCCGCGAGGCTGCCACGCAGCCCGCGAGGCTGAGGTAGTCCTGTCCCGGGGCTCAAGGCGTGAGGAGATCTCCGGCCAGAGGTCCCTCCCGGGCATCACTTCCCGCGCCATTTTGGCGACACGCTCTTCCAGTTTCTCGGCACGGGGAACCTTGTTGTCACTCATGCTGCTTCTCCTGATCCAGCACGCCCATCAGTGTCTGGCGTGCCTGGTGATAATGGGCTCTGGCGGTCCCGGAAGAAATGCCGAGAAGGTCGGCGACCTCTTCGTGGCTGTAACCGTAAACGGCTTTCAGTACAAAAACGTGGCGGCGCCTCATCGGCAGGCCGGCAATGGCTGCTTCGATATCGAGCGCCGCCCCAGTACCGCTTTTCTCCGAAGCTGGCTCGTCCTGTGCACGCACCAGCTCAAATCGTCGCTTGCGTCGTCGCTTCTCCATCAGAGCTTCATTGACGGCTATGCGGTGAAGCCAGGTCCCGAATTCGCTGCGTGCTTCAAACCGCTCGAGCTGAGCCCACGCCTTCGTGAAGGTCAACTGCACACAGTCTTCCGCATCCGCCGGCGACGCAAGTATCCGCAAGCACAGCCCGTAAACAAGACCTGCGAAGTGCCGATAGAGCTTCTCGAAGGCGTCAATGTCGCCGCCCTGAGCCGCTCGTACGCACAGCATCACGCTTTTCCTGTCGATCGCTTCCAACCCCGGTTCCGGTCCGGAAACGATTGTCGCAGCTTTGCGCGATACGTTCGTCATGTGCACAGGCTGGCCCATTGAGGTCCCTGATTATCTCGTTGGATGCGCGGGATTGGCAGTTCGTTTACTTCGCTTGTCCGAAATACCCAATGACCGCTCTTGCTTGCGGACATTCGCGCGCTATAGGCGCTCGTGGCGCGGAACGCCCGTAAGGCGTATCCGGTAGCTTACCGGTTGCGGGCAGGCGTCGGGAACAGGGGAGCGTACCGCTCCTCATACCGAACCCGCCTGCCTTCTTCGTCGATAAAACCGATCGAAACAGGGAAGGAATTCGGTGGCGGGGCGCTCGGCAGCGCGGTTGCCTCGATGATGTAGAGGCGGTATTCATGCCAGTGAGTGGTCGCGTACGTGCGGGAGCCATCCTCGCTGAGGAGGTGGACACGTACCCCGTCGACCTCTTCGGTGTCCATTTTCCCCAAGTATGTCACCTCGCCTCCACGACTTACGAAACCGAATGCCGCGTGGAGCGCCGCTCCTCGGATATCGTTCGGCATCGCGCCGTCGCAGTCTTGACACCCCGCCAAAAATGCCTCGTATAGCTCCTCGGTATCGCGCCAATCGACGACCGTGACCGAGTACTTCCCGAAGTCATCCTCGGCCGTATAGACCCGAGCCGGCAAGATGATGCCCAATTCCGTCGTATACGAGCTTTCGCGGATAGTCGGCGCGGCCGGAAAATCGGCGCTGAAACGATCGTCCAGGGCGAGATACTGGTTCAACTCCTGAGCTTGAGCGAACGCCGCTCCGAGGCCGGGGAACAGCGTGGACGCAGCGAGCGACATCAGACACATTACGCCCCGTACGGGGCTGGAACTATTTGGACGCGGGTGCAGCCTGTCTCTCGCTGAACAAGAAGGCATGTCAGTTCCAGGCTCTCTCGACGCCGTGTCCGCGCGCGGGATCGCCGTGCATCGGCGTTACGAACCCGAGCACACAGCCCGCCGAGCCGTCTTTGAGCCGGTGGCAGCGGGCGCTGATCCGATCGCCCGGCAGCAAGTGGTCTCTGCGAACCCCTGACTCCTCGATCGAGTTCGGCCTCGCGCCCTCGAGCGCCCACGTCTGTACCTGGCCCTGCTCGTCCTCGACGTCGAGGAAAACCCACGCGTGCGGGTTACTCCAGCGAACCTGCCGAACCGTCCCCTCCATAGTGGTCCAGGCCGAGAGGTCGTACATACCTTGCGAGTGGTGCGCGGGGACCGGCAAGGCCGCAGCAACCGCACACAGAACCGCGAGAATCAAGGATAACAACCGCAACTTCGGCACTCCTGGCATTATCACGGACAACTCACCGTCTTCGCCCCACCCGTCTCACGCTACTCGGGAAGCGCGCAATTGAAGGGCTTGATCTCGTGCCCGGGCACCCACGTCCAGACGATTTCCTGAACCACCGGCTCGGTGAAGTTGACCGGGTCCGTGATTCGCCCCTCCCAGTGGAGCTCAGTGCCGTCCTCGCTCAGCGTGAAGCGTTCGTCGATGACGACGTCCTCGCTCTGGGGCGTGCCGAGATCGTCCACGTAGCGCCAGTCGATATCGGTCGTCCGGACCACGAGCGTCCTGTCCTCCCAGCGACCGACTGAACGACCCATGCGCGGCTGCGCGGGCTCGCCCATGGCATTCATATGAATCGTGCGCAACCCATCCCACTCCTCAAGCAACATGACGATGGTGTCACCTTCCTCGCGAAACTCGACGGGGTAGGGGTTGTCCATCGCGGTTGGCATCCCGGGCGGAATGCATTGCAGCGCCGGATCCTGCTCCGGATCCCACTGGGCCTGCACCGCTCTGCCCGCCGCGGTCAGCGGGTACCCGAAGTCGACGTGACCCGTTCTGGGCCGCTCCAACGGGAGCCAGACGCGGAAGATGTCGGATCGCAGTTCCGCAGCCTCGTTCTTCGCGTCGCGCAGCGCCGCATCGGTCAGCCCGTAGCGCTGCCGCTCTCCCGCCTGCAGCAGGACCTCTTCGCCGTCGGGCAGGACGATCGAGCCCGCAAACATGGCCTTCAGGCCGTCACGACCCAACCTGCCGTAGACGCTGACTCGCTCGCCGACCGTTACGGTGTCACGGGATACACCGAGGCGCTGGACCGTGTTGACCGATCCGAAATCGACCTCCCACACGTCTTCCTGCCCGCCTTCGCCGTCGACGGCAATGAGCAAGCGCACGTGGGGATTTCGCCAGAACACGTCCGTAATGATCCCCTCAATCTCGCCGAATGAATTCGGCTCGTAACGTCCGGTCGCCGCATGATGCGCGTTGGCGGTAACCGTGCAGAAAAACAAGACAATCGAGACTCTAGAAGCAATCATTTCCTTATCCCTGGTTGAACTGGGTGATACGGTACCAAGAGTGAGATCGATTCATCTACCTCTGGGTCATCTTTAACGCGCAGAGTAGACGCGCGGTTTCGGTCTGAGCTCACGGTGCCTCGTCGAAGGCTGTTCTCACGGTAGTATCGATTATGGCGGTTCCGTTCTCCTGCCAGTCAGAGAGCCGCGGGGCAAGCTCGCTCGTCAGCCGCTCGACGATCTCGTCGGCTGAAAGTCCCTGAGTCTTGAGCTCGCCGACACGCGACTGAATCGTGGCGAAATACTCCTCGTACGCGTCGATTACCGTTGCATCGCCCAAAGGGCCATGGCTCGGGACCACAACGTCGACATCGAGCGACTGTATCGCTTCCAATGCCTCGAGCCAGACGGCAACACCGGAGCTTGGACTCGCGAGCCTCGGGTACCTCCGCATCGCGACGTCACCGGCAAACAGCACGCGGTCCTCCTACATTCGGGATATACCTGCGGCCATCGTCGAGAATCACGTAAACGTGATCGGAGACCTTGAGAGCATCGTCTTGCTCGATCAGAGGCGCCGGATCGGTAACCTGTGCCCAGCCGACCGCAATCCAGCAGGTAACTGATGCGACGCCGATGAGCGCGGTCAACATTCGTTGCGGATTCATACTGGTAACACCTTCTAATCGGCTCTCAATTCCAGGCTCGCTCAACGCCGTGCCCGCGCGCCATGTCGCCGTGTATCGGCGTGACAAAACCAAAACCAGCGTTCGATTCGTCATCTTGAACACTATTGTTTGGACTCCCACGGTTCCCAGCGTAAGCGAGGGCTTGTCAATTCCACGCCAGTTCGACTCCGTGACCTCGCGCAGTATCACCGTGCAGCGGCGTAACGAAGCCAAGTACGCAACCGGTCGCACCATCACGCAACGGGTGGCAGCGCGCTCTGAGCCTGTCGCCGGGCAGGATGTCTTCCCTGTTGACACCTGTTATCTGGATCGAATTCGGATTGGCGCCCTCCATTGCCCAGATCTGCGACTCACCCTCCTCGTTTTCGACCTCCAGGTAAATCCACGCGTGCGGAAAGGTCCATTGGACCTGCAGCACGTTGCCCTCTAGCCCGACTTCGACAACTCGGCGTTTTGTCGCTTGTAACTTATTGATTTTCTGTTCGAGAACGCGAAAGGTCGGCACTACGGCAGCGCCGTGAGATCGTCGCTTCGACGATGATCTAGGCCGATATCCGTGGGGGCGGCTGTTCGGGCAGTTTCATCTTGAGTTGGTGCAGCAGCAGTTGCTGGTCGCGGGTTGGATCGGTGCGCCGGGGCAGGACGAGATGCCGCCCGTCAGTGGTCGGCAGATGCACATCGACCATTTGCATGGTGGCGAACTTCTCCAGGATCGCCCGGGGCGTCAGTCCCGGGGCGTGCGGTCGGGCCAGGTTTTTCAACGTCACATGCAGGCAGTAGGCGATGAAGGCGACAAAGATGTGCGCTTCGATCCGATCCTCGCGCTGATGGAAGATCGGCCGGATGGCCAGATCGTGCTTCAGTTCCTTGAACGCCTGCTCGATCTCGGAGAGCTGCATGTAGTAGCGCCACAAGGTCGCCGGGTCCTCACCGGTGAGGTTGGACCGCAGCAAATACCGGCCCTCGCGGCGCCGGGCTTGGCGCAGCCGCTCGCGCCGCAGTGAGAACGTGAACGTCTCGGCCGTCACCGCCTCCCGGGCCTTGGGCAAGCCGATGTCCACCAGATGCCAGGCGCGCCCCGCCTCCTTCTTTGCGGCGCCCAGCTTCAGCAGCAACTCGTCGCGTTTCAGCGATTGGCGGCGCAACTCGTGCAAGCGGCGCCACAATTTCTTCAGTCGGCGCCGGCGCATGCCGCGTTCCTTCAACACGCGCGCCCGGCTCTGGGCCAGGATGTGCAGTTCCCCGTCCCTGGCCAACAACTTCACCTCCACCGACTCGCGAACCTGCCGCCAGGGCTTGCCCACGAACGCCTTCTCCAGTTTGCTCAATCGGCCCTTGGGCGTGCCCACCAGGTAATGCACCGGTGCCGGCCCCGTGCGCATCGCCTCCAGCGTCGCCTCGGTGGGAATGCCCCGGTCCATGATCCAGACCCGCTCGGATCGCCCGTATTGCGCCTCGATCTTCTTCAGAAACCCCGCCAGCGTGGTCTTGTCGGAGGTGTTGCCCGGCATCACCTCGTAGGCCAGCGGAAAACCCTCGGGCGTCACGATCAAGGCGATCACCACCTGCACGCAGTCCGAGCGCTTGTCGCGGCTGTAACCGAACCGGCGCTTGTCCGAAAACCTCGGATCGCTCTCAAAATAAGTGGAGGTCAGGTCGTAAAGCAAAACATCGAAACGCGCATCGAACAACGTCTCCCAGCGGTCCCGCAGAAACGAGAAAAACGCCCGCTTGTGCCCCGCCAGCTTGTCCAGACAGCGGTACAGCGTGTGCCCGCCCACCGCCTCCGCCGGGCGGCCCAGCAAATCCCCCATGGCGCTGTGCGCGTACCAGTGCCGGTGCAGCCGCCACTCGCTGCCCGGATCGATCAACTGGTAGCAAACCAGCGTCTTCAACACGTCCAGCCAGCGCGTGCCCTGACGGCTCGGCGGAAGCCGCGGACGCCAAAACCGGTCCAGATCCAGCCGCGCCCACAGCACCAGCGCCAGCCAGCACGCCCCCCACTGACGCGCCCGGCGCAACCGCAACGCCTTCAGCTCGATCTGGACCACCTCGCAGGCCAACTCCGGCGCTTCCCGATCCGCCGGAAACAGCGCCACCGGCTTCGGACCCGACTCCCCGCACAACACCTCGATGGATCGGCACCACGCCGCCCGCTGGCCGTCGTTGATCTCTCCGAGATACAGCACTTGCCGCTGCACCACGCGACCGTCCGGGCTCCGGCAGTTCTCCACCACGCTCCAGTAACGGTGCTCCTTGCCGTCCTTGAAACGCCTCTTGGCACGCACGAACATGGACCCATAGCGTGCCCGAAATACCCCATAAATCAAGGGGCAAGGTCGGCACTACAGCCCGTTCGACGAATCCCCCATCAATACAATCAAAACGTTACATGACCGTATCCGGCCAATAACCGCTCAAATCAACCGGAAATCCGCCTGAGTTGTCGAAGTCGGGCTAGAGTCACCCATGTCTCCGTATCGAAAATGGCGTGCGAGTGGTGCGCGCTGACCGGCAGGACCGCCGCAACTGAACAGAAGATCGCTAAAAACAAGCATCGTGAGGGCATCTTAATCACTCCTGAAATCACAATTCGCTCACCGGCCACGGGAAGGAACAGGAAAGAGCGGGGTATAACGCCCCGAATACCGAATCCTTCTCCCATCTTCGTCGATGAAACCCATCGACGTCGTGAACGCGACAGGCGGAGGCATACCCGGCAGCGAGGTCGCGTCCACGATGTAGAGGCGAAGCTCATGCCAGTAGATAGCGACATAGGTGTGCGACCCATCCGGGTTACGGAGCTGAACTCGCGTACCCTCCACCCCTTCCGCAGCCGTCAGCCCGAAATGCGTGAGCTCACTGTCTCGCCGCAGATACTCAGTTGCGGCGTGCAACGTCGCCCCGCGAATCTCGCCGTTGGTCCGATTACCGCAAACCGCCGGATTGTCACCACCGCGGAGATCGACAACGCTCGCCAGGCACGCCTCGTAGCTGATCAGGTGCTGTTCAGCGGCCCCGCGCCAGTCGACGACAGTGACTGAGTACTCCCCGAACATATCGGTCGCGGAATAAACGCGCGATGGTAACTGCAAACCGTACTCGGTCGGATGCGTACCTTCGTGGATCGAAGGCTCACCGGGAAACGCGGCACTGAAGTAGTCATCGAAGGCGAGGTACTGATTCCACTCTTGGGATTGGGCTGGCGTCAGGCTCAACGCAAGTACCCATATCGTCGCGACAAGGCTGACGCCACGGATGCTTGGAAACGCTGATAAGAAAGCATCGACTCGATTCATCATTCGAACTCCTGGTACACGCCTTCCCTAAACCGAAAACCCGTCTGCCGATCCCCTTCACGATACGCATCGTGGCACGCGGCGCAGACGGCACTACGAAACTCCTCCGCAGCCTCCCGGACCAGCGCGTCAGGTACCTCGCCACTGCTCTGAAACAATCCAAAGCGGCCCAACAGCTCCTCCAGCGCGGCAAGACGCCCCAGGCCGTCCCTGACGATGCCGGTTGCATCTGCATGGTCTCGCGCAGACCAGAAGCGCCGCAGTTCCTGGAAGTTCCGGCGAAGGACGGCGACGTGCACCCGCGCATCATCGTACGCTTCAGCATCGACCGCCGCGTCCACCTCAGCGATCGCCATCCGGTTCGACTCCATCAGAGCCGCATAGTCTTCGAGCGACATGTCTTGCTGGCCGGCAGCCAACTGGGCGACCAGCGCGGCGGCCAGGCCGATGATTAATCGACGCATTTCGGAACCTCCCAGAAGAAACGTCTTAGCAAAGCCACTTTGCCACCAGCCTGGCTAGCCGTCGAAGTTCATCCGGAACTCGAGACCCCAGCGATCGGGCGCGCCATAGGTATAGTCGTAGACACCCCCGCGGCCGTTATTGCAGAAGCTCCAGTAACGCTTATCGGTGATATTGGAACCGAACAACGAAGCTTGCCACGCGCCGTCTGGCGGCAGGTAGTTTACGCGTGCGCGAGCGATCGCATAGGCTTCCTGGTTACACTTCGACGGCGGGGCGTCTACGAGACGGGAAGTGAAGTCGTAGTTGTCCTGGTAGTACACACTGACGTTTGGCGTTAACGAGGCGCCATTGCCGAGCACGAACTCGTGCTCCAGCGATGTGGTAATCGTCCACTCCGGCGAGAAGGCACGGATCGTCGCGCCCGACCTATCAACCTGCTGACCAGGAGCTGTCTCGTCGAACGCGGTGAAGTCGCTATACTCGTTCTTGAGGTAGCCAACGTCGAGGGACAGGAAGCCGCCATCCCAAGGCGTTGCGCGCAGCTCGAACTCGATGCCGTGGATCTCGACCGACGAAGCATTGGCCGTGACACCTATGGGATCTTCAGGGCCGAAACGCCCATCCGAGTTCGGGATGTCGATGTTTTCCGCTTTGTCTTCGTAGTCCATGAAGAAGACGGCAGTCGCGAGCTGCACGCGACCGTCGGCCAGCAGGGTGATTTCACGCTACGGATCGACGCCGGGCTAAGCGACGTTCCGCGGGCCGCTTGGGGGCCAAGGCGTGCGGAGGGTTCCGGGCTGGTGTATGGAGCGCGGCGTATTCGTCACCGGGTGGGTGGGGAAGCGGGTCCGGGAACGCGGCGCGGAGAGGGGTCGCCGGCGACGTTTGCGGGGGGGCGCGGTTTGCGGCGGCGGGGCCGGGTGTCTCAGTGCGGGGACAGGATGGCGTCGAGCGCGTCTGCGCGGCGCATCATGAAGTGGAGGTTCGCCTCGGGCAGGTAGCGGAAGCCGCGGTGGAACACGACGGCGAGCGCGATGTTGTTCAAGATGGCGTTGTTGGCGGGTGCGTGGCCCTTGCGGACGCGGCTGGCGTCCTCGCCCATGGTGGCGTCGCGGCGGTAGTGGTTGGCGTTCTCGACCTGCCAATGGCCGCGGTTCCAGGCCAGCAGCCGCGCCGGAGCGGCGCGTTCGGCGGGCACCGTGGTGATGCCGTAGGCGGTCTCGGCCGAGGTTGCACCGGTCTTGGCGTCGGTGCGCTCGCGCACGACGCGGAACGCCTGGCGGGCGCCGGGGAAGGGTCCGAGCGTCTTCGGCGGCAGGTCGCGCGCGGCGATGCGGCGCGCCTCGATGCGCCCGTGCGCCTTCGCGGGTTCGTCGGCGTGGTGGCGCACGTCGTTGCCGTCCCAGTCGATCGCCGTGAGTTGGGCGAAGGTGTCGGGGCAGTTCGCCTTGACCGACAGCACGTAGTCCGCGCCGTGCGTCTCGACGATGGTCCGTGCGGTGTCGCGGGTGGCGTGCAGGGCGTCCAGGGTGAGTACGCAGCCGCGCAGGTCGACATCCTCGAGCAGCGCACACAGGGCCGCGATCTCGCCGCCGTCGTCGCGGCAGCAGCGGCTCGCGACGGGGCGCCCGGCGTGGGTAACCAGCGTCACCGTCTCGAAGTACGTCGCGTCGTCGGTGTGCCGGTTGGCGCCGCGGATGCGCTTGCCGTCGGCGGCCAGCACCTGAGGGTCGTCCGCCGCCGCGAGGCGCGGCGCCGCCCACCGCGACAGCACCTCCTGCAACGCGTCCGGGTCGGTGTTCATCAGCACCCGGCAGACGGTCGAGTCCGACGGCGCGACCCAGCGCCCCGCCGCCGGGTCGCGCCAAGCGTGCAGCGCGCGCAGTTCCTTCTGCTCCAGGTTCCTCGCGAAGCGCTCAGTCGCCGCCGGGCCGTGCTGCCCGGCGAGCCGCGCCAGCGCGCAGATCGCCAGCACCGTCGCGAGGCGGTGCTTGCGGCCCTGCCCGCGGCGCGCGTCCGGCACCTCCGCGAACAGGTCGCGCAGCGAACGCAACTCCGCGCGCGTGTAGCGCACCGGCACCGCCCGACACGACCACTCCGGGCGGTCCGCCGGGTCCGCGAGCCGCCGCCGCGCATCCCGACGCAACACCCGCACGTACATCTCCTTCGGCGCCCGGTGCGGGTCCGTGTACGAGCCGTTGTGGCGCGCGAAGCCCTTCGTGCGGCCCACCCGCGTCCAGTTCGACGCGTCGTAGCACGTGCCCCGAAACCGCGCCGGGTCCACGAACGTCTCGGCCAACTCCAGCGGATGCCCGTGCAGCGCCGCCCAGTCACCGCTCAGCCGCCGCACGCTCCGCGACAGCGCCCGCGACGCCAGGTTGGGCACCCCCGACGCCGCCGGCAGCACCAAAAACCGCGTGTTGTTCCCGATCAGGTGCAGGCGCCGGAACTGCACCGACCGGTGCCAGCCCAGCCAGCGGTCCCGCGGCGCGCACTTGAACGCCCCCGACTGCCAGCCCAAAAGCGCCAGCCAGTGCCCGCGCCACTCCGCAACATGGCGCAGACCACGCCCCGCGAACTGCCGAAAACCCAAGTAGTGGTGCTCCTCCATCAGCGCATCCCAGCGCCGCCGCTCCTCCGCGCGGACCGGACGCACCTCAACCTCCCCGACCACCACCGCCGCCTTGTCGAATTCCGCCGACATGCAGCGCGTTGTACACCAAACAACGCCGAAAAGCCAGACCCCCGAGACCAACCCCTCAAATCACCGACTTCCGGCTAGCGTGAAATAGCCCTGGTGCTAAGCCGACCCCACCTTCCTTTCGCTGAGCCGATGAGGCTGGATGACTCCTTTTGTATAGGGAGGATTCCAATGCACAAGCCCGATCAAGATACCAAGTCGGTTGATGCCAAGGCAGTCAACGGAGCGGCAAGGTCCGTCAGGAAGCGCAGGAAGCGTCGGCGCTGGAGCGCGTAGGAGAAGATTCGGATCACGCGGGAGTGCTTTTCCTCGAGCGAGTCGGTGACGGCGGTGGCGGCTCGGCACGGGATCGCGCGCAACCGGCTGTCAGCCTGGCGCAGCCAGCTACGGCAGGGCAAGCTGGTGGCGCCAAGGCCTGGGCCCGCATCGCTTCATTGGTTAAAACGGCCAAGATGAACCGCGTGAACCCCCACGCCTATCTGAAGGCCACGCTCGAAGCCATCGCCGCCGGCCACCCGGCCTCGGACATCGATGCGCTGATGCCCTGGGCCTTTACATCAGCTTCAAGCTGAAATCCAGGTGGGGGCCGAGTAGGCGGGGGCATTACTGCGCCCCGCCCCTCACAGACCCGAGCGAGCGGGATTCCCACACTCGGTTCCTCAATTGACAGATTCGCTTCAAGGACCACGCCATGGCCACGCGATCTTAACTGACGGCAGGGGGTAATGCCGAAGGAGTGCATTCATCCGGTCCAAGTTCATGCGCCGGAGACGGTCGCGGCGAGCCAGCCACTTCCGCCAGATGCGAATGACCCGATAGCGGAACCAAGCCAACCGTTTGCCGTTCCCCGACAGACCGTAGTGTAGCGCGACAATCGATGAACGGGGTCAAGCGGGTAACAGGTTCCGCTCGGCGGATGAGTGGCGTGCGATTGTGTCGCGGTTCGAGCATAGCGGTCAGACGAGCAGGCAGTCTTGCTCGGCGGAGCAACTCTCCTCGCTGCGTTGGCCAGAAGGGAAACAAATTGTTATTCTGACGACTCGACAAGCATGGAACATATGGAAGTTTGCCATGAGAATACGAATAGCAGGGCTTCTGATCGTACTCGTCGCCGGACCCTTGGGTGCGCAATCTCCCGACAGAGTGGCACTCGAGGCTCTCTACCACGCGACGGACGGACCCAACTGGACAAACTCGGACGGCTGGTTGAGCGCCCAACCGCTTGGCGAGTGGTTTGGCGTCGATACGTACGAGGGCCGCGTGATCGAGTTGGAGCTTCTCGACAATGGACTGAGGGGGCCGCTCCCATCGGAAATCGGGTTTTTGACCGAGCTGAATGTGCTCGACCTTCGATGGAACTATCTGTACGGAGAAATCCCAAGCGCACTTGGCAACCTGAGCCAGTTGACGGACTTGTGGCTGACGTCAAATTCGTTCTCTGGCGAGATACCTGCGGAACTCGGACAACTACATGGATTGACCCATCTCGAGCTCTCCCATAATGAATGGACGGACTCGATACCACCCGAACTGGAATATTTGCCGAACATTGAGGGCATCGCCATTCACCGCCAGCACGAGCTTCCGAAGGGTTCGTTTTCTGGTTCTGACCTGATAGACGAGTCCATTAGGTCGCTCCCCGAAAGCGACTACACGCGCGACATAATCGAGCGCACGATGGCTGCGATTCACGTTCGAGACGGGTTGCTGTGGGTCGATCCGACGGCGCTGCCGGACGGCCTTCCGTCGCTCAGGCTTGCGGAAGTTGTTGAGGAAATGAATCAGAAGCTGATCCAATCGGGCGACCGGATCGAAACGGTCGACGACCTGAACCGCATCATCGAAACGTATGAGGGCGAAGGAATTGAGATCGAAGAACACGGACCCGGTGTTGTGCCCGGCGTGCCTTTCCATTTTCGGTCGCTAAGCAGACCGAGCGTCGCCTCTTCGATGGTATCGACTCGTGGCAACGTGGGCTGGTCGGACGAACCGGACCTCGATGTGTCGAACGGTCAGTCCAGTTTCACAAGCTACATTGCGTACGTTTCGTGCTCAACGCTGAAGCCGCACGACATCCACGAGTCTTGGGACAATTTCACGCGAGTCGCGAAGGCCAAGACGGGTGGGCTTTGTGTGTACGTTCTTGGACCCCACCAATTGATCACGTATCGGTTGCAGTTGGCGTTGCAGATTCGAATCGACCGCGGCTTCTTTTCGTACTACGACACGCGAGAGCGAAGGAATGTGCAAACGAAATACGGCTACGTCGCTATCTGGGATCAGAACGATGATGAAAATTGGGCGACATCGTATTGTAATCAGCGCGGCAACAGAACATGGCGTTCAAAGATATATCTGTACGTGACGGGCACTGCCACACTTTTCTTTCCCTATCCTGCGACAAGGAACGGGAACGCGAGGCAATTGAATTGCACGTAGAGTAAGTTGGTTGACGCAAATTGCGTGATGGGTGGGCGGGAGCACTCCAGAGGAGTACCAAGTCCCAGATGGGCGCGAGTCGCTCTTGGTACACGCGACCAGATCCTGATAGTGGTACAAACGTTCGGACATCAATGTCCCATTAGACGGAACTTCAAACATACACGGGCATTACTACTTGCTGCATGGCTACATATTCCTGATTGTAAAGCCACACTAACCCCACCAAATCAACCGCTTGGCCAGAAAATCAATGGGAAATCGGGGGGAACTTCCGGTTAGGTCATGGGCGACCTCTGCGAGTTGTTTCAGGCAGGCACGGCCAAGAAAGCCGCGTTGCGTGTGCTTCACTTACGCTGAGAAACGCACAGAAGGGTTGAACACTCCGATCGTGTTGGTCCAATAGGCGCGCTGGGATGGCAAAACGCGGTCACGTTTTGGGGTGCTCGATCACGCTCACTGTCGCCATGCTGTACTTTGTGTTCAGCATCGGTGCGCTGTCGGTTGAGGTTTTATCGTACAACAGATTCAACGGGCTGCTAATTTTGCCCGGAAATTTCGCGTGCCTGGTCACGATGACGGTGGGACTGGCGTTCATTCGGTCGACGCCTCGACTCGGCATCGCAACGGTGTTCTGGTCGGCAGCGGCTCTCTTGGCCGGCGGACGCTTTGTGATGCTCCCTGATTGGCTTTTGTTGGGCCTGATAACGGCTGGAACCGTGTTGGGGCTGTTGATGGTATGGAACTACAAGGATACGCGGAACAATGGCTCGGCGGTTAACGCCGATGAACAGATGCGATGTGCAAATGAAGACAAGCCACGACAGCGGCCTGCGTTCGGGTTCGGCTTCCTTTCAATGCTTGGCTGGCCGGACGAGGCGAGACTGGAGCCCGTCGAGGGCATCAAGGCGGTCACGGACACGCAGCCCGCGCAGTGGCTGGTCGACGGCCTGGAGGACGATGGGACGGTTTGCACTTGCGTGCCGCGGGGGTTCGAGGCCTATGCGCGAATCTTCCATCCAGCCTGGCAGGTACGAATTGCGGAAGACGTCATCATTCGGGAGCCGGTGACATGGGCCACGGTGGCTGCGATGACCGGGCGCACTGTGCACCGACGCATGCAATGGCGTCGGATCATCGGCAGCCCCTGCTTGGACGATCCGGTGATTAATCGGCGGGTCGCGAATGGCGAAACCGTTACTGACGCCCCGAACGAAGGCTCGTTGCCCACGTTGGTGGCAACACGGTTGTGCGAGATCCTGTTGCCCCACACCCGAGTCCCGGAAGCATGCTGGTTCGGTGTGTGGGTGGGCTTTGCATGGGAGTACCGGGCTGGCGTGCCCAAGACCAATTCGATTGCCTGGCCATATCGTGAATGGGATCTGTTCAGGGCGCCCTTGGATTGTATACAGTTGTGCTTTTTCGAGACTATCGTCGAGCACCAATCGGCAAACTTGGTTTGGTCGCCAGACAGAAACTGGTGCGTGGCCACGGATATTGACCGGGATTCGACGTACGTTGGCGGTGCCGCTGGGCTCGTTTCCGAAATCGTGGGCAGTGATGACTTGGAGGCATTCGAAGTTCAGCCCGACGACCATATCGCATTCGATCCGGTTAATCTGTCCGGCTCGCCGCTTGGCACGTAGAATCGGTTGTAAGATGATTGGACAGACTCGGACACGACACCTCGGTAGGTACGCAAGCGCTGTGGCTGCACCACGTAGACTTCAGTCTTTGCTGTATAAGAAACACCGACTGATGAACAAAAGCACCCGTCCGGTCCCGATTTGCCGCCGGGGAGCATTTCGTCGCGTCAAGCGACGACAATCGGCAAATGTTGGCTTGCCCCGCTTCCGTGGACGGTTTAGGGCTTGGGACCTAAGCAGATCTCAATAGCATCTTCCTCTCATAATTGATGGGTGACAAGTAGCCGAGTGCGGAATGGCGCCGATGGGGGTTGTACCAGCCTTCCAGCCAGCTGAAGACCGCCATGCGTGCCTCGGCCCGGCTCTTGAAGCGTCGCCGGTCGATGGCTTCACGCTCCAGTGTCGCAAAGAAGCTCTCGGCCATCGCGTTATCGTAAGCGTCTCCGGTGGATCCCATAGAAGGCACGACGCCGGCCTCGCGGCAACGTTTGCCAAACGCATAGCTGGTGTACTGGCAGCCGCGGTCCGAATGATGGATGACCGACTCCGGGCGGCGCTGTGCGAGCGCCATCTCCAGCGCGTCGAGCACGAGCGACGTTCTGAGGTGATGAGCCATGGCCCAGCCGACGATGCGCCTGGACCACACATCCAGCACGATGGCGAGATACAAGAAACCCGCCCAGGTCGGCACGTAGGTGATGTCGGCGACCCAGAGTCGGTCCGGACCCTCGGCGCTGAAGCGCCTGTCGACCTTGTCGAGCGCGCGGTCCGACCCGGCGTCCGTGACGGTCGCGGCGACGTACTTCGCCGGCGCCAGGCCCTTCAGCCCGGCCGCTCGCATGAGCCTCGCCACGCGTTTGCGTCCGATCCGGATCCCGTGATCGTCGGCCAGCTCCGCATGGATGCTCGGCGCGCCGTACGCGCCGCCCGAGCGCCGATGGATCGCGTGGATCTTCGCCGTCAATGCGATGTCCTGAAGCGCTCGCCTCGACGGCGCACGCTTCAGCCATGCATAGAATCCGCTGGCGGAGACCCCCAGCAGCCGGCTCATCACCCGAACCGGATAGGTGGCCTGGTGCGCTTTCATGAACCCGAAGATCGCTTCGAATTCACTGCGGTCTCCTGTGCGAACCAGGCCGCGGCTTTTGCCAGGATTTCCCGCTCCAGCCTCAGCTGCCGGTTGGCCTTGCGCAAGTGGCGAAGCTCCTGGCGCTCAGCACTCGTCAGCCCATCCTGGCGCTTGCCCTCGTCGCGGTCGGCTTGCGCCACCCAGTTACTGATCGACTGCGCCGTGGGCTCGAACTCCCGCGACAGCTCCTCCGGCGTACGGCCGGCTCGAACCAGCGCGACCATTTGCTCGCGAAACTCAGGCGGGTAAGGTTTTCTCGTCTTTGGCATCGTGGACTCCTTTCATCGTAAGGTTCAGGTGTCCACGAAAGCGGGTCAAGCCCAATGGCGAACTCGCCCAGTTCCGTGTCCGATCCGAGGAACGTGGATTCCTGTACGGCCCGCCAGGCGTAGTTCACGTTCACCGGAACCACGTCCTCGAGCTCCCCCGTCGCCGCCGCCAGCGTGGAGTTACGCTGCCCGCCCGCCCCGCAGCCGTGGCGCGCAGCGGCGTAGTCCGAGAAGATGCCTTGGGACGTGCCGATGGCCGCGCAGATGGCGGCGCTCGCCCGGTCATTGGTCGACCAGGCCGCGCCCACCAGGGATTGCGCCATCTCGCAGGAGTCGATGCTCTGGTTGTTGACCCAGTTGGCCAGCGCCCGGAGCTTGCTCATGGTCTCGGCGATGACGGGCGAGATGGTTTCCAGCGCCAGTTCGAACGCGAACCCCGTGGCGTTCTGGGCGATGCCGCGCGCGAACGCGACGAGCTGGTCGGAGTCCACGAACGAGAACGCGCCCGCGAAGGCATCGATGCCGCCGCAGCCGGCGCGGAACGACGGCAGGCTCACCGTCGCGATGCGTTCGGACCGCACCGGGGCGCGCAGGTACAGGTTACCGAGCGTCCAGTGCCCGGACGCCTGGCCCTCGAACGCGGTGGGACCGGTGGTGTTCACCGCCGCTCCGTCCCAGAACCGCTGCATCTCCGAGAGCACGTCCGCCCGCGCAGGGGTTGCACCCGGCAGAAGTGCTGCGCCCACCAGGCCCGCGGCCAGCACACCTGCGGTGGGCACACCTGCGGTGGGCAGAAGGGCTGCCCTGCGCAGCAGGATTGCCGTGCACAGCACAGCACCGCGCCAGCGGGTGGTGGCGACGGCCAGCGCCCGCCCGGGCGTGGCGCACTGCGCGTGCAGCGGGTCCCTCGGGGACCAACGCCGCTGCCGGCGCACCGCTTTCGCGGCGGAATCCCCCCGAGACGTCACCGCCGGAGAGACCCATTCGGCCGCGAGAGACAGCAGCGCGTCGGGTTCGACGAGCCGCGCCTGCGCGCCCGCCGAGGCGAGCGTGCCCTCCAATGCGCGGCGGAACGCCCCCAGCGACGTCTCCGTGCCGGTGTTCGGCAATCCCGCCAGTCCCGCGGTCAGGAACACCCGGTAGTCCGAGCAGGTGAAGGGCGGGCCGCCCTCGTGCAGCGCTCGCCAGCCCGCGTGCGCTGGGTGGTGTAGCGCTCGGTCACGGCGTCGTCGGAGCCCCAGCCCAGCATCGCCACCTTGATCTCGCCGGCGAGGTCGGTGCCGTCGGCCTGCGTTGGCACCGTCAGGTCCACCGAGCCGGCGGCGGGGATGTCGATGGTCTGCACGCCCCGGTTTGCGGATGGGACGAAGTGGTTCCAGCCCTTCAGCGGGGTGTCGAGCTCGTCCACCACCGCATAGACGACCTTCAGCGCGGTGGTGCGCGTGCCGGTCCAGTCCGCGGTGAAGGTGAAGACCGCGCTCGTGCCCTCGACGATCGACGCCCCGGTGGCCGCCTTGCGCTCGACGGAAACGTGCGGGACCGGCGGCGACGCCACACTGAAGACCGGAGACAGGGCGTAGAAGTGGAAGGGGTCCGCATTGGGGTTGCCGGTCAAGGACATCGAGGGACTCCCACCCAAGTTGCCGGCTCGGACAAGTCCGCTTGCGCCGAGATGTTCCGTGGCGTGTCTCGTGCCGTCCGCGTTGCTGCCTGTCCAAACAAAGGAATCGCCGGGGTCGGCATTTCCACTCTCGGTTTTGCCTGCGTAGCTGTCCCAGCTTCCGTCATAGAAGTCGGCATAGTTGTCGGCAGCCTTGGCGCCGGTCAGCCACCAGATGGACGCATCCGTGTCGCTCGATCTGGTGCTGGTGTTGGCGCGGGCATCGACCGCCGACGTCGAGCCCACGACCTTGAAGAGGTTGCCGCAGCTGTCGGTGATCGCGCTGTGACCGGCCTTGGCGCTGGTCTGCACATAGGTGTTGTAGGTGGCGATGCCGGTTGCCTGGGGATTGCGCGTCCCGGAAGTCACGAACAGCAGGCGGAACTTCGCGCCGGCGGCAAGGCCCGAGGGCTTCAGCGCCCAGTCCGCGGGAACCGTGTAGGAGCCGTCGCTGTTGGCCGTGGCGCATTCGACGGTCGTTTGCGCCTGCGCGGCGGGAGACAGAAAGGCCAGCAGCGCCACGATGTGCGGCGCGGCGGCAAAGCCGCGGCGCAACCGGCGCGCGGGTGCACGGGCGGCGGCGTCGGATCGTGCGGAGGGTCTGGAGGATACTCCGCGCCGGTCTGCGTGGCGGGAAAATTCAGATGGAGAGGCTAGGCGTCGAAGGCAGCACCGCCATGCGGACGCACGAGTACGGCTCGGCTCGGCCAGTGATTATATCAAGTTCGTCGTTTCCGGATGTCAAGCGGAATCCTCCGCCTCCGTCCGGGCGGAAGGATTGGATCGCGGCGCCCGCGGCGCCGAACCGTTGTGCTGCGCTTCCCATAGCAACCTCCGAATCGCGCGTCCGGCATCGCCCGGACGCAACGCTTACTCGCCCCAAGTTTGGGCCACTGCGCCTAAGTATACGCCGCCGCTCGGAAAAATCATCCCGTGCCATCGTTTGGGCGCGCCGACGACCCGACCTGAATCTTCAACGAGCGCGGCGTCGGTTACCGCATGGCCAGACCCGGCGACGCCTGAACCGCCACCGGGCCGATCGGCCCGGTGCTTCCCCAGCCGGAAACGCTCGCCCCGCAACGCGGAGCAGATACTCAATTCGCCCGCGCATCTCCGCGCTCCGCGGAGCGCGCCTCGATCCACGCGTCGATTTCGTCGGAGCGCCAGCCGCGACCGCGCCTGGACAGGTGCACCGGACGCGGGAAACCGGCCGTGTGCATCAGCCGATAGACCTGCGGCCGCGAACAGCCGATCTTCCTCATGACCTCCCGGATCGGCAACAGGCGCAGTTCCATGACATCCATCCGATCGTCTCCCGAAGTTTCCGACGATCGCCCATCCTATAGCCCGGAATCTCCCGGTAAAGGCAACAAAGGAATCATTGTTGCCCCTGCCGCGAACGGCGCCAGATCCTGGCCACGACGCTTTCGTCCAGGCCCGCCGCGTCGGCCACCAGCCAGCACGCCCGCGTGTACGGCGCGGCCTCGCCGCCGCACGGCGGATCGGCGTACGCCTCGACCGCCGCGCAGATGAGCCGGTTGCGGATGTGATTCGGCGGTCGGCCGCGCCGCTTGGGCCGCTCGACTTCCCGCGCCGCCACGCCCATGCACCAGTTCAGGAAGACGCCGGGCAGCGCCGCCGTTGCGCCCCGCCCGTGCGGCTCGCGGCATCGCCGCGCGAACGCCACCAGCGTGTCGTACCACCACGGCTCCGTCTGCGACAATTCGATCGCCACCCGCAGCCAGAACGACAGGCCTTCGGGTGTCGTCGGCAGGTTGTCGAACCAGTCGTCTCTCGCGCGCTCCGCGGGATCGGTCTCGAGATTCGCCTTGAGCCAGCGCTGAATCTCGTCCATGACCCGGTTCGCCTATCCGGCCCGATCGGCCAGGTAGTCCGCCCAACCGTTCATGAGTTCCCGGCGCCGCTCGAATAGATCGGAGCGCGCGTAGGCCGCCTCGGTCTTGTTCGCGAGCCGGTGCGCCAGCGCAGCCTCGGCGACCTCGCGCGACTGGCCCGTGTCGCCGCACCAGTCCCGAAAACTGCTACGAAATCCATGCAGCGTCGCCGGGATACCCGTTTCACGAAACAGTTTGGTCAGCGTCATATCGGAAAGCGCGCGCCCACCGCGTGCACCGGGAAACACAAAGCTGCTGTCATCGTCGATTTTTTTAGTCTCCTGCAATATCTCTACTGCCCGATCGCAAAGCGGAACGCGGTGCTCTATACGCGCCTTCATTCGACCCGCCGGTACAGTCCACGTTCGGCCCGCCAGATCGAATTCATCCCACTGCGCGGCCCGCGCCTCCAGCGAACGGGCGCAGGTCAGCACCGCAAACTCGAACAGCAGCTTCGTCTGCGGCAGCGCCCTGGACCCGCGCACCGTCTCAATCGCGTCGGCAACCTTGGAATGGTGGATCGCCCGATGATGTCTCTTCTTGCCATGATTGCGCGGCAGCGCTCCGGCAATCGCCTCACCCGCGGGATTGTCGGGCCGATGCCCCTGCGCCACCGCCCATAACATGACCGCTCCGATGCGCTGGCGTACGCGTCTCGCAGTCTCGGCACGCGTGTGCCAGATCGGCAGCAATACAGCCAGCACGTCCGCGGTCGTGACTCTATCCACTCGCCGGCGTCCGAGCCTCGGGAACGCGTACCGCTCCAGCGAATTGATCCAGTCCTTCGCGTGCTTCGCGTTTGTCCACGTCGGACGATGATTCTCCAGTACCACCGCCGCCGCCTCGGCGAACGTCGGGATCTTGGCCTTGCGCCTGGCGGCCAGCGGGTCGCCGCCCTTGCGCGCGGTCTTGTAGTTTGCCATCGCGGCGGCCCGTGCTTCGGTCAACGTCATCCAACGCGGCGAGCCGATCCCGATGTCCCGTCGCACACCCAGAACGGTCAACCTCTGAACGTACGACATCGACAGACTATACTCGCCGGACTTCATGCGACGTTTTTGTGCGAACACGTGCAGGCCGGGTGTCCCGGCGTCGAAGTACCGGCCCGGCTTCGTGATGCCCCGAATGAGTTTGGTGGACAGTCTCGCAACCATATTCTTGGCTCCTGTTACCACGAATGTTACCACATACGTGGTAAAACAGCGAGAATCAACCGGAGACATTCAGAGACGACAGTGGCAAATAACTTACTGATTATTAAATCATTATTATGAAATGCATCAATGGCTTGAGAATAGCCCGAGGTGGACGCCGCCTCCACCACTATCAACGCGGAACCCATTTGTAACTCACTGAACCTAAAAAGGATATGTTGGTCACTCTCCTGTAAGGATCGAGTTTATGCACCCACCAATGTCCCATTTGAGCTTGGTGAGCGTGCGGCTGTGGCCCTCAGCGGTTGCGGCCCGGTACTCTGAAGGATCGCGGCTTTTGCCAAAGCTAGTCGAACCGCGTTGAGCCTCGGGCCGCGAGTTCGCGACCGGCAACTTTCAAGAACTTCTCGATTGTGCCGTGTTGCGCGATCATTCGGGGTCTGAGCCCCATTGCGGTGATTCCCGCGAGCAATGTCTCCGGCGAGTCGAACTCAGGCCCGACGAATTCCCCTTGGGCGACGTTGGTGACGGACACGCGCGCTCGCCCACCGTGGAAGTCGAGGGACACCTTGCGGTACACCAGATCGGAGATTCCGTCCGCAGCGATACGCGGGCCATCGTCGAGCAGGTGTTCCCACCGCGGGTCCGGGTCAAGAATGGCCTCCGGAGCGTCGGCGCGATAAGCATCTTCGCTTGCGAGCAGGCGCGCGATGATTTCCGCGCGGGTTTGCGGGTCCAGGTGATTTACGGCGCAAGCCATCTCGTCGGACGATTGCTGTACACCCACCCCGATGTCGAAAACGTCGCGCGCCGGCATGCGCAACCCTCGCCCGGCCAGCTTTCCGGTGAGAACGCAAGCGATCGGCAATATGTGCCGAGCATGGCCGTCGATGATTACCGCCGTCGGTTCGAGTGGGGGGGTCGGGTCGAGCGCGGTCAACTCCAACCGCCCCGACTCGAACTGAAACTTCAAGCCTCGTGTCTGCACGAGAACGTTCGACGCTCCGCGCTCTCCCATCCGGTCTGTGAACGTTCGGTCCCACTCCGGAGAAATGGCGGACAGTCCGGAATCCGATGGCAAAAAGATGTCCAGATCCGTGCTGCTGCGATGTTGCCAGAGCGCACCGAGAACCGTGCCCCCGCCAATCGCCCAAACGCCGCCGCTCGGCACAACGTCCGGCAGAAACCGATCCAGCAGATCGTGCGTGCGCGCGTACAGCGACAGCGCCGGCTCCGGGAGGTTCAGTTCAAGCACGGTCCGCTTGTGGCGCGCGCGGGGTCCGCGAACTGGTTGAGGTACCGATTGAGTCGCGGGTCGCGGTATCCCAATCGGTGAATCGCCCTGACCAGAACGCGCCACGAGTACGCGTCCTCGATCCAGGCCAACATGATTTCGACAAGCGTCGCTTCCTGAAGCCACGCACGAATCACGCTCGCCTGCCGTGGAGTGGGGTTCTCAGCACGGAGGGCCTCGTGGAGATCCGCCGGTCCGGGCGGTTGTGGCCAACCTGCGGTGCATGAGAAAAGACGGCTGCCCACGGTCGCGCTGTTCGGGCCTAGTTCATCGCCAGACACGCCGTACATTGCCCGCAAGGCAGGTCGGTCGACCCGGGTTTCGCGGTCCGCGCGGAAGGCCGTCTCTGGCAGCAAGTCGCACGGGCTCCCCACCTCGTCACCGTAAATGACTTCCACACGCGGAACCACAGCCGCCGCCTGCTGCGGCTCAGTTTGCGTCGAATTGTGCTGTGTGCGTAGGTACACGGGCGTAGTCCTGTCGTGTGGCCATTTTACAGCGGTGGGGTTTGGGAGTCATTTGGCGGGACGCTGGTGGCGGTCTGGCGGCTCGGCCCTTGCGGCGATCTATCTCCGTGCCCCTGCGTGTTGTCCGATTTGCTTGTCCATATGGCGTGTCCCCAGGTTTAACGGCCCCGCACCCGATCCAGATGGCCGCGATGCGCCCTTTCGATTTGCTTGACCTTGCGCCCGTCGACTCCCGCCTCATCGGCAAACCCCCGCCACTTGCTCACCGCGGAGAACACCTGCCCCATGACCCGTTGGGCCTCGTGCCTGTTCACGCCGGCCGTCCTGGCAAACGTGAGCAAGTCGTCGCGGGTGAAGTCGTTGACCTTGCCCGCCAGACTCATCTGGTGGTTCCGGGTCCACATGCCTGACGGTCTGTACGAGTAGGCCACATCGTACGCTGGCGAGAGTTTCCATTCGCCGTTTCGATCCATGAGGAACGAGATGTTCTTTACGTGATCGTCTTGATTTCTGGCCGCCACGTTGAAGATCGCGCGGCGAAACTGCTCTGTGACGGTTGCCTTGCCTATTTCCAACTGGCGGATCGTCTGAATGGCCTGTTCGTATGAGTACCCGCCTGGTTCCCGGTAGTCGAAGTGGCACATTCCGCCAAGCGTTTGGGTGTGGATCTTGCCTCCCTCCGGAGTCCGGTCAAAACGGCGGGTCATGAAGTGACTGCGACCGTTCTCATGGTGCAGGCGGCAGTCTGTCATCTGAATGCCAGCGGCGCGCGCCATCAGGTGATAGGCGTATTCGATGCGTCCGTATCCTTTCGGATCTGCCAATTCTCCCTCCTGACTGTCGGAAACGCCGTCGAACTTCAACAACCAGTGCTCGAAGCCGGCGTCGGCCTCGACCTGGCCCGATCGAAACTCGCCGGTTTCGGGATGCCATGCCAGCACAGCCTTCGCACGGGCGCCGCCGGCCGATGTGCCGACGCTCAGGATTTGCTCGAGCGCCTCCTGGTCGCGATCCGAACCGAGGCGGCCTGCAAGATGCTGGCGTTCGACGAGCGCCCGATTGGCGAGGTCAATCAATGCGTCGAAGTCGATTCGGGCGCTTTTTCGATTACGGATCAGGGCCGGTTCGAACTCCAGCGCGCCGACCCCGCGGCTGCCGACGTAGCAGAGCCTGTCCACCGGACTGAAGTCCTCGCGACGCTGGCCGGTATTGGCCAGCCAAACGTCGATGAGGTTGTTTCCGTAGCGATCGGGCAGCGCGTCCGCGAGCAATCCCGGCAGCCCACGGAACGTATCCGGATTCAGGGCCGGAAAGGTGTACGGAGTCGACCGCACGGGCATGGTCAACGGGGCGACTTCGATGTCCCCCAAATGGAAGTCGGGATCGTACTGAAAGACGCCGACCCTTCGGGACGAATCCCAGGAGACCGCCCCAAGCCGGCGCCCCCACAAGTTCACAGTGGCGTCGCTCACCGCCCGTCGCCCCAAAATCCCTGGTCCGGTCGACGTTGACGTTCGGCCAGGTTCTTCGGCCGCGCGCGTTGCCGCTCCGTGCCCCGACGGGACTCGACCCGCTCGATCGGTCGAATGTCGTGCGAGGGAATCGCCGTCAACAGGTGATCGTCCAGTTCGAGAGCCTTTGCGACCCGGAGAAAACTTTCGAATGTCGAGGGATGCCCCGCCTCGATGCGGCGCAGGGTGCGCACGTTGATCCCGGCCGATTCGGCCAGGGTATCTTGCTTGATGTTTCGGGAAAGGCGAATCCTGGCGAGGCGGCTCCCAATCTCACCCGCCAACTCTCGCTCATTAAGATCCACATTTATGTCCTCTTATCTAGATATGAGGACTATTGTTTCCTATTAATGTACCGCATTCAACCTGCGTCGGCGCGGAGAGTGCGGTCGAGAAAGTCTAACCCTTGCGACATCCTCCCAACAGCAGCGGACTGAAAACCCGCCCTGCGGCGTGCCGGTCTCGGAATTGTTGTAGTGCGCATTCCGGACAACTTCGGGCGAGTGTGCCATTCGGGCCATACCTGCAATTGGACCATCAGCGAGCACATGCGCCAGATCCCACGATCCGGATCGAAAAATAAACGAACCGCAAATTTCGATCATCTAACGAAATGATGTAAACGCCGTAGACCGTCCCGTTTAGTGAACCTGTAGGCCAACCTGATCCTGGCGATGGTTGGCGGCAACAGAGGCTTTGACAATGCAACTGAACCTGAAAACTCACGCTCTCCTGATTCTGTGTCTGCTGCTCCCGGGCCTGGGTTCGGGACAGGCGCCCGACCGGATCCTCTACAACGGCAAGGTCCTGACCGTCGATCGGGACTTCTCGGTAGCCAGCGCAATCGCAATCCGCGGGGAGCGGATTCTCGCTGTCGGGGAGACCGATGAGATCCGCCCATTGGCCGGTGATGACACCGAAGAGCTCGACCTGGAAGGGCGCACGGTCATTCCGGGATTGATCGACAACCATATCCACTATCTGCGAGGCACGAACTTTGCGGCGTACGAGACTCGCATTCACGGCGTCACGTCACGCAGGGAGGTCATGGCGCGCATTTCCTCCAGGGCGAAGGAGTTGGGGCCCGGTCGATGGATTTTCATACTCGGCGGGTGGAGCGAACAACAGTTCGCGGACGAGCCGGGAGGCTTTACCCGGGAGGAACTTGATGAGGCCGCGCCCGATAACCCGGTTTTCATACAGAAAACCTATAGCACCTTCTACATGAACAGTCTGGCCGTCGATCAGATCGCTCCAGCCATTCCGGAGCTGTATGAGGGCGGCTCCGTTGTCAGGACCAACAGTCAGGACGGGCGGACGGTCATGAGCGCGGCGCTCGAGCATTTTCCATTCGCAGAGACGTTCGAGGAACGCAAGGATGAGGTTCGCGCCTTCAACGACTACCTGACCAGCATGGGCGTGACGACGGTCTACGACGCAGGTTATCTGGACGGCTCGCACGGTCCCGTGGAGGCACTCTACGAGGCGGGCGAATTGTCCCTGCGTGTCTTCTATGCCGCCCGTTACTGGGCCGATTCACCGCGTACCGCCATCGCAGCCGCCGAGATGCTGGATCGTGAGGAGCCGTTTCAACGCGACGAGCGGTTCGGAATGTTCGGCATCGGCGAGCACGTTTACGGACCGTTGCATGACTCGCCGCGGTCGAATGAGCCGTTCTCCGAAGACATCTATGCCGCCTGGCGCACGATCATCCGCGCGGCAGCCAGAAACGGCTGGTACGTGAACGAGCACGCAATGCAAGGCAGCACGGCCGAGAGGATGATTTCGATCTCGGAGGAAGTCAACAAGGACTATCCAATCGGGGATTTGCGCTGGTCGTTGGGACACGCCAATCGGATCAGCGAGGAGACAGTGCAACGGGCGCGGGATCTGGGCTGGAACATCACACTGGCCAATCACACCCTCTCCAATCAGCTTAGAGCCGAGGGCAGACCTTCGCCGCCCATCCGCATGATTCAGGACAGCGGAATACTCTGGGGACTCGGATCGGACGGGACAATCGTGGCAACGTACAACCCGTTCCACACGCTTTGGGAGTACACCTCGGGCAAAGTGTTCCCGGACAGGGTCAAGTTCGAGGCTGACGAAGTCCTCACGCGGGAGGAGGCCCTCATTGCCCACACCCGGTCGAACGCCCATATCCTGTTCATGGAGGATGATCTGGGGACACTGGAAGCAGGAAAGTTTGCCGACCTGGTGGTGCTGGACCGGGACTATCTGACCGTCCCGGCGAACGAAGTACGCCAGATCCAACCCGTGATGACCATGGTGGGAGGCGAGGTTGTTCATGAGGCCGCCGACTGACCCTCGGTCATCGGATCGGCAAATTAAACGAACTGCGCATATCGAGCATCCAACTCGTATGGTGAAGTATCGATACGAGGTATGCAGATGATTAACAGACTCATTCAACTTACCGCCCTCAGCGTCGGTGCTCTGTGTTTCACCGGAACAGCTTCGGCGCAGGAGATGACCCGCTTCGAAATAATCTCCGAGTGCACGCAGACCATTCAGCGTTCCGCCATTTATCGAGATCAGCTGGATGCCGAGCGGTATTCCAACCTGTTCGTCGAGGACGGTGTCATCGTGATAGGCAGCAATGCCACGGAAGGCCGGGACGCGATAGCCGAACGTGTTCGAACGGCAGACCCATCGGAGATGGACAGGCATTTGACCGGGTCGATTGTCGTGGACATTGATGATTCGGGCAACATAACGGCGCAGAGCTATGCCCTGATCTACGAGGGTGAAACGCCGGAATCGCCTGGCTCGGTACCGGCTTCGGAATACCTCATGGCGGATTACGACGATCAGATGCGCATGACGGATACGGGATGCAAGTTCGTTCGTCGCCAGGTGACGATGATTTTCAGTGGAGAGAGCTAGCAGCCCGTGGCAACAGTGATTCGTTAACGGAAATTTCTCGAGGTATGGAGATGGCCAAGCTACTGGAACAACTGACAAACATCTGGACCGCTCGCGTATTGGTCCTGTTCGGACTGGCGGCTGGCTATGTGCCGATCTCCGCGACGTTCGATCATATTGGCGATGAGGATTCTCTGCTGACCGAAACTTCCTTCCTTCCATCCCACAGCTATTACCACTTCTTTCGTGAAGCCGTGGGGGACCTCACGGCCAGTGTGGTGATCCTGGCCATCATATTCATCGCGCCGAAGTTTCGAAGTCCCGCGATGTGGTGGATCATGCTGATAACGATGTTCGGCTTTTACGCACCCTTCTGGATCGGCGCTCCCTTCATGGCTGAGCTACGCGCACCCTTCATCGGTGCCGAAATAGCACACTTGCGGATGGCCATTCCTGCATTGCTCGGTTGTTTTCTGGTAAGAAGACATTACTTTAGTACTTGAATATAACTATCGGATTTATTGAAGAATATTACGTGAAATCCATGAACCTCTGCAGATCCGGTCGATGGAGGGCGCCAATTCGAGCTCAGTTCAGTTCGCCGGCGTCAGGAAAGATTACGTTTGCCGGGGCCACGTTGGCACTCGCGTTCGCAGCGCTGCCCGTCCAGGCGCAGGAATGGAGCCAGTATTTCGCATTCGATGACCGCTTCAGCATTGATTTGCCGACGGAGCCGTCTATCGACGAGACGACGTACGAGACCGAATACGGTTTCATCCTGCCGGCTCGCATCTATACCGCCGAAGATAACTTCGGAACGTACTCGGTGACAGCCGTTGACTGGAGCGAGGCAGAGGCGCTGCACACAGACGCCTATGAGGCCTGTGAACGTGCCACCGGTGATCTTCGTGGCGGTGACAACCCAGGCCACTGCAGTCGCCTTTACTACGAGCGGGAAATCAGAGGAGCTACGCTCCACGCCGCCTTCGGTCTCCTCGAACGCGGGAGCGAGGTGACGCATCTCGGGTCAGCCAACACCGAGATGGTTGAAGGTATCGGGATCCAGCTTCTGAATGAGGACGGCTCACGATCGCACGCTGTTATTTTCTGGCACAACTATCACCTCTTCATCGCCAACGCGATCGCGCCGCAGGGTATGCCGCCGCCGCTGCTCTTCTCGACATCATTGGGTTTCCTCGACGAAGAAGGCGGGCGGATTACTTATGGGGAGCGATATTCGCCGCTCGAACCAGTTCCACCCCGCACGCGGTGAGCTGCTGTGAATTCACGAGTGTTCAGGATGCCGTATCGATCGCTGGTTTTGGTTTCGGCAGCCCTGTGCGGGGTTGCCGCGGTCCTGCCGGTCAGTGCGCACCACTCGCGCTCCAATTTCGATCTCAACGCGTTGGTGGACCTGGAGGGTACCGTGAACCAGGTCCACTGGTTGTTTCCGCACACGTGGATTTACCTGGATGTCGAGGATGAGCAGGGTCAGGTGCAGACGTGGGTCATGGAGGGTGGGAGTCCGCCCTCGATTCGAGCGGCCGGCGTCTCTGAAGACGACATACGGCCGGGCGATCGGATCAATATGCGCTGCCATCCTCTAAAGGACGGCGCGCCGGGTTGTGTGTCGGGTTTCGTGACGCCGCTGCACGGCGATGTGGCGCGAGGACACGGCGTTGAGAGAGCCTGGAATTGAGAGCCCCGAATCAGGGCTCGTCAGCCCGGGCTCCGGTGTCGCCGTGTGGCTGACGAGGAAGCTGGAGGTGAACTTATGAGGCCGCAATGGATTACTTTCGGAGCACTGCTCACGGTGCCGCTGGGCGTCACCGCCGTCCATGCCCACCACTCTTTCGCTGCATCGTTCACCGACGAGCGAATCATGCGCGAAGGGGTCGTCGAACGTTACGTGTTCAAGAACCCGCACGTTCTGCTTTACATCGCCGTTACCGACGATGACGGCGATTCCGAGACCTGGATGGTCGAGGGTGGATCCGCGACGGGTTTGCGCAGCGCGGGTTGGTCGGCGGATACGCTCTCCATCGGCGAGCATGTCCGGATCAACGGCCGCGCGGGACGCAACAACCGGCCGATGATTTCGATGGAGTCGGTCGCGATCCTGGATCCTGAGTCGAAGATCGAATTGCACGATCTTCCCCTGGACAACTTCTCCGAAGGTACGGAATCCGCCGAGATCCTTTCGCTTCCACTCACTCTGGCTGACGGCCTTCCAAACCTGACGGGAACCTGGGGCCGTGGCCGCGGCCGCCCGGCTTTCTTCGACCATCGCCCGCCACCGTTCAACGAGGCAGGCGCCGCGATGCAGGCTGAATGGGATCCCGCGAACGATCCGCAGGTTGCATGCGAGGATCCGACGCTTATCCGCCAGGCCGGCTACACGCCGCATCCAGTGCGGATCGAGCAGTTCGCTGACCGCGTCGTGCTCTCCTACGAGGAGTACGGCGGCGTGCGCGAGATCTATCTTGACCGTCGCGGCGCCGCTCTTCCGGGCGACGGGCACGTGAAACTCGGGCGCTCGACAGCGCACTATGAAGAAGATCGCCTCATCATCGAGTCGACGCATATCACGGCTGGCCCGACCGGCACGGAAGGAAACCAACTGACGGACCAGGTCACGACGGTTGAGACCTATCGCCGCCTCGATGATCCGACACAGGGTCCCATGGTGGAGATGGAGATGATCATCAACGACCCCGGGCACCTCTACGAGCCTTGGGAGATGGTCTGGAAGAAGCTCTACCAGGAGAATTACGAGTTCATCGAGGTGGAGTGCCATACCCCGTATCTGGATTAGACAAACAAACCGCCAATCCCGGGCATCCAACGAGGTAACCGGGAATCTCCGCGGACCGGCCTGTGCACAAGACGGGCGAAATGCTCTGCGTCCGAGCGGCGACGCAAGCGACGATTTCAGCTGGTGCGTGCATAAGCAGCAATTCTCATTATGCCCGTCACCCCTCTCCGCGGGATGGTCCTGGCGGTCGAATTGGCCCGGATTGAGCCGGGAAATGAGACCGTTATGCGCTTGAAAGTGAAGTCAGGCGCCAAAATGAGAATTGCTGGTGCATAAGCACACCGCTTGCATTTTTCCGATTCCATATGGCGGAAATGGCTTGTTGATTCGTCTTAATTAATTAAGCGCTGTATGCGCAAAGGAAATCTCAGCGAATTTTTTGTCGCTTTACGGCCAAATCTCGAGAGGGCTGTAAGGGGGATTGTGCCTCCCAAGGAAGTCGAGGATATTGTCCAGGAGACGTACGTCCGCGCCTGCCAGGCTGAACATAGCCAGGAGATCAAGGCGCCGCGGTCGTTTCTCTACAGGACGGCCCGTAATCTGGCGTTGGACTACGTAAAACGCGCAGAAACACGGCTGACTGTGAGTGGTGAGAACCATGGGACGGCCCTGGGTGAGTATCATCGCCTTGAAGATGAAACATTTGATCGGGTCTCCGCCGACGAAGAATTCTCGCTATTTTGCGATGCCGTCAGGCATTTGCCGATCAAGTGCCGGCGCGTTTTTGTACTAAAGAAGGTGTACGGCTACTCGCAGCGTGAAATTGCGCAAGAATTGGAGCTAAGTGAAAGCACGGTGGAGAAGCACATTGCAAATGGCATGAAACGGTGCACGTTTTTCATGATGCAACGTACGGCCAAGGGCATTAGACGCGAAAATATGCGCAAGCCAAACTCTAGATGGGGGAGCGTGAACAAGGTGGATCGCTCATGAAACCGTTGTACGAGTTTCCGGCTGTGGACGAAGTATATGAGGAAGCGAGCATCTGGATCGCTCGAATGGACAAAGGCCTTACGGCGGATGATGAAGACGCTCTAAGGAAGTGGCTGTCTCAGAGCAACGATAACCGCGCTGTTTTTCTTAAAATGACGAAGTTGTGGGACCGTATGGATACGCTGTCCCGATTGTCGGACATCTTTCCGCACGCCCCCGCACAAGAACGACAACCCTTGCGACTACCGCTGGGGCTGGCGGCGTCCCTGGTGGTCGCCGTCGTCGGTATATGGGTGGGTACCGAGCTATATCAGGCTACCGATTCCGTGCAGGCAGTCAATGCGCCTGCGACGAATCTGCACGAAACCACTGTCGGTGAACAGGCCGCAGTCGAATTGCCGGACGGCACCCTGGTTACGCTCAACACGAACACCTTGATAAGAGTGAGCTACACGGAGGAACGCAGGCTCGTCACCCTGGAGCGAGGCGAGATACACGTCCAGGTCAGTCACGATCCCAGTCGTCGCTTCAGCGTGATCGTCAACGATCACGTCGTTCAGGCCGTCGGGACCGAGTTCAATGTAGAGATCACCAGCGATCAGCGTATAGAGCTTCTCGTGACGGATGGAATCGTAATCGTCGGCATTCTTGAAGGCAGCGCCTCCGGAGACAATGCGGATAGTCCGTCGATACTGCCGCCGTCGGCAGTTTCCGTTTCAGCGGGACAGGAGATAACCCTTGCGTCCTCGGAAGAGGAGCTCAGGATGGTCGAGCCGGAGGAGATCGAGGTCAAACTGTCCTGGACTGAAGGCAATCTGATCTTCAGGGGAGAGTCACTGGAAGAGGCGATCACGGAAATCTCTCGCTATACCTCTGTAGAGTTTCGTTTCCTGGATGAAGACTCGAAGAGAGTTCGTGTCGTGGGGCTGTTCCAGACAGGCGATGTCGATGGTCTGTTGGCAGCATTGCGCGAGAACTTCGACATTTCTTACGAACGGATAGACGAAGACACGATCCTTCTGAGGGGGCGGCAGTAACGTCGCTGGCCGCTCGGGACTACGCAGGTCACAAACGATGCCACTTTGTGATCAAGATGGGGGAAATTCCATTCTCAATCGCCGAATCAACTCGCGATTGCTTAAACGCGTGGTTGAGGCTGACAGTTGGGTATCGCTTTGTGCCGTTGTCCTGCTCTTGCTGGCGTCGAATTCGTTACGAGCTGCCGACATCAGTGACGACGAAATCTTTCCATTTGACATTCCTCGACAGCAAGCAGTTCTGTCGCTTATCGATTTCGCGGATCAGGCTGGTCTGACGTTCATCGTCCCGTACGAGACGATACGGGACAAGTTGGCGAACGCTGTGCATGGCGAGTATTCCATCGAGGATGCAGCACACAGACTTCTCGACGGAACAGGTCTGCGCCCGCTAATCGGACGTGATGGCGCACTGATTGTCCGAGCGGGCGACGGCCCGGTTGCCGAGGAGGCGAACGTAGCGACAAACACACGGCGCAACACAATCGCAGGATTCTTCGCGGGGATATTCGCGGGCGGCGCCGCAAACGACGCACCCGCCCGGGTGTCTCGGTCCGCATCTGCCGCAGCGATGTTGGAAGAGATCGTAGTCACGGCCCGGCGGCGTGAGGAAAACCATCAGGACCTTCCCCTGTCCGTTGCGGCGATCAGTGCGGACATGATGGAAGCCATGGGCATCTACGATATCAAGGATATTAGTGGCTTCGTTCCCAATGTCTCGTTCCGCGAAACGGATGGCCGTGGCACGGCCGTGCTATTCATTCGCGGCATAGGAGGCGGTAGTGGCGGAGGAGGCACGAGATCGGCGGGCTCGGCTCTTTATCTGGACGGGCACTACATTGCCAGCGGAGCGCGTGCCCTCAGTACGTTGGACATGGAGCGGGTTGAGGTTTTGCGCGGTCCTCAGGGCACTCTGTTCGGTAAGAACACCAACGGTGGAGCGATCCAGTACATCAGCAACAAACCTCAGCAGGAGTTTGACGCCGAGATCATGTTGCGAGGTGGCGACTTCGGTCAAAAGGACTTTAGAGGAATGATCAATGTGCCGTTCAGCAACACAGTTTCAGGGCGGTTCGCCGTAGGCAAGGAAACCTACGACGGCCATTACTTTAACCGGGCGCTGTACCGAGACTACGGTGCATGGGATGTGCAGTCGTTCTCGGGTAGCCTTCGTTTCACGCCTAACGACAATTGGATGATCGATTTGGCGATCCGCACCAATTCCGACGATAGCGACCAAACCGGCGGACAATGCAGAGTGCATCCCAGCCAGCGCGCGTTCGATGGCATGGTGGCTGCCGGTTTCGACGTCTCCGCGTATCAGGCCTACGACGACGGCGTCGATCCCTGGGGCAGCTTCAACGGTGTCGGTAACCTCGATCGGATTTATCCGGGCGCGACGCTCGACTTCTGGGACAACTGCGCGCTGGACAACCAGCTCGGCGAGTACGTGACCTCGGCGGGACATGACGGGTTCGTAGATCGGGACATTAAGTTCTATAGCGCAACGGCGCAGTGGGACTGGAATAGCGCGACAGGCAGCCTGGACAACCCGAATGTGACGCTGACCGCCAGCCGAATGACCCAATCCCGTTTTTCCTTCAAAGACGCCGATTACACGCCGGTGCGCGCCGACGCTTTCGGTGGCGCGCTCTGGGGTGCGGGCCAAACTTTTACTTCGGACACTTTGGAGCTGCTTTTCTCGGCGGATGTCAGCGATCGCTTTGGCTTCGTAGCAGGCACGCATTGGTACAACAACCGTGACCAGAACGGCGGTCTGGAGTGCCTCAGAGCTCTCAAGGCGAACTTTGAGCTGCTCAGAAACGACTTTACGCTCGACGCCAATGGCGACCCCGTCGGCGGCGACGTCTCCATTCCCTGCTTCCCCTCCGGCTCGACTTTCGACCGGATCAGCGACAACACACTCGGCAACGGGTCCCTTGGCCTCGGGGCCAAGAGCGGGTTCATGGAGAACGAGTCACTTGCGATCTTCGGGCAGCTTTCGTTCGCCCTCGATGACGATTGGACTCTGGACGTCGGTGCTCGCCATACCACGGAGGATCGGACCTTCGATTTTGTCGAGCACACAACGGTGCCAGGAACCTGCGTGACCAACCCGATCTATTTTCTGAACAACCCGAACTTGCCGAATGCTCCGACGGAAGCGAATCTCATCGCAATGGGACTTCCCACGAGCAATCCGGGGGCTCAGGGACCCGCTGAGGCGTGCATTCCAGATTCTGTGCTGAGTTTCGACTCGGTGTTCCTCGGCGGCTTCACAAACGACCTCAAGGACACGTTTACGGCGTCTACGGGTCTGGTCTCCCTGGCTCGCACACTGACGTCTGGAAATACGCTCGACAGCGGCATGATCTATGGGACGATCTCCCAAGGCTTCCTCAGCGGAGCGTTCAACGACGAACTGAATGTGAATTTCGTGCCGGAGCTCACGCCACTTGTCACGATCCAGCCCGAGTTCGTGACCAACTACGAAGTAGGATTCAAGGGCACACTGGCCGACGGTCGCGCACGACTCGCAGCTACTCTCTTCTACATGGACTACACAGACAAACAGGAAAGTGTGGACATCGACAACGGGGATGGGGTTTATGGCCCGGACACGCAAGTAAGTGTCACGACTAATGCGTCGACGGTAGAAATCTACGGCATCGAGTTCGAGCTGCGAGCACGGCTCTGGGATGGTGGGTTCCTGGCCCTCGACATTGGTTACCTCGAGAATGAGTACGGCGAGTTCACCTCGTTTGATCCCGATGCTCCTGGTCAGGTGGTTGATAGAACGGGACTGACGATCCGTGACTTCTCGCCGGAGTGGACGGTTTCCACATTAGTAGAGCACACGTTCCTGCTCGGCAACGGCGCCTCGTTAACGCCGAATGTCAGTGTGTATTGGCAGGACGACTACGACTTCACTTCCGGTCTCGAAGGCGGCCCTCCGTCGAAGTGTAACCAGGAGGCCTATGCGCTCGTTCGCGCGCGCGTGAGCTTCCAGCCGTCGAGCGACGCGTGGGAAGCCTCGTTGTTCGGTTCCAATGTTACCGACGAGCGTTACTTTAGTTTCTGCGCCATCGGTCGCGCGGGCGTCTACGACTATACGTATGGAGCGCCTGATCGGTGGGGCCTTGAGTTCCAGATGAATTTTGGCGGATGACGACGCTCGCGATCCGGGAGGTTCTTACGATGAGTCGATTTATGCTCGGCGGAGGATAATCGTAGGCAACTCAGGACCACGTGGGTCACAACTGATGGTTCATTGTGGTCGCCATGGCGGAACTCCCATTCTCATTCGTCTTTACAACACACGAGCGATTTAACGTGAAGTAGAGGTCGACGATTGAGTTGGTTATGTCGTTATCCTGATCTCGCCGGCACTGATCCTCCCTTCAGGGCTATCGAGAGATCAGCGACGATGACGTCGTTCTCCCTCTCATTTCTCAACGGACCTCTGTTGCGTGCGCGTTGAGCACGCGGGACAGATCTACGCTCGTTAATCGGTCGTGGCCGTGCACAGACTAAACACGCTGGGGATCACCCGGTGGTCGAAAAGGGGAATGTAACGATGAATACACCACGAAATTTGATTGCCGGGTTTTTGGCGGCGCTATTCACGGGAGGATTCGCGAGTGACGGATCGGCCCAGCAGCCGCAGTCGGCATCTGCAGCAGCCATGTTGGAAGAGGTCGTGGTCACGGCGCGCAGGCGCGAGGAGAGTTTGCAGGATCTACCGCTGTCCATCGCGGCTATCAGCGCTGACGCCATGCGGGCCCAGGGCATCTACGAGATGAGGCAGATCAGTGACTTCGTGCCGAACGTAACGTTCCGGGACTCGGATTTGCGCGGCAAAGCCGCACTCGTCATCCGTGGCATTGGCGGGATTCCCGGCGGCAGCCGGCCGACTGGAGCTGGCGTCTATATCGACGGTCACTACCTTCCTACCACCAGAGGAACGATGCTCAGCACGCTGGACATGGAGCGGGTCGAGGTGCTGCGTGGTCCCCAGGGAACACTATTCGGCAAAAACACAACCGGGGGAGCGGTTCAGTTCATCACGGCTAAACCGCAGCCGGAGTTTGGCGCCGATCTCGAACTGCGGGTCGCGGACTTCGGCACGAATGAATTTCGGGGCATGGTCAACGTGCCGTTCAGTGACACAATCTGGGGACGGTTCGCTGTAGGGCAGCAATCCTCGGATGGCTATTGGTATAACCGCGAGTTGAACCGGGACTTCGGTGCAACGGACACGGAGGCATACTCGGCTGCCGTTCGCTTCGTGCCGAACGACAACTGGACGATCGATGTGCTGGCCCGCGCCAATTACGACGACAGCGACAGCGTCGGCGGACAGTGCAGAGTGCAGCCCAACCAGGACATGATCGACCGCATGACGGCTTCGGGATTCGACGTCTCGGCGTATAGAGCGTTCGCGAATGGCCGCGGGCGCTGGGGCAGCAATCCTGCGAACTCGGTCGGCAGAGTCGATGCGATCTATCCGGGTGCGACGCTCGATTTCTGGAACAACTGCACGCTGGATAACGAACGGGGCGACTACGTTCACTCAGCGGATTTGGCCGGGTTCGCGAAGTTCGACACGGAGTTTTTCAATACGACCGCCCAATGGGATTCGAACGGGGCGGTCGGCGCCCTCGACAATCTGAACGTGAAATTCATTGCGGGCCAATTAAACAACGCGAGTTCCACGAATCACGATCGCGACTGGACGCCGCTGTCGATTGACACTCTGGGTGCCAATGCTGTCACCGAGCCCATCAAACGCGACCAGCGGAGCCTGGAGCTTCTGTTCGACGCGGAAGTCAACGATCGCTGGGGCTTCGTAGCGGGCGTGCATTTGTGGGACTATGAGATAGACGCGGGCCGGAACTGCCTCAACGCGTTCAATGAGAACTTTGACCTCCTCACGAACGACTTTACGGTCGTCAATGGCGAGCGGGTTGGGGGCAACGTCTCCATTCCCTGCGTCGCTGACGGCTCGAATTTCGCGCGGCTGGCGGACATGATCAACCCGGGCAAAGCCGGCAATACGGGTATGGGTTCACTCTCCACGGTCGAGTCGACAGCGGTGTTCGGACAGGTGAGTTACGCCATCAACAACGACTGGACACTGGATTTCGGCGCGCGGTGGACCGACGAGACCCGCACTTTTTACTCGGTCGAGCACGCATTCGTCCCGCTGACCTGCCTGCACAACCCGATCCATTTCCTCAATAACCCCAATTTGCCGAACGCCCCCACGGCAGCCGAACTGGCGGCGATGGGACTTCCGACGAGCAATCCGGGTGCGCAGCCGCCGGGGACACCTTGCCTGCAGGAATCTTCCCTGACTTTCGATTCGGTCTTTGTGGATGGCTTTTACAACGATCTGGAGGCGAACTTTTCCGAGGTGACGCCTATGGTCACCCTGACGCGCACGCTGGCGCCCGGAGACCGGCTTGAGAGCGGCATGATCTACGGGACGATCTCCCAGGGATTCCTCAGCGGCGCTTTTAACGACGAGCTCAACGCGCTCCTGGTGCCGGAGCTCACGCCGCTGTTGACCTATCAACCCGAGTTTGTGACCAATTACGAGTTCGGGTTCAAAGGGACGCTTGCCGACGGCCGGGTGCGGCTCTCGACGGCCATCTTCTACATGGACTACACGGACAAGCAGGAAGTTATTAACATCGATAACTCCGACGGACGTTACGGCAGCGATCCAGACATTGAAATGAGGACCAACGCCGCTTCGGTCGACATCGTCGGACTCGAGGTCGAGCTGCGAGCAAGCCCGTGGGACGGCGGTTTCCTGTCTCTCGACGTCGGGTACCTTCACAATGAATACGGGGAGTTCTCGTCGTTCGATCCCGACGCGCCCGGCGGCACGGTCGATCTGTCAGATCGGTTTATCCGGGATTTCTCGCCGGATTGGACTGTCTCGGCGTCGGTCGAGCATGCGTTCCAGCTGGCTAATGGCGCTACGCTGACGCCGCAGTTCGGTCTGTATTACCAGAGCGAGTACGATTTCCGGCGATCCCAGGACGGCGGCGCGGACTCCGTCTGCAACCAGGATGCCTATTCGAAGCTTCGCGCGCGTGTGACCTACCAGCCGCAGGACGACGCATGGCAGGCTTCGCTTTATGGCTCGAACATCGGCGACGAGCGCTACTTCGCCTACTGCGACTTCTCGCGTTCGGGCACCTTCGACTACCATTGGGGTGCGCCGGATCTCTGGGGTCTCGAGTTCGTGATGAGCTTCGGCGACTCTTAAGGTTGGTGGCCTGGGGGGGTCTAGCCATGCGTCGGATCGTGGTAGGGTTTGCCGCCGCTCTGCTCGCTCAGGTGGCTGTCGGGCAGGAAGACATCTCGCTCGAAGAGTACGCGGCTTTGATGCAGTCCAATCAAGAGGCCCTCAGCGCCGTGGAGGCGGCCGTCGACGCCGCTGAGTACCAGGATGCCCGGCGCAGCGTCGCGATCCTGCGCCGAAATTTTCAGGGAAGACTGCCGCGTTTCTGGTCTTCACGGGAGCGCGCCGATGCGGTCGAGATCGTCAGGGACGGAGTCGATCGTCTCGCCAGGCTGGAAGAGCTCATGAGTCGAATCCGGGATGTGCCCGAAGTGCCCGTCCGGCAGGCGGCAGGGGAGTTCCGTGGAGCCGTCTGCAACGCCTGTCACGACGTTTATCGTGAAGGGAACCGCGAATCGGGTTTTCGGTTCAGGGAAGGTGTGTTCTAGGAGTCCGAAGAATGCTGCATCGAGTCGACAAATCTCCATCCACCCCAGCCGGATTCCTGCGTCCGCTATCGATTGCTGCAAGCGCGCTCGTGTTCGCTCTCGCAGTCGCTCCCGTTCAGGCTCAGGAATGGAGTCAGTACCTCGCGTTCGAAGATCGTTTCAGCATCGATTTTCCGGGCGAGCCGGCTATCCACACGGCGACGCACGAAACGGGCTACGGTATAACACTCCCTGCGCGTGTCTATACCGCCGAGGATGACTTCGGAACATACTCGGCGATGGCCGTCGACTGGAATGAGGCGGATGAGCTGCACGAGCAGGCGAATCAGGCCTGTAGAGCCGCTACGGGAGATCTCCGCGGTGGCGATAACCCGGGTATTTGCGCCAACCATGTGCAGCGTGATATCCGCGGGTCAATGTTGCACGCTGCGTTCGGCTTCCTCGAACGCGGGAGCGAGGTGACCTACTTCGGCCCTGCGACCAACGAGAGGGTCGAAGGCATCAGGATTCAGCTTCTCAACGAGGACGGGTCACGGACGTTCGCCAGCATCTTCTGGCACGAGAACTACCTCTATGTTACGGAGGCGACCACGCCTCCCGGAATGCCGCCACCGGTACTTTTCGCAACGGCATTAAGCTTTCTCGACGAGTACGGTATTCGCGTTTCGTATGACGCGCCGTACTTCCCGACATTTCCGCTTCCACCCCGCAGGCGGTGACCTGACGTGATCTCGAGAGTGCTCAAGATGAAGAATCGAAAAATCGGACTATTGATATTCGCGGTTCTCCCTATGCTCGCAGCAATACTGCCAGCCCGGGCGCATCACTCGTACGCCAATTACAACATGACGACCTTGGTGGAAATGGAGGGGATTGTCAGGCAGGTCTACTGGATTTTTCCGCACGTGACGATTTATGTGGAGATCGAGAACGAGCAGGGCCAAGCGCAGATGTGGGCGATGGGCGCCAGCACTCCACCGGGAGTAGAAGAGGCCGGAGTCAGCAAAGATCACGTACAGCCGGGCGATCGAGTTGGTGTGCGCTGTTACCCGATCAAAGACGGTTCGCTGGGCTGCGCGTTGGGTTTTGTCACGCCGATGCACGGCGACGTGGCGCGCGGGCACGGCGTCGAGCGAGCCTGGAATTGAGTTTCCCGCCGGAACGAATCTTCACATTGATGCAGTTCTGACCGAGACAATGCGGTCATTCCAGGAACGCGTCGCCGGGCTCTGGGCGGAGCAGAGCAGTTCGGAGCTGCGACACAGCTCTCAAGGGGAACAATCAATGCAAAAACTCTTTTGTTTTCTAACAGTTACATGGATCCTGTTGTTCTCGGGGCCGTCGTTCGCGCAGTGGATCGAGTATCCAAACGTGGAAGACGGCTTCTTCATTAATTTCCCTGCCGAGCCGCTGGTAGAGGAGATCGCCTGGGAGTCCGAGTACAGAGCCACCTTCCCGGCCCGCATCTACAGCGTCGAGACGAACGGGAGCCGCTATTCCGTGACGGTGGTCGATTACAGGGAGGCGCAACGAATTCATACCGAGCGGGTCGCGCCGTGCGTCGATGGGACCGAGCTCTGTCTGGGCCCGATCGAAGGCGACAACGACACCGGCGTGGGCGTCGGCTACTGGAGGGTGGATGTGCAGGGCTCGATGATTTACGCGGCCTCGCAATTCCTGAAACGCGACGCAGAGATGACGGATTTCGCGTGGGGTCTCATCGCCTTCGTGGAAGGTTTGCGACTCCATCTCATCAACCCCGATCAGTCCCGTACCTTTGCCTCGTTCTACCTGCACGCAGATCGCCTGTACATTCTCGAGGCCACCACTCCTGAAGGCGTGCGGGGAGGAGGGGTGTTTATGCAGGGACTGCAATTCCTGGACGAGGAAGGGAATCGCATACATTACGGGGGTATCTATCACAATTCGGCTCCGCCGCCCAATCGCACGCGTTAGCCGGATTGACCGCGGAACCTGTTTCATAGCGTGATTGGAAGTCTGATGGAGAACCTGCATGTCGTATAAAACTTTGGGTATTTCGGCTATCAGCACGCTGGCTTTCGCATTGCCGGTTTGGGCGCACCATTCTCATGGTTACTATGCGAAGGAGACCATCGATTTGGTGGGTGTTGTGACGGAAGTGCATTTGATCAACCCGCATTCCTGGATCTACATGGAAGTTACCGACGATAACGGTCAAAAAACCGAGTGGGCGCTGGAAGCTCACACTCCAGCCGCGCTCGAGAGGATAGGTATCACACACGACTACATCGGCGCAGGTGACAACATCAAGGTGCGGTGCCATCCGCTGAGAGATGGCGGCAGCGACTGTCTCCTCGGGTTCGTACAGGCGAGGGACGGTTCCATCAAAGATTGGGACGCTAATGGGGCAATGCCCATTGACGACGGGTTCTTCGACATACCATAGCGCCCCAATCTATTCGGCAGACTTGGGTGATCAAACGGATCTCTGGGCTTGGAATTAAGCTCCCCGAGGACTGAGAGAAGAAACAAGGAATCTCCGATATGAACCCAAAACAGATGGTCTTGGCCGTCATCGTTTTCGCTACGATCTCTTCCGGCAGCTTTGCCCAGGCGCCCACGGTGTCCGATCCTTTGGCAATCGGCGGCAAGGACACCGATTGGTTCATGACTCGGGATCGGCTGCCCGATCTGCACAGCGAACCGCAAGAGCCGTTCAAGATCATGGGCAACGTCTACTACGTCGGCTCAAACAACCTCGGCTCGATCCTGGTTGCGACCCCGATGGGCCACATCCTGATCGACACTGGCACCAAAAAAATGGGGACCGTCGTGTTCCCGAACATCGTGACGCTAGGCTTCTCACCGGCCGACATCAAGGTGATGCTGGTCTCCCACGCGCATTACGCCCACATGGAGACAATGGAAACTCTGCGCCGCTTTACCGGAGCCACGGTGGCGGCTCTGGAGGCCGAGGTTCCGGCCCTGGTGAGCGGCCATGACATTAGCCAGAGCAACACCTGGGGTCACGAGCCGATTCAGGTCGGTCGCATCCTCCAGAGCGGTGATGACATCAATCTCGGAGGATCCTCAGTCAAAGTGATCTGGACGCCCGGTCACACTCCCGGGACCGCCACCTACTTCATCAACACAGAGGAGAACGGGCAGACCTATCAGATTGTTTATGGCGGCCCGCCCGAGCCAGTTGTCGGCAATCCGCAATTCGACACCCGTCCGGAAGACGCATTCAATTCCTACGCGGCCCTGCGAGCGATGAATCCAGACATACGGATCATCAACGAACCGCAAGGCCTGTTAGAAGGCAAGCTGGAGGCTCTTTGGGCCGATGCACGCCCGAGCCCGCTGACGCTTGCGCCTGGAGAATGGGCGAAGTTGATCGACGACTCAGAGGCCGACTTCAGAGCACGCCTGGCCGAGTCGACCGCTCCGGTGCGCTGACGCTGCATTGACCCCCACTTGCGAGCCGCGGGCGTGTCGTTCGAAGAAAGAGTGGAGCAAAGGGAGTCGGGCGAGAAGGCTCCGTGGGGGAGATCCCATTCTCATTATCAAATCGTTGAGCTGTGAATGATTTCTTCCAAAAAGAAACTGTTCTTCGGCATGATCGCGCTCGGGGTCACCATCGTTGTGACCGTCGCAGGTCAGCGTCAGCGAGAGCTGCAGCGAGGTGAAGAGCTTGCAGCAATCTACTGTTCAGCTTGCCACCTGGAGCCGTCCCCCGACACGCTTCCGCGACACAGCTGGGTAGCCGCACTAGGCTACATGGGCTATTTCCTCGGCATCGAGAACACCGACTACCTGGATGACGAGTCGGAGCTGGTGCAAGAGAACGTCAGATCTCGGCTGACTTACCTGCAGCTGGACAACGCGTATCCGGGTACGCCGGCTCTGGATGACGACGACTGGCAAGCACTTCGACGCTACTATCTCGACGCGGCCCCCGCGACACCACTTCCTCAGACGGATAAACCGACGCTTCAGTGGGAACTCGACAGATTTCGTGTCTCCAGATCCAGTTATCAGCCTCCGGTAACCGTAACGACTCTGGTGCGCATCAGAGAAGACAGGGAAGAAATCTACATCGGCGACAGCGGTGGTCAGGCACTGACAATTCTCGACAGCGATGGTCGCATCAAAGTCGCACCCCGACGTTTTCGCCCTGCGATCTCGCCGGTCGACATCGAGTTTGTGGGCGACACGGCCTACGTTGCCTCCATCGGTGATCTTCTGGCGACGGAACCTTCTGAAGCTCGTACCGCTCATATCTCTGCCGTCGAACTGGTTGATGAGAGTACGGCAAATGCAAGCATATCGCTTGTGCTGGACGATCTTTACCGACTGGCCGACATGGAAGTCGTCGACTTGAACGGTGATGGCATGCTGGACTTTGTCGTCGCTGGATTCGGTGCCACAACGGGTAATGTATCGTGGTTCGAGTCGCGACAGGATGGGAGTTTCGAGGAGCACATTCTGTTAGGGCTTCCCGGGGGAGTAATGGTCAGAACCCACGATTTCAACAACGATGGCCTGCTCGACATCATGGCGCTGGTCTCGGATGCGAGAGAAGGGCTGCATCTTCTCGTCAATCAGGGCCAGAATCAGTTCGTGGACGAACTGATTTTCGAAACACACTCCGGCTACGGTCACACCTTCTTCGAGCTTCAGGATTTTAACGATGACGGGTTGATGGATGTCTTGGTCGCGAACGGAGACAACGTTGATTCGGATCCGTATAACACGCCGAAGAACTACCATGGATTGAGAATCTATCTCAATCGCGGTGGCATGCGATTCGAGGAAGCCTATTTCTATCCGATGTACGGGGCTTTCATCGCCAGGGCCGCGGATTTCGACAACGATGGCGATCTGGATATAGCGGCGATCTCCTTCTACCCGGATTATTCATCGGATCGGCAAGAAGCGTTCACCTATCTGGAGAATCATGGCCGATTCGAGTTCACGCCATTCACGAATGAAGCCGTCATGCAGGGCCGCTGGATGACCATGGACGTCGGCGACATCGACGGTGACGATGACGTCGACGTCGTGCTCGGCGGAGGATACCTGCGCGTGGGCATGTTCGCGTATCCGGATCTCTATGAGCAGCTGGTGCAAACGGGACCTGCCGTGTTGCTTCTGAAAAATACGCTGAACTAGCCCAAGCCCTTGGAATGACCGACTCTCCAGTCGATGGGAGACGTGCCAGTCGTTCCGCAACCACCTAACTCGATCGAGTTGCCATAGCGGAAATGACCTCCTGATTCGTCTATCAGGTGATCAGGATTGGTCTATCCATAGGATTGGTCTATCCATAACGAACTAATAGTCCATAACTGGGGATCCCGGTTATCAAAGGGGAACGTAGCGATGAAAACACGACGAAACGCAATTGCAGGATTCTTGGCGGCGCTATTCGCAGGGGGGGTCGCGAACGACGCGCCTGCTCAGCAGCCGCAGTCGGCAGCTGCCACAGGGGCGTTGGAAGAGATCGTGGTGACGGCTCGGAGGCGCGAGGAGAATTTCCAGGAATTGCCGCTGTCCATCGCGGCGATCACCTCCGATACGATGGCGACCATGGGTATTTACGACGTCAAGGACATCCACGACTTCGTGCCGAATGTCACGTTTCGCGAGACGGATGGCCGCGGCTCGGCCGCACTTTTCATTCGCGGCATAGGAGGGGGCGTCAGCGCCGGTGGCACGAGGTCGTCCGGATCCGCTGCTTATCTGGACGGCCACTACATCGCTGTACCTATTAATGTCTTCAGTACGTTGGACATGGAGCGGATCGAGGTCCTGCGTGGACCCCAGGGCACCCTGTTCGGCAAGAACACTACCGGTGGCCTGATCCAGTACATCACCACCAAACCCCAACCGGAGTTCGGCGCCGACATCGTGTTGCGAGCTGGCGACTTCGGTCAGGAGGAATTCCAAGGCACGATCAACGTGCCGTTCAGCGACACCATCTGGGGGCGTTTTTCCCTTGGTCAGGAAAATTACGATGGCCATTGGTTTAACCGATCGCTTAACCGAGACTACGGCAAAATCGATCTTCAGACGTTTTCGGGCGCCCTTCGTTTAACGCCCAACGAAAATTGGACGATCGACCTGGCGGTCCGCACCAGTTCCGACGAGAGCGACCAAACCGGCGGGCAATGCACGCCGTATCCCACGGCGAGGGGGCTCGCTGCCGTGGCGGCTTCCACCACGGTTCTCGACGTCACCCAGTTCGCACAGGCCCACCCCGACGGTGTCGGTAACTGGGGTGGCTTCGGCGGTGTCAGCAACATCGATCGGATCTATCCTGGCGCGACGGCCGACTTCTGGTACAACTGCCATCTGGACAATCAGGCCGGCCCGTACGTGACCTCGGCGGGACATGAAGGGGTCGTAGATCGGGAAGTCGAGTTCTATTCCGCAGTGGCGAATTGGGACTCGAACGGCGCGATAGGCGGCCTCGACAACCTGAACGTGCAGCTGACCGCCAGCCTTATGGAGCAAACAAGTTTTTCCTGGAAAGACGCCGATTACTCGCCGCTGCGCATTGACGCTTTCGGTACCTCTCCCACGCTTGGGGGTGGCGGCAACGTGGTTGATTCGAACACTTTGGAGCTGCTCTTCACGGCGGATGTCAGCGATCGCTTGAGCTTCGTAGCAGGCACGCATTGGTACAAGAACCATAACGATAATGGCCAACTAGAGTGCTACAACGCTCTCAAGGCGAACTTTGATGCGCTCAGAAATGACTTTACCTTGGTACCCGATGGCATGGGCGGGTTTGAGCCAGTCGGGAACGACATCGTCGCCATTCCCTGCTTCCCCTCTTCGTCGGTTTTCGACCGGATCAGCGATCAGACAACCGGCTCGCCTCTTGTCGTTAACGCCAAGAGTGGGTGGGTGGAGAACGAGTCACTCGGAGTCTTCGGGCAACTGTCGTTCGCCCTCAACGATGACTGGACACTGGATTTCGGCGCACGCTACACGACAGAGGATCGGGCCTTCGATTTTATCGAGCACAATACTGTACCGGGGACCTGCGTGACCAACCCGATCTATTTTCTCGACGACAACCTGACTTTGCCCAACGCCCCCACGGAAGCTGACCTGATCGCGATGGGACTCCCCACGAGCAACCCGGGCGCTTCGGGACCCACTGAGGCGTGCCTTCCGGATTCTGTGTTGACTTTCAACTCGGTGTTTCTCGGCGGCTTCACAAACGACCTTGAGGACACGTTTACGAAGACGACGCCGATGGTTTCCCTGACGCGCACACTGGCGCCCGGAGACCGGCTTGAGAGTGGCATTATCTATGGGACAATCTCACAAGGCTTCCTCAGCGGAGCGTTCAACGACGAGATCAATCTTAATTTCACGCCGGAGCTCGCGCCGCTTGTCACGATTCTGCCCGAGACCGTGACCAACTACGAAGTCGGATTCAAGGGCACACTGGCCGACCAGGGTGATTTCACGCTACGGATCGACGCCGGGCTAAGCGACGTTCCGCGGGCCGCTTGGGGGCCAAGGCGTGCGGAGGGTTCCGGGCTGGTGTATGGAGCGCGGCGTATTCGTCACCGGGTGGGTGGGGAAGCGGGTCCGGGAACGCGGCGCGGAGAGGGGTCGCCGGCGACGTTTGCGGGGGGGCGCGGTTTGCGGCGGCGGGGCCGGGTGTCTCAGTGCGGGGACAGGATGGCGTCGAGCGCGTCTGCGCGGCGCATCATGAAGTGGAGGTTCGCCTCGGGCAGGTAGCGGAAGCCGCGGTGGAACACGACGGCGAGCGCGATGTTGTTCAAGATGGCGTTGTTGGCGGGTGCGTGGCCCTTGCGGACGCGGCTGGCGTCCTCGCCCATGGTGGCGTCGCGGCGGTAGTGGTTGGCGTTCTCGACCTGCCAATGGCCGCGGTTCCAGGCCAGCAGCCGCGCCGGAGCGGCGCGTTCGGCGGGCACCGTGGTGATGCCGTAGGCGGTCTCGGCCGAGGTTGCACCGGTCTTGGCGTCGGTGCGCTCGCGCACGACGCGGAACGCCTGGCGGGCGCCGGGGAAGGGTCCGAGCGTCTTCGGCGGCAGGTCGCGCGCGGCGATGCGGCGCGCCTCGATGCGCCCGTGCGCCTTCGCGGGTTCGTCGGCGTGGTGGCGCACGTCGTTGCCGTCCCAGTCGATCGCCGTGAGTTGGGCGAAGGTGTCGGGGCAGTTCGCCTTGACCGACAGCACGTAGTCCGCGCCGTGCGTCTCGACGATGGTCCGTGCGGTGTCGCGGGTGGCGTGCAGGGCGTCCAGGGTGAGTACGCAGCCGCGCAGGTCGACATCCTCGAGCAGCGCACACAGGGCCGCGATCTCGCCGCCGTCGTCGCGGCAGCAGCGGCTCGCGACGGGGCGCCCGGCGTGGGTAACCAGCGTCACCGTCTCGAAGTACGTCGCGTCGTCGGTGTGCCGGTTGGCGCCGCGGATGCGCTTGCCGTCGGCGGCCAGCACCTGAGGGTCGTCCGCCGCCGCGAGGCGCGGCGCCGCCCACCGCGACAGCACCTCCTGCAACGCGTCCGGGTCGGTGTTCATCAGCACCCGGCAGACGGTCGAGTCCGACGGCGCGACCCAGCGCCCCGCCGCCGGGTCGCGCCAAGCGTGCAGCGCGCGCAGTTCCTTCTGCTCCAGGTTCCTCGCGAAGCGCTCAGTCGCCGCCGGGCCGTGCTGCCCGGCGAGCCGCGCCAGCGCGCAGATCGCCAGCACCGTCGCGAGGCGGTGCTTGCGGCCCTGCCCGCGGCGCGCGTCCGGCACCTCCGCGAACAGGTCGCGCAGCGAACGCAACTCCGCGCGCGTGTAGCGCACCGGCACCGCCCGACACGACCACTCCGGGCGGTCCGCCGGGTCCGCGAGCCGCCGCCGCGCATCCCGACGCAACACCCGCACGTACATCTCCTTCGGCGCCCGGTGCGGGTCCGTGTACGAGCCGTTGTGGCGCGCGAAGCCCTTCGTGCGGCCCACCCGCGTCCAGTTCGACGCGTCGTAGCACGTGCCCCGAAACCGCGCCGGGTCCACGAACGTCTCGGCCAACTCCAGCGGATGCCCGTGCAGCGCCGCCCAGTCACCGCTCAGCCGCCGCACGCTCCGCGACAGCGCCCGCGACGCCAGGTTGGGCACCCCCGACGCCGCCGGCAGCACCAAAAACCGCGTGTTGTTCCCGATCAGGTGCAGGCGCCGGAACTGCACCGACCGGTGCCAGCCCAGCCAGCGGTCCCGCGGCGCGCACTTGAACGCCCCCGACTGCCAGCCCAAAAGCGCCAGCCAGTGCCCGCGCCACTCCGCAACATGGCGCAGACCACGCCCCGCGAACTGCCGAAAACCCAAGTAGTGGTGCTCCTCCATCAGCGCATCCCAGCGCCGCCGCTCCTCCGCGCGGACCGGACGCACCTCAACCTCCCCGACCACCACCGCCGCCTTGTCGAATTCCGCCGACATGCAGCGCGTTGTACACCAAACAACGCCGAAAAGCCAGACCCCCGAGACCAACCCCTCAAATCACCGACTTCCGGCTAGCGTGAAATAGCCCTGGGCGCCCCGCTTACGGTTGGACAGACACTGAGGAATTGCTCCGCTATCTTGATACGCACCTTTGCGACAAGAACCGTAAGTATTGGATGAAGCCCCCGAAGGGCGGAAAAGCGCGAGGGATTTTCAATTTTGTCGGACGCAAGCGTTTGGTACGCTGTCTACATTGGCAACACCGGAGCGGATCGAATTGGTCGGTGAAGAAATGGATGAGCGGCCGCCAGGGGACGCCGCGTACCGGGCCGCGTGCGTGTACGGCGATGGCCGGGGTTGCGCCGTTTGGGGCGCGCCGGACACTAATACCGATGCGCAACGGTTGCGGCACGACACCGCGTGAGCCGCACGATCATGGATGAACGGGGTAGACAACGTTGGCGCTTGGGCGCACTCGCCCTGTGGTTGTGCAGTGCAGCAACTGTGGCCGAACACTACACGGTGCCGTTGTTCGTGTCGGCGTTCACGTCCAATGCCGCGCAGGGCAGCCTGCGGGTTGTCAACCCCACGGGCGAGTCCGGGACCGTGGAGATCACGGCCATTGACGACACTGGGTTTCGTTCTTCCAGTGCAACCTTTTCGCTGAACGCCTGGGGGGTAGTCGAGTTCGATCCCTCCGACTTAAGCGAGGGCAATGCGGCGAAGGGCTTGTCCAACGACCTGGGGATCGGTGACGGGCATTTTCGCCTAGTGCTCGACGCGGATATCCCGATCGAGCCCTCCGCCTACGTGCGCGCTCCTGACGGGACGTTGAGCGCGATGCACGACACGGTACGTGCTGAAGCGTCGGAGAGTTCGGGCGGCTACACCTACAACGTACCGGTCTTCAATCCTTCCACTGAAATGACCCAGTTGAGCCGATTGAGGCTGATCAACCCGGGCGATGCGGCGGCCGCAGTCATGATCGGCGGGCGCGACGACAGCGGTGCGGCGGCCAGCGGAGGCGACGTGACGCTGACGCTGGCGGCCGGCGGTGCGAAGACACTGACGGCGCAGCAGCTTGAGGCCGGGGATACGGACCTGACGGGCCGGCTCGGCGCCGGTACCGGCAAGTGGCGGCTGACGGTGTCGTCGGATCGGCCGCTTGAGGTGGTGAACATCGTTGCCTCCGCAGCCGGGTACTGGAACAACCTTTCCACGACCGCTGTGGCGGGAACGGCCCCGGCCAATCTGGCCGCGTTTAACGAGCGCTTCGCCGGAAATAACTTTGGATTCGCAACGGAAAGCGACGGCAGCGGATTTACGTTTGGCTTGAGCGAGACGGGACACTTGAGCTCCACCGTCAGCCACGAGTATGAATCGATCGGGCCCGACGCCGGCTACCTGGCGGTCGTATACGAGGACGGTGACAGGTGCCGGTTCAATATGCACTTCGTCACGGGGACCGGGGGCTGGTTTTCTGTCGAGTGCGCTGACGGCCCGCTTGTTGGTGGCGGCAATTGGTGGGCCAGAGGTTCCGAGGACATGGCACCGGACAGGGGTACCGGCGAGCCGGGCGATGGCGCCGACACAACCTACGGGGTGGACGACACGCTGCCCGGGGTGCCCACGTCCGGATTCTTTATTCCGGCGGTGACGTCCGGCGGAAGCGTCTCAGCCACGGCCAGCGGCACGACCGTCGCGTTGAACAACGGGGGCTACATCGAGTTGAACGACGGCACGCGCTACACCTGCGCATCGGTGGACGGATGCTCGATTGTGAATGGGACCGTCACCGCGGGCGCCGTCACCGGGCGTGCGGCGGATGCAGGCGAAGTGGATCGATTCCCCAGTTTCCGCACCGCAAGCAATCCGGGTGACCAGAGCTACACGGTCGGAACGGCCATCGACACGCTGACGCTGCCGATGGCCACCGGTGGCGACGGCGACCTGACCTACAGCCTCTCGCCCAGCGTGCCGGGTCTCACCTTCAACGCCACCACGCGTCAGCTCAGCGGCACCCCGTCCACGGCGGGCACCCATGTCATGACGTACACGGTGACGGACGAGGACGGCGACACCGACACGCTCGGTTTCACCATCACGGTGAGCGCCGGTACGGCCACGGGAGGTTCCCTGGGCGTGTGCCAGGTGGGCATGACGTTGAGCTCGGGCCAGAGCTGTACGTATCCCGGGACGACGGACCAGTTCAGCGTCAGCGTACGCGGTCGGGGCCAATTCCTGACCTTCCTGGCCGGTATCCGGATCCGGATCAACAACTCGACGATCAACGGTCGGGTCTATGACTTCGAAGCCTCTCATCAGGGCGACGGCGTGTGGCGGATCGATCGGATCGCCGGCAGCACCGAGGCGCCGATGAACGGCGGCACCGGTACAGGGGGAACCGGAACCGGCACCTCGCCGAGCTTCGCTATGGATGCCGGGCCGGGTAACCAGACGTACACGGTCGGCACGGAGATCGCCGCGTTGACGCTGCCCGATGCGAGCGGGGGCGACGGTCCGCTGACGTACAGCCTCACGCCGACCGTTCCGGGGCTGAGCTTCAACGCCACCGCCAGCGTGCGTCACCTGACCGGCACGCCCACCACGGCCGGCACGTACGACATGATCTACCGGGTCCGGGACACCGATGGCGACACCGATTCGCTCACCTTCGCCATCACAGTGGAAAGCGCGGCCGGCGGCGGGACGGACGACACGGACGTTCCAGCGTCCCCCACCAACGTCCGGTATGTTCGGGACGTCTCGACGACGGTGGTCAGTTGGGATGCCGTACAGGGCGCGGACTACTACAAGATTTACTACGACGATTTCTTCGGTTCGGGATGTCGAATCAGTTTCGGCAGATTGATCTCGTGCGAGGAGCTGGCCGACCAAGTGACCGGAACCAGCTACGCCCACCGAAGCCCGGACGACGACCGCAACTACTACTGGGTCGTGGCCTGCAACAGCGGGGGGTGCTCAGAAATCGACCGCGCCAATCCGGCTGACTTCGTCGATACCAGGCCGAGCTCGCCCACCAACGTCCGTTATGCTCGGGACGGCACGACGATAGTGGTCAGTTGGGATGCCGTACAGGGCGCGGATTACTACAAGATTTACTACGACGATTTCTTCGGTTCGGGATGTCGAATCAGTTTCGGCAGATTGATCTCGTGCGAGGAGCTGGCCGACCAAGTGACCGGAACCAGCTACACCCACCGCAGCCCGGACGACGACCGCAACTACTACTGGGTCGTGGCCTGCAACAGCGGGGGGTGCTCGGATATCGACCGCGCCAATCCAGCGAATGAAGCGGGCGAGGAAAGCGGCGGCGGGACAGGCGCACCCGATCTGACGGTTGAGTCCGCCTCGGTCAGCAACAGCAGCCCGAGCGCCGGTGCGTCCTTCACGCTCAGCGCGACGGTTCGCAACCGTGGCGACCGCGAGTCGGGTTCAACGACGCTACGTTACTATCGCTCCACGAACGCGACGATCTCCCGGAGCGGCACACAGGTCGGCACGGACAGCGTGACCGGCCTGTCGGCGTCGGGCACGAGCGCACAGTCCATTTCCCTGACCGCTCCCTCGAGTGCGGGCACCTACTACTACGGCGCCTGCGTGGATTCGGTCACGGGCGAATCCGACACGGGCAACAACTGCTCGACAGGCGTGCGCGTGGCCGTATCCAGCGGCGAAACGGGAGGTGGCGGCGACGGCGGCACCGGTGAGGCCGTCGAGACCACCTATGGGGTGAACGACGCACTGCCGGGCGTTCCCACGTCCGGAAATTTCTTTCCGGCAGTGACATCGGGAGGAAGCGTTTCGGGCAGTGGAGCCGGAACGACGATCACCCTGCGTAACGGCGGATACATCGAGCTGAGCGACGGAACGAGATACACGTGCACGTCGACCGGCGGGTGCATGATCGAGAACGGAACCGTCACTCAGGGTACTGTTATCGGCGGGCCGGAGGATGATCCGGAATCGCTTGCGCCGGCGGATACGCAAGACTTCAACAACCGCGTGGTTGGGAACCGCTTCCACGGGACAGGCTACTACATCGATTTCCCGTCGGCCGGGCGCTTCCTCGAATCCGGCAGTCGTGCGGGCAGTTACAGTTACTCGAGCACGGGTTCCAACACGGGCACATTGACCCATACGTACGACGACAGTACGCAGTACGGAGGCAGTTGCACATTCCTGCTCTCGTTTGATACGGAAACCACGGGCACATTGAGTTATACGTGTGCCTCGGAAATCCAGGGGCGGGGTTCATGGACGATTACTGCAAGCGATGTTCCTCCCGCCCCACAAGTGGTGCGCGACAGCGGCACCGACACGTCAATGAGGTTTGGCTTTGGTGAGTCCTTTGACGCGGGAGAGACCAAGGCGTTCGATTTTCAGGTCCGTAGGAAGACGCCCCAGGGGGCATGGGACAGCGGGTGCGACACTTTCACGAACGATTCGGCCAATTCGGGGAGGGGCGTCGTCAGTTTTGCGGTCACCGGTCTGCAACCTGGAACGGTTTACGAGGCGCGTTACCGCTCAAGGAACTCTTCTTCCTGTGATTCAGGCTCGCCGGGCCCCTGGTCGCTGATTGGTGAAGGGGGGACCACCGGGGCTGCCCAGGGACTCGGATTCACCGAGAGCGGTCCCGTGAGACGTTCGATCCCTGAAAACGTGCCCGGCGGTATCAACGTCGGTACGCCGGTCTTGGCGGCGGGCGGCGATGCATTGGCATACAGCATCGGCGGCGTCGACGCCGGGAGCTTCGAGATCGTGCCCGAGACCGGGCAGATCCGCACCTCGGAGGACGTTTGGTACGACTTCGAAACGAAGAACCGCTACGAGGTCGAGGTCACGGTGGCGGACGACGGCGGCAGCCGCGAATTCATCGACGTGACCATCGATCTGCTCGACCTGGGTCCGAACTGCAACGCGGCGGACAACTTCGGGCTGAGGTCCAATAGCGCCGATGGGCGTCTCACGGCACGCTGGAACGCGTTGCCGGACGCAGCGGGACGCGCGCGCGTGTTGGGTTACCAGACCGAGATCAGGCGCGGCGGCACCGGACCCTGGACGGATCGGCGCACGTTCCTCGGGCAAGCAATCACGGGGGCGACGTACGCGAGCCTGGACAACGGAATCGCGTACCAGATCCGTGTCCGCGCCGTGAATTCGGAAGGCGACTGCGGGTGGTCGGTGCCGGTGTCGGGCATTCCGACAGGCGACCTGGCGCCCAAGGACGACATCGAGCACGTCGAGCGGTTCGGTCCTCACCCGATCGGGACGGACGACCGCAACTTCCGGTTGGTTACCCCGGGACGGTGCCGGCATACGGCAGACGGAGTCAAACTGGATGCGGGCTGCAACTACGAACGCACGTCGCCGAACGCCGGGCGGATCACGCTTGAGTTCGATGACCAGTCGCGCGGCTCTTGCGATGTGACGCTCGCGTACTCCTCCCTGACCGCGGGGTCGTTCATCGACGAGTGTTTCGATATGGGTGTGAATACGAACGTGCCGTTCGACCGGAGTTTCAGAATGCCGTGGTCGGTGCCAAGGACAGAAGACGATTTCGACCCAGAAATCGAAACCGAACCTCAACGAGCACCACGCAATCAGGATGAGTTCGACGCGCTAGTGTATGGGAGGGATGATTTCATCCCGGGACTGTGTTTTGGGAATTGCAATCATGGCAATCCACCGGAAATTGGTATCGCCAGAAGATTCGTCATTGAGCCCAACGGAAGCACGAGTGAACGTTACGGCCACTACACGTACGAAAGTACCGGACCATCCCAAGGAGTCCTTAGTTTTGCGGAGAACACCGGCAGCACCTGGGTGTTTACCCTTGACTTCGAGCCTTCGGGCAATGTGGGCGCGACAATCTCGGATGCGAATGGCAACGCCACCGACTGGTTGGGGGTAAGCTATGCGGATATCATACCTACCACGCCTATACTACTGCCCATCCCGCCGATTTGGCATGGGTTAGAATATGCAATCCATCGGCTTACACCAAAAACTATCGGAGAACTCGCCTCACTCTTGGGCGAGGTCAATGACTCGGATGATGTGGGAGACACCTCAGTCGTCAATGACTATGCAGTCATTAGATTGTTGGTAAGTCGCTATTTGAGATCTTTCTTTGGTGAGACATTAGGTGACTTGCTCGCTGGGCAAATTGCGGATGTAGTTGACACCGAAGTTACCGTTGGCTTTAGGAGGCTGATGGATAACCGGGTAATCATTGACCTAAAGTTCAATGAAGGGCGGCAGGCCAACAGTTCGGAAATTTTGCGAAGTGTAATCCGAGAATTTCATAGAGAGCAAACCACGTCAGCGTTGAAACAATTGCTTAACGGTGCAATTAGCGGCGGCCTCAGCGGCATTCCATTAGCGGGATACCTTATTGGCAAACTATACGATTGGCTTATTGAGGATGAGGATAATGAGCCTAGTGGTATTTTACTCCAGACTGTGTGGAATTTTTTCCTGAACCAGATGTCCGGCCTCAGAATAACCTACGAATGCACCTCAACTGGTAATATCACAGTTTATGAATGTGGCGTGACAGGAGATAAGGAAGGTGAAATACCGCTGGTGGGTTACCTCCCAGTTGATCTTGCCGGAGATAGGGTCGATTTCAGCGAATTTCCGACCGAATCTTTTTTGCCCGATGATCCGCCGCAAGCATCTGGCGAAGACGTTTCCGGTGTGGAAGTGGCGGCAGCGATCAGCACACCGCGCATCGGCCCGAACGACGTGCAGGTGATGCTGGTGAGCGGGACAGGCGGAGACTATCAGCCGGGAGACTGGCTGGAACCCAAGGACGGCGGCAACCAGCGGATGATGATCGTGTCCGCCGGGCAGGCGACATCGATAGCGGCCTCGGCCCCGGCTCCACGGCTTGAACCATCCGATGGGATGACGACTAAAGCCTCGGTGCCGCTGGCAATGGGTCTGAATGATCGTGCCTACAAGTCCCTGACGCCAGGGCTGTTAGCGCACAGTGTTCACGTCGTCGGAGACAACGCGTCTCGGCCACTCGCGAGTGATGCGGGTGTCGCGACGGGTTTCAAGACACAGGCCGATATCTCGCCATACATGATTTCCGGGTTCGATGCGGCCGGGACAGTTCGACCGAGCACGGTCGTATCCACGGCGGCCGATGGGGAATTCGTGCAATTGAACGTCGTATGCATGCAGGTCGAACAGGACATACCGACGCGCGGCGCCAGGTACTTTTCGGCGTCGAAAACCGCGGAAGGCCCCGTCCAAACGTGCCAGAAGCAATGTGTGCTGAACGAGAGCACAAACATACAACGCTGTGTATGGGCGTGCGAACATTAGTCGATTCAGGAAGGCTTCGCGAGTTCCGTTGGCGTTTCGGAGCCGGACGGACAGACACGGCGTGTTGAACAGGCGCGAGCCCCTGTTCGTCGCAACGATAAGGGAGCGGAACGTGCTGGCCGGTATTTCCGACGAGGTGAGCTTCGCCGAATTTTCGCTAAGACCTTTCGCGCCAGCCGGAAATGCGGCGCGCCGGACAAGAGCGTGAAGCTCGGAGCATGAACGATGAATAAACCGATCGTGCTGCTGGCCGTTGCGGGGCCCTTTGTTCTGGCGGGAGTCGTCTGGCGTTTCTCGGGTCTGACCGGCGAATCCGCCGGGCCGATTGCGACGGCAGACCCGGGACAGGCTGCCGTCGAGCGCACGCTGCAGCGCACCCTCAAGGAGAGCACGGCCGATATCGAGTCGCCGCCCACCGTTCCGGCGCCCCTCGACGATGCCGCGTCGCAGGCTATTTCTCTGCCACAAGCCGAACCCCCCGAACCTGGCTCAATCACGGATCAGTTGCCTGAGGGCTATTCGCCCGGCACGTACCGCGGCACCATGCAACGCGCCTGACCCCCGGTCACCGTATCGGCAGGATTTTGCCAGTCGCGTACATGCTGTTAAACGCATTGGCCGAATCCCACCGAGTCTACAGCGATAATCAACATGAGAATTCGTCTCACACTGCTTGTCGCGCTACAAGCGTGGGTCTCACCGGGCGTGAGGCCATGCAGCCTGGAATGATCGGTCCAGAGATTGAAGCCTGTGTTTTATTCCTTGGCTGGAACAATCGGCAGCCAAACCAAAGAGCCGAGCTCTTGCGGAAGATCTTTGGGAAGGAACGCGAAGACTGCAATTTATTCAAGCGGCAATTTTTCCTGATGATGGCGAACCGTTCGCAGCGAAGCCGATTCCTGCGCGCGATGGAATCGTCATCTAAGGAACACCCATAGTAGCCGTCGTACAGGCGATATGAAGACGCACTCTGTGTGAGATGGATCGCGGCACATTGGCTACGAGTATTGAATTCTTGCCGTCACAAGATACCGTTGAAGCGCCGTATAGTCTATGACAATCGCCTGCAAAAAAGTACAATCATAGGTACAACTTATTTTGTGGAATTCCTTATTTATCTATATAGTTCAGCATGTTATAAAGTTCAAGTGGCGGAGAGGGAGGCGCACCTCGAGCGTACCAAGCGGGTGGCTAATGCCACGGCCAGTCGGCCAGCGTGATTGCGACAAGGATCAGTACATTGCGTATTCGTCTCGTGCGGCGTTTCAGTCGCTGCTGCTCGCGACAGCGCGCCTGAAACTGCGCTTCACCCATCTCAAGATGTCGCTTTGGATCGCGCGGACCGCGGTGTCGGCAGGCCGAGGTCGCCGGTCGAACCCATGCGGTGCAGAACCGGCACGGCGCGGTCGTGGCCGGGTCGAACGGGGCGTCGCAACACAGACGCCGGCTTTCGCATTCGACTTGGCATAATCCGATTTGCATCAAGCGCAGTCTCGCGTGCGGGCTCACGATTCGCTGGGGTATACGCGTGCGGCAGGGATCGCACATCGGGTTCGGACCAACCATTGGTGCAAAAACTAGATTGCTGGCGTGCGACGGGACGCTCGCGGGTAGCGTGCCGGATTGTTGGGCCATACTCGTATTTGATGGATATCAATGCCGTCGGGCCGATCGGCGGCGTGATCGGCGGTTGTCACGCCTGAGCGCGCGGCGACCTGCCTGACCGTGAATATGGTAGCAGGTGATGACGGTATCTTTGTCCATGACGACCGCGCAGTTGAGAATCCGCTCCAAGTGTTGCACAGGCCTGTTCGTGTGCTTTGCAAGTTTTCTGATGTCACGTCTGCGCAGCAACCGCAGGCCTCTGCGTACGTCAGTGCCGTACCGGACAATCAGCTCGACATCGCGCTCGCAGAGCCCGCGTTGCTGCATTCGCCTGCGTGCGTGCGTGGAATATGCAAGGCTCATGGGCCCGCCACCTTGCCGTCGGTCATGTTCGTGTCGTCGTCACCGGAGGATTGCTCGAAACCGACGATACCCAATTCCCTAAACAACCTGTCCAGCGAATTGCGTTGCTTCAACCATTCAGCGGACTTTCTGGATACCTTCTTTTCGAGCCATTCTTCGCGCTGCCGAGCCGCCCTGTCGAGCATCAACTCCGCGGGAATGTCCGCAACGCGAACGTCGCGCGTACATAGTGCAGTGAATGCCCTGCTGTCGAGGGGAACGATCCGCTCGAGTTCGTCCCTGCACACGCTGTAGGCGGGCATGTCATCAGTGGTGTCTGAAGAAACGAACCCCTCGTCCACCTCCATGCCCGGACAATTAATATCCTCGGCCAGTTTCTGCAGATACTCGATGAAGGGGTTGGTGGTGCTGCCGGCGTGGACCGAGAATCTGTAGTCGTCCGGAAACGGATCGTCGAACAGGTTTCGCTGCTTGATCGCCTCGTCCTCGTAATGGCTGTCTTCCGATGCGTTGAAGGCATGAGTTGCGAATATCTTGCGATTGCTGCGATCTCCTAGGTCACACACGTGATCGATCGCTTTACGAATCACGTCCAATTCCTCCCTGCGCCAGGCCAGACTGCCCTCGGCCAAGAGCACGAAGAACAGCGGGGCGGCGTTCATGATGGCGGTGCTCGTCACGCCGTAGCGTCTCTCCACCAGGTCATAAGCCAGCATCGCCTCGGACAGAAGCCGATGGGTGACGGATACGCTCGGTGGGGCGTACGGCGAGACAGACCCGGGCAACGGCTCCTCGCCGCTTAACACCGCGGGAGCGACCTCGAGCGTCCTGGCCAGTCGGGTCACCGTGTATTCCCGTGGGGTTCCCCTGGCAAGGTTCGAGTCCTCGAGGCGCTGGATTTGCTTGGCAGAGACCTTGGATGCCGCTGCCAGTTTCTTCCTGGAGAGCCCCTTCGCCTCGCGAAGGCACTTCAGTCGGTTCGGATCGATCTTCATGTTATGTTTGCTCCTCTGCTACCAACCACAACTCAGATTGGCACAATTAATATGAATGACTTGTGAATCGTATCATCAACAAGGACATTACGTTACATGTGACCAATCAATAGGCTTCACTCATTCGATAACGTGTACGTTACAGCGGATTAAGGACCATTATGATCATTGGCTTGGACGTTGCGGATGGCGTTGGAGCATGTTCGCGTGCACTTTGCGGATCTGCGGCACTCTCAATGGACATTCGCGTGGGCATATTGATGTTGCCGTGCACGATAGATTGGGATTCAATGTGGGAGATGGCAAAGTGCGGCGCGAGCGTACGAGTGGCGAGGGTCCGCCCCGGCCCAGGTGGGCGTAGAACATGAGTTCAATGGACTGGGTTCGGGAACAATTGACCGGGTGCTGTCGTCCGATGATGGATTGAGATGAATGGCATTGATCTTAACGGAACGGCTAGGTTGAACTTTTTCCGATAAGATGCAGGCGGTACCGGAACTCAGTTTCCATACGGTATTGCCTTACCTGTTGAATGAGATGCTCTCTTGACAAGCAATTCAAAAGCTGTCGGCCTGTTCGTCGATCTAATGAAAAATTTCCGCGATGACCGGGGACCCAAGTTCGAAACTCGACCTCTAACGAACTTCACGATCTGGGTGGGTGCTGGTTTTGCGAAGTCTTGGAGGAGTCAGGCGCCATTAGGGAACGATTTGTTCAAGCTCGATCAGAAGTTCCTTTCTCCATTCGATAGCTCCCTTGCCCTGGCGCGCATCTTTGGGAAAGAGTCCTTTCGCGCGATTCGGCCTAACGAACTCAGACGCATCGTCTATCAGCTTGATATGTATGAGAAGTATCCGGAGATTCGGTCACGCTACGTAGATGAGCAGAATGTTCGAATGCTTCACGCCTCATTGAGATCGGCGGTAGTGCGGAGATATGCGGAACTCGCGGATCTTGACTATTTCGATGTGGAATCTGGGAAATTCGCGGCATCCTCGGAGCCGACGGATAACCAGCGGTCGATCAAGGACCTGATTAGGTTTCTCATGGATTGCGGAGACGGATCTGAGATGGTTTCGGAGGGAATCAGGACGCATTTCATAACCACTAACTACGACTTTGTAATCGAAGCGATCGTGGACAATGTGTTGGGAGCGGATGATTCCGTGTTTCTGTACACCTACCGCGGATTTACTCCCAAGCGAATTGCGCACAGCGAAAACCCGCAACCCTTGCACGATCATTGGCTGGTGTGGAACGTACTGAAGATCAATGGTGGTTTCGAGATTCTGCAGGACGATGGAGGATACGTGCTCGACTACCGTTGCCGTACAGAAGCGGAGGTCAAGAAGCGTCCACCCGTTCTAATGCTTCCGTCAAGAGAACAGAACTATGAGCATCCGTATTTTCAGCAGGTATTTCCGAAGGCCGTGAGGTTACTTCGGGAAACGACCGTGCTTTTGGTGATTGGTTACAGCTTCCCCAAGGATGATGCACTGCTTAGGTTCATATTAAGGCAGTTTTCGGAGGAAATCGAAGACGGACGCAACAAGTGCATATTCTTGATTGATCCGAGCGCAGAGGATCTCGCAGAAAGGCGGGTTCCAAGCGTATTTTCAAGCACTGCGTCGGGAGACTGGAATACGATCGTTCCCTACATTGGATCGTTCGGAGAATTTGCAGCACAGTGCGTCGAGCTCATATGTAACGATAGTGATTGGTAGAGGATCACCGATTGGAGCACGCGCCAGTTAACCTGTGTATCCCGGTAACTTCGATAATGTGCCCTAATCACCGATGTTGTGCTGGAGGAGGTGTTGTATGTATTGACAGGACGCCTCTATGGTTCAGCCAAGACGATCTTGATCGTCGTGGTCGATAACGAGTTTCAGAATTCTGGCGTTCGCTTCGAGGACGGTGACGTGACCTAGAGTGTATGGCGGCATCTTTCGATACGGGTGACGACTTGGCCGACGGTTTGATTGAATACAAGGGTTCGGAAAGGGGTACCTGTCAAGCTTGTACTGTATGCCTCATAGGCGTTCGAGAGCATCGCCTTGGAGCTAGGGTAGAGAGTCGAACGATTGCAGCGTCCCAATTTAGGGTATCGACCGCATAGAGCAAAAGTAGGCCAAAAATCTAATGGCGAAATCAGTGAACAAGACAGGCAAGTGTAGACTCTGCATGAGGATACAGGTGCTTCAGAAGAGTCACATTATTCCGAGGTTTGTGCGGATGGCTACGAAAGGGGCCGGCGCTGTTGAGGATCCCAGGTATTACACAGGAGAGAGCGGTAATTTTCTCAAATTAGAGCAAGATTTACCGAAAAAGACTTGGCTTTGTCAAGCGTGTGAACAACTGCTCTCGCGTAGCGAGAAGCATTTCTCGGAAGCGGTGTACCAGGGTATATGGACTGGGCACCCTGGAAGCCCAACGCTCAATGACGAACATGTTCACAGATTTCTCGTATCAATGGCGTGGCGAACATGGCACTGGTACAACGAGCACGAGGCGGTTCGCTTCGGTAAAGCGTCTAACGAGGATCGTTTGAGAGAGGCCGAGGAAGTATGGCGAACGTATCTCCTTGGCAAGCGCAAAAATATTGGTGCATTCAAGCAGCATATGCTGATGCTGAGTGGACAGACGGCTGACTCTGCAGGGCGAATGATCGGATTGCAAAACTACTATTGGGCTCGGGGATTCAACTTGGATATTTTGGGTTATGGAGGATCCAAGGAAGAAATACTTATGACTTATGCCAAGATTCCCAAGATAGCTATGTTTGGCATGGTGGAACGGGAGAAGAGCGGATACTGGGATGGCACGCTAGTGGAGCCCGGTCTAGGCGATACTTGGTCGCGCCAGAGGGCAACCGTGCCAAACGCGCTGTTTCAATATATGACGAGGCAGGGCGAGAAAATGTTGCGGGTGCTAGGGGACGTTCCAGAAGCAGTCAAGACAAGAACAAGGCAAAGGATGGAGACTCTGATCAAACGCGAAGGGGACGACTACCTTGCAAGAGACGCCGTTCAATCACTGGTGGCAGACGACCTGATGGAGTTGCCAGAAGAGAGTATTGTCTCCGATGCACTATTGTGGGTAAAAAAGAACCCGAACCCGAGAGCTAAGAGAATAAGCGAGGCGCTCGGTAAACTGACTGAAGTAGAAATGAAATCTCTTCACAAAGCACTAAACAAGGTTGGAATTCGCTGCAAGACGTTGAAAGTGGAAGAAAAGTTTAGTCTTCTAGCTGACGGTATAGCTGAAGCCATGGAGCCAGGAAAGGTGATCCTGGTTTGTGTGGAAGTGTTTGGAACGCGAAAACGAGCGATGGAAAGTTCTTCATTGCCGTTGATATTCGGATTGGATGCAGAAGAGGTAGCGGTTGCCATGGGTGCGAAAATTGTCGCAGTTCCAGAGGGTTTGACTAAGAGAGGCATTCGGTACATGACGTAATTCTTGGCGTGGCCGCTAGAGCCCCCACGCGAGTACAATGTGCGCATGCAACCAAACATTCAACAAGCTGGTATCCAAGCGATCACGCTTGCGCATTCGCAGGCATTCGAGCGCCTGACCGGCGTCGGCGCTGCCCTCGCCCGTACGGTCGAAGAATCCCGTGGTTTTGCGGCTGCGGCCGCCCTTGCGCGTTCGCAGGAACTCAAGCGCCTGACCGGCGTCGGCGTTGCCCTCGCCCGTACGGTCGAAGAATCCCGTGGTTTTGCGGCTGCGGTCGCCCTTGCGCGTTCGCAGGAACTCAAGCGCCGGACCGGCGTCGGCGCTGCCCTCGCCCGTACGGTCGAAGAATCCCGTGGTTTTGCGGCTGCGGCCGCGCTTGCGCATTCGCAAGAACTCAAGCGTGTGGCCAGCGTCGGCGCTGCCTTGGCCCGTTCGGGCGAAGCATCAAGAGGTGTTGCCATCTCGGCAGGCATTGCAGATATGTGTATTGCTTATCGGAGAACTATCGGTTCGGCCTTAGGAGCACGCTCAGAATCCATAACTGCGCTACGGGATCGACCACAACTGCCCAGCAAACCGTTCCAGCGAAACGCCATCAGATTTACGCGTCGTTCGAAACTCAGCAATATCGTCCACACGGAAGATCCGTTTACCAATTCGGTTGCAGATTTGCCTGAACGTGAGCTTGGTGACGCCAACACCGCAGATCTTAGCGCCAACGCTAACGAGCGCGATGAAGCAGCTATGCGTGCCGGACTCAAACCTGAGTTGATGGAATTTCCGCCCGCTACGTACGATAGGGTCCTCATTAGCGCTGGATTCACGCTGTCTTTCGCGTCAGTTCCTGTGCCGCAAGCACTCGAATCACCCGATCATGACGCGACGTTTAACCCGCAGCACTGGCAATTGCTAAACGAATTGGAACAGAGGCTACGTCAAGAAGTCGAAGATCGCCTGGAAAAACTGGTTGGTTCACACTGGGCAAAGCAAAGGATCTCACAACCTGTGCGCAAGCGTTGGATTGATCGCCAGAACGAGGATCGTGCAGGTGGAAAAACAGTCTATTCTGCTATCCAATACGCGGACTTTATGGACCTGGCTGATGTGATCACACGACGCGACAATTGGCGCGAAGCATTTCAGGCAATCTTTCGGGATCGTAACGATATCGCAATTTCCCTTCGCCGACTGCACCCTGTAAGGAAAGCACTCGCGCATAGTCGCCCTCTTGGTCGCGCCGACGTGTTGACCTTGGTTAGCGAAGCAACCCGCATATTTCGCGCCTTTGGAATAGGAGTTTTGCGCTAACTTTGCTATTACCGCAACGGATTATCCCAAGAGCTAGGTGGTTCTGTTTGAATCCGGATTCCTCCGGAAAACCGCTAGCGTATGGAAGCATCAATCTGTCTTGCTAGCGCCAAAATGGTAATTTCAGTGATTGCCTTACAAACCCCTAGTATCACCGCTTTTGGCATAGTGCGGCGACGATCATGAAACCGTTGTTCAATGGTTCGGAGGCCAACACCTTTGAGAAACTTGAGTCTGTTGCAAGTGAGTGGGGACTTAGAGTTTTCCCCAAGATTCGAGTTGCAGACATTTTGCCTATCGAGGGCAGTGGCATCGATGATGTACATTATTCCTATGCACTTAAGGCACACTTCGATTTCATCGTTGTGCGGAGCCACGGGAAGGAAAAATTGCCCGAGTTTGCCGTGGAATTCGATGGCCCGACGCATCGGAACGCGAGTTCACGAATACGTGACGAAAAGAAAAACTACCTATGCAAACAATTTGGTTTTCCGCTGTTGAGAATCAAGTGGGCACATATATCGAGGAAGTATCGCGATATTACAGCGCTTGCATGGATCATCAGTGTGTATGAGCTGAAAATGGGATTTGAAGAAGCTCAAGACAAAGGCCAGATACCGTATGATGAAGTATTCGATCCGTCGCATTTGAGCGTTAGCAGCAAGCCACACATAGTTTATCCGTATTGCATATCCCATGTCGCTCAAGAGAAAGTAAAGTCTCTATTCGAAGCTGGTCGGTTGGCCGCACCCGGATCTTCGGGCTTTATCGGTTATGACAATAAGGGTGTGATGCGTGGCATTGAATACTTGCCAGTGACGGGTACAGATGGCCTATACGTTAAAAGCGCCATGAGGGGCCAAGATTTTCCGGTGCCCTTTGAAGACCTCTTGCGCGAAGTTCTGTGCGTAGAGCTTTTCGAAGAACTACAAGGGTATTTTGACGACCATATAATGCTGCAGCCAATGGACTTTATCAGAGCGAAGGTCGGCGAAATGAGAAACGAACTGGAATTGGTGGTTGCTCATGATTGGCGCTTTCCTGCTGTGCAGACGTGATGCGTTCGTGCGTACTGCACAAAGGTTACATTGGCGTTGAGCAAGCTGCATGGTGTGCTCGCGGCGATATAGATGGGGGTGATCGGCCGTGATTGGACAAGCGTAATGCGATAAACGCCGAAGACCGGAGCAGAGGAAGATCGCGTGCAGCTTGCGATCCTTAAATGGCGTGACGACGGCGCCCAGCGGTTCCCGTTGCCGCGTCGATCAGCGTCAGAGTGGACCAGGAGGCGGCGGGCGTCATGTTGTCGTCGGACGAGTTGAGGCTGGCTGGCATGGGCGCCAATGGGCGATCAAATGGGTGCATTGGACGCCAATCTTGATGTCAAGTCATGGATTGCAACGCATTGGTCACGCGTGAATGAGATCGGTGAAATGCTACGGCCACCTAAGATGTAATTATCCGTGACTGTGCTCGTTTGTCTCGTGCGGTGTTTGGTTGTCCGTGCGAAAAGTATTCATCATATGGAAGAAAATATTTCAGACAGCCATTTAGATGATGGCGGAGAGGGAGAGGCTGGGAGTTGCCCATCTCTGCAGAGAAGGCAAAATGCAAGCGCATGCGCCAAGAGTAATGCAGGGAAGCTCCTGAAGTGTCAAAATTGACTCGCCGCCACATTCGTAAACACCGTCACCGTACAGAGCCGCTACGGCGACTTACGGGGGGGCGACGGTCTGACGGTGCTGGGCGCATTGTCGTGGCACCCGGTAATGCCGATGCGATTCACGCAATCAATCGAGGCATTGCGTACGCCGACGACCTAGCCCGTCGAACGAACCTCGATGCAATACCGGTGCCACGGGTGACCGAGATTGTTGCTCTGTATGATCTGGACTTTCAAGCCTTTCACTGCATCCACCTGCACAGACTCGACTATAGGGCAAGGGCCGCGCCAAGGGTGGGGAAAGTCGTCGTCTTCTCGGATCCGGCTTACGCACCGTGTCGAACGGACAAGCTTCAACTCGCGACTCCCGGCTTCTACCGTGAGCAGGAAGACCTTGAGCCCGGCATCCGGGACCGGCACGACGGTACACTCACGAGGGACGGCACGCGTTGGGCGGGTTCGGTTATGGGCGGGACCGTGAGTGCGCGTCTGTTGTTCAATTCCTCAAGCGAGCCGTGGGTGTATTGCGCCTCGCACTACCGTTTCGATAGCGAGCTCCGTCGTTTGCGGCGTGAGTTCGAGGGAAAGCATGGTTACTCTGCCGCCACTCGAATACTCGATGCCGACGCCTTCGCCGCTAGGCTTGGTATTGAGTTCGCTCTGGGACTCGACAAGTCCATGGAGGTAAAGGTCGGTCCGATCGACGAAATCGGCTACGCGCGGAGCAGCTACTCAATGAGTCTGTGGGATGGTTCGAGGCCAATCGAAAGCTTGGTCCACGTGTACTATGGGCCGGTGAACTACGAGGACGTGTCGGGTCGCGTGGATAAACAGGCACACTGGTTCGATCCGAACGCCGGGCCGATGGCGTGGTTTACCAAGAAGGGCTCCTTCGCGAAGCAGAATGAGTACCGCTTCGCGGTCTCGACGCCTGGCACACCCGTGCGGCAAAGACACTACATATTGGTTTCTCCGGAATTGCGAGCGCTCTGTTGTGCCGTGTGACTTGAGGGGTGGAGCGGTGAGCGGGAGCGGGGCCGTGGGTTGATTGAACGGATGCCGGTGCCGGCAGGGCTGCGATGGGGCGAGGCGCGAAGGCTTGAGCAGGGGATTCCGTCGGCTAGTCTTGCTCTGTGGTCTGGTCGCGGGAGCCATTCGAGTCAACGATGATCTGAGGACAGGAAGATGGCGGAGAGCGAGAAAGCCGGAGAAGGACGGGGGCTCGCAATTGTCCTGATGGGACAGGCGCAGTCGCTGCAGCGCGTGGCCGAAACGCTGCAACCGGATGTGGAATTGGATGTGCCGGGCAGTGCGCTCTACCGGGGCAAGACTGTAGTGGTGCCGATGCTGTTGGGTTTGGCGACGGAGCTCGCGCTCAAGGCATGGCAGTGCGAATCACGCAAGGGACCGTATGATCGCTCGCACGACTTGGTGGACCTGTTCGACAGTCTGGATGAGGACACCAAGTCTCGACTCGAAGGGGCGTTGCCGGCAATGCGCTTGGTCGCCAAATTGTCGCCGGAACGGGCGATGATGAGAGAGATACTGTTGTTTCACAGGGATGCCTTCGAGCGGTGGCGGTACACTCATGAAGTGGTGCGGGTGGCAGCTGAAACGGGCGCGCTGAATGCGGCGCTCGAGACTCTTATTGGCGTGTTTTGCCAGGAGGTGAAACAAACACAATGGTACGCAGGTATTGAGACAGATAATGTCGCAGGCCTCTGATATTCGATCAAGTTGAATCGGGACGGGATATACGGAGGCTCAAATCACCGGGGGCACGTGTAGCCTGTGCTGATTCTGGCGGGGATTGCCTGTCAACGATGCAGGGCTACAACCGCTTCGTCATAGTGGCACACGCGGCACAGTATCAGCGGAAAATTGGCGTCATGCTTGCCGTGCGGAGGCCAAGGTCCATTTGTAAGCGTTCCGTCCCCGGGGGATGGCTAGACTCCTTGAGCCGGATTGATGTTTACAGTTGAGTCAAATTTTACGCGGCGAGTCGTTGTCCTTTCCAGAGGCGTTGGATTTCGTTGTCGAAGGAGCGGATGGCGCGATTGACGCGGGCGTTCGGGCGGGTGGCGTCGAAGGCGGCGGACAAGACCGGACGGAGCACGCGGGCGTAGGTTCGGTGGTAGCACAGGGCGATGCGCAGGCCGGCCTCGGTGAGGCGGTAGCGGTGGCTGCGCGGGATCCGTTGGATGAGCCCGTGCAAGCGCAGGCGGCGCAGGTCGTAGGTCATGCGGCCGCGGTGGTATTCGTCCACGGACAGGCCGATGAGCGGGGCGACGCGGTCTCGCAAGTCGCGGTTGCGGAAGCCTTCGGGCAGATGGCAAAACGCGACCAGGGCGCCGAGCAGGGCCTGCACGCGCGGGTCGCCGAAGCGCAGGGCCGAGGCCCGTTGTCCGTCCACGAGGCAGGGCCGGTGCAGATCGTCGAACCGCCCGGCTCCGATGGCGCAGTCGTGGCTGATGCGTTGGACGCCGAGCAGGCGTCGGTTGGCGGCGAAGCCGATCTTCTTCAGATCGTCGAGGTTGCATAGCCGTCTGCCCACGTCGAAGTCGTAGGTGTCGTTGATCACCGTCTCGGTGCGCAGGGCGCGCCCTTCCTTGTGATATTGCTTGATGCGCGAGTGCTTGTAGTCGATGTGCAGCGAGGGCGCGACGCCCTCGGTGATGACGCGGGTTCGATACCGCGAGGGGGTGCGTTTGGTGACGCGACGATTGAAGATCAACTGCACGTGCTCGGGGCGGCCCAGATCGACGTTCTCGCGGATGACCTCCTCGAAGAAGACCCGGCCCTGCACGGGCCGGTCGAAGACCTGGGTGAGGGCGAACTCCGCCTGGAGCATGGAGACGTCGTAGCGGATGCCGGCGGCGCGGTCGTGCGCGGTGAACGGGTGCGGCAGGCGCCCAAGCCACTTGCGCAGCAGCGCGTCGATCCGCCCCGCGGTGAGCCCGTCGGCCAGGCGCTGCATGAGCGCGGGCTCGGCACACTCAAGAACCCCGTTGTCCAGCGCCTTGAAGGCGACGCCGCGCTTGGCCAACTGGCACTTGAGGTACTCGTGCCCGTTGATGCACAGCTTGGCGTTGTACGGGAAGTAGGAACAGAACTTGAGAAAGAACGGCCCGAAGTCCTCGTCCACCGCGTAGACGTAGTAGTGGTTGACCATCGCCGTGGAGGACACCAACCACGGATACGGGCCGAACTCCGGATCCTGGCGCCGCTCGGTGCGCACCACCCGCGCCTTCTCCTGCGCCTTGCCGATGTACAACACCCCTTCGGTACCGCGGAACCGGCGCAGATACCCCTGCGTGCGATCGTCCTTGCGCTCGAAACGCTCGAACCGGATCAGGTCGATCCCCTGCCGCCGCGCATACCGTTCGATCGATCGCACGAAGGCGCGCGTCATCGGCGCCATCAACGCCGAGGACGGCACCGGATTGCCGCGCACCGCCCGGAAGAAATGCGCCGTCCCGGCGCCGCTCTGCAACATCGGCACGTACACGTTCAGGTACATCCGGTCGATGCACTCCAACTCCAACTCCGTGTGCTCGGACAGCGCCTGCGCGGCGCTTCGTGCTATGGTCATCGTCAGGACTCCGGTCGATGGGCTCCCCACCGGCCACTATAGGCCAACGACGCCTGGAGCGACTATGAACGCGGCTTCGCGCCGCAGAGCGGAGCAGCGGCCGGGGTCCGCCTCCACCGCCGGTCAAACCAACACACGACTCGTCGGTCTGAGGCGAAGCCTCGCTAGACTCCTTGAGCCGGATTGATGTTTACAGTTGAGTCAAATTTTACGCGGCGAGTCGTTGTCCTTCCTCGTCGGTCTGAGGCGAAGCCTCGCTAGTCATAGTACCGAATTTTTCGTGATCGAGATTTGCGGCTGACTTGAGTCGCGCCGACCCTGCATAGGCGAAAAACCGCCTCGGGGGTCTGGTAACACGATCCGTATTCCGCTATGGTTGCTTGCATGGCCGTGCGGGCGGAAGATCTTGGCAGCGGAGTGACGCCGATCAGGCGAGTGGACCCGCCTCCTTCGGATCCAGAGCCCACGCAGGCGGATGAGGTCCAGGCGTGGCGTTTGCGCCATGAGCGTGAGGTGGCGCGCGCGGAGGCGGCCGAAGCGCGGGCCGAAGAATTGCGCCGGGCGGAGATCGCCGCTCGTAGCGAGCTCGGTTCCCTCAAGGCCGTTTTCAAGGCCAATCGGAAGAAGCTGATCGAGGCGCGCGATGAGGCCACGGCCATCCGGCGCGCGGCAAAGAACGCGGCGTCCCTGCAGGAGGAAGTGCAGCGGTTGACGGAACTGCTGGCCGCGGCGCGAGTGGACCCGGGCAAGCGCAGCACGGCGGTGTCGTTGCGAATGCAAGTCGCGGAGCTGCGCGAGGAGAACGGGTGGTTGCGCGAGCGGCTGAGCGAATCTCTCGGCAGCGGCGGGCCGCAACGTCGCGGTGCGCGAAGCCGGGATGCACTCGCCGAGCGAGCACGGAACCAGGGCGAGTTGATCAAGTCGCTACGGACTGAACGCGGCGGGCTGCGCAAGCGGGTGACGCAACTGAATCGTGAACGGCTTGAGCAGCGAAAACGCCTGGGTCGGGAGGCGGAGCAGTCGGAGTCGTTCAAGAAGACGATCCGCACGCTGCACCGGGAGAACATTGAGCTTCGTCGCCAGCTCCGCTACAACCGAGATCAGTCCGACACGCTGGTGCAGCTGTACGATGAGGTCAAGTGGCTGCGCTGGACCCTCAAGGGGTCCGAAGCCGGCAAGAAGAAGCTGAAGGAACGCATCGTGAAGCTTCGAGCCAGCGGGGCGACGCTGTCGAAGTTGCCGTCGGACGAGGCGGCTCAGCTGCGCAACGCGCTGAGGCGCTCGCGGCGCCAGAAGACGACGATCCGGTCGTTGATGCGGGACAATGCGCGGCTGCGCCGGGCTGTGCGAGTGTCAACGACTCGGCGGGAAACCCTTCAGGGGCAGGTTGGGCGGCTTCGAGCGAACGGGCAGCGCCTGTCGAAGCGGCTGTCCGGCGAGTCGGATGAGTTGCGCAAGGCGCTGCGGCGCACGCGCCGGCACAAGTCCGCCATCCGGTCGCTGTCCAGGGACAACGCCCGGCTGCGCAAGGCGGTACGCAAGGCGCTGAAGCGCGAAGCTGCTTTGGAGACGGAGTTGGCCGAGGTTCGCGCCAGCCGCGCGGTGCTGTCCAGGTGGATGTACGGTCGCCGAAGCGAGCAGCAGGACAAGCCGCCTTCGAAGCGCCGGCGCGGCCAGCAACCCGGCGCGCCCGGGCATGGTCGGACCCCGAGGCCGGCGCTTGAGGAACGGATCGAGACCCACGAACCGCCCGAGGAGGCGCGCGTGTGCAGCGGTTGCGGCACGGGGTATGTGGCCAATGGCGAGCGTTGCACGACGATCGTGGAGATCGACGTGAAAGCGCATACGCGGCGCATCGTGCGTCGCCGCTGGCGCCGGCGCTGCGACTGTGCCCATGTGCCGAGGGAAGTCATCGCGCCCGCGCCGGATCGGCTGTTCCCCAGTACGCCGTACGGGACCACGGTGTGGGCGCGCGTGTTGTTCGAGCGTTATGTCTGCCACCGGCCGCTGAACGGGGTGGCCGATTGGCTGACCCGGCAGGGGCTGGCGATCTCCGCCGGCACGCTGGGCAACAGCGTGACGCGCTTCGTTCCGTTGTTCGAGCCGCTGGGAGAGGCGATCCTGGAGCACCAGCACGCCGCGCCCGTGCGTCACGGCGACGAGACCGGCTGGCGTATCCAGGCGCTGCGCGAGAGCGGCCGTTCCGGGCGTGCCTGGTTGTGGGTCTCCGTCACCGAGGACGCGGTGTACTTCCATATCGATCCATCGCGCAGTGCCGAGGCCGCGCTGGTGGTGTTCGGTGGCGCCACAGCCGGGCAGGTGCTGGTGGTCGACCGGTTCTCGACCTACAAGAAGCTGGCCCGGGTGCTTGACGGGCGGCTGACCCTGGCTTGGTGCTGGGCGCATCAACGCCGGGACTTTATCGACTGTGCCGCCGGACAGCCGCAACTGAGCCGGTGGTGCCGGGACTGGCTCGGACGCATCGCGGCCATATACCGGCTCAACAAGACGCGCCTGTCCCATTACCGGGCCGACACCGGGGAACGCGATGAGGGGTTCGTCGACGTGCAGTGTGAACTGGAATCGGAACTTAAGGCCCTGTTCGCCACCGCCGAGCGGGAACTGGAGGGGCTGGACGAGGCAGCGCGGCAGGCCGCGCCTCTGCGTTCACTGTTGAAGCATCGCGAGGGGCTGAGTGTGTTCCTCGACAACCCCCAGGTGCCCATGGACAACAATGTCGCGGAGCGCAAGTTGCGTGGCCCGGTCATCGGGCGTCGGCTCTCGTTCGGCTCCGACAGCAAAGACGGCGCGCAGCTCACCGCGCTGATGTACTCGGTGGTGGAAACGCTGGCGGTCAACGACATCGACGTGCGCCTGTGGCTGGCCGAGTGGCTCAAGGCCTGCGCGGCCAACGGCGGGCGGGCGCCCCCGGTCTTGTCCGAGTGGTTGCCCTGGTCGATGACCCGGCAGCGCCGGCGCACCCTGACTGGCAACGCGTGAGCGGCGATATCGAATGCCGCTACTACGGGCGCGACTTCACCACTGAGGAGATGGCGCTGCTGCGGAGGCTCATCGCCGGACCGCCCGACCTGAACCGCTTCGCGCTGTCGAAGGAGTTTTGCCGGCGCATCGGTTGGTACAAGCCCGACGGCGGGCTCAAGCACATGATGGCGCGCGTGACCATGCTGGCCATGCACAAGGACGGGCGGATCACCTTGCCGCCGCCGAGGTGGGGGCGCAATCCGCCGGCGCCCATGACCTTCGGGCCGGACACGGACGCGCCGCTGGAACCGCCACCGCGGACGCTCGATGAGGTGCGCCCGATCCGGCTGCGCACCGTGCTCGGCGGCACACCCCAAAGCAGGCAGTGGAACCAGTTCATCGCCCGCTACCATTATCTTGGTTACAAGACCCTGGTGGGCGCGCAGATGCGTTACACAGTGCACGATCGCCACGGCGGGCTGCTGGCGCTGCTGGGGTTCTCCACCGCGGCCAGAAAGCTGGCCGCTCGCGACCGGTTCATCGGCTGGACGCCGACGCTTCGGGAAAAGAACCTGCCAATGGTCATCGACAACGCCCGGTTCCTCATCCTGCCCTGGATCGAAATCCCCAACCTCGCCTCCCATGTCCTGTCCGTGGTCTGCCGCCAACTGATCAGCGACTGGACCGAGCGATACCACACCACGCCCGTGCTGATCGAAACGTTCGTGGAAACGCCCCGCTTCATCGGCACCGCCTACCAGGCCTCAGGATGGACCCATGTGGGAACCACCAAGGGACGTGGACGCTACGACCGGAAAAAGAAATACGACAAGCCGAAAAAAGCCATCTGGCTGCGGCCCCTGCGCAAGGACTGGAAACGATCCTTGAACCGCTGACCCGCTGAACCGGGTCGACTATACTTCCCTGGCCGCGCACGTTCCTGGACGGCGAGAAAAGCCATCTGGCACCTTGTCATCCCCCGGGGACGGAACGCTTACGTCCATTTCATGCGCCGGCGCCCGAACGGTTATTGCGCCAGGGAAAGCCCTGGAGAGGAGAATGCTATGAATTGAAACTGAAACCTCTCGTAGCGATCCAGCGGGTTTGACTCCCGCCCGGCAAAGGCGCAGCCCGCCAGCCGGAAGCGAGTCTTGCATGGCGCGCGGCAACGCCCGTCGTGAAGCGTAGACAGCAGGTGATGAAGCGGTGGAGGAAGCCTCGAAATCGGAATCGATGACGCCTTCGGTGTTAACTGGCCGGGGGCAGCACTGGAAGCGCCGCTACTGGCGAGGCGCGAAGGGTCGTCCGGGGTCGTGGGCCGGCGCAAAGTCACGGGATGGATCGTCAGGGAACCTGGGAGATCCTGCTCTTGCCCGTGGGCGAGACCGCTGGGACGGGGAGGCCAGCGTGAACAATGTAGACCCCGGTTCGTCGCCGAGCCTGCACGGCGGCGGGAGCGCTTTGGGCGGACACGAACATGGCAGGCACGCTGCGGAGTCGGCTGGCGAATCAATAAGCCGAAGGCCATGCGGAGCAGGAAGTCTTAGCGCCTTGATAGTACCTGTGAAGGCGGGGAACCGTGTCCATCGGGACCCGCTGGAGGGAAGCGGGGCGTCATTTGTACAGACCCACTGATGGGAAACGCTGGAGGAAACTCTGAGTTCCACAAACACGTACACGAAACAGCAGTGGATAGCCGAACAGGCGAGGAAGCACCCGGAGCGGGTGTTCACGTCGCTGCATCACCTGATCGACAGGGAATGGATGCTGGAAGCGTATCGGCGGACGCGAAAGGACGGTGCACCAGGCATCGACGGGGTGACGGGCGCGGACTATGAGAAGGATTTGGAGGCCAATCTTGAAGACCTCCTGAACCGGATCAAGTCGGGCCGCTATGTCGCACCGCCGGTGCGGCGGCACTATATCCCGAAGGCGGACGGCACGAAACGTCCCTTGGGCATTCCGACCTTTGAAGACAAGGTGGCGCAGCGGGCCGTGCTGATGTTGCTGGAGCCGATCTACGAGACGGACTTTCTGCCGTGCTCGTACGGGTTCCGGCGCGGACGCTCAGCCCACGATGCCCTTGACGACTTGCGCAAGGGCATCATTGAGCACCGGCAGCGGTGGGTGATTGACGCGGATGTCTCGAAATACTTCGATACGATCCCGTTCTCTCACCTGCGCTCATTCCTCGACCTGCGGATCAAGGACGGCGTCGTCAGGCGCATGATCGACAAGTGGCTGAACGCGGGGGTGCTCGAAGAGGGCACCGTGCACAGGCCGGTCGCCGGGACTCCTCAGGGCGGTGTAATTTCCCCCGAGTTATCGAACATTTTCCTGCACCATGTGCTGGATGTGTGGTTCGAGAAGGTGGTGAAGCCGCGCATTCACGGGGAGTGTCGGCTGGTGAGGTTCGCCGATGACTTTGTGCTGACCTTCGAACACCGCCTCAGCGGCAAGCGTGTGCTTGACGTGCTGGGGAAACGTCTCGGTCGCTACGGGCTCAAGCTCCATGAGACCAAGACGCGCTACGTGGACTTTCGCCGCAAGCGCCCCTACGGGCGGCACTGGATGGCGACGGCCACCACGTTCGACTTTCTTGGCTTCACCCACGTCTGGGGTCGGTCGAGACGAGGCAAGGACGTGGTTCGCCAGATCACGGCCAAGGGACGGTTCGCCCGCGCGCTGAAATCGGTGCACGACTGGTGCAAGAGGCACCGGCACCTGCCGGTCGAGGCGCAACGCGACCACCTTGCCCTGATGATCCGGGGACACTGCGCATACTACGGTCTGGGGGGGAACGGCAAACGACTGGAGTGGTTCCGCTATCAGGTCATACGCATCTGGCGGAAATGGCTTACTCGCCGCAACCGCCTTCGGCGTTTGAACTGGGACCGGATGAATACACTGCTCAAGCGATACCCCTTGCCTTCAGTACGGATCGTGCGTCGATGGCCAGGTCCTTGCAGCGAATCTGTCAAGTGAGGAACCGAGTGCGGGAAACCCGCTCGCTCGGGTCTGCGAGGGGCGGGGCGCAGTAATGCCCCCGCCTACTCGGACTACGATTGGTGCGGGGCGTTGCTAGTTGTCTTTGGAGGTCCGGGGTAACAGAAGAGGTAACATTCCGGGCTAAAATGAATAAAATACTATGAAATCAATAAGTTAAATAATGTAAGTGGTGGAGGCGGCGGGAATCGAACCCGCGTCCGCAAGCGATCCGTCCGGTGCTCTACATGCTTATTCCGCCGTTGTTCTTACTTTGGGCCGCCTGGCGAACGAGGAGAGCCCAAAGCCAGTTCGGTGAAGTTTTGACCTTCGGGTCCCGAACGTACCCTCCGGCGAGCTTGCGATGATGACTCCTGGGTCCGGACGCACAAGCACGAACCGGGCAGAAGGCAAAAAGCTGGTTTTTAGGCAGCTAGTGCGTAGTTGTCTTCGTTGGCAACTAATTGGTTTGCAGATGGATTAACGAGGTGTTCTGCGCCTCGGCATGCACACAGGGTTTCACGGCCCACGTCGAAGCCGATCGCCCCCACGTCGCGTAGTGTACCTGTTTGTCTTGTGTATCTGCCAGCAATTCCCGATAACGACGCCAACTCATGCGTCTTGGCCCGAATAAGCGGCGAAATTCGTCATTGGGGCGTGATCCTGGAGGGAATTGCCGGGACTCTCGACGCTTGGCGGGAATTGCTGTGTATCTGCCAGCAGGGGCGCGCACGAGCCGGAACCGTCTGGCTGCGTGAATTTCCGATTCGCCACTTGCCGCGGCGCAATCACGGCGACTTGTGCTTCAGAAGCCGCGCCTTGTCCCGGGCCCAGTCCCGATCCTTCTCCGCCGCGCGCTTGTCCCGCTTGCGTTTCCCCTTGGCAAGCCCGACGGCCAGCTTCGCCCGGCCCTGTTTCCAATACAGTTCGAGCGGAACCAGGGTAAACCCGCGCCGCTCCACGAGTCCGGTGAGCCGGTCGATTTCCCTGCGGCGCATCAGCAGCTTGCGGGTGCGCGCAGGGTCCGCGTCGACGTGAGTCGAGGCTGAACTCAGCGGCGTGACATGGGCGCCGACCAGCCAGATTTCGCCGTCCTTGAGGGTCACGTACGCCTCCGATAGCTGGGCCTTGCCGGCGCGGAGGCTCTTCACTTCCCAGCCCTGCAGGGCGAGGCCGGCTTCGAACCGCTCTTCGATAAAGTAGTTGAAACCGGCCTTTTTGTTTCTGGCAATACTGGGGCGCAATGGTTTAGCTGATTTTGCCATCACTGGGCAATGATCCTAGAATCTGCGGGAAATAACACGCCCAAGGGGGAGTTACCAGTGGTTGCATCCGAGGCCCGGCGCCGCTCGCCGCAGGGAAGCTGGACCTCCCGGCTTGCCTTTATCCTGGCCTTGTCCGGCGCTGCCGTCGGACTGGGCAACGTCTGGAAGTTCCCTTACATCGCGGGCGTGAACGGCGGCGGGGCGTTCGTTCTGGTCTACCTGGTGTGCGTATTCGCGGTGGGCCTGCCCATCATGATGTCGGAGATTCTCATTGGAAGGCGCGGCAGGCGCAACCCCGTCGCAACCATGGGACTCCTGGGCGAGGAGGAGAGCGGCAACAGAAAATGGTATCTCGTGGGTCTGCTCGGCGTCGGCGGGAGCTTCATCATTCTCTCCTACTACAGCGTCGTCGCCGGCTGGGCGGTCGCGTACATCTTTGAAAGCGGTTCCGGCGATTTCGCGGGAGCAAGCCCGGAGCAGATAGCCGATATCTTCGGTGGGTTGACCGGAAACTGGGTATCGTCGGTGTTCTGGCACACCCTGTTCATGGGAATGACCGTGTTCGTCGTGGTCCGGGGCGTCGTGGAAGGGCTCGAGCGTGCCGTGCGAACCCTGATGCCGGTGCTGATGGGGTTGCTGCTGCTGCTGCTCGGCTACAGCATCGTCGAAGGCAACTTCGTCGAGGGCCTTGTCTTCATGTTCGCTCCGCGGTTCGGGGACCTCACTCCGACCGGCGTTCTGTCGGCGCTGGGCCACGCGTTCTTCACGTTGAGCATCGGCATGGGCGCGGTCATGGCCTATGGCGCATACGTGCCCGACAACGTCTCCATCACGACGACGTCGGTCATCGTGGTCTGCATGGACACCGGCATCGCCCTGATCACCGGACTGGTCATATTCCCCATCGTGTTCGCCAACGGGCTGGATCCCGCGGAGGGACCGGGGCTGATCTTCGTCACGCTGCCCCTTGCATTCGGCAACATCCCCGGTGGAACGATTGTCGCCACTACATTCTTCCTGCTGCTGACGTTCGCCGCCTGGACGTCGGCCATTTCGCTGATCGAGCCCGTGGTTGCGTGGATCACTGAGAGCCGCGGCATCTCGCGCCCGGCCGCCGCGATCGGAATCGGGGCCGCCATATGGGCGCTCGGACTGCTCAGCGTGCTGTCGTTCAACGTGCTGTCCGACGCGAACTTCGGGTGGGGGACATACTTCGACAGCGCGGACTTCCTGACCAGCAATATCACCCTGCCGGCGGGCGGCTTTGCCATCGCCCTGTTTGCAGGCTGGATCATGAGCCGCCGTTCCACGGCAGGCGAGTTGCGGCTCGCGAACCGGGCCGCCTATCGCCTGTGGCGGTTCGCCTCCCGGTTCGTTGCCCCGATCGCCGTCATCCTGATCTTTCTGAACGCCATTGGCGTACTCGCATGGCTGGGAATGACCGGTTGAGAAGTGTCCGCAGGCGGCGTCAGGTCGCCTACACGCGGGAGCAGATGTTCGATCTGGTCAGCGACGTGGACGCCTACCCGGTGTTTCTGCACTGGTGCAGAAGCACCTCTGTGGAAAAGCTCAGCGATATTGAAGTCGTCGCCACCGTGGAAGTCGGGATAGGTGGCTTGCGCAGGAGTTTTACCACCCGGAACACGCTGACGCGGCCCGATGAAATCAGGATGGAACTGGTGGCGGGCCCGTTCAGCGACTTCAACGGAAGCTGGACGTTCGCGGCGACCGATGGCGGCTGCTCGGTAGAACTCAAGCTGGCCTTCGAAGTATCCACAACGCCCATGGAAGTGCTGTTCGCCTCGTTATTCGAAGAGATGGTGCATGCGCAGGTGGCGGCCTTCGTGAATCGCGCGCAAGACATCTACGGACTCGCCGCCGATGATTGAAGTGGTCTACGCGCTGCCTGAAGAGCAGTGGATCGTGACCGTCACCTACGTGGATGGAATGACCGCCCGCGAAGCGGCTGATCGTTCGGGGCTCATCGAAGCACATGCGGAGATTGGCGCCCGGCCGCTGGTGCTCGGGCTGTTCGGCAACCGGATCGAACACCAACATGTCATCGAGGACGGCGATCGCGTGGAAATTTGCCGGCCGCTGCTCATGGATCCCCGGGAAATGCGCCGCCGTGCCGTGGCCGCCGGCCGGCACATGGGGCCGCACTAGCAGCCCGTGGCAAAAGTCCCCCTGCATTCGACCGGCGCGGCATCCCGGCCGGCTGCGTTGCTCGTCGGTCAAATATTCCCGATATTCTCCCTCCTCGCGCCTTGCCGGCCGGGCGCCGCGCCGGTCTCGGTGCAACGGGGGACTTTTGCCACGGACTGCTAGCGCGGCATCGGAAATACGGTTGGATCCCGGTCGATCCGCACCACCTCGTCGTTCTCGAAGAAGACGATGAGCCACCTCCGGTCGACATCGCGGGACCTCCCCCGCCGAAAATAGTACGCGTAGTCCCAGCGGTCCTGGTGAAAGCTGTCCGCGATCATGGGCGTGCCCAGCAGGAACTGGACCTGGCTGCGGGTCATTCCCAGCTCGATCTGATCGATGACGTCCTCGTCGAGCAGGTTGCCCTGCTGGATGTCGATTCGATACACGCAGGCGGTCAGGGCAAGCATCAGGACGGCGAGGCCGAATGCCGCCGGTCGTCTGCGATGCGGCCGCTCAAGCGGCATATTCGATTCTGCGGTGGGCTATAATCGTTTCCACGGCAAGCATCTCGGCACATCGGCGCCGTCGTTCATTCCGGCGCCGGACCAATTGTCCGTAACGGTTGCTTTCCCAAGTGGGGAGGCGCGAATCATACCCTACCGGAGAGGGTCGTAGAACGTGCAAGGGGAACACCTTCGCAACGCGGGGCTCAAGGTCACGTCTCCGCGCCTCAAGATACTCGAAGTGATGGAGACCAGCGACGAGCGCCACCTGAGCGCCGAGGGCATCTACCGGGCGCTGCTCGAGAACGGCCATGAATTCGGTCTTGCCACTGTCTACCGGGTGCTGGCGCAGTTTGAAGGCGCCGGGCTGGTCGACCGGCACAACTTCGAAATCGGCACTTCGGTGTTCGAACTCGCCGACCGCAGCCACCACGACCACATGGTGTGCCTGGAGACAGGCAAGGTCATCGAATTTGTCGAGGAGCGGATCGAGGAACTCCAGGAGGAGATCGCGGACCGCCACGGTTACACCATCGAAGACCACAGCCTGGTGCTCTACGTTCGACCGAAAACGTCCTGACGCGACGCCAGGGCGTCCCCGGCATTCGTTTACGGTGACGCGGGGGCAGCGCGTGCTCCCCCTCCCGCCCCGCTCGCGGGCCCCGCACCGGGGTTAACCCCGGGCGCCGGCGCGCTCGATCATCTCTTCGGCATGGGCGCGGGTGCGCGCCGTGATCTCCACCCCGCCCAGCATGCGCGCCAGTTCCTCCACCCGCTCCTCTCCGCTCAGGGACCGGACGCCCGTACGGGTGGATTGCCCGCCGGACTGCTTGAGCACCCGGTAGTGATGCCGGCCCTGGCTTGCGACCTGGGCCAGGTGGGTGACGCACAGGACTTGCCGGTTTGCGGCGATCTCCGCGAGCCGGCGGCCGACAATTTCCGCCACCCCACCCCCGATCCCGGAATCCACTTCATCGAAGACCAGCGTCGGGATGGCGGTCGCGCCGGCCGCCACCACTTCCAGCGCCAGACTGATGCGGGACAGCTCGCCGCCGGAGGCCACCCGGGATAACGGCCCGAATTCCTGTCCCGGGTTGAGCGAGACCTGGAATTCGATCCGGTCGAGGCCGGTGGCGTCAGCCCTGTCGTGCGGCTTCCCGCGAATGTCGGCGCGAAACCGTCCCTTGGAAAGTCCCAGAACGGCCATCTGCGCACCCACCGATTCGCTCAGTGACGCGGCGCTCCGCAGGCGCGCGGCGCTGATATCCTCCGCCGCCCTGAAGTAGGCGTCCCTGGCTTGCCGGACCCGTTGCCGCGCCTCCTCCAGGGTTTCCGCGGCGTTTCCATGCGCGGCAATTCGCGAGCGAAGCGTTGCGAGCACGGATCCGAGTTCGGTTTCCTCGACGCCGTGGCGCAGGGCGAGGCTGCGTATCGTCGCCAGTCTCGACTCCAACCAATCCAGGCGCCGGGGATCGGGTTCGAGCCGGTCCCGGTAGCCGGCCAGCCCGCGAACGGCCTCCTGAACCTGAATCTCGGCCTCCGAGAGCAGGTCCGCGGCGTCTGCCAGGGAGGGATCCAGGCTCCTCGCGTCCGAAAGTTCCCGCTGTGCCCGGGCGATGAGTTCCTGTGCCGAACCGTGGTCGCGTTCGTAAAGACCGCTCAGGGCGCCCTGCACGCTGTTGGCCAGGCGGTCCACGTTCGCAAGCCGGCTGCGCTCTTCCTGAAGCGTGTCGAGTTCACCGTCCCGGTAGTCGAGGTTTTCCAGTTCGCGAACCTGAAATCCCAGCAATTCGAGTTCCGATGCCCGATCGGCGCCGCGCCGCCGTTGCGCCTCGTACTCTTGCCGCCTGGACCGCCAGGCCTCAAATGCCTTTGCGACCCGTGCCGCCAGCTCCATGTGATTGCCGTGATGATCGACGATGCCGCGCTGCGCCGCGGCCTGCATCAGCGCCTGGTGGGCGCCCTGGCCGTGGATGTTCACCAGCGTGGATCCCACGGATCGCAGGTCCTGAAGCGTCGCCGGCTGGTTGTTGACGAACGCGCGGGACCGCCCCCTGGCGCTGACGACACGCCGCAGCACGCAGGTCCGGTCCCGGTCCAGCCCGCGCTCGGCGAGCCAGGCCAGGGCCGGGTGGCCCCGCGGGCATTCGAACAGCACGCTGATCCGGGCTTCGCGACTCCCGCTCCGTACCGCGCCGGCGTCGGCGCGATCGCCGAGCGCCAGGCCGAGGGCATCCACAAGGATGGATTTTCCCGCGCCTGTCTCACCCGTGAGCACGCTCATGCCGGGCGGGAACTCCACGTCGACTTCGTCGATGACCGCGTAATTCCTGACTGTGATCAGGCTTAGCATCTGACCTTGAGCTGGCGGCCGTATGCCTCCCTCATGGGCGCTGGCAGGCCGGGCGCCTTGCCAGGCGCGGGCCTGCGACCACCGATCCGCGATTATCAGTTGGATGGAGCGTCAGCGAGGCCCCGCCCCGGACCGACGAGGCATTGATTGCCGATGGCATGTGCCCATCGCCAAAATTTGACTCATCTGCAAGCATTTGGGCCGTTCAGGGGGTCATTGCCGGGACGGCGCCGGGGAGGGCGGTTGGTATGTCCCCAGTTGAGCTTGGAGCGCAGTTGCTGGTAGAAATTCTGCCCTCGCGGGTGCAGCAGTTGCACGGTTTCCGAGGCCGCGCGGATTTCCACGGCTTCGTCGGTGCCCACGGTACCGAGGATGTCCCCGTCGCAGGTGACCTGGGCGCCGTTGCTGCCGGGGCGAAGGTCTACGGTCACCCTGATGGCGCTCGACGACCGCACCACCAGCGGCCGGTCCGATAGCGTATGGGGCGCGATCGGCACGATGACCAGGGCGTCCACGTTGGGCTGAATGATGGGTCCGCCGCAGGAAAGCGCGTATGCCGTCGAGCCGGTGGCGGTCGCCACGATGAGGCCGTCCCCGCCGTGGGTGTTGACGTAGTCCCCGTCAACGGCGGTCCTGAAGTCTTCCATGTGGCCCGTATCGACGGTTTTCAGGACGACGTCGTTGAGGGCGAGGAGGGGGCCCCGGTCTTCCGTTCCACCGAATATCCGGGCTTCGAGCATCAGGCGGCTCTCGGCCACGTAGTCGCCCCGCAGCAAGGTCTCGATGGCCGTCGAGAGGTTGTCGGGGGAGATGTCGTTCAGAAAGCCCAGCCGTCCCCGGTTGACTCCCAGCAACGGTACGCCGTGCAGGGCCGCGCCGCGGGACGCGTCGAGCATCGTGCCGTCGCCGCCGATGGCGATGATCAGGTCCACGTGGGCGGCCAGCCGCTGCGCCGGCACCGTCCGGCGGGCGCCGAAGTCATCCGGCAAATCGCGCTTCTCGGGGACAAACACGTCCAGCCCGCGATCGCCGAGCTGCGACGCGATGTCACGCGCCAGCTCGACGGAGCCCGGCTTGTTCCTGCGGCCCCAGAAGAGCCCGATTTTTTTGAATGCGGTAGTCATTGGGTGTGGGATTGGACCGCCGGGAATTGTACTTGAGTCGTCATTGCGGTGCTCGAAGGACAGCCTCCCGAAAACCCGCACGATTATTCTTGACAGTCCACGGATGCGATTGCTAGCTTGTTTTCGATAGCGTCCATCAAGAAAAGCGAGGATTTGCGACATGCGGGCGAGGCGGCTCGCGGAAGTTCCCGACGACAGGGCCCGGCATCTGCTGCGGGTTCTGGTCAACCGCTACATTCGGGAGGGCCACCCCGTGGGTTCCCGCACGCTGTCGCGCGAGTCGGGCCTCGATGTCAGCCCGGCGACCATCCGGAACATCATGGCGGACCTCGAGGACATGGGCTTCATCACCGCCCCGCACACCTCCGCGGGCCGTGTGCCCACCATCAAGGGTTACCGTTTCTTCGTGGATACGTTGGTCAAGTTGCGTCCACCCAGGGAAACCGAGGTGCAGTTGTTCGAGGAAGCGCTGCGGGAGTCCGATCCGCAGGCGCTGGTCCTGTCGGCATCCAACCTGCTGTCCGCGATGACGAGGCTTGCGGGTGTGGTGACGGTGCCCAGGCCCGCCCAGACGGCGCTGAGGCAGATCGAATTCCTGCCGCTCTCGAACAAGCGCATTCTGGCGATCCTGGTTCTCAATGATCGCGACGTTCAGAACAAGATACTGCACGTTCACCGCGATTTCACCGAAGATGAGCTCAAAATGGCCGGAAACTTCCTGACCGAGCAGTTCGGCGGGAGCGAACTCGATGACGTGCGCAATCGGCTGATCGAGCGGCTGCGCGATACCCGGGAAAGCATGAACACCGTGATGCTCGATGCGATCGAGATGGCCCAGCAGGCGTTTGCGGCCACCGAGTCCGGGGGCGAGTTCGTGGTCGCCGGCGAAACCAACCTGATGGGTCTCGATGGCATGGGCGGAATTTCGAAGTTGAAGCGGCTGTTCGAGGCGTTCGCCCGCCAGCACGACATCCTGCACCTTCTCGACCAGACCCTGAACGCCCACGGAGTGCAGATATTCATCGGCAAGGAGTCCGGTTACCGGCTTCTGGACGAGTGCAGCGTGGTGGCCGCGCCGTACGCGACGGGAGAACACACGATGGGTGTCCTGGGCGTCATAGGGCCGACCCGCATGGCCTACGAGCGCGTGATCCCGATCGTCGATGTCACCGCGAAACTGCTCGGCAGCGCCTTGAACTCCGGAAACTAGCGCCCATATCTCTTCAGCATTGGCTTCGAGCATTCCGGTGGCCGCAGCGGCGTGCGTTTCGGGGCCATGGCGCAACCCGACGGGAGGGATTTGAATTGAAAGCCCAGGATGGTGAGGAGAGGTTGGCGGCTGACGCCGGTGCCGGGGCGCCGGAGGAGGAGCGCCAGGGCGCGCGCCACGCGCGATCGAACGGCGGGGAGTCCCGGGACGTGGAGCAGCCGGCGGCGGGAGGCGGCGAGTCCGAGGATGCGGGGCTCGCGGAGCTGGAGGCGTTGCGGGAGCAGGCGGCGGCCAACCACGACAAACACCTGCGCGCGGTGGCGGAACTGGAGAACGTGCGCCGGCGCGCGGCGCGTGACGTGGAGAACGCGCGGCGTTACGGCCTGGAGCGGCTGGCGCAGGCGCTTCTGCCGGTGATCGACAGCCTGGAGGCGGGGCTGGCCTCTGCCGAACAGGCCAGTGCGGAGTCCCTGCTGGACGGCAAACGGGCGACCATGCGGCTGATGAACTCGGCGCTGGAGCAGGTAGGCATCAAGGAACTGGATCCCCACGGCGAACCCTTCGACCCGGCCGTGCACGAGGCGATGGCCGTCGCGCCCTCGGACAGCGCCGAGCCCGGCACCGTGACCGAAGTGTTTCAGAAAGGTTATTCCGTCCACGGCCGGCTGCTGCGCGCGGCACGGGTGATCGTCGCGGGGGAACCTGCGGAAAACGGCGAATAACCCGCTGTTACGCCTTGAATTGTGTGAATGCCGCCCCAAGTAGAAGGGCAGGGAAACTGACCGTGCGTGGAGATCGTGAATCATGGGACGAGTGATCGGTATTGACCTGGGAACCACCAATTCCTGTGTCGCAGTCATGGACGGCGACAGCGCGAGGGTGATCGAGAACAGCGAGGGGGACCGCACGACGCCGTCCGTGGTGGCGTTCACCAGGGACGGCGAGGTTCTGGTGGGGCAGACGGCCAAGCGCCAGGCGGTCACCAATCCCACCAACACGCTGTTCGCCATCAAGCGGCTGATCGGCCGGCGCTTCGCTGACGACGTGGTTCAGAAGGACGTCGAGATGGTCCCGTACACGATCGTCAAGGCGGACAACGGCGACGCCTGGGTGCAGGCCGGCGACAAGCGCATGGCGCCTCCGGAGGTGGCCGCGCGCGTGCTGACGAAGATGAAGCAGACGGCGGAAGACTACCTGGGCGAGACGGTGACCGAAGCCGTCATCACGGTGCCGGCCTACTTCAACGATTCCCAGCGCCAGGCGACCAAGGATGCCGGGCGAATCGCCGGGTTGGAAGTCAGGCGGATCATCAACGAGCCCACGGCGGCGGCGCTGGCGTACGGGCTCGACAAGCGCCGCGGCGACCGCAAGGTGGCGGTTTACGACCTGGGCGGCGGCACCTTCGACATTTCGATCATCGAGATCGCCGAGATCGACGGCGAGCATCAGTTCGAGGTGCTGGCGACCAACGGCAACACCTTCCTCGGCGGCGAGGACTTCGACAAGCGCATCATCGACTACCTGGCGTCGGAGTTCGAGAAGGAAAGCGGCATCAACATCCGCAAGGATCCCCTGGCCATGCAGCGGCTCAAGGAAGCCTCGGAGAAGGCGAAGATCGAGCTGTCGACCCGGCAGCAGACCGAGGTGAATCTGCCCTACATCACGGCGGACTCCACGGGGCCCAAGCACCTGAACATCAATCTGACCCGGGCGAAGCTCGAATCCATGGTCGAGGATCTGGTCAGGCTCACGCTGGATCCCTGCCGGACCGCGCTGAAGGATGCCGGGTTGAAGGTATCCGATGTGGACGACGTGATCCTGGTGGGCGGGCAGATTCGGATGCCGAAAGTCCAGGAGGAAGTCCGCAACTTCTTCGGCAAGGACCCCCGCAGGGACGTCAATCCGGACGAGGCCGTCGCCATCGGCGCGGCCATCCAGGCAGGCGTGCTCTCGGGCGACGTGAAGGACGTCCTGCTGCTGGACGTGACGCCGCTGTCGCTGGGTATCGAGACTCTGGGCCGCGTGATGACGCGGTTGATCGACAAGAACACCACCATCCCCACCAAGGCGAACCAGGTGTTTTCGACCGCGGACGACAACCAGACCGCGGTGACGATTCACGTGCTTCAGGGTGAGCGCGAGCGCGCGCAGGACAACAAGTCCCTGGGCCGTTTCGACCTCACGGACATCCCGCCCGCGCCGCGGGGGATGGCGCAGATCGAGGTGACCTTCGACATCGATGCCAACGGCATTCTGAACGTCTCCGCAAAGGACAAGGCGACGGGCAAGGAGCAGAAAATCGTCATCAAGGCGTCGTCGGGCCTCAACGAGGACGAGATCGAGCGCATGGTCGCGGACGCCGAGGCCCATGCGGCGGAAGACCGCGAGTTCCGCGAACTCGTCGAGGTGCGCAACCAGGGCGATGCGCTGGTGCACGCCACCGAGAAGATGCTCGCCGAGCTGGGCGAGAAGGTGGAGGGCGACGAGCGCGGCCGCGTCGAGGCGGCGTTGTCCGAACTCAGGGAGGCGGTTTCCGGCGACAACAAGGGCATCATCGAAACCAAGATCGGCGCCCTCAGCGAAGCCACGGCGCCGATCGCCCAGAAGATGCACGCTGAGCAGGCGCAGGCTGCGGAACCGGAGCCGCACGCCGGTGGAGGCGGACACGACGATGTCGTGGACGCGGAGTTCGAGGAGGTCAAGGGCAACGGCGAAGACAAGCGGCGCGCATAACCCTCAATTGATAAGGTTGGGGCATGGCCAAGCGCGACTACTATGAGGTCCTGGGTTGTGGCAGGGATGCCGGCGAAGCCGAGTTGAAGAAGGCTTACCGGCGTCTGGCCATGAAGTATCACCCGGATCGCAATCCCGACGACAAGCAGGCCGAAGCCCGGTTCAAGGAAGCCAAGGAAGCTTGGGAGATACTGTCCGATCAGGACAAGCGCTCAGCCTACGATCAATTCGGGCACGCCGGCGTGGAGGCCGGTCAGGCCGGCGGCGGTTTCGGCGCCGGCGCGGAGGCGTTCAGCGACATATTCGGAGACGTCTTCGGAGATATCTTCGGAAATTCGCGCCGTCGCGGGCGAACCCAGGTCTTTCGCGGCGCCGATTTGCGGTACGAGTTGGCCTTGTCGCTGGAACAGGCCGTCGCCGGAGACTCGGTCAACATCGACGTGCCGGCCAAGGCGGAGTGCGGCCGGTGCCGCGGCGCGGGATCCGAGCCGGGCACGCGGCGCTCCTCCTGCAACCGGTGCGGCGGCAGCGGACAGGTCCGTGTTCAGCAGGGTTTTTTCTCGATTCAGCAAACTTGTCCCGCCTGCCGGGGGCAGGGTACGATCATCGCCTCGCCGTGCAACGACTGTTCCGGGCGGGGCCGGGTTCAAGAGGTCAAGACGCTGGCCGTCAGGGTTCCGGCCGGCGTCGATACTGGTAACCGGATTCGGCTGGCCGGGGAGGGCGAAGCCGGACGCAATGGCGGCCCGCCGGGCGATCTGTACGTGGACATCGCCATCGACCGCCATCCGATCTTCGCCAGGGAGGGCCGGAACCTGAGCTGTGACGTGCCGATCAGTTTCGCCGACGCGGTTCTTGGAAGTACTGTGGAGGTGCCCACGCTGGGCGGCCACGTGGTGCTCAGGATCCCCCCCGAAACCCAGTCCGGAAGGGTATTTCGGTTGCGCGGCAAGGGCGTGGGATCGGTGCGCGGCACAGGCATCGGCGATCTGTTCTGCAAGGTTCAGGTGGAAACCCCGGTGAAGCTGGACGACGACCAGAAAGAATTGCTGAGACAGTTCGACGAATCGCTCCAGTCGAGGGATTCGCGCCACAGCCCGCGGGCACGCTCCTGGCTCGACGGGGTCAGGAAGTTTTTCGATCGCCTGAGCGCCTGACCCGTGCTGGATATCGCGGTGGTGGGCGCCTCGGGCCGTATGGGCCGGGCGGTTCTTCGTTGCCTGGCGGACACGGAGGGCATGCGTGTCACGGGTGCCGTCACCGAGTCCTCGGACCCTGCCCTCGGAAGGGACGCGGGCGAGGCCAGCGGTCTGCCGAAGATCGGAGCCGCGTTGACGGACGATCCCCGCGCCGGCCTGCGCAAGGCGCAGGTGGCCGTCGACTTCACGCTGCCGTCGGCCACCGGGGCCAACGTCGCCGCCGCGGCAGCGCAAGGGGTGGCCATGGTCATCGGAACGACCGGCCTGGGACCCGGCCAGACCGCGGCGCTGCGGTCCGGCGCAGAACGCATCCCCATCGTCTACGCGCGCAACATGAGTATCGGGATGGCCGTCTTCAAGGACCTGGTCGCACGAGCGGCGGGGGCGCTGGATGACGACTACGACATCGAGATTCTGGATGCGCACCATGCCGGGAAAGTCGATGCACCCTCGGGTACCGCGCTGGAACTGGGGGAGCGCGTCGCTGCGGCTCGGGGCCGTGCGCTCGACGAGGTGGCCGTGCATGCACGCCACGGTCAGACCGGAGCCCGGGAGCGTGGCGCCGTGGGTTTCTCGGTGATTCGCGCCGGGCGGATCGTGGGCGATCACGGCGTACTTTTCGCCGGTGCCGAGGAACGTGTCGAACTGGTGCACCGGGCCGCGGACCGGGCCGTCTTCGCACGCGGCGCGCTGCGCGCCGCCGGTTGGGTCGTCGATCAGCCTCCGGGACTCTATTCGATGGAGGACGTTCTCGGCTTAAAATAGGCGTATTGGAAGATTTGGCGGGATGAGTCGCGCGGTTTGCGGCTGTCCCGCTTCGATTATGTAGGGCAGACCGGTGCTGGACTCACCTGAACATTGCGTAGCGGTGCCAGCAGGAACGCCTGGGAGTCAGCGGTGACAGTGGCAGCGGTACTGGCGCTGGAGGATGGCACGGTCTTCAAGGGCCGCTCTGTCGGCGTTTCGGGACAGACGGTGGGCGAGGTGGTTTTCAATACCGCCATGACCGGCTACCAGGAAATTCTCAACGATCCCTCCTATTTCCGCCAGATCGTCACCCTGACCTATCCCCACATCGGCAACACCGGCGCCAACGCCACAGACTGCGAGTCGCCGCGGATCTACGCCGCGGGCCTCGTCATTCGCGATCTCTCCATGGCGGTCAGCAACTGGCGCTCCGAGGGCAGCCTGGAGGACTACCTCCGCCGCGGTGAAACCGTCGCGATAGCCGATATCGACACACGGCAACTCACGCGCATCATCCGCGACAAGGGCGCCCAGGGCGGGTGCATCCTTGCCGGGTCCGGCGCGGACCCGGAGAAGGCGGTCCACGCGGCCCGGCAGTTCCCTGGGCTGAAGGGGGTGGACCTGGCGAGGGATGTCACTACCGACGTGCCTTACCTGTGGGATGAAGGCAGTCTGTGGCCCGAACGGCCCCAGGAAACCGGCGGCGCCGAGCCCTGGGGAACCGGCAAGCCCGAGTCCCTGCGAACCGGCGGTGCCGAGCCTCGGGGAGCCGGCAAGCCCGAGTCGCGGGTGGGCGGTTCCAGGTCCCATGGCGCCGGGAGTGCCGGGCCCTGGCATGTGGCGGCCTATGACTACGGGGTCAAGCGCAACATCCTGCGGCGGCTGGCCGATTCGGGTTGCCGCGTCAGCGTGTTGCCCGCCGCGATGCCCGCGCAGGACGTTCTGGCGCTGGGTGTCGACGGAGTCTTTCTGTCCAATGGGCCCGGGGACCCCGAGCCCTGCGACTATGCGATCGAGGCGATCACCACGCTGCTGGAATCGGGCGTGCCGACGTTCGGTATCTGCCTCGGGCACCAACTTCTGGCGCTGGCCAGCGGCGCGCAGACCGTGAAGATGAAATTCGGGCACCATGGCGCCAATCACCCGGTGGTGGACCTGGACAGCGGGCGGGTCATGATCACCAGCCAGAATCACGGCTTCGCGGTCGACGAGGGCACCCTGCCCGCCAACCTGCGGGCCACGCACCGCTCGCTCTTCGACGGATCGTTGCAGGGCATCGAGCGGACCGACCGGCCGGCGTTCTCCTTCCAGGGGCACCCGGAAGCCAGCCCGGGGCCCCGCGACGTGGATCCCCTGTTCGCGCGTTTCATCCGCTCCATGAGCGAGCAAGAGGCGAAATAGATGCCGCGCCGAAAAGACATCGAGAGCGTATTGATCATCGGCGCCGGACCCATCGTCATCGGCCAGGCCTGCGAATTCGACTATTCCGGGACCCAGGCCTGCAAGGCGCTGCAGGAGGAGGGCTACCGGGTCATCCTCGCCAACTCCAATCCGGCCACGATCATGACCGATCCCTCAAGCGCCGACGCGGTCTACATCGAGCCGATAAACTGGCGCACCCTGGAGCGCATCGTCGAGCGGGAACGGCCCGATGCGCTGCTGCCCACGATGGGCGGGCAGACGGGCCTGAACTGCGCGCTGGACCTCGTTCGCCACGGGGTGCTGGAGAAGTACGGTGTGGAACTGATCGGCGCCTCCCGCGACGCCATCGACATGGCGGAAGACCGCGAACGCTTTCGCGACGCCATGCGGGAAATCGGGCTGGAAGTGCCGAAGGCGGACGTGGCCAGGAACCTCGAGCGGGCCTGGGAGGTCCAGGCGGAGGTCGGATTCCCGACCATCGTGCGGCCGTCCTTCACCCTCGGCGGAAGCGGCGGGGGGATCGCCTACAACCGCGAGGAGTTCGAGGAAATCGTCTCCCGCGGCCTGGATCAGTCGCCCACAAACGAAGTGCTGCTGGAAGAGTCGGTTCTGGGGTGGAAGGAATTCGAGATGGAGGTCGTCCGGGACCGCAACGACAACTGCATCATCATCTGTTCCATCGAGAACGTCGATCCCATGGGGGTCCACACCGGCGACTCCATCACCGTGGCGCCGTCGCAGACCCTGACCGACAAGGAATACCAGTCGATGCGCGACGCCTCCATCGCGGTGCTGCGCAAGATCGGCGTGGACACCGGCGGCTCCAACGTGCAGTTCGCCGTCAACCCGGAAGACGGCCGCCTGATCGTCATCGAGATGAATCCCCGCGTGTCGCGCTCCTCGGCGCTGGCCTCCAAGGCGACCGGCTTTCCGATCGCCAAGGTGGCGGCGAAGCTGGCGGTGGGCTATACGCTGGACGAATTGCGCAACGAGATCACCGGCGGCGCAACGCCCGCGTCCTTCGAACCGAGCATCGACTACGTGGTCACCAAGGTGCCAAGGTTCACCTTCGAGAAATTCCCCCAGGCCAACGACCGGCTCACCACGCAGATGAAGTCCGTGGGCGAGGTCATGGCCATCGGGCGCACTTTCCAGGAGTCGCTGCAGAAGGCGTTGCGCGGGCTTGAAACGGGCACCGACGGGCTCAATCCGGTATGCGGGGAGGCGCGCACGCGGGAGCAGCGGGAGGCGCGCACGCGGGAGCAGCGGGAGGCGCGCACGCGGGAGCAGCGGGAGGCGCGCACGCGGGAGCAGCGGGAGGCGCGCACGCGGGAGCAGCGGGAGGCGCGCACGCGGGAGCAGCGCGAGGCGCTGCAAAGGGAACTGCGCATGGCCGGCGCACAGCGTATCTGGTACGTCGCCGATGCTTTCCGACTGGGGTTCGATCTTGAGGAAGTGGCCGAACTCACCGGAATCGACCCGTGGTTCCTGGCCCAGATCCGCGACCTTGTGGATGAGGAGGAGGGCCTGAGGGCGGATGGCCCGGACGGTCTGACGGCCGGGCGCATGTGGCAACTGAAGCGCAAGGGCTTCTCCGATAGCCGCATCGGCGCTGTGGTGGGATGGAATGAAAAAGAAGTAAGAACAAAACGTTATGAATATAATTTAAAGCCTGTTTTCAAGCGGGTTGACACCTGCGCGGCAGAATTCGTGAGCCACACGGCCTACTTGTATTCCACCTACGAGAGTGAATGCGAGGCCGATCCCACCGATGCGCGGAAGATCATCATCCTGGGCGGCGGACCGAACCGGATCGGGCAGGGGATCGAATTCGACTACTGCTGCGTGCACGCCGCCTTCGCCCTCAAGGAAGCCGGTTTCGAAACGATCATGGTGAACTGCAACCCGGAGACCGTGTCCACGGATTTCGACACGTCCGACCGCTTGTATTTCGAGCCGCTCACCCTGGAAGACGTGCTGGCCATCGTGGACAGGGAGCAGCCGCTGGGGGTGATCGTGCAGTACGGCGGCCAGACGCCGCTCAAGCTGGCCCGGCCGCTGGAGGCCGCCGGTGTGCCGATCATCGGCACGAGTCCCGATTCCATCGACCTGGCGGAGGATCGCGAACGCTTCCAGCAACTCATCGAGCGACTTGGCCTGAAACAGCCGGCGAACCGCACGGCGCGGACCACCGAAGAGGCGGTCGAGATGGCCGGGGAGGTGGGGTATCCGCTGGTGGTGCGGCCTTCCTACGTGCTGGGCGGGCGGGCCATGGAGATCGTCTACGAGGAGGACGACCTCAGGCACTACATGGGAGAGGCGGTCAGCGTGTCCAACGAGAGCCCGGTCCTGCTGGACCGGTTCCTGGACCTGGCCGTGGAGGTGGACGTGGACGCGGTGTGCGACGGCGAGCAGGTCATCGTCGGCGGCATCATGGAGCACGTGGAACAGGCGGGAATCCACTCCGGCGATTCCGGTTGCAGCCTGCCGCCCTTCACGTTGAGCGCCGGGCAGGAGCGGGCGCTCGAGGAACAGGTCGCCGCCATGGCCCGGGCCCTGGGCGTGGTCGGCATCATGAACACCCAGTTCGCGATCCACCACGGCACGATTTACGTGCTCGAAGTCAATCCGAGAGCGTCACGCACCATCCCGTTCGTCTCCAAGGCGACCGGTCAGCCGTTCGCCAAGATCGCCGCCAAGGCCATGGCGGGCATCATGTTCCGGGAGCAGGGCGTCGAATTCAACGCCAGGCCGCCGTACTACTCGGTCAAGGAATCGGTCTTCCCGTTCATCAAGTTCCCGGAGGCGGATCCCATTCTCGGACCCGAGATGAAGTCCACCGGCGAGGTCATGGGGACGGGGCGGAGCTTCGGGGAGGCCTACGCGAAGGCGCAGGCCGCGTCCGGCGTGGCGCTGCCCCGGGGCGGGACGGCGCTGATCAGCGTCCGTGACCCGGACAAGCCGGCGGCCGTCGAACTCGGCCACGTCCTGGCCGGCCGGGGGTTCGAAATCGTGGCCACGGGCGGCACGGCCCGGGCGCTGGTGGACGGCGGGGTCCGCTGCCGGCGCGTCAACAAGGTCAGGGAGGGCCGCCCGCACGTCGTGGACATGATCAAGAACGACGAGATCAGCCTGATCGTCAATACCACCGAGGGCAAGCAGGCCATCAAGGAATCTCACTCCATCCGGGTCGCCGCGGTGCACCGCAAGGTAACCTATTACACGACGCTTCCCGCGGCTGCGGCCACCTGCGAGGCATTGGATTACATGGACAACGTCGTGGTGAATCGGCTGCGGGACCTGCATCGGGAGATCGTCCAGTGAACAAGGTGCCCCTGACGGCCCGCGGCGCCCGCCTGCTGCGCGAGGAATTGCAGCGGCTCAAGGCCGAGCGACCGCAGATCAGCGCCGCGATCGGCGCTGCCCGGGAACACGGCGACCTGCGCGAGAACGCCGAATACCACGCCGCCAAGGAGCAGCAGGGACTGGCCGAAGCGCGCATCAGGGACATCGAGGCCAAGCTCTCGCTGGCGCAGGTCATCGACGTGGAGAAGGTCAATGCCGCCGGCAAGGTGGTATTCGGAGCGACTGTGCATCTGGTGAACGTCGAAGACGACTCCGAAAAGCAGTACCGGATAGTCGGCGAGGACGAGGCCGACATCAAGCAGGGCCTGATATCCATCGGTTCGCCCCTGGCGCGCGCGCTGATCGGCAAGTGGGAAGGCGATACTATTGACGTGGCCGCGCCCAAGGGCCGGCAGACGTACGAAATCGTTGGCGTAGAGTACTTATAGGGGTTGATATGCGGGGCTGGCCCTCCGGGAAGTAATCCCGATTCCAATGCGGCGCATATGATGTGGCTGCCGAAAACCGGCCAAACCGGCCAGAAACGCCGCGTGCATCGCGGCAGGATCTAGTCCAAATTGTGCAAACGAATTTGCTACGAATTGCTCTTGGGAAAACTGCAATGGATACACTATCGATACGGCTGCAACCATCCATTCGTTGGAAGCTGCCGGACTGCAGCCTGAGCAGGCGCGTGCAATTGTGAATGCCATTGGCCCCATTGGCCGATCCGACGAGGCCCTCGCCACGAGAGCCGACCTGACGGCGCTTGAAGTCGACCTGAGGGCCGACCTGAAGGCGCTCGAAGCCAGAATCAGTATGCGGCTCTACACTTGTGCCGTCGGCATCGTCGGCCTGCTGCTGGCGGCGCAACTATTCGCTTCGGGTATCCTCAGTTGAATTTATTGTCGGGCCGCCGGCAGGGAAGTCCGATTTGAGTCGTCGGCCCAAAGCCTCTGGCCACTGGCGCCGCCGACAGAGCACCGACGCGTTCGTGGCTCGCGCCGGCGCGGAGGGTTGGCGCAGTCGATCTGTTTACAAGCTCGAGCAGATCGATGCCACGGCGCGGTTATTTCGGAAGGGGCTTGTCTGCGTGGACCTCGGTGCCCGTCCCGGCGGTTGGAGCCAGTATGCGGCGAAGAAAATCGGCCCCTCGGGGTGGGTGCTGGCGGTGGATTTGCAGCCAATGGATTCGATTCAAGGCGTTCGTTTCATACGCGGGGATTTCACCGAGACGGAAACCAGGGAGTTGGTGCATGCCGCGTTGGATGGTTCCCGGCCCCGCCTTGTAATGTCGGACATGGCCCCCAATATCACCGGGTATCCCGCTGTAGACCAGCCCAGGGCCATGGACCTGGCCGAGGAGGCCCTGGAGTTCGCTTGCGAAGTGCTCGCACGCAAGGGAAGTTTCCTGGTCAAACTCTTTCAGGGCGAAGGTTTCGATGCGTATGTCCGCCTTGCCCGGAAGCGTTTCAATAGCGTGCGAACCGTGAAACCGAAGGCATCGAGACCGGAGAGCCGCGAGATGTATTTGCTGGCGAGAAACCATGGGATGTAGTAGTGTCCGCAATATGCGGCGCCTGCGGTATTCGGCAGGAATACCGAAGGGGGTAAGGGCTTGAACGACTTGCTGAAGAACGCGGTTCTCTGGATCGTCATCGCGGTTGTGCTGGCGTCCGTGGTTCGCAGTTTCGGACCGGCGAACCAGCGCGTCGAGACGGTCCCCTATTCCGAATTCATCGCCCAGGTCAAGGACGGCTCGGTGTCCACGGTGACATTCACGGGCGAAACCATCGAATACGATCGCAACGGCGACCAGTTCGTGACCTACAACCCGGAGACCGACAACACCCTGCTGATCACCACGCTTCAGGAGAACGACGTACGCATTCAGGCGGAACCGCCGGAACAGCAGTCGTTCCTGCTGCAGCTTTTCGTGTCGTCGTTCCCGATCCTGCTCCTGATCGCGGTGTGGGTCTACTTCATGCGCCAGATGCAGGGCGCCGGCGGCGGCCGGGGGGCCATGTCGTTCGGCAAGAGCCGGGCCCGGCTCCTCGGCGAGGACCAGGTCAGCGTGACCTTCGCCGATGTGGCGGGCGTCGAGGAGGCGAAGGAGGAAGTCGTCGAAATCGTCGAATTCCTCAAGGATCCCGCCAAGTTCCAGCGCCTCGGCGGCAAGATTCCCAAGGGCGTGCTCATGGTGGGCTCCCCTGGAACCGGCAAGACGCTGCTGGCCCGGGCGATCGCCGGCGAGGCCAAGGTGCCGTTCTTCACCATTTCCGGTTCCGACTTTGTTGAGATGTTCGTGGGTGTCGGCGCGTCACGCGTCCGCGACATGTTCGAGCAGGCCAAGAAGCACGCGCCGTGCATCGTGTTCATCGACGAGATCGACGCCGTCGGGCGCCATCGCGGCGCCGGGCTGGGCGGCGGGCACGACGAACGCGAACAGACCCTGAACCAGCTTCTCGTGGAAATGGACGGCTTCGAAGGCAACGAGGGCGTGATCGTCATCGCCGCCACCAACAGGCCGGACGTGCTCGACCCGGCGCTGCTGCGGCCGGGGCGTTTCGACCGCCAGGTGGTGGTGCCGCTGCCCGACGTGCGCGGCCGCGAGTTGATCCTGAAAGTCCACATGCGCAAAGTGCCGATCGGCAAGAGCGTGCGGCCGTCGGTGATCGCGCGCGGCACGCCCGGTTTCTCCGGCGCCGACCTGGCCAATCTCGTCAACGAGGCGGCGTTGCTGGCCGCCAGGGCGAACCGGCGCACCGTCGGCATGGAAGAGTTCGACAGCGCCAAGGACAAGATCATGATGGGCGCCGAGCGCCGCTCCATGGTCATGAGCGAGGACGACAAGCGGCTCACGGCGTACCACGAGGCCGGGCACGCCATCGTCGGGCTGCATGTCCCGGAGCACGACCCGGTTTACAAGGTGACCATCATTCCGCGGGGCAGGGCGCTGGGCCTGACCATGTTCCTGCCGGAAGAGGACCGCTACAGCTACTCCAGGCAGCGGCTGATGAGCCAGATGAAGAGCCTTTTCGGCGGCCGCATTGCCGAGGAGATCGTCTACGGGGCGGACTACGTCACCACGGGCGCATCCAACGACATCGAGCGCGCCACGGAGATTGCGCGCAACATGGTGACCAAGTGGGGTTTGTCCGACAAGCTGGGCCCGCTTACCTACAGCGAGGATGACGGCGAGATCTTTCTCGGACGCAGCGTCACGCGCCACAAGCAGGTCTCCGACGTGACCGCGCATGTCATCGATGAAGAGGTGCGCAAACTCGTGGATGTGTGCTACGTCGATGCGAAGAACATTCTCGAGCGCGAGATGGACAAGCTGCACCTGATGGCCAACGCGCTGATGAAGTACGAAACCATCGACGAGAACCAGATCAAGGACGTCATGGAGAACCGTGAACCCAGTCCCCCGGAAGACTGGGACGACTCCGAACCCGGCGAGGGCATTCAGGCCAAGCCCAAGACCGCCGAGGAGAAGGGCACGCCACCATTGGGCGGTCCCGCGGGCCAGCACTGATTGCCGGACTGGTACGCGCGAAACTTCGGACTCGCGTTGCATTCCACAGCGAGGAGCGATGAACGGCAGCTCGGTATCGGTGTGCGGCGTTTAATCGAGCGTCATATCGCTTTGTTCCAATTTGGAGCACATGCCGCAAGCGATAGTCATTACGCATTTTTCCCATGCAAGCAGTGAACCCGGCGGCGCCGGCCCGCGGACGCGAGAGAACAAACGACCGCCCTCCAACAGAGAATCAATGAGTTACGTGTTTGTTCCATGGAAGACAAGTACACCGGAGATATAGGCGATTACGTCAAGTATGCTCTCCTTCGCCTTATCCGCAAGGTCGAAGGCGGACGACTCGGAGTGGCGTGGTATCTGTATCCCGACGAACCCAACGGCGATGGGGAACACTTGGAATACCTTGACCGACGGAGACGGGAAGACTGGGAGCATCTGGATAAAGAACTCTATTGGAAACTCAAGGCGATAGTGGACCGCAAGGCTCGAAGGGTTTCCTCAATCGAATCCGATAGCGGGATTCTTGGAAGTAATACGAAATTATTCTCGAAAAGGCTGACTCCTCCCCAATCCATAGCAAGGAATACGCAAGCAAACCATCAGCATCGCAAAGAGTGGCGGAGAGGATGGTTCGAAAATTTACAAAGAGAGCTCGTTGATTGTAATGTGATTTTTCTTGATCCAGATAATGGACTGTATGAAACCGACAAATTTCGCCATGGAACCGTAGAGCACTGGAAACGGCTACCATTGAGTGAAGTCAAGACGTTGGCCGATAGCGGTCGCATCGTGGTCGTTTATCACCATCACACAATGAAAAAGGGCGGATTTATTCAAGAGATAAATGACTGGCTCAATAAGCTAGGCGGTAATGCAATAGCAGTGCGGTCAGGGGCATGGTCTCCAAGATGTTTCTTTATCGTCAATCCTTCTGAACCCGTGATCCAAAGCGTTTCAAGATTCGTGAATATGTCACAGAAGTTCAAGTTGAGTATCCATTATTCGCAGGGGGACGATACCGGGAATAGCGCAACCGGTATCGATAATCTGATAGCTGAGGGAGCAACTCAACTTTATGAATCCGAGACCCTTAGATTTGAGGACCCCGAGGTCTACCGATCGAGAATCAAGGAATTATGCGCTTATGCAATGGACGATGGTTACGCGCTTCGACCAGAGTCCGAACGGGGCTTCTGGAACTTTTTTGGTGGCGGACCTCGTCTGCGCCGGTGCGAGCTGGTGCTGATCGACAACGGCAATCTGCGCGCGGTCTGGCAGGATGAACAGGAGACACATGTGGGGTTGCAGTTTCTCGGTGACGATATTGTGCAGTTTGTTATTTTCAAGCGGCGATGTCCGTCGCGGCCAATTTCCAGAATCGTCGGGAGGGATACGGCTGCTGGATTCAAGAGTCAGATTCAAACGTTTGAACTCCAATCCCTGCTATACGAATGAAAGACGATGACTTGCCACCGGACGATCACATCGTCCGCTATGTAAAGCCGAGCATGATTCGTACGGATGGAACTCGGGATGGCGCGGACTTTCGGTTGCGACCTAATCGACCGGACGAAACTGGGCTATCGGTAAACTGGCTGGACGTGTTGGAATCAAGAAAAGACCAGCAATTGGCAAAGGTTCGCCGGGTATGCCGATTGAAGAGAAAACCAGCCGCACGATTCGCTGAGTTGAACGTCGGCGCAACAATCCGATCGGTCTCGGAAGAATCGATGATTTTGCGAATCGTTCATGAACCGCTTGAAGCAGATGAAGTGTTTGAAGCCGATCCTTCACATGCGGAAATTGTCGGGTTGCCGCCTGGTGAATCAGACCTCGCAATATTTGTCGGCGATTTGATTTCGCAATGTGTTATTGCCATGCATCCGGCAGTAGTCTCGGGAGACGATATCTGATTCGTCGGTAGAATGTAGGCGATAGCCAAGATGTACTCTATCTTTCAATTCAAATCAGTTGACAAATTCACATCTTCTTTCCTTACTCAAATTGCTTGACTCTGGAAATGCTGTCCAAACGATACTTCGGTACTGACGGTATTCGCGGGGAGGTCGGCCGCCCGCCCATGACCGTGGAATTCGCGCTACGCCTGGCAAGCGCCACGGCACGCGTGCTGGCCCCCGACGGTGGTTCGGTGCTCATCGGCAAGGATACGCGGGTCTCGGGCTACATGTTCGAGTCGGCCATGGAGGCGGGATTCGTGGCCTCCGGGGTCGATGTGCTGCTCACCGGGCCGCTGCCGACGCCGGCCATCGCCTTCCTTACCAAGAAGCTGGGCGCCGACTTCGGCATTGTCATCAGCGCCTCTCACAATCCCTACTACGACAACGGCATCAAGCTCTTCGACCGTGCCGGCGCCAAGCTCTCCGACGAGATCGAGGTGGCCATCGAGGAGCAACTGGATTTCCCCGCCGTGACCCGTTCGTCCAGGGCGCTGGGCCAGGCCGAGCATATCGCCTATACGCGGATGGACTACCAGGAGCACTGCAAGCAAACGATTCCCGACGGCATGAGCTTCGACGGTCTGAAGCTGGTCGTGGACGCCTCCCACGGCGCCGCCTACAAGGTCGCACCGCGGGTGATGGAGGATCTGGGGGCGGAGGTGGTGCCCGTCGGCTGTTCGCCCAACGGGCGCAACATCAATGACGGTTGCGGCGCCACGCGGCCGGATCTGCTCCAACTCACGGTAACCGGCGTTCGCGCCCACGCTGGCCTGGCGCTGGATGGCGACGGCGACCGGGTGATGATGGTGGACGAGAGCGGCGAGCTGATCGATGGTGACCGCCTGCTCTACATCCTCGCACGTGATCGGTTGGAGCAGGGTGCGCTCCAGGGCCCGGTGGTCGGCACCGTGATGAGCAACTTGGGCCTTGAAACCGCGCTTGCCGACCTTGGCGTTGAGTTTCGCCGCGCAAGGGTCGGCGACCGCCATGTCCTGGAGATGCTAAAGGCCAGCGGCGGCATACTGGGCGGCGAGACCTCGGGGCACGTGCTGTGCCTCGACAAGGCGACCACCGGCGACGGCCTCGTCACGGCGCTGCAGGTGCTGGCTGTGATGCGGCGTACCGGGTCCAGCCTCAGGGAACTTGTCGAGGACATGCCGGTTTACCCACAGCGAATCGTCAACGTGGAGGCTGCCGACACAGTCGATGTAACCGGCGAACCGGCCATTCGCGACGCGGTCGTCGAAGCCGAATCCGCCCTGGGGCAACGCGGCCGGATTGTCCTTCGCGCCTCGGGTACCGAGCCGGTCATTCGCGTCATGGTCGAAGGCGAGGACGAAGGCACGGTTGCCTCCATTGCCCGGAGCCTTGCAGAATCCGTGCGTCGCCGTATTGATTCCCTTGCCGAGGGCCCGTAAGCTCTGCGCGCCGCCATCCAGCGGTTTGTTTTTTGATCGCCAATTACAAAACTGCAGGACCATGACGACAAGAACGCCTTTGATCGCCGGAAACTGGAAAATGCATGGCTCCCAGGCTTCGTGCAAGGCGCTGGTGTCGGCGTTGTGCGAGGGCGTCGCCGAGACGTCCGCAGCATCGATGCTGGTGTGTCCGCCGCCGGTGTACGTGCAGGCCACGGGGCGGTGGCTGTCCGGCAGCCCCATCCGGCTGGGCGGCCAGAATCTCGCGGAATTCGCCGATTCGGGCGCCTATACCGGGGAAGTTTCGGGAAGAATGCTCAAGGACCTCGGCTGCGAATACGTCATCGTCGGGCATTCCGAGCGGCGCGCCTGCTTCGGCGAGGACGACCGTACCGTGGCGGCCAAGTTCGGCGCTGCCCAGGCGCAGGGCCTGACCCCCATTCTCTGTGTCGGTGAATTACTGGCGGAACGGGAAGCAGGCAGGACCCGGGACGTGGTCGGGCGGCAGGTGGAGAGTGTGCTTGCGGCTGCCGGTGTTCAGGCGTTTGCCGACGCCGTCGTCGCCTACGAGCCCGTCTGGGCGATCGGCACGGGGCACACCGCAACGCCGGAACAGGCCCAGGAAGTGCACGCGTTCATACGCGGATTGGTCCGCAGCCGGGATGGTATAATCGCCGACTGCCTGAGAATCCTCTATGGCGGCAGCGTGAAGGGCTCAAATGCCCGCGAACTGCTCGCCATGGATGACATCGACGGTGGTTTGGTGGGCGGCGCATCGCTGGATGCGCCCGACTTCCTGAAAATTTTTGAAGCAGCGGCGGCGTAGGCGGGCGGAGATCGGCAAATGACGATTCAATCCATAGTGCTCTACATACACCTGCTCGTCGCGCTGATGATCATCGTCCTGGTGCTGTTGCAGCGCGGCAAGGGCGCGGAAGCTGGAACCGGTTTCGGTGCCGGGGCCTCGGGCACGGTGTTTGGCGCCCGCGGCAGCTCAAACTTCTTTTCCAGAGCAACGGGCGTTCTGGCCACCATGTTTTTCGTGACCAGCCTGTCCTTGGCGTATCTTGCGGGACAGACCACGGCGCCCACGAGCCTTCTGGAAGAAGAATCGGTGCTGGGAACCGTCCCGGAGCCGGAGCTATCCGAGCCCGAGTCAATCGCTCTTCCCTCGGAGCTTCCCGAACTGCCGTCGTTGCCCAGCGTCGATGAACCTCCGGCCGACGAACCGGCCCAACCGTAGGCTTCCGCTGTCACGCTTTCGCGGATCGCACTACTTCAACACGATGCCGATGTGGTGGAACTGGTAGACACGCTGTCTTGAGGGGGCAGTGGCGCAAGCCGTGCCGGTTCGAGTCCGGCCATCGGCACCACGATTCGATCCGCACCGTTCCGCGGAATTCCGGAAAACCAGTCAAAACCCTTTGAAATCAAGGGGTTTTTCCGTTCCCCTTGTCTTGATAATTCCGTTCGATTCCGTAAAGTGCCACAATCGAACGTTGGTAAATGTGTGGGGAAAATGGAAACCCTGACCGTCAGCGCGGCGCGCGTGCTGGACAAGCCGGGCCTGTATCGGGCCGATCCAAGAGCTGGATTCAGAGAATCACCGTCAACGGCAGGCGCCGTGACATCGGTCTGGGCGGGTTTCCGGTGGTGAGCCTCGCCGACCCAACGCCCCGCAGCGGACAATCAAGACGCGACATGTGTCGATCCAATTGATAGGTCCACCCGAATCGAAACCGCTCGTCATTGTCGGCGAATGGGAACAACAGAGCCCTCTGCTGTCCGACATGTCCCCGTTTCAACCGCTCACTATCAAGAAGGTTCCGCCTCCATTGAATCGTGCCCGTCGTGCGATTCGTCCACGAACAGATCGCTCCGTGCGGGCGTTGATGCCCCGCGCATCGCTTGGGGTGCCGCAACCGAACTCTTTACAATTCCGGACGCGAATCGGCCCACAAAGGCAGACGATGAATGTCCCACACGTAGAAGATGTCTGGACCGACCCGGCGGACGACTACACAGTCCGCGTGGTGCGTAGTCCTTCAAAGATTCTATCGGAGGACGACGGTCGCCCTCTGGGCATGAGTAGGCACACCGGAGAACTTTGGTGCGAAACGCCCAGCCAAGAGCATTCCGGAGAACTGCCCAGAAGGGTCCATATCGGTCCACTCGTAAAGACTCACACCCAATTCTCGCCGGCGCTTATTGAACGCGGCTACGGCCCCGATACGCACTATCTGCTCGGCCGCCGGCGCGGCGGCTACCCGCTTCGAATTGGCAGCAAGCCGGCGGTTGAAGCCCTGCTGGCGGAGCTTAAGTCGGAATGGCGCGAGTACCGGCGCGCGAGCGATCCCGAGTACCGCATCGAGGGGCTTCGCGCCATCCGTCGCGCCCGCGAGACCAATGACTCCGAAAGACTTGCCGAGCTGGAAAAGCGCTATCCGAAGGCCGCCGATTTCGACCGACACGAGCGCCCGCACAGGCGCCTTGCGTCGTCGGTCCTGGGATCGATTCGAGCCGCTCCCAAGAAATCGTCGCAGGCTGTTCAAGCGGCCGCCGACCGGTTCACGACCGGATCCAGAAGGGCCATCGACTCGACTCGGTCCCTTGCGGGCGGGCTGCTGGCGAGCACCCAGGGGCTGTTGGCCAGCGCGTTGTCCACCGATCTGAATGCGTTGCTCCAGAGCACGGTGGAGGGATCCGCAACGATCTATGACAAGGCGCTGGACGCCACGTACCTCGCCACGCATATCGGCGGCGGAAACCACAGGCTGTTCGATGGCGGGCACACCGTCGCCGGGGCCATCGCCGCGGTTAGAGAGTAAGCGGGCAATTTGAGCCGTTATTGTCGCGAGTCTGATTTTGTCGTTTCCTTCGTTGTTTCATGACGAAGGAGGAAAGCTCTATGAACGGAGTCAAGCGGGTTACGGTTCGCCGTTCGGCGGAGGAGTGGCGTTCGATCGTGTCGCGGTTCGAGCGTAGCGGTCAGACGAGCAGGCAGTTTTGCTCGGCGGAGCAACTGGCGCCGAGCACGTTTGCGTTGTGGCGGCGTAGGCTGCGAGGCCCGGCGGCGGGGAGCGAATCAAACGGCGCGGCGCGATTTGTGGAGTTGGCGGATTCGCCGGTATCGTCGCCGGTGTGGGACGCGGAGCTGGACCTGGGCGAGGGGGTGGTTCTGCGTTTGCGGCGCCCGTCGCGGTGCCGGACCTCGGAGGCGACTGCCGCATTTGGCTGTACACGCCGGCGTGCGACATGCGCCGTTCCTTCGACGGGCTTTCGGCGCTGGTGCGCACCGAGCTGGGCGCCGACCCGACCAACGGGCACTGGTATGTGTTCGTGAACCGTCGGCGCACGATGCTGAAGGTGCTGGCGTTCGATGCCGGCGGGTACCGGATCTGGTCCAAGCGTCTGGAGCAGGGTCAATTCGCCGCTTTGGGCGCTCGGGCACACGGCGCGATCGCGTTGACGCGCACGGGCTTGCTGGCGTTGCTGGAGGGCACCGACATCCGGGTGACGCGCCAGCGCAAGCGGTATCGTCGTGCGGCCTGAGAGGGGGTATGCTTCGGGCTTCGCGGCGACGGATACGACGGTTTTGTCCCAAGTCCGGATCGAGACCCTCCAGGAACGGAACGCGCAATTGAGCGCGACGGTCGCCGACCTCACCGACCAACTCGCCCAGGTCAAGCGTCAACTGGAGTGGTTCAAGCGCCAGTTGTTCGGCCCGAAGTCCGAGAAGCGGTTGGAGTTCGATCCGGCCGAGCAGGCGAGCCTGTTCGCGGCGTTGGGCCTGGATCCGCCGCCGGCCGAGGACACCCCCACCCAGAAGATTACCTACCGTCGCCGGGTGAAGCGCCGGGACGGTTCGGTCAACGAGCAGGGCTTGCGGTTCGACGATTCGGTGCCGGTGGAGACCATCGCGGTCACGGCCCCGGAGATCGAGGCCATTCCGCAGGCCGAGCGCGAGGTGATCGGGGAGAAGGTCACGCACCGGCTGGCGCAGGAACCGGGCAGTTACAAGATCCTGAGATACGTTCGCCAGGTCGTGAAGCGCCGGGACACGGGCGAGATGTTGACGCCGCCGGCGCCGCCGAACGTGCTGGGCCGCGCGGCGGTGGACGTGAGCTTTCTGGCCGGGCTCTTGGTGGACAAGTTCCGGTATCACCTGCCGTTGCACCGCCAGCACCGGCGTCTGGCGGACAGCGGGATTCGGGTGAGCCGGCGCAGCCTGACGAACTGGGCGGGCCGGTCGATCGATTTGCTCGGTCCGATCGTCTCGGCGCAGTCGGCTCACATTCTGTCCGGCGACGCGGTCGCCATGGACGAGACGACGATCAAGGCGGGAAGGACGGGGCCGGGCAAGATGCGCTCGGCGTACTACTGGCCGGTGTACGGCCAGGACGACGAGCTGGTGTTTCACTATGCGCCGAGCCGGGCGCACGCGCATGTCGAGACCTTCCTCGGGGATTTCGCCGGCACGCTGTTGAGCGACGGCTACGCGGCCTACGAGGCGTTTGCCAAGCGCCGCGGACTGGTCCACGCCCGCTGCTGGTCGCATAGCCGGCGGAAGTTCGTCGAGGCCCGTTCGAGCGATCCCGAGGCCGTGGACCGGGCGCTGTCGCTGATCGGCGTGTTGTACCGGCACGAGAAGCGGATCCGCAAGAAGAAGCTCGACGGCGCCGGAAAGCTCGCCTGGCGGCGCGAACGCAGCGCGCCGGCGGTGGATGCGTTTTTTGCCTGGTGCCGGCAACAGCGTCAGCGCACCGACCTGTTGCCGAACGACCCGTTCGGCAAGGCTCTGGCCTATGCCGCGGAGCGCGAGGCGGGCTTGCGGGTGTTTCTCGACAACCCCGAAGTCGCCATCGATACCAACCATTTGGAGCGCGGGCTCAGGCCGATCCCCATGGGCCGGCGCAACTGGCTGTTCGCCTGAAACGTTAAGCGACTCGTAATGTTGAGTCGCGGGCGTCCGGCCCCGTGCTGACTGGCGACAGGGCCGGAATCGCTTAACATTTCTATATGTTTCTCCCTCCACCTGACCCGACTGGAGGGAGAACAGACATGAATCATCCAACTTCACCCGTGGTGCGTTCGGAAGCGGGTCCTGACCTGCTGGCGGACATCCTCGGCGCTTTCACTGCAGATCTGAATGCCGTGGGCTTGTCCGCGGAACATACTCGCCGTCTCCGGCGTAGTGCATGGCACTTGCTGATCTGGCTGGACCTCTGCGACGTAACTGTCGAGTCCGTCGATGACGCCGTGCTGTGCGGCTTCCGCCGACATGATTGTCAATGCCCCGGCATGGAAGGGGAGCGGCAGAAGCTGCTCGCTCCGGACGGGCGGGCGTTCCTGACGGGTGCCCTGAGACTGGTCCAGTTCCTGGAAGATAACGGGCGGGTTCCTCATCTCGGAGAGCTTGATGCCAACTTGCGTCATCTGGATGCCTTCCTTGTCCGTTGCAGGGAGCAAGGCTACAGACCGGGAGGGATCCGCAGATATCGGAATAGCTGTCGCCACCTTTTGATTTGGCTGCATCGCTCGCGTATCCCGATTGCAGATGTTGATTTCGAGACGCTGGAGCGTTTTCAGCAACATGACTGCGTCTGCCCCGGAGCGCGCCCAACCACGCGCCATCGCGGTGCCGGTGCCCGCCAGGTGTCGCAGATCCGATCCTTCGTGCGATATCTCATTGCGACTGATGTGGTGCCCGTTCAGAAGATGATGCCCGAGCCGGATGCGCGCCCGGCGATGGGGTCGTTCGAGGAATGGCTCCGGCATCACCGCGGAATCGGCGAGGGATCGATCGTCCGACATTCCCGACAGGCTGCAATGCTGGTTGCGGATCTAGGCCCGGATCCCCGCTCGTACGACGCGGCAGGGATCCGGGACGCCCTTTTGGGCCGATATGCTGGAGCCTCGTCAAGTTTTGCCGGCAAGTTGGCATGTTCCATGCGCATGTATCTGCGCTACCTCGCGTCGAGCGATAGCTGTTCACCATCCCTGATTGATGCCGTTCCAACCGCCACCACATGGCGGCTCGCTCCCCTGCCGCGCTATATCCTTCCCGAGCAGGTCGAGCATGTGATCGCCTGTTGCGATGTGTCGACGCCCAATGGCTGCCGGGACAAAGCAATCCTGTTATTGCTTGCCCGACTTGCCCTCCGCGCCGGTGACATAGTCGCGCTGCGGCTGGAGGATATCGACTGGCGGGGAGCCCGTGTCCGGGTCTGCGGAAAGTCAAAGCGCGAGGAGTGCCTCCCACTACCCCAAGATGCCGGGGACGGTATTCTGGATTACATCGAGAAGGCGCGCCCCCGGGTCGCGGAGAAGCGCATCTTCCTGAGGGCTATCGCACCCTATCGTCCCCTGGCGTCCAGCCACGCCATTACCGGCGTCGTGGTTCGGGCATTGAAGCGCGCCGGTATGGAAGAGGTACGACCGCAGGGAGCCCACCTCTTCAGGCATTCCGCGGCGACCAACCTGCTGCGACCCGGACAGTCCCTGGAAACCATCAGCGCACTTCTGCGTCACAAGTCGATGGCCACAACCACGATCTATGCAAAGACCGACGCGCCCATGCTGCTCGAGATTGCGCAGCCCTGGATCGGAGATCCATCATGAGCATGAAAGAGCACGTTATGCGCTACGTCGCACACAAGCGCAGTCTCGGATGCAAGTTTGCGAGCGAGGAATGTCTGCTGCTCTCCTGGGCGGACGCCGCCATGACCTCCAGAGAAGACATCATCCATGCCGATGCGATGATCCAATGGTCCCGGCAGACATCATCGAACGATCAGGCGCACAGGCGGCTGGCAATCGGGCGCCGGTTTGCGGTCTGGCTTCGTGCGGAGGATGAGCGCCACGAGGTGCCCCATAAGGAGTGTCTCGGGCGGTTACGGAATCAGCGACGTATCCCCATTCTGCTAAGCGATGGTCAGATCCGGGGGTTGATGGAGACGGCCCTGCAACTGCCTCCCGCGGGTTCCATTACACCGCACACGATCCACACCATCATCGGGTTGGTTGCGGTCACCGGGTTGCGGCGGGCGGAAGTTTGTGCCTTGCGACTGACCGACGTGACCGAGAATGGGCGTAAGCGCTAAGCCGACCCCACCTTCCTTTCGCTGAGCCGATGAGGCTGGATGACTCCTTTTGTATAGGGAGGATTCCAATGCACAAGCCCGATCAAGATACCAAGGCGGTTGATGCCAAGTCGGTTGATGCCAAGGCAGTCAACGGAGCGGCAAGGTCCGTCAGGAAGCGAAGGAAGCGTCGGCGCTGGAGCGCGGAGGAGAAGATTCGGATCACGCGGGAGAGCTTTGCTTCGAGCGAGTCGGTGACGGCGGTGGCGGCTCGGCACGGGATCACGCGCAACCGGCTGTCGGCCTGGCGCAGCCGGCTACGGCAGGGCAAGCTGGCGCCGTCATCGGCGAAGTCGCCACCTCAGGAGGCCTTCGCCGCGGTGGAGGTGGAGGAACGGCCTTCGGCGGTGATCGAGGGCCGCGGCGTGACGGTACGCCTGGAGGGGGCGGTCGACACGGCCGGGATCGTCTCGATCGCCGTGGCGCTGGCGGGGAGCCGCTGATGGTGTCGCCCAACGGTATGCGCATCCTGGTGGCGACCGAGGCGGTGGATTTTCGCAAGGGCCACGACGGGCTGGCCGCGGTGGTGCAGAACGAGCTGGGTCTGGACCCCTATTCGGGGGTGGCCTATGTCTTTCGTGCCAAGCGAGCCGACAGAATCAAGGTGCTCTGGTGGGACGGCACGGGCCTGGTGATGGCGTACAAGCGGCTTGAGCAGGGGCGGTTTGCCTGGCCCGCGGTTCGCAACGGTGTGATCCGGCTCACACGGGCGCAGTTCGAGGCCCTGTTCGAGGGTCTGGACTGGCGCCGGGCGTGGTCTCCGAGGGTGCGCAGGCCGAGGACCGCGGCCTGACGCCGAAGCGGGCAATCGAGCCCCTGTATCGGCCCGCTATGCGGGCCGATATTCGTTTATAAGTAGCTGATTCTATGATAGTATTCTGTCATGCAGGCTCACCCACAAGCGGTCGATCCCGAGGCGTTGCCGAAGGCTCTTCGGAAGCTGTTCGAACAGCAGAGCGCGACGCTGAAGCGCGAGCAAACGGACAACAAGGAGCTTCGCGCGCAGAACGAACTGCTCGTCGATACCAACCGCCGCCTGGAACACCTCGTCACCGAGCTGCGCCGGGCGATCTACGACAAACGCTCGGAGAAGCGACCGCTGGACGATCGCCAGTTGGCGTTCGAGGACCTGGAGGGCGCGGTGGCCGAGGTGGAGGAAGCGGTGGCCGCGGCGGGTGGCGCCTCGGCATCGCCCGGGCGCAAGCGCCGTGCTCCGCGCCGCAACCTCGGGCATCTGCCGAAGAACCTTCAGCGGATCGAGCAGGTCATCGAGCCCGATAGCACGCAGTGCCCCTGCGGGTGCGGGGAGATGATCCGCATCGGCGTGGACCGCACCGAGCGGCTGGACATCGTGCCGGCGAAGCTTCGGGTCATCGTCACGGTGCGCCCGAAGTACGCCTGCCGAACCTGCGAACAGGGCGTGATCCAGGCGGCCGCGCCGGCGCACCTGATCATCGGCGGGCTGCCCACCGAGGGGGCGCTGGCCCAGGTGCTCATTTCCAAGTACGCCGACCATCTGCCGCTGTATCGCTTATGTTGATGTCAACATAAGCGATAAGATGTTGCGCACCCGATTATGCTGCGCAGAGGCCGGTCATCGCCGGTTTGCCGGGGGGTTCCTACAATCTGCGCAACATAATGTTTTGCCGTCAGATCGCGTTCAGGAAGGCGATCACGCCTTTGTCCTCTTTCCAGGGTCGGTCGCGACCTGGGTCTCCCGCATCGCAAAGCGTCATCGCTTTGGCCTTCATTTCGAGATCGATTTCGGCGTAGATGTTGGTCGTATCGAGGCTGACATGCCCGAGCCATGCTCGGATGGTGTTGAGATCGACACCTGCCTGCAGCAGATGACAGGCACTTGAGTGCCGGAGGACATGCGGCGTGATTGCCCGCCCCGACAACGACGGCACCTGGGCAGCGCATCGCTCAACAAGCCGGTAGACCCCGAAGCGGGTATAGGGCCTCCGATGACGACTCATGAACACGGCGTCTCCCTGTTCCCGTCTACGAACGAGTTCGACCAAGACGTTCCGGGTACGCGGCCACAGCGGGCATCGACGGCTCTTGCCTCCCTTGCCGCGCAGCGTGACAAGCGCGTGACGGCCGTCACGGCGGTCGACATCCAGATCGGCCACTTTCAATCCAGTCGCCTCGGAAACGCGGGCCCCGGTGTTGTAGAGGAAGAGCAGCATTGCATATTCGGCGCGGCCCTGCGGCTTTTGGCGGTCGGGAACCGCGAGGAGTGCTTCCACTTCATCCTTGGTCATCCAGGCGATGGGCTGCGGTGTGGACTTCTTCGTCGCGATCGCGCGAATCTGTCCACACCAATCGAGATGGGCCGGTTCGCGGCTGGCGACGAAGCGGGCAAAGGATCGGATCGCGGCCAACCGTTGGTTACGCGTCCGGACCGAACAGCCACGGTCTTCCTCAAGGTGTGAAAGGAACTGCAACACACGCGAAGGACCGATATCTTCGACATGCAAGCGGTCGACCGGCTTGCGCGCCTTGGCGCTGATGAATGGCAGCAGCAGTCTGAAGCTGTCGCGATAGCTCTTCTGAGTGTTTTGGGCGAGGCGGCGCTCGGTGACGATGTAATCCGCGAGAAAGCGCCGCAGCCAGGAACCGAGTGTACTTGAATCACGCATGGTCTCCTCCATTGACGTAGCGATTGAAACGTACCGACGCTTCGTGAAGGAGGTCCGGCGTCATCGACAGGTATACGCTTGTTCCGTCGAGGTTGGCGTGGCCAAGATACGTCGACAGTACGGGCAGAAGCCGCTGAACATCCAATCCGTTCCGGTACCAGGACGTCAGGCGGTGTACGGCCGCAGTGTGGCGCAAGCTGTGCAGACATGGAGAGCGCCGTCCGTCATCCCTCCGCTCTACCCCGGCAATTTCCAGCAGTCGGGCAAATGCATGATCCACGTTGTGCTTTCTCACCGGTGTTCCGTCGCGGTTTGCAAGGAAGGTCGAATCCATCCCTTCGGGCAGCGGGCGACCCGCACGCCGGTGAGCATAGGCCTCGAGTACGTCGGCAAGCTTCGGCGCCACGGGAACGAGGCGGCTCTTGAAGAACTTTGTGTTCCGCACCGTGAGGACGGCTTCTGCGAGGTCGACATCGTGCAAGGAAAGGTGCAGTGTCTCGCTGGTTCTCAGACCGGCTCCGTACAGCATGAAGAGCAGCGTCCGAAAGGTATCTCCATCGAAGCGGATGGCATGTTTGCGGCTGACTTCGACAGCACCGAACAGGCGCTGGAGTTCCTCGCGCGAGTAAATGTAAGGCGGTGCCGATGGCGGCGACTTCGGCTCCTCGTCCGGCGGTGGAAGAGGTGATCGTGTGGCATAACCGCGGCTGATCGCGTAGCGGTAAAACCCGGCCAACGCGCCGTACTTGTTTGCACGCCACCGGGTAAGCGGACCGCTTCCGGCAAGGAACCGGCGCACTTCCATCTCCGTGACCGCATCGCAGCGCACCTGCTCGGGCACGCTCTTGCAGAATTGGTACAAGGCTCTCGCGCTCGTGATAAACCGGGCGCCATGCGCCCGACGCCACACAACATAATGATCGATCGCATCGCGCAGAATCATGTCAGGCCCTCCAAATCGATGTTGGCAACTTCGCGAAGTGCATGCAGTTGGACCTGCGCGTAAACGGCGGTGGCCGCGACACTTCGATGCCCGAGGTAATCGCCCACAGCCTTCATGGACAGTCCCCGATCGAGCAGATGCTGGGCTGCAGCGTGGCGCAGAGCATGAGGTCCACGACGTTTGTCCGTGATGCCGAGACGTTCAAGACGTATCGAAACAATGGACTTGATCACTCCTCTGCTGAGCGGCTTGATCGGAGCTTTCAGCGTTAGGAACAACCGTCGCTCGGCATGCACGGGGCGCACCTCGCGCAGATATCGCAGAATCGCTTGCCCGACGCCGCGTGAGAGCGGGTAGAGAAGCGTGCGTCCCGGTTTAGGGCAGCGGACCCGCAGCATCTCCCGCTCCCAAGCCAGGTCATCGAGCCGAAGGCCGCTGACTTCACCGGCACGAAGGCCGTATGTGATCAGCAGCATCACGATCGCGCGGGCACGAATGTCGCAGGAACGGTCACCCTCGGTGCTGGCCAGCAGACGGATCACCTCATCACGGTTCAATCCTTTCGGAATCGCCTTGCCCGGATGACGTCGCGGCGGCATGATGCCATCGGCCAGTCCCGGGCTGCACCACCCCTGCTGTTCGGCAAACCGGAAGAACGTACGCAGTTGCTGCGCATAAAGATGTATCGTGGATCGAGCGTAGCCGCGCGCGTGATAGCGCGTGATCGCCTCATCGATGGTTGTGATCTCGACAGAGGCCAGGTCGAGTCCTGCCTCGTCAAGTCCGACGAAAAATCGGTCAACGGTTCGGCAACAGCTATCGATGGTCGTATCGGACCACCCGCGTTCGCCGGACATGCTTGCCGCAAAGGCCGTTACGTGCGACGTATGACCGTGACCGACGACACGAGGTTCCTCAAGCCAGCCCAGAAAGCGCAACCATCGCTTGGAGCAACTGAGAAATCGCTGCCCGAGTTTGGGTCGTAATCTGCACCTGCCGGGTAGCAGCCACCGGCGGAATCCGGCTTCGATCCTGCGCGCGTTCACCTCGTCGTCCTTCAAATCGAGAAGACGCACGAGCTTCAACTGATGAGCGGCAATCTTCCGTAATGTCGCAGGCTTGATGCCAAGTTGCTCACAGTGATCGAGAAAGGCGAGCCGTTCATTGATCAATGGTGAGCAGCGATAATGCTCGACCGTCGACGGTCGGGCGAAGAGATCTTCGAACATGATGTTGTCTCCTGTTTGTGGGAGCCAGCATCATGACGGCGGACATGGACCGCAATATTATGTTGCGCAGATTGTAGGAACCCCCCGGCAAACCGGCGATGACCGGCCTCTGCGCAGCATAATCGGGTGCGCAACATCTTATCGCCAATCGCAGATCTACGCCCGATCGGGGGTGGAGCTGGATCGCTCCACGCTCGCCGGCTGGGTGGGCAAGGCGTCGTTTCATCTCATTCCGGTGGTGGATCGGCTCGCCTGGCATCTGAAGCGGTCCGATCATCTGTTCATGGACGAGACCCGGGCGCCGGTGCTGGACCCGGGCCGGGGCAAGACCAAGACGGGGTACATGTGGGCGCTGGCCCGCGACCAGCGGCCCTGGGCCGGTCCGGACCCGCCCGGCGCGGTGTTCTTCTACGCGCCTGGGCGCGGCGGCTGCCACGCCGTGGGCTTTCTCGAGGGATTCAAAGGCAAGCTGCACGTGGACGGTTATGCCGGCTACAACGCGGTGTCGGTGCCCGGCAAGGGGGTCCTCCGCTGTTTCTGCTGGGCGCACGCCCGGAGGAAGCTGTGCGAGGTCCACGACAGCCACCGCTCCACGATCGCCGCCGAAGGGCTGCGGCGCATCGGCGAGATGTACGCCATCGAGAAGGCGATCCGGGGCGAGCCTCCCGACGTCCGGCTGGCCGTGCGCCAGGCGCGAACCGCGCCGCTGGTCGAGGACTTCGGGGTGTGGCTGCGGAAGCAACGCGCCCGGGTCTCACCCAAGTCGCGCCTGGGCGAGAAGCTGGCCTACATCGCCAACCACTGGGACGGGCTGCAGGTGTTCCTCACCGACGGGCGGGTCGAGATGGATAACAACATCGTGGAAAACACGATCAGGCCGCTGGCCTTGAATCGCAAGAATGCGCTGTTCGCCGGCCATGACGAAGGCGCCAAGGCCTGGGCTCGCATCGCTTCATTGGTTGAAACGGCCAAGATGAACGGCGTGAACCCCCACGCCTATCTCAAGGCCACGCTCGAAGCCATCGCCGCCGGCCATCCGGCCTCCGATATCGATGCGCTGATGCCCTGGGCCTTTACACCAGCTTCAAGCTGAAATCCAGGTGGGGGAGTCGCCCCGCTTACGAATGGGCTGGTGATCCGCGAAACCAAATTCGCCAAGTCAAGACTGGTGCCCCTGTCGGACAGCACCCAGGCTGCGCTTGATCGCTATCTTGGGCGCCGGAGGAAACTCGACGCAAAGTGTGACCGTGTGTTCGTTCTCTCGACCGGTAAACCGATCGGCCCCGACACCCTGTCAGAACTGTTCCGCAAGCTTGCGCATACAGCGGGGCTACGTGGCGGCAAGGGAGAACGCGGGGTAACGCTCCATCAATTGCGGCACAAATTTGCGGTCAGGTCTCTCGAGCAGGCGACCGCCACCGATCGTGACAACATCAGTCGGCATATCCTCGCCCTGTCAACCTATATGGGCCATGTCAGCGTTTCCTCGACTTATTGGTATCTCCACGCGACGCCGGTCCTGCTCCGGGGCATTGCCGACAAGGCCGAGAAACTTCACACGGGGAGGGCCGCGTCATGACCAATCTAGCTCCCCACGTGTGCGGCTTTCTCCGCGAACACATGCCGCACCAGCGAAATGCCAGCCGTCACACCATCGCGAGCTACGCCGACAGCCTCATGCTGCTCGTCCGCTATATCGCCGAACGCTTCAAGGTCAGGCCCTGCACCATCACGTTGGAACAACTGACGGTGGAACTGATCTTCGGCTTTCTCGACCATCTCGAGGCGGACAGAAATAATAGCGTCAGCACACGAAACGTCCGTTTGGCTGCGATCAAATCCTTTCTCCGTTATCTTGAATACCGCCTGCCATCTTGTCTCGACCTGGCCCGGCAGGTTCATGCCATACCTATGAAGGCCCATGATCACTCGGTCGTCCACTATCTGGATCACAAGGAAATCAACGCTCTGCTGGACGCTCCGGATCCCGGAACACCGGCCGGGCTGAGGGACCGGGCTATGCTTCATCTTGTCTATGCTGCGGGGCTTCGCGTGTCCGAACTGGTCGGCGTGATGCTGGAAGACCTCGGACACCCCGGTCTCGATACCCTTCGTATCATGGGCAAAGGTCGGAAGGAGCGTGGCCTGCCGCTGTGGAAAGAAACCACTGAAGTGATCCGACACTGGCTAAAGGTTCGCCCCGAGGTAGCGGATCATCACCTGTTCCTGAATTCTAGAGGACAGGCGATGAGCCGGCACGGGTTCGCGCATCGCCTCGCGCTCCATGCCAAGGCGGCGGAGACGGCGGAACCGTCCCTCGCCGACAAGCGGGTCCATCCGCATGTGCTTCGTCACAGTTGTGCCCTGCACATGCTGGAAGCCACGGGCGATATACGGAAGGTCTCCCTGTGGCTGGGCCATGCCAGCATTCAGAGTACGGAAATCTACCTGAGGGCAGATCCTGTCGGCAAGCTTGCCATTCTGTCCGAAAACAGGCCGCCCGTGATCGCCAAGGGCTCGTTCCCCGACGCTCCCGACCGGCTGCTCGCGATTTTGCAGGACGCACGCTCGTTATAGAAATGTTAAGCGATTCCGGCCCTGTCGCCAGTCAGCACGGGGCCGGACGCCCGCGACTCAACATTACGAGTCGCTTAACGTTTCAGGCGTAATGTTGAGTTCAACATTACGCCTGGACCGAACTCGGCGCCGAGCGCGTCGGCGCCATCCAGAGCCTGCTGACGACCTGCCGGATGCAGGGCGTGAATCCCTACACCTACCTGGTCGATGTCCTTCAGCGCATCGACCGCCACCCGGCCAAACGCGTCATCGAATTGACGCCGCGCGTCTGGAAGGAACTGTTCGCCGAGAACCCCTTGCGATCCGACCTCGACCGAGTCCGGGATCCCCCCGCTCTTTAGGCGACGAAAGTCCAGAACGGTCTCGTTTGCCCGCTTACGTTAGAGACGCATCGCCCGATGACACCGTGGTCCAGGAAGCGATGGGATTCGTCCAGGCCATCTTCAAGGACGTGACCACGCCCAAGGGCCTGCCGCTGGCCAACTGGGACAAGGCAACCTATGACCAGGTTTCGGGGTATCTGCAATCGAACTTCGGTATCCCCAGGGACTGGTTCTATGACCTCAACAGCTATGCTGCGCCCGAGCTGCTCGGGGGCGTCATTGGTGTGGTGGCAACCGCGCTCATGTGGAACCGGGCAGACACGGAGAAATTCTCAACGCTTGTCGGCGGCATGGGGGTTTCCGCGGCGATGAGCGCGAATCCGCTGCTGCTGGTCGTCACGGTCGTCGCCCTGGCCAAGGCCTTTCACAAGGCGCGCCAAGGCGGCGAATACGCGGAATTCCTTGACGGCCATCTCAAGGGCGGCATCGGCGCGGGCGCCTCGCTGGCCGCGGCTTCACAGGTTGCCGTACTCGGCGGCCCCGCGGGCCTTGCCCTGCTGGCAGGGCTGTCCGCGGGCATCCTCGCGCACAAGGCGACCGAGAAGGTCAGCGTGCGACAGATCGGTAAATTCATGGCAGAGCGCACAAAGACTGCCGCGACCGAAACTAGGAACCTCCGATGGGCGAGAAGGTAACGCTTCACGAGGAGATTCGCGACATCTTGGAATGCGAGGGGAACCGGTGGATGAATGTGGCCACCGGTCACGTTGTGACGCCAAGTGTCTCGCTTGTTCACCGCATCCCCAAAAAAACCAGCGTAGCTGCGCCCTAACCGTGAAGAGTGTTGTCCGTCGCTCGCACGGCCTTCCTAAGCAGACCCACCGTCAAGCATCCGTCCAGCTTTCATTTTGTACATGTTCTCGGCCTGATCCAGTCTGGCGTCTGGATACTTTTTCGCTGCTTGACCCCAGGTCAAGCAGCCATCAAAGACATTGAGCGTTTCTGGGCGTCCATGCTTTGCAGCGTTTCCAAAGTACCTCGAAGTTGCAAGCGCAATTGCGTAGACTTTCACCCGCTCGAATCCAGGGAGGCAAGGAATCAGTTTCTTGTCCTGTGCGACACTCTCCGCTTGCTTTGACTCAAAGCGTTCGAAGACCTTGGCCTCTATCACGATCACAGCACGCGTTCCGAATAGACAGAGGTCGAAAGTCCGTTTCTGCGGCAGCTCCCTGGATCGGGCAGATTTACCAATGTGCCACAAGAAATCTCTATAGAGACAGACTTCGTAGCCCAAGTCCCATGCGCCATCCGTCTTCGCACGCAGCCCCGTCCTGCCTATGAGCCAAGCGGCAAACTCAGCCGGGTCCTTTCTGGCATAGCAGTACAGCACCGAACAGAAATAGCATTCATCACGGGTCCAGCATGACCACGGTTTGCCATTGAGATACGGAATGCTCATTTGCTCTCCAAGTATAGCCTATCCAATGCTCATTTGCTCTCCAAGTATAGCCTATCCGAGGTGAGGTGGTCCTGATTCGTTGGACAGTTTGAGGGCGGAAATAAGGTGTACTCCGGTTGAATTTTCTGGACAATTCTCCGGCAGAACAGGGGTTCCGCGCACGAGAGGAGATGTTCGGCGCCCCAGGCAATGCCGAGTCCATGTGTGTGGCGCTCAGCCGTGCGATCCGCATGATCGACTGCGCGCAGGCGACCATCTCATCGCCCGCTGCAGTTCCGCCAGAAGTCAACGCAATAGTGGAAGCTGTGGTCGCTATCAGGAATGCGTTCGAGCATATCGACGAGCGGGCAATTGGCAGAGCACGTTGAGAGAACTCAGTAGACGCCATGACCGTATTCGACCAGAGCGACTTTTTCGCCTCCGGCGTCCTTCGCTACGCTGGCCACTCCCTGGATATCCGCGGAGAAGTGATACCCGCAGTGATTGCGGGGCGTCGATTCGTCGTCGACGCAGCAACACGGGCGGGTTTCAGAAAGATCATTAACGCACCGATTGAGTGGACGTTCAGTGACGAGTGATGGCAAGCGATCATCGATCTGGATGTGCAAGGCAAACTACGCTCGCGCGAAATGCGCGCCGTCAAGCACCTGGCCGTGCGCAAGCACTCGTGACGTTGTCCGTGGGGACCGAGAAGGGCCTGACCTACCGGCTGACGCTGGTGCCAGCGGAGCGGGCGTCGGCGCAGATCCTGATCCGTTCGTACACGGCGGCGGGGCCGTCTGCGGCATCGCCCGCCGGGTCCGGAGGGGCTCGCGAGAGCGAAATCGCGGCACTCATCGGTGCGGTGGCGCGGCGCGACCCGCCGCCCGGTTACGCGGTCGTTTCAGGTCCCGTACGCCACCGGTGGCTGGGAGCAGCAGCGCGCACGCGGCCGCATGTGTTGTTCGACGCCGCGGGATCATCGCAAATGCGCCCAGTAAGCGTGGCCCGGGTGACTATTGGAAAAAATTCCTGCAATAAACCAATGGCGTTCAGTCACCTCAGACCTGGGGTTCAAGCGCAATCCCCAAGCTCTTGAGAGCGGCCGTGGCCGAGTTGCCGACGGCAGGACCGGCGCTGTTTAACAGCCCGATCAACGGCATGAGGGCTCTCTCATTGATTTCGCGAGTGGTGTGAACCGCCAAAATACGCACGCCCTCCCGGAGCCTGGCCACGGCCGCGTAGTGCTCGAAAACTGGTTCGAGGCTTTCGGACGCAATCGTTGCCAATTCCGCGCCGTATCGTTCGAACGCGACGGTTTTCAGATCGCCGATCAGGTAGTGGGCGTTGCTAAGCTCCAGGTCCTTGATGGCGGTACGGTTCCATTGCAGTTCACGTCCTATGCCGGCAAGTATGGTTTCTCGACGCTGCTGTTCAGCGAGTCTGTCCTGCTTTGTGCGTTGCCGTCCCGCAAGCCACAGCGTGACCAGACTGACGATTACCCCCGACGAGATCGAGGCCATGAATCCGAGAAAGTTATTCACCACAGGGCTCCTTCTATAGGTGACTCACAACAGTTGTGGCGGGAGGGATTTTCTGGCCGGTTCATGTCCAGTGCAACTCCCGACGCTGAGCTGCGTGCCACCCACCGATTCGGGCGTCTGAAGGCGCGGCCACGCAGCCGTTGTGGTCCACAGCTTCCGCCGCAGTTGTCCGGGCGTGGTGCGTCCCCAGGCGTTGTTGACACTTGTGGAGACCAAGCGCACGATTTCGGCAGCCGCGGGTTCAAACGACCCCGCGAGTCTGCGGTGAGCGTCCCTTGCGCCTTCCAAGGAACCCGGTGCCGCGTCGGTCCTACCAAGCGAGGAGTGGTTGTTGGCGATGTCAAGAAGTGCACGTGCCCCCGGACGTAACCGCCGTTTGCGTCTAAGGTTGTTCGAGGCTGGCAATACCAAGTGTCCCATCTGCCTTTCGGAGTTCTCTCGGCCAGACGTTGTGTCCGGAACGAAAGTGACATTAGAGCACGCGCTTCCCAAGGCACTGGGCGGGGCTGTGATCTGTCTGACGTGCAAGGAATGCAACAACAAGGCCAGTCTGGTCGACCGACATGCGTTGCTGTCCAAGAATGCGAGAGATGAATGGTCGGCTGGCCGAGGTGCTCCCATCGTGGTCGACCTGTTTGGCCACAAGAGGTCATACCGTTTCATCCCGCGCAACCCGAACGCCCCTTATCCGGCACGCAAGCACCTTATGCGGAACGGTTCCATCGAGTTGGGACCGCTGCCGCCCAAGGAAAACCTCGACACGGACAAGCGGATGAGTTTCAGGATTCCCCAGCGGGACGACTACGAATTCGTCAGTATGATCAAGTCAGCGTTTCTGATGGTCTTCTCCCTGATGGGCGCGAACGGTTACAGATTCGCCTGCAACGTCGGGCTTAGACCCGTCAGGGAACAGATCATGAACCCCGGGGAGAAGATACTAAAGGCCGGATTCGTCGGAGAGATGCGCCTTGACTCGGAGGAATACCGCAAGCTCGGCAGATCGATCGTCTTTCTATGCCGTGCCGCGAAGCCGCCGTTCTGGATAGTTCCTCTGTGGAACGACAAGGTAGTGTTTTTGTCGTGCGGAGCCGAAGAGCCGATTGACGAATTGGCAATGAATGCGAGTGAGCTCAGTCTACCGACCAATTCCTTGGCTGGCTGGGTGTCTGGGCGATTCAACGGATCGTCGTCATTGGGAGGCACCGTAGGCGAAGGATCAAACATTCCGGATGGTTCTCTCGCGGGCACTATTGGCGGTCCAGTCCCCACCAGTCAGGGAAACTGGCTATTTGCGGCGGTTTTTCATCAGATGAACGAGTTTGTGGCGCTGCCGCTGTGTCCCGAGGACGACTGGCCGCCGCTGGACGGGATTCATGCAGTGGACATGCTCAGCAAGCACGAAGCTTTCGGGAGAAACCTTGACATCGCCACGCTGGCGAGCACAAACATAGGCGCATGGGGACGCGATATGCAAATAACGGCAAGCCCCACGGACGACGAACAGAGCCCGGACAGTCAGTCATTGTCCTTTACTCCTGCGTCTTGCCCATAGGCTCGCGCGTGCCCGACTGTTTGCCAGTTGTGTCGGTCACTTGAGCTGCGCTTTGAGATTTCCACGGTCGGCGACAGCAACACCAGAACATCGGTCGAGCCGCCAAGTTGGCGCGGCATCAACGATAGACAATGCTGGACCTTCCTCGACCCACGGTGCCATCGGTGACAGAATGACTGACTTGCGTTCACCCGGTTCGAAGACCGATTTGAGTTGGTGGTTCATACGATGGAGAACAGCTCACACACGAAATCCTGTACAGGCTCATTGACTACCGCGACCCTATTCTGCTCGCGGGATGGAGGCTCTCGTACCGGGCGACACGCCGTAGCGGGCTGGTTCGCGCTGGCTGCGCTGCTCACCCTTTCGGCCGGCGCTGCACACGGTCAAACGGAAGTTCCACCGAACATCTTGTTGTTCATGGCGGACGACATGACCTTCAGTGACGCGGGTGCCCTTGGAAATCCGGCGATCCACACACCGAACCTGGACCAACTGGCAGCAGCCGGTTCCACTTTCACCCATATGTTCACGGCCACTGCGATGTGCTCGCCCACCCGGCACATGCTCTACAACGGCCTATACCCGGTGCGAAGCGGTGCCTATCCGAACCACGCAAGGGCATATGAGGGCACCAGGAGCGTTGCCCACTACCTGGGATCCCTCGGCTATCGGGTTGGCCTGGCGGGAAAGTTGCACATAGGGCCAGAATCCGTCTACCCGTTCGAGAGGATCAGCAACAATCTCGACTACGATCTGATCGAGGAATTCATCAGCCGGGATCCGGGCCAGCCCTTCGCCCTGGTCGTCGCATCCATGGAGCCGCATTTGCCCTGGAACCGGGGCGATCCGTCGCGCTACGACGCGGCTTCCCTGACGCTCCTGCCCTATCTTGCCGATACACCGGAGACCCGCGAGGCGCTGGCGCGTTACTACGCCGAGATCACGTTCATGGACGATCAGCTTGGCCGCGTCCTGAACCTGCTGGATCGGCATGGCCAGGACGAGAACACGCTTACCCTGTTCTATACCGAGCAGGGAATGGGCGCGCCGTTTGCAAAGTGGACGCTGTATGACGCCGGTGTGCGCGGATCACTTGTGGCTCGCTGGACCGGCCGGATTCCAGCCGGGCAAACTTCCGCCGCGCTGCTGCAGGTCAACGACCTGTTGCCGACCTGGATCGAAGTCGCGGGTGGGCAGCCGGCGCCGGAGATTGAGGGCGAGAGCATGTTGGACGTACTGCTCAATGCCCGCTCCGAGCACCGGGACGTGGTCTACGGTATCCAGACATCGGTAGGTATCGCGGCAAATCTGGAGCCCTATCCGATCCGTTCGATCCGCAACGACCGCTACAAGCTGATCTGGAACCTGGCGCCCGAGAACCGGTTCACGAACATTGTTTCTGAGAACAACAATGGTGGCTTCTTCGAGTCCTGGCAGGATCGAGCAGCCACTGACGCCCACGCCCGGGCGCTTGTGGAGCGTTACCAGCACCGCCCGGAGTACGAGTTCTACGACCTCCAGGCCGATCCCCACGAACTGACCAACCTCGCGGACCTGCCCGAACATGAGGAGCGTATTGGTGACCTGCGCACCTTGCTGGAGGCGTGGATGGAAGATCAGGGGGATGAAGGGCTTGCAACCGAGAACGAGGCGCTGCAACGCCAGGGCAGGTGATACGCAGCGCGTTCGAAGGCGAAGCTACCGATTGAGCGTTCGCTACTCTTCGTCCGCGAATCGCTCCAGCACGGATTCGAGAGACTCACCGGCTTCGATGGCGTCAGCGGCCTCGTTGGCGGTTCGTTGACCGACCTGTTCGTGGACGCTGTAAAACGTCCCTTCCTTTTCAAACCCGGCCAGGGCCATCTTTGCAACCCCCGTGCGGGCGGGGAACCCGCGGACCACGATATCATCGCCCGGTTGGATGGCGTCCTGCGGGAGCTCGGCCCGCTCCCAGAACCGTATGGGCACCTCGATTTCCCACTCCACGTTGTCCTCATCCAGGAAAGTGAGCATGGGGTGGGGACGCCTGTACACGAAGTCGACGGCGACGCCCGCTATGTCAACGGGATTGCGTATGTCGTAGGGAGCAAAGGAGTGATGAGCCGATGCTGAGCCTGCGACCATCAGAGAACAAGAGGAAAGAATCATCAGTTTGATATTCACGGGAACAGCACTCCTGTTGAAGGCATAGCGAAACAATCAGTTTGCCGCGGCTTCAGCCGCCTCAGCCGCTTCGTTGGCGGATCTTTGTCGAACTTCTTCGTGGATGAGAGTGTACACCCCGTCGCTGGTGAAGGCGCTCAGGACACCTTCGGGCGAGCCATCCCTGGCCGGCCAGACCACGACATCCAGGACATCCCCTGGCTCGATGGCGTCCGTGGGAATCTCCTGCTGTAACCATCGCCTGGTGGCGACTTCGATACGCCAGGTACGCTCCTCTCCGCCGTCCTCCCTCAGTTCCAGCATCGGATGGGGCCGGACAAACCGCCAACTCTCCACGACACCCGAGAACTCGACCTTCGTTCGAATGTCGTAGGGAGCGAAGGAGTGGTGAGCCTGACTGCCCAGAGGAAGCACGAAAGCCGCAAAAAGAATGACCAGGTTGGTTCGCATCATCGTATTCATAAATTCTCGGCCTGTTCCCTGTATCGACCTGCCTTGTCGAAATCCCGCTCAGAATATGCGCCATGTGCGAATAATAGAAGCGATTCGACAATTCTTTTGAAAATCGACAAAGCCGGAGCCCGACTTGACGGAACCAGCCGTCAATCTCGCCCCGGTGGGCCCCGATTCTGTTATTCGACGACGCCACCGTGATGCAGTGTTCGGAGCATTTCAAACCGGGGTGAAGGTGACGGAGATACGCGTGTAATAGATTTCCGTCTTGCCCTCGAATCCCGAGTCTGTGCCGAACAGCAACCAGACGCGGCCATCCCCAGATGCGGTGACAGGTGCGGGTACCGATTGAGCCGCAAAGGACTTGAGCTCCCATTGAGGTGACTGCTCGCACGGACGGGAGTTGGCGACATTGCCGAGCACCACGAATTTTTTGTAGAAATATCTATATTTATAAATAGGAATGACTATACAGGGCTCTCCAAAAGTCGGGGCGTATAGCCTGAGGCTGTAAACGGTGAGGGAAGCGGTCAGGCTGTGCAAGGTCTGGCTATTCAGAAGTCGTTGTGGCATAAAGGGGGTCATGGTGATCTCGGTGTTTTCCCGTGGCCGGTTGAAGTTGCGCGATGTGTGGGTGCGCCCGGTGCGCGGCGTGGCGGAGCGGCGGCGTTGGGACGCGCTGATGAGGGAGTTTCACTATTTGCCGTACAAGGGATTGTTCGGTCAGTCGCTGCGTCACGTGGCGGTATGCGGCGGGAGCCGGGTTGCGCTGCTGGGCTGGACGGCGGGCGCGTTCAAGGTCGGGGTTCGGGACGAGTGGCTGGGTTGGCCGCCGGAGCGGCAGTTTCGGCGGCTGAAGCTGATCGCGAACAACAGCCGTTTCGCGTTGCTGGTGGGCAAGGGGGAGGTACGCAACCTGGCCTCTCGGGTGCTGGGTCTGAGTCTGCGCCGGCTGTCGGGGGACATGCGCGCGATGCACGGTTTCCCGGTGCTGTTGGCGGAGACGTTCGTGGACCCGTCGCGGTTTTCGGGGGTTTGCTACCGGGCGTCGAACTGGCGGATGCTGGGCCTGACGCGCGGTTATTCGCGGGTGTACGGCAGCCCGGCGCGGTGGCGCGAGCACGGCCAGCCCAAGGAGGTTTACGTGTACGAGCTTGAAGCCGGCGCCCGCGAGGCGCTACGCGATGGGCGCGAGCCCGTGGAGGTGCGCGAGGCGCCGATGCCGGCGGGGCAATTGCGCAGTCTTCACGACTTTCTCGGGGAGATGGAGGATTTTCGCAAACGGCGCGGGCAGCGCTACAGCTTGGCGAGCTACCTGACGATCATGATCGCGGCGCGCCTGGCCGGGTATCGCGGCGTGAGCGCGTTCGGGGAGTTCGCCGCCCGGCTCGACGAGGCGCAGCGCCGTGCGGTGGGCGGGTTCTTCAGCCCGACGCGCCAGTGCTACACAGTGCCCGCTGCCTCGACCTTCCATTACATCCTCTCGAAGCTGCCGCCGGACACTCTGGATCGGGCGCTGCGCGCCTGGAGCGCCCAGCATGCCGGGCTTGCGCCGGTGGCCATGGACGGCAAGGACGTGCGCGGCGCCTCCAGGCGGACCGAGGGCGAACGCCAGATGATGGTGGCCGCGGTGGAGCACGGCAGCGGCCTGGTGCTCGGGCAGGTGCGCATCGGCGCCAAAAGCAACGAGATCCCGGCGGTGCGCGAACTGGCGCGGCAACTGGACCTCGCCGGGCGCGTCGTCACGCTCGACGCCATCCACGCCCAACACGACACGGCGCGCTGCTTGGTGGAGGAGTGCAAGGCCGACTACGCGATCACCGCCGTGAAGGGCAACCAGCCGAGCATTCGCGAGGACCTGGCGGACATCGACTGGAGCCAGGCGCGCTGGAGCGCCGAGGCGCTGCACAAGGCCCATGGGCGGCTGGAGACCCGCCGCTGCGCGGCCTTCGACCTCACGCCCGCCAAGTGGGACGGGCGGTGCGATCTGCCCGCACGCCGTCAGGCGCTGCGCGTGCAGCGCGAGCGCGTCGTGGTCAAGACCGGGGAAAGCACCCGCGAGATCGCCTACGGGCTCACCTCGCTCGGCGTCGAGGAGGCCGGACCCGACGAACTGTTGAACATCGTGCGCCGCCACTGGGAAGTGGAGAACCGGGTTCACTACGTGCGCGACTTCAGCTACGACGAGGACCGCTGCCGCGCCGCGGCCGGGCATCTGCCGCAAAACCTGGCGGCGCTCAGCAACGCCGCGATCTCCATCGTGCGCGCGATCGGCCACTTCGACTACATCCCCCAGGCAAACCGCCACTACGCCGCACGCCCGCAGGATGCGCTCGACGCCATCCTGACCCCCGCGCCGCCCTGACCGGGCACCCCGCGGACCCCCGACGGCGCACCGCCCGGCCGCGCCGCGGCATCCCCGTGCGCGCCGCGCCTACTCAGCGCCCAGGCACCAACCCATACCCCCGAGCAAACCCGCTCAACGCCTCCCCACCGCCCTGGACCGACCGGCGACCCCTCCGCTACAGCCACACATCCCCGTCGGACCCATCGCTCAGCCTCACCGGAACCAACCGGACCGGGACTTTTGGATAGGCCTGAATGACTATATGTTCTGTTTAAATAGATCAAAAAAATGAATTGCGCTTACGGTAGTGATACATTAATACATATAGAATAAGTCCGAATATATAAAAATCTAGATCCTCTTGGAGCAACGAATGGTGTATTCGACCGAAAATATGGCCAGGGAGCTAAAGGCGGCCCGGTTGGCGAAGCGTCTGAGCCAACGCGCGCTCAGCGAGCGTGCCGGCGTGCCGCAGAGCCATATTTCCAAGATCGAACGCGGTGGCGTCGATCTGCGTCATTCCAGTCTCGTCGAGATTGCCCGTGCGCTTGACTTGGAAGTGACGCTTGTCCCGCGCAAGCACCTGGCGGCAGTCAGGTCGATAACGCGGACGCGCCCTTCGGTCATGGACGAACCGGCGGCTTTCCGCCACGTTGAGAGGGTTCGTCCGGCCTACAGTCTGGACGACGACGACCATGGCTGATGTGTCGATCCTCGAAGTGCTGCTTTACGGCAGCCGATCGGCACACTGACCCTGGTGCCGGGCGACAGGTCGCTGTTTGCCTTTGGCAAGGACTACGTTGCAAATGACCAACGCCCTGTTCTGAGCCTTGGATTCAAGGATTCGTTCGGCCAGCTCATGACGGAATTTCGACCCTACGGGCCGAGGATCATGCCGTTTTTTTCGAATCTCCTGCCCGAAGGCCGCATGCGCGACTATCTCGCTGACCGTGCCGGCGTTAACCCGGAGCGTGAGTTTTTTCTTCTATGGGTGCTCGGATCGGACCTGCCCGGCGCGATCACGGTCCGGCCGTTGGCCGCTGACGAACTGCCGCCTTTGACTGAGGACGAAGCCGATGCCGAATTTGGCGATGATCGCAGCGCGAAAATCTTGCGGTTTTCGCTCGCCGGGGTCCAACTCAAGTTCTCTGCGATCATTGAGGGCAGGGGCGGGTTGACCATTCCGGCACGCGGTGTGGGAGGGTTCTGGATCGTCAAGCTGCCTTCCCGGGAATTCGAAGGCGTACCCGAGAACGAGTACTCGATGATGACGCTGGCCCGCCTCATCGGCATGGATGTTCCGGCGATCGACCTGGTCGACGTGTCCTCGATCCGGAATCTGCCGCCGGAGGTCGCGGCAATTGGGGGTCAGGCATTCGCGATCGAAAGATTTGACCGGCTGGACGACGGCAGCCCGGTTCATATCGAGGACTTCGCCCAGATCTTTCGAGTCTACCCCCGAAACAAGTACGGGAAGGCCAGCTACGTCAATATCGGACAGGTGATTGCAGCCGAAGGAAGCGATCGGGACATTGCCGAATATATCCGGCGGCTGACCTTCAATGCGCTCATCGGCAATGCAGACATGCACCTGAAGAACTGGTCGATGCAATATCCGGACAGGCGAAAGGCGCTACTTGCGCCAGCCTACGATTTTGTCGCGACAGTAGCCTTTATCGAGGACGAGAATGCCGCGCTCAAGTTCAGTCGCACCAGGCGCTTTGACCAGTTTTCCTACGATGAGTTGGCGCATCTGGCCAACCGCGCCATGTTTCCCCGGGGGCTCGTGCTGGAAACGGCGAAGGAAACCGTGGAACTGTTCCATCAGCATTGGAAATCGGAAAAGGCGAATCTGCCTCTCGGCGCTGTTGTCATCAAGGCTATTGAAACGCATGCGAGGAAGCTTCCGCTCCGGTGATTGCCTGGACGGTAGATGGAGACTCCCGGCGCGGCGCCGATGCATGAGTCGGTGGAGCATCCGGGGCGTCGTATAATCGGTGCTTGGGAGGCGCCGCCGATGAGCAACCCGGAACAGCCGATGACGCTTGAGGAATTTGTCGCCGACACCGGCGACCGGGACCGCTCGGAGATATTCGCCGGACGGGCCGACGAGCTTGGCTGGTTGCGCAAGCAGGTCGCGACGATGCGCGGCATGTGCGAGCGCTCCGGGCGGGTGCAGGGATCGGTACGGGCCGTCACCGGTTGTCCCGGCATCGGCAAGACGGCGCTGCTGAGGCGGTTTGCGGACGAGTGCCGGGCCGATCATCTGGTCGTCGAGGCGACGCTGGACGACATGACGTCCGTCGGTGCCCTGACGGCCTGCGTGGCGGACTCGGGTCGGAGCCAGTACGGCGCCGCTCTCGACAGACTGCCGAACATCGGCCATCTTCGCGATATCGCCGGGTTCGTCCGCGCCGCCATCGAGCTGGCGGCGCCGCCCAAGGGCGTTGTCCTGCTGCTCGACGAGGCGCAGCAGGTGACGGAAGGCCGCCACGGTTCGGTCATTCACTTTCTGCACACCGGTTCGCAGGGCCAGCCGGTCTTCCCGATCTTTTTCGGTCTGGACGATACACGCGACTCGCTGGAGCGGGCGGGTGCGTCGCGGATCCCGCCGGAGAACCGGATCGGCCTGGGAGTCATGGACGGCATCGACAGCGCAGCCGTGCTGCGCAACTTCGAGCGGGCGTTCAACGTGCGGCCACCGCCGGACCTGGCCGGGCGCCTGCTCGCCGACAGCCAGGGTTTTCCGCAGCACCTGAACTCGGCCTTGCGCTCGCTCGGCGAGGAATGGTTGCGGGCCGGGGGCCGTGCGGACGGCCTGGACGCGGAGGCGGTCCTGGACAAGGCGCGGGCGAGGCGCGAGGCCTATTACGACGACCGGTTCAGGCCGCTGTCGAACGATCCCCGTGCGGCTGTCATGGTCGATCTCACGACCAGGCGGGAACTGAGTGTTTCGCAACTGCACGCCGCGGCCACCCAGGCGTACCGGAACGGCGGGTACGCGGCAAAGGAAGCGGAGGACTCGGCAAAGGCGCTGATTTCTTCCATGTTGCGGCGTGGCGCCGTCTCCGAGGACGCCGACGGCATCTGCCGAACCCCGATCCCGTCATTCCTCACGTGGCTGCGCGAGAAATATCCGGCCCAGGGCACCGGCGGTCTGGCGGGAGGCGGTCTGCCTCGCTGACACGGTTCATTCCAGGAACTTCCGGGCTGTCCAGAAGACGCACCCCTTGCGGCAAATGAGCCTGGATGACGTCATTTACGAGATTTTCGGAGCCCTGCCACAGGGTGCTCCCGGTAACGAGGCTTCAACGCTGCGCGCGCTTGACGCGGTTCCCAGCCGCGATTCCATTCGACAGGTGCTCGACTTGGGTGTAGGGCACGGCCGAACGACGTTCACACTGGCACGAGCGCTCCGGGATGCTCGAGTGGCGGCCGTGGAAATCCACGCGCCCTTCGTCGAACAGATGGCCAGACACGTCCGTGAGACAGGTTTCGCGAACCGCGTCCAGATCGTGTGCGCGGACATGGAGAACATCGATGTAGTCGAGGGGAGCATGGATCTCATCTGGGCGGAGGGATCCATCTACGTGATGGGTATCGAGCGGGCGCTCGCCATGTGGCGTCCCTGGCTTCTACCGGCCGGATGTGTCGCATTCAGCGACTTCGTTTGGTGGACCAATGATCCTTCCCGAGAAGCCAGGGAGTTCTGGTCGAGCGAATACCCAGGCATGGCGTCAGAAGTCGAGATTCGCGCTATTGCGGAGGCTGTCGGGTATCGGGTGGTCAGAAGCTTCCGAATGTCGAAGGAGGTACACGATGCCTACTATGTCCCACTGGAGGCGCGTGTAGCCGAGCTTGCCGGGTGTTTTGACGCAGCTGTACTGAAGGTACTTGAGAGTATTCGAAAGGAGATCGATGTCGTACGACGCTTTCCAAATGAGGCGGGGTATACGTTCTTTGTTCTACAGCATGCCGAGAGCTGAGCGTGGGTAAGAGGGGTCGCTGTACTATCTCCCATTCATGGAGGCATTGGGTTCGGATGGCAGTCTATCCCAATCCGGGAGGAGCGACTGTCTCATTCTGAATGCCGGAAATCGCTCATCTCAATTGTCGCGGTCGATTTTGCCTTGCAGCTATTCTAGGTCGCGCGGTCCATCGTCGCATCCCGGAAACAATGCCTTCAACCGCTCGACGGTCGTCCTCCATTTTGGCGTAGTCGGTTTGCATACCGTATTCTGGTTACCAAACATGCCCACTTCCTGAACAGCCTTTTTGATCGGAACAGTGTCTAACCATTGGACCGGGACAAAATACTCCATCCGCTCTGCGTCATCTCCGAATCGTCGATGATAATCTGCCTGGAGCACATCCAGCGCAGGTTGATCATTGATTCGGAAATCGATTGACGCCTGTCGGGAGCCGGTCACGCGGCCCACCCCGACGAAACCTTGCTGTGGCACCTTAACCCAGATCCGTGCTCCCGTGCGCAGCTCCTTCAGCGTGTTGCTGTACCACGACCCGCCGCCAGCCGAAATAAACCCGTACTCTCGCGCTTCCTTCCAGAGCCGGTCATCGCCGTGGCCGAAGCTGGCATAGTACTCTCCGTTCCAAGGTTCCTTTTCGCTGCGTGACGTACCGGCGGCGGTGACCTGAACCTCAATGGGGTCAAGCAGCCAACTTCGGCTTAGAAATTGCGTTTCTCCGTAACGAAAAACCTCGAACGACAGCAAGTTAATGGGAATGTCTCGGCTTTCGAGATACCGAATAATTCGTTCGGTGCGAGGGTCTGTCGATGAAGCGACCACCACGAGTTGGTGGGCGTCGTTGATCGTGTCCTCGTCGAGGTCGTGCCCGAAACGATCACGAAAATCGTCGCGCAACGATGCTTTCGGCTTGAAGCGACCGTATATTGCGGCAATGTCATCGGCTTCCAGATCAACCAGCCAACTTGCGTAATCCAAGGTCTGAGCGATGACGTCACGTGAGGTCTTGTCCCGCTTTAGTTCGATCAGGACCAACGATGCATCAGGAGCGATGGCCAGTAAATCCACGCGTCCCCCGAGACCCGTATCCTCCTGACGACCGACCAGCATCCACTCCTCCGAAATGATGCCCGGTTTCGCAACGATCATGTCTTCCAACGACTTCTCGTCGGTTAGCGTGTCGGACTTCACCTGCGAAGGACTTTCACCTACTATCCATAGGCGGTGACTGACTGGCATGGGTTTATCCTCAGCTTCCCATCGATGCAGGGCGCATTCTATTGGAACTTGAACGCACCGGCGATACTAGTGTAGCGTCTCGTAATTGACTATACACTATGTATCTTCCCGTGAGCTTCCCTGGCGCGTTGGATTTTTGCCAGGATCGCCTGCCCGGATTGTTTCCAGACATACGGCTTGGGGTTCAGGTTGCGTTCCTCCAGATAACCCGTGATGGTTTCGACCAACTCGCCGACGCCGCGGAAGCTGCCGCCGCGAATGACGTCCTGGGTGAGGTCCCTGAAGAAACGCTCCACCAGGTTCATCCAGGAACTCGACGTGGGCGTGAAGTGCATGACGACCCGGTCGATGCCGTGCGCCTTGCGGAAGCGCTGGTTGTGCCATTTGACCCAGGACTTCACCTTGGCGTGCTTGTGGGTGGCGTAGTTGTCCACGATCAAGTGCAAGCTCACGTCGGGCGGCGCCTCCCGGTTCAACTGGCGCAGGAAGTCCAGCCACTGCCGGTGCGTGTGCCGGGCGGCGGTGCGGCTGAAGATCTTGCCGTCCAGATACGACAGCGCGGCGAACAGCGTGACGGTGCCGTGGCGCTTGTAGTCGTGCGTCCGCGTGCGGGTGTATCCGCGCATGACGGGAAAGCCGGGCTGGCTGCGTTCCAGGGCTTGGCACTGGCTCTTCTCGTCGCAACACAGCACCAACGCCCGGTCCGGCGGATTCAGGTACAACCCGACCACGTCCCAGAACTTCTTCTCGAAGTGCTTGTCGTTGGACAGCTTGAACGTGCGGGTCGCGTGCGGCTTGATGTCGTTGGCGCTCCACAGCCGTTGCACGGTCGCCTTGGACACCCCGGCCGCCCCGGCCATGCTCCTCACCGACCAGCGGTTGCGGTTCGGCGGCGGGCGCGTCGCCCCGAGAATGATACGCTCGCGCACGTCCGGAGCGATGCGCGGCTTGCGTCCCCGGCCCTTGGCGTCGGCCAAACCCGCCGGGCCCGACGCGCGGAAGCGCCGCTCCCACTTGATCACGGTCGCGCGGCTGACGCCCACTTCCAGCGCCGTCTCCGCCTGGCTCAGCCCGTCCGCCCGGCGCAGCACGATCGCAGCGCGCCGGTGGTCCCGCTGCGCCGCCGTGGGCCGGTTCAGCACCGATTCCAACGTCCGCCGCTGCTCCGCGGTGATGCTCAATGCGCGAATGGGCTGTGGCATGCCTCGCAGGGTGCCGGAATGTCATTGAACAGTCAATCTATTTGTGAGACGGTACACTAGACTGTATACTAGGTCAATTCGGAAATAAAGAGAAGTTCATGAATCACACGAAAGGCCAACGCGTTCGCCATCCCACCATGCACGAGTGGGGCCTCGGACAAGTACTCCAGGACAGCAGTGGTGGCACAACCCGCGTATTCTTTGTGGGCGTTGGAGAAAAGGTGATATCCAACAGACATGTGGCTCTCATTGTTGTGAGGCCCGAAGATGCTGCAGATCCCGTTCTCGACAATCTGCACTTGGGGGAAAAACCTGGCATCAAATACCGTTCTCTACCGGATTCCATTCAGTATTTTATGGAACAGTTTCCCGACGGATTCTATGGGGCGCGTTTTCTCGAGGAGGAGAGGAACTACAAGGAAAAAGCCCACAATTTGGCACTTGAACTCTTGGACCGCAACGACGTCACCGCATTGTGCGAAGAACAAGCATACGAAAAGATTGTGGCTCGGGCTCTGAGGGTCAGCAATGCTACGAACCTGATATTTCCCAATGAAAAAATGGCGCTGAAGGATGGACTTCGCGATCCGGTAGCGCAGGAGCGGTTTGCTCGCGGCCTGATTGCTCTGCTGCACGGCTCCGGCAAGTTTTCCTCTCGGTTTGATGAGTTTGCTGGCCTACTCAGTGACATTGACGCTGCTCGATGGACAACAGCAACCTATTTCCCATTTGTTTTATTTTCGAATGAGTTCATGTTTGTAAAGCCGACGGTCACCCAGAATGCAGCAGCGGTATGCAGGTTTGAGATTTCCTACCGATCTCAGGTGAACTGGGGAACTTATCAGCGAGTATTATGTTTCTCAGACCACTTGCGAAATCAGCTTGCCCATTTGAGACCTCGGGACATGATAGACGTGCAGTCGTTCATGTGGTGTATCGGGCCCAAGAATTAGAGCGACCCTCACTGCGAGCGTAACCGGGCCGCAGGCCGCGGTGTTCGCCATAGTCCTTTTCGGAACCTGTCAACAACATTGAGACACCGTTGTTCATGATTTAGTGAGCACCCTGCACCTGCGAAAGGCCACCGCCCCGGAACCGCACCAACAGCCCATCTACGACATCCTCGGCATCGACCCCGACGCCGGCGGCTTCATCAAGAAACTGACCTGAACTGGGGCGAACGCGCAAAACAACACGAATGTAGTGCCTTACGCGGAAAAAAGTGCCCGTAAGGCACTGATTATGCTTACATTGAAAAAGTGGTTGGTAAACTTAGGTTAAGATCGCGCCGCCATGGCGTGGTCCTTGAAGCGAATCTGTCAAGTGAGGAACCGAGTGCGGGAATCCCGCTCGCTCGGGTCTGTAAGGGGCGGGGCGCAATAATGCCCCCGCCTACTCGGCCCATACAAATATGACTACAATTACTCTCGAAACTCGCAGGGTCGCCGAAAAGTGGGGCTTCGGAATGGCCCCTCCAAAGCAAAAGACACAGGCGCTCCGAATTCAAGCTTGTGAGACGTTGCTGAAAATCTTGTCGATTCGCAAATTTTCTGACCTAACCGAACAAGAATTAGAGGCGATAAGCGTTGTCAAAGGAATGTTCAACCGAACTGTCAGGAAAGACCAGTGGGATTGGTTCTCTGTGCTGGCGCAATTGGGGTATCCATCTATACGTGTTGCTAGAGTAATAGCCTCAGAACTTGCTCGCTTGAGAAAATCGATAAAGAAGAAGGATCAATACGATTTTGAAGGCTCCCGCGTCAACTTGCGGCAGTTGCCTACACGACAATGCCTGTATGTTTATCTTGGAGAAATGCATATCGCAGATGATCCTAATGCAGGATGGGTATACGTGCTCTCGACGCGGGAATTAAATGAGTTGTTGAAGATTGGTATGACCAAGCGCACGGTTGAGGAACGAGTGCGAGAAATTAACCAAGCGACAGGTGTGGCGATACCGTTTGGCGTGCGGCGATGTTGGCGCGTACGAAATCCAGAACTTGTCGAGAGGCAGTTGCATAAGGAACTTGACACGTTTCGTTTTCGCAGGGATCGAGAATTTTTTCGCATCCCGTACCATGATGCAGAAGAACTTCTAGTTTCTGTGATACGCGAAAACGAATGTGAGATAAGAACGCTAAACGTCTTGAAGCACTCACCATAATCTATCGGCTGTGCGTAACCGCCATACGATGGCGAATTGGCGACTGGAGATCGCTGTCGACACCGAATGCACTCTTACGTACCGTTCTGCGCGATTACCGCAATCAGGTTGCCCGCCCGCATCTAAAATACCCAGGCCGCATCGTCACTCCCCTCGATTGGTTGCCCGCAGCGCCTCCAGGTCGAATTTGATCATGGTGTTCATCGCCGCCATGACCCGGGAATTGTGTTCCATGTCTTCGCTGTCGATCATGTCGAGGAATTCGGCCGGTGTGATCTGCCATGCGAGACCGTAGCGGTCTTTCAGCCATCCGCAGGCCATCGGTGTACCGTCCTCCACCAGCTTGTCCCAGTAGTAGTCGATCTCCTCCTGGGTTTCGCAGGCGACCATCAGGGAAAGCGCCTCGGAGAACTGAAATTGTGGCCCTCCATTGAGAGCGATGAATTCCTCCCCGCGCAACTTGAATTCGATGGTCAGCACGGATCCGGTCCCGGGTTCATCGGGCTTGTAGGTGACACGGGTTATTTCCGAGTCGGGGAACACCGAGCAATAGAAATTGACGACTTCTTCTGCGATGCCGTCGAACCAGAGAAAGGGAGTGATTGGTCTGTTCATGATTCACTTCATGGAGTGCGAGCCGGTATATTACTGCCGAAATCGCAGGCGATCACAATGGCTCTCCCGCCCGCATGCCCGGTTCGACTGCGATATCGAGTCGACGGGACGATTTGTGTTGGAGTAGTCGGGGGTCCGGCCGGGGCGCCAATGGTGAACGACGCTCGAACAAATGCTTGTCCACCGGTTATATACTCGCCCACCGGTCCGTCATTGCGGCGGCTTGCTCCGATTCTGACGAGTACTCATGCGAATAGTCTTCGGACTCCACCTTGACGGCCTGATTCCAGCCACGCCGCGAAATGCAGCAGGCGAGATTACCCTTGGCCCAAGAGGTCTGCTCCAGGTCCTGGAAACGCAACTCGGGCTTCCCACCCCCGACACCCATCCAAGCGAGGCGCCCTTCAGCTACCTCCAGTGCTTGCGGGAAGCGTCCAGCCCCGACCGGTTCTTCAACCGGTCACTCGAAGTCGACCCGGTCAACGTCGCGCGCACGCTCCTGGATTGGCGGGAACAGTGGTACGAGGCCGGTTGGGACGGCACCTTCCCGGCCGATGCGCCTGCGCGCCTCGCCGATATGGCCGCCGTCGAAGCCATCGCCCGGAATCGCGTGCCACCCACCGACGGCCAGCGCCTGCAGCGGGTAGCGGGGGCGCTCGCCGAGCGCCGGACGCAGATCGAACAAATCGAACTTCACACACCCCTTGAAGACCTCCCGCATGTCTGGCGGCAGGTTCTCCTTGCCTTACCGTGTATCCCCGCGCACGGGCTTGAACTCGTGGCCGCCGCTCCCCACGGTTCGGACCTGGCGCGCGTGCAGAGACGCCTTCTGTCCATGGCTGATCGCGATGATGACAGCGCAACGGAACGCGATTCCCTGCGGGGCGAAGGCTCGCTCGTCGTGGTGAAGTCCGCCTCGAAGGACCTTTCTGCGGACGCGATCGCCGAATTCCTTCTGAAAACTGGGGGGATCGGCAGGACACTACTGGTCGCCGAGGTCGACGGGATCGTGCTGGACAATGCGCTCGAACGCGCGGGATTGCCGCGGTGCGGCTTCCGGCACTACACGCGTTTTCGGTCGGCTACCCAGGTATTGAAGCTCGCTCTGGCGTTGGTGTGGAAGCCGGTGGACCCGCACCGGATGCTGCAATTTCTGTTGCATCCCGCCGGTCCTGTCCCGCGGTGGGTTCGGTGGCGTCTGGCCGACGCCGTGGCCGTGTCTCCCGGCATGGGAGGGCCGGCGTGGGTCCGTGCCATTGAGAGGATCGCTCAAACCCAGCGGGAACGTTTCGAAGCCGGGGAGGAGGAGGTCGAGCGGGTTCGGTCCGACATTGCATTCTGGCTGGAGGCGGAACGACATGATCCCGATCGTGGAGCGCCCGTCGAAACACTGCTTTCGCGTACAGGGCGTGTATCGGTCTGGGCGAGCAAGCAATCCAACACCGCGGAGAGCGAGTCCGAGGTTGCCATGTTCGCGGCTGCGCGTTCTCAGGCGGAAGCGCTTCTGACGGAACTGACAGAGCTTCGGGAGTCCGGGGCCCAGCGCATCCCACGACTCGAGCTTCAGCGGCGCATCGACGAGGTAACGACCAGTGCGTCGGACCCTTCAACCTACGGCGAAGCCGGCCACGCGCGGGCGACCACCGCACCAGCCGCGGTGACGGGCCCGTGGCCCACCGTGGTCTGGTGGAACCTCGCGCGCGAGTCGGCCGCCATCTCCTATCCCTGGTCGCGGCGCGAACTCCACGCCCTGCGCGCATCCGGCGTGCATCTGCCGGATATCGACGACATCGTTCGCCGGCGCAGTCGGGAATGGCTGAGGCCTCTGTGCAATGCGAGCGAGCGACTGGTCCTGGTCGTGCATCATGACGAACGCGGCACGCATCCGCTGTGGACACGCATCGAGAGCCTGTTCGACGGGATGGCGACAGTAGAAATCGAGCCGGTGTTGCTTGAGGGCGGCCAAACCCTTGAACCCCTCGGAATCCGAACTCGAGAGCTTCCGCTGAGGCACTTGCGCGCACCCCGGAGATGGTGGTCGCTGCCGCCGGAATTCCCCGTCGCCCCGCGTGAGGTCGAGTCCTATTCCAGCCTCGCAAAGCTCTGCGACTACCCGCACGGGTGGGTGTTGCAGTACGCCGCGAGGCTTCGCGCCGGCCGCGCCGCCGCGGTGATGGACGGAACCCGCCTGTTCGGGAACCTCGGTCACCGCCTGTTCGAGGAGTTCTTTCGGACGCGGGCGGACTGGCCGACGTTGCCGGACGAAGCCGTTCTTGCCTGGGTGCGCTCCGAACTGCCCGGCATTATCGAACGCGAAGGCGCGGTGCTGCTGGGGCACGGGCGCGGGGTGGACCATCAGCGAGTCGCCGCCACGCTCGAGCGGGCGTTGGTCCGGCTCCTTGCGCACCTCCGGTCGGCCGGGATGGTGGAGGCAACGGTCGAGGCCCGGGGAGAGGCGTCCTTCGAGGGACGCCGCCTGACCGGCACCATCGACCTGATGCTGACCTGCGGCAACGGGCAGCGTGCCGTTCTCGACGTCAAGTGGGCGGGCGAGGCCTATCGCGGTGGCTTGCTGGAGGACAACCGCGCCCTGCAGCTTGCCACCTACGCCTATCTGCAGAAGAGCCAGGACAAGAGCGACGCATGGCCATCGGGCGCATTCTTCATTTTGGCGACCGGCAACCTGCTCGCGGCCAACCGGGCGAGTTTCCCCGACGCCATCGCGCACCCATCCGGCGACGGCAGCGGTACGGCGGATCTCTGGGAGCGCCTCCGGGTCACGTGCGACTGGCGTTGGGAGCAACTGCGACAGGGGCGGATCGAGGTGGTCACGGACCTTACCGAACCTGACGAGCAGTCGAAGCCCCCGGATGGGGGGCTCCGCCCGGTTTCGGGAAGCGATCCCTACGACGATTACCTGCGCCTCACGGGGTGGGAGAGTTCCCGATGAGCGGCCATCGGCGGAGTGCGCAACCGGAACGGTCGCATCGGTTTGCGCGACGGCCGCGAGCATCATCACGGCCCGCCGGGCCACGTCGAGTGCGCAACCGGAACGCTCGGGTCCGCTTGCGCGACCGGTGGGAGATCACTGCATGAGCGGCGGTCGGCGCGATCTCGGGCACGTGCGCTTCATCAGCGCCGGAGCCGGCAGCGGCAAGACGTACCGCCTGACCCAGGAGCTTGAACAGGCCCTTTGCGAGGGCAGGGTGACGCCCGCGGCCGTGATCGGCACCACGTTCACGGTCAAGGCGGCCGCCGAGCTTCAGGACCGCGTGCGCACGCGATTGATACGTGGCGGGCGGCCCCTGTTGTCGGCGCGGATGGCGCAGTCGCTCATCGGCACCGTGCACAGCGTTTGCGCCCGCCTGCTCGGTCGGTTTGCGTTCGAACTCGGGCTGTCGCCGGAGGTCAACGTCGCCGGCGCCGAGGACGGCGCGCGCCTGTTCAACCAGGCGCTGGACGAGGTATTGAGTGCCGAGCGGGTGCGCGCGATGAACCTCCGCGCACAGCGCCTGGCGCTGGTGGATGACCGCCGCGGCACGGGCTGGCAGGACCACGTGCGCAGCATTGCCCAGGAGGCGAGAAGCAACAATATCGATCCGGCCGATCTGCCCCGGATGGGGCGCGAAAGCGCGGAGCGGTTTCTGGGCTACTTCCCGGATGCCACGTGCGGCGCTGAAGCGTCAGAGGCGCTGCGTGCGGCCGTCGAGGAGGCCATTGCAGGTATCGATCTTGTCACCGACAAGACCAAGGGTACCCGCGGATACGTCGCCAAACTGCGCGGCGCCGCGGCAGAACTTCGCCGCGACGACTGCAAATGGACGCTGTGGATCTCGCTCAGCAAGGCGAGCCCGACCAAGCGCAGCGAGGATGCCGCCATCCCGGTGCGGGCCGCGGCCGCCTGCTACGACCGCCACGTGGATTTTCGCGCCGACATCCGCGGTTTTATCGAGGGCGTATTTGCGATCGCGGGGGAAACCCTGGATCGGTTCCAGGCACTGAAGACCGCGCGCGGCCTCGTCGACTACCCCGACATGGAACAACTCATGCTGCGCGCCCTCGACGAGCCCGCCGTGGCGGAGCGGCTTTCCGAGGAGGTCCGTTTGTTGCTGGTCGACGAGTTCCAGGACACCAACCCGATGCAACTGGCGCTGTTCATGAAGTTTGCCCGTTTCGCCGGCGAGGTGTTCTTCGTCGGAGACGTCAAGCAGGCCATTTTCGGGTTCCGGGGAAGCGATCCGGAGCTGGTGGGCGGCACGCTCGATGCGCTTGTCGCCCGCGGCAGCCAACTCGACGTGCTCCGCAAGTCGTGGCGCTCGCGTCCTTCGCTCGTGCGCTACATGAACGCGGTATTCAGTGAAGCCTTCCAGCGCGATGGGATGGAACGCGGCCGGGTCGAGCTGTCGCCCCAGCGCAAGGAGATTCACGATTCGCCGGCGGTGGTGCGCTGGACCCTTCCGAAGGGGAACCTGGACGCGCAGGCTGACGCGCTGGCGTTCACCATCTCGGAATTCGTGAGATCCGGGCATCTCCTGAGCGACCCGGAGACGGGTAAGGCGAGGGCCGTCACCTACGGCGACATCGCGGTGCTCTCGACAACCAACGGTCACGTCCAGCGCATTGCGAAAGCGTTGCGCCAGCGGCGGGTACCCATGAAGATGACCCTGGCCGGGCTCCTGGAAACCCCCGAGGTATGCCTTGCACAGGCCTGCCTGCGCCGGTTGAACGATCCCTCCGACACCCTCGCCACGGCCGAGATCCGGGCCCTGGGCGCGTGCGAGGAGCCGGAAGACTGGCTTGCGGACCGGCTGCGCTGGCTTGCATCCGGGAAACGGGAGCAGGACTGGGCGGAGGCCGACGATCCCATCGTGTCCCGCATCGCGCACCTGCGCGGCCAGACGATGACGCAGTCGCCGGTGGAGATCGTGGCGCGAATGCTCAACTACGTCGGCGTTCGTCCGATCGTGACGGCCTGGGGGCCGGACGGCATCACCGCGGCCCAACGTCAGCGCAACCTGGATGCCTTTCTCCACCTCACCGTCGAGTACGAGAATCACTGTGCATCGCAGCACGAGGCGGCGACGCTCACCGGGTTCCTGTTCTGGCTCGAGAATCCGACGTCCCCTGACCTGGACCTGCAGCCGGTTGTCACCGGCGGTGACGCCGTGCACGTGCTGACCTACCACCGCGCAAAGGGCCTGGAATGGCCGGTGGTGGTGGCGACGGACTTTCACTACACCTGGCGGCCCCGAATCTGGGACGTTCGAGTGGAGTCGGCCTCGGAGGGACTCGACCTGGACAATCCGCTCGCCGGAAGGGCCATTCGTTTCTACCCGAACGTCTTCGGCGGGAACACAAAGGGCGTCCCCGTCCTGGACGACATCATGTCGTCGGAGGAGGGCGAGAGGGCCGCCGCCGCGGCCGAGGCGGAAGGACGCCGCCTGGCGTACGTGGGCATGACCCGGGCCCGCGACACGCTCATCATCGTATTGCCGCCATCCGGTCCGCGCGCCGGTGCGTGGATTGGCAACTTCAACTCCACGCATCTTCTTCCCACCGGCGCCGAACACCCGCTTCCCGACGGCGAGCCTATCCCTTCGGCGGCGGTGGACCTGACGACCGCTGAATCCGAGACGCCGACGCCGGCACCATTTGCGCCGGCCTGGTTTGCCGAGCGCGTGCCGAGCGAGCTACGGCTCCGGGAGCGGTTGAGCCCCTCGCATGCCGGCCCCGTCGAGGGGGCCACCGTCGGCAAGAGGATCGAGATCGGGCCACGAATTGCGGTTCAGTCGGATGACATGGCGAAGGTCGGCACCGCGCTGCACGCGGCGATTGCGGCCGAACTTGTCAATCCACATCGCGACGATGCGGTCGATCGCGCTGCGGAACTCATCCGCAACGGAGCGGGCGAGGGCGCGTTGTCCCCTCACGATGCGGTCGACTGCGCCCGACGCCTCATGGACGCAGTCCACACGCGATTCGCTCCACGCCGCATGCTGGCCGAGTATCCGGTCGAACTCGTACAGGAAAACGGCCGGGTGCTCCGTGGCTGGATCGACCTCGTGCTGGAGACCGAACACGGATGGATCGTGATCGACCACAAGTCCTCACCGCGCCCGCGCTCGGAATGGTCCGCCGAGGCGCTGGAATACTCGGGTCAACTCGCCGCCTACGCGAGCGCCCTCAAGGGAGCCGGTCTCCACTGCGCCGGATGCTGGGTGCACTTCCCGGTCAGCGGGGGGGTCGTGGAAGTCGTGTTCGTCTGAAGTACATGAAATGTCATGTTATTCAATAAAAAAACGTGACATATCGGAGCTGAAGCGTAGAGTGACATTCGAAGGAGATTTGTGAGCATTGCAGCCGCCGTCAACCAGGCCATTGACCGGGTCACACCCGGACAGATATTTGGCTACGAGGAGTTTCCGCAATACACTGGCGCCAGTCGATCGGGACACGTGAACGAACCAGGGTTTTCGGACTGAATCACCGTAATGGTCAAGGCATACAAGCATCCCCGTCGACGTGACCTGCCGCGGGGCCGGGCCCTGCTCAGGGAACCCACCCTCAACAAGGGCACGGGGTTTTCTGCCCAGGAGCGCAAGGCGCTGGCGCTGGAAGGTTTGCTGCCGTACCAGAGCAAGACTCTGGAGCAACTGGCGACCCGGGTCTATTCCCAGATCCGCCGTTATCCCAATGCCCTGGACAAGTACGTCGCCCTGGCCGCACTTCGCGATCGCGATGAAACGCTCTTCTATCGGGTGCTGATCGACCATATCCAGGACCTCATGCCGATCGTCTATACCCCGACGGTCGGTCAAGTGACCCAGACCTATAGTCATGTCTTCCAGCAGGGGCGCGGCCTGTGGATCACTCCGGACATGCAGGGCCGAATCGAGCAGGTTTTGCGCAATTGCCTGACCGGGCGCGACGTGAGGCTGCTGGTCGTGACGGACAACGAGGCCATACTCGGCATCGGCGATCAGGGCGCCGGCGGCATGGCCATATCCCACGGCAAGCTCGATCTCTACATCGCCGGCGCGGGCATGCACCCGGGCGAAACCTTGCCGGTGAGCCTCGATTTCGGCACCGATAACGAAGACTTGCTGAACGACGAGCAATACCTGGGCTGGCCCCATCGCAGGTTGCGCGGGGATCGCTACTACGGGCTCATCGAGGAATTTATCGAGGCGGTCCGAAGTGTTCACCCGCTCGCGCTCGTTCAGTGGGAGGATTTCAGAAAGGATAATGCGCTGAAGATTCTCGACACGTACCGGACCCGGATTCCGTCATTCAACGACGATATACAGGGGACCGGCGCCGTCGTGCTGGCCGGCATCGAGATGGCGCTTTCAAGAATCGGCGAGGACATCGCCGCGCAGCGCATCGTCGTCGTGGGCGCCGGCGCCGGCGGGCTGGGCATCGTGCGGCAGATTCGCGCCCAATGGTCCGAAAGAGGCGTTGCCGAACGCGATCGGCAGGCGCGCGTGGCGGTGCTGGATCGAAAGGGCCTCATCGTCGAGAGCGAGGAGACCGACGCCTACAAGCGCGAACTTGCCTGGCCGGTGGAACTGGCGCGCCATCACGGCCTGGAGGCGCGCACGAGCCGGAATCTCGAACATGTGGTCGCAGCCTTCAAGCCCACGATCCTGATCGGCGCGTCGGGACACGGCGGCGCCTTCACCGAGGCGATGGTCCGCGAAATGGCGCGTCACACGCCGCGCCCCATCATTTTCCCCTGCTCCAATCCCACGGAGAATTCCGAGGCGACGCCCGAGCAACTCTTCAAGTGGACCGATGGCCGTTGCCTGGTCGCCACGGGCAGCCCGTTTCCGGATGTGGAGTATCGAGGCCGTCGCCGCAAGATAGGGCAGGGCAACAATGCCTTCATTTTCCCGGGTCTGGGCCTCGGAGCGAGCGCCGTCGCGGCAAGGATGGTCACCGACGGGATGATCGACGCGGCATCGCGCGCGCTCGCCGAGCAGTTGACGGCCGAGGAACGGGCCGCGGGCCAGATATTTCCCGCCATCGACCGGCTGCGCGCCGTGTCGTTTGCCGTCGCCGTCGCCGTGGGGCGTTGTGCGGTGGAAACCGGCGTCGCCCGAACGAGCGCCGAATCGGTCGAGGACGCCATTTCCAGACGGGTCTGGGAGCCCCGCTACCCCCAATACGATGACCCGGCAGTATCCCTGGTGGCCGGCTAGGCCGACTCGACCGCGGGTCTCCAACCCCGCACGCTAGCGCGCGGCGCTCCTATTCCAGTTCAACGAAACAGGCCCAGGGCTCGACAGTTTCGCCGGGTACCCACACCCAGTTCCTGCGGCCGGTCAGAGGCTCGGTGAACGTCTCCGGGTCGGTGACGGTCAGCGTGTAGTCGAGCCGTCTCTCGTCGGCACTGAGCGCGAAGCGCTCCAGGAGTTCCACGTCGGCACTCAAGGCAATTCCGGATCCGAAATGCATGAAGTTGATGTGCCTGGTGGTCACGACGAGGTCGCCATCTTCCCAGCGACCCACCGAATGACCCAGCGGCGAAGGCACTGGCTCACTCGACTCCGGCTCGTCCGTCTCCGGCTGCATGTGAATGACGCGCACGAGATCGTATTCCTCGATGCGCAGATGAATCTCGTCTCCCCGGTCGACAAACTCGAAGGGATAGGGATTCGTCATGATCATGGGCATGCCCTTCGGGGTGCATCCCGGGATGGGGTTGTCGGCCACGGGGTCGTAGGCCTCTTGCGCCGCCCGCGCGGATTCGGTCAGCGGATAGCCATTTTCGAGGACCAGCCTGATACCGACATCTCGGCTCCAGACTCGGAATATTCCGTTTGCTGACCCCTCAGCCGCTCTGACGTCGGCCTCGTCGAACGCCGGCGCCGCCAGGGCCGGCGCCTCATCCGACCAATAGGGTTCTGCCCCCGGTTGAATGCGTATTTCACTGCCATCGGGAAGTAGCAGGTTGCTGACCTCCATCGCGTTGGCGACAAAACGCGCGGGTGGGCCCGCCACCCTTACCCGTGTGCCCACCGTCAACAGCTCGGAGCCGACCCCGCGCCGGGACAGCATCGCGGGCGGTGTTGTCTCGAGCGCCCATTCGTTGCCCTGGTCGTCTTGGAGCCAGAAACGGGTGTGGGGATTTCGCCAGATCACGCGGGTGATCACGCCCTGCGTTTCGACGACCTGGCTGGAATCGTAGAACGTCGCTCTTGAGTGGTGCGCTGAGGCATGCAGATCGGCGACAAGGAGCAAGAAACTGCCGCAGAGTAATCGAGTGACCATTTCTCCCCACCTCGTTCCGGAACTGCGCGCACGCATTGGATGGCCCCTAATTCGGTTCGATGCGGAATTCGCTGGGGTGCGGCGGCACGACAGCCCGCTCGACGGGCCGGTCAAGCTGCGGGACCCAGTCGTAGGGCACGCGGTAGGAGCGATAGATGTTCTGGCGGACCTCATCGGACTCGTAGTAGAAGGGGTTGACGTACTCCCAGACAATTTCGTGGCCGGACGTGACCTCGAAGGCGCGCCCGGTCGCGCCCTCGGTGATCAGGGTATTTCCGTTGGGCAGGCGTTGCGCCGAACTCACGTTGAAACTGAAGAAACGAAAGTCTCCGTGACCGGAAATCGAATACTCCCAGGCGGTTTCCATCGCGACCGGGTTGATTTCGAGCACTCGTGAACTACGCCTCTCGACAATGCTGCGGCCGTTCGGGGCACGCGGATTGGGTTTGCCGTAGCCGGCAGCGCCGCCGTTGTCGAATACCAAGACATTGCCCGCGCCGGGAAGGCCCTTCGGGATGATGTGCGGATGGTGCTGCCCGATGATCTGGCCGATCGCCTGCAGCGCCTCGGTCTCCCGAAAATCGGGGCCCATCCGCCAAACGATCTCGCCGCTGCGGGCGATGATGCCGACAAGATTGGCGTGGCGGGCGGAGAAGATCACGTTGTCCGGATGAAAGCGCTCATCGCCGTCGTCGTACCACCGGTTGGGGCCCAGGTACGTGGCGGCGTTGATGTGCAGCCAGTCAAAGGGTTGAGTCGGGTCGCCTCTCTGGGCGCGAATCGCCTCGCGTGCCGCCCCGGAAAAACCCATCTTGTCCACATGCTCGCTGGCCAGCCAGTCCCAAAGCACCTCGCCGTCCCAGGACACCTCGAGAATGCGGTCGTCCCGGAGAAGCCTTTCATTGATCTCGGGAACCGTTACATTCGTGTGCGCCAGAATGAGCGTCCTGCCATCCGTGATGGCGGGGCTGCTCTCGGGGGAGTAGTAGCCCGCGGGGAAGCCCTCGCGCTGCCAGTCATGATGTAACCGCGCGGACCAGACCGTACCGCCGTCTTCGGTCTCCATCCGCTCCGTTCCGTTGAAGCTCCACAGGACATTGCCTTCCCAACTCTTCTGGACCAGCATGGCCCCGTCATTTCCGTCCGGAGAATCCTCGGGCGCCACTCCGATGATGTGCCCGCCCGGCAGGATCCGGCCCTGGCCCACGACGTCGGTCCACCGCCTGACGATGTTGCCGTTCATGTCGATCAGCACGACTCCCTTGTCGTCGGGGGTCCGATAGGACGTGTAGCCGTTCCATGCCCTGTCCGGGTCGTAGATGGTTGTGCCCGTCGGGTAGACCGTGGGGAATGCGTGAGAGGTCGCTGCAACCATGCCGGCCAACAACAGCCATGCCACGGGCGTCAACCAAACTTTTGTTTCATTCATTTGTTTTCTCGACACGTTTCAGTTCTGCGGTCCCGGTGAGGGCTGGCAATCGTAGGTCTGCATCACCTGCATGGGTGCCGGCCGGAAGAATCGTTCCCAACTCACAGGCTCGCTGAATGTCACGGGATCCTCAACCGTGAATACGGCTTCGAGGCGTGGCCCTTGCTCCACTACCCGAAAGCGTTCCGTGACACGAATCGCATCGCTGTGCGGCGGGCCACCCACTCGCAGCGCGTATCCGGCGGTAATGTGGCTCGTTTCGATTACCAACTCGCCATTGACGAATCGGCCCACCGAAAAACCGTTGATCGTGTGCGGCGTTTCAGGCGGAGGCTCGCGGCCATCCATATGGATCGTCCGCACCGCATCCCAGTGTTCCGTGCGCACCTGCAAGTGATCGCCGTCCCGTGTTATTCGTATCGGCGTCGGGCTGTTCATCGAAACCGTCAGCGTGGGCTTCTCGCAGCGTAGCCCCGGGTCGTCCAGGGGCTGGCGACTATCCCACGCCGCACGCCCCGCCTCCGTCAGGGGCGCTTCTCTGAAATTCATGCCCGGGGCCGGAGAGTCAAGCGGATCTTGGGACGATCCGGTGTTGGGCTGCCAGACGATATCCAGTCCCGGCCATTCGCCGTCGGTCCTTGGAGCCAGGTCGAGGGTGGTCGAGGTGCCAGTCGCGTCGCTGGATTCGACAACCAGCCCGGCAGGAGGCGTCGGAGGGCGCATCTTGCCCGTTGCGGAGTCGTTGAACAGATGCCGGGTCCAGCCGTCCGGCATCACGACGTCGTCCGCCCGGATGAGCGTTGCGTCGTTGAAGCGCGCAGGCGCGCCAACAATCGAGATGCGATCGCCCGGTTGCAGATCATCGGCCCGCCATCCGCGGCCACGGCGCAGGCCGACCCAGCCCGGCATCTCGGCTCGCCACTGCTGCGGCTCCCCGTCCGCATCGACCACAGAGAGAACGATGTAGCCATGGGGGTTCTGCGCCAGAAACTCCTCGACCACGCCCTCGATCCGGATTCGCTCATCCGTGTGAAAGAACGCCGCATACGAGTGATGAGCTTGCGACGGCCAGGCGGCCGCCAAGAGTATTGCCGGGAAACCCAACCCGAATTTCTTCATTGTCCCCTCCGCTCGGCGTCTTTCGCGCGCCGGTCGTCAACCCGGAGTCTTTGGATCCCGAGCGTTCGTCCTCGTTCAGCCTACGCTGGGGCTGTCCGGATGAACACAGTCATATTCTTCGATGGGATCGGTTGTCACGCCCCGGCGATTAAATCCGGTGACGACATCGGTAAAATATTCCGGGTCGTCGGCTACCCAGGACACCTCCATGACCTGACCGTCCTCGCTCGCGGTCAGGCGCTCCACCGTATGCAATTGGTTGCTGTGGGGCAGCCCGGGAAACTGGTAGAGCACGCCCGCCTCAAAGCCGACGGTGTCGATTACGAGCGTGCTGCCTTCATACCAGCCGATGGAGTGTCCGAGCCCGCTGTGAGTGAGGTCTTGAGGGTGCTCGTTCCGGTCAAGGTGCACGGTACGCCTGGTATCCATGAATTCGTGACGAATCAGCACGAGATCTTCTTCCTCGCGTATCTCCATGGGACTGCCATGGCCCCACAAGCGCGCGATGCTGATGGGGCTGCATCGCAGGCTCGGGTCATCCGTGACCGGGTCATAGGCTTCAAGTGCGCGACGCCCTGCGTCGGAGAGTATCGCGGCGCGGCGGTTCGGTTCCCCCGGGTCCGGCGGACCGGTGCCTCCGCCGGTGTTCTCCCTGATCACCGCTCCCCAGTTGCGGCTGAGACTGGAAGCGCCGCCGGCCGCGCTCGCCTGTGTCCCCGGAGTCCGTCGATCATCGGGAGCTTGCTCCGGGAAACGCTCGACTCGCGCTATACGGGTACCGTCCTCAAGAAGCCCGGAAATGTAGAAACATTCGTTCTCGTTCCGTCTCGGGGGATTGGCGGTGATGACGATGTGCTGTCCCGGCTGAAACAGTTCCCTCGTCCATCCGTATCGAGTGGCAGCCGCGGCATTGATGAGATCGCAGTTCCATGTCCGGACATTGCCCTGCTCGTCCGTGACGTCCACGAACAAACGCGAGTGAGGATTCACAAACTGGTATTCCCTGACGACTCCTTCGATGATGATTTCGGCATCGGTATCAAAATGCCAGTTTCTCGAATGGTGCCCGTAGGCCGTGCCGGCGAGCCCGGCTGTTACCAGCAAACAGAAAACGGATTTTTTCATCCTCTTGACTCCCGATGAGGAGCAATGGCTACTCAAAACTGATAGTTGAGTCTGAATCCGACCTCCCGGGGAATTCGCAAGTTGAGCACGTAGTTTTGCTCATCCTCCAACGGAGAGATATTGGCGTCTTCGTCGACCCAGATATCCTGCGGCGTATTCTCGTCTGTCAGGTTATTGCCGTACAGGATCATCTCCCAATTCTCGTTGAAGAACGTAACGGAGGCATTGAGGTCTTCAGTGGCAGGAAGCTGCATGATGTTGCTCTCGTCCCTGAATGTAGAGCCCTGATACCGAATCCCGGCGCGCCCCATCCATTGCCAGCCGCCATCGCCCAGCGTGGCGCGATAGTTTGCTGACAGGCTGGCGGTCTGCTCGGGCTGGCGCAGGATCGTGTTTCCGTTGATCAATGCGCAATCGAACGGCACACCATCCTCCGCGATGGTGAAATCCGCCGGGAACCCGTCGTTGACCGGCCCCTGGTCGCAACTGTCCGTGTACTTGTTATCGGACAGCCACAGCATGCCCCGGAAGCTCCAGTTGTCGTTGGCCCGATAGTTGGCCTCAAGCTCGATGCCCTTCAGTTGCTGGTCGCCCGTGTTGATATAGGTCGCGGATGTCCTCACATCGCGGGCACCGAATCTCCGGCCCTGCGGATCGAAGGAGCCATTGTTCCAGGGACCATTCCAGTTGAAAACCGTGCGCGTTATGGCGTCTTCGTAGTCCATCAGGTACAAGGTGCCCGAAAGCTGGAGTCGATTGTCCAGCGTACTGCCCTTGATCCCCACTTCATAGTTGGAGAGCTGCTCTTCGGTGAAGGCCACGAACGTGTTCTCATCGTAAGTGACGTAACCTGCGGCTCGGGCGGCGGCGAGGGACTCAGCCAGAATCGGAACCCGAAAGGCCAGATTGACGCCAGCCGGGTTGGTGCCCCTGGCGTACTGGCCGTAGAGAGACCACTCATTGTTCAGTCTGTGATTTAGCGCAAGGCGCGGTTGAAACGATTCCGTCACGGTGTTGTACGTGCGCCCGTCGAGGACACTGAGGCTCGTGACATCGTCATCTTGCCATCGTCCCTCGAAGGAGAGCGTGGTGGTGTCGGTGACATCCCAGGTGAGGTTGCCGTAAATGCCGACGTTGGTGGCATCGTCATTTGTCCTGTTGCGGGCGACGAAGGCTCGGCCGCCATTGGCCTCGTCCTCGAGACCCAAAACGATGCCGGCCAACTGCGTATGGACATCCACGGCATGGGTAAACTCGTACAGGGAAGCGCCGACCATCCAGCGGACCGACCTGTCATCCGGCGACAGCCAGCGAACGTCGAGGTAGGTTTCCTCGACCTGCCTGGGGTCGGCCATGGAGTTCACGCCGAAGACCATCCCCATACTGATAACGGGTGCTGCGTCGCTTCTGTCCCCATCGAACCACCGTCGGCTGTCATCCTCCGAATACGAGGTCAGCAATTGCAGGATGCTGCCGTTGTCCGTCGAGTAGTTGAGCTCCGCCTGAATTCGGCTGCGCTCGAGGAACGCGCCCGGTTCGAGCACGCTGTAACTCTGGGCCAGGTAGTAATTGGGCGTTCCCGGCTCCAACGTTTCTTCCGGAAAAAGATTCTGCGGTACGCCTCCCGGGGGCGTCGCCGAGCGGACATCGCAGTTCCACACGCCGGCATACACCAGGTCCCCGTTCGGCAGGGTCGAGTTGTTGCTGGCGGCGATGCAGGCATCCCGGGCGTCCTCGGAAAGGAAGGCTTCCATGGGTGGGCCGTCATCGGTCTTCAGACTCACCAGGCGGACTTTTGCTTCGAACCGGTCGCTGGGCGCCCACACCAGCTTGCCGGTGACGTAGTCCGACGAGGTGCTGCCCAGCCGCGTTCCTTCCGTGGACACCCATTCGTCCGGTCCCCGGAACTCATCGAAGTAGGCGTCCACGGTAAAACCGAGCGTCTCGGAAATCGGTCCGTTAAAGGAAATACCCGCCACGTTTCTGCCCAGGTCCGAAGTCGCGACCTTGAACTCGGAGCTGAATTCGTCGCCGGGGTCCCTGGACACGTAGTTGATTGCGCCCGCAAAAGTGCTCCGTCCAAATGCGCTGCTCTGCGGCCCGCGCATCACCTCGATGCGCTCGATGTCGGCAAAGGCCAGTGAGCCCGTGTTCCCATACAATGGCGCACCATCGAGAAACGCGGTGACCTTTTGAAGGCGCAGACTCTGGCTCTGTCGGACGGAGACTCCTCGTATGGCCGGACGGGCGCCATTGCGATCCCGGGCCTGGTTGTAGAACATCCCGGGTGTCTCATCGAACAGGTCGAACTGGTCAAGGATTCCCGCTTGGGCGATAAAGTCGCTGTTCAGGACTGAAATTGACACGGGGACGTCCTGGAGGCTCTCTTCACGCCTTCGGGCCGTCACGACGACTTCTTCCAATGTCAATGACTCAGCGGTACTTGTTGTGCTCGTCGGGGCCGTATCTGCCTGGGCCACGAGAACTCCCTCTTGCTGCGCAATCGCCTCGTCGACGACTGCACCGGCGGCCAGCGTGGACGCTACGGCAGCCAGGACCACTCGATTGGTACCAAAACTATTCATGTCGATCTCCCCTTTATCTGAATTGGCGTGCTCCGATTCCGCCTGTACCGAGATTCGCCGACTTCCATCCATGGAATAGGTCAGCGTTGTATCTGCGAGCAGCAGGTCGAGCGCCTGCTCGATTTCGTATTCGCCCTGAATCTCATTGGATTCGAGCGTCTGGACGTCCTTGGAGAGATAGAGAATCTCCATCTCGCTTTGCTCTGCGAGCGAGTTCAACGCGGCAGCCAGCGGTTGTTGCGGGACATCGATCGTGAGAGATCGGTTTGGAATCTGTCCGAACGCGACCGCCCCGTAGAACCCGAGTATCAGCGCGCACCAGGTCGCTTGAGTAAACCTGACCATGGAAAATGTTTCGCGTTCCATTGTTCTGTTTGCGTTCAACCCTTACCAGAAACCGAGATTCCTGACTCCCCCCTAAGCGTCACCCCCGTCAGGTGGCAAAGCCATCGTCAGCAGAAAACTGTCCGACGTCTCGATCAGCCTGAATACTCCGCTGTTTTCGAAGAACTCGAGAGCCGCGCGGATGTCCCTGACGCTGACGACGCCACCCGCGCGGACGTCGCTCAGCGACGGATCGAGGATCACAATCCGTCGCTCGGAATACCTATTCAGTGCCGCGACGATTTCCACCAGGGTCTGGTCCTCGATAATCATCACCCCGTCGCGCCAGGTTACCGATTCGGCCGCTACCGTCTCTGCCACCTCCGAAGCCAGACCTGCGTCCCGATACAGGACGGTCTGATTGGCAGTCAGGCTTCTCCGCCAGTTCGGCTCGCTGATATGCACATCCACATAGCTTTCCTGGGCCACATCTTGCGCATCCGCCTCCGAGCGCAACAGTCGGAACAGGAAGGCACGGAGGGCGCTGTCATTTTTTTGCACAAGCCGAGTCACCCATTCGGCTCGATGCGTTTTCTGACCCAGGGGTATGACCTTGCCCATAACCTTCATTTTGCTCCGCTTCTACTCCGTAGACCCCCGGAGTCGGCAAATCCCCCTACCTGGAATTCCGAAAATCCTACACAAACAGTTTCAGCGTGGTCGTGCTATCCAGCCGGCGCACCGCGATTCGTACTCGATCTAAAGCCGGAAATCAGCGATGCCGAGTTCGAAGACATCATCGCCTGGCTGACGAACTAGGCAGAGCTCCGATCAAGAAGAGCGCGGCGCAGGATCGCCTCGAAAGCGCGGAACGGCGGCAGGTCTTCTGCCGAGCGACGTACCACGAATCCCGAGCGGTAGTGAAATTGCCCGAACGAAACCGGTAGAGGGCGCAGGGCCAATCCGTTCAGCCGGTCGAGAAACAGCAACGAAAGCCAGGAGAGGTATGGGCCGTTCGCCATGAGGAACAGGCTGGCGCCGCTTGCGCGAACGATGGCCCGTACACCAGGGCTCTCCAAAAGTCGGGGCGTATAGCCTGAGGCTGTAAACGGTGAGGGAAGCGGTCAGGCTGTGCAAGGTCTGGCTATTCAGAAGTCGTTGTGGCATAAAGGGGGTCATGGTGATCTCGGTGTTTTCCCGTGGCCGGTTGAAGTTGCGCGATGTGTGGGTGCGCCCGGTGCGCGGCGTGGCGGAGCGGCGGCGTTGGGACGCGCTGATGAGGGAGTTTCACTATTTGCCGTACAAGGGATTGTTCGGTCAGTCGCTGCGTCACGTGGCGGTATGCGGCGGGAGCCGGGTTGCGCTGCTGGGCTGGACGGCGGGCGCGTTCAAGGTCGGGGTTCGGGACGAGTGGCTGGGTTGGCCGCCGGAGCGGCAGTTTCGGCGGCTGAAGCTGATCGCGAACAACAGCCGTTTCGCGTTGCTGGTGGGCAAGGGGGAGGTACGCAACCTGGCCTCTCGGGTGCTGGGTCTGAGTCTGCGCCGGCTGTCGGGGGACATGCGCGCGATGCACGGTTTCCCGGTGCTGTTGGCGGAGACGTTCGTGGACCCGTCGCGGTTTTCGGGGGTTTGCTACCGGGCGTCGAACTGGCGGATGCTGGGCCTGACGCGCGGTTATTCGCGGGTGTACGGCAGCCCGGCGCGGTGGCGCGAGCACGGCCAGCCCAAGGAGGTTTACGTGTACGAGCTTGAAGCCGGCGCCCGCGAGGCGCTACGCGATGGGCGCGAGCCCGTGGAGGTGCGCGAGGCGCCGATGCCGGCGGGGCAATTGCGCAGTCTTCACGACTTTCTCGGGGAGATGGAGGATTTTCGCAAACGGCGCGGGCAGCGCTACAGCTTGGCGAGCTACCTGACGATCATGATCGCGGCGCGCCTGGCCGGGTATCGCGGCGTGAGCGCGTTCGGGGAGTTCGCCGCCCGGCTCGACGAGGCGCAGCGCCGTGCGGTGGGCGGGTTCTTCAGCCCGACGCGCCAGTGCTACACAGTGCCCGCTGCCTCGACCTTCCATTACATCCTCTCGAAGCTGCCGCCGGACACTCTGGATCGGGCGCTGCGCGCCTGGAGCGCCCAGCATGCCGGGCTTGCGCCGGTGGCCATGGACGGCAAGGACGTGCGCGGCGCCTCCAGGCGGACCGAGGGCGAACGCCAGATGATGGTGGCCGCGGTGGAGCACGGCAGCGGCCTGGTGCTCGGGCAGGTGCGCATCGGCGCCAAAAGCAACGAGATCCCGGCGGTGCGCGAACTGGCGCGGCAACTGGACCTCGCCGGGCGCGTCGTCACGCTCGACGCCATCCACGCCCAACACGACACGGCGCGCTGCTTGGTGGAGGAGTGCAAGGCCGACTACGCGATCACCGCCGTGAAGGGCAACCAGCCGAGCATTCGCGAGGACCTGGCGGACATCGACTGGAGCCAGGCGCGCTGGAGCGCCGAGGCGCTGCACAAGGCCCATGGGCGGCTGGAGACCCGCCGCTGCGCGGCCTTCGACCTCACGCCCGCCAAGTGGGACGGGCGGTGCGATCTGCCCGCACGCCGTCAGGCGCTGCGCGTGCAGCGCGAGCGCGTCGTGGTCAAGACCGGGGAAAGCACCCGCGAGATCGCCTACGGGCTCACCTCGCTCGGCGTCGAGGAGGCCGGACCCGACGAACTGTTGAACATCGTGCGCCGCCACTGGGAAGTGGAGAACCGGGTTCACTACGTGCGCGACTTCAGCTACGACGAGGACCGCTGCCGCGCCGCGGCCGGGCATCTGCCGCAAAACCTGGCGGCGCTCAGCAACGCCGCGATCTCCATCGTGCGCGCGATCGGCCACTTCGACTACATCCCCCAGGCAAACCGCCACTACGCCGCACGCCCGCAGGATGCGCTCGACGCCATCCTGACCCCCGCGCCGCCCTGACCGGGCACCCCGCGGACCCCCGACGGCGCACCGCCCGGCCGCGCCGCGGCATCCCCGTGCGCGCCGCGCCTACTCAGCGCCCAGGCACCAACCCATACCCCCGAGCAAACCCGCTCAACGCCTCCCCACCGCCCTGGACCGACCGGCGACCCCTCCGCTACAGCCACACATCCCCGTCGGACCCATCGCTCAGCCTCACCGGAACCAACCGGACCGGGACTTTTGGATAGGCCTGGCCCGTACACGGCCGCCGGTGCGTTCATGGAGTTGTTCGAATACACTCGCGAGCGAGCACGCGACGGGGTCCAGCGGGGACATGACCGGTGCGTCGAAGTCGATCCACGGCCACCGGGCAAGATCGTCGAAGGTGATGCTGCGGGACAGAAGCGGGTGATCTCTGTGCGCGACGATGCACGCCGTCATTTCCACGCTGTGGTCGCGCCGAAGGTAGTCCGGCAGCCGTTCGCCGTCGTCGATTCCGCCGCAATGCAGGTCGCTGTCGCCCCTGACCAGCCTGCGCAGCCCCTCCGCGCGACTCGCGGTCCGTACATCCAGCCCAATGCGGGGGAAGGACTCGTGAAACCTGGCGATGACCTCAGGTAGCACGGCGCTGCCCCAGACCGGGCCGGCGGTCATGCGGATCACGCCCGTGCGTCCGGAGTGCGTGGCGTCAAGTCGTTCTTCGGCGGCTTCAATCTCGGTCAGGACCCGCCGGCCGACTTCGGCGGCGGTGATGCCAAGCGAGGTCAGGCGCACGCCCTTCGGCAGGCGCTCGAACAGCCTTCCGTCGAATTCGCGTTCGAGCCTCCCGATTACGCGCGTCAGTCCGGGCTGTGTCATGCCCAGTCGGTCGGCCGCCAAGCCGACACCGCCCAAATCGGCGACCGCCAAGAATCGGATAATGTCGCTGCGCTTCTCGAACATGGCCTCCTCCTCACCGGCGAGGCGGCCCCTCGGGTTGCCTTCCATGTGCCTGCGGGGAGTCGGGCTCGCGCTTCAAACACCGCTTTGCATAGGACATTTGCGAGCTTCCGAAGTTCGCCGTTCTTTTGCGTGAAGCGACGGTTTTTTGTTGTATCGGCAACTCGGTTGCGCTTTGCAATCGGCAAGAAAGGGTCCTTACACCCCCCGCGATGCCGATTCGGCATGGATGTTTCCTTCGCTGGCATCGAGTTGTGCGCGCCTGTTCGGCCAACCGGCGGGTGCGGCGTGAGCGCCGCCGGCGCTGTCCGGGTGGATGCCGCCGTGCCTTCCGGCAGGTTCGCGGCGTTGGCAAAACGCCTTTCACCGCGCCGGGCGAACGCGGCCATTGATCGCACAATCACGCCCCTGGCTGGTACAATCCGCGCCGTCGGTATTGGATTCTCCAGGCCATGCTCGCTGAATACGCTCCGATCCTAATTTTTCTGGTCATTGCCGGCGCATTGGGCGTCATCCTGCTGCTTCTCGGCATGGCGCTGGGCCGGGGCCGGAAGGACGCGGCAAAGCGCTCCCCATACGAGTGCGGATTCGAGGCTTTCGAGGACACGCGCATGCGATTCGACGTGCGTTACTACCTGGTTGCGATCCTGTTCATCATTTTCGACCTCGAGATCGCCTTCCTGTTCCCATGGGCGGTTTCCCTTGATGCCGTGGGGCTGTTCGGACTGGCGTCGATGGGAATCTTTCTTGCCCTCCTGGTGGTGGGCTTCATTTACGAGTGGCGTAAAGGGGCGTTGGAATGGGATTGAACCGGGAAATGCCTTTCGACCTTCCCGAGGTCATGGAAAAGGGGTTTGTGGTCACCGGCGTCGACAACCTGATCAACTGGGCGCGAACCGGTTCGCTCTGGCCGATGACGTTCGGATTGGCCTGCTGCGCCATAGAGATGATGCACGCCGGCGCGTCCCGCTACGATCTTGACCGTTTTGGCGTGATCTTCAGGCCGAGTCCCAGGCAGTCCGACGTGATGATCGTCGCGGGGACGCTGGTCAACAAGATGGCGGGCGCGCTGCGCAAGGTCTACGACCAGATGCCGGAGCCGCGCTGGGTCATCTCCATGGGCTCGTGCGCCAACGGCGGCGGCTACTACCACTATTCGTACTCCGTGGTGCGGGGCTGCGACCGGATCGTTCCGGTGGACGTTTACGTGCCCGGCTGTCCACCCACGGCGGAGGCTCTGATTTACGGCATTGTGCAACTGCAGCAGAAGATCCGGCGGACCAACACCATTGCCCGCTGACCGCGCCATCATCGATTCGACTTGAACGACCACGGCAGGACGCGCCCGACCCGATGACACTCGACGACAAACTGGCGGCCATCGCCGCAACCGTTGAAGCGCGTCTGGGCGAGCGCGTCGAGCGGCTGGACAACACCGCGGGCGAACTGGGCTACGCCGTGGCGCCATCGGACCTGGTGGAGTGCTGCCGTATCCTTCGCGATACCGAAGGCCTGCGGTTCGAGATGCTCATGGACGTCTGCGGCGTGGACTACCTGAGTTACGGACGCGCGGAGTGGGACACGGCATCGGCCACCGCCACCGGCTTCAGCCGCGGCGTGCTCGGACGGGGCGATCCGGGCGGCGGCGATCCGGCGTCGGATAGTCCGGGCGCGGGAGAAGCGCTGGCCGAAACCGACTACCGGCCCCCGTCGCGGTTTGCCGTCGTTTACCATCTGCTGTCCGTCGCCAACAACGCCCGGCTGCGGTTGAAGGTGGCCTGCGAAGACAACGAGCGCCCCATCGTGGACTCGGTGACCGATGTGTGGGCATCCGCCGACTGGTACGAGCGTGAAGCCTTCGATCTGTTCGGGATCCTTTTCGTCGGGCACCCGGACCTGCGTCGCATCCTCACCGACTACGGCTTCATCGGTCATCCGTTCCGCAAGGACTTTCCGCTCATCGGCAAGTCCGAGGTGCGCTACGACCCGAAGAAGGGCAGGGTGGTTTACGAGCCGGTGAGCATCGAGCCGCGCACGCTGGTGCCGAAGGCCATCCGCGACGACAACCGCTACCAACCCGATCTCGGCAAGGACTGACCCATGCCCGAGATCCAGAATTTCACCATGAACTTCGGCCCCCAGCACCCGGCGGCCCACGGCGTGTTGCGGCTCGTGCTGGAGATGGACGGCGAGGTCATCCACCGGGCAGATCCGCACGTGGGCCTGCTCCACCGCGCCACCGAGAAGCTGGCCGAATCCAAGCCCTTCAACCAGTCCATCGGCTACATGGACCGCCTGGACTACGTCTCGATGATGTGCAACGAGCACGGCTACGTGCTCGCCATCGAAAAGCTGTTGGGCATCGCGCCTCCGGTGCGCGGCCAGTACATCCGCGTGCTGTTCGACGAAATCACCCGGATTCTCAACCACCTGATGTGGCTCGGCGCCCATGGGCTGGACATCGGCGCCATGACCATGTTCCTGTACTGCTTCCGCGAGCGCGAGGACCTCATGGACTGCTACGAGGCGGTCTCCGGCACGCGGATGCACGCCACGTACTACCGTCCCGGCGGCGTTTTCAGGGACCTGCCCGAGGAGATGCCGCTCTACCAGCCCGCCGACAACCGCGGCGCGAAGGAACTCAGGCAGATGAACGAGGACCGCAGCGGCTCGCTGCTGGATTTCATCGACGCCTTCGCTGACCGCTTTCCCGGCCGCATCGACGAATACGAGACGCTGCTCACCGACAACCGGATCTGGAAGCAGCGCACGGTGAACATCGGCGTGGTTTCCCCGGAGCGGGCCAAACAACTGGGATTCTCGGGGCCCATGATGCGCGGTTCCGGCGTGGTCTGGGATCTGCGCAAGATGCAGCCCTACGAGACGTACGATCAAGTGGATTTCGACATCCCTGTGGGCGTCAACGGCGACTGTTACGACCGGTACCTGGTGCGGATAGAGGAAATGCGCCAGTCCACCCGCATCGTCAAGCAGTGCGTCGACTGGCTTCGCGACAATCCCGGCCCGGTGGTGCTGGAGGACCACAAGATCATCCCGCCGGCCCGCATCGAGATGAAGGACGACATGGAGTCCCTCATCCACCACTTCAAGCTGTTCACCGAGGGCTACTGCGTGCCCGAGGGCGAGGCCTACGCCGCGATCGAGCATCCCAAGGGCGAATTCGGCGTCTACATCGTCTCCGACGGCGCCAACAAGCCCTACCGCGTGAAGGTGAGGGCGCCGGGGTTCGCCCATCTGGCCTCCATGAACGAGATGGTCGCCGGGCACATGCTGGCGGACGTGGTGGCCGTCATCGGCACCCAGGACATTGTTTTCGGGGAGATCGACCGGTGAGTGCCCGGGCGCCATTGGCCGGGGAGCCGCGGTTGAGCGAACGGGTGTTGTCCGAGCGCGTGCGGGCCGAGATCGACGGCTGGGTGGCGCGTTTCCCGGAGGGGCGCCAGCGTTCCGCCGTGCTCGGCGCGCTGATGGCCGCCCAACACGAGAATCGCGGCTACCTGACCCGGGAACGGATGGACGCGGTGGCCGATTACCTGGACATGCCGCCGATCCAGGTTTACGAGGTCGCCACCTTCTATTCGATGTTCGAGACCGAACCGGTGGGCCGCACGTGTATTTCCGTGTGCACGAACATCTCCTGCATGCTGACGGGCTCCGACGAGATCGTCGAGTACCTGGAGAACAGGCTGGGAATCAGGCTTGGAGAAAGCACACCCGACGGCAGTATTTACCTCAAGCGCGAGGAAGAGTGCCTGGCGGCGTGCTGCGGGGCGCCGATGATGATGGTGGATCACACCTACCACGAGAACCTGACGCCCGAGAAGGTCGGTCGGATACTGGAGGAGATGGAGTAGCGTGGCCGGCAACGAAGACCATCGTATCTGCCTGCCGTCCATGGATGCGGCCGCCGAGCCGTGGACGCTTCAGAATTACCTGGCCCGGGGCGGGTACAGGGCCTGGCGGCAGGTGCTGGAGGGCCGCTGGACGCGGGAGGCGATTATCGAAGAGGTCAAGGCCTCGGGGCTGCGCGGGCGGGGCGGCGCCGGGTTCCCCACGGGGCTGAAGTGGAGCTTCATGCCCCGCGACAAGGACGTGCAGAAGTACTTCGTCTGCAATTCGGACGAGAGCGAGCCCGGCACCTGCCATGATCGCGAAATCCTCCGCTACAACCCTCATTCGATCATTGAGGGCATGGCCATCGGGGGTTACGCCATGGGCGCCACGGTGGGCTACAACTACATTCGCGGCGAGTTCCAGGGCGAGCCCGTGGAGCGGTTCGACGACGCCGTTCGAGAGGCTTGCGAAGCCGGATGGCTCGGGCGCAACCTGCAGAATTCGGGAATCGACTACGATCTTTACACCTTTGTCGGCGCGGGCGCCTACATCTGCGGCGAGGAAACCGCCCTGCTCGAATCGCTGGAGGGCAAACCGGGCAAGCCGCGCTTCAAACCCCCGTTCCCCGCCAACCATGGGCTCTACGGCGCGCCCACCACCATCAACAACACCCAGACCGTGGCCTCGGTGCCGGCGATCCTGCGCAACGGCGCGCAATGGTTCGCGGATCTCGGCGTGGAGCGTTCCGGCGGCCCGGCGATCTTTTCCGTCTCCGGGCACGTCGAGCGGCCCGGAAACTACGAGTTGCCGTTGGGCGTCCCGTTCCGCGACCTGCTCGCCGTCGCCGGCGGCGTGCGCGCAGGTAGGCGCCTGAAGGCGGTGATTCCCGGCGGTTCGTCGGTGCCCGTGTTGCCCGCGGACATCATCATCGACCTCACCATGGACTTCGATACGATCCAGAAGGCGGGGTCCGGGCTGGGCACCGGCGCGGCGGTCGTCATGGACGAGACCACCTGCATGGTGAGCGTGCTGCGGCGCATCTCCAGGTTCTACTTCGCCGAATCCTGCGGTCAGTGCACGCCCTGCCGCGAGGGGACCGGCTGGCTCTACCGAGTTCTGACGCGGATCACCGAGGGCACGGGGCGCCAGGAGGATCTGGACATGCTGGTGGATGTGGCCAACAAGATCGAAGGGCATACCATCTGCGCCCTGGGCGATGCGGCGGCCTGGCCGGTGCAGAGTTTCATGAAGCACTTCCGGCACGAATTCGAATACATGATCGAGCACGGCGGGCGCAGCATCGTCGAACGAATGGATACGGCTGCCTGAGGACGCGAAGGGGATAATGAGCGACAACACGGTCACCATCGAAGTCGACGGCGTCCCGGTCGAAGCCCGGGCGGGGCAGATGCTCATCGAGGTCACCGACCGCGAGGACGCCTACGTGCCGCGCTTCTGCTACCACCGCAAGCTCAGCGTGGCGGCGAACTGCCGCATGTGCCTGGTGGAGGTGGAGCGGGCGCCCAAGCCCCTGCCCGCGTGCGCGACGCCGGTGATGGACGGCATGAAGGTCTTCACCCGCTCGCCCGCCGCCATCGCCGCGCAGAAGGCCACCATGGAGTTCCTGCTCATCAACCACCCCCTGGATTGCCCGATCTGCGACCAGGGCGGGGAGTGCGAGTTGCAGGATCTGGCCATGGGGTACGGGCGGGGCGTTTCCCGCTACACGGAGAAGAAACGCGTCGTCAAGGACAAGAACCTGGGGCCGCTGGTCTCAACGGACATGACCCGCTGCATCCACTGCACCCGTTGCGTGCGCTTCGGCGAGGAAATCGCGGGCATTCAGGAACTCGGCGCCGTCGGGCGCAGCGAGGACATGGAGATCGGCACCTGGGTGGAACGCAGCGTCGATCACGAACTCTCCGGCAACATCATCGATCTTTGCCCGGTGGGTGCGCTCAACAACAAGCCCTACCGCTACAGCGCCCGGGCCTGGGAGATGGTGGCGCGGCCCCTGGTCTCGCCCCACGACTGCGCCGGTTCCAACCTCTTCGGGCATGTCCTGCGCGGACGGCTCAAGCGCGTCGTGCCGCGGGACAACGACGCCATCAACGAGACCTGGATCTCCGACCGCGACCGGTTCAGCTACGAAGGTGTCTACACAGAGGACAGGCTGACGTTGCCGAGGGTCTACGGACCCCAGGGATGGACGGACATCGGCTGGTCGTTGGCGTTGGAAGACGCAGCCGAGACGTTGCGGGATGCGGCCGGGAAGGGGGGTGACGGGCTTGGATTCCTGGTGTCGCCCAACGCCACCGTCGAGGAAATGTACCTCCTGAACCGCATCGCCCGGCACCTGGGCAGCGACAACATCGACCACCGGTTGCGTACGCGCGACTTTCGGGATCAGGACGCCGACCCGCTGTGGCCCGCCCTGGGCACGTCGATCGCCGGACTCGACGACCTGGACGGAGTTCTCGTGGTCGGCTCAAACCTGCGTCGGGAGGTGCCGATCATCGCGCACCGGATTCGAAATGCCGCGCTCAAGGGGGCCGCCGTGGGCTTCGTCAACCCGGCCGAGTACGAATACCACTTCCGCTACGATGTTTGCGTGGAGGCGCCGCTCTCCAGGCTGGCGGGAACGTTGGCAAGTGTTCTGGCGGCTGCGCACGAGTTGAGCGGCCAGGCGCCGGAAGGCGAATGGGAGCCGCTGCTCGGCGCCCTGCGACCCGGTGACTCCGAGCGCGCCGCGGCGCGGGCACTGCTCCGCAAGTCACGGGCATTGCTGCTCCTCGGCCAGATCGCCATGCGGCATCCGCGCTTTGCCGACATCCGCGCCGTCGCGGCCGCGCTGTGCCGGGTCACCGGCGCCAGCCTCGGCTACCTGCCCGAGGGCGCCAATGCCGCGGGCGCGGCGCTGGCGGGCGTTTTGCCCCACCGCGGTCCCGGCGGCCGGCCGGTGGAGAGCCCCGGACTCAACGCCGAAGCGATGCTCGCCGCGCCGCGCCGTGTCTACGTGCTGTTCGGGCTTGAGCCCGAGCACGATCTTTCGGACGCGTTGCTCGCGCAGGATGCGCTCGGCTTCGCCGACAAGGTCATCTGTTTTGCCTCCCACGTGAGCGATGCCCTGGAGGGAGTCGCCGACATCTTGCTGCCCATCGGCACCTTCGCCGAGAGCGCGGGAACCTACGTCAATGTGGAGGGCGCCTGGCAGAGCGTCGAGGCGGCGGTCGACACCGTCGGCGAGGCTCGCGAAGGCTGGCGTGTGCTGCGCGTGCTGGGCAACCACCTGGAACTGCCGGGTTGCGAGTACCGTTCGGCGGCGGATGTGGCCGGGGAGCTTTCCGGGGCGCTTGGCGAGCATGACGCCGGCACCGCTTACGGTGGCGCCTTCATACCCGCCTGCGAACCGGCGGACTGCGACGAGACGGCGCTGGATGTGCCCATCTACTCCGTGGATGGGATCGTTCGGCGCGGGCAGGCGCTGCAGCACACCGCGGCGGCGCGGGAAACCGCCCCGGCAGCGGCCGGCGCCGGGTGAGCGGGTGCGCCGATGACTGAACTGCTGGCGCTGATCGAAGGCCTGCTGAACTTCTTCGGCCTGCCCGCGTGGATGGTATATATCGCGCTGACAACGACCAAGATCGCGATCGTCCTGCTGCCCCTGATCCTGGCGGTCGCCTACTTCACCTATGCCGAGCGCAAGATCATCGGCTTCATCCAGAACCGCATCGGACCCCACCGGGTCGGCTGGAAGGGTGCGCTGCAGCCGTTTGCCGACGTGATCAAGATGCTTCTCAAGGAAGTCATCGTTCCCGCCAATTCCAACCGGCTGCTGTTTCTGCTGGCGCCGGTGCTCTCGCTGCTGACCGCGTTCGCCGCCTGGGCGGTGATCCCCTTCGACCCGTCGTTCGTGATCGCGGACATCGATGCCGGGCTGCTCTACGTGCTCGCGGTGACCTCGCTCGGCGTCTACGGGGTGATCCTTGCCGGCTGGGCGTCGAATTCCAAGTACGCCTTCCTCGGGGCGATGCGCTCGGCGGCGCAGATCGTCGCCTACGAAATCGCCATGGGCTTTGCGCTGGTGGGCGTGCTCATGGCCGGGGGCAGCCTCAACATGGGCCAGATCGTCGAGGCGCAGGCCGGCGTGAGCGTCAGCCGCTGGTTCGTGTGGCCGCTGTTGCCGCTGTTCGTGGTCTACTTCATCTCCGGGGTCGCGGAGACCAACCGCGCGCCCTTCGACGTGGCGGAGGGTGAATCGGAGATCGTCGCGGGGTTTCACGTGGAGTACGGCGGGATTGCCTTCGGGCTTTTCTTCCTGGCCGAATACGCCAACATGATCCTGATCACCGCGCTCACGTCGGTGCTCTTCATGGGCGGCTGGCTCTCGCCCTTCGCCGGGGTGCCGGGGCTTGCGGGCACGTTTCTCGCCGAACCGCATTTCGCCTGGCTGGCGATGAAAATGGCGTTTTTCGGATTCTGTTTCCTCTGGTTCCGGGCGACGTTCCCGCGCTACCGCTACGACCAGATCATGCGGCTCGGATGGAAGGTCTTCATTCCCGTCACCATCGTCTGGATCGCGGTGGAGGGGGTCATGGTGGTGGCGCAGGTGGGACCATGGTCGGCGTAGAGCGGTTCGGCAAGGCATGCGCGAGTGCGCCAGGCGAGGGTGGCTGACGTGCGGCCCCTGGTTTGGACGCCGGCGCGCTGGCTGTTCCCCTGGCCGGCGATCGTCAACATCGGCGAAACTTTCGAACCGGCGCCGTTCGGCCTGGCTGCGCTGCATCGCGGCGGAAAAGCGGTTATCGGGTTCGGCCTGGCTGCGCTGTTTTGCGGTGGGAAAGCGGTTATAGGGTGATTAATGGGTACGGCAAATTGCGAAATCTGATCAAGACATTTCTGATGACCGAACTGGGCAAGGGGCTGCGGCTCACGCTCAAGAACCTCTTCGTCAAGAAGGTCACCATCAATTACCCGGAGGAAAAGACGCCCCAGTCGCCGCGCTTCCGGGGATTGCACGCGCTCAGGCGCTACCCCAGCGGCGAGGAGCGCTGCATCGCCTGCAAGCTGTGCGAGGCGGTTTGCCCGGCGCTCGCCATCACCATCGAATCGGACGTGGCCGAGGATGGCACCCGCCGCACGAGCCGCTACGATATCGACCTGTTCAAGTGCATCTACTGCGGTTTCTGCGAAGAAGCCTGCCCCGTGGACGCCATCGTCGAGACGCGGATCCACGAGTACCACATGGAAGCCCGCGGCGAGAACATCATGACCAAGGACAAGCTGCTGGCCGTGGGCGACCGGTACGAGGCCATGATCGCGGCGGACAAGGCCGCGGATGCGCCTTACCGTTAGATTTCAAGAAAGCCGACCGTTGATTACCTCGCTCCTGTTCTACGCATTCTCGCTGATCCTGGTGCTCTCGGCGCTGGGCGTGATCACCAGCCGCAACCCGGTGCATTCCGCGTTGTTCCTGGTGCTCGCCTTCGTGCAGAGCGCCATGCTCTGGCTGCTGCTGGAAGCCGAATTCCTCGCGGTGGTGCTGGTGCTGGTCTACGTGGGCGCGGTGATGGTGCTGTTCCTGTTCGTGGTGATGATGCTCGACATCAATGTGGAGGAGCTGCGCACCGGGTTCACCCGTTATCTGCCGATCGGGGCGGCGGTGGCTATCGTCGTGGTGCTGGAGATCGGGCACGTGATCTGGTTCAGAAGCCAGGACCTGCTCGCGGTGGGTACGCCGGAGCCGCATCCCCCGGGTTACAGCAACACCAAGGCGCTGGGCAGCGTGCTGTACACCGAGCATGTGTATGCGTTCGAGCTGGCCGCGATGATCCTGCTGCTGGCCATCGTCGCGGCGATCACGCTGACCATGCGCCGCCGGCCGGGCCTCAAGGTGCAGAACATCGCCCGGCAGGTGGCGGTGCGGCGCGAGGATCGGGTGCGGCTGGTGAAGGTGGACCCTCAGGGCAAGTCGGGTCCGGGCGAATCCGGTTCGGTGGCGTTGGGTGACGGCGGGTCGAGTAACGGCGGGTCGAGTAACGGCGGGTCGAGTAACGGCGGATCGAGTAACGGCGGATCGAGTAACGGCGGATCGAGTTCCGGTGGGTCGGATTCCGGCGGGTCGGATTCCGGCGGGTCGGATTCCGGCGGGTCCGATTCCGGCAGGTCCAGCTCCGGCGGCTCGACTTCGGACGCGCCGGGTTCGGGGGAGTGATGCGCCGATGACCGTCACCATCTCCCACTACCTGATTCTGGCCGCGATGCTCTTCAGCATGGCCGTGGCGGGCATCTTCATCAACCGCAAGAACGTCATCCTGCTGCTGATGTGCATCGAGCTGATGCTGCTGGCCGTCAACTTCAACTTCATCGCCTTCTCGCGGATGCTCGGCGACGAGATGGGCCAGGTGTTCGTCTTCTTCATCCTCACCGTGGCTGCTGCGGAGGCGGCCATCGGACTTGCGATCCTGGTGGTGCTGTTCCGGACCCGGCAAAGCATCAACGTGGAAGAGCTGCATACGCTCAAGGGCTGACCATGGACGAGCGGAATTTCTTGAAGGCCGATCATGAACGAACCGATCTTGTCGAAGAAATGATCGTGGACGCACCGGATCCGTTGCGGGGCTGAGCGTGGAAGGCGTCTATCTCGTCATCGTTCTCGCGCCACTGGCCGCCGCGACCGTGGTGGGGCTGTTCGGCAGCCGCGTCGGGCGGGCCGGCGCTCACTGGGTCACGATTTTCGGCGTCAGCATGTCGTTCGTGCTGTCGCTGGTGGTGCTCGCGGACGTCGTGGGCGGGGCGGAGGTCTACAACGGCGCCGTGTACCAGTGGGGCCAGGTGGGCGGGCTCAGCCTCGAGATCGGTTTCCTAATCGATCACCTGACCGCGCTGATGATCACGGTGGTGAGCTTCGTGTCGCTGGCTGTGCACGTCTACACCATCGGCTACATGGCCGACGACGATGGCTACCAGCGCTTCTTCAGCTACATCTCGCTCTTTACCTTCGCCATGCTCACGCTGGTGATGTCGAACAACTTCCTGCAGTTGTTCTTCGGCTGGGAGGCTGTGGGCGTGGTGTCGTACCTGCTCATCGGCTTCTGGTTCAAGCGCGAGACCGCGATCTTCGCCAACATGAAGGCGTTCCTCGTCAACCGCATCGGCGACTTCGGCTTCCTGCTGGGGATCGCGACGCTGCTGGCGTTCACCGGCTCGCTGGATTACCAGACGGTCTTCGGGGCCGCCGAGGGTCTCGCGGACGAGCGCATCTCGCTGTTCTCCGGGATGGAGTGGCCGGTGCTAACGGTGGCCTGCATCGCGCTATTCGTCGGCGCCATGGGCAAGTCGGCGCAGATGCCGCTGCACGTCTGGCTGCCGGATTCCATGGAAGGCCCCACGCCCATCTCCGCGCTCATCCACGCAGCCACCATGGTCACCGCGGGCATCTTCATGGTGGCGCGGATGTCGCCGCTGTTCGAGTACTCGCAGACCGCGCTCAGCGTAATGCTGGTGATCGGCGCCACAACCGCGATCTTTACGGGGCTCCTCGGCATCGTCCAGCAGGACATCAAGCGCATCGTGGCCTACTCGACGCTGTCCCAGCTCGGCTACATGACCGTGGCGCTGGGCGCCTCGGCCTACGCCGCGGGCATCTTCCACCTGATGACGCACGCCTTCTTCAAGGCGCTGCTGTTCCTCGCCGCGGGCTCGGTGATTATCGCGCTGCACCACGAGCAAGACATCCGCAAGATGGGCGGGCTGCGCAAGCACATGCCGATCACCTACTGGACGGCGCTGATCGGGACACTGGCGCTGATCGGTTTCCCGGGCTTTTCCGGGTTCTATTCCAAGGACGCGCTCATCGAGGCCGTGCACCTCTCCACCACGCCCGGCGCCGGCTACGCGTACTGGTGCGTGCTGCTTGGGGTGTTCGTCACCGCGCTCTACAGTTTCAGGCTGCTGTTCGTCGTCTTTCACGGCGAGGAACGGATCGATCGTCACGCCAGGGAGCACCTCAAGGAGTCTCCGGAGGTGGTGACGGCGCCCCTGATTGCGCTGGCCGTGCCGTCCATGATCATCGGCTGGATCACCATCGGGCCGGTGCTGTTCGGCGACTTCTTCGACGACTCGATCTTCGTGCTCGCGCAGCAGGACGTGGTGGGCATGGTGGGCGAGGAGTTCCACGGCGCCGCCGCTTTCATCGTGCATGCGGCGACCCATTCCGTGGCGCTGTACCTGGCTGCGGCCGGGGCGCTGGTGGCATGGTTCCTGTACATTCGACGGCCCGACCTGCCGGGAATCCTGCAGTCGCGTCTCGCCGCGCTGCACCGGATTCTCGACAACAAGTACTACTTCGACTGGTTCAACGAGAATATCCTGGCGGCCGCCACGCGGTCGCTGGCGGGGTCGCTCTGGCGGATCGCCGACGACGGCGTCATCAACGGCGTCGGCATCAACGGCAGCGCCCGGGGCGTGCGCTACCTGGCAGGCGCCGTGCGGACCCTTCAGACCGGTTATCTCTATCACTACGCCTTCGCCATGATCATCGGCCTGACGGTGTTCCTGGTCTGGCTGACGTTCGGTGGGTAGGGCGGCGGGCGGCAGTCATCAAGGGCAGGCATTTGGGCAGTTGGGCGGTACGGACCGGGCCGGCAGGCAGTTGGGCAGCGAGCAGTTGGATAGCGAATTGTCAGGCGGCGATCGCATGGGTGGCAGGTAGATAGAAGGTGAACGGTTTCCCGATACTGAGCGTGCTGGTGTGGCTGCCCATCGCGGCGGGTATCGCCGTGCTTGCCCTGGGTTCCGGCGAGGCCAGCGCGTACCGCGGCAAGCTGGTGTCGCTGGCAGCGTCTGTCGCGGTCTTCCTCCTCAGCCTGCCGCTGTACTTCGGCTTCGACGTGACCACGGCCGAGATGCAGTTCGTCGAGCGGGTTTCCTGGATCGGGCGCTTCAACGTCTACTACCACCTGGGCCTGGACGGCATCTCGCTGCCGCTGGTGCTGCTCACCGCGTTGCTGACGCCGCTGGTGGTCATGGCCGGATGGAAGGTGATCCAATTGCGCCCGGCCCAGTACTTCGCCTCGTTCCTGTTCCTGGAAGGCCTGATGATCGGTGTCTTCGCGGCGCTGGACGGGCTGCTCTTCTACGTCTTCTGGGAGGCGATGCTGGTGCCGATGTTCCTCATTATCGGCGTCTGGGGCGGTGAACGGCGCATCTACGCCACCGTCAAGTTCTTCCTATTCACGTTCCTTGGCTCGGTCTTCATGCTGGTGGCCCTCATCTACCTGTACCTGCAGGCCGGCAGCTACGCGATCCAGGCGTTTCACGACCTCCCGCTGACGCTGCGGGAACAGCAATGGATCTTCGTGGCGTTCCTGCTGGCATTCGCGGTCAAGGTACCCATGTGGCCGGTGCACACCTGGCTGCCGGACGCCCACGTGGAGGCGCCCACCGGCGGTTCGGTGATCCTGGCGGCGGTGCTGCTGAAGATGGGCGGTTACGGCTTTGTCCGCTTCAGCCTCCCCATCACGCCCGACGCGAGCGCGGCGCTGGCAGGCGTGATCATCGTGCTGTCCCTGATTGCCATCATCTACATCGCCTTCGTGGCCCTGGCCCAGGAGGACATGAAGAAACTCATCGCCTATTCCTCCATCGCGCACATGGGCTTCGTGACGCTGGGGTTCTTCGTCATCTTCCAGATGGCTGTCGGTTCTGCGGGCAGCCCGGGAGGTGCGGACGGCACAGCCGTCGCTGGAGCGGTGGGCATCCTTGGCGGCGACGGCGCAATGCTGGCGCTGCAGGGCGGTATGGTGCAGATGATCTCTCATGGCCTGATCTCCGGCGCGCTCTTCTTCTGCGTCGGCGTCATGTACGACCGGCTGCACAGCCGGCGGATCGCCGACTACGGCGGGGTGGTCAACACCATGCCCAAGTTCGCCGCGCTGATGGTCTTTTTCGCGCTGGCCAACGCGGGCCTTCCCGGCACCTCGGGCTTCGTGGGTGAATTTCTCGTGATTCTCGGCAGCTTCCAGGCGAGCTTCTGGCTGGCCTTCCTCGCGGCCACCACACTGGTGTTCGGCGCGGCCTATACGCTCTGGCTGGTGAAGCGCGTCGTCTTCGGCGAGGTCGGCAACGACGGCGTCGCGAAGCTCCGGGATGTCGATTCGAGGGAGTTCTTCTACCTGGCGGTGCTGGCGCTCGGAGTGCTGATACTCGGCGTGTGGCCCGCGCCGTTGTTGGAAGTGATGGAAGTGACGCTGGCCAATCTCCTCGAACACGTGCAGCAGACGAAACTATGAACGCGGTGAATTCGAACACGTGGAGCGACGGGAGCGGATGCCCGGGACAGGGCTTGCGGTGGCTGACGGTGGCTTGCGCGAGGCCCAATACAGGCGCCGTCTGCGCCTCGCCCCGGAGGAGGGACTGCCCGTGGCTGACTGTGGTTTGCGCGAGGCCCAATACAGGATCTGCAATGGCTGAAGCGGTGGCTACACATGGGTGAGTGGATCCGGGCAGCGCCGGAGATTTTCCTGGTCTGCGCGATCAGCGTGATCCTGGTGGTGGACGTATTCCTGCCGCCGGCGCAGCGCAGGGCCACGTTTTACCTGACGATGCTTGCGCTGCTCGGCACCGCGCTGTGCTCGGCGTACTTCGGCGCGGGGGAACGCGCCACGCTGCTTTATGACGGCTTCGTCTCCGACCCGGCGGGCAATGCGCTGAAGTTGTTCGCCTACGCCATCGTCGCCATCGTCTTCCTCTATTCGCGCGACTACCTGGAGCGGGAAGGGCTCCTCAAGGGCGAGTACTTCATCCTCGGACTGTTTGCGCTGCTCGGGATCATGGTCATGATCTCGGCCAACAGCCTTCTGATCCTGTACCTGGGGCTCGAGCTGCTGTCGTTGGCGCTCTACGCGCTGGTGGCGTTCGATCGCGAGTCCAGCGTCGCCGCCGAGTCCGCCATGAAGTACTTCGTGCTCGGCGCCATCGCGTCCGGAACGCTTCTGTACGGGATATCGATGCTCTACGGCGTCACGGGCACCGTGGATATCGGCGAACTGGGGTCGTATTTCTCGGGCGGGCAGAGCCCGCAGGTGGCGGCGCTCCTGGGTCTGGCCTTCGTGATCGTCGGCGTCGCGTTCAAGTTCGGCGCGGTGCCGTTCCACATGTGGCTGCCGGATGTCTACGAGGGCGCGCGCACGCCGGTGACGCTCTTCATCAGCACCGCGCCCAAGCTGGCGTCGTTCGCGCTCGCCTGGCGGGTGATGGTCGAGGGGCTCGGCGGGCTGCATGGCAGTTGGCAGGACATGGTCGTCGTGCTCTCGGTGCTGTCGCTGGCGGTGGGCAACGTCGCCGCCATCGCGCAGACCAACCTCAAGCGGATGTTGGCGTATTCGACCATCTCCCACGTTGGCTTCATCCTGATGGGCTTTATCGCCGGAACGCCGCAGGGCGTCAGCGCTGCCATGTTCTATACCGTCGCGTATGCGTTCATGGCTGCCGCCGCCTTCGGCATGATCATTCTCTTGAGTCGCGAGGGCTTCGAGGCCGAGAACATCGCCGACTTCAAGGGCCTCAACGCGCGCGAGCCCTGGTTCGCGTTAATGATGCTCATGATCATGTTCAGCATGGCCGGTATCCCGTTGTTCGTCGGCTTCTACGCCAAGCTGGTGGTGCTCGAAAGCGTGCTCAACGCGGGGTTGGTGTGGCTGGCGATCGTCGGCGTTTTCTTCGCCGTGATCGGCGCGTTCTACTACTTGCGGGTGATCTGGTTCATGTACTTCGCGGAGGCGCAGGAGGGTGAGGGCGCCAGCGGGGAGGCCGGCAGCGCGAAGGCTGGCGGCGGCGTGCCCGTGGCGCTGGAAGCCTCGACCGGTTTGCGGGTCGCCGTGAGCGCGAATGCGTTGCTGCTGCTGGCGCTGGGCCTGTTCCCCGGGTCGCTGCTGGATTTGTGCGCGAGAGTGCTGGGTTGACCTGAACGCGCGGGGGTTCGCGCGTTGTCACATGCCGGCGCCGGAAGCGTCCAACCGCTTCCTGTCCTGTGGTTGGCGCCAGCGGTGGAGCGGCGGTTTGCGCGTACCCTGTTTGCCTGGTCTGAAAGGCGATGCCGTGGTCAAGGCGGGGTCGCCCCATTGGTCAAGACGAAGCCGAGAATCGTCATCATCAAGGCGTTGGCGGCAATGAGGGCTCCCACCGCGACCAGGATGGAGCGCCAGATCTCAGCCCGCAAGTCGGTTCGGACAGCGTCGATTCGGGCGGTCAACCCGGACTCTACCGCGTCGACCCGGGTGTTCAACCCTGACTCAACGGCGTCGATCCTGGTGTTCAACCCGCTCTCAACGGCGTCGATCCGGACTTGCAGTCCATCGATCCGGCCCTGCAACATCGTGATGCCGGCGTCGAACCGCTCCACGGTCACGAATTGGCTGGCGGACTGGCTCATGACTTCCACGATGGCGTCGGCCTGTTCGACCCCGAGGCCCGAAGACTTGAGCTTGCGGGCAGCTCCAAGTGTATCAAACGCTGTATCGGACATGGAGGGCTTCCGGTGAACGGCGCGGTGCGGCGTCATGTTGTTCGAATGGAGGTCAGAGTAGGCGCGCATGTCCCGGGAGGGAAGCCATGTTTCTGCACATTTCGGCAAGTATTGTCGATTGCACGGGGAGCGGCGAACAGTCTGCCTGCGATGTCAGGACGGGAAGCCTTGCCGCAATCGATACTCACCTAGGAGTTTTCGCAGCGGGCTCGCTGCGCTGACGCGCAGGGAACTTTGTCCACGCACGCGACGCGGGAGAATCGCATTATGTTAAATGGCGCCAACGTAACCTATTGAAATAACGGGCGTCTGAATTTAGTTCCATGCAGGCTTGCGCCGTAGGAATTCACGGCTGCAAATCCGCCCGCATCCGCCCCTCCGACCGCTCGATTTCGTCAAATATGATCCGATATTCTCCCTGATCGACCGGTCGAAGGGACGGCGATGGCGAATTTTCGCTATCGCGAATTCCTACGGCGCAAGCTCTTGGGCAATGTTGTGCCCGCAGAGTGCTCACGACCGACGTCACCGACTTTCCTCTACACGTTCAGGATTGCGGCCTGCACGAAGCCGGCAACGGTCACAAGATTACTCACCGAGCATGCGGCAAGCGTAGCATGCGGGGCGTGGCGGATCGGGCCGGGTCAGGCCGGGTCGGGCCGCACCAGACCAGGCCCCCTCGACCGGATTTTGCTGTTCCAGTCGTGTTTGTACACGCTCGACTAGTTTGAACTGAGTTTTTGAACGTAATGATCAGGAAATGGAGGATTATCAATTGTTATACGGTCAATTATACTGCAATGACAACTAGATCCATCTACAAGTGAATCTAACCGGTGGGGGAAGGTGTAACACCGTCGGTGACAGGCGGAAATACCTAAGGAGGTCACAAGTGATAAATCGACATCTGGTTTGCGCAAGCCTGATTTGCGGCATCGCATCGCTCAGCGGAGCAACGGCTCTTGCACAGGGGATCCCCGAAGAAAATGCTCAGGAGAGTGGCTCCTCTCCAGTGCTGGAGGAAATAATAGTTACCGCTGAAAAACGGGAGAATACCGTCCAAAGAACGCCTCTTTCTGTTACGGCATTTTCCGGAGATGCTGTCCAGGAAGCCAATATTAAGGATGTGCGCTCATTGTCTAGCTTTGTACCTAATCTGAATATCGGCGAGCAAGGCATCAGTTCCAGTATGGTGATGACTTTGCGGGGCGTCAGCAGTACCAATAACAACCCTAACGGTGATCCAGCGGTCGCCTTCCACGTGGATGGTGTTTATTACGCACGGTCCTCGGGTGCCAATGCCTTATTTTATGATTTGGAACGATTGGAGGTGTTGCGTGGTCCGCAGGGAACGCTGTGGGGGCGCAATGCTACCGCGGGTAGTATTAATCTTGTTACAGCCAAACCCACTGAGCAATTACAGTTCGCACTGGATGGAACAGTCGGAAACTATGGCCAAACTGCGACCCAAGGGATGATCAATCTGCCAGCATCTGAGACATTTGCGGTTCGCTTTTCATTTGCTACTGATCAACGTGATGGTTATCAAGAAAGCCGAAACCCGGATTTTCCCGATCTCTATGATGCGGATGACACGGCCCTTAGGCTTCACGCGCTGTTCACCCCAAACGATGATCTTAGCGTACTGCTAAGCGGTGATTATTTTGAGCGTGGTGGTGCTGGTACCGGGATGACTCTGTTGAACAGTGGGTTATCTCCTTGGGAAATTGACCACAACGTAGACGCGTACACAGATATCGAAGCGACGGGTTATAAGCTTGAAGTTAACTATAGTTTCGAGAATATGGATTTCGTTTCAATTACCGCCAATCGACAGCAGGAAGACAATACTTTCCGCGATTTTGATGGCAACGCCGCACAGGTAGGCTCCAGCTTGTTTTTTGTGGACCATAAAGCCTTATCTCAAGAATTTCGCCTGACCAGTACCACTGATAGCAATTTTGAATGGTTGTTGGGTGCATATTATATGAAAGAGGAGACAGGCAATAGATCCGATGTTTTTATTGACTTCGCTCCAGGTTTGCCGATTGAGCTTACCGTGATATTTGATAGTCCGAACAGAGAAGCGGACAGCCAGGCTTTGTTTGGTCAATCTTTTTATCATTTGACCGATGATTTAAAAGTTACCACTGGGCTGCGTTACACTGATGATGAAAAATTGAATGTAGATGGCCGACAAACGGTCATTCGTGGCCCCAATACCTTCCATACAGTCGAAAATTTCACTGTGTCTTGGACTAAGACAGATTGGAAGTTGGGCTTAGACTGGCAGTTGACGGATGATCAGTTGCTCTATGCATCGGTGGGTACTGGCTATAAAGCAGGTGGTGCAAATTTCGGTGGCGTAATCTTCTATGATCCAGAGGACCTTTTGGCCTTTGAAGTTGGCTCGAAAAACCGTTTTCTCGATAACAGGGCGCAATTTAATCTTTCAGTGTTCAATTACGATTATGAAGATCTACAAGTTTCACAGGTTGTAAATGGACAAAATGAAACGCAAAATGCGGCATCGTCGGGAATATGGGGCTTGGAGTCAGACTTCCAGTTCATTCTCTCGGATAATTTTAGCGTTGACGGTACTTTGTCTTACCTCGACGGTGAATATGAGGATTACGTTGCGAGAAATCCGATAAATAGTACGTTAGTAGATGTCTCTGGCAATTCCATGGCAAGGGCACCTGATTTCTCAGCCAATATCGGTCTAGAGTTTGTGCAAGAAGGTTTTGGTGGCACGATAAAGGGTCGAGTGGATTACCACTATGAATCAGAAACATTTATGACTGAGTTCAATGATATTGCACCATTTGATCTTGCCAGGCAGGACAGCTATAGCCGTGTCGACGCCAGTTTGCGGTATGAAGCAATTCGTGAGACTAACTGGTATGTAGAAGTCTATGGTGACAATCTTAACGATGAAGATGTCCTCACCGGCGTACTTATTGTTCCGGGTGGTGGCTTTCAGGCAAGTTTTACTCCACCGCGCACCTACGGAGTCAAGTTAGGTGTGCGTTGAGAGTAACTGCCAGTCAATAGGAATGGCTGGGCGGGTTACCCCGCTACCACGGACGGTTGAGTTAAGTGCGATTTCGTCTGTTTGAGTGCTGCTATTTTTCGCCGCCTTCTCGGATTGTAGAAGCACGCGGCGTAGTCAAAGATGTCCGTTCTTCCATCAGCATGCGAGTCCTATCGACGACGATTGGCGCGTTCCCGTTTCAGCATCCCGAAGAAGCCCTCGCAGGCCGCATTGTCAGCACAGCTTGAGCAGGCCTTGGCCGCGGCATTCTCATCTTGATTGGCTCCAACGATGATCCCCGCAGCCTTGAGCCTGCTGGTAACGCGACGTGTATCAAATGCCAGTTCGGACATGTCAGGCCTTGAAGTGGCCATTGGTGGGTGGATAATGGGAGGAACAAGAGTCTCAGGGGAAGCGTTGCGATGGGCGATACCAAATTAATTGATCAGGGCCTGGATCGAAGAGCCTTTCTGAAAGAAACGGGGCTGGTGTCCCTCGGCCTGGGACTGGCTGCACTTCCCACGGGCCGTGTGGGCGCCAATGACATGGTCAACATCGGGTTGATCGGCTGCAATGGCATGGGGTTTGCCAATACCCGTTCGACGTTGAACGTGCCGGGCACCCGCTGCATTGCACTGTGCGATATCGACCGGAATGTGCTTGAGCGGCGTTCCGGAGAATTGGTGGAGTTGTACGGCGAACAGCCCCGCGTGTACTCGGACTACCGCGAATTGCTGGACGATCCGGACATCGATGCGGTGATCATCGCGACACCCGATCACTGGCATTGCCTGCAGATGGTGCGCGCCTGCGAAGCGGGCAAGGACGTCTATGTCGAGAAGCCGCTGGCCAACTCGATCGTGGAATGCGAGCGCATGGTGGCCGCCCAGGAAGCCAGCGGCAGCGTCGTACAGGTCGGCCAGTGGCAGCGCAGCGGACTGCACTGGATCGAGGCGATGAACTTCGTTCAGTCGGGCCAGTTGGGCAAGATTCGCACCGTCAAGGCCTGGATGTACAACGCCGGCATACGGCCTCTCCCGGTCAGGCCCGATGGACCCGCGCCGGACGGCGTCGATTACGACATGTGGCTCGGGCCCGCGCCGCTGCGGCCGTACAACCGCAATCGCTATCACGGCAGCTTTCGCTGGTTCTGGGACTACGCGGGCGGACTCATGACCGATTGGGGCGTGCACCTGATCGATCCCGTTCTGTGGGGGATGCAGGTGGAGTATCCGAAACGCGTGATGTCGACCGGGGGCAATTTCGGCTTCCCTGAAAGCGCGATGGAAACGCCCGATACGCAGCAGGCGATCTACGAGTTCGATGACTTCACGATGGTCTGGGAGCACACGATGGGCGCAGGTCTCGGTCCGTTCCAGCGGACCCACGGCGTGGCATTCGTCGGCCGCAACGGCACGCTCGTTATCGACCGCAACCAATGGGAGATCTATCCGGAAACGGAGCGCGGGTCAGGCGGTCAGCCCAGTTACAGGATGGCAGGGCAACCGGTACGGACGTCCCGCCCCGAAGACCGGGGTCTGGACCACCATACGGCCAATTTCGTCGATTGCATGTGGACTCGCGAAAAGCCTGCCTGCGATGTCAGGACGGGAAGCCTTGCCGCGGTCAATGCTCACCTGGGCAACATCGCGGTGCGCACGGGCGACGCGCTCGACTGGGATGCCGAGACGGTGCGTTTTCGGGATAACGATTCGGCCGACGGGCTTCTTCAGAACGAATACCGGAGTCCCTGGCAAATTCCCGGGTGACCGGCGGACTGGAACTGCCGCTCATTTGACCAGCAATTCTCATTATGCCCGTCCGCCCTCTCCCCGGGGTGGGTCTGGCGGTGGTTATGGCCCGGATTGCGCCGGATAAGGGCGTGTCGGATGCCCGGTCGCGACGTTTGGCGCCAAAATGAGAACTGCTGTCATTTGGCGGGCCCGTTTGACCGACTCATGGCGCCCGGCAAGTACTGAAGCCGGACATGGCTGACGCCGGACATTACCGGTGCCCCTCGTGCTCACGCAGCACCTGCAGGAACGCCTCGCCGTATCGTTCCAGTTTTGTCTCGCCAACGCCTTGCAGAGCGAGGAGTTCCGTCGGCGAAGACGGCCGCAGACGAACCATCTCCCTCAGCGTTGCGTCGTGAAAGATGACGTAGGGCGGCACGCCGGCTTCCCGGGACAGCCGAGTGCGCAATTCGCGCAAGGCCTCCCACAGTGACTCACCCTCCGGCGGCACCTGGTAGGAGGGGACGCGGGCCGTTTTCCTGGCCGCGCGCTTCGCGGCGGGGTCTTCGCGTAGCCAGACCCGCTCTTCGCCCTTGAGCAGCGGCCGGGACCTGGGCGTGAGGCGCAGGGCGCCATAGCGTTCCGCGTCGGAGCGCAGGTACCCCTGCACCATGAGTTGCCGAAGGATGGACCGCCACTGGACCACCGAGCGGTCCTCGCCGATGCCGAACGTGCTGAGGCGTTCGTGGCGGTTGCGCAAGGCCTTTTCCGTGTCCTTTCCGCGCAGCACGTCGATCACGTGGGCCGCGCCGAAGCGCTGGCCGGTGCGGTAGACGCAGGAAAGCAGTTTCTGCGCCTCCACCGTGCCGTCCCATGTTTTTGGGGGCGTCAGGCAGATGTCGCAGTTGCCGCAGTCGTCAGGGAGGTTGTCCCCGAAGTATTTCAGCATGGCCCGGCGTCGGCAGGCGGTGACCTCGCACCAGCCCAGCAGCGCGTCGAGTTTCATCCGCTCGATTCGCTTGTGTTCTTCGCCCGCCTCGGACTGGTCGACCAACAGACGCAGGCGGACCACGTCCTGCAGCCCGTAGATCATCCATGCTTCGGCGGGCTCACCGTCGCGGCCCGCACGGCCCGTTTCCTGGTAGTAGGCCTCCACACTCTTGGGCAGGTCCACATGGGCCACGAAGCGGACATCGGGTTTGTCGATGCCCATGCCGAAGGCGATGGTCGCCACAATGACCACGCCGTCCTCGTACTGGAACCGGGCCTGATTCGCGTTGCGGGTTTCGGACGACAGGCCAGCGTGATAGGGCAGGGCGGTATAGCCATGGCCTGCCAGCGATTCGGCCAATGCCTCGACCTTCTTGCGCGTCATGGCGTAGACGATGCCGGTCTGGCCCTGCCGTTCCCGCAGAAAGGCGAGGAGTTGGGCGCTGGCGTCGCGCTTGGCCTGCACGGTGTAGCGGATGTTCGGCCGGTCGAAGCCGCTGACGAACTGATCCGCGCCGTTCAATTCGAGCCGCGCGAGAATTTCGCGGCGTGTGAGCGCGTCGGCGGTGGCGGTCAGCGCCATTCTCGGCACTTCGGGAAAGCGTTCGGCCAGGATGTTCAGGCCAAGGTAGTCCTTGCGGAAGTCATGTCCCCATTGCGAAACGCAGTGCGCTTCGTCGATGGCGATGACCGCGAGCTTGACGCGGCCCAAGCGTTCGAGCGTCTCGTCCTTCAGCAACCGCTCCGGCGCAAGATAGAGCAGGTCCAGCGACTGCGCGGAGACGGCATCGAGTATCTCGCACTGTTCCCGCCAGGAAAGCGAGGAGTTGAGAAACTCGGCACGCACCCCAAGCTGCTTGAGCGCCGACACCTGATCCTGCATCAGGGCGATGAGCGGCGAGACGACGAGCCCGGTCCCGGTCCGGATCATGGAAGGCAACTGGTAGCAGAGCGACTTGCCGCCGCCGGTGGGCATGAGGACCAGCGCATCCCGGCCGGCGAGCGCCGCGGCAACGACCTCTTCCTGCCGGCCGCGGAAGCTGGTGTATCCGTAGACGTTACGGAGCAGTTCCCGGGCGCGCTCTATCAAGATATACGCAGCTACGCGCTCAGGACCGCGGCCAGGACGAAACCGGCGACGGTCAGCATCAATGCGTTGGCGCCGACGATGAAGCCGGCAAGCGCCAACCGTGCGCGCGCATTCTCCGCCCGTGATTCGGTTAATCCCGTATCGCCATGCGCCCTTAGCTCGGTGAATCCGGAGTCGCCATGCGCCCTTAGCTCGGTGAATCCAGAGTCGACATGTGCCCTCATCTCTGCCAGCCCGGCCTCGAAGCGTTCTACCGTCACCAGATCGCTCACCGCCAGACGAATCGCACCCATGATCGCCGCAGCTTGCTCATCCCCAATTCCGGCGGCCTGGAGGCTGCGGGCTGCACTGAGGGTATCGAACGATTCTTCGGCCATCCTGAACTCTACGAAATGTGGTTTTTCGCCAGCGGCGCCAACGGTTTCTACACGCCACAAGCGTACCACGCAGACCGCAGTGGCCCAGCCACATTTCTGTGCGAATCAACTGGATTCTGGTGATTTCGGCAGCAATTCTTGCAGTGCCGGACAGGGCTCGCATTCAACCGTTACGTTGCGATAAGCGTCGCGCGCTATTGCGCCGAACCAGAGCCGCTTGTATGATTCCCGGCCCCTGTTGCGGGGTGGAGCAGTCAGGCAGCTCGTCGGGCTCATAACCCGAAGGTCGTAGGTTCGAATCCTACCCCCGCTACCAATTCTTCCAGCGTCCAATCCGGACGATTGGCTCTATGCGTTTGCATCCGCCGATACGATCGTGTCGATCACGATCTCCGGAAGCAGGATCTGCGGCAGGATGGTCGGGTTGTCCAGGGACGATCCCACCGGGAAATACAGGTAAAGCGGCACACCGACGCGCCCGTATCGGTCGAGCCATTCGGTGATCAGCGGGTCCTCGCTGGTCCAGTCGCCTTCCACGACCTTGATGCCGCGTCCGTTGAAGGCTTCACCCACGGTATCGGTTGCCAGGGCCACGCGTTCGTTGACCTTGCAACTCACGCACCAGTCGGCGGTGAAATAGAGGAAGACCGGCTCGCCGGCGTCGATGTAGCCTGTGACGCGCTCGGGCGTGAAGTGCTCCAGTTCCAGTTGTCCCAGGGTGCCCGCGTCAGTTCCCGACAACGAAACGGGCGCGGCCCGGTAGTCTTCGATCCGCATGCCGACGAGTACTGTTCCGACCAGCCCGACGATGGCCGTAGCGCTCCAGGCGTACGGTCGGCGGGCATGCGCCACGCGTCCATAGGCCCATACCGCGAAGGCGAAGCTCAGCGCGGCCACCAGCCCCACGGTCATGGAGTCGACGCCGAGTTGCTTGCCGATGACCCAGAACAGCCACACCGCCGTGGCCAGCATGGGGAACGCCAGCACGTTCTTGAATGTCGCCATCCACGGGCCAGGCCTGGGCAGCACACGGCCGGCCGCAGGGACGTAGCTCAGCAGAAGGTAGGGGAACGCCAGACCGAATCCCAACGCCAGGAACACGCTCAGCGCCACCGCCGCGGGCTGCACCAGTGCGTATCCCAGTGCGCCGGCCATGAAGGGCGCCGTGCACGGGGTGGCCACGACCACCGCCAGCAACCCGGTGAAGAACGCCGCCCGGCGTTCACCGCCGGCCGTGAGCGTCTGGCCCGCACCCATGATTCGCGTACCGATCTCGAACACGCCGAACAGGTTGAGCGCGATGGCCAGCATCAGCAGCCCAAGCGCCAGGTTGACCACGGGCGACTGCAGTTGGAAGCCCCAGCCGACGGCTTGGCCGGCCTCGCGCAACGCCACCAGGGCGCCGCCGATGAGCGCGAAGGCGACCAGGATCCCGACCGTGTACAGCAGCCCGCTCTGCGCTGCGACGCGCGGGTCGGTATGCGCTGTCTTTACCAGGCTCAACGCCTTCATGCTGAGGATGGGGAAGACGCAGGGCATCAGGTTGAGCACCACTCCGCCGATGAAGGCAAAGAGCAGCGCCAGGCCGAACGACAGTCCCGAGTAGCTCTGTGCTGCGGGAACGAGTCCACCACCGCTGCCGCCCAGCAGGCCGGCGGTCACGCCGGTGCCTTCCTGTACGTTGAACGAGAACGCCTGCGGGGCGCCGTCGTTGTCGGTGAAGGTCAGGAGCGCCGAGAACTCCGTGGCATCGGTCATCCGGCGGGCGGGGTCCATGGAGACGACCGCGCCGCGCGGGGTGAATGAGATCGATTGCCGGCCGTATTCGACCAGGTTGCGTTCGGAGACGAAAAGGTAGGGGTCCCTGGCGTCGGTGGCCGCCTCGGGTGTCTCGATGGCAATTCTCACGGAGCCGTCGAGGCGCTCGAACTGCGCCGGCCAGTCGACCGATTCAGGCAATTTGTCGCGTGCCGCGGCAAAGCGCTCGGCCTGCGCCGCATCCGGGCCGCCGTCGCCCACCGGCAATGTCAGGAAAAGATTCGTGTTCTCGGGAACGCACAGCTCATCGTCGCAGACCACCCAGCTCGCACGGCCCCGCAGTTGCACCGACTCCCCGGGTGTCAGGCCCGCCGGAACACTGATATCGCTCATCAGCAGCAGCGGTTCTTCGTAGGCGTATGTGATCAGATCGATGAAGGGAAGCACGTGGGGAACCGGGAACTCGAACGGAGCGGCCTCGAATCCTTCCTGAAGGTCCCAGCGCATCCGCGGCTCGAGGCCGGCATCGCCCGGATTGCGCCAGTACGCGTGCCATCCGGGGTTGGGTTCGATGTACAGGCCCACCGTTACTTCGCCGCCGTCCGCGGGTAACGAACCCTGCTCCGAGATCAGGTCGACGGTGGAATACGTGGTGGCGATCGGTGCGGCGGGCACGGAACCGCAGAGCGCAAGCCCGGCAAGCAGGGCCGGTGCTCGGAATCGGGGAAGCGTTTTCGAATATGCGACCATGGGTCCCCCTTGCGGTTCAATGCCCGGTCATTGGCTGAGATCCGGCTGTTGGAATCCAGCTTTACAGGCGCGGATTATACTCTGCGGCCAGCAATTCCCGCTAAGCGTCGAGAGGCCGAATATCGACTCCAAAATCACGCTCGAATGGCGAATTTCGCCGATTTCGCAGACCAATACGAATGAGCGGCCGTCGTTAGCGGGAATTGCTGCTCTGCGGCGCGCGTTGCCGGCGGAGGCTCCGATGCGCCGGTTGTCGCGATGACGTCGCGTGGTTGCTCGAAACAGGCCAGACCGGCCCGCGCGCCAAAGAGTTCACCGCAGCAACCGCGGCTGGAGGTCAGTCAACGAAAAACTGCTTCATGTAACGCACGGACATCGGGGTGGTTTCGTCGATCGGGGTCGCGTCGATGGTGTAGACCAGCGTCTCGCCGTCCGCGACATTGCTTTCGCCGATGTAGTAGATCGCTTCCGCCTCGGTGATCTCGCGCAGAGAAACCGGCTTGAGCTGCCCGGTCAGATTGGCTGCCGACACGTCCACCGTGCCGCGAACCGGTATGCCGATGGCGCCTTCCCGGTTCATGACGATGCTGACATTGAGCATGGCCCGGTTCCCGCTGCGCACGATGCCGTGGCGCTGGGCGACCTCGGCGGTCAACCGGTCCGTGGTCATTGCGTTGAAGTGGAGCGTGTAGTCGCCGAAATCCTGCATGGTTTCGGTGACCGCCGCGGGCGTTTCTTCGGGCGCCTGCTGGCAACCCGCCACCACGAACAGGCACACTACGGTCAGCCACAGCGGCCTTGCAATCAGAACTCTCCAATCCACGCAGTTGCTCCTGACCTCGAACAGCGAATATAACCGAATCGCCCGAAGAATGTATATTTGCAAGCCGTCGATTGCGCTGTCCGCGTGAACACGGCAGAAATGGGGCAGCCACGGGCGGGAAATCCGTGCACCGCCGCGAGCTTTGCCTCCTGCGCAATGCGTTGAAACAGGATATCGAATGAACGACGAAGCTGAACCGCGCAAGCCCGCAATTCGCCGTTGGGCGTTGGGGCTGGGACTGCTGGTGCTTCTGGTGTACCTGGGATTCATCGCTCTGGCAGTCATCAGGCTGCCGGGCGCCGTCGGCAACTGAGAGCACCGCGTGATGCGACATGCGGCCTGACAGGCTACTCATCGTTGGGTTCGCGCTTGCGCTGGCGCTATTCGTGTCGCTGGGCACATGGCAACTGTGGCGGGCCGATCAGCGCGCGGCACGCCTTGAAGCGTTTGCGCAGGCGGGCGAGAGCCCGGCACTGGTGGCGCCCATCGGCGCGGATGACTTCGAGCAACTCCGCTACCGCTGGCTCGAGCTGCGCGGACGGTACCTGTCCTCACGCCAGATCCTGCTCGACAGCATGACTCACGAAGGGCGCGCGGGTTATCACGTGCTGACTCCCTTCAGGTGGGCGGAAAACGAGCCGTGGGCCGTGGTGAACCGCGGTTGGGTTGCGGCAGATTCGGAGCGCCGCAGCCTGCCCGGGGTGGACGTCGATGAATCGGTCCGCGTGATTCGGGCGAGGATCGACGCGCTGCCGGTCCCCGGCCTGACCCTTGACGATTCGGAAGCGTCGGCGGGCGGCTGGCCCCGGGTTCTCCTGTTTCCCACCATTGCGGACCTCGAAGCGCACCTGGACAACCCGATCGTGCCCTATCAACTATTGCTCTCGCCGGACGCGCCCGACGGGCATGTTCGCGCCTGGCGGCCACGGATGATGCCGCCGGAGCGGCATATCGGCTATGCCATTCAGTGGTACTCGTTCGCCCTTGTGCTCGGTGCGATCGGCGCCGTTCTGTGGTGGCGGGCAAGAAAAACCGCAAGCGTTTTGTGAGCTTTCGCGTGCAAGAGTCACCGGTGCGCCGCGCCGTTCGCCGCAACCGCGCCAGCAATTCCCGCTCACGACGCTCGCTCATCCGTCTTGGCCCGAATAAACGGCGAAATTCGCCATTGGGGCGTGATCCCGGAGGCGATTGTCGGGTCTCTCGGCGCTTGGCGGCATTGCCGCAACCGCGCGCAAGATATGGACGCCGGAGCTTCATTCTGGTGGAATACGCGCGCCGGGAACTGAATGGAGCGAGCGATGCGCAAGGCTGTGGTGGGACTATTGTTGGCCATGTTGGCAACCGTTGGCGCGGCAAGGCTGGCATTCGAACTGAAGACGGACGTGAATACCGGTCCGGTCAACGAAGCCTGGACGCAGGGCACGGCGGAGTTTCGCGCGTGGAACAACGTGCAATGGACGGCCTGGATCGTCAACGGCGAATTCGTGCAGATTCCCGTGGATGCCAGGAAGTGGCATCGTCACAACAGCCCCAGCATCGATTTTGTGGATTGGGAGGGTGTGCCGGTACAGGCCAAGGTCGACGGCGACGCCTTTTTGCTGGCCGAACACGGTGACTGGAACGGTAATGTCGAGCGCTCGGAGGCGATTCGTTACCGCGACTGGGACGGCATCCGGCAGCTTCGAACGGTGGCCCAATTGAGCCGCTAGCGCACCCCGCGAAAATTACTTTGAACTTGGCGGCGTCTTGCCCTATGCTACGGCGCGCGAGAGACATTGCAAACCCGAGATAACGACGACAAGGATACGTCCCTACCCTGTGATCTTCGCAAGCATCATGTTTCGCGTGCAAACGAGCAAGCTTATGGTCATGTGTCCGTGAGGGTACGTCACCCCATTGCCCGCGCCCTTGACGGCATCGGAGCGCTGACACGATTACCCGTCTGTTTTTTCCGCGGACTTCTTTGCGGTCTGATTCTCGTCCTTCCCCACAGCGTCCTTGCCCAGGGCTGGGACATGCGCGAAGGCGTCACCGATCTCAGCCAGCGCATCCAGACGCTCCACCACGTGAGCCTGTTCATCTGCCTCGCCGTCGGCATCCTTGTCTTCGGCGCCATGTTCTACACGATCTTCGCGCACCGGCGGTCCAGGCACCCGGTGCCGGCCAACTTCCACGAGAGCACCAGGGTGGAGGTGATCTGGACCCTGATCCCGACGCTGATCCTGATCGGAATGGCGGTGCCCGCGACGCTGATGCTGCGCGAAATCGAGGACAACAGCGACGCGGACGTGACCATCCTGATCACCGGCTCCCAGTGGAAGTGGCACTATCAGTACGTCGATACCGGTATCGGCTACTACAGCAATCTCGCAACGCCCCTGGAGCAGATCAACAACGAGGAAGAGAAGGGCGAGCACTACCTGCTCGAGGTGGACAATCCGCTGGTGATTCCGACCGGGCTCAAGGTCCGCTTCCTGATGAGCTCCGATGACGTGATCCACTCGTGGTGGGTGCCGGACTTCGCCGTGAAGCAGGACGCGATCCCCGGGTTCATCAATGAAGCCTGGACGCTGGTGGACGTGCCGGGCACCTATCGCGGCCAGTGCACCGAACTTTGCGGCATGAACCACGCCTACATGCCCGTGGTGGTGGAGGTGATCCCGGCGGAGGAGTTCAACACCTGGATCGAGGATCAACGAGTCGCCATGGAACTGGCGGGCGAGGCCGCAGTCGCCGCCCGCAGCCGCGACTGGTCCATGGAAGAACTGATGCCCATGGGCGAGGCGGTCTACCTGCAGCACTGCGCCACCTGCCATCAGCCGGACGGTTCCGGCCAGGGCATCACGTATCCGCCTCAGGCCGGCAGCCCGATCTCGACCGGACCCGTGGATGTCCATATCGACCGCGTCCTGAACGGCGTGGTCGACACGGAAATGCAGTCCTGGGCGCCGCAATTGTCGGACCTGGATATCGCCGCGGTCATCACCTACGAGCGCAACGCCTTCGGTAACGACATGGGCGACCTCGTCCAGCCGTTGACCATCTTCAATTCCCGCTAGGTTGTCGACCATGATTGCCCACGCAGACACCATACCCCCGGCAAGGCATCCGCTGATCGCCTGGATCCTGCGCTGGATTCTCACCACCAACCACAAGGAAATCGGCACCCTCTACCTGTGCCTGAGCTTCGCGATGTTCATCGTCGGCGGCGCCATGGCCATGGTGTTCCGCCTGGAGCTGGCGCAGCCGGGGCTGCAGTTCGTCGGCGCCGACTTCTACAACCAGATGGTGACCCTGCACGGCCTGGTCATGGTGTTCGGCGCGGTGATGCCGGCCTTCGTGGGGCTTGCCAACTGGATGGTTCCCCTGATGATCGGCGCACCGGACATGGCGCTGCCGAGGCTCAACAACTTCAGCTTCTGGATCCTGCCGTTCGCCTTCTTCATGCTGCTGTCCTCGCTCTTCATGCAGGGCGGGGCGCCGAACTTCGGCTGGACGCTGTACGCGCCGCTGTCCACCACCTACGGCCCGCCGAGTACCGACTACCTGATCTTCGGCGTGCACCTGATGGGCATCTCGTCGATCCTCGGCGCCATCAACATCATCGTCACGATCTTCAACCTGCGCGCGCCGGGCATGACGCTGATGAAGATGCCGCTGTTCGTGTGGACCTGGCTGATCACCGCCTTCCTGTTGATCATGGTGATGCCGGTGCTGGCCGGCGCGGTCACCATGATGCTCACCGACCGGCACTTCGGCACCAGCTTCTTCTCGGCAGCCGGCGGCGGCGACCCGGTCATGTTCCAGCACGTGTTCTGGTTCTTCGGGCACCCCGAGGTCTACATCATGATCCTGCCGGGCTTCGGTGTCGCCTCCCAGATCATCCCCACCTTTGCCCGCAAGAAGCTGTTCGGCTATCACTCGATGGTCTATGCCACCGCGTCCATCGCGATCCTGTCGTTCGTCGTGTGGGGGCACCACATGTTCACCACGGGCATGCCGCTGGTGGCCGAGCTGTTCTTCATGTACATGACCATGCTGATCGCCGTGCCCACGGGGGTGAAGGTCTTCAACTGGGTGGCCACAATGTGGCGGGGCTCGATGACTTACGAGACGCCCATGCTGTTCGCCCTGGGCTTTGTGGTCATGTTCACCATCGGCGGGTTTTCCGGGCTGATGCTGGCCATCGCCCCGGTGGATTTCCAGTACCACGACACCTTCTTCGTTGTCGCGCACCTGCATTACGTGCTCTACCCGGGCGCCATCTTCGCGATGATGGGGGCGGTCTACTACTGGCTGCCCAAGTGGACCGGCAACATGTACAACGAGCAGCTTGGCAAGATTCACTTCTGGGCGGCGGTCATCGGCCTGAACATGACGTTTTTCCCGATGCACTTCGTCGGCCTGGCCGGCATGCCGCGGCGGATTGTGGACTATGCGCTGCCGTATGCCGATCTGAACCTGTTCTCCAGCGTCGGCGCCGGCATCCTGGGCCTGACCCAGTTCCTGTTCCTGTACATCGTCGTGGACGCGGTCCGGGGCGGAACCGGCAAGGCCACCGGCCAGGTGTGGGACGGCGCCGAGGGGCTCGAATGGACACTGCCGTCACCGGCGCCCCTGCACTCATTCCACAAGCCGCCCCAAGTGGACTAGCGAATGGGAATCGGCGCCATGACAGCGTGTATTGTCGAGACCGTCGCAGGAGCGGCAGCGTGAGCGGTCGGCGGTCGGATCGGCAGGCACGGCTTCGCAAACACACGGCGCTGCTCGCCGTCGTCGCCATGGGCATGTTCGGATTCGCCTTCGCGCTGGTGCCGCTGTACAACATCTTTTGTGAGATCACGGGTCTGAACGGCAAGACGTCGGGTCAGGCCGCGACCAGTGTGCCGGTTGCCGCAACCGCGTCTCAGTCGGCGTCGGAGTCGATCGAACGCGAGGTGACCGTCCAGTTCATTTCCCATGTAAGCCGGGGAATGCCCTGGGAATTCAGACCGACCGAAAGCCGACTGCGCGTGCGGCTCGGGGAGGTCACGGAGACCACGTATTACGCCCGAAATTTCGCCAGTCGAATCGCCACCGGCCAGGCCGTGCCGAGCGTGACCCCGGGTTACGCCGCCCGCTACCTGCACAAGGTCGAATGCTTCTGCTTCACCCAGCAGCACCTTCAGCCCGGCGAGGAATTGGACATGCCGGTGTATTTCTACGTCGGCGAAGACCTGCCGTCGGATATCGGCACGCTCACGCTCTCGTACACGATGTACCCGGTGTCAACGGACACGAAACAATCATCGGTCCCGGCTGAAGAGCCCCCGGGGGCGCCGCCGATGGACCACTCGGAGCACTCTGTCCTGTGAGCGACTCCCACGACACGAACGGCACGCCGCGCTATTACGTTCCGCACACCAGCGTCTGGCCCATCGTGGGCTCGATCGCGCTGTTCATCACCGCCTTCGGCGCGGCGACGTTCATCCAGCAGAGCACGGACAAGGTGCTGACGGCCACGGGCACGTATGGCGAGATCATCTTCTATGTCGGACTCGCCGCCATCGCCTGCATGATGATCGGCTGGTTCGGGGCGGTCATAAAGGAGTCGCTGCAGGGACTGGTCAGCGGCCTGATGGACCAGTCGTACCGCCAGGCCATGATGTGGTTCATCGTCTCGGAGGTGATGTTCTTCGCGGCGTTCTTCGGAGCGCTGTTCTATGCCCGCCTCATCTCCGTGCCATGGCTCGCGGGCGCCGGCGACAAGCTGGAAACGCACCTCTTCCTGTGGCCCGATTTCGCCGAGACCTGGCCACTCTTCATGACACCCGGGGGCACCGCCACCGAGGCGATGGCGGCCTGGGGACTGCCGTTCATCAACACGGTCATCCTCGTCACCAGCAGCGTCACCGTGACGTTCGCCCACTGGGCCCTGAAGAAGAATCAGCGCGGCGCGCTGCAGGCGTGGCTGGGGCTGACGGTGGGCCTGGGCTTCGTCTTCCTGGTCCTGCAGGGCGTGGAGTACGTGCACGCCTATTCCGATCTCGGCCTGAACCTGTCCGCGGGAATTTACGGCTCAACTTTCTTCATGCTGACCGGATTCCACGGCGCCCACGTCACGCTGGGCGCGACGATGCTGGCCGTCATGCTGCTCCGGATATTCCGGGGGCACTTCACACCGGAAAACCACTTTGCATTCGAAGCGGCCAGTTGGTACTGGCACTTTGTTGATGTGGTCTGGCTGTTTCTCTTTACGTTCGTTTACTGGTTCTAGGCTGCGGGGAGGACGAATCGAGTGACGAATCGGTATGCCAGCAGCACCAGCAGGGCGATGGCCAGCGCGACGCGAATGCTGAGCGACTGGACAGTGCGCCGGGTCGTGCCGCGGTCGCGCACCAGGAAGTACAGTCCGCCGCCGAGACTGGCCATGATGCCGATCATCACGGCGACGATGAGGAAGTCGAGCATTTTGGAGCGCGTCCGTTAGGGGCGGGGCTCCATCGAAACAAGAGCATGGGTTGATGTCAAGAACCGCCGAAATCAAACTGTCCGTCGATCTCGATCGCGACAATGTGCCAGTGGCGATCGCCTGGGAGGCGTCGGAGGCGCAGTCGGATGGTCCGACACCGTGCCAGTCGATGATGTTGTCGCTGTGGGACGCCGAGCGCCGGACCATGGCGGCGATCGATCTCTGGGCAAAGGACACCACGATTGACGACATGAACCTCTTTTTCTATCAGGCATTTCACCAGATGGCCGAGACCTACCAGCGGGCTACCCAAAATCGCGATCTGGCGAAGCTCATACACGAGTTCGGCGAGCGCTTCGGCGGATCCGTCGGCCTGGTTAGCAACGGCGCCGCCAACGGGCACGACCGCAAACTGGTGGATCTGGTCGCCATGGCCGACCACGGGAGTAACGGATAAATGGGCGTTTCGCTCGTACCCACCCTGAAACTGCTGCGGCCGACGGCCATGATCGTCGGCGTCGCTTTCGTCGGCCTGCTGTTCGGCTACTGGCTCAACCGGACGTTCGTGCCGGGCACGGCGCCGGTGCAGCCGATCAATTTCAGCCACCAGATCCACGCCGGGCTCTACCAGATCGACTGCCTCTACTGCCATACGAACGCGCGGCGATCGGCATCGGCCGGCGTTCCCAGCGTCAACAAGTGCGTCGGCTGCCACCAGTTGGTTGTGCCGGACCGCCCGCAGATCAGGCTGGTGATGGAGTACTGGGAGAACCAGGAGCCGATTCCCTGGGTGAAGGTCCACGACTTGCCCGATTTCGTTCATTTCCCGCACAACCGTCATGTGGCCGCCGGGCTGGAATGCCAGGAGTGTCACGGCCCGGTGGAAACGATGGATGTGGTCTCAAGGGAGGCGCCGGTGGAAATGGGTTTGTGCCTGACGTGCCACAAGGACCACCAGGTGGAGTTCGGGCTCGATTGCCTGACCTGTCACAAGTGAACCGGGGACAAGGGTATCCAGATGGCCAGCATTGACCGCAGAGACTTCCTGAAACTGGTGGGCGCGGGCGGCGTGGGCACCGGCGCCGGGTTCATGCTGCGCGAGGCGATCAAGCACCCGGTGGAGAACCTGGTTCCCTATCCGACTCCGCCGGAGGATTTCAGTCCCGGTATCGCGACCTGGTACAACACCGTCTGCTCCATGTGCTCGGCGGGTTGCGGCATCACCGTGCGCACCCGGGAGGGCCGCGCCAAGAAGATCGAAGGCAACCCGAGCCATCCGGTCAGCCAGGGGCGGTTGTGCGCCAGGGGCCAGGCGGGATTGCAAGTGCTCTACAACCCCGATCGCGTCACCACCCCGTTGCGGCAGACAGGAGAGCGCGAGTCCGGCGACTGGCTGCCGCTGACTTGGACCGAAGGCCTGGCGCAGCTGTCCGGACGTCTTGGCGAACTGAATTCCAGCGGCCAGAGTGGCGCGGTCTGCCTCCTCAGCGAAGGCCAGCGCGGCCACATGCACGGGCTGTTCGAGCAGTTCATGGCGGCGATCGGGTCGGATCGGCTGGTCTACTACGACTACGATCACCCGCACCCGCTGCTGGCGGCGATGAACCGCCTGTTCGGAACTTCGCAGCTTCCATATTTCGATCTTGGCAATACGGACTACCTCGTCTCCTTCGGCGCCGACTACCTCGGTAGCTGGCTGTCGCCGGTGCACCATGGCCTGGGGTTCGGGCAAAGCCGCCAGGGCCGCGACGATCACCGGGGCCGGTTCGTGCAGATCGAACCGCGGATGACCTTGAGCGGCGCGGCGGCGGATGAATGGATTGCCGCCAATCCGGGCACCGAAGGCATCATCGCCTTGGCGATGGCCAACCGGACCGTGGGCCAGGGCGCCTACCAGGGCGATGACGCCGACGCCTGGGCGGCGGCGCTGGCGCCTTATTCCGCCGATGCCGTCGCGGCACAGACCGGCGTGGCGGCACAGACCATCACGCGCCTGGCCGACACCTTTGCCGAGACCGGGCCAAGCCTTGCCATCGGGGGTGATGGCGCCGCCCGCCACAGCAACGGCGTCGATGCGCTGACAGCCATTACGGCGCTAAACTATCTGGCAGGCAATCTCGGTATCGAGGGCGGATTGATCTTCAATCCGGAACCCGTGGCGGGGCAGGGCGCTGCCGCACGGCACGCCAGCTACCGGTCGATGCTCGAATTGGCAGAGGATGCCCGGGAAGGCCGGATCCAGGTGCTGATCGTCAATCAGGCCAACCCGGTGTTCACGATGCCCGGGGCCGCGGGCATCCGGGAAGCGCTGGGCGCAATCCCGCTCATCGTCAGCCTGTCGAGTTTCATGGACGAAACCACGGCCATGGCCGATCTGATTCTCCCGAGTCACACTTATCTTGAGAGTTGGGGCGACGACTTCCCCGAGCCGGGCGTCGGTTTCCGGGCCGGGGCCATCTCCCAGCCGGTGGTTTCGCCGCTCTACGACACCCGCGATACCGGCGACACGCTGCTGGCGGTTGCCGCGGCGGTGAATCCGGACGGCGGGCTCACGGCCGCCTCGACGGAGGAGTACCTGCGGGATCGGTGGCGGGATATCTACCAACGCGATGGCGCAGCGGCAGCGGCAGACGCGCAGGAAACGATTGCGGCCGAGACCGTTGACGCGGCAGCAGAAGCGGCCGCACAGGAATCCCCGGAAGGCGCCGTCGCGGCGGCGACGGAGATTGTCACCGGCGATGACGTCGACGTTGCCGGGGACGCGGCAGCCGATGCCCCCGCGGACGCGGAAGTTGCCGCGGCCCAGGTCGCACCCGCAGAAGGCGCCGTGGCGACGGACCCGGATCCGGCGGGCTGGATGCCTGACGACTTCGACGCATTCTGGGATTCGATCCTGCGGGCCGGCGTATGGGGCGAGAATACCCGCGCCGAGCCCGAGGCCGTGACGGTGGATGCGGGCGTGATCGGAAGCATCGGCGTGGACGCGCCCGAATTCTCCGGGTCGAGCGACGCCTATCCCTTTGTCCTGCAACCCTATCTTTCCAGCACCATGCATGACGGCGGTGGGGCCAACCTGCCATGGATGCAGGAACTGCCCGACCCGCTGACCAGCGTCGTCTACGGTTCCTGGCTCGAGATCAACCCGGCCACAGCCCAGGAAATGGGCCTGCGGGACGGCGACCTGGTGGAGGTCGAATCGCCCGAGGGCACGATCTCCGTGCCGGTGCTGACGTTCCCGGCGATCATGCCCAACGTGGTGGCGATGCCGGTCGGCCAGGGACACAGCGATTACGGTCGCTACGCCAGCGGCAGGGGCGCCAATCCCATCGAGATACTGTCTTCCCAGATGGAGCCCGAGACCGGCAGCCTGGCCTGGAACGCGACCCGTGTCAGGCTCAATCCCACCGGCCGGCGCGCCAATCTCGTGCGCACCAGCGGCCTTTCGCGGGATCTCGGGCGGGGAATCATCCAGACCACGGCCACGGCAGCAGAAGAGCACGCGAGCACGAACCTGCGCAGTATTCCAATCACGGTGGAACCGGCATGAGCTTCATCGAAGACTTTCTGGCCAGTTGGCGGGAGTACCGCAAGCCCGGCTACTACGACGAGTTCGACTACCACTGGACCATGTCGGTGGACCTGGACCGCTGCACCGGTTGCGGCGCCTGCGTCACTGCCTGCCAGGCCGAGAACAATATCCCCGTCGTGGGCGAGGACGCGCTCTCCCGCGGCCGGGAAATGCAGTGGATTCGCATCGAGCGCTACTGGGAAGGCGAGTTTCCGGACGTCAAGCTGCACTTCATCCCGATGCTCTGCCAGCACTGCGATGCGGCGCCGTGCGAAACGGTGTGCCCGGTGAGTGCGACCTATCACAACCAGGATGGCCTGAACGCCCAGGTCTACAACCGCTGCATCGGCACCCGCTCGTGTGCCGTCTACTGCCCCTACGAAGTCCGTTACTTCAACTACAACAACCATCATTGGGACGCGCCTCTGGAACAGCAGTTGAATCCCGACGTGTCGGTGCGGGAAAAGGGCGTGATGGAGAAGTGCTCCTTCTGCATCCAGCGCATCCGCCAGGCCAAGGATGTCGCCAAGGACGAGGCCCGGCGCGTGCAGGATGGCGAGGTGCAGCCGGCCTGCGTGCAGACCTGCCCCACCGAGGCACTGGTGTTCGGAGATCAGAAGGACCCGGACAGCCGGGTTTCCCAGCTCATGAACGACGAGCGGGCCTACCATGTACTGGAAGATCTGAACACGGCGCCTTCGGTCGTCTACCTCAAGAAGGTTGCAACCGATGCCGTCTGACGCAAGGCCACAGGAACTGAGCTACGCCGACGTCAACCGGGACGTCGTTCGCTCCCTGGTAAAGACCGGCTCCAAGTACTACATCACGCTGGCGTGTTCGGTCACCGTCATGCTGGCCTGCTTCTTCTTCCCGTGGTTCTATCAGCTCTACTACGGAATCGGCGCGGCCGGGGTCAACCATCCCTCGGTGTGGGGCACTTACCTGGCAAGCTTCATCTTCTGGATCGGCCTGAGTCACTCGGGCACGCTGCTCTCCTGCGTGCTGCACATCACCAACAGCGAATGGCGCAAGGCCATGTACCGCAGCGCGGAGGCCATGACGCTGTTCTCGCTGTGCGTTGCGGCGATGATGGTGATGGTGCACGTTGGCAGGCCCTGGTTCATCCACTGGGCCGTGCCGTATCCCAACCAGATGGAGATGTGGCCGAACTTCCGTTCGCCGCTGATGTTCGACGTGATGGCGATCACCACGTACCTGACGGGCAGCTCAATCTTTATCTACATGGGTTCCATCCCGGATTTCGCCGCGGTCAGGGACCAGACCACGGGCTGGCGGCATCACATGTACGTGCTGCTGTCCCTTGGCTGGCGCGGGACGGACCTGGAATGGCACCGGCTGCGCTGGGCCTACACGTTCCTGGCGGTGCTGATCATCCCGCTGGCGGTCTCGGTGCACAGCATCGTGTCCTGGGACTTCGCGCTGTCCATCGTGCCGGCGCTGCACCAGACCATCTTCGCTCCGTACTTCGTCGTGGGCGCCATCTATTCGGGCACAGCCGGCATCGTGACGGTGATGTACTTCTTAAGAAAGTACATGAACTTTGAGCAGTATATTACTAGAGTTCATTTCGATAACCTCGGGAAACTGCTCCTGGTTCTGTCGCTCATCTGGACCTATATCAACATCGTGGAGATCTTCACGGGCTGGTACAGCGGCACGTCCACGGAGGGCGAGGCCATTCGGTACCGGCTGTTCGGTTACTACGCGCCGCTGTACTGGGAGATGATCCTGTTCTGCGCCGTGGCGCCCCTGCTGATGATTTCCAGGCGGTTCAGAACGTCGTTCGTCCCGATGCTGGTCCTGTCCATCCTGATCAACATCGGGATGTACACCGAACGCTTCCTGATCGTCGGCACGTCGCTGTCGCGGCAGTACCTGCCCGATGCCTGGGGGCTCTACGTACCCAGCCTGGTCGAACTTTCGATTCTCGTCGGCTCGGTCGCGATGTTCATCACGCTGTTCCTGATCTTCGTGAAGATCTTCCCGAGCGTATCCATCTACGAGGTCAAGGAGACGCTGCCCGAGCCTGAACCCGAACCCACCCGTACTTCCGGAGAGCCCGAATGGCAACCCACGCATTAGGACTGTTCGAGACACCATCCGAAGCGCTCGCCGCAGCGGGCGAGTTGAAGGGCAGCGGGTTCGGCCAGCCTTCGGTGATCTCGCCGATCCCGCTGGAGACGGCCGAGGAAGTGCTGGGCGAGAAGAAATCCGTGATCAAGCGCTTCACGTTTTTCGGCGCGTTGTTCGGCGGCATCGGCGGCTTCACGCTTGCCGCCGGCACCGCGGTGCTCTACCTGCATCCCACCGGAGGCCGGCCGATCATCACCTGGCCGCCGTTCCTGATCATCACTTACGAGATGACGATTCTTTTCGGCATCCTGGCCACGGTCCTTGGTTTCCTCATCAGTGCCCGGTTCCCGGCTTTTCGTGAACGGATCTACGTTCCGGAGGCCGCCGTGGACAAGTTCGCCGTGGCGATACCCTGCGAGGATCAGGGTGTGTTCGAAAAGGCGGCGGCGATCCTGCGCGGCGCAGGCGCCGAGGAAGTCCGGGAGGTGACGGCGTGACACCCATGAAGCGATGGAGCCTTGCGGCCGTTGGCCCGGCTCTTCTGAAACGATCGCGCTTTGCGGTGGTTGCCCCGGTTCTGTTGAAACGATTGCGCTTTGCGGTGGTTGCCCCGGTTCTGCTGGGCCTGTCAGCGGTCTCATGGGCGTTCCCGTGGGACAAGGACATGGTCGATCAGCCGTCGGCAAAACCGCAGGAGTCAGAAGCGCCGATGGAATCCAGCGGCGTACCCGTGGAAGGCGGTGAAACCCTGCCGGCGCCCGTCACTGAAGCCGGCATGTTCGAAGCCAAGGACGCTGCCGTATTGTTGGAAAACCCCGTGCCCGCAACGCCCGAATCCGTGGCTCTCGGCGAGTATCTCTTCACGATCAACTGCCTGGTTTGCCACGGCGCGGACGGGACCGGCACGGGACCGGTGGGATTGCTTCTTGCAACGGCGCCGGTTGACATGAACGACGCCTACACCCAGGACCAGGCCGACGGGCAGTTGTTTTTCACCATCACGCGCGGGCGAGTGACGATGCCCTACTACCGCGACGCCTTAAGCGTTGAAGAGCGCTGGCACGTTGTCAATTACATGCGTTCGGCGTTTGGCTCGCAATAGCACGGGGACTCGACTCTGATGGCTTCCACAACCCGCATCAGGCTGGCTCCCCGTTGGGCGTTCTGGGTGTTCGCCGCCCTCTTCGCGGCCGGCATCGCAAGCCTCGTCCTCGGAGCCAGCAATGGCTCGCAACCCGATATCGGCCTGTTGACGGCGTCATTCCTGTTCCTGATGGGCATCAGCCAGACAGGGGTCGTGTTCTGCGCCATGACGCGCCTGGTAAAGGCCCAGTGGTCGAAGCCCTTCTACCGGCTCGCTGAACTGAGCACCCTGGCGTTTCTGCCGTTCGCCGTGGTCGGGTTCCTCCTGATATACGTATATGGGCGCGACGATCTGTTCTACTGGCTGAATCCGTCGCCGGACGAGCACCTGAGTCCCTGGCTCAACGGCAACTTCCTGCTGATCAGGAACCTGTTCGGACTCGGGTTGTTCTACGGGCTGTCCGTCTTCTACGCGCTCAAGGGGTTACGGCCGGACCTGGCCGGGACCGAAGCGGGCAGCGCCGACCACCGCAAGGTCGAGTCCGAACTCTACATGCTGTCGCCCTGGATCCTGCTGGGTTACATCATCTGCAACACGTTCTTCGCGTGGGACTTCGGCATGATGCTGATAGCCCACTGGCACAGCACGGTATTTCCGATCCTCTTCTGGTTCGGTAACATCTTTGCCGGCACCGCCGCGCTGATCGTCTTCCCGGCCCTGCTCGGGGGGCCGAAATCCGCCGACTCGCCCTTCGGGATGGACCAGATCAAGAGCCTCGGGATGGTCGTCACCGGCTTTACCCTCATGTGGCTGTATTTCTTCTGGGCGCAGTTCTTCGTGACGTGGTTCGGCAACCTGTCCCACGAGACCGACGTGTTGTGGCGGCAGATGTACGGGCATTACGCGCCGTATTTCTGGACCATGATGTTCTGCTGCTTCTTCATCCCTTTCGTGTCGTTCATCTTCGCCTTTGTCAAGCGGTCCATGTGGACCTTGGGCATCCTTGCGCTCGGGATCAACTTGGGCATCTGGCTGTACAAGTACCTGACCGTCGTGCCGGTGTTCTCGCCGGACGACACGCCGTTCAGCAGTTGGGTGGACATCGGCGTCTCGGTCGGAATGGCGGCGGGTTTCATAGCCGTGCTGATCGCACTGGCGAGCCGACTGCCGATCTACTCGCATTGGGAGCTGGCGCTAAAGCCGGAACCGAGGCACTGACCGCGCCCATCGACCACCTCGTCGACCACCGCCGGCGTCAACGATCACGGTTTCCCGACCGTCAAGGAGAATGGAGCCGAGTTTCATCGGTTCGAGCATTGTACGGCGCACCGGTTCCGGAGAGTATCCGATTTGCCGTCGGGATTCGATGTGGTTTGCACGGGCTAAATGACCCGGAGGACGAATCATGGGCACGGCAGGCATGGGCGATGAGAATCGAAGATCATGCGGACACGCATCGTGCTGGCTTGGCGCGGACCATGGGACGGCCTTGCCGATCCGGTACTCGTATGGAATCGCCGTTGCCGCGGCGCTAGAATCGGGCCATGGAAAACACGCAACAAGTAACGGGCCGGCCGGCCGGTTCTGCCGTGCGTCCGGCCGGGCCCCGCGATCCGCGGGCCGTGCCGCCGCCGGCGGAGCTTGCGTTTCCCGGCTGTACGCCGCGGCGCCTGAGGCGCCGCGATCTGGAAACATACGACGGACGCCTGGAATACTGGGACGCCCGGACCGAGACCGTCTGGGTGTGCGAGCCGACGACGCCGTACCACGAGGAACCGTCGGCGACGCTCGCGGCGACGCTGAGGACGATTGCCGAGGTGCGCGGTTCACCCATCAAGTGCTACGGCACGATGGACCTGATGCTGCGCGATTCCAGCGGCGAGCCGCGCGGCATCATGCAGGCGGACCAGTCGGTGTACCTGTGTCCGCTACGGGCGGTCTTGCCGGGAAGGAAAGCGATGGTGATCGGCGAACACGATTTCCCGGACGTGGTGCTGGAGGTGGACCACACCACGGACGCGCGGCGGGGCAAGCTCAAGCTCTACGAGGCTTGGGGGTTCCCGGAGGTGTGGATTCAGGTTCCAGACCGGCCGTCGGAGAGCCGGCCGCGGAATCGGCTTCCGGGGCTGACGGTCCATGTGTTGGTCGATGGCGCGTACCGCGTGTCGGAGGCAAGCCGGGCGTTTCCGGGCTGGACGGCGGTGGAAATTCATGCGGCGCTGGACGAGACGGCGCCTTCGGTGGCGACGGTCGCGGTGCTGGAGCGTGTCGGCGCCACGCTGGGGGCGCGTGAGGGCACGGGGCCGGACGACGATCCGCTGCTGCGGTCGCAACGCAGGCAAGGCCTGGAGCAGGGCCGGAAACAGGGCCTCGCGGAGCAGCGAGCGCTGCTGTGCCAGCTCGCCAGGCGCAAGTTCGGCGCGGCTGTCGGGGATGAACTGGCCTTGCGCCTCAACGGCATCGACGACCCTTCCCGTCTCGTCCGGGTGGGCACGGACATCATCGACTGCGCGGACGGCGCCGCGCTGCTCGGTCGAATCTCCTGACCGCACTGTCGCGGCGGCGAGCGCGACGCGAGGGGCCGAACTCGCAGGGACGCCGTATCGAACTCGATTCAATGCAGGCCCGCAAGGAACTGGAATCCGAATTGCGGGCTACCTTGCTCTGCGCCTCCCACAGTCCGTTGAACTACTGCCATGCGCGCAAACCCGCGCGGTGGGACGAGATCGAGCAGGTCTATCGCGAGCGGAGGGCCGCGTTGCGGGCGTTCGATCCGGAACTGGTGATCGCCTTTGGTTCCGATCACTTCAACGGGTTTTTCATGAAGCTCATGCCGGCCTTCTGCGTGGGTACGGCCGCGCAGGCCGCTGCCGACATCGGTGGTTTTGAGGGGCCGCTGGACGTGCCGGGGGATACGGCGCTGGAGTGCGTGCAAGCGCTTCGGCAATCGGGACTGGACCCCGCCGTTTCCTACGACATGACGGTGGATCATGCGTTTTCGCAGACGCTTGCCCGGGCGCTGGGCGGGCTTGACCGGTACCCGACGATCCCCGTGTTCATCAACTGCGTCACCGAGCCGTTCGTTCCGTTCAGGCGCACCCGTCTGCTGGGCGAGGCGATCGGCCTGTTTGCCGCAACGCTCGACCGTCGCGTGCTGTTTCTTGCGTCAGGCGGCATGTCGCACCATCCCACCCGCTACTATCCCGATTTCGGCGCCGGCGGGGAGAGCGTCACGGCATGGCAGTTGTCAGGCGGGTCGCGGCCTGAATCCCTCACCGAGGCCGAGTGGCTCAAGCGCCTGGAGGCGATGCACCATGAGGGCGCCCGGATGATCGTCGACGGTGTGCGCACGCCGAAGCAGATGCGGCTCAATCCGGAAATCGACAAACGCTTCCTCGATGTCCTGACAGCCGGCGACCTGGCCGCCTTCGACGAATGGGATCAGCGGCAGGTGGTCGAGGAGGGCGGCATCGGTTTCATGGAACTGCAGACCTGGATCGCCGCGGCCGCGGCCTACCGTGCGGGCGTGGGCGGACGGCCTGTAGTAGACTTTTACGGCGTGACCGAAGAACTCGGTATTGCCACCGGCATTGTCCACGGCGACTGACTTGCCGTGCCAGGGGACCAGGGCATGTCGCACCCATCCGGCGGCGGACTCCGGTCGAGCGAGTGCGTCCGCAGAGGAGAGCAAGGCTATGAAACGACGTGAGTTTATCGGCGGACTCGGAGGGGGCGCCGCGCTGGCAGCCTGTACCCCGCAGACCCAGCAACAGGGCGCTTCGGCCTCGGCGGAACGGTTTTCCTGGAAGCTGGTCACGACCTGGCTGCCGAACTTCCCGGGTCTGGGTACAGGCGTCAATACGCTCGCTCGCTATATCCAGGAAATGAGCGCGGGCCGTATTGAAATCACCATTTATGCCGCCGGCGAACTGGTTCCCGCATTCGAGGTTTTCGACGCCGTATCCCAGGGATCGGCCGAAATGGGTCACGGCGCGGCCTACTACTGGCGCGGCAAATCCGAGGCGGCACAATTTTTTGCGACGATTCCGTTCGGCTTGAACGCCCATGAGCAGAATGCCTGGCTGTACTATGGCGGCGGCCTGGATCTCTGGCGCGAGGTCTATGAGCCGTTCAACCTGATGCCGTTTCCCGCCGGCAACACGGGCGTTCAGATGGGCGGGTGGTTCAACCGGCCAATCGACAGCATGGCCGATCTGAACGGGCTGAAGATGCGTATTCCGGGCATCGGGGGCGAGGTGCTGAGGCGCGCCGGAGGCACGCCGGTCAATCTGCCGCTGTCGGAAATCTTTACCGCGCTGCAGACCGGCAGCATCGACGCGACGGAGTGGGTGAGTCCCTACAACGACGTGGCGATCGGCCTGCACCAGGCGGCCCGCTACTACTACTATCCCGGCTGGCAGGAGCCGGGACCCACGCTGGAATGCATCATCAACCGCGATGCCTGGGATTCCCTGCCCGAGGATCTGCAGGCCATCGTCCGTGTGGCTTGCCAGGCCACGACCCTGGACATGGTCTCCGAATTCATGGCCCGCAATGCAACGTCGCTTGCACAATTGCAGTCGGATGAGAATGTGGAGCTTCGAAAGTTTCCCGACGATGTCCTTGCGGGGCTCAAGGCATTGAGCCGCACGGTGGTCGATGAACTGGCCGTCGACGATCCGGTATTCGCAAGAGTCTGGGCGTCGTGCCAGGAGTTCATGGCCGTGTCGCAGCCCTGGCAGGCCATCTCGGAGCAGGCGTATCTTCAGACCCATACGCCGTCCTGATTGCGCGTCGAGAGGAATGGGAACGGCCCGCTTCCACGCGGGCCGGATGAATCGAACGCGCCTCGAGTGAATTCGCAGCCCTTCGGCGCCCTCAACGCGCGCAGCTTTCCTCGCTACGCGACGGAGTTGGCGGCACAGCATCCTGAACTTGGCGAGATCCTGAACCGCTGGGGCATGCCCGGATTCTGGTGTCGCAGTGCCGGGATCGAATCGATGTTTCGCATCATCCTCGAACAGCAGATCTCCGTTGCTGCGGCACGGACGCTGTTTCGTCGGGTCAGCCAATCATTGGGAGGGATGTCCGCGCGGCGGGTGCACAGGGCCGGCCCCGATGGCCTCCGGGCATTGGGCTTGAGCCGGCAGAAAGCCCGCTACTGTCATGAGTTGTCCCGGGCGGTGGTGAAGCGTCGCCTGTCCATCGCCGGGCTTGCGCGGATGAGCGACGAGGACGCCATCGCAGCATTGTGCGCGCAACCGGGCATCGGGCCCTGGAGTGCCGCGATCTACCTCATGTCGTCCCTCAAGCGCATCAACGTCTGGGCCCCGGGTGACCTTGCCCTGCAAAGGGGCATCGAGAATATCTTTCCCGGGACCGATTCGGCTGCGCTGGTTCAGACCGGCGATCGCTGGCGTCCGTGGCGGGCGGTTGCTGCACGGCTGGTGTGGCATCACTATCGATGTAACCTGACGAAGAATTGACCTGCATGCCGTTCCCGGAACGGTGGAATCAACGGCTGAAGCTGGTTTACCCTAGGACTGCATGCCCGGCATCGTGCCGTCGCTATCAGGGAAATCAAAATGGCCAGTTTTTCGATCAACGGAGCGGCTGTCGAAGTCGAAGCCGATCCGCGGACACCCTTGCTCTGGGTAATCAGGGAACACCTCAAGTACACCGGGACCAAGTTCGGCTGCGGCGTCGGTCAGTGCGGTGCCTGTACCGTACACATCGACGGTGCTTCGAACTACGCCTGCCTGACGCCCGTGTCGGCCGTCGAGGGCCGCGAGATCACCACCATCGAGGGGCTGTCGCCTGATTCCGATCACCCGCTGCAGCGGGCCTGGGTCGAGGAGGAAGTACCGCAGTGCGGCTACTGCCAGTCCGGTCAGATCATGCGTGCGGCCGATCTGCTGGCGGCGAACCCCAATCCGTCACGCGACGAAATCGTGAGCCACATGAGCAACATTCTCTGCAGGTGCGGGACCTACAATCGCATCATCAGGGCCATCGAGCGTGCCGCGGAGGAGGTCTGAGGTGAAGAAACAGGACACGACAGGCATGTTTTCTCCAAACCGACGCGAATTCCTTCATGACGTCGGCGGACTTACCCTGGTCATCGGCTCGTCCGGCTTGATCAGTGCATGCACAACAGAGCAGCAGCCGGCGGTGCCGGCAGCGGGGTCGACCGAGATTACGCCCAATATCTGGGTGACCCTCGGTGCCGACGATACGGTGACGGTGCAGTACCCGGCGACAGAAATGGGGCAGGGTTCGTCAACGGCGCTGCCGCTGATCCTTGCCGATGAACTGGATGCCGACTGGGACAAGGTGACGGTGGAGACCGTGTCCTTCCACGACGAGGCTTACGGCAATCCGTTTTTCCAGAACATGCTTTATACGGCGGGCAGCCTGACTGTCCAGGCCTATTTCGATCCGTTGCGCCGCGCCGGCGCTCAGGCGCGCAAGCTGCTCCTGCAGTCGGCTGCCGCGCACTGGGAGGTGCTGGTTGACGAGTTGGATACGGAGCCCAGCGTCGTGGTCCATCCGTCGTCGGGGCGCCGCTTGAGCTACGGCGAGATTGTCGCCTTCACCGAACTCCCGGAAACGCTGCCGGAAGTGAGCGACGAGGAACTCAAGCCCTTCGGTTCCCATCGCTATCTCGGCCGCGACATGCCCAGACGTGACATGCTCGCCAAGTCCGATGGCAGCGCCGAGTTCGGAATCGACGCGCAGGTGCCGGGCATGGTGTATGCCTCCGTGCTGAGGGTGCCCGTGGAGGACGAGGAACCGGTGTCCATCGATGACGCCGCGGCGCGAGCCGTCGACGGCGTCACCGACATCGTGCCCATGCCGTGGGGCGTCGCGGTGGTGGCCGATACCTACGAGGCGAGCAAGTGGGGCAAGGAGGCGCTGAGCGTCACCTGGAGCGAGTCCTCGCGTTTTCGGGAGGCCAACACCGGGTCGGACATGGACGCCTACGTGGTGCAGGCGGAGGATCTCGAGCAGACGGGCACAGCCTGGCGGGCCGCGGGCGATCTGGACACGGCGATGGAAGGGGCGGCGGAGATCGTTGAAGCCACCTATCGCAGCGATCCGGCCTATCACGCCCAGATGGAGCCCATGAACGCGACCGCCCATGTCACCGAAGACGGCAATGCGGCGGAGATATGGGTCAGCACGCAGACCCAGAGCCTGTCCATTCTCGGCGCAGCGGAATTCCTCGATACCACGCCCGACAGGATCACGCTGCATCCGATGTACATCGGCGGCGGATTCGGCCGGCGGACGCTGCGCAATCAGCGCTACGTCGAGGACGCGCTGTTCGTGTCCAGGGCGGTCGAAAAGCCGGTCAAGGTCATATGGACCCGGGAAGACGACGTCAAGGACGGCGCCTTCCGGAATGCCGCGGCACAGTGCCTGCGGGCGGGTTTCGATGCCGACGGCAACCTGGTGGGCTGGCACCATCGCGTGGCCGCTCCGAAAGTCCTCGAGTACATGAACCCCCCGCGCTGGGAGGTGTCGGGAGGCCGGGATGTCATTGCCATGCTGGGCTCGGAGAGTTCGCGCTACGACATACCGAATTTCACAGCCGAGCATATTCTCACCGAGCGGTGCTCCCGCGTATGCGCATGGCGGGGCGTGGCAACCAGCTATACGAAGTTTGCCGCCGAATCCTTCGTCGACGAATTGGCGGCGGCCCGGAATATCGACCCGCTCCAATACCGCATGCAGCTTTGCCACAACAACCCGCGGGCGTTGACGGTGCTGGAAACCGTTGCCGGGATGGCGGACTGGTCGCGCCCCCGGGAAGGCACGGCATTGGGACTGGCGCTTGCGGGCTATGGTTCCACGTTTGCGGGAGGTATCGCCGAGATCTCCGTGGATGAGACCAATGGCGTGATCGACGTACACAACTTCTGGCTGGCCGCCGACGCCGGTTATCTGCTGCAGCCCGGAAATTCCGAGGCGCAACTCGAAGGCAACGTCGTCTTCGGAATCAGCAGTGCGTTGCGCGAGCAGATCGATATCGAAGGCGGGCAGGTCCGGCAGAACAACTACTACGATCACCCGGTCATGCGGATGGACGAGATGCCCAACGTCGAGGTACGGGCGATTTCTACCGGCAATCCGCCCACCGGCATCGGGGAGGTCGGCCTGTCGTCGACGGCGGCGGCGTTGGCCAATGCCGTGTTTGCGGCCACCGGCGTACGTGTGCGTCACATTCCGCTGACGCCGCAACGGGTGCTCGCGGCGCTGCGGGCATAGGCGTCCGGGACGCCTTGCGAGACAACTTGCGGAGCGCACGCACGGGACCGAACGGCATGACTTCCCTTTCCCGCGCGCAGATTGCCGGTGTCCCGACGTCAATTGTTCAGGCGCATCTACCGGGAGAGCGTCGGTGCCGACCTGCCCATCGATGTCGAACTTCTCATGAACGCCATGGACCCGGAGGCGATGGTGCGCAACCGCCGCGGTCTGGGCGGTCCGCAGCCGGATGAAGTGGCGCGGATGCTGGAAGCGCATGCGAGCTCCGTTGGGGCGAGCGAAGCCTGGCTGGACAACGCCCGTGCGCAGCTCGACGATGCCGGCGAGCCGCTCGAGTCCGCGTTTCGTGCCTTGCTACCGGATGGTGGCGCGCTCTGAACCGGCTCGAGCCCGGACACTCATTTCACAACCAGGAACAAGAAGGACGAGTTATGAATTTGCAGAATCCATTTCAACTGCTGGGACTCTCAGCGGCGGTGTTCGCGGTGGCGGGCAGTGCCGTCGCGCAGCAGGAAGCCGCCGCGGACGATGAACTGGAGGAAATCGTCGTCACCGGTTCCCAGATCGTCGGCGCGAGTATTTCCGACGCGCTTCCGGTTTCGGTCATGGATGTCGAGGATATCGAGGCGCTGGGCATCGACTCGGGCGACGAACTCCTGGACTTCATCGCCGAAAACGGCGCCAACTTCTTCAACGAAGCCGAGAATATCAGCGGCGGTGTGAATTCGGCCCGCGGCGACATCGGCGCATTCAATCTCCGCAACCTGGGCACAGGCAACACGCTGGTCCTGCTCAACGGCCGAAGAATGATCAACGCGCCGGGATTTCAGACCGAGGAAGTCGGCGGCAGTTTCGTGCCCGTCAATACCGTGAATTCGAACACGATCCCGGTTTACGGCACACAGCGGGTGGAGGTGCTGCGCGAGGGGGCATCGGCGATTTATGGCGCCGATGCCGTGGCCGGTGTCGTCAACACGGTTCTGAAGACGGACTTCGACGGTTTCAGCATGCGTGTCAGGGGTTCAGCCTACGACAACGTCGGGCGGAATACCCAGACGATCAACGGCGAGTGGGGCCGGTTCTTCAACGACGGCAACACCAACATCGGCGTGTTCTTCGACCACTATCGACGCGATCGGGTGAGCGCGCACGAGGATCCCAGGTGGGCCGACAGCGACTTCAGGCGCCGTCTGCCGGAGGGGTCTCCGTGGGCGGATGAGACCGACTTCCGAAACTCCAGCGCCAATTCGCTCTATGGTCAATACGATAGCGTCAGAAGCGTCTCCGGGTTCGGTTTGAGCGGTTCGATCACCGATCGTTCGGGTGAGTTTGAAACCTATCCCGCCGGCGATCCTCGCTGCGAGTGGGATCTCGGCTACGGGACCTGTGGCGCGCCCGATGGCCAGGGGACCTACCGGCACAACCTGAACGAGACCAGGGACCTGAGTTCGAAACTCGACCGAACCAGCGTTTTCGTCTATCTGAATCATGTCTTCGACAGTGGCATGGAAAGCTTCACGGAGTTGTCGTACTACGCGTCCGACACCAATCTCCTGCGCCACGCCTCCGCGCCCTTCAGCGCCGTGAAACTAAGGGTCGGGGCGGAAAACTACTACAACCCGTTCGGACCCGTCGGTTCACCGAACAGGCTCCCCGACAGCGTGATCGGGACCCGCGTTCCTGCTGAGGGGCTGGAACTTGAAATCGACAACTACCGGTTCGCGCAAGTGCCGCGGATCGTTGACAACAAGGGGGATTCCTATCGATTCCTGCAAGGTCTTCGCGGAGATCTCGGCGCTTGGAATTGGGAGGCCGCCTTCACCCGGTCCGCCGCGACCAGGGAGGACGTGACTCACAATCGTATTTCCAACCTGCTGATCCAGGAGGCTCTGGAAGACCCGACGCCGGCGGCGTATAACCCGTTCAGCGGCGGCGTCGACAGCAATATCGAACGGGCGCTGGTGGACGTGTACCGGAATGGCGAAACAAGCTTGACCATGGTTGATGCAAAGTTTTCCAATGCCGGACTCTTTGAATTGCCGTCCGGCCCGGCGGGGGCGCTCGTGGGAGTCGAGTTACGCCAGGAGACCTTCGTGGACGACAGGGACCCGCGGCTCGACGGAACCATCGTCTTCACCGACTTTCAGGGCGACACCTTTCCCTTCGTCTCCGACGTGGTCAACTCCAGTCCGACTCCCGACAACCGGGGCGAACGCGATGTGACGTCCTTGTTCGCGGAGATGCAGTTGCCGCTACTCGATCGCCTGGACGCACAACTCGCCGTCCGGTACGAGGACTTTTCCGACGTGGGCGACACGACGGTCGGAAAACTCGCGCTTGGCTGGTACGCGACCAACCAGGTCCTCTTTCGCGGTTCCTGGTCCGAGGCCTTCCGGGCCCCGAACCTCGTCACCATCAACGAGGATATCGTCGCGAGGCAGAACACCCGGACGGACTACACGTGCCTCTTTGCGGCCGAGAACGGCGGCGACCCCGATCAGGACACCCTGGACTGCCGCAACTCCACGCAGCGAATCGCTCAGGGCAGCAAGAACCTCCGACCCGAAGAATCGACCAACACCTCGTTCGGAATCGTCATCGAACCGGTGGAGAACCTGACGTTCACGCTGGATTACTGGTCCATCGAGAAATACGACACGATCGGGCTCTTCGGAGAAGAGAACCACACGATTCTCGACCTGGTGCGGCGACTCGAGCAGGGCACGGGCGACTGTTCGACGCTACAGGCCAACCCGGCCGTCGCAAGGGAAGCGGAAGTTGCCGAAGACGAAGCGGCTATCTACACCGCGGCCGGAATCTGTCCCGCCGGCCTGATCAAGTTCATCGACGATCGCTACGCCAACCTGGATACCAGGACGGTGGAGGGTCACGACATTGGCATCTATTACTCCGTGGATACCCCTGTCGGGGACTTCGATTTTCGCTATGTCGCGTCATTCCTCGACAAATACGAGCAAACAGCGGGCGGCGATGCGGCCTTGCTTCTTGATGCAAAGGATTCGGGACTGCTGCCCGCTGGAATACCGGTGACCGGGTTCTCCGACCTGATCAGGATCGACGGCAACCCCGAGCAAAAGCAGAACTTTCGAGTGGGTTGGAATAGGGACTCTTGGCATGGGTGGATCACCGGCCTTCACGTCGGCGACTTCATCCAGGATTCCCTGACGCTGGACGACGGTACGGTTTACGTGGTTCCTTCGGTGATGACCTTCAATGCCGTGGTCGGGCGCACGTTCGACTTGCCGCAATGGCGCGACGCACGGGTTCGGCTGGGGATCAATAACGTGGCGGACGAGCGGGCGCCGCTGGCGGACCGCTTTTTCGGCTACTTCGCGGATATGCACAGGGATCTGGGCCGGTACTATTACCTGGATGCGAGATTCAGGTATTGATCCGTTCGATGCCACGATTACTTCTACGGATTGCAGGCGCGCGCTGGGCGCCGTTGGTTGGCGCGTTGCTCGCCTGGGGCTGCGCGCCCGAGCCGCCGGCTGACAGCCAGTCGATCACGCAGGAGGCCGTAAAACCCTTATCCGTCGTCCTTGAGGGCGGCATGCTCTACAGCGGTGAGGATCAGCCGCCGGTCCGCGCCGACCTGGGCGTGCGCGAGGACCGCATCGCCGTGATCGGCGACCTCGGGGATGTCCCGGCGGAACTGCGCCTGGACGTGACCGGCCTGGCGGTCGCGCCGGGCTTCGTCGATATCCACAGCCATGCGATTCGTACCGACCCCGAGCGAAGCGGCGTCTACCTTTGGCCGGATGCCGAGAACCTCATCCGCCAGGGCGTCACGAGCATCATCGGCGGTCCTGACGGGACGTCCCCGCTGCCGATAGCCGACGATCTGGCGGCACTCGAAGCGGCGCCGGCGTCGGTCAACTTCGGCACTTTCGTCGGTCAGGGGTCGATCAGGGCGAGGGTCGTCGGGAACGAGGATCGCCCGGCAACGGCGCAGGAAATCGAGGCGATGCGCGGCGAAGTCGCCGCCGCGATGCGTGCCGGCGCGTTTGGCCTTTCCAGCGGGCTCATCTATCCGCCGGGAAGTTTTGCGAGCACCGAGGAAATCATCGAACTGGCAAGGGTCGCGGCGGAGTACGACGGCATCTACATCAGCCATATGCGCAACGAAGCGCGCGGCGTGATGGAGGCCATCGCGGAGACCATTCGCATCGGTGAGGAGGGCGGCCTGCCGGCGCAGATCACGCACCATAAAGTCATGGGCAACGCCATGCGGGGTCGATCGGTGGAGACGCTTGCCCTGGTGGATGCCGCCGTCGCGCGGGGGGTCGATGTCTCCATGGATCAATACCCCTATACGGCGTCCTCGACCAGCCTCCTGGCGGTGTTCCCCCGGTGGAGCCTCGACGGGGATGCGGCGGCGCGGCGCGCCCGAATGGAGGATCCGGGCGAGCGCGCGCGATTGCGCGAAGCGATCGTGGAGTTGCTCGTGAACGAACGCGGCGGCGACGATCCCCCCTCCGACACGGTGCTGGCGGAGTGCTCCTGGGACCCTGACCTGAACGGCCTCAGCCTGGCCCAGGTCCTGGAGCGGCGCTCCCGGCCCGTCACGGTGACCGAGGCTGCTGAGCTGGTCATCGAGCTCCAATATGCCGGCGGCTGCAGCGTCATCTACCATGCCATGTCGGAAGGCGATATAGAACGCATCATGCGGCATCCTCGCACGATGGTGGCCGCCGACGGCGGCATCATGGCGCCGGGGGAGGGCCTGCCTCATCCGCGAAACTACGGTGCTTTTGCGCGGGTCCTGGCGGAATACGTCAGGGAGCGGGGGGTGTTGCCGCTGCACACCGCCATCCACAAGATGGCCCGGCTTCCGGCCGACCGTATCGGGTTGGCCGATCGGGGGCGGCTCTCGGTGGGCGCCGTTGCGGATATCGTCGCCTTCGATGCGGACGCGGTTGTCGATCGGGCGACGTTTGCGGATCCACATCGCTACGCCGACGGCGTTCATCATGTCCTTGTGGCGGGACAGGTTGTCCTGCTCGATGGGCGGATGACCGGGGAGCGGCCCGGGCGGGTCCTGAGATCGGGTGCGGCCTCGACGGTCTCCGTAGCCGACCCGGTCGCTGTTCAGTAAGGCGGAGTTTCCAGCAGCAGGCGCATCATTTCCTCTGCGAACACGGCCGCGGACCCGCGCAGGTCGTCCCGTTCGGTCTCGTCGCCCGATTCGTACGTGATAGCCGGTATCCCGTACCTCCGGAAGAAGTAGTTCTTGGAGTTGGCCTGCTCCGATGCAGGCCCGGCGTCGTGCCGGAACTCATAGTCCGGCAGGCGCCGCCTCGCTCGCCCCAGCCAAACCGATGCGAACTTACCGGCCAATTCGGACCCCTCGACCGGCTGCGTATAGAACAGGTTGGATCGGGTCGAGTGAAAATCGAGCATCAGGCGTATCCGCGTGTCCAACTCGTCCAGAGCCGCCAGCAGCGGCAGGAAGCTTTGGGTTTCCGGCTGCGTAAATGGCCCCCAGTCGCGATTGAGGTCCACGCCGTTCGCATTGTGCCGCCAGTGGCCTTCCGCCACGCCGTCCGGATTTACAAGGGGAATGAGGATGATCGCGAACCTGTCCCGAAATTTCCGTGCGAGCGGCGAGTCACCGAGAACCGTATCCACGAAAGCGCGCATGGCCAGCGCGCCGGTCACCTCCGGGGGATGTTGCCGGCCGAGCAGCAACACCACTTCCGGGCGGTCAGCCGTCGCGGCCACGTGAATCGGCCGACCGTCGACGCTACGCCCCAGGAGGCGGGTGGCGATGTCATCGCGCTCCGCCAACTCGCGAATCCAGGCGTCGTACCAGGTTGTCGCCAGCAGTTCCTGCCCGGCCACCCACAGCGTCGATTCACCAACTTCAAGCTTCAGTTCGAAACTGTCGCGTGTTTCGGACCAGGTCACGCCGCCGGGATCCATCCGCCGCCAGCGAAGCCCATCGGTACTGATCTTGGGCCAATAGCGCGCGTCCCCGTCGACAAACCGCACGTTCAAGGTCAATTCGCCGGCCCGCTTCGGCCTGACTCGAAATGCGTACCATGGACTGTTGTTGATGGGCGGTTGGTCTTCGGGACGTATGGTCAGCGTAAACGCCCCGTCCGCCGTGACCTGGCAGTCGTCGAATTTTCCCGCTTCGAACTCGGCGTCGACCAGGAAATAGCCGCTCTCGCAAAATCGATCGACCCGGTCGATCGCCGGTGCGCAACCGGCGACGGCCAGGACGGGTAGCAGGGACGCGAATCGGTCAGGGTGATTTCACGCTACGGATCGACGCCGGGCTAAGCGACGTTCCGCGGGCCGCTTGGGGGCCAAGGCGTGCGGAGGGTTCCGGGCTGGTGTATGGAGCGCGGCGTATTCGTCACCGGGTGGGTGGGGAAGCGGGTCCGGGAACGCGGCGCGGAGAGGGGTCGCCGGCGACGTTTGCGGGGGGGCGCGGTTTGCGGCGGCGGGGCCGGGTGTCTCAGTGCGGGGACAGGATGGCGTCGAGCGCGTCTGCGCGGCGCATCATGAAGTGGAGGTTCGCCTCGGGCAGGTAGCGGAAGCCGCGGTGGAACACGACGGCGAGCGCGATGTTGTTCAAGATGGCGTTGTTGGCGGGTGCGTGGCCCTTGCGGACGCGGCTGGCGTCCTCGCCCATGGTGGCGTCGCGGCGGTAGTGGTTGGCGTTCTCGACCTGCCAATGGCCGCGGTTCCAGGCCAGCAGCCGCGCCGGAGCGGCGCGTTCGGCGGGCACCGTGGTGATGCCGTAGGCGGTCTCGGCCGAGGTTGCACCGGTCTTGGCGTCGGTGCGCTCGCGCACGACGCGGAACGCCTGGCGGGCGCCGGGGAAGGGTCCGAGCGTCTTCGGCGGCAGGTCGCGCGCGGCGATGCGGCGCGCCTCGATGCGCCCGTGCGCCTTCGCGGGTTCGTCGGCGTGGTGGCGCACGTCGTTGCCGTCCCAGTCGATCGCCGTGAGTTGGGCGAAGGTGTCGGGGCAGTTCGCCTTGACCGACAGCACGTAGTCCGCGCCGTGCGTCTCGACGATGGTCCGTGCGGTGTCGCGGGTGGCGTGCAGGGCGTCCAGGGTGAGTACGCAGCCGCGCAGGTCGACATCCTCGAGCAGCGCACACAGGGCCGCGATCTCGCCGCCGTCGTCGCGGCAGCAGCGGCTCGCGACGGGGCGCCCGGCGTGGGTAACCAGCGTCACCGTCTCGAAGTACGTCGCGTCGTCGGTGTGCCGGTTGGCGCCGCGGATGCGCTTGCCGTCGGCGGCCAGCACCTGAGGGTCGTCCGCCGCCGCGAGGCGCGGCGCCGCCCACCGCGACAGCACCTCCTGCAACGCGTCCGGGTCGGTGTTCATCAGCACCCGGCAGACGGTCGAGTCCGACGGCGCGACCCAGCGCCCCGCCGCCGGGTCGCGCCAAGCGTGCAGCGCGCGCAGTTCCTTCTGCTCCAGGTTCCTCGCGAAGCGCTCAGTCGCCGCCGGGCCGTGCTGCCCGGCGAGCCGCGCCAGCGCGCAGATCGCCAGCACCGTCGCGAGGCGGTGCTTGCGGCCCTGCCCGCGGCGCGCGTCCGGCACCTCCGCGAACAGGTCGCGCAGCGAACGCAACTCCGCGCGCGTGTAGCGCACCGGCACCGCCCGACACGACCACTCCGGGCGGTCCGCCGGGTCCGCGAGCCGCCGCCGCGCATCCCGACGCAACACCCGCACGTACATCTCCTTCGGCGCCCGGTGCGGGTCCGTGTACGAGCCGTTGTGGCGCGCGAAGCCCTTCGTGCGGCCCACCCGCGTCCAGTTCGACGCGTCGTAGCACGTGCCCCGAAACCGCGCCGGGTCCACGAACGTCTCGGCCAACTCCAGCGGATGCCCGTGCAGCGCCGCCCAGTCACCGCTCAGCCGCCGCACGCTCCGCGACAGCGCCCGCGACGCCAGGTTGGGCACCCCCGACGCCGCCGGCAGCACCAAAAACCGCGTGTTGTTCCCGATCAGGTGCAGGCGCCGGAACTGCACCGACCGGTGCCAGCCCAGCCAGCGGTCCCGCGGCGCGCACTTGAACGCCCCCGACTGCCAGCCCAAAAGCGCCAGCCAGTGCCCGCGCCACTCCGCAACATGGCGCAGACCACGCCCCGCGAACTGCCGAAAACCCAAGTAGTGGTGCTCCTCCATCAGCGCATCCCAGCGCCGCCGCTCCTCCGCGCGGACCGGACGCACCTCAACCTCCCCGACCACCACCGCCGCCTTGTCGAATTCCGCCGACATGCAGCGCGTTGTACACCAAACAACGCCGAAAAGCCAGACCCCCGAGACCAACCCCTCAAATCACCGACTTCCGGCTAGCGTGAAATAGCCCTGCGAATCGGTGGATGATCGTGGTATCTCGGTGGCGGCTGGGGTACAATACGTTGGATTTGGCGGGACAGCAACCGCTTTGTCGCTAGTTGTTTTTGTCAAAAATCAACTGGTTGGTAAGGTTTTTTGAGGTAAAGCCTTTGCATGGAAGGCCCCGGTCGGGGCCTTTTGTTTGGCGCCTCCAAAAACGGCGCATCGAGGAGGGCGATAGAAGAACAATGGGCTTGGGGCCCATTTTTTGTACCTGCGAGGGCGACATGGATCACGCGATTCGTAAGCAGCGACTGATCGAACAACTGGAGCCGCCGGTCGAGGCGCTCGGTTACGAGTTGGTGGATATTGATGTTCGCGTCGGCCGCGCGGGCCTTCTGCGAATCTTTATCGACAAGGAGGAGGGCGTGAATCTTTCGGACTGCGAGCTTGTGAGCCGGCAGCTCAGCGCCTTTCTGGATGTGGAAGACCCGCTGCCGGGCCGTTATGTGCTCGAAGTGTCGTCGCCGGGACTCGACCGGCCGCTGCGCACGCTGGATCACTTCCGGCGCTTCCGGGATCGCCGGGCGAAAGTCCGGTTGAGAGAGCCGAGGGAGAGCCGACGCATGCTGGACGGGCGGCTGTTGGGCATTCGCGATGAGTCGATCGTCATGGACGTCGATGGGGAGGTCTGGCGGTTGCGGCCGGCGGACATCGCTTCGGCAAAACTGGTTTCGGAACTGTGATGCCGTTCGTGGAGATGCGTGATCGATGAGCAAAGAGATCCTGATGGTGGCCGATGCCGTTTCCAACGAGAAAGGCATGGACAGGGAGATCATTTTCGAGGCCATCGAAGCCGCGCTGGCTTCCGCGTCCCGCAAGAAACACGGCGAGGATATCGATGTCCGCGTCTCCATTGATCGAAGGAGCGGCGAGTACGAGACCTTCAGACGCTGGATGGTGTTTGCCGACGACTCCGACGAACTGGAGGAGCCGCTCAGGGAACTGAGACTGGAGGACGCCTTCGAAGTCGATGCCGGCGCGCAGCCCGGGGAGTACGTGGAAGTCCCCCTTGAGTCCGTGGAATTCGGGCGCATCGCCGCCCAGACCGCCAAGCAGGTCATCGTTTCGAAGGTTCGCGAGGCCGAGCGCGCGCAAGTCATCGAGGACTACCGGGACCGGGAAGGCGACCTGGTGGGTGGAGTCGTCAAGCGGGTGGACCGCAATGGCGCCTATGTCGATCTGGGGGGCAACGCGGAGGGGTTCCTGGCGCGGGAGGACCTGATTCCCCGGGAGCCCATCAAGCCTCAGGACCGTGTCAAGGGCATGCTTCGCGAGGTCCGTTCCGAACAGCGCGGCCCGCAACTGTTCATGACCCGGACATCGTCGGAATTTCTGGTCGAGCTGTTCAAGCTGGAGGTGCCCGAAGTGGGCCAGGGGCTGATCGACATCATCGGCGCGGCGAGGGACCCCGGTTTGCGGGCGAAGATCGCGGTCAGGAGCAACGACGCGCGGATAGATCCCGTGGGCGCCTGCGTCGGCATGCGCGGGTCGCGGGTCCAGGCCGTTTCCAACGAACTGGCCGGCGAACGGGTGGACATCATCCTTTACGACGAAAATCCGGCCCAGTTCGTCATCAACGCCATGTCGCCGGCCGACGTGGTGAGTATCGTGATGGACGAGGAAGCCCACAGCATGGACATCGCCGTCGACGAGGAGAAGCTCTCCCAGGCCATCGGCCGCGGCGGTCAGAACATTCGCCTGGCCAGCGAACTGACCGGTTGGGAACTCAACGTCATGACCGAAACCGACGCGGAGGGGAAGAGCGAGCGGGAGGCGCGGGAACTGCTGGAGAAGTTCATGACGGAGCTGGATGTGGATGAAGTCGTGTCCTCCATCCTGGTGCAGGAAGGATTCTCGTCCCTGGAAGAAGTCGCCTACGTGCCGGCGAATGAACTGATTGCCATCGAGGAATTCGACGAGGAGATCGTCACGGAACTCAGGGCCAGGGCCAGGGATGTGCTGATCACCCAGGCGATCGTGACCGAGGAAGTCCTGGACCAGTCCGAGCCCGCGGAGGATTTGCTGAATCTCGATGGCATGGACCGCGAACTTGCCTTTCAACTGGCCAGTCGCGGTATCGTGACCCGGGAAGACCTCGCGGAGCAGGCCGTGGACGATATCGAGGACATCGAAATCCTTGCGCCTGAGCGGGCGGCGACCCTGATCATGGCGGCGCGCGCCCACTGGTTCGAAGAAGAGGAAGCGTAGCGGGGACCCGGGAGAACCGAATGGCGGATGTAACGGTTACACAATTTGCCCAGGTTCTGCGGGTGCCCGTGGAGCGGCTCCTGTCCCAGTTGGACGAGGCCGGCATCGACGTCACCGGGGCGGACGACACCATCAGCGACGATGCCAAGCTCGAGCTGCTCACCCACCTGCGCCGCGCCCACGGACGCAAGGACGCGAGCGCCTCCACGCCCCGCAAGATCACCCTCAAGCGCAAGTCGCAGAGCGAAATCAGACTATCGGGCGGCCAGGGCCGTGCGCGCACCGTGAGCGTCGAGGTGCGCCGCAAACGCACCTATATCAAGCGCGACGTGCTCCAGGAGCAGGCCCGCAAGCAGCAGGAAGAGCTGGACGCGCAACGCAACGCGGAATTGGCTCGACAACAAGCCGATGTGGAACGGGTTGAACAGGCGGAGCGCGAGGAGCGCGAGCGCAGGGCCGCCGAGGCGGCGAAAGCCGCTGAAGAGGCGCGTCTCAGGGCCGAGCAGGAGCAACGCGAGATCGAGGCTCGGCGCCAGGCCGAAACCGAGAGCAAGCGGCGCAAGGACGAGGAGGCTCGCCGGCAGGCGGAGGAAGAGCGGCGCAGCAAGGAACGGGAACAGCAGGAACGGGCCGCGCAGGCAAGGATGGAAATGGAGCGCGCGCGGCAGGCGGCGAAACCGCCGAAGGACAGGACGCTGCATGTCGCGCCTGGCACCAGCGCCCGGCGGCGCAGGAAACGGCCCCGGCGCCGGCCGGTCCATCTCAGTGTGGAGAGCCAGCATGCCTTCGAAAAGCCCACCGCGCCCGTGGTCCGCGAGGTGGCGATCGGCGAAACGATTACGGTTGGCGATCTGGCGCAACGGATGGCCATCAAGTCCAGCGAAGTCATCAAGTCGCTCATGAACATGGGCATGATGGTGACCATCAACCAGGTCATCGACCAGGACACCGCCGTGCTGGTGGTGGAGGAGATGGGCCACACGGCCAAACCGATCGCGGAGACCGAGCTGGAAGACCAGCTTCTGGAATCGGTGGTAAAGGCGAGCGGCGAGGCGCCCATGAATGCGCGTCCGCCCGTGGTCACGGTGATGGGGCACGTGGACCACGGCAAGACCTCGCTGCTGGATTACATCCGCCGCACGCGGGTGGCGGCGGGCGAAGCCGGAGGCATTACCCAGCACATCGGCGCCTATTCGGTGGCCACGAAGAAAGGCCGGGTGACATTCCTGGATACCCCGGGACACGCGGCGTTTACCGCGATGCGCGCCCGCGGCGCCCAGGTCACCGATATCGTCGTGCTGGTGGTCGCCGCCGACGACGGGGTCATGCCGCAGACCGAAGAGGCGGTCAAGCACGCCAGGGCGGCCGAAGTGCCGCTCGTGGTCGCCGTCAACAAGATCGACCGGGAGGATGCCGATCCGGATCGCGTTCGACAGGGACTTTCCAAGCTCGAAGTGATTCCCGAGGCCTGGGGCGGCGAAAACCTGTTCGTGGATGTCTCGGCGGTGACCGGCGCCGGTATCGACGACCTGCTCGACTCGATCCTGTTGCAGGCCGAGGTGCTGGACTTCAAGTCGCCCGATACCGGGCCGGCCTCCGGTGTGGTGCTGGAAGCCAGCCTGGAGCGGGGCCGTGGGGCCGTCGCCACGGTATTGGTCGGCCAGGGCCGCCTGAAGCTCGGTGACATGGTCCTGGCCGGTCAGGAATACGGCCGGGTGCGCGCGATGTTCGACGAATCCGGCGCCCCGATAAAGGACGCCGGGCCGTCTTCGCCCGCCGTCGTGGTCGGGCTCTCCGGCACGCCATCGGCGGGCGACGACATGGTGGTGGTGGCCGACGAGCGCAAGGCCCGGGAAGTCGCCGAATTGCGGCAAAGCAAGCAACGTGACGTCAAGCTGGCACAGCGGCAGGCGGTCAAGCTGGATGACGTGTTCAGCCAGATGACCGAGGGTGCGATGGAGACCGTGCAACTGCTGATCAAGGCCGATGTGCACGGCAGCGCCGAGGCGATTCGGGAGGCGCTGGAGCAGATTTCAACGTCCGGCGTCAAGGTCCGAATCACCTCCAGCGGCGTCGGTGCCATTACCGAATCCGACATCCAGTTGGCGGCGGCCTCGAAGGCCATCGTGATCGCCTTCAACGTGCGCGCGGACGCCGCAGCCCGGGAAGCTCTCAAGGAAACGGGTGTGGATGTCCGCTACTACAGCATCATCTACGAAGCCATCGATGACGTTAAGGCGGCTGTGAGCGGACTGCTGGCGCCGGAGATCAAGGAGCAGATCGTCGGCCTCGCGGAGGTCCGCGACATCTTCCGCTCGCCGCGGTTCGGAAACGTGGCCGGATGCCTCGTCGTGGACGGCTACGTGCGGCGGAATGACCCGATCCGGGTCTTGCGGGACAACGTGGTGATTTACGAAGGCGAACTCGAATCGCTGCGACGCTTCAAGGATGACGTGAATGAGGTTCGGGCCGGAACCGAGTGCGGGATCGGCGTAAGGAACTACAACGACGTCAAGGTCGGCGATCATATCGAGTGCTACGAGCGGACGGAAATCGAACGCAAGGTTTGATGGTTCGCATCGGTCGCCCGCTTGCCGCTCCTGCCTCGCGCCTTCAGCGCCGCGCCAGCCTGCCCGGGTAATCGATGCCGGCCAGGACATTACGCGTGGCGTCGCAGTTGCAGCGGGCGCTTAACGATTTGCTCCATGGCGACGTCAAGGACCCGCGGCTGCGGGGCGTCAGCGTCACCGAGGTGCGGGTGTCGGGGGACATCCGGGTGGCTCGCGTCTTCGTCAGTACACTGGACCCGGATGCGGACCCGCAACCGGTGTTGGCCTCCCTTGAGCGGGCCGGCGGTTTTCTCAGATCCCGGGTCGCGCGACTGCTGCGCCTCAGGCATACGCCTGAACTGAGGTTTTCCCTCGATGAGGGCTCACGGCGGGGACTGGAGTTGACACGCCTGATCGATGCCGCGACCGAAGGTTCCGGGATAAGCGGAACTTCCGGGGAAGACTCCTCGCCGTCCTCCGGGGAGTCGCCGGAGTGAAGCGGCCGGCCCGTCGCGCCGTAAACGGCATCGTGCTGCTCGACAAGCCCGCCGACTCCACCTCCAATCAGGCGTTGCAGCGCGTCAGGCGCCTCTACAACGCGAAAAAAGCGGGGCATACGGGCAGCCTGGATCCGCTGGCGACGGGTATGTTGCCGGTGTGCCTGGGCGCGGCGACCAAGGTCTGTTCGTACCTCCTCGACGCCCGCAAGAGTTATCGCGTGACGGCGTGCCTGGGCGAGTCCACGGACACCGGGGACGCGCACGGTTCCGTGGTTGATCGAAGTCCTGCGATCGAAGTCTCGACCGATACGGTCGAAAGTGTTCTTGCCGGGTTCGTTGGCGAGTATGAGCAGACTCCGCCAATGTATTCGGCCCTCAAGCACAAGGGCCAGCGCCTCTACAAGCTGGCTCGCCAGGGCATCGAGGTCCCGCGCAAGCCGCGCACCGTCCGGGTGTTCCGTTTGCGGTTGCGGCGCCTGCAGTCTCCGGAACTTAAGTTCGACGTCACTTGTTCGAAGGGCGCCTATGTGCGGACCCTGGTCGAGGACATTGCCCGCGCGCTCGGGACGCTCGGGCACGTGCGGGCATTGCGCCGCACGTCCGTGGGGCCGTTCGGCGAGGCGCAAATGGTGGACGTGGCGACGCTTGAGGATCGCGCCCGGGAGGGACCGGAGGCACTGGACCGATTCCTGTTGCCGGCGGATCGGGCACTGACATCGTGGCCGCGTGTCGACGTTCCCGCGTCGCTGCGCGAGCCCTTCGCCAATGGCCGCGCGGCGACGGCGGAGCCGGACTGGCCGAGAGGGCGGGTCCGGGTCTATTCGCGCGACGGGGAATTTCTGGGTGTCGGCGAGGTGACCGACCCGGGGCGCCTGGCGCCGCGGCGCGTTTTCGCGGTATCCCGCGGCGCCGATTGACGGATTGACGAAAAAGCGTGGAACGAACGGGAATGTGCGAGTAGAATACGCGGTTTTTCCGGCAGGCAGAACATGACCGGCCGGGTTACCACGCCAATCGCGGCTAGCGCCGCGGAGTGAAATTGATGGGGCTAAGCGCGGCAGATAAATCCGGGATCATTGCTGAATACCAGCGTGGTGAGGACGATACCGGTTCAGCGGAGATACAGGTGGCGTTGTTGTCGGCGAGAATCAAGCAGCTCACTGGCCATTTTGCCAGCCACAAGAAGGATCACCACTCCCGCCGAGGGTTGCTCAAAATGGTCAACCAGCGCCGCAAGTTGTTGGATTATTTGAAGAAGAACGATCAGGGGCGCTACCAGGACCTGATACGCCGCCTTGGTCTGAGACGTTGAATCCTAGTTTTTTCAGAGCCGTATCGACGGCTCTGATTCGTTATTGCGCATATCGAACCTGTCCGCAGGGCGGGCAGCGGGTGCGCGTGCAGGGAATGGAAGAGTGAAACTAAGCAAATCGTTTGAATACGGTGACCAGACCGTCACCATCGAAACAGGTGAAATGGCGCGTCAGGCAGACGGCGCCGTTCTGGTGACCATGGGCGATACTGTCGTATTGGTGACCGCGGTAGGCCGGAAAGGCGCCAGCGGCGAACGGGATTTCTTCCCGCTCACGGTGAATTACCAGGAAAAGACGTATGCCGCCGGAAAGATTCCCGGCGGATTCTTCAAGCGCGAGGGACGGCCGAGCGAAAAGGAAACGCTGACGTCAAGGCTGATCGACCGCCCGATCCGGCCGTTGTTCCCCAAGGCGTACCGCAACGAAGTACAGGTGATTGCGACGGTGCTGTCGCTGGACCCGGAAATCAATGCGGATATCCCGTCGCTGATCGGCGCATCTGCCGCATTGTCGATTTCGGGATTGCCCTTCCAGGGCCCCATCGCCGCCATCCGCGTCGGCTACCGCGACGGCGCCTATCTCCCCAATCCGGCCATGTCGACCGTGGCGGAGTCCGATCTGGACCTGGTGGTGGCCGGGACGAGGAACGCGGTCCTGATGGTGGAGTCGGAAGCCAACATGCTTTCCGAAAAGGTCATGCTGGGCGCCGTGCTGTACGGGCACGAGCAGATGCAGAGGGCGATTCGGGCGATCGATGAACTGGTGGCCGAAGTGGCCATTACACCGTTCGATTGGCAGGGGCCCGAGACCGATGAGCTTCTGGTCAGGTCGGTGGAAAGCGCGGCCGGCGCTCAATTGCGCGATGCCTACGGGATTGTGGAGAAGCAGGCGCGCCGAACGCGCCTGGCGGGCATCAAGCGGGAACTGGTCGATGCGCTGGCGGGCGACGACGCCTCGAACTGGAGCGCCGGTCAGGTCGAAGCCGAGTTCAGCCGCCTCGAAAAGAATGTGGTCCGCGGACGCGTGCTCTCCGGAGGGACGCGGATCGACGGACGGGACTCCCGCAGGGTCAGGCCCGTCGACGTGAAGGTCGGCCTGCTGCCGAGGACCCACGGTTCAGCGCTCTTCACCAGGGGTGAAACCCAGGCGCTGGTGGTCACGACGCTCGGCACGGGACGAGACGCGCAGATCATCGATGCGCTGGAGGGAGAGCGCAAGGATCAATTCATGCTCCACTACAACTTCCCACCGTACTGCGTGGGAGAAACCGCCTTCATGACCGGCCCGAAACGGCGCGAGATCGGTCACGGGCGGTTGGCTCGCCGCGGTATGGAAGCCGTTCTTCCGAAACCGGACGACTTCCCCTACGTGACCCGGGTCGTGTCGGAAATAACCGAGTCCAACGGCTCCAGCTCCATGGCCAGCGTCTGCGGTACGAGCCTGTCGCTGATGGACGCCGGCGTGCCCATTGCGGCCCCGGTTGCGGGTGTCGCCATGGGATTGGTCAAGGAAGGCGACGACTACGTCGTTCTCACGGACATCCTCGGGGACGAGGATCACCTGGGCGACATGGATTTCAAGGTCGCAGGCACCGCCACGGGCATCACCGCGCTGCAGATGGACATCAAGATCGACGGCATCACCGGCGAGATCATGGCCGATGCGCTGGACCAGGCGCGCGACGCCCGGCTGTTCATCCTCGGAAGGATGAACTCCGTGATCAGGGCGCCGCGGCAAAAGATGTCCGACTGGGCGCCGAGCATCATCACCATCAAGATCGATCCCGAGAAGATTCGCGACGTCATCGGCAAGGGCGGCGCGGTCATTCGCGCAATGACGGAGGAAACCGGCGCCACCATCGACGTGGAGAACGACGGCACGGTCCGTATCGCGTCAGTGGACGGCAGTTCCGGGCGCGATGCCCAGGCCCGGATCGAATTGATTACGGCCGACGTGGAGGTTGGCCGCATCTATGAGGGCAAGGTGGTCCGGTTGATGGACTTCGGCGCCTTTGTCTCCATCCTCCCCGGCAAGGATGGCCTGGTTCACATCTCGCAGATTTCCAATGAGCGCGTGGAAAAGGTCAGCGACAGGCTTTCCGAAGGCGACGTCATCAAGGTGAAGGTGCTGGAGGTCGACCGCCAGGGACGAATCCGGTTGAGCATGAGGGACCTTGAAGCGGCGTGATCGAGCGCTCCCGACGCAGCAGTTGGCTATCGGGTATTGCCCGTTCGCACACGCAATCGACGTTGTGCGTGATCGAGCGGTCCCGACGCAGCAGTTGGCCATAGCCATGCCCACACCGCCGGACGCGGCTCCCACCGTATAGCCGTACCCACCGCGCCGGACTCGACTCCCAAAGAAAAGCCCCCGCAGAACGGGGGCTTTAAAATGACCGGTCGAATCTCGACCGGCAGCAACGCGCTGGGGGAGTAACGCACTGCCGGCGCGCATTATAGACATCGCAAATTGAATTGTCACCACCTAATTTGCGGTAGTGTCCTGTATTGGTGAACTTTTTTGTTTCAGAGCGCCATCCGGGGCGAAATTTGCCGATCGACGGGCCTCCTTATTTCCCTCCGGGTCAGCGCAGCGAGCCCGCTGCGAAAACTCCTAGTGTCGAGTCAAGCCTGTTCTGTCGCATCAGAGCTCGACACTAGCGGTAGCGATCCTCCCGGTCCCGGAATTGCCGTTCCGCCAATTCGCGCCGTTCCTGAGCTTCCAGGCAAAGGGTCGCCACAGGCCGCGCTTCCAGGCGCCTCAGGCCGATCTCGTCCCCTGTTTCTTCGCAATAGCCGTAGGAGCCATCTTCGATGCGCAGCAGCGCCGAGTCGATCTTTCTGAGCAACTTGCGTTCGCGGTCCCGGGTTCTCAGTTCCAGCCCGAAATCGGACTCCTGGGTCGCACGATCGCTCGGGTCCGGGAAATTTGCCGCATCGTCCTTCATGTGCAGCATGGTGCGGTCCACCTCTTCCATGAGTTCCAGCTTCCAGGCGTTGAGCAAATCCCGGAAGTGCTCGACCTGGCCGTCGCTCATGTAGGGTTCGCCGCGCTTTGGCCGATAGGGCTCGAATCCGCGCACCGGCCCGGAGAAGATGTTGGCTCCGGCGCCCGCCGCGCGCGACTTTGTCTTGCGGCGCGCCGACGATCTCTTGGCGGCACTTGTTTCAGCCATGGGTCAAGACATATCAGTTGGTGGGAAACGCGCGATTATACCGCGATGGAGCCAGAGCGGAAGCCTTTGCGACAATCGAATATCGTCGCCGGCAACAGGGTGGCGGCAGGGTTCGATTGGCCGGCATGCCGGGCCATATTCTCCGAACTTGAGCTAATCCGGCCTCTGGTGGCCGCCCCGCCACAGGGCCGCATCCGCCAAAAAAAATCGTTTTGGCCGCCTTTTTCGATTACACTGGCTTCGTTGGAGCAGTAATCGCGGCCTGGTTTTGCTCAACTGTCACAAGTCAGTATGCGCCTGAGTAAGATTAAGCTTTCGGGCTTCAAGTCTTTTGTGGATTCCACAACGATCTCCTTCCCCGGAAATCTCATGGCGATAGTCGGCCCGAACGGGTGCGGCAAGTCCAACATCATCGACGCCGTTCGCTGGGTCCTTGGCGAAAGTTCCGCCAGGACGCTGCGCGGCGACTCCATGGCCGACGTGATATTCAACGGTTCCAGCGTACGCAAGCCCGTTGGCAGGGCGAGCGTGGAACTCATGTTCAACAACGCCGACGGAACGCTGGGCGGGCCTTACGCGGGTTATTCGGAGGTGGCCGTGCGGCGCGTGGTTTCCCGCGACGGCACGTCGAAGTACTTCCTGAACAACAGCCGCTGCCGACGCAAGGACATCACCCACATGCTCCTGGGCACCGGGCTGGGGTCTCACGGGTACTCCATCATCGAGCAGGGCATGATTTCGCGGCTGGTGGAAGCCAGGCCCGAGGATTTGCGCGCCTTTCTGGAGGAGGCGGCGGGAATCTCAAGGTACAAGGAGCGCCGCCGCGAAACCGAACACCGCATCCGGCGCACCCGGGAGAATTTGGACCGGCTCAGCGACCTGCTTGGAGAGGTCGGCAAGCAGATCGGTCGCCTGCAACGCCAGGCGCGGGCCGCCGAGCGTTACAAGGCGCTGAAGGCCGAGCAGCGGCGGATGGAGGCTGAGCTGCTGGTGTTGCGATTGTCCGCATTGCAGGAAGACCATGAGTCCCGGCGCGCCCACAGGGACGGAAAGCAGACAAGCCTGGACGCGACGCTGGCCCGGCAGCGCGCCACGGAAGCGAAGATCGAAGAGTTGCGGCAGGAACTGGACGAGCGCAACAAGCACCACGGCGAAGTGCGAAGCCGGGCGCTGGAGGTGGATTCGGAGGTCAGCCGGCTCGAACAATCCATCGAGCATCGAAGGAAACTCCAACAGCGTCGGAAGATGGACCTGGAGGATATCGCCAGACAGCTCGACCAGAGCCAGTCGCTGTCGGACAGCGACAGGTCCGTGATCGAGGCGGTCGACCGGATGCTGGATGGGCTCGAGCCGCGCCTTGCGCGCGCCCGCGGCCAGCATCGGGGCTTCCGGGAAGCTCTCCGGCAGGCCGAGCTGGCGTGGGAAGCGTCGCAGGAAGAGTGGGGAGGCGTCGTCGAGTCGCTTGCCGAGGCCGAGCGCACGGAGCGGGTCGAGGAGGAACGCCTGGGGCATCTCGATGACCGTCGGAATCGCCTGCGGGAGGAGCGTAAACGGCTTGAAGAGGAGCGGCCCGACCGGGACGCCGACCGCCTGCGGGAGCGGCTTGAAGCACTGGCCGAAGATGAACAAACGCTGCGGCGCGCGTCCGAAGAAGCTTCAACCGAACTCGATAAAACGTGGAATCGGCTTCAGTCGTTACGGGAGGCCGAGGCCGGCGTCGCGCAGCGGTTGGATGAGGCCCGGCGGCAACTGCAGGAGCAACGGGGGCGGTTGGCTTCGCTGCAGGCGTTGCAGGAGGCTGCCGCGGAGCCGACGTCGCACGAAGTTGGCGATTGGCTCGATTCGAGCGGCTGGCTTTCAAATCCCCGCTACGCTGACGCCCTGGTGGCTGAGGCAGGCTGGGAAACAGCCGTGGAAACGGTACTGGGCGACTATCTGCAGGCGATCTGCGTGGACGGGACCGATGCGGCGGCGCCGCGATTGGCGGAGCTGGCCAAGGGCGACGTGACGCTCTGGGACAACGGCGTCGCCGAAGCGCCCGCAGGGCGCGGCTCCAGGCGAATGTTGCGCCACTTCGTCAAGGGCCCCGGCGTGGACAAGCTGCTGAAGGGCGTGCATGCGGCCGAGACCGTGACGGACGCCCTCGCGATTCGCCGGCGCCTGGGGGCGCAGGAGTCGGTGGTGACGCGCGACGGTCTGTGGATGGGACCGCAGTGGATTCGGGTCCGGCGGGACGCCGACCCGCAAGCGGGCCTGCTGGCCCGTGGCGAGGAGATCAAGCGGCTGCGCAAGGGCATCGCTTCGTTCGTCGGGCAGGTCGAGGGCCTGCAGGGCGATCTCGCAAAGGTGCGCAAGGAACTGGAGCGGACCGAGGCCGGCCAGGGTGACGCGCAAGCGATTGCGGTTGAACGGCAGCAGAACTACACCGATATCAGGAGCGAACTCGATACCGGCCGGTCGAAGTTCGATGACTTGATTCGAAGGAGCCAGGCCGCCGCGCGCCGCATGCGGGAGATCGACGAGGAACTACAGGGCCTGGCGGACCGCGAATCGCGCTCCCGGGCGCAATTCGACCAGGCGCTGTCGCGCCGCGGGGAACTGGCGGAATCCCGTGCAACACTGGAAGCGCGCCGCGACGACGATCGGCGCCGGCTGGAGCGCGCGCGCGCCGACGAAGAGCAACGCCGGGCCGATGTCCAGGACCTTTCGCGGCGCATCGAGGCGGAAAAGAGTTCCAGGGAGTCGGCCCTCGGTGCGCTGGATCGAATACGCGATCAGCAGGGGCATCTGCGCCGGCGCCGGGACGAACTGCGGGCCGAAGCGCAGGCCGCCGTCGAACCCGCGGCCGAGGAAGAACGCGTACTCGAAGAACAACTCAAGGAAAAACTGAAGGTCCGGGACCGGTTGCATGCGGCCCGAACTGCCGTGGAGGAAGCGGAAGCGCGCTTGCGGGACTCCAGGTTCCGCCACGCCGGGCAGGAGCGCGACGTCGACACCGCTCGCCAGGTGCTGGAAGAAGCACGGTTGGACGTCCGCGAAGTCGAGGTTCGGATGGAATCGGTCAACGCCGATTTGTCGAGGACCGGATTCGAATCCGATGACCTCCTGGCGTCGTTGCAGGATGATGCGTCGGTTGACTCATGGGAGTCGGGCCTGGAGAAGCTTGCGCGGCGAATTCGACTGGTCGGGTCCGTCAACCTTGCCGCCATCGACGAGCTCGAGCGCCAGACCGAGCGCAAGCAGTACCTGGATTCCCAGTTCGACGATCTCGGCAAGGCGCTGGCGACGCTGGAGAACGCCATTCGCAAGATCGACCGCGAGACCCGGACACGATTCGACGAAACATTCAAGGCCGCCAACAAGGGCCTGGCCCGGCTGTTTCCCAGACTTTACGGCGGTGGGCACGCGTACCTGGAACTGGATGGCGACGATCTGCTCACCTCCGGGGTCACGATCATGGCGCGTCCTCCCGGCAAGCGCGTGAGCACGATTCACCTGCTCTCCGGCGGCGAGAAGGCGCTGACCGCCGTGGCGCTTGTCTTTTCGATCTTCGAACTCAACCCGGCGCCGTTCTGCCTGCTGGACGAGGTTGACGCGCCCCTTGACGACGCCAACGTCGGGCGCTTCGCGGAGATCGTCGGCGAGATGTCGCAGCGCGTGCAGTTCGTTCTGATTACGCACAACAAGACCACCATGGAATCCATGCAGCAACTGACAGGCGTGACCATGAGCGAGCCGGGGGTGTCCCGGCTGGTTGCCGTCGACATCGACGAGGCCGTTCAACTTGCCGCCGTGTAATGGTCTGGTCCGAACTGGAATTGCGCTGGGTCGTGCTCGGGCTGGGTCTGCTGGTCATTCTGGGCGTGTTCCTCGCGGGCTTGCTCAAGTCGCGCTCAAGGCCGTCCGGGACGCCCCGGTCGGAACCGGAAATCTGGCCTGAAGAATCGGAGTTGCGGCCCGGGAAACCGGAGGCGGTTGTTTCGGCCACAAGGCTGGCCCAGTCGCGAGATGGCTTGACGGCCACCGGCGAGGTGGCAGGCGCCTCCGCCGGCGCCTCCGCCAGCGCCTCCGCCGGCGCCGCGGAAGAGGGACTCCCCTCCACGGAGGTTTCCGGCGAGCCGCCGGACGGGCCGCGGGACGGCCCCGCCGCCGCCGGGGTCGTGGCCCATACGGAGCAGGTCGTCAGTTTGCGCCTGGTTGCCAAGGAAGACGGGCGCCTCGACGCGGAGCGCACCGTGCAGGCATTGCGCGAGGCGGGCCTCCGGCATGGCCCATACGGTATCTTCCACTACTGCGGAGACGGCAATACGCCGGAGAGCGGATTCAGCGTCGCCAACCTGGTTGAGCCCGGTTCGTTCGATCTGTCCAGTCTCACGGGTTCCACGTTGCCCGGCATGACCTTTTTCCTGGTCTTGCCCGGGCCCCGCGACCCGGTGGAGCGATTCGACAGGATGATCGGCATCGCGCGCGAACTTTGCAACGAGCTTGACGCTGAATTATTGGACGAGTCGGGGAATTCGTGGACCATCCAGAGCGAACGGTACGTTCGCGAGGAATTGATCGAGTACCGCCGCCGGCAGTCCGGCCGCTGACCGCGGGCTTGCCTATCCCATGAAAGCTTCCATGGAAATACTCATTTCCCTCCGCGTCAGCGCGGCGAGCCGACGCCGCGCATCTGCACGCTTGTGGGCGCGCTGATGCGACATTATCAGTAGGTCACCCCGAGTTTATCATTGACAGAAGCTCAGGCTGGTCAATCACCGCAACCCCGAGATCGCGAGCCTTGGCGCGCTTGCCGCCGGGATTGGCGCCGGCTACCAGGTAGTCGATGTTCTTGGAGACGCTCCCAACGACGCGGCCCCCCGCAGCGACGATCAGTTGCCGCGCCTGGTCTCGCGTCATGGCTTCGAGAGTGCCAGTCAGCACGAATGACTCTCCGTGCAATGGCCCTTCCGAGCCCGCCGGAGCGTCGCGCTCGCTCCACCCGACACCATTCTCCCGAATTGCCTTGATCGTGCCGACATTGTCCGCGTTCGAAAAGAATTCCCGCAAGCGTTTCGAAACGACCTCTCCAACATCCGGTACTTCGCGCAGTTGTTCGTCTGTCGCCGTGCTCAGCGCTTCAAGACTTCCAAAGTGCCGAGCCAACGCCTCGGCCGTTACCCGGCCTACTTCCGGGATGCCCAGTGAATAGATGAAGCGTTCCAACGTGGTGCGCCTTGATTTTTCGATCCCGTCGAGCAGGGTTTTCGCGGACTTTTTGCCTAACGTCCGCCTTATGGCCAATTTTTCGATCTGTTCCCGCTCGAGGCTGAAAATTTCATGGACTTCGCTGACGAACCCCTTGTCTACGACTTGACCGATCCAATCGTATCCCATTGGCGAAATATCCAATGAGTCTCTGTTCGACAAGCGTCTGATGGCTGCCTTCAACTGCTCTGGGTCATGACTGGCGGCGAGTTTCGGCGCTTGGTCATTGCCGTTGGCATCGACGGATTCGCGGGAAGGATTCGCCGCCAAATTGGCGCGCTGCCTGAGTTGTCCGATTGCCTCATGCGGCCACTTCACACCCGCCTCGATCAAGCCGGAAATGTTTTTCCAATGGTTTGCCCGCTTGAAGAATGAGCAGATTTTCTCCGCCGCCGCCATGCTTATGCCGTCGGTTTCCTGCAACTTGGCGGCGTCGGCGTCGGCCAGGGGGATGAGTCCCTCGAAGCGCTTTGCGAGCCGGTCCGCCGTCTTCGGCCCTATACCGGGGATATGCAGCGCATTGATAAATCGCTTCAATGTTGTTTGCCTTGCCGCATCGATCGCGCCAAGCAGTTTCCTGGCCGACTCCGTCCCGACGGGTTCCTCGTTTGTCAGTTTCGCAAGTTCATCCTCATGCCGCTCCAGATGGAATATATCCGGAAGGTCCTCGATCAGCCCGGCCTTCAGCAATTGCTCGACTCGCTGTTCCCCCAGTCCCTCGATATCCATTGCGTGTCTGGAAGCAAAGTGAAGGATTCGCGCCTTGCGTTGGGCGGGGCAGATCAGGCCGCCTGTGCATCGAGCCACCGGCTCGTCTTTCGGGAGTTCCACCCTTGAACCGCATTGCGGACAGCGTTCGGGAAGGACTGGACGCGGTAATTTACTCGTCCGGCGATCGGGTAGGGAGCGAACCACTTCCGGAATCACGTCCCCGGCGCGACGCACGACAACGGTATCGCCGACGCGCACATCCTTGCGGAGAAGTTCACGAAAATTGTGCAGCGTGGCGTTGCGTACTGTGGCGCCGCCCACGAACACCGGCTCAAGGCGCGCCACCGGAGTCAGTGCGCCCGTGCGCCCCACCTGGTACTCGATGTCGCGCACCGTGGCGTGTTTTTCTTCGGCTGGGAACTTCTGCGCGACAGCCCAGCGCGGCGCGCGCGAGGAGGCGCCCGCCCGATCGCGCAGATCGAATTGCTGCAACTTGTACACCACGCCGTCGAGCGCGTAATTGAACGTATTGCGTCTTTCGACAATCCATTCGTAGTAGCGTGCGCAACCCGTGGCGCCAATCGCGTTTCGGCTTTCAGGACATACCTTGATTCCCCAAGACGCGATGGCCCGGAGCAAGTCCGACTGACGGAGAATTCGCGGCACGTCATTGGCTTCGCCTACGCCATGCGCAAAAAAATCCAGGCTTCGCCGCGCAGCAAGTTCCGGGTCCTTTTGGCGAAGCGCACCGGCCGCAGCGTTACGGGGATTTACGAGCAGCTTCGTGCCTTCTTTTCTCGCCCGTTCGTTGTAGGCTTCGAATTCGCTCAAGGGCATGAATACCTCGCCGCGAACATCCAGCGAGGCCGGCACATTGGAGCCCGAAAGCCGGTCGGGGACCGAGCGTATGGTTCGGGCCGTATGCGTTACGTCTTCGCCCACCCGGCCATCCCCGCGCGTGGCTGCGCGAACGAGTATGCCGTGCCTGTAAAGCAGGCTGAGGGCGACGCCGTCAAGCTTGGGTTCGGCGGAATATTCGCGCTCGGTCCCCTCCGGCAACCGGTCGGCAAGTCGGCGGTCGAACGCTTCCATCTCGTTCGAGTTGAAAACGTTATCGAGCGACAGCATCGGAGTGCCGTGTTCCACCGGGGAGAATGCCCTGCTGGGACGGGATCCGACTGAATGAGTTGGCGAATCGGGAGTTGCCAATTCGGGATACGATGCCTCTAAATCGCGGAGTTCCCTGAACAGTGCGTCGTATTCCGGGTCCGGGATCTCCGGCGCATCCAGTTCATGGTAAAGGCGGTTATGCCGAGTAATTTCGTCTCGCAGCCATGTCGCCCTTTCGAATGCTTCTGCATAGGGCGACTGCCTGGACGTGTCAGGCGACGGTGACACGGTCTACCTCATGGCGTATCAACGACAAGACTCGAGAGCGCGCTGGATTTTTTGAGCGGTCTCCAGGAACTTCGTTTGTTGATTGGAATACGCGAGCGCTAACCGGCATCTTGGCCGGTGACGATCTCCGCCGCCTCCCGCAACGAATTCAGGAATTCCTCGACTTTTTGTTGTTCCACCAGCGACGTGATGTCGTTGCGCACGGCTTCCAGTCCGGGTGGCATCCGGTCTTCCGTTTCTTCAAGGAGAATGACGTGCCAGCCGAACCGTGTCTGCACGGGTTGCCGGGAATACGTCCCCACCTCCATGGCGGCGACGGCGTCGGAAAAGGGCGCGACCATGGTATCGGCCGAAAACCAGCCCAGGTCGCCGCCGTCGGGTCCCGAGGGCCCCGTGGAGCGGTCCATGGCCAGTTGCGCGAAATCGGCGCCGCCCTCAAGTTCGCCGATCACCTCCAGCGCGTCGGACTCCTGGTCCAGCAGGATATGACGCGCCTTGTACTGGACTCCGGACAGCTGATCGATATTCTCTTCGTACGCGTCCTGGAGTTCGACCGAGGTCACCGGATTGCCGTCCAGGTGCCGGGTGGCCATCAGTCGGCTCAGGGTCTGCAGCCGCTGCAACTCCAGGTCGATGGCGATGTCCTGTTCCCGGGTCAGTCCGGCGTCGACGGCGGCTCCCGCCAGGAGCTGGAACTGGATCATTTCCTCCAACAGGGCATCGCGTTCTTCATCCGACAGGTCTTCGGCGGATTTCTGCAACCTCGCGACCGCATAGGCATCGAATACGGAGGCGTAGAGGGGGGCGCCGTTGATCGTCGCCACCGTGCCCTCGCCAAAGGGATTGGCCTCGGGCGGTCCGGAGGCCGGTTGCTCGGCGCAGGCGCCCAGCAACAGGACCAGTAACAGTGAACTCGCGCTCGCGTGGTATTTTTTCATGATCGTCTCGTCGTCATTTGTCGCCGGCATCCCCGGCGGCCGGGGGGTGTGCGGAAATGCTCAGGGCATGGATGTCGGTCTGCATCAGGTCCCCGAGGGCTTCGAAGATCATCCGTTGGCGCTGAACGGGGCGCGCATTCCGGAATCGCTTCGACACGATCCGCACTCTGAAATGGCCCCTGCCGTCGGCGGCGCCCGCGTGGCCACGGTGCAAGTGGCCCTCGTCGATCAGGTCCAGACGCTCCGGCGCAAAGGCGGTTTCCAGACGCGACCGTATCAGGCGGAGCCTGTCTTCGCTCACGGCGGCGCCTTTCTTGCGTCGCGGGCCAGAATTTTTGTGTCGCGGGCCAGAATGCGGTGGAGCACGATCAACCCTCCTGGTGTTGGCTGCCGGCCGTCCTGGCGGCGATCCAGGCCACCTGGACGACCACCATCAGCAGCGTGATCCCGAGCATGCCGAACAGCTTGAAATTGACCCAGACCGCTTCCGAATAGTTGTAGACGACGTACAGGTTTGCCGCGCCGAGGAGGGTGAAATTACCGACCCACATCAGGTTGAGCTGCCGCCAGGTGGGCTGGTCCAGTTCCACCGCGTGTCCCATGACACGCTCGGTCAGCGTCTTGCCGCCGATGTAGCGGCTGGCGAGAAATGCCGCGGCGAACAACCCGTTGACAATGGTGGGTTTCCACTGGATGAAGATGGGGTTCCGGAAAAGGAGGGTGATGCCGCCGAAAAGAAACACGAGGCATCCGGATATGAGCAGCATCCTGTTGACCGTTCGGGTCCGCAGCCACTGATAGCCCATCTGCAAGGCCATGGCGACGATGAGCGCCGCCGTGGCGGCATAGATGTCGGCGGCCTGGTAGACCGCGAAGAAGACGATGATGGGCAGAAAGTCGATCAGAGCCTGCATGACGGCGCCCCGTTTCCGAGCGCTGCATCTTAACGCATGTCGGAAGTAGAATGCCTCCATGAGCCAGTATTTTCGAATTCATCCGGACAACCCCCAGGGCCGTTTGCTGGAAGGCACGGTGCGGATCGTCAGGTCCGGCGGCCTGATCGCCTATCCCACCGATTCCTGCTACGCGCTGGGCGCCCTGCTGGGGGACCGGCGGGCGGCGCAACGCATGCGCCGGCTTCGCGGCGCCGGCAAGGCGCATCATTTCACGCTGGTGTGCCGGGACCTGTCGGAGATTTCCACCTACGCCCGCCTGGACAACTGGGCCTACCGGCTGCTTCGCTCGCTGACGCCGGGCCCCTACACGTTCGTGCTGCGGGCGACCCGCGAAGTGCCGCGGCGCCTGCAGGACCCGAAACGTCACTCGATCGGCATACGCGTGCCGGATCACCCCATCGCCCAGGGCATTCTCGCGGCCCTGGGAGAGCCCGTCATGAGTTCCACTCTGCTGTTGCCCGGAGACGATATCCCCCTGACCGATGCGCGGGAAATCCGTGACCGCCTGGAACGCCAGGTGGACCTCATCGTGGATGGAGGCTCATGCGGCATCGAGCCGACCACGGTGCTGGATCTGAGCAAGAACGATCTACGCATCCTGCGCGAAGGCAAGGGAAGCGTGGCCGGTTTGCTGTAGCCGCAGGGGCGTCAACCGGGCTATGCTACGCGCATGCCGGACGCGCAAATCATGAGCATCGCGATCCTGGTGGCGACGGTCGCCATCCCGTTGATATTCGCGATTACCGTGCATGAAGTCGCCCACGGCTGGGTGGCGCTGCACTTCGGAGACCCGACGGCAAAATATGCCGGCCGGTTGACGCTCAACCCGATCAAGCACGTGGATCCCCTCGGGACGATCATCGTGCCCTTTGTCATGGTTGTGCTGAGTTCCGGAATGTGGGCGTTCGGTTGGGCCAAGCCGGTGCCCGTGGCGTTTCACAAACTCCGCAATCCACGGCGCGACATGATCCTGGTGGCCGCCGCCGGTCCGGCGGTCAATCTGGCCATGGCGTTTGGTTGGGCGCTGTTGCTGTCGCAACGGATCGCATTCGACCCGGGTCTGGACCTGCAAGGTGACTTTGTAGTGCGGATGTGCCTGTTCGGGGTCGTCATCAACGTGCTCCTGGCCGTATTCAACATGTTGCCGATTCCGCCCCTCGACGGCGGACGCGTGCTGGCCGGCTTGCTGCCGCCGCAATTTGCGCGCGCCCTGCAGCGCGTGGAACCGTTCGGGTTCTTCATCCTGATCGCGTTGATGTTCACGGGCGTCCTGTGGACACTGATCGAGCCGGTGCGCGGGCCGCTGTTGAGATTCTTCCTGCGATCGGTTGCCGGACTTGCCTGAATGACCGCGGCCGGGCGTTCATCCAGACCCAGGCTCAAGCTGGTTCCCACGGCGCCGCCCATCTCAGGCCAAGCGGGCGACCCCCGGCAGCGTGAGATGCCCTTCGCCGTGGTCGAGGGCGAGCCGGTGACCGAACTGCCCCGGGACCTCTATATCCCGCCCCACGCGCTCAAGGTCTTCCTGGAAGCCTTCGAGGGGCCGCTCGACCTGCTGCTGTATCTCATCAGGCGGCAGAATCTGGACATTCTCGACATTCCCATCGCCGAGGTCACCGTCCAATACACGCGCTACATTGACCTCATGCGGGACATGCAGTTCGAGCTGGCGGGCGAATACCTTGTCATGGCGGCCACGCTGGCCGAGATCAAGTCGAGAATCCTGCTGCCGAGACCGCCCGGAGGCAGCGACGAAGAAGAGGACCCCCGCGCCGAACTGGTCCGCCGCCTCCAGGAGTACGAGCGATTCAAGGCCGCCGCCGATGACATGGACGCGCTGGAGCGCATGGAAAGGGACATCGCGCAGGCGACGGCGGAGGTCGTGGGAAAACGGCTGGTCACCAGGCCGCCGGACGTGGACCTGAGAGAATTGTTGCTTGCGTTCCACGATGCCGTCCGGCGGGCGGATCTCTACTCCCACCATCATGTGCAACGGGAGCGCCTGTCGGTCAGGGAGCGGATGTCCCAGATACTGGACGCGCTTGAAGACGGCGGATTCACCGAATTCAGCCAGCTTTTCGATCCTCGCGAAGGCCGGCCCGGCCTGGCGGTGACGTTCCTCGCCATTCTGGAGTTGATCAAGGAAACGACGGTGGACGTGGTCCAGAACGAACTCTACGGACCCATCTACCTGCGCGCCTCCGCGGGGTCGCCGGATCCGGACAGCGCCGGGCCGGACAGCGGCGGAGATGACGGCGGCGGTCCGGACAGCGCCCGGCCGGACAGCGGCGGAGGTGGCGGCGGCGGTCCGGACAGCGGCGGGCCGGAACAACAGCAGGCCTGAGCCGGAGCGATGGAAGTCGCGGAGATCAAGCACGTCATGGAGGCCGCCCTCCTGGGGGCCGGGCGTCCGTTGAGCCTGGACCAGCTCGGCGAGCTGTTCGCGGCGGGCGCCGGGAACGTGGAGCGCGGCACGCTGAGGGCGGCTCTCGAAGAACTCGGCAAGGACTACCGGGGCCGCGGCATCGAACTGAAGGAGGTGGCCAGCGGTTACCGGATTCAGATCCGCCCATCCATGACGGCCCGACTCGCGCCGCTTTGGGAGCAGCGCGCGCCGCGGTATTCCAGGGCGATGCTCGAAACGCTGGCCCTGATTGCCTATCGCCAGCCGGTGACCCGGGGAGAGATCGAGGAGGTTCGCGGCGTTTCGGTCAGCACCAACATGGTCAGGACGCTGCTGGAGCGCGGCTGGATCCGCGTCGTCGGACGAAGGGACGTACCGGGCAGGCCCGCCCTGTACGCCACGACCAGGGAATTTCTCGATTACTTCGGACTCAGGAAGCTCGCCGATCTGCCGCCGCTGTCTGAGATCAGGGACCTCGATGACCTCAACGTGGCGCTGGAGCTTCCCGAGCCGAGTCCTCAGCCCGAACTGCTGCAAGAGGCGGCGCCGGAGGATCCGGGTTCCGCCACCGCTCGTGATGAGATGGCGCCGGAGGATCCGGGTTTCGCCACCGCTCGTGATGACACGGCGCCAGAGGATCCGGATTCCAACTCGGCTTGTGGCTGATCGTATTCAGAAGGTGCTGGCCAACGCCGGCGTGGCGTCGAGGCGCGAGGTTGAACGGTGGATCAGGCAGGGCCGCGTGGTCGTCGGGGACGTTCCGGCGAAACTCGGCGACAAGCTCGCGGGCGGTGAGCGCGTCTATCTCGACGGCCGCTTGATGCACTTGCCGGCGACGACCGGAACCGCGCAGTGCATCGCTTACTACAAGCGCATTGGCGAGGTGACGACGAGGCGGGACCCGGAGGGCCGGCCAACCGTTTTCCAGCAGGTCAGACCGCCGCGGCGCGGGCGCTGGATTGCCGTGGGCCGGCTGGATATCAACTCAGCCGGCCTGTTGCTATTGACCACCGACGGCGAACTCGCGCATCGCCTGATGCACCCGAGCTACGAAATTCGCAGGCAATACGCCGTGCGTATCCTGGGGCGGCTTTCCACCGCGCAATTGAAGCGACTGCGGGAAGGCATCCAACTCGAGGACGGCGTTGCGAAATTCGACACCATCGCCGCACACGGCGGATCGGGCGCCAACGCCTGGTACCGGGTTTCGCTCCGCGAGGGCCGAAATCGCGAGGTCAGGCGGCTGTTGGCGGCGCTGGACGTGCCGGTAAACCGGCTGCTGCGCACCGACTATGGCCCGGTCTCGCTGGGTGATTTGCATCGCGGCATGACAAGGCAGTTGATCGGGGCCGAGCTTGCGGCTCTATACGGGGCTGTGGGATTGGGGCCAGCGTGAGTGGTGTCTCGCAGATAATTTAGTCTGAACGTGGCTGCTTTTCCCACATTGACTTGTAGCCGATTTTCCTTGGAAACAGGAATAATCCAAAGGAGGTGAATCGCCCACAGCTAAACCACAAAGTCCGGCCCCGCGTCGCTTCGATCCGAGCGATCATTCGACGACCATAGGCGAAGGGATACCTTTGCCGTGGATCGGGCGGTGCTTTTGAATGGGATCGACTGGAAACTCTCAAGGTGTTACGCCGAAGTGGCCGAACACGTCTTCGCAGCATAACTTCCTTGACGATATTCATCTCGGGCACCGCAAATCTCGCAATTCTGCCCGAAAATGTCATGCCGTTGCGGAAGTCCCGGTCCGTACAATCTGGCGTTCGACGATGTGCCACACGCAGATCGGCATTTGACGGAGTAAACCTCATGCACGACGCCGCCTACAAACTGCAGTACTCGCACCGGCGCATGGTCGCGGACCTGCTGCGCGGGTTCCCGCCGGACGGCGCGTGGCCCGGATTCTACTTCAATACGCTGGAGCCGCTGCCGGCATCGCATGTCGGGCGGGGGCTTGCGCGGCGAGAGGGCGACCTGATGTGGTGGCTGCGTGCCCGTTCGGCGCCTGACGGTGCCTGGGTCCATGTACTCGTACTGCTGGAGTTTCAGTCCAGCGTTGACCTGCGCATGGCGTTGCGGGTGTTGACCTACACGGGACTCGCTTGGGAGGGATTGCTGCGCCGGAGGAAGGAGTTCAGCGACGACGCGCAGCCGATGACGCCACTGCCGCCGGTCATCCCCTTCGTGGTTTACAATCGGTCCTCGCCCTGGACGGTGCCGCTGGACGTTTCGGAACTGGTCGCACCGGCATCGTCGGCAATTGCGCGGCTCCAGCCGTCGAACAAGTACGTGCTGCTCGACATGCAGCGGGCAAAGACCGACCGCGTACCGAAGGACAGCGCGGTCGGCTTGCAGGTGGCGCTGGAACAGGCCACGTTCGAGGAGTCGGTGGCGATATTGCGCCGGGTGGACGAGGTGCTGGCGGGCCCTGAGCAGGCGGGGTTGCGCAAGGCGTTCGCCCAGTGGGTGCGGCGGTCGTGGGAAAACGACTACGGCGTGCTGACGCGCGACGACGAGGCGTTGCGGGACGAGTTGGCCAGAATGGCGGCGGCAGGAGAGGTGGAAGCGATGGGATCGTTGGCTGTGGAGAGGTGGAAGGCGCAAGAGCGGTGGAAAGAGGCGCAGATTCGTGCGCGGGCGTTGGCGCAGGGCCGAGCGGAGGGCCTTGAATTGGAACGGCGCTTGCTGCAGCGCCAGGCGGCGCGCCGATTCGGCGAAGACACGGGCGAACGCCTGTCGGTGTTGCTGGCGGGCATTTCGGAGCCGGAGCGCTTGGCGACCGTGGGCGATGCGATCATCGATTGCGGCACAGGCGCGGAATTGCTCGCGGCGACCCGGCGCATCGTCGGTGCGGCGAATTGAACCCAGCGGCTTCATCGCCGGGCGGTCCAGGGACTCGAAATAGCTCACGCCGGCAATCGGGCAGTTTGCGGTCATGATCGAATTTACCCCTAATCACCAGCTCAAACCTCAAACAATCTGCCTGTCCCACCGTGGCTGGTCCAGGACTGCGGAAAAGAAGCGCACCATTTGCAGCATGCAACAGCAGGACTCGATGCAATCTCGCAAATCGGCGAACGGTTGTTGACCGCCGAACATGGACCTTAACGACCTGATTAATGCCGTTTCCGCTTCCCTCGGACCCCGCTCCTTGACGGAGCCTCCAGCAATCATTTAACCGATCCGAAACCGTAAGCTGCAAAACCAGCCTGTCGCCCTAATGGGCTACGGGCGTACCCTGCCCGAAGTGCAACATCAGTTCAATCCGGCGCTCTTGGCGCCAAAGGGAAAGGGCAGCCCGAAGGCTGCCCTAAATTTTGTGGATCTTTCACCTTGTTAACGGAAAGACCACGACTTCCCATCAGCTAGATTGGGAATCGCTGATTCTATCCCCAACAATTCGGCCAATCAATCGCTAAAATGTTGCGTTCGATACTCGGAGGTGCATGAAATGGCTTGGCGGCTCGGACTGGATCTTGGCACGAATTCCATCGGTTGGGCCGCCCTCTCACTGGAGGGCGGCAATGAAGAACGTCGGCCCACCAGCCTTCTCTCTTCTGGCGTGAGGATATTTTCCGACGGACGCAACCCAAAGGACCGGCAGTCCAACGCCGTAGCGCGACGTCTGCCTCGTCAGCAGCGACGGATGCGAGATCGCTATGTGAATCGGCGCAATCGTTTCATGGAGGCGTTGATCCGGCACGGTCTGATGCCAGCCGACGCAGAAGCACGAAAGGACTTGCAACGAGAAGATCCGTGGGTGTTACGTGTAAGAGGTCTGGATGAGAAATTGACGCTGCATCAACTGGGCCGAGCATTGTTTCACCTGCAGCAGCGTCGTGGCTTCAAGTCCAACCGCAAGACCGAAAAGGCCGCGGACAAAGAACACGGCAAGATCAGGTCAGCGGCTATCGCGTTGCAACTCAAGATGCAGGAATCCGGCGCGCGCACGCTTGGCGAGCATCTGGCCCGGCCCCGCGTGAAGGACGGGACTCTGGATAACAAGGCCGCTTCAACCAACCCGGTTCGCGCGCGCCTCGTGGGCACCGGCGCAAAAGCCGCCTACGACTTTTACCCCACCCGCGAGATGGTCGAAGACGAATTTCAATGTCTGTGGGCCGCGCAGAATAGGTTTCACGACGGCACTCTGACCGACAACGCGCGCGACGATTTGTACGACATTCTGTTTTTCCAGCGCAAGCTCAAACCGCAACCTGTCGGAAAATGTTCCCTCAATCCCTTGGAAGAACGCGCGCCAAGGGCACTGCCGTCTATGCAGCGGCTTCGCATTTACCAGGAGATCAATCACCTGCGAATCCGGTCACCGGGGGAAGCCGAGCGCCAATTATCGCGTGAGGAGCGCGATACCCTTATAAACAAAGCTCTCTCGGTTCGAAAGCTCACGTTCGAGTTGGCACGAAAGTCATTAAAGGCTCCTTCTGGCACACGCTTTAACCTGGAAAGTGAAACGCGAAGACACCTTGATGGCGACCAAACGGCCGCCGTACTGGCCGCGAAGACCAAGTGGGGAAAGCAGTGGCGCAAACTGTCATTTTCGGATCAGGAGCGCGTTGTCGAGATGCTGCTCGCTGAAGAAAACGAATCCGCCCTTCGCGACTGGCTGCTAAGCCAGTTCGGACTTTCTGCCGAAACGGCGGTCGCTGTCATGACGGCTCACCTGCCCAGCGGACATGCTCAGCTTGGTCGAACCACCGCGCTAAAAGTTCTAGAGGAACTCAAGCGAGATGTCGTCAACTACGATGAAGCTGTACGCGGTGCCGGTTTCGAAGACCATTCCGCACTGGACTTCGATGGCGAAGTCTTCGACGTTCTTCCCTATTACGGCGAAGTACTTCAGCGCCACGTCGCATTCGGATCCGGCGACCCGTCCGACATTCCCGAGAAGCGATACGGAAAGCTCGCCAATCCAACCGTGCACGTTGCGCTCAATCAGCTTCGACGACTCGCGAACGAGCTGATGGCGCACTTTGGCAGGCCCGAAGAAATCATCGTCGAGTTGGCCCGCGATCTGCCCCTGTCGGCCAAGGGAAAGGCAAATCTGGACCGTGTCCAGCGTGACAACCAGCGTGCCAATGATGAGCGCCGAGAAACGCTCAAGAAACTGGGTCAAGCAGATTCGTACGAGAATCGCCTGCGATTGAGACTCTGGGAAGAACTCAATCCCGCAAACCCTCTGGATCGTCGCTGCCCCTACACCGGGGAGCAGATCGGCCTTAGCCGACTCTTTTCCGATCAGGTCGAAATCGAGCACATCCTTCCGCTTTCCCAAACCCTCGACAACGGCGTCGCCAACAAGACGTTGTCAATGCGGGTTGCCAACAGGGTCAAGGGACAGCGCTCGCCGTATGAGGCGTTCGCCGATTCGCCCGGCGAATACGACTGGGAAGCGATTTCCGCGCGCGCCGCAAAAATGCCCGCAAACAAGTCTTGGCGATTCGGGCCCGACGCCATGGACCGGTACAATGACGAGGAGCGGGATTTTCTTGACCGCCAACTCGTCGATACCCGGTACATGAGCCGGATCGCCAGACACTACCTGATGTACACGGGCGCCCGTGTCTGGGTGACTCCCGGACGCCTGACGTCTGATCTGCGTTGGGCCTGGGGACTCGATTCCGTCCTTTCTGAGCACGGTCAAGGCGAAAAGGTTATTCCCGCCAAAAACCGCCTCGATCACAGGCATCACGCCATTGATGCAATTGTGGTCGCACTCACCGATCGGAGAATCCTCGCCGACGTTGCAACTCGCGCGGGGATGGCGGAAGAACGCTTTGACAAGCGCTACCTAGCCAATCTTCCGACGCCATGGACCGGATTCCGCGACACCGTGCGCGAATGCATTAGCCGCATCATCGTCAGCCACAAGCCCGACCACGGTGTTCAGGGCTCCCTGCACAACGATACTGCGTATGGCGTCGTGGAAGCGCCTGATGCCAAGGGCCGTTCCATGGTTGTGCACCGCGTGCCCCTCTCCAGACTCGGGGCCGGGCAAATCGCGAACATACGCGATCCCCTGATCCGCGAACAACTGCTCGCGGCCACTACTGGCCTGGCCGGCGCGGCGTTCACCCGGGCATTGGTCGAAGCCGGCGAGGGCATGAACCCGCCCGTCAGACGAGTGAGGTTGTGCGAAAGGCTGCGTGTCATTCCGACCGTTTCCACGCCTGACGGTCTGACTCTCAAGGCCTACAAGGGCGATTCGAACTATTGCTACGACATCTATCAAGGTCCTCAGGGGAAGTGGACCGGCCATGTCGTTTCACGATTCGACGCAAATCAAGATGGATTCGATTCAGGCGCCCAGAAATTGTCCGATGGAACGCCATTGATCATGCGAATACGCAAACATGACATGCTGGCGATCAGTACCGGCTCTGAACGACGGATCGTGCGGGTTGAGAAACTATCCCCCGGGCAGATCGTTCTCGCGGAACACTTCGAGGCAGGCTCATTGAAGGCCCGCAATGCAGACAAGAGCGATCGGTTCAACTACCTGACCAAGTCCCCCGGAAGCTTGATACCCTTGGGCGCGCGCAAGGTGCGCGTCACGGTGTCCGGAAAGCTCTTTGACCCGGGGCCGCCAACATGATCGGTCGAATTGTCGAGATCGCTTCCGACGGCACGCACCTTGCCGTTAAACGAGGTTTTATGACCGTCAGTCGGGACGGCGTGCAGGTGGGCCGTATTGCGCTCGACGACATCGCCGCACTCGTCATCAACTGCCATGGTGCAACATGGTCCGCGAATCTCACCACCAGGATGTCGGAACGAGGCACGCCAATCGTTGTCTGTGGTTCCAACCACGCGCCGTCCGCACTGGTCTGGCCGATCGATGGACACCACGAACAGGGAATGCACATGCAGGCGCAGGCCGAAGCGTCGTTACCCACGCGAAAACGTCTGTGGCAAGCACTGGTTCGAGCAAAGATAACCGCCCAAGCCGATGCGTTGGACGCATTCGGAGAAAACTCCACCGGAGTCCGCCGACTCATCAGATCAGTGCGTTCCGGCGATCCTGGCAATGTCGAAAGCTTGGCGGCCCGTCGGTATTGGCCTTTGATGATGGGTGAAGAGTTTCGAAGGAATCGCAACGCTGGCGGCATCAATTCGATGCTCAACTATGGCTATACGATTCTTCGCTCCGCGACGGCGCGCTCAATCGTGGCTGCGGGATTACACCCATCGCTGGCGATTCACCATCAGAGCCGAGGGACCGCGCTACGGTTGGCGGACGATCTCATGGAACCGTTTCGCCCGCTCGTCGACGGCACTGTCAGGCACTTGGCTGCCAAGGCCGACGATTGTCTCGATCGAGTTGCGAAGTCTGCTCTTGCGAAAGTGACCATCATGGATCTCGAAGGACCCAAAGGCGCGTCGCCGCTGCAGATCTGTCTTTATCGCCTTGCGACATCGCTCGCGCAAGTCTATATGAAAAAAAGGTCTGACCTTGAACTGCCGGGGCCGCCACTTGCCCTGTTTAGGCATCTGCACTAGTGTACCAACAATTTTGAAGTGACCTGTAATTCATGTAAAGTATGAGATTGATCGTGCAACCTTTTCATAGTGGGAGTTTTGACAAGGTGAAGAAGTACAGGGTGACGTTGACGACGGAGGAGCGGGCGATGCTGGGGGACCTGGTGTCGGTGGGCAAGGCCGCGGCCCGCAAGATCACACACGCCAGGATACTGTTGCTGGCGGACGAGGATTCGGAGGCGGGGGGTCGCACGGACGAGGCCATCGCCGGGGCGTTGCAGGTCGGCACGGCCACGGTCGCGCGGGTGCGGCGCCGTTTGGTTGAGCAAGGGCTTGAAGCGGCATTGAACCGGAAGGTCCAGCGCAACCGCAGGGCCAGGAAGCTGGATGGCGGGGGCGAGGCGTTTCTCGTGGCCACGGCCTGTTCGGCGGCGCCGGAGGGGCGCAAGTCCTGGACATTGAGGTTGTTGGCGGATCGTTTGGTTGAATGCGACATCGTGGACTCCATCAGTCCGGAGGCGGTGAGGCAGACGCTAAAAAAAACGAACTCAAGCCTTGGTTGAAGGACTGCTGGTGCATTCCGCCGAAACGCAATGCGGACTTCGTCTGCGCGATGGAGGACGTGCTGGAGGTGTATCGGCGCGATTTTGCCGAGGACGAGGTGCTGGTGTGCCTGGATGAAACCAGCAAGCAACACGTCAAGGAAACCCGCACCCCGGCGCCGGCGCGACCGGGCGACGCGGCGAAGTGCGATTACGAATACGAACGCAACGGCGTCAGCAACCTGTTCATGCTGTGCGCGCCGCTGGAGGGTTGGCGGCACGTCAAGGCGACCGATCGGCGCACGAAGGTGGATTGGGCGCGGTTGATCGAGGAGTTGGTGGATGAGCACTACCCGGAGAAACGCAGGATCGTGCTGGTCATGGACAATTTGAACATCCATAAATTGGCCTCGTTATATGAAGCGTTCGAACCGGCCAAGGCGCGTCGGATCGCCGGGCGGCTGGAAATCCATTTCACCCCCAAGCACGGCAGTTGGCTGAACATGGCCGAGATCGAAATCGGCGTGCTGTCGCGCCAATGCCTCGATCGCCGCCTGGCGGACCGGCACGTCTTGAAACGTGAAATCGACGCATGGCAAAAACAGCGCAACGAGGAAACCGTGCACGTCAACTGGCGATTCACGACCGATGACGCACGCATCAAATTGAAGTCACTTTATCCATCAATACAAAGTTGATGGAACACTAGCGATGCCTTACTTGAGCGGCTATCGCACGATGTGGATGATGGTCCTTTTCGATCTTCCCGTGACCGAACCGGAAATGCGCAAAGCGGCGACGAAATTCAGAAACTTCCTGCTTGACCAAGGCTTTGAAATGGCTCAATTTTCCGTCTATGTTCGCCATACGTCAGGAAAAGAGGCGGTTGACGCGTTGATGCGAAAGGTCGCTTCGTCACTGCCTGAGGATGGCAAAGTCGACATAATGCAATTCACTGACAAACAATATGAATCCATTGCCAGTTTCTGCGGTCGAACGCGCCGCCCAGCCAACAAAATACCCGATCAATATGTTCTTTTTTGACGCGATGCGCACCATATTGAGCTATCAAATCTTGTTTTTCTTCGCCCGAGGGCAAAAGAAACCCCCAGTTGAATCAGGGGGTTATCTTTCGGTCTAGTCTAGCTGATGGGAAATCGCGGTCCAACCGCAACGGCAGCGCCGCGCAAGTGTCACGGGGCGATAGTCTAGCTGATGGGAAATCGCGGTCCAACCGCAACAGTCCCGCTGCCCGGCGATTTCGCCATCGCAGTCTAGCTGATGGGAAATCGCGGTCCAACCGCAACGGAGCGCCGCGCCGTCTTCGAAGGTGAGCCAGTCTAGCTGATGGGAAATCGCGGTCCAACCGCAACCAGCAGAGCAGGGCGCCGGTGTCGACGGAAAGTCTAGCTGATGGGAAATCGACGCAACCAGTTCCGTGTTGAGCTCGCGCTCCGCGCCAGTCTAGTCTAGCTGATGGGAAATCGCGGTCCAACCGCAACCAGTTTCCGTGTTGAGCTCGATGGGAAATCGCTCCGCGACCGCGCCGGCGTCCAAGTCTAGCTGATGGGAAATCGCGGTCCAACCGCAACGGTCCGCGTCACCGACGATTGGCTGGGGCTAGTCTAGCTGATGGTCTAGCTGATGGGAAATCGCGGTCCAACCGCAACGACGCCGGGAATCGTGGCGTCGTAGCCGCGCGGCATCGAGTCTAGCTGATGGGAAATCGCGGTCCAACCGCAACGCAGGTCGCTTCCGGGCTGTCGCCCGCGTGAGTCTAGCTGATGGGAAATCGCGGTCCAACCGCAACTTAAACGGAAATGGACATCCGACGCGGTCCAACCGCAACTCGGGCGTCGCAAGTCTAGCTGATGGGAAATCGCGGTCCAACCGCAACGGCGCCGCGGACACGACGGCCATTGGCAGGCCAGTCTAGCTGATGGGAAATCGCGGTCCAACCGCAACTTGCCGTGGCTGTGCGACGGCATCTGGGCTAGTCTAGCTGATGGGAAATCGCGGTCCAACCGCAACAGGCGCGGCTCACGTCGGCATGCGCGGCCGCAGTCTAGCTGATGGGAAATCGCGGTCCAACCGCAACTGACGCCCTCGCGCATCGCCCCGTCGAGCCAGTCTAGCTGATGGGAAATCGCGGTCCAACCGCAACTCCCGAGGCGTTTCGGCTTAGTAGGACAGGAGTCTAGCTGATGGGAAATCGCGGTCCAACCGCAACGGTTAACGTCGCCACCGATACGGCCGCCACCAGTCTAGCTGATGGGAAATCGCGGTCCAACCGCAACTCCGCCAGGCGGGTGCCGTCGGCCAGGACGAGTCTAGCTGATGGGAAATCGCGGTCCAACCGCAACGTCACCGCGCTGTTCGATTGGATCCCCCGCGAGTCTAGCTGATGGGAAATCGCGGTCCAACCGCAACCAATCCAGCATGCAGCGGCGAACGAGCGCTAGTCTAGCTGATGGGAAATCGCGGTCCAACCGCAACCCGAGCACCAGCCACCACACGAACCGCCACAGTCTAGCTGATGGGAAATCGCGGTCCAACCGCAACAGCGGCACATCGCGCGCGCTGGCCGCCTGGAGTCTAGCTGATGGGAAATCGCGGTCCAACCGCAACGTCGACGGCGAGGCGGACCACGAGCACGACAGTCTAGCTGATGGGAAATCGCGGTCCAACCGCAACGGGCGGAAGCGGACACCGGCCTCGGGGAGCAGTCTAGCTGATGGGAAATCGCGGTCCAACCGCAACATGATTGGCAGGTTTGTTTGAGTCGCGTGCAGTCTAGCTGATGGGAAATCGCGGTCCAACCGCAACGTTCTGGGCGCGGTGGTGGATGGATTCCCCAGTCTAGCTGATGGGAAATCGCGGTCCAACCGCAACGGGCAGGCTATTGAGCCGGAGCCAGCGGCGAGTCTAGCTGATGGGAAATCGCGGTCCAACCGCAACTCGTCGTGCGCTCTTCCCGCCGAGCCTCTTAGTCTAGCTGATGGGAAATCGCGGTCCAACCGCAACATCGATGCTCCGGTCCACCGCCGCCGACACAGTCTAGCTGATGGGAAATCGCGGTCCAACCGCAACGTATCCACGAGGTTTCTTTTGTCTCCAGGCCAGTCTAGCTGATGGGAAATCGCGGTCCAACCGCAACTGCAGAACACGATGTCGCTCGTGGGTTCGCAGTCTAGCTGATGGGAAATCGCGGTCCAACCGCAACCGTCCGTCCCTTGTCGCGATTTGGCTTTGCAGTCTAGCTGATGGGAAATCGCGGTCCAACCGCAACTTGCTGTCGGCGATGAGGCGCGGCCCGCCGGAGTCTAGCTGATGGGAAATCGCGGTCCAACCGCAACGTCTCCGACGTCGACGAAGCGATGGTCAACAGTCTAGCTGATGGGAAATCGCGGTCCAACCGCAACGGCGCGGTGATCGCGGCGGTGGCGCCCACCAGTCTAGCTGATGGGAAATCGCGGTCCAACCGCAACGCTCGGAATGCGCGAGCGCCTGGACCGCGCAGTCTAGCTGATGGGAAATCGCGGTCCAACCGCAACGTGTTGTGCTGGGCCATGAACGCGCTGACCAGTCTAGCTGATGGGAAATCGCGGTCCAACCGCAACGCGGCCCGGCTGGACGCCTCGGCGTCGACGAGTCTAGCTGATGGGAAATCGCGGTCCAACCGCAACGGTACCGCATGCCGGCCGCTACTGGACGACAGTCTAGCTGATGGGAAATCGCGGTCCAACCGCAACTAGGTATCTTAGTGCGACTCCTCTTGGACAAGTCTAGCTGATGGGAAATCGCGGTCCAACCGCAACTACCAGAGACGTGCTTGAGAGCGCTTCAATAGTCTAGCTGATGGGAAATCGCGGTCCAACCGCAACAGATGTCCGCGCCGTTCGACCCGATCCACGAGTCTAGCTGATGGGAAATCGCGGTCCAACCGCAACTTCAAGGAAGACACTTCGAGGCGCTGTCCCGCAACCCGCGGGAGCGCGAGGTCTTGTTCGATATCGACACGCGTTTCCGCGTGGCGAGCCGAATCGAAGCCGAACTGCGCGACGGGCGGATTCGGTACGAGATCGAGTTGCACGAGGTACAATGGCAACATGTGGGCAGCGCACTACATCGACGACGAACCGGTGTCCCGCGAGGAATTCTTCGAGCGCACGACACCCTCGATAAGACTGACTCTCGACAAGTGGCAGACCACGGACGGGGCACCGCCGTTATACGCCAGCGCTGAAGAATAGCAGGCGGACATGGAGGCGCTGATGGTCGAAAACAGCGTCCTCGACGACGACGAAGTCCGACAATTGGTTGCCGCGGAGGCCCGCATGTGGGCGGAGTCGGAGCATGGCCGGGCCGCGGGCGTCGCGCCGGCCGGCTGATCGACACCGTTGTGTATCGACCTGAAGTTCGACGACCGCCGCGTCCGCGAGGCGCTGGACTAGATGCTGCGCGCCGGCCGCGACCTCACCCCCGCCATGCGCGCCGTCGGCGAGCACTTGTTGAACTCCACCCGCGAACCGTTCGTCGACCAGAAAGCGCCCGACGGTACGGGTTTCCCCGTGCTCGCGGGGATAGGCGCATGGCCCGGTTAACCGATGCTGGAAGTGCTGTTGAACATCATCGACGCCATCGTGTGGGGAGTGATTTGGACCAGCCTCTGGTTCCTGATCGCGGCGCTTTGCATCCTCGCGTTCGCGGGGCTCGCGTACCTGCTCAGGCCGTTCGGGCTGGTTCTGGCGTTCATCTGGAACGTGGGCGCGGAGCTCTGGCGAATGCACCAGGCACGCCGGACACGGTCATCGCCTCGTTAGCCGCTTCTTCCTGTCGATCGCTGTCCTGCCGATCTCCGGCCAGGCTATGCTGGGCAAGGGCGCGAACATGAAGCACACGGGCAACGCAAGCGGCGAGCGCGTCGAACTCGCCAGTCCCTGTCATCCGGGGGAACTGTTACGGGACTGGATAGACGGTCACGGCGAAACCGTCACCGCGACTGCCAAGAGGCTGAATATCTCGCGGGCGAAGATCTCCCGCATTCTGGGCGGTCAGGGGCGCATTCCGGTCAGTCTGGCGGTTGACCTGGAGGCCGCCGGCTGGTCAACGGCCCGATTCTGGCTCGCGGCACAGGCTCAATACGACATTGCGCGATTGAAACGCGAGCGTGAGGCGGCCTGAACGGCTATCAGCCCGTATATGACACCACTTGCACGTCCGCTGGCAAACCTTGCCAACAGCCGTAAACACTCCCAATAGACGTTGGCGCCCGCAAGTAGGGTTTCCCCCTGCTCGCGGGGATAGTTCGTACCGTCCAGTCGTCCGAGCTCACGCTTGCGCTTCTACCCGGCGCCCGGTGACCCCGCGGCTATCCGGGCCCAGCAGCCACAGGTACGCGCGGGTCAGCTCTTCCGGCCGCGCCAGCGACCCTGGGTCTTCGGCGGGAAATGCGGCGCTTCGCATGGCCGTTCGTGCCGCGCCGGGGTTGATGGAGTTGACGCGTATGTTCGAGTTCTCCAGTTCATCGGCCAATACCTGCGCCAAGCCTTCCGTCGCGAACTTGGAGCAGCAGTACGCGCCCCAGTAGGCGCGTCCCCGGTTGCCGACGCCGCTGGTGGTGAAGACTACGGAAGCGTCGGCGGCCCGTTGGAGCAATGGGATGAGGCAGCGGGTGAGGATGAATGGCGCGTTGAGGTTGACGTGCATCACCGTTTGCCACAGAGCTATGTCGTAATGCTCGACCGGACTCCGGTCTCCGAGGATGCCGGCGTTGTGAAGCAGTCCGTCGAGCTTGCCGAAGCGCGCCGCGATACTCTCGGTCAACTGACGGTAGGCGTCCCCTTGCGCGGTTGCCAGGTCCAGGGGGGCCACTGCCGGCTCCGGTCCCAGCTCGGACAGTTCCCGGTAAAGCGCATCCAGGGCCGCGGCATCGCGCCCATGCAGGATTACCGTCGCTCCGTGCACCGTGAGTTCCCGGGCCACGGCCCGGCCGATACCGCGGTTGGCCCCCGTGACCAGGATCACCCGGCCTTCCAGCAGGTCGATGCGGGGCTTGTATGCCCGCAATGAGTTTGGAACCTTCATTGCAACTCGATACCGCTATTTGTTGACGTGATTTGAGCCTTGAATGTAGGCCGGCAATGAGTCTGGGCTTGTCATTTCAACCCGTTCACCGCGTCGAGCAATTCGCCCGGTCGCCGGATGACTGCCGTGGCGCCCCACTGCGCGGGGTCGTCCGCGGCCCGGATGTAACCGTAGGCGGCGGCGATGGTTGCCATGCCCGCCGCCCGTCCGGCGTCGATGTCGCGCCGGGCGTCGCCCACATAGACGCAGCGTCCGGCGTCGATACCCAGTTCGTCGGCGCCGAGCCTCAGCGGGGCAGGGTGGGGTTTTCGCTGCGGCAGCCGGTCGCCGCTGACCACGCAACCCGGCGGATCGGGCAGATCGAGCGCTTCCAGCAGCGGAGCGGTCATGGCGTGAGGCTTGTTCGTGACGATACCCCAAGGGGTGGAACGTTCATGCAGCCCCGAAAGAACAGCCTCCAAACCACCGAATAACCTGGAATGAACGCACACTTCACGCGTGTAAACCTCAAGAAATTCCAGACGCAACGGCTCAAGCCCATCGTCGCCGCCACGCTCCGGAAAACCCAGGCGGAGCAGCCCCAGGGCGCCGTTGGAAACCTCGTTGCGGGCGATGGCGAAGGGTACGGGCGGACGGCCGCGGTCAACCAGGAGCGCGTTAAGCACGCCGACCAGGTCGGGGGCGGTGTCGACCAGCGTCCCGTCCAGGTCCATGAGGATGGCGTCCACGCTCATTGCCGGGCGCCGCGTTGCGTCTCGGCGAAGTAGTTGACATCCACGTTCCCCCCGAGCCGGAAGCTCCGGGTCACGGGGTTGTAGTGCAGGCCGGTGAGATCGAGCACCTGCAGTCCGGCTTTCCGGCACCACCCGGCCAACTCCGAAGGCCGTATCAGTTTTTCGTATTCGTGGGTCCCCCTGGGGAGCATCCCCAGCACGTGTTCGGCGCCGACGATGGCGAGCAGAAAGCTCTTCAGGTTGCGATTGATGGTGGAAAAGAACACCGTGCCGCCGGGTTGTACCGCGCGGGCGCAGGCGGCAACGACCTGAGCGGGGTCCGGGACATGCTCCAGCATTTCCAGGCAAGTCACGATTTCGAAAGCCCCGGGTTGCTCGGCGGCCAGTTGCTCGGCGCTCCGGCAACGGTATTGAACCTCGACATCGTGGTCCCGGGCATGGGCGGCGGCCACATCGAGGCTCGCCCGGGCGAGATCGATGCCCAGGACCCTCGCGCCGCGACGCGCCATCCCCTCGCTCAGCAGGCCCGCGCCGCATCCCACGTCCAGCACGCGGGCGCCGTTTAGCGGAGCGCGCCTGTCGATGTAGTCAAGCCGCAGGGGGTTGATCTCGTGCAGCGCTTTCATCGGTCCGTCAGGATTCCACCAACGGTCGGCCAGCGCTTCGAACCGGTCCAGTTCCCGGGGGTCGGCGTTGGGCGCCGCGGCGCTCACGATGCCTGGATCCTGTGCGCCCATCGGTCCGCCCTGGCGCATGCGGTCGACGTGTCCATCCGTGTCAGTGTCCGGTCGTCCAGCAGGTGTTCCCCGGCGACCCAGACATCGGTGACGTGTTCGCGCCCGGCCGCGTACACCAATTGGGAGACCGGATCGTGCACGGGACGCGTTTCCACCGCGTCCAGGCGCACGCAGATCACGTCGGCGCTCTTGCCGGGCTCGATGGAACCGATGGTGTCCTGAAGCCCGAGTGCCCGCGCGCCGTTGATGGTGGCCATCTTCAGCAGCTCGGGCGCGGGCAGGGCCGTGGCGTCACCGGCGACCAGTTTGCCGAGCAGCGCCGCGGCGTCCATCTCGGCCCACAGGTCCAGGCGGTTGTTGCTGGCCGCGCCATCGGTGCCGAGGGCCACGTTGACGCCCGCCGCCAGGAGGTCGGCCACGGGGCAGGCGCCGCTTGCCAGCTTGAGGTTGGACCGCGGGCAATGGATCACGCTGCAACCGTTGCGAGCCAGAAGCGCGATTTCCCCGGAAGTCAGTTGAGTGGCGTGCACTGCCATCAGGCTCGGGTTGATCAGCCCCAGATCGTCGAGGCGCCGAATCGGCCGCCGGCCCGTCCCGGAGAGGGCATCGTCCACCTCGCCCGCGGTTTCGTGGACGTGCATCTGCACCGGGACATCGAGCTGGTCGGCGAGCTGGCGAATGCGTCCGAGCGTGTCGTCGGAAACGGTGTACGGCGCATGGGGCGCGAACATGGCGCTCACCAGGGGCTCGGAGCGAAGTGTATCGTGCACGGCAAGCCCCTTGCGTATGTATTCCGCCGCATCCTCCGCCCAGGGCGTGGGAAATTCCAGGGCGATCATGCCCGCCACCAGCCGCATGCCGGATTCCGCGGCCACGCTCGCGGTCGACTGCGGGTAGAAGTACATGTCGGCAAAGCAGGTGATGCCCCCGCGAAGCATCTCGGCAACCGCCAACCGGACGCCATCTTCCACGAAGTCCGGCGCCGCGAACCTCATCTCGGTCGGCCAGACCTTCTCGCTGAGCCACTCCTTCAGGGGCAGGTCGTCGGCGCAGCCGCGCATCAGCGTCATGGCCGCGTGGCCGTGGGCGTTCACCAGCCCCGGCATCAGCACGTGGTTCGGGCGTTCGCAGACGTCTCGCGGAGCAAATCGCCGAAGCGCCTGCTCCCTGGTCGGCACGGCCAGAATCCTGCCGTCCTGAATGGCCATGCAAAGCCCTTCCCGCGCCACGAGATCGGGTTCCACGGCAATGGTCCAGCGAGGACAGATCAGCACGTCGATGGGTTGGCTCACGGCAGACGGCCACCAGGGCGGAGACGGGTACAGGCGCAAAGTATAGCGGGCCGGGAGCCTGCGGCGCAGACTGCTGGACCGGCCGCGGGCCAAGGCGCCTGTTGTGTTAGAATTACGGGGTCATTCTGAACGCTTGGATTACGGTTTCTTCAAGTGCATTTCGGCGACCTGAACCGCGGGGCTGCGAAGGTCATGCGGTGACCCGCGTAGCCTGTATCAGAGTAGTTTGTCAGGGGAATACTGAGCCCGTCGCGAAGACCGCGAGACGGTGGTAAATTCTATGGTGGAGGGGGCAAGAGAGATACTGCCCGTCAATCTCGAAGACGAGATGCGGCAGTCCTACCTGGATTACGCCATGAGCGTGATCGTGGGCCGCGCTCTGCCCGACGCCCGCGACGGCCTCAAGCCCGTACACCGGCGCGTGCTCTACGCCATGCGCGAACTGGGCAACGAGTACAACCGCCCCTACAAGAAATCGGCGCGGGTGGTGGGCGATGTCATCGGGAAATACCATCCCCACGGCGACAGCGCGGTCTACGACACCATCGTGCGCATGGCCCAGGAATTTTCCATGCGCTACATCCTGGTGGACGGGCAGGGCAATTTCGGCTCGGTCGACGGGGACGCGCCCGCGGCGATGCGCTACACCGAAGTGCGCATGGCTCGGATCGCCCAGGAGTTGCTGGCCGACATCGACAAGGAAACCGTCGATTTCGTCGTCAACTACGACGAAACCGAGCACGAACCCTCGGTCCTGCCGACGCGCCTGCCGCAGTTGCTGGTCAACGGTTCTTCGGGCATCGCGGTGGGCATGGCCACCAATATCCCGCCCCACAACCTCGGCGAGATCACCGATGCCTGCCTGGCGCTGCTGGACGATCCCGAGTTGGGAATCGCGGACCTGATCAAGCTCGTTCCGGGACCCGATTTCCCCACCGCCGCACTGGTCTACGGCGTACAGGGCGTCTTCAACGCCTACAAGACCGGCCGCGGCAAGGTCTATATTCGCGCCCGCACCCATATCGAACCGCTGGACACCAGGGGGCGGGAGGCCATCGTCGTCACCGAACTGCCGTACCAGGTCAACAAGGCGCGGCTGATCGAGAAGATCGCCGAACTGGTGCGCGAGAAGCGGCTGGAGGGCATCACCGAACTGCGCGACGAGTCCGACAAGGACGGTCTGCGCGTGGTCATCGAGCTGGGTCGGGGCGAGATTTCCGACGTGGTGCTGAACAACCTTTTCAAGCACACGCAACTCGAAAGCGTCTTCGGCATCAACATGGTCGCCCTCATGGACGGCCAGCCGCAGCTCCTGAACCTCAAGAGCCTGCTCAACGCATTCCTGCGGCACCGCCGGGAAGTCATCACCCGGCGCACGCTGTATCTGCTGCGCAAGGCCAGGGACCGCGCCCACGTGCTGGAAGGGCAGACGGTTGCGCTCGCCAACATCGACGAGGTCATCGCGCTGATCAGGCATTCCCCGTCGCCCGCCGCGGCGCGGGAAGGGTTGATGGGGCGCGTGTGGCCGCCCGGCCAGGTGGTGGAACTGCTTGAGCGCGCCGGAGCCGGCGCCACGAGCCCTGAGGATGCGACGGAGCCATTCGGTCTGGAGAAGGCCGGATACCGTCTGTCGCGGACCCAGGCTCAAGCCATCCTCGATCTGCGCCTGCATCGATTGACCGCGCTGGAACAGGATAAAATAACAAAAGAATACAGCGGGTTAATAGATAAAATTAATGAATTGATTGAAATATTGGCCAATCCGGACCGGTTGCTCTCCGTCATTCGCGGGGAATTGGAGGAGATCAGGGAGCGGTATGCCGACGAGCGGCGCACGGAAATCGTCGAGGACTATGCCGACCTGACGATCGAGGACCTGATTCCGCGGGAGGAACTTGTGGTGACGCTGTCCCACGGCGGGTACGCCAAGGCGCAGCCCCTGACAACGTACCAGGCGCAGCGCCGGGGCGGCCGGGGCCGGGCGGCGACGCGCGTCAAGGAAAAGGATTTCGTGGACCAGTTGTTCGTCGCGAATTCCCACGACACGTTGTTGTGCTTTTCCAGCCGCGGAAAGGTCTATTGGCTCAAGGTCTACCGGCTTCCCCAGGCGGGGCCGGGCGCGCGCGGGCGCCCCGTGGTCAACCTGCTGCCGCTGGAAAAGAACGAAAGAATCAACGCCGTATTGCCCATAAGCGAGTTCGAGGACGACCGCTACGTGTTGTTCGCCACCAGCCGGGGCACGGTCAAGAAAACGCCCCTGAGCGCGTTTTCGCGGCCGCTCGCCCCTGGAATCATCGCCGTGGGACTGCGGGAGAACGATCACCTGATCGGCGCGGGCATCACCGACGGCGACAAGGACATCATGCTGTTCTCGCGCTCCGGCAAGGCCATCCGGTTTCCGGAATCCGACGTTCGCCCCATGGGCCGCACCGCGGCCGGCGTGCGCGGCATCAGGTTGGGCGACGGCGGCGACGCGGTGATCGGATTGTGCATTCCGGACCAGGAGCTGGTGCTCGTGGCGACGGAGAACGGCTACGGCAAGCGCACGGCCGTTGACGCGTTTCCTGTTCAAAGGCGCGGCGGACAAGGCACGATCGCCATCCAGACCACGAAGCGCAACGGTCCCGCGGTCGGCGCTCAGCAGGTGGGCGACGACGATGAAATCATGTTCATCAGTTCCAGCGGCACGCTGGTCCGCACCACGATCTCGGAAATCTCCATCCTGCACCGCAACACCCAGGGCGTGCGCCTCATCCGGCTGGACGAAGGCGACCGCCTGGTCGGGATGGAGCGCATCGAAAGCCTGCAGGAGTCACTCCCGGAGGAGTCGCTACCGGAGGGGCCACTCCCGGAGGAGCCACTCCCGGAGGAGTGACGCGCCGTTGCACGATTCCGCAGCAGTTCATGGAACGCATCTATAACTTCTCCCCGGGTCCCGCCACGCTTCCGACGTGCGTTCTGGAACGAGCCCGGAACGAACTGCTCGATTGGCGCGGCACCGGAATGTCGGTGATGGAAGTCAGCCATCGCGGCAAGGAATTCATCGAACTCGCCGAGCGGTCCTCGAGCGCCTTGCGCGAGCTGCTTCGGATACCGGAAAACTACAGCATCCTGTTCCTGCAGGGCGGCGCCACGATGCAGTTCGCGGCTCTGCCGCTCAACCTGGCCGGAGCGGGCGATGCCGCGGACTATGTGACCACGGGGAACTGGGGTGTCAAGGCGATTGGCGAGGCGCGGCGCTTCCTGCGCGCCAACGAGGCAGCCAGCGGACGGGACGGCAACTTCACGAGCATCCCGGACCCGGCTTCCTGGCGCCTTTCGGGCGATGCCGAATACCTCCATCTCGTGATCAACGAGACCGTGGTCGGGGTGGAATTCCACGAGGTCCCCGAAGTGTCCGACGCCCCGATTGCCGCCGACATGTCGTCGACGCTGCTGTCGCGCCCGGTGGATGTCGGCCGATACGGGGTGATATACGCCGGCGCCCAGAAGAATATCGGTCCGCCGGGCATCACGGTGGTGATCGTGCGGGACGATCTGCTCGGACGGGCGCGCCCGGAAACCCCGGCGGTCGTCAACTACCGGGTCATGGCGGATGCGGATTCCATGTCCAACACGCCGCCGACGTTTTCGTGGTACGTGGCCGGGCTGGTGCTCGAATGGATCCGGGAGCAGGGCGGCCTCGACGCCATGGCCGAACGCAATCGCCGCAAGGCGGGCAAGCTCTACGCGGCGATCGATGCGAGCGGGTTCTTCGACAACCCCGTGGACCCCGCCTGCCGGTCCTGGATGAACATCCCGTTCACGCTCGCCGACAAAAAACTGGACGCGGTGTTCCTCGAGGAGTCGGCGCAGGCGGGCCTCGCCAATCTCAAGGGGCACCGCCTGGTTGGAGGCATGCGGGCCAGCATCTACAACGCGCTCCCCGAGGCGGGCGTGGATGCGCTGATCGCGTTCATGTCGGACTTTGAAGCGCGGCACGGCTAGGACCAATGCGATTCCGGACACGGAAGAGTCGATGAACACATTCAAGGTACTGACGTTCAACAAGCTTGCCGAAGAAGGTCTGCGCCGACTGCCCCCGGAGCGATACGAGGTGGGCCACGGCGTGTCCGAGCCGGACGCGATCATGCTTCGCTCGCACAATTTGCATGAAATGGACTTGCCGGCGTCCCTGAGCGCCGTGGCCCGTGCCGGCGCCGGGGTGAACAATATTCCGGTGGATATCCTGAGCCGGCGCGGGATTCCCGTCTTCAACGCCCCCGGGGCCAACGCCAACGCCGTCAAGGAACTGGTGGTGGGCTCGCTGCTCATGGTCGCCCGCAATCTGCCGGCCGCCGGGGAATACGTGCGTGGCCTGAAGGGCGATGACGCGCAGATCGGCGCGGCCGTGGAAGCCGGCAAGAAGCAGTTCACGGGATTCGAGCTGCCGAGCCGCACGCTTGGAGTCATCGGCCTCGGCGCCATCGGCGTGGAAGTCGCCAACGCCGCGCTGGCCCTGGGAATGCAGGTGGTGGGTTACGACCCCAAGGTCACGGTTCGCCGGGCGTGGCAGCTCTCTTCCGGTGTCCAGCAAGCCAACCAGCTCGACGAGATTTTCCAGCGCGCGGATGTGATCAGCCCCCACGTGCCGCTGAACGGCGACACCCGGGCCATGGTGAATCGCGCGCGCCTGGAACAGCTTCGGCCGGGCGCCATCGTGCTGAATTTCTCCCGCCAGGGCGTGGTGGACGACGCGGCCGTGCTGGAGCTGATTCAGGCGGGGCGCATCGGCGCCTATGTGACCGACTTTCCGGCCGCACGGCTCATGGGGCGGCCGCGGGTCGTCTGCCTGCCTCACCTTGGCGCGTCCACGGCGGAGGCGGAGGCCAACTGCGCCGTCATGGTGGCGGAGAACCTGAAGCTGTATCTCGAGCATGGCGAAATTCGGGCGTCCGTCAATTTTCCCGAAGCGCTCCTGCGCCGGCGGCGCCCGCACCGGCTGGCCATCGCCAACGCCAATGTGCCGGCCATGGTGGGCCAGATATCCATCGCCCTGGCGGAGGCCAGCATCAACATTGCGGATCTCCTGAACGTCTCCCGGGGGGGATTGGCCTATACCCTGATCGATGTGGACGAACCGGTTGGCAAGGCGACGATGGAGCGCATCGCTTCCATCGATGGCATACTCTGCGCCCGGCTGTTGGTGGAGGACTAGCAGCCCCGGTGGGCATGCCCCATACCGCGTTCCACGCACATGACAGGGTTGCGACATGAATGACCGGACTGCCGCGCAAGGCGATGCCGCGCTGTCACATCTGCGCAACCGCATCGACGAGATCGACGCCCTGATTCAGACGTTGATTTCGGAACGGGCGGCCATCGCCCGCGAGGTCGGCGAGGCAAAGGGATTTTCGGGTTCGGCGGAGTTCTACCGGCCGGAGCGGGAAGCCCGCGTCCTGCGCGAGGTGATCGGGCGAAACGACGGTCCGCTCGGGAACGAGGAAATGGTCCGCGTGTTCAGGGAGATCATGTCCGCGTGCCTCGCCCAGGAAGAGCCCTTGAAGGTCGCCTTTCTCGGTCCGGAAGGCACCTTCACCCAGTCGGCGGTGCTCAAGCAGTTCGGACACTCGGTGAGGGCGTTGTCGTTGCCGACGATCGACGAGGTATTCCAGGAGGTCGAAGGCGGGGCGGCCGATTTCGGCGTGGTGCCGGTCGAGAATTCCTCCGAGGGGACCGTGACCCATACCCTGGACATGTTCCTGACTTCGCCGCTGAAGATCTGCGGCGAGGTCGAACTGCGGATTCGCCAGCACCTGATGGGGCAAATGGACAACATTCGCAAGGTCGAACGCATCTGTTCGCATCCCCAGTCCCTCGCCCAGTGCCGCGCCTGGCTCGCGCAATCGTTGCCGGACGTGGAGACGATACCGGTTTCGAGCAACGCCGCGGCCGCCCGGCGCGCCCGGGACGAAGACGGCACCGCCGCCATCGCCGGCAAGGTGGCGGCGGAGGTCTATGGCCTGAACATCGTCATCCCCAACATCGAGGACCACGCCGACAACACGACCCGGTTCCTGGTCATCGGCCCCAGGCTCTTTCCGCCCAGCGGCGAGGACAAGACGTCGTTGCTCATTTCCTCCGCCGGCACAAAGGGGGCGGGCGTGCTCCATAGTCTGCTCGACCCACTGGCCCAGGGTGGCATCAGCATGACGCGCATCGAGTCGCGCCCGTCCCGGCGCCGCAGGTGGGACTACGTATTCTTCGTGGATATCGAGGGCCATGCCGAAGACGAAGGCGTCAGCAAGGCGCTTGCGCAGGTCGAGACTCATGCGGACCTTTTCCGCGTGCTCGGCTCCTATCCCAGGGCCGTGCTGTAGTGCGTGGGATCCCGCACTCTCGCGACACGAGTTGATCAAGAATGCAAGCTGATTCGCTGAGTGCCGAGCGGCAGGCATTCGTCGTCCAACCGGTTCGCGAGGTGGGCGGCGAACTGCGGGTGCCGGGCGACAAGTCGATCTCTCACCGGACCGCGTTGCTGAGCGCGCTGGCGGAGGGAACCAGCACGGTCAAGGGTTTCCTCACCGGAGACGACTGTCTCGCAACGGCGGCGGCGTTGCGCGCGCTGGGCGTGCAGTTGAACGTGGAGGACGGCGACCTGCGCGTGCGGGGCGTCGGCCTGGATGGATTGCGGGCGCCCGGCAAGCCGCTGGACCTCGAAAATTCCGGCACCGGGATGCGGCTGCTGGCGGGGCTGTTGGCGTCACAGCCCTTCGCCAGCGAACTCACGGGCGATGAATCGTTGCGCCGGCGTCCCATGGAACGGGTCGCCAAGCCGCTTCGCGCCATGGGGGCGGAGGTTGTAACCCGGTCGGGAACCGCTCCGGTCCGCATCAGGGGGCAATACCCGTTGACGGCGATCGAATACACATTGCCGGTAGCCAGCGCGCAGCTCAAATCCGCATTGTTGCTGGCGGGTCTTCGCGCGCGGGGCCAGACCGTCGTTCGCTCGCCGGGACGCAGCCGGGACCACACCGAACGGCTGCTGAGGTCCATGGGCGTTGCCGTCGAAACCAGGCTCGACGAAGTCGTGACCATTCGCCCGCCGGACCGGCTCGAACCGATCCATACGGAAATACCCGGGGACTTTTCCTCGGCGGCCTTTTTCCTGGTCGCCGGCTTGCTCGCAGCCCGCGGGGGGCTGTTGATCCGAAACGTGGGCGTAAACCCCACGCGCAGCGGACTCCTCAGCATCGTCGAAGCCATGGGAGGCCGCATCGAAACCCGATCGCGGCGAATCCTCGGGGGCGAACCCGTGGCCGATATCCTTGTCTCCAGGAGCGAACTGCGCGGTATCGAAGTTCCTCCGGCATGGGTGCCGCTGGCCATCGACGAGTTCCCGGTTCTGTTCGTGGCGGCCGCTTTCGCCAAGGGCAGGACGGTGATACGCGGCGCCGAAGAGTTGCGCTACAAGGAAAGCGACCGCATCGGTGTCATGGCCGAGGGGCTTCGGCGGCTGGGCGCCGACGTGGAAGAACGCCCCGACGGATTGGTCATCGTGGGCGGCGAGTTGCACGGCGGGCGTGTCGACGCGCAGGGCGATCACCGCAACGCGATGGCCTTTGCCGTGGCCGGGTCGGTGGCGCGGGAACCCGTCGAGGTGTTGGGCACGGACCAGGTTTCCACGTCGTTTCCGGACTTCGAGCGAGTCGCGGCCGGCTGTGGACTTGCCATGGAATCAACGGTCGTCGGGGCGCCGGAATGACGGTCAACGGCGTGCCGGTCGTCACCATCGACGGTCCGACGGGTTCCGGCAAGGGGGCCATCGGCCGGTCCCTCGCCGTGAGCCTCGGCTGGCGCTTGCTGGACAGTGGCGCGTTGTACCGGTCCGCCGCGTTGACCGCGAATCGCGGCGCGATCGGATTGGACCGGGCGGAGGCCCTGGCCGCTGCCGCGTCGCGCATGCGGGTCGAGTTCGCCGCGGCGGGCGGGCCCGAGGCGGTGCGGCTGGACGGCGACGATGTCACCGCGCTGCTGCGCACGGAGGAGTGCGGCGCCATGGCTTCGCGAATTGCCGCGCTACCGGAGGTTCGCAAGGCCCTGTGGGCGCGGCAGCGGGCCTTCGCCAGACCGCCCGGACTCGTCGCCGACGGACGCGACATGGGCACCGTGGTTTTCCCCGAGGCCGAATTGAAGGTCTATCTCACCGCCAGCCCTGAAGAACGTGCCCGGAGGCGCTATAAGCAGTTGATCCAAAAGGGTATGGATGTTAGCCTGCCGAACCTTTCGGAGGACATCGCGCGGCGGGATGAGCGGGATGCCAACCGCGAGGTCGCGCCTCTCAAACCAGCGGAGGACGCTCGCGTCCTGGATTCCACCGGATTGTCTCCGGAGGAAGTGAATGCGCGCATCCGGGGCTGGCTCGGGGAATTGGGGTTGTATTCGATTTGATTTCGAGCGTCGGCAGGATGCCGGCGTGAAGTTGACTGACCGCCGGTCCGGGATGGGCAGGCGCTGAACTGGAGGCCCGCGCGAGCGGAAGAACATGCATGAGTGAATCCTTTGCCGAGTTGCTGGAGGAGAGTCTCGCCAATCGGCAGATGAAACAGGGCGCCATCCTGCAGGCAACGGTGGTCGACGTGAACCAGGACGTGGTGATCGTCAACGCCGGTTTGAAGTCCGAAGCCGTCATTCCGGCCAATCAGTTTTTCGACGACAAGGGTGACCTTGAGGTCGGGGTCGGCGACGAAGTCGAGGTCGCGCTTGACGCGGTCGAGGACGGCTTCGGCGAGACCCGCCTTTCGAGGGAGAAGGCCAAACGCACGCGTATGTGGGGCCGTCTCGAGGAGGCTTTCGCGAACGGCAAGATCGTCAAGGGAACCATCAGCGGACGCGTGCGCGGAGGCTTTACGGTGGATCTCGACCTGGTCCGGGCGTTCCTGCCGGGTTCGCTTGTGGACGTGCGGCCGGTGCGCGACCCCGCCTACCTTGAGGGCAATACGCTCGAGTTCAAGGTCATCAAGCTGGATCGGAAGCGCAACAACGTGGTCGTCTCCCGGCGCGCGGTCGTGGAGGAGGAGTACAGCGCGGAACGCGAGGCGTTGCTGAAGAAGCTCCAGGAGGGCATCAAGCTCAAGGGCGTGGTCAAGAACCTCACCGATTACGGCGCCTTCGTGGACCTGGGCGGAATTGACGGTCTCCTGCACATCACCGACATGGCGTGGAAGCGAGTGAAGCACCCTTCGGAAGTGGTCAACGTCGGTGACGAGCTGGAAGTCAGGGTGCTCAAGTTCGACCGCGAGCGCAGCCGGGTATCCCTCGGACTCAAGCAACTCGGCGCGGACCCGTGGACCGACCTGTCGCGCCGGCATCCGCATCACGCGAGGCTGTTCGGCAGGGTGACCAATATTGCCGACTATGGCTGCTTCGTGGAGATCGAGGAGGGCGTGGAGGGTCTTGTGCATGTCTCGGAGATGGACTGGACCAACAAGAACGTCAGCCCTCACAAGGTGGTCCAGGTCGGGGACGAAGTCGAGGTCATGGTGCTGGATATCGACGAGGACCGGCGCCGCATTTCACTGGGCCTGAAACAGTGCAAGCCCAACCCCTGGGTGGAGTTCGGGCAGAACTTCCGCAAGGGCGACCGGGTCGAGGGGCAAATCAAGTCGATCACGGACTTCGGCGTCTTCATCGGTCTGCCGGGGGGCATCGACGGCCTGGTTCACCTGTCCGACCTCTCCTGGGACATGCCGGGCGACGTGGCTGTGCGCAACTATCGAAAGGGCGAGGAACTGGAGACGATGGTGCTCGCGATCGATCCGGAGCGGGAGAGGATCTCGCTGGGCGTGAAGCAACTGGACAAGGACCCCCTCTCCCGGTTCATCGCCGAACATGCCACTGGATCGTTCGTCCGGGGCGTCGTTCAGGAAGTGGACGCCAGGGGCGCCACCGTCGCGCTGGCGGACGGTGTCATTGGCCGGCTTCGCGCGACGGAGATTTCCCGTGACCGTGTCGACGACGCGAGAATGGCGCTCAAGCCGGGGGACGAAGTCGAGGCCAAGCTCACCGGAGTGGATCGCAGGCGCCGCAACGTGACGCTGTCCGTCAAGGAAAAGGAAGCCAGCGAAGAGGCGCAGGCAATCAGGAACTACAAGTCCGAGGCCGGCAAGCCCGCGGCCGGAGCGACATTGGGCGATTTGCTCAAGGAGCAGATGTCCCCGGATCGGTAACCGAAAGTCCGACAATGTCTCGGGTATCGTCGAGACCCTCGAAAGTGGTGTATGGCCATGACAAAGTCCGAGTTGATTGAAGCTGTAGCCAGCAAGCAAAAGCATCTACCCGCGAAAGATGTGGAGTTGGCAATCAAGCACCTCCTGGAGTTGATGAGTGAAACGCTGGCCGACGGCCAGCGTATCGAGATTCGGGGATTCGGCAGTTTCTCGCTGCATTACCGCCCTCCGCGGACGGGCCGTAATCCGAAGACCGGCGAACCGGTCGCCCTGTCCGGCAAGTACGTGCCCCATTTCAAGCCGGGCAAGGACCTGCGGGAGCGCGTCAACGGAGGGCGTCACTTGCCTGTGCGCAGTTGACCCGTGTCCGGACCCGCGGGGCCGGCGTCATTTTCCGGGGCGCCGGCGCAAGATTCGGGCCGACGGTAACGGCCTGCAAGGGTTTTCCTGGGGATTGTCGCTGTGCGCAAGATCGGGTTGTTTTTCGCGTTGCTCCTGGTGGTGCTGATCGCGGCGGTGTTCGCCTGGAACAACCCGGGCACTCTCGACGTGGACATCGCCTTTACCCGGTTCGAAAACGTTCCGGCGCCCCTGGCCTTCGCCGTCGCGTTTGCGGTCGGGTGGGTGGCCGGGCTGCTCTCGGCGGGAGTGGCTGTCGTTCGGATGGCCGGCGAGCGGCGGCGGCTGCGCAGAAAGCTCAGGCTGGCCGACGCAGAGGTCAGCAGCCTGCGCAACCTGCCGCTGCAAGATGCCGACTGAATCGACATTCCTGCTCGCCGGACTGCTGGTCGTCGCCGCGGCCATCGGCTGGCTGTTCGCGCGGCTGCCGGATTTCCGGCGGGACGAGCCCCCGGAGTCATCCATTGGCGCGGACTATCTTCGCGGCCTCAACCTGGTCCTCAATCGCCAGACCGACGAGGCTCTGGAACTGTTCGTCCGCATGGCGAAGGTGGACGACGACACGCTCGAAACGCATTTCGCGCTCGGGCACCTGTTCCGCCGCCGGGGCGAGGTGGACCGTGCGATCCGGGTCCATCAGAATCTCCTGGCCCGACCCAATCTGAGCGAGACCCAGCGTCACCAGGCGCTGCATTCCCTGGCCAGCGACTATCTTGGCGCCGGGCTGTTCGACAGGGCGGAGAAACTCTTTGGCGAACTGCGGTCAAGCCCGACGATGGCGGTACCGGCCTTGCGCAGCCTGGTGGATATCTACGAACGGGAACGGAACTGGGACAAGGCCATCGAGGCCCGGCGCAAGCTCGATTCACGCACGGGCGAAAAGTCGGTGGAGGTTGCCCATTACTACTGTGAACTGGCCGAGCGAGCCAGGCTGGACGGTGACATGGAGGCGGCGCGCCGGCACTTGACGGACTCCAGGCGAAGCGCGTCGGGCACTTTGCGGGGCACGCTGATCCGTGCCGCTATCGCCAGGGAGCAGGGCGACTATTCACGGGCGGTTACGCTGTACAAGCAACTGCTTACGGCGGACCGCGGCTTGATGGCGGAAATCCTGCCGCTGTTCGGATCGGCCTGCCGGGAGACCGGCGGCGATGTGGAGATGGAGCGTTATCTGAGAGGATTGATCCGCAAGGACGGATCGATCAAGCGGGACATCGCCTATGCGGCGATCACCGGCGGGCTGGAACAGGCTCCGCTGCTGCGTGAGTGCGTCGAGGAATTTCTGCTTGACAATGACACGCTCGCCCCGCTGATCGATACCGAGCACCTCAGGGCGCTGCCGCCTGAAAGGCGTCAGGCGTCGATCCACAGGATCTGCGGCGGGCTGCGCCGCTTGGCCATGTCGGGGTCCCGCTACCGCTGCACCGGTTGCGGCTACAGCGCGAAGCGCCTGGTCTGGCGCTGTCCGAGCTGCAAGTCGTGGGAGACCGTTCGCCCGGTGCGGGCGTTTCGCTTCGCCGAAATGGTTGCCTAGCGCCTTTTTGCGCCAATTCGGGGCGATTGGACAGGCCCTGACCCGCAAATGTCGTCAATCTCGCTGGATTGGAAGGCTGCCAGCCCGATTCGGGTGGCCTAGCATTCCCTTGTCCCTTCCAAACCATTGACAAAGGAGAGATTGATGAGAGGACTTTTCAAGAAAATCGCATGCGTGTTCCTGGTGGGCTTGGCGCCGGGCCTGGTTCTGGCCGGCCCGGTGAACATCAACACAGCCAGCGCCGAAATGCTGGCGATGGAATTGACCGGCGTCGGTCCGGCGCTGGCCGCGGCCATCGTGGCCGACCGCGAGGCGAATGGCGAATTTCCCTCCGCCGAGGCGCTGGCGCGAGTGAGGGGGATCGGCGACCATGTTCTGGCGGTGAACGAGGGCAATATCCTGGTTTCGACGCCTGAAGAGGAAGAAGACGGGTAGCGCCGGTTTTTCCTTGCCCGGCCGGCTGGCCGATCATTTCCCCGCCGCTCGATGCCGCTTCGCCGGCGCGGCAGGCGGTAGCGGGGCGAGTCGGGCCGAATCGACCGGACGGCCGGGCGAACTTTTTCCAAACTCCGGTATGATGCCCTCTCGGATCTGTCAGGGAGGGTGCCCCGCTGAGTTCCATCGTACGCACCGCGGTTTTTCCGGTCGCCGGCCGCGGCAGCCGTTTCCTGCCCGCGACAAAGGCGACGCCCAAGGAGATGTTCCCGATCGTGGACAAGCCGCTGGTCCAGTACGCGGTGGAGGAAGCGGTGGCCGCGGGCGCCGAAAAACTGATCTTCGTCACGTCCGCCGGCAAGAAGGGGATCGAGGACCACTTCGACGTCGATGCCGAGTTGGAGCGGTCATTGGAAGAGTCGGGAAAGGCCGGGTTGCTGGCCTCGGTCCGCGGGATCCTTCCGGCCTCGGCGAGCTGCGTTTTTGTGCGCCAGGGCGTACCGCTGGGTCTGGGTCACGCGGTGCTTTGCGCCCGTGCGGCGGTCGGCGATGAACCCTTCTACGTGCACCTGCCCGACGATCTCATCTACGGCGCTACGCCATGCCTTGCGCAAATGCGGGATCATTTCGAACGCCACGGCGGCAGTGTGCTCGCGGTGCAGACCGTGCCCGACGAACGCACGGCCAGTTACGGCATCGTCGCTGTGGAGGAGCAGCCAACGGGCGCGCGCAGGATCACCGGTATCGTCGAGAAACCGAGACCCGAGGACGCCCCTTCAAATCTGGCCGTGGTGGGGCGCTATCTGCTGACGCCGCGAATTTTCGACAAGCTGCGGACCACGCAGCGTGGTGCTGGCGATGAAATTCAATTGACCGACGGAATCGCAAGCCTCATGGACGAGGAAGCCGTTCACGCCCTGGCCTTCGAGGGCGTGCGCTACGACTGCGGCACCAAGCTCGGCTACCTGCAGGCGCTGGTGGAATACGGGCTGCGGGACCCCCAGGTCGGAAACGACTTCGCAGGCTATCTGGATGGACGGAACCGGGCCGCCGGGTAATCGCGGGCAATTCCACCTGCCAGGTGGCCGCCGCCATGAAATCGAAGCCAATCGCGCCGCCAGCCTGTCGCGGTCGAATCAGGTAGCCAGGTAATCGCGGTTGATGGCATCCAGGCTGGTCGTGCCGGCCTGCTGCATCATGACTGTCAGTTCGCGCCGCAACAGGTCCAGGACCGCTTCCACCCCTTCCTGACCGAAGGCGCCCAGACCCCACAGGTAGGGCCGTCCGATGCAGATGGCGTCGGCGCCGATGGCCAGCGCCTTGAAGACGTCGACGCCCCGGCGAAAGCCGCTGTCCACCAGCACGGGAATCCGGCCCGCGACCGCGTCGACCACCTCCGGCAGGGATTCGATGGCGCCGCGCCCGCTGTTTTCGGCCCGCCCGCCATGGTTGGAAACGATGATTCCATCCACTCCGCGCTCCACGGCGAGGCTGGCGTCCTCGTGGGTGACGATGCCCTTGAGCAGGAGCCTGGCGGTCGTGAAGTCGCGGAGGCGGTCGACGAAGTCCCAGGTCAGGGTTCTGGCCCTGCTGGTGCTGGCGAGGCCGCTGATGTCCAGGCCGTCGAACATGGGGCGTTTGCCGGTCGAGTACTCGAGCCCCGGTTGGTGGCAGGGCAGGCACTCCGGATTGCTGTCGCGCCTGAACCGGGCGATGGCTTCGCGGTTGCTGGCCGGCACGTCCACGGTCACCGCGATGGCGGGGCATCCGGCGGCCTCCGCGCGGCGGACCAACCCCTCCGTGACTTCCCACTTCTCCGTCGGATAGAGCTGGTACCAGACCGGGGCGCCGCGCTGCGCGTTGACGTCTTCGACACCGAAACTGCTCACGGTCGACATGATCTGCAGGCAGTCCCGGGAGCCGGAGGCCCGCGCCGTGGCCAGTTCTCCTTCGGGGTGAAACGCCCGCTGGGTTCCGCAGGGGGCGAGGACGATCGGGAACGCGTGCCGGGTTCCGAAGAGTTCAATTTGCGTATCCACCTCGCGAACATCCACCAGGCGGCGGACGCGCAACTGAATCTCTTCGAACCCGGCGCGGTTGGCTGCCACGGTCGCGCCGTCATCGACACCCGACGCCATGTAGACGTAGTGAGCGAGCGTCATGTTGTTGCGCGCCACGGGTTCGAAATCGAATACGTTGACCGCCTCCTCCGGCGAGGAAATCGGGGTGTCGGTCAGGGTGAAGTCGAATTGGCCGAGCGCGCGCGGCGCCGCGCCCAGCGTCGTGCCCAGTAACGGACTTGCGGCCAGGTATCGAAGAAAGCCGCGGCGCGATTCCGGAGTCGGGTTCATTCTGGTTCCTCCCGCGCCTCCAGTTCAGCGCGAATCTCCTCGTTGTGTTCGCCCAGACGAGGCGGATACCGCCTGTAGCTTGGGCCGCTTTCCGACATATTGACGGGATTGCCGAGAGACTTCACCAGCCCCAGCAGCGGATGATCCAGTTCCACGATCATGCCCCTGGCACGAATCTGCTCGTCGCCGAGCGTTGCGTCCGGCAGATTGATGGGGCCGGCGGGAATACCTCTTTCCACCAGGCGCTCCACCCATTCGGCGGCGTCCGCGGTTGCGAGCCTCGACTCGATCAAGGGGATCAGGGCGTCGCGGTTGCGGTTCCGGTCGGCATTGGTTGCGAATCTCGAGTCCGTCATGGTCGCACGGTCCAGGCCCACCGCTTCACAGAATTGCCCCCAGAGTTTCTCCGTTCCAACGGCGACAATCAACATCTTGTCACGCGCCCGCAGGGGCTGGTAGGGGGTCACGGTCGGATGAATATTGCCCAGCGGTTGCGGGCATTCGCCGGTGGCGAAGAAGCTGCCCGCCAGATTTGCGAGCCAGGTGGTCTGCGAATCCACGAGCGAAACGTCGACGAATCGGCCGCGGCCGGTCCCGTTCACCCGTTCATCGCGGGCGTAGAGAGCCGTCAGAATGCCGATGAGGGTGTAAAGGCCAGCCGTGATGTCCGCCATGGGCGTGGGAAACCGGATGGGGGCGGACGCGGCGTCGCCGGTGATGGCCATGAGCCCGGCCTCGCCCTGGGCGATGATGTCGTAGCCGCCTCGCCCCGCCTTCGGGCCGGTATGGCCGTATCCGCTGATGGCGGCGTAGACGAGGCGCGGATTCAGCCGGCGCAGCGACTCGGGATCGATGCCGGCGCGCTTGAGCGACGTCATTCGGGGCACGTTGGTGATGAATACGTCGGCCGTCTTCAGCAGGCGAAGGAGCAGCCCGTGGGCTTGCGGCTCCTTGATGTTCAACTCCAGGCTGCGCTTGTTTCGGTTGACCGACAGAAAATACGCGCTCTCCCCCTGGACAAAGGGCGGTCCCCAGCCGCGCGCCTGGTCGCCCCGTCCCGGACGTTCGATCTTGATGACGTCCGCGCCCATGTCCCCGAGGAGCATGCTGCAGTAGGGACCCGCGAGGGCCTCGGTCATTTCAACGACACGCAGATGTCGAAGCGGCGCGTTTGAGCTCAACGGTTTCTCCGTGCTGCCGGGAAAGTAAGGATCAAGAGGGCATCGAGCTCTACTTCGCATCTCCATGCGCCGGCGCCGTGAGACTTTACGACGCTTGGTCGGCCACGTAGCGCAGCAGCGATGGGATACCTCCGGTGAATTCGTCGGCGCGCATGTGGATGAAGCCAACGGATTCAAGGTGTTCTCTGGCCTGCACCGCTTCAGCGTGTTCGGGAATGACTTCCTTGATCGCCGATGTGGCTTCCGCCAGCGACAGGCTGGTTCGTTTGGAAAGGGCGTTCGCGAGCGCTGCCGCCGCGGTCGCGAGGCGCGCGTCCCCGTGATCATGAATTTCCCGATAGCGGCGAGCGTAGAAGCCGCGCCGCGCGAAATCGACTTGCGTTCGGGCCGTTTCCATCGTTTCGATGGAAACGGTGCGGGTGTCCTTCCCCGCGTTCCAAAGCGCATGGCCCCAACGTTGAATGAAGAAGGGAAACCCCTGCGTGTCGCCGGCCACTTGCTCCAGGACGTTTGCGTCGATCTCCCAATCGCGCCACTCCGCAATGTCAAGGGCTTTGATCGACGCCTCGCGGCCAAGGCAATCCGGCGACAGTACGTCCGCCCTCTCGATGAAAGACGCCTGAACCGATGTCGACATCAAGTGAGTCATGAGTCCCGGTGTGCCGGCCAAGGTTACCCAGGCCGGCCGGTCGAATTTAATCAGCGACTGCGCCAGATTGCAGAGAGCATTCGCAACCTTCGGGGCGAGGGTGTGCGCTTCATCCACATGGAGGAGAAACGGGCTTCGCTCGGTCGCATCGAGCAGGTGTTCCCGCAGGAGAGTTCTTATGTGACTCGCCGTGCGATCCGATTGACCGGGTTGCCACTCGGCCGAGAGCAAGCCCGCCGTGACGCCGGTCAATCGCGCGGGCTCCTCTCGGCTCTCGGGCCACAGTGCACCCGCGAGCGCAGCCAGATCGGGGATATCCCCCGCCTCCGCTTCGATGACGCGAACAGCGCGGGCTACCGCCTGCCGCCTTAACCAACTCAGCAGTACCGTCTTGCCCATCCCGCGAGGGGCGCACAGGAGCAGTATGTTCGCGGGTCCGCCTCGTGTGGGATGAGAGATTTTCGCGAGGCCCTCCAGCAGCGCGGATTGTTCGTCGTCCCGTCCGGCCAGTACCGGCGGATAGGCCCCAGTGCCGGGCGTGAAAGGGTTGGGTAGGGCGTTCTTGTCTGTCATCGCCATGCGGCACCTCCCCGGATGCGCGCGGGCACGATCGGGTGTATGGGGAAATTCATGACTTTTCCCCGCTATGTATTTCCTGCGCAACGTAAACAAAAGTGGGGTGGCTGCCGAGCGCGATCACCTTGCCGTTCTTGATGGTCGCGTTCATGGACCGTACTTGCTCGCGTGGACTGTTGTCGAACGGAAAATTCGCATACGGGCGATGTTTCCAGTATCCAAAACCCTGGTCCAGCTTCAGTGTCCATACACGGCCGCGACCCCATTCGAGCCGAAGTTCCCGGAAGTGTGGCGCATTGCCGGATTCGAACTGGAATGGCCCTTTCCATCGGAGACGGCCCCGCGACTTGTCAGCCGGGCGCCGCGCCGGTCTCGGTGCGACGGGAGACTTTTGCCACGGGCTTCCATGGAAATAACCATTTCCCTCGACACTTACCGCAATAATAGCAACGCCCAAGGCGTTGCCAAGTACTGATCGCAGTATTTGATTCGCGTAGCCGCGCCGCGGTCAGCATGCCCCGGTCGCCCACCAGGGCGGCTCGCCGCTGCGCCATGACAGTCCGGTGTCCTTCCATTAAGCTTGGCGCCCCGGCCCGTTGGCGGATTTCCCAGGAGAAGGGTGTTGAAGAACGTTGCTGTGAGAAATATCGCGCGGGCGGACCGCGCGCTGATTCAGGGACTGGCCGAAATGGGCGTCGCCACGGTGCATGAGGCACAGGGCCGCAGCGGACTGATGCAGCCCTACATGCGGCCCGTCTACACCGGAGCCCGCATCGCTGGCAGCGCCATCACGGTGTTGGCGCACCCCGGAGACAACTGGATGCTCCATGTGGCGCCGGAACTGGCACAGCAAGGCGATATCGTCGTCGTCGGGCTTAGCGCGGTCAACACCGACGGCATGTTCGGCGACCTGCTGGCAACGAGTTACCGCGCGCAAGGCATTCAGGGACTGGTGATCGATGCGGGTTGCCGGGATGTGGCGGCACTGTCAGAGATGCGGTTTCCGGTATGGAGCCGTGCGGTATCCGCCAAGGGTACCGTCAAGGCGACGCCCGGCTCCGTTAACGTGCCGATCATATGCGCCGGAGAGCAAGTCAATCCGGGCGATGTCATTGTTGCCGACGATGACGGTGTCGTGGTCGTTCCGCGCGAGGATGTCGAACGCGTCCACGCGGCCGCGCGGGCGCGGGAAGAAAACGAAGTCGGCAAGCGCCGGCGCCTGGCGTCCGGCGAGTTGTCACTGGATATCTACGGCATGCGGGAACCGCTGGCGCGTGCCGGGCTTGTGTATGTCGATGACCCTGGCGGGACCGGCGAAGCCTGAAACCAACCCGCTGATCTCATCGGTGCGCGACCGGGACAGCCGGTCCGGCTGCCGCGCCCGTTCGGCTGTTGCGCCGGCCCGGCTGCCGCGCCCGTCCTCGGACAAGTGGATCAACCGCGATCCAATCCATATTTTCTCCATATTCGTTCGATACAATCCGGCGTTGTATGTTGTAAAATACCGACAAACACCCGAAGTTTCGAAAATCGGGCCGCACCGACAATCGGGCCGCACCGAAAATCAGGAGACACCAATGATTCGATACAGTCTTGGCAGCGCGCTTGCAGCCTCCCTGTTGCTGATTCCGGCAGCCCCCGCCCAATCCCAGGAAGGCACGGAATTTCAACTCGAGGAAATCGTGGTCACCGCGCGGAAACGCGAGGAAAACCTCCAGGAAGTGCCCGTCGCGATCTCCGTGTTTACCGGCGACGTGCTGCTGGAAAGGGGCATTCTCTCGACACGGGACCTCTACGCGAACACGCCGGGCCTCAACTACGACACCGGCTTCGATCAGAACGCCGGCACGCCGGCCATTCGCGGCGTGGTCTCCCAGGAAATCGCCACCTACCGGCAAAAGGTGACCACATTCCTCGACGGCATGCCGATCCTGGGCCAGCAGGGCACGGCGCCGTTTCTGGCTGTCCAGCAGGTCGAGGTGCTGCGCGGTCCTCAGAGCGCCGCGTTCGGACGCTCCACGTTCGGTGGGGCGATCAACTTCATCACCGTGGATCCAGGCGATGAACTGGCGGCGAATGTCGATGTCGATGTCGGCAGCAACAGCCTGCTGAATTTCAACGGCCTGATGTCCGGTCCCCTGGGGGAGAACGTGGGCGGCCTGATCGCCGTGCTGAGCAATCAGCGCGATGGCGAAAGCAACTGGGTTACCGCCGAGGAGGGCTTCACCCTTGGCGGCGAGAGTTCACAGTCCGTTCTGACCAAGCTCCTGTTCACGCCGGGCGATACCGCCAGCATCGAGTTGCGCTACAAGTGGCTTGAAACCGACCACGAGCAGACACCGCGCGTGTTTCTGAATCTGGACGATCCGATCCGGGTCACGCATCCCGACGCGGTTCCCCCCGGGCGTCGTTGCGGGGGTGGGATCGTGCCTCCGCCGGAACCCTCCTGCGCCTACGTGGGCGAACTCAAGCGGATCGACGAGGTGTATGACTACAACTACGGGGCGACCGGCATTACCGACCCCTTTGTCAGGAATCAACGCGACCGGTTCGAGGCCGATGCGTCGTTCGATCTGGCCAACGGTTTGTCCCTCCAGGCCCTCGGTTTCGTATCCGATGAGTACTACGAGCGGCAGACGGATGCCAACCTGACCAACGACGCTTTCGGCTTCGAACGGGACCCCACGAATATCGAGGAGACCTATGGCGAAATACGCCTGACCTCGCCCGGCGACCAGCGATTGCGTTACGGAGTCGGACTTTCCTACTACGACTATTATTTCCTGACAGTCGTGTATCGGAGCCTCGCGCAATTCCAGGGCGGTGCGGCTGCAGGCCGCCAGATCCAGGAATCCGCGACCAATACCGGACTGTTCTTCAACCTGACGTACGATGCAACCGAGCGCACGACGCTGTCGCTCGAGGGGCGGTACCAGAACGACGATGTATCGGGGACGAGCATCCAGGGCGATGGCAGTACGTTCGGCCTGGCCCAGAAGACGACCGCGTTCCTGCCACGCCTGTCGTTGACGCACTCGCCGGCGGACAACACGACGCTGTATGTGCAGTTGGCGAAGGGCAACAACCCCGCAGGAGTGAATACCGGGGCGCTGGACCGCGACGTGGCCGCGGCTTCGGCAGCCTATCCCAACATCTTCGACAACGACGCGATCGCATTCTTCGAGGAAGAGGAGGTCACCAGTTACGAAGTGGGCATCAAGGGAACGGCCGCCAACCGTGCCACCTACTCGGCCAACCTCTTTGCACTGGATTGGAAGGGATACGTCCAACCGTTCAATCTGAATTTCGAGCCGGGCGATTTCATCGACGATGACAACGACGGCATCGGGGATCCGGGAACACAATACGAGGGCCTGGATTTCGGGCCCGGCCGATCATTCCTGCAGGCCGGCGATGTGACCGGTGTCGGCCTCGAGTTGGAAGGCAACTATTTTCTCTCCGAGGATCTCAGTTTCGGGCTTGCGGCTTCATTGATCGACATCACCTACGACGAAGGCGCCTGTTCGACCTATCCGATCGACTTCGGTGTTCCGCCCAATGCAACCACGGCGGCGGGCCTGGACTGCGTTCTGGTGACCGGCAACGAGATTCGCACGCAGCCGAAGTGGTCCGGATCGTTCAATATTCAATATACGAGGCCGCTGGCGAACGGCATGGAATGGTTCGCCCGCTGGAACTCGATTTTCCGGTCCAGCCAGTTCGCCACCGAAATGAACCTGACCGAACTGCCGGGCTTCTCGGTGAGCGATGTCCGCGTCGGGTTGAGCCGCGACGCCTGGCGCGCGGAGTTGTACATCAACAACGTGTTCGACGACGATTCGCCGCAGGGCATCGGTTACTTTTTCGATGGCCGCATCCTCACGCCAGCGGGCACGCCGGCGCCACCGCCGTTCGCGCGGGTGCCCTACTACACGTCGCGGCGCGATCGTGCATTCGGCGCGCGGTTCTCGTATCGGTTAGGCAACCAGTAACAGGGAGAGGTGACTGTACCGTCCGACGTGCCGGCCGCCATCAAGGCGTCCGGTCGTCGGACCCCTGTATCCCGAGTTCGCCCCGGTAGGCGGCGAATTCTTCAGGCGACATCGAGGCGAGCCGCTGCTTCCAGCGCTGACGCCGCCGCGCGCGGCGCCAGACGCGCAGTCCGTGAAGCGGCGATCCCCTGAACAGGAGGTGCGACAACAGCAGCACGCCGACGGCTTGCAGATAGGATAGCCGGGGGCCGTCGAACAGATCCGGAATCAATGCATTCCAGAGCAACATGACGAACACGCCGATCACGGCGAAGATGGGCAGGGCGATCGACAGGCCGATGATCGTGCGTCTGGCGCGGCGTCGAAGTTTCATGCGTGGCCTTTGTGGTGTTATTCCAGGCTTGTTGCTTGCCACAACCGACCCGGGTGCTCGGCAGGGCGAATTGCTCCTGCGCGCGGACGTATCGCGAGCCTCATTCCGATGGTAGCAGAAATCGCACTGTTGACACGTCGATTCTCCCCGTGGATATTGAGCGGGTTGACCAGGAACAAAGGGATACGATTCTGAACACGCAGCGGATCGCAATTCTTGCAATAGGCACTCTATCTGTGCAGGTCGCGGCAACGACGCCGGTATTCGCCCAGCAATGGGCGGACTCGGTCTGCCCCGACGACAATCACGCCGCATTCCACGCCTGCGCGAAGGAAGCGGCAGCGGCTTTCGACCCACCTCGCACGCCGGACGGTTATCCGGACTTCAACGGGATATGGAACCGTCGGGCCCGTGCGCATGAGAGCATCCACGCCCATCCGGAGACGTTGGACGACGGCGAGGCGCCAAGCGTGATTGTCGATCCTCCAAGCGGCATCGTGCCGATACAGCCCTGGGCGGAGGCGCAGCGCCGCTACAACCGCGTCGCCTACGTGCACCACAACGCGATCTGCCGCATGGACGGTATTCCGCTGACCATGTACATGACAGGCGTGCTGCAGTTCAACCAGACGGCGGACACACTGCTCATACAGGGTGAGGAGGCGCATGCCTTCCGTGTCATCGAACTGGGTGACCGGTCACCACTCGGTGAAGACATCCTGCTCTGGAACGGGGATTCCCACGGGCACTGGGAGGGCAATACGCTGGTGGTGGAGACCCGCAACCAGAACGCCCGCGCCTGGCTGGACCAGCGGGGCCGGTTTTTCACCGACGAAGCTCACGTGATCGAGCGGTTCACGCTCATTGACGCCGACACGGTTCACTGGGAGGCGACGCTGGACGATCCCAACGTGTACACGCGGCCGTTTACCATCGCGATTGCGTTCAGGCGACTTCCGGATCCGTCGTTCGAGCTCTGGGAGGAGGCCTGCTACGAGGACAACGAGATCGCCTCGCAGGCATACCGCAATGTCGGCTACAAGATCTATCCGGGCATTTCCGGCGATGAAGCCAGGCGCTTGCGGGCGGCCTGGGAACTGGAGGAAAGGGAACTGCAATGGCAACCATGAACACCATTCGCTGCGGGCTCGCACGGAACAGGCGCCTGGACCGGGCCCACTGCGCGCCGGCGCCGAGAACCGCGCTGCGAACGCTGCTGGGTGGCGGCCTCGCCGCGATGCTGCTGGCGTTTCCGGCAGTCGGGCACCATTCCATCGCGCTGCAGTACGACATGACCCGGGAGATCACCATTTCCGGTCGTATCGTCGAGATGGAATGGCGAAACCCCCACTCCTGGCTGAGCATCGAGGTCGAGGGCGACGCAGGCCGGCCGGAGATGTGGCGGGTGGAATTCGGGGGCGCCAATTCATTGTACCGGCGCGGATGGCGCCAGGATGATCTGCCGGTGGGCACAGAGGTCACGATTCACGGACTTCCCTCCCGCGACGGTTCCAGGCAGATGGAAGGCGATGAAGTGACGTTTGCGGACGGGCGGTCGCTATTCTCCGGTAGCGGGCCGAATCAATGACGGGAAGCGCCTCCCGGGCAGCCCGTGGCAAGAGTCCCGCTGCATCGGACGGACGATGCGTCCCGGCCGGTCGCGTTGCTGGTCGGTCGAATATTCCCGAAATGTCCCCTCCTCGCGCCTTATCAGCCGGGCGCCGCGCCTCACCGGGACTGCTGCTGCGCCTGGCGGCATTCGCGTCGACAGCTTTCCTGCTGCCCGCGCCCGGAGCGGTCGCGCAGGACTACGTCATGCCGCGCACCCCGGACGGCCAGCCCGACCTGCAGGGCATCTGGCAGGCGGTGAACACGGCGGTGTGGAACATCCAGGACCACTCGGCGGAGTACGGCGTCCCGGCGGGGCAGGGGGTCGTGGTGGGCAATCATCTGCCCTATCGGCCCTGGGCGCTGGAACAGCGGCAACAGAACTTCGAGAACCGGCACAGCCTGGACACGGAGGCCAATTGCAAGATGGTGGGCGTGCCGCGCATCACCTACATGCCGTATCCGTTCCAGATCATCCAGACTCCCGACCAGGTCGTGATGATCTACGAGTGGGTCCATTCGATCCGTAACATCTTCATGACCGGAGAGCACCCGGGTGGCCCGATCCAGTGGTACATGGGCGACTCCCGCGGCCACTGGGACGGCGACACGCTGGTCGTGGACGTGATCCATTTCACCGACGAGACCTGGTTCGACCGGTCCGGCAATTTCCATGGCGCATCGATGCATGTGGTCGAACGCTATACGCCGGTGGGACCGGACCACCTGATGTACGAAGTGACCATCACCGACCCCGAGGTCTTCACAGAGCGCTGGCAGATGCGCATGCCGCTGTATCGCCGCCAGGAGGACGACATCCGCATTCTCGAATACGAGTGCTACGCGCTTGCCGAGGACGCAAACCGGTAACAGGGCCGATAACACAAACCAATCAGGGCCGATAACACAAACCAATAACAGGCAGGAGCAAGACAATGATCAATCGAAGAGCTTTTCTGGCAGCCACCGGAAGCGCCGCCGCCGGTGCCCTGGTCATGAACCCGGCCATGCGGGCCATGGCACAGTCGCGTGGCAAGCAGGTGATGGTGGGCGGCAACGAAGTTGTCGTGGTCGATATCCACGCGCACTGCCTGTTTCAGGAGGTGCGGCCCATCATCGAGGGGACGCCGCTTGAAAACGCCCCGCTGCAGGACATGCTCGTGCTCGGCCAGCACCGTATCGACGCACTGGATGAACGGGGCATCGACATCGCGGCCCTGAGCGTGAACCGGTTCTGGTGGTACGACGCGACCGAGGAACAGGCCGAGGGAATCGTGAAGATCAACGATGAGGGACTGGCGGAATGGTGCGCGACGCATTCCGACCGGTTCGTGCCGCTGTCATCGCCGGCATTGCAATTCCCGGAGATGGCCGCGGAGCAGTTGGAATACGCGGTGACGGAACTCGGGCACCGCGGCGCTTCGATACTCGGGCACGCGCGCGGGGAGGCGCCGTCGACCGAGAAATACGATCCGTTCTGGGCCAAGGCGGAAGAGTTGGGCGTCCCGGTCTTCATGCACCCCGACGGGTCCAGGAACATCATCCAGCCCGGCGCCCTGGACGGTACCGGCGGACTCGGCAACGTGATCGGCAATCCTTTGGAGACGACGCTGTTCCTTTCCAGGATGATATTCGACGGCGCCTTTGACCGCTTTCCGAATCTCAAGGTGGTGGCCGCCCACGGTGGCGGATACCTGCCGTCCTATCTGGGAAGGTCGGAAGTTGCCTGCGCCAGAAACAACGCCAATTGCGTCAACACGAAAAATCCAAGCGAGTACCTGAGAACGCAGATTCTCGTGGATACCATGGTATTCAACGAGGAAGGCCTTCGACACCTGGTGGAGGTGTCCGGCGCGAGTCAGGTGGTCTACGGGTCCGACATGCCGTTCGAGTGGCCGGATACAATCGACCTGGTCGTTGATTCACCGTCGCTCAGCGACGATGAGAAGGTGGCGATTCTGGGCGGCAATCTGATCGAGCTGTTGCGGCTGGAAGTGTAGGATCCGGAACCCTGCCGCTGCATCGGCGCGAGTCTGAATTTCGCCGTTCAGAACCGGTTTGTCGCTGAGCCGCTGGACTATTTCCTCGGTGCCTCTGGCGGGGTTCGCTCCACGATCAGATTCAATCCCTTGCGAGCAACGATCCTGACAGGGTCGCCGGGATGGATCGGCTCCGGACCCTTGCGGCGTGCCGACCACCGCTCGCCCCTGAGTTCGACACGTCCGCGGTCGCTCGGCCCGAACCCGTCCACGGCCTGACCCCGCAATTCGCTTTCTCCCGCCGAAAAAGTGATTCGGGTGGGCGCGAACCCCTGCATCAGAAGTACGGCGATCACATCGCCGATGACGATGATGGCGAGCGCTACAAGGACGCTGACCGGCTCGAATATCCGGTCCAGGCGAATCAGTACCCACACCGCCAATATCGCCAGGAATACGGTCTCCACCAGGAGTACCAGCCAGATTTGCCGGCGTTGTAACTGCATCTTGGCTATCCGGAACAGATTCCCGGTACGCCACCCGGGACGACGCGGTCGCCCGCTTCGGCGACGCTAGATCGCCCCGGCGATGGCCTTGCCCAATTGTACCGTGGTGGCCTTGCCGCCCATGTCCGGGGTCAGGCGCTTGCCCTCCCGCAGGACGGTTTCTATGGCTCCCAGCACCGAATCGTGAACGGCCGGATGACCCAGGTGCTGAAGCATCATCGCGCCGGCCCAGATGGTGCCGATCGGATTGGCAATGCCCCGGCCGACAATATCGGGCGCCGAGCCGTGCACCGGTTCGAACATGGAGGGATGCGCCTTCTCCGGGTTCATGTTCGCCGACGGAGCGATGGCGATGGTGCCCGTGCAGGCGGGACCCAGATCGGAAAGGATGTCGCCGAACAGGTTGCTGCCGACCACGACATCGAAGTGCTCCGGCATGCGCACGAAGTTCGCCGTGAGAATGTCGATGTGGAACTGATCCACTTCCACATCCGGGTAGTGCTCGCCCATCGCCTTGACCCTCGCATCCCAGTAAGGCATGGAATGGATGATCCCGTTGGACTTGGTCGCCGAGGTCAGGTGCCTTGCGGCGCGTGAATTGGCCAATTCATAAGCGTACTTGACGACCCGGTCGACACCGTGGCGGGTAAAGACGCTCTGCTGGATGACGATCTCGTTCTCGGTGCCCTGGTATTGCACGCCGCCGATGGCCGAATACTCGCCCTCGACGTTCTCCCGTACCACGTAGAAGTCGATATCGCCCGCCTCCTTGCCGGCCAGCGGGCAGGGCACGCCGTCGAACAGCCTCACCGGACGCAGATTGATGTACTGATCGAACTCGCGCCGGATCGGGATCAGCAGGCCCCAGAGGGAGACGTGGTCGGCCACCGTGGGGAAGCCGACCGCACCGAGATAGATGGCGTCGAAGGCGCGGAGCGTTTCGATGCCGTCCGCGGGCATCATCGCGCCGGTCTTCAGGTAGCGCTCGCAGGACCAGTCGAATTCCTGCCACTGGAACTCGATGCCATGACCGGCCGCCGCCGCTTCCAGGACCCGCACACCCTCGGGCATGACCTCCTTGCCGATCCCGTCGCCGGGGATCAGGGCGATCTTCAGCGTGCTCATGAGCGACGGCTAGTAGTTCATTCCGCAACCGAAGAGTTCATCGGTCGGGAACTTGGTGATGACTTCGATGCCGGTTTCCGTGACCACCACCTCGTCTTCCAGCCGTACGCCGTCGTAACCGATTCCCGCGTAGGTTTCCAGCGCGAATACCATGCCGGGCTGGATCTCGACCGGATGGTCGAAGCTGTAGGCTCGGGAGATGATGGGGAACTCCCACAGTCCGACGCCGAGGCCGTGCCCGTACTGCAGCCCGAAGACTTCGTGCTCGCTGCGGGCGCCCATGGCCTTGTGGTCCGGCCAGACGGCAGCGACGTCCGCGCTGGTCACGCCCGGCTTCACGGCCTCAATTCCGGCGAGCTGGTATTCCAGGCAGCGCTTGTGGATGTCCAGCTGCTTCTGGTTGGGCTTGCCGCAGCAGAAACAGCGGTAGACGCAGGTGTGGTAGCCGTTGAACATGCAGACGATATCCATGAAGATCATGTCGCCGGGCTGAATCAGGCGGTCCGAGCTCAGGTGCGGGTGGGGATGGGTTCGATTGCCGGTCGTGACCTGCACGTTGTGGACCCACTGGGCGCCCAGGCGATGCATTTCGTGTGCGGCAACCGCCTGCAGGTCGTTCTCCTTCACTCCGGGCGCGATGGTCTGCGCGATCTTGTGAAATGCGCCATCGACAATGGCTGCACCGTGCTTCAGGCACATGATCTCGTCTTCGTTCTTGATGGCGCGGGCATACTGCATCACGCCCTGGCCGTCGGTGATGTTGTAGCCGTTCTCAAGCAGCGCCAGGATGATCTGGGACTCGACGATGTCCACGCCGATGCGGACCTTCTTCTTGTCCATGCCGTGGTTGTCCAGCACCATGTCCAGGTCCTTGAGAAAGCCCTCGTAGCACTTCCAGGCCATGGGCAGGGCGCCGTGCATGGTGCCGTGCGCCGGGAACGTGGTTTCGGCCACCCAGGGACAGTAGAGTTTTTCCGCGGCAACCTCCGAGCCGAATCCAAAGATATGCGGGTAGCCATCCCGTGGCACGATGGCGTAGCGGCCCATGTTGTCCACTTCGGGCGAGGCGACGGCCGTGGAGGTGGCGTAGCGCTTGTTGCTGGTGTCGAACAGCAGCAGGCATTCCACGTCGAATTCGTCCATGTATTTCTTGATTCTCGACACCCGGTGTTCTCGCATGCGGTCCATGTCCATCCGCTGCTCATAGTCCACCTGCATCATTCCAACTGTGCCTTCTCTCACCGCGTGTCTCCTTGGTTAATCCGTTGTCTCTGGTAAATGGGTTGTATCTGTTTACGCCGCCGCTCTGCCCGGCGGCGGATCAGATCACTTTCTCGATTTGATGGGAAGCCGCCGACTTTACTATGGTTTCCGTCACCGCTGCGCCGTGAATCATCTCCTGTGTGGGGACGATGAACGGCTGCGTGCCGTCCACGGCGTCCGCGAACTGCTCCAGGCAGGCTTGCACAATGTCGAACTGGTCTGCCTCCCAGGTTTTCAGAGGTCCCTTCACCGGCTTGAAGTAGCAGGTGCCGAAACACCGTTTGCGCCGTTCCTCCGAGGGCGCGCCGGCGATATGGGTCATGCCCTCCAGCCTCACGAATCCCTTCGAGCCGAAGACCTGGAAGCTGAAACCGCCGCCGGTGGCCGTCATTGTGGCCAGGTACCCGGACATGCCCGCCCCCATGCGAAACAGCATCGAGGTGGTGTCGTCGGCGTCCACGGCCACGACGCGCCTGAAGCTCTGGCAATACACCTCGTCGATCTCGCCGCCGAGGTCGATCATGCCGTCGACCGCGTGGACCCCCATGGGCGTCAGGCCGCCGCAGGGTGTTTCGTCCCGGCTCGCCCGCCAGGCGTCCGGCGACAGGAACAGCGCATTGGGGAATGTCATGTTGGCTTCAAAGTGCAGAATCTCGCCGAGTTCTCCGGATCCGATCTGGTCGCGCAGTCTGGTCATTTCCGGATGCAGGCGGCGGTTATATCCGAGCCCGAGGGTCACGCCGGCCTTTTCGGTCGCCGCCACCGCCCGCTCGGCGGACGCCTTGCGCAGCGCGAAAGGTTTCTCGCAGAAGACATGCTTGCCGGCCTCCGCGGCCGCCACTACCTGGTCGGCGTGTACCGAATGAGGAGTGGCCAGGACTACGGCGTCGATATTCGGGTCGTCGAGGACTTCCGCGTAGTCATTGACGAACGTCAGACCATGCTCCCGGGTAAACGCTTCGAGTTGCTCCGTCGAGCGTCGGGCGACACCGGCGGCAAACCGGATCTTGTTGCTGGCGCCGGAGACGGACTCGACCAGAGTCTGTCCCCACCAACCCATACCGACGATGGCGGCATTGATCATCATGTACTCCCGAGATGTTGCGGCGTCGTATCGTGCGCGCGGATTATTTCGTTAAAATGGCGCGTTTTCAACTTTTATCGAAAAGCGAGGCTGCGCGTGGCCGGGATTGCGCTCGACCCGGCGACACCCGGATAGCTAAATGACCCTATACACTTGGTCCTGGCTTTTCCTGTTCGGCTACATCCTGGCGATGGTCGGATTCGGCGTGCTGGGCAACCGGAGAGTCACCGGCGCGATCCTGTTCGTGCTGATTCACAGCGAGGCGCTTTCCGGGCACTGGCCGTCGGGCACGTTCCTGGAATCGTTCGGGCGCTGGTTCGACTTTTATGCCACAAGCCCCTATTCCGCGGCTACGTTGGCCGGGCTGACGGCCGTGCTGGTTACGGTAGTCGTTTCGAGGGTAACGGAGAGTTTGCCTGCCGAGCACCTTGCTCGGGTACACCGGTCCGATGGCCGGTTCGGTTGATGCGCTTGACAAGAATGTTGCAGTTATGCAACGAATTGTGAATTTCCTCGACAGTGCCGGTTACGCTCCCGTATGATCTGGGTTCCTGCGCCCGCAGGCCGTTCGCGAGTTGTGCGAGGCGGCACGGTAGAGCGGGAATTGTGGTGTGGGCCAACAAGTTCTGGAGGAGATTGCACATGCGCCGAGTACTTCGCTTGATCGTCGTTTCACTGTCCGGAGCATTGATTTTGCCACCCGTGCACAGCCAGGGCGTGACCGCATTGGAAGAAATTGTGGTGACCGCCCGGAAGCGCGAGGAGAACCTGCAGGAGGTGCCGGTTTCCATCTCCGTCATCAACGCCGGATTGATTGAAGAGGCGGGCATCTTCGATCCACGCGACTTCTTCGAACTCACGCCGGGCGTCGATTACGACGTGAATCATGACCGTATCTCCGCGACGCCGGCGGTGCGTGGCATCCAGTCCACGGCGACGGCCACGACGCGACAGAAAGTCATGTCTTTCATCGACGGCATGCCGCTCGTCGGCGCACAGGGCACGATGCAGTTCGCGGGCATCGAGCGCGTCGAGGTATTCCGCGGCCCGCAAAGCGCCGCGTTCGGGCGCTCGACCTTCGCAGGCGCGATCAACTACGTGACGCGCGATCCGGGCGAAGAGTTCGAGGGCGACCTCAGAGCCGGCACGAGCAGTCTGGGGCGCAACAACGTCACGCTCGCCCTCGGCGGCCCGATCAACGACACGTTCGGATACACGCTGGATGTCAATGTAGACGAGTACGACGGCGACGATTCCTGGGTGACGACCGACGGCATCCACGTCGGCGGCACCAACACGCAGTACATCAGCGGCAAGCTGGCATTCGCGCCCAGCGACACGTTCAGCGGCGAAGTAAGAGCCCAGTCGCTCAGAACCGACGACGACATGACGCTGCGCTATTACATCAGCCCCGAGTCGTACAGGGACTGCACGAACTTCGAAAGCCCGAACCTCATCGGGGTCCGCTGGATTCGCGGCGCCTTCGACTGCGACGTTTCGGCGCCGCCGACCGGCATTCCAACCAACATCGACGTCACGGCAGGTCACACGGACCCGGCCGCCATCGATCTGGCCTCGACTTACAGCATCGTCGATCCGAGCGTGGTCAACGAGCGCGACCGTCTCCAGGGCGAGTTCAACTTCGCCTTCGATAACGGCGATCTGCAGGTCCTGACCCTCTACTCCGAGGAATACTACAATCGCCAGGCGGACGGCGATCGCAGCAATGCGCCGTTGAATATCGCTGTGGTGAATGGTGTGGCCATGGTCGCCATGGGTCCCATGACGGTCAATCACATGGCCGATCCGACCGACATCGAGGAGAAGATGGTGGAGGTACGGTGGCTGTCGCCGGGCGACAATCGCCTGCGCTGGACGGCCGGCGGCTCGGTGTACGACTACGACTTCCTGACACTCGTGTGGAGCCAGTACGCGGGCATCCTCCAGGGACGCCGGGAAGAGCTGGCGATTCAGCCCAACGTCATCATCTCTGAGATGTCGCAGAACAGGGCCGTGTTCGCGAATGTCACGTATGACATCAGCGAGCGCACGACGGTTTCGCTGGAGGGGCGCTACCAGAGCGAAGACATGACCAACGTCAACCAGGTGACCGACGAAGCCTTCACCAACACGACGACCTCGTTTATTCCCCGTCTCGCGGTCAATCACGCGTTCGACAACGGCGTGACTGCCTACGCGCAGTTTGCAACCGGCATCAATCCGGCCGGCGTAATTCCCGCGGCGCGCAGCCCGAGGATCGTCGCTGCGCATGAGCAAGTGTACGATCTCGGCCTCGTCGAGTGGGAACTGGAAAGCATCCTCTTCTATGAACAGGAAGAGATCACGAACTTCGAAGTCGGTATCAAGGCGGGACTCGCGGACAATCGCGTGCAGTTGGCGGCCGCGGTCTACCAGATGGACTGGGAGCATTACAACCAGGCGTTCACCGTCAACTTCAACGTGGACACGCTCTCTGCCCAGCAGGGCGTGCAGAGTCCGGGATTCCTCCCGGGTTTGACTCCGGGCGACTACATGATCCGGGCGCAGCTCGATCTCGGGTCGGCCAACGTGCACGGCCTCGAAGCGGAGGCCACCTGGGTAGTCAACGACAACTGGGACGTGCGTGGATCGGCCACCTGGCAGTCGACGGAGTACGAGACGTTCTGCTCGCCCGGCGCCGTGCAGGATATCGGCCTGACGCCGACGAATACGGTCGGCGATGGCTCCGGCGTGCTCTTCAACTGCGTGAGCGCCATCGGTAACGAGTTCACGCGACAACCGGATTTCGCATACAACGTTTCGGCAACCTACCGCGCGCCGCTGGCGAATACGGACTGGAATCTCGTGGCGCGACTCGACTGGCGAAGCATCGGCGAGCAGTGGCTCGACAATGCCAACTACATGGCATTGCCCGAGACGCAGACCCTGAACGCGAGCATCAACTTCCGCAACGAACCGTGGGATTTCCGGCTCTACGGGCGAAATCTGACCAACGACGATACACCGCGTATCGTCCAGGAGGGTACGGACTACAATCAGGGCGGCATGGGAGCCAGTAACTTCCAGGTGCTGCCGCGCGATCCGCGCGAGGTCGGCCTGGGCCTGACCTACAGGTTCTAGGAGCTTGCGCCGTAGGAATTCACGGCTGCAAATCCGCCCTCATCCGTCCCTTCGGCCGCTGGAGGCCGACGTTCGAAGCACTGCAAAGGGCCCCCACCGAGACAATCGGTGGGGGGGCTTTCGACTGCGATTCCCGCCCTTGGTTCAGGCTTGTCTCGCTGGAATACCGCTTGCCGCTCAGGCTCATTTCTCGTTGGACAACCAGCAATTCCCGCCAAGCGCCGGGAGACCCGACAATCGCCTCCAGGATCACGCCCCAATGGCGAATTTCGCCGTTTATTCGGGCCAAGACGGATGAGCGAGCGTCGTTGGCGGGAATTGCTGTTGTACAACCTCTGCATCTTCTAGTCCGTGTTGCTAGCTGTTAAGCTACCGCATCGCCCTCGCCATCCTGGCGGGGGCGATTTTTGTATTTCAGGCAGGGAACCATGGGCAACACCGCGGCAGCGAAGAAAACCGCCATCGTGCAGGCGCCGGGAATCGATCAGGCGACTCGTCTCAAGCTTTATCGGGTCATGTACGAGTGCCGCGTCCTGGAACAGCGCGCCTACGATCTCTTCATGCAGAACCTGGTCAAGGGAACCAGTCACCTGGCCCTGGGCCAGGAGGCTGTCGCCGCCGGATTCGGAACGGCCATGCGCTCCGACGATTACACGTTCTGCACCTACCGCGGCCATAACCACACCTATGTCCGGGGCGTCACCATGACGTCCATTCTCGGTGAACTCATGGGCCGGGAATGCGGCCTGCTGCGCGGCAAGGGCGGTTCCATGCACCTGACCAGCGTGGAGCACGGCGCCATGGGTTCCTACGCGATCATCGGAGCGCATCTGCCGGTGGCCGCGGGCGCAGCCTGGTCGGCTCAGTACAAGGGCACCGGACAGGTGTCGGTCTGTTTCTTCGGCGACGGGACGACCAACATCGGCGCATTCCACGAGGCACTGAATTTCGCGGTGATCTGGAACTTGCCCGTGGTATTCGTCTGCGAGAACAACCTCTACATGGAATACACGCCCATCGACGAAGTCACGGCGGTCAAGAACCCGGCGGCGGATCGGGCCGGCGCGTACGGGCTTGCGTCCATCGTCATCGACGGCAACGATGCCGATGTGGTTTACGAGGCCGCCTGCGCTGCCTTGGACAAGGCGCGCCGCGGCGACGGACCGAGCCTGATCGAAGCACATACCTACCGCCATGGCGGTCACTCCCGCGCGGATCCCGGCAAGTACCGCCCGGACGAGGAATTGCAGGCCTGGCTCGCCCGGGACCCCATACCGATGTACCGGAAGCGGTTGATCGACCTGGATGTATCCGAGGCCGAAATCGAGGCCATCGAGTCCGAGACCGATGCGGTCATCGACCAGGCGACGGAGGAAGCCCGCAACAGCCCGCCGCCGCCGGTGGATATCGCCCACATCGACGTCTGGGCCGACGGGAGCGCGACATGGCGCAATTGACCTATCGGGAAGCCGTCCGCGACGGCATTGCCCAGGAGATGCGCCGCGACGAGGATGTCGTATTCCTTGGAGAAGACGTGGCCGCTGCCGGCGGCGTGTTCAAGACGACGGTCGGACTGCTCGAAGAGTTCGGGCCGGACCGGGTCAGGGACACGCCCATATCGGAACAGGCCATCATCGGCGCGGCCATGGGCGCCTCCATGACCGGGCTTCGCCCCATCGCAGAAATCATGTTCTCCGACTTCTTCGCGGTGTGCTGGGACCTGGTGGCCAACCAGATCGCCAAGACGCGGTACATGACCGACGGGCAGTGCTCGTTTCCCCTGGTGCTGCGCAGCGCCAACGGCGGTGGCAGCCGGTTCGGCGCCCAGCACTCGCAGAGCGTGGAGAACTGGGCCATGGCGATACCGGGCCTGAAGGTGGTCGCCCCTTCCACGCCGGCCGACGTCAAGGGCCTGCTGGCCGCATCCGTGCGCGATCCGGATCCGGTGATGTTCTTCGAGCAGAAGTCCCTCTACGCCGTGAAGGGCGATGTGCCGGACGGCGAGCACGTCGAGCCCCTGGGCGTTGCCAGGGTCGTGCGCGACGGCGACGATGTCACCATCGCCGCGCTCGCCGCGATGGTGCCGCGCGCGCTGAAGGCCGCGGACACGCTTGCAGACGAGCACGGGATTTCGGCCGAAGTGATCGATATCCGGAGCCTGGTGCCGCTCGATACACAGACGCTTTTCGACTCGGTTTCCCGTACCGGCCGGCTGGTCACGGTGGAGGAAAACCCGCGCCTCTGCGGTTGGGGCGCCGAACTCTCGTCGATCGTCGCCGAAGAATTGTTCTGGGACCTGGAAGGGCCGATCATGAGGGTCACGACGCCGCACATACCCCTGCCGTCGGCGGATGCGCTGGAGGATGCGGTCTTGCCCAGCGCCGAAAGAATCGTCGACAACGTAATTCGCCTGGTGGACTGATGCCGCGGCCACCCATCCGTCATTGTCAGGTGGTTGCGGTGCCAGCGCCAATGCACGCGAGGTTGGAACCATGAACGTGCTGATGCCCCAACTCGGAGAGACCGTCGCCGAGGGTACGGTGGCCGCGTGGCACAAGAAGCAGGGCGATGCGGTCGAGAAGAACGAGGTTCTCCTGGACGTGGAGACCGACAAGGCGGCTACAGAGGTGCCCGCGCCCGTCGCCGGGGTGATCGCTTCGGTTCTCGTGCCCGAGGGCAAGACGGTGGACGTGGGCACGGTTCTGGCCGTTATCGAAACTGATTCGGCCGAGGAGTCGGAGGCAGCGGCGGAAACGTCCGAAGAGGAGGGGGCCGCGAAATCCACGCCTCGGTCTGGAGGCAAGCGAGCTTCCCCGGCCGGGCGCTCCGAACGTCAAACCGCCAAGGCCGTAAAGATGGCGAAGGCGAAAGGCCGGGGCGGGAAGAGTGGACGACTCCGCCTGTCCCCCGTGGTGCGCCGGTTGCTGGCGGAGCACGGGGTCGATGCACAGGAAATCGCCGGTACCGGTCGGGACGGCCGGATCACTCGCAAGGATGTCCTGGGTTTCGTGGAGCAGAGGGCCGCGGCCGAGTCGAAGCCTGCCGCGCCCGAACCTGCCGCGCCCGAACCCGAATCGAGGCCGGCGCCGGCGGTTTCACAGGCTCAGCCGCCCGCCGGGGCTCCGGGCGAGTCCACCCGCGTTCCCTTCGACCGCATCCGCCGGGTCACCGCCGAGCACATGGTGCACTCCAAGTCCACCAGCGCACACGTCATGCAGGCGGTGGAAGTGGACTTTTCCGGCGTCGACCGGGTCAGGTTGCCGAAACGGCAGGATTGGCGCTCCAAACAGGGCTATTCGCTGACCTATCTGCCGTTCATCGCCCGCGCCACATGTCTCGCGTTGCGCGACTATCCGAACATCAACTCGAGCGTGGACGGGGATGCGCTCGTGCTTCATCCGGCGGTCCACCTCTGCATCGCGGTGAACCTCAATTTCGAGGGCCTGGTGGCGCCGGTGATCCGCAACGCCGATTCCCTGACCGTCGCGGGCCTGGCGCATGCCATCCACGACATCGGGGATCGGGCGCGCAAGGGCAAACTCGATCCGGACGAATACTCCGGTGGAACCTACACCCTGTCCAACAACGGTTCGTACGGCACGCTGATGACCGGGGCCATCATCAACCAGCCCCAGGTGGCCATTCTTTCCGTGGATGCGATAAGCAAGCGGCCAGTGGTGGTGGAATCGCCGACGGGCGATGCCATCGCGATACGGCCCGTCGGGATACTCGCCCAGTCCTTCGACCATCGCGCGCTGGACGGCGCCTACTCGGCGGCATTCCTGCAAAAGGTCAGGGCATTGTTGGAGCGCAAGGACTGGTCCGACGAAGTGTAGCAACCCGGGCCGGATGTCGCGTCCCGGCCGGCAAGTTCCCGTCATATCAGCGCGCCCTCGGGCAGCGAGCCTGACGCGCCGGTTCCGGCCTCACCCGGCGCGGGATCGTTCCAGGAAGTCCGCCTCGTTCCGGCACTCGAGCGCCGCTTGCATGAGCCGCTCGACCGGCGCGCCCTCGATCTCCGCCGGCCATTCGTTCCGCAAGGTCCACGAGACTGAAATACCCCGTGCCGCGAAAATCTGTTGCAGCGCTCCGCGCAGCGTTTCGGCTCGTCCCTCCGCGCGTCCCTCCGAGCGGCTCTCTCGGCGCTCGGCATCCAGAAACGGGTCGTCGTCCGGCCCGGTTCCCTCCGCGGCGCCCATCCGCCGGCCGACCCGGCGCAATACCGCCACGGTCGCCTCCGACAGCGCAGGTTCGTTCATCGCGCGATGAATTTCTTCTGCCGTCCAGCCCGGGAATGCAAGGCTTGCCGGCGTCTCGACAAACCGCCCCCGCTCCAGCGCGTGGATCGTCAAACCGGACGGAAGCGACTTCGGACGGCTCCGCGCGGGCTTGTCAGGCACTTCCACCCACACCTCCGGAAAACCCCACGACTCGTAAAGATAAAGCTTGCCGCGGCGAACGTCGGTGGTGTTGTCAACCTCCAGCACGACATCCGGCAGCCTGTCTTCGCCCACCTTGACCTCGTCTCCACGGGGCACGTGCGCCGCCGGATGCAGGTAGACGGTCTGGTCCGCCTGCATGATCCGCCGCCACTCGCCATCGCCCGCAAGCTGCAGCAGGCACGCGGCGCCGAACATTTCGACTGGCGACCCCCTTGCCGCGGCGATCAGCGTGGCCAGCTTCGCGAGGCGCTGCGCCGGGAATTCGTGTGCGAGACCGGGTGCCGGCTCGCACACCATGGCCAGCTCCGTGCGGGCGTCCCAGAATTCCAGGCGGCCTTCATATCGCTCCAGGTCGGCGCGAGACATGCGAACCTCGCGGCAGCCCGGGAATTCGAGTCGCCTGGGCTCGCGGCCCGGCTCGCCGGTTTCCAAGAGCGCCGTGTCGATTCTTGCAACCATGGCGCGCAGTCTAACAGTATCCTCCCTCGCGGGATGACACTCTCGCCGAATGGCGCGGGACTGTCGTCACGGGCAGCTACCGCGCGGTGTTTTCGCGCGGCAAGCGTAATTCGAGACCCGGGAGGCCGCGCCTCATGGACCTCGTCACGGGCCTGAACAGCCGCCGGATTCCAATCCACGTTCCGGTGATCGCGCCAACCGTCACGCCCAGCATCAGCGGCCACATCATCAGGTCCCAGATGGGGCGGCTTCGCACGAGCGCCGAGAAATCGCCCCTGTGGAGCGCATGAAAAACCCAACGCAACCACTGCCGTTCGCGGTCAACCGCGTAGGCGAGTTCCCCGGTGACGCTATCGAGATAGAACCTTTCGCCGTCCTCGTACCGAATCCGGAACACGGGAAAACGTCTCGTGTCGTGGTGGCTGAAATAATAGGCATCGCCTTCGGTCAGCCAGTCTGCTTCCGTGACGGCCATGTCCGGGCGCATGGCGCCTGACGCCCGTTTGAAGAAGTCTTCCGGCAGCGTTTCCGGTCTCAGCGTCCCGGCGTTGAGACGTACCCGCTCCGCCTGCTTGTCCGAAGCGATCGCATGGAGCTGTCCCCCGACGACCGATACGTCCAGGCGCACGGCGGAGGAGGGGATCTCGAATGCCGGCAGCGCGCTGACGAACGCGCCGGCTTGTTCGAAGTTGACGAATCCGGCTCTCAGCCGCTGGCTTTCAACAAAAAAGCTGCGGCCTTCCAGAGCGCCAAACGCGTTGACGGAGAACAATCCGCTGATCAGCCAGGTCAGCGTGAAGAGGCCGAAGACGAGGCCGGAGTAATGGTGCCAAAGCGCCCATCCGCGGTACGGCGACCGGTGACCGTTGCGCCTCGTCCTGAACTGCCGCAACCCGATGTAAATGCCGATGACCGTGAGAAACAGGCTCACGATGGTCAGCCATATGACGACCTGCAGCCATACACCCGTGTGCTGGCGCAGCGCTGTCGGGTACAGCCAGTGAATGACAGCGCCCATCCAATTCAGGAATCGCTGCCGAAAGGTCGTCATCTGGACGACCTCTCCGGTGGTGCTGGACACATAGAATTCCGTGCCGGCGGAATCGTCCATCGCGAATTGATACAGGGGGCGGTGGGGTTCGTAGGAGGCGTAGACCGTCCACTGGTCGCGCGGAATCAGGTCCAGCAGTCTCGGGTCTCCCTGCAAACCGTACTCCGCGGCCGCGGTGGTCGCGATTACGCGCGCATCGGCTTCGTGGAATTCGGGGAGGAACTCGCCGCTGCGCAGGTCGATCACATACTGGAAGCGCCCGGCCATCAGCCGCAGCACGGAGATGCCCGCCATCATCTCCAGGCGGAAACGATCGACCTCGATGTTGCTGAAGTCGGCGGGTAGCCGGCAACAAGCGGCGAGATTCAGCGGCTCCAGTCCGGCAAGCCGTTCGGTGTCGTCGTGTTCCGGGTACTGTTCGTACATCATCACGAATCCCGACAGGCACCACAGCGAGATCACCACGCCAAGGGCGATGCCCAGATACCGATGGATCAAGAACAGCAATCTAACCATTTGCCATCATCACGGGCTGCACTACCGACCGGCCGATTGAATCATTCTGCCCGACGCTGCGCCCAGACCGCAATCGGACTCTTGCCACGGGCTAGGAGCTTGGGCCGTAGAACCAACTTGAGCACTCAAAGTGGTACATAGATGGAGATTTTGTGGAATTATTGACGATAGCGTGTCGCGTTTTCCCATAATAATCTATGAAAACCTGCCAAAAGTGGTGTGTTTTCCCACGAAGATTTTCTACGGCGCAGGCTGCTAGAACCGGTACGCATAGGAAACATGGAAGGTCTGTGGCGTGGCCAAATTTCTGTAGGGATAGGAACTGCCGTCGACGTCCACGAAGGCGCGGCCGAGTGACGAAGCGTATTCCTCGTCCAGGGCGTTCTCGAGTCGAACCCCGATTCTCTGGTTGCCGCTGGCTCCGAACCGGTAGGCTCCGCCGAAATCCAGGACCGTGTACCCGCCGTGCTCGACGCGGCCGATGCCCCCGGAGACCGAGTCGTAGAGGTCGCCCACGTTCAGGAAGGATACGGTGAACTCGAAGGGTGATCTGGCCGACTGATACGCCAGGTTGGCCTTGAGCGTGCTCTCCGGCACGTCGGTGATCTGTTCGCTCGAACCCTCCGCCCGGGCGCTCGTATCGACATAGTTGACGCTTGCGGTCCAGTCCGGGTTGAACGCGAAGGCCAGGTTGAACTCCCAGCCGTCAAAATCCACCGTACGGGCGGTATTGGCGCGCATTCCGTCGACGACGCCGATCAGGTCATCTACCGCACGCTGAAAGGCGATGAGTTCCCAATTCAGGTTCGAACCTCCGCGCCCGCCGATGGCGACGTTGACATTGCGGCTCTTTTCGCCTTCCAGGTCTGGATTTCCCAACGTGCAGCAGGGGTCGTTTCCGTGCTGCCGGAAAACCGCTGATGTTCGTAGCCCGCCGCAAAGTCGAATCCGCCGCCGGTCTCGATCCGCGTCATGGCCGTCAGCCCATAATCGTCGTAACCCCAGTACGAGCCATCGTCAAGGGTTCGCAGGTTGCCCGTAACGGCGCCGTTCTCATCCAGCACGTTGTATATCCGGGTGTAGTCGGTGTCCCAGGCATGCGAGTATGCCTTTACGAACAGGCCGATATTGTCGGTCGCCTGCAGGTCGTACTTGAGCGTCACGATGTCCTCGTCGCGCGTATTGAACGTCTCGTAATTGAGATAGGCCCGCGCGAAATCAAGTTCGGCGTCCGTGTGCTGATAGTGAAGCGTCAGCCGGGAGCGTTCGCCGAGATCGTAGGCGTACTTCAGGCCGAGCATGGCGACGTCGTAGCTTCGGTCCCGGTCGGTGGAACTGGGTTGAATCTCCTCGTCCCTGTACGGCTGAATCCCGTCGGCCTCGTCGCTTGAGGCGTAGAGCACAAGCTGGTGGCCGCCCGACGACGCTCGATAGTCGATATTTGCGTGGACACCGTCATTGCCGTCCACCGCGAGTCCGACCCGTCCCTGCGGGCTAGCCGAAAACGACTTGGTGACCACGTTCACCACGCCGGCCACGGACTGGGTGCCGTAGAATATCCCCTGGCCTCCATAGAGCACTTCGATGCGCTCCACCATGTGCGCGGGCACCGTGTCCAGGGGGCTTGTGGAGTTGTACAGACGGTTATTGATCCTCACGCCGTCGATCAGCCAGAGGATGTCCTGGCACCGCGAGCCCTGCAGCGAGCAACCCACGTAGTCGAAAGCGCCGTTCTTGGGTGCCAGGTAGAGCCCGGGGACTCTCATCTGCAGGCTTTGCGCAAGGTCGTTGAAGCCGCCGAGCTGCAATTCGTCCGCCGTGATGATTTCCACTCGGTTGCCGAATTGCTCCAGGTCCAGCGGAATGGTCTCCTCCAGGCGGGCGCCCAGCACGATGACTTCCTCCTGAACACCGTTGGCCGAGTCCTGTCCAAGTGCCGAAGTCGCCGACACCAAAACCTGTACGGCGATCGGTAATCCGACGCTGGTATTTCTGAAACCAGTCATGATTTATCCCCTGCGTTTGTCCGGGACGCTCAACCAACTTCTACGTCGCAGCCGGAGCCGAAAATGCCGGGAAATTGACTGAAAGGTAGCCTGCTATTGGCCGAGCGTTGGCGCATCTTAAGGTTTCTTATCCAAAACAATGAGTTACAAACCGTTTATTAACGGTTAAAATCAGGCTGAAGTGATTTACCGGATTCACGGGGAAATCCTTGGCAGGCGATGCGATGTCCGAAGCCAATGTCATAGCCGAGCAGGCCCGCAGAATTATCGAAAGCGGGGCGTTGGGCCGCTCCCGATCCTATGTGCGGCTGATGGAGTATCTCGTTCAGTGTTCGGAGCGCGCGGTGCGACCGAAGGAGGTGGAGATCGCCGCCGACGTATTCGACAAGGGCAGCGAATTCGATCCCAGCCAGGACTCCTTCGTCCGTGTCTACGTCCACAACCTGCGCCAGAAACTCGAGAAGTACTACGCGGCCAATCCCGCCGATGTTGGTGTCCGGCTTTCCATACCGAGGGGGGAATATCGTCTGGCCGTTGTCGCCCCGGACGAAACGGCCCGGGAACGCTCCGGCCGCACGACGCCCCCCGTATGGGTTGCGGCACTCGCCGCCTTGCTTGTGATCAACCTCGTCGTGATGTTTGCCCTGAGATTCGGGCCATCGGCGCCGGATGGCGTGCAGGAAGTGACCCGCACCGCCATGTGGACAGAGCTGCTGAACGATGATTTGCCGCTTCTGGTCGTCGTCGGCGATTACTTCATCTTCGCCGAACTCGACGAATTCGGAACCGTCACCCGTCTGGTGCGCGAATTTGACGTCAATTCCAGCGATGATCTGGGCGACCGCTTTGTCAGCGACCCGGACCTGCTGGCGAACTGGATGGACCTGGACCTGACCTATCTGCCCCAGGGCAGCGCGTCCGCGCTGAGCGAATTGCTGCGCGTCGTCTACGCGGCGGACAAGGATGTGCGGATCACCACCATGACCGAGATGAGAGTGGCGGATCTGAGGTCCCAGCACATTCTCTACGTGGGCTATATCAGCGCCCTTGGAACGCTGATGGACTTCGTCTTTGCTTCCTCGGGGCTACGTGTAGGGGCGAGTTACGATGAATTGCAGAATCGGATCACCGGGGAGTCCTTTACCAGCGGCGCCGGCATTCCCGGCGAGAGCGATTACGAGGACTATGGCCTGGTGTCGACGTTTCCCGGGCCCGACGGCAATCAGTTCCTTATCGTGGCCGGAACGCGCGATGCCGGCCTGATGCACGCGGCGCAGGCCGTCACGTCGCTGGACGACATCGCCGAACTCGAGGATGTGCTGGGCCCTGCGGTGACGGACAGCAGCACCGGGCCGGCTCTTGAGGCGCTCTACGAAGTCACCGGTTTCGACCGCATCAATCTCGACGCCACGCTGGTCTACAAGGCGCCCCTGGATTACCGGCCGATCTGGGGAGTCGAGGTGGCCGAAATCCAGGAGTGATCGGCGGGTCGGCATCGCGTTGCAAGTCTCTCCACACTTTCGACGCAGTTTCTCGCGTCCCGATGTCCGCCTCCCGAGCGTGGTCGCGCTGGTGGGATCGAACAGGTCCGGAAAGACGGCGCCCGCCGCCGCGCTGAACGCGAAGGCCATCAAGCCACCTCCAGCAACACCGTGGGATCCTTGTCAACAATGGCAAGCAGCGTGCGGGCTGCGCCAGAAGGGGACCGACGTCCTTGTTCCCAGTCTTGCGGCGTCCTCACCGATATTCCGAGCAACTCCGCGAAACGTGCCTGTGACAATCCGACCTTTTTACGGACTGAAGCAACGTCTGGCAGATTAACTATGCGACCATGTTCTTCGCGCTTGAGTTCGCGCAGTCCCTCTAGAATCTCTCGACCGATATCTCGATGTTCCTCAGTCATTTTCCATGTCGGTCAGGTAGTGTTGAACGAGCCGAGTAAACAGCTTTGTTTCGGTAAAGCTGTACATCGGTAGATTATACGGCTATGCCGTATAGAATCAATCGGAGTCTTCTCCGAGGCACTTGCGCTGTGGGGTATTTCGCCACGCCCGAGGCCGTGCACGGAACAGCGGTTGGTGTGTTCGAGGGCGGGATGAAGCGCCAAGTCGGTTCTCGTAGCTGAAAATCGCCCTGGGCGCGGGCCAAATGAGAACGATTGTCGTTTGGGCGCGCCGGACGGACAGGGGCGGTCCCGGACGGGGCGTCCACGCGTCGGTCCCGGGGGATGGAAACGGGGGCGCCGGGGGCGCTATCCGGTGTCGGCGAACGGCACCGCGCCGACCAGGGAGCGCATTTGCCCGGGACGGCCCTGAAGCACGTGTCCCAGCGCCAACGCCATCATGATGGCCAGCGCCAGCCCGACCCGGGTCTTCATCGCCGCGTGGCCGCGGATGTAATGGCGCTCGAAGCCGAAGTCGTTGTCCAGGCGGGCGTTGATCCGCTCCAGCGCCGCGCGGCGCTTGTAGCCGCGCCGCCAACTCGGGCTGCCGTGCGGGGTGGGCGTGAAGATGCGCCGGTCGACCTTGTTCAGGTCGATGCGCACGATGCGCCCGTAGTCCCCCGCCGCGCAGCCGGCCCGCTTGTGGCAGATGGCCCGGCCCTGGCAGTGAAGATCGTACGCCGCCGCCGGACAACGGTACTTCAGCGTGCCCCGGTCGGCCTCGAACCCCTGGAAGGCCATGGGGCGCTGCTCGCCTGTCTTTGGGCACCGGCACACCACCTCGCCCTTCTCCGAATGCACCACCGTGTCCACCCGCTCCGGGTACAGCGGACGCAGGATCGGCTTGGACGGATCGTACCCCGGCTCCGCCTTCTCCTCCCGCCACATCGCCCGCGTGTCGATCAACGGACGGATGCCATGATCGTCCCACAGCGCCGCTTTCAGCTTGGCGCTGTCCAGTCCCCGGTCGGCGCTGAAATCCGAACACCGGTCCGCCAGGCCCCGATCCTTGCCGAGCAACTCGCGCACCATCTCCGACAACACCACCGGCTCCGACGCCGAGGCCTTCGTCACCTCCAACGCCACCGGAATCTCGTACCGGGTGTCGGCGATCAGGTGCAGCCGGTAACCGAACCAGCTCTTCACCTTCGTCCACGCCTTGCCCGTCTTTGCGTCCACGCCGCGCGTCTCGTGCTTGCCCCAGTCCGCCTCCGGGTCCGAGGTCCGGCCCGTCTCGCGGTTCGTCCGCCCCGTGGAATGGCTCCCGATGGCCTTGCCGTCGTAGCCCAGATGCCCGCCGAAATCCGGCAACGCCTCCTTGAGCCCCCCGCGCAGCGTGTCGATCATCCCCGTCACGCAGCCCGTGTCCGCCTCCACGGCCTCGACCGACTCCAGGAACCGGGAGAAGTTCCACGCGTTCGGAACCGCCGGGCGCGCCGGACTCGGAAACTCCACCACCGTGGCCGCGCCGGTCCCGGGATGCGGGCGCACCTCCCGGCAAGGCTTGCCCCGCCTCGGCAACGGGTTGAACCCGCACAGCGACAGCAACCCCGGATTGCGCCCAAGCTCCCGCAACAACGACTCGATCGAGGCATGCTGGAACACCACCCCGGCCACCAGCGCCCGCCACATCGCCTCCACCGGATAGTCGTCCCGGCCCCGGCCCCGGCGGGCGCGCAGCGCCTCCACGACCGGGCCGTCCGGCAGATGATCCAACACCAGCCTCAACCGCCGCATGTCCGGCAACGAATCGACATCGTCCCAGGAAAAGAGTAACTTGGTCTGGCCGGTCGTCATGGTTGCTCCTCGGAGTGGCATGTGGATATCGAAACCCTATTTTGCCCCATGACGGCCGGCTTCTCCCCTCTTTTCTTGCCCCCTCGGTCGGCCTGTCCGGCTCCTGGGGTGAAAATCCCCTCCGATAGGGAAAAACGACCCGAAACCGGCCCAAAACAGCCCAATCCTGGGGTAAAGTTCTTTTGAGGGTGCCTTAAAACCCTTACCAATCAACGACTACGGAACAGCGCAAGTGGCTCTCTCCAATTCGATGTATCATCGCAATCGCGCAACGGCGACGCCTCCAGCCCAAGACGGTGTGTTTGGGTTTTCGCCTGTTCGACTGCAGTTGCAGGCTTTTGCTCTCACACCCCACGTTTCTGCGATGCTGATCATTCGGCCCCGAATCGGCCTCAAAAAGGATAAAAACTGCTTTGGCTTCAGCCCCTTACGCGAGTCCTACTTCCTGTCCCGACTCCCTCCTACCTAACAACCGCTGTCCCCGCCAGGACACGATATTGCCATGTCTTACCCGTGGTCGTCATCAATCAATTCGGTAGCACGTCGGCTTGTAATGTTGTTTTCGTAGCTGCCAGAGCGAAGCAGTGGCCATGCCTTTTCGTAGGGCATTATGCGTTCATGCTGGGATCGCCAATGAGCGTTGATGCCGTCCCAACCGTTCCCTTGAAAAATATGCCCACACTCAGGACAGATCTTGTTGCCCCTAGACTTGCATAACGCCTTTGATCCTTGCCTTGTTGGCTGGGCCTGCATCCGTCGCCTGCCCATAGGCCATACCTTATCGGCTATCGACTTGAATTGTGAGACTCCCATTTGGCCCCGTTCATTGCGAGACTTCGAGCCAGACGCCGTCAGACGGTCAATTATGGCTTGCCGCCCCGCCTCCCAAATCTCGTGGACCTCGTAATCGCCGTGCATCAGGACCAACATGACGCTGTCGAATTCCTTCGAAATGTCGATTTTCGAAACCCGACCCCAACTCACGCCATCACGTTTCCAGCGGCTCTTGATCTGGATTCGCCTGTATGGGCCATCATGGCGAATAGCGTCGTAACCAACGGTACGCGCCGCTCCTAGCTCCAATCCCATTTTTTCTGCCGCCTCGAATTCTCCAATCTCGCCAGTCACGCCCAATGGCTTTCCGGTCAGTTGATAATACTCAACAGCCAACGCCCGCACTTCGCCCAAGATGTGCTTCGCTGTTCGTGTCAATTCCTTTCTCCGCAAGGCGACATTGGCTAATCCGCCTGATCCTACTCATTCAAGTCTCGCCTGATGAACGGAACCCGCCGGTATTCCGATCAATAGCAAAGGGCAAGGATTACCCACGCCCCGATTGATCCGCACGGTCAACTTCCCCCAGTGTGTGGTCGAGCTACCAAACTTGTCCTGCACAAACCGCCGTGCCCATTCTCCAACAAAGCCTTCGCCGACTTCTTTAACCATGTCGCGCTGGCGACGAGTTGGGTTCAACCCGAACCGCGCAAGATCCTCAAAGCCACGTACGCCGTTATTGAGCGCGCATGTCGCGACAATGCGAACTAGATTCCGCTGCAGAGACTCGCCGCGTGTGACAATCACGCCGACGCTGATCGCACCTTCACTGTGGAGCCTCTGGAAATTCTCGAGATCACGATCAAAGAAAGGGTCTTTATTGTTCCACTCGATTTCCAATGCGACGGCTCCGTTATCGGTTCTTCGCACATGGTCTATCTCGTGCGAGATTGCCGCACGCTCCGCACCATCAACGATTTTCCTGATTACGATATTGCGCTTGAACCAGCCTCGATCCGTAAGGGAGCGCCGAAGGCGCTGCGTGGAATTGGCCTCGCCACCGCCGCCCCGGACCAATTCGACATCCGAGATTCGGACTTCCATAAGAGCATCGCACAACTCACCCAACGGCTCGGGGAAGTCCTTGGTGAGCACTGCCAGCGCGTGGTTCTCAGCTTGTACGTCGAAACCTGCGCCTTCTAGATCGGTCAGATTCAAGGTGCCGCAACCGCAGAATTGTAGTCGTATGTCGGCCAGTCTGGCCGATAGTCCGAGTCCGCCTGATTGCCCCATACCGTCCAATTGTCGCGAATACCGCGACCAAACAGTTCTAGGTAAGGCCCCCAACTACAATCTTCGATGATCTGATATTGCTCATCCGGTTTTCGCGAGTGTTCCCGCTTTCGGCTAGCAATGAAATTAATTTGGCTGCGTCCAGGGGCGAGCGTACGCACATTCTTTCCGCGAACTCCGAATAGGATAACTTCGGTTACGTTGCGGAAGTAGAAGCCAACTCCTCGACCGTCCGGGCCCCCATCCTTACGGATTTTGTGCCAGATAATGTTCGTCTTGTATTCGAATCCCCATGCGCAGAGCACATGTAGGCCCCATGGCAAAAGGGCATTGGGTACCCACAGGTAGCAATGCGCCCTATCGGCGACATGATCGGCGACTGGCAGTGCAGCTATCTCGTCAAAGGAAAGTGTGACATACCGTGACAGCCTACGATGCTCGGGGGCGACCTTGCCCGTGCGGTTTGCGAAACGCCATGGAGGATCCGCGAGGATGGTCCCAAACTTCTCGTTGCCCAAAAAACCCGATAGTTCCGCTGCCGGTGAATTCGCCATGGTGCAGTCGCCCCGTTTTCCCGAACCCGACCGTATCATACCTTGCGCGTCCCGAGCAGTTTCCCTAGGATCGCTGTGGCAACACGCTCAGCAGCTTGGCTCAGGGTCGCGTCGTCGAGGTGGACATAGCGCTTCGTCGTGGACGCTCGCCGATGCCCGAGCAGGCGTCCCACGACATGCAGATTCTCCCCATTACATGTCCGCGTGCGAGGCGTGCGCATGGCGCAGGTCATGCAGCCGCGCATCTGCCACGACCCCGGCCGCGTCGCGCGTCGTGGTCCAGAACCAGTAGATTTCGTTCTTGGTCAACGGGCCGTCTTGTCTACTGGACGGAAACACCCACTATCCGGAAGCCGACTCGCCGAGGCTATCCGGCAGCTCCCGCGCCGCCGAACCGAGCAGAACGTGCCTCGGTCCGGTCTTGGCGTCAATGAGGGTGAGTCGGTCCGCCTTGACCTCGCACACCAGCGCAGAGGGCGTATCTCGCGCGGCCTGCACCCCGTCAGCAGGAGCAGGCGCACCGCCGCGACGCAGGTCGGCTTGTCTCCTTCGCGCAGACGCAGGATCGCGCGCCGACCTTCGCCAGATCATCCCGGCCCAGCAGGCGACCGCGCGGCGGTCGCCGGTAGCGGACGATCCCCTTGCACGGATTCCCCGCAGCTTCAGACCGATGGCCCCGCGCCATGGCGCAGTCGAAGATGTTGCGCAGTATCTCATGGCTGCGATTCGCGCCGCCCGGCTTTCTGTGCCCGTACTTGTGGAAGAAGCGGGCAATATCAGCTCGGACGACCAAAAAGGCCCGGCCAAGCGCCGCGAATTCGTCGTACGCCAAGTAATGCGCCTTGAATCCCGTCTTGCGCCGCCGCAGTCCCTTGCACGGTTTAGAGTCCTCGCGCCGTAGTCCGAGCGCTTCCGCGTGCTTCATCATCGACGACAATACCGTCAACGTCCGATTCGCTGTTCCCGCCCGCGTGGCCGAGAGATCGTCGGACCAGTTGCGCACGTCCCTCGCCGTGACCGCATCGACGCGCCGGTTGCCGAAGATTGGCAGTATGTGCAGGCGCACGCCGTCCGCGTTCGCTCGCTGCGTCGCTGGCTTCCAGCGTTCGGCGCAGTCGGCGAGTAACGCCGGCGCGAATGTCCGCACCGTCGGGAGCGTCGCCGGCGCGCCGTTCGTTCGGGCATCGGCGAACATCGCTCACGCCGCGTGCCGTGCATCCTCCACCGTCAGCGCGTCGGGCCTGCCGAGCGTCCGTTTGATGACGGAGCCGTTGCAACGCCGATGCACGATACATGTCTTGCGCCCGTTTGGTCGCACTCTCAGCCCGAGTCCCAGTGCCGCGCTGTCCCACAGCACGCCTTCGCGCCCGCCCGCAGGCGCGAAGGCCAGTGCGCCCACCATTGTTATCTTCGTTCTGTTCGTCATGTTCCGATCCCTCCAATTCGATTGGATCCCTACCGGCGAGGCCCAGGTGTCTCATCATTGGGGAACATCCAGGACACGCCGGGTAACGGTGCCACGTTCGAAGATTGGAGGAATCGGTATTCCCGCGCTCAAACGCCGCGCAGGCTGCAAGCCATTGTGTTTACGGGGGTTTAGGAAACTCGCGGATGCTTGGAAGGACTGTAATTTTCGACGCCATTCGGCGTGTCTATCTCACGCCCCACGCAACGCCGCCAGCACGCGCTCGGGGGTCATGGGCAACTCCCGTAACCGCACGCCGGTTGCCGCAAACACGGCGTTGGCGATGGCGGGTCCTGTAGTGGCCAGCCCCAGCTCGCCCACGCCGCTGGGCGGCGCGTCGCTGGGCAATGCGCGCACGTGGAGTTCCGGCATCTCGTTCATGCGCATGACGGGATAGTCGTGGAAATTCGACTGATCGACGGATCCGGCGTTCACGCTGATGCGTTCCTTCAGGGCGCTGCTGATACCGTAGACGATGTTGCCCTCCATTTGCGCTTCGGTGTTGCGGGGCGAGACGATGAAGCCCGCGTCGATGGCCATCCAATACCGGTGAACCGTGATGGCGCCTGTCGCTTCGTTCACCGAGACCTCGGCAATGCCCGCGGCCACGGATGCGCCGCCATAGTCGGAAAGCGCCACGCCGAGGGTCGTGCCTTCGCGCGGCCTCGACCACTCGGCCATCTGCGCCACTTCTTCCAGTACCGATCGGCCTGCAGGGTTGTCCCGGGTCAGATCGAGGCGAAACTCCAGCGGGTCGGCACCCACGGTGTGCGCGATCTCGTCGATGAACGACTCGTTGGCAAACCGCGTATAGCTCGTCGCCACGCCGCGCCAGGCGGCCAGCCGGGAGCATCGGTCCACCATGACGTGCTCGGCTCGGATGTTGGGTATGGCGTACCGGGTGACCTGGGCGCTGTTCATGGAAATGCCGTCGCGGTTGCCCGAGAGTCCCCAGCGCGGCTCGTTCATGAAGCTCAGGACGCTCGGTGTTGCCACGCGCTGCTGCAGCGCAGTGATTTGCCCGTCGGCATCCAGTGCCGCGCCCAGATACTGAGCGGCCAACGGTCGGAAGATGCCGTCTCGCACGTCGTCTTCCCGGCTCCAGATGACCTTGACGGGCCGGCCGAGTTCTCGCGACAGGTTCAGGGCGTCTTCGACATCCTTTTGGCGGTGCTCGCTCCTCGGCTTGAATTCGCTTTCCGGCACTTCCGGCAGGCTGTCGGGGACCTGTGCTGTGGCCGCGACCTCGCCATAGCTCAGGCTTCGCCCGCTGGCGGCGTGGACGACGCGGCTGGGCTCGGTTGACAGTTCTTCCACCGGTACGCCCAACTGCATCGCGGCGGAATCCAGAAGGAACCTGCGGGCCTGCGCGCCGGCCTGGCGCATGGCGTTGAAATAGCCGCGAAGCGCCGCGCTGCCGGCGGTGTACATGATCGGAAAGCCGTAGTACCCGAACGCCACCGGATTGCCGTAGGTCGGGTCGTGGCGACTCACGGTTTCCACTCGCACGCGCTCCCAGTCGACATCCATTTCCTCCGCAAGGACCAGCGGAACCGACGTCATGGAACCCTGGCCCATTTCGGTGGCGCCGAACTGGATGGTGATCACGTCATCGGCGCCGATGCTGACCCAGGCGTTGGGGGTGAAGGTTGCCATTGTGATTTGCCCCCCGTGGAGTGCCCAACCTGTCGAGTCCAAACATACGCCTGTCGGCACGCGGTTTCCATAAAGGGGCAGGGCCATCCGATACCCCAATCCACCGACCTTCTGCCCGGTACAAAACAATCGGTGGATTGGGATACCATTGACCCGGAATTGGAATCCAAATTCGCTGCAGGCAGCGAGGAGAAACAGGCATGATGACGTCAATCAAGAGAATTACGGTGTGGTTCGCCGCCCTGGTCATGGGCTGGGCCCTGCAGGGCCTCGCCGTGGCCGACACCATTGCGATCATCGGCACGGGCAACGTCGCGGGCGCGCTGGGGCCCGAGTTCGCCGCCCAGGGCCATGACATCGTCTACGGCTCCCGGGAGCCGGACCGGGAAGACGTCGCCGCCCTTGTCGAACGCACCGGGGGCAACGCTTCGGCCATGACCCAGACCGAGGCGGTTGTCGGAGCCGACATGGTCGTGCTGGCCGTTCCGGGCACTGTCGCCGAGGAAGTCGCAGGCAGTCTTGGGGACCTGTCGGGGAAGATCATCATCGATCCCACGAACCGGGTGACGCGGGGAGATGACGGTTTCACACGCTACACGATGGAGATGTCCAACGCCGAGTTGATTCAGGCCGCAGCACCCGGGGCCACCGTGGTCAAGGCATTCAACACGCTGAACTTCCGGACGATGATCGATCCGGGTGGGCCGGTGACCATCCCGCTGGTGGGCGACGATGCCGAGGCCAAGGCGCGCGTCGCCGAACTGGTGGCAGGCATGGGATTGGAGCCCATGGACGTCGGGCCGCTGAGCGGCGCCCACATCCTGGAGGGCATGCTGGCGATCTGGATCAACGCCCGTTCCGCGGGAACGCCGTACGACTACCACTTCCGCCGCACGGGTACGAACTGACGGTCGTCGTCCGCCGCCATTTCCTCCCGGGGGTTCCGGGGTTCAGTACCGGAACTGCCGACGCATTGCAGCCGCCGGCATTCCTGCTGACTCCGGCCGCTTATTCCTGAGGCTTCTCGAACCTGAGCACGAACCGGTCTGTCCGGCCGCGGATGTCCGGGTTGAAGACGATGAGCGACCGATCGTCTTCGGTATTCGACAGGAAGTCTCCGGTGGCCGCGAGCAGGAAGCCCGCCCCGGAGATTTCTTCGACGATGACGCTCTCCTCGATCCGGTGCAACGATTCGACCACGCTGGCGCCGCCCCCCTCGGCGGCGTGGTGGTCGATGATTCCGTAAACGCCGCCCGGCTTGAGGGCCGCCAGCACGCGCCGGTTCAGTTCGCCCCGGTTCTCGTCGGTCAGCCACAGGTCGTGATAGGCGAGGGCGATCATCACGGCATCCAGCGAGGCGTCGTCAGGGAGCGGTATCTCGTCCACCGGGGCGTCGATCCTCATCACGTTTTCGAAGCCGGGTTCGCTAAGCAATGCGGTCAGCGCCTCGGCCCCAAAGCGATCGAAGAAAGGATTGTTCCCTGCGTAGACGGCGCCTTCGGGACCGACCACCGGCGCAAGGATTCGCGTGTAGTAACCGCCGCCCGACAGCAGGTCCGCTACGCGGGATCCTGCGCCGATACCGAAGAATTCCAGCACCTGGGCCGGCATCCGCCCGGCATCCCTGGCCCGGTCTTCGCCGGAGCGCGCGGGGGAAGCGAGCGCTTCGTCGACACTCACCTGCGCCTGGGCCGCGACACACGCAAAACTGGCTAACAGCAAGAAGGTTGAAATGATCGATTTCAGGTATTTTTTCATGTTCTGTGGCTTCCGTGGTTCAAGTTGAGGATTGTTCCGGGATCAATGGGTCTGCTGGGGCAAAATTCTTTCGGGATCAAGCGTTTTTCGGGGCGATAAACACACCGGGAACAAGGCATGCTCGAGCATCGGGGCATCGAGGCATCGAGGATTAATTCCAGCCGCTTCGTGTCAACCGATTCCGGTATTGCTCCGGAGCCGTTCCAGAAAATCGTCGACGTCACGGCAGTCCAGGGCCGCGCGAATGACGGTCGTCCGGTCCAGTCCGGCGTGTCGCGCCAGTTCCGTCTCCAGCGCCGGCGATGATTCGATTCCCCGTTCCGCCAGCACCGTCCCGATGATCTGAGCGCGTTCTTCGGCACGTCCGTCGGCGCGCCCTTCGGCACGGCCCTCCCGCTCGCCGGCTTCGAAACCCCGACGTCTCTGCGCGCCCAACAACAGATCGTCGTCCGGTCCCGTCCCTTCCCGCCCGCCAAGCGTGGCGGCGACCCGCGTCAGGTCGGCGACCGTTTCGGGCGAGCGCTCCGGTTCGTTCAGCGCCCGGTGGATCGCGGCCGCGTTCCAGCCCGGGAAGGCGCGGCCGGTCGAAACCTGTTGATACGCGCCGTCCCGAAGAACGTGGATGGAAAGCCCCGGCAGGCGGCTGTGCGGCCGGCTCGGCGAGCGAATGTCCGGAACGTCGATCCAGATCTCCGGGAAGCCCCACGCTTCGTACAGGCCGAGTTTCCTCCGGCGGGCGTCGGTGGTGTGGTCCACCTCCAGGAGCACGTCCGGAAAGTCATGCTCGCCGACATTGAAAAAACCGGACACCGGCATATGCGCCGTGCGCGGGTGCAGATACACGGTCTGGTCGGCCTCCAGTGCCCGCCGCACGGCGTTGGAGGCGTCGCGGACCGTCAGGGTCACATGGCCAAAGGTGCGGATGGGCGCGCCTCGCAACGCGGCAATCAACGCCGCCAGCGCCGAAAGACTCTCGACCGGCGTCTCGTGGGCGCCGGAGTTGGGCTCCCGGACTTCGACGACCAACTCGCTGTCTCCGTCCCAATACTCGATGCGGCGCTCGTATGCCTCGAATTCCGGGCGCGTCATGCGGCGTACCGCGGCGCCGGGAAAGCCCCGCTCCAGGTCTTCCTTCGTCAGAAGCCGGGCCGCCTCCCCGCCACGCGCGGTTTGCGTGTCATGCCTCATTACGTCCCCCTGTGGAACCGGTCGCCGAACTTGCCCCAATCATCCCGCAGCCGCACACGGGACGCAACCGCGCACGGCACGCCGGAAATCGCCGGTGACCATCCACCGGAACCCGAGGTCGCAACCGCGCAAGGGGCGCATCCCCGCGGGGATCAATCGATCCTGACCACCGTGCGGCCGGTGATCGCGCCCGCCATGAATCCATCGAAACAGGAGGGCAGTTCGGCCAAGGTCACTTCACGGGTTGCGATGATGTCCAGGCGTCGCGGGCGCAGGTCGGTGGCCAGCCGCTCCCAGATGCGGCTGCGCAATTGCGGCTCCACCTCCATGTTGACCCCGATCAGGCTGACATTGCGCAGGATAAACGGCATGACAGTGGTGGAGAGCCCGGCGCCGGACGCCAGGCCGATGCTGGCGATATTTCCCCAGGGGCGGACCGTGCGGGTCAGCCAACCGAGGATTTCACCCCCGAGATTGTCCACGGCGCCCCCCCACATGCCGCGCCCAAGGGGCTTGACCACCGGCTCGATATTCCGGCGGTCGAGGATTTCGCCCGCCCCCAGGCGTTGCAGAAACGCCGTCTGCCCGTCGGGTTTGCCGGTCACCGCGGTCACTTCGTAGCCGCGTCCCGCCAGCAGGTCGATGGCGATGGCGCCGACGCCGCCGGTGGCGCCGGTCACGGCCATGGGACCGAGTTCGGGCCGTTGGCCGTTGCGTTCCAGGCGGTGCACGGCGAGCGCCGCGGTGAAGCCCGCCGTGCCGATCTCCATCGCGCGCCGGGTGTCGACTCCATCGGGCAGGCGCACCACGCGGCCGCTCTCGACTCGGGCAAATCGGGCATAGCCGCCATCCCGCGTTTCTCCGAGGCCGCCGCCAAGCACGGCGACCTTGTCGCCCGGGCGGCATTGCCCGTCGGCGCATTCAACCACCTCGCCGGCCAGGTCGATGCCGCCCACCAGCGGAAACCGCCGCACGATGGGCGCGGCGCCGGTGGCGGCCAGGGCGTCCTTGTAGTTGATGCTGCTGTACTGGACGCGAATCAGTGTGTTTCCCGGGGAGAGATCGTCAACGGAGAGTTCCTCCAATTCGCTCCTTACGGCGCCGTCTGTTCGGTGTATGCGCAGTGCGCTGAATCGTTCTGACATGGTTCGCGGGTTCCGCAGGGACCATTCCGGAGTTGGGTCGGGCCGGCTTGGCTTGGGTGGGGTAGTGGTGCGCGTATGGTAGCCTGAATTTCGTGGCGGCCGAAACCGAATCGTTGTCGCCGGGCGTCCTGACAGTCGATCTGGACGCGTTGGCGAGAAACTACCGCGCCCTGCGCGAAGCGGCGTCCCGGGCTGCCTGTGGCGCCGTGGTCAAGGCCAATGCCTACGGCCTGGGCGTCGGGCCGGTGGCGAGGCGCTTGTGGGACGAAGGATGCCGCCATTTCTTCGTGGCCACGGCGGGGGAGGGAATCGAGTTGCGCGGCCTGCTGCCAGGGGCGCGAATATTCGTATTCGAGGGCGTGCGGGAGGGCAGCGCCGCCGGCCTCGTCAACGCGAACCTGATCCCCGTTCTGAACTCCATCGAGCAAATCCGGCGCTGGCGAACGGCAGGCCCGGGCCAGCCCGCGGCGCTCCACCTGGATACGGGCATGTCGCGGCTCGGGCTGACGGACGCGGAGGTGCGCGAAGTCGGCCGGAGCCGCTTGCTGGAAGGGGTGGAACTGCGGTACGCGCTCACGCACCTGGCCTGCGCGGACGTGCCGTCTCATCCCATGAACGCCCGGCAAGTCCGGGACTTTGCCGATTTGCTCGAGTCATTGCCCGAGGTTGAAACGTCGATCGGCGGATCGGCGGGGATATTGCTCGGTCCCGAATTCCACGGCGACCTCGTGCGTCCCGGCATCGCGCTGTACGGCGGCAGCCCGTTTGCGAATGCCGACAGCCCCATGGAATCGGTGGTCACGCTGGAGGGCATCGTGCTGCAAACGAGGACCGTCGAGCGGCAGCAAACGGTCGGTTACGGCGCGACCCGGTCCGTGCGGCCGGGCGCCCGGCTCGCAACTGTGGGCGTCGGCTATGCGGACGGCTATCCGCGCGCGCTCGGCAACCGCGGCGGCGCCTTCGTCGCCGGAACCGAGGTCCCGGTCGTGGGCCGGGTTTCCATGGACCTCATCACGCTTGACATGAGCGGGCTCGCACCGGGAGCGTCGCAGCCCGGCGATCCGGTTGAATTGCTTGGCCGGAACGTGCCTCTCGACGATCTTGCCCGCGCGGCCGGCACCATCGGTTACGAAGTCCTGACCGGGCTCGGATCTCGCTGGCAACGGCGCTACATCCCGTAAGTCGTTCGCGTTGGCAAGCACCTTGGCAGCACCTTGCAGCGTCTTGGCGGCGCCGCGGCGGCCCGTGGGCTGTGGGCGGCTTCGATTGGTCCAGGACTCGCCGCCGCGCCGGAACCGCGGTCCTATCCGGCGGGTGTGCGGGGCTGCCGGCCCACCAGTTGCGCAAGGGCCACGGTCCGTCCGTCCGGATCGGTCACGAGACCTTCGTGGTAGTAGAGCAGTTCGAGAGCGGTTCCGGCTTTCCGAAGTTCGCCGGCCGCGACGCGAAAGCGGGGGCTGCGCGGGCCGGCGACCGCCGCGTCGGTTTGCAGGTGCATTTCGGCGATGAGGTGGCCGCCGGGGGCAAGGATGCGGGGCAGCGCTTCGACCAGCGGTGTGTCGGTGTAGCGGATCATCAGGGCCAGGTCGTATCGCGGACCCTCGAACGCGTCCAGCCCGCTCGAAGTCGGTTCCAGGTCCCGCTCCGCGCACCGCACGGGCAGACCCTCCGCATACGCTGCAGCCCGCAGGTGCTCAAGAGCAACCCGGGAAATGTCGACGGCGTCCACCCGCCAACCCCGCCGGGCCAGGAAGAGCGCGTTTCGACCTCGCCCGCCGGCGATGTCGACGGCCCGGGGCGCCGGGCCGGGCACACCGAGGTGGCCGAGCCACCGCGCCAGCAGCGCACTCGGGCGCGTCAGCGTCCCGTAGGCGCCGCCGGCATAACGGGCGTTCCACTTGTCCCTGTCCGCCTGGCTCAATTCGGTCTCCGTGGTCTCCGTGGTCTCCGTGGTCTGGTGCTGCGACCACCGTTCCGGCATTATGAGGCGCTCGGAGGCGTGGTTGTGCAGCGGCGCCGGCGGAAACTCGATTTGGCTTGTGGACTCGCGATGGAACTTGCCGACAGAAAGTGCATTCCCTGCCGGGGCGGCGTGCCGCCGATGGAACTCGATCGCGCCAGGGAAATGCTAGCCGGACTGGACAAGGGCTGGGCATTGAACGATGCGGGCCATCTGGAGCGCCAGTACGGCTTCGGCAACTTTGTCGAGGCGATGGATTTCGCCAACCGCGTGACGGAAATCGCCGAGGACGAGAATCACCACCCGGACCTGCACATCGCCTGGGCCCGCTGCGTGGTGGAAATCTGGACCCACAAGATCCAGGGCCTCACCGAGAGCGACTTCTTCTTCGCCGCAAAGGCCGACCGCGCTTTCAGGGACGGCCCTGCCCGGTCGTAGCGCCCTCCCGGCCGGCGGCGGCGGTCCGGACCGGAATCTGGCCGTTTCGGGCAGGTTTGGCGCTGGACCGCGGGGGCGGCGCAGGCGATTCTTCGTCCCGGCAGCCTCCTTTGCGGGGCATTTCATCCACGATGAGGGCGCGTGAAGTCATGTTGTTGCTCTTCCTTCTGAACTCGATGCGCACTGAAGCCGCAATGGCGCTGGGTAGGTATGCGGCAGGCCTCGGCCCAGTGCCGAAAGAATCCGCGACAGAAGCGGACCGGGCGTACTACAGGCTCATCGACGACGCCCTCAGGTACAAGGCAAACAGAAAAATCAGGAACTGCGAGCCAGCCCATACCGTCTACCTCCTGAACAAGTTCTTTTCGTGCGCCCGCAGGAACGTCAGGATCTATACGGGCCGACTCTCGCGATCGGTCGGATCCCGGCGCGCGTACGCCGATCCTGAAATCGTCAGGTCCGCGATCGAATTCCTGCGCAGGGAAGATTCCCGCCTTTCGATCGTCATCCTGGGCGAACCGGATGTGGACCCCGGGCTGCCCATCGACTCGCATCCGCTGTTGGCGGCCATTGCGGAAGCCGGGGGAATCAGGGGAACGGTATGCGTATCGCGCGGCGACCCCGGCGAGTGGACGGAGTTCCCGTACCACTTCCTGATCATGGACAGCGAGGCGGCGCGAATCGAGTTCGACGGCAATTGCACCGACGCGGCCGCGCGATTCGGCGACGCTCATTTCGTCGGCAGGCTCGTGAGAATTTTCGACGAATTCGAACGATCCGGTACACCGCTCTTGCGGATGGAACCCGCCGACGCGCCGGCGGGGCAGGTCCGCCGCGAATCCTGCTAACGCCGCATCAACCGGATGCGCAATGATCGGGTCGACGCAGCCCTAACGAATGGATTCCAGCGCCGCGCGCAGCATCGGCGCCAGGTGCTGACTGGCTTCGGTGATCTGCTCGATCTTGATCTGTTCCGCCTCGCCGGGAGAGGGTTGCAGCGGTAGCCCCTGCGCGACAGACTCGGCCACGAGTTGCGGGTCCTCAAGGGCCGCGCCGATCGCCGCGCGCAGTTCCGCCGTTGCCTCTGGATCCAGACCCGGAGGGCCGAAAAACCCGCGGCGCATGTCCAGCATGTTGACGATCGCCTGCACGGCGTCTCTGGAGGCGCCGTCCACCACTTCCAGAGCCGTCGGGACAGCGGGCCAGGCCGGGAAGCGTTCCTGGCCAAGGGTAAGAATCGGCACTTCGTCGCCGGCTTCGATCACGGCCCGGGATGCCGACCAGCCGGTAATGTGACCGTCGCCGTCGCCCCTGATCACGGCAAGCGCCGTGTCGGCATTGCCGTCGTACCCGCTGATGACCTTCAAGGGGATGTCCAGCACGTCCGCCAGCACGGCCATGGAATAGAAATCCTCGTCCGTCCCCTGGGACGGAAACACGAACGGTCGGCCAAGCGCCCGCGCATCGTCCACGCTCAAGATGCCGGAGCCCGCACCGACGGTGAGCACGCGCGGTTCCGTGGCGGCACGGCCGAGGTAGACGAAGCGGGTGGCGTCGAACCTGACGGCTTCGCTGCCGGCAAGCTGGGACAGGATCAGCGTGGTGACGCTGGTGAAGGCGATGGTGCTGCCGTCCGGTTCGGCGTACCACAGCGCATTGGCCCCCCGGATTCCCCCGCCTCCGGTCATGATGCGCACGCGCACGTCCCGGGCCCCGGCGTGGCTGGCGATGTAGGGCGCGATCATGCGGGCATAGCGGGTCATCATGCCGCCGGCGCTGTTGGGGCTCAGCAGGGTGACGATCTCGCCGCGCACGCCGGCCGCGTGGGCGGTGTCGCCGCCGGCGACGGCGGTGACCGCGAGAGTCACCGCAAGGGCAAGCAGGGGGAAACGCATGCGCCGATTATAGCTTCGGGTCAACCGGGTTCGAAAAACGGTGCGAGCACGCCGTGATACATCTGCAACCGCAGTCCGACCGCGAACAGCAGGTATAGCGCCAGCGTACACAGGCCGGCGACGGTGACGGCCTTCAGTGGCGCGAAATGGCGCGTCACGATGAAGTAACCCGACGTGAACAGGAACACGGCGGCAATGGGCCCCAGAAGAAGAATCAGGCCGATGAACGCGGCCAGAAAGCCGGCGGCCTGCAATTCACGGGAAAAAGCCGCGGGCGTGTCGCCGGGGTTCGAATCGCCCGATACTTCCCCGTCCCCGTCCCCGTCCCCGTCCCGGTCGTTTGAAGCGACGCCGGCCGTCAGTGACGCAAGCAGGTCGAGCTGAAATTCCCTGCCGTCGCTCCGGTTCTGGTTCACGATCTGGACCAGCAGAAAACCGAGCCCCAGCAGGGCGATCGGTACGGGAACGAGCCGGGCGTTCGGGCCGAGGTTCAGCGTCATGAGCAGATACACGGCAAATAACGCCACGAGCAGGCCCGCGATCACGTTTTCCTGGGTTCTGCGGCTCACGTGCCGTCTCCCGCGGCTGCGGCCCTGCTACGGCGATACCGGCGCACGAAGGGCAGGACTGTCGTCACGACGATGAACGCCAGCATGGCGGCCGTTATCGGACGGGTGAACAGGAAGAATTCGCCGTACAGGCCCAGCGAGATGTGCAGATTCCGCTCGATCATCTCCGCCAGCACCATGCCGATCACGAAGTTGGCCCTGGAGTAGCGGTACTTGTTCATCAGGTAGCCGATGACGCCGAACGCCGCGGCGACGACGACGTCCTCGATCAGCCCCCTCGTGGCGAACGCGCCGAGCAGGCAAACCGACAGCACCAGGGGGATCATCACGTTGGGATTCAGCGCGGGAAGGCGTGCCAGGCGCGATGAAATGGCCAGTCCGATCAGCGCCGTCAACAGGTTGGCGATCACCACGATCCATACCATGCTGAACACCAGATCCAGTTCGCTTGTGAGCATGCGCGGTCCGGGGACGATCCCCATGGCCAGAAAGGCGACCAGCAGGATGGCCATGCTCTCGCCGCCCGGGATCCCGAAGGCCAGGGTGGGCATCAGGCCGCCGCCTTCGTTGGCGCCCAGGGTCGCGTCCGGGGCGATGACGCCCTCCACGGCGCCCTTGCCGAATCTTTCCGGAGTGCGGGAGGTTTGCGCGGCCTGTGCGTAGGCTGCGATTCCGCCGACGCTGGCGCCGACGCCCGGCAGCACGCCGACCCACAGGCCCAGCAGGCTGGATCGGAGCACCAGGCCCCAGTGCCTGAAAGTGTCCTTGACGCCGTCCAACACGGTGCTGCGTTGTTCGCCGCTGACGCGGTCCACCATGGCCCCGCCCTTGACGTAGAGGGTCATCATTTCGGCCACGGCGAACAGCCCGATCATGGCCACCGGGAAGGAAATTCCGTCGAGCAGGTAGACGTTTCCGAACCAGAACCGGGGCGTCCCGCTCACCGGGTCCATGCCGACGAAGGCCACCATGATGCCGAGGCAGGTGGCGACGAGGCCCTTGAGCAGGGATCCCTCGCTGAAGGTGGCGATGATGGTCAGCCCCCACAGCGCCATCATCAGGTACTCGCTGGGACCCAGCGCCAGCATCACCGGGCGAACGATGGGGATGGTGAAGGCCAGGAATACCGCGCCCATGAGTCCGCCGAGCAGCGCCGCCATGGCCGATGCGCCCAGGGCGCGGGCGGCGTGTCCCTGCCGGGTCATGGGGTGGCCGTCAAAGACCAGGGCCAGGCTTTTGGCGGCGCCGGGCACCTTGAACAGGATGCTGGTGACCGAACCTCCCCAGATCGTCGCGATATGGGCGCCCAGCAGCAGAGCGAGCGTCGCCGCCAACTCGTGTCCATAGGTAAAGGGCAGCAGCAGCGCCAGGGCAACGATTCCGCCAAGTCCCGGCAGGATGCCGATCACAAGCCCGTAGCTGACGCCGATCAGCATGAAGAGCACGGCCTGCGGCGTGGCCAGCGCGGCGAGTCCGGCGACGATTGCCTCGAACATGACCGGGTAGGGCGGCGGCGCGCTACTCGACGACTCGGCCCAGGAGGGTCGTCACATCGGTCCGGCAGTGGATCATCTGCTTCGGAAAGTAGATCGTGATCGCATCCACGGGACAGATGGACTGGCAGAGACCACAGTACCAGCACTCGTCCGGGTAGCGGACTTCGGGCAACGTCTCGCGATCGTCGGGCTTCTTGTAGATCAGGTCGCCCGGACAGATCCAGTCGCACAGGTCGCATTTCACGCAGGTGTCCGCGTCGATGTGGATGGGGTTGTGCGGGGTTTCTCCGGCTGACAGCGCCGGTTCCTTTGACTTGTGTTCAGCCGGCATGGGCCACCTCGGTGTCAGAATTGCGGTTCCGGGAGTCGTCTGCTCCGCCGTTGCGGGAGTCGCCCGCTTCGCCGTTTCGGGACTTGCCCGCTCCGCCGTTGCGAGAACTGCCCGCTCCGCCCTTGAGGGAACTGTCAGCCCCGCCGTTGCGGGCGAAGGCCGCGGCCAGCGGTTCGTCCGCTGACAGCGTATCGACGCGTGGCTCGTCTCCACCTTTCTCGACGAGGACGAATTTGCGCCAGTTCACGTCGTCGGAATCCGGGTAGTCCAGCCGGCGGTGAGACGAGCCCGTGCGCGTTTCCTTGCGGGCCAGCGCCGACACGGTCATTAATTCGGCATTGAGGCGGATGCTGGTGCTCTCGTGCACGCGCATGAGTTCGTGCAGGTCGTCCGCCTTGAGTTGGCTTTCCTGCCCCCCCAGGGTGCGCAGGTTTTGCAGCGCCAATTGCAGCCCCTTGTCGTTACGGCGTACGCCCACGTGGTCCGTGACCGTCCGGCGCACCTCGTGCTCGAATGCCTTCCAGGTGAGGCGCATCGCCTCATTGACCTGCATGTGCGCCATGGACCGGGCGCGGATGTCTTCGGCACCCGGCATGTCGATGTCGGGACGCGTGGTCGGTGCGTTCTTCAGGAACCCCGCCACGCCTTCTCCGGCGATATGACCAACGACGGACGCTCCGGCAATACCGCCGCTCACGGATGCGCAGTCCCCGGCCGCGAAGAGCCCGATGATCGATGTCTGGCCACGGGTATCGACCGCCAGGCCGCTGCCGCGGAAATACACGCCGCTGCGGCGGATGCTCAGTTCGGAAATGGAGACTTCCACCGGTTCCTCGCGAAAATTCAGCCCCTTCTGCTGGTAGAAGGCGGGCATGGTGTAGCGGTCCACCTGCAACGTGGCCTCCATGTGGTCGAGGATGTCGTCCGGCAAGTGCCGGCAATCGGCGTAGACCGGGCCGTTTCCCAGCAGATACTCATTGATGACCGCGTCGGCAATCACGGCACGCCGGGCGTTTTCGCCCTTGGCGTCGTACTTGAACATGAAGCGCTCGCCGCGCTTGTTGACGAAATGCGCGCCTTCGCTGACCAGGGCATTGAGCCCCTGGGCGGAGAATCCCTTGGGCGTAAGTGTGGTCTCCACGAACTCCATGTTCGCCAGCACCGCGCCCGCTCGGTATCCCATGGCCTGAGCGTCACCGGTGTTGTAGGGACAGTGCCAACTGTCGAACGGCATGCCCGATGCGTTCAGGGAGATGCGATTGACCTCTCCGGCGGCCAGGACCACGGCGCGGGCACGGATTGCGAACCACTTGCCGTTGCGGAAGTTGAACGCCAGGGCGCCGTAGACGCGGCCATCGGCCACCAGCAACTCTACCGCCATGGTGCGCGTCAGTACCGTGCCCTTGAGTTTGCGGACCTGCTGTCCGATATGCTTCTTGAATTCGGTGCCGTCGAAGTTGATGTGATAGGTGCCGGGCAGGCCGAATGAGCGCAGCCGGTAGTAGTCGTTGTAGCGCGGATCCTTGAAATTCACGCCGAAGCTCTCGATCCTGCGCAAGACCCGGGGCATTTCGTGGATCACCCGGCTGGTCACCTCCATGTCGACAATGCCGTCGGTCAGTTCGGGTACATGCTTGATGAGAAATTCCGGCGTGTCCCACTCCGGACCCGAGTCCATGACGGTGAGGTAATGGTCGACCCCGCAACCGACGCTGCCGCAGTGGTCGAGCACCTTGCCCTTTTCGCAGACCACCACGTCCAGGCCGGCTTCCAATGCGGGAATGGCCGCCATGCAGCCGGCGACGCCGCCGCCGATCACCAGTACGTCGGTATCCAGGTGCGTCCAGCTTTTCTTCATGTATTGTCCTCGCGGGAGCGTTCGGGCAAGGCATGTACCTTACGCACGCCGATCTCAAGGTCAACAAGAATTGACATTCTCGTATGCTTCCAGTAGAAAACGAGTGTGCGATCCAAATACCAATGTTGCGCAAAGGCAACGCTCAATAATCGGTACGCAGTCCCCGTGCTTTATTCCGACGAATCCGAGGAAAATCACATGAAACTACGACTATGCGCTTCTGGCGTAGCGGCGCTGTCTGCCGCAATTCTTTTTTCGACCGCAGAAACGGCCAAAGCCCAGCAGTCCGCGTCGGCCGCGGCCTTTCTTGAGGAAGTGGTCGTCACGGCACGTCGCCGGGAGGAAAACCTGGAGGAACTGCCGCTTTCCATTCAGGCTATTTCCGCGGAGGCCATGCAGGCCCAGGGCATCTACAACATGGAGCAGATCAGTGACTTCGTGCCCAACGTGGTGCTGACGGAGGATCAGCGCAAGAACGATACGCGAATGTACATCCGCGGCATCGGGGGCGGGTTTTCCAATCCTGCTCAAGTCTTCGGCGTGGGCATGTACGTGGACGGCCACTACATGTCGGGTAGCCTGGGGGCATTCCTGAGTACCCTGGACGTCGAGCGGGTGGAAATCCTGCGCGGCCCGCAGGGCACGCTGTTCGGCAAGAACACCACGGGCGGCGCGGTGAGCTGGGTGAGCGCCAAGCCGGGACCGGAATTCGACTCCTACGTCACGGTGAGAGCCGGCGACTTCGGGCAGCAGGACGTGCGGGCCATGGTCAACGCGCCGATCACGGACAGCGTGTTCTTCCGCGCCAATTACGCTTCCGAAGCCAACGACGGCTACTACTACAACCGCTTTTTCAACCAGCCCGCCGGCGGCACCGACCAGGAAAGCGTGGGGCTGGCACTGCGCTGGGAGTTGAGTGAGAGCTGGACCATCGATGCACGCGTTGCAATGGCCAGGGATCGCGACGATAACCAGGGCGGGCAGTGCCGTCCGCGGCCGAACCCGCGCACCTACAATCTGCTGATCGGTGCTGCCGATGGCGGTACGCCGAGCAATCCGGGGACATTCACCGGCCCGGACCTGGTGCTGGGTACGGCCGATGACGTGGTCTATATGGGACCGGGACCGTTCACCGAATACGGGGTTGATCGCTGGGGGAGCGCAAACGATGACAGTTCGCTGCGTCCGCCTTCGGCTGGTGGATCCCTGGTCGGCGGGTCGAACATGCGGGTCGACGCGCTTTATCCCGGAGCGGCCGCGACTCTGGCGAATTCCTGCTGGGAGGACGCCAATTCGGGCGATGTCTATCAGACCTACCAGGACGCGCTCACTTACTCCCACATCGACAACGACATGTTCACGCTGGACGCCACCTGGGCGCCGGGTGAATTGGGTGCGTTCGAGGATGCCACGCTGCAGATCAAGGGCGCCTGGCGATACACCTCGTACAACTACTACCAGGATCGGGACTTTGGCCCCGGCATCATCGACCACATCGGAAACAATCCACAGGGCAGCCGCGGAATTGCCCGCTGGACGGATGAGTTCGAGCTGATCTTCAACGGCCAACTCAACGACCGGGCAAACCTCACCACCGGCCTCTACTGGTTCGACGACCTGGCCCAGGCCGGCACCGGCGCGTGCCTGCGCGACTGGATCGCGGCATGGGATCCGGACGGCGGCCCCATCAACCCCGCCACGGGGGTTCCCGAAGGCACCATCAACGGCATGCACGACGACAACGTCATCTGCGAACCGGAAGGCGGAACCTTCTTTCACCGGCTGCCGGACAGCGTGGGAGACCGGCGCTCGGCGACCAACGCGGGTCGGACCACCGGTCTCTCGACCGCCGTCTACGCGCACCTGGACTACGCCCTTACGGAACAATGGAACCTCGCCGTGGGCGCGCGCTGGATGCAGGACGATCGCGGTCAGGCGCATATCGAGTACCCGACGCAGCGGGGGACCTGCACGCACAACAACCCCGGCGATCCCTCCCCGCTGACGTTCTGCAATGCGGACTACGTGATGAACCGGGCCACGATCGTGGAAGGCGGAATTCACGCCAATGTCGACGCCAGCTTCAGCGAGATCACGCCGACGCTCAGCCTGACCCGGCACCTTGCTCCCAACGATGTACTGGAGAGCGGAATTCTGTACGCCACGATGTCCCAGGGTTATCTCACCGGTGCGTTCAACGACGAACTCAACCCGAACAATCCGGGTTTCAGTGCGGAGCAGCGCCAGAACGTCATCGACATCATTCCCTACGGTCCCGAGTTCGTCACCAATTATGAACTCGGTTTCAAGGGCACATTGCTGGACGGGCGCTTGCGAATGGCGGCGGACATTTTCTTCATGGATTACGTTGACAAGCAGGAAGCGATCGAGGTCGACAACAGCGACGGCCGGTTCGGGCCGGACCCGGCACTGGAATATACCCAGAACGCTGCCGATGTCGGCATCTCGGGGTTCGAACTCGAGTTGCGTTCCAGCCCCTGGACCAGCGGGTTCGTCTCGCTCGATGTCGGCGTGCTCAATTCCGAGTACAGCACCTTCCTGGTGCCCGATCTGGACAATATCGGCGGCCCCCTGATCGACGTTTCCGATTCATCCATCGCCAACCGGACGCCTGACTGGACCGTGACGGGTACTGTCGAACATGCGTTCGAGATGGGGAACGGGGCGCTGCTGACGCCGCAACTCGGTGTCTACACGCAAGCCGACTTCGAGTGGCTTTCCGGGCTGGATGTGGGTGAAAGGTCCCCGCACTGCCACCAGGACAGCTATGCCAAGTGGCGAACTCGAGTAACGTACGAGCCGTCGGACGGAAGCTGGCAGGCGGCGTTCTACGGCTACAACATTACGGACGAAAGGATCCTGTTGCGTTGCGGAAACAACCGGGGCGGCACTTACAAGACGCTGCATCAGGCGCCCGCGTGGTGGGGTGCGGAGTTCACCATGCGTTTCGGCGGCGGTTGAGATCCGGGCATGATTCCGTGATTCGGTTCGTCACCGCCTGAATCGGAGACGGAAGCGCCACCAACGACGGCACCTCTTCGGGGGTGCCGTTTTTGGTTTGGTTTCTTAATGTTGGGCGCAGTATCGTTGCTGGTCCTGCACTCGGGAGGTGTCGTGTCCCGGAATGTTTCGCAACCGCGGTACGGCGTGGTATTCGACAAGGACGTACCCATCGGGGTGCGCGACGGAACGGTGTTGCGTGCCGACGTTTACAGACCGGATGCGGCTGAGGGTGAACGGTTTCCCGTTCTGATGAGCCTCAGCCCATACCAGAAGGCGCTGGACAGGGTCCTTCCTCACGAGGCGCCCTTTACCCATGTAGAGCGTCCCGAGCCGGATTGGTGGGCACCCCGCGGCTACGTCCTGGTGTTCGTCGACAGCCGCGGCACCGGAACCTCGCCCGGTCAATCCGACCTGCTGTCGATGCAGGAGGCCAGGGACTATTACGACGCCATCGAGTGGAGCGCCGAGCAGCCCTGGAGCACCGGCAAGACCGGTCTGATCGGCGTTTCCTACTACGCCATCACGCAGTGGAATGTGGCCAGTCTTCAGCCGCCTTCGCTCACGGCCATCATGCCCTGGGAGGGGTGGTCCGACACATACAGGGATTCGGTTTTCCACGGCGGCGTCTTCAACCAGGGCTTCTACGGCAGTTGGTGGCTGGACGTTCGCGGAAAGCAACTTCTCGAGAACACGAGGGCCGACAATCCGGCGGCGTTGTCGGAGGATCTGCTTTACAACTTCTTGACCCACCACATGGACAGCGACTGGTGGGACCGAGTCAAGGCCCGGGCGCAATTCGACCGAATCACGGTTCCGCTCTACAGCTCGGGGAACTGGGGCGGCTGGAATCACCACCTGAGGGGCAACATCGAGGCCTTCGTACATTGCGAATCCGAGCACAAGAAGCTGCAGCTGCACATCGGCGGCCACACCGACGCATTCTATTCGGACGAGGGCAAGGACGACCTGCTGCGCTGGTATGACTATTGGCTCAAGGATATCGACACCGGCATCATGGACGAACCGCCCATCAAGCTGTGTATCCGCACCAGCGTCACCGAGTGCGAGTGGCGGTTCGAGAACGAATGGCCACTGGCTCGCACGGAATATGTGCGTTACTACCTGACGGATGATCCTGCCGGGGCCGTGGATGACGCTGTCCACGACATGCGGCTGAGCCTGACACCACCGGAGCGCGAGGGGTCGCTCACGTACGCGGCGGGGCCAGAGGCCTATCGACGCGGTCTTGCGGGTCTGCCCACTGCCACCTTCATCACCGAGCCGCTGACGGAGCCGGTTGAGGTAACGGGCCACATCAACCTGGTGATGTGGGTTTCTTCCGAGACCGACGACATGGACGTTTTTGCCTACCTGCGCCGTATGAGTCCGGATGGCAACGTGGATACTGCAACGCGGGGGGTACTGCGAGTTTCGCATCGAAAGCTCGATCCTGAACGCTCCACGCCTTACCGCCCGTATCACGCGCACGACGAGGAGCAGATACTTGCTCCCGGCGACGTCGTGCCCATCGAAGTCGAGATCTGGGCCACGAGCATGGTCTTCGGTGCGGGAGATCGCATCCGGCTGGATGTGAACGCCCATGACGGGCAGCACTATTTCGCTGCCTACAATCTCAAGGACAATACGATCTACACCGGCGGCGAAAGGGCCTCCTGCTTGCTGTTGCCGATAGTGCCGAGCGAGTAAGCCGAACAGCAATATTTGCAATACAAGTTAGCGAGTCGCTTCGGCCGGCTTGGATGACTCTTCCTTGACTTTGATTTCGCGATCACGATCAGTTGGCGAATTGACAATTGCAATCGTTTGCAGTAAAACCACAGTGTCGTTTCCGTCGCACAATGTTGCTTGAGAACTACAACCAGAAGACGATTCGATATCAATACTCATAATCAATAACGAGGGAGTTCAAATGAAAGTACGTGTAGGCGTTACGGGTGTTGCGGCCGTTGCGGTTGGAACACTCTTTTCGTTGGCCGGGCCGGCCAATGCCCAGCAGTCTGCGTCCGCTCAGGCCATGCTGGAGGAAGTCGTGGTCACCGCCAGACGGCGCGAGGAAAGCCTGCAGGATCTGCCGCTTTCGGTCAGCGCCATTACGGCGGACGCCATGCAGGCCCAGGGCATCTACGACATCATGGACATTACGGATCATGTGCCCAACGTGAACTTCACCAATACCGGCCGGCGCGGCGTCACCGCGATCTACATCCGCGGCATCGGGAACGACTCACCGGGTCACCTGCAGCCGGTGGGCGCGGGAACGTATATCGACGGGCATTATCTGCCCAACACCGTAGGCAACATGCTCAATACCGTGGACATCGAGCGCATCGAAGTGCTGCGCGGCCCACAGGGCACGCTGTTCGGCAAGAACACCACGGGCGGTGCGATCAACATCGTCAGCGCCAAGCCCGGACCGGAATTCGAGGCCAGCGCCCTGGCGCGCGCCGCCAGTTTCGGACAACTGGATGTCCGCGGCATGATCAACCTTCCGCTGAGCGATTCGGTGGCCGCGCGATTCAGTTACGCCAACGAGTCCTCGGACGGCTTCTACTACAACCGGACCCTGAATTCCGATTGGGGCGCGACCGACATCAATGCGTTCTCGGCTGCGCTGCGATTCACGCCGGATGACAACTGGACCGTAGACCTGGGCTTCCGCGGCAACTACCAGGACGACCACAACGCCCCGGGTCAGTGCCGGGCGCGTCCATCGCGGAGCCAGGTCAACAACATCGCCAAAACGGTCGAGGTCAACGGCGTAGTGGTGCATGAGGGACAGACATATAACGGTCAGGTCTACGACGACGGGATCGGTCAGTGGGGCGGTACACATCGGTTCGGCAGGCCGTCCAATGGCGATGTCGTGTTGGTAAACGGTGTGCCCGTCGAGGAGGGTACAAACGACGATGGCACTCCGAACAATCAGTACCGGGTCAACTTCGGTGGGCACGTGGAGCGGCTGTATCCCGGCGCGGTCATTGATCTCTGGAACGCCTGCAACACCGACAATGCCATGGGCGATTTCGTCACGTCCTCGGAAAAGGCGAGCATGCTCCAGTTGGACAACGAGAACGTCAACGCGACGATCCAGTGGGATTCTGCCGGCGAGATCGGAGGGCTGGACAACCTGAATATCAAGGTCATCGCCTCCAATCACGTCACCGACTACAACTACTTCCAGGACCGCGATTACTCGTCGACCCCCATGGACGCCATCGGTACGCCGCCGTTCCCGGGCCGCGGGACAGTCCGCACCACCCAGAATTTCGAGGTGTTGTTCACGGCGGTGGCGAATGACCGGGTGGACTTCGTTATCGGTGCGCACTTGTTCGATGACGACAGTGAAACCGGCGGCGGCGACTGCCTGCGAACGACCCGGGAGAATTTCGCCGCGCTGAGCGATCCGGATTCGGGCTTTTCGATTACGTGCATGCCCGACGGCGGCACGCAGTTCGACTGGTTGTCTTCGCCCCGGCACGTTCCGGGCGGTCCCTATCCGGCTGGCATGAGCGGTGTGGTCCAGACCGATTCCCAGGCGCTGTTCGGGCATGCGACCATTGCCCTGGCCGATGCCTGGACGCTGGATGTGGGCGCCAGGTGGACGGACGAAGACCGTTTCTTCAACCTGGTCGAGCTTGAGACGGTCCCGGAGACCTGCAGCTTCGGTCAGCCCGGCGACCCGCCCCGGTCGGAATTCTGCACGCCGGACTATATCCTGAGCTTTGGTTCCATCTTTGAGGGCGGTTTCTACAACGACACCTCGGCCAACTTCAGCGAAACCACGCCCATGGTCAGCCTGACCCGCAACATGGAAGAAGGCATGTTCTATCTGCTCTATTCCGAGGGTTTCCTGTCAGGCGCGTTCAACGACGAACTCAACACCACGCTGGTGCCCGCGCTCATTCCATTGCTCACCTACAATCCGGAGCATGTAGCCAACTACGAGATCGGCTACAAGGGCACGCTGGCGGACGGCCGGGTCCGGATCGCGGGCGATCTGTTCTGGATGGACTACCAGGACAAGCAGGAACAGGTCAATATCGACAACTCCGACGGACGCTTCGGCGGCGACCCGGCGCTGAACATCGTCACCAACGCGGCGACGGTTGACATCGTCGGCATCGAGTTCGAGTTGCGCGCCACGCCCTGGGACGGCGGGTTCATCTCGCTCGACGTGGGCCGGCTGGAGGCCACGTACGGCAAGTACGAATCGTTCGACCCGGACAACCCGGACGCCTTGATCGACAACTCGTTGCTGAGCATCGCCGACTACTCGCCTGAGTGGACGATCAATGCCACCGTCGAGCACGTTTTCCAGATGGGTAACGGCGGGACCCTGACCCCCATGCTGGGGATGTACTGGCAGGACGACTACGACTTCGCGGGCGGGCTCGACACCACCACGAACGAGCGCTCGCTGTGCTTCACGCCGGCGTATTCCAAGTTTCGTGCACGGGCGACTTACGCTCCCGCGGAAGGCAACTGGACTGCTTCGGTGTTCGGGCAGAACATCACCGACACGCGCTACAACGAGTGGTGCGGCGGCGCCACGGGTAACCGCTCGGGGGTGTACTTCTATCGTTACGGACGTCCGGCGACCTGGGGCGCCGAGTTCAACGTCCGTTGGGAGTAGTACTTCTCAACCGATTCCCGGCACAAGCCGGATAACACGAACGGCGTCTCTTCGGAGGCGCCGTTCTCTATGGTACGCCAGGCATGGCGCTCAGCGCCGTGACTGGCGCTATTCCGGCCGACAGAATCTACGAGTGGGCGCGGCAATACGCCTGGCTCGCAATATATCGGGAGATCGGGGGCGTGTCCCGTCTGGAGTGACTTTGCCCTGCCACAACCGGTCGCGTTGCCTCCCCGTCGCATTTCAAGGCAGTTGCGAGCAAAAACATTTCCTGGGGTGCCACCAATCTCGCGATTCCGCCAGGAAATGCCACGCCGCTTTGGCATCCCCGGTCCGTACAATCGAGGCACTTGACCAAGTGCCGCAGGTGCCTCGACCAATTCCCGGAAGGACCCCATGCACGACGCCGCCTACAAACTGCAGTATTCGCACCGGCGCGTGGTCGCGGACCTGCTGCGCGGGTTCCTGCCGGACGGGGCGTGGCCCGGTTTCGACTTCGACACCTTGGAACCGCTGCTGGCGTCTCACGTCGGACGGGGACTGGCGAGGCGCGAGGGCGACCTGATGTGGCGGCTGCGGGCCCGTTCGACGCCGGACGGCGGCTGGGTGCACGTGCTGGTGCTGTTGGAGTTTCAGTCCGGCGTGGACAGGCGAATGGCCTTGCGGGTTTTGACCTACACGGGGCTCGCCTGGGAGGGGTTGCTGCGCAGTGGGAGCCGGTCCGGCGATGACGCGCGGGCGATGGCGCCGTTGCCTCCGGTGATACCCTTCGTGGTCTACAATGGGTCCTCGCCTTGGACGGCGCCGCTGGACGTAGTGGAGTTGGTCGCCCCGGCGGCTCCGGCGCTGTCGCGGCTGCAGCCGGCGAACCGGTACGTGCTCCTGGACATGCAGCGCGCGGAGCATGGCCATGTGCCGGAGGACAACTTGGTCGGCTTGCAGGTGGCGCTGGAGCAGGCCACGTTCGAGGAGTCGGTGGCGATCATGGGCCGGGTTGCCGCGGTGCTGGCGGGCCCTGAGCATGAGGGGTTGCGCAAGGCGTTCACCCTGTGGGCGCGGGAGTCGTGGACGAAGGAATTCGGTCTGTTCGGGGGCGGTGACGAGGCGTTGCGCGGCGAGTTGGACCGGATGGCGGAAGCGGGAGAGGTGGAAGCGATGGGGTCGTTGGCTGTGGAGCGGTGGAAGGAGCAAGAGCGCCGGAAGGAGGCGCAGATATCCGCGCGGGCGATGGAGCGGGGTCGTGAGGAGGGCCTTGATTTCCATCGGCGCCAGTTGGGGAGTTTGGCGGCTCGCCGGTTCGGTTCCGACACGGGCGAACATCTGTTGGCGCTGCTGGCGGGCGTTTCGGAGCCCGAACGTTTGGCGGCGGTGGGCTTCGCGATCATTGATTGCGGTACAGGCGCGGAGTTGCTCGCCGCCGCCCGGCGCATCGTCGGTGCGGCGGATTGAATGCGATGCTACCCGTTATGCCACAAGCGCGCGACGAACATGGTCCGGGTCCGCCTCGATCAGCCGCAAGTAGTTCTCCGCCGCGGTGTCGGGCCTGCGCTCATCGCTGGTAAAATCCACGCTCCCCGTGCGGTTCGCGCCTGCGGGAGAGCCGACAACTGGACAATGGGCGAGGGTCTGACAAATGCGCTGCATATTCTGGATTGCCATCACGGCAGTATTCACCGCGGGCGCCGCCGCACAGGAAAACCACGGCATCGATCCCATGTGGCTGTTCGTGCCCGAGCGAGTCACCGGGGAGGAGGCGGTGCTTGTCGAGCCGGTCATGGGCTCGGAAATCCCCGTGGAAATGCGGTTCGTGGAACTGCTGGACGGTGTCTACGCGCCCATCGGGTTCAGGAAACCTGCCGGGGAGGGCCCCTTCCCGACGGTCGTCTTCGCGCACATGAACGGCGGCTATGGGCTGCGCTGGATTCGCGAGTGGACCCAGTACGGCAGCGGCACGCTGGAGGCGTTTCTCGATGCCGGTTATGCGGTCGTGTGGATGCGGTATCGGGCCGAGGTCGATACCCCCTTCACTACGCAACTCACGGTAAGGGAGTTTCAGGGCCGCGACCGGTGGAACCGGGGACCGCTGGAATACGAGGATGCCATCGAGATCGTGGAATACGTGCGGGAATTGCCTGATGTGGATGCAGATCGAGTCGGCTGGCTCGGCGTGAGCCACGGTGGCGAAATGCTGCTGAAAGTGGCTTCCGCATACGATGGATTACGGGCCGGCGTCGCGGCCGAACCCGCTGCCATGGACTACCTGGCGCCGCTGCCCCCGGATCCCAACGCACCGCCCGAGCCGCCGCAACCCGAAACCAGAGAGAGCAACACGGCACAGATGCAGGCTGCCGCAGTCGAGGCAATGCGCGGACAGATCGACAAGGAACTGGCCATGGCGCGGATCCGGGCCATCGACATGCCCATCTTCATCGCCGGCCGGGACCGGGATCACAACCAGGCGACGTTCAGGCTTGCCTATGAACTCATGGAAGAGGCCGGCAAGACCGTACAGTGGCGCTCCTACGACCATGACCACCACGGTTTCATCTTCGTGCAACGCAATGCCGAGGGCGCCTACGAACCGGACGCCTTCCAGAAGGCGGCGGTGACGGACGCAATCGCGTTCTTCGATCAGCACATGAGTTCCAACTAGCGGCGGCCCGGTACCGGCGCGAATCGGAGGCGCCCGATGTTCTATTCCTGCAGCCCCGGACCCGCTTCGGGGACAGCACCCGGACGGGCGGCTGCGCGTTCAAAGTCTCGTTCGCGCAGCGTGGACCTGCATTGCCATATGTACGTACCGGCAGCGGCCGAGGCGGTCGCCGGTGTTTTCGACATGGAGACCGATGGGCTGCACCGTTTCTCAAACGAAGCCACGCGCGAGGTCAATGCGCGGCAATCCGAGACGATTCACGAACAGCTTGTGGACATGGACCGGCGCCTGGCGGACATGGACAGCATGGGAATCGACATACAGGCGATTTCCCCTGTTCCGCTGCAGTACTACTACGCACTCCCGCCGGATCTGGGCCGCACGGCTACCCGGCTCATCAACGACGAAATCGCCGCGGTCGCGGCTGCGCATCCGGACCGGTTTGTCGGCCTGGGCGGATTGCCCATGCAGGACCCCCAAATGGCCGTTGCGGAGCTTGAGCGCGTGATCGGCGACCTTGGGTTCAAGGGCATCGAGCTTTGCACGAACGTGAACGGTGAAGAGCTTTCGCACGAGCGCTTTCGGGCCGTGTTCGCAAGGGCCGAAGAACTCGACGCGCTGATTTTTCTCCATCCGAACGGGTTTTCCGACGGCGCACGGTTGGGCGATCATTACTTCATCAACGTCATCGGCAACCCGCTGGATTCCACCGTGGCGGTCAGCCACCTGATCTTCGACGGCGTGCTGGACAGTTTCCCCGGGCTCAAGATCTGCGTCGCCCACGGCGGCGGTTTCCTGCCGGCGTACTCGGGCCGCATCGACCACGCCCACGCAGCGAGGGGAGACTGTCGGCGCTGCATCAAGGAGCCGCCCGGCAGCTATCTGAGGCGCCTCTACTTCGACACGGTGGTCTTCACCGAGCACCAGTTGGAATACCTCGCGGGCCTCTACGGCAGCGACCATATCGTCCTGGGCACGGACTATCCCTTCGACATGGGCATGTATGATCCGGTGGGCTTCGTCAGTGGTGCGGCAGCGCTTACCGATGCCGACAAGGAAGCCATCATCGGCGGTAATGCGGCTCGGCTGCTGGGAATCGAAGGCGGGTAACCGGGCGAGCGCGGATAATCGGGTTGGCGGGGGAAAGGACATGGCAAGAGAACGAAATTCGTCGACGATCCCTTTTGGTCTGGGCATCCTCTTCCTGCTGACCGGGTGCGGCCCGGAAGAGCCGCCGGGCGCGGCGACGGACGTGCCGGCCACGGGGCAGGTCGCGAGCACGGCCGAGCAGGCGGCGAGCACGGCCGAACAGGCGGCAGGCGAACCCTTCCCGGCAGCAACCCTGGATCGCATAGCCGAGGATTACGCGCACCTGGTTCTGGCCATGGATGAACACGATCCGGGATACGTCGACGCCTATATCGGTGCCCCGGAAGTGGCCGAAGCGGCGCCCGGGCGATTCCCCACGCTGGACGACATTCGCGCCGGCGCCGACGAATTGCTGCGGGACTTGCGCACTCTGGAGCCATCGGAAGACCGCCTCGCGACGCTGCGAGCCACGGCATTGGAGAACCTGCTGATTTCACTTTCCGCGCGTATCGGCGTCGTCTCCGGCGCCGACCTGCCGTTCGACGAGGAAACACGACTCGTGTTCGGGGTCGTTGCGCCGGACCACGATGACGCTCACTACGAATCGATTTTGGAACAACTCGATTCCATACTTCCAGGTGATGGGGATTTGGGTGAGCGCGCGATAGCCTTCCGCGAGCAGTTTGTCATTCCGCCCAACCGGATGAGCGAGGTCTTCGATGCCGCCATCTCCGAGTGCCGGCGACGAACTGCCGAATACATCCAATTGCCGCCCGGCGAAGACTTCACGCTCGAGTACGTCACCGACCAGCCCTGGAGCGGCTACAACTGGTTCCAGGGCGATGCCTTCAGCCTGATCCAGATCAATACGGATTTGCCCAGGCACATCGACCGGGCGATCGATCTGGGCTGCCATGAGGGATACCCGGGACACCACACGTTCGGCTCGCTGGTGGAGCGGGAACTCTACCGGGGCAGGGGATGGATCGAATTTTCGGTCTATCCGTTGTACAGCCCGACGGCGTTGCTCAGCGAGGGCAGCGCCAACTATGGAATCGAGCTGGCTTTTCCCGGGCAGCAGCGCATCGATTACGAAGTGGAGGCGCTCTTCCCGCTGGCCGGCCTCGACCCGAGTCAGGCCGAGCGCTACTACCGGTATCTGAGTTTGCGCGAAGAACTCGGCTATGCGCGTATCGATGCGGCGCGGGACTATCTGGATGGCCGCAAGACAAGAGCGGAAACGGTGGATTGGCTGCAGCGCATCCAACTCATCTCGGTCGAAGAGGCCGAGCAATCATTGGACTTCATCGATACCTACCGGACATACGTCATCAACTACAGCCTGGGCCAGGACCTGGTGGGCGTCTACGTCGAAAGGGAATCCGGCGGAATCCCGGCGCGGCGATGGTCGCTCTTCGAGCAGTTGCTGACGGAGCCGTTCTCGGTCGCCATACTCGTCGGCGGTGCGCAACCCGCGCAGTAATTGATCGCAAATGGCTATGCAGCCGTGAATTTCCACGGCGCGGGCTTCCATGGAACAAACACGCAACTTCTTGATTTTCTGTTGGAGGGCGGTCGTTTGTTCCCTCGCGTCCGCGGGCCGGCGCCGCCGGGCTGCTCTACGCGGCGCTGATCATCTTTTTCTGTCTCGCGTCCGCGGGCGGGCGCCGCCGGGTTCACTACTTGATTGGAAGAACCCGCTTCCCTGCGCGTCAGCGCAGCGAGCCCACCGCGCAAACGCCTAATACACCTCGACCATGCAGCGGGGCGTGGAGCGCACGCCGCGGCGAACCTGGCTCAACTGCCAGTCGGCCGGGTCCACGCCGGCCAGTTGCTTCTTGAGGGTGAAGTAGCCGTCGCCCACGCGGTGCCTCGCCATGGACTGGAACAGGCCGCTCTGCATGCCGGCCAGCCCGCAGATATAAAGGAGCGTCCGCGGGTTGGCGAGCACCGGACCGAAGAGATCCATCTGTTCGTCCATCAAGTGATGCACGTATTGGCCGCGCCGGCCGTCCGGCCGCGTTTCCCGGCTGATCGCGGTGTGGTAATGGAAGTTGGGGTGCTCGGCGGCAAGTTCCGTAAACAGGTCGTCGTAAATGAGGTCGGTGGTATAGGGCGCGCCCATGACCAGGTGAATCTGGCTTGAGACGGGTTTGCGTTGCAGCAATTCCATGGCCATGCCGCGAAACGGCGCGATACCCGTACCGGTGGCGACGAAGACATAGTCGTGATTCTCCCGCGTACCGGCGGTGGGGAGCAGGAATCGCTTGCCGTTGGGGCCTGAAACCTTGATCGGATCGCCCGGTCGCAGGTCGCACATGAAATTGCTGCACACGCCCAGGAACAGGCTGTGATCGTCCGGGTCGTCATCCTTCTTCTGCGGATAACGTTCGCCAATGACCCGCTTGGTCGTGGTGGAGATCACGCAGCCGGCGCCGTCTTCGCCATCGTCCGGGCACGCGATGGAGTAAAGGCGCACCTTGTGCGGCTTGCCTCTCTCGTCCGCGCCTGGCGCAAGCACGCCGAACGCCTGGCCCACCAGGCAGCGTCCTGCAAGCGGCGTGCCGCTGATGTCGATGGCCGTGTGCCTGACGAAACTCGCCGATTTGCCCTTGAGGCACGAGTCGTTGGAGACGATGTAGCCGGTGACGGGTTCCTTGACGGTAGCCAGTCCCAGCGGGGCAGGAGGCAGGGTCGGATGATGCGGGTCGGCGTTCTCGCTCATGTGGGGACCTCTCGGAAGGACGGCGAATTGTACCAGCAGGGATTGGGTGGAGCCACGCGGGCGCGGACCCGGCCAGGGCTCTCCAAAAGTCGGGGCGTATAGCCTGAGGCTGTAAACGGTGAGGGAAGCGGTCAGGCTGTGCAAGGTCTGGCTATTCAGAAGTCGTTGTGGCATAAAGGGGGTCATGGTGATCTCGGTGTTTTCCCGTGGCCGGTTGAAGTTGCGCGATGTGTGGGTGCGCCCGGTGCGCGGCGTGGCGGAGCGGCGGCGTTGGGACGCGCTGATGAGGGAGTTTCACTATTTGCCGTACAAGGGATTGTTCGGTCAGTCGCTGCGTCACGTGGCGGTATGCGGCGGGAGCCGGGTTGCGCTGCTGGGCTGGACGGCGGGCGCGTTCAAGGTCGGGGTTCGGGACGAGTGGCTGGGTTGGCCGCCGGAGCGGCAGTTTCGGCGGCTGAAGCTGATCGCGAACAACAGCCGTTTCGCGTTGCTGGTGGGCAAGGGGGAGGTACGCAACCTGGCCTCTCGGGTGCTGGGTCTGAGTCTGCGCCGGCTGTCGGGGGACATGCGCGCGATGCACGGTTTCCCGGTGCTGTTGGCGGAGACGTTCGTGGACCCGTCGCGGTTTTCGGGGGTTTGCTACCGGGCGTCGAACTGGCGGATGCTGGGCCTGACGCGCGGTTATTCGCGGGTGTACGGCAGCCCGGCGCGGTGGCGCGAGCACGGCCAGCCCAAGGAGGTTTACGTGTACGAGCTTGAAGCCGGCGCCCGCGAGGCGCTACGCGATGGGCGCGAGCCCGTGGAGGTGCGCGAGGCGCCGATGCCGGCGGGGCAATTGCGCAGTCTTCACGACTTTCTCGGGGAGATGGAGGATTTTCGCAAACGGCGCGGGCAGCGCTACAGCTTGGCGAGCTACCTGACGATCATGATCGCGGCGCGCCTGGCCGGGTATCGCGGCGTGAGCGCGTTCGGGGAGTTCGCCGCCCGGCTCGACGAGGCGCAGCGCCGTGCGGTGGGCGGGTTCTTCAGCCCGACGCGCCAGTGCTACACAGTGCCCGCTGCCTCGACCTTCCATTACATCCTCTCGAAGCTGCCGCCGGACACTCTGGATCGGGCGCTGCGCGCCTGGAGCGCCCAGCATGCCGGGCTTGCGCCGGTGGCCATGGACGGCAAGGACGTGCGCGGCGCCTCCAGGCGGACCGAGGGCGAACGCCAGATGATGGTGGCCGCGGTGGAGCACGGCAGCGGCCTGGTGCTCGGGCAGGTGCGCATCGGCGCCAAAAGCAACGAGATCCCGGCGGTGCGCGAACTGGCGCGGCAACTGGACCTCGCCGGGCGCGTCGTCACGCTCGACGCCATCCACGCCCAACACGACACGGCGCGCTGCTTGGTGGAGGAGTGCAAGGCCGACTACGCGATCACCGCCGTGAAGGGCAACCAGCCGAGCATTCGCGAGGACCTGGCGGACATCGACTGGAGCCAGGCGCGCTGGAGCGCCGAGGCGCTGCACAAGGCCCATGGGCGGCTGGAGACCCGCCGCTGCGCGGCCTTCGACCTCACGCCCGCCAAGTGGGACGGGCGGTGCGATCTGCCCGCACGCCGTCAGGCGCTGCGCGTGCAGCGCGAGCGCGTCGTGGTCAAGACCGGGGAAAGCACCCGCGAGATCGCCTACGGGCTCACCTCGCTCGGCGTCGAGGAGGCCGGACCCGACGAACTGTTGAACATCGTGCGCCGCCACTGGGAAGTGGAGAACCGGGTTCACTACGTGCGCGACTTCAGCTACGACGAGGACCGCTGCCGCGCCGCGGCCGGGCATCTGCCGCAAAACCTGGCGGCGCTCAGCAACGCCGCGATCTCCATCGTGCGCGCGATCGGCCACTTCGACTACATCCCCCAGGCAAACCGCCACTACGCCGCACGCCCGCAGGATGCGCTCGACGCCATCCTGACCCCCGCGCCGCCCTGACCGGGCACCCCGCGGACCCCCGACGGCGCACCGCCCGGCCGCGCCGCGGCATCCCCGTGCGCGCCGCGCCTACTCAGCGCCCAGGCACCAACCCATACCCCCGAGCAAACCCGCTCAACGCCTCCCCACCGCCCTGGACCGACCGGCGACCCCTCCGCTACAGCCACACATCCCCGTCGGACCCATCGCTCAGCCTCACCGGAACCAACCGGACCGGGACTTTTGGATAGGCCTGCGGACCCGGCTGAGCGAGCGGCTCCGCCGCCGTGTATCGACCGAGCCAGGCAGTGGCGCCTTCGGGCATCGACCGCGCCGGGCGCCATCGCGGCCCGGAGCCTGGATCAACCCCGGTCCGGTAGCAGCTCCTTCGCCCGCAGGAGGAATATGGCGGCCGCGGCGAGGATCAGCGGGATCGCGAACACCCGAAAGCTCTCGCCCATGCCCAGTCCCCGGGCCACCAGCCAGCCCGCGAAGATCGGTCCGATGATGGCGCCCGTACGGCCCGCGCCGATGGCCCAGCCAACGCCGGTGTTGCGGATGAGCGTGGGATAGATTCGCGCGGCGGCCACGTAGATGCCGATGAACCCCCCTTCCATGGTGAAGCCGATGAGGCCGATGGCCACCATGATCATCAACGGTGCGGCGAAGACCTGGAAAGCCCACATGAATACGGCAGCAAGCCCCAGCCAGGCAATGATGATGCGCTTCAGCCCGAAACGGTCGGCGAGATACCCCAGGGAGACCATGCCCAGGAAGGCGCTGAGGTTCAGCACCACGCTGGCATAGATGGCGCGATCCAGCGGCAGCCCGGCGTTACGGCCGAGCTGCGGTACCCAGCTCAGCAGGAAATAGAGAGTTCCGAATGCCATGAAGAAGGCCACCCACAGAAGCAATGTGGACCGCCGATGTTCGCTTGAGAACAGGGCTGCCACACCGGACCCGAACGCCGCCATACCGCCGCGGGACGCCTGCTTCTCCGGCAGCGCCGGCAACTCGTCGATGGTGTCGTGGCCCATGCGCCGAAGTATCCTGTTGACGTTCTCCAGCGCCCCCGGGGGTTGCCGTTTGAGCAGGAACTCCAGCGATTCCGGCATCCAGAGCGCCACCATGGGGAGCACGCCCGCGGTGAGCAGGCCGGCCAGCAGGAAGACCGACGGCCAGCCGAAGGAGGGCAGCATGTTGCCCTCGACGACGACGATTCCGAGGACGGCGGCGCCTACCGGATAGCCGGCCTGGACAAAGGTAACCAGCAGGTTGCGACGGCGCCGCGGAGAAAACTCGGCGGACATCGTGGCCATGCTGGCGAGGATCCCGCCTACGCCCAGACCTGTGACGAACCGCAGCGCATAGAGTTGGGGCACGGTCCGGGCAAATGCCGTGGCGATCATGCCCACCGTGATGACCGACAGGCAGAGCATGATCAGTTTCCGCCGTCCGATCAGATCGGCCAGCGGTGCGAGAAATATCGAACCCAGCGCCATGCCGAACAGCGCCGCGCTGAATACACGCCCAAGTTGCGTGGCCGGAATCTGCCAATCCTGAGAAAGCACTGGCGCGGCCAGCGAGATCGCAAGCACATCCATGCCGTCCAGCATGTTGATGAAGAAGCACAGTCCGATCACGAGGAGCTGCAGTGCCGTGATCGGGCTTTCGTCGATGGTGTTGCGAACGTCCATGATCGAGCCGCCAGGATTCGTGTTGTTGTCTGGCGGCGATTATACGTGGGTGCCCAGGCGGCGGACGCGTGCTGCCCGGTTCCTGCCGGTTAAGCGATATCGGCCCCATCCCGGCGGTTCCGTGTAATTTCGGCTGGATGCGCGTATCCTCGCCCCGTTGTTCGATACAGGCGATATCTTTGGCGTGAGCGAAGTGAATGCGGTCGGTCGCTGGCCACAACAGTCGAGTTATTCCAGAGAGGAACTCCTGATTTCCGGGAATGACGGCATTTTCGGCCAGGAGAACGCCCGGCTGCCCCTGCCCAACATGTTGATGTTCGACCGTATCGTCCACATCGACGATTCCGGTGGCAAGTTCAGGAAAGGCGAGATCGTTGCCGAACTGGATGTGGTTCGGGACCTCTGGTTCTTCGACTGTCATTTCACGGGCGATCCGGTGATGCCCGGCTGCCTGGGTCTGGATGCCATGTGGCAACTGGTTGGTTTCTGGCTGGCATGGAACGGCTCGCCGGGCAGAGGCCGCGCTCTCGGCGTCGGTGAGGTCAAGTTCCAGGGACAGGTCCTTCCGAGCAGCACCCTGGTGCGCTATCACATAGAAGTGAAGCGGCTCATCAGGCGAGAGCTGGTGATGGGCCTTGCCGACGGAACGATGACCGTGGACGGGCGAACAATCTACCGGGCCACCAACCTTCGCGTCGGGCTGTTCACATCCACGGAAGGATTCTGATCGGCCTGATATCATCACGCGGCATTTTTCGATCGCCCCGATAGCTCAGCAGGATAGAGCGTCCGCCTCCTAAGCGGAAGGTCAGAGGTTCGAATCCTCTTCGGGGCGCATTCAGGTCGCCCGCAGGGCTACGTCCAGAAACTCCCGCGGCGACACCACGCGAACGCCTTGGCGACGTTCGTGGGGGAAGTGCTTCAAGTTGCCGGTGACAAGAAATTCAACGATTGCCGACGCGGCTACTTCCAGGAACGGCTCATCGTCGGGGTCGGGTAGCCGGACTGGCAATGGTTCGGCAGCGATAAGCTCTCCGCCAGTGCGAATCTGCGCCATGAGCGCGGTGACCTCTTTTTCCGCAAACGGGAATGCTGGGCGCCGCAAGACGTCGTTGTATTCGGCAAGTATTCTCGCGTCGTAGCAGAGGCGTAGCCTGCCTGCGGCTATCAGCCCAACGATGACCCCTGGTGGACCGAACGGTGAGAGCAGGCCGGAGACGAGCACGTTGGCGTCGATCACGACCCTCATTTGCGCCGCTGGCGCCGCACGGCTTCGATCTCGGCGTTGACGTCGTCAAGCGTCAGTCTGTCGGATCCGGTTTCCTGAGCGCGTTGCTGCATCGCCGCAACCGCCAGTTGTGCGCGAGCTTGCCGAAGCGCTGCCAACGACGCCTCCAGCGTCGGCGCAGTTGTCGCCGACAGGACGGCGATCGGCTTGCCGTTCGAGGTCACGACGAGGTCCTTCTCCTTGCTCAAGGCATCCCACACGGCAGCAGATTGGGTGCGCAACTCGCGAACGCTGACAAAGTCCATACCACGCCTCCAGTCATCAAATGTATGCTCAAGTGTGTATTCAATTGTGACACACAATCAAGATTTTCTCTCCGGGTCAGCGCACCGGCGATAAAGCCGCCAGATGAATTTTCAGCGCGCCAGGTACGCCTTGAACGCGGCCACAACCCGTTGGATATCGCCCTCGCTGATGTCCAGGTGAGTCACGAGGCGAAGCTTGTCTCTGTCGCGAATCAGGATGCCTCGACCCCGCAGAAATTCAGTCAGTTCACCCGTGTCGATTTCGCCCGGGTCGACGAATACCATGTTCGTCTGGGTATCGGTGTGTTCGACATCGAGTGCGTCAATATCTCTCAGTCCACGGGCCAGTCTGGCCGCGTTCTCGTGATCGTCTTCCAGCCGGTCGACGTTGTTTTCGAGCGCATAGAGGCCCGCGGCCGCGAGCACGCCGGCCTGGCGCATGCCGCCGCCCAGCGTCTTGCGCCATCGCCGGGCTTCGCGAATCAGGCCGTCGCTTCCGCAGAGCAACGAGCCAACGGGTGCGCCGAGCCCCTTGGACAGGCAGAACGACGTTGAGTCGAAGCGCCGGGAGATTTCGCGAACCGGAACCCCGAGTTTGACCGCCGAATTGAAAATGCGCGCCCCGTCCAGGTGCATGCGAAGTTCATGTTCGTTCGTCAGCTTCCGGGCTGCCCGCAGGTAGTCGAGCGGCAGCACGTGGCCATCCTGCGTATTTTCCAGGCACACCAGAGTCGTTCGAGGAAAGTGCACATCGTCGGGCTTGACCGCGGCGGCGACCTCGTCGAGGTCAAGCGTGCCGTCGGGTCCAAGTTCGAGCGGCTGAGGGTGGATGGACCCCAGCGATGCCGCGCCGCCTCCCTCGAACTTGTAGCTGTGGGCGCGCTGACCGACGATGTATTCGTCGCCCCGCGCGCAGTGACCCAGCAAGGCCAGAAGATTGCTCTGGGTACCGCTGGTACAGAAGATCGCGCTTTCCGTTCCGAGGAGTTCCGCGGCCAACGCCTCGAGCCGATTGACCGTTGGGTCCTCGCCGTAGACATCGTCTCCGACATCGGCGCCGGCCATGGCTGCCCGCATGGCATCGGTCGGTCTCGTGACCGTGTCGCTTCTCAGGTCGATCGTCAAAGATGGACTTCCTGCTTCGCTGCCGCAACTCGCGAGGGCTATAGTACGCGTCATGGCCAACAGGGGTAAGTGGCTTCGCGGAGCCGTATTGTAGGGGAGCGGGTGGCGCCATCGACCCTGGTGTTTAGATTGGCCGCCGATGCGGTGCTGCTGGTGCACGCGCTATTCGTCGGTTTCGTGGTCTTCGGTCTGGCGATCATCCTCGCCGGCAAGGCGCTTCGGTGGTCCTGGGTTCGAAACCCCTGGTTTCGCGTGGCGCATGTGCTGGCCATCCTGGTGGTGGCCGTTCAGTCCTGGCTGGGCGCGATCTGCCCGCTCACGACATTCGAGATGATGCTCCGCTCCCGCGCCGGCGACACGGTCTACCCCGGGTCGTTCGTGGCGCACTGGGTGGAGGCGATCCTGTATTACCAGGCCCCTCCGTGGGTCTTTGCGGTCTGTTATACGTTGTTCGGCGCCGTCGTGGTCGGAAGCTGGTTCTGGGTCAGGCCGCGCCGTTTCAAGTGAACGGCCGAAATCTGTTCGATCATGCGTTCCGCAACGCTACCATTACCATGGCGGATTTTGCCGTGGCTGTCGTAGACCGGGTCGAGGCGCCGCAAGCGCTGAACCGGCGCGCCGCGGTGGGGCCGCCGGAGTGAGTCCGGGTTTCGTTCACCGGACAGCTCCGGGGTTCGCCGGCAGGCCTATTGGGGGTTGAAGCCGTCGATCAGGGTGATGTCCATGCCGGAGCCCGACGCGCCGTTGGCGATCAGTATCCCGTGGCTGCCCGCGAACCCGATGCCCGCCGCGACGGGGCCGGCGAGAACATTCTGAGTGCCGGATTCGCGAACCGTCACCGTGTAGCCGCCCAGGCCCAGATACACGAACGAGAGCGCATCGGTTTCGGTCAGCGTTGCGGTGGGCGCTACCGCGTTCGGGTCCGTATCCGGTGGGACGATGAAGACATCGACACTGTTGACCGTTGTCCCCCCGTAGTAGACCGTGACCTCCGCAACGTCGCGGATAAGCCGTTGGCTGTCCGGAGAATACAGGGCGGACAGTGAGCCGGGGTCGCCGCGAATGAACCAGGTGCCGCGTTGCCCCGGAAATGCCCTGAAGGACGTTTCGATTTCGATGGCGCCGGGATTGCCGGCCGGCGTGACCTGCAGGGTGCGTTCTCCGGGAGTCACCAGGGCGTAAATCGTGGGAACCGCGAACAGGGCGTTGGGGATCAGCGGCGGCGTAAAGTTGTTGTCGAGGGTGACGTCCAGCGGGTCGCCGCTGCTCATGGCGTTAAGCACACGCACGCCGGCGCGCAATTCCCCGTCCGAGAGGGATGTGTCGAAACCGGCGCCGCTGACCAGCGCCGCCGCCGGCGACGCCGGGCTCGGTCCATCGATGACGGTGATCGTCGCGCGCACGCCCGCGGCGAGTTCGAACGCATCGGAAACCATGACCACGCTGGCGGGGTTGCCTGCCTGGGTGACGCTCAATTCGTATTCGCCGGGGGCGATCGGCGCCACGGGGAGCGACTCGAGGAAATCCACGGCGCCCCGCGGCGTCGCGGCCGCCAACTCCGTTCCGGGCGGCTCGACGTAAACGTCCACGGCGCTCTCAAGACCACCAGCCGTATTGATGACGATGATTTCCGCCTCCGTCTCGGACAGCTCGTCCTGGGGCGCTCCGATGACCACCTCGTGAAGCCAGCCATTGGCTTCGGTGAGCACGATGCTGTAGTCGTTGCCCGCCGTCAGATCCGCGGTAAAGGAATGGAGCCGCAGTGGCGCATCGAAACCGGGAAGCGTGGTGTCGATATTGAAGGTGTACGGGCCGCTGTCCCATGTGAACACCGACGACGAACGATAGCTGAGCGTGCCCTCCAGGCGCTCCACCCGCCGAAACTCCAGGTTGCCGAAGCTTCCGGCGACATGGATGACGTTGACATCGGTGCTTGGCGGGCGTACGCGGCCGCCTTCGGACTCGCATCCGGCCAGGACCACGCACGCCAGCGCAAGGGCCGCGGCACTCGGCCACCGCCGACAGCGCGCCGCCTCGTCCACAGGCCGGGAACTTGCGTCTGGAAGGGAATTGAAATTCATGTCACGTACGGTCGGGAAAGCGCAATGTTACAGGCTCCGGCCGACTTTTCCAGCCTGATTGACACAGTTCCAGCAATTCCCGCTAACGACGGCCGCTCATTCGTATTGGTCTGCGAAATCGGCGAAATTCGCCATTCGAGCGTGATCTTGGGGTCGATATTCGGCCTCTCGACGCTTAGCGGGAATTGCTGACACAGTTCCTTCATCTCCCTGGAGCCTGTCTTCCGCCGGCGTAGGCATGGCGTCCGGCGTTGGCGGCACGGTAGAGCGGGTGCCGGGGGCATCCAAGCCTCGTAACGCCGAGGCACTCGACCCGCACCGGCGGGCCGGCGCTCAGGATCCAGTTCATGACACGGTGGTCGTGTCCGCCGCGGGCGCCGTGGTTTCCCCAACCGGCGATGACCGGCAACCGCGACGTGCCCGAGCCGGACCGGGCATGCCGCCAGGCGTTGCGAATCGTTTCCTGGACATGGTGTCGGTTGCGGGGTCCGACGTTATCGTCCATGGCGAACAGATCGCGGGGTTTCGTGGCGACCGCGGCGTACGCGTTGACGAGCCATAGCCCGCCAAACCCCCAACGCCTGGTGAAGCCGATCACCCGGGTGGCCGTCGGGTCGTTACGGATCGAATCGGCTTTGGAAGCGTTGAGGAGCACCCACGGCAGGATGAGACCGTCCCGGTCCCAAATTCTCTCAAGCCGATACCGGTAGCGTCCGCAGTCGGAAAAGATGGCGCTGCTTCGGGAAATTTCCATCGGGACGGCACTCACCGGTTCATGAAGTTCGCACACGCCGTAAGGTACCATTCGAACCGAAGGTCGGAGTGACAATTCCAACCGAAGGTCAGAAGTGACACAAGCCATGAAGGGATACGCCGCCAGAGCCATTTGCAGCGCGCTCGCCCTGTGGTTGGTCGTCGCCGCCGTGCCCGGAATCGGCGTTGAGGGCGGAGGCGCCTGGTCGATCTGCGCGTCGGCGGTGGGCTTGAGCAACGGATGGGCGCGCACGGTCATCGTCTTCTACATCTTGCCGTTGCGGCCGGCAACCATTGCGGGCATGTCGCTCGCAATCAATGCGGCTGTGCCCGCCGTTCTGGCAATTTCGTTGGAGGGTGTGGCTATCGGCGGCGCCGTCGCCGCGGTCGTCGGGTGGCTCGCCATGGCCGGGCTGGCTGCCGTGGCCACTCTGTATATCGGCCCGGACGCGACGTTGCACTCGTTGACCCCGGCGACCCGACGGCAAGCCGCGCGCTGAGACCGATGCGGATTGGTGTTGCGGCGGCCGCGGTCGGCGGCCTGGCGGGAGGGTGGACCCAGGGCGATGTGGCCGGCGCGGAGGAGACCACGCCCTTCGACATCCCCAACCTCAGCCCGCCGGTGGCGGTGTTCGGGCTGCCGGCCTGGGATGGGCGCGGCAGCGGCGCCCGCAGCGAATTCGGCATCGCCACCGCGGTCGGAAATCACTACGTGCTGTCGGGAAACGGCCACGAGGAATTGCTCATCGACGGTGAGACCTGGCGCCTGAACCTGCTCTATCGGCACCGCTTCGGCGGCGGCTGGACCGTGAGCGCGGGCGTGCCCTGGTACCGGCACTCGGGCGGATTTCTGGACGACGCCGTCGATGCCTGGCACGGGTTCGTCAACCTGCCGGACGGGAACCGCAATCTGCGGGGCGAAGACGAACTGCGATACCTGTACAAGGCGGGCGGACGGCGCCGCTACCTGTTCGAGCACACCGGCCACGGCGTTGGAGACGTACGGGTCGGCCTGTCCCGAACATTCGGGGAGGATGGCGTCTTCATGCTGAAGGCCGCCATCAAGTTTCCCACAGGTGACCGCGGCGCGCTGACGGGAAGTGGCGCAACGGATGTGGCTGTCAGCTTGCTCAGGCGCCATTCCCGCGCCATCGGCGGCGCGCCGGCGGGCATCTACTGGGGCGCCGGCGTGCTTTGGCCCGGCGAAGCGGAAGTGTTTTCGCTGCGCAGCGAGGACCGGGTGGTGTTCGGCGTGTTCGGTGTCGGTTGGCAGCCGTTGCGGCGGATCGGTTTCAAGGCGCAACTCGATGCGCATTCAAACTACTTTTCAAGCGCGCTCGATGAACTGGGGGCGAGCGCTGTCCAGGCCAGCGCCGGCGGTTGGTGGGAATTGGATTCCGGTCGAACGCTGACATTCGCGTTCAGCGAGGACCTGATCGTCAAGTCGGCGCCCGACTTCGGCATCCACATCGGTCTCGGCTGGACCTTCTGATCCGATTTCGGGGACGATACAGTCAGACCCATGACCCCATGACCCCATGAACCCAGGACGCCATGAACCCAGGCCCCCATGACGCCGTGAACCCAGGACGAATGGTCCGCAATGTCCCAGGACCGTCCCATGGACGGGTTGCGTGGCCATTCCCCGTCGTCGCATCGGTGGTCGCCATGAATTTCGATGCACATTTCCGGCGCCGCGGTCCGCTGTGGCGATTCCCCGTCGTCGTATCCGTGGTTGCCATGGCGGCGATGCTGTCCTTGGTGACCGCTTGCGATGCGCCGGAGAATGGTGTGTCCGCTCGCCGCGACCCGACGGGGGCCGGGTCCGATTCGCCGCTCCGAGGGGGCCAGCAGTCCGTCCGGTCGCGTTCGATCGCGGCGGGCCACCTGGCGGAAGCGCGGTTTGCACAAGCCGATTTCGAGCGAGGCGAATTGCTGAGTTACGCCTGCATCGTGTGTCACACGCTGGGTCCGGGGGAGGAGCACCTGGTCGGCCCCAACCTTGACGGCGTATTCGGGCGGCCGGCCGCGAGTGCCCCTGATTTTCAGTATTCCGATGCGCTGGGGGAGGCGGGAATCACCTGGACTCCGGCGCAACTGGATGCATGGCTTGCCCGGCCGGACGATTTCGTGCCGGGCAACCTGATGGTGTTCGCCGGCATATACTCCGTTTCCGACCGCACCGACCTGCTGGCCTACCTGCTGCGCGAAACGGCCGCCGAAGAGCCTGCGAGACCGCGATAATCCACATTGTCCGCCAACATTTTCGCTACACTACCCCGGCGAAACAGGGATGCGAGCAACATGAGCGCCGTTCTTGAACGACAGTACGAAACATCGCCGATCCACGGCTCCAACGCGCCCTATGTGGAGGCGCTCTACGAGACGTACCTGGAGGACCCGGGCAGTGTTTCGGAGGAATGGCGGCGTTATTTCGGCGAGTTCGGCGACGCGCGGCGCGATCTGCCCGGCCGCGCGGTCACTCGCGATTCGCCCAGCCGCCCGGCCGCTCCCGACGTGTCCGGCCGCCCGGCCGCTCCTGACGCACCCGGCCGCCCGGTCGCCCGGGATGTGTCCGGCCGCCCGGATGTTCCCGAAGAACGCGAGCGGCCACGACGATCGCTCGCCGTCGCCGCCGGCATCGGCTGGGAGGGAGGTCCGCCGGCCGAACAGGCGAGCGAGAAGCAAGCCGCGGTGTCGCGCCTCATACAGGTCTACAGTCTGCGCGGGCACCAGATCGCGGATCTCGATCCCCTGGGCCTGTGGCAACGGTCCACGCCGGCCGTCATGAAGCTGGATTTTCTCGGCCTGGACGAGACGGACCTGGACGCCGAGTTCTTCACCGGCGGGCTTGCCGGGACAGGGCATGCCCGGATGAAGCTCAGGGATATCCTCGACGTGCTCAAGCGCGTCTATTGCGGTCGGATCGCCATGGAGTTCGCGCACATTTCCCGGGCCCGCGAACGACTCTGGCTGCGCCAGCGATTTGAGGAGGATCGAGGGGGCGGCGGCCTGAGCCGGGAGGAACGCCGCCGCGTTTACGCAAGCCTCAACCGCGCGGAGGGGCTGGAACGCTACCTCAACACCAGGTTTGTCGGTCAGAAGCGGTTCTCCCTGGAGGGCGGCGAGACGCTGATTCCGATCCTGGACGATCTGATCCGCACGGTCGGGGAAAGGGGCATACAGGAAGTCGTGATCGCGATGGCCCATCGAGGACGGCTCAATGTGCTGGTCAACGTTCTCGGCAAGTCGCCTCAGGAACTGTTCTCGGAGTTTGCCGTGGACCGGGATCTCAGCAAGATCCGCGGCTCCGGTGACGTCAAGTACCACATGGGGTTTTCCGCGGATGTGCGCACGCCCGGCAACAACGTTCACGTGGTGCTCGCCTTCAATCCGTCTCACCTGGAGATCGTCGATGCCGTGGTGGAGGGGTCCGTGCGCGCCAGACAGGACCGGCGCGGCGATGTTCAGGGCAACCAGGTGTTGCCGGTGCTGATCCACGGCGACGCCGCCTTCGCCGGGCAGGGCGTCGTGGCCGAAACCTTCCAGATGTCGCAGACGCGGCACTTCCACACCGGCGGGACCATCCATATCGTCGTCAACAACCAGATCGGCTTTACCATCAGCAACCTGCCCGACGCCCGCTCGACGCCCTATTGCTCCGACATCGCGAAGATGGTCGAAGCGCCGGTCTTCCACGTCAACGGAGACGATCCGGAAGCCGCCGTGGCGGCAATCCGGCTGGCGGCGCGTTACCGGCAGGCCTTTCACAAGGACGTGGTGATCGACCTGGTCTGCTATCGGCGCCTCGGGCATAACGAGGCCGACGAACCCGCCGTCACCCAACCGGTGATGTACAACAGGATCAGGAAGCAACCCACCACGAGGACGCTCTACGGGCGGAAGCTTAAGGCCGGCGGCGACTTGAGCGAGCCGGAACTCAAGTCGATGGAGGAGAACTACCGGGCCTGCCTGGATGGGGGACGCAGCCCGAATGAAGACTGCCTCGGCATGATCGGCAACGAATTCACCGTCGATTGGGAGAGTTATCGGGGAACGCTGGACACCGCGGTGGATACGCGCATCTCACTGGGCGAATTGCGGCGCCTGGGCGCGTTGATCAATACCGTGCCCAAGGGGTGGAAGATTCACCCGCGGGTCCAGCGGATCGTGTCGGACCGGATCAGGATGGCCGCGGGCGACTTGAGCCTGGACTGGGGATTCGCCGAGAACCTGGCCTACGGCAGCATTCTCGAAGCCGGCCTCAATGTTCGGCTCATCGGCCAGGACAGCCGCCGCGGGACGTTCTTTCACCGGCATGCATCCTTTGTCAACCAGGAGGATGGCGAGGTCTTCGTGCCGCTTGAACATGTCACGCCCCGCAACGGCGCGATAACCGTGGGCGACTCGTTGCTGTCGGAAGAGGCCGTGCTGGGTTTCGAGTACGGCTACAGCACCGCGTCACCGGACTGCCTGGTGATCTGGGAAGCGCAGTTCGGCGATTTCGCCAACGGCGCCCAGGTCGTGATCGACCAGTTCATCAGTTCCGGCGAATCCAAGTGGGGACGGCTTTCCGGGCTGACGCTGTTCCTGCCGCACGGTTACGAAGGCCAGGGTCCGGAGCATTCGTCCGCGCGCCTGGAGCGCTTTCTGCAGTTGTGCGCGGAACACAACATGCAGGTCTGCGTGCCGTCGACGCCGGCGCAGATGTTCCACATGCTGCGTCGCCAGGCGCTGCGGCCAACCCGCAAACCCCTCATCGTGATGACGCCGAAGAGCCTGTTGCGCCACCGGTCCTCGGTGTCTTCGTTGACCGAAATAACCGAAGGCGGCTTCAATCCATTGATCGACGACGAATCCGTGCCGCCGGAAGACGCCCGCCGCCTGATATTCTGCAGCGGCAGGGTGTACTACGACCTGGCGGCGCTGCGAGGTGAGCGCGCCATCGAAGGCATCGCCATCATTCGCCTGGAAGAACTCTATCCGTTCCCGGTCGACGCGTATGCCGCGGCCATCGCCCGGTACGCGCATGTTCCGGACATCGTCTGGTGCCAGGAGGAGCCCCGGAACCAGGGCGCCTGGTTTCAGATTCGCCATCGCCTGCAGGCGCCCCTGTCGGAGAACCACCGTCTTTCATACGCTGGCCGGCCCGATGCCGCGGCGCCGGCTTCCGGCATATACGGACTTCATGCGATGAAGCAAAATCAGCTTTTGTTCAATGCGTTATCAATTGAATCCAAAGAGCATTCCGGGAAGGGCGGCACATGATGATCGAGATCAAGGTACCGCAGCTGCCCGAGTCGGTGAGCGACGCGACACTGGTGAACTGGCACAGTTCGTCCGGCGACACGGTGCGCAGGGACGAGACGCTGGTCGAGCTGGAGACCGACAAGGTTGTGCTGGAAGTGCCTGCGCCGAGCGACGGAATTCTGCGTGAAGTCCGGGTGGCCGACGGCACTACGGTGACGGCGGGCGAAGTGTTGGCGCTGTTGGAGCCCGGGACAGCCGCCGGGGCTTCTGCGGCGCAGGAAGGCGAGGTGGGCGCGCCAGAGTCGGCAAGTCCGATGGCGGAAGCGCCAGCCGTTTCCGAAATCACGCCAGAAGCGTCGGCCGGTCCTGAAATCACGGCAGACGTGACGCCGGCCCCGTCGACCGGTGAGAACGAAGCCCTGGACCGGGCGGGTCCCGCGGTGCGGCGGCTGATGCGCGAACACCAGGTGGACTCCGGCGCGATCGGGGGCACGGGCCGCGGCGGGCGGATCACGAAGTCCGATGTGCTCGATTTCATCGGCAGGCGTTCCGACTACGCTGCCGATGTGAGACACGAAGTCCCGGCGGAGGCACGGGGCGCAACGGCAACCGGTAGCGCGCCGGCCCCTCGGGCCTCGCCAGGCGCGCCGAGCGCACCAGCCCCCCGAACCACGCCAGGCCCACCGAGCGCGCCAGCCCCCCGGACTACGCCAGGCTCACCCGGCGCGCCAGCCCCCCGGACCACGCCAGGCTCACCCGGCGCGCCAGGCCCCCGAGCCACGCCAAGCCATCAGAGCATCCCGAGCGCGCCGGCCGGACACCGCGGCGAACGGCGCGTTCCCATGACACGGCTGCGCGCGAGAATCGCCGAAAGGCTGGTGGAAGCCCAGCACACGGCGGCGATGCTCACGACCTTCAACGAAGTGGACATGAGCGCCGTCATGGCCGCCCGGTCCCGCCATGGCGAAGCGTTCCTGCGCACGCACGAGGTGAAGCTGGGCTTCATGTCGTTTTTCATCAAGGCGTCCATCGAGGCCCTGCGTCGATACCCGGTCCTGAACGCTTCGGTGGACGGGACCGAAATCATCTACCACGACTACTACGACATCGGCGTGGCGGTGTCCACCGATCGGGGGCTGGTGGTGCCCATCCTGCGCAATGCCGAACGGATGGGCTACGCCGACATCGAGAAATCCATCGTTGATTTCGGAACGCGCGCGCGCGGCGGCGGCCTCGGCATGCAGGATCTGACGGGTGGCACCTTCACCCTCACCAACGGCGGCATCTTCGGCTCGATGATGTCCACGCCCATCATCAATCCTCCCCAGAGCGGCATCCTGGGCATGCATTCGATCCAGCAGCGGCCGGTGGCCGTGGACGGTGAGATCGAGGTCCGTCCGATGATGCACCTGGCGCTGACTTACGATCACCGCATCGTGGACGGCCGGGAAGCGGTGCAATTCCTGGTTGCCATCAAGGATCTTTTGGAGGATCCCGCGCGGCTTCTCCTGCAGGTGTAACACCCATGACCGAACAGAGCTACGATGTCGCCGTGATCGGCGGCGGACCGGCGGGTTATCCCGCGGCCATTCGCGCGGCGCAGAACGGACTGCAAGTCGTCTGCGTGGACGAGTGGCGCAACCTGGACGGCAGCCGCGCCTTCGGCGGCACGTGCCTCAACGCCGGTTGCATCCCGTCCAAGGCGTTGCTGGAGTCTTCGGAGCTGTATCATCGCGCCGCCTCCGAATTCAAGTCCCACGGCATCTCCGTGGGTGAACTGAGCGTCGATATCGGGACCATGCAGAAACGCAAGGGCCGCATCGTCAGACAGCTCACCCGGGGAATCGAGGCGCTGTTCAAGTCCAACGCGGTCACGGGCGTGCGCGGGCATGGGCGGCTGCTCGGCGGTGGCCGCGTGGAAGTCACCGATCCCGACGGCAACGTTTCCGAACTGTCCGCCGGACACGTCGTGATCGCCACCGGCTCGACGCCCGTGGAGCTGTCCGTGGCGCCGTTCGATGGGGAACACATCGTCGACTCGTGGGGAGCCCTGGAGTTCGAATCGGTGCCGGAGCGTCTCGGCGTGGTGGGCGCGGGTGTCGTCGGGCTCGAGTTGGGCAGCGTTTGGCAGCGGCTGGGGGCCGAGGTCGTGATCCTTGAGGCGCTGGAAGAGTTCCTCTACATGGCCGACGAACAGATCGCCAAGGATGCGCTCCGGCACTTTCGCCGTCAGGGTCTGGACATCCGGCTCGGGGCCAACGTTCAGAGCGCCGCGGTGAGTGACGGCGCGGTCGAAGTGAAATACCAACACGGCGGCGAGGAACAATCGCTCAACGTGGACAAGCTCATCGTCTGCGTCGGGCGTCGACCGTTCACTGCGGGTCTGCTGGGCGACGAATCCGGCGTGGAACTGGACGAGAGAGGATTCGTCAAGGTGGACGAGCAGTGCCGCACCACGGCGCCTGGAGTCTGGGCCGTGGGCGACGTCGTGCGCGGCCCGATGCTGGCTCACAAGGGAACCGAAGAGGGCATCATGGCGGCCGATCTCATTGCCGGCAAGGTCGCCGAAGTCAACTACGATGCCATTCCATCGGTGATCTATACCGCACCGGAAATCGCCTGGGTGGGCAAGACCGAGGCCCAGCTACGGTCGAACGGCATCGACTACAAGGTCGGTTCGTTCCCGTTCGCGGCCAATGGACGCGCCAAGGGAATGGAACAGACCGCGGGCCTGGTCAAGTTGCTCTGCGCGGAAGAAGACGATGAACTGCTCGGCTGTCACATCGTCGGACCCGTCGCGGGCGAACTCATCGCCGAAGCCGTGCTGGCCATGGAATTCTGCGCCTCGGGCGAAGACCTCCAGCGCACGGTCCACGCGCACCCCACGCTCACCGAAGCCATCCACGAGGCGTCGCTGGCCGCCGACAACCGCGCAATCCACGCCATCAACCGGTAGTTCCGGTCATGAGACAGGTGTAGGCCAACCCGTACTCCACCGAAGGGCACACCGCATGATCGACTACAGCAAGTTTCAGTCGTCCCTCAAACGTCTTGAGGAACAGCACGCTAACCATCTGACCCTTGATGCCGCAGTGCCTGAACTGATACGCGAAGGCATCGCCGAGTCGGTGATCCAGCGTTTCGAGACGTGTTACGACTGCTTGTGGAAAGTATTGAAGCGATACCTATTGGAGGAGTTGGGAATCGCGGACCCGCCCAACAGCCCCAAGCCCGTTTTTCGTTTGGCCAACGAAAACCGACTATTGCCTTCGCCAGTCGAGCACTGGCTACGGTATGCGGATGCCCGCACGGACACTTCGCACGACTACGATGGCGAGAAGGCCCAAGCGTGTCTGAACCTCGTGCCGGACTTCATTGACGAGGCAATCCGCTTGTACCGCACATTGAGCGGCGAACCATGGAGATGAATGCAGTCATCGAGATCACATCCGATCAGCGGGCAACTTTGATTTCGCTGCTAACCAGGCATCTTCCCGACACGGAGGCCTGGGTCTACGGCTCCAGAGTCCGGGGGACCTCCCGTCCGTCATCCGATTTGGACATGGCGGTGTTCGCAACGCCCGAGCAGGCGCCTGACGTGTCCGAACTGCGCGAGTCGTTCGAGGAGAGCAACCTCCCGTTCCGGGTGGACCTCTTCGTGTGGGATGAAGTGCCCGAGAGTTTTCGCGAGCAGATCGAGCGCGAGCACGTGAAGCTGCGTGACACTCGGAATCGATGACGACTGGCGATGCGAAATGATCGTCTCGCATATGGGCGACGCCTTTCTGCTGGGAACACGGGTACGCGCAGCGGCGGTATCTCGGGAACGGGTATCGGCCCACTTCACCCTTGACCATTGCGCTGCCTCCCGCTGGCCGAGATAACATTCCGCAATGTCGGCTCGGGAGTATTTTGACATGTCGAAAACGCGGGTAGCCTCGCGATTGCATCGAGACAAGATGTTTGAACGGAATGCGAGGATCAACATCAAGACCGTGAGCGCTCACGAGAAGCTGGAGCGGGATCTCAAGAAACTCGGGGTGGAAATCAACCCGAGCTTCAACGTCGAACCGCCGCTTGGGCGTGATCCGACACGATTCCGCAATCGGAGTGGTTGACTTGAAACAACTGCTTCAGCCAACGCAGTACATGCACCGGCGCTACGAATACGAACGTACTGTACGGGGATGGAGCATTGCAACGGGAAGCGATCCTCGTCAACTCGACGCCAGGGGGCAGGCTACCCGTTTCGCTGAAGAACCGGTTCACCACACGCCCGGAGAAGGCAGCGCGGTAGAAGCGTGGCAGCGTGGGATACTCCAACCCGAACACCGCGAAATCAGGAGTTGTTGAACGAAACCGGTCAGGCCGTAGTCGACCTGATCGCAGGCTAATCACGGACGTGGCGCCTGCCGCTGGCGTATGATGAGGACCGTTTGAGCACACGCACGCGCGGCCCCTCCTGGGATAGAATTGCAGCCGGCGCCCACAATAGCGGGTTTTCCCGCTATCATAGGGGCCGGCAGAGGATTTGCGGCTTGCTGCCGGTGGAGTTACGGAGTGAGTTTTCAGACTGACAGTCCCTTGGGGCGGGCGCTGTCGGCTGTCCCTGTGCAGCCGGTTCGGAGACGGGCCAGGAGCATTGCATATGGCCGGCCACAGTAAATGGGCCAATATCCGGTTTCGGAAAGGCGCCCAAGATGCCAAGCGCGGCAAGCTTTTCACCAAACTCATTCGCGAGATCTCTGTCGCCGCCCGGCAAGCCGGCGGCGACCCGGCGGCCAATCCGCGGCTGCGCGCGGCGATAGACAAGGCCCGATCCCAGAGCATGCCCAAGGACAATATCGACCGGGCCGTGAAACGCGGCACGGGCGATGCGGAGGGGCTGACCTATGAAGAAGTCCGCTACGAGGGTTATGGGCCCGGCGGCGTCGCGGTCATGGTCGATTGTCTGACCGACAACCGCAACCGCACGGTCGCCGAGGTGCGCCACGCGTTCTCCAAATTCGGCGGCAACCTGGGCGCGGACGGTTCGGTGACCTACCTGTTCGAGCAGACCGGCCTGCTCAGCTATCTCCCCGGCCTGGATTCGGACGAACTGATGGAGGCTGCCATCGAGGCCGGCGCGGACGATGTGATTGCCCATGACGACGGTTCCGCCGACGTGCTCTGCGAGCCGTCAGAGTTGGACGCCGTCAGGGCCGCGATGACGGAGCAGGGCTTGGCTCCCGGGCACGCCGAGGTCACCATGCACGCCAGCGTCCAGGCGCCCGTGCAGGCGCGGCAGGCCGAGAGCCTGCTGAAGCTCCTGAACGCGCTGGACGAATTGGACGATGTGCAGCAGGTCTATTCCAACGGCGACATACCCACCGAATTGCTCGAGGCCGCCGGATGAGCCAGGCAGTTCGAATTCTCGGGATTGACCCCGGATCACGGCGAACGGGCTACGGCATTATCGAGACCCGCAATTCGGGCAAGCAGACCGCATGGGTTGCCTCCGGCGCCATCGCGACCACGGGCGAGCACAATCAGCGCCTGAAGCGAATCTTCGCGCAGATCGAAAAGCTGATACGCCAATATGACCCGGATGAAGTTTCCATCGAGCGCGTGTTCGTGCATCGCAACGCGGACAGCGCCCTGAAGCTCGGGCAGGCGCGGGCGGCTGCCCTGTGCGGTACCTTTGAAGCCGGTTTGCCAGTGTCCGAATATGCGGCCCGGTACGTCAAAAAGGCGGTCGTCGGCCGTGGCAATGCCGACAAGACCCAGGTGCAGCTCATGGTGAGGGTCCTGCTGGGCCTGCGCGAAACGCCCGACTCGGATGCGGCCGACGCGCTGGCCCTGGCGCTGTGCCACGCCTACGTGCGCGGGTCGCCGGCGGTGGCCGAACTGAAGGCGGCACGGTCGTGATCGGGCGCCAGTCGGGCATGGACGGACTATGTCACGTGCTTCCTCCACGAATTGCGAAGGCGGCTCGGTCGTGATCGGTTACCTGAAAGGCACGCTGGCTTCAAAGCAGCCGCCGGAGTTGACCATGGAAGTGGCCGGCGTCGGCTACGAGCTCGAGGCGCCCATGTCCACGTTCTACCGGTTACCGGAAACCGGCGAGGCACTGACCCTGCTGACCCATTTCCTGGTGCGGGACGACGCGCAATTGCTTTACGGCTTTGCCACGGAGGCCGAACGGTCCCTGTTCCGCAGCCTGCTCAAGGTCACGGGGGTCGGCGCGCGGATCGCGTTGGGCATCCTTTCGGGCATCAGCGTGGAGGGCTTCCGGCGCAGCGTGTTCGAGCGCGACCTGGTCACGCTCACGCGAATCCCGGGCATCGGCCGAAAGACCGCGGAACGGCTGATACTGGAGATGGCGGATCGGCTCGAGCCGCCCGGAACCGACGCGCCCGAAACCGGCCAGGGCGCCACGCGCGCGGATGGCGAGGCCCGCGGCGCCTTGCTGGCATTGGGATACCGGGCCGCTGAAGTCAACCGGATGTTCAAGGATCTCGACACGGCCGGCATGAGTTCCGAACAGTTGATTCGCGAAGCGCTCAAGCGCGTTCACTCCAGTTGAAGGCCATGCGCGAAGAAGCCGGATTACTCGATGGCTCCGGCACCCACGAGGACGTGGTCTTCGACCGCGCGGTTCGGCCCCGCACGCTGGAGGAGTACGTGGGCCAGCCCTCGGTCAAGCGCCAGATGCGAATTTTCATGACCGCCGCGCGCAACCGGGGCGAGGCGTTGGACCATACCCTCATCTTCGGACCGCCCGGTCTCGGCAAGACCACGCTGGCTTACATCGTCGCCAACGAACTGGAGGTGAATCTGCGCAGCACGTCGGGGCCGGTGCTGGAACGGCCGGGCGACCTGGCGGCGATTCTCACCAACCTGGAAGCCAGGGACCTCCTCTTCGTGGACGAGATTCACCGTCTCAGCCCGGTGGTGGAAGAGGTCCTCTATCCGGCACTGGAGGATTATCGCCTGGATATCATGATCGGCGAGGGACCGGGAGCCCGCTCGATCAAGCTTGAGTTGCCGCCATTCACGCTGGTCGGCGCCACCACCCGGGCCGGCCTGCTGACATCGCCCCTGCGCGACCGGTTCGGGATCGTGCAGCGGCTGGAATTCTATGGAATCGATGAACTGACGCAAATCGTGAAACGAACCGCGGGCATTTTCGACCTGCCGGTGGACGACCGCGGCGCAAGGGAGATCGCGGCGCGCTCCCGGGGCACGCCACGCATCGCCAACCGCCTGTTGCGGAGGGTCCGGGACTACGCCGAAGTCGAGTGCGACGGCAGTGTGGACAAACAGGTCGCGCAGGCGGCAATGGACCTTCTGGAAGTCGACCCGCACGGGTTCGACAGCATGGACCGCAAGCTGCTGCTGACGGTGATCGAGAAGTTCGACGGCGGGCCGGTGGGCATCGAGAGCCTTGCCGCCGCGGTGGGCGAGGAACGCGGCACACTGGAAGATGTGGTGGAGCCTTACTTGATCCAGGAAGGGTTCCTGCAGCGCACCGCCCGGGGACGCATGGCCACGGGCAACGCCTATCGGCACTATGGGCTCAAGGTTCCGCAGGCACGCGAAGCACCGCCGGCGACGCCCGGCCTGTTCGATTGAAGGGCTGGCTGAACGATGAAAATCCAGGTCTTGCCGGTTCGTGTCTATCTGGAGGACACCGACGCGCAGGGAGTCGTCTACAACGCCAGTTACCTGCGATTCTTCGAGCGGGCGCGGACCGAGTGGTTGCGGTCGAACGGCATCGACCACAACGAATTGCGGGAAACGGCGAACCGCCTGCTGGTACTCTCCCGCATCGAGGCACGTTTCAGGGTGCCCGCGAGGTTGGACGACATGCTGGAGGTGACTGCCGAGGTGGCGGAGTTGAGTGCGGTACGCTTTGTATTCGATCAGGACATCCGCCGCGTGCCGGGCGGTCATGAACTGGCCTGCCAGGCGCAGGCGGAAGCGGCGACTGGCGAGGGGTCCGGTCAATCGCTGGCCGGACCTGGTGAATTGGTCTGCCGGGCGCGGGCGGAAGTGGCCTGCGTGGATGCGCGCACCGGCAAGCCACGGCGCTTGCCCGCGAAACTGTTTTCAGACCTTAACGGAGGCGGGGTCGAGGGATGACTAACGATCTATCGCTGATCAGCCTGATTCTGGATGCCAGCCTGGTGGTCAAGGCCGTCATGCTGATGCTGTTGATTGCTTCGGTCGCCTCCTGGGCGATCATCATCGAGAAGAGCCGGCTGTTGAAACGGGCGACCGGGGCGGCCGATGAGTTCGAGGAATCGTTCTGGTCCGGGGGCGACGTCTCGGAAATATACCGGGAACTCGCGGATTCCGAAGACACCCAGGTGGGGATGGCGGGCATTTTCGAGTCCGGGTACCGGGAATTCGGGCGGCTCCGGACGGATCAGGCGATCAACGCCGATCAGATCGTCGAGGGTTCGAGGCGGTCCATGCGGGTTTCCCAGGTGCGGGAAGTGGAACGCCTGGAGCAGAACCTGGCCTTTCTGGCCACGGTGGGGTCGACCAGTCCCTACGTCGGGCTGTTCGGCACGGTCTGGGGCATCATGACCTCGTTTCAGGCGCTCGGGAATGTGCAGGCCGCCACGCTCGCGCTGGTGGCGCCCGGCATCGCCGAGGCGCTGGTCGCGACGGCCATGGGACTGTTCGCCGCGATTCCCGCCGTGATCGCTTTCAATCGCTACGCCGACATCGTCGGGCGGCTGGAGGTCCGCTATGACACCTTCGCCGAGGAATTCTCGGCGATACTGCAGCGCCACGCCTTGCACCTTTCCAGGGGGACGCCATGAGACGCGGTCGGTCGAAGCGGTTGATGGGCGAGATCAATGTGGTGCCCTACATCGACGTCATGCTGGTGTTGCTGATCATCTTCATGATCACCGCGCCGCTGCTGACCCAGGGTATCCAGGTTGACTTGCCACAGGCGGCCGCCGAACCGCTGGATCCCGAACTGTTGCGCGATAATGAGCCCCTGGTGCTCAGCATCAACCGCGACGGCGAGTTGTTCCTGAACATCGGCGGCGATGAGGAGACGCCCGTTGACGAGCAAACCGTGTTGACGCGCACCGCGGCTGTCCTGCGGCGCAATCCGCAGACGCCCGTGCTGGTCAAGGCGGACGAGGCCGTAGCGTACGGGCGGGTGGTAACGGGGATGGTCATATTGCAACAGGCCGGAGCCGAGAAGGTCGGTTTCATCACCGACCCGGCAGCGCGGGAGGACGATCGGCCCTGAACGGGCGGGCAGGTGGCGAATGGAATTCTTGCGGGAGCATACGGGGGCGGTCTTGCTGTCCGCGCTGCTGCACGGTGTTCTGATCGTGGTGTTGACGGTCGGACTGGACCTGCCGTCGAGCCGGCTGGCGCGCGCGCCCGTGGAACAGGTGGCCATCGAGGCGACCGTTGTCGACGAGACGCTCATCCGCCAGGAGATGGCGCGTCTGGAGGAACTGGAGCAGGAGGAGCAGCGGCTCCGGGAAGAGCGGCAGCGGCTGGCGCTCGAGGAGCGGCGGCGAGCCGAACAACAGGCCGAGGAGGCCCGCCGGCAGCTTGAAGAAGAGCAGCGGCGGCTGGAACAGGTTCGAGTGCAGCGGGAGGAGGCGGAACGGCTGGAGCAGCAGCGGCTGGAGCAGGTTCGAGTTCAACGGGAGGAGGCGGAACGTCTGGAGCAGCAGCGGTTGGCGGAACTTGAGAGGCAGCGCGAAGCGGAGGAAGAAGCCGCGCGCGAAGCCGAGCGGCAGCGCCTTGCCGAAGAAGAGCGGCGCCGGCAGGAAGAGGTGGAGCGCCAGCGTCTGGCGGCCGAGGCGGCGCGGCGGCAGGCCGAGCAGGAAGCGGCGCTGGCGCGCGCGCTGGCGGCGGAAGAGGAGGCGCGGCGACGCGAAGAGGCCGAGGCCATGGATGAGTATATCCGCTTGATCGAGAACCGAATTCAGCAGAATTGGATACCGCCGACAAGCGCTCAGGCGGGCATTCAGTGTACAGTTCATGTCACCCAGATTCCCAGCGGCGACGTGGTGGATGTGCGCATCGGCCAGTGCAATGGCGATGAAACGGTCGTGCGGTCCATCGAGGCTGCAGTGCTACGGTCGTCGCCTCTGCCGAGGCCGAGGATTCCTTCATTGTTCGACCGCAATCTGGAAGTGATATTTCGACCCGAGGTTTAGTCAGGAAACCCAAGAGCATGCTTCATGAATTTCTGGATAGGCGATTGGCGTGCGCGGCGACGGTCTGCGCAGTCGCGCTGCTGGGATCCTTGCGCGGCGACGCCCAAATCGTGGTCGAGGTCACCAGAGGCGTTGAACGACCCGTCCCGATGGCCATCGTGCCGTTCGGCTGGGAAGGGCCGGGTCCGCAGGCTCCTTTCGACGTGGCGGCGCTGGTTGCTTCGGACCTGGGGAACAGCGGACGGTTCGCGCCCATGGCGGTCGAGGACATGGTGTCGAGGCCGACCCAGCCGGCCGACGTTCGTTTCCAGGACTGGTTGATCGTCGATGTCGATTACCTGGCGATCGGCCAGGTGGTGGCGAATCCGGACGGCAGCCACACGGTCGTGTTTCAGTTGTTCAATGTCCTGCAGGGCGAGCAGATCGTCGGCTATCGCCTGACCACCGGCGGCAGCGCCGACGACCTGCGCGTGGCCGGCCATCGCGTGGCCGACATGATCTTCGAGGAATTGACCGGCATTCGCGGCGTCTTCGGAACGCGGATCGCCTATGTCAACGAGCAGCGGATGGGCCGCGAGCGACGCTTCCAGCTCATCGTATCGGATTCCGACGGCGCCAACCCGCAGGTGGTCGCGCAGTCGTCGGAACCGCTCATGTCGCCGGCCTGGTCGCCGGACGGACGCAAGCTGGCGTACGTATCGTTCGAAGGCTCGCAGTCGTCGATCTACGTTCAGGAACTTCGCACCGGGATAAGGGACCGTGTTTCGTCCAGGGAGGGCATCAACGGTGCGCCGGTGTTTTCCCCCGATGGGCGCATGCTGGCCCTGACCCTGTCCCGCGACCAGGGCAATCTCGACGTCTACATGCTGAATCTGGCGACCCAGAGGCTCACCCGGTTGACCCGGCACTCCGCGATCGATACCGAGGCGGTGTGGGCGCCTGACGGCGAGTCCATCTACTTCACCTCGGGCCGGACCGGCGGTCCGCAGGTCTACCGGGTGGAAGCCCGGCCAGGCGGACGCGTTGAGCGAATCACCTTCGAGGGCAGCTACAACGCGCGCCCCAGAATTTCGCCCGACGGCGATCGCCTCGCCGTGGTGCATGACGACCGCGGCAACTACCGGATTGCCCTGGTGGACCCGGATACCGGGTTGACGCAGGTGTTGAGTAATGGCAGCTTGGACGAGTCTCCGGACTTTGCCCCGAACGGTGCGTTGATCATCTACGCCACCCTGGAGGGTGGCCGGGGCGTGCTGGCGTCGGTGAGTACGGATGGGCGAATTCGCCAACAGATCGCTTCGGTGGCTGGACAGGTTCGCGAACCGGTTTGGTCGCCGTTCCCCAGAATTTAGAATTCTCTGACAAAACAGTTGTATCTATCTGATTTTATAATGATATTAAACAAAGGAACCACCAAATGATCCGGTTGCTGACAATATTGCTCGTACTAGGCATGGGACTTTCCGGGTGCCGTGGCGGTAGTTCCACCATACCGACTGATGGCAGTGGCGATGCTTCGGACTCCGCGGGCGCGAATGGCGCAAGCGACGAAGGCGGCGTAACCACCACCGGGATCGGCGCGGACGGGAGCGTGGACTCGACTCGGTTGGTGCCGGGTGAGGGCGATGGTCCCCTGTCGCGGCTGGTGATCTACTTCGACTTCGACCGCAGCGAAATACGGTCCGATTTCAACGATATGCTGAGGGCTCACGGCGCGTATCTTGCCGAGAACGGTGGCCAGCAGGTTCGCCTTGAAGGACACGCTGACGAGCGCGGCAGCCGGGAATACAATATCGGGCTGGGTGAACAGCGAGCCCAGGCCGTTCGGCGGGTGCTCATGCTGCAGGGGGCTTCCACCGATCAACTCGGAACCGTCAGTTACGGCGAGGAGCGTCCGGCGGCGTTTGGCAGCGACGAAAATTCCTATAGTCTGAACCGTCGAGTCGAGCTGGTGTATCGTTAGACGCTTGCAATGCTCATTGAGGTGACTGTCATGCGCGATGCTGTGAGAGCCGTATGGATTCCGCTGCTGACCGCGCTCCTGGCGGGATGCGCGACGACGCCTCCACCCGAAGAAGATCCGGTCTTCCTGAAACTGACCGATCTGGAAGCCCGCCTGATCCGAATCGAGAGGGTTATCGACAACCAGAGCCTGATCGAGATGGCCACGCGCGTCGATCAGCTGCAGACCGAGATTCAGACCGTGCGCGGTGAAACCGAGACACTGGCGTTTCAGTCAAACAATGCGGCCGAGCGACAGCGCGACCTCTATGTGGATATCGATGGACGCCTGGAAGAGTTGGATTTGACCTTGGCGCAGCTGCAGATATCCATGCAGGAGATGCTCACCGAGGAGGAGGCGCCGCCGCCTCCGGTGCTGCTTCCGGGAAGCGACCAGGACAACTATCAGTCCGCCTTCAACCTGCTTCGGGATGGCAATTACGAGGAAGCGGCAAGCGCCTTTGAACAGTTCCTGGCGGTGTTTCCGTCCAGTCCGTTGGTGGACAACGCGCAGTACTGGCTCGCGGAAACGTTTTACGTCCAACGGCAGTACATGGCGGCGCTGCCGGCGTTTCAACTGGTGGTGGATGACTATCCCGGCTCCAGCAAACTTCCCGACGCGCTATTGAAGATCGGCTACTGCAACTACGAACTGCAACAGTGGGATGCCGCCCGGGACTCCCTGCAGCGGGTCATTCGGGAGTTTCCCGCGACCACGGCGGCGCGCTTGGCGACCCAGCGCCTTGAGCGCATCCTGCAGGAGCAGGGTTGAATGTGGACGCGGAGTCCACCGGCCTGACGCCCGCCCGGGACCGGCTGCGCCTCACCGAAATTTTCTTCTCGATCCAGGGCGAAGCCCAGTTCAGCGGCTGGCCCACTGTTTTCGTGCGCCTGACCGGTTGTCCGCTGCGTTGCGCCTACTGCGACACCGCTTACGCGTTTTCGGGAGGCGAGTGGCGCAGCATCGATGGCATCGTCTCCGAAGTCGAAAGCTTCTCCACACCCTACGTATGCGTGACCGGCGGCGAACCGCTGGCGCAGCGGGGCTGCCTGAATCTCCTGACCCGGCTCTGCGACAGCGGCTATCAGGTTGCTCTGGAGACCAGCGGCGCGATGGAAATCAGCCCGGTCGATCCCAGGGTCCACCGGGTGGTTGACGTCAAGACGCCGGGTTCCGGCGAAGTCCAACGCAACCGCTGGGAAGAACTGACGCTGCTGGATGAGAAAGATTCGGTGAAGCTCGTGATCTGCGATCGCGCGGATTACGACTGGGCGAGGGACGCGCTGCGGGAGCGGATCAAGGTCGATTGCCAGGTGTTTTTTTCGCCCAGCCACGACGAGCTCTCCCCGGGTGAACTGGCGGACTGGATTCTGGCGGACCGGTTACCCGTTCGCATGCAGGTACAACTGCATAAGGTCCTGTGGGGCGATATCCCCGGGCGCTGAGGCATGGCCCGTTCTGACGAATCGTCCGGGGATGAGGCGGCGGTGACGGGCGCGCCGGCCGTGGTCTTGCTGTCGGGGGGACTGGACTCGGCGACGCTGCTCGCTATCGCGCGACAGCGCGGTTTCCGATGCCATGCGCTGAGCTTTGATTACGGCCAGACCCATGGCGCCGAGCTTGCCGCTGCGCGGCGCGTGGCTGGCAGCTTTGACGTTCAGCACCGAATAATGACCATTCCGATCGGCGATCTGGGGGGTTCGGCGTTGACGGACCCTTCCATTCCGGTGCCGGATCAAGGGGGGGAGGGCATTCCGGTAACCTACGTGCCGGCACGCAACACGGTATTTCTGGCGCTGGCGCTTGCGTGGGCAGAAGTTCTGGAGGCGCGTGCCATCTTTATCGGCGTCAACGCTTTGGATTACTCCGGGTATCCCGACTGCCGTCCGGAATTTGTGGCCGCGTTTCAGGTATTGGCCAACCTGGCCACCAAACAGGCCGTGGAAGGGGCGCCGGTGACGATTCGCGCGCCGCTGGTGAACATGACCAAGGCCGAGATCATCGCGCGCGGAACGGAACTCGGTGTCGATTATTCGTTGACGGTTTCCTGTTATCGCGCCGATTCGCAAGGGCGGGCTTGCGGGCGTTGCGATGCCTGCGGATTTCGGGCTCAGGGATTCAGCCAGGCGGGCATCGAGGATCCGACCCGTTACCAGGCATGACATGCCGTGAAGCCGAATTCGGGTTGTGCTCGCGCCGCCTTACGGTATCATCCGTTCGCCACGGTGACGGGCGGGCGCTTCGGGCCCAAGCGTACATTCGGGGGTATAGCTCAGGTGGTAGAGCATCGGCCTTTTAAGCCGCTGGTCCTAGGTTCGAGTCCTAGTGCCCCCACCAACAGCCTGCGGTCGATTCCGTCGCGGCCGGTTCCCTGAGGGAGGCGACTGCCGGAGCGAGTGTGCCCGCAGCCATCGTGCCGGCTGGTTACGGGAGCCGATAGTCTACGGGAGCCGATAGTCGATGTCGTGGCGGTTCAGGACCATTTGCCCGAACTCGGCCCACTGATCCTCGGGCTCCCAGATGGCGGCTACCGCTTCGTATGCCTCCTCCGGCACCACGCCCTGATGAACGGCCCGGTACAGGAACGTGAACAGGGACGCCCGGTAGTTCAGCATGCAATGGACCAGGACCCGGTCGTGCGTTGACTGATTCAGGATTCCGCTGAAAAACTCGAAGTCGTCGTAGGTGGGAGCGCGCCAGTCCACTGGAATATTCACATAGGCCGCGCCTCCCTGTGTGACAAGTCCTCCTTCGTCGGGAATCGAGTTCGGGCTGGTGGGCGTCGCAAGATTGATCACCAGATCGAAACCCTGCTCCGACAGCGCGGCGAGTTGCTCGCTGTCGGGTTGCCCGGCCGTGTGAAGCCAATCGCTGGCAACCACGTAATTCAGAAGGGAGGATTCCTGTTGCGCGACGCTCGCGGAAACGAAAACGGCCGCGGCGATCATTGCGAAGTACGCGGCCGCGTCGATCAGTCGCTTGCGCATCTTCTTCTCCTGGGCAATCGGTTGCTCGTGTCGAGACATTATTCGCGCATGCAGCGCGCTTCTCAAGTCGGCGGCACCTGAGTGCACCGGCAAAAACGACTATCATACGCACGCTGCGGGGAGAGGAGACTTGTGGAGGAACAACACGTGCTATCGGGACATAATTCGGGATTGCGGCCAGACCGAATCGACGTGGGGTTGGCGGTTGCCTCGATGTTGATTCTGACCGGCTCCGCTTCGGCGCAGCAGTCCGCCGGTCTTCCCCGCATCCAGCCCGCGCCGGCCTTTTCCGGCGAGCGGCTGGCGTCCCTCCCACGGGAGGACTGGATCACCAACGGCGGCAACGTCTATAACCAGCGCTACTCGCCGCTGGAAGAGATCGACCGCGGCAATGTCGCGCAACTCCGGGGCGTCTGGCGGACGCATCTGAACGGTTCCGGGCTCGACAACAAGTACTCCGGCGAAGCCCAACCCATTGTTTATGACGGCGTCGTGTACATCGTCACCGGCGCCGATGACGTCTTTGCGGTCAGCGTGGAAACCAGTGCGCTCCTGTGGAGCTACGAGGCCAACCTGGATCCCGCCATCGACATCATCTGCTGCGGGTGGACCAGCCGGGGCGTTGGCCTGGGCGAAGGAATGGTTTTCGTCGGTCAGCTCGACGGCAAGCTCGTCGCGCTGGATCAGCAGACCGGAGGCGTGATCTGGTCGACCCAGGCCGAGCGCTGGGAGGAGGGCTTCAGCATCACCAGCGCGCCGCTTTATCACGATGGATTGGTGATCACCGGGTTCGCCGGCGCGGAATACGGCGTGCGTGGGCGCGTCAAGGCCTATCATGCCGAGGACGGGACGCTGGCGTGGACCTTCTACACCGTGCCGGGGCCGGGGGAGATTGGCCACGACACCTGGCCCCAGGACAATGACGTGTATCTCTATGGCGGCGCGACTGTATGGCAGACGCCGGCGCTGGATCCGACCCTGGGGCTGCTCTACTTCTCTACCGGCAATCCCGGGCCCGACTTCAACGGCAGCATCCGCCCCGGTGACAACCTGTTTTCCACATCGATCATTGCGGTGGACGTGCACACCGGTGAATACCGGTGGCACTTCCAGCAGGTTCGCCACGATATCTGGGATTACGATGCGCCGAGCCCCGTGGTGCTCTTCGATATCGAACTCGACGGCGAGATGAGACGGGCTTTGGCGGAGCCGAGCAAGACCGGCTGGGTCTACATTCTCGACCGTGTCACCGGTGAACCCCTGATCGGTATGGAAGACCGGCCCGTGCCCCAGGACCCGCGGCAGGCCACGGCTGCCACGCAACCCTATCCCGTCGGCGATGCCTTCGTCCCGCAGCATGTGGACATTGTTCCGGAGGGGTACCCGCCGCTGATCAACCAAGGACGGATCTTCACCCCGTTCTGGACAGACGGAGCGGTGATCAAGCCAAGCCACAACGGCGGCGCCAACTGGCCGGGCAGTTCCTACGACCCGCGGACGGGCTATCTCTACATCTGCGCCACGGACCGGATGTCGTTCTTCAGGGGCGGAGAGATGGACGAGGAGTTGCCTCCGCCGCAAGGCGAGCGGTTTCTCGGAGGCGTTTTCCACGCCATCCCCGGATACGTCTCGGGAATACTCGCGGCCATGGACATGCGGACCAACAAGATCGTCTGGCAGCAGCGGCTCATCGACCGGTGCTACAGCGGAATGCTGTCGACGGCGGGCGGCCTGACCTTCGTGGGCCGCAACGACGGCCGGCTGACGGCGCTGGATTCGAGCAACGGCGAGCTGCTCTGGGAATTCCAGACCGGCGCCGGGATGAACGCGCCGGTCAGCGCCTTCGAGTACAACGGCCGCCAGCACATCGTGGCCTATTCCGCCGGGAACCTGTTCGCAGGTTCACCACGGGGCGACAGCGTTTGGCTGTTCTCCCTCGACGGCACGCTGGATGAAGCGACCATGGAATCGATGGCAGCGCCGGCAGCGGCGCTGCCGAACCGATCGGCGGACCTGGACAACGGGCGTCTGCTCTATGACGGCGCCTGCGCGTTCTGCCACGGCGCACAGGGAGAAGGCGGGCACGGCGGGGGCGTACCGCTGGCAGTGTCCACCGACCTGGCGGCCGTGATGCAGCAGGTGAGCGAAGGCTTGGGCATCATGCCCCCGTTCGGCGCCGCGTTCACCGCTGAAGAAATACACGACGTGAGCGCCTATGTGGTGGATGTCCTGCCTCACTAGAATCCTTGAGCCGGATTGATGTTTGCAGTTGAGTCAAGTTTTGCGCGGCGAGTCGTTGTCCTTCCTCGTCGGCATGAGGCGAAGCCTCGCTAGCAACTGGTTCATTGCCACGGGCCGCCGGGTCCGGCTAGGCGCAACCGGACCAGCAGTTCTCATTTTGTCGCCAAACGTCGCGACCGGGCATCCGACACGCCCTTATCCGGCGCAATCCGGGCCAAAACCACCGTCAGACCCATCCCGGGGAGAGGGCGGGGGAGAGGGCGGACGGGCATAATGAGAATTGCCGCAACCGGACACGGCCACTGGAGACGTGAGCGGGCAAGCGGTTAAACTCTTGCCTCGTTGTGGGCGCAACCCGTGAACAAAGCTCCGGGTATCGGCCGGTCGGCATTCAAGCAGGGAGTACCAAGTTAATGGCCATCAGACAACTATCCATCGTGGCGGTGAGCCTCGTGGGGACCGCGGGGGGCACCATCGGCCTGGCCGAGCCCGTGACCTACGTCATCGATCCCAGCCACACCTTCCCGGCTTTCGAGGCCGATCACTGGGGCGGCCTTTCCGTCTGGAGGGGCAAGATCAATCGGACTTCGGGTACCGTGGTGCTCGACAAGGAAGCCGGAACCGGGACCATCGAAGCCGTCATGGACATGGCGTCCATCGATTTCGGCCACGACGGCATGAACGAGAGAACGCTGGCGGACATCGTCCATGTGGATCAGTTCCCGACGGCGACATACGCCGGCACGCTCGTTGATTTCCAGGACGGCGCTCCGACCGCGGTCGAGGGGAGCCTGACGCTCCACGGGGTCACCCAACCGGTCAATCTCCAGATCAACAGGTTCCAGTGTCAGCCCCATTTCAGGCACATGCGGGAAGTCTGCGGCGCCGACGCGTCGGCGACCATCAACCGCGCGGACTTCGGGGTCGACTACGATCTGGAAAACGGTTTTTTCCCGGAAGTCCATCTGCTGATCACCGTCGAAGCGCAGATTCCCCCGGAGGAATAGGCGCCGGGGGATTCTGGGGGGCAGGCGCCGGACCGGCCCTGAATGCCGATGCTGTCGCCCGGAGAGGGGCTGGGGCTTCGGGCGGAGCTTTTCGGGGTCCGGTGGCGAGCGGCGAAAGGCGATGGCGGCCCGTGGCGATTTTCCCGATATCGCACGCGGGCTGCGCTTCGCATTGGCGCGCCTGACGAGTGCTGATGCGCCAGGACAGGCTTGATACGAAACCAGATCATGCAACGAACCCTGATCCTGATCGGACTGGCGTTGCTCGTCATCGGCCTTGCGTGGCCCTGGCTCGGCAAGCTTCCCCTGGGCAGGTTGCCGGGGGATATCGTCATCGACCGGCCCTCGTTCAAGCTCTACGTGCCGATCACCACGATGATCCTGTTGAGCGCGCTGCTGTCGTTGCTCCTGTGGCTGTTTCGCCGCTAAGCTGAGCGCCCTCAGCCGCCGCCGCAGCCGCCGCCGCAGCCGCCGCCGCAGCCACCGCCGCAGCCACCGCCTCAGCCTCCGTCCATCTGCTCGCCGTGCCCGACACCGGGCGTGCAGCCGTAAGTTCCTATCGGCAGAGTGGTGCGCATGAGAATGCGTGAACCGGAAAACGTGCCGTTGTGGAATGCTGGATCGGCCGCGGTCCAGGTCACTTCGAGGTCGCCATTGTCCGGATTGATGTGGAATCGCTCCGTGAGTTCCAGGTCCGTCGTGCGGACGAAGTCCGATCTGAGCAGGCCTTCTGCGAACAGCGCCGTGTGGACGATGAGGTCGCCATCCTCGTACCTGCCGATGGAATGGCCCATGGTCGTTCGGGGGGCGTCCGCCGGATGCTCGTCCATGTCGAGATGGATGACGCGCTCGGCGTCCATGAATTCGTGGTGGATGACGATTCGCTCGCCCTCGTCGCGGATTTCAGTGGGCAGCCCCGGCTGGGACCAGGCGCGAATCGGGCTCACCGGGTTGCACTGGTAGACCGGGTTGGCGACCAACTGGTCGTTGGCGGCGTGGGCGGCCGCCCCAGCCTCGGTGTAGGTATCCATGGGGTCCGGGTCGGAGCCGGCGCCGGGAAATGCCTTGCGGAACCAGACTCCGAAGACCGAACCCGATTCGTCCGGCTCCCACGGTGCGGCGAACAGGCTCTGCCCGCCGCTGGTGCGCAGCGTCAGAACCGTTCCGTCGGCCAGGTAGCCGGTCGCGAATTCGCATCCCAGCGGATCGCGCCTGGCCTGAAATCCTTCGATGCGCACCGGGTCCCCGACCTTGAGCATGTCCGGACCAATCCCCTTGATCCGCATCTGCGAACTGGCCTGCATCTCGCACCAGCGCTCGACCGTTTCCCCCGCTTCGTCCGTCGTGCTCACATGCACGAACGAATGGGGATTGATGTATTGGAACTCGGTAACCGTCCCCTGAATCAGAACGGGGCGGTCGCGATAGTAGTGGGTGTCGAAGCCATGATGGGCGAGGCCCTTCAAGGAGAACGCAAGCAGCGCCAACACGGCGGCGGGTGTCGCGGCGGTGAGGATTCCGAAGCGGGGAATGCTGTCCATGGCATGGGGTCCTTGTAATAGAATGACGGGTCATGGTGCCCACATGGAAAGACGAAGTATTTCGCCCTTGTGGAACCGCGAAGTATATCGCCCTCCCGGGCGTTTGGATAAACGTATGAATGACGATCTGGCGACGGCGCCTCGCAAGGAGTTGACGGCTTCGGAAGGCGGCGACGATGCAACCCGCGACCTGGAAGAAACAGTCCGGCGGCTGGAGGGCGAACTGCTGCGCTGCCGCGGCGCACTGGAGAAGATCCGGGACCGCAGTTTCGAACAGGCGAATTCGCCCCGGCTGATCGACCAGCTCTGGCACTTCGTGCGTTGGTCCAAGTCCGTGGCCCGGGAAGCGCTGGAGGAATCGCGCGGTAACGGCCGTCGAGGCGCGCGGAGGAAGTAGCAGGTGGCGGCAGCCGGCACAGGGGGTTCGTCTGCCCGTCCAGCGGATGTCCTGAGAACCGCGCTCGAGTGGCGGGACCAGGGCAGGGATGTGGCGCTGGCCACGGTGGTCAGCACATGGGGATCCTCACCGCGCCCGGTCGGCAGCCATCTTGTCATCGATGCGGACGGATCCTTCGAGGGATCCGTTTCCGGCGGTTGCGTCGAGGGCGCCGTCATTCGCGCGGCGCAGCAGGTCATCGATACCGGCGAGCGGCAGATGCTGGAGTTTGGGGTGACCGATGACGAAGCGTGGGAAGTCGGCCTGGCCTGCGGCGGGCAGATCGAGGTCCTGGTGGTGCGCGTCGAGTGAACAGGGGGATGATTATCCCTGGCGCAGCCGTCCCAGGCTACATGGATGTGCTGGCCTTGCCGGTGGTGCGCGTCAGGTGAACGGCCGATTGCTGTGGGCGTTGAGCGAATCGCTGTCCCGGGCGCGGGCCGCGGTTCTGTTGCGCCCCATCGAATCCGGCCCGGAGTTCCTGGTGGACCGCGCCGGCGTAACGGCCTTCGGGGCGACGGATGAAGGGGACGCGGCAACGGTCCCCGATGAACTGTTGCAGCACTGCCGCGACGCCCTGGCCCGGGACGACGCGCGAACCGTCGAGGTGGAGCAGGCCCGCTACCTGATTCAGACCATCGCCCCACCGCTACGGCTGATCGTCGTCGGCGCCGTGCACATCGCGCAGAAACTGATACCCATGGCCCGGCTGGCGGGCTACCGGGTGCTGCTGATCGACCCCAGGGAGGCGTTCGCAACCGACCAGCGGTTCCCCGACGTGGAAATCAGCCACGACTGGCCGCAGCAGGCCATGCCGTCGCTGGCCCTGGACGCCCGCACCGCCGTCGTGACCCTGAGCCACGATGCCAAGATCGACGAACCGGCATTGCAGAGCGCACTTCAGTCCGACGCCTTCTACATCGGCGCGCTGGGCAGCCGAAAAAACCACGCCAGGCGATTGCAGCGCCTGTCAACGCTGGGCTTCGACGACAAGGCGCTGGCGCGGATACATGGCCCCATCGGTTTTCCCCTGGGCGGCCGATCCCCGGCGGAGATCGCGGTGGCGATCCTTGCGCAGATGACGCAGGCTCGTTACGCGCGATAGATGTGGCCATTCGGGAGGCCATTACCGACGCCCTGCGCAGCTTCGGTGGTCGACTCATCAGCGAGCCTCCTGCAATCTGACCGGAGATTGGTTACGCTCGCACCCGGGGCAATAGAATCTGCATCTGCGGGCACCGGCGTAGTCAATTGGAGCGATGATCGAGGCGAAATGCGATGAGCAAGCAACATCAGAACGATGTGCCTACGGGTGTGTCATTGATGTTGCTTACGCTGGAGCTGAATAGCGTCTTTGGCACGGTGGCATGATTCACGCAAATTCCTGCATCCCGCTTCGCCTCGACTGCGACTTTGATCGATTCAAACCCTGCCCAGTATCTTTGTCATGACAGCATTGCAAGGACGCCTCGATCTCGCGGGAGGGCCAAGTGCGGGCATGGTCCTCGAACGCATCCGCAGGGAGAGCCGCGACGAGTCCGAGAAGGGACGTTGGTTCGAGCAGTTGTTCATACGGATTGCGCTTCAGCAGCCCGAATTCGAGATCGACGAAATCTGGCGGTGGCCCGACTGGCCCGAACGCGAGATATTGACAGGGCTTGACGGGCGCGACATCGGAATCGATTTAGTGGCGCGGCGGACCTCCGGCGAGTGGGTCGCCATTCAGTGCAAGTGCTACGACGAACGGCGCATGCTCGGCAAGGGCGGGATCGACAAGTTTCTCGGCGGCTCCCAGCAGCCTGTTTTCCGACTGCGATGGATCGTGGCGACATGCCGGTGGGGACCGATCGCGGAGCGGGCGATTCGGAACGCCCATCCGCAGGTCACGCAAATTGACTTTCGGCAATACCTCAACATCCAGGTCGAGGAACAGCACGCAGAGCGGCCCGTGCAGGAGCCTTGGCCGCTTCAGGCCGAAGCAATCGAGGACACGGTTACCGGCTTGGCCGACCACGATCGGGGCCGCCTCATCATGGCGTGCGGCACGGGCAAGACCTTTACCGCGCTTCGCATCGCCGAGCAGATTGTCGAAAACGGACGGCGGATTCTGTTTGCCGCCCCGACCATCGCGTTGGTCTCGCAGGCGCGGCGCGAGTGGCTCCGGCATACGACTCGCAGGCTTAATTGTATCGTCGTGTGCTCCGATCCGACGGCGGGCGGACGCAACGAGAATGAGGACATTCGGATATCGGAGCTCGAATGCCCGGTAACAACGGACCCGGACGAGATCGCGGACTCTCTCGGCGGCGATGGTGCGACCCGCGTGGTCTTCTGCACGTACCACTCGCTGGGACGGGTCACCGAGGCCCAGGCGCTGCACGGCGCGCCGGCGTTCGATCTGGCTATCGCCGACGAGGCGCACCGTACGACCGGGGCGATTCTAGACGGACGCCGACCGCGAGGCGCACGGAAGGTTGACTTCCAAGAGTTCCACGACGACGCGCGGCTGATTGCGCGAAAGCGACTTTACATGACGGCCACGCCACGGATTTACACCGAACGTTCAAGGCGAAAGCTCGCCGAACGCGGAGTCGATGTCGTAGACATGGGCGACTATAGCGCGTACGGGCCGGAGCTTCACCGGCTGCCGTTCGCCAAGGCCGTGGACCACCGAATGCTCTCCGACTACCGGGTTATCGTGCTTGGCGTGAACGAGGGTAGCGTCACGCCGGGTCTGCGGCGCCGACTCGAAGGGCTCGACACTTCGCCGAAACGCAAACAGGCCCCGACGACCAATGACATGACGCGCGTACTTGGCGTGTCTCTCGCGGTGAATGGCGTCACTGAGGGCAAGGCACTGGAACAGCCGGGGAAGCTTCCGCGGACCATGGGCTTTGCGAACAGCATCGCACGCTCGAAGTGGTATGCCGAGGCGCTCATGGAAAGCGAAGTTCTGAGGGCCACCACCCGGCGAATGCATACCGGTCGTGCAATGAAGGTCGTCGCCAGGCACCTAGACGCCTCGTCCAGCGCGCTCCAACGCAATCAGGAACTGCGCACACTGGCGAGCGCCGACCGGGACGGGGAATGCCGCGTTGTCTGTAACGTCAAGCTCTTTACCGAGGGCGTGGACGTGCCGTCGCTCGACGCCGTTGCGTTCCTCGACCCTCGATCCAGTCAGGTCGATGTCGTGCAGGCCGTCGGTCGTGTTATGAGAAAGGCGCCGGGCAAGCGATTCGGCTACATCATCATTCCCGTCGTCGTCGAGCCGGGTCGCGATATCGCGGTCGCGCTTGAGCGGGGAACGGAGGGCTACCGGACGGTGGGCCGGGTGCTGCGGGCGCTTCAGGCCCACGACGGCCGCCTTGCGGAATCGCCCGCCAACTTCATTAAGGTCTACGAACAGAAAAAGAAGGCGCTGCCGGGAGGTCCGGGCGGTGGCGAGGTGCGCGAAACCGAGGGCGACTACATCCAGCGCGAACTAGAGTTGAAGGAAGCCGAACAGGGGATATACGCGCATGTCGCTGCGGCCTCGGGACTCGGCAAGCCAGGCCAACTCGTCGCCGACGAGATCGCCGATGCGGTACGTCGCGCCAGCGCCGTATTCCAGGAGGAATCGATGGAGGGTCCACTCGCGAAAGCCCTCGAGCTCGTGCCGGAGGACGATGGCGGCGCGAAAGGCATCTGCACGGTCGCCGCATTGATGCTTTGCAACGCGTGCCTACTGCAGCGCCGTTTGCGGGACGAACCGGAGATGAAGACCATTGTGAGGCTCGACAAGGTTGCGGGGGCGCGGCACCCCAAAGAAGTTCTCGAAGTCGCATGGGAGGCAATCCTGGAAAAGGACTACGCGCCCGTGTTCCGGCCCGCGCTTGCAGTTTTGGGAGCATTGCGTGAAGGCAAGATAATCGACGACGCCATACGCATGGTCGCCGAGTGCGCAAACCGGGTTGCCGACTCCCTGAGCGATCTCGGCTACGACCACGCCGGGCCGCTCTATCACCGAATTCTCGGCTCCGCGAAGAGCGACGGGGCGTTCTATACAAACAACCTGTCGGCGGTCATGCTGGCGCGGCTTGCGTTCACGCGGGGGTTAATCGATTGGTCCGACCCGCAGGCGGTCACGAAATTGCGGGTCATAGACCCAGCATGCGGGACCGGAACCCTGCTCATGGCCACGCTCCAGACCATCAAGGCTCGAGTCGCCGATTCGAGGGAGATGAGCGACAAGGAGCGCAATTCCTTACACAAGCGACTCGTCGAAGATGTGCTCTGCGGCCTCGATATCAACCAGCACGGCGTTCAACTCGCCGCCTGCAACATGACGCTCGGCGCCCCGACCGTCGATTATGAGCGGATGAACCTCGCCACAATGCCGCACGGTCCGCAGGCCGCTGGTCCTCCGAAGGCGGGATCGTTGGAGATACTTACGGCGGCTGAGGAAGCCCGTGCAGACCTGCAATCGATACTCGCACCGCGCCGATCTCTAGAGAGCCTCGACGCCGCCCAAATTAGCGAAAATGCCGAGATTCGTTTCCCGCTGCGCGATCTCGATGGCGTCATAATGAACGCGCCGTTCACCGCGAACGAAAACCGCGGCAGGAAATACGGCGATGCTGGCAGGAAGGCGATGCAACTTCATGAAATGGGCATAAAGGGGAGTCTTGAACGCAAAGACGGCGCGGCCGGAGGAGTCATCACAGCCAACAGTATTGGAACGTTCTTCACGCCGCTTGCGGACATGTTGCTGAATGACGAAAGAGGCACACTCGCGAAAGTCGTTCCCACGACAGCTTGCACAGGCACAAGCGGATTGGCGGAGCGAAGATTCTTGGCCCAGCGCTTTCAGGTTGAAACGGTCATTACCAGCCACGATCCGCAGCGGCCGAATTTCAGCGAGAACACGGCGATTCACGAATCGCTGTTGATATGCCGGCGACAGACTCGGACTGGTCGTAGTCTGGACCGAGCAACCCGTTTTGTTGCGTTGCGCAAGATGCCGGCCACGCCCACGGAGGCTAAGGAGACGCTGGCTGCGCGTTATCGGCGGCAGGCTGGGCATATCCTTCTTGCAGCAAAATTCAGGACCGACTCCGGTCGCCTACTGGCGATTTTCAGCGACAGTCCCGCCTTGGGGTCCATGTGGGTCCCGGTCCAGGGCCAGACGACAACCACGGTTGAGGCGAAGGCACTTTGCGCATGGTGTAACAGCACGCTTGGTGCGCTCGGATTCCTCATGAGGAGAGGAACGATGTTGACCAACCCGTCGTTTTCGCAGGCCGAGCTTGCCACATTGCGTGTCCCGGACTTCAGGACGACCAGCGCTGCCCGTCTCGCGGAGGCATATGAGCAAACCAAGGAGATGCCTGTCAATCCCTGGAAGAATTCCTCCGATGACGAAATGCGTGACTGCCTCGATCATGCCGCGTCGGAAACGACCGGGATCGATATTGCGACGATCAGGGATTGGAGAATGCGGATCAGCCGCGAACCGACCGTTTCCAACGAGGCCGCAACCGAAACGCGCGGGACTTGAGCATGTCAGTCGAATACTCAATGAGAATCTCCCGGCTTACCGTCGACAAGTTGGGAGTCAAGCTTTACGACAAGGTATCCGCCGTAATTGCCGAACTCATTGCCAATGCCTACGACGCGGATGCGAAGGTCGTGACCGTTCGAGCCCCGATGGGGCAGTTTTTGGCGACCCGGGCAGGCGGTAGATTGTCGGACAAAGGTTTTGACATTGAAGTGGTCGATGATGGGATCGGCATGACGCCTCGGCATGACGCCTCGGCAGGTCCAGGATTTCTTCCTTGTCGTCGGGGCCGAGCGACGCAATGATGCCAACCGGGGTGACCGCTCGCCTCGATTCAATCGCAAAGTCATGGGCCGCAAGGGCGTCGGGAAGCTGGCGCCTTTCGGCATTTGCAGAACCATCGAAGTGATCAGCGCGGGCGGAGAGCCGCTCGATGGCAATGACACCGGCTCCAATGTGGACGCGAAGGGCTACCTCACGTCTCACATCATTCTCGACTACGAGGGCATCATGGCCCTTGAAAAAGAACCCGACGAACGTTACAAGCCGACTGTCGGAGCTCACGACGAATCCTATTCGCCGAGGTCAGGCACCAGGATTATTCTGAGAAACTTCAATTTCCGGAAGGTTCCCGACCCCAATGTCCTGGGTCGCCAGCTCGCCCAACGCTTCGGCATCAAATCGGAGAACTGGCAAATCCGACTCATGGACAACACGAAATCCGATCATCCACCGCAGACGATCGGCAACTTCGACATCGAAACCATGCCGAATACCAGGCTGACGTTTCAGCAAGACGGAAATGCACTTAACCCCGACGGCACCCCTGCCACGGACCTGTCGGCCGGATTCGAACATGAGGGCACATTTCGCCCCGTCACCGGCTGGATGGCGTACTCCAAGGCGCCCTACAAGGACGACCTCATGGCCGGTGTCAGAATCTATTGCCGCGGCAAGATCGCCGCACAGACATCGATTTTCAATCAGCGGGCAGGATTCACGGGGGAGCACAATGTCCGTTCGTACCTTGTCGGCGAGCTCCACGCCGATTGGCTGGACGAAGACGACGACCTGATCCAGACCGACCGACGCGACATACTCTGGTCAGACGAACTTGCCGCAGCCTTTCAGGTTTGGGGCCAGAAAGCCGTGAAACGCATCGGAACCTTGTCGCGGAATCCCATGCGTAAAGCGACATTGGAACTGTTTTTCGAGACCGGCAATGTCGAGGCACGTATTCTGAGCGCCTATCCAACCGACCAACATCAAGATATTCGCGATAGCGCAAAGCAGATTGCACAGTCCTTCGGGCGCACGATCAGCCGGGGAGAGGTCGAAGATGCGAGCGTCGTGAGCGATCTGGTCGATCTAAGCATCACTCTTGCTCCCCACGTTACGCTCAACTCCAAGATGCAGGAAGCTGTCGCCAGCGCCGACACGCCGCTCTCCGTTCTGTCCTCGTTCCTGCGTACGGCGCGACTGGCCGAGTTGTCGTCGTTTGGTCGAATCGCGGAAGATCGCCTCAAGGTCATCAATCGCCTGGAAATCCTGAAGGACGCCGACGACTCCGACGAGAACGACCTCCAGCAGCTAATCACCCACGCGCCCTGGCTGATTAATCCTGAATGGGCCCCGGTGACAGAAAACCGGACATTCTCAAGTCTTCGCCGGGAGTTCGAGAAGTACTACAAGGCCAAGACTGGCGAATCCATTTCTTTGGCCGATTTCCAAGAGACAGGCAAGCGGCCGGACTTCGTCCTGTCCAGCCAGGAAGGCACCATACAGATTATCGAGATCAAGAAGCCGGGGCACAGTCTGTCGAATCCTGAAATGGAGAGGATAGTCACGTACTACGACAACATGGACGCGTTCCTCAAAGAACCAGGAAACGACGAGTTCCGCAAACACTTCGGTGATTTCCACATTACGGTGGTTTGCGACAAACTGGGGTTGAGCGGTTCGCAGCGCGCTGCGTTTAACGGTTATCGTAAGGACAGCAAACTGACACACATGGGTTGGAGAGCGTTTCTTTTGAAATCGGAACGTGTACACGAGGACTTCTTGAACGAAGCCCGTCGCCTGCGTGACGTCGAACCAGCCTCTGCGAAGGACCATTGACGAGCATGACGTTAACGGCAATCGATATCTTCTCCGGCGCGGGCGGCCTGACAGTCGGTCTGAAACGGGCAGGTTTCCGCGTTGTCGCCGCAGTGGAACTGGAGCCCCACTCATTTGCGACCTACAAGGCGAATCACCCCGAAGTCAAGTGTCTGAAGCAGGATATTGCAACCGTCTCCGGTGCCGGTCTGCTGCAACTCGCCGGTACCGACAGGATCGATCTTCTGGCCGGCTGTCCACCCTGCCAAGGCTTCACCAGCCTGACGGCAAAGTACAAGGGTAGAGAAGACCCTCGCAACAAACTTGTTCTTCAGATGGCCCGCTTGGCCGAAGAAATTCGCCCACGCGCCGTCATGATGGAGAATGTCCCGGGTCTGAGTCGCAAGGGTAAGCACCTTTACGGCCAGTTGCAGTCGCGGTTGCAAGCACTCAACTACCGGTTGACGGAGGGGAACTTACAGGTCGCCGACTATGGCGTTCCGCAGTTCCGACGGCGCTTGGTCCTGTTGGGTGGTCTGGATTTCGAGATTACCCTACCGGACGCTACGCACTGCGGGAAGCCGGTCGGTGATGAGATGCCGTGGCGGACGGTACGTGAGACGATCGAGGGGATGCCGCCCCCGGTTTCATTGGCGAAAGCTCGAGCAAGGGGTCAAGTCGAGCGGTCTGACTGGCATGTCGTCCGCGACTTGTCGCCCACCAACATGGAACGCATCAAAGCTGCCAGAGCAGGGGAAGCATGGATACGGATACCCGAACACCTCCGGCCCAAATGTCATCGCGACGGCTATGTTGGATTCACTAACGTGTACGGGCGAATGGAATGGGACAGTCCGTCGCCGACAATCACGGGTGGCTGCACGACCTTTAGCAAAGGGCGCTTCGGCCATCCTGCAAATGATCGAACGATTTCCGTGCGGGAGGCAGCGCTACTGCAAACGTTCCCTATGGACTATCGCTTTGACACACCGTACATGGAGCATGTGTGCAACATGATTGGCAACGCTTTGCCATGCGACTTCGCTACCGTCTTGTCGCGGCGATGCGTTGAGGAACTCCGTGGCCAGACCATAAACGGGCCGCTAACTAAATGGAACTAGTGTACCGTCTCACAAATAGATTGACTGTTCAATGACATTCCGGCACCCTGCGAGGCATGCCACAGCCCATTCGCGCATTGAGCATCACCGCGGAGCAGCGGCGGACGTTGGAATCGGTGCTGAACCGGCCCACGGCGGCGCAGCGGGACCACCGGCGCGCTGCGATCGTGCTGCGCCGGGCGGACGGGCTGAGCCAGGCGGAGACGGCGCTGGAAGTGGGCGTCAGCCGCGCGACCGTGATCAAGTGGGAGCGGCGCTTCCGCGCGTCGGGCCCGGCGGGTTTGGCCGACGCCAAGGGCCGGGGACGCAAGCCGCGCATCGCTCCGGACGTGCGCGAGCGTATCATTCTCGGGGCGACGCGCCCGCCGCCGAACCGCAACCGCTGGTCGGTGAGGAGCATGGCCGGGGCGGCCGGGGTGTCCAAGGCGACCGTGCAACGGCTGTGGAGCGCCAACGACATCAAGCCGCACGCGACCCGCACGTTCAAGCTGTCCAACGACAAGCACTTCGAGAAGAAGTTCTGGGACGTGGTCGGGTTGTACCTGAATCCGCCGGACCGGGCGTTGGTGCTGTGTTGCGACGAGAAGAGCCAGTGCCAAGCCCTGGAACGCAGCCAGCCCGGCTTTCCCGTCATGCGCGGATACACCCGCACGCGGACGCACGACTACAAGCGCCACGGCACCGTCACGCTGTTCGCCGCGCTGTCGTATCTGGACGGCAAGATCTTCAGCCGCACCGCCGCCCGGCACACGCACCGGCAGTGGCTGGACTTCCTGCGCCAGTTGAACCGGGAGGCGCCGCCCGACGTGAGCTTGCACTTGATCGTGGACAACTACGCCACCCACAAGCACGCCAAGGTGAAGTCCTGGGTCAAATGGCACAACCAGCGCTTCCGCAAGGCGCACGGCATCGACCGGGTCGTCATGCACTTCACGCCCACGTCGAGTTCCTGGATGAACCTGGTGGAGCGTTTCTTCAGGGACCTCACCCAGGACGTCATTCGCGGCGGCAGCTTCCGCGGCGTCGGCGAGTTGGTCGAAACCATCACGGGTTATCTGGAGGAACGCAACCTGAACCCCAAGCCGTATGTCTGGAAACAATCCGGGCAGGCGATCCTGGCAAAAATCCAACGCGCCAGGGAAGCTCACGGGAAGATACATAGTGTATAGTCAATTACGAGACGCTACACTAGCGCGGGAACCCGGCGCCAGCGGCGAGGGGGTTGAAATTACAATTCAGGCTACGGTCGCACAGCCGCTGACCGATAATCCCTGCTTCTGTGGGGCGGTCAGTGCGCAGTTTGTTGGCGCCAGTTCGATGAGGAACGAATCCATATGAAGAAAAGTCCTATTTCAGGGGCGTCGCTTGCGTTGGCCTGCTGCCTTGTGGCCGCCGGTTCCGTTGTCGGCCAGGTCGTGAACCAATATTCGGTTGATCCGGCGAGCGCCATCGATCCGGAGACGGGGATAAGGGTCCCGTCCGGATTCAGTGCGACGGTTTTTGCCGACGTGGAAGGCTACGGTCGCCACATGGCCATGCGGGACGACGGCACGCTCTACTACGCGTTGACGGTGCGTCTCGGAAGGGGTTCCAACATGGGCATCGTCGCGCTCAAGGACACCGATGGGGATGGCGCCGCAGACATCATCGAGCGCTTCGCCACGGAAATCCCCGGCACCGCCCTGCAGTTTCACGACGGATATCTCTATTTCGGCTCCAAGACCGCCGTCTACCGGTTTGCGTTCGAGGGCGATGAATTGGTGCCGTCCGCACCGCCGGAGGTTGTAGTCGACGGGTTTCCCGAGCAACGTCTCCACGAGGCCAAGACCTTTGCCATAGACGACGACAACAACCTCTACGTCAATGTCGGAGCGCCATCGAATGCCTGCATGGTGGAGTTTCGGACGCGGGGCTCGCCCGGCCAGAGGCCCTGTCCGCAGCTTGAGTGGCAGGGAGGCGTCTGGCAGTTTGACGCCGGTGCCACCAACCAGTCCCAGGCGACGCATGGCCGGCGCTACGCGACGGGCATCCGCAATGCCATGGCGATGGCATGGAATCCGGCGCACCAGCGGTTGTACTTCCTGACCCACGGTCGGGACGCGCTGTATACGCTCTATCCCGAGAACTTCAGCGCCGAAGACAGCGCGGAGTTGCCGTCCGAAGAAATGCACGTCCTGGTCGACGGCGGCGACTACGGATGGCCGTTCACGTACTTCGATCACCTCAGGGGCGCGCGCGTTCTGGCGCCGGAGTACGGCGGCGACGGTCAGGAGGAGGCCGAAGCCGGTGTTTACGAACAGCCCATTGCCAACTTTCCCGCCCACTGGGCGCCCAATGACATGATGTTCTATACGGGGGATCAGTTGCCGGACCGGTTCCGGAACGGCGTATTCGTGGTCTTCCATGGCTCCTGGAACCGCGCGCCGCTGCCCCAGGGGGGCTACAACGTGGTGTTTGTGCCGTTCCGCAACGACATGCCCGGCGAGGATTGGGAGGTGTTCGCCGACGGCTTCGAGGGACGCGACGTCCTGGAAGACCCCAGCGATGCGATTCACCGTCCCACCGGCATCGAACAGGGCCCGGATGGTGAAATTTACGTCTCCAGCACCGTGAGCGGGCGCGTCTGGCGAATCGACCATGTCGGCGAACAGGGCACGCGTTGAGCGCCAGACTTCGCCGTGTGCAAGACCTTGTCGAGAGCCGGACTTTGGCGAGCATCGAACTTCGATGACCTGAAGCGACTTCTCTTCGGAATCGTCCTGATCTTGGCGGCGGCAGCGACGCTGACCGCCTGCAGCGGGTCGTCGGGAATGCTTCAAACCTCGGCACGCCCCGTTGACGGGCGCCAAATCTACGAGCGGGACTGCCTAGCCTGCCATATGTCCAGTGGTCGAGGCGTTCCGGGGATGACGCCGACGCTCATTGCCAGCCCGTGGATTACCGGCAGCGAGGACGCGCTCATCGGCTACATGCTGACGGGCGGATTCGGGTCCGGCATCCTGATGGCGCGATTCGACTTCCTTGACGATGCGGAAATGGCCGCGGTCTTGAGCTACATCAGGCAAGCGTATGGGAATGGCGCACCGCCGATCACCGCGGAGCGCGTTGCCGCCGTGCGGGAGCAGGTGCCTGGGCCGGAACCCTCCGTGGGCCCACGATGATCTGAATGGCCGTTGCCACCGTCGCGGCTTTGGCTCTACGGTACCGTCGTTTCGTAGCGCACACCATCGGGCATGGGCACGGGCTGTACCACAGTCACCCCTGAATCGCCCGCCGTCCTGCGTGTCGCGTCGACGGCGACAAAGGCGGTGTAGTCGGACATCAGCCCGAATTCGAGCGCCGTATTCTTGATGACGCCTTCAAGTTCTCCGTAGGGATCCCTGACCCAGGCGCGCCGATCCGTCAAGTCGGCGATCCGCAGGCGCGCCCAGATTCCGGGCAGAAATCCATGTTCATTCATCTGACCGTCGGCGTCCATGGTGACTTCGACGGGTTCGCCGGCAGCCTGGCCGCGCACGGTGATTTCGTCCGGGCTGCCCCAGAACTTGCCCGTCACGACGACCGGGCGGCCGACGAATAGATCGGGAAGTCGCGACGGATAAACGTCGCTGACCTGCATGCCGCCCCAGTCGATCTCCATGTCCGAAAGCGCCGGAAAACTGATCCTCTCGAAGAAATCATTCATGACGTCGTCGCCTGTGTGGCGCGGTCCAAGGTAGGCAACGGCGCCCTGACCGATGATGGCCATGCGTTCCAGCAGGTATCGGTTCACCGATGAGCCCACGCCGAAACTGAAGATTCTCGACTCTCCGATCAGGCGATGAATTTCGCCAAGGATCTCCGCCTCGTTGCCGATGTACCCGTCGGTCAGGAATGTCACGAATCGCAGGCGGCGACGGTCATGCGGGAAGCCCAGCGCAGCCCGGATGCCTTCGATCATGTGGGTGCCTCCGCTCCCGTCCAGCGATCGCACGTACTGTTTGGCGCGCGCGATGTTCCTGCGCGTTGCACGGACCGGATCGGGGCCGAACTGGCTGGCGTTATTGGAGAACCGAATGACCTGGAACGTGTCGCCGGGCTCCAGCAGGTCCAGCGCCCTGATGATCGCCGCCCTGGCCTGCTCGATGGGCTGGCCGTTCATCGAACCGGAACTGTCCAGCACGAAGATCATCTCCAGCGGATGACGCCGCAGACTTTCGAGATCGGATGGCGGATAAAGCATCATCGTGAAGAAACCCTGGCCTGCGTGCTCTGGATCCCTGTAGGTCAGGAGACTGGACTTGATCTGTCCGCCCGCCACCTTGAAGTCGAGGACAAAGTCGCGATTGGGAATCGTGGCGCGACTGGCCAGTTCGACTCTGGCGGTATCGGGTCCGGTCCGATCCTGGTCGATGTAGTGGCTCGATTCGATGGCCTCGATCGCCACACCGGCATCAAGTTCGACCGTAATGGAAATGTCGTGCCCCGACCGTTCCCTTGGCCGCAGGTACTGTACGGCTGCTCCCGTGGTCAACGGTCGGATCGGCGCTCGCGGTACAGCCAGGATCGGATTAGCGGTCCCTGGCGGGTTGTAGCGGGGACCGACGACGGTGGGAAACACGAACGAATACCAGCCGTCCCGATGCGCCAGTGTATGAAAGTAGCGAATGTTGACGTCGATCCGGTGGCCGGGCTCGATGTTGGCCACCTTCTGCTCGAAGATGTTCGGGCGATGCTGGGTGAGCAGGCTTGCCTGGTAGCCTTGAGCGCGTGCTTCGTTGTAAATCGCTTCGGCCTCGGCGCGTTCCCTCAGGATACCGCGAATGCGGCGTTCGCCGATGGTCATGATGAATTCGCTGACGGCGGCCTTCTCCGGCAGCGGAAAAACGTAGACCGCTTCTATCTTTCGGTCGAATGGGTTCTCGAATTGTTGTGTCACATCGACCGTGCCGACGTAACCCGTGATCCGGGCATGCACTTCGGTGTGCTTGAGCGGCAGCGGCAATTCGCTCCTGTGGCCCGCAATTGCACCGTCAGCGGGCAGGTAGGTCGCCAGCATCGCACCGGACCCGGGGGAGGAATCCTCATTGGGATCGCCTGCCGTGTCCGGCTGGGTCGCAGTCGCGATGACCCACAGCTCTTCGCCCGCGTTCACCGTCGGCGGCAACACGTCTTGAGAAGAAGCTACTTCCAGGCTCAACTGCCCTCGCACCGCAGTCACAATCGCTTGTTCGAGCATGAGAGGGCTTTCGCTTTGATTTTCGGCAATTCCACCAGCGGCAGCCGGTTGCGCGGCGGCTTCTCTCGGTCTTGGCTGCACAACGACTTCCTCCAACCCGGCCGGACGCCCGGATGCAGATTCCGTTTGAGCGGCGGGTTCACTCGGTGGTTGCGGGAAGCTTTCGCCCGGCGACCGGTCACCCAGCCCTGCACAAGCGGCGAAAAAGACCACGCTGAGGCAGCCGAGGACGATGAAAATGGTTTTGAGTTCGTTTACGAGTTTCGGTGCTCTCATTACTGTGGTCTCCGCTATTGAGTTTCAAACTCGATCGATGCCTGGATAGGTGCGCCATCGGCGCCGCCTGCGGCCATGAGGCTCAACTCGTAGTCAGGTTCGGCCATGCCTTCGATCTGGATGTGGACTGTCGCGACACGGCTTCGGCCGGTGGGCAGTTCGGCCACCGGCTCCATGGAGTAATCGGCGACGATGATGTGATCCGCTGTGCCCCCGTTCACGGCGGCGAGATCGTAGTAGGGTGCATCGCGGAACGCCGCGCTGTCGCCGTTTTCGACGCCAACCACGCGCATTCGCCCGGAGGATTCGCGCAACTCGAATTGCCAGGCAGCCAGCGGCTCGCCCGCTTCAAGATAGATATCGAGCGCCGCGAACCGAAATGCATTTTCGTCGATTTGCGGCAACACGGGCAGCGTCGCGGCGAACAGGCCAACGCACACGAGAATTCTGCTCGGCACTCGGCTCACGGCGCGGCTCCGTTCAGCGTCACGACCTGCATGATGAGCGCGTCGATTTCGTTCTGCGTTGCATCTCCGAGGCTGCTGTTCATTCGAGCGAGCGCAAACGCATCCAGGATATCGACGGCGCCGGAACCGTCGAAGTCATTCGCCAGGAGGCTCTGTTCCACGTCACCCTGCATTCGTACGAGCAACAGGCCGGCCATCAAGCTGGCGGCCAGCGTTCCCGTGATCGCCCAGCGCCGGGGCGGCCTTGCCACGCGTTGCGGGCGCTCGGCGAAGTGTGCCGCTGCGGCCTCGCGCACACGCCGGTCAACGGCAGGCGTCATGACCGCAATGGACGTGTCGATGCGCTTCAAACCCTCGACGAGTTCCTGCGGCAGTTCGGTTGTATCTGTTTCGGCGTTCATGATCGTTCCTACAATGTTTAGCGAGCGAGTCGCCCAAAAGGTTCAAAAATAAATCGGGTGCTGCGTCAACCCGATACGGCATTCTCACGTTGATGGAGCACTAGGCGGATCCAAGCCTGTGTCTTAGCGCCCTCAGGGCATGGTGAAGACGCGATTTGACGGTTCCTGTCGGGATGTCCAGGGCTTCGGAGATTTCGTTCAATCGCATGTCGTCGACGAATCGCAGCAGGATGACCTCCCGGTGGCGGGGCGAAAGGTGCGAGAGCATTCTGGCGAGATTTTCGTGCTGGGGATTGACTGTATCCGGGTCGGGCAGCCGGTCCGGTTCAAAGTCGGTTGACGATTCGTCTCGGCGTCGACGCTTGATCGCCGAGAGGGTCTGGTTTTTCGCGACCGGATACAGCAACGACCGCAATTTCGCGGACAGGATCAAGCCCTCCCCGGTTGGAGAGAATTTCTTCAGCAGGTAAAGGAAAGTTTCCTGCAGAACGTCCGCTGCGATTTCCCGGTCGGAAGAAAAACGCAGCGAGACGCGGGTCACGTAGTCGCGATGACGACGATAAAGCGTTTCAAACGCCGCTGCTGCATCGCGGCGGGAACCGTCGTTGCAGAGTTCGACGAGTTCGAGGTCGCTCTGCTTGTCCAGTCTCAATGGTTGCTAGGGATCCAGCGATCCCAGGTAAGCGGCGATCGCCACCATATCCTCGTCCGTAAGGTTCATGACCGTCGCCGTCATCAGGGGCGCCAGGCTGCCGGCCCGGTCGCCGGTCTTGAAGTCGTTTAGCTGACGGACCGTGTACAGGGGCGAGACGCCCGTCAGTCGTGGTACGTCGCCAAGTCCCTTCAGGTCCGGTCCGTGACAGATGAAGCATTGAATCGTGCGTCCGCCGGCACCCGTGGTCACCAATTCCTCGCCCCGCGCCAGGCTACCCTCCGGTGCGTAGACGGTGAAGCCGGAGTAGGGGTGCCGGGCGGTCGCCAGCTCCCTGTCCTGGGGCACTTCGATGATCCGGCCATCGATGGGCTCGGTGCCGCCGTCGGGATGGAAGTGCCGCATGCGCCCGTCGCCGATGTAGGTTCTCGGCACGATATCCGCTTCGATCACCTCGTCGATCCAGTCGATGACTTCAAGCCCGGCAAACCATTCTGCCGCGATGCGGGTTTGTTCCTCGGTGGCGTCGAAGCCGTTCATCCAGAACCGCTCCTTCCTCGCCCCGCTCTTGAAATCGGCCATCTGCGCCTCGATGTAGGCCACCGTCAGGCCGGCCAGGTGCGATGACTCGGGGTGGCCCGCGCCCGTGAATCCGTGGCATGCGGCACAGGCGCGTACCAGCGGGCCGTCCCCGTGTGCCACGACTTCGGGAACCGGGGCGTAGTGGTCGTCCGGAAACCAGTCGGGCGGGTTCCAGTGATCGTCTATCTGTTCCTGGCTTCGCACAAGCGAACTGCCCGGCACGGTTCGTGGAGCCTGCAGGTCGATTTCAAGATCGCGCTGGGGAAGAAGCGACTCGTCAAGAACCTGGTAGGCCCATTCCACGTCGGCGAGACCCGTTACCGGCAAACACATCGACAGGATGCTCGTGGCGGATGCAATGATCGCTCGTCGCATGGATTTTTCCTCCAGACCGATACGTGTGTGGCTGTCAACAATAGCCGAAACCGGGCCATGAATCATGACCTCCACGTTAACGGAACGTCATGTACGAGACATTCTCGGCACGTTCGCGCTATGTTATCGTCGAATCGACCCGGCACAATCCATTTGCGTGCCGGATTGCATCAATACTGCGTGTTATCAATGGGGGAGCCCATGCACCTGCTAGCCCGTTTGCGAAACCTGTTCACGGCGGTTGCCGCAATCGCCTTCACAGCGACATCCAGCCTGGCCCACCACGGCGACGCGGGCCGTTACACCGAGACCGTCAAGACGGTGACGGGAACGGTGGTGGAATTTCAATTCATCAATCCCCACTCGTTGTTGACCATCGCCGTGGTGGACGAAAACGGCGAAACCCTGGAGTGGCACGGAGAACTGGGGCCGCCGAACAGCCTGGAAAACAGATGGGGCTGGGACAGGAACACCTTCCAGGTGGGCGACGTGATCACGATGACCGGTCGTGCGCTCAGGAACGGTGGGCCGTACATGACGCTGTCCGAAAAGTCCCGCCTGTTCGACGCTGAAGGTAGCGAGATCTATGTGGGCAATTGATCGCCGCGGCGCCGGCCGAATCCAGCGGGGCTATTGCCACGGCTTGCTGGCCCTGGTCATGGCCGCCGTCTGGGCGGGGGATGTGGCGGCGCAGGCGGACGCGACCTACATCAAGGCTTCCAATCCGGGCGTGGACGATCAGTTCGGCGGCAGCGGCGTACTGCTGGGCGTATCCGTGGCTCTCAGCGGCGACGGCTCGACGCTTGCCGCGGGCGCGCGCCTGGAAGACAGTGCTGCAACCGGCATCGACGGCGATCAACAGGACAATTCCGCGCGAAATGCGGGAGCGGCCTATGTCTTTGGGCGAGCGCAGGACGGTTCCTGGCAGCAGGAGGCCTACCTGAAGGCGTCCAATGCCGGGCCGGGCGACCAGTTCGGGTTCGCGGTCGCCATAAGCGACGACGGCGACACGGTGGCCGTATCGGCCAATCTGGAGGACAGCGCGGCGACCGGGATCAACGGCGATCAGCACGACGATTCCATGGAGAACTCGGGCGCGGTATACATTTTCCGCCGCAACGACGACGGTTGGCGGCAGGAGGCCTATGTCAAGGCCTCCAATACCGGCGAACCCGAGGACGGCGACAACTTCGGTTACGTTGTGAGCCTCAGTGCCGACGGCAATACGCTGGCGGTGGGTGCAACCGGCGAAGACGGCGCAAGCGTCGGCGTAAACGGCGACGCCGGCGACAATTCGGCAAGAGGCGCCGGCGCCGTGTACGTGTTCGTCCGGGAAGACGGCAACTGGTCTCAGCAGGCCTATCTGAAAGCGTCCAATCCCGACGCCACCGACCTGTTCGGGATTTCCCTGGCGATCAGCGACGACGGCAATACCCTGGTCGTCAGCGCGCTGGACGAAGACGGTTCCTCAAGCGGCGTCAACGGGCCGGACGACAACGCTGCCAGAGGGTCCGGTGCAGTCTACGTATTCGCCCGCCAGGGCGCACAGTGGCAACAGCAGACGTACCTGAAGGCCTCCAACGCCGCAATCAACGATGCCTTTTCCATGGTGGCCCTGAGCGGCGACGGCAATACCCTCGGAGTGGCGTCGTTCGATGAGGACAGCAGCGATAACGGGGTGGGGGCCGATCAGGGAGACGATTCGGCCGAGGACTCCGGCGCTGTGTACCTTTTCTCGCGGAACGACTCGGGTTGGGCGCAGACGGCGTATATCAAGTCATCCAACACCAGCCCCTTCGATCAATTCGGTACGCGCCTGTTCCTCAATCGCGATGGCAGCGTTCTGGCGGTGGGAGCGCCGCTGGAAGACGGCAGCGCCAGCGGCGTGAACGGTCCCCAGGACGACCTGGCCGACGAGGCCGGGGCGGTTTACCTGTACCGCCGCACCGACGGCGAGTGGCAGCAGGCGGCGTATCTGAAGGCTCCGGCATCGGAAATCTACGACGAGTACGGCGCCAATGTCGCGCTGGACGACACCGGCGAAACCATTGCGGTCGGGGTTCGCGTCGAAGACGGCGGTGCAGCCGGGATCAATGGAGATCAATCGGACAACTTCGTACGCGACTCCGGAGCAGTGTTCGTCCAACAGGTACCGACCGGCTGATTGGCGTCACGCCAGCAGTCCGTGTCAGAAGCCTCAAGTCGCACCGCAACCCAGGGTGAGCGCATGAAATTGAGTCTGGCTGCGCGGCTGCTGATCCGCGACTGGCGCGGCGGTGAGACACCGGTGTTGTTGACGGCGCTGGTCGTGGCTGTGGCGGCCATGTCCGCGGTGGGATTCTTCACCGACCGGGTGGCACAGGCTGTTCGCCAGCAGGCCGGAGAAGTGTTGGCCGCCGACCTGCGCGTGGAATCCAATTACCCCTTGCCCGCCGACTATCCCGAAGCCGCGCGCGCGGAAGGATTGGCAACGGCCCAGGTAGTCCAGTTCCGCAGTGTCCTGGTCGCCAACGGCCTCAGCTCGTTGTCGGACATTCGATGGGTGTCTGCCGGCTATCCGTTGCGCGGCGAGGTGCGCATCGCTGACGCGCTGGCCGGCGAGCCGCGAGCCGCATCCGGCGTGCCGGGCAGGGGCGAGGCCTGGGTGGAGCCCGCGCTGCTGGCGCGTCTGGGGCTCGACGTCGGCGACACCCTGACGATCGGCGAACTCGACGCGCGCGTTGCACAGACGCTTGAGTTCCGTCCCGATGAAGGCTGGCGGTTCATGGAACTCGCGCCCACGGTATTGCTCAATTTGGGGGACGTAGAGGCGTCGGGGTTGATACAGCCGGGCAGCGTCGTCGAGTACGAGTGGTTGTTCGCCGGCAACGAGGGGCAGGTCCAGAACTTCCGGGAGCGCCTGGAGGGCATGATGGGCCCGGAAGAGGAACTGGACGACATCCGCGATGCGCGGCCCGAAGTGCGTTCATCCATCGAACGCGCCGAGCGTTTCCTGATGCTGTCCGCCCTGGTGAGCGTGCTGCTCGGCGGTGTCGCCGTGGCGATGGCGAGCCGGCGTTTCCTGACCCGCCACCTGGACAGCGTCGCGTTGATGAAGTGCGTGGGCGCAAAACACCGCGATGTATTGCGCCTTACGTTGACGCAATTGCTGACCCTTGCACTGGTTGCCGGAATCGTGGGCACACTGCTCGGTTTTGTCACGCAGCACGGACTGGTGCTGCTGCTGGATGATCTCGTCGAAGCCCAATTGCCGGGGCCGGGATTTGACGGATTCCTGATCGGCCCGGTGACCGCCCTGACGATCGCATTGGGATTCGCGCTGCCGCCCTTGTTGCAGTTGCGCAAGGTGCCGCCTGCTCGAGTACTGCGGCGCGACTTGAAGCCGCCGCCCCTGGGGTACACGGCTGTTTACGGAACAGCCGCCGCGGCCGTCACGGCCATGTTGTACTGGCTGTTCCGGGATCTGGAACTCATCGCGTACCTGTTGATCGGCGCCGTGGGGACGTTCGCGGCTCTTTACATGTCCGGACACGTCATGGTTGCCGGTTTGCAGCGTGTACGGGGCAGGGTAGGCATTGCGTGGCGATACGGCATCGCCAACGTCGCGCGGCGCGGCCGGGAAAGCAGCGTGCAGGTGGTGGCCTTCGGTATTGGCATCATGGTCCTGCTGCTGCTGACGCTTGTGCGCACCGAACTCATGTCCCAGTGGCAGTCGACACTGCCGGAGACCGCAGCGAATCACTTCCTGATCAACATTCAGCCCGATGAACGCAGCCAGGTTGCGGACGTTCTGGCCGAACATGGTGTGGAGGAACCGCAATTCGCGCCGTTGGTCCGCGCGCGTATCAGCCATGTCAATGGCGTTCCGCTGAGCGAATATGAATTTCGCGATCGGCGGACCGAACGTGAATTGCGGGATGATCTGAACATCTCGTGGGCCGCGACGCTGAGTCCCGACAATGAAATCGCGGCCGGGCAGTGGTGGCAGGAGAATGATCCGCAGCCGCAGCTATCCATTGCGGCAGAAGAACTGGTGGACTTCGGGCTGGCGCTCGGCGACGAACTCACGTTCGCCATTGCCGGGCAGAGCGCCACGGTGCGTATCACCAACACCCGGAACATCAACTGGGATTCCTTCCAGCCGAACTTCTTCATGGTCGTGAATCCGGGCGTGATGGAGGAGTTCGCGCACACATACATCACAAGTTTCTACCTGGAACGGGAACAGCGCTCCGCCATGCTGGACCTGGTAACAACGCTGCCCGGCGTGTCGGTCATCGACATTGACGCGGTGCTGGATCAGGTCAGGCGCGCCATGGACCGCGCTGCATCGGCCGTGCAATACGTCTTCCTGTTTACTTTCGCCGCCGGCATCGTGGTTTTGCTTGCCGCAATTCAGGCGACGCGGGATGAGCGCATGTACGAGAGCGCGGTATTGCGCACGCTCGGTGCGGGCAAGGGCGTCGTGCTGCAGGGCATCGCCGCCGAATTCACAGCAATCGGCGTACTGGCAGGCACATTGGCTGCCGCCGGCGCCGGTCTCATCGGCTATTTTCTCGCCAGCGAGCTGTTCGAACTGGAATACCTGCCGGGGCCGATGCTGGTGATCTACGGATTGGTGGCTGGAGCGGTGGTTGTGGGAGTGAGTGGAACGCTCGCGGCGCGTTCGGTGGTTCGTGAGCCGCCCGTTTCCACTCTGCGGCGAATATAGGCCGCCTTGCCGGACAAAAAAATGGCCTCGGCAGAGCCATCACGGGTAGTGTTAACAGGCCCTGGTATTGCATCCACCTGATACGGCATTGCCAGGTGGATGCAGCATCGGGACTCCGTGGCAAATTGCAGCCTGGCCAGCCGAACGCAGAATCCCTCTTTCTGCGGGCCGATGGATGGTGCGCGTCAGCGAGAGTTGTCGCGTTGACGTTTCTGTCGGGAACGCGACCTCGCAAACGATTCAAGCTTGTGTAACGCTGCAAGCAGAATTGCGCGATCCGCTTTTGTAAAAAGGCTGTCCAGCTCGGCCTCGAAATCCCTTAGCCGTGGCCCGATTCTACGCAGAACCCGTTCGCCCGAATCGGTTACGTGAATTGCGGATGAGCGGCGATCCTTTTCGTTGGTGCGCCTGAGCAGGTAGCCGAGTCGCTCCAGTCGCTCGACGACAGGAAGCAGGTTCTGGCGCTCGAGTCCGGCCTCTCTGGCCAGCCAGGATTGGGAACGGCCCGGATTCTCGGACATCATCAATAGGAGAGCATATTGGCCAGGCGCCAACCCGGCTTCGGACAGTATCTCTGACACCAGTTTCAATATGCCGGTATCGGCCTGCCGCAGCATCGGGCAAATGAGGCGCTCACTTTTCTGGTACTTGATGGCAATTCTCCTCTTGGTCCTGCAATCACCGAAAAATGTCGGGTCGGCCAGCCGGAATCAGTCTGGATCGAACGGCCAGCGGACGGGTGTCTGTAACGTCACATTACAAAATGGCCGGCCGGGTACGCAAATTCTCCTTGCTAATCGCCCGCACAGAGTGCACAACACTTGTAAAAGTGGCGGTGACTATAGGCATTCTTGACGTGATACTCATTGCAGTTTATGTAATGGATTGTTACATTTCAGGAGGACCCTGTAGTAGATCGCGACTGTGGGTGCATTCTTGTCCGGAAAATTAAAGATCTTGCGCGATTTCCAATCCACGTCGACATGGGTGGTTCATCAAGACCCTCGGAGTAAATACAAATGCAAGTAAGGAAAGTTCTGTCGCTCGCACTACTCGGTAGCCTTGCCTCTCTGCCGGCTTTCGCTCAGGAGGATGACGATCTCCTGGAGGAAGTGATCGTGACCGGTTCGCGCGTTCTGGACCTGGAGGATTCTTCTTCGCCAGTGGTGATTGTGGGGGCCGAGGATATGCTCGAGCGCCCGACAACCAGTGTGAGCGAGTACCTGCAGCGGCATCTCACCTCAAACTATGCCGCACCCGATCTGAGTCAGGAAACCAGCGCCAGCGGTGTTCTGAGAAATGCGGGCAACAGGGAAACCGGAGTCAATCTGCGTGGGCTCGGCTCGCAGAACACGCTGATTCTCATTGACGGCAGGCGCACCATCGAGTACCCGGCCTTCAACCGGGACTCGGGTTGGCGAACCGTCGACCTCAACTCCACGATTCCGTCCATCGCCGTGGGCAGCGTCCAGGTTCTGGGCGACGGAGGCTCGGCCATCTACGGCTCGGACGCGGTCGCCGGTGTCGTCAACGTCATACCCAACTACAGTTTCCGCGGTGCGAAGCTCCAGGCGCGCTCGACCATGTTCCAGGACCAATGGGGTACGCCCGATGCGACCCTCGGCGCACTGTTCGGCGCCGGCAGCGACGATACCAACATGATATTTTCCATGGAACTGCGCCAGTCGGATCCGCTGGACGGGTTCCAGACGGGCAATGCCGCCTACTACCCCGACCCGACGGTCAATCAGGACGTGTTCGATGATCGCCGGGACACCGGTGCGCTCACCTATGCCACGCTGACCGGGGGACCCCTGAATCCGCGCAGCCGCGTGACGGGGCTGGCCGATCCGCTGTGCGGCGACCACAACGCCCTCGGCCTGGATCCCATTCAGGCGGGACTGCTGCTGCCAAATACCCGGACTTCCCTGGGCAGAGGCTTGCCCACGACCCAGCCAGGCAGTTCGAAATGCGAGCACTTCAACCAGGCAGCCGTGCCGAATCAGCAACTGGAAAGGCGGGACATCAGCCTGTTCACGGCCCTGGAGCACCAGTTTGCGCCCAACGTCAAGGTGGACGGTGAGGTCACCTATTCGCGCAAGTCGCAAAATGACTATGAAGGCTACCTTAACGCTTCCAACGTGACGATCGGCAGCGGAGAACCCGTGCGCTACGGCTTTGTGATCCCGAACGATCACCCCGGCGTGGTGTACAACCGCAGCCTCGACGCTGCATGGGATAACGCCGCAGGCTTCACGGGAATAGAAATGAGCCCGTTCAGCTTCGGCGGCCTGATGAACTCGAGGCATGACTACGATTTGCTGCGGGGTTCGTTCGGTGTGGAGGTGGAACTCACCGACGATTGGACACTGGACGCAAATTACGTCGTGGCCACAAACGAAGTGCGGCACTCGCTCCGTGTCGCGCATGTGGAACGTTTCGGTCGCGCCCTGATGGGTCTGGGCGGCTCGGGCTGCTCCACCGCCGCGACCGCTGCCGATGCGGGTATTGGAGGATGCCAGTACTACAATCCCTTCATGAGCGCCGGGCTTTCCAACGCGGCAGAGCTTGGCCTGGCGAACGATCCGGACTTGATGGACTACATCACACCCGAGGACGAGAGCGTCTTTGCTTCGGACTTCACGGATCTTTCCGTCAACTTGACCGGGTTCGCGGGGGAACTGTCCGGAGGTCCCGTCGGCTGGTCGATAGGCTTCGCCCGACGTACGGATGAGTTGTCCGTGACTCGCAGTGCATACACCCTGTCCGCCGCATTGGATGGGCAGACTTTTCCGGGGAACAACATCGCGGGCGAGGCGGATGTGAACTCCGTCTATGCCGAGGTCGGCCTGCCGTTGACGGACCGGTTGAGCATGCAGGTTGCAGCCCGCCAGGAAGAGTACAACACCGGGTTCTCGTCCCTGGATCCGAAGGTAGGATTGAACTGGGCCGCGACGGACCAATTCACATTACGGGGCTCCTACGGCACGTCCTTCCGGGCACCGTCGATCATCCACAGCGGCGACATCACTATCCAGGAACGGCGTTTTCTCTGGGCGGCAGACGAACGTGTCGTCTCGCCCGGAAACCCGATGCGGGCCAACGTGCAACTGTTGAGTCTCCAGCAGGGTAATCCAGACCTGCAGCCGCAGTCGTCGGAAAACATCACCTTCGGAGGGGACTACAGCTTCGACCTGGAGGGGAGCGATCTGTCGGTTTCGTTCGACTTTATCAGCGTTGAATTCACAAACCTGATCCGGGTCGTCAGCATTGCGGCCCGGCTTCAGGAGGCCGAGTGCCATATCCGCGAGTACGATGTCGGTAACATTGCCGACCGGCGCGGCATACGTCCCGATGTCTGGGAGAATCTGCCGGTCAATCCGGAGATCGATCCGGTGACCGGAAACCCGGCGCAATTCGGTTCCTGCTTCGACTTTTCGGCCCCCTATGATCCGAACGGTCGCAACGTACCGACCGTGGTGTACGGGACTTCCAAGAATGTCGCGCGGATCGAGACCCAGGCGGTGGATCTCGGCGTGCAGTACGGCACCGACACCGGAATCGGATACGTCTCCTTGCGCCCGCAACTCAGCTATGCCGTGAAATACGACACGCAGGAAACCGAGGGTGCGGAGGTGGTGGACGCGCTCGGTTTCCTGGGCGATGCGCGCGGCGTGCTGGCGCCCACGATGCCGAAGATTCGAGCCAGCATTCCAATCGGCGTTGACAGCGGCAATCACAGTGCCCGGCTGATCGCCCGGTACACCTCCGGAGTCACCGATCGGGTGGGCACCGTCGCCATCGACCCGGCCGCGTACCTGGACTTCAATTACACGTGGCGGCCCACCGACTCCTTCCGCCTGGGCTTCTTCATCGACAATGTAACCGGGGAACTCTACCTGGAGCAGGGTTCGGGAACGTTTCTGCCGCCGTATGAACGGCGTTTCGGGGCTCAGTTGTACTGGGATCTGTTGGAGTAGAGGCTGCGGCGCAGCCTCTGCCGCACCACCGTCGAGTCCGCCCGTCTAGTCTGCGGGCCTACTCGATGGTCCTCTGTATTGCGCGGCGCTCGCGGCACCGCAAACGCCGGGTGCCGGCACCTGCCGCGTTCGCGTTGCCGCGGGTTGCTAGTGCCAGTGGCCGTGCTCTTCCGACCAGACGCGGCCGGGGCCGGGGCTTGCGCTGGGATCGTAGTCGTCGATGTTGGTGAGGAATACGACGAGCCCGCCGATCAGGAATACGGCCACCACTGCTGCTACGATCCGCAACCCGATCGGGGTCTTGGCCTCCTTCGTCGCGCAACATTTCTTGTACTTCAGGCCGCTCCCGCAAGGGCAGGGTTGATTGCGTCCGATCTTTGCCATCTTCGAAAGCCTCTCGGCGTTCATTTTGGATTGGTGCTCCAAATATACATCAAGCAATGGTTCAATGGCACACAGGCACATGAGAGATTGACGGAGGTTTTTCAATGAATGCGACAGCGCCGTTTCGCGCAGATCACGTGGGTAGCCTGCTGAGACCGCGCACGGTCCACGACGCCCGTCAAACCCATCATGCCGACCGCATAGGTCCGGACGGCTTTACGACCCACACGGATCTCGTGGCGGTCGAAAACGAAGCCATCGAGACCGCTGTGCGAATGCAGGAAGACCTGGGGCTGATGGCCGTGACCGACGGCGAGTTTCGGCGGCGGTTCTGGCACTACGACTTCATGGGCGCGCTGACGGGCCTGACGCTGGTGGAACGGGATGAAGGAATCCCGTTTCACGGAGTCCGGCTGCCGCCCATCTTTCCCACGATCACCGGGCGCCTCGATTTCCCGTCGGACCATCCCATGCTGGATCATTTCAGGTACGTTGCCTCGATCGCCAGGGTGCAACCCAAAATTTCGATTCCGGGCCCGAGCGCCTGCCACTTTCGCATCGCGCCGGATGACATCGGGCCGGCGGAGTACGCCGACGTCGAATTGTTTTTCGACGACCTCACGCGAACGTACGCGAAAGCGGCGGACGCCTTCTACCGGGCCGGTTGCAGGTACCTGCAGATGGACGACATCTTTTTCGCCTATCTGTGCGACCCCGGAGAGCGGGAACAGAAGCGGGCGGAAGGATTCGATCCCGATTGGCTGATCCACCGCTACGCGAGGGTCATGCGCGAAGCCATCGCGGAGCGACCCTCGGACATGGTCATCGCAATGCATCTGTGCCGCGGAAACTTTGTCTCCACCTGGAGCGCACAGGGCGCTTACGACCCTGCGGCCGACGCCGTCTTCAACGAAACCGGCATCGACATCTATTTCATGGAGTACGACAGCGAACGAGCCGGCGGACTGGAGCCGCTGCGGCTGCTGCCAAAGGGGAACAAGCGAGTACTGCCCGGATTCATCACCACCAAGACTCCGAAGCTCGAGTCCCTGGACGATCTCAGGCGGCGCTTCGACGAAGCCTCCCGGTACGCCGACATCGACCAGCTCGGGATCGCTCCCCAGTGCGGGTTTGCCTCCACCGAAGAGGGCAACACGCTCACGAACGACGAGCAGAAGCGCAAGCTGGAACTGGTGGTTGCCACGGCCGAGGCGATCTGGGGAGGTGTAGACAGTTAGGCGTAAGTTCACGCGCCGATTTAGCGAATAGTGTAATCGTTTCAGCGAGTTAGCGTTATTCAACCTGGACGCGTACTGGGAACATTTTGGCTGGGTCGACGTCGAGCAACTCGAAGGCGCATCGCTGCAGCGGGGTCGGTTGGGTGGCCACGGCGAAGCGGTTCTCGGGGTTGTCCGGCAGATGCACGGTGTTCAACGCCAGCGTGGCCAGGTCGTCCAGCAGGGTGGACAGGCTGTGCACGGGCAGGCCCTCGGCGGTGGTTTTGGTTGCGCTCTTTCGCCGCGCCCGTTCGGAGGTTCGGGCCGGTTGCACGGGCGAGGTACGCTGGGCGCGGGCGCCTTTGGGGTCGTCGTCCTCGAACAGCAAGGGGGCCAGTCGCCGTCGCAGGTGCCACTCCACGTGGCAGGCCAGGGTGCACAGGAACACGTGCGCGCGCACGCGCTCGGGGCTGTACACGTACACGGGTCTGATTTGGAGCCGGGCGGTCTTGAGGTTGCGGAACGCGCGTTCCACGCGGGCCAGCGATTTGTAGGCGGCCACGGCCCGTTGGGCATCGAGGGCGTGGGCATCGAGGCTGGTGCGCACGATGTAGATGCCGTCTAGGCGGGCTTCGGCGGCGATTTTCCCGGCGTTGCGCTTGAACGTCAGGTCGTCGTCCGTGACCGCGATATCGAAGTGTTTTTCCACCTTGCGCCGGTTGGCTTCCCGACCCACCCGGCGGTTGATCTTCTCGAGACCGCGTAGCTTGGACCCCTTTCGGCGCACGATGTCGGCGATGCGCCGAAGGATCGCCTCGGTGGCTTGCAGGAGGTCTTCTCGCTTGCGCGCGCGCTCCTGGCGCAGGCGCGGATTCAGGCACACCACCAGACGCTCGCCGGGGAAGTCGGGGCTGAGGATCTCGGCCACCGCGTCGGATTGCAACGCGTCGGGTTGAAGCGGCGCGGGACGCCCGTCCTTGAGCGGTTTGAGCAGCTTGCGCAGGTCGGCGGTTTTCAACGCCGAGATCCAGTCCAGCCCCGCCGGGGCCACGGTCTGGCGGATGCGCGCGGTGGTCAGCATGCCCCGGTCGCCCACCAGGGCGATGCGCTCGACGTTGAAGCGTTTCTTCAGCTTGGCCACCTGCGCGGGGACCGTGCTCGGATCGGCGGTGTTGCCGGCGAACACCTCCACCGCGATCGGGCAACCCTCCCCGGTGCACAGAAGGCCGATGGCGATCTGCCGCTTGCCGCGCTTGCCGTCGCGGTTGTGACCGAACCGGGCCAACGGGCAACCGCGCCCCTCCAGGTAGCTGGAGGTCATGTCGTAGAGTACCACGGTGGCGTCCTTCAGGTACCGCCGCGCCAGACTGCGTTCGATCCACGGTTGGCGCTTGAGCAGCCAATCGAGCATGTTCAACACCTCGTTGCCGGTGACCTCGCCCAGGCCCAGCACCGCGCCGAGGCTGGAGGCGGCGGTGTCGGGGGACAACTGGCGGGCGGTGGCCAGCTTGGAGGCCGGCGAGAGCACGCGCGCGACGAGCCCCGCCAGGGCCAGTTCGCGCATGCGCCCGGCGGTGCGGTGCAACAGCCGGGGCAATCCCAACTGCCGGCACAACCCCAGCACGGCGGCCACGTGCCCGTGGGGCAGGGAGCGTTGCACGATAAACGCCTCGTGCGCGGAGCCCAGCACCACGCCGCCCTTGAGCACGCGGCGGATGCCTTCGACGAGATCGGGGGGCAGGTGGGTGAGGTTGGCGATGGTTTGCTTTCGGATGCGTTTGCCTTCTCGCCAGGCTTTTCGCAACAGGATGGCGGGGGGGCTGTTGCGGTTGGGGATGGTTTCGATGTGGTAGGACAGGGGGCGGCCTTACATGGAAACAAGATGTTGGCATGATATACCTACAATAAGAGCAATACAACCCACATATTGGGAACTATACATGGAAACACAACTGCAGGTAGAAACGCGACTTCGGCGACAGGATTCGCCGCAAAATCAACGGGATAGAAAACTCAGACGGGATTGGATGGGTGGTAGAGTCGAGGACTGGCGCGTCAGCGGTAGGGTCCGGTGGCAGTTCCGACGCTTTCGCGCCGGGCCGCAGTCCGGCTCCCATGGCCACGTTTCCAGTCCCCGCTCATCAAACCGGACGTGCCCTACTAAGGCATCCGGCTTACAGACGAGATCATGCCTTCGCCCACGGAAGGCCCTTGGTCTTCGGCGCAAGGTTGACCAGGCCGAGGTCATGCCACAGCCGCTGGTTGGAGAACCGCACGTATTCTCCGGTTTGCACCTTGTGTTTCCGACAGAGCCACCGTCGCAGCCGCCGGGTCGCGTGCTCGTCCACGGCCTTGTAGGCCGGGCTGACTTGGCCGAGGACGTAGTAGTTCGCCCAGCCGGACGCAAGCCCGCTTCGCGGTCCGCGGCATAGGCCAGGACCTTGCCGAACGGGTCGTTCGGCAACAGGTCGGTGCGCTGACGCTGTTCTCTCTCTCGGCACCGGGCAAAAAACTCACGTCCACCGCCGCGCGGCCCAACACGTTCGGCGGCGCCGGCGGCGTCAGAATCTCGCCCGTGACCCGGCGCTTCACCCGACGACGGTAGGCGATCTCCTGGGTGGGGGTGTCCTCGGCCGGCGGCGGACCCGGACCCAGCGCCGCGAACAGGCTCGCCTGCTCGTCTGACCGCTACGCTCGAACCGCGACACGATCACACGCCACTCCTCCGCCGAGCAGCGAACCGTTACCCGCTTGACTCCCTTCATCAAGTCATCCTCCTTCGTCATGAAACGACGAAGGAAACGACAAAATCAGATCCGCGACAATAACGGCTCAAATTGCCCGATCACGTCGGTGCAACTCCCCAACCGTGTGCGCATTCATGACGCTCGACAAGCCGGCTTGGGTCGTGGACGCAAGTCGATTTCCCGGTTGTGCTGGCGCGCCGATTCGTCTCGGGCCGGTTTCCCGCCCGATTCCCGGCTCCATGTAAAGCGCCACCGCGCCCGACTCGGCCCGGGCGGCGGCGCTGTAGTGGGCTACCATGGCGGCTGATTTCCAGTGACCGGCGTGCATGACGTGATGGGTTGAGGCGCCCCTGCGGGTCAGTTCGACGGCCAGCCCGACCCGGCCGGAGTGCGCGGTGATGCGCTTCGCGACACCGGCGGCCGCCGCCGCGGCGCCCAACCGGCGGGACAGGCTGGCGCCGGTGAGTCCGCCGAAGACGCGGCGATCAGGATTTTCGTCGCCGCCCGTTTCCTGGCGCAGGCGGACAATGGCGTCGGCGTACCGACTGTTGACGTAACGGACATCGGGATCGGCCCCGTGCGGGTTGGTCTTGGAGCGTCGAACCCGTATAAGAACGCCACGGCCGTCCGCAGCGCGGTCGAGATCGCCCCACGTCAGCGCGGCGGCCTCGGCGCGGCGCAAGGCGCCGAGAAACAGGATGGAAACGAGCGCCGCGTCCAGCAGCGACCGGCGCAACGCGCGCGTTGCCGACTCGCGGCGACCGTCCGGGTATTCTCGCGGCGTGGCGGCCGAGTCCAGAATGGCCTCCGCCTCATCGGCCGTCAGGGGTTCGGCCCGCCCCCGGCCCCTGTTTTCGGCCTTGCGCCGATATCGACTGAGGGCGGCGCCTGTGAGCGGGCCGTCCGGGCACGGCTGGGCCATGGCCTTGGCGTGGAAACGTACCGCCTTTACGATCATCGTGGCGCTGGCCATGGCCAGTCCGCGCTCGAGCAGGTTGTCGATGTGCCAGGCCAGCGAAGCGTCGTTCAAGCGGGAGCCGCGCCCATCCAGCCACTCCTTCAGCCGGTGCAGCGCGTCGGCGTAGGCGCGACCCGTGTTCGAGGCGATGGACGCGTTGCGGCGCACCGACTTGTCGATGTCGTCCTCTTCGAGTCCGTGGAGACGCCGGAAAAGAATCGGGGACCGCAGCGAAACGGACACGTCCAGCAAGATCAACTCGACCATCTCATGCACCTGCAAACGGAAAAACCGACGCAAACGATGCACGCAACCGCCCTCGCATCAAGGTGCGGGGATCGGGGACGCCAACCCACCGGATTTTGGACGATATCTCTATGTATCAAATTCGTTGCTCGGGTGTCAAGCGCCGTTCGAACCGCCAACAGCACCAGACGACACATCAATCTGACCGGTATCGCTCGATATGGCGGCATTTCAAGGTCACTGATGCCTCCGCAACCTATCAGGAAGACCGATACATAGAGGTATCGGCCACATTAACTCGGAATTCGCACCATGACCCGGATCGTCGCCCGAAACAGATACATTGCCAGTACCGTCCTGATTCTGGGCGGCTTTGTCGCCGCTGCCAATGCCGCAAGCGGCGGGCCTGTGCCGACGGTGACGCCTACGCCCGCATCATTTTGGGGGGTTAACGCAAAGTTCCGGGCGAGTGGGCAAAACTACCTTCTCGTCACGTCGGACACTTACAACGACTATTACGTCCAGCGCACATCGTCGGGCGGCTATCAGTGGTCGTATAGCAAGAGCGGTTCATGGTCCAACATAGCATCGCAATACATCAGTTCGACGCTTGGCTCCCAACTGGCCGGGTATTTCGGTGGCGCCCAGAGTGCCAATCCGCCGGACCTCCAGCCCGACTACAGTGGCGTGACGGTGTCGGCAAAGCGCTGGACGAAGGATGGGGCCATCGCCGCATTCATCGTACCGGCGGCCACGGGGGGCAACGCACCGTTGACCTATACCGCGGGCGGGTTGCCCGCCGGGGTCGTCATGTCCAGCGCCCGGTCCATTTCCGGAACGCCCACACGTTCCGGCTCCGGCACGGCGACGGTCACGGTTCGAGACGCCGACGGGGATGCGGCCACCTTGCGTTTCGCCTGGACCGTGACCTCATCGACTCCCCGGGCCGTTCTTCGGGCCGCCCCCAACCCCAGCACCGACGGAAGTTACACCGTGTCCGGCACAATGAATGCAACCGCTCCCAACAGCCACCTCAAGTACCAAATGATCGAGACCGGGCCGGGCGGTGGCAGAAGCACGTTCAGCGTCGCCAACCCGAACGGCATAGCGCTGTCGTTCTCGGGCAAGTCGGAGGGCGCCTACGTTTATCGGATGCAGCGGTGCGACTACTATTCTTCCTCCACCTTCACCGGGTTCCGATGCGCCGACCTGGAACCGTCGCTTTCCGTCGTGGTTCGACTTCGGTCCACACCTCCCGCGCCGGGGGCCATCACGGGCCCGAACACCAGTTCCGATGGCAGCTATACGATCGCCTGGGGTCGTTCCAGCGGCGCGACGCGCTACGAACTTCAGGAAAGTCTCGACGGCGCCGCGTGGTCCAGCGTGCCGACGACAGGCACTTCGGCGACGAAGGCGTTCCTGGGCCGGGGGAGCGGGGAATACCAATACCGGGTCCGCGCCTGCAATTCGTCCGGCTGCAGCGGTTGGAGCGCCGTCAAGATGGTGCTGGCGAACCGTCCGCCCACGGTGGGGTTCGACGGCGACTACGTGGCGCGGAGCGGCGACCTCGGCTCAGACGGGGACACCGACATCTATCTCTCGCCCCTGGCCGCGGGCACCGGCAACGTCGGGGAGTTCATTCTGAAAAACGATGCCGGCACGTTCACCCTGGCGAACAACCCGAGCGTCGCCGAGCTCGCCGCCGCGCAAACCTGGCCCTTGTCCACGCAACTGAAGGTCGCGCTCGAGGACGTCAATGTGGATGGCGTGTGGGATGCGTTCGTGACTGGCGTATCGGGCACAAGCGGCTTTGCCGGCGCGGTGGACCAGATCGTGGTGAGCCCGGCCACGGCCGGCGCAAAGCCCACCGGGGCCGTGGCCGTTGACGACGACCTTAAAAGTTTCATCGATTCGGTGATGGCCTGGTACCGGGATTTGGATCACTTCGACACGACCGTTGCGGCGGGGACTCGAGTCCTGGATGGCGCAACGACCGCCGGAGACGACTTGCAGGTAGTTGCAAGGTACAGGAGGGACTGTGTCCAAGAGTGGGGCACGTGCGTTCGTTTCGCTGGAAAGCTGTCGAATCACTATGGGGGCACGCTTGCCTGTGTCAGGGCCCTCGCGTCAGGAGGATTTGTTTTTGAAGACGAAGCTGGTAGCGGTGCTGTCCTGTCGAGGCGGGAGGCTTGCGTTACCAACGTCGTGGCTTTTTTCGGCATTGTTCTGGAAACCATGACGGTCAAGGATTTCAGCGGAGTGTCCGACGGAGCCATCGATCATGTGGCCGACTTCTTGCGCATATGGCAAACTGGGGAATCCGAATACGAGCCAGAGGATCTGGCGGACGTGCTGGAGGGTATTCTGGAAATCACGATCGGCGGTGACCTGGACGAGAGAATAGACGAGGTTCAACAGAGCTTGTTAAACCTCCACGCCTTGTTCGGAGCGCAGGGAAGAGGCAATGTCGACATCCCTTCCAACGGCGTGATCGTTACCAGGCGGCGCGTTGTAGAGACAGATTCTGAATGGAAGATAAATGGTCTGAATTGGCACGCGGCCCTGGAGTGGACGGTATTCGATTTGGATGACCGGGCATGGCTTTCAGGGAATCCGACCATTGCCGCTTACCAGCGATCAGGCAAGCTCAAGAGCGAGAGGAATAATCCCAGCGAGAGGAATAATCTGTTGTCCGGGACAGTGGCGGCGACCGCCCTGCCTGAAACCGTGTCTATCTGGTTGGCTCTATCCGAGTCAGAGAGAAGGTATCGTTCTTGCCCAGCCTTAAGTTATGCTTGGCCAGGCGTCAATTTGCAAAGTCAGTACAATTCGAATGGATTCATTGCTGGAATTATTCACTCGATTGGCGGAGTCACAAACGCGCCAGTACAGACCTACTATCTCGGAAATAGACCCATACCTTCACGCAATTTTCAAACGTACTGCTAGTAATGTCGTTCAAGTAATGAATGGACTGATGATACCATTGAAGCTTAAGCTTAGTTTACCAGGAGTGGTTTTTGTTTTCGCTTGTATCTTGGTGGCGTTGATAGGCGCTATGACGAGTATTAGCGCTATGACGGGTATCTTTGGAATGCCATTAGGCACAGTAATACAAATTCTTGTATGGGCCTTAGTACTTATTATGTATGAACTGGTTGGGATAAATTATGCAGATGCACCATCTTTTTTAACATTTTCTATCATCATTGGATTTACTACATTGATCTTCGCAATTCCGGCATTTTTCGTATTTTTTTTTGGAAAAAAATATCTTCCACACTGGTTGACATCAGCCCTCATCTCGGCTTGGTTCGGAATATTTTTGTGGGCTTATTTGTCAACCCAAATCGATTATTTCGCCTCTTGAATTCGGCAGAGACAAATGCATCTATATATGATCGGCACAGGACTTGAAGACTCTTGATACGGATTGCAATAGAGAGTAACAATTCTGGTGCTTTACCAAGCTGAAACCCAGAATAAACTGATGCAGGCAAGTATAACTCCACTGGATTCATTGCTGGAATTATTCACTCGGTTGGCGAAACAACAAATGCGCCAATAAATGCGATCTATCTTGGCGATAAACCTGTAGCGTCAAATCACTTTCTGACGCACTGCAATTCCATCTGACGCACCAGAATTCCAATTGACGGCATTCTTTGTGCTTGCAAAGACTTCCATGAAGTACAGGTCAATCTGTCTGAACGTTGTGTTCACTTCCACTCCAATTTTGATAGCAATCGTCAGTACCTTCTCCCCACCGGGACTGGGGGGGCTGAAGTGCCAATGATACTACCGTATTAGCAGATTAACCAACTGAATAATCCGACTCAAAGGCCGGGTGGTCCAGTGAAAAATGTGCGCTACAAAAGGCTGCTAGAACCGAAACGTGTAGTAGAACTTCAACGCGAGATCGGAGCCGGTCGAGCTGAACCTGTTGTCCCGATCAAAATCCTCGAAATTGTGATTCAGAACCAGGAATCCTTCGCGTCCGGCCTGCGGAACCCAGTGCAGCCGGGCGTTGATGCCCATGGTCTCGCTGATGTCGTCGTACTGCAGCAGTGTCACCAGCGAGAGCCTGGACGAAAACACCAATTCGGCAGCGAATCGCACCAGTCTGGTCGTGAATTCGCCGTACGGAAGGGTGACGTCGTTGTACTGGTAGCCCAGATTCGTGACGAAGTGCCTGGAGGGTCGCCAGCCAAACGTCGTCGAGACACGTTTTCGTTCGCCGCCGTAGAAGTCTCCGGGGCTGTAATTCACCTGGGCCCACACCGGCCGCGAGAAGGAGGTGCCAAACTGAAACTCCGCTGCGTCGAACGAATAGTCGCCCGCGGGGATGACCACCCGCTCGTCGCCTCGCCTCCAGACCGCGAAGGGCCGGGCCAGCACTTCCCGGGTCGAGGTCAGCCAGGCGTGTCCGCGCAACTGCTCGGCGGTGTCGAATTCGAAGGCCCGCAGCGTGAGCACCTGTGTCTGCAGCCCGCCCTCGATCAGGTCGATTCGTTCGGCGTCGATCCCCCAGTACCCCGTGCGTAGCGGCGCATTCCGAAACCGGTGGATATAACCGAAGTTGGCCGTGTGGTTCCTGATCCCGGATCGATTGACGAACCCAAGCGCGGGATAGAAGTTCTCCTCGATGGTTTTGCTTCCCACGCTCCCCAGGAATCCGGTTCTGTTCGGAGCCCGCACCCGAAACCCGTATGCGTCGTCGTCCATGTGGATGCCATCGGTCTGCGACCGCTGATACCAGACATCCGCTTCGAGCACCCTGCCCCCGGGAAGTTGCGAGTTCGAGTAGCGAAAATCGACGCCGGCCAGCGTGTTGTCCCGATTCGACCGGGGATCGCCGTCGGTTACGATGACGCCGACCGTCGATTCTTCCAGCACGTTGGCCGAGGCACGGGCGACGAGGATATCGGTGGCCTCCACGCCCTCGAACTCATCCTGGCGAATCGCGAGGGCGCCAACGTTCCAGCGGCCGATCCGACCGGCCAATTTGCCGCCTTGAGTCAGGTCCACCGGACGTCCGGCCTGACTCAGACCGATCCGGCGCGAAAAGTACGGTTGCCCGTTCTCGAGGTCGGGTCGCGAGAATGCGTAGCTCAGGCCAACCCCGAAATTGCCTATGAATCCGATCTGCCCGAACTGAAAGATGTCGGAGTCGCGCAGAAAGAAGTCCCTTTTTTCCGGAAAGAAGAGGTTGAAACGGGTGAACTCCACCTGGCGGTCGTCCACCTCGGTGGCCGAGAAATCGGTGTTCAGGGTCAGCGATGCATTCAGTGACGGCGTGACCTTGTAATAGACGTCCAGCGACGGTTCCGCATCGTAGTCCGTGGATTCCGGGTTGACCGTCCGGTGTCCTTCCAGAACGACGGACGGTACGACATCGAGCCCGCGTCCGAGCTGCAGATTCGTAAACCCCACCGCTTCCCCGGCGATGCTGGGGTTTGTATCGTTGTTTCTCGACACCCAGCCGGACAACTCATTGGTTCGGCCGGTATCGCGCATGAAATTGATCCCCCAGGTGTCGTTGTCCGGGTTGAAGGAAAGCGACTTGAAGGGGATGGCCATTTCCGCCGTCCAGCCACCGTCATCTTCGGTGGCGGCGGCGCGCCAAATCCCGCTCCAGTCCCAGTTGGTCGCCGTCGTGTTCTCGTAAATGGCCTCCATGCGCACGCCATTCGGATTCACCTGGAAGCGATAACCGTTACGCTTGTCGTTGAACGTGTCGATGATCACCGAAAAGATATCGTCGCTCCAGAACTCCCGGCCCTGCCGGAGAACGGTGCCGACCACGTCCAGGGTCTGGGGCATGCGGGCGCCCACGTAGAGCGCGTCGTCGTCGTAGAAGACCAGGATGCGCGTGGGGTCCGTGGGGGGCTGGTATTCGAGCGGCTCTATCTGGTGAAAGTCATCGACGACGGTCGCGTTTTCCCAGACCGCCTCATCCAGCCGGCCGTCGATGACCGGCGCCGCAGCGGGCAAGCGACGCACCTCCATGGTCTTCATGGACGCCCCCGGAGGCTCCTGGCCCAAGGATGCGCTGCACTGGACGAAGACGCATAGCGCAATGGGAAGGGCACGGTATGACAGTCGAGTCAAGTTCGATGATCCTGCGGTCGGCCCGGTTCCAAGGGTATCCAGTCACATGGCGGGTTGAGCGCCATGTGAATTGTGCAACAAGTATCGGCGGGGCGCACGGAAACCGACCGGCGCGTCAGCGAGTCGCGGAAGGCTGTCCCGCGATTGCCCACCACAGGACGCCAGGGACGCGCGATCGTATACGATCCGTGGCAATAGCCGCGGGACGCGTCGCCGGTCGATCGGCCGTCTTCGGCGACGCGGTTTTCCGCACCTTGTTGCGCGACTGTTGCCACAGGATATGGTCCACTTCGAGCGCTTGCCCGCGCCGGGCGGTCTTCCGCACCTTGCCGCGCGACTCTTGCCACGGGCCGCCAGGGTGATCGCTCCGCGAATTGTGTATAGTTCCCGCGGTTTTCCGCGCGATGCCAGGGGTACATGAAGCCACCGATTTCACTGGGCGATGCCCGCTCCTGGCGAATCCTGGGCGTGCTGTTTGCCGGGGTGTTCATGGGCGCCCTGGACATTGCCATCGTGGGGCCGGCCTTGCCGGCGCTTCAGGACGAGTTCGCCCTGGACAGCCGCGCGCTCTCCTGGGTATTCAACCTGTACATCCTGTTCAGCCTCCTTGGCGCTCCGCTGATGGCGAAGCTGTCGGACCGCTACGGTCGGCGGTGCGTCTACCTGGCGGATATCGCGTTGTTCGCTCTTGGCTCCATACTGGTAGCTGCCGCACCGAACTTCCCCGTGCTGCTGGCGGGCAGGGCGGTGCAGGCATTCGGGGCCGGCGGGTTCCTGCCCGTGGCCAGCGCCGTCATCGGCGATACCTTTCTTCCCGCGCGCCGGGGGCCCGCCCTGGGACTGATCGGGGCGGTATTCGGTCTGGCCTTCTTGCTGGGCCCCCTGTTTGGCGGCGTGCTGCTGCAGTTCGACTGGCGCTGGTTGTTCTTGATCAACCTTCCGGTGGCAGGCGTCGTGTTCTGGCAGGCGGCGATGGTTCTGCCGGGTGACCGGGACCCGGACCGGCGTCCATTCGATGCGCTGGGAGCGGGGTTGCTGTGCACCGGCCTGGCTTGCCTGGCATGGACGGTGAGCGGTCTGGATACATCGGCACTCCTGGGCAGTTTGACTTCTGCCAGCGTACTGCCACTGATCGTACTTGCTTGCGTGACGGCAGTTCTGTTCTGGAAGACGGAAAACCGCGCCGAGGATCCTGTTCTGCACCCCGACCTGTTGCGGTCCAGGGAACTCCGGCTGGTGGGGTGTATTGCAGCGGGCACGGGTCTGGCCGAAGCAGGTATGGTTTTCCTGCCGGCGCTGGCGGTGACCGCCCTGGGGGTCGAGGACTTCACGGCAAGCTTCATGCTCGTGCCGCTGGTCCTGTCGATAATCATCGGTGGACCCCTTGCCGGCTTTCTCCTGTCCGTTCGAGGCGCCAGACAGGTCATCCAGGCCGGTTTGTTGCTGGTGGTATGCGGCCTGCTGGTATTCGGGTTGCCGGCTTTGTCGATCGAGACGTTCTATCTGGGCGGCTCGCTCGTCGGCCTCGGGCTTTCCGCCCTGCTTGGCGCGCCGCTGCGGTTCGTGGTGATCCGTGAAACCCCGAAGGCCCAGCGGGGCGCGGGCCAGGGTCTGCTTACGCTGTGCCTGAGCATCGGCCGAATCGCGGGAGCGGCGGCGCTGGGCGGCTTCGCCGCATCGGGACACGGGGCCGCTGCGGGCTATCGGACAGCACTCGTAACCGTCAGTGTCCTGATCGCGCTGCTGATCGTGTTGAGCTTCCGGCTCAAACAGGATCACCCCGCAACAGCCCGGGAGACTGGATAGCGCGTGTTGGTAAATTCCTGGACGCAGGTTGATGCCCATTTGCGGATACCCGATGTGCCCCGGTTGTTGGTTCGACCGGGGCAATCAGGAAGAGGACGGGTGGCAATCGCAAGGTGCCCGGGCGTATCGGAATCGGACATGGTCCCTGGTTCCCTGGCATGTGCGGCGCATCGGCGGTTGGCTGGCGCAGTCGCTTTAGTACGGGCAGAATAGCCGCCGGAATCAATGTTCGGATTGAGCCGCGCCAATGAACGACGACTGGATCGCGCCATCTATTCTCTCGGCCGACTTCGCCCGCCTGGGCGAGGAAGTCGAAGCCGTGCTCGCCGCTGGGGCCGACATCATTCACTTCGACGTGATGGACAATCATTACGTGCCCAATCTCACCATCGGCCCGATGATCTGCCAGGCGCTTCGCGACCATGGGATCACCGCGCCCATCGACGTGCACCTGATGGTCAGTCCGGTGGACCGGATCGTCGAGGATTTTGCGGCGGCCGGCGCCAATTACATCAGCTTCCACCCCGAGGCCAGCGAACACCCGGACCGAACCCTGCAACTCATCCGCGGTTCCGGGTGCCGGGCCGGATTGGTTTTCAACCCTGCCACGCCCTTGACCTGGCTCGACCATGTGATGGACAAGGTGGACATGGTTCTGTTGATGTCCGTCAACCCGGGATTCGGTGGACAGAAGTTCATCGATAGCACCATGGACAAGGTGGAGAAAACCCGGCGCCTGATCGAAGCGTCGGGCCGGTCCATTCGCCTGGAGGTGGACGGCGGCGTCAAGACCGGCAACATCCGGCGCATCGCCGAAGCCGGCGCCGACACGTTCGTGGCCGGTTCCGCCATTTTCGGTACCGACGACTATGCCAATATCATCGGCCGGATGAGAAAGGAACTCGCTGCTGCGCGCAGCGCCTGACCGCACACAGCGGGCGACAGAAGATTCAACGTGAAATGGACCGTCCATAAATTCGGCGGCAGCAGTCTGGCCGACGCGGAGTGCTTTCGGCGCGTGGCCGGCATCGTGCGCGGTCGGCCGGCCGGCAATCTCGGCGTGGTGGTCTCCGCGGTGGGCGGTGTCACCGACATGTTGTTCGATCTCATCGATCGGGCTTCCCGCCAGCAGCCGGTTGACGGCGCCATGGACGCCTTGCGCCGGCGCCACGGAAAACTGGCGGCCGAATTGCTCGGCGAGGATGAGGCCGCGCCGTTCATGGCGCAATTCGAGGGCGACCTCAACGACATCAGGCGGATTCTCGAGGCGCTGGCACTGGTCAAGGCCACCTCCCGGCGCAGCCAGGACATGGTGTCGGGTTTCGGGGAACTGTGGTCGGCGAGGCTGTTGTCGGCGATGCCGGGTGTTCGCGGCAATGGCAGGAACGACGTGCTCTTCATGGATGCGCGGGACGTCCTGTTGGTGGAGCCGGGTGAAATGGGCCCCGTCGTGGTATGGGAAAAGACCCGCGAAAACCTGAGGGCAGCGTTACCGGCCGATTTCAGCGGCGTGGTCGTCATCACCGGCTACATCGCCAGAAACCCGGACGGGCTGCAGACCACCCTGGGCCGCAATGGCAGCGACTATTCGGCGTCGATTTTCGCGGCCTTGCTCGAGGCCGACGCCGTTCACATATGGACGGACGTGGACGGCGTGATGAGCGGTGACCCCCGGCGCGTGCCGGAGGCGACGGTCATCGACGAGATTTCCTACAACGAAGCCATGGAACTGGCCTATTTCGGTGCCCGGGTGATCCATCCCCAGACCATGGCGCCGGCGGTTTCCCACGAGATTCCGATTCGCATTCGCGGCACGTTCAATCCGGAGCATCCGGGGAGCCGGATCATCACGACACCTGGCGTGCCGGAGAAGGTGGTCAAGGGCATCAGCGGCATCGACGGAGTCGCCCTGGTCAATCTGGAAGGCGCCGGCATGATCGGCGTGCCCGGAACGGCAGACCGCCTGTTCGGCGCGCTGCGCGCTGCGGGCGTCTCGGTGATGCTCATCTCGCAGGGCAGTTCGGAGCATTCGATCTGTTTTGCGGTCTCTGAAGAATCCGCCGAGCTGGTGAAGTCCGTTGTGGAAGAAGCCTTCGCGCAGGAATTGGCCCAGGCGCAAGTGCAGAAGGTCGGGATCACCCGGGGGTGCGGCGTCCTGGCGGTGGTCGGCGACGGCATGGCGGGGACGCCGGGTGTCTCCGGCCGCTTCTTCGGGACGCTGGGCAAGGCGGGGATCAACGTGCGCGCCATCGCCCAGGGCGCGTCGGAGCGCAACATTTCCGCGGTGATCTCCTCCGCCGACATGACCCGCGCGCTGCGCACCGTGCATGCAAGTTTCTACCTTTCCGCCAAGACGGTTTCCATCGGGCTGATCGGGCCGGGCTCCGTAGGCAGCGTGCTGCTGGACCAGATGGCGGGGGAGGTCGCGCGGCTGCGGGAAGATTTCAATCTCGACCTGCGCGTGCGTGGGCTGGGCGGCAGCCGGCGCATGGTGCTGGATGAGCGGCGCGTGGACCTGAACGACTGGCGATCTGCCCTGGAGAGCGGGTCCGGCATGGACCTGGCGCGATTCGTTGAGCACGTCCAGGCGGATCATCTGCCCCATGCCGTTCTGGTCGACTGCACGGCCGACCCGGGCATTGCGGAGCACTACGCGGACTGGTTGGAACGGGGCATTCACATCATCACCCCGAACAAACGAGCGCACAGCGATTCGATGGACTACTATCGTCGGCTCAACGCGATCTGCCGCGGCGCCAATACCCATTTCCTGTACGAAACAACCGTGGGCGCCGGATTGCCCGTGATAAGAACGCTGCGGGACCTGGTCGAGACCGGAGACGACATAGACAGCATCAGCGGAATCTTTTCCGGGACTCTGGCCTACCTTTTCAATGTGTTCGATGCGACGAGGCCGTTTTCGCAAATCGTGCGCGACGCACGCGCCCAGGGATATACGGAACCGGATCCAAGAGACGACCTTTCCGGAACGGATGTGGCCCGCAAGGCCGTCATTCTGGCCCGCGAGGCCGGACTGAAGCTGGAGCTGGAGGATATTGACGTGCAGAGCCTGGTGCCGGAGGAACTGTCCACAGCTTCGGTGTCGTCCGTGGACGAGTTCCTGGACCGGCTGGCAGTCGCCGACGAGACGATGGCCGAGCGATTTCATGCCGCCGCAAGAGACAACCGCGTGATTCGATATGTGGCCGAAGTGGATTTCTCGACCGGGCAGGCACGGGTCGCGTTGCGGAATTTTCCGCGGGATCACCCGTTCGCGGGCATCAGCCTGACCGACAACGTGGTGCAGTTCGTAACACGCAGGTACAGCGATAACCCGCTCATCGTTCGCGGGCCGGGCGCCGGACCGGATGTCACCGCGGCGGGAATATTTGCCGACGTACTCCGGCTCTGCAGCATGCTCGGCGCCAATCACGCCTGATCCCATGCGGTATCTGAGCACACAGGGAGCGCACGAGACCGACTTTGTCGGTGCCGTGAGTCAGGGTCTGGCGCCCGATGGCTGTCTCTACGTGCCCGAAGAATTGCCCCGGTTCGACCCGAAGGACGTGCAGGGCGAGAGTCTGGAGGACATCGGCGCGCAGTTGCTTGCCCCCTTTGCGGCCGGCTCGCCGCTGGTTGACGAACTGCGCGGGCTGTGCGCGCAAGCCTTTGATTTTCCGGTTCCATTGGTGGTGGTGGACAAAGGCAGGGGGCCACTCTGGGTGCTGGAGGTATTCCATGGGCCCACGGCGGCCTTCAAGGACGTCGGTGCCCGATTTCTCGCCGCCGTCATGGAACGGGCCCTGCCGTCACTGGCGCCGGAGGACAGCCGTCCGCTGACCATACTGGTCGCCACCTCCGGGGATACGGGCGGCGCGGTCGCGGCCGCGTTTCACCGCCGGCGTGGAATGCGCGTGGGCGTATTGTTTCCCAAGGGGCAGGTCTCGCCGCGGCAAAAACACCAACTCACGTGTTGGTCGGATAACGTGCGCTCATTCGAAGTCAACGGCACATTCGACGACTGCCAGAGCCTGGTCAAGAGTGCGTTCACCGATCGATCGCTGAACGAACGGCATCGGCTGAGTGCGGCCAACAGCATCAACCTCGGCCGTCTTCTGCCCCAGGTGGTCTACCATGCGGCGGCCAGTCTCCGGCACTGGCGTGCGGAGGGCAGGGCGGCCAATTTCATTGTGCCCACGGGCAACCTGGGCAACGCCTTGGCGTGTGTCTGGGCGCGCGCGATCGGAATGCCCATCGGCGACATCATACTGGCGACGAATGCCAACCGCGTACTGCCGGAGTTCCTGGCGACGGGTGACTGGCAGCCTCGACCCAGTATCCAGACGCTGGCGTCGGCGATGGATGTCGGCAATCCAAGCAATATGGAGCGGTTGCGGCACCTGTTGCCCGATTTCGCTGAACTGCGCAGTTCCGTTGAAGCCTACCCTGTCGGCGACCCCGCCATTCGACAGCAGATTGCGCTTGACTACGAGCGCCTGGGGCGGGTCTGGTGCCCCCATACCGCGACCGGGTTCAACGTCTACGACCAGCTACCCTCGTCGCGTTGTTCCGGGGACTCCTGGATCGTCGTCGCGACGGCTCATCCAGCCAAGTTCGACAATATCGTGGAGCCGGCGGCGGGTGCTTCCGTCCCCGCACCCCCCGCGCTGGCAGCGCTGCTGGACCTGCCGAGCCGTTGGGAATCCATCGACCCGAAGTTGGCGGAGCTCTCAAGAAGGCTTGATGAATGGATATAGCGATTGATGCCCAGCTCGAACATGCGGGTCACCGGCACGTGGACGCGAAGGAACAATCGGCCGCGATCCGGTGGATCGTGCTCGCCGCCGTCGGATTCGTCTGCGCTGCCGCGCCCGCGTCCGCCAGCGATCGGGCTTTCGATGTGCGATCGGCGACACAATCCGGCGGGGCGCCAGGCGCCGTCGTCATTCAGACTCAACCGGCCTTTCTGATGAGCGATCGCGTGCCCGGACTTCGCGCGGCGTTTTCCGCGGCCATTGACGCGCAGGCCGCGGCAGCCGCCGGTATCGGGCCCGGTTCCGGCGCCGGCGCATTGACCGCGGCGTCGGGCGCGGCATCGGTGCGCAGCGGTATGGCCGCAACAACCGGCGGCGGCCAGGATACCGATACGGATACCGAGACCGAGACGGCGACGGCGACGAAATCCGGATTTTGCGGCACGACGCGATGCCGGGTGCTGGTCGGCGCGTCGATCGTCATCGCTGTCGTGCTGATCGTTGGCTATAAGGCCTCCCATGCGATCGGCGACGGTCTGGTGGAAGCGCTGACCGCGGTCCCGCCCGCCAGTGGCGAGGGGAGGGCCCCGCTCGCGGCTCCGCCACGCTGAACAGGCTGATCCACGTGGTTTCCGGACTCCGCCTCCGCGCCACACCCGCGGACCCTCGCCGAACAGGCCGGCGCTCATGGCTCGAAGCGGATTTCGACGACATGGCGCCACTCGCCCCTGCGGACCCTCGCTGAACAGGCCGGCGTTTATGGAGTGGCGTCCATCCATCAGCCGCAAATGACGTTGTATTGGCCTACTTCGGCGGCAAGGAAAACAGTCGCTCCGTGTTTCGCCGGGTGGCCTCGGCGACCTCATCCGCCGGTCGGTTCATGGCGGCGGCCAACCGGTGCAGCACGTGGGGCAGGAAACGGGGTTCGTTTCTGCGGCCGCGGGGCTTCTCGGCAAGGTCCCTGGGCAACAGGTAGGGCGCATCGGTTTCTATCATCACCCGGTCGAGGGGCAGATGGCGTACGGCATCCCGCAGATCGGCGCCCCTGCGTTCGTCGCAAAGCCAGCCGGTTATCCCGATGTACAGATCCATGTCCAGGTAGTCGCGCGCCATTTGCGCGGTACCCGTAAAACAATGGGCCACGCCGCCGCACAGGCGCCCGCGAACCGGACGCAGCGACTCCAGCAGATCTTCGTGAGCGTCTCGCTGGTGCAGAAAAACCGGCAATCGGGTATCGGCCGCGATTTCGAGTTGCTCGCGGAACGCGTGCCGTTGGGCGTCGCGGGGGGAAAAATCCCGGTGGAAGTCCAGCCCGCATTCGCCGACGGCGACGACTTGCTGCCGCGCCAACAGGCCGGCAAGGGCGTCGCCGCTGTGCGCGTCGAACCGGCTGGCGTTGTGCGGGTGAACGCCGGCGGTGGAAAACAGTTCGCCGGGACAGGCTTCGGCCAGTTCCAGCGCTCGAACGCTTTCCGTCACCGACGTGCCGGTAATGATCATTCGGCGCACACCGGCAGCATGTGCCCGCCGCAGCACCTCGTCACGGTCCCGATCGAAACTCTCGTGAGTCAGATTGGCGCCGATATCGACCAGATCTGTCATTCGTATCGAGCCTTCAGTCTACGAACAGGGTATGATCCGACATGATGTTTCGCAGCCGGGCAGAGTCTGCCACAGAATCGGGCGGGACTGCCTGAACGTGCCCTGCGTGAGGAACTCTCTTGGACAGGAAGGAACGCCGTGAGTGACGCCAAATCGCCACCCGGCGGGGGACCGGAAGACTCGGCCCCGCCGGATCGCCCGCCACCGGACCACGTACCGCCGGACGAGCCGCCGCAGGACCACGCGCCGCCGGACGAGCCGCCACCGGACCACGCGCCGCCGGACGAACCTCCATCGGACCGCCCGTCGCCGGGCGAGCCGCCGTCAGACCAGCCGCCGCTCGACCACGTTCCTCCGGACGAGCCGCCGCGTGACCATGTGCCGCCGGAGTCCGGCAGCGAAGCGCGGGCCCGGGCAGATGGAATCGCGGAGCACCTCACGTCGCGGGATTCGTGGCTGCGCCTGCTGTTCATCGTCTTGTTCGTCGCGCTCTGGACCATTGCGCGGTTCGTCGTGTTTGCCGTGATCGTTCTGCAGGTCCTGTTCCTCTTGCTCAGCGGCAAGCGGAATGCGCGGCTCGCCGGATTCGGCGCCAGTCTGGCCGTGTATTCCTACGAACTCGTGGCCTACCTTACCTTCGCCAGCGAGAAGCAGCCGTTCCCGTTCAGCGATTGGCCGGATGGCTCGATACCATCGGACCCGGCGGAGACCGGGTAATTCGACAGAGCCCTTGCGGCGCCGCTGGAGAGGAGCCGGCGGGTCTCAGTGGCGCGCGCGGATTTCCGACAACGACTGACTGGCATCGAGCCGTGGCTGGCGTCAAGCGGTGACACGCATCAGGCCGTGACGCGCGTCAGGACGTGACACGCATCAGGACGTGACACGAGTCAGGCGGTGACATGCGTCAAGCCGTGGCACGCGTCAAGCCGCATGATCGGCTTCGGCAAGCTGCCGCAGCACGAAGTGCAGTATCCCGCCGTTGCGGTAGTAGTCCCACTCCTTGGGCGTGTCGATGCGTACCTGGGCCTCGAATTCGATCGCCGTGCCGTCTTCCTTGCTCGCCCGGACCCTGACGCGCTCGGGGCGGCCGCGGCCGATGCCTTCGATATCGATGACTTCCTTCCCGTCAAGACCCAGCGTGGCGGCGCCCTCGCCGGGCAGGAACTGCAATGGCATGACGCCCATGCCGATCAGGTTCGATCGGTGGATACGCTCGTAGCTCCGCACGATCACGGCCTCCACGCCCAGCAGCTTGGTGCCCTTCGCGGCCCAGTCGCGGGATGAGCCGGAGCCGTATTCCGTGCCGCCGACGACCACCAGCGGTGTCCCGGACTCCCGGTATCGCATCGCAGCCTCGAAAATGCTGACCTGTTCGCCGCTAGGAATATGCGTCGTCCATCCGCCCTCGGTGCCGGGCGCCAACTGGTTCCTGAGGCGGATGTTGGCGAACGTCCCGCGCATCATCACCTCGTGGTTGCCGCGCCGGGACCCATAGGAATTGAAGTCCTTGCGCTCCACGCCGAGGCTTCGAAGATACTCGCCCGCTGGGCTGTTCACCGCGATGGCGCCGGCGGGGGAAATGTGATCCGTGGTCACCGAGTCGCCCAGCAGCGCCAGCACCCGTGCGCCGCGAATGTCGTCGATGCTGTCCGGCTCGACCCCCATGTTCTCGAAGTAGGGCGGATTCTTGACGTAGGTGGAGGCTTCATCCCACGCATAGGTCTCGCCGGTCGCCACATCGAGGCCGTTCCAGTTCTCGTCGCCCTCGAATACCCCGGCGTAGCTTGCGGCGAACATGCCCGCGTCGATATTGGCCGAGATCAGATCGTGAATCTCCCTGGAACCGGGCCAGATGTCGCGGAGGTAGACGGGATTGCCGTCGGCATCCTCGCCCAGCGGGTCGCGCTCGAGGTCGGCCTTCATGTTGCCGGCCAGTGCGTAGGCGACCACGAGGGGCGGGGAGGCCAGGAAGTTCATGCGCACCAACTGGTGGATTCTGCCCTCGAAGTTTCGATTGCCCGACAATACCGAACACCCGACCAGGCCGGTGGACTGCACGGCCTCGGCGATGTCCGCGGGCAGGGGTCCGGAATTGCCGATGCACGTGGTACAACCGTAACCGACGACACTGAAACCGAGATTCTCAAGATCATCCAGCAAGTCGGTTTTGGCCAGGTACTCCGTGACCACCCTGGAACCCGGAGCGAGCGAGGTCTTGACCCAGGGCTTCGAGTTCAGCCCCCTGGCGGCGGCGTTGCGCGCCAACAGGCCGGCGCCCACCATTACGACCGGGTTCGAAGTGTTGGTGCAGCTTGTTATAGCCGCGATCAGAACTGCGCCGTCGGTGATCGCATGCTCCTGCCCGTCCCGGGTCACGGTGGGACTGGGGGGCGGCGCCTCGCCACGCTCCCTGTGGACGGCGTCCGTCAATTCGGAGACCGTCGCCGACGCGCTGCGCAGCGGTATCCGGTCCTGGGGACGCTTCGGCCCGGCCAGGCACGGTTCCACCGAGTCCATATCCAGGACCATCGTGTCGCTGTAGCGGCTGCGCGTGCGGCCGCGCCACAGGCCCTGTTCCTTGGCGTAGGACTCCACAAGCCGTACCCGCTCGTCGGAGCGCCCGGACAGCCTCAGGTAGCTCAGGGTTTCATCATCGATGGGGAATACCGCACACGTGCTACCGAACTCCGGCGACATGTTGCCCAGGGTGGCGCGGTCGGCTAGCGGCAGGTGGTCCAGGCCGTCGCCGAAGAACTCGACGAACTTCCCGACGACGCCTTTCTCTCGGAGCATCTCGGTTACGGTCAGAACCAGGTCCGTCGCGGTTGCACCGGGCGCCAGCTTGCCCCGCAGTTCAAAGCCAATCACCTGAGGAATGAGCATGGTGATGGGCTGGCCCAGCATCGCGGCCTCGGCTTCGATGCCTCCGACACCCCATCCCAGGATGCCCAGGCCATTGATCATCGTGGTATGGGAATCCGTTCCCACCAAGGTATCCGGGTAGGCGACGCGACGTCCGTCGCGCTCGCTGTCGAAGATCACCCGGCTGAGGTATTCCAGGTTGACCTGGTGAACGATCCCCGTGTTCGGCGGGACGACCTTGAAATCGCTGAACGCCTGCTGCCCCCAGCGCAGGAACGAGTAGCGTTCCCTGTTGCGCTCGAATTCGATGGCGTTGTTGAGTTGCAGTGCGCCCGCCGTGCCGAAGTGGTCCACCTGCACCGAGTGGTCGATGACCAGCTCTGCCGGAGAAAGCGGATTGATGGCGGACGCCCGCCCGCCGAGCTTGACCACCGCGTCGCGCATGGCCGCAAGGTCCACCACGGCGGGTACGCCCGTGAAATCCTGGAGGATCACGCGAGCGGGGGTGAACGCGATCTCGGTTTCGGGCGCGGCTTTGGGGTCCCAGGCCGCCAACGCCCGGATATCGCTCGCCGGAACGGTGGCGCCGTCCTCGTGGCGAAGCAGGTTTTCCAGCAGGATCTTGAGGGTGTAGGGAAGTTGGTGAACCCGCTCATCGCCCACGGCGTCGAGACGAAAGATATCGTACTCAGTATCGTTCACCCTCAATTGTTGACGGGCGCCAAAGGAATCAGTCATTAGCGGGGTTCCTCAATTGTTGGATCGGCTTGGCGAGGTCTATACGGCGACCCTCCGGATCGGCGGCGCGGATTATAGCAAGGCCCCGAGGGCGTCGCTTCTGCCGGCTTCCGGCCCCATTCCCGCCGTTTCAATCCTCGCACCGCCAAGACAGCGGGAGCCCTGGTAGAGCACCACGTACTGCCCGGGCGTGACCGCACGCTGCGGACGCTCGAACTGCAATCGCAGGCCGCCGTGACGCCGGCGCGTTACGGTACAGGCTTGATCGGGCTGGCGATAACGGGTTTTGGCGCCGCACGTGAAGGGCCGGTTCCCGGACCACTCGGGAGGCGGCTCGTTGATCCAGTGCACCGGTGCGCTGGTGAGTTGATCCTGGTACAGCGCCGGATGCTCCGTCCCCTGCACGACGATCAACTCATTGGCGTCCAGGTCCTTGCGGGCCACGTACCAGGCGCCCTCGGGGCAATCCGCCTGGCCGCCGATCCCGAGTCCGCGACGCTGGCCGAGGGTGTAGAAAGCCAGCCCCTGATGGATCCCGAGCGTTCGCCCGTCCGGATCCTTTATTTCTCCCGGATTGGTAGGCAGGTATTCGCCGATGAATCGGGAAAACGGTCGCTCTCCGACAAAGCAAATGCCTGTGCTGTCCTTTTTTTCCGCAACCGGCAAACCGGTGTCTCTGGCGAGTGTCCGAATTTCTCCCTTGAGTTTGTCGCCAAGGGGAAACAGCACCTGACTGAAGTCACAATCCTGAAGCGCGTGCAGGAAATAGCTCTGGTCCTTGGACGAATCCTCGCCCTTGTGCAGTTCGATCCGCCCGTGTTCCCCGTCTTTCAGGCGAGCATAGTGACCTGTCGCGAGCCACTCCCCGCCAAGACGCCTGGCGTACTTCCACAGCGTGCCGAACTTGATCTCCCGATTGCACAGTACATCGGGATTGGGCGTTCGGCCCCGGCGCAATTCATCCAGAAAATCGGCGAACACACGCTCCTTGTACTGGGCGGAAAAGTTGACCCGATGCAGGGGCAGATCAAGGTGCCTGCACACGCGGCGTGCATCCTGGAAGTCCTGCGCGGCTTCGCAATAGCCGTCATCCTCCCAGTTGCTCATGTGAAGGCATTCCACGCGATAGCCCGCGTCGCGCAGCAGCATGGCGCTTACGGCGGAGTCCACGCCGCCGGACAGGGCAACGATAACCAGGCCGTCAGGTCTCATGGCGCAAATTCTACGCCCACCGGCAGGATTACGGCCATCTTGTTCGTTGTCGCCCACGGCCATGCCGTCCCCAACCACGTGCCGGATACCCGGGCGGTGCTCGCTGAAGTCAAGCGGGTGCTCAAACCGGGAGGACTGCTTGCCAGTCGGGAATTGATCTGCGACTCATCCTTTCTCGAGCCGCCCAGCGGTGGTCTGAGCGGCGGCTGGGACACGTTTTCCAACCTGCTTGCGGCTAATGGCGGGCATCCACAGATGGGCAAGCAACTGAAGCGCGTCTTCTGGGAAGCCGGATACAACGATATCCGGACGGGCCTGACGTTCGAATACTTCGGGTCCGCCGAGGATGTGGCCTTCTACCACGGATTCGCCTCGAACTGGTTCTGTTCAGCCACAACGATCGACGCCGCCGTCAAACACGGTCTGGCAACCAGGGAGCAGTTCGATGGCTGGCGCGAAGCGCTGGCCCGGTGGAGAGAGGAGCCCGGAGCGATTGCCGCGCTGGCGTGGGGCGAGGCACTGGGCCGCAAGCCTCCCTCGTGAACTGGAGATCAGCGTAAGCTACGATTTCTGATCGGCAATTCGCTTGAACGACTCGACGAAGCCATTGTCGCTAAGTTTGTCCGGCTTGGAGAAGTCCAGCGTCACGCCGTTCAGACAGGCCCACAGAACCGGAGCCTCGTGCTCTGTAGCGCGCTTCGCCCCGGGCCGGAGAACACCGCGGGCTTGTGTCTAAAGCGGCGGGACCACCTCAATGCATTCGTATTGCTGAATACTGTCCCCAACGGCGACCCAGTATGCTGATACCGTGGCTGGATCATTGAAGTACACCGGATCCGTTGTCTCTATATGCAAATCCAGACGTCCCTGATCATCGCTCAGCGTAAAGCGCTCAATAACCACAGCGTCTTCGCTAAGAGGCTCGCCGCCGGTGCTATACAGCCCCCAGTTGATACCGGTGGTTTCTACAACCAGCGTATTGTTGTCTTGCCAGTGCCCCACTGAATACCCCAAGGGTGATCCTGCAAAGTCTTCAGGAGCGGCCGTCTGATTCATGTGAATGAAGCGCGTCTGGTTGTAAATTTCGATATCCATGCGAATCACATCACCCAAATCGACAAGCTCGAAGGGGTGTGGATACCACATTAGCCTGGGCATGCCAGCCGGTTCGCAGCGAGTAGAGAAATTATCTACGGAATCGAATTCGGCTGCTTTTTCCCGGCCCAGCGCGTTAAGTGAAGTATGGATTTCTCGTTCGTTGTTGGGCGGAATACTCCAGACTCTGAATATGCCCTTGTTTTCGGCTGCCGTGTCGATCCGTTGATCCTGGAAACGTGCCTCCAGATCGTCCCTCGAAACCGCCAGGACCTCACCATCCGGGAAGGTGATTTGCTCCAACAAGAAATCGGTATCGCTGCGCATCGACAAACGACCGCCTGCAATTATTCGATCGCCAACTTGCAAGGTGTCTTCGAAGAAGCCTGTGCGCTCAAGGTAACGGGGACCGCCGGTTTCCATCAATACCAGCCTGTCGCCGCCATCGCTGCTCGTCGTTCTCAAAGTAAAATAGATGTGAGGGTTTACCCAATGAACCTCCACAATCTCCCCCTCAAGGTCACTCCAGTCCCTGGAGAAATGGCTGCGGGAATGGTGCGCAAGGGTGGTGCTGGATATCGCAAAAAGAGCAAGCCCGACAAAGAGTGATTTCAATTCCGGCATATTCAACATATCAATTCCTTTAAGTGCCCAAGTATCTCCAAGCCTGAGAGTGGATTCATGTGGTATTGGAAATATCGGATAACCAGTTGAAGAACCTGTCAATCTGCTTCCACCCTCACACGTGTATGATCAGGCTGTAGCTCATAACGTACGCGCTTGCCTTCGGCATCCAATATATTGAGGGACTGCTGGAAAATAGCTGGTGATGATTCATCCGCTGGAACCGTTGCTTCCAGAATATAAAGGCGATCAGCATGCCTGTAAATGCCTGCATAGGTACGAGTGTTATCCGGGTTGGCAAGGAATATCTGATGGCCGTCATGAAAGTCCACGGTGTGCCAAGCGTCGTACGTCACTTCGCCACCCCGCAAACGAAACTGCCGTGCCGCGTAGGAAATAGCCCCCATCTGAGTGAAAAGCCAGAAATTGTGAGCACCGGCAACGGTAATCTCGTCTGCCAGTGCCGCGTAAACTTCTTTGGCCTCAGCAAAATCAACGACTGTGACGGAGTAATCGCTCTCTCCGTCTTGCGCTTCAAAAACGGTTGACGGAAACATGCCGCCATATTCCGAGAGATAAGGTTTCTCGCTTATGGCCGGCTCATGGGGAAAGTTTGCCCGGAAATAATGATCCGGGTAGGAGAGATTTACCCAACTTGCATCGCCGACGGCCGTGGCGTCTGAAGAGTTGATCTGGATGTCGCCAATAAAGCAGCCATTGTCACCGTAGCGAGTCGGTGCACATGTGACAGTAATGTTATCTCCAACCGCGATAACATCCCATCCGGCATTTCTGAAGCCAGTAACGCCCCCGCCTTCCAAAGCCCAGGATTCCATTTCGCCACTTTCGTTTTCAGACTCCATGAAGACCCATACATGAGGATTTGCGAAATGAAATTCAGTGACTACTCCCTGAACCTGGATTTCAGTTGTCAATTGATAGTTGCCATGCGAGTGATGCGCAAGCGCTGCACTACCGAAAAGCGGTAAAGTAGCGAATGCCACTCCAGCGCGAATAGATCCTTGCAGAATCATGTCAATGCCCTCATCGAAAATTCCTGGCCAGAACATCGAGCTGAGTCAACCCACGACAACCTTGGTGAACCAATCCGGGAATACCGGGTATGCGAATGGTGCCTGCAGCCACTACAAGCACCAGACGCAAAAGAAGTAACAGCTATAGCCCGCGGCTAAAAGGTGTAGCTGAGTGTGGCCCCAACTTCTATGCCCTCTCGGGGCAATACGCTGAAACTGCGCACTGAACCATTTGGATTGATATTGTAGTCGGAATGCCACTCGGCGATACGTGGAGTATTGTCGTCGGTGAGATTGCGACCCCACAATCGAACCCTCCAATTTGCCTTGCTAAAGGTGACATTGCCGTTCAGGGTCGTGGATTCCGGCAGGGAAGCAATATTCAGGGTGTCAATATAGTTTTCACCAACTACGCGGTAATCAAGTCGCACGGCCATATCCCAATCGCTGTCAGCAAGACTTGTGCGATAACTGGTTCCAATGGCATAGGCGATATCTGGCTGACGGATGACACTATTGCCGGCCACCTCCACACAGGACTGCGTGACATTCGCACGGTCACCTGGGAGATGGGTGGGCGCATACCCAAAATTGGTAACCCCACTCACTTCACAGAACTCTTGAAATTTGTTGGACGTCAAGGCCAGGTTTCCACTCACATCCCAGTTATCGTTGATTACATAGATGGCCTCGGTTTCAATTCCCTTTACTTTTACGGAGCCTCTGTCAAAAGCGCCTCCAACACCATATTGGGTCGCCGGAGCCACTAAAGGAGGTGGGGTCCCAGGCCGGCCCGCGTCGTCCCAAAGGTCCTGAAGATCCCATCTGTATCCATCGCCTTGATTGTAATGCTCCCAATCCATTTGATAGTAGTTTGAAGAAAATTGCAGACGGTTGTCCAGCATTGATGCCTTGATACCGATCTCAGTACTAATCGTCTCTTCCGACGGGAAGCTGGAAATCTCTTCTAATTCAAAATCAATCAAACCCAGTGCAAAAACCTGCGCGTGAGAAGCAACAACATCCGGGTTGGCGGTATTCTGATTTACCCCGGCTGGATTAGCACCCTTGGAGAACTGTGCGTAGATGCTGACGCCGTCACTCAGTGCATGAGTAATCGCGACCCGTGGAAGGAATGCAGTAGCTGAGTGGCTCACAGACTCATTGGACCTTGGATTCAAATTTGCAACATCTTCAGATTGATATCGCGCCTCCAAGGATAGTGTCGTGCGCTCAGTCAGGTTGTAGTTGAAATTTCCGAAGACCCCGGTGTTCTGCGATTCTTCAGCTATGGACGCAAAGGCGAAGGGTGTACGTCCATCAAGAGCTACCGCATATCGGTTGTAGAGGAGTGTCGCGAAATCGTAGTCGAAATAGGAAGCTCCGACAGTCCAGGAAAAACGATCCGTGGCTTCGGACAGCCACCTAAGTTCAATATATTGATCATCAATATCTGTGGGTGCATGTATGGCGACAACATTACGCCAACCTCCGGGACGAAGCGAGCCGGTTCCGGGATTGATTTGCACTAGCGAGGAGGAGCGATCCCTGTCATACCAGCGACCATAAAACTCGGTTGACTTATAAAACAATAGTTGAAGGTCTCCACTATCATAGCCGTAGCTGAGTTCACCCTGAATCCGCTTGCGTTCGCTTTCTGAATAGGGCTCATATCGGAAGATAGCCGCCAATGCCCTGTCCGCGTCCGAGTAGGTGGTTTCATCCATGAAGGGCGAAACGGTATCAGAATTCGTTGTTATACCTATGTCCGGTACCGAGGGATCACATTTGAAGTTCCCCCTGATATATGGGCGCCCGCTTGGAAGCGAATAATTGCTGCAGCGACGCCACTCATCAGCCCCTATCATGTAGCGTAGAGGGGTATCATCGTCTGCCTCTGAGTATCGCAGCATCACTTCTGCCGAAAACCGATCACTAGGCGTATATTGCAGCTTGCCACTGAAGAATTGAGTACTATGCCCACCTACGTCAAACCCTTCAGTAGTGACCCATTCATCCGGCCCATCATAGGCATCGACATGCGCCGCCACCAGGAAACCAAGCGTTTCGGTGATAGGCCCGCTCACCTCTAAATCGAGAGAGTTGCGTCCCAGGGAGGACGCGCTGGCTTGCGTCCTGCCTTCAAGGGTTTCAGTGGGGTCTGCCGTCACATAGTTGATCGCACCGGCAAAGACAGCGCGACCAAAGGCTGCACTTTGCGGACCGCGCATGACTTCAATGCGGTCTATCCCGGCGAAGCCGATGGTTCCCATGGTGCCAATCATGGGCATGCCATCGATGAAGGAGCCCACCTTTTGCCGGATCGTCGCCGAGTTATCATTCTGAATGCCACGCACCGCCGGCTGGGCAAGCATTCGATCGTGCTCAATATCGAAATCGATGCCTGGGGTCATTTCGAAAAAGTCTCTGGTATCCACAAGACCTGCGTCATCAATCAGGGATGAAGACAAGACAGTTATGGAGACCGGAACCTCTTGGAATGATTCCTCCCGCTTTCGTGCGGTTACTACAATCTCATCCATTGCAATAAGGGATCTCGTGGCGTTTTCTTGACCTTGAGCAACAGCACCTGAAGTGGCACCACAAAATACTACTACCAAAAGTGCCGAAAAACCGATTCTATGTTGTCCATTCATTTCGTCTTCCCCCGTTCTCAATTGTCAGAAAACCGTCGTCACCGAACACCGGAACAAACCTGTACCGTTGTGCAGCCGACCCATGATCACTCCGATAGTGGAGTATCCAGCCAATCTGTCAGAAGCACATCAGCCTCACGAAAGTGCTCCCCTATAGCAGATGACCAGCCAGGCGGAAAAATGTGTAATAAATGTAACAACAAGCCTGAGCGCCCCGTGCCGCTTGTTGCAATCTCCCCGACACCATCAAAGGAAAAAACAACAGTCAGCCTGGCTACACAGCAATTTCGGTGAGCGACACATCCGCTCGTTGCTGGAGAATTTCGAAAAAAATCAGTTCAATTGAATTCGGTTGAGTTGCCAGCCCCTGCAAAGCGAAGACCCACAGGCATATCGAGAGCCAGACACAACCACTTTTTTGATCTTATGTGGAATTAATATCCTACTCCCCCCCACAATTGAGTCAACACGACGCAGGAAAAAAATACACCAATGAGAAGCGTGAATCAGACACCATTATTCAGGGACGCGGTTTGGAGCCGATTGAAGGCTTTGGCAAGCGCTAGAAAATAGTGCAATCCAATACAACGAACTCAGCGCCGAGCGCCACGTAGAGTCTCTCCGCGGTTGCAGGCTCGGTAAAGGTCAATGGGTCCGTGATGGTCATCTGAAGCGTCAGCTCGGACTGGTCCTCACTCAACGTGAATCGCTCAAGCACATGCACGTCTTCGCTCTGGGGCGCACCGCCGGAACTGAAGTACGGATAATTGATTCGAGTCGTTTCGACGACCAGCGTATCGCCCTCCCAATGACCGGTCGAATAGCCGAGAGGGCTCGGTGGAACTGTCTCGGGATCTACCGCCCCTGCCAGGTGAATCGTACGCGTGACGCCGAAATATTCGGTCTGCAGCTCGACCGTATCCCCGTTGTCGGTGAATACGAACGACAGGGGCTGGTACATTGGAACGGGCATTCCCGGCGTTTCGCACTGCGCAACGGGAGCCGTTACCGGGTCCCACTCCGCCATAGCCGCCCGGGCCGTCTCCGTATATGGGAAGTGCCGCCGGGTTCCGACCGCACGCCCTGCAATGCTCCAGACACGGAATATGCCACGATTCTCGCGGGCGGCATCGACCTTGGCGCTGAGGTCGACGTCGGACTGATCGACACCACCCACATGATAGTCTGACCAGCGCGGTGGAATCGTCGCATTCAGAACGGCCTCCATCCCGCTCTCGAACAAGACGTTGTATCCAAGTATGTAGTTTGGTCGCCGGGTCGAGACCTGACCGGCCAGCTTGATGCGTTCACCCACCTTGAAGTAGCGTTCCTCAACGCCCATTCGGCTGAACAGATTCGGGCTGCCAAAGGTCTCGACGCGCCAGATTTCCTGCTGACCCTCGGCGTTCACGATTTGAATATCGAGACCCGCATGAGGATTGCGCCAGTAGACGCGAAGAAGCTCGCCTTCCATCTCGCTCATCTCATCGGAGAACTCGGCTCGGGAATGATGTGCAATCGCGCTCGATGACGCCCACACGGCCGTGGCCGCGGCGGTCACCGCGAAAAGCAAACGTAGACTGAATTTCATTTGTGTCCCCGCACGCATTTCGATGTTCTCAGTTCGCCAGCGTACCCTATTCGCGGCGACCGCAGGCATCAAGGCCCGGTCAGGATGGGACGCCGCTGTGGAAACGTAGCTGGGAATCGGGCTGGAGAACAAGCGCCTGCTCCGATTCAAGGAACTCATCGACCCGCTCAGCCACGGATCCCCCGGCCTCGTCCTCGGCGAGCGCCAGGTAGTCGGTAAAATGCCTGGCTTCGGACTTCACCAGAGACCGGTAGAAGTCGGCGAGTTCGGGATCGACAGGCATCAGCGCGCCGACCAGGCGCTCAAAACGCTCGCATGAGCGAGCCTCGATGATCGCACCGACGATCAGCGTGTCCACCAGTCTTTGCGGCTCCGGGCCGCGGATGCGGCTATGCAGCGTTGCGGCGTAGCGCGAGGCCGAAATCGGTTGATACTCGACGCCGCGCCTTTCCATCAGTGCCAGCACCTGTTCGAAGTGCCGCAACTCTTCTCTGGCCAGCCGGGACAGCTTGTTCATCAGGCGCAGTCCCTTCGACCCGGAACGCCCGGCATACCGCCGAATCAGGCTCTGCGCCTGCTGGGCCGCCTTGAGTTCCAGGGAGGCATGATCCTGCAGGAGGGTCGGAATATCGGCAACGGCGCGGGAAACCCAGCGATCCGGCGTTCGGCACTTCAGAAAACCGAGAATGGGGGCGATCATGGACGTGAATCAGATTTCGCCAGCCAGTTGCGCCGCCAGGCCAACGTAGTCGCTTGGCGAAAGCGCGGCAAGCCGGGCCCGTGCTTCTTCGGGGATGTCCATCCCCGCGATAAATTCGTCCAGGGTCTCGCGCTCGATGGACTGTCCTCGGGTGAGCGCCTTGAGTTGCTCGTAGGCATCGGCAATGCCGTAGCGGCGCATGACGGTCTGCACGGCTTCGGCAAGCACTTCGGGATTGGCCGACAGATCTTCCTGCAATCGCTCCCGGTTGACTTCGAGTTTATCGAGACCGCGCAGGCAGGATTCGATGGCGAGCAGGCTGTGCCCCAGCGGCACGGCGAGGTTCCGCAGCGTCGTGGAGTCGCTCAGGTCCCGTTGCCATCGTGACTGGGGCAGCCGTTCCGCCAGGTAACCGAGCAGGGCGTTGGCGACGCCGAGATTGCCCTCGGCGTTCTCGAAGTCGATGGGATTTACCTTGTGGGGCATGGTCGAGGACCCGACCTCTCCCTCCGTCGCACGTTGCCGGAAATAGCCCAGACTGACGTATCCCCAGATGTCGCGGCAAAGATCGAGCATCACGGTATTGATTCGCAGTAACGCGTGGCAATACCCGGCGATCCAGTCGTGGGGCTCGATCTGCGTCGTGTACTCGTTGTTCGTGAGCCCCAGGGATTCGACGAATCGGGCGCTGATGCGGGGCCATGGCGCTTCGGGGTAGGCGGCCAGGTGGGCATTGAAGTTGCCGACGGCGCCATTGAACTTGCCGTGGATCGGAGCCTCGGAGAACTCCGCCGCCTGCGATGACAGGCGATGTGCAAAATTAGCCATCTCCTTGCCCATGGTGGTGGGCGATGCCGGCTGGCCGTGCGTACGCGCCAGCATGGGCACATCGGCGAACTGGTGAGCCATGCTTCGCAGGCTGTCGATCAACGCGCCGAACCGGGGCAGCAGCACCGCTTCGCGGGCGTCGCGCAGCATGAGGGCATAGGCGAGGTTGTTGATATCTTCGGAAGTGCAGGCGAAATGCAGGTAGGCGCTCAGGCCCGCCGCATCACCGGGAATCGCCGCCAGCTTTTCCCGCAGGTAGTACTCCACGGCTTTCACGTCGTGGTTGATTTCGGCTTCGATCGACTTCACCCGCTGAGCGTCGTCGCGATCGAAGTTTTCCAGTACCTGGGCCAGAGACGCGTCTACATCGTCTCCGAGGGGCGCGATGCCATCTATGGCGGGTTCCGCCGCGAGGTGCCGCAGCCACTGGATTTCCACCAGCGTCCGGTAGCGTATGAGCGCGGACTCGGAGAGGTAAGGGCGTAGCGGCGCGGCCTTGGACGCATAGCGCCCATCCAGCGGTGACAGCGCGAAAAGGTCGGCGGGATCCACCGGCGTGCGAGTGTCCCTATACAAGCAGCAGAAGAGTGCGCATCATACACCGTTCATCCGGGACCGCCGACAAGGACGGCTGCTCCGACCCGAGAGCAGGGGTGTAGAGGGAGATGCGATGACGACCGACTACCGAATCGAACACGACAGCATGGGCGCGCTCGAGGTGCCGTCGGACGCGCTCTGGGGCGCCCAGACCCAGCGTGCCGTGAACAATTTCCCGGTCAGCGGACTGCGCATGCCGCGGCAATTCATACGTGCTCTGGGATTGATCAAGTGGGCGGCCGCCTCGGCAAATCACGATCTGGGACTGATGTCGGCGGACATGACGGACGCGGTCGGATCCGCATCGCTTGCGGTCGCCGAAGGCCTGCATGACGAGCATTTTCCCGTGGATGTGTTTCAGACGGGCTCCGGCACCAGTTCCAACATGAACGCCAACGAGGTGATCGCCAACCTCGCCAACCGCAACGCCGCGCAGGCCGTCCACGCCAACGACCATGTCAACATGGGGCAGAGCAGCAACGACGTGATCCCTTCGGCGATCCATGTGAGCGTGGCTCTTGGTCTAACCGAATCGCTGCTGCCGGCACTGAAGCACCTGGCAAACGCCATCGAGAGCAAGGCGGAAGAATTGTCGGGGATCGTCAAGACAGGCCGCACTCACCTGATGGATGCGATGCCGCTGCGACTGGACCAGGAACTTTCGGGTTGGGCCGCGCAGATCAACACCGACTATCAACGGGTCGCCGGTGTCCTTTCGCGGCTCAGCGGGCTTGCCCAGGGCGGTACGGCCGTGGGTACGGGGATCAACGCCCATCCCGAGTTCGGGGTGCGGGTTGCAGCGCACCTCTCGAAACGCACCGACATCGCCTTCAGACCCGCCGACAGCTATTTCGAGGCGCTCAGTAGCCAGGACACCGCGGTGGAATTGTCGGGCCAGTTGAAGACCACGGCTGTCAGCCTGCTCAAGATAGCCAACGACCTGCGATGGATGAACAGCGGTCCATTGGCGGGTCTGGGTGAAATCGGACTGCCCGCAATGCAGCCCGGCAGCAGCATCATGCCGGGCAAGGTGAACCCGGTCATTCCCGAAGCCGCGGCCATGGCGGCCGCGCAGGTGATCGGCAACGACACCACCATAACGGTCGCGGGACAGTCGGGTAACTTCCAGCTTAACGTGATGTTGCCTGTCATTGCGCATAATCTCCTGCAAAGTATTGAATTGCTTGCTAATTCGGCGACGATCCTGGCGGATGCGGCGATCGCGGGATTTTCCGTAGGCGAGGCGCATATCCAGCAAGCCCTGCAGCGAAATCCCATTCTGGTCACTGCGCTCAACCCGGTGATCGGCTACGACAAGGCCGCCGCCATCGCCAAGCGCGCCTACCGGGAATGCCGGCCCATCATCGACGTTGCGGCTGAAGAAACCGACTTGAGCCGGGAGCGGCTGGAATCCTTGCTGAATCCATCCGAATTGACTCGCGGAGGAATCAAGGGTTAGTTCGCTGTCTTCAGCCACGAGCACAGAACCACTCGCGGCGATGCGCGCCCATATCCAGTCGCGCCTGGCGGAGGCACCGCGTTGCGGCGATCCGCTGGCTCGATTGCGTCGGGACCTGGACGGCCCCATGTCGTCGCCGCTGATGGCTTTGCTCCAACGGCGGCGTAGCCCGGCGGCTGTTCTGCTGGCGCTCATCGACCGGCGCGACGGCCTCACCATGCTGTTCACCGAGCGCTCAGCCGATCTCAAGGATCATCCGGGCCAGGTGAGCTTTCCCGGCGGGCGCATTGAAGCAGGCGACGACGGACCCGTGGCGGCGGCAATCCGCGAAGCGGAGGAGGAGGTGGGCATGAAGTCCGGCCTGATTTCCGTCGCCGGACGCCTGGAGGACTTTCTGACCGTCACCGGGTTTCTCGTCACGCCCGTGGTGGCGTTCGTGGGCCGGGAATACCACCCGGTGGGGGACGGCCGCGAGGTCGCGGAAGTGTTCGAAGTGCCGCTCCAGTACCTGCTGGACGAGAACAATGTTCGCATGACCTGGCGCGAACGTCTCGGCACGCGAATCCGGGTTTATGAGATCGACTACGACGGACACCGTATCTGGGGCGCGACAGCATCGATTCTAGTACAGTTCCTCTCGATAATATCACCTTGTATGGAACATACGTAACTCATTGATTGTACGTCCGCGCAATGTTCCTTCCGCGACAGCGGGGCGGCGTGTTACGCGGCCATGGCACGCTTATGACAGAACAAGATAAGGTCCACATCTCTAATTTACTGGAGGTCATGGCTCGGCTTCGGAACCCCGATGGCGGGTGCGTCTGGGACCTTGAGCAAACGTTTGCCAGCATCGCTCCGTACACGCTTGAAGAGGCATATGAAGTCGTCGACGCGATTACGAGGGAGGACCTGGACGACCTTCGGGACGAATTGGGGGATCTGCTCCTGCAGGTGGTCTACCATGCCCGTATGGCGGAGGAGGCGGGTGCCTTCGACTTCGGCGATGTCGTGGCGACAATCTGCGACAAGATGATTCGCCGCCACCCCAACGTTTTCGGCCAGGACACCGTTGATTCGGCGGAAGCGCAGACCCGGGCGTGGGAAGAATTGAAGGCCGGGGAGCGTGGCGCTTCCGGCGCCGGGACGCTGGATGGCGTTCCGATGGCACTGCCGGCGCTGATTCGAGGGTCGAAACTTTCCGGCCGTGCTGCCCGGGTGGGCTTCGACTGGCCCGACACCGCAGCCGTAAGGGAAAAGCTTGACGAGGAATTGGCGGAGTTGGATGAGGCGATGGCCGAGGGCGACCGCGAGGGTATGGCGGATGAGATGGGCGATACGCTGTTCACCCTGATCAACCTGTGCCGGCGCCTCAAACTGGATCCGGAACGCTGCCTGCGGGAAGCCAACAGCAAGTTCGAAACACGCTTCCGCCGGCTGGAGGCACTGGTCGGGTCGCAGCCGGGCGATTGGACCGAATACGACATAAATGCCTTGGAACGTCTTTGGCAAAAAGCGAAGCAAACGGAGCAATCCGGTTGATTTTCAAGGCGGGGGACATACACTGGGGGCCGACCCGAGCTAAGTGAATGCCCATGGCACGCATCAGTTACCTGGCACCCGACGAAATCGCCGACCCGGAGGCTAGAGAGTGGCTTGAAGAATCCATCGAGCGAGGCCGTCCGGGTCCGGAGAACCAGTCCATTCGCGCACACCAGCCGGACGTGATGCGTGCGTTCACGATGACGCGCAAGCTGTTGTTCGACAAGCAGGCCGAAGTCGGTTTTGTAGAGCACGATCTGAAGGAACTGGTCCGCACCTATATCGCCTACAGCCTGAACTGCGACTACTGAAGCAACCAGGGCGCCGCCCGTGGGGCGAAGCAAGACAAGAACAACCGTCTGAGCGAGCTGCTCGGGTTCGAGGAGTCCGACCGGTTCAACCGTCGCGAGAAAGCCGCGCTGCGCTACACCGAGGCCATCCTTTGGGATCCCCAGCGGGCCGACGATGAGCTTTGGCGCCAGTTGCACGAGGAGTTCTCGGAGCCCGAGATCGTCGAGATCGGCTACTGGGCCGGATTTACCTCCGGCGGTCAGCGCTGGTTGCACACGCTGCACACCAGGCAAGGGGAATTGGCCGCCTACATGCAAGAACGACAGCCGGCGAAGCGCTCCGCCTGACGCAGGGGCGGGGCCGCCGGCCAGACGCTCTGCCGAACGCACGCTTCCGGCCAGACGCTCAGCCTGAGGCTGGTTGCCGCCTGGCGCTCCCGCTCGCGTATCGCGACTGCCTCGCCCTTTACGCGGCTATCCCGCGGTCGCGGTAGCCGATTCCGATGATGACCGCGAAGCTCAGTCGGACTTGTTCATCCGGTCCCAGATCGGTTTCACCAGATCCATCGGCAGCGGGAACACGATGGTATTGGTGTTGCGCTCGCTGGAAATCTCGGTGAGTGTCTGCAGGTATCGCAGTTGCAATGCCTGGGACTCCCCGGCGAGCACCTTGGCCGCTTCGGCAAGCTTTTGCGAAGCTTGGAATTCGCCTTCCGCGTGAATGATCTTGGCGCGCCGCGCCCGTTCCGCTTCGGCTTGCGCTGCGATCGCCCGAATCATGCTCTCGTCGAGATCCACATGCTTGATTTCGACGTTGGTTACCTTGATGCCCCATGCCTCGGTGTTCTGGTCGAGTATTTCCTGTACGTCGGCGTTGAGCTTGTCGCGCTCGGCTAGCATGTCGTCGAGTTCATGCCGGCCGAGCACCGACCGCAGCGTCGTCTGTGCCAGCTGGCTGGTGGCTTCGACCCGGTTTTCCACTTGAATGATGGCTCTTTCAGGGTCCAGCACGCGGAAATAGATCACCGCACTGACCTTCACGGACACGTTGTCCCTGGAAATGACATCCTGGGTCGGGACGTCCATCACGATGGTCCGCAGGTCGACGCGAATCATCTTCTGAATGCCCGGGATCACGATGATCAGGCCGGGCCCCTTGACCTTCCAGAAGCGGCCAAGCAGGAAGATCACGCCGCGCTCGTACTCGCGCAGAATCTTGATCGCACTGAAAACGAACAGCGCCGCGGCGCCGATGAGGTAGGTGGAGAGTTGGAAAAACATGGTTCGTCCTTACTGGGTTAGGTTGAATCCGTGGGGTTTACGTGCAGCGTGAGTCCTTCGACCCTGACGACCACGAGCGACTGTCCGGCGGTGACCGGTGCGGACGTTCTTGCGGTCCAGCGTTCGCCATGCACCCAGACTTGGCCGCGCGTGTCGAATTCGTGGAGCGCCTCGGCATGGGCCCCGACCATTTCCTCCTGGCCGCTGACCACTGGCCGGTCCCGCGATCTGACCGCAAACCATACAATGCTCAGCAGGACCAGCGCGCCGCTTGCGGCGATGGTCATGATGAGCGGCAGCGAGACGCCGAATCCGGGAATATCCGAATCGATCAGGATCACCGATCCGAAGATGAACGCGGCGATTCCGCCCATGCCCAGGGCGCCGAAGCTTGGCACAAGGAACTCCGAAACCATGAGGATGACCCCGAGTGCGATCAGCGCCAGCCCCGCGTAGTTGATCGGCAGCACCTGGAAGGCGAACAGCGCCAGCAGCAGCGAAATCGCGCCGACGACGCCCGGAACGATGGCACCGGGATTGTATCCCTCGAAGATGAGGCCGTAAATGCCGAGCAGCATGAGCATGTACGCGACCGTGGGGTTGCTGATGACTTCCAGCAGCCGGGTGCGCCAGTCGGGCTCGATTCGTTCGTAGATCAGGCCGGTGGTGTCGAGTTCGATGGTCTGTCCGTCGATTTCGACTTCCCAGCCGTCCAGTTTCCGTAGCAGGTCCGACAGGTCGTCCGCGATCAGGTCGATGACGTTCATCTCCAGCGCGTCGCTCGAACTCAGGCTTTCCGCCGCGCGTACCGCGGCTTCAGCCCAGTCGGCGTTGCGGCCGCGCAGTTCCGCCAGGCTGCGGATATAGGCGACCGCATCGTTGATGGCCTTGCGTTCGGTGGCCGTAGCCGGCGCAGGGATCAGGTCCCGGGGCTCGGCGTCGGAGTCTTGGGCGTCGTCGGTCCCGGCATCGCCGGCATCTGAACCATCCGTACCGGAACCGTCCACATCGGAACCGTCCGCATCGGAATCATTCGCATCGGCACTGTCCGCGCCGGCGTCATCGGCGTCGCCGCCATCCTCGTCGTCAGCGGACGCATCGGTATCGTCTGCGTCCTCTTCCTCCTCCGCCGTATCGGCTGGCGCGGCCGGTGCGGGCGCGCCGATCGCCACCGGGGTCGCCGCGCCGAGATTGGTCGCAGGCGCCATTGCCGCGATGTGGCTTGCGTAAAGGATATAGGTGCCGGCGCTTGCGGCGCGCGCGCCCTGGGGCCACACGTAGGTGGCCACCGGCACCTCCGACGCGAGAATGCCCTGAATGATCTCGCGCATGGACGTATCCAGCCCGCCGGGGGTATCCATTTCCAGCACGACGAGCGTCGCATCGGACTCCCCGGCCGTCTCGATTCCGCGCACTATGAAGTCGGCGGTGGCCGGCCCGATCGCGCCCTGGATCTGCAGCAGGGTCACGGTTCCGCCGCCGGGAGACTCGCCGTCGGACGATTCGTCCTCATCCTGCGCCGAATCGGCGCCGTTCGCCTCCTCATCCCGCTCCGGATCAGCGCCGTTCGCCTGCGCGTCGCCGGACCCGTCGGACGCGCCGTCCGCGCCGTCCGCGCCGGCGCCGGGGTCTTGCGCCGGCACCGATTCCGTTGCGGCAGCATCGGCTCCCGGCTCAGGCTCTTGAGCGTGCAGCCAGACTCCGAACCCCGCCAGCAGGACCAGCAGCGGCAATCCGCGCCGGCGCCAAGCGCCTCGCCGGTCGAATGCAGTGGAACTATCGCCACGGGCTGCCGAGCGTGCGGAATGGGGGCTGATGCCGGTCATGGCGACATGATACCAGCATTGTCCGGGGCTGAACTTCAATGCCGGCGCGGGGATTTCCATGCCGGATTAACGCGCGTTTAGTTTTCTGCATGTGGCTGCGCGGTGTATAGTCGCGCCCCTATGGTCGCGACAAAATCATTGACGGACTGGAGTCCCACGAGTTGGCAGCACCGCCAGGCCAGCCAGCAGCCACTTTACAGGGATGCGGCTCGGCTGCGGGCGGCCGTGGCCGAACTTTCGAAGCTGCCGCCCTTGGTCACAAGCTGGGAGATCGAGGAACTCAAGGCCAAGCTCGGGCGGGCCCAGCGGGGCGAAGCCTTTCTGCTGCAGGGAGGGGACTGCGCCGAGAGTTTCGAGGAATGCCAGTCGGAAATCATCGTCCAGAAGCTCAAGATCCTGCTGCAAATGTCGCTGGTGCTTACGGCCGGCCTGAAGAAGCCCGTGATCCGGGTGGGTCGAATGGCGGGACAATACGCGAAACCCCGCAGCGCCAACGAGGAAGTGCGTGACGGTCGGTCGTTACCCAGTTTTCGTGGCGACCTGGTCAACCGCAGCGCCTTCGACGCCGAGGACCGGGAACCGGACCCGACGCTCATGCTGCGAGGCTACGAGCGGGCCGCGCTCACACTGAACTTCGTCCGTTCGCTCATCGACGGCGGATTTGCCGATCTGCACCATCCGGAGAACTGGGATCTGGATTTCGTGAGCGAATCGGCCATGGCGGCGGAATACCACCGGCTCGTGAAATCGGTTTCGGATTCGATCGAGTTCTACGAGATGATCGGCAGGGAGTCGATCAAGATGCAGCGGGTCGAGTTCTATACCTGCCACGAAGGACTGCATCTGCCCTATGAGCAGGCGCAGACTCGATTCCTGCCCCATCGGCAGAGTTGGTACAACCTGACCACGCACTTTCCCTGGATCGGTATGCGCACGGCGGATCCCGACAGCGCCCACGTGGAGTACTTCAGGGGCATCAGGAACCCGATCGGCATCAAGATCAGCGGCGCCGCGAGCAATGAAATGCTTCAGAAACTGATCGAGTATCTGAACCCGGACAATGAGCCGGGCCGGCTGACGCTGATCACGCGCTTCGGTGCGGCGCAAATCGATGAACACCTGCCGCGGATGATCGAGGCCGTGGAGGCCACCGGCACGGACGTGCTGTGGGTCTGCGATCCCATGCACGGCAATACCGAGTCCACCCGGGAGGGCTTCAAGACCCGCCGCTTCGACAACATCGTGGCGGAGCTGAAGGCGGCATTTCGCATCCACCGCCAGGCGGGGAGCATACTGGGCGGCGTGCACCTCGAACTCACGGGCGAGAACGTGACCGAATGCGTGGGCGGCGCCCGGGGGTTGAGCGAAGCCGATCTCGCCCGTGCATACAAGACCCAGGTGGACCCGCGGCTGAACTACGAGCAGGCGATGGAAGTCGCGTTGCGGATCGCCGGTCAATTGAATAACCATTGACCGTAGCGGAAGACGGGGTGGCGGCGTTCGATCCCAGGGTCTTTGCCGGCAGTCTCACCCAGCGCCCGGGCACGTACCAGATGCTCGACGACGGCGGTCGGGTCATCTACGTGGGCAAGGCCCGGAACCTGCGCCGGCGCGTCGCGAGCTACTTCGGCGGCAGGCCCCTCGATGCCAAGACCATGGCCATGGTGGCGAGGATCGCCGATATCCGCGTCACCGTGACCGGCACGGAGGCCGATGCGCTGATGCTGGAGTACAACCTCATCAAGCGCCACAAGCCCCGGTTCAACGTCGTTCTGCGGGATGACAAGAGCTATCCGTATATTCGCGTGCGAACCGACAAGGAGTTTCCCCAGGTTTCGTTCTACCGTGGTTCGCGCAGGGCCGCCGGGCGCCTGTTCGGACCCTATCCCAGCGCCGGTTCGGTGCGGGAGACGCTCAACCAGATACAGAAGCTGTTTCAGGTCCGGCAGTGCGAAGACAGCTATTTCTCCCACCGTCAGCGTCCCTGCCTGCAATACCAGATTCAGCGTTGTACCGCACCTTGCGTGGGATTGGTGAGCGCGCAGGACTACCAGCGCGATATGGAGCACGCGATGATGTTCCTGCAGGGACGCAGCGAGGCGATCACGAAAGTCCTCGTGAAACGCATGGAAGACGCTGCGGGGCAACTGAATTTCGAGCGCGCGGCCCAGTACCGCGACCAGATCGCCAAGCTGAAGTCGGTGGAAGCACAGCAACTGGTTACCCGGTCCCGGGGCGACCTCGATGTCATCGGGCTGGTGAGCGACGGCGGAGTCAATTGCGTGGCGGTCATGTCGTTCCGGGGCGGGCGTCTGCTGGGGTCGCGAAGCCACTTTCCCAGGGCCGCAGATGGCACAACGCCGCGGGAGATCATGCGGGGATTCCTGCTCCAGTACTACGGCCGGCGCGAACCGCCCCATGAAATCGTGACCAGTCATCCGGTGAGCGACGCGGATGCCCTTGCGGAACTGTTCGCCGGCCGGGCAGGGCGCAAGGTGCGGATCAAGCACCGGGTCCGCGGGGACCGCGCTTCGTGGGTGGAGATGGTTCTGACCAATGCAGCTCACTCGGCATCGGCGAGGAAGCGGTCCGGAGTCGTGATCGCCCGGCAGTTCAGGGCACTGGCGGATTACCTTGAATTGAACGAAATTCCCCAGCGGCTGGCCTGCTTCGACGTGAGCCACACGGGCGGCGAATCGGCGGTCGCTTCCTGCGTCGTCTTTGGACCTGAAGGACCACTGAAATCGGAGTACCGGCGGTTCAATATCGCCGGTATCACCGGAGGGGACGACTACGCGGCAATGACCCAAGCCCTGGAGAGATGGGGCGCCCGCCTGGGCAGCGCCGAGGCCATCGTACCCGACGTCGTCTTCATCGATGGCGGCCGGGGTCAGCTCAGCGCCGCCGCCGCGGCGGTCGACGAACTTCGATCGGGCGGGATGCGGCTCGTCGCGGTTGCCAAGGGCCCGGGCCGGCATCCCGGCCGGGAACGGCTGTACGTCGAGAGCCGCCGGGCGCCGCTCAAATTGCCGCCGACATCACCGGCGCTGTTCCTGATTCAACAATTGCGCGATGAGGCGCACCGATTCGCCGTTGCAGGTCACCGGGCGCGGCGGCACAAGCGGCGCACGGCTTCGCCGCTCGAGGGCATCCCCGGGGTGGGCCCCAAGCGGCGGCGGGAACTGCTGCGCCAGTTCGGCGGTCTGCAGGCGGTCACCCGCGCCGGCGTCGACGACCTTGCACGGGTCAACGGTATTTCCCGCCGTCTGGCCAAGCTGATATACGAGCATGTACACTCGGATTGATCCGGATATCTCGTCGATGAGTGCCGCGCGGGCGGCGCAGGGGAGAGTCCGGTAGAAGATCCGTACTCGGCCATGCCCCTGACCATACCGAACCTGCTTACGTCGTTTCGAATCGCCGCCATCCCGCTGGTGGTGTTGATCTACTACCTGCCGGCGGACTGGGCGGGACAGGCTGCCGGGGTGTTGTTCGGTCTGGCGGCGATCACGGACTGGTTCGACGGGTTCCTGGCCCGGAAGCTGGGGCAGACGTCGAGATTCGGCGAATTCCTGGACCCCATCGCGGACAAGCTGCTCGTCTCCACGTCCCTGATCGTGCTGCTGCAGAACGATCCGAAACTCTACCTGGCGCTGTTCGCAGCCATCATCATCGGCCGCGAGATCGCGGTTTCCGCATTACGCGAATGGATGTCGCAGCTCGGTTCGAGCGCGGCGATCAAGGTGACCTATTTCGCCAAGTGGAAGACCACCCTGCAGATGTTCGGGATCGGCTTCATGCTTTACCAGGTGCCGTCGTTCGGTATCCCGGTCTACCCCATCGGCCAGATTCTGCTGGCAGTCGCGGCCGGGCTGACCCTCTGGTCGATGGTGGAATACGTGAAGGCCTCCTGGCCGACTATCGCAGGCGGCGAATGACCGCTTGCGTGGCGGTGGCCGCGATTACGTACCTGCTTCCGCGGTTCACGCATGGCGGGAGCGCGTTCAGGGCGAGCCGAAGGACAGGGTAACGGGCGCGCCGCCGGACAGCAGGATGCCGAGGATCGCCGCAATCAACGTATTGGCGGCGATGACGACGATCAAGGTCTTCAGATGAGAATGCGCAAATTCCTCCCGCAACTCGGCACGAACCGAGTCGACCCGGGTTAGCAACTCCGCTTGAACAGAGTCGATCCGGGCGCTCAATTCGGAATGCATCGAGTCGATGCGGGTTCGCAAGTCGGAATGAACCGAGTCGATCCTCGTGCTCAACTCCGAGTGAACCGAGTCGATCCGTGTGCCCAGCTCCGAGTGAACCGAGTCGATCCGTGTGCCCAGCTCCGAGTGAACCGAGTCGATCCGCGCGTGCAGTCCGGTGACTCCGGTGTCGAAGCGCTCCACGGTGACCATTTGACCGGCTGACTGGTTCACGACTTCCACGATGGCGTTGGCCTGTTCGGCCTGGATGCCCGCCGCTTCAAGGCGGCGGGCGGCTTCAAGTGTATCAAATGCCGTATCGGCCATGTTCGGTCCCCCGCGAGGTATTGGATCCGCGTGCGCGGTCGTTGACCTGCTGCAAGGTCGAGGATAGCGGCTGGGGCGCGGTGTGGAAGGCTCATTTCTGCCGGAAATGGCCAGAAACGCTGGTGTTCGGCTGGACGAACCGGGACCACCGATAACCGGGCCGGTCTCAATTCGCGCGAATACCGCTAAACTGTGGCCGGCCCGGGAGAATGAAGATGCGGGACATGAGCAGGAACGCCATCATTCCCGCGATCCAGAGAGCAGCCCATGGACCACTTTGAACGGATGTACGCGCTTCACCAGGCGCTGCGCAGCCGCCGATACCCGGCGTCTACCGGCGATCTGATGGAGTTGCTGGAGTGCTCGCGCTCGACCCTGCACCGCACGATCAGCCACATGCGCGACTTCCTTGGCGCGCCCATTCTCAATACTCCTGGCCGAGGCTATTTCTACGATAGGGAAGCCCGGAGGTTCGAATTGCCGGGGCTCTGGTTCCGTCGCGATGAACTGGAGGCGCTCCTTGTCATGGACCATCTGCTCAAGAGCGTGCAGCCCGGCATGCTGCGCCGGTACGTTGACCCTCTGCGGTCGAGGTTGACACAGATTCTGGATGCGGGAGTGTCCGGTCGGAAACAGTTCCCCATGCACCGAGTGCGCATTCTGCGCGCCCATGCGCGTTCCGTTTCCAGGGCGCTGTTCGTCCCGGCGGCAACCGCCCTGATCGGGCGGCATCAACTCTCATTCACGTACGCCGGCCGCGCCACGGGCACGGTGACGCAACGCATCGTGTCGCCGCAGCGCCTGGTCTACTATCGCGACCAGTGGTATCTCGACTGCTGGGATGAAGTCAAGGACGCCTTGCGCACGTTCTCCGTCGACCGGATGCGGGAAATAGAAATCCTTGACGACGCCGCTCGCGGCGTCCCGAAACATGAACTGGATGCCGCCCTCACCGCCGGCTACGGTTTGTTTTCCGGTCCGGCGCGACACCGGGCGAGGCTGGTGTTCACCCCGGAGCGGGCTCGCTGGGTGGCTGACGAAGTCTGGCATCACGACCAGATTGGACGTTTTCGGTCGGATGGCTATTACGAGCTTGTGGTTCCCTATGCGGACCCTCGGGAGCTTGTAGGGGAGATTCTTCGTTATGGCGGAGACGTGCGTGTGGTAGGGCCGCAATCCCTCGCTGAACAAGTGCGAGGCCATCTCGAACGGGCGATTGCGCAGTACAGTGGGTAGATTTGGCGGTTTGTGTCGGGATTTGACACAGGAGGCCGCTATAGTCGGGTGTTCGAAGCGAGCGAGGTTGGTTGCGACAAAGGCAGCCAGGTATCTGGAAAGGGCGCATGGAACTGGAACTCATTTTTGGCTTGCTGATCGCGGGGTGGCTGCTGTGGCTTCTGATCAAGTGGGTATTCGTCGCCATCCTGTTTGTTATCGGCGACATTGGCGAGCATTTTCGCGGTGAGTGCGCCTGCTATCGTCCCAGGGACGATCATTGATTACTTGGATGTCTGGGTTAGCAGCGATGCGTATAATCGCCACGCGCTGCTCGCCGAGGAACGCAAAGAGCAGCATGGGTAAGGTTGCAGTCCCGCTGGAAGTGGCCGATCTGCACAGCGGTCGTTAGTAGCAGTCGGCGCTCTCGTGGTCTATGGCACGACTGATTGGCTTGGCAGTTTGCCGCCTACCTATGGTTCACAAGTGTCGGCTCAGAACCTTTCGAGGTGTTGCCGGAGCCGTCGCAACCATTGCTCACAATACAATTTGATCGGAGAAAAACATGACTCAACTCACGTTCCAACGGCTCCTCACCGCCGTTGCCCGCGACGCCGTCGCCCTGCGGTCCCGCATGGCTTTGCAGTCCTCTGGTGGTGAAGGAGACAAGGTATTCCCGCCGTCCTACGCAGTCGATGGTCGTTCTGATCATAAGTATGCCGTAGAGGAGAGGCAGGTAGGCAGCAGCGATAGTGTATCCACGACGGTCCTGTTGGATTCTGTCGCATCGCAAGCAAACCGTGCGGAACTCGCATTGCTTGATGGCTGGGAGCGAGGTGAGTTGGTGTTCCCGGTGCCCTACGTCGATTTCTCCGATGACCAGGGGGCAACGGACTATGAGAAGCTGACGGTGCTGGAAGCGCCCCACCGGCTAGCGCTGCCCGTGCCCCACATATAGCGCTGGACTTTGGTTGATTGTTGATGTTTGTGTCATCCGTATTCGTCGTGCAGTTGGAGAGCGAAGGACATGGTGACGAGCTGTGTCAGGCCCTGCCACAGGAGTTGCGCGCCGGGGGGATCGCGTTTGCGCCCGGTCCAGCCGCCGAGCCGGGCGGTGAGTTGCACCGCCGTGCCGAGGTGTTCGGGTTCGCTGAGTTTCCGCGAACGGGCGAAGGTGGCCAACACGCGCAGTTCGAGATTCGAGAACAGCAACTCGGCCGGCAGTTCGGGTACCTCGCGGCCGAGTTGGACCATCAACTGGATGCGCCAGGCGATGACCAGGTTGATGGCGATGGCGCGCTCGAGTCGCTCGGCGCTGTGGTGTTGGAGTTCCTCGATTTGACAACCGGATTTGAGGATGCGGAAGAAGTCCTCGATGCGCCAGCGCAGGCTATACCAGCGCAGCAGGCGCGTGGCGTCCTCGGGCTCGGTCACCGGCACGGTGGTGAGCAGAAACCACTCCAGCGGTTGCGTCTTGGCGGGCGGGTGTTCCTCGCGGGCATGCAGCGCCCACAGTGTCAGCGGTTCGGACGTCGAGCGCGGCAGTTCGACCGGTTGGTAGCGCAGGGTCATCCGGGCGGTGCGGGCGGTGCGTTTGGCGCGTTGCGCCTGTTTGCTGGCCTTCTCGCGCGCGCCCGGCCGGCGCACCTCGACGTGGCACCGCCCCCGGGCCGGGGCGCTGCGCAGTTCGTCGAACAGGTGTCGCACGACCTTCTCGCCGTTGCCGTCGGTGTCGTGGCCGAGCACGCGATTGGTCTTGGCGCGAACCAGCACGTCGACCGTTGGGGTCCGGTCGTGTTGCTCGATGAACAGGTCCAAAAAGTCGGCCTCGCGGTCCATGACGCACACCGCGCGGGTGTCATCGAGGGGCGCGGTCGCCTCGGCGCAGTCGCGCAGGCCCTCGATCCAGCGGAACGATTTTCTCTGCTCGAGGGGTTTGCGGCTCTTGGCCTCGGGGTCCGGCGGCGGTGGCGCATCGAACGCGGCCCGCAGCACGCCGAGCGGCACCCCATCGGGATTGACGGCGAGTGTGGCGTGCAGGTTCAGGCCGCGGGCCACGGCGCCGGTCTGGTTCGACCCGAGGTGGCCCAGTCCCTCGGTTTGCCCGTGCCGGGTGAAGTTCAGGCTGGAGGTGTCCTGAATGCACAACACCGTCGACTCCGATTGCAGCCGTTGCACCGTGCGCTGCCGATGCGGCGCCAGGATGTGTTCGACGGTGACCTCGCTGTCGGCGGGCTGGTCGATGAGTCGGTAATGGCCCTTGATCAAGGCGCGGGCTCCGTGGCTGGCGCCGGTGATGGCGCGTGTGGGGTAGAGTGCCATATGGTGCGCGCTTTTGACCAAACGTGCGCTCAGGCGCGCATCGCCCAGCGGGGCGCCTCCGAATTCGTTGGCTGCCCAGACCCCGGCATCGAGTCCGGCGCCGGGGTCCAGCGGCGCCGGCCCCGGGGCGGGGAGTTGCAAACGCTCGCGAAAGGCCGGTTCCAGGGCGTAGAGGTAGATGGCCTTGGGCGTGGTCGAGGCGGCATGGGTGCGGTCGTTGCGTCCGCGTCCGGCGGTCTCGCCGAGGCGGCGCCAATTGGCGGCGCGCCAACTGGCGCCGCTGTGCTGGCGCTCGTCGACAAAGGTCTCCAACAGCCAGGGCCGGTAGCCGTGGCGGCGCCGGCAATCCTCGACCACCGTCCGTGCCGCCTGACCCAGCACCCAGGAGGCCAGGTTGCGGCAAGCCACGCCGGGGCGGATCAGCAACCGGCACAGCCCCAGCACCCGGTGCAGATGCGCCGCCCGCTGCGCATCGTCCCAGCCGATAAAGGCGTCGCGGGCCGAAAGGCGCCGCGCCGCAGCAGCAAATCCCACCGCCCCGAGCCAGCCGTGTGCGGAGCCGACCAGATACCGCAACTGCGGGCCGACGAACGGACCCGCTCCGCGCGGGTGTTCGTGCGCCATGAGGGTGTTCCAGAGCCAGCGCTGCGCGTCGCTGTCGACCCGCACCAACGCCAACTCACGCACCTGTCCGACCGCGCTCGGCACCGCTTCCGCCGGCGCCACCGGTTGAGCGAGCAGGCGCGGGCCATGTCCCCCGACCGCAGGACGGCGCGGCGACGGGAGCGCAACCTGCTCGGCCCGTTGCAGCACCGCCAATGCCCGATGGCAGCTTGCGCGTTGCCACCGACCGCGTCCGTCGCGAAGCGCAAAGGCCTCGCAGACCCGGTCGGCCAGCTTCCCTTGGCTTTCGAACCCCTCCGAAACCACTCCCGCAATGACGTCGCGAAGCCGAGGCAAATCGGCACGCAGCGAACGCATGACTTGGCTCTGAACATCCATGACGCGCACCATAGCGCGGCGGCTTTGTGAAGTCCAGCACGGAGATGTGGGGCACGGGCAGGGCTAGCGGATGCAATCTTCCGGGATAGCCTACTTGACGGAACCCTATTTCGCCTTTCTGATATAGGCCGCTCGATCACAGATGCCACACCACGCAACGCGACCGATCTTTTTCGTTTCTCTCCAACCTCATTGCTGTTCGGAATGTGGGATTCGACCGGCCCTAAAGGTGGACTGGGGGCGAAGTTCCAAAGGGCATACGTCTCGGAAATCGTAGGTTTTGACGCTGCAGTAGGCAAGAAAGTCGGCAGCCGCATTGATCCATTGCAGATCGAAAAGGTGGCTCCTGACGATCGTTTGTACAACAGCGCGGATCAGAATGAAGTCTGGACAGATGATCCCGAGAATGCCGAGAAAGACAGAAAGGGGCAGCCTGTCCTCGCCTCACGCGGCAGCGAAAGCGGTGATGCCGGGCAGCCCTCCAAGATTAACCACGGCAATATCGTTCCTTCAATTGATGCTCATGCAGGTGGGGTCACTATTTCGCACGCCTTGCAGACTACCGTAATTTCCTTTGCTGCGCTTCGCAGATTGCGTTGCAAAGGCCATTCCCGCGAGGCGGAGACAGCCGTTCACACGGCGGTTGCGGCCATTGGTGTCGCCGCGATTGCCTATCAATACGAGATGGACTTGGATCTCCGGTCCCGCTGCCTGCTGCTCCCGATGCATCCTCCCAAGCTTGAGATGTTGCGCCGTGACGGTTCCCCTGGAGAGGTGGTGGAAGTGGACCGAGCTTCTTCTGCTCGAATTCTCAAGGAAGCGGCCGAGCATGCGGCAGCGTGTGGGGTGGGATGGAATACCGATGAAATACGGCTCGTGCCCGCACCGAAGCTGCTGGAGTTGATTCGACGGAGCCGCAAGGTATCTGCAACCGAACCCGCGGCTGGGTGATTGATGTCTTCCGACGATAGCGGCTTCGGTATCGAGGTGAACTTCCTGACCGGCAGGTTCGTGGCCACGTGCCACAATGACCGCCGACAGCCCGAGTGGCCGCCGCACCCAGCGCGTCTATTCTCGGCGCTCGTCGCCGCGTGGGCTGACGCGGACGAGCCGGACAGTGCGGAGCGTGCCGCATTGAAGTGGCTTGAATCGCAGGCACCGCCTGGAATTGCCGCGTCCGAGGCCGTACCGCGCAGCGTTGTCTCGCACTTCGTACCGGTGAACGACGCCACGATTATCGCTAGACTCCTTGAGCCGGATTGATGTTTACAGTTGAGTCAAATTTTACGCGGCGAGTCGTTGTCCTTCCTCGTCGGTCTGAGGCGAAGCCTCGCTAGGAGTTGGTACGAACGGAAAGCTCACAACGTCGCTGGATTGGCCGCCCGGCTTCACGCCGAACTTGCGGCTTCCGATGGCGAAGTTACGACGAGGGCGGCGCAAATTGAGCGCAAGCTGAACAAGGCGAAAGATGTGGAGGCCCAAGTCAGCCTCGTCGGCAGGACGAATTCAGCTTCTGCGGTAGCAATGATGCCGGATCGGCGCGGCAAACAAGGGAGGTACTATCCTTCCGTGACGCCCGACAACGCGCGAGTGAGCTTTCTTTGGAATGGGCCGGTTCCGGATGATGTGGCCAACCCCCTTGATCGGCTGCTCCGACGGGTTACTCGATTGGGTCATCCCTCATCGCTTGTATCGTGCCGATTGATCAACGAGGTGCTCGACGCCACGTTCGAAGTTGGTGGCGGGAACCACAGCCTGCGAACTGTGCGGCGCGGCCAACTCGCCGAGCTTGAGCGCCAGTTCGTACGCCACGGCGGTTCCAAGCCCCGGTCGCTGCCATTTGTGGATGTTCGGTATCGTTCAGTCTCCAAGGCAGCGCTGCAACCGGAAAAAGGGCGCGAGCCGAATACCGCCGGCCAATGGATCATATTCGAGTTTACACCCGGCTCCCGGTCCTTTCTCGCAACAAGGGCGGTGGAAATCGCGACAGCGATGCGCGCGGCCTTGTTCCACTATGCCGACGATCCTATACCCGAAGAGATTAGTGGTCACTTGGCGACCGGCAAGCCGACAGCCGCGCCGCACGTGGCGTTCCTTCCTCTTCCTTTTGTGAGTTTCGAGCACGCCGACGGGCGGCTGATGGGAATGGCGGTGTCCGTGCCGAATGTTGTCAGCAATGACGCGCGCCGAGCACTCTATCGGGCCATTGGCAATTGGGAGAAGGCAAACGAGAAAACCGGCGATGACGCTCTGAAACTCACTTTGGGCGCCCAAGGTGTGGCTAGCCTTCACCGGCAGCGTGGACCCGCGACACTGATCTCCTTGCGCCCCAGCGTGTGGAATCGAGCTTCTTGTCGATGGATTTCAGCCACCCCCGTAGCGCTGCCCAGACATCCGGGACGACTCGGCGGTGGCTCCGCGGCGGCGCGTGCCAAAGCATGGGCCTTGGCCAAGTTGTCGGTGGCGCTGGCCTGCAAGCACGTCGGGTTGCCCCAGCCCGTATCCATTGAGGTCTCTCGGAGCCCGTTTCTTAAGGGTGCCCAGCCGACAGCCCGTTTCCCCGCATTCAATCAAAACGGACGGGGAGGCCGCCCTGTCCGGCGTCAATTGGTCCATGCCTCGGTTAGGTTTGAACAACCTGTTTCGGGTCCATTGATTCTCGGCACCGGGCGGTTCCTCGGCCTGGGTCTGATGCGTCCGGCCCCTGGTGCCGAACTTTCCGAGGTTGGAAAGGACGAACCTGATGAGTAACTCCGGTGTTGGCGAGAAGGCGGGTAGCGAGCGACTCGTGACAGACGAGCTGACCTCCAGGGACTTCGCTACTTTCTTCATAGACATACATGGTTACGAGCCGTTTCCGTGGCAGCAGCGACTGACGGAGCAAGTGCTTCATCGGCGTGCATGGCCGAAAGTCATCGATTTGCCGACCGGTACCGGTAAGACCGCCATACTCGACACTGCGGTATTTGCCATGGCCGTAGAGTCTGAGACATCTCCTCGGCGAGTCGTATTTGTCATCGATCGTCGAATCGTAGTAGACCAAGTCTACAAGCGAGCCCGGCAAATTCAGGAGCGCGTGGAAGCGGCTGATACGCCTGTCCTGGAACGGGTTCGGAATCGATTGCGGACCTTGAGCGACGGCGAGCCCCTGGGCATCGCCGCGCTGCGTGGAGGGATTCCCATCGACGGCGAATGGATGCGCCGCCCGGATCAGCCATGGGTAGTGGTTTCCACGGTAGACCAATTCGGTTCGCGCCTCTTGTTCCGAGGCTACGGCGTCAATCCAAGAATGTGGCCGATTCATGCAGGATTAACTGGTAACGACTGCCTCGTGATCCTTGATGAAGTGCATTTGAGCGTGCCGTTCGCAGAAACTCTCGCCTACGTGTCCACGCTGCACACCGGGGTGTTGCCTCGACGGTTCGCGATAGTCGAAATGTCGGCCACTCCGAGTGAAGAGAATGCGAAGCGTTTCACTCTGGATGCTGCGACGGATTTGAAGGGATGTGCTGAATTGCGCCGCCGCGTGGAGGCCAGTAAACGAGCAGTGCTCAAGTCGGTGCGCAGTGAGGATGCTATTCCGGCTACCGTGCTGGAGATCGTTGAGTCGATCCATACAGCCATCCGTGCGCGGAAATCTCAAGTCCGCAGTATCGGTGTGGTCGTAAATCGGGTACGCACGGCTCGGGAGACCCACGAAGCGCTCGGAAGCGCTGGGTATTCGACGCACTTGATCACCGGACGCATGCGACCGCTGGATCGGATCGATGCCTTGGATCGGATAGGCCCTGTTGTCGACCCGGACGACAATTCGCACGGCGATCAACTCACCGTTGTAGTCGCAACCCAAGCCATTGAGGTCGGCGCAGACTTCAGCTTTGACGCGCTCGTCACCGAGTGCGCGCCAGTTGACAGCCTGCGACAGAGATTCGGTCGCCTTGATCGTCGCGGAACCGGTTACAAGCGAACTGGCTGTCCAGCTCAAGCTTGGATTATCGGACCCAGCTCCGTTGTCCGTTCCAGGAATCCGGATCCGATTTACGGTGAGTCGTCCAGAGTGACATGGGAGGAACTCAAGCATCGTTCCGAAGATGGGTGGTTGGATGTAGGTCCGCTGTCCCTGCGGGACTTCCCGAATAGCGCGGTGGCTCCGCGAACAAGCGCTCCGCTTCTCCTGAAATCGCATATGGACACGTGGGTACAAACCCGTCCCGAGCCTGTCGTGCAGCCTTCTATCGAGTGGTTTCTGCACGGTATGGACCAGAACCGCTCGGCGGATGTTTCGATCGTGTGGCGTTGGGACCGTTCGTCCGAAGGGTTGCGCGTGGTTCCTCCCCGACAGGCGGAATTTCTCCAGGTTCCCATTGCAGCGGTGAAATCATGGCTGGTAGGCGACTCGAAAGAAGTGGACGTCGCCGATGTTGGGCAGATTCACGAGCCAGAGGATTCTTATTCTCGGCCCGCGCGGCTAAACAGGCACTGGGTTCGCTGGGCTGGTTTCGGTGAAGGCGTTGATGAGAATCTTGGAGTGAACGACATCCGTCCCGGAGATGTGCTTGTCGTCGATCCGCAGCGAGGTGGGTTGAGTGCGGGAACATGGGATCCGTCTTCCACTGAGCCGGTAGAAGATTTGGGCGATGCGGCACAGATCGAGTATCGGCGGAAGGTGACATTGCGCCTCGACCCGAAGCTCCCTTATGTGGACTCTCCGCCAACCCCAGCTGACGAAGCTATGGCAACTGCCCCAATCTCCGAGCGAGTGGCCAATTGGCTCGAAGAACAAGGTAACGAATCGGACCAACAACCCGGCTGGATACGGAAGGCTATTTGTAAGCTGGGCCACACCTTTGAGGTCATCGCGGTCGGGGTCGAAAGCGAGAACCCATCTGGCGGTTACTACGTTCTGACCGAGCGGCACTCTGTAACGAAGAAGTCATTGGTGGAAGCCGAAATCATGGACGGCTCGGACGAAGCCGGCTCTTTTACGTCCACTGGCGTAACGTTGCGTCGTCATCTCGATGGGGTTGGGGAACGTGCGGGACGAATCGCCGAGCGGTTGGGATTGCCTTCTGGAATTGTGGCAGATCTGCGTATTGCCGGCCGGCTTCACGATCTTGGCAAAGTGGATAGCCGCTTCCAGATGCAGTTGGCAGGCGGTGATCGGGTGGAACTGGAAATGCGGCGTGGAGAGCCACTCGCCAAGTCATTGCCAGGTGCTCGCAGAATTCGGAGATACCCCAGGGGAATGCGTCACGAAGTGGCTAGCGTCGCCATGATCGAGTCGAACCGCGATGTTTTTGGTCCCGCTCACGACAAGGATCTCGTACTCCATCTGGTCGGTTCCCATCATGGTTGGGGGCGACCACTACCGCCAATCATGGAAGATCCGGAACCGCAGGTACTCACGTTCTCAGTGGACGGTAACTTCATGGAAACCGACTCCGATTTGACCGACAGCTCCTTGGCTCTCGACATGGCTGATCGGTTTTGGCGTCTGGTGGAGCATTACGGCTACCATGGGTTGGCTTGGCTGGAAACCATCCTGCGTCTTGCTGACCATCAAGAGAGCGCCGAGGAAGCGACTCGAAGATGAATGGGACTCATCTTTGTGGGCTTGAAGGCATGAACCCATTGGGCTTTCTTGCGGCCCTTGGTGTGCAGGCGGCGTTCGCAAGCAAAGAAGAGCAGCCTTGTCTGTGGTGGAGTGATGACGTAACGCCCTGCGCCGTTGTGGATCAGCGCTTCACCGTTGACCGGATCGCGGACCAGGCATTGGAAAAATGTTCAGCTTTGAAGAAAAGCTTTGCTGTTAATCCTGCAAGGCTTGATGGCTCAATGATGCCGAAGGGCGACGAACTCAAGCTCAGGCCGGATGACATCAGGGTATATCTGAGAGAAGCAGTGCAGCGCGGTTCAGGTGGCGATTTGGCTACTGCCCTCATAGCCGAGGGTAGTTTGGACAATAATGGTGTTGCGAAACCCACCGATTTTTACTTTACAGCCGGACAACAAAAATTTCTTAACACGACTCGAAAAATACTGGATGGCGTCGTACGCAAGGACTTCGTGGCAGGCTTGGCGAGCCCTTGGCGGTACCAGAGTGAACTCCCTTCTCTTGGATGGGATGTAACTGACGACCGCGTATACGCACTGAGAGCAAACAATCCAAGCCCTGAACGAAAACTGACCAATCCTGGGCCTGAAGCCCTGGCGATATTGGGGCTGAGTCTGTATCCGGTGTTTGCGGGTATAGGCCGTACGCTCACGCAGGGATGTTCGGGGTCATGGAAAGCCGGTCACTATTCTTGGCCACTCTGGAATAAGCCAGCCACACCATATGCCGTAAAGTCATTGTTGACACATGCCTCCCACCATAACCCAATGGAAGCAAAGCTCGGTCGCTGGTTTCGGTCCTGGGGCATTTCAATGGTTCTTCGGTCGTCTATCCGCAGGTCCAGACAAGGCGGATATGGAACGTTCGGTCCACCCGGGATTAGTTGGCAAGGGACCTGACGATTGCGTTCGACGCCGTTGGGGGAGCGCCAACGACATCAAGCCGCATGTGACCCGGACGTTCAAATTGTCCAACGACAAGCAGTTCGAGAAGAAGTTCTGGGACGTGCTCGGGTTGTATCTGGACCCGCCGGAGCGCGCGCTGGTGCTGTGTTGCGACGAGAAAAGCCAGTGTCAGGCCCTGGAACGCACTCGACCCGGCTTTCCCGTCATGCGCGGCCACACCCGCACGCGCACGCACGACTACAAACGCCACGGCACCGTCACGCTGTTCGCCGCGCTGTCGTACCTCGACGGCAAGATATTCAGCTAGACCGCCGCCCGGCACACGCATCGGGAGTGGTTGGCGTTCCTCAAACACCTCAACCGGGAAGCGGCGGCCGGGGTCAGCTTGCACCTGATCGTCGACAACTACGCGCCCACAAGCACGCCAAGATGAAGTCCTGGGTCAAGTGGCACAACCAGCGCCATCGCAACGCGCACGGCATCGACCGCGTGGTGCTGCATTTCACCCCCACATCCAGGTCGTGGATGAACCTCGTGGAGCGGTTCTTCCGCGACCTCACGCAGGACGTCGTGCGCCATGGCAGCTTCATCAGCGTCGGCGAACTGGTCGAGGCCATCACGCCTACTTGGCCGAACACAACCTGAATCCCAAGCGGTACGTCTGGCGCCAATCCGGACAGGACATCCTGGCCAATATCCAACGCGCTCGAAAGGCCCACGAAGCAATTCATACGGTTTACGTCCCTTACCGGGGTGAGCAAGTTTTCCAGGGTCAGCCTCTTTTCCGGGCTGAACAACCTGATTGACATCACGCTTGACCCGCGCTACTCCGCCATCTGCGGCTACACGGACGCCGACCTGGATACGGTGTTCGCGCCGGAACTTCCGGGCCTCGACGGGGACCGGATCCGCGACTGGTACAACGGCTATAGTTGGCTGGGCGATGAGAAGGTGTACAACCCCTTCGATATCCTGCTGCTGTTTCGCAGGCGCGAGTTTGGCGCTTACTGGTTCGAGACCGGCACACCGGCATTCTTGATCGAAACGTTGTTCGATCGCCGGGTTTCGTCACTGGCGCTGGACGAGATGGCGGGCAGCAGCGATCTGTTGTCCGCCTTTGATGTTGACGAGATGGCGACCGAAGCACTCCTGTTCCAGACCGGCTATCTGACCGTTCGCGAAGAGCAGGACCTCGGTGGCGAACTGCCATGTCACGGCCTTTGACGATCAATGTGAAGTGATGACTGCTCACTCAGGCGTAAACGCTTCTCCACCACCGACCGAATCAGCCCCACCCGATCCGCCTCCTTGTAACTCATCGTCCCCGCTTCGTTGCACGATTCCAACGCATCCCCTCCGAACAATAGGGGACATTTTAGAATTGGAGAAAGGGGACACTACCGCTTTGGGCTTACAGGCGCGTCACGGGCATGGATGGAAATGACATATAATGCGAAGGTTCCCGCCCGTTGGACGTGCGACTCCCGGACATGCCCTTCAACCGCATTCTCGCCACCGAACTCGCGAGAGGCGACGACCGCGATATCGCGCCGTTTTTCGCGGGCCGCGAGGCCGAGATCCGTGCGTTCGACAACGCCGTCGCGAACGCCGGTAGAAAAGACCAGGCGGTCTTTCGTATTTTCCAGGGGCCTCCAGGGTGCGGTAAGACCTCGCTGGCGGCCCATCTGGCCAAAACCCGCGCCGATCGCGTAATGTTCGTCAGTTGCGACACCCTCGATCTGGCCGATGCGAAGGCATTGTCGGAGCGGATCGACAGGGCCGCGCTTGCGCGCGGTTCCACCGCCGCTCGGATGGGTGCATTCATAGCCGAGGCCGCAAGCGAGCATTTGGGGCTGCGTGCCGTCGCGGATGCGACGCGCGACCGTTTGGCGGGCCATTCGGCGCGGAGCGCGACGCTCGCCCTTCACCTTGACGAGGCCCAAGCCAAGGCCCCGCGGGCGGCCGACATGCTCGTCACCCTGCACACGACGGGCATCGGCGTGTCTTGCGTCGTCGTGATGACAGGCCTCGGCCACACGAGATCCGTCGTGAGCGCCATTCCCGGATTGTCCCGGCCGGCGCGCAACGCCACGGTCGAGATGGGCGCGATGACCGAACGGGAATGCGCCGACTCAACCCAGGCCATGCTCAAGGCGACCGCGGCGGCGGGAACCGCCGACGACCGCGATGAATGGGCGGCCCTGACCGGCGAGCTTGCCAACGGATGGCCACAGCATCTGCACTGTGCCCAGGTGTCCCTTTGCGAGGAACTGCTAAGGGTCGATGGGGCGATGCGCCACGTGGACGCCGAGCGAGTGCGAGAACGATCCGACGCCATGCGCCACGCCTACTACGAAATGTGCCTGGACCACACAACATTCCAAATCGATCGCGCGGTGACGCGCCAGGTCCTGGTCGCCCTCGCGAAGGGAGGCGTGCGTGGAAAACGCGCCTTGACGGCCATGTGCGCCCGCGAATTCGAACGCGCCGACGCAGTCGGCTGGTTCGGCGAGCATGATGTCACCCCGTTGAGGTTCGCCGAGGAGTTGGCCGAGAAAGGTATCCTGCGGGAGACAAAGGGGCAATGGCGGGCGGCGATCCCTTCAATGGCCGAATGGGCCGCGAAACACAACGGCGTCGAGTCGCCGCCAAAACCACGGGAAGGGGGCGGGGGCCAGCCTCGATGACCGCGTTCCGGCGGTCTCCTGATGCTGACGCTGACAGGAACGCCCGAGTTGGAACGTACTCTCAAGGATGCACGGGCAACCTTTTGGGAGCGTTGCGAGACGCTGGGGATCGGCCTGCTGGCGCCCGAGGCCGCAATTCGCGCCGTGGTGGAACCTTTTGAGGCGCAGGGCATTCGTTTCGACCGGGCAGTCTCGTCCCGCATACCCGAGGTCACGCAGAACTACGCGTACTTCGCGGCAACCTACGGCAAAAGCCTGTTCCTGGACACCCTGAAGGAGTTGTTCGAAGGCAGCCAGGCTCTTTTCGAGGGACTTCACATACATGATCGATGGGACTGGTCCGCACGCCACCCGGAGTTGCACCTGAGCTTCGCAAGTGGAAACTTGACGACAGGGACGGGCTGCACGTATCGCTCTGCGGTTGAACGATTACCTTCGCCACCGTTACCTTTAGTGTTCAACCAAACACGGAAGGTGTCGACGTGCCAGAAGCTGAAAACATCCCCGCATTCACCGAAAGCGAGCCGGTCCAGACCGCGCTCAGGTTGCCTCCCCTTCGGCACGACCAGAATTCACCGCTGATCCCTGCCCGCATTCTGAACGAATACGTGTACTGTCCGCGGCTGGCGTATCTGGAATGGGTTCAGAAGGAGTGGGAGGACTCGTCCGATACCGTCGAGGGTCGCCATGTCCATCGAAAAGTCGATAAGCAGGGCGGCTCGCTTCCCGAGCCGGACGAGGAAGCCGAGGAGTTGCGGGTCGCCCGCTCGGTAGAGTTGTCGTCGAAGAAACTCAACCTGATCGCCAAGATCGACCTTGTGGAAAGCGCTGACGGCAAGGTCACGCCGGTCGACTACAAGCGCGGCAAGCGGCCGCATGTCGCGCGCCGGGCCTACGATCCGGAGCGCGTGCAGTTGTGCGCGCAGGGACTGCTGCTCAGGGAGCACGGCTACGAGTGCTCGGAGGGCATTCTGTACTTCGCGGGGTCGCGCGAGCGGGTGCGGGTCCGGTTTGACGAGGAACTGCTGGAACTTACTCACCAGTCAATCGAGAATCTGGGCGCCGTGGTAGGCGCCGGCCGGATTCCCCCGCCGCTCGAGGACAGCCCCAAGTGTCCGCGCTGTTCGCTGGTGGGCGTGTGCCTGCCGGACGAAGTCAATCTGCTCAGGATGACTTCGGAGAATGTGCGCCCGCTCAGCGTCCGGCACGCCCGGGCCCTCCCGGTGTATGTCCAGTCGCATCGGGGAAAGATCGCCAAGAAGGGCGAGCGGCTCGCCATCACCAAGGACGACGATAAAGCAGTGTACGCGCGGCTTGCCGAGACATCCCAACTCGTCGTCATGGGCAACGTCTATATCACCACGCCGACGCTGCACGAGCTCATGCGGCGCAATATCCCGGTTACCTGGCATTCTTACGGAGGCTGGTTTCTCGGGCACACGGTCGGCGCGGGCCACGCCAATGTTGAGGTACGCACGGCCCAGTACAAGGGATCCTTCGAGGACCAGGTTTGCCTGAGACTGGCGCGAGGCTGGGTGCGGGCGAAAATTCGAAACTCGCGCACGCTGCTGCGCCGGAACTGGCGGCAGGATGAAGACGTCAAGCCAGTGCTCACCGATCTGAAGCGTCTAGCGGACAAGGCCGGCCGTGCCCGTGACTTGAGCTCGCTGCTGGGGGTGGAGGGGGCGGCAGCCGCCCGCTATTTCCAGCACTTTACCGGCATGCTCAAGCAGAGCAGCGATACGGATATCTTCGAAATGACCAATCGGAATCGTCGGCCTCCGACCGACCCCGTGAATGCGCTGCTGTCGTTCGGGTACGCGCTCCTGACGCGGACATGGGTGGTCGTGCTTTCCGCCACCGGGTTCGATCCCTATCGCGGTTTCTATCACCAGCCGCGCTATGGGCGTCCGGCGCTCGCCCTGGACATGATGGAGCCGTTCAGGCCGCTCATCGTGGAATCCGCCGTGGTCACCGCGATCAACAATGGAGAGATACGCCCAACCGACTTCGTGCGCCGGGCGACAGGCGTCAATTTGTCGAGCGCTGGCCGCAAGCGTTTCATTGCTACAGTCGAACGGCGGTTGAGCCAGGAAGTCACGCATCCGCTCTTCGGCTATCGGGTGGAGTATCGTCGGCTGCTGGAAATCCAGTCGCGCCTGCTGGGCCGCTTTCTGCTGGGGGAGACGCCGGACTATCCGAACTTCACTACCCGCTGACCGCGGTTCGCAATTGTGGAACACGTGTAACTTATTGATCCATGTTCCTTCAGGGACTGCGGGGCGGCGTGCCGCCATGATCGCTTGAGCAGGAGCATTCGAGAACGGGGGTTACGATGGCCAGGGATGAACGACTGTATTTCGTCATCTACGATATTTCCGACGCCAAGCGCTGGCGGTCCGTGTTCAAAACCATGCACGGTTACGGAGAGTGGGTGCAGCTCTCCGTTTTCCAGTGCCGTCTATCCCGCGTGCGCCATGCGGAATTGATCGCCGACTTGAGCGGCATAATCCACCATGAGGATGATCACTTGGTTATCATAGACCTTGGTCTGGCGGACAATGTTGAACCCAAGGTCGTCTCGCTCGGCAAGCGATCCTTCACGCCGGTTGAGCGCGAGCCGATCATTGTTTGAACCCGCCGGTGGACCGCGAGCGCTCCGGTGACCGCTCTGCGCCGGGGAACCGCTCGCACGGTAGATTGTTCTTTAACAATCAAGTTATTATCAGACACTCTCGCACAGCGAGTTGGAGTCGGAGACCTTATCGTCAGAGAACAGATCACAACCTCTCGCATTCGCGGCCTACAGGCCGCTTGCGTGGCCGCCTCCAGCAAGTGCTGTTTTCCCCCGTGATCAGCGGGGGCCTCATTGAAGTCCGGACTCAAACCGGTCGACGAGCTCCTTCGCCTGGTTTTCCCCCGTGATCAGCGGGGGCCTCATTGAAGTCAAGGCGCGGGCCGCCACCTCGCCACGAATGCCAGCGTTTTCCCCCGTGATCAGCGGGGGCCTCATTGAAGTCCGAGCGGTGGGCGTCGATCCGCGCGGCGGTGCGGGGTTTTCCCCCGTGATCAGCGGGGGCCTCATTGAAGTCTGAATCTCCTGCGTGAAATACCGGGGGTGGATGCCACGTTTTCCCCCGTGATCAGCGGGGGCCTCATTGAAGTACGGCGTTGAGCGGCAGCGTGTTTCCGGAGCGCACGTTTTCCCCCGTGATCAGCGGGGGCCTCATTGAAGTACGCCGGCTACGACTGGCGAGAGACCGACGCCGCCACCCGTTTTCCCCCGTGATCAGCGGGGGCCTCATTGAAGTGGTCGTGCCGTTGATAAATACCGGCACATTGAGCAGTTTTCCCCCGTGATCAGCGGGGGCCTCATTGAAGTTGATATAAGCGTGTCGATGGTCGGGGACGAGGTAGCTGTTTTCCCCCGTGATCAGCGGGGGCCTCATTGAAGTAGGGCAGCCAACCCCAAAGACTTGTGGTATCAGGGTTTTCCCCCGTGATCAGCGGGGGCCTCATTGAAGTGCATGGTCAACGCGATTTGGCTATCTCGCACAGCAGGTTTTCCCCCGTGATCAGCGGGGGCCTCATTGAAGTAGGATAATGTGGTCGGTACCGAAGTCCTCCGGCAGCTGTTTTCCCCCGTGATCAGCGGGGGCCTCATTGAAGTGATGGCCTCCAACTCGTTCGGAATTGGTATCTCAGGTTTTCCCCCGTGATCAGCGGGGGCCTCATTGAAGTGCATACTGGAGCGAACACCATCACGGCCGCTTACGAGTTTTCCCCCGTGATCAGCGGGGGCCTCATTGAAGTATCAAGAAATCGACGGCCTCGTCCAGGGTAGCGAGGAGTTTTCCCCCGTGATCAGCGGGGGCCTCATTGAAGTATCGTCTCGGGGTGATTCAGATCGACGACCGGATCAAGTTTTCCCCCGTGATCAGCGGGGGCCTCATTGAAGTTTGATCCGCTCGGCGCAGCCGTCCGGGCACGCCGCCTTGTTTTCCCCCGTGATCAGCGGGGGCCTCATTGAAGTTAGTCGGGCGGCGGACCGGACGTGCGGCCGTAAAAGTTTTCCCCCGTGATCAGCGGGGGCCTCATTGAAGTGCGCTGGATGAACGAGCACGAGGTCAGGCCAGCCCGGTTTTCCCCCGTGATCAGCGGGGGCCTCATTGAAGCTACAGACTCGGGCGCAAGTTGCGCGACTCGCCGGGGGCGTCGGCTGACTGAAGTCCCACCAAGGTTAACTGCTTCAGAGTAAACTTCCGATCTGTTTCACGCCTCATGGAGAGTCTCAAGTTGAATCGGCCATCGACAGACTATCGGCAAGTCATCGAATTCTGGTTCGGAGAATTGCCCATGCAGCCGGACGCCCTGGCCGGTCGACAAAAGCTCTGGTACGGCTTCGACGCCGCGACCGACATGTTGATCAAGGATCGCTTTGGAACGCTGGTCGAGGCTGCTGTCACTGGGTCGAACCGAAGCTGGGAGAATCAAGCCCTGTCCCGCCTCGCGCTGATCGTCGTACTGGATCAGTTCACCCGCAATGTCCATCGGGGCCGCGCTGGCGCATTCGACGGCGATGCCCGCGCGCTCCGGCTGGCGCTGGACGCAATCGGCCGCGGCATGGACCGCGAAGTCGATCCGATACCGCGGGGGTTCTTCTATCTGCCCTTGCAGCACGCCGAGGACCTCGCCATCCAGGAGCGCTCGGTGCGCATGGCAGAGCGTTTCGATGCCGAATGCAGAGCCGCGTTTGATGATTTCTCCAGAGGTCTGGCGCCCTATGCCCGCGAACACCGGGACATCGTTGCCCGCTTCGGCCGATTTCCGCATCGAAACGAGGCATTGGGCCGCGAATCCACGGCAATCGAATTGGCATACCTGGCCGGTGATGCGCCTTCTTACGGCCAGTCCTTCGCCGAGGACTGATTGGCCTGAAACACTCCGCGCGGGTGTCGGGTTCAAGGACCCCGACACCGAAGGTGACGAAGGCGATCCCACGAGCTGCAATTACCGGCGGGACTGCTCGGAAACCGCGAAGACACGCCGGACCTTGCAGGCGCACCATGATTTGTACCGCAGAAGCGCCGTGAGACCTGGTGCAAATTCCGGGCTGACTGTTTTACAATACGAGTTGGTCTATTGTGCGGGTGTAGCTCAGTTGGTAGAGCGGCACGTTGCCAACGTGCAGGTCGACGGTTCAAACCCGTTCACCCGCTCCAACTTTCCATGACCCGATATCTTTGCAAGCTGACACTCATAATCGCCATGTTGGCGATGACCGGGCCTGTTGCAGCGCACCACAGCGGATCTGTTTTCAATACCGGCGTACTGCTCGCCATCGAGGGCAACGTCAGTCGGTTTCGATGGGGAAACCCGCACGTCTACATCTATGTCGAAGCCCTGAACCCATCCGGCGAACTCGTCGAATGGGAAATCGAGACCGATGCCACCCCCATTCTCACCCGCAGCGGCTGGAGCGCCGATACGCTTCAACCGGGCGACCCGGTGGTGGCACGCATCAATCCGGTACACGACATCGCACGCACGCATGCGCGGCTGCGCTCGCTGACCAAGGAAGACGGTTCGATCTGGTCGGCACGGTCCACGTTCGCCGGCAGCACCGACGACCTGGCCGGCGGCTCCAGGGCCGACAGCATCGCCGGCGTGTGGGCAACGCCGCTGTCCACGAACGCCCACATCTGGGGATTGCGCGATACCGTCCGCAAGCTGAATGCGCGGGGCGCCGAATTGCAGGCAGCCTACGACATTGCGACCGAGAGTCCGGCGGGGCGCTGCATCGCGTACCCTACGCCGGGGTTCCTGGCCGTTCCCTATCTCAACGAGATCGAGATTCTCGAAGACCGCGTCACCATCACCGGCGAGCTCTACAATACGGTGCGAACCATCCATACCGACGGGCGCGGGCATCCGGAAAATGGCGCGCTGACCAATCAGGGCCACTCGGTGGGCCGCTGGGAGGGCGACGATCTGATTGTCGAGACAGCCCTGCTTGAGGCGCATCGCTCGTCCATGATCGATGGATCGCCCGCCGGAACCCGGCGCCGCGTCACCGAGCGGTTCCATCTGAGCGAGGACCGCACGCGCCTGCTCATCGATTTCCGGGTCGAGGACCCGGAGTACCTGGCCGAACCCTTCAACGGCACCGGGGAGTGGGTCTACATGCCGGAGCTCGAGTTGATCGGAATCGACTGCGACCCGGAGGTTTCACGACGGGCGTGGGGGCAATAGGGGGCTGTGGAACTGTTTAGCGGCCTGCTGCTGACCCTCGTAATCGTCGCCATTGCCGCGTTTGTAGGGCGCGAGCTGATCATCGGCGATTCGGGCGGCGCCCTCAAGAAATATCTGGGCGATTCCCCCGCGGTGGATGCCCCGATGCTGGGCAAGCGCGGAACCGTGGAGAACACCACCGGCGACCTGCTGCGGGTTCGTATAGAGGGCGAGCGGTGGAGCGCGAACCCGGTAGCGGGAGCGGTTCTGCCCACCGGTACGCCGGTCCGCGTTACAGCGGTGAACGGATTGGTGCTGGAGGTGGAGGAAGTTGCCGATGAAGACGACGCTCAGGGGCCTGCGCCGTAGGAATTCGCCAAAGCGTGCCATGGCGGCGTAACACGCCGCCCCGCTGTCGCGGAAGGAACATTGCGCGGACGTACAATCAATGAGTTACGTATGTTCCATACAAGCCAAATTCGCTATCGCCGTCCCTTCGGTCGATCGATCAGGGAGAATATCGGGTCATATTTGACCAAATCGAGTGGGTGGAGGGACGGACGGGAGCGGATTCGCAGCCGCGAATTCCTGCTGCGCAGGCTCCTCAGCCCAGTATGCGTTCCCGTTCGTAAAGGCGGATCGCCACATACGCCAGCACCGCCCCCAGCAGCAGCGTCGTTGTCACGGATACCGCCAGCATGGATGCCTCGATGGGTTCCGCCCGGATCAGGTTGGTGATGAGCAGGTGCTGGCTGAGGCTCGGAACCGCCATGAGGGCCAGGGTGGGCCGGACGTTCAGTATCGATGCCAGGATCAACGGCATGGTCGGGATGAGGATCACGAATCCCAGGTAATTCTGGGCCTCCTTGTAGCTCTTCGTAAAGGACGCCACGACGGTCATCAAGGCCGCGCCGAGCGGTGCGAAAGGAATGAGCACCAGGAAGGCGATCATCGCCGTTCCCAGGCCGAAGGACGTGCTCATGCCCAGTTCCGCCAACGGCATGTAGCGTATCGACACGGCAAAGCACGCCAGCGTCAGGGCGAGCGACAGGAGCATGAACGCGACGGTTGCGCCCATCTTTCCCAACAGCAGGCTCGAGCGCCGGACCGGCGTAGCCAGAAGCGGTTCGAGCGACTTGCGCTCCCGCTCACCGGCAGTGGTGTCGGTTGCCAGGTAAAGCCCGCCCATCAGGGTCGCGAACAGCAGAAAATAGGTCAGCATGCCGAGGAGCAGCGAGGAGCGCTCTTCGGCGGTGGATACATCGAAATTGTCGATGATCAACGGGCGTACGACGGACGGGTCGAGCCCCCGGGCCAGCAGGCGCAAGGCGCCGATCTGCTGCGAGTAGGCGTTGATCGACCCGCGCACCCGCCCGACCCGCGGGCCGGACGTGTTATCCGACTCGTCATAAACCAGGCTGACATGAGCGCCGGCCTCGCTTGCCAGGTCGTCGCCGAACGAATCGTCGACCAGGACGACGATTTCCCGATCGCCGTCGCGAACCGCGTTCACCGCCTCATCAATGCTCGCGATACCATGATCTTCGGAGGCGACTATGTCTCGACTGGCAAGGAACGCGACGAGATTGCCGGCATGTTCGGCGCCGATGATCGGCACGTCGATGGGTTCTTCCGCCGATGACGTGGCCCGGGAGATGGTGAAGCTGATGATGACGACGAAAAGGATCGGACCCAGGAGCGGACCCAGGAGAATGGCCGTCAAAACGGTGCGCCTGTCCCGCGAATTGTCGAGGATTTCTTTTCGGCAGACCGTGAGAATTGCCGACATCATGATGGCTCGCCACCAATCGCGGAGACGAAAATCTCTTCAAGGTCCCGGTTTCCGAAACGAGCGGCCAGCTCGGTCGGGGTGCCCTTTGCCGCGACCCGGCCGTGGGCGATGATCACAAGATTGTCGGCAAGCGCCGAGATCTCCTGCATGACGTGACTGGAAATCAGGACGCAGTGACCTTCGCGCGCCAATTCCCGCAACCACCTGCGCAGTTGGCGAACGGCCATCACATCGAGTCCGTTGGTCGGTTCATCGAGCAACAGATGGGGAGGTTCATGGACAAGCGCCCTGGCAAGCGCCACCTTTGTCCGTTCGCCCTGCGAAAAACCCTTGGCCTTGCGATCGGCGACATCGCCGAGATCGAGTCGTTGCACGAGGCGGTCGATCCGCCTTGACAGTGCCGCGGGCGCCACCTCGCAGAGTTGGCCGAAGTAGCGAATGTTCTCCACTGCCGTGAGATGGGGGTAGAGGCCCGCGCCATGGGGCAAGGCGCCGATGATCCGGCGGACCGCCAACGGGTCCTCCGAAACGTCGATGCCGCCGAGCCGTGCCGTGCCGGCGCCCGGCTGCAGCACGGTCGAGAGCACTCTCAGGCAAGTGGACTTTCCGGCGCCGTTCGGGCCCAGAAGACCGGTGATGAGTCCGTCCCTGGCCCTGAAACTGACATCGGATAACGCCGATATCTTCCCGAATTGCTTGCTGAGCGAGTCGACCTCGATCACGGCGGCCTCGAATCCATGGACAGCACGGGGAAATCAGGGCGCGGGGCCGGCCGCGCTGAGGAAGAAGGGGGCGGGTATGACACGATCGAGGCAGTCGGCGTCTAGCCCATCGGTCGCCGCCGCTTCAATGAACTCCCGCATCAGGTCCGGTACGCAGCCAATTGGCGCCATTCCGTGACCCTGACCGGAAACCACCAGGTGGAGCGCGCCACCAAGTCCTTCGGCGATCGCGTCCTCCCCGTAGCTGGAGGGTGTCGCCGGATCGTTGGAACCCGACAGCACCAACACCGGATGCGCGCTTGCCAGCGGTTCCTTGAAGTCCGAATCGACCGGGCCTTGCGGCCATTGCGCGCAAATGGCGTTCAAGGCATCGACAAGGGACGTGCCCAGGTAGGTTGCCGTATACCCATCGGGGGCGGCCTCAAACGGTCCGAAAGGGTAATCCTCGCTGCAAATGACGGAGTTATGCATGGGGAAGCTCAGCGCCCGTTCGAGGCCGTCGGAGATCCGCTCGGCCTGGGCCAGAAGCAATTCGAAACGCCCGTTTGCGGCCTCGTCGATGATCAGCGGAAGGAGCGCCGCCGACGTGTCCGAATAGCTGAAGAGCCGGGTGACGCCCATCAGGTATTCTTCGGTGACAAGCGTCTCCTCGATCTCCCCCGTCGCCGCATTCCGCGCCGCGACGGTAACGGGGGACTCCTGAATTCGGGACATCACCTCACCGAACACCGATCCCAGGTCGCCAAAGCGCGTTGCGCAGGCATCGTCCAGGGCGCAACGCTCGAAAATTCCGTCCAGCGCCGCCTGCGCGGCCAGGGCTATCTCCGGCCCCAGCACCAATGTCGGCGGGACGACACCGTCGAGTACGACGGCGCGGACATGTTCGGGATAACGCCGCAGGTAGTGCTGGGCCACGCGACTGCCGTAGGACACGCCGTAGATGTTCCACCGATCGACGCCGAGTTCGCGCCTGACGGCATCGAGGTCGCGCACGGCCACGGATGTGGTGAAAAACCGAGGATCACGCTCGAGGCTTGCCAGACAGTCGCTTGCGAGACGACCGAGAACATTCTCGTCGGCTATCTGAAAATCAATATCGTCGGGCAACTCGCACTCGAATCCCTCCGCCGAGCGCCCGGTTCCGCGTTGATCGACGAGAATGATGTCGCGGTCGCGCCGCACGGGTCCGAAGGCGCCCCGCATCTGCATGTAGAAGTCCACGGTGCTCTGCCCGGGGCCGCCCGTGATCAGGAGCAGGGGGTCGGGTTCGGGATTGGCTACCTGCGACGGGATTCGGGCGACGAACAGTTCGAACCGGTCGCCGTCAGGTGCTTCCGGATCGAGCGGGACTTCAAGCGTCGCGCACTGCGCATAGCGCTTGGAGACGCCGGGCGTCTCAAGCACGCAGCCCGACTCGTCAAGTTCCGCACCCGTTCGCACAGGCGCGATGCAAACGGCCACTGCGAATGGGATCGCCAGTCCGGCCTGGGTCTGATTGCGCCGATTCATTCGAGCCACTATACCGCGCCGGGCCGACGCGCCGCCATGATCGCTTTCACGCTGGACAGGACAGCGCTTTGCGTCCGCGAACTTGGCTCCGCTATGATCGGGACTGGCGAGAAACGTTGACCGGCTGTATGAGTGGTCCCAAGAGCGCCAACTACAGAGTCTCCCGCAGGGCGTTCAGGTCGGAGCGAGAGAGTCGGCGTCAAGCCGCCGAGGAGCGGCGTCGGGCGGCCGATGAGGAAGCGCGCAACAGGGTGGAGCAGAGGCGCCGCCTCCGGGCGCTAGGCGACGAGGTGAAGGAGATCGCCGCTCAATGGCGGCAGGCCCGCGAAGAGCACGGCGACACGGTTCCCGCGTGGCGACAGGAGCCGGAGTTTGATCGCCTCATCCAAGCCGCCGCCGATCAGCGCGTGGCGAGCGGCGAACTGGCAGGGATCGTCGATTCCATCGCCCGGAAAGTAGCGCAAGCGCGCCGCGAATTCGCGCTCCAGTCCGCCTTGTCAAAACTCCATGGATCGCTCTCAGCCGCCGGTGCGGCGCAGCCGGCGCAACGGGCACCGGAAGAGGAGAAGGCGCTGAATCGCCATGCCGAGCAGGTCTCCGACCTTCTCGACACCTTGGCCCCGCAAGTGTCGAACGAGGAACGGCAGGCGTTGGCGAACCGCGGCGCGGAGACCATTGGCGCTCTTCCCGGTCGCCGCAACGCACTGCTTCTGCAACTGCGTCAGGACGTTCAGCGCGCCAATGCCGCGGCGAAGGAGCGGCTGAGCATGATTCGGCAGGCCAAGCGGTGGCGGGAAGAGTTTGCAGGGCTCGATGGGCCGCAGGTCGAGGAACTCGACCGGTCGCTGCGCAGGGTCGTCGAAGGCGAGGCCGCGCTGGCGCCGAACATGGCGCAAAGGGTAAGGGGCGTCGTCCTCAACGCGAGCGAGGCGCTGAAACGGGAGTACGCATCGAGAGTCATCGTGGAAGAGTTGCAGCAGCTGGGCTACGAGGTCGAGGTGGGCTTCGAGACCGCCTCGGGCGATGCGGCGGCAACGCTGCTGCGCAAGCCCGCGATGCCGGACGACTACCATGTCGAGCTGCGCGGCGAAGCCGGACAGTCCAGACTGCATGCCAGGATCGTCCGGGAAGCCGACGGCGCGGAGGCCGCGCAAAGCGCCGAGCGCAATAGGACAGACACCCAAACCGAGCAGGCTTGGTGCGGGGACTTCGCTGCCGCCTTGGCCGCCGCCGAGCGGCGAGGCGTTCATGCCCGACTCACCGCGCGAATCCAAGCAGGCCAGCGGCCCGTGGAGACCATTGCGCCGCTCGCCGGCAAGCGCGAGCCGCAACGTCCGCGACGGCGCCGGAAAGTCCAGCCCAAGGCTCGGTCCCGGCGGTGACCGCCATGCGCCGGCATTCACGCTGCCGCGGACGCGCACGACTGCCCGCCCGGACCGCAACGGGCGAGACTCCAGCCCGCTCGCGGGTACCGGGGACTCAGTAATGTCTGAAGTGACCGGGACTGGCACACCGGACCTCCCGGCGTCGAATAGCGACGCGCCGGCGCAGGGCCTGGACACGTTCCCGCGCTGGCTGCGCCAATTGGCGCAGTACATACCGATCTGCTCGCAATTCGTGGTGGAGGGCAACATCCGGGACGTATACCTCGTGCGCAACGAGGACGGCCTGGTCCTTCAGCCGGTCATCAACTGCCTCTGGGAACTGCTGCGAGCCAGGGGTTGTGAAGGGCTGATCGTCTACGACCGCGTCTCCGGTGCGCGGGTCTTTCCGAGCAGCCGCCAGCAGGCGATCGAGGATAAGCTCGGCGCCCGCCTTGGCGAATCGGGGCGAGGCCGCGGCGAGCACTCGCTCGAGTCCCTCCGGGAAACACTGTTCCAGGTTTCGGCCGCCCGGGATATCTGCTGCGCCTTCGTTATCGATTACGCGTCAAGGCTTGTTCCCAGCGCGGCCCAATTGGAGGCGGATGAGCACGAGTTCTTCGCGGCGTGCCAGAAGCTCGCGGACACCACCCACGAACTGCGCAGCCCCCGCGGCGGGCGGTTGGTGTTCAACCCCATCGTCTGGCTCGCCGACCGGACGGCCAGCCTGCCGGCCTGGTTCGTGGTCGGCAATGACCGAATCCGCACGATCGTCGCCCACATGCCGGACCAGCAGGCCCGGCTGGCGGTCGCGGAGCGACTCGCGCGAGATTTGCCGGGCTTCGCCGAAATGGACGCGCAGGAACGCGGCAAGGCAACGGAGACCTTCGCAAGTCTCACCGACGGCTTGACGGTAAGGGCGATGATGCAAATCCGCTCCATCGCGCTGACCCAGGATCTGCCGTTCGCGCGAATTGCCGACGCCGTGCGCTCCTACCGCGTGGGAATCGCCGAAAACCCCTGGCGCCAGGATTATCTGCGCGATCGCATTCGGCGGGGGGAGCGGCAGATCACGAAGTCGGTCAAGGGACAGGCTCGTGCCGTCCGCCAGACGCTGGACATCCTCAAGCGATCCGTCACCGGCCTCACCGCCGCCCAATCTTCCGGCTCCGGCAACAAGCCGCGCGGCATCCTGTTCTTCGCGGGCCCCACCGGCGTTGGCAAGACCGAGCTCGCCAAGGCCGTCACGCGGCTGCTGTTCGGCGACGAGCAGGCCTGCATCCGCTTCGACATGAGCGAGTTCTCGGCCGAACACTCCGAAGCGCGCCTGATCGGCTCGCCGCCGGGCTACATCGGCCACGACGCGGGAGGCGAGCTGGTCAATGCCGTTCGCCAGCGACCGTTTGCCGTGGTGCTGTTCGACGAGATCGAGAAGGCGCATCCGCGGATACTCGACAAGTTCCTGCAGATTCTGGACGATGGACGACTCACCGACGGTCGCGGCGATACCGTTTACTTCTCCGAGTCGGTGATCATCTTCACCTCCAACCTCGGCGTATACGTGAGCAACGAGGTCGGCGAACGGATTTTGAACGTATCGCACGGCGACGACTACGCGGAGGTGTCCGAGCGAATTCTGAAGGCCATCAAGGACCACTTCAGGTTCGAGCTCCAGCGGCCGGAGCTCTTGAACCGGATCGGCGACAACATCGTGGTGTTCGACTTCATCCGCCCGGAGACCGCGGACCTCATCATGGACAAGATGCTCGGCCACATCGCCGGTCGCGTGCAGGACGAGCACGACGTGGCGTTCGAAATTTCCGGGCAGGCGCGCGAGACTCTGGTCGAGGAGTGCCTGGGCGACCTGACGCACGGCGGCCGGGGCATCGGCAACCGCCTCGAAGCCGTGCTCATCAACCCGCTGGCGCGCGCCCTTTTCGACTTCGACACGACACCGGGCGAGACCATCACAGTCGGGGAAATCCTGGAGAAGGACGATACCTGGCAAGTGGTGTTGAGGTGAGCAGCGGCGTTGAATCGAAGGGCGGCGCCGAAGTGAAATTCCGCATCAACAAGGCGCACTTCCCGGTCACGACGCTCGGCTACGGGCGCCGGTTGGGGCTGTGGGCGCAGGGCTGCGCCATCCGCTGCAGGGGCTGCGTCTCCCGGGATACCTGGGACGCCGGCGGCGGCTGGGATGTCGAGCCCGCCGAGGTCGTTGCCTGGTGCGATGCGCGGCGCGCGCAGGAGATCGACGGCATCACCATCAGCGGCGGCGAACCGTTCGAGCAGCCCCGGGCGCTGGCTGCGCTGCTGGAGGCGCTCAACGCGTGGCGACGAGGGCTCGATCGGGCGTTCGATATCCTGTGCTACAGCGGCCTGCCGCGGCGCAGGATCGAGCGCCGCCACCCCGGCATCCTGGCCATGCTCGATGTCCTGATCCCCGAGCCATACGTGGACGGGCGCATGGCTGGCGGTCGCGCGCCGCGCAGCCTGTGGCGGGGTTCGGACAATCAGCCGCTGGTGACGCTGACGCCGCTCGGTCGGACGCGCTACGATGGCGGAAACAATGCCGCGGGCGCTCCGCGAATTCAGGTCAGCATCGACCGGGGGGGCGCCTGGTTCATCGGCATACCGAGACCGGGAGACATGGACGAGCCACTTGCGCTGTTCCGTAGTCGTTGATTGGTAAGGGTTTTAAGGCACCCTCAAAAGAACTTTACCCCAGGATTGGGCTGTTTTGGGCCGGTTTCGGGTCGTTTTTCCCTATCGGAGGGGATTTTCACCCCAGGAGCCGGACAGGCCGACCGAGGGGGCAAGAAAAGAGGGGAGAAGCCGGCCGTCATGGGGCAAAATAGGGTTTCGATATCCACATGCCACTCCGAGGAGCAACCATGACGACCGGCCAGACCAAGTTACTCTTTTCCTGGGACGATGTCGATTCGTTGCCGGACATGCGGCGGTTGAGGCTGGTGTTGGATCATCTGCCGGACGGCCCGGTCGTGGAGGCGCTGCGCGCCCGCCGGGGCCGGGGCCGGGACGACTATCCGGTGGAGGCGATGTGGCGGGCGCTGGTGGCCGGGGTGGTGTTCCAGCATGCCTCGATCGAGTCGTTGTTGCGGGAGCTTGGGCGCAATCCGGGGTTGCTGTCGCTGTGCGGGTTCAACCCGTTGCCGAGGCGGGGCAAGCCTTGCCGGGAGGTGCGCCCGCATCCCGGGACCGGCGCGGCCACGGTGGTGGAGTTTCCGAGTCCGGCGCGCCCGGCGGTTCCGAACGCGTGGAACTTCTCCCGGTTCCTGGAGTCGGTCGAGGCCGTGGAGGCGGACACGGGCTGCGTGACGGGGATGATCGACACGCTGCGCGGGGGGCTCAAGGAGGCGTTGCCGGATTTCGGCGGGCATCTGGGCTACGACGGCAAGGCCATCGGGAGCCATTCCACGGGGCGGACGAACCGCGAGACGGGCCGGACCTCGGACCCGGAGGCGGACTGGGGCAAGCACGAGACGCGCGGCGTGGACGCAAAGACGGGCAAGGCGTGGACGAAGGTGAAGAGCTGGTTCGGTTACCGGCTGCACCTGATCGCCGACACCCGGTACGAGATTCCGGTGGCGTTGGAGGTGACGAAGGCCTCGGCGTCGGAGCCGGTGGTGTTGTCGGAGATGGTGCGCGAGTTGCTCGGCAAGGATCGGGGCCTGGCGGACCGGTGTTCGGATTTCAGCGCCGACCGGGGACTGGACAGCGCCAAGCTGAAAGCGGCGCTGTGGGACGATCATGGCATCCGTCCGTTGATCGACACGCGGGCGATGTGGCGGGAGGAGAAGGCGGAGCCGGGGTACGATCCGTCCAAGCCGATCCTGCGTCCGCTGTACCCGGAGCGGGTGGACACGGTGGTGCATTCGGAGAAGGGCGAGGTGGTGTGCCGGTGCCCAAAGACAGGCGAGCAGCGCCCCATGGCCTTCCAGGGGTTCGAGGCCGACCGGGGCACGCTGAAGTACCGTTGTCCGGCGGCGGCGTACGATCTTCACTGCCAGGGCCGGGCCATCTGCCACAAGCGGGCCGGCTGCGCGGCGGGGGACTACGGGCGCATCGTGCGCATCGACCTGAACAAGGTCGACCGGCGCATCTTCACGCCCACCCCGCACGGCAGCCCGAGTTGGCGGCGCGGCTACAAGCGCCGCGCGGCGCTGGAGCGGATCAACGCCCGCCTGGACAACGACTTCGGCTTCGAGCGCCATTACATCCGCGGCCACGCGGCGATGAAGACCCGGGTCGGGCTGGCGCTGGCCATCATGATGGCGTTGGCGCTGGGACACGTGCTTCAGGGCCGTCCCGGGCAAATGCGCTCCCTGGTCGGCGCGGTGCCGTTCGCCGACACCGGATAGCGCCCCCGGCGCCCCCGTTTCCATCCCCCGGGACCGACGCGTGGACGCCCCGTCCGGGACCGCCCCTGTCCGTCCGGCGCGCCCAAACGACAATCGTTCTCATTTGGCCCGCGCCCAGGGCGATTTTCAGCTACGAGAACCGACTTGGCGCTTCATCCCGCCCTCGAACACACCAACCGCTGTTCCGTGCACGGCCTCGGGCGTGGCGAAATACCCCACAGCGCAAGTGCCTCATGGACAGATTGGAGGAGCAAGCGCGGGCCAGGGGCGTGATTCTCGAGGAGGTGTCATGGCGCGCGTGAAGGTTTGCCGCCTGTGCGTCGCGCACAACGGGCCGGACGAGTTGTTCTGCACGGACTGCGGCTCGTCGCTGGCCGATGTGCGGGCGGTGGACGCCGGCGAAGCCGAGCGACTGAAGGCCGCGGCCGAGGCAGACGCGAGCGCTGCCGGCGGAGCGGGTGTTGCCGGCGGCGATGAGCAACGGCAGCCCGCCGCCGCGGTCCAGTCCCCTCCCGCGGCGGGCGGACACACCGTGCGCGACCCGTCCGCCGCGAGCTGCACACTGCTGTTTCCGTGGGGAAGAGTGCCCGTGCCGGGGCAACTCGGTATCGGCCGCGAGAGCGGATTTTCGCCGATCAACCGGCAGTTGGACACCTATCCCACGGTCTCCAGGAGACACGCGGTGATCAGCGTTGCGCACGGCCAGTGGGCCGTCCGGGATATGGGCTCCACCAACGGCACCTACCTCAATGAGGCGCGCCTCCCCAACGGCGAGACCCGGCCGATAGGCAACGGCGACCGCGTGGGCTTCTCGCGCGGATTGCAGGTGGTGGTCGAGATCGCCGCGGCGTGACGGCGATGTCGCGGGCGGACACCTTCAAACGCGACGTTGCGCCCGTCCGGCGCGCCGGTCTCGTGCTCGAAGTGACCGCCGTCACACACAGGGGCCGCGTGCGCGAGCACAACGAGGACACGATCGGCGTCGGCCGCTGGACATGCGGCGACACCATGGCCGCGCCGCGCCGGTCGGTCCACGACTTCGCCGACGCGCGCCTTGTGCTCGTGGCTGACGGCATGGGCGGTCACGCCGCCGGCCGGCAAGCGAGTCGGCGGGCGGCGCTGAGGATGCAGCGACTCACCCTTGACGACGGCGCGCCGCCCGAAGTCGAGGACGCGCTGCGAACGGTGAACCGCGAACTGTTCGCGACCGCCGCCGCCGAGCCGGCGCTCAGGGGCATGGGCACAACCATTGCCGGAATCCTGGCGCTGGCGGACCGGATTGTCTGGTTCAACGTGGGCGACAGTCGTGTCTACAGCGTCCGGCAGGAATTCTTGCGCCAACTCAGCGTTGACGACGTGCCAGCCTGGGGCGGCCCGGGAAGCGGCCGGATCACCCAGGCGCTGGGCGGCGCGGATGCGTTCCAGGATATCCAGCCGCACGTCGGCAGCCAGCCGGCCAGGGCGGGCCGGCGCTACCTGCTGTGCACCGACGGGTTGACCGACGCCGTGCCGATCGAGACCATGGAACGCGCCTTGTCGCACAACGATCGGGCCTTCGCCCGGGAACTGCTCGACAGCGCGCTGGCCGCGGGCGCGCGGGACAATGTTTCCATTGTGCTGGCAAGCGTTCGAACGGGCGCGGTCGCCGGTTAGAGTCGAGCCTGACGGACCGGCAGGGGCACCACGGTGGAGGAAGGCGAACGAACGGTACGCGAGCACGGCGGCCGCACCGTGCGCGAGGGCACCGCGACTGTGCGCGAGGCCGCCGCTACGCCCGAAGGGGGCGCCACCGTCCGCGAAAGGCCGGCGCCCCTCCCGGGGCCATCCACTGCCGCCGATGCGGGAGCACCGCCGATGGCCGGCTGGCTGCCGGCCTCCCTGGAGGCCGACTACCGCGTCATCGAGGCCCTGCCCGCGCGCGGCGGCGAAGCGGATCTCTATGTCGTGGAGCCTCGCGACCCCGCCGACGCCGTGCGCCGCGTGGCAAAGGTGTACCGTCAGGGCATCGACCCCAAGGAGGGTGTGCTCGAGCGCGTCCGCGATGCCGGTCCCGGCCACCTGGTCCACGTGGAAGCCTACGGGCAGGACGCGGGCCGCTCGTGGGTGCTCATGGAGTACGTCGAGCGCGGCAGCCTGCGCATGTTCATCGATCGCCAAGGCCCGCAACTCTCCGACGCCGTGGTCCTGCAAGTCCTTCGGCAACTGAACGAAGCGCTGACCGGCCTGCACCGGCTTGGCATGGAGCATCGGGACCTCAAGCCGGACAACGTCCTGGTGCGCAGCCGCGCGCCGCTGGAATTGGTGCTGTCGGACTTCGGCATCGCCTCGGTGATGGAGGCGACGGTGCACTTCACCGGAACGGCGCGGACCATCCGCTACGCGCCGCCCGAGGCGATCGGCGGCGTCGTCGCGGACGAGGCCGACCGCCGCGGCATGGTGGCGATCGAACACACCACTTGGGACTACTGGTCGCTGGGGATGATGCTGGTCGAGATGCTCGCCGGTGCCCATCCCTTTGCGGGCCTGTCGGAGGCGCTGGTCGCCCATCAGCTTGCCACCCGGAATGTCGACGATCTCACCGAGGGCATCTCGGACCCCGACTGGCGCAGGCTCTGCCGGGGGCTGCTGCGCCGCACACCGGCGGCACGCTGGGACGCCGAGGCGGTCGCGAGGTGGATCGCCGATCCGCGCGACCCGCGCCTGGTTATCGCCGAAGATGGACTCCCGGCCGAAGACGCCGGGGCGCCGCGGCACACGCCCCCGATGTACTTCAATGGCGCCGCCTACACGACGGCGGCCGAGCTCGGCGCGGCACTGTCAAGGGAATGGAGGCTCGCCGAGGAATTCTGGATGCGCCGGTACGACGAAATCCTCACCTGGCTGGCCGACGGCCTTGGCCTTCCGGACCTCCGGGCGGCGGTCGCCCGCATCGACGATGGCATCGTCTCGCTCGACGCCCAGGTGTTCAGCTTCATCTACCACCTCGCCCCGCATGCGCCGCCGCGCTTTCGCGACGAGGACATCTCCCTGGAAACGATCGCCGCGCTTGGCGAACGCGCCGTGCGCGATTCGGACGCCGATGCGGCCGACACGCTCCTGGCGCTGTATCGGGGCAGGATACCGATGCTGGCTGGCGCGCTTCCGAATGGAGAGGGATTCCCGGAGATCTCGGACCGGTGGGACAGTATCGTCGAGGAATACCGGGAACTTGGACAGCGTCTTCGCGCCCAGGGCGCGCCGGAACCGCACGACGACCAGCTCGCGCTGCTGCTCGCGGCAAGCCTGCCCGACAGCCCTCTGGTCGCCGCGCTGAGGGACCATGCCTGGGACGCCTGCACGGAGGATGCCTGGCGCTGTCGCTGGTACCGAGACCTCGGGGCGCCCGACACGGCGTCTGTGGCCGCGCTGGTCATGCTTCCCTACCTGCGAACGGCAGCGGAGCGACACGGGAGGGCCGCGAAAGCGCGACCCTTCCGGGGCTGCGTCGGCGGTCTCGTCACCGGTGGCGTATTCGGGTGGCTTGTCGCCTGGGCGGACGCGGCCGACCCGGGAACCGGCATCTTCAACCCGCCCGGTTTCCAGGATGCATCCGTCTGGGGAGGAGTGGCGCTGCTGCTCCTGCTCGTAATTGTCTTTGGCGTGGCGGTTGCCTGGTACGGGCGTCCCTCCTACGGGGGGGGCGCCGACGAAGTTTCAAGTTTGCCGGCCTCGCCATGGCGAGGCCTCTTGCAGCGTGATGACCCAGGACGCGAGGAGGGCGAGTAGTGCACTATTTGATTGCGGCCGTCATACTCGTGCTGAGCGTCATGGGCGTCGCTTGGGTCGTCGCGGCCGTCGCCGCCGCTATTGCCGTGCCATCCATAGTCGCGCTGCGGCCGATCCAGGCGATGCTGGGGCCAGGCCCGGCGATGTCGGGGCTTTACGTCGTACTCCACGGGGTCATCGGCGCCCTGATCGGGTTGTGGCTCGGCGGGCGCGGCGCCGCGACCACCCATTGTCCTCCGCGGCCAGTATCCGGCTCACCCCCACGCGGCCGCGCCGCGCCTGCCGCGACAGGCGGTTTGTTGGAGCCAGGCAGAACCTATCGGCAGCTCAGACGGACCGTGACAGCCTACCCTTGGCGGAGCGTTGCGCTTGGCTTGGTTGTGCTGAGCGCCTTGACCTTGACTTGGGCACCATTTTTTCTGCTTGTCGCGGGGGCGGTCGGCGGCTGGATCTGGTACCAGCGCAGTCGCTTATAGGTCGGAAGCATCCTCCATGATGAATGAGCCGACGCACAACGCCAGCGCGCATCTGGCAGGATAGCGATTCCCGCCGGCGCCGTGCCGGATGGGTAGCGGGAATGGCTGCTGCTGAAACGCGTGGATGCTGAAACGCGTGGATTGACGGTTTGCGCGGTCACAGGCAGCATTGCGCGTCACGGCCAAACGACACGGACTATTCTCGAAATGAAACTCGATCTGCACACCCACTACTACCCGCCCCGCTATTTCGACACCATCCGGGAACTGGGCGCCGAGTTTTCATTTGCGACCGGTATCGGCGGCAATACGCTGATGAAATACCGGGGGACCCGATTTTTCAGCATCACCCCGCCCATGACCGATCCCGGGTTGCGCATCGAGGCCATGGACCGCGTCGGTGTCGACGTGCAGGTCGTATCGGTTTCGACGCCCAACGTGTACTTCACCGACGCGGCGCATCAGCCTGAAGTGGCAACCCGCCTGAACGATGCGTACGCGGAACTGATCGCGGCCTATCCCGCGCGCTTCAAGGGATTTGCTTCAATTCCGATGGACAACCCCGACGCCGCGCTCAGGGAACTGGAGCGTGCGCTGGACGTCCTGAAGCTCAACGGCGTCATCCTGCAGAGCAACCTGTCGGGCGCCCCCTTGACGGACCCGCGCTTTCGACCGTTCTTCGACGAGGCGAATCGTCGCGAGGTGTGCATCTTCATTCATCCGATCCTTCCGGCCGACCCCGAGCCGTTCGCCGAGTATTGCCTCGGACCCATCGTGGGGTTCCCCGGCGACACCACCCTGGCCGTGGCGAAGTTGTGTTATTCGGGCATGCTCCGGGAGCTACCGGATATTCGCTGGCTCATCGGCCACGCGGGCGGCACGATCCCGTGGCTGATGGAGCGGCTGGACAACGGCTACCGCGACTTTCCGGAATGCCGGGAACACATCGACGAATTGCCCAGCGTTTATCTAAAGCGGCTCTACTACGACACCGTCACCTTCAGCCAGCATACCCTGAAAATGCTGCGGGGCATGGTGGGCGCCGACCACATGGTCATGGGCAGCGACTACCCGCATTACCTGGGTTCGATCAACCGCGCCGTCAGTTCCATCCAGGAAATGGAAGCCAGCGACTCGGACAAGGCAGCGGTGTTCTCGGGAACGGCGCTGTCGATCCTCAATAATGTGGAGTAGCAGAGGGCGAGGAAGGCATCGTTACTGATTGCGGCCTGTACTGTGAATTACGCGAACACGCCGTATTCGAGCCGCGTCAGCGCGTCGTCTACCGCCCGCACGCCAGCGTCGGTATCCAGCAGCGCCAACGGCGTTTCACCGCACAGCGCCCGATTCGGCAGCGACAACCACGCCACGGCCTGGTCGTCGGTGTCGAACACAGCCAACGCGTGCTCAAGCGCTCCGCGCACACGCGGCGAATGGGCGGGCAGCTTGAGTCCGACCGGTTTCACAATTTCATGACCGCCACAGTGCACCCCACCGCGAAGATCGGGATCGGCGCGTAGAACAACAGTTCACCGGTTGAGCCCTCGGCGGCGCCGGCGACAGCGATGAAGGTGCGGATCTCGAAGCCTCCCTGGCCGGCGTCCCGGAAGGTTTCCTCATCGGTGTAGCTCAGCAATTCGTCCTTGCGGTTGTTGAGGAAACGGTCGAGGAATTCCTGATCCCAAGCTTCGTTGATGACGCCGGAGTCGGGCGTGGCCGGCCAGTGCGAGATGCCCCCTGTACCAATCAGCGCGATCCGTTCGGGTTGCTCGTCGCAGGCGCGGCGCAGGGCGCGGCCGAACCGCCAGGCCCGGTGCGGGGGGGTCAGCGGAGGACCCTGGCAATTGATGTTCACCGGGATCACCGGCAGGTCGTAGCGGGGCGTCAGAAAATTCAGTGGCACCATGATGCCGTGGTCGAATTTCCACTCCTCGGCGTATGCCAGGTCCGTATCCTCCATGACCGAGCGGATCAGACGCCTGGACAACCCGGGGTTGCCGGGAATCGTGCGGCGCTTGATCGCGAGCCACTCCTCGTCCTCGATGGGCCCTTCGTACTGCTCGGCCATGCCCATGCAATAGGCCGGCATGTTGTTCATGAAGAAATTGGCGAAGTGTTCCGCCGCCACGACGACGAGCGCATCCGGTCTGGTGGCCTCGATGCGTTCGCGCATCCGGTCGTAGTTGGCGTATAGCTCGTCCCGCAGCTCCGGGTCCGCCAGCTTTGCGCGGCCGGTTATGCCCGGCGCGTGACTGCATACGCCCGCAAAGACCAGGCTCACTGGTCCCGCTCCTCGAGCAGCGTATAAAGGCCGCCCCGAACCGGGCCGTGCCGCTTCACGCCGTCCTGCATCGACTGGATGTACTCATGCCATTCCTGTCCGATAAGGGCCGAGTAGTGCATCAGGATCTGCCCGTTGACGCCCATGACGTAGAGCAGCCCGATATCGCCGTCCCTTAGCGCAGCGCGTTCCTCGTCGTCGAGGTCGTAGTCCGAGAGCAGTCCTTCGAAATCCTCCCGGTAGCGCTGTTGCGTGTGGGGGTCCCGATTGAGCTGGTAGAGCAGTTTCTGGACGTAATAGAGGCTCATTGCGCAATTTTTTCGGAATCGGCGGCCGGGCTGGGCGACCGTCCGGTGGCGGGGAATGTCGCGGGGGTGGAGGAATGGTACATCCCGCAACTCCGCTACCGGCCGAGGGACGGCACTCGATGGGTGTCGTGGGCGATACAGATGTTCTTGGTTTCCATGTAGAAGTCGAAGCTGTAGTCACCGCCGTCTCGGCCGACACCGCTGTACTTCATCCCGCCGAAGGGGGAGGGCAGGTGGCGGTTGTTCTCGGAGTTGACCCACACCATGCCGGCGTCGAGTCCTTCGGCGAACCGGTGAGCGCGCCCCGCATCGCCGGTCCAGACATAGCCGGCCAGACCGTAACGGATGTCGTTGGCCAGCCTCAGCGCCTCGGCTTCGTCGCTGAAGGGTATCGCGGTGAGGACCGGGCCGAAAATCTCTTCCTGGGCGATCCGCATGGCGTTGCGGGCCGAGGAGAAGAGGGTCGGTGGCACGTAGTTGCCTGCGGATGGTCCGGGGGCTGTCCCCGTGGCGACCCGGGCGCCCTCCACCTCGGCGAGCTTCAGGTAACTTCTGACTTTTTCCACATGTCGCGGATGAATCAGAGGCCCGATCTCGGTGGTTGGGTCCAGCGGATGGCCCACCTTGATCGCCTGCAGGCGCTCCGCGACATGGTCGACGAAGTCGTCGTAGATCGTGTCCTGGACCAGTAGACGGCTCGACGAGGTGCAACGTTCACCGTTCAGGCTGTAGATCATGAATACGGCGGCATTCAGCGCCCGGTCCAAGTCCGCGTCGTCGAAAACGACCACGGGGTTCTTTCCGCCGAGTTCGAAATGCAGCCGTTTCAGCGTTTTCGCCCCCTGGGCCATGATCAGGCTGCCGGTGCGCGATTCGCCGATGAAGGCCACGGCCTTGATGGCCTCGTGTTCGGTGAGTGCGACGCCTGCCCGCTCGCCGATGCCCTGAACGGTATTCAGCACTCCCGCGGGCAAGCCGGCTTCTTGACACGTCTCGGCCAGCAGCGCGGCCGAGAACGGGCTCCATTCGGCGGGCTTGTGAACGACGGTGCAGCCTGCCGCAAGGGCTGGGGCGATCTTCCACGTCGACAGCATGAAGGGCGTATTCCACGGCGTGATGGCGCCTACCGGACCGATGGGCTGGCGAACCGTGTAGTTCATGTGTTGCGCTGCCGGCAGGGCCAATCCGTCCCTTGCGCCCGGCGCACGGTCCGCGAAGAAGCGGAAATTCTCCGCGCCGCGTTTGGCCGCGGCGGCCATGAAACGGATCGGCTGGCCGGTATCCATGGATTCCACGACCGCGATCTGTTCGGACTTTGCCTCGATGGCATCGGCGATGTCATGGAGCAGGGCGCGGCGCTTTGCACCCGCCATCGCCCGCCAGCCGCCGAATGCCCTGGCCGCGGCCTGGGCCGCGCGGTCCACATCGTCGGCGTCGCCCGAAGCCACCGCGCCGAGAAAGCCGTTGTCCACGGGCGTGTGGTTGTCGAAGGCCTCCCCCGATGACGAGTCGCTCGGTTCCCCGTCGATCCAGTGGCTCAGCGTGCCGCGCTTGAACCGCGCCAGCGAGGCTTCCGCCTTCGCCATATTTTCCGTCAATCGATCATTCATGGATTGGAATCCGCCGCCCGCGCACGCACGTGTTCGTGCAGGTTATTGCGCTTGTAGTTCAGTTCCGGATGAAACTCCTGAATGTTGAAGGAAATCGCCAGGGGCGAGTCCTTGAAAGGAGCATCCAGTTGATCGCAGATCACCTCGAACAGCCCCTGGCCAACCGCCTTGCGCACTTCCAGCGGGCGACCGTGGCCGATGATGGCGGTGACATGGACAAACCCGTTGTCGGGATGACCGTCGGCGACACGATAGTGCTCGCGCCGCTGCGCGCGGACTCGCAATCCCCCCAATGGAAAGACGTCGTAGCCTGCGGCTGCGGCATGCAGCCGGTCAAGCAGCCCGTCCAGGTCGATCCGGTCTTCCACGTTGGCGGAATATTCGACGATCAGGTGCGGCATTGGGGCGGTGGTCTTTGATCGGCTTGAAATCGCGTGCATTATATAGACAATTGCCACCGGTCCTGTCCCATCCACCTGGCCAATGGCCAGTCATTCCCGGCACTGATACCGTGACTCATCACTCTATGCACGACAGATTGAAGGGCTCGATTCCGCCCGTGATAACGCCGTTCAGCAACGGTTCGGTCGACTATGGTGCTTACCGGCGCCTTGTGGATTTCCAGGTCGATAACGGCTCCCATGGAGTCTTGGTCAACGGCACCAGCGCCGAGCCTTCGTGCCTGACCGTCGAGGAGCGAAATCGCCTGGTGACCCTGGCGATGGAGACAGTGAACGGGCGATTCCCCGTGGTGGCAGCGACCGGTTCGCAGTCGCTGGCGGAAACCCGGCAGCTCACGGAACATGCTGTTGACGCCGGCGTCGACGCGTTGTTGATCGTGACTCCCTATTACGTGCGACCGCCGCAGCGGGGACTGGTGGAATATTATCGGCAACTCGCCACCGGGCATGACACGCCCTGGATGATCTACCACATACCCGGCCGCGCCGCCGTCAGCGTGACCCTGGACACGCTCAGCGCGCTCAAGGATCAATTCGACCACTTCGTGGGCATGAAGCATGCGGTGAACGACCTCGGGTTCGTCTCCGAGTGTCTCAATGCCTTTGGCGCCGACTTCAAGATCTTCGTCGGGCTTGAGGAGTTGAGTTTTCCGGAGATGGCCATCGGCGCCTGCGGGCTCATGAACGCCGTCGGCAACCTGAGGCCGCGTCCGCTCGCGGAAATCTGTCAGGCGGTCTGGGATGGTGACCTGGTTCGGGGCCGGGAACTTCATCACGAACTCTTCGAACTCAACCAGGCGGTCTTCTACGACACCAATCCGATCCCCATCAAGTACATGATGCGGCGCATGGGCCTCCTGGCCAACAACGGACACCGCCCGCCCATGATGCCGGCCACCGCGGAGCTTGAGCGGCGCCTGGACGGCGTGCTGGAACGCGCCGGGTTACTGCCCGCGAGCGCCGCCTGATGCGATTGTTGAGTTTCAATTCCGCCGGCGGAACCAGCTTCGGCGCCGTCAAGGGCGATGGCGTCGTGGACCTCGGCGGGCGTCTGGGCGACGGCCGGCGCTCGTTGCGCGGGTGGCTGGAAAGAGGCGCGGGCGCAGGAACGACCGGCGCACGGGCGATGGAGTCGCGATCCGGCGCCGACATGGGGGAGCTTGAGGCGATCGTCGCCCGCGCTGGAGCCGATCTGCCGTTGGATGGGATTCGCTACCTGCCCACCGTGCCGGATCCCCAGAAGATCATCTGCATCGGCGTCAATTACGGCGACCGCAACGCGGAATACCGGGAAAACAAGAACCAGGCGAAATACCCAAGCGTGTTTCTACGCACCCGGGAGTCCCTGGTGGGTCATCAGGAGCCCATCTTGCGGCCACCCGAGTCGGAACAGTTGGACTACGAAGGGGAAATCGTGCTGGTCATCGGCAAGCCGGGGCGGCGAATCCCAGCGGCGCGGGCGTGGGATCACATCGCCGGCCTCACGCTGATGAACGAGGGCTCGATCAGGGACTGGCTGCGGCACGCCCGTTTCAATGTCACGCAGGGGAAGAATTTCGAGCATTCCGGCAGCCTCGGGCCCTGGATGGTTACCAAGGATGAACTGGAAGGCAAGGACACGCTGCACCTGACGACGAAGGTGAACGGTGAAATCCGGCAGGATGACACCACCGCCAACCTGCTGTTTCCATTCGACTATCTCGTGTCCTACCTTTCGACCTTCATGCGTCTGCAACCCGGAGACGTGATCGCTACCGGCACCCCCACCGGGGCGGGTGCTCGGTTCGATCCGCCGAAATTTCTCAGACCCGGGGATGTCGTCGAAGTCTCGGTCCCGGAGATCGGCACGCTGGTCAATCCTGTCAAGAACGAAATTTGCTGACGGATGGTTCGCAAGACAAACGCAGTATGAATAAGGAAGCTCAGCGGGACTCTTTGCGGCCGGAGTACGACTTCTCGTCCGGCGTCAGAGGCACGCACCACGATGCGTACAGCCGGGGAACCGACATGGCACAGGCCAAGATCACAACCCGAGGACGGACGACGATTCCCAAATCCATCCGGGAGGCGGCCAACCTGCGCGGGGGAGACATAATCGCTTTCGAGATCGAAGGCGACCACGTGCTGGCGTACAAAGTAACTCCAGGGCGGGGCGACTATTTTCAGGGGCTCGCAGAGATTTTCGATGAATGGACCTCTGCCAAGGACGAGGAAGCGTGGCGTGACATTTGAGCCGTTCGATATTGTCGCCGTTCTATTTCTTGTCATTGATCGCCGTAAAGGAAGAACCCCTCGGGCGTGATCAGCTTGTCCTTCTCTAAATTGAACGGCAGCACATATAGAACATCCTTGTTCTTCTCAAACCAGAACGGTTCTAGCGGTTGATGGAAAGTGTCTGTTTGCGGAAAGATCAGAATGACTCGTCGTTGCGACTGAGTTGAGAGGTACTTTTGAGAGTAGGCGAATAGCTGGTATATGTCGGCCTGCGAAATGCCGTATTTGTCCGATCTGGCATCTTGATTCAACAGTTTCCATTTAGTGTCCGCTAAAACTCGCTCTTTACCACGGCGGAATTCAATGTCGGGAATGAGTCTGAATATCTTCTTTTTCCGGTGCTTCTCGACCAGGGCTTGACCGCTAATTTGCGTGCTTACGTGCCAGTTCTTGAGCCTTTGTCGAAGCTTCGCCGAGACATAGCTTTCGAATACCTGGTTCATCGGGAACAGTACGGATAGCGCCCGCCGGTCGCCTTCCTGTGTCAGCGGATTCAGGCCCTCAAGGATCAGTCTGCACGTGGGCATCGCCGGCTCATAGTGTTGGATCAACCTGTCCTGCTGCACTGCGCGAAAATCCATTTTGCTGTCCTTTGTTCCGGGGACCTGATCGAACCAGAACAACAATTCCCGGCACCGCTGCTGGTTTGTGACATCCTGGGTGAGTCGATTGACGATTTCCAGCGCCCCCTTGATCAGACGGTTCACAGGCCTGTCAATCTCGTACACATCGAACTCACAAAACAACCGACTCTGATCGGATGAATTGCGTTTGATGTGATCCGCCAATTGAAGTTTGCCACGCAGAAATACCAGATTGTCCCGCCGCCTTACATACGTTCGGGCGATGCCTTTACGGACGATGTCTCCGACATGATTGAGAAATTGCCGCATCAGGATTTCGAACAATGGCATATCGTGTGCTCGGATATCCGCCGCCGTACCTTCCTTGAACGGAGAATCGTGGAGTTCGATCAACATCTTTACCAGCAGCTCACGCGCCGCCACTCGATCTCCTCGCCTTGAAATTTTCGGCAGGATCTCAATATGACACCCACTGCCGGTGCGAACCACGCCCGTATATTGTTGGACGATCAACAGGTCGCGCCCGTACGACCTCGAAACCCGAAGAATGGGTTCCATGTCCGACTGAGAGGGGTCGTCCAACAGCGTCAGAAACGAGTTGAAGTTATCCGACGAAAGTTGTAGGTCTCCGTTGGGCAGGTTCTTATCTGATTCGCCCTTGTAGATTCGCCCGTGTTCAGCGACCCATAGCATCCCTATTCGAGATCATGTTTATAGGAATCGTAAACTTTTACGTATGCGTCCGCCGATTTGAACGCCGATTCGTTGATTCGGTAGATGCGCTTGTTCCTCGCGCCAATGTTTGGGAGAACAACGCCGTCCTGCACTTCATGCGCAGAAATGAACTGCAACTCTCGTTTGTCAGAGCATCGATCATCACCTAGGACCGCACGGACTTTCGACCAATCGTCGAAGAAATACTCGGTCAGCAATGGAATAATTCGGTTCCGGAAGACTTCGGGAAGATCCAGCTCCGTATCTTTTTCGGGAATGAAATAAGCATGTCCGATTTGATGCTCTCGGTCGAAGATTGCTTCGATGCGCTCGTTCATGGAATCCAGCAGTCGTTTGAGGTTGACCACCTGTTCGTCCAGCTCAATTTCGCCGAGCAAGTCGGATCTCGGCATTAGTTCCTTGAAAGTGAAGCGGCGTCGAAGCGCAGTATCGATGTGAGCCAACGAGCGGTCGGCCGTGTTCATCGTGCCGTAGATATCCAGATTATTAGGCACGGAAAACGAGTCTCCTGAGTAGGGCAACTTGACTTCTATGGCGTTAGACGCACCGTCGCGCTTGTCCTCTTCAATGAGCGTGATAAGTTCGCCGAATATCTTTGAAATATTACCCCTGTTAATCTCGTCAATGAAGATGGCGTATCGATTCGATGAGTCGTTCTTTGCACGTTCGCAAATTTTCAGGAACACACCTTTATGCAAAGCATAGGATACTTCACCTCTAGATTCGCCATTCCGGTCAAGTTCGGGTCGTATGCCCTCGACAAATTCTTCGTAACTGTAAGACTGATGAAAAGTGATGAATTCATAACGCCTTGTTTGATCGATCACTTGATCTGAAGTATAGCGAGGGAAATAATCGTTCCGAAGAGTGTACGTTTTGCCTGTTCCCGGATGACCGAAAAAGATAATATTTTGGGCTTGAGTTCCATATGTGAATTCATTGGTTTTTTCACGTATTTCATTCTCTGACTGGTCAGGTCTAGATACATCTTTATTGTGAATAACCCAAAGAAAAGAGTGTACGTCAACGAAGTCCTTGACATTGAATCCATTTTGATCAAGCTGTTTTCTCAACTGTTTCAAATTTCTCATTGATCTAAGAAACAACTTGCCGGTGAGTATCGTACCTCGCCCCAACTTTTCGATCCCCAACTTATCCATCGCCTTGTCAAAGGCATCCGGCTTAATGAATATATAACGATCCGGTCGCCAAAGAAAAAGGATGAAGCTAGGCCATAGTCTGGTTCGGCCCGCGCTCTTGCTCTTGGAGAGCCAACTACTAAACTGATCTATCGTTTCTGAAAGAGCATTGTTATCTTCAGCTGACTGTAGCAATTCCCGGATTAGTCGGACTGAGTAATCCGGGCTTGGGTTATCATTTGCAAATTGGAAGAAAGGACCTATATCATGCCAACCAGCTAAATTCTGGGGATAATTTGACGATTCCAACTTTGTGTCGAGAAGTTTTCTGAATTCTTCCAAGAAAGTTGTCGGATTTGATTCATAGTTTCCGTCCAATAGCCGTTGGCCAAGAACTCCGAACTTAGTCGATAATTCGCGCTTGTAGTCCAACTCATCGTTGGCCAACTCCGGTCCTGGATTCTCGAATGATCGGAAATTCGGGTATTCATTCCGAAAAACACGTATGGCTTCCCTTAACTTGCTCTCATCCATTTTTTGTCTCGTTAAACGGTTCTCTCATTCGGCTGCCCACGTGTCTCATCCAATGCACTGACGCTAGCCTAGCAACCTGTCGGGAAGCCATGTGGCGATACTCGGAAACACACATAACAAAACGATCCCTACAACCATCAGCAGCACGTAGGGCAGGGCGCCGCGCAGGATTTTCGGCAGCCCCACATCCGGCGCGATGCCGTCGATGACGTAGAGATTGAGACCCACCGGCGGTGTGATCAGGCCGATCTCCATGTTGATGGTGAGCACAACCGCGAACCAGTAGGGGTCGAAGCCGGCCTGCAGGACGATGGGCATCAGGATCGGTGCGGTCATCAGGATCACCGCCACGGGCGGCAGGAAGAACCCTGCAACCAGCAGGAAGACGTTGATCATGGCGAGCAGAAGCCATCGGTTGACCTCCATCGCGGCGATCCACTGGGCGATGGACTGGGTCACGAACAGGCTCGACAGCATGTAGCTGAAGAGCGCCGCCGCCGCGATGATCATCATGATCATGACGCTTTCGCGCGTGCTGCTGCTGATGATGCGCCACAGTTTCACCGGGTTCCATATCTTGTAGACGACGGCGACCATGCTGATGCAGAGCATCGCCCCAACGCCCGCGGCTTCCGACGGGGTTGCGACACCGCCGTAAAGCACGAACAGGATTCCGGCCACGATGAGCAGGAACGGCAGGACCCTGGCGCCATGCCGCAGGTTTTCCAACAGATTCAAGCGGCGCCGTTCCCGGACCCGGCCGAACCCGTCCCGCCAGGCGTGCAGCATGGACCAGGCGCTGAACAACCCCGTGAGCATGAGGCCCGGCAGGATGCCGGCGATGAACAGGCGGCCGATGGACGTTCCGGTCGCGATGCCGTAGACGATCATGGTCACGCTGGGCGGTATCAGGATGCCCAGCGTGCCGCCCGCGGCGATGGAGCCCGCGGCCAGGCCGTCCGGATAACCGCGCTTGCGCATTTCCGGAATACCCATCTTGCCGATCGCGGCGCACGTTGCCGGAGAAGAGCCGCTGAGGGCGGCAAACAGCGCGCAGGCGCCGAGATTGGAAATCGCCAGCCCGCCGGGAATTCGGTACAGCCAGCGGTCCAGGGCGCCGTAAAGATCACCGCCGGCCGGGGAGGCGGCTACGGCTGCCCCCATGGCAATGAACATCGGGATCGACACGAGTGTGAAATCCGCCAGACCGGAAAAGAACAGCTCACCGGCAATGACCAGGCTGCCGACGCCGTCGAACATCGCCAGGAAGACCACGGCGACGACCACGAGACCGAACGCCACCGGGATACCGCTGGCCAGAACCACCACCGACACGATGCCGATCAGGATGCCGATCGCCAGCGGGCTCACGCGACTGGTTCCCCGTCGTCATCGCGGCCCCGCGGCCGGGGCCGGCCGGTGACAAGACAGAGAATGTCCGCCGTGTACTGCAGCGTGAGAATGCCCAGACCCACGGGCAGTGTCAGCAGGGGTATCCACAGCGGCGGCCCCCAGACCGACTCGGTCCTCCAGCCGAATTCCCACGCCTCGTGGAAATATTGCCCGCCGGTCCATGCAAGCACCGCGCACGCCGCCCACGCAAGGATCGACGCGGCCAATGCCAGATACCGGCGGGGCCGGGCGGACAGGTAGTGCGGCACGAGGTCCACAGTGACGTGGCCGCGGGTCAGGAGACCGTAGGGGCTGCCCAGCAAGGTTGCGGCAACCACCGCAAAGGTGACGAATTCCGTCTGCCAGATGGTCGGCTGCGCGAAGACGTAGCGAACCAGCACCATGTGGCAGACGACGAGGCACCCGGCCGCCAGGGAAACCGCGGCGACTGCGCCGCAGGCCTTCGAAAGCACTGTCACCCCGCGAACGAACGAGTCCACGAGTCGATCGACAGGCGTTACGCGTGTCGTTGACACGATCCGGCCGCTAGTCGATTCAGCCGCGCGCGCCTCACTCCACGGCCAGCGCTTTGCCGATGAGTTCGGCTCCGCCGTCGACTTCTTCCGCGAATACGGCGTAGGACGTCGCCTCCGCGATCGCCCGCCACGCGTCCACCTGTTCCCGCGTCATGTGCACGATCTCCACACCCGCCTCGGTGAAAACCCGTTCGAGTTCCTCGTCCAGAAGTTGCGCCTGCTCGAAGAAATAGTCCTCGGCGGCTTGCCCGGCGGCGAGCAGAGCGGCCTGTTGCCCGGCCTCGAGGCCCTGCCAGGTGCGCGTGCTGATCAGAATCGGCTCGTACATGAACCACAGCCCGTATTCGCCGGGCGCGGTCAGGCAGGTCGTGTGTTCCTGGATTCTGAATGTCACGAAACTGGCGGAACTGGTGCTGGCGGCATCCAGCACGCCGGTCTGCATGGCCGTGTAGATTTCCGAACTGGGCATCGACGTGATGGAGGCGCCGGCCCGGACCATCATGCGCTCGAAGGCGGGTCCCGCCGCACGGATCACCTGACCCTGGATGTCGTCCGGCCAGAGGATGCAGCGCTCGCTGGAGACGAAGCCCCCCGCAAGCCAGGCGTCGGCCAGGACCATGGCGCCGGCGTCTTCGACGACGGCCTTGATGTCGTCCATGAATTCGGAATCGTTCAGGCGCGCGGCGTGATCGTGGTTCTTGACCAGGCCCGGCATGAGCGTCGCGCTGAACTGGGGATGGCGGCCGCTGGCGTAGTCCAGGGGCAGGGCAGTGATGTCCAACCGCCCGCGCACCAGTGCGGACCACTGGTCGCCGGCCTTGAACAGGGACTGGCCCGGGTAGACTCGTACGATCAGATCGACATCGGCTTCCTCTACCACCCGGGCGATGGTCTGCACCATCTCGTCGCGGACGTCGCCGGTGCCTCCCGGCCACTGGTGGGAAGCCCTCAAGATGGTTTGCGCCGAGCTTGTAACAGCGGACACGCCGAGAGCGGCCGCAAGCCAGATTGAACACAGGGTGGAGTCTTTCATGGTTCGATTGTCACGGTTAGCAGAGGCATCGGTCAATATGAGACGCGATCGAGTACAATCCTCCACCATGAATATCGGACGCTATCTGCTCGCGTTGCTGCTGGGAGGCACAGCCACTTCCGCCGCGTTTGCGCACGGCATCACCGGCGAGGATCAGGCATTCCTGCTGAACAACGTCGGGTCCCAGATCGGTCCCTACATCTACCTCGGCGCCAAGCACATGGTGACCGGCTACGACCACCTGGCGTTCCTCGCAGGCGTGATCTTCTTCCTGTACCGGTTGCGCGACGTGGTCACCTACGTGACGCTGTTCGCGGTGGGGCACAGCGCAACCCTGCTGTTGGGCGTGCTCGGCGGCGTCCACGCCAACCCCTTTCTCATCGACGCCGTGATCGGTTTTTCCGTGGTCTACAAGGCGTTCGAAAACCTGGACGGATTCCGCCATTTCGGCTTTCAGCCCAACATGAAGGCCGCCGTGCTCATCTTCGGGTTCTTCCACGGCTTCGGCCTGTCCACGAAACTCCAGGACCTGGCGATCTCCCCGGACGGGCTCATCACCAACATGCTGTCCTTCAACGTGGGCGTCGAACTCGGCCAGTTGGTGGCCCTGAGCGTGATGCTGCTCGTCTTTAATGCATGGCGCGCGACAGACAGTTTCATGCGCCACGCCTACGCGGCCAACGTCCTGCTGATGGTGGCCGGGTTCATGCTGATCGGGTATCAGCTTACGGGGTACTGGACGTCCTAAGAGTTCGCGGCAAGATTCCCTCTGTATTCGACCGACTCGATGCAGCCGTTGCCAGCGCCCTTCACAATCGAGATGAACATGCGTTTTTCCGAACGAGGCCAGATCACAATTCCCAAGAATCTGCGGGATCAATTTGGCATGAACCCCAACGTGGAGGTCGAAATCACCCCGACTCGGAACGGTCTTCTTATCCGAAAACGAAAGGCGGCTCAACACCCTGTCGAACGCGTCTACGCAATATTGAGTCGCGAGGGCAGCACGGACGATTACATCGAGAAAATTCGCGGAAGGTGATCACTGCTGTTGACGCCAGTGTCCTACCGTACGCCATCCAGCGCACCGGCCGGTATGGCTACCAAATGAGCAGACTTGGTAGGCCGGCCTGTGCGTAGCGGCCCTGGCACAGCGAGCGGTTCGTAGGCTTGATCGGAAAATGGCCGAATTGGGCATCGTCGCCTCCAAGGCTACCACGGAATCATTCTGCGCTTTTACCCAGACCCGTGACAGGCTATCCTTGCCCCAAGGCTAGGTGGCAGAGTGGTTATGCAGCGGCCTGCAAAGCCGCGGACCCCGGTTCAATTCCGGGCCTAGCCTCCATCACAAAATGCCAATTCAAGCATAATCGGCTGGATTTGCGCATTGCCTCCTCGCTGGGCCGGCTTGCCTAATAGTATCGTCTCACCGGGGCGAGCCGAACGTGCCCGTGCCCTCGTGAGTCGATTTGGGGTCATCGCGGGAAATGGAATCGGGCAAGTGTCGTTTCGCAATGTATTGGGTGGTTTGCAGGAAATCGGTGGCTTGCTCGTCAAGCGGGGTACTGCAATGGGTCCACTGGTCCCGCCACTTGCTCTGAGTCCGGTCCTCTTGCTCTGCGCCTGGCCATTTCGGTCTGTAGCTGTAGTCGGCAATATTCCGGTCATCTCTATGGTTTTGGTTATTACGGCACTTTGGATCGTGGTTGACTACCATCGCCATTATTCGCGGTTTGCAAGAACCGACCCCGACCGGCTACAGTCCGAGGAGTACCGATACCAGTCAATGCGCTTGATGATCGCAACCAGGGAATTTCCTCGTTCTTTGTCTGCCGAGGAACTGCCATTAGCTGATCCCGCGGCAAATTTGCCGGGCTCCGAAGTGACCGTCGAGCAACCGACAGGCTCTTCTGACGCGGATGAGGAACGTGCCTGATGAAACCCTATCTCTTTACGTACAGCGCAACCTGTTCGCAGACGCGAGTACACGCCATGCTCAATGCGACTGAGGCCATCAAGAACTGGGTTGCGGCGTTTCCCCATTCGGCGATTCTGGTATCCAATCTCGATACTCGGGAACTGAGCGCCATACTCCGCCTTAAATTGAACGGAGCGTGGTTCGTCGTCTCGCAGATCGATAGCAAGGCGACCGACGGATGGCTGCCCGACGATCTGTGGCAGTTCGTCAACAATCCCGGTGAGGCTTCGTTGGCGGAACTGCTCCCGCACCAACCTTCGCCGGCTCCCGGCGGAATCGGCGGGCTTGTGGGTTCAGCCATCGGGCGAGCCAAGGCACTGGCAGGCCAGGGGCTGGCAGGCTCCGCCATGGAGCGAAAGACCTGACAGGTCTTGGTCGCGAAATACGGCGAACGCGGCTCTGCCGTGACCGGCCAATCCAGGTGAGACCGACTGGATTCGGGCCTTGACGTCACGCGTGGCCTGCTTGTCTAATGGCATCACCTCCCTGTGGTGAGCCGGACGTGCCCACGCTCAATTTCAAAGGCAAGGTCTTCGTCGAGAACCACCATCTGGCGGTGCCTTACCATGAGCTCGTGCCCGTAAAATCGAAGGGATTCTCCGGGACCGCGAGCCTTCATGACAACCTGATCGTCCACGGCGACAATCTGGCCGCGCTCAAGGCGCTGATGCCCACCTACCACGGCAAAGTGAAGTGCATCGCTATCGACCCGCCCTACAACACCGGCAACGAGGGCTGGGCCTATAACGACCGTGTGAACTCGCCGATGATGAAGGACTGGTTCGGCAAGGTCGTGGACCGGGAGGACCTCACGCGGCACGACAAGTGGTGCTGCATGATGATGCCACGGCTGAAACTGCTGCGGGAACTGCTCGCCGACGACGGCGCGATCTTCATCATGATCGACGACAACGAGGTGCATCGGCTTCGGTTCTTGATGGACGAGGTATTCGGGGAAGAAAATTTTATCGCGAACGTCGTCTGGCAAAAGGTTTTCGCACCGAAAAACTCCGCGAAGCATTTCTCTGAAGATCATGACCATGTGCTGGTCTACGCGCGGCGCATCGAGAGTTGGGCGCCAAACCTGCTGAAACGCAGCGAACAAGCCATCAGTCGTTACAAGAATCCCGATAGCGATCCCCGCGGCCCGTGGTCTTCAAGCGACCTGACTGCACGGAATTACTACAGTCAGGGAAGCTACAGGGTCGAAAGTCCATCTGGCAAGAAATTCACGCCTTCGGTCGGCAACTACTTCCGTGTCTCCCCAGAGAAATTCAAGAAGTTGGACCAACAGGGCCGCATCTGGTGGGGGCCAAAAGGCAATGCGATGCTCGGTTGAAGCGTTATTTGTCCGAAGTACGGGAGGGCGTCGTGCCGCAAACGCTGTGGCTCCATACCAGCGTTGGGCATACGCAAGAGGCCAAGAAAGAGCTGGTCTCGGTATTGAACTTTCAACGGTCTGAAGATGTTTTCAACACTGTCAAGCCGACAAGGTTGATCAAGCGCATCCTTGAAGTCGCTACCGACAAGGATTCCATCGTCCTCGATTCCTTCGCTGGCTCCGGCACCACCGCCCACGCCGTCCTCGCGCTCAACAAGGAAGACGGCGGCAATCGCCGCTTTGTGCTTATCGAGTGCGAAGACTACGCCGACAGCATCACCGCCGAGCGCGTGCGTCGGGTCATCAAGGGCGTTCACACGGCCAGGGACCCCGTTCTCAAGGCCGGTATCGGGGGAACGTTCAGCTACTTCGATCTCGGCCAGCCCATGCGCCGGCAGTCCATTCTCGACGGCTCTAATCTGCCGCTGTACGAGAAGCTCGCGAGCTACATATTCTTCACGGCCACGGGCGAGGAGCTCGATCCTGCGAAAATCGATCGCGACAACTGGTTCATTGGCGCCAGCCGGCTCTACGATGTGTTCCTGATCTACGCCGACGACATCGCCAAGCTCAAGGACATGGCCCTGACCAGCGCCGTCGCCACGCGATTGCCGAAGAGCGACCGCGCTAGGTTGGTGTTCGCGCCGACGAAGTACATGGACCAGGAGTTCCTGCACCGCTACCGCATCACTTTCCGGCAGTTGCCGTTCGAGATTTACGAAGCCGTGGAAACGCTGGAAAGATGATTCTGAAGGAGTACCAGAGACGGACGCTGGCGACCGTTCAGGACTATCTCGAACACTTGGACGAATGGCGCGGGAAGGCCGCGCCCCTGCTGGAAGTGGACCCGGACTACGACTGGGTACAGCGGGCTTGGACGAAGACCGTAGCAGGCCGCACCTACATGCCGCGCCGGAATGGCCTCGGCGAACCGCTCCCGGTGTTCTGCCTGAAGATTCCCACCGGAGGAGGCAAGACGCTGCTGGCCGTCAAGGTCATCGACCTCGCGAACATCCACTACCGGCGGCGGCAGACGGGCCTCGTGCTGTGGATCGTCCCCACCACGCAAATCTACAACCAGACTTTGCGGGCGTTGAAAAACCGCGACCACTTCTACCGCCAGCAACTCGACCTTGCCTCCGCCGGTCGCACTTTGGTATTGGAGAAGACCAGCGGATTCAGCCCGGCGGACGTGCGCGAGAACCTGTGCGTGCTCTTGCTAATGCTGCCGTCCGCCAATCGCGAAACCAAGGAAACGCTGCGGATGTTCCGTGACAGCGGAGGGTTCGAGCGATTCTTCCCGCCCGACGACGACATTGCCGCGCAACGCAAACTGTTGGGGGAAGTGCCGAATCTCGATACGTTCGAAGCGGGCGCCGGTCTTTGGGAGCGTCAGATCAAGACATCGTTAGGCAATACGCTGCGCCTGCTCAAACCATTCATCGTGCTGGACGAGGGCCACAAGGCGTACAGCGTCAACGCCAAGGCCACGCTGGAGGGCTTCAACCCTTGCATGATCGTCGAATTATCGGCGACACCGCCAAAGCACGCCAACGTGCTCGTGGACGTCTCCGGACACGAGCTTTTGGCCGAGGAAATGATCAAGCTCGATCTTCACATCCGCAACAGCGTCAGCGTCGATTGGAAGCACACGCTGCTCGCCTCGATCGAGCACCGGAACCGGCTTGAAGAGGATGCGCGGGAGTACGAAGCGGAGAGCGGTAATCACATCCGCCCGATTTGCGTGATTCAGGTCGAGCGCACGGGGCGCGACCAGCGGCGCTCGGGCCTGATTCACGCGGACGACGTGCGCGAATACCTCCTGCGGCATCCGGGCATCCACCCCGAATACATCGCGGTCAAGACAAGCCAACGCGATGAACTGAAGGACGTTGACGAGGTCGGCGGCCTCATGTCCCGCGACTGCCAAATCCGCTACATCATTACCAAACAGGCGTTGCAGGAAGGCTGGGACTGCGCCTTCGCGTACGTGCTCACGATACTCGCCAATCCCAGTTCCCGAAGCGCGTTGACGCAGTTGGTAGGACGCATCCTGCGTCAGCCTTCCGCGCAGAAGACCCATGTCCGGTCATTGGACGAGAGCTACGTGTTCTGCTTCCAGCGCCGCGGCGGCGATCTCCTGCGGGAGGTGCGCAAGGGATTCGGGATGGAGGGATTGCAGGGCCTGGAGGGACGCATCGAATTGGATTCCGACACTCCGGCGCAGCCCGGCGACCTGATTCGGCATCGACAACGGCCACGCCTTCAAGAAGCCGCGCGCGGCTTGGTGCTGCCAGCCTTCATGATCCAGGACGACGGTCGGTGGCGCCTCGTTTACTACGAAGCGGACATCCTCTCAAGGGTGCCGTGGGACGAGGTTGACGTGACGCCCCTATACGATTTGCCTCTGGGACCGGGGGAGCGCGGCGAAGTGGAACTGCGGGCCGGACTCGACCATGAGCCGGTGTTCGACAAATTGGACGTGGACGAACGGCCATCCGGAACGGCAGGGGAAGTGGACTACTACTTCGCGGCCAGCCACCTCCTCGACGTAATGCCGAACCCCTGGCGAGGCCACGATCTGGCTCGTCGCGTGTTTGGGAAACTGCTCGCGACACATAGCCGACAGCAGGTTGTGGATAACTACGTGTTCGTCCTGGAGGAGATGCGCAAGCGTTTGGAAGCCGAGCGTAATCGGCTGTCCGAGCAGGTATTTGCTGATTTGCTCGACGCCGGCGCGATGCGGTTCATGGTGGTGACGGACGAATTGGACTTCAATCGCCTGCCCGAAGTCATCGAATCGCCCCCTGCGAAGCAGGCGAATCGGGAAGACGGTGGTGCGTTTCAGCATAGTCTGTTCGACTGGACCGCCGAAGACGACCTGAACGGCCTGGAGAACAAGGTGGCCACCTATCTTGACCGTCAGGAGCGCCTGTTCTTCTGGTATCGCAACCGCGCACGCAAGGACTACTACGTGCAGGGTTGGAAGCGGGGCCGAATTTACGCGGATTTTGTTGTGACGCTGCGCTCGGACGAGCCGCACGCTGACGACGCCTTCCATCAGGTTTATGTCCTGGAGACCAAGGGGATGCACCTGAAGCAAGCAACGGACACGGAGTACAAGCGTTCTGTGTTCGACCTTTGCACCGAGCACGCCCGCAAGAAGGACTGGGCTGAGTTCGTCCCCGCCATGCGCGACAGGGTGATGCGTTTCAAGGTCGTCGACCAGGATGAGTGGCAGCAGAGGTTGAATGCTGTGTTGGGTGGGTAGAACGGTGGCTGTGAAAACTTGCGCTTTGATATTCCTGATGTTCACAACCTTGGCTATTCGCCGACGGAGAAGAGGATGAGGTGGAGGAAAAAAGCAAACTATTTCTGCGTTCTCATCCGTGCCCCCGGTACAGTTGTGACGACGGTACGGAACCGATAACAAGACACTCAACCCAATTGAGAACAAATGACCATCCAGCACCTTGTGCCATTTCTTTGGAGCACAGCAGCAACCATCGTTGGCGGCCTGATCTTGGCGGTTCTTTTTTTTCTGGCTCGAGAAAAGCTCTTTCCGCCGCCCGATGTCTCCGGGCGCTGGTATTTGGAAATGTCCTTCCAAAAGACAAGTTACAAGCCCTTCAATGGCATGATCTTGCGATATGTCGCCGTATTCTGGCGCGAAGGCCATAAGGTCAAGGGCACGGCTGAGAAAGTCTACGAGAACTCTTCTACCGGCGAGCGCAATTTCGTCGGAAAAGACAGGACTAGATCCGTGATCGACGGCCACATCGAAAAAAACGTATTCTCAATCGACCGGGTGTCTCTGCATGTCATTGAGGACGGGCACGGACGTGAATCGACACATTTCCATGATCTGGTCGTTCACCGCGATGATCGCCTAGTAGGCACGTTCATCACGATGGCAGCCGATTCGGAGGGTATAGTGACTTGGCAACGAGAACCATATTAGTGATATTTTCAACGGTACTGTCCGTTCCGTTTGTCATTTTCTCCCGTATTGCCGAAGCAATTGACCTATGGGGCATACGATCAGACATTGCCGTTTGCCTTCGAAAAGCGGATTGCAGAGCAATCCAGTGTCCTATTCCCAAGGAATTTATCCAAGCGCTCGTCGTGGCCGAGGATCGTCGCAACGCGATTCACTTCGGAGTTGACCCCATAGGCATGATCCGAGCGGCCCTTTCTCTTGTCACCGGAAACGGAATTCAAGGAGCCAGCACGATTGAGCAGCAGTTTGTTCGCGTTGCGACTAACCGCTACGAACGAACGATCTGTCGGAAAATCAGGGAACAAGCACTCGCCGTCGCTGTCTCTCGGCGACGTAGAAAGACCGAAATTTCCAAAGCATATCTGAGCTTGGCTTTCTATGGACACGGTCTTACAGGTGTTGCAGGACTCACGACACTATGCGGCACTACCCTCAAATCCTGCGATCCTGAATTAATTTTCCGGGCTATCGCGCGTCTCAAATATCCTCAGCCCCCGCTTCCTTCCGATCAATGGAGCGGCAAGCTCGTCCGTCGAGCGAGTTACATCTCCCAAGGGTTGCATTCAGCCTCATGGCAACCTGCAAGATGCGCGGTTCGTCCGCTTGGAAGATACACTCTGCGCCGTGCAGTTCGCGAGTCTTGAATAGCACGTAGCTGTTGGGCATGGAGATCGGTTGAGCAGCCGGAGTTTCAGGAGAGTCAGCGATGCAGAAAGTGCGCCTATGGGAGATAACGCCGAACCGCAAACTGGTGGAGATTGCGGCTGGGAAAATCGGTTTGGAGGAATGGATCGAGGATTGGCTGGAGAGCGATATATCCGTACTCGATCCCGACCTTCTGGTGATTGGCAGGCAAGTATATACCAGTTTTGGAGGTGCAATTGATCTGCTGTGCCTTGACGGGGACGGCAACTTGGTGGTCATAGAGCTGAAGAAGGGCCGAACTCCTCGGGATGTCGCCGCGCAAACTCTGGAGTACGCATCCTGGGTCAAGGGTCTGGTCTTTGATGATGTACTGAAACTGGCCAACGACTATCTGAAACGAAAGGATCCGGAAGTCTCTTTGGACTTGGCATTTGCGGAGCGATTTGAGGCGGAGTTACCCGACGACCTCAACTTGGGGCACCGTTCGCTGATCGTGGCCGAGTCCATTGATGGGGGCACCGAGCGGATAGTCCGGTATTTGGCCGCTTTGGGAGTGCCCATCAACGTCGCAACGGTTCAGCACTTTCAAGATACGAACGGTCGGATGTTTCTCGCCCAAGTCCACTTGATCGAGCCCGAAACTGTCCAAGCGAAAGCCCGTTCCAAGTCCAGCCGTCCAGCGTACCTTGGGGTGAACGCGCTTCAGGAATTGGCGGATGAGCAGGGCATCGGCGAGTTGTACGGCCGATTACGCAAGGGGGTCCGCGGCATTTTTTTCGCTCGGGGATACCGCGATACCGTTGCGTATGTCCGGCGGTTGGGAGGCGGCCGCGAGCGAACTCTGATTCTGGTCAAGGCGATTGCCGACGACGCGTCCGACGGCGTAGAGTTTACCGTTCACGCTACCCGTTTCCAGAAACACATGGGGGTAGAAATCGACGAACTGCGGGGCTGGTTGCCAGAAAACACGGAGGAGCACCAAGATGTAAGAACCTGGGCCGGTAGTTCCGCAGAGGAGAGGAAATCGGCTACCGGGTTTCAAGGGTACTTCCGGAGCGAGGATGGGGTAGAAAAGTTCCTGGCTGGGCTTAAGAGCCACGCCAATTGATCGGTAAGACGCGTGGTCTCCGATTTGTCAGCTGGTTGAAGACCGGCAAAGATCGCGCCGCGCCAGCGGGCGTCGGTGGGTGGACGTGACTGATTTCGACCTTCCGGTCGTGTAGACCTTCCCCGGGCTTGAGAGTATCGCGCCGTCGCGAAAGTCGTCCATCAAGGCGCGATCATTCGTATATAGCAGCCTCGCGCCGCTTGCGGCGGCAAGGGCGAGCACGTGCCTGTCGTTGGACTTGCAGTTTTTGCTTGCGAGTTCGTCCAGATGTGGCGCGAGGGCATCGTTCGCGACTTGCCGCACACGTGCACTGTTGATTGCGGTCCGAAACCAGGTGAGGAAAGCGCTATTGCCGCGGAGTTCGTGAAGCAAGTCGCCCCCGACAACCAACTGGCCGTGCGGACTCGTCAGCCAATTGAAGAATTGTCTACCTGCTTCGGGCCGTTCAGGGTTTGGGTCGAAAACTTCGTAGGCGACATTGGTATCGACGATGGCGCACATCACAATCCCACCGATCTTTGCGTTTCTTCCATGAAAAACTGCCGGTAGCCTGCCGGCGCGTCGAGTACGTTTCCATTCTCGTCGAAGCGCAGGGAGTGGATGCGGACGCCCATACCGTGGCGCTGAAAAAAGAGGACGGAAACGTCCGCGGCCGTCAGGCTCGCGCCGCCATCGCGTATTTCCATGCGCACGCGGTCGAGTAGGTAGTCGCTGTGCGTTTCAACGAGAATCTGTTTGCCCGCAGCAGCGACTTCGCAGAACAACGTGCCGAGGGCTGCCTGGGCGCTCGGGTGAAGGTGAACTTCCGGCTGTTGGAAGAGAAAAAGTTCGGGCGCTTGAGGCTGGAAAAGCTCGATCAGCACGGGCAGCACTTGGCTTACGCCGAATCCCACATCGATAATATTGCGCTTGGGGCCTTTCCTGCCCTTGAGGTCGTACTTCCGTACCAGCACCTGAAACGGTGCGCCGTCCCACTTGCCCAGGCGCGCCACTTCTATATCGTCGAACAACCCTGATCGCTGACCGAATGCCTCGATACGCTGCCGGAGTTCCGAACCATTTTCCTTCGTCAAATTGGCGAGGACATCCGGTGCGTTGGCGCCTTTGGGGTCGGACACAATTCCCTTGGGATCGTATGTTCGCTCAGGGTTTGCTCGAATTGGCGCGCTGGCGTAGGGGTCTGCCATGCTCCGGTTCGAGTCGAAGTAGGCGATCAGCGGACGGAACGCTGCGAGGCGTTCGCCATTCAGCTCGCGTTCGATGGCATTGCATATGGCGGGAGCGAATAGCCGCCGGCCTTCGGTGTTGGTGGGGTCGCCGACGCGCCAATCCCGAGTTCCGACGCCGAATGTGACTTCGGCGATTTCGCCGTTCAGCATGGATTGTTGAACCCAGGCGTCCCCGCAGTTCCAGCGCGTTCGCACGGGATGGGAGACGGAATAGGATGGCCCGAACGTCATTTCGATGTCGATGGGGCCGCCGCCGCTCAGGCTCGTGAATCCGAGCGCGAACGACGATGCGCTGGGCTGCCGCATGCGGGAGGCGTGCGCGATCTCCGAATAGGCACCAAGCCTATACGGTGGATCGTTAAAGCCGGCGTCTCCCGAACCGTATGCGAGGCGCGACGCGGCCCGCACGGCGGCGAGGAACGATGTCTTGCCGGTGCTGTTTTCGCCGACGAGGAAGGTGAGCGGGGCAAGCCTCGCCGTTTGCGCCTCCGCAAAACAACGAAAATCCCGTAGCCTGAATTCCTGTAGCTCCAAACGCCCCATGTTTCAGTCTTCGTCCGCGTGCCGGAACGGCACTTCCATCTATGCCAGTAATGTCTTGGACGACGACAAAACCATGTGCCGGTTGCGCAATCGCCCTTGGCGCGCCGGTAGTTTAGCGCGATTCGGAGCGAATCGATGTGGTCGTCACGTGTTGACGGACTGTCGCGCACTCACGCCGCGATCCTGGAGTCTCGCTGAGTTCGATAAGTTGCTCTTTGAGCCCTATTCCATGGCGCGATCGGAATTCGCCGGAAGCGTATACTGCATTTGCGTTCCCACTCGCGCCATGCGCCCGCGTAAATCCGAAAGCTGTCAATAGATGTCGCCGAGAGTCGCCAGAATGGCTAGTTGCAGCGTGAAATGAAGGCCAATAACGGTCAAGTCCGTTCAGTTAATCCCAAGAGCATAGCACGGCCCCGATAGGTCAAGTTCACCTCGTTTCTGCATGGTTTGCAGAGAAATTTCGGTATTGGCCGCGTCTACACCGTCGCGCCAATTCTGAAGTAGACTCCGGAAAACGCGCATCGCGTGAAGAACCGACATTGGCGCCCCGCGAGACACTCGCCAAGTCAGCCGTAACGTGAGGTCCCCCTAATGAACACAAAGCATCGGAGCCAGACAATCGTTATCTTTGCCGGGTTTCTCCTGACAGGCTCCATTTCCGCGCAGCAGCAAACCACCCCTACTGTCGGGCTGCACGAAAACACCCCCAGGGTGCACGCCTTTACGGGCGCAACCGTCGTCGTCGAGCCCGGCGCATCGCTCGAGAATGGCACCGTCATCATCCGCGACGGAATCATCGAGGCGGTGGGCGAGGGGATCGAGGTTCCCCCGGACGCCCGCGAGTGGGCGTTGGAGGGGCGGACCATCTACGCGGGGTTCATCGACGCCATGACCGAGGTCGGGCTCCCCGAGGGGATGACGTCGCCCTCGGGCATGCAGGGTGCGCGCGGCGGAGCAGCTCAGGCAGCGGGATCGGGGCAGTCGACCGATGACGGCCCGCGTTACTGGAACGCACACGTACGGCCCGAAAACGATGTGGCCGCGGCACTTGCATTGGGCAACGGTGCCACGGAAGAACTGCGGGAGATCGGATTTACGATGGCACTCTCCGTGCCGCGCCGCGGGGTTCTGCGCGGCCAGAGTGCGCTGTTGAGCCTGGCCGATTCCACAGAGCCGAGGGAAATCATCATTTCGCCCCAGGTTGCGCAGCATGCAGGCGCCCAGTCCGGCGGAGGGCACGGGAATGGCCCTTCGGTTGAATCGGACTATCCATCTTCCATGATGGGGGTGCTTGCACTGCTGCGACAGGCGCTCTACGACACACAGTGGTACGACGCCGCACTGGCTTACTACGAGGACGAGCCGTCCCTGGAACGTCCGGCTGCCAATCTCTCGCTTGAAGCGCTGGTGCCCGTCGCCAACGCCGAACAGCCGCTTTTCTATCACACCGATGACGAACTCGACTATCAGCGCGCGTTCAACATTCGGGATGAGTTCGGCCTGGAAATCGTCCTCGTGGGGAACGGCTACGAGTACCGGATGCGTGAACTGCTTGCGGATTCCGGTGCCGGGCTCATCATCCCGTTGGACTTTGCCGAAGCGCCGCGCGTGGACACGCCGGGGCGCGCCCTGGGGGTTTCACTGGAGCAACTCCAACACTGGGAACTCGCCCCGTCGAACGCCGCATTTCTCGATGAAGCGGGCGTGCAGTTCGCCTTCAGCACCGATGGTCTCGACAACCCCGGCGACGAGTTCTGGACGAATCTGCGTACAGCCGTAGAGCGCGGACTGGATGAAGAAGCGGCGCTTGCGGCGCTGACGACGGTTCCCGCAGAGCTTGTTGACGCGGCAGAGAGGCTGGGCACGATCGAGACCGGAAAGATCGCTAACCTGGTGATCGCCGACGGCAATCTATTCGCCGCGGATTCCGAGGCCGAAATCGAATTGGTTGTGGTTGACGGCATGCCCTATGAACTGGAGGCCTTTGATCGTTTCGATCCGGAAGGTCTGTGGCGCGTCACCTGGCCGGACGGCTCAGGCGACTGGGAGTTGTGGGGGGATCCCGGGCGGTTGACGCTCACCGTGGGCGAGGAAGAATACCGCGGCCGCGCAGAGGGCGACCGGTTAATCCTCTTTCCATCCTCGGAAGTGTTCGGCGGGGCTGAGGGATTGGCTCGGCTCTCGGCCTATCACAACGCGGGCACGGCGGAGGGGATAGCCGTGCTTCCGTCCGGCGATACCTTCACCTGGAGAGCGGAGAGAATCGGGGACTTGCCGGAGGCCGCGGAAGACGAAGATCGTGAAGACGGCGATGGGGATGAAGCAGAGACTGGGGACGAAACGGAGGAGGGCGAGCCCGACGGGCCCGATACTTCAGACGAGCTCGAGCCAGAAGGACCCGGCGCACCAGACGAGCCCGATGTACCACCTCTGGTATGGAACCAATATCCGGCCGGCGCTTACGGCACCGGAGAACTCCCTGCCCAGGCCGACACGCTCCTGATCCGGGGAGCGACCATCTGGACCAGCGGCCCGGAGGGCCGTATCGATGACGCCGATCTGCTCGTGCGCGGCGACCGCATCGAAGCCGTGGGCCGCGACCTTGAGGCGCCGCGGGATGCATTTGTGATTGACGCCGCCGGCAAGCATGTCACTGCCGGGCTCATCGACTCCCACTCCCATACGGCAATCAGCCGGGGCGTGAACGAGTCGGGCAGTGCGGTGTCCGTGGAAGTTCGCATCGCCGACGTTCTGAATCCCACCGACATCGCCATCTATCGGGAACTTGCCGGCGGATTGACCAGCGCGCTGCTGCTGCACGGTTCTGCCAATCCCATGGGTGGGCAGGCGCAGGTCATCAAGCTGCGCTGGGGCGAGAACGCGGACGGCCTGCGGCTCGATGGTGCACCCCCTGCGGTCAAGTTCGCGCTCGGCGAAAATGTAAAGCAGTCCAACTGGGGCGAACAGTTCACGGAGCGTTACCCCCAGTCCCGAATGGGTGTCGATCAGATCATCCGGGATACGTTTCTGGCGGCTGAACGCTATGGCCGGGAGCTTGCGCAGGCCGGCCGGCAGGACCCGCCGGTGCGGCGCAATCTTCGGCTCGACGCTGCGCTTGAGATTCTGAACGGAGACCGGCTCATACACATACACTCCTACCGTCAGGACGAGATTCTGGCCTTTGTGCGGCTCGCCCAGGAATTCGATCTGGACGTCGCAGCCTTTCAGCACGTGCTGGAGGGATACAAGGTCGCCGAGGAGATCGCCGAACTGGGTGCGGGGGGATCCACGTTCAGTGACTGGTGGGCCTACAAGTTCGAGGTCTACGACGCCATTCCGTATAACGGCGCGCTGATGCACCGTGCCGGTGTCGTGACGTCGTTCAACTCCGACAGCAACGAACTGGCGCGCCGGCTCAACACGGAAGCCGCAAAGGCCGTGAAATACGGTGGCTTGAGCGAGGAGGATGCACTGGCCTTCGTCACGATCAACCCGGCGAGGCAGCTCCGTATTGACGATCGGGTGGGTTCGCTGGAGCCTGGCAAGGATGCGGATTTCGTGATCTGGAACGGTCATCCCCTGTCGAGCTTCAGCCGCACGGAACAGACCTGGATCGAGGGCCGCAAGTACTTCGATGTCGAACTCGACGCCGAGATGAGACAGCAGATTGCCGCCGAGCGCGCACGGCTGATTCAGAAGGTGCTCGCCGAACAACTGAATGGCGGAGACGGACCGGGTGGAGGCGGCGAAGGCCGCGGCGGCCCGCCAACGGACCTTTACTCCACCTGTCTCGACGTCTACGGATGCATGGAGGAGGCGCACCCATGAAAGTCACATCCATGAGAGTCGCACCAACAGGAGCATCCGCCTCGGCGAATGGTGCGCTGACGCTGAGGGATGAAAGTACCTCCATGCAAGTCTTGCCCATGCGAGTCCTGTGCATGGTGTTGCTCATTGCGTCCGGCGCGGCCAAGGCAAATCCGAACGTTCCACCACCGCCGCAGACCGAACCGATTCTTGTCACCAATGCGGTGATTCACACGGTAGGCGGCGCGACCTTCGCCGACGGCCACATGCTGTTCAGCGAGGGCCGTATCACCGCGGTCGGTGCGAGTGAGATCGTGGAGCCGAACGCCCGGGTGATCGATCTCGGGGGGCGGCACGTGTATCCGGGCCTCATCGCAGCCCACACGGCCCTCGGCCTGGTGGAGATCAGCGCGGTGCGGGCGACGATCGATGTGGCTGAGCCCGGCCTCGTCAATCCGAATGTCCGCACGGAGGTCGCGGTCAATCCGGACAGCGAACTCATTCCTGTAGCGCGCGCGAACGGTGTTCTGGCGGCGCTTACGGTCCCGAGCGGCGGGTTGATCCGCGGCACATCGGCGGTGATCCAGCTCGACGGCTGGACCTGGGAAGACATGACCCTGAAGGCGCCGGTCGGGATGCACATCCAGTGGCCCGTCATCACCATCCCCGGCGACGTGGACGCGGAACGGGAGGAACAGCTCAGAGAGGCGCGCGAGGATCGTGTCGGGATGCTGGAAGATAGCCTGGAAGCCGCGTCCTCGTACCGCACGGCACGTGAGTCGGGCGAGCCGGTGGACCTGGACCTGCGCTGGGAGGCAATGATTCCGGTATTCGAGGGTTCGCTGCCTGTCTTCGCGCACGCTCAGGATCTGCCCCAGATTCGACATGCAATGCACCTCGCCGAGGAATACGGCCTGAATCTGATACTCGTGGGCGGCGCCGATGCCTGGCGCGTGGCCGACCAACTGGCCGAGCGCGACATACCGATCATCGTGAGCAACGTCCTCAGGCTCCCACTGCGGCGGTGGGAAGACTACGACACGCCCTACGCCAACCCCGCGAAGCTTGCCGAAGCGGGCGTCACATTCAGCATCGCAACTCCGGGCGGGACGTTCGCCGCGGGACACGTACGCGACCTGCCGAACGAGGCAGCGATGGCCGTCGCATACGGGCTCGATGCCGAGGAGGCGGTGAAGGCAGTGACGCTCTATCCGGCGCAGATTCTGGGAGTCGACGACCGGCTTGGCTCGTTGGAAGCAGGCAAGGACGCGACATTCATCGTCACCGACGGCAATCCGCTGGACATCCGAACGCAGGTCGAGCGGGCCTTCGTGCAGGGCAGGGAAATCGACCTCTCGAGCCGGCACACGACGCTGTACGAGAAATACTCCGAGAGGCTCGATCAGCTCGAAGAGGGCGGATAGTCATCCAAACGGCTGCAATGGCTTCATGCCAACCGCGCATTGCGAACCGGGAATACGCTGAAAGCGCGGCTCAGCCCATGATGAAGCTTTCCAGTTGCTCGATCAGCGCCTGCTGATCTTCGATGACAGCCTTGACCAGGTCCCTGATCGAAACCACGCCGATCACGCCGGAAGCGTCGGTCACCGGCAAGTGACGGATGTGTTTCTCGGTCATCATCGACAAGCCTTGCTGGACCGTGGCGTCCGGGGATATGGAGATCACGGGGGTGCTCATCACTTTTTCCACCGGCGTGTCCCGCGAAGCGAGCCCCTCGAGGATGACCTTGCGCGTGTAGTCCCGCTCGGAGAAAAAGCCGACGAGTTGGCCGTCATTGATGACCAGCAGGGCGCCCACACCGTACTCCGCCATGCGGCGTATGGCGTCGAGCACTGAGTCGCCCGGAGCGGCAGACCAGATGGTCGTGCCTTTCTCCTGGAGAATGTCACGGATGTTGTGCATAGCCGTCCTCTCTCTATATTTTTGTGCGTATTGTATGTTCAGTAGATTCTTGAGTAGCCGTAGTCGGCCCCGCAAATCTCGGCGCCGACTCTCATCAGGATTCGCTTGCCTCCTCTGGAAGCCGTCTCATCCGATCGATAACTTCCGCCACGGCATCGGCGCATTGTCCCGGCGGTCGCTCTTTTCCGGGACCTTCGTCATGCGCTGCTTCCCAGTGCTCGACCCGCTCGTGCCGTAGCTGCTCACGGGCCCGGAACCAGCGCACACGGGCTTGCAGGTCCATGGACTGCACAAACCCCTGCTTGCCCGCGCGGAAGCTTTCCGTGAGCCGTATGTGGCTTGGACAAACCACGTCGCAGCATCCGCATTCGATGCAATCAAACAGACCGAGATCCTCGAGTGCGTCCAGTTGCTCGCCCTTTGCCGCCCGGTGCAGTTCCTGCGGCATGAGGTGGGCGGGGCAGACTGTGACGCAGTCGCCGCAGCGAATGCACGGCAGCGTGTCGACATCCCGGCCCAGCTCCCTGTCGGTGGGCAGAAGAATACAGTTGGTAGCACGCATGACCGGCACGGAGTCACTCTCGAGGGAAATTCCCATCATGCTGCCGCCCATGATCAGGCGCGTGACCGACGACTTGTAACCACCGCATGCGGCGACCACGTCGGCGATTCGGGTACCCAGACGTACCTCCAGATTGCGCGGACGGGCGATCCCGCGACCCGTGACCGTCGTGATGCGACGGGTCAGCGGTTCGCCGGATTCCAGGAATCGATAGAGCGCCGCTGCAGTACCCACGTTCTGGCACAGGTATCCGATGTCGGTAGGGTAGGCCAGGGAGGGCACCTCGTGCCCGGTCAGAGCCTGGATGAGTTGGCGTTCACCACCGGCGGGATAGATGGTCGGGACAGTGACCACGGTGAGCTGTTTCGGGGCACCGAGCACGGCCAGCTCCCGCTTCAATGCCTCAACGGCTTCGGCCTTGTCCCTTTCAACTGCCACACACCCCCGCGCCGCGCCGGTCAGAGCCATCAGCGCGAGCGCGCCGGCCAGGACCGCCCGCGGCGAGGTTCGCATCAACGTGTCGTCGCAACTGATATAGGGTTCGCACTCGGCGCCGTTGACCATGATCGTGTGTATCGGTTTGCGCCGGGTCGCTGCGAGCTTCACCCCCGTCGGGAAAACGGCGCCGCCAAGCCCGGCAAGGCCTGCCCGGGACACTGCCGTAGCCAGCTTTTCGGGGGTGTCCCACCGAGTCGGGTCGGGGGGATGCAGACCCGGCCACGGTTCGTCCTCGCCGTCGACCTCCAGCACGGCGCACAACGCCTCACGACGTCGCGCATGGCCCACCGGATGCGATTCCAGGGAGCGGACCGTGCCAGACGTGCTTGCATGGGACCATGTGCTCAGGGGTCCGCCGCCGCGCACCAGAGGCTGACCGCGCAGCACCCGCTGTCCGGTCTTGACCGACGGCCGCATGTCATGCGTCGACAGGCCCCCTTCCAGCGGCAGGATCAGTTCGTTCGGGAGGGGGGCGGGTTCCAGCGCAGTCCGGGTGCTCCCGCGTTTGCGCGGCGGCAATCTGATTCCGGCCAGCCGTCGAACCGGGCCTTCCAGGATATCCATGTATTCAGGCGCCAGGACCGTGGTCCACGACGAACTCCACAAGCAAACCTATAGTACGGATTGCCACGACCGAACACCTGCCTTCCGAGCCGGACCGTATGCTAGCAGGGATTGGCGCTTGAACCGACGGGACTTCACAACACGCACCAGACTGGCGCCCGGAAAATGTACCTGCAACCCGAATTCGCCCTTGCGCGGCTTGAAACTCCAAGGCAGTCTGGACAAACATTGGATGGAGCGGCACCTCTGAGAGGGAAGAAAACGACCATGACTATTCATTTGAAGAAAATTGCATTGACGCTGGCGGGTCTCGCCGCCGTGGTGCTCGGCATGAACTACGCCGGCGCACAGAACGGTGGAGGCAGCGAAAGCCCATACTTTCACAAGGGCGGTGCAACGGAGATCTATTCGGGCGCCAATTCGCGTACCGAATTTCTCCTGACCGCAGAAGAGTCCAAGGGACGGTTCAGCATCGTCGACGAGACTTTCTTCCCGGGAATGAACAGCGCACCCGGACACACCCACCACTTCCACAGCGAAGTTTTCTTCATTATCTCCGGGAGCATGGAGTGGACAGTGGGTGATGAGACTGACACGCTGGGGGCCGGGGATCTTGTCTACATTCCTCCGGGGACCGTTCACTACACGCACGTGGTCGGGGACGAACCGGTCCGCGCCCTCATGATCTACGAGCCGGCCGGTTACGAGCGCGGCTACTTCAGCCGGAGGGCCCTGACAGACGAACAACGCCAGGACCCGGAATTCATGAGGCAATTCATGCATAGCCAGGACGTGGATCCCGTGCGCGGGCCCGGCGGCGGCAACGCCACTTCCAGTGTGCCCTGATTCAGTCATCTGCCCATGAGTTTGAGTCGTCGCGTTTCCGGAATGCCGCGGCATTCACCTGGACACGCGACGACGGGTGGAACCGCAGCACTGCGCGATCATCGGCCGAGCCAAGATGCGGCGGTCGCACAGGCGTTGTTCGATGCCTGCCCGCCAGATCGGCCACGACGATACCGTGGAGCTGAACGGACGCCAGGTGCCCACGTTCCCGACGTTTGCCCGCAACACGGCACCGGACGCGCGTGCCGATGATCCGTAAGACGCCCGCCAGTTACCTGATCATTTCCGTCCTGGCCACGGTGGCGGGTTGCGAGATCGAGATCGAGCGGGATACGCAAACCGTTGCAGAATCGTTCGACATCATGGAGGCGTCAATTCCCGAGCTGCAGGCGGCGATGAGCGAAGGACGCCTGACGTCGCGCGACCTCGTGCAGCAGTATCTGACGCGAATCGCCGTATACGAAAACCTGTTGAATGCAACGATCACCGTGAACCCGAACGCGCTGGCCCAAGCCGAGCGCCTCGATCAGGAGCGCGCCGAGTCGGGGGTGCGCGGGCCGCTGCACGGAATCCCGATCGCGTTGAAGGACAACATTCACACCACGGACATGCCCACCACGGGTGGTGCATTGGCGTTTGAGGGGCTCATCCCGCCCTACGATGCAACCCTGACGGCACACCTGCGCGACGCGGGCGCCATCATCATCGCCAAGACGGTCATGACCGAACTGGCGAATTGGGTGGCGGGCGCACCCTACGACATGCCCGACAACTACAGCTCGCTCGGCGGGTACGGCTTCAACCCGTACGACCCGCGGAGGGACCCTCGACCCGGAATTGGCGACGGCATGCCGGTGTTGTCACCAGGTGGTTCGAGTTCGGGCATCGGCACCGGCGCGAACTTGTGGGTGGCCAATGTGGGCACAGAGACGTCCGGTTCGATCCTGTGGCCGTCGAATCAGAATATGTTGGCCGGCATCAAGCCCACCGTCGGTCGTGTCAGCCGCCACGGCATCATCCCGATCACGGCCGATCAGGACACCGCCGGACCGATGGCGCGAACCGTGACGGATGCGGCGATTCTGCTCGGGGTGATCGAAAGCCGTGAGCCGGATCCCGAAGATTCCGCGACCGGGCGTTGCGGAGCGCCGCCGAACGGAGACTACACGGCGTTCCTCGACGCGGACAGCCTGCAGGGCGCAAGGATCGGTGTGCCGCGCGCCGGCTACATCGAGCCAGTTGCGGTCCCGGGGACCAACATTTTGCGCGGCGGGTTGAGACCGGCGCAGGCCGAGCGGTTCGAGGAGGCCGTCGCGATCCTGGAGGCTCAGGGCGCGATTGTCGTGAATCCGGCCAACCTGCCGACTGTAATCGACCCGGATCCTGACAGGAATATCTTCAGTTGGGGTGTCTGCGCGGCGGAAAGCGCAACGCGAGGGAACGATTCACACTGCTCCATCGTCTTTAAGTACGGGATGAAGCGCGACTTCAACGCGTGGCTGGATTCTCTCGGAAACAGCGCGCCGGTCCGCTCGCTGACGGAACTGCGAGCGTGGAATCGGGAGAATGAGCTACTGGGCACGCTGAAGTACGAACAGTCGTTGCTGGACATTTCCGACGAGATGGATCTGGAGCGGGATCGGGAGCGCTACGAGGCGGATCGTGCGAAGGACATCGAGTTGACGGCGGCGCACGGCATCGACGCGGCGATCGCCGAGCATGACCTGGATGCGCTGCTGTTCCCGATGAACCGTGGCGCGAATGTATCGGCCCGGCCCGGCTATCCCACCGTCATCGTGCCCGTGGGACTGGTTTCGCGCGAGATCGATCCGGCGTTTCCCGAAAACTTCGAGCCTCAACCCGCACCATTTGGAGTCTCTTTCGCCGGTCTGGACTGCAGTGAACCGCGGTTGATCGCGCTTGCGTACGCATTCGAGCAGGCAACCCTGCGGCGGGTTCCGCCGCCGAGAACTCTCTGAAGTGGGAACATTAATATTGAGCACCAGGTATTTGTTTTCGCACGCGATAACGGGGTTTGCAGCACTCGCGTTATGGGGGATCGCCCTGCCGGTGGCCGGACAGATCAGCACGAGTCTGGGCGTCGTCGAAGGATCGGTGTGCCCGGACAATTCCCATGCCATCTTTCATGCCTGTGCCCTGGAAGCTGCCGAAAACGCCACGCCGCCCAGAACACCCGAAGGCCGTCCCGACTTCAGCGGCTATTGGCTGCGCCGCGCCTGGGCGTTCGAGAGCCTGGAGGCCCATCCCGAGACGCCCGACGACTTCGGCGCTCCCAGCGCGATCGTCGAGCCTGCCGACGGACTCCTGCCCATGCAGGCATGGGCGCTGGAGCAGAGCAGAATCAACGCCGAGCGGTACCTGCACCACAATGCCGCCTGCATCCTGGCCGGTCCTGCCGGCACCATGTACATGACGAGCCGCTTTCAGTTCATGCAGGACGAGACCCATCTCGTCATGGTCGGAGAGCAGCTTACGACCCATCCCTATCGGATCATTCCCCTGGACGGACGGCCGCACATAGGCTACATCCCCATGTGGAACGGCGATCCCAGGGGCCGCTGGGAGGGCGACACGCTGGTTGTCGAAACGCGCCATCAGAATGCGAAGTACCTGCTCGACCAGCGGGGACGGTTCATCACGGATGAAGCCCGCATTGTGGAGCGCTTCACCCTGATCGAGGACGGCACCATTCATTACCGGGCGACGTTCGACGATCCGAATGTCTACACAAGACCCTTCACCATTGCGTTCGCATTCAGGCGAAATGTTCCGGAGATATGGGAAGAAGCCTGTTTCGAGACGAACAGCGAGCCGATGCGACTGTACCGGGCCAACGGCTACCGCGTCTATCCCGGAATAACCGGGGAGCAGGCGAGGGCAATGAGGGCGGCATGGGAGGCGGCACAATAATGGGGCATGGGAGACAGCACAGGGATGGTCACGGAAACGTCAGGACGACGGCCATGAAGCGATCGATTGCAGGCTTGAGCGGCGCCGGCGCCGTTGCATCCCTCCTGTTTGCGGCGGGCAGTCATTCGCATCATTCCGTCGCGGTCGGTTTCGACATGCAACGGCGAGTCACCGTCACCGGCACGATTCTGGATATGGAATGGATCAACCCCCATGCACGCATGTCCTTTGAGGTGGAGGATGAGAACGGTGAAACGCAGACTTGGGTGATTTCGTTCACCAGCGCGAACAATCTCTTTCGCAGGGGTTGGCGCAGTATCCACCTGCCGGTGGGCGCGACGATCACGGTCAGCGGCTTCCCGGCGCGCGACGGCTCCAACGAGCTTTACGCGGGCGAGACACGACTCGCCGACGGTTCGACGCTGTTTGGCGGCAACGCGCCGGGTGAATGCTGATGAGGCGCGTCGCCGCGCTCGCCTTGGCGATCGCAACCCCGCTTGTTGCTTCGTCCGGCGCTGCGCAGGACATCCCCCGCATGTCGGACGGTCGCCCGGATCTCAGGGGCGTCTGGCAGGCGCTCAACTCGGCCAACTGGGATATCCAGGATCATGGCGCCGAACTCGGTATGCCGGCGGGGCAGGGCGTTGTGGTGGGCAACGAGCTTCCCTACCTGCCGGATGCCCTGGTGCAGCGTCACGAGAACTACGTGAATCGTCTCACTGAAGACCCGGAAGCGAAGTGCTTCATGCCGGGTGTGCCGCGAATCACATACCTGCCTTACCCGTTTCAAATCGTTCAATCGGCGGATCAGGTCACGATACTCTACGAGTACGCCCACGTTTTCCGTAACATCTACATCAACAGCGAGCATCCGCCAGGACCCATCCAGTGGTGGATGGGAGACTCCCGCGCACATTGGGAGGGCGAGACACTGGTCGTGGACGTGATCCATTTCACGGATCAGACGTGGTTCGATCGGTCGGGGAACTTTCACAGCGAGGAACTCCACGTGGTCGAGCGCTACACGCTCACCGGGCCCGATCACATGCTGTACGAGGCGACCATCGAGGATCCGAAGGTGTTCTCAAGGCCCTGGTCCATGAGCATGCCCCTATACCGCCGCCAGGAAGCCAACGTGCAGATTCTCGAGTACGAGTGCGGGGCGTATCTGGAGGAGGCCAGGGACGGTTAGTGTTGGGTTGCTAGCCCCGTTCCCGCGTCACCATGTGGGCTGCATCGAAGTCGAGGCACCGCGGATACTCCGCCGGCGAAGCCGCCCCACCGACCGCTCAAATCGGGTCTTCCGTCGGTCGTTCGAGACGTGGCAATGGTTGCCGTGTAGGTCTCGCCGGTCCTGAACACATCCCGACCGATGCATGTTCATTGCAAATGATCAGTCTCTGCCATAGCCTGATTGGCTTGATCGATTCAAGACGATCGCGAGATTCCCGGGGCTGTCAACGATGGATTCATGTAGCGGCATGAAAGAACCGACAGCTACAAGATAACCCAGAATCCGCAGGACAACGAGACAGGAGCATTGCATGCTGCCGACCTCGGCAAAGAGTGCGGTTGTTGTCGGCGGTGGAATCGCCGGACTCTCGGCTGCCTACGAACTTCAGAAGTCCGGCTTCGAAGTCACCGTGCTGGAGGAAAAGCACTTGCCCGGCGGGCGCATGGCGGAGGAGAAAGTCGGTTCCTTCATGAACATCACCGGCGCCAGCGGCCTGAATTCCTGGTACAGGGAGATGTTCGACCTGTGCGATGAACTCGGTCACGGCGACAGCGTTGAGAAGCTTGCGAACTTCGGCACCGGCACGGCCACGGACGGCACCGTCCAGTACCCGATGAGCAACGCGCCTTCGCGATACGAGTTGCTGACCTCTCCGGTGTTGAGTCTGCGTTCGAAGCTGCGCCTGGCATCGCTTCTTCCCGACATCGGCAGGGCCCGGCGTCGAGTGGACCCGTGCCTGATACACACGGCTGCGGATTTCGACGATGAAAGCCTGTCGGAATACCTGACGCGCAAGGTGGGTACGGATTTTCTCGAGTACGTGGTGTCTCCCCTGTTCAACGTCGCGCTCGCCTACAACATGGAGCAACTGTCGAAGGCGATATTTCTTGCCCGGGTGGCTCACATCAAGGAAAAGAACGGCTACTGTTTCAAGGACGGAATTGGTTTTCTGACGAGGTTGCTCGCGAGCATGCTTGATGTGCGTCTGAATGCTCGTGTGAGCAGGATCGTGCGATCGGACGGTAACCAGGGCCGGCTGATCCACTACGACACGCCCGATGGCCCGGAATCGATCAAGGCGGACATCACCGTGGTGGCCGTTCCCGGAAATCGAGTCGCGCAGATTGTCGCAGACAAGACAAGGTGGGAGCGACGGTTTTTTGATTCCGGCGTACCGTATTGCCAGTTCGGCATGGTCACGTATGTGCTCAAGGACGATATCGAAAAGTCCCACGGGCTGTACTTCACGCGAAATGCCCAAACGCCATTGAACTTCTACAAGTTCTATCCGGGAGACCCCGCCAGGGACGGCAGGCCGCCTCGCTTGTGGGTCAGTATCGGCGTGGAGCGATTGCAGCACTACGTTGCGAACGACGGTGAGAATCTGGAGGCGTTTGCCACAGACTGTATCCGCGAGTTTTTTCCGGGAATTGATGAGCAGATCCGTGAGACCGTCGTCCAGTACGACGGCTACATCACCCCGGAATTCCGGACCGGCCAGGTTCGAAGGGTTCGGGAATTCCTGGCGACCCAGGAAGCCGGTCCAAAAAACATATACTACGTGGGCGACTACCTGAGCGGCGCCGGGACCGGGTGCTCATGCGCGATCGGGCGGCGAACCGGCCGCCTGATCGCGCGTCACTGGCAAGAAGCCTGAGCAGAAAGATTTTCGTAGCGCCTACAGGCTATACGTCCCCCCGAAGAAGATCATCCGTCCGCGCGGGGTGGCCGGAAAGGCGTTTTCGGATACAAACGGATCCGTATGGGTCACGTTGTTGATGCCGCCGTAGATTGTCAGGTTGTCACCGGCGTCGTATCGGGCGTTCAGATCGTGTATCCAGACGCCGTCCAGGAAGACTGCGTCGCCGAACAGCGTTTGTGCGGTGTCGATTTCCACTCTGGCGCTGCCCAGCAGCATCTCTCCCAGGTATTGGGACTGCCAGCCAACGCTCACATCGCCCCACGTCCAGCGGAGAAGGACATTTCCGGCCAATTCGGGACGCAGGATTTCACCCAGTTCCACGTCGACATCGTTCAGGTTGGTGGGGTTGGTGAAGTTGTTCAGCGAGTTGACTTTGGTCCCGGTGACCGACACTTCGAAGTCGTGAGCGCCGAAGCCGAAGTTGTACCCGACGCTCGCGTCAATGCCGTCGGCCTCAAGCCTCGCGAAATTGATGTCGACGAGTCGGATGAAATTGAATCCCCCGAACTGTGCCGACGATGCCGAGGAGTTACGGGTAAACAGTGGGCAGAAGTTATCATTGAGGGATTCGCCCTGATAACAGCTATTCACGATGTCCTGGGGCGTAACCGACTGGATTGCGTCTTCGATGCTGATGTCCCAGTAGTCCAACGTGAGGTTAAACGCGGGCAGGAACGATGGCTGGAACACGAGCCCGTATGTGACGGTATCGGCAGTTTCTTCCGACAGGTTGGGGTTTCCGCTGGCGATACCTGAAAAACGGGCGGACAACGGATCGGCGAATGCATAATTGCCGTCGGCGTCGAACGGGTCCAGACCGAAACTCTGGAAATCAGCCACGCAATTGGCTTGGGTATTCTGGGCCAGGGAGGGATCGTCCTCCGCTATGGCATTGATCTGGGCTACGTCGCAGGGATCCGCCGGGCGGGCGGTTGTGCCCGTTTCCGGGCCGAACAACTCGGTGACGTTAGGCGCGCGCACGGCCTGGGAAACGCCTGCGCGCAAGGCGAAGTCGGCAACCGGCGCCCACACGAGATTGGCCTTCCAGGACTCGGTACTGCCGATGGTGGAATAATTGGACCAACGGCCCGCCACGTCCAGGGTCAGTTCCTCGAACCCCGGCTGGAACACCAGAATGGGCAGCGAGAGCTCGATGAATACATCGGTGGCGTCGTATTTCCCCTGCTCGTTCCTCACGATGACGGATGGATCGAATACCAGGGATCCGTTGTCCGATACCTCGCTGATCAGGGTGCCGGCCGAGAACGGCGAACCGGAAGGAACGGCGCCCCTTTGCCACGTATCGAAGCGGGCGTGGGATGATTCCTCTCGGTACTCGATGCCGGTGGCAAATCCCAACGGACCGCCGGGCAACTCGAACCAGTCCGCGCTGTCCCCGATGAGATGGCCGGAAAACACGGTTTGATCTATGGTCAGTTCGTCCAATGTGGCGGTTGTCACCCAGTCCGCCGCTTGCTGGGTCACGCCCGGCAGTCCGCTCCAGATGTTGAGAGGTACGCACTGGCCGCTGCCGGGTGTGTAGGAGAAATAGCCTTCCGACCAACTGGGGATCCGGAACGGCGTGTTCTGCGCAGGGGCCGCCGGGTCTACGTCGGCGCGGCAGGCGGGCTGGCCGGTGGCGGGGTCGGTGACCGCGTCGATCGCGGCGAAGAAGCGGTCAATGATGACCTGGCCGGTTGAGGTCACTTCTTCGTCGTAACGACCGTAGTTGGCGCTGACCTCGTAAATCCAGCCATTGTCCAATTCCCCTTCCAGGCCCGCCACAATCCGGGTCGTGTCCCGCTGGGTCTGGACGGCGGCATCGAACAGCAGCGGATCGATGGTAATGGCGACTCCTCCGGTGTCATTGGCGACGCCTCGAATGAAGTCGGGCAGGAACGGATTGTCGGGTGCTCCGAACAACAGATCCCAGAACGAAGAGGGGCGAGCTTCAGCTTCGGTTTCCTGCGCGACGTACTTCACCTCGCCGAACAGCGAGAGGGAACCTGTCAGATCGTGGCGTCCCAGCAGATTCAGCGCGATCTTCTCATCCGGCAGCAAAATATCGCCGTCCGGCTGCTGCAGGGCGTTAAACGAATCGCCTCCGAATCCGTTGAAGTCGCTGGCTATGAGGTCGTCGCGTATCGGCCGGTAGCTGCCGTCGGCCCCGACGTTCCAGCAACCGCCTAATACGCCGTAACCTGCGGCGCTGAACGAGGAATTGTAGCCGGTAAACGAGTCGAGGCAATCTGGATTGCCGTTGCCGTCCAGGTCGATGGGCGTTTCCGGACCGAAGCCCGTGGACGTAAACGGGTTACCGGGGATGATGTAACCGTAGCCTGAGGTGATGGTGAAGTTGGAGAACGGCAGCGCCGCCCGCTGCGGGGCACTGGCGGCCCTTTCGAAGAGCGCCGTTTCGGCAGGGGTGAGGCTCGGCGCCTCGCCAAACTCAGCAGTATAGTCGGCGATGAAATCGTCCCGGCCGGGGATGTGCAAGCCATAATGGAAGAGCCCGGTATTGTCATAGTTGAAATAGCGGGAAAAGTTGGGGGTCGCTGATCCGATATCGCCCTTCTGAAAGCGCAGGGCCGGGTTGACCCAGTCGCTTGCCGAACCGGCCGCCAGCCCGTCTGCCCGCTCGTGCACTTTCAACCCCTGGTCCTGGCGCACTTCCGCGGAAAACGTGATGTTGCTGCGTCCGTTGTTGAAGTTCTCGCCAAAGACGACAGAGACGGCGGTCTGCCCGGCGTCGCCATACTCGGACATCCCGGTCTGGGCCTGTACCTCGACGCCTTCGAAGTCGTCCCTCAGAATGAAGTTGACCACGCCGGTCACGGCATCCGCGCCATAGATCGCGGACGCGCCGCCGGTCAACACCTCCACGCGCTCAACCAGGGCTTGCGGGATGGAGCCGATGTCCACCGCCGAAGAGCCCTGCAGACCGCCGACATGGCGGCGACCGTCAACCAGTACCAGTGTGCGGTTCTGCCCCAGCCCCCGCAGGTTCAGCCGGTTGGAGCCATGCCTGCCCGCCCGGTCGACGGATTGTTCCGCGGTAATTGACGACAGCAGCGCGGGAACATCGTTGACCACATCGGCCAGGGAGAACTCGCCGGATGTCGTGATATCGTCGGCATCCATGGATTGCACCGGCAAGGCGCCGGTCAGGTTGGCATCGCGGGCGATGCGCGAACCGGTGACGACCACTTCTTCAAGGACGCCCTCCTGGGCGATCGATTGTCCCGGTAACGCAAGCATGCTGGCTGCCAGCCAGACGGTGACGCCGGAAACCTTTTCAATCCAGGCGACCCATCGATGGCCATACGACCGCAGGATGGCGGAAACTTGATTGTTCATGGACTTGCCTCGCGGGCTCAATTGACAAGTAGCCGCCTTCAGTCGTTTTGTCGCTTTGGGAGTCCGATAGTTTATGGCGATCGGTTGTCAGGTGCTATCGTGCGCGGTCTTGGTGTGGCTCCTCCAGCGCGGCGAGACGCGGTGACCGCAATGCCGCCATCGCGAGGGCGGCCACCAGGAACGGCGTTGCGTAGATCAGAAAATTTAGACCTCTGGAGAGCCCCAGCCCGATCAGCAGTCCGGCCACGACCGGGCTGATGATTCCACCGATACGGCCGATACCGATTCCCCAGCCAAGACCGCTGGAGCGGGAACGCGTGTCGTAGAGTCGTACCGCCGCGATATAGAGACCGACAAAACTGCCGTTGACGAAGATTCCCACCAGGAACGCCAGCGCCGACAGCAGGACCACGTTGGCCGGCATGAACCCGAACACGGCCATGAGCGCAAATCCGCACAGCATGAAGCTCATGAGCATGGGCCGGATACCCTGCGCGCGTGACCGAAGCCCCATCCAGATAACGCCGATGGCTCCACCGGTGTTGAAGATCACCGTGACGTAAATCGCCCGGTCCAGCGGCAGGCCCGCACTGACAATGACCTGAGGCAGCCAGGTGTTGACGAAGTACAGACCAAAAATCACGCAGAAGAAGCACACCCACAACAGCACGGACCAAGCCGCCCGATTGTCTTCGAACAGGCCTCTGATGCCCACACTGCCGGGCCGGCGCAACAAGGATGCAGCCGCGTCGGCATCCAGCGCTCGCTGCCCCATGCGCGCCAGCGTGGCATTGAGCTGCTCCAGGCCCCGCCCGGCGTGCTGCCGCAGCAGGAACTCGGGTGATTCCGGAACCAGCGCCAACGCCAGCACGGTGACCAATGCCGTCACCGTTCCACCGGCAATGAATACAGACGTCCAGCCGTACTGGGCCATTAGCGCCAGTGCCACCATCCCCCCGAGAATGCCGCCGGCCGGAGCGGCGACGTGCAACACGCCGACACAGAGATTGCGGTGCCGCTCCGGTGCAAACTCGGCAACGGTGGTGGTCACGGTAGGCAAAATGGTGCCGATGGCGATACCCGACAGCACCCGGTACGCCAGGAGCTGCGTTACGGTGGTCGACGTCGCCGTGAGAAACATGGCGGCGGTAAGCACTGCGAGTGCAGAACACAGGACCGTTCGGCGCCCTAAATGATCGCTCAGCGGCGCGACGAGGGCGGAGCCCAGCGCCATGCCGACAAAGACCGCGCTGAGGACGACCCCCAGCGATTCGGGTTCGAGCCCCCAGGCCTCGGACAGCACGGGCGCTGCGTAGGCCAGGGCAAACAGGTCGAAGGCCTCGAAAATGTTGATGGCGACGCAGATCGCAATGACGCCGATCTGGTAGGGCGAAACGGTGTCGAGCAGTTCGGTTCGTTGATTGTTCATTCCGTTTCCCGTGTCCTGAATCCAAATGTGTTGCGCTTGAAGTCGACTCGAAGTTGAACTCGCGGAGAACCGGACGAGATGGCACGCATCAATCGAAGCCAATCTCCGCCCTGCCGATGCCTTCCACCTGAACCAGCAGTCGGTCGCCGGGGTGGATGGGCAGCAGGGGTACCAGCGAACCGGAAATAATGATTTCACCGGCCTTGAGGGGCGAGCCCAGATCCGTGAGCGTATTCGCCAGCCAGGCCACGCAATTCGCGGGTGAACCGAGCGCAGCGGATCCCACGCCGGTTGCCACTTCACGCCCGTTGGTCTTGACCACCATCTTGCAGGCAGGCAGATCAATCTTGTCGGGCGCCACCCATTTGTCACCCAGCACGACGAACCCGCAGGATGCGTTATCTGCGACCGTATCCTGAATTTTGATGCGCCAGTCAAGGATTCTCGAATCCACAATCTCGAAACAGGCGGCCAGACCCTCTGTAGCATCGAGCACGTCTGCGCCGGTTACGCCCGGACCCGCAAGATCGTGCTTCAGCTTGAACGCGATCTCGCCTTCGGCCTTCGGCTGTATCAATTCGCGCGCCATGTCAACCGTAGTGCCGCTCTCGTAGACCATGACGTCAGTGAGGAAACCGAAGTCCGGTTCATCCACCTTGAGCATTTCCTGAACGGCCTTGCTGGTCAGCCCGATCTTCTTGCCGACAACGGTTTCGCCGACGGACAGCCGCCGGTGGAGTATTGCCAGAGAAATCCGGTAGGCGTCCTCGACGGTGATATCGGGAGCCCGCTCGGTCAATGGTTTGATCGGTTCCCGCTCCAGCCGTGCTCGCCACAACTCCGAGCTGAACTGTTCGATCATGTCCAAATCGACTCTCCTGCGATCTCAAGAGGTGCTGCGATCAATACGTCGCCCGCCCGCCCGAGAGATCGAACGCCGCGCCTGTGCTGAATGAACACTCTTCCGAGGCGAGCCACGTCACCAGCGCCGCAACCTCTTCCGGTTCGCCGAAGCGCTGCAGCGGGATCTGCGACAACATGTAGGCTACATGCTCCTCGGTCATCTGCTCAAAGATGGGCGTGCGCACCGCAGCCGGCGTCACGCAATTGACCAGCACTCCCGTCCCGGCCAACTCCTTGCCCAGCGACTTGGTCAGATTGATGAGTCCGGCCTTGGATGCGCTGTAGGCCGAGGCATTGGGGTTGCCGTCCTTTCCGGCGACCGAAGCGATATTGACGATGCGCCCGTAGCCACGGGCGATCATGGTCGGAACCACGGCCCGGGAGACCAGGAAACTGCCGACGAGATTCACGTCGATGACTTGGCGCCAATCGCCCGGGGGGTATTCCCACAGCCGGAGGTTGGGCCCGGAGATGCCGGCGTTATTGATCAGGATATCGACGGTGGAAAACTTCTGAAGCGTAGCTTCCAGTGCCTTCGCCACTGAGTCAGCATCGGCGATGTCGGTGCCCACGCCCACCACCGCAGCGGACGACGCTTCATTCCGGGACAGCAACGCGGCAGCGTCGTCTATCCCTGCACCCGGCAGGTCCCACGCGGCGATATTGGCGCCGGACTGGCGCATTCGGGATGCGATGGCATGTCCCAGTCCGCGCGCAGCGCCGGTAACGATTGCGGTTCGGTTATGGAGATCGATCAAGTTCAAGTACTGCCCCACCGCTTCGGCGCAGCCCTACGTCCACCGCAATGCACCCGCCAAGCCGCCCGACGTTGGGAGTTTTCGCTGAACCGCAGCTAAGCGATCCGCTGCATCCGCAGCCCGATTTCATTGAAGATATCCAGCCCCGTTTCAGTGACGATGGCCGTTGCGCCGACCTTGACGTGCCCGCCGCCGGGCCCGAATCCGCGACGTGCGCCAGGCTCGAAACTGAAGGCCATGCCCGGCTTGATTTCAATTTCCGCACCAATGGTCTTTGAGGGCTGGAACGGCGGCGGTGCATTGTAGACGGGGCCCGCCATGAACATGGGCATCAGGCCGTGAATCTGAGGAAAGCCGTGCCAGACGCCGTCCCGCATGACGATGTCTTCCATGCCCGCGATCACGTCGCCGAAGCGCCGGCCGGCCCGCAGATTCTCCGCCCCGTAGTCCATGGAGGCGTGCGCGATTTCCGCCAGCTCCTCCGTCTGCTCGCTGACGGTGCCGCAGGCAACGCACAGGGTCACCTGGGCATACCCGCCGGAAGCGATGATGCCGTACTCGGAGTTGATGACCTGTCCGTCGCGAATCGGGCCCGGGGCCAATTCCAGCGCCTGAACGTCGGACGCGGCGTCGTTGCGGACCAGGTACTCGGCGATCGCAACCCGAATTTCCCTTGCATCCAGCCCGACTTCGATCGTGTCGAGCAACATCGCGTGCAATCCCTCGCCCACCTGCGCCGCGCCGATGATATTGGCCTGCTCCTCCTCGCCCTTGACCATGGCGAGTTCGGCGAATTCCGGCGTGATATCGGTGAACGTGGCTTCCGGCAGACCGGCCATCACCGTGGCCCAGGTGGCGTACTTGACGAACCCTTCGTTGATGAATTCGTTCAACCCCTCGACGTTGGCCTGGGTGCCGACGACGGCGATATTGCTGCTGGCGAGACCCATTTCGTTGACCAGGTCGACGATCAGTTCGCCGATGGGCGTTTGCTCCCCACCCTCGAACCACTTCAGGGTCGAGCGCTGGATCCAGGGATCGGGAGACGGCACGGCTCCCACCACGGCGGGTTCGCCCTCGAGCGGGAAGACCACGGCCCCCGGAGTCATGAAGAACGCGTTGGAAACATACTCTGCGTACTGCAGGAAGTTGATGCCGTCGCCCATGCCTTTCGGCAGTATCAGGCAGTCGTAGCCGTTCTCCGACATCATCCTGCGGATATTGGCCCAGCGACGGTCGCGCTCCGCCATGGAGTAGGTTCCGCCCCTGATGAACATCTGAGCCCTGGCCTTCGGAGAATTGAGCAGTGGAAGCGCTGCCGAGGCGGCGGCCACGCCGCCCGGAAGAACGGCCAGGCGCGTCAGGAATTCGCGCCTGTCGACCTGCCCCTGAAAGAAATGCCCAAAGAGGTCATTCAGTTTTTTTTCCATGACACATCCTTGCCTGCGACTTGCCTGAAACGCACGAGTTGCCCCAATGGATCAGTAGTCGAGAAAATTCCCCGCAGCCGGGTCCAGCCCACCGTGAAACCCGCCCTGGTCGCGTACCACGCGGGCGTCACCGTTCTCGTCGTAGTGTACCCAGACCAGGCCGTGGGCATCGCCGTAGCCGGGCATTTCGATGGTGGCCATCTGCTCGCGCGTGGCCGTGTCAAAGACGTACAGGACCCCCTCGGCATTGCTGGTGCCCCAGACTTCCCGGCCGTTTGGAGCGAGCAACACATGGTCGATCATGTAGCCGGCGAACACGGTCTCGACGCCCCGGCCGCTCGCGGTATCGAGCACCGTGACCGTCCGCCCCATGAACCCCGTCGTCTCGCCCTTGTCCGCGACCCAGAGCTCCGACTCGTCGGCGTTGAGCGTGGCCCCGTAAGGGCCGATACCTGCCGCCGCATGCCAGGCGATATCGCCCGTCTCGATGTCGATCTTGGTGACGCTGGATGAGCCGCCGGCCGGCACGTACATGTACTCCGATGCCGAATCGATGACGATCCAGTCGCCCCTGTAGCCGGGGTAGGGGTACTCCTGCTCCACCTCCCAGGTGTCGGGGTCGATACGCGCCACCCAGAAGGGGCGCATGGTGGTGAGGCGGCCGACGTTCATGCTCGATGCCCCGACAAAGGCGTCCATCCCTCGCGGGCCGTAGCCTGCAGGCTGCATCAGGATGTAGATGTATTCCCCGTCCGTGTACGAGGTATAGGAACTGCCGCCGAGGTCCTCATCGCGGACGCCGCCGACGATCTCGTCCGTCCCGGTGTCGTAGAGGAACACGTCCAGACCGTCGTCGGCCCGCGCGAAGGTGTCGATCAGCAGGAGATTGTCCCGGAAGATCTGGCCGTGATGCAGCCTGCCGCCCATGGTGACGATCTTCACCGGCGAAAGCGTCAAGGCGTCCACCTTCACCATGGCGGTGGTGGAGAGCAATGTGGGCTGGGTCTCCGCGGAGAGCGCGCCGATGATATAAACGTAACGGCCGTCCGGCGAGACGACCGTGGTGTGGACGCTGGTGCGCAGCTCCGGCGCCAGTTCGCCGTAGGCGATGACCTCCTTGGTCTCGGCGTCGCCCACGACGACGCGGTTGGACTGGGCGGTGGTGATATTTCGTCCGACGGAGAAGCGATTCGTGATGACGCCGGTGTTCTCGTAGAAATAGGTCTTGCCGGGTTGCGGCTCGAACTTCGGTTCGCCGGGTTCGAATTCCGCGAGCACCTCGTTCTCGTAGGTGCTCATGATGTTGCCGGCATTTGACTTGCGCTCCCAGCCGTCGAGCACGGTCTGGAAGGATTCGATCCCGGAGACGATCCGGTCGCGCTCTGACTGGGGAAATTGTTCGATGGCTTCAAGGTCGGGCGGGAAGATGGGAATCTGGCCGGCTGCCATTCCGGGCGCCATCCCGGCTGGACCGCCCGGCCCCATTCCCGGACCCATGCCTTCATTCTGGGCGTTCGCCGCCTGCAGGCACAGGCAAATGCCGACACTGGACAACATTCGTAACCATTTCATGAAGCTGCTCCTCGCTTGATCCGGCTCAACCGGTTCCTTCAGCGTTAAAGTACCCCAACTTAGCGATCCATTTCGATCCCGTCTAATCAAAGTTGGTGATACCCGGTCATTAGCTCAGTCAATACTGCTCTTGGGATGCCTGATTTTCATGTTGGTTTTTATGGAACATACGTAACTCATTGATTGTACGTCCGCGTAATGTGCCTTCCGCGACAGCGGGGCGGCGTGTTACGCCGCCATGGCACGCTCAATGGACCGAGACGATATTGCGGAGCGATCGGTGAGCGCGCCAGGGAGGATCGCAGGGGATTGCAACTCGGATGCATTTTCCGTACGACTGCATGATCGGTTCCTACGGTTCCGGTCCCGAAGGCTGAAACGTTCCGCCGGCCGCTTCGATCGCGAGGTCGCCGGGTACCCGTTACAGCAAGTTGGCGACCTGTTCCGGCGAATACTTGAAAGTCTTGTAGGACGGCGCGGAGCCGAAGTACTCCGCTACCGTATCGCCGTTGGCGTTTATCTCGCGCGCATATTCGTTCACGGTATCGGTCAGCAACGTGTTGCCGTTCGGCAACCGCCGCGCGCCGCCCTGGAACGGGGCAAAGAAATCGGGGTCTTCCCAGAACCAGGCCTGCTCTGCCGCAAATGGCCGCCCGGGCTCGCGCGGGTAGCTGCCGTCGTCCGCCGGCCGCAAACGCAGTTCATGCACGTTTGAAACCCCCTGCAATTGTCTCTGGGCCAGCAACGCGTTTGCTCCCATTGCGCCCATGACCATCCCGCCGAGCCCGGGTCCAAACCGGGTATTGTTGTTGAATATCAGGAGATTGCCCTCTCCCGGCAGGCCCGCATCAACCCAGTTGGAATCATGCTGCTTCAGGAACACGCGGTCTTCAGGCGTCCCCATGTCATAGGCGGCCGGATTGCCGTAGCGAAACAGCAGGTCGCCGCCACGTCCGCCGCGGCCCCCCGCCGAGCCCGCGGCTTCCGCAAGTGTGGTGCTGTGATCCAGGATCCAGATTTCGTCGTAGATGAAGGAGCTGACCACGACCTGATCGAATTCGGGGTGGTAGTCGATGCCGTTGAGATGCTGACGAATCTGGCCCACCGGCTCGTAGGACTCGGGGAAATGCGCGTCGATCCGCTCCGGATGATCCGCGACGACGCCGTAATTGGGCGCTTCGGGATCGCGGTCCTGGACGATGTGATCATGGAAGTGCCACGCCCAGACGACCTCGGCCGAACCGTCGTCGAGGTTGGGCCGAACCTCGACGATACCGTCGGACAGGGCCATGGGCGCGCCTTCCAGGTCCCAACCTATCGCAGCGGCCTCGTCGGAGGACAAGAACGTATAGGTCAGAATCAGGATGTTGCCGTTGGGCATCGGCTCCATGTCATGGTGGAAACGGCCTGTTCCAACATCGCCTGGCTCAACCTCCCAGAGGACGTCACCCCGGGGGTCCGCGATCTGAACGACCCCCGCCTGCGGCACACCGGGCTGAACGACGCCGGCGTCAGCATCCTCCGCCTTGGTGCCCATGCGCAGGATTCGGCCGCCCGGAAGGACATAGGCCGACACCCCGCCGCCGGTGATGCCGGTTTCCCAACGGTGAACGACTGTGCCCTCGCCATCCACAAGGACGCTGTAATTCTCGAAGTCCGCACCGATCTCGTCGGTGCGGTGCCAGAACAGGTATCCGCCGTAGAGTTCGGCCGGTCGATGCACTTCCATGCGCACGTCGGGCACGCCGCCCCCGGCATTCGATGCGCCGGCGTCCTGGGCGCTTGCGCTCGGGAGGCCAATGGCGGAAACCAACAGGAAGGGCGCCAGCGGACCGTGGCGGGTTCCTTTGGAGAATATCGGGAATATTCGACCGATGAGCCACTTGGTCAGCCGGGATGCATCGCCGATCGATCGGCCGTCTCCGGCCAGGCGGTCTTCCGCCCCATTCAGGCGGTCTTCCGCCCCATGCTGACGGACGTTCGCCACGGGCTGCTAGTCCAGCAGCCAGTGCCTGTTGCCGGTATCGAAGACCCGATACCGCCCGGCACCCAGGAAAAACAGCGCGAGGCCCATCGCCAGGAACAGCAACTGGCCTTCCTTGTTCCAACCGCCGAACTGGTTCAGCCCGAAGAAGGGCACCGGCAGTACGTAAAACACCGTGATCATTGTGGCGACGACCGATAGCGCGGACAATCTCGTGAACAGTCCGAGGGCCAGAAGAATGGGCGCCAGCACTTCGGAAACGTATACGAAATACATGAAAAACCCGGGAATGCCACGGGCCGCGAGCATGCCCATCTGAAAGTCGATGCCGTGGGTGATCTTGCTCCAGCCGTTGAGGAACATGGTCACGGCAAGCGCCAGCCGAAGGGCCAGAATACCGTTGTCAGGGTCTGTCCAGAATGCGGTTCGCACCATCGCTCACCTCTCCCTGCTGGCTCAGTAGCCAACGGTAAATCGTTGTCTCACAAAGGCGCGATTCTCGATCTCGTCGATGGCCGCGGCCGCAAGGTCCGCCACGTAGATCGCGCTGTTGCCCTCATCGTCCGTCACGAATTCCGAGGTTGACGTGCGGTATTCGCCTCGCCGCTGTGTGTCCGAAATTCCGTCGGGGGTCCAGCCCATGATATTGAAGGGCGGTGTGAGAACGGTCCACGCGATGTCGCTGGCCAGATATGTGTCCAGTGCCACCTTGTGGCCGATGAGCATGGCGTAGGGCGGGGTGCCTTCGGAAACGGGGAAGGGCGCGTTCGCCAGCATGTCCTCCACCGTGGGCAACATCGTCGTCGCGCCGCCGATCTGCAGCACGTAGGGTGCGCCCGCCATGCCGTCAAGCGCCGCCGCCGCGGTGCCTGCCGCCAGCGCGTGGGTCGAGTGCTCCGGTGCGAAATCGCCCTCCGGCGTCCCCTGCACGGAAATCACCACCGCGTCCGCCCCGCCGGTCACCGCGGTGAACGACTCCACGTCCGTGACATCGCCCTGCACCGGCGTGAAGTTGGGGTGCTCGACGGTCAGCCGGTCCGGCGAGCGGGAGACCCCGGTGACCGAGTGGCCCCGTTCCAGTGCTTCATTGACGATCAGCCCGCCGATGCTGCCGCTGGCGCCGTAGACGACGATGGATTGACTGTCCTGCGCCTGAACCGCCGCGCAGCCGAGCAAGGCGGCAAGAAATAGCGAAAAAACTTGTCGTAAAGTCATCGTTGCTCCTTCTAATCCGAGCGGAATACACATCGAGCATGACGCCAAGGAACGCATGTTAACAGTCCGCGGGCGAAACGTCGGGGTTTATTCGAATGGCGCATTACCCGCCATTTGCGGCGTGAATTTGTAACCGTCATTTCTGGCTTGTATGGTTTCAATTCGGGCCAGATAAAGAAAAACGGCGGCGTCGCTCAGGGGCGAATGCAGGGGTTCACATGATTACGTTGACAGTCAATGGACAGACCCATCGGATCGACGCCGAGCCGGACACGCCGCTACTTTGGGTGCTGAGGGATTTTCTCGGCTACAACGGCGCCAAGTTCGGCTGCGGGATCGCGTATTGCGGAGCCTGTACCGTGCATGTGGACGGCAACGCGGTCCGCTCCTGCATCGTGCCGGCAAGCGCAGCGCAAGGCAGCGACATCCGTACCATCGAGGACCTGGACAATCACCCGGTCCAGCAGGCCTGGATCGAGCATCAGGTACCCCAGTGCGGCTATTGCCAGTCCGGCATGATCATGGCCGCGAAGGGACTCCTTGACCGAAATCCCGAACCCAGCGACGCAGATATCGATGCCGCCATCACCAACGTGTGCCGATGCGGTACCTATACCCGGATTCGTGCGGCGATACACACTGCCGCGGCGATGATGAGGGAGGCGTGAACATGAAGATGGAGATCTCCCGACGCGAATTTCTGCAGGGTTCAGGCACTGCCGCCGCGAGCCTGGTGATCGGATTCCACTTGCCGCTGAAGCCGGCGCGCGCCCAGTTCGGCGGACCGCCGGAACCCTTTGTCATCGACCGCGGCATGATCAACGCCTACCTGGCGTTCAACTCCGACGAGACCGTGTCCATCGTTTCGGCAGCGGCGGAGTTGGGGCAGGGGTCGCTCACCTCGCTTCCCATGCTCATCGCCGAGGAACTGGAGCTGGCATTGGATCAGGTCAGGATCGAACAGGCGCCGCTCAACCCGACGGCCTTCAATAACCGGCTCTTCGGTTACCAGACGACCGTCGGAACGTCCGCGGTGCGCTGGGCGTTTGATCCCTTGCGGCAACTCGGCGCGAACACGCGCGAACTGTTGCGAAACGCCGCGGCGGTTAACTGGGACATACCGGTGGAAGAGACGGTCGCGGACAGGGGCCGGGTGACGCACCCGGCTTCAGGGCGGAGCCTGAGTTATTTCGAGCTGGGCGAGACGGCCGCCGGCATGGAAATACCCACCGGGGTGCCTCTCAAGCCTCAGAGCGAGTGGCGCATCCTCGGCACGCCCTTCCCGCGCTGGGATACGGAGGCGAAATCCACGGCCACGGCGAACTACGGCATCGACATGCAGGTGGAGGGCATGGCTGTCGCGACCATCGCGGCCACACCGGTGCCGGGCGGAACGCTGCGCTCGGTGGACCCCGAACCGGCGCTCTCGATCAACGGCGTGGACGAGGTGGTCACGCTGGACGATGCGGTGGTGGTCACCGCAACCAATTACTGGTCGGCGAAGAAAGGCCTGGACGCGCTGGACCCGCAGTGGGACCCGGGTCCCGTGGCCGAGCGCAACAGCGAGAATATCCGCGAGGAAATGCTGCGGTTGCTCGACCAGCCCGGCAACGAGGCCGTCAACGAGGGTGACATCGAGGCCGCCATGCAGGAGGCGGCGCAGGTGGTCACCGCCACCTACGAGGCGCCGTATTGGGCCCACGCCACCCTGGAACCGCTGAACGCGACCGCCGACTATCGGGGCGACAGCATCGAATTCTGGTTGGGTACCCAGGCGCCCGGGGGCATTCTGAACATGTGCGCGCGAACGTTCCCGGAAGTACCGCCGGAAAACATCGTCGTCAACAATCAATACCTGGGCGGCGGTTTCGGCCGCCGGGGCAGCCCCATGGCGCCTGAACAGGCTGCGCTTGTCTCGAAACAGATCGGCAAGCCCGTCAAGCTGATCTGGTCGCGGGAAGAGGACATGACCCACGGTTCCTACCGGCCCAAGTCCGTCATCAGGATGGAGGGCTGTGTCGACGGGGAAGGGCGGGTAACGGGCTTCAAGGGCAGGATCGCGGTGCAGTCGACGCTGGCATCGCTGACCGACAACCCCGATGTACCGTTCGATCCTTTTGCGACCGAGGGACTGATCGAGCAAGACTACCGCTTCCCCGCCCTGAACTTCGAGTACCACTCACCACGGCCCGGGATCCCGGTGGGCTTCTATCGTGGAGTCGGCTTTATTCACAACACCTTCTACCGCGAGAGTTTCATGGACGAACTGGCGCACGCGGCGGGCCGCGACCCGATCGAGTTCCGGCTGGAACTGGCCGGACACAGCGAGCGCAACGTGCTGCTGTTGAATACACTCGCGGAACGTTCCAACTGGGGCAGTCCCGCCCCGGGTAACGTCCAGGGCGTGGCGTTTGCCTACAGCGATGAATCCACCGTCGGCGAGGTCTTCGAGGCGTCTGTGAGCGAGGAAGGGCGGGTCAAGCTGCAGAAGATCACCTGTGTGTGCGATGTCGGCGTCTACATGAACCCGATGATGATCGAGCACCAGATGGAGAGCGCCATCACCTGGGGCCTGACCAGCGCCATGTTCGGAGAAATCCTCATCGACAATGGCGCGACGCGCCAGAAGAATTTCAACGAATACGAACTGGTGAGGATCAGTCACATGCCAACGATCGACACGGTGATCCTGCCGCCGACGGACACGCCGGGCAGCGGAGGGGAGTGCGGGGCGCCGCCGGCGCCGCCGGCTTTGGCCAATGCGATCTTTGCCGCTACCGGCCGGCGTCTGCGGTCCATGCCGTTCAGGAATCACGGCATCTCGTTCGCCTGATCTCGACCGCTAGGGTTCGAACGAAACGCCCTCATCGGTTAGTGCCCTGGCTACGCCGGGATCCTCCAGCAAGTTACCGACGAAACGCTTCAGGTGCGGAAAGTCCCCGAGCCGGTTGGGGAACGCGCGCGCTGCCCAGCTTGAGAAGGTGAAGAGGTACGCGTCGATCACCGTTCGCCTGCCGGCGATGACGTGGTCGCGACCGTTCATGCGATCGTCGGCGATCCCGTATAGCCGCTGCAGGTTGGCAAATGCGGCCGCGCGAATCCCCTGGTGAGTGGCCTCGTCCGGATGAAACCGCTGTGGCGCGAAATACGGGCGGAACCCCGGGTGCAGGTCGCCGCCGAGAAACCCGTGCCAGTGATTGAGTTCGTAGGTGCCCTCTGGCGTGGGATCCGGCCCCAGGTTGGCCTGGGGAATTTTCTCGATCAGGTATTTCTGGATCGCGGAGTTCTGCGTCAGCACCCGTGCGCCGTCGGCGAGTGCGGGGACGGCCCCGGCGGGGTTCAGCTTCAGGTATTCGGGCGACTTGGTGGCCTCGCGCGTCATGGCTTCGGTCTCATACGGTTCCCCGATCCATTCGAGGATGATGTGGATGGCGAGGGAACAGGCGCCCGGGAGGTAATACAGTTTCATTCAACCACCGTAAATCGCTTCGGGGAACAGAAAATGCAGACGATGCCGCCGCGGCGCATCCGGTACCTTTCAATCCATCACCGCGGGTGCTCCGAATGCGCGTTCGCCGGGTAACTGCAATGTGATCAGCTTCCATTCGGTCAGTGCCTCGATATCCATTTCCGTGCCCTCCCGGCCGATGCCGCTGTCCTTGACGCCGCCGAACGGCACGTGGGGCTCGTCGTAGAAGGTCGCGGCGTTGATGTGCACGGTGCCCGATTCGATGCCGCGGGCGTAGTGCATCGCCTTGTCGATATCTTTCGTCCATACCGCAGCCGACAGCCCGTAGTTGGTGTCGTTGGCCAGCGCGAGTCCGTCCTCGAGCCCGTCGACCGGGTAGATTGCGTCCACTGGCCCGAAGGTTTCCTCGCGGAACACGGTCATGCCCTCCCTGACGCCGGTGAGGATGGTGGGCTGACAACGGTTGCCGACCCATTCGCCGCCGGTGACCACCGTGGCGCCCTTGACGCGGGCGTCCTCAATGTGCGAGCGCACCCGGTTTCGCTGCCGATCCGAGATGATCGGGCCCACCCACGTGTTGGGATCCCGCAGGTCGCCCATTTGATGCTGGGCGGCGTGCTCCGCCTTTGCCCTGAGCTTGTCCACGAACTCATCAAAGATCGGCCGTTCCACGAGCACGCGACTGGTGACCATGCAGCCCTGGCCCTGGAAAAAGAAACACGCCATGGCGGCGGCATCCACGGCGGCCTCCACGTCCGAGTCCGCCAGCACAAGGGAGGGGCTCTTGCCACCGAGTTCGAGCACGCAGCGCTTCATGTGCCTGCCGCACAGGGCGGAGATGTGCTTGCCGATGGCGCTTGAGCCGGTGAAAAGGATGGCCTTCACCAATGGATGGGTGGTCAGGCTGTCGCCGATGTGGGCGCCGAAACCGGTAATGACGTTGAAAGTGCCCGGTGGGAAGCCCGCCTCCTCGTAGACCCGCCCCATCAGGAGCACGGACTTGGGCGTGAATTCCGATGCCAGGCCCACCACCGTGTTGCCGGTGGCCAGCGCGCCGGCGCTGAGCTTGGCTGCCTTGAGGAAGGGGACGTTGAAGGGCGTGATGCTGCCCACCACGCCCAGCGGTTCGCGCACGCTCATGACCATCCGGCCGGGATTGTCCGATGGGTGGGTTTCGCCGACGATGCGGCGAGTGATTCCGGCCGCTGAGCGAATGTAGTCAGCCGCAGCCATGGTCTCGAACCGCGCCTTGATGATGGGCGAACCGTTCTCGGTAACGATGGTGTCGACGATGCTGTCGCGGTCCCGCTCGATGATGTCGGCCGCTTTGGCAAGCCACTGTTCGCGCTGGCGAGGCGTCGTGTGGCGGTAGGACTGAAACGCCTCGTGGGCGGTGCCCACCGCGAGGTTCACATCCTCGGAGGTTGCTTGGGCAACCCGGCAGAAGACCGAGTCGTCGGTAGGGTCCAGATCGTCAAAGTACTTGCCGCTGGACGAGGGCGTGTGCTCGCCGCCGATCCACAAATCCAGTCTTTCGATATCTTGCCGTGTCGTCATGATTGCCAGAGGTGTCCGGTGCGCAGGCGAGGATAGCATCGCCACTGCCGTCGGTCCCTCCGTGAGCGCGCATCCATTATTTCTTTTCGTGATGGTCATGCATTGTCGCCAAGCATGGCTGGCAGCCCGTGGCGGATGTCGGGCGCGTACCGACATTTGCGCAATGAATGAAGCCCCATTTGCAATATCCATTTCTGGTGCGGGGGGCGAAATCACTACAATACTTGCTGCAGAATAATGCGAACTCTTCCCGACCTGGAGTCGTCGTGGCTGATCTTGTGTTTGGTTTCGGTACGTCCCATGGGCCGTTGCTCACCATCGATCCGGAGATATGGGGACGTAGCCGGACCGCCGACATGATGGAGATTCCGCGAATCCATTTTCGCGGCAATACCTATTCCTACGAGGACCTGCTGGCTCTGCGCGGCGCCGCCAATTTTGCCGAGCAGAACAGGCTTGAAACCCGACAGGGCGCGTTTGCGGATTGTCAGCGTGCGCTGGACGCCCTTGCCGGGCGTATCAGGGAAGCGCGACTCGACGCCATGATCATCATCGGCGACGATCACTATGAGTACTTCCGCCGGGATATCCAACCGCCATTCGCGGTGTACTGTGGCGACAGTCTGGTGAACTGCGGTTTCGATCCCGAGGCGAGGACCGACCTGCCGGAGGCGGTCCGCGAGATTCTCGCGGCGAGTTGTCCGCCGAAGGACGAGGCTTACCCGATCGCCTCGGACCTGGCTCTGGAAATCATTGCCCAGGGCATCCGTGACGGGTTCGACGTGACGTCCTCGGAAGTCCAGCCGGTCGATCCCGAAGGGCTGCGAAGTATCGGCCATGCCGTCGGATTCATCGTGCGGCGCCTGCTGGGCGATCGGCCGATGGAACTGGTGCCGGTGCTGATGAACACCTATTTCGAGCCCAACCAACCGCCCGTCAGGCGTTGCTTCGAGTTCGGGCGATCCATGGGGCGGGCGGTCAAAGCCTGGAAGCGGGACGCCCGCGTCGCGGTCGCCGGATCAGGCGGACTGACGCATTTCGCGATCGACGAGGAACTTGACCGGCAGTTGTTGCGGGCATTGCGCGAACGCGATCTGGATACGCTGCTTTCCGTGCCGGAAAACGTCCTTCAGGCGGGCACCTCGGAGTACAAGAACTGGATTGCCGCACTTGGCGTGCTGTGGGAGACGGACCTCGAAATGGACTTGATCGATTACATTCCCTGTTACCGCTCGGAAGCGGGAACGGGCGCGGGTATGGGCTTTGCCACCTGGAATCCGGGCGGGCTCGACGGATGAGCGGACAGGTTGCGAATGCGCCCCGGGCCGTGAGCCCGGTGGACGAAGACGAGCGTCGGCGGATCGAGAGGGAATGCCGGGAGATCATGGTCCGCATGGGTCATCACCTGGACTCGGGACGGTTCGAGGAGTTCGTGGACTATTTCACCGCAGATGCCGAATGGCGCCGCCGCGGCAAGCAACTGAAGGGCAGGGAAGCGATTCTGGCGCAGCTTCACAAGCGGTCCCCGACGCTGATTCTCCGCCACGTATTGACCAATTTCGTCGTCAATGTCCACGACATGGACCACGCTCACTGCCAAGCATATATGCTCGGTTTCCGGTACGACAGTGGTGAGGTTTCGAACACTCCTCCGCCGTTCCGCGATGCAAACCGCGCGCTCTGGATCTATCACGACGACCTGGTCCGTACCGAAGCCGGCTGGAAGGTTTCCCGGCGAAGCGCCGAACGCATTTTCGAAGATCCCGAGTAAGGAACGGTTTCAGCACTGGCTGGACCGGCGAAATCAGGCAGCTCTGGACGTGTCCGGTCGGTCGTTCGGTGGGGACGGCTCAGGTAACGGTGTCAGGTCGCGACGCATGAACACCGCTTCCAGCAATCCTTCGATCCGCGCGACGCGCTCGCTCAGTTTGTTCATTACCTCGCGCAATGAGGTCTGTTCGTCGCGCAGAGAACCCTGTTCGCCACGTAACGAACCCATCCCATCGAGCATTTCCCTGCGCAGTTCGCGTATGTCCTGCCGCAGCCAGGCGAAAAGGCCAATGATAAGCGCACCCAGCGCAACAAAACCGGCAATAGTCATGTCCATGCGAGCATCGTAGCATGGGGCGTTTTGCTCGGCTGTATCGAGAAACTGCCCGATATGTGCAGATATCCGGCCGCAGTCCGATGGCCGGTCAGTCCAGCAGAAACTCGATGTGCGCGCGGTTGAAGGCTTCGGGTTCTTCCCATTGAGGCCAGTGGGAGCTGTTCTCCAGCACGACGACCCTTGCGTCGGGAATGGAAGCGGCGGCCTGCCGGGCGAGTTCCACGGGTTGTCCGGGGTTGTGGTTCGTCCACAGCAGCAACGTCGGGCAGGCCAGTTCCCGTAGCTGACCGGGGCGGTACCAGGTCTTCCGGCTCTCGGGATCGATCAGACCGCCGATGGCCCGTTCGGTCAGCTTGCGGATGGCAGCCGCGCGTCCCGGCTGCGAATAGATTCTGAATCGCGTCTCGAGGAGTTCGTCCGTCAGGCTGGCCTCATCCAGGAACAACCACTTCATGCGCACGGCAAGCGCGTCCCGGGTGGGTGTGCCCGTGGCCTTGCGCGAGCGCGCCAGGAAGTCCTTCATCTGGTCGATGCCCTGCCGGGTATTCGGCGACAGCGGCAGTCCGGTGTTGAGCACGAGCTTGCCGACCCGCTCCGGATGCCGCAGCGCGAACCAGGCGGCGACCGACCCGCCGAGGGATTCCCCGGAGAGATGCGCGGCCTGGATTTCCATCGCGTCCATCAGGCTGTGCAGGTGATTGACATAGGCCTGTTCGCCGTAGCCGATGTCGGGGGCGTCCGTATAGCCGTGCCCGACCATGTCGTACGCGATAACGCGAAAATGTTCCGCGTGGGCGGCGATATTGCGGCTGTAGGCCTCGGCGTGGCCTCCGGTGCCGTGCAGCAGGAACAGCGGAAACCCGGAGCCCGCCTCGAGCACGCGTGTACGGATGCCGCCGGCATCGTAGAAGGTTTGCTTCAGGGCGACACCCTGAAGTTCGTTCCAAATCGATGAGGTCATGGTAGTGACTTTCTGTTTGTGACTTCCTGTTGGTGACTTTCCGGCGCAGGTTCTCTGGAACCCTGATCGGAGCAGCCGGTCGTTACGCGGTTCAGCCCGGCGCCGGACGGTGGGCCCGGATGTCGTCGAGCAACCAGGCGAGCAACGCTCCCACCAGCATCAGCCCCACCGGCACCAGCATGGTGGAATGCAGGCCCGCCGTGACCGCGATGGCGCCGACCGCAAAGGTGGTGAATCCGGCGCCGAGAATCTCGCCGATCGCGTTGGCGGCGCCGGTGGCCGTGACCGCATCCCGGGGGCTCACCGCTTCGGCCGGAATCACGCCCACGGCCAGCGGGGAGACCGCGCCGCCGCAGAACATGAAGCCGACGATGCTGGCGAGCAGCAATGCGTAGGGGGCGTGCGCCGGCAGGCGGGCGAAGACAAGCCCGAACACCATCGCCAGGAGGAAGGCGTACATGACGACCTTGCGGCGGTGCCCGGTGCGGTCGGCGATCCAGGTGAAGGCGAATCCGCCCAGACCGTCCGCAAGCAGCGCGATGCTGACGGTAAGGGGGATCACCGGGCCTTCCAGCATGAAGTAACCGCCATTGGCGACATCGCTGCCCAGCAGGAACAGGCCGAAGACCATGAAGGTGAATACGCGGCCCATGCTGCAGATCGACATCAGCGCGCTTATCCACACGTTTCTGGTCTCAAGGATGCTCAGCAACGGCGCCCGCTCGCCGCCGTCCTCGTTCGCGCCCCCGGCGCCCTGCTGGGTTGGCGACTTTCGACGACTCTGGAAAAAGGCCCGCTCGCCGCCGTCCTCGTGCGCACCCCCGGCGCCCTGTTCCAGGGCCGGCTCTCTGAAGAACACTATCAGCAGGAGCACCACGGCGAGCATGGGACCGGCCGCGATGAAGAAGCCGGTTCGCCAGCCGTAGCTGTTGGCGACGCCGTCGAGCAGGGGCGGCGCCACCACCATCCCCAGGACGATGAAGGAGATGAACATCAACGATACGACTCGTGCACGGGCCGGCGCCGGGGCGGTGCGGCGCGCGGCATTCATGATTGGCGACAGCACACCGCCTTCGGCGAGTCCCAACGCGGTACGGACGGCGATGAAGATCGCGATCGTCGCGGCCAGCCCGGAAACCCATCCCAGCACCGCGGTGATCGCACCGAAGATCAGCAGCATGGGCTTGGTGCCGTGGCGGTCCGCCAGCCGTCCCGCCAGCAGCGATCCGACGCCCCACGCCACCGCGAAGGCGAGGGCGATGGAGCCGACGCCGCCGAGATTGAGCCCGAACTCGGCGGCGATGTGCGGTCCCAGGAAGGACGAGGCATTGCGCTGCAGTCCCACCAATCCCCACATCAGCATCAGCAGGACGACGCTGAAAATCCAGTTTCCGCGGGTTGAGGTCTCTTGCATGTCTGTCCCCTGGTTCAAGCGGCGCCGGGGGCCGGCGGGCGCGCCGCAAAGCAAGTCAAGCGTAAGTCGAAGGGCCGCAAAACGTCAGCCAAACACGGGTGAATTCTCATTCAATAGTCGAGTGTCACCCCGAGGTACGGGTCAATGCCTCCATGGAACCCGCCCTGGTCCCGGACCACACGGCCAGTGCCGTCTTCGTCGTAGTGGACCCAGACCAGCCCATGGGGGTTTCCGAACCCGGGCATCTCGATGACGTCGAGCTTCTCCCTGGTGGCCACGTCAAAGACGTGGATGGTCCCCTCGCCGTTGCTGGTCGCCCACATCTCCCGGCCGTTGGGCGCCAGCAGGAGGTGGTCGACAGTGTACGCGCCGAACAGGGTCTCCTTGGCGCGGGGATTCTCGGTGTTGAGGACCGTGACCGTGCGGCCGCGGAAGCCCGTCACCTCGCCCTTGTCGGCCACCCAGATCTCCGTTTCATCCGGGTTCAGGTTGGCGCCGTAGGGGCCCGTGCCGGTCCCCGAGACCCATGCGATCTCGCCGGTGTCGAGGTTGATCTTGCTGATGTTGGAGGTCCCGCCGGACGGTATGTACATGTATTCGCCGGCCGAATCGATCACGATCCAGTTGGCACGGTAACCGGGATGGGGATACTCGCGCACCACCTCCCAGTTGTCGGGATCGATCCTGGCGACCCAGTATGGACGCAGGACGGTGACATTGCCCTGCACGAACTGCTCCCCGCCTATTATTCCGGAGAAGGCCGGCGGCCCGTACCCTGCCGGCTGCATCAGCAGGTAGATGTACTCGTCGTCCGTAAAGGCCGTGTAGCAGGAGCCGCCCAGGTCCTCGCACTGGATGCCGCCGAGAATTTCATCGGTCCGCGGGTCGACGAGGAAAACGTCCAGGCCATCCGGGTCGCGGGCGAAGGTGTCCATCAGCAGGTATCTGTCACGGAAGACCTGCCCGTGGTGAAGCCGGCCGCCGACGATCAACTGCTTGATCGGCTCAAGCGTGAGGGCGTCCACCTTCAGCAGCGATGCGGGGCTCACGATCTCCATGTTGCCTTCAGGCGCGCCGGCCGCCGCAGGGCCGGTGATGTAGACGAAACGGGCATCGGGCGACAGCACTGTCGTGTGCACCTGGCCGCTCAGCGCCTCGGGCATCTCGTTGGCCACGATGATCTCGCGCGTGGAGGCGTCACCGACGGCCACCTGGCTGGCACGGGCGATCTCGGCGGTCTCGGTGTCCACACCCTGGTAATAGAAGAAGTTCGGCTGATCCAGGTTCTCATAGAAGTAGGTACGCCCGGGTTCAGGCGTGAATTTCGGTTCGCCCGCCTCGTATTCCGCGACGACGGTCACGTCGTATTCCTTTTCGAGCGCTCCTTCGCCGGCCTTTCGCGTCCAGTCGGCGATCACGGTCGCGAACGGGGCGATCTGTTCCACGAGCCGGTCGCGGCGCGAAAGCACGACCTGACCCTGACCGACCACGCGCAGGCTGGCCAGTTCGTCGAGAAGCACGCCCCGGTCGATGGCTTCCGGGTCCTGCTCCCGCAACTGCGTGATGTAGTAGGTCAATGCGAACGCATCGACGACGCTCGGGTCGAGCAGTTCGACCACCACGGCCATTTGCGGGTTGCTCTGCATCTGGTAGGCGATGAGATAGGGGCTCGGCGGATTCTCGAAGGTCGGGCCGATGAGCCCTTCGCCGTTGGCCCCGTGGCAGGTGGTGCAGAGCGCCGGGGTGTTGTAGATCTCGCCACCGAGCGCGATGAGCTCATCGTTGGTGTAGGTGTCGAGTTCCCGTTGACCTTTTTCGGCAGGCGTTGCCAGCCCACCCAGGCCGGCGCCCTGGCCAGGCGGCGCCTCGAACACGCCCTCTATGTTCGGGGGAGCTTCCTGGGCTGCCGCGGTGCTGACCAGGCCGGTGCTGCCGCCGGACAATCGGACTGCGAACGCCCACGTCAGGAGCGACAGGACGACGAGAAGGCTAACAGGTCTCTTCATCTTTCCGGCAACCTCCGTTGCGTTCGGCAACGCATATTACCGCTGATCTCGGGCCGGGAGCCAGCGGTCCGCTCATGCTACGCGCCGGTTGCGCAGCAATTGAAATGGATATCTGTTATAAAAGATCATTCGTTTAGTGAATAGCACATCCGTGACGAACCTTCGGCGCATCGACCTGAACCTCATTACGGTATTCGAGGCGATCTACTTGGAGCGCAACCTGACCTACGCCGCAAACCGGATCGGCATGAGTCAGCCTGCGGCGAGCAACGCGTTGAAGCGACTCCGGGGGCTGTTCGACGACGAATTATTCGTGCGGCAGGGCAACAGCATGCAGCCGACACCCCGGGCGCGCCAATTGGCGATGTCGCTGAACCCTGCGCTTGAACTGATTCGGGAAGGGCTTACCACCAGGTCCGTTTTCGACCCCTCGCAACCCCGGGTTTTCAACGTGGCGGGAATCGAGCACCTGGAACATTTCATGCTGGCGTCGCTCCTGAAATCCATCGGATCGAATCTGGGGAGAATTCGCGTCAATGCCGTTGGCGGTTTCGTGGACGAGTTCAAGGATTCGCTCAAGTCGGGAGAAGTCGATCTGGTCATCGATCATGTGCCCCTGGCTGACGAGGAATTCGAGGTCAGACAGCTCGGCCAGGACACGCTGGCTTCCCTGGTTCGGCACGGCCATCCCTGCGCGGGAAAGAAGCTGGGCCTGAAGGAAACACTGGCGCAGAACCACGTCTGTCTGAAAGCGCGGGATCACCGGGGGTTTGTCGCAGAGCGGTTTCTGCGCGCCAACGGCCGGGCCGATGCGGTCGTCGTTCACGTGACGCATTTCTATGCCATGCTCAGCGTGATAGAGAATTCCGATCTTGTGGGTACGCTGCCGCGGCGCATCGCGCAGCGGTTCCTGGGCCGGTATCCGGTGTCCGAAGTCATGACCGCGATTCCCGAGCGGGCGTTCCGCGTGTTGTTGATCTGGCACCGGAGCCAGACCCATGATCCCGGCAACGCCTGGTTGCGGGAACAAGTGGCCCGGGCGTACGCGTCGCCGGTATAACGCCGGTTATTCACTCAATGAATGGCAAGCATCACAAACATAAATAAACGGTGATGATCCGCTCTCTATACTCTTGGGTGCCAGTTCAATACGTAACCCAAATCCTGGACCGTATTGAAAGAATTCAATGAGTTGGAGGGCTGTGTTAATGTATTTCCAAAAACGTTCTGCCGTCAAATTCGCATGCTTGGCGACCGTTCTGGCGTCGTTGGCGCTATCCCCAGCCGCGTCTGCTCAAGCCCCGCTTGAAGAAATCATCGTCACCGCCACAAAGCGTGAGGAATCCCTGCAGGAAATTCCGATTTCCATCGTCGCCCAGACCGGCGAGCAGCTCAACGAACTCAACCTGGTCAACCCGGTTGACATGTCGACGTTCGTTCCCAACCTGACGATGCAGGATACCGTGATAGGCATTGCGACGGTGATGCGCGGAGTCGGCACCACCGGCGGCAATCCCGCGTTCGAGCCGTCGGTGGCGAGTTTCATCGACGGCGCCTACCTCGGCCGCGACCGCACCACGACCACCGCCTTCCTGGACCTGGACCGCATCGAGATCGTGCGGGGACCGCAGCCGCTGTTCGCCGGCCAGAACGCGGTAGCCGGCGCCCTGAACCTGGTCAGCAGGCGTCCGGGGGACTCCTTGAACGGTTACGTGCGTACAGGAGTCGGCACGGACGAGGAGTACCAGTTCGAATTCGCGGTGGGCGGGCCGGTGACCGATGGTTTCGGCGCCCGGATCGCCGCCATCGTCGATGAACGCGGCGGGTGGATGGAGAACGGGGACCGCATGGCCCGCTCCTCCGAAGACACCTCGGTTCGGGGAACGCTGGAATTCAGCCCGACGGATAACTTCACCGGGACACTGATCACCACCTGGTACGAATCCATGGGCAACGGCGGGACAAACGAGTACGCGCACTGCGCTCCGAACGATCCGCCGGGACCGCAGTCGCGCGCTTACAATCTGTGTAACGCGAACCCCTCCAATGGCATCGAAGATATGTCTTGGAAAGGCACCGACGGCCCGTCGGCGATCGAAGTCGTGCGAGCGGCCGGAGGGCCGCCACTTGTCTTTTTCGCCGGGATGGGCTTTCCCGCCGGCGCCTTTGTCCGCTCCGAGGAACCGCTGGCAGACGCCACGGAACGCCGCGTACAGGACGGCACGCGCGTGAACCTGCTGCTCGAGTACGATGCCGAGGGGTATTCGTTTACCTCGCAGACCAACGCCATCCAGTTCGACTTCCACCAGTTAACCGATCCGGATGAGACGTACGTGAACTTCTTCCCCGTCCCTGTCTTCAATAACTACGAGGCCACCCAGCAGGAATTCCGCATCCAGAGCGCCCCAGGGAGTGCGTTCGAGTGGATGGGCGGCCTGTATTGGCAGGAGAGCGCCTACGACAATGGCAATTATGGCGCGGTTATCGCGGCCGCCGCCGGCGGGATGTCGCCGATCGGAACGACTCCGGTTGCCGACTATCGGTTCGTACCGCCGTTTCCAAACGATTCGTATTTCAGCGAAGAGGCCGAGTGGCTGAGCGGTTTCGTCAATTTCGGGTTCAGTCTCGGCGCTAACGTGACCCTGGACGTGGGCGCGCGCGTCACGCAGGTGGACAAGACGGCCCAGTTCCAGAACGGCACGGGCCACTACGAATTGAATGGCGCGAACCAGATCGTCAGGCTGGTGCACAGCAATAACGGTCCGGGCTGCGAGATTGGGACCGAGGTGACCGTTCCGAACAATCCCAATGCGGAGGTCTGCGTCGCAGGGAGAGTGGACAACACGTCCACGGATCCGCAGATTCAGTTGAGTTGGGACATGAGCGACCAGACCATGTTGTTTCTGCGCTATGCGGAGGGATTCAAGTCGGGCGGCTTCAGCGTCGGCATGTCCGTTCCGGACGTGGAGCAGTTCGTCTATCGCCCTGAAGAGGCGGAAACCATCGAAGCGGGGTTCAAGACGCTGACGGCCGACGGGCGGCTGGAACTCAACATGGTCGCCTTCAATACCGAGTTCACCAACCGGCAGGTGTCGTCGCTGGCGCCGGTCTTTTTCGGCGCACCGGAATTCATCGTCCAGAACGCCGCCGCTTCCACCAGCACCGGCGTCGAGTTCGATGGCCGTTGGGCTACCTCCGAAAACCTGGCCGTCACATTCTCCGGAGCTTTGCTCGATTCGGTCTACGACAGTTTTCCCGGTGCGGCGTGCAATGGCTGGAAGCGGGCGCGGCGGCAGGATGGCTGCGGCGTGAATGGACAGGCGTTCTTCGAAGCGGGCGGTCTCGATACCGAACTGGCTCATCCCTGGCAGCTAACGCTCGGGGCACGTTACCGGCAGTTGCTGGACAACGGTTTCAGCGTCGTGTTCAGCGGCAATCTGGCGTTGATCAACTACAGCAACAACGGCTTCAATCAGGTCGCCGAGCCCGAATATCAGAACGGCACGGCGGAGCACCTGAACCTGCGCGTCGCCGTTCAGCCGGCGGACGCGAGATGGGATGTCGCCTTCTACGCGGACAATGCGACCGACAACCGGCGCTTCCAGTCAGTTGCCAGCGATCCGTTGGGTTACGACGAAAATGTTCTGATCTCCCGCGTGCAGGGGGCAACCTACGGTATCCAGGCGAGGTGGAATTTCGGCGATTGATTCCTGCGGCCGGCATCGGGACTTTTGCCACGGGCTGATAGCTTGCGAACGTCGGTTTACCGGTCCGGCGGCCGCTCCGTGACCGACTCGGCCACCGGCGGGTAGATGGGCGGGCGGTTGTCCGGTTCGACTTCCGGGCCGGAGGGGCCGTCATAGTTCTCCGGCGGCGGTGTGCCGCCCAGCACGGGAGCGACCGCGATCGTTTCGATATAGGCCAGCATGCGCGCGGTTCGCGCAGCCTCGCTTGCCGCCAGATCGCTGGTCTCAAACGGGTCGTCGAGGACGTTGAACAGTTCGACCATGAACTCTCCGGGAGCGTCCGGCATGGGACGAAGCGAACGGATCAGTTTCCATCCTTCTTCAATCACGGCCATTCTCGGGCCCATCGGCGTGGCGGAGGTGAGGACGACGGGTTCGTCGCGCTGCGGCTCGGCGGAGCCTTCGATCGCTGGCCACAGGTCGATCCCGGCCAGGGTGTCATCCGGCACGCCCGGGTGCCCCGCCAGCGAAAGCAGCGTCGGCAGCCAGTCATAAACGGTGACAAGTCCGCCTATCGTTCGACCGCCCTCCAGACGCGTCGGCCAATTCAGAAACGCCGGCACCCGGATGCCGCCCTCGTAGAGCGACATCTTGTTTCCCCTCAGGGGCTCGTTCACGGACCCGGCCATGAGTTGGCCACCGTTGTCGCTGACAAAAACGATCAGCGTATTGTCGCTGTCGGGCCTGTTCGTCACCGCGGCGAGCGCAGCGCCGATCGCCGTGTCCATCTCCGTGATCATTGCGGCGAGACGGCGGCGGTTGAAATCCGCGATTTCGGCATAGGCCTGGACGGATTCCTCCGGCGCCTGCAGCGGCGTATGCGGGGCGGTGAACGACAGGTGCATGAAATACGGCGCGTCGCCGTCGTATCCCTCGATCAGGTCGACGGCTTCATCCCTGAGCAGGTGGGTGACGTAGCCTTCCTCGTCGAGCGCGTTGCCGTTGCGCTCCCAGTCCGGAACACGGTTGAGCGCGTGGGTGTAGTAGTTGATTTCGCCGCTGTTGGTGCCGTAGAAATGATCGTATCCCCGCTTGAGGGGATGCTGATCGCGGTAATAGTGGCCCAGATGCCATTTGCCCACGAGCCAGGTGGTGTACCCCGCTTCCTTCAGGTATTGAGGCAGGATGCGTTCGCCCGGCGGCAGCCCGAAGTCCTCCCAGGGCGCGATCGGGGCGATCGTTCCCAGGTTCACCGCGCGCTTGCCGCTATAGAACGCCGTGCGGGTCGGTGTGCAACTGGGGTGGGTGTAGTACCGATCGAGCCTGACCCCCTCTGCCGCAAGACGGTCGATCGTCGGTGTCCGGATCTCCGCTCCGTTGTAGCCGACATCGCCCCAGCCCAGATCATCGGCCATGATCAGCAGGATGTTTGGGCGCTCCTGCCCCGCGGCCGCGCAGGCGGCGAGTGCCAGCACCGCGGCAAGGGCAACGCGTGCCTGCAAGAGGGTGCTCGCGAGCTGCCTCCCTATTCCCGTCCATGGTCGCCCTTTGCTGCCTTGAAGCGCTATATGCATTGAAATCACCCCTGGGAAATTCAAGCCGACTCGATTGGCTAGTCCTGGCCGATCCGATACCCTTGATACCGGAAATTGCGCGGGCGGTCGAGTCGGAACCGGATCGCTCTCGTCGGGTCGCAATGGAGTCTAGGGCCTGACAACGGCCCGGGCAAATCGCTGTTGAATGGAGGTTCGAACATGAAGGCATGGATTGGAGTCGTTTCGCTGTCGTTGTTGCTGGCGGCTGCCTATGCCCAGATCATCCAGCCGGAGATAACCGTGCGCAGCTACGATGACCTGCCCGTCAATGACATCGCCCCCGGCGTGCATACGCGCTTCGTGGTAGGGGACACCGTCATGCTCAATCGCGTGCTGTTCGACGAGGGTGCGATGTCGCCGCTGCACAACCATTCGGAGGAGCAGATCGTGACCGTGGTCAGCGGCCGGATGAGGGTTGCTTCCGGGGATTTCGAGTACACTCTCGAACCGGGCGATGCGGTGATCTTCCCCGCCTATGTGTTGCACCAACTGGAGGCGCTGGAGGAGAGCGTCACCATCGAAACGATCGGGTCCGGCGGGCACATCTGGCGCGGCGAGACGGTCCGTTCGCTGACGACGGGGGAGTGAACTGCCGCGTTGGGGATTGACTCCCCGTCCTTACGGGAATTGCGGCCGCCGATGCGCAATTTTCAGGTTGAAGGAGCGCCGGTGTCGGTTGTTTTGATTTCCCGCTCGCGCGGAAATGGCCAATGGGATGCATCGGGATTCTGCGAGACGCCTGTCAGTGGTGCGAGAGACCGCCGTCCACCAGCAGCGTTTGCCCTGACATGAACGCACTGTCGTCGGAGGCAAGAAAGAGCAGGGCGCCTGTGAGGTCCGAGGGTAGCTGATCCCGCTGCACGATACGCGCCGCAAGCACGTGCTCGCGAACCCGGCTGCCGGCTTCGGTTTCCATCGCGACCGCAACGGTGGGGGTCATGGTGAGTCCAGGGCAGACCGCATTAACCGTGACACCGGTCCCGCTGAGCTCCCGCGCGAGGGAGCGCGTGAACCCGATGACGGCGCCCTTGGATGCGACGTAGTGCGCGGCCATGGGCAGGCCCTCGAAGAAGCTGCTGGACGAGATGTTCACGATCCGGCCGTAGCCGCGGTCGCGCATTCCCGGAGCAACCGCCTTGCAGCACTGCCACTGCCCCTTGCTGTTGACCCGGAGGACCCGATCCCACTCCTCGCCGGTAATCTCGTCGAACGGCTTCATGGGCGGCAGGATGCCGGCATTGTTCACCAGGATATCGATACGTCCGAACGCATTCAGCGCGGCGGTGGCCATTTCGCGAACGCTGTCGCCGTCTGCGACATCCGTCTTCACGCCCAGGGCCTCAACACCGGCAGCCCGGAGCCGCGATATGGCCGCATCGTCCGGGTTGAGGTCGACCGCGACGATTCGAGCTCCCTCCTTGGCCAGAGCCCCGCAGAATTCACTGCCTATGCCTCCGGAAGCACCTGTGACGATCGCTACACGATCCTTTAACTTGATGACGGATTCTCCTTCTGAAGGACGATTTGGTGCCCGGGGCCGGACTCGAACCGGCATGGAGTTACCTCCGAGGGATTTTCTTACCGCTACAGCTTTCACTGCTGCGCCGCCGAACGGCGCATTTGTGGTCTGGACTTTCTCTTTGCCGTACCGTACGCGAGTACGGGTTAGGCAGGAGCCGTCAAGTCTCTACACTTTCCCTGAATCCGGATTCGAACCAGGGCTTAGCTCGGGATTGCCACCGCCTCGATGCGCTGAGGTTTCCCCGAATTTGACTCCATTCAAACAGGCGTTTCCGGCCTGAGTGCTCAATTCACCAAGTCCCTTGCGTCTACCAATTCCGCCACCCGGGCGCTTCGCCGACACATTGTATAGTGAAAGAAATCGCGTACAAAATAGTCGCGCGCGAGTTCCCGGTGTTCCCGCTGTTGTGATTGACAGGCGGATACGCTCAGAGCGAGACTTAAGAGCCGTGGGCGCAGCACGGCCTTCCGACCCTGCAGGGAGGTTGGGCGTACCATGGACGAGGGAGAAGCCCACGTGGTACGACCTGCACCGACGGTGCCACCATGGTAGAGCGCATACGGCCCGCACTGGCGTGGTTCGACCAGGCGGAAGTCAAGCTCTGCCTGGCGCTGAACAGAATCCGGCGGCGACCGTTGCTGGGCGACCTTTTCCGCCTGGTCAGCCGGATCAGCGACGGTATGTGCTGGTACGTGCTGCTGGCAATATTTCCCGTGTTTCACGGCTGGACGGGAGTCTGGGCCACGCTGCACATGGGTATCGTCGCCCTCATCGGCGTCGCGGTGTACAAGGGCCTGAAGAAACAGGCGACCCGCGAACGCCCCTACATCACCCACGAATCCATCGATCTCGCAGGCGCGCCGCTGGACCGCTACAGCTTTCCATCGGGCCACACCATGCACGCCGTCGCGTTCACGATGCTGGCTGCCTGGCACGTTCCGCTGTGGCTGCTGCCGCTGGCGGCATTCGGCGTCCTGGTGGCACTGGCGCGTGTCGTTCTCGGGCTTCACTATCCCACGGATGTGCTTGCCGGCGGGTTGGTCGGGGGAATACTGGCTTCGGCCAGTATCGGCGTGGTGGCTTTTGCGGGCCGTCTGCTCGCTCCGATACTGGGATAGATCAAACGCGGCGACCGGATCAACATCGACCGGCCGGTCCCGGCTTCGACCGTGGGCGGGTCGTTGTCGGCGACGACTGTTTGGATTGCAGCCAAGGCGACCCCGCCGGCGATCAGCGAGGTCCGGTGCCGGCTTGCCGATAATGCGGCGGGCGATAGCGGCGCGCCCGGCGTTGATCGCAACACGTTTCACGTGAGATCAGTTCTCCGTGTCGCTTTCCTCGGAATCCGCCTCCGGCATTGTGTTAACCATCTTGTATCCGCCAACACCGATGCAATTGTCGACATAGTCGAAGTCGTCCGGAGGTGGCGGCATCTGACGCATTTCAAAGTATTCCGGGAAATTCCAGCCGATACAGATCACTAAGTTTTCAACTTCAACCGGGGTCAAGCGAATTCGTGGCCCATTGGATTGATTTGTCCAGCAGACTGGGTTTCTTAAGTGGCAAAGTTCGCATGATTCGACTCAACCACGCGGGTGCCGTGATGAAGCAGTATGAGGCCGATATTGCGGGAATTGCCGCAAGGGATGTTCGAGTCGGCGTCGTAGTGGAGGGACGCGGCGCAGACCGAATCCAGTTGACCGTTCAATACGTCGGCGCCCAGTACGTTCGACAGGATCCGGTCGATGTTCTTCGCCGCGGCGCCGCCGGGCGTCACGCCCGGGTCGACCCGCCCGTCGACCAGGTTGAACTGTTCGGCGAACCGCCGCGCTTCGGCGCTCTTGTTGGTGTGCACCGTCTCGTTGCCGTCGCGCACGCGGCGGCGGACCAGGCGGCAATACCGCTCCAGGTTCTCGCTGACGACATCCACCCAGCACTCAAGCACAAAACCTGCACGTGCCGGGGCCTGGTCTCGATCTTGTTCTCGAAGTAGCGTGGGTTCTTCGTCCATTCCCCGACCTCGGCGAGGAAGTCCTTCAACGCGTCATCGCGGTGCCCGCGCCGGTGCGGATGGGCATCCCGGAGACTTTCAGTTCGGGCGAGACTACGACGCCCTTGGGCAGCCCGCCCGCGCCGTGGCTGACCGGGGCGTCGCCGCCGGTGGCCGAAGGCAGGATAAACGGCGCAATGGCCTTGCCGGCAGTCCGGGACTTCGCCTCGATGGTTGAGGAGCCGATCGAAGATGTGCGGTCGGCGGGCTGGCGCACGGCGACCGTCATCGAGTCGACGGCGGAAGCGTTCACCCCGTCCCTGACGGTGAGGGAGAACGTCAGAGTGGCTGCGGAGCTCGGCGCGGTGAAGCTCGGGTTGGCCGTGTTCGCGCAGCTCAGGGAAACCGTGGCGCCTGCGATCTGCGTCCAGGCATGGGTCAGCGTGTCGCCGTCGTCGTCGCTCCCGGAGCCGTCGTGCGCGATCGGACCGCCTTCCGCGACGCGCGCGTCCGCCGACGAAATCGAACCGCCCACCGCCGCCTGAGTCCGCCCTTCACGCCAACGCGAACCGAGGACCGGCTCCGGGCTTGACGCGGGGACGCCCACATCGCCCGACCTCGTCGCCACGGCGCGCGAACAGGCTCATGACTACGGAGAGCCCCGCGCCTTCGGAATCTTGCCCGCGCCCGCGTGAAGGGTCTTTTACACAGCAAGGATCGTTGCCGAGAAGATCGCCAGAACCAGCGGGGGCATCGTCATTCGCATCGGCCTTGCCTGCGGTTCGCGTCAATCCATTCCCTATCGATCCTGGCCCACGAGCAGCGCGTGGCAAGCGCTCGTGTCGCCGTCCTGCCCCACTTCCTCAATGCATCGATTGGCGTCCATCAACTCGCAGACGCCGACTTCACCGACACCGGCTGCGTCGGCCAGCTCCAGCCAGCTCATCACCTGCTCGGACCCGCCGTACCGACTATAGCCATGGACGGGGTACCGCTGCCACGGGCGGTCGCGGTGGGGCACCGTGATCGGGACCAGGGACTCGCTTTGCGGAATCGCGCCGTGCCACTCCGCAGGCGAATCCTCGGACAGGGCTACTTTCTTGAGCGTCAGCGTGCATTGGTTCGAATTATGCATGATGTGCTGCTCCGCAACGCAAATGCCATCGTCGCGAAATTTCGTTTTGCAAACATGAAACGGGCCGGAAAAGCAGGAATTGACTTCGTCGTATGGCGGCTCGAAACCACGCAGCAACTCCAAGTCCTCCGCAAGGTCCGCCCAAACAGACGTGTTCCTTGGGTCCATGGGCCAGAATCCGCCGCCCCTGTGGCTGTAGATGTACCAGCCCACCCGCATGTTTTCCGGGTCCCGACCCGCAAGCTCGATTCGCTTGTAGCTCACATTGTAGCACCAGCCCTCGATCGGATCCCTGTCCTGCTCCAGACGAGGGACTTGCGCTGTGGGGTTTTTGGGGCCACCGACGAGGCCTTTGACGGGGCCCTTGGGCTGTTCGTCGAGGGCATGATGATGCGTTCGGCCGGCTCGTTTGGCTGAAAATGTCCGTGGACGGGGCTCAAATGAGAACGATTCGCACTTGGGGCCGCCGAACGGACAGGGGCGGTCCCGGACGGGGCGTCCGCGTGTCGGTCCGGGCGGATGGAGCCGTGCGGGCGGCGGCTATCCGGTGTCCAGGAACGGCACCTCCCCGACCAGGGAGCGCATTTGGCCCGGACGGCCCTCCAGCACATGCCCCAACGCCAGCGCCATCACGATGGCCAGCGCCAGCCCGACCCGGGTCTTCATCGCCGCGTGGCCGCGGATGTAATGGCGCTCGAAGCCGAAGTCGTTGTCCAGGCGGGCGTTGATCCGCTCCAGCGCCGCGCGGCGCTTGTAGCCGCGCCGCCAACTCGGGCTGCCGTGCGGGGTGGGCGTGAAGATGCGCCGGTCGACCTTGTTCAGGTCGATGCGCACGATGCGCCCGTAGTCCCCCGCCGCGCAGCCGGCCCGCTTGTGGCAGATGGCCCGGCCCTGGCAGTGAAGATCGTACGCCGCCGCCGGACAACGGTACTTCAGCGTGCCCCGGTCGGCCTCGAACCCCTGGAAGGCCATGGGGCGCTGCTCGCCTGTCTTTGGGCACCGGCACACCACCTCGCCCTTCTCCGAATGCACCACCGTGTCCACCCGCTCCGGGTACAGCGGACGCAGGATCGGCTTGGACGGATCGTACCCCGGCTCCGCCTTCTCCTCCCGCCACATCGCCCGCGTGTCGATCAACGGACGGATGCCATGATCGTCCCACAGCGCCGCTTTCAGCTTGGCGCTGTCCAGTCCCCGGTCGGCGCTGAAATCCGAACACCGGTCCGCCAGGCCCCGATCCTTGCCGAGCAACTCGCGCACCATCTCCGACAACACCACCGGCTCCGACGCCGAGGCCTTCGTCACCTCCAACGCCACCGGAATCTCGTACCGGGTGTCGGCGATCAGGTGCAGCCGGTAACCGAACCAGCTCTTCACCTTCGTCCACGCCTTGCCCGTCTTTGCGTCCACGCCGCGCGTCTCGTGCTTGCCCCAGTCCGCCTCCGGGTCCGAGGTCCGGCCCGTCTCGCGGTTCGTCCGCCCCGTGGAATGGCTCCCGATGGCCTTGCCGTCGTAGCCCAGATGCCCGCCGAAATCCGGCAACGCCTCCTTGAGCCCCCCGCGCAGCGTGTCGATCATCCCCGTCACGCAGCCCGTGTCCGCCTCCACGGCCTCGACCGACTCCAGGAACCGGGAGAAGTTCCACGCGTTCGGAACCGCCGGGCGCGCCGGACTCGGAAACTCCACCACCGTGGCCGCGCCGGTCCCGGGATGCGGGCGCACCTCCCGGCAAGGCTTGCCCCGCCTCGGCAACGGGTTGAACCCGCACAGCGACAGCAACCCCGGATTGCGCCCAAGCTCCCGCAACAACGACTCGATCGAGGCATGCTGGAACACCACCCCGGCCACCAGCGCCCGCCACATCGCCTCCACCGGATAGTCGTCCCGGCCCCGGCCCCGGCGGGCGCGCAGCGCCTCCACGACCGGGCCGTCCGGCAGATGATCCAACACCAGCCTCAACCGCCGCATGTCCGGCAACGAATCGACATCGTCCCAGGAAAAGAGTAACTTGGTCTGGCCGGTCGTCATGGTTGCTCCTCGGAGTGGCATGTGGATATCGAAACCCTATTTTGCCCCATGACGGCCGGCTTCTCCCCTCTTTTCTTGCCCCCTCGGTCGGCCTGTCCGGCTCCTGGGGTGAAAATCCCCTCCGATAGGGAAAAACGACCCGAAACCGGCCCAAAACAGCCCAATCCTGGGGTAAAGTTCTTTTGAGGGTGCCTTAAAACCCTTACCAATCAACGACTACGGAACAGCGCAAGTGGCTCCCAGACAGGTTAAATCCACGCCCGTGCACCGCTCGCTCCGATCCAGTTGCGCGAAACCAGGCCACGTCGCCGATGCCGCGAATGCGAGCACGATCCACGGCAGATATCCAGTCCCTCGCGCCCAGCCCTTCCAATGCGCCATGTCTTCCTCCGCGTCGGAAAATTGAACCCATCATAATACCCATGGAACGAACTTCGCTTCCTGCTCTTCTCATCGGCCCGTACTCGCGCAGGGGTCCGTCCCGTTTTCCGGAATCTCGTAGTTCATCGGCAGCGGGACCGGCACGATGGCCTCAAGCTGCCCGATGGCTTCCTTGCGCCTCTCCGCGGTCATTCGCCCGTGGCTGTTGTTCGCCTGGAGGCGGGGATTCGTGTTTTTCCTCAGCCGGTACAGGTCCGACACCATCTCGGCCTGCTGCTCGCGGGTGAAACAGGAAAAATCCTTCTTCTCGATGACTCCGGCATTGCCCTCCCCAGCCAACCTGTACTGGTATGTCCCCTCGTAGAGCGCTTCGTCTCGACCAATGTCGGTGCGCATGTTCGCCTCGTTTTGCCAGACGTGCGTGGCCTCGTGGACGAGCAAGGTAACCTCCTCAACGGTCTTGAACTCGTCGGTGTAGCAGGTCAACAATTCCCGCCGTTCCCTCGCGTTGCATTCCGGCATGCCGATGGTGGTTGTATGCGGGCGTGTAACATACAGCCGGTTGTTCTTGTATTCCACCGGCTCGTCCACGGTTCGACCGTGATGGAATATCCTCGTTCTGTACAATGGATACGATTCGGCGGGATTGTCCGGATCGGTCAGGTCGGCAAAGCCGTTTTCCCTCAGTATCGTTGCTTCGTTCTCTGTGAGAAAACGGTACTCCCCGGGCTGGATGGTCGGATTTCCGTTTCGGTCGGTGCTGCCGTCCTCGTTGGGCGGGACCGCATTCACGTCCACGTAAATGTACTGGATGGCGCGGAACAGGAGGTTGCCGAGGAGTCCGCGTTCGTCGCAGGGCACCTCCTCGATCGATCCGCCCGGCGGGCAGCTTCGCGCCAGCCCGCCGTTCATCGCCGGCGCGCCCAACACGTCGGACAGCAGCCGGTCGACGGTAACCGCACGGGCGCTGCCCGGAGTGACGCGAGAATTGATCCGCCCGTCGACCCACGAGAACTGCCCGGCGAACTCCCGCGCATCCTCGCTCTTGTTGGTGTGCACCGTCTCGTTGCCGTCGCGCACGCGGCGGCGGACCAGGCGGCAATACCGCTCCAGGTTCTCGCTGGCGACATCCACCCAGCACTCAAGCACGAAACCCTGCACGTGCCGGGGCCTGGTCTCGACCTTGTTCTCGAAGTAGCTCGGGTTCTTCGTCCATTCACCGACCTCGGTCAGGAAGTCCTTCAACGCGTCGTCCACGGCCCTGCGCACCGGGGGCGCGCCGCCGGCGCGACCGGGCGCGTAGAGAATCTGGTCGTCAACGTTGGAAAACTTCTCCCCGACCTTGCCGAGTCCGCGCACCAGCACGTCGGCGAACCCGTCGAGGTTGACGTCGTTGATCACCAGGTCCACCGCGCTCGTCACCGTCCACGCCGGCATGCCCGCGTCCGTGGAGGCGGACTCCGGCTCGACCGACGCCGGTTCGGCGTCCTCGGTCTCCGACTCCGCCTGTCGCACCTTCAGCACGACCCCGGTGAACTGCCCGCCGCCCCTGGCGGTGGAGGTGCGCTCGATGCGCAGCGCGTCGCCCGACGGGCTCACGCGCGCCTCGTAGGCGTGCTTCAATTGCGCGGCCATGGAATCCGGGTCCGGCACCTCGACCGTCACCGTCAGCGGGTCGCCCAGATGCTCGCAGACCTCACCCCCGGTGACGGGCGCCGGAATCGCGTAGCAACCCCGGAGCCTGTAGCGGTAACTGCCGTTGACCCGGTTGCGGAAAACGCGGCCGAACGACGTGGCGCCGACGTGGTGTTCCGTGACGGTCCCCCACGGGTCGGTCTCGATCAGGTGGACCGTGTGGTAGGAGCGCGCCGGGGTGTGGCGGGCCGAGACGGTGTAGTCGGGTACGGCCGCGGGACTCGCCGGACTCGCCGACAGGACCGTGCCCGCGATGGGCTCGTTGGGCGAGCCCACGGTCCAGGCGAAGGTGAGGGTGGCGATGTCCCCGTCGGCGTCCCGGGCGGTCAGTGTCGCGGTGCCCGCGCCGGTGCGGATGGGCATCCCGGAGACTTTCAGTTCGGGCGAGACTACGACGCCCTTGGGCAGCCCGCCCGCGCCGTGGCTGACCGGGGCGTCGCCGCCGGTGGCCGAAGGCAGGGTGAACGGCGCGATGGCCTTGCCGGCGGTCCAGGCTTGTGCGGGGACCGAGGCGGCGCCGAACGAGGGCGTGGCGTTGGCCGCGACCGTCCAGGCGAAGCTCACGGTGTCGATGTCCCCGTCGCTGTCCCGCACGGCCAGGGTGGCGGTGCCGGAGCCGGCCGAGGCGGGGGCGCCGGAAAAGACGCGCGTGCCGGAGTCGATCCGCAGCCGCACGCCCCCGGGCAGGCCGCGGGCGGCGTAGCTCAGCGCGCCGTCGCCGCCCGTGGCCGCCGGGGCGGGAAACTCCGCGATGGGTTTGCCGGCGGTCCAGGACTTCGCGGCGATGGCTGCGGAACCGAACGAGGGCGTGCGGTCGGCGGGTGGGCGCACCGTGACGGTCACGGAGTCGGCGGCGGACGTCTTCACCCCGTCGCCGACGGTGAGGGAGAACGTCAGGGTGGCCGCGGAGTCCGGCGCGGTGAAGCTCGCGCTCGCGGTGCTCGCCCCGCTCAGCGTCACGCTCGTGCCCGAGGTCTGCGCCCAGGCGTACGTCAGGCTTTGCTTTTCCGGATCGCTGCCCGAACCGCTCAGGGTCACCGAGGCACCGGCGTTCACCGCTCGGTCAGCCCCGGCATTGGCCGTGGGTGCGTCGTTGTCGGCGGTGACCGTCACCGTCACGGAGTCGGCGGCGGATGTGGCCTTCCCATCGTTGACCGTGAGGGAGAATACCAAGTTCTGGTTCGCCAGCAGTTCAGGGGCGGTGAACGAGGGCTTCGCCGCGGTCGCGCCGCTGAGCGTCACCGTCGTTCCCGAGGTCTGCGTCCAGGCGTAGGTCAGCGAATCGCCGTCGTCGTCGCGGCTCCCGGAGCCGTCGAGCGTGGCGCGGTTGCCTTCCCCGACGCTCGTATCTGCACCCGCACGCGCCACGGGCGCCGTGTTCGGCGGCGGCCTCACCGTGACTGTCACCGCGTCGGCGGCGGACGTCTTCACGCCGTCGCTGACGGTGAGGGAGAATGTCAGGGTGCCCGCCGAGTCCGGCGCGGTGAAGCTCGCGCTCGCGGCGCGCGAACCGCTCAGCGAAACAGTGGTTCCGGCGGTCTGCGTCCAGGCATACGTCAGGCTTTGCTTTTCCGGATCGCTGCCCGAACCGCTCAGGGTCACCGAGGCGCCGGCGTCCACCGTTCGGTCGGCCCCGGCATTGGCCGAGGGCGCGTCGTTGTCGGCGGTGACCGTCACCGTCACGGAGTCGGCGGCGGATGTGGCCTTCCCATCGTTGACCGTGAGGGAGAATACCAAGTTCTGGCTCGCCAGCAGTTCAGGGGCGGTGAACGAGGGCTTCGCCGCGGTCGCGCCGCTGAGCGTCACCGTCGTTCCCGAGGTCTGCGTCCAGGCGTAGGTCAGCTTGTCGCCGTCGCCGTCCTTGCTCGCGGAGCCGTCGAGCGTGACCGCGCCGCCTTCCGCGACGCTCTTGTTCGCGCCCGCGTTCGCCACCGGCGCCGTGTTCGGCGGCGGCTTCACGGTCACCGTGACGGAGTCGGCGGCGGACGTCTTCACCCCGTCGCCGACGGTGAGGGAGAACGTCAGGGTGGCCGCGGAGTCCGGCGCGGTGAAGCTCGCGCTGGCGGTGCTCGATCCGCTCAGAGTCACGCTCGTGCCCGAAGTCTGCGACCAAGCGTACGACAGGGTTTGCTTTTCCGGATCGCTGCCCGAACCGCTCAGGGTCACCGAGGCGCCGGCGTTCACCGTTCGGTCGGCCCCGGCGTTGGCCGTGGGTGCGTCGTTGTCGGCGACGACGGTCACCGTCACGGTGTCGGCGGCGGATGCGGCCTTCCCGTCGTTGACCGTGAGCGAAAAGACCAGGTTCTGGTTCGCCAGCAGTTCAGGGGCGGTGAACGAGGGCTTCGCCGCGGTCGCGCCGCTGAGCGTCACCGTCGTTCCCGAGGTCTGCGTCCACGCGTAAGTCAGCGTGTCGTTGTCGGCGTCGCTGCTGCCGGAGCCGTCGAGGCTGGCCGAGCCGCCTTCCGCCACGCTCCCGTCGGCACCGGCGTTCGCCACCGGCGCCTTGTTCGGCGCGACCACGCGCACCGTGAGCGCGTTGCCCAGATTCTCGCACCTCGGCGGCGACGAACTGCCCGGGGTGTAGGAGCACCGCTGCGCCCGGTAGGTGTAGCTGCCCACGGCCTTCCCGGAGAGGGAGAAGCTGAAGGAAGCCGGATTGGAGATTCCATAGTAGCCGATCGGACCGCTGGAGCCGACTTCCCTCAGCCGGTAGGAGGTGAAGCTGGCCGGGCGAGCGCCGGCCAGCGACCCGGACACGGTGTAGTTGCCGGTGGTGCTGGGGTTGGGGCTGGCGGAGAGGCTGACGGCGATCAAAGGGCTCTGGGCCATGGCCGCACCCGCGCAGAGCGCGCCCAGGGCCAGCACGGCGAATCGGACCGCGGCGGGCGGCGGGGCTCGGCGAAAAAGCGGGCGCATGGGCATCTCCTGGGGGGGCGGTTCGCGATCAGGTGTCGGATAGGCCTATGTATCGGGCCCGAGCGCGCCCAAGTGCCTGATTCGGCTGGGACGGATTCCGCGGGCGTCGGGGCGGCGCCGGCCTACGACCGGGAGGCCGGGGTGGGCGGAGAAAGGATGTGCTTGGAGAATCAGCCGTTTAGCGAACAGGCACGGCACGCTTGACGCGGCGCATAACCGGATGATAAATAGGCATATTCCGCCTGTTCCGGGGTCGTTTTCCGGTCCCCCGTTCGGTTATTCTTCGGTGCCCCGGCCGCTGTTGCGCAGGCGTGGATCCAGCGCCCTGCCGAACGCGGCCAATCCTTGTAATTTCGCCCCCCGGAGGATGCCGTGCGCGCTGTTGTATACCCCTTTCTCGAATTCCTGATGGCCCGCGTCGGCGGGCCGGGGTCCCGTTTCGCTTGGGACCGGGTGGTTCTCGACTCCATGAACGGCAACACGCGCCGCGCGTACGTCGGCGCTTTGAAGCGCTTGGAGGCGTGGCTGGGCGCACGGCGCTTGACCGACGCCGCGCTGGCGCTCTACATCCGGCATCTGGCGGACGCCGGGCGGGGCGTGTCCACCGTGGAGCAGGCGCTGTCGGCGGTGAGGTTCCACGCCCGCTCCCACGGGCGGCGAGACCCCTCCGGGCCGCGCACCGCCGCCGCGCTCAGGCACGTCAAGCGCTCGACTCCCGACCGCAGTCGGGGGCAGGCACCAGCGGCGACGCCGGACGAGGTGCACGCGCTCGTCAACGCCGGGCCCGAGCCCGCGGCGCATCCCGATGAAAGGCGGGATGCGGCCGGTCCGGCCCGGCGGAGGCATCTCGCCGAGGCCGCGCTGATCGCGTTGCTGTACATGGGGGCGCTGCGCGTGTCAGAGGCCGCCGCGCTGCGATGGAACGATGTAGCCGTGACCGACGGCGGCCGGGGCGTTCATGTCTGGGTGCGCCGCTCCAAGGGCAATCCTTACGGGGCGGACTCCGACGTGCGGTATGTGAAGGGCGCGATGGCCAGGGCGCTGCTGCGGTGGCGGGCGGCTTCTGGGGCCGAAACGGCCGGCGGAGCGCCGGTGTTCGGCGGCGTGACCGCCGGGACGCTGTCCAAGCGGGTGGGGAAGGCCGTGAGGGCGGCGGGACTGAAGAGAGGTCTGACCGCGCATTCGTTCCGCGTGGGGCTGGCGGCGGAACTGACGCGGCGGGGCGCCTCCCTGCAGGAAGTCATGCACGCGGGGGGTTGGAAATCCCCCGCCATGGTGGCCCACTACGCCGCTGCGGCGCGGGCCGAGGGCGGAGCAGTGGCGAAGTACCTGTAGGCCGGTTACTTCGGTGCGCTGCGGAAAGACGCGTTTTCCGCGCGGGTGCGAATTCCGCCCATCAATAGCTCCTACGGCGCAAGCTCCTGGACAAATCGCTCCCAGGCCAACATCCCCCAGGTCAGCCAGACGATCACCAGACTCAGCAGAACCGCCGCAGAGCCGAGATCCTTGGCAAATCCGGACAAGCTGTGAGGGTCCGTGCTCACGCGATCCACGACCGCTTCGATTGCGCTGTTGACCAGTTCGACGATCAGTACCAGCAGCACAGAACTCACCAGCAATAGCCGTTCAACCGCATTCGTGCCCAGCCAGAAAGACCCGGGAATCATGAACACGGCAAACACGGCCTCCTGCCGGAAGGCGGCCTCCTTGCGCCAGCAGGCCCTGAGTCCGGCCACAGAGTAGCGGAAGGCCCTGGGCCATCGGCGTATTCCCCGCCTGGGGGGCTCGGCTTGCAACATATCCGTCATAAGGCGTTCAAGAATCCTCAATCAATCCTTCAAAAACTCTCAATCTGTCCGTCAACTCTTCTCAACCTGCGAATTCTACTGTGCATCCATGGGCGCCGGCCCTCAATTGGCGCTCTTCTGGTGATTCAGATGAGGGTCGGTCTCTGAATTTCACGTTTTATCAGGCACGAAATCTTACCGTTCAGCAGGAGATTGAATCCATGGAATACAGGCAGGTCCTGACTCTGATCGCATTGGCCGCCGGGCTCGGAGCGTGCGACAGCGGCGACATTATTCTGAGTCCTACCACAGTCGACAACTCCATGTCCACGGACAATTCGTCGACGACGACGGGCGCCATGGAGGTCGAGAATCCCTGCGCCAGCTACACGGAGGCCGGCCAGACGTTCCAGGGCGAACACACCGACGGCAATTGCGTTTACGACTCGCTTTTCGTGAGCGATACGCGGCCGATCACCGTCAGCGCCATCACCTTTCCCGCGTTGGATAACGACGGCATGCACATCTTCGAGGACAGCCTGTACATCGGCGAGGACGTCGATTCCAACGCCGCGGCGACCGGCAAGCGGATTCCCCAGGAGGGCGAGGGGACCCGTTTGACGATCGCCGCGGGCAACACCATGGTGTTCGAGGCTCAGGACAGTTACGTGCGAATCGCGCGAGGATCGCAGATTTTCGCCGAGGGCACGGCGAGCAATCCGATCGTCTTCACGTCCGACGAGGACGCCATCCTGGACACGGCCACCGAGAGCGACCGCGGCCAGTGGGGCGGACTGCAGATCAACGGCAACGGCAGGACCAACAAGTGCCACGACGGCACATCGACGGGCTCGGGCTCCGGCGCCAGCGACTTTGACCCGACATCCAACAACGTCCACAACTGTCACGTCACTGCTGAAGGCCGTCCAGCAACCTACGGCGGCAACAACAATGCCGAAAACTCCGGTGCGCTACGCTATGTGGTCATCAAACACGCAGGCTACGAGGTTGTCGACGGCGATGAGCTCAATGCGCTGACGCTGAATGCGGTCGGCAGCGGCACCACCATCAGCTACGTGCAGACCTACACGTCCCAGGACGACGGTTTCGAGATGTTCGGCGGCGCGGTGAACATGGATCACATCGTGGCCGTCAACGTCGGTGACGACTCCATCGACTACTCCGAGGGCTACAACGGCGACATCCAGTACGCGGTAGTCGTTCACACCTCCGGCGGCAACCGCTGCATCGAAGGCGACAACACCGGCGGGAATCGCGACGACGGCTTCACGCCGACCACCAAGTTGCGCATTTCGAACCTGACCTGCGTCACGTCGAACATCGACGAGGGCGCCGGCGCCAATCCCAGCTCCAAGGGCGATTCGGAAGGACCGCTCTACCGCGAAGGCACGTTCTTCGAGATGTACAACTCGATCGTCACCTCCAATGCCGAAGGCATGGCCAGTAACGAGTGCCTGGAGTTGCACGACACGGAAGGCCCTCAAACCGGCGACGCCGCGCTCAACGGAACCAGCCGGGCAAGCAGCAACCTGATCGCCTGCGCGGAACCGGTCAAAACCAATCGGGATAACTTCAATGTGCGCGACTGGCTGGCCGGCTCGGTGGGTACCGACAACCGGAACGCCAACAACCATGTCATCGACAACCTGCCCATGGCCATGCTGCTCGACGGCGGGGTGGGCACCCGTGCCTACAAGACCCTGGGAAGCATCCAGGACTCAACGGGCGCTGCGGTCACGGTGAGCCTTTTCGACGCATCGAGCCTCGGCGGCGCCGGCAGCGGGGATGACTGGCTTGCTGGATGGGCCGTCGGCCTGGATACGCAACTGGTACCGTGAGCGACATGAAGAAATTCCTGCTTGTTGCGCTGCTTGTATCCGTCCTTCCGCCGATCGGCCGGGCGCAGGAGGAAACCGCCCCACAGGAGGGCGACGCCCAGCCCGAAGTCGAGGAAGTGGTCGTCGTCGGCCGCTTCCTCAGCGCCGCGGAATCCCTGGTCGCCGAGCGCATCGCGGTGCCGTTTTCGGCGGACTTCCTTGGCGCCGACGTCATTGCCCGCGCCGGCGATTCCGACATCGCGGCGGCCCTGCGCCGGGTACCGGGACTGACGGTGGTGGACGGAAAATTTGTCTACGTTCGAGGTCTTGGCGAACGGTACTCCAGCGTTGTGGTGAACAGGGCGGCTGTGCCGTCCCCGGAACTGACACGCAGCGTCATCCCGCTGGATCTGTTCCCGACGTCCATCGTCGAATCCATTGCGGGCGGGGCAACGCCCATGCCCAGTACCATCAGGGAAGCCATCGACAGCTACCTCGGCGATATCAGCGTTGCGAGTATTTTCGGCTCGCTTCGCGGCAATGACGCGTCGGCAACCGTTGCCGATGCCATAGCCGTTCATCAGAACCTCATCGACAGCCTGGATACCGACATCGGTACCCGTATCGAGTCGCTGGATCCCGATATTGACGCAAAGATAGCACTTGGCAATGCCTGGGACATCGGCGCCAACTGGCAGTTCGGTGCGCTCGTCAACGCCACTTACGGCGAGAAGTTCCGCAATCGGAACCAGCGCCGCGAAGGCATCGGAAACCCGGAGGTCAATTTCGTCGACATCGACCAGACGGTCAGGGAAGAACGCACGGTCGCTTCCCTGAACGTGGGCGTGGAGTATACGGGCGATCACTCTGTCGAGCTGGCCGCCTACACGCTGAGCGATGACGAGGCCCGGGCCAGCATCGCGCGTGGTTTCGACCAGAACAACGAGTTTCCGGATCAGAAGCTGAACTATTCCACACGGCTGGAACAACGTGAACTGCGGCTCACGCAGGTATCGGGTGAACATGCGTTTGCGGAAACGCCATTGCTCACCGGGTTCATGGAATCGCTGAACCTTCAGGATCTGGGGTTCGACTGGTTTTTCTCCGAGAGCCAGGCCACCACGGACATTCCCAACGAGTCGGATTTCCAGGCCGGCGCGCTGCTCGACGCGACGACGGGCCGGCAACTGAGCACGCAGGTTCTGGCGACCACGTCCAGCGGCAAGTTTTCGTATCTCGATCTCGACGACAATCAGTCGAGCTGGGGCGGAAACCTGGTGTTGCCGATTGAAACAGACCGATTTTTCGTCTCTGTTTCCGGCGGCTGGTGGGGTCTGAAGAAGGATCGCGATTACCGCGGGTACAACATCAACCTGAATTCCGTGGGGGTGTTGTCCAATGTGCTCTCCGGAACGCCCGGCGATGTGCTGGCACCGGGAAGACTTACGACACAGAACGGTTTCGATCTCTCGCTGGGCACCCAGTTCGGCACCGAGAGCTATATCGGCGCTCAGAAGGTCGATGCGGGTTACGGCATGGTCGATGCACAGTTCACCGACAACTGGCGCGTGACGATGGGCGGACGCTACGAAGCCTGTCAGCAGGCGGTCTTGCCCATCGATCTGCTCGACTACACCGGCCAGTCGATCGTCAGGTTGCAGAACCAGTTGAACGAGACGGATCAAAGGCTGGCCATCAAGGAAGACGATATCTACGGGTCGGCGGCACTGACCTACGACGGCGCCGGGCTCCTCGGCACCGACCGGTACCAGGTCCGGCTGAGCTACGGTGAGACGGTGGTTCGACCCGACTTGCGGGAGGTCGCCGATGTCGTTTACATCGATCCGGAACTGAATGTGCGCGTCAGGGGCAATCCGTCGCTGACTTCCTCGCCGATTTCGAATTTCGAGATCCGTTCCGAGTTCTTCTGGGGAAGCGGCGACAACATGACGGTGTCGCTGTTTTACAAGGAGATCCAGTCACCCATCGAACAGATTCGGTCTGCAGGCTCCGACGACGACGTGGTTCTGAGCTTTGCCAATGCCGAATCCGGCGAGATATCCGGAATCGAACTGGAGGGACTCAAGGAATTGCCGGCCGGATTGTTCCTCACCGGAAACATGACCCTCAGCGATTCGGAGATCAGGCTCGATCCCAACCTCTCCACCGTTCTGACCAATCTCACCCGCCGCATGACGGGTCATTCCGAGTGGGTCGTCAACGCGACGCTGGGTTACGACTCCGACAACGGCATGCACAGCGCCTACCTGAACTACAACGCCTTCGGCGAGCGCATCTACTTTGCCGGTACCGGCCGCAACGAAGACGCTTGCGAGGAGCCGTTTCAATCGCTTGGAATTGTCTACAAGTTCTTTCCCACCGACCGGATCGAGGTGCAGGCAAAGTTGGACAACATCCTGGACGAGGATCGGGAATTCAGGCAGATCAACAGCCAGGGAGAACTGGCCCGAATCATCAATCAGCGGGTAGGAATCAGCCTGAGCCTCAGCGGCAAATGGTTTTTCTGACCTGCCGGTTCCGGAAAAAACCGACAGGGCGTCGAAGCGCGCGACTGCCCGGCGCCCTCTTTTTTCTCTTCGGCTTGCATTCGCCCGTTGACGGGCGACAATGGCGTCTGCTTCCCATGGAGACCGATTTGGTGCTCACCGTGATGTCCCTGGAGGTCAGGCGGGGCGGAGTCGGGTTGCTGCGCGATCTCAGCTTCCAGTTGGCTCCGGGACAGACAGCGCTGGTCACCGGCGCCAACGGTTCCGGCAAGACCAGCCTGTTGCGCGTGCTGGCGGGTCTTGCCGTGCCCGCGGCAGGGCGGGTCGACTGGCGCGGATCGGCCGTGCATCGCCTGCTTCCGGAGGATCGGGGGGAGATCGCCTACCTGGGTCATCTGGACGGCTTGAAACAGGAATTCACGGTGGACGAGAACCTCGAGTTCTGCCGTTCATTCTGGAAGGGGAGGGACCCCGTTGAGCCGTTGTTGACGGAACTGCGGCTGGAACCCTGCCGTCATCGGAAAGTCCGGCGCCTGTCGGCCGGGCAGCGGCGCAGGGTCGCATTGGCGTGCATGCGTCTCAAGCCCGCCCGCCTCTGGCTCCTGGACGAGCCGCTGACCAACCTCGACACCCGGGGGACCGAGGTGGTGATCGAGTGGCTCAGGGGACACGCCGCAGCGGGCGGGATGGCCGTGGTCAGCACGCATCGGCCGAAGCGGCTGGAGACCGCGGCGTCCATCGAGGTGGCGCTCTGATGCTCGATGTCATGCTTCAAATCCTGCAGCGCGACCTGCGGCTGGCGTTTCGCCGCTGGAGCGAACTGGCGACGCCGTTGATTTTCTTCGTTATCATCGCCTCCCTGTTTCCACTGGCGGCGTCTCCCGACGAGGCCCAGCTCAGGAGCACAGGCGCCGCGGTGATCTGGATGTCGGCCCTGCTGTCGTCGCTCCTGGCCCTCGACGGCTTGTTCCGCGCCGACTCGGAGGACGGCACCATGGAGCAATTGATTCTGGGTCCCGCGCCGTTGGGGCTTGTCGTGTTGGCAAAGATCGTGGCTCATTGGGCAGTGAGCGGAGTGCCCCTGCTGGTGTTGGCCCCACTCGTGGCCATGTCGTTTTATCTGCCCCTCACGGCGTTGCCGGGTCTGATCGCGGCGCTGGCCCTGGCGATGCCGACGCTCAGCATTCTCGCCGCTATTGGCGCCGCGCTTACCGTATCGTTGCGCGCGGGAGGCACGATCGTCGGCTTGCTGATTCTGCCGCTGACGGGTCCCGTGCTGATCTTCGGAACACGGGCCACCGAACTGGCCGCGCTGGGAGAACCCCTGGCCGGACCGCTGTACCTGCTCGCGGCACTGGCCGTGCTTTCCGTCTCGCTGGGTCCACTGATAACGGCGGCAGCCGTAAGGACGGCACTGGAATGAGGGCAGTACCCCTTCGCAGCCGGCTCTGGCGAGCCTTCCACCAGCTCGGTTCGCCACCCTACGTCTACCGGCTCGCCGGGCGCCTCTCGCCCTGGCTGGGGGCGGCCTCATGCGTGCTGCTCGCGGTGGGCGCCTTCTGGGGACTGGTCCTGGCACCGCCAGACTATCTTCAGGGCGACAGCTTCAGGATCATCTACATTCATGTACCGAGTGCCTACCTGAGCATGGGCGGATACGTACTCATGGCCGTCGCCGCCGCCATCGGTTACATCTGGCGCATGAAGCTGGCCCACGGCGTCGCGGTTTGCGTGGCGCCTCTGGGCGCCTGGTTCACCGCCCTGGCATTGATCACCGGCGGTATCTGGGGCAAGCCCACGTGGGGCACGTACTGGGAATGGGGCGATGCGCGGCTGATGTTCGAACTGCTCCTGCTGTTCCTGTATATCGGTTACATGGTTCTGCGGATGTCCTTCGACGACCGCGACAAGGCGGATCGGGTCAGCGCGCTGCTCGCGGTGGTGGGTGTAGTGAATGTGCCCATCGTCCACTACTCGGTGGAGTGGTGGACGACACTGCACCAGGGCCCGACGCTGATCCGGGAGGGCGGACCGTCCATCACCATGGACATGCTGATACCGCTGCTGATCATGCTCGCCGCGTTCTCGCTGTTCTTCGGCTGGCTGCTGTGCAAGCGCCTCCAGGGGGAGATCCTGCGTCGCGAAAGGAGGACCCGCTGGGTGAGGAATCTCGCTGCGGAGGCGGCGGCATGAGTGAATTCCTGGACATGGGCGGCCACGGACCCTATGTCTGGTCCGCCTACGGGGTTACACTTGTAGTCATGGTATACAACGCATGGGCGGCCTATCGGCACCAGGCCAATGCGTTGGCCCGGCTGCAGCAGGCCGAGCCAGAGCAGGAGACCCGTGCGAAACCCACGGTGAGGCAGATCGGATGACTCCACGCCGCCAGAGAATGGTACTCGTCGCGCTGGTTGCCGCAGGGGTGATCCTGTCGGCAGGGCTGGCGTTGCGTGCGTTTCAGGAAAACCTCCTGTACTTCTTCACCCCGACCCAGGTGGCCGCCGGCGAGGCCCCGGACAATCGCACATATCATCTCGGCGGCATGGTGCTGCCGGACAGCATCCAGCGCGACCCCGGGAGCCTGACGGTGAACTTCGTCGTTACGGACTATGCCCACTCCATGCCCGTGACCTATTCCGGCGTGCTGCCGGACCTGTTCGCCGAAGATCAGGGGGTCGTGGCACGAGGCCGGCCCGACGCGAACGGACTCTTCGTCGCTGACGAAATCCTGGCCAAGCACGACGAGAACTACATGCCGCCCGAGATCGCCGAGGCCCTGGCCCAGGCGGAGCAGGGCGAGGCCCCGTGATCCCCGAGTTCGGCCACTTCGCGCTGATCCTTGCGTTGGGTCTGGCGCTGATCCAGGCATCGGTGCCCTTGCTGGGCGCCGCCCGGCAGCGGACCGACTGGATGGCCCTGGCGCGGCCCATGGCGGTGGGGCAGTTCGTATTCGTCGCCGCGGCCTTTGTGGTGCTCGCCCACGCCTTCTATACCGACGATTTCAGCGTGCGCTACGTCGCGCTCAACTCCAACAGCGCGCTGCCCACTCCATACAAGATCGCTGCGGTCTGGGGCTCGCACGAGGGTTCCCTGCTGCTGTGGATACTGATCCTGGCAGGCTGGACGCTGGGCGTGGCCTCGGCCAGCCGGGGGCTGCCCGAGACCTTTGCCGCCCGCGTCCTCGGTGTGCTCGGGCTGGTGAGCGTGGGCATGCTGCTTTTCACGCTGTTGACATCGAACCCGTTCGACCGGGTGTTTCCGCCGCCTGCGGACGGCAACGACCTGAACCCCCTGCTGCAGGACCCGGGGCTTGTCATGCACCCGCCGCTCCTCTACATGGGCTACGTCGGGCTCTCGGTGCCGTTTGCGTTCGCCGTCGCCGCACTCATGACGGGCAGACTGAGCTCCGCGTGGGCCCGCTGGACGCGGCCCTGGACGGCAGGAGCCTGGATGTTCCTGACCATCGGCATCGCACTGGGTAGCTGGTGGGCCTACTACGAACTGGGGTGGGGCGGCTGGTGGTTCTGGGACCCGGTGGAGAACGCCTCGTTCATGCCCTGGCTGGCAGCCACGGCGCTGATTCACTCCCTGGCGGTCACGGAGCGGCGCGGCATCTTCAAGAGCTGGACGCTGCTGCTGGCCATCGCGGCGTTCTCGCTCAGCCTGCTCGGGACGTTCCTGGTGCGCTCGGGCATCCTGGTATCGGTGCACGCTTTCGCATCGGACCCGGCGCGGGGCCTGTTCATCCTGCTGCTGTTGAGCGCCATCAGCGGCGGATCGCTGCTCCTTTACGCCATTCGAGCGCGGCGGTTCAAGGACGAGGGCGGATTTCGGCCGATCTCCCGGGAGTCGTTTCTGCTCATCAACAACGTGCTGCTGATGGCCGCGACCGCCGTGGTGCTGCTCGGCACGCTGTATCCGCTGTTTTCCGACGCGCTGGGCTTCGGCAAACCCTCCGTCGGGCCACCTTACTTCAACATAGCGTTCCTGATTCCAATGCTCCCGCTGGCGGCGTTCGTCGGCCTGGGCATGCATGCGTACTGGCAGAAAATGTCGGCTTCGGTGCTCGCCCGGCGTTTGAGGGTTCCAGCCGGCATTGCCGTGGCACTCGGCGTAACGCTTCCGTGGGTTCTTTTCGGCGGCGCCGGAGTGATGACCTCGATCGGGGTGATGGCAGGCTGTTGGCTGGTGTTGTCCTCGCTGCTTGATCCGATCGCACGCGCGGTGCGGAACCGGTCGGCGCCGCGGCCACTGCAACGGGGGCAATGGGGCATGATCCTCGCGCACCTGGGCGTCGGGGTCTTCATACTCGGCGTAACGGTGACCTCGAGTTTCAGCATCGAGACCGATGCCGCCGCCGTTCCCGGGGACCGGCGCGAAGTCGGCGGCTACGAGTTCATTTTCAGAGGGATCCGCAACGTAGAGGGACCGAATTACCAGGCGGTGGAAGGCGAGTTCGAGGTGCGTCGCGGCGGCCGCCTGATCTCGGTTCTCAATCCGCAGAAACGGGTCTACCGGGTCCAGCAGAGCCCGATGACGGAAACCGCGATCGACGCGGGCTGGCGCCGCGATCTGCTGGTTGCCCTGGGCGACCCCCTGGGGGAGGGCGCGTGGAGCTTGCGGGTTCAATACAGGCCCATGATCCGGTTCATCTGGATGGGTGCGCTCATCATGGCCCTGGGCGGCCTGGTGGCGCTTACTGATCCGCGCTATCGACCTGAGCGAACGCGTCAGGCGGCGCCGGGACAGGCGCCACGGGCGGCGGAGGCGGGATGATGTGGCGATATCTGGTTCCCGTGTCGATTTTCGCGGTATTGGCGGCGTTCTTCTATCGGGGCCTGAGCCTGAATCCGGGCTACGTGCCGTCACCGCTGCTGGGCAAGCCGGCGCCGGAATTCGAGCTTCCGCGGCTCAAGGACGCCGGCGCGACCCTGGGCAATCGTGATATTGAGGGCCAGGTGGCGCTGCTGAACGTGTGGGCGACCTGGTGCGTCGGCTGCCGGCAGGAGCACGGCTTTCTCGTTGATCTCGCCGAGTCCGGCGCGGTGCCGATTTACGGCCTTAACTGGAAGGACGACCGGCGGACGGCGCTCAACTGGCTCACCGACCTGGGCGATCCCTACGTCGCCTCCGCCTTCGATGAATTGGGCGAGGTCGCCATCGACTGGGGCGTATACGGCGCGCCGGAGACCTTCCTGGTGGGGCGCGACGGGACCGTGCTGCACAAGCACATCGCACCGTTGGACGAGGAAATCTGGGCTCGTGACTTCCTGCCGAAGATTGCAGAGCAGTGCGGCAGCCTGCCGTGCCCTCTGGAGGCGGGCGAATGATCCGCGCAACTGCATTTGCGTCGGCCTGGGCAGTGTTGCTGGGCTCGGCATGGGCGCTGTTGTTGACCTCGGCGTCGGTGCTGATGCCTGCCTCGGCGTGGGCCATCGATCCCGAGCCGCCGTTCGAGGATCCGCAACTTGAGGCGGAATACCAGGCGCTGATCGAGGAAGTCCGCTGCCTGGTTTGCCAGAACCAGACCATCGCGGATTCCAACGCGCCGCTGGCCGCGGACCTGCGCCGGGAAATCCGCGAGATGATGGGGGAGGGCGCCACCCGGGGCGAGGTGAACGAGTTTCTCGTCGCCCGCTACGGTGATTTCGTGCTCTATCGCCCCCCCTTCCAACCTTCGACGTGGGCCCTGTGGATAGGACCCGCGTTCTTCGTCATCCTCGGAATGGTCGTCTTTGCACGCATCCTTCACAGCCGAATGGCGCAACCGCTGGACAAGGAATCCTCATGATGGCGCAGTTCTGGATCGGTGCTGCGGTGTTGTCCGTTGGCGCCCTGGGATTCGTGGTCGTGCCGCTGTGGCGGCAACGGCAGGCTACCGGCGGCTGGTCCCGGCTGGGCTCATTGGTCGCTGCGCTCCTCGTGCCGTCGGCGGTGGGGCTCTACCTGGGTATCGGCACGTGGAATGGTCAGACGGCGTCGACCCCGAATGCCACGTTGCCGCCCATGACCGAACTGGTGGAAGGGCTCGATGCCCGGCTGCAGGAGCAGCCGGACGATCCGGCGGGCTGGTACCTGCTCGGACAGAGCTATATGTCGTTGAGCCGCTACGCCGATGCGCGGCGGGCGTTCAGTGAAGGGCTGGCCCGGGATCCGGCGCCCGGAATCGACATGAAGCTGGCGTTCGCCGAAGCGCAAACCCTCACCGATCCGCAGGCCCTGTTGGGAGACGCGGGACAAGTTTTTGAAGACGCCCTGGATGTCGAGCCCGACAATGCCACGGCGTTGTGGTACGGCGGGCTGGCCGCAGCGGCGACAGAGCGCCCGGACATCGCGCGCACCAGGTGGAGCCGCCTGCTGCAGCTTGATCCCCCGCAGGCGCTGCGTGACGTGCTGGAGCAGCGCCTGAACGCCTTGGGAGGCATCTCCGAACCGGTGCGGGAACCGCCGTTGCAGCTTGCGCAGACGGAACCGCCCGCCGGGCTTGAGATCAGGCTTCGAATCCAGCTCGGAGAAGGGGTCGGTGAGGCCGGCTCGACCAACAGCCCCGGGGCCGCCCTGTTCATTTTCGCGCGGGCGCCGGAAGGCGGTCCGCCCGTTGCCGTCATCCGCGAATCGGCGTCTGCCGTGCCGGGAGAATTCTCATTGAGCGACGCCAACAACATGCTGCCGGGGCGCTCGCTCGCCGATTTCCCGGAGCTGACCATCGTCGCCCGGATATCGGCTTCCGGACAGCCCATCGAGCAGCCCGGCGACGTCTACGGAGAAATCAGTTACATGCCGGAGGCGGGCGGTGGAATCGTAGTCCTGGTGATGGACCAGGTAGCGCCTTAGCGATACCTACTTCGGCGTGGCATGGTCGCCCTCGACCATCGCCAATTGGTGGCCACAATCCGGTCGAACGGGCATTCTCGTACTTCCTGGTATCCGCCCGTCAAGCAGTTACCAGCACTTGACTGGTTCTTGAATAACTTGAATGAACCGCCAATAGGCTAGTTATTTCAGTCTAGTCGAAAACCCATTATTTGTTTCCATGTCGGGTTGTTTGTTATCGGAGTGCCCACACGTCGATTGAATCAGGCGAGTAGGCCGAGTTGCTCCGGCTGATGCTGGTTTTCAGAAAAGTATAATGGTTCATACGTTCCGATTTCCTGCCAAGTAGCATATGTACAATACTCAAATAACTCCTTCTTGCTATTACGTTTACGCACGATCCGACTACCCACATTTGAATATCCAAGTATGCGCATTGACTCTTCGAGAAGTCTATCAGTGCGTACTTGTACACCATAGAAGCTAGAGTTTCCTACGATATAGGTTAGGACGGCGCCTTTTCTTAGCGAACCTCGGAGGCTCTGAAGATGCAAATGCATGTCATGAAAATACTTGAGTACATATGAAGCCATCAGGTGGGCGTTCTTTTCTTCCGTCGCCATTATTTCTTCAACTACGTCGTTTAGCGCGGGTGGTAACTCGATCTCGATTGGTTCCCATTGCTGAAGACGGCTTGTCGCAACACCCCAGGTACCACCTATCGCTTGCCAATCCAATTCTCCTGCCTCTCGCGCAGAATCTAGAAACTTAGTCCAGTACATATAAGGGCGTAGCTCACGGATATAGCTGATTCTGTTTGGATATGGTGGTGATGTCACAATATGCGAGTACTTCACCTCGCCAATACTTATCTCTTCACGAGAATCGACATGGTGAACGCTTGCACAGCCTGGTAATTCGCCTTGTGAACTATCGATAATCGCGCTGAAAATATGTTCGAACAAGGAGAAAATCTCATCAAGTTCAAACGTTGGTACAGAATCCCGAAAGGACATTGATACATGATTGAAAGCAGCGGATGAAGTTTCAATTATTAGTCTGCAAAATGCGATCCAGATCAGGCCATGTCCGTCGCGATTCCGGGGTTCACCAAATTCGTTAACAAGAGCTTGACGAAGTGCGGCCAGTATTCGCAGTGTCCGCAGGCACCACCAACGATTGATGTTGTGCAATTCTGGAACCCAATTGTCCTCGTGAACTAGATTTCTACTGTTTGCAGATGCCGCCGAAAAGCCACGTCGAAGGTGGTCTATTTCTGTCGATGAATAATTTCTACACTTTAGATTTCCCATCCAGATCAGAAAGCGATTAATGTCAAGGCAATGCGCTGATAGCCCATGTTCCGCGGCGACAAGCCCTGTCGTTGCCGTTCCAGAAAACGGATCCAGAATAAAGGCATCTTTCGGCACGGAACCGATAATCTCATTTACCATCTTTACGGAGTAAGCGGGGGTTAGCCGAAGCCATCCGTGTCGGCCATGCTGCTTGTTGTACTTGAAGGTATAGTCCGATCGTTGAGATACAGTCATCGAGCCGTCAGCAGTGTTTCCAATATGTCGGTTATTTCAATTCTAATTTCAGCAGATTTTCGATGAAAAAAGTCAGCGAGATCGTAGCCCAAAACCCTGTCACAAAATGCATACAAAGAGGATTGAGCGTCGTCGTTCATTAGCCCCACCAAAATTCCGCATCGACTATTTCGATACCGTAGCACGATGTCGGTATCGATCTGAGATGAGAAAATGGCGAAAACTGGCAGATAGTCATTAGCCCATGCGACAGTTGCATTGTCAATATCAGCATTCTGGCGCTTGCTATCCTTGCTCTTGTAACCTTGCCTGACCTCAAAAACAACACCATTTTCAGGGTACGTCACCTGGGTTAGCCCCTCGCAATAGGTATTGATCCAATTCTGCACATTCGCCAGTACGACGTCATTACGAATTTCAGATAGCATTAACCGACCGTCGAGCGAAAGCTTCTTGGTTTTGCCCGACGGTATCTTAGCCGCATATGACCAATTTGCAAACTTGGAGGCGGTGTATTCCGCAGAATCCGCAATAACAGCGCGAAACAACCGCTCACATCCTATCCCGACTTGGCGGTAAACAGACGTCATACCGCCTGCTGCTCTATGGGCTGCGTACATGTGGTCAGAATCCAGCCCAATCCATGAGTAAAACGGATCGGTTCCGTACAACGCCTTAAACTCTTGTACTGTAAACCCGCCTACCTTTTTTCCATGGCCGAACTTGGGTCTATATTTCTTGCACTTCCGAATTGGCTTGAGAAAAGTTTCAAGGTAGTTGCTTTCGTTTCTGTCCACTCGGCCTCTTTGCCTCCATTTATTCTTACAATAACGAAAAAATACAATTGTCTCTAGATTCATCCGGCACAAGTTCCGCCTCGCTCCACTTCGTCATTTGCTTGGTAGCACGCTTCCTCAAGTCGAGCTCACGAATGCGCTCTACGGACAGTTCTCTTCCAATAGTTTGTTAGCCAATACAGGCAACAAGCTTAATGGAATGATTGCGCCCTGTCATGGTCGGATTGCGGACGCGGCGGTCGGTGCGACCTACCTTCTTCCACACCAAATGCAAAGCGTGTCAAACGCAGGAATTTGACTGCCGCAGAGGAAACCTAACTCGGAGTGGCATCGCCGCCCTCGACGATCACCAATTCGTTGTCGCCCACCCCGTTCAACCGGAATTTTCGTGCTTCCTGGTATTCCGTTGACCGGTAGCAGGCCACGGCATCATCGAACGTCGGGAATTCGACGACGATGTGCCGGTGGAAGAACCCACCGTTATCCAGGTGCTCGTGACGGCCGCCGCGGGCCAGCACCTTTCCGCCGAACCTGTCGAGAGTGTCCGGGACCAGGTCCGTATATCGCTTGTATTCAACCGGATCGTTGACCTTTGCGCGCGCGAGCCAATAAGCGGGCATGTGTCCTGTCCTCCTGGAGTATCGGACGGTGAAACTACTGGTTCACCATTCCTGGTTCTTGATTACCACCTTGATGGCGCCGTCGAGCTTTTCGCGGGCATGCCTTAAAGCTTGGGGAAGTTCGCTCAACGGAAACGTATGCGTGTGCACTGGCGAGGCATCGAATTTCCGCTGCGCCATGAGCGCGGCGGCGCGCCGCACGGCACTCTTGCCTTCGCCGCGAATTCCGAAAAGGTAAATGTTGTTCATGACGATCTGGCTGATGTCCACGGTCACAGGCTGATGCGGAAACGCGGCCAGGCAGATACGGGCGCCGCGATTGACCATGGCAATGACGTCATCGAGCGCGCTGGGGACTCCGGAGCATTCCAGGGCAAAGTCCAGGCCGAGGCCGCCGTTGGCGCGCCGCACGGCATCCACGGCCGGTTCGCGCGCGGCATTGATGACATGATCGGCACCCAGCCGCACGCCGATTTCCAGGCGCTCGTCGACGATATCCGTGAGAATGACGGGATCGGCGCCCAGGGCCTTGCCCACGGCGACACCCAGCAACCCGATGGGCCCGGCGCCGGTGACCACCAGGCTGTCGCCGGCCACCAGTCCGCCGAGCACGTCCAGTCCGTAGGTCGCCGTACCCGCGGTGACGATCAACGTGGCGACTTCATCGCTCATGGCGTCGGGCACGCGGACCAGCGTGTTGACGTGGTTGACGGCGTACTGCGTGAACGCGCCATCGGTCGTATAACCGTTGGCCCGATGGCCCTTGGAGAAGTCGCCGAAATTGGCGCCGTAGTTGAGGCACGACGTATACATGCCCATGCGGCAACGCCGGCAACGGCCGCAACCGGCATGGATTTCCACCGCGACCCGATCGCCCACGGCGTATTCGTCCACGGTCGGTCCAAGCTCCACGATCGTGCCCATGAACTCGTGGCCCGGAGTAAAGTTCTTGTTGAATGGCGGGCCGCCGTCGATCAGCGCCGGCGCGCCGTGACTGATGATTTCCAGATCGGTGGCGCAGATCGCCACGGCGTCGATCCGGATCAGCACCTCGACCGTACCGGGCGACGGCACCGATTTTTCTACTGGTTTGAGTTCGTCGGGATCACCCAGGACCCAAGCCTTCATGGTCTCTGGAATTTCGAATTCCGAACCGTGCGCCATGATTAATAGAAAACTCTATTATTGTTATATAACGCTATGATAAATGATAATTATCAGGCAATAAACTACGCTGCGGCAGCCCGTTCGGCATCACGTTTTTCGTTGATGGCGGCCAGCACGCGTTCCGCCGTGGCGGGCAGGGCGGTGATCCTGACTCCCACCGCGTCGTAGATCGCATTCATGATGCATGCCGCGGTGGGCACCGCCGTGGGCTCCCCGGCGCCCTTGGCGCCAAAAGGCCCGGTGGGATCGTAGTTGTCGACCAGTCCAACCTCAATCTCCGGCATGTCCAGGCTGGTGGGCATGATGTAGTTGGTCAGGTTCGGATTGATCTGCCGGCCTTCCTCGAACAGGATTTCCTCCTGCAGCGCGAATCCCACGCCCATGGAAATGCCGCCCTGGATCTGGCCTTCGACCAGCATCGGATTGATGGGCGTCCCGCAGTCGTGGACGGCGACGATCTTCAGTATTTCAACTTCGCCGGTTTCGTCATCCACCTCGACGTCGGCGATCTGGGTCGCATACACGTAGGTATTGAAGGGTTTGCCCTGGCCCGTTTCCGGGTCCATGTCCACTGTCGGCGGGTTGTACGAGGCACTGCCGATGGCGGGATTGCCCAGTACCGTTTCGCTGTGGTGGACCACCTTGTCGATGGCGATGGATCTGGAGGGAAATCCCAGCACCTGGATGTGCCGGTCCCTGACCTCCAATTGTTCCGGCTTGACTTTGAGCAGCGGGGCGGCGGCCTCGAAGAGAATGTCCCGCGCCTTTTCGGCCGCTCGCACAATGGCGTTACCCGTGACGTAGGTCGTGCGGCTGGCGATGGCGCCGGTGTCCATGGGGGTGACATCGGTGTCGCCCGAAACCACGTGGACGTCGTCGGTGGCCAGGCCCAGCGTTTCCGCTGCGATCTGTGCGAGCACCGTCAGGGCGCCCTGGCCGGTTTCCACGGTGCCCGTAAGCAGGGTCGCCGTACCGTCGGTATTGACCTTCACCGTCGCCGCGCTGGGGTTGGCGGCCACCGTGAAGCCGATGGGATACCACATGCAGGCCATGCCGCGTCCGCGTTTCTTCATGCTTGCCACTCCTTCCAGGCAAAGCGGTCGGCCGCCTGGGTCAATGACTCCTTCAGCGCCACGCTCTGCAGGCTCTGCCCCGTGGGACTCAGCGAGTTCTCCGAGAAGCCGTTTCGCAGCCGGATCTCCAGCGGGTCGATGCCCAGGGCGTCGGCGATGTCGTCCATCTGCGATTCATAGGCAAAACAGACCTGGGGCGCCCCGAAACCGCGCATGGCGCCCGTGGTCGTCTTGTTCGTATAGACCGCGTAGGCCTCCACGAGGATGTTCTCGATGTTGTACGGCCCCGGCGCCAGGATGGATCCCTTGCCGATGGTCGTGCCCGTCCACGAGCAATAGGCGCCGCCATCGAGGACAAGGCGAATCTTCCGTGCCAGTATCCTGCCTTCATTGTCCACGCCGGTGGTGTAGTCCATGATGAAGGGGTGCCGGATGGTGGATGAGACGAACTCGTCGCCGCGGCTGTAGACGGCCTTGACGGGCCGGCGGGACTTCTTGGAAAGGAGCGCCACGATGGGCTCGTTGGTGATCTCGTTCTTGCCGCCGAAATTTCCGCCAACCACCGTTCCGATCAATCGGATCCGGCTCTGGGGCATTTGCAGCGTGCGCGCCAGGTCCTCGCGGCCCAGCGTGATGCGCCCGAGGCTGGACCAGATGGAGACGCGGCCGTTTCCGTCCCAGGAGGCGATGGTCGCATGGGGTTCCAGGGGCACGTGCTCGACCATCTGGGTGCTGAACCGGCGCTCGAAGACATGCTCGGATGCTGCCAGTGCCGCCTCCACATCGCCTTTCCTGATGGTCTTGCTCGTATAGATGTTGGTGTCGCCGTGAACCTTCGGCGAATCCTCCTGCAACGCCTCCAGCGGGTCGTAGACGGCCGGCAACGGCTCGTACTCGACCTTGATCTTCTCCAGCGCATCCAGGGCGAACTGTTCGGTGGTCGCCGCCACGGCCGCCACACCGTCGCCGCGATGCCGCGCGATGGGATAGGCGAGTATGGGCTGGTCCTGATAGGTGGGGCCGAATGAATTTTCCGGCACTTCCGCGCCGGTCAGCGTCGCGATGACGCCGGGCATTTTCTCCGCCTCGCTGGTGTCGACGTTCACGATGCGTGCGTGCGCGTATTCGCTGCGCAGGATCTTCGCGTGCAGCATGTGGGGGAAAGTGATGTCGTCGATGTACTGGGTCTGCCCGAGTCCGTGCAGACGGCCGTCAGGGCGCGTCGCGCGCTGGCCTACGGCCGGCGTTCGAAGACGTGCCTCGCTCTCCGGAAGATCCAGCGGGTAGGTGACGGGCTGGTCGATGGGAACCGCGATAGGCCGCCTCGATGGCGCTCTGGTATCACGGGCTGTGACCAGATCTTCAACGTTGGTCTGGATATCCTTTATTCGGGTCGCCATGAGTATCTCCTGGTAGTGAGCGGCGTTCAGACGTTGGCTTGCTCCTGACTCATCATCTCGCCAGCATCGATGACCGCTTCGATGATCTTGGTGTAGCCGGTACAACGGCACAGGTTACCCGCAAGGGCGTCCCGCACCTCGAAGACGGTGGGTTCCGGGTTGGTGTCCAGCAGGTTCTTGGCCGAGATGAGCATTCCCGGACCGCAGAAACCGCACTGCAGGGCGCCGAGTTCCTCGAATTTCTGCTGCAGGGGATGCAACTCATCGGCGGATGCCATCCCCTCGATGGTGGTCACGTCACAACCGCTGGCGCGACCGGCCAACATCAGGCAGGAGTTGACGGATACGCCGTCAACGATGACGGTGCAGGTGCCGCAGTCGCCCACGTCGCAGCCCAGCTTTGCCCCGGTCAGACCGAGTTCTTCGCGCAGCATTCTAAGCAGCGTCGTTTCCGGCGCCACGTTGGCCGACCTGGATTCGCCGTTTACAGTAAGTTCCACCAACATGGGTTCAGTTCTCCGCTAATGTAGCTCGCCTTGCTTCTGGCGTTCCCGGGCGATTTCCACGGACCGCTCAAGCACCCGCCGGGTCAGCGTTCGTATCAACTGCCGCCGATAGCTCTTCGACGCCCTGAAATCGTCAATGGGTTTGGTTTCCGTCACCGCGACCCTGGCCGCCTCGTCCAGCAACCCGCCGCTGACTTCCTGACCATCCAGGAGGGCTTCCGCCTTCACGGCCCGAATCGGGGTCGGTGCGACGGCGCCAAGGGCGATACGGGGCTCCACAATGAGATCTCCGTCCAATTCCAGGGCGCCGGCGGCATTCACCAGCGCCAGCGCCTGGCCCTTGCGCAGCCCGAACTTGTAGAAGCTCGACGGTTTGCCCAGCGTGTGCTTCGGAATCCAGATTTCCGCCAATAATTCGTACGGCTCGAGGATCGTCTTTCGCGGTCCGACAAAAAAGTCCTCGATTGGCATGCGCCGCCAGCCGTTGGTTCCCACGAGCGTGACTTCGGCATCCAGCACCATCAGTGCGGGCGCGCTGTCCGCCGAGGGCACACATGTCACGAGATTGCCTCCGATGGTGCCCAGATTGCGGGTCTGGACCGCGCCGACCGTATGGGATGCCGCCACCACCTCCGGTGTTTTCTCAAGACAGGTCGGATGCTCCATGATCTCGCCGTAGGTCGCCATGCTGCCGATGCGCAGCCCTTCGTCGGTCTCCTCGATTCCGCGGAATTCCGAAAGCCCCGATACGTCAACCAACGCATGGATATTACCGGGCGCGTGTTTCAGATCGACTACAAGGTCGGTCCCGCCCGCGAGAGGGCAGGCGTGTTCGCCTCGCTCCGCCAGGATGGCCACGGCGGCCTCGGCGGACTCCGGAACGATGTAATCCATCGGTCGCATGGCGCGGCTCTAGGCGGCCCTGGAGACGGTTCGGGCGACGATCTCCCGGAACTGCTCTTCGGTGAGCAGACTCTTGGTCTGCAGACCCAACGCCTTGACTTGCATGAGGATCTCGGCGACTTCCTCGTCGGTGGCCTGCGCACCGATGCGGCTCAGCCAGATGTTCACCGAGTCGATGCCGCTGCCCTTGCCCAGAACCACCTCAGCCTCCGACTGGCCGACCAATTCGGGCCTGAAGGGGAACAGTTCGGTCTGGTGCTCGAGGCCGCAGTTGTAGAACCAGTTGGCGATGATGCCGGACTCCACCTGGAACAGCCGGTCACCGACGATGGAGCGGTTGCTGGGCACGTCCACGTTGGAGAGATCCTGGACCAGCTTGGACAGCGAATAGAACTTCTCGGTGCGGATGCCGATGTCGATGCCGTACATGGTCAGCAGCGCCATGACGACGTCTTCGGTGGGCGCGTTGCCGGCGCGCTCGCCGATGCCGAGCACCGTTGAATGCACGACTTCGGCGCCTTCGGCCAGCGCCAGCAGCGTATTGGCCACGCCGAGGCTGAAGTCCTGGTGGAAGTGCGTTTCAAGCCGCGTGTCCGGGAAGCGGTTGCGGACGGCGCGGACGAAGAACTTCATCGCGTGGGGCGAGACCACGCCGAACGTGTCCACGAGAACAAGCGCGTCCATGTGCCCTTCGGTGGCTACCGTATCGATGAGATTGAGCACCCAGTCGATTTCCGACCGGGAGAAGTCGATCGGGAAGAACACCACCTCCAGACCCTGCTCGTGAGCGTAGGCTGTAGCTTCCACGGAGAGATCGATGGCCTTCTGCAGCGGCCACTTGTAGCCGTGTTCGATCAGGTGCGGGCTGGCCGGAACCTCCATGATCAGGCCCTTGACGCCGCAGTCGACGGAGGCGTCGATGTCGGCCTTCATGCAGCGGCAGAAGGAGTAGATGTCCGGCCCCAGATCGCGCTTGACGATGGCCTCGATGGCGCGGAAATCGTCCTTGGAGACGGCGGGTAGGCCGGCCTCTATGCGGTGGATGCCGGCTTCGGCAAGGGCCTCGGCGATGCGAATCTTGTCGTCGTAGGTATAGGCGATGGCGGTCTGTTGTTCGCCGTCGCGCAGCGACACGTCGTGGATCTTGATGGAATCGGGGAAGTTGAGGTCCCTTGTGACCTGGTCGTTGTAGTTCCAGGCACTGCTGAACCAGTCATCGGTCTTCCACGGTTGTTCGCTCATTTCAATTGCCCTCAGGGTTGGCCGGCACAATCGACAATTATACCGATTCGATTGTCCGCTCGCGCGACCGAACGGTTCGATCTCATGCTTCCACGACCGAACCGGCGATTAAAAAAGATTCAGATTACCGAAGAGCGCATTCAGGTAGCGGGCGTCCGGCGGAATTCCTCGTCCAGTGCCGCGCGTATACGCGCTACCGCCTCCGGATCCGGCGGCGTCGTGAAACGGCTCACGATCAACGCCACGGGGACATTGACGACCAGGCCCCAGAAGGACGGATCGAACCGCCAGCCGTCGGGCAACAGGTCCGCGGCGAAGAAACGCGACAACAGCGAAACGGCGAGTCCGGCGAGGATGCCCGCCGTGACCCCCGCCTTGGTGAAACGAATACCCATCGGGACGGTGACCGCCACGACGGCAGGCAGGAGTTGGGTGATCATCGAAGCGGTCACGCCGATCATGAGCACAACCAGGCCCCAACGATAGGCAGCAGCCGCCACCGTGACCGCCACCAGGCCGACGACGATCAGGCGCCCGATGGTGATGTAGTGCCGATCCGGCGCATTCTTCCTGACGAAGCTCGCGTAGACGTCCTTGGTCAGCATGGCGGAATTGGCGTTGGTGTCGGCGTCCAGGGACGACATCCCCGCCGCCAGACCGCCCGCCACGATCAGCCCGGCGAACCAGGCCGGCGCGTAGGTTGCCAGCATCAGCGGGAAGGAGCCGTCGGAGTCAGCCTGTGGGAGGTAGTAGAAAGCGGTGAAACCGATCACCATGGCGGGCAGGTACAGGGTCATGAGATACAGGCCCACGGTCAGCCCGATGCGCCTGGTGGTCTTAACGTCCTTTGCGGAGTAGAAGAACATGAATCCGCGGGGCAGAATCGCCCAGTACAACGCTAGCCCGAAGACGGGGAAGGTGAGCCACCATTCCGGCGTCGCCAACCCATTGGGTCCCGGCAGCGTCAGCATGGACGGTTCGGTCTCAAGGATCCGGTTGAAAAGCGTCATGAGGTTGCCGTCGATCAGGTTCAGGCACCACACGGCCGCCGCCCACACCGCCACGAACATCCACACCGCCTGGGCCACCGTGGTCCAGGTGACGCCGCGAATGCCGCTTGAGGTGACATAAATCATCACCATGACGCCCATGATCAGCAGCGCGCCGACGTAGGGGATGTTCCCCTGGGTGCCTTCCGAGAGCAGCACGGCGGGCCCGGTGACGTTGGCCGTCATCAGTGGAATGCAGCAGGACAGGATGTAGATGGCAATGAACGCGCGGAATTTGCCGTCGCCGAAGTAATCCACCAGCAGGTCCGCCGGCGTGATGTAGTTGAACTTGCGGCCCAGGCAGGTAATCCGCGCGCCGATGAAGTAGATCACCCCGAGGGGCGTGAATACGGTCCACAGGACGTTGGCGGCAAAGGCGACGCCGTGGGCGTGGTAGAAGCCCATGGAGCCCGGGATGGCGAAGGCCGTGTGGAAGCCCCCGGCAATGCCGAGATAGAGCACGATGAACCCGAAACCGGGCGCGACCTTGAAGTAGTCGTCCATGGCCACCCGGCCGACCTTGGTCCAGCGGCCGGTACCCACCCAGAGGATGAGCAGCGCATAGATAATGACGATGATGACGGTGTAGTGCCAGGATTCCATGCTCATGCTCCCCGGGAGGCTTCGCGTTCGGCCTCAATCTTGAGCCCGCAGTAGAGGCAGCCCAGGAGCCAGACAAGTCCCCAGCCGCTGCACCATACGAACACCATGGGCATCCCGAGCACGGCCACCGGTTCATTAACGGCCCAGGTGCCGACCCAGACCATCAGGAAACAGAACAGGAACCATCCCAGGTAGAGTTTCTGCCAGGTGGTCTGGGGTATCAGATGATTGTGCGTCGCGGATTCGGTCATTAGTTCTTCCCTGTTCGTCGCTGGAACCGTTCCTCAAATGGGCCTGATGACATCCCGAAAGCGCTGCCACGGGAGCCGGCGAACCGGAGGAATTCTGCTGTATCGGCGGTCCCAAGTCCACAGCGAACATCCCGCCGGCGCGGTCGATGCTCCCGCCGCATCGTGCGTGGCGTCGGCTGGCGCCGAAAGGGGCTATCCCATTTCCTGGGACAAGGATTCCAGTTCGGCCCAGCGTTCCACAGCCGTCTCGAGCCTTGAACGCACCTGCTCGAGTTCGAGCAGCGTTGCCTGAACCGATTCGTGAGACTGACGATAGAACTCCGCGGCGTTTACCTGCGCTTCCATGGCCTGCACACGCTCTTCCAACCCGTGAATCCGCTTTGGAAGTCTGTCCAGCTCGCGCCGCAGCTTGTAGGATAGCTTCCGGGCGGGGGAGGGGGACCGTCCCGATGACCGTTTGGCTGCCTTGGTCGTGATCCCCAGTGAATCTCCGGCCGCCAGTTGCCGGCGAAGCCGTTCCCAGTCGCTGTAGCCCCCGGCGTATCGGTTGACGACGCCGTCTCCCTCGAAAACCAGTGTGCTGGTGACCACCTTGTCGAGAAAGTAGCGGTCATGGCTGACAACGATCAATGTCGAGGAGTAGGCCAGCAACCGCGATTCCAACGCCTCAAGGGTTTCCACATCCAGATCATTGGTCGGTTCGTCGAAGATCAGCAGATTCGCGGGCTGGATCAGCAGCTTGGCGAGAATGACACGGTTTCGCTCACCGCCGGACAGGGCCGACACCCGAGTCATGGCGCGTTTCGCCGAGAACAGGAAGTCGGTCAGATAACCGACGACGTGCTTCTTCCGCCCCTGAATGTCGATGTAGTCGCGGCCCTCGCCGACGATTTCCGCCACTGTCCTTGAGGTATCCAATTCGCGTCGAAGCTGGTCGAAGTAGGCCAGCTGAAGGTGAGTTCCGCGTTTGACGGAGCCGGAATCCGGCTTCACTTCGCCCAGCAGGATTCGCAGCAGGGTGCTCTTGCCGACACCGTTGTTGCCGATGATGCCGATCCGCTCGCCGCGCATGATGCGCAGCGAGAACTTTCGAAGCAGTATATTGTCGCCGTAACCGTGGGTTACGTTACGTACTTCGATGACTTTCTTGCCGGACAACTGGTCGGATTCGTTGATGTGAATCCTTGCGGTGGGAGGCCGCTTGATGCGTTGGCTGCGCTGCTCGCGCATCGCCTCGAGCGCTCGCACACGCCCCTCGTTACGGTGCTCCCGGGCCTTGATCCCCCGGCGAATCCAGGCCTCTTCCTCGGCGAGCACCTTGTCGAACAGGGCATTGGCGCGGTCTTCGTCGGCGTCGGCCTTGCGTTTCTGGCGCAGGTACGCCCGATAACCGCCGGGCCATGAACGCAGGACACCCCGGTCAATGGAGACGATGCGCGTGGCCAGGCGCTCCACGAAGCCACGGTCATGGGACACGAACAACACCGTTCCGTCATACCGGCGGACTTCCTCTTCCAACCACTCGATCGTGCTGATATCCAGGTGATTGGTCGGTTCGTCCAGCATCAGCAGTTCCGGCCGGCCGACCAGCGCCTGGGCAAGGGCCACCCTGCGCCGCCAACCGCCCGACAGTTCGTCCATCCGCTCTGTGGACGGCAACTGGAGCCGAGAGACGATGGCGTCTACCTGCACGTCTATCGACCAGCCGCCGCCGGCCTCGATTTCAGCCTGGAGGGCTTCCAGTTCACGCATCTGCGCCTTGCCCGGCGCCAGATCGGCGGAGAGCGCGTGAAACGCCTCCATTCGGGAGCGCTGAGCGTGCATCCCGTCCGCCACGACGTCGCGCACCCGCCGTTCCGTGGGAGTATCGAGCGTCTGGTCCAGCATCGCCATCCGCAGTCCCGATGGCATCTCGACCCGGCCTTCGTCGGGCTCGATATCGCCCGTCAGCAGTTTGAGCGTGGACGACTTCCCGGAACCGTTTCGGCCGATCAGGCAAATGCGCTCGCCCGGATCGAGGCGCAGGTTCGCGTTCCGCAATATCACCTGCTCGCCGAAAGCCAGTGAAACGTCGTCGAGGCGCACGTCGAAGATCATGGTTGGAACTCTACACGCACGGAAATATCCTGCCAGATCAGCCAATCGTGGTAGGATAGGCACTTGGTGATCCTGGCGCCAAATACCAAGGAAGAACGGCACGCGGATCCCGGAAGGTACAAAACAACAGTGGGAGGAGCAACATGAGCCCAGCCAAAATCGTTCGAATCGTAAATGTGGTCGCCGTACTCGCCGTAGCGCTGATCCCGGGTATTCCAATGGGGGGACTCATTCTGGCGATCGCGGGACTTGTACTTGGGTACTATGTCGCAAGCGACAATCGGATTTCTCTCATTCTGATGGCCGTGTTCCTGGGGGCCGGTGGCGACGGCGCGCTTGATTCGATACCCGCAATCGGCGGTTACCTCACAAGCATCCTGAGCAGTGCCGGAGCGGCATTGGCTGCGGCGGCTGTGACGGTATTTGCGCTCGTGACCTACGAGAGACTGACCGAAGACTGAACGGCGGTACCGATTGACAGTACTGCGGACTCGTTCGGGGGTCCGCAGTTTTCTATCATTCGGCAAACAGCCCAGCAATTCCCGCCAAGCGCCGAGAGACCCGGCAATCGCCTCCAGGATCACGCCCCGATGGCGGATCATGCCCCGATGGCGAATTTCGCCGTTTGTTCGGGCCAAGACGGATGAGCGAGCGTCGTTAGCGGGAATTGCTGCAAACAGCCGAATTTCCTTGACTTGAGCCGGGCCGCCCCGGTTTGTCCATATATCCTATATTTAACATAATATATATTATGCGCATCAAACCGCATCCGTTCCAGCGGCCAGCAAGGCACCGGGCTCATCGGGCGGATCATCGCCCTTCTCCCGACATTTGCGCCGAGCGGCGCCACGCTGGCCCGCGCCGTTTCAGCGCCAGCACCGGACGAACCTGTGCGAGCGATTTTCGCGCCGACATATGCTATCTTGCCGTTAACGGATGAACCTCTGGCCATACGAGGTATCTAACGGACTATGTTTGTTGGACTTTGGGGGCGGACCATGCACCGACACTTATCCCGCAAGCTCCTGTTAACCGCCACGGCGGCAGGACTGACCTTGGTGGCCGCGGGCGCCGCCCAGGCGCAGTTCGTCAGCGCGAAGGAAATCGAGCGCGAGACCCGGGTTCAATGGCTCACCATGAAGCGGGACCTTCCCAAGCCCGCCGATCCGCGGATACAGCCCTTCGTCGAATGTGTCGCGTGGAGCATTATCGAGGTTCTGGAAGAGCCCTATTCCGAAATGAATTGGGAAGTGGTGGTTTTCGACGACGAGGCCATCAACGCGTTCGCCATGGTCGGCGGGCAAATCGGCGTCTTTACGGGCATCTTCAAGGTTGCCGATACGGTCAATTCCCTGGCAGCCGTCATAGGCCATGAAATCGCTCACGTGACTGAGAACCACGTGATGGCCCGGGCCAGGCGGGAGCGTGGCGGCGACGTTCTGGAGATTCTCGCCGGAGCCGTCGGCGAGCAGATCGGCCGGGGAATCTACGACCCCTATTACGGGAATTACGGAGGCTACGGGAGCAGCGTCGGGCGTGAGGCGGGACGAACATTGGCGGCCTTCGGGTTGCTGCTGCCCTTCAGCCGCGGCCAGGAAACCGATGCCGATCTCAAGGGCCTGGAATACATGGCCAGGGCCGGTTACGATCCCCGCGCCAGCATCGAGCTCTGGAAGAACATGGCGGAGAATCGGGAAGGCGAGCAACCCGCCGAGTTCGCCTCCACCCACCCGGCCGACGATCGCCGCATCTACGATCTCGTTTCCTCGATGACCCCGGCATTGATCACCTACAACGAAGAGCTGGAAGCACGCGGCCGGGCAACCTGTACGCCGTAAGGCCCGGCGCCGGAATCGCGGGGGTTGGCCAGCGCGCCGGCGGCGTTTCTACGAGGTTTCGCTGGCCTCGGCCGCCGATTCCGCTTCGGTGGATTCGCCAGCCGTGTCGGGTGCGGGAGTTGCCGCATCAGCACCCTCTTCAACCTGCAATTCGCCTGAACCCGCCGGCGGCAGCGGCGGAATTCTCCCCGCCGTGGCGTAGCGTTCGAGGAGTTCATCTTCGGAAATGGCCCTCACGTCGCGGATGTAACAGACGCCCTGCGGGTAACTTCCAACGAAAATATCCGTGGCCAACACGGCGTTGTCCAGAGCGCAAATGCGCCGATCGTTGTCGTAGAAGGCGAGGCGGCCCGCAAATGCCAGGTTGCAATCGAATCCATCGACCTCCAACAGGAATGGACAGCGGTCGGGGCCGACTTCCACGATGAGGGTATCCTGGTCCAGAAACTCGTAGGACCGTACCCGGCCGCGATCGAAACAGTCGTCAAACAAGTCGCAGCGGGGCGAAACGACCTGATCCGGGTTCGACGCGCACCCGGCGGTCAACACGATTGCGGCTGCCTGTAAACTGCGGAACATGACACGCCCTCCCAAGTGAAACAGTCTAAGCAGGTTGCGCCATCCAGTCCATTGCCACCAGTCCATTGCCACCCAGGGCTATTTCACGCTAGCCGGAAGTCGGTGATTTGAGGGGTTGGTCTCGGGGGTCTGGCTTTTCGGCGTTGTTTGGTGTACAACGCGCTGCATGTCGGCGGAATTCGACAAGGCGGCGGTGGTGGTCGGGGAGGTTGAGGTGCGTCCGGTCCGCGCGGAGGAGCGGCGGCGCTGGGATGCGCTGATGGAGGAGCACCACTACTTGGGTTTTCGGCAGTTCGCGGGGCGTGGTCTGCGCCATGTTGCGGAGTGGCGCGGGCACTGGCTGGCGCTTTTGGGCTGGCAGTCGGGGGCGTTCAAGTGCGCGCCGCGGGACCGCTGGCTGGGCTGGCACCGGTCGGTGCAGTTCCGGCGCCTGCACCTGATCGGGAACAACACGCGGTTTTTGGTGCTGCCGGCGGCGTCGGGGGTGCCCAACCTGGCGTCGCGGGCGCTGTCGCGGAGCGTGCGGCGGCTGAGCGGTGACTGGGCGGCGCTGCACGGGCATCCGCTGGAGTTGGCCGAGACGTTCGTGGACCCGGCGCGGTTTCGGGGCACGTGCTACGACGCGTCGAACTGGACGCGGGTGGGCCGCACGAAGGGCTTCGCGCGCCACAACGGCTCGTACACGGACCCGCACCGGGCGCCGAAGGAGATGTACGTGCGGGTGTTGCGTCGGGATGCGCGGCGGCGGCTCGCGGACCCGGCGGACCGCCCGGAGTGGTCGTGTCGGGCGGTGCCGGTGCGCTACACGCGCGCGGAGTTGCGTTCGCTGCGCGACCTGTTCGCGGAGGTGCCGGACGCGCGCCGCGGGCAGGGCCGCAAGCACCGCCTCGCGACGGTGCTGGCGATCTGCGCGCTGGCGCGGCTCGCCGGGCAGCACGGCCCGGCGGCGACTGAGCGCTTCGCGAGGAACCTGGAGCAGAAGGAACTGCGCGCGCTGCACGCTTGGCGCGACCCGGCGGCGGGGCGCTGGGTCGCGCCGTCGGACTCGACCGTCTGCCGGGTGCTGATGAACACCGACCCGGACGCGTTGCAGGAGGTGCTGTCGCGGTGGGCGGCGCCGCGCCTCGCGGCGGCGGACGACCCTCAGGTGCTGGCCGCCGACGGCAAGCGCATCCGCGGCGCCAACCGGCACACCGACGACGCGACGTACTTCGAGACGGTGACGCTGGTTACCCACGCCGGGCGCCCCGTCGCGAGCCGCTGCTGCCGCGACGACGGCGGCGAGATCGCGGCCCTGTGTGCGCTGCTCGAGGATGTCGACCTGCGCGGCTGCGTACTCACCCTGGACGCCCTGCACGCCACCCGCGACACCGCACGGACCATCGTCGAGACGCACGGCGCGGACTACGTGCTGTCGGTCAAGGCGAACTGCCCCGACACCTTCGCCCAACTCACGGCGATCGACTGGGACGGCAACGACGTGCGCCACCACGCCGACGAACCCGCGAAGGCGCACGGGCGCATCGAGGCGCGCCGCATCGCCGCGCGCGACCTGCCGCCGAAGACGCTCGGACCCTTCCCCGGCGCCCGCCAGGCGTTCCGCGTCGTGCGCGAGCGCACCGACGCCAAGACCGGTGCAACCTCGGCCGAGACCGCCTACGGCATCACCACGGTGCCCGCCGAACGCGCCGCTCCGGCGCGGCTGCTGGCCTGGAACCGCGGCCATTGGCAGGTCGAGAACGCCAACCACTACCGCCGCGACGCCACCATGGGCGAGGACGCCAGCCGCGTCCGCAAGGGCCACGCACCCGCCAACAACGCCATCTTGAACAACATCGCGCTCGCCGTCGTGTTCCACCGCGGCTTCCGCTACCTGCCCGAGGCGAACCTCCACTTCATGATGCGCCGCGCAGACGCGCTCGACGCCATCCTGTCCCCGCACTGAGACACCCGGCCCCGCCGCCGCAAACCGCGCCCCCCCGCAAACGTCGCCGGCGACCCCTCTCCGCGCCGCGTTCCCGGACCCGCTTCCCCACCCACCCGGTGACGAATACGCCGCGCTCCATACACCAGCCCGGAACCCTCCGCACGCCTTGGCCCCCAAGCGGCCCGCGGAACGTCGCTTAGCCCGGCGTCGATCCGTAGCGTGAAATCACCCTGCATTGCCACCCGCACCCTGATGAAATTTGCCGGGTTTGCGTATACCGTGGACGGGTATGGACATCCTGAGCGAAGTGCTGGAAATACTCGACCTGAAGTGCACCGGTGTCCAGCCCATTTCCCTCGGGGATGTTCGCGAGGGCCGTTCCGCACCGCTGCAAGCCTGGTTCGTCGTGTCCGGGGGGTGCGCGCTGCGGTTCGAGAAGGACGCCGCCCGGTTCGAACTTCGCTCCCTGGACTGCATGCTGCTCGCCGGTGACGACCGCCATGAAATTCATCCGCGCCCCGGCGAATCCGCCGCCCCCGCCCGCTTGCTGCGGTGCGTCTACGACCTGGACCGGGGCTTGCCCCATCCACTGGCGCGGCACCTTCCCCGGCGGCTGCCGCTGCGCTCCCGGGATCTCACCGACAAGAGCGAACTGGGCCGCGCAGCGTGGCTGCTGGAGGGGGAGATGATCAACTCCCGCCCGGGATTCGGCTTTGTCGCCCAGCGGCTTGCCGACATCATGCTTGTGGAGATGTTGCGGCGCTGTCAATTGGACCGGCCGGGACCGGTGTTCCTGGTGGCATTCACCGATCCTGTCATTCACGACGCGCTCAGGCTGATGCACGGCCGGCTCGATCGTCCCTGGCGCGTACCGGAATTGGCAAAGGCGGCGGGACTGTCGAGGACGACATTTGCGGAGCGATTCCACCGGCGGGTCGGCGAACCGCCGCTGCGCTACCTGAGGTGCTGGAGAATGCTCAAGGCCCGCAGCGAACTGCTCCGCACCACCACGCCCATCAAGACCGTCGCGACACATGCCGGCTACGAGTCCGCCGCGGGATTCCGGCGCGCGTTTCGGCGCGTGTTCGGACATGTGCCCAGTTCGTTGCGGTAACCCCGGATCGTGCGTACGGCCAGTCGCTCATCCATGCCCCGGCATTGGCGTACCGAAGTCGATTCCAGCGGGATTTGCTGGCTTCTGCTGGACATGGCGGACAAAGGGACCAACCTGCTCTCGCAGGCCGTCCTGCGGGAGTTGGCCGGCCTGATCGCTCAGATCTCGGCCAGCCCGCCGGCGGGAGTGGTGTTGAAGTCGGCCAAGGAGTCCGGGTTTGTCGCCGGCGCCGATGTATCGGAATTCCGGGCGCTCGCGGATTCCGGGCAGGCCGACGAACTGTTGAGCCGCGGGCGGTCGCTTCTGGATGGATTGGAACGGCTGCCATGCCCCACCGTGGCCGCCATTCACGGGTTTGCGCTGGGCGGCGGCCTGGAACTTGCGCTGGCCTGCGACTACCGAATCGCCGTGGAGAGCCACAAACGCGCTCTGGGGCTTCCCGAGGTGCGCCTGGGCGTCCATCCCGGCCTGGGGGGAACGGTCCGCAGCGTGCGTCTGCTGGGCGCTCCGGCGGCTCTGAACCTGATGCTGACCGGCAGAGCCATGTCGGCGGTGGAAGCCCGCCGCGCGGGACTTCTGGACCGAATCGTCCCCGAGGCGCAACTTGATCGGGCGGCAAGGGAAATCATCGCGGCCAGGCCGGCGAAACGGCGCCCACCGTTGCATCTGAGAGCACTCGGCCTGCCTGTCGTGAGGCCGTGGCTGGGACGGAGACTGCGGGCGCGGGTCAGGCGGCGGGCTCGGCCCGCGCACTACCCCGCGCCGTTCGCGATCCTGGATCTCTGGGTTCGCCACGGTGCCCGAGGGCCATCGGCGTACGAGGCGGAGGCGCGATCCTTCGGACGGCTCGTGCGGACACCCGCGTCGCAAAACCTGGTGCGCGCATTCTTTCTCCGTGAGCGCCTGCGGGGGTTGGCGCCCAGGACAACCGACGTGCGTCATGTCCACGTGGCCGGCGCGGGCGTCATGGGCGGCGACATCGCGGCCTGGTGCGCGCTGCGCGGATTCACCGTGACGATTCACGATCGGTCGAGGGAACTGGTTGAACCGGCACTGGAACGGGCCGAGGCGTTGTTCCGGCGGCGCCTCAAGGCGCCCGGAGCCGCCGATGAAGCCCGTGCGCGCCTGGTCGCGGATGCCGCCGGAATCGCCGGCGCCGACCTGGTTGTCGAAGCCATCGTTGAAAGGCTGGATGCGAAACAGGCCCTGTTCGAGGAATTGGAACCGCAGATGCGTCCCGACGCCCTGCTGGCCACCAACACTTCAAGCATCGTGCTTGAACGCCTTTCCGAGAGTATCAGGCGCCGCGGTCGTTTCCTGGGGCTGCATTTTTTCAATCCGGTAGCCAAACTTCCCCTCGTGGAAGTCGTCCGCGGAGACTCCACGGATGAGGTCTGCATGACCCGGGCGATGTCGTTCGTCAACCGGATCGGCAAGTTGCCGCTGCCCTGTCGCAGTGCGCCGGGTTTTCTCGTAAACCGCGTCCTGTCGCCCTATCTCACCGAAGCCTTGTTCGCGATACGGGACGGGTGCGCGCCGGAGACCATTGACAGCGCCGCCGAAGAGTTCGGCATGCCCGTGGGTCCGGTCGAGCTTGCCGACCGCGTCGGGCTGGATGTCGCTCTGCACGCGGCCGAGAGCCTGGGCGGATACACGGATGAAGTCGTGTCGCTGCTGCGAAAGAAGGTCGAGGCAGGCGAATTGGGCGCCAAGAGCGGAGTCGGTTTCTATCGGTACCGGAACGAACGGCCGGCAAAGGCGCGCCGTTTCGCACCACCCGGCGAATATCTGCAGGACCGCCTGATCCTGCCACTGATCAACGCGGCATTGGCGTGTCAGGCGGATGGGGTCGTGGAGGACCTGGACCTTGTGGATGCCGGCGTCCTGTTCGGCACGGGCTTTGCGCCGTTCAGGGGTGGGCCGATCCAGCATGCCCGTCAAAGGGGGATCGAGGCGGTTGTCGGGCGGATGGAAGCGCTTGCCGCTTCATTCGGACCGCGATTTGCCCCCCACCGCGCCTGGAAGAAGCTATAGGAGCTTGCGCCGTAGGAATTCACGGCTGCAAATCCGCCCTCGTCCGCCCCTCCGGCCGCTCGATTTCGTCAAGTATGACCCGATATTCTCCCCGATCGACCGGCCGAAGGGACGGCGATAGCGAATTTTCGCTATCGCGAATTCCTACGGCGCAAGCTTGCATGGAACTTCTCTGTTCCCTGGGTGTCAGCGCGGCGAACCCCGCCGCAAATACTCCTATAGCGGGACGCTACAACGTATGCGTTGGCTCGTCCCCGCCTGAAATGCCGGCAAGGAGCCCTTCGAGATGCGCGCGAAGTCCATCGTCGGCATTGAACCGCACACCGACTCCCGCCATCCGCTTTCCTTGAGCGCGGTTGGGCGTGACCCAGACGACAGTGCCGCTGACAGCGACCGGCCCGCCCGATTCGAACAGCGTGAACGCAAGGTTGACGTCGTCGCCGAGTTCGTAATGACGGTTGGTGGGAACGAAGACGCCGCCGCCGCGGACAAAGGGCATGTAAGCCCGGCAAAGGTCGCTCCTGCTCTCGATCGTCACTTCCAACGGTTCAGGTGTATTCATTGCCGCCCTCCCCTGGGCTGAAATCCAGACAACAAGGCTCTGACAGCCAGTTCCACATTGATTCCACCGCCAAGCTGCCCCAATAGCAACTCCGTATTTCCGAGCTGTTGGAACAGAAATCGAGTCCGCAGCGATTGCCAGGCTTCGGTCAGTTCGTTCGTGCCCGAATCGCCGCCCGAGGGCCGGTATTCAGGCGCCAGGCGCGCTCGAATGACCGACTGCAACCGTGCGGAAAGCCAGCTCAGGGTGGCTTCGATATCGCTTGCCAGCCATTCATCCGCCACCGTCTGCGGATCGATGCGATTTGTCGAAATGCCATAAAGCTTGTCGCCTAGCTCCTTATAGGTTTCAAAGAAGCCACTCTTCCGAAAGCGGATAGCATGAAAAGGGCGCCCCTGAGCGGCGTCCAGTAGCGGCATCCAGTCCACGCCCTCCTGTTCCTTCCCGGCGCCGCTCAGCCACACGGCCGCTTCGGCGACGGGCGGACATCGGACCGGAAGCGACTGGCAACGGCTGCGAATCGTCGCCGGCAGCCTGCCCGGCTGGTGCGACACCAGCAGCAGGTACGTATCGGCGCTGGGTTCTTCCAGGGTCTTGAGCAGCGCATTCGCCGCCGCCGCGGTCATCGCGTCCGCCGGCTCCAGAACCAGCACCTTGGCCTCTGCCGTCAGGCTGGTGAGCGAGAGCGACCGGGTGGCCTCGCGTATCCGCTCGACCGTCAACGTGTGGCGTTTCTGTTCGGGAAACAGCCAATGCAGATCGGGATGGCGGTCAGCGGGCTCGTGCCGCCCGAGCATGGCCGCGGCCGCCTCTCCGGCGTCCAGGAGCCGTACGGCGTCGCCCGTTCCCTCCAGCAGCCGGCGCGCTACGGCCAGGGCGAGGTTGACCTTGCCGACGCCCTGCGGTCCCGCCAGCATCCAGCCATGTCCCAGGCGGCCGTCGCCGTGCGCCGCCTCGAACCGTCGCAGTGGCGCCCGCAACCACGGGCAGATGCCGCTGCTGAGGGTCTCGTATGGGGAAACGGGCATTGGCTAGCGGTCCGTGGCAAAAGCCCCCCGTCGCACCGAGACCGGCGCGGCGCCCGGCCGGCAAGGCGCGAGGAGGAAGAATATCGGGAATATTCGACCGACGGGCAACGCAGCCGGCCGGGATGCCGCGTCGGTCGAATGCGGGGGGACTTTTGCCACGGGCTAGCGGCGAAACTCGTTCAGGAACCCCGTCAGGCGATCGGAAATCCGGGTTTTGACTTCGGCCAACGGAGGTTCCGCATCGATCACCTCGATCCGGTTCGGATTGTCTCGCGCCAATTCAAGATAGGTTGCGCGGACTCGCGCGAAGAAACCGGGATCCTCGCGTTCGAAATGGTCCGGCTCCCGCATGCGGATTCGGTCCAGGCCGACTCCCGCGGGCGCGTCCAGCAGCAATGTCAGGTCCGGCTCCAGGTCAGGGTGCACGGCTGCGCGCAAGGACTCGATCCAGGCCGCGTCGGCACGCCGTCCGCCGCCCTGGTAGGCCACCGTCGCATCGCTGAAGCGATCGCAGATGACCCAGCGCCCGGCGGCGATCGCCGGTCGAATCACTTCATCGAGATGGAGGGCCCTGGCGGCGAACATCAGGAGCGTCTCGGTTTCCGCCGACAATTCACCGTGGTCCCCCGACAGGATCCAATCCCTGATTTCCTCCCCCAGCGCGGTTCCACCCGGCTCCCTGGTCGCCAGGGTCCGAATACCCGCGGAAGCGAGGAACTCCCGGACGAAGTCGAGGCAGGTCGTCTTGCCGACGCCTTCGATTCCTTCAAGGGTGATGAATGCACCCCTCACCGTTCGACGTCCCCTCACCGTTCGGCGTCCTCCACGGATGGAGTCGCCGACCGATACCGGGCGACCGCCTCCCGGTGTTCATCAAAGGTCGTGGAAAAGTAGTGGCTGCCGTCTCCCCGTCCCGTGGCGACGAAGTACAGTTCCTGGCCGGGCGCCGGGTCCACGGCCGCCGAAAGCGACTGTTGACCGGGTAGCGCGATCGGCGTCGGCGGCAATCCGGACCGCGTGTACGTGTTGTAGGGCGTGTCGCGGGTGAGATCCGCTCGGCGCAAGTCGCCGTCAAAGTCCTCGCCCAGCCCGTAGATGACCGTCGGATCGGTCTGCAGGCGCATACCGCGTTCCAACCGCCTGTGGAATACGCCCGATATCCGGTGCCGCTCTTCGCTCAGCGCGGTCTCCTTCTCGATGATGGACGCCAGGATCAACGCCTCGTACGCCGACTCCAGCAACGTGGTGGCCCCGTGCTGCCGCCAGACCTCTTCCAGCCTGTCCTGCATCGCCTCATGGGCTCGCCAGAGAATCTCCAAGGCCGGAGTGTTTCTGGGGAACCGGTAAGTGTCAGGATAGAACTGGCCCTCCGGATGGAGATCGGGCTTCCCCAGTTCGGTCATGACCGTTTCGGGGTTCAATCCCTCGGCGTCCACTGCTTCGTGGCTGCGCAGCTCCGCATCGAGGTCGGCGAACGTCCATCCCTCGACGATCGTCAGGTCGTGCAGATGCACCCGGCCGCTGACGAGCTGGTCCAGCAACTGCCTGGGGCTGGACCCGCTGCCGACCAGGTATTCCCCGGCGTGAATCCGGGTCGCCTCGCCCGTGATGCGCGCATAGGCATTGAGAGCCCAGGCGTCCGCCAATATGCCGCGCCGGGAGAGTTCCTCGCTGATTCGCGTCAGCGAGGCTCCAGGCGGCACGTTCAGCCAGTCTCCGCCCGCGCCGAGGCTCATGGGCGCATTCAGCGACCGCCAGCCCAGTGCCAGCACCGCGCAGGCCGCAGCGACGAGGCTGCCGCACAGCGCCACGGCCATGAACCAGCGCAGAGCCCTAACCCGCATATGGCAACGTCATCCTGCTTCGGGAGTGATGACCCGGATCGATCATGGTAACAGGACAACAGCGCGAATTCGGCGACGCCGCCCGGTTCGCCACGCTTAAGCGGCGCGCGAGCGAGCGGGATCCGGTCCGGCGCGTCAGTCGAGCTTCCTGAACACCAGGGTGCCGTTGGTGCCGCCGAATCCGAAGGAGTTGGACACCGCGATCTTCACGTCGCGTTCAATGGCCTCATTGGGCGTGTAATAGAGGTCGCATTCCGGGTCCTGGTTCTCGAGGTTGATGGTCGGCGGTACGACCCCCTCCTTGATGGCCATCACCGCGAACAGCGCTTCAAGCGCGCCCGCCGCGCCCAGCGTATGGCCCGTTGTGGACTTCGTCGAACTGATAACCAGGGACTTCGCGTGCTCGCCGAACGTCCGCTTGAGCGCCAGCGTTTCGGCCACATCGCCCAGCGGCGTCGATGTCCCGTGGGCATTGACGTGGTCGACATCTTCGGGATTGACCCGCGCGTCCTGGAGAGCCAGGCGCATGCAGTGGTCCGCGCCGGAGCCGTCCTCGGTCGGGGCCGTGATGTGGAAGGCGTCGCCGTTCATGGCCGAGCCGATCAATTCGGCATGGATATTCGCGCCGCGCTTGCGGGCGTGCTCGTAGTCCTCCAGCACCAGGCAGCCGGCGCCGTCGCTGAGGACGAACCCGTCCCGGTCCCTGTCCCAGGGGCGGCTGGCGCCGGCAGGGTCGTCGTTGCGGGTCGAAAGCGCCCGCGCCGCGGCAAATCCGCCGATACCCAGCGGCGTGGTCGCGAACTCCGCGCCGCCCGCGAGTATGACATCCGCCTCGCCGATGCTGATCAGGCGTCCGGCCAGGCCGATGCAGTGGGCGGAGGTGGCGCACGCCGTCACAAGGGCAAGATTCAGGCCCGTGAGGCCGTACTTGATGGACACGTGCCCGGAGACCATGTTGACGATGCTTCCGGGAACGAAGAAAGGCGAGATTCTGCGGGCCCCTCCCCGTTTGTATTTCTCGTAGTTCGTTTCGATGGTGTCGAGGCCGCCGATACCGGAACCCATGATGACGCCGAATCGGTGCGCCGCCGATTCGGCGACTACCAGACCCGCATCTTCAAAGGCTTCGGTACAGGCGGCCACGCCGTAGTGCATGAACCGGTCCGCCCGGCGGCTGTCCTTGACCGACATGTAGTCGGCTACGTTGAAGTCCCTTATGACGCCGGCGAACGTTGTGCTGAATCCGGCGGTATCGAATGAGTCCACCGGTCCGATGCCGCTGACGCCGTCACGGACGTTCGCCCAGCCCCGTTCGACATTGTTGCCCGTGGGAGCGATCAGGCCCAGCCCCGTAACGACGACGCGACGCCTCGTCATCAGGGCGACCCCGGCTGGACCTGGGGGATAACGCGTTCGATGCGCAAGACGTGCGGCAGACTACGAATCGCCCTTGTGCGCGTTGACATAGTCGATGGCGTGCTGGACCGTGGTGATCTTCTCGGCCTCTTCATCGGGAATCTCGGTCTCGAATTCCTCTTCCAGAGCCATGACCAGCTCGACAGTATCCAGGGAATCAGCTCCCAGATCGTCTACAAACGATGCATCGTTCTTGATTTCGTCCGCCTTGACGCCGAGCTGTTCGGCGATGATTGCCCTGACTTGGTCTTCGACACTACTCATGCGTGGGGTACCCCTTGACTAAATGACCGGCCGACAGGCCCATGGCCGCGCTTGCGTGGCGCGTATTGTACTGAGAACAACAGGGGCAATCCACAATGTCACCACAAAATGCAGGGCTCTCCAAAAGTCGGGGCGTATAGCCTGAGGCTGTAAACGGTGAGGGAAGCGGTCAGGCTGTGCAAGGTCTGGCTATTCAGAAGTCGTTGTGGCATAAAGGGGGTCATGGTGATCTCGGTGTTTTCCCGTGGCCGGTTGAAGTTGCGCGATGTGTGGGTGCGCCCGGTGCGCGGCGTGGCGGAGCGGCGGCGTTGGGACGCGCTGATGAGGGAGTTTCACTATTTGCCGTACAAGGGATTGTTCGGTCAGTCGCTGCGTCACGTGGCGGTATGCGGCGGGAGCCGGGTTGCGCTGCTGGGCTGGACGGCGGGCGCGTTCAAGGTCGGGGTTCGGGACGAGTGGCTGGGTTGGCCGCCGGAGCGGCAGTTTCGGCGGCTGAAGCTGATCGCGAACAACAGCCGTTTCGCGTTGCTGGTGGGCAAGGGGGAGGTACGCAACCTGGCCTCTCGGGTGCTGGGTCTGAGTCTGCGCCGGCTGTCGGGGGACATGCGCGCGATGCACGGTTTCCCGGTGCTGTTGGCGGAGACGTTCGTGGACCCGTCGCGGTTTTCGGGGGTTTGCTACCGGGCGTCGAACTGGCGGATGCTGGGCCTGACGCGCGGTTATTCGCGGGTGTACGGCAGCCCGGCGCGGTGGCGCGAGCACGGCCAGCCCAAGGAGGTTTACGTGTACGAGCTTGAAGCCGGCGCCCGCGAGGCGCTACGCGATGGGCGCGAGCCCGTGGAGGTGCGCGAGGCGCCGATGCCGGCGGGGCAATTGCGCAGTCTTCACGACTTTCTCGGGGAGATGGAGGATTTTCGCAAACGGCGCGGGCAGCGCTACAGCTTGGCGAGCTACCTGACGATCATGATCGCGGCGCGCCTGGCCGGGTATCGCGGCGTGAGCGCGTTCGGGGAGTTCGCCGCCCGGCTCGACGAGGCGCAGCGCCGTGCGGTGGGCGGGTTCTTCAGCCCGACGCGCCAGTGCTACACAGTGCCCGCTGCCTCGACCTTCCATTACATCCTCTCGAAGCTGCCGCCGGACACTCTGGATCGGGCGCTGCGCGCCTGGAGCGCCCAGCATGCCGGGCTTGCGCCGGTGGCCATGGACGGCAAGGACGTGCGCGGCGCCTCCAGGCGGACCGAGGGCGAACGCCAGATGATGGTGGCCGCGGTGGAGCACGGCAGCGGCCTGGTGCTCGGGCAGGTGCGCATCGGCGCCAAAAGCAACGAGATCCCGGCGGTGCGCGAACTGGCGCGGCAACTGGACCTCGCCGGGCGCGTCGTCACGCTCGACGCCATCCACGCCCAACACGACACGGCGCGCTGCTTGGTGGAGGAGTGCAAGGCCGACTACGCGATCACCGCCGTGAAGGGCAACCAGCCGAGCATTCGCGAGGACCTGGCGGACATCGACTGGAGCCAGGCGCGCTGGAGCGCCGAGGCGCTGCACAAGGCCCATGGGCGGCTGGAGACCCGCCGCTGCGCGGCCTTCGACCTCACGCCCGCCAAGTGGGACGGGCGGTGCGATCTGCCCGCACGCCGTCAGGCGCTGCGCGTGCAGCGCGAGCGCGTCGTGGTCAAGACCGGGGAAAGCACCCGCGAGATCGCCTACGGGCTCACCTCGCTCGGCGTCGAGGAGGCCGGACCCGACGAACTGTTGAACATCGTGCGCCGCCACTGGGAAGTGGAGAACCGGGTTCACTACGTGCGCGACTTCAGCTACGACGAGGACCGCTGCCGCGCCGCGGCCGGGCATCTGCCGCAAAACCTGGCGGCGCTCAGCAACGCCGCGATCTCCATCGTGCGCGCGATCGGCCACTTCGACTACATCCCCCAGGCAAACCGCCACTACGCCGCACGCCCGCAGGATGCGCTCGACGCCATCCTGACCCCCGCGCCGCCCTGACCGGGCACCCCGCGGACCCCCGACGGCGCACCGCCCGGCCGCGCCGCGGCATCCCCGTGCGCGCCGCGCCTACTCAGCGCCCAGGCACCAACCCATACCCCCGAGCAAACCCGCTCAACGCCTCCCCACCGCCCTGGACCGACCGGCGACCCCTCCGCTACAGCCACACATCCCCGTCGGACCCATCGCTCAGCCTCACCGGAACCAACCGGACCGGGACTTTTGGATAGGCCTGCCACAAAATGCCATGCCCCTCCCGCATCGGTGAACCGGCGCAAGCTTGCATGGAACTAAATTCAGACTCCTGTTATTTCAATAGGTTACGTTGGCGCCATTTAACATAATGCGATTCTCCCGCGTCGCGTGCGCGGACAAAGTTCCCTGCGCGTCAGCGCAGCGAGCCCGCTGCGAAAACTCCTAGCTCATGAAGAGCCCGCCGTTGACGTTCAGGGTCTCGCCGGTGATATAACGCGCCGCGTCGGACGCCAGATACACCACCGCCGCGGCGACGTCTTCGGGCGCGCCCAGGCGGCGCGACGGGATCTGTTCCATGAGCGCGTCCTGCCGGGACTCGCCCATTTCCCGGGTCATGTCGGTCTCCACGAAGCCGGGCGCGATCGTATTCACCGTAATGTTCCGGGACGCAACCTCCCTGGCGAGAGACTTGCCGAAACCGATCATTCCGGACTTGGCCGCGGCATAGTTGACCTGCCCGGGATTGCCGGTCAGACCCACCACGGACGCCACGTTGACGATGCGGCCCCAGCGCGCCCGCATCATGCCGCGAATGGCCGCCTTGCACACCCAATAGAGCGACGAAAGGTTGGTCGCCAACACCCGATCCCACTCTTCGGGCTTCATGCGCACGAACAGGTTGTCGCGCGCGATGCCGGCGTTGTTCACCAGGATCGTCGGAGGCGATTTCGATTCGGAAAGCGTATGGAAGAGGGCCTGTACCGACGCGGAGTCGGCAACGTCCAGCACAAGTCCGCGAGCTTCGGGCGAGACCGTGCCCAACCGCTCGGAAATCGCCGCGGCGCCCGCCTCCGTGGTCGCGGTGCCCACTACCGCCGCGCCCTGTAACGCCAGCGCCTGCGCGGTGGCCCGCCCTATTCCGCGAGAGGCTCCGGTCACCAGTGCCACGCGGTCCTCGATGCCGGGCCAGCGCCCGAGTTGTGCCAGTTCCATGTAACGGTATTCCTGTCGTTGGTGCCGGCGGGATTATACGCCGAGGCCGGCAACCCGGCCGCCGGTTTCCGAACAGCGCAGCCGGTTTGCCGGGGGCCGTGAACGGCGATGAAGCCCGGACGGTTTGTGGTATCTTCGCCGTATTCGCAGGAACGACGAGAGATCGACATGCATCACCCGTCAATCACGGTGGCAGGTTCACGCGCCGACCTGCCCGGGCGCGATACACGCCGGCGCGGCAGGACGCCGGCCACGCGCAACCAGCGCGGCTTCACGCTCATCGAAATCATGGTGGTCGTGGTCATCATCGGGCTGCTCGCGGCGCTGGTGGCGCCCAGCCTGATCGGCAATATCGATCGTGCCGCGGTAAACCGGGCCAGGGCGGACATTCGCAGCATCGAGACGGCGCTCAATCTCTACAGGCTCGACAACTTCAGGTACCCAAGCACCGACCAGGGGCTGGAAGCCCTGGTCCGCAACCCCGGCGAGGCGGCCGCTCCGAACTGGAAGGCTTACCTCCGCGGTCTTCCGTCGGATCCATGGAACCAACCGTATCAGTACGCCTATCCCGGCCAGCGGAGTGAATTCGATCTGTTCACGTACGGCGCCGACGGCGTACAGGGCGGCGAGAACATTGACGCGGATATCGGCAACTGGGACCTCAATTGACGCCCCGCCGCGCTGCCGGCCGTCGCCGGGCTCTTCACTCGACGGCTGAGCGGCGTTGGTTGCAGGTGTGCCCACAGCCGCCGCTGAACATGGCGCCGTCATGAGGACCAGGCGCGGCGCCGACGGCTTTTCGCTGATCGAACTCCTGGTGGTGGTGGCCATCATCGGGCTGTTCGCGGGCGTTGCGGTGCTGTCATTGGGTGTCGTTGGAGTTGATCGCGAGCTTGAGCGCGAAGCGTTCAGGCTCAGGACTCTTCTGGATACATTGATGGACGAGGCGGTGCTGGAAACCCGCGACTATGGCGTGCTGTTCACCCGCAACGGCTACCGGTTCTTCGTCTACGATTACCGGGCGCCGGGCTGGCTCGACCCGGTGGGGGACGAGTTGCTGAGAGAACACCGGCTCGCGGAACCACTGGAGTTGACGCTGTTGCTGGAGGATCGCGAAGTCGCGCTGGATTCGGAGTACGAACCCGAAATCGGGGAGCAACCGCAACCCCAGGTGGTGCTGCTCGCAAGCGGCGAGATCACGCCCTTTGAAACACAACTGTTTCGCGATCCGCTGGATGGCCGCTACATACTCGAGGGAACGCTGGACGGCTCGCTGGAGGTGACCCGGAGTGGATTCGACGGCTCATGACGGGATGCCGGGTTTTACCTTGCTGGAGGTCATGGTCGCTCTGGCCATCGTCGCGCTGGGCATGATGGCGGTGCATGCGCAACTCAACCGCTACGCGATCGGCGCCACGATCATCGAGAACAAGGTGCTGGCGAGCTGGATCGCGTCGAACCGTATCGCGGAACTCAGCGTGGCGCCGCGGTGGCCGGCTCTCGGGCAGACTCGGGATGAGGTGGACTATGCCGGACGAACCTGGGTCTGGCGCACGCGGATTTCGCAAACTCCGGTCGAGAACCTTCGGCGGGTCGACGTTTCCGTGGCGCTCTCGGATCAACCCGAGCAGGTGCTCCATACCGTATCCGGTCTCCTCGAGCCCCCTCCCCCGCCGGGCATTCCGCCGCCGAGCTGGCTGTCCGGCGCGCCTGCGACGGGGCTATGAACGCCGCCGCGAATTGCCGCCCGGCGATGGCTCCGGACCGGATATCCGCCCGCGGGTTTACCCTTGTCGAGTTGTTGATAGCGATGGCCATCGTCGCGGTGATCGGCGTCATCGCGCTGGCGGGGCTATCCACTGTTCTCCAGCAACAGGCCATTGCGGAGGAACGCGCGGAACGATGGCGCGACATACAGTTCGCGATGCACATCATCACGCAGGACCTGGCGCAGGTTCACCCCCGCGTTGCCCGGGACGAGTCGGGCGAGACCTGGAAAGCCAGTTTCCTGGCAGGCGCCGGCGAGCAGTTCGCCGTTGAGCTCAGCCGCGGCGGATGGGCCAATCCCGCCGGGCTCCCCCGGGGGCACGTCCTGAGAGTGGCGTACGACTGGGAAGACAATGACAGCACGCTGGTTCGCTTTCATTGGCCGGCAGTGGACCGCACCTTCACCACGCCTCCGGTTCGAACCGAACTGCTCACGGGTGTGGACGACGTACAAATCCGCTTGCTGGACCGAAGCGGAGAATGGCATCGGGAATGGCCGCCACTGGATCTGCCTGCGCCGGATTCCCTCGTGACCGCGCCGCGGCTGGTCGAGTTCAACCTCTATCTTGAGGACTTCGGCCACCTTTGGCGAACGGTGGAGGTCGGCGGATGAGGCATCCAGGCAGCCCGTGTCAAGAGTCCCGTTGCATTCGACCGTCGATGCGTCCAGACCGGTCTCGGTGCGACGCGGGGCTCTTGACACGGGCTGCCGGTCCGCAGCGGGGAGTCGCGGTCCTGACGGCCATGCTGGTCGTGACCCTGGGCACCATGATCGCCGTCAACATGATGTGGAGCGCCAGCCTGGACCAGCGGCGGGCGTCGGCGGGACTGGCCGCGGATCAGGGTATCGCGTACCTGCACGGCGCGGAGGCCTGGGCCGGGGACATTCTTCGACAGGACATGGTCGATTCCCCGCAAAGCGATCACCTCGGGGAAATCTGGGCCCTGGAACTGCCGCCGCTGCCCGTGGACGGGGGCGCCATCACGGGCCGGCTGGAAGACCTTCAGGGCCGGTTCAACCTGAACAATCTGGTGACGCCTCAAGGTGAGGCGGACCCCCTTTCCCAAGCGCAATTCGAGCGTTTGCTGGCGTCGCTCGGGCTGGACCCGGCCGTCGCCGGAGTCGTCGTCGACTGGCTCGACGCGGACGCCGAAACCCACTTTCCCAATGGCGCCGAGGACGACGCCTACGCAGCTACCAACCCACCCTACCGCACCCCGAACTGGCCGATCACCAGTACCAGCGAATTGTCGGCGATGAGCGGAATCGACGCCGAGGGGTACCGCGCCCTGCGGCCATACGTCACCGTCTTGCCATCCGGTACCACCGTCAACGTCAACACCGCGTCGCCCCCCGTCCTCGCCTCGCTGTCCGATGACATCGACCTGGCCCAGGCGGCCGCGCTGGCGGAGCAGCGCGGCGAGATCGGATTCGCGGATATCGAGGAAACCTTCGGAACCCTGGTGGAGCCGGACTTCCGCGGACGCCTGAACGGCACCAGCAACTACTTCCAGTTGACCGCCTCGGTGGTGCTTGGAACTCATCAATTCACCCTGTACTCTGTTCTGGAACGGCACCCGAGCGGCCTGGTGGGTGCTGTTTTTCGCAGCCTCGGAGTTCAATAGCCGTGCACGAGTACCTGGTGGTCCGGTTGCCCGCGAACCCTGGAACGGTGTCCTGGGTCGCGCTGGATTCTGAGGGGCAACGCTTGTCCCCGTCGGCCCATGGATCATTGGAGGAAGCCGCCGGGGCAGCCGAAAACCGCCGCGTCCTGGTGCTGGTATCGGGGCTGGACGCGATCTGCAGCCAGGCCGCATTGCCCATCAAGAGCGCGGCACGGCTGCGCCAGATGCTGCCCTGGTCGCTGGAGGACGTTGTCGCGGAGGATGTGGACCGCCTGCATTTTGCGGCCGGCGCCAGGGACGCCTCCGGTACCGTCCCCGTCACCGCGGTGAGACGGCGGCAATTGGAGAGCTGGCTGCAGGCGTGCGGGCAGGCGGGATTGACTCCCGAGCGGGTTTACTGCGAATCCGAGGGCGTAGCCTCCGTACCCGGATGCACGACACTGGCCGTTGAAGGCGACTGCACCTATGGCCGGGCACCCGGTCAGGCGCCTTTCGCGCTGCAGGACCTGGAGCTCGCAGAAGTCCTGCGGGTGGCGCACGGCGGGGAAGGCGACCCACCCGAACTGCCCCATGTGATGTTGTTCGCCGATGCTGACGGATACACGCGATGCGAACGGGACATTGCCCGGTTGCGCGGGCAGGAGGTCAGCCTGGACGTGCAGTTGTTGCGCGAGGGACTCCTGCCCTGGCTGGGCGCAACCCTGATCGGCCGGCCGGGATGCAATCTGCTCCAGGGCGCCTACGCCCGGAAACCCGACTGGCAATCGTGGTTCCGGCCGTGGCGGCTTGCCGCGGCGTTGTTGCTCGGAGTGCTCGTCCTTGCGTTCGCAGGGGAAGGTGCGCGCCACCTTGCGCTGAGTCGCGAGAACCGGAACGTGACCGCGATGCTCGAGACGGCGTGCCGGCTCAATGCGCAGGCAACCGGTCTGGCCGCTTGCGAAGCGCAGATACGGCGGGGCCTGGCTGCCAGCGCGGACGGCAACGGTGCGGGCTTTCTGGAGGCGCTCGATGAGATGGCGCGGGCCTGGAATGACGAAACCCGCCTCGAAGCGCTGAGTTTCCGCACCGGGATCATGGACCTGCAGATCGTTGCCGACGACGTTTCGTCATTGGACGAGTTCGCCCGCGACATAAGCGGCAGCGGGACGTTCCGGGCCTCGATCCAATCGGCAAACCCGGCCCGGGATGGCATCCTCGGGCGGCTGCGGATCGCCGTCAGTCCGCAATGAAGTCCTGGTTCGAAACGCTACAGCCCCGCGAGCGCCTGGTGGTGCTCCTCGGCGGCGCGCTCGCGGCCCTGATCCTTGTCTGGAGCTTCGCATGGGCGCCGTTGCGCGACGCCAATCTCGAGTTCGACGCCGCGCTGGCGGAGAAGCACAGCCTGCTGGCGAACGCACGCCGCCTGCCGCAGGTTCCAGGTATCCCGCCGACCGGTCCCGCGGCGTCCGGGGAATCATTGGTGTTGGTGGTCGACCAGACTCACCGCGCCCACGGGCTGGGCGGCACCCTGTCGCGGAATCAACCCGATGGCGAGGACGGCATTCGCGTCACCTTTCAGCGGGTATCCTTTGCCCAACTGGCCGGCTGGCTGGGAGCGTTGCGGCAGGAACATGGAATCATCGTGATTTCCGCAAACCTGGACGGCACGCAACAGCCGGGACTCGTGAACGCCTCTCTGGAATTGCGGAGGCCGTGACATGCCGATCAGGTGGGTCGCGCTCGGGGTGGGCGCCTATCTGGCCTTCGCGGCCGCGCTCTTTCCCGCAGACGTCGCGCATCGCTGGTTCGCGCCCGGCGACATTCGATTGTCCGGGGTTCAGGGAACGGTCTGGTCCGGCCGCGCAGCCCTCGGCTCCGCGGGACCGCTGGGATTTCACGACATCAATTGGCGGGTGCGGCCATGGTCGATTCTGATTGCACGCCCCGCGGGCCGTATCGAAACCAGCCTCGGTGACGGTTTCCTGCAAGCCGATATCCGCGCGCGCGGCAGTGAAATCACGCTGGCGGATGTCAGGGCGGGTTGCAGCCTTTCTGCCCTCGCGTCGGCGCTGCCGATCGCCGGAATTCGCGGTCAGGTGAGTTTGCAGCTGGCCGAACTGGTCCTGCGGGACGGTTGGCCCAGCTCGGCCAGCGGCCGATTGGGTCTGGGTCGAATCACGGTTCCATCCCTGCTGGGGGGTGGCCCCATAGTCCTTGGCAACTACAACGTCACGCTGTCCGGGACGGGCGGCCTGCGGGGCGGCTTTGAAGACCAGGGCGGTCCTCTGCAGGTGCGCGGGTCGGCGTTCCTGGACTCCGAAGGCCGGTACGAGATCCGGGGGCGCGTCCAGGTGCGCCCCGAGGCGGATGCCGACCTGAAGCGCGGTGTGGAGTTACTCACGGGCGAACCGGATGACACCGGCATGCGTACGTTCAATTTTTCCGGCACGCTCTGACGCGCCCTGATACGGACTGGGGCGAACCGGTTCGGGCGTGTGCGGCAAGTGCAGGTCATGCTTCCGCTCCAGGCTGATGGCCCGCGCGATGTCATCGGACCTTTCCCCGTAGGCTTCCCGGCCGCATTCGACCGTGCCGGCTACCGGTCTGAACCGAAATAGTTCAGTTCGATGGTGATTCCGTTGGGGTCCTCCACGAAGAGTTGATAGATCGCCGTGTCGGGCACCTGCCGTTCGCGATAGGCGACGTTGTATTGCTTCAGGCGCCTGATCGTCCCCGACGCATCCGTCGCGCAGAATGCAATGTGATCCAGGGACCCCGCTCCCTCCACGGCGCCCGGGTCGACGTCTCCGCCCAGGTACTCCACCAAGCCGCTGTTATCGTCGGGGTCGACGCCCACGAGATGAATCACCGCGTGACCGTCCAGGTAAAGCCAGGTTCCGGGAAAGGGAAAATCCGGCCGGTCACCGTCATCCATGCCGAGCACATCGATATAGAATCTTCGGCTGTCGTCCAGCTTCAAGGTACGTATGGAGCAATGATCCAGGGTGCGAACGGGCATGATCCACGGTCTCCGGCGGCAGGTTGAGCTGAGCGAATGATAGCAACCTTTCGGCAACTCGAACCCGCGGCCTGACGAGTGGCCTGCAGACCGGATTCGCCAGGCTTCCGGCACCGGGATTGGCGAGGATACGCGGTCACGGGAAGCGCGTAACTGGTTGGAGGACGACTGGCGGGCGGCGCCCGTCGAGTCGACCAACTCACCGCGGGGCTGGCGGCCCGCCCGAAAGCTCCGGTTGCCAGTGTCTGAATGCCTGGAGCAAGGGGAAATAGAGCCCCACCCTGATGGGCCGTTTGTCCACGGCCGACATGATCCCGGCATAGCGTTCCAGTTGCTCGCGGTACCGCCGCACCTCCGAGTCCAGAAACGCTTCGGTGGAGCCTCCTTCGTGGGAACTGGTCTTGAAATCGATGATCCACCGCGTGCCCGCATCGTCCACGAACGTTCGATCCAGGCGCACGCTCTCCAGCCGTTCGTCTCTCACGCGCATCATCGGCAACTCCGACCCGGCTTCACCGTGCCTTCCGAGCAGCCACTGTCCGGTGGCATCGTCGAGCACCGCCTGGAGGGCCTGCGCGACGCGCTCCGATGCCCCGGCGAGATCGTCGGTTTCGACCCCGAGCAATCGCAATTCAGCCTGATACCGGTCTGCCGCGGCGCGAACGCGCTCGCCGTTCCACTGCTCCACGCCCTCTCGGGCGATGGTCTGCAACCAACGGTGCACCACCACGCCGACCTGCAGCGCCGCCTGGCCCGCCCATTCAAAATGGGGACGATGCACCGTTTCCCCCGTGTCCGCCGGCTCCGGCGGCAATTCGCCTTCTACGTGAACGGGATCGATAAGCCGTCGGAGCGCCGGTACGATGGCGTCGACCGCGGCGCGGACCGTGGCGCCGTCAGGTTCCGCCGCTGCAAACGCGGCGGAAACCTGCGGCCAGAGACAGGCCAGCAGGCTCCTGGCTGGTGGCCTTGACCTGCCTTCAGCGAGCTGACCGACCAGGTGAAGGCGTTCCCTCGCCCGCGTTGCCGCCACGTAGAGCAGACGGGCGCGCTCGGCACGATCCTTGTGTCGCCCGATGTCCCGCAGCCATCGAGTGACCGGGTCCACGTCCCCGGAGTCCGGCAACGACGGAGCCAGCAGCGCCGACGCTCCACCGTCCTCGTGCATTCGCTCGTGCCAATAGAGCGCCCCGCCGCCATCCGCCGGCGGTTCCCGGCCCAGACCCAGCAGCACCACCGTGTCGAATTCCAGACCCTTGGCGCGGTGGATGGACATGATTTCTATTCCGCAGGCCCGGGGGCGGTCCTTGCTCGCCGCAGGGTCATCGAACAGTTCCTCCAGTCTCGCGGGATCGTCAAGATCGCCCCGGGCGGCAGCGGCCGACAGAACCCTGAAGAACTGCTCCGCCTGTTCGATGTCCTCGGGCGCCATCGCGCACCGGGGACCGCCCAACGCCCGCCATGTGCGTTGCACCCACCGGCTCAAGGACTGTTCGGCGCGCGTATGGAGCGCCAGTCGCAGCACGCCACGCGCGCTCTCCAATCGGCCCCGGCCGTCGTCGCTGAGCGTGGCCACACGCCGGGCATCGTTCATCAACGTCCACACCGCGCTGTCCGGGTCGTCCCCGCACAGCGCGTGCAGGTCCCGCCACGTAAGCCCGCACCAGGGCGCCCGTAACACCCCCAGCCAGGCGAGCCGATCGCCGAAGTGCGTCAGGGCGCGGGTCAGGGCGATGAGGTCGTGCGTAATCTGGTGCTGATTCGGCGCTTCGATCTGCACCGCGTGCGCGTCCAGGCCCAACGAACGGAGATGCGCCTGCAGGCCGATGAGATGACTTCGACTCTGTACGAGTATGGCGACGGAGCGGGTCGCCGACTGCGCCCTTTCGGCAGCCACTATCCGCGCAACGAGCCTTGTTTCGGCTTCGGGGTCAGTCCCTCTCAGCGCGTGGACCTGAACCTTCTGGTCCGCTGACGGCGCCCTCGCCGCTACACAGGGACAGAAGGCGGCGGCACCCGCCTGAACGTCGTCCGCGGGTGGGAATATGCGTGAAAAAGTGTCGTTGACCCAATCGATCAGGGCGGGACTGCTGCGAAAATTCTGCTCCAGGTCCAGCGTTTCGCAGCGGAGGTCGCCAATGCCCAGATGTTTCGTCCTCAGGAACAACGACATATCGGCATTGCGAAACCTGTAAATCGATTGCATCGGATCGCCCACCAGGAACATCGTTCGCCCGTCCCCCCGCTCCCAACCGGCCGTGAGCAGTTCCAGGAGCCTGACCTGCGCGCGCGACGTGTCCTGAAACTCGTCCACGAGAATGTGCTGGATTCGGCGATCCAGCGCCAGCAGAAGATCCGACGGTCGTTCCGCGCTACCCAGCGCCCGGTGGGCCGCCAGCGCGAGTTCCACGAAATCCGCCGCATTGCGTTGCGCAAACACAAGGCGCAATTCGGCCACCAGGTGCCGCAGCGCCAATCGCAGCGCCGACATGGCTTCCCACCACACCGGTCCCGGAAGCGCATCGGGCAGGCTTTTCAGTCCGGCCAGCGCGAGGCGCATGTCCTCGGATTCCGCCAGTTGCGCTATCAGTTCCCCCAGGCGTGCGCCCTGTTCGGGGAACCGGCGCGAGAACCCGACGGCGCTGAGCTGTTTTCGCCACATCTCCTGCCGGGTCAGCAATAACTCGGGCAGGGACTTCCAAGCCTGGATATTGGCATGCGTCGGCGCCGGCATCGTCCGGAGATCCAGCCAGGGGAGAAAGCTCTCACGGCTGTTGCGCGAGTGCTCCGCCGCGTGGCGCAGCAACGGAACCAACTGATCCAGGCGCCTGTCGGCAAGCATGGCCGCGACCGGGGCGATACTCTCGTCCATGGCGCGGCGCAGTGCTTGTTCCGTGTTGGCTCGAAATTCTGCTTCGTCGCCCGCAAACAGGTGATCGAGCCATTGATCCCGGGTGGACAGGAGGTCGGCAAAGCGTGCAACCATCTGTTCCAGACTGCTGTCGGAGTACTCCAGGACCTTTTGCAGGGCGCCGGCGACGGGCGACCCATCTCCAAGCCCCTGAAAGAGCCGGCGCGCGGCATGCTCGTGGAAGTCACGTGCGTCGTCCACGATACGGGCCGCGGCTATACCGCCCGCGGCGGCCGGCAACCGGTGGGCCAACCAGACATTCAACGCATCGAGCGTATCGATCTTCAGGCGCGCGGGCTGCTCGACAAGGAACCATTTGCGCCGCCGGTCGCGCGCCAGCGCTTGCCGCGCCAGTTCATACGTCCGGACGCGGTGGGGTTGTTGCGGTCGATCTTCCCGGTTGGCGGCGGTCAATGCCGCCAGCACCCTGCTGCGCATCTGCGCGGCCGCCTTGCGGGTAAAGGTAATCGCCACGATCTGTTCCGGCAGTTCGACACCTGCCAACAGCGCCAGGTAACGCTGGATGAGCAGTTCCGTCTTGCCCGATCCCGCGGGCGCCTGAACGATAAACGATCGGCTGGCGTCGAGTGCGCGTTGACGCTGGAGCGCGTCACTCATGAATCAGTCGATCGCGCGAGCGCAGTCAGTTCATGCGCGCGAGTCAAGGCCGAGAACGCGCCGCCGGCAGCGTTGCGGTCACCCATGAAGATTCGTCCATCTCCGGCAGCGAACTCCGTCGCGAGCTCTTCCATTTGCGCGCGCCAGCGCTTTCGCTGCCCCGACAGCGTCACCCCGGATGGCAGACGGGCCGACCGGCCCGAAAACTGTTCGGGCTTCGTCCAAAATCCCTTGTAACGGGGATTCCGCGGATGGAGGACGGCGATGGCCACGGCCTCGACCTCGATAAGACTTGCGTACAGGGGCAACTGCAGGTCTCGCGGCCGTTCCCTGAGCCAGTCACCGGGGGTATGCCTGGAGCCGGTCTTGTAGTCGATGACTGCGAGCGCATCACCGCCTTCGAGTTGATCGATCCGGTCGATTCGGCAGCTCAACTCCTTGCCGCCAAGCGTTATTTGCATCGGCTGCTCCACGGCCGCCACCCGGAAGTTTCCCCTGGCCAGGTCCATCTCCAAAAGCGCAGCCAGCATTGATCGCAAGCGGCCAAGTTCCAGCCGGAACAACGGCTGCAGGCGTCCCCGGGCGGTACCGAACAACCTGCCCAGCGCCTGCCGGCTGCTGCGGTCGATTCGCTGCGCGCGCTCAGCCGCGCTCCAGGAAGCGATTTCCTGCATCCCCGGTAGTTCACGCAGAAGACGTTGCGCCGCCGCATGCACCGCGACACCTCGCTCGGCAGCACTGAGACCAGGCCGAACGACCTCCAGGGGAACGGCCTGCAACCGGCTTTCTATGAATGCGCGCAGCGGACACCTTGAGTGCATCGACAGCGTCCGGATGCCACCCCTGATTTTTCGGGTTGCAACGGGCGGAACCGGGTCGGAAACAATCTCCATTCGACTTGCATCGATCAGGCCGAAACCCGCCGGACGCCGCCTTGCCCCGATCAACTCAGATTCGCTGGAGGCGGGATACGAGAGGATCAGCGGGCTCGGCTGAGCCTGGTGATCATGGACCATATCCGGTGAACTCAGGACCACGTCACCGATACCGTCGACCAGGCGTCGAAGGGTCAGCCGGGACCGCTCCAGGGCGGCGTTCGGATGAGCCGAGGGCATGCCGTGTGCGCTCTGCAGGGCCAACGGCAGCAGCGGGACGGGCTGCGGTGCGCGCGGCCACCGGGTGTCGGTCAGCCCGCAAACCCAAAGCGCATCGTAACCCGGGATTACGTCTTCAGGATCGGAGATGACGAATACGCCGTGCACGGGTGGAGTTCCCCGGCGTCGAGACCGGCCGAGGATGTCCTCGAGTTCCTGCAATGCGTCGCTTGCGGACATCCGTCCCAGGATGGGAGTCAGAAGCTCCAGAGCGTTCAGGGCCGATTCCCAGTTCTCCGCTGTTGACGCCCGGGTCGCGCTGCCGCGCCATTCCAGGACGCTCAGCAACTGCCGCCACACTGCGGCCCAGTGCGAAGGCGTCGCTCGCCGGGGCTGCGACCCCATCAATGCCGCCGCTTCGCCAAGCATTTCGCCGAGTGCCGGCGACGCGGCGCGAATTCTCGCCTCCAGCCCGCCCGCACCGAGGGCTTCGCGAAAGACCAATCTGGACGAAATGTGTGACCTGAGCTGCGTTTCAAGCAGGCTTCGAGCTTCCGCCCCACCGCCTGCCGAGACGAAAAAAGGACTCCTGAGCCAGCGGCTCAGCACCTGGAAGTCTCCCGTCCGGGTAAAGAGCTCAAGAGCGGTCAATGCCGCACCGATCACCGGATTCTCCAGCGCGCTGGGCCCATCCTGCAGGAAGACGATCTCACCCGCGTGTTCTGCGCCTGCCAGCCCGGGAGACCGGGGCCTCAACGCGTCTTCGAAGATCCCAAGTATTTCATCCCGACGGTTCTCCGGTTCCGGGACAACGATCGCAATACGCTGCAGGGGCTGCCGGGCGAGCTTGGCAGCGGCCCACGCAGCGGCGGTTCTCGCCTCATCCTCGAATTCCGGCAGTTGCACGCGCCGGCAGCGCCGGTTGATTTCCGGGGGCGTCCACTCCGAATGACGTTGCCCGGCGTTGCGCAGCCGTTGCAAAAGTCGTGCGTGTGCCGGCGAAATTGCCGAATCCGGCCACACGACGTGTTCATCGGAACGACTGGGCAGAATCCCGGCATGCGCGCTCAATGCATCCTCGACGTCCGGGGGGTCCATCCACCCCGACTCGTCCAGCGCCTTCCGGTACGCCTGCTCCCAGTGAATCAAGGCGCGACCGTCCGGGTCGTCCCGAAAGTGGCGCAATTCCTCGAGGCCGAGATTCCACTCCCGGCGGCGCCGGGACGCCTGTCGGGCCCAGACCGCGGCGTGGCGATACTCCAGCAAGCCGCCGCGGCCCACCGGCGACGCTTCGACTACCCGGCGCCACAGCGCGTTCACTTGCCCGTCGGTCAGTAGCTGGCGGCGTCCGTCGTCCAGGTACCGGCTCCACATGTCGGCAGCCCAGTTCCGGTATGTCTGAACCGTCGGCGTCAGCCACACGGTACGACCTTCCTCCAGGTACCGTCGAGCCACGTGGCCTTCGATCTGCCGCGCGCCGGCGGTACCGGAGGTCACCACGGACGTCCCCTGGACCAACAGGTCTTTCGAGGGATCCGGCATCGGGGTCGATTACTGAACGATTCCTATGGCGCCGACTTCAGCCTGGGCGGTCGCCTGGCCATGTGATTCAGGACATTGTGGATGCGCCAGAATACCTCGTCGATCATGTCTTCATCGGCGAGCGAGGTAATCCTGAAGTGGCTCCGATAGCCGACGTTGAAGCTGGAACCTGGCGCGACCAACACATGCTGCTGCTCCAGCAACTCCATGCAGAACGCTTCGTCATCGAATCCCGGGAACTGCCGGGTATCGACGCCGATGAACGCATACATTGCGCCATCGGGGGGAACCAGGGTCAGGTACCCGCTTGCCTCCACCGCCGATACGACGGCTTGACGGGACTGGAACAACCGCCCCCCGCTGGAGCACAGCTTGCGTATGCTCTGGTAACCGCCCAGGGCGGTCTGGACCGCCCATTGCCCGGGCACGTTGCTGCACAGCCGCAATGCCGCCAACAGGTCCATCGCTTCCAGCAGTTCGCCCGAGCGGTCCAGGGCGCCGCTGAAAGCCACCCACCCCACCCGGTAGCCGCAAGCCCGGTACACCTTGGAGAGCCCGCTGAACGTCGCGCACAGCGAACTGGAGCACAGCGTCGCCATGGGCACGAATTCGGCATCTCCATAAATCATCTGGTCGTAGATTTCGTCAGCCAGTATCAACAGATCATGCTTTTCGGCGATCCCGGCCAAACGGCTCAGACAGTCCCGGCTGTAGACGGCGCCGGTAGGATTGTTGGGATTGATGATGACGATGGCCCGGGTCTTGCCGGTGATCAGCTTCTCCACCGCATCGACGTCGGGCATGTACCCGTTTTGTTCGGGACAGGGGTAATAGACCGCCTTGCCGCCATTGAGTACGGTCGCGGCGGTCCAAAGCGGGTAATCGGGGCTGGGGATCAACACTTCGTCCCCGGAATTGAGCAGCGCCCGAAGCGTCAGATCGATCAGTTCGCTGACGCCGTTGCCCATGAAGACCTCTTCGGCCGTCGTGTCCATGACGCCGCGGCCTTGCTGGCGCATGACCACGGCCTCGCGGGCCGGGAAAATTCCCTTCTGCCCGCAGTACGCCTCGCTGGAGCCCAGGTTCTCGATCATGGCCAGGCGCATCGTTTCGGGCGTTCGAAATCCGTAGATGCCCGGATTGCCGATGTTCAGGGAAATGATTTCATAGCCCTGCCGCTCCAATTCCAGCGCTCGCCTGGCCAGGCGGCCGCGGATCTCGTAACGAACGGATTTGAGCGATTTACCGGGCGCGATGTTGGAGTAATGCGGCACAACGTGGTCCTGGCGGGGATTTACGGGAGTGCTTTAACACATTGAGCGCCAAACTCCAACTGAAACTCGTCGCTGAAACTCGTCGCAAATGCGGCAAGACCGGCGTCCGAGAGTCTCTTTTCCCCGTTATGTCAGGACCCGGCACCGGTTGCGACCGGTCGCCCGGGGTCGCGAATCCACTCGCTCCAGGAGCCGATATAGACGCGGCCGTCACCGAGGCCCGCGGAAGAGGCCGCCAGCAGGAGGTGGCATGCGGTCACTCCGGATCCACACATGGCGATGAGCCCTCCGGGTTGATCCGCGAGGTGTTTCAGGCTGGCATGGAGTTCGCCGCCCGGGCGCATGTTCCCATCCGGCTGTATCCCATCGGTAAACGGCCAGTTGACGGCGCCCGGGATGTGGCCGGCAATGGGGTCGATGGGCTCGGCTTCACCCCGAAACCGTTCCGGCGACCGGGCGTCCAACAGCGCCGCGCCATTTTCCAGCTCCGCCGGTAGCCGATCCGTCGAAATCACCCAGTCGCCGCGCACCTGCCGCACTGCGTATCGCTCCGGGTGCACTCGGGGACCTTCCCGGTTCAGGGGCAGACCGGCTGCTTCCCAGGCGCCCAGACCGCCGTCAAGGACATACGCGGCGCCGTGCCCTGCCCACCGCAGCATCCACCAGAGCCGCGCTGCGATAGCCCCTGAAACGTCGTCGTAGACGACCACGTTGCTCTCGTTGGAGATTCCCCAGGCCCCGAGCGTAGCGGCAAATTCCTTTACCTCCGGTAGCGGGTGACGCCCTTCTCCCGGGCCGGGAGTCCGGGCAAGGTCGTTGTCCAGGTGGGCATACCGGGCGCCCGGGATGTGGCCGCGACGATAGGCGGAACGGCCTGCGCGGGGTTCGGTGAGTACGAATCGGCAATCGACGATGACCCAGGAGGGGTCGCCCAGCCTCCTGGACAGTGCGGCCGGTGAAATCATGGGTGACGCCATGGCCGCGCCTTCGAATCAGGGAGGACACCCGGACTCAGCCGAGTTGATCGAGGATTTTCTCCGAGGCGCTGATGCCGAATTCGCCCGGCGGCTCAACATTCAGGTGCGTCACCACGCCATCGTCCACGATCATGGAAAAGCGCTGGCTTCGGGTACCCAGGCCAAGCCCCGACAGGTCCCAGGAGAGCCCCAGCGCGGCGGCATAGTCTCCGTTTCCGTCGGCCAGCATGATCACGTCATCTCCGGTTTCCGCCGACTTCGCCCAGGCGTCCATCACGAAGACGTCATTGACCGCCATGCATGCGATCGCGTCGACGCCCCTGGTCCTGATGGAAGCGGCATCGCGCTGATAGCCGGGCAGATGCTGCATGGCACAGGTGGGCGTGAACGCTCCCGGGACAGCGAAAAACACGACTTTCCTGCCCTTGAAGAGGGCATCCGCGGTCACGGGCTCGGGCCCTTCATCACCCATTCTGGTGAATGTGCCCTGGGGTACGGAATCGCCTGCGCTGATAGCCATGATCTGAAAACTCCTGTTCAAATGTCAAACCGCCCGCGGAATTCGCGGGCGGCAATAAACGGTTCGGTTAAAGGACGGTCTAACGGGCCAGAGCCGCGGCCAGTTCCTCGTCCCTGGTCTGTTCGGAATCGACGTACTGGATCCAGCTTCGGGCATTGTTGCGGCTGCGTTCGTCGTCGGCTGCCTCTTCGAACGCATTCCGCGCCGCGGTGTATTCCTTCAGCTCGAACAGGCACGCGCCGAGGATCATGTAGGCCTGATCCTCGCGGCGAAGCTCGCCCTTTCGGATGCCTTCCCGGGCCGCATCGACACAGGCATCCCATTCGTAGAGATTCTGGTAGGACTGTGCCAGGTTGATGTCGATGGTTCCATCCTCGGCCAATCCCGCCGCGCGCGTCAGCGCGGGGACCGCCTGGACGTCTTCCTGCGCGAGCTGCCAGGACTGGGCCAGCAATCGCCAGTTGCGCTCGTTCGACTCGACGGTGCCTTCGTCGAGCCCCGCCTGAATGATATGGGCCGCCTGGATGGGCACGTCTGCCTGGAGCAGCAATTGCGCCATTTGAATGAGCTCGTTGCCGCGGGTCAGCCATCCGGCTTCATAGGCGACGTGGTAAAGGGCCAACTGCGCGGTGTCATCGCCTTCCTGCCCGTACATGGCCGATAGCTGAACGAAATATTCCCGCTTGGGCCATATCTCGATCATGGTCCGGAGCACGTCGATGACGTTTTCGTAGTCCTCCAGCTCATAGTAGAAGACGTTCAGCAAGCGGTACCAGTTTTCCTGCGGTTCCCGTTCCAGTTGCTCGTTGATCCGAATCGCCTCCCTGACCGGCTCGATGCCTTCCCGGTACCGTTGCAGGGAATAGAAGATCTGGGCTCTGAGCACATATGGTTCGGCACCCGGATCTTCCGACAGATCGAACCAGCGATCCAGCATCCCCAGCGAATCGTCATAACGCTCCTGCTGGAAGTAGAGCTGGCACAGCGTGTACATGGTGGTGGTTTCCATGCCCAGCGGCAGTTCAGGCTGCTGGAGGACCATCTCGTAGGCGCGAATGGCTTCCCTGTAGTTGTCCTGACCGAAATAGATGAACGCGTAGAAGTTCCACATCTGCGCCGTTTCATAGCTGTTCAGGTCATCCATGTCGCGCACTTGCGCCAATCTCTGCTGGGCACACTCGATGTCGTCCATCTCGGCGCACTCCTGCGCCTCGGCGAGCCGTGTATAGACGCGCTCGCGCATGGCAGGCGTCCGGCGGGTCTGGGCCTCTTCGGCAGCGCTCCCTTCTCCGCCTTGCATGCCGCCCATGCCCTGGGAGAAGGCGGCAGGAGCAGCGAGCACCGCGCCGAGCGCAGTGGCCAACAGGAAAGGTAATGCTCGGGTACCACGCATGTGCTGTGCCCTCCCGCTACTGGGTGATCTCGAAGGTGATCTTGTTCCGGACTCCGGGCACCTCGACTGCAACTCCATCGATGACGCGAGGCTTGTACTTGAACTTGTAGGCCGCTTCCGTTGCCGCCCGCTCGAACAGGCTGCTGGTGGACTCCACGACGAACACGTCTTTCACGGCCCCGGTCTGGGTGACCGTGAATTCCACGATGACATAACCTTCAAGACCCCGGGAAAGCGCCCTTGAGGGGTAAACCGGCGCCACCTTGACGATGGGCAGGTACTCGCCGTCGCTGACGCCGAAACCGACACCGGAAACGTTGAGGTCGACCTGCGTGGTCGGGGCGGAAACGGAGACGGACATCGAATTGTCGAACTGGTTGGAGTTCTGCGGTTCAGGCATCTCCGGCGGAACCTCCGGCTCGGGCGGCTTCTCGGGCTTCTGCTTCTTGGTCTCGACGACTTCGTTGCGTTCCACGCGCACGAATTCATCCATTCTGAAGCGTTCGGCATCGGTGACCGCTTCCTCTCCGGTCGCAATCAGCAACTGCATGATGAACAACAGGCCGAATGTGACGGCGCCCCCGAAGGCTACGGCGACAGTAAATCGGGCAATCATGACATCTCCTCCATTGTGCGATCCTGGTCCAGGCGCTCTTCTGAGCTCATCGGCGCGACGCCACCCGCGTCACCGGAAAAATCTCGGCGACGCACTATGGTACCACCGCCGCCAGAGTCACCTCGTCGATGCCCACCTCCTTGGCGAGATCCATCGCTGCGATGACGTATTCGTTCTGCGCCTCGTTATCCGCCTGGATAACCACGCCCCCTTCCGGAGTCTCCCTGTGCATGCGTTCGACGATCGGCTTCAATCCAGCCAGGTCCACGTTGCGCTGGTCGATCCAATATTCGTTGTTTGAGCTGACCGCGATAAAGATCGAGCCGCCGTCGGGAATCTCGGCTGTGACGGCCTGGGGCCGGTCCACCAGAATTCCCGGTTCCTTTACAAAAACGGCGGTGACGATGAAGAAGATCAGCATGATGAAAACCACATCCAGCATGGGAGTGAGATTGATTTCGGCTTCTTCCTCGGCCATTGACTCGGAAACGGAATCTCGCATGGCTTACTGCTCCTTCAAAACCGGTCGATTTGTTCCACTGCTCACGGCGCCTCGGCAATGGAAATGTCGTACACGTCCGCCTGGCGGGAGGCGTCCATCACGGTCACGAGTGTCTCGGCGCGGGATGAGGCGCTGACCTGCACGACGACAGGTCTGTCAGGGTTCTCGGCGTGGAGCCGCTGGATGTTGGGGCGAACCGCCCTGGGATCGATTATCCGGTTATCGATCCAGATGTCGTCGGTTTCGTCGACGATAATCAGAATTGCCCCTTCCTCGTCCTGGGTCTGAACGGGCTGGTCCTGGTCCGGGCGGTTTGTGTCGAGGCCGGCTTCCCGCAGAAAGCTCGCGGTGACGATGAAGAAGATCAACATGATGAACACAACGTCCAGCATGGGCGTGAGATTGATTTCGTTTTCCTCGTTCTCAACCCTGATGTTAGTGATGTGTTTCCTCACTGTTCCTCCTCACTCAAGCTTGCCTGCGACTATACCTCACGTTTCTAGGTATATGCAACCCCGCCCGACTAGTGATCCATGGTCATGCCGTCTTCAAGTTTCTGGACGCTTCGTTTCGCGGTACGGGTGAGAACGGTGACCAGAAATACCCCGGAAAGTGCGCCCACCATGCCGGCCATGGTCGGGATGGTCGCCATGGAGACGCCCGAAGCCATGGACCGGGGGTTGCCCGTGCCGGAAACCGCCATGACCTCGAACACCGCGATCATTCCGGTCACGGTGCCCAGCAGACCCATCAGCGGACACAGCGCGACCAGGGTCTGGATCATGGGCAGGCCGCTGTTGGCGGCCTCGGACACCTTGGAAATCATCGCTGTGCGGATCTGGTGCGCATGCCAGGATTTTCGCTCGCCGCGGCCCTCCCAGGCCTCGAATGCTTCCTTGCGAAGCGATCTCAGGCCGGTCCGGAAGAATATCAGCCGCTCGAGAATGAGAATCCACATGACCAGGATCACCACGCCGATCATCCGCAGAACCGGGCCTCCGAGTTCCAGAAAGTCCCGGATGGCGATATAGGCGTCAACCAGTGCCTGCATCTCAGTGCGCTCTTTCGGACTGCTCCGCGACGATCCCGGCGGCCTGTTCCTGCAGGATCTGGATGATCCCGCGGCTGCGGCCGCTGACGACCGTATGCAACAGCACGGTCGGGACGGCTACGTAGAGCCCCAACTGCGTGGTCACGAGCGCCTGGGAGATACCGCCGGCCATTCGTGTCGGATCGCCGGTACCGAAGAGCGTAATCGCCTGGAAGGTATTGATCATTCCGGTCACTGTTCCCAGAAGACCCAACAGCGGCGCAACGACCGAAATCACCTTGATGATGAGGATGCCCCGTTGCAGCGGTGGAACTTCCTTGAGAATCGCTTCACCGAGCTTCAGTTCCAGCGTCTCCGTATCCACTTCCCTGTTGCTCTCGTAGGCCCCCAGAACCCGGCCGAGCGCGTTCTTTTCGCTCGCCGTATCGCTCTTGAGCTGAGCCTTCACCTTTCTGCCGGCGATGCCCAGGCTGATGAGGCGTTCGATGGACAGCAACACGCCGAATATACCCAGCGTGATAATGATGTAGCCCACGATTCCGCCCTGATTGATCCGCTCCCGGAAGCTCGGTTCCCTGACCAGCAAGCCAAGAATCTGTCCTGACGTCGGGTCGAGGCCAAACCGTACGAAATCATCGCCGGGCCCCGAGCTCAGCATCGCCGAAGTGCTGCCCGTGAACCGCCCTTGCTCGGGCTGGCGCTGGAGTTCGCTGACCGAATTGGTTTCCGCGTCACGCTGCAGGTAGCGACCGTCGGCCAGTATATTGAACGGGCCGACGCGCACGATGTCCTCGTTGAGGATATCGCCGTTGGCCGCGATCACCTGGAAATCCGGGAGGCGCTTGACCTTGCCCAGTTCCGTCGCTTCGCGTTGCAGTTCGAACCACAACCGCTCGATTTCCTCAATGGATGCGAGCTGGCTGCCGGAACCCATCTTCGCGGCCAGGTCGGTCAGAAACTGGGACCGCTCCGGATACTCTATGTTGGTCAGGGACGCCTCGAACAGCCCCCGGGCATCGCCCGCAACCTGCTGGAGCACGCCGAACAACTCGCGCAACGAGCCAAGACGCACGTTGAGCTGTTCGGTCACGTCCGCGATCAGCAACTCGTTTTCCTCGAATGTCGTCTCCAGTCGCGCGCTGCGGGCTTCCTCGGCGGCCCTCCGGGCGTTCGCATCGTTCAGAAGCTGCTGCTGATTGGCCTGGTTCTGCTCGAATTCCTGAATCCGCTGTTCCTCTGCCGCGGCATCCCGACCTCCGGCATCACGAACGATATCAAGCAGTTCGTCCAGACTGGCAACTTCGGCATCCTGGGCCTGAACAGGCGCTGCGAACGCGAGTGCCAGCGCCGCCGTCGGGAGCAATAATCTATGGATATTCATTAACCTTCCTCCGGCGGGGACATGGGCAAGAGCAGCAAGGTCGGCGCCAACTGATTGAGCGCCAGGCTGATGCCCTGACGTATCGTGTTGCGGTATTCGTTGCCGACCGGGACCCATTGGCGCGTCCGTTGGTCCCAGGCGCCGGATAGGGCACCGTCCGGCGTCTGGTAAAGCAGCGCGACGCGGCCAATCTGCAATACGTCCACTTCCCTGGCAACGCCGTCGATCGCCACTTCATCCGTGTAGGTGGAGATCGTCCGCGCGTAGTCGTTCTCGATCTGCCAGGCTTCCATGACGACTCGAAACTTCTCCGCGGCAGTGACATTGGCCTGTTCCAGAAGGTCCTTGTTGCGAACCACGCGATCCATGCGCTCCTCCAGCAGAAACGGCACATCGAGTTCGACGAACCGCTCCAGCCCGTCGACCATCCGCGTCAGCAGCGGCAGGATTTGCCTTTCGATGACCTGCACTTCGTCGATGGATGTCCTGAGGTTGGAAAGCTCCGTCTCCTGGTCCTCGATCTGCCGGTCCAGCAAGGTGTTGTAGACCTCGAGGCCCTCCACCTCCTTCAGCACCGCCCGATATTCTTCGGCCAGCGTCCGGGTCTCGGACACGATTTGGTCGATCTCGTCCTGAGACGCCTGCGCCTGCTGAATCCGCACAGCCTCGGCCTCGATAAGCCGATCCACTCCCTGACCCACGGCCAATTCCGCCGTGAGAATCACGCCAAGCGTGCCGAACAGCATCGCCGCGCTACGTTTCGCTCTCATGCCCACTCCTCAAATCGCTGGGATTCATCCAAAAACCTATCGGTCCAACCGTTCGACTTTTCTTACTCTCAAACAAACCAGTAACCGCCCGGTGTGCCGACGGTACATTCGACATTCGCAATAGCAAGTGACCTTGCCCTCGGAGCCGCTACCCTGTTCGCGCTGCCGGTCGCAAGGCAACCAGTCTAATGTGTTTTCGTGAAATTCGAAATTGTGTCACTTTAGTCGTAAATCTCGATAATGCGTCGCGTTCCCTTCTTCCAGGTCATTTTCTCTTCAACGATCGACCCGCGTAGCTTGCGCATACCAATTTTACGGACTTCCGGTGCGTGCCCGGTGGCGAAGGATAGCGTAAAACGGATGGCCGTTGCCACAAATCCGGCCCGATGTAAACGCAAAGCAGAAATGTCCCCTTTTCTCCAATTCTAAAATGTCCCCTTTGGTCGGCGCGCGCCATACACTTGTGGCGGTTTAGCATCGGCCTTGGGCGCAGGGAGCGGAGCGACCGAAGCCCAAGGCCGATGCGCGCGGGCTTCATCCTGCGGCGGCCCCGCCCGCGTCCGGCTTCCACGACCGCCGCCAAGGATGGTCCGGGGTCGGCTTGTAGGCCGGGCGCGACCGCTGTTCCGCCTTGATCCGGTCCACGCGCCGCACCACCGTTTTCTCGTCCTCCACCGCCGCCGCCTCGCCTTCCCCGATCAACCGGACGGGCAACTCCCGGCCGTCGCGCAGCACCGTCACCGAGCCGTCGAACGCTTGGCACACCGTGACCGCCGCGCCGCGCAGTCGGTACCCCTTGCCGTGTCCCGTCACCCGGTACTCGCGGTTGCGGAACCGGATCGTCAGATCCTTCGTCAGCTTGCGCACATGGTGCTCGCTGAAAATCTGGTCCAACTCCCGGGCGCCGTGCAGCACCTCCCGGTGGGCGTCCGCCGGGTCCCGCGGCGCCACCGCGAAACGCCGGTTGAAGTCCGACATGAACGTCGGCAGGTACGCGTTGCCGGCCTCCAGGCCGTCGATCCCGCGCAACCGCATCTCCTTCACCAGCCGGTCCTGAAGCGTCCGGTTGGCCCGCTCCACGCGCCCCTTCGCCTGGGGGCTGCCGGCGTGGACCGAGGCGATGTCCAGCGTCTTGAGCGCCCGCCCGAACTGCGTCAACTCCGCCTCCTTGTCCTTCTTGTTGACCCGGAACACACCGTAACGGTCCGAGTAATACGCCACCGGCCGCCCGCACGCCGCCAGATGCGCCCGCGTCGTGCTCATGTACGCCTCGGTCGTCTCCGACGGAAAAAACCCCGTCGCCAGCAATCGCGTCGTCGCGTCGTCCACGTACACGATCAACGTGCACGCCGGACCCCGACCCTCGAACCAGTCGTGCGGCGAACCGTCGATCTGAACCAGGTCCCCCACGCACGCGCGACGCGGCCGCCTCGGGTGCACCCGCACCGCGCGCCGCGCCTTCGAACGCCACAACCCCTCGGCCATCATCCACTGGCGCAAGGTCTCCGCCGACACCCGCCAACCGTGCTCCTCCACCAGCTTCTCGCACGCCAATGTCGGGCCGAAATCCGCATAGCGCTCCCGCACCAGGTCCAGCACCTCCCGCCGGACCCCCGCGTCGATGGCGTTGTTCGGGCGCTTGCCGCGATGGCCCGACACCAGGCCCGCCGGACCGTCCGACCGGTACCGCCGTACCAGGCGCTTGACCTGGCGAACACCAATTCCAAGCCGCTTCGCCGCCTCGCGCTGCCGCAAACGCTTCTCCACCACGGCCCGAATCAGCCCCACCCGATCCGCTTCCTTGTAACTCATCGTCCCCGCTCCGTTGCTCTTTTCCAACGCATCCCCTCCGATCAAAAGGGGACATTTTAGAATTGGAGAAAGGGGACATTACCGCTTTGGGCTTACACAAATCCGGCCCGAAAACGGGCCTGATCGAGTCAGCACCGCCAACCAAGGCCATATCGGGCGGCGCGGCGTTGACTGGCGATTTGAAATTCATGTCCCGGGTACGGTGTGCGTTGACAATCCGATAGCTATGCCGGATGATGCGCAGTCTTGAAAAAGAGCCTGCTTTTTTTGATTGACTGAGATGAACGCAACGCAACAAGCCCCGCTCCTCCCCGTGCTGCTTCGCCGCTGCAGGTGCGGGTGTTTGGCGTAACGACGAAAACCGAAACAGGCCCCGCACCCGAAAGGTTGCGGGGTTTTTTTTGTTCCCCGGATGGTCGGGGAAACCGAGAGGTCGCTGAAATGGAATTGTTTGTAGAATCGGACGCCCGGCCGGAGGCGCTTGGCGGTGAACGTATCGCAGTGCTCGGCTATGGAAGCCAGGGGCGCGCCCATGCCCTGAACCTGCGGGATTCGGGCTATGACGTGGCCGTGGGCCTGCGTCCGGACGGGTCGAGCCGCACCACCGCGGAAAACGACGGATTCGCGGTTCAGACCTTTGAGGAGGCAACGGAAGGGGCCGGATTGATCGCCTTTCTCACCCCCGATATGGTTCAGGCGGAAATCTACTCGCGAATCCTTCCGATGATCCGCGAAAATGCGACGATTCTGTTCGCCCACGGATTCAACATTCACTACGCGCGCATCGCGCCCCGCGACGATCTGGACGTGGTCCTGATCGCCCCGAAGGGACCCGGCGACCTTGTAAGGCGGCAGTACGAAGCCGGCCGCGGAGTGCCCTGCCTGATGGCGGTGCACCAGGACGTGACGGGCCGGGCTCAGGCACGCGCGCTGGCGTATGCCAACGGACTGGGCGGTACCCGGGGGGGCGTGCTGACGACGACCTTCGCGGAGGAGACCGAGACCGACCTGTTCGGCGAGCAGGCCGTGCTGTGCGGCGGTTTGTCCGAACTCATCGTGCGCGGCTTCGAAACACTCGTCGAAGCCGGATACCAGCCGGAAGTCGCTTACTTCGAATGCATGCACGAGGTCAAGCTCATCGTCGATCTGCTGCATGAAGGCGGCCTGGCCAAGATGCACGAGTTTGTCAGCGAAACCGCCAAGTACGGCGACCTGACCAGCGGTCCCAAGGTGGTGGACGACCACACCACCGCGAAGATGCGCGACGTGCTGAAGGAGATTCAGGACGGGACGTTTGCCCGGAACTGGGTTTCGGAATACGAGTCGGGGCTCCCGGAGTACACCCGGCTATTGCAGGAGGATCTGGACAGCCGGATCGAAACGGTCGGCGCGCAGTTGCGTGGGCGCATGGCCTGGTTGAAGGAGTGAGACCGGGGCGCCGCCGGACAGGAACCGGGGACCGCGGTTGGTCGAGGTACCGCAAGGGCGGAGCAATGTAGAGTCTGTGAACCTCACAGAGGGAGGATGCAGGTGAACGCAATGAATGATGATCGAGTCGTTATATTCGATACCACATTGAGGGATGGCGAGCAGGCCCCGGGCTGCAGCATGACGCTCAATGAAAAGCTTCGCGTGGCCTCCGCCCTCCGTGACCTGCGTGTGGACGTGATCGAGGCAGGCTTTCCGGCTGCATCGCCCGGAGACTTCAAGGCCGTTCAGACCATCGCCAGGACCATTGAAGGCCCGACCATCTGCGGTCTGGCGCGCTGCAATCCGCGGGACATCAGGCGGGTGTGGGATGCGGTCAAGGATGCAGCCAGTCCGCGCATTCACGTATTCGTGGCCACCAGCCGGATCCACCGCGAGCACAAGCTGCAAATGGCCAAGGCGGAGATTTTGAAGAGCGCCGTGGAATCGGTGGCGGACGCCAGGAGCTATTGCGACAACGTCGAGTTCTCCCCCGAGGACGCCTCGCGCACGGAGTTGCAATACCTGGCGGAGGTGGTCGAGGCCGTGATCGACGCGGGCGCCACCACGGTGAACATTCCGGACACGGTGGGCTATGCGGTGCCCGAGGAATTTGCGGAAGTCTTCGAGTACCTGATCGCCAACGTTCGCGGGATCGAGAACGTCCGGTTGAGCGCGCATTGCCACGACGACCTCGGAATGGCGGTCGCCAACAGCCTGGCTGCGGTACGCGCGGGCGCCCGCCAGGTGGAGTGCACCATCAACGGTATCGGCGAGCGCGCGGGCAACTGTTCGCTGGAAGAGATCGTGATGGCGGTCAAGACCCGCGAGAGCTATTTCGGGGTGACCACCGGCGTTGATTCCACCCGGCTCTATCCGACGAGCCGCATCGTCGCCAATGTCACGGGAATGCATACGCCGCGCAACAAGGCCATTGTTGGCGAGAACGCCTTCGCCCACGAGGCCGGTATCCATCAGCACGGCATGCTGCGGCACCGGGCCACGTACGAAATCATGCGTCCCGAAGCCGTGGGGCTGGCCCGCTCCAACCTGGTGCTGGGCAAGCACAGCGGCCGTCACGCCTTCCGCGATCGCGTGGAACAACTGGGGTTTCACCTGGACGACATCGAACTGAACCGTTGTTTCGAGAAATTCAAGCGCCTGGCGGACCGCAAGAAGCACATGTACGACCGGGACATCGAAGCGATCATCATGAATGTCGATGTCGGCAAGGCGGGGCCGTGGGTCATCGATGAACTCCAGATAACGGCCGGAACCGGTACGGTGGCTGCCGCCGCGTTGAGCCTGTCCCACCGGGACGGCCGCCGGATTCGCAAGGCAGCCAAGGGCGACGGACCCGTCGCGGCCGCGTTCGGCGCCCTGGAAGCGGCGACGGGGGTCGAGCTGGAGTTGAAGAACTTCGAAGTGCGGGGCGTCACCACCGGTGACGACGCGCAGGGTGAGGTGACGGTGACCGTGGAATATAATGAGCAGAGTTTTCGCGGTCACGCCGTCAGCACGGACATCGTGGAATCTGCGGCGATCGCTTACCTGGAGGTGATCAACCGCATTTTGCGGCGCCGGGATTCCGACGAGCGGCGGCCCCGAAGCGCGATCGGTTTCGGTCAACCCTGATCCAGCGAGGAAGTCACGCCATGCCCATGCAGCCGAGCAAGTACATCTGGCAGGATGGCCGGATGGTCCGCTGGGAGGACGCCACGGTTCACGTGCTGACCCATGCGCTGCACTACGGCTCGTCGGTCTTCGAGGGCATCAGGGTGTACCGGGGCGCCGACGGGCCTGTGGGGCTGAGGCTCACCGACCACGTCAGCCGGATGTACGACTCGGCGAAGATCTACTATCTCGAAATCCCGTACGAACCCGGGGAACTGGTGGCGGCATGCAAGAGCGTGGTGATCCGCAATGGTCTCCACAATGGCGCCTACGTACGACCGCTGGCGTTCCGCGGATACGGCGAAATGGGCGTGGCCGGCGACCCGGAGGCGCCCGCCGAATGCATCATCGCGGCCTGGGAATGGGGTTCCTACCTTGGCGAGGACGGTATCGACAGTGGCGTTGACGTCTGTATCTCATCCTGGCAACGAGCCAGTCCCAACACGATTCCCACCATGGCCAAGGCCGGCGGCAACTATCTTTCAAGCATCCTGGTCACGCTTGAGGCTCGCCGCCTTGGGTTCGCGGAGGGTATCGCACTCAACAGCGAAGGCTTTGTCAGCGAGGGAGCGGGCGAGAATCTGTTTCTCGTGAACAAGGGCAAGCTGTACACGCCCCCCCTGTCAGCTTCGATTCTCGGCGGCCTGACCCGAGATCTCGTCATGCAGCTCGCGAATTCCATCGGGATGAGCGTCATCGAACAGAATATTCCCAGGGAGATGCTGTACATCGCCGATGAGCTGTTCCTCACCGGAACGGCCGCGGAAATCACCCCGGTGCGTTCCGTGGACCGAATCACCGTCGGCAACGGCCGCAAGGGACCCGTAACCGCCAGGTTGCAAAGACGTTTCTTCGGCCTGTTTGACGGCTCCACGCCGGACGAATGGGGTTGGCTGGAGCCGATCGAGGACGAGGACGTTCGCCGGATCGACCGCCCGCAGATCGCTGTCTGACGCCGTCAGCCCGCTGTCAAACGCCTGCAGACCGCCGCTTAACGAGGAAAACATGCCCGCCAAGTCACTATTCGAAAAGGTCTGGGACCAGCATATCGTGGTTCCGGAATCGGCGGAAACGCCGGCGATCCTGTATATCGACCTGCACCTGCTGCACGAGGTCACCAGCCCGCAGGCGTTCAATCTGCTCAGGGATGCGCAACTCAAGGTGCGCAGACCGGACCTGACGCTCTCCACCATGGACCACTCCACCCCCACCATTCCGGTAGGTTCATTGCAGGAACTGAAGGTCGTCAGCGAGCCGGCCGCGTACCAGCAGATCCTCCAGATGGAACGCAACTGCGAGGACTTCGGCCTCGAACTGCGCGGAATGGACAGCGACGAACGCGGCATCGTCCACGTCATCGGCCCGGAACTCGGCGCCACCCAGCCCGGCAAGACCATTGTCTGCGGGGACTCCCACACCAGCACGCACGGGGCGCTCGGCGCCCTGGCATTCGGCATCGGAACCACCGAGGTGGCCCACGTCCTCGCGACCCAATGCCTGCTGCAGCGCAAACCCAGGACATTTGCCATCAACCTGCAGGGCGGACTGCCCTCGGGGGTCACGGCCAAGGACATCATCCTCGCCATCATCGGCAAGATCGGCGTGGACGGCGGGACCGGCCATGCGATCGAGTACCGAGGGTCTGCGGTTGCCTCGCTGTCTATCGATGAACGCATGACCATCTGCAACATGGCGATCGAGGGCGGCGCCAGAACCGGCATGTTTGCGCCGGACGATGCCACCTGCGAGTACCTGGCGGGACGGCCGCTGGCGCCGCGGGGAGCGGACTGGGACGAAGCGCTGAGCCGGTGGCGGAAGCTGCCCGGCGATGACGACGCCCGGTTCGACAAGGAAGAGTCCATCGACGTCTCCGCGCTCAGGCCCATGGTCACCTTCGGCACGAATCCTGGCATGGTCATACCGGTGGACGACGTGATCCCCTCGCCCACCGGCTCCGACCCGGGTTTCGCCAAGGCGCTGGACTACATGGCGCTTGAGCCCGGACGCCCCCTGGCGGGCACGCCCGTGGACGTGGTCTTCATCGGCAGCTGCACCAATTCCCGGTTGAGCGACCTGCGGGCCGCCGCCAAAGTCATGGCCGGGCGGCAAGTCGCCGAGGGCGTGCGGATGCTGGTCGTGCCGGGTTCGGCGAAGGTGAAACGCGAAGCGGAGGCCGAAGGTCTCCCCGCGGTATTCGAGTCGGCCGGAGCCCAGTGGCGCGAACCCGGCTGCTCCATGTGCCTGGCCATGAACGGCGACTACGTGCCGGCCGGCAAACTCGCCGTCAGCACCAGCAATCGCAACTTTGAAGGCCGCCAGGGCAAGGGCGCCCGAACAGTGCTGGCAAGCCCGCTCACCGCGGCCGCCTCCGCGATCAGCGGCCGGATCAGCGATCCGCGGCCATTGGTTGGATGACGGCATGGAACCCATCACTGAAATCAGATCCCGTACGGCCGTTCTGCCGTTGGACGACGTCGATACCGACCAGATCATTCCGGCGCGTTTCTTGAGGACCACCGTGCGTGAAGGGCTGGGCGAAAACCTCTTTGCGGACTGGCGTTACAACAGTGACGGAGAGGAAGTAGCGAGCTTCGTCCTTAATCAGCCCGAGGCGCAGGGCGCGCAGATTCTGGTCGCCGGGCGCAATTTCGGCTGCGGGTCCTCCCGGGAACATGCGCCCTGGGCGCTGCTCGACCACGGGTTCCGCGCCGTGATCAGCACCGAGATCGCCGACATCTTCCGCAACAACTCTCTCAAGAACGGCTTCGTTCCGGTGGTCGTCGACGCAGGAATTCATGGCTGGCTGCTGGAAAATCCGGGCGTCGAGGTGTCGCTGGACGTGGAATCCAGGTCGCTGTCGCTTCCCGACGGGCGTATCACGGAGTTTCCCCTGGAAAGCTTTTCCCGCTATTGCCTCCTCAACGGCGTGGACCAGCTCGGCTTCCTGCTGAGCCACGCCGGGGATATTTCGCGGTTCGAGAGCCGCGCCGGCGTTTGATGTTTTCGGTCGTCGCGCTTCCGGGCGACGGAATCGGCCCGGAGGTCACCGCACAGGCGACCCGTGTGCTGACCGCTATTTCGGAGCGGTTCGATCTGGGCATCCGAATCGAAGAGGCTCTGATCGGCGGAGCCGCCCTTGATCGGGCCGGGACGCCGCTGCCCGACGATACTCTTGAGTGCTGCAGGCAAGCGGACGCCCTCCTGCTGGGCGCGGTCGGCGGAGATCAGTGGTCCGGCGTCGAAGTTGCACTGCGGCCCGAACAGGGACTTCTCGGGTTGCGCAGGGCGCTTGGACTCTATGCCAACCTCCGCCCGGTGACAGTGGAAGCCGCCCTCGCCGACGCTTCACCGTTGCGCCCGGAACGCCTTGAGGGAGTCGATGTGATGGTGGTTCGAGAACTCACCGGAGGCATCTATTTCGGCGCCCGGGGCCGAACGTCCACGGAGGCTTTTGACACCTGCGAGTATTCCGTCAGCGAAATCCGTCGAATCGCCCGTCTGGCCGGCAAACTCGCTGGAAAGAGACGAGGCAGGGTCACTTCCGTCGACAAGGCGAACGTGCTGGATACCTCACGGCTGTGGAGAGAGACGGTCTCCGGCATCTTCGCCGACGAGTTTGCCGAGATCGAGATCGAGCATATCTACGTCGACGCCGCCGCCATGTACCTGTTGAGCCGACCCGCGACGTTCGATGTCATCCTGACGGACAACATGTTCGGGGATATTCTGAGCGACGAGGCTTCCATGCTCGCAGGCTCGCTCGGGCTCCTGCCGTCGGCCTCCCTGAGCGATGGAGGTCCGGGACTCTACGAGCCCATCCACGGCTCGGCGCCGGATATCGCCGGAGAGGGCATCGCAAACCCCTGCGGCGCAATTCTCAGCGTCGCCATGCTGCTGCGCCATTCACTGAACCGGGACGCGGCCGCGAACGCGGTTGAATCCGCCGTCAACGAAACGCTTCGGGCAGGGCTTCGCACCCCCGATCTGGTCCACGATAGCGATCGGCGATACCCAACCGTCGGAACCGACGCATTCGGCGACGCGGTGATGGACCGGTTGAAGATGGCCATGGACAAAGTGCCGGCTCCCTGAGTCGGCACCGCAGCCGCACGCCCCCCCAAGCATCCTCATTGGAGCCAGCTTGACAATCATAATTTACACCATGTAAATAGAGAAGGTGGGTGACTCTTTTCGAAAAGCGGGAGACGGAATTGGCTCGAGACGATCGGTATAGGCGGGACACCGAACCCGTCCATGCAGCGGTCCTTGCCGCAGCTCAACGACTGTGTCGGGAGGACTGGACGTTCAGTCCGCATGAGATCGTCCGTGCCCTGCCGCATCTGAATGAGGGTTCGGTTCGTACCCACATCGTGAGCCGATGCTGCAGGAATGCACCGAAGAACCACGCACACCGATGGCCCTACTTCCATCGCGTCGGCCGGGGCGTCTACGAAATTCTGCCTCCATTTCGCCGAACGACGCCCGATGTGAAAACGTCACATGGAGAAGTCGCTGGCGGCAACCGGAGCGGCCATGCAACGGTGCGGGATGTGGAAATCGCCCCCCGATCGGCGATACATGCGGTGATCTCCGAAAGCGAAGGCTGGTACGTGGCGGAATGCCTGGAGGTGGCGGTCGTTACCCAGGGCCGGTCGCTGGATGAAACGCTGGCGAACCTGAAGGGTGCGCTGATGCAGCATCTCGACGACGAGGAACTCGCGCAGGCCGGTCTTTCCCCGAAGCCGCGCCTGGTCGTAAATTACGAGACCTCTGCCTTTGCAGCCTGATGCCCCGCCTCAAACGGCTGACATCGAGAGAGGTGCTGAGAATCCTCCGCGGGTTCGGGTTCGATGTCGTCTCCGTCCGCGGCAGCCACGCCAAACTCGTTCGCGTATCGGCGTCCGGCGAGCGGCAGGCGCTGACGGTTCCGGTGCATTCGCAACTGGCGACCGGTACGGTGCAAGCGATCTACCGACAGGCCTCGCGCTTCATTCCGCGCGACGAATTACGGCCAGAATTCTATTCCGATTGAGTGGCGGAAGAAGCGGCCGCAGCTTCAATTGATACGTGGACACCGTGCGGTGGTGACGGGCGATAGTCCGCGGGTAGCGGTCGTTACCGCCAACTACCCGCAGGTAAACGCGGATCCTGTTGTAGGCACAGTCGTTGGGCGACCCGCGAGGGTTGTCCGGGGAAGAAATTCCTCGTTCGAGATGCGCCCAGTTATCGTCGCTGGCCATGGAATGAGTGTGGGAGTATCTCTGCATGCGCGCCGGCGTCGACCCGGTTCGAGGCGTCTCTCGGCGCCACCCGGCGTCGCGAAGCGCCATTTGAAAAGAATATTGTTGGACAAGCCTCGCGCCTTGTATTAATGTACTATCATATTAATACGTTAATCGCTTGATACGTGATGAAAGCTCAGCGGAAGAAGAACTCAAGCCAGGAAGCCCGGGCCCGCGCCGGCCTGTATCGGGCAATCCTCGCGCTGCGCACGGAGCGGGAATGCGAGAAGTTCTTTTCCGATCTCTGTACACCGGCGGAACTGGAGGCCCTGGTCGATCGCTGGGCGGTGGTCGCCCACCTGGCCAACGGCCTGCCCTATCGACAGATCCATGACCTGACCGGCGTTTCAGTGACCACGATCGGCCGCGTGGCGCGCTTTCTGACCGCCGGAAATGACGGCTACCGGATCGCCCTGAAGAGACTGCGCCCACTCTGACGCGACCAATTCACGTGCTGCCGGCACCGCTTGCCCAATCCGCCCCTCAGCGGTTTGTTGTGCCACGCAAGACAGGACCCGAAGCTATGGAACAAGCCCGCCTCAAGATCGCCGTGCAGAAATCTGGCCGGCTGACGGACCACTCCATGGACCTGCTGACCCGCTGTGGATTGAGTTACTCCCGGGGCCGGGATCAGTTGATCTGCTACGGCGAGAACATGCCGGTGGACGTGCTCCTTGTGCGCGATGACGATATTCCCGGCCTTGTTCAGGAGGATGTCTGCGACCTGGGCATCGTGGGCATGAACGTGCTCGAAGAGGCGCGGCTGGAACTGCAAAGCCAGGGCGCCAACCAACTGTTCGACCGGCTTCGCCTGCTCGACTTCGGACACTGCAGGCTTTCCTTCGGCGTTCCCGTCGATGAACCGTTCGACGGGCCGAAGTCATTGGCCGACAAGCGAATTGCCACGAGCTACCCGCGCATCGTCGGCGAGTACCTCGGTCGTCACGGAGTTTCCGGATCGGTGGTGACATTTTCCGGCGCCGTGGAACTGGCCCCGCGGCTGGGCAAGGCCGACGTGATTTGCGACCTGGTTTCGACCGGCGCCACGCTCAGGGCCCACAGCCTCTACGAAGCCGATACCATCCTTGAGAGCCGCGCTGCGATCATTCAGACGCCGATCGACGTCTGCCCGGAAAAAGAATCGTGGATTCAAAGGCTTCTGCAGCGTGTTGAAGGTGTTCTCCAGGTGCGCGAGAGCAAGTACATCATGCTCCATGCGCCGCGAAGCGCCCTGGGGGAGGTTCGGGAATTGCTGCCCGGCAGCGAGGCGCCCACCATCATCCCCCTGGAAGGTCGCGACGACAAGGTGGCGGTGCATGCAGTCTGCCGGGAGAATATTTTCTGGGAGACGCTGGAAGATCTCAAGGAAGCAGGCGCCAGCGCGATCCTCGTGATCCCGGTGGAGAAAATGCTGGCCTGATCGCCACTGAACGCCCATGCAAGCCCTGAACGCCCCTGAACGCCCATGAAACGCTACATCTGGAAAGATCTCGGCCCTTCGGAACAGGACGCCCTGTTGCAGCGGCCTGCGCTCGCCCCGGACAATCGTCTGCGGCGCGAGGTCGCAGGCATTCTGACGCGAGTTCGGGAAGAAGGCGACGCGGCGCTCATCGGGTTGACCCGCGACCTCGACGGCGTCGAGATCACTGAACTGCTGGTGTCGCCCCGGGAATTCGAGGAAGCGGAATCCTTGGTGAAAGCGGCCGAACGCTCGGCCATCCGCAAGGCCGCGGCGAATATTTCGGCCTTTCATCGGGCCCAATTGCCGAGGCCGCTTTCCGTCGAGACCACGCCGGGCGTGATTTGCGAGAGGCTGGTTCGCCCCATTGGCAGCGTCGGTCTTTATGTCCCCGCCGGCAGCGCTCCCCTGCCCTCCACCGCACTCATGCTGGGTGTGCCCGCGAGCCTGGCGGGGTGCCCGACCCGGGTCCTGTGCAGTCCGCCCCGTACCGATGGCCGGGTTGATCCAGCCGTGCTTTACGCCGCCGGCATCTGCGGCATTTCCACCGTGGTGCGCGCCGGCGGCGCTCAAGCCATCGGGGCCATGGCCTACGGTACCGAAACCGTACCCCGGGTCGACAAACTCTTCGGACCGGGCAACGCCTGGGTGACCGAAGCCAAGGAACAGGTCTCTGCCGCCCCCCGGGGGGCGGCCAGGGATCTGCCGGCGGGTCCGTCGGAAGTTCTGGTCATCGCGGACGACAAGGCCGAACCCGCGTTCGTGGCGGCGGACCTGTTGTCCCAGGCGGAACACGGCATCGATTCCCAGGTCATCCTGCTGACCCCCAGCGAACGGCTGCTCATCCGGGTGTTGTCGGAGATTGAATCGCAAACGCAGCGACTCAGCCGGCGCAACATCGTTCGCCAGTCCTTGGCGCATTCGCGGGCCATCCTGGTTCGCGACCTCCCCGCGGCCATCGAAATCTCGAATCGATACGCGCCGGAGCACCTGATCGTGCAGATCGAGAATCCCCGGCGAATGCTCGATCAGGTCGTCGCCGCGGGCTCGGTATTCCTTGGCCCATGGGCGCCGGAAACTGTGGGCGACTATTGCAGCGGTACGAATCACGTGTTGCCCACCTACGGATATGCACGCGCCTACTCGGGGCTCGGCGTGACGGATTTCCTGCGCACGATGACCGTTCAGGCCCTGACGGAGGACGGACTGCGGGCCGTGGGTCCCATCGCGGAACAACTCGCCGCGCTGGAGGGGCTGGATGCCCACGCGCAAGCGGTCCGCAAACGGCTTGACGCACTGGCATGACGGTTTCGGCAAACAGGGACATTCTGGATCTGGCGCGACCCGAGCTGAGGTCGTTGATCCCCTATGCGCCCGGGAGGTACGAGCCCGGCAGCGTTCGCCTGAACGCCAACGAGTCGCCCTACCGGGCGCCCGGAGATGCCACGGCGCGGGGGCTCAACCGATACCCGCCGCCACGCCCGGACGCCCTCCAGGCCCGTCTCGCGGGGCACTATGGCGTTCCGCGCGAGGAACTCCTGGTGACCCGCGGCAGCAGCGAGGCCATCGACGTGCTGATACGGGCGTTCTGCGCGGCGCGGCGCGACGCGGTGATCGTCTGTCCACCCACATTCGACATGTACCGGCTGTACGCCGGCATCCAGGGCGCGGACCTGGTCGAGGTGCCGCTGCTCCGCGCCGACGATCCCGCGAAGGATTTTTCCCTGGATACCGACAAGGTCATCGACGCCCTGAACGAGCGCACCAAACTGGTTTTCATCTGTTCACCCAACAATCCCACCGGACTGTCCATGGACCCCGGGGAGATCGAATCGATCTGCCAGGCCGCGCTCGGCCGCGCCCTGGTCGTGCTCGACGAAGCCTACGTGGAGTTCTCCTCCGGAACGGACTTCGAGGAATTGCGGCAGCGCTACGACGTGGTGCGGCTGCGCACCCTGTCCAAGTTCGTCTCTCTCGCCGGCGTTCGCTGCGGAGCGCTCATCGCGGCCCCCCGCCTGATCGAATTCCTCGGCAACGTACTGCCGCCCTACACCTTTCCCACGCCATCCATCGAACATGTGCTCAAGGCGCTGTCGACGGATTCCCTGGATGTGTCCAATGAACGGATCTCGGTCCTGCGCAGGGAACGGGCGCGGTTGGCCAAGGCACTGTCCGGGGCCGCGGAAATCACCCGCGTCTGGCCGAGCGACGGGAACTTTCTCCTCATCGAGACCCGGGACGCGAACCTGTTCGCCGAATCCGCGCGGCAGGCCGGCATCCTCGTTCGGACGTTCGCCGGACAAACGGGCCTTCATAAGTGCGTGAGAATCACCGTGGGCCGTCCGGATCAGAACGATCTGCTTCTGGCGGCCGTCGCGACGGCGGACGCGCGAATCGGTAGTGAGGTGAAGAACGATGCGTAAGGTCTTGTTTCTTGACAGGGACGGCACGCTGGTGGTCGAACCGGAGGACAAGCAGGTCGACGCCGTTGGCAAGGTCCGGCTGATGCCGGGCGTCATCCCGGCGCTGTTGCGGGCCAGGTCGGCCGGCTACGAATTCGTAATCATCAGCAACCAGGACGGGATGGGCACGCCCAGCTTTCCTATTGACGACTTCGAATCGACTCAAGATTACATCCGTAACTTGTTCTTGTCTCAAGGAATCAAGTTCTCCGAAGAATTCTACTGCCCACATTTCGCCGACGATGGCTGCACCTGCCGAAAACCCCGGGCGGGATTGCTTGCGGATTTTCTGGCTGCCAACGACGTCGATCGATCGCGCTCGGCCGTGATAGGCGACCGGGATACAGACCTTGAGCTCGCCGCCAACCTGGGGCTGCGGGGATTCAGGGTCGCCGCGAACGGCGCGGACGACCAGAGTTGGACGGACGTCATTCACCGAATACTGGATGACCCCCGCCGGGCGAACGTCACGCGCCGGACAAGTGAGACATCCATCGTTGTCAGCGTGGACCTGGACAAGGAAGCCGACGCCGACGTGCGCACGGGCATCGGTTTTTTCGATCACATGCTCGAGCAGCTTGGCAAACACGGCGGATTTGCGCTGCGCGTTCACTGTGAGGGGGACCTGCAAGTGGACGAGCACCACACCGTGGAGGACGTGGCACTGACCCTGGGAGAGGCGTTGCGGCAGGCCCTCGGCAGCAAGATCGGAATTCACCGCTACGGTTTCGTATTGCCCATGGACGAATCCCGGGCGCAAGTCGCCGTCGACCTCGGCGGGCGTCCCTACGCCGTGTTTCGGGGCGCCTTCCCCCGCGAATCGGTTGGCGGCCTGCCGACGGAACTCGTGCCCCACTTTTTCCGCTCCCTTGCGGAGAATCTCGGAGCGGCGATTCACATCGATGTGGAGGGCGAGAACGCGCACCACATGGTGGAGGCATGTTTCAAGTGCGTTGCCCGCAGTCTCAGGCAGGCGTTCCACCGTGACGGCGCGACCCTCCCGACCACCAAGGGGGTGCTGTGATGCCGGCTCCCGTCATCATAGCCAGTGGCGGCGCCAATCTGGCGTCGCTGCGATTCGCCCTGCAGCGGCTGGGCTGCGACGCCCCGGTCACGGAAGATCCCGAAGTCATCGAAGCCGCCAGTCACGTCATCCTCCCGGGCGTCGGCGCGGCCCGCGACGCCATGGACCGGCTGGACGCCGCGGGCCTCAGCGACGTCATTCCCCGCCTGCGCCAGCCGGTGCTCGGCATCTGTCTCGGCCTGCAATTGCTTTATGCCGGCTCGGATGAAGACGATGCGGCATGCCTCGGCATCATTCCCGGACAGGCCCGCCGATTTTCCGGCAACTCACGTCTGCCGGTTCCTCAAATGGGTTGGAACGCGGTCCGGAAAGTGGCCGATACGCCCTTGCTGGAGGGATTGGACGACGGAGGCTACGCCTATTTCATTCACAGCTACGCACTTCCCCGGAGTCCCCACACCTGCGGCGTAGCCGACTACGGCGGGGATTTCTCCGCGGTCGTGCAGCACGGCAATTTCTTCGCGACGCAGTTTCACCCGGAGCGCTCCGCCCGCTTCGGCGCGGCGGTACTCGCGAATTTTCTCGGGATCTAGCAAACCATGGAATTGCTCCCTGCGATCGATATCCGTGGAGGCCGTTGCGTGCGGCTGCTGCGGGGTGATTTCGGCCAGGAAACCCGCTATCCGGTCGATCCGGTGGAACTGGCGCAACGCTATGAGGACCTGGGGGCGGCCTGGCTGCATGTGGTGGACCTGGATGGCGCTGCCGAGGGGGCGCCCGTGAACCTGGCGATCGTGCGGAAAATGGCGCGCGCCGCCAATCTGAAGATCCAGTTGGGCGGCGGCATTCGCTCGCGGGATAACCTGGACCGCGCCCTCGAGGTGGTCCACCGGGCCGTGATCGGCAGTCTCGCGGTCGAGGCGCGCGAGGCGGTGACCGGCTGGCTCCGGGAACTGGGTGCGGACCGCGTGACGCTGGCTCTGGATGTGCGTGTGGACGAAGACGACACGCCGCGCATCGCGACCCATGGCTGGACCCGAGACTCCGCCGAGACGCTCTGGGACGCACTGGAGGCCTACTCGGGCGAGGATTTGCGTCACGTACTGTGCACGGACGTCGAGCGCGACGGCGCGCTGCTGGGACCCAACCTCAGGCTGTATGCGGCCTGCAGGCATCGATTCCCCGATATCGGCTTCCAGGCCTCCGGTGGCGTGCGCGACAGCCGCGACCTGAGCGATCTGGCGGCGACAGGCGTGGCGTACGCCATTTCGGGCAAGGCGCTGCTGGAGGGACGGATTTCGGAACAGGAGATGCGGTCATTCTTGCCAAGCGGATAATCCCCTGCTTGGACGTCAGGGACGGCGTGGTCGTCAAGGGCGTTCAGTTTCGCAACCATCGCGTGATGGGCGGCATCATCGAGCTGGCCCGCCGGTACCGGGACGAGGGAGCGGACGAGCTGGTGTTCTATGACATCACGGCCAGCCCGGACGGACGGACCGTCGACCGGAACTGGGTCAACCGGGTGGCGGAGGTGCTCGACATCCCCTTCTGCGTCGCCGGAGGGATCCGAAACCTGGCCGACGCGGAGACCGTTCTCAACCTGGGCGCCGACAAGATCTCCATCAATTCGCCTGCGCTGGAGAATCCGGACCTCATTGAAGTCCTCGCCCGTAGATTCGGCTCCCAGTGCGTGGTGGTCGGGGTGGACAGTCTGGCGGTGGAGGCGGACTACGCGGTCCACCAGTACACCGGCGATCCGGACCGCAGCCGGACCAGCGGCCGGCGCACCCTGGACTGGATAACCGAAGCGCAGGCCCGAGGCGCCGGCGAGATCGTGCTCAATTGCATGAACCAGGACGGCGTTCGCAAGGGTTACGACATCGAGCAACTGGCGCGCGTGCGGGCCGTATGCCAGGTGCCCCTGATCGCCTCCGGCGGCGCGGGCGCCATGGAGCATTTCAGGGACGTGTTCGAATTTGCGCACGTCGACGGCGCGCTGGCCGCCAGCGTCTTTCATACCGCCGCGATACCCATTCCCGAGTTGAAGAATTACCTGATCGACGCCGCCATCCCCATGCGGCCGCCGGAGGAGGAGTGACCGTGGGTGGAATCGATTTCCTGAACACGCTGGAAGGTATCATCCAGGACCGGCTGGACGATCCCCCGCCGGACAGCTATACCGCCCGAATCGCCGCGGGCGGCGAACTGCTGGCCGCCAAGAAACTCGCCGAGGAAGCCGCAGAGGTCGCCCTGGCCGCCGTGGCGGAATCGCCGGAGCGGCTCACCGAGGAGTCCGCCGACCTGCTCTACCATCTGCTGGTGTTGCTCAGGATGCGGGGGTTGTCCCTGGAGTCCGTGGTAGCGGAACTGCGGAACCGTCACTTTCCTCAGACCTGATTCGGACGGCTCGATTCGGACACATAAGGTCCCACTGTGTTCCGTACTCTGACAACAGGCAGATTACAATCGGCAAGACACAATTCGTATCTGGCTACTTCGTGGTCAGCTTGGCTTCTGGCAAGATGGACAGTCCAGCCAGCAAACTGGACGGAGACGTACATGGCGGACTGGGCGCTTCAGGATGCAAGAAAAAACTTCAGCGCGGTGGTTGACGCGGCGCTTGAGGGAACTCCACAGCGGATTACGCGGAGAGGAAAACCGGCAGTCGTCATTTTATCGTTCCGGGAGTTTGAGCGGCTACGTCATCTGGAGAAGGCGCAGACTCCTACGTTCGGGGAATTGCTCGTTGCCATACCTCGGGATGACGGAGAGTTTCATGAGCTCGAGCTGACTCCGCGTTCAGTCGATACTTGATGCGTATAGTGATGCGTATAGTCGATACTGGCGTACCGTCGGCGTTGCGGCTACAAGAGCGCAATACGGATATACGGCGAGCGTGAATTCTATCGTGCTCCCAGGCGTTCCAGTCGATAGAGCCAGTTGCAGAAGTTCGGACATTCGGCCCTGATCCTCTCCAAACCGATTGCCATCGCGGCAAGGCAGCCCATGATCGGCTTCTCGTAATCGGGGAGAACTGCCTCGACCCGGACGGACGGATTCCGGTGAATCGTCGATCTCTTCGGGCGTGTCGAACCGGTCACGTATCGCCTGGAGCGGCTGCACGATTTCCGGGCGGCCAATGCCAGTCGCGAAGACTGCGCAGTCGCTGAACAGCATGGCCTCATATTCGTGCATCATGATGTAAGGGACAAATCGGCGGTTGTCGAAACCCGAACCCATGTCTTCGCTTACGTGCGCGGCGATTCGTTCCTCAATGGTGCGCGCCTTGTGCGGAAACTCTACACCCGATGCCAGCGAGCGCCCTGGCCATGCTCCCGATCCATCACGGAGCATGCCGTAGTAGTCCACCATCGTGGTCGCAACGCATCCCGGATCCTCACGCAAGTGATTCACAATTTCCTTTTTCACGCCCGGCCACGGCTTTATTCCACCGCGCCTGAAGCGTTGTCGGGCTTTGCCCAGCAGGCGCGCCTTGACTGAATGGTAGCCACGCTCACGCAGATGAGGCGCAAGCACCTCATTGACGAATTCTTCTTCGGTACGGCCCTCGACATGGGCAAGGAGCCGGGTCATCGCTTTCGCGCCGGATTGTCGCTCCAACTTGAAGCCCGACCGCCGAAATGGTTCTTCTCCCATAGCTCGCCGAGGCTGAAGTCCTCAAGCCAAACCCCCAACTGTTCCGCATCCAGCCGGTGAAATTCCGTCGCGCCGTTGACGCGGTCCGCGACCACTACGTCTTCCGGTTCGAAGTGGTCCAGCAGAATGGGAGATTGTGTCGCCACGATGACCTGAGATGACACGGAAGCCTGCCTCAACATTGATGCCACCAGCGTGATGGCGGCTGGATGCAGGCCAAGCTCCGGTTCGTCCAGCAGGATGACGGAGGGACGCAGCGACTCGGGCTGCATCAACAGGGTCGCCAACGCCATGAAACGAAGCGTTCCGTCGGACAAAGCGGATGCGTTGAAGTAACCGTCCGATCCCGATTGGCGCCATTCGAGAAGCAGCGTTTCCTTGTTCAGTTCAAGCGGTTGCAGCGAGAAGTCCTCGAAAAATGGAGCGGCCTGCCGCACGCATTTTCGAATCATGTCGTAGTCTCGGCGGTAGCGCTTGCTCAACAGGTACAGAAACGCCGCAAGATTCGACCCATCCTCCCGCAATCGACGGTTATCGTGAATTTTCGCGGTCTTCTTGATCGGGGATCGGGGTCCCGTGTCGTGAAAGTGATAGACGCGCCAGCCGTCCATCCTGCTGCGCAGCCCCTCGATCCACGGATCCTCACCCTGCTCCGCGATCGCATTGACATCAACCTCATCTGGAATCGGTGGTGCATGCCCGGCAACCGTACATGACAGCAAGTCATTGGGGAGCGGATGAAGCTGGATGGCGTAGCCGGACTGGGCACTCGAAAACTCGGGACCGAAGTACAGACTGAGCGCGATTCTGTCCGTGTGTCTGGACCCGTAGTGCAGAAAACAATCCGCTCCGCCAGCCCTCCGAACGTAATCGGGCAGCCATTCCGATCGCGTCGTCACCACGCGGTACAGGTCGAGCGCACGGAGGAAATTGGACTTGCCCGATCCGTTCGCGCCGATCAGGACATTGAGCGGGCGCAATTCCAGCCTGTCGACAGCCGAGATGCTTCGGAATCCCTTGATCGAGATTTCACGGATCGCGGCCATGTCAGTCGATGACCAGCTCGGGTAAGTCGCGCACGATATCCATGGTCTCCAGGCTGACCGTGATGATCCGCGGGAACAGGTCGAGCGGGTAACGCGGATCGCCGACCGTCTCGACGGCGTCGCGGTTGGCGTCGCTGACGATGCCGCTGGCCTTGTGCGTCTTGACGCACTGGCGCAGCATCACCCATTTCAGCGCAGGCTTGCCGCTGACCACGAAGTCCCAGGCTTCCTCGGGAATCCCGCGAACGGCGATGTGACGGTTGTAGATTACCGTGGTGATGTCCATTTCCGGTAGTCCTCGGAATGCGGCAGGCCATAAATGTAGCGGAAGATGTCCTCGCGGCAAATCGTTTCAGATGGGTACGCCGAGACGAATAAATCCAAGGCGTAATCGGTGATGGCGTCGTGGCGCTGTAGGCCAGCCTCCATAAGGAATCACCTCATTCGAATTCCGCTTCCACCGGCATCAATGCGTCCCTGATGGTCGTTCCCCAGATCGAATTGCCGAGATCGTTCAGGTGGAGGTCATCTTCCACGTAGATTTCCGGTCTTGGCGTGCCGTCGGCGTTCAATAGCGGCGTCGCCACGTCCACGTAGTACACCAGCGGATCATCGTCGGCGATCGCGCTGTAACCCGAGCTGACTTCCTGAGCCTGCGGCCAGACGTTCCATCGCAGGATGCTTGGTTTGACGGACAGGACGTAAATCCGCGTTTCGGGCAGGACAGCGTGAACGCGGTCAATGATCTGCCGCAACTGGTCAAGGATCATCTCCGTGGGGATCGGATTGGCGATACCGGTGTCGTTGTCGCCCTCGTAGATCAGGATGGCCCGCGGCCGGTAGGCGATCACGACCCGGTCCAGGTAGTGCAGCACGTCGTTCATCACGCTGCCGCCGAAGCCCCGCGGGATCACGGTGAGCGGAGCCAGCGCCTCCGCGGCCTGATCGTTCCAGCGCGCGATACTGGAGCTGCCGGTCAGCACGATTGCGCCCTCCGGAGGGGGATTTTCCCTGTCCAGCGCTTCGAACCGGCGAATCGTATCCTCGAACCGTTCAGGATCGGGCAGGCTCTGGCCGTAGCCGGGGGTTGCAAGCGCCACCCAAAGCACAGCCCAGACAAACGGCCCGACGGCCCGGATCATTCCTGCACCCATTGCATGTCCTCCCTTGTTATGCGACGTCCCGGCGCTATTGCCGTGGGGCCGCGGGTACGATGCCAATTGGCGAAGCCGGCAAACGAGGCACGCGTCAAATCGAAATCTCGGACGCCGGCTCTCTCAGATTGTACCGGGAACTCATGACATATCCGTAGGCGCCCGTGTTGGCTATGAGCAATACATCTCCTTCACGTGTAATGGGCAACAGCCGGTCGGACCCCATTCGGTCGCCTGTTTCGCAGACCGGTCCGACGATGTTCACGATTTCGTCTCCCGGTTCGCCCAGTCGGGAGAGGTTCACGATCTCGTGATAGGCGCCGTAGAGCGCGGGCCGCAGCAGGGTATTCATTCCCGTTCCAACCCCCACGTAGCGAATGCCCCCCTTGCCCTTGGTCTGGGTGACGCAGCTAACCAATGCACCCGCTCCCGCAACGATGAATCGTCCGGGTTCCAGCCAGAGTCGCAGTTGCGGCGCCTGTTGCTTGACGCGGCCAATGGCGGCGTCGAGCTCGGCCATGTCCAACGGCGATTCTCCCGGTTTTTCCGGTATCCCCAGGCCGCCGCCCAGATCCGCGTAGCGGGCATGCGGGAACAAGACCAGCAGCCCCGCCAGACACTCTCCGGTCTGCTCCCAGTTATAGGGGTTGAAAATGCCGCTGCCCGTGTGGGCATGAAGGCCCACGACGCGGGTATCCGCGCCTTCGACCAATCTTGCAAATTCCTCGACTTCGAACAGCGGCACACCGAATTTCGAGTGCGCGCCCGCGGTGCGCACATGTTCGTGGTGGCCCCGCCCCACCCCCGGGTCGACGCGGACAAAGATGTCCCGCCCGCGAAACACCTCGGGCCAATGCCGAATCGGGTGCAGGTTGTCCAGCGTGACCCAAACGCCCTGCTCGAAACCCCATGCGTATTCGTCCCTGGGGGCGAAGTTGGGGGTAAAGAGAATCCTGCGGGGATCGATGCCCGGCAGCGTATCGAGCACGCGCCGAATCTCGCCCGGTGAGACACATTCGAAATTGCCCCCGTGGGCATCAACCGCGCGCAGGATTTCCGGATTCGAATTGGCCTTCACGGAATAGAACACGGCATCCACCGAATTCAGGGACGTCAGGGACGTCATCGCCTCGGCGACGCTGTCCAGATGGTACACGTAGGCGGACCCGCGCTCCCTGGCAGTTGCGATGAGACGGTCCCGTTGACGTTCCCACCAGGGTGCCCGCGGCGATTCCGTCACCGGTTCCCGGGCCTTTAGTTGCTCCCAGGTCGGGCCGAACACCCTGCCCTCGCGAAATCTGCTGACGAGCAGTGAATGAAGACGTTTCAGCAACCGAAAGGCATGGTCCCCATCCACCACGAATGTCAGGTTCAGGTCATTGGCCGCCTGGGTCAGCAAGTGCACCTTGTGCTCTTCGAATGCCTCCATGACCGGGCTGAGTTCATGCAGGATGGTCCGGATGCGCCTTCCCACCAACGTGATCGCCGCGCAATCGCGAATCACGCTCACCCGGCAAAAGCGGCCGAGATCGTTGACCAGCGCGTCCACCGCAGTGGGATCGGCAAAACTTGCAACGGGGTCGATGGAAACCGTGACATTGCTTTCGGACGTGGAAATCAGGTCCACCGACAGGCCATGCCTGCGAAAGCTGTCGAAGGCATCGGCGAGGAACCCGACCTGGTGCCACATTTCCATGGACTCCATCGAAATCAGCGTGATCCCCTGACGTCTCGATATCGCCTTGATCTGGGGTGTGTCGTCGCCCGGGGAATTCGATACGACCGTGCCCTCCCACTGAGGATGGCCGGTGATCTTGAGAAACAGGGGAATCCCGCTCCGGCGCACGGGCGAGATGCTCCTGGGGTGCAGCAGGCCACCGCCGGCCGAGGCGATTTCCTGAGCTTCGCTATAGGTGAGTTCCCGAAGCAGGCGCGCCGACGGCACCGCCTTGGGGTCCGCGCTGAAGAATCCCGGCACGTCGCTCCAGATCTCCAATCGGCGCGCCTGCAGCTTCGCGGCGAGATAGGCGCCCGAAGTATCCGAACCTCCGCGCCCGAACAGCACCGTATCGCCTCGCGAATTGCGTCCGATGAACCCCTGGGTGACGATGAAACCGTCCACCGCCTCAAGCCCTTGCTGCAATTCCCGGTCGGCGTCGTTGGCACAGGCCGCGGACAGGAACTGTGCCCGTTCGGGGAGGTCCCGGCGCTCCGTGCTCTCGAGCAGCGTCCTGGCGTCCCACCAATGCGCCGGCAACCCGCTTTTATGAAGGAAGTGCGCGCCGAGGGTCGTCGCGGCCAACTCGCCCGTCGCCATGACCCGGGCATGCACTCCCGGGCTAACCTCCCCAAGCAGGCGTACGCCGTCAATGAGTTGGGTCAGCGTATGGAACTGGTCGTTCAGGATTGATGGATCCACACCGAGTTCGGCGGAAAGTCGATCGTGAGTTTCGCGAATCTCGCGAAGAAGTGACGTCGGGTCACATCTGACCGCCACCTCGAGCAGCTCTTCCAGCGCGTCGGAGATGCCGGCCAGTGCCGAATGCACCACGACCGGCGTAACGCCGGAATCGAGCCTCGACCGCAGCAACTCGGCGATTTTGCGCCAGTTTTCCGCCGTGGAGACGCTTCGCCCCCCGAACTTCATCACCACGAAGGGCGAGTCCGGAAAGGGGGATTCCGCGGATTCAAAATCCGTCTGTCCGCTGGTGTAGTCGTTCATGGAACCGCTCCACACAAAAAGAAAACCCGCCGGGACTATCCGCAGCGGGTTTTCCTGATGACTATGGTTTGTCTGTTGCTAGACCATTGGTACAACCAACCCGCTGACGGCGCGTTTGCCGGTCGCCATCGTCATGGTCGTCTTGCCCTTGGTGGTCATAGCCATGGCACGCAACATATAAGCATTGCCAGTGCAGGTCAAGGAAGCGCGATCATCCCCAGGGTTCGCGACTTCTTCAAGCGTGCGGTTTTTTCAGACCCGGACGGCTTCAGGCCCGGGACTCCTTCAGGTTCGGGGGACCGGGATATTGAAGTACCTCAGCGTGCCTTCCACCGTTGGACGTCTCAACAGGATGCGCTGATCGTTCAGCAGGTATGTGAATACATAGCCCACACCGAGCATCAGTATCCCGATCAGGAAACAATACGTGACCGCGCGGTCCGGATATTGATCCTTGAGGTAGCCCACGTAAAGCGGGCCGATGATGCCGGCCGCGGCCCAGGCGGTGAGGATCGCGCCATAAATCGTGGACATCCGCCTGCTGCCGAAAACGTCGACGATGAACGAAGGCATGGTCGCGAACCCGCCGCCGAAGCACAGCAACACATAGCAGACCAGCACCGAAAAGACCCAGGGATTCTGCTCGGTCATCAGCACGCCGAAGACCACCAGTTGGCTGCCCAGCAGGACGCGCAGCACCCGCACGCGGCCCAGGCGGTCGGACAGCAGCCCCCAGAACAGCCGCCCTACCCCGTTGCAGACCGAGCTGGCGGCAATCAGCGTGGCGCCATAGGCTGCAAGGATTTCCGGTTCCAGCGTCGGTTCGGCGAGCCCCCAGACATCCTGCAGCAGCGCCGACTGAAAGCTGATGACGGAAATCCCCGCCGCGATATTGCAGAAGAAAACCACCCACATGCAGGAGAATTCCTGCGACATCAGGTACTCGCGCGTCTTCACGCCGGCGTCGTCCGCCTCGAAGGCCGTGGGCGACGCGGACGCCGCGGAGGCGGGGCTCCGTTGGGGGTCCGACAACAGCAAGCTGGCGGGCAGCAGGATGCAGGCGAAGATGATCCCGAGCCCCAGGAACACGGTCGGCAGGTCGCCTTCGCTGTAGACCACGAGCACGGGCGCCAGCAACTTGCTCAGCAGCAGTGCGCCGATGCCGAATCCCATCACCACCGTTCCCGTGGCGAGCCCCTTGCGGTCCGGAAACCACTTGGCGACGGTCGCTACCGGCGTGACGTACCCGAGACCGATCCCGGCGCCTCCGATGACGCCGTAACCGACGTAGAAGAGCGGCAGATGATCGAGAGACAGCGCCAGGCTGGCCACCAGGTATCCCACGCAGAACAGGGCGCTGCCCGCCAGCGCCAACCTTCTCGGGCCGAGCCGGGGGAGCGCCGTTCCCGCCCAGGCGGCCGCTACGCCGAGGGAAAATATGGCCAGGCTGAACGCCAGGGCCGTCTCGATATTGGTCCAGCCGAGCTGCCGGACGAGCATCGTCTGGAAGAAACTCCATGCATACACGGTTCCCAGGCAGACCTGGAGCGTCACGCAGGCCGCCAGTATGATGATTCGAGGTATCGGACGCCCGAACATGGCTGCCGTCAGGCCGTCCGGTCAGGCCGCGCCGTCGCCGGATGCCCCGGACACGTGCCCCCTGGAGAAGTGCGCGAACAGGCGGGCAAGCTGACCGGCCTCGTCCTTGCGCCCGAGTACGCGTTCCGCGGATTCGGCATCCTCTTCCTCGCCGCGCGCCAGCGCCACGGCGTAGGTCAGCACGTCGCCGATGGGCCGCGCCGCCAGGTTGACCAGCCAGATGGCGGCCACGACCCCCAGCACGAAGACGATGGAGATCAGGTAGACCTGCCGGCCGATGGCCCGCTGAACCTGCAGGGCGATCATTCCGGAGTCCATGCCGACATGCACGGCGCCGGCCACGCCCGCAAGGATCGGGCGGCTGACTTCCACGAACTCGCCCATGCCCGGAAGCTGGCGTTCCACCGTGGACCTGTCGGCCGGGTCCGAGTTCAGAATCACCTCGGGAATCCCCGGAACGAACGTGTGGGCAAGGAATTCGCCCGTTTCATCTCTGATGTAGACGTAGCTGATGCCCTGAATCTCGATGAATTGGTCGATCAGCGACTGCAGGGTCGAAAGGTCCCGGTTGAGCAGGATGTCGACGCTCGAATCGGCGATGGTCTGGGCGATGCCGAGGCTGTTGGTCTCGTATTCCTCGGTGAGGTAGGAATTGACGGTGTCGATGAGAAGGAAGGAGGTGGAGATGCCGATAAAGCCGAACAGGGCGAAAACGCCGAACAAAGTCCTCTGAAACAGCTTCCGGACCTTGATGGCCCGCATCAGGAGAATCTCTCTTGCCAGTCGTTCAGCGTCACGAAGCGTCCGTCGTCCACGACGGTGTAGTAAACCTGCTGCAATCCCTGGCGGCGGTCTTCGGCAAATGTCACGCGCTCGCTGATACCGAGTTCGAAATCCTGCAACGACATCACCGCGCGTTCCAGATCGGTGCGCGAAGGCTCGTCGCCGAGCCTGCGCAGGATTTCCACCATGATCTTGGCATCGAGAAAGCCTTCCAGGCTGACGAAGCTGTAGTCGAACGGCGTATAGGACTCCGTGACCAGTTCGGCCGGCATGTCCGGGTTGTAGCGTTCCATGAACTCCCGGTATTCCCGCACCGCGGGAATCGACGTGTCGTGGTAGCTGGGAACCACCTGGGAATTGACCAGCAGGCTGGTGTAGCGTTCGGCATCCTCGGGGCCGCGGCCCCCGGACAGCAATCCCAGCATGCTCTCGCTGCCGACGAACGACAGGTTCGCGATCGGCACGCGCAACCCGAGATCGACGGCATCCCTGGCGAACGCGGCGCACGCGGCGTAGGCGCCGATGCAGATCACCGCTTCCGGCGCCGCGGCCTGGAGCAATTCCACCTGCCCCCGCATCGTGGCCGTGAACTGCGTGCCGCGACGGTAGGTGGCCTCCCCGGCGATCCGCTCGCCGTGCCCCGCCAGCGCCGCCCTGACGCCGGCCCAGCCGCTGCGTCCGTAGGCGTCCGCCTGGTAGAAGACGCCGATACGGCGACGGCCGACCTGCACGAAATTCTCCACCAGGCCGGCGGTTTCCTGGGCGTAGGACGCGCGCAGGTTGAACGCGAACTCACCGTAAGGCGGTTGGCGCTGCGGTTGCGCCCCGGTGAACGGGAAGAAAAGGAAGACGTCCTGGTCCTGAAATTTTTTCAGGATCGGCAGGACCCGGGTCACGGTCGGCGTGCCGACATAGCCGAACAGGAGGAAGACCTGATCCTCCAGCATCAGCTTCATTGTGTTATTGACCGATGCGTCCGGCTGGTAGCCGTCATCGTAGAGCTTCAGGGCAATCCGCCGCCCCGAAATACCGCCGGCGCGGTTGACGTGTTCGAAATAAGCCCAGGCGCCCCGGTACAACTCGATCCCCAGCCCCCTCGAGGGACCGGAAAATGCGGCGGACATGCCCAGTATGATCTCGCTGTCGGTGACGCCGGCAACCGCTGTCTCCGCGGAGGCCCGGATCCAGGGCAAGGCCAGCCCGCCGACTATGCTACCGCCGATCAGCGATCGCCTGGTAAACGTCCCCATCCATCCACCACCTTTTGCATTCGTCCCTGTCGAATGCTTGTGGCATGCATTATTTCCGATCTAACCGTGTGTTTCCAGTCTCTGCGAATCAGGGGAAAATGTATGCTGAGCAATGGCGCGCGCGATCCGGCAAGGCTGCGGCAACGTGATCGCGCTGGATATCCCGCGCGCGGCCATGCGCGAGCCGGACACTCGAAAACTGATGCGCCAGTGGTCCGGAACGACTCGATTCAGCCGCCTGTCCGGCTAATTCGGGTCTGTAACGGCTCCGAGCGAAGCGGAACTGACCAACTTCGCGTACTTGGCCAGCAATCCGCGCGTGGCGCTCGGCTGAGGCGGCGTCCAGCCGTGCAGGCGCGCCCGGAGCTCCACCTGCGGAATCTCCAGGTCGATCTTCTTCGTCCCGGCGTTGATCGAAATTCGGTCGCCGTCCCGCACCACCGCCATCGGCCCGCCCACCGCGGCCTCCGGCGCCACGTGCCCCACGACGAAGCCGTGGCTTCCGCCCGAGAACCGGCCGTCCGTGATCAGGGCCACCTTGTCGCCCAGCCCCTTGCCGATAATGGCGCCCGTGGGGCTCAGCATCTCCCGCATGCCCGGTCCACCCTTTGGGCCTTCATATCGGATGACCACGACATCGCCGGCCCGAACCACGCCATCCAGGATCGCGCGCAGCGCGTCTTCCTCCGACTCGAACACCCGGGCGGGACCACTGAACTTGGTCCCCTCCTTGCCTGAAATCTTGGCAACCGCGCCTTCCGGCGCCAGGTTGCCGTAAAGGACCGCCAGGTGGCTGTCCGCCTTGATGGGATCCGCCAGCGGGCGAACAATGGTCTGCCCGGCCGGATACGGCTCGACGGCGGCGAGATTGTCCGCCAAGGTGCGGCCGGTCACCGTCAGGCAGCCGCCATGGAGCAAGCCGGCGTCCAGCAGCGTCTTCATCAACGGTTGAATCCCGCCGATTCGGATCAGCTCCGACATCATGTACCGCCCGCTCGGGCGCAGGTCCGCCAACACCGGAACGCGCGCGCCGATTCGGGAGAAGTCCTCCAGCGTCACGTCCACCTGCGCGTCGTGTGCGACGGCCAGCAGATGCAGCACGGCATTGGTGGAACCGCCCAGGGCGATCACCGTGGCGATGGCGTTCTCGAACGCCTCCTTGCTGAAGATATCCGCCGGCGTAATGCCGCGTTTCAGGAGCCGCATCACGGCCCGCCCGGCCCGTTGGCAGTCGGACTTCTTGGCATCGGAGATGGCTTCCTGCGCGGAACTGTTGGCGAGGCTCATGCCGAGGGCTTCGATCGCCGATGCCATGGTGTTGGCCGTGTACATCCCGGCACAGGAACCGGGGCCCGGTATGGCCGTGGATTCGACTTCATGCAGTTCCGCCTCGCTGATCGTCCCCGCGGCGACGCCGCCCACCGCTTCGAAAACGGAAATCACGTCGCGGTGCTTCGGACCGGGCTGGATCGTGCCTCCATACACGAATACCGAGGGCCGGTTCAGTCGCGCCAGGGCCATGACGCAACCCGGCATGTTCTTGTCGCAACCGCCGATCGCGACCAGCCCGTCGAACCCTTCGGCAGCCGCCACGGCTTCGATGGAATCGGCAATGACCTCCCGCGAAACCAGCGAATAGCGCATCCCCCGGGTGCCCATGGAAATCCCGTCGGACACCGTGATCGTATTGAAGATGACGCTCTTGCCGCCGGCCTCGTCGGCGCCCGCGCCAGCCAGTTCCGCCAACCGGTCGATATGCATGTTGCAAGGCGTCACCATGCTCCAGGTAGAGGCGATGCCCACCTGCGGTTTGGAGAAGTCTTCGTCCTTGAAGCCGACCGCGCGAAGCATGGCACGGCTCGGAGCCTGCTCCAGGCCGTCGACGACCACGCGGGAATACCGTCTGGGATCGACTTCGCCGCGTTCGCGCGGTGTCTTTGCTGTCATGCCTGCTTCCCTGCCGGGGTGTATGGGAATCAGGGCCTGTCGCCGCTATCCGGAAAAGCGTCGACAGGCCCCGGAGTGGTCGGGGCGACTGGATTTGAACCAGCGACCTCTTGCGCCCCATGCAAGTGCGCTACCAGGCTGCGCCACACCCCGACCGTTACCCGCCGGACCCACCTTGCTGTCGTCACGTTCACGCGTTCGAAACACCTCGGCGAGCGGTGCGGGCTGCGCAAGTGTAGCGAAATGGCCGCCGTCGGGGATAGTCCGCAGCGCGATGCGGACTATCTCCGCAGCAACCGGAGGACGTCTTCCAGTTCCGTACGCACCTGCCGGATGATCTGCTGGCTCTGGCTCAGGTCGTCGCGCGCCTCGCCGCCGGCCAGCTTCTGCCGCGCCCCGCCGATGGTAAAGCCCTCGGAGTAAAGCAGACTGCGAATCTGGCGGATGATGAGCACATCCTGCCGCTGGTAGTAGCGGCGGTTGCCGCGGCGCTTCACCGGCTCGAGCTGCGGGAACTCCTGCTCCCAGTAACGAAGCACGTGCGGCTTGACGGCGCACAACTCGCTCACCTCGCCGATCGTGAAGTAGCGTTTTCCCGGGATCGGAGGAAGTTCCGCGTTATCCCCGGGTTCCAGCATAGACCTCGACTCGCGTCTTCAGCTTCTGACCGGGGTGGAAGGTCACCACCCGCCGTGCCGTGATGGGGATTTCTTCGCCGGTCTTCGGGTTGCGTCCGGGCCGCTGATTCTTGTCCCGCAGGTCAAAATTGCCGAATCCGGACAGTTTGACCTGCTCGCCGCTCGCCAGGGAAACCCTCAGGTCCTCAAAGAACGTGTCCACCAACTCACGCGCTTCCCGCTTGTTCAAACCGAGTTCGTTGAACAACGACTCGGCCATTTTCGCCTTGGTCAATGACGCCATGAAGACCGCCTATTCCCTGATGGTCGCCCCGAGTTCGCGCTCCAGTCGCCGCGTGGTGGATGTCACGATCCGGTCCGCTTCCGTGTCCGTAAGGGTGCGCGATCTGTCCTGTAAAATCAAGCCTAAAGCGACACTTTTTCGTCCTGAATCTATCCCCTTGCCCCGGAAAATATCGAAAATGATCACGTCGTTCAGCACGCCCCCGGTGGCGCGCCGCACGCACTTCAGCAACCGGTCGGCCGAGACGTCGTCATCGACCACGACGGCGATGTCCCGGCGCAGGGATGGAAACTTCGAATACTCGCTGTACCGGGGGATTCTCGCCCGGCACGTCCGCTCCAATTGCATGGCAAACAGGATGGCCGGCCGTTTCCACCCCATCCCGCCCCGCAGGCGGGGATGCAGGACGCCCAGCCAGCCGACGCCCGTTTCTCCCAGCATCACCCGCGCGCACTGGCCGCCGGCCAGTGCCGGATGATCGGCCCGATCGAATGTTGCGTCTGCCGCCCGGCCCGCCAACGCGAGGATCGCCTCCACATCGGACTTGACGTCGAAAAAGTCCGCGTCCCGGCCGCCGCCCTCCCAATGCTCCGGCCGGTGTGCGCCGAGCGCCAGGCCGGCCAGAACCCGGCTTTCCCGGACACCGTCGTCGCCCCGGGCGAACTGGGCGCCTATCTCGAACAGCCGCAAACGCGCCTGCTGGCGGCTCCGGTTGTGTTGTGCCGCAAGCAGCAGCCCCGGCCAGAGCGAATGGCGCATGACGCCCATCTCCTTCGAAAGCGGGTTGGTCAGGCGCACGTGATTCGCGCCGGGACTTACCTTGTCGGCGAGTCCCTCGTCCACGAAGCCGTAGGTCACGACTTCGGAGTATCCGCGCGAACAGAGCGTGTCGGCGATGCGTTCCTCGGACACCATCGATTCCGTCGAAGGTCCCACGTGCCGCGGACTGCGCTCCGCGACCACGGGAATGTTGTCGTAGCCGGTCATGCGGCCGACTTCCTCCACCAGGTCCTCCTCGATCCGGAGATCGAAGCGAAAATCCGGAGCCACAACAGACCACCCGCCGTTCTCCCGCGCCGCGGCGATGTGAAGCAGGTCAAGCTGCGATTCCACATCGCCTGGCGCAAGCCTCGTGCCGAGAATCGAGTTGAGCCTGTCCAGCCGCAAGGGAACGGGACGTCTCGCGGGCAGCTCGTTCGTAGCGACAGCCTCGACGACCGGGCCCGGCTCGCCGCCGGAAATGTCCATCAGCAAGGCCGTCGCCCGCTCGATCGCGCGCCGCTGGTTCACGGGGTCAACGCCCCGTTCGAATCGCAGGGAAGCATCCGTGTGCAAGCCGAACCGCCGCGCACGCCCGGCGATGGACTCAGGCGAGAAGAAGGCGGACTCGAGAAAGACCTCCCGGGTGGTATCCGACACCGCGGTGCCCTGTCCGCCCATGATCCCCGCCAGGCCGATCGCCCCCGAATCGTCCGCGATGACCAGCACATCGGGTTGCAGGGTGACGCTATCCCCGTCCAGCAGCGTCAACGCCTCGCCGTCTCCGGCGAAGCGCACGGAAATGCCGCCGCTGAGCGCATTCAGGTCATAGCCATGAAGCGGCTGACCCAGTTCCAGCATGACGTAGTTCGTGACATCCACGACCGGGTGCAGCGCACGCAGCCCCGCCCGCTCCAGGCGCACCCTCATCCATTCGGGCGAACGGCATCCCGGCCTGATGTTGCGGATGACGCGGCCGGCGAAGCGAGGGCACGCCGCGCGCGCATCCAGTGTCACCGGGAAGGTATCCTCCACGGTCGCGGAAACCTGTGAAACCGCGGGTGGTTCCATGCGCGTTCCGTCGAGTGCGGACACCTCCCGGGCAATTCCCAGAACGCTGAAGCAGTCACCCCGGTTCGGAGTGATGTCAAAGTCGAGAACGACGCCGTCCACCGCCGGCCCGCCGCCCGCTTCGGCGCCGGACAGCCGCAGGGATTCGACTTCCAGGCCGCCGAGGGTCAGTTGCTCGGCCGTCTGCTCCGGGTCCAGGTCCCGTTGCAGCATTTCGCCGAGCCATTGAATGTCGATTCGCATGACCCGGTCCTCAGCGGAACTGCCCGATAAAGCGCAGGTCGCTCTCGAAGAAGCGCCTCAGATCGCCGACGCCGTAGCGGAGCATGGCCAGGCGCTCGACTCCCATGCCGAATGCGTAGCCGGTGTATTTCTCCGGATCGACGTCCACGTGCCGAAGTACGTTCGGGTGCACCATGCCGCAGCCGAGAATCTCCAGCCATTTCCCCGATTCGGAGCGTATGTCCACTTCCGCGGAGGGTTCGGTGAACGGAAAATAGGATGGGCGGAATCGCAATTCGACCTCGCGCTCGAAGAAACTGGAGACGAACTCGTACAACACCGATTTCAGATTGGCGAAACTGATATCCGTGTCGACGGCGAGGCCTTCCACCTGGGTGAACATGGGCGAATGGGTCTGATCGTAGTCGCGCCGGTAGACCCGTCCCGGAACGATGATCCTTATCGGAGCGCCCTCGGAGCGCATGGCGCGAATCTGCACGGGTGATGTATGGGTTCGCAGGACGTGGCCCGAGTCCAGGTAGAACGTGTCATGCAACGCTCTGGCCGGGTGGTTCTCGGGAATGTTCAGCGCGGTGAAGTTGTGATAGTCGTCCTCGACTTCCGGTCCGTTGCGCACCCCGAACCCGGCAGCGGCAAAGATATCGACGATCCGCCGCAGCGTGCGGGTCACCGGGTGCAGCCCGCCCACGGGTTGACCGCGGCCGGGCAGGGTGACGTCGATCCGGTTGGCCAGCTCCGCCTCGGTCCGCGCCGCTTCGAGCTGTTCCCGGCGCGCCGATATCCGCTCGACCACGGCCTGCTTGACGCGGTTGACCTCCCGTCCGGCCGCGGCCCGTTCCTCGACCGGCAGCTTGCCGAGCCCCTTGAGCTCGGCGGTAATCAGGCCCTTGCGTCCGAGGTACTTGACGCGCACCGCATCGAGTTGGGCCAGATCGCCCGCCGCATGTACGGCGGCCCGCGCCTGTTCAAGCAGTCCGGCCGGGCTGGCCACGGGAATGCCTGACGGGTGGACCGCGTCGGTCAGGACGCCAGCGCGTCGCTGGCGGCTTGCGCGATGGCGCCGAATGCCTCCGGATCGTGAACCGCGATGTCGGCCAGCACCTTGCGGTCGACCTGGACATCGGCGCGCTTGAGGCCGTTGACGAGCCGGCTGTAGGACAGGCCGTGAAGCCGCGCGGCGGCATTGATCCGCGTGATCCACAGCGCCCTGAAGTGGCGCTTGCGTTGCCGGCGGTCACGGTACGCGTACTGGCCGGCCTTGATGACCGCCTGCTTGGCGACCTTGTAGGTACGGCTGCGAGCGCCGTAATAGCCCTTCGCCTGACGCAGGATTTTCTTGTGGCGCACCTTGGCGACGACACCGCGCTTGACTCTAGCCATGACTCACCTCAGCTATAGGGCAACAACTTGCGGACCGCCCCGGTATCCGCGTCGGCGACCCGTAGCGTCTTGCCGAGTTGACGCTTACGCTTCGAACTCTTCTTGGTCAGAATATGATTGAGGTGGGACTGGCTACGCTTGTAGCCTCCCCTTGCGGTGCGGCTGAACCGCTTGGCGGCCCCGCGATTGGTCTTCAGCTTTGGCATTGCCCCTCCTTCCGGAGCCGAATGATCAGCGCTAGTGCTTCCTCGGCGCGATAATCATCACCATCTGCCGGTGTTCAAGTTGCGGAAACTGTTCAACGACACCGTACTCGCGCAAATCCCGTTGCACCCGCTCAAGCAACTGCACGCCCAACTCCTGGTGCGCCATTTCCCGTCCCCTGAAGCGCAGGGTCACCTTCGTCTTGTCGCCCGAAGTGAGAAACCGAATCAGATTCCGCAGCTTGACCTGGTAATCCCCTTCTTCCGTTCCCGGTCGAAACTTGATTTCCTTGACGTGAATCTGTTTCTGCTTGCGCCGCCCCGACTGCGCCTTCTTTCGTTGCTCGAATACGAACTTGCCGTAATCCATGATTCGGCATACCGGAGGATCCGAGTTCGGCGCCACTTCCACCAGGTCGAGGCTCTCGTTCTGCGCTACCTCCAGCGCGTCATCCAGCGGCATGATCCCCACCTGGTCACCGTCCGTTCCGATTACCCGTACCTGCAGGGCGGTGATCTCGTCATTGCGTCGAATACGCTTCGTTAGAACGATGGTTTGTGCTCCCTGTTGCCTGGACCTGTAATGAATAGCAGCCGTGGCGCCGGTCAAGGGCAGTTTCTGCCACTCGCCTGGGCCGACGACCGTCTGACAGTCAGCGCCCGTAGCCAAAATATTCTACACCACGAGCGGGCCGTGATTGTAAGTCCCGGATCAGGCCCGCACAAGTGCTTGTGCGGCTCATTCCGGCGTCCGTGAAAATCCCTGGCGCGTGCCCTTGAAGGCGTGACCGCCATCGGCTGCCCAAGCGTTGGCCGGCCATTCGAGCGCCGCGGATGGTTTCCGTCATGAAATCGGGGGCGCGAACCCCCGATCCCGTCAACTGGTAGGCGCGAGTGGGATCGAACCACCGACCCCCACCATGTCAAGGTGGTGCTCTACCGCTGAGCTACGCGCCTAGGCCGTGAACAATAACCATTTCCGGCCACACTACTCAAGTATGGCCGCCGGAGACCTGGTTTTCTGACGGGTTGACAGGTTCCCGACGTGTTGTGCGGGCCAGTCCGGCTTCCCGCGCCTCGCCGATCTCGTCCCGGATTTTCGCCGCTTCCTCGAACTCGAGGTCCCGGGCGTGCTGGTACATGCGCCTCTCCAATGCCTCGATTTTCCGAACGACTTCCTGCGGGCTCATTCTCGCGTAGCGCGCGGCATTCGACCGGCGGCGGCGGCGTCCCCGGCCCGCCGGCCGCGCGCCTTCCATGATGTCCGGGACCGCCTTTTGAATGGACTTCGGCTGGATCCCGTGGACTTCGTTGTAGGCCAGTTGCTTGTTTCGGCGACGCTCCATCTCAGCCATCGCCCGGTCCATGGATCCGGTGACCCGGTCCGCGTAGAGAATCGCCATACCGCGAATGTTCCGGGCTGCCCGGCCGACGGTCTGAATCAGCGATCCCTCCGAGCGGAGGAAGCCTTCCTTGTCGGCATCGAAAATGGCGACCAGGGAAACCTCAGGCATATCAAGACCTTCACGCAATAGATTGATCCCAACCAGCACATCGAATTCACCCAGCCGCAAATCGCGAATGATCTCGGTGCGTTCCACCGTGTCGATATCCGAATGCAGATACCGAACTCGCGTCCCGTGTTCCTGCAGATAGTCCGTCAGGTCCTCCGCCATGCGCTTGGTCAGCGTAGTGATGAGCACGCGCTCCTTCAGCCGGGCGCGAACAGCGATCTCCGACAGCGCGTCGTCGACCTGAATTCCCGCCGGGCGCACCTCGACCATCGGGTCCACGAGCCCTGTCGGGCGCACCACCTGCTCGACCGACTGGTCGGAGTGGTCGCGCTCGTAGGGACCGGGTGTCGCCGACACGAAAATGGTTTGCGGCGCCAGGCGCTCGTATTCGTCGAATCGCAGGGGGCGGTTATCCAGCGCGGCGGGCAGCCGGAACCCGTACTGCACCAACGTCTCTTTTCGGGACCGGTCGCCGCGGTACATCCCTCCAAGTTGCGGAATGGTCGCGTGGCTCTCGTCCACGAACAGCATTGCATCAGGCGGCAGGTAGTCGAACAACGTCGGCGGCGGCTCCCCGGGCTCACGTCCCGAGAGGTAGCGCGAATAGTTCTCGATGCCCGCGCAGTAGCCCACTTCCATGATCATTTCCAGGTCGAAGCGGGTTCGCTGCTCGAGTCGTTGCGCCTCCACCAGGCGGTCGGCTGCGCGCAGTTTGGCAAGGTGCTCCTTGAGATCGTCGCGAATCATGTCGACTGCTGCGAGCAGGGTCTCGCGGGGCGTGACGTAGTGCGACTTCGGGTAGATCGTTGCACGGGGTACGGGCCGGTCGATGGCGCCGGTCAGCGGATCGAAGTACATGATCCCCTCGACTTCGTCGTCGAATAGCTGCACCCGGACCGCCTCGCGCTCCGATTCGGCGGGAAAGATGTCAATCACGTCGCCCCGGACACGATACGTGCCCTGGCTCAGTTCCATCGGGTTGCGGGTGTATTGCAGTTCGGCCAGGCGGCGAAGGATTTTTCGTTGATCGATACGTTCGCCGCGCACAATGTGCAGCACCATGCCATGGTAGGCCTTCGGGTCGCCAAGCCCGTAAATGGCCGACACCGTCGCGACGATGACCGTATCGCGGCGCTCCAGCAGCCCCTTGGTGGCGGAAAGACGCATCTGCTCGATGTGCCGATTGATGGACGCGTCCTTCTCGATATAGGTATCGCTCGACGGCAGGTAGGCTTCCGGCTGGTAGTAGTCGTAGTACGAAACGAAGTACTCCACGGCGTTTTGCGGAAAGAATTCGCGCATCTCTCCGTACAGTTGCGCGGCGAGTGTCTTGTTGTGGGCCAGGATCAACGTCGGCCGCTGCAGCGACGCGATTACGTTGGCCATGGTGAAGGTCTTGCCGGATCCGGTGACTCCCAGGAGCGTCTGCCGGTGCAGCCCGGCTTCGATGCCTTCCGCAAGCGATGCGATGGCCTCGGGCTGATCGCCCGCGGGCTGAAAGTCCGCGACAAGCTCGAAAGGTTTGGCCTGCATTTGTGTCTGGCGGCCCGTGGCAGGGTGGCACTTTGCAGTTTACAGGAAAATTATATTACTAATGTAGATTAATTTACGTCTGTATCTATTTATTTTTACGAATAATATCTTGTCAATCCTTGACTTCGTAAAGTGCTTCTTTCAGAATGCGCCCCCGTTGGGCGATGTTCCCCGGTAGCTCAGTTGGTAGAGCGGTCGGCTGTTAACCGATTGGTCGCTGGTTCGAGTCCGGCCCGGGGAGCCACCTCCTCCCGCCCACGGTCCGGTTCCGCTCAAGAATCACGAGCCGCCGGGCCATGCTGTTCGTTGTCTGCCCTGGAGGCTCTTCGGCAGATCGTCCGTCAGTACGTAGTAGCCGGCCTTGTCGCCCACCCAGATGTGTTCAGCGGCCTCAAGTTCGCCGGACTCGTCCAGCGTTCCGGCCATGACGCTGACGTGGTCGCGGGCTTCTGAAACCCAGAACAGGCTCGAACCGCAGCGCCTGCAGAATCCGCGGGACGCAAATTCCGAGGACGCGAACCATTCAAGGCTCTCGTCGGCGACAATCTCCAGCGCATCCTTCGCCACGGCGGTGGCGGCGACGAAATGCCCACTGGTCCGGCGGCACTGGCCGCAGTGGCAATATACAACCGGTCGTAACGGGCCCGTGACACGATAACGCACGCCTCCGCAGAGGCATCCGCCGGCCGTTTCGAGCCTGGTTGCGGCGCTCATCCGAGCGCAAGTGCGAAACGAACGGCTTTTGCCACCTGTTCCATCGTGCTCGTGGAAAGACTGCCAAGCGGCCTCCCGAGCCGGCTGCGCGGCACTGTATGCAAGTGGTCGCAGTTCACCGCGCAATCCCGGGGCGGACCGTCATCCCGGGAAAGCGCGACTTCGCTGGGAATGTTCCGGACCGTGGTGGTCAACGGCGCAACGGTTACTTCGCCCAGGCTGGGGATGATCGAATCCCGCGTGAGAATCAATACGGGCCTGCGCTTGTCCGGTTGGGTGAATCGGTACCAGCGGATTTCACCACGCCTCATTATTCGTCACTCCAGGCTTCATCGCCCCAGGCCCAATCGTCTTCGGGAATCTCGAACTCGTGCGGTTGGGACGGAGTCTTGCGGTATCCGGCCCTGTGACGCTTCTCCAGGTCCTTTACTTCGTAGCGCCGCAGGGCGGCCCGCAACGCGTCCCGGGTGAACCCCGAACGCGTGGCGCCGAGGCGCCCGGCGCACTCGTCGACTCGCGCTGCCAGTTCGGAATCCATGGTGATTTGTATGATTTTCATCAGTAATCCAATCAACATCATTAGTACTATAATACTGTGGAAATCATACACGAAACGAGATGGGGATCGAGGGGCGCCGCGGGCCATCCAAATTGCGCATTCGGTTAAACTCACCCGCTCGCTTCTAACCGGAAACGTGTCCATGAGGTCCAGAAACCTGCAATTCACCTCCACGATGCTTGCCTTGGCCATGCTGGCAGGCTGCCAGGGCGAATCTCCGCCCGAGGCCCAAGACGCCCCCGCCGCGCCGGTCGAGGACAACCGCCCGAACATCCTGTTCATCCTCGCCGACGACCTGGGGTATACCGACCTGGGCTCATTCGGCGGGGAAATCTCCACGCCGAACCTGGATGCGCTGGCGCTCGAAGGCGTGCGCCTGACGAACTTCCATTCCGCACCGTACTGCGCCGCGACCCGCGCCAGCCTCATGTCCGGCACGACGTCCCGCGAAGCCGGCGTCATTTTCCACAATGACCCCCTTCGGCCCGACGTCGCGACGATGCCGGAGCGGCTCGGCGCCGCAGGCTACCATACGTACATTTCCGGCAAGTGGAACCTGGGGATCACGCTTGAGGAAAGCGCCCATGCCCGAGGCTTCGAACTGTCGTTCGCCCTGGGTCCACCGGTCGACAACCACCTGGCGCACAGCAATTTCCCTCCGGTTTCGGAATTCGCTCCCGACGGCGCCTACCTGGAGAACGGCGTGAGTTTCACGTTGCCCGACGAGTGGTTCTCAACGGACCTCTATACCGACAAGTTGATTGAACGGATTTCGGCCAACCAGGACGACGGCGCGCCCTGGTTCGGTTACCTGGCACTCACCGCGCCGCACTGGCCATTGCAGGCGACCGAGGACTGGATCGACCGGTACGCGGGCCGTTACGACGAAGGCTACGACGTGTTCCGGGAAGCGCGGGTTGCCCGCGCAACGGAACTCGGCGTCCTTCCCGAGGGGTTGACGCTGGACGGATTCCAGGGGCGTGCGCCCGCGTGGAACGACCTGAGCGGCGAACATCAGGCCAAGGTCGCACGGGCCATGGAAGTCTACGCCGCCATGGTCGAGAACATCGACTGGAATATCGGCCGCCTGGTCTCGTTCCTGGAAGAAACCGGAGAACTCGATCACACGGTCATCATATTCTCTTCGGACAACGGCGCGGCCGGCAGCGACGATACTTTCTATCCACCGGAGATGCCCCGCACGGACAACGACAACTCACTGGCCAACATGGGCCGGCAGTGGTCCTTTACGGCGTACGAACTTGGCTGGGCCGAGGCCGCCACGGCTCCCTTCAGGGAGGTAAAGACATCGATGTATGCCGGGGGAACGCAGGTTTCGACGTTTGTTAGACATCCGGATGTGGCCAACAAGGGCGGATTCGAGCGCACCTATCTGACGGTAATGGACCTGCTGCCGACTTTCCTGCACATCGCCGAGGCCCCGCCGCCAACAGAAGAATTTCAGGGGCGCCGGGTCCTGCCGGTGCGGGGACAATCCTTCTGGGATCTGATTCGGGGCGGAGAACCGCCCCGGACGGCGCCGACACCCTGGATCACGACCCATGATCGCCGGGCCGCCCTCGTTCTCTGGCCCTGGAAAATCGTCACCCGGGTGACAGGCAGCAGTGATGAGGACAACCAACCCCTGGAATGGGACCTGTTCAATCTCGAAGATGATCCGGGCGAACGCCGGGATGTCTCCGGCCTGCACTCGGACATCAAGGCCGAATTGGTCGCCCACTGGGCGGACTACGCCGAGGGGATCGGCCTGTAGCCACAGCGAAGCACCCCGGCAGGGTCACGGGCGCCTGAGGTACCTGCCAGTGCCGGCCTTGCGCCGGGCCATGCATCCCGGGGCGCCTGGAGGCGCATCCGGAGATTCCCCGCTGCGCAGGCGGGGACGCCCGGACGATGATCGCACTACTCTCGGTCGCCGTCGCTTCCCCGCTGCGCAGGCCGGGACGCCCGACTGCGCGGCACGGGATGGAGGCAGCGGCTGCTACGGCATCGGGTCCGGATGCGGCGAATCGTCGATCAGCCACAGGGGACGTATCATGTCTGGCAGATTGAGCGGCGGAATCACGTTGTACCGGTCCCGGAATTGCTCCCACGCCGCCTCCATTTCCTCCAGCTTGCCGGGCATCCGGACCGAAAGATCGGTGGTTTCTCCCGGGTCCTCTCTCAAGTTGTAGAGATACCAGCGGTCCTCGCGGAACGGCGGTTCGGTCCGCAGCAATTTCCAGTCGCCCTTTCGCACGGCGACCCGGGCCCACAATTCCAGGCCCAGCACCTCGTTCTCGCCATGAATCTCCGCCTCGGGGTCGCGCAATAGCCGTGCAAAGCTCTTTCCGGTTTGCGGCAGGACTTCCCGGCCTTCGTAGGCGCCTTCGGGATAGTCCACGCCCGCCAGTTCGAGCACGGTGGGCGCCACGTCGCTGACCATCACCACGCTGTGGCTGATGGCTCCGCCGGCGTCGACGCCCGGGCCGCTGACGATCGCTGGCACGCGGATTCCGCCCTCCGCCGAGTGGCGCTTGAACAAATTGAATGGCGTGCTGCCGGCCGATCCCCAACCCGGCCCATAGAACATCACCGAGCCTTCCCGCCCCATGTTTTCGATGCTGTTGTCCGCGGCGGCGTACCGTGCCGCTGCCGGGCCGGCGTTATAACCGAAAAATCCGGCCGCGCCGTTGTCGGACATGAACAGGATGACGGTGTTCTCGTACAGGTCTTCCTGCTTGAGATAGTCGACGACCTTGCCGATGTTGTCGTCCATGTTGTCGATCGCCCCGGCATAGACTTCCATGCGGCGGGCATGAATCGCCCTGGCCGGTTCGCTGAGTTCCTCCCACGGCGTGACCGTCGGCGCGCGATCGGCCAATTCGGTTCCCGGCGGGAACAATCGCAATTCGATCATCGCCGCCAGGCGCACCTCGCGCAGTACGTCGTACCCGTCGTCATATCGTCCGCGATAGAGATCGATGTGCGTATCCGGCGCCTGTACGGGAATGTGCGGCGCACTGAAGTTCAGGTAGGCAAGGAAGGGCTTGTCCCGCTCCGGATCGCTGCGCATGTAATCGATCAGTCTTTCCGCGTAGAAATCGCTTGAGAAAAACCCATCGGCCACGGGCATTCCGGTGACCTCCACTTCGTCCTCGAAGTAACCGCCCATCGAGCCGGGCCGGGTGTTCAGGTTGAAGTGACTGTCGGCGGGACCGCCTCCCGTCTGGATGAAGGACCGGTCGAATCCCCGGGCGACGGGCAGCTTGTCCTGCGAGTGACCGAGGTGCCATTTGCCGGTGACATAGGTGCGATAGCCGTTGTCCTGCAACAGCCTGGCGAAGGTGACCACGCGATCGCTGAGAACGCCCTCGTAACCCGGCACGCCCACCTGGTTGGGGCTCTGCACCCCCTCGCCCATGGTCCCCAGGCCCGCCAGGTGATTGTCGGTGCCGGACATCAGCATGGCGCGGGTGGGCGAGCAGTTCATCTGCGCGTAAAAATTCGTGAACCGGATGCCCCGGGCAGCCAGGGCATCCAGTGCAGGCGTGTCGATCTCACTGCCGTAGGGCCCCAGCTCCGCCATCCCGACATCGTCGGCGACAATGATCAGGAAGTTGGGACTCCCGGTCTGGGCCGACAGTGCCAACGGTAAAAGGAGACAAAGGAAGAGAGCCGTTCTTGTCATCTTCAAGCCACTGCAATTCTTCACCTGGACACCAGACATGATACAGGGGCTGCCAGGCGTCGAGTGCCAATTCCGGCAGTCGCTCACCGGCAAATTTCCAAGTCTTGAACGACCAGGGCTCTCCAAAAGTCGGGGCGTATAGCCTGAGGCTGTAAACGGTGAGGGAAGCGGTCAGGCTGTGCAAGGTCTGGCTATTCAGAAGTCGTTGTGGCATAAAGGGGGTCATGGTGATCTCGGTGTTTTCCCGTGGCCGGTTGAAGTTGCGCGATGTGTGGGTGCGCCCGGTGCGCGGCGTGGCGGAGCGGCGGCGTTGGGACGCGCTGATGAGGGAGTTTCACTATTTGCCGTACAAGGGATTGTTCGGTCAGTCGCTGCGTCACGTGGCGGTATGCGGCGGGAGCCGGGTTGCGCTGCTGGGCTGGACGGCGGGCGCGTTCAAGGTCGGGGTTCGGGACGAGTGGCTGGGTTGGCCGCCGGAGCGGCAGTTTCGGCGGCTGAAGCTGATCGCGAACAACAGCCGTTTCGCGTTGCTGGTGGGCAAGGGGGAGGTACGCAACCTGGCCTCTCGGGTGCTGGGTCTGAGTCTGCGCCGGCTGTCGGGGGACATGCGCGCGATGCACGGTTTCCCGGTGCTGTTGGCGGAGACGTTCGTGGACCCGTCGCGGTTTTCGGGGGGTTGCTACCGGGCGTCGAACTGGCGGATGCTGGGCCTGACGCGCGGTTATTCGCGGGTGTACGGCAGCCCGGCGCGGTGGCGCGAGCACGGCCAGCCCAAGGAGGTTTACGTGTACGAGCTTGAAGCCGGCGCCCGCGAGGCGCTACGCGATGGGCGCGAGCCCGTGGAGGTGCGCGAGGCGCCGATGCCGGCGGGGCAATTGCGCAGTCTTCACGACTTTCTCGGGGAGATGGAGGATTTTCGCAAACGGCGCGGGCAGCGCTACAGCTTGGCGAGCTACCTGACGATCATGATCGCGGCGCGCCTGGCCGGGTATCGCGGCGTGAGCGCGTTCGGGGAGTTCGCCGCCCGGCTCGACGAGGCGCAGCGCCGTGCGGTGGGCGGGTTCTTCAGCCCGACGCGCCAGTGCTACACAGTGCCCGCTGCCTCGACCTTCCATTACATCCTCTCGAAGCTGCCGCCGGACACTCTGGATCGGGCGCTGCGCGCCTGGAGCGCCCAGCATGCCGGGCTTGCGCCGGTGGCCATGGACGGCAAGGACGTGCGCGGCGCCTCCAGGCGGACCGAGGGCGAACGCCAGATGATGGTGGCCGCGGTGGAGCACGGCAGCGGCCTGGTGCTCGGGCAGGTGCGCATCGGCGCCAAAAGCAACGAGATCCCGGCGGTGCGCGAACTGGCGCGGCAACTGGACCTCGCCGGGCGCGTCGTCACGCTCGACGCCATCCACGCCCAACACGACACGGCGCGCTGCTTGGTGGAGGAGTGCAAGGCCGACTACGCGATCACCGCCGTGAAGGGCAACCAGCCGAGCATTCGCGAGGACCTGGCGGACATCGACTGGAGCCAGGCGCGCTGGAGCGCCGAGGCGCTGCACAAGGCCCATGGGCGGCTGGAGACCCGCCGCTGCGCGGCCTTCGACCTCACGCCCGCCAAGTGGGACGGGCGGTGCGATCTGCCCGCACGCCGTCAGGCGCTGCGCGTGCAGCGCGAGCGCGTCGTGGTCAAGACCGGGGAAAGCACCCGCGAGATCGCCTACGGGCTCACCTCGCTCGGCGTCGAGGAGGCCGGACCCGACGAACTGTTGAACATCGTGCGCCGCCACTGGGAAGTGGAGAACCGGGTTCACTACGTGCGCGACTTCAGCTACGACGAGGACCGCTGCCGCGCCGCGGCCGGGCATCTGCCGCAAAACCTGGCGGCGCTCAGCAACGCCGCGATCTCCATCGTGCGCGCGATCGGCCACTTCGACTACATCCCCCAGGCAAACCGCCACTACGCCGCACGCCCGCAGGATGCGCTCGACGCCATCCTGACCCCCGCGCCGCCCTGACCGGGCACCCCGCGGACCCCCGACGGCGCACCGCCCGGCCGCGCCGCGGCATCCCCGTGCGCGCCGCGCCTACTCAGCGCCCAGGCACCAACCCATACCCCCGAGCAAACCCGCTCAACGCCTCCCCACCGCCCTGGACCGACCGGCGACCCCTCCGCTACAGCCACACATCCCCGTCGGACCCATCGCTCAGCCTCACCGGAACCAACCGGACCGGGACTTTTGGATAGGCCTGCTTGAACGACCGATGCGGCAATCCGCGAGATCGGCGTGGCGTATAATGGCCGCATGAGCGGGCGACCGGGAGTTCTGTTTGAGTCGAGTGCCGCGCTCTCGCGGATCCGTCCGCGGGGGCTGGCCGCGCTGGCGGCCGCCTCGCTCTGCGGGTGCTCGGGCGGTTCGCCGGAACCGGGCGGGCCGCCCGGCCCATCTTCCGCCGGACCTCCGCCCGGTCCGCCCCCGCCGGTGGCGGCTTCGCCGGCGGCCACCCCGGGCTCGGCGCGCCTTGAGGCGCCCGGGGAAACCGCGCGGGTCACCGCCGGGGGCGGGTTCCGGGACGGCAACGCGATGGCGCACGCGCCGGCCGCCTGGGCCTCCGGTGCGCTTGCGCCGTCCAGCGTGGACGGCGCCGGACCGGTCGCGGCCGGGGGCTCCGGCGCGGCCACGGCCACCGCGTCCACCGGGGAGTTCCCGGCGTCGGCCACGGCGCCGGCCGATGCATCGGCCGGCAACGCGTCCGATGACCGCGAAGCGCTCGCCGCGCTCCACGAAAGCACGGGCGGCGAGAACTGGGTCAACAGCGCCAACTGGCTGAGCGAGCAGCCACTTTCGGAGTGGCACGGAGTATTCCTCGATCACGATGGCAGGGTCCACAGCGTCGCACTCTCCAACAATGGACTTGAGGGTTCGATCCCGCCGGAAATGGGCAAGTTCTCGAAGCTGGTTGGACTTTGGCTGAATTTCAACAATCTCTCGGGCCCCATCCCTGCGGAGCTCGGCAACCTCGCGAACCTCGAAGACCTCAGTCTCGGCTACAACAGCCTCTCGGGCACCATCCCGCCGGAACTCGGCAACCTCGCGAACCTCAAAGACCTCGGTCTCGGCGGCAACGGCCTCTCGGGCCCCATTCCGCCGGAACTCGGCAACCTCGCGAACCTTGCATACCTCCGTCTCGGCGGCAACAGCCTCTCGGGCACCATCCCGCCCGAGCTCGGCAACCTCGCGAACCTCAAAGACCTCGGTCTCGGCGGCAACAGCCTCTCCGGCCCGATTCCTCCGGAACTTGGCGCGGCCCCGCAATTGACCTCGCTGTTCCTGTGGGGGAACGGGTTGACCGGCCCCATCCCCCCCGAGCTCGGCAACCTCGCCGGGCTCAAGGAGCTTCACCTGACCGACAACGACCTGTCGGGGACGGTTCCGCGCGAGCTGACCCGGTTGTCGCTGACGCTGTTCTGGTGGGCCGGCAATCCCGGGTTGTGCATGCCCGACACCGCGGCTTTCGCCGCGTGGGCGGGCACGATCGGCGACTACGGTCCCCCTCCCGATCCCGGAGCCGCCCTGTGCACCCAGGGCGAGCGGACGGCGCTGGACGCGCTGTACGGGGCGGCGGGCGGCCCCGGCTGGACGAACGCGGCCGGTTGGCCGGACGGTCCCCCGGAATCGCGGCACGGCGTCCGCACCGACGCGGACGGCCGGGTGACCGCGATCGATCTGTCCGCCAACGGGCTGGTGGGGGTGCTGCCGGTGGCGCTGGGGGATCTGACGCTTCTGCGGGAGTTGCGGCTCGATGGAAATCCGGATCTGACGGGACGCCTCCCGTACTCGCTGCCGCGCCTTCAGGCGCTGTCGGAGTTGCGCTACGCGGCGACGGGCCTGTGCGTGCCGCCGGAGGACTTTTTGCGCGAATGGCTCGGCGGGCTGCCCGCGCACGAGGGGACGGGGGAGGACTGCGCGCCCTCGACGGACCGGGAAGTGCTGGCGAAGCTCTACGAAGCCCTGGGCGGGAGTCGGTGGTACGAAACGGCGAACTGGCTGACCGACGCGCCGCTTCGCGAATGGCACGGCGTCGACACGGACGGCCAGGGGCGCGTGACCCGGCTCGACCTGACCTTCAACGGCCTGTTGGGACACATACCGGCGGATATCGTCGCGCTGGAGGAGCTGACCGAGTTGATACTCATCGGCATCGATACCCGGCAAGCGCCGATCCCGCCTGAGCTGGGCGAGCTGGCAAACTTGACGACTCTCAGTTTGGCGGGCATCCGTGCTGCCGGGCCCTTTCCGCCGCAGCTCGGCAAGCTCGACCGGCTGAGGATTCTGAATCTCTCGGACAATGAGGTGTCGGGGCCGATTCCACCGGAACTCGGCAACCTCGCGGAACTCGTCGAACTTCATCTGGACAACAACCGCCTCGCCGGTCCCATACCGCACCAACTGGGAAACGCGGCGGCACTGGAGCAGATTCATATTGCTAACAACGAGCTGTCGGGCGCTCTTCCGACCTCGCTCGCGGGCCTCGGGAATCTGCGGTTGCTCGACCTGTCCGGCAACCGGCTTTCGGACTACCTGCCCGCGGCGTTGGGCGATTTCGAACGGCTGGATTACCTCAATCTTTCCTACAACGACCTCTTCGGCGCCATCCCCGCGGAGTTGGGCCGGCTCGACAGCCTGACCGAGCTGTACCTCGGCGGCAACGCCCTCTCCGGACCGGTGCCGCCCGAGTTGGGCGGCCTCTCGAACTTGCGCTCGCTGGCCCTGACCGGCAACGCGGAAATGGCCGGCCCCCTGCCGGGGAGCCTGGCCGGCCTCCACGAGCTCGTCCACCTCCAGGCGGTGGGCACGAGGCTGTGCGCGCCCGGGGACGCGGCCCTGCTCGGGTGGCTGGACGGTCTGCTCACCCGCCGGGTGGCGCCGTGCGGCTTCGAGCCCGCGGCGGCCTACCTCACCCAGGCCATCCAGTCCCGCGAGCTGCCCATCGCCCTGGTGGCGGGCGAGGAGGCGTTGCTGCGGGTCTTCCCCACGGCGGCGCGCACCAACGCCGAACGCATGCCCGCGGTCCGGGCGGATTTCTACCTCGGGGGTTCGCTCGCCCATTCCTTGAACATCGACTCCCGGCCCGGCCCCATCCCGACGGAACTGGACGAGGGCTCGCTGGACCGCTCGGTCAACGCGCTCGTGCCCGCGGGGGTCGTACAGCCCGGGTTGGAGATGGCGATCGAGATCGATCCGGACGGGACGCTCGACGAGGGCCTGGGCGTGACGCGCCGGATCCCGGAGACCGGACGGCTGGCGGTGGAGGTGCGGTCGATGCCCCGCTTCGACGTCACGTTCGTCCCGTTCGTCTGGGAGACGAACCCGGACACGTCCGTGGTCGAGCTTGTGAACGCCATGGAGGCCGACCCCGAAGGCCACGAGATGCTGGGTCCCGTGCGCACGCTGCTGCCCGTCGGGGATATCGCGGTGACGGCCCACGCGCCGGTGCGCACCTCCACCAACCAGGCCCATGAACTGATCGGGCAGGTCGGGTTGATCGCGGCGATGGAAGGCGCGACGGGCTACCACATGGGTTTGCTGTCGGGTGAGTTCGAAGGGGCGGCCGGCATCGGGAACCTGGGTCAGCCGCTTGCGTTTTCCATCACCGACGCCAGCGTCATCGCGCACGAGTTCGGCCACAACCTGTCGCTGCAGCACACGCCCTGCGGCAACCCTCTCGGGGTGGAGCCGGCGTATCCGCACGCCAACGCATCCCCGGGCGGTTGGGGTTACGACTTCGGCGGGCAACGGCTGGTGCCGCCAGACGAGTACGTGGACCTGATGTCGTACTGCTCGCCGTACTGGGTCAGCGACTTCAGCTTCGACAAGGCGCTGCGGTACCGGCTTCACGGCGCCGGAACGCTGCGCGAGGAGCGCCCGCCCCGGAGCCTGCGGAGCCGGTGCCCTCGCTGCTCGTCTGGGGCGGCGTGGACGCCGGTTCCCGACCGTTCCTCGAGCCCGCCCTGGTGGTCGATGCGCCGCCCGCGCCGCCGCGGGCGACCGGTCCCTGGCGCATCGCCGGAACAACCGCCGACGGCACGGTGTTGTTCGACCTGAGCTTCGCCATGCCGGTGGCGGCGGACGGGGACGGCGGCTCGGGGTTCGCCTTCGCGCTGCCGGTGCGGGCCGGGTGGGCGGACCGGCTGGCCTCGATCACGCTGTCGGGGCCGGGCGGGTCCTTCACGCTGGACGGGGACGAAGATGCCGTCCGGCCCGTGACGGTGCTGCGCGGCGGGCCGGCCGGGCAGGTCACCGGCATCGTGCGCGAGCCCGCGGCCGCGGACGCGCTGCGAACGCTCACCGGGCCCGGCCTGCACAGCCGCGGGATTCCGGAACCCGCCGCCTGGAGCCGGTGAGCGCGCGGCAAGCTTGCGCATCGGCTGCGCCCGGTTGCGTGTTGCCGCGCACCGCAACGGCGGCGGGGAAACGCAATGCTCTTGCAACGGTGCCGAATGGAGAGTGCCCCGGAGAGCGAATTCTGGCGTCACGCTCGACAGGACGTCTGGCCGAAGCACCGTACGGCAGCGGCGCCCGAGGCGGTGGATTGCGACGCGCTCGGCAAATTCGACGAAATGATCGAACTGTTGAAACAGCCGGTCATCGACAAGGCGGACTGGGACCGAATGTGCGCCGTCCCCCTCACCAGCTACGCCCAGATGTCTCAGGGCCTGGGCATTTCGCCCCGACATCCACGCGGAACACGGGGCGCCCGGGAGCGGTCGGCTGCACCCGGGATCGGACCTGGCCAAGGCTGCATGATGCCCTATAATCGGGGCATGCACTACGACCCCTCCGTCAAGCCGCGCCTCCGCTCCCTGACCTGAAGCACGATGCCATAGACCACGGGCAACACCAGCAGGCAAAGCAACGTCGTCGTGACCATGCCGCCGATCATCGGCGCAGCGATGCGTTGCATGACGTCCGATCCCGCGCCGCTCGCCAGCATGATGGGGAGCAGTCCGACAATGGTCGAGGTCGCTGTCATGGACACAGCCCGCACCCGCCGCGAGGTCCCCAGGTGTACGGATTCGGCGACTTCCGCTGCCGTGAGCGCAACCTGACTTTCTTTTCCACGCGAGTACGCCTTGCGCTTTCGGCGGCGCCGGTCCCTGACCGCCTCTTCGATAACGGTCAGCACGAGAACACCCGTCTCCACGGCGACACCCGCAAGGGCGATGAATCCGACCGCCACGGCGACGGAGATGTTGAATCCCAGCCAGTGCACCGCCCAGAAGCCGCCGACCAGGGCGAAAGGCACGGACAGCATGACGGTCAACGGCGCGGCGACGTTGCGGAAATTGAAGTAGAGCAGCAGGAACATCAGGAAAAGGGTCAGCGGGATGACGACCCGGAGCCGGGCCGCGGCGCGTTCCATGTATTCGTACTGACCCGACCACGTGAGGGCATAGCCCGGCGGAATGTTCAGTTGCTCCGCCAGGTACTCTCTGGCCCGGGTCACATAACCACCGACATCGGACGTGGAGATGTCCACGGACACCCACGCATTCGGGCGGGCGCCCTCGCTCTTGATCACCGGCGGCCCCCGGCGCAATTCGACGTCCGCGACCTGGCCCAGGGGGATCTGCGCGCCGGTCGGCGTGGGGATCAGGACACGTTGCAACTGCAGCGGATCGTCGCGCAACTCCCGCGGATAGCGGATGTTGACCGGATAGCGCTCCAGGCCTTCCACGGTTTCGGTCACCTGGACGCCACCGATGGCGGACATGATCACGTCCTGGATGTCCCGCACGTTCAGGCCGTAGCGGGCCGCTTCCTGACGCCGGATGTCGAAATCGAGAAAGTAACCGCCCGCGGCCCGGTCGCCGAACGCCGACAGGGTATCGGGCAGCGTGGTCATGATTTGCTCGACCTCCAGTGCCAGGCGCTGAAGCTCGTCCAGGTCCGGTCCGCTGATCTTGATCCCGACAGGGGTCCTGATGCCCGTGGACAGCATGTCGATGCGGGTCCTGATGGGCATGGTCCAGGTATTGGCAAGCCCCGGGAACCGGATGGCGGCGTCCATCTCCCGCATCAGGTCCGATGTCGTCTTGCCCGGGTCGGGCCACTCTCCCCTGGGTTTCAGGCGGACCACCGTTTCGATCATGGACAGCGGCGCCGGGTCGGTGGCCGTTTCCGCCCGGCCGACCTTCCCGAAGACCGACTCCACCTCCGGGAAGGTGGCCAGGATCTTGTCGGTCTGCTGCAGCAACTCCTGCGCCTTGGTGATGGAGACGCCCGGAAACGTCGTCGGCATGTAGAGGATGTCGCCTTCATCCAGGGGCGGCATGAACTCGGTCCCGAGTCGGGAGAGCGGATACCAGACGGTCGCAAGGACCCCCGCCGCGACGATGAGCGTCGCCACTCGCCAGCGCAGGAAACCGCGCAGCACCGGGGCGTGTACCGCGCGCAGCCATCGCGTGACCGGGTTGGCCGACTCCGGACGGATACGGCCGCGCACCAGCAACCCGATCAGCAACGGCACCGCGGTCACGGCCAGCAATGCGGCGCCCGCCATGGAGTAACTGCTCGTGAACGCCAGGGGCTTGAACAGCCTGCCCTCCTGGGCTTCCAGCGTGAAGACCGCGAAATAGGAGACCACGACCACCAGCAGCGAGAAGAACAGCGCCGGACCCACTTCCCGGGCCGACGCGGCAACGGTTTGCCAGCGCTCGGTCGCCGTCAGCGGACCGTCCTTTGTGGCGCCTGCCTGCACCAGGCGCTTGTGCGCGTTCTCGATGAGAACAATGGGTCCGTCCACCATGGCGCCGATAGCGATGGCAATGCCCCCCAGCGACATGATGTTTGCATTGATGCCCTGGATTCGCATCACGATGAACGCCAGAAGGATGCCGATGGGCAACGTGAGAACGACCACCAGCGCGGACCGCAAGTGCAGCAGAAAAACCGCGCAGACGAGCGTCACCAGTGCAATCTCAATCAGCAGCGTATTGGAAAGGTTGCCGACGGCGCTTTCGATCAGCGCGCCGCGGTCGTAGACGGGCACGATCTCCACGCCGGCGGGCAAGCCGGGCTTCAGTTCCTCGAGGCGCTCGCGCACCCGTTCAATGGTCTGAAGCGCATTCTCGCCGTAGCGCATCACGACGATCCCGCCCGCCACCTCGCCTTCGCCGTTGAGTTCGGCGACCCCCCTGCGCAACTCCGGCCCGGTCTGGACCCGGGCGATGTCGCGGACTCGAATCGGGGTCCCCTGTGCGTCCACGCTGACGGCGACCTGCTCGATGTCCTCGATGGACTGGATGTATCCCAGTCCCCGAACCATGTATTCGGTCTCGGACATTTCCACGAGCCGGCCGCCCACATCGCCGTTGGATCGCATGATGGCCTGCCTGACGGTGGAGATGGGTATGTTGTAGGCAAGCAGCGCGTTGGGGTCCACGACCACCTGGTACTGCTTCACGTATCCGCCGATCGATGCCACTTCGGCGACACCGGGTACGGTCTGCAACGGATAACGCAGGTACCAGTCCTGAATCGTTCGCAACTCCGAAAGATCCAGTTGGCCGCTTCTGTCCACCAGGGCGTACTCGTAGATCCACCCTACCCCGGTGGCGTCGGGTCCCAGCGTCGGCGTGACTCCGTCCGGCAGACGGCCGCTGACGTAGTTGAGGTATTCCAGCACGCGTGACCGCGCCCAGTACATGTCGGTCCCGTCCTCGAAAATGACGTAGACGAAGGAAAATCCGAAGAACGAAAAGCCTCGTACGACATCCGCATAGGGCACCGCCAGCATGGCCGTGGTCAGCGGGTAGGTCACCTGGTCTTCCACCACCTGCGGGGCCTGACCCGGGTACTCGGTAAAGACGATCACCTGGACGTCGGAGAGATCCGGGATTGCGTCCAGGGGCGTGTCCCGCAGCGCGAGCACACCCGCAATCACGAGTGCCACCGCGAGGACCCCGACCAGTAGCCGGTTCTCGACGGAGGCGGCGATGATCCGTTCAATCATTGCCAGGCTCCAGCATCTTGGCCGCGGCCTCCCTGAGCTTGGACTCCGAATCGATCAGGAACTGGGCTGACACGACCACCTGCTCGCCGGCTTCGACCCCTTCAAGGATCTGCGTCCAGCCGTCGCTGCTGACTCCGAGGCGCACGTCGCGAGGCTCGAACTTGCCGGGTTCCCGAACGACGAACACCTGCTCACGGACGCCCGACCGAACGATGGCTTCGGAAGGCACCGCAATGGCTTCTACTTCGGGACTGGCCAGGATCGTGACATCGGCAAACATGTCCGGCTTGAGCAGCAGTTCGGCATTGTCGAACTCCAGGCGCGCCTTGACGGTCCGCGTCTGGCTTTCCGCGTACGGGTAGATATAGGCGAGCTGGCCTTCGAAAATCCTTCCCGGCGCCGCCGCGACGGTCATTCGGACCTGGTCGCCGACCCGAACCCAGGGCAGCTCATCCTCAAAGATATCCACCAGCACCCAGACATGGGACAGGTCCGCGACGGTGTAGAGTTCCGTCTGCGGCGTGACGTACTGCCCTTCCCTGACGCCGACGTTGACGACGACCCCGTTCGCGGGCGAATGGATATGGAGTTGCTCCTGAACCTGACCGGTCTGCGTCAACTCGAAGATCTGGTGCTCGGGCACGTCCAGCAGCCGCAGGCGCGTCAACGTCGATTCCACCAGCTCTTCGGCACCCTGACGAATGTCCGGAAAGGGGCTTTCGCTCAGCGTTTCGCGATTGCTCAGGGCCAGAAGGTACTCTTGCTGAGTCAGCACAAGCTGGGGCGAGTAGACATTCAGCAGGATGTGGTCTTCGGCGATCTGCTCACCGGTGGTCTCGACATACAGCTCTTCGATCCAGCCCTCGATCCTCGGGTGAAGCCGGGTGATCCGCCGTTCGTCGTAATCGACGCGGCCCAGGGTGCGGATCGTGCGGGTCAACGTTCGCCGTTCCGCGGAAGCCGTGCGCACGCCGATGCTCTGGACGGTTACCGGATCGATTTGCACCGTTCCCGCCGGCTCTCCGGATGCACCACCGGAATCGGCGTAGACAGGAATGTAGTCCATCCCCATGTCGTCCTTTGCCGGAACCGACGAGGTGATTTCCGGCGTCATCGGATGCCTGTAGAAGATCGGCTGCGGTGTGTCGGACGTTGCACCGGCGGATGTCGCCGCGGGGGCCGACATCTCGCTGCGGTGGGCGCCGAACCAGTATCCGCCGCCGGCGCCGACGGCCAGGGCAATGGCGCCGACTAGGGGCGCAACCAGGATGAGTCTATTCATGCAGCACCTCCATGCCGGCGGACGCGGCAAGCAGTGCCAGGGCCGCCTTTGCCGTGCCGAGCGCTTCCCAGTAGTTGATCTGGGAGTTGTAAAGCGTGATCTGACTGTTCACGACGTTGAGAAAATCCACCTCGTTCACGCGGTATCCGGCCAGCATCGAGGCGGCCGTCTGTTGTGCCTGCGGGATGATGGCGGATTCGAGCAGCGTGACTTGCTCCCTGGCCGACTCATACTCGGCGCGATGACCGGCGATGGCCGCCCGGATGGAGCGAAGCGCGTCGTCATAGGAGAATTCCTGCCGGGAGACCTCGTGGCTCTGTTGCTCGATGGCCTTGCGTTGCTTCGATTCGGCGTATAGCGGCACCGTAACCCCGAACATCAGGCTCAGGAAATTGGGTCGTTTGCCGCCTCGTAACGGGTCGTCTCCCTGACGAAGCCCATAACCCGCTCCAACCATGAGATTAGGCCGCAGATTCAGTTCGGCCAGACTCAGACGCGCCCGCGCCGCCCCCATCATGGCCTGCTGCGCTGCGAGGGCCGGACGATCCGCAACCGCCGCCCGGACCAGTTCCTCATCCGCGGGAATGTCGGGCAACAGCATGTTCCCGGGCTCCGGCGGCAGCATGATCGGTCGGCCGGCCGGTCGGTCCAGCAGCGCGCCCAGGGCCGTCTCCGCCCTGGACCGCATGCCGTTCAGCCGCATCTCGCGTTCCAGGAGCCTCGACAATTCGAGCTGGGCGAGCAATACATCCTGCTGAAGCCCGTCGCCCACTTCATACCGGGCCTGGGCGATCTGGATGACATCGCGCATCAGCCGGGTGTTTTGGCCAACGATTTCCAGTGCCCGATCGTGCTGGAACAGCCGCCACCACGCCGCACGCACCTGGCCCGAAAGTTCCAGCCGTACGTCTTCGACGTGGGCCAGGCCGGCCTCTGCCTCGAAGCCCGCCGCGTCCGCCATGAGCTGGCGCTTTCCCGGATAGGGAATCATCTGGCTGAACGTGAGTTGAAGCTGGGTCATCGGCTCCTGGTGCAGATTGAAACTGTCGACAGGCAGGTTCATCGCGTTGAGACCGAGAACGGGGTCGGGCAGCGTGCGGGCCTGAGACGGAACGGTTTGCAACGCCTCGGCCCGGGCCGCTACCGCCGCAATATGCGGATTGACCGCCAATGCGGTCTCCACCGCGTGGTCAAGCGTCAAGTGGCCGGATTCGCCCTCCTGAGCCGGCGCCTGGGAGGCAAGGGCGAGCAAGGCGCAGGCCACCCACGGGCGCGCAAGGTTGCGGCGCCGCAGCCCGGCGGAACGGAACGGAACAATGAAGCCGGGCACGAGCCCGCGCATAAACGACATGACAATCTCCTCTGCTGGAACCGGAACGAAACGGTCAGCGAGGGATTGCTAGTTCAGATAGGAACAGAAGAGAATCGGTAACGGTCGACCCGGCGGGGCCGTGGCCGGATTGTCCAGGCACGTCTGGGCTTTGACGACCGGTAGCCGCCGCGCCAGGCCGGAGATGGCGAAGAACGCCTGCGCAAACTCCGTATCGTCCGCGGACTTGGCTTTCGCCGCCCGACGGTCGGCGCTGAAGCGGTCTTCGTCGCCGCATTCGTGACGGACGACGTCGTCGCAGTGATCGATCTCCGGCGGCGGGCAGTGTTCGCAGTGATGCTCATGGCCCGTTTCCGCTTCCATCGCCATCACGCAGGGCTGCCAGGCCATGGTCAGCCACACGGCAGCAACAGGCCCGCCAAGCCTGCGAATCCAGACTTTCTTGCGGCGGCGAATGGCGGCGAGCGGGTTCATCGGTTGGGTACTTCCTGCGACCAATCCAGTGCTGCGTCAACCTGATGCGACATTATCAGGTTGACGCAGCACCAGTCCAATTGCCCGTGTCGCGCAATTTTCCGGAGCCGGATTGCGAAGCCGCTCTTTCGGGAGATTCCGTGCGCGCGCAGGCCGGGTCAACCCGCTCTGGCGCGTTCGTGGGCGACGATGTTCAACATCTTCTCCGTGGCGATGACGGCCGCGGCCGTCTGGTCGGGATCCACCCCGACGGTGGAGAATCGTCGACCGTTCGCCCTGTCGCTCCATTCGATCAGGGTCTCCACCAGGGCCTCCGTGCGCCCGCCGGGAGGGATCCGGACCCGGTAGTCGGCCAGCCGCGGCATGTCGATGCCGTGGGGCGACACGGCCTTTGCCAGCGCCTTCATGAATGCGTCGTAGCCGCCGTCTCCGGAGCCCGAAGCATCGCTCGTGCGGCCCTTGAACGAGACGCTGACCGAAGCGCTGGGCGGACTGTCGGATGCCACATCGATCTGGTAGCGATCGATCCTGACCAGGTGTTCCGCCGGGGTCTTGAGCACGTCGGCGATGATCATCAACAAATCTTCCGGAACCACGGTGTGCTTCTTGTCGCCGAGTTCGATGATCCTGTCGAGAACCTTCTTCCGGTTCACGGCGGAAAGCTTGATCCCGAGCTGCGCCAGGTTGTGGTCCAGAGACGCCTTGCCGGAGAGCTTGCCGAGCGCATAGCGGCGCTCGCGGCCGAACCGCTGGGGCGCCAGCCGCGTGGCGTAGAGATCGCCCTTGGCGTCCCCGTCGGCGTGGATTCCCGCGGTCTGGGTGAACACATCGGCCCCCAGGATCGGGGTATTCGCCGATATGTTCTTGCCGCTGAAGGTTTCCACCAGTTCGGAAACCGCTGCGAGCCGGGACTCGTTGACGTGGGTCCTGAACTCGGTGTGGTCGGCAATGGCGGTGACGATCTCCGAAAGCGAGGTGTTGCCGGCCCGCTCGCCCAGGCCGTTGACGCTGGTATGCACGCCGGCGGCCCCGGACTGAATCGCCGCGATGGCATTGGCGGTCGCAAGCCCGTAGTCGTTGTGGCCGTGGAAGTCGAAGACCGTATCGGGCCAGGTGACGGCCATCACGCTGACGAAGTGGCGCACGTCATCGGGCGCGAGAACGCCCAGCGTGTCCGCGAGCAGAACCCGTTCCACCTGAAGGTCCTGCAGCGCATCGACAAGGCCCTTGACGTAGCCGAAGCCGTCGCGAAATCCGTTGGACCAGTCCTCGAGGTAGACGTTGACGCGCACGCCCTGCTCGCGCGCATAGCGGGCGGTGTCGACAATGCGCCGAATGTGTTCTTCGGGCGTCATCCCCAACTGCTCGCGGCAGTGGCGCTCCGAGCCCTTGGTCAGAAGGTTGATGACCCGTCCGCCGGCGTCCCGTATCCAGTCCACGGACCGATTCACGTCGCAGAACCCGAGCATTTCCACGCGGTCGATCAGACCCGCCTCCCGGGCCCAGTCCGTGACGCGCAGCGCCCCTTCCAATTCGCCGGACGAAGCGCGGGCGGACACGATCTCGATGCGGTCCACGCCGACATCGTTGAGCAACATGCGGGCAACGTGGAGCTTTTCCGAAGGCGTATAGGCGATTCCGGGCGTCTGCTCGCCGTCCCGGAGCGTCGTATCCATGATGGATATGGTTTTTTCGCTGTCGCAACCCATCGTCTGACTCATCGGTCCTTGTCCGTCCATCGAGCCGGTCCCCTGGCCGTACTCGTCCCACCGCCGCCGCGCCTCCGGTCACCGCGGCCATCGCGTCCGGTCGCCGCCGTCTGCGGAATCGACGGGCCAGCCCCGCGGATTCTATCAGCCGGCGGTCAACATGGTTTGCTTCGGCTTGACTTCGTTGAGCACGATGGATGTGGAAGCGTCCTTGACGGCAGGGAGATTCAGCAACTCCGCTTCCAGAAACCGTCCGAGCGACTCCAGGTCCGCGGCGACCACCTGGAGCATGAAATCGATGCTCCCTGTCAGCATGTGGCACGCCTGGACGCGCGGCTGGGAGCGGACCCATCGTCTGAACTGCTCCGCGGAGGCGGTGTTCTGGCGGTCGACACTGACCGCCACGAAGGCCGTCACGTGATGCCCGAGCGCGGCCTCGCTGAGGTTCAGCGTGAAATTGCGGATCACGCCGCGCTCCTGCAGCGACTCGACCCGGCGCTGGCAGGTGCTCGCGGAAAGGTGCACGCGTTCGGAGAGTCTCGACCACCTCAGGCGGCCATTCTTCTGGAGCTCGGAGAGGATACGGGCGTCTATCTTGTCCATTACGCATATTTCCTGCGAATGACAAATTATTTTAGTATTTTTCGTGCGCAATAACAGCCATCCATCAGGCCTATCCAAAAGTCCCGGTCCGGTTGGTTCCGGTGAGGCTGAGCGATGGGTCCGACGGGGATGTGTGGCTGTAGCGGAGGGGTCGCCGGTCGGTCCAGGGCGGTGGGGAGGCGTTGAGCGGGTTTGCTCGGGGGTATGGGTTGGTGCCTGGGCGCTGAGTAGGCGCGGCGCGCACGGGGATGCCGCGGCGCGGCCGGGCGGTGCGCCGTCGGGGGTCCGCGGGGTGCCCGGTCAGGGCGGCGCGGGGGTCAGGATGGCGTCGAGCGCATCCTGCGGGCGTGCGGCGTAGTGGCGGTTTGCCTGGGGGATGTAGTCGAAGTGGCCGATCGCGCGCACGATGGAGATCGCGGCGTTGCTGAGCGCCGCCAGGTTTTGCGGCAGATGCCCGGCCGCGGCGCGGCAGCGGTCCTCGTCGTAGCTGAAGTCGCGCACGTAGTGAACCCGGTTCTCCACTTCCCAGTGGCGGCGCACGATGTTCAACAGTTCGTCGGGTCCGGCCTCCTCGACGCCGAGCGAGGTGAGCCCGTAGGCGATCTCGCGGGTGCTTTCCCCGGTCTTGACCACGACGCGCTCGCGCTGCACGCGCAGCGCCTGACGGCGTGCGGGCAGATCGCACCGCCCGTCCCACTTGGCGGGCGTGAGGTCGAAGGCCGCGCAGCGGCGGGTCTCCAGCCGCCCATGGGCCTTGTGCAGCGCCTCGGCGCTCCAGCGCGCCTGGCTCCAGTCGATGTCCGCCAGGTCCTCGCGAATGCTCGGCTGGTTGCCCTTCACGGCGGTGATCGCGTAGTCGGCCTTGCACTCCTCCACCAAGCAGCGCGCCGTGTCGTGTTGGGCGTGGATGGCGTCGAGCGTGACGACGCGCCCGGCGAGGTCCAGTTGCCGCGCCAGTTCGCGCACCGCCGGGATCTCGTTGCTTTTGGCGCCGATGCGCACCTGCCCGAGCACCAGGCCGCTGCCGTGCTCCACCGCGGCCACCATCATCTGGCGTTCGCCCTCGGTCCGCCTGGAGGCGCCGCGCACGTCCTTGCCGTCCATGGCCACCGGCGCAAGCCCGGCATGCTGGGCGCTCCAGGCGCGCAGCGCCCGATCCAGAGTGTCCGGCGGCAGCTTCGAGAGGATGTAATGGAAGGTCGAGGCAGCGGGCACTGTGTAGCACTGGCGCGTCGGGCTGAAGAACCCGCCCACCGCACGGCGCTGCGCCTCGTCGAGCCGGGCGGCGAACTCCCCGAACGCGCTCACGCCGCGATACCCGGCCAGGCGCGCCGCGATCATGATCGTCAGGTAGCTCGCCAAGCTGTAGCGCTGCCCGCGCCGTTTGCGAAAATCCTCCATCTCCCCGAGAAAGTCGTGAAGACTGCGCAATTGCCCCGCCGGCATCGGCGCCTCGCGCACCTCCACGGGCTCGCGCCCATCGCGTAGCGCCTCGCGGGCGCCGGCTTCAAGCTCGTACACGTAAACCTCCTTGGGCTGGCCGTGCTCGCGCCACCGCGCCGGGCTGCCGTACACCCGCGAATAACCGCGCGTCAGGCCCAGCATCCGCCAGTTCGACGCCCGGTAGCAAACCCCCGAAAACCGCGACGGGTCCACGAACGTCTCCGCCAACAGCACCGGGAAACCGTGCATCGCGCGCATGTCCCCCGACAGCCGGCGCAGACTCAGACCCAGCACCCGAGAGGCCAGGTTGCGTACCTCCCCCTTGCCCACCAGCAACGCGAAACGGCTGTTGTTCGCGATCAGCTTCAGCCGCCGAAACTGCCGCTCCGGCGGCCAACCCAGCCACTCGTCCCGAACCCCGACCTTGAACGCGCCCGCCGTCCAGCCCAGCAGCGCAACCCAGCTCCCGCCGCATACCGCCACGTGACGCAGCGACTGACCGAACAATCCCTTGTACGGCAAATAGTGAAACTCCCTCATCAGCGCGTCCCAACGCCGCCGCTCCGCCACGCCGCGCACCGGGCGCACCCACACATCGCGCAACTTCAACCGGCCACGGGAAAACACCGAGATCACCATGACCCCCTTTATGCCACAACGACTTCTGAATAGCCAGACCTTGCACAGCCTGACCGCTTCCCTCACCGTTTACAGCCTCAGGCTATACGCCCCGACTTTTGGAGAGCCCTGAGCCATCCATGCTCAGTTATGCATCCACCCTGCGAGGCTGATTCACTATGCTGTACGCAGGAGCAAACGAATCGGACAGGAGACCTCAAGATGTCCCATTTGAGAAAGATCGACCACGTCACCTACGCGGTGGAATCCGGCGCGATCGAGCGCTGGGCCTGGTTCCACATCGAGGTCGAAGGCGGCGCCCTGATCAAGCGGATCGACGACGCCCGGCCCGGCGACCCCAACAGCAGCATGAAGATCTGGTGCATCGACTACGGCGACTTCGGCATCGCCCTGATCGAAGGCATCGATCGGGCTGAAACGTCCCAGGTGACGTCCTTCGTGGAGAAGCACGGTGACCATTCCTGCCAGCATGTCGCCTACGACTGCTACGACCTGGACGCCTTTATCGACCACATGAAGTCCATGGGCGGGCATCCCCGCGGCGGCGTCCTGGTGCAGGACGATGGCTTCGGCATCCTCAAGCAGATGTTCGCCAAGGGCTACGCCTCCGGCCATGCCGGGGAAGCCACGTTTCCCGAGTATTGCCAGCGGCCGAAGAACGCGAGCGAGGCCCGGCGCGTGGAAATCACCTTCTCCAACCGCGCCGGCGGCGAGTTCTACCGCCAGGTCCAGGACGCCATCGACGAGGGCGACACCGAGCCGTTCTTCGACTTCAGCCGCATGCCAAGCGACTGGAAGGCGCCAGCCGAACAGCCCAAGGGCGGGCCGGACCTGGTATTGAAGTCGGCCTGACACCCACCGTTGGCCTGACGCCCCCGGATTCACCCGCGGCAAAGCATCGGTAACGCAACCTTTCCGTTTCAGCCAAGTTGCGTGCGGTCGGCGGCGGGGCAACGGCGGCGGTGTACCCGCGACGCGTCCATTGACACCTCGGCTGGAGCGGCGCGGCCATGTGCGCGGCCATGTGCGGCTGACAATCAAGTGTGATCTCTGCCATCATTGGCTCGTGCGCCAATGCGCATGCCCAAGTCTTACCCTGGCTGATCGATGAAACGAATACTTGGTTGCCTGGCCGTCGCGCTGTGTTCATCGGGAACGCTCGGCCATCACTCCGCGGGCGTCTACTTCGACGTGGATGCGGTGATCGAATTGTCGGGCGAGGTCACCGAAGTCGTCTGGCGCAACCCCCACGTGTATTTCATCGTTCGGGCGACGGACGGGGAATCCTGGAACGTGGAGAGCAATTCCGTCAGCATCCTGCGGCGGATGGGCCTGACCGAAGGCCTGGTGAACGCCGGCGACCGCGTGCAGATCGCCGGCTGGCCCGGCCGGCAACGGGAAAACCGCGTCTTCGCGCTGAACATGCTGCTGCCGGACGGGGTCGAGTTGATCCTGTGGCCGGGCATGGCCGCCCGCTGGTCGGACGATCCCATGGGGGCGGCCGGCGCCATGGCCGCTGACGGGGAAAGCACCCCTTCGTCCATCGGCATCGGCAACGACATCTTCCGCGTGTGGAGTTCCAACATGGCCAATCCGGCCAGCTTTCCGCTGTTCCTGGATGTGGCCGGCGCCTCTCCGGAATATCCGTTGACGGAAGCCGCGATAGCCGCACGAGCCACCTGGGACCCGGCGGCGGACAACCCATACCTGACCTGTGAACCCGTCGGCATGCCGCGCATCATGGGCCAGCCCTATCCCATGGAATTCATCGACGAAGGCGAGCGGGTCGTGCTGCGCATCGAACTGTACGATGTTGTCCGGACGATCCATATGGCGAGCGAGGCGTCGGGCGAGGGCGAGGTATCGGGCGAAGTGTACGGTGTGGAGAGCGAGGCGTCCGGCGCGGGGTCCGGCGCGGTGTCCGGCGCGGGGTCCGGCGCGGTGTCGGGCGCGGAGTCCGGCGCGGTGTCCGGCGCGGGGTCCGGCGCGGTGTCGGGCGCGGTGTCCGGCGCGGTGTCGGGCGCGGAGTCCGGCGCGGTGTCCGGGGCGGTGTCGGGCGCGGACGAACCGGCTCCGGCACCGCAGGGTTACTCCCGGGGGACCTGGGAGGACAGCACCCTGGTCGTGAGAACGAATCGCCTGAGCTGGCCGTATTTCGATCAGTCCGGCATTCCACAGAGTCCGGCGGCCGAATTGCTGGAGCGGTTCACGCCGAGTGCGGACGGCTCGCGTCTTGACTACGTGCTCACGGTCACCGACCCGGCCACCTTCACCGAACCGGTCACACTCGAGAAGTACTGGACGTGGCGGCCTGATGCCCAAGTGCGGCCGTTTGAGTGCAATGCCGAGTACCGCCCCTGAGAGCGCGGCAGGTTCTGGCGGCGCGGCAGACATTGTGCGGCGCGGCAGACATTGTATTGTTGCCAGTGCCCCATAAGCTTGGGAGTTTCATATCAGGTTTATGGGACACAACGACCCTTTGCACGATATCGGGTGTCGTCAATAAGCCCCTGACCTGGCCGTAGCGCATGCGGGAGCATTCAAAGCTGTAGAATCAGTCAGGAACCTTTTCGGGGAGTCCGTCATGAGAACGTTGATTTCGACCCTGTCATTGATCGTCCTGTGTTGCTCGGGAATCGCCCAGGCCCAGCGCACACCGCCGCCCATGAGCGAGATGGCCCGGGAGCCGTTCCAGGTATTCGACAACCTGTATTTCGCCGGCACGGGAGAGGTGGCGAGTTACGTCATCACCACGAGCGACGGGCTGATCCTGATCGACACGCTCTACGGCGGACCCTATACGCCTTATCTGATCGAAAACATGGCGTCCATGGGCCTGGACATCGCCGATGTCCGGTACGTGCTGATCCTGCAGGGCCACTGGGACCACTACATGGGCGCGCGGACGCTCCAGGACGAGCACATCCCCGACGCCCAGTTCGGAGCCGCCGAGGAAGACTGGCGGATGATCGAAGCCGACCAGGGCGAGCAGGCGCCGCGCCGCGATTTTGTCATCGAGGAAGGCGATTCATTGACCTTGGGCGACACGACCCTTCATTTCGAGATCACGCCCGGCCATACGCCCGGGACCACGTCGATACGCATGCCGGTTTTCGACAACGGCACGCGCCACGAAGCCTATTTTCACGGCGGTCCCGCGTTGCGGACCGAAGATCCCGCCGTCATCGCGGAGTTTCTTGCGGACCTTGAAAGAATCAAGCAGATTCCCGATATCGAAGTGCAGATCATCAACCACTTCGACATCCACGCCTCAACCGCCGACAACCTGTTCGAACGCGCCGCACGACTCGCCAACCGGCGACCCGGCGACCCGCATCCCTGGGTCGCCCCGGGCGATTTTCACGACTGGCTGGACGAAATGATCGCCGATACGCGCGAAAGGCTGTCGGCTGAACCGTAGCGGCTGACTGTGTGTTGAAAGGCCCGATCGCCACAACATGGACGGGTGAATGTCAAGCTCCATAAGTGTGCGAGTGCGCATGTTGCGGTAGTGGCGGACAAGGATCACAGGCTGTAGTCTAAAAACCTGACCCGAATCGACGCAGAACAGACCCAGAAGTGCAAAAGGCCAAACGCAGCACCGGACCACAAACGGCATCGAAACCTGCCCTAAGCAAGGAACTGATAGGAATCCTGGCAGTCGGTGCGACGCTGATGATCGGTCAGATCAGCGCGTATGCCATGATTCAGGCCGAGTTTACTGATGTGCGCACGGAAATCGCTGGCCTGCGCGACGATATGCACACGGAAATCGGTGGCGTGCGTGCGGAGATCGGCAGCCTGCGCAACGAAATGCACACGGAAATCGGTGGCGTGCGCGTGGAGATCGGCAGCGTGCGTGCGGAAATCGGCGTCCTGCGCGACGAAATGCGCACGGAAATCGGCAGCGTGCGTGCCGAGATCGGCAGCCTGCGCGACGAAATGCACACGGAAATCGGTGGCGTGCGCGCGGAGATCGGCAGCCTGCGCGACGAAATGCACACGGAAATCGGTGGCGTGCGCGCGGAGATCGGCAGCCTGCGCAACGAAATGCACGCGGAAATCGGCAGCGTGCGCACGGAAATCGGCGGCCTGCGTGAAGACGTTGTGGACCTCCGCGAGCGCATGGCTCGTGTGGAAACTCACGTTGCAATCACGCGCGAGGACATAGCCTACCTGGTCGGTCGCCGGGAATCGCCTTCCCAAGCCGAGACTCAACCGTAAACGCAGGACGGACATCCGGCGCTTCCGGAATAAAGCTGCGTAAGCCTATCGGACGGTCAGCCACCAGATTAGGGCAGCGACCACGATAACCGTTACCGCTACCCAGGCAAGCTCCTTTCGAACGCCTCCCTTGGGCGGCTCGACTTTTTCCGCGTGTTCGTCGATGACGCCGGTGAGGCGGCCGAAGAATTGATCGGCGATCTTGCGGGTCGCGCCGACCACGAGCCTGGACCCGATCTGCGCAAGGCGGCCGCCGACCTGAAAGTCCGCGGAGTAGCTCAGGACGGTTTCACCGCTCTCCTCTCTCAACGTCACGTCCGCGGCGCCCCGGCCGAACCCGACGGCGCCGGCCTTGCCCTCGCCCTCCAGGCGATAACTCTCCGGGGGAACCGCATTGACGATGCGCAATTCGCTCTTGAACGTTGCCTTTACCGGGCCGATCGCGGTCTTCACGGTCGCCTGGTAGCAGTCGTCCGCCAGCTTCTCGAACGCCTCGCAGCCCGGGATGCACTGCTGAAGGACATCAGGGTCCAGCAGCGCGTTCCAGACGGCCTGCCGGCTCACTGACAAGCGGTATTCGCCTGATACGTCCATTAGCTATCCCCTGCGCGTGCGGCCGTTGCCGCGTCTATTGATGGGTGAGACTCGTCTGCCGTCACAGGCACAAGCCAAAGGCCAGAGCGCCTTCAGCCGGCGCCACAATTCATCCAGCGCACCTCCAGCCGGCGCCTCAGCTCGTCTACAGCGCCTCCAGCCTGCGCCTCAGCTCGTCTATGTCCAGATCGTCCGTGTGCCGCGGACCAAGGCTCACGCAGTCCCACGGGTGCTTCGGCGCGTCGGGCGAGAAGACCCACTCACGGCCGATCGTCACGGGCTGCGCGTAGTTCGCCGGGTCCTCCACCGTCACCTCCATCTGCAGGTCGTTCTCGCCCGGTTCGCGCCAGTAGCGCTCAACCACGAACGCGTTCTCGCTCATGGGATAGCTCGTTTGCGCAATGACGACGCCCGCCGCCAGGCGCGAGGTCTCGATGACGAATACATCGCCGTCCCAACGTCCCCGGGAGTAGCCAAGCACGGTATGGGGCTGATCCGGCGGCGGTTCGGCGCCGTCCATATGGATGACGCGAACGGCGTCGTCGCGCTCGTAGCGCATCTCGACTGTCCCGTCCATCTGCACGAAATCCACGGTAGCCACACCAAGGGTGAGCAGGATTGCCGGAATCCCTTCGGGTTCGCAATCGTCCCACTGGCGGGGGTCGCCGTAGTCAGGATCGTAGTTGTCGAAGGCAAGCTGGCCCTGTTCGGTCAGCACATACTCCGCGGGCTCGGCGATGCCCAGCTCGCCGACGTATCGACCGTAGATATCCAGCGCCTGGGCGCTGGCCCCGGCGCCCCACATGCAGCCAAGCAGCACCGACAGCCACCGCAAGCGCCGAACTGCGTTGCGCCTGTCTCGGTGCGGCGCGGGACTTTTGCCATGGGCTGCCGGCCCCGGTCTCATGGCAGGATGTATCCCATCTCGCCCGGGAACTCTTCCTCCAGCGCACGCAACGCGGCAGGTTCCACCATGAAGCATTCGCCCCGCTCAAGGCGAGCCTCGATGCCGGCACACGTGGGCAGGCGCTCGCGGAGCCGCCGCATGATCGGGGTATCCCCGCGGATTCCGTAGGCAACGATCAGCCGGGAAGCCCCTGCGGCGGCGTCAGCATGCACCAGCAGTGCCCGGAGGCGGCCGCGGTTCGGCGTACGGGATGCGAGTATCGCTATGCTCACCCTGTCGCCGGCGCTGAGAAAATCGTCCGTCCAACCCTCGCGCCCGAGGGTCGAAGCCGAGCTGAGCTCGATCAGCCAGTCCTCGCCGGCCGCGTCCTCACCCGAAGTGCCGTCACCGGCCGTGTCCTCGCCCGAAGTGCCGTCACCGTCCACCCGCACGATCAGCGCGCTGTGGGGATTGAGCATCTTGTACAGCTCGATCGTACCTTCATGAATCTCGATGGATTGCAGTTCACCCGCCATCCGCTGCGCGAAGGAGTGGTGGGCGACAGCCGCATTAGAACCCGCCATTCCCGCGGCCATGACCAGCAGGGACAGGGTGCCGGCCGGGCGTCGTGCCGGGCGCGATGCGACGCGAAACGTCCGCCGCGATCTTCCGGATTCTTGGAAAATTGATCTCATCGTCCGCTATTGTATATGGTCAGTAGCGCGCCCGGACCGTGTGCCGGGCGCGTTCCTGATAGATTTTGTTTGCACACTGATAACAATTTTTTCTCGTTGGTGAAAACCGCGGATCGACCGGGGCTCCTTGCATGGACAGACGAACCTTTTTGAAACAGGCGATGGCGGCTTCATCGGCCTATGCCGTTGCCAGTACCGCCCGGGCTCAGGATGCGGAATCGGCCGCTCTCAGGCGAATCGCAGTCGAAGAGACCTTCGCCGTACCGGAAGTACTGGACGCCCTGCGCACGCTGGTGGAGAACGAACCTGACCGGGAACCCGGCCTCAACGCCCCGCCCTACGTGGTCACCGACACGATTAGCGCCCTGACCGATCTCGGAGAGGCCCGGATCGCGGCGATGGACGCCGCGAACGTGGATCTGCAGGTGCTTTCGCACTGGTCGCCCGGCGTGCAGCCTTTCGACCCCGCACAGGGCAACGAGTTGGCGCGGCTTGTCAACGACCACCTGGCGGAGGCGATCGGTCGTCATCCCGACCGGTTCGCGGGGCTGGCCCTCGTGGCGCCGCAGGATCCCCAGGCCGGCGCCCAGGAGTTGGAACGAGCGGTTGCAAGCCTCGGCCTGAACGGCCTGCTGATCAACTCACACACCAATGGCGAGCACCTGGACGACCGGAAGTTCTGGCCGATCCTGGAAGCTGCGCAAGCGTTGAACACGCCAATCTACCTGCACCCGCGAACCCCGCCGGTGCAGATGTACGACGCTTTCACCGACTACCTGATGGACCGGGCCCTGTGGGGATTCGCCGCGGAAACCTCGCTGCACGTCGTGCGCCTTATCATGGGCGGCGTATTCGACCAATTCCCAAGGCTGCAGATCGTGCTCGGTCATATGGGCGAAGGCATCCCCTTCTGGCTCAGCCGGCTGGATGAGGTCTCCGCGCGCACCGGAATGCCGGAACTGCAACGCAGCCCCAGCGAGTACTTCAGGAACAACATTCACATCACCACCAGCGCCATGTTCTGGGACCCGACGCTCACCCTGTGCCTCGACGTGCTGGGCGCCGAACGAATCATGTTCGCGGTGGATTCACCGTTTGCGTCCCTGGAACAGGGAACCCGCTGGCTGGACAACGCGCCGATTTCCGACGCGGACCGCAGAATGATCTACCAGGAAAACGCGGAACGGGTTTTCTCGCTCTAGTGTCGAGTCAAGCCTGTTCTGTCGTTTCAGCGATTGCCACGCGGTTCGGTGCAAGGCGCGAACCCTATTGCGTACACGACGTCCATTGAATACGGAGCCTATCGAATGAGTTCTACTAGTACCGGCGTCAGCTACGCCCTGGGTCAACAGAAAATGGCGCCGCTTCAGATCCGCGTCGTCATCATCTGCTGGATACTGAATACGCTGGACGGATTCGACCTGTTCGTCATCGCCGTCGCCGCTCCGGTCATACGCACCGAGTGGGGCGTGTCGCCGGAGCAACTCGGATTGCTTTTCAGCTCCGGCGTTGCCGGCATGACCGTGGCCTCCTTTCTGCTGGCGCCGCTGGCGGATGTCTACGGCCGGCGCAACACCGTGCTGGCGTTTCTTGTGCTGATCACCGTTGGTCTGTTTCTCACGGCCGTGGCGCCGTCGCTCAATCTCGTGATTGCCGCCCGATTCGTCACCGGACTGGGCATCGGGGCGATCCTCGCCAGCCTCAACACCCTGGTCGCCGAATATTCGTCGGAAGAGCGGCGCAACTTCGCACTGAGCTTCATGCACTTCGGCTTCACGGCCGGGGCCATCATCGCGGGACTGGTTGCCTTCGGCATCGTCGGCACGTACGGCTGGCGATCCATCTTCGTGGTTGCCGGCACAGCATCGGCGATCATGATTCCGATCGTTTACGTGGGCCTCCCGGAATCGGTGGACTTTCTCATCACAAAACAGCCGAAAAACGCCCTTCAACGCGCCAATCGAATCCTGACCCGAATCGACCGGCCCGCGCTACAGGCTCTTCCCGAAAGACCGCAGGCCGAAGAGAAAATCCGGTTCGCGGAGGTTTTTGCATCCGGGACCCGGGCATCGACATTCGCGCTCTGGGGCGGCTTCTTCTGTGCGTTCGGAACCCTGTTCTTCTTTCAGAACTGGCTGCCCACCATCATCACCAATGCGGGACTGGCGCTCTCGGAGGGCATCTCCGTCAACATCTTCTTCGGCCTCGGCGGTGCCGTGGGCATGATGCTGCTCGGCTATTTCTCCACGCAACTGGGCCTGCTGAGGATGATCAAGTGGTATTTCTTCAGTTGCATGCTGGCCATCATCCTGCTGTCATTCGCGGGAACCCAGCTCAACATGATCATCGTGCTGGCCACCGCGATCGGCTTCTTCGTCTATGGCTGCATCGCGGGACTCTTCGCCACCGCCGCACGCATCTACCCGGCCCATGTCCGCACCACCGGCGTGGGCTGGGCCATCGGCATCGGCCGGATCGGTTCCACGTTGAGTCCCGCCTTCGCGGGATGGTTGTTCGCCACGGGTCTGGCAACCGCCAGCGTCTACTGGATCTACGCGGTGCCGCAGGTGATCGGGCTATTGTTGATGCTGTTGATCGTGTTGCCGCACGTCAAGGCGGAAACCGCCCCGTAATCAAAGGCGAAACCAGTAGGATCCCCCTGCTTGTCCGGGCTTCGGAGAGGCATCAATGATGCCCGTGGCGACAGACGCGCATCGAACCGTGACAGGCGTCCAACGGAGACCTGCGAATTGCCCGACTCCTGTCAGGGGTTGCCGGCACGCGACCGCGTAATCAGTTCCCAAACCCGATTCGACGTGGCGGGCATGGGGATTTCCTGAATGCCCAGGGGATGGAGCGCGTCATGCAGGGCGTTGAAGAAGGCGCCCAGCGCCGGCGTGGTGCCGCCCTCCCCTCCGCCTTTCACGCCCAGCGGGTTGCTGGCAGCCGCGGTGGGGTTGGAGCCGAGATCGAAACTGGGCAGATCGTCGGCCCGAGGCAGGCAGTAGTCCATGAAGCTTCCCGAGAGAATCTGCGCGCCGGACTCTTCGTAGACGAAGTCCTCGCAAATGGCCTGGCCGATGCCCTGTGCGATACCGCCGTGTCCCTGCCCTTCCACGATCATCGGGTTGATTTCCAGCCCCGCGTCGTGGATGAGCGCGTGACGCACCAACTCGACCTCGCCGGTTTCCGGGTCCACCTCCACTTCCGAGGTGGCGCAGCCGTTCGGGAACGCGGGCAAGCGATCGTGAATGACCTCCGTGACGGCCAGCTTTGCAGGCTCATGTCCGGGGACGTCTCCGGACTCAAGCAGTGCCGCGAGTTCGAACAGGCTTACGTTCCCTGATTGCCCCCCGACAAGGTTGCCGTCCACAAACGATACGTCCGCTTCCGGGACCCCGAGAACCCGGGAGGCAAGCACCGTGGCCCTGCCTACGAGCGACGCCGCGGCGCCGACCATGAGCGTCCCCACCAGCCGCATTGAGCGGTCCGAGTGCGCTCCGCCGCCCAACCCGGTCAGGTCGGTGTCCCCGGTCAGGAGATCGAAGCAGTCCGGCGGCACGCCCAACCGGTCCGCCAGAACCTGCGCGAAAACCGTTTCGTGACCCATGCCCATGGACTGGGTCCCAACGGTCAGCTGCACTCGGCCATCGCCGGTTACCGCCAGGTCCGCGGTTTCGTGGGGGAATCCGACCGGTATCTCCATGAAATTGGCGAGCCCGATGCCTCGCAGGCGTCCCGCGGACTCCGACCGCGCACGGCGCTGATCGAATCCCTTCCAGTCCGCCAGTTCCATGACCATATCCATGTTCTTCTCAAACTCGCCGGAGTCGACGCTGAGACCGGTCCTGCCGTCGTGAGGCAAGGCGTCCACCGGAATCAGGTTGCGCCGCCGCAGTTCGATGCGGTCGATTCCCTGTTCCCGGGCATAGGTATCCAGCAGGCGTTCGAACGCGTTGATCATCTCCGGCCGGCCCGCGCCGCGATACGGACCGGTCGGGACCGTGTTGCTCAGAACGCCGCGAACCCGGGCGCGGGCGACGGGCGCGCGGTACACGGTGGTACACAGCCGCGCGACGTTCTGAACCGGCGCATAGGAAACCGGCGCGGCGCCGATATTGGCCAGAAAATCCATCTTGACCCCGGCCAGGCGGTGCCGGTCGTCGAACGCCAGCGCGAGCTTGAGGATATTGTCGCGGCCCTGCGTATCGCTCAGGAAGGCTTCGCCGCGAGTCGAGGTCCACTTGACCGGGCGTCTCGTGCGGCGGGCGGCCCAGGTCAGCAGAGCAAAATCCGGATAGAGGAAGTTGCGCGGACCGAACCCGCCGCCCACGTCCTCGGAAACGACCCTGACCTTGTCGGCCGATACGCCGAACACGCGCATCAGACCGTTCTTGAGCCGTATGGACCCCTGGCTCCCCGCGTAAAGGCTGTAACGGCCCGTATCCGAATCGTAGTCGCCGACCCCACTCCTTGGCTCCATCTGGCAACCTGCAATGCGATTGGTATTGAACGACCGCTCGATCACGTGCGCCGCGTTGGCAAACGCGGACTCGACCTCGGATTCTTCGTCCCACATGAGTGTGTCAAGACAGACGTTGCCGGGCGCACCATCCCATATGGAGCATGCATTTTCGGCCATTGCCGACTCGATGGTCGATGCCGCCGGCAGTTCGTCATAGTCCACCATGACCAGATCAACGGCGTCCTTTGCGGCATTCACCGACTCAGCCACGACGATCGCCACGGGTTCGCCCACGTGACGCGCCTTGTCCGTCGCGATCACGGGCTGGCCATCGTCGAATACGAACCCGCCGCGATCGGCGAAAGTCTTGGTCTTGGGGTCGCACCCGTCCGCCGGATCGGCGACGTGGAAGATATTGCCGTGGCCGTCCGCCTCCCAGTCTTCTCCGGTGAGGACCGCGACGACACCCGGCAGTTGCAGCGCATCGGTGGTGTCGACCCCTCTGATCGCGGCATGGGCGTAGGGCGAACGGACAAACTGCGCGTAGCACTGCCCTGCCACGTCGAGATCGTCGCTGAATCGCCCCTGGCCGGTCAGCAAGCGCCCGTCCTCACGCCGAGGGAGCGACCGACCGATCATCCGCGAGCTTGAATGTTCGCGCATAAATTTCTACTTATCAGTTAATTAGACGGATTAACTATAAAGTTACTTTAGATAATACCGGCCGTCCGGGCGACGGCGGGCAAGGAGACCTCTTTCGCGCAACGTTTCGAGTTCAACGACGATTTCCCGACCGTCAGCGGATCCCAGGCACTGCATCAATTCCCCGAACTGCCTGGGCCCATCGCGCAGCGCCGCCTCGACCGACTCGAAGTGCGTCTCGGAGGGAGTCAGATCAGGAGGCTCCGGCACGGCCCATTCGCTGTCACCGCGCTCGGCAAAGGGAATCGTCAGGTCGAAACCGGCCTTTGCGCTGACCCTTGCGTTCCCCATGGAGGGATCGACGGGGGGCAGGCGCATGCCCTCGAGCACCACCAGGTCCCGGTCCGCCTGGAAGCGGGACGCCAGCGCCCAGTCCATCTGCGCATCATCGAAGATGTCGATGTCCTCGTCGACGACGAAGACGTGCTTGACGTTCATGAAACTGCCCAATACGGCGGCGATGGCATTGCGTGCATCCCCGGGAGAACGCTGTTTGAGGGCGACCCGCGCGTGGAAACATCCGCCGCTGGATGTCGTCGCGTAGACGGCAACCGGATCACGCACGGCTGTCGCCAGCGCACCCCACAGGCCCAGTTCAGCCTTCAATGCCACGAGTTGGGCCGTATCCGTGCAACTCATGTGACGGCCGGCGATGGATGTGGTTTGAAAAAGGGCATCCTTGCGCCGCGTGATCGCCGTGAGATGAAAGACCGGATTTCGCTTGACGCCTCCGTAATAGCCGAGGAACTCGCCGTACGGGCCCTCATCCTCCACATGCCCCTCCGGGCTCAGGTAGCCCTCCAGAACGCATTCCGCATCGGCGGGCACGAGCAGATCGTTGGTCACGCACTTCACAACCGGCATGGGCGCGCCGCGCAGTGTCGCCATCAGCTCCAGTTCGTCGCCCGGCGCGCGCATCGCACCGGTGAAGTGATCGATGGGATGCGCGCCAAGTACGAAGCTCACCGGTAACGGGCGGCCTGCCTGTACCGCGTCCTCGTAAATCGCCTTCAGATCGCTGGGCGCATTCAGGTCGACACCGCAACTGCGCAGGCCGCGCAGCATCAGCCGCCGGCAGCCTACGTTGTACAGTCCGGTGGCGGGATCGACGACGACATCGATGGGCGATGACAGGTAGGGCGCCCCGTCGAGGCCGTGCTGAAACGGCACCGGCAGTTGCGTCAGATCGGCCGCCTCGCCGGTCAGGACCTCTTCCTGAACCGGCGCATCGGCGGCGGAAACTTCCACGAGCGGCTGAGACGCCTTCAATCGCGACCGGATCTCGTCCAGCAGGTCTTCCAAACCGACACCGAAAGCAATGGCAATGCGGGATCTTGACCCCATGACGTTGCCGACAACTTCGGCCTTCTCGGCGCCGACCTGAGTAAACCGAACCGCCTTGCGGTTGCCCTCCATGCGTTCGGCGATGGCCGCGGGCTGGAGCGCCTCGGAACAGGTTTCAAGCTCGCCCACCTGCTCGAGTTCGGCGATGAAGTGCCGCAGTCGGAATGCTTCGGTGTCGGCGCCGGTTGCGGCGCGGATGGTTTCTATCGGGGTCGCCATGGGTTACTAATCCGATGAGCCGGTCAATTCCCGCACGGCGTCGACCAGCAATCCCTCGTTGAGCGCGAATGACCTGACGGTGTTGGTGCGCCAGCCGGCCTTGTGCATGGGTTCATCGGCTGCGATGGCCTGCGCCTCTTCGATACTGCCCACATTCAGCAGCATCATGCCTTCCTGCCGGGGCGTTCCTTCCTCGAACGGGCCAGCCAATAGCAGCTTGTTCCGTTCCTCTAACTGCCAGAGATAGACGAACGCCTGCCGGCGCGCTTCATCCAGTTCCGGAGTGCCGCGCATCTGAAGCATCCTCCCGGTGGGCTTCATGAAGATGCCATACAGCCTGATCCCGGGCTGCCGCGTGCCAAGAATCTCCTCCAGAGATGTATTCTGGTCAACCATCGATTGATTCCCTGTGATTCCTGGTTACGACTAAGGTGCTTCCGCGGCGATGGTGCAGTTATACGGCTTGATCTCTTCTAAGGGCACCCAGGCGTAACTGATGCTGCCCAGAAAGGCCGGTCCGACGTAGGTTGCCGGATCCGTCGCGGTCGCCTCCCATGTCATCGCGGTGTTGTCCTCGCTGAAGGTAAGACGCTCGACCAGCGCGTACTCGTCGCTTTTCGGGGTACCGAACTCGTCCACGTACGGCCAGCTTATGCCCGTCGTTTCGACCACCAGGGTCTGCCCTTCCCAGCGTCCCACCGAATGGCCCATGAGCGAATCTTCCGAGTCTTCCTCCGCCGCCCCGGGTCCCATGTGAATCGTTCGCAGCCCATCCCACTGCTCGATACGCATCAGGATCTGCCCGTCGCCTTCCTCCAACGCAATGGGGAACGGCGTATCCATTGCCACCGGCATACCCGGTGCTTCGCAGCGCAATGCGGGGTCGTCGGTCACCGGGTCCCACGCTTCCACGGCAGCCAGCGCCGCCTCGGTCAGCGTACGCTCGGGGTCGCGGTCTTCCGGACTGCGCGCCCGGCTCCAGACGCGGAAGATGCCGTCAGGTGCATCGCCGCTGATGCCTGCGGTAACCGAGAACCCACCGCCACCCGTTCCGGTAGCCCTGTCCCTCAACCCCAGACGCCCTGCAAATCCCGGGTCGAGGAGAACTTCTTCGCCGCCGGGCATGATCATGTTGGTTGCAAGCACCTCGTTTCGTCCGAGGCGCGAAAACGCACCGACAAATCCAACGCGGTCGCCCACGCTGACCGACTCGTCGAGCCCGAGGCGTTGCAGCCGATTCACCGGCGCAGTCTCGATGTTCCAGACCTCTCCGTCGTCCGTGCGAATCCTGAAGCCCGCGTGCGGATTGATCCAGAACGTCTCGATGACCTCGCCCGTTATTTCCCCGACATTGTCCGTGTCGTAGAAGGCGCTGAACGCATGGTGCGCCGAGGCAGCACCGGCGAACAGGAAAGTCACGGCAAGAATGCTTGAACGAATCATGGTTTGGTCTCCTTAGCTCAACCGGCGTCTCGTCTGGGTCCCCCGCGCTAACGCGGATGATCCACCCTGCAGGGCGTCGGGTCCCAGCCCGAGTCGTCCGGGAGTTTCTTGAATTGATTGCTGGTGACGTGAGGCAGGGACAGGTATTCCGGGTCCGTGATGATCGTATTGACCACCAGCCAGGTGTCGCCGTTCGGTTCCGTAAATGTATGGAAGTACTCTTCGAGCCTGGTGCTGGCGCTATACGGCACGCCGTTCTTCAGCAGGTAACCGGGGCGCAGCCGCGTCGTCACCGCGGTCAGGTAGCGGGGCGCGTTGGGATCGTTCTGATCCGCATAACGGTCGCCCTCCGGCGCACCCTCGCGCCCGGCCCAACCCGCGACGGATCGTCCCTGCCAGGACGGCTCAACCTGCTCTGCGGGGATGCCCGGAGCAAACTGCAGAAGCCGGGTTTGAGTCCCCGAGTCCGTATCGATCTGCAGCGTATTGTCGTCCGCCCAATGGATGTGCAGGCGCCCTGGAATGCGCATGATATTGCCCGCGCCATAGGCCCGGCACGCCTCGCCGTTGGCCTCATCGGCGAGCGGGTCCCAGGCGTCGAAGACTCGCCGGCCCTCCGCGCTCATGGGAATCTTGGCGGCGTCGCCCCTGGGCGGCATTCGCATTCGATAGTGCCAGTGCTGCGTGACCACGGAGACCCAATAGCCTGTCGGGTCCTGGTCCGGGGGCATCGCGGCCCTGCCGGTGGGTCGCACACCGTCCTGTGCCAGGGCGGGCGCCCCGCCCAATCCCGACATGCCCGTCAGCACACCCGCCATCACGAGCGCGAGACGCCGGGACTTGCGCCATGGGCTCCTAGTCGATATCACCGATCCACTCCCAACCGTCGCTGGGCCGCTTCAGTTGCCGCAGCAACATGCGGGGCGACTCGGGATTGCGAGCCGGGCTTCCGGTTGCAATAACCACATCCAGCGGACGGAGCGTCGTCTGGGTCAGGTTGGTCCCGGCCAGCCGATTCGCCGACGTCCATTCCAGCGACCACGTCCGGACAGACCCGTCATCTTCCGCGACATCGATCCTCAGGAAGGAATGGGGGTTTCGCCAGACGAGTTCCTTGACGGTGCCCTCGATCTCGATCCGGTCATCCGCCTGATAGGTTGCAGCGAACGAATGATGCGCAACGACACGCCCGGAAACCGCCAGAAACAGCGCGCCCCCGACAAACAGCGTCAGTCTCAATGGAAAGAGTCTCTTCATCGAAAATCCCCCTGGAGCGCTTATTCGCTCAGGCTCCTGTAAACGGCGTCTACAAACATCCCGGTCGTCCATGGACCGGTGTCGCGACCATAACGCGCGTCGTAGCCGCGGGTTGGTCCGGCCTCGATGACCTCTTCCAGGGTCATTCCCTTGCCGATCATGTCCTGAACCCGGTCGCGGATGACGGTCATCATGTCGCGCTGCTGAGCGGCTTCGGCAAAGTCCGCGATCCGGCCACGACCCGGGATGATCATGGTTCCGCCTTCCGATCGACCACTGGGTACGGCCAGGTCGATCAATCCGTTCAGGCCGTCAACGACCGCCTGGATGCTCCCACCGGCGTCGACATCGATAACAGGAAAAGTTTCCAGGTTCAAAAGAGCGCCCGCCGCCACCACGTCGGACTTGCGGAACAGCACCACCACGTTCCCGTCTGTCGTGGAAGGCCGGTGCATGATCATCACCGGCTCATCATTGAAATACAGCCTTTTCAGTGGAATCGAGAACGTGTTGTTCGGCCAGGCGGCTTCCTCCCGCGGCTCCGTTTCGCCGGGTGGTGCCGCCATTCGGTGAAAGACGCTGTAGAAGGAGATGATCGAGGACCTGTCTGCGCCAAATTGCCCTTGTACCGATGAACTCCCCGCACCGCGGAACGTCAGGACTTGCCCGCCAGCGGTCGCGATCGCCGCGTTACCCCCGGTGTAGTCCCGGGCATGGCTCGTATTGACGATGTAACGGATCGGCTCGGGCGTGATGGATTCGATTGCCGCCAGCGCCTCATCGGTCATGGCCCCGCTTCCCGTATCGACCAGCAGGGTTCCCTGGTCGCCGACCTGCACAGCGATGTTTCCGCCGGAGCCGACCAGCATGTGCACGCTGCCCTTGACATGCAGGACCTGAATCTCCCCCTCCGCCGGGCCTCGCAGCGGCGGTGCCCAGACCTGTCCCTGGACCGCCGGGGCGAGCAGTCCAGCCAGGCTGAAACCAATGAGAAGCTTGCGAGCCGAACTGGCTGACATGTCAATTTCCCGTCCGCACATCGGCCGGGTCAGGCGGTGCCGACGAAGTCTCCATGGTGGCCATCCTGTCAATGTACTCGGGATACATCGTTTCGGCCCCGCCCAGTCTCGTCTCGTACGGTGTCCCGAAGGGATCGGACCGTTCCGGATCGTACGCCGGCATGTAGCTCTCACCCGGCAGAAAATGCGCAACGGAGCCCTTGGGCACGGCTGTTTCGGTCGCCTCCTCGCAAGGATAGGGATCCATGCCCAGGCCCGGGTCCTTGATCCAGATCAGCGAACTGCGACTGTAGGGCGCCGTGAGATAGACCGGGTCATACATGATCACTGTCGCCTGGAGGTAGTCGCCGAATCGCCGCCAGCGCGTGGTCACCGTCGTCTGGTCGCTGCGCATCAGTCCCCAGCGCCGGATATAGGCCTCCTTGAGGTGAGTCGTGGTCGTCACCAGCACGTCGCCGTCCCAGCGACCGGTGGTGAAGCCGCTCCAGGTATGCGGTGCATTCTTCGGCGGATGCGGCCGTCCGTCCATCCAGATCGTCTGCTGCTGCCACTGCATGTAGATGTGTCCGCGGTAGGCGGCGATGTCCTGAGTGGCCTGGTCGTACTCCGTTGCAAAACGGACCTGCGCGAGGGGCCCTTCCAGCGAGTAGTCCCACGCGTGGGGCCGGCAGACCCACTCCGCCACGTCGTACTCCTCGGCGGACCAGCTCTGGGCCCGCCAGCTTCCATCCTGGCTGATGGGAACGCCTGCTGCGTCCCCGATCATTCCGCTGCCGTCCTGGTTGTGGGGCAGCGGCCGCCACATGTTGGCGATATCGACCTGAGCGGCCGCTGGAAAGCTGAAAACGGTGAGCAGCACCGTCGCCAGGCACCCGGCCAGGGACCGGCTCCCGACAAGAGACCAAGCCTTGCGTCGATACAGTCCCGCGACAGGATTCAAGACGGATTGCATGTCTGCTTTCATGACTGATAGTTTAATCGATCCACGCGGAACGCTATCGCCAGTTGGTCGCCCACTCCGCGACCAGTTCGGCGGTCAGTTCGGGCAGTTCAGCGGCCAAATCGGTGGTTTCACCCGGGTCGCTTGCAATGTCGTAGAGTCGCCACGGCGTGGCTCCCATGCCGCCGCTCTGCCCCCCTCCGGGGACATCGTTGACCACCTTGTAGCCGCCGCGAATCAGGGCGCCCGCGTCCTGGCGTATCCAGCCGACGACGTAGTCCGGCGGATGCACCGACACCGCCTGCCCGGTCACGTGCGACCAGAATGAGCGGCCGAGGATGTCGTTGATTTGCCGGCCCTGAAACTCGCCGGCCCCTGGATGCTCGGTTCCCGCAGCCTCCAGGAACGTCGGGAGAATATCCATGACCGTCAGGAATTCGCCGCTGATGCCGCCGGCGGGAATGGCTGACGGATAGTAAATCAACGAGGCGGCACGCAGCCCACCCTCGCTGAGGCTTGCCTTGAATTCCTTGAGCGGTGCGGTGGCAGCCTCGGCAAATCCCCTGCCATGGTCGATAAAGGATCCAACACGTCCGAAGTTCTCCAGGCGATTGTCGAACGCGTCGGTGACCCGTCTGTCGGGCGCCGCCGGAGGCCGGCCCGGGTAAACGCCCGCTTCGCTTGAGGATCCCCCGTGGTCCGACATGACCATGATGACGGTGTTGTCCAGTTGGCCAGTCTCTTCCAGGTAGTCCACGAGGCGTCCGACGCTCATGTCCACGTACTCGAGCATGCCGGCGTAAATTTCCTGCGCCCGTGCGTACTTGCGTTGTTCTTCCGGACTCAGATCCGCCCAGGGCTCCGCGCCCGGCTGGTACGCATCGAGCGACGCGCCTTCGGGCACCACGCCGAGTTCCTCGGCCCGGGCTACGCGGGCCAGACGCAATTCGTCGTAGCCCATATCGTAGCGGCCTGCATGACGGTCCAGCCATTCATCGGGCAGTTGCAACGGCCAGTGGACCGCCGAGAAGGGCAGATACGCAAACCAGGGCCTGCCGGCTTCATGCGCGTCCAGGTATTCCAGAATCCAGTCTGTAAAGTATTCCGTCGAGTAGAAGTCCGCCGGCAAATCCTCCGCTTCGATCACTTCCCCGTCCGCCGCAAAGGGGGCGCCTCGAAAATAGTCCGCAAAGTGGCTCCCCGACGCGCCCATCAGCGCAAAGCTTCGGTCGAACCCGCGGCCCGGAGGAAGATATCCCTCCACTGGACCCAGGTCCCATTTGCCCGCCATGTAGGTCGAGTAACCGGCCTCCCCCAACAATGCCGCCATGCTCGCCCAGTCCCGGCTCAATACGCTGCTGCGCACACCGTCCGGCCTGGGCGTGCTCTCGGGAAGTTCTTCCTCGCCATTGGCGATGCTGGTACTGGCCATGAACATGATGCGTGTCGCCTGGCAATTGGCCGCAGCATGGAGATTGGTAAAGCGCACGCCGTCGAACGCGAGTCTATCGAGGTTGGGCGTCGGGATTTCGCCGCCGTAAGAACCCATGTCCGTGTATCCGAGGTCGTCGACGACCACGAAGAGGATATTTGGACGCGTGTCGACGTCTGGTGACGAAGCAGTCGGTTCGCCAGCCGGATCAGGGGCCTGCCGTGAACATCCGAACAGTCCGACGGCAAGACACATTCCAATGGGGAGTATCCTGTTTTGCATTCCCACCCTCTTGTGTCAAAACTCGCGCCCGGCAAACGGAACTCATCCAAACGACGATAGCAGAGTATCTCGCGGCGGTGTCACCGCATAAGTAAAACGCATGGCCTTATGCCTTTGGATGACAGCAACTTACTCAAACCCTGCATATACGCTATTATTAAATCGGATTCATGCTGTTGTTGCGTTTCCGCCACGGATCGGCCAATGGCATTCGCATCATAACTCTAACGAATGACCGCAGCGATTGAGGAAATTATCATGTCTGGAAACCGACCTCGTGCGCCGCGTGTGACGCGGCTTGTTTTCGCACTCACCACGGCAGCGATCATCGCGCCTGCACTTGTCGCGCCCGCGCCCGCGCAGGCCCAACTGACCGACGAAAGCCTCATCGAGGAAATCCTCGTCACGGCCCGGCGGCGTGAGGAAAGCCTCCGGGACGTGCCGGTCGCCATCACCGTGATGGACGTCGATTTCGTCGAGGAGGCGAATATTCTGGATCCCTACGACCTTTACGCCGAAACGCCCGGTGTCGACTTCGAACAAACCCGGGAACGGCTGGGGTCCAGAACGACCATTCGCGGCATCAACCCCGGTTCTCAGGGTCCGGCCAATCAGAAGGTGTCCATCTTCATCAACGGGGGGCCGCTCTTCGGTACCAATGCCTCGATGCAGTTCATCGATATTGAGCGGGTCGAAGTTCTGCGCGGCCCTCAGAGTGCCGCGTTCGGACGTGCGACATTCGCGGGCGCCGTCAACTACGTGACCCGGGATCCCGGCGATGAATTCGCCGCAACCGTGAAGGCCACGGCCTCGAACCAGAACCGCACCATCCTCGGCGTGGCGCTGGATGGCCCGATCACCGAGACATTGGGATTCACGCTCGACGTCGTCCAGGAGGACTGGGGTGCGCCGGATGAGTGGATCACCACCGACGGCTACCGCTCGGGAAGCACAAATACTGAATACTATTCCGGCAAGCTGAAGTACACGCCCAATGACTTTTTCGATATGGAGCTGACAGCTTCCCAAATATTGGCGGACGACGGGCCCGGTAGTGAATACCTGATAGATTCGGACACGATCGACGATTGCATGAACACTGAACTGCCCAACGGGCGACACTATGTCCGTGGCGTGTGGAATTGCGAGTTGACCGAGGGGCCCAACCCCCGGAACCACGATCTGCGCGGGGAGTATGTCGAAGGTACCGATGCCTACAATCTGGCGTGGTCGGAGAGCATACTGCGCCCGGGCGCAATCCAGGATCGGCAGAGATTTACCGGCGAATTCAACTTCAGCTTCGATAATGGCAGCCTGCTTCAGGCAATCCTGACATCCGGCTTCGATAACACGAGACGTTGGATCGACTCGGATATGAGCGATACCCCCACGATCACCAGCAGGGGCACGTTCAGTTCCATGCTCACGGCAAATATGGGCAACCGCCGCAAAACCGACTACGAGCGTTACATTGACGTTCGCTGGCTCTCACCCGAGGACTCCCGGCTACGATGGTTGGTGGGCGTCTCCAGGTTCGAGTTTGCCTTCAATGACGCGGCTATCAACCAATTTACCGGAGTCGAGTTTCCGGAACTGGGGCTGCAGTGTCTTGTAAACGACTGCATGGAATTCCAGCCGGACCGGCGGCAGAATCTCACTACCGACGCGTTGGGTGTATACGGCAATATCAGCTACGATCTCAGCGACCGGACGACGCTCTCCTTCGAGGGACGCGTTCAGCGTGACGAACAATTCACCCTGGACACGGTCAGCGGTCTGAACGTCACCCAGGTCACGGATTCCTTTCAACCACGTATGGCCATCACTCATGCCCTGAACGATGACTGGTCGCTGTACGGCCAGCTTGCCCAGGGAACGAGCCCCGCCACGACCACGCCGGAGATGATCAATCCGGTGATTCAGGCGAGCAGTCAGGCGGCTTTTGACGCGGGTGTCATCACTTACACTGCCGCCACCTTCGCCTCGTCGGATGAAGAGACACTGACCAACCTCGAGTTCGGGATCAAGGGCAACTCGCTCGACGGCCGGCTCCAGCTTGCGGCCTCCTTTTATGTCCTTGACTGGGCCGACATGTTATTGAGCCACACGTTCGACTGGTTGGGTAACCCCGCAGTTGAGCTGCCCGACGGGAGTTATAGTTGCGCGGGCATCTCCAACTGCTGGAACGACGGCTCCTGGTCCAATGGCGTCATCTATTCCGACGAAGACGTCCACGTCACCGGCGTGCGGGTCAATCAGGGCAGCGGCGACCTGAAGGGTATCGAGGTCGAGGCAATCTGGCGGGCAACCGACAACTGGTCCCTGCGGGGAACGCTGGCGCTGCAGGACAACAAATACGCCGAGAACTGCGACGTCCAGCCGGTCGAAGACTGGGGGTTCGACGCGACGGCCACGGTCAGGGGAGCTGACTGTTACGAAGTGGCCGGCAATGAGATCGAGCGAAATTCGGAGACCTCCAGCACGTTTTCCGCCGCCTACGCCGGGTCGCTCGGCGGCGCTTGGGAGTGGACCGGACGTCTTGGCGTTCGCCACCAGGGCCCGAAATACTATGACGTCATCAACTGGGTTCAGCTACCCGCTGCAACGACGGTTACGGGTCAGATCACCTTCGGTAACAACAACCTGGACATCATCCTGTTCGGCAATAACCTCACCAATGAGACCACGCCGCTGGATCTCGATGACTACAGGGACAACAGGGTCGGGCGAACCTGGAGCTGGCGTTATCGTCCGCGTATCCCGCGGGAATTGGGGCTTCGGTTGAATTATTCGTTCTGAGCCAAACTCCGATCCATCAGGAAACGACCCCGTCCGGTGCATCAGCCGGGCGGGGTTTTTCATTGCCCGGGATTACGATGAGGCGGTACAAGCGCGTTGTTCCGCCGCTACGAAAGGGCGATTCTGCCGCGCACGACAAGACGACGAAGGCAAAAACCGCCACCATAAGCAGAATGCATTGCAACCGAAGTTCTTGATATGTGTTCTTGTATCCTTCATGACGCGAGAAAGCTACCCTGTTAGGGTGTTTGTACCGTCTTTGATACAGCAACTTTCTGGATCGAGTGTTAGTCATTTGCGAAAGGGACAAGGGTGAAGTCATGCGTGTGGACAAACTTTTTCAGCGATTCGTAATGACCAGAATGGCCGCCTGTGGAGCGGCTGCAACGCTTTCACTGCTTGCCGTGCCGACCACGCAAGCGCAGGAAGCGGGCGCAGACGCCTTGCTGGAGGAAGTCCTCGTCACCGCCCGGCGGCGTGAAGAGAGTCTCCAGGATGTCCCGGTTGCCATTTCGGTGCTGACCGACGATTTCATCCAGGAAGCAACCGTCCTGGATCACTTCGACCTCTACGCGGAGACGCCGGGTGTGGAGTACGAGGAGCGGCGCGACCGGCTTGGCACCAGCCCCACGATTCGCGGCGTGCAGCAGACAGCCCAAAACGTCCTCAATCAGAAAATGAGCGTTTTCATTGACGGTGCGCCCATTCTCGGAAATGCAGCGCCCTACCGGTTCGGCGACCTCGAGCGAATCGAGGTGCTGCGTGGCCCGCAAAGCTCGGCCTTCGGCCGCGCGACCTTCTCCGGGGCGATCAACTTCGTCACCCGCGATCCCGGCGAGGAACAGAACACGACAATCAAGACCACCTTCTCGAACCAGAACCGCACCATTCTGGGCCTCGCTCTCGATGGCCCGATTTCGGACACGCTGGGCTATACCCTGGACGTCGTCTCCGAGGAGTTCGATGGTCCGGAGGAGTGGATCGCAACCGATGGTGTACAGACGGGCAGTACGGCTACCGATTACTTCGCGGGGAAACTCAAGTACACCCCGAACGACCGCTTCGACATGGAAATCACCGCTTCGCAGTTATCGCACAACGATGGACCCTCCAACGAAGTGCTCCTGCCGGCGGATGCTCGCGAAGCCTGCCTCAATCACGTTCTTGCCAATCGGGTACCCTACTTCGCAGGCGAGTTCAATTGCCAGATAGACGGCTTGCAGCCGCGACGCAACCATGACCTGACGACATATTTCGAGCCGGGAACGCAAGACTTCTACATTGCCCAGTCGGTCAGCGTGATCGATCCCACGGCCCGAGCCGAACGTTCGCGGATTCAAGGGGAATTCAACTTTTCCATGGACGACGGCAGTTTTGTTCAGCTCATTGCCTCCTACCACGAGGAAGAGGCCTTGCGCTGGCACGACGGCGACATGACCGACGTGCCGCCGCGAATCCAGCGGGGCGCCGTCAACCGGGGGACTTCCAATAACATGGGCAGCCCCAGGAACAGGGATGAGACTTACTTCGACATCCGCTGGGTTTCGCCGGGCGACGCGCCGCTGCGCTGGCTGGCCGGCGTCTCGGTATTCGATTTCACCCACAAGGACGATACGTTTCTTCAGATTGCCGCCCTCGAATATCCGGAATTGGACCTGGAATGCAAGATCAACGACTGCGAGCCGTTCGAACCGGACCGCCGCCAGTTCAACGAGACCACCGCCACGGGCGTTTACGGCAACATCACCTACGACTTCTCCGATACCACCACGCTCTCTTTCGAGGGACGCATGCAACGTGATGACAGAACCACCATCGAGGTGGTCGGCGGCACGGTGATCACGCAGGTGACGGACTCGTTCCAACCGCGTCTTGCGCTGAATCACGCGCTCAACGACGAATGGTCGGTCTATGCTCAGTATTCAAGCGGAACCAACCCGGCCACCAGTACGCCGGAACTTGCGGACCCCGGCGTCCAGGCCGCCTTCTATGCTGCACAAGCGGCGGGCATCGTCTCCTTTAACGCCGACGACTTCGTCTCCTCGACCGAGGAGAAACTGACCAACTTCGAAGTGGGTATCAAGGGCAATGCACTCGATGGACGGCTCCAGCTTGCCGCGACCGCCTACACCATGGACTGGCAGGACATGATCCTGGGCCTCGGTCTTGATCTGAACCTCTTTGACCCCGGCTGGCTCGACGCCTATATCGACCCCAACGCGCCCGACGGTTTCTCGTACAACGGCGTGAGCTTCGGCGAAGATGACGACTTCGACCCGGCCACTCAGGCCAACCGGGGCGACGGCGACCTCTCGGGCCTGGAGTTCGAGGCGACATGGCGGGCTACCGACAACTGGTCCTTCCGCGGCAGCCTGGCATTGCAGAACAACGTATACGCGGAAAACTGCGATCCCGAGTCCGTCGGTGATTTTGGTCTTGAGCCCGACTACACGGTAGAGGAGCACGGCGTCATCGCCGACTGCGTTGACGTGTCCGGGAATCATATCGAGGAGGTATCCGAGGTTTCCGGTACGCTGTCCGGGTCCTATTCCGGCGAAATCGGCAACGGCTGGGGTTGGACGGCACGCCTGGGCCTGCGCCACCAGGGGCCGCAATATCGCGACATCATCAACCTCATGGAGTTGGGGCCTCAAACGCAGGTCACTGGGCAGTTGACCATCGCCAACGAAAACTGGGACGTCATTTTCTACGGCGCCAACTTGACGGACGACGATTCGGTCCTGGACGTACAGTGCGGCTGGCGAGACCGCAGCCTTCCGGGCCGCGGTGCGTCGCAGGCCAACTGCCGCTACCGGCCGCGCCTGCCCCGGGAACTCGGCCTGCGACTGAACTATTCGTTCTGAATCGGGGGCTCAGGCACTCCTTTCAATAACCTCGGCCGGCGCACGACGTGCCGGCCGGGGTTCGATCTGATTGCGGCACGATTCAGTCCGCGGACTCTTCCCACTCGTAGGCGCAGTTGTAAGGTTCTATCTCCACGCCGGGAGCCCAATCCCGGGTTGCTTCGATCGTGAAGGGCTCGGCGAAAGTGAGCGGATCGGTGATCGCGATCGAGTAGTTCAGCGTTTCACCGCCATCCGCGATCGAAAACCGCTCGACATAGTGCGCTTGCGTTGACTGGGGCGTGCCTACCTCGGCGTAGTAGGGCCAATCGATATTGGATGTGCTCACCACCAGTTCATCGCCGTCCCAATGTCCCGTGGAATATCCAAGGGACGAGGATGGCGGCTCGGCCGGCGGCACTTCCGTGCCCATGTGCACGATCCGTTCAGCGTCCATCTGCTGGATGTGGATGACGATGTGCGCTCCATGATCGATGATTTCCAGAGGCGATGGATCGAACATTGCGTCCGGCATGCCCTGCAGGCAGTCGATCTGGAGGTTGTCGACGACGGGATTGTAGGCGTCCGCCAACGCGCGGCCGGTTTCGGTCAATGCTTGCGCTTCGACGGAGGCTCGGTAGTGGGCGCCCAATCCCGAGCGCCGGCCCCACACGCGAAAGATCCCTTCGGCGGCCTGTTCCGCCAGCGTGACCCTGGTTTCGTCTATCGGCGTCGGCTCGGCCAATCCGGTGCCGGACCAACGCATGGACCGGTTACCCAATACCCACTCCTGGCCATTGGGCAGCAACAAGTTGACCACCCCGAGTGAATCGGGGCTGCGCCTGGATACGTAACCCGCCGCTCTTATTTCCCCCAGAAAATCCTCGGCCGAGTATCCCCTGCTCGCCAACGCCCCGGGGCTCGGACCCAGATGCAGATCCCACGTGACTTGCCGGCCATCCTCCCCGGTGACCCGGACGTGTGCGCGAACGTGAGGGTTACGCCACAGGACCTCGATCAATTCGCCCTCGATTTCGATCAGTTCGTCCGCAAGGAACAGCGCTTCATTGGTAGGCGGTCCATGATGTGCGCTCACGGGCGTCATGGCCTGTACGGTCAGCGCTGCGAGGACGGAAGAGAAGGCTCTCATGGGTTTCCCCTACTCGGAAGGCCGGCTCCAGTTCGCCTCCCATTCCGCCGCAAGCTCGGCCACCAGTTCCGAATGATCGGCGGCCAGATTGCGCCGTTCTCCGGGATCTTCGGCGATGTTGTACAGCTCCCATGGCGTAACCTCGCCATTTCCGTCGATATCGCTGAAGAGCTTGTAGTCGCCTCGTATCAGCGCGCCGGAACCGTCCGATTCCCATCCTGCCGTGTCGCCCGGCAAATGAACCGTCGCGGACTGCCCCGTAAAGTGGGGCCAGCACGAGCGACCGACGATCCCCTTGATTTCACGTCCCTTGTACGTTGATGCTCCCGGGTGCTCGCTACCGGCAATTTCGAGAAATGTCGGCAGCACGTCCATGATGGTCATGAAGGTTCCGTTGACCTCGCCCGCGGGAATGGCCGACGGGTAACGGATGAAGGCAGCCGCCCGCAACCCGCCCTCCCGGCGCGTTCCCTTGTGGCCCCGAAACGGCGCCGAACCCGCTTCCGCAAAACCCGGCCCGTTGCCGATAAAAGAGCCGGGGCGCCCGAAGTTCTCCAGGCGGTTATCCCGGTTGGGAATTCCCCTGGGATTCACCCCTTCGACCAGGCCGGCATCTCCGGATGAGGCGCCATGATCCGAAGAGAACATCACAACCGTGTTCTCCAGTTGACCGCTCTGGCGAAGGTAATCGACAAGCCGGCCCACGCTCATGTCCATGTACTCCACCATGCCCGCGTAGATCTCGTAGGCACGGGCCTGGCGCCGCTGCATTACCGGGTCGAGATCGGACCATGGCGGCGCCGTCGGCTCGAACAAGGCCAGGTCGCCACCTTCCGGAATGACGCCGAGTTCGCTGGCCCGTGCATAGCGTTCCGCGCGCAGCACATCGTAGCCCTCGTCGTAGCGTCCCGCGTGGCGATCCAGCCAGTCATCCGGCAACTGCAACGGCCAGTGGGGCGTCGTATAGGGCACGTAGGCAAACCAGGGCGTCTCGCCGTCGTGGGACTTCAGGAACTCGAGCATCCTGTCTGTGTAATACCCGGTGGCATAGAAATCCTCGGGCAGTTGATCGATGCGCAGCGGGACACCATCATCCTCGTACGGCATCGGGTCCTCCCAGAACAGCTCCGCAAAGTGGCTTGCAGACGCATCCACCAGAACGAAGGAGCGGTCGAATCCCCGGGTTGCCGGCGTGTAGCCCTCGTCCGCTCCAAGATCCCACTTGCCCGTCATGAAAGTCGTGTAACCGGCGTCCTGCAACAGCTCCGGCAGAATCGCCCAGTCGCGGCGCAACAGGTTGCCGCGCCGACCCGACATGGGATTGCCGATCAACTGCAGCGCGGCTCCCGACCCCTGGCTGGCCATGAGCATGACCCGGGTCTGCTGACATCCGCTGTCGGTATGAAAGTTGGTCAGCCGCACGCCGGCGAACGCGAGTTCGTCGAGATTCGGGGTGGGGATTTCGCTGCCGAAGGGGCCGGTGTCGGTGTAACCGAGGTCGTCGGCGACGATGTAAAGGATGTTGGGGGCTCTTGCGGCCTGTTCGGGCTGCGCACCTGCCTCCACTGCACCCTCCCCGCCCGACGATTGTGCCGGTGCCTGAGCGTCCGGCGAACACGCCTGAAGCCCGGCAAGCGTGCCCAGAACCGCAATCCTGGCCCAATTTCTCATCGGCTACCCCTGGTTCAAATTCTAATTTAGACAGTATCACCGTTCATCGAACGGGGCTACGCACCGCCGTATCGTCAATGGCATTTCGAGGCTGACAAGTGGTGGCGGGTCCGCACAAACATGGCCGGGAGGCGACCGACAGGCAATGCAGGGAAAATCACGCGATCCGAACCACCATCTGATTTGAAGGTTTGGCGCTATATGCGCCAGGATCAAAGTCAGGTATAAATCAAACAAGAAGACTGAAATGGAGGGAATCATGTCAACGCCGCGAGTACTTGTAACCAGCCTGATTCTTGCTGTCCTGGCCGCGCCCGTGGCGACAGCACAGCACGGTATGCCGGGAGGGCATCCAATGACCTTCTTCGTGACCAGTGAGCCAATTGGAGATGGCGGCAACCTGGGCGGACTGGAAGGCGCGGACGCACACTGCCAAACGCTGGCTACGGCCGTTGGTGCGGGCGACTTTATCTGGCGGGCCTACCTCAGTACGCAGGAGCGGCCCGGCGAGCCGGCTGTCAATGCCCGTGATCGCATCGGTCAAGGGCCATGGCACAACTTCAACGGCGTCATGATCGCCAGCAGTCTTGCCCATCTCCATGGCGACACCATTGAGCTCGCCCGAATGGGCAACAACCTGCACAAGCAGACTGGACTCACCGAGAAAGGGGCCATCGTGCCCGGCCTGTACGATTTTCTCGATCCCAGGGACAACGATTGGGAGTACGTCAAGAACACACCTTATTCCAATCGCCACGAGGTGCTGACGGGCTCCCAACCCGATGGTCGGGCATTTCCACCGGGCATCGATTACACCTGCAATAGCTGGACCAGCAACGAGGACCCCGAGGAGGACGCACCCGGGCTGACCGGCGGACCTGGGCGGCCGAACGCACAGATCGGCTTTCCCGACCGGGAGGGCGGCGGTAACGGCTCCTGGAATTCATCCCACGGTACTCGCGGCTGCAGCCAGGAGGCCCTGCCGAGAACCCACGGCATCGGCCAATACTACTGCTTCGCCGTGACAGGAGAAGGCCAATGAGAAGGATCGTAGTTTCAATCACACTGCTCGTCCCATTCCTGGTCACAGTTACGGCGTTGGCTCAGGGCGTGGGACATCATGCCCCCAGAATTTTCGTCCCGTCGGAACTCATGTCGTTCTTCGTGACCAGCGAGCCGATCGGGGATGGTGGCAACCTGGGTGGCCTGGAAGGCGCGGACGCGCACTGCCAACGGCTGGCGACAAATGCCGGCGCAGGCCATCGTACCTGGCGAGCCTATCTGAGCACCCAGGCCCGACCCGGTAAGCCGGCCATCAACGCCCGCGATCGGATCGGGGACGGTCCCTGGTACCACCCCAGGGGCGTCCTCCGCCGACCGATCAAGACGTCCGAGATTCACGGTGACACCCTCGTTGAAGCACAGCGCGGCGCCAACATGTTCAAGGCCTTTGCGCTCACGGAGAAAGGCGACGAGATCAACGGTGTCGGCGACCCGCTGCCCAATCTTCACGACATGTTGACCGGTACCCGTCCGGATGGCCGGGCCTTTACCGGCACGGAGGACCGCACTTGCAACAACTGGACCAGCAACGATGAAGGGGCTGCTCAGGTCGGTCATTCCGACCGTATCGGATACGGCAACCAGTCATGGAACTCGTCCCACGCCACCACAGGCTGCAGCCAGGAGGACTTTGCAAGCTGGAACGGCGCCGGGTTGTTCTACTGTTTCGCGGTGGATTGATCGAGCAGCCAATCCACTTTTTGAGGCTCGGTAGCCTCTATTGAATTCTCGGAGGCCTTTATCGAAATCAAGGAGGTCTTGCGGCCTACCCTTTTGCTCAGGCGTCGCGGCAGGTTCCGGGACCGGAACCTGCCCCATGCGGTCAAAGGCTTGCTCCCGGTGATGAGCAGGTCCGGGGCAGATCGACGCACTTCCGCCAGGATTTCCGTGGCCGGTTCTCCGTACCTGAACCTGAAACCGGCTCTCAAGCCTTTCGCCAGGCACATCTCGCCAAAGCCCTTGCGCACCCGCTCCGCATTCTCCTGCAAGCACGCATCCACGTATTCCAGGTACTGTTTTCGCCCCTGGGCGTAGATTTCGTTGTAGAACTGCTTCAGCCAGGGGTCGACGACGTGCAGGGCGGTGACTTCAGCCGGCCGTGACAAGCCCAGGGAAATCGCGTGTTCGATGGCACGCGTGGTGTGCGGCTCGCCATCTATACAGACAAGTACCTTCACGGCGCTGCCCCATCAACCTCCGGTCACCCGCAGCAGTTGGCTACCGATGAGCACCACTGCGCCGAGGCCCAAAATCATCTTCACCAGCGATGCGGACATGCCGATAGTGAAGGCCGTGCCGCCGGCCTTCTTCATGTCGTCGATGGAAATGGAAAGCCCGATACCGGCAAACCCGATGGCGAAACACCACGTATAGACCGCGTTCATGGCCCAGAAGGGTGAGCCGGCGATTCCGGGTCCCCCCAGTGCCGGGAGATTCAGGCTGTTCAGCAGTACCAGCAGGAAGAATCCCAGGATAAAGATCGGGAACTTGTCCTTCACCAGTTGCCACTTGCCGATCTCATGGCCCGGCTCCTGCTCTCCGGTGCGCAGGATGTAGAACCAGAGCGCGAACAGCACCACCAGGGGCAGAAACATGATGCGGGCCACGTTGATCAGCACCGCGGTATTCAGGGACTCGGGCCCGTACCACTCCGCCGCCGCCACCAGTTGCGCCGTATTGAGGATCGCAACGGCGGACCAGGCGCCGAACTGCGACTCCGACAAACCGATGCCGGTGCCGATGTAGGGCATCGTGAACAGCATGAGCGTGCCAAACAACAGAACCGTACCGATGGCATAGGCCATTTCCAGCGGATTCGCCTTCACCACGGGTGAGGTGGCAATGATTGCGGAGACGCCGCACACGCCGGTTCCGGCGCCCATGATGCCCCCCAGGCCATCGGAGACGCCCCATCTCTTGCACCACCACATGACGATAATGGCGGTCCCGAAGATGAAAACAACCGTCAGAGCAAGACCCAGGCCCCCTACCCTGACCACGTCGGACCAGACGTAGTGAACCCCCAGGATGATGATGCCGGGCTTGATGATCGGGCGGGCAGCGCCGATGCCGGGAAGCAGCACCTTCGGCATCGGCAGCGTGTTGCGTATCAGGATTCCGCCCAACAGCAGGATCACCACGTAGTTCAATTGCGCGCTTTCCCAGAGAAAGGTGGCCCAGGCTTCGCCGGCCTCGTGATAGCTGCGAACGAACCGATCCAGGTTCCTGCCGAGGTAGGCAAAGGCGACGCAAAACAGGAATCCCGGAACAAACCTGCCCCAGTCGGGAACGAAAAGATATTTGAGTCTCGTCACAATGGCCTCACGTTTGCGAGCACTGGATTGATGGAGCCAGGCAGCGCCGGTCCAGTGCTGGTTCCGAATGGTTCAGTTGGATCTGGCACCGGTCAGAACAGGTACAGCATCGAGCTGAAAAAGTGATGGATTTGGGCGGGAAACACCACGCTGAGGAGAAGAATGCCCATGGCGATGATGAGAGCCCAGATATCCTCGCGTTTTTCAGAGGAGAACGCCTTCTCCGAGACGTCCCGTGCATCAGACGCCTGCTGTTCCTGCGGCGCGTCGGGCTGGGCCATGGTTTACCTCCATCATGGGTCTGGCCGCCACTCTATCGCACACGAGTGGCAATGCAAATCGGGAAGGGCTTCCATTTTCTGCTGCGGCGAACCAGGCGAACGTGACCGTGACCGGATCGATATTTTTGCCCAGCGCCGTTGGCAGGCGCCGATTACCCCGTAATATGTCGGTTCGGTAACTTCCTTGAATGGCGGCGATAGCCAGGAGAACCAAATGAGACAAATGATGCCTGGAATCGGATTGGCGTTCCTGACGGCGGCGATTTGCCAGTCCCTGGCAGCGCAGGCCCCGGACGACGGGAGCCCTCGGCTCGAACAGCTCACCGACAGTGTGTTTCGCGTGGTGCATCGGCCCGGGGCCGCGAACACCTCCGTTGTCGTAACGGACGAAGGACTCATTGTCATTGACGCCACCTGCCGCGGCCAGGGAAATCCGGTGTGGCTCAAGTCCGAACTGGACCGGCGTTACGACGTGCCGGTCAAGTACGTCATCCTGAGCCATGATCACGAGGACCACATTTGCGGGCTGCAGATCTTTGAAGACACCGCCATCACCGTATCGCATACGAATGCGCGCAAGCATATCGTCAGAGAAGGCCGCAATACCTCGGTGCCGGACGTCGTATTCGAGCAGGAGATGGAGATTCACCTTGGCGGAAAGACGCTGTACCTCTACTACTTCGGTCACACGCACAGCAACAACCTCATCCAGATTCACATTCCCGAGGAACGCATACTGATCGCGCCCGATCTGGCATGGGGAGGGACCGGGAGAGCGCTCGTAATGCCCGACTTTCGTGATTCCCATGTGGAAAACCTGATCGAAACGCTGGGTGCGTTATCCAAGCTGGACGATGTCGATATCGTCGTGCCGGGACACATGGGGCCGACCACGCAACAGGGCTTCCTATATTTCCGCGACTATTTGACCGCTCTCCGGGAACGGGTGCTGGCGGAGTTGGTAAATGGCGCGACGATCGAGGAGATTCTCGAGAGAGTCACGATGGAGGATTTCTCCGACTACGAAAACTACGATGCCTGGCTTCACTCCAACGTCATTTCCATGTGGGACAACATGTACCGCTGGCGGGAGCCCAACTACAACGATGCCCCTGGAAATTACCAGGAGGCCTATCCCATCGGTTTTCCGATCGGCGACTTCGAGCCACCCGAATAACGACGTCCGACGACCTTGATTCGCAGCGCCGGCGCAATGCATTTTCCTGCGCCCCGCATAGCCTGGGACTATGAAGTAAATCACTCAGGCGAACTATAGGTTGCCCTTGTCGATGTAGAATCTGTCAGGGACATTCAACTGGAGTTTCGGAAATGGCGACGAGATTTGCCGGCACCAGTTTCCCATCGCTGCTTCTTGCAATTGTCCTGAGCACGCTTCCAGGGCTGCTCATTGCTCAGACCGCGGATCGTCCCGACATCCTCTTCATCGCCATCGACGACATGAACGACTGGATCAGTCCGCTGGACGGGCACCCCCAGGCCATCACACCCAATATGGAACGGCTCGCCGAACGCGGCCTCCTGTTCACCAACGCACACTCGCCCGCGGTCGTCTGCAACGCTTCGCGCACATCCATGCTAACGGGCTTGCGGCCGTCCACGACGGGCGTGTACTTCAATCAGAACACCTGGCAGGAAAACGCGCGCGCCACCAGCGTGCGGACGCTGCCCGGCTATTTCATGGACTCGGGTTACGAAGCGGTCGGCTCCGGCAAGATATTCCACAGCAACAACAACGACCGGACAGCCTGGCATTCATACTATCCGTCTTTCGATCACGAACGCCCGAACGAGGCCACACCGTCGGGACGTTTGCCGGCCAACGGCAACGACTTCGGCGGCACAACCTTCGATTGGGGCCCTATCGTGGCCGAAGATTCAGCGACCGCGGACGGCCAACTGGCCGACTGGATGGCAAGGCGCCTGAACTCGGCGAGCAATGGGCCGCAGTTCAATGCGGTCGGTTTTCGCCGCCCGCATCAACCCTGGTTCGTGCCGTACAAGTATTTCGACATGCATCCCATCGATGCCGTCAAACTCCCGCCGATCGTGGAAAACGACTTCGATGACGTTCCGGAAGCCGCGTTGCGGGGAAACTTCGTGATCGAAGGCTCTTCGGTCAATGGCCAAACCAACCAGTTCCTGCATGAGTGGGTACTTGCAAACGATCAGTGGCACGCAGCCGTGCAGGGAAATCTTGCCAGCATTACCTTTGTGGACGCCATGCTGGGCCGGGTGCTCGACGGGCTCGACCGAAGCGGGCGAGCCGACAACACGATCGTCGTCGTTTTCGGGGATCACGGGTTCCACGTTGGCGAGAAGTCGTCCTACGCGAAGAAGACGCTATGGCGCGAGTCGACCCGGGTGGCGCTGTTCATCGTGGCGCCGGGCGTGACCCAGCCTGGCACCAGTACGGATGCGCCGGTCTCGCTGCTCGATCTCTACCCCACACTGACGGAGCTCGCGGGTCTGCCGATGCCCGCACACGTCGAGGGCACAAGCCTGATGCCGTTGCTCAAGAACCCCGACGTAGAGTGGGACCGGCCAGTGGTCACGACCAACGGGCATCGGAACCATTCCATCACCGGCGACCGCTACCACTACATTCGCTGGTCGGACGGGTCCGAAGAACTCTATGACTTTGTTGCCGACCCGCACGAGTTCGTGAATCTCGCGGGCGGTCCCGGGATGATGGCGGTCAAGAATGAACTCGGCAAATGGCTGCCGGATGAGAACGCGCCGGACGTGAGGCCTTGACCAACCAGAGAAGAATAACAATGAATCGCGACGTTGCGGAGACGACTGCGGCGGGGTTGAGGTGCCATATCCGGCGAATGCGTTCGAATCAGCAGGATATGGCACCGGCATTCCGAAATGAACGGATTCCGCCGCTGTAGATCTGCGTGCTACCGACAAGGGAGGTATTGCAGGAAATGATCAAACGGAAACGAGCTCAAGCTTCCGCGATTTGTGCTCTGGTCGTGACAATCGGCGCGGCCGGCGCATATGCGCACCATGGAACGGCAGGCCGCTACGAAGCGGAGCTGCTCGAAATCTCCGGGACCGTCGTCAGCCTGATGTTCATCAACCCTCATGCGCTGCTCGCCGTGGAGGTGGAAGATGACGAAGGCAACCCGGTACGGTGGATGGCCGAATTCAACAATCCCCCGCTGATGGCCGAGCAGGGATGGCACAAGGATATCCTCAGGCCCGGCGACAAGGTGACGATACTCGGGCTTCCTCTGCGAAACGGGGCTCCGGGCATTCGCCTGTCACGCGGGGCGAACGGCGCCAAGGTCGTCATGACGGAAACCGGCGAGGAGATCTTTCGCGAGGAACCACCGAACAGATGACTACTAAAACACCTTCCTTGTTGTTGACGCTGGGGTTTGCTCTTACCGCGGCCTGTACCGGACCGGCGGACGAGGCCGCGGCGCCGGCGGTGAGCGGCTCGGCCGATGCAGGTTCCGAGCAGGATGCCGCCCCAGGCGCCGAGCCGGGCACGCAGATCACCCAGGCCGCCTATATCAAGGCCTCCAATGCCGGGTTCGGCGACAATTTCGGAGCCGGCAGTTCGGCGATCGGTGACAATGCGGTTTCTCTCAGCGCCGATGGCATGACCCTGGCCGTGGGCGCTCCGTTCGAGAGCAGCGGCGCCGCGGGCATCGATGGCGACCAGGCGGACGATGCCCTCTATGGCGCGGGCGCCGTCTATGTCTTCGTTCCCCAGGGAGACACATGGGTTCAGCAGGCCTATATCAAGGCCTCCAATCCCGGCATCACGGACAACTTCGGATTCGCCACGGCGCTGAGCGCCGATGGCAACACCCTGGCCGTGTCGGCGCACTTCGAGGCCAGCGGCGATACGGGGGTCGATGCGGACCAGAACGACGACTCGATTCCGCAGGCCGGCGCAGTCTACGTTTTTGACCGTACCGGCACGACATGGGCTCAGCAGGCCTATATCAAGGCGTCGAATACCGGCCATGTCGGCGAGCGGCTGGACCCGGACACGCAGCCTGAACTGGCGGGCGAACATTTCGGACCCATTGCATCAGGCGAATACAGCTACGCGGATTCCTACGGGGAAGTGTTCGACGACGGGGATCAGTTCGGCGCGGCGATCGCGCTGAGCGACGACGGCAACACGCTGGTGGTCACGGCAACCGCCGAAGACAGCGGCACACCGGGCGTGAACAGCGACCAGGCCGACAACTCCAAGCGGTCCGCCGGGGCCGCGTATGTATTCAGGCGCACGGGTACGACGTGGAACCAGACGGCCTATATCAAGCCGTCAAACCCGGAGGTGGACGCGTTGTTCGGTTACTCGGCGGCGCTATCGGCGGATGGGCGCAGAGTCGCCATCGGCGGATACGATGAAGACGGATCGCCGGCCTCGACCAATGAGTTCCAGGACGGGCTGGTCCGGGGAACAGGCGCCGTGTACGTCTTCGATTTCGACGGCGAGACCTGGCGCCAGACGGGCTACCTGAAGGCGTCCAATGCCGAACGGGGCGATTCCCTCGGGGTCGCGGTGGTGATCAGCGACGACGGCAACACCGTGATTGCGACGGCCCAGGACGAAGACGGGCTCAGCACCGGGATCAACAATATTCCGGGCCCCGACTACCAGGATGATATCCGCCCAACCACAGGTGCGGTCTACGTGTTCGTGGAGGAAGACGGCACTTGGTCCCAGCAGGCCTACATCAAGGCGTCCAATACCGGCTCGGGGGACGTATTCGGCTCGCGGCTTGCCGTGAGCGGCGACGGCAACGTGCTGGTGGTGGGGGCCCAGCTTGAGGACAGCGCCTCCCAGGGGGTCGACGGGTTCCAGGACGACGACTCGGCGCTTGAGGCCGGCGCCGTGTATCTGTTCACCAGAAGCGGCGACACCTGGGCTCAGGAAGCCTATGTCAAGGGCTCGAACACCGAAATTTTCGACGAATTCGGCAGCTCGGTAAGCATCAGCGCCGATGGCTCGGTGTTTGCGGTTGGCGCATACTACGAAGACAGCGCCGCCACCGGCATCGGGGGCGACCAGAGCGACAATTCGATGCTGGAGGCCGGCGCCGTCTACCTGTTTCGCCGATGAGCCAATGAGTAGCGGAAGGCGATGGTCTGGCTTGATCTTTATGGTCTGGCTTGATCTTTGTTGAATGAGAATCAGCCGGGTGCCGAAGCATGGGAGGCGGGCTCGATAATGTGTAATACCAGGTCCTTCTTCTGGTTCGCGGCTGTCGTGTCGACGATGCTGGCCGGTGTCAGCCAGGCTCACCACGGTTTCGCGAATCACTTCAATCCCGACCGGGAGCGGCAGATTTCCGGTACCGTCGCGGAGTTCAGATTCATCAATCCGCATGTGCTCATCTACATTGACGTGGAAAGCGAGGTTGGAGCCGAGAGCGGCGGTGGAGTCGAAAGCGAGAGTGGAGCCGAGAGCGAAGGTGGTGTCGAACGCTGGAAGGTGGAAATGGGCGGGATTTCAAGCCTGCTCGCCAGCGGCCGGATGTCGAACGACTCGCTGGAGCCGGGCGATCGGGTCGAAGTTGTCGGTCACCCTTCCCGTCATACCGAGTTCGAGATGAGGGCCAAACAGGTCATCCTTCCGGACGGGCGTGAAATTTCGCTGCGCAATCCCTACGAACCCGTGCCGTTTCTACAGCCGCAAGAAGAGAACTAACCCGAACACTCGGCGAGGCAGATCAGTTACCGGGCGTGGGGTGGTAGCGCGGATCGCTGCAGACATATTCGTAGAACACTTCGTCGTCGGAGCGTGACCACACTTTTCGGATCGTCCAGGGCTCGGTGTAGTACTTCGGGTCGTCGATGGTGATCATCCCCTCCAGCGTCTGTCCGTCATCGAACGTGCGGTACCTTTCGATCACCCTCAGTTCGTCGCTCTGCAGGACCTGCAGCGGCGGCCCGGGATTGGGCTGCTCCCTGATCAGCGTCGTTTCCACTACCAGCGTGTCTTCCTCGTAGTGACCGCTTGCGTGCCCCAGAAGCGTGTGACCCTCCACCGGCTCGCGACCATCGAGAAATATCCGCCTTACCTGGTGCGCTTGTTCGTAGAGGATGACGACCCGGTCGTCCCGCTGGATGAACTCCATTGGATACGGGCCGCGAACGCCGATAATTCTTGGCATGCCGAAGAGACAGCGGAGACCGACATCGGCTTGCGGATCGACCGCAGCCAGTGCGGCGAGACCCTCTTCGCTCAACGGCGGATGGGCCAGCCACCTTTGGTTCGATTCGACATCCGTCGACGGCAACCAGATGCCCTCCAGGTCCGGCGCGGCCGAGACGAAGGCCGGTAACGAAGCGGCGGCCACCCACATAGCGACGCGCGCGCCGTACAGAAATGTTCGCGATGGACTCATGTTCCCGTTCACTGCGCCTGTGAGCTCAAGTTGCGCCGAAACTCGGTCCCGTCCGGGAACACGAGCAGTCTGATGTGCAGATCATTCGCATTGACCCGGGAGGGATGTCCCGCCACCGAGATCGCATCGCCCGCCTTGAGCGAGTCCGCCCTGAGCCCCCCACGCCGCCGAAACAGGCTGGGACTATTGGTCTCCGCGATCCACTTTTCGATCTCCCCTGCCGCATTGGTCACGTCGAGGAATACCAGCACGTGGGGATTGATGAACCGGAAGTCGGTCACCACACCCTCGATGGTCACTTCGACATCGATATCGTAGTGAGCCGAGAAACTGTGATGCCCGAACCCCGAACCCGTAAAGGCCAGGAACCCGGCCAGAACGACGGTCGAGGCGAAGAGGGACTCGCGTCTGCGGAGAAAACGGGTCATTCCTGGCACTCGTATTCGTAGAAGTGGATATCCGGCGTGAGGCGCCAGATGTTCGTCGTGGTCCAGGGCTCCTCGTAGTTCACCGGGTCGATCACGGTGATCAGAACCTCCAGCGTCTCCTCGTCCAGCCGCTTGATGTGCTCGACGATTCTGTGCTCGCCGCTGAGCGGCAGCCCGGACCAGTTGTAGATGCTCGTGCGAAGGTTCACCGTCTCCACGACCAGCGTGCCGCCCTCCCAGACCCCCGTCGAGTGCCCCATCCAGGTCGGACCCTCGCCCTCCGGCGGCGCGCGACCGTCAAGGTAGATCCGGCGCACCTGGTGCATGCGCTCGTGAAGCATCCATAGCCGGTCGTCCGCCTGGAAAATCTCTATGGGCTTGCGGCCCCAGGCGACTATGACCCTGGGCATGTAGACGGCGCAGTAAAGCGCCGGATCGTCGGTGTTGGGGTCGTGGTTGTCGAGCGCTTCCCGCCCCCGGGGCGTGAACCCGGGGTCCTCCGGCCAGATGTCGCTCCTCTCGCGGTCCGCGCTCCAGATACCTTCGAATGACGGCGCCGCGCCCGCCGGAAGCGTGACGTGCATCGCCGCCAACAGGCCTGCCAACCCCTTGCCTCCACGCACGGACGCCACTCCCATGGCAGCCACCGCGAACCAGAGCCTCTTGTGCCAGGGAGCCATCAATTGCAAGGAACCCGTGTCAATAGTCCACCTCTTCCTCTGCCAGCACCTGCCCGCCCCCAGCGTCGGGCATTCCGCCGGCGTGAAAAGCGCTGATGGGACCCTTGGGCGACAGATCCTTGCCCGCAAGCCCGGGAAAGTCCACCGGATAGCGAAGCGGCGACCAGCCGCCGAAGGTGTTTTCATGCTCGGACGTGATCAGCGTCTTGACGATACCCGCGTTGGTGACCGGGTTGACATATTCCCAGACGACCTCGCCGTCCGGCGCAATCTCCAGCAGCCGACCGACTCGCGCGAGCTGGGCCATGGTATTGCCGTTGGGTAGCCGCTGAACGGCCGAGCCATGATGGCTGTTGAAGCCGTCGGTGGTGTGATACATCCACACGATCTGGCTGGAGAACAGGCGCGTGACTATGGCCTGCGATTCCCCGCTGCCCGGCATCACTGGCGTGTAGCCGGCCTCCGGTGGGTTCACGTAGCGATCCCGCACCACGCCACCGGCATCGAGGTACGGATTGATCTGCAGGATTTCCGACTGCGGGTCGGAATCGCCGTCCGCGCGCGGCACCGACAAGCCGTTGTTGAAGAGCAGCAGGTCTCCGGCGCCGGGTAGCCCGTCCTTGATCCACTGGATGTCGTGGGTGCCGCCCATCTGCTTGTGGCCGGAGTATTCCTCCAGCGACCAGTTCTTCTTCGCGTAGTACGGGTATTCGCCCTGGCCGTAGATGGCCGGATTACCGAAACGATAAAGGAAGTCGCCTGCCTCGCTGGCGGCGAGGCGCAGACTTTCCTCGGGGTCGCCCGGCACAAAGGTGCCGTCGTGGTCGACGATGTAGATTTCGTGCGTACGGTTCGAACTGATCGCCAGATGACCGCTTTGCGGGTTGTAGTCGATGCCGTTCAGGTGAATATAGTCACGCGAAAACACGCCGAAGTTGACGTCCAGCCGGCCCGGAAAATCGGCAAGGCTGCGGCCTTCACCAACGTAGTTCGGGGCATCGGGATGACGATCCTGCACCAGGTGATCGGCAAACCGGTATTCCCAGACCACGTCGCCGTTGCGGTCCACTTCGACGATGACATCCAACTGGGCGCGCTCGTATCGATCCACGGCATCGGGGTCGGCGCCGAGCGCGATGACCTCGTCGTGGGTCAGGTCGACGTTGGCGATGTACAGAAGCGTGTAGTCGCCGAGTTCCGAGTTGTATATCCGCAGGAAATCATGGTGGGGATGATAGGTCTCGCGGGTTTCGGCGTGCTCCCACAGGACCTTTCCGTCCCAGTCCGCCTGGGTGAACGTCGCAGGCCCCCTGGCGCCGAGCATCGTGCCATCCTCGAGCAGGTAGGCGTCTGTGAAGCCCGGCCAGTAGTTCACCACCTGCCCCGCCATATCCAGCAGATAGGTCCCTCTGACGTCCGAAACCCGTGTCCTGACGAAGAAATACCCGGGATATGCCTTCTGCGGATCCCAGTGGATCAATTCGGTCGGTCCCCGTGAGGCCTCGTAGCTGAACCCGGCGACGCCTGCAAACATCCCGAAGATGACGCCGACAATGATGCCCCGGACTTTTCTTCTCATGACTCCCACCTCACTTGATTCTCCCCTCACTCGATTCTTCCCTCACTGGAATTTCCCCTCACTTGAACGTGGGATTCCGGTCTACTCCACCACGACCCGCCCGATCAACAAGTCCGGATCCACGCCGGCACGGGGCCTGAACTTCTGCACGCGGCCGTTGTTCACTTCGGCGATGTAGAAATTTCCTTCCTCGTCGGCGCTCATCCCGTGCACGCCCCACATACCGCCGGGGAATGTGCCCCACGTGCCCCAGGAGTACTGGAACATGCCGTCCAGATCGTACTTGATGAGCTTGGTCGTTCCGGCGTCCACCACCCAGACCGCGCCGTTGGCCACGATCAAGTACTGGGCATCCGTGGGAGGATCGCCGAAGCTCCACTGGTCCAGGAATTTACCATCTTCATCAAATACTTGCATACGATTGTTCTGACGATCATTAATGTAAACTCGTCTTGATTCCGGGTCGACGTCGATGCCGTGGAGGCTATTGAAGTACCCCGGCCTCATCTCGGTGGGCAGGATCCCCTCCTGGCCCCATTCGGTCAGGTAGTTGCCCTCGTTGTCGAACTTGACGACCCGCGAATTGACGTACCCATCCGCAACGAATATGGCATCGGGCAGAAACGCCATGAAGGTTGGCCGCCCGAAGTGATCTTCATCGTTCCCGGGTTCGCCGTAGGTGCCCAGGGTCTGCACCAGTTCCTTGCCGTCGTTGCTGAACTTGTAGATCGCGTGGGCGAAGTCGTCCACGACCCAGATGTGCTTCTCCGGATCGTAGGGATTCACGTGCACGGCGTGCGGCTTCATGAACATCGAATCCCACTGGCTCCAGGTCTCCACGATGTTCCCCTCGCGGTCGACCACGACCAGGCAGTGCTCCCAGATGGCATCGACTCCCCGGCGGTAACCGGCCCCTTCCCATGTGGTCCAGCCGTCCTCGTTGTTGTGATCGGGGCTCGCCACCGTTCCGTCTCGCCACGGCATCGTTCCGTCGCGCCAGGGGTATTGCCGGCCGACGGGAAATCGCAGCAGTGTCCCCTGCTCGTCGATCAGACGGTTTTCCGGCCGGACGATCTTCTTCAGAACGCCGCGCTGAAGCACGAAGATTCGCTCCGCGCTCTCGGCGAAAATGCTCTGCGCCGCTCCCCAGGTCCAGTTCTCGTAGCCGGGTAGCGTGGAGAAGTCTTTTGGCCAACCGGGTACGGGCTCATAGGGCCCGAAAGGATCCTGCCCGCCCTTCCCTTGCACCACCGCCGTCTGAGCGGCGACCGCCGGTGCAAGCGTCTGGGCCAAACAAAAGACACCCAGACCGATGAAAATCTGGCGAAAGCGTGCGACTCGGGTCGGACTATTCATTTCAAGGCTGATCCCTTAACTGTTGGTTATAAACGCCGATTGGCGGACTGATTTGCAAATTTCTTTTGTACAATACCAAGTTCGCCAATCCTTTGGCGAACGGCACATTGCGCAGACAACAGGCTGAAATCGCCTGAAGGAAGATAAACGATGCGTATCGCAACAATTCTTGTATTGTTTCTCGGCTCCTGGGTCCTCACGAGCCAGGCCGATCAGACATTCGAAATCGATCCCTGGTGGCCCAAGCCGCTGCCGGAAGGCTGGATCAACGCCCAGGTCGGCGGTGTCTGCGTCGATTCCCAGGACAATGTCCTGATCGTGGACCGTCGCAACATCACCGAAGAGGAAATGGAGACGAACGTACCCGTACCCACCTTCGTCATGTTCGACATGGAGGGCAATGTCATCAAGTCGTGGGGGGACCCCGACGTGGTACCCCGGGCCGTCCACGGGTGCAGCTTCGACAGCGAGGACAATGTGTGGGTCGCGGGAAACCAGGACGCCATCGTCCAGAAGTACAGCCACGACGGCGAGTTGCTGATGCAGATCGGCACCAAGATGCAGTTCGACACGGAAGACGGCACGCGCGAGACGGAGTTCAGGAACTCCAGCCGTGAATTACTGCATCGGCCGTCCGGCGCCGTGGTGGACCCGGAATCCGGCGACATCTTCATTTCCGACGGCTATGGCAACAAGCGCGTGGTCGTATTCGATGCCGAGGGAAACTACCTTCGCCAGTGGGGTAGCCTGGCCACGGAAGAAGAACGCGAAGCCGGCACACCGGGCACCTTCGCCGCCGTCGTGCACTGCATCGAAATGAACAACGAGGGCCTCATCTATGTCTGCGACCGGCAGGGCAATCGCGTGCAGGTGTTCGACCAGATGGGCAATCATGTGCGCGACATCTGGGTCGAGACCGAGAACTACAATTCACGGGGGACCGCCTGGTGGGTCGCCTTCTCACCCGATGAGGAACAACAGTATCTGTACGTGATGAATGGCGGGCAGGAGGAGGTCCACGTCATGGATCACGAGAGCGGTGAAACGCTGTCAACCTTTGGTCGCCCGGGTCACATGCCCGGCAACTTCACTCACGGACATACGATCGCCACGGATTCACAGGGCAACATTTACGTGGCGGAGACCAACATCGGCCGCAGGGTACAGAGATTCAACCTGGTTTCGGAATAGAGGCCGGAATAGCGAATCGATCATCTTCAGCGCCCGGAACCGACAGGGCGGAACCTGTTCCACTCGATAAGGAGATACGTCGACGATGAACGCGACACGAGCACTTCAAATTTTGGGAATCGCGTGCGCGCTGGCTGCAGTGCCGGCCGCCGCTGAACCCGTCGTTTACCAGGTCGACCCGCGGCATACGTTTCCCGCGTTCGAAGCCGACCACCAGGGCGGACTCTCGGTCTGGCGAGGCAAGATCGAGCGCTCGTCCGGCACGATCATCCTCGACCGCGAAGCCCGCACCGGCACGGTAGAGATGACCATGGACATGGACTCGATCAACTTCGGGCTGGACGAAATGACCGACCACGCCAAGGCCGAGGATATCCTCGACGTGGCGCGGTACCCCACTGCGACCTACACGGGCGCCTTCTCCGAGTTCGGGCGAACGGGCGTGCCGGCCGCCGTGGAGGGAGAACTGACGCTGCACGGCATCACCCGGCCGTTACGGCTTCAGATCGAGCGCTTTCAGTGTCAGCCTCACCATCGAACGGGCGTGGAGATATGCGGCGCCGACGCCACGGCCACGTTCAATCGCGATGATTTCGGTGTGAGCTACGGCAAGGAAAACGGATTTTTCATGTACGTCAACCTGCTGCTGACGGTGGAAGCGCAACGGGTCGACCCGGAGTCCTGATCGACTGATCGCCGAGCGCCCGGTCGCATCCAGCGCTGGCCGCGACCGGGCGAGTCGCCGCAGACAATCCCACGGGCTCGCGAAAATGCCGCCGCATCGGTGGATGACCGGCTGCGGGCGATCAGCTGTAGGTGACCCGCTAGTCCGGCGTAAACCGTTCCTCCGGCGGAGGATTTTCCAGCGCAACCCAATGGCGCGAATAGGTCGCCGGTTCGGTGAAGTTCACCGGGTCGATGACGGTCATGTGATAGTCCAGTCGAGCCTGATCGTCGCTCAGCGTAAACAATTCGACGATGCGCGCGTCTTCGCTGATCGGAATACCCGTCCGGTTCAGATAGGGCCAGTTGATCCGGGTCGTTTCGACCATCAGCGTACCGCCGTCCACCTCGCCGACCGAGTATCCGAGAAGGGAATGCGGCTGAACTTCGGGGCCTTCCGCCGAATCCAGGTGAATGGTGCGTACAACGCCGAAGACCGGCTGCTCGTATCGGATGCTGTCGCCCCGGTCGATGAACTCGAAGTGATTCCGGCTGTGCATGAATGCCGGCATTCCGGGCGCCTCACCGCGGCCTATCCAGCTATTTTCCTGGTCGAACGCCTCCATCGCGACCCTTGCGGCGTCGGTCAACGGGCGATGCGCCGTCACCCCTTCCCCACCGCTACCGGGTGTGATGCTCCAGACTCTGAAAAAACCGCGATTCTCGGCCGCTGCATCGGCAAGCCCCGAGGCATTCGCCAGGAAAGCGTCCAGGCCGCCAACGACTTCTCTCGACCCGTAGGGTTGCAGCGCACGCGACAGGATCGCCTGCCGGCCATCGCCGAGCAACAAGTGGGTACCCAGCACCAGCCCGGGCCGGCGCGTCGATCGCCGGCCGACGACCGTGATCCGATCGCCGATTTCGAACAGTTCATCGGTCACGCCCGCCTGTCTCAGGTTATTTGCCGCGCCGTAGACCTGAATCTGCAACTGTTCCTCGCCGCCGTCTGCCAGGTCGGCTCTCAAGGTGATTTCCGGATGAGGGTTGGTCCACCTGGCGCTGACGATTTCCCCTGCGATTTCCTCCACCGACGCGGCAAACTCGGCCCTGGAATGGTGCCCGGTACCGACAACCGGCACGAGCAACAAACACACCGCTGAAATTCCGGCTCTCATGCTTGACGTTCCTCCAATATCTGTTCAACCGACGACACGGCCCGAATCGGTCTGTCGGCACGATCCATTAGTTGATGCTGCAGTACCGAAACCAGTGCGTTGACCGACGCTTCGGGCGTCTTTGCACGGCGGTAAACCACGCCATGGCGCGACCTCCAGAAGGCTCTCTCCACGTCCACGCGCACACAGTTGTAGCGGCGCGCAACATGCAGCGCCTGGGTGGGTATGTATGCCAGGTAATCGCCTTCCGTCAGAAACCCGAAGTTTTCCACGCCCGGACTGATCACGATTTTCGGTTTCGGTGGATCCACGTCCTGAGCGGTGAAGAAAGCGCCCAGACGGTTCCTGCCGAGATAGTCGCCACGCATGACAATCCACGGAAATCGAACCAGGTCTTCGGCTCGCACCGCCTGTTTTCGAGCCAACGGATGGTCTGCGCCGCAGATGACGACGAACTGAAGATCGATCAGATGAATTCGTCGCAGCTCCGGATGATTGGGGAAATCCAGATCCCCGCACAGAAGATCGATCCTGCCGTTCATCAAAGCCGCCAAATGGGTTTCGATCACGCCGGTCATGAGATCGATCTGCAAGTCCGGGTAGTGGCGCCGCAGTTCGCGGATGGCCGGGGGCAGGAACACCCTCAGCCAGACCGGGCCGGCGCCCACGTGCAGCGTGCCGCCCGAACCTGTCTTGATCGCATCTATTTCAGCGAGCGTGTGCTCGGCTTCAAGTTCCATGAGCCGCGCCCGTCGTGCCAGCAACTCTCCATAGCGGGTCAATACCACGCCCTTGGCGGCGCGTTCGAACAACGGTACTCCAAGACGCTCTTCCAGTTGGTGCACGCTTCGAGAAAGCGCAGGCTGGCTGATGTGAAGTTCGGCGGCCGCCGCGCTGAAGTGAAGATGGTCCGCGGCTGCCAGAAAATACCGAATCTTTCGCGACTGAATCACCGGCAGTTGGCGCTAGCTCTCGGACTTCGGAATGATGACCAATCCCACCGTATTCGTGCTGCTCTGGTGAATCACGAGATTGCCGTCCGGCGTCGCGCGCATGTGGCGGATTATCCCGATACCGGACGGAACAGCCCAGCTCTGGAACTGCTCGGTCTCCGGGTCGAATCGCACGAGCGCATCAGGTCGCTGGAATGACTCGTTGTACCAGATCTTGTCATCGACGACTTCGATCGCGTAGGGGTGGGATTGAGGACCGCTTGGCGACGGCCACTCCCTGACCTCCCCGGTACTCGGATCAAGCCGGCCCAGGTACCCGCGCCCCGAATCCGCGTACCAGATCATGTCGTCGCTGGTAATCGCCAGGCGCCGAATGTAGGCCCCGTACCTCACTCCGGGCGGAGGACCCGGGGTCTCGTATTCCTGAAATTCCCAGGAATCCGGATCGACGCTGGTGATCTTGTTGGCGCCCCGGTTGGCAATCCAGATCATGCCGCGGGAGTCTTCCTTGATCCCGTAGGGCCGGGCGTTCTCGGTGGGCATGGTGGCCAACCGGATGTCGCCGGTGTCCACGACCAGGCGCCCGATCATGTTGCTGTTCTGAAGCGTGAACCACAGGTCGCCGCCACGCGTGAAGATGGGCGTGTGCGGGTCGCGCGCAACGGGGTCCGGCATCGGGTACTCGGTGATCTCGCCGGTGTCCGCTTCGATCATTCCGATCGTGGCGTTGCTGTTGCCGGTGTACCAGATATTGCCGGATACGTCGTTGATAATGCTGTGAGGCCTCGCCATCGGGTCGAGCACGAACTCCGTCATCTCGCCGGTGCGGGGATCGAGCCGGCCGACCAGGCTGGCGTACATGCCGGACCACCAGATCATGCCGTCGGGCGTTTGCAGGGGATCCCTGGGGCGCTGCCCGAGAGTCGGCACCGCCCACTCCTGAAACGTCACCTCAAGATCGCCTTCGACCAATGTCGGACGCCGATCGTAGGTCTCGGGAAAATTCGACGCCAGGTACTGGGTGACATCAGAGGCCAGCGGATCCGGCAGATCGATCATGGTGCGCACGACGTACTCCCAGCGCTCATGCGTATACCCGGTGGAATTGGTGATCAGGTTGACTTCGTGGCAGGCCACGCACGCTCCCTGAATCAGTTCCACACCTTCCCCCTCCGGCAATTCCGCCTGCCCCTGCGCCATGGCGGGCAGCAGCGCCGGGAGTAGAAAAACCATTCGACTGCGCAATTTGATCATGATGCCTCCGTACCACTGAACGGATGTTGAAGACCGCCCTGTTTCGTTTTCACCTGGACACGGCCGGGAACTCGACAGGCCCGAATTTCGGGCAATCATGATACACGCACCCTTACCAAATCCGCCAGAAAACGATACAGTGGGAGTCAGTTTCGTTCCTGGGATTCTGAAGAATTGCAAACTCGGCGCAATTCTCTACGGTTGCCGCGTAATTCTCTGCGGTTGTCGTTAGTTTTTGGCCGGTACTGACCTTACAATGAGATTGATGGAGAGCGGCACTACAATCCGCCATGTGCGATGTCTGTTGATCGCGTCGGCGTGCGCCGCATTATCCGCGTGTTCCACGTCGCTGGTGGTCAATGCGGATTTTCCGGTGCCCTTGGTGGACAAGCTTCCCGTCCGTGTAGGCGTGCTGTTCGACGAAACATTCGCCACCTATTTGCACGAGGAAAAAATTCCCCAGCAGGCCAGCTACTCGATTCAACTCGGCGAGGCGAACGTCTCGATGCTGAACCAACTGTTCAGCTCGATGTTCGCCGCCACGGAACCGGTTGGCGCCCTTCCCCTGGGGGCCGGCGAACAGCAACGGCTCGATGCGGTGATCATGCCGGAACTGGAGAGATTCGAGTTCGACGTGCCCATCCAGCGCACGGACCAGTTCGTCGAGGTCTGGATGCAGTATCAACTGCGACTGTACGATACCGACGGCGAGTTGATAGCGGAGTGGCCGGCGACCGGCTACGGCAAGGCGGAGCACGGCAGTCGGGGCGTTGCCCTGAATCGGGCGGCGGTGGTCGCGATGCGCGAGGCCGGAGCCGAAATCTCCACGGAATTTTCAGCGCAGCCCGCGGTCGAATATTGGCTGGAGGAGAAGCAAAATGAGTCGGCATTGTCTTCTGGGGCGGGCCGCGGCAACTAGTGCCCGCACACATGCCCTTGTGGCGGCGATTACGGTGAGCGTCCTGACCGGTTGCAGCGTCTCGTCGCGCATGGAGCCTTACAAGCGCACGGATGCGGTCATCGGTGAAGGTGAGCAAGTCGTCGTTTTGGCCCGCAAGCACCATGCGTCCCACGAAACCGAAGCCGCCTTCGTGGATTGCGTCAGCGACGCCCTCGCACAGGGAAGCGGCGGGCTGGAGGTGCACGATACCGTCGCCTTCGAAGATCAGCTCTATCCGTGGTTCGAACCGTCCCGGGCTCCGCTCAGCACCGACGAGCTGTCGCAGTTGCTGGAGAAACCCGATGTCTTCGAGCGCGTCGAGGGCACCGGCGTGCGCTTCCTCGTCTGGCTCGACGGTTCCACCGATCGCGTCGCCAGCGGAGGGGGCATCACATGCGCAGCCGGCGTGGGCGGCGCAGGATGCATGGGGCTTGCGTGGTGGGAAGACGACGCCCGTTACGACGCCACGGTCTGGGACATCCATGAACTGAGTTCCACCGGGACAATTTACGCGGACTTCAGGGGCCGATCCACGCTCCCGGCCATCGTCATTCCCATACCGCTCATCGCACGTCCGCGTGCGGCCGCGTGCCGGGGAATGACCGAGCAACTGAGGCAATTTCTCACGTCACCGACGAGTTACGTGCCCGGGCCCGACCTGCAATGACGCGCGGCAATCCGCTGCGGGAAGTGGATGGACGATGCGGCCCGCGGTCAAGCGAGAACTGGTGTTGGCCGCGTCGATGGTGGGCCTGGGCGCATTTCTGTTGCCGGGCGCCGTGTACGTGGTGGGCCAGGCCGTCGTCGGCGAGTATCCGGCCGAGGGTGGAGTCCTGGCCCTGGCGGTGGATGTTTGGATGGAGGCGGTCCGGGGAAGCCCCCTGGCGCTGGTGCTGATGTTGAGCCCGTACGGAGTCGTACAGCTTCTGCGACTGTCGCGCCGCATGTGGAGGCGATAGCGATCGGCGGGCAAACTATCGTCAGAGCGCGGATGATTCGTTAGGATAGGCATCCGCGAACCGGCTCAAGCCGGGACGTATCAGGCAAAGGAGGCAGTGTGAGGCAAATATCACGGACCTGGACGCTCGGCGCAGTCTGGCTTGTGCTTGCAGGCACAAGCTCCCAATCAGCCGAGGAGCCCCTGGCTGAATTGGCCATGAGCGATCACCACAAGGCCATCAGCCAGCGTGTCAGCCGTTTCGTCGAAGACGTCCACTACTCTCGCCCGCGAATCGACAATTCGCTCTCCTCCGCAATTTTCGACCGCTACCTGGACATTCTCGACGGTAACCGCCTGTACTTTCTCCACACCGATTACACCGGCCTCGGCGGCTACCGATACGAATTGGACGACCGCGTGCGCAGCGGCGAGCTGCAGCCCGTCTTCGAAATCTTCAATTTATGGCGGAACCGAAACCGGGAGCGCCTCACCCACGCGCTCGAGCTTCTTGACGGGGAACCCGACTTTACGGTCGATGAGTGGTACCGGTTCGACCGCACCGATCTGGGTTGGGCGCAGACCGAGGCCGAGATCCGGGACATCTGGCGCAAGCAGGTGAAGCACGACGGCCTGGCGCTGATGCTGGCTCGGGACATTTCCTGGGAAGAGGCCGCCGAGGACCTGCGCAACAACTACGAACGGCGCCTGAGACGGACGGCGCAGATGAACGCGGATGACGTGTTTGAGGGCTTTCTCAACGCGATGACGCATGAAATCGACCCTCATTCCAGCTATCTCACGCCGCGCAACACCGAGGAGCAGCGCATCCACATGAGCCTGCTGTACGACGGCATCGGCGCAACCCTTGAGCTCGACGACTTCGACTACGTCAACGTGAAGAACCTGATTGCGGGCGGCCCTGCCGAGATAGACGGGCGGCTCAAGCCCAACGACCGGATTACGGCCGTCGGCCAGGGCGCATCGGGCGACATGGTCAGCGTCATCGGCTGGCGGCTGGACGATGTCGTGCAACTCATTCGCGGCCCCGGAGGAACGGTTGTCCGCCTGCAGATTCTCCCGGCGGGCGCGGTGCCCGGTTCGCCCGAGGTCGTGGTGGATATTGTCCGCGACAAGGTGAAGATGGACGAAGGCGCCGCCAAGAGCCGCGTCATCGAAGTCCCCGCGGATACAACGACAAGGAAAATCGGCGTCATCGACGTCCCGAGCTTCTATCTCGACTCGGCGGCGCGCAATCGGGGCGACGAGAACTACACCAGCACCACCCGCGACGTGGAGCGCCTGGTCGAGGAATTGATGGCCGACAACATCGACGGGCTGATCATCGACCTCAGGCAGAACGGCGGCGGGCATTTGAGCGAAGCCGCGGAATTGAGCGGCCTGTTCATCGAACGGGGTCCGCTGGTTCAGCTCAGGGAAACCCAGGGGAACGTGGAAGTGCTGAACGACCCGATTCCCGGAGCGATCTACGACGGCCCGCTGGCCGTGCTGGTCGACCGCCACAGCGCCAGCGCGTCGGAGATTTTTGCGGCGGCCATACAGGATTATCAGCGCGGTGTGGTCATCGGCCAGCGGACATTCGGCAAGGGGTCCGTTCAGAACCTGTTCGACCTGGGCCGATTCATTCGCGGGTCCGAGGATTACGGCCAGTTGACACTGACCATCGGCAAGTACTACCGGGTCACGGGCGAGAGCACGCAGCATCGAGGCGTGATCCCGGATATCGAACTGCCATCGCCGTGGGATGTGGAGAGCGTCGGCGAAAGTACACGCGATACCGCCCTGCCCTGGGATCGAATCCAGCAAACACCGTTCTCCGTATACCGCGAGGACCACGCACCCATCGAAGTGCTCCGGACCCGGCAGAGTGAACGCGCGCTGGGCGATCCGGACCTCAACTTCATGGTGAGCAGTATTGAAGCCCAGCGATCGATGAGCGACCGAAAAATCGTTTCATTGAACCTGGAACAGCGCAAGGCCGAGCTCGAGGACCGCAACCAGGAAAGGCTGCGGCGCGAAAACGAGCGCCGGGCCGGTCTTGGCCTGGAGCCGATCGCCGATCTGGGGGAACTCGCCGAAGAGGATCCCCCGGACATCCTGCTGGATCAGGCGACACGCATCGTCGCAGACATGGCTGCGCTGGAGGAGCCCCCGTCCCGGACCACCTTCACCGGCGCGGAGGCCGTGCGCGCGAACTAGTGTCGAGTCAAGCCTGTTCTGTCGCAATGTCTTGATCGGGGCCCGCCCCCCCGGGGGCAGGGGCCGTCAGGACTGCTGCGCCGAGAACCGGTGCCCGCGCGTGATCAGGTAGTCCAGCCATTTGTTCAGCATCATGTTGTCCTGCCAGCGCCAGTCAAGTTCCCTGGACCAGGCGGGCGTCGTCGCGCCGAACATCGCCGAGGTGACCTGAAGCCGGGGCCGCCTTGCCTCCACCAGCCGGGCGTCGTGATAGACGTGCACCCACAGGTCGGGATCCGGAATCGAGCGACCTTGACGGGCGCCGGGCTCATCCAGCGGGAACAGGTAGGTCAACTTCAGCGTCGTCGTGTAGGGGCGCCGGCGCTTCACCGCCAGGTAGAGATCGCAGTCCTCCTCCGAAGAGGAAACCGCCAGTCCTTCGTGAGCCTCGGGGAACGAGTCGAATTCGGCGATCAGGTGGGACAGCTTGATGTAATTGCTCTCGTACAGGGTCATCAAGCCGGTAAAGCTTCCGGGACGGTAGGCGCACTCCGGGACGATCATGCTGTCCGCGATCATCAACTGGTTACCGGGGCTGTGGCCGTTCATGGACTTGGAGCATGCCACAACGCCGATGGTTGGACAAAGACCTGTCCAGCAGTGTAAACGCAAAGCAGAAATGTCCCCTTTTCTCCAATTCTAAAATGTCCCCTTTGGTCGGCGCGCGCCATACACTTGTGGCGGTTTAGCATCGGCCTTGGGCGCAGGGAGCGGAGCGACCGAAGCCCAAGGCCGATGCGCGCGGGCTTCATCCTGCGGCGGCCCCGCCCGCGTCCGGCTTCCACGACCGCCGCCAAGGATGGTCCGGGGTCGGCTTGTAGGCCGGGCGCGACCGCTGTTCCGCCTTGATCCGGTCCACGCGCCGCACCACCGTTTTCTCGTCCTCCACCGCCGCCGCCTCGCCTTCCCCGATCAACCGGACGGGCAACTCCCGGCCGTCGCGCAGCACCGTCACCGAGCCGTCGAACGCTTGGCACACCGTGACCGCCGCGCCGCGCAGTCGGTACCCCTTGCCGTGTCCCGTCACCCGGTACTCGCGGTTGCGGAACCGGATCGTCAGATCCTTCGTCAGCTTGCGCACATGGTGCTCGCTGAAAATCTGGTCCAACTCCCGGGCGCCGTGCAGCACCTCCCGGTGGGCGTCCGCCGGGTCCCGCGGCGCCACCGCGAAACGCCGGTTGAAGTCCGACATGAACGTCGGCAGGTACGCGTTGCCGGCCTCCAGGCCGTCGATCCCGCGCAACCGCATCTCCTTCACCAGCCGGTCCTGAAGCGTCCGGTTGGCCCGCTCCACGCGCCCCTTCGCCTGGGGGCTGCCGGCGTGGACCGAGGCGATGTCCAGCGTCTTGAGCGCCCGCCCGAACTGCGTCAACTCCGCCTCCTTGTCCTTCTTGTTGACCCGGAACACACCGTAACGGTCCGAGTAATACGCCACCGGCCGCCCGCACGCCGCCAGATGCGCCCGCGTCGTGCTCATGTACGCCTCGGTCGTCTCCGACGGAAAAAACCCCGTCGCCAGCAATCGCGTCGTCGCGTCGTCCACGTACACGATCAACGTGCACGCCGGACCCCGACCCTCGAACCAGTCGTGCGGCGAACCGTCGATCTGAACCAGGTCCCCCACGCACGCGCGACGCGGCCGCCTCGGGTGCACCCGCACCGCGCGCCGCGCCTTCGAACGCCACAACCCCTCGGCCATCATCCACTGGCGCAAGGTCTCCGCCGACACCCGCCAACCGTGCTCCTCCACCAGCTTCTCGCACGCCAATGTCGGGCCGAAATCCGCATAGCGCTCCCGCACCAGGTCCAGCACCTCCCGCCGGACCCCCGCGTCGATGGCGTTGTTCGGGCGCTTGCCGCGATGGCCCGACACCAGGCCCGCCGGACCGTCCGACCGGTACCGCCGTACCAGGCGCTTGACCTGGCGAACACCAATTCCAAGCCGCTTCGCCGCCTCGCGCTGCCGCAAACGCTTCTCCACCACGGCCCGAATCAGCCCCACCCGATCCGCTTCCTTGTAACTCATCGTCCCCGCTCCGTTGCTCTTTTCCAACGCATCCCCTCCGATCAAAAGGGGACATTTTAGAATTGGAGAAAGGGGACATTACCGCTTTGGGCTTACAAGACCTGTCCAGCAGCCCGTGAATTCCCGCAGCGCAGGCTGCTACGGGTTCGCCCGCCGTTCGATGCCGGTTTCGCTCAGAATCGTGCTGGCGATTTCCTCGATGGAGCAGTGCGTCGTGTCGATGAACGGGATTCCAAGCCTTTTGAACAGACGTTCCGCGCCGCGCAGTTCGAAACTGACCTGCTGCGCGGATGCGTAACGCCCTTCAGGGCGGCGTTCCAGCCGGATCTGGCGCAGCCGCGAATGCTCGATGGTCAACCCGTAAAGCTTGCCGCGAAATTCGCGCAACACCCCGGGCAGTTCCCCCGACTCCAGGTCTTCCTCGGCCAGCGGATAATTCGCCGCGAAGATGCCGTACTGGAGCGCGAGGTAAAGGCAGGTCGGCGTCTTTCCGGACCTCGATACCCCGGTCAGGATGACATCGGCACGGTCGTAGTGCCGGATGCCGTGCCCGTCATCGGCGTCCATCGAAAAATTCATGGCGTTGATGCGCGTGTCATACCGGGTGACGTCGGTCATGCCGTGCGCCCGGCCAGCCGTATGCGACGAACTCATCTGGAGTTCGTCTTCCAGCGGCCCGATGAAGGCGGCGAACATATCCAGCACCAGGCCGTTGCACGCAAGCAGCGGCGCCCTCAGCTCGTCCTCCACAAAACTCGTGAACACGATGGGCTTTCTGCCGGTCCGGTCCGCATTGCGGTCGATTCGCCGCGTGACCCTGGCCGCCTTGTCAACATCATCGACAAATGGCACAGTCACGGTTCGGAATTCGACCCCATCGAACTGTGTGAGCAGACTGTGCCCTAGCGTCTCGGCAGTCACACCGGTCTGATCCGACACAAAGTAAACGGTTCGCTCTGCCATTGTTGTCCACGCGGCTCGGTGGCACGGGAGTATAGCGTGGAAGAATATGTCGTCAGCCTCGCGGCCAGCGGCCGCGACGACGTAAGCCGTGTAGGCGGCAAGAACGCATCGCTCGGCGAGATGATCGGCCATCTCGACAAGCTCGGTATTCGCGTGCCGGACGGCTTTGCGACCACGGCCCGGGCGTACTCCGAATTCCTCGCCCAGGACGGCTTGGGTTCGACCATCCACAACCTCCTTGATGACCTGAACGTGGACGATACGGCCGCGTTGACACATACGGGTTCACGGATAAGGCAGATGATCCTCGACGCTTCGCTGCCGCGGGGACTGACCGATGCGGTCAGCGCCGCCTGGGGGCAGTTGGCCAATGGCGAGGACATCAGCGTCGCGGTCCGTTCCTCGGCCACGGCCGAAGACCTTCCCGAGGCCTCGTTCGCCGGCCAGCAGGATACGCTGCTCAACGTCACGGGTCTGGAAAACGTCCTCGCCGGCATTCACCGGATTTACGCATCGCTGTTCAACGACCGAGCCATCGCTTACCGGGTTCATCGCCAGTTCGATCACCGTGAGGTGTCTCTGTCGGTGGGCGTGCAGCGCATGGTTCGAGCCGACCTGGCCTCTTCCGGAGTCATGTTCACGCTGGACACGGAATCCGGATTCCGGGACTTGGTGTTGATCAACTCGAGCTACGGTCTGGGCGAGACGATCGTCCAGGGCGCCGTGAACCCGGACGAGTTCTACGTTTACAAGCCGGCCCTGGCCAACGGCCACCACGCCGTCGTGCGGCGCAACCTGGGCAGCAAGGCCGTGAAGATGGTTCACGCCGACCGCGGCGGGGAGCGCGTGGTGACCGTGCCCGTGCCCGAGGGGGACCGCAACCGGTTTTCGCTGACGGATGAGGAGATTCACTCCCTGGCCCGGCAGGCCGTCGCCATCGAAAAACACTATGGCCAGCCCATGGATATCGAGTGGGGCAAGGACGGCAAGACAGGGGAACTGTTCATCCTGCAGGCGCGGCCGGAGACGGTGAAGAGCCGGTCGGGCGAAACCATGGTGCGATTTTCCCTCAAGGAGCACTCGGAGGTGCTGAGCACCGGGCGCAGCATCGGGCAGCGGGTTGGCGCCGGTACCGCCCGGGTCGTCGCAAGCGTCGAGGAAATGAACCTGATCGAGCCCGGCGACGTGCTGGTGACGGACATGACGGACCCGGACTGGGAACCGGTGATGAAGCGGGCCGCAGCCATCGTCACCAACCGCGGCGGCCGCACCTGCCACGCCGCCATCATCGCCCGAGAACTGGGCGTCCCCGCCGTGGTGGGTTGCGGTCACGCCACGAAGGACATTCCGGATGGAACCGAAGTCACCGTCTCCTGCGCGGAGGGCGATGAAGGCTTCGTGTACAGGGGAATACTGCGTTACGAGGAACACGAGGTCCGTCTCGGGAAGCTGCCCGAGATCCCGGTCAAGCTCGCCATGAACGTCGGCAACCCCGACCGCGCCTTCGTGTTCGCCGCCATTCCGAATCATGGCGTCGGCCTCGCCCGGCTGGAATTCATCATCAACCGCATGATCGGCGTACACCCGAAAGCGCTGATCGAATTCGACCGGCAGGACGCCGGCGTGCAGGAACTCATCGAGGAATACATGGCCGGGTACGGCGACCCGGTTTCGTTCTACGTGGAGAAACTCAGCGAGGGCATCGGCTCCATCGCCGCGGCGTTCGCACCGGAACCCGTCATCGTGCGGCTGTCGGATTTCAAGTCCAACGAATACGCCAACCTGATCGGCGGAGACCGGTACGAACCGCGGGAGGAAAACCCCATGCTCGGCTTCCGCGGCGCGTCCAGATACGTCGATGAGGAATTCAAGCCCTGTTTCGAACTCGAATGCCGCGCGCTGCGCCGCGTGCGCAACCGGATGGGGCTTACGAACGTTCAGGTCATGGTGCCCTTCGTGCGGACCCTGACCGAAGCGCGCGAGGTCGTCGAGCTGCTCGCGGACAACGGGCTCGCTCGCGGCGAAAACGGGCTGAAACTGATCATGATGTGCGAGTTGCCCGGCAATGCGCTGCTCGCGGAACGCTACCTGGAATACTTCGATGGCATGTCCATCGGTTCCAACGACATGACGCAACTCACGCTGGGACTGGACCGGGATTCCGGAAAGATCGCCGCGCTGTTCGATGAGCGGGACGAGTCCGTAAAACGCCTGCTGGACATGGCCATCAGCGCCTGCCGGGCACAGGACAAGTACGTGGGCATTTGCGGCCAGGGGCCGTCCGATCACCCGGACCTCGCGCTGTGGCTGCTGGACCGGGGCATCGAGAGCCTGTCGCTGAACCCCGATTCGGTGCTCGATACCTGGCTCTACCTGGCCGAGCACGCGCCCCGGGCTGCTAGAAGCTGATCATGTGCTCCCGGTAGTGCTTCAATTCCCGAATCGAGTCGTGAATGTCCGCCATGGCAAGGTGCGTGGAGGGTTTCTCGAACGGCTCGAATTGCGCCGGCGCCCATAGCCGCGCGAGTATCTTCAGGCTGGAGACATCGAGATTGCGATAGTGGAAGAAATTCGCCAGTTCGGGCATGTGGCGGATCAGGAAACGCCGATCCTGGCAAACCCCGTTTCCGCACATGGGTGACACCCCCGGGTCCAGGTACCTGCGCAGAAACGCCAGTGTCTGCTGCTCGGCCTCCGCCTCGTCGACCCTGCTGGCTCTGACGCGCTCGACGAGGCCGGAACTGCCGTGCTGCCTGGTGTTCCACTCGTCCATGGCATCCAGCACCGAATCATCCTGATGTATTGCCCTGACCGGACCCTCCTCCAGGACCAGAAGATGCCGGTCGGTCACTATGGTTGCGATCTCGATGATGACGTCCCTTTCGGGGTCCAGCCCCGTCATTTCGAGATCGATCCAAATCAGGTGGTCTCTGGACTTCAATTCAACGCCCCCCCGGCCCCTCGGTCCGGCTCCCGCCGGTATCCCGGCATTGTAGCAGGCGCGCGCGCCGGGACCGCGGGACGGCGATCACCGGCGCGGAACGGTTCGAACCGGTTCAGGCCGGCTCATCGGTCCGGGAAACGATGAGAGAAACCGGGCTCGTTGTCGCTCGCTTCAGACGGCACGCGCTGGTCGAGGACCGCGCCGGCGACGTGCACGATTGCCGGATGCATGGCCGCCGGCTGAGACCGGTGGTCGGCGACAATGTGGAATGGCGCCGCGAACCCGATGGAACCTGCATCGCGCAAGCCGTGCGGGCGCGGGATTCCACGCTTCGGCGAGTCGACTCCCGCGGCCGTCCCGAAGTCATCGCCGCCAACCTGACACAACTCATCATGGTCCTGTCGCCGCATCCGGCTCCCGACTGGTTTCTGCTGGACCGGTACCTCTGCGCGGCCGAACTCGAGGGACTCAAGGCGGTCATCGCCTACAACAAGATGGACCTGGTCGATAGCGCGCCGGAGGCGCTGGAGGTCTATCGCAAGGCCGGTTACGGGACCGCGCTGACCAGTGCCCTGGACAAGGCCGGGCTCGAAGCGCTGGAACAGGTGCTCGGCGCGGAGCGAAGCGCCATGATCGGGCAGTCGGGAGTGGGCAAATCGTCGCTCTTCAATGAGCTCCTGGGGGAAGACGTACAACGGGTCGGCAGCCTCTCGGCCAGGCTCCGTCACGGCCGCCACACCACCACGACCTCGGTGCTGCACCGGCACCGCGGCGGCGGCGAGATCATCGACTCGCCTGGCGTGCGCAACTTCGTTCCCTATGTCGAAAGCCCGGGCGACGTGCAGTCCGGGTTCCGGGAATTCGTTGCCCGCCGCGACGGATGCCGGTTCGACGACTGCACGCACCGCGCCGAACCCGACTGCGCCATCAAGGCCGCGCTGAAGGACGGCGAGATCGACGGAGGCCGGTACAAGAATTACGCAAGGCTCTACGAATCGACGGCCTCGGCACGCGAGTATTGAAACGACACATCGGGACTGCCGGGAGCACCGGCCGGCACGCGGGATAGTCCGGTTCCACGAATGAATCCGTCGCAGCGGCAGGCTGGAATCGGACGTGGGGGCCGGCTCGTTGCCCCGGTCAGCCCAGCCCGGCCCTCATCTGCCGCCCGCCAAGCATGTGCATGTGAACGTGGTAGATGACCTGCCCGCCTTCGGCGTTCGTGTTGACGACCACGCGATAGCCCGGCAAATCGTGTTCCTCGGCCAACGCCCCGGCCACCAGGAACAACCGGCCGGCCAGCTCGGCATGTTCCGGAGCGAAATCGTTCAACGTCGCAAGGTGAATCTTGGGTATCAACAGGGCGTGGAACGGCGCCTGTGGATTGATATCGAGAAAGACCAGAATGTCATCGTCCTCGTAGAGGCGCTCGCTGGGAATCTCGCCCGCTACGATCCTGCAGAACAGGCAGCCGGATTTACTGCTCACTTCGCGCCTCCGCAAATTTCCCTGATGCGAAAAGCTTCATGCGCCAATGAAACGGGATGCGGAATTCGACGTGTCTCCATGGATTTCAGGTCCCCTCCTCCAGTCCGATCGTCCGCCGCCCGGACAGCGCCCGGGACAAGGTGCCGGAGTCGATAAACTCAAGCTCACCGCCTACCGGAACCCCGTAGGCGATCCGGCTGGCGCCGATGCCGTGTCTGCGCGCCATGGTCGCGACCAGGTGCGCGGTCGCGTCGCCTTCCACGGTGACGCTGGTCGCCAGGATCGCCTCGGACACGCCGTCATTGGCGAAGCGTTCCTGAAGGAGGTCGAGCCCGAGTTCCGTGGGACCGATTCCATCCAGCGGGGACAGGTGCCCCATCAATACGAAGTATCGGCCCGAATACGCGGCGGACTGCTCGATGGCCACTACATCGGCAGGCGTTTCTACCACGCAAAGCAGGCTTGGGTCCCGCCTCGCGCTGGTGCAGAAGGAACATTCGGCCTCCTCCGTGAACATCCGGCAACGCCGGCAATGCCTGATCCGCTTGGCCGCATCCGCAAGCGACCGTGCCAGATGGACAGCGCCGGCCCGGTCCCTGTGCAGGAGATGAAACGCCATTCGCCGCGCGCTCTTGGCGCCGACGCCGGGCAGGCACTTGAGAGCGTCGATGAGTTGCGCCAACAGCGGAGAATAGGCTTCGGCCATCAGAACGGCAGCTTCATTCCCGGAGGCATCATCCCGCCCGTGACGCTCGACATCTGGTCCTTCACCGTTCGCTCGACTTTCTTGAGCGCGTCGTTGAAGGCCGCCTTGACCAGGTCTTCCAGCATCGACTTCCTGTCGCCCAGCAAGTTGTCCTCGATTTCCAACCGCCGAATACGATGGTTACAGGTCATGACAATCCTGACCATGCCTCCGCCCGCCTCGCCCTGCACTTCCATGGATGCGAGCTGTTTCTGGGCCTTGCGCATTTCGCCCCGCATCTGATTCGCCTGTTTCATCAAGTCAAGCATGTCTTTCATCTTGCCGTTCTCCAGCCAGAATATGTCATCCGTTCCGTGCCGACAGCGCCGATCTGACGGATCGATTCGGCGTCAAGTCTCTTTGCTTTCAAGGGGTTGGATGCTGTCGAGTTCGAGCACCGCATCGAATTTGGCCTGAATCTCCTTCACCACCGGATCGCTCTCGACAGACGCGCGCGCCTTGCGCATACGCTCGGATTCGCCCTCGGCCCGGATCCGGGCAGGCGTCGGGGCCGGAGGCTCGCCGACTTCGATTTTCACCGATACCCGGCCTGAAAACTGCTTCTGAAGCTGCTCCAGCAGGCGGTTTCTGACCCGGTCGGTGTTGAGATGCGCATTGTCGGAGGCAAGCACCAGCTCCAGACCATCAGTCGAACCGCTCTTGACCGCGCAGTGCTCGGCCAATTGCCGCGGCGCCCCGTTGATCCCGGACCTGGCGATGAATTCGTGCCAGGCATCGGGGCCGGGCACGTTCACTTCGGCCTCTGCCCGCGGTGCGGCCGCGCCTTGGGCGGAAGAGCCGGAGGGGCCGGAGGGCCTGGAGGGGCTGGGCGGACTGTGCTCGCTGGCCCGCCCAGGCGACGCAGACGTGGTGGACGGCCCAGGTGAGCCGCCAGGGCTGGATGACCTGCCTCGAGCAGCAGGAGATTGTCGCGGCCGCCGAGGAGCATCGGCTGTCGCGGGCACCCGCTTGCTCGCGCCCCTGTGAGGCGTTCGAGTTCGAGGCTTCCCTTCCGGTTGCGGTTCCTGCCCCGTGCCCGGCCGAAACGCCAGCATCCGCAGCAAGGTCATTTCAAACGCGGCGCGATAGTCGCGGGATACGCCCAGGTCCCGTCGGCCCTGCAACGCGATCTGGTAGAAGAGCTGCACGTCTTCCGCCGTGAGTTTCGACGCGAGTTCCGGCAGTTCCCGGGCTTCCTCATCGTTCTCGGACCCGACCAATTGCAAAACCGCGATTCGCTGCAGGACGCCCATCAGCTCGTCCAGCACCGCACCGTAGTCCGGCGCCTGCTCATCCAGCTCGGCGACTTCGTTCATCAGGGCGGAGCCATCCAGTTCGGCCAGCCCGTGGACGAATCGCAGCACATGCTTCCGGTCGATGCTGCCAAGCATGGCGCTGACCGCTTCCGTGGTCACGTCTCCGGCGCTGAATGCGATGGCCTGGTCCAGCAGGCTCAAACCATCCCGCATGCTGCCGTCCGCGGCCCTGGCCAGCGCCTTCAGGGCTTCAGCTTCGGCTTCGAATTCCTCTTCCCCCTGGATTTTCTCCAATTGCTGGCAAATCTCCGCCACGGTCAGTCGCTTGAGATTGAACTGCAGGCAGCGGGACAGCACCGTCACCGGCAACTTCTGGGGGTCCGTGGTCGCCAACAGGAACTTGATGTGCGGAGGCGGCTCCTCCAGCGTCTTGAGCAGCGCGTTGAAGGAGTGATTCGACAGCATGTGCACCTCGTCGATGAGATACACCTTGAATCGCCCCTGGGCCGGCGTGTACTGGGTGTTCTCCATCAACTCCCGGGTGTCGTCCACCCGGGTGCGCGACGCGGCGTCCACTTCGATGAGATCCACGAAGCGCCCGTCGTCGATGGCCGTACACGCTTCGCAGGTGCCGCAGGGCTCGGGAACGATGCCTTCCGAGCAATTCAGTGCCTTGGCGAGGATTCGAGCCAACGTGGTCTTGCCGACACCGCGTGTACCCGCGAACAGGTAGGCGTGGTGGAGGCGCTCCGCCGCGAGCGAGTTCACCAGCGCCTTGACGACATGGTGTTGGCCAACCATCTCCGCAAAGCGTCGAGGCCGCCATTTTCGTGCAAGAACCGTATAGCTCATGAGTGGCGATCAATCTCCTATAGAAACGCCAGGATGTATACGCGGCCCGAAACAGAATTGCGAAACACGGCTATCGCGGGAGCGCCCCTTCGATCAAGGGATTATAATTGGCGCGTCTCGGCGGGGCGATGCATTCTTGCCCCGGATTCCTCATGCGGAGAGGTGGCCGAGTGGACGAAGGCGCTTGATTGGAGTTCAAGTAGGCGGTTATACCGTCTCGTGGGTTCGAATCCCACCCTCTCCGCCACGTATATTATATAAGATGTTGATTTTAAATATTTTTTAGGACTGTTACGCGACGTTACCACGCACGTTCCAACATACTTTGAAACACTGCCAGAAACAGCACGCGCCTTTCAGCGACAATCGCCCTCGTTGAATCCGGCCCGCGGTGACCGTTCCTGCACCGGGGGATGAACTGGAATTTGGGGCCCGCAAGCCAAGGCATGAAGCCAAGTGTCGGCTGGCACTGCGCCGCGATCCCCGTCCTATGCTCGTATTGCGACCAGCAAGTTTTTACTAACCCGAGGAATTCCAACACACACGAATGAGTCTCCGGGATTCCCGGGGCGGTTCAGTGTCCGTGTGGGGCGAGTACTGGGGACCAAAGAACTCTGTGTGTCGTGGCTAGACAGAAGTCGCAACCGCTGATGTGGCCGTCGGGAGCAAGCCGTTTGCGGAATTCATGATTCAAGGTCATTGCTGCCGTCCGCTCCGGCGATATTTTTGGGATTCACCTAGGCGACCAACTCCTGCCGCTTATGTTCTTTGCTATTGCGCTAAAGTTCATAAAACCTGCCACCACGCGCCTGCTGGCGATGACCAAGGGTATCGAGCGAGAGCTCAAGGAAATCAGGAGCGGCAAATCCTCGGCATTACCGGCACCATGACCTGAGAGCCCCACTCAAATTCAGATTTTGGGCAGGATATTGTGCAATTCGTACGTAACCTGTCATTTTCCGGGCATTCGGAACCCATCCCTTCATTTGGGCCCTGCTCACTCCGTCTGTACGGAACTTGGGATCATGCGGGTGCCTGACCCACCACCAATACCGTTCCTCGAGGTATTGTCACGTTAACTGCGCAGGGTGAAGAGTATTGGACTACGCATTTCGTTCAGGCGCACGTCACCTGCCGATACATGTCAAATGCTTCAGTTCGTTATAGCCGATAGTGTCTTGCGCGCATCAGGTGTCGCGGGATTGCAAAGAGGTTTTTCATCGTGCCGTGAACGGCCAGGAATCGTTGCGCCTGGCCAATCGATTTGAAGCCGCGCATCGTGCGTTCACGCTGCCGCGTCGGCTCATGTGACAGCTCGTTCGGGTGTCTTTGCAGGGTGATGATCAGGCTTCATTCGTCCGCATCCTCCGTGTTCGGTTCGGCGATCAGTCGCTGGATGACCGCTTCGTACTCGTCGCGCCGGGAGCGCAGGAATCCCAGGTGCCGCGCGTCCAGTTCCCCGTCGCGAGCGAATACATAGCTGCTCGGCATCGCCACCACTTCGAATGTTCGCGCCAGTTCGCCTTCGGGGTCGTAGACGATTTCGAACTTCGCCGGGTAATCTTCCAGAAATTGCTGCGCTTCGGCGGCGTCGACATCGGTGTTGACGCCCAGGATGACCAGTCCGTCGTCAGCGTATTCGTCGTGCATGGCGTTGAGCCAGGGGAAGGACTGACGGCAGGGCACGCACCAGGATGCCCAGAAGTCCACGACGACGACCTTGCCCCGGTAATCGGCCAAGTCCAGAGCGTGGGCCGGCGCCCACGAATACGCCAAAAGGCCGGCAACCAGAGGGAAAATGTGACGCCAAAGCGTGCCGGCCACTCGGCGGCCCAATAGAAGCAGGTCAGTAGTCGGAACGGCAGGCATCGGCGTGGCGCTGGAGATGAAGTCCATTATTCTAGTGTAGTCCCTTTCGTCACCGTCATTGCTATTGCCATCGCCGTCCCCGTCGCCGCCGGGATGGATATGTGCACGGTTCAAGCCACCAGGTGGATTGACGATCGACCACATGGTGCCGATGTTCAGTCGATAGGACCTATGATATCCGAGCTCGCGGCACATCCTGGCTGCGGCAGCGTCGACGTGTTGCGGGACCTTGCCGACGACTCGCCCACCGGGCGGCCAAACCGGCTCAAGCGGCTGATCCACACCAGCGAGCACTGGCAAACCAGGCTCAACAGGGGACGGTCCGGCAGCAGAGAGTGTCCTCGTTCGTGGACACGCCGTACAATGTCGCTGTTCAACGACATGGGGCGGCAGTCCATCACCGAACCCCAAGCCCTCCGAGCCACGACGGCAAACCCCGGCAACCTAGTCAATGTTCGTTGACATAGAGTACAATGTCCACGTTCGTTTACAGAACTGGTCTCGTGTACTACCGCACTCCGAAAGCCATTGGTCATGCGATCCGGAACCGCCGGCAGGAACTGGGTCTGACTCAGTCCGATCTTGCGCAGAAGATGGGGGTTTCGCGGCAATGGTTGGTGTCGGTTGAGCAGGGCAAACCTGGGGCCGAACTCGGCTTGATTCTCCGCGGATTCAACGTGCTACGCATGTCGGTGCGGCTCGTTACTTACGACATTGACGACGAGGAAGGCCCCGCCCGGGGTTGACGCCATGATCGACGTGCTGGTTGTTATCGCCGACCACCGGATTATGGGCGAGATTCATCGCAGTCGCAGGCGCACCCGTCGCGGGCTGGTTGACGAGCTAAGTTTCATTTACGACAGCGACTGGCTTTCCTCGGCCGACGCCTACCCGCTGTCCCTGCAAATGCCGTTCTATCAAATCTCGCACGAGCACGACGTGATCGAGCCGTGGCTGCGAGGGATACTGCCGGACGATCAAGAGATTCTTGCCCGATGGGCTGCGGAGTTCGATGTTTCCCCTGGCGACACGCTGGGCTTGCTGGCCGTGATCGGGGAGGACTGTCCGGGCGCCATTCAACTGGTACGGCCGAAGCGCGTTGCCGAGGTGCTACAGGATGATCGAAAGCACGTCGAATGGCTGTCGGAAACAGACGTTGAAACCCGCCTGCGTATCCTTGGGCAGCAAAAGGCCGCGTGGCGGCTTGCTGAAGATATCGGACGGTTTAGCCTGGCGGGGTATCAACCCAAGACTGCGCTGTTGTATGACGGGCGACGTTGGGGCGTCCCCTCGGGCAGAACGCCGACCACGCACATTCTGAAGCCCCCCAACCCACACTATGACGGCCTCGTGGAAAACGAACACCTCTGCATGAAGTTGGCCGGGGAATTGGGGTTGACGGCGGCGAAAACGGACGTGCAAACATTCGGGCGTGAAAAAGCCATCGTGGTGACAAGATTCGACAGGCGCCCTCGCCCGGACGGGTCCATACGGCGATTGCACCAGGAGGATTTTTGCCAAGTCTTGGGGCGGGCTACCGACAAGAAGTATCAGAACGAAGGCGGCCCAAGTTGCAAGGACATATGTGACGCGCTATGGGAGCACTCATCCGATCCCAATAGCGACGTTCGGGAGTTTGCGAACGCGGTCATGCTGAACTGGATCGTGGTGGGAACCGACGCGCATGCCAAGAACTATTCCATATGCCTTGATCGACAAGAGCACGTTCGCTTGGCGCCGTTCTATGACATTGCGAGCTTTCTGCCTTATGCCTCACATCTGAAATCCATCGCGATGTCGCACAAGGTTGGGGGCAAATACCGCGTACAGGACGTTCGCGCCCGACATTGGGATCAGTTCGCGGAGGAAGTGCGACTGCCCCCAAACGATGTCATTGACGCCGGCCTGAGTATGGCGGCGTCTCTGCCCTCGAAACTTCAGGCGATCGTCGCTGACATGCGGGATCGAGGATTGGACAATCCGACGCTGAAGACCCTGACCAGCCAGTTCAATGCCCGGGCCAGCTATTGCACGCAAATCCTCCGAAGAAAATCCCTGCCGGACTGGTCGAGACGGCCATATTGACTTGATTCGACGCTTTTAGCTGATAGCGGCGCGGAGGTCGCCAGTCAGCTCGAAGATGTTTCATGACGGAAAAATCCGAGATCCCATGCCTCTTCGGTTTCAAATGTTCTTTCCGCGCTAAGTGATCACATTCTTGACTTCAACAGGGTACGCGCATAGCGTATGTTCGGACTCGTGGTATTCATCGAGACATCGACATTCACGAAGCAGTTACCAAGACATCTGGACGACGACAGCTGCGGAGCGCGAGGCGTGGCGCAAGGCCGTGGAGGCAATCGAATATGACTGAACGCAACATTGCAGCCGAGGTTCTCGACGGTCTTCGCGAAATCGGCGAGTACCGCACCGGCAGGCGCACGCTGCGCACCGTGCATGTCGAACCGCGACCGCTTCTCGAACTCACGCCTGATGCCATTCGCGATATTCGCGACCGCCTTGACGTCTCCCGGGCGGTCTTCGCGCACATGATCCGCGTCCCCGTGCGGACGGTGGACGCTGGGAACAGGGCAGGTCCCGCCCGCCCCATTCCGCCGCAGCACTGATCCTTATGGCGCAGAAGTACCCCGATACCTTCGACCGTCTGGCCTCTCTGTGACCTGTCAGGCACTCACCGGACAAGGCCGAAGCACTCTCTACGAGATTTCCTGCCCGGAGCCGGCTGCGGTCGCCCGGATCGCCGGACGATCACGCGAGGGAATTTTCACGTTGACTGCGCACGACTTTTGCCACGGGCTTCCATGGAATAACCCTTTTCCCTGTGTGTCAACGCTCCGCCCGCCGGAGCGAAAACTGCTACGTCACGACCAATTCAGGTCGTGCTTGTTGATTGGCGTCGAGCGAATGCGCTTGCCCGTGGCGAAGTAGATCGCGTTGGCAACCGCCGGCGGCGTCGGCGGACCACCCGGTTCGCCCATGCCGCCCCACCAGCCGTCCTGCGACAGGGCGAAATGAACCTCGACCTCCGGCATCTGGTGCATGCGCATCAAATTGTAGGTATCGAAGTTGCTGTTCACGAAGCGGCCCTCCGTAAGATCCAGTCCGCCGTACAAAGCATGCGAGAGCTCATAGCAGACTGAGCCCTCGATCTGCTCGGCGCCGTTGCGCGGGTTGATCATGTAGCCGCTGTTCATGGCCAGGACGATCTTCTCGATCGAGAGTTGGCCGCTCCGGCTCACCGATACCGTGGCGCAAGCGCCGCAAATCGAGCCGTGGTCCTCGACGATAGCAAGTCCCATGCCTTCCCCGCGCGGCAGGTCGGTGGTGAATCCGGCGACCTCCTTGAGCTTCAGGAGGACTCTCTGCCAGCGCTCCTGACCCTTCGTCATCTCGAGACGCCACTCGATCGGGTCCCAGTCGCCGGCCAACGCCATTTCGTCGACGAACTGCTCGATGATGAACCCGTTCTGGTTGGCGCCCGGCGCCCGATGCGTCGCCGTGGGAATGTGGGCCGCCACGTTGTGACGCTCGTGCCGCCTGTTGGGCACGGCATAGGGCATCGTGCCGATCGAGTAGTCCGCCGTGGCGGGACCGATGCGCTCCACGCCACCGTAGTTGAACCAGACCGCACGAGAGAAGAATGCGTCCGGCAGGCCATTGTCGCCGATCGAAGCGGCGAGCCGGGTATGCACCGGCGGTCGCTGCTTGTCCTGCATGACGTCCTCTTCGCGCGTCCAGATCACCTTTACCGGACGCCCCACCTGGCGGGAGATCTCCGCCGCCTGCCGGGTCACGGCCGTCGAGCCACCGCCATTGCCGCCGAATGCACCGCCGATAAAGCCCGTGTGGACGTAGACATCCCCGGTGTCGCGACCCAACTGGTCCGCGACGACCGCAAGCGGAGCCGCCTGATTCTGTGCCGGCGACCACACGTCGACGCGCTCGCCCGTGACGCTGACGGTAGCGTTGATCGGCTCCATGCGCGCATGGGTCTCCCAGGGGCGATGGTACTCGGCCGTCAGCGTGCGGTCCGAAGCGGCGATCATCCCGATTGCGTCGCCGCCGACCTCGTAGCTCACCTCCCCCGTCTCCTCCAAGAGCCTGCGAGCTTCCACCGCCTGTGTCTCGTTGCTGACTTCGCCGTCAGGCCCGAAATCCCACTCGATGGGCATCAGATCGAGCGCGGTCTTGGCCCGATACCAGGTGTCCGCCACGACGGCGACACCGTTCTGCATGTCGGAGGTGGAGGTCTTCCCCTCGACGGCTTTCAGCTCCACTGCCGCGAGGACGCCGGCGCGATCGCTGACAACGTCGAAGTCATAGCTCGCGAGTCTGCCCCAAGGGACCGGGCAGCTCTTCACGGCCGCGTACACCATTCCCTCCAGACGTGTATCGATTGAAAAGTGTGCGCTACCGTTGGACTTCACCGCCGCGTCGAGTCGCGGTATTGGCTTGCCCAGGAGCCACCACTCACCCGGCGGCTTGATCGCCGGTTCCCGGTCCAATGTGATCTCGGCCGCGGCGCCGGCGAACTCCGCATAGCCGGCGCTGCGGTTGCCGGCGCTAAGCATGCCCTGCCTTGCGACCACATCGGGTCGCTCGACCCCCCAGGCTTGCGCCGCTGCCGCTTTCAGTCGCTCACGCGCGGACGCCCCCGCCTGCATGATGTGCGGGTGCTGCAGGCGGACGAGTTGCGAGCCGTGAGTGGTCGTGACGATATACTCCTCGCCCTCGTTGACATGCCGGTTCATGTCGGCGAATACCGCCTGGACACTCTCCCAGGGCACATCGAGCTCCTCGGCGATCATCATCGAGACGGACGTCAGGGCGCCCTGGCCCTGCTCCGTGTGGGGGACTCGAATCGTCACCGTACCGTCGGCATCGATCGCGAGCCACGCGTTGATCTCGTCACCTTCGGTTGGCGTCGTCCACGGCTTCGGCGCCACCACCGCGGCAAAGGCGCCGGGAATGCGAAATCCGATCAGCATGCCTCCGCCGGCGCCCGCCATTGCGCGAATCAGGGTTCGGCGGGACAGTTTCATGTCCATCATGGTCGTCCCCCTCAGCTCTTCGCTATCTCGGCGGCGCGATGGATCGCCCGCCGGATTCGGTTGTAAGTGCCGCACCGACAGAGATTGCCGGCCATCGCGGAGTCGATCTCGCTGTCGGTCGGATCGGGCGCCCGCTCCAGCAGCGCCGCGGCCGACATGATCTGTCCCGACTGGCAGTAGCCGCACTGCGGCACCGTGTCCTCGATCCAGGCCTGCTGAACCGGATGGCTGTTGTCGTCCGAGAGACCCTCGATCGTGGTGATCTCGCGCCCCACCGCGCTTGCCGCCGTCGTCGCGCACGACCGCACGGGTTGACCGTCGATATGTACCGTGCAGGCACCGCACTGCGCGATGCCACAGCCGAACTTCGTGCCCGTCAGGCCGATGTTGTCACGCAACACCCACAACAGGGGTGTCTCGGGCTCGGCATCGACCTCATTGGCGGTGCCGTTGATATTCAATGTGAACGCCATTAGCCGCTATCCTCCGTTCCCCAGGGGCCTATTCTAGCGGGCGCTGCTACTCGGTGCATTAACCCGCGGACGGGCATAGCAAATCGGTATCGCGGTGCGATTTATTTCTATCGAATTCCGTGGGTTCGGTTACCGGCCTTAAGCTATTCTAGTCGCGGATTGCTGCGCGGGAAGCGGGGTCGGTTTCCGATTCCGGCGCTGTGTATCTGTTCAGGAGATGAAAACGATGAAAACAATGTCGACTCTGAAGAAAGCCGGTTTCGTGGTTTGGCCGGTCGCCGGCATGGTCGGCGTATTCCTCGCGGCGGCTGTCAACGCTCACCATGGCGGTGTGACCAATCAGGCGCTATATATCGCTCCAGACCCGGATAGTCCCGTCGAGGTCGAAGGCGTCATCACGGACGTGTTCTGGCGCGCGCCCCACATTCGCTATCGGATGGAGGACGCGGACGGAGAGGCTTGGGAACTGGAAGTGAGCCCCAGTCCGACGACCTTCCTTCGGGCGGGCATTACGCAGGACGACTTCGTTCAGGTCGGCGACTTTGTCCGGGCGGCGGGGTTTGTCTCCCGGCGCGATCCGAGAGCGTTGGGCCTCAGCAACCTCCTGCTGCCCAACGGGTTGGAGCATATCGGCGGAATGGCGGGCGCCTCGGCGCGCTGGGGCGAGGAGTGGACGCCGGGAGCGCTGGATCCCACGAGCGAAAGAGTAGAAGAGGACAGGCGCAATGCCGATGGCATCTTCCGCTTGTGGAGCATTCGCCAGGCGCCACAGCCGCCACTCTCAGCCTATCAGCCCTATCTCTCCGAAGAAGGCCGGGCGATCGCCGATACCCTCGACCCCGACGGCTCGGATGCGCCTGAGCTCAACTGTCAGACCGGCATGCCGACGGCGATGTTCGAGCGCTCCAGGATCCTGATCGAGAACGAGGGCGATCGAATCCACATCTGGGTCGAGCAGTACAACACGCACCGCTACATCTACATGAATCCCGAAACCGCACCCGAGCCGACCTGGTCGAACGTCGGCTATTCGGTGGGCCACTGGGAAGGCGACGATCTGATTGTCAACACGAGTCATGTCAATCATCCCTTCTTTGACGAAGGCGCCACACCGCAGTCGGATCAGGCGACCTACGTCGAGCGTTTCTCCACGCGAGAGAATGGTGAATGGCTGGACTACACTTTCACCATCACGGACCCGGTCATGTTCGCCGAGCCCGTGACGCTCGAGATGCCCCGCCGATGGATACCCGGCGTAAACCTGTACGAGTTTGACTGCATCCCCGAGTGGGAACAGTAATACCGCTGCTCCTGCAGACTACGCAGGGCACGGTAAACAAGGAGGCAGGCAGATGCCAAGGCAAAGGTCATCCATGCGAAAGATCAGAGAAGTTTTGCGTCAGAAGTGGGCTCTGGGGCGCAGCATGCGGCGGATCGCCCGGAGTGTCGGGCCGGGCCGTCCGTCGGTGTCGAGCTGTCTGCGCCGGGCCGAGGGGTGCGGGTTGTCGTGGCCGTTGCCGGCGGAGTTGGACGATATCGACCAATAGCACAACATCGACCAATAGCACAACACAACGCGCATCGCCGGAACCGACCACAGGTCTTGGTCCAGATGGCGCTGGACAAATGCAGGTGGTGTTTCACGAGTACATCGATGCGGTCACCCAGACGCAGGCGCGTGTGGCGGGGCTGGAGGATCGTCGTCACTGGATTGGCGTGGGTGTGTGCCTTCGACGGGGGCTACTCCAGATCATCCTCCCGGTCGATCAAAACACCTTCCGCTTCGATATGGCGGAGCAACGACGGAATGGGGGTGGCGTATTTCCTTCCGCCCAGCGGCTCGAGCAGGCCCGCCCCCACAGCCTCGGCGGTCAGCGCATTGGCCTCGTCGTCCGACAATCCCAGCGCCGCACCCACATTATGCGCCCGCACTGGGTGGGTGCGCCTCATCAGCGCCGCCCATCGAGAGTACTGGCGCGGATCCAACCGTTCGCAACGGTCAAGCCGGTCCTCGTAATACGTGCGGCGATTTTCATGGGCCGTGGTCATCGCGGAGTTAAACCCGTCCGGGTCAAGGCACCAGCCGTTGGGTTGGGCGTGGGTGGCCACCGCCCGCAGCGCCGTGTTCAGGTGGGCGGGCCAGCCTTGGGCGAATTCCACAATTTCCCCCGCCCACATCGCGATCACACCCCCCGGTTTATCGGTGGTGGCCGCCAAGGCTTCCGTGGCGATGTTCCGGGCATCGTCGTGGCCCAACCTCTTGAGCGGGAACCGCATGTGCTGGCCGGGGCGGGTTACGCCGCACTTGGCCAATATGGTGGGGGTATTGCCCAACCCCCCATACACGGTCAGCACCTTCAAGCCCGTCTCGGCTTTGTGCAAGTGCCGCACAAAGCATTCGGGTTTCGTCAGCGCCTCGCGCAATTCCTCTTGAGCCTCATCGACCATGAGGATGATGGTGGGCGTCCTCCGCCGGCCCCAACCCGTCAGGCATTCGGCCACATCGACCAGCTTGCCAATCTCCGACCGGGGGGTGAGATTTTTCCATTGCGCCCCGATCACACTGGGGATGCCAAGGCTCCACTGGGTGTCTTTCATCATGGCGTTGAGTCGGTCGGCGATTTCTGGCGGCGCTTGACGGTGAATCGCCTTGGCCATCGCGGCCGCCTCGGTCAGCATGTCCGTGCGTCCGGTCAGAATAACCGGGGGCTCCGTCCAGTCGGCGTCGCGCAAGGCCGCCCGCAATTGGGTGAGCATTTCGCTCTTGCCCGAGCCCGGCGCCCCATAGAACAAGGCGGTCATGTTTTCCTCGGGGTGTTCGGCACGGTCCAGCGCCACGGCGTAGCGCAACACGCGGTTCAATTCCTCATCGCGGCCGGCGAACAGCGGATTCGGCTTGCGCCGATTGGCGCGATCATACTGGTTGGCAAAATACTCGCGGATCGCCTGGGCGCGTTCAGATGAAACGTCCATCATGTGCGCCAGTGTACCGGAACCAGTCACCGCCTTCCGCATGGCGCACTGAAATGCTGCGGAAAGCCCTGTTCGAAGTTTGGCCAGGGGCGAAAAGTCATTTTAAATCAATGTACTATGACTTTGGGCATTTGCCCCACCCTCTCCGCCACTCTCCCGCGCCCGCATATCAGGCGAGGTCCGCGCCCACCAGCATCGCATAGGCTTGGGATCGGTCCCTCCCTCGACCGCCCACCGTTGCGCAGCGACAATCAAGATGAGTCTTCTCACCCAGCTTGTCGCGCTACACACCGTGGAACTTGCGGCGGTATCTGGGCGATCCGGCCCGAAATCGCGCCCGGAAGGCGCCCAATATCCGGCCTGAGCCGATTCGGACACCCATTCGTCTCATAATTCACCGGATTTTGAGACGAATAGCCTGTAGAATCGTCTCACATGTGGGTCTGGCAACATCCTGAGTGGCCGAATTTCGTCGTCGATGCCTCCGGGTTCTCGGAGCGCGTCGAGACCTTTTTCCGTACGGTCGAGCGCCTCGCCGGGCAGGTCGACGCATTGTCCGACGCCAACGGCTTTTCCGGCGGACTGTCCAGGAAGAACTACGTATCCATCGGACGCATACGCGAAACCTCTGTGGTCAATGTCCATATCCGTCAGTTGAATATGTGGTGGTAACCGACGAGCCGCACGTCTTGCGCTTCATCCGCGACGGCGCCAGGTGCGGGTGCGCGAAGCAATCGTCCCGGACATGTCGAGCGCCACGGACTCCATGTGGGTCGAAATAGCCCCATCGATCCGCTGAGGCAGCACGCCCCGCTGTTCGTGGCGGGCAGGATGATCGGTGGCCGTGTTGCCGGACGCCACTTCGGGATCGACAACCCTGACGCCCCCTGGCAGATCCTCGCCGAGCGCGCGAAGCAGAGCGAACTCATCCGAACGCCGCACCCCCGCCCGCCGGATCAGCAGGTCGCGCAACAGACCCTCCGGGAGCAGATTCGAGAAGAACGGTGGGAGGCGTCCGGCGTATGCCCGTGGCACAACGCTCATCAGTTCCCCGGGCGCAGTCTCGTAGGAGAGACTGAGCGTGGGGCGGTTCATCATCTCCGCATACCGCTCGGAGAACAGGAATCGGAGCCTCCCGCCGGCTTCGCGGGCGAGCATCCCGACACGAACGTCACCCAGAAAGACTTCGAGTACCGATCCCATCGGCCTACTGGCCCTCGCCGTCGGTCAATCCCTCGAACCACGGCGCCTCCGAGGCGCCTGGCGTATCGGGATCGGACTGGCCGCGAACGAGCGAGTTGACCACCGCTCTCACGTTGCGAGGTACGAGCACCACGTCGAGGTTGAGCGCCCACGCGACTTCAAGCAGGGTGTCGAATCGCGGAACGACCTTGCCCGTCTCGATGTTGGAAACGTGCTTCTGCGTCAACCCCACATCGCGAGCCACGTCGAGCTGACTTCGCCCCTGTGCCCTTCGGGCCTGTCGAATTGCGGTGCGTATTTCTTGGGGCAGGCGTCCGTGATGCTCCACGGTAGTATCCCTTTTTTTACTTTAATTCAGAAATAATATATCGTTTTATACCTACTTATCGCAATTGTCTTATTTCAGATCGGCGCAACGTGCGCTCAAACGCCGATAACACTTTGTTGGCTGGAGCGCCGACCCGGCGCTGATCAGCGCCAGTGGGCCTCCCATTCGGTCGCGAGTTCGTCCGTGAGTCGAGGGAACAGCGCCGCCAGATCCCGAGTCTCACCGGGATCTTCGGCGATGTTGTAGAGCCGCCAGACCGTCACGCCCATTCCGCCGCCGGGCATCGGGTCGTTGATGAGCTTGTAGTCGCCGCGGATCAACGCGCCGTGGCCGTCGTCCGCGGACCAGCCTGCGGTGTCGCCGGGTGAATGCACCGCAGGCGCCTCGCCTCTCAGGTGCGGCCAGAAGGACCGTCCCGCGATTCCATTGATCGTGCGGCCGTCCTTGTAAGGACCGGCGCCCGGATGTTCGGTACCGGCGATATCGAGAAACGTCGGTAACACGTCCATGATCGTCATGAAGGTGTTGTTGACACCACCGCCGGGAATCTCGGCCGGATAGTGAACGATCGCCGCGGCGCGCAGCCCGCCTTCGTAGATGCGGCCCTTCCCGCCCCTGAAGGGCGCCGTCGCGGCTTCGGCAAAGCCCCGGCCGTGATCGATGAACGAATCGCGGCGGCCGAAGTTTTCGTAGCGATTGTCCCGATTGGCGACACTGCGCGGATCGACGGCGTTTTCATCCAGGCCTGACTCGGCGCCGGAGCCGCCGTGGTCGGATGAGAACATGATGACGGTGTTATCCAGTTGACCGCTTTCCTCCAGGTAATCGATCAGGCGCCCGACGCTCATGTCCAGGTATTCGACCATGCCCGCGTAGATCTCCTGGGCACGTGCGTGGCGGCGCTGCTGCTCAGGACTCAGGCTGTCCCAGGGTTCGGCCGTCGGTTTGTAGGACTCCAACCTGCCGCCTTCCGGGATAACGCCGAGTTCCATGGCCCTGGAAAAGCGTGCTTCGCGCAGCACGTCGTAGCCCGCGTCGTAGCGACCGGCGTAACGATCCAGCCAGTCGTCAGGCAACTGCAGCGGCCAGTGCGGCGCGGTATACGGCACGAATGCGAACCACGGCTGCTCGCCGTCGTTCGAGCGCAGGAACTCGAGCATCTTGTCCGTGTAGTACTCGGTGGCATAGAAGTCCTCGGGCAGGTCGTCGATCCCCAGGGGACGGCCATCCTCCTCATACGGGAGCGGATCGTCCCAGAACCTCTCGGCGAAATGACTCGCGGATGCGTCCACGGCGACGAAGGAGCGATCGAAGCCACGCGTCGCGGGCGTATACCCGTCGCCGGCGCCCAGGTCCCATTTCCCGGCCATGTAGGTCGCGTAACCCGCATCGCGCATCAGCTCCGGCAGGATGACCCAGTCGCGGCTCAACAAGTTGCCCCGCCGTCCGCTCATCGGGTTGCCGATGACTTCCAGCGCGGCGCCGGAACCGGCGCTCGCCATCAGCATGACGCGGGTCTTCTGACAGTTCGCGTCCGTGTGGAAGTTGTTCAGCCGCACACCCGCGGACGCAAGCTCGTCCAGATTCGGCGTGGGAATTTCGCTGCCGAACGGGCCGGTGTCCATGAAGCCCAGATCGTCGGCGACGATGTATAGAATATTTGGCCGGGTGGCGGCGGAATCGCCGCTTGAGCAGCCATGAAGTCCGACCAGGATAACCAGCGCGAACGCGCACAGGCAGTAGCGTTTCATCTCAATTCCTCGAACCGACCCTGATCGACACACAAGTCCACTATAGAATAACCTGATCCCCTTCCGAAGATTGGTGCGCATCATGAACAGGCTAATCCGACCGCTTTGGGCAGCAGCGTTCGCCTTTTTCGCGCTGTGTACCGTCGCCATCCAGGCCGCCACATCGGCCGAGTTGCCCCGCAGCACGCCGGAGCAACAGGGCATTGACTCCGCCGGGGTCGCCGATTTCGTCGCCGCGCTCGACACGGAGATCGCAGGCGTGCACGGCCTGATGGTCCTGCGGCACGGTCACGTCGTGGCCGAGGGCTGGTGGGCGCCCTACCGCCCCGAATTCATCCACACGCTGTTCTCCCTGAGCAAGAGTTTCGCATCGACGGGCATTGGGCTCGCAGTCGCCGAGGGACATTTGAGTATCGACGACCAGGTCATCTCCTTCTTCCCCGACGCGGTGCCGGAGGAACCGACCTGGCAACTGGAGGCCATGCGCGTTCGCGACCTGCTGTCCATGTCGACCGGCCAGCACGGGGAGGACCTGCGCGCGTTTTCATTCGACTCCACGTCGCCTCTCCCGGAAACCTTTCTGAATCTTCCCGTGGCCCACAAGCCGGGCACGCACTTCAACTACAACACGCCCGCCTCGTACATGCTGTCGGCGATTGTCCATACGGTCACCGGGGAGAACCTGCTGGACTATCTGCGCCCGCGGCTGCTGGACCCGCTGGGCATCGTCGATGCGACCTGGAGCACGGATGCCGAGGGCGTCGCGCACGGCGGATTCGGGCTGAGCATCACGACGGAGTCCATCGCCCGCTTCGGGCAACTGTATCTGCAACAGGGCGAGTGGGAAGGCGAACAACTGCTGCCCGCCGAGTGGGTGGCACAGGCAACCGCCCGGCAGGTCTCCAACGGCAGCGATCCCGACAGCGCCTGGGACCAGGGATACGGCTACCAGTTCTGGCGCAACCGCCACGGCGCCTACCGGGCCTCCGGCCTCGGCGGCCAACTCGCCCTGGTCATGCCCGAGCAGGACACCGTCGTTGCGATCACCGCGGGTACGTCCCAAATCAGGGACATTTTCGACCTCGTCTGGGATCGCCTGGTGCCCGCCATGCAAGCCGAACCGCTCGATGACAATGCGGCTGAGGTGGAGCGCCTGCGCGAGCAATTGAGCAACCTGTCGATCAGCGTGCCGACCGTGGATCCGACCGCAGACGGGCACCAGACATGGCTGGGACGCTCCTGGCAAATCGAGGACAACGAGCTCGATTTCAACGCGCTGGCCCTGCGCAGCCAGGGCGAAGAGACCATTGCCGTCATCACGACGCCGACCGGCGCTCACGAGATCGTCATCGGTTCCGGGACCTGGATGGCCGGCCGCACCGGCCTGTTTCCCGGCGCCGTCGGTGCAGTACTGGGCGATGATCATGGGGCCGGTCACCGCATAGCGGCTGCCGGAGCCTGGACCGGTACGGATGAGTTCACATTTCGCATTGCATATACCGAGACCCCGAGGGTCGCCACTATCAGGTTGCAGTTCAGCGAAGAGAGCCTCGTCCTCGACATCGACCAACGTAGTGGGCTTGCGCCACGTGTTCCGACGCTGAGGGGCACACCCATCAACGAGCAAGGGGCTCTGCCCGGCGAGACAAGCGGGCCGAATCGCTCGCTTACCGCCGAGGAATACTACGAAAAGGTCCATGGCGCCTGGCTGGGAGCCGCAGTTGCCGGTGCGTTGGGTATGAGCGTTGAGGGAATGCACAAGGACGACCTCAAGACCTATCTCACCGAGCTGGGGCAATGGCCGCTGACCGACTACATCAAGAGGCTTCCGCCACACAAGGATCCGGACCGCAAGCAGTGGTTCACGGCGGAAGACTGGGGTCCGGCGGGGTTCGGTCCCGACGATGATTCCCTCTACCAGATCGCGAACCTGTTGCTTCTCGAGGAGATGGGTCCGGAGATCACGAGCCAGGACATTGCCGACATGTGGCTCGAGTCGTTCTCGGTCTTCAAGGCCCGCAACACCGGGCGCGCGGTGAAAGTGGCGGAGGAGCGCATGAGGCAGGGCATCATGCCTCCGGAGTCCGGCCAGCACGAGATGGGCGAGTTCATGGGGGGGCAGATGAAGGGCGAATTCTGGGGCTACGTTCTGCCCGGGAATCCCGAAGCAGCCGCGCAGTACGGCCGCATCGACGCAGAGGTCGCCTTTCACACCGACGGAATCCACGGCGAGATGTTCATGGCGGCGGTGACAGCCGAGGCCTTCTTCGAGTCAGACCCGGTCAAGCTGCTGGAGGCGGGGCTTGCCGTCATCCCGGAGGACTCCGACTACGCCCGCTGCATCCGTGATGTCATGCAGTGGCACGAGCAATGGCCGGACGATTGGGAAATGACGCACGAGCAGATCGACGCCAGGTGGGCTCCTGAAGGCGACAAGAATCGCCGCGTCTTCCCGAACAATGCGGTCAACGCGCTGGCGCTGCTCTACGGCGAAGGCGATTTCGACAAGACGATATCGATCGCCGTCATGGCCGGCTGGGACACGGATACCAATGCGGGCGACGTCGGGCCGGTGATGGGAGTTGTACTCGGGCCGGGTGCGATAGCCGAGAAGTGGACGAATCCCATCGAGAACACCTTCCGCAGCGACGTGAAAGGCGCCGAGGAGTGGCAGATCGACGAACTGGCGCGGCGCACGGCCGCCGCGGGAGCGATGATGACGGGCGCGAAGTCCGCTGGCCTGGTTGAGATTTTGTCCCGGTAGCGGGCTGCCTGGCAGTCCGGCTAACCGCGTTGGCGTTCCTGACCTCTGGCGGGCTGCCCGATCCGTATCCGCTTCCACCACACCACGAAACCCGTACAAAAGAGTATTGCGGGCAGGAGGCCCAGGACGACCCAGAGAATGCGAATGCCGAGTCCGCCGAAGCGGCCGAAATGCCAGTCGATGAGGAGCAACAGGATCCCTTCGCCGGGCCGTTGAAAATCCGTTGGATCGTTATCGAAGGAATTGAAGAACCACTCGAAGGGCTCGGGAAAGGCAAAATAGATGCCCGTAATCGCCCAGCCGAACAGCAGGATGAAGCCCCACAGTCCGGCCGCGCTGTGAAGATGCCAGAAAAAACGCCGCGTCCGGGAGGGCCGCACGACGATCACGCTGCGGGACCAGCGCCGCCGGCCGGGCCACCAGATCACGGCGCCCGTCAGCACCATGACCATCAGCAGAATGGCAAACACGCCGTTGACGTCGCGTCCCACGGATCCTGCCAGAAGGTTGTTGTGCAGATCGACCAGCCACTCCATGACGCGCAGCACCACAGGGTAACCGGCCTCGAAATTGCCGTCTGGCGGCATGAACCAGCGGGTGAATTCGCGCCGAAATACGACAGCGCTCCCGGACAGGCTGATCATGAGAATGTAGAGGCCGGCCGCGATCCCGACCCAAAGGTGAATCAGGTACAGAGCGCGGCGAAAGGGAACATTCTGCGGCTGATCAAGCCACTTTCGCCTGCGGGGAGCCGTCACGGGGTATTGGCCCTTGCAGTCACTCCTGAAGCTCGGGGCCAAGGAAACGAACGGTTTCCATCAGCACCGGTTCGAAAGCCGGCAGTCGGGCATTGAAGAATCCATGGCCAACGCCCGCGAAGCGGCTTAGCTCGCATTGACTCCCCACGGCGGTCATTTTCTCGCAGAACGCCTCGCTCTGCGTAATGGGTACGGTGGTGTCGTCTTCGCCGTGAAAAATGATGGTTCGGGGCGCACCGGCCTCGATGTGCTCCGTCGGCGACACGGCTGCAGCATCGCCACCGATCAGGTCGTTCAATCGTTGTGTGTTGGTGAGGCCCCGCACGTCGGTCACGGGATTGTAGAGAACCATGGCCGAAGGACTGTACTGCGGATGCTCGGCAATCGTGCCGACGGCGGCCGCAAGGTGCCCGCCGGCCGAACCGCCACTGACGACAATGCGCTCCGGATCGATGCCCAGTTCGCCGGCATTCTCGTGTGCCCATCGAAAGGCGGCGAACGCGTCCGCCATGCTGTCCGGGATAGTGCTGTCGTGCCTGCCGCGGACGCGATACTCCATCGAAATGGCGACGAATCCCAGTTCGGCGAGTGGTTCGGCAAAGGGATAGAACTGTTGAGGATTTCCACCCGTCCAACCGCCGCCGAAGTAGAACAGGATGGCCGGGTGCGGTGCCTCACCCGTCCGGGCCTCGAAGACGTGGGCACGCAATGTGACGCCCTCGACAGTGGCGTAGTCGATCAGGGCCGAAGGCTCCGGGACGGGAGGCTGCTCCGGGTCGTCCTGGGCGAGGGGCGCGGCAGCGAACAAGGCAAGCGCCAAAGCGACTGAAACATATTGCTCAAACTGAACTCTGGAAAGGTTCTCTTGCGTTGCGGTCATGGAAGGCTCCTCGTGACAGGCCGTTCTATCGGATCAGTTTTCATGATAGCGCCGCTCCAGCCGGCAGCGAGACCACCTCACGCCGGAATGCGCCCTCCACTTCAGCCGACGCGACTGTGCGACGCGACTGTGCCGTAAGGGAGTCGGCGCCTCGCCCGTCACTCATTCGCAAACCACGCCGTCGCCGTCCCCGTCAGTCATGTGGGGATAAGCCGGATGATTTCGTCGGACAGGCGCGATTCCGTGGGCGCCGGCTTCGGCGCAGGTGATGCGCCCGTTGCCGTTATCGTCGTAGAGCGCCAGCGGATCATCGGTTGAACCCGCACGCGCGTCGACATTGTTGCTCGACGCTGCGGCGTTGCCTGCCGAGGATGCCCTCCGGCCTTGGGGAGGTCGGCTCACCGGGACTTCGATGGCTTCGTCGCACCAGCTCTGCCGGGTACCGCCGTCGTAGGGCCGGCCATGGCCGTTGGCAATCAACAAGTCGGCCAGGTTTTCGCCGTCCTTCAGTTGGACGTGTGCCAGCACGCGCCCTCCGTACAAGTCATTGTCCACCTCGGTGAGGGTGACCGCTTCATCGATCAACAATTCCCGGACATAGTCCCGGGCGGCGACCGCCAGGCGCTTCTCCAGATCGCAATCGCCCCTGATTTCCGGAGTGTCCACGTTTCTGACCCGCACGCTGCCGGACCAGCCAATGTCGGGCCAGACTTCCGCATCCACGGTAAACGTGTCGCCGTCGTAGACGTCCGTCACCCGCGCCGTGACCGAACTCTGGGCCCAGACCGCACCGCAACAGCAGAAAATGCTCAAAATGCCCGGAAATAGGCCTAGTTTCATTTTGTTCCCGTGACTTATGCTGCGCGGTTGCCATCACAGGTTAAGCCTTGCACGGCGCCGAGGCAATTTCATTGGCGGGCTGTATCATTGGCGGGCTGCCGTGGGACCGAAACAGCCTCGACTGGCGACCAGCAATTCTCATTTTGGCGCCTGACTTCACTTTCAAGCGCATAACGGTCTCATTTCCCGGCTCAATCCGGGCCAATTCGACCGCCAGGACCATCCCGCGGAGAGGGGTGAAGGGCACAATGAGAATTGCTGACCGGCGACGGCGTTCTACCAGTAACGAACCATTATGTGATTCGCGGCTACAACCATCGACGGACTTTTTTCTTGTAGGCCGAATACCGAGTTCCGAACTTGCGTTGCAGGTAGGCATCTTCGCGTGAAATCGCGCCCCAGGAGCTTATCTGCCCTGAGCGAGTGGCCGCCTGAATCGCGGACAAGTGCCGACGCGAGGCGCTGTCCGATACCGGTTTCGGCGCGACGATCTATCCTGCCGCCGACAATGGGAAGATCACACACGAATTCGCTGTTGCGGTATTGGGCATTGCCGGGCGACAGACTAGAATCCTTGAGCCGGATTGATGTTTACAGTTGAGTCAAGTTTTGCGCGGCGAGTCGTTGTCCTTCCTCGTCGGAATGAGGCGGAGCCTCGCTAGATATCGCCCGCCAGCGCCTGGCCCTGCAGGGAATCGGGCGGATACTCCGACAACTCGATACGCACGCCCTGCGGATCGAAGATGTTCGACAGAATCGCCTGGGTGCTGCCCCGGCGCGTCTCGCTCGGCTCGGCGCCGCGGCCCTCGTACATCGCCTTGACCGATTCCATGTCTGCGACCTGAACCCCGAAGTGGCTGAGTCCGGGCTGAGTGTTCTCGTTCGCTCGCGTCAGTTCGACGAACGTGCTCTCGCTCACGCGCAGGTAGACCAGGAAGGGCTCATCGGCGTCACTGGTTACGCGAAACGCTTCCTCGTAACCCATCGTCTCTGTGTAAAACGCGATGGATTCGTCCATGTCCGCAACCGCAACGCCCACGTGATTGAGTTGAATGACGCCCGGGTTCATCTGGGCGAAGGCCGTCTGAAGCAGTATCGCGACGAGTGCGCCGCTGGAGAAGATTGTTAAACCGCGCATGATTGGCTCCTTTCTTGAGTATCCATGATGATTCCATATATGAGGAATTATCGGTAGTGTTGAATGCTGGAGAATTGGACTCCCGGCCCATGCACGAATTCTCGCTTCTCATCGATCTGACCCTGCTTGTGGGCATGGCGATTCCCATCGTCGCGCTGGCTCATCGCGCGTCGATTCCTTCCGTGGTGGGTTTCCTTGTTGCGGGCGTCCTTGTGGGACCCAGCGGCCTCGGCTTGATCGGCAATACCGAGGAAGTCGAATTCCTCGCCGAACTCGGCGTTGCCCTTCTGCTCTTTGCGGTGGGGCTTGAACTGTCACTGTCCCACGTCCGTCAGTGGGCCAGATCCGTATTCATCGGCGGATCGTTGCAGGTAGGCACGACGCTGCTTTGTGTCGCGGGGCTGGCCATCGCTTTCGGCATTCCGGCCGGCCAGGCCATCTTCTACGGCGCCATTGCCGCCTTGTCATCCACGGCCATCGTCACCAAGTTGTATGCGGACCGCGCCGAACTGGACTCGGCTCACGGCCGCTCGGTCATCTCCATCCTGCTGTTTCAGGATCTGTGCGTGCTGCCGCTCATTCTCCTGCTGCCCGTTCTGGCCGGCATAGGCGCCGCCGACATGGGCGCGGTAGGGATGCAGTTCCTGCGCGGCCTGGTCATCATGACCGTGCTGGTAATGGGCGGGCGGTTCATCGTGAAGCGGACGCTGGACCGGATCGTGCTCTTCCGCGACCGCGACCTGTTCACGCTGTGCGTCGGGTTCTTTGGTATCGGCACGACCGTGGTCACCGCATCGGCCGGGTTTTCCATCGCCATAGGCGCCTTCATCGCCGGCCTCATCATCTCGGAGTCGGAATACGGTCTGCAGGCGCTGTCGGACGTACTGCCCTTCCGGGCGGTGTTCAGCGGCATTTTCTTCATCTCGATCGGCATGTTGCTGGATGTGTCTGTGCTTTTGACACAACTTGACGTGCTCTTGCCCATTCTCATCGGTCTGATCGCGCTCAAACTACTGCTGGTGGTGGTGTCGGTGCTGGCGGTGGGTGCGTCGCTTTCCACTGCGCTGATCAGCGGCCTGAGCCTGGCGCAGGTCGGTGAGTTCTCGATCCTGCTGGCGGCCGTGGGTCTGCCCCTTGGACTGTTCCGGGAGGGCGACTACCAGTTGTTCCTAAGCGCTGCCGTGCTTTCCATGATGGCAACTCCCTTCATGATTCGCGCCGCCCGGCCCATCGCCGAACGCATCGCGCCGTCCGGCAAACGATTGAAACCGAGCGGCGACCTCGACGGCGACGCATCCGGTAGCATGTCCGACCATACGGTGATCGTCGGGTACGGTGTCGCTGGTCGCTACCTGGCTCGGGTTCTCGATGCGGCGGGAATTGAATGCGCCGTCGTGGAGCACGACGCCGAACTGGTGCGCCGAGCACGGCAGGACGGGATACCCGTCACGTTCGGCGACGGCACCCAGCCCGCCGTCCTCGATCACGTGGGCGCACGGCACGCCCGAGTCATCGTTTTCGCGATATCCGCGCCGGCGGAAGAGAGCCGTGGAGTCGTTGTCGCCCGTGATCTCAACCCTTCAGCCCATATCGTCGTTCGCACACGCTACATCAGTTCGATCGATGAACTGATGTCCGTAGGCGCCAATGACGTGGTGGTGGAGGAGTTCGAGGCCTCCATCGAGCTGTTCGCCAGGGCGCTGGAGAGTTATCGCATCCCCATCAACCTGATCTGGCAGGAGGCCGAGGCGGTCCGGACCGAACACTACGGGCTGTTGCGCGGCACGGCGGAACCCAACCTGCGGCTCGATGCGATCAAGCACCTGGGCATTCACGACGCCTTGGAACTGGTCGAAATCGGGGACGGTTCCAGAGTCATCGGCGAGAGCGCCAGGTTGCTGAAACTGCGGCGCAAAACCGGGGCCGTGCAAATTGCCGTGGTCCGGGACGGGCAACCATACTACCGCCGCGACCTGGATTTCCGTTACGAACCCGGCGATACGGTGGTGCTGGTCGGAGACCGCGAAAGCCTCGACCGCGCCATCGCGTTTTTCCAGGAAGAGTCGACGTAAGCTGACCGGCGCGGCAATTCCAAGTGTGCGGCACCGGGATCGACAAGAACCGGTATCAATTCCCTGAGAACTGGTTTATCGAAAGGCGCCGAGACGCTCTACGGAAGGCTGAACCGTGTGGCGACCTCCGGATCGCAGTCATAGCGGTAGAAATCGAAGTCAGGCGTGTAGTCCCAGTTCAGGGTGCCGCTGAAGCTTTCGGCGAGGTATTCGGGATCCTCGATGAACACTTCGAGCGTCAGGCTCCGGCCGTCGTCGTTCAACGTGTAGCGTTCGACGACGTGCTTGTCCGTTCCTGAAGCCAGACCGATACCGTAGGGCGAGCGGTGCGGTGCGAAGAGCCGCGTGTCGACCACGAGCGTATCGCCCTCCCAATGACCGATCGAGTGGCCAAGCCGCGTGCCCTCGCCGTCTTCGGGATGCCCTCGCCCGTCCGTATGCACGACGCGTTCGGCGTCAAACCACTCGTCGCGAATGATGACGCGGTCATCGAGAATTTCGATCTCGTTGAGGTAATGCGGTGACGTCAGTCCCGCGACCAGGCCGTAGCCGTAGCAAACCGCATTCGGATTTTCCCGATCATGATCGTAGACATCGATGGACTCCTGGCCTGTTTCAGTCACAGGAACCGTCATGAACTCGGCGAACAAGCCGCTCAGGACTTCGATCGGTGCGTCGGGTTCGAGACGCGACTTCCAGATACCGCTGATGTCGGTCGTGGTCTCGGTCGCCTTCGACGGAAGAATACCCTGCCTGAGAACCGTGCCGTCCGCGGTCGTCAGAGACTCCAGCAGCGCGTATCGTCGGCCGCTGCCCTGCTCCGGATGCACGCGAAGCTGGATGACATCACCGGGTTTGAGCGAGTCCGCCGACCAGCCGCTGTGTGCGAGGATCGGCGTGCTGCCGGACTCGATTTCCCATTCGGCACGTTCTCCGTCCTCGTTCTCGGTGGCCACCCGAAAATAGACGTGCGGGTTACGCCAGTCAAAGTCCACTACCGTGGCCTCGAAAGCGACGATCACGTTGCGGTCTATGCGAATGTAGCTGTGGTGCGCGAAGCCGGATGAGCCAATGCCGAGAAGAAATATCAGCGTGCCAACCGAAATCAGGCAGTCGATCCTCACCAGTCTTGAGTGGAGTACCTCTGCGAGGCGGCACGTCGCCTGAAGTATCTTGCCTGTTGGCGCATTGATTGCTCGTTGTGCGGAAGCATTCATCGATCGAAATTCCTGAGTTCAACAACGTTTGAGTCTTGCGGGTGGCTCCCGGCGAAGCCGGGTGGCCGGTAGCGCCCTGCCAGTTCGAACCGGTTTCCGGGGTGATGTAGACGCGCGAAGCTGACCGGCCTGGCGTTCACCCAAGTTCGCCGTGTGACCACCAGGCAAGGTTCATCCGCCTCCATCGCCAGGAGCCGCCTGATGCGCGAACCGGGCATTTTCGCCCGAACGACATGCTCGGCTTCCTGCAGCGGAGATATCTTGCTGAGGTACGCGCTTGGCGTAATGCTTTGAAAATCCTGCACAAGAAAATCCTTTGAAAAATTGATAGTTACATACCGATCTTCAACTTGAATGGGAATATCGTTCTCAAAGTGAACCAGGAACACGTGGTTGACTATCGATCCTGAAGCAACATGAAGCAGGTCCGCAATCTCCGGCGCCACGCGACGCGCCTCGAGGTCGATAACGGCCGCTCGGTGTTCGTGGCCCCGCATACTGATCTCGTCGGCGATATTGCGTACTTCGAGCAGATGCGACGCTGCCTTAAGGTCTGCCACGAAGGTGCCGACGCCGGCCACGCGCTCGACGTAACCCTCGTCAGTCAGTTCACGCAATGCACGATTTGCCGTCATGCGTGACACGCCAGCGGACCCCACAAGTTCGTGTTCGGATGGAACGCGGTCCTGCGGTCGCAGATCTCCACTGGAGATTCGGGAGATGATCTGCTCCTTGAGTTGCTGATAGCGTGGCTTTGGGGTCGAGGTCATCTGGGAACTGCCGCATCCTTTCGCGATGGCCGCCGTCACCTGGCCGGCTGCAGGAGGTTGTCTATACAGGTTATTCCATGCCGTCGTTCTTTTCAATTCGCAGGCTGCAAAGGCAGCAATTCTCATTATGCCCGTCCGCCCTCTCCCCGGGGGTGGGTCTGGCGGTGGTTTTGGCCCGGATTGCGCCGGATAAGGGCGTGTCGGATGCCCGGTCGCGACGTTTGGCGCCAAAATGAGAACTGCTGCTGCAAAGGCGCTCACGAATCATCGCCCCTGTGACCCGCCAACAAGGTCCCGGTCACCCAGCCTTTCCTGTTGCACCAATGATCCATGCGTCCCAATTGAAAGGGCTTCAAATAGACGGGTTTTTTGCCCTGTGCTAACCTGCCGCCAAGCAATATCGATAGCGTATGGATATGCGTTTCACCCTCGGTGCGACCGCCGTTTCCGTAGTTCTTGCGTCATTGCCCGCCCTTGGGCAGCAATGGAGTGACTACATCAACCCCGAAAACCGTTTTCGGGTGAATTTCCCGACGGCGCCTGTTGAGCAGGACGCAGTGTATGTGAGTGCAGACGGCTCCAGTCATGCTGCGCGCGCGTTTTCCTCCAGACAGGATGCGGGCCGCTATCGCATTCTCGTCGTGCAGTTTCCATCCGACATCGCCGACATGGCGGGCGAGTTCAATCATGCGGCGGAACCCTATCGCCAACTGGGAGAAGTCGTGTTTGACCAGGCCGGCGAGTACGAGAACATCAATGCCTACGAAATCAACGTGATCGATCCCGACGGGCGCCAGATTTACGTGTCATTCGTCTATCACGACCGGAGCCTGTTCATTGCGGAGGGCAACGTTGGCGCCGACTCGTTTCCCCCGATTCAATTCCAGCAATCGCTGTGGATTACCGATGAAGAGGGAAACCCGATAAACGGGGGGCGTCGCCTGGGAAACTGAGGGCGCGAACGCGCCTTGGGGACCGGGACGACAGCGGGGACCGGGACGACAGCCAGAAACTTACCTCGTCCGGCAGTCAGTCATAGTGAAATTCCGATTGGTCCGCAAACGTCACCGTTCGAAAAACGCCGCCTCGACCGACCTTCAGGGGCCTCCCCGTTACCGATATCACGTCTCCGGGCTTTGGGCTGCCCTCCGGCCATCCTTGCTGGAGCAGCAAGTAGGGTGCGCCGCCCTCAATAACCCAATTGCGGGGTTGACCGTCCTCGTCCTCCACGACCATGTAGATGAAGATGTGCGGGTTGGTCCATTGCAGCGCCTCCACCGTGCCGACAATGGTGACTTCGTCGGGCGCGTACATCGCATGGCTGTGGTGCGCCCATGACGGCGTGGCAAGCATCAATATCGAAAAAACCGCAAAAAACAGTGATCTGGCGTTCATTTTCGGCTGGTATCAGACCCCTCCTGACAATTGAGTTACCACCACAAGCAAACCGTGCCTTGCCAAAGTCCCTTCGTAAGGGCGGGCCTGGCGCGGTGTTTCCCGCGATTTATCGGGGATTGCAGTCAAGATTATAGCTTCCTACAGTATCGCCAAGTGCGAGCCAATGTCCCGACAGCATGGCCGGTTCGGTGAACGCTACCGGGTCGATGATTTCGATCCGAAACGCCAGGCGACTCTGATCGTCGCTGAGGGAGAATCGCTCGACGACACTTACCGAGTCGCTCAGCGGCGTCCCCCGGTTGTCGAGCCATGGCCAGTTGATCCGCGTGGTCTCAACCACAAGATCATCCCCTTCCCAGTTTCCGATGGAATATCCCAAGTGGGAATATGCCGCATCGGCGGGAACTTCGTCCTGATCCATATGGACCGTGCGAACGAGGTCGAACCACTCCGTTCGTATCCGGATGATCGGGCCCTCATCCACGAATTCCAGAGGGTTCTGGGTAAGCATCATGGTGGGCATGCCCGGAGATTCACAACGAACCGCGTAGTTGTCCAGGTTGTCCCATGATTCCCGGGCCGCCATGGCCTGTTCGGTAAGCGGCATCGCGTTGGTCTGGGTGACCGCACGTGCGACATCTTCCTGGGATACAGTCCAGACCCTGAAAATGCCCAGGTTTTCCGAGGCGGCGTCCTGGAGTCTCGGGGCATCTTCAAATGTCGAGAACAGACCGGCCCAGAGCGTCAACTCACGCCCGTCCGACAGCCGCATGGTATCCACGATCATCCGGTGATCGGTGATGTTCGACTGGCGGCCGACGACCCGGACGTACTCGCCAAGAGGGATCATGTCGCGAGTAACGCCCCCACGCTGAAGATTGAAGACCGAGTGCGCCTCCATCCGCCAAACGGCTTCCCCACCTGAATCGTCTGCGACCCGCAACTCGAAGGTGACGTGGGGATTTCGCCAGTTGATCCCCACAAGTTCGCCTTCCAGAACGATGGGGGTCTGTTCGAATGTATTCAGGGAATGGTGTGCGTGACCATCGCCCACATGGAATGCGGATAGAGCCAGCAGCGCACCGGCCATCAATTCTCTTGGTATTACGGGGCAGTCCACGTGAATTCCTTGTTGCGCAAACCCCACCGGCACTAGTTCAGACTATTGTAACAAGGCACCGAATTAGGCTAGCATAGGCGTGGTTGTATATACAAGCTTGTATGCTTGACGCAATACGCCATGCGGCACGGTTCAACTTTCCGCGTCCGATCACAACCAAGAACAATAAAGTGCAGGAGAGTCAAATGAGACCCATCACCGTTCTTCCATCACTGGCCCTGGCGCTTCTGGTGGCCGGGCTCGCAGTAATCCCCGGGGGCGCCAGAGCGCAGGACACCACTGTTCTTGAGGAAATCATCGTTACGGCGGCCAAGAGAGAAACGAATCTTCAGGATACGCCCATTGCCATTACCGCAATGACCGGCGACATGCTTGACTCCTTCAACATCCAGTCCAGCCACGACATGATCAGTTCCGTGATTGGCCTGGAGGGAACGCTGACCGCGGGGAACCTGGCCCTGGCGATTCGCGGCGTCAACAGCGAAAACACGGATGTCACCTCGGATCCTACCGTCGCCTTTCACATGGATGGAGTGTTTCGCGGGCGTCAATCCGGCGGTCTCGCACTCTTCCACGACGTGGAGCGCGTGGAAACGCTGAAAGGACCTCAAGGCACGCTGTACGGACGAAATGCCACGGCCGGCAGTATCAACGTCATAACCAACAAGCCTGTTCACGCCACCGAAGGAAGCATCGAAGTCCTTGCCGGCAACTACAACCGATTGGGCGTTCGTGGCGTGTTCAATACGTCAGTGAGCGAGGACTTGCTTGCCGTTCGATTCGCATTTGTGGACGAAGACAGGGAAGGGTATTTCGACAACGGCCCGGAAGTTGAAAGACCCTACGGGGACTCTGATGAGAGTGCGTACCGACTGCACGCCTCGATAACACCCAGCGATCGGCTGTCCGTGCTGCTGACTGCCGAATATCAGGGTCGTGGTGGCACCGGCCAGGGAACGAACGTCTTGCGAGGAGCGGACGACGTCCTGGCGACCGATCTTCCCAATCCTCACACGGTCTTTCTGAATACCGAGGGTTCTCGCGACGATCAATTCCGGACCCTGAAGGTTGAAGTCAATAACAGTTTCGAAAATGCGGACCTCTCTTACATCGGTGCTCACTATCAAAGTGACGTGAATTTCGGGCTCGATTTCGACCGGACCAATGTTGCGATGGATCCACTGAACATCCAGAACGGCAGCGAGCAGGTTTCTCACGAGATCAGGTTGGCGTCCAACGGCGACGGTCCACTTCAGTGGCTGGGTGGCTTGTACCAGCTTGATGAGGACGCTTCGCGTTTCGTGCAATTGCAAATCGCGCGTTTCGGCGTGACATCCGCAACCGATATCCCGAACTACACCGTGAACTCCACCGCCGTCTTTGGCCAGGGCACGTACAGCGTTTCCGATACGTTCCGTATCACGGCGGGGCTTAGGTACTCCACTGACGAAAAATCCCAAACGGACACTGTCTACAACCGAACGAGCCGGTTCGGGACGTCAATGATCACCGTAAGCAATGACGGCAGTTGGGACTCTACCGACTGGACGCTGGGGGTCGACTGGAATCCGGCCGAAGAAACGATGGTCTACGCCAAGATTGGAACGGGGTTCAAGGCAGGCGCATTCAACGTCGCGAACCCCACCTTCAACGTCGCGGAATCGACATTTCGACCGGAGGAAATTCTGGCCTACCAGGTCGGCCACAAGAGCAATCTCATGGACAATCGGGTGCAGCTCAACTCGGAGTTCTTCATCTACGACTACACCGACCTTCAAGTCACCCAGCGTGACGATGACCAGACAGTCACGCGCAACGCCGCGGCAGCCGACATCACTGGATTTGATACGGAACTCGTTGCATTACCCGCCGACGCGCTACGCGTGACCCTGGGCGTTGGCTGGCTGGACGCAACGTTTGGGCACTTCACACAGCTCAGCCCGTGGACGGGCCAGGAGATCGACCTGGGAGGTTCGGACCTGGTGAAGTCGCCGGAGTGGTCGGTGAATGCAAGCCTGGATTACGTTTTCGATCTTGCCAACGGTTGGCAAGTAGTCCCGAGGATTCGGACTGCCTATCGGTCGGACATGAAGTTGTTGCCGTTTGATGAGCCGGGCTCTCTCATGCCTTCACGAGCGATCACGGATGCAAGTATCGATATCGCATCGTCCGATGACAGATTGAGAATACGGCTCTACGTGAACAACGTTTCAGATGAAATCGTATGGTCCGGTGCAGGTACGAACGGTCAGGGCCATCGAACCCTCACCGGTAGCCCGCCGAGGTTTTATGGTGCCAGCCTGAAGTATGCGTTTGGTCAGTAGCACTCGACGACCGGCCAAGTGACCGGCTTCAGAAATTGGCGCGGACGATGAGAAATCGGGCATGACAGAAGACATCAACCGGAAGGAATTCCTGCGGCTGGCAGCGGCGGCGACCACGACTGCGGCGCTGGCGGGTTACGCCGGAAGGGCCGCCTCCCAGGATGCCGCTTCGGATGCCGCTTCGAATGCGGCGCCCGTCGCTGCCGGCAACCCGACGAGGACCCTGATCCGGGGCGCTGACGTGCTGACGATGGACCCGGCGCTGGGTGAGCAACCGGCCACCGATGTCCTGATGGACAACGGCAGGATCGAGGCGATCGGGACGGGGCTCCCTGCCGACGGCGCCGAGGTCGTCGATGCGCAGGGCATGATCCTGATGCCCGGCATGATCGACGGGCATCGGCACGTCTGGCAATCCATCGCACTGGGTCGCTTGGTCGAATCGAACCCCGGTGACTTCTCCAGCGACTACATATTCTGGAAGATGGCGGCAGTCGTCGCCATGGAGCCGGAGGATCACTACATTGCCGAACTGGTCGGAGGACTGCAGGCGATCGACTCCGGCGTCACCTCTCTCCTGGACTATGCGCACGGCCAGGACACCGAAGCCAATACCGTGGCTGCCGGCCAGGGGCTCAAGGACTCCGGAATAGCCGGTTGGTTCGGCTACCAACTGGGCATCTCATACCCGTTTGAAGTTGGCGAAACCGTCTCGAGAACGGAGGCGCTCGCGGCGCTGTTCGCCGCCCGTCCCACGGAACAGGAGTGGAATACCGCGGCCCGGTTGCAACAGGACGTGTTCGACGATGAGTCCGCGCTGCTGCAGCTCGCGCTCGGACCCCCCATGTGGCCCGGCTACGCGATGGATGATGTCAGAAACTACATGGGGCGCGCGCGGTCCAGCGGCGTCGGCCTGATTGTCGCCCACCTGCACAAACCCCCAACGCCGCAACCTGCGGGATTCATGGCGCACAGGGACTCGGGAATTCCGGACCTGCACGAAGCCGGGTTGCTTGGCCCCGATTACCACGTGGCACATGCCAATCGATTGACATCGGAAGAACTGGAAATGTTGCGGGATACGGGCGGCATGATTGCCGCGACCACCATGAGCGAATTTTCCTTCATGATGCTCCCGCATCGCGGTCCTCCCGTTCACGCTCGAGCGCGGGCAGCCGGGGTTGCCGTCGGAATCGGCGCCGATGTGCCCATGGCGCTCACGAGCGACTATTTCGAACACGTGAGATCGTCGCTGTGGAGCCATTATCTCGAGGAAGAAAGCCGGCAGATCGTCCAGAATTACCGATCGCACGACACATTGGATTTCGCCACCGCATTAGGCGCGAAGGCCATTCGCCTCGGCGATGAGACGGGCTCGATCACGGTCGGTAAACGCGCCGATCTGGTCCTTTTGAATACCGGTCGAATCGGCTTCGGGATGATGGGTAGCCTGGCGGACCGCGTGGTGACGTTCGCGAATACATCGGACATCGACAGCGTCTGGATTGCAGGACAAGCCCGCAAGCGTCACGGCGAAATGCTCGGTGTCGACTGGGCATCGCTGAAGACGCGATTGAGTGAAGCTCAACAACGGGTCGATCAGAAAGTCGCAACGGTGAAATGGGTCTGATGTGAAGTGGGCCCCATCGGATGCCCTCAGGCGCGCTCCCACGACAAATGGCTGCTGATTCACCAGCATGCAGCCAAACTCTCCCCCGGGAAGCAAATTGATGAAGGAACCGCAAGAACCTCGCTTGCTGCATTCCGTGCTCAGCTTCGGGGGCGTCGTCACCATCGTGATTGTCGGTCTGCTGTGGTTCGGAATCAGTCTGCACAGCCTTCTGCTCGTCTCCCTGGTCTGGGTAGCGGGCAATGCGGTCGCCATTGGCCATCGCTATGCCTCGATAAAGGCCGCTATGACGTCCGGTATTGCCAAGGGCCTGGGCGCGATCTACATATTCATCCTCATCGGCGTGCTGGTCGCTTCCCTGCTCGAGAGCGGGACCATAGGAAGCCTGATCTACTACGGTATCGATCTGCTGCATCCGGCGGTGTTCCTGCCGGCGGGGCTGTTGCTTTGCACTCTAATGTCGCTTGCGACCGGCACGTCCTGGGGCACCATTGCAACCGCCGGCGTAGTGCTGGTCGGTCTGGGCGAAGCACTGGGCATTCCGCTGCCCGTCGTCGCCGGCATGGTGATTTCCGGCGCCAGCTTCGGCGACAAGATGTCACCGGTTTCGGACACGACGGTCCTGGCCGCGATGACGGCAGAGACCGACATTTACGCCCACATACGCTCCATGTTCTACACCAGCGGGCCTACCTATATCATCTGCCTGGCCGCGTTCTCCCTGCTGGGCCCGCAGTTTGCCGGGCAATCGCTTTCCGAGCAGACCCTGGTCGAACTTCAGTCGGGTCTCTCGAGCGAATTCGTCATCGGCCCGCTGGCGCTGCTGCCGCTGCTTGTATTGCTGGCTCTGAGCTTGAAGCGGGTCCCGGCGGAACCCAGCATGCTCGCAAGCGTGGCGACCGCCGTGGCTCTTGCCGTGGCAGTCCAGGACAGGACGCTGGTGGATGTGCTGAACAGTCTCCAGGGAGGCTACGTTGCCAATACCGGTCTCGAACAACTGGATTCGCTTCTCAACCGGGGCGGGATCCAGAGCATGATGTGGACACTCTCCCTGGCCTTGATCGCTCTGGCGCTGGGTGGGCTGCTGGACCGGGCCGGGTTCGTGCGCGTGCTGATGAACGGCGTTCTGGCCCGCATGCGGCGCGCCGCCAGCCTGATGACGGCCACCATCGGGTCCGGCCTGGTGGCGAACATGAGCATGGGCGAAGCCTATCTGTCGATCATCTTCGGCGGGCAATTGTTCAAGGCGTCCTACGAGGAACAGAAACTGGAGAATCACCTGATGTCCCGCTGCCTGGAGGAAGGCGCGACACTGACAACACCGTTGATTCCCTGGACGACATCCGGGGCGTTCTGCATGGGCGTTCTCGGCGTTTCGTCGCTGGCGTACGCGCCGTGGGCGTTGTTCAATTACATCAATCCGCTCTTGTCCATAATCCTCGCGCATATGGGCTTTGGAATATTCAGGCAGGTCCTGAGCAATGACAACTGACACCAAGACTGCCCCCGGCGTGCGTCGAAAGGCCGGGGAGCGCGATCGCCTGCTGCGCCCGGAGTGGCGTTACATCGAACCTTGCAACATGGACGACTACAGCGCCGAGGACTGGGCGGTCATGAACAGGCAGCGCGAGGACTACCTCGCGCAGGAACGTGCCAAACAGGCGCTGGAACTTTTGGCAGCGTCGCGGGACGCGCCCACGTTCGGCTACCTGATCAACAACTACGAGCACTGCCTTCAGACGGCGACGCTGCTTTACCGCGATGGCCACGATGAGGATACGATCGTTGCGGGCCTGTTCCACGATATCGGATTTATCGTCTGCCCCGAGAACCACCCCAGTTTCGCCGCCGACCTGTTGCGGCCGTTCATTTCGGAAAAAAATATCTGGATGATCGAACAACACGAGATTTTCCAGCGAATACACCTGCATGGCTTCTACAAGCCCGAGGACCCGGAATTCATCAATGCCCGGGAACAATGGCGGGATCACCCGTACTTCGACTGGACCGCGGAATTCGTTGAACGGTACGACATCGTGGCAATCGATCCGAACATCGAGAGCTTGCCGATCGAGTTTTTCGAGCCGATGGTCCGGAGAGTGTTCGCAGGTGTACCGCCGCGTCACCGGGAGTAGTTGCTACGGCATTTGTTCGAATCGCCTGTTGAATGGGTTGGGCGTGACCACAGATGGCGATTCAACTGGTCATTGCGATAAGCTGGCGTGATTTCGTTGGCATCGCCTGGAGAGGACATGTTCCTTAGAAACAGCTGGTATGTCGCCGCACTCTCCTCGGAGATCAAGGCCGAGCTCAGGACGCTGCGCATACTTGGTGAAGACATCGTCTTGTACCGCACCGAGAGCGGCGAACCCGTTGCCTTGGAAGATTCCTGCCCTCACCGTCGATTACCGTTGTCCAGGGGCCGGCTGTTGAACGGAAACGTGGAATGCGGCTATCACGGACTGCAGTTCGATCGTTCCGGTCAATGCGTTGCCGCACCGACGCAGGACCGTATCCCGCCATCGGCGAAAGTGCGAAGCTATCCGGTTGTAGACAGGTGGGGTCTGGCCTGGATCTGGATGGGCGATGCCGCGACTTCGGATGACCGCCTCATAATCGAGATTGAGAACTACTGTAACCCGGATTGGGGAATCACCACCGGCGATGCCCTGACCTGCGCGTGCGACTATCGATACCTCACGGATAACCTGCTGGACCCCTCGCATGTCGCGTGGGTACACCGCACGTCCTTTGCGGCCCCTGGAACCGAGGACACGCCGGTAGAAATCACCGAAACGGACAATGGATTGATCGTACATCGATGGATATACGATCGGGAACCTCCATCCTTCTACGCTCGCCTGGTCAAATTCAAGGGGAATTGCGATCGCCTGCAGCACTACGAGGCGCAATTCCCTTGTACCGCCATCAACAGATCAATTTTTGTGCCCGCAGGAAAGGGCGGCTCGGACTTTCAAATCGATGAATGGACCTACGTCATGGTTTCCTACCATTTCATGACACCGATAGATGCCGACAACACTCGCTATCATTGGCTTCTGCATCGAAATACCGATCCGGGCAACGAGGAAGTGACGGCGATGATCGCATCCTCCGTCAAGTCGGCGTTCCTTGAGGACCGCGACGTACTTGAGGCCGTACACACCGGAATGGCCAACGCGGCCACCCGGCCCATCAACCTGGGGCTGGATGCCGCGGCGCTGCACTTTCGCCGCCAGCTTGAGAAAATGATTGGCCGGGAATCCGGCGACTCCTCATAACGTCGGTTGCAAGGTAACTTGCGTCAATTGCGACGTTGAAGTCTGATCACTCGATAAGCCACCCGCGGCATTGGCTGCCCGCATCCATCAACCATCCTCTTCCGTGGCCACGGACTCGTTCGCGATGGCGGATGGGGCTCAGGCTCGTCGCGCGCTGGACATGAATGCGTCCAGCATGGCCTGGATGGCAACCCTCAACCGGGCGGCCGCATCTTCGTCGTATCGTAACGTCTGCTCATCCATGTATGAGTGTTGAGCCAGTTCGAGCTGAACGGCGTGAACATTTTGATCAGGGTTGCCGTAATGGCGCGTGATTTGGCCGCCCTTGAACCGGCCATTGAGCACCACTGAATAGTCAGACCCTCTTGCCGCCCGGTAAACGGCGTGCTGCAAGCGACGATCGCAGCTTGCGCCATCGTGGGTTCCGATACTCAGGTCCGGCAACACGCCGGGGAACAGCGCAGGGACCTCGGAGCGTATGGAATGTGCGTCCCAGAGCAAGGCATAGCCATGACGACTGCGGATCCTCGTCAGTTCGGCTTCCAGCCTGTCGTGGTATGGCTGCCAGTAGGTTCGAATTCGCTGTTGCTTCTCAAGGTCCCCGCACTTGCCATGGGCGTAGATGTTCGCACCGGCGAAGGTCGTTGACGGGCACAGTCCGGTCGATAACTGCCCGGCGTACAGAGCGTCGTCCGACGACGGACGGTTCAGATCGACCACGTATCGGGAGAAACGCGCCGCCAGAACGCTCGCGTCAAGCTGACCGGCGAATTGGTACAAACGCCGCACATGCCAGTCCGTATCCGGCAGCGACCGGGCCTCGTCCGACATTCGCTCTGCCATGCCCGGCGCCAGGTCACGACCGTCATGCGGAATACTGATCAGGAGCGGCGAGCCCCCCTGTTCGAAAAAGAACGTATCCGTCACGAGTTCATGCTGGGCAGGATCGTCCTGGCATCGTCACAGAACACACCCTCGTTTATCTTCTGCGCCAGTCCGTCTATTTCGACGGACAAGGATCTGTCGTGAGAATACCGTTCCGACAGAGCTCGCACCCGCGTCAACGCGTTCTCGAGCGGTTCCGACGATTTCAACGGGCGGTGAAACTCAATGCCCTGTGCTGCGGCCAGGAGTTCGATCGCTACGATATGCGCAACGTTGTCGAGCATGTCATGTAACCGACGCGCCGCAAATGTCGCCATGCTGACATGATCTTCCTGATTGGCGGAGGTCGGAATACTGTCGACGCTGGCGGGGTGCGCAAGGGATTTGTTCTCCGACACGAGGGCAGCAGCCGTCACCTGCGCACTCATGAAACCGGAACACAGCCCGCAATCTTCGACCAGAAACGCCGGGAGACCACTCAAATTCGAATCGATCAGCAAGGCGATGCGCCGTTCGGACAAGGACCCGATTTCAGCAACTGAAAGCGCGATGTAGTCGGCAACGAGCGCCACCGGCTCAGCGTGAAAATTACCGCCCGACAGAATTGCGTCAGTGTCGGCGAATACCAGAGGATTGTCGGTCACTCCGTTGGCTTCGACCTGGAGAACTTCGGCTGCATGCCGCAGGACGCCCAGACAAGCACCGACGACCTGAGGTTGACAGCGAATCGAGTATGGATCCTGGACACGGCTGCAGGACAAGTGCGAGGCACGAATTTCGCTCCCCTTCATCAGTCGCCGCAGCAGTGCGCCGACTTCCACCTGTCCACGATGTCCCCGGGCAAGGTGAACGCGTTCATCGAACGGCGTGTCGCTGCCCTTGATGGCATCCGCCGACATCGCGCCCGCGATCACCGACGCAGACAGAATGTGTTCTGCCCGAAACAGGGCAGCCAATGCCAAGGCCGTAGAAACCTGGGTACCGTTCAGGAGCGCCAGTCCCTCTTTCGGAGCAAGCTCCATCGGTTGAAGCTGCGCTCGACCCAGAGCCTCGGATGCCGAAACGATTTCACCATTGCAGGAAGTATCGCCCTCGCCGATCAGGGCGCTGGCGATATGAGCCAGGGGTGCGAGATCGCCGGATGCGCCGACAGAGCCCTTGGACGGTACGATCGGGCAGATTCCGTGGCTGACAAGGCCGCACAAAGCGTCAATCAATTGTGGCCGAACGCCCGAATACCCCCTGGCTAGAGCGACCACCTTCATCACCATGGCAAGTCGCACCACGGCATCCGAGAGAGGTTCGCCAACACCGGCTGCGTGCGAGCGAATCAGGTTTTTCTGCAAGGCCTTCAGCTCGGAGTCATCGATACCGATGGTGGCGAGTTGCCCGAAACCGGTATTGATCCCGTACGCCGTGTCGCCACGCGCAAGGAATTGATCTACATACGCCTTTGACTTGACGACATCGGTGCGGGCGGCGTTACCGAGTCGAACCTGCAGTGGCGCTTCCCAGGCCCGCCGAAGTTCGGCCAGGGAAAGAGTCTGCTCGTCGATTTCAATATGCATGGGTCTGACCGTCATTTCGATCCGGTCTTGATCATCGGCAACTCAAGATCGTGGTCCCTGGCGCACTCGATGGCGGCTTCGTAGCCGGCATCCGCGTGCCGCATGACGCCGCTTGCGGGATCGTTCCACAGGACGCGGGCAATGCGACGATCAGCGTCTTTCGTCCCATCACAGACGATGACCAGTCCGGCATGTTGCGCGTAGCCCATCCCGACTCCCCCGCCGTGATGAAAGGAAACCCAGGTTGCACCGCTGGCCGTATTCACCAGCGCGTTCAGCAGCGGCCAGTCGGAGACCGCATCCGAGCCATCGCGCATCGCTTCTGTTTCCCGATTCGGGCTGGCAACGGAGCCGCTGTCAAGGTGATCCCGGCCGATCGCTACAGGCGCGCTCAGTTCACCGCTTCGGACCATTTCGTTGAAAGCCAGGCCCAGCTTGTCGCGCTGGCCCAGCCCGACCCAGCAGATGCGCGCCGGTAGTCCCTGGAATTGAATTTTCTCCCTGGCGGCGTCCAGCCACGCGTGCAGATGCGCGTCATCCGGTATGAGTTCCTTTACCTTGCGGTCGGTCCTGTAGATGTCTTGCGGATCGCCGGACAGCGCGACCCAGCGAAACGGTCCGACGCCTCGGCAAAACAGCGGACGCACGTAGGCAGGAACGAATCCCGGAAAATCGAAAGCATTGCCGACGCCCTGATCCAGGGCAACCTGTCGAATGTTATTTCCGTAGTCGAACGTTGGAACACCGGCGTTGTGAAAGTCGAGCATTGCGCGCACGTGCACGGCGATGGACTCCGTCGCTGCGGCGACCACGGCATCGGGGTCGGAGCGGCGCTTCTCGAGCCACTGCTCAACGCTCCAGCCGGCCGGCAGATAACCGTTCGCCGGATCGTGCGCCGAAGTCTGATCCGTCACTGCGTCCGGACGAATGCCGCGGTCGATCATCCGGGGAAGCAGTTCCGCTGCATTACCCAGCAGCCCGACCGACACCGCCTCCCCTGTCTCGACCGCCTCTTCGATCATGGCCAGCGCGTCGTCAAGCGTCTCGGCTCGCCGATCGAGGTAACCCGTCTCCAGGCGCTTGTCGATGCGGTCCGACTGACATTCAATGGCCAGCATCGAGGCGCCGGCCATCGTCGCCGCGAGTGGCTGCGCCCCGCCCATGCCGCCAAGCCCGGCGGTCAGTATCCACTTTCCACGCAGATCGCCCGCGTAATGCTGGCGGCCCATTTCAACGAACGTCTCGTAAGTCCCCTGTACGATCCCCTGGCTGCCGATGTAGATCCATGATCCTGCCGTCATCTGGCCGAACATCATCAGACCCTTTCGGTCGAGTTCACGAAAATGCTTCCAGTTCGCCCACGCCGGCACCAGGTTCGAATTCGCGATCAGGACTCTGGGCGCATCCTTGTGCGTTTCAAGCACACCGACAGGCTTGCCGGACTGCACCAGCAGGGTCTCGTTTTCCTCAAGCGCCTTGAGTTGCTCGACAATCGCATCGAAACACGCCCAGTTTCGAGCCGCTTTCCCGATCCCGCCGTACACGACGAGCTCTTCCGGACACTCGCCCACCATCGGGTCGAGATTGTTCATGAGCAGGCGCAGGGGCGCTTCGGTAAGCCAACTCCTGGCCTGCAACGTATTGCCGACAGGCGACTTGATGGTCCGCTCCCGGGAGGTATTCATCGATCGATATTCCTCTGTTGGCATGGATTTATCGGCAAAGTCATATCGAATCCGCCGATGCCGACCACAGGTCGCGAACGACCTCAACGAAGTCGTTTTCTACCGATGCGCCCGCTACGTGAGCGCCGTCAAGCACTCGCCATGCTCCACCAACCATGACTCGGTCGATCGGTAGCCTCGAACCGGAAAAGACAAGCGCATCCAGAATCGATTCCGTATCGTGACCGGCCAGCATCGGGCTCTCGTCATCCAGAATGACAAGATCCGCGTGCTTGCCGGGGCGCAACTGCCCTGCCCCGTGACCGCAGGCGAGACCGCCTCCCTCCAGGACCTGCTCGAACAGACTTCGACCCGTGTGGCTGTCACGGACTGCCGCAACATTTCGCGAGCGGCTCGACAGACGTTGCCCATACTCAAGCCAGCGAAGTTCTTCAAACGGATTGATCGTGACCTGGCTGTCGGAGCCGATCGCAATCCGCCCTCCCCGCTCAAGCCATGATCGCAAGGGAAACAACCCGTCGCCGAGATTGGCCTCCGTGCTCGGGCACAGGCAGACCGCCGCACCGCTCCCGCACAGCGATCCAAGCTCGTCTTCGGTGACGTGGGTGGCGTGAACGAGGCACCAGTGATCGTTCGGAGAAAATTCCTCCAGCAGCCATTCGACCGGTCGTGCCTTGTACCGGGCGAGGCACTGATCCACTTCGGCGGTCTGTTCGGAAATGTGCATGTGCATCGGACATTCATCGCGCGCGACGAATTCCGCCAATCGCCGCAGAGACGAATGGGAAACAGCGCGCAGGCTGTGAGCGCCGATCCCCACCGTGGTCATCCCGTCTGCGGTTTCGCGTGCATATTCATAGTGATCGACGAACTCGTCCGGCGTCATCGCGAATCGGCGCTGTTCCATTGCGGGTTGCGGCTGATCGAAGCCGGCCCGCTCGTAGAGAACGGGCACGTAAGTCAGCCGGATACCGGTATCCGCCGCGGCCGCCGCAATGGCCTGAAACATTGCGCCCCGCTCCCCTCTGCCGTCCGGCTCGCCGTGCAGGTAGTGAAATTCGGCAACCGACGTATAGCCGACGGACAACATTTCACAATAAGCCTGGCTGGCGATTGCGGCGAGTCCGTCCGCATCGATTCGTCCCGCGAGCCTGTACATTTGCTCGCGCCAGCTCCAGAAAGTGTCCGTGGCAGCCGGACCTCGCAGTTCGGCATGACCGGCGAGCGCACGTTGGAACGCATGGCTGTGTGCGTTCGCGATACCCGGAATGACGACACTCGCCACATAATCGTCCGCATGGACGCGGCATCCTGTCTCGATGGACCTGATCGACCCGTCGGCAATTCGCAATCGAACATCATTGGCCCAGCCTGTATGCAGGAACGCTTTTCTTGCCAGGATCGTTGTCACCGGGCTGCCTGTCCAGTGTTGTATATACAACTTAGTCCATGCTAACGTTGTTTGCAATACAAAAGAGGCAGCAATTCCCGCTAAGCGTCGAGAGACCCCACAATTGCCTGCAGGATCACGCCCCAATGACGAATTTCGCCGTTTATTCGGGCCAAGACGCATGAGCTCGCGTCGTTATCGGGAATTGCTGCAAAAGAGGTCAAACTGCTTGCCTGACTGGGACCTGCTGGTCACGGACGCAAACATCGCAACCATGCGTTCCGGTGCGGGAGCCTATGGGGCAATCGAAAACGCTGCACTTGCAATCACCTCGGATCGAATCGCCTGGGTGGGCCCGATGTCCAGGCTCCCTGCCAGGGATGCCGCGGAAACCCGAAACGCCCACGGCCGATGGTTGACGCCCGCGCTGATCGACTGCCACACCCACCTTGTTTTCGCCGGCGACCGCGCGGCGGAATTCGAGCAACGACTGAATGGTGCCAGCTACGAGGAAATCGCTCGCGCGGGCGGCGGAATCCGATCGACCGTCAGTGCGACGCGACTCGCCGGCAAGCCGCTGCTGGTCGAAAGCGCCCGTCCACGCATCGACGCGCTGATGGCCGAAGGCGTCGCGACAATCGAAGTCAAGTCCGGCTACGGTCTCGATCTCGATACCGAACTCGCCATGCTCGACGCCGCACGAACGCTTGGCAGCCACTACGACGCGGCGATCGTAACGACGTTTCTTGGCGCCCACTCCGTGCCGGCGGAGTTTGACGGGCGCGTGGATAACTACATCGACTACGTGATTTCTGACGTGTTGCCCGTAGTACACGAGCAGAAACTGGCAGATGCCGTTGACGCCTATTGTGAAGACATCGCGTTCTCGGCGGAGCAAATCGCAAGGCTATTCGAGAGTGCGACAGCCCACGGTATCCCCGTCAAGTTGCATGCCGATCAACTCAGCGATGGAGGCGGCGCAGAACTTGCGGCCTCATTCAACGCGCTGTCGGCGGACCATCTCGAATACACCTCCCCGCTCGGTGTAAGGGCGCTTGCCGACGCGGATACGGTCGCGGTCCTGCTTCCGGGCCCGTTCCTGACGCTCGGTGAAACACAGGCGCCGCCGATAACCCTGCTGCGTGAACACGGTGTGCCGATCGCCATCGCAACCGACTGCAATCCCGGCACCTCCCCGGTGTGCTCGTTGCGGCTGGCCATGAATCTTGCAACCAGCCTCTTCAAGCTGACACCCGAGGAATGCCTTGCAGGCGTCACACGAAACGCTTCCCGGGCATTGGGCCTGGCAGACGATCGCGGTACTCTTGAAACGGGAAAACGTGCCGACATCGCCGAATGGGACATCAGTCATCCGCGGGAGTTGACGTATTGGGCCGGACTGAACCAACTGAACAGGTTATTGATAAACGGCAAGCCGACAGGCTCCCCGGTCGCGCGACGACTGGCGTCCCAGGCTGACACCCTCTCTGACAACGACTGACCAATCAAGAGTACTGTTGGATCAACAACGACGATGGAGATGCGTTCATGAGCGAAAACATCACCCGCAAGGAATTCCTGCGGCTGGCAGCGGCTGCGACTACGACTACGGCTCTGGCGGGCTACGCCGGAAGAGCGTCCGCTCAAAACGCCGCTTCGGACGCCGCGCCTCTCGTTGCTGGAAGCGCGCCGAGAACCCTGATTCGCGGCGCTGACGTGCTGACGATGGACCCGTCGCTTGGCGAGCAACCAGCCACCGATGTCCTGATGGACAACGGCAGGATCGAGGCGATCGGGAACGGGCTCCCCGCCGACGGCGCCGAGGTCATCGATGCACAAGGCATGATCCTGATGCCCGGCATGATCGACGGGCATCGACACGTCTGGGAGACCATCGCCCTGGGTCGCCTCACCAAGTTCAACCCAGGCGACTACTCCGCAAATTACATGTCCTGGAAGATGGCCGCGGTCGTCGCCATGGAGCCGGAGGACCACTACATTGCCGAGCTGGCAGGCGGGCTGCAGGCGATCGACTCCGGCGTCACCTCCATCCTGGACTATGCGCATGGGCAGGACACCGAAGCCAATGCCATGGCGGCAGCCCGGGGCCTGAAGGGCTCCGGAATTGCCGGTTGGTTCGCCTATCAACTGGGCATTTCGTACGCGTTTGAACCGGGCGACACCGTCTCAAGGTCAGACGCACTTCAGGCTATGTTCGCCGCCCGCGCGACAGAACAGAAGTGGAATACGGCAACCCTGCTTCAGAAGGAGTTGTTCAGTGATCGTTCTGCGCCACTGCAACTGGCGCTCGGCCCTTCCACCTGGCCCGGCTATCCGATTGCAGAGTTCAGGGATGAGTGGACCCGTGTTCGTTCTACCGGAGTCGGGTTGCTGGTCGCGCACCTGCACAAGTCCGCAAGGCCACATGCGGCGGGACTCATGGGACACAGGGACTCGGGCATTGCGGATCTTCACGATGCCGGCTTGCTTGGCCCGGATTACCACGTGGCGCACGCCAATCGCCTGACATCGGAAGAACTGGCGATGCTGCGCGACACGGGCAGTATGATCGCAGCCACGACAATGGGTGAATTCCCTTACATGAATCAGGCGCATCGCGGTCCCTCCGTGCACGCGCGGGCACGCGCAGCGGGTGTTCCGGTAGGAATCGGTATCGATGTGCCGCTGGCGCTCACCGGCGACTATTTCGAACACGCGAGATCGTCGCTGTGGAGCCATTATCTCGAAGAAGAAGGCCGGCGGATCGTGCAAAATTATCGATCACAGGACACATTGGACTTCGTCACCGCACTGGGTGCGAAGGCCATTCGCCTTGGCGATGAGACCGGCTCTATTTCGGTTGGTAAACGTGCCGACCTGGTCCTCCTGAATACGGATCGAATCGGTTTCGGGGCGATGGGCGGCCTGGCGGATCGCGTTGTCACGTTTGCAAACACGTCGGACATCGACAGCGTCTGGATTGCCGGACAGGCCCGCAAGCGCCACGGAGAAATGCTCGGTGTCGACTGGGTATCGCTGAAGGCTCGTCTACATGAAGCTCAAGAGCGGGTCGAGGAAAAAGCAGCAACAGTGAATTGGGTCTAGAATCCTTGAGCCGGATTGATGCTTGCAGTTGAGTCAAGTTTTGTGCGGCGAGTCGTTGTCCTTCCTCGTCGGTCTGAGGCGAAGCCTCGCTAGTGCTGGATCTGACTGATCTATTCGGATCAGTGGTTGCAGCCCCGTGGCAATCAACTCCCCGACCACTGCTCGTGGCGCGCCACGATACGCGGCCAAAGGTCCACGACGCCGGGCACGTCCAGGCCAAACAAATCCGAGACCGTGGCCGCCAGTTCCTCTGCTGTCTCCAGCAATCTTGACTGTTTGCCATTGACGGTCAGCGTCGCCAGAACGCGCCCGCGCAAGCTCACGTGTGCGTCAGGCAATCGTTTCTGCACCACAAGGTTCTGGACAAACCCGGACTGAGGATCGCTCTGCAGTTGCTCGCATTTTGCCGTTAGCGACGACTCGTCAGCGGCTCTCGCGACAAAGTCGTAGTTCGATCCGCCACCGGCCGATTCCTCCGAGAAACGCCAGTACCGGTCATCGAATTGCCGCAGTCCGATCCGGAACGGAACCTGCGTGTGCTCGGACTCGGTCAACTCGATCGGCGCGATCATGCTGCCGCCAAAGCCGACATCGGCAAGGTACACGGGCCCCGCGGCGTCCGGCTCACGAACAAGAAGACACAGATGATTGTTCAGAGCCGCGTTTCCCCGCTCATCGCGGCGCACGGCGCCTGCAACCCGAATGACTTCGAATCCGATCCCCGACAACGCCCAGCCGAACAGCCCATTCTGTTCGTAGCACCAGCCACCACGGCCACGCTCGACGATCTTCTCGAATGCCGCTTCGGCATCGGTGGTGAGCGATCGTCCCAATTGGACATCAATATTTTCGAAGGGAACCGAACAGACATGATGCCGAAGGAGCGAGGCCAGCACAGACACCGTCGGCCGGGCATCGCCCCCATAACCGATTCGATCGAAATAGCGTCTGAGCTTCAATGGAGGGAGTGGTGAGGCTGCCATCAATAGCTTTGGCGCAGCATCAGGAGGTGCCTGCCGGGATCCTCCAGGGTAGCGACACGTGCGATGTTCTCCACGTCAGTCACTTCGCTTGCGTCTACCTTGAGTTCGCTCAGTGCCTCGATCGCCGCGTCAATATCCTCGACTTCGATCACCAGAACGGGACCTCCCCGGTTGACTTCCTGGACTTCGGCGAGCCCGATTCGCACGGTTCCCGAATCGCTTTTGAGTTCCGCCCAACCCAGCCGGTCGTCTCTCAGCTGCAGGCCGAAACCGAGCTTGTCCCCGTAAAAGGCCAAGGACCGCTTCAGGCTGCTGACGGGTATCGAAATCAGTGCGCCAAACTTAGTAAATCTTTGCATTCTCAACCCCTTTGGCCGGTAACATTAGCGCACATGGGAATCTCGTGAAATGCTGACCGGCGATGGTTAAGGCACATCCCTTCATGCCAGGCTCCTGGCAAACACCCACGTTCCTGAAGTGGCTGAGGCGCACGCACGCCTGGATGGGCCTTGGCGGCGCCGTTGCCGGGGTGCTGTTCTCGATCACCACGCTGTTCATGGAGCATGACGATTTCGGATTGAACGACGAGGCCGTGCCCAACACCGTTATGGAGTTTGCGGTCCCGAATTCCGCTCTGGCGTCCTATGACGATTTTCGCGCCTACGCGCGCGAACAGGTCGGCGCGCGCCGTTCGGGCGGACCACCGAGAAACTTCACTCCAAGTGACGATCCTCTCGACTATCGGGTTCGTTTCAACTCCCCCGGTGACGCGATCGATGTTCAGTTTCAGGCCGGCGATGAAGTGGCCCAGGCCGTACGAACCAATCGTTCCTTCATCGACACCCTCAACCGGCTCCATCGCGCCGAGGGCGGCCCGCTCGGGTGGCGGATTCTGAGCGATGCCTACACCGGCGCGCTGGTCGTCTTGGCCCTGACCGGCGTATTGATGTGGTCGCGCCTGCACGGGCACCGCTTGCTGGGCATCGGACTGTTTTCGGGCATGTTCGTTTTTGCCCTGTATTTCATGACACTGACGCCATGATGAGTTCGGGACAGGAAAAACGCGGACTGGCATCGCACCCGCTGATGCCCTCCCCCATCGCAACCCCTGTCGGCGTTCGCTGGGTGAAGAAGACCCACGCGTGGACGGGAATCGTGACCGCCGTTCTGGCGCTGACATTCGCCTGGTCCGGTTTCATGCTCAATCACCGCACCCACTTCACGCTTGGCCTGCCGGCGCAGACCACCCAGTTCACCATTCCGGCGCCTGTCACCGGCTTCGCCTCCCCGCAGGAACTGGCCGACTTTCTCGATGCGGAATTCGGCCTGCGTACGAACCCCACGCTTGCGAGTCGCGAAGCGACGACGCAACCCGCGGGCATGGGTATGGGCATGGGCCAGGCCCCGGCAAGCACTTCACCTGCGGCGGCTGGCGTTCCATCTGCCGCAGCCGGCTCTTCACCTTCGGCCGCCAGGGGCCCGAGCTTTTCCGCGAGTTGGCAGGCGCCCGGAGGCGATTTCAGCGGCGAGTGGGTCCTGGGTTCGAGCGAGATCGCCGTGACCCAGTCAGAGCGCGGGTTCAACCGCATCGTCAATCGGCTGCACAGCGGCCGCGGACTGGAGGGCGGCGGCTGGCACTTCATCATCAGTGCCTACGCGGTGATGCTGCTGTTTCTCAGTCTGTCCGGCGTGATGTTGTGGAGCCGCGTCAGCGGCCCGGCGAGAGTGGGAGGCGGCCTGCTGGGTGCATCACTGGTGTTGATCGGCGCCTGGATCGTCATAGGCCCCTGACGAGGGGGACGGGCTGCGGCCACGGCCAGGGTCAGCGCGGCCGGGGTCAGCGCCGGTAGTCCGACTACGATGCGCCCTCGCCCCCGAGCCCATTGCGCAGTCTCCGCAGCCAGCCGCTTCCGGCAACCAGCAAGGTGGCGACGCATGCCAGCCCCGCCTGCACAGTAAAGGACGACTCCACCACGTTCAGGTAACCGAACAACATATCGTGGACGAAATCGCTGCCCGGCTGCGATATCGGCCCAGGCCCCATGTGGACCGAGAGCTGGATCATGACCACGGTCATGCTCGCCAGCATGCCGAGCGAGCGCATCTTCGCGGACAGCGCCGAGGCGATACTGACCTGGTGGCTCTCGACGCTGTGCATGATCCGACTCACGTTCGGCGCCGAAAACATGCCAAGCCCCACACCCTGCACGCTCAACACCAGGATCAGGTAGGTCACCGGCGTGCCCGCCGAGATCCGGGTCGCCAGCAACAGGCTCACCATGACCAGCAGCGACCCGAGCCCGGCTACGCTCTTCGGACGGTAGCGGTCGGACAGGTGTCCCGACAACGGCGCCAGCAGCGCCATGCAAATCGGCGAAATGACCAGCAGGAGCCCTGCTTCCTGCGCGGTGTATCCACTGACGAGTTGCAGGAAAATGCTGAACAGGAAAGTCATTGCAAATCCCGCAGCGTAGACCAGAAACTGTGAAGTCAAACCGCGGGAGTAGTCCCGGTTGGCCCGGACTTCGCTCAGCCTCAGCATGGGCTCCTCGCTGCGCTCCTCCAGGGCGAAAAACGCGACGCACGCGGCCAGGCCCAGGCCCAGAAGCAGGTAACCCAGTTGCTGCTCTCCGAGTATCGAGCTTCCCGAGACCAGCAGCAGCACGGCGACGATGACCAGTACGCTGGACGACCAGTTGAGCCTTGGTTTCGAGAACGCCCAGCGCCCTTCGCGTGCCGATTCGACAACCAGAAAGGCAATGAACAACGGAATGGAGGTAATGAAGTAGACCCAGCGCCACCCGAGTTGGGTCGTGATGACACCGGCGATCAACGGTCCTGCAGCCAGCCCGCAATAGACGGCGCCCATGCAGATTCCGACCGCCCTGCCCCGCACGCCCGCCGGTGTCGCCTCAAAGAGGATAGCCATCACGGTAGCGCCCATGAAGGCTGACGCAATGCCCTGCATGACGCGGACGGCGACGATGGAACCCGTCGATGGCAACCAGCCGATGGCGAGCGTCGCACACGCGTACAACAGCAAACCAAGGCTGAAGAGGGTGCGCTTGTCCGAGTGCTGCGCGACGGCCCCGAGCGGCAACAGGAAGGCGGCGCCCGCGGCAAGGTAGACCGTTTCGATCAGCCCCAGGCCCACGCCGCTCGCGCCGAGTTCACGTCCGAGGGATGGCAGTGTCACGCCGACACCGGAATACATGAACGGCAGCGCGAATTGGGTCAGGGCGATAACGTAAACGAGGGGCGGCAACGCGGCGCTGTTCTTGTCCGGAGACTGTCCGGCCATTGTGCTTCCCCCAGCATTTCCAATGCCACCAGAACTATAGAGCTACCCGCTTGCAGCGATGCATTTCTTCACATTTCCGGACATCGCCAACGACAACCGCTCCTGGTGCTGCGTCAACCGAATAATGTCGCATCCCCGGTGAATTCACGATCACGTCGATGGTGCACTAATCGCCGGACCCGCCGCCTGCTTCCACAACCTCATTGTTGCGCAGCAGGTAGGCGATCATGTCCTCCAGCTCCTGCTCGCTGATCTCCGTCAGGCGGAAATTCGGCATGCCAAAGCGACCCCGCCGCACCAGTTCCGTGATGAGCGCAGCCGTCATGTCCGTCCTGTCCTCTAGTTTCGCGGGAAGCGCACCCTGATACAGGAATTCCAACGCGGCCGTGCCTCCACCGGAAGCATGGTCGTTCTCACCGTGACAGATGACGCACCAGACGTCGTATACGGCCTTGCCACGCGCGAGCGGCGACTCGTCGGACGTATCCTGTGCCAGGGCCGGCGATGCCTGCGCAAGCAGGAAAGCCAGTAGTGCAAAGCCAATTGCGAACCTCATCCCCGCCTCTCCTCTCGCAGATGCCGTGGCCAGATGCCGTACCGGCCGGCCGACAGGATGCCGTTCGGGTCGATCGCATCCTTCAGGGTCTCGTGGAACCTGAGCAGCGCATGGTCATTGAAGCCATTGGACATCCGCATGATTGGATCGTGCAATGGCGCCGGCGCACGGTATTCCGTCCACCCGTGGTCCGCGCAGATCTGGCTCAGTTCCACGTATTGCTCCCGCGTGCGCCTGTTCTGTTCCGGGTCCGCGCGCACATTCCAGCCCGCCAGGAAAATTCCCGCCCTCGGGTACCACATCAGCGGCAACATGGAATAGTAACTGGCCATCAGGGGTATCCCCAGACGCTCGCAGTTCTTCTGCAGGACTTCCTGGGCGAGCAGGATCTGTTCGCCGGTCTTCGGAATCATCGGCGCGAACCAGAGATGGCCCACACCGGGTTCCGGATTGAACTGGTTGCGCATGCTCATGGCGAAGCGATGCAGGCTGGGAATTCCGAGGTTGACCATTTCGACATGGCCATAACTGTTCAGGTCGGCCTTGTCCGCTTCGCTCAACGGGAATTCCAGCGGATCGTATTCCTCGAACCAGCAACCCGGTATCTCGCGGCTGAACAGGTCCCTGGCGTAGTTCCACTGGGCCTGGGTGACAGAATTGGGACCGTGGAACTTCAGTTCCAGCCACCAGAAAGCCAGCCGGTTGCGTTCGCCATAGCGGGCCAGCGGGCCGGGATCCGGCCGTTCTCCGTTGCGGACCTCCAGCAGCGCCAGGTGCTCCGGATCGGTGACAGGCGGCACGAACAGCATGGGCCCGAAACTCCCGTAGAGCGGACTGGCCACCACCGACATGCCGTTGCAGATCTCCATGTTGTGCAGGCGGGTGTCCAGCTCGATGAGCTTGTGAATGTCGTCGAACCGGGGCACGTGGATGCGGGCGTGGCGGAAGCCCTCGTGGGCGGGACGGATCCAGAAGCCCATCTTGGTGATCACACCGAAGTTGGACTGGGTGAAAATGCCGTGCACGTCGGGCCCGATGCCGTACTTCTGGTCCTGCCAGAGCACATCGTGGCCGGAAGCGCCGGGACCGGTGCGGATCATGTCCCCGGTGGGCAATACCACCTCCATGCCGCAGTGCCCGCTCCAGCGGTCGCGGCCGTGCTGGCTGTAGGTGTGGCCCATGCCCCGTTCCAGGGCGTTGCCGATGAGGCTGCCCCAGGCAGGATCGGGCATGTCCAGGGTCAGCGGCATGTTGTTGCTTTCGAAGTGCTCGACGATGTCGTAGAACGTCACGCCCGGCTCGACCAGCACGGTCGCTTTCTCGACGTCGACATTGAGAATGCGGTTCATGCGTTTGAGATCGAGCACGAGACTGCCGGAGTACACCGGCGCGGAACCACCGTAGCCCAGGTTCTTGCCCGTCGAAATCGGGTAGATCGGAATCTTGTATTGATTGGCGATCCGAACGCACTGCTGAACTTCTTCAGCCGTGTACGGGGCGACGGCGGCGGGCACGATGGGATCTTCCGGTTCTCCCTGGTAGATCGAATACACATCGTGGTAGAGCGACGTGTGCTCTTCTTCAGTGAATACCCACTCGCTGCCGACCGCAGCGGTCAAGGCCTCCAGTGCGGCGGCCCAGTCCTGTTCCGAGACTCCGGTTGGTACTGCCATCAGGGTGCTCCTTCAAGTGAAATGCAATTGGTCGTATCGGTTTTCGGCAAGGCAGAGGGCGGGCGGCTGTCAGTTCAACGCGTCGCCGGGCAATCCCGCCTCCGGGACCATGTAGAAGTCGTATGCGCAGTCGTGATACCACGGGATCATGATCTCCGGATCCCGGTTCATCTCCGGCGTGAAATCGCTGCGGTCGCACGCGGCCGCATCCACAGGCTCCACGGAATCCCTCGTCCCGGTCGCCTGCAGGATGATGAATTTGGCCGGGCTCCCGGTCGAGTCGAATCCGTGCACGTTACCCGCCGGGATGTGCAGCCACTGGCCTTCCGTCAGCGTGAAATCGGTGCCGCTGACACGAAGCCGGGCGCTGCCTTCGATCATGATGATCGTCTCGGACTTGGTGTAGTGGACGTGCGGCGGGCCGTAGTAATCGTCCTCGATGTGCTCGACGCTCGCCGTGAACGCACCGCCCGTGTCTTCGCCGCTCAGCATCGGAGTCACGCTCGCAGCCGGGAAACCGAGGTGAAAGTGCTGACGATCGAGGGGGCGCACCCAGGGGCGAACCTCGAACGGCGGCTCATAGCTGCTCGGCGTGTAGGGGGTACCCGGTATATCCGCATCGGCAACCATGTAGAAGTCGTCCAGACAGTCGTTATACCACTGGTTCATTCGCACCGGGTCCGCGTTCATCTCCGGCGTGAAGGTCGAACGGTCGCACTCCGGCGTTGTGACGGGCCTTGGCGGCGGCGCCGGCGGCGACTTCAATATGATCCACTTGGCTGGATTGCCCGTGGATTTGAAACTGTGAATGGTGCCTCTGGGGATGTGCAGCCACTCGCCCTTCGTGAGCGTGAAATCGCGCTCATTGAGTCTGAGGTGGGCGCTGCCATCGATCATGATGATGGTCTCGTCCGACTCCTCATGCACGTGCGCAGGACCGTAGTAATCGGTTTCGATGTGCTCGACACTGCCCTCGAACAGACCGCCCGTATCCTGCGGGGTCAACATGGGCGTGACGGTCGCCAGTGGAAAGCCCAGGTGAAATCCCATCCGATCCAGCGGCCGTACCCACGGCCGGGGATTGGTTCTCGGATCGTAGTCTGTTCCACCGGACGCGCCGTCCTGGGCAAGTGAAGGCGTAGAAATAACTATAATAACGCCGATTAAATAGTTGATTTTCATATGTAGTTCAGCCTATTCCAGCAACTCCTGGTCAGGTATTCAGGTAGATCAGGAAGGACAAGCTGACGAGAATGACGGCCATCGATCGAGTCAACATGAACCCTCCGGTTTCCACCATTGGACAATGGTGATTTGCTCGTAGCAGTTTCAGAATGGTTTGATCTCGCCCTTGAAGCCGTAGATTCTGCCGCTGTTTTCGGGCGTCGCCTTGTCGATGACCTCGATGAAGCCGGCCACAACGTCTTTCACCGGCGTGCCGCGATTGCCGATTTCATCCTCGGCCATTCCCTCAAAGCGCTCGGTGATCGTGAATCCCGGCGCCAGATTGAAGGTGATGGCCTCCGGTTCCATGGTCCTCAGGTGGACGGCGAGGTTGACCATGTTCCTGTTCAGTGCCGCCTTGGTGCTCTTGTAAAAGAACCCGGTACCGGCAAAGGCTTCCATGCCGGTCGTCACCGAACCCGCACCCGACGTCATGTTGAGAATCATCTTGCGTTCACTGGCGAGCACGTTCTCGACCAGCGCCTCGGAGATGAGCAAGGGAGCCAATACGTTGGTCGTGAAATACGGCACAAAGTGCTCCGGCACCAGCGTCCCGAAATTCTCGTTGGTCTGGGCCGCGAGCGTCCCCGTGGCATTGATCCCCATCACTGCCGCATTGTTCAGTAACACATCGATCGGCAACCCTTCGAGCCTGTCGACCAGAGCCTCCAAGTGTGCGGCATTGTTGACGTCAAGCGTTTCCACCTGGACGTTGTCGTATTCCGATGACAATATCGCGAGCGTCTCCGGCACCTGTTCGCGGCGATGCGTGGCAATGACATGCCAGCCCCTGGCTGCATACTGCTTCGCGAACTCCAGGCCGATGCCGCGATTGGAGCCGGTGATCAGGATAGTTTCGGCACTCGCTGCAAACGAAACAAGCATCGCTGCGAACACGACAAAACTTTTAACCTGCATGGGCTACACCTCTGTCGATTCGCTTCTCGAATCCCGCATGTCATTCACCTGGCAGTCCTGCTTCCGGAACGCGGAAACGTTCGGGTCGACCGTATGCTTTGTCGACGGGGGCTGGCTTGTCCCGGAACCTTTGTACGAATCATACCCCGGTCAATAATCGAGTACTTGGCGCGGCTAATCAGAATTGTGATGGCCGATCATTCGGGACCGTTATATCCGCCGCCTGGGGTATGTGAAGGCGTGCGATATGGATCTTCGACCCCGTTTCCGTAATCGTATTTCAAGGCCAGTGGCCGCGCGTCAAAAGCGGCTTCGCGACTGCCAGTACTCCTCGAGCCTGCCCTCGAGTTGGAGACTCCGGTAGAACGTGTGAGGATCGCATGAGTACCCAGGGTGATTTCACGCTACGGATCGACGCCGGGCTAAGCGACGTTCCGCGGGCCGCTTGGGGGCCAAGGCGTGCGGAGGGTTCCGGGCTGGTGTATGGAGCGCGGCGTATTCGTCACCGGGTGGGTGGGGAAGCGGGTCCGGGAACGCGGCGCGGAGAGGGGTCGCCGGCGACGTTTGCGGGGGGGCGCGGTTTGCGGCGGCGGGGCCGGGTGTCTCAGTGCGGGGACAGGATGGCGTCGAGCGCGTCTGCGCGGCGCATCATGAAGTGGAGGTTCGCCTCGGGCAGGTAGCGGAAGCCGCGGTGGAACACGACGGCGAGCGCGATGTTGTTCAAGATGGCGTTGTTGGCGGGTGCGTGGCCCTTGCGGACGCGGCTGGCGTCCTCGCCCATGGTGGCGTCGCGGCGGTAGTGGTTGGCGTTCTCGACCTGCCAATGGCCGCGGTTCCAGGCCAGCAGCCGCGCCGGAGCGGCGCGTTCGGCGGGCACCGTGGTGATGCCGTAGGCGGTCTCGGCCGAGGTTGCACCGGTCTTGGCGTCGGTGCGCTCGCGCACGACGCGGAACGCCTGGCGGGCGCCGGGGAAGGGTCCGAGCGTCTTCGGCGGCAGGTCGCGCGCGGCGATGCGGCGCGCCTCGATGCGCCCGTGCGCCTTCGCGGGTTCGTCGGCGTGGTGGCGCACGTCGTTGCCGTCCCAGTCGATCGCCGTGAGTTGGGCGAAGGTGTCGGGGCAGTTCGCCTTGACCGACAGCACGTAGTCCGCGCCGTGCGTCTCGACGATGGTCCGTGCGGTGTCGCGGGTGGCGTGCAGGGCGTCCAGGGTGAGTACGCAGCCGCGCAGGTCGACATCCTCGAGCAGCGCACACAGGGCCGCGATCTCGCCGCCGTCGTCGCGGCAGCAGCGGCTCGCGACGGGGCGCCCGGCGTGGGTAACCAGCGTCACCGTCTCGAAGTACGTCGCGTCGTCGGTGTGCCGGTTGGCGCCGCGGATGCGCTTGCCGTCGGCGGCCAGCACCTGAGGGTCGTCCGCCGCCGCGAGGCGCGGCGCCGCCCACCGCGACAGCACCTCCTGCAACGCGTCCGGGTCGGTGTTCATCAGCACCCGGCAGACGGTCGAGTCCGACGGCGCGACCCAGCGCCCCGCCGCCGGGTCGCGCCAAGCGTGCAGCGCGCGCAGTTCCTTCTGCTCCAGGTTCCTCGCGAAGCGCTCAGTCGCCGCCGGGCCGTGCTGCCCGGCGAGCCGCGCCAGCGCGCAGATCGCCAGCACCGTCGCGAGGCGGTGCTTGCGGCCCTGCCCGCGGCGCGCGTCCGGCACCTCCGCGAACAGGTCGCGCAGCGAACGCAACTCCGCGCGCGTGTAGCGCACCGGCACCGCCCGACACGACCACTCCGGGCGGTCCGCCGGGTCCGCGAGCCGCCGCCGCGCATCCCGACGCAACACCCGCACGTACATCTCCTTCGGCGCCCGGTGCGGGTCCGTGTACGAGCCGTTGTGGCGCGCGAAGCCCTTCGTGCGGCCCACCCGCGTCCAGTTCGACGCGTCGTAGCACGTGCCCCGAAACCGCGCCGGGTCCACGAACGTCTCGGCCAACTCCAGCGGATGCCCGTGCAGCGCCGCCCAGTCACCGCTCAGCCGCCGCACGCTCCGCGACAGCGCCCGCGACGCCAGGTTGGGCACCCCCGACGCCGCCGGCAGCACCAAAAACCGCGTGTTGTTCCCGATCAGGTGCAGGCGCCGGAACTGCACCGACCGGTGCCAGCCCAGCCAGCGGTCCCGCGGCGCGCACTTGAACGCCCCCGACTGCCAGCCCAAAAGCGCCAGCCAGTGCCCGCGCCACTCCGCAACATGGCGCAGACCACGCCCCGCGAACTGCCGAAAACCCAAGTAGTGGTGCTCCTCCATCAGCGCATCCCAGCGCCGCCGCTCCTCCGCGCGGACCGGACGCACCTCAACCTCCCCGACCACCACCGCCGCCTTGTCGAATTCCGCCGACATGCAGCGCGTTGTACACCAAACAACGCCGAAAAGCCAGACCCCCGAGACCAACCCCTCAAATCACCGACTTCCGGCTAGCGTGAAATAGCCCTGCATGAGTACCAGTCGAGTCCGGAGTCCGGGCTCCGTTCCCTGTAGGCATGGCGGTAGACCGGCCGCTCGTAATTGGCCGGGTCGTTCAGCACGTAGTCGGTGTGCAGCCTGCCGGCCTCGTCCAGGTACTTGCGTTCGATGAGCACGGCCGATGCCGAGACAGGCATGCCGGCAGCGTCCCACAGGGTCGGCTTCATGCCGCGCGTTTCGATCACGAGCGTCGATCCCTCCCAATGGCCGATGGAGTAGCCCATGGGGAGCCAGGCATTCTCGATGTCTTCCGGGAAGTCGCGGCCGTCCATCCAGATGCGGCGGCTTTCGTTGAAATAGTGGTAGAGGATAAGGACATGGTCGCCCCGATTTACGATCTCGTAGTTGAACGGGCCGTCCTCCATTCGAACCGCACCGCCCGATACGCACCGCAGGTGCGGATCGTCCAGGGTCGCGTCGTACGCATCATTAATCGCCGCTCCGGCCGGCGTCAGGTCGAAGGCATCCTTGTGGGTGCCGCGCGAAACGCTGCTCCACACGCCGGACAGGTCCAGCGGGGCCGGATCGGCACCGGCTTGCGGATGCTCGCTCCACGGCTCTGCGGACCAGTTCCCCGTCGGCTCGCCGCCTTCGGTCATCGATCCGCTCATCCGCTCGCCCAGAAGCTCGCCCGCAAGTTCGCTAATTCGGAGCCGATCGGCGCCGTCCGTCCAGTCGAAATCGAAGGCAATGCGATTTCCGTCCATGTTCAGCAGGTTGACGGGCCCGCCATCGATGAAAACCTGCAACTCCCCTTCTGAATCGGCGACTTCCAGGATCCCGTAGTCGGTGACCGTCTCGTATTCGAGAGCGAGCAACCACTTGCCTGCAAAGTCCACGTTCTGTGCCACGGCACCTGCAGCCAGCAGCGGGAGGGCGACGGAAACCACCGCGCGCACGGCGACATGCAGCCACGAAGGCAATCCCGGGAACATTTCCAGCATGTTCATCCAGCCTACCCGCCCGCAGGCGGTTCAACCAGCGGGCTGCCGTCTGCCCGAACCACCTCGCGCATCTGGATCCTGCGAATGCCATCCCGGCCCAGCGCGCCGGTGACCCGGATCGCATCCCCGACACGAATCGTGTTCCGGTCCCAGCCCCGGGTGGCCATCATGCTGAGATTGGACGCCTCGCCATCCCAGAGTTCGGTGGTCCCGTCCTCGTTGGTAACCTGAATGTAGTAGTGGACATGGGGATTGACCCAGATCACCTCCTCGACGACCCCCTCCACGGTTCCGACGTTGTCCATGTCGTAATTGGCGGCGTAGGCGTGATGCGCCTTGGCGAACTCGGTGGCCGGCAAGGACAGGCATAGAGAAATGACGGTCAGCATTCGAATGAACATGCAGCCTCCACCTACCGGGGCGGCGTGATGAAATCGCAGTCTGGTCCCGTCGCGCGGCTGAGTCTTCGATCCAGCGTTGCAAGGGGGCAATCGAACGCCTCGGCCATCGCGACATACCAGGCGTCGTAACTGCTCAGATTACTACGTAACTCCCAAACTCGGCCGGCAAACGGCGCAAAGGCAAACAGATTCAGATCCAGCCGCAACAAGTCCCTGTGCGCGCTGGTTGCCTCCATCCGGGAAATTTTCCCGGTTTGCTCCAGACGGCGCAATACGTTGGTCACTTCCACCAGCACCAATTCCGGACCCGTCAATGAACCTTCGGCGATCGCCGACTCCGCCCATTTGCCCTCTGGCCCCGAATCCACAAGCGCCGCTACGAGTACGGACGCATCGACGACCAACGTCACTTCCGATCCGTATCCCGGGCGCGCAGGATGCTGGCTGGCGGAACGCGCGTACCGGCCACCTCCTTTCGGTCGCGAACGCTGCTCAGCCATTCGGACGGCGAAGGCCGGGACACGATTCGTTCCAATTCGCAGCGCAGAAACTCCTGCATGGATTGGCGTTGTAGCGCGGCGCGCGCAGCAAGGCGGTCGCGTACGGCCTCGGGCACGCCACGTATTGTCAGTTGAACACTCATGAACGCATTATGCCATTACTGACAGCAGTATGCCTGCATATACTGCGATGGCGTCGACGATGCTCCTATTTCCCGTGTAGTGCTCAATGGAGTGTCCCCTTCCGGAACGCCTGATCGCGGCCGGATGCTCCCGCCAGTTGCCAGACAGCTTGCGAGAGTTATTCGCAGCCATGGAATTGCATTTTGGTACAGTGACGCCAGAATTCGACCACGCTCATGGATCACCAGCCGACATTCAACCAGCCCACGCGCCTTCCTGAACGCTCGCCGCACGTGGGGGAGTTGGTGCAGGTGCGTTCCAGACGATGGCTCGTGGAAGACGTAGTAAAAGCGGAAAACCCCGGTGAAACGGCCCGAATAGAGCTTGCCTGCGCCGACGACGATGCCCAGGGGCAGACGCTTACCGTCTTCTGGGACTACGAAATCGACCGGCGCATACTTGAAGACGAAGGCTGGACCGACCTCGCGTCGAAGGGATTCGATTCGCCCCGCTGGTTCGCCGCCTTCTACAACACGATGCGCTGGAATTGTTCCACGGCAACCGACCCCAACCTGTTCCAGGCGCCGTTCCGCGCCGGCATCACCATCGATGCCTACCAGATGGAACCGCTGCGCAAGGCCCTGCGGCTGCCGCGCGTCAATCTGTTCATCGCCGATGACACCGGTCTCGGCAAAACCATTGAAGCCGGCCTCATCGCGCGGGAGCTGCTGTTGCGCCGCAAGGTCAAGGTCATCGTGGTGTCCGCGCCCCCATCGGTGCTGGAACAGTGGAAGGGTGAGACTCGGGTTCGACAGTTCATAGATACAGGATTCCGTTTTTCGTAGACAAAACAAGGGCTTGCGGGCGTCGCCGGAAACACCCATGTCACTAGGCGTTCAGCCCAGGTCGAGGATCGGAGGCGGAGGCTTTATTTGTAAGGATTTCAGTCGCTTGGACGCGGCCGGACGGGGTTCGGTGACCTGCCAGAGGTCTCCGTTCGGCCCCGACAATTGAACAAGTTTGATTTGCTTCAGATCGTCGCGGATGTTGCGCCAGGTGTCCCCGCAGGCGTGCTCGGCCAGGCGTTCCAGCAACAGGCCCATGACCGCCAGCGCGATGTGCGCGTGGATGCGCCGCGCCACCCGATGGTACACCGGGCGCAACCGCAGCTCGCTCTTCAGTTGCCGCCAGGATTGCTCCACGCGGTACAGTTGCTTGTAGCCCAGCGCCAGATCCTCGGCCGTGAGCGTGTCGTCGTTGCCGTGCACGACGAACTTGCCGTCGCGCCGCCCGGCCGCCTTGACCTTGGCCCGGTCGATGCGCGGGCGCCCGCCCCGGGTCAGGCGCAGGTACCGCCCGTAGCGACGGCTGGCGCGCAATTCGCAGACCCGCTTGCGGTGCTGTTCGCCGTCGGCGAGGCCGGACAGCGTGGCCAGTTCGGCCTCCAACTGCGCCAGCACCTCCTGGCGATGCGAGCGCTGGCGTTCGGCCTCCCGGGGGTTGAAGCACACCGCGTAACGGCGACGGCGCTCGCCGTCGCCGACGGTGACTTCCTTGACCTTGAGGTTCGGCGCCACCTCCCGGTAGCGCCCGCGGCGCCCGATGACCTCCTTGTCCACCTCCGAGCCCCGGTGCGCCGGCATGCACACGATGTAACGACCGCCGCCCCGGGCCAGCGCGCGAAGATTCTGGGCCGACACCATCCCGGCGTCGCCGACGAACACGCACCGGTTCAGCCGCCAACCCCTCAGGTCCGCCTTCACCCGCTCCACCGTGGTCACGTCCACGGTGTTGCCGGGAAACACCCAATGGCGCACCGGGAAACCCTCGCGCGTCACCGCCAGCCCCACCAGCACCTGCGGCGCGTCGCCGCGACCGTTCTTCGAATGCCCCCGCTTGCGCAGCCCCGAAGCCCCGCCGTCGGGATCGTCCCCGTCCTCCTCGGCCACTTCGAAGTGAAGCGAGGTCGTGTCGTAAAACAGGACCTCCACGTCCAGGTTCAACAAGTCCGCCAGCCGATAGTACAGCCCTTCCTCCAACGCCTCCTTGTGCGTCTGAAGCACGTCCATGGCCCGGTACAGGTGCTGCAACTCCAGCCCCTGGCAGCCTTCGATGCGAACGTCCTCGGCCAGCCACCGGTCCTGACAATACCGCTTCGACGACGGCGCCAACACACGGTTGGCCACCAGCGCGAACAACGCCCGTTCCACGGAGAACTCGAACTTGCGCGCGTCCACCGACTTCCCGATCAGCTCCGGCAAGCCCACCCGCCGCCACAGCGCCTCCAGCGCGTGCACGTCCCCGTACGCCCAGGCATCCACCACCTTCATCCCCGTGTCCGCCGCCGCCAGCTCTTCCGGCGAACAGCGTTTCAGGATGCTGCGCGCCAGCCGCCGCAGCCGCTCGGTGGCCTTGGGATCGTCCGCGCGCCCGCAGTTGTACAGGATGCGCACCCGGGAGCGCTTCTTGAGCGGGTCCCAGACGTTTTCGGCGATTTGCAGGTGGCGCAGCTTGGAGCCGTCGGCGCGTTTCTGGCTGGACTGGCGCAGGTACATGTATCCAATTATACCTGCGCATGCGCGAACGTGGAATATCTAAATGATCATGCCATGTATCTATCCGTTCGGCGCCTGTATCCAGTCGAAATCGCCCCAAAATGCCCGCAAGTCCTTGATTCCCCGTTCCCCGGACCCGCCCGGGCACGGATCATGTATGAGGAAGTGTCGAACTCAGGTGAGATGGAAGAGCGTTTTGGACTGATATTCGAAATTCTCGACCGCGCGTACGTGTCGAGAATGCGTCGCGAGCGCGGTTTCGGCGTGAACCCGTGGCTGACGCACAGCCGATTCCTGATCTCGCACAATCTGCTGATCGATCCGGTCTATGCCGATCCCATGCGGGCCTGGTTGGGCGAGATGCTCCCGAGCAGCCTGTTGATTCTGGACGAGGCGCATCACGCCGCGCCCTCCTCGGGCGGACGGTATGGAATCGAAACCAAGTTCACCCGGGCGATTCGGGATCTGGCGGGACGGTTCGAGCACCGCTTGTTTCTGTCCGCGACGCCGCACAATGGCCACTCGAACAGTTTCTCCACGCTGCTGGAACTCCTGGACCCCTACCGCTTTACCCGCGGCATCCGGGTTCGCGGCAAGCGCGCGCTCGACGACGTCATGGTGAGGCGTCTCAAGGAGGATATCCGTCAGGTGCAGGGCGGTTTCCCCAAACGCAACGTCACGCCGCTGATTCTCGACGGGTTGCCGTCCGACGCGCCGGAACTCGCGCTTTCCAGGCTGCTCGACAAGTACCGTACGGCAAGGGAAGAACGTCACGCCGCCGCCTCCGCGAAGAACCGCGCCGCCGCAGGCTTGCTTGTCGTCGGGCTTCAGCAACGGCTGCTGTCCTCGGTCGAGGCGTTTGCCCGGAGCCTCGGGGTGCACCGGAACACGGTGCTTACTCACTGGCAGCGGTCACGCGACGCTCCCGACCCGGACGCCCGCCGCCGCGAACCATCGGACGGCGCAATCGATTCCGAGACGCAACGGAGAGGCGCACGGGACACCGAAGCACCCCACATTGAACAGGGCCACGGCGATATGTACATCAAGCCGCCGAACGCCGATGACGAACGGGGCGGGTGGACGGATGAGGAGACCGAAAGACTGGACGAAGAACAGACCCGTGCGCTGACCGTTGCCGCCGAAACCGGCACCGGAAGCGATGAGGCGATGTGGGCGCACGAGCAGCAACTGCTGGACCGCATGCAGGCGATCGCGGAACGGACTCGGCATCTCCCGGACGCCAAAATCCATTGCCTGGTCGACTGGATTCGCGAGCATCAGTGCCCGGAACTGCCTTCCTTCGGCGGGAAACCGACCGGCCCGCCGCCCCGATGGAACAACCGGCGCGTGCTGATCTTCACGGAGAACCGCCAGGGCACCAAGCGCTACTTGAAGACTCTTCTCGATCAGGCCATCGAATATACGGACCGCGCCGACGAGCGGATTGAAGTGATCGACGGCCTTGTTGGCGGTGCCCGCCGGAAGGAGATACAACGCCGTTTCAACGCCGACCCTGCCAAGGACCCATTGAGAATTCTGATCGCCACCGACGCCGCCCGCGAGGGATTGAACTTCCAGGCGCATTGCACCGACCTGTTTCACTTCGACCTGCCCTGGAATCCCGGTCGGATCGAACAACGCAATGGCCGCATCGACCGCAAGCTCCAGCCCGCCGCCGAGGTCAATTGCCATTACTTCGTGCTGCCCCAACGCGCGGAAGATCGTGTGCTCGAGGTGTTGGTCGGCAAGACGGAAACCATCAAGAAGGAACTCGGAAGCCTCTCCAAAGTTATCGACGACGAGGTGGAGCGCGTCCTGAAGGGCGGGATCCGCCATCGCGACGTCGACCGGCTGAGGGATCGAATCGAAAACGCGGACCTGGACGGCTCGCGAAAACAGGCAACGCGGGAGGAACTTGAAGCCGCCCGCGAGCGCCAGGACGATCTCGTGACGCAAATCGAACGTTGCCGGAACCTCCTCGATAACTCGCGCAAGTGGGTCGGGTTTACCTCCGAACCGTTCAGGGATGCGATTTCGTGCTCGCTGGAACTGTTGGGCGCACCGCCGCTGATGGAGGGGCGCGACGATTCGGGCAGCCCCACATGGACTTTCCCGCCGCTGGACCGCCGCGCCGCCACCGACCCGAGCTGGACGGCGACCCTGGACACGTTGCGCACCCCTCGGAAGAGGGAAGACAAACTCGCCGAATGGCGGCGCGACGCGCCGATCCGGCCGGTGGTGTTCGAGGCCGCGAAGACGCTGACCGACGAGACGGTTCACCTGCACCTGGAACAGCGGGTCGCGCAACGCCTGCTGGCTCGCTTCCGTTCCCAGGGATTCATCCACCACGACCTGTCGCGAGCCTGTCTGGCGCAGACGCGGGATTCGGTTCCGCGGGTGATCCTGTTGGGCCGCCTGTCGTTGTACGGGCTGCGGGCAGAGCGTCTTCACGAGGAAATCGTACCGGTCGCGGCGCGGTGGATCGAACCGAGTCGCCGGCGGAAACCGCTTGCGGCATATGCCCGAGATGCCGAGACGCGTACCCTGACTCTGCTCGAAGCGTCCCTGAACGGCGCTGCGGCGGGGCCGAACGAGATCATCCGGCGGCGGTTGCTCGACAGTGCGGCGCGCGACATCGACGAACTGCGCCCGCAACTCGAACCCCGTGCGGAAGAATTCGCGGCGGCGGCTAAACGGCGGCTTGCAGAGCGGGGCAAACGCGAGGCCGGGGACCTGCTGGCGACGCTGGAGGATCAACGCAAGCGCGTCGTTACCGAGATTCAGCGCCACGAGGTGGAGGCCACGCAACTTACCCTCGAATTCAACGATGCGGAAACGCGGCAGCTTCGGGCTGATCACCGTCACTGGCGCAGGCGGCTCAATCAATTCGACCGGGACCTGGAAAGCGAGCCCCGCCGTGTCAGGGAATTCTATCGGGTCCGCGCCCAACGGGTTGAGCCCGTGGGTCTCGTGTACCTGTGGCCGGAGACCAACTGACCGTGGCGAAACGGGACCCGCGCATCGCCGACCACCTCGAGTGGATTGGATTCGTGCGTCCTACGGGGTTGGTGGTTTCAGCAACTGCCTTGGTCAGTGCAGGGGTGATATTGAACCGCCGCGACACCGAGGGCCAGCGACTGTTGCGGGAGTGTCTGGTAGAGAGCGACCTCGATGCGAGCCCATCTGCGGAATCGGAACCGGTGTTATGCGATTTCCGCACTTTTGCCGACAAGGTACTGGGGTGGAACTTCTCGGCCAAGGGTTACGCGGGCGCCGAGGATGCTCCGATTCCAACCGAACTCGAAATCGAACTGCCGGACTCGGGCGGCTTCTTGCGGCCCGACTACGCCGTCCGCAAGGAGCCGAAAAAGACGCAGTTGCCGGCGTACTTAGGGCGAGCACTGGCTGCTGGGTCGGTCAACGAAATTCGTGACGCCGAGGATGCCCAGCCGACGGGGTCCACTTCCGATCAGGCATCGCCCTGGCAACTGCTGGTCGCTGCCTGCGATCCCTCGCACCCGTTCGACCGAACCGAAAACCTCCGTTCCGCGGGCGGCGCCGTGTTCGACATGTCGCCCCACGGCCGCATGGAGCGGTTACTGCGCGAGACGGGCGTACCGGCGGGGCTTCTCTACAATGGCGCGGCGCTGCGCCTGATTTCGGCGCCCAGGGGCGAGAGTTCCGGCTGGCTCGACTTCCGGGTCGGCGACATGCTGCAGGCGGCCGGCAGACCCATATCCGCCGCGATGCGGGAGCTGCTGGGCCAGACCCGGTTGCTGAGCGTGCCCGCGAAGCGACGTCTGGCCGCCTTGCTGGAGAACAGCCGCAAGTACCAGAACGAGGTGAGCGAACGACTGTCCGGGCAGGTACTGCACGGACTTTACGAACTGCTACGCGGATTCCAGGCGGCTCACGATGCTTCCAGGGGCGAACTACTGAAACAAGCCCTCAAGGACCGCCCTGAGGAAATCTACCGGGGCCTGCTGACGCTCATACTGCGGCTGGTGTTCCTGCTATACACCGAAGAGCGCGACATGCTGCCGCAGGACGAGACCTTCCTCGGCGGGTACTCGCTGGCGACCCTCTACGAACGGTTGCGCGAAGACGCGGCGCTGCACCCCGACACGATGGATCAGCGTTACGGCGCGTATGCGCAGATTCTGGTGTTGTCCCGGATGGTCCACGACGGCGCGCACTGCGGTGCTATGTCGCTGCCGCCCCGCCACGGCGCCCTGTTCGACCCGGATCGCTACCGATTCCTGGAAGGCCGCGGTTCGCAGGTTGCCGGCGCCAGGCAGGTGGGCGAGCGGATTGAGCCGCCGCTGGTGTCCGACGGAACCATCTATCGAGTGCTGGAAAAGCTGATCGTGCTGGACGGTGAGCGAATTTCGTACCGGGCGCTCGACGTCGAACACGTCGGTTCGGTGTACGAGACCATGATGGGGTTTCGCCTGGAAACCGCGTCGGGGAGATCAGTTGCCATCAAAGCGGCGAAAAAACACGGTGCTCCGGCGACTGTGGATATCGAGGCGTTGCTTGAGCAAAAGCCGGTCGGACGCGCCAAATGGATGCGGGATCGCACCGATCGCAAGCTCACGCCCAAGGTAAGCCGGGCCGTAAGAAATGCCGAAACCATCGAGGGGTTGCTCGCCGCATTCGATTCCATCATCGACAAGGACGCGACCCCCGACATCGTTCCGAAAGGCGCGATCATTCTTCAACCGAGCGAGGAGCGCCGACGCTCCGGCTCCCACTACACTCCGCGGGAACTGACCGAACCCATCGTCCGTAGGACCCTTGAGCCGATACTCGGGCGGCTGCGCGGCGCACCGAATCGTTCCCCGCGTCCCGAACAGGTACTGGAACTGAAGGTCTGCGATCCAGCCATGGGTTCGGGCGCCTTCCTCGTGGAGGTCTGCCGGCAACTCGGCGATGCACTGGTCGAGGCGTGGCATGCGCACGACGCGCTCCCCGAGGTACCGCCGGACGAAAACGAAACCGTCTTCGCGCGGCGACTCATCGCGCAGCGTTGCCTGTATGGTCTGGACCGAAACCCCACCGCCGTAGATCTTGCCAAGCTGTCCCTGTGGCTCGTCACCCTGGCGAAGGATCATCCCCTCACGTTTCTGGACCACGCGTTTCGGCATGGCGATGCGCTGGTGGGACTGTCGCGCAAGCAGATCGAGGCGTTCCACTGGAAGGCGAACGCACGGCAGTTCCAAGAAGGAATAGAATCCGTCAGGATACGCGAGCACGTCACGGAAGTGGATCGGCTGCGCCGACTCATTCGCAAAGCCGACGACGAGGTATCGGACTGGGAACTGCGCGACCTTTGGGATAAGGCAACCTTCGAATCCGGCAAGGTGGCTTTTTTGGGCGATCTGGCGCTGGCCGCGTTCTTCCATCGTCCCAACCAGAAACAGCGGGAGAAACTGCGCAGCCAATTCGCAGGTACAGTACTCGCGAACCTCGCCGACGAATACCAAGGCTGGCTTGAAGAACTGCGGCATGAAGAACCGCCACTGGCGCCGTTTCATTGGGAAATCGAGTTCCCGGAGGTGTTCGACCGGGATAATCCGGGTTTCGATGCGATTGTCGGCAACCCGCCGTTTGCGGGCAAGAACACGGTGGCGGCAGCCAATTTCGATCAATATCCCGACTGGCTCAAGCACCTACACTCGCAGAGCCACGGCAATTCGGATCTGGTGGCGCACTTTTTCAGGCGCGCCTTCAACCTGATCCGCGGAGACGGCACTGTTGGGCTGATCGCCACCAACACCATCGCACAGGGCGACACGCGCTCAACCGGGCTGCGCTGGATCTGCGAGCATGGCGGAGAAATTTATGACGCACGTCGACGCTTCAAGTGGCCCGGTATTGCGACCGTAGTTGTCAGTGTCGTGCATATGGCGAAGGGCACCTTCAATGGTCCGAAAGTGCTGGACAGCGAGACAGTGGATGACATTACGGCATTCCTCTTTCACCGTGGCGGGCATAGCGACCCGGCTCGGCTTCACGCAAACGCCGGAAAGAGTTTCGTTGGCAGCTACGTTCTCGGAATGGGCTTCACCTTCGACGACACGGACAAGAAGGGGGTCGCGACCTCGCTGGCCGAGATGCGGCGGCTGATCGAGGAGAATCCGCGCAACCGGGAGGTGATATTTCCCTACATCGGCGGCCAGGAGGTCAACACCAGTCCGACGCATGTCCATCATCGCTACGTCATCAACTTCCGCGAATGGCCGCTGCGCCGGATTCATATGGGAGATAAATGGAAGGACGCGGATGAGAGTCAACGCCGCGAGTGGCTGCGGACCGGGATCGTCCCCCTCGATTACACCGATCCGGTGGCGGCAGATTGGCCGGAACTGTTGGAAATCGTTGAAGCGTCGGTTAAACCCGCTCGAGCCCACCTGACTACAAATGCAATCGGACGCAAACGTGCCAAGTTCTGGTGGCAGTATGGCTCACACGCGAACGAACTGTATTCCGCCATTGAGGTGCTGGATCGGGTGCTGGTGATCTCAAGGGTGGGTCAGCAAGCCGCCTTCTCGTTCTTGCCCGTGCAGATGGTCTACGCGGAAACGATCATCGCGTTTCCCATCGACACCCACGCCGCCTTCTGCGCCCTGCAATCCCGCCCCCACGAAATCTGGGCGCGGTTCTTCGGCTCTTCCATGAAGGACGATCTCCGCTACACCCCCTCCGACTGTTTCGAGACATTTCCTTTCCCGCCGGACTGGGAAATCCATCCCGCGCTCGAAGCCGCCGGCAAAGCGTATTACGATTTCCGCGCGGCGCTGATGGTAGAGAACGACGAGGGCATGACCAAGACCTACAACCGCTTCCACGATCCGAACGAGCGCGACCCCCGAATCGCAAGGCTCCGCGAACTGCACGCCGTTATGGACCGAGCCGTTCTCGATGCCTACGGTTGGACCGACATTCCCAACGCTTGCGAGTTCCTGCTGGACTACGAGATTGACGAGGAGACTTGGGGCAGGAAGAAGAAGCCCTGGCGCTACCGCTGGTCCGATGACGTCCGTGACGAGGTGCTCGCGCGCCTGCTCACTCTGAATGCCGAGCGCGCAGCCGAGGAACGAATGGCCAAGGAAGACCGGTGACGACGGCCACAACAGGAACGGGAAGGGAGAACCCCACGGGCTTGGCGGAACGGCGGCGGACGCCCGCGAACGCACGTTCGCGGCGGCTATTCGTTTGGCGACGCGGCATGAGAAGCACTCTGAGATTGCAATGAAGCCGATTCGCATCTTTATCAGCAGCGTTCAGGGTGAATTTGCCGAAGAACGGGCTGTGCTTCGCGACTACATTCGTGACGATGCGTTGATACGGCGGTTCTTCGACGCCTTCCTTTTCGAAGACGTTCCTGCGTCCGACCGGCGGTCGGACCACCTCTATCTGGACGAAGTTGAACAATGCGACATCTACGTCGGCTTGTTCGGGTACGAATACGGAAGTGAGGACGAGGACGGGCTGTCACCGACAGCTCGGGAATTCAAGCACGCAACGAAATACGGCGCGCATCGCCTCGTTTTCGTAAAGGGATCGCATGGCAGTCGCCACCCGAAAATGCAGGAGTTGATTCGCAAGGGACTTATATACATAGGTTGACAAAGTGGCCGAAAGGACCACATTTGAACATTCCAATGCCTGCGCGAGGAACGTACCATCGACCGCATGAACGATGCCACCGAATTCCGATCCGTCACGTATCGGCTTCATCCCGGAACGCGGGCCAAGCATCGCAAGCTCGTCCAAATCGCCGGCGCGTGCCGGTACGTCTGGAACCATTTCCTCGCCCGCAATCGACGGGACCACGCGACCTACAAGCTCCGCAAGGCACTGTTCGACGCGGGGCTTGTCGTCGATAAACCGTCCCCGCCGTCGGTGAGCTTTCAGTCCATGGGCGTGCGGTTCACCGCGCTTCGGCGCGAGACGCCGTGGCTGCAACGGTTGCCGTACGCGCCCGTTCGATACGCGCTGAAGTACCAGGCGGAGGCATGGACACGCGCGTTCGCCGGCGGCGGGTTCCCCCGGTTCAAGGCACGGCGCGGCGACGACAGCTTCACCCTTCCGCAGGATGTGCGCGTGCGCGGCAGTGTGTTGAGCGTACCGAAGGTGGGGCGGGTCAGGCTGTCGCGCCGGGGCGGCAATCCCCATGCCGGATTCCCTCCGGTCAAGGCGACGGTCAAGCGCGTGAACGGGAAGTGGTACTGCGTGGTCGTCTACAGGGTCTGTGCGGTGGCCCGCCCGGACAACGGACTCGCCCTCGGCGTGGACATGAATTGCGGGCAGGTGGCGGCGTCCACCGGCGATCTGCTTCGCATGCCGGACATGGCGAGACTGCAAGCGCGCAAGCGCCGCTATCAGCGCATGGTGGCGAGGCGCAGGAAAGGCTCCAACCGCCGCGGTCGGGCCCGCCGCCGCCTCGCCCGCACGCAACGGCGCATCGCCACGGTACGCCATCGCTGGCATCACGAGACGAGCAGAGTGCTCGCCGGCAGCGCCGGGCTGCTGGCCATCGAGGACCTGAGGACGAAGGCCATGACCCGTTCGGCCAGGGGGACGGCGGAGCAACCGGGCAGGCACGTCGGGCAGAAAGCGGGGCTCAACCGGGAAATCCTGAACACCGGCTGGTCGCAATTGCGACAGATGCTCGAGTACAAGGCGGCGCGCGTGGAGACTGTTCCGCCCATGTACACCAGCCAGACGTGCAGGCGCTGCGGCAGGGCCGATCCGGCGAGCCGCAGGTCTCAATCCGAATTCGAGTGCGTCCATTGCGGACGCAAGGGCAACGCGGACGTGAATGCCGCGTTGAATATCATGGCGTCGGCGACAGGCGCAGCTGGACGGCGAGGAGCGTTGGCGCTGGCCACTCCGACGAACCGTCAACATGTATGCGGACGGAGGGCGGCATGAGCTGTCAACCTACGTATATGAGTCCCAACGGGAACGCTGGACATGATCCGACGATGTACTGAAGCAGGTTTACCGGAACCCGAGTTTGCCGTTACCGATGGATTCGTCGCGACGATCCGGCGGCCAGCGCCGAATACAGGGCTGGCAACTGAACGTGAAGGACAAACAGGGGTACAAGCTGGGGTGCAAGCTGGGGTGCAAGCTGGGGTGCAAGAACTGGCTCAAGCTGAACTGGGGGCCAGAGAGACGGCCATGCTTCGCGCATGCGCTCGCAAAGACGCTATGCGAGGCGACTTGCAAACGGCAGCAGGCTTTTCGAGCCGAACGCGCAGTTTCTCACGCCGCCTGCGCACGCTTTTTCACGACGGGCTGCTTGAGATGACGATTCCCGACAGATCTCGGAGTCCGGCTCAGACGTATAGATTGACCGACAAGGGGCGAATCGCACTCGAAGTTCGCGACGCATCCGATACTGTCGTCGGTCCGGATTGAGGCGAGGCGAGGCGAGGCGATGCGAAACGGTACCGCGGTCGAATAACGCGAGGCTGGTATAGCGCGGTGACGATGGTCGCGGCTTAGGCAGGACGGCATAATTCGCCGCACTCGGCGAACGCCTTGTTGCGCAAACCGGGAAAGACGAAGGAGAACCGTTAATGGAACAGGTGATAAGCGTCATCCTGCTGGCCGTGATGATGCTCGGGTTTCTGGCCCTGACGATCTGGGGACCACGATCCGACGACGAGTGATGCAGGGGTGCAAGCCGGGCTGGAATGGCCCCTTTACGGGCGTTTCCTCAAGAAATGCAGTGTTGAACAGGGTGAGATGAGCGTTCCATACTAAACGCTTGGTTCTTCATGGAGCGCCCAGTGCATCTCACTGAACGCTGTAATGGTGTGTGGGAGTGCCAATGATTGCCGGGCTCGCCAAACTGCAAGCACCGACTCCACTGATCGAGTCGCACTCGCGAAAGAGGAGATCCCGATGGATTCAGTATTGACACTGATACAAATTCCTCCCAGTGCTTTTGCCGTCGTGCTGGGCACGCTACTGATCGGCTACTTCCTCCACCTGCGCGGACGGCTCGCGCTGTTTTCCCAATTGCGTGCCGTCGAGGTCTTCAAGGGGGTAAACGACGATACCGACGCGGTCACGACCTTCGTGAAGCTGCTTGGCCATGCCACCGCCCGGGTCGAGGTCTTCGACGACGGCAACGATATGGACGAGTCGCCCTACAACTCCCCCGAGGTCATGGATGCGCTACGTGAGAAGTTGGCTTCTTGCCCCGAATTCAGGGCCGTTTTCTTTTTCAATGTGGAAGAACCCCTGCGTCTGAGGGACGATTTCGATGACGACGAACGCGTGAGCATCTACACCGTGCCTGTCGGGTCGACCCGCGCCCCGGGGGAAACGCACTACAAGATCGTCGACGGCGGGAAAATGGCCTATCTGTCGACACATCTGTTCAACGCCCGCGAACGGAAGTTCGAGATTATCGATTGTCGAAAGGTGCATGAGCGGTTGTTTCGCAGGGTGGCGAGCGTCCAGTTCGGCAGACTGAGGCAGCATGTTCTGGAACAGTTTCCCGAGCATCACGAGGCGCGTACGGCCTGATGGGCATGGAGTTCCCGCCGGTCCCGCTCTACATTATGTTCGGAGTCACGGTTACGATGCTGGCGCTCAAGGTCGCACGGGTTCTCTCGACCGTCGGCGGCATTCAATGACATGGAGAGCGGCGTGGCGGTGAACCGCATGTTGTGCCGGTCCGTCCCCGCCGCAGGCACCCCGCTGCAGGCGGGGATGACATCAGTCGCACCGGTGTGTAGCATCCCTCTTCCTCGTCACAGGCGGGCAGGCGATCAAGGTGCACATTAAGGGCAACGAATAATCGAGGCCCGCGAGCGATTGGGCGAATCAATGGCGCAACCTGCAGAATTGATCCTGAAGGACATTCGCTGTTTCGAGGGCGAACAGCGCGGCCTCCTGCGCCCGATTACGCTGCTGGTTGGCGAAAACAGTACCGGCAAGAGCACGTTCCTGGCGTGTTTTTCCGTTATTCACCGGATGTTCTCCGGGTTCGAATATGGTTTCGACGACTCACCCGATTTCAATCGGGAACCGTTTTCGATGGGCTCGTTCAGGGATATCGTCCGTTCCCGGCTTGGACCGCGCGGTCGCATTAATGAATTTCAGCTTGGGTTCAAGTTTACTCAACAACGCAAGGTCGGGCAGCCGACAGAAATCCTTGTCACGTTTGAGGAGCAAGGTTCGCAACCCATGCAGCGATCTTGCCTGTATCGCTTCGGCTCGACGGATTTTGTCGAACTACGCCAAAGCTTGGAAGGCAAAACCATATTATCAATACCGGGCGGAGAAACAGAGATTGATTTTCCCTCCCATTTGTGGCGTTTCGGTCTGGACTTTCTTATACATGACGTGCGACTTGAAACGCACTCACCCGGTGCCCAAGAGGCAATTTACTACGTTCGGGAAATTCTGAAGCTCGGTGACGGCCAGAGTCGCAGAGTCAGAGCCTCTGGGTTCGAGGTTCGGACCCTGCTACACACAAACCTCGTCCCGATCGCCCCACTGCGCGCCAAGCCCAAGCGCACCTACGACCCAGTCAGGGAAATCGACAGCCCCGAAGGCGAACACATTCCCATGCTCATGATGAGGCTGGACCACAGCGAGAAGAAGAAGTGGCGGTCGCTGCACGATGACCTGGTGGATTTCGGGAAGGAATCCGGGCTCTTCGCCGATATCAAGGTACGGCGGCATGGGAAACAGATCAGCGACCCGTTCCAGCTTCAGGTCAAGGTTCAATCGGGTTCGCACGCCAACATCATGGACGTTGGCTACGGAGTCAGTCAGAGCCTGCCGATATTGGTCAGCCTGCTGTCCGGCGAAGGCGACGGTTCCGGTCGTCGCTACGGTCGTGCAGCGAAGACTTTCCTTCTCCAGCAGCCCGAAGTGCATCTTCACCCCCGGGGGCAGGCGGAACTTGCCGAGTTGTTTGCAAAGGTCGCAAGAAAAGGGCGCAATAGGTTCCTGATCGAAACGCACAGCGATTACATTGTGGACCGGTTACGCATACTGGTGCGAAGAGAACTGTTGCGTCCGAATGACGTCTCAATCATCTTTTTCGAACCCAAGCGCAACGCCGCGAAAATGCACAACATTACCTTGGACAAGTTCGGAAACCTCAAGAACGCGCCACCAAGCTATCGATCATTCTTCCTGAAGGAGACAGATCGCTTGCTGGGATTCGATGATTGAGTCCAGCGCCAATGTGCATGATCATCGACGCAAACAGGCTCGGCGTATTTCTTTCCGATCAGACAGCCGAGGACGCAAGACCGATTCATGGCTGGCTGAACAAGGGATGGGGAAATCTCGTGTATTCCACGGGTGGCGCGTTCGCCGATGAGGTGGGCGGACGCAGCAGGGAGAAACTTGCTCGATATGTTCAAGCTGGTCGCGCGACCGTCATACCTGCCGAACAATTCGAGGAAGCCGAACGACAGCTTCAGAACAACGAAGCGGTGCGGTCCGATGACCCGCATGTTCTCGCTCTGGCGATTCATTCCCGCGCCCGCGTTCTGTACACGGGCGATCAGAGGCTGATTCGCGACTTCAAGAACAAGCAGTTGATCGACAATCCGAGGGGAAAGATATATTCCGGCGCAAGAAATGCCAAATTGCTTACTCGCTCGACGTGTCAAGCCTGACAACCCGTGACTGAGTCATCAGTGCCGACGCCACCTACCGGCATTGCGCTGGATTCCCCTGCCGTCCGGGAACGCTTGGTCGAAGCTCTCAACCTCGATCTTATTGGCCCTGACGCAAATCATGAACTCGCCGCCGAGCACCTCCCCGGTTGGATTCGCCCGTCGAACTGGTATCTGACTGGTTTCCTGATTCCCTCGGGCACTCGCCCGGAAGACAGCGCGGACATGGACGAGGACGACGACATCGACGAGGTTCCCGACTCCGGCGGCCTCGCCGAAGAGTCGACGGAGGAACGCAAGGCCGCGAAGAAGGGTTTCTTTCCGTCGTCGATGGGGTTGAGTTTTCTGGTTGGCGCCGATACTGACACCCTTACGGTGACAGTTCGCTGGGGCGACTACGAGCGAACGGAGATCGAAGGACGAGACAAGGCGAAAGTGCCGGTCTGGCAACGGAGGCCGGAAGAACGGACAGTGCCCGTGACGCTGGCGCGCTCCGGAAACTATTCTGTCCGCCAGTCCGGCGGCCTCGAGCTCTATCTGGCCGTAAAGCCGATTGACACCAGCAAACTGCCCGACATTCCCACGGGCACTCGATCCGTTTCCATCTTCCTGGTGAATCACCGTCAACCCGATGACGCGGACCCGGACGTCAAATTCGCGTTCCAGGCCGAACTTGGGATATCCAGCGAGCGGCCCTTCGTCGCGAGACCGGACCCTCGGGGGATGCGGGCGGCGGACATGGATGATCGGATCGCCGATCTCCACTACGCCGGCACGCCCGCGTACGCGACCGGACATGGCGTGTCGGCGGATTGGGTGATCACCGACGGTGCCTGCCGCGTGTTGAGAACGGCATGGATTCCACGCGCCCATGTCGAGAAAACGGAAACCGTCGATTTGTCGGGCGTTGAACTCTACATGGAAGCGCTTGGCTCGATAACCGGCGGCGAGGCCATCGAATCGGCGCTGCAACCGCTTGTGTCCGGATACCGCGCCTGGATCGAATCCCAGCGCGACGGTCTGGACGCGCTTGCACCCGGTCGGCGCGAGACAGCGAATGAACTGTTGCGGTTCGCGGCGGTGGCGGCGGACCGGATGGAGCGCGGCATCGCGGCCCTCGCCAACGATGCCGATGTTCTCGACGCGTTTCGAGTCGCGAACCGGGCCGTGGCGATGGCGCTGCGAAAGAGGCTACCTGACCAATTTGACGACGAGCCGCCGAAATGGCGCGCGTTTCAACTGGCTTTCATCCTGCTGAACCTTCCGGGAATTGCCGACCGCGGCGACGCCGAGCGGGAGATCGTCGATCTGCTGTTCTTTCCAACCGGCGGCGGCAAGACCGAGGCCTATCTTGGCCTGGCCGCGTTCGCGATGGTGTTGCGCCGGTTGCGCAACCCCGGCCAGGACGGCCTGCAGGGCGCAGGCGTCACCGTCATCATGCGGTACACGCTTCGGTTGCTTACGCTGGACCAGCTCGCCCGCGCGGCCGGGCTCGTCTGCGCGCTGGAACTTGAACGCGAGGCAAATCCGGAACGCTACGGCACATGGCCGTTCGAGATCGGGCTCTGGGTAGGCAAGGCCGCAACGCCGAATCTGATGGGCCATAAGGGCGAGAAACGCTCGGATTCCGCACGCGCCAAGACCCGACAATACAAGGCCAATCCGCAAGGCCGTCCTGCACCCATTCCGTTGGAGAATTGCCCGTGGTGCAGCACGCAGTTCGCGCCAGCCTCGTTCACCCTTTTGCCCGACGACGACCGACCGGCGGAATTGCGCGTGGTCTGCATGGATTTCGAGTGCGATTTCAGCGGCGACAGGCCCTTGCCGATCCTGGCCGTGGACGAACCCATATATCGGCGGCTGCCGGCGTTCCTTATCGCTACCGTAGACAAGTTCGCCTCGCTGCCGTGGACGGCGGAAACCGGATCGCTTCTCGGCGGCGCGGACCGCTATGGACCGACCGGATTCTATGGTGCGGCGAAGCCCCGGCAGGGTCGCCCCCTGGAACGCCCTCTGCTTCCTCCCGATCTGGTGATTCAGGACGAGCTGCACCTGATCTCGGGACCGCTCGGCACCATGGTAGGTCTCTACGAAGCGGCAATCGAGGCGCTGTGCACGCGTGGCAACGGCGAAACCAGAAACGAAGGGCTCGCGGTGCGTCCTAAGATCATAGCCTCGACCGCGACGGTGCGCCGAGCGCAGGACCAGATTCAGGCGCTCTTCGCGAGGCCGATGACTCAGGTTTTCCCTCCTCCCGGACCCGATCGGCGCGATTCTTTCTTTGCCCGCATCGTTCCCATTACCGAAATACCCGGACGAGAGTATCTCGGCGTGGTGGCGCCGGGCCGCAATCCCAAGGTCCTCATGCGCAAGACCGTCCTCGCCTTGATGGGCGCCGCCGAGAAAGCGTATCGGGACGCTGGAGGTCACAAGAACCACGAGAATCCTGCGGACCCGTACATGACCGTGCTGGGCTATTTCAACAGCCTGCGCGAGTTGGGCGGCGGACGGCGGATTCTGGAGGAGCAGGTCCGCAACACGATCGCCAAATACGGCGAACGAAAGCGTATAGGCGAGAAACGAGGTCTGTTCCGCGACCGCAAGACCTTTTCGGAGGTGGTCGAACTGACCTCGCGTGTCTCGACGAACAAGGTGGCCGAAGCGCGCCAGCGGCTGGAATCCGAGTTTCACGAGAGCCGCCGGGTCGATTGCGCCATCGCCACCAACATGATTTCGGTCGGTCTGGACATATTGCGGCTGGGACTCATGCTCGTGCTTGGGCAGCCCAAGACGCACGCGGAGTACATTCAGGCGACCAGCCGGGTGGGACGTGACGACAAGCGTCCGGGCCTCGTGGTCACCCTGCTGAACGTGCACAAACCGAGGGACCGCTCGCACTACGAGCGCTTCCGGCACTATCACGAGACGTTCTACCGATCCGTGGAGGTGCCGAGCGTGACTCCTTTCTCGGCGCGCGCCCTCGACCGCGGTTTCGCGGGCGCCCTGGTCGGACTGGCGCGCCACTGGGAGGCCCGGTTGACTCCGGCGACGGGCGTCGAGCGACTTGTGGACGTACGCACGATGATCGAGCGCGGACTGCTCGATTGCTTTCGGGAGCGAGTCGAACACCAGCCATTGAACGACGATGCAGAGCGAGACGAGCGCCTGCGCAGCGTTCAGAACCGGGTGGTCGACCTGCTCGACTCATGGCTCGCGGTTGTCGAGGACTACCATGCGGCCAATACGAAGGTTCGATATCAGAAGTACGAACACGGGCCTGGAAGATCCGGACGACCGCTGCTGCGGGAAATGCTCGACAAGGATTTCGAATCGGAACACCATCGCAAGTTCCGGGCCAACCGATCATTGCGCGATGTCGAACCGGAAGTGAATCTGTACCTGAAGGACCTGCACGGCCAGGATGTGGGCGCCGCTAGATGAGCAAGGCCCATGGACAAATTCGGCAAAGTCAGGTCATCACGACTTATGGTCCGGGCGCTCTGATCGACCTGCCAAAGCACGCGGCGATCACGGGCGGACTGGACACTTGGCCCAAAGGACTCGACGAGATAATCGAACCCCGGTTGACCCGCGTACTCGGTAATCTCATGGATATCCCATCGCCGAGGTTGCACGCGCCGCCCGCCGCGCCCAGCGAGCCCTGGGCGCCCGCCAGGGGCATCGGCGCATGGCGCTTTCCGGAGTGGTTCGTCGTACAGGAGACCGGAAGCGGCGACAGAGAGAATTCTCGCCGCCTGGTACACCGCAAGTCGCTGGAGCAAGGGCGTTTCGAGGGCGTTGAAGTGGTACCCACGCGCTTCGTTCGCGCCTGTCCGCGAGGCCATGTGGACGATTTGCCGTGGACGCGCTTCGCGCATGGCGGCGACGACGATTGCCGACGGCAACTATGGCTGGATGAGAGCGGCACGACGGGCGATCTGACCGAGTTGAGCGTGCGCTGCGAATGCGGCAAGAGGCGCTCTCTCCATGAAGCGACTGAACTCGACCGGAATTCACTGGGAACCTGTCGTGGCGCGAGACCGTGGCTTGGCGCCCATACCGAAGAGGACTGCAACCAGCCAAGCCGCCTGCTCATTCGGACGGCCTCCAACGCCTATTTCCCGCAGGTATTCAGCGTGCTGTCGTTACCCGACACGGGCGGGTCGGCGGAAGGTGCCGTCCGGGATGTCTGGCAAATTCTGCAAGCTGTGGACTCTCCCGAAACGCTGGCTACCTTCTTGCGTATTCCGATCGTATCCGAACGGCTCGAGGGGTTTGGGACGGAGGAAATCCTGCAAGCCATTGGAGCCGTTCGAGGGGACGCCGGCGTGGAACGAAACGTGAAGGACGTGGAACTCGACGCATTGCTCCGCGCCCCGGAGGGATATGGGGACGACATCCCCATCGATCCGAATTTTCATGCCCGGAAGTTGCCCGGAAATGCCTGGAGGCGTTCCGGATTGACCGATGCAATCGCCGCTGTTATCCAGCTACATCGCCTCCGGGAGGTTGTCGCCTTGATCGGCTTCACGCGCCTGGAAGCGGCAATAAGGGATATTCACGGCGAGTACGACACCGATGTAGAACGCGCGGAACTCGCGCTGGAGCCAACGTGGTTCCCCGCCGTGGAGAATCGTGGCGAGGGCGTCTTCGTGCAGCTTCGACCCGAAGCGATTCATGAATGGCGGGTTCGTCAAAGCGTCCAAACGCGCGAACGCGACTTGGCTGGGGGTTTCCGGACGTGGACCGAGAACCGCAAAGTCAAGCACCCGTTCCCGGGCGTCGCGTACGTATTGCTGCACACGCTGGCGCACTTGTTGATTCAGTCTCTGGCCATGCGCTGCGGTTATCCGGCCACGTCCATCCGGGAACGCATTTATGTCGAGAGCGATCGTTACGGCCTGCTTCTCTACACCGGGACGCCCGACGCGGAAGGAACGCTGGGCGGCCTGGTGCAGCAGGGACGACTCATCGGGGATCATCTGGCGGACGCACTGCGGATGGCGCAGTTGTGTTCCAACGATCCGATCTGCGCACAGCACGCGCCTGGCAAAAGCCTGGAGCAACGCTGGCTCCACGGCGCGGCCTGCCACGGCTGCGCCCTTATTGCCGAGACATCGTGCGAGATGCGCAACGATTATCTCGATCGCGCGCTGGTCGTTCCCGTTCTCGGAGTCGATGACGCCGCGTTTTTCTCGCCGCCGCCATGATTGAAGCACTGGCCGCCCTTTCGCCGCACTTGCGCAGACGCCTGGCAAGCGCCTTGATGACCGGTCTCCTTCCACCCTCCAGTTCGATTGCCGCTGTGCGCTCGACTCTCGGCCTGCAAGCCGGCGGAGAGGAAGTACTGGGCGCGCTGAACAAGCTGGAACACCTCGGCATCTCGGGCAAGGCGGCCGCCGCGTGGTTGCAAACGTTGGAGAAAGCCCAGGCTCGAACTGCGACGCCCGACTTGGTGTGGTCCGGCCCGGAGGTCCCCGGAATACACGCTCGGGACACGCGACGCGTGTATGAGGAACTTATCGGCGGGGCGGAACGCTCCTTGTGCATCAGCACATTCGCCTTTTTTGACGGTCCCCGCGTTTTCGCCGGACTGGCCCGGCGCATGGAGGCGATTCCAACATTGCAGGTCAAGGTGCTGTTGAACATCCAGCGCCGCCGAGGCGATACAACAGCCGCCCCAAGCCTGGTTCGTCGCTTTGCCGACGAATTCTGGGGAACGGACTGGCCCGGAACGACGAGGCCGGCAGTCTATTACGATCCCCGTTCTCTTGATCCTGACGGTCCGGCGGGGGTATTGCACGCGAAGGCCGTAGTCGCCGACAGCGAGGTCGTCTTCGTCACATCCGCAAACCTCACCGACGCCGCGCTCGATCGCAATTTCGAACTGGGAATCCTATTGCGTGACAGAGCGCTGGCTACCAGCGTATCAAGCCACTTCCAGGGCTTGATCGACGGAAAATGGTTGGCGCCTCTGCCAGCGCGATGATTCAGTCGGTCTTTACAGGGCAATCACCTGACAGTTTGGCCGTCTCAAGAATCAGGTCGGGCGTCGACGAGCAACCAACCGAGCGTCGCGCCAGATCGCGGCAACACCCCCGATGGGATGGCCAGCGCCGGGACGAGGTCGTCTGCACCTGGCACCGTCGCCGCTCCTCGACTCAGGCAGTCAAACCGACAGGATTCACGCCCACTCCGCGCGATTCACCGTCGCCGCACCGGGCACCACGCGCTATTCGAACCCGCCTTGCCTGGAAAGCACGGGATCGCAGTCGTAGCGCAGGAGTTCCAGTTCGGGCGAATAGACCATCTCGGTATGGCCGTTGAACGGCTCGGCGAGGTATTCCGGATCCTCGAGGAACACGTCGATCAACGCGCGCCTGCCGTCCTCGCTCAGGGAATACCGCTCGATCATGTGCTTCCGGGCGCCTGACGGCACGCCCCGGCCGTTGCCCTCCGGATGATCCCGGAAATGGGTCGTATCGACCACCAGCGTGTCGCCCTCCCACCAGCCGATGGAGTGCCCCTCCCAGGAGGTGCGCTCGCCGGTTTCCGGATGCCCGCGGCCATCCATGTAGACGATGCGTGTCTGGTCGAAATACTCGTTGCGCAGAATGACGCGGTCTTCGAGAATCTCGATGCCGTTGAGATAGGTCGTCGACGCCAGCAGGCTCGGCGGTGGCGGCGCCACGCAGTCCCTGACCGGGGTCTGGGTGAAATAGTCGAATTCGGCCCGCGCGGCCTCCGCGGCCGGCGTCAGCGGCACCTGGTTCATACCTCGCCGCAGGCTGAAAGTGCTCAGCCCCCGCCACACGCCGTCGAGGCTGGTCGCGGCGACGGTCTCGACGGGGTCTTCCTCGACCTGGTACCAGAGATTTCCGTCGGCGATCTGCATGGTGTTCAGTATGGCCCGCATCCGACCGCTTCTCTCGGGATGGGCCCGGATCGTGACGGTATCGCCCTCGCTTATCAGGTCGGCGGTCCAACCGCTGCGAATCATGATCGGAGTCGAGCCGGTCTCGATATCCCACTCGACCGTCTCGCCGCCCTCTTCCTCCGTTTCGACGATGATCGCGATATGCGGATTCCGGAACGAGTAGCTCTTCACCACACCTTCGAATGCAACCAGCGTGTCCCGGTCGTAACCCGCATCGCTGTGGTGTCCAATGACCAGCGAGGCGGCCGAAACACCCACCAACCCCAGCAGGGCGCCTATAGTTCTCACGTGACGAATCTCCAATTGCTCAAACTCACCATGAGTCTCAACTCGAGACGGACCGGCGCGTGCCGTGTTCGGGCGTCGTTCGAGCGCCCGCCGTCATGGCCGGAGGCGGAAGAATACCACGCGGGCGATGAGGCTCCGCGGCAGGTTTCCATCAATTAATGTTGTAAGGTTTGCCTCTGGCCGCGGGAGAATTTCCCGTGGACAGGCTCGACGAACGGGGAAGAGAATTGAACCATCCGCAACGTCCGCAAACCCGGAACGGGCAACGGCATGGCGACGTTTGAACCGTTCGGCCTGCAGCACTGGCTGGGGACGGGCATTACCCTGGCCATCGCCGTGCTCCTGCCGGTGTGGTTGCGCCGGCGCGCAACGCTCCATGGCCAGGAGACGGCGCGCAAGATCGTCGCCATCTGCATGTTCATCGACATCGGCCTCGGGCCGGCGGTCCGGGCCGGCATCTACGGCATGCCGCTGGCCGAGCACCTGCCGCTGCATCTGTGCGGGATGACGGTGACATTGGGCGCGTTCATGCTTTGGTTCCGCAGCTACCGCCTGTACGAAGTGCTCTATTTCTGGGGAACGGGGGGAGCGCTCGTCGCACTGTTGACACCCGACGTCGTACAAGCGTTTCCGCACCCGGTGTTTGTGCTGTTCTTCCTGAGCCATGGGCTGGGGATACTGGCGGTGATGTTCGCCACCCTGGTGATGGGCTTTCGCCCCAGGCCGAAGTCCCTTCTGATCGTCATGCCGGTGACAGCCGCCTACGCGCTGCTGATGTACCCGGTCAACCTGCTGCTCGGATCGAACTACCTCTTCCTGCTCGCAAAGCCCGCGCAACCCTCGCCGCTGGACTGGTTCGGCCCCTGGCCGTCGTATCTCCCGGCGCTGGTGGGGATAGCGGCCGTCGCCCTGGTGCTGTTATACGCGCCCTTCGCCGTCATCGACCTGTTCGGGCGCACAGCACGGCCTGACCCGTAACGCAGTCGGCCGGGATGCGTCGTCGCGCCGGCCGGATGCCGCGGGACTTTTGCCGCTGGCCAGGCCTGGACAAACCTGCAATTCCCTGAGAATTCATGATTGCGCGGTCAACTCCCGTTCAGGCCTGTGGCACTATTATGCGAATGGCGCAACCCGATGCGCCCACAAGAATTCCACCCAAGGAGGCATCCATGTCGAACATCAACAGGACCGCGTTGGTCAGCGCCGCGGCCGCGCCCCTGGTCCTTGCGGCCGGCGCCCTTGCCCAGGACGGACCGGTCCGGACCGTCGCCGAGATCGCCGATGGCATTTACCGGGCCACCAACAACAATCACGGGACCGTCTTCATGGTGACCGACGACGGCATCGTCCTGGCGGACCCGATCAATCCGGACTTTGCGAACTGGCTCAAGGGGGAACTCGACAGCCGCTTCGGCGTCCCGGTCCGCTACGTGGTCTACAGCCACCATCATTGGGATCACGCCTCGGGCGGCGCCGCGTTCGCCGATTCGGCACAGTTCGTCGGCCACGCCAACATGCTGAACCACCTCGCGCTGCCGCCGGACTCGACGCAACTGACGGATGTCGAGGGGCAATATGCGCCCCTCGCGGCGCTGGATACGGACGCCGACGGCGTCATCTCCCGCGCCGAGGCAGCCGACATGGACGCCCCGCGGTTCGCCGGACTCGATGCGAACGGAGACGAGGTCATCAGTGGCGCCGAACTCATGCGCGGCCCCGTCAGCCTGGTTCATCCGCCGAACATCACCTATACGGACCAGATCGAGATCAGTCTGGGCGGCAAGCGCGTACGCATGAACTGGGTCGGGGAAATGAACCACTCGCTGGACTCCAGCCGCATCTCGTTCCCGGACGCCAGCGTGATGTTCGTGGTCGACTACATAACTTTCCAGCGTCTGCCCTTCATGGAGATGGATTTCGAAAATGCCATGTACGAAGAGTGGATGGCCGCAATCCGCGAAACAGAGGAAATCGCGCGAGATTTCGATCACGTGGCCACCGGCCATGGACCGGTGGGAACCGTCGACGACATCACGGACTGGAGGCTGTATTTCGAAGCGCTGGAAGCCGCCGTGGCGGCGGCCATCGACGCGGGCCAGTCGCTGGAGGAGATGCGGCAGAGCATCGAAATCCCCGACTACAGCCACTGGAACGGCTACAACTGGCTCGACATGAACGTGCTCGGCATGTATCACTTCCTGACGGACTGACCGCACGACGGACGAGTAGCAGCCCGTGGCAAAGGTCGCGCGAGCACCGGGACCGGCGTGGCGCCCGGCGGACCTGCACCGGGAGTCCAACCTCCCTGGCCGGCTCCGTCGGTCCTGAAAGAGCAATGACGGATTCGCCATCCAACGGGGTCGTTATCGATCCGGAACCGCTGGCCCGCCTCTGCGCCGGTGTATTCGAGCGTGCGGGCATGGACAGGGAATCGGCCCGAACGCAGGCCGATGTCCTGGTCTGGGCCAATCTCCATGGCGTTGATTCCCACGGGGCGTTGCGTGTCCCGAGGTACTGCGGCTGGCTCTCGTCGGGCGTAATGAATCCGCGGCCGCGGCTTCAAATCAACGACAATTCCCCGGCGACTTTCGTTGCCGATGCCGACCGCGCCCCCGGCGGGGTCGCTATGCAGGCGGCAACCCGACACGCCATCGACAAGGCGCGCGGCAGCGGCCTGGCCTGGGGGATCGTCCGCGAGACGACCCATACCGGCCCGATGGGCTACTACGCCGCGCAAATCGCAAACGCGGACATGCTCGGCATCGTGGCTTCTTCGAGCCGGCCCCTCATGGCCTATTTCGGCGCCCGCAAGGCCGGTGTCGCGACCAGCCCCATCGCCATGGCGGCGCCGGGCGACCGGTCCGATCTGCTGATGCTGGACATGGCCACCGCGGAAATCGCCATCGGCAAGATCCTCAAGGCCAGGGCCACGGGCACGCCGATACCTCCCGGTTCCGCGCTGACAGCGGATGGCGAGCCGACAACCGACCCCCTTGAGGCTGTCATACCGTTGCCGCTGGCCGGCCACCGGGGGTCGGGGCTGTCGCTGATGCTGGAGTGCTTTCAGGGCGTGCTGGTCGACCACCCGCTGCTGGCGCCGGCGATCCGGGGCGAGCCGGTCGCGCATGGCCAGAACGGCATGGTCGCGGCTATCGACATCGGGCTGTTTGGCGATGTCGCGGAATTCAGGCGGCGCATCGATGAACTGGCCGCGGCGCTCAAGAGCCTGCCCAGAGCGCAAGGCGTCGAGGCGATCTACCTGCCGGGCGAGATCGAGCGCGGAATCGCAGCCGAACGTCGACGGGACGGGATTCCGCTGCCCGCAAGGACTTGGAACGCCCTTCTCGAAACCGCGCTGGAGCTCGGCATCGAACCGCCGGCGCCGCGCGGTGGTGAAAGATAACCGCCGTTGGCGCGACCGGCGATAAAGGGTGCGCGACCGACGAATCACGCCAAGCGTGGCTACAGACCGTAAACGTTGGGCGCGCGGTCGAACCGATTGGCCTGGTCGTAGTAGCGCATCGCGCTGGTCATGGCGGGCACGGCCTGCTCCACGCGGGCGAGGTGCTCGGCCGGCAATGCCACTTCAGCGGCGCCCACATTGTCCACCAGTTGCTCCATCGTCCGGGGTCCGATGATCGGCGCCGTCACGCCCGGCTGCGCGCCCAGCCAGGCCAGGGCGAACTGCGATGGAGTACAACCGGCTTCCCGCGCCAGTTCTACGACCAGATCGATCGCGTCGAAGGCTTCGGGAGTCGCCGGTCGGTTGAAGTTGTCGCGCCCACCCTGCCAACGGCCCTCGGCGCCGGTGTCGTCTCGACGATACTTGCCGCTCAACAAACCGCCGCACAACGGCCCCCATGGGGCGATCGCGAGACCATAGGTGCGTGCCGCGGGAATCGCCTCGCGCTCGGCGGCCCGGTCCAGCAGGTTGTACGCCGACTGGTCGCAGACAAACCGATTGAGGCCCAGTTCCCTGGCGACCCAAATCGACTCCACCATCTTCCAGGCCGGAAACATGCTGCAGCCGATGTAACGGATCTTTCCCTGGCGGATCAGGTCGTCCAGCGCCCTGAGCGTCTCGTCGATTGGCACGTCCGGAAGGGAGCGATGCAGGTAGAAAAGATCGATCCAGTCCGTATCGAGACGCCGCAGGGACGCCTCGCAGGCGGAAATCAGGTACCGCCGGCTCAATCCGCCCATGTTCGGATCGTCCCGGGACATGGGGATACACGCCTTGGTGGCCAGAATCACGCGTTGCCGCGCGCTGGCCGCCGACAGCGCCTTGCCGAGGATGCGTTCGCTCTCGCCGAGGCCGTAGATGTCCGCGGTATCGAAGAAATTGATTCCCTCTTCCAGCGCCCTGTGTATGATGGGAATCGACTCCGCTTCGTTCGTGCTGCGCCCGAACATCATGGCGCCCAGGCAGAGTTGGCTGACTTTGACCCCGGTCCTTCCGAGATTGCGGTATTCCACTTGAACGACGCCTCCTGCGTGGTTGTCGGAAACCATGAACTCCTGCGTGGTTGCCCGAAACCCTGAACGTATGCCGCCGGCGACCGGGTTCGCCGCTCCGGTCTCGCATCAACGGGCGTGACCGAACAACGGCCGGATCGGCGGCGGGCGCACTACGGTAGGATATCGGCGCGTTCGCTTCAAGCCGCACAAGGAGTAAGATAGGGACCACATTGGGCCATGTCGGGAACAGCATCATGAACCGGACGTACGTTTGCCTGTTGGCGACGACCGCGGTTGCGGCGTTGAGCGCTAGATCGCTTACGAGCGCGGGCTGCTGGAAGACGCGCTTTATGACCGGTGATGCGCGCGATATTTCCTGAACCGTCCCGATTCCCGGGGCCTCTGCGTTGGCGGGAACGCCGCCGGCCTTCCCTGCGCGGAATGTGGGCCACGGCGCTCGCGATGACGCTCTGCGCGTGCGGCGAGAGCCAGGGAGACGGAGGCGACGGCGGTCAGTCCAGTGTCATCAACTTGTCCGTGGAGCCGAGCTCGGTCACGGAAGGCGACTCCGAGGTCACTTTGTCGGTAACGGCCGCATTCGAGAGCGGCACCGCCCCGGACGAGACGACCGTCACCGTTTCGCTGACCGGCGATACGGCCGGCGCCAATGACTTTTCCGGGGTGGAGCCGCTCCGGATCATGATCGCGGCCGGATCCGGCTCGGCATCCGGGAGCGTTTCCCTTGTTGCGACGGACGACGACGAGGACGAGGAAGACGAAACGGTTCAAGTGACCGCCACGGCTTCCGGCCTGACCGTCAATCCGGCGACGCTGACCATTGTCGACAACGATGAGCCGTCCGAATCCGGCTGGGTCCCGGGACATTTCCTGCCGGACTCGACCTATGCCGGCCAATGCCGATCGCCCAGGTCCGGCGCCGATCCCCGGACGGGCCGCCGCTACCCCGACATTCAGGGCCGGACGGTGGACGAGAACAACTGGCTGCGATCCTGGAGCAACAACACCTACCTCTGGTACGACGAAATCGTCGATCGCGATCCGGGACGATACGACGACCCGCTCGATTACTTCGACCTGCTGCGGACCACCGCACGGACGGCCTCCGGCGCGCCCAAGGATCGATTCCACTTCACTTACGACACGGACGAGTGGATCGCGTTGTCGCAGTCGGGGGAATCGGCCGGATACGGCGCGTCCTGGACGATCATTTCCCGCTCGCCCCCGCGGGAGGCCGCCATTGCCTACACCGACCCGGAAACCCCGGCAACCGAAGCCGGACTGCGGCGCGGCGCGAGAATCGTTTCCGTCGACGGCATCGATTTCGTCAATGCGGAAGGCGAGGAAAATGTCAACTCGATCATTGCCGCTCTCTATCCCGATTCAGCCGGCGAGACCCATGCTTTCGAGTTCCGCAATGTCGGGGAGCGAACCACCCATACCGTGGAACTGACCAATGTCGGGGAGCGAACCACCCATACCGTGGAACTGACCTCGGAGATCATAGCCTCCACGCCGGTCCAGCACGTCGGCACACAGACGTCGCCCGCCGGAGCCACCGTCGGCTACATGCTGTTCAACGACCACCTGCGAACGGCCGAAGCGGGCATCATCGGCGCGATCCGGACGCTTGATTCGGTTCCCGGTGGAATTGAGGACCTGGTCGTCGACATGCGTTACAACCGCGGAGGTTTTCTGTACATCGCGAGCGAACTCGCCTACATGATCGCCGGTCAGGCGGCGACCGCGGGCCGGGTCTACGAACGGCTTGAATTCAACGACAAGCACCCGGAAACCAACCCGGTGACCGGCCAACCACTGAGCCACATTCCCTTCTACAATTCCACGGAGACGGCTTCGGGCCTCCAGAGGTTGCCGGCACTGGATCTGCGGCGCGTCCTAATTCTCACCGGCCCGAATACCTGCTCCGCCAGCGAGTCGTTGATCAACGGGCTGCGAGGTATCGACATCGAAGTCATCCTGATCGGCGATCCGACCTGCGGCAAACCCTATGGCTTCTACGCGACCGACAACTGCGCAACCTCCTATTTCACGATTCAGTTCCGCGGCGTCAACGCCAAGGGGTACGGTGACTACGGAGACGGATTCGTACCCACCCCTGGGGCCACCGGGGACGAAGCGCAGCTGCCCGGATGCCGCGTCGCGGACGACCTGACCCGCGCTCTGGGCGATCCGGCGGAAGGCAGGCTGGCTGCCGCGCTTGCGTATCGCGACACCGGCGCCTGCCCGGTATCCGGGGCGGCCTCCCAAGGGTTCGGGCCTGAAGCGGATGCTCCCGGTAATCCGGAACCCGGGGATGGCGTAGTGCACAAGCCGCCGTGGCTGACCAACCGGATCCTGGCGGAATGACATTCCCCGCCACCTGGCCATGCCCGGACGCCAGGCTGGTATAATCCGCGACGGCTTCGGCGGCGCCCTATTCGCCGGATCGCACTCAACTGTTTCTTTCAACCCAGCGGCACGGGGAGCAACGGAATTCCATGTCTATCGCGCAAGATCAACTTGAAAAGGTACGTTCGCAGGACGGGTTCATCGCAGCATTGGATCAGAGCGGCGGGAGCACGCCGAAGGCACTGAGGCTGTACGGTGTCGGCGAGGATGCCTACGCCGGCGACGACGAAATGTTCGACGCGGTGCACGCGATGCGCAGCCGGATCATCACGAGCCCCGTGTTCAACGGCGACCGGATCCTCGGCGCCATCCTCTTCGAGAACACGCTCGACAGGGACGTCGGCGGCATGAACTCGGCGCGATACCTCTGGGAGGAGAAAAACGTTGCGCCGTTCCTCAAGGTCGACAAGGGCTTGGCGCCGGTGACCGAAGGCGTGCAGGTAATGAACCCGATCCTCAACCTCGCCGAACTCCTGGACAAGGCCAACTCGAGAAACGTGTTCGGTACCAAGATGCGGTCGGTGATCAAATCCGCGGACGCCGGCGGCATAGAGCGTGTCGTCAGCCAGCAATTCGAGATCGGCCGGCAGATCGCCGCGGCCGGATTGATGCCCATCATCGAACCCGAAGTCGATATCAACGCGCCCGACAAGCGTGAAGCCGAAGACCTGTTGCGCGACCGTTTGCTTGCTCACCTGAACGGCCTGGCGGCCGGCGAGACGGTGATGTTCAAGCTGACTTTGCCGGAGGAAGCGGGACTCTACCAGACGTGCCTCGAACACCCGAACCTGCTCCGCCTGGTCGCGCTCTCAGGCGGTTACAGCCGTGAAGAGGCCAATCGCCGCCTGGCGCAGAATCCCGGGATGGTGGCGAGCTTCTCAAGGGCACTTACGGAAGGACTCAACGTCGAGCAGTCGGACGAAGCATTCGACGCCATGCTGGACGGCTCGATCCAGTCGATATTCGACGCCTCCCGCACCTGAGTTCGGATCGAGTCGCAGAGGCAAGCCATTTACCTACCGCAGGTTGTCGTGGTGCGAGAGATCCTGCATGTGCGGCAGGTCGCGCTCGATGCAAGGCGCCGCCTCGACCAGTTCCTGGTCCGTCAGGTGAGCGATCCGGGGCCGCTGCACCCAGGGCTCTGCGAGAACTGCCGCGTCGTGGGAGGTCGCCTGCCACTCCAGGGTGTCGCCGGTGCGGGTCAGGCGCTCAACCACGCGCAGGTCGGCCGTGTGGAATGACCCGTCGTCGGTGAGCCAGGTTTCGTCGATCAGGTTCACCGTTTCCACGACCAGCGTGTCACCCTCCCAACGTCCAACGGAATCGCCCAGGTAGGTTTCCTCCACGCCCTCGCGATAACCCCGGCCATCGGTGGGAACGATGCGGAAATAGTTGCCGTTGACGTCATCGTATAGAAACACGATCTGCCCGGGAATCTGCACGATCTTGTCCGGAGGCCCGATGCGCGGCAGACCCGGATTGCGGCATCTGAGCACCGGGTCCTCCTCGACCTGGCGCGCTTCCAGATCCCTGACCTTGTCCATGAATTCCGACCGGTACGTGGGCCGGTCCGGGGGCAGGCGAACGGCGCTCGGCGGAGGCGCCGATTCCGGCTGCGGACAACCGGTCACGCAGATGGAACCGTCGATATGCCGCGGTCTTACAAAGTCGATCCCCGACCCGTTGTCCCAGGTTCCGTTCAGGTCCGGGTACCCCCCGGCGGTTCTCGGAGTTTCAACCGCATCTTGAGTGCTGTCCTGGGCAAGGCCGGTACCGGTCATCGACGCAACCAGCGAAAACAGTGCTGTCTGCATTCTGAATTTCATGGTCTACCCCTATACGTGGGCTGCCTCGTTTATGGACTGCCCCTTTTGTTGGCTGCGCCATCTATTAATGGGCCACTCTTTACCGGTGCTCCCGGATGACGCCAATCAACTCGCCGAAATCTGAAAGTAGCGTCCATCCTCGAACGTGATCCTGCGAATCCAGCCGACGTTGGGCAGCGTATGGGATTCGATCCCGGTGACCGTGACCGGCTCGCCGTCACCCTCTAGCATCGCCTTGGTGATACCCGCCTTTCGCATGAAGGCGGTTGGCGCGGTTTCAAGCTGCCACCGAATGACGCTACCGTCGTCGCCCGTGACCTCCAGGTGCATGTAGATATGAGGGTTGATCCACTCCACTTCCGTGACCACACCGGTAATTTCGAAAGGCCTCTCGGAGTCGAAAACACCGGACACCGAATGGTGGCCATTCGCCGCGGACAACGCGGCCATGGCGCCGACGGTCACAAAGAACCTTCTCCAAATCCACATGAACCCGACCTCGGCGGAACGACCCGAACGTCACATGGTATACAGTAATTCCCCGGCGCCCTCAACAGCATGAACGCAATCGACAATTCCATTGATGCCATTCGCCTGCCAGCCAAGACTCCCACCCCGTGTGCCGTGAGAAAATTCTGCCGATGAATGCCACGCGACTCGCCGAATTTCGAGATCGACCGGCAGATATTCGCGGCGGGATCGATGCCCATCATCGAACCCGAAGTCGATATCAACGCGCCCGACAAGCGAGAAGCCGAAGATCTGTTGCGAGGCCGGTTGCTGGCTCATCTGAACGGCCTGGCAGCCGACGTGCGGGTCCGGGCGGATGGCCCTCCCTTTTCTGGCCATTCCGGCAAGAAACAGAGCCGTGAAGCCACCCGCCGCAGGTGCTATCGTGACCTGACTCCCAGCAGCGACAGCCCGCCCGGCGGCGGACCACAGGTGACCGGACATGGCCGAAGCGGCATTTGATACACTGGACGCTGCCCGCAGGCTCAAGGCGGCGGGCATTGAAGGCGAACACGCCGAGGCCATCGTGGAGGTCATGGGACAACCCGTCAATCGTTTGGTGACCCGCGAGCACTTCGACCTGACCGTGGAGCGCTTCGACGCGGCCGTAGAGCGCATCGACGCGGAGATCGCGAAGTTGAGCGCCCGGGTCGACACCGGCATCGAGAGCTTGAGGACGGAATTGGGCGCCCGTATCGATGTGGGCCAGGCCGAGTTGCAGGGCCGGGTCGACGCCGTCGAGACCAACATGTCGAGGGCGCTCCTGCTTTCCGTGGGAGTGTTGCTCGCCGCCATCACGTTGGCGACAACGATCCTCGGCATGTTGCTGACCCGCGGCGGCGGTATGTAGGGCAGTTCACATACAGCATATCCGCGGTTTTCTCAACGCTCCGGAAGCGCCGACACGTTCTCCGGATTGCACGAGGGCGAGTTTCTATCCTGGCTGGAACGGGATACAATAGGGACATGAACGGTGCGCGGTCCAAATGGCGGTACGGACTATGGACGACCGGTGGTGCGATATTGCTGATTGCCGCGCTGTTCCACCCCGCGTGGCGGCCCCCGGAGAGGGCCCCCACCGACGGCCCGCGCGATTCGCCCGACTCGCCGATGGTGACGGGCGATGATTCCACCTCGGAAACCACCGCCCCCGCCGGGGCGGTCGTGGCGGAGGAACCTGCCCAAATGGACCTTGACGCACTCTGGACAGCCATCGACGAAAGAACCGTGACGGAACTGCCCGCGTACAAGGAAGTGGTGCAAGATCGCGTGTTGGTGCGGATTGTGGATGCCTCCGGCGAATGGCGCGTCGGCCAACGCATCGCCGTCCCTGTTCCGCAACTCAACGAGGTCTTCACACCCGTCATCGAAAGAATTCAATCCGGTCCCGACAGCACCCGCTCCTACATCGGCACGCTGACGGAAGTCGCCGGTCGTTTCCATCGTTTCACGATTACCGCCGGGCCGAGGAACACCTTCGCCCACCTGTCCACGCCTCACGGAACCTACGAGCTCGTCGCCGCAGGCGAACTGGGCTGGCTGATGCCCACCGTACACATGGATCGACATGTTGATTACAGCGTGCCGGACTACGTATATCCGGGAGCACCCCCGTCTCTTGAGCGATGAGTCGGGAACGGTCATGCCGGACTCGGGGGTCTTGCCGATTTCGCCGGGTGCCTGTTAGCCGCATCGTGGTTCGCGCCTGGGGGAACCCTGGCGCGGGAAACACGCGACGTTGCCCACATCGTCTGTCCATGCCGTATCGAATTGGCGTAGGCGCGGGCCGCGGCGTCCATGCATGAGCAGCGTCCGGGCGTAGTCATGCGTTGGCTTGGACTATTGGCGGGTTTGCCGGTTGGCATGGCAGTAGCGTTACAGGCTTTTGCCGGGTCCGCCGATATCGAGGGCACTGTAAGTTACCAGATCAGTGGCGACCGTATCACCGTCGAGATAGAGCGGATCAAGAACAACACCAGCAACTCGACGACCGGCACACTCTATGTGACCGTCCGCGTCACGGAGGGCTCAAGCCCTTATGAAAGCGGCTACTACGTAGCGCGCCACAGAATCACGGGATCCAGCAACGGCACTCTGGGCCCCGGGCAGCCTTTTTCCGATATTCGGTGGACCCTCGAATACACGCGGCCGCCTCCCGGCACATACCATGTTCATTTTTTTACTTCCCAGTATCCGGAAATGGACACAATACTGGACTCAAGAACCTTCACGGGCACGCTCGTTGTCGAGCGCGGCAGCGACCCACCCGACGAGGTGCGCGTCGACGACATCGACATCGTCTGCCCGTGCCGCATCGAGTCCACGGAGGAACGGGCCACGGTGACACTGGGCGTTCGCAGCTTCAGAAAGTCGGAGAGCGGCGAGTTGGCGTTGGAGCTTGTCTGGCATCGCACCGACGACGCCTCGATATACTCCATACCCAATGCCGCCAATGTGCCGCTGGAAAGCACCGTGCCGGGCAATGCCACCCTCACGGCAAACGGCGGCTTTGGCTGGGATCGCCTCGGCTCGGGCGACTTTCGCCGGCTGGGCATACGGTTGGTCGAGGAGCGGGACGATGGCCGGTATCTTCTCGACAAGGTCATCATGGAGACGGTGGCGAGCGCGACGCGGCAGTTCGATGTCGGCAACCTGGACTTTCTCGCCGACGCCGACGGCGATGGCGTCGGAGACGTGAACGAACGCTCCGAGGGCACGGACCCCGCCAATCCCGAATCCAAGCCTGGGCCCACCGCCATCGACGTACTCGCGCTCCATACCCCGGCGTTCGCCGAATTATACGACGGCGAACCGGCGACACGCATCCGTCATGTAATGACGCTGGCTGACGGCATCTACCGGGACAGCGGCACCGGCGTGCGGCTGCGGCTCGTCGGCATCGGCGAACTCGACGTCGAGAACGAAAACGGAGAGGCTGGAGACCTGCTCGATGAAGTTAGGGAGTCCCCCGAAGCCAACCGACAGCGCGAGTTGCACGGCGCGGACCTCGTGGTGTTGTTCGCGCCGAAACCACCGGACGCAAGTCTCTGCGGCATAGCCTACATCGCAGGCATCTCGCCTGGACTGGGGCGCACCCGCGGTTTCTTGGCGGGATCATCACCCTACTCCCTGGTGTACGGCGACTGCGGCGGTTCCACCGTCGCCCACGAAATCGGGCACAACCTGGGATTGGGACACTCGTTCGAACAGAACAGCCTGGGCACGTTCAGATGGGCCCGCGGCCATCATGTGGATGCGTTGCAAGTCACTGGCACGGTCATGACCTATGCTCCGTTCAAGTTCGATTTCTTCTCCGACCCCGGCAGGGACTGCGGCGGCATGCCATGCGGGAAGGACACGGACGCGCTGGACGGCGCCGACGCCGTGGCGAGCATCAACGCGGTTCGCTTCCAGGTCGCCGGGTTCAGGGAGTCGACCCACGATTCGGACGGCGACGGGAAAGCCGACGACGCGGACCGTGACGACGACAACGACGGCGTGGCGGACGAGGACGACTTCTACCCACTCGATCCCAATGAATGGGCCGACAGCGATGGCGACGGGACAGGCGACAACGCGGACCGCGACGACGACAACGACGGCGTGGCGGACGAGGACGACCTCTACCCGTTCGGTCCTAATGAATGGGCCGACAGCGACGGCGATGGCGTGGGAGACAATTGGGACCTGTTGCCGCTGGATTCCTCCGGGGTCGACATCACCGCTTCCTACACGTTTATCGGCGAAGGATGGAACGACGGGACGGGCGAGGTGCTGTCCGCGGGCGATTTCGACGGTGACGGACGCAGCGACATCGTCATCGGTGCACCTCGCCACGGCGCGCGCGAGATGGCGAGCGTCGGCGCCGTGTATTTGATCGCTGCTGCGGATCTGCCCGCGGTGGATGCCGCCGACGGCAGCTCGGATCAGGCGATTCTCCTGAGCCACGTGGCTTCCGGACAGAACTCGTGGAAACTCGTTGGCGAGGATGAATGGGACAAGGCCGGTCACAGTCTGGCTGCGGCAGATCTGGACGGGGACGGCAGGACGGATCTCATCATCGGCGCCGAATCCGACTGGGTGACGTGGTCGGGAGATGAGGGAGTCGTGTACATCCTCGCCGGCGTGGACTTGGCCGCAGCGGACGCTGCCGACGACAAGGCGGATGGAGTCATCGATTTGGCCAACGTCGCGGCGCTTCCAGGCTCGTGGAAGCTCGTTGGCGAAAGCAGCCATGACGGTGCGGGCGCCAGCGTGACCGCGGTGGGGGATCTGGACGGCGACGGCAGGCCGGAGGTGGCCGTCGGCGCCCCGGGACACGACCGCACCGACGGCGAAACATCCGGCTGGGACGCCGGCGCCGTCTATATCGTGGCCAGCGGCGACTTGGCGGCGTTGGACGCCGCCGACGGCGCGGCGAATGGGGTCATCGAGCTTGCCAACGCGTCAAGATACCCGAACTCCTGGAAGTTGCTTGGCGAAGCGCGGCGGGAGGAGGCAGGGTCCAGTCTCTCGCCGGTGAATGACCTCGACGGCGATGGGCTGGCGGAATTGCTCGTGGGCGCCCCGTACCACGACGTAGCGGAGAACCGCTTCAATGGCGGCGCCGCGTATCTGATGTCCGGCGGGAGTCTGGCGGCGGCGGACGCCGCCGACGGCGACGCGGATGGCGTGATTGACCTGCGGCAGGTTGCGGCGCTCCCCGGCAGTTGGAAATTCATCGGCCAACGCTGGATGAGTGTGGGAGAGAACGTGTCCTCGGCGGGCGACCTGAACGGTGACAGTCTGGCCGAACTTATCGTTGGAAGCGATCAAGGCCCATACATTGTATCGAGCGCCGGCTTGGGTTCGATGGACGCCGCCGACGGGAAACCCGACGGCATGATCGACTTGCAGTATGCGCCGTCGCCGCCGAACTCGTGGGTGGCGCAGAGTCTCGGTGTTTCCGCCGCGGGGGATGTCGATGGAGACGGCCTGGGGGACTTGGTGCTGGGAGACGGTTACTCCGAAAAGTCGCACCTGCTACATGGCTCCGATCTGGACCGGTTGCCCGGCCTGATCGATAGTCTCGCCCTTGGCGAACCGGCGGCGGTCTGGACGTTCGCAGGGGCGGGGGGCGATGCGCTGTATCCAGCCGGAGACGTGGACGGAGACGGGCTGGCGGACCTGCTGATTGGCGCCACCGAGTTCTTGGACGGCCCCGGCGTCGCCTACGTCTTGCTCGGAGCGGATTTGGCCGTGCTGGACGAAGCTGACGATGCGACGGACCGCATGGTCGGACTCCACAACGTCGCGGGCGACACCGACGGCGACGGCGTCCGCAACATCGTCGACCGGGACGACGACGGCGACGGCGTGACGGACCGGGACGATTTCTTCCCGCTGGTCAATGACGATAACGGCGCCACGGACCGTGACGACGACGACGGCGATGGAGTGGCCGATGTGGATGACGCGTTTCCTCGCGACCCGGTTGAGTGGGCCGATTCCGACGGTGACGGCGTAGGCGACAACGCCGACCCCGGCAACAATGAAGCCGGCACCGGGTCGGGATGGGTCAGCGGCGAGTTCCTGCCGGCGTCGACGTTCGCGGCGCAATGCCGTGATCCCCGCACCGGTAACGACCCGAGGGACAACCTTCCCTTCCCCGACGTCCAGGGCCGTACCGTGGACGAAAACAACTGGCTGCGGTCTTGGAGCAACCATACCTACCTTTGGTACGACGAGATCGAGGACCGGGACCCGGGACTATACGACGATCCGCTGGAGTACTTCGACCTGCTCAGGACCACTGAACTGTATCCTTGGGGCGCACCCAAGGATCAATTGCACTACACATACGACACAGCGGAGTGGATCGCATGGTCGCAGGCAGGGGAGTCCGCCGGTTACGGCGCGACCTGGTCGATCATTGCCGACGCGCCTCCGAGGGAGGCCCTGGTCGCCTACACGGATCCGAACACTCCGGCATCCGACGCGGGGGTCCGGCGCGGCGCGCGGATTGTAAGCATCAACGGAATCGATTTCGTCAACGCGGACGATCGGGTGAGCATCGAACAGATCGATAACGCCCTGTATCCTGATTCGGTCGGTGAAACCTATGTGTTCGAGTTCCGCGACGCCGGCTCGGAGACGACCCATACGGTGACGCTGACTTCGGAAATCATCGCTTCCACGCCCGTGCAGCATGTGGGCACTGTGACCTCCCCCGCCGGCGCCACCGTCGGTTACATGCTGTTCAACGACCACCTACGCACCGCCGAGACGGGGCTAATCGACGCATTCCGCACGTTCAACGATGTGCCCGGCGGAATCGAGGACCTGATCATCGACATGCGCTACAACAGCGGCGGTTACTTGCATATCGCAAGCCAACTCGGCTACATGATCGCTGGCGAGGCGGCAACGGGTGGGCAGGTGTTCGAGCAACTGCTATTCAACGACAAGCATCCTGAGACCAACCCTGTGACCGGCGCTCCGCTACGACCGATACCCTTCTACAGCGAAACGGAAGCCGAGCCGAGCGGACTGCCGCTGCCAACGCTCGACCTGCGCCGGGTCATCATCCTCACCGGCCCGAACACCTGTTCCGCCAGCGAGTCGCTGATCAACGGCTTGCGGGGCATCGACATCGAGGTCATCCAGATCGGCGAGCCCACCTGCGGAAAACCCTTTGGGTTCTACCCGGCGGACAATTGTGGAACAACCTACTTCACCGTTCAGTACCATGGCATCAACGCCAAGGGGTTCGGAGACTACATTGACGGATTCGTGCCCGAGGAGGGGGCCACCGGCGCCGGAGCCAACGTGCCCGGATGCCGCGTCGCCGACGACTTCAGCCATGCGCTCGGCGATCCCGCCGAAGGCAGGCTTGCGACTGCCCTGAGCTATCGTGATTCGTCCGTTTGCCCCGTATCCGCGTCAGCAGCCCGACCGGCCGGCGTCGGAACCGTGTTCGCGCACATCCTTGAGTCCAGCGACGGCACCGTGCACAAGCCGCCGTGGTTGACCAACAGGGTCCTAAAGGAGTGATGCCAGTCAGCCCTTGGCAGGATGGCCGAGCATTCTTGCCGTCAAGCGACCAACGGTGATCGGGAAATACACCAACGACTTCGTGCACGACCGCCTTACACCGGGCGTGCTGGACGAATTGAACCGAGTGAATCCGGTTGCGCCGAACGCGAAGCGACGGTGGCATAAGCACCACCAGCGGCTCATGTCGGAACTGGGGCACCCGATATTGCCATCAAGCCATGCGATGGCGGCAAATCAACGATGGCTTTTCGGCCCTGAATGGCGACCAGTCAAATAGAGAGAATTCCACTCGTGGACAATAGCCGATTCACCGAATTTTGCGAGGCGCGCGGACTTCCCGACTCGTTTCGACATACCGCCGCATGTTATGTGCCGCTGGCGCGGTGGCTGATCGAGGCGCCCTGGCGGGAGGGACCGCTCATTGTCGGCATCAGCGGCGCGCAGGGCACCGGAAAGTCGACAATGGCGGAATTTTTCGCCGCGGAACTGGAGGACGCGGCGGACTGGTCCGTCGCCGTTCTCTCCATGGACGACTTCTATCTTTCCCGCGCCGAGCGTCTTGAACTGAGCCGCGAGGTGCACCCGTTGCTGGCCACCCGGGGACCGCCAGGCACGCATGACTGCGAAATGATGCGCCGTTACATGCGGCGTCTGCGGCGTCTCGGCCACGAAGAGTCAATTGCGTTGCCCCGTTTCGACAAGGCGCGAGACGACAGGGCGCCGCCGACAACCTGGCCGCGCGCGACCGGCCCGCTGGACGCCATCATTCTGGAGGGATGGTGTCTCGGCGTTCCGCCCCAGGACGCCGGTGGACTCGTAACGCCCATCAACGATCTGGAAGCCCGCCGGGACAGCGACGCCCGCTGGCGAACCCATGTAAATGACCGGCTCCGCGATGACTACGCGCGGGTTTTTTCCAAGTTGGACCGGCTAATCTTTCTCCAGGCGCCGGACATGAGCGTCGTGCTGCGTTGGCGTACCGAGCAGGAGCGGAAACTCGCCGCCAGAACGGCGCCGGGGGAACCGGGGATCATGAACGAATCGCAGCTACTCGAATTTGTCCAGCACTTCGAAAGGCTTTCGAGAGTCGCGATGTCGAGGCTGCCTGAATTGGCGGATGCCACGCTGTTGCTCGATTCATCCCATGAAGTCAGGGAAACGCGCTTCCGAAGCTGATTGACGCGACACCGCCTGGAGCGCTTTCCGGCAGACGCCAGAACCTGCCCACTGTCGTGCCGGCGCCAAGTCAACCTGACAGCCTTGGATCAGTGGCAGCAGGCCCGTTCCTGGCGCTAGGTGCCTGCGCCGTAGAAATTCGCGAAAGCGAAAGTTCGCTATCGCCGTCCCTTCGGCCGATCGATTGAGGAGAATATCGGGTCATACTTGACGAAATCGAGCGGGCGAAGGGGCGGATGAGAGCGGATTTGCAGCCGTGAATTTCTACGGCGCAGGCTGCTAGGTGCCAATCACCTGCACCGGCTGGCCTTCCATCAACCGCTCGGCGCCGCGGACCACGATGACATCGCCAGCCGCGAGCGCGCCGTCAACCTCGATGAGATCCCCGTCCCCCACTCCGGGCATCACCGGCACGCGCTGGGCGCGCTGTTCGGGTCCGACGCGAAATACGTAGGCGCCGTCACGCCTGAGAACCAGCGCGTCGCGGGGAACGACCAGCGCCTGCTTGGGCGCTTCGGTCGGCACGTCGACGCGCACGCTTTCGCCCACGATCCATTGTTCGGCGGGCACGTCGATGCGCAGTTCGAACATGTGAGTCTGCGGGTCTCCAAAGGTCACGATGGCGCGAACATCGCCCGTGCCGCGACGATAGTCGTTGTAGATCGGAAGCTTCGAACCGACTTCGAGAAATGCCACCGCGTTGAGCGGGGCCCGCGCGGTCACTTCCATGCTCCGCGGACTCACCAAACGAATGACCTCGTCCAGCCGATTGATCATCTCGCCCGGATTGATCGACCGCTCGCTGACGACGCCATCGAACGGCGCGAGAATCGTCATCTTGGCTATCTGGTCCTCCACCTGCCTGAGGCGCGCCTCGGCCACGGCCAGGTCCCCCCGCGCCACCTCCAGGTTCGAGCGCGTCTGATCGAGCAGGCTCTCCGCCGCGTTGCTTTCGGCCGCCAGAATCTCCAGGCGTTCGACTTCCGGCTCGAGAAACGTGAGCCGCCCCCGCTCGCGCTCCACCTGACCGCGAAACTCGTCGCGCTGGATCTCAAGCGTGGTGCTCTCCAACCGCACGACGGGGTCCCCCTGCTCGACAACGGTTCCCACGTCGGCGAACCAGATGACGCGCCCCTCCACTTCCGTGGCCAGCCTGGAGTCCGCCCGGCTAATGATCGTTCCGGGAATGCCGACGGTGGGAGAGATTTCCGTGCGCCGGACTTCGTCCACCACAACCGGCGCGGGCGGGAATCCCATCTGCTGCGCTCCGGCGCACAATGGCGTCAGGGCTGCCGCCCCGCAGAGCACCGTTTGAAACACTCCATTCCTGTACATCATGATCCTTCGCTCCGGCGCACTGCGTAGTCTCCAGCCATTGTCCCACCGATTACCGCGCTTTGACGCTCTTCGCCCAGCCGCAGCAGACTCGGCAACAGGATAAGCGTAAACGCCGTGCTCACGCTCATGCCGCCCACGATGACCGCGGCCATGCCGCGGTAGAGTTCCGTGCCGGCCCCGGGCATCACCAGCAGCGGCAGCACACCGAAAAGGCTGGTCAGCGTGCTCATCAGGATCGGCCGCAGCCGGATGCGCACGGCCTGCTCCACGGCATCGCGCCGGGAAGCGCCGGCGCGTTCGGAAGAACGCGTCTGATAGACCAGCAGGATCGCATTGTTGACCACCAGCCCCAGCAACGTGATGAAACCGATCATGGTCAGCAGGTCCATGGGCTGGAACACCAGCAAGTCGGTGATGCGCAAGGCGACCACGCCGCCGACGGTCGCCAGCGGCAGCACCAGCAGGACCAGCAGACTGTCCCTGAACGACCGGAACAACGCGCTGGCCAGCAGGTACAGGATGACGATCGCCAACAGAAAACTCCGTCCCATGTTGCCGAGCGCGATGTCCAGATTGTCGGCGCTGCCGTAGAAGCTCAACTCCCCGTCCGCGGGCAGTTGATTCAACAGCGCCGGCGCCACGTCGGTCCGCAGCGTGGCCAGGGATTCCTCCAGCGACAGGTCGGATGGCGGGGTCACGACCAGGGTGATGGTCCGGCGCCGATCCACCCGGCGAATCTGGTCCGGACCCACGGTGCGCTCGATGCGCATCAACTCCCCGGCAGGGACCACGCCGCCCAGGGGCGTGGCCAGCGGAATGGCGGCCAACTCCTCCGGGTCGCTCCAGTCGAGCGCGCGAACCACGATATTGCGCTTCTTGATGCCATCGAAGTACTCCCCCACGAAGAGCCCGTCGCCCAGCGCCCGGGCGACGTTTGAGACGACGTTGCGGCTCCAGCCGACCTCCGCAATGCGCCGCTCGTCCGGTATCAGGCGCAGTTCGGGCTGCGCCAGCTCAACGCCCGGATCGGGCCGCACCTGCGAACCGGGAATGGCCCCGGCGATAAGGCCCATCCCCATCTGCGCGACCGCCAGCAGGGCATCGATGTCCTCACCGTGGATATTCACCTCGATGGACCGCGCACCCTCCACCCGGCTGAAGATCGACACACGGTTGGCGAAGGCCATGGTGTCGGGGAAACCGGCCAGGATCTCGCCGTTGAAGACCGCCAGGATGTCATCGACGTCCCCGGCGTCCTGCGCACTGACGCCGACGAAACCGAAGCTGCCCATGACCGCGGCGAAGTAGTACTCGATGACCGGTTCCTTCTCCCCCGCCTGGTACGGCGCAATCCGGTCGGCGATGACATCCAGCAACTCCGTCTTTGCCGCCTCGATGCTTTGTCCCGGAGGCGGCAGCACAAAGGCGAAAACCCAGTTCTGCTTGCCTTCCGGCAGGTAGTCGGCCGGCGGCAGCAGCAGCCAGGTGACGCTCAATGCCGTCAGGACCAGGCCGGCGATCCAGCCATAGCGGCGCCGCGGCGTGTCGGTGGCGCGCATGACGAATCGTGTGCCGCCTTCCCACCAAGAGCGGTGAGGGTCATGCAGATTGACGTGCCGCAGCCAACTGTGAGCGGCCGTCGGAACCACTCCGATCGCGATGAACAGCGACACGATGATCGCCACCGAAATGGCAAACGCCAGGTCCGCAAAGAGCTGCGCGGAGAAGTCCTGCAGAAACAGGATCGGCAGGAAGATCGCCACCGTCGTTGCGGTGGACGCCAGCAAGGCGCCCCAGACCTGTTGCGGGCCCTTCAACGATGCGGCGGAACTTCGCTCTCCGTTTTCCCGCAAGCGGACGATGTTCTCCAGCACGACGATGGAGGCGTCCAGCACCAGTCCCATCGCGAATGCCAGCGCGGCCAGGGAAACCACGTTGAGCGTTCGCCCGGCCAGGTTGAGCGCGAAGAACGAGAAGAACAGCGAGATCGGGATCGCCGCGGCGATGACCGCGGTCCCCTGGAAGCGGCGAAGGAACCACCACAGGATGCCCACGGCCAACGTGATTCCCAGCAGCAGATTGTTCCGCAGCGCCGCGATGGACTGCACGATGTATTCGGTCTCGTCATAGACCTGCCGAATAATCAGGCCTTCCCGCGCCAGGGGGCCTTCCTGAAGTTCGCGGGTCGCTTCCCGCACGCCCTCCATGACCTCGAGAATGTTGATGCCTTCTTCCGGCTGGATGCCGATGGCCATCGCCGGGCCGCCCTCCTGGGTCAATATGACCATCTGGTCCACGAGGCGCCGCTCCACCGCGGCGACGTCGCCCAGGCGCACGGGATTCCCGTCACGCCAGCCCAGGACCATGTCCTCGAATTCGGAGACGGCGTACTGACCCGCGTATCGAACCGTGTACTGGCGCCGGCCAATGTCGGTGAAGCCCCCCGTGGTATCCACATTGTTCCCGGCCAGCGTGACGACCGAGGGAAGCTGGATATCCAGCGCGGCGGCCTTGTACGGATCGAACGTGATGCGAATCTCGGATTCGCGGCCGCCGAACACGACGGCGGAAGCCACGCCGTTGACGCGCTCGAATCGCGTCTGAACCACTTCCTCCACGAAATCCAGGTACGAGTCGATATCGTTCGGGTTGCCCGCGGCCGGGCTCAGCGAAAACCACGCGGCCGTGTTCTCTTCCATCGCCGACCCGATCACCAGCACCGGCTCATTGGCATCGGCCGGATACCTCGGAACCTGGTTGAGCCGGTTCATCACCTCGATGAGCGCGCGCTCCACGGAAACACCCACGTCGAACGTCAATGCGATGGTGCCGGCCCCCTGCGTGGCGGTGGAAACCATCTTTTCCACGCCCGGCACGCCGCGCAGGACCTCTTCCTGCACCTCGATGATCTCCGACTCCACCTCGTCGGGGGCCGCGGCGCGCCAACTGGTGTTGATGGTGATCCTGGGAATGACCACCGTGGGGATCATCTGCACCGGGATCTGCGTGAGCGCGATGGAGCCGAACAGCAACACGAGCAGGACCGCGACGGCGGCCGCGACAGGGTTCCCCAGGGCCAGTTTCGTGAGCGTCATTTCAATTCATCGTGTAGCGGAATGGTGCGGCAGAGTGCCGGCCGCGGCATCGATCAATGGGCACGAATGGCGCTGCCAGTGCCCATTCCCGTCAGGAGCCGGTGTAATATACGCGCACACCCGGCAGTTACCAAGGTCGCGATACAAAATGAATTTATTGCAACCTTTGGTTACAGACACTGCCGAAGTCCGCAAGTTCACCACAACCAGGAGTTGACCGATGACCAGCAAACAAGCCTTGATTACCACCGCCGTGAGCAGCCTTCTGGCGGTTGGCGCGCTCACCGTTTCCGCACAGGACGCGCCCGACATGGAGAAGTGTTACGGCATCGTCAAGGCCGGCGCCAACGACTGTGCGGGCCCCGGGCATACCTGCCAGGGCCAGGCCGCCACGGACGCCGACCCCAACGAGTACATCCTTCTTCCCGCCGGCACGTGCGACCGCATCGCCGGCGGCGAAGTCAGGGAATGACAGCGGGCTTCGAGCAAGCATCCAGCAACGCGGACCCGATCCCGGCAACCGCCGGGATCGGCCTTCGCGGCCCATACCACGGCGAATTCATCGACCGCCGGCCGCCGGTCGCCTGGCTCGAGGCGCACAGCGAAAACTACTTTGCAGAAGACGGGATCGCCCGCGGCGCGCTGCGGCGAATTCGCCGGGACTATCCCGTCAGCCTCCACGGGGTCGGGCTTTCGATCGGTTCGACCGACCCGCTCGACAAGGAACATCTTGGCCGACTCAGCGCACTCGTCGGGAGCATCGAGCCCGCCCTGGTATCGGAACATCTTTCCTGGGGCGCCGTCGGCGGCCGCCACCTGAACGACCTGCTCCCGCTGCCGTATACCGAAGAAGCCCTCGAGCACATGGTGCGCCGTGTCCAGGAAGTCCAGGACACCCTCAAGCGGCCCATCCTCATCGAGAATGTCTCAAGCTACCTGGAATTCGTCGATTCGGCCATGCCCGAACATGAGTTCCTGGTAGAGGTCTCCCGGCGAAGCGGCTGCGGCCTGCTGCTGGACATCAACAATATTCACGTCAACGCGGTGAACCACGGCTTCGACCCGGTGGCCTATGTGGACGCCATCCCGCCGGAGCGCGTCGCGGAGATGCACCTGGCGGGTCACACGGCGCGCCGATGCGGCGAACGCGATATCCTTATCGACACCCACAACACGCCGGTATGCGAGCCGGCCTGGGCGATTTTCCGGCACGCGGTGGCGCGGTTCGGCCCCCGCCCGGCATTGATCGAGTGGGACTCCGACTTCCCTCCCCTTCAACGGCTGCTGCGCGAGGCCGAAACGGCGCGAAACATTCTGGACGAGGCCCATGACCTCGCTGCGTGATCTGCAGACGGCCTGCCACCAGGCGTTCGCCGGCAACGACGCAGCCGCGCTCCTGCCACGCGTGCTCGGCAACGGAATTGCGCCGGAACAACGGGTCGAGATATATCGCAACAATTTCCGCGAGATTTTCCGGAAGACCGTCGCGGCGAGTTTTCCGGTGATCGAGCGCCTGGTCGGCGAGGCGTGCCTTGCGGGCCTCGCAAGCGAATACACGCGCGCGCATCCGTCACGATGCGGCGATCTGCAGCGCTTCGGGGCCGCTTTCCCCGCGTTCCTCGATCGCACCTACGGCGATTCCCGGTTTCGGTACCTGCCGGATGTGGCGCAACTGGAATGGGCGCTGGAAGAGGCCCACATCGAGCGCGACGAGAAGCCGATGGCGATCTCCGAACTGGGACGGTTCCAGGAGAAAGACTATGGCAACCTGGTCTTCTCCGCCCGCCGCGCCGTGCGCCTGCTGCGCTCGCGGTACCCCGTTCTTTCCATCTGGCATGCCAATCAGCCCGGAAGCTCCGCGCAGGTCGACCTCGATTCGGGCGGCGAGAATGTCGCCGTCACCAGGCGGGGCAACGACCTGCGGATGCATTTGCTCGACGAGGCCGCCTTCTCGCTGGCCTCGGAACTGACCCGCGGCGCCCGCCTGGAAGATGCCTGGCAGCCGAGCGGCCCGGAATCCGAGGGAGAAAACCCCGGGGCCGCACCGGATCTTGCGGCGGCGCTGCAGACCGTCCTGGGTCTGGGGCTGTTTTCCGGGGTGTCCGCCGCGGGCACGCCACCTGTCAAAACGTGATCGAGGTTCGTCGATATGGAAGCAACCATCAAGTACCTGATAACCGGGCCCGCCAGGATCCTGAACGCCTTGCGCTGGGACCTGTTCCTCGTCCTGATGAGGTTCTACGTCGGGTATCAGTTCTGGAAGGCGGGATTGATCAAGATGAACGCTTGGGACTCGACGTTGTTCCTGTTCGAGTACGAGTACCGTGTCCCGATCCTGTCGCCCTATCTTGCCGCCCTTCTGGGAACGATAGGTGAACTGCTGTTCCCGCTGATGCTGTTCGCCGGACTGGCCGGCCGGCTGGGCGCGCTGGGACTCTCGGCGGTCAATGTCGTCGCGGTCGTCGCCTACGCCCACGTCATCTTCAGCGCCGGATTCGAGAGCTCCGTCAACGACCACTGGGTCTGGGGCCTGATGCTGCTGGCGATCATGGTCTTCGGTCCGGGGAAGCTGTCCCTGGACTACCTGATCAACCGCTCCCGCGGCGCCACCGGGCCCTATTGATCTCGTGGTCGAATCCGCGAGCGCCGCGCACGCCGCGACGCCAGGCTGCGGCAGCCGCCGCCGCGTACCGCAAGACACCGTCAAGCCGCGGCGGCACCCGGGATGAGCCAGGGCCTGTTGACACTACCCGAGGTAGTGTCAACAGGCCCTAACCGGGCAGTCCTTCCTGAAAGAAGTCGGGCGGCGCCTCGGTGCACGAGTCCCCGTCCCCGTCCGCCGGGGCCTCTTGCGGCGCCCCGGACGTTCCCGGCTCGCCCGCGACCGCGGTACTGCCCGTCTGGGGTATGCGCAACGCCTCGACTTCGGCCGGCGGATCGAGGCCATCCGGAATCACGAGTGGAGCGACCTCCTCCGCACCGCTGTAACGCGCCTGGTTTTCGCAGCGAAAACCGGCGTTGCGTGAACAGCCGCCGATACAGATCGCAAGCGCGCCGGCGACCGCGATCGCGCGTTGCGTCATGAACCGGCGACCTCGATTCCCGCCGCCGTCATGGAGGAACGCACCCTTGAGCGATGTTCCCGGGCCAGCCTCGTCAGCGGCAGGCGGATCCCCGGCGCGGGAAAGCCCAACTGTTCAACCGCCCACTTCACCGGAATCGGGTTGCTCTCCACGAACAGCGACCGGTGCAGCGACGCCAGTTCACCGTCGATTCGCTCGGCTTCGAGCCGTTCCCCGGAGCGGGCCGCGTCGCAAAGCGCCCGCATCCGTCCCGGCGCCACGTTGCCCGTAACCGAAATCACGCCGTCTCCGCCCCTGAGCATGAATTCGCTGGCGGTCAGGTCGTCGCCGCTGAGCAGCACGAATTCCTTGCCGCACGCCCGCCGCAACTGCGTCACCCGGCCGAGTTCTCCCGTCGCCTCCTTGATGCCGCCGATGTTTCCATGACGCGCCAGCCGAGCCACCGTTGCGGAGGTCAGGTCCACGCCGGTCCTGGACGGTACGTTATAGAGGAACACTGGCCGGCTTGCCGCGTCGGCGACGGCGCAGAAGTGCCGGTACATACCCTCCTGGGTCGGCTTGTTGTAGTAAGGAGTCACCAGAAGAAAACCCGCGACCGGCAGCCGGCCCACGGCGCGCGACAAATCCAGCGTCTGGGCCGTGGAATTGGACCCCGTGCCGGCGATCACCGGCACCCTCCCGTCCACCAGTGCGCAGGAGCGCTCGACCAAACGAACATGTTCGTCGCGGGTCAGCGTTGCCGACTCGCCCGTCGTCCCGGCTATGACAAAGCCCTCCGTGCCCGCTTTCAGGTGGAACTCGATGAGCCTCGCCAATTGCCGCTCATCGATGTCCCCTGCGGCGCTCATCGGGGTCACCAGCGCGACGATACTGCCAACAGACATCCACTCGCCTCGGAACAGGAATGGCCGGGATGGTACGTTTGCCCCTGCGGGTACGCAACTATTCCGCCCCCGGCGCAGCCCGATCGCTCGCCCGGAACCGCCGGGCGTTTTCGGCAAAGCGTTGGCAGGCGCCGGCTCTATCAGAGTAAACTCATCCGATGGAGACATCGGGATCGGCACGCATGGAGCAACTTCTGGTCATCACCGCGGTGGGCAACGATCACACCGGCGCGGTGCAAACCGTTTCCAGGATCATCCTGGAATGCGGCGCCACCATCAGGGAAAGCCGCATGACGGCGCTGGGCTCGGAGTTTGCGATGCTCCTGCTGGTCGCGGGCAACTGGCATGCGATCAGCAGGCTGGAACAGGATATCGGCAAGTATGCCGACAGCGGGGATTTGACGATTCAGGTTCGACGCACCGGCATCCGGCAGTTCGACAAGGAATTGCTGCCCTATGCGATCGACGTCGTCTGCCTCGACCAGCCCGGCATCGTGCATCACCTGTCCGGCTTCTTCGCCGAACGCAAGATCGGGATCGCCGAGGTCACCACGCGCAGCTACCCGGCCGTGCATACGGGAACACCCATGTTCTCGGTTCAGATGTTCGTGAACATTCCCGCGGGCATCCACATATCGGGGATTCGGGAAGAGTTCATGGAATTCTGCGACCGGCTCAATCTGGATGCCATCATGGAGCCGGTCAAGACCGCTTGATGGAAGAACTCGGCTATGGGCGCGATACGACAGGGAAGCAAGGTACCTGCATTCAGCGCGCCGGCGACAGGCGGTACCCGGGTAGACTCCGAAGAGTTGCTCGAATCACCCGTCGTGCTCTATTTCTATCCCAGGGACTTCACTCCGGGCTGTATAGTTGAAGGCAGGGACTTCAGCAGCCATCATGAGGAATTCGTCCGCCGGGGGGCTGCCGTGTTCGGCGTTTCGCGCCAGGACATGGAGTCCCACGAGAAGTTCAAGGCGCGGCATGGCTTCCCGTTTGAACTGATTGCCGACGAGGACGAGAAACTTTGTGAGATATTCGGTGTCCTCAATAAGATGACGATCATGGGAAAAAGAATCGCCATTGTACAAAGAAGTACGTTCCTGATCGACGCCGAGGGCGTACTTCGCCGCGAATGGAGAAAGGTAAGCATCCCTGGCCATGTCGACGAAATACTCGAGGCGCTCGATGAGTTGTAGTTGCGGGCGGCAGCACGCCTTCTCCGCGGGCGGGCGGACACGCGCCTGGATGGCAATGCTGTTGCTCGCCGTCTGCGCCAACGCCGGTGCGCAAACGCCCAACCTGCCCGATTTCGGGACCCCGGCCGACTCCGTACTCAACCGGAGCCAGGAAGCGCAACTCGGCCGCGGTGTCATGTCCCAGCTCCGCAGCGCCGGGGCCATCATGGACGACCCGATCGTGACCGAATACATCCAGACCCTGGGCGCCAGCCTGGCGGGACAGGCCAACGATGGCGACCACCGGTTCGAGTTCTTCATGGTCGACGACGATGCCATCAACGCTTTCGCGCTGCCCGGAGGATTCATCGGGGTGAATTCCGGGCTTATACTCGCAAGCGATCGGGAGAGCGAGGTCGCCGGCGTGCTGGCCCACGAGGTCGCGCACGTCACCCAGCGCCACATCGCGCGCTCCATCTACAGCAACCAGCGAAACAGCATCCTGTCGATGGCGGCCATGATCGCGGCGGTGTTGCTGGGCGCCGCGACGGACGCCAACAGCCAGGCCATGCAGGGCATCATCAGCGCTTCGCAAGCCGCGGCGATCCAGGGTCAAATCAACTATACCCGCGCCAACGAGCACGAAGCCGACAGGATCGGCATCGGCACGCTGGCCTCGGCCGGATTCGATCCGACGGCCATGGCCACCTTCTTCGAGAAACTGTCCAGACGGCATGCGATCACTTCGGATCTGGTGCCGTCGTTCCTGCAGACACACCCGGTAACGTCCGCGCGAATCGGCGAAGCTCGGGAACGGGCGCGACTGCTACCCGCCGCGGACGTATCCGACAGCGTCAGCTACGAGGTCGTCAAGGCCCGACTGGAGGTTTTCGGAGCGCCCTCCGAAGAAGCGGCGGTGGAAATCTTCGAGAAGCGCCTGGACGCCGGCAGCGCGCGCATCGCCGACCGTTACGGATTCGCGCTCAGCCTGCACAGGGACGGAGCACATGACCTCGCCCAGCGAGCGTTTGCGGATATGGTCGAGGAGCTTCCGGGCGTCATCGCATTTCGAATCGGCGAAGGCGAGGCGTTGATGGAGAGTCGCCAGGTCGCCCTGGCGCTTGCCCGGTACGAAGAGGCCATCGAACTGTCTCCCAGAAACGTTCCGCTGACCCTGAGCTACGCCGACGCACTCATTCCGGCCGGCCATCCCGCGCAGGCACACGATCTGCTCCTGGACCTGCTCAACAACTCCATTCCCACGCCGGAGCAATTTCGACAGATATCCCGCGCCGCCAACGCCGAGGGCGATATCGGCAATGCTCACCACTACATGTCGCACTACTACCTGAGCATCGGCAACCTGGCACTGGCGTTCAACCAGATTCGCATGGCGCTGGAATCGCCCGGCGTCAATCCCGTGGACAGGGAGCGATTCCAAACCGAGTTCACGGAACTGGAGGCCTACGTAGACGACCAATTGCGCGCCCGGGCAAACGGCCAGCGCGACCGCCCCCCGGCGCCCCTTCGCCAGGACCCATTCCTCCACGACGCACCGCCACGCGCATTTTTCGACAAATAGTACTAAAATAGTCCTGTTTGGCTTTCTACAGGCGTTGCCATGCTGCGAATGAGCAAACTCACCGATTACGGCACTCTCGTGCTTGCCCAACTGGCTGCCAGCGAGGGACGGCTGGCCAGCGCCCATCAGGTTTCCGCGGATACACGCCTGTCGTTGCCTACGGTAAGCAAACTGTTGAAGTCCCTGGTCCGCGCGGGCCTTGCCGTTTCCGAGCGCGGCGCCCGCGGCGGTTACGCGCTATCCCGGCCTGCTGAAGAAATCTCCGCCGCGGAAATCCTCGATGCGCTGGAAGGGCCCGTGGCCATTACCGAGTGCAGTTCCGCTTCCAGCCTGTGCGAACTGGAGTCATCCTGTCGAGTCGGCAGGGCCTGGCAAAGAATCAACGTGAGCATTCGCGAGGCGCTTGACGAAGTCAGTCTGGCAGACCTGCAGCAACCCACCGGGCCCACCTTGCCTCCGAACCGCTGGAAAAATGCAATGCGGCGGTCAATCGAACATTAAATAGCTATATATCAAATATATGTCAGTACAACCTAAAGAAATTTCTGATCTGGTGCAAAGCCGCTACGAACACGGCTTTGTTACGGATATCGAGCAGGAACTCGTCCCGCCCGGTCTGGACGAAGACGTGGTCCGGCTCATTTCCAGAAAGAAGGGTGAACCGGATTTTCTGACGCAGTGGCGCCTCAAGGCCTACCGGCACTGGATCACCATGGACGAACCGGTCTGGGCCCATGTGAAATACGCCCCGATCGACTACCAGGCCATTTCCTACTTCGCCGCGCCGAAGAATCAGGACGATGCTCCGAAGAGCCTGGACGAAGTCGACCCCAAACTGCTGGAAACGTACGACAAGCTGGGAATACCGCTGCATGAACGGGCGAAGCTGGCGGGCGTGGCGGTGGACGCGGTATTCGACAGCGTCTCGGTGGCCACGACGTTCAAGACGCGGCTCGCCGAGGCCGGTGTGATTTTCTGCTCCTTCTCCGAGGCTGTCCGCGAGCATCCCGAGCTTGTGGAAAAATACCTGGGAAGCGTGGTTCCCCAGCGGGACAATTTCTTCGCTGCCCTGAATTCCGCGGTTTTCAGCGACGGTTCCTTCGTCTATGTGCCCAGGGGCGTGCGCTGCCCCATGGAGCTGTCGACCTATTTCCGCATCAACGCGGCCAACACCGGGCAGTTTGAACGTACGCTGGTCGTCGCCGATGAAGGCAGCCACGTCAGTTATCTCGAGGGTTGCACGGCACCCATGCGTGACGAAAATCAGCTTCACGCGGCGGTTGTGGAACTGGTCGCGCTCGAGGACGCCGAGATCAAGTACTCCACCGTACAGAACTGGTATCCGGGCGATGAAAACGGCGTGGGCGGCATCTACAATTTCGTGACCAAACGCGGCGACTGCCGCGGCGCCAACTCGAAGATATCCTGGACCCAGGTGGAGACCGGGTCAGCCATCACCTGGAAGTACCCGAGCTGCGTGCTGCGGGGGGAGAATTCCGTCGGTGAGTTCTATTCCGTCGCGGTCACCAACAATCATCAGCAGGCGGACACCGGCACGAAGATGATCCATATCGGCCGCAATTCACGCAGTACGATCATCTCCAAGGGGATTTCCGCCGGACAGGCGCAAAACGCGTACCGTGGGCTGGTCAAGGTGTTCCCCAGCGCCAAGCGCGCAAGAAACTACACACAATGCGACTCGCTGCTGATCGGCGATCGTTGCGGGGCGCACACTTTTCCCTACGTGGAGGCGCGCGAACGCAGCGCGCACATCGAACACGAGGCCACGACCTCGAAGATCAGCGAAGACCAGCTCTTCTACTGCCGCCAGCGCGGATTGTCCGAGGAAGACGCCGTCAACATGATCGTGAACGGCTTTTGCCGCGAAGTATTCAAGGAACTCCCCATGGAGTTCGCCGTGGAAGCCCAGGCGCTTCTCAACGTAAGTCTGGAGGGCGCCGTAGGCTGACCATGGACGAGACACCGCTTCTGCAAATCGACAATCTCCACGCGTCGGTGGAGGACCGCGCCATTCTCAAGGGGGTCAATCTCAAGGTGCGCCCCGGCACGGTCCACGCCATCATGGGGCCCAACGGGTCCGGCAAGAGCACGCTGGCGCAAGTGCTGGCGGGCCGGGATACATATGCCGTCACCGACGGGACGATCCGTTTCGGCGGCAAGGACCTGCTGGACATGGCGCCCGAGGAGCGCGCCCGGGAAGGACTCTTCCTCGCGTTCCAGTACCCCGTGGAAATCCCGGGCGTCAACAACGCCTACCTGCTCAAGGCCGCGCTCAATGCTCAGCACGCCTCCAACGGTCGCGAACAGGTTGATGCTTTCGAGTTCATGCAAATTATCAAGAACAAGATGGAACTCATGAAAATATCGAAAGAGTTTCTGAACCGAAGCGTCAATACGGGATTTTCCGGCGGAGAGAAGAAACGCAACGAAATATTGCAGATGCTGGTGCTGGAACCCAGGCTTGCCGTGCTCGACGAGACGGACTCGGGCCTGGACGTGGACGCGCTCAAGGTCGTGGCCACGGGCATCAACACCCTCCGGCATCCGGAGCGTGCGGCTGTCCTTGTGACTCACTACGAACGACTTCTGGAACTGGTGGTGCCGGACTACGTGCACGTGCTCTCCGAGGGCCGCATCGTCAAGTCCGGCGACCAGCAACTGGCGCGGGCGCTGGATGAACGCGGTTACGACTGGGTACGGGAAGGCGCCGCCGGCCCATGAACGCTGCGGAACTCAGCGCCGCCTTCGATTCCAGCCTGGATCGGCTGGCTGGATCCGACGCTTCGCTGTCAGCGCGGCGTCAGGCCATGGCCGCGTTTGCCCGGCGCGGATTTCCGACGCGCAGGGACGAGGACTGGAAATACACCGACCTGAAACCGATCGTGACGGGGCGATTCGATCCCCTGCCGACGACCCCGGGCGAGGATGATGGCCGCTCGGCGCTGGATCGGTTATCGGGTCTGGAAATCGTTCCGGGGGCGCCCCGAATGGTATTCCTGGACGGTCGGCGATTGGCGAACGGCGAATCGACCGCCCTTCCGCGGGGCGTGCGCATCCTGGATCAACGCACCACGTGGCAGCGCATCCGTTCGATTCAGACAGAAGGGCAGTTTCGCGACTATCCGCTGACCGCCGTCAATACCGCGTTTTCGCCCGACTGCACGCTGATTCGAGTCGAGGCGAATGTCGAGGTTCGTCAACCGCTGCATCTGATTTACCTCGGGGGCGCGGCGGCAAACAGCGCCGCGCATGCTCGAATCCTGATTGACCTGGGCCCGAACAGCCGCCTGTGCGTTATCCAGCATTTCGCCGCCCGGGAGGGCGCCGGATGGACAAACTCCGTGACGCAGGCGACACAGGAGGCAGGCTCCCACCTCACGCTGTATCGGCTGCAGGAACACGCTGAAGAACATCTGCACACCGAACTGCTGGATGTCAGGCTGGCGCGGGATGCCGGCGCCAGGCTCGGCTACGTGGACCTTGGCGGCCATCTGGTCCGCAACGACCTGCGGGTTCAGTTGGCCGAAGCCGGCGCGTCCTGCGACATTTCCGGGGTTTTCCTGGCCGCGCGGGGCCAGCACGTGGACAACCACTCCCGCATCGACCATATCGCGCCCCACACCACGAGCGACGAAGCCTTTCGCGGCATCGTCGGCGAAAGAGGCCGCGGCGTCTTCAACGGCAAGGTGGTCGTCCACGCCGGCGCCCAGGGAACGGACGCGCGGCAGTCCAGCGACAACCTGCTGCTTTCCGAGCACGGAGAAGTCGATACCAAGCCGGAACTCGAGATCTACACCGACGACGTCAAGTGCGCCCACGGCGCCACCGTGGGCGAACTCGATGCCCAGCAGCTCTTCTATCTTCGCTCCAGAGGCATGGATGAAGAGACGGCCAGGGGGTTGCTGATATTTGCGTTCGCAAACTCCCTGCTGCACCGGATAGAGGTTCCTGAGCTCAGGAAGCGGGTGGTGTCCGCCGTGGCCGGTCACCTGCCAGACCACGAGCACTGGGGAGGGTTGTTGTGAGCGCTGTCAGCGACGTCGCGCGACCAGGGCGTGCCACCGGGATCGCCGCACGCCGCGCCGACTTCCCGGCGCTGTTTCAGCAGGTGCACGGCAAGCCGCTGGCCTACCTCGACAGCGCCGCCTCGGCGCAACGGCCCCAGGCCGTGATCGATGCCATGGTTGCCCACGAACGGCGCAACCACGCCAACGTGCACAGGGGCGTGCATCAATTGAGCCAGCGTGCCACGGATGCCTACGAAGGCGCCCGGGACAAGGTGCGCGATTACATCAATGCGTCGGGATCGGACGAAATCATCTTTACCCGGGGAACCACCGAGTCGATCAATCTCGTCGCCGCAAGCCTGGGCAAGACACGGCTCGGACCGGGCGACGAGGTGCTGATCACCTGGATGGAGCACCACTCGAACATCGTTCCCTGGCAGATGATCTGCGAACGGACGGGCGCGCGCCTGGCGGTTGTGCCCATCAACGGTGACGGTGAACTGGATATGGAGGCGTTTCACCGCCTGCTGGGCGACCGGACCCGGATCGTCGCGGTGGTTCATGTCTCCAACGCCCTGGGAACGATCAATCCGGTGCGGGAAATCATCGCGGCCGCTCACGGCGTGGGCGCCCTGGTCCTGCTGGACGGCGCCCAGGCCACACCCCACATGCGTATCGATGTACAAGGCCTCGATTGCGACTTCTACGCATTTTCCGGACACAAGGCGTTCGGCCCGACCGGGATCGGCGTGCTGTACGGCAAGCGCGCGTTGCTGGACGAGATGCCGCCCTACCAGGGCGGCGGCGAGATGATCCGTACCGTCACGTTCGAAAAGACCACCTACGACGCCCTGCCCTGCAAGTTTGAAGCGGGCACGCAGAACATCACGGGGGCGATCGGCCTTGGCGCCGCCATCGACTACCTCGGCGGCGTCGACTTCGCGCAGCTCGCTCGACACGAGGCCGACCTGCTGCGATACGCGACCGAACGGTTGACTGAACTGCCCGGGATCCGCCTGATCGGCACCGCCGCCGCGAAGGCCGGCGTGGTGTCGTTCACGCTCGGCGACATTCACGCCCACGACCTGGGCACCGTGGTCGACATGGAAGGCGTCGCCATACGCACCGGCCATCATTGCGCCATGCCCGTGATGGAGCATTTCGGGGTCCCGGCCACCGCACGCGCGTCGTTCGCGCTGTACAACGACCGCGGCGACGTGGACCAACTGGTGGTGGGACTGAACCGGGCGGCGGAGCTGTTCCTGTGAACGAACTGCGGGAACTGTACCGGGAGGTGATCCTCGACCATAACCGCCGGCCCCGCAATTTCGGCGAGATCGAGGATGCCGATCGGGTCGTGGAAGGCGTCAACCCGCTCTGCGGAGACCGCATGACGCTCTATGTCGACCTCGACGGCGAGCGAGTCAGGGACATTCGCTTCAAGGGCACGGGCTGCGCGATCTCTGTGGCGTCCTCCTCGCTGATGACGGAGAGAGCAATGGGCAAGTCCATCGCCGAACTCACGAAGCTCTTCGACCGCGTGCATGAGATGCTCACCGGCGATGGCGCGTCGGACGACGCCGACCTTGCGCACCTGGACAAGCTCGCCGTTCTCTCCGGCGTACGCGCCTATCCCACCCGAGTGAAATGCGCCACCCTGGCCTGGCATGCGCTCATGGGCGCGATTTCGGGCTCACGGGACCGAATCTCGACGGAGTGAGCGATGTACTACGGACACAACGAGCCGGTGATGTTCTCCAGGGATTGCGACGCGGTCATCATTCCGTCCGGCGACGAGGTCACTTTGCCGGAAGGCGTTTCGGGCTTCCTGACCCAGTCGTTGGGCGGTAGTTTCACCATCTACATCGAAGGCAATCTGTTTCGAATCGCCGGGGTGGATGCCGACGCCATCGGCAAGGAACCCATCACGCCCCCGGAGGTTCCCCCCAACGCCACCGAGGAAGAACTGGAAACGGTGATCTGGAACCAGCTCAGAACGTGCTACGATCCGGAAATTCCGATCAATATCGTCGACTTGGGCCTGATCTACCGTTGCGAGCTGCTGCCGGGACCATCGTCGGACGAACGCATGGTCAACGTTGAAATGACGCTCACCGCGCCGGGATGCGGGATGGGAGACATCCTCGCCCAGGACGTCAGGGACAAGCTTGAAATCGTCCCCACCATCATGGCCGCGCATGTGGACCTGGTATTCGATCCTCCTTGGAACCAGTCCATGATGTCGGAGGCGGCGCAGCTGGAAGCGGGACTGCTGTAGTGTCCTGTCCCATTGGTTCCCGCCGTTTCACAGCGAGGCAGGCGCGGCCATGCGATTGACCCTGTTGCGTCACGCCAAATCGAGCTGGAGCAATCCGGGGCTCCCCGATCACGACCGGCCGCTCTCGAAACGCGGCAAGCGGGATGCGCCCATGATGGGCGCCCGGCTGGCAGCCCGGGGGGCTCGGCCGTCGGCCATTCTGTCCAGTACCGCGAGGCGTGCGCTGACCACGGCCAGGCGGGTCGCCGAAGCGCTCGGCTTTCCGCTGGACGAAGTGCGATCGAGCCGCAGCCTCTACTTCGCCGGCACCCGGGAAATTCTCCAGTTCATCACCGAACAGCCCGCCGAATGGCCCGAAATCATCGTTGTCGGCCACAATCCGGGCTTCACCGACCTTTCGAACCGGCTGCTGCCCGAACTGCGCCTGGACAATCTCCCCACCGCCGGATTCGTCGCCATGGACTTTCCGGCGCGTGACTGGCCGGAGATAACGCAGGCCCGGGCGTCGCTGTTGTACTGGGACTACCCCAAGAGTCTTCAGCGAATGTCGCAGAAACAGTAGGCGTAGATGTCCCGCGGATCGTTGAGGCGATCAACGGTCCGGAACGGCTCGGCCGCGACATCCAGCATCGCCTGAATCGATTCGGGTAGCCGCGGCCCGATGTGCAGCGCGCGAGTCAGTGGCGCCGCCACCCGGATCATTTCAAGCGCGAGCCGCTCGGCCAGGGTCAGTTCCCCGGTGTAGTACTGCGAGCGGTATTCGCCCTCCGAAAGATCCGCAAGCGCGGCCGCCGAAGCGATCGCGTCTTCCAGCGTGCCCAGTTCATCCACAAGGCCGAAATCCAGGGCATCGCTCGCGATCCAGACCCGGCCACGCGCAACGCTATCGACATCTTCGACGGATTTGTCGCGAAATTCGGCGATATTGCCGATAAAATCCGCGTACACGCGCTCAATCTCCTGTTGGATCATGGCCGAGAAGTCGGCTCCGAGTTCGCGCATGACGTTGCCCTGCCCCGACAGCCGGGTGGTTCCCACCCCATCCACGTGAACGCCGATCCGGCCCAGGCTGCGGCTGAAGGTGGGAATCGCGGCGCCGACGCCTATCGAACCGGTGATGGTGGTGGGACTGGCCCATATCTCGTCCGCGCCCATGGAGATCCAGTACCCGCCCGAAGCCGCCACGCTGCTCATCGATGCCACCAGCGGCCGCCCGGTCTCGCGGAAGACCTGCAACTCGCGCTGGATGATTTCCGAGGCGAACGCGCTGCCACCGCCGCTATCGACCCTGAGCACCAGCGCCTTGACATCGTCGTCCTCGGTTGCGCGGCGAATGGTGGCGGCCGTGGAATCGCCGCCGATGGCGCCGGGCGGTTGCGATCCGTCGAGTATGCTTCCCGAGGCCACGATGACGGCGATCTTGCCGTCCGCTTCCGGATTCTCCTCGGCCGCACTCACCGCAGCCAGGTAGTCCGAGGTATCGATGGTCTCGTACTCGTCATCGTCGGATTGGCCCACGAGTTCATCCAGACGCTGGCGAATCTGATCGCGCGTCAGCAACTCGTCCACGAGGCCGTTATCCAGCGCCATGCGGGCGGTATCGCCGCCGGCGGCCGACAGGCGTTCGACGGTCTCATCCGCAAACCGCTGCAGGGCGTCGCCCGGAAGCTGGCGCGCCGCCGTCACGTCCGCCTGGTAGGCGTCCCAGAGCGCGCCGAGAAATACTTCGGAGGCATCCCGGTCTTCCGGCGACATGTCGTCGCGGCTGATCGGTTCCACGAACGACTTGTACTCTCCCACCGTCCAGACGTGATAGTCGACGTAAAGATTGTCGATGGCCGTTCTGTAGTAGGGCAGGAAGCGGGAATATCCGGAAATCCAGACTCTGCCCATGGGGTTCATGTAGATTTCGTCGGCGTGGGCTGCAAGATAGTACTGGTCCCGGGAAAAGGCGTCGCCGATGGCAATGACCGGCTTTTCGCTTTCCTTGAAGCGGATGATTTCATCCGCCAGTACCTGAAGCTTGCTCAGCCCGCCGCCGGTCAGGCCGCTCGGGTCCAGCACCAGCGCTTCGATGCGATCGTCGTCCGCGGCCGCGCGTATCGCGTCGACCAGATCCTTGAGCAGGGTTTCGCCGATGGCCGCGCCCTGCGCTTCGGCGAGCGCCCGCTCCAGCAACCCGCCGGAGAGTTCCTCCACCAGGGCGCCTTCCGGGGCGACCATCAGCGCCGCCTGTTCCGGAACCAGCGGCTGGTCCCGGGCCGCGGCCGCGATCAGGACAACGACGAAGAACATCAGGAAGATCAGATGCAGAAACTTCCTGACGCCGTCGGCCGCGCGCCAAATTCCCACGAACAGGGACCTAGTCAATCTGCGTACGTTCATCGGCTACTCACATCACTTTGAAAATCCGTCACCGAAGTTTGACCCGCCGATGACCATTAGTTCAAGAAAACAAGGGAAAGTCCCGGCCAATACGCGATGATGACCACGGTGATCAGCAGCAGGACGAAAAACGGAAAGGTTGCCCGGAACACATCCACGATGCTTCGTTCGAACCGGAAACTGGAGATAAACAGGTTCAGGCCCACCGGCGGAGTGAGATACCCCAGTTCCATGGCGGCCAGGAAGACGATGCCCAGGTGGACCGGATGAACGCCGTAGAGCGAAGCGACCGGCAGAACCAGCGGCACCACCAGGATGATCGCCGAGAAAATGTCCAGGATGGCGCCGAGAACGAGCAGGAAGATCAGCAGCGCCAGCAGGAACGTCGCCTGCCCGGAAACATGGGTATCGACGAACTCGAACAGGCGTTGCGGCACGCCCGCGTCGATCATGTAATTGGTCGAGGCCAGCGATACGCCAAGGATCATCAGGATGGCGCCGACCAGCACCATCGACTCGCGAATGATTCTGGGCAACTCCCGCCACGGGATCTCCCTGAGGATGACCATTTCCACGAGGATGACGTACACGGCCGTAACGGCCGCAGCCTCCGAAACCGCGAAATAGCCGCTGTAGATGCCTCCGAGCACGAAGACCGGCAGCGGCAGTTCCCAGACCGCTTCCCGCAGGGCGCCGGAGATTTCCGACCAGGACGCCTTTGCCAATGACTGGCGCACGTGCCGGTTTATCCAGAAGCTGTAGCCGGACAGCACAGCCAGCATCAGCAGGCCCGGCAGGATCCCCGCGAGAAACAGTTGATCGATGGATACGCCGGCGACAATGCCATAGAGAATCAGCGGCAACGACGGTGCGAACAGCAGTCCCAGGCTGCCGGAGGTGGTAATGAGCCCCAGGTTGAAGCGCTCCCGGTATCCCGCCTGCGACAGCGCCGGAAAGAGCAGCGCGCCCAGAGCCACGATGGTGACGCCGGAGGCGCCGGTAAAAGCCGTGAAAAGCGCGCAGGCGGCCAGGGAGATGATGGCCAACCCACCGGGAAGCCAGCCCAGCAGCGCGTTGGAAAGACGTACCAGGCGCCTTGCGCTGCCGCTCTCGCTGAGCACGAACCCGGCGAAGGTGAACAGCGGTATGGCAACCAGAACGGGCATTTCCGAAATGCCGAAGAATTCGATGGCGACCACCGACAGATCGATGCCCGATCGATAGAACCCCAGCATGGCGCCGGCTGCGATCACGGCGAACAGCGGCGCGCCCAAAAGCACCATTGCGAGCAACAGCAGGCCGGTAAGGATCATCGGTCGGACCCCGCCATCAGCGCCCGCAGAAAATAGCGGTAGGCGATGGCCGCAAAACCAACGGGCAGGATGATCTGGAATAGCCACGCCGGCCAGCCGACGAACACTGTGTCTCCGAACGCGTGGGAATCCCGCACGAAGCGAAACGAGTGCCAGGCGAGCGCGGTGGTGACGGCGGACGTGAACAGGCAACTGACCGCATCCGCCAGCCGGCGCGCCCGCCCGGGCATCAGCCGGGTAACCACGTCGATTGCGATCTGCTTGCGATCTCGGCCCGCCGCGATTCCGCCGGCCAACGCGAGCCACAGGACCATCATGCGAACGGCAGGGTCTGCCCAGGGCAATCCGGCGGAAAAAATATTGCGAAGCGCGATCTGGCTCGCGGACAGCACGATCAATCCGCCCAACAAGGCGAACAGGAAGGCGTTTTCCAGCCAACGGCCCCAGCGGTCGGCCTGCCGCATCCAGCGCGGGCGCCGCACGGGCGCCTCGCCGGTCCCGGTGCGACGCGAGACTTTCGCCACTGCTAGTGTTCGCTACGGACCCGCATCGACGTTCCCGCCACGCCGATACTCTTCCAGGGTTTCCAGCAGTTCGGCATACAACCGGGCGTCAATTACGTTTCGCTGGATCAATTCGGGCATCTTGCCGGCGATGGCGGCACGCCACTCGGAAACATCCGCCGGGTCGACCGAAACGAATTCAATCCCCATATCCTCCATCACTTGCCGGGCCTGTGCGTTGTCGGCCCTGGCCTGGCGGTCCAGGCGCTGAACGACATCCGTCATGACTTCCCTGACAATCTGCCGGTCGCCCGCGGGCAATCGCCGGAACGCCCCTGCGTCCATCGCGAATATGCCCATGGAATACACCACCGGCAGGTCGGTGGCGTACTTGATCCTGGTGTGCCACTGCAGCACCAGGGCGACTGTTGGCGAGGCGGCCACGATATCCAGGAGGCCGGTCTGCAGCCCCGTGAGCACGTCGGTGATGGGCAGCGCGACCGGCGCCAACCCCAATGCCTCAAGCGCCACGACACTGGCCAGATCGCCTTCGGGAATCCAGACCTTTCGCCGGCGCATGTCGTCCACGCCGCGAATGGGTTCGTTGGCCATCATGAGCGCGAAACCGCCTTCTATGAACCCGAAGGAGACGAATCCGGCGTCTTCCAGTCCCGCGTGCAAGCGTGGATCCATGCGCTCGCGGACATAGTCGATTTCGTCGTGGGATCGTATCAGCAAGGGGATGCCGTACAGGCCGAGCGCGCTGTACCGGTCCAGCATGCCCGACACCGCGAACGCGCCGCCATGAATCTGCCCCACGCGCAACCTGCGCAACATCTGGGCGTCATTGCCCATGACGCCTCCGGGATAGAATTTGAACGTGACCCGCCCGTCGGTCCGTTCCTCGATCAAATCCGCGCCTGCGCGCATCTCCCGCATCCAGGTCGTGCCGTCCGGCGCGACGGTCGCCAGCTTGAATTCGACCGCGGAAGCTCCGATGGCGAATGCGCCCAGGCCGAGCAGCGCCATCCACCGCGCGCCCCGCCGCAGGGCCGCGCCTTGCCCGCGCGATCGCGTCGCCGGATTTCCATGTTCAACGAAATGCATCAGAAGTAATCCCCGGAGGACTCGAGTAATTCTATCGCATCCTGTTTGGCCAGCACGTTAAATAGTGTCCGCCCCGGTTCCTCGGCAGGAGCCTCGATTACTTCGGTCAGCAAACGGTCGTGAAGTTCCCTGTCGAACACCATTCGCGCATAGCGGCGCGCGTATTCCACCTTGGCCGAGAGATCCCGCCCCTCCGAAATCGCAATGGAGCGGTCGAAATGATCCCTGGCCAGGTCGAGCTGGCCTCCCAGCGCCGGCGGACGCAGGGAGTAGAGCATGCCGAGGTACACGTGTATGCCGCCGTTGTCGTAGGTATCGTCCAGCGCCACCACGTGCTCCATGGCCGCCTGAACCCACGGCACCTCGCCGACCGCGCTCCAGTCGGAGCTGGTGGCGTCAAGGTGACTCAGCCAACTCACTCCGTACGCGTACAGGTAGCGCACCTGCCGCCTGCCCACGGTCCGCAGTTCGGCGACGAACTCATCGTACGACAGGTCATCCCACCCGCACGCCCTGCGGTGCGCGCGACAGATCGCCCTTCGGCCGTAGTCCCTTGCCTTCGCTGTCATGGCGGCGGAGCGCCCGGGATCGTCCACGAAGCGGGAACCATAGAGCGCGAACAGCTCCGCTCCGGCCGCCAGCATGTCGGGCTGCCGCGGATTCCGGCCGATCAGGCCGTCGACGAGCAGAAGGTAGGCGGGAAGTCCGGACTGCACGACCCGCGGATCGTCATGGTTGAGAACCGCCGCGGAAAGCGTGTCGGCGGCGATCCCGCCCACATAGGAAGCACATCCTGCGGCCAACACCAGTTGCAGCGCGGCGGCTGCCGCCGCAAGGCTCCTTGCGACGGGGCCAAAGCGCGTGAACGCGCTAGATTTTCTCCTTGATCCTGGCCGATTTTCCACTGCGCTGACGCAAATAGTAGAGCTTCGCCCGGCGTACATCGCCCCGGCGTTTCCGTTGGATGCTCGCGATCTGGGGGCTATGGGTCTGAAACACCCGTTCCACGCCCTCCCCGTGCGACACCTTGCGAACGGTAAAGGAGGAATTGAGGCCCCGGTTTCGCTTGGCGATCACCACGCCCTCGTAGGCCTGCAGCCGCTCCCTGTTGCCTTCCTTCACCCTGACCTGGACGACGACGGTATCGCCGGCGCCAAACTCGGGAATATCCTTTCTAAGCTGTTCCCGCTCGATTTCCTGGATGAGTTTCGACATCGTTGAATTCCTCTAGGGTCTCCGTCCGGCTCTCTGGCCACCCAGCCGTCCCGTGTCCGGAAACGCTCGCGAAAATCGGTTGCGAAAGGCATGCTCGCCCTTGCGGTGCGCAGGGTACCCTACCCGCGCTGCGCCTGCCACAAAAATTCGCACTAATCGGCAATTCCCGATAACGACGCCAGCTCATGCGTGTTGGCCCGAACAAGCGGCGAAATTCGTCATTGGGGCGTGATCCTGGAGGGAATTGCCGGGACTCTCGACGCTTGGCGGGAATTGCTGCGCACTAATGCTCCCCTGCCTGGTGTTCGCGCACGAATTCGCGTAGCAGTTCGCGCTCCTCGTCGTCCAGTTCACGGCCTTCGAGCAATTCAGGCCGCCGGAGCCATGTCGCGCCCAGCGCCTGCTTGAGCCGCCAGCGGCGGATGGCTTCATGATGGCCGCCCAACAGCGCATCGGGCACCCGCATGCCGTCCACCGTCTCGGGCCGCGTATATTGAGGATGTCCCAACAGGCCTTCCATGTGGGAATCCCGCATGGCGGAGTCCTCGTGGCCGAGCACTCCGGGCAGCAGCCGGGCCACCGCATCGATGACCACGGCGGCGGCAGGTTCGCCTCCGCTGAGCACGAAGTCTCCCAGGGAGAGCTCGTCGGGGACCTCCCCCTTCACGATACGCTCGTCGATGCCCTCGTACCTCCCCGCGACCAGAAGCAGCCCGGGCCCCGCCGCCAGCCGCCGCGCCAGGTCCTGATCGAAACTCCGGCCCCTGGCGCTGAGCACGAACTCGGCGCTCGTCGGCGGCAGCGCTCGGCGAGCCGCGTGAATCGCATCCCTGAGAGGCTCGTACTTGAGCACCATCCCCGGCCCGCCGCCATAGGGCCGGGCGTCAACGACGCGGTGGCGGTCGGAAGCGAAGTCCCGTGGGGAAACCAGGTCCACCGACAGCAACCCACGCTCGCAGGCGCGCCCGACGACGCCGGCACGGCATACCGGCTCGACCAATTCCGGAAGCACGGCGATGACCGCCAATCGGAACATGCTACACCTGCCTTGTGTTGCGGTCGCCGCACCTCGCGCCGGAGCCCATTAACCTAATAGTCTGGATCCCAGTCGACCACGATCAGGCCGCGTTCAATATCGATTTCACGAACGATTCTCCGCTTCACGAAGGGTATCAGTCGCTGCCGTTCCCCCTCGACCACCAGGACGTCGTGCACTCCCGTGGGGAACAGGTGGTCGATTCGCCCCAGGTCATCTCCTGCCTCGGTGCGGACAACCAACCCCTCGAGATCGGCCCAGTAGTATTCGCCGGGCCCGCATGGCGGCAATTCGTCCCTATCGACCGTGATTTCCGCGCCGATCAGGGCCCTTGCCCGGTCCCGGTCATCGATTCCCGGAAGCTTGGCCACCACGGTGCGCCCCTGCAGCCTGCCATTTTCCACCTCCATTGGCACAGAGTCATCCCCGTGACGCAGCGTCCAGCGACCGAAGTTGACGATGTTCTCTCTCGGATGAGTATAGGAGTGGACCTTTATCCAGCCCTTCACGCCGTAGAGCCCCGTGACTCGACCGAGCAGAATCGGCTTCGAGCGATCTTCACTCACGGCATCGGCATCGTTGCGGCCCGGAGGCCCTGCCGGCGCCCGTCGCGAGACGGCTGCGCGACTCGCAAGGCGACAATGAGTGCGCGGCAGGTTCGCTCAGGACGCCTCGCTGCGCCGGTACGTCTTCATCAGGCTGGCAACCCGATCGGAGGGTGAGGCCCCCTGGGATACCCAGTAGTCGGCTCGATCGAGATCGATGCTCAACCCGGTTTCACCGCCGGTGGCGATCGGGTTGAAGTAGCCCAGCCGTTCGATGTACCGACCGTCCCGGCGATTGCGGCTGTCCGTGACGACGATGTGGTAGAAGGGGCGTTTCTTGGCTCCACCCCGTGACAGACGAATGCTGACCATTTTCGATCCGACCCCTGTTCTGAAAATCGGCGAGCGCAGATTCGGCTACGGCTCGCGGGAGTGCGCATTCTACTGTTTTTCGGGCCGTTGTGAAGCGGTTGCCCGTCAAGAGCGCCAGGAACCTGCGCCGCGCCGACGGGGATCCGACGCAGCCACGCGATGCGGCTGTCAACCGCTGCGAAACACCTGACCGAGGGCCTGCTCGAGCCGCTCCACGGGGATCACCTCGAGCGGGGCATCGCCCCGGGGCCGGTTTGCCGACGGTATCACCGCGCGCTTGAAACCGTGTTTGGCGGCCTCTTGCAGGCGCTCCTCACCAAAGGGCACCGGCCTGACTTCCCCCGTGAGACCGATCTCTCCGAAGGCGACCAGGTCGCACGGGAGGGCGGTCTCCCGGTAGCTTGAAATCACCGCCAGGCATACGGCGAGATCGGCTGCCGTCTCGCCGACCCGCAGACCCCCCACCACGTTCGCAAAAACATCGCTCGTGGCCAGCGATACGCCCGCGTGGCGGTGCAATACCGCCAGCAACAGGCCCAGGCGCCGCCCGTCAAGCCCTTGCGCAAGCCGGCGCGGCGGCTGCCCGGAATTGACATCGACCAGCGCCTGCACCTCCACCAGCAGCGAGCGCGAACTCTCCCGCGTGACCAGGATCGTGCTCCCCGGCACGGGCTGAGTCCGCCGCGCGAGAAAGATGGCTGACGGATTCCGGACTTCCTTGAAGCCGTGCTCCCCCATGACGAAGAAACCCAGTTCATTGGCGGCGCCGAAGCGATTCTTCGCGGTTCGGATGATGCGGAATCGGCTGCCCAGGTCGCTTTCGAAGTACAGCACGGTGTCCACCATGTGCTCGAGCACCCGGGGGCCGGCCAGCGTGCCCTCCTTGGTGACATGACCCACGAGAACCGTGGACACCGCCTGTTGCTTGGCGAACCGGACCAGTTGCGCGGCGCACTCCCTGAGTTGGGCCACGGAGCCCGGGGCCGACTCCAGGTTTTCGCTGTACAACGTCTGGATGGAGTCGATGACCAGCACGTCGGGCGGCTTGTGCGGCAGCGCGCCGATAATGCGTTCGACGCAGGTCTCGGACAGCAGTTGCACCGGCGCCTGCCCGACGCCCAGGCGGTCGGCGCGAAGGCCGATCTGGTCGAGCGATTCCTCCCCGGTCACGTAACAGCCGCCACCATCCCGGCTGAGATTCGCGATGGCGCTCAGCAGCAATGTCGACTTGCCGATCCCCGGGTCGCCGCCGATGAGGACCACCGCGCCCGGCACCAGGCCGCCGCCAAGCACGCGGTCCAGTTCCGCAAGCCCGCTGCCGCGCCGGCGCACCTGGGCGATCTCGATACTGTCCAGGCGCGTCAACGCCGCCCCGCTCGGGGCCGCGCCGCCGTGAGTGGCGCGGCTCGGCCCGGCAGGCGCGGTTTCAGTCAGCGTGTTCCATTCCCCGCAATCCGGGCATTGCCCTTGCCACTTGAGCTGCCGGGCGCCGCAGGATGAACAGGCGTAGAGTCGTTTGGGCTTGGCCACGTCGCGAGAATATCAGCTTGTCCTGTTGTCGCCGGGAACGAAGGCGCCCGTTGAACCGGCGCGCCCCGGGCGCGGGCATCAACCGTAGACGCCTTCGCCGTAGGCCTCCGGGATATGGCTTTCGAATTTCGTGAATTCGCCCTTGAACGTCAGCGGAAACTCCCCGGTCGGGCCATTTCGCTGCTTGCCGATGATGATGTCGGCCCTGCCCTTCTTGAGCGTCTCGGGATCGTAGACTTCGTCGCGATAGATGAAGATGATGACGTCGGCGTCCTGCTCGATGGCGCCTGACTCCCTGAGGTCGGACATGACCGGGCGTTTGTCGGTCCGCTGCTCGACGCTGCGGTTGAGCTGCGACAGCGCGACCACCGGCACGTTCAGTTCCCTTGCCAGGCTCTTGAGCGACCGCGAAATCTCGGAAATCTCCGTGGCGCGATTCTCGGTGGACCCGCTGACCTGCATGAGCTGCAGATAATCCACCACGATCAGCGCGAGATTCTGTTCCCGCTTGAGACGGCGCGATCGGGCCCGCACCTCGGTGGGCGTGAGTCCCGGCGCATCGTCGATGAATATGGGCGCGTTGGACATTATCGACACGGCGGAATCGATTCGCTTCCAGTCGTCGTCCGTCAGGCGGCCCGAGCGCAAGTGCGACTGGTCGACCCGGCCAATGGAGCCGATCATCCTCAACGTCACCTGCTCCTTGGGCATTTCCATGCTGAAAACGCCGATCGAAAGCTGATGGCCAATGGCGGCGTTCTCGGCGATGTTCAACGCCAGTGCCGTCTTGCCCATGGACGGCCGGCCGGCGATGACGATGAGATCGCCGGCCTGCAACCCGGCCGTGCGCTTGTCCAGATCGTCGAATCCCGTCGCCACCCCGGTGATGCCGCTCTCGCTGTTGCTCAACTCGTCGAGCCGGTCGATGCTGGGCTCGACGATGTCCTTCAGGGCGATGAAGCCGCTGCCGGTGCGCTGGCCGCGTTCGGCGATTTCAAATACGCGCCGCTCGGCCTGGTCCACCAGGTCCGCCACCTGCCGCCCCTCGGTGTCATAGGCGCTGGCGGCAATGTCCCCGCCAACCTCGATGAGTTGGCGAAGCATGGCATGTTCGCGCACGATGGAGGCGTAACGGCGGATATTGGTGGCGCCGGGCGTATTCCCGACCAGGCGCGCCAGATAGGCGCGGCCGCCGGCATCGTCCAGCTTGCCCTGCCGCTGCAGATGGTCGCCCACGGTAATCGCATCGAGCGGCTGGCTCCGCTCGACCAGTTCCCCCATGGCGCCGAAGATCAGTCTGTGGTCCGGACGGTAGAAATCCCCCGCGGCCACGACGTCCGCGATGCGGTCCCATGCCCGCTCATCGAGCATGGCGCCGCCCAGCAGCGACAGCTCCGCGTCTTCCGAATGAGGCGGCTGGCGCGGCGCCGGTGCTCGAGAACCAAGCTTGGATGTGGACAGGACTTCGACCATGGTCCGGAGGCGATCCTTCTTCGAATCAGCTTAGCACACGGTCCGATTGCTTTTCGCCGTGAATTTGTCCGGAACCGCCAGTTACCCGCTGTCGTCGATCGCCTCCGGGCCGGCATCCTCCGGCTCGGCATCCTCCGGCGCCGCCTCCACCGTTTCGACCGATTCGCGGTCGGACGAGCCTTCGACCACCACGGTCAGTTCAGCATCGATTTCCGTGTGCAGATGGATCTCGACCGTGTATTCGCCGGCGACGCGAATCGGACCGTCGGGGAGGCGAATTTCGCTGCGTTCGACAGGCATCCCGCGCTCGCCCAGGGCATCGGCAATATCCACGGCGCCCACGGACCCGAATAGCTTCCCCTCGGGGCCGGTGTTGGCGTGTATCCTCACCGTCTGGCCCTGAATGGCCTCCGCGCGGATGCGGGCCTGCTCGACCAGGTCCGCTGCCTTGGCCGCCAGTTCAGCCCGGCGGGCCTCGAACCTGGCAATGTTTTCGGGTGTCGCCGCCGTCGCCTTGCCCTGAGGCAGGAGATAGTTGCGCGCGTACCCCGGCTTCACCGTCACGCGCTCGCCGAACTTGCCGACGCGATCGATATTTTCCAACAGAATGATGTCCATTCCTCAATCCCTCCCTTGAAGTTGCCCGGCCAACGGCCCTCGCAACTCGATCCAGTTATCCATCAAACCGACCGACGCCAGCAAGAGGACGGTCACCGGAGTAAACGGCGGCGCCAACAGCACGTACATCGGCGCCAGCAAACCGGCCTTCCAACGTTTCGCCCATGCCCAGGCATGCACGACGGCAATGCCCTGGAACCAGAACGCAACCAACACCAGCGGAAACAGATTCTGGATCGCCGGTCCGGCCATCACCAGGTTCGATGCCATCAGCAACGTCGCGGGTATCCCCAGGAGCCGACCGAGCCGAAGCAGGCGAAATTGGGGGCCGAACTGCGATTCCTCCTGCAATGTCGAAGCCCACCAGCTCCCAAGCAGAAGAGCCGCCATGAGATGCATGAAAATGCCGGCCGTCATCAGCCCCACAAAGAACCGCCCCAGGACCTCGACTCGCGCGCTCACCTGTTGATCCGTGACGCCCCCGGAGCGGATCGCCTCGGCCAATTGACCGAGGATGCCGGTAACCCATGCGCCGGGTTCCGGCCAGAACAGCGCCGCCGCCAAGGCCCCTGCTGCACAGGCGATCCCCACTCCCTGGAACGTGAGCGCCAGGGAACCTGTGCGTCGCAACAGTGCGCCCAGTCCGACGCCGGCGAGCAGCACGGCAGCGGATTCGAGCACCACGCCCTGAGGACTGACGCCCCAGGCCCAGGCCAACGGAACTCCCACGACGGCCGCCGCGACCGCGCTGACCAGGCCGTGCCGAGGGCCGCGGTGCAGGGTCTCCAGCGTCATGAGTGCCGAAGAGACAATGATGAGCACGGGAACCGACGCCAGGACGCCGGCCAGAATCACCAGCCGATATCTCCGTAAGAGTAACCACCGTACCAAACCTGTCATGAATCCGGCCCGCTGCCGCGGACACGATGCCTCAGTGCCGATCGGTGTACGGCAACAGCGCGAGGAAACGGGCCCGCTTGATCGCGGTCGCAAGTTGCCGCTGGTAGTTGGCGCGTGTGCCGGTAATGCGGCTCGGAACGATCTTGCCGGTTTCGGTGACGTACTGCTTCAACGTCGCCAGATCCTTGTAATCGATTTCCTCCACATTATCGGCAGTGAAGCGGCAATATTTCTTGCGTCTAAAGTACCGTGCCATGTCGGTCCTCCCTACTTATCCGCGGCTGCTTTGTCCGCCGCGCCTTCTTCATCCTTCGATTCGCCCCCGGAGTCTTCGGCCTCGCCGCTCTCATCGGCGCTTGCCCGCGCTTCGGCCTGACCTGCTGCCGGCTCCGCTTCGGCCTTGGCTGTATCTGCTTGCGCCCCGGCCTGGCCAGCATCCTCCTTCGCCCTGGCTTTCTCCGCAGCCGCCTCTGCCCTGGCCCGCTCGGCCGCACGCTGGGCTGCCGCCCTGGCGCGCGCCGCTTCGGCCTGGGAAGCCGCCTCCTCCCGGGCACGCTCCTCTTCGCGCGCCTTTGCCATGGGAGACACGTCCGTGATCGCCTTGTCGCGCTTGATGACGAGATAACGCAACACGGCGTCATTGAACCGGAACGCGCCCACCAGTTCGTCGAGCACCTCCTGGCCGCACTCGATATTCATCAGCAGGTAATGGGCCTTGTGGATCTTGTTGATCGAATGAGCCAGTTGCCGCCGGCCCCAGTCTTCCTCGCGATGCAATTTGCCGGCAGCGCCCTCGATCATGGATCGATAGCGCTCCATCATGGCGGGGACGTTTTCACTCTGGTCAGGATGGACCAGAAACACGATTTCGTAGTGTCTCAATGCTGGCTCCTTTCGGTCAAAGCCTCCCGGTTTCCGGTGAGGCAAGGAAAAACGAATTGTTCGGCCCCCACCTCCGCTCATCCGCGCGTGCGACCGAACGCTCGCCGGCTCCGGCCGCTCTGAACGCGCTTCGGCGGGTGATGCAGGCTTGGCAGCCCGTGGCAAAAGTCCCGCGGCATTCGACCGGCGATGCATCCCGGCCGGCTGCGTTGCCCGTCGGTCGAATATTCCCGATATTCTCCCTCCCCGCGCCTCGCCGACCGGGCGCCTCGCCGGCCTCGGTGCTCGCGCGACCCTTGCCACGGACTGCCAAGGCGCTAGATGCTACTTCAGGACGCGGACAGGCTCAACCCTGTTGACCCTGTTGACCCGGAGTCCCGTCGGCCGCGCCGCCGCATTCATCGCCGCGCACCTGCCGCTGGACCTCGAACAACAGCACGCCGACGGCGACCGAAACGTTCAGACTTTCCACTACGCCCCGCATGGGAATCGAAAACGTTTCGTCACAGAGATCGCGGGTGAGGCGTCTGAGCCCCTTGCCTTCGCCGCCCGCCACCAGCGCGAGGGGCAACCGAAATCCCGCCTGGTAGATCGTTTGGGAGGCTCCGCCGTCCGCTCCGGCGATCCACACACCGGCGTGACGCAGCCAGCGAAGCGTTCCGGCCAAATTGTTGACGCGCACCAGCGGCACGGTCGCCGCGGCGCCGCTGGCCGCCTTGAGCGCCGCCGCGGTCAGGCTTGCCGCGCGGCGCCTGGGCACGACCACCGCGTCCACGCCGGCCGCATCGGCGCTGCGAAGGCACGCGCCCAGATTGCGCGGGTCCTGCACGCCATCCAGCACCAGGCAACAGAAGGACCGGGCGCGCCCGATCGCCATCCGCTCGAATTCGGCGATGCCCATTTCCCCGATTCCCACCGTCCGCACCAGTATCCCCTGGTGGCGTCCGGCGCCGCTCAACCGGTCCAGACGTTCCCGGTCAACCTCCTCAACCGGGATGTCCAGCGCGCCAAGCGCTCGCCGAAGCGCCGGCAAGGGACCTGATCGCGAACCCCTCAGGACGACCGCCTCACGGATCGATTCCGGACGCTTTTCCACAAGGGCACGTACGGCGTGCACGCCGTAGACCCGCTGATACCCGCCGCCCATGGGATCAGCGCCTCGCCTCGCCCGTTCGCTTCACCGGCACAAAGTCGATCTTGCGCTCGCGCACGCTCACCGAAGTCAACCGCACCCGCAGCCGGTCGGCTAGACGGTAACTGTTGCCGGAGTTCTCGCCCGTCAACGCGCTGCCTCCCGCGTCGACGTGATAATAGTCGCGCGGCAGCGAAGTGACGTGAACCAGCCCGTCGATGCCAAGTTCCGGGACGCGCACGAAAAGCCCGAAAGGGGCGATTCCGGCGACGGCAACCGTGAACTCGTCTCCCACACGATCCTTCAGCCAGGCGCACTTGAGGCGCTCCTCGACGTCCCAGACGGCTTCGTCGGCGCGCTTTTCGGCCCGGGAGCAACGACCGCCGAGATGTTCCATCGCCTTCATATCGTAACCGAATCCCTTCACTCCTCCCTGACGGAGCAGGTGCTTGATGGCCCGGTGCACAAGGAGATCCGGATAACGGCGTATTGGCGAGGTGAAATGCGCATAGGCGGGCAGCGCAAGACCGAAGTGACCGCTGTTCTTCGGACTGTACTCAGCGCGGGCCATGCAGCGCAGCAACATGGTTTCCACCAGCTCGGCCTCGGGACCCGATGCGGTTGCCTTCAGTATCCGGTTCATGTCGGCGGGTTGCAGGCGGCCGGGCGAAACCGACGTGATGCCTATTGTGCGCAGAAACAGGACCAGTTCGTCGACCCGCTCCGGACCGGGTCCCTCATGCACCCGGTATAGAGTGGGTATACGGGCTTTCCCGAGCCATTTCGCGGCCTCCACGTTGGCGGCGATCATGCACTCCTCGATGATGCGATGGGTGACCAGGCGCCGCCTGGGCGCGACGCTTGCAATGCGGCCCCGGTCATCCAGTTCGAGGGCAACTTCACCCATGTTGAATTCAAGGCCGCCTCGTTCGCGGCGACGCGCCAGGAACGCGGCATACACGTCGGCCAGGGCCTTCAGGCTGCGAAACGTGGACGAATCCGCCGCGGGCGCGCCGTCCTTGCCCGACTGCCCGGACAACAGTCCGGCCGCGTCGCTGTAGGTGAAACGCCGGGCGGAGCGCATGACCGCCTCGTAGAACCGGGACCGCTTCACCTCGCCGCGGCGCGAAACGGTCATGTCGCAGCACAGGCAGAGACGGTCCAGACGGGGTTGTAAGGAGCACAGCCCGTTGGACAGCGGCTCGGGCAACATGGGAACGACCCGATCCGGGAAATACACCGATGTTCCCCGCTCCCGGGCCGCTTCATCCAGTCCCGTCCCCGCGCGAACGTAGTGACCGACATCGGCGATCGCAACGATCAGCCGCCAGCCGTCGCCGGTTCTTTCACAGTAAACCGCGTCGTCGAAGTCCTTCGCATCCGCGCCGTCGATGGTGACCATGGGCAGCTTGCGCAGGTCCTCGCGCCCCCGCCGTGCGTCGGCCGTGACGCCGGAGGGCATCTCCGCCGCCTCCGCCTCGACCCTGGTGGAAAATTCGTGCGGAATACCGTGCGACAGAATCGCCGACAGGATCTGCGCTCCCGGGTCGTCGAAATGACCGAGCACGCGAACGACCCGTCCGATGGCCTGGGTCCGCCTCGTGGGATGCGCGGTTATTTCGACGCGAACCAGGTCGTCCGCCCGGGCTCCCAGGCATTGTCCCCCCGGGATGAGCACCCTGGTCCGCTCACGCCCTTCCACTTCCACCCAGTCGATGCCCCGATCGCGCACCAGGCGCCCGGCAACCTCCTCGACCGCCCGCCGCAGAATCTCCACCACGCGGCCTTCGGAACCGCGATGCGTGACGCTGATGCGCGCGGCGACTCGATCTCCGTCCCAAAGCCGGCCCATTTCCCTGGAAGAAAGGTAGACGTCCTTGTCGCCGCTGTCCGGAATCAGGAAGCCGTAACCGTCCTTGTGAGCACTCACCCGGCCTATGACAAGATCCAGATGGTGCGCCAGGCAGTACTCTCGTGCGCGATTGCGGATAAGTTGCCCGTCCCGCACCATGGCCTTGAGCCGGCGCCTGAGCGCGCCCTCTTTCCTGGAACCCTTGAGCCGCAACTGCCCCGCGAGGGATACAAGCGTAACCGGGCGCCCCGCCCGCTCCATCGCCTTGACGATCCCGTCGCGCGACGGGATGGGATGTCGATACCGGCTGCTATTCACGATTGACACTCATGGGCACAGCCAGTAAATTCGGGCGCCTTCCTACCCCGGCCGAGGTGGCGGAATTGGTAGACGCGCTGGCTTCAGGTGCCAGTGGGGGCAACCCCGTGGAGGTTCAAGTCCTCTCCTCGGCACCAATCGGGTATGTCCCGGCGTAGCCAACCACTTCATATGGGTTCAGCCTATCATGGCTGGGCGCGGCCCGGTGCTTCCGGACCGGGTCAGGGCCTGCCAACGTCATCCGGGATGGGTCTGCCGAGTCCGTTTTTTTGTCCAGCAAGGCGGAAACGACGTGAGTTTCCGGTCAAACTGCTCAGTAAATCGCCGATACGGAGGAGGCATTCGGTGGGCTACAATGTCCGGCGCTTTACCTTCGCATCGACTTGGAGGCATGAATTCATGGGCGTTTTTTCCGTGTCGCTTGACGTGGCCGATCCCGCAGGCCACCGCTATGAAACCATCGAGGCCATGGTGGATTCCGGGGCGACTTATACAGTACTGCCCGCCTCCATCCTCGAACGATTGGGGGTAACGCCCTACAGCGCGAGGCGATTCGTTCTCGCGGACGGCAGCCGCATCAGGAGAGGCTTCGGGAGCACCTGGATGCGGCTTGACGGTCGCGAAGCGATTTCGCCCGTCGTGTTCTGGGATGAGGACGCGCAGCCGCTGCTCGGCGCGGTCACTCTGGAGATATTCAGCCTGGGAATCGATCCCGTCAATCGGAAGCTGATTCCGGTGGATGCGTTTATGCTGAAGGCACGGGGCAAACCGATGTCGCCTGCGATTCAGTCCCGGTCGCGAACACACGTTCGGACACATTGCGCATGGCCGGTTGCACTCGCTGCGAATGCCAAGTCGATGGAGCAAGGCAACGGCGTTGCCGAAGAGCCTGTTATCGACGTGTTGGGAACCTGCTGTGCCGCAGCCCTCAATCAAACCTTCCCGCATTCACTCCATCTCGGCCAGTTGCAGGAGCAATTGCCCCCTGTCGCTGTCCGCGGGCACGAATCGCTGCACGCGCTGGCCGGTAAAGACTTCGCCCGTATAGATGTTGCCGTCCGAATCCACTGCGATCATGTGCAGGCCGAAGAACTGCCCGCCGTTGTCGGCCATCGTGCCCATCTGCCCGACAAGGGCCCCGTCGGCGCGATTCAGGAACCAGATCCGGTTGTTGGTGAGATCGGAGATGTACAGGTAGCGCTGCCCGGGATCGTGTGAAAACGCGACCCCGCCGGTGGAACCGCCGGCGCCGGTTTGCGGCGCGAGGACGAATTCGTCCAGAAACTCGCCTTCCTTCGTGGTGACATGGATGCGATTGGCGTTTCGGTCCGCCGCGTACACCAGACCGTCGCTGGAGACGTTGATCGTCAGGTGCCCCGCGAAATCCGGCGGCATGGGACCGTTGGGCGTGTAATCGTGATCGGCATCGTCAACGCTGATTTCCGCCAGGTCCTTGCCGTAGGCGCCCCAGCCCCGCTTGAACTCGAGCGTATCCAGGTCGAACACCAGCACGCGTCCGCCCAGGTAGTTGTCGGCGACATAGACCTCGTTGTCGGCTTCGATGATCCGAATCTCCTCGATGCCGCCGACCACCATCGGCGTCGATGGCGGATAGCGCTCGCGGAACGACATGCGCGCAGCGGCGCGCTGCTCCAGCACGGCCGGGTCGGCGGCCATGGCTCCCGGAGGCGGGCCGAGGAAATTGATCACCGGACCGCGGCTGCCCTGCCCGGGCTCACGCTCCATGGGCGGCGGAAGACCCACCCGCGCGCCGTTCTCCCGCTCTGGCGTGCGCGCGATTTCCGCGACCACCTCGCCCGTGCCCGGATCGTACTTGCGGACGGTGTCCTGGCCGATGTAGACAAATCCCTCGTCGTCCACGTCCATGCCGTGCCCCTGGGGCGCGTCGAACGAACCGATGACGTTGCCGCGCCTGTCGAAGTGGATCATCGACGGCGGCCGTGTGCAGCACAGTGCGATGGGCGGTGAGGGTTCCGCCCTCAGTTCCAGCGCCGTCAGGTCGTTCGGACGATTGAGCACCCAGATATTGTCATCGGCGTCCACGGCGAGGCCCGTAACGCCGCCGATTTTCCAGTCGTTAGGCAGCGGCTGCGGCCAAGTGGGATCGAATACGTAGCTCGGCGCCTCCTGGGCCCGGGCGTGACTGATTGCAAGGGTGACCGCGAGCACGGCCCCTGCTATCGGAATCCACGCGCCTCGTGGTGTCATTCTTATGATCATTCCGATTACTCTCCTGAAATTGCCAAGTTCCTGCCTGCCCGGCGGCCTCGCAGGAATACTCGGCGAGACCGCTTTAACGCATCGGGATCAGTAGTCCAGGACAACCCCCGCCACCGGACCGATGCCGCCGCGGAAACCGCCCTGGTCGCGAACCGCGCGCGCATTGCCATCCATATCATAATGCACCCAGACCAGACCGTGGGGCTTACGTCAAGCAGCAATTCCCGCCAAGCGCCGAGAGACCCGACAATCGCCTCCAGGATCACGCCCCAATGGCGAATTTGGCCGTTTATTCGGGCCAAGACGGATGAGCGAGCGTCGTTAGCGGGAATTCTGTACGTCAAATGCGTCGTCCAATGAGCCGGACATAATGCGGAACGACTCAGACCCGCACGTCGAATTGCGCCGTTGTCCTTGCCCGAATCTCCTCGAGGGTCGCCCCCGGCATGACTTCGACCAGGGTCAATTGTCCGTCGACAAAACGGAACTTGGCCAACTCCGTGACGATCACGCTCACGGTTCCCGCGGCGGTCAACGGCAACGTGCACTCCGGCACGATCTTGGCGCCCCCGTCCCGGCTCGTGTGCATCATCGTCACGATCAGCTTGCTGACGCCGGTGGCAAGGTCCATGGCGCCCCCTACGCCCAGCAGCGGCTTGCCAGGAACGGCCCAATTGGCCAGGTTGGCGCTTTCGTCCACCTGCAGCCCGCCGATGATCGCCACATCCACGTGCCCGCCCCGGATCATGCCGAAGGAACTTGCGCTGTCGAAATAGCTGCTGCCCGGCAAGGCGGTCACGGGAATCTTGCCGGCGTTGACGGGGTAGTCCATGGCCCCACCGGACGCAGGTTCCGGCCCCACGCCGAGCATGCCGTTCTCGGTATGCATGATGATGCCGTGCTCCGGCGTGATCAGGTCCGCCACCAAGGTGGGAATCCCGATGCCGAGATTGACGACATCTCCGGGATTCAATTCCTCAAGAGCCGCGCGCGCCATGGTCATTCGCGCCAGGCTCACCTTCTTGAGACTCCCGGCGACCGACGCGGAACTGCCCAGTTCCTCCACGGTGGTATGGGCCTCGACCAGGTAGTCCACGAAGCAGCCGGGCGTATGAATCCGTTCGGGCGCAAGTTCGCCGACGGGAACGACCGACTCAGCCTCGGCGATCACCAGTCTCGCGGCGGTCGCCGCCGCCTGGTTGAAGTTGTTCTCCGTCCTGCGGTACACGAGATTTCCGGCGGTATCGGCCTGCCATGCGCGTATCAACGCCACGTCCGCGGTCAGGGCCCGCTGGAATACTTGTTCGACGCCATCGATGATTCGTGTGTCCCGGCCCTCGGCCAGCGGCGTACCGGCAGAGGTCGGCGTATAGAATCCGCCAATCCCGGCCCCTCCCGCGCGGATGGCCTCGGCCATGCTGCCCTGGGGGAGCAATTCGATATCGATCCTCCCGCTTTGATAGGCCTCAACGGCTTCCCGATTACTGGTGAAGTACGAGCCGACCGCCTTTCGTATCTGCCCGTTGCGCAGCATCCGGCCCCCGCCCAGTCCGGGTTCGCCGATGTTGTTGGCGATCATCGTCAGATCCCCGACGTCGGTTTCGGCGATCGCATCGAGCAGGTGAATCGGAGTACCGGTCATGCCGAATCCTCCGACGACGAGAACGTCGCCGGACTTGACCTTGCGCGCGGCCTCCCTGACGGAGATTAGCGGTACTGTTTTCATTTTGTCACTGGGAAATTGTTGGCTCCGCGCCGCAGTACGCCCATGCCCGTACGCAACAGGTCGACGTCCCCGTCGCCGCTGACCATCCAGCGCTCGCCCACGAAGTTCCCGAACGCCCGCAGCGCAGCTTCGAAATCGTTGGGATTGACTCCAGATGGAGGTACCGTCGCAACGGACCGGCCCGCACCGCTCATAGTATAGGGAAGTTCACGTTCAGGCGGCACATTCGATCCGCCTTGCGGTGCGTCCGGGAATCGACAAACCAGACCGTGCAGCGTAATCTCAGGACGCACTTCAAATCAGCGATTTCGTGACGGGAGGCGAAGAATGAGAAGAATGAAGGCAATGACAGCAGCGCTCGCGCCTGTTCTCGGCTGGCTGGCATGCGCCACCGCCAGCCACGGCCAGGAGGATCAAGCCGCGCACTGCGAAAACATGATCGATACGCGCAACCTGACCCTCTACCGGGTCGAATGGCGACCCGCCGAGGAGGAGCGGCCCGCTTACTGTCATGTACAGGGCCAGGTCGACCCCGGGCTCACCTGGTACGTTCAGATGCCGTCGCCGGAGAACTGGAACGGACGATTCCTGAACTGGGGCGACGGCGGGCACGACGGCGACCTGGACTACGCTCCCCACCGGGTTGCCCAGGGTTACGCGGTCGCCAACAGCAACATGGGCCACGACAGCGGCTCACTGCCCGGAGCAACGTGGGCGTTCAACAACCGCCAGGGGGAAATCGTCTACGGCTATCGCCACCTTGAGATGACGATCTCGGCGGCCAGGAGGGCCATCCAGGCCTACTACGGCCGGCCGGCAGAATACGCCTACCACGAAGGCTGCTCCACCGGAGGGCGTCAGGGATTGATGGCCGCACAGCGGCTGCCCGCGGCCTTCGACGGCATTGTCGCCGGCGCCCCGGCCTCATTCCTGCAGCGCTTGAATCTCGCCCACAACTGGGACATGCAGATCATGCTCAAGGACAACTACGCCAGCGCTCTCGCATTCGACACCACCGGCGACGGCCAGCTCGACAGCCTCACCAAGGCCGATATGCTGACCGAAGCCGTGCTCGCCCAGTGCGACGCCAACGACGGGATCGAGGACCGCGTGGTCAACGACCCCCTGTCCTGCGACTTTTCGCCCGCCCGGGACCTGGCCCACGCGATGTGCCCGAACGACGTGAACGCGGACGACTGCTTCACGACGAGGCAACTGGAAGCCATCGAGGCGATCTACAGCGGCCCCCACGATTCCCAGGGCAAATCCATCTACAAGGGCAAGTCGTTCGGGGCCGAAGCGCTCTGGCCGAGGACCGTGATCCCGCACCAGGGCAACAACCATCTGCCCGGCCAGATCAGACTGGCATCGGACTACGTGAATTTTCTCTTCTACGATACGGACCCCGGCGTGCCCACCATGCGCCCGACCGATCTCTCCCTGGCGCCCGATCCCACCCGGGAACCGCCGGAGTTCGCCTGGTGGCAATTCGACTTTGACGACTTCACCGCCGGACTCGGCGACACCATGCGCGACATCACCGACGCGGACGATCCGAACCTGACGCGCTACCTGGTTCAGGAGGGCGGCAAGCTGCTGATCTACCATGGCTGGGCCGACACGGTCATCCCCGCCGAGCCGATCGTGGACTATTACAACGAGGTGGTCGACACCACCTACGACGGCGACCGGGCGGCGGCGGATGATGCCGTGCGCCTGTTCATGATCCCCGGTATGGCCCACTGCGGGGGCGGACTCGGTCCGAGCAGGTGGGACCGGCTGGCGCACATGGTGGATTGGGTGGAAAACGGCGTCGCGCCGGATTCCATGACGGTGCAGCAGGTGCGGCGCCAGACCGAGGTCGTGGACAACGAACGGATTGTTTGTCCGCACCCCCGGCAGGCGGTCTACATCGGTGACGGCGACCCGAATGACCCGGCGAACTGGGTTGCCGCCAATTTCATGTGCGAGTGAGCAATGCCATGCCGACCGAGCCAAGCACCAGTCCCGCCAGCCAGGCGCCGTAAAGGGCCTTGCCATGATTTTCCAGGTCGCCAGGCGCAGCCACTACCCGGGGCAGCGACTCGGCCAGCGCGCGCACGGACAGCATGAACGCGGCCACCGTGTCCCGCACCTGCTCAGCACTCGGCCAGCGCGCGCACGGACAGCATGGGACAGGCGAGCACCATCAGCGCGATTCCGCGCATTGCTTGACTCATGGATATCTCCGCGAGGAATTCAGGTGGGACAGGGTTCCGTGCGCTTGGGATTGGCATTGGCGCCCAACGGGTTCCAGGCCGGATAAAAGTCGTACAGTTCGTCCCCCAACAGGACCGTCTTCGCCTTCATCTCCAATCGGTTCATGTCCGGCACCCGGTGTCCCGTTGCCGTGATCGCGTCACCCTCTTCCAGGGCTTCATGGAAGCACGAATAGCGCACCCGGCCGAAGGCGGCGAGCCAAACGTCCCAGCTCTCGCCATCGACCTCCACCAGCAGATGCGGATGCGGGAACCCGAAGTACATGTCGAGCACCGTGCCGGTGACGACATGCTCCTCGTCTGAATAGGACGCGAACCCATGGTGGGCGACGGCCGATCCGACGAACAGCGTCGCGACCAACCCTGCCGCTCCGAAGAACAGCGTCGAGGCCAACCCTGCCGCCGCCAATCTGAAAGAACTCAATCCTGTGGTCCGAAACATTCTTGCCGTCTCCTGTTGTGTCTATTGGCTCGCGACCTCCGCCAACTGCTCGCGAATGAATTCCAGCACGACCCTGCTCACGGACTCGTCCGCCGTGTTGAAGCTGGCCACCGCGGAATAGCCGTCATGGTCGTTCAACTGTTCGAATCGGGGGCAATCCCCATATTTCTCGCACATCGCCTGGTACATCTGCATGGCGGATTCCTGCCTTTGCGGCGGGTCGAGATCTCCGCTCAACATCAACACCGGCACCCTCGGCTCGTCCGGGTCATGGGTGCGCAACAGCTCAAAGGGAGAGTGACGTTCCTGCTCATCGACGTAATATTCCCTCAAGACGTCTTCCGTCCCCGTCTCAAGCCACGGCGAAATCAGCACCGCCCCGACCAGGGCCGTCCTTGAGCGTACCATCTGGGATAACCGGTGGAACAGGTAGGAAGTCAGGTGGCGGGCGCCGCCGGAGACCGAGATCATGAACATCATCTCGGGATCGCCGCCGTAGGACTCGGCATTCTCCGTCCTCAGCCAGCCCAGGATCTCGCGCATGTCTTCCGCGCCCTGGGGAAAGACGATATCGGGCACCAGGCGATAGTTGGCGTTGACGGCGACGAATCCGTTGCGGGCGAAGAATGTCGCCACATTGCCGAACAGGAACTCCTCCGCGCCCGGCGCCGCCTTGTCGCCGTCGTCCAGGTTGCCGCCATGCACAAAGACGACCACCGGGAGCAAGTCGGGCCCGCGGTCCTCGGGCAGGTAAAGGTCCAGCGTCTGGGCCGGAAAGACCCCGTAGCGAACCTCACGGACGATTTCAACGCCGCCGCGGTCCGCCTGCTCGTGCAAGCCCCTGTAGAGATCATGGACCGCAGCGGGCCAATCCGGGGTACTTGAACCGGCCGCCGCGCGCAGGCCGGCGTGAACTTCGCTGACTGTTTGACCCAGGACCGGTGACGCAAGCGTCCATGCCGCAACGGCCGCCGCGGCGCCCATCGAAACCTCCCGGGAATGGCTTGAAATGCTCAATCAATTCTCCCAAAGCGCGTCCATGAGCCCCTGCTGCCGCAAATCCCGATAGTAGCCCCGGGGGTCGCACCCGGGATCCAGCACGAACCGCAAGTCGTCGTTTCGGGCGGAACCGCGAACGCGCACCAGCGGTTCGGTGTAATAGGGATCGTGGATGGTCATCCGCCGTTCCATGCTCAGCCGGTCCGCGCTGATGGTATACGTCTCGACGACTCGCGTGCCTTCGCCTGCCATCGGCAATCCGGAACCGTCCAGCCAGCCGGGCTCGAGATGAGTGGTCTCGATGATCAGGACGTCGCCTTCCCAGCGCCCGGTCGAAAATCCCATGGGGCTGGCGGAGGAACCGGGCGGCGGCGCCGTGCGCCCATCCATCCAGATTCTCCTGGGACGGTTTGCCTGGGTGATCAGGTAGTAGTCGCCGACATCGAGAATCTCCATGTTCGTGGGCGAGCCGAAGAGCCGAGGCAGCCCGCCCGAGCGGCAACTCTTGCTGGGGTCGCGCCAGTTTTCGTTGGCTTCATGTACCGCCCTGCCCTCCGGAGTGAACGGCGTCGGCCTGGGTTCAAGATCGTCGACCGTCAGCCTGAATCGATAGGTGTTGTCCCAGAGCCCGGTGATGTCAACCGGCCATGAGTTGGTGGCGACACCGTATAACCTGTCCGGGTCGGCATTGATCTCGGTCGTGGCATAGGCGGTGGCGACCTCTCCACCGCGTGGTTCGAACCGCGTGCCGTCGGCGAGGACAACCGTGTCCATGGAGAGCTTCCTGACACGGTTTCGGCCCAGGGCGCCCGAGACTTCGATTCGGTCCCCAACACCGATCGTTTCGGCGCTCCACCCCATGCGCACCATGGTTCTGACATTGTGGGTCTGCAACTCCCATTCTTCGCTGGAACCGTCTTCCAGCTCCGCGCGAATGAGATAGCGTACATGCGGGTTGACGAACTGCACGTCGAGGATTTCGCCCCTGAGCGTGCCATGCAAGTCGGCATCGTATTCCGCCGCGAACGAATGATGGGCGCCGGCGGGCCCAACGGGCATCCACGCGGCAACCGCCAGTGCCGGAATCCACCAGCCTGAAACCCTGCTTCGCACCATGGCGACGGCGTCACCTGCCATGACAGTTCCCGCAGACCCCACTTTGCGCCAGGAGGCTTTCCCTGTTGTCCAGCGTTGCAAAGGGAACCTGCGGCGAGTGACAGAAAACGCATTCATAGCCTCTCTCCAGGGCCAGTGCGTGGGAAATCCGGAAGTGCCAGTAGCCGTCGCGTTCCACGGACAACAGCGCCTCGAGATCATCTGCCGTCAGCGACGGCTCCCATGAGGCTGAATCGGGTAGTGAATCCGGCAGTGAATCGGGCGGCGGGCGCGCGGTGACGGGTTCTCGTGGCGCACCTGCCAGAACGGCCTCGGCGATGGTGCGGCCCGCAATACGGCCCGTGACCAACGCCGGACCGAGAAACATGCCGTCCATGCCGTGTGTTCCGTTGATCCCGACGCTGCCGGTGAGTTCGCCCGCCGCGTACAGCCCAGGTACGACATCCCCGGACCCGTTCAACGCCCTTGCCCGCATGTCCACGGCAACGCCGCCCATGCTCTTGCGCGGCATCGGGAAAAACTGAATGGCGTAGAACGGAGGCCGGGCAATCTTCGGGGGAGCATCGTCAGCGTGTGAAAAGCGGCCATAGTCCTCGTCCACGCCGGCATCGATCAACGCATTGAATCGCTCCACGCTTGCGAGCAACGACTCGGGCGGCAGGCCGGTCGCCGACGCCAACTGCTCGAGCGAATCCGCCGTGACCGTCGCCTCGGGGTGGTCGAGCACCGTATGGCCTTCGGTTGGATTGTTGATCCACTCGCGCCCTCGCATGGAAAACGCACCCCTGGACGATTCGTCGAAAATCGCCCAGTAAGTCGTCGGCTCCTGCTCCAGGACATCCGCCAGGATGGCCTTGTCGAAACCCGCTTCGTTGGTGAAACGCCGGCCCTGCGCATTGACCCAGAGCGCCGCGCTGTTCCCGGCGGTAATGGCGAGCGTCCCCTGCGGGTCCCGAGGATCCACCATGCCGTTGGTGTAAATGTAGTGGCGGTTCATCCACGTGAGTCCGGCGCCGGCTTCCTCGGCCAGGTCGTGACCGGTGCCGGTGGCGTGAACCGACGCACCCAGCAGCAGCCTGTCGGGCTTCGGCAAGTCCGTGCGCCAGTAATCAAGCACCCGTTCCAGATTGCCTTCGAATCCGCCGGTGGCCAACACGACGTGCGGCGTCATCAGCGTCCGTTCGATTCCGGTGCGCAGGTTCCGCGTGTTCACGCCGGTCACGCGCCCGTCCTCCACGACCAGCGAATGGACCTTTTCGTTCCACTCGAAGGCCACCGTCGGCAGCGCGAGCGCTTCGCGGAACAGCGCCAGAACCACATCCAGCGCGCCGTTGGGAGTGAAGTGGAATCGCGGCACGCTGTTCTCGTGGCCGGCTTGGACGCGCACGAAGTCGACGCCCATGTCCGCCATCCAGTCGTAGATCATCTCCCGGGAGTTTTCCGCGTAGTAGCGAGTCCAATCCGCGTCGCCATCCTCGGTCCACTCCATCCAGTCCGCGTAGGCCTTCTCCGGCGAGTCCGCGAAACCCTCGGCGTGCTGTGTGGGGGTATCGACGATGGCGAATCCACCCGCCATCACCGCGTGCCCGCCCATCACCGAGTTCATGTCGAGCAGAACGACGTTGACGCCGTCGCGGCCCATTTCCACTGCTGCGGAGAGTCCTGAGAGGCCGGCGCCCACCACGATTGCCTCAGCGTACCGGGGAGGGGCCTGGGGAGACGACACCTGCTCGGCGCAGGCAGCCAGCGCGGCTGCGAGCGCCAACGTCGTTGACGCCCTACCGAAAATCGATCGCCTGTGCCGTTCCAAGGTCAGGCCCTCTCAATGTAGGAACTGTCGATTTGCGCAACCGAAGTCACGCCCACCTCCTGCATGACCCGGCGGAATTCCGCCCGCAACAGGCTGAGCACCTGCTCGACGCCCGCCTGCCCGAAGGCCCCCAGCCCCCACACGTAGGGCCTGCCGACGCAGACCGCGTCGGCGCCCAGCGCCAGCGCCTTGAAAACATCCGTACCCCTGCGAAAACCGCCATCGACCAGGATCGGTATTCTTCCGCCCACCGCCGCGACGATTTCCGGCAGGCTTTCGACGGTGGAGCGACCGCTGGCCTCGGAACGGCCGCCGTGATTGGAAACGATGATCCCGTCCACGCCGTGCTGAAGGCACATCGTCGCGTCCTCGGCCGTGACGATGCCCTTGAGCACCACGTGCATGGATGTCGCCGACTTGAGCCGGTCGACGAATTCCCAGGTGAGCCCGGTCGCCTGGGTGCTCTCGACGCCTTCCAGGTCGATCCCGGTCCACACGCCCCTGTTGCGGAGCCGTTGCCGGGGGGTTGCGTCGGGAATATGGCAGGCGGTGCAGTCGGTCGTATCCGAACGCGCGTAGCGCGCGGAGGTCTCCATGTTGCGCGGCGCCGAACGGTCGACGGTTACAGCGACCACGGGGCTTCCCGCCTGCTCGGCGCGCTTGACCAGCGCTTCGGCGACTCTCCAGTAATTGGTCGGATAGAGCTGGAACCAGACGGGCTCGCCCCTGGCCGCGATGACCTCTTCGATGCCGCGGCTGGTCATGGTTGACAGGATCTGCGTATGACCTCCGGCCCTGGCGGCCCGGGCCGCGCCGACCTCGGCGTCCGGATGATACTTCGCCTGACCGCCCACGGGAGCCAAGGCGATGGGATTGCTCCACGGGATGCCGAAGACGCTGGTGGATGTATCCGCCTCACGGGCGTCAATCAGACGGCGCACACGGATTCGAAAGCCCTTGAAGCCCTCGCGATTGGCCAGCAGGGTCTCATTGTCGTCGGTACCGGAAACCGTGTAGCCATAATGAGCCGGCAGCATGCGAGTCTTGGCGACCGGCTCGAAATCGAAGACATTGAGCGCGTCTTCGGCCGACTCGATCAACTCCGTCGGCAGTTCATCCGCCAGGATTTTTTCTGCCAGCAAGGGAAGCATGCCGGTGCCGGCAAGAACCGGCGTGCCGGCCAGGTACCGCAGAAAAGTACGCCGCGCAGCCAGGCGGTCCCGGCTCGTAAGGCTTCGTCCTGACATTAGTGTCTCCCCGGCGAAAACCGCTCGCACATCATTGTGCTCCCGCGTCTCCATGGTCCAATTGGATTTTGCCCCATTGTACAACCTGAGTTGCCAGCGGCCACACGGCCGCTATGATGGCCGGCACCTCATGGTTGGAACCTCGGAGCAGACATGGGCCTTCTGGTCGACGGGCAGTGGCAGGATCGCTGGTACGACACCCGCATCAGCAAGGGACGATTCGTCCGCAAGGAAGCGCAATTCAGGAACTGGGTCACCGCCGACGGTTCGCCCGGACCCAGCGGTTCGGGGGGCTTTGAAGCCGCGCCTGGCCGCTATCACCTGTATGTGTCCTACGCCTGCCCGTGGGCTCACCGCACGCTCATATTCCGCGCGATCAAGGGACTTGAGGACATGATTTCCGTGTCTGCCGTGCACTGGTTCATGGGCGAATCGGGCTGGACGTTCGAGGACAGCGAATTGCCGGATACCGTGAACCATGCGCAGTTCATGCACCAGGTCTACACCGCGGCCCAACCCGATTACACGGGGCGAGTCACGGTACCGGTCCTGTGGGACAAGCGCCGCGGAACCATCGTCTCCAACGAGTCGTCGGAGATCATCCGCATGTTCAACAGCGCATTCGACGGCGTCGGCGCCGAACCGGGCGACTACTATCCCGAGGCGCTGCGCGGGGAGATCGACGCCGTCAACGACCGTGTCTATCGCACCGTCAACAACGGCGTTTACCGATCCGGATTTGCCACCACGCAGGAAGCTTACGAAGAAGCCGTGGGCCCGCTGTTCGAATCGCTGGACTGGCTGGAGGAACGCCTTTCAGGACAGAGATACCTCACGGGCAGCGCGATCACCGAGGCCGACTGGCGGCTGGTGACGACGCTGCTCCGCTTCGATCCGGTCTACGTGGGGCACTTCAAGTGCAACCTGAGGCGGATCGCGGACTACCCCGACCTGTCCGCCTATACCCGGGACCTGTATCAGCAGCCGGGCGTCGCCGAAACCGTGCGCCTCGATCACATCAAGGCGCACTACTACGGCAGCCACGAATCGATCAATCCCACGCGCATCGTGCCTCAGGGCCCCGTCATCGACTACGGAGCGCCCCACGACAGGGATCGATTCGACTAGCCCGTGGCAAACCCCCAGTAGTTCCTGACGTACGCCCCGACATCCAACTGATTGTCATCGGTCGTCAACAACAGCCGCCAATTCCCTTCCCCGTTGCCCAGACCCATTGGCAATCCCTTTTCGGGGTTGCCGTTCTCGATGTCCGACGAATTCAGCGCCAACTCAAAGTCGGGCGCATTCAGTTTCAACGGCCCATACATGGTCCCGGTATCGTCGTAACCGACGATCTGCATCTTCTGTCGCGCCATGAGGTACGAACCCCTCGCAAGCTCAAGGCAAGCGCGGGTTGTCGCATCGCTGCTAGAATGGTCCGGAGGTTTGCAAGTCGAGGTTACGGCCAATGCACAGCTACACGGCCGTTATCGAACGCTGCCCGGACACAAGGCTTTTCGTGGGCTATGTTCCGGGCTTTCCCGGCGCGCACAGCCAAGGCGAGACGCTTGAAGAACTCAACGACAATCTGACGGAAGTCATCACCATGATCCTCGACGATGGCGCGCCCCCGATGGCGGGCGAGTTCGTCGGCACACAGGTCGTCCTGGTGGCATAAATCCGCGTGTCTTCCATTCCTGCTTTGAAGTCTCGCGAGGTCATCGCCATTCTCGCCGCGCTTGGATTCAGGGAAACCCGCCAACGAGGTTCGCACAAACGATTTCGTCCCCCCTCAGAGCGAACGCTTGCTCGGGGTACAACCCAAGAGGCCATAAGTGGTTAATGGAGGGTCCTGATGAGACTCATTAGACTCCGGGCGAATCTTTACCGAAGCCTGCGAGAGGTGGTGGTCGAGATGAATGGACTAAACCTCTTTATCGGGGCAAGCGCGTCGGGAAAAAGCACTGTGCTCGATGCTCTTCGACTCTTACAGGAGGGAGCTCGAGATCGGGAGTTCGGAACAGCGGTACGGAACCGAGGTGGAATAATTAATCTGCCGTGGAAAGGAGAAGCGGCGGATCAAACCGAGTTAGTCGTCGAACCTGCGGCAGTGCGTATTGTCCAGCGAGACGAAACCGGTGCGACGTCGGTTGGGGGACAAGTCGATAGCGACAGCATCCGCGAAGCGTTGCGGCAGTCAGGGTTCGGCCTTGGCGCTTTCTACGAAACTCAGGGATTTGCTGTGTAACTGATTCGACGGATGTTTGGCATCAGGCCGAGCGGCGCCACCGCACCACGTCGTAAACGGGGTTCGTTGATGATGTCAGGCGCTGCGCCGGCACCCTCTGCGGTTTTTTCGGCTGCCCCGCGATTACGGCCTTGGCTCGGAGAGGGTTTGGGTCACGGCGCGACGGTCGTTGTCAGGCCGCGCGTGGCGGTGCGGTTGACCCGGTGGCGGGGTCGACGCCGTGTTTTTTCAGCATGCGGATCCAGCGAGGGGCATTGCGCTTGACCATGAGTTTCTCGTAATCGGTTTGCGGATCGCGGTACACCTCTCGGTTGCGGAGCATGCAGTAGACGGTGCGCAGCAGCTTGTGGGCGGTGGCCACCGTGGCGCGCTTGTGGCCGCGGCGCACGGTCAGCGCCTTGTGGTAGCCGTTGAACTGGCAGTCCCGGGTGCGCGCGGCCCCGTGGGCGCACTCGATGAGGAGGCTTCTGAGGAACGCGTTGCCCTTTCGGGTTTTGCCCGAGCGTTTTTTCCCGGCGCTCTGGTTGTTGCCGGGACACAGCCCGGCCCAGGCCGCGCACTGCCGCGCGGAGGGAAACACGCTTATGTCGGGTCCCAGTTCGATGAGGATGGCGCAGGCGGAGGACTCGTCGATACCCGGCACCGTGCACAACAGGTCGATGCGGTCCCGATACGGTTCCAGACTCCGGCGGATCAGCGCATCATGGGTCCCGATACGCTGTCGGGCCTGCTCGAAGGCCTGCAGCTGATCCTGGAGGATGAACCGGGCCTGGGCGGACAGATGCGCGCTGAGCGCATCGCACAACAGCTCCGCGCGCGAGCGCACGTGGTGCGACAGCGATGCCAGGATGTCCTCGCGCGAGCGGCCCTCGGCCAGGCCCTTGAGGATGCGCTGGCCATTGACCCCGAACAGGTCCGAGAGCACCCCGCCGACGCGCACCCCGGCGCTGTCGAGGATCTGATGCACGCGGGTGCGCAGCACCGAGCGCAGCTGAACCACCTTGCGGCGCTGGCGCGAGAGCTTGCGCAGGTCCCGGAACTGCATGTCCGGCACGAAGCTGGCCCGGCACAGCCCGAACTGGCAGATGCGGGCCAGCCACACGCTGTCGGCCACGTCGGTCTTGCGGCCCTTGATCTGCTTGACGTGCTGCGCGTGCACCACCAACGCCTCGACACCGGCCGAATCCAGCGCGTCGAACACCGTCTCCCAGTACACCCCGGTGGCCTCCATCACCGCCGCGCTGACCCGGTGCCCGTCCAGCCAGCGGCACAGCGCCACAAGCCCGCTGGGCAGGGCGCTGAACACCTCCGTGAAGGTCTCGGCGTCCTCCCCGGCGCGGGCCACACGGACCGTGGCGGTGATCTGCATCTTGTGCACGTCCAGCCCCGCGGCGCGGGCATGGATGACGTTCAGGTGATCGGGTTGCATAATGGGCATCGGCGTTCCTCCGTGGTTCAATCGGGATCGGCGGGAGCGGGGGCCAACGGATTGCAGACTCGAATCTGCGTACAGACACGGTTCATTTTGCTGCGCGTTCTCGGCGCTGGGCCGGATACAGAGCGGGGCTCGACGCCGTTGGCCGGGTACAGTTTGGAAACGGGCTCAGAGGCACCAAAATTTAAACGTCCTCGATCCCGCTCCCGCACCACTGCCATTGTGCCAAGGCAAACGCCACCCGGGGAGCGGCGCACAACGCCGCCTCCCCGGGACTCCCACCCCAGTTACATGACAGCGGGGTGTTCAGAGCCCGAACATGAGGGTTTTGACGTGGCATGTACCGGCAATACCCGCCCTGCGGGAAAGGCATTTGCACCGGTAAAAGAACCCTATGAGCCGGGAAGCTCGGTCCAGCGGCGGCAAAGCGCAGCCTGCCGGCCTTCGGCTCCGCTGACGGGGCGAAAATAACCTTGTACTCGGACCGGTTCCCGGTCTATATTCAGCTGGATGCAGGGCGTCAGATCAAGCCGCATAGCTGGTCCGGCCCATATTCCGAATCAAGCAGGAGGCGCTAAATGGGCTTGCCGAAAACCCACGGCGCGGAAGTTATCCTAGCGAGGCTTCGCCTCAGACCGACGAGGCATGTATTGCAACCTATTGATTTCATATCTATTCCCAAAAACTTGACTCAACTTTAAGCATTTGGGTCCCTCAAGGATTCTAGGGATTTGCCGGACGCAGGAACTCGGAAGTGCCGTGAAGTCTTGTTCACACCCTGCCGGTTTATCTACCGCATAACCGGGCACAACATCCACATGCTGGTCATCGCCGGTATCGCGTCGCCGCTTTGGCGATCAATGGTCGGGCGACCGTTTCACACAAGCTGCCGTTGCTGAGTTTGCGCAGCGCCAGGGAGGCCCGGGAGAAACGAACAGTGGCGGATCGTTCCGGCGAAAAAACAACAGAAATATTACAGCAAAAGGAGGCTGTGACTCGCTATTGGGAAGATTTGACGGACCGCTATCTCAAATTTGGAACCACAATTCAGGCAGGAATATTTCGCACGCCGGATTTCGACGGCCGGTCGCTGGATTCCAGTAATCATGCATTCTTGAGACGAGCCGGACTGCGAAGCGGTGAGGTGGTGCTGGATGCTGGGTGCGGTGTCGGCGGAACGTGTCTGCATGCGGCCACACACATGCCCGACCTTGAGGTCCACGGTATAACAATCTCTCCCTACCAGGCAGAGATTGCCCAGGGCTTGATCGACAACTCACCCGTCGGCGATCGGGTACACGTTCATGTCGGCGATTACCATGAAATGCCATTTCCGGATGACATGTTTGACCGCGTTCTCTTTTTTGAATCCGCAGGATATACCCTCCAACTTGAGCAGCTTTTTTCAGAAGTTGCCAGAGTACTGTGCGTTGGAGGAAGCGTATATATCAAGGATGTGTTCTGCAGAGACGGTGAAATAAGCGAGGCGGAAGCCGAAGACATTGAAGAGTTCCGCCGGGTAACCGTTTACCGGACCCCCACCATGAAACAGGTCGTATCGGCGCTCAAGGCCAGCGGTTTTTCGAGTATGTGGGCAGTGGACATATCTCCATCGATTGTCACCATGCCTAGAGAGCGGGAGTTCGGCCTTCCACAATTTCGTATATTTCCGAACCTGCCTGTAATGTGGGGCGAAATCATCGCCAGGCGCTCGACGGGCTCGCATGGAACGAATTCGTAACTCGTTGACTATCGGTTGGACAATGATCGACTGCCCCTTGCGTGTCAGCGTGACCGACCCCGCCGCGAGCACTGCTGGCCAGTTAGAGAGACGAATACGATGACGAAACTTAGGGACCTTCTGCAGGGTCTGCGGCCGCGGATTCCCGTGACCCTGATCGCCGGACCGGGTTGGGACCTTGTGCTGCAGCGGGTCGGAGATTTGCCCGCCTCGGCTGCGGCGTCCCTGTGCGGTTTCGAGCTGAAACTCGACGAGCCCGAGGCGTCCGCGGATTTCTCCGTAGCGGTCACGCCCGGACCGGTCGCGCGGTACTGCATTGCCGACAGCAGGGGCGCAGCGGCGAATTCCTGGAAAACTTGGCTTGGCGGTTATCTGGCCGGTTGGTCCGAGCCGGACGACTGGCTGATGCTCGCCTACGATATCGTTGACATCCGCGAAGGGCGGCAGGCAGCTCCGGCAGTCTATCTGCGGTGCGGGGCTACTCTCCCGTCCGGAAGGGCCGGGTTCGAACCGGACCGGCTCGCCGACACGCTTGGAGGTCTTCTCGGCCGGTGCGGTGACAACCTTGCGCACCGTGCATTGGTCCGTGCATTCGCTGCGCTGCCTGCCGCGGCTGCGGTCGTCTTCGCAGCCGCGGCCCCGGAACGCACGCCGAGGTCCATCAGGCTGGTTGTCGCAGAGGTTCCGGCGCCTCGACTGGGGCCGTTTCTCGATCGGCTCGATTGGCCTGGATCGATTCCGACAGTACTCCGGTTGCTGTCCGGCATGCAGGATGTAGCCGATCGCTTCATGGTGGCGTTCGATGTCACAGCGACCGGCACCCTGCCGCGACTGGGCTTTGAAATGTACCCTTCGCGTTCCGGAACGAAAGATCGACAAGTTGCAAGCGCCCAAACGCCGAGTAGGCAAAGTGGGGCCAGATCCGCTGACGGCGGCGATTTTCGTGCGCTGCTCTCATCCTGGCTGACGACGACGAGATCCGACTGGGACAGCCTTGCGGGCCGTCTGGTCGACATGGAATTGTGCTTGCCGGCAAAGGCCGACGGGCTTCTGTCCTGGCCTAAGCACCGCAACGTCTATGGGAGAGACGAGGTCTTCGTGCTGCACATGGGCATCAATCACGTCAAGATCGTCATCGAAAAAGAGCGTCTGCGGGCGAAGGCCTATGCGGGCCTGAAGTGCTTTCCTCTTCCAGCCCGTGGCAACAGTCGCGCCGGGTAACCTGCGCCGTGGAGCTTCTACGGCGCGGTGTCGCGATCGTCATCCCAATCGACCATCTCATCGTGACGCCAATCCGAGACCGTGCCGTCGCGTCGGTTTCTCGGGACCTGTGCCTGATATCTGGCCCTTCTGATTTCACGCTCCGGGTCCTTCCCCCTGAAGATCGCCAGGACGCGCGCTTCGACCGTCCGCCGCGATGGCGCGTCCGCGCGCGTCGCAGGGTCCCTGAAGGCCGTATGAAAGGTCGCGCGCAGATTCGCGTCCTCCCGCCGTGTATCGTACTGTTTGAAGATCAGCGCCTCGTCTGCCGTCATCCGCGGGAAGTAGTACCAGCCCTGACCCGTATCGTGGATCAGGCGGCAATCGATGACACGCGTTTTCGGTTCGGTCCGCCGCCGGGCGTCGGCGTAAACCACATCGGCGGTGGCAACGGTCCTGACGTCGCAAAGAGCCAGCGGCATGGCTTCGATCGGGCTTTCCGGCTCAATGTTGCGCCAGACGTTGAACAGACCGAAGTGCCATCCCTCGGGCACGGCCGTGACATCCTCGACGAAAGGGCTCACGTCGGCATGAACCGTTCGAGCGTAGTCGCCGTTTCCCTTGCCGTCGCGGAACTCGTGTTGCAATACCTTCGCGGCGCGGCATCCGATCACCGCCCTGACCAACTTCGCGCAATGCTCGTAGTAGCGCGTCGCGACGAGTTCCGGGATGCGGAAATCCAACCGAATCGGAGCGTCGAGCAACTGAAAGCCTTCGCGCTCAAGGCAGGGAGCCTGACGCAGAGCCCGGGCATCGTGGATCCGGATGGGCTTGCGTAGAAGGATTTCCCTGCGCTCGGCCAGCTCGGTCCGCTCTTCCGGCGGCAGGCGGGTACCCCTGTATGCCGGGTTCACGAAGACACTGTCGGAGACGACAAACGGGGCTTGGACAAATGCCGGCAGCCGCCTCATCCCTAACCCTCCGGATCTCCGCTCAGGCCAATTGCCGCAGGGCCAGATCCCGAAACGGACCGTCTGCGGCAAGCAGATCGTCGAAGCTGCCGGCCTGTACCACGCGGCCTGCCTCGAGCACGTAGATCCGATTCGCCATGCGTATGGTGGACAGGCGGTGCGCGATAACGAAGCGAGTACTCGTGGATTCCTCGATGGCTTTCATCGTCTGCGCCTGGTTCTTCGTGTCGAGCCAGCTCGTGGGTTCGTCGAGAAAGACGATGCGAGGATTCCGCACCAGAGCGGCGGCGATGCGGATACGCTGGCTCTGACCGCCCGAGAATGTCGCGGAGTTCTCGCCCACGTTCGTATGCAGTTCCATCGGCATTGCCCGGATATCCCGATCGACGGCGGCCAGGCGGGCGGCGCGCCAGGCGTCATCCGCCGTGAGATCGTTGTCCACGCCGATGATGTTGTCGAGGATGGTGCCGTTCTGAAGCAGCCCGTCCTGCGGGACCACGCCAATCTGCCGCCTGACTGCGGCGACGTCGACATGGGCAAGATCCCGGCCGTCGTAGTACACGGCGCCTGACCGCGGTTTCTCCAGGCCCAGCGCGAGCCGGAACACGGTGCTCTTGCCGGCACCGGATTCGCCCACGATCGCGACGAACTCGCCTTGCTTCGCGTGAATCGAGACCTCCTGCAGCACATTCGAAGCTCTGGAATAACCGAAGCTCACCCTGTCGAGAAGGACATCCCCCTGAAGATCCAGCGGAGTCCCGGTAGCACCCGAATCCGCCGGACTTGCGAGAATCGGGCGCACCTGATCGCATGCCGGCTTGATGAAGGCGAGGGACCGGGCGGAATTGCCCAGCATGACGATGGACATGAACAAGACCATCGCCGCCGTATGAACGGCCAGAAAATCCTCGGTGGCGAGTCCGCCGAGGCCTCGAGCGGCAACCACGGCGAACAGGGCGGCGCTGCCCAGCGCAGGCGCTGCGGCGCTGAAGGCCACGAGCCGCTCGCTGAGTTGCGCCACCCGAATCTCGGCCTGCTTGTGCTCCCGGTACCGCCGTGCCCAGGCAGCGAACGCCGAGTCCTCGGCGCCGGTCGTGCGCAGCTTCGCGATCCCGTTCAGAAACTGCTGCATGTCGCCGATAATCTGGCGCGAGGTTTCGAGGTATCGGCGCTGAGGTGCGACAAGTCGAATGCAGATTGCGCCCGTCACTCCAAGCGCAGCCAGACCCAGACCGACCGTGGTCCAGCCCAGAACCGCATCGTAGAAGAACAGCAGTCCGAATGCGGGCAGCACGAACAGGGTCGACAACAGCGCATCGGCCGTGACGCCTGCGACGTGATCCCTGACATCCTGAAATACCATCGACCTCGCTGCGAGTTCTCCCGCGCTGAAGCCGCGGAAGAACCCCAGCCGCGATCGCAGCAGACGATCCCAGACGGCAGAGCCGAGCCGTGCGGCCAGACGGCCTTCCAGACGCATGAGCGCCGTACCGCGCAGGATGTGCGACAGCGCGGCCACAAACGCGAGCGCGATCAGAACCGCCGAGAACTGGAAGAGGGCGGTAGCGTCACCGGCGGGAATGAACGTGCCGATCAGCAGGTTGACAGCCACCGCCGGCGCGAGAGCCAGCAACCCGGCGCCGAGCCCCGTCACGACGACCCGGGCGATTTCGCCCGCCGCCTTCGCGCCGCCCACTCGGATCAGTTCGCGCATCGAGGACGTTCCGTCCGAGCGGAGCCGAGGATACAGTGCGCGGGCGTCACGAATTTCTTCGGTGGTCCTCGCACTTGCGGGCATGGAGGACCCGGTCGCCGGGTCCAGGACACGGTAACGTCCGTCCCGTCCGGGCAGGAGCACGATGGGCTGGCCGTCGTTGCGGCGAAACGCCAGCATCGCGCCGCTGTCGCCAAGCCACCAACTGTCCTCCACCGACAAACGTACCCGGCGCGTACGCACTCCGGAAGCCTCGCAGTAATCGGCAAGCGAGGGATTCGCCTTGCCGGCGAAGGCTGGCGTGCGGATCCTGATGCCTTCATGCCCGCTGATCGTCCTCAATGCGTTTTCGAGCGGCGTGGCGTCTGCCGGCTGTCGGCGGGCGTCGAACAGTGTCGAAAGGCGCCTTCTGGCCAGCGCCTTGTCGCGGCGGCGCCGCGACGCCTGCGCCATCTGCAGGTTGGCGTCGTCGACCAGAAGCAGTCGCCGGTTGATGGACTCCGCGCCCAGGGCCAGCCGATGGAACTCCGGCAACCCCGCGGTCAGTAGCCTGGCGACGCCAAGTTCACCGGACGAGGCGCATACGGTTCCCGTCGTCGCATGCAGTTTGACCCAGGTGTCCGGGGTGACGGGCATCAAGCCCGGCCCGCCGATCTCCGGGTCCGCTACATCGAGAAAAGTGGCCTTGAGCTCATCGGCGACAAGCCATACCACGCCATGCGCAGCCGACGCGACGCCGCTGTGGGCTGCACCGCCGGGAGCGAGTTGAAGCTCGGTACGGGGACGGCCTTCGATTTCGCCCGACACGGCGGCCGCAAGATGCTCGATCCAAGCGTCGACCTGCGCGACCAGTGCACGCCCGAATCCCGCGTTGTCGTCCCCCCCTGCTTCTTCGATCAACCGGCCGAGCGGCAGGCAACGCAAGCCGGACGCTTGCAAGCCCTTGGCGACCAGCCTCACGGAGAGGCCGCCGTTGTCCACGCCGAACGCCAGCCGACCCGGTTCGAGACGCATGATATGCCTGAATGGCGTCTCCATGCGACCGTCGGCGTACTCCGCCGCCAGGACATCGATGGCCCCGTGCTGGACGAACCAGACGACCCGTGGGTCGTCTAGCTCGATTGGCCGATTCGCGGCAGCCGAACGATGCTCGCCGAACGCCATGGCGAATTCGGCCAGCGAGTCGCGGGCCCCCGTCTCATTCGCCATCGATCAACCTGCGGTAGACGCTGTCACTGTCATGGAGTTCTTCGTGCGTGCCCTGTTCCGCTATGCGTCCCTTGTCCACGACGATGATGCGGTCGGCGTCGCGGATCGTGCTCAGGCGATGAGCCACGATCAAGCAGGAGCATCCCCGGCGGCGAATCCGATCGTCGATCAGCAACTCCGTTGCAGCATCGAGCGCACTGGTTGCTTCGTCGAGAATCAGAAGCGACGGGTTGTTAACCAGCGCCCGGGCGATTTCCAAGCGTGAGCGTTGCCCGCCGCTGAAGTTGCGTCCTCCCTCCTGCACCTGCGATTCGTATCCCGCCGGGCGGCCGATGATGTCTTCGTGAATCGCGGCGTCGCGGGCTGCAGCGGTCACATGGCGATCCGGAATCGTCGCATCCCACATGGTCAGGTTGTTGCGTATGCTCGTGGCGAACAGCATCGGGTGCTGATCGACGACGGAGACGGACCTGCAGAACACTTCGCGCGGAATCTCGTCGAGCGCGTGGCCGTCGTAGAGCACCTCCCCGGACCACGGCCGATGGAGTCCCGCCGCCAGGAGCGCCAGGGTGGACTTGCCCGAACCGCTTGGCCCGACGACGGCCACGCGCTGGCCGGGCTCGATCGTCAGGCTGAAGTCCTTGACAAGCGGTGCGCGGTTTCGCTGAAAACCGAAGGTGACGCCGCGCATCTTGAGTTGGCCGGTCAGGCGCAGCCGGCCGTCGAGCGCCTTGACCCTGCGTGGCGAGTCGCCGGCGCGGTCGATGGAGGATACTTCCCGCTGCGCGTCGAGAACGTCGTCCATCCTAGCCAGATCCGCATCGAGCGTTCCGAGAAGATCGGAGAACTGGGCGATTCGGGCGACGGGACGAAGAAAGTTTCCGGCGAGAACGTAGAATCCCATCAAGGCGCCGACGGTCATCTCTCCGGACATTGCCCGCCAGCCGCCAAGACCGAACACCGCGGCGGCTGCAAATATCTGAAACAGTTGCGGCAGCGCGGCGGTCACATGGCCGAGTTCCACGAACGTCTGCCTCGCGCCAAGCTCTCGGGCTTGTCTGCCGCTCCAGCGCGAGAAGAAATCGTTCTCGCGTGCGGTCGCCCGCAGGGTCTCGATTGTCCTGATGCCGCCCGCGCTCATCCCGGCGAACAGGCCTTGCTCGCGTCGCAGGCGGTGATTGTGATCCCGGCGCAGGCCCGTCAGCATGTAGATCGAGCCGACACAGGCGACACCCAGGGCGGCGACGGCAAGCGCCAGCGAAACATCGAGGAACAGCATTACCGCCAGAAAGGCCACACTCATCGCCAAGTCGACGGACATGCGCACAAGTTGACCGGCGCCGGCATCGGCAACCTGGTCGATCAGACGCATGCGCAGCGCAAGGTCCCCGGCGAGCCGGTGGGCGAAGAACTTCATGGGAAGCCGAAGGAGACAATCCAGGTAGCGGTCCGACTGGCTGATCGACACTCGGACTACGAGTTCCCGCAGGGACCGCATCTGCAGCCAGGTGAAAAGGCAAGTCAGGCCACCGGCCGCTGCCGCCGCGGCGATCAGCGCACCGTCCCAACCGGACTGCCGGTCTTGCAGAACACGGTCCACGAACAGCGCGAGCAATACGGGCAGCGCCAGGGATGTCAGGGCGAGTAGCAGGCCGTAGGCGACCGTCCGAGTCAGTAGCGAACGGTGGTCCCGAAGCCACGGCCACAGCCGGCGCACGACGCCCGGACGCGTCCCGGCGGGGCGAAATGACGGGCCGGGCTCGAGCAGCAATCCGACGCCCGTGTAGTGACCATTGAATGTCGACTCATCGACGACCCGATGTCCCCGGGCGGGATCGTTCAGGTAGTAGCGTCCGCGCGCCACGCGTTCCAGGACCACGAAGTGCTTGAATCCCCAGAACAAGATCATCGGCAACGGCAGCCGGGTCAAGCCGTCGATCCGGCTGGACCAACCGGTTGCCTTGAGACCGTATCGCCTCGCGGCAAGGGCGATATCCTCCAGGTTCGATCCGTCGCGTCCGACTCCGCAGGCGTCACGCAGTTCTTCCAGGGAAACCCAGAAGTCGTGGAATCCGAGCACGATGCCGAGGCAGGCGGCGCCGCAGTCGGCAGCCTCCAGCTGCATGATCAGCGGTGTGCGGCGGCGCCTGCCCCGCATCCGCGGCGCGGGAACGCCGGAGGACTTCCAATCGGCAAGTGCCGCCATCCGTGCTGCCAGTCAAGCTGCGAGCGCAGACCAGGCAGCCAGCATGAGCAAGAATACCAGAAGCGCTGCCAGGAAAATCCGCTCGTGCGGCGCCGTCACTCGTAGCAGATCGTCCAGCGCTTCAGGCTGTACGCTGCGGATCAGCGCTTCCCTGCGATATACGTCCCTTCTGTGCATGATGAGCAGTTTGGCGTCCAGTGCGTCATGCGCAACGCCCCCGGGTTCGACACTTCAGCGGTGCGGCTACCATGCTTCAGCGCATTGGGACAGCCATCGGGCACAGCGGAGCGACAAGAGTCAGGCGCCGCGCGGAATCCCTTGGGTTACCATCGTCTGCGCCTACCAGGAATCTCCTGCCGCTGCGTAACCTCCGGAAGCGTCGCGCAGTTCCTGATCGGAGAGGCGGCCGCCTGACGGCGGCAGGACCAGATGAAAGTCGTTGGCGCTCTCTTCGTGGACATGGATGTGGAAGGACTCCGGGACCGTCATCCCAGTCACCTCCTCGATCGCGCTTCTCGGATCCTGCAGGAGCTTGGCACGGAATGAGTCGTCGCTGTCAGCCCTGGTGCGGATTTGTGCCTCAATTTCGGTGGCGGTCTGCATGGTTGAGTCTCCTGTTGAAGTCAAGCTACTTAGCAACTCGACGCGTGGCGCGCCCAAGGGCTGAAGGCCAACCCCCCCGAGCGGACCCTTGACGCGCGAGCATCCCAATCGCTGGCAAGTATATCATTTGCGCCATCGTGGTGTTCAACGAGGGACTTGCGCTGTGGGGTTTTTGGGGCCACCGACGAGGCCTTTGACGGGGCCCTTGGGCTGTTCGTCGAGGGCATGATGATGCGTTCGGCCGGCTCGTTTGGCTGAAAATGTCCGTGGACGGGGCTCAAATGAGAACGATTCGCACTTGGGGCCGCCGAACGGACAGGGGCGGTCCCGGACGGGGCGTCCGCGTGTCGGTCCGGGCGGATGGAGCCGTGCGGGCGGCGGCTATCCGGTGTCCAGGAACGGCACCTCCCCGACCAGGGAGCGCATTTGGCCCGGACGGCCCTCCAGCACATGCCCCAACGCCAGCGCCATCATGATGGCCAGCGCCAGCCCGACCCGGGTCTTCATCGCCGCGTGGCCGCGGATGTAATGGCGCTCGAAGCCGAAGTCGTTGTCCAGGCGGGCGTTGATCCGCTCCAGCGCGGTGCGGCGCTTGTGGCCGCGCCGCCAACTCGGGCTGCCGTGCGGGGTGGGCGTGAAGATGCGCCGGTCGACCTTGTTCAGGTCGATGCGCACGATGCGCCCGTAGTCCCCCGCCGCGCAGCCGGCCCGCTTGTGGCAGATGGCCCGGCCCTGGCAGTGAAGATCGTACGCCGCCGCCGGACAACGGTACTTCAGCGTGCCCCGGTCGGCCTCGAACCCCTGGAAGGCCATGGGGCGCTGCTCGCCTGTCTTTGGGCACCGGCACACCACCTCGCCCTTCTCCGAATGCACCACCGTGTCCACCCGCTCCGGGTACAGCGGACGCAGGATCGGCTTGGACGGATCGTACCCCGGCTCCGCCTTCTCCTCCCGCCACATCGCCCGCGTGTCGATCAACGGACGGATGCCATGATCGTCCCACAGCGCCGCTTTCAGCTTGGCGCTGTCCAGTCCCCGGTCGGCGCTGAAATCCGAACACCGGTCCGCCAGGCCCCGGTCCTTGCCGAGCAACTCGCGCACCATCTCCGACAACACCACCGGCTCCGACGCCGAGGCCTTCGTCACCTCCAACGCCACCGGAATCTCGTACCGGGTGTCGGCGATCAGGTGCAGCCGGTAACCGAACCAGCTCTTCACCTTCGTCCACGCCTTGCCCGTCTTTGCGTCCACGCCGCGCGTCTCGTGCTTGCCCCAGTCCGCCTCCGGGTCCGAGGTCCGGCCCGTCTCGCGGTTCGTCCGCCCCGTGGAATGGCTCCCGATGGCCTTGCCGTCGTAGCCCAGATGCCCGCCGAAATCCGGCAACGCCTCCTTGAGCCCCCCGCGCAGCGTGTCGATCATCCCCGTCACGCAGCCCGTGTCCGCCTCCACGGCCTCGACCGACTCCAAGAACCGGGAGAAGTTCCACGCGTTCGGAACCGCCGGGCGCGCCGGACTCGGAAACTCCACCACCGTGGCCGCGCCGGTCCCGGGATGCGGGCGCACCTCCCGGCAAGGCTTGCCCCGCCTCGGCAACGGGTTGAACCCGCACAGCGACAGCAACCCCGGATTGCGCCCAAGCTCCCGCAACAACGACTCGATCGAGGCATGCTGGAACACCACCCCGGCCACCAGCGCCCGCCACATCGCCTCCACCGGATAGTCGTCCCGGCCCCGGCCCCGGCGGGCGCGCAGCGCCTCCACGACCGGGCCGTCCGGCAGATGATCCAACACCAGCCTCAACCGCCGCATGTCCGGCAACGAATCGACATCGTCCCAGGAAAAGAGTAACTTGGTCTGGCCGGTCGTCATGGTTGCTCCTCGGAGTGGCATGTGGATATCGAAACCCTATTTTGCCCCATGACGGCCGGCTTCTCCCCTCTTTTCTTGCCCCCTCGGTCGGCCTGTCCGGCTCCTGGGGTGAAAATCCCCTCCGATAGGGAAAAACGACCCGAAACCGGCCCAAAACAGCCCAATCCTGGGGTAAAGTTCTTTTGAGGGTGCCTTAAAACCCTTACCAATCAACGACTACGGAACAGCGCAAGTGGCTCTCAACCTAGCCTAAGCCTAAAGCCTAAGCCTACCTAACCTCCCCCCACGCGGGGGGCGCGGATTGAAACACCTTGAGCGCGCCTACATCGCGGACCGCTACAGGGCGCTCTGCAAGCCGGTGGCGTCGTCCGCAAACATGTCATAGCCCAAGGCCGTCGTCGATCGTCAACGGTTCCGGGGCTTTCTCCCGCTCAGACGCAGGTTGCGGTTCGTCGGGCACGGGCGTCGGGTCGGCCTCAACGGCTCGGTCCAGCGTTTGCGGCGGTGCCGCGCGGTCCGGTTCGCCGAAGTCGATATCCACCTTGGCTTGCCCGACGGACCGTTCAGGCGACCGATCCGCCTCCGCGGCGATCCCTTCGAGCGCCGCCACGCGATCGCCGGTGGCCGTTTCCAGGTGTTCCCGCAGGGCGTTTGCGTCGTCGGTGACGAGTTCCGCCCGGTGCCGCGCCCGGCTGATCTCCAGTAGAGTCGAGGACTGGCGCGCCAACGTTAGGGTCCGGTGGTGGTTCCGTCGCTTTCGCTACGGGCCTCAGTCCGGCTCCCTTGGTCACGTTTCCAGTCCCCGCTCATCGAACCGTGCGTGCGGATTTCCCGCACACGGCTCTCGGACGAGATCATGCCTTCGCCCACGGAAGGCTGCCCGTTCGCGGAGCAAGGCGAGTGAGGCGCATGTCATTGAACAGCCTCTGGTCCGGGAAGCGCACCAGTTTTCCGGACCTCACCTTGTGCTTGCAGCACAGCCATTGGCGTAGCCGCCGGGCCGCGTGCCGGTCGATGGCGCGGTAAGCCGGGCTGACCTGTCCCAGCGCGTAGTAGTTCGCCCAACCGAGCAGTACCCGGTTGAGGCGCGTTACCATCGCCTCGCGGTCCATCACCGAATACCGAGCCGCCGTTAGCTCGCTAATCCGACGGCAGATGCTCTGGACGCTCGCCTTGCTTGGGCGCGTGCCGATGTAGGCCCGGCCCGTCTTCGGGCGGTAGTTGCGTCCAATCCGGTAGCCAAGGAACTCGATTGGCTCCTCTGGCACCCGGCAGCATCGGGTCTTCTCCGCGTTGACCGTCAGCTTCAAACGTTCGATGAGTGTCTCGACCGCCGCCAGCATCTCCGCCGACGGCGCCTTGCCGAGCACCACGAAGTCATCGGCATAGTTGACGATTTCAGCCTTGAAGCGCCGGGCATAGCCCAGCACCTTCCAGCTCAGTATGAAGCGACGCATGTAGATGCTGGACAAAATCGGGGAGATAGGGGAACCCTGTGGGGTTCCCTTGCGCTCCTTCCGCGCCCGGTTCGTGCGGCGTTTGCCGCCCTTGCCGTCGTCCTCTTCGACCGGCATTTCCAGCCACGCCTTGATCCACCCCAGCAGCCGCCCGTCGCTTACGCGCCGGGCAACGGACTTGAGCAGTTCCGCGTGCGGTATCTGACCGAAGTAGTCCGATAGATCCGCGTCAACCACCTCGCGGTGGCCCGTGTTCAGCAGCCGGTGCACGCGATTGACAGCGTCTTTCGCGCTCCGGCCCGGCCGGTAGGCGTATTGCTCCGGTTGCAGGTCGGCCTCGAAGATCGGCGACAGTACAAGTACCGCCGCCGTCTGCGCCAACCTGTCCCGTATGCAGGGAATGCCCAAGGGCCGGAACTTCCCACGTTGCTTCTTTGGAATGAGTACCTGCCGAACCGCCTCGGGCCGGTAGGTTCCCGCTTTCAGGTCCCGCGCCAGTTCCCCAAGCCATCGGTCCACGCCGTACGCCTCAATGTCCGCTACCGTCTGACCGTCCACCCCGGCGGCCCCGCCGTTACGGCGAACCTCCCGCCAGGCGACGGCCATCACGTCGGCGCGCCACACCTTGTCGCTGAGCGAGTAGAACCGGAAGTCTGGAGATTCCTTCGCTTTCGCATGTAGCGCCGTCTGGAGTCTCCGGACCTTTTCAGGGTCGGATAGGCTCTCGCCAGTCCCCATGTCCCTTCCTCCTTTCGACGCTGTTCTCGAACCGAGGCCCCTTCCCTCCACCGGCATTACCCGGCTTCAACGGTACTACGGGCCTCTCCGCCACCCCGAACGGCCCGACCCATCCCTCGCGGGTTGTCGGTTTGGCGCGTGCCACGCCACCGCCGGGGCTTCCCGTGTTGCCTCCATCCCCCTCTTCCATGCGTGCCGCCGCCATTACCCCGGTGGAACCCGCCGGTGTTCGTATCGCTCGCTTCCCGGGCGGGTGGCAGCCTTCCCCGTAATACGGGCGGGTCGGCTTCCACGTTGAAGGTTTCGAGGCCTGCTCGGCGTTCACTCGCGTTGCGGCCCGCATGGTTGCTAGGCTGCCCAAGGCAGCCCGTTACGTCGGAGTGCTTCAAACGATGTCGTTACCTCCATCATCCGCTCCGACTGCTTCCGGCTGGAGCGACAGTTGCCGGGCGGGCTTCGCAACCCGCTGGGGGATAGCGCCTTACACGGCGCACCGTAAAAGGACTTCTGGGTGGTCAGGTTCGGGTGCCTGGCCTCCATCGCGGCGATCACGTTGTCCACCGTGCGCCCCTGAAACGCATGCACCGTGGACGCCCAGGCGTGATCCAGATGGCGCAGTTGAGGGTCGCCCTCGCGCATTGAAAGGTCCCGCCCGTCCTCGAGCCTGAATTTTACTTCCCCGTTCTTGACTTCGACCACCTCGGCCGTGTGGCTGTTTACGAGCCCCAGACCGGAATCGTTCTTCGTCCAGCGGATGCGGTCCCCGGCGCGCAGCTCGATCGCTTCCGCACGATAGACCTCCACGGCGCCGCGTTTGGCCGCCACGCGCCGCGGCCGCCAGTCGACGGATGCTCCGTTGTTGCCCTGCAGAAGGACCGAGCCGATGGCTTGGTCCACGCCCAGCACCCGGCGCTCCTCGCCCTTGCCGACGCCGAGGCTCTTGTAGGCGCGGTGAAACCCCACCATGTCCCCGGGGGCGTAGTTGCCGGCGATGCATTTCTCGGCGCGGGTGTAGCCCCGCGAGACCAGCCGATCGGTTTTCAGCGCCGGACCGTGGATCGCCCCTTCCCTGGCCAACCGCTCGCGGATGTAGCCGTTGATCTGCCCGCGCAGCACATGGCTCGGGGCCATGAGCCCCGTGCGTTCGCGTTCCTCGGGGGAAAGCTTCAGCCACCGCGCGGCGGCGGCCCCGGCAAGGTTGTCGGGCTCCACCTCGGCGACGCGCTCGCCGAGTTTCTCGAACGCCTCACTCACGTTGCCCGAGAGGCTGGCCCGCACCGCTTCCTTCAGTTCGGCGTCCTTCTGCCTCATGATTTCATCCAGGACCGCCGTGTTCATGCCCGCGCGCTGAAGTTGCGCGAAGGGTTTTCCGGCATCCACCGCGTCCAGTTGCTTTTCGTCGCCCACCAGCACCAGGCGCGGGATCCGGAACGATCTGGCGATCCTGAGCAGGTTCCTGGCCTGCACGGTGGAGGCGAGCGAACCCTCGTCCACCACCAGCACCGTTTTCCCGAACACCTGGCGCATGTCATTCGCGCCCTTTCGGGTGAGGCGACCTTCGGCCACCCCGGCGTTGCGGGCCAGAAACCGCTGCAGCGTCTCGGTCTCGATGCCGGCCTCCTCGCCCAGCGTCTTCGCCGCCGAGGCCGATGGCGCCAGTCCGATCATCCTGTATCCTCTCTTGGCGGCGAGCACCCGGGCGCGGTCGAGCATCGTCGTTTTCCCGGTGCCGGCGTAGCCCTGCACGCCCACCACGCGGTCTTTCGAGGAGAGGATGACCTTCACCGCCGCCTTCTGGCCGAAGGTGAGCCGGCCGCGGTGAAGCAGCGGCCCCACGACCCGACCCCTCATCACGGGTCGGGACCGGCCCTGGCCCCGGCGCATCAGAGAAATCGTTTCCGTCTCGTTTGCGATGGCCTTGTCGGTGGTCATCGAATCGCCGCGCACGGGGTAGTTCGCGGCATGCAGCGTCCCCTCCTTTTCCAGTTCCCCGATGCGCCGCTGCACCGCCTCGATAGTGACCTCCCCGGGATTCCGGGTGAGCGCGGCGGTCACCAGATCGGTCCTGGAAAACACGGCCTCGCGCTCCGAGAGGTGCGACACCGCCCAGGCCACCGCGCGCTCGGGCGCCGTGGCCGATCTCTCCTTTCCGGCCGCCTCCGGAAAATCCAGCGGCAGTTCCACATTCGCCGGCTGCGCCGAGCGATCCAGTGCCTTGTCCACAAGCGCCCTGGCATCGAACCCCAGTTCCGCGGCCTGCTCCCTCCAGTGGCTTCTCAGCGCCTCGCGGTCCACCTCTCGCTTGTGGGCGCGGGTCATGAGCGCGGCCCGCTCGGCCAGTCTCGGGCTGTCCGAAGGAGATCCCATGCCGCGGGACTCCATCGCCGCCTCGATGGCCATCCGCCGCGTGGAGAACGCCTCCACGGTTTTTCTGGACACCCCGGCGATCTCGAATCTGCCGTCGGCATGACTCTTCTCGATGCCGTAGCCGAGGTCTTGCAGACGGCTGGCCAGCTCGCTCCGATACAGTGCGCCGATGAGCATCTTGGACGTGTACAGTCCCCGATTGACCATGGTGCGCCACTTCCCGTCCGGGCCCTGGACCATGTTGGCGAGCACCGCGTGGGTGTGAAGCTGCGGGTCCAGATTCCGGGAGGTTTCGTGGCGGAACGTGGCCGCGAGCATGTTCTGGTTTCCCGCGTGCACCATCCGCCCGGACGGGCGGTCGTGCACGCGGGTCTGCAGCACCTGTTTCTCCACCCAGCCCAGGGTGCGTTTCACGGCACGGTCGTGCGCGTCGATGACCCGGCGGTCCCCGCCGATCAGCGCGGCGAGCGACACGGACTTCGGCGCCGACAGCGTCAGGTCCCGTCCGGGCCGATGGTGGAATCCGCCGCCCTTTTCCCTGCGTCCGAGCTGCCGTCCGGGACATACCCTTCCAGAACCTTCTGGAACACGTCCGATTCGACGCTGCCTTGAAGTCCCAGACGCTCCGCGCCCTTGCCCGCCCAGGCGCTCGCTTCACGGTGCGCCGGGTCGTCCTTCGCATAATACCCGTCGCGCTCGTAGTACCCCACGCCCTGGGACGGGGAGGCAATCGTCCCGATGGAGGCCACCATGTCAGATTCTCTGCCAACCCACCGACCGCGTGGCGGCGGGCGGCTCTTCCTCGTCGTTCCCATCCTCCCGCGCCTGCTCGGAGTCATTCGCCGGCGCAGCCCCGGAATTCGCCTCTTCGGTGGATGCGACTGTGTCTTTCGTTGCCGGCGCTGCGTCCGCGATGCCGGCGTCGGTCTTGACAGGCTGCCCGGTCCCCGTGCCGCTGTCGTCGTCACGATTCGGTTCTGTCCGGGAGCCCGGCCCCGACTCTCCTCCGAGCTGCTCCACGGGCACGTCCGGATCGCCAACGGACGATTCTTCCGCAGCGCCCGGGGCGCCGGCCGAATCCCCGGCCCCGCGATGCTCCAGCAACGCCGGCCCGCCGTCCCGAATCTCGCCCTGCTGCCGCCGCTCGGGCGCCTCGTCCGCCCGATCCCTCGCCACGGGCACGAACCGCGGGGCCACCTTCCTTCTCCTGACGTACTTGAGCTTAATGCTCGCCACGGGAAGGCGCCCGGGCGGTTTCAGGAACCCGTGCAGGTTGTCCAGCCGCATGATCTCCGACGGCAGCACCAGCGGCTGCATCTCCTTTCGCCTGGTCAGCGTGACCCCATCGCGGTAGGGGTCCGCACCGTAGCTCACCCCTTCGGCGAGCGCCTCGACCTCGTTGCGGCCCAGGCTGTTGGCCGACCACAGCGCGGTGTCGCTGTCGGGCGCCGCCAGCACCACGCGCGTGCCGCACAGCGAGGAGAACGTTTCCGCGCCGTCGCGCCCGTAGAGGCTGCGAAGCGCGGACGCCACCTGCGCGCCGAGCACGAAACAGCCGCCGAACTGGCGGCTTTCGGACAGCCCCGACTCAAGGCTCGGCACCCGGTGCAGCGTCGGCAGCTCGTCCAGCACCACCCACACGCGCCGCCCGTCGTCCTGCTCCAGCGACAGCAGCGCGTTGACCGCGATCTCGAGCCACATCGAGATCAGCCCGCGCAGGCTCGCGTGCTGGTCGCCTCGGGACGTGAGGAACAGAAAACCACCCTCGCGCTCCCCGCCGATCCACTTCCGTATGGAGAACGGCGTGCCGCTGTCCGCCAGGACTTCCAGCGCCCCGATGTTGGCCGTGAGCATGGCGCGCACCGAGAGCGCGGTCTTCGGGTTCTTCTCGTCCACGATGGACTGCGCCGCCGTGCCTTTCATGGCTTTCGCCAGCGCCGTGAGGTCCGTCTTCAGCAGGTGATCCACCAGCGCCCGGTTGGTCTTCTCTCCCTTCTGCCACAGCCCTGTGGCGCCGTGGGCGAAGAGCTGCCGCGCGGCGGTGACCCAGAACGGGTCCACGGTGTCCTTCTGCTGCGGGATCAGCGCGGCGGCCATGGTGTCGAAGTCCCGCGGCGAGCGGGCTTCGCAGAACGGCGACCAGCGCGGGGACCGGGCGTCGAGCGGGTTGAGCAACACGTCCCTGTCCGGATCGTAGAACGTCTGCGTGTAGCTGCCCATCTTGTCGTAGATGACGCAGCGCCCGCCGCGGCGGCGGATTTGCTCGACCAGGTCCGAGATGAGCACGGTCTTGCCCGAACCGGTGGTGCCGGCGACGAAGGTGTGCTGGGTCTCCGCCCGCTCCGGGTACGGCACACCCGCCACCCGGTAGGGTCCGGGCGCCCCGGCCAGCCACCTCATTATTCGCCCCCCTAGCAGATCGATCCGCGCGCGCAGCTGCCGCGCCGTGACCAGTTCCGCGCCCCGCAACCGCCGGCTGCGCTTCAGCCGAGCGCCGCGCCACCGGAACCACACCAGCGCGCAGAACACCGCGCCGGCCCCGAGCCCCGACCGTAAGCGGGGCGACTCCCCCACCTGGATTTCAGCTTGAAGCTGGTGTAAAGGCCCAGGGCATCAGCGCATCGATATCGGAGGCCGGATGGCCGGCGGCGATGGCTTCGAGCGTGGCCTTGAGATAGGCGTGGGGGTTCACGCCGTTCATCTTGGCCGTTTCAACCAATGAAGCGATGCGAGCCCAGGCCTTGGCGCCTTCGTCATGGCCGGCGAACAGCGCATTCTTGCGATTCAAGGCCAGCGGCCTGATCGTGTTTTCCACGATGTTGTTATCCATCTCGACCCGCCCGTCGGTGAGGAACACCTGCAGCCCGTCCCAGTGGTTGGCGATGTAGGCCAGCTTCTCGCCCAGGCGCGACTTGGGTGAGACCCGGGCGCGTTGCTTCCGCAGCCACACCCCGAAGTCCTCGACCAGCGGCGCGGTTCGCGCCTGGCGCACGGCCAGCCGGACGTCGGGAGGCTCGCCCCGGATCGCCTTCTCGATGGCGTACATCTCGCCGATGCGCCGCAGCCCTTCGGCGGCGATCGTGGAGCGGTGGCTGTCGTGGACCTCGCACAGCTTCCTCCGGGCGTGCGCCCAGCAGAAACAGCGGAGGACCCCCTTGCCGGGCACCGACACCGCGTTGTAGCCGGCATAACCGTCCACGTGCAGCTTGCCTTTGAATCCCTCGAGAAAGCCCACGGCGTGGCAGCCGCCGCGCCCAGGCGCGTAGAAGAACACCGCGCCGGGCGGGTCCGGACCGGCCCAGGGCCGCTGGTCGCGGGCCAGCGCCCACATGTACCCCGTCTTGGTCTTGCCCCGGCCCGGGTCCAGCACCGGCGCCCGGGTCTCGTCCATGAACAGATGATCGGACCGCTTCAGATGCCAGGCGAGCCGATCCACCACCGGAATGAGATGAAACGACGCCTTGCCCACCCAGCCGGCGAGCGTGGAGCGATCCAGCTCCACCCCCGATCGGGCGTAGATCTGCGATTGGCGATAAGATGTTGCGCACCCGATTATGCTGCGCAGAGGCCGGTCATCGCCGGTTTGCCGGGGGGTTCCTACAATCTGCGCAACATAATATTGCGGTCCATGTCCGCCGTCATGATGCTGGCTCCCACAAACAGGAGACAACATCATGTTCGAAGATCTCTTCGCCCGACCGTCGACGGTCGAGCATTATCGCTGCTCACCATTGATCAATGAACGGCTCGCCTTTCTCGATCACTGTGAGCAACTTGGCATCAAGCCTGCGACATTACGGAAGATTGCCGCTCATCAGTTGAAGCTCGTGCGTCTTCTCGATTTGAAGGACGACGAGGTGAACGCGCGCAGGATCGAAGCCGGATTCCGCCGGTGGCTGCTACCCGGCAGGTGCAGATTACGACCCAAACTCGGGCAGCGATTTCTCAGTTGCTCCAAGCGATGGTTGCGCTTTCTGGGCTGGCTTGAGGAACCTCGTGTCGTCGGTCACGGTCATACGTCGCACGTAACGGCCTTTGCGGCAAGCATGTCCGGCGAACGCGGGTGGTCCGATACGACCATCGATAGCTGTTGCCGAACCGTTGACCGATTTTTCGTCGGACTTGACGAGGCAGGACTCGACCTGGCCTCTGTCGAGATCACAACCATCGATGAGGCGATCACGCGCTATCACGCGCGCGGCTACGCTCGATCCACGATACATCTTTATGCGCAGCAACTGCGTACGTTCTTCCGGTTTGCCGAACAGCAGGGGTGGTGCAGCCCGGGACTGGCCGATGGCATCATGCCGCCGCGACGTCATCCGGGCAAGGCGATTCCGAAAGGATTGAACCGTGATGAGGTGATCCGTCTGCTGGCCAGCACCGAGGGTGACCGTTCCTGCGACATTCGTGCCCGCGCGATCGTGATGCTGCTGATCACATACGGCCTTCGTGCCGGTGAAGTCAGCGGCCTTCGGCTCGATGACCTGGCTTGGGAGCGGGAGATGCTGCGGGTCCGCTGCCCTAAACCGGGACGCACGCTTCTCTACCCGCTCTCACGCGGCGTCGGGCAAGCGATTCTGCGATATCTGCGCGAGGTGCGCCCCGTGCATGCCGAGCGACGGTTGTTCCTAACGCTGAAAGCTCCGATCAAGCCGCTCAGCAGAGGAGTGATCAAGTCCATTGTTTCGATACGTCTTGAACGTCTCGGCATCACGGACAAACGTCGTGGACCTCATGCTCTGCGCCACGCTGCAGCCCAGCATCTGCTCGATCGGGGACTGTCCATGAAGGCTGTGGGCGATTACCTCGGGCATCGAAGTGTCGCGGCCACCGCCGTTTACGCGCAGGTCCAACTGCATGCACTTCGCGAAGTTGCCAACATCGATTTGGAGGGCCTGACATGATTCTGCGCGATGCGATCGATCATTATGTTGTGTGGCGTCGGGCGCATGGCGCCCGGTTTATCACGAGCGCGAGAGCCTTGTACCAATTCTGCAAGAGCGTGCCCGAGCAGGTGCGCTGCGATGCGGTCACGGAGATGGAAGTGCGCCGGTTCCTTGCCGGAAGCGGTCCGCTTACCCGGTGGCGTGCAAACAAGTACGGCGCGTTGGCCGGGTTTTACCGCTACGCGATCAGCCGCGGTTATGCCACACGATCACCTCTTCCACCGCCGGACGAGGAGCCGAAGTCGCCGCCATCGGCACCGCCTTACATTTACTCGCGCGAGGAACTCCAGCGCCTGTTCGGTGCTGTCGAAGTCAGCCGCAAACATGCCATCCGCTTCGATGGAGATACCTTTCGGACGCTGCTCTTCATGCTGTACGGAGCCGGTCTGAGAACCAGCGAGACACTGCACCTTTCCTTGCACGATGTCGACCTCGCAGAAGCCGTCCTCACGGTGCGGAACACAAAGTTCTTCAAGAGCCGCCTCGTTCCCGTGGCGCCGAAGCTTGCCGACGTACTCGAGGCCTATGCTCACCGGCGTGCGGGTCGCCCGCTGCCCGAAGGGATGGATTCGACCTTCCTTGCAAACCGCGACGGAACACCGGTGAGAAAGCACAACGTGGATCATGCATTTGCCCGACTGCTGGAAATTGCCGGGGTAGAGCGGAGGGATGACGGACGGCGCTCTCCATGTCTGCACAGCTTGCGCCACACTGCGGCCGTACACCGCCTGACGTCCTGGTACCGGAACGGATTGGATGTTCAGCGGCTTCTGCCCGTACTGTCGACGTATCTTGGCCACGCCAACCTCGACGGAACAAGCGTATACCTGTCGATGACGCCGGACCTCCTTCACGAAGCGTCGGTACGTTTCAATCGCTACGTCAATGGAGGAGACCATGCGTGATTCAAGTACACTCGGTTCCTGGCTGCGGCGCTTTCTCGCGGATTACATCGTCACCGAGCGCCGCCTCGCCCAAAACACTCAGAAGAGCTATCGCGACAGCTTCAGACTGCTGCTGCCATTCATCAGCGCCAAGGCGCGCAAGCCGGTCGACCGCTTGCATGTCGAAGATATCGGTCCTTCGCGTGTGTTGCAGTTCCTTTCACGCCTTGAGGAAGACCGTGGCTGTTCGGTCCGGACGCGTAACCAACGGTTGGCCGCGATCCGATCCTTTGCCCGCTTCGTCGCCAGCCGCGAACCGGCCCATCTCGATTGGTGTGGACAGATTCGCGCGATCGCGACGAAGAAGTCCACACCGCAGCCCATCGCCTGGATGACCAAGGATGAAGTGGAAGCACTCCTCGCGGTTCCCGACCGCCAAAAGCCGCAGGGCCGCGCCGAATATGCAATGCTGCTCTTCCTCTACAACACCGGGGCCCGCGTTTCCGAGGCGACTGGATTGAAAGTGGCCGATCTGGATGTCGACCGCCGTGACGGCCGTCACGCGCTTGTCACGCTGCGCGGCAAGGGAGGCAAGAGCCGTCGATGCCCGCTGTGGCCGCGTACCCGGAACGTCTTGGTCGAACTCGTTCGTAGACGGGAACAGGGAGACGCCGTGTTCATGAGTCGTCATCGGAGGCCCTATACCCGCTTCGGGGTCTACCGGCTTGTTGAGCGATGCGCTGCCCAGGTGCCGTCGTTGTCGGGGCGGGCAATCACGCCGCATGTCCTCCGGCACTCAAGTGCCTGTCATCTGCTGCAGGCAGGTGTCGATCTCAACACCATCCGAGCATGGCTCGGGCATGTCAGCCTCGATACGACCAACATCTACGCCGAAATCGATCTCGAAATGAAGGCCAAAGCGATGACGCTTTGCGATGCGGGAGACCCAGGTCGCGACCGACCCTGGAAAGAGGACAAAGGCGTGATCGCCTTCCTGAACGCGATCTGACGGCAAAACATTATGTTGCGCAGATTGTAGGAACCCCCCGGCAAACCGGCGATGACCGGCCTCTGCGCAGCATAATCGGGTGCGCAACATCTTATCGCTTATGTTGACATCAACATAAGCGATACAGCGGCAGATGGTCCGCGTACTTGGAAATGAGCACCTGGGCCAGCGCCCCCTCGGTCGGCAGCCCGCCGATGATCAGGTGCGCCGGCGCGGCCGCCTGGATCACGCCCTGTTCGCAGGTTCGGCAGGCGTACTTCGGGCGCACCGTGACGATGACCCGAAGCTTCGCCGGCACGATGTCCAGCCGCTCGGTGCGGTCCACGCCGATGCGGATCATCTCCCCGCACCCGCAGGGGCACTGCGTGCTATCGGGCTCGATGACCTGCTCGATCCGCTGAAGGTTCTTCGGCAGATGCCCGAGGTTGCGGCGCGGAGCACGGCGCTTGCGCCCGGGCGATGCCGAGGCGCCACCCGCCGCGGCCACCGCTTCCTCCACCTCGGCCACCGCGCCCTCCAGGTCCTCGAACGCCAACTGGCGATCGTCCAGCGGTCGCTTCTCCGAGCGTTTGTCGTAGATCGCCCGGCGCAGCTCGGTGACGAGGTGTTCCAGGCGGCGGTTGGTATCGACGAGCAGTTCGTTCTGCGCGCGAAGCTCCTTGTTGTCCGTTTGCTCGCGCTTCAGCGTCGCGCTCTGCTGTTCGAACAGCTTCCGAAGAGCCTTCGGCAACGCCTCGGGATCGACCGCTTGTGGGTGAGCCTGCATGACAGAATACTATCATAGAATCAGGTAGTTATAAACGAATATCGGCCCGCAAAGCGGGCCGATCCAGGGACTCGATTGCCGTCTCCGGCGTCAGGCCGCGGTCCTCGGCCTGCGCACCCTCGGAGACCACGCCCGGCGCCAGTCCAGACCCTCGAACAGGGCCTCGAACTGCGCCCGGGTGAGCCGGATCACACCGTTGCGAACCGCGGGCCAGGCAAATTGCCCCTGCTCCAGCCGCTTGTACGCCATCACCAGGCCCGTGCCGTCCCACCAGAGCACTTTGATCCTGTCGGTTCGCTTGGCGCGAAAAACATAGGCCACCCCCGAATACGGGTCCAGGCCCAGCTCGTTCTGCACCACCGCGGCCAGCCCGTCGTGGCCCTTGCGAAAATCCACAGCCCGTGTGGCCGCCACGATCCGTGTACCGCCCAACGAGACCATCATGACACCCCCGCCAGCGCCACGGCGATCGAGGCGACCCCGGCCGTGTCCATCGCCCCCTCCAGGCGCACCGTCACGCCGCGGCCCTCGATCACCGCCGAAGACCGTTCCTCCACCTCCACAGTGGCGAAAGCCTCCTGAGCTTGCGCCTGCGCCGATGACGGCAACACCAGCTTGCCCTCACGCAGCCGATTGCGCCACGACGACAATCGATTGCGCGGGACACCGTGTCGCTTGGCCACCGCCGTGATCGTCTCGCTGGATGCGAGACTCTCGCGCGCGATCCGGATCTTCTCCTCAACACTCCAGCGCCGGCGCTGCCTTCGCACCTTGCCGGTTCGCGCCGCTCCGTTGGCCCGTGACGTGCCGCCAACGGCCTTGCCTTCGGCACCCTGAACATGGTTCCGCATCTGAATCCTCCTCATTTAACTAAAGAAGGAGTCATCGAATCTCATTGGCTCACTGAAAGGAAGGTGGGGCCAGCGTAGCGCTTACGCCCCGACCCCAACCGCGCCGCCGAGAGAATCGTTGCCAGCACGTCCTCGCGCAATGTCCGCCAGGGTTCGTACGCGGCGATGTCGGCGAGGGTGGTGACCACGGTGCCTTCGTTCTCCAGCCGCACCTCCTGCCCCGACTCACCCCGGTAGCCAATGGCGAGCTTGGTCTCGGCGAGCGTGTACATCGCCACCGCGTACGCGTCGTAGCCCGTGTACGCGCGCCACAACTGCACCGCCGGGGTCGCCACCGCGAGCGCGGCGATGGTCAGCAGCATCGCGCGCCCGAGCTGCCCCCACATGCGGATTCCGTGCAGGACCGTCTGCCCGCCGCGCACGGTGTGTTCGCCCAGAGCGTTCACGAACCGGCCTTTCGCTCGACATCGATGCCTCGCCCGCCCGCCAGGCCGGCGCAGCGGGCCGCTAGAACCACAATCGGTTCCCGTCCTTCCCGTTCGACCGTCCGCGTTCGCCGGAATCGTTGCTCGATCCCCTGGACACAACGCGTTCGTCCCTTTCCGCAGCGATCACCGCAAACGCCGGCCCCGGGGGGCGCGGCACGAACGCCGGCGCCACCGGCGTCCGCCGCCGCCGCCGCACGCGGACGCGGGCCACCGGCACCGGGCCGGGCATCTTCAGATAACCGTCGCCGTTGCCGAGGCGCATGAGTCGCTCCGGGGTCACGATCCACCCCCGGGCCGACAGCGGCGTGACGCCCACGCCCTCGCCGTCGGGACACGCCGCCAGCACGTCAATATCCCGCGTGCCCAGGCCCCGCGCGGCCCACTGCGCGGTCTCCCGGTCCGGGGCGGCGAACGCGACGCGCGTGGCGCATTGCCTCGAAATGCGCTTCGCCGCCTCGTCCCCGTACCGTTGCCTCAGCGCCGCGAACACCGCCGCGCCGAGCACGAAACAACCGCCGAACGACGGCCCCTCGGCCAACGCCGCCTCCAGACCCGGCACGGGAGCGGGCGAGGCGAGGTCGTCCACGATCACCCAAAGCCGCCTTCCATCGCGCCGATCCGGGCAGCGCAGCGCGTTGACCGCGATCTCGAGCCACGTGCCGGTCCAGTCCACCGGTCGGGCGAACCGGTCGCCGCGCGAGCCGAGGAACAGGAACCCGTCCCCGCGGTCCTCGCCGATCCAGTCGCCGATGGAGAACGGTGCGCCCGCGTCCGGCAGCATCTCAAGCGCACGGGCGGTGTCCGAAAGCATCATGTCCACCGACAGGGCGTCCTTCACGGTCCAGGGGTCGGAACCCGGCTGCGCCGCGCCGCCGCCGAACCGGTACCGGACATCGCCGTGCAGCAGCCGTGCGGCGAGCGCCGAGTGAGCGGTTCGACCTTCCGCCCACAGCCCTGCGGCGGTGTCGGCGAACCGCCGCCGGGCGACCTCTGCCCGGATCCGCTGCTCCGCGTCTTGCGGCTCGGGGATCAGGGCGGTGGCCATGGTCAGGAAATCCCCCTCCCCGCGCGCCTCGAAAAACGGCGACCAACGCGGACCGCGGGCATCCTGGGGGTTGAGAAGCACGTCCCGCGCGGGATCGAAAAAGGCCGCCGTGTACTGCCCGGACCGGTCGTGCACGATGCAGCGCTCGCCCCTGGCCCGAATCTGGCGCAGCAGATCCTCGACGAATGCCCGCCTGCCGGTCCCGGGTCTGCCGGAGACGAACGTGTGGCGCGTCTCGGCGCCCCCGGGCCAGGGCACGCCCCCGGCGCGGTACGCTCCGGGGTCGCCGCTCGATGCGTCCAGGAGATTCTTCCAAAGCGGACTCACGCTGCGGCGCAGTTCCCGCGCCGCCACCGGCCCGGACCCCTGCAGGCGAAGGCGACGGCGACGCCGCCGCTCCCGCCAGCCCGACCAGCCGAACAGAGCCAGCGCCACGCAGAACCCCAACTTCGCACCGATCCACGCGCCCGAGGACAGCCTGCCCAGCAGCGCCTCGCGCCGGGCCCGCCACGGACCGTATTCGACGATCTCCGCGATCGTGGCCACCGCCGTTTCCCCGTTCTCCAGCCGCACCGCCTGGCCGGCATCGGCCCCGTAACCGATGGCGCGATTGGCCTCCGCCAGCGTCAGCATCGCCGCCGCGTAGACGTCGTAACCGCCGGTCGTCTCCCACAACTGAAGCGCCGGCAGGACCACGGTGAACGCCGCCATCGCCAGAAATCCGTTGCGAAGCCGCCGGCGCACCGTGAGGCGGCGCCCGAAAATTGGCATGTCCCGATCAGTCATCGCGCTTCTTCCTCTTCTTCTTCGATGCGCGGCCATCGTCCGACGTCGACCGACGCTTGCACCCCTTGAGCCAGCGCTCCAGCGCCGATGCTGCGTACCGGACCGCGCGGCCGATCTTGAGGTAGTCGGGCCCCTCGCCGGTGACCCGGTAACGCTCCAGGGTCCGCGGACTCAGCCCGAGCCGCTGCGCGGTCTGCTCAGTGTTCAACAGCGTGCGTTCGTCATTCATCGGATTCCCCCCTTATGGAATTCAGTCAGGTTCGGACGCGCGGGTTCTCGGCTGGCGACGGGCATTCGGCTGGCGCCACGCAATCAGGCGGCGCCAAAGTCCGCCCGGCGCTGCTCCCCGCGCAGCTGCGCGTGCATCCAGGTCCGAACCCGGTCCACGGTCCTCAGGTTCGGAGAGGCACCGCCAAACAGCCGGGGCACGAACGCGGCATTGCGCACCGAGCACCATCCCACCGCCCAGGGCTTCGTTCCGGTCAGCTCCATGAACAGCTCCAGTTCCCGGCAGAACTGCTCACGGAACGGGGGCTCGCCGATCTGCACTCTCACCGTGTCGGCGGTGTCCAGCTGCACGTCGGCTCCGAGCTCGATGCACTGGCGGACAAACCCCGGGTCCCCCGACGCGATGAGGCCGAGCCCCGACCGGCTGATGCCGCCGCGCTCCAAGTTGTTGCCGTCGAGAAACTCGCGCACCGATCGGCGAAACTCGAGATCGAACGGCATCGGCGACGGGCCTTGCGGCGCGCGGGCATGGATGGAGTTACGCAATGACATGGCCCGGAACATACGCACGCCACAGCGCTCCTGGCAATACCCATCGTTACTCACCGACCCAGAGTTCTACGCCCCAGTTTGCGTTGGATACAGTTGGATACGGTTGAGTACCCGTTGACCATGAAAATACCTTCCGCCCTGCTCGGGTGCGATCGCCGGTTTTTCCCCCAATTTGCGCAAACGGCGAGCCCGAAACAGCCCGGAACATGGCTTGACGGCGGTTCAGGAATCTCGATATCCGATGCAGTACCGGCGGGCGCGGACGAAATCCGCGCAATCAATCAAGCTCTCGCCCCGCCGGCTCGTGCGAGGCGAAGGCGCATCGTTGCCCGTGATGGCGGGCATTGCGGAGATTCACCCGCTCAGGCCAAGCTTGCGTTTCGACGTTGCGCACCCATCCCGTGAGGCGGCAACCGGAGCCAGAGTCCGGCGGGCGGCACGAGTGACGCTCGATCCGTCAGGGGATCCGGGAACGGGGCAACTTTCCCTCAGAATACGCAATCCGGTTCGCTGATTCGGAGTGGAGTCTCATTGAGCAGGCCGCCCTGCGCCATGGCATGCCGGCCAGCGAGCTCGTCCGCGCGGGCGCCCTCGCTCTCGCCGAGGACCGGCTTGGCGAGACTCCACCGGCCACGCTATCGCCCGGACACCTCGCGCTCATTGAAGACACATACCGGTCCGTGTACCTCATGGCCACGCTCAAGCGCGATGAATTGCTCGATGCCGGACACATGGAAGATTTCGAAGCGCTCGTCGAGGCGTCCCGAAAGACGATGGCCCAAACCATGAAAGAAGGGCCAGGGTGAGCGCTTCGAGTGCCGAGCGTGAATGAACCGCGAACCCGATCGCTGCCGGGGATGCACCGAGTGCTTCTCGCCACGGAAACCGAAATCCAAACTGCACATTGCCTTCTACCAGTCCCAGTCGATGCCCTGGACGGCGGTGCGATGGTAGGATGCCGGCGTTGTTACCGGTGAGGGTAATGGTCGGCGGGACGAAGACTCGATGCGTGTGATGCGGACGATTTGGGCCATCGTGGTTCTCCTCGTGACAGGCTCTGCGGCCACGGCGGCGGACGAAGCGTTGGCGCGATCCGGGTGGTATCTGGGCGCCGGCCTGGGCGCAGTTTGGGGCTCCGGCCTGAAACAGGAAGGCTGGAACCGGGATGCGTTCTGCTACCCGGACGCCGCCTGTTTCGACGAAGAACCGGTCCCTGCCGTTCCCGGTTACCGCTGGCGCTATGACATCGCCCTGGACAGCGGCACCGCGTTCGAACTGTCCCTCGGTCGGTTCTTTGGGCGAACCCGGCTTGAGTTGGCGGTCGCGCAGCGGACGAACGACACCCGTCAGATGTTCACGGGCATCGCGTACCACGACCGCGCGTCCATTCAGCCGCGAGCCGGCGGCCAGATCGCCTCCAACGGACGCGGCACGATCGACCGCCGGCGCGTCCGTTCCGTTATCCTGGACGCTTACTACGACTTCCCCGGCGCATGGGGCGCGATCACGCCTTATGTCGGCGCCGGGCTCGGACAGGCGTCCATGGAAATGGCGGGCGTGCGGTTCGCCACCGACTACCGCAACGTGTCCGCCGCGGCCGAGGTCCACGACCCGCCGCTCTCCTTTTATAACAGCGAGCAGGACGAAGACCTGAACGACACGGCGTTTGTCTGGCGCCTGCACGCCGGGGCCGACTATGCGCTGAGCCGCAGAACGTCGTTGGGATTGAGGCTGACCCGGTCGGCGACCGGAGATTTCGAGGACGCGGGCACCTACGAGACCCACCCGATGCACGGGATCGACCCCGCCTTCACGAACACCAATGCGTTCAGCGGCGGGAGAAACTGGACGCTGGTCCTCGCATTCAGGCGCGGGATCGGCGAGTGAACGCGGCGCTCCATGGCGGTTGCGCGACCGCATCCGTGATGCCGGTTGACCGCGCAATTCGGCCGTTCGGCAACGCGAAGGGGGAAGGGTTCACCGCCTTGGCGCGGTGACGACCCGGGTTTTGAACCGCCCGCAGACAAGCATGCTGACATTCACCGAACAGATTCTGCTGCTGCTCGGCGACGAAGAGGGCGCCTTCCTGCCGATGCGACAACACGCCTTCGAATGCGCGCTTGCCGGGGCGGTACTGATGGATCTGGCGTTTGCCTACCGCATCGACACTGACCCCGAAACCCTGGTTGTCGTTACCGCGGATCCGACCGGCCATCCGATGCTCGACACGGTTCTTGCCAGGATCGCCTCGCGAATGGATACGATGGACACGCAAAGCTGGATCCGCGTGCTGTCGACCGAGGACGCGGCCACGATTCGCGAGCGGGCGCTCGCGAGCCTCGTCGAGCGCGGCATACTGGAACGGCGCGAGGAGCGATTCCTGTGGGCGTTCGGCTCCGTTCGCTATCCCATGCTCGATGACGCCGCGCGCCTGACGGGGCCCGAGATTGACCGCGCTTGGATCGACGACGTCCGCGAGGGACTCGCCGACGCCGAATCCCTCGCCGCCTTCGTCGACTGGCTCGACAGCGCCGCCGGCGGTGCTTGACACCCGACCGGTGGCCGAGGCGCTCGGCCTCAGCCTGGCTTGGGCGCGTCTGGCGGGCCGGTACGACAGCGGCGCCAGCCTTGGCGAGGGCGCCGTCTCGCTCGCGATCGATCAGGGCGCGCGCCTCCCGTTCGATCGCCAGATCGCTTTCTTCCGCCGGAAGTTGAACCTCACCACACAATCCTGGACGGATATCTGGCAAGAGGAGCACGACAAGGCTTTTGTCGTCGCCGGCGCCACCAAGGGCGAGTTGCTGCTGGACCTGCGCGGTGCCGTGGACGCCGCCATCGCCGACGGGGAGACGCTGGCCGCGTTCCGCAAGCGGTTCGACGGCATCGTCGAAACGCGCGGCTGGTCGTATAAGGGCGGTCGCAACTGGAGAACTCGCGTCATCTACGACACCAACCTGCGCGCCTCCTACGCGGCGGGGCGGTTCGAGCAGATGACCGAGATGAGCTCGACCCACCCGTACTGGCGGTACCGGCATTCGCACATCTCAAAGGAGCCGCGAGCCGATCACCTGGCTTGGCACAACCTGGTGCTGCGGCACGACGACCCGTGGTGGCGCACCAACTACCCGCCCAACGGATGGGGCTGCAAGTGCCACGTCGAGGCGCTGAGCGATCGGGACATGCGGCGCCTCGGCAAGGACGGGCCTGACCAGGCGCCGGCGCTCGACAAGCGCCTGGTGACGACCCGCGACGGGCGTATCCTGGACCTGCCGGCGGGTGTCGACCCGGGGTGGGCGTACGCGCCCGGGCGGACCGTCGCGCAGCGGGCGCATCAGGCGGCGTGGCGGAACAGCCTTGACGACCACCTGCGGCTGTCTTTGCTGGACGCCGCGGCGCCGACGCACCGTTTCGCGCCGGAACTGACGGCGGTCGAGTTGATCGCCGTGCGCCATTGGACCACCAGCCCGGGCCACGGCACCCTCCAGCCTCCTCTGCGAAAGATGATGCCGCCCGAAGGCGGGCGCGGCATCATGCCGGCGGATAGGCATGTCGCGTTCGCGCTGACCCTCCGCGACGCGCTGGCCAAGCTGCCCCGGCGGCCGCCCGGCGCCCTGTACCGCGGTGTCGAGTCCATTCCGCACCTGGACCGGTTCCGCCCTGGCGAGACGGTCTCGTTCAATGATTTTCTGGGCAGCTCGTTCGACGAGGGCGTCGCGAACCGGTTCGGCGGTTTCGCCGGCGTGCATTTCACCCTCGCCGGGACGGGCGGAAAGCACATCGCGGCGCTGTCCGCCTCCCCGGCGGAGCGCGAGGTCCTTTGGGACCCCTACTCGCGGTTCCGCGTCGCGAGCCGTGACGAAACCGTGCTGCGCGACGGGCGGACACGCTACGAGATCGAGCTGCATGAGGTACCATAACTCGCATGTGGGCCAAGCACTGCATTGACGGCGGAGAAGTGGCCATGGACGGCGAAGAAGTGTCCCGCGAGGAGTTCTGGCGCCGCACCACGCCCTTGGCGCGACTTTCCCTCGCCAAGTGGTTGGCTATCGGGAAGCCGCCGCTCCACGCAAACGCAGAAGAATGGAAGGCCGATATGGCGGCGGTCTGGATCGGGGAAGGCTTGGACGCCGCCCGGGCCCACGGGCTGGCCGCCCGAGAAGCCCAGAATGCCATTGATCGAGGGGACGATCACTTGCTGTGGAGTGAGTCTGCGGAGTGGGATTGGTCGGAGTATGGAGGCGTCCCGCCGGACGGCTTCCGCCCGCCGGTCGGCTGAACGCCGCCGCCCGAGAGTCGCCCAACGATGAGAATCCGGATCGACCTGGACGACGAGCGGACGCGTCGGAATATCCGCCGCGCGATCGCCGCCGGCATCGACATGCAGCCGGCCGCGAGAAGCATCGGGGAGCTGCTGCTGCGCACCACGCGCAAGCGGTTCGACACCCAGTCATCGCCCGATGGCGTGCCCTGGGCCCCGCTCTCGGAATCGACCCTCAAGCGCAAGAAGCACAACCGCGACAAGGTGCTCACCGAACGCGGCTACCTGCGCGGCGGGCTCAACTACCGCTCCGGACGGGACTACGTTGAGATCGGCTCCGACCGCATTTACGCCTCCACACATCAGTTCGGTGCCGGGAAGGGTGCGTTCGGCTCCACCGGCAGCGGCAAGCCGATCCCCTTCGGCGACATCCCGGCGCGGCCGTTCCTCGGCGTCTCCGACGAGGACGCGGTCGACATTCAGGGCGAGATCGCCGACTACATCTCCGGCGCCTGGCGCGGGCGCTGACGATACACGACTGCCGTCGTCGGCGTGTCGCTTTTCTAACCGCGACTCACCGCCTCTAACCGCGTTTAACCGTTGACCCTGCCAACACGCCGTTGGGTTTTTCGTCGCTGGATCCCGCGACACTAGGAATTGCGCACGCTTTCTCGCATTCACTTCTGAAAAGTTTCTCGCAGCGTTCTAGTCTACTCGGCGCTCGGCGACCGGCTGGGACTGACGCTTGGAATCAACAACCTGACCGACGAAGCCCCGCCGCTGTCGCTGCGAGACGAGGGTTCCGGTCACCAGGTCGGCTGGGACCCCCGCTATTCCGACGCCTACGGCCGCACCGTGTACCTTGGCGCCGAGTACACGTTCTGATATGGATTGACCTTGTCAAGTTGCTCGAGACTTGGCTTGTTCATCCTTTGCTGTAAGCATTGGGGTTGGGGCGCGGGCGACGTATTGCGACCGTGGATCACGCTGATATCCGTGGGCTGTTTACCACCTGACTTCACTTCGTCGCGGCGCTGCCTGCCTCACTCTGAGAACGCGGGTTCACCGGCCCCCCAGGGGGCCGGACCCTCATAGAACGGTCGAGGGTTCTCCTCACCGGTCGCCCAAACCGATGTCAGATCCCCCGAACGATGCAACCGTGCCAGCGCCACCGCATCGCGCCGATCCGTCTCCACTCGATCACCGGGCTTGCGCGGCATCAGGCTCGGCACCACCACCGCGCACTCGTTGACCGAATGCTACAACCTCCCGATACACGCCGTAACCGCACGGGCCTACCTCGTAGCAAAAGCTCAGCAACTCCCCATCCTGACTCAACCGCCCGATCAGCCGCTTCAGCGACCGGCGCGTATTGCGAATCTTTCCCCGGTACACCGGATCCTCCCGGCCCGGCACCGCGATCGCCACCGCGATGGTGTCCTTGTGAACGTCCAACCCAACGTAACCGCTACCCGTTAACTACGAAAATACCTTCAGCCCTACTCGGGTACGATCACCGGTTTTTTCCCCAATTTGCGCAAACGGCGAGCAGTAAACAGCCCCGAACTTGGCGTGACAGCGGTCCTGAAATGTCGATATCCGATGCAGTATCGGCGGGCGCGGACGAAATCCGCGCAATCAATCAAGCTCTCGCCCCGCCGGCTCGTGCGAGGCGAAGGCGCATCGTTGCCCGTGAAGCGGGGCGTTGCGGAGATTCACCCGCTCTGGCCAAGCTTGCGTTTCGACGTTGCGCACCCATCCCGTGAGGCAGCGACCGGAGCCGGAGTTCGGCGGGATGCACGAGTGACGCACGATCCGTCAGAGGATCCGGGAAAGGCTCCGGAGACATCCCCAGGCTCGCCCCGCCGCCATACCGCTCACCTTCCCAATGGAGAAACCCGCCATGAATACCGCGGACAACCGCATCCGCACAACCGTGACCGGTCGCGAGCGCGTGCCGGTCCTCGCGGGCCTCGTCCTTGCACTGCTTGCAACGCCCGTCATGCGGGTGCTGTCCGTGCCGGCACCCCTCATCGGCAGTGTCTGGGCCTTCGCGCTCCTCTGGACTGTCGTTGCGAGTCTCGGCCAGGCGCTCTGGCTCGGCTTTCGCAAGAGCGACTGGTCATGCTTCCACGCCATGTGCGAGGAACGGTCCCGCCAGGACAATTTTGACTTCGCAACCAATAGCGGATCCTTCGCCTGGATGCGTGTTCGGGACCGGCACGAAGACCTGATGCGCGACGGCGACCGTTTCCTTCACAATCACGACCACCTCAACCGCCGGCACGCAAACGGCTGACTGTGGACCGGCGTTCGCACGCATGGAGATACGCAGCGACGCGAGATTTATTCCGTCAACTTGCCGGCTGCCCCGGTTGAGAACGACGAAGGCGTCACGTTCGTTTGTCGCATGGGCGAATTGCGAAGCGTCGTTCATCGGCGCGCTGACGGCACATTCTGGTTCCGCTCCTGGAATGCCCCTCGCCCGATCGGCGAGGCCTCCGACCTGGACCTGATATCGGAGCGATCGGACACCCAGGGCACGGGCGTCTGTGGGCATCGCATCTACTCCTTGTCAATTTCAACTTGAAATTGACACTCGACCCAACCGCGTCGAATCGACATATTGGCGGAAATTCGGCACAGTACGCGGTCGGATGAATCGAGGCCGAAGGACTGCATCCGATGCGAGTGACCCTTGGACAATGGGCTTATATCCGGGCGTTGGTGGAAGGCTTGGGGATGGATGAGGAGCAGGCGAGAACGCGTGCCTCCCACAGTTCGGACCGGGCGGAGACGATGCGTGGGTCGGACTTGATCCAGTGGTTGAGCGCGCAGTACCTGAGAAAACTGCTCGCGCCCATGCTGGATCCTCGATACCGGTGGCACCTCGCCCGATTGCAGGACGAGGCCAAAGCCGAGCCCCTCGAGCGCACCGCTGGCAAAGCGGCACGCTGTACGTGCGGTGGCGCTCTGAAAGGCTTTGTCGGTCCGCTTGGACCGTTGGACGAATGCGCCGAATGCGGGCTCGTGTTGTTCGGCCAGACAGAGATGGCAGTCCCGAATCGGCCCGCCATCAGGGAAATCGGGAAATTCCCCGAAAACCCTTCCGAAACACCGGGTTGACGAAGGGCGGCCGCATTGCCCCGGGGGCCAAAGGACGCTCCGGACTGACCAGGCCCCACGGCGATGAACGGAATTGCGGCACCCCGATCCCGTTTATTGAACCTGACGAGGCCCCGCTTCGTGGCGCGCGGCAAAGTGAGGCCGCACATGACAGACAGTGCGCAGCCCCGCCCGCTGCCAGGCTCCTTTCTCTTTCCAGGTCCATCACGACCTGTTTCCTCTCGACCGGTACGGCCGGTTCCCGCTCCCCGGCGGGCTATACCCTTTCGACCGCATCCACGCCCGTATCCAAATCCCTGTCCCGCTCCGGCTCTCTCGGCGGTTTTGCCTTGTCAACATGAGTCGCGGGCTCGTCCAGGCTCGTTTCTCCGATACCCTTCTCGGCGCGCGTGTACGCGCGCCGGCAGTGCCAGTACCTGGAGTCGTCCTTCGCCGAGGATGTCAGGGCCGGCCGCGTTCGGCGAGCGCGTGAGGGTCACGCCGTTCGAGCGCTCGCGGCTGCCGGGCGGACTCCTGGGACACTTCCTGGGCCTGCTCGGTGCGGACGAGCTGGCCACGCGGGCGGACGATGTGCCCGCCCACGTGCGCTGCGGTGCCAAGGAACTCGAAGTGCGCCGGCGGACGGCGGTCGCGCTACGCCGAGGGGGTAGCGATCACCTGCGCGTCGTCCGTGTTCACGAGGGATTGGACGGGCTGGCGGCCCTGTTGGTCCCGGATCCGCCGTTCGCGGGCCAGAGCGACGACCGAGCGCGCGGCCTGATGGACCGTTTCGCCGGGGCGAACGCGGCCTTCGCCCGCAACTACGCAATCTGCGCCGCCGGCGTGCTGTTCCACGACCCGCCGGTCAACAGTCTCGCGCGCCCGAATACGGCGCGGTGGTGCGATCTGTCCGCCGTCGGGCGCGAGGCGGTGCGCGAGAACATCATGCGCACGGTAGACGTGGACCCGACGCCGATTGACACCCCGGAGGGGCGAGTGCCCCGATTGGAACGGATCCGCCGCACGGGGTTGCTCGGCGCGCTGCCCTGTCGGGCGGCGTGGCTGCTCGATCAGCCATTCCTGCGTCGTCAGACCGGGCAATTGGTGCGGGCGCGCCAATGGACGACCGCCGCAAGGCGGCCGGACCGGGTGACGGGAAACGCCGGGCGCGTTTGTGAACGTCGTCGCGCACTCCGATTTCAGGTTCATCGAGTCGATCGGTAAGCGGGGCGACTCCCCCACCTGGATTTCAGCTTGAAGCTAGTGTAAAGGCCCAGGGCATCAGCGCATCGATGTCCGAGGCCGGATGACCGGCGGCAATGGCTTCGAGCGTGGCCTTCAGGTAGGCGTGGGGGTTCACGCCGTTCATCTTGGCCGTTTCAACCAACGAAGCGATGCGGGCCCAGGCCTTGGCGCCTTCGTCATGGCCGGCGAACAGCGCATTCTTGCGATTCAGAGCCAGCGGCCTGATGGCGTTTTCCACGATGTTTGTGTCCATCTCCACCCGCCCGTCGGTGAGGAACACCCGCAGCCCGTCCCAGTGGTTGGCGATGTAGGCCAGCTTCTCGCCCAGGCGCGACTTGGGTGAGACCCGGGCGCGTTGCTTCCGCAGCCACACCCCGAAGTCCTCGACCAGCGGCGCGGTTCGCGCCTGGCGCACGGCCAGCCGGACGTCGGGAGGCTCGCCCCGGATCTTCTTCTCGATGGCGTACATCTCGCCGATGCGCCGCAGCCCTTCGGCGGCGATCGTGGAGCGGTGGCTGTCGTGGATCTCGCACAGCTTGCGCCTGGCGTGGCTCCAACAGTAACAGCGGACCACCCCCTTGCCGGGCACCGCCACCGCGTTGTAGCCGGCATAACCGTCCACGTGCAGCTTGCCTTCGAATCCCTCGAGAAAGCCCACGGCGTGGCATCCGCCGCGCCCGGGCGCGTAGAAGAACACCGCGCCGGGCGGATCCGGACCGGCCCAGGGCCGCCGGTCGCGGGCCAGCGCCCACATGTACCCCGTCTTGGTCTTGCCCCGGCCCGGGTCCAGCACCGGCGCCCGGGTCTCGTCCATGAACAGATGATCGGACCGCTTCAGGTGCCAGGCGAGCCGATCCACCACCGGAATGAGGTGAAACGACGCCTTGCCCACCCAGCCCGCCAGCGTGGAACGGTCCAGTTCCACCCCCGATCGGGCGTAGATCTGCGATTGGCGATAAGATGTTGCGCACCCGATTATGCTGCGCAGAGGCCGGTCATCGCCGGTTTGCCGGGGGGTTCCTACAATCTGCGCAACATAATGTTTTGCCGTCAGATCGCGTTCAGGAAGGCGATCACGCCTTTGTCCTCTTTCCAGGGTCGGTCGCGACCTGGGTCTCCCGCATCGCAAAGCGTCATCGCTTTGGCCTTCATTTCGAGATCGATTTCGGCGTAGATGTTGGTCGTATCGAGGCTGACATGCCCGAGCCATGCTCGGATGGTGTTGAGATCGACACCTGCCTGCAGCAGATGACAGGCACTTGAGTGCCGGAGGACATGCGGCGTGATTGCCCGCCCCGACAACGACGGCACCTGGGCAGCGCATCGCTCAACAAGCCGGTAGACCCCGAAGCGGGTATAGGGCCTCCGATGACGACTCATGAACACGGCGTCTCCCTGTTCCCGTCTACGAACGAGTTCGACCAAGACGTTCCGGGTACGCGGCCACAGCGGGCATCGACGGCTCTTGCCTCCCTTGCCGCGCAGCGTGACAAGCGCGTGACGGCCGTCACGGCGGTCGACATCCAGATCGGCCACTTTCAATCCAGTCGCCTCGGAAACGCGGGCCCCGGTGTTGTAGAGGAAGAGCAGCATTGCATATTCGGCGCGGCCCTGCGGCTTTTGGCGGTCGGGAACCGCGAGGAGTGCTTCCACTTCATCCTTGGTCATCCAGGCGATGGGCTGCGGTGTGGACTTCTTCGTCGCGATCGCGCGAATCTGTCCACACCAATCGAGATGGGCCGGTTCGCGGCTGGCGACGAAGCGGGCAAAGGATCGGATCGCGGCCAACCGTTGGTTACGCGTCCGGACCGAACAGCCACGGTCTTCCTCAAGGTGTGAAAGGAACTGCAACACACGCGAAGGACCGATATCTTCGACATGCAAGCGGTCGACCGGCTTGCGCGCCTTGGCGCTGATGAATGGCAGCAGCAGTCTGAAGCTGTCGCGATAGCTCTTCTGAGTGTTTTGGGCGAGGCGGCGCTCGGTGACGATGTAATCCGCGAGAAAGCGCCGCAGCCAGGAACCGAGTGTACTTGAATCACGCATGGTCTCCTCCATTGACGTAGCGATTGAAACGTACCGACGCTTCGTGAAGGAGGTCCGGCGTCATCGACAGGTATACGCTTGTTCCGTCGAGGTTGGCGTGGCCAAGATACGTCGACAGTACGGGCAGAAGCCGCTGAACATCCAATCCGTTCCGGTACCAGGACGTCAGGCGGTGTACGGCCGCAGTGTGGCGCAAGCTGTGCAGACATGGAGAGCGCCGTCCGTCATCCCTCCGCTCTACCCCGGCAATTTCCAGCAGTCGGGCAAATGCATGATCCACGTTGTGCTTTCTCACCGGTGTTCCGTCGCGGTTTGCAAGGAAGGTCGAATCCATCCCTTCGGGCAGCGGGCGACCCGCACGCCGGTGAGCATAGGCCTCGAGTACGTCGGCAAGCTTCGGCGCCACGGGAACGAGGCGGCTCTTGAAGAACTTTGTGTTCCGCACCGTGAGGACGGCTTCTGCGAGGTCGACATCGTGCAAGGAAAGGTGCAGTGTCTCGCTGGTTCTCAGACCGGCTCCGTACAGCATGAAGAGCAGCGTCCGAAAGGTATCTCCATCGAAGCGGATGGCATGTTTGCGGCTGACTTCGACAGCACCGAACAGGCGCTGGAGTTCCTCGCGCGAGTAAATGTAAGGCGGTGCCGATGGCGGCGACTTCGGCTCCTCGTCCGGCGGTGGAAGAGGTGATCGTGTGGCATAACCGCGGCTGATCGCGTAGCGGTAAAACCCGGCCAACGCGCCGTACTTGTTTGCACGCCACCGGGTAAGCGGACCGCTTCCGGCAAGGAACCGGCGCACTTCCATCTCCGTGACCGCATCGCAGCGCACCTGCTCGGGCACGCTCTTGCAGAATTGGTACAAGGCTCTCGCGCTCGTGATAAACCGGGCGCCATGCGCCCGACGCCACACAACATAATGATCGATCGCATCGCGCAGAATCATGTCAGGCCCTCCAAATCGATGTTGGCAACTTCGCGAAGTGCATGCAGTTGGACCTGCGCGTAAACGGCGGTGGCCGCGACACTTCGATGCCCGAGGTAATCGCCCACAGCCTTCATGGACAGTCCCCGATCGAGCAGATGCTGGGCTGCAGCGTGGCGCAGAGCATGAGGTCCACGACGTTTGTCCGTGATGCCGAGACGTTCAAGACGTATCGAAACAATGGACTTGATCACTCCTCTGCTGAGCGGCTTGATCGGAGCTTTCAGCGTTAGGAACAACCGTCGCTCGGCATGCACGGGGCGCACCTCGCGCAGATATCGCAGAATCGCTTGCCCGACGCCGCGTGAGAGCGGGTAGAGAAGCGTGCGTCCCGGTTTAGGGCAGCGGACCCGCAGCATCTCCCGCTCCCAAGCCAGGTCATCGAGCCGAAGGCCGCTGACTTCACCGGCACGAAGGCCGTATGTGATCAGCAGCATCACGATCGCGCGGGCACGAATGTCGCAGGAACGGTCACCCTCGGTGCTGGCCAGCAGACGGATCACCTCATCACGGTTCAATCCTTTCGGAATCGCCTTGCCCGGATGACGTCGCGGCGGCATGATGCCATCGGCCAGTCCCGGGCTGCACCACCCCTGCTGTTCGGCAAACCGGAAGAACGTACGCAGTTGCTGCGCATAAAGATGTATCGTGGATCGAGCGTAGCCGCGCGCGTGATAGCGCGTGATCGCCTCATCGATGGTTGTGATCTCGACAGAGGCCAGGTCGAGTCCTGCCTCGTCAAGTCCGACGAAAAATCGGTCAACGGTTCGGCAACAGCTATCGATGGTCGTATCGGACCACCCGCGTTCGCCGGACATGCTTGCCGCAAAGGCCGTTACGTGCGACGTATGACCGTGACCGACGACACGAGGTTCCTCAAGCCAGCCCAGAAAGCGCAACCATCGCTTGGAGCAACTGAGAAATCGCTGCCCGAGTTTGGGTCGTAATCTGCACCTGCCGGGTAGCAGCCACCGGCGGAATCCGGCTTCGATCCTGCGCGCGTTCACCTCGTCGTCCTTCAAATCGAGAAGACGCACGAGCTTCAACTGATGAGCGGCAATCTTCCGTAATGTCGCAGGCTTGATGCCAAGTTGCTCACAGTGATCGAGAAAGGCGAGCCGTTCATTGATCAATGGTGAGCAGCGATAATGCTCGACCGTCGACGGTCGGGCGAAGAGATCTTCGAACATGATGTTGTCTCCTGTTTGTGGGAGCCAGCATCATGACGGCGGACATGGACCGCAATATTATGTTGCGCAGATTGTAGGAACCCCCCGGCAAACCGGCGATGACCGGCCTCTGCGCAGCATAATCGGGTGCGCAACATCTTATCGCTTATGTTGATGTCAACATAAGCGATACAGCGGCAGATGGTCCGCGTACTTGGAAATGAGCACCTGGGCCAGCGCCCCCTCGGTCGGCAGCCCGCCGATGATCAGGTGCGCCGGCGCGGCCGCCTGGATGACCCCTTGCTCGCAGGTTCGGCAGGCGTACTTCGGGCGCACGGTGACGATGACCCGAAGCTGCGCCGGCACGATGTCCAGCCGCTCGGTGCGGTCCACGCCGATGCGGATCATCTCCCCGCACCCGCAGGGGCACTGGGTGCTATCGGGCTCGATGACCTGCTCGATCCGCTGAAGGTTCTTCGGCAGATGCCCGAGGTTGCGCCGAGGGGCACGGCGCCTGCGCCCGGGCGATGCCGAGGCGCCACCCGCCGCGGCCACCGCTTCCTCCACCTCGGCCACCGCGCCCTCCAGGTCCTCGAACGCCAACTGGCGATCGTCCAGCGGGCGCTTCTCCGAGCGCTTGTCGAAGATTACCCGGCGCAGCTCGGTGACGAGGTGTTCCAGGCGGCGGTTGGAATCGAGGAGCAGTTCGTTCTCCGCGCGAAGCTCCTTGTTGTCCGTTTGCTCGCGCTTCAGCGTCGCACTCTGCTGTTCGAACAGCACCCGAAGGGCTTCGGGCAACGCCTTGAGATCGACCGTTTGGGGATGGGCCTGCATGACAAAATACTACCATAAAATCATGTAGTTATAAACGAATATCGGCCCGCAAAGCGGGCCGATACAGGGGCTCGATTGCCGTCTCCGGCGTCAAGCCACAGCGCGCGGTCGCCGTACCCTCGGGGACCACGCCCGGCGCCAGTCCAGACCCTCGAACAGGGCCTCGAACTGCGCCCGGGTGAGCCGGATCACACCGTCGCGAACCGCGGGCCAGGCAAACCGGCCCTGCTCAAGCCGCTTGTACGCCATCACCAGGCCCGTGCCGGCGAACCAGAGCACCTTGATCCTGTCGGCTCGCTTGGCCCGGAAGACGTAAGCGACCCCCGAATACGGGTCCAGTCCCAGCTCGTTCTGCACCACCGCGGCCAGCCCGTCATGGCCCTTGCGAAAATCCACCGCCTCGGTCGCCACCAGGATGCGCATACCGTTGGGCGACACCATCAGCGGCTCCCCGCCAGCGCCACGGCGATCGAGGCGATCCCGGCCGTGTCCATCGCCCCCTCCAGGCGTACCGTCACGCCGCGGCCCTCGATCACCGCCGAAGGCCGTTCCTCCACCTCCACCGCGGCGAAGGCCTCCTGAGGTGGCGACTTCGCCGATGACGCCGCCAGCTTGCCCTGCCGTAGCTGGCTGCGCCAGGCCGACAGCCGGTTACGCGTGATCCCGTGCCGAGCCGCCACCGCCGTCACCGACTCGCTCGAGGCAAAGCTCTCCCGCGTGATCCGAATCTTCTCCTCCGCGCTCCACCGCTGACGCTTCCTTCGCTTCTTCGCAACCGGCCTCGCGCCATTCGCTGCAGCGGCCTTCCCACCATTGGCATCCAGATTATGGTTCCGCATTGGACAACACTCCTTATATAAAGGAGTCATCCAATCCTATTGGCTCACCGAAAGGAAGGTGGGGTCGCCATGGCGCTTACGTCGATCGCGCTTCGTCTCGGGCAGCTCCGGGAGTGCGAAGTACGAACGCTCGGCCGGCGCGGCATCGGGGCCGCCGCACAGGGGACGGCTCCAATACTACAGAGGCAGGACAATCGCGATGTGCGTCCGGCGGGCACGACGCCCCGCCCGCGGTACGCGGCTCAGTGCATTTGATGAAATGTTGAGTTCAACATTTCATCAAATCGTCAATCCGGTCCGCGATCCGCTGTGCGGGCTCGCGAAGTTGCTCGACCGTCCAGTCGGCCGCATATCCCTCCGTGACGTCATCGGAGCGGGCGTGGTTCACAAGCCGCTTGGTCAGCGAGCGCGGCAGCAGCAATTCCCGCTCGGCCACGGATATGAAACTGTTGCGCAGACCGTGGAACCAGAACTTCGTGCCGCCCGCCCGTCCGATCCCGGCATGAAAACGCTGCACGTCCAGCACATGCCCGGACTGGCTCGTTCGGGAGGGAAACACCCATCCGGACGACGGACTTTGCGCGTCGGCGCAATCCGCGAACCGGCGCTCGAAAATCCGGGCCAGCTGGCGCGTGATCGGCAACTCCAGCACTTCTCCGGTCTTGGTCTCGTCCACCCGCAGGATGCGGCGCTTCAGATCCACCCGCTCCCACCGCAACGACGTGATCTCCCCCAGGCGCATCCCGGTGTAGACCCCGACCCAGAGGACGTCCCGCGCCACCGCAGGCATCCTCACCGCCTCGATACCGCTGCGCCAGCGTGGCAACACCTCCCCGGGCGCGGAGATTCGACGTCTTCGTTTGCGGTGGAATTTCCCGCCCCCGGCCAGCCACAGCTCCACCGGGTTTTGCAACCCTTCGTGATCCACGCACGGGCGCCGGTATATCGAGCGAAGCATGGACATCGTCTGGTTGGCAGAGGACCAGCCGCGCTGCTCGGTGAGGCGATTGAAACGCGCCTCCACGTCCTTGCGCGAAATGCCATCCAGGGGCCGGTTCACCCAGTCGGACAGATAAGCCCTCAGGTTCTGCCGATATATCTTCACGGTCACCGGCGCGCGGCTCGGATTGGCCTCCAGGTACTCCTCGAACGCCGCCTGCAGCGTCGGCAGACCCCGCGCCCTTGCGCGCTCCGCCGCCGGGTCGTCCCCGGCCGCCACACGGCCGAGCAGTTCCTGGGCTTTTCTGCGCGCCTGATCCGGCGTGATGCGCCCGAAGCGTCCGATCACGACACGCTTGTTGGCTGCCCGGCGCCCGCCGCCGTTGGCCCGGTAGTTGACCAGGAACGACTTGGTGCCCGAAGGCTGGACCCGGACGCCGAAGCCGGTGAGCTTGTTGTCCCAGGCGATCCACGGTTTGGTGGTCGGTTCAAGACCGTCCACGCTGCGTTTGGTCAGCGTCAGGCGGACCCTCGCGGTGCGTTTTCCTGTGGGCGTTTGCATGCCAAGAGCATACCGAATCGCCCGGTATTGTCAACTGTAAAGTCAACACATCAAATACGATTGGTGTCGACAGGAAAGCACCGGCGTCGGCTCTCGACGCCTGGATAGTGATATAACCGATTGATAACTAGGTAGTTATGTCGGTTAGAGCGTATTCGATCCGGTCAGGGCGTAATAGTGACGGCAAAACAGTAGAACAGCCCGTCGCCGCCGGTCGCCTGGAGATCCTCCTGGGAGCAGCTCCTGGAGGCATGCGCCGAATTCCATGACGTGTTGCCGCCGCCGTGGCGGTCGTGATGCCCCACCTGGGCGCTGCCTTCGCCGCTGCTGGTCCAGTTGTTGCAGGTGTGGTCGGCGTCGTCCGGGAAATAGGCCGTCCCGTCGGCCATGGAGCCGGTGAGGATATCGTGCTTGTTCGGCTGATCGCCTCGCGCGTTGACGCGGTTGCCGTTCTCATCAAGCCCGGTGCTCGCGAACATGTTGGGGCTGACATGGAGCTGGTCCAGGTCCTCGGCAATCAGGTCACCGTTGGCGTTGTGCCAGGGGCCCTCGCCGATACGGCTGCGGGCATCGGTGCCGCGGCCGCCTTCGGTCTCCGTGCCCAGGTAGGCGCGCCAGGTCTTGTCGCCCGCGCCGGCGGATTCCGCCAGTGCCTGACAGTGGGCATCCGCGCCTGCCAGGCCACCGAGGTCGCCGCCGTTACCTAGCCCGACACTGGTAATGAAGAATGTCATGTCCTGGGCCAACGCCCCATGGGAACCCACAAGCGCCAGCGCCGCCACCATCAGGGCGTAGATTGTTCTTTTCATCTGCCTCGTCTCCCTTGTTGCCAGACAATCAGTACAGAAGTCTAGCCCGATTTCCCGTTGTGTAAAACGTTAAATTCGATTCTGTAAACGCAAAGCAGAAATGTCCCCTTTTCTCCAATTCTAAAATGTCCCCTTTGGTCGGCGCGCGCCATACACTTGTGGCGGTTTAGCATCGGCCTTGGGCGCAGGGAGCGGAGCGACCGAAGCCCAAGGCCGATGCGCGCGGGCTTCATCCTGCGGCGGCCCCGCCCGCGTCCGGCTTCCACGACCGCCGCCAAGGATGGTCCGGGGTCGGCTTGTAGGCCGGGCGCGACCGCTGTTCCGCCTTGATCCGGTCCACGCGCCGCACCACCGTTTTCTCGTCCTCCACCGCCGCCGCCTCGCCTTCCCCGATCAACCGGACGGGCAACTCCCGGCCGTCGCGCAGCACCGTCACCGAGCCGTCGAACGCTTGGCACACCGTGACCGCCGCGCCGCGCAGTCGGTACCCCTTGCCGTGTCCCGTCACCCGGTACTCGCGGTTGCGGAACCGGATCGTCAGATCCTTCGTCAGCTTGCGCACATGGTGCTCGCTGAAAATCTGGTCCAACTCCCGGGCGCCGTGCAGCACCTCCCGGTGGGCGTCCGCCGGGTCCCGCGGCGCCACCGCGAAACGCCGGTTGAAGTCCGACATGAACGTCGGCAGGTACGCGTTGCCGGCCTCCAGGCCGTCGATCCCGCGCAACCGCATCTCCTTCACCAGCCGGTCCTGAAGCGTCCGGTTGGCCCGCTCCACGCGCCCCTTCGCCTGGGGGCTGCCGGCGTGGACCGAGGCGATGTCCAGCGTCTTGAGCGCCCGCCCGAACTGCGTCAACTCCGCCTCCTTGTCCTTCTTGTTGACCCGGAACACACCGTAACGGTCCGAGTAATACGCCACCGGCCGCCCGCACGCCGCCAGATGCGCCCGCGTCGTGCTCATGTACGCCTCGGTCGTCTCCGACGGAAAAAACCCCGTCGCCAGCAATCGCGTCGTCGCGTCGTCCACGTACACGATCAACGTGCACGCCGGACCCCGACCCTCGAACCAGTCGTGCGGCGAACCGTCGATCTGAACCAGGTCCCCCACGCACGCGCGACGCGGCCGCCTCGGGTGCACCCGCACCGCGCGCCGCGCCTTCGAACGCCACAACCCCTCGGCCATCATCCACTGGCGCAAGGTCTCCGCCGACACCCGCCAACCGTGCTCCTCCACCAGCTTCTCGCACGCCAATGTCGGGCCGAAATCCGCATAGCGCTCCCGCACCAGGTCCAGCACCTCCCGCCGGACCCCCGCGTCGATGGCGTTGTTCGGGCGCTTGCCGCGATGGCCCGACACCAGGCCCGCCGGACCGTCCGACCGGTACCGCCGTACCAGGCGCTTGACCTGGCGAACACCAATTCCAAGCCGCTTCGCCGCCTCGCGCTGCCGCAAACGCTTCTCCACCACGGCCCGAATCAGCCCCACCCGATCCGCTTCCTTGTAACTCATCGTCCCCGCTCCGTTGCTCTTTTCCAACGCATCCCCTCCGATCAAAAGGGGACATTTTAGAATTGGAGAAAGGGGACATTACCGCTTTGGGCTTACACGTTAAATTCGATTCATGGTCAAGCAATCCGCGTTGGCGCGTCGTGCCGCATACGGGAACAGCCCCCGCACCGCCGCCAGCGAACGATGCACAAGCCGCACCCGGCGGCGCACCCAACGCATCGCCCCCGGCAGAAGCACCGCCCCGGCGCGCACCGCGTCGGCCCGCGGCCGCCACACTCGGGGCCGCCTCGGCCGCCACCACCACCGTACCAGTCGATTAACCAACCGAATAATCCGACTCAATAGCCGGGTGGTTCGGTGAAAGAATGTGCGCTACAACAGCCAAGCGCTGCCGTTCTCCAACCTCCGTCAACATGTTTAGGCGCGCCTCCATCAAGGCAGTCACCTCGTTCTCGTCACCTGATGCCACTATGACCGGCTGATCTGCGCGAAGCTCATCGAATGCCTGTCGCAAACCCTCTGCTAATACTTCGAGATGCACCTCTGCAACTGCTGGCAGGGGCAAGCGAACACCTCTCGTCAGCTCCGCGACCTGGTCCGGTCGAGGCCGAATTGCCGGACGTCTCATGCGTCAGCATGCCCTTTCAGCAACTCGATGTGCGACCAGATTATGCGCTGTGCCAGTAGCCGTGCCTTGGTCTTGCTCCAATAGCGCCGCTTAGCAAGCAGCCCTATCAGAAGTCCGTCCGTTCCGTCCCGAAAAAGGATCTCCGATGCGACCGTTTCGTCAGCAACCCTCAAGAGACCTGCCCAGTCGCTCGCCGGAACTTTGCCCGTCCTGCTACGTGTCGCCGTCCGCACACGGACCACTTGCCACGGAGAAATCGCTAGCAGCGGAATCTGATCCACCGCAAGTGTCGAACCGAACCGCTTGCACCAAGGCTTCAGTTCATCTCCAGGCCTATCCAAAAGTCCCGGTCCGGTTGGTTCCGGTGAGGCTGAGCGATGGGTCCGACGGGGATGTGTGGCTGTAGCGGAGGGGTCGCCGGTCGGTCCAGGGCGGTGGGGAGGCGTTGAGCGGGTTTGCTCGGGGGTATGGGTTGGTGCCTGGGCGCTGAGTAGGCGCGGCGCGCACGGGGATGCCGCGGCGCGGCCGGGCGGTGCGCCGTCGGGGGTCCGCGGGGTGCCCGGTCAGGGCGGCGCGGGGGTCAGGATGGCGTCGAGCGCATCCTGCGGGCGTGCGGCGTAGTGGCGGTTTGCCTGGGGGATGTAGTCGAAGTGGCCGATCGCGCGCACGATGGAGATCGCGGCGTTGCTGAGCGCCGCCAGGTTTTGCGGCAGATGCCCGGCCGCGGCGCGGCAGCGGTCCTCGTCGTAGCTGAAGTCGCGCACGTAGTGAACCCGGTTCTCCACTTCCCAGTGGCGGCGCACGATGTTCAACAGTTCGTCGGGTCCGGCCTCCTCGACGCCGAGCGAGGTGAGCCCGTAGGCGATCTCGCGGGTGCTTTCCCCGGTCTTGACCACGACGCGCTCGCGCTGCACGCGCAGCGCCTGACGGCGTGCGGGCAGATCGCACCGCCCGTCCCACTTGGCGGGCGTGAGGTCGAAGGCCGCGCAGCGGCGGGTCTCCAGCCGCCCATGGGCCTTGTGCAGCGCCTCGGCGCTCCAGCGCGCCTGGCTCCAGTCGATGTCCGCCAGGTCCTCGCGAATGCTCGGCTGGTTGCCCTTCACGGCGGTGATCGCGTAGTCGGCCTTGCACTCCTCCACCAAGCAGCGCGCCGTGTCGTGTTGGGCGTGGATGGCGTCGAGCGTGACGACGCGCCCGGCGAGGTCCAGTTGCCGCGCCAGTTCGCGCACCGCCGGGATCTCGTTGCTTTTGGCGCCGATGCGCACCTGCCCGAGCACCAGGCCGCTGCCGTGCTCCACCGCGGCCACCATCATCTGGCGTTCGCCCTCGGTCCGCCTGGAGGCGCCGCGCACGTCCTTGCCGTCCATGGCCACCGGCGCAAGCCCGGCATGCTGGGCGCTCCAGGCGCGCAGCGCCCGATCCAGAGTGTCCGGCGGCAGCTTCGAGAGGATGTAATGGAAGGTCGAGGCAGCGGGCACTGTGTAGCACTGGCGCGTCGGGCTGAAGAACCCGCCCACCGCACGGCGCTGCGCCTCGTCGAGCCGGGCGGCGAACTCCCCGAACGCGCTCACGCCGCGATACCCGGCCAGGCGCGCCGCGATCATGATCGTCAGGTAGCTCGCCAAGCTGTAGCGCTGCCCGCGCCGTTTGCGAAAATCCTCCATCTCCCCGAGAAAGTCGTGAAGACTGCGCAATTGCCCCGCCGGCATCGGCGCCTCGCGCACCTCCACGGGCTCGCGCCCATCGCGTAGCGCCTCGCGGGCGCCGGCTTCAAGCTCGTACACGTAAACCTCCTTGGGCTGGCCGTGCTCGCGCCACCGCGCCGGGCTGCCGTACACCCGCGAATAACCGCGCGTCAGGCCCAGCATCCGCCAGTTCGACGCCCGGTAGCAAACCCCCGAAAACCGCGACGGGTCCACGAACGTCTCCGCCAACAGCACCGGGAAACCGTGCATCGCGCGCATGTCCCCCGACAGCCGGCGCAGACTCAGACCCAGCACCCGAGAGGCCAGGTTGCGTACCTCCCCCTTGCCCACCAGCAACGCGAAACGGCTGTTGTTCGCGATCAGCTTCAGCCGCCGAAACTGCCGCTCCGGCGGCCAACCCAGCCACTCGTCCCGAACCCCGACCTTGAACGCGCCCGCCGTCCAGCCCAGCAGCGCAACCCAGCTCCCGCCGCATACCGCCACGTGACGCAGCGACTGACCGAACAATCCCTTGTACGGCAAATAGTGAAACTCCCTCATCAGCGCGTCCCAACGCCGCCGCTCCGCCACGCCGCGCACCGGGCGCACCCACACATCGCGCAACTTCAACCGGCCACGGGAAAACACCGAGATCACCATGACCCCCTTTATGCCACAACGACTTCTGAATAGCCAGACCTTGCACAGCCTGACCGCTTCCCTCACCGTTTACAGCCTCAGGCTATACGCCCCGACTTTTGGAGAGCCCTGAGTTCATCTCGAAGAACGCTGCAAAACTCCTCCTTCATGTCTACACTGGGTGCTGTCTGACTGTCTCTTTTGTTCTTCGCATATGGCAAACCGAATTCGAGCGTATCGAAAACGACCTGCAAATCTCTTCGGCCAAGCCCATACAAGCGCGTTACCCATTCATCGATGTCCTCCCATGATTTTGCCCCCGACCGCAGGTCTTCAATCAGTCCATCGACCTCTCCACGCTGATCTTCCGTGAGCTTGTCAAAGTCGGGCAGTGGCATCCGGTCAAGCGCCGCCTTCTCGATTACATCTCGTTCGAAACCGAATTTTCCACTGGTCACCAGTGCAAACCAGACCGCCAGCTTGCTCCCCAGAACGAGTGCAAGATACCGAACCAACAACCTTGCATCGGAATGGCCACAGGGGCTGTACCCATAGAATGATTCATTGAATACGATGTTTTCGTCCGAGATCGCGACACCAATCCGCCCCGTGGTGGCCGGCGGCGATTGGTGCACAACTACAAGCGGTCCGATGAATAGCTCTGCGGACCTGGGGTCGTGAATGCGATCATGCGAAAAGACACCTAGCAACTCGGGTTTAATGATGATGTCGGTCAACGGTCCCACCGTGACTTCCCGCTGCCCTTGCAGATAGCTCGCTGCTACCCCAGGCTCGCCGTCGCCGTGCTTACGCACCCGACTACTTTTTTTAAGCGTTTGATAGCCATTACCACTGCCACGCAAACGTCCCCGGTCGCCAATTCCAACCCTCTCCCGCCAAAACTCGGCCAGCGTCGGATGGCCTTGCGCGCGAATCCGCTCCACGATCCCGAGGTCGGCCCTGGTTCCCCGAAACAGTATCTTCAGGATCTCTGGCGTATCGAGAAGCTGCCGGCAAGACACCACGTCAGCGTTAATCGCGTCTATCCGCATGATTCCAGCTCTGTTCAGTTGGCTCTCAAAGTGCGGACTAATAAACCGAAAGCCAGCCTCAACCCCGGGCTTTCTGTTCGTCGCGAACAATATGCAGAAGGGTGCGGAAATCTGCGGCCATACGTTCGTTTGCCTTAGATCGGCGCCATTCACGACCGATGTGACGTCCAATGCTTCGAACAAATCTTGGCGCGCGGTCGGCATCCCGTCACCTTGCTGAAAGAGCAAGCGCGCGTGCAGCGCAAACACAATCTGGCCACCCGGCTTCGCCCACTCCATTGCCCGCCACACAAAAGGCAAATCGAGCACTTTGTTCGGTAGAGGAGGCGATTTGTTTGCGATTCCCCTTTCCTTCGCGATACTTGCAATCAATTCACAGACACGACTCCATTCCGGCAGCTTGGTCCCGCTTGCCCAAGGGGGGTTGCCGACGACGAGGTCGTATTGCGCTTTGTGCTCGTCTCCCACATTGGGGCCTAGGCTGCCAAGCGTTTTGCGTTCCTTTTCCTCCACTCCCTTGAATTGATGTAGCACCCTCCCTCGGAGAATGTCGAACCGCAGCTTGTCGACCGGCTGCGGGTTCGGGTCCAGCTCGATAGAGAGCAGATACAACCCCAGCGCCGCGAACCGCAACGCAGCCTCGTTAATGTCGAAACCGACTATCTGCTTGTAGAGAATCCGCCTTAGCGTGCCGGTTTCCGGGCGCTTGCCATCAACCCGCCAATTCTCAGCGACCAGCTCTCGAAATGCCGTCAGAAGGAAAATGCCGGCTCCGACCGCCGGGTCGAGGACCTTGGCCGCCTTGCCAGCGCCCTGTCGTTCCAGCGCACGGAAGGACGCTCGAACCATCAACTCCGCAATCGGTTTGGGCGTAAAGTAGCCGCCTTCGCGCCTCTGCCTGGCGCGCGCATGTTTCCTCAAATAGAGTTCGTAAGCCTGACTCAGGACCCCGACGGGGATGTGAGCAAAGTCCAGATTGTCCCACTTCTCTTCCCAGCCGAGAAACAGTTGACCACTTGGGGCACGTCTGAGGATGTCACCCAATACGCCGTAGACTCGATTCGGCAACGATCCGAAAATGTTCGCCGACAACGGCAACAAGTCTCCGTTGAACTTTTCGTCGAGCCATTCCGATGTCTCTTCCGTCTTCTCGCGGTCGTCGAACAGACTCGCCGCCATATCAGGCTGCGACATGCTTTTCGGCAAAACGGTACAATGCGCGCCCGATGGACGCGGGATGGGGGAGATGACGGGCATCGAATCGTCATGGCGCACGGTCGGCGGGTTCCGGTTTCCGGACATGGCGTTCGCCCCGTCGGCGCCCGCGAACCCGGCGCGGGCCCTGTTCCGGGCGCGGAAGGCGCTGGCCGGCATCGTGCACGACACCGTGGCGCTCGAAGGAAACCCGATGACGTTTCCCGAGGTGCAAACCCTGATCGACGGCACCACGGTCGGAGGGCATCGCGTCGAGGACGCCGAGCAAGTGTTGAACCAGGCGGCCTCGTGGGAGAAGCTCCTGCGCCTTGCGTCCGAGGGGCGGTTCGAGCCCGACGCGGAAACGGCGTGCGCGCTGAACGCGCTGGTGGCCCGCAACGAAGCATTGGAGTGGGGCTGTTTCAGGACGGGGGACGTGTCCATCGCCGGGACGGACCGCCGTCCCCCTCCGGCGGACGGGTTGGCGGAGCGGTTCGACGCCGCGATGAACGACATCGGCCGGATTCCGTGCCCGTTCTCGCGGGCCATGTGCGCGTATCTCGCGGTGGCCCGGGATCAATTTTTTTGGGACGGCAACAAACGCACTGGACGGTTGCTCATGAACGGCATGCTCCTGTCGGAGGGGTTCGACGCCATTTGCGTGCCAGCGAAACGGCAGTTGGAGTTCAACAGGAAGATGATCGGGTTTTACGACACCGCCGACGCGGGGCCGATGATGCGGTTTCTGGCCTCGTGCAGCCTCGACCGGGAGTTGCGCGAACGGCGGCCGCGCTGAGGGGTTCCTGCCGGGAGGCGCATCTCCCGGCTTCGACTTCGACACCCTGGCGCCGCATGTCGGCAGGTTCCTGTTGACTTGCGCGACCCTATCGCGGGAAAGGGGGGATTTCCAGCGGAAACGCCACGATTTCCGTGTTTTCGTGTGCAAGTCAGGTGCATAAGCTTGTATTATCGCGGTAACAACGGGCGAACATCTTGGGCGCATCGGCCTGCGAATATGAGTGCGCTGTCAGTCCGACCGGGCTGAACGAAGCGGCACTGGGACCCGTCGCTGTAGGGAGGCGACTGGATTCCGTGTGCCTGCTTCCAGCTCGCGCCTGCTTCCACCTCATCGCTAGAACTCCCGCTCCTCGCAGTCTCCTCGCCCTTCCGGGCCGTCCCGGTTGTTTCATTCAGCGCAGCCGGAGTAACCGAAGGATCCTCAATGAGGCTTGTGTTCTCCGTCGCGGGCCAGCCCGACAGCGACACTCGCAATGTCCGCTTCAGAGTCACCGACGACCCCATCGGCAATTTCCTGGAGGCGGACGAAGAGGGTATTCGCACGGTTGGCGTCACGGGGAGCGCAGAATCCGTTGTGTCGATACCGACCCTTGTCCGTGCCGGGAACCACGCTGGGGGCATTACCTTGCAGATACTCGAGAGTCCGGAACAGCCGGGTCAGCGCTATGTCATATCGTCCGGATCGAGCGGAGCGAAAACCTTCGACATACGGAACGATCCCGTCAGCTCGCGCAGGACCCTTGTCGCGACGGCCGGTTCCGCGGTTGAGGGAACCCGCCTGCCTCTGACGCTCACGTTGTCGGAAAAGGTGGCGATCGGAGACTCCGTACCCAGCGTGGTTGTCTCCACCGTCGCGGAGGGCGGGGACTGCGCGGCCACGGCCGTCCCCGGCGACAACGGTGACTACCCGGCCCCGGAAAGCGTTACCATTTCCTGGACAGCGGGCGCAACGGGAATCACGTACCTGCTGGACACGTACGATGACGATCATTACGAGGGCGATGAATTCATATGCTTCAGGATCGGGGAGCCCAGGAATCTGGTCTTGCCCGGCAAGGAGGTCTACGTCAAGGCCGCCATACGCGACAACGACCCTCTGCCGGTCGTCTCGGTGTCCTCGCCCCGAGCGGCCGAAAACTCGGGCGCCCTCACTTTCGAAGTCGAACTCGATCGGCAGCACCATTCTGAAGAAGTCACCGTCGCGTATGCGGACGCCGGGCGGGGAACCGCGCGGTCGGGCAGCGATTACACGGCGCTGGCCGCGGGCGCGCTGACGTTCAAGAAAGGGGAAACGCGCAAGACCGTCACGGTTCAGATCAAGGAAGATCAGGAGTCGGAAGAAAGCGAGACGGTCGCGCTGCGCTTCAACAAGGTGGAAAACGCCACGCTCGACGGGGGCGGCCGCAACCTTTTCGCGACCGGCACGATCACGGACAACGATCATGATCGTGTCCGTCATTCGCTCAGGATCAGGGAGCCCTCGCAGGCCGCGGTCGCCGTGCTCGAAGGCGAAACCGTCCGGGTTCACGTTGACTTCTGGGTCGATGGCGAGAAAGTCGGGCCGTACGACGAGGACGTTACCTTCACCTGGGGCACGCTCTCCTTTACCGCGGTCGCGGGTTCGGATTACACCGCCGTCTCCAATGCCAGCGCCACCATACCGGCGGGCGAAACGAGCGTGGCGATAGAGGTCGAGACGTTTGCCGATGCGTCCGACGGTCCGATAGAGTATTTCTACATCAGGCTCACCGGCGTCGCGGCGACTCTGCGGGACGACGTGCAGGTTTCGCCAAGAAACACGATCGTCCATATTTACGACGGCCCCACCCTGACAATCTCCGACGCCCCCAGGCGAACCGAGGGGCAGCCGCTGGAGTTTCCGGTCACGCTCGGCTTCGCCGCGCCCAGCGACGTCGAGGTGCGCTGGAAGACCGAGTCGCGCACGGGCCAAAAGGCCACGGCGGACGTGGACTACACCGCCGTCGCTTCCGGCGCGCTTACCATACCGGCGGGCGAAACCCGCGGCGTCATACGCATCCAGACGTTGCAGGATTCGCTCGACGAGCCGGACGAAGACTTTTCGGTGACTCTTGACGCCCCGTATCCAGCCGGCGTGGATCTGGACCTCAACCGGCTGCGAGCCACCGGCGTCATTCGCGACGACGACGCGCGCCCGACGGTCACGGTGGCGGATGTCTCGGCGAACGAAGGCGAGACACTGACCTTCAAGGTCGCACTGGACCGCGCCTCCGGGAAGCCCGTCCAACTGGGTTGGGCGACCCGTTCGCCGGACCGGGCGGGCGCAACCTTTGGCGAGGACTACCGCGGCAAGCAGAGCGGCGACTTGACGATCGCCCCCGGAAGCGTCAGCGCTAACATCGAGTTTGCCACCATCGACGACGATCTGGACGAACCCGACGAAACCTTCGAAGTGCTGCTCTTCGAACGCGAAGCGGCGCCCGACCTGCCGGTGGACAGTGTCCGGGCGGGTTTTGCCGCCCAACAGCAGAACGCTGTTCCGATGCTCGACGCTACCGCGACAATTGTCGATAACGACGCGACGACGCTTGCGATCGGCGATGCCCCGCCGACTATCGAAGGGAGCACAGACGGGCCGTACTTCATCGTCACCCTGTCCTCCGCGCAGGCAACGCCAGTGACCGTCAGTGTGGCGTCGGCGGACGGCGACAACGCCGATACGCCCGGGCAGCGCACAACCAACGCGACCGGCGGCTCCGGTCTGGATGGGGACGATTACATGCGTCTTCCGGCCCGTACCCTGACGTTCAGTCCCGGCGAGACGACGAAGCGCATCGAAATCGACGTTTTCGACGACAACGATGTCGAAAACACCGAAACCTTCCGGATGGTGTTATCCAGTGCGGTCGGCGCGGCAATATCGAGGGGGACGGCCTTCGGCGCGATCGTGGACGACGACGGCGTGCGCTATTCCATTGTCAACGAAGTGCGGGAAGTGCGTGAGGGAGAAAGCGTCCGGGTACGGGTGCGGCGCGACCGGGCCGACACGGTCAGTACGGATATACGGTTCTGTCTGGAACCGACAGGTACGGGGTCGGGACACGCGGTCATCACCCGCACCGTGGGCCCAAATAGCGACGTACACCTCGGGAACCCCGGCAGCGACTCGACATTGTGCACGGCCATCGGTGACTCATATATACCCCCAGTTCGCAGATTTGCAGTGGGTCAGTACGAAGTCTCTTTCGACGTGCGCGCCGTCAGCGATAACCGGCTCGAAGGCGACGAGACGTTCGTGGTGCGAAGTCGTAATGAATTTAACGCCGTCGGGACCGATACGCATCTGTTTCCCAAAACGTTCACTGTCCTCGACGCCGATGTCGGACGGCTTCGCATAGTCGGCAAGAACTCTCTCTACGAAGGCCGGCGGGCGGACTTCGAAATCTTCGTGGACGACCCGGCCGCGCTCAAGACGGACAGTACGGACGTTTATGTCACGACCAGCGACGGCACCGCGACCGCGGGCGAAGATTACAGGGGACATTCGCGCACACTCGTGTCCCTGACAAAGCCTGCCTCGGCGAGCCAGCCCATCGCGACTTTCAGCGTGGACACGCTCGACGACGACGATTTCGAGGACGACGAGACCTTCTCCGTGACGCTGGTCGGCCTGCCCGATCATCTCCTCCTGGATTCGATGAGCGGATCTGTGACCGTCACCGTTCGCGACGAAGACGGCAACAAGGTGTTTCTGGACGACACGGTGGTCGATGAGGGAGACAGCGCGGTGCTCGATGTGCGTCTGGAGTCGCCGGTGAACGAGGCCGTCGAAGTCACCTGGAAGACGGTCGCGGGCAGCGCCGCGTCACCCGGAGACTTCACCGCCGTGACGGACGGCACGGTCGAGATTCCCGCCGGCGCCGCGGCCGCGACCGTTCGTGTCGCCACGATCGACGACACCGTGAAAGAGGAAACCGAAAGCTTTCGGGTAGTCATCACGGACGTGGATTACGCCGACGCCGTTATCGGCCGCTCCGGCATTGTCTCGATCCGTGACGACGATACCGGCCTGACCGTCTCCGGGCTCTCGGACGCCACGGTCGAGGAGAACGCGGCATGGACGTCGGGCGTGCCTTCCGTCGGCGGACTACCCGCCGGAGATGTCTTGTGGACCGTCGAGGGCGACGATGCGGCGCGGTTCGCCATCGACTCCGATACCGGGCGACTCGCTCTGGCCGCGCAAAACTTCGAACAGCCCGCGGACGTGGACGAGGACAACGAATACGAAGTCACCGTGCGCGCCACCGACGAGGACGGCGCCACCGGCAGCCAGGCGGTTGCCGTGACCGTCACGGATGTCGTCTACGGCGAGGTCCGGCTGATTTTCGGTTCGGAGGGGATAGATACCGGCGAAGTGCCGGATGCCTCAATTCAAGTGATTGCCATTTATACATCCTACGGCTCCCGAAGCCCTCGTGCGGATCGGCCGACTGATGTGGATCTCACATGGGCATTGAGCTTTTTGCCGGAAGGGATAAACGCTGCGGATGCGAACGACGCGAAGCTCCCAAGTACAGGCGCTTCGCAGAAGCTGCAATGGCGAAGGCCGGCGACCCCCAAGATAGCGGATATCGTCGACGACACTATCGCGGAGCACGCGGAAGAATTCGACATTGAATTTTCGGCGAATAATGACGATGTGCTTATCCAGAACGAATTCACGAAGAAGTATGTAGACAGCGTCAGAGTGCGTATTCTCGAAAACGACCCACCCTTTCCGGTCGCATCTACCAGCGCCATTGGGATATCCGAGACCGACGATCCATCGTCGGAGAATTTCGAAGAACACAAGCATTCCTATACGCTCAAGCTCGACAGGCAGCCGCTTGCTGACGTTACGGTCAACTTGTCGGTTCGCGCAAATGCAGCGATAACGCTTGACAAGACCAGCGTGGTTTTCACTCGGGATAACTGGAACGACGACTGTCACCATCAAGGCGGAGGAAGCCGCCGGTTTCGTGAACGTCACGATGATGCCGGTCGACGACGCGATAGACGAGGCGGACATGGAGACTATCAGCTTTGACACGGCGCTTCGGGGAGCCACGGTGAGGCCCGGACAACTGTTTCTCGTTGACGACGACGCGCCCACGGTGTCGGTGGCGGATGCGGACAAGGTGACCGAGGGCAACGACCCGGAAACAACCACCGACATGATCTTCACGGTGACCCTCTCGGCTGTCAGCGGCAAGGTCGTCACCGTACCGTTCACGCTCACCGGCACAGCCACCTCCGGCGCCGACTACACCGCACCGGATACGCTTTCGGTCACGGTCGCGCCGGGCGACACCACCGCCAGCATCGTCATTCCCGTCAGGGGCGACGTGATCGACGAACCCAACGAGACCGTCACGGTAACGCTAGGCGCGCCTACCAACGCCACCGTCTCGACGGTGGCGGGCGCCGGCACGGCCTCCGGCACCATCACCGACGACGAGGCCACCCCCACCGCCACCCTGGCGCTGACCCCGGCCTCGATCGACGAGAGCGGCGACGACAACGAGAGCACCGTCACCGCCACCCTGTCCGGCGCCTCAAGTCAGGCGGTGACGCTGACGGTCTCGGCCACGCCGGTGAGTCCGGCGGTGGCGGCCGACTTCACGCTGGCCGGCGCGACCCTGACCATCGCCGCGGGGTCCCTGGCCAGCACCGGCGCGGTGACCGTCACCGCCGTCGACAACGACGTGGACGCCGCGGACAAGACCGTGACGGTCTCGGCCACCGCCACAGGTGGCAACGGGGTGGCGGACCCGGCCAGCCAGACCCTCACCATCACCGACGACGACGAGCGCGGCGTCACGGTCACGCCCGGGACACTGACCCTGGACGAGGTTGACGACACGCAGACGGCGGGCGCCACGGAGAACCAGGACACCTACACGGTGGCGCTGGACAGCCAGCCCACCGGCACGGTCACCGTCAACCTCGAGAGCGAGGATACGGACATAGCCACCGTGGCCCCGGCACGCCTGACCTTTACCACCGGCAACTGGAACACGGCGCAGGGGGTGACCGTCACTGCCGTGGCCGACGACGCGGACAACGCCAACGACCGCCGCACGGTGGACATTGCCCACACGATCAGCGCCAGTGGCACGGACTACGCGGCGGTGACCGCGTCCCCCGTGACCGTCACCGTCGCCGACGACGACGGCGCGCCGGTGCTGTCCATCGACAGCCCCTCGGTCACCGAGGGCGACACCACGACCGCCACGCTGACCTTCACCGTCAGCCTCGCGCCGGCCAGCGGCAAGACCGTCACCGTCAACTACGATGACGGGCTCACCGGCACCGCTGGCCCCAATGACTACACGGCAATCGAAGCCGGCACCCTGACCTTCGCCCCCGGAGAGACTTCCAGTACCATCGCCGTCACCGTCACTGGCGACACCGCCGACGAGCCCGACGAGACCGTGGTGCTGCGCCTGTCCTCGCCCACCAACGCCGCGTTGTCGGGCAGCCCGGTAGCGATTCTGGGCACGGGCACCATCGTGGACAATGACCTGCCGGTCCTGTCCATCGGCGACGCCACCGCCGCCGAGGGCGACCCCGCCACCTTCAGTCTGCGCATGTCGAGCGCCCACGGCCGCCCTGGTGCTGACCCCGGCCAGCATCGACGAGAGCGGGACCGGTAACCGCAGCACGGTGACGGCCACCTTGAGCGGCCCCGTGAGTGCGCCGGTGACGGTGACGGTGGCGCCGGGGACGGGTACCGTGGCGGCGGACTACACGGTGACGGCGAACAAGGCGCTGACGATTGCGGCGGGGGCGACCACCAGCACGGGGATGGTGACCATCACGGCGGTGGACAATGCGGTGGATGCGCCGGACAAGACCGTGACCGTCTCGGCCACGGCCGCCGGCGGCAACGGCGTGACGGCCCCGGCCGCGGTGACGCTCACCATCGAGGACGACGACACCCGCGGCATCACGGTGTCGGCGGCGGTGGGCGGCGTGACCGTGGCCGAGGCCGACGACCCGGCGACGACGAGCGCCACGGAGAACCAGGCCACCTACACGGTGGTCCTCGACAGTGAGCCCACCGGCACGGTGACGGTCAACCTCGAGAGCGACGACACCGACGTGGCCACGGTGGCCCCGGCCGTCCTGACGTTTGACGAGGACGACTGGAGCACGGCCAAGACCGTCACCGTTACCGCGGTCGCCGACGACGCGGACAACCCCGGCGACCGGCGCACTGTGGACATCGCCCACACGGTCAGCGCCTCAGGTACCGACTACGCCTCCGAGACCGCGGACCCCGTGACCGTCACCGTCACCGACGACGACGCGGCGCCGGGTGGCGTCACGCTCACCGTGGACACCAACGGCGCCGCCGCCGGCACGCCGGATATGTAGGGCGCCGTTTGAGTTGAAACGTCGGGAGACGCGAGCAAGTGCGTGAATGCGAAGGGAATTGTGGCGAAAGAATGAGCGCGGGAAATTGCCGTAATGGCCGGAAGGCGGCCATAAGTCCTTGTCATGGCAAGGCTTTCAGCCGCGGACCAGCCGGTTAGTGGCCGTGTTCAGCCGGATGTCGGCCATCCGCTTAGGGGTGAACGCAACAAAATCCCCATTTCACGTTTAAGTTGAAATAAATCCCGTGGAAAAGAGCGGAAAATCGTCGAAAAATTCCGGTTTAATTCCCCGAAAAATCGGGTAGCGGCACGATCAGCGCCCTGATATGGCGGTGTTCAGGTGCCAGGCGAGCGTGTTCAAAATCTCGTCCGCCAGATCGTCGGAGAAGCCGACGAAACCCCGCGCCGGGATGTCGCCGAACAGGATAGGCTGGCCGCTGCGGGTAGCGCCAAACTTCCCGCGCGCCGCGCCGAAGTGCATGGTGGACGCGTAGATGAGGTTGGTACCGGCGATGGCGCTGTCCGCGTCGTAGCTGCTGGAGATACTCGCCGCCAGCCGCCCGGAGACGTGCAGTATCTGGCCCGGCCACTTGCGCCGCTTGCGCCGGCGCGCCTTGGTGTGCTCGGACAGGTCCGGCCACTTCTCCCCGTCCGGCGAGCGCTGATGCTGGAAGGCGGCCTGAGCGGCGCTCTCCATGGCGGCGGCGATATCGCGCATGGCGGGCGTCATGTCCGCGCCGGCCTCGCGCATGCGGTTGAGAGCGTCGAGCACTTCCCGGTCGTTGTATTCGAGCGTTACGTTCACTTAGAATGCTCTCGAAAGTGTCGCGGAACTGGTTCGGGGACCTTCAGTTTCGCGGCATGGGAGGGCGCTCCCCGATGCGTGGCCTCCCGACCTCTCATCTCCCCATCAGTCTGTCGGGTACAGCAGCGCGCCCTTGCGCTGTTTGTTGATCGCGTTGTTGTCCATTGGCGCGATGAAGTTGTAAAGCACAGTGGCATCCATGTCGGTGACCACGGACAAAGCGTGCCGCCCCCGGCCCGAAAAAACCTTGATGTATCTCTTGCGGAAGGTCCCATCGTCGTACTCGGTTCGCCAGACCTCGTCTGGTTCGACCAACGTCGGGATGATGCGATTGGCGTAGCGCTCGCGGTGATCGCCGAATTTCTGGACGACGTGATCGAGCCTTCCCTGCCGCAGGAGGACATCCTCGCCGACCGGCGTGCGTATCCTGCGGCGTGGGTTGGCGTCATCAATGCCGAGCGCGGACTCCAGCGTGACCAGAGCTTCGTGCTGTGTTTTCGCCCGCGGCAACAGCGGAGGCGGGTCGGCCCGTGGCAGATCGGCCGCTGGCGGCCGCCCCTCATCGATCCAAGTGCGCAGTCCCGGCACCGCCTTCGCGCCGGCCTGGGGCGGCGACCAAGCCAAGGAGCCCCGGCCGGGATTGTACGACCAACCGGGATCCGGCCGGAACGATCGATTCTCCCCGGTGGCCGGATCGGCCCATGAGATGCGCGCGCCGGGCCGCCTGATGTCCTCTCCCGTGCGCTTGTCCAAGCCGATCCGGTCGGTGACCGACCGGATCTTGGGCGATTCGATCACCTTCAGCCCGAGCCGGCGCACCTCGCGATCGGTCAAGGCGCGGACCCGGCAGCGGCAGTTGAAGCCGTTGGGCGGGTATATCTTCTCCCAGATCGGATCGTCCGCGCGGAACACGAGGCCGTTCAGCCGGCGGTGACTCTGCCGTGTGCTGCCGTCGTCGATGGCGATGTACTGCCAGTACGGTCGCGCCTCGATCGTCTCACGCTGACGGTGCCAGCGGCCCGCGGCGTAGGCCGTCTGCATGTTGGTGCGCAGGATCGTCTTGATGCGGTGCATCGAGCCGAGCCGCACCACTTCCGCGCCGCCCGTCTGATCGACGATCGTTTGCGTGCCCCACCACCCCGCCTTGCGGTAGGCGTTCTCCAGTTCGCCGGCCGCGACCTGGAGCGTGCCGCCCTCCTCAAGAACGTTCGCGACGATCTGGCGGGTCTGGGATAGCAGGCGGTGCCGGGTCAGCTTCGAGACGACGAACGCCCGGTCGTTGGCGTCCTCGAAAGTGTCCCACCAGTTCCAGTGATCGGCGGCGGCGGACCGCAGTCCCTTGCCGCGCAGATACTTGAGGGCGTCTTCCGGCTTCAGGCCGAAGGCATGGTGGATGTCGACCGCGGTCGGCCCGGCCATGGGTGCTACTCCGCCGCTTCTGCGCGGCCCAGGATTTCGGCGACGAACAGTACCCGCGCCAGCAGATCATCGAGCTCACCCGCGTCGATATCGGGATACAGTTCGGCGAGCCGGCCGCCCAGCATGTCGGGATCCGACCTGGCGGCATCGACGATCGGCTGGGTCAGCTCGCGGCCGATGCTGCGCACGAGGGCGCCCTCGTCGGCATCGAGCATCGCCTGCAGCGCCTCGTCGAGTGCGGCATCCGGACCCGCGCCCGGTGCGGCGAACTCGCGCCGATCCTCGTTGCCCGGGCCGCCGAGCCGTTGGGGGCCGGGCACCCCGAAGCCGGGCAGGACGGGTTCGCCGTCCGTGGGCGGGGTGATGCGCAGGTTCTTATAGGCGTCGGACAGCGGGATGGGGACGTAGCGCCGGGCGGTCTCGTAGAGCTTCGCCCAGTTCATCCGCGCCTCGTCCTCGTCGAAGTACTCGATCGCAGGCGGGGCAATGCGGGCACCGAAGTTGATTTCCGTCACCCACTCGAACAGCGTGTTCAATGTGCCGCTGACGATCTGGCGCAGCGACAGGTGCCCGGCGCGCTCGCGGGCATGGTGAGTTTCGCTGGCGGCCCTCGATCCCTCCCCGTCGATCTCGGTGGCCAGCGTCTGCGACGTCAACGCCTTGGACAGCTCGCGGTTGCACGCCTGGGTCAACCGCTCGTGGGGCGTGGCGCCCGAGGAGTGGACCGAATGGCCCGGGAACTCTGTTTCCGCGTCGCTGGGGATGGCGGCGACGCCGTTCATCACCATGCGCGACATCGCCTCGACCATGCCGTCGGCGTCGATCGAGCCGCCGTCCGGAGGGTATTTGCCGACTGGCCAGGGGAACCCGAACCGCTCGCAGAACGTGGTGAAGTACTTGTACCCGGAGTGCTTGAACACGTACGGCCAGAAGCAAGCGGACAACACCGCGATTCCGTAGGGATTGTCGTAGGTCGGCATGTGCCGGCCGAGCAGGAACACCTTTTCCGGGACGGGCTCGCCGTCGAACGGCCTGCGCCTCGTGAGCAGCCGCAGCCGGCCGTCTCCGTCGAAGGCGAACCGCCGGCTCGACCGGTGCTCGATCCGGTCGGGCACGAATTGGCGATTCGCGGCGCGCATCCAGATCACCTCGTGCACGGCCATGCCGCGGAACAACGCGTCGGCCATCGACCAGGCCACGTCGGGCCAGGTCATCTCCGGTGCCGGCCGGCGCGCCATGATTTCGGTGGCCAGGTTCGCCGCGTTCGCCGCCGCGGGTTCGCCGCCACCCGGCACGATGCGCCACTCGAATTCCAGAAGCGCCGCGTGGATCGTCCTCATCTCGCCCATCACGTGGGCGTCGTAGAGAATTTGGTCGTAGACGCTCTGGTCGGCGCCCATCTTGCGCAGCACCGCGTCCGGATTCGGCAGACGCGACCACAGCCCCCAATACCATGGGTCGGTGGCGCGGCCGCCGAGATCGTGCTGCAAACGCGGGCGCATCAGTACCGGTCCCAGGGAATCGCCGGCGTGTCGGGCCGGCGCGCCGAGCGGATCCCGGTTGCGGCGTTGGAGCGCGAGCGGCGCATGGCCAGCGTGTAAAGCATCTCAAGCGCGTCGGGGCCGTCGTCGTGGTCCACGTCCGGGTAGAACTTGAACTGCTCGACGAGCGTCTGTTGAGAGGGGTGCAGCAGGATCAGCCGGTTGGCCATGTGCGGCTGAAGCGATTCGATCCGCAGCTGCTTGTCGGTGGAGGGGGTCACCGGCACCGCCGGCACCGCCGAGCCCGCCAGCGCGCTCTGGCGCACCAGCTCGGTCCTCAAGTACTCCTGGAACGCGACGGACTCCACGGCCCAGCACAGCACCGCCCAGCGCCGCTGATCGCCACGGTGCTGGCGGCGCTCGGCGGGGACGATCAGCGCCCGCTCACGGACACCGTGCGGGTCGTGGCCGCCGAGATCGTGGCTTACCAGATCGACGCGGAACTCGCGGTCGGCGGCGGCGTGGACAGCGCCACCGTGCTGGCGGCGGCCACGCGGGCCGTGACGGACTACGCGCTCAGCACCCACCGGCTCGGCGCCACCGTCGCCCGGGCCCTGGTCACCGCGGCGCTGGCCGTGGAGGGCGTCGACAACGTCACGCTGACGAGCCCCGCCGCGGACGTCGTGTGCGCCGCCGGGCAGGCGCCGTGGCCCACGGCGGACACGGACGCGCCGTACGCCCTGAACGGAATCACGGTGGCCGCGGCATGAGCCTGCTGCCGCCCAACGCCACGCCGCTGGAGCGGGCGCTGGAGGCGCATTTCGCGGCGCGCGCCGAGGCGCTTCCGGTGGAGGCGCCGCGCGACGCCTGGATCCCGGAGCGGTGTCCGGAGGCGCTGCTGCCGTGGCTCGCCTGGGCGCTGTCCGTGGACCGCTGGGACGCGGACTGGACGCCCGATATCAAGCGCGCCGTCATCGACGCGGCGTGGTCCGACCACCAACGCAAGGGCACGGTGGGCGCGGTCAAGCGCGCGCTGCGGGATGTGGGCGCGGTCTACGATCTGGACGAGAATCCCGGCGGCGAACGGTTCACGGTCCATATCGCCGTCCACAACACGCTGACGATCCAGTCCGGCCTGTCGCGCCTGCGCGAGCAGATCGGGGCGGTCATGCGGGCGTCCGTGCATTGGGAGATGCTCTCCGAGCAGGGGTTGTGCGTCAATTTGGATCTGGCCTCGGGCGCCGGCGCGACCAGCGTGGTTTTCCTCGAGGCGCGCGCGTGAGCCGGGTCATCGGCATCCTGCGGGCCGGCCGCGCCGCGATCGCCGACTCCGGCAACGCCGGGCTGAACGCGGTGACGATCACGCGCGTCGCGATCGGGTCCGGGCTCAATCCGGACGGCGACGACGACGACGCCCGCGCGGCGCTGCGCATCCAGCGCGACGCGGCGCCGGCGGTCGGGGTGCCGGCCGCCGGCGGCGACATCGCGGTGCGCGCGGACATCTCGCCGACTGCGGAGTACACGGTCTCGGAGGTGGGCGTATTCGCGCGGACCGGCACGGCGGGGGCCGAATTCCTGTTCGGCTATTGGGCGGCCGGATCGTCCGCCGAGGCGCTGGCGGCCGCCACGCCCGGCGGCGCGACCATCGTGGTGGCGACCGTGGTCCGCGTGGCGGGATCCCCCGCGGCCGTGACCGTGGCGCCGGCGATGAACCTGACGATCTCGGCGGTGGACGCGGCGCAACTGGCTCACGCCGGCGACATCAAGCTCAGCGCCGCGCGGGCCGTGCCAGCCGGGTGGCTGGCGTGCGACGGTTCGGCGGTGAGCCGCGCCGCCCACGCCGGCCTTTACGCCGCGATCGGTGTCGCGTACGGCGCCGGCGACGGCGCGACCACGTTCAACCTGCCGGATTTCCGGAACCGGGTGCCGGTCGGGGTGTCGTCGACGCGGTCCAGGGGCGGCGCCGAGACGCACACGCTCACGACCGGCGAAATGCCGGCGCACACGCACGCCGCCGGGACGCTGGCGGCGGACAGCGCGGGGGGGCACGCGCACGCCGCCGGGACGCTGGCGGCGGACAGCGCGGGGGCGCACACGCACACATCGCCGACCTATGTGTACCAGTCGGGCGGACCGTCCCGGCCCGTGCTGAGCGGCAGCAGCAACAACTCGGTGCAGCAGACCACTGGCAGCGCCGGGGCGCACGGCCACGACATCTCCGGGAGCACCGCCACCGGTGGCGCGCACGCCCATGACATCTCGGGCGCGACGGCCGGCGTCGGCGGCGGCGGAGCCCACGCCAACATGCAGCCCTTCGCCGTCGCGCGTTTCATCATCAAGACCTAGCTCAGGAGAGCGGAATGGACACTTACCTGCACGGCATCGAGTTCAAAGAAACCGCGTCGGCATCGCCGACGCCGGTCACCGGCGTCTCGCCGAGCGTCATCGGGCTGGTCGGCACGGCGCCGCGGGGGCCCGTCGACACCCCGACGCGGATCCGCACCCGCGCGGAGGGCGTCGCGGCGTTCGGCTCCTCGGGCGGGACGATCCCCGAGGCGATCGATGCGCTGTTCGGGCATCACGCCACCGCGCCGACGGTGGTCGCGGTCAACGTGTCGGACCCGGCGGGCAACGCCGCCCACCGCACGGACGTGGCCGCGGCGGATTTCACCCGCGTCGGGCCCGTCATCGATCTGCCGCGCGAGGACATCCTCAATGTCCTGGTCAAGAGCGCGGACGGGAACACGACGTACACCGCGGGCACCGATTACACGGTCGACGCCGACGCCGGCGCGATCACGCTGCTCGCTGATGGCGCGTTGGCCGCCGACGGCACGGACAGCGTGAAAATCAGCTACTCGTATTACCTGGACACGGGCGTGAGCGACGCCGACATCGTCGGCGCGGTGGCGGCCGACGGATCGCGCAGCGGCGTCCAGGCGCTGCACTCCGCCGACGCGGTCGTCCGGGTCCGCCCGAAAATCCTGATCGCCCCGGGCAAGTCCCACGCCGCGGCGGTGGGCCAGGCGCTCGGCGCGGCGGCGGACAGGCTGCTGGGTCTCGCGATCGTCGAGGGGCCGGGCACGACCAACGCCGCGGCCATCGCGGCCCGCGGCCATATGGAGTCCCGCCGGGTCTACTTCGTCGATCCGGGCGTCAAGGTGGCGCTGGCGGACGGCTCCATCGTGAACCGCCCCGGCTCGGCCTACGCCGCCGCGGCGATCGCCGCGTCCGACGCCGACGCGGCCCGGGGCTGGTGGCACTCCCCGACCAACGCGGTGGTCCGCGGGATCGTCGGCGCCGCGCGCCCGGTCGGGTTCTCCATCACCGACCCGCGGAGCGACGCCAACCTGCTCAACGCCGACGAGATCGCCACTATCGTCTACGCCGGCGGCGCGTATCGGCTGTGGGGCGACCGCGGCTGCGCGCCGGAGGACGAGGCCGGCGAGTTCGCGTTCATCTCCGCGGTCCGGATCGCGGATCAGATCCGCGAGGCGCTGGTGCGATCCCACCTGTGGGCCGTCTCGAGGAACATCACCTCGACCTATCTCGACGACGTGGCCGGCGGCGTGAACGATTACCTCGCGGAACTCGTCGGGCTCGGCGCGATCCTCGGCGGCGACTGCGAGCCGGCCGGGGGGTACAACACGAAGTCGCAGATATCGATGGGCAACGCCACCTGGACGATCGACTACCATCCGGCGCTCCCCGCGGAGCGCCTGACGTTCCGGGCGAGGATCAATGACGGCTACATCGCCGCCATCACGGGAGAGGCCGCATGAACATCGACAATCAACTGAAGAACTGCAACCTGTTCGTCGACGGTCGCGGCTACGCCGGCCGGCTCAAGATGTTGACGCTGCCGAAGCTCGCGCTGAAGACCGAGGAGCACCGGGGCGGCGGCATGGACGCGCCTATCGAGATCGACATGGGCATGGAGAAGCTGGAATTCTCCGCCACGCTCTCGTCCGTCGACCCGGAGGTGCTCAAGGGCTGGGGCCTGACGCACGGGGCGTCCCCGTCGCTCACGGTCCGCGGGGCGCTGGAGAGCGAGTTCGGGGCGGTCGCCCGCGTCGAGGCCCGGCTGTCGGGCAAGATCGCCGAGGTCGATCACGGCGACTGGACGCCCGGAGAGCCGGCGGCGCTGAAATTCCGCCAGGCGGTGACGCGCTACGAGTACCGCCACAACGGCGCGGTGCTGCACAAGATCGACGTGCAGAACATGATCCGGATGATCGACGGCGTCGACCGCCTGACCGAACAGCGCGCCGCGCTGGGCATCTGAAGGCCGCCACAGCTATCACGGGAGACTAGGCCATGAAACTACGCTACCCCATCGAGATCGACGGCGAGACCATCGAGGAGATCGAGTTCAAGCGCCGCCCGCTGGCGCGGGACGCGCGCGACGCCGTACGCATGGCGCGGCGAGACGGCGACGATTCGGACGCGGCCCGGGAAATGTTTCTGCTGGTCCACATCACCGAGCAGAGTCCGGAAGTGATCGGCGCGATGGACCTGGCCGATTACGGTCGGTTGCAAGCGGAGCTGATGGATTTTTTGGCCAATTAGCCCCGCCCCGGTTGGGCGCGGGGTGGAGGCCGATCGGGCATCTTGGGCGGCTGCCCTCCGATGGCGATCTGCGCCGTCTGGTCGTCTATCTGGCCGCCGCGTGCGGGCTGCCGCCGGGAGTGTCATGGGAAACGGAACTGCGCGAGCTGGCCGCCATCGGCAAGGCGGCGACCGCGCGCGAGAAGCGGTTGCTGAAGTCGATGGGGCGGCTCCGATGACGGTGCCGGTCGAGCGGGCTCGCCCGACAGGTTATGAGCTTCGGCGGCGGATCTCCGGGGTGGGTTGAGCCGGCCGCGCGAACGCAATCAACGCCAAGTCCGTGACGATGCCGCACAGAAAGCCGACGAGCATCCAGAGGGGCCTCGTCACGTACAGAAGTCCTGCAAGCGTCAGCATGCAGAGCCCCGCGCAGGCGAGCCAGATGCTACCCCATAGGCCAGCCCAAAGGGCGGTATCGACAATATTCATCAAAATTTCCATCGGGAGCTAGGCAATGGCCGATCGCAAGGTCGCAATGAGCGTACAGATAGGCGGCGCACTCCGCAATACGTACCTGCGCGTCATGCAGACGGCGGAGGAGCGGCAAAAGCGTCTCACCGGCGCGTTGCAGGGCACGCAAAAGCAGCTCGCGGCCGTGGCCAGGGCGCGGGAATACGAGCGCAGTTTGGCGGAACTCACGCGCAGGCAGGACGCGGCCGGCGGATCCTCGGAGGAGCTGGCGGCCGACATTCGCCGGACGCAGGCGGGGTACGACCGCGCCCGCCGCGCAGCCCGCACGCTCGGCGCCGACGTAAGCGACCTGACCGCGGAACACCGGCGCCTGACCCACGAGGCCGCGCGGGCCGCGCGGCAGTTGAAGGCCATGGAAACGCGCGCGCGGGCCGGTGCCGCCTTTCGCCGGCAGTGGGCCTCCACGGCGGCAACCGCAGGTTCCGTATACGGCGTCGGGCGTCTGGTGGCCGGTGCCGCGGAGCGCGAGCAGGAGGCGCTGTACCTGCGCACCGCGTTCAATCCGGCGGAGGGCGCCGGCGACGTCGGCGTCCAGGTCGGCGCGGCGGTGCGTCACATTCGCGACCAGGTGCGTCACCGGTTGCTGGCGGATGAGACGGAGCTGCTGGACATTTCCTACGCGCTGCACTCGGCCGGGCTGGACGCAGAGGCCGCCGGCGCCGGCAGGGCGATCGTGCACAAGGTCGCCACCGTCACGCGGGGGGGCGCCACCCAGGTCGGGCAGACCATGGCCACGGTATTCAACGTGCTGGGCCCGCGCGCCGAGGAGAGCGCCGAGGACGCGATGTCGCGCATCGGCGGCGTGCTGACGCGCGCGCAACTGAAGTTCCAGTTCGCCGACTTCGGCCAGCTCGGCGAGGGCATGAACTACGCCATTAACTCAGCGGCCGCCTACCGCGTCTCGCTGGAGCAGACCGCGGCCGCGCTCGGCGTGCTGAACACCGGCGGCGTGGTGGGCTCCCGGGCCGGCACCGCGTTCAACGCGGTGCTGCGCAACCTCCGCAAGGCGTCCAAAGAGCTCGGGTTCGAGATCAGGCGCGACGCCGATGGCATGCTGGACTTGGTGGGCACCATGGAGGCGCTGGACAAAGCCACCGCGCACCTGGACACCGACGCGCGCGCCGCCGCCTTCCAGGAAACGTTCGGCGACGAGGGCCGGGCGGGCGTGCAGCCGATGCTGGAGATGCAGCCGATGCTGCGGGGCGGCCTCGAGGGCCTGGTCGATCCGGCGATCGCCGCGGCGATTGATGAAAACTACAGCCTGTTCCTGGACGGTTCAGCCGGCATCTGGAAGCGGGCACGCCAGAATATTTCGCAGGTCGGCTGGGCGTGGGCGGAGTCGATCAGGCCGGCGACCGACGCCATCGGCGCGACTCTCGGACGCATGGGCGCCTTCGCGGCCGATACGCTGGACGCCTATCCCCGTCTCGGGCAGACCATCGCCGTGGTGGGCGCAGCCTTTGTCGGCTTCAAGACGGTTCTGCTCGGTCATCTCGCGCTGCTGTGGTTGCTGCCGACCGCCTACCCGGCTGCGGGCGATGCCATCGCCGGTTTCGGCCGCTCCGCGCTGGCCGTGGCCAGTAATCCCATTCCCGCCCTGGGCCGCGCTAACGCGGCGTTGCGCGCGCGCGCGCTGGCTACCGGAGGGGCGCTCCGAACGGCGGGCGCTTCCATCGCCGGTTTCGGCCGCTCCGCGCTGGCCGTTGCGGTCAACCCGATACCGGCGATGGGCCGCGCCATGGGTGCCTTGCGCGCCGGTGCCGTGGCCGCCGCCACCGCGGTCCGGGTCGCCGGTGTGGCGTTCCTGACGTCGCCGATCGGCTGGATTGCGCTCGCCATCGGCTCGGCCGCGATCGCCATCGTCAAATACTGGCAGCCCGTAAAAGCGTTTTTCGGCGGCTTTTTCAAGGGCATTAAAACGGGCTTCGGACCGCTGCCGCGTCTGCTCAAACCCATCGTGGGATTCGTCGGCTCGATATTCCGCTGGTTCGGGCGGCTGTTCAAACCTGTCGACGCCAGCGCCGAGGCACTCGCCGGCGCCGCGTCCGCAGGCGAGGTGTTCGGGAAGGTCGTCGGGACCGCGCTGAAGATTATCTGGTTGCCGTTCGGGAAAATACTCCAGGGCATCGGCTGGATCGGCAAGCAAGTGGGCCGGATAGCCGGTGCCGGGTTCCCGGGGGATGCGCTCGATACGACTCCGACTCCGGACGAGCAGCCAGCAGCCCCGCCACGCACTCGGCGCAGAGGCCCCCCGCGGCCACCGGCCCCCGCGGTGGCCGGCGCGGTGTTGACCGGGCTGACGCTGCCTGCGGCGGCGCAGTCGGTGAACCTCGACGCGGCGGCGCCGGACGTTGGCGCGGCGGTATCCGGGCTGACGCTGCCTGCGGCGACGCGGCCGGTGAACGTCGATGCGGAGGTGCCGGACGTTGGCGCGGCGGTATCCGGGCTGACGCTGCCGGCGGCGACGCAGCCGGTGAACCTCGACGTGGCGGTGCCGGATTACGACTTTGACCTTCCGGCGGACCTGGCCGCCCTGGCCTCTGGGGGCCTTCCGGCGGCCCCGGCGCGCACCGTGCACCAGACGATCCAGGTGGGCCCGATATACGTGCAGGTGCCCGCAGGCGCTGACGTGGAGGCGCTCGTGGACGAACTGGAGCGCCGCCTCGAGGAATCCGTCCGCCGCGCGGCCGCCGACGCCGCGCTGGCCGAGGACGATTTGCCGTGACGGCCGATATCGTCATCGATCGTCTGGATGCCGTCCCGGAGCCGGCGGGCGGCGCGGGACGCGAAGCGCTGCTGTTGTGGGGCGATATCGCGTTCACCGTTCCCGGCCACGATCACGTGCGCCGCGGGTCGCGGTACCGCTGGCCGTCCATCGACCGGCTCGGCGCCCGCCCGGACCTGCAATACACGGGGCCGGGCGAGGACACCGTGAGGCTGGACGGCGCGCGGTTCCCGTCCATCGACGGCGGCGGGCGACTGCTGGCGTCGCTGCGCGCCGCCGCCGATCGGGGCGAAACCCGGGCGCTCGTCGCCGGCGACGGTGCCGGGTACGGCCTGTATGCCTTGACATCGATCGAGGAGACGCACAGCGGCCTGTACGGCGACGGGACGCCCCGCAAGACCGCGTACTCGTTGGCGTTCACTCGCGCGCCGGACGCGCCGCAAGGGAGGCTGGGCACGCTACGGGATACGGCGCTCGCCAGCGGCGATCCGCGCGCGGTGATCGCCGCCGGGGAACGCGCCGCCGCAGCCGGCGAGGGGCCCGATGCCACGCTGGATGCCATGACCGAGGCGGCCGGCGCGCTGAACGGCGCCGGCGCCGCTCCGGACACCTCCAACATGCTGGCGGCCGCCCGCGCGGCGGCCCTGGAGGATGCCCGCGCGACCTCGGCGGAATCGGCCGCCGCCGCGCTCGATGCCGCACGGGTGGCCGCGGCGCGCTCGCCGGCCGAGAAAGCCGCCGGCGCCCTCGCGGAGGCCGCCCGCGTGGCGTACCGGGCCAAGGCGGGGGACGTGCTCGACGACATCTGCTGGCGCCACTACGGCTCGCTGGATGTGCTGGACAGCTTCGTGCGCGCCAACCCGGGCCTGGCCGCGCACGGCGGCTCGCTGCCGGCCGGTACGATCGTGGAACTCCCCGACGCCGCCGATCTGACCTCGACGGCCAGGGACGCCCTGGTGCGCCTGTGGGATTGACGCCGCGCTACAGCGTGCTCGCCGGCGACGACGACATCACGTCGGCCGTCCGCGAGCATCTCGTGTCGCTGCGCCTGTCGGGCAGCCTCGACGGCAGCGCCGACATTCTCGAGATCGTCCTCGACGATGCCGCCGGGCGTCTGGCCGTGCCGGATCCGGGCCGCGAGCTGCGCGTGTCGCTCGGCTACCGGGAATCCGGCCTCCGCGAAATGGGCGTCTACGTGCACGTGGAGAGCCGGCTCGACCTGGCCCCGTCCCGCCTCACGGTGACCGCCACCGCCGCGGATCTCACGCGCGGCGGCGAATGGAAGTCGCAGCGCACGCGGGCGTGGCACGATACGACGCTCGGCGACGTGGTCGAGCGCCTGGCGGGCGATCACGGGCTGCAGGCGACGGTCGACGCCTCGATCGCGTCCGAGCCCATCGCGCACATCGATCAGACGGCCGAGAGCGACCTCCACCTGCTGCGGCGCCTGGCGGAACACTACGACGCGGCCGTGCAAATCCGGACCGACCGCCTGGTGTTTTCCTCCGCCGCCCCGGTCGAAACCGCGGGCACCGGCCAGGCGATCGAACCCGTGACGCTCTCGCGCAAGGACATCGTGCGCGCCAGCCTGCGTCAGGAGGACCGCAGCCTCTACCGGGCTGTGCGGGCCGTCTACTACGACGTCGGGGAAAACGCCGCGTTCGGCGTCGTAGCGGGCGACGGCGAGCCGCTCCACGAGCTCCGGGAAACGTATCCCGACCACGCCCGCGCCACAGCAGCGGCCCAGGCCGCGCTGGACCGCCTGACGAGGCGCACGGCGACGCTGGAGGCGACGTTGCAGGGTAAACCGGCCATGTTGGCCGGTGCACGAATACGAATACCCTCGTGGCCGCAGGCGAGCGACCGCACATGGTCCGTGACCCGCGCCGAGCACACCGTCAACCCGTCGCGCGGCTACACCACGGCCATCAATGCCGAGGTCGTGAGCGCCACCTGAAGACCGGCGCCGGCGCCGAAAGTCAAACTACACTTTGACTATATAAAATCGGTTGCGCAAACGCTCTCGCACCAAAAACCGCATCTCTTCTCGCGCGCCTCTAGTCTGGGGCGTGTCCGCCGCCTTCGCCTATCGGGCGAACCCGGACTCGGAGAAAGGGCTCGCGCTGGAGCTGGGCCGGGAGCTGGGCGGCCAGTCCGGCGGCGGGCTGGCGGCCCTGTTCGCGCCCGGGCCGCGGGGGCGGCGTTTCGGCGCGGACGGCGCCGGCCGGTGGACATCCGAACTCTCCTACGGCTTCCCGGCCTTCGGCGGGCGGTTCATGGCCACGCCCCGCGTGAACTACGGGCTCTCCGGCACGGAGCGCGAGTACAGCCTGGGCTGGGGCATCGCGCCGACGCGGCACGGCCCCGACCTGTCGATCAACATCCTCTCCACATGGCGCGACAACGGCCGGGAGGCGCCGGCGCCGGGCGCGCGGATCGAGATCAAGGCGCGGTGGTGAGGGCGGCGATAAAAGACGCCCGGCGATCTCCGGGAGCCGTTCGGGCGCGGCGAAATACCCCGCAGCGCAAGCGCCTCCGATTCACTAACGGCTCCTGGCGCGTGGCAGGTCCCACACCACCCGGAGACCGGGTTCGTTGTCCTGCAATTCCACACTGGAATCGTGGAGCTTCGCCACCGCGGCCACCAGGGTGAGTCCCAGCCCGTTCCCCGCCGAATCGCGGTGGGCATCCAGCCGATAAAAGCGCTCGAACACACGGCTGCGCTCTTCCGCGGGTATCCCGGGGCCCGAATCGCTCACCACGAGCCGCGGCCCCGAGCCGCGCCTCTGCAGTTCAAGCTGCACCCGGCCTTCCTCCGGCGTGTATTTCACGGCATTGTCCACCAGGTTGCATATCGCCTGGAAAAGCAGATTCCGATCGCCGCGCACACTGACCGCGGTGCTCTGTTCCAACCGCAGATCGACGTTTCTCTCGCTCGCGACGGGTTCATAGAGATCGACGATGTCGGCGATCATCGCCCGCATGTCCACGTCCGCGAAGTCGGCTCGCCGGCTGCCGGCTTCGAGCTGGGCGATGCTCAGCAGCGCATTGAACGTCGCCAGCATGCCGTCGGCCTCCGCAATGGACTGTTCCACGCCTGCCTCAAGTTCGTCCGGCGGCGCCTTGCGCAACTGTTCAAGCCGGGTTCTCAACCTTGCCAGGGGGGTGCGCAGATCATGGGCGATGGCGTCGGAAACCGAGCGCACGCCTTCCATCAGGGACTGGATCTGATCCAGCATGCGGTTCAGGTTGCCCGACAGGCGATCGAACTCGTCGCCGGTCCGGCCCTGGGGCATGCGCCGCGACAGGTCGCCGTGACGAATCTGCTGGCTGATCCGGTTGATCTGCTCGAGCCGCCCGGCGATGATGCCGGCCATCAGGTAGCTGCCAAGAAGGGCGAGGGCCGCCATGCCAGCCAGGCCCCAGTTCATGGATTCGCGCACGACCTCGCGCGCCGAGTCGATATTGCCGCCCATCCGGCCATACAGCAGTTGACGATTGGGGGCGACGGGGATGATTCTTGCGTAAACATCGTCGTCCCACTCGGGGATTTGATCCCGGAAGCCTCGCTGGATATCCAGTTCCATCCGCACCCAGCCGTCCGATTCCGGCGCGTTCGCGCAAATCTCCTGGATCGATTCATCATCGTCCAGGCGCTTGTATCCGCCCGCCAGCGCCTGGCAGGCATCGTCGAGAAGGATGTAGATTCCGGTGGGGTCCTGTTCCCCCAGGTCGCCAATTCTGCCGAGGAATATCTCTTCGCCGCGTTCAAGGTAGAACAACCGGGACTGATTCAATTCCAGCTCGATCGTGCCGCGCAATTCCTGCTCCAGGAACACCATGGTCTGGCGGTAGACAAATCCGCCCAGGATCATGAACGAAACGGTGAACAACACCATGAACCACAGGCCCAGGTGAAACGTCGTGCTGCGCCAGACCTTACTTAGATGTTCCCAGTACATAGCCGATACCGCGAACCGTGTGAATCAACGGCTCCTGAAATTCCCTGTCGATCTTCTGGCGCAGCCGGCTGATGTGCACATCGATCACGTTCGTCTGCGGATCGAAGTGATAGTTCCAGACCGCTTCCAGCAGCATCGCGCGGGTCACCACGTGGCCCGCGTTGCGCATCAGGTACTCCAGGAGCTGGAACTCCCTGGGTTTGAGATCGATCTCGACGCCCTCCCGAAAAACCTGTCGTCCCAGCAGATCCATGTGCAGGCCGTCCACGCTCAGCGAAGTGGCGGCCCCGCGACCCGCCGCCCGCCGCGCCAGAGCCTCGATCCGGGCAACCAACTCGGCAAATGCGAATGGCTTGACAAGATAATCGTCTCCACCGGCCTTGAGCCCGTGAACGCGGTCGTCCACCTCGCCCAGGGCGCTCAGGATCAGCACCGGCGTCCGGTTGCCGGCGGCGCGCACGGCCTGGATGGCGGTCAGCCCGTCCATTCCGGGCAGCATCCGATCGACAACCAGGAGATCCAGCGAGTCGTCCGCCGCCGCCCGCAGCATGTCCCGCCCGTCGCTGACGTGGTCGACGTCATGGCCGGCCTCGGTGAGGCCGTGAACGATGTGTTGTGCCATGGTCGAATCGTCTTCGACCACCAGGATATGCATTTGCAATCTCCGGCACGGGCGCCGGGCCATCGGACCAATATTCCGCAACACTAGTGAAAAGGTCGTGGCCGCGCCAGTGAAACCCCATGACATTACAGGAAGTTAAGTTTGCTCCGCAGCCTGAGCAGGAGCGCGCCCGAGCGCAATCTTCGCTGTATACTTTCGATCATGCGCTCGGCTTTGCACAAGAATCACGGTCGCCGCACAGCGGCTTCAATTGGCCACGAAAATACCCGGAAAGGAGTTCACCATGGCAAATCGCAGAGACTTTCTGACGGCGGCGGGCGGCGCCGCCGGCGCCCTGTTTCTCACACCGTATGCGAGGACCTTCGCCCAGGCCGCCCGACGGGAGGTCTTCATCGGTTCGCAGCGCGCCACCACCGTGGACATTCACGCGCACTGCGTGTTTCCCGAGGTCGCCGACATTCTGCGGGATACGGAGTTTTCGGACGTCGGATTCGCCCCCTGGCAGGCCCTCGGACCCGATCGCCTGAACGCCATGAACGAACGCGGCATCGATTACCAGGCCCTGAGCATCAACCGTTACTGGTGGTACCAGACCGACCGGGAACTGGCTGCCGATGTTGTCCGCGTTCACGACGAAGGTCTCGCAGCCTGGGTCGGGGAACATCCCGGCCGTTTCGTCGCCCTGACGTCGCCCGCGCTGCAATTCCCGGACCTGGCCGCGGAACAGCTTGAATACGCCGTGACCGAACTCGGTCACCGGGGAGCGTCGGTGGGCGGGTCGTGCAACGGCGAGAACCTTTCAGAACCCAGGTTCGACCCGTTCTGGGCCAAGGCGGAAGAACTGGGCGCGCCGGTTTTCATGCACCCCGGCAACGCCGCCAACCTGATTCGCGAAGGCGCTTTCGACGGCCGCGGCGACCTGGGCAACGTCATCGGCAACCCGCTGGAGACCACGCATTTCCTCACCAGGCTCATGTTCGACGGCACGCTGGACAAGTTCCCGGGCCTGAAGGTGGTGGGAGCGCACGGCGGGGGTTACCTGCCGTCCTACCTGATGCGGTTCGAAGTGGCGTGCGAGGTGCGCGCCAACGCGGATTGCGCCAGCGCCCGGCTGCCCAGCGAGTACCTGCGGGACCAGATTCTCGTGGACAGCATGGTCTTTTCCCACGAGGGCCTGCGCCACCTGGCCGCGGAAGTCGGAGCGGGCCAGATCGTCTACGGGACGGACATCCCGTTCAACTGGCCGGATACGCTGGACCTGATCCTGGAGGCGTCCTACCTGAGCGACGAGGAAAAGGTCGCCATCGTCGGGGGCAACCTGATGGAGTTGCTGCGCATTGACGCTTGAAGAAACCGGCGGTTGCGTGTCGAGGCGTTGAAATACGGACAAATGCAGCAATTCCCGCCAAGTGTCGAGAGGCCGAATATCGACTCCAATATCACGCTCGAGTGGCGAATTTCGCCGATTTCGCAGACCAATACGAATGAGCGGCCGTCGTTAGCGGGAATTGTTGGGACAAATGCGCATCGAGGCACAGGGATGCGGACACCCGCGCATCGAGGCGCAGGGATACGGGCACCCGCACATTGACGCATGAAGGATGAGGGCAAGGGGAAAGGTATGGGCACGATGAGGAATTCTTCCAGGCGCGTTGCGGTCGCGGCCGTGGCCGCCACGGCATTCTGGACCGCCAACGCGGCGGCGCAGGACGTGGCGATCGATGCGGACGACATCGGCGGTGTCGTCACCAGCGAAAACGGCCCGGAGGCCGGAGTCTGGGTCATTGCCGAGACGGGTGACTTCCAGACACGCTTCGCAAGGATCGTGGTCACCGACGACGAGGGCCGCTACGTCGTGCCGGACCTGCCCGACGCGGAGTACCAGGTCTGGGTGCGCGGCTACGGACTGGCGGATTCGGACAAGGTCGACGCAAACCCCGGCGACACGGTGGACTTGGCCGCCAGACTGGCCGCCGACGCCGCGGAGGCCGCCGAAGTGTACCCGGCCATCGCCTGGTACGCGATGATGCACATTCCGGATGAGAGCGAAGTCGCGCACGTGCCCGGGGGATTGAACGAATACCTCGGCGTCATGAAGAACCAGTCCTGCGTGGGCTGCCACCAGTTGGGGCAACTCTCGACGCGAACCTTCCCGGAGGAATTTCACGACATCGAATCTTCCGAGGAGCGTTGGATTCGGCGCGTCCAGTCCGGACAGGCCGCCAGGCAGATGATCGAACCGCTGGCATCGCGGCTTGGCGGCGTGCCGTTCAAGTATCTCGCGGACTGGACCGACCGCGTTGCCGCCGGCGAAACGCCCTCCTGGATACCCGAACGGCCGCAGGGCGTCGAGCGCAACGTCGTCGCCACCGTGCGGGACTGGGCGGACCCGAAATCCTACCTGCACGACCTTTCGACCACGGACCGGCGCGACCCCACGGTCAACGGTTACGGAAAGATCTTCGGCGCTCCGGAGCTGAGCACCGACAACTTCCCGATCCTCGACCCGGTGAACAACACCGACACGACGTTCCGGGCGCAGGTACTGGATCCGGAGACCCCCACAACCAACAGCGATCCCATCGGCATGCCCTCGCCCTATTGGGGCGAGGAACGGATCTGGGACAGCCAGGCGAATGCCCACAATCCCATGCTGGATGAGCACGGGCGGGTCTGGTACACGGCCCGGGTCCGCAGGCCGCAAACCGCGGATTTCTGCCGCGAAGACTCCGACCATCCGTCGGCACGGCACTTCCCCACCGCGCGCGTCAACCGCCACCTGGCGGTGTACGACCAGGAGACCGGGGAATACACGCCCATAGAGACCTGTTTCGGAACCCATCACCTGCAGTTCGCCTACGACGAGGACAATACGCTGTGGACCAGCGGCGGCGGCGACGTGGTGGGCTGGCTGAACACCAACCTGTTCGACGAGACGGGCGACTACATGGTCTCCCAGGGCTGGGCGCCGGCGATCCTCGACACCAACGGCAACGGCCGGCAGGACGAGTGGGTCGAGCCCGGCGAGCCAATGGACCCCGAACTGGATACCCGCGTGCCGGCGCGCTTCTACGCGGTCATGCCCAACCCGGCTGACGGCCGCACGGTCTGGGGTTCATGGAGCTTCACCTTCCCGGGCGCGATCATGCGGCTCGACCCGGGCGACAGCCCCCCCTTCACGGCCCTGGCGGAGCGCTACAACATTCCGCTGCCGGGGTTCTCTTCGCGCGGCGCGGACATCGACCGCAACGGCGTGATCTGGGTCTCTCTCGGCAGCGGCCACCTGGGCGAGTTCAACCGGAGCAAGTGCGAAGGACCGCTCAACGGCCCCACGGCCACGGGCGATCACTGCCCCGAGGGATGGACGTTCCACCGCTTCCCCGGCCCGGGATTCCCCGAACTGCCCGAGTACAGCGTCGAGTCCAGCTATTACACCTGGGTCGATCAGCACAATTCGTCGGGGCTTGGCGACAATACCCCCATCGCCACGGCAAACCTGTACGACGGCGTGCACGCGCTTGTGGACGGGGAATTCGTCACCATGCGCATCCCCTACCCGCTCGGCTTCTACACGAAGGGCTTCGAGGGCCGCATCGACGATCCCGACGCCGGCTGGAAGGGCCGGGGTCTGTGGGTTCCCAGCGGCGACCGCACGCCTTGGCTGATGGAAGGCGGCCAGGGATCACGCCCGTTGGTGGTTCACTTCCAGGTGCGGCCTGATCCGCTGGCGAAGTAAGGCCATTGCGCAGCCAATGTCGTCAAGGCGTCTCGGTACGGATCGTGCCGGGATGCCATTGGCATCCATAACGCTATTGTGGTACTACTCTAGTACCATAGGCGAATGCCGCAAAAGGTGCGCGAACTGATCCGGGATATCAAGGCGGCCGGATTCCGGGACCGTGGCGGCAAGGGAAGCCACCGAAACTTCAGCCACCCCAACGGAGTGCGAATTACGATTAGTGGATCCTTGGGATCCGATGCCAGACCCTACCAGGAAAAGGCGGTCAGAGCGGCCATTGCAAAGGTGTCGGAATGAGAGAATCAGACAAATACCTGAGGGTTGTGGAGTGGTCGGAGGAAGACCGCTGCTTTGTCGGCCGGTGCCCGGAACTCATGTTTGGCGGCGTACACGGACCGAATGAACAGCAAGTCTTTGTCGAACTGTGCGAAGTCATTGAAGAGTGGGTTGCAACTTCGAAAGAAAAAAACGAACCGCTGCCTCCGGGATTGGCGGGAAAGAAGTATTCAGGGAAGTTCAACCTCAGGTTGGGGCAACCGCTGCACGAGCGCCTGGCGTTGGAATCCGCGAAAAAAGGCAAGAGCCTCAATACTTACTGCGTTGAGGCGCTGGAAAACGCGATCAACGACCGATAGCGACTTGCTTTTCTGCCGGTCCACTTGGAGTACTCATGAAGAGTCCAGCATCCGCGCTACTTGCGCTGTGCGTTGTGTCCGGCGTCAACGCCGAACAGGCGACGGTGGCGGTGGCCGCCAACTTTGCCTCGCCGATGGGCGAACTGGAGACTCTGTTCGAGGAGGACGGCACCCATGAACTGACGGTAGTCCACGGCTCCACCGGTCAGTTGTTCGCGCAGATCGTCAATGGCGCACCCTATGACGTTTTTCTTGCCGCAGATCGGGAGCGACCGCGACGGCTCGCCGAGGCAGGTCTCGGGAACACGCCGTTTGCCTATGCGCTGGGCCGACTCGCGCTATGGACGCGGGAACCGCGATTCGCCCAAGGCCTGACGGTCGACGTCCTGGCCGGCGGCGATTTCCGCCGCCTGGCCATTGCCAACCCAAGACTTGCCCCCTACGGAGTGGCGGCGGGCGAGACGCTGCAGGCGCTGGGTTTGTGGGAATCCCTGCAAGCGAAAATCGTGCTCGGCGAGAATGTCGGACAGGCATTCGCCATGGCCGAAACCAGAAACGCGGAACTCGGGTTGGTGGCGCTCTCGGCAGCCGTCGCCTACACGGGCACTGCTTTCCATATACCGGTCCCGCCCGAGCATCACGGGCCGATCCGACAGGACGCGATTCTATTGAACAAGGGCGGCGACAACACGGCCGCGCTCGCGTTCATCGATTTCCTGCGGGGAATCGATGCCCGCCGGATCATCGCGGCGGCTGGCTACGAACTCCCTTGACGAGCTGCGGGATTCCGGCTGGTGCTGCGTCAACCTGATAATGTTCCGCATTGACGGAAACGGACATGATCGCAAGAGCACGTTTTTCCCCAAGTCTGTGGAATGCACGCAATCAGCAATTCCCGCTAACGACGCCCGCTCATCCGTTTTGGCCCCAATAAACGGCGAAATTCGCCATTGGGGCGTGATCCAGGAGGTAATTGCCGGGACTCTCGACGCTTGGCGGGAATTGCTGGCACGCAATTTCACTCGTGGCGAAAACATCTTGCGATGTGTACGCTTTCACCTTATATCGTCAATAGTAAAGGGAAATACAGGCGGGCAATGAGTACAGTTGAACGGACCGACCACCACTACTTTCAACAGCACGGCCTGCGAGCTCAGCCCCCGGAGGCGTTGAATGCGGCGTTGAAGGACGCGATAGAGCGACTCCAGACGAGCCTTTTCGGTGCCGCACGATCGGAATTGACGGCGGCGGAGGTCGCGATGCTCGAGCGTGCGGGCGTCGATATGGACGAGCGCGCGGAAAGCGCAGATCCGGTTTTGCGGTTCGCGGCGGAGTACGCCGCGATTCTGGCGACGAGCATGACTCCGGCAGAGGTTGCCAAACTGCTGGGCCTGACGCCCGTGAGAGTGCGGCAGATGATCCGTCAGCGCAGTCTGTACGCAATCCGGGTGGAAGGCCGGTGGCATGTGCCGATCTTCCAGTTCCACGGCAATGCCCTGATTCCGAATATCGGCCAGGTCAACGAACGGCTGGCGGATCTCGACCCGGTGTCGGCGATGCGCTGGTATACGACCGCGGACCCGGAACTTGAGGACAGCCCCGGCAACCTCATGACCCCGCTGGAGTGGCTCAAAACGGGCCGCAACGCGCGGACCGTCGTCCAGATCGTTCCAGACGCGTAGTAGTGCCGAAGGTTCCTCGTCAACCGAACCTCGCGCGACTGCGCGAGGCCGAGCCCGATGTCGTCGTGCTTCCCGCAGGCACGGAGCTCTGGCGGGTGTATTTCCGGGGCGGCGGGCACCCGACGTTCTGGAATGAATTCCTCCATGTGGGTCCGCTGGATTCCCGCTTCGACCACCACGACGGAGAGGAGCCCGCGTATCGGGCACGGAGCGTGCTCTACGCGGCAAGAAGTCCGGTGACCTGTTTGGGCGAGGCGTTTCAGAAGACCCGCACGATCCACCGTTCGGCGCGCGCGGGATGGCTGGCCGGATTCGAGTTGGCGGCGGATACCGCGCTACTGGACCTGATGGGCGGATTTGCCACCCGGGCAGGGGCATCGATGGGCCTCATGTCCGGGCCGAGGTCCGTGAGCCGAAACTGGGCGCGAGGGTTCTACGATGCGTACCGGTCGATTCACGGGCTTCGGTACCCGTCGTCAATGCACGCCAATCGAACCGCTGTCGTGCTGACCGATCGCGCGGAAGCTGCCGGCGCGTTGCCGACGCAACCCGGATTTCACCGGGCGCTCGCCGATCCGGTGATGCTGGAAATTCTCAAGAACGCCGCCGATGAGCTTGGCTGCGCTCTGGGTTAGGAATGGCATCCGGCCGTGGCATCCGGCCCGGTACTCCATCGGTGTCAGATACAGGTCGCTGACGGATGTGGGAACGCGGCTGTGCGTGGAATCTCAATCGGTGTTAGCGTAGCCGGGTTCGATCCTACCAGGCGTTGGAAGAGACACCGGCCAACCATGAAATTTTCAGTTGGAAGCGGTCTGACGGGAGCCATCGCGGCCATTGCTCTGGCGGGCTGCGGCGCGGGCGATCCCGGCGTTCAGACACAGGAAGCAACCCCCGTGGTTGACGGGCGCCCGAACATTCTCCTCATCGTCGCCGACGATATGGGTTACACCGACCTGGGTTCATTCGGCAGCGAGATTCCCACGCCGAACCTTGACGAACTGGCTTACAGCGGAATTCGCCTCACGAACTTCCACGCAGCGCCGGTCTGTGCCCCGGCGAGGGCCATGCTGCTCTCGGGCATGGACAACCATGAGGCCGGCATCGGCTCCATGGACATCAAGCGCTTCTTCGACAACGGTGCCGAGCCTGTTCAGACCGCGACCGGCTACGGACAACCGGGCTACGAAGGTTACCTGAGCTACCGGGTCGCAGCGTTGCCGGAAGTCCTGCGCGACGCCGGCTATCGCACCCATATGGCGGGGAAATGGGACCTGGGCCGGGCATTGGTGGACGAAACCAATCCTGCGGCGCGAGGCTTCGAGTCCTCGTTCGTACAGACAACCGGCACCACGCTGCACTTGAGGCCGGCCGACGGCGGCGCCCACGGCGGCATTCAAAGGGCGGACCCGCTCGTCTACAGGGAAAACTGGGACGTGGTGGCGTCCTTGCCCGAGGATTACTTTTCCACGGAGGTATTCACCGACAAGATCATCGAGTACATCGATGCCGACCGCGACGGCGGCCGGCCCTTCTTCGCCTACCTGGCACTGACCGCGCCGCACTGGCCGCTGCAGGTTCCGGATGACTGGTTGGACCGGTTCGCCGGCCGGTACGACGAAGGCTACGACGAGATCCGCGACCGCCGGGTGCAGCGGGCCCGAGAGCTGGGAATCCTGCCACCGCACACCGACATGGTGGATTACCAGCGGCGCTCCACGCCATGGGCAGATCTGGATGAAGCGAGCCGTGCCGAACAGGCGCGCCCGATGGAAATTTACGCGGCGATGGTCGCGAACATGGACTTCCACGTCGGGCGCCTCGTTGAGCACCTGCGCAACGCCGGCGAATTCGATAACACCTTCATCCTGTTCATGTCGGACAACGGCGCCTCGGGCAGCGCGCCTGCCGGGTTCGCGGAAGGTTACGACAATAGCCTGACCAACATGGGCAAGCGCGATTCCTTCGTCGAGTATGGCCGGGGCTGGGCGGAGGCGGCAACCGCACCGTTCCGGGACGTAAAGGGATCCATGGCTGAAGGCGGGGTACTGGCCGCGGCGTTCGCCACGCACCCCAGCGTGACCAATGCCGGCGGAATCTCCCGGGAATACCTGACCATGCAGGATGTCATGCCCACGTTGCTGCAACTGGCGGGCGCCGAGGCTCCGACAGGCGAATACAACCATCGGCCGGTTCTTCCCATTCGCGGCAGATCATTTCTGGACCACCTGCAACGCGGCGCGAGCCCAGTACACGGACCCGACGAGACCATCGGCTGGGAACTTCACGGCCAGCGCGCCCTCGTCCGGGGACCCTGGAAGTTGCTTTGGCTGCCCGCCCCGGATGAAGAGACCCGCTGGGAGTTCTTCGATCTTGCGAATGACCCGTTCGAGCGTAACGAACTGTCGGCGCAGCACCCCGAACTGATGCAGGAATTGATCGACGCCTGGTATCGCTACGCCGAGGACACCGGGGTTGCCATGGGAGAGTGAGCAAGGCCAACGACGCACATCGACGGGACGCAGCCACGGTCCGTCGCACTTGAACCCCAGTCCCCGACCCCCGATCCCAGAACCCCAATCCCCGAGCTCCAATCCCCAATTCCCGAGCCCCAGTCCCCGATCCCCGAGCCCCAGTCCCCGATCCCCGAGATAAACGAATTTGTTCCCGATACGCGACGACAATCCCCAGATCCTGACGCCGTACACCACCTACGCGATCATCGGGCTCAACGCGCTGGCATGGATTTTCGTTCAGGGACTGGGCTCGGACCCGGCTCTGGCCGGTTCCATCTGCAGGCTCGGCCTGATCCCGGGAGAGCTTCTGCAGACGGTTCCGGTTGGAACGCGGTTTCAGGTCGGGCCCAACAGCCTCTGCGTGCTCGGCGACGGGTCCGTATGGCATACGACGCTGACGTCGATGTTCCTCCATGGCGGCTGGTTTCATCTCATCGGCAACATGTGGTTCATGTGGATATTCGGCAATAACGTTGAGGACTCCATGGGGCATGTCCGGTTTGCGGTGTTCTACGTCCTTTGCGGACTGGCGGCCGCGGCGGCACAGATCGTTTCGAGTCCCGATTCGGCGGTACCCATGGTGGGTGCCTCGGGAGCCATTGGTGGGGTGATGGGAGCCTACATCCTGTTGTATCCCAGGGTGCACGTTCACATGTTGATTTTTTTTGGATTCTTCATCACGACGATTGCCGTGCCGGCGGTCCTGATGCTCGGGTATTGGCTACTCGTCCAGGTCCTGAGCGGCTTTGCCACACTCGGCGCACAAGGCGGCGGGGTGGCGTTCTGGGCTCATGTGGGCGGATTCGTTGCCGGGGCCGTGCTTATTTTTCTGTTCAGAGACCGTGAACTGTTGCGCCGTCACCCTTACCATGGCTGGCATCAGCGTCGCTCGCCAACGCGCAACTGGCGACGCATCGACCGCTGGTAGCGGCCGGGACCGGGTCCGGCCATCCCCAGCAGCCCGTGGCAAAAGTCGCGCGAGCACCGAGACCGACGGGCGCCCGGCTGACAAGGCGCGAGGAGGGAGAATATCGGGAATATTCGACCGACGAGCAACGCAGGCAGCCGGGATGCAGCGTCGGTCGAATGCCGCGGGACTTTTGCCACGGGCTGCCAGCAGCAATTCCCGCTAACGACGGTCGCTCATTCGTATTGGTCTGCGAAATCGGCGAAATTCGCCATTCGAGCGTGATCTTGGAGTCGATATTCGGCCTCTCGACGCTTAGCGGGAATTGCTGGGCTGCCAGGGACGAACTGGCCAGGAACTCCGCAAAAAGGGTATCCTCATCTGGATACGGGGGACCGGCGCGGCAAGTCACGTGGCCACCATTTCCGACAGCCAGATCGACCTCATTCTCGATATTTCAGGACGGGCGGCCGAATGCGTCGACGATGCCTGCTTCCCGCCGGAACTCTTTCAGCAAATGATCGACCTCTTCGGCTCGAAGAGTTGCGTGTTCTACTCCATGGGAGAGGACCTCGACCACGACCCGATATGTGACGGCTTCGGCTACAACCTGGACCTGGCTCCCATCGAGCAGTACGAAGCGCACTACCGCCAATTCGACCCGTGCTTTGCGGGCCTGCGACGGCGTGCGCATCAGCGGCGCAGCCTGGTGGTGTCAACGGACCAGGTAATAGCCAGTCAGCGCAGTTACACAGGCTCCGCCTATTACCGCGACTTCCTCGTCCCACAAAGGATCCATAACAGCATCATCTTCGCCGTGGGAGACCAGGAGGGGCTGTTCGGCTTTCACCGTGCGCCCGCCAAACCGATCTACGGGGCGCGAGAACACCTCAAGGCGCGATTGTTCGCGTCGCAGTTTGCCGGGGCGTTGCGCCTGCGGAAGTTGCAGGGCGAGCGGGAACGGCTTCGTGCCCTGGTCAAGAAATTCATGCAGCGCGGATGGATCAGCGACTATCTGGTGATCGACCGGAATTGGCGGCCCGTCGATGCCGCGGGCGACTTTGCCACGAAGTTATTCGGACATGCGGGCGAAACGCGGATTATCGGCGAACGCGATCAGCCCGCCGCGGCCAGAATACCCGGGCAAATTCGCGCCCATTTGCGCGGACCCGACAGCCATGCGCACCGCGTGTTTGACGATATTCCCGGATGGCCAAGGGTGCTCGTGGACCGGTTGGAGTTTGACGGATTGCTACGGCTCTACCTGCTCGCCTTCGTTGACCGAAACAGGAAGCTGGTGTCGGAGGCGAAAATCGCCCAATTCGGCATCACTCCGCGTGAGCGGCAGATCGTTCACGAGGTCAGTCGGGGTTTGACCACTACCCAAATTGCAGCGCGCTTCGGTATAAGCGAGAAAACCGTCGAGCATCACCTCGATCACCTCTATCGCAAGACGGGAACCCACAACCGGACAGCACTCGTTTATCGCCTTTCCACCTGATCGGATTCCGGCATCCTTCCAACGCGGGCGGTCTCGACACGCTGTCCCGGCAACCGAATTCCGCGGGCCTCCGTATAGGGGAAATTCCTGATTGCGCGTCCCACCGTTCTGGCCGAGGATCAGGGCATGACGGCTGCATCAGGGAGTACCCCATGCTGAGCAACCCCTCTCGGCGCCTTCAGTTCGGCACCACGTTCGCGCTGATCACGCTTTACATCCCCGCCTCCGCTCAACTGGTACTCGAGGAGGTCATCGTCACCGCCACCAAACGCTCGGAGCCCCTCCAGTCACTACCCCTGAGCGTATCCTCCATTTCCGGGGAAGATCTGCGCGATCGCGGCGCCACCGACTTCTTCGACTACGCGGTAGCGGTACCCAACCTGTCCTTCGGCGCCGCGACCGACGGAATCCTGTCCAACCGCACCGTTTCGCTGCGAGGAATCCAGGGCACGAACACCACCGGCTTCTACATCGACGATACGCCCATTGCCGAGACGATCGATCCCCGCATACTCGACCTGGAGCGCGTCGAGGTGCTGCGCGGCCCCTCCGGTACGCTGTACGGCGCTCGCTCGCTGGGCGGCACCATCAGGCACATCACACGGCGACCGGACCCAACCGAAACACGCGGTTGGGCAAACGCCGGCGTTTCAGCGTCGGATCAGTCCAATGACATGAACCACCTCGTTTCCGGTTCGGTCAATCTGGCATTGAGCGATACCGCTGCACTGGTCCTTTCGGGGTTGCGCGAGAGCCAGGCGGGGGTATTCGATCGGCACGTGGGCGCCATATCGAATCACTTGAGCGATCCGGCGTCATTGACCGGGCCTGCCGATTTCACCCGGGAGGATGTGGACCGGAGCGAGGTCACCGCGGTTCAGGCGTATCTCCTCTTGCAACCAACCGAACGGCTGTCCGTCGCGCCGAGAGTGCTGTACCAGAAAACGGACCTGGACGGATTTCCCCTCGCCGACGTCGAACCCGACAATTTCCGCCAGAACCGCGATTTCGACGTCGACGAGGGCGGTTACGACGAATGGACCCTGACGACACTGAACATCGACTACGCCACGGACTTCGGCTCGTTTACGTCAGCAACCTCGCTCTTTGAGCGCGAGACATTCGAGACCGAAGCCAGCGGCTCGTTCATAAACTTCCTGCAAGCGCTGCCCGGGTCGGCCGGCGGCTTTGGGCTTTTCGAAGTAATCGGCGTCAGACCCGTCACCTCCCCCATCTATCAGACGCTGAATTTCGAAACCTTTGTACAGGAAGTCCGGTTCGCGTCGGAACTGGACGGCCGGGTAAATTTCGTCGCTGGCGGCTTCTACCAGGATACCGACGACACCGAGGCGTTTCAGCCGCGAAACTACGCCCGCGGCCTGAACGATAATTTCGCGGCGTTGCAGCAAACGCTGGGAATTCCGGGGCCCCTGTCGGGTGTCTGGCCGTTCGGCGACCTGGTATTCACATCCTATCGACCGACCGACGTGGAGGAACTCGGTGTATTCGGCGAGGTGACGGTGGACCTTGACGATCGATGGAGCGTGGTGTTTGGGTCGCGCTGGTTCGACACCATGGTGACGTTTTCCGAGCAGCAGGCCGGGCTGGCCGCAGGCGTACCGCTTGCCGAAGACGTACCGCTGTCGAGCATTCCCGCGGAGGGCGGCGCGCAGCAGGAAGACGGATTCATTTTCAAGGCAGTCGCCGAGTACCGGCCGAATGACCCCGTGTTGCTCTACGCATCCGTTTCCGAGGGATTCCGCCTCGGCGGGGCCAACGGATCGATCCCCAATGCGCTCGGCTGTCCCGAGGATCTCGACGAACTGGGATTGCAGAATGTCAACACCTCAAGTTACGCCTCGGATGACCTGGTCAGCTACGAAGGCGGGCTGAAAGCCGACCTTGGCAACGCGATGCGCTTGAACGCGGCGCTGTACCACATCGCCTTCGAAGGGATTCAGCAGCGCATCCAGCTCACCTGCGGGTTCCAGTTCGTGGGCAACTTCGGCGAAGCCCGAAGCCGGGGGTTTGAACTGGAGTTTGCCGCGCAGGCATCGGAAGAACTCCTTGTGGCGTTGAACCTCGGTTACACCGACGCCGAATACACGGAATCCGTAGCCGGTGTCGTCGAGGAAGGCGACCCGTTGCAATTTGTCCCGGAGTGGACGGGTTCGCTGATCGCCGATTACACAGCGGCGAATGCAATAGAGAACATGGACTTGAACGTGCGGGCGGATCTGTCCTTCGCTGGTGACAGCCTGTCCACGGTGAATGCCATTGCGCGCGAGCGCGACGCTTACGAGCAACTCGGCCTGCGTGTGAGTCTGAGCAACGACCGTTATCGGGCGACGCTCTATGCAAAAAACCTCACGAATACCATTGCGAATCTGGGCGACAACCGCTCCATCGCCGCCGAAACGCCGGGCAGGCCAAGGTGGGTGGTGAGCCGCCCCCGAACGATCGGCTTCGAGGTGGGGGTGAACTTTTGAACCGGGTTTCGCATGCAGTTCGCCTGCCCGACGGCGCACGGCTGTATGTGGAGACGATCGGGCGCGGTGAAGCGTTGGTGCTTGTTCCCGGCTGGGCCTGTTCCACGGAAGTATTCGAAAGGAATATCCCGGCGTGGGCGGATCGCTATCGGGTCATCGCATACGATCCACGCTCCCAGGGACGCTCCGAGCAAACCGCTACAGGCAACAACTACGACCAGCGCGGGCGTGACCTGCAGTGCGTACTTGACGCCATGGAAGTCGAAACTGCGTCGTTGCTCGGATGGTCACTGGGCGTTTACGACATTCTTTCCTATGTGCGGCACTACGGTACCGATCGCGTGCGCTCATTGATCCTGATCGACGAGTCCATGCGCGTCATCAGGGAAAGCGAGGACGACTGGGGTGAGGGTACCGCCGAGGACATCGCAGGACTGATCGGCATCGTGAACGGCAACGCCTACCTGCCGTTCGTCAGGGAGTACATGGCGAGCGGTTTTGAAGGTGAGGCGCCCGCCGAACTGCTGGATCGATTGACCGAGACCGCCTCGGCTCTGCCGCCTGCCCGCGCCGCAGCGCTTCTTGAAGAAGCCACCTGCCACGATTTCAGGTCGACTGCGGCGGCGGCCGCCAGGAAAGTACCTGTCATGCAGGTCGTGCGCAGGGACTGGGCGGACGCAGCGGATCGCTGGATTAGAGAACACCAACCGAATGCGCGGCTCGAGGTCCTTGGCGGACACCTGATGTTACTGGAGTATCCGGACGAGTTGAACCGGCTCGTGCTCGAGTTCATGGGGGACTCCAGCGGGTGATCGGACGCCGGTGGGATGGCGAGACGCCCGATCGCCATACGACCATCGGGGCAACGACCCGTTCGAGGGCGAGACGCCCGATCGCCATACGACCGTCGGGGCAGCGACCCGTTCGAGGGCGAGACGCCCGATCGCCATACGACCGTCGGGGCAGCGACCCGTTCGAGGGCGAGACGCCCGATCGCCATACGACCGTCGGGGCAGCGACCCGTTCGAGCGTGTCGTGGTTCGCATCGTATGCCCCTCCGGGCAGTGTGCCGTTGTCATAACAGCATCACTTGACCGCGCATCAACGCATCGGAGAACCGATGCAGATTTCGGCCTCGCGCGTTCCACAAACGGCGAGACTCCGGCGGGCAGACGATCTACAGCCCGGCCAACTCCAGCAATTCGCGATCGTACTGTGTCTGCGCCTCGGTATAGATCGGCTGTACGGCGGCTACAAAGGCGTCGACCTCCTCCGGCGTCAATTCGAGAATCTCGCCACCTGCTTCCCTGATCGCCGCTGCTGCATCCGTTTCCTCGCCGTCCTTCAGGCCCCGTTGAAACGCGACGGCGTCCGTGACGGCGGCCCGCAACTCCATCTGCAATTCCTCAGGCCAAGCGTCGAAGGTCGGCCGATGAACGAAGATCGGGCGGGAAATGTAGAAATGATTGCTGGCCGTGTGGAACTGATGGAAGTTGTGGACGCCGTAGGTCACCGTGTTGGCGAAGGGGTTCTCCTGAGCGTCCAGGCTGCCGCCAACGATCTGCTCGATGGCTTCGGACAGATCCATGATCTGCGGGTCGGCGCCGAGCAGTTCGAAGGTACGGGCATGCACCTGGCTGGGCAGGACCCGCATCAACAGGCCCGACAGGTCCTCCGGCGAGCGGACCGGTCGCACCCGGTTGGAAATGTGCCGAAGGCCGTTTTCAAAGTAACCGAGTATGCGGTAATCGGTCTGAGCCTCGATTGCCGCCGTCAGCACGCGCCCGAGTTCCCCGTCCATGGCGGCGCGGGCGCTCTGGTTGTCCCTGAACAGGAACGGCAGATCGACCAGGCCCAACTCGGGCACACGGTCGGTCAGATAGCTGCTGGACTGGTACCCCATGGTCAGGATGCCCTCCTCCACCAGCCAGAGAATATCGAGTCCCCGATAGCCCAGGTCGAGAATGTTGTAGACGTAGCGGACTTCCACCTCGTCCCCGAAACGAGCCTCCAGCCGGTCGCCCATGCGCTTGAGCGCCAGGCTGAAGCTGGTGGTGGACGGCCCGTAGCCGGCCATGATGATTCGAATGGGTCCGCCTTCCTGGCCGCGTCCCTGTGCCCGGGATGACGCCGGCAGCAAGCTGCCGGCCGCGGCGCTGGCGCCCAGGGCCGCGGATGTCTTGAGAAAGTGTCGTCTCGACATGAAAATAACCCTGCCTTGTCAGCTTGATCGTACCGGAGCCAAACGGGATCTTACCCTCTCAGCTCACAATTAACCCTTGATCCCACCACCCGCTGACGCATCAATGCCAAGCGGCTTTCGCTCCAACTCGATTCGCCCTGGAGTGATTCGACTTCCGCTATTGCGGCGCCCTGATCGGCAAGCCTCCGGGTGAGTTGGGCTCACGGTACCGGTACAGGTAGTCATACATGGTGGTAATGTTGGGCTCGAGCACCTGCCCGAGGTTGGTGTAGTCCCCGAATTCGTCCATCGTCACGAGCCCGAGAGTCTCCTCCAGCGAGCGTCCCTCGACCATGTGGGCCAACACGCGTTCTCTCATGCTCGACAGGTAGTCCCGGTAGCGGCGGAAGTAGGACTGGTCCGCGACAGGCGAGTTATGTCCCGGCATGACGATGTCCACGTTATCCATCCGGGCCAGTATCCCCAGCACCTCGATGGTGTTGTCCACGTCCATGTCACGAAAATCCGGATTGGGTAGCTGCCCGTCCGGTCGCGACAGATCCGGAACGAACAGCACGCCATCCTGGGGTATGTGGGTAACGATCAGGTTATCGCTGTGGGTCGGGCCGAAGTAATGCAACACGACCTTCACGCCGCCCAGGTCAATATCAATCGACTCCTCGAACGAGACCGTCGGAATCGGTGAAATGCGCCCTTCCCTGATCAGGTGCGGCCTGAGCTTCTTCGAACCGATCGCCACGGCCGTGTCGGCGAACACGGTCGTACCGCAGATATGGCTTTGGTGATCATGGCTCAACACGACGTAGCGCACCGGAACGTCGTAGCGTTGCTCCAGTTCATCCTTGAACCATTGGCCGCTGTCCGGCGTGCAAGGGTTGCCAGGCCCGTCGATAACGATAATCCCTTCCGACGTGGGAACGAACAATCCGCTGATCCCGCCCATGGCGCCGCCGCCCCACCGATACACGTGCTCCGAGATCTGGTTGATGCTTTGCTCGGCGTTGTCCCAACTCGTTTCGTACTGGGAGAATGCCTGTTGACTGATTAAAAGAAGCCCTACGATAGTCAGTGGCTTTAAGTTATTCATTGCGATGTACCCTTGGCTTGTTCCGAGAAGCGCGACGATCAGGCGTATTCGAGTGTTGTAGATTAGGTCAGTTGGTGTCAAGGCGCCGTCAAAAATGCGTCGGATTCGGGTTTCGTGCCGACTTCGGCGAATCGAGGTTAACATTACGGCCCAGGGATGCCGCACCATTTTCATTCGGAGACCAGAGATGAGATCGACGCTTTCCGTTGCCGCCATTTTGGTCTGTTCGGCATTGGCATCATGTGCCCATGAACCGCTGCAAGTGTATGCAGGACCGGCACTGCCCGATAGTCAGACCGCATTGATCGGTGCGCCGCGGGCGCCGAATGACCGTACAGCAGCAAGAATTCGCATTCTGTCTGCCGATGACGCTCGAGGCGGTAGAGTGCCGGTGACGAGCCGTAGTCTCCGAGTGGTGCCTCGCGGAGTTTGCATAGAGGCGCGCGCAACGACTTCCACGCTGGACTCCATGGAATCCGAGCTTTGCTTCAATGCCTACGCGGGCAGCTACTACGAAGTGCGTGCCGTGGTATCCGGTGCATCACACGGAACGCCGACGGCAGTGGTGGATATAGACGAATTGCCGGAACTTCAGAATGCGCACAGCGGTCCGTTTTTCATCTCTCGCCTGTTCGTGATTGATATGGCTACAAGAGAGATCGTGGCGAGCGCGAGCCCGTAGAAGCAACGATGCCGCTCGCTCGGAAGGAAGCTTGGCGGCAACGCCGATACAGACTCCCTTCGAGCGTGCCATGGCGGCGTAACGCGCCGCCCCGCTGTCGCGGAAGGAACATTGCGTGGACGTACAATCAATGAGTTACGTATGTTCCATACAAGCTTTGGGTGGCTGCTCTGCAGCACCGGTCGGCCGCCGCGCCGGACCAGCGCGAAAAAGCAGAAAAAAGGAAGCTTTTTGAAGATCACGGAAGCCCTTTCCGAATATAGTGTAAAGGTCCGCCGAAGGGTGGTCCGCACAGGCGCGAGCCTGGTGGCCCAGCCCCTCAGGTACTGACCATAATCCATCGAGCGAGGGATTCGCCATGTTCAAGACGACGCGTTCAATACCCGCTCTGTTCTGGTTCGCTGTAATCGCGGGCTGCAACGGCGGCTCGGTCGGCTCGGTCGATTCACTCGATGACGGCTCCACCGAAGCCACCGCCGCGGCTGCGCCGGACCTAATCCTGAGCAACGGCAGGATTCTGACTGTCGACGAAGATTTCAATGTCGTGGAAGCCATCGCACTCGATGGCGACAGGATTCTGGCGACGGGGACCGACGACGAAATAGTCGCGCTCGCCAATCCGGACACGGCAATCATGGACCTGGAGGGCCGCACCGTCATTCCGGGCCTCATCGACAATCACGTGCACTACATCCGCACCGTGCAGCGCTGGCATCAGCAGGCGCGAATCGACGGTGTGGAATCGCGTGAGGAGGCGCTGGCAATCATCGCCGAGCATGCCGCCGGCCTTCCGTCCGGCGAGTGGTTCATGGTCCAGGGCGGGTGGTCGGTGGATCAATTTGCCGACAGAAAGGGTGGCTTTACCCTGGAGGAACTCGATCGTGCGGCGCCGGAAAATCCCTTCTATGCGCAAGTCAGTTATCGCGGCGCCTACGCAAACAGCTTGGCACTGAACGCTGTTGGGGTCGGAACGGATGGCGGCGCCTGGCAGCAGGGCCGGCAATCCTTCAATCGAATGTTCCGGGAGATGCCGCCTCCGCCCGAGGAGCAGCTCGAGCAGAACCTTTACCAATTCTCCGCCGATCTGAACGCGGCGGGATTGACAACCGTCTACGATGTCGACCGCCCCTCCGCCGGCGACATCTCATTGATCGCACGCGCCTCTGCGGAACAACAGCTACCGCTGCGCGTATTTCATACGTTGAAATACCGCGCCGAAACATCGGCCGAGGCGGATGAAGCCGTCGATCTGATCCGGTCGCACACACCCTTTTCTGTCGATGACCGGATCGGACTGCTCGGGCTGGGCGAACACGTTTACGGCCCGATGCACGACTCGTCCAACACGGTGGAGTCGTACACGGACGAGGTCTGGGACGAATACATGAAACTCGCCACCGTCGCCGCACAGGGCGGCTGGCATATCCACGAGCATGTGATGGCCGACCGGACAGTCATCGACTTTCTGGATCGGCTGGAAACGCTCAACGAAGCCGTGCCCATAACCGATCTTCGTTGGACGCTGGCCCATGTACTCACGGTAACGGAGGAAACCATCCAACGCGCCAACGAACTCGGCCTGACGGCCGCCGTCCACGGCCAGGCGGTACACCAGGCGCGCCCGATCGTGCCTCGCGGCGACGCAACGAGACCGCCGATTCCGCCGATGGCGGCGTTCGAAGACAGCGGAATGGTCTGGGGCCTCGGTACAGACACGGGCGTCGTGTCGCATTACCAGCCGTTCGTGACACTGATGTGGGCTGCGACCGGCCTCGGTATTGACGGCACGGTGATTCACACGGACCCGGTGGGTAGGGAAGCGGCGCTTGTCGCACATACACGCTCGAACGCGTACCTGTTGTTCAAGGAAGACGACCTGGGGACCCTGGAGGCCGGAAAACTGGCGGACCTCGTCGTGCTTGATCGCGACTATCTGACGGTGCCCGCACACGAAATCAAGGACATCGAACCCATAATGACGATGGTCGGGGGAGAGATCGTATACAGCGAGCTATAGATCGAATGCAGGGCTGAGGGACACAACACCGAACGATATTGCGCGGCGTGCAGTCATAAGGGTCTACGCGTGAGCCGAAATCTCCGGGCGCATTTTGGCGCCGCCGCCGCCCCGCTCGGACGCAACCGCTTCCTTCAGCACCAACTCGATCCGATCCCGCAGGTGTTGAAAAGCCTGACCTTCCAGCGCAGGATCTGCGAACACGTTTGCTTGCGCCAGCATCAGGTTGTGATAGCTGACGTCGGGAATCCGGCTACTCGTTGCTGCAGCAGCCAGATGCAGTGCGTCGAGCGCGGTTTCCTTGTCTCCCCGCGCCAGCGCAAGGAATATTTTGCTGCCGTTCCCCGGTGAGGCACCTGCCGTGATCGTCCCGACCTTGTGAATCAGCCGCTCGGCGCCTTCCTGATAACCGAGGCGCGAATAGCCATAGGCGATCAGCACGGCCATGTGGACAGGAAGGTCTTCACCCAACTGCTGTTCGGCAATGTTCAACTCGGTAAGCGCTTCTTCCGAATCGCCGCGAATACCCTCCACGATTGCGAGATATATGCGTGACAGCGCATGACCGGGATTCATCTCGATGGACCTGTGAAAGGCGGCGACTGCCGAATCGTATTCTGCCGCGTAAAGATGAGCCGAGCCCTCGCGGAAGAGCAATCCCGACTGGGTTGGAGCGAGCGCCGTGGCACGCATCGCAAGCGAAACCGCCTTGACGTGATCGCCGGCGTGCGAGCTGAATTGAGCATACGTGCGCATGACGTCAAGATCGTCGGGATTCAGTACAAATGCACGCTCGAAGGCCTGTCCGGCCTCGGCCCAACGCCAGCGGTATTGATGCAACCTTCCGAGTGCCATGTAGGCAGAGGCGAGACTGGGGTCCAGTGCCAGCGCAGTCTCGGCACTCATTCGGGCCCGGCGATCGATTTCTTCCAGATCGTAACGATTCGCAGTTCCCGCAGCGAAACTGTCCACCATCGAAACCACATAGACATCGGCCTTGCGCGCATGAGCCTCGGCAAAGGCCGGATCCAGCGCGATGGCCTGATCCAGATAGTGATGCCTCACGGCACTGGGCAATCCCGGCGTGACGGCTGTCGCGCCGGCCCGCAGATAGAGCGTGTATGCCTCGGGCGACTCCGTCAGCCGTTCCGCCTGCCGCAGACGCTCCTGGACGTCAAGCTGCCCGTCGAGCGCCGTGGCGACCCGGAGCGCGATGTCCGTCTGGATGGCGAAGACATCGTCGAGATCGCGCTCGTAACTGGCGGACCATATCTGGGAGTCGGACTCGGCATTGATGAGCTGCATGTAGATGCGGACGCGATCATCGGCATACCGAACGCTGCCGACCAGGACAGCGCCGACATTCAATTCGGCGCCGATCTCCGAGGCCGATCGTTGCTGACCCTCGTAGGGCAGCACAGAACTGCGTGACGTGATCTGCAGATCCGTTGTCTTTGCAACCTGATTCAGTATCTCGTCATGGAAACCCGCGGCAAAATAAGCGTCTTCGTCACTCGAACCCAGGACATCAAAGGGAACGACCGCCAGAGAACCAGTCGATGGAGCTGTCTGAGATTCACCACCGAATGCGGCTTGACCGTCGGGAGTTTCCGGCGCTACAACCCCCGGCAAACGACGGTTCTCCCCCGGAAATCCACCGGCAAGGAGCAGAACGGCCAACACCAGGACTGCAGTGGCCGCATAGCCGAGCATCGTTCGGGACGATATCGCGCCATGGCCAGTCCCGGCTGACGACTCGCGCGGCTGGGCCGGCGCAACCGGGGCGACCAACCGGTAACCGCGCTTGGGAACCGTCTGAATGAACGATTCTCCGTTGCCGTGATCCCTGAACGCCCGACGCAGCTCGCTGATGATCTTGTAGATCTGGGCGTCGAATACGACACGGCCCTGCCACACGGCATCGATGAGCTCATCTCCGGACACGACCTCGCCCGCGCGCGCGGCAAGATGAACGAGCGTGTCCATGGCGCGAGGGGAAATTCTGGTTGAATGGCGGGCGCATTCGATCAGGTTCAGGGATGGCCGCACCATGCAACCCCCGATCACAATGTCCGAGGCCCTGGTACTGTGCTTTTTACTGGCCCGAATACACCGAGATGACATGAGCGGCGGCGCCCCCCTGCATCGGTCTCCGATATCCGTAACCTACCATAACGGCGCCGCAGTCTTCACATGCGCTCACGGATGTTGTTTCATGCCGGTTTGCCTTGCCCACCGCGAGCAAGAGCGCGGTTTCCCGGCGCGCAGACAAAAAGGTAGATAAAAGGAAGGCTTCCACAACGGTTTCTCCGCCTTCCTGGCGTTAATCTCGGTCATGTGAATATGGGTTGTAGCGTTATCGCAACGATCCATGTATATTTCTGCGTGGAGGGGAAGGCTGGAATGACCATGAAACAACATCCTGAAATGGGGCGGAAACAATGAATATTCATTCTCAATGTAGATTAGCCAGGTTATCTGCAGTCGGCTTGTTGTGCATTGCTGTGGCGTGCCCTTTACCGACGATTGCGCAGACCGACAATGCAGACGGGGAACTTCAGACGCTTGAAGAAGTCGTCGTTACCGGACGCAAGCGTGAGGAGAACCTACAGGAAATTCCGGTAGCCATATCGGTGCTGGGGTCCGATATGCTTGCCGAGCTCAACGTCCTTAGACAGGATGATCTGGCCGCATTGGTACCTGGATATTTCTACAACCAGGGTGTTGGCCTGAATGAGGACCGTACTGCTGCGCTTCCGAGTATTCGCGGTATCGGCTCGACAGAACTTGCCACAAATCGGTCCAAGGTCGCTTCCTTCGTAGACGGCATGCCTATTCTGGGTTCGGTTGGCGCCATCAATATCGGTGGTGCGACGCAGGTAGAGGTATACAGCGGCCCGCAGAGCGCGGCTTTTGGTCGTTCTACGTTTGCCGGTGCGATCAACTACGTAACCCGTGATCCAGGCGAAGAACTCGACGGCACTATCGGGATGAACTACGGCAATGACGGCACCCGCATCATCAACGGTTTTGTTGGAGGCCCGATTACCGACACGCTTGGTTTCCAGTTAGGCGCAAGCATAGAAGACTCGGAGTCTCCGGATACTCCACTGTATTCGTACACTGACGGCGTAGAGGCAATTACTGAAACGGGTGAGAACCTTTCAGCTCGTCTGGTCTTTGAGCCCAATGACCAGTTCAAAGCCAAACTTACCTTTGCTCGCGATACAACGGACGATGGTCCTCGCGCGGATTTTTACGCGGCGCCAGAGGACGCTTTTAACTGCTATAGCTCCGGCAATCTATATGCTTTCTACACCGGCATGGGCCCAATGACGAACGTTGGCTGGGACGGACCCTGGGAATGTAAACTCGAAGTCCATCCCGAAACAGTCCTGGAGCAGTTAAACGACTATTTCCGCTATTTTACCGCCAATCCGGATGTTTTGACCTCTATTGTTGACGACCTGAGAGCGCAGGGCGCTGTGGACGGCCACCTGGGCTTAACGGTAGAAGAACAGGCAGCGATTATTTACGACGGCTACTCCGTCCATCACGGCCAGTCGGGTTCGGAAAGCGAGCGCGATCGCATCATGGCGCAGTTTGATTATGTGATGGACAATGGCAGCGGTTGGCAGCTTTCGTTTATGCGCAGCGAAGAAGACCTGTTTCGCGGGTATTCGCGAGTTGCTGAGCAGGAAGTACAGCCCGTTTATTGGAACCCTGCCGGCGGATACTACGATCATTACGCGAATCTGAATCACCTCACAAATCCGATGGCTATGCAGAATGGCCGCCGGGTGCCCGACAATGCACCGACCACCATCAAAGAAAACTACGTGGAGGTTCGCTGGGCTTCACCAGGGGAAGATAGACTTCGTTATGTCGTAGGTGCTGCTTACTATGACTATGAATATATTTTCACCGATTATGGAGCACCTGGTTACGTCAACTTGACCAAGGGAACTGCCGACCTGTTCGCGCAGCTGATCGATCCAAATGAACTAACCAATAGCGGCGGTATTGTCGCACCCACTACCATCGCATCTGAAGTGACGACAAACACTGCGCTGTTCTTTAACGCATCTTATGATTTCACCGACACGCTAACCGGTTCAATCGAAGGACGTTATGCTTCTGATGACGTCGGGGCTGTGCTGGAGTCACCAGTGGTTGAAACCCTCCGAGATTCAGTGAAGACGGATACCTTTACACCTCGTATTGCTCTGAACTGGACGCCGAATGACAACACAACCTACTACGCCCAGTACTCTGTAGGCGTAAACCCGGCGGGAATCAATGCCAATATGCTGGACCCCCTCCTTCGGGCCACGCTGGACAACGGTGTATTCGTGGATGACACCGTATATGGCGGCTCGGTAATGGGAAATATTACTACCGTCAACTATGACTCATCCCGATATGCGAACTTTGACGAAGAAGAGCTGACCAACTATGAGTTCGGGTTTAAAGGGACTGCGCTCGACGGACGACTCATTTATACCGGTGCTGTCTACTACATGGTGTGGGAAAACGCGCTGGAAAATATAGCGCTGGACTGGGATTACGCCTATGCAGACGATGATCTTGCAGGCTTGTCGATATTTGAGGTTGATGGTTCAGGTCCAACGGACGTCTATTATGTCCCGGAGACTGACGACACGAGTGTCAATCAGATACTGACCAATATCGGTAAGTCTGATACCAAGGGTGTCGAGTTGCAGATGACTTATCATATAGGTGACAACTGGACTATCTCCGGCAACGCCAGCTACATGCAGCGGGTATTTACCGATTACTGTTCTGAGGATGACTATCTTGGCTTCGACGGATCGACGACCCATCCTGAACCGGGTGTGCATGCCGGTTTAACAGAGGGTGTCAGTGCAGGTGGCAATCCATGCTGGATTCTGGATGGTCTGGAAGTTCCCGATCAGCCATCCTTCACGATGACCTTGTTACCTACGTATCGCACCGAGTTTGCTAATGGAATGCGATTCAACGCCACTCTCATGCTGCGGCACACTGGCCAGCATTACAGAGACTTCGTAAATATCACGGAAACTCCAGCTGTCGACAGAGTCAATCTGCGGCTTGGGCTTTCGACGGAATCGTGGACCGGAACGCTCTATATCGACAATTTGCTGGATGACACAAATCTGACTCCCAGAGGTGTTACTTCCCAGGGGAGGTTCAATCAGCTGAATGCGCCGGCTGTTCTTCCTCCGGAATACTTGTTCCCGTTCATGGGCGAGACGATGGCTTCGTTCAGGTTTAACCGGAATGTAGGCCGCACCGCCGGTATTCGGTTCAACTACAACTTCTAAGCACAGATCGAAACCTTCCAACCCCATCGACAGAAATGTCGATGGGGTTTTTTCGTGCGCCAGCCATGGCGCGTAGCGCCTTGACTGGCGCTGTTCCGGTACACGTGGTGGTGGCTGGATGACTTGGCGGTGAAAGTCCGCTGCTGGCCCGGCAAGGGGAACAGCTAGCCGAGGACAAGGGTGTCCACTGTGAGGTGGAATCCGAAGGCAGTCCGCGAGTAGGCGGTGCGTTGGATCGAAGTGCGATGACGGCAGAAGAGGAGCATCCGGTCGCTGCCGTACGCAAATTGCACGTCGCCGCCCTGAGGTTTGCAGGAATGGGTCTGCAATTGCTCGGACCAGCCTCTCCCGAGAGTATCTATACACCAACCCAATGCATCCTGTTCGTCGATGTTGTCGGCAAGGTAGATGACCGGTTCCGGTGTCTGCAGCTCCGGAGGCGCCGCGATGGCCGACGCCGCAACCAGCACTAGCAGCGACAGCATTTGCCTGATGTTCATTCGCTTTCCTCACTGTTGTATTCATCCTGCGTTCGCGCGTACCACTCCTGGTAAGCCGCCAGGGTATCGCTGCATTGTTGCAGCGTCAGGATCTTTATCTGATGTGGAGAAGTACCGCCCATCCCGAACGTCGTCTCGTTCCCTGCCGTTAGGCACATGCCCGGCGCGCTCTTCGGGCTGATACTGCCGTTCGCCGCGAAGTCGAATTGCTGCAGATCGCTCCCATCGCAGGCGGACAGTGCAACCTCCGCACCTGACTCCGTACCTCCCATGGTGGCGCATACATCGAACGCAATGACCTTGAACTCGCCACCGGCCATCAGATCGGGATCAAACGCCTGGTCCGAGCCCAGGTCCCCGCGATAGCTGTAGCAGCAGCAGTTCTCATTTTGGCCGAGGGGCTGTGAATTGGGCTTGACATCATAGCTTGCGGAGTCTCTGGTTCGGGCCATGGGCAACCCGTGGTTCGGTTCGAAGGCGACATCGGGGCTGTGTCAGGCGCTGATCGCGTTGATGCCGCCGCACGCGGTGTACATCGAGACGCACCTGGGCGGCGGCGCGGTCATGAGGCGCAAGCCGGCGGCGTTGCGCAACATCGGGATCGACCTGGATGGCCGGGCGCTGTCGGGGTTTGAGTGCGGCTATGCGGTGGAGCTGGTGCGCGGGGACTGCCACGCGTACCTGTCGGAGTTCGCGTTCGACGGATCGGAGCTGGTGTACAGCGATCCGCCGTATGTGCGCGGCGCGCGCAAGTCGTCACGCCGCTACCGGCACGACTACGCCGACCACGAGGCGCTGCTGGGGCTGCTCAAGGGGCTGCCGTGCGCGGTGATGGTGTCGGGGTATCCGTCGGCGCTGTACGACGAGCTGCTCGGGGGCTGGCGCAGCGTGTCGCTGCAGGTGATGAACCACGCCGGGGTGGTGACCGAGAAGGTGTGGTTCAACTTCGCGCCGGACCGGGTGCACTGGGCCTCGTGCGCGGGGCGGAACTTCACGCACCGCCAGGCGGTCAAGCGCAAGGAGGCGAGCTGGGGCCGGCGCTACGCGGCGATGCCGGCGGCGGAGCGTCTGGCGGTGCTGGCGGCCATCATGGCGGCGGAGTCGGAGGGGGCGCCGTGAAGTGCCTCGCGCGCCATCTCGACCGGCTGCGGGCGTGCTTCGCGGACATGCCGGATCGGCGCCGCGGCAGCAACCGCTCAGTTTGACTACCTGTTCGACAATGGAAGCGGTTTGCAGCTTTCCGTAATGAACAGCACCGAAGACCTGGGCCGTCGCTATTCTCGAATTGCTGAACAAGAGCTGCAAATGTTCGACTGGAACGCCGCCGAAGGAATATATGACAATTATGCCCCCATGAACGGCAGGAGAGTCGCCTTTGCCGACCCCACAACCATCGACGAAAACTACATGGAGGTTCGATGGGCTTTCCCGGGTGAAGATCGACTGCGTTACGTCTTCGGTGCTTCCTACTACGACTATGAATATATTCTGAATAGCTATAGAAATGCCGGATTCGCAACCATAGAATCCGGTACTGCCGATGAATTTGAAGCGCTGACCGGAATTCCGGTAGAGGTCACTACGATTCAATCTGAAGTGACCACTAACACGGGGCTTTTCTTCAATGCATCCTATGATTTCACCGACACTGTTACGGGTTCCTTGGAAGGGCGTTATGCTTCTGATGATGTGGGTGCCGTGCTACCGCTGGTTGGCCTTGAAGAATCCGTGGTCACCAATAGCTTTACTCCTCGTATTGCTCTGAACTGGACTCCCAATGAGAACACCACGTATTACCTGCAATACTCGGTTGGTGTGAACCCGGCCGGAATCAACGCTGACATGATAGACCCACTGGTTCAGGCGACGCTGGACAACGGTGTTGCTGTCGACCTGGACCCGACGGATGCTGACCCAACGACAACCAATGTTGTTAGCGTCAACTATGATTCGTCGAGGTATTTGTCCTTTGACGAAGAAGTGCTATCCAACTTTGAGTTTGGCTTTAAAGGTGAGGCGTTTGATGGCAGATTGACTTATGCAGGTGCCATTTATTTCATGCAGTGGGACAACGCGCTGCAGAATATCAACATCGATTGGGATCACCCCTATGCAGATGATGATTTGGCAGGCACCCTGGTTTTGAAGATGATGGCATCACTCCGGTTGTTCCCAACATCTATTACGTACCGGAGACTGACTTTACGTCTGCTGGCGTATTTACCAATACGGGTAAGTCCGACACGACAGGTCTTGAGCTGCAGACGAGTTACCAGATAACCGACAACTGGAGTCTCACTGGTAACGTCAGCCTCATGGAAAGAAAGTTTACCGAATATTGCTCCGAGGATGACTATCTCGGCTATCCCAATGAAAGGGGTGTGTATGCTGGTTTGGAACTTGGAAGTAGCGAAGCCGGCAACCCCTGTTGGGTGCTGAACGGTCTGGCGGTTGCCAACCAGCCACCACTGCAATTGACAGTGATACCCAGATACCGCGCAACTCTTGACAACGGTTTCCGATTCACCGCTTCTCTCCGTTTACGGCACGTCGGTCAATACTACAGGGAGTTCACAAATACAACAGAAGCTGCGGCGGTGACCAGAGTAGGCCTGAACGTCAGTCTTGCGAGGGACGCCTGGTCAGGATTCCTGTACATCGACAATCTGCTCGATGATCGTGCCATGATTCCCAGAGGCGCGACCAGTTTGAACAGATTCAATCAGTTGAATGCACCGGCTACTATTCCTACGGAATACCAGTTCGCCTTCCAGGGTGGTCCGTGGGCGTCATTCAGGTTCAGTCCTAACGAAGGTCGTTCCTTCGGTCTGCGTTTGAGCTACGACTTTTAGATTGGAAAGGGAGTCGTTGGCTAACCGGTCCGACTCCGGGAGATGAAAATGCGAAACACAGACATTGATCGCCGGAAATTTCTGGCAGGCAGTGCAGCACTGGCTGCAGCCAGTGCTCTACCCGCCGGAGCGGTTGCACAAAGCGCCATGCTGACCCGTCAAATTCCGGGTACCGACGAATTACTGCCGGTGATAGGCCTGGGCGCCCCCGACATTTTCATCGACATTCCACCGGAAGGACGTGAGCTTCCAATAGCGGTTCTCGAGGCCATGATCGGCCAGGGTGGCCGACTTCTCGATACCCCGGCCTTTTTCCGGCCGAACGTCCCCATTTTGGGGGAGATCTTGACGGAGATGGCTCTGCAGGAGGAAATGTTTCTCACCACGAAGATCACCGTGAATGGCAAGCAGGCGGGGATCGACCACCTGGAACGGGCAGTTGCAAACCTGAACAAGCAGCCCATGGATTTGCTGCTGATTCACAACATGCGGACGATGGATGAGCACTGGCCAACGCTGAGGGAGTGGAAGGAAGCGGGCAGAACCCGCTATATCGGGGTCAGCCTGACGAGGAATAGCGACTACGTGGAGCTGGAGCGATTCATGAGAGAAGAGCGGCCGGATTTCATCATGACCGGCTATTCCATTCATCATCCGCTGGCCGAAGAAAGTGCGCTGCCCCTGGCCGCAGATCTCGGCATCGCCGTCCTGATCGTTGAGGCGTTCAAGGCCACGGATGACGGAGGCATATTCCCCATCGTGGCTGGCCAGCCGTTACCGGAATGGGCGGCCGAGCACGATATCGAGTCTTGGGCCCAGTATTCGCTGAAATGGATCCTGGCCAATCCCGCCGTCACCGGTGTCGTTACCGAGACTCGGCAAGTACGACACGTTATCGACAACATGCGCGCAGGCTACGGTCGGCTTCCCGATGAGGCGACCCGCCAGCGGATGAGCGAGCATCTCCTGTCGCTGTAGGCACCGGACTCCTGTCCTGTTTCCAGCGCGGCAGGGAGCACGGCTCCAGTTCAAGTTGAGCTTTGGAGGTCTGAGGGTCGGAAGGCCCCGTGGTTCGCCGCGGGGCCTTCAATTTTTTCGGATCTTACAGACGGCTGCCTGACTCAAATTTCGCCTTTCACAATCCACTGCTTGAGCGCGGCATCGGTAGAAGCACAGGGAGCAAGTACAAGATCGCGGGCCATGAATGGCCCGGCGGTCCTGCTCTCGATACCGGCTGCGAGACACAGGCCGCGATCGAACTCGGGCGTGAACTCAAGTGTCTCGGCGTTATAGATGAATGACTGGACGGCTGACGTTGCGGAGCAATCCAGCAAGTCAAAGGAGACTCCGGCGGAAGCAGACTCATTAAAGGTCGCGCACTTGCCCGGAAATTCCACCGACACGATCCGGCGCGCTTCGCTGTCGTACGCAAACTGCACGTCGCCACCCTGGGGTTTACAGGAATGGGTTTGCAATTGCTCCGACCAGCCTCGCCCAAGTGTGTCGATACACCAGCCCAATGCATCTTGTTCGTCGATGTTGTCGGCGAGGTATATGACAGGTTCCGGCGTTTGCAGCTCCGGAGGAGCCGCGATGGCCGATACTGTGACCAGCAGTAACAGAGACAGTAGTGACTTGACGGTCATTCGCCCTCCTCACTGTTGTATTCATCCTGCGTTCGCGTATACCACTCCTGATAAGCAGCCAGGGTATCGCTGCATTGTTGCAGCGTCAGCGTCTTGATCTGGTGAGGCGAGGTACCGCCCATCCCGAACGTTGTTTCGTTCCCTGCAGTCAGACACATGCCTGGCGCGCTCTTCGGGCTGAGACTGCCGTTCGCCGACAAGTCGAATTGCTGCAGTTCGCTTCCTTCGCAGTCGCTCAGGGCAACTTCCGCACCTGCTTCCGTGCCTTCCATGGTCGCGCAGACATCAAAGGCGATGACCTTGAACTCGCCGCCGGCGATCAGCTCGGGATCAAACGCCTGGTCAGAGCCCAGGTCGCCACGATAGCTGTAGCAGGTGTGCGCCTGCAGCCCCTGGGATGGATCGATATTCTGGCCGCCGCCCCTGATGTCCAGACAATAGCCGTTGAGGTTCCCGTCCAGACGATCCTTGAGCGTCACTTCGACATCCGCGGAAAACGCCACGATGGCAAAGAGAGCGCCAGCCCCGAAAACGACGCGCGACAAGTTTGTTGGGTTCATTTGTCCTTCCTGATCTGGCCTTGTGTTCGAGTCTTGTCACACCATGGTACCAGACCGCCGTTCCTGATCGTTTTGCGTCGGCCCCCGCGCGTCAGACCAATTACTCCCGGAGGCTCATCCCGTCAGTTTGCCGGCTCCGGCAGTGCGCAGTTGAACGGCTTGATCTCATGCCCCGGCACCCAGGTCCAGGCGCCTTCCATCACCACCGGTTCGGTGAAGTTCACGGGATCGGTGATGCGGGCGATCCAGTCGAGCCGGAGGCCATCCTCGCTCAATGTGAAGCGCTCCTCCATGACGGCATCCTCGCTCTGCGGCGTACCCAGGTCATCCACGTAGCGCCAATCCATGTCGGTAGTCTCGACGACCAGCGTGCGTCCCTCCCAGCGCCCGACGGAACGCCCCATGCGTGGCTGTACCGGATCGCCCTCGCCTTCCATGAAGATGGTGCGCAGACCGTCCCACTCTTCAAGCCGAAAATCCATGACATTGCCGCGATCGACAAACTCGATGGGATAAGGATTGTCCATCGCAGTCGGCAATCCCGGCGGAATGCACTGCAAGGCCGGATCGTTCTCCGGATTCCAGGCGGCCTGCGCTGCCCGCCCCGCCTCGGTCAGCGGATACACGGTGTTGCCCGCGCCGGTGTTGGGTCGTTCCAGGGGCAGCCAGACGCGGAAGATGTCCGCGCGCAGCGTGGCATCGGCGCTGCGCGCTTCACTGAACGCGCTCTCCGTCAAACCGTAACGCTGTTCGAAGCCCGCCTGAAGAGGCACCTCCTCGCCGTTCGGCATCACGATGGATCGCGCGAACATCGCCGTGAGCCCGTCGCGGCCCATGCGTCCGTAGACGCTCACCCGGTCGCCCACCGACACCATGTCGCGGCTGACGCCGATACGTTCCACGGTGTTGACGGAGCCGAACTCGACCTCCCACTCCTCGTCTTCACCGTCCTCGCCCGTGCGGCTGATCAGGAACCGGACATGCGGATTGCGCCAGAAGATGTCGGTGATCTCGCCCTCGATTTCGCCGAAACCGTCGGGCTCGTACCGCCCCGTGGCAGCGTGATGCGCCATCGCAGGGCCGCATGCGAACAATACAAACAAAATCATGTATCTACGAATCATAAGTCAGTTCTCACTTAATCAGTACGAGTGCATCAGAACCTGAAAGTATGCCGATATTGTACGGACAGGTCCGCAAGGGAAGAATGAAATCGGTTGTCCAGGTCCGGATCTTCCAGGTTGTGATTGAGCACGACGAACAATTCCCTCCCCGCCTGGGGAATCCAGTGTATGCGGCTGTTGATGCCGGCGACTTCCGTGTCGTTGCTGTACTGCGCCAGGTTCACCCAGGAGAGCCTGGAGGAATAAACGTAGTCGATCCCGACTCGCACCAACCGGCGAACGAAATCGCCCTGTGGGAGCTCGATGTCGTTGTGGTTGTAGGCAACGAGCGCCCTGAACTGGGGGATGGGGATCCACTCCACCTGCGCGTTGACGGTCCTGCGGCCGCCCTCGTAGAACTTGCCCCTGCCAACCCTGATATTCGCCACCGTCTGCCGGTGGGGACCCGTGGTCAGGGCGGCACCGTACAAGTCGAAGTCATATTCCCCGGCGGGAATGACGACACCGCGGGATATTTCGAACGGCTCGACAAGGCCCTCGCGCTCGACTTGGGCAATGAACGCCAGAGTATCGCCGGTCTGATTCTCCAGCCTCACGCGAAAGTTTGTCGCCTCGCTCTGCAGACCGCCCGCCAGACGCTCGATCCGCTGGAATGTCGCGCCCGTGTAGACCGAACGGACATAGCCCCCCACCGGGCGGTGGGTATGGCCGAATTCCCCGGTCGTATCGCGGATGTCGCGCCGATTCAGGTAACCCAGCGCGGGATTGAAGTTCCCCTGAACTTCCTTCAGCCCGACACCACCCCGGAATCCGACATTGTTCGGCATCCAGAAACGCGCGCCCCAGGCCCCGTCGTCGCCGGCCAGTCCTTCCGTCTCGGTCAGTTGGTACCAGATTTCCGATTCGATCATTCTGCCGTTCGGCAGACGCGTGTTCTGGTAGCGGAAATCGATGCCGGCGAGGCTGTTGCCGGCATTCGATTGCGGATCCCCGTCGGTGACGATAAATCCCACCGCGGATTCTTCCAGCACGTTTGCGGCGACCCTTCCGACGAAGAGGTCACTGGCCTCCACGCCTTCGAACTCATCCTGCTGAATCGCCAGCGCCCCCAGGTTCCAGCGGCCCACCCGGCCGCTGAGCTTGCCGCCGGCCTTGAGGTCCACGGGTTGACCCCGGGCGCTCAACCCGATGGTGCGCGAAAAGAACGGCCGGGCGTTTTCGGCCAGCGGTCTTGCGAACGTCGAGCCCTGCTCCCGCTGACCGATGCGGCCGAACTCGAAAATGTCCGCGTCCTGCAGGAAGAAGTCGCGCCGCTCGGGAAAAAACAAACCGAACCGGGTCAGGTTGACCTGCCGATCGTCCACTTCGGTGGCGGAGAAGTCGGTATTCACGGTGAGGGACGCATTCAGCGCCGGGGTGACCTTGTAGAACAGGTCCAGCGAGGGTTCGAACTCGGAGTTCTCGGCGCCGGAAGAAAATCCGCGCCGGCTGTTTGCGGTCACGGACGGTACGACATCCAGACCGAGCCCCTGATCCAGGCCCACGAGCCCCGAGATTTCACCCGAAACACCGGGATTCTGCGTGCGGTTCCTGGACACCCAGCCCACTGACTCGTTGTTGCGGGCGATTCTGCGGTTGAAATTGATGCCCCAGGTGTCGTTGTCCGGATGGAATGAAACGGTCTTGAAGGGAATCCGGGTCTCGGCGACCCAGCCCTCGTCGTTTCGGGATGCCGACGCCTGCCAGATGCCGCTCCACTCCCACTGCATCTGGTCCCCGCCCCTGAAGAGCCCCTCTTCCCAGACCCCGTTCGGATTGACCTGGAAACGGTATCCGCTGCGCTTGTCGTTGAACGGATCCAGGATGATGTTGAACTGGTCGTCCAGCCAGGACATACCACCCTGGCGCAGGACCCTGGCCACCACCCGGTCCGGCTGATCGTCGTACATGCGGGCCGCCAAGTAGAGCGCGTCGTCGTCGTAGAGGACGAGGAACTCCGTTTGCTGCGAAGGCTCGGAGTATTCCACCGGAAGGATCTGGTGCAGATCCGTGATGACCGTGGCGTCGTTCCAGGCTTCCTCGTCCAGACGCCCGTCGATGCTGATCGGGTCGTCCGTGCGAGCCGCCTCCGCGGTCTTGATCCCGCCTGTCGCCGCGGGCGCTTGCGCCAGCGCCGGCAAGGCGCCCGGAGCCAGCAGCATCAACGCAAGGCAGACCGGCGCCAGCAGCATCGACGCAAGGCGGACCGGCGCCGCGCCTCTGCGGCGCCTCCTGTCTGCCGAGGGGTCACCCAAACGGGTCATCGTCCGTCACCAGGGCTATTTCACGCTAGCCGGAAGTCGGTGATTTGAGGGGTTGGTCTCGGGGGTCTGGCTTTTCGGCGTTGTTTGGTGTACAACGCGCTGCATGTCGGCGGAATTCGACAAGGCGGCGGTGGTGGTCGGGGAGGTTGAGGTGCGTCCGGTCCGCGCGGAGGAGCGGCGGCGCTGGGATGCGCTGATGGAGGAGCACCACTACTTGGGTTTTCGGCAGTTCGCGGGGCGTGGTCTGCGCCATGTTGCGGAGTGGCGCGGGCACTGGCTGGCGCTTTTGGGCTGGCAGTCGGGGGCGTTCAAGTGCGCGCCGCGGGACCGCTGGCTGGGCTGGCACCGGTCGGTGCAGTTCCGGCGCCTGCACCTGATCGGGAACAACACGCGGTTTTTGGTGCTGCCGGCGGCGTCGGGGGTGCCCAACCTGGCGTCGCGGGCGCTGTCGCGGAGCGTGCGGCGGCTGAGCGGTGACTGGGCGGCGCTGCACGGGCATCCGCTGGAGTTGGCCGAGACGTTCGTGGACCCGGCGCGGTTTCGGGGCACGTGCTACGACGCGTCGAACTGGACGCGGGTGGGCCGCACGAAGGGCTTCGCGCGCCACAACGGCTCGTACACGGACCCGCACCGGGCGCCGAAGGAGATGTACGTGCGGGTGTTGCGTCGGGATGCGCGGCGGCGGCTCGCGGACCCGGCGGACCGCCCGGAGTGGTCGTGTCGGGCGGTGCCGGTGCGCTACACGCGCGCGGAGTTGCGTTCGCTGCGCGACCTGTTCGCGGAGGTGCCGGACGCGCGCCGCGGGCAGGGCCGCAAGCACCGCCTCGCGACGGTGCTGGCGATCTGCGCGCTGGCGCGGCTCGCCGGGCAGCACGGCCCGGCGGCGACTGAGCGCTTCGCGAGGAACCTGGAGCAGAAGGAACTGCGCGCGCTGCACGCTTGGCGCGACCCGGCGGCGGGGCGCTGGGTCGCGCCGTCGGACTCGACCGTCTGCCGGGTGCTGATGAACACCGACCCGGACGCGTTGCAGGAGGTGCTGTCGCGGTGGGCGGCGCCGCGCCTCGCGGCGGCGGACGACCCTCAGGTGCTGGCCGCCGACGGCAAGCGCATCCGCGGCGCCAACCGGCACACCGACGACGCGACGTACTTCGAGACGGTGACGCTGGTTACCCACGCCGGGCGCCCCGTCGCGAGCCGCTGCTGCCGCGACGACGGCGGCGAGATCGCGGCCCTGTGTGCGCTGCTCGAGGATGTCGACCTGCGCGGCTGCGTACTCACCCTGGACGCCCTGCACGCCACCCGCGACACCGCACGGACCATCGTCGAGACGCACGGCGCGGACTACGTGCTGTCGGTCAAGGCGAACTGCCCCGACACCTTCGCCCAACTCACGGCGATCGACTGGGACGGCAACGACGTGCGCCACCACGCCGACGAACCCGCGAAGGCGCACGGGCGCATCGAGGCGCGCCGCATCGCCGCGCGCGACCTGCCGCCGAAGACGCTCGGACCCTTCCCCGGCGCCCGCCAGGCGTTCCGCGTCGTGCGCGAGCGCACCGACGCCAAGACCGGTGCAACCTCGGCCGAGACCGCCTACGGCATCACCACGGTGCCCGCCGAACGCGCCGCTCCGGCGCGGCTGCTGGCCTGGAACCGCGGCCATTGGCAGGTCGAGAACGCCAACCACTACCGCCGCGACGCCACCATGGGCGAGGACGCCAGCCGCGTCCGCAAGGGCCACGCACCCGCCAACAACGCCATCTTGAACAACATCGCGCTCGCCGTCGTGTTCCACCGCGGCTTCCGCTACCTGCCCGAGGCGAACCTCCACTTCATGATGCGCCGCGCAGACGCGCTCGACGCCATCCTGTCCCCGCACTGAGACACCCGGCCCCGCCGCCGCAAACCGCGCCCCCCCGCAAACGTCGCCGGCGACCCCTCTCCGCGCCGCGTTCCCGGACCCGCTTCCCCACCCACCCGGTGACGAATACGCCGCGCTCCATACACCAGCCCGGAACCCTCCGCACGCCTTGGCCCCCAAGCGGCCCGCGGAACGTCGCTTAGCCCGGCGTCGATCCGTAGCGTGAAATCACCCTGCGTCCGTCACGGTCCGTACTTGCGGCCCGCGGCGACAGTCCGCTAAGGGCGGTGCGCGGCGACAGTCCGCTACGGGCGGTGCGCGCTCTGGTAGTGATCGGCCAGCAGGTCATCTCCGAAATCGCCGCTCTTGCTCCGCCAGACGGTATGGACATGGTTGGCGTTGTCCTGGACATTGTCGTACTCGAAGACGAAATCGGCGCCCTGCAGCCGGTAGTAGTGCGGCTCCCGCCGCTGGGTGCTTCCCATCCAGGCGAAACTCAGGCCGTCGACGTCGATGGTCTTCAGGTACGCCTCCGAAATTTCGGGACGATAGGTCGTTACCACCTCGTTGAGGAGCCGCTGCACCAGGTGGCGCTGTTCGGGGCGAAGCTCCGCAACGGCAATCCCTTCGGGCTGCAGGGCCTGCTTCCAGGCATCCCAGTCGTCGCGGGGGCGGCCGAGATTGGTGGCGAAGATCTCGCGCGGCGCCTGGTCGGAGAGTATCGCGGTCTCCTGCTGCGACCCGTTCATGCTCAGTATCAGCGAACGGCCCAGATCCTCCACCGCCGCATGGGGCCTGAAGCCCGCCTGGGGCCCCTGGGGCACCTCTGCCGGGTCGGCGCCGAAAAACGTCGGTGTGACGCGAACGCTCCCGGGAGCCACGGACACGTTCAGCGACACGTGATGGCCCTCGAATCGCCAGCCCCAGGGCTCGTCCATGGACGGTGTTCCGAAGAACACCAGCCAGTACTTCTCATTGCCCCGCGGCAGGCCGATGTCTTCCCAGAGGCTGAGAATTTCCTCGGTCTGCATCACGTGGACGGTTTTCAGGTATCCGACGGCGCTCAGCGACGCCTGCAGGAAATCGTGGACCAGCATCCGCTGCTCGGCGGTCATGTATTCCAGCGTGAGCCCGACCCGGAAGCGCGGCCAGTACACCCAATCCCGCTTCGCCTCGTCCCCGGCGGGCAGGCTCAAGAGCGCCTCCCTCGAGTACCCCACCATCCGCTCGACCCGATTGAATCCGGCGTCGCGATCACCCTGCTGAGGTACACCGTCGCGGGTACTTTCCAGAATGGCCTGGGCCGTCCGGACCATGTCCTCGGTCACGCGAATGTCAATGTCGTCCAGCGCACCGGCGCCGGGAGCGGCCTGCTGCGCCGAGGCGGTGGACATAGCGAGCACCAATGCGCTCAACGACAGAATCATTTTCCTGGTCATGGCAAACCTCACATCTCGTCCAGCAATTCCCGATAACGACGCCAACTCATGCGTCTTGGCCCGAATAAACGGCGAAATTCGTCATTGGGGCGTGATCCCGCAGGCAGTTGTCGGGTCTCTCGACGCTTAGCGGGAATTGCTGCATCTCGTCCAATGCCGGCTTATTCAACGGCCGGCGCATCCAATGCACCGATGGCATCGTAGGCGATTCTTCCGCCCACCATGGTGAGCACCGGCTCGATATCGAAAATCTCGTCCTCCGGGACGGTCAGGTAGTCCCGGTCCAACACCACCAGATCTGCAAATTTGCCTGCTTCCAGCGTACCGAGGTCATCTTCCTTGAACAGAAGATAAGCGTTGGCGCGGGTGTGGGCGATGAGCGCTTCCTCACGGCTCACGGTCTGGTCCAGAACCGTAGTGCCGGAGACGTTCTTGCCGGTCACCGCCCAGCCAAGCGTTATGAACGGCTGGTAGTGCGCCACGATGGTCGCGTCGGTTCCGAGCCCCCAGACGATGCCGCTGTCCTGGATATCGCGCAACGGCACCCTGGCCTCCGCGAGGGAGGCGACGCTGTGCACGGCGATCGTCAGGCCCAGCGCCCTGGCCCTGGCGATGCTCTCCGTCGACAACGAGAACACGTGAATCAACGTCCAGCGCAGCGGCGCCAGCGGGATCGTCTCGTTCAGCACCTCATATTCGTCGAGCAGGCTCTGCACCGTGACGTCCCGCATGGTGTGCTCGTGCACCTGGAATCCGCCCTCGGCCGCGGCCGCGGCGATCTTCATGAATTCGTCGATGATCTCGTCGGAATAGCGCTCCGTGGTGCCCGGGTTGTCGAACATCGGCAGATAGATGTGCTCTCCCAACCCGAGCAGCCCCAGGTAATCGCCGTTGTTCGGGGCGCTGTTTCGCACTAGCGTGACCGCCGCGTCGGCCCCCTGCGGGTCGTAAGCCTCGTACTTGAGCGTATGCCAGACCCGCAGCGGCAACGGCTCGTCCTCCGCGGACATGCGTTCCAGCAACGAGATATCGCCTTCCGGCGGCCGGCCGACGTCGTAGACGCTCGTCAGGCCGACGCGATTCAGTTCATGGATGAAGTCGAACAGGTTCTGTTCCAGTTGTTCCTGGGAGACCGCCGGCATCTGCTCGTTGAGCAGGCCGTAGGGAGGCTGGCCGGAAATCAGCGGCGGCCCGCGGTGGTAGGCGCCCTCTTCCGGCGATACGCCGACCGCTTCGAGCGCCAGGCTGTTGGCGTACACCGACTGGTAGGTGATCTGCAGAAACAGAGGGTTCTCGGGGGCGGCCGCGTCGAGTTCCTCCAGCGTAAAGCCGCTCGGCCCGCCGGCGAACTGGTTTTCCCGCCAGCCGCCCTGCACCATCAGCCACTCGCCCGGCTCCATGGACGCCGCCTTTGCGGACATGATGGCCAGCGCCTCGTCCTTTGAATTCACACCGTCGATCCGCGCCTGCAGATTCCAGCGCTGCACCGCGCGAATGAAATGCATGTGATTGTCGATGAGGCCCGGGATGACCGTTCTGCCCTCAAGGTCGATCACCCGTGTGTCGGGTCCGATCTGGTCCTCGATGTCATCGTTGCTGCCCACCTCGACAATCCGTTCGCCCCGAACCGCCAGGGCTTCGGCGATGGAAAACTCGTTGTCGACCGTCAGGATTCTGCCGTTGAGAAGCACCTGTTCGGCAAATGCCGGCTCTTCGGTCTGACATGCGGTCAGTGCAACCGCAGACACGATCGCGAGCATCCACGATCCATTCAAAAGCAGACGCCTAATATTCATATAGTACCTAAAATGTTAGTTATATCTTTTTGTTTTATATATTAACAGCCCTAAAGAATCGGTTATTCAAAATTCAAATCCGGAATATCTTCCAATGGCGGCGGCTCGGGGACGGAAAGCACAAAGGCATAGATCAGCCGTAGCTGCTCCTCACTGAGCACATTGGGCGAATAGGCCGGCATGATGTTGGTATGCCTCACCAGCCGCGAGAACGCTTCAAAGGGATAGAGAGTCGGCGCGATTCGAACGCCGGCCACGCTTCCCTGCCCTTCGTAGCCGTGGCACTGCCAGCACTGGTGGCTGTCGTACAGCGCACGGCCTTCCCGGACGGCCTCGTCCGAGTCCCGCTCCTGGGAGTATGCCGCCGCGGGACCCAGCACCCACAGCAGCAAGACCCATGCGGCGCGCCCGCCGAACCGCGGAATCTGCGAAATCGCGTTCATCTCGGCTGGCAACGCACATCGACGAATGCCGGCTCGCCGCCATCGACCACCTCCACGGCGCGCGCCAGCGCCGGGGCCAGGTCGCCCGGGTCGCCGATCGGTCCCTCCGCCCACACGCCCATGGCGCTGGCGATGCGGGCGAGGTCGATATCCGGATTGCGCAATTCGTTGCCCACCCACGAGCTGCCATCGATTCCGCGTTGCCTACGCGCGGCCATGCGCTGCAGATGCATGAATTCCTGGTGATAGCCCTGGTTGTTGTGGGTCACCGTCAGGAGCGGTATCCCGTGATACGCGGCAGTCCAGAAGGCGCCTGGCGTGTACATCATGTCGCCGTCCCGCTGGACATTGACCGCGATGCGGCCCTCGGCGCGGTGGGCCAGCGCTGCGCCCACGGCGGCCGGCGCTCCGTAGCCCAGACCGGCGCCGCCCGAGCGTCCGATAAATTGATAGTGCCGGTCGATCGGCCAAAGCCTGCGGGCCCAGCGGCTCTGCATGCCGTCGTCGGACACCAGCGCCCAGTCCCGGTCCTTCACCGCCTTCCACAACTCGGCGTAAAGGCGAGCGGTGCTCACCGGGCTCGCATCCCAGCCGTAGCGCGCCTCGTTCATGGCCTGCTCGCGGGCCCGCGCGTGGGCGTCCCGCCAGCGGGCTTCCCGCTCCGCATTGGATACGCGGCGCGATCGCAACATGCCCGACAGCACGGCATCGGTCAGTCCGGGCAGTGTCGCCTGCGCATCCCCGGCAATGGAAAGATCCGAAGGATAAAAGCGCTGGAAATTCTGGTAGTTGGACTTGGTGAACAGGTCGTTGGAGCCGATGCTGATCACCCGCGCGTCGGGCCGCGCCTTGCGCACGCTGTCCCTGTGCACGCGGTCACGCAGCGTATTGATCACGCCCCATGTATCGAAGAGCTCAAGCCCCAGCACCACATCGGCCTGGGCAACCGCCGCGGCGCCCTGCGAAAGGTAGTGCGAATTCGGGAAGTTCATGCGTCCGAACTGGTTCACGACCGGCGCCTGCAGCGCCTCGGCAAGGGCGACGAGGCGTTCCACGCCGTCTTGGTCGTGGGCCATGAGATCGGCGACGATGACCGGCGACTCCGCTTCGAGCATCCAGCGCGCCGCCTCCGCGACCGCGGCCTCGTCACCGCTCGGCGGCTGATTGGGCGCGATGGAGATCGTGCCGAGCTGCTGATCGCCCACTTCAGCCTCCTGCAGGTGGCCATCGAGCACCACGGCCACCGGCCCCATGGGCGGCGTCATCGCGATCTTGAAGCCGCGCACCATGGACTCCGTGTAATGCCGCAGGGAAAGCGGCATGTCATCCCACTTGATGTAGTCGCGCACCACCCGCACGCAATCCTGCGCGGAGTGAGACCACTCCGCGCCCGGACGGCGCTCCGCCGCGTCCAGGTGATTGCCCGCGAGCAGGATCATCGGCGCCCGGTCGCACCAGGCGTTGTATACCGCCATGGAGGCGTGCTGCAGTCCCACGGTACCGTGGCAGAGCACGCCCATGGGCTTTCCGGTGACCTTGTAGTAGCCGTGGGCCATGGCCACCGCCTGCTCTTCGTGCACGCAGGTCAGCAGTTCGGGCGCCTGGTTGCCGCCGTAGTTGACGATGGATTCGTGAAGCCCCCGGAAACTGGAGCCCGGGTTCGTCGTGATGTAGTCCATGCCGATGCGCTTGATCAGGTCCACCATGAAGTCGGAACCGGGATTCCTGACGAAGTACTCGCGCGCTTCCTCGGCGCTGTAGCCCGCGGGCACTTCCGATTCCATCGCCTCCTGGGCGGCGGTTGGCGGCAGGGCTCCGGGCGCCGCCTCATTGCTGGCGACCTGCTGTGCCGCCGCCTTGCCGGTCGCGCCGACCGACGCGGCCGCCAGGCCCGCGACCGTTGCGGAAGAGAGGAATTCCCGGCGATTGACGCTCTCTGATTCGTCCTGCGCCGAATTCTCTGGACGGGACTGTTCTTCAGGTTTCATGGTGCCTCCCCGACACAGCGTACAGTGGCCACGCTGCCGCGTTGCATCGAATTCCCAAGCATAGACTCTGACGGACATCAATACTACTGTCGGCACAATCGCGCTCAATGCGTTGGGACTCATTCCCGCAATCATCGGGCTGGTACTTGGCTATTGCGGCATCTCCGAACGAACAGCGTAGAACAAATGATGCAATTCACGATCAGCATGGTCGTCATCAGCATTGCAGCGCCGCTCTTTCTGATCGTCGTTGAATGAGCCTCCACTTCCGAGCGTGCACGGCTCCCGCGGAGGTACGAGTGAGCTTTCCTACTATCCGGCGCTCGACACGCTGTTCCGAGCAGCAGACGACACAGCCTGACCCGATCATCACAGAAGTCCACGCTGTTCGGGACGAGTATTCGGCCCGTTTCAACTACGACGTGGGAAGGATGTTTCAGCATATTCGATCGCGCGGATGTGCGGCGCTGGTTCGATTCGCTGAGCGGCACGCCCGGCAACGCCAACCGGACCCTGCCGGTGCTGTCGGCGATGCTGCGGCAAGCGGAACTCTGGGAGCTTCGCCCGCAGGGATCGAATCCCTGCCGCAACATGCGCCGCTACAAGATGCCGCCGCGCGAGCGATTCCTGTCGCTCGACGAATTCAAGCGCCTCGGGTTCGTGCTCGACCATGCGGAGGACCGCCAAGCCGTCGCCGCGGTCCGGCTGTTGCTGTTCACCGGTGCGCGGTCGTCCGAGATCACGGGCTTGCAGTGGGACTGGATCCGTGGCACCCGCGCCGTGCTGCCCGACTCGAAGACCGGGCCGAAATCCATCCAGCTTCCGCCGCCCGCGCGGGCCGTGCTCAACCGCCTGCCGCGCAAGGGGCGTTTCGTCTTCCCGAACAAACGGGGCGATGCACGGATGACCGACCTCGGACTACGGTGGCAGAAGCTGCGGAAGCTCGCCGGACTGGACGATGTGCGCATCCACGATTTTCGGCACTCGTTTGCCTCGCACGCCGTCATGAGCGGGCTGGATCTCTACACCGTCGGCCGCCTGCTCGGCCACGCCGACACGGCCTCCACCGAACGCTACGCCCATCTCGCCGACGAGCATTTTCGCGAGGCGGCGGGGCGCATCCCTCTCTGCCAACATCGTTGAGACATCGACTACCCTTGGAATTAGTGTAGGGCGATGGAGGTGAACGACGATGAAAGGCAGTAACGATTCGATGATATTGAGGGGTGCTGACGCGCCGGCCCTGGGGGTTGAGGAGCGTAGCGACGAGGCCCCCAGGGCCGGCGCCGCCGCAGCGCCCCGGGCGCCCGATCCGGAGGTTGTGGCCAAGCCGTCCCGGCGGCGGTTCAGCGCCAAATACCGGTTGCGGATCCTCGAGGAAGCCGACCGTTGCACCCAGCCCGGCGAGATCGGCCGTCTGCTGCGTCGCGAGGGCTTGCACAGCTCGCATTTGTCCGTCTGGCGCAAGGCGCGCCGCAACGGTTCGCCCGAGGCCCCGGCACCGAAAAAACGCGGCGCCAAGCCGGCCGAATCCAATCCTCCGGGCCCCAAGGTCCGCCAGCTCGAAGCGAAGGTGGCGCGCCTGGAGAAGGAACTGGCCACGGCGCGCACGATCATCGACGTGCAGGGAAAAGTTGCCGGGCTGCCGGGATTGAACCTCAACGACGGGAAGAACTGCTGATGGCCGCCACGTCGCTGGCCGCGCAGGTCGGCGTGGCGCCGGCGTGCCGGGCACTGGGCGTATCCAGGGCCACCTTCCACCGTCGCCAAAGGCCCGCTCCCGGGCCCCGGCAGCCCCGCAAGACGCCCGCCCGGGCACTGGACCGCACCGGGCGCGAGCGCGCCCTGGACGTGCCCACCTCCCCGCGCTTCGTCGATCGATCGCCGGGCGAAGTCGTCGCCACGCTGCTCGACGAAGGCCGGTATCTGTGTTCGGAACGCACCATGTACCGTCTCCTGGCCGCCGAACAGCCGGTCCGGGAACGGCGCAATCAGCCCGGCCATCCGCACCACGCCAAACCCGAACTCCTCGCCACGGTGCCCAACCAGGTCTGGTCGTGGGACATCACCCGGCTGCTCGGACCGAAGCGCTGGACGTACTTCCACCTCCACGTGCTGCTCGACATCTTCAGCCGACACGTCGTCGGCTGGATGGTCGCCGAACGGGAGAATGCCGCGCTCGCCGCGCGGCTTATCGAGCAAAGCCGCCTCAAGCAGGACATCCAGCCCCAAGTGCTGACCCCGCATTCGGACCGCGGCTCGCCCATGACCGCCAAATGCACCGCGCAACTGCTCGCCGACCTCGGCGTCACCCGCTCACTCGGCCGGCCCCAAGTCAGCGATGACAACCCGTTCTCCGAAGCCCGGTTCAAAACCCTGAAATACCACCCCGGCTTCCCGGGTCGCTTCGAAGACATCCACGCCGCGGTCGCGTTCTGCCGGACCTTCTTCCCGTGGCACAACCGCGAGCATCGCCACGCCGGTATCGCCATGCCCGCCCCCGGCGACGTCCATCACGGCCGCGCCCGGCAGATCCTCGAACAACGCCAACGCACCCTGCAAGACGCCTGGGCACACAACCCGGAACGCTTCGTTCATGGCCCTCCGAAACCCCAGACTCTCCCGAAAGCCGTCTGGATCAATCCGCCGACCGAAGCAAAAACCTCGCCGGATGCTCACTAAATCATGAACAACGGTGTCTCAATGTCGTTGACAGGTTCCGCTTTGCGCTAGAATGCCCAAGTCAGTCACGGTAGCATCCGACCGGACACGGCGTTATCTAGCACACGGGGAGAGCCATGGTGAATCGGACAGACCAGCTTCTGAAGCTCCAGGGCGTCGACTTGACAGTCGACGAGATCATGGAGGTCTACAATGAAGTGGCGGAAGTCCACGAGCAAGCTCTCGTCGCGATGGGACAGCAGCCCATCGCTTCACGCTCCACTCTAGCGTCGACAGAGGTTGTGATGAACCTCAGCCCCGACCTCAGTTCCAGGAACGAGCACGGGTAATGGCGGAGGAAGCCAATCCCGACCCCGAAGGGCCGGGTGCTGTTGCAGGCAATCAGTACCCGGACCCACTTCCAAAATCCTACGGAGAGCTACAAGCATTCCTCGAAACCCAAGGCGAGTTTAACCCCTTCGAGGTTCGTCTAGCTGCCATAAATCGAATCCAATCTGAGACACAAAGACCATTACTCTGTTACGCGACCCAAACGTCGAATGTGCCCGATGGCGCTCCTGTATCAATAGACGACGGAGACTTGGTAGGCTTCAGCGATCTAATCGATTCTGTAGACGGAGCCAAGGCTGATGTCTTCGTCATATCTAATGGTGGATCCGCAGAAGCTACTGAACGAATCGTGCGACGCTTGCGGGGACGGTTTGATGGACTTCGGTTCGTGGTCCCATCCAATGCCTACAGTGCGGCCACTCTCATGTGTCTTGCGGGGGATCAGATCCTAATGCTCCCAGAAGGCACGCTCGGGCCAATTGATCCCCAGTTGAACGGTGTCCCAGCCCGAGCGATTCTCCGGGGGTTCGAAAGATTGGAGGAACGATTGGCGGAGGAGGGCGCAAAAGCGCTAACGGCGTATGTTCCGTTGCTACAACAATATGACCTTCACTTGCTCGAACAATGCCGCAGCGCAAATGAGCTATCAAGGGAATTGGCGCATACGTGGTTGAAGCAGTATGCAATGCGTGAGGCTGGCTCGGACGCGATCAACAGTGCAGTCGAATTCTTCTGCAACTGGGATTTACATAAGAGCCACGGAAGAAGCATTGACGCTGCGGCCGCGAGAGCAATCGGGATCCCTGCGACAGTTCTGAGTGAACGCATCGCCGACTTGATTCGAAGTCTCTATCATCAGTACACGTTGTTCTTCGAAAAAACCTCATTTTGCAAGGTTTTCGAAAACTCAGAAGGGATTGCATGGGGGCGGCAGCACTCGTCGCAAGTACTGAATATTCCTATACCCATTCCGGGACAAGCACAGCCCAACGCTGACTTAGCCTAACGTTCTCCGTACCCGAGTGGGGTGTGGGATTGCCTACGAAGGGTGCGGCTGGACGCGATCTGCCAGCTATGCCGCCCACACTCTTGCTTGGTCTTCTTTTGACTGTCATGGCATTTCGCTGCCGTTTCTTCCAACGCGGGTATTTCTGATGGTTGGTTCCATGGCCAATCTACGACGCCAGTCAACCAAAACTTCGAAACCTACGCCGAGCGCCAATGCCGCTGCCTCGTCGATGATCCTGCGAGCCTTACATTCCTCCGACTGCCTCATGGGAAGCAGTTCGATCTCGCAGGCCTGATTGAAGGCGGACCGCAAGCATTCCCATGCCGGGTTGTCCGCCTTCGGAATTCGAATTTCCCGAAGGTGCGCCAGTTGCCATGTCGGATACGTCAACTTTTGCGCCCGGCGATTCAGAAGCATCAGCCTTACCGCAGGGTGATTTCACGCTACGGATCGACGCCGGGCTAAGCGACGTTCCGCGGGCCGCTTGGGGGCCAAGGCGTGCGGAGGGTTCCGGGCTGGTGTATGGAGCGCGGCGTATTCGTCACCGGGTGGGTGGGGAAGCGGGTCCGGGAACGCGGCGCGGAGAGGGGTCGCCGGCGACGTTTGCGGGGGGGCGCGGTTTGCGGCGGCGGGGCCGGGTGTCTCAGTGCGGGGACAGGATGGCGTCGAGCGCGTCTGCGCGGCGCATCATGAAGTGGAGGTTCGCCTCGGGCAGGTAGCGGAAGCCGCGGTGGAACACGACGGCGAGCGCGATGTTGTTCAAGATGGCGTTGTTGGCGGGTGCGTGGCCCTTGCGGACGCGGCTGGCGTCCTCGCCCATGGTGGCGTCGCGGCGGTAGTGGTTGGCGTTCTCGACCTGCCAATGGCCGCGGTTCCAGGCCAGCAGCCGCGCCGGAGCGGCGCGTTCGGCGGGCACCGTGGTGATGCCGTAGGCGGTCTCGGCCGAGGTTGCACCGGTCTTGGCGTCGGTGCGCTCGCGCACGACGCGGAACGCCTGGCGGGCGCCGGGGAAGGGTCCGAGCGTCTTCGGCGGCAGGTCGCGCGCGGCGATGCGGCGCGCCTCGATGCGCCCGTGCGCCTTCGCGGGTTCGTCGGCGTGGCGGCGCACGTCGTTGCCGTCCCAGTCGATCGCCGTGAGTTGGGCGAAGGTGTCGGGGCAGTTCGCCTTGACCGACAGCACGTAGTCCGCGCCGTGCGTCTCGACGATGGTCCGTGCGGTGTCGCGGGTGGCGTGCAGGGCGTCCAGGGTGAGTACGCAGCCGCGCAGGTCGACATCCTCGAGCAGCGCACACAGGGCCGCGATCTCGCCGCCGTCGTCGCGGCAGCAGCGGCTCGCGACGGGGCGCCCGGCGTGGGTAACCAGCGTCACCGTCTCGAAGTACGTCGCGTCGTCGGTGTGCCGGTTGGCGCCGCGGATGCGCTTGCCGTCGGCGGCCAGCACCTGAGGGTCGTCCGCCGCCGCGAGGCGCGGCGCCGCCCACCGCGACAGCACCTCCTGCAACGCGTCCGGGTCGGTGTTCATCAGCACCCGGCAGACGGTCGAGTCCGACGGCGCGACCCAGCGCCCCGCCGCCGGGTCGCGCCAAGCGTGCAGCGCGCGCAGTTCCTTCTGCTCCAGGTTCCTCGCGAAGCGCTCAGTCGCCGCCGGGCCGTGCTGCCCGGCGAGCCGCGCCAGCGCGCAGATCGCCAGCACCGTCGCGAGGCGGTGCTTGCGGCCCTGCCCGCGGCGCGCGTCCGGCACCTCCGCGAACAGGTCGCGCAGCGAACGCAACTCCGCGCGCGTGTAGCGCACCGGCACCGCCCGACACGACCACTCCGGGCGGTCCGCCGGGTCCGCGAGCCGCCGCCGCGCATCCCGACGCAACACCCGCACGTACATCTCCTTCGGCGCCCGGTGCGGGTCCGTGTACGAGCCGTTGTGGCGCGCGAAGCCCTTCGTGCGGCCCACCCGCGTCCAGTTCGACGCGTCGTAGCACGTGCCCCGAAACCGCGCCGGGTCCACGAACGTCTCGGCCAACTCCAGCGGATGCCCGTGCAGCGCCGCCCAGTCACCGCTCAGCCGCCGCACGCTCCGCGACAGCGCCCGCGACGCCAGGTTGGGCACCCCCGACGCCGCCGGCAGCACCAAAAACCGCGTGTTGTTCCCGATCAGGTGCAGGCGCCGGAACTGCACCGACCGGTGCCAGCCCAGCCAGCGGTCCCGCGGCGCGCACTTGAACGCCCCCGACTGCCAGCCCAAAAGCGCCAGCCAGTGCCCGCGCCACTCCGCAACATGGCGCAGACCACGCCCCGCGAACTGCCGAAAACCCAAGTAGTGGTGCTCCTCCATCAGCGCATCCCAGCGCCGCCGCTCCTCCGCGCGGACCGGACGCACCTCAACCTCCCCGACCACCACCGCCGCCTTGTCGAATTCCGCCGACATGCAGCGCGTTGTACACCAAACAACGCCGAAAAGCCAGACCCCCGAGACCAACCCCTCAAATCACCGACTTCCGGCTAGCGTGAAATAGCCCTGGCCTTACCGGTGTGGAATTCAACCAAGCGGCAAGCGCTTTCGCCGTGCTTTCGTCCGGCACCCGAATCGGAACCCACCATCCGAAAGACGCCTGCGCCGTCCACAAGGCGGTTACTCGGCCGCTTATCGTATCGAGACGCATCGGGACGAGAAGTTGACTTCGCTGTTTGCGGTATCGATCCGCCAAGCCGCGCTTTGCGGCCCTTGGCCGGTACCAGACATCCGGCTTACCGAGCATCGTGCGTCGAAGACTGCCGGCGACGGAATGAAATCCCGGAACCGCCTCGGATTCTTCTTCCGCGCCGACGACATAGGCATCCTCGATACGCCGCCCTGCAGGCCCGACTTGATACCTCAGCCCGGCAGGTTCCAACAGCGCGTTGCCCTCAATATCCCGTGCCACCTCCGCGAGCGCGCCGTCATACCACTGGACCGGAGTCCAGTCCCCGGAGCGTACGCGGGCGGCAGGCCATTGGCAGACAGTGCCCCACTTGCCGGGCTTGCCCGAAGCGATTGCCTCCGCGGCGTCGATCGCCTCGTCGGTGCTCCCCGGCATGACGCGAAGCGAAACGAACTCCGTCGCCGGTCGCTCGCCGCCTGTGTTTCGCCGGCAGACCAACAGGCACTCGTGGATGCTGGTGTTCTCCGAGAAGTTGATCCGCTTCGGATCATGCGTGGTGACGATGCGCTCGACATGGAATCGCTCGGCCAGAAAGCGGCGTTCGTCAACGCCGGACGCGCCAGTGCAGGCGGTGGCGGGAATGACCATTCCCAGAGTTCCCCGGTCGGACTGCAGAAGCTGGTCGGCGAGAGGGGTGAAGAACGTGCGGATGCTGTTGGTCGTAATCACGCCCCCTGCCGCCGGATCGCGTGCATGAAGCCTATCCCGGATATCCAGTTCATGCCGCTGCATGGACTTGATGGCTTCGGGACCGAACTTTCGGCTCCTCTTCCTGTTATCCGTAAACGGCGCGTTCATGATCGCCGCGTCAAGATCGTGAAGCGGGAACCGGATCTCCTCGCTCTCGTCGACTTGAGCGGCGTCGAGAGTTTCCAGCGACCGTCGCGGCGCTGTCATCGCGTGCAAGTCCAGCGCGTCGCTGGCGGCCGTCAGTATCTCCAGCGATCCTGCTTTAGGCGACGCGTCGGCCTGCGGTCCGTGAGGCATGGTGACCAGGTTCATGCGCGCGTAATCGACGGTCGGTGCACCCAGTGTCATGTTGCAGGCGGCAAGCTGAACGCCGTGTTGATTGATGTCGAGTCCGCAAAGCACATCTTCCACGAGGTGTTTGTGGAAGGCGTTCCGCTCCTCGTCGCTCATCTCCGCGGCTTCGGCGACCCGGGACTTGATCGTCTGAAGCGTGGCCATGAGCAGCGTCCCGGTTCCGCACGCTGGGTCGATGATGCGGAGTTTCGCGACCGCCTCGGGATCGGACCAGTCGATCAAGTCCCGAGTGAACGCGAGTCGGGCCAGCATGACGGCCGACAGGTTGTTCGTGTAGAAGGCTCCGTCACTCTTCGCGGAGCCGAGGATGCGATGGTAGAGCGGCCCGGCGTGGTCGTAGCCGAGATCGCTCAGGGAGTCGGCGACGCGATTGGCGCACTCCGCGACCATGCGGATGGCATCGTCGATCGCGTTGCCTTCGCGCAGTGCCGCCAGCGCCGCGAGCGCGGGCCGGAACACCGGAGCGTAGTCTTTTTCGAGGATTGATTCCCAGGCGATTTCGAGCACTTCTCTCGGATGCTTCACGCCGGCGACCTTGTCGAGCCTGACAATGGTCTTCATCTCCGGTTCGTCCCGCAGACGGCGTTGCAGCAGGCAGGCGTTGCAGAGCATTAGTGCCGCGACCGTGCAAACGCCCTTCGCGCCACCGTCGTTCTGTTGAGATACTGCCGAAAGTCGATCTGCGCGACCTGGGGATTGGCATTCAGGATCGCCCTCTCCGCAATCGGACTCCATTTGCATGTCGCCACGATCCAGCGCAGCCGGAAGATGGGGTGTTGCGAGCCGCCCAGAAACTTGTCGATCTCACCCTTGCCCAGCGTGTGCCGGTCGTCGTAGCACTTGCACTGAATCGCGACCCAGTCCCCCGAGGTGCGCCGCGCCACAAGATCCACTACCCATGTCGCGGCCATCAAGGCCGGTCAAGGCTTCGCGCTCGGGCCAGTCGGGCCAGCGCCAGATTTCGTCGATCTCGAATTCGGGCTGCTGGAGCGCGACCCGCATGAACAACTGCTCGAACCAGCGCCCCTTCTCGGACTCGTCCCGGCTTTCGGTGCGGATCCGTTCGAGGATGGTGCCCGCGCTTGGCCGTCCAGCGAGGTCAAGGCTGATCTGCGCCGCCGCCAAACCTAGGATTCCCCGCGGTCGAGTTGCTATTGCGTGGTTGCCTGCGTCCGGTCCGTGTTCATCCTGTCGCGTGCAGCCCGCTGCCCGCATCCAGGGTCGGCAGCTGGGCGATCGCCCGACCGTTCTTCCGCTCCGCGAGCCGCAGCTCGTAGAGCTTCTGCAGGTTGAGCCAGAACTCCCCGGAGGTGCCGAAGAAGCGCCCCAGGCGCAAGGCCGTGTCGCCGGTGATCGAGCGCCGACCGTTGAGTATCTCGGTAATGCGGTTCACCGGCACCTCGATGCGCCGCGCCAACTCCGCCGCGCTCATGCCGAGCGCATCGAGGTCTTCGCGCAGGGTCTCGCCCGGATGGATGGGTTCGCGCATGACTTGCCTCCTCGAATTAATGGTAGTCCACGATTTCCACTTCGGTCGGGCCGGGACTTCCCTCGGGCCACTTGAAGCAGATACGCCATTGGTCGTTGATGCGGATGCTCCACTGTCCCTTGCGCCGGCCCTTGAGCGCTTCCAGACGGTTCCCGGGCCTCGCCAGGTCGCCCAGGCCCGTGGCCGCGTCGAGCTGGTCGAGCTTGCGCGAGGCGGTCCGGGCGAACCCTGAAAACGCCGCGACCCGGCGACCCTCATAGAACGCCTCGGTCTTCTTGTCCGAGAAGCCGACGATCACAACGCTTTCCGTTCCCGGAGCAACCGCATCGGCTTCACAGTAGAGGAAACGTCCGCATTACGTCAAGCGTAATTTGTCCTGCGTCGTCTGGGCCCAGGAGCTAAGCTTGGTCGGTAACGCGATTGTCATCGCATTGCGAGTCAAATGCTTGCCAGGGAACCGACTCCGGCCTCCCGTGTCCCTCAAAATGGGCCGCTATCCGGTCGATATACTCTCCTTCGTACCCGATATGCCTCAACAGCAACAATTCCACGTACCGCAAAGCCAGTTGCGCGGCCTCGTCATAGGCACCATCTGAGGCCGTCGATTCCGATTGCGGATGAACGAGGCTGTTGCGCAGGTCCACAATTGCACGCGGGCCAAGTTGATGACGTCCGTTCAAAAACTTCGTCAACTCTTGGCAGGCTGTGGGTAATCCGGGATTTACACTGGCCATTCCGAGTGCTGCAGAAATCCGTCTGCCCGCAGTACCCCGCTTGCACTCGTATTTGTCCCAATCCTCCTTTGACAACGATATGAACGCTAATCTCTCAAGTGCAGCTTGTATGGAACAGCCGCAGCGCCCGAATGTCCTCCGGGGAAATCGCCTCGACGGGCGTCAGGCACATCTCGTCGAACACGCGCATGGTTTTCTTGGACATGACGCCAGCCTCGGCCAGACCGAGCGCCGCCTCGTGCGCGGCCGCCAGCGCTTCACTCTTGTACTGCTTGGTCATCGCATTTCACCTCGATAATCGCTCCAACCGCCTGCGCTGCGGCGAGGCTGGCTTGGTCCAGCGAAAGGAATTCGGTTCCCAGCAACCGGAAAGTCGCCAGTTCGTCCCGGCGCATGTTGTCCCGGTCGCTCTTGGCGAAGCGCACGAATGCCTTGGTCTTGGACGTCAGCAATCTTGATCCCGAGCGTGCCCGCTATCAAGTCAATTCAATCGCACATGGTTCGGAGTTTACAAATACCGCATCGGTACCGGGCTCGTCGAGCTTGGAGTTTTGCAGTCACACCCCACGCACCTTTGGTGCAACGAGCGCGGTATTCCAACCCGCCGCTGAACCGCAGTTTTCGCCTGTTTTTCAATGCCTTGCATGGCTCCCAAGATCCTGGAGTCCGTGCCCGCGCAACCCGAATCTCTTGTCCAAACGGCCGCTCCTGTTCCCTGGGGAACGGTGCGGCCAGCAGGTAACACACACAGGAGATCCACATGCGCACCTACTACACCCTCAATGAACGGACCGTCCATCGACCCTTCAAGAAACACCGGCGCGGACGGCGCAGCCTCTTCGTTTTCGACCGCGACCTGCGCGCGTTCGGCCTCAAGATCACCCACAGCGGCACGCGCACGTTCTTCGTCCGCATCATCAACAAGCTGGGTCGATTCGACATCCAACTCGGCACCGTCGAGAACATCACCGCCGCCGAGGCCCGTGCCCGGGCGCTCGCCGAACTGAAGCAGGCCCGGCACGAAACCGACGCCGGACCGTTGATGCGCGATTACGCCGAGGAGTTCCTGAAACGCACCGAACGCCGCTGGAAGCCCTCCACGCGCGAAACCAACCGCGACGCCATCGCCAACCGCATCCTGCCGTACTTCGGGGAGATGCGCGTGCCGGACATCGAACCCACCGACGTGCACCGCTGGTTCGATTCCATGAGCCACAAACCCGCCACCGCCAACCGGACGCTGCCGGTGCTGTCCGTCATGATGACCCAGGCGGAGCTCTGGGACATTCGTCCGGCCGGTTCCAATCCCTGCCGAAACATGCGCCGTTTCCGGATGAAACCTCGCGAGCGGTTCCTGTCGGTGGAGGAACTGGAGCGTCTCGGGCCCGTGTTGGACCGGACCGACGACACCCAGGCCGCCGCCGCGGTCCGGCTGCTGCTGTTCACCGGGGCGCGATCCTCGGAGATCACCGGACTTCGATGGAAATGGATCCGGGGCACGCGCGCGGTGCTGCCGGATTCCAAGACCGGACCCAAGACGATCCAGCTTCCGCCGCCCGCCTGGGCGGTTCAAGGAAAGACCGGTTGACCCGTCGCGCCATCCTGGCGGCCCGGCCCAGGGAGAAGGAATACGTGGTGTGGGACGGAACTCTCGCGCACTTCGGGCTGCGGGTGCAGCCCACCGGCTCGCGGTCCTTTGTCGTACAGGTCCGCGTGCACGGTCGGATGCGCAAGTTCACTCTGGGGCGGTTCCCGGACATGGGCGTTACCCAGGCGAAGGAGGAAGCCGCCGCGCTGCTCGCGCGCATCTGGTCCGGCGAGGCCATCGTGCCCACGCGCAAGTTCAAGCCGCCGTTGTTCAGGGACTTCGCGGCGTACTACCGTCAGCGGAAAAAGCATGTCTTCAAGCCCTCCACGCTCAAGACCCACGACATCTACATGAGGAATCGAATCCTGCCCGCGTTCGGGCGCATGCGCTTGGACACCATCGACCACGTGCGGGTATCCAGATGGTTCGATTCTGCCAGTGCCGAAAAACCCGGCGCGGCCAACCGCTCGTTCGAGATCCTGCGCGCGATGCTGAGGACCGCGCGGGAATGGGGGGAACTGGGCAGAGAGGTGCCTGACGCGTGCGCCAATATCGCGATGAATCCGAAACGCCCCGTGGCGCGCCATCTGAACAAGGAGGAACTCGCCCGGCTCGGCCAGGTGCTCGATGCCCGCCGCGCGCAGCGCCCCTGGCCCGTGGCAGCGTTGCGGCTGCTCATGCTGACCGGGGCGCGCCTGTCGGAGATCTTGAGCTTGCTCTGGGAGGAAATCGGCGAGTTGACCGACGAAGGCACGAGCGCTCGGCTCGCGGACTCCAAGATCGGTCCCCGCACGCTGTGGCTCGGACCGCGGGCGCGACAGATCATTGCCTCGCTGCCCAGGAGGGAAAATGACCCGCGCGTGTTCCCCGGCAGGCTCAACTCTGCACGGCTCTACACGTTCTGGACGGGTGTTCGCGACAAGGCCAAGCTGCCGGGCGTGCGCATCCACGACCTGCGCCACTCGTTTGCCTCCCAGGGCGTCATGAACGGTGTGGGGCTCCCGACGGTCGGCCGCCTTCTCGGGCACCGGCGACGCGATACGACCGCCATCTACGCGCATCTCGACGACGGTGCCTTGCAGAATGCCGCCGACCAAGCCGCCGGCGTCATTGCGCAAGCCATGCGGTTTACGGAAACAGCGGTTCCCTTGAGCGTCGACGCAGAGCCCAACCGCGATCCGCAAATCCTGAATCGCGCCACCGATGCGTCCTCGTCACCTGTCTCGCTCGAACTTCGCGAACCCCTCGGCTTTAGGATTTGAATCCGATGGGGCAAGAAAGGCCCTTCAACCACCAGCCTGTTATAGACTTCCACCAGATCCACGCCCGCATCTAGCAATCCGACTTCCATTCCCGGAATCTCACCATCGAAATTACCCTTTGCCGACAGGAGGAGCTTCGCGGGTATCGCCACGCGCTAAAATAGCCTGCCAATTTGCTGTGTAACTGATTCGACGGATGGTTGGCATCAGGCTGATCGGTGCCATCGCACCGCGTCGTAAACGGGGTTCGTTGATGATGTCAGGTACTGTGGGGGAGCCCTCTGCGGTTTTTCGGCTGCCCCGCGATTACGGCCTTGGTTCGGAGAGGGATTGGGTCACGGTGCCACAGTCGGTGTCAGGCCGCGCGTGGCTTCCATCACCGCCGTGCTGACCCGGTGCCCGCCCAGCTAACGGCACAGCGCCGCAAGCCCGCTGGGCAGGGCGCTGAACACCTCCGTGAAGGTCTCGGAGTCCTCCCCGGCGCGGGCCACACGGACCGTGGCGGTGATCTGCATCTTGTGCACGTCAAACCCCGCGGCGCGGGCAAGGATGACGTTCAGGTGATCGGGTTACGTCACTAGAAAAGCGATACCTGAGGGCCATGGTCGAACTCGGCGCCGGGCCGCATCGCTCCGGGGAGATCTCGGATCAGTTGGGCAGAGAAGTCACATCGCTTGCCCCAACGCGTAGCCAACTGATCGCAAAGGGCATGGTGTGGAGCCCGGGACATGGCGACACGGCGTTTACCGTGCCGCTTCTTGACGGGTTCATGAGGCAGATTATGCTTGGCGGGGCGTGGAAGTCGGAGTAGCGGTCTCAGCGAAATGGACGATATGGCAGTTGCCAAGGCCGATCACCGCCAAAGGCGTTTTTTCATCTGTTCGTCGAAAATCTTGTCGGCCGAAACGAGTCTCATGCTCTCCAGGATGGCCTGAGCGAGTAGGATTCGATCCCATGGATCGCCATGGTCCCAGTTCAGGTTCGCCGCGTGCAACAGGTGGACGACAGCAGGCTACTACAACATAAATATCGCAAATTTGGGTAGCCTGCCTCTCCCCATTCCTCCGCTCTACCTTCAGGACCGATATACTTGGTTGGTCGAATCGGTGCGCTCTACAATCTCCGTCGGAGATACGAGTAGTGGAACCACGGATTTAAGCGCCGCTCTCATGTCGCGCCATTTTGGTAAAGAACGCATCACATGCAGGGGATAAGTGCATGCCCAGTTTTGAGCACAAGCAACTCATTAGACAGATAGCCACGCTAGATGCCCTGCCTCCCGATGGGGCGGAATTCAATGAATGGATAAAAGCTGGCGAGCATCTTAGGTTTCTTCAGGAAAACGCCCGCTCAATCGAACATGTGATTTACGGTTCGGGAGAATACACTTTCATTCATGCTATGGCCATCCCCGAGGAACTACTTGAGACGCCCGATAAGGACGATCTACTAGCATGGAGCTGCAATCCATTTGGCTACGCCGCCAGTTATGTATCTGGCGGGGATCGAGAAGGTTTGTGCGTCGAACGAGGCGACGACTATGTAGGCTCCAAGGTTTTGGCAAAGGGAACACAGCTTGTTTATGGACGAACTTTTGAGGGGTGGACCGGTGACGGCAGCGACTACTTCGAACTATTGCAGGACTATTCGCACCTTGAGGATGTGCACTGGAAACGCGAGCATGGCAGCTATTGCAGATTTGACGATCATGGCGATTTGGACCATGTAGTCTCAATAACCGCGCATAATGACGACAAAGTAAGCCTCGTGTCTTTTCAGCGCGAGCCGCTTGAAGTCTACTTGGCTGCGTCCAGCCAGGTACTCGTGCAGCTCTTCGATTTCACGCTGCTTGATCGGTCACTTTTCACCTCATGGGGAGATGAGCCAGACCAACTGATTGTCGAGTCCAATGATCTCTTCTATCGGCAAAAAGCCTCTGGCCCAGCCGCATACACCAGAGGTGTTCAAATAATCCGTCCCACTCGCAGAAAGGCCGATATCCTTTCTGCTAAGCAGGCTTCTTGGCGTGGAGATGATAAGAAAGAGTATGCAGAATTCATTGCGCATGACTGGCGCAACAAACGAATCACCAAGATTTCAACTGCGCCAAGCGCAACTACCAACTATTTTGTCGCGAAGGAGAACGAGCTTCCGTTTGAACTCTCCCCAGCTTTCTTTAAGCCAGAAGTATTATTGAAGTACAAAACCGACCGCGATAAGTATCGAGTCACTGATCGTGGTATCTCCTGCCGCGCAGCTTGGCACTTGCCTGGCCTTAACGTCAATGAAGCAGGGCAGGTTCATGCCTACATATGTGACCTCCGGAAACTGCCGTATTCTGAACAGCTTTACTGGCTGTCCTACAACCAAGAACCCAAAGCGCAGATTTCAAGAAGAGCAATTGAAAATGATTTTCAGGGCCGGCGGTTATCTTTCGTTGACCCTCTAAATGAAGTTCGATATAAGGTCAGAAAGTGGAACGATGCGTCACTGCCCTGGTGACGTCCCCGCGATGAACAAACAATGGGTCGTGTTTGTGTGCCGTACACCTCAAGTCGCGACGAATGGGCTGAGTCCTTTCTGGATTTAACAAAATTGGTGCATGAAGGATTTCGGGTTAAGCCGTTACGTCAGAAGTTAGCTGAACGGGACGTGCCATTCAAAAAGGACGAAAAAAGTCTTGTGTTGCTGGAAAAGCTAATGACTTGCGTTGCGCACGAGTCTGACGAACCTATTCTACTTAATGGCCTGCGAATGGCCCAATTGATTCGCACAAAGAGCAAGGGTCATACGTCTGGAAGCGAAGCAGAAGAGCTTGCACGCTCGGCAGTGCAGGAACACGAAACGTTTGCCAACCATTTCCGTCAAATTTGTAATCAGATTCATGGCGAAATGATAATGATTGAGGAAACGCTCAGCGCTACATGAAAACAAGTCACCGGTGCAGCGCCCACACGGTCACGCGCATTGGAGGGTTATTGTCCCGAGCCCGGCGCGTCCATATCGCCGCCGAGATCCGCCCGCAGGCTCTCGGTGTTGCCGCCCCCCGCCCTTCACCGACTTCCGCATACACCACTTCGGACTGCGGCGCAGGAAGCGTTGGCCGCTTCCCTCTGCCTCACGGAGTCTGGTGATATCGCCGTATCTCGGCCGTGCCGTCGTAAAGAAGCTCGGTGGGGGGGTTGGCGGCAACCATCATTTCCCGAATCCCAAGTCCATCTCAAGTCAGCTTCGTTGCCTGATAGAGGGAGTGCTGAGAACTCTTGGTAAACCAGCAAAGTTCGCGTGGTCTCGAAGCGCACAATAGTGAGCGCGCGCAGTTAGTTTAGCGGGATCCCTGCGCCATCGTAGTGATGACTCAATCATGGAGAAGGATGTCGCTGCTCGCCCCAACTTTGCGGAACTCGAACATCTTTACGTTTCCATCTTTGCCGTCCTGCATAACAGTAATGAACATGCGGTCATCGTCAACAGGATGCACGTGGTGGTGGTTGAGCAACGTGGTTATCTGTCGAAGATAGCGCGGAGCCTCGGCATTCAAGAACTTTACAAGATCTCCCTGCTGGTCCTCGGAAAAGGGATTATCGGCGTGCATAAGCCGGCTGCATTTGTCGTAGAGCGCCACAAAATCCTCTTGTGTCAGGAAGCCGGACTCAATCAACGGGGTATCGTAGATGGACTGCCCCTCGGTGGTTTTACCCTTGAATACCTGCTCAGAAGGTTGCGGGTAGAAGTTCGGGTTTATTTCTCTCAGTACCTTTAGTATGCGCTTTGCATTCCACTCTTTCGCGATATTGCTTTTGATCCTGTCGTATTCTTCGCTGTTAGCAACCAGCGAAGCGAGTGCAATGAGCTCTAGAATCTTTCGCAGTTGCAGAGCCACCGTTTCTGCGGTTGTGGCCACGTACATGACGTTTAGACGCCGCAACAGAACAGTGCGCACAACCTCTACCCGCTTCTTGATTTCCTCCATGCAGTTCATGTACTTTTGGCACAACTCTAACGTGCCATCTGCTTTCGTCACCTTTATTGCCTCCTGTCGTCGTCGCCATCCACGGAACTCGTCGTCCATATGGCTTGCAGGGCGTCTTCCAGCCCCTTAGTAGAGGATCTGCTGTCGTCAAATAGCCACTTGTGCTGAGCTTTCAGGTGATGCAATAGCTTTTCGATGTATCTGAGCCTGTTGTATGTCCAATTAACCCATCCTCCGAAGCAGGCGAAAATTACTACTGCGGCGGCCACAGAAAATGCTGGGATTGGGCTGAGAACGTCGTTAGCGATCAGTCCGAAGAAGAGCAGTGCAGCAAAAGGCATCGCCCAAGCTAATACCTTCCAGAACGGATGACTTTTGTCGCTATCTTGGATCATGGCATGCAGTCGCCCATATAGCACAAGTTGGCTTGCGCCTTGATCTCAATATCTCCATCAGCCCATCCTTGTTTTACTCGACCGGCAGCACTCCATCTGGCCCAAGAGCCAGACAAGCCGACGCAGGATCGTAAGCGTACCGGGTAATGGTGCCGTCACGGATCCGTTTTACTGCGTCGTCGATGGCATCGAGCGGCGCCATGAACCACTCGTGCGGCACGACGGGATTGCCGAAGCGATCCTGGACCTCGATTTCGAGGCGCGCGGGAGCGAAGACCCGGTGGATCAGATTCTCGAGCTTGGCGCAATTGATGTTGTAGAGACTGTAGGTGGCGACGATTTCGACCTCCGCCATCAGGAATGTCGGATCCAGTCGTGCGCGGGCAATGCGCGTTTCGACTCTGCCATTTGTGACACCGATCTTGTGGATGAGGTTTCGATTCTCGGTGACGAAGGGTATGTCCGCGTTGCTCCTCAGCACATAGATCGTGCCGCTGGCTGTGTCGCCACCGGAGACGTCGCGGGCAAACAATGGTCCCATCGAAGCATCGACAATCCTCCGGCCGGTCTCATCCTTTTGCAGCGCGCGCTCGAGCGAGCGCATCAGCATGTTGCTCTCCGTGCCGTTGTCGAAGATCACCCGCAATCGGGCATCGATTCGACCTTGAGCATTCCTGAACGCCTTGTCTTTTGTCGCGACATAGGCCTTTTGACCGCTGAGGATGAAGAACTGGCCGGATTCGATGCTGGCTTCGTCGCGGAACGGTTTGGTTTCACGGCGTCCCGCATTGAGTTCTTCCTGAATGCGCTCGAAGAGCGATCGGAACGTTTCGAAGTCCCCGCATGTGCGCCGGGCGGCGATTTCCTCGGCCGTGCGCTTCTGCACGCTCGGTCGCACATATCGAAGCCTGGCGATTTCCGGAACGTCTGCCTCTACCCCGAGTTCTGCTAACAGCGCATCGTCGTCCATGTCGTCCGAAATGGCAGGTACGGCTTCGGGCGGGTCCACCAACAGGTCCTGATGGTCCAAAGGGGCCAGTAGCGAGCGGCACTCCTCCTGTTCGAGGATGCGGTCCAGACGCACGGCGTAGAGGCGCTCGAATATGTCGCATCCTTCGCCGTGGCGCGGCACGCGACCGTTTGTTTCCACGAAGCGCTGGATTTCCTCAAAGCCCGCAACGATCCGTTCTTCCCGCGGTGTGCGCTTGGCAGGCTTCTTCTGTTGAACCTCCACACCCAGTTCGGCGAGCAGCGCATCGTCTTCCTGTGTGAACTTACCCACTCGCAGCCTCCGCCTTCATACGGGCGAGGAACGCGACACCCTCTGCCATGCGCTTCTCCCAAGCATCGGTAGACATGAGAGATGGCAGGCGGCCGCGTTCCCGCTTGAACCTCACAGCGCGCCTCGCGAGCTCTCGCGCCTCCTCGGGCGTGAGCTGGATCTTCTTCGCGGCAATGACGGCGGCAATCTGCTTCAGGCTGTCCTCGCTCATCGCCTTGGCCAGTATGGCGTAGGCCTCCCGGAAGGGATTGATCCGGTCGATCAGGTCGATGTCGAGATCGCGCACATCCATCGCGAATTTGCGGACGCCATCGAGCAGGGCCGTGCTGCCGTGGCTCTCCGGGTCGGTCATGTCGAGTGCGGTCTCTTTTGCCTGCTGGACCAGGTTCATGGCGGCGATGGCGTGCTGGCGCACGGCTTCACGGTCAGTTTCGCCAAGTTCGGGATACCGGTCCCGAACGACCTTGCCCATCCGCAACTGCGTCAGTTCCTCGGGCACCATCTCCTCGTCGAACAGTCCGCGCTCGACAGTGGATCTGTCCTGCACGAACGCGGTTATCACCTCGTTCAGATCCTCGCGGCAGATGCGCGCGGCTTCCTTGCTTGTCGGTGTGGCCAGGCCCTTGATCTCGATGTGGTACTGCCCAGTCTCCTCATTGACGCCGATATTGCATCTGCTCGGGTCGTAGCCATTCTCCCCGTAGTCGACGCCCTCGACCGGACCGCTGTCCTGCGTCTTCGGCGTGAAATTGAACCGTGGCGCGAGCACCTGCTCCATCAGCAAGCTCGCCGCGATGGCCTTCAGCGTGTCGTTTACGGCCTCGGCGACCGCCTCCTCCGACGCATCCGGTTCGGCGATCAGGTTGGTGAAACGGGCGCGGGTCTTTCCCGGCGCGTCGCGCGTGGCGCGGCCGATGATCTGCACGATCTCGGTCAAGCTCGAACGGTAACCCACCGTCAGCGCGTGATCGCACCAGATCCAGTCGAAGCCCTCCTTGGCCATGCCGAGCGCTATAATGATGTCGACGTGGGCACTTTTGTCCTTGTGTGCCGGGTCCCGAAGCGCGGCCGCCACGCGATCCCGTTTGGTCGGAGTGTCATCCACAAGATCGGCGATTCGCAGGACACGGCCGCTGGACGTCTTGACCAACTGAAAGCCGGTCTCCGGATCGACGCCCTGCCAGTCGCCCAGTTCCTCGATGATGTGCTCGACCTCCCGGATCTTGTCCTTCGTGCTCTCGCGCGAATTAACGTTGGGGATGTGGACGATGGTCTTTTCGTCCGGGTCGAGCACTCGCAGGATATCGTCGGCGTAGTTTCCCGTGTAGAAGTAGTACCCGATGTCGAGCCGCTTCAGGTGCTCGTAGCCGTTGAGCTGCTCGTAGTAGGTGTAGGTAACGGTCTCGAACCGGGCTTCGTCGTCCGGCATGAGCACGGGCTCGGCATCTCCGCGGAAATAGGAACCCGTCATGGCCACTATGTGCGTGCGGTCGCGCGTCATGATTTGCCCGACATGCTCGCCGAGCCGGTTGTCGGGATTGGCCGATACGTGGTGGAACTCGTCGACGGCGATCAGCCGGTCGTCAAAGGCTTCCGGGCCGAATCGATCAATGGCGAAGCGGAAGGTGGCGTGCGTGCAGACAAGCACCCGGTCCTCGCCGTCGAGAAATGCCTTGACGGAATTGACCTTTCCGCCTTCCGTGCCCGGCGCATTGCAAAGGTTCCATTTCGGGAGCACGGTCCAATCTGTCCAGAAGCCGAACTCGCTGAGCCGCGTATCGCCGAAGCTCGCGCCGATGGTGCGTTCCGGGACAACGACAATCGCTTGGCGCAAGCCCTGGTTGTGCAGTTTGTCGAGCGCGACGAACATCAGCGCCCGGCTCTTGCCAGAGGCGGGCGGCGACTTGATGAGGAGGTATTGCTCGCCACGCTTCTCCCAGGCCCGCTCTTGCATAGGGCGCATGCCGAGTTCGTTCGATCTCGTGGACGTGCCGTTGCGAGAATAAGTGACGGAGATGGTGGGGATGCTGTCATTCATGTAAAGGCCGGGTCCTCTGGTCATATCGGCGAAGGAAGAGGCGCGCGGTCACAAGCGAAACCTGAAGCCTGAAAGTAGCGTCTTCTTCTTCGGAGAGGCCGGGATGCCCGCCATGGGGATGCATTCTGCTCATCAGTCCCTGCACAAATTGCGGTTTTTGGCTGTTGGGATTCCACTCGTTGTACTCAACGAGCAGGAACGGCGGCTGAAGCCTGCCCAAATGATCGCGTTTTGCCTTGCTGCCGCCGCTACCCGCGTAGTCCAAGCCGACCGCGATCTCGTTGAGATAGCTCTCATAGAAATTTCGCAACTCTCCGTTGGCCGATGACCACTCCCCTCGACTGAACGCTGAAACCGCCCGCGCCAAATGCCCCTTGGCGACGGTGAAACCGTGTCGATCCAATAGGAGCGTGACCTCGCTTTTGGCCTCCCGGAAGTCGAGGCCGGGAACGTCTGAGGGCAACATGCGGACGATCTCCACGGTCGTATCGGTGTGCCCGCTTCGCCAAAAGCAGTCTGAGTCCGCATCCACCTGCGTGGTGCGAACTTCGAACCCGTCAAATCGCAAGCCTGCGATGAGCTTCTTCCAGGCAAGGATACTCCGCGCGTGCGCGGGTGCCGTAATCGCGGTTTCGACCAAGGCGCGGCTCAGACGCACCTGTCCACTCTCCGTCAGAACCTCGATGTCCTCCTCACTGGCTATACGCGCCAGATCCGCAACGCGCGCGGATTTACTTGACGATCTGCATCGGCCCGCTATTCCCCACTGGACTTCCAGAACCTCCATGTCGCTGTGGGAGTGGTATTCCGATATGACCTCGGCGGCCGCGACGACGGTCATGCGATTGAATTCGCTCATGCCGCGCCCTTGCCGCCATTCATCTCAACGTAGATCTCGAACAGCTTCTCCAGCCGCTCTGTGTCGTTCTTGAAGCGGCGGCCGATGTAGATTCGCTCAAGCACCTCGTCGTTGCGGTCGTGCGCGGCGCGGATGTTGTCGGGCATCTTTTCCGAATCGTAGAGTTCGGCGATGGTAGCGGGAAAATGCGCCTCGCGCGCAAGCAGGATGTTTTTCGCACAGGCTGTGAGGTCGGCCTTGTTCTTTTTCATGAGCGTTGGCAGGGGAAAGGTATTCCAGCCGAGGGTGTTGGAGTAGGAAAAGTCGGTACGCAAGCGAACGCAGACCGTCGCGATCCATACCCAGTGCAGCCGCGATGCGATCAGGGCCATGTTCCACAGGGGTGCGTCGTAGAGGGCGAGCGCCCTGTCTTGAATAATGCACTCTGCGGACACAAGGCCAACGGGCAGATAGGGGCGGTTCTCAGAGCTAACGCGGGGAACGACCAATACGTGGTGCTCTGCCGTTTTCTGATCACGAAAACGATACGGCGTATCGGCAAGGATTTGTGCAGTCTTGTCTTTCTTTGCTGCCTGCCTTTTTGTGACCGTAGCCTCTACTCTTTCAGCGATTCCTGGTAGCGTAACTGCGTCTTGGGCGTCGTCTTGCTCAATCCATATGCAGGCGCGAGGTGAACCGGATATCATCTCTTTCGAGCCGTACAGCGGTCTAATGAAGCGCGCGGTGCCCGGCGTGGTATCGACAATGCTTCGAGCTTCTTCAGTAGGAAAAATCAACGGGGTGCCGTAATAGGGGTGATTGCCGAACTGCATTCGCGCAACGTCCGTAGATGGTAGTGGGCGTGGCTGTACGAAGACATTCGGGGCTGGCACGAGGTACGGATTGACGTTGTCCGCCTCCCTGACAATTGCGCTTCTATCTCCGGCGATCGAGAAGATTTGCCGTTTCCGTTGGCCCAATCGGTTGGAGATTCCGACAATAACAACGGTCACCCCCGCGTTGTGAGCGGCGAGATTGGCCCACTTGAACGAGGTGTGGGCGAACGAAATTTCATGACCGGTCGCGAAAATCAAAGGCCATAGCGTACTGACCTGGCGGCCTTGACAGATCGAGTTCGTCGCGACAAGCGCGGCTGCCGCATTGGTCCTGGTACCGTAATCGGCCGCCTTCATCATCCATCCGGAGACGTAGTCCAACGACTTCCAGGTCTTCGTCCGACCTTCGAATATCGTTTTGAGATCCGCTTTCTGGGCATCCGTCTGCCACTGGCTGCCGCGATACGGCGGATTGCTGCAGATGTAAGTCTCGCCACCCTCGTTCTCGAAATCGATCTCCGGTTGATCGAGCGGTGTCTCGAATAGATCGTCGGCAGTCAACTTGACGCCTGTTCCGGTGGCTGGACACACGTCAAGCCAGTCCAGCTTCAAGGCGTTGCCGCAGATGATCCAGTTCATGGCGTCGAGCGGCAGGAATTCCGCCAGAGCCTCTGTTTGGCCTCGATAGAGCACATCGCACTGGTACTCGGCGATGATGAGGGCGAGCCGGGCGACCTCGGCCGGGAAATCGCGAAGCTCGATCCCCCTGAAGTTGGTCAACGGGATGTCGGAGCACCGCCCTTTCTCATGCCGCCGCTCGTTGATCTCGGCCTCGATCCTCCGCATTTCCTTGTACGCGATGACCAGGAAATTGCCGGAGCCGCAAGCGGGGTCGAAGACGCGTATGCGCGAGATACGGTTGCGCAGGTTCAGCAGCTTGCGGGAATTGGTTCCGGCCTCGTCCAGTTTCTCGCGCAGATCGTCGAGGAACAGGGGATTGAGCACCTTCAGGATGTTCGGCACGCTGGTGTAGTGCATGCCGAGCGCCCCGCGCTCCTCGTCGTCGGCGACCGCCTGGATCATCGAGCCGAAAATGTCCGGATTGACCTTCTTCCAGTCGAGGTTTCCGATGTGAAGGAGATACGAGCGCGCGATGCGGCTGAACCGGGGCACATCCGTGGAATCGGAGAACAGTCCACCGTTCACATACGGGAAAGAATCGGCCCAGCGGGGAATATTGGCGGCCTTCCGAGTTTCCGCCTTGGCCTCGGTGTTCATGGCGCGGAATATCTCGCCGATGACGCCGTGGGTGTTCGAGCTGTCGCTGGCGCTCATCCGTTCGATGGTGTCGGTGAAGAGCCCCTGGCCGTTGAAAATATCGGTGTCATCGGCGAAGAAGCAGAAGATGAGCCGCGCCATGAAGTGGTTCATCTCGTGCCGCCGCTCGACGGTGCCCCAGTCGGGATTCTCCTTGAGCAGCTCGACATAAAGCCGGTTCAGGCGCCCGGTCGCCTTGATGTCGAACGCGCTCTCCCGGATCTGCTTGACGGTGGTGATGCCGGCCAGCGGCAGGAACAGGCCGAAATGCTCGGGGAAATCCGGGTAGTCGCAGACGACGACATCGCCGCTCTTCAGATCCTCGGCGTGAAACTCTTGCCCGTCGGTGGCGAGGGCGAACTTTGCCTTGGCGCGGGAGGTTGCCGGGCTCGCCCTGAGGGTCGTCAAGGTTGCAGCGGCTTCTCCCTGGGGGCAGACCTTGATGTGGATATTGTTGCGCTGGAGGAGGCCGCCGAGATCGGAGTTGTTGGTAGCGCCCGAGCGGAGACGCTTGATCGTCGTGGGCTTGTTGCCGAAAGCCTCCAGGAAGGCGAACGGAAACTCGCTGGGTTCGAAAGGGCGTACGGCGAGCGCGGATATCGCTTCTTCGATTTCAACGGCGTTCATCAATCACTCTGAGGCTGTATAGAAAGCACCCGGGAGAGCATCGCAATCTTACTCTCCTGGGTGCCCCAGCGAGGGTGGAAACAGGAGCGGCGGAATATCGAACTCGGCACTTTGGGCGCGATCGAGAATTGGATCATTTTCGGGCTCTATCGCGGATCGAAGTTTGGGCTTCGCGGGCTGCGTTGACGATTTTTTCAAGTTCCTTCTGCTGGCCATCGCGGACCATTTCGTCGCGCCGGAGCGTTGCGAGCAAGTAGACACCACGGAACATGCGTTCGATTTGCGCGGCGATGTCGGAGGGAAACGGCTCGGAAGTCGGCGCAAGATCGCCGGTAGCGAGGCTGACGGAGGCATGCCGCACAAACTCTGCGGACGTCATTCGACGGGCTTTGGCCTCCTTCTCAATGTCGTCCCATTCGGAATCCGAAAACCGAACGGATCGCGGCACGCGGGGTTCGGACGGTTTTTCGGCGGAAGTCCGGCGTAGTCTCGCCATGTCGGCGTCACTATCGTTCATGGACTTTTCTCCAGGGCACCGTATTCTCGGGCCCAATCGCCGCAGCGATAAACACAGCGGAAGACCAAACAGCTTTTCATTTCCGCCCTACTCTCGTGTAGGCCAGCGGCATACAGATAGGAACAATCCATGTAGTTGGCGTATGCTCTTCAGCATACGCCATTTCGCAAGTCTGCGGAATGAGGACAAATCCCCGCGTATGCTCCAGGGCATCCACTCGGCCCATCAACGCCGAGACGTTCCAAGCCGCTGAATTCGCGCAGCAAACAGGCCAGGCGCGCGCTTGACCTTCTGGTGCGCCAGCGCACGCGGACGATCAATGCGCTGCGTGGCCACCTGGCGGAATTCGGCGTGATTGCGCCCAAGGGACCCGCTTACGTTGGCAGGCTGGCATCGGCACTCAAGGATCCGGATTCGAACCTGCCGCCAAGTGTACGCGAGCTCGGTTCCGTTCTGCTTGAGCAAATCGTCGGTCTGGATGCGAAGATTGTGGAGTTGGAGAAAGACCTGTACGCCTGCGCGCGGGAGGACGAGGAGGCGGTGCGGCTCATGACGATTCCCGGGGTCGGGCCGATCACCGCGATGGCGCTGCAGGCGTTTGCACCGCCCATGGAGAGTTTCCGGCGCGGCCGCGATTTCTCCGCCTGGCTGGGGCTCGTTCCGCGCCAGCACACGACTGGCGGCAAGCCGAGGCTTGGCAGGATATCGAAGATGGGCCTCCGTGCCCGTTGTAGCCCGCCCAGGGGAGGTGGACGGTGCGCTTGCCAACTGGCGCCCCCGCCGCGAACGCCGAATCGGCCCCGCGCGCGCGATCGGCGCGTCGGCACGGAATTCAGCCCGGAAGCATCGAATCGGCCCCGCGCGCGATCGTGGTCATGTTGTCGAGCACCGCGTTCGGGGTTGCGCGGGTGCCGATGCCAGCATAGGTGGGTGGGTTCATGTTGCGGTCTCCGGGAAAGGCGATGTTGGCCGCGGCCCTCCCTCGGGTCTCGCGGTCCCCGCCTCGTCCCGGCCGCCCTCGAGCTTCGGCAGACGCACGGCCCAAGGAAGAGGGATTAAGCATGACGGCGCACGGCCGGCGCGCGCTCGCGGTCCGCACGAGTACCGCGCCGCGGCTGGGGAAACAATCCGGGATGTCCCGCGTCGTTCCACCGCGGGATCGGTCGATGGGGGATTAATGCTGGGACCGCTTCTGGGATTTCAGGACGTCGTCACCGGGAACGACGCCGATGGACGGCCGACAGCGCAGCAGAGGCGCGCGCGGCGAAGCGGGGTCAGCTCGTTTCGGCGGCGATGCGTAGCTTGCCGCCCGCGGGAGAACGCGGCGGGCGGATGACGATGTCGATGTCGCGCCCAAGCGCGTTCAGCAGGCGGAACAGCCGTTCCAGGGAATACTCCCGGAAGTCGCCCCGGAGCAGCCTTGAGACGTCGGGTTGGGCGATGCCGAGCAGCCGACCGGCCTCGGCCTGGGTGATGCCGCGCCGGCGCACCAGCGCGTCGATGCGCCCGACGAGTTCGGCCTTGAGCAGGTGCGCGTCGGCCCCGGGGCGGCCGAGATCGGCGAATACGTTGCCGCTGCCGGTTTCCACGTTCGAATCGGTTGGGGTCATGGTCCTATCCTCCGCCATGCTCATCGAGGTGATGCCGCTCGGCCTTGCGCAGCCGGCGCCGGACGAGGTCCAGTTCCTTCTTCGGCGTGGCGATGCCGTGTCTGGCCTTCTTCTGGAAGGCGTGCAGGACATACACGGCGGATTCGAGCCGGACGGTGTAGACCGCCCGGTACGCATCGCCGTCGTGGCGCGCGACCACCTCCAGCACGCCGGAGCCGAACCCCTTCAGGGGTTTGGCGTCGCGGTGGCGCAGCCCCGCCTGGGCCTGGTAGATCGCGAACCCGAAGCGGTCCTGCACGGCATCGGGAAACCGCTTCAGATCCGCTTTGCTCGAACCGACCCATTGGACTTGCTTCAGCATGACATCGTTGAGGATGGATTATAGGGGTTTCCCCATATCGGGCCAAGGCGTTGTCGTTGCACTCGCTCGCCGGCCGGCGCTCAGTGCCACGGCGTGTCGTGGGGATCGCCGTCTTCGTCGCGCATGGAGGCGGCGGCCATCGCGGTCCAGGCCTCCCGGTCGAGCCCCAGGCGGCGGTTGAGCTTGTCGCAGATGGTCCGCGCATCGTCGAGGTCGAGCGCGATAAGCGCCGTGGGGACGTGGCCGGACAAGCCTTCGATGACGATGCGGATCTGCTGCACATCGGCCTCGGCGTCGTAGGCGGGGCAGAAGCAGAAGTTGGGGTTGTCCGGCAGGGTTTGCGCGGTCATGAAGTTTCTCCGTGGCTGCGGTGCGAGTGGACAGGATGCCGACGATTGGCCGGGCGGGGAACCGTCGCCCCCCGGCGATACGGATGGCGGGACCCTGCCGGCCCGCCGCAGGAACCGCGTCACGTGCACGCACCGCATCATGCGACGGGCCAGCGTTCGAGCAGGCGCGCGAGCGGTTCGGATCGCCGAACAGGCCGAAGATGACGCCCGCAGGATTATCGTCGGCGAGAGTCTCGCCGGTCGGAAGTGTACCATCGGACCCGCTCTCCAAGGTGCGGTTGTCCGTGCCCTGGGGACGCTTGGATCGCTCGCCTGAATCTGCTAATGCCTGCGCTGCCGGATCGGAAGCGCTCACGGCGAACAGCTCGAGAGAGGTCTGACGACAGCGCGGAGCGAAGCTGAAAACGGCATGTGGCTGCATGACTTTGAAAAGTCAAACATACGCCGTCGCCGAGTCCGGCGCCAGCGCCGCACGGCTTCACCCACACGGGATTCCCGCCAGCCGATCCACGGCGACAGGGACCAACGGGTACCAGTCGACTATACCGGAAAATTCGTCAATGCACCGCGCAGGGCGGGCAAGGACGTGAAGTTCATGGAGGTCATCGACCTCTGGCACGGTCTGCCGTGGCCTCCCCAGCATCGTCCAGCCGTGTGTCATCGATAAAGAACCACGTGGCTACAGAGCGCGGTCCGGGGAAGTAGCCGGCCAACTTCAGGCGGCCTGCAAACCGGTACCCCGGACCGGGGTTTTCGGCCGGCTTTCAATCAGAACGGCCACCACCGGTGCCGCTGCAGTTGCCGTTCGCAGCCCTGCGGTTGCCCATCGTACACCTCGGCCCCGGTCCCATTCGGTTTTCGATCTGGCCGTCTGTCGCATACCCTGCGTCTCGCGACCGCTCACACTCGGTCCCGCCCTCCAGCCGGCCGGCACTCCTTCGGGGTCGTCCCGGGAGAGCGTGAGGATCCCCCGTCGGCACGCCGATGGCTGACGCCCATTGGAACAGACCCTCGAAACACTGACCCGCCTCCGAACAGGGGCCGACGTGTCGGATGCGGGCCACCTGGATGGGACCCATGGTTTCGATGCGCACGTCCATGTCGGTTTCCTCCAGTCCGTCAGAGGCTTCTTCGACCGGGACGCGGGAACCGAATCCCACACCACTCGCTGTCCCCGCGACCGCTCCCCGGCGCTGCGGCAGGGGTCCGGGACGGGCGTCAGGAGGTCGAGCATCCCGGGGCGGAGAGGGTGTCCGCCCCGGGGATTCAGCCAGCCTTCCCAGGAGAACGACCCATGTACGAATTCCATTCTCACGGTTCCTCTCGCGCACCCCTTGACTTCACAACCTGCACCGCCGCACCGACACGGTGCCCTTGCATCTGCTGTCGCTTTCCGCCCATCACCATCGGTATCCGTGTGTCCGCGAAAAGCACCACGCCGTTTCCAGCCGCTTTCGCCCGCTGTCCGCCCAAACGCCGCCGAAAGCGGAGACTGGCCGTGACCGGGGCGGCGGCCGGTGCCCGGGGTGGGTTCCGGCCGGACATCCCGTCCGCACCGCCACGGAGGTTCCGCCCATGAGCAAACGCAACGCCAGGCGCGTCCCTTCGCCGACGTACCTGGTGCACGATTTCGGCCGCGGCCTCGTGGACGACGGCCGCCGCTACGCGGTGGAGCGCTTTCGCGCGATGGCCGATGGAGATGTCCGGCGCTGGCCCCTGGGCGCGCCGGCGCCCGGCCAGAGCCGCGGCCGGCCCGGACCCGAAGTGGCCACGTTCGAGCAGGTCCGGGAGATGCAACCGGCCTACAACGAGATCATCGTGTGTACCGCGCTGGGAACGCGCTCGGGTCGGCAAGTCTGGGGTGGGGCCGCCTGCGGGTTGTTCGCCGAGCGCCGCCAACGACGCTGAACGGCCCCGTATGAACGTTCAGCCGGCCGGCTGACGCAGACCCCACAGCTTCCAAGGAGAACGTCCAGATGCCCGTGACTGATCCCGCATTGCGCCGCCGCCGCGACCGTGAGCGCGCCCGCAGCCGAATCGCCAAACGGATCGCGCTCGGATTGTGTCCGCGCTGCGGCAACCGCCCGCCCGCGCCCGGCCGGTCGGTCTGCGAAACGTGCGCCGGCAAGAGACGTGCCGCGGACAGGATCCGCGCCGCGAAACGTCGCCAGGCCGGCATCAAGCGCATCAGGCATCCCGAGGCCCGCAAGGCCGAATACCGCCGAGCCCGCGCCCGGGCCGACCAACGTGTCGCGCGGGGTCTCTGTGCCGGATGCGGCCGCAATCGTCACGAGCCCGACCGGAGGCTGTGCGGCGACTGCGCCCAGCGCCGCCGGGCCGCCGAACGGGCACGATACCGGAAAGCCAAGCTTGCCGGTCGCAAGTACGGCAAGAGCGTCAGCGCGCGACGCTCGCAAGGGCGGCGGCGCAGCCGCCAACGCCGGCGAATTCGCCGGGATGCGTCCCTTTGCATCCGCTGCGGCCGGCAGCCTTCCGTGGACGGGGGGGCGAGCTGCGAGGAATGCCTGGTTACGCGCCGGGCAGCCGAGAAGGCAGCTTACAGCTCCCGGCGCACAGCCGGACTCTGTGTGAGATGCGGAATCGCCACGTTTCGAGGCGAGGCGCTGTGCGGGCCGTGCGCGGTCGTCGACGCCCGGCGTCAGCCCGGTCGGAACGCCGCCGCGCGCCGGCGGTACGACGAGAGAAAAGCCCGCCAGATCTGCACACACTGCGGCAAGGCGCCCAGCTTCGGGGCGTCGCGCTGCCAGCCCTGTGCTTCCAAGGCGTACGCGCAATCCGAGCATGTCCGGGGGCTGCCCGTGTACGGGGCCGAATTCACAGTCGTACACGCCGCCACGCGGGAGAAACTTGGCGTGTTCGAGCACTGGGAGGACATGGTGCTGTGCCTGTCGTTCGCGCGACTGTCGTTCGATGAGGTGGAGGTGCTTCACGAGCACGCCCCCATGCAGCCGGTACTGACGGGGTTCTCCTGATCCTGCAGCGGTCCTCGGCGACCCGGACGGGCGGAGCGGTTTCGGGGCCGAGCGCCCCGGGGCGGAAAGAGAGTGTCCGTCCCCGGGGAAGTGTCAACCCTGCCGAGGAACATCACATGTACCACCCTGCCCGTACCGGCGCCGACCCCGTGCCGCTGGACTTCAATGCCCCCGTGCGCACCGAATCGGTCGCCGACGCCCTGGTTTCCGAATCCGCCCCGTCCGGGAAATCTCGCGCCCCGGCAGCCGAATTGCTGCTCGTGCAGATCGGTTTCTCCGGTCACCTGGCCCGGGCCGTGGTTGCGGAGCGCTCCGGCCCGGGCGGCTGGGAGTGAAGGAGGCTTGAAGGGAGGTGAACCGGGGGCCGGATCGAGAGAGACGGTTCCCGGTTCGTTCAACCATCGTCATAAACCGAAACGTAAGGAGATCAACCATGTTTGGTTTGAACCGCGCAGAAGTCATCGGCCGCCTCGGCGCCGACGTCACCATCAACCACCTGGTATCGGGGGGCCGTGTCGCAAACATGAGTATCGCGACGGACGAGAGCTACCTGGATCGCAACGGCGGCGGCGAGCGGATCGAGAAGACCGAGTGGCACCGGGTCGTCACGTTCCAGCCCGGACTCGTGGATATGCTTGAAAAGCACGCCACGAAGGGCCGGCTGGTCTACGTGTCCGGCAAGCTCCAGACGCGGCGCTGGAGGAAGGACGGGGAGGACTCCGACCGATTCTCCACCGAGATCCTGCTGGCTCCGGGCGGCCGGGTGCAGTTCCTGGAGCGGCCCAACGGCGCCAACGGCTCCGGTGAGCCCGAGGCCGGGCAGGCGTCCGCCGAGGCGGCCCCCGCCGACACCGGCGCGAGCGGTGAAAATTTACCGTTCTGACGGCTGACCGTGCCCGCCCCGCAGGCCGGCTCCCAACCCATTCCGGGTTGGGGGTCGGCCTCATCTCATGCAGCCAACCCACGACGCCTCCTGCGCGCTGTCCGCAGCACAACACCGCCGTCCGTGCGCTGCCTCTTCGCCACGCGTCCCGAGGAGGTCGAGTCCGGCCTCAACCCGGGCGAATCTCCTGCCAAGAGCAAGCCGAACATGTTCCCTTCGCCTTCCCGTGTTTCACCCGCCGCGTCCGCGGCACTGTCGTTGGACGCTCGTCTGTGAACGCCGCCGACACCGCCACCGCGCTTGCTGCGCAAGCGGAACAGGTCTGCCGGCGCTACCTGCCACATGGCAGAAGACAGGGTCGATACTGGTGCGCCGGCGATGTTCATGGTGCGCGCGGCCGGTCGCTCTACGTGCGACTGTCCCCGCCGGGCACGCCCGGCAAGTGGGCCGACCCGGCCGAGGGCATCGGCGGGGATCTGCTGGACCTGATCCGCATCGCCACGGGCGCGGGCTCGCTGCGCGACGCACTGGCCGAAGCCCACCGGTTCCTATCCCAACCCCTCCCGCCTTCCAGGCCTCACCGCGAACCCTATGACCGCGTCGCCGCAGCACGGACACTGTGGGATCGCTGCCGGCCCATCGACGGCTCACACGCCCAGGCATACCTCAAGGCACGCCGTATCGAGCGCTGCCGGTTCCCGGCCCTGAGATTTCACCACGCCCTGCCGTTCCGGCACGACTCCGGGCGCTGGTCCCGGTTCCCGGCCATGATCGCGGCCGTGACCGGCGACGACGGCGACTTGACGGGGGTGCACAGGACGTGGCTCGACGCCGTACATCCAAGACAAGCCCCGGTGAGCCGGCCGCGCAAGGCGCTCGGCAGGATCCACGGCTGCGCCGTCCGGTTCGGCGACCCGGCCGCCGCCGCCGCCCTGCTGGTGGGCGAAGGCATCGAGACGGTCCTGTCCCTGGTCACTGCCCTGCCCCTTGCAGCGGTGCCCGGTGCGGTTCCGGCCCACCCCGTTCCGCTCCACGCAGTGGCGGCCGCCGCGCTCTCGGCGGGCAGCCTCGGGGCGTTCGTTCCGCCGAAGCATGTGACGCGGTTGATCATTGCGCAGGACCGGGACGAATCCGGCGAGTGTGCGTCTCGCCGGTTGCAACTGCGTTGCACACGGCTCGGTATCGCCACGGCTGTCCTGCTTCCCGCGGGGAACGATTTCAACGACGACATCGTGGCGTTCGGTCCCGCGTGTCTTGCAGAAAGGCTCGCGCCGCTGGCGTTCGTTCGTCAAGCATGAATTCGGAGTCCACTCGCTGCACGCTCGCGAATGAATTGAAGGAAAGGGGAGGAGTTGCCTCCCCTGTCACCCCTCCCTGAGTCAGTGTCCGCCTGATTCGCCGTCCGGCCCCTTCCGGGCACGCGAGCAAGGCGCGACGCCCGATGGAACCTGCGCACGCGCAGAACCCATCCGGCACGCGCCCTGCATTTTCGCGCGCCCTCCCAGGGGCCTCCCGGCGCGGCGGACGGATCTCTCTCCGATCGGCATGTCCACGCTACCAGGCGGTCAACCCGTCCAGGAGGACGGGTCCTCCGCTTCGCTGCGGTCCTTCGGATGACTGCGCCTGATTTCATGAACATACCGATCTGCGAGAGATCGGACACAGCACTTCATCCAACACAGGAGTTCAAGACATGAATGCGCAAGTACACCAACTGAACCTCTCCCCCACCGCGGTCATCTGCGAGAACCTGGAACGCTTCGGCGGCGGGCCCGCCCGGGGCGAGCCCGACACAAGAGCGATCTGGGATCACGACGAGGCCCTCGCGGGCCTGGAGTCCATACTGGACACGATCGTGGACGACATCGCACCCGACGGCACCCAGTTCGCCGACGAACGGGAATCCCTTCTCTGGGGCTTCGTCAACACGCTGCACATGCAGACCGTGAGACTGGACCGCACAGTCGACAAGCTCTCCCCGAAGCTCAGGGACCTGCAGTCCGCTCAGGACGGCTCCGAAGTCCAGGCTTGGGAGCTGGAACGGGTGATCGAGCGCGCGCAGCACCTCGGTGATCGTCGCGACGCCTTCGAGCAGCTTCGGGACGCGGCGGCCGAGCGCTATCGATCCGACACCGGAAATACCTGGAGACCGAGACACGGTTCTCACACATCCCGCACGGCGCAGCTGACCTCAGCCGCGATCGATGCGCGGGACTTCCTCCGGGCGCGGGAGAACGAGAAGACGAAGGCGCACCTGCCACAGGGTACCCTGGTGGCCGTGACCGGCTCCAAGCCCGTCGAGGACGCCAACCGGATCTTCGGCGCGCTGGACAACGTGCGCAACAAGTACCCGGACATGGTGCTGGTGCACGGCGGTGGACCGGGCGCTGAAAAGATCGCCTCCCGCTGGGCCGAGTCCAAGGGCGTGCACCAAGTCGTGTGCCGGCCCGACTGGAACGCCCACGGCAAGGCCGCGCCGTTTCGCCGCAACGACGAACTGCTGAGACTGCTGCCCAAGGGCCTCATCAGCTTCCCCGGCTCCGGCATCAGCGAAAATCTCGTCGACAAGGCTCAGCAGTTGGGCATACCGGTCTACGCCGCCTGAACCGCCGCCTTCACCTCGCGGGCCGTGTCGCCGCTGCGGCGACACGCGCCCGCTTTTTTTCGGTCGAGCTCTCCGGCGCCGTGCACTCAATCCGGGTGACGACTGGCTGGCGGTGAGTGAACCGCGCGGTGATCGAGAGAGAGTCGCTGCTGCTTCACCGTCCACCGGCTCTCAACCCAAAACCAGGAGCAAGATCATGTCACGCGTGACCTTCAAGCGCATCGCCTCCGACCAGGCCAACATCTACGACGAAGACGGCGACCTCGTGGGCGAAGTGATTCGCCATCCCGACATTCTCAATGCCGACCAGTTCTACTTCCTGGTCTGGCTACACGACGACCCCCGGAGCTATGTTCGCGTTCACGACCGCTCGCGCATTCGCCAAGTAGCCGAAGAACGCCTGGCGACCCACCCGCTGCTCTGAAGAGCACGCCGCCTTCGGCGCCAGCCAATCGGTTCCATCCGCTCTCGCTGTACGACAACACCGGCAGTTTCGCGATGACGCTCACTGCCGATGCTCGCACAGCGTCGATGTCGCCCACTCGTTCCTTGAACGTCGGCGCGCCGCGCTCACTACCATCGCACACCGCCTCGCCGCCCTTCGCGAACGATCACCGTCTTCCTTCCTTCCTGTCGCCCGGCCGCGTCCGCCCATGCGTCCGCCTCGCGACACCTACCAACCTCGCACTTTCAATCGCGCCCCGCGATTCCCATGCACACTCCGTCACGCTCGCTGTCCGCCACCTCGGTGCGCACAGGTAACATGTGATTTCCACCCGCATGCGCAACGGTAACATGTGACCGACAACCCGAAGCGGACCGAAAACAAGTGTCCGCTTCGCCGTCCTCCCGAAAAAATCTCGGTGCGGAATGAGTGAAGTTCTGCGCCCCCAGCTGTAAGCCCAAAGCGGTAATGTCCCCTTTCTCCAATTCTAAAATGTCCCCTTTTGATCGGAGGGGATGCGTTGGAAAAGAGCAACGGAGCGGGGACGATGAGTTACAAGGAAGCGGATCGGGTGGGGCTGATTCGGGCCGTGGTGGAGAAGCGTTTGCGGCAGCGCGAGGCGGCGAAGCGGCTTGGAATTGGTGTTCGCCAGGTCAAGCGCCTGGTACGGCGGTACCGGTCGGACGGTCCGGCGGGCCTGGTGTCGGGCCATCGCGGCAAGCGCCCGAACAACGCCATCGACGCGGGGGTCCGGCGGGAGGTGCTGGACCTGGTGCGGGAGCGCTATGCGGATTTCGGCCCGACATTGGCGTGCGAGAAGCTGGTGGAGGAGCACGGTTGGCGGGTGTCGGCGGAGACCTTGCGCCAGTGGATGATGGCCGAGGGGTTGTGGCGTTCGAAGGCGCGGCGCGCGGTGCGGGTGCACCCGAGGCGGCCGCGTCGCGCGTGCGTGGGGGACCTGGTTCAGATCGACGGTTCGCCGCACGACTGGTTCGAGGGTCGGGGTCCGGCGTGCACGTTGATCGTGTACGTGGACGACGCGACGACGCGATTGCTGGCGACGGGGTTTTTTCCGTCGGAGACGACCGAGGCGTACATGAGCACGACGCGGGCGCATCTGGCGGCGTGCGGGCGGCCGGTGGCGTATTACTCGGACCGTTACGGTGTGTTCCGGGTCAACAAGAAGGACAAGGAGGCGGAGTTGACGCAGTTCGGGCGGGCGCTCAAGACGCTGGACATCGCCTCGGTCCACGCCGGCAGCCCCCAGGCGAAGGGGCGCGTGGAGCGGGCCAACCGGACGCTTCAGGACCGGCTGGTGAAGGAGATGCGGTTGCGCGGGATCGACGGCCTGGAGGCCGGCAACGCGTACCTGCCGACGTTCATGTCGGACTTCAACCGGCGTTTCGCGGTGGCGCCGCGGGACCCGGCGGACGCCCACCGGGAGGTGCTGCACGGCGCCCGGGAGTTGGACCAGATTTTCAGCGAGCACCATGTGCGCAAGCTGACGAAGGATCTGACGATCCGGTTCCGCAACCGCGAGTACCGGGTGACGGGACACGGCAAGGGGTACCGACTGCGCGGCGCGGCGGTCACGGTGTGCCAAGCGTTCGACGGCTCGGTGACGGTGCTGCGCGACGGCCGGGAGTTGCCCGTCCGGTTGATCGGGGAAGGCGAGGCGGCGGCGGTGGAGGACGAGAAAACGGTGGTGCGGCGCGTGGACCGGATCAAGGCGGAACAGCGGTCGCGCCCGGCCTACAAGCCGACCCCGGACCATCCTTGGCGGCGGTCGTGGAAGCCGGACGCGGGCGGGGCCGCCGCAGGATGAAGCCCGCGCGCATCGGCCTTGGGCTTCGGTCGCTCCGCTCCCTGCGCCCAAGGCCGATGCTAAACCGCCACAAGTGTATGGCGCGCGCCGACCAAAGGGGACATTTTAGAATTGGAGAAAAGGGGACATTTCTGCTTTGCGTTTACAGTTCTGCGCCCCCAGCTTGCGCCAGGCGCGCAATTCTGTTACCTAGAATGCGGTACAAGGAATTCGGGACGCGCGCCTGGCCGCAGAATGGGTACCTCGCTCAATCGCCGCCACGGCTCGCAATCGCCGTAACGGCGCGGGCTCTGGCCCAAGTCGGTGTGTTTGGATATTTGGCCTGTCTCACTGCCCGAGGCAGGCTTGGCTCTCACACCCCACGCAAACGGCTCAAATCCAGGTATCTGGCGGAATCTGTCAGCGAGACTGCACCGGGTCCGTAGCGACTGCGGAGGTCGAGCACCGTTTCAATGCCCTTCCAGTCGAACTCGGCCTCGGGAGTGAGACCGGTGGCCGGGTCCAGCAATTTACCCATCACGGCATCGGCAACCGGCGGCTTGATGGCCGGCATCCTGTTCAGCAGTAGTTCCTTCGCCGCGTCGTAGTTGGACGGCTCCAGTGTCCAGCGCAGTCCGCCGAGATAGCCGCGAATGAAACCGTCCAGGGCCTCGCCGTGATCGGCGATCCATGCCGGTGTGGCGGCAAACACTCCGCCCTGGTAATGGGGCACGGTGTCCGAACTGCTCTGCAGCACGCGAAATCCGTTGGCGACGGCAATGCTGGTGAACGGTTCGATGGTCAGCGTGCCCGCATGCTCTCCTGCACGAACCGACGCCCACCGGGCCGGTGTGGCGCCGACCGGCACGAGTTCGCAATCCCCGGCGGACATTCCGGCCCGATCGAGCATGTCGTAGAGCACGAAGGCGAATCCCGTATTCAACGCATCGAGAGCCAGTGAACGCCCCCTCAGGTCGGCCCATATCCAGATTCCGGGCTCCACCACCAGCGACAATTCGATCCGGGTGGCGCCCATGAAGGCCACGAGATCGCACGGCCCGAGGGACTCCACTGCGCCCTGCCCCTCCCGATACGCGACCACGTTGTCGAACGCCGTTCCCGCAATCTGGAAACGGCCGCTCATGAGATTCTCCATCTGGAAGGTGGAACTGGGCGTGGTTTCCAGCTGCACCTCCAGCCCGCGCCTCAGAAAGTCGCCTCGCTCAAGCGCCGCAAAGATCGGCAGATTCGGAGCGCCAGGAAAGGTGATCAGGCGTATACGGCTCGTACCGCCCTTGTGCGCCTTGCTCATCCGCCCGCCGCCCCCCGACCGCTCATCTGTCCACCGCTTCCCGACCGCTCATCTGTCCGCCGCCCTCCGACCGCTCATCTGTCCGCCGCTTCCCGGGAAGCCGCAGTAGCCTGTGCCGCCTGAATCGCGTTCCAGACGCGCCAGGGTGTCGCCGGCATCTCGATGTCACGCACACCGTACTCCGACAACGCATCGACGATGGCGTTAATGACAGCAGCCGGCGCGGGTGTGGTGGGGCCTTCTCCCCCGGACTTGATGCCCAGCGGGTTGGTCGGCGACAGCACTTCATTGAGTTCGGTCCTGAACGACGGAAGCTGGTCGGCGCGGCACAGGGTGTAGTCCATCAGGGAGCCGCTGACCGGCTGGCCGGAGTCCGGATCGACGACGCACTGCTCCCACAGCGCCTGCCCGACGCCCTGGGCGATGCAACCGTGGGTCTGGCCGTCGACGATCAACGGATTGATCACCCGGCCAACGTCGTCCACGGCGGCGTATCGTTCGATGCTGACGGCACCGGTCTCCGGATCGATTTCCACCTCGCACGCCGCACAGCCGTTGGGAAACACCGGCTCGTCCATTTCATGTTCCTTCACGACCGCCAGGTCGCCTGCCGATGCAAGCTCGAACCAGCCCACCGACTTGCCCAGGCCGGGAATCCGGAACACGCCATCGTCAAAGGTCACGCCGGACTCCGCCACGCCGAACCGCTTCGCGGCAACCACGGTGGCTTTTTCGATAAGGTCCCGGGACGCCCCGTAGATGATGGTGGCAGCCTGACGCATGGATCGCCCGGAGTGCGAGCCGCCGCCCGACTTGACGATGTCGGTATCGCCCAGGACGATCCTGACCGCATCCACGGGAACGGCAAGGAAGTCCGCGGTGACCTGCGCGAAGCTCGTCTCCTGGCCCTGTCCGGTGGGTTGCGTGCCGATGACCACTTCGACCACCCCGGTGGACTTGACCGTGAGTTCGGAGCGCTCCCCCGGCGCGCCGATGGAGGACTCCACGTAGTTGGCGAATCCCCGGCCCAGGCACTTGCCCCGTGCACGGGCCGCCGCCTCACGTTCCGGGAAGCCGTCCCAGTCCACCAAGGCGAGCGCCGTGTCCATGTTGGCTTCGTATTCGCCGCTGTCGTACCTGACTCCAAGGGGATTGGTGTACGGCATGGCGCCCGCAGGCACAAGATTCCTGCGCCGCAATTCGATCGGGTCGAAGCCGAACTCCCGGGCAGCCGTGTCGATCATGCGCTCGAGCGCGTGAGTGACCTCCGGGCGCCCGGAACTGCGGTAGGCCTGGGTCGGCGCCGTGTTCGAGAAGACGGCTCGCGCCCGGGCCGTCGCGGCGTCGAAGCGGTAACCGCCGGTCACCAGCGCGATGCCCTTGCCCAGCGGCGACAGCGAGACGATCCAGGCGCCGACGTTGCTCAGGTTCGAAGCCCTGTAACCCAGGAAACGCCCGTCGGCGTCAAGCGCCAGTTCAACTTCGGTGACCAGGTCCCTGGCCTGGTAGTCGCTCAGGAAAGACTCTGACCGGGTGGCGGTGTACTTGACCGGCCGGCCGAGACGCCTGGCGGCCCAAAGGGCGAGGCAGTACTCGGTGTACACCCGGTTCTTGGTCCCGAAGTTGCCGCCGACGTCAAAACACAGGACTCGCAGGGCCTCGGGATCCTCTCCCAACGCGGCGGCAATCTGGTGTTTGTGGCGCACCGCGCCGTTGCTGCCGGCGTAAAGCGTGTAGCGTCCAGTGCCGGGATCGAATGCGGCCAGTGCCGCGCGGGGCTCCAGCGGCACGCCGGTAATCCGCCCGATCCGAAAGGTCATCCGCAGCACGTGATCCGCCGCCTCGAAAGCCGCTGCCGTGGCTTCAGGGTCGCCGAAGCTCGTGTCACAGCACACGTTGTCCGGCACTTCCTCCCAGATCGAAGGGGAATCCGGACCGGCGGCCGCTACGCTGTCGGCCACCCAGGGCAAGGGCTCGTAGTCGACGTATACGGCCTCCGCCGCATCAATCGCCTGTTCGCGGGTCTGCGCCACCACCATGGCGACAGATTCTCCGACATGGCGCACCTTGTGCTCGGGGAGCACGGCGTGCGGCCCGGTAAAGATCGGTCCGCCGCCCGGCGCCCGGAGTTTCAGATCAGTGCGCGTGGACGGCACCGGACTGTGAGGAATGATGCCCAACCCGGCGGCCGCGCAGTCCTTGCCCGTCAGCACGGCCGCGACTCCGGGCATGGTTTGCGCCGCGCCGGTATCCACATCCAGGATGCGGGCGTGGGGATACATCGAGCGGACCATGGCCGCGTGGAGTTGTCCGGGAAGATTGAAATCATCGCTGAAACGTCCCCGGCCGGTGAGGAGCCTTGCGTCCTCCCGGCGGGGCACGGATCGCCCGATGGAACGAAACCTCTTTTCGTCGAACCCAGGAGCCTGCGCCGCGGGAAATCGCGGCTGCAAATTCGCTACCCTCACCGAACTTCGCCTACAGGAGTTTCCGGATCGACTCCCGAACGTCTGCGGAGCCACGTCTGCGCCCCGTTCTCGGCCCACCGTCCGGCGGCCGCGTTTCGCGCAAAGGCCTCCCAGGCGTCGGTCCATTCGCCCATGGTGTAGCCGTGCCACGGGTTCTGCGGTGACAATGTCGGCAGTTCCAGCTCCTCCCAGATCGCCCGGGCGTTTTCCATGTACTCCCGGGCGGGAAGCGCCAACGGCGTCATCGGCCCCTTGCGGGTGGCGTCGACCAGGACGCCGGACTCTTCCCCCGCGGAGGCTCCCTTTGGGCCATGTCCGCGGCTGCGGCCCGAAACGATCCGGATATCGTCCGCGGGATTCATCCGGTACGCCAGCGACCAGAAGATGGCGTCGGTGTTCAGCGGATCGATGTCCTCGCTCAGGGCGATGACGATCTTGCCGCACTGGGCCTGCAGGGTCGATGCGCCCTCGATCCCCCGCCAGACATCTTCCCGCGCCGTTCCCGCGGTGAAACGCAGGAAAATCACCGGCCGCAGGTTGGTCAGGGGCTCGTGCATGTTGACGCTCAGTATCCCCGGGACCTTCAGTTCATCCCGCAGGTGCGCCAGGAACAACGGCTCGTAGGCGACTTTCTTGAGCACGCTGGACTCGCTGGGCGTGACCTGGCTAACGATGGAGGCGAACACCGGCGAGCGTTTCAGCGTGATCGCGGTGACCTGCATCGACATGTTGAAATCTTCCAGCGCGACGTGGCCGTGACTCTCCCCGAAGGGACCTTCGGGCTCGAGTCTTTCCGTGTCGATCAGGCCTTCCACGACGATCTCCGCGTCCGCCGGCACTTGCAGGTCCACCGACACAGCCGGCGAGATACGGATGGGCGCGCCGACGATCCCCCCGGCAACGGCCATCTCATCCTGGCCCACGGGCAGCTTTTGCGGACCGCTGTAGGCCACCGCCGGAGGCGCGCCGACGGCGATGGCGCAAGGCATCGGCTCGCCGCGCGCGCGATACTTTCGCCAATGCAGGTAGCCGCCTGCGCCACCGACCCGCGTCGCCATGCGGACCCCGAGCCGGTCGGGCGCCTTCAACGCCGCTCGATACGTGCCCATGTTGCGAACACCCGTGTCGGGGTCGCGGGTAATAACGAGCGTTGCCACGAGGTAGGGCGCCGCGTCGTAACCCGGAGTGGAAATCGGCACGGGAAGTGCGTCGAGCCCGCCGCCCGGCCTGGTCACGGCCTCGCCTATAACGACGACCTGCTGGCAGGGCGGCGAATCCACGGTGACCGGTGCGACAGGATTCCTCATCGCGTGCAACCACCTGGCGCCGATCTCCTCCACCTCCACGCCCATGCCCACCGCGTAGATCTGCGGCGTCGCCGCCAGGGCGCCCACGGCGACAGGCATCCCGAACGTCTGTCCACCGGTGCCGGTGACGCGTGTAAAGAGAAATGCCGAGCGCTCCGACTCCCTGAGTCCACCCTGAAACTGCCACCGAACCAGCGGATGCAGTTCAGTGTCCTTGTCGATGGGCCGGTCTATCCGGCGCAGCAAACCGCGCGCCTCCAGGGCCGCCAGGTGATCCTGGAAATCCGGATAGCCCGCGCCGTCCTGACTCATCGTGTATCGTCCATGGCTGGGCCATTATCCGCAAATGCCCGGTCAACCACTACCACCGCAGGCGTCAGCGCGAATCAGAGGATTCGCGTTCCGATCGGGATAACAGTCTCATGGGCGTGGATTTCCGGCACCCGAATACCCGCCTGCTGGCCAGCACGACAGGCGCCACGTGCGCAGTTGACTCCAAATGTGCCGTGTCATAGTGTCCGGTACGACGAAATGTTGGCAAGAACACGTATATTTTCAATATTTCTCGCTGATTCAAAAGGGGAACAAGCGATGAATTCACTAGGCAATTACGGCAGAAAATACGTAGCCTGGAATGGGATGCGCCCGAGCTGACGACGGATCAGTGACGTTTTGAGAACGAAGCGAAATTTTCCGGAGGTTGAAATGAAGATGATTCGTGTAATTTTCCTCCTGAGCCTTGGCGGGCTCCCGATCGCGAGCCTCGCTCACCACGCGGTCGCCGGCAGCTACGACACGTCGACCCTGATCGAACTGGAAGGCGAAGTCACCGACATCCTGTGGCGCAATCCGCACGTCCAGGCATCCATGCGCGTGGTGGACGACAACGGCGAAGCATTCGAGTGGGAGATGGCCACCACCGCGCTGAGCAACATGCGCCGCTGGCAGATCGATCCGTCCTTCATGGCCGTGGGCGACACGATACGCGTCGCCGGGCACCCGGCGCACCGTGTCGAACACCGCCTCTACTTCACGAACCTGCTCACCGGCGACGGCCGGGAAGTGCTGCTGGGCGCCAACGTCGAGCGAATCTGGACGGACGAGACCATCGAAATGTCGGCGAGCCGGCGCCAGTCGGTCGGCTTCACCACGGCGCCGGAACTTGGCCTGTTCCGTATCTGGAGCACGCCTGACAACATTCCCATGCTATTGCCGCGGGACATCGGGCGAACCGCGGCCGGCCGCGCCAACCTGACCGAGGCGGCGCTGCTGGCGGTCGATGCCTTCGAATGGGCGCGCGACAACCCGCTGCAGAACTGCGCGCCCAAGGGAATGCCGATGATCATGGAGGCGCCCTACCCGTTCGAATTCAGACAGGACGGTGAGAACATTCTCTGGCACAACGAGGAATTCGATACGATCCGGACCATTCACATGGCGCCGGATGCTTCCGCCGAAGGGCAACCGGACTCGCTTCTGGGGTATTCGATCGGCCAATGGCTTGACGAGCCCACGCTGGCCGTCACGACAACGAACATGAACTGGGGCCACTTCGACGGCCAGGGTGTCCCGATGAGCACGGCGGCCACGCTGGAAGAGCGTTTCACCGTGAGCGAACAGGGGGATCGGCTGGACTACACCATGACCTTCGCCGATCCGGAGTACCTGGTCGAGCCGATGACGTTCGGGAAGTACTGGGTCTGGTATCCCGACGCGGTGGTCGGAGACTACGACTGCACGCCGGAAGCCGAAGACTAGTGCTCCTTTAGCCCGCGGCAAGAGTCACGCGAGCACCGGGACCGGCAAGGCTACAGGCTGCCGGAGTCCGGTAACGCGATCCGGGGCAACACTGCCTGCCCCTCTCAGCCCACGACGGCGTTACGCGTCGATCTTCTGGCTATCTCCAGGTCGCAATCGAAAACGAGTGCGGGTTCGGAAATCGGATATCCGAAGCCACCTCGGTGGCAGTAGCCCATGCGCTGACGTTGTCCGGGCCTCAGTCGGGATCGCTTCCTTCGTATTCCAGCACTTCCCGCTCGTAGTCCTCGAAGTTGACGTTGTCCATGCAGACGAATTCCTCGATATCCCAGTCCACGCGCCGATAGTGCCGCTGCCCGGTCCAGGTTTCGGTGAAAGCGACCGGATCCTCCACCGTGATATCGATTCGCAGCCTGTCTTCATCGACGCGACGAATCCGTTCGACGACCCGCATCGCCTCGCTGTGCGGCACACCGCGGCGGTCTATCCAAGTCTTGTCGTTGAAGTTGACGGTCTCCACCACCAGCGTATCCCCTTCCCAGTGGCCCGTGGAATCGCCCATGTACATGGGCGCCAGGTCGGTACGATGGTCGCGCCCGTCAGTATAGATCGCCCGGACTACGTGATCGTATTCGAAAACCATCATTACCCGCCCGGGCGTCTGGACGATCTCCATGGGAAACGGGTGCATGTAGATTCGCGGCGTTCCCGGGGGGAAGCAGGCGTAAACCGGATCGTTGGTTTCAAGTACCGGTACGCTGCGCGGGCCGAAGGTGGGCCTGGACGCCTCGAAGCGCTCCTGCGCCCATTCGGTCATTGGCGGCAGGTCGCCGGTTAGCGCCCAATTCTGGAAAGACCGGGTATCGGGTTCCGGGTCGTTGGTCCACACGCCGGAGAGGTCATCGCCGTGGGCTGCGTCCTGAGCGCGGGCCGTAGAAGAAATAACGGCAAGCGCCGCTGCGATCAGCAGGCAAATTCTATTGGGCATGACTGTTCGCTCCCGACAACGCTCCAGGCTGCGGATCAAGACATTCAGTGTCGCCAAGTCGAGCCGTCTTCAACTTCGAGCCCGTCTATCCCCGCGAAGTCCCTGATATTACGGGTAACCAACGTTGCGCCCCGCATCACGGCCGTGATCCCGATTGCAATATCTGCCGCGCGGCGGCGCGGTGAGCCCAGCTTCCTGAACAACTCCGCGGCAGCCACCGCGATGGGTGCGGTGAATGGAACGATACCGTCTTCCGAAAAAATCGAACGCGCGACAGCCAACTGTTCGACCGTGCGCGGACCGCGAGAGTATTCGTACCATACGATGGCACTGATCTCGACTTCCTCCCGCGATTCCACGACTTCAACCAGTTTGCGGCGCTCCGGACCGCCTCCGGCCAATCCATGGACAAGGAAATCCGTGTCAAGATGAATCGCCATTCAAAACCCTTCGTCCTGCTCCTTGAGGCGTCTAATCTCATCCTCCGCATCGTGACCCTCGAAAAGAACGAACAACCGCTGCAGAGCCTCGACGCGCGCCTTGCGCCGCTCCGGCGAGAGGCCCATGGTTGCATCGCGGTGGCGCAGCACGGCGCGGCGGATCGCCTCGGAAACCGAACAACCGTACCGGTTGGCCAGTTCCCGAGCCGCCGTTCGCACATCGTCATCCAGCAGTATGGTCGTTCTGGTCGCCATATAATATGTCAGCCGAAGATATGCATGATATGGCGCATTCTAGCGATTGCGATCTGCCCGGACAACTGACCGCCCCGCTCGGATGACGAGCCGGACGGCTGCCTTCGCATCGGCATTGCCGGTCCGTTTCTGGCGGCGTGCCAGCCGGCGGGCGAAGCGCTGGCGTCCGAGCAGTTCAATCGAGCGACACAGATTGAGACTCAATCCAGGTGGACAGCGCTTGCTCAGTCAATTCTCCGGTTGCTACTCCCCTTATCGCGACCACAGCCTCAGGCTCATCTACCCGTAACTCGTACCCGTTCGCCTGAAGAAATACATCAATGGCAACCAGGGCTATGCGTTTGTTGCCGTCAGGAAAACAGTGGTTACGCGAAAACCCGAAGCCATAGGCGGCGGCAAGCTCAAAAATTGAACTGCCGGGCTCATACGCGAGACGGTTACGGGGTCGAGCCAACGTGGATTCAAGGTAGTTATCGTCGGGCGGTCCCGCGAGCCCGCCATGCTCGGCCAGGAGTTCCGAGAGGAAGTAAAGGACCTCCCGCTTTTCCAGCCAGACAGGCAATGCTCATCGCGCCAGTTCGCGCAGTGCGTTACGGAACTTGCGCCTCGTGCGATCGAATGCCTTGATCTTCGTTTCAAAGTCCGGGTCGAATGGCGACAGTTCCAACCCATCGGCCGTTGCCGTCGCGTGGAGTTCGTCACCTTCGCCCACACGCAGACGCTCAAGCTGATCCTTGGGAAGAATCACCGCCAGAGAATTACCCAGCTTCCTGATCCTGAGAACCGCTGCCACCTTCACACTCCCGGTCTGTCCAGAGCAAATTATTACTACAGTTATAACATTCAGAAAGTGAAACGTGCGGCGATCGTGCCAATCAATCGTCGCCGATCATCCGCTCGCCGTCGCCGTTCAGTACTTCCTGCAAGCGCAATGATGGCGCGCCGCTCCTGGCCGGGTTGCCGATCAGCGTGATGTCATCGCCGGGCTGAAAGATATCCTTGTGCCACCGGACCGCGCTGCGCTGGCTGCGCGCGAGGCGGTTGGGGCTCGTCAGTTCGCCGGACCACTCAACGGTATTGCCTTCCCCGTCCGTGACATTCGCATAGATCAGTACGTGAGGATTGACGAACTCGAATCGGGTCACCTTTCCGGCAACTTCGACGGATGCCGAGCCATCGTATGCGGCACCGCCATGGTGTGCCGATGCTCCGGCCATTACGGCCAGCAGCGAAGTCACAAGCAAAACACCAGAAACCCTGCATTTCATCGCGTTGACCTCCCGAGCGAACTCCGCAAGACGCACATATCCCTTCAGAAGCTTATTCTACTTCGAACGGCCTTCATCGCCGCAATCGGCGCAACTGATGTCAAAATACCATTGCGAATACACTATAAGAAACCACGGAGAGCCATCACAAGTGAAACTGAAGTCCTTACTCCGCGGAGCGACGTTGGGAGTTCTGCTTTGCGCGTGCCAGCCGGCGGGCGAGGCGCCGGCGCCCGAGGCGGGATCGGCGATGGTCGACCCCGCGGATCGTGTGTTGCGAAACGGCGCGATCTATACGGTCAACGACGCCCAGCCCTGGGCCGAAGCGGTGGCCATTGCCGACGGCAGGTTTGTCGCGGTCGGCTCCGACGGCGATATTGACGAATTCATCGGCGAAGGGACGCAAGTCACGGACCTCCAGGACCGCATGGCCATGCCCGGAATGTTCGATATCCACATACATCCCGTGGACGGCGCCATGGCAGCCCTTTACGACTGCAGCTTTCCGTTCACATCGACGGTCGAGGAAATTCTCGGGCAGGTCGCAGGCTGCGTGTCCGAGGCCGAACCCGGTGAATGGATCCGCGGCGGGCAGTGGGCCGTGGGGCTGGCAACGCTCGACCAGTCGATCGATGCTGAACTCCTGGACACCGTTACGCCGGACAACCCGGTATTTCTCATGGATTCCACCGTCCACAACGCCTGGGCGAATTCCCTTGCGCTGGAACGACTGAACATCGGTCCGGACACACCCGATCCTCCGGGCGGTTCCATCGTTCGCGACAGCGAAGGCATGCCCATCGGGATCCTCATCGACGATGCCGCCTACAACGCCATATCCGTCCTTCCGGACTATTCGGAAGAGCAGTACGAGGAAGCCCTCGCGTGGATCGTGGCGATGTTGAATCGATACGGCGTGACCGGCTTCAAGGACGCGATTGCCGAGGCAGGTGCACTGAGGACATACAACGCGCTCGACCGGTCCGGCCGGCTCAATGCACGCGTCGCCGCGAGCCTCATCTGGAAACGCGCGTGGATTCAGAGCCACGAAGACCACCTGCTCAACATCGAACAGCGGGACGATTACCGGAGCGAGCATGTCAACCCGGATTTCACCAAGATATTTCTCGACGGAATCGCTCCGTCGCGAACCGCGTACATGCTGGAGCCTTACCTGCCCCACGACGCATACCCGGCCGATTTTCGCGGCGAACCCCTGCACGATTCGGCCACGCTGGCGGAGGACGTCATCAACTTCGACGCCCAGGGGTTCACCGTCAAGATGCATGCCGGCGGCGACGGTGCATTGCGCCAGGGCCTGGACGCCATAGAGGCTGCGCGGGCTGCCAACGGGCCGTCAGGTCTGCGCCACGAGATCAGCCATGCCGGACTCATGCACGCAGATGACATCGGCCGGTTCGGCGAACTCGGCGCGATCCCCGAACTGGCGCCGATCCTCTGGTATCCCGTGCCGGGGGTGGTCGAAGCGCAGACGGCGACGATCGGACGGGAACGCGCCGAATTTTCGTTTCCCATCCGCTCACTGGTGGAATCGGGCGCGCAACCGGCCTTCGGTTCGGACTGGCCGGCGGTGGTGCCCACGCCGAACCCGTGGCCCGGCGTCGAGGCCCTGCTCACCCGGCGGGATCCCTACCTGGTAGACCCCCGGGAAACAAAGTGGTCCGAGCAGGCGGTGGACCTGGAAGCGGCACTCGAGATCGTGACCATCAACGGCGCCAGGGCGCTCAAGGTCGAGGACGTGGCCGGTTCCATCGAGGTGGGCAAGTCCGCGGACCTGATCGTCCTCGACCGGCACCTGTTCGAGATCCCGGCCTCCGATATCGCCGACACGCAGGTCCTGATCACGATCTTCGAAGGAAATACCGTGTACGAATTCTCGCCGGAGCCATAGCGCATGAAACCCGGCCAATTCGAGGTCGTGGGCGGTATCGGCCCCCTGGCCCATGTCGGCATCGCCGTGCCGGACATGGATCGGGCCAAGTCGCAGTTCACGGGCTTCTTCGGATGCCGCTGGGCGCTCATGGGGAACGGCGCGATACCGATGCGCATCGACGGCAGGCAGGTCTCCGTGCCGCTCCAGGCGTACTGGACCGTGGCGGGACCGCCCGACCTGGAACTGATTTGCGCTCCGGAGGGCACGCTCTGGTACACGCGGGACCGCATCGCCCTGCATCACATGGCGTACTGGGTCGACGATTTCGAGGCCACCTCAGCCCGTCTGAGCGCCGCCGGATTGCCCCTGGAACTGACCTACGACGAGATTGAAGGCCGGGTATCGCGATTCGCCTACCACAGGGTGCCCGACGGCCCCCGCATCGAACTCATCGATGCGCGGCGGCGAGCGGTTATCGAGGAGCGGGTGCGAGCCAACGCGGAAAAACGGTGTTAGACTCTGACAGACCATGATTCTCACTGTAAAGCACCTCAGAAAGCGCGTACAGCTATACCATTGCGGAAACTTGGTAGGCGGATGGGCGCCTGACGAAAGGCCTCCGCACCACTATGTCGTAGACAGTTATCCGCAAAAGGCTACCAACGGAGATGAACTCCGGCGCATTCTGATTGACCACGAATTCGAGAGGCGGCCACAGAAGCGGTCGAACGGACAATTCCGCTATTGGTGGCGCTTCCCTATCGGAAGGACACGAAGATTTGACGAAGCGATACGCGAGATTACGGGGGCCGAATTGCCTGAAAACTGGAGAGTGGCAAGGGAATAAATCTGAATGTCAACTGCGCTGGGATCTGGCGGACGTTTGACAGGTGGCTCAGGCGTGGAGTTGGGCATCATAGCGCCGCCAGCCTTCGCACTGCCGCCGCATAGAACTCGGGGTTGGTTTCCGCAGCGACGTAGCGCCGCCCCAAGGTATGAGATACGACGGCGCCGGGGCACAATCCGCCGAATGGTTCCCACACGGTATCGCCCCGGTCCGTGGACGCTCGAATGATCAGGTCAAAAAGCTTCAGCGGCTTCTGACTGCCATGAAGGCTACGGAACTTGTATTTCATACCGCTTCGAGCCCCCTGGATTCGCTCCGAACCACCGACCTGAGGCTCGCGCCAAACGTTTGTGACCCCTATGCCGCAACGAAACTTTGCCCGCAGGCCCGCCCATGTCCGGCCGGAGATAGGGGCGGCTCCGTCAATGCTGAAATACGGCCGCCCAGCGGGGTCGCCAAATTCGTTGGCGTACTTTGCCATTTTCAGAAACATGTCGACCGGCGGGTAGTACCAGAGATGGTCGGCGGTCAGGTATTTCCGCGTGGCGGCATTCAGCACGCCGCACGCGTCGTTGGCCAAGCGTAGCGGCAGTTTCGTCCGCTGCCACTCGTACCGCAACCACTGCTGCATGGTCAACAATTTCCCGCCAACCGCAGGCCTATCCAAAAGTCCCGGTCCGGTTGGTTCCGGTGAGGCTGAGCGATGGGTCCGACGGGGATGTGTGGCTGTAGCGGAGGGGTCGCCGGTCGGTCCAGGGCGGTGGGGAGGCGTTGAGCGGGTTTGCTCGGGGGTATGGGTTGGTGCCTGGGCGCTGAGTAGGCGCGGCGCGCACGGGGATGCCGCGGCGCGGCCGGGCGGTGCGCCGTCGGGGGTCCGCGGGGTGCCCGGTCAGGGCGGCGCGGGGGTCAGGATGGCGTCGAGCGCATCCTGCGGGCGTGCGGCGTAGTGGCGGTTTGCCTGGGGGATGTAGTCGAAGTGGCCGATCGCGCGCACGATGGAGATCGCGGCGTTGCTGAGCGCCGCCAGGTTTTGCGGCAGATGCCCGGCCGCGGCGCGGCAGCGGTCCTCGTCGTAGCTGAAGTCGCGCACGTAGTGAACCCGGTTCTCCACTTCCCAGTGGCGGCGCACGATGTTCAACAGTTCGTCGGGTCCGGCCTCCTCGACGCCGAGCGAGGTGAGCCCGTAGGCGATCTCGCGGGTGCTTTCCCCGGTCTTGACCACGACGCGCTCGCGCTGCACGCGCAGCGCCTGACGGCGTGCGGGCAGATCGCACCGCCCGTCCCACTTGGCGGGCGTGAGGTCGAAGGCCGCGCAGCGGCGGGTCTCCAGCCGCCCATGGGCCTTGTGCAGCGCCTCGGCGCTCCAGCGCGCCTGGCTCCAGTCGATGTCCGCCAGGTCCTCGCGAATGCTCGGCTGGTTGCCCTTCACGGCGGTGATCGCGTAGTCGGCCTTGCACTCCTCCACCAAGCAGCGCGCCGTGTCGTGTTGGGCGTGGATGGCGTCGAGCGTGACGACGCGCCCGGCGAGGTCCAGTTGCCGCGCCAGTTCGCGCACCGCCGGGATCTCGTTGCTTTTGGCGCCGATGCGCACCTGCCCGAGCACCAGGCCGCTGCCGTGCTCCACCGCGGCCACCATCATCTGGCGTTCGCCCTCGGTCCGCCTGGAGGCGCCGCGCACGTCCTTGCCGTCCATGGCCACCGGCGCAAGCCCGGCATGCTGGGCGCTCCAGGCGCGCAGCGCCCGATCCAGAGTGTCCGGCGGCAGCTTCGAGAGGATGTAATGGAAGGTCGAGGCAGCGGGCACTGTGTAGCACTGGCGCGTCGGGCTGAAGAACCCGCCCACCGCACGGCGCTGCGCCTCGTCGAGCCGGGCGGCGAACTCCCCGAACGCGCTCACGCCGCGATACCCGGCCAGGCGCGCCGCGATCATGATCGTCAGGTAGCTCGCCAAGCTGTAGCGCTGCCCGCGCCGTTTGCGAAAATCCTCCATCTCCCCGAGAAAGTCGTGAAGACTGCGCAATTGCCCCGCCGGCATCGGCGCCTCGCGCACCTCCACGGGCTCGCGCCCATCGCGTAGCGCCTCGCGGGCGCCGGCTTCAAGCTCGTACACGTAAACCTCCTTGGGCTGGCCGTGCTCGCGCCACCGCGCCGGGCTGCCGTACACCCGCGAATAACCGCGCGTCAGGCCCAGCATCCGCCAGTTCGACGCCCGGTAGCAAACCCCCGAAAACCGCGACGGGTCCACGAACGTCTCCGCCAACAGCACCGGGAAACCGTGCATCGCGCGCATGTCCCCCGACAGCCGGCGCAGACTCAGACCCAGCACCCGAGAGGCCAGGTTGCGTACCTCCCCCTTGCCCACCAGCAACGCGAAACGGCTGTTGTTCGCGATCAGCTTCAGCCGCCGAAACTGCCGCTCCGGCGGCCAACCCAGCCACTCGTCCCGAACCCCGACCTTGAACGCGCCCGCCGTCCAGCCCAGCAGCGCAACCCGGCTCCCGCCGCATACCGCCACGTGACGCAGCGACTGACCGAACAATCCCTTGTACGGCAAATAGTGAAACTCCCTCATCAGCGCGTCCCAACGCCGCCGCTCCGCCACGCCGCGCACCGGGCGCACCCACACATCGCGCAACTTCAACCGGCCACGGGAAAACACCGAGATCACCATGACCCCCTTTATGCCACAACGACTTCTGAATAGCCAGACCTTGCACAGCCTGACCGCTTCCCTCACCGTTTACAGCCTCAGGCTATACGCCCCGACTTTTGGAGAGCCCTGCGCCAACCGCGAAACTGGCCTTCTTGACATAGTGCACGCATACCTCGGTCACTACCGGAAACTTCCTCAGAGTACGGGTATTGGCATTCCCGGCAATATGGCCGAGTCCCTTGTCCCAAACGTTGCAACAGCGGTATTCCCAACCTTGGGCTTCGAGCAGCGGATGGACGGTCGCCCAGCCGATTTCCGTGTTCCAAAACCATAGCGTGGTTCCCGGCGTTGCTCGATCGCTCCAGGCTCCGATGTGCGGTTCGTACCAATCAGGAAGGGATTCGGCGGTGCGGAAATCCCCTGGAAAACCATCCACTCCATAGGGGCCATCGGCTACTATGCAGGTGGGAACCGGCCAGTCCGCGTACCGATCTTCAGCGGGACCGAAGTAGATGGACGCCTGCCCGCGCACATACGCTTGACCCACCGACGAGTCCGGCTGCCGTGCAGTTTCAGCGGGGAACAACTTGGTCTGAGCGCCTTCGGACGGCTTCGCCAAAGTGATGGAAGCATCGGTCATGACAATCGAGCATGCCCAACGGACAGCCAATAGTATAGTCGTATTTCAATGCATTAATTCCGGTTATGCGGTTGTTCCCGGCGATTTGGTCACGCTCACGCCTGGCCCGCTACGGTCGCGAATAGCTCTCGGCCGCGCCGTGGACCGGAACCAGCCAGGTTCCGCCTCCACAATGCGTTGAGCTACGACAAACTAAAAGTCGTACCGGAGGCTGACGCCGTACACCTGCGGGTCGCCGATGAAGGAATTGTAGGTGCCGGTCTGCAACGGGGCGTCGAAGATGGTCACGGAATAGTCTGTGCCGGTGATGCCGGTGATGTTCTGACCCCAGAGGTCCACGGTCCATGGATTCACGCCACTTGCAGAATTGAAGATCAGCCGGGCATTGACCACCGTGTAGGCATCCTGGTGCTTCATGGGATCCAGGTTGGCGCCGGTGTTGTGATCACCCGTGTAGCGCGCATCGATATGAAAGGCGCCTGCCAGGGGACCCAGCGGGAAGCGAACGGTGAAACCGCCGACGCCCGTGACCTTCGGCGCGTGCGTCAACTGGCGTCCGGCGCGGAAGCCGTGCTCCGGACCGCTGCCGAATCGCACATCCGCGTAGGTCAGACCGCCAAAGATTTCGACGTTGTTGTTGACCACGCCGCGCGCCTCGACCTCGACGCCCTTCGATGTCACTTCGGGCACGTTGAGCGCCTCGAACGCGAAGCCCGTGAACGCCGTGAGCTGGTAGCCCTCGAAATCCTCGTGGAACAGGCTGACATCGAGCAGCCCGCGCCAGTCATCGAGGCTGAACTTGGCGCCCACCTCGTATGTGTCGACGGTTTCCGGGAGGAATATCCATTGGTCGATGCCGGGGAGTTGGGGTGTCCCCACCAGTCCAGATAAAATCGGGCTGCTCAGTCCGCTGCGATCCATGTTGAATCCGCCTGCCTTGTAGCCTCGCGAATAGCCGCCGTACACAAGATGATTGCCAATATTCCGGGATAGCCGCAGAGTTCCCGTGGCCTCATCCTCGGCGAGGTCGCCAACGTATGTTCCATCCCGGGTAGGATCGGCAAACGGGTTGCAACCCAACGCCACGATTGCAGCCAGGCCTTCAATCAGGGCGGGATCCGTGAGCAGTTGCTCGCCGCCCGCGGCCACTTGCGGGAGCCCAGGCAGCAACTGGGCCGCTCCGGCCTGGATTCCGGCTACGGCGCCTTCAAGCTCCTGGGCGCCCTGGACAAGCCCCGCCAACTGCTGGTTGAACCCCGGCGGCAGCATGCCTGCCACCTGCGGCGGCAGCGTGGCGGCCAACTGTCCAAGGTGAGTGGCGAGTCCCTGCAGTTCCGCCGTCGGAATTGACAGTCCCTGTAGTTGTGCCGAATAAGCGCCAAGCGCGTGCGCATAAGCGCCTATGCCGGCCAAGTAGTCCCGGTTGGCCTGCAGCGAGCCGAGAAACTGGTGGCTGAACGGCAGGCACACCTGATCCGAGGAGACAAGATTCGCCGTCATGGACTTGTCTTCAACGGTGTAGCGCAAGCCCAGCGTCAATTCGAAGTCGTTCTGCAACTCGAGCGTGTTGTGGGTGAACAGCGCCCATGATCGGGATTCCTGCTCGTACGAGTCCCTGGCGCCGCGACCATGGAGATTGGCGCCGGCGATTCGTTCGTATCCCGGCCACGGATTGTACGGAAAGCCCGGAAATGAAGGCAACGTCCCCGCCAGCGTCGGCGCCATGGGTATGGTGGGAATCGCCGGCAACGGGAGTCCGGGCGGCAGAAACTGTGCGAGCGGCGCCAGCGCGGCGCCCAATTGGGCCAGGCCGCCGGACAGCCCCGCCAGTCCGGCGGACAATCCCGCGGCGCCTTGAGCGACTCCGGCCACGCCGGCCTCCAGCGCGTCGATCTGGGCAAGCTGGCGGAAGCCATCGAATCCGGCGCCGATCCCTGCCGCGGCCTGCTGGGCGATCCCGTTCGCGTAGAAGCTGTAACCGAGACCGAAATCCAGCGCGTCTTCGTACGGCAGATATTCGTCGGCATAGTAGGCGCCCACCAGCCAATCCAGCGATCCGGACTGGCCGTTGAGGCGGATTTCCTGGGAAAGTGTTTCGAAGCCCAGGTTGAATTGGCCGAGAGGCCTTTCACCCATGTCCATCGCCGAAAAGTCGATATCCATTTCGCGAGATGTTTCCCAGTCGCGTTTCGCCGTCACGCTCACCAGGCGGGCGAACGGCAGGTCCGCGTCGATCTCCAGCGACACCCCGCCCTCCTTGACGGACTGGTAATAACCGGAATTCTCCGAGACCGTGGCCCCGCGGGCAAAGGGATCGAAGGCGATGCCCACGGTATTCGGACTCTGAGTCTGGAGCTGCGCGATCTGGCGGATCGCCGCGGATGTGGGTCCTTCAATCAGGCCCACCGCCGCACAGCAGTTTTCATCGCGGTCGGTGTAGTCGCCGATCACGCGCAAGCGCACCGTGTCGGAAGGTTCGAATACCATCTGCCCGCGAATGAACGTGCGATCGCGATCATTGAAATTCCGGTCGTAGTTGAGGTCTTCCAGAAAACCGTCGCGCTGGAAGAACACCGCGTCCAGCCGGGCCGAGGCGTCCCGACCGATGCCGCCGCTGACACCGGCTTCAACCCGGTTCGTGCCGTAGGAGCCGATGCTGATATCGGCATAGCCGGACCCGTCCGGATCGGGCAGCGCCGTAATGATGCTTACGACCCCGGCGGAGCTGTTGCGGCCGAACAGCGTACCCTGCGGTCCGCGCAGAACCTCGATTCGCTCGATCGCGCCCAGTTCGGTCAATCCCACCGTGGCCCGATTGCGGTACACCCCGTCCACGTACATGCCGACGGACGATTCCAGTCCCGGATTGTCGCTGTTGGTTCCCACGCCCCGAATCCGCGCCGTGACGCCGACGGATTCCGCCTGCCCGGAGGCGACGTGAAAGCTCGGCGCGACGCGCATCAACTCCATGATGTCCGTCACGCGGCTGAGTTCGATCCGCTGGGCGTCATAGGCTGACACGGCTAACGGCACGTCGGTGACCGACTCCTCGCGCCGGGTCGCGGTGACGATGATCTGTTCGATGACCACCTCGTCAGCCGGCGGAGCGTCAGATTCCTGTGCGGTCGCCGCAACGGCGGCGAGACCGGAGAGAATTACCAGTGAACGCATCTTGAGACCTAAACCTCCCCGGCAGGCATGACGTTTCATTTGAAGAGAATTCCTGGAGCGCGGATGCGATTCCAGACATTGTTGTTTTTTTCCACTCGCTGCGCACCTCCATCGCTCGAATGAAAGAGCTTCACCCATTGGCAGGATACCACAGGGCAGGAACCCGCTGGTGCCGCAGCGCAGTCACAAAAACTTTGCCTTCCCATAAGAAAATCTAACCGGCGCTATCGCGATTCCCTGCGGGGTTACTGGTACTCCAGCGTGCAGTCGTACAGGTTGACTTCCTCGCCGCGCCGCCAGATGAAATAGGCGTCCCAGACGAAGGGGCGTACCAGGATATCCGGATCGGTGACCGTCATCAGGTAGTTCAGCCGGTTGCCGTCCTCAACGACGGTAAAGCGCTCGTCAACGACCACGTCCGTCGTCATCGGCGCGCCCTGCCGATCGAAGTAGTCCCAGTTGATCCGGGTCGTCCTGACCACCAGCGTATCCCCGTCCCAGTGGCCGACCGAATAGCCCATGTGGGAAAACGGCATGTCGGCCGGGTCGCCCGCATCTTCCATGTGGATCGTGCGCAGTGCATCGAACTCCTCGAACCGCAGTTCGATGTAACCGTCACGCTGGGTGAATTCCATCGGGTAGGGATTGCCCATCAGTCCCGGCATCCCGGGTGGAACGCACTGCATGATGGGGTTGTCCTCGATGTCATCCCAGCCTGCCTTGGCCGCCGCCGCGGATTCGGTCAACTCGTAGTCCGAGCGGCCGGTGAAATACCAGGCGCCCGTTCCCTGGCTCCACACTCGGAAGATGCCCTCTCCCGTCGCGGCCGCGGCTTTCGCGGGGTCCACCAGGTTTCTTTCACCGCCGATGGCCGAGTCCGCCCAGCGAGGCTCCCTGGCGCCGCCCACCAGGAGTTCCACGCCGTCGGGGAGCAATAGGTTGGTGACCTGCATGTGCTCGGGCCGTACCACCGAGGGCCAGCCGGCGACGCGCACTTGATCACCGACATTCACTTCTCCACCCATCACCCCGCGGCGGCGTTGCGCGCTGACGGCGCTGCCCTCGAGTTCCCAGACGACGGGCTCTCCGTTCTCGTCGGGCGTTGCCACCCAGAGGAGGACGTGCGGGTTTGTCCAGGAGAGTTGGACAACTTCGCCCTCGAACTCGGTGGTGACACTCCGATCGTATTCGGACATGGAATGATGGGCGTGCGCTGACGGTGCCAGCGCGGCCGGCACAAGGACGACCGCTGCGATGGAAAGAATGGAGCGTGTCGAGGTTACGTTCATGGCGTTAATCCTGTCTGTTGTTCTTCGATACATTTTCATTCGGTTCACGGTTTCATCTCGACGGCCTCGGAAAAGAATTCCGTAATCTTTCCCTTCGGCGTCAGATCCTTGCCCTCGAGTCCCGGGAAGTCCGGGGAATAACGCTGGCACTTGAAGATCGAGTTGAACTCGTCGCCGGCCTTGTCGGTCATCATTCGGTAGATCCCGCGATCGTTCTGCAGCCGGTCGCCGACGGGATTGATGTACTCCCAGACGACATCGCCCTGCGGGGTGACTTCGAACATGTGCCCGTGGGCGCCTGAACAGACGAGCGTATTGCCGTTTGGCAGCCGTTGGGCGCCCGAAATGAACGGACTGTAGAACGAGTTGGGCGAGACACCGTGGAAACGCCACGCGATCTGATTCGAAACGCTCTCCGTGCGGCTGCTCATGCCGCCGCCCACCGTCGCGCGTTCGTAGCCGGCGACGACCGCCGGAACGTAGATTCCGTCTTCCATCGGACCATCATACGGATCGATCTCGATCACCGAGGAGAATGTCGGCCCCGGCTGGCGGGCGCCGTTGTTGAAGATCAGGAAGTGGCCCGCCCCGGGGACCGGCTGCTCAAGCGCGCCGAAAGACCGGTCGTCGATCCACTGAATGTCATGGGAAAAAAACACCTGCTGATGACCGTTGCTGGTAGCCGTCCCCTCTGCGGTCATCAAAGGGCACTCTCCGGCATCGGATACACAGGGATTGCCCCACCGGAAGATGAAGTCGCCGGCATCCCTCGCCGCCAGTTCCGTGCTGCGCTCCGGATCCCCGGGAACGAACGTCGCACCGTGATCGACGACATGGAATTCGCTCATGCGGGAGTTGTTGATCGCCACGTGATCGAGAACCGGGTTGTAGTCGAACGCATTCATGTGAATCCAGTTGCCGCTGACGCCCGGGCCGAAATTGATGTCCAGCTTGCCGGGATGCTCACTGACCGCGCCGTACCCCGGCAGGTCGGGATCGATGTCCTGAACCACGTGATCGCTGATGTTCCACTCCCAGACGATATTCCCGTCCATGTCCACCTCCACGAGGCCGTCGGGTCGTGTGGCGTAGCTTTCTCGAAGCGCGGGGTCGGCGCCGAGCGCGATGACCTTTTCGTGCGAGGTGACCCGGGTGGCGGAATACATGAGTGTGCGCTGCCCAAGCTTCGGGTTGCGGATGAACCGAAAATCGTGATGTCCGGAAAGGTCTTCGCGGTCGCTCTCGTACTCCCAGACTATCTCCCCATCCCAGCCGACGAGCTGATAGGTTCCGGGCGTCGAGCCATCTCCGACGGTCTTGCTGCGCGCCAGCATCCCGTCTTCCAGAAGCCGGGCATTCTCACGGATCTCCGGATCGCGCCAACTCGCGGGGATGGGCCAGGTGTGAATCACTTCCCCGTTCATGTCGATGAGATACGCGTTTCGCCCCAGCATGGGAGTGAACATCGTGTAGCCCTGGTACGCTCGCGCCGGATCGTGGTAAATGAGCTCGGTGGGGCCGTGGAAGGCCTCGTAGGCCGCGGACGTGCCGGCCATCAGGACCAGCAAGGCGCTGACGGAGCGCGCTGGCTTGCAGAAAGCACATCTCATGTTTTTCCCCCGATAGAGTTTTTCTGCATCCGATTCTACCCTCTTGCCGGACTGCGACGATAACGATGAACTCACCGTGGCCGGCCGCACCCAGATTGTTGGTCAAGAGGGATAGAATAGCGCCCTTGCTGACCGGCACACGAGAAATCATGAGCGACACCACATTGCGGCTCCTCCCAATCATGGCCATGGCAGTCGCCGGGGCCTGCTCCACCGGCCCGTCGTTTGAAGTGGGCCCGAATCTGGCCGCCAACCCCAACCCGAGCGTTCCGCTGGCCGCCGTGGTTCGGTTTGAGGCCGACGGTCCCGTGGACACTCGGATCGACGTGAGCGATGGCGTCAACGCCTGGACCCTGGACTATGACGAATCCCACGATCCGTCCCGGGGGCTCGGCGTATACGGCATGCGCCCGGACCGCGATCATGAGATCCGTGTCACGATCCGAAACGGCGCCGGCGAGGAAGCCTCTGCGGAGCCGTTGCCTTTTCGGACGCCGCCACTTCCCGAGGTGGGCGTCGAGTTCCCACCTGTGGAGACCACCGTGAGCCGGCCTGAAAGCATGGAGCCCGGCGTCACGCTCTTCAATCCTCGGCGCCGGCGCGTGGGCGCGGGTCAGGAGATCGCGAATTTCAATGCCGGATTCGGAATGCTGATGGTCCTTGACCAGGCCGGCGAAGTCACCTGGTACTACCGTGTCGACTCGCGCATCAGCGATTTCGAGAAGGTCGGCAACGGCAACCTGATCTTCGTCACCGCCGATTTCCGGATGATCGAGATCGACTGGCTGGGCAACACGGTGAACCAATGGTACGCGGCAAACCGCCCCGAAGGTCCCGCCGCCGGCATCCCCGTGGACACGCAGTCCTTTCACCATGAGATCGACGAACTGCCCAATGGCAACATCATCGTGCTCAGCTCCGAGTGGAAGGAAGTCGACAACTACTACACCGACGAGTACGACGAGAACGCCCCGCGCCAGCGGCAGAAGGTCATGGGAGACGTCATCGTCGAATTCGAACGCGATACGGGGAACGTCGTGTGGGAATGGCGCGCATTCGATCACATGGACCCGTTCCGTATCGGCTACGAAACCTTCTCCAACTACTGGATCCGCCGCGGCTTCCCGGACACCCTGGACTGGAGCCACGCCAACAACCTGCTGTACGACGAGTCCGACGACTCGATCATCATCAATTTCCGCTACCAGGCCGCCGCCATGAAAATTGACCGCGCGAGCCGCGAAATCAGGTGGATCTTCGGCGAGCCCAGCGGCTGGGGCGACCTGTCGGACAAGGTGCTGCAGCCGGACGGCGAGTTCGACTGGCCCTATCACCAGCATTCGCCGAATCCCACACCCAACGGCACGCTGCTGATCTACAACAACGGCAACTACGAGGCGCGCCCCTTCAACCCGCCCGCGCCCGTCACGGAGACCTACTCCCGTGCCGTGGAGTACGAGATCGACGATGGAGAACATGCGGGTGCGCCAACTGTGGCAATCGGAGCAGGCGGGTCCGGACAGCGTCGTCAGCATCGCCATGGGCGACGTGGACTGGCTTCCCGAGACCGAGAATATCCTCGTGGCCTACGGCGCCATTCTCGACCCCGAGACCCTCGACCAGGTGGACTGGCGGGCGGATTCCCGTCTGCTGTTCAACCAGTGGACGCGCCTGCGGGAATACGTGCGCAGCGATCCCCCGGAGGTCGTCTACGAAGTGGTCCTCGATACGGCTACCGAAGACATGGGCTGGACGCTGTTCGGGGCCGAGCGCATCGATCATGTTGGGCCATAAGAGATCACGGTTTCGCCGACCCTGACCCTCCACAGCGTTTTGCACGATACCCGAGAGGAAGCGGGCACACAATATGGCCAAGAGAAACGACGGCAACTACCCGCAACACCGGATTGAAGTCTCGGCGGCGAACGCGCTCCCGGACAAGAGTTCTACACGTCGACAGCAAGCCGAAAACAGAATCAGACGAGATCAATCACACGCCAAAGAATCGCCGCGGAAAAAGCCAGGTTGAATCCGATCATCCACTTCAGAAGCAACATATCGGCTTTGAGAAGCTGCAGATCGGCCTTTGTAGCCAAGTGCTCGGTCAGCTCCTCCCCGAGCGCGGCAGCCACCGCCTCGGCTTGCTCCTCCGGCAATCCCGCTTGCTTGAGTTTGCGCGCGAAACGGAGCGTGTCTATCGCGGTAGTGGCCATGGTGAAGCGAAGTTTCTGAACATGCTGCTACCGTATCGGAACCGCATGAGGATGGCAATTTCCGTCACTGGTCCGCAGCGCTGACCGGCGGCAGCAGCTCACGCAAGTCAGCAAATTTTCATAATCTGGGTGCCGCTCAGATAACGGAGAATGGGCAATACGGAGTACTGCATCATCGTAAAGCCGTCCTTGAGGAGATTTTTGCGAAATCGGGTATAGGCTTTCCTTTCCTTTGGCGTGTCCGTGGGCAAGTCAAACATCGCGATTACCCACATTGAACGCCAACCCCACGGATTTGATTTTACCACCTCCCCCACCTCCCCCCCCCCCCCCCCCCCCCCGCAGTTGGGGTGTCAACCGACTTCCGCAACATCTACCAAGTCGGGTTCGACCGGCAGTCCTTCGGGAAGCGAGAGGCTACGGTCACCGCCCGTCAAGGCTCGACACAGCGACGCCGCACTGGTGTGCAGGGCCAGCAGTAGCGGTTCCCGCCGTCCGCTCACCTGGATTGTCTCGTTGAGTAGGGAAAGGAGTTCCGCGCGGGTTGCCCTTTCGGCCAAGTCGGGAACGCTTTCGCCATCCTCGCTGGCCAATTGACGGACCCGCCAGTCGACGTACGGCCGGTACGGCTCCAGCAGATCGTCCGCCAGACAGAACGGATTGGCGCGATGTCGATGATGAACGCCAAGAGACGGGATCAGGCCCGCCGCGACGATGGCGCGCGCGACTGCCGCGCGGACCACGGCATAGCCATAGTTCAGCAGCGCGTTCACTCCTTCGGCCCCACGCTTGCGTCGGAATGCCTTTCCGAACAACCTCGGCCAATACCTCTGTGCCGCCTGCGCCTCTATATTGTCAGGATCGCCGGAGCGTACTCGCCGAGCCATCGGAGCGAGACCTCCGTGATCCCCGGTGAAATGGGACAGCACGGTTGCCTGCTGCACGATCTTGGCCCGCACAATCGCCTGCCATGCACGTTTCCGGACCGGTACGCTGGTGGCGACCTGAGCGCGGTGCCGTTCGGTTTGGACGTGGTGCGCATCAAGGGGAAGCATCATCCCGGCGGGCAGGTGATCGCGGCCGGTGACCATGACCGTAGCGCCCGCTTCCAGGAGTTCGAGAAACACCGACTGTGTGTAGGTCGCCCGCACATCGTCCACGATCACGACGCCCAGATCCTCGATCGGTAGCGTCGTCTTCGGCAGGTCGGGGCGTTCGACCACAAGCTGACGATGCGCGACCGAGAGCCGAGTGCCTGGCGTTGAGAATTCGACAGTTCTCCGGATCATCGCCACTGAGGTTTAGTCATTGGCGGAACGGATGCGGCCGATTGGATCGACGGAAATCTTGCTTCCGCCATTCGAGACGATAGCGTTCGGGCCTGGACGGAACTCGGTAGCCTTGGCGGCGTCATCGTGCTCCGTCATGGCGACTTGACCGTTCCCCCAGACACCGGAGACGACTCCTACGCGCGTCACGCCGTTCCTTGTCAGTCGCAGTGAATCGCCCGGTGAAAGCGACATCAAGAACTGAGCGCCGTCGCCCCGGTCGCGGCGTACAACCGGTTCGCGTCGGGCCAGACGGCGTGTCGCCTCCATCAGACTCACCACTTCGTGGCCGACTTTTCCTTCAGGCAACCGATAGATCGCGATGTGATGATTGTTGTCCAAGGCGGCGTAGCCCGTGGAGACCTTCGCCATCAGATCGATTTGCCGCCTCTTTCGCAGACGCACCCGGCGGATGCATGGACCCTTCCGGCCACGCTTCGGATACGGCGGAAAGGCCTTCTTCGGATCGCCGTCGCCGTGCTTGTTCACCCACGCCACGATGATTTCGCGCAACTTCTGGTCGGGCCAGAGGTCCTTGTTCTTCTCCATCAAATCGCTCTTGGTCAGATCTTCGACATTTCTGCGCGAGACGAAAACCCGATAGCTCTGTCCGCCTTGGCCGGAGACACTCTCCTCCGTATCGCCGTAAACCGTCTCCTTGTGGAGAGGGCCGGAGAGCTTCTTGCGCACCCGATGGGACACCACTATGTCCGCGACGGCCTGTTCGGCATCGATTCGAATCGTTGCCCAGGGTGGAGGAAGGTGCGGCTTGTCCGCGCCGGGGTTGTCCTTGTCCTGCCAGTACCGCGCGAGCCGCTGCGTTACACCAGGGTGGCAACAGGCGACCGTCAAGGCATCGACCGCGTGATGACGGTGATCGGCGCGTGTCTTCTCTCCGTCATCGGCCAGAATGTTGTTCAGGCCCCATAGACGGCGAAGATGCGCGGTGACCCGCCCCGATACGGCTTGCACGTTTGCGGGCGCTTCCGGCCCGACGTCAGGCCAGAGCAGTTTCAGGTATGAGACGGCCTCGCGAGCGGCGTAGCCGGTGTCATTGAGCTGGCGGGTGGCGAAATCCTCAGGGATTGACGCGGCCAGGAACCTCCTGATCTTCCCGGCGGACATGCCGATTCCTCCCCTCGGAGCCTTCATCCCGTGGAGCCGGTTGGCCACGGCCGCCCATTCGCCGGGATCGTTGCGGAAGAACTCGTACGGAATCCGGTTGCCCTTGCGGGCGTTGACGTCCCTTCGGCACAGGGTCTTGTTTCTGAAGCTGTCGTCGAGCGAGAGAGACCGAGGCCAGATGTGCTCCACCTCGAACTTGCCTGCACGGTACAGGTCGTCGAAACAGATGGAGTCACCTGTGTACGGACAGCGGTGTCCGCACTCCTCCCAGAGCATCCACTTTTCCACATCCGCCCGCGACAGCTCGAGAATGCCGTTTTCCTGGAGGTTGTCGCGCGCAGCCTTGCGGCGGCGCTCGTGCCGGCGAATGCCGAGGGCTTTTTCTTCGCGCTGACGCTTCGAGTTTCCCACGTCGCGCGCGACCTCGACGCGAACGAGGTCCGGTTTGCCAAACATGTCGATCAGATTGTTGACGACCTTTCGCAATTCGTTGCGAGTTCGAGCCACGGTGGGGTTGCGCAATCCGGCTACTCGCTTGCGTTCATCGGCGTCCGCGGGACTTGGAAGCCTGTCCATCACTTCGCCGGTGGGTTGCTCGCGATCCGGAAACGTTTCGGTTCGCCATCGTTCCCAGTCGGGTCCGTTGACGATTTCGCCGAATCGCGCGCCGGCCTCAAGATGCGGCAGCATCGTCTGAAGCGCTTCTATGGAATAGGGCTCCCAGCCCGGCGGCAGCTTCATGCTCTCAATGGCGGCCGCTTGGGCATCGGACAGGCCGAACTCTTGGGAAAACTGGCGCGCAACCTCGGCTCTGCGGGCCTTGCGCTCGGGCGCGGCAAGGATGACCACACGCTGACCACCGACTTCTTCGTAGTCGGCTTGCCAGATCTGCCGAGGAAGCGAATCCCGGATTTCTTGCTTGCGTGGGTGATCCTGCCAGCTGGTGCCGAAAATGCCCTTCAGCTTTGCTTCAACGGCGTTCCCGAGCAGCTTGTTCTCGCCGCCCTCCTGCAGGTTGAACTTCAGCGCATTCTCCTCGCCGGGTTCACCTCGCGCCCGGTAGAGGTTCGCCAGCGCCCGCCGAACACCCGGCCATGTCATCGACACCTGCGTTTGCAGCTTGGCGAGAATAGCCTGACGCTCATCCTCGTCGAGCCGGCGCTGATTGCCGCCCACGAGCGATAGGTTGTTGAGCTGTTCGAGCATTCGCCTTTGCTGCGAGAGCCAGGATCCCCTCGGACAGAGCTGCGCGCCCGGAACGAATCGGCACTCGCCGAGCGTATTCAATCGCCAGAAGACGGGCCTCTGGAAGAAGATCGTGTCTCGAACGGAGGACCGAAACGCGTCGGGGATGAGTGGCAACCAGACTTTGTCGAACTCATCCTCGACGGCTTCGCGCGACGCATGTTCGCCGCGCTTGCGCTCATGCGGTCCGCGTTCCGCCAGATAGGCGCCGAGCGTTTTGCCGTCATGCTTCAATTCGCGAACGAATTTGTCTCGCGCGGACGTAGCTTTCTTGTCGTCCGCATCATCGCCAAACTGCTCGGCGCCGTCGGCGATCTCGTCCAAATCTCGGCCCTTGAAGTGTCGGCGCTGCGCGAGATGATAGATGGCACGCCCGATTTCATGAGAAGCCAGGGTCTCATCTGCGAATGCTCGCCTGCGGAGTTCGTAGGGATCGGACTTCATCGCTTCGTCCCAAGCGGCCGAATCTCTCGCGGGCAGTAGACCGGCTTGGAGCAGAGTTTCGGAGAGTTGGCGGCGCCGTTCGCGCCGGCGTCGAAGTTGACGGCGGCGCAGACGCGCCTGCCGACGATCCTGGTTCAGCGGCACTCCCTTCGGATCGCGGGCCTCGGGAAAAATCCGAACGCCAAGGCGGCGAATCTGCCCCGTAGCACAGTTGACTCCGTGTTCGATTACGGCGAACCCGATCGAGGTCGTGCCAATGTCAAGCCCAAAAACAAACGACATGCGAGACTTTCCTCGGTTTTGCGATTCTGTTGCGGTACGCTATCATTACGGTCGTAGCAAATCGAGAAGCGGTCGGTTTCCTTTTCGTAGCAAATCGACCCTTTGCGCGGGCTCGGTGTCCCCAGGTCATCCACCGGCATATATGGCCTCCGCCGTTTGGTGGGGGCTTTTTGCTTGTTAGGGCACGGGAATCTCCGCAAGTTATCACCTCCCATGCATTATTTTCCGGAGACTCGACGATTCGCGGGCCGGCCAACGCACCCGCCCGCACGGACCCGGATCCGATCAGTGGTTTCTCAGGACCGCGCAGCCTTGCAATGTACCGCTTGACATTCGAATCCTCGCCCAGCCACTGTTCAAGTCTGAAAATGTCGCGCTGCCAAGAAGATTTTTTCAGGATTTTGGGTACCGAAAACGTGACGGCACGGACGTGCGACGGCCTGCCGGATTAACCCGGGTGCGCTACCTGGTCGAGTAGGTCTGGCTGTAGCCGTTGCGCCCGTTGGTGATCCGGTAACCGGCGCCGTCAGCGTCCACGGTCGCCTTGATCCAGTGTCCCTGATCGTTGTCCTCGGTGAGATTGGCCGTCATCTGCGCCGATGCGTTGAGGTCCGCCGAGGCGGCTGTGGCGTGGTGGACCTGCCAGAATCCCTCAAGTCCCGGAATATCGTGCACAATCGCGAGGTCGTCGGCGCGCCCGCCCTTGGTTGCGCCGTTGTTGCTGACCGCCACCGTGGGCTCCAGCGCCCAGAGCAGCTCGGCCGCGACGCCCTGGCCGTGGTGCGGCAACTGGAGCAGATCCACGACGCCGAGACGGTTCACGGGGCAGGCCACGGATTGCTGGATGTCCACCGTAACGTCACCGAGGTCGATGAACTCGAACTCACCCACCGTGACCCTGTAGCCGACGCTGCGGCTGTTCTCGCCCAGGTCCTCGGGCGCCATCTGGCCACCGCAGTGCGGGTTCGTGCCCGAGCCGCCCTCGATGATCTCCCGGTTAGCCACGACGAACGTGAACTCCACACCCGTCAAATCCAGCGTATCGCCCGGCCGGACCGTGCGCCGATTGTCCTGCGCGGCGCTCAGGTAGGCCTCCCAGGCGGGCCGGCCCCGCTCGGTCTCCGCCTCAACGCTGTCGCCGTGATCGACAAACTGGCCGATCGGCACGCGTTGCGCGATGGCGGGCGTGCCGCCCACATGATCGCCGTGAAAATGCGACGCAATGAAGTAGTCGATGTCCGCGACACCCGCGTCCGCCATGGCCGCCTCGATTCGGCCGGCGTCGCGTTCGTCCTCGCGGTTCCACCCCGCGTCCATGAGCACTGCCTCGCCGCCCGGCGTCACCAGCAGCGTCGCAGAGCCGCCCTCCACGTCGACCCAGTAAATCTGTAACGCGTCGTCCACGTCCTGCGCGACAAGCACCGGGGCCGAGACGATGCCAAGCGCCACGACGAACCAGGCCGAGATGTCGTATGTCTTCATGAGGTTTCCTGTTGGGTGGGTGTCTGTTTTCACGATCATACATGAGCGCTGGTTGCGCCACGGATACAGGCGGATGCATGAACCCTCCAGCCGTTTTCGCCCCGGCGAGCGGGGCGAAAACGGCCAGGCGCCACGCCGGATAGCCGACGCCGCGCATCTGAACATCAGTGGACGCGCTGATACACCACTACAAGATGGTTCCAGCACTCCCGACGCCCGACCTGCGGGTTAAGATAGCGCGGTGCGAATACCCCGCTCACATTATCTGCCGCGAACCCGTGCCGGGTGGATCGCCACGATACTGCTGGTCATATGCATGGCGCTGTCCCAGCCCCCCGTGGTTCACGGACTCGTCAACCGGATCGAGCCCTGGATCCTCGGAATGCCCTTCCTTTTCGTATATCTGCTGGGCGTTTACGTCGCCACGATCGCCGTCCTGATCTGGACGATGATAAAGAAGGTCTGATGGAACCCTGGGTCGTCGCCACCAGCCTCATCTTTCTCTACTTGGTGGCAACCATCGTCATCGGTGTCGTCGCCAACCGGCGGCTCACGGTCGACATGGAGGACTTCCTCCTCTACGGCCGCCAGGCCGGGGTCATCGTCCTCTACCTTACGGTGGTGGCGACGTTCCACTCGGCGTTCGCCTTTCTCGGTTCGGGCGGCTTCTTCTACACCCACGGGATCGGCTTCTGGGTGGCGGGCACTTGGACGGCTCTTGTCGGCGTCATCACCTACACGCTCGGAACACGAATCTGGGCGCTGGGCAAACGCTTCGGCTACATCACGCCCGCGGACATGCTGGCGGATTTCTACGAGAGCGACGCAGTCCGGGTGCTGACCGCCGTGGTGTCGGTGATCTTCACCATCCTCTATATCCAGGTTCAGTCCCAGGGGCTGGGTTACATCCTCTCGGTGGCGTCCGGCGGGCGGGTGTCGTTCGAAGTGGGGACGTTGATTCTCCTGATCGTCGCCGCAGCGTATCTCATCGCCGGCGGGTTGCGGGCCGTCTACTGGACCGACGTGATCCAGGGCGTGTGGATGTACGTGGCCGTATGGGTCGGCAGCCTGGTGCTGGTCTACGAGCTATTCGGCGGCCCGGTCGAACTCTGGCAGCGCCTCGCCACCGAGCGGCCCGACCTGCTGACCCTGCCGGGGCCGGAAGGACTCTTCACGCCGGGCGTCTGGTTCGGCATGACCATCGCGCTTTCGTTCGGCATCGTGTTCCAGCCCCACATGATGATCCGCTTCTACACCGCCGCGTCGGCCAGGACGCTCAAGTGGCTGGGCGCCACCACGCCCATCTACCTGATGACGCTGTACATTCCCGCGGCGATGGTGGGCCTTGGCGGCGCCTTGGTGCTTCCGGACCTGGAAATCGCGGATCGGGTCTTTCCGGAACTTCTCTTCCAACACGCTCCCGCCTGGCTGACGGGCCTGATCCTGGCCGGCGCGACCGCCGCCGCCATGTCGACCCTGGACTCGATCCTGCATTCCAACATGACGGTGCTCACTCGCGACATCTACCAGCGCTTCGTGGCGCCCGGACGGAGCCAGGCGCACTACGTGATGTTCGGCCGCGGCGTGGTGCTCGTCCTGCTGGCGGTCGGCTACGTGCTCTCGGTGTCGACATTCGATTTCCTGGTGACGTTGATCACGCTCTCCGGCGCCGGTGCGCTGCAACTCATGCCGGCGATCCTGGGCGTCTGCTATCCCGGCCGCCGGTGCACCACGCGCAACGGCGTCATTGCGGGTATCAGCGCGGGCCTGATCACACTCTACGTCACCCGGGTGATGGTCTTCCAGCCGCTGGGCATTCACGAGGCGATCTGGTCGCTGGCGGTGAACTTTGCCGTGACCGTCGTCGTGTCGCGCTTCTCGACACCACCCTCCGACCGGACCCGCACCCGGATCCACGGGGAGATCGAACGCTTCGTATACGGCGACTGAGCCTGTACCTGTCCATTACGGCGACTGCGCCTGTACCCGTCCACCCCGCTTGATGCAACGATTCGCAATGCTTCATCAGAAGCATCATGACGACCGGACCACGAACGAGCAGACGCTTGCGGCGGCGGATCGCGCCATGGGGCGAATGCAGCACGGTTGACGGCAGCGAACCCGCAGACCCGGCATGATCGAATGCGATGCCTCATTCATGAGGCCGTCCAATCCCGCCGCAGCGCGCGGGCAATGCCCCGAATCACGGCGAATAGCACGGAAACAAGGCTTCCGTTCCAGGCCATGCGCACCTACTGTGACCCCGCATTCGAGCAACAATCCGCCGCGCGTCCCGCGGTTCACAGGGAGTCCTCCATGTCCGATTCGGCGTTTGATACACTTGGCGCTGCCCGCAAGCTCAAGGCTTCGGGCCTCGGGGCCGAACAGGCCGACGCCATCGTGGAGGCCATGAGCCAATCCGCCAGTCAGTTCGTAACAGTGGAGCACTTCGATGCGGGAATCGCGGCGCTGCATTCCCGGATCGATGCCCTTCAGACCGAGTTGAGAACCCGGACCGACGCCATTCAAACTGAGTTGAGAACCCGGACTGACGCCATTCGATCCGAGATGAGAACCCGGACCGAAGCCGTTCAATCCGAGATGAGAAGCCGGACCGAAGCCATTCAATCTGGGTTTAGCGCCCGAACCGACGCCATTCAGACCAGGCTGAACACCCGGACCGACGAGATGCATGCGAAATTCGACGCCGTTCGGGCTGAATTGCGGGCTGAGATTTGGCGCTCCATCCTGATCGCGGTAGGCGTCCTCATTGCCGCCAATGCATTGATGATGACGATCCTCGGCATCGTTCTGAACATTGGCGCGCCCCCGTCCTGACAAGGGCGTCCAAGTGCCGCGGTGAGACAATAACGGAGTCGTCTCGGGCGTCGTACGGCGCGGCGGTGCATCGAATCGTCCCGAGATTCACTTCGGGATCAGCCTGGCCGGAATGGACCGGATGGCGCGAACCATGCCCGGACCTCCCCAGTCCGGTTCCTCCACCAGCAGTTCGATGGACGCGAGCCGCTCGAGCAGGACGCGCAGGGCGATCTCGCCCTCCGGCATGGCCAGGTGACGGCCCTTGCAGACACGGGGGCCGCCGCCGAAGCCCAGCGCGCGCCGCTTCGGCCGCCGAATGTCGAAGCGGTCCGGATCCTCGAACACCCGGGGACCGCGGTTGGCCGCGCCCCACGCCATCAATAGATTGGTGCCGGGCTGCGCGTGGGAGATTGGTGCCGGGCTGCGCGTGGGCGGCCCGGTAGGCGAACACCGGATTCCCGGGCGAATCGATCGTCGGCCAGTTCCAACAGTGCCGGCAGGTCGTGCGCCATCTGAACGATCATGTCAGCAACCCAGGCCCTTGCCGTCTTTGTACAACAAAATCGGAGCCCATACTACCCCTGTTACGGGAGTTGGCCGCGTCGGCATAGGCAATTCAGCCGATCATCACCGTCCTTGGAAACTGCGCGTAATTCTCCCATCGGGTTGGCTTCTCGGGCATCTGTTCCGCCGTGGCCTGGACCTGGCCGTTGACGTCGGTGACCCGCGACACGATCATGTGCTCGCCCGGTGCCGCGTCCTGCCAAGCAAATCGGAACAGCTTCCACGAGTATTGGGTGGATTCGGGGTCGACCGCCGCAGCTTGCCAGTCGCCGCCATCGATACGGATCTCCACGGACCGCAGCGGTGTGCCGTCGTTGAGCACGAAACCCATGATTTCGTGCTCGCCCGCGTTGCGCGTGACGCGCACGATGGACGACTTGAGCCGCATCCGGGTCACGGAGCGTTCCTCCCAGCGCTCCACGCCGCCGATGTCCCGGCGGCTCAGGGTGACGTAGTCCCGCGCCATGAAACGGCCCATGTACCGCCGGTCCTGCACGTGGATCTGGGTCAGCCATTTCACGTTTGAAATGCCGTACCAGCCGGGAACGATCAGGCGCACCGGCGCGCCGTGGTACACGTTCAGCGGCTCGCCGTTCATCTCCCAGGCCAGCATCGTTTCCGGACGAAGGGCATCGTCTCGGTGCATGCTGCGACCGAAGTTCTGTTCGACCCGCTCGTCACGAATGCTTTCGGTACCCGCATCGGCCCCGTAGAACACCACTTCAAGACCCGGGTCCTGAATGCCCGCCTCCAGCAGCAACTCCCGCAGGCTGACGCCGCCCCAGCGCGCGTTGCCGATCAGGCCATGAAAAATCGCGGCACGATTGCCGCCGCACTCGAATCCGGCGTCGATTTCCACCTTCGACCGGGTCCGCAGGTCCGCCAGCGTGAGTTCCATGGGCCGGTCCACCATGCCCGAGATACGCAGCCGGTAATCCTGCGCAGCGATCTCCGGCTGGTTGTAGTGCTGAACGATGTAAAAGTCGCCCACCGGCGTGTAGAAGGATTCGATGAAACGCGTGTCCTGGAAGTGGATACCGCCAGGCACGACGGGAGGCGCCGCAAAGGTCTCCGGCACGTCGGTGAACGGGACGATTTCCTCCCCCTGGGCCAAGGCGAGCTTCGACCAGAACGGCATTCCGGCGGTCGCGGCCAATCCGCCCAGGGCTACGCCTCCCCTGAGGACCTCCCGTCGGCGCGTTTCCGCCTCCCGCAGACGCGCTCCGACGCCGCGCCCGTGTGCTTCTGACTCCCGTGTCATGGCTGCCCCCCGGTTGATGATCGTCATGGATTGTGCCTTGTACGAAGGTGGATTGTATAGGCGGCATCGGACCGGGGCAGAACGGCCCCGAGCCCCGTCCGGGCCGGCGTGAGCGTGCACCTGTTTTCGTGGTAATCTCGATGGGGTCGGCGGGCGCGAAGCGGCCCCGTGCGCCGATGTCGAAAAAGAACGGGAGAACGACATGGCTTATACGTTGATTGGCAGTGATTTCGTGCCGCCGGATGTGCGCGGCAAGGTGACCGGGCAGGCCAAGTACGCGGAAGATTTTCGCGCCGAGGGAATGCTCTTCTGCAAGCTGCTGACCAGTCCGATGCCCCACGCCCGGGTCCGCAATATCGACGCGTCGGCCGCACTGGCGCTGGAAGGCGTGTACGCGGTACTGACCGCCGACGACATCCCCGCCGCGCAGGCGCCCCGCCCGCCGGCGACGCCGATCCTGACCAACGAGCCCTGTTACGTGGGCGAGCCCATTCTCGCGGTGGCCGCCGTGGACGAGACCACCGCACAGGACGCCATCGACCTGATTGATATGGACTTGGAACCCCTCCCCTTCACATTCGATCCGCTGGAGAGCCTGTACCCAGGCGGACCCGATGCCCGCAGCGACGGCAACGTCACGGGCCGAAGCATCCCGGTGCAGACGGTCAAGTGGACCGCCGCGGACTTTGCGGCGGTCGGTGAGGGCCAGCTCCCCATGGGCCAGCCGGTCACCGAATGGGCCTACGGCGACGTGGACGCGGGATTCGAGGAAGCCGCCGTGGTGATCGACGAAAGCTTCGTCACCGCCGGCCTCTCCCACCACTGCATGGAGCCGCGAAGCTGCATGGCCTACTGGGAGAACGGCAAGTGCGTCCTTTACGGTTCTTCCCAGAGCCAGACCGCCATGGTCCCTGGCCTCTGCCAGTTGCTGGGCGTGGAGCAGGAAGACCTGGTCTACGTCGCCGAGACCTGCGGCGGAGGGTTCGGTTCCAAGGGCGGACCGTACCCGATCATGGCGGTGCCGGCGCTGCTGAGCCAGCGGACCGGCCGGCCGGTGATGCTGCGAATCACCCGCTACGAGGAGTACGGGCTCGGTACCGCCCGGGCCGGCTTCCAGGGCCGGCTCCGCATGGGTCTGCGGGACGATGGCCGCATCCTTGCCCTGGACCTTTCCATCGTTCACGAGAACGGCCCCCACACCGGCTGGAGCGACAACGACTCGGCCGCGGACTCTGTTTCGATTCTCTATCAGCCAATGGCCATGCGCTACCGCGGCATCCCGGTGGAAACCAATACACCGCCCCGGGGACCCCAGAGAGGTCCCGGACAGAACCAGATCGCCGAAGCCGTCGAGCCGATCCTCGACAAGGCCGCGCGAGAACTGGGCATCGACCAGTTGTCGATACGGCGCATCAACTCGGCCGACAACGAGGCCAGGATCGGCGGACGTCAGGGCCCTGTCACCAGCGCGTATCAGGATGAAACGCTTGTGCGGGGCGCCGAACTCTTCAACTGGGAGGAAAAGATCGCCCGCAGCGGCCAGCTCGACGGTTCGAAGGCCATCGGCATCGGGATCGGCCAGTGCTACCACTCGGCGGGCCGCAACAGCTACGACGGCCTGGTGCGAATCACCCCGGACGGCGTGCTGCACATCCATACCGGCTGCGGCAACCTCGGCACCTACTCCCACACCGCCACCTCACGGGTCGCGGCCGAAATGCTCAAGTACGACTGGGACAACTGCGTCATCGAACGGGGCGACAGCCGCCGGCACCTGCCCTGGGCGCCGACCCAGACCGGAAGCAATACCTCCTTCACGTGCACCCGCACCAACTACGTGGCGGCCATGGACGCGATGGAAAAACTCACGGAAATCGCCGCCATGGACATGGGCGGCGCGCCGGACGACTACGACATCGGCGACGAGACGGTGTTCGCCACGGACGACCCATCGCGGTCCATGACCTACGCCGCCGCCGCACAGCGCGCCATCGAACTCGGCGGCCGATTTTCCGGCGAAGAAGCCCCGGAAGACATTCACGACGTCACGCGGATGGCCGTGGCCGGCGTTGCGGGCACCGGCCTGGTCGGTGTCGCGAAGGACAACCTGCGCCACGAAGGCGTGGTGCCGGCCATCGCCAGCGGGTTCATCGAGATCGAGCTGGACCTGGATACCGGCAAGTTCGAAGTCCTCGACTACGTGAGCGTGGCCGACTGCGGCACGGTGCTCCACCCACAGGGCTTGTCCAACCAGGTCAAGGGCGGCGCGGTCATGGGTCTGGGCATGGCCTGTACCGAGCGCCACGTCTACGATTCGCAAAGCGGCCTGCCGGCCAACGTCGGTTTCCACCAGGTCAAACCCATGTCGTACCTGGATGTGCCATCGACCATGCAGTGGGCCGCCGTGGATATCGCCGACCCGCAAAACCCCGTGGGCGCCAAGGGTGTCGGCGAACCGATCCAGGGCTGCGCCTCGGCCGCCGTGCTCTGCGCCATTTCCGACGCATTGGGAGGCCACTTCTTCAACCGCGCACCGGTCAGCCCGGACATGGTGGTCAACGCCGCCGCGGGACAACCGCAGTCCCACGCGCCGTTGGCTGTGAATACGGTTTGACAGGGAACCTCAAAAGGAGCTGATTACGCATCATGACTGGATTCGTTCGCACATTGATCGCGGCAACGATTGCCTGTACGGCGGGGATTGCCGCCGCGCACCACTCGCCGTTCATTTACTTCGATCCGTCCACGACCATCGAAGCCGAGGGCGTTGTCACCTCCGTAAACTGGCGAAACCCCCACGTTTCGTTCGAACTGACCGCGGACGGCGTTTCCTGGGAGGTCGAAGCGAATGCGGTGAGCATTCTGCGGCGGATGGGGCTGGATGCCGGCACGGTCCAGGTGGGCGATGCCGTCACCGTGGCGGGATGGCAGCCCAAGGACGGCGGAACCCGCATTTTTCTGACCAACATGCTGATCGAAGGCCGTGCCGAAGTCATCATGTGGCCGGGTACGCCGCCTCGGTGGTCATCGGACGATACGGTGGGATCGTCCGAAGTCTGGCTGGCGTCGGCATCGGATTTTGCCGACGAGAATGCGCCCGATGACATCTTTCATGTCTGGAGCACCTCGCTGGCGGGCGGTACGGATGCCCTGATTTTCGATGGCGCGGTATTCCCCCTGACGGAGTCCGCGCAGGCGGCCCGGGCCGAATACGACCTGTACAGCAATCCGATCCTCGGCAGTTGCATGCCCAAGGGCATGCCCACGATCATGGAACAGCCCTATCCGATGGAAATCATTCAGGGCGATGGAGTCGTCCACCTGAAGATGGAGGAAGGCGACATCGTGCGGGAAATTCAAATGGACGCCGAACTCTCCGTCGCGGAACCGTCCCCGCTCGGCACGTCGGTGGGCCGCTGGGACGGCGAAACGCTCGTGGTGACAACGAGCGGAAGCACCTGGCCCTACACCGACATGACCGGCGTTCCGAACTCCGGGGAGAGCGTATTCGTGGAGCGGTTCACCCCGAGCGAAGACGGCAGACGGCTTGGCTACGAAATGACGCTGACCAACCCGGAGATATTCACCGAGCCGGTCACGCTCAGCAAGGCCTGGTTGTGGATACCCGGCGCGACGGTGGAGCCGTACGAGTGCGTTGATGGAGCGGAGAACTAGCCCATCAGGCAGTCAATTCGCACACTGCCTTGATCGAGCCCATCGTCGGCGCGTAGACTGCCGGGATTACCTCTTGCGGAAGTGACGCCATGTTCAACTCCCTCACCACTCGTGGCGCGCTCGTGGCCATGATTTTATCCTTGGCTACCGCTCCGGCACTCGCACAGAACTTTCTGACCGATATCCCGGCAGGCAGCCGGGGCATGGTCAGCGGCCCCGAAATCGGCGAGCGCATTCCGGATTTCTCCGCCTACGACCAGAACGGCAACCTGGTCAGTCTGGGCGACGTGATGGGACCGAACGGCGCCATGGTGGTGTTTCACCGTTCGGCCGACTGGTGACCCTTCTGCAAGACCCAGCTCGTGCAGCTGGAAGAATCCCTGGACGATTACACCGAAGCAGGCCTTGGCGTGGTTGCCATCAGTTACGACTCGGTAGAGATACTCAGGAGTTTCTCGGATCGAATGGGCGGTTTCCGGTATTCAACGCTCGCTGATCCGGACTCCGAGATCATCGAAACCTACGGGATCCGCAATCCCAACCCGGAGCCCGGCAGCCGCACTGACGGCATGGCTTTCCCTGGCAGCTACATCGTCGACACCGACGGTATCGTGCAGGAGAAATGGTTCGAGGACAGCCACCGCATCCGGCCCACCGCGCAGACCGTTCTGATGAAGACGTTCGGCGCCGACGGCGGGCGGCGCACCGAAGTGCAGATGCCGCAGTTCGACTTCGCTGCCTACGCCTCGCAGGACGAGATTCGCCCGGGCAATACCGTCCTGGTGGTGGCGGACATCGTTCTTCCCGAGCGCATGCACCTTTACGCGCCCGGATCGGACTACGTCGCGGCGGACCTCAACATCGTGGAGACCGAGCACGTGCTGCAAGGCGCCCTGGAACTCCCGGAACACGAAATCCTCTACCTTGAGCCCATCGACGAAAGCGTCCCGGTCTACTACGGAACCGCTCGGCTGACGCGTGAACTGTCGCTGTCGCCGGCGTACCGGGAAGAGTCCGTGGCCGTGGACGTGGCGCTCAGTTACCAGACGTGCGACGACGAAATCTGCTATCCGCCGGACGATTTCCAATTCACGATGCACTTCGACGTACTGCCGAATGACCGGCAACGGGCGCCGGAGGACATCCGCCACGAGGGCTGAAAGGCGCGGCGGTTGACGCCACGAGGCGGTTCGCTGCGGCGACATGGAGCAAACCGCAGATGACGGCTCAATTCAAGCTGCGCCGGATTGACCGCGCCCGGTTGCCCCGATTCGCATTGAGCTTCGGACCGTACCGGGCCACAATGCGGATATGCCTGTATTCGATGATCGATTGACCCGGATACTGCGCGGGCGCCCGAACATCCGGTTGGCGATTCTGTTTGGTTCCCGCGCGGGCGGAGATGCTCGTTCGGACAGCGACATCGATCTCGCGCTGCTGGCGGACGAACCGCTCTCCGGAGCTACCGTTCTCGAACTCATGGAAGCGATCGGTGGCGAATTCGGCTGCCCGGTCGATATCGTCGACCTTTACCACGTGCCGCAACCCATCACCGGCCAGGCATTCAAGGGCAAGAGGCTGCTGGGCGATAACCGGACCTACGCCGAGTTGCTCACCAGGCACCTCATCGACAGCGCCGACTTCCTGCCGCTAAGGCAGAGAACTCTGGAGGAGAGGCAAGCCGCATGGACGAATTGATCGTCCGGGAAAAGCTGGAATCGCTGCGGTGCTGCATCCTGCGCGTCCAGGACAAGACGCCGCTATCTCCCGAGGAGTTGGCGAACGACCTTGACGTACAGGATATCGTCGTACTCAATTTGACCCGCGCCATTCAACTCTGCGTCGACATCGGCAACCACCTGATCAGTGGCATGGATGCAGCAGCCCCCGCGACGATGGCTGGAGTATTCGGAGCGCTTCGAGACCTTGGCGTTATCGAGCCAGCAACCTCCGAAGCGATGACCAGGGCCGTAGGTTTCAGAAATGTCGCGGTCCACAACTATACAGTCATCGACTGGGAAATCGTTCATGCAATCTGCACCGGTTCTATCGATGATTTTCGTCGATTCGCAAAGGAAATAGCCGCCAACACGGATATGCTGCAACAAACTCGCCGGAGGTAATGGAGGAATGCTCTACGAACTCAACAGCGACAAGCCTGAGCGCAGTGTGAAGGTCGTAATCAGGCATCCCGCGCACTTCGGTCTTCACGAAGAACACATAGAAAATTTCTTGAGATCCCGCCTGTCTGAAATCGTGTCGGAAGAGCATCTCATGTTGATCGGACAAGAACGTAAGGGTCAGGAGGAAGCTGACCTGCTAGCGCTGGACAAAGAAGGAACCATGTACATTTTCGAACTAAAGAGATGGGAATCCAAGTCCGAAAACATCCTGCAGGTAATGAGATATGGACAGATTTTTGGCCGGTACACCTATGAAGAATTGCAGGACTTAGCCCGAAAACAGCAGAAACTCGACCACGACCGATCACTAAACGAGAGCCACAAGATACACTTTGAACTGGACGAACCCATAAGCGAATCGAAGTTCAATCTGAAGCAGCACTTCGTCCCTGTCACATACGGTGTCGATCCACTTTTCTTGTGCGCCCACTCCCGCAACGCCTGGTTGATCGTACGGCTGCGCTGTCCCGGAGGAATGCTCTGAAGAAAGTGCCATGTATCGTCCTGTACGATGACATTGATTCGATGGCTCATGATTGGCAGCCCTGAAGTGCGTAGTCGATTACACGCCGTAGCCGAGAACGTTTCGGCACTCAAGCGCCGTATCCCGGCAGCCGCCATATTTCAGTCAAACCGACTCACTCAGGACTTCCCATGTATATTCGGCGCACCATGAGCAGCGCGACCTGATTCCATGCAGTCGATTCCGGTCATCAAGGACCTTGTCCTGCTGGGGGGCGGCCACAGCCACATTGCCGTTCTGAAGTCCTTCGGGATGCGGTCGATCCCGGGGGTGCGGCTCACGCTGGTCAGCCGGGACATCGAGACCGCCTATTCCGGGATGCTGCCGGGGCTCATAGCCGGTCACTATTCCCTTGACCAGGCCCATATCGACCTGGTGCCCCTGGCCAGGTTTGCCGGTGCGCGTTTCTTCCACGACGAGGTCACCGCGGTCGATCCCGTGTCACAGACCGTATCCCTGGCGAACCGGCCGCCGATCAGCTACGACGTTCTCTCCATCAATACCGGATCGACGCCCTCGATCAACGAAGTCACCGGCGCCGGCGGCTACGTTGTGCCGGTCAAACCCATCAATCGCTTCCTGGGGCATTGGGAAAGGCTCCGGCAACGAATCGGCGAGTATGGCGACGGGGCGCGGGTCGGCGTGGTCGGCGGCGGCACCGGAGGGGTCGAACTGTGCCTGGCTGTCTATCACGCGCTGACCACGGGGCCGAATCCACCCAGGGATATTTCGCTGGAACTGCTTACCGCCGACGGGGAAATTCTTCAGGAGCATCCCAAGAGCGTGGTCAGGCGGTTCAGGCGGATTCTCGCGGAACGCGGCATCGAGGTGCACACCGACTCGCGGGTGACGCAAGTCATGCCGAACACGCTGATCGATTCCGCCGGGCGCGAGTTCCGGTACCACGAGATACTCTGGGTCACCCAGGCCGGTGCGCCCCCGTGGCTGGCACGCGCGGGAATCCAGGTCGACGACCAGGGATTCATGAGGGTCAACGACCAGTTGCAGTCTCCGTCCCACGCAAACATCTTCGGTGCCGGCGACATGGCGACCATGGCGAACCACCCTCGCCCCAAGGCAGGCGTTTTCGCGGTTCGCCAGGGGCGCCCGCTGACCGAAAACCTGCGCCGTTTTCTGCTGAAGAGACCGTTGACAAAGTACCGGCCCCAGCGGCGGTTCCTGAAGTTGGTCAGCACCGGCAATCGCTACGCAGTGGCTTCGCGCGGTCCCTGGTCCGCCGAGGGCCGCTGGGTGTGGCGATGGAAGGACTGGATCGACTCACGCTTCATGGAGAAGTACCAGGTTCTCCCCGAGATGGAGCCCGGGACCGATGACGCAGAGATTCCAGCGCCCCTCCGGGATCCGTCAGTGCAGGACGCTGCCGGCAGCAACATGCGGTGCGGCGGCTGCGGCGCGAAAGTCGGCGCCGATGTGCTTGCCGCCGCGCTGGCGGACATCGGTACCTTGCCGCGAGATGACGTGATCGTCGGTCTGGAGGCGCCGGACGACGCCGCGATGATCGCCGTCCCGCCCAACAGGCTCTCGGTGCTCTCGGTGGATGGGTTCCGGCCGATGATCGACGATCCCTGGCTGTTCGGGCGCATCACCGCCAATCACTGCCTGGGCGACGTCTACGCCATGGGCGCGGAACCGCAGGCGGCCATGACCATGGCGACGCTGCCGGTGTGGCCCGAGGCAAAACTGGTGGACGAACTCAGGCAGATGCTGCGCGGAGCCCTGCACGTCTTCGACCGGGAGGGTGTCTCGCTGGTGGGGGGCCACACCGGCGAAGGTGCGGAACTGACCCTGGGATTCACGGTCACCGGCCTGATCGAACCGGACCGGGCGCTTCGCAAGGCGGCAATGCGCGCCGGAGACATCTTGGTGCTGACCAAGCCGCTGGGCACCGGTACGCTGCTCGCGGCCGACATGCGTGGCCGGCTCCGGGGCCGATGGCTGCAGGCGGCTGTCGAATCCATGCTCCTGTCGTGCAGAACCGCCGGCGCGGTATTTCTGACGCGCGGCGCCCACGCTTGCACGGACATCACGGGCTTCGGGCTGGCCGGGCATCTGCTGGAGATGCTGGGCGATGCGCCGCTGGACGCATTGATCGATCTGGATGCGCTGCCGGTGCTGCCGGGCGCGCTGGAGACGATCGAGGCAGGCATTCTCTCGACATTGCAGCCAAAGAACGAACGATTCGCGGCGCAAGTGGATGCCTCCGCTGATGATCGCGGCCGAGGTGAATACGCGCTGCTATTCGATCCCCAGACCGCCGGCGGGCTGCTTGCGGGCGTTCCGCGGGACTCCGTCCAGGAGTGTGTGACCGCGTTGAAGGCGAGCGGCTACCCGGATGCTGCCGTCATCGGTGAGATTGAGAATGCCCGGGGCCGGAAACGGCAAATTCGCCTCAGGTCCGCGAGCCAAGTCTACATCCAACCTGAAGTTGCGGCCACCGATACGCAACTATCCGTTGGACGGAGCGCCAAAACTCGTGCCTGAGCCCCACTGTCAAGGACACGCCGCCAATGTCGCTGAGCTCCCGGTAGCCGATGAAGGGCGTCACGCCATCCGCATGGACGGGCTCATGACTGCGCAGCGCGACCCGATTCGTTCACGCCGCTCGCGCCGTCTTCACCGTCTCCCAGGCCGCCTTGATCTGCTGGGTGCGTTCCGTTGCCGCCCGCATCATTTCATCCGGCAATCCCCTGGCGGCCAACTTGTCGGGGTGGTGCCGGCTCATGAGGCGGCGGTAGGCCCGCTTGACCTCATCGTCCGGCGCGTCGGGCGACACCCCCAGGGTTTCGTAGGCATCGTCGAGAGTCGGCCCGTCCCCGCCAGAGCGAATTCCGGAACTCATCATGCGCTCAAGCTGGATGAAGTCCGCTTCGGACAGCCCCAGGCGCATGGCGACGCGGCGCAATATCCGCCGCTCGCCGGGGTGGATGTCGCCGTCCGCCCAGGCCGCCTGGAACTGGATCTCCAGGAACATCCGGCGAATGTTCGTTCCCCGCAAACACTCGGAGCGAAGCTGGTCGATGACGTCATCCAGCGCAAAACCGGGCGACTTGCCCTTGTCGAAAAGAGCCCGGGCAGCCTGACGCTGGCGATGATCGAGCCCCAACTGGCTCATCACGTGATTGGCGAGGCGAATCTCTTCGGGGGAAACCCGCCCGTCCGCCTTTGCAACGTGGCCCATGACGCCGAACGTCGCTGCGAAGAACGCCAGTTGCGCCTGCTCGCGCCGGTATCCGGGCGGCGGACCCGTCTCGTAGCGTCGCCTTGCGCCCCCGAGAGAACTCCCGACGCTCGCGCCGATGAACGCGCCGATCGGTCCACCGATCATGAAGCCGAACGCGCCGCCCAGCAGCGTGGTCCACCAGCTCATGCATCCTTCCCCGCAATATGGACGGGCAAGGGTAGACCATGCGAGGGACGGTGACGAGTCCTGCCCGATCCGAACAGCGGCGTCACGCCATGAGGGTGAAGCCGGCGGCGTCCCGCTTTTCGCCTAACCGCTATAATCGGTTAGTGATCAATTTCGGACGAATCTCGGTTGTCTTGCTGAGCGCGTTGCAGTGCTGGGCGGGCTCCGCCCTCGCCCAGACTCAGGGGATCGGCGGATTTGCGCAAGCGTTCGAGGCAGGCCCCGATCAAGACGACGCGTTCCCGCGATATCGCGTCGAAGTGCTCGCCTTTGCCTACAACGGTTTCGACCCCGACGAAGAAATTTTTCCCGACGAACCCTTTGAGATTCTGCTGGACACGCGCCCCCCGAAGCACTTGATCGCGCCGGCGCCGCGAGACTCCGCGTTGCTGGCGCCGCTGGACTTCGAGTTGCCGGCGCCGCGTGGGCTTGCGGAGCCCGGCCAGGTGGCAGCACCGGAAGCGGATGAATCGAGCGGTTCCGTGTCGGTCGTAGCGACGCCCGGTTCGCCGAGGGGTGCTGGGCCCCCTTCGGCGGTCGCGCCGGATGAAACCCTGCCCACCGCGGAGGAAGTCAGCGGATCTCAGGACAGCACACGGGGCAATGGGGAAATCGAACCGTCGGACCAACAAGACTTCGACCCGAGCAGCAACGTGGAAGGTGTTCCGGGTCCGCAACCGGCGCCGAGTGACGAGCCGTTGGGCCCAGCAGACGACGGGACCCTGTTTTCCCTCTTGTACGAGTCGATGAGCGCTGGCGAGCAAGCATTGCCCGGCGACGAGCAGTACCCTATTCGCACAGCGTACGTCCAGCGGCTTTTCGCGTCGCTTCAGTCTCTGGAAGATCAGTCGAAGGTGCCCCTCATTTTCGATCCGATTCCCGAAGACCCACGGCTGCCCGGCGCGGATGCGAGTGATCCAGACCCGCTGGCGGGTAACGCGAGCGACGCCGGCGCGAACGACCCAGGCGCGAACGGCGCCGACGAGCCCGACCCTGCAAATTCGACACCGCGCCCGGCGTTCCGGGTCCTGCGCTCGGAGGAGCTTGAATTGCGCGGCGCGTTGCTGCGACTGCAGAGAGACGCCGATTACACGCCGCTGGCCCACGGCGGCTGGGTTCAGCCAACCTACCCTCCCGAACAGGCGGCCCCCGTCGATATTTCGCTGCTCGGCACGGTCAATCCCGTGGGCACGGTGCAACTGCATCTCAGCAGATTCCTGCATGTCACCGTCGATCTCGTGTACCGCGCACCTCCCGAGCCCCCATCCCTGCAGACGGCCCCGGCCGCGGACGGCGTCCTGAGTGAACTGGAATTACCTCTGCGGTATGCGCTGCGCACGCAGCGCCGGGTTCGCAGCGGTGAGGTGAACTACCTCGATCACCCCGCCATCGGGCTGCTGGTGATCGTCAGACCGCAGCCGGCGGAAGCGGAAGACACCGGCGGTTCGCTGATTCCGCCGCGTGGTCCCGCTGCCTGACTCCGGCAGATCGCCGCACGAATTGAGCAGCTCATTCTTGAACCTGTCGGATTGCGCTGCCTAACCGATCGCCGGCATCAGCCGTTCAAGCACCGCCGCGAACCGCTCCGCTCCCTGTGCGGTATGCCGGTCAAGCTGGGCGAGAATCGACGATTCGCCCGGACCTCGCCCCGCCGCGTGGTTGACGGCCAGCGCGCACACCGCGTAGCGCATGTCCAGTTCGCGGGCCAGCGACGCCTCCGGCATGGTCGTCATGCCCACCATGGTACAGCCGTCGCGTTCCAGGCGATCGACCTCCGCCGCACTCTCCAGCCGCGGACCCTGGGTAACCCCGATGACGCCCGACCGCATACCGCAACCGGCCTGCATCGCCGCGGAGGCAATCTGCCCCCGCAACTCGGCATCGAAAGGTTCGGTGAAGTCCACGTGCGCGACTTCATCCTGGCTGCCGTCGGCATAGGTGTGCTCCCGCCCCCACGTGTAGTCGATCGCCTGATCCGGAACCGCCAGTTCCCCGGGCGGAAAATCCGCCGCGATGGCGCCCACGGCGTTCAGCGCGATGCACCGTTGCACGCCGTGCTGCCGCAGGAACCAGAGATTCGCCCGGTAGTTGACCAGATGGGGCGGGATCAGGCGCCGTTCGCCGTGGCGGGCGATGCAGGCAACCCGGCGATCCTCGAATTCGACCCACAGGACGGGGCTGGACGGCATCCCATAGGGCGTTTTGCCCGGGCTTCTGGCCACCACGTTCAAGGACAGTCCGTGGTGGACGGTGCCGACTATGAGTCCCAGGGTGCTGGATGGCATGCTCTACTCGCCTCCTTCCGCCGGCGCCTGTGGTTCGGCCGCGTAGATTCCGGTCAGTCCGCGCCAGTAGCCCTTGTAGTCCATTCCACACCCGAACACGTAGACGTCCTCGACTTCCAGTCCCGCGAAGTCCACTTCCACGCGAACGCGAGGCTGGTCGAGACGCTTGATGACGAGCACCGCCACATACACTTTCCCGGCCCCGGCCTGTTGCAGCCGCTCGCAGATCGCGCTCAGGGTATCGCCGTGGTCGATGATATCGTCTACCACGAGAACGGTGCGTCCCGAAAGGTCCCGCTCGGGCCAGGCGCGCCAGCTCAACTCACCTCCCGCCAGGTCCCCGTCATATCGGGTGACATGCGCGAAATCGAGTTCGTGGGGAAAGTTCAACCGTTGGCAGAGTTCCACGGCGGTGAACGCACCACCGTTCATGATCGGCAGCACCAGTGGATTTTCGTGCGCCAGCGCCTCGGATGCGGCCGCCGCCATTCGATCCAGGGCCAGACCGACCTGGGCCGGCGCCACCAGTTGGCGCGCCGTTTCGCGGACCTGGATCGCTTCGGCCAGTGTGCTGTCGCGTGCGGCGTTCATATCCGTATGCCCGGAACAACGTCCGGATATCCCTTCCAACTCATTTCGCCGCAGACTTCACCGACTCTTGCACCGGTCCTTCGGAAACCAACGCGATTATAGACAGAACCGTAGCGCAGCCGGGGAATGCGCTTGCCGTCATGCACTGCCGTCATGCACTTGCCGAAACACCATTGCTTGCCGCAAGATAAGCTAACAACAACGACAACAGCGAGAGTCATGAAAACTCGAACTGCCAACGTGCTCTTCATGCCGCTTGCCTTCTGCTCGGCGGCACTGATGTGGTCCGATGCAGGCGCCCAGGCGCATGTGGAATCGAGCGACTGGGCCTACGAGACCCCGCACGGCGATTCCATCGGTTTCTGGGACGGCGACACCCTGGTAACGCACACCATGTACACCAACGGCGGCTGGACCGGGCGCGTAATGCCCTACTTCAGCACGCAGCTAGACGGTGTCGACGTGTGGCGGAAGATCGATCATGAGACGATCCAGGCCGACGTCTGGGTCTACGACCCCGAAGCACTCGAAGAGCCCTGGTATACACGCCAGATCTACAAGCTGATTGAGCAGGAGGAAGGCTCACCCCTGCGGCTCGAATACTGGTGGAACTGCCACAGCCAGAACAATCTCGTCGTGCCCACCGGGGATGGCGGCACGACGTTCCTGGATTTCGACTTTACCGATTTGGACGATCAACCGACTCAGGGAGCTGGACAATGAAACTCATGAAACGACAACTTGCCGGAAGCATGCCGCTAACAGCGGGCACGCTCCTGGCAGCGGCCGGCACGCTGCTGGCCATCCCGGTCAGCGCGCATCACTCCGGTGAAATGTTCGAACGCGAAAGGACCGTCACCCTGACCGGAACGGTGAAGGAGTTTCAATACATCAATCCGCACTCCTGGCTGATCGTCGACATCGACAACGAAGACGGCACGACCACGACCTGGGGATTCGAGGCCGAAGGTCCTCAGGACCTGATGCACGGTGGGGTTCGCAAGAGCGATCTGCCGCCGGGCGAGAGAATCACGGTCACGGCCCGCCCCATGCGCGACGGCCGCCCGGCCGGCATCTGGAGCGAGATCGTCAAGGACGACGGCACGCTCCTGAACTGGCGAACCCCGGGGCCGGACGCCACCATCCCGGACGGCGTCAACAGGCATTGACAGCGCTCTTGCTCAGTTGAGGTGATACCCGAAGCTCACCCCGATCATGCGCGGTGGCGCAACCTCCCAGCGGTGTGCGCCGACGCCGGCGCCGCCGCCGCCGATGGAGCCGTCCGGCAGTATGCGATGGCCTGCCATGTCCGTGGCGCCTCTCACGACCTCATCGTCCAGGCAGTTCGTGCAGGATAGGGTCACGTGCCAATTGCCGTCGGGCGCCCAGTATTCGCCCCTTAGCGTGAGCAACGTGTAGGCGGCGATGAACGCCTGGTGGTTGGATGAGCTGCCGTTGTAGAAATCATCCGTGTATGCGGCGTTTCCGGACACCACCAACTCCCCGCCGTTCTGCAGGTTCGATGTATGGCGAAGTCCCAGCGTGGCGCCGATGTCCGGCATGCGTTCGCGGGGCGTCTCGTTGAATACGCCACCGGTCGCGGACGGATCGATGCCGGAATACATGGAATCCAGCGTGCCGACCGATGAAGTGAGCCTCAGATTGTCCGTGATCGCGTACATCAGGTCGATCTCGATGCCGTTGATGTCGAGCTGGCTGGCGTTGGCGGTAAAGGGCGGATTCTGGAAGAACCTGTCCTGTGAGCGAATGTGCCGGTCCGTGAACCGCATGTCGAAGATCGCCCCATTGAGCCGCAGGCGCCGGTCGAACCATTCCGAACGCAGCCCCAGCTCGTAACCCTCCACGTACTCGGGGTCATAGGGGATCAGGCCGAAACGGGCCTGTATTTCATCGCCGGTTCCCGGAACTCCGTCTCGACCCTCCTGCACCGCGGCCGAACCGGTATCGTCATTGATGAAATCGGCAAACCCGCCCGCCTTGTAGGCGGTGCTCCATGAGAGATAGGTGAACAGGTCGTCGTTCCACTGATAGTCGATCACGAATCGGTAATCGTCCGACGTCCATGAGTTGGAGCGAAAAACCGTGACATCGTTCGTCGCCGGGTCCGCGGATATGACCAGCGGATTCGTGCCGAACTGCGCCGCCACTCCCGGTTCGCCCAGCATCAGCGCTCCGGCGCCCTTATCGTCTTCCGTGGACCGGTAACCCAGAGTCACGTTCATCCTCTCGGTGACATGGAACACGATCTGGCCGAACAAACCGGTCGCGCCGCTGTCGATGAATTCCGTCACATGAGAGTCATTCAGCGTGCACGAGTCGAGATCGAGGTTCATGCCCATGGGGCTGCAGTCGTACTCCGCCTGGTTATTGTAGTTTGACGCTTCCTCTTCGAACCAGTAATAGCCGCCCGTCCAGCTTATCCGCTCATGTTCGCCTGAAAAACGAAGCTCGATGGTTTCGGAGTTCCAGCTCGCATCGTTGACGTTCCAGATAATCGGCAATGGGGTCATGTCACCGTCGTAGGTTTCATCCTGGGCGCCGTCGATGGCGCCGCCCACCGCAGTGAGCGTAATGCTGTCGGTCAACCCCCAGTTCAACTCGAACGTCGTGAATTCGTTTGACGTGTTCCGCAAGTCGTGATCCCCGCCCACGTAATCGTAGAAGCCGGGCGCGGTGGCGTATTGGTCACTGTAGTAGGTCGAAGGGTCGTTGGGATTGAACTCCGAAGTTACGCAAGGTCCGTTCCAGGGCCCGTGCGGCGTGCCCATGGCCCCGGGGGCCCCGGCGGCCCAGTAGCACCCGAACGTCGGCTCTTCGTAGATCAACAATGCCCTCTGTACTGTTCTGCCGTCCGGGTGCGAGAAGGTGTCGCGGATTTCGGGACTGCCCATGCCGTCCGCGAGGATGGCGGGATCGAACTCGTCCACTCCCACGTAAATGCCGGTGCGGCCGTTGTCCTGGCTGTCGTCCGCCGCGTACGCAACGGTCAGGTCGAAATTGTCCGAAGGCGCGAACCGGAATTGAGCGCGACCAACCGTCGTGTCCAGATTTCCCTTTGTCTGACCGTTTTCCCCGACGATATAGCCGTCCCGCGACAAGCTCGCACCGGTGAACCGGAAGGCCGCCGCGTCGCTCAGCGGCACGTTGACATGCCCCTTGATATCCAGGCGATTGAAATCTCCACCGACCAGTTCCACGTCGGCGTTGAACTCCCGCTCCGGTTTCTGCGAAATGTAGCGAATCGCACCGCCGGTATTGTTGCGGCCGAACAGCGTGCCCTGGGGCCCGCGCAGCACCTCCACCCGTTCCACGTCCATGACGCGCAATATGGCGCCGGCGTTGCGCGGATAGTACATCTCGTCGATATAGAGCCCGACGCCGCGGTCGAAGAACGTGGTATTGCGAAATTGTCCGGCGCCGCGGATGGAAAAGGTGGCGACGGCATCGCCGGTGCCGAACGCAGTGCCCACACTCACGTTCGGTATGAAATTGGCGATGTCTTCAGCGTCCTGGAGTCCGAGCCGATCAAGTTCCAGTTGATTGAAGGCCGCGACGGAAATGGGCGTCTGCTGCAGATTGAGTTCGCGGCGTTCCGCGGTGACGATGACCTCCTCCAACTCCTGGCCGGAGGCCGTGCCGGAATAGAACTGAAGCCCGGGTAGCAACGACAGACATACAGCAAAACAAACACGAGAGTTGTTGAGCATTTCGCCCTCCTGTATGGAAAATTCGAGATTGATTCGTTCTTAATTCTTAAGCCAGGGCAACAGAGGCGATGGCTCCAGAGAGCAAATTTACCGCCCACGTCCCAAAATAGCTACTTCTCCACCGCGACGAGGGAGTCGAGTTGCTTGCGCGCAACACGCCACCGATCCGAGGCGCGCAACTCCTCCCAGCTCGGCTGCGCCCCCCCGCGCAGGCGCGCCAGGCGCGGCCCGGACGCGGGGTTGCGGAAATCCGCCAGCGCGTCAATGGCTCCCGGGATCTCCTCCGGCGAGTTGCACAGCAGCACCATGTCGCATCCGGCCTCCAGCGATTGCAGAATCCGTCGGCCGCAGTCGCCGCCCACATCCGCCCCGGCCATGCTCATGTCGTCCGAGAGCACGGCGCCGGCGAACCCGAGCCGGTCGCGTAGCTGGTCCCGCATCCAGAACGGGGACAGGCTGGCGGGCAGTGGATCCACCGAGGGAAAGATCACATGTCCGACCATGACGCCCGCAAGACCGGCGGCGATGAGATGGCGGTAAGGATCGAAACCGTCGGTCAGTTGGTCCAGCGCCCGGTCATCGACCGCGAGCGCCGCATGCGAGTCGGCGTGAGCTCCCCCGTGGGTCGGAAAGTGCTTGGCCGTCATGGCCATGCCCGCCGCATTGGCGCCGGCGCAAAACTCGGCGCTCAGGGCGCTCACCACCGCCGGGCTGGAATGCAACGCCCGGTCGCCTATGACCTCGGCGATCCCCAGGTCCAGATCCACCACCGGCGCGAAGCTCAGATCGATTCCCAGCGCGCGCAGTTCCGAGGCCATTAGCCAGCCGAATGCACGCGCGGCCGCCAACGCCTCTTGCGGATTCCGGTCATGAAGGGTTCCGAGCGCCCGCATCGGCGGCAATTCCGTGAACGGGCGGCGGAATCGCTGCACTCGACCGCCCTCGTGGTCCACGGCCACCAACAGCGGCGGATTGCGGGCGGCGCGAATACCGGCGACCAGCTCTGACAGTTGCTTGAGATCCCGGAAATTGCGTGTGAACAGGACCACGCCGCCAACCGCGGGCGACTGCAACCACGAACGCTCGTCGGCGTCGATTTCCGCCCCCCTGAGATCGATCATCAAGGGCCCCAGAGGCGTATTGCCACCGCCGCTATTCATGGGTTGCGGGAATCCGGCTAACCCTCGATATCCACGACCGTTCCGGGCGAAACCATGTCGTAGAGCTCGACGACATCCTCGTCGCTCATCCGGATGCAGCCGATGGACGCGGGCGTGCCGAGTTCCTGCCGCGCGGGCGTGCCGTGGATATAGATGTAGCGGCGCATGGTGTCCACATCGCCGAGGCGATTCTTGCCGACCTCGGTGCCCGACAGCCACAGGATGCGGCTTAGCACCCAATCGCGGTCGGGATGCCGCGATGCCAACTCGTCGGAGAAGACCTCTCCGGTCTTGCGCCGGCCGCGAAAGACGGTTCCCGCCGGTGCGCCTGCGCCGATCATCGCGCGAACCACGTGCCGGCCCCGAGGTGTGCGAAGGCTGCCGGCCTGCTCTCCGGCACCGAATTTGGATGTCGAGACGCGGTAGGACTTCAGCGCGGCGCCGCCGTCCATCAGGACCAGTCGTTGCTCATCAATAGATACGCGAATCCGCCGCTCGCCCATGGCACCGAGCCTTTCTCGAAACGCCGGAATGATAACAGGGCGCCGACGGCCCGATTCCGTTGCGGAGGACTGCGGGGACATCCGGATCAGCGCCTTTCGAACAGCGCCACTGCCTCCACGTGATGCGTGTGCGGAAACATGTCGGCGACGCCGGCGGCGCGTAGCCGGTAGCCCTGGGACTCGATCAGCGTCGCCGCGTCACGGGCCATGGTCGCGGGATGGCAGGAGACGTAGGCGATGCGCCGCGGGGCCATTGCGGCCATCTGCTTCACCACCGTGTCGGCGCCGGACCGGGGCGGGTCGAGTACCACCGCGTCCCAGGCCTCCCGCAGGAAGCCCCACCCCGGTTCGTTCAGGTCGCAAGAGGCAAAGGACGCGTTCTCCAGGCCGTTCAGGCGCGCGTTTGCGGCCGCCCTCGCTACCAGTCCGCCATCCCCTTCCACACCCAGTACAGTCCCGGCGCGCCGCGCCAGCGGGAGACTGAAGTTGCCCAGACCGCAGTACAAGTCCAGGACGCGGTCAGCGGGGCGTGGTTCGAGCAACCGCAGCACCTGTGCAACGAGGCGCTCGTTGACCCTGGCGTTGATCTGCAGAAAATCGGTTGGATTGAACTGCAGTTCAACATCGAATTCTTCCAGCCGATAGGCGAGTTGCCGCGTGCTGTCAGGGTCGAGGGGCCGTACCGTACCCGGACCGCCCCGCTGCAGGTAGACGTCCAGGTCCCATTGCAGGCCAAACTCGGCGAACATCGCCAGGTCGGCCCCGTCGGGCTCGTCCAGGACACGGAACACCACCGCCCGGGCGGTCTCCCCGGCCGCCACCTCGACCTGGGGCAACCGGCGCCACAGGCTCGTCTGCCCGATCATCTCGCCCAGCGGCCCGGGGAGTTGGTCGAACGGCTTCACCAGCACCATGCAGCCTGCCATGTCGGTGACGTACCGGGTGGCGCGCTCCTTGAATCCCACCAGCACACGCTGCTTGCCCTTGACGTAGCGAACGCCCAGGCGCGCTCGCCGGCGGTAATTCCATTCGGGCCCCGTGACGGGTTCCAGCCAGGTCTCCGGTTCCACACCGCCGATACGCGCCAGCGCTTCGCGAACCATCGACTCCTTGAACGACACCTGCGCGGCGTAGTCCAGATGCTGCACGGCGCAACCGCCACAGCGGCTGAAGTATTCGCAGGGAGGCTCCACACGGGAAGCGGACGGTTCGACGATCTCCACCAGGTCGCCCAGCCGGTACTGGCGCCGGTGCTTGCGGGGCAATACGCGGATCCGCTCACCCGGCAGAGCGCCGGGTACGAATATGCGCCGCTCGCCGAGTTGAGCGACGCCGCATGCGTCGTGGCTGAGGTCGATAACCTCCGCGACCTCGACCCCGGGCTCGATCCCGGTCACGGCCCCGGCCCCGGCCCCGACCTCGGCCTCAGCCTCGACCCCGACTCCGGCCCCGACCCCGGACTCGGACTCAGCCCCGGACTCGGGCTCAACTGTCATCTTCGCCCGGCTGCCACGCCTCAAGAAATTGTTTCATGTGAGGTTTGGTGGAACGACGCAGCTTGTGCTTCAGCCGGTCAAGCTCCCTCTGATAACGGGTCTCGTCGAGCACGCCCCGCGTCAACTGGAAGCGCAGGTAGACAAGGTAGGTATTCAGAACGTCGGTTTCGCAGTAGTCGCGTATCGCCGCCAATTCGCCGGCCAGGTACTTCTCCCAGACCTTGTCGCCGCTCATGCCGAGCTTGCCGGGAAGGCCCAGCAGCGTGGCCGCGTTGTCGAGCGACGCGCGGGCGCCGGGGTTGAACCCCGACAGCACATCCATGAGATCCAGGTGGCGCCAGTGGAACCGGCTCAGGTAGTTGTTGTAGCGGAATTCCCGGTCGCTGTCGCCGGTCTCCCAGTAGCGTTCCGCGTTGATGCCGTGCAGCAGCGCCCGGTAATGCAGGACCGGCAGGTCGAACCCCTGCCCGTTCCACGACACCAGTTCCGGCGAATAGCGCGCCACGCCGTCGAAGAACCGCCGCACGATCTCCTTCTCCGGGGCGCTCTCGTCGCCGAGGGTGAAAACGTGCAGATCGTCCCGGGTGCTCAGCACGACCGAAATCGCAACCACCCGGTGCTGATGGACCGGCAGGAATTCCGTGCCGCGGGCCTGACGCTGCTTGAAGAACATGATCTTGCCCACATCTTCGTCGCTCAGGTCCTCCACGCCGTAGAGACGACGGCCGAGATCCGTGTCCGGAATCGTCTCGATGTCAAAAACCAGGGTGTTCAAGGGCGAAATTCCAATTTCATGAAGGCATGGCCGCCGATCGCATCAATCAGTCGCCGACAACTTCAGTGAGATTGCGGCGCGGGCGTCATCAAGGCACCGGAATTGCGGCCCAGGCATCATCGGGACAAGGGCCCCGACTTCATCAGCACCGCCACAGCGACCACCAGTCCGGCCTCGTCCGTCAAAGTCAGGTGCCCGTCGCCGATGCCGAGCCTTTCGCGCATCGCCTCTCCGCGCGGCGAGTAGATGATCTGCGGCTGCCCCCGATCGTTGGGGACGCTGCCCACGTCCCGCACCCACATGCCGTGGGCGAAACCGGTGCCCATGGCCTTGACGATGGCTTCCTTGGCGGCGAAGCGCATGGCGAGAAAGCGCACCGGGTTGGCCGTTCGTGCGAGATATTCCTGCTCCGCGTCCAGCAGCACCCGGTCCGGAAAACGCGCGCCGAAGCGGTTCCAGACCCTTTCCACCCTGGACTGCTGCACGACATCCATGCCGATGCCGAATATCACGGTGCGCGCGCCGCCAGCATGAGGGCCTTCATGTCCGCCACCGCCTTGCCGATGCCGTCGAATACGGAGCGGGCGATGATCGCGTGGCCGATATTGAGTTCGACGATGGTGTCGATGGCCGCGACGGGCTGGACATTGTGGTAGTGCAGGCCGTGGCCGGCGTGGACGGTCAACCCGAGGCGATTGCCATGCGCCGCCGCCTCGCGGATCCTGTCCAGCTCAAGGGCTTGCCCGTTCCGGTCCGGCGCATCGGCATAGGTACCCGTATGCAGTTCCACGACCGGCGCTCCACAGGCGGCGCTCGCGTCCAGTTGCGCCGGTTCCGGGTCGATGAAGAGCGAGGTGCGGATTCCCGCATCCTGCAGCAGCCGGCACGCCCGGGTCACGGCGTTTACCTGGCCGGCAACATCGAGCCCCCCTTCCGTGGTGAGTTCCTCGCGTTTTTCGGGAACCAGGCACACGTCTTGCGGAAGCACGCGCAATGCGATGTCCAGCATGGCATCGGTGACGGCCATCTCCAGGTTGACCCGGGTCTGCACCGTACGCTGCATGACTTCCAGGTCCCGCTCCTGAATATGACGGCCATCCTCCCGCAGGTGAATGGTGATGCTGTCGGCGCCGGCGCGCTCGGCGGCGAGCGCCGCCGCCACGGGGTCCGGATACGTTGTCCCCCGCGCCTGACGCAGCGTAGCCACGTGATCGACGTTGACACCCAGTGCGATGTGTCGAAGCATCAGTTCAACTCCCGTGCAAAGACGTCTTCCAGGATCGACCGGGTACGCAACGGCCGCTCACCCAGGTAGACGTTCAATGACTGTGTCAGCAACCGCTTGGCCGCCCGCAGGCTTCGCGCGTCGTCCAGGCGCTCCTCGCGCAGCGAGATCAACTCGTGGCCGCCGTACGTTTCCGCGGCGGCCGCGGAATCGCCGCACAGGCTGAAGCCGTGCTCGGGCTGGAACCGGTACCGGCCATCCGGGCGAATGGGTTGCCCGGTCTCCACGTCGTGTTCCAGCTCGATTCCGTACCCCAGGGCCCGCAACAGGCGCAACTCGAACAGCCTCACCGTGCGCGCGATGGCGGTCGCGGTCGCAAGTCCCGCCAGGCAGCGACTATAGCAGGAATAGACCGCTTCATTGGGGGCCCCGCGGCCCATGAGCCGAAGCAGCAGTTCGTTGACATGGAAGCCGGCAAACAGGCCGTCGCCCGCCAGCTCGAACGCGGGACCGGCCGCCTCCACACCGGTCAGGCGTCCCAGGTCGGTGCGCCGGGTCCAGGACAGGTGCAGGGGCGAGAACGGCTGCAGCACGGCCCGCCGGCCGGACTTGCGCCGCCTCGAACCCTGCGCGACGAGGCCGATGACGCCGTGGTGCTCGGTCAGGCATTCCAGGAGCTGGCTGGTGTTGAGATAGGCGCGTTGATGCAGCACGAATCCGCCCTCTAGCTGCACTCGCTCGCGCTCGGCCATTACGCGTCGAACCCGAGGCTTCGCAGCTCGCGCTCGCTGTCCGCCCAGTGCTCCCGGACCTTCACCCAGAGTTCCAGGTGAACGCGCCCGTCAAGGAGCTTTACCAGGTCCCGCCGGGCGGCCTGGCCGGCGGCCTTCAGCACGCGGCCGCCCTTGCCGATGACGATGGACTTGTGGCTGCCGCGTTCGACCCAGACGATGGCGTGAACCAGCCACCGCTCCTCGCTGCGGTCAAGGTATTCGACCTCAACCGTCAAGCCGTAGGGCACTTCCTGGTGCAGCGCCGAAAGGAGTTTCTCGCGTATGAATTCGGCGATTCTGAACCGTTCCCCACGATCCGTGACCGCGTCCGGCGGAAACAGCGGGGGCCCGGGTGGTAGGCGCTCCGAAATCACCTCGACCAGCCGATCAAGGTTTGTACCTTTCGTAGAAGAAACAGGTATATATTCAGATAATTCAAAGTTATTTGATATTTCATCGAGCAAGGGAAGCAAGGCACTGCGAGGATGAATCCTGTCGATCTTGTTCAACACCAGCACCGTATCGTCCGCGCGTTCCTCCAACCGCTCCGCAAGCCGCCGGTCTTCCACGGTGACGTGCCGGGCATCCAGCATCATCAGGACGATGTCCGCGTCCGCGATGGCCTGGTGAATCGTCCTCGCCATCAGGCGCCGAAGCGCCTGGCCCCTGCGGCCGCGCGAAGCGCGCTGCAACCCCGGCGTGTCCACGAAGATGGTCTGCCGCGACGGCCGGTTGAGAACGCCGAGGATGCGATGGCGGGTGGTATGCGGCTTGGCGCTGACGATGCTCACGCGCTCGCCTACCAGGGCATTCAGTAACGTCGACTTGCCCACGTTCGGCCGGCCCACGATGGCCGCGTAGCCGGTACGAAAGTCGTCGCCGTGCCGCACGGCGCCGTCCTGTTCCCGGGGATCATTCACCGGTCAGGGCCGCCAGCATGCCTCTGGCCGCCTCCTGCTCGGCGCCCCGGCGGCTCGGTCCCTGCCCGCTGACCGCAAGTTCACGCTGCTCGACCCGGCATGACACGACGAATAGCGGGTATTGAGGTGAGCTCTTTTCCGATTCCACGGCATAACGGGGCAGATCGAGGCCGCGGCTCTGGAGCCATTCCTGAAGCCTGGACTTTGGGTCCTGCAGCCGCGAGGCTTCCGGAAGCGCCTCCAGCCGGGCGTCGAACAGCCGATGCACGCACTGCTCCGCCTTGTCGAAACCGGCGTCGAGGTAGACGGCGCCCAGCAATGCCTCCAACGAGTTGGCCAGCATGCCGGTACTCCTTGCGCCCCTGGACCGATGCTGCGCCGGCCCGACGATCAGGTGCTCCTCCACACCCAGTTCCCGTGCGATCTCACCCAGGGTTTCCCCCTTCACCAACGCCGAGCGGAACCGGCTCAGATCGCCTTCCCGCGCATCGCGGTACCGGTCGTAGAGACGAGCCGCGACGACGAAATTCAGCACGGCGTCGCCCAGGTATTCGAGCCGCTCGTTGTGGGCCGTGGACGCGCTGCGGTGCGTCAGCGCGCGTTCGAGCAAGTCCATGGATTCGAAGGCATGGCCCAGGTGCTCGCGGGCCCACTGCCAACGGGCCCTCGCTTCGGGAGTGGAATCGGATTTTCGGGAGGCTGAAACCAACTTCGCGGGATTGTTGCCACGGGCTGTCATGGACCGGTTGCGGCTGCCGCCGGCAAGGGCCCCGAAACAGTTACCGGATGCTCATGCCTATGCGGCCCCACATCGGCCCCCCGTCGCCCGGCCAGCGCCAGTTCATCCAGATGCGTTCGGCCTTGCCCACCAGCCGGTGCTCCGGCACGAAGCGGACTTCGTTGAAGCGGCTGTCCTGGCTGTTGTCGCGGTGGTCGCCCATCATGAAGTAGTGCCCTTCCGGCACCTGGTAGGTGCCTCCGCGGCTGAGAATGCCCCGGGTGTGCAGCAACTCGTGTTCGCGGTCGCCGAGTTGCTCGCGCCCCAACTGCAGCGTCCGGCTGCCTTCGTACGGCCCCACCAGCTCGAGTTCGACGTCCTCCCCGTTGATCGACAACTGCTTGCTGCCCGCATCGTAGGCCACCACATCGCCCGGTAGACCCACCACCCGCTTGATGTAGTTGATCCTGGGATCGGACGGAAGCCTGAAAACCAGCACGTCTCCCCGATCGGGTTCGCCGATCTCCAGGATCTTCGTGTTCACCACCGGAAGCCGCAACCCGTAGGCGAACTTGTTCACGAAGATGAAGTCGCCTTCCAGCAGCGTCGGCATCATCGAGGCGGACGGAATCCGGAACGGCTCGAACAGGAACGAGCGCAATACCAGCACCAGCAACAGTATGGGGAAGAACGACCGGGCGTATTCGACGACGACCGGTTCGCCCACGGCGCCATCCGGACCGGCCAGCCTGACCCGGCGCGGCTTGAGCACAACGGCGTCAAAGGCCCAAATCAGCCCCGAGACCGCGGTGGCGACCACAAGAATGAGCGCAAAGTCCAAGGTTATCCTCTCAAGGGAGCCGGCTCAGGCGGAGTATTGGGTATTTCGGCGGGGCCTGCAATATCGGCGGCGACTTCGGCACACTCGAATCCCGGCGGGTTACAGCGGCGAATCACTTTCATGAATCATCCGCCTTGACCAGTTCCGGGCGGACGCGCCAGCGACTCCGCAGGCGCCGGCCGGCCGACAGGCCGAATGCAAGGCCGGCGACAGCCCCCAGCGACGCCCCAAGGTCGCCCCCCAGGCTTGCGGCGCCTGCAACGGTGCCGGCCAGAAGACCCGCCCACGGCATGCCGTGCACCAACAGCGTGCCGCGCAAGACATGCCGATTCCGCAGCGACACCGACACCAGGTCGCCCGGCCGATGGCATCCGGAATCGCGCACTCGAAGCGAGGCCGGCGGCTTCCAGCCCCACATGCAGGCGCCCTCGCAACCGCCGCATCGGGGCGCGGGCAGGATCGCCAGTTCGATCCAGCGGCCACGCTCGACCCGCCCGACGCGGGCGCGCGCCGTCATGCATTCAGGCTCGTACGAAGGCGGTGCATCCTGGCGCATGGGTTACAGCGGGATATCGCCGAAGCAACGGGCCGAATCAGGGACTCGTAAACGACGTCGCGATGGATTCCACCGTGACGGCGGGGACTTCGCCCACGGCGGTGATCTGACGGCCGCTGAATTCAAACGAGAAGGCGTTGGCGCTGCCGATCCTGGACAATCCGCCAGTCACTTCGGGCTCGCTGTCCGGGCTCTCGACGAATACGGAAACGGTTGCAAGGCCGTCCGAATACACCAGGTGTTCCACCGGGTGCTCGGAACCGGCCATGCGCGTGAGCGTCGCCACCGAGAGCTGGAACCCGTCCGGCAACCGGGTCGCCCGCCACTGTGGCGCATCTTCCGCCACGGCGTTTTCCGGCGGCATGATCACGCGGAACCCTTCCGAGTCGATGGTGGGCTCGAGTGCCGCGGGCGAAATGTCCTGGCCGATCTCGATCTGCGTGAAAGCCATCTGTTCGACGGTCCACCCCTGTTCGTCCCTGAGCTGGGACTTGAGCGGCATCGCTGTTTCGCTGTCGAGCCAGAGGAGATAGCCGTAGCGGAACTCGTCCCGGGGATGGATGGCCACGACTTGCGCGTCCCGCTCCACCACGCGTTCGGTGTGCAGCAGGGAAATTTCGTAAGAGCGCCACAAGTCTTCGGAGTAGCTGGGCAGTGCCGATACCAGCGGGCTGACTTCCCGGCGGTTATCGAACAATACGATCTGCCGATCGGGAAGAATGCAGTAGATTTCGTCCTCGTTGCGGATGATTTCCCGACCGACGCCATCCATCGATACGATGCGCTCGCTGATTCGACCGCCGTCGTTACGGTGAATGATCTGCAGCGTCTCGACCTCATCGCCCAACAGGTGCACGAACGTGCCGCGATAGCTCAACTCCTCGACCGCGCCCGCCATGCGGTCAAGCCACTGCTGGGCGTCCTGCGCGGACGCCTGGAGCGCAGCGCACCCAATGACCGTACCGGCCAGGGAGCGGAGTGACGACGGTCGATTCACTTACCGTTCCTGTACGGGCGGCGGCGACGCCCTTACCCTGGGCCCCTCGTTGCTGATGACGTTTGTGTGGATTGACGTGCGCCGAATACCCGGTGCGTATTGACCGTGGGTGATCAGGTAGTTCGTCAGGCGAATCGGCGGCGACGACAAAGCATCGCCCATGGCCAGGGTACCGGCCGCTTCGAGGGGCACGACGTAACTGGGCCGGTCCTGAAGCCCGACACCGGTCGCGGCGCCCGCAATTTGCGGCGCCTGATCGGAAATGCCCGTCGGGCCATTGGCGACATTGAGCAGCGCAAGCGCGGCCACCGCCACGCTGGCGGCGATTCCGAGTCCGATGGCAGGCCGGAAAAACCGCTTCGGCCCGGGAAGAACATCCGGCGCCCGCCCGACCGCGCCCGTTCCGTCCAATTCCGCCTGTACCCCTCTGAGCAGAACATCGGGGTCCGGGTTCGGCAGTTCGCCCCGCAATGCGGCCCCGATGACCGAGTAGCGCATCACCCTGTCGCGGGACTTCGGATCGCGCTCCAGCAGCCGCACCAGGAAAGCACATTCCTGCGCGGACAATTCGTCGTCCGTAAACGCCGAAATCTGATCCTGAAACTGTTCGCTCATACTGTCTGATCCTGAATCTGTTCGCTCATACTGTCACCGGAAATCGATTTTCAATCCTACTACAGCAGTGGACCGACCCGCTTGTCGATCGCCTCCCTGGCCCGGAAAATGCGGGAGCGCACGGTTCCCACCGGACACTCCATGGTCTGGGCGATCTCTTCATAACTCATGCCCTCGATTTCGCGCAGGATGATGGCGGTTCGAAGGTCCTCCGGCAAGTCCGCGATCGCCTTGTTCGCGGTCTGGCGGATTTCTTCCGAAAGGGTCAGACCCTCCGGCGTGTCGATATCCTTGAGCTTTGCGAAATTCTCGAACTGCTCGGCATTTTCGGCGTTCAGGTCGTAGTGCGACGGCCTGCGCCCCGCCGCGACGAGATGATTCTTGGCGGTGTTGATCGTGATGCGGTAGAGCCAAGTATAGAACGCGCTGTCGCCGCGGAAGGAGGGGGCTGCGCGGTAGGCCTTGATGAAGGCGTCTTGCGCGATGTCCATCGCGTCCGCAGGGTCTCTCACGTACCTCATGATCAGCTTGAGTATCCTGGCCTGGTACTTGATCACCAACACGTCGAATGCCGAACGATCGCCTTGCTGGACCCTCTTTATCAGGGCCAGGTCGGCGGCGCGCTCGCTTATGGGGCGATCCGCCACGGACGCGTGTCGTTCATTTTCCATAGACTACCTGGGGCGCGGAAAGTTCGATTTGGCGCGGCGTTCCTTTCCGGTCCGGCGGGATTCAGCGCATTCTAACCCGCTTTTCGGAGGCGCCGCATACGGCGGAACGCACTTCGGCTGCCAGAAAACGCCAACTCCGCGGCGGCAACTGGTCGCGGTAAAGGACCCATTCCAGCGTCCCGTGCGGGTCCCGCGGGTCCCGCAGCGCCAGCCTGAGCCACCAGCCCCCGTTGTGGCTCCGCGCCGTGAGAACGTACCCGTGCCGGTCAAGGCCCGGCACCGACCAGCGTCCGGGGCGGGTCATTTCGAAGTCCGGGACGCCGGGCGCCTGCCGCCAACGGGCGTGAGCGAGGACGCCCGCCACGATCGGGCACTTCCACCACAGCGCAAGCGAAGACACGGCGACGGCCAGCACCGCCAGGCAGTGCACGAACCACCACCACGACCTGAGCAACCTGGAGGGCCGCGGGCTAAAGTGCGCGGATTCGGGCGAGGAGTCGGGCCATTCCGGGGTCGGTTGCTTCATGCCACCCCATAAGGTAGTCGTGAAGATCGGGGTCGGGAAGCTCCAGAAGTTGGCAGAATCGCTGCTTATCCGCCGCCGACAGTGATTCATAGCACTCGTCGAAGAAACCCACCAGCAGGGTGTCGAGCTCACGCGTGCCGCGGCGGCAGCGCCACCTCAGGCGCGCGCGTTCAGTGCGCCCGTCGTGTTCCGCGGTCACCAGGGACCGCGGCCTAGTGGCGCCGTTCGGCCATCAGTTTCTTGATCTGCGCGATCGCCTTGCCGGGGTTGAGATCCTTGGGACAGGCCTCGGTGCAGTTGAGGATGGTGTGGCAGCGGTACAGCCTGAATGGATCCTCCAGTGCGTCGAGGCGCTCGCCGGTGGATTCGTCGCGGCTGTCCACGATCCAGCGGTAGGCCTGCAGCAGCGCCGCCGGCCCCAGGTAGCGGTCGGGGTTCCACCAATAGCTCGGGCAGGCCGTGGAACAGCAAGCGCACAGGATGCACGCCGACGGGAGATCGATCTTTTCCTGGTCTTCCCTGGACTGGAGCCGCTCGCGGTCTGGAGGCGGGGGCGTTCGAGTCTCCAGCCACGGCTGGATCGAAGCGTACTGGGCGTAGAAATTGGTGAGGTCCGTCACCAGGTCCTTGACCACCGGCATGTGCGGCAGCGGATATATCTTGAGCGTACCCCGAAAGTCATCCACGGCCTTCGTGCAGGCGAGCGTATTGGCGCCGCCGATGTTCATCGAGCACGATCCGCAAATGCCTTCCCGGCAGGAACGGCGAAAGGTGAGGGTCGGGTCGATCTCGTCCTTGATCTTGATCAGGGCATCGAGAACCATGGGCCCGCAGGCATCCATGTCGATCTCGTAGGTATCAAGTTTCGGCGGTCCGCCGCCATCCGGATCGTAGCGGTAGACCTTGAACGTGCGCGGGTTGCCCGCGCCGCTCTCGGCCGGATGCGTCTTGCCGGGCTTGACCCGGGAGTTAACTGGTAGCCTGAACTGTGCCATTGCGGGCAAACCCCTCGATCATGTTCCGCTCAATAGGTCCTGGCCTTGAGCGCGACGGTTTCAACGTCTTCGGTCAGCGTTTGCAACTGTACCGGGCGATCGCCAAAGCGCACGCCGCCACTGTCATCGACCCAGACCAGTGTGTGCTTCAACCAGTTCTCGTCGTCCCGGTCCGGATAGTCCTCCCGCGCCTGCGCGCCCCGGCTCTCGGTCCTGTAGGCCGCCGACTCGATGGTTGCAATTGCCTGAAGCAGCAGGTTCTCCAGTTCCATCGTCTCGATCAGGTCCGTATTCCAGACCAGGGAGCGGTCGGCCACCGAAACGTCCTGGAACGAGTCGAAGATGGGTTTCAGCTTTTCGATGCCCTCCTGCAGCGTTTCGCCGGTGCGGAAGACCGCGGCGTGTTCCTGCATCACGCGCTGCATCCGCCGCCGTATCTGCGCCGTGGGATGCTCGCCGTCGGCATGGCGCAACCGGTCGATCTTTGCCACGGTTTCCTCGCCGGCATCCTTGCGCAGCGGCGCGACGCGGCCACCCGGGGCGATCAGTTCGCCGCAACGCTCCGCGGCGGCGCGACCGAAGACGACCAGGTCGATGAGCGAGTTGGACCCCAGCCGGTTGGCGCCGTGCACGGAGACGCACGCCGCCTCGCCCACCGACATGAGCCCGGGAACCGCCACTTCGTCGCCAGCATCGTCCGTGGTCAGGGCCTCGCCGCGGAAATTGGTGGGTATGCCGCCCATGTTGTAGTGCACGGTGGGCTGCACGGGGACCGGCTCCCTGGTCACGTCCACGTTGGCGAAGATCCGGGCCGTTTCGGCGATGCCGGGCAGGCGCTCGGCTATGACGCCGGGGTCCAGGTGGTCCAGGTGCAGGTGCACGTAGTCCTTCTCGGGGCCGATACCGCGCCCTTCGCGAACCTCGATGGTGATCGACCGGCTGACCACGTCCCTCGACGCCAGGTCCCTGGCGTTGGGGGCGTAGCGCTCCATGAACCGTTCCCCCTCGGAGTTGAGCAGGAAACCGCCCTCGCCGCGCACGCCTTCGGAAATCAGCATGCCGGCGCCGTAAACGCCCGTGGGGTGGAACTGGACGAACTCCATATCCTGCAGCGGCAGCCCGGCGCGCTGCGCCATGGCGTTGCCGTCGCCCGTGCAGATGTGCGCGGAGGTACACGAAAAGTACGCGCGGCCGTAGCCGCCCGTGGCGAGGATGACCATCTTGCAGCGGAAGCGGTGCAAGCGGCCTTCGGCGAGGTCGATGGCGACCACGCCGCGGCAGACGCCGTCTTCCATGATCAGGTCCACCGCAAAGAACTCGATAAAGAACTCGGCGTCGTATTTCAGGGATTGCTGGTAGAGAGCGTGCAGCATGGCATGCCCGGTCCGGTCCGCGGCCGCGCAGGTGCGCTGCGCGATGCCTTCGCCGTAGTGGGTCGTCATCCCCCCGAACGCGCGCTGATAGATGCGACCGTCATCGGTGCGGGAAAACGGCACGCCGTAGTGTTCCAGCTCGACCACCGACGCGGGCGCCTCCTTGCACATGTATTCGATGGCGTCCTGGTCGCCCAGCCAGTCCGACCCCTTGACGGTGTCGTACATGTGCCAGCGCCAGTCATCCTGCCCCATGTTGCCCAGCGCGGCGCTGATGCCGCCCTGTGCCGCGACGGTATGGCTGCGGGTCGGAAAGACCTTGGTGATGCAGGCGGTGGAAAGCCCCCGCTCGGCCACACCCATGGTGGCGCGCAGTCCGGCGCCGCCCGCGCCGACCACGACCACATCGCAACTGTGGTCGATGAATTCGTATTCCCGGGTCATGGCGCGTCCCCGAACGCGACCTTGAGAACCGCGAAGATGCCGGCGACCGCCACGGCGATATGCGCGAAGAACGCCGCCACCAGCGAGAAGACCTTGACGGCGGGGGTATGCACGTAGTCCTCGATGACCATCTGCACGCCCAGGTGGGAGTGATAACTCAGGGCGAACAACGCCAGTATCAACATCACGCTGTTGAACGGCACCTGGATGAGGGCGACCACGGACGCGTAATTCAACTCGTCCGGTCCGGCCAGCGCCATGGCGAACCAGAGTCCGAGTGGAATCAACGCCACGGCGGTCAGGCGCTGCGCCCACCAGTGCTCCACGCCCGTCTTTGCGGAACCCAATCCCAGAACCCGATTGAGGGGACTGACAAGCCTCATCGTCGCGGCCTCATCAGAAAATGACCAACAGCGAATAGGCCGCCGTGACCACAACGGAAAACAGAATGACCGCCCACCCGCTCACCCGGTACTGGTCGGGCTCAAGGCCGATCAGCATGTCCCAGAGCAGATGCCGGATGCCGTTGGCCAGGTGATAGAAGAAGCAGAAAGCCCAGCCGGTGTAGAAGATCTTCGCCCAGACGCTGCCGAGCAAGGCGGAGGCCTCGGCGTATGCCGCAGGACCGCCGGCTACGGACATCAACCACCAGGCCAGCAACAACAGACCCGCGGACAGCACGACGCCGGTACCTCGGTGCAGGATCGACAGCCCGCTGGTGATCTCCAGTCGATGGACCTGCAAATGCGGCGACAACGGCCGTTCGACCCTGTCCATAGTTCGGCTGTCCGTGCTAGTCGTCAGGTTGGCGAGCGCGAATCGATGCAATGGGTTTGTATTCCGCGCGGAGCGTAGTCTGCCAGAAATGAGCCTGGCCTGCATTCGTTATCGATGTCCGGCGCGCGCGCCGAGACGGTCGGAAGACTGTCGCGCCCGCCGAGGCGCCGGTCTTCGGCGGGCATCGCTCGGCGGCGAACTATTGTTCCGCGGTAACCTGTTCGGTGGTCGGGATGTCGAGCATAACCTCGATGCGGGTCACCCGCTCCCCCAGGTCCACGATGTCGGCGCGTACGGCGGCAAAGTCTTCCCTCATATCCGATCTGAGCGCGGTGAGTTCTGACTGAAACTCAGAACGCAGCGACGCATGCCCTGCGCGCATCTCGGCTCGGAGTGACGCTTCCACTTCCCTGATTTCAGCACGGAGCGACACGCCCACTTCCCTAATTTCAGCGCGAAGCAACACGTCCGCTTCCTGTACCTCAGTACGAAGCGATGCAATCTCGGCGCGAAGCGACACGTCCACTTCCTGTACATCGGTACGAAGCGATGCAATCTCGGCGCGGAGCGACACGTCCACTTCCTGTATATCAGCACGAAGCGATGCAATCTCGGCGCGGAGCGCGGCATGTTCCGACCGCATGTCGGCGCGCATCGCCCCCTGCGAGGTCAGCATGATGGCCGCCAGCATGACCCCCACGCCGATGATGGTATACATTTCCTTGTTCATGAACGGCCTCGCCATGGTTCGAAAGATTAACACGAATATCTCGCACCCATCTGCCCGCGGAAAGGCGCGATTCTCCGCAAAACAGCGAGATTCGCGGCAAGCAACGCGAATCGCGCCGGTTCAAGTGCGCCGGCCGCCTTGATTGGCGTCGCCACGGGGCCGCAGCGCAAATTCGGGTAGCTTTGGCAGGCGCTGGCTGCTAAAACGGCACATCATGACGATGCAGACGAAAACCGCCTTGCCAGAGCGCTTTGAACCAGCCCTCTGCCCACTCACCGACATGAGCGCGATCGAAGTTACCGGCGCCGATGCGGAGGCGTTTCTGAACGCGCAACTCAGCCGCAACGTGGAAACGGGATTCCCGACGCGGGCGACGCTGGCTGCCTGGCATGACGCCAGGGGCCGGGTTCTGGCGCTGACATGGGTTCTGTGGACCGGCCAGCACTGGCTGTTGCTGACAAAGGGGGCCGATACCGAAGGTCTGATCACACGCATGAAGTTGTTCGTACTGCGTGACGACGTCCGTCTGCGCAATGCCGCGGAGGACTGGGACGTCGCGGCGGTGGTCGGAAGCACCCGATCCTTGACCGCGCCGCCGTTTCCCGAACCGGGACACCAACCTGGCGACACCGCGACCGACGAGGACGGAACCCGCATAATCCGAATAGGCCCGCGGATTGCCTACGTGCTCGCGCCGCGCGGTGGAATGCGGACCACTGAGAACGCATTCAAGAAAGGGTCTGCCGAATCCGCGGCCGCCGAGGAAATCCTGCTGGGGCTCGTGAACCTGGTCCCGGGAGTGGCCGGCCGCTATACGGCGCACATGCTCAACCTGGACCGCCTGGGGGCCGTGTCGTTCGACAAGGGCTGCTATCCCGGTCAGGAGATTGTCGCCCGCACGCAAAACCTGGGGGCCGTCAAGCGCCGGGTGTTCCATTTCAGCGGTTCGTTGCGGCAAACGCCCGCTATTGGCGCCGCCCTCCTGGACACAGGCGGCGACTCGGTGGGTGAGGTCGTTCGTGCCGCGACCATTGGTGAATCGGAGGTTAGCCTGCTGGCGGTTGTCCGGGTCGATGCGGCCGCCGAATTGCTTGTATGCGCCACCGATACCGGTGCACCGTTGACCCGGGAAACGCTGCCTTGGGAGTAACCGGCCTTCACCGAATTCCCCTGGTCCGGCATGTACCTGGCGCGCACCGCCAGCAATTCTCATTTTGGCGCCTGACTTCACTTTCAGGCACATGACGGCCTCCTTTTCCGGCTCAATCCGGGCCAAATCGACCGCTGGTCCGTCCCGCGGCGAGGGGTGACGGGCATAATGAGAATTGCTGGCGCACCGCCCATGCCTTTGGATTGCTCCTTGCACTCAGCTATGATTTCGAGTGCGATCACGTGGAGGCGCAAATGAAGAAATACACCATTCTCGCCGCGATCCTGACCTTGTCGGCACTTGATACTTCAGTTTCCCTGGCCCAGCACGGCATGCCCGGCGGCACGCCCATGACGTTTTTCGTCACCAGCCGCCCCATCGGCGACGGCGGCAACCTCGGGGGGCTTGCGGGCGCGGACGCGCACTGTCAGATGCTCGCCGATGAAGTCGGCGCGGGCGACCGCACCTGGCGCGCCTACCTCAGCACACAGGATCGCCCCGGCGAACCCGCCGTCAACGCACGCGACCGCATCGGCACGGGTCCCTGGTACAACTACGACGGCATAACGATCGCCAGCAGCGTGGAACATTTGCATGGCGACACGATCGAACTGGCGCGACTCGGCAACAACCTTCACAAGCGCACGGGCCTGACGGAGAAGGGCCAGATCGTGCCGGGCCTGAACGACTATCCGCATCCGCGCGACAACGTTTGGGAATACGTCAAGACGACCCCCTACAGCAATCGTCATGAAATGCTGACCGGCTCCACGCCCGGCGGAACCGCCTACCCGTCTGAAATGGACTACACCTGCAACAACTGGACGAGCAACGAGGACCCGGACTTCGAAACGGAGGGCAGACGCATGGGCGCCTTCCCGGACAAGCCGAACGCCCAGATTGGTTTCCCCGACCGCAACGGCGGCGGCGATGGCTCCTGGAACTCATCCCACGGTACCCGCGGATGCAGTCAGTCCGCCCTGGCGATGACCCATGGGGTCGGCATGTTCTACTGCTTTGCCATCGACGGCACGCCCTGATGCACTCGGCCACGCTCCAAAGGTCTGGCCCATCAACCGGGAAGCTCATGAATAAAATGTTTGAACGACTGCTGATTGCCCTCATGGCCAGCCTTTTAGCTGGTGGAATTGCGTTCGCCCAGGGAGCCGACGGCCCGGGGCTTCCGGAGACGGACGACATTCCATCCAGCCTGATGACCTTTTTCGTCACCAGCGAACCCATCGGCGATGGCGGCAACCTGGGCGGGCTGGAAGGCGCCGACGCCCACTGCCAGTCGCTTGCCGCGGCAGTGGGTCAGGGGCACAAGACCTGGCGCGCCTACCTGAGCACTCAGGAACGTCCCGGCCAGCCGGCGGTGAATGCCCGCGACCGAATCGGCGAGGGCCCCTGGTACCACTCCAAGGCCCGAATACTCGATTACCTGCAGAGACGTCTCAACCGCCCCCTCATCAAGTCGCAGATCCACGGCGATACGCTGCTGGAGGCCCAGCGCGGCAGCAACATGTCCAAGGAATTCGCGCTCACCGAACACGGTGAGTTCGTCAACGGCATCGGCGACCCGCTGCCAACCCTGCACGCGATTTTGACCGGCTCCCAGACTGACGGCCGCGCCTTCCCGCCCGGGGAAGACCGCACGTGCAACAACTGGACGAGCAACGGCGAGGGTGCGGCCCAGTTCGGCCATTCAGACCGGATCGGCGGTGGCAACCAGTCATGGAATTCCGCCGGCACGACGACCGGCTGCAGCCAGGAGGACCTGGTCAGTTGGGGCGGCGCGGGGTTGTTCTACTGCTTCGCCATCGACTGAAGATTCGCGGCGGGAGTCTCACGCCGTCCGTGGCGGGACGCACGCCGGAATTTCATCAGAAAATCGCGGCGGGTGCGACCGTCGATCCCGTCGCGCCCCGTATCTTCAGCGGCTGCACGACGAACGCGAACTCATGGACTTCGCGCGCCGCAAGCTCATCGAGCTTCATCCTTTCAAGCAGGTGGATCCCGTTGACCACCAGCATGATCTGGTGCACGGGCAGCGAGATTTCGGAATCCGGATTGGGCTGGATCTCCACCGGTTGGTTGTCGGCGCCCACGAGCATCGGGTCCTGGGTCACGAGCCATTCCGCGGCAGCAATGCCTATACCCGGCGCTCGTCCGAGGAATCGCGGCACGTCGGTTTCCCAGAGCCCTCCCCAACCGGTGTTGATGATCACCGCGTCGCCGGGCTCCAGTGTCAGGTCCGCTTCGGCCAGCGCCTGCTGCAAATCGTCCGTCGTGATCTCGTAATCCTCGGCAAGCATGTCGACGCCCTTGAGCCTGGCGATGTCCAGCAATACGCCCCGGGTCATGAGCATGCCGACATTCTCGATGCCGAGACTTGTGAATCCCGACCGTGTCAGGGTCTCGCTGACGCGGAAGCAGTTGTAGAGGGTGTCGCCGATGGTCTGGTGACTGAAGCCGTCGAACTGCGTGCCCACCTGGCCCAGTTCGGTGACAACGATCTCCTCGTTGGAGCCCCTGCGGTTGCTCTGGGGATTCATCCCGGTCGGCTTGAGATAGAGGTCGAAGTGGCGATTGCCCAGCGGGATGGACTCATGCAGGACGTGGCCAAGTTCGACGACTTCGCCGCTGTTGATCAGGCGCGTGGCCCGCAGCACGGTGGACGGGCCCATGTGGTTTGCCGAGCCGCGCTCATCGCCCGCCCCCCACCTGGACGGACAACGATCCTCTTCCGCAGGTGGTATCCAAGTCTGAGCGTTTGCCGAAGGCAGTACCAGGGACAGCATGGTCAGAACGAGAGCGATTCTTGGATTCATTGTTCTCCTTCCGTTTTCTTTTTCATCGGAAGTTCTCGATGCCGAGCTTAACCCAAAAACGCGATCAACCGTCCATGGATGCCGACGCTTGAGTGTTTCGAGTTTACCCGGTAGCTCCGTCAGCGCACGAACGAATTGTCGCAAGCGTGCCGTTGTAGCCATGGTCTGGCCCGAAGGTGCGCACCGTGGAAGCCAGCCTGCATCAAGGCGTGCGCGATATCGATGACACCCGCTGCGTTGCGTGCCGGCTAGCAGTCCGTGGCAAAAGTCCCGCGAGCACCGAGACCGACGAGTCGCCCGGCTGGCAAGGCGCGAGGAGGGAGAATATCGGGAATATTCGACCGACGAGCAACGCAGTCAGCCGGGATGAATCGTCGGTCGAATGCCGCGGGACTTTTGCCACGGGCTGTTAGGGTATGCTTGCCCTTCCCATGAATGCATCCGTCATTTTGACCGGTGGATCGCCCGCCGGCTTGCTGCCCATGAACCGGGGGCCGGTCGGCATTGGCGTGATCGGCGGCATCGTGCTTGCCGTCTTCCTCGCCCAGAGTTTCGGATGGCGCCAGGGCGCGCTGTTCGTGGTCGGTTTCGGCGCCGGAGTTGCCCTGTACCATGCGGCCTTCGGCTTTACTTCCGCCTGGCGCCGTGTCATCCAGACCGGACGCTCCGCGGGGTTGCGGGCGCAATTGCTGATGCTGGCGGCCACGGCGCTGGTGTTCCTGCCGCTGATCGCCGACGGTCAGCTCTGGGGCATGGAACTGCGGGGCAACGTTCGCCCATTGAGCCTGTCGGTGGCCGCGGGCGCGCTCCTGTTCGGCATCGGCATGCAGTTGGGCGGCGGCTGTGCGTCGGGAACGCTGTTCACCGTGGGTGGCGGCAGCATCCGCATGATGGCCACCCTGGCCGCATTCATCGCTGGCTCCGTTCTCGGCGCCTTTCACCGGCCGGGCTGGGACGCTGGGGCGCCGAGCGCCGGCCCTGTCTCGTTTCAGGGGCTATTCGGTACGCCGGGGGCGCTGGCGATGACACTGGCCCTGCTCGCGGCGGTCTGGGTGGTGTCGGTCCGGATCGAGCGCCGCCGTCACGGCGATGTCGCGCCTGTGAGCGCTTCGCCATCGCGTGCCGAATGGCTGCAGGGACCCTGGCCGCTGATCGCCGGCGCGCTCGGACTGGCCGCGGTCAACGTCGCCACGCTGGTGCTGGCGGGGCGCCCGTGGGGCATCACGTCCGGATTCGCGCTCTGGGGATCGAAGGCGCTGGCGGCGACAGGTGTCGATGTCGCCTCCTGGCCCTACTGGCAAGGATCCACGGCGCTTCAGGCGAGCGTTTTCAGCGACATCACCTCCGTCATGAACATGGGGATCATCCTCGGCGCGCTGACGGCAGCCGGACTCGCCGGACGGTTCGCTCCCGTCTGGCGGATCCCGTCGCGTTCACTCGCCGCCGCGCTGATCGGCGGGCTGTTGCTGGGCTATGGCGCCCGGATCGCCTACGGGTGCAATATCGGTGCGTTCTTCAGCGGAGTGGCTTCGTCCAGTCTGCATGGCTGGCTCTGGCTCGTCGCCGCCTTCGCGGGAAGCGTGCTGGGCATCCGCATGAGGCCCTGGTTTGGGCTTGGCAGGTAGGACAACGAGAAGTTCTGGTTCACCAGAAAGCCCATGGGCATGGTGCACACGGAATCGCCGCACCTGGTGGAACGCATCACCCGGCACACTTCGTCGGCCCGCAATAGCTGACCGCACAATGGCGGGTTATGGTGACCCATGGCGATTGCCATGAAATGATCGAACGCGTCGACTGCGTCCCCAACGACCGGGAATACCCGGCAAGAAACCGCCAAGACAATTCCAAAGACAGGCAGACAACATGAACAGATACATCGCAACAGGATTCGCCGCGGTAATGGCTGCATTCGCTCACCAGAGCATATCGCAGCAACCGCTCATGGAACCGGAGATGGCACTCTACAATTTCAACGAGTTGGAGCCCCGCGGCAGGGAGGGCTTTTCGGCCCATTTCGTCTCCGCCGCGACCATTCGGATGCTCCGGGCCGAAGTCACCGCCGGGACGTCCACCACTCACCACAACCACCCCGACGAGGAAATGGTCTACGTGGTAGAGGGCCGAATCCGCGTGTTCAGCGGTAGCAACGAGGTGGAACTGGGTGCGGGTGAACTCGTGGTATTCCCAGCCTATGTCGAGCATCACTACGAAGCGATCATGGACTCGATGACCATTGAAGTCTTCGGTCCGGGCCGCACTTTCGGTGCCCCGGCGGGCATGGGCGGCTGATCCGACGGCATTTTTCGCCAATTTGCGCAGATTGACACGGTATGAAATCGCGTTGAGAGGCTATATGGTCGATGGAAGAGGGAGCGGGCTGAAAGCCTTGCAAACGGTTCCAGCCAAAGCATTGAGACCTGTCGATGGCGATTGAAACGAAATTCGATGTGCCGTTCGTGTCGACTCTCGCACTTCGCGAGAAACAGATACAGCAGAACTACCGGCCGATCATCGCGGTACACAAGTGGTTCGCGCGCCGTCCCGGCAGTCTGTTCCGAGCGCTCGCACTCGCCGAATTCGGCGATGGCGCGCTTGAGGATATGTACTATGGCGCTCACGACTTCCCGGCACGCAAGGTAGCCGATCCATTCATGGGAGGCGGCACACCGCTTATTGAAGCCAACCGCATTGGCTGCGACGTCGTGGGATTCGACATCAATCCAATGGCCGCCTGGATCGTCCGTGAGGAAATCGAGCATCTCGACGTTCAAGTCTATCGGCGCGATGCCGCGACCTTGCTAAGCGCACTTCGGTCACGCATCGGAGAACTCTACCGGACCGACTGTGCGCACTACGGAGATACCGACCTGCCGGTGAAGTATTTCCTTTGGGTGAAGGGGATCGACTGCGAATCTTGCGGAGAAAATATCGACCTGTTCCCCGGCTACTTGTTGGCCGAAAATTCACGCCATCCAATAAACGTATTGGTATGCCCGGAGTGCGGCGAACTCAATGAAGCCGAGAACCGGAAGAATCCCGGCGAGTGCCACCGCTGCAGCGCCGCCTTGAGGCTCAAGGGACCGGCGCGGCGAGGCTCCTGCGCCTGTCCGCGCTGCAATCATGTCAACCGCTATTCTCGTGGAGAGGACAAGCCGCTCGCACACCGCCTCTTCGCGATCGAATATTTCAACCCGATTCGCAAGACGGAACATCGGGGCCGTTTTTTCAAGAAGCCGGATGACAAGGACCTGGCATGCGCGCATGCGGCGACCGAGCTGTTGCGTCGGTCACGTCCGCAGTTTGTCCCGGACCGGGAAATCCCGGCCGGCGATGAAACCAACCGGCTTCACCGGTGGGGCTACCGCTACTATCGGCAGATGTTCAACGACCGGCAACTCCTGGGCCTGGAACAGAGTTGCCGACTGATTCACGATGTAGCAGACAGGAGAATCAGAAATGCGCTCGCGACAAATTTGTCGGATCTTCTTCGGTACCAGAACATGTTGTGCCGCTACGATACCCGCTCACTCAAGTCGCTTGACATCTTTTCTGTCCACGGGTTTCCGGTCGGCCTGATCGCGTGCGAATCCAACCTTCTTGGCATTACGAACGTAAATGGCGCCAATGTGGGCTCGGGCGGCTGGACGAACATCATCGACAAGTACGCCAAGGCCAAGGAATACTGCGACGCGCCTTTTGAAATGACGCGCATGGGATCGAGAAACGTGCGCATCCCGATAAAGGAGGAGTGGATCGGGGAAACTTTCGAAGGCTGCGAAAAGCGAAACGTAGCTATCCATTGCGCTGATGCGGCTACGGTGGAACTTCAGCCAAACAGCCTGGATGCTGTCTTCACCGATCCACCCTACTTCGGAAACGTCCAGTACGGTGAACTCATGGATTTCTGTTACGTCTGGCTTCGAGGGTTGGTCGGTAAGGAAGCCGAAGGATTCTGGCGAACATCCACACGCACGCCTGAAGAATTGACCGGCAACGTGACATTGTCGAGGGGCTTACCCCAGTTTACAGATGGGCTTTCGCGCATCTATCGCCGTATGGCGAACGCATTGAAGCCTGGCGCTCCACTCGCCTTTACTTATCACCACAACAAGCTGGAAGCCTATTTTGCGGTGGGTGTAGCCATATTGGATGCCGATCTGACTTGTTCGGCTTCACTCCCTTGTCCGGCCGAAATGGGCGGGTCAATTCATATTCACGGTACTTCATCATCCATCATCGACACGGTTTTTGTATGTCGCGATCAAGGCAAGGCGCTGCGCCAGTGGCTATTTTCCACCTCCGACGAATTGGCTGCGATCATTTCGGAAGACTTGAAACAGATTGCTGCGTCGGGCCGTAAACCGACAGTAGGCGACACGCGATGCATCGCGTTTGGTCATCTGACCCGAATGGCGATTTGGAATCTTCGGCAAGATTGGGACTCCAGTTCGCCAACCGAGAGCAAGCTGGACATTTTTTCCCAAGCCGTAGAGCGACTTCCCGACCCCGACCGCTTGCTTGACCGCCTTGATTTGGAAGAGTGCGTTTCAGTTTCTCCTGGTCCACTCTTCATGATCGCCGAATCGACGCCATGATTCTTGTGGGTGTGGATCTCGTCCACAGAGGGGCCGGGCCGGTGACGCCCGACGCTATACACCGGCTTGACAAGTCGGACACGAAGTACGGCCAACCCAGCCTGCAATCCGTCGCCGGTCTCGGCGCGCCCTACCCGGTTCTGCTCTATGAACGCCTTCTGGGACGGCCGTTCGCTACCCACCGCGACTCTGTAAGCGAACTTGTTGGCAGTGTTGTCGAGAATGCCGTTGAAGGAGTGCTAATCGATGCCAGGATCAGTTACCGAGACACCAAGCGTGCGGAGCGCATTCCCGGCTTCGACCAGGCACCGGATTTCATCATCCCTGACGAATTCACGCCCGTAGCGGTAATCGAGGCCAAGCTGACCGAAGATGACGGCACGGCACGCGATAAGGTGGCCCGAGTTCAGCGGTTGAGAACACTGCGCGACGAAGCGGGCAAGGACTACGATGTGATTGCTTGTATTGCGGGGCGCGGCTTCAAGGTACTACGCGAAGATATGCGGCACCTCTTGCAGGCAACCGACGGAAAGGTTTTCACCCTTTCGACAATGAGTCTGCTCATCGAAAACACGCGAATCGCAGAATACGCGGTCGGAAAATTCGCGAAACGGAGGTGAGCGACATCGACGCTGAAGCGATTGGAAACTAACCCGGTATGCCAAGAATGCGGACTGATTATCCGCTCGGTCGCTCTCGCGACTGCCGGGGATAGGCACCTATTCCGGCAAGGAAAGCGCTTCGCGCAACACTTCCGTGCCCTGCGGATCGAGGATGACGACCCGGCGGGCGGGCACCTCCGGTAACGGCGTGCGCGCTGACGCCATCCCGACCCGGCCGGCTTGCAACACCGCCGCCTCTACCATCCCAATTTGCAGTACCTGGCCAAGGACTTGCGTAAATGCCGTGGTAGAACTCGTCGGCATCAGCCTCCGCGTTCCACAGAGCCCGAATTTCATCGAGCAATTCGAATTTGTCGGCTGCATCCGGCTGTCGTGGCAAACCGATTACGGCATGAACCAGCAACCTCCAGTTGCCTTCTCCGCGACCGAAATCGCCATCGAGGGCGCCGCTTCCTTCCTCCAGTTCGCCAGCGTCCACCGTGTGCGTCGCACCGCCCGCCAACGAAAGGCGCACGACGCCGTCCGGAGCCGACTCTCCCGCGTCGTCCCAAGCTTGTATGCGAATACTGGCTGGTTCGATACCCGGATTGATCAACCGCAATTGACTGGTGCGGTGCGTTTCGCTCGCCGCAAAGAACAACGGCACGCTGTAGGGATCCCAAGAATTGCTCGATGCCGGACAGGTGCTTCTCAATTTCAGGCGGCATGCACGCGCACCAGAACGCCATCAGCGTTTGCTCCAGTGTATCCCAAGGGATACTATGCGCGGTGTATGCGAATACGCCAAACCAAGGTATTCGAGAAGTGGCTAAGGAAGCTTCGTGACAGAAAGGCAAGAGCTCGTATCGGGATTCGCATCAGGCGCCTGTCGTTGGGGAGCCTTGGCGATGTTCGACCGGTTGGAAATGGCGTGTCGGAGCTGCGCATCGACTACGGACCCGGCTATCGTGTTTACGTCATGGTTTCGGGTAGCCACTCGGCGGTGCTTCTTATTGGCGGCGACAAGAGAACCCAGGGCCAGGACATTCGACGTGCTCACGAACTGGCGCGGGAATTGATGAGCAACGGAGGCTGATATGCCAACTTTGGCCGATGCACGGATTCGCGAATGGAACGCCACCGACCTCCTGGACGAGCCTGAGGATGTCATCGCCTATCTTGAGGCGGCGTTCGAGGATGGAGACCCAAACCTCGTTACAGCTGCGCTTGGCGACGTGGCGCGGTCCACGGGCATGAAGGCGCTGGCCGCCCGGACCGGGTTGGGTAGGGAAAGCCTCTACAAGGCGCTGTCAAGCAGCGGCAACCCGCGTTTTACCACCGTGCTGAAGGTGATGCAGGCGCTGGGGATCCGGCTTCACCCGGTCATGGCGTCACCGACGGACGCGCCGCGTATCCGTATGGATCAAGGGTGACTTTCGAGCACGGCTGGCGCATGTTGCCGAGTCTCAGGGAAGCGGTTCCAGCGCCGGATACGCCAGAATGAAGTTGTCGCGGTTCGGCATAACGACTGCGGGCAGTGTCTGCGCGTCCATCACCTCGTCCTCGGCGATGATTCCGTTCAGGTACAGCAGGTAGGCCGTCAACGCGTAGACCTCGTAGTCGCTGAGAGTGCGGGGCGTCAGGTACGGCATGGCGCGGCGAATGTAGTCGAATATCGTCGTCGCGTAGGGCCAGAAGCTGCCGATGGTCTTCGCCGGGGCCGGTTCCGTCAGGGAGCCGTGGCCACCCGCCAGCATGTCGTTCAACTGGCCGCTTCCCTCCGGGCCGTGGCAGGTCAGGCACTGAATCGCGTAGACCGCCTCCCCCTCCGCTGCCGTGCCGCCGCCGGGCGGCAGTCCGGCGCCATCGGGTCCGATGTCGATATCCCAGGCGGCGACCTCCTCCGGACCCGCCGGGACTCCGAGATTCGGGCTCTCCTGGGCTATCGCGCCGGCCGCGAGTCCCGCGCACAACAGCGCTGGAATACTACGCACGCCCATCTCCATCGACGAGCCATGCATCAGCTCGGTATCGGCACCTTGCACGTTTTCGCGCCGTCCCTGATGAACTGGATACGCGAAACCATCGGATAGCGGGACAGCGCGTCCATGTCGAAGAACAGCGCCCGATCCACCAGTCCGTGGATGAGCAGGCGATGGGCGTCGGGATCGATATCCGGAACGCCGCTGTGATGGCGCTCGAAGTGCAGCCCGCTGGGCGTGATCATGCCCTCCAGCGCCTCGATCGGTGTTCGCGACCCGCCGCTGCCATCGGTGCCGAGCGCCGAGGTGACCAGCCGCTGGACATGATCCTCGTAGCGCGCACGGCTGCCGTGGCCGGTCATGGGCGCTCCCGGAATCCGCTTCCACGGCGGCAGTTCCTGCGCGCGCGCAGCCGTGAGCAGTCCGAGGGTACCGGCCCCCAGCGCCGCGGCGCCCCTTGTCAGAAAGAGGCGCCGGTGCAGCAGGCCGTTACCCGCTACGATTTCCAGATTGTGCAGTTTCCGTTCTGACACCGATTTCCTGTCGGCTGCAACGATCTCGGCCGACGGCCTCGCCCAGACCTGACGGGCCATACCAGCCAGACTCCTGGAACGACCCAATCGCTTGCAGCCGAGTCAAATATTGGCAATGAGCATATGTCATTTGCAAGCCATCCCTCGTCGGTCTGTGGCGAAGCCTCGTCAGAACTGGTAGGTGAGCTGCGCCCCCAATTCCCTGGGAAGCCTGGGTCTGATCCGGAAATTCCGCCGTCCGGGCCCTGTCGGGGCGATGGCGTTGTCGTTGGAGAAATCGATTCGTCGCGGCGTCGCATCGTCGGTCAGGTTGCTCCCATAGAGCCGAATGGTCAGATCCCCGTTCCGGAACGCCAGCGACCCGTTGAAGGTGGTCGTCGCCGGCACCGCCATGATGTTGGATGCATCCACGAACCAGTCGCCTTCATAGCGCATGTCGAGCCGGGCCATCCAGGTCCAGTCGCTGGTGCCGATGGGGTCCGAACGAAACGTGGGCGAAAGGGCCAGCGTCTGCTCCGGCTGCTCGATCAGCCGCTTACCGCCAACCTCGACGCACGCCGTCGCGGCACCGGTAGCAGCCGTATGCGTCGCCGGCAACCCCAGGTTCTGCACCGAAAGAGGATCGCAGAACTGACTGTATTCCAGGCTTGAGAGTGTCGCCGCGCCGCGCACGGTCCAGTTGTCCGTAAGCGCCCAGGTCGCCTCCGCTTCGATACCGGACAGATCCCCTGTTCCGGTGTTGATGAAGGTTCGCGCCATCACGAACGGGCCGTTGAAAGTCGTTCCATTCGGATCGAACGAACCGTCATTCCAGTCTCCATCCCAACTCAGCGTGAAGGGGTTGATCATCTTGTCCCATTCCATGACGTAGACCGCGGCCGCCAATTGCAGGCGGTTGTCCAACGCGTTCGCCTTCACGCCAACCTCGAAATTGGTCAATGACTCCTCATCGAAGGTAAGAAACGTCTTCTCGTCGAATGCGACAGCCCCTGCCCGGGCGGCAGCGGCGAGCGAGTCTATGCGCAACTGCTCCACAAAGGGCAGGTTTACCCCGGCCGGATTGGTTCCACTGGAAATCTGGCCGTAGACCGAGACTTCGTCGTTGAGGTTGTGGTTCAGGCCGATACGCGGCTGGAAGCTGTCGGTCGTCAGGTTGAAGCTGGCCCCGGTGATGTTGTCGATGTTGGTGACGTCATCCCGCTGGAAGCGCCCCTCGAAGGACACCGTCGTTCGATCGGAGATATCGTAGGTGACGTTTGCGTAGACGCCCGTATTCGTCGATGTGTCCGACAACACCAGGTTGGGAACGAACGGATTGCCTTGATTGACTTCGTCTTCAAGCTCCAGCACCACACCGGCGTACACCGACCATACGTTGGTCAGGGACGAATAGTCGTACACCGAGGCGCCGACAAGCCAACGCAGCCGATCCTCGCCCGGCGACAGCCACCGCGCCTCGACATAGTTCTCCTCGATGATATTGGGGTTGGCCATGGAACTGACGCCCACCACCATGAACATCCCCATGGGAAAGGACACGACGGGATCGGCCCCGGAGGAATCCGAGTCGTACCAGCGTCGAAGTTCGTCTTCGGAATAGAACGCCAGAAGTTCCAGTGTGCTGCCGCCATCCGTGCTGAAGTTGAGCTGGCTCTGGATGCGATTTCGCTCAACGCGCGATGACGGATCCAGCACGCTGTAGATCTGTGCAGCGTAGTACTCTGGAGTACCCTCCTCGAAGATCAGCTCGGGCTGGTGGTTTCTTGGATATCCGCCGGCCGGGACGGCAAATTCACAGTCAAATTCGCCCTCAAAGTAATTGTTGCCCATTCCGATCATGCGGTTCGAACAGGCGTTCCTTTCCGTCTGCGTGGGGAACCACTCGATGGGTGGCGTGTCGTTTATGTCCGAGTGAATGAACCTGACGTAGCCGTCGAAGTTGTCGTTGGGCGCAAAAGTCAGCTTCCCGGTGACGTAGGTCGTCTTCTGTCCGCCCAACTCGTAACCGTCGCTCGATACCCACTCGTCCGCCCCTCGAAACTCGTCGAAGTTCGCGTCCAATGTGTAACCGAAGGTGTCATTGATGGGGCCGCCGATCTCGAACTGGAGTTCGTTGCGACCCAGGCTGCTCGTCGCCAACCGCATGTCACCACTGAATTCGTCCCCCGGCGTGCGCGAGACGTAGTTGATGGCCCCGGCAAACGTCGCCCGGCCAAAGGCGGAACTCTGCGGTCCGCGCATGACCTCGACCCGGTCGACGCCGACGAACTGCAGTCCCCCCTGCTGCCCGAGCAGCGGCATGCCGTCGAGGAAGGAGGTCACCTTCTGGCGGACCGGGTTCTGCGCCGCGGTCTGCACTCCGCGCACGGACGGACGGCTGCCCTGGCGGTCCTGTGCCTGTTCCCAGTTGATGCCGGGCGTCATCTCGAACAGGTCGTAGGCATCGCGGATGCCCGATTCGACCAGCAGGTCCGAATTGATGACGGAAATCGACACCGGCACTTCCTGCAGGCTCTCCTCGCGCTTGCGGGCGGTCACGACGATTTCCTCGAGCTGACCCTGGGCGAAGACGGGCGGAGCGGCCAGCGCCACCACCACCGCAGCGGCGACTGGAATGCCGAGTCTGCGACTCACAGATACCTTGTTCATGAATATCTCCATCTTCTAATGCTTGTTGTGCAATTTGCCGCTGAACGGGTACGCACACCATGAACGGGTACGCACACCATGGACTTCGTCCTGATGTTCGGTTTGCTCGAGAATCTTGTTATACCCGAATACGCCCGGATTGCAGCGCGCATAGTATACGCTCTACGCCAACCGAATTGAACAGGAAATTCGCCGATCCCGGCCTGATTGTTGTACATTCGCGAAGCGAATCCATGCCGGAAAGGAACAAGTCAGATGCCAGTCCTCTTCAATGTCGATGATGTCGATGCCATAACTGTGAAGCCGGGGGTGACCCGACACGCGCTGATTACACCTGAGCGCGTGGAAAACGACTGCATCGCGCTCGATCGCTGGGCCATGGATGCCGGCTCAAGGCTGGAGATTGAAGTCCAGGACACCGATCTGGCCTGGTTTCAGTTGCTGGAAGGGTCCGCCGTGCTCGACGGCAGCGAAGGACGGCATCGGCTCGATCCCTCCCACGTGGTCTTTCTTCCCCCCGGCTTTTCCGGTGATCTGGCCACGGATGCGGGCGCCGCGGTTCTCTATGGGGCCGTGCCGGACGCGAAACGCTTCGACTCCGCATTCGAGGCCGCTCGTCCTGAATTTCGGTGCGTCAACTGGCGGGATGAGCCCATGCTCGACTCCGAGCACGATGCCCGAAAACGCATCTACCTGGTCACGCCGACCCTGTTCGGCACCAGGGCGGTGAAGGGCGAGATGATCATCTATCCGCCGGGAACCCGGGCTTCCAACCATCATCACGAAGGTGCGGAACACTTTCAGTACATCATCAGCGGCAGCGGCACGGCGCTTCTGAGCGAGGAGCCTCATCCGATTCGAGCGGGCGACACCCTGTACAACTACGAGTTCGAACGGCACAATTTCATCAACGACGGCGACGAGGACCTGGTCTTCGTCGAGTACTTCGTCCCCGCGGAGTGCCGAACCGTGTGGGTGAATCCCGAGTTGGTTTGCGCCTGGCTGCCGACGGGGAGCAACATTGATGGCGGTGCGCCTTCCCGGGAGATTCGTGCGCACAGTTCCGCCGAGACAGTCAACCCCACTGGCGTATAGCAGGCCGTGGCAAGCCTCCAGCCCTTGTATGGAACATACGCAACTCATTGATTGTACGTCCGCGCAATGTTCCTTCCGCGACAGCGGGGCGGCGTGTTACGCCGCCATGGCACTCTTACACTCAGGTCCGTCTTCGGAATACCCGGCTGCGGCAACCCACTGGTCGACCAGAAGCGAGAATTTCGAATGAGCGACATTTACGCCAGTAACACGCGCATGCTCGGGTTTTCCCTGCCCGCCCTGGGGCTTAACTCCCTGTTGGTGTCCGTCTTCGTCTTCCTTCCGACCCTGTACGCCGAACAGGGGGGGCTCGACGCGGCCACCGTGGGGCTCATCTTTCTGCTTGCCAAGCTCGTCGACATGTTCGTGGCCCCTACCTGCGGCGTGTTGATGGACAGCTACACGACGCGCTGGGGACGCCGGCGGCCCTGGCTGGCTGCATCCGTGCCCATCCTGGTGCTGGCTGTACTGATGGTCTACAACCCACCCGAGACCGCTTCAGGCCTCTACCTGTTCTTTTCGCTTGCGCTGCTTTACGTAGGGTTCAATGCCTGGTCGATCAGCCATACGTCCTGGGCCCTTGAGCTCTCCCGGGACTACGACCGGCGCTCCCGAATCACCGGACTGCTGCAGGTCATGGTCATGATCGGGGGGATCATGATGAGCCTGGTGCCTGCGGTCCTGGAGCGGTTCGCCGCGCCCACGTACCCGGAACTGGTCTCGTCGATCGGCTGGTTCCTCATCATCCTGCTACCGCTGACCGCGGTTCTTGCCATTTTCAGCCTGCCGGAACGCGAGTCAGCCAATCGTCCCCGTCTGGGTCTCAAGCGCGGCGCGGCGATCGTATTCAAGAACATGGCCTTGCTGCGCCTGCTCGTCGTCAACGCGCTGCTGACGTTTTCCACCTACTTCGTGCAGGGCCTGTTCGTGTTTTTCGTCTCCTACTCCCTCGGCCTGGAAGACCGAATCGGCTTCATACTGGGGTTCCTGATCGTTGGTGGTCTCCTCGGCCTGCCCGTTTGGCTCCGCATTGCCCAGACATGGAACAAGCACCGCGCCATGCAGATTGCCGTCTCGACGGGCGCCATTGCGCCGTTGGTGCTCCTTGCGCTGCCGCCCGGATACCTCCTCCTGACCGTCGCGGCGTTCCTGGTGGTCGGCTTGAATACCTCGGCGAACGAGTTCCTGCCGCGCACCATGATGGCCGACGTCTGCGATCAGGACCACGTCGAAAGCGGCTCCGAGCGCATGGGGCTGTACTACTCGCTGCTGCAGTTATCGAGCAAGCTGGCCTCCGGGGGCGCCATTTTCATCGGGTTCTCGTTCCTTGCCGTATTCGGGTTCGATCCCGAACTTGGCCTGAACAACACCGAGGAGGCATTGCAGCGCCTGCGCTACCTGATTGTGGCACTGCCGGTGCTGGCCTACTCCATCGTCATCGCACTCCTCCTGGGGTACCCCATCAGCCGCGAAAAACAGCAGGAGATGCGGGAAATCATCGAGAAACGCGAGGCGGTCGCAGGCCAGGTTCAGTAGCTGAAGATATCCATCCCAACCTGGCGTCGCGGTTTCGTCGCCCAAGCACCTGAGATGAACCGAACGCGACTGTAGGAGGGCCCATGGAGCATCCAGAAAGGTTCTGGGACTTTTCCGTGCGCAACTACGGACAGCCGGGCGTGGCCGATGCCTGCCTGGCATTGCAGGATCGGCACGGGCTTGATGTCAACGTGTTGCTCTTCTGTTGCTGGTTCGGATGCACCCGCGGCGTTATGGACGAACCGTTGTGGGAACGTGTCCTGGCCTATTCCGATGCGTGGGCCGACAACGTGGTTCGCCCGTTGCGTGCCGTGCGAACCTGGATGAAACACACCGGCTGCACACAACCGGAAATATCGAACGACGAATGCAAGAGTCTGAGGGAAGAAATCAAGCGCAGCGAACTCAAGGCCGAGCGACTTCAGGAGAACTCCCTGCAGGAACTGGCTGAGGATACGGCTCTCAAAATGCTCGCTTCAACTTCACAAATGCTATGTACTACACTGAATTTAAAGCAGTACATACGTCATTGCGGCGTTGAACTTGGCACCGAATCCCGATCCGGTCTGGCGCACATCGCAACCGCCGCCATCGGTGGCGCAACTTTTGACGAGGTAAACGACTCCATAAGGGTGGCATTTCAGGAGAGCTGATTCTCCGAATGGAGATTGTGATGCGAAGTCAACCGGTTCGGATCGGGATGAATGTACTCTGCCACGCCGCCGTGATACTGGCGATCTGGCTCTGGTTTTCCTTCTCGCTATTCCTTGGCCTTCAGGTCAGGCCCTTGTACGGCAACCTCGGCATGCTGGTCACGTTGTTGCTCGTGGCCGCCTACGTGTATTTCGGATTTGTACGAAAACGCAGACAACGGCAAATCGACGGCAATCAGGGCGAATAAGGCTTTGCCGCTGACTCGATTATGGCGTTAAGCGTGGAGATGTCCTGAAGCGGTGGCGCGTTGTTCGCGAACCGGTCTTCGGAGCCGGATATTCGCGAACTAGGCTTCCGACAGGCAATCCGTGAACGAGGCGGCCATTTCCTGCATCAGCATGAAGTACATGTCCGGCCCGCTGTCGAGCACCGCGCCCAGCGGGTCCACCGTGCCCAGCCGAGCGGACGTGCCTTCAATGATGACGTTGGCCAGCCGCGGGTCGAACTGGGGCTCGGCCAGAATGCAGACGACCCCGAGGTCGCTCACCCGCTCGCGCAATTCCGTGATTCGACGGGCGCCGGGTGGCCGGTCCGGTGAAACCGAAGCCGACCCGGCGGCGACCAACTCGAAGCGATCCTCGAAATAATGGTAGGCATCGTGAAAGACGATGAACGCCCGGCCCCGTACCGGGTCGACGCCCGCGTTGATCTGATCCAGTAATTCGTCCAGCCGGCCCGTAACAATCTCGGCGTTCGCCGCATACGTGGCCGCGTTGTCGGCATCCGCCGTGGACAGCGTATTGGCGATGGCGCGCACCATGGTCCGGGCATTGACCGGGTCCAGCCAGATGTGCATGTCGAACGCTTCTTCCTCATGCTCCCCGTGGTCGCCCTCTTCTTCGTGGTCATGGTCGTGGTCGTGATCTTCGAATGTCGCGCCCTCACGCAGCGGCAGGCGTATCAGGCCCTCGGTGTCGGCCAGCCTGATCACGCGGGCATCGCGGCCCAGCGTGTCGATGGAGCCGGCAAGCGAGGTCTCCAGCGCATCCCCGATCATGAAGATGACGTCCGCGTTCTGGATGTTGCGCGCGTCGGACGGACGCAGGCTGAACGTATGCGGGGATGTTGCGCCCTGGATGATGAGTTCCGGCTCGCCCGCCCCGTCCATTACGGCGGAAACCAGCGAATGCACCGGCTTGATTGAGGCCACGACGCGCACCTGGGCATGCGCGGAAACCGCAGCACCAAACGCCGCGCTCAGGCATATGGCTGCCGCGACCAGGCGCCGCAATCCTGCAGGAGTCAATCCCGGACACAACGGCTCGTGGCCACCCGACGTACCTGAACGGGCAATGCCGCTATCGATCATACTCATCTCAAACCCCGTTCGGAAACCCGCCGCCGACATGCTCGACCGAACGCCAAATATAGCACCGGGTGCACGTGGATGCGCCGCCACTCCGCCAGCCTGCTCGACACTCTCCCGGCATGACCCGTGCCGTTGCTACGCAGCAATTCTCATTATGCCCGTCACCCCTCTCCGCGGGATGGTCCTGGCGGTCGAATTCAGGCCTATCCAAAAGTCCCGGTCCGGTTGGTTCCGGTGAGGCTGAGCGATGGGTCCGACGGGGATGTGTGGCTGTAGCGGAGGGGTCGCCGGTCGGTCCAGGGCGGTGGGGAGGCGTTGAGCGGGTTTGCTCGGGGGTATGGGTTGGTGCCTGGGCGCTGAGTAGGCGCGGCGCGCACGGGGATGCCGCGGCGCGGCCGGGCGGTGCGCCGTCGGGGGTCCGCGGGGTGCCCGGTCAGGGCGGCGCGGGGGTCAGGATGGCGTCGAGCGCATCCTGCGGGCGTGCGGCGTAGTGGCGGTTTGCCTGGGGGATGTAGTCGAAGTGGCCGATCGCGCGCACGATGGAGATCGCGGCGTTGCTGAGCGCCGCCAGGTTTTGCGGCAGATGCCCGGCCGCGGCGCGGCAGCGGTCCTCGTCGTAGCTGAAGTCGCGCACGTAGTGAACCCGGTTCTCCACTTCCCAGTGGCGGCGCACGATGTTCAACAGTTCGTCGGGTCCGGCCTCCTCGACGCCGAGCGAGGTGAGCCCGTAGGCGATCTCGCGGGTGCTTTCCCCGGTCTTGACCACGACGCGCTCGCGCTGCACGCGCAGCGCCTGACGGCGTGCGGGCAGATCGCACCGCCCGTCCCACTTGGCGGGCGTGAGGTCGAAGGCCGCGCAGCGGCGGGTCTCCAGCCGCCCATGGGCCTTGTGCAGCGCCTCGGCGCTCCAGCGCGCCTGGCTCCAGTCGATGTCCGCCAGGTCCTCGCGAATGCTCGGCTGGTTGCCCTTCACGGCGGTGATCGCGTAGTCGGCCTTGCACTCCTCCACCAAGCAGCGCGCCGTGTCGTGTTGGGCGTGGATGGCGTCGAGCGTGACGACGCGCCCGGCGAGGTCCAGTTGCCGCGCCAGTTCGCGCACCGCCGGGATCTCGTTGCTTTTGGCGCCGATGCGCACCTGCCCGAGCACCAGGCCGCTGCCGTGCTCCACCGCGGCCACCATCATCTGGCGTTCGCCCTCGGTCCGCCTGGAGGCGCCGCGCACGTCCTTGCCGTCCATGGCCACCGGCGCAAGCCCGGCATGCTGGGCGCTCCAGGCGCGCAGCGCCCGATCCAGAGTGTCCGGCGGCAGCTTCGAGAGGATGTAATGGAAGGTCGAGGCAGCGGGCACTGTGTAGCACTGGCGCGTCGGGCTGAAGAACCCGCCCACCGCACGGCGCTGCGCCTCGTCGAGCCGGGCGGCGAACTCCCCGAACGCGCTCACGCCGCGATACCCGGCCAGGCGCGCCGCGATCATGATCGTCAGGTAGCTCGCCAAGCTGTAGCGCTGCCCGCGCCGTTTGCGAAAATCCTCCATCTCCCCGAGAAAGTCGTGAAGACTGCGCAATTGCCCCGCCGGCATCGGCGCCTCGCGCACCTCCACGGGCTCGCGCCCATCGCGTAGCGCCTCGCGGGCGCCGGCTTCAAGCTCGTACACGTAAACCTCCTTGGGCTGGCCGTGCTCGCGCCACCGCGCCGGGCTGCCGTACACCCGCGAATAACCGCGCGTCAGGCCCAGCATCCGCCAGTTCGACGCCCGGTAGCAAACCCCCGAAAACCGCGACGGGTCCACGAACGTCTCCGCCAACAGCACCGGGAAACCGTGCATCGCGCGCATGTCCCCCGACAGCCGGCGCAGACTCAGACCCAGCACCCGAGAGGCCAGGTTGCGTACCTCCCCCTTGCCCACCAGCAACGCGAAACGGCTGTTGTTCGCGATCAGCTTCAGCCGCCGAAACTGCCGCTCCGGCGGCCAACCCAGCCACTCGTCCCGAACCCCGACCTTGAACGCGCCCGCCGTCCAGCCCAGCAGCGCAACCCGGCTCCCGCCGCATACCGCCACGTGACGCAGCGACTGACCGAACAATCCCTTGTACGGCAAATAGTGAAACTCCCTCATCAGCGCGTCCCAACGCCGCCGCTCCGCCACGCCGCGCACCGGGCGCACCCACACATCGCGCAACTTCAACCGGCCACGGGAAAACACCGAGATCACCATGACCCCCTTTATGCCACAACGACTTCTGAATAGCCAGACCTTGCACAGCCTGACCGCTTCCCTCACCGTTTACAGCCTCAGGCTATACGCCCCGACTTTTGGAGAGCCCTGCGGTCGAATTGGCCCGGATTGAGCCGGGAAATGAGACCTTTATGCGCTTGAAAGTGAAGTCAGGCACCAAAATGAGAATTGCTGGTTGCTATGCCGGACCTTTGCCACGGGCTGCCACGCGCCATAGACTAGCGATTTTCCGGCGGAGCACAGAACGCTGTCCGACCCACTCCTCATCGCCACCGACATCGGCATCAAGCGCGGTCAGCGCTGGATCATCCGGCACGTCGACCTGACCGTCAGACGGGGCGAACTGGTCTGCGTGATCGGCGCCAACGGCGCCGGCAAGTCGACCTTCATCAAGGCGGCGCTCGGGCTAATCGAACTCACCGAGGGCCACGTCGAGCGCGTGTCGAGGCTTGCGGTCGGATACGTTCCGCAGCGGCTCACGATCGGGCACACCCTGCCCCTGACACTGCGGCGGTTGATGACCCTCACGGGAAGGTACGCGGTCGACGATGTCGACGCCGCCCTCGTGGCTGTCGGGCTGGAAAAGCTTGGGGACCCGCTCGTCACGACGTTGTCGGGCGGTGAGTTCCAGCGGCTGCTGCTTGCCCGGGCGCTGATCCACCGACCGGATCTGCTGGTGCTGGACGAACCCGCCCAGGGCGTGGATATGGCCGGAGCGGAATTGCTGGACGAACTCATCGACGGGATTCGCCGGGACTTCGACTGCGGCGTGCTGATGATTTCCCACGACATCAAGGAAGCGGTGGCCAGGGCACACGATTTCGTCGTGCTCGTACCTCATGAACACGACGAAGGCTATCTGGCCGGAGGCGCCACCGCCGCTGCAAACCAGCGCGGCAACGGCGAGTCGGCGGGCTGAACCGTGTTTGACGATTTTCTCGTTCGCGCGCTGTTGGCCGGTATCGGCCTGGCGCTTGTCACCGGGCCCGCCGGCTGTTTCATCGTGTGGCGGCGGCTCGCCTACTTCGGAGAAACCATCGCCCATTCCGCCTTGCTGGGCGTGGCGCTTGCGATCCTCGTCGACCTGAACTTGACGATCGGCATTTTCGTCACAGCCTCGATGGTCGTGCTGGTGATGTATTATCTTGAGAGCCGCGACACGCTGCCCACCGATACCCTGCTCGGCCTGCTCGCCCATGGCGGCCTGGCCCTGGGGCTCGTCATCCTCTCCTTCTTCCCGAACATGCGCATGGACCTTCAGGCCCTGCTCTTCGGGGACATCCTCGGCGTCTCGCGGGTGGACCTGGCGGTGATCTGGATCGGCGGCGCGCTGGCGCTGGGCGTTCTGTGGCTGATCTGGCGTCCGCTTCTGGCAGCGACCGTCAGCGCGGACCTCGCCAAGGTCGCCGGCATGAACCCGGACCGGGCACGCCTGGTGTTCGGAATTTTTCTGGCGGGCGTGATCGCCGCGGCCATCAAGGTTGTTGGCGTATTGCTGATCGTGGCCTTGCTGGTTATACCGGCGGCAACGGCACGCCGCTTTGCATCAAGCCCCGAACGCATGGCAATCGGCGCGGCGGCGGCCGGCAGCATCGCCGTGGCGGGCGGCCTGTACGCCTCGGCAAACCTCGACACGCCGTCGGGCCCCTCCATTGTGGTGGTCGCTCTGGCGTTGTTCGTCGTAACGCGGCTACGCTTTCGCCGCTCGGCAGCAAATGATCGCTGATCAGGCCTTTAAATATTCGCTGTATCCGGGCTAAATTCCGGAATCACAATTCAAGTCAATATCCAGGAGACATTCATGGGCAAACCGGTGGCAGGTTTCGAGCCGAAACTGATGAAGATAAGCACACTGACAGCCGCGTTGCAGGAGCTGACGCCGCGCGAAAAGCGCGATCCCGATCCGGACCTGGCGATCGAGGAATGGCTCCAGTTCTCAAGCGATATCGGGTCGCCCTTCATCGAGTTGTCCACTGCGCTTCACCCCAGCGTCAGCGACGTCCCGGCAGAAGCCATGCTGGACCCGGTCGCCAACACGCTGGACCTGCGCGAACCCTTCGACAACAGGCGGGCCGCGCGCGTCAAGGCGGCGATGAAGGAGACCGGTGTCGGTCTGTCGGACCTGGCCTATTTCGACAACATGCTGGTCGCCGACGACGAGGCTCGCCGCGTCAAGCACGAGTTCATGCTGCGGGTGTTCGATGCCGCGGTACTTCTGGAAACCAATGCCGTGTGCGGATTCGTCGGCCGCAACTACGATCTGGAAATGGATCCCAATCTGGAGATGTTCGAGCAAGTCTTCATCCCGCTATTGAAGGAAGCCAAGGCGCGGGGTCTGACCTATCGCGTGGAACAGTGCCCTATGCCGGGTTGGACGCCCCTGGACCGGTGGCACAACAACATCGCCTACGCGCCCGGGCCCTGGATCGCGCTGCACCGCATCTGCGAAAAACACGGGGTGGGCGATCAGTTCCGGATCCACTACGATCCTTCCCACTCCGTCCTGATGGGGCAGGATACGCGTTCCATGTTCCAGTACCTCAAGGACGAGGGCTACGATTTCCTGATCGACGCCTTCCACGTGAAGGGACAGGTTGTTGATTCCGTAGGCGTGTCCGCCTGGGGTTACGGCGGGCAGACGATGCAGCGCGGCGATTGGGCGGGCGAAAGTCCATCGGACAACCCGGCAGACCAGCTCAACGCGTGGAAAAAACAGGTCGTGCTGTGCGAGCACGAACTGCCGGGCACCGCGCGTCACGATCCGCTGGCGTATCTGCAGAACCGCACGGTCGACTGGCTCGACCACCAGTTGGCCGCCCGCGAGTTGCTCGACATCGACCCGGCCGAAACCTACCTGGTCGTCGAGCATGAGTATCCGCCGGCCAGGATCCAGAACAAGGACGAACTGGCGCCGATCCTCGAAGGCTCCGTCGCCTTCACCAAGGCCATCGACGAGGCGGCGGCCGCGATGTATGCGCTACAGAACGAAGTGATGGCGTCTCAGGGCATCCCCGTGCAGGGCGTTGGGCGGGAAGCGTACCGGTCATGACCGCCGGCAGGTGCGCCGCGGTGGCGTTCCTCTTGTGACCGTCGGCAGGTGCGCCGCGGTGGCGTTCCTCTTGCGACCGTCGGCAGGAAGGTGCGCTGCCGTGGCTTTCCTCTTGCGGCCGTCGGCAGGTGCGCCGCCGTGGCGTTCCATTTCTGACCGTTGCCGGGCGTTTGCGACAGCGCCCTGCTCCCCGTTCACGCCCGACTCAGACTCAGCATCCGAGCCAACGCCGCATGACTGCGCCGGATTGTCGATTCCGGGTCCGGCGAGTCGTCGCGCTCGACAAAGCCGTAACGGACGCCGGAGTCGTCACGGTCAAGCAGCGCCGCGAAGTCGATGACGCCGTCGCCCACATCCGCCATCCGGCCCTCGGTATCCATATCCTTGATGTGCCATAGCGTAAACCGGCCGGGATAGCGCTCGAAGTACGCCTGAGCCGACCGTCCCCCGGCGCGAATCCAGTACAGATCAAGCTCGAAATCGACCAGCGCCGGATCGGTCTCGTCCAGCAGCACATCGTATGGAACCTGTCCGTCGATCGATTCAAATTCGAACGCATGATTGTGGTAGGCGAACCGAAGGCCGGCCCGATCGCAGGCCTCGCCCCAGGCATTGAACTGCTCGGCCGCGCGATAGTAGTCATCCAGGGTCGCGCGCGATTGGGGATCGATTGCGTACACGACAGGATATCGATGCCCCATGATCAAAGCTGACTCGACAACGGCTTCCAGATTCTCCGCCATGTCCTGCGGAGAGACATGCACTCCCGGCGCCGCAAGGCCCAGGTCATCGAGCATGAGCCTCAACTCGCTCGCCGGATAGCCAAAGTAGCCCGCGAACTCCACTTGCCGATATCCGACGTCGGCAACCAGCGCCAGCGCCGAAGGCACATCGGCCTGCATCAGGCTGCGGATCGTATATAGCTGCAAGCCCGGGCTGAGCCCGGACCCCCCGTTGTCCTGGGCCCGCAACGGCGGGACACCGCCAAGACCGCTTGCCAGTGCGCCCGCCACAAAGCCCCGTCGATTCATGCTCTGCCTCCTCGTATAGAACATACGTAACTCATTGATTGTACATCCGCGCAATGTTCCTTCCGCGACAGCGGGGCGGCGTGTTACGCCGCCATGGCACGCTTAAGCTGCGCGCCACGCGCAGCGAAACGATAACCGCGGCGGCAATCAGATAGTGAAACCGCCTCTTGCGGTTCCGGTGTTCTTGTTCAATTGGCATGCCGACGACGGATGGAAATATACTACGAGCGGCTTGCGCAAGTGCAGGGGTTTCCGGAAAGCGTGGAGTTCGATGCAATCGCAATCGGTTCGGGAGCGACCGAACGCGGGCCGCCGACCATGCCATCGACCTGGTCAGTAATGACGCCATTCGGCGCGGGAGACCACCTACCATGATCACGACACACATCGACCGGCGCGAGGCACTCGGCGGAATCGCGGCCATCTTCGGCGCCGCGCTGATATCCCCGTTGCGACGCGCCGTCGCCCAGGACGCGGACCCGGGCATGGGTCCGCAGAACGTCATCTTTTCGGACGCTCAGCGCGCCCTGGTGGACGCGCTTGTCGAACGCGTCATCCCGACCACGGATACGCCGGGCGCGATGCAAGCCGGTGTCACCAGCTATATCGAGATGATCGTCGATGAGTTCTACGAGCCCGAGGAGCGGGAAGAATTTCTGAGCGACCTGCGGGCCGCCGACGCATACGCCGCGGAACAGTACGGTGCGCCGTTTGCCGGCCTGGAGCCGGAACAACAGGACGCGATTATCTCGCTTGCGGAGCAGCAGCAACTCGACGGCGCCGGCGACACCTTCTTCGACACCATCAAGCAACTCACGGTCACCGGTTATTACACGTCGGAAATCGGCATGACCGTCGAACAGGTCTACCTGCCGGTTCCCGGGCGCTACGACGGGGCGTATCCCTACGCGGAAGTCGGCAGACTGTTCTCTGGCTGATTCAGGGTTCCAACAGCTGGATGAACCAGGCGCGCGCTGTCAGTCATCTGCTGCTCCCTGTCTTGTCGGCTGTTTCCTCTTGGCGGTCAGTCCCGCGACACCTTCGTCCACTTCTCGCCGCTCCGGTCGTTGCGAATGACCGCATCGATGAATGCGAGTCCTGAGACGCCCTCGTCGATCGTCGGATAGTCATGAAGTGGATCATGCGACTCGCCGGCCGCGTGCGCGGCGATGGCAAACGCGAAATTGCGGTAGATGTTGGCGAATGCCTCGAAATAACCTTCGGGATGGCCGCTCGGCGTACGCATGTGCGCCTGTGCTACCGCGCCCAGGTAGCCCTGATCGACTCCTGCGCGTAGCCTGCTTGCCGGCTCGCCCTGACGCTTCAGCCACAGCGTGTTCGGCTCCTGCTGGCGCCATTCCAACCCGCCAGACTCGCCGTACAGGCGAATATTGAGGTTGTTCTCCTCGCCGCTGCACACCTGGCTTGCAGTCAGCACACCCTTGGCCCCGCCCGCCATTCGGATCAACACCGAGCCGTCGTCGTCGAGCCTGCGGCCCTCGACGAAGATCGACAGGTCCGCGCACACCTCGTCAATGAGGTCCCCGCTGATGTACTCGGCCAGCGTCGCGGCGTGGGTGCCGATATCGCCCATGCAACCTGACGGCCCCGAACGTTCCGGGTCGGTGCGCCAGTCGGCCTGCTTCTGTCCCGTAGCCTCGAGCAACGTGGACAGCCAGCCCTGCGGGTATTCAACGTAAATCTTTCTGAGTTGACCGATCTCGCCGCTTGCAACCCGCTCGCGCGCTTCCTTGACGAGCGGGTAGCCCAGGTAGGTATGTGTCAGTCCGTAGAGCCCATCGGCGGACTCAATGACCGACTTGAGTTCAAGGGCCTCGGCCAGGTCCCGAGTCGCGGGCTTGTCGGAAATCACGTGGAAGCCTGCCTCCAGCGCCGCCCGGGCGACGGGCAGGTGGACATCGTTCGGCGTGACGATGCAGACCAGTTCCATGCGCTGGTCCGCGGAAAGCTTCAGTTCCTGCTCGAGCATCTCCTGCCACGATCCGTACGCGCGCTCCGGCTCCAGGAACAGGGACTCGCCCGTCGCCCTGGAGTTATCCGCGGAACGGCTGAAGGCGCCGCACACGAGTTCGACCTGCCCGTCCAGCGCTGCGGCCTTGCGATGCACGTCGCCGATGAATGCGCCGGCGCCGCCGCCGACCATACCCATGCGGATTCTCCTGTTCATGACCCTGGCACTCTCCTTTGCGTGTTACGGGGGATCGACCTGGCGATACGCGGCAATCAGATCCCACACTTCCTGTTCCGTCGTCGAGCGCCACGGCAGATGCTCCATGCCAAGCACCACGTTCTCGTCCTTCGTCTTGATGTGCTCCAGGATGTTGCGGTAGTTCATCTCACCGGTCGTCGGCGCTCCGCGGCCGGGATTGTCGCCTGCCTGGAAGTATGCAATGTGCTCCCACGCCAGATCGATGTTCGGGATGATGTTCCCTTCCGTGATCTGCTGGTGATACATGTCGAAGAGTATCTTGCAGGCGGGGCTGTCCACGGCCACGCACAGTTCGTACGCCTGGTGGATGTGGGTGAGGAAGGCGTGCGGGTGATCGGTCAGGCGGTTCAGCGGCTCAAGCACCATGACGAGGCCATGCGGATCGAGGATCTCGGCGCCGCGCCGCAGCGCCTCCACCACGTTGGCCATCTGGTACCCGTGCGGCAGCTTGAGGTCGTAGGCGCCGGGTACGACCGTCATCCAGGTCGCGCCGGCTCGCCCGGCCACATCGACGGCCCTGCTGATTTCCGCGAGAAACCCGTCGAGTTGGGCACTGTCTCCTGAAGCCAGCGTCACCTGGTCAAGGTTGCCCGAGGCGACGAATACGCCCATGGTCATGCCGAGATCGGCCATCCTTTGCCCGTAGCGCTCCTGCTCCGCCACATCGCGACCGCCGAACCCGTTGTCCTCCCAGGCGTGAAACCCCTGCTCCGCCGCGAACTCCAATTGCGCGATGTAGTCGTCTCCGGCGACGCCTTCGAACATGCCCGGGTGCGGCGCATACTTCATTCCAAAACGTTCCGGTCGACCCTGGGCCCTCGGCACACCCGGCAAAGCGGCCCCGGCGACCACTGCAGCGCCGCCAAGTACAAGTTGTCGTCGCGAAAACATCGAACAGCCCATGCTGGATACGGTTGTTCCCGTAGGATCCAGCACTAGAGTTCGCGAACCCAGATATTACGGAAACTCACCGGGTTCGAATGATCCTGTATTTGCAGCGGCTGCCTGAGCGGGTGCGCCTCGTAGGACGTCTCGCCGATGAATCGCACCGGACCTTCGATTTCTACGTGATTCTGTACCAGGACACCGTTGTGCACCACGGTCACATAGGCCGGCGTCGTCACGCTGCCATCTTCTGCAAACCGGGGCGCCGTGAAGAAAATGTCGTACGACTGCCATTCACCGGGCGGGCGGCTCGCGTTGACCTGCGGAATGTGCTGCTTGTAGATGCTCGCCGCCTGGCCGTTGGAATACGTGCGGTTTTCCCAGGAATCCAGCACCTGAACCTCGTAGCGCTGCTGGATAATGATGCCGCTGTTGCCACGCCCCTGACCTTCCCCTTCTATGATCGCGGGGGACCTCCATTCCACGTGCAACTGGATGTCGCCGAACGACTCCCTGGTGATGATGTCGCCGGTTCCGCGCACGACCGTGACTGCCCCATCCTCGAGCGACCATTGGACGTCGCTGCCGTCCCGGTGCTGCCATTGGTCGAGATCGGAACCGTCGAAAAGCACGATCGCATCGGCCGGTGGCGCGCCGTCCGTCCCCGGGTTCACCGCGATCGGTTCGGGTTCCCAGACTTCGGTGGCCGCGGGATCGCCGCGAGGGGCCTCCTGTGCGAGAGAAACCGCAGCCAGTCCGAGACAGAACGCCGCGCTGCCTATCCGGTAAGCGAGAGTGGTCATGGCACTTCCCCTGAAATTGTTGGTCAGCCACATGCGGTTCCGATTGTTCGTTTCGATTGGCATGCTGACGACCGATGGCAATATACTACGAGCGGCTTGCGCAAGTGCAAAGGTTATCGGAAAACGTGGAGTTCGACGCAATCGTAATCGGTTCCGGCGCTACCGGGGGCTGGGCCGCCAAGGAGCTGTGCGAAGCCGGCCTGAATACCCTCATGCTCGATCGCGGCCGGATGGTCGAACACCGGCAGGACTACCCGACCGACGGCCGCGGCGCCTTCGAGTTGCCGTACCGGAACAGTTGGGCGCCCGGCATACAGCAGCAATACAGCCGAAACTACACGGCAGGTCCGGACAACCACACGTTCTACGCGACGGACGACGAACACCCCTACGTTTACGACGAGAGCAAGCCCTTCGACTGGGTGCGTCCTGCGGCCGTCGGCGGCAAGTCACTGGTCTGGGGACGTCAGTCCTACCGCTGGTCGAGGCAGGACTTCGAGGCCAACCGCGAGGACGGTCACGGCATCGACTGGCCCATCCGCTACGACGATATCGAGCCCTGGTACAGCTACGTCGAGAAGACCGTCGGCATCAGCGGCGAGGCGCTCGGCCTCGAGCAGCTTCCCGACAGCGAGTTTCTGCCGCCCATGCCGCTGAACATCGCTGAACTACGGTTGCGCGAAGTGCTCGCACGCGAGTTCGACGGCCGCGTTCTCACGATCGGGCGTGTGGCCAACCTGACCCGGGACATGCCGGAGCAGGGCCGAACGCGCTGCCAGTACCGCAATCAGTGCCATCGTGGGTGCTCGTACGGCGCCTATTTCTCGACCCAGGCCGTCACCCTGCCCATGGCCCGGGCCACGGGAAACCTGACCTTGATGGACTCAAGCGTCGTCGAATCGCTCGAGTACGACGCGGCGGGGCAGCGGGTAACGGGCGTGCGGGTAGTTGATTCACGGACCCGTGAGCGTTCGGTCTACCGGGCCCGGATCGTCTTTCTGTGCGCATCGTGCATACCCACCACCCAGGTACTTCTGAACTCCAGGAGCGAGGCGATGCCGAACGGCCTCGGCAACAACCACGACGTGCTCGGACGATACATCATCGACCATATCTTCGCGGTGGGCGCAGACGGTACCCTGCACGGGCAGTTCGACGAGTACGTCCTGTACGGGCGCCGGCCCAACGGCATCTATATTCCCCGCTTCCGCAACCTTCCGCGTGAGCAGTCCGCGCTGAATTTCGTCCGCGGCTACGGCTACCAGGGTGGAGCGGGACGCAGCCCGCCCCCGGACAGCAGCGGTTTCGGGGCCGGCCTGAAGCAGCGCCTGCGCGTGCCGGGCCCCTGGCGAGCCTCCCTCTACGGTTTCGGTGAAGTGCTGCCCTATCGCGACAACCGCATGCGGCTGTCGGAGACGGCCGTCGACCGCTTCGGCATCCCGCAGATGCAGTTCGATGTCCAATGGCGGGAGAACGAAACCCGTATGGTGACGGATATAGTCGAGCAAGCCGTCGCGATGCTTCAGGCGGCGGGAGCGACCGATATTCGGCAGAGCGCTGTTCCTGCGGCGCCCGGGCGCGGTATCCACGAAATGGGCGGAGCCTGCATGGGCGAGGACCCCACGCAATCCGTCGTCAATCGCTGGAACCAGCTACACGTGGCGCCGAATGTCTTCGTCACCGACGGCGCCGCGATGTCTTCCGGCAGCTGCGTCAATCCGACGTTGACGTTCATGGCCATGACGGCCCGGGCCGCCGCTCATGCCATCGACCTGGTAAGGAACGACGCGATCTAGTGTCGAGTCAAGCCTGCGCCGTAGAAATTCACGGGCCGAAACCCCTCGACTCAGGTATCCCCGTACTGCTCGCGCAGTTCCCCCAACCGCTCCAGCATCTCGGCTTGAATATCCTGGTACTCGGGATCGCCATAGACGCTTTGCATCTCGTTCGGATCGCGCTCCAGGTCGAATAGCTCCCACTCATCGAGATCGTAGTAGTGGATCAGCTTGTAGCGTTCCGAGCGGACCCCGTAGTGACGCGCCACGGCGTGCACCGCCGGTGGCCCCTCGTAATAGTGGTAGTAGATCGCGTCGCGCCAGCCCGCCGACTCTTCCCCGCGCAGTAACGGCACGAAACTCTCGCCCTGCATGTCGTCAGGGATCGGCGCACCAACCGCTTCCAGCAGCGTCGGCGCGATATCGATGTTCTGGATCAGCGCGCCGGCCTCGCTTCCCCGCGGCGTCACGCCGGGCCAGCGGATCACCAGCGGCGTATGCAGCGACTCCTCGAACATCCAGCGCTTGTCGTACCAGCCGTGCTCGCCCAGGTAAAACCCCTGGTCGGACGTATACATCACGATGGTGTTTTCGGCCAGGCCCGATGTATCCAGGTAATCGAGCAGGCGGCCGATGTTTTCGTCCATCGCGGTGATTACCGCCAGGTAGTCCTGCAAGTAGCGTTGGTAGGTGTACCGCACCCACTCGTCCGAATCCCGGCTCAATTCGGCAAAGGGCCGGTTTCGCTCCGCGAGCGCCTCGCGATAGGCCCGGCGCTGTTCCGGCGTGAGCCGCGACAACGCTCGCCGCCAGCCGTTTTCCGCCGGGGTCCGGTCCGCGCGAACGGCGAGGTCGTTCGCGTCCGGCATGATCTTCAGGTCGACGAAGGTAAAGTGCCGCGCCAGCGTCATTTCCTGCTGCGCCGCGCCCGAAGCGCGACCCGCATACGTATCGAACAGCGAATCCGGTTCCGGGAAGTCTTCATCGACGTACAGGTTCAGGTGCCTCACGGGCGGCATCCAGCCGCGATGCGGCGCCTTGTGCTGGGACATCAGGAAGAAGGGCAGGTCCCCGGCGCGCTGATGCTCGAGCCAGTCGATGGTCTTCCGCCCGATCACGTCCGTGACGTAACCGCCGTAGACCGTCTCCCCACGCTCGCTGATGAAGGTCGGCTGGAAATAGGAGCCCTGGCCCGGCAATACGTCCCAATGGTCGAAACCGGTCGGCTCCGAACCCAGGTGCCACTTGCCGATGATCGCGGTTTCGTATCCGTGCGCCTGCAGGTGCTTCGTCAGCGTCGGCTGGGAACCGTCGAATTGCTCGCCGTTCGCGTAGATGCCGTTCAGATGGCTGAACTTGCCCGTCAGAAGCGCCGCTCGGCTCGGTCCGCAGATCGAATTGGTCACCGTCGCGTGGCGGAAGAGCATGCCCTGCCGCGCGATCCGGTCGACGCCCGGCGTTTCGATGAGCGCGTCGCCGTAGGCGCTCACCGCCCGCAGGGCGTGGTCGTCGCTGAAAATCAGGATGATATTCGGGCGATCCTGCGCGAGGGCTGCGCCGGATCCCCCGATCAGGGTCAGCGCGATGGCGAAGAGGACAGGAAATCGAGGCATGTTCAAGGCTCCTTTCGTCCGCACGGCACAGTCACGCACATGGCCGCCATGATCGATCTGGCGAAATACAGGAGCGTTACCCCGTGATTCCCGCGATATCCGTGTTCTTGTAATTTTCGGCTTCGTACTCGCATTTTCGCGCTAAATCGGCGCAACGGCTTGCTCGTCCGGGCAAACTTCCAATTCGATCTGGACGGTGACGTGGCTGATGTCGAAGCGGCTGGCCAGCCGGGACTGAATCGCCGCGATCGCCGAATCCGGATGGGCATTCTCAAGAATGCGCGCATGCAGCGTCAGCAGCGAATGTTCCTGCGACAGCGACCAGGCGTGCACGTGGTGAACGTCCTCGACCACGTCAACGGCTGAAACCAGGTCCCGGCCGATCTCCTTCACATCCAGTTGCCCGGGAACGCCTTCCAGAAGTACGTGGGCGGCGTCCTTGAGCAGGAACCACGCGCTGCGCAGCACCAGCAGGCCGACGAATACCGAGAGCAGCGGATCGATGGGTGTCCAGCCGCTGGTCATGATGACGATCGCCGCGCTGACGGCCGCCGCCGAACCCAGCATGTCCCCGAGCACGTGCAGCAGGGCGCCGCGGACGTTGAGGTTTTCCCGGTCGGCGCCGTGAAGCACCGCGAACGCCGCGATGTTGACCAGCAGGCCGAGCACGGCCACTACAAGCATGGGGCCTGCAAGGATCGGGGCTGGGTTCAATATCCGGTCGACGGCCTCGAAGAAGATCCAGCCGACGACGATGACCAGGAAGACACCGTTTGTGTACGCCACCAAAACCGGGAAGCGATGGTACCCGTAGGTGCGTGCGTGGTCGGCCGGGCGTCGGCTCAGCTTGAAAGCGATCCAGGCGAACAGCAGCGACACCGTATCGACGAACATGTGCGCGGCGTCGGCCAGCAGCGCCAGGGATCCCGAGATGATCCCGCCGATCACCTCGACCACCATGAAGCCGCCGATCAGCAGCAGCGCCCAGAAGATTCTCCGGGTGTTCTTGCCGTGTGCGTCGGGTTTGAGTGATTCCGGCGCGTTCATGGGGCCAGTTTAATTGCGGATCAGTTCTCTGTCTGTACCGAATCGGTAAACGACTCGGACGCCGGCAATCGACCGGTGTGGGCGTATTCCGGGAACTCATACCGGTAGTCCAGCACGATGCCCTGCTCGCCGAGCCCGGCCGCCGCCCTCAAGTCCGCCATTTCCTGCATCAGGTCGGCGAAGTTGTCGTGCTCCACGCGAGCCCGCACGTCCGTCGGCAATTCGGCGAGCAGCCGGTCGAAGCGGTCGAGCTCCTGGTCGATACGGCTGGCGCCGCCCACTGCGTCGGAGCCGATCATGAACTGGCCCGGGAATTGCTCGATCAGCTCGACCCAGCGGTCCAGGTCCTGGTAGATGTAGTCCTCGAGCACGACCCAGGACAGGTCGATGTAGATCTGCTCGCCCGCTTCCGTCAGGACTTCCTCGATCCAGAACGGCAAGTCCGCAATCGTGACCCGCCGGCTGATTCCCGCGTGACACCAGATGAACCGCGTCGCGTAGTCGATCCCGTCCTCTTCCCATCGGCACTGACGCAGCAACTGGACGAATTCGTCCAGGTACAGCGGCGGCTTTATTTCGCTCGGACTGCGGGAAATGGGGGCAATATTGTGGTGGATGCTCACCGGCAGATAGTGCTGACCCGCGAACCGGCAGACACGCACCAGTGCCGGGTGATCGGCCCGTGGGCGCTCCCCAAAGGAGAGGTTTGTCAAATCATCGTGACGGGACATCACCTCGCCGATGCCCTCCCAGATGCCGGGGAATTCCTTGATCCGCTTCACAATCAGGTCGACCGCGCCGAGATCGGTGCCGTCGAATCCGGTGATGAAGGGATGGATTTTCGCAAGCTCCGCCAGACGTGCCGGGTCATCGGCGTATGCGGCCCGGTAATCGACGATGGCCGAGGCTACCGTGATGTCGGTGTCGCGGGCGCGCTTGACCCGCGAACTGCTGTCCAGGTAGTAGCGCGGCCGCAGGAACGGCTCGTTTTCCGACCACTTCTTGACGAAGGGCATCCCCGAGACCATGACGTGATCGACCTGCGCCTCGTCCATGCCGCGAAGCAACGCTTCGATTCGCCGTCCCCGCTCACCGTACGGCAGCGTCGAATAGCGCCCGCCTTCGGTCACGCCCCATTCCGTGCCGGGGAACCTGCCGTCCGTGTTCAGGAATTCGCCGTTCTGCAGGAAATCGAGCAAGTGAAAGTGGCTGTCGGCCCTGCGGTTTTCCGCGGCGTCCGGGGATGGGGTCCCGGATTGCTGTGCTGCGACAGGCAACGAACCCACCATCAGGATCACCAACAAAGGGAGTGTCTTGTACATGTCGCTCCTCATACGCCCAAAACGCCGCTCCAGCGCGGCCGCAAGCGTATCAGAAGTGAGAGCGGAACCCGGCCGAAAAGTTTCGTCCCGGCAACGGCACGGTGTCCTTCACGAAGGAGGTGTGCTTGCGCGCCTCTTCATCGGCGAGGTTCCTGCCGATCACAAATATCTCGAATGCCGCTCCGCCCGGGGTGGTGACGGTCCAGTTGAAATCGGCGTTGATCATCGTGTAACCCTCAGTGGGCGTCTCGATAGAGGCGATCTTGTCCTGGGCGTCGTAAAGGGTCGCCTCCAGTCCCGCGAGGAATCGATCATCGTGGTACTGAATCCGCGAACCGTAGCGCAATGGCGGCATTCTCGGCAGATATTCGCCGCTGCTCAACTTGCCGTTCGTGAAGTCAGCGAATATACGCAGGTCGATCTCCGATTCTCCGCGAAGGAAGATGGGCGTAAACAGCTCGGCTTCGAGCCCCGAAAACGAGGCGTCCTGCTGTTCGAAGTGAAAGATCGGCAGTTCATCGTCGAACTCGCCCGTATTTTGCAGGTAGATGAAATCCGCGTAGCTGGTCAGGAACGCCGTCAGGCTCCAGCTCGTCTCACCCTCGGCGCTTCGAATGCCGATATCCAGGTGCCGGGACGTCTCCACGCCGATATTGGGGTTGCCGATTTCGATGCTCTGGGTCGCCACGTGCGGCCCGTTCGCATAAAGCTCCTCCGCCACCGGCAGCCGCTCCGCCAGCGCCGCGTTCAACACGAAGGAGTAGCCGTCGCCCAGGTCGCGAATGCCCGCCAGTGACAGGCTCGTGGCCATATCGTTCACTGTGGGCAAATCGCCCGATGGATCCTGTTGCTGGTACTCAAGCCTCGCGCCCAGCGACACGTTCCACTCCTGAATGTCGCGCTGCTCGATGATGAAGGCGCCATAGCTCGCAGTCTCGACCGGCGGAACGAACGCTTCGGCGCCGAGGGCGGAAAACCGACGGTTGCTGACCTGGAATCCGTAGGCGCCGTCCCAGGCGCCCCAGGGCGCGTGCATGAACTCCAGCCTGCCTTCCCAGGCATCGTTCTCGATGCGTGTGCCGACCTCCTCGCCTTCCAGTTCCTCGTGCTCGTAGTCGTTGACGCCGAACCGCAGGTTGATCGCCTCCACCGGCCCTTCCAGGCCGACCCAGCCACCCTTCAGGTCGATACGGGTCTGCTTCAGATCGACGCGGACGGGTACTTCCGCTTCGTCCTCGTGATCGTCTTGGTGGTCTTCCTCGTCCTCATGGTCGTCTTCATCGTCGTGACCCACCTCGTCCTCATCGTGGCCTTCTTCGTCGTGATCTTCGTCTTCGTGGTGTTCATCCTCCTCATGATGATGATGGTGCCCGGGGATGCCGTAATTGGTATCGAATCCGCTTACGGAGACACCCAGGAAGCCATTGTCGCGCAGCCAGCTACCGCCCACAGAAAAGGCCTGTCCGCTGAGATCGCTGTTTTCCACAAGGCCCGGCACCGCTTCTTCATGCTCATCCTCATGCTCGTCCTCGTGCTCCTCGTCCTCGTGCCCCTCTTCTTCCTCGTGCTCATCGTGCTCTTCCTCGAGAGCAGCCAGGTCCGCGTATCCGGGGATCTCGTATTCGTCCGCTTCCCGGCTGATGTAGTCGAAGTGCCAGGCGAAGTCCTCATTGCCGCCGTCCAGCGCGAGGACTCCGCTGCGAGCGCCGGCCACCGTGTCTCCCCGCAGTTCGACCACGCCTTCGAATCCGCCGTCCGGCGCATACTCGGGGATGCGGGTCGTGACCGTGTTGACCACTCCGCCCACCGCGCCGCTGCCGTACAGCAGAGTCGTCGGCCCGCGGAAAATCTCGATCTGCTGAGCCACCACAGGATCGATGCTCACCGCATGGTCCACGCTGATCGTGGAGGCATCCATGGTGTCGAGCCCGTCCTCCATGGTTCGCACGCGCGCACCCGCAAGCCCGCGAATAATCGGCCGGGACGCGCCGGCGGCGAAATAGGACGAACTGACGCCGAGCTGGCCCGCCAGCGTCTCGCCCAGACTGCCGCTGGTAATCCGCTCCAGGGTCTGTGCCTGGATGACGGTGACCGACTGGGCCAGTTCATCCGGGGAGCGCTCGCGAAGCACGCCCGTCACGTGGACTTCCTCGATCACGTGGACGCCGGTAGGGTCGTGTTCATGCGCTTGCTGCGCAGCCACGACACAGGGAAATGCCAGCGACGACGATGTCACCAGCATTTGAAAGGATCTTGAAAATTGCATTGTCTGCTCCAGAACTCAAATGACGAATTACCGGCGGCCCGGAGCGCCCGGTTCCGCGGTAGCGCAGCGAAGTTCAGGAAGCAGTCGGCGGGGCTCGTGCGAAGTGGAATCGTTGCGGTACGTTCGAGTGTACGCGGTGGACAGCGGCCGGAATGCGAAGCGACACGCTAACGAGAACGGGCGACGTGGAGTCGCTGACATTCGCGCCCGCAAGGCCCGCGCCGGCGATACAAAACTCGCAGACGCTGTCGGGCGTATGACTCTCGGGAGACAGATCATGATTGAGCACGACCACCTGAGCGGCGATCAGCGCCACCGCGGCGAGCGTTGTGAACAACGCCCGGGGAACGGCGGCTTTATTGAGAATCTTCATGATTAGGCAGGAAAATATACTCCACGTTGGCGGCTGTCACAACGCCGCCCTGAGAAATGGAAGGGGCCGGAAAGCCGTAGTGCGTAGACGCGCCGTACAACCGCTGGCCAGACCGTACATCATGGCCAGTACGCTGATCGCGCTGATGGCCGCTACAGGACGTTTTCGTCGAGCCAGCCGTGGATGTATTCGGCGATTTCCCTGCTGTTGAGCTCCAGCATCATCATGTGGCCGTTGCCTGCAAGTCCGACGTCTTCCATGCGCACGTACTCGGTCGACACGCCGGCCTGGTTGAGCCAGTTGGCGAGGCAGTGGTCGAAGATGCGGTGGTAACCGCCGTCCGCATTCATGAACAGCACCGGGATGTCGGTCAGGTTGACCAACTGCCGAGCGGGCTCAACCTGCCGGTAGCACGGCACCAGGTCCGGGCCTTCGGGCTCTGGCTGTAGCTCGACCTGCAACTCCGAAGGTTCGCTGACCGGCGGATCGTACGTGATCGGCGTGTTGCCCACGCCCCAAGCCAGACCGCCCGACTCGCGGTAGGTGACGTTGGTCGTATCCACGCCCCGGGTCGGCGGGGCCGCAGGCTCCAGCGTCACGATGGCATGCACCATGTCCGGGCGCTCGTCGGCAATATTCCAGCCGAACCAGCCGCCCTGCGAGTGGGTCAGCAGGATCACGGGCGTGCCGATCATGTCCAGCAACGCCACGTTGGCGTCGATGGTGAGCTGCGCCTGGCGCCCGCCGATGAATTCCACCTGGGTCTTCATGAAGTAGTCGCCCACCGGGTCACCCATCAGGCCGGTGCCCGGAAACTGGGTGTGCTTCTCCGCCTGGGGAAAGTCCGCGGTGGCGGCTGACGCGGTGAAAATCTGCTCCAACTGGGGCCCGTTGCGGATGTTGATGTTGCCGTCGACCTCCGGCACGTACTGCGACCGGCCGCGTGCCGGAAAGTCCTGCACGTAGACCACGTAGCCCATGTCGATGAAGTCGTATGCCCAGCCGGGCCGGCCGTCCGGTGTCTGGAGGTAGTCAACGCCCGTCTGACCCGCGCCGTGGAGGAAGACGACTGGATAGTCCTGCTGGATCTCGTGGGGCACCATCACCTCCACGTACATGGCGCCGCCCATGGTGACGTCGTCGCCGTACTCCACGTAATCGCCGCCGGCGTAGAAGAAGCCGTGATAGGCCACGCTGTCCATGGACATCATGGGGACTTCCGCCGGTGGTTGCTGCGCCTGGGCCGCGCCGGTCAGCGCCACCAACGACAGTGCGATGGCCACCCGTGCCACCGGGCTCGTATGTGCCACCGGGCGCGTATGCTTCGCCGGGCTCGTATGTGTCTCCGGAACCGCCGCGGCGGCCTTACGCTGAACTCGATACTCGTTATTCATTTGTCGTCTCCTTCGCGTCGGCCCAACCAATCGCGGGGATGTTTCGCTGTCATTTGCTGTCGGTCGTCTGCTCACGCTCAATTGCGCCGGTTTACGCCCGTTCTTCTCTGCTGATCGGACCTGTGACCTGTTCCGGCCCGCTCGCGCCTACTCCCAGGCCGCGTAGACCGGCTGGCCCACCATCGTCTCGGGGCGCGCGCCGGGCCTGGGAGCGAACTTCTGGACCCGACCGTTGCCGACTTCGGCGATGTAGAAGTTGCCTTCCTGGTCGACGCTCAACCCGTGGGTGCCCCATTGTCCGCCCGGAAAGTCTCCGAAAACGCCCCATGAATACAGCAGGTTGCCTTCCAGATCGTAGCCGAGGATCTTGGTCGTGGCCCGGTCCGCCGCCCACAGCACGTTGTCCGCGCCGATGTAGAACAGGTGGATGTCGGTGGGCTCGGGACCGAAGCTCCACTCGTCCAGGTACTCGCCATCCTCGGTGAAGACCTGCACGCGGTTGTTGGCCCGGTCGTTGACGAATACGCGGCGGGTCTGCACATCGACGGCCACGCCGTGCACGTTGTTCATGTAGCCCGGACGCGTCTCGTTGGGGGCGTTGCCGGCCCCGCCCCAGGTCATGAGGTAGTTGCCGTCGCTGTCGAACTTGACCACGCGGGTGTTGGCGTAACCGTCGGCGACGAAGAAGGAATCGTCCAGGAACGCCATGAAGGTCGGCCGGAAGAAGTGCGACTCGTCATTGCCGCTCTCATTGGGCGTACCCAGGGTCTGGACCAGCTCCGAGCCGTCGTTGGTAAACTTGAATATCGCGTGACGGTAATCGTCCACGACCCACACATGCTTGTCGGGGTCGTATGGATTGATGGTCACGTAGTGGGGCCGGCGAAAGAGCGAATCCCACTGCGTCCAGGTCTCGATGATCTCGCCTTCGCGGTTCACCACTACCAGGCAGTGCCGCCAGCGGTGGTCCACTCCGGATTCGCCGCGGTCTGTATCGTCGCCGTCCAGGGCGCCCGGCAGGCTGGAGCGAATGCCTACCGATGCATTGCGGAACGGAAGCTGCGCGACCGGGAAGGACAGGGCCGGTCCGACGTCAGCATATACGGCCGCATCGGGCCGCTCGATATTGGGCAGTTCGCCGCGGTGCAGGAGGAAGACGCGGTCTGGCGATTCGGCAAAGACGCTCTGCCCCGCGCCCCAGGTCCAGCCCTCGTTGCCGGGCAGCTCGGAAACATCCTGCGGCCAATCCGGAACCACCTCGTAGGGACCAAACATGTCCTGCCCGCCCTTTTGGCCGGGAATGGCTGTAATGCCCTGGGCGACTACTTCGACCTCCCGGTCCCCGTTCCCGTCGCCATTCCCGTCTCGGTCCATGCCGCCGTTCCCGTCCCCGTTTCCATCTCCGCCCCCGGAGAGCACATACCCGACGCCACCGCCTACCACGGCGCCGACAGCTGCGGCAACAAATAGATCGCGACTAATCATGACTTGACTCCCTCGAAACCGACCCACCCGGGTACGGTTCATCGACAAAAAAACTGGCTTTCTCGAAAATCGCTCTCCAGAACAGGGTTATTCGACCTTGTCCTGAATCCATTCGTGGATGTAGGCGATGATGTCGTCGCTGTTGAGTTCCAGCATCATCATGTGGCCGTTGCCGCTGATGCCGACGTCCTCAAGGCGCACGAAGTCGGCCTTTCCTCCCGCCTGGTTCAACCACTTGGGGATGCAGGCGTCAAAGACGCGGTGATAGGTGCCGTCCGCCGAGATCGACAGCACCGGCACGTCGGTGAAGCTGACCAGTTGACGCGCCGGCTCTTCCTGCAGGTAGCAGGGGACCTCGCCGGGCTGATCGGCTTCCTCTTCGAGGTAAGTCACAAGCTCCGACGGATCGCTCACAGGCGGATCGTAGGTCAGCGGGTAGTTGACCGGACCCCATGAGTTGGCCGGCGCCCCGGTGTAGGCGACCTCAGCCGTGTTGACGCGCCCGATCTGCGGGCCGCCGGGTTCCACCGTGATGAGGGCCTCAACCAGGTGCGGCACCGCATCAGTGACGCCGAAACCGACGCCGCCGCCCTGGGAGTGCGTCAAAAGGATGACCGGACCGATCTGCTCAAGCAGTTCGATTGACGCATGGCGTGCCAGCGTCGTGCTTTGGCCAGCGAACTGCACCTGGGTCTTGATGAAGTTGTCGAAGACCGGGTCGCCCGGCTTGCCCTCGCCCGGCCACTGGGTGTGGTTGTCGTTGAGCGGGAAATTGCCCATCTCTTCCACGTTGGTCCAGATGGTCTGTAGCTGCGCCGCGGTGCGGATGCCGAGATCTCCGTGGACGCCGCCCGGGACGTAGGCCGAACGCCCGCGCGCCGGGTAGTCCACCATGTAGAGCACGTAGCCCTGCTCCAGCATGTAGTAGGCCCAACCCGGACGCCCGTCCGGCGTCTGCTGCCAGTCCACGCCCGTCTGGCCGTTGCCGTGGAAGAACACCACGGGATAGGGTTGGGTGATCTCAGGCGGCTCCCAGACGTCGATGTACATCTGCCCGCCCATCACCGGCGGATCGCCGACGTAGTCGCCGCCGACGTAGTAGGAGCTCTTGCGAGCGAGGTGCTCGGTGGAGAACAGGGGGATGGTGCCCGGAGGCATGGCTACCGATGTTTCCGCAGCAGCGGGTTCAAGCGCCGCAGCCGCAGTCGCCGCTTCGCCCTCCGGCGCCATGGCTTCTCCGGCACCGTCCGCGTCCGTGTCGGACTGACAGCCGGCCAACGCCAGAGCTAGAGCGATTCCCGGAATTCTCCAATAACGCGAATCCGACAGAATTGGGTTCATTGTTTGTTTCCCCTCGGGCTGGATTTGCTGAGTCGTAATTCTGTATGCAGTAGGACAGGATAACAATGTCAAGTTTGTAATGTAGTGAGCGTCTGAACGCAACCTTCATCACTAAAGGGGGATTCGTGTACAGGAATGACGAGTGGAACCAACCATGACCAGACCAATGCCGCACCCGGGAGTGCTTCGCATTCGCCCGTACATGATCGTTGAAGACGAGGTTGCCGGGTCGCAGGTCGAAGTAAACATAGCGTCGAACGAGAGCGCTTACGGTGCGAGTCCGGCGGCGATTGAGGCCGGCATCGAGGCGATTTCCGGCGTTGAGCGGTACTCAGACGCGGCAGAGACGGCCCTTGCGCATGCGATTGCCCGACACTTCGGCCTGAATCCCGACGGCATAATCTGCGGTTTCGGCTCGGATGACCTGCTGGCGCGGACGGCCCGCATCTTTCTCTCTCCCGGGGACGAGTTGATCTACAGCGCCAACGGCTACCAGAAATTCCCCAACTACGCCTTCGCCAACGGCGCCGATGCCGTCGCTGCAGCGGACAAGGATTTCACCGCGGACGTCGACTCGATACTGATTTGCGTCAACGCGCATACGCGCGTCGTCATGATCGCCAATCCCGACAATCCCACCGGCACCTATCTGTCCGGCAAGGAAATCAGGCGGTTACACGCAGGTCTGCCGGACAATGTACTGCTCGTGCTGGACTCGGCCTATCTCGAGTACGTAGAAGCGGACGATTACGAAAACCCGACCGGGCTGGTGGAAGAGACGCACAACGTCATCATGACCCGCACGTTTTCAAAGATCTACGGACTGGCCGGTATGCGATTGGGATGGGCCTATACACCTGCCGAAATTGCCGACCTGCTGCGACGCGTCGGCATAACGTTTCCCGTGTCCGGTCCGGCGTACAGCAGCGCACTGGCCGCGCTGCAAGACACCGACCACACCGCTTATGTGTACGCCGAGACGGTCAGGGTGCGGCGCTGGTTCGCCGAAGCGTTGGACGAGAACGGATTGGTCGTGCATCCGAGCCAGGCCAACTTCGTGTTGGCGACGTTTCCCGACCCAGGGCGTTCCGGCCGGATGGCGTACGATCACCTATTGGAAAATGGCATTGCCGCAAGACGATTTACAACGCCGAACTTCACCGACTGTGTGCGCTTCACGATCGGATTGGATCACGAAATGTCCCGTACCGCCGAAGTGATGCGCGAGTTCTTCCGGTGAGCGATCCCGCCTAAAGCACATCGTCCGAACTGGAATAGAGACTCGGCAGTTTCGGGCTCTGTGGCTCGTAAAACCCGTAGTGCATCCGCAGCGTTTTGACCTTGCCGAACCAGGGAATGGTGACGATGTAGATGTCGTCGTAGTCGTCCGGGCCGAAGGTTGGGATGTTCTTGCTGCCGTGAAGTTCTTCGACCAGGGGGGCAAGGATGTCGCCCAAGGTGACGACCAGGACGATTTCGCCCTTGTGCTGGCGGAGCACCTGGGCCATGAAGGGAACGACTTCGTAAGGATCCCGGATCGACACGTCGAGTTCGAGGCGTTCGGCCACGGTGGCGGCGGTTTCCTGGGTGTGGCGGTGCTCGCTGGCGTAGATCGCGTCGACTCCCGCGACGACGTCGATATCCTGGATGACGTCGGCAAGCAGTTCAGCGCGCTGCTGGCCAAGGCGGCTGAGGGGCGGATCGTCGCCAAGGTTCGCTTCAATGTCGGTATGGCGGACGAAAATCAGTGTCGTGGTGGCCTGCTGCTCAAAGAACCAGGCAAGCCCCACGCAGATGACAACGAATGCGGCGACCGGGCCCAGCCTCGACCTGCGCCGCTGAACCCGTCGCACTGGCGCTCTACGTTTTCTTCTGCGCCAAAACATACCCGGCTACTCGCGGTCCCGATCCCGGACCGAACGCTCCTCGACGACAGTGTATTCGACCTCGACGATGTCGCCCTTGGGTTTCCCTCCCCTTCGCCCTTGCCCTGGACCACCTCGCGGCCCTCGCGGTGGTCTTCGCCCTTGATGACTCGATCGGCCGGCTTGATGCCGCAACCACCGGAGCCGAATGTATGACACCAGCCCCGCGATGACCGCGAAGCCGAGAATGAAGGCCAGAACGACCGCGCCCAGCACAATGGCGCCCACCGCAACGACGGCGCCGACAACCAGACCGGCCAGTTGCAGCAGTGGATTCCTGGACACCGTGAGTCGGTACATAGCCCGATCATTCTACCCTTACGGTGTTGAGCGCGCCTACGGCTCATGCGAGTTTAGGGTCAGATCGTGTCTCGCGCCTTGCGTCAGTTCGATGTCCCCACGACAATGCCACCCAAGGAGAGGTGGCAGAGTGGTCGAATGCGGCGGTCTTGAAAACCGTTGTCCGTTTGCGCGGACCGGGGGTTCGAATCCCTCCCTCTCCGCCACGCAAAGGAGATTTTGGAGCAGTGAAGCCGGACATTATCGTAGTCGGTAGCGGGTTTGGCGGGTCCGTGTTGGCGTCGCGACTGGTGGACGCAGGAATGACCGTGGTTCTGCTCGAGCGCGGTCCGTGGCGGGATACGGTTGCAGTGCGCGCCGGCGGCATCGAAAAGCGCAAACCCCTGCCGCGCGCCGGGGGCATGTTGTCGGTCCTGCGTTCGCTCCGACCGGGGAAGGGTCCGAGGAATGGCATACGCCTCAACAAGTACGGCTACCTCGAGATGTGGATCGGCGACGGCATCAAGGTGCCCTGCACATCCAATGTCGGCGGCGGAAGCCACATCTGGGCGGCGCTCCTGGAGCGTGCTCCGCAAGGCTTCTGGGACGATCGCGCCATTGGCTTCGGCGACGAAACGCTCTCGCTTCATTACAACCGTGTCGAAAGGGAACTTAAGGGCATCAAGCCGCGCGATACATCCGCCGTTCCCAATCTTGCCGACGAGGCGTGGTCGAACGAACGCTGTTTCGCACCGCTCGAGGACGGCGAGCAACCACTGCTGGGAATACTGTTCCCCGGGCCGGACGGCGATCTCTCGGCGATCACCGACGACAGCGGCATCGTGCGCGAGCCACTCGACGTCAATCGCGACAACGGCATGTTCGGCAGCCCGGGCGCTTCGAAATCCACCGTGGATGCGCTGTTCCTGTTGCCGGCGCTGAGCAGGGGGCTGACGGTCCGCGACATGCACGAAGTCCGCAGGGTCTCGGCCGACAAGGCCGGCGGCTGGACCGTCGAAGCCCGCGATCTGCGCGGCGACCGTAACGTGACGCTTACCGCACCGAAGCTCGCGGTCTGTGCGGGCACCATGAACACGAATGCACTGTTATTGAGCAGCCGCGATACCGGCGGGCTGACCGGACTTGCGGCGCTCGGCAAGGGACTCGGCGCAAACGGCGATTTGATCGGCAAATGGCCGGTGGAAGACCGCGACACCACGATCGGCCCGCCTTCGTTCGGCCGCGTGAAGATTCGGGGCCACGAGGACAGCGCCTACGTCAGTATTTCAGCTACGACGAGAGCGAGCATACCGGCCATTCCGTTTATCTTTGGGAAAGCGAAGCCGATGCCCGGGCGTTTTTCAACGACGAGTTCGCGACCGGCTTCAAGACGAAGTTCGGCGCCGTTCCCGAGCTCTTCTACGTCGATACGCTGATGGTGATCGATAACGAGGCCGAGAAGACCACGACGAGTTGATGCGTGATTAGCGGCTGAAATCGTCGGCGCGCCCGCAACCGGCGAACCGATACGTGCTGCTGGACATGCAGCGTGCGGAGTTCGGCCATGTGCCAGAGGACAACCTGGTCGGCTTGCAGGTGGCGCTGGAGCAGGCCACGTTCGAGGAGTCGGTGGCGATAATGCGCCGGGTGGCCGCCGTGCTGGCGGGCCTGAAATACGAGGGTCTGCGCAAGGCGTTCGCGCTATGGGCGCGGGAGTCGTGGACGAGGGACTACGATGTGTTCGCGGACGCCGGCGGGGCGTTGCGCGGCGAGTTGGACCGAATGGCGGAAGCGGGAGAGGGGGAAGCGATGGGATCGTTGGCTGTGGAGAGGTGGAAGGAGCAAGAGCGGCAGAAGGAGGCGCAGATTCTCGCGCGGGGCCGTGTGGAGGGACTTGAATTCGTGCTGGAGCGTCAGGCGGCGCGCCGGTTCGGCGCCGATGCGGGCGAACGCCTGTCGGCGCTGCTGGCGGGCGTTTCGGAGCCGGAGCGCTTGGCGGCGGTGGGCGACGCGATCGTCGATTGCGGCACTGGCGCGGAATTGCTCGCGGCAGCGCGGCGCATCGTCGACGCGGCGAATTGAACTTGGCACCGATCCGAATGGCGAACGATCACAGGGGCTGCAACAGCGCGTAATCGTCCGGGGCGATTCGAACGACTGACGCGACCTCGGCACGCTAGAAATGCGACATCCCATAGGCAAGTGCTCTTCGAGCAGGGTCCGATGCAGGCGTTCCACGCTTTCGCCGTCGCGCGCCGACGGTCGAACTGTCAGGTGATTACCGTCTCAATACAGAATGACCATCCCGGCACGACCGATTACCTTCCAGGCGCCCCGGCGGCCGGGCGCGGGGCCCGAGCCGGATGCTATTCCCTATCCGTGACGGCTCGGAGCCGGAGCACGAAATACAGCGCGGCCACCCCGAGCAACAGAACGCCGGCAATCGCCGGGGCGCGCCAGTCCCCGGCCCCGACGCGGGTTGCGAACATTACGACACAGACGACGGCGCCGAGCGCAGGCACCGCGATCGGCAGTTCGAAACCGCCCGGGGGTTCGCCGGGGCGCATCTTGAGAACGACCAATGCGCTGTTCACCACCAGGAACACCAACAGCAGCAGCAACACCGTCGCCGATGCCAATTCGGAGATGTCGCCCGACAGGATCAGGATTACGATCAGCACGAAGATCAGCACGATAGCGACATGCGGTGTGCGCCGCACCGGATGAACTCCCGAGAGTACGGGCGGCAGGTGACCGTCGCGCGCCATGCCGTAGAGCAGTCGCGACGTCGTGATGTAGTTGATCAGCCCGGTGTTGGCCACCGCGAACACGGTAATTCTTCTCAACGCGCATCGGCACCGTCCCGGTCCGCATCGAGCCAGCCGAGCAGCTCGGCGCCCGTGCCGCAATCGATGATGCGCTCCCCGATCCCGACGAGACGGTCCGAGTCGGAGATGCCGGCAAGATGGGGAACCAGCGCGTCGCCGACCGCCCCACCAAACTTGCGGGTCGCCTGTCGGCACAACAGTTCACGCTCCGCCGCGAGACCCTGTTTCTCGCCTCGCTCCAGACCCTGCTTGAGTCCTTCCTCAAACCCTTGGCGGTGGTATTCCGCCTCCCACTCCAGGGCGCGCTTCGCCAATGCCATCATCGTTCCTTCCTCCTTCAAGACTTCCGGAAACTCCCGCTCCAACGACGCGATGACCTCCGCCGCGTCCGACTGCGGGAACTTCTTCGGGAACACCGCCCGCATCCAGTCGATCAGCGCCCGCAACGCATCGACGTCCAAGCCGCGCGGCATCGCCCGCATCCGGTCGGCCATCCCGCCCGGAGTCGCCGCAGCGTTCAGCTCGAATACCGCAGCGACCAGGTTATCCTGCGGCAAATTCTCCCGCGCCCGGCGGTTCGCGTCAATCTGCAGGTAGGCGCCACTCAACGGCAGCCACGCGTCGCCATCCGCCGTGACACCCACCTCCCCGGCGCCGCCCGGGGCGTTCCACGGGCGGTCTCCCGAGTACAGCACCACTGGCAACACTCGGGCCTCACCGTCCGCGTCCAATTCCCGCTGCCGGCGCAGCCGCTCGCGGGCCGCTTCGGCGTACCCGTGCATGCGCGTGGCCATCGATGAATCGACGGTGGATTGGAACTCCAGAAGCAACACCAGGGAGCGTCCGCTGGTGTCGTTGAAATCCACGCGCCAAGCCGCGTCGCCGTGCAATTGTCTGGCGTCCGTGTCCACTGAGTTCGCCGGCAATTGCCGCAACGTCGAAAAGTCGAGGTGCTCCGCAACGGGGCTTGAGAAGCCCTTGAGCAAATGCTCGATGAGGACGGGCAGGCCGAATAGGCGTTTCCAGGCAGCGTCGTAGTCCATGCCGGGAGTTTCGCAGGAGACGATAACGGTCGGATACAGGCATTTCTCGGCGCAATGAGCGGAAACGGCGGCGCACCCCACTTGCACTCGCCGAGATCCGTCCAGTGATCCTCCTGAAGCCCGACGACATTGATTTGCGCATCTGCGCTCCGGTAATCGGCGACGTTAGCGAGCGGGTGACGCCGAGGTCGGCGAGCAGCTGCGCGGTGCATTTCGCGGTCATGGGCGAACCGCGGTCCGAGTGCAGGGTCAGCACCTGGGGCTGGATGGCCTGCTTCAGGCAGCTGTCCTCGATGAGCCGGGCGGCGAGCGCGGCATTCTCCCGTTCGGCGACCATCCAGCCGACGACGTATCGGCTGAAGATGTCGAGCAGGACATAGAGATAGAAGTAGGTCCAGCGTTGCGGTCCGAGCAGCCGGGTGATGTCCCACGACCAGACCCGGTTCGGGGCGGTGGCGAGGAGCTCGGGCTTGGCGTGGTGCGGGTGGCCGGGCTGATTGCGCCGTTCCTGGACCGGCTGTTCGGCGGCCAGGATACGGTACATGGTGCGCTCGGAGCACAGATACCGGCCTTCATCGAGCAGCGTGGCGACGACTTCGGCGGGCGCGCGGTCGACGAAGCGGGCAGAGCCAAGCACATCCAGGACATGCTCGCGCCCGGTGCGGTCCAGGGCCCGGGCGGGCGGGCATCTTGCGGGGCTGCCGGTGCCCGGGAGCGGGCCTTTGGCGACGGTAGAAGGTGGCTTTGGATACGCCCAACGCCCGGCACGCCGGCGCCACGCCGACCTGCACGGCCAGTTCGGCGGCGGCCATCAGCAATTCTTCCCGTCGTTGAGGTTCAATCCCGGCAGCCCGGCAACTTTTCCCTGCATGTCGATGATCGTGTGTGCGGTGGCCAGTTCCTTCTCCAGCCGCGCCACCTTGGCTTCGAGCTGGCGGACCTTGGGGCCCGGGGGATTGGGTTCGGCGGGTTTGGCGCCGCGTTTCTTCGGCGCCGGGGCCTCGGGCGAGCCGTTGCGCCGCGCCTTGCGCCACACGGACAAATGCGAGCTGTACAAGCCTTCGCGGCGCGGCAGCCGGCCGATCTCCCCGGGCCGGGTGCAACGGTCCGCCTCCTCGAGAATGCGCAAACGGTACTTGGCGCTGAACCGCAGCCTCTTCGGCTTCGCCACGACCTCCGGATCGAGCGCCCGGACCGCCGGAGCGGCGGCGGCCCCGGGGGCCTCGTCGCTACGCTCCTCGACCCCCGGGGCCGATGCATCGGCATCCCTCAAAGCCATCGAATCGCCACTGCCTCTCATCGTCGTTCACCTCCACCGCCCTACAATAATTCCAAGGGTAGTCGATGCTCAACGATATTGGCAGATAGGGCCGTGCAGAATGGCATATTCTCGTATTTGTTCGCAAAGGGCTGGCTAGTCTACGACCTACCGCTCTACTGCCTAATCGATTTACACCGCACCTTGCTGGGAGTTGTAGCGTGCCCGGACCCACGCACAATGCCTCGTGCCTGAATCGAAACTTGTGAGTTGTAGATGCGAAATATTACAGGACGGGGATTGTTGACTCTGTGCGATTGATTGGATATCTGGCCCGGCAGTTACCGGGAGTTGTTATTGGGATACTCTGAGATGTTTTTTCGTTATTGCGATGTTTATTCGAAAACCGATGACCGTAGTAGACTAAAATTACGGCAGACATCGGAACAGGATCTCCAATATTCCAAGGATGGGTATGATTGTGTAGGACACTTCAGAGCGGAATCGAAGCAGGGCCGCGTTATTGCGGGATCAGCAATTACGAGCAAATTGCTAATGGAGTCTGTAGAAGATTCTCAAGGTTACTTGTTGATAGCGAGTTCCTCCAGAGTAAGTAGGGTAAAGCGACTATGGCAACATCCCGAGTGGCCCACCAATAAACGGATTATTATTGTGTATAAGCGCCCAGATCCCGAAAGGCCATCGTTTCTAGGGGCTTGCGCCGTAGGAATTCGCGAAAGCGAAAATTCGCTATCGCCGTCCCTTCGGCTGATCGATTGAGGAGAATATCGGGTCATATTTGACGAAATCGAGCGGTCGAAGGGGCGGATGAGAGCGGATTTGCAGCCGCGAATTCCTACGGCGCAAGCCCCTAGATTCGCAAAATGCTCCAGTTCATGCAACATACAGGCTTGATGAAGGCGTTTCTTTCCAAAGGCACGACGACGGACACTCCTTGATTATTGATTTGCCTGGCGGAGACAAGCTATTCGTACATCCTCAGCATCTGGAAGACCCCACACTTACGCTAAGCCAGAGACCCATACATCCAGATGGCGATGTAATGCCAATGGTACAAACGTCGCTTTCATGCGCTTTATGAGACGGACGCGTTTACACGGTTGTTATCGGTCGAGTACAAGCAGACAAGTAGAGCGACCGAAGTTCGGTCGCGGGTGGCTGATGCCACTGATATTGGCGAAATGGTGACAGTGCAGGGAAATGACTTTGGACGAGGCTGGCCGATCAAGAACCGCCTCAGGGGTGAAAAACGCCATCTCCGGCAACGCCCACGCATCGATAAAAGCCCTGAAAAACCGCTGCATCCCCTGCTCGTACCATTAATGACCGCTCAATTGCCGCCAAGTCTCCTCACACTACGCTGATCCGGGGGACAAGGATTCCCAACGAGCATTGACATCGGGAAATCCGATGACGGCTATACTACGCCTTGCCAACCGCAGCGAGCCGGATCAATCCGCCTGAGCGCCAGACACCGAATTTTCCGCATTTTTCCGGAGTTTCGGCGGTAAGGGCGCCGAAACGTCTCAAAGCCTCGTAAGGCGGTCCGAGCGAACAGATGGACGCGCAAAGCACAATGGAGCTGAAGACTGCCACCTTTCAGGCAGACTCGGCGTTGTTGCGCGAGTTGGGTGAACGGCTGGTCGGGCAAGCGCACATCGCTTTGGCGGAGCTCGTGAAGAACGCATACGACGCCGATGCGACCCGGTGTTTGATCGAGATCGGGCCCGACGAGATAGCCGTGGAGGACAACGGACATGGAATGAGCGAACGAGAGTTTCTGACTCATTGGATGACCATCGGAACACGCCACAGGCAAGGGAACCAGGGACAGAGCCGCTACTTCGGGCGTAACGTAACCGGGTCAAAGGGGGTTGGACGCCTGGCGGCGCAGTTTCTTGCCCATAACCTCGAAATCACGACAGCAGCCCAAGGGAGCCCGTCGCGGCAGTTGGTCGCAACGGTGGATTGGGACGAGGCCATAGAGGCGGGAAACCTGACGGAGGCTCGCGCGCGCTACTGGCTGGAGCCGAGATCGCGGGTCTTTCCGAAGCATCGGGAACATGGTACGCGTGTCGCAATGAAAGGCCTGAAGCAGGTCTGGGGCGACGAGGACATTCGCGACTTGGGCCGCGAACTGTGGATGATTCAGTCCCCGATCACACGCTATGGAGCACTCGCCACAAGAAAGGCTGACGCAGACGATTTCCGGGTGCGGCTAATCTCGCATTTGGAGGGAATGAAGGACGTTTTCGACGCGCAGATGCAGACGGCATTGGAGAATTACATTGCGATCATTTCGGGGGAAGTTACGCGGAGAGCGGATACCACCGAGGCTTTTGTGCAAGTGTCGTTCCGCTCCGGGGAAAGATATTCCGAAGCGTTTGAAGTCAAGCCGCTGATCGGCGACGCCAATTGGGAGATCCGCGTATTCAACCTTTCAGGGCGTCAAGCTGGGGGAATCGGCGTGCAGACGGCGAGAGAGTATTTTGCGCGTTTCGGTGGAGTCAAGGTCTACGATGCGCTTTTCCGGTTGCCATACTACGGGGTCGAGCAGGATTGGCTGGGAATCGAATTTGACCACTCACATCGCAAGAACAAATCGGCGCTACTGCCTGACCGCCTGCACGTAAGACGCGCTCTGAATGACCTCCCGACGCAGGGGCGGCTGTTCGGCGTAGTGGATATCGACACCGGCAGGGAGGCGCGCCAGGCATCCAGGAAACAGCGGGAAACCGGCGAGTACCTCAAGATCCAGGTGACGCGCGACCGGCTTGTGGCGAACGAGGCCTATCGGGAACTGCGGAACGCCGTTCGCTGGTCGCTGGACTACTACGCGACCCGGCAGCGACTTCGCGCTCAGGAACGGGCGGTGATTGTGAAACCGCGCGAGGTGCCCGGGGATGTCGTGGAACGTGTACGATCGCTTGTACGGGAAGCCCGTGAAGCCCACCCGACGGACGAGACGCTCGGCGCGCTGGAAGACGAATTCGATCATCTCTCAGAATCGATCAAGAAGGACCGCGAGGCCGAGGACGCCACGAGCGCCTTGCTGGGACCGCTCGCTTCCACAGGCATGGCGGCTCTGGCGCTCGAGCACGAAACCCGCAAGGAAATGCAGCGAGCGCGACAGCTTCTGCGCAGATTGAACCGCGCGGCAGAGGAGATCGAGAACAATCGAATTCGACGCCTGACCCGGGATGTGGGCGCCTGGATCGAGCGAGTCGAAGACGCGCGGAGACTCTTCGCGCCACTGCTGGATATTGATGACAGGGAGGCGGTCGGGACCCTGTCGGCGAGGCGCGTGCTTGAGCGGGTCGTCGAGAATGTCGAACCGCTGATCCCGGGCATGACAGTCACGGTCGACGTGCCACAGGACCTATTCCTGCCTGCCGCAACTTTCGCCGAGTGGAGTTCACTGTTCCAGAATCTCCTCGTAAACGCAGGAAATGCGACTTTGGATTCGGACAACGCGCAAGCATACTGCGTGGGCGGCAGAACCGGTCGATCCACATGGATTCGGATTCACGACAACGGAGTCGGTATTGAATTGGAGCGAGCCGAGGAACTTTTTAAGCCCTTCGCAAGGCGCATGAACATTTCGGAAACGAGACGCAGCTTGGGCTTGGGGGGCACCGGGCTCGGGCTCACGATTGTGCGAATGATCGCCGGACGGCGCAATGCCAAAGTGTCGTTCGTCCCTCCGCCATCGCCGTGGGCGACGACCTTTCAGCTATCCTGGAGTCCCTGATAATGGCTTATTCGATACTCATCTGCGACGACGACCCTGCCCTGGCGGAGGAATGGCGCGAAGTCGTTGACGGTGTGATTTCCAAGGACCTATACGCCCTCAAGCCGTGCGAGCGGATCGAAGAAGTGAGTAACGGGGTTAGCGAATTGCTGGCCCGTCGGAGCGCTGCGCGTTCCGAAGGTGGCATCGAGCGGGAAGCACAGGATTGCGTGTTCGACAATGTCGACATCCTCATCCTCGATTACGACCTCCTGCACATCGACGAGCAACGGGCGCGCTACACGGGCGAGGGATTGGCGCGACTGGCCCGTACGTTCACGAAATGCGGCACGATAGTGGTGGTCAACCAGTTTCGAAACGCGCATTTCGATCTGAGTCTGCGGGGAAACTTCTGGAGCCACGCCGACCTTAATCTGAACGCGGATTTGCTGGAGATGCCCGGCCTGTGGATGGATGCCCCCTGGGAAGGATTTAGACCCTGGTCGTGGCAAACCCTTTATCGTGCTGTGGAGACGCAGCGGGCGCGCGAGGAACTCGTGGAATCCCGACTCGGCGAGTCCATTGTCGATGTGCTGAATATGGACGAGGATGACGCCATCGGGCTGTCGGACTCGGCGTTCGGGTTTGTCGCGCCTGAGGCTGGCAGCTTTCCGGATTTCAGTGCACAGACTTTCGAATGCTTTCTCAAAAGCGCAGTCGACGGACGGGACGCGTCGGCGACGATCGACTCCGACCCGGCCACGGCCAGCCGGTTCGTGGCGGCGCGTATCGGAAAGTGGCTTGAGAGGGAGGTACTGGGGCCGCAGGATGCGCTCATTGATGTGCCGCACCTGATCGAGCGGTATCCTTTTCTCATGGGGAATGATGTGGCGGAACTCGACGCATGGAACGCGACGATTCACGATCCGGAAAGATTGAAAGCGGAAACTCCCGATGGGTGCTGGTTCGAGCCAGCAAAGTTCTTGACGAGGCCGGCAGTGTGGCGGCATCGCTTTGAAGCGGACGCGGAAATCTCGGAGCGGCGCCACAAGTACGACTATTCCGATGTACCAGCGTTCGTCTTTCTTGAGGACACATCCAAATTCGCGCCGTTATCCGAAGCGATCGAGTTCAGAGCAGGGCATCACAACGCCTTTGATCGGCGGTTCGTGCGGCACCTTGCGGATTTCAGCTATGCGCCGCAGCGCCGCCTGGCGATGGCGGGGTGAACAAGTGGCGAGCAATGGGGACGAGCGGAAGGCAATCTGGTACGTGCTGCGAGAACTGCACAGGGGCGGGCAAGACTGGATTAGAAATACACAGGGATCGGACGAGGTAAGGATTGCCGCCGAGAGGCGATACTCCCCGCTTGGTGAGCACGACCTGGAAAGACATTTGCGACACGGCGCGGCATCTGGAGATTTCGGTCGACAAGCACTCTACGTGGAGCCACCGAGGTTGGAATGCGCAGCGGCAGCCGCCGTATGGTGTAGATGGAACTTCGGTAACGAACAAGCGGCGTGCTGGTTCTACCTGGGATTGTGGCTCGCGGAGCGCGGGTTCGTGGGGTTCAGATTCGAGATGCCGGAATCGGGCGGCAAGCACAACTACTATCACTCACAACCATGTCAAACAATGGGGAGCCGGGATGAGGTCATACTTGGAGCATTGGCTGTTCCCGAAAGAAACCCGACATGGCCATTGGTGGCGAAGTCTGCATTGGAGTTGCTCCTGTGCCTCGTGGTTTCGATTCACGGGATGAACGGACTGTCGCAGATGAAATCAGACATGATGAAAGTCGCTGCGATGCGTCAAGATCGATTGTTGCGGGACGCTATGGAAGACGTGCTGACGATACGTGTGTAGAGAGTAAACATGGCAGAACCAATAGAGGAAGCGCCCGCCGGCACTGCCCAAGCAAGCGAAGTCCCTCCAACGCCCGCAAAACAGCGTGGCGGCGTAGTCGAGGTTTTTAGTGGCGTCGGCGGCCTGAGCCACGGCTTCGTGCTTGAAGGCTTTGAGGTGCGGGCCGGTGTGGACGTGGATCCCGCCTGCCGCTACCCCTTCGAACACAACAACCACTCCGCCTTTGTCGAGCGCGACGTAGCCGAACTGAGCGCCGAGGAGGTTAGTAGCCTGTTCGCTGATGTGGAACGAAAAATCCTCGTTGGATGCGCTCCCTGCCAGCCGTTTTCCACCTACAGCCATAACCGGTCGAATGGGAAGTGGAAGCTGCTGCGCGAATTTGGCCGGCTGGTGCGCGAAGTCAGTCCCGACGTCGTGTCCATGGAAAACGTTCCACGCCTGACCACGTTCCGCAACGGCGAACTGTTTGCGGACTTTATTGGCGAACTGGCAGACAGCGGTTACGAGCACGTTTGGTACGACATCGTCGATTGCGCCGATTTTGGCGTTCCGCAGACGCGCCAGCGCCTCGTGGTGCTGGCGTCGCGAATCGGCCCGGTCCGCCTACGTTGGCCAGCCCATCCGCCGCCTGATCGCGTCACAGTGCGCGACGCAATCGGCCACCTGCCGCCCATCGGCGCCGGAGAACAGGACGCAGCCGACCCACTGCACAAGTCGAGCCGCCTTTCATTGACGAATCTGGCCAGAATCCGGGCTTCGAGACCGGGCATGTCCTGGCGGGAATGGGACCCCGATCTCGTCGCCCCGTGTCATCGTAAACCGTCCGGCCGTTGGTATGGGAGTGTTTACGGACGTATGTCGTGGGATGAGCTTGCCCCGACTATCACTACACAGTGCATGGGCTTCGGCAACGGCCGCTTCGGCCACCCGGAGCAGGACCGGGCAATTTCGCTGCGCGAAGCCGCCCTGCTGCAGACTTTTCCAGCCCGGTATGAATTCTTCGAGCCGGGCAAACCGTGGCATATCAGCACTGCTGCCCGGTTGATAGGCAATGCCGTACCGGTGGCGCTCGCTCGCGCAATCGCGCGGAGCATCGGTGAAACGCTGGAGGCCGCGCATGCCTGACCGCCCTTACGGAATAACCATCGACCTTAACGCTAAGCTCTTGCGGGTAGGCTGGCGGCGGCGGAAGGACTGGAAGGCGCGGGATTAACGCCGAGAAGCATGAGCCGCTCCGCCTCAATATCCACCTGCCTTCGCTTTTTCGCCCCACTCTTCCGATCGCGCCTGCTCGGGAGCGGGTCCACTCCGAAATGCGCGGCCGCACCCGAAATATCGTAAGCGGGGCGACTCCCCCACCTGGATTTCAGCTTGAAGCTGGTGTAAAGGCCCAGGGCATCAGCGCATCGATATCGGAGGCCGGATGGCCGGCGGCGATGGCTTCGAGCGTGGCCTTGAGATAGGCGTGTGGGTTGACCTGATTCATTTTGGCCGTTTCAACGAGGCTGGCTATGCGGGCCCAAGCCGCCCCGCCTTCGTCATGGCCGGCGAACAGCGCATTCTTGCGATTCAGGGCCAGTGGCCTGATGGCGTTTTCCACGATGTTTGTGTCCATCTCCACCCGCCCGTCGGTGAGGAACACCCGCAGCCCGTCCCAGTGGTTGCCGATATAGGCCAGCTTCTCGCCCAAGCGGGACTTCGGTGAGATCCGGGCGCGTTGCCGGCGCAGCCAGACTCCGAAGTCCTCGACCAGCGGTGCGGTGCGCGCCTGGCGCACGGCCAGCCTGACGTCGGGAGGCTCGCCCCGGATCGCCTTCTCGATGGCGTACATGGCCGCGATCCGCCGCAGCCCTTCGGCGGCGATCGTGGAGCGGTGGCTGTCGTGGACCTCGCACAGTTTCCTCCGGGCGTGCGCCCAGCAGAAACAACGGACCACCCCCTTGCCGGGCACCGCCACCGCGTTGTAGCCGGCATAACCGTCCACGTGCAGCTTGCCTTTGAATCCCTCGAGAAAGCCCACGGCGTGGCAGCCGCCGCGCCCGGGCGCGTAGAAGAACACCACGCCGGGCGGGTCCGGACCGGCCCAGGGCCGCCGGTCGCGGGCCAGCGCCCACATGTACCCCGTCTTGGTCTTGCCCCGGCCCGGGTCCAGCACCGGCGCCCGGGTCTCGTCCATGAACAGATGATCGGACCGCTTCAGATGCCAGGCGAGCCGATCCACCACCGGAATGAGGTGAAACGACGCCTTGCCCACCCAGCCGGCGAGCGTGGAACGGTCCAGTTCCACCCCCGATCGGGCGTAAATCTGCGATTGGCGATAAGATGTTGCGCACCCGATTATGCTGCGCAGAGGCCGGTCATCGCCGGTTTGCCGGGGGGTTCCTACAATCTGCGCAACATAATGTTTTGCCGTCAGATCGCGTTCAGGAAGGCGATCACGCCTTTGTCCTCTTTCCAGGGTCGGTCGCGACCTGGGTCTCCCGCATCGCAAAGCGTCATCGCTTTGGCCTTCATTTCGAGATCGATTTCGGCGTAGATGTTGGTCGTATCGAGGCTGACATGCCCGAGCCATGCTCGGATGGTGTTGAGATCGACACCTGCCTGCAGCAGATGACAGGCACTTGAGTGCCGGAGGACATGCGGCGTGATTGCCCGCCCCGACAACGACGGCACCTGGGCAGCGCATCGCTCAACAAGCCGGTAGACCCCGAAGCGGGTATAGGGCCTCCGATGACGACTCATGAACACGGCGTCTCCCTGTTCCCGTCTACGAACGAGTTCGACCAAGACGTTCCGGGTACGCGGCCACAGCGGGCATCGACGGCTCTTGCCTCCCTTGCCGCGCAGCGTGACAAGCGCGTGACGGCCGTCACGGCGGTCGACATCCAGATCGGCCACTTTCAATCCAGTCGCCTCGGAAACGCGGGCCCCGGTGTTGTAGAGGAAGAGCAGCATTGCATATTCGGCGCGGCCCTGCGGCTTTTGGCGGTCGGGAACCGCGAGGAGTGCTTCCACTTCATCCTTGGTCATCCAGGCGATGGGCTGCGGTGTGGACTTCTTCGTCGCGATCGCGCGAATCTGTCCACACCAATCGAGATGGGCCGGTTCGCGGCTGGCGACGAAGCGGGCAAAGGATCGGATCGCGGCCAACCGTTGGTTACGCGTCCGGACCGAACAGCCACGGTCTTCCTCAAGGCGTGAAAGGAACTGCAACACACGCGAAGGACCGATATCTTCGACATGCAAGCGGTCGACCGGCTTGCGCGCCTTGGCGCTGATGAATGGCAGCAGCAGTCTGAAGCTGTCGCGATAGCTCTTCTGAGTGTTTTGGGCGAGGCGGCGCTCGGTGACGATGTAATCCGCGAGAAAGCGCCGCAGCCAGGAACCGAGTGTACTTGAATCACGCATGGTCTCCTCCATTGACGTAGCGATTGAAACGTACCGACGCTTCGTGAAGGAGGTCCGGCGTCATCGACAGGTATACGCTTGTTCCGTCGAGGTTGGCGTGGCCAAGATACGTCGACAGTACGGGCAGAAGCCGCTGAACATCCAATCCGTTCCGGTACCAGGACGTCAGGCGGTGTACGGCCGCAGTGTGGCGCAAGCTGTGCAGACATGGAGAGCGCCGTCCGTCATCCCTCCGCTCTACCCCGGCAATTTCCAGCAGTCGGGCAAATGCATGATCCACGTTGTGCTTTCTCACCGGTGTTCCGTCGCGGTTTGCAAGGAAGGTCGAATCCATCCCTTCGGGCAGCGGGCGACCCGCACGCCGGTGAGCATAGGCCTCGAGTACGTCGGCAAGCTTCGGCGCCACGGGAACGAGGCGGCTCTTGAAGAACTTTGTGTTCCGCACCGTGAGGACGGCTTCTGCGAGGTCGACATCGTGCAAGGAAAGGTGCAGTGTCTCGCTGGTTCTCAGACCGGCTCCGTACAGCATGAAGAGCAGCGTCCGAAAGGTATCTCCATCGAAGCGGATGGCATGTTTGCGGCTGACTTCGACAGCACCGAACAGGCGCTGGAGTTCCTCGCGCGAGTAAATGTAAGGCGGTGCCGATGGCGGCGACTTCGGCTCCTCGTCCGGCGGTGGAAGAGGTGATCGTGTGGCATAACCGCGGCTGATCGCGTAGCGGTAAAACCCGGCCAACGCGCCGTACTTGTTTGCACGCCACCGGGTAAGCGGACCGCTTCCGGCAAGGAACCGGCGCACTTCCATCTCCGTGACCGCATCGCAGCGCACCTGCTCGGGCACGCTCTTGCAGAATTGGTACAAGGCTCTCGCGCTCGTGATAAACCGGGCGCCATGCGCCCGACGCCACACAACATAATGATCGATCGCATCGCGCAGAATCATGTCAGGCCCTCCAAATCGATGTTGGCAACTTCGCGAAGTGCATGCAGTTGGACCTGCGCGTAAACGGCGGTGGCCGCGACACTTCGATGCCCGAGGTAATCGCCCACAGCCTTCATGGACAGTCCCCGATCGAGCAGATGCTGGGCTGCAGCGTGGCGCAGAGCATGAGGTCCACGACGTTTGTCCGTGATGCCGAGACGTTCAAGACGTATCGAAACAATGGACTTGATCACTCCTCTGCTGAGCGGCTTGATCGGAGCTTTCAGCGTTAGGAACAACCGTCGCTCGGCATGCACGGGGCGCACCTCGCGCAGATATCGCAGAATCGCTTGCCCGACGCCGCGTGAGAGCGGGTAGAGAAGCGTGCGTCCCGGTTTAGGGCAGCGGACCCGCAGCATCTCCCGCTCCCAAGCCAGGTCATCGAGCCGAAGGCCGCTGACTTCACCGGCACGAAGGCCGTATGTGATCAGCAGCATCACGATCGCGCGGGCACGAATGTCGCAGGAACGGTCACCCTCGGTGCTGGCCAGCAGACGGATCACCTCATCACGGTTCAATCCTTTCGGAATCGCCTTGCCCGGATGACGTCGCGGCGGCATGATGCCATCGGCCAGTCCCGGGCTGCACCACCCCTGCTGTTCGGCAAACCGGAAGAACGTACGCAGTTGCTGCGCATAAAGATGTATCGTGGATCGAGCGTAGCCGCGCGCGTGATAGCGCGTGATCGCCTCATCGATGGTTGTGATCTCGACAGAGGCCAGGTCGAGTCCTGCCTCGTCAAGTCCGACGAAAAATCGGTCAACGGTTCGGCAACAGCTATCGATGGTCGTATCGGACCACCCGCGTTCGCCGGACATGCTTGCCGCAAAGGCCGTTACGTGCGACGTATGACCGTGACCGACGACACGAGGTTCCTCAAGCCAGCCCAGAAAGCGCAACCATCGCTTGGAGCAACTGAGAAATCGCTGCCCGAGTTTGGGTCGTAATCTGCACCTGCCGGGTAGCAGCCACCGGCGGAATCCGGCTTCGATCCTGCGCGCGTTCACCTCGTCGTCCTTCAAATCGAGAAGACGCACGAGCTTCAACTGATGAGCGGCAATCTTCCGTAATGTCGCAGGCTTGATGCCAAGTTGCTCACAGTGATCGAGAAAGGCGAGCCGTTCATTGATCAATGGTGAGCAGCGATAATGCTCGACCGTCGACGGTCGGGCGAAGAGATCTTCGAACATGATGTTGTCTCCTGTTTGTGGGAGCCAGCATCATGACGGCGGACATGGACCGCAATATTATGTTGCGCAGATTGTAGGAACCCCCCGGCAAACCGGCGATGACCGGCCTCTGCGCAGCATAATCGGGTGCGCAACATCTTATCGCTTATGTTGATGTCAACATAAGCGATACAGCGGCAGATGGTCGGCGTACTTGGAAATGAGCACCTGGGCCAGCGCCCCTTCGGTGGGCAGCCCGCCGATGATCAGGTGCGCCGGCGCGGCCGCCTGGATCACGCCCTGTTCGCAGGTTCGGCAGGCGTACTTCGGGCGCACCGTGACGATGACCCGAAGCTGCGCCGGCACGATGTCCAGCCGCTCGGTGCGGTCCACGCCGATGCGGATCATCTCCCCGCACCCGCAGGGGCACTGCGTGCTATCGGGCTCGATGACCTGCTCGATCCGCTGAAGGTTCTTCGGCAAATGCCCGAGGTTGCGCCGAGGGGCGCGGCGCTTGCGCCCGGGCGATGCCGAGGCGGTGCCCGCCGCGGCCACCGCTTCCTCCACCTCGGCCACCGCGCCCTCCAGGTCCTCGAACGCCAACTGGCGATCGTCCAGCGGGCGCTTCTCCGAGCGCTTGTCGAAGATTACCCGGCGCAGCTCGGTGACGAGGTGTTCCAGGCGGCGGTTGGAATCGAGGAGCAGTTCGTTCTCCGCGCGAAGCTCCTTGTTGTCCGTTTGCTCGCGCTTCAGCGTCGCGCTCTGCTGTTCGAACACCACCCGAAAGGGTTCGGGCAACGCCTTGAGATCGACCGTTTGGGGATGGGCCTGCATGACAGAATACTATCATAGAATCAGTAAGTTATAAACGAATATCGGCCCGCAAAGCGGGCCGATCCAGGGACTCGATTGCCGTCTCCGGCGTCAGGCCGCGGTCCTCGGCCTGCGCACCCTCGGAGACCACGCCCGGCGCCAGTCCAGACCCTCGAACAGGGCCTCGAACTGCGCCCGGGTGAGCCGGATCACACCGTTGCGAACCGCGGGCCAGGCAAATTGCCCCTGCTCAAGCCGCTTGTACGCCATCACCAGGCCCGTGCCGTCCCACCAGAGCACTTTGATCCTGTCGGTTCGCTTGGCGCGAAAAACATAGGCCACCCCCGAATACGGGTCCAGGCCCAGCTCGTTCCGCACCACCGCGGCCAGCCCGTCGTGGCCCTTGCGAAAATCCACAGCCCGTGTGGCCGCCACGATCCGTGTACCGCCCAACGAGACCATCATGACACCCCCGCCAGCGCCACGGCGATCGAGGCGACCCCGGCCGTGTCGATCGCCCCCTCCAGGCGCACCGTCACGCCGCGGCCCTCGATCACCGCCGAAGACCGTTCCTCCACCTCCACAGTGGCGAAAGCCTCCTGAGCTTGCGCCTGCGCCGATGACGGCAACACCAGCTTGCCCTCACGCAGCCGATTGCGCCACGACGACAATCGATTGCGCGGGACACCGTGTCGCTTGGCCACCGCCGTGATCGTCTCGCTGGATGCGAGACTCTCGCGCGCGATCCGGATCTTCTCCTCAACACTCCAGCGCCGGCGCTGCCTTCGCACCTTGCCGGTTCGCGCCGCTCCGTTGGCCCGTGACGTGCCGCCAACGGCCTTGCCTTCGGCACCCTGAACATGGTTCCGCATCTGAATCCTCCTCATTTAACTAAAGAAGGAGTCATCGAATCTCATTGGCTCACTGAAAGGAAGGTGGGGCCAGCGTAGCGCTTACGAAATATCGAGTTTCAGAAGACCCGGATCGCCGAGTTCGATCGTGCCGTGCGGCCTGGCCGGAGTGATCTCCAGGGACTTCGCGACCTCGGCGGCGATCGCCCTGGCCAGCGGCGGTGGCACGGCGTTGCCGATCTGCCTTGCGCCGTGCCACTTGGTCGCGTGCAGGCGGAACCAGTCCGGGAAGCCGTGGAGCCTCGCCATCTCCCGCACCGTGATGCAGCGGTCGTGACGGTAGTGGATCGGCCGGGGGCTCGTGAATGCCCCTCGCGCACCGTCGGTGCCGGCGCGCAGCGTGTTCGACACGCCGTTCTCGTGGAGTTTGAAGAACCGGCTGATCGGTTCCACCGTGCCGGGTTGCGTCCCGGCGAAGCGGCGCTGCGAGATCTCCGTATGCCGGGTCCGGGCGCTGGACGTGAGAACGGTTCGGTCCCAATTCCTGACGTTGCCGAAATGCCAGGCGCCGTTGGACAGGCAACGCATCTCGCTCGCGTACGCCGACGGCTTGTCGAACGCGCTCGTTGCGGTTGCGTCGTCATCGAGAAGTTCGGGATGGCGATCGGCGTCCGGCAGGTCTCCGAGCGCCTCGCCGCAGGTGGGACTGTCCGGCAATCCGACGAGATCCCGCTGGCGCCCCGCGATTCCGGTCGTCGGTTCAGGATAGGCGGGGATTGGCACGCCGCCGCGCGCGCCAAGAACGAACAAGCGTTCGCGCGACTGCGGCGTGCCGTAGTTCGCGGCGTTGAGCACCTTCCAGGGCAACCGCACCGCGTACCCCATGTCCTCGAACTCGGCCACCAGTTCTTCGAGAAACGATCTGTGCTTGCCGACCGTCAGGCCCTTGACGTTTTCGAACACGAAGGTCCTGGGCTGCAATTCCGCCACCAGGCGCACGAAGTGACGCACCAACCCGTTGCGCGGGTCGTCCAGCGCGCGATGGCCGATCAGGGAGAAACCCTGGCAGGGCGCGCCACCGAACACGCAGTCGACGGCCCGTTCGCCGATTCCGGCCGCGCCCCTGATCCTGGCCGCCGACAGGTTGTCGACCGAACGCGGAATCGCGGCGGCGCCGGGAAAATTGAAGTGGTGAACGGCGCAATGAACCGGATCGATGTCCACGGCCGCAACTACATCGAACCCGGCCTGTTCGAACCCGAGGGTCAGTCCGCCCGCGCCTGAAAAAAGATCGATCCCGATGGGCCGCATACCCGGGTTGTCCCTCCTCCCAGTCCTACTTGCCAGTCCCGGTTTTTCTGCGTCCCCACAGTGGGTCCATGTCCCGACCGGACACCCGCGTTCCGGTCGTCACCCCTGTACTTGCAGTCGCCCGATGCTAGCACGGAAACACCAGATATCGATCGCCCATTACCGCTCACCCAAAAAATCTTGTAGCCTGGAAGCCAGGGCCTCCATGTCGTCGAGCTCGCACTGCCAGACCACAAGCGCCTGCCAGCCGAGGTCATCGAGTTCCTCCAGCCTAGTTTTATCGCGAATGACGTTCTCTTCCAACTTCGGTTTCCAGTAATTGAGCCTGGATTTGGGAAGTTGTCCCTTGGCGCATCCGTGACGGTGCCAGAAGCAGCCGTGCACGAAGATAGGCTTGCGGCGCTACGCCTACGAGGAACTGACGGCCCGGTACAAGACCAGCCTCGATGACTTCTGGCTCAAGGACAAGAGCCTGGTCGATATGGATAACTTACCCGAGCCGGACGAGCGCGCGGATCAGATCAAGGAGAACCAGGAAGCTAGGCTTGGCAGCTTCCGCGAGGTGCTCCCAGCGCTGCGACAGTCGTTGCAATCTGATCAAGTGACGGCTTTGTCCATGGCGGCGGGCACGTGGCGAACCAGATCCATTGAATCGTGCAGCAGCCTGAGCACTTCGATCGTGCGCGACGTGCCTTTGTCGCCGACCCGGTACATGACCAGGTGTCGGCCTTTGCGTCTGCCGCGCGCTACATGCAACGTGAAAATGCCCTCCCCGATTTCGTCGCGTCGCCTCGAACCCATGACATGGGGTCCCTCGGTCAGGGCCTGGATGGCGCGCGTCAGGGTCTCACCGTAGAGCTGCGCTTGCGCATCTCCGAATCGCTCATGCGTCCACTGGAGAATGTTTCGAATGTCGTTTTCCGCCGTGGCCGCAAGGCGAACGCGCCAATGTCGGGCGCCCGTCACTGCCCGACATCGTTAGTGGACGCCGGGTCAGCAAGCGCCTCTGTGACAATTGCCGAAAGGTGGTCTCGCAGCGAATCCGCCGTGTCGAACGTGCGGAACCGTCCTGCTGCAATGTCTGCGATGCCGGTCTCCGCCGCCTCGCGCATGGCCTTGAGTCGGACCGCGTTCTCCGATTCGTGGCGCTCGATCAGACGCAAGCCCTCGCGCATCACCTCGCTGGCATTCTGATAGCGGCCAGACGCCACCAACCTGGCAATCAGGTTCGACTGATGCTCTGTCAGCACAACGTTTCGTGTGGGCATGGTTGAGACTCGCGATCACCGCAATTGATGGCATATTATGCCAATACTACGAGGATGGGCAATCTGAGTCGCGGCGGCGGCGGATTCCACGTGCTGGGGTTTGGGCGTTGAAGTAAGCCGCCAACCGGAAGGACGTCTGGGCGAGCACCTGTCGGAGTTCATCGAGTGCTACAACCCGCGCAATCGCCACCATCGAACAGGCAATGCGGAACGCGGGCTTTGCAATTATCCACGCGCCGCCGTGCTCTACCCGATCACGGTAAAGGGCACAAGCCGGTGCCCCCGCTTCAGGCGATAGACGTCAAGGTCCCGGCGATCAATCGTGAAGATCGTGTCCAGATTTCGGGCTTCTGCGACGGCCACCAGCGAAGCATCGGCCAAGTCCATGGGCGCATCGGCGTACTGCGCCATCAACTCGAATGCCCTCAGGAGTCGGGCGTTGTCGAGAAACAGTACACGGAGACCGGATTCAGCTACAAAATCCTTGAGACATTCCGCACCCCTGGTGGCTGTACGAAGCAGGTGAAAGGCTTCAGTCAGGACGGGAACGGTCGTCTAGACGAACTGTCCTGATACCCATGGCAACTCTCGCATGTTGTATTACACACAGTAATACATGCTCCGGATGGAAGCAACGGCCAAGGCAATCATGGATGGCGGCGGCGGTGGAATCTATGGCCAAATCCGGCGATTGCGAAAGGCAGGCTTGGACATGGTTCATCACCCGACGCTCGAAGAAACGCCGACATGATACCGTTTCACAAGGAAAAGTTTACGAACAACCTTTTTTCAGACCCGCCGAAACCCCCATCATCGCTACATTCCGGTGGGTAGCGGGAATTGCTGGAGGGCAAGCCGAAGAATTCCTTGTGGTAATTGCCTTGTGGTAACCTTGGCAAGGTGCCTCCTGGCGCCCACCACTTGGCGGAGTGGGTTGGTCCATTAGTCGTCAGGCTCAAATCTCATGGTGTCCTTGGACTCACTGCGAGTTTCCTGCGCATATTCTGCATTTTGGGGAGATTGAAATGAAATTACGACCTGGAATTCTCGCAGTTTTGGCTGCCCTGCTTGTCAGTAGCGGTTACGGTGGCATCGCGTCAGCACAGGAAGGCGCGGCGACACTTGAAGAAGTAATCGTTACGGCGACGCGCCGCGAGCAGAATCTACAAGAGATACCGCTCGCGATCACGGCGCTCTCTGCCGAAGCGCTCGAACAGCGTACTATCGAGAACGTCGAGGATCTTCAGCTATTGGTTCCGAATGTGGATATTCGCGGTTCCGGCCGAGCCGGCGCCGCGCAGGGGAGCTTCACGGTGCGCGGCGTTCGCGGTGTATCGCGTTACGTGGATGGCGTGGCGCTCAGCGGAGATCAGGGAAGTCTCGCAAATGTCGTCGAACTCGAGCGAATAGAAGTCCTGCGCGGACCTCAGGGGACCTATTTCGGAAAAAATGCGATCGGCGGCGCGGTGCAATACGTCACCCAGAAACCCCAGGATGAGTTCGGCGCCAGAGTCAGGGCAACCCTGGGCCAGTTCGATCGCGCGGATCTTGTAGCCAACGTGGATATACCCTTGAGCGATACCGCCTTGTCGAAGGTCACGGTAGCCAGTCTCAACCGAGGTGGCTATGTCGAAAGTACCACCATCGACGAGAGCTATGGCGAACAGGGCAATACGATCTTCAGAGGCATGCTGGAGTGGAATCCGAGCGAGACCGTCTCCGCTCTGTTTACGCTGGATTACAATCGCGAGGATTCGAACATGCAGGGCTACGTGTTGTTCGATGTCGTGGAAAATTTCTATCGCGGCCCGATGACGCCCGAACAGTACAATTCCCAGGGCGTCCCGTTTACCGACGAGCTTTACGCGTTCGGCAAGAATGAAGAATACAAGAGCGCTGCGAATTACACCGGACCGGGAGTCGATGTCGTCTCCGACGGTTTCTCGGCCAACGTGAGCTGGGAGGTCAACGATTCGTTGACTTTCCGATCGATCAGCGCGATCCGAGATGTGGACTATGCCGTGTGGATAGACAGCGACGCGAGCCCCCTCGGTTATTTCGATACCTGGGCCTACCAGGTTGTGGACGAGACTTCGCAGGAGTTCCAACTGCTCGGCAACAACGAACGTCTCAACTGGATAGTGGGGGCATACTACTTCGCCGAGGATCAGACCAGCAAAGCGCAGAACTGGCAGCGCATTGAATTGACCGGCATGGGCGCCGGCGCTCCGCGGTTGCGCAGCACGCTATCGAATGTCGCCACCACCGATACCGCACTCTATGGCGAGTTCACTTACGATTTCACGGACCGGCTGACGCTGACGCTCGGTGGCCGCTACTCGGAGGAGGATCTCACCGGCACAACCTTTGTCCCCGCCGAACCGATCGGCCCGTTACAGTCGCCATCCTACAGTCTGGAGGGCGATGTGCGGGTCATTGGCGGTGTGCCGGTAATCCAGAATGCCACGTTCAGCGCCTTTACGCCTCGAGTGGCCCTGCAGTATCAATGGAGCGACGACGTCATGGTGTATGGCAGCGTCTCTCAAGGATTCAATGGCGGCGGCGTCAACACGACTTTCGACCCGACCTTGCCCAACAACGGCATTCTTCCGTACACCGAAGAGATCCTGACCAACTATGAGTTCGGGCTCCGTGCCGACCTGGACAGTCTTCTGTTGAACGTGACGGCCTTCTGGGGCGATTGGGACGATATCCAGATCGGTGAAACGCTGACGCCCGGACAGATGACGAACACGAATGGCGGCGCGGCGGAAATCTCCGGGCTCGAAGTCGAGGGAACCTGGCGTGCGACCGACAACGTCTCGTTGGACTTCACGCTCGGCTTGCTCAACACGCAGTACACGGAACTCGGCCAAGCCACGGCCATCCAGGTTGGAACTCCCTTCCCGTTCGCACCGGAACAGTCGGCAAGCATCGGGTTTCAGCGCGATAGCGAGCTGAACAACGGCGGGTCGCTCATGGTCCGGGCGGACTACGGCTGGATAAGCGACTTTGAGACCTTCCAGGAATTCGATTTCCAGGTCGCACTGGGCCCCAACAAGCCCTACGGCCTCCTGAGCGGCCGGCTAACCTATACGCCTCCCGACAGTAACTGGGACGTATCGATCTTCGGGACCAATCTCACCAATGAGTGGTACCGATTAGGCGGCTTCGCGGCTGTGCTGGCAGGTATCGATCAAGGAGTTGTCGCGCGGCCACGGGAAATCGGGGTGGCAGTCAACCTCGAGTTTTAGCGGCGCCGGGCGCCGCAGCGCCACGGCACGCGCAAGAAACGGAGCAGAACCTCTCCGACATCATTGAAGAACTCCTGGCGGCCGGGAGTCTGGGGATGCAAGAAGAAAACGCCCTGGGCCTCGAGGCGACGGAAGAGGATTTCCTGGTGGTGTCCGCCGACGATTCGGCCACGCTTGAGAACGCCAGGTTGCTGATTGAACTCCTGGGCCAGCGTCTGAGCGATCTGGAAAAGGCCGATATGGAGCGAATCATCGAGGCGGTCGTGCCCTCGCTCATGGACCGGCCGCCGCCAGCATTCATCGATCAGGCACGGCGCAATGCCGAAGCACGCACCGCTTTCTTGCAGAAATACGAAGTGCTCGATGCCGATCAAGTACATGAGCTATTCGGTTCAAGGGCGAGGAATCGCTCAGCGTTGGCGGCGCGCTGGCGCTCGGGTAAGAAGATATTCGCCGTACAGCACCGCGGACGGTTCCTCTACCCGGCGTTTCAATTCGATGCGCAGGGGCGCCCAAGGCAGGTGATTTCCAAGGTGTTGGCGGTGTTGGGCACCGAGGTCGGCGGGTGGCAAACGGCCCTTTGGTTCGCGACACCGAACGGCTGGCTCGATGAAGAAAAACCGGTGGATATGCTAGAACGCGAGCCGCACGCGGTGCTCGATGCCGCCGCCGACGTGGCAGAGCCGGTAGGCCATTGATTGCAAACAACGCCGCCACGCGCAAGAGGCACCGAGTGCGACCGGGATCGCCCTACCAGCGCGCCAGTACATTATCCTGCCGCCCTTGACACTTACAGTGAGGCCAAACGCTCGAACGTGTCGGGGTATTTCTGCGCCATGAGAATCACTGCAGCGGCGGAGTCGGGCGGGCGCGACCTGCCCTGTTCCCAGCGCTCCACGGTCCGCACGCGGACGCGGATCATATGAGCAAAGACCGCGCGGGAGACATCGAGGTGGTTCCGGATGTCGTGGATGGCCTGGGGCGTAGGTTCCGAGAGCGGACGGGGTTCGACGCGCACGGTCCGAAGCGTGACCGTGCCGGCACGGTGTTCGCGGATCTCGCGTAGACCGTCCAGAACCTCCATAGCGATGTTACGTTCAGTCATTGTCGATTGCCTCCACGGCCTTGCGCCATGCAGCGTAGCCATCGTCGTCGAAATGTCGTAGCAGCAGCTTGGTGATTGTTGATGTCCAGATAAACAACACGGTGTCGAACTATACGCTATCTGCGTACCCTGGAGACGCGGGATCGGCTGACGAAGAGCGTTGCGGTTAGCTTCCGATCACCGATAAGGGAGACAACCCCGCGGGGGCAATGTCGATTCTCAACCATTGCCTCAAAATATACGTCTCTATTGACGTACGTCAAAAACAACGTATGATTCACGTCTGAGGAGGCAACCCCTATGCAAATCAATCCCGGCGGCCGGCTGGACATCCGAGATGTGGTTGGCCGAGACAACGAGATCGCGCGTTACTGGGAAATTCTGGCGCGCCAAGGACTCGTGCTTTCGGCCGAGCGGCGAATAGGCAAAACGCACATCACCCTTAAAATGCGGGAAGAGTGCCGGACAGGCTACCTGCCGTTCTACCAGGATCTCGAAAGCGTCCATTCCGTAACGGAACTGATCCGAGCCATCCACGATACGGTCAACCAGTCCCTTGCCAAGTCAACCGGGCTGAAGTCCCGCCTTGCCAAATGGTCCACGTGGCTTCCAGACCACGTAGGCCCGGTAGACCTCCCCACCGGGGACAAGAACTGGCAGCCCCTCCTCACTGCCGTTTTCGATGACCTCATGGAGATTTCCAATGGGAACGTGATATTGATGCTTTGGGATGAGTTTCCGTTGATGCTACACAACCTCCATCGCAGGCATGGACCGCACCTTACGATAGAACTACTCAACCACCTCCGTGCATTGCGCCTCGCTCACGCCGACAGGCTCAGGTTCCTCTTTACAGGCTCCATCGGCCTTCATCTTGTTCTGCGAAAGCTGCAGAAAGCGGGGAATACGAACGATCCGATTAACGATATGCTATCGCTCACCGTTCCACCGATGGCCGATGAACACACCTGCGACCTCGCTGCGGCCCTCCTCAAAAGTACCATTGTCTCACTAGAGGATATCCCGGCTCTCGCCTCTCGGGTCGCCGCCGAGGTCGGCGGTTTCCCATACTATGTGCACCATGTTGTAGACCAACTCCACCAGCTTCATCGTCCTGTCACTTTGGACGATGTGACTTCCGCCGTGGACGGCCTCATCTACGATCCGCACGACCCGGCCCATCTCAACAATTACATTTCCCGCCTCTCGTCTTATTACGACGGCGCCGAGAGGACGCTGACATTGACTATCCTCGACACCATGGCAGTACTGTCGTCGCCCACCCGCGTTTCGGATTTGGCCAACCTGTGCAGGCACCGAGATCCGTCGCTAAGCGATGACCAAGTTCGAGAAACGCTCAAGATCCTGGCGGAAGATCACTACGTGACCCCCCACCAAACGCCAAATGGCCTTGCCTACGATTTTCGTTGGCAGTTGGTGAAACGCTGGTGGAAGGAGACCCGACTATGAGACAAGGATTCCTTCGCAGTTCCCGGTACAGTCCCGGCAACATGGACCGTGAGTCCCTTGAGGCGCTGTTCGTCGGCCGTGAGGATGTGATGGAGGATGTGCTCTCACGTGTCGCAGACTCGATAGGACGACCGCAAAAGCACTACATCCTGCTCGTTGGATCGCGAGGTTCGGGCAAAACGCACTTCCTGGCGCTCGCCTACTATCGAACCCTCGACCAAATCAGGAAAGCTGGGCTGGGGGATTGCACAGCCGTCGCTCTCCTGAAGGAGGAAGAATGGGGCGTCGCTTCCTACCTGGACCTACTTGTCCGTATCTTGAGAGCACTCGCGCAGCAGACGCCAGAGCTTACTCCACAGATCGAGGAGATCTATGAGAGATTCTCACGCGATCCGGCAGATGCCGAAGCCTTCGCGGCTTCGCTGATAGCCGAACACACGCAGGGCAAGACGCTATTGCTGCTCTGTGAGAACCTGGTCGACTTGTTCCACGGGTTGAACGAGGAGGGCCAGAAGCGCTGGCGCGCCGCCATTCAGCAGAGCGGCAATTGGTCGATCATCGCCACCACACCTGCCTTGTTTGCCGGCCTGACGTTGCAGGATCATCCCTTCTACGGATTCTTCACGATCCGCCAACTCGACAGCATCGATTTTGAAACGGGACTAGAACTCCTCGTGAAGAAAGCCATCCACGAGAACGATTCAGCGTTGGCGACCTTCCTCAGGACCCCGCTCGGCCGCGCGCGCGTGCGCGCCATTCATCACCTGGCCGCAGGTAACCATCGCGCCTACGTCGTGCTCTTCGACTTTCTCGACAAGGAGTCGCTAGATAACCTGGTCGGTCCATTCATGCGCATGGTCGATGATCTAACCCCCTATTATCAGGACCGCATGCGTCAACTTCCTCCCACTCAAAGGAAAATTGTCGAGTTTCTTTGCCTGGAATCCCAACCGAGACTGATCAAGGAGATCGCCGCTTCCTGCCTCATGTCCCATCAGACTGCCGCAAAGCAGATCGGCGGACTTGCGACGGCTGGATTTGTTAACCGCATCCGCTCTGGACGCAATACCCATTGTGAACTTTCCGAACCCTTGATGAGGATTTGTATTGAAGTCAAGGACAACAAGACGCAACATTTTCGCCTCTTCGTCGAGTTCCTCCGCCATTGGTTCAGCAACCGCGAACTGGAACGCCGACTTTCAGTCCTTCAGCATGACGACGATGCTCCGATCCTAGATCGTGTCCACGTCGAGGAAGCACTGAAGTGCTTTCGTACGGATCGCCATCAGCCCTTAGTCGAGGCACTGCACGACGAGGCCGAGCGATGCTGGGACGCTGGGGACTTTCCGGGACTTGCGGCAATACAGGAAACCCTTTTTCTCGAAGGTGGCGACACCGCGAACTTTCACGCCTGGGTGTACGCGCTTGTGGAGGCCGGAGACACCGCAGCCGCCATCGCCGCAGTAGAAGAAGCGAACGGCAAGTATCCTCCAGACTCGCTTCATCTGAGTACCATTGCACGAGCGTACGCCACAGAACGCAGATGGAACGATGCGCTCACGGCGATTAGTGGTGCGCTCGACTTGGAACCGGAAGACCCTTCTACACACCTCTGCCTTCGCGCCGACATTCTGCTCGACCTCAAACGTTACGAGGAAGCGATTTCTGACGCAGAGGCCGTCCTAACCATAGAACCAGACCATTGGCATAGCCATATCCAAATCGCACATGCGCACTTCGCGCAGGGACGCAAAAACGATGCCCGAGACCACATCGCGGAAGTCGTCCGATTGGTTCCTGACAATCCCAGCGCGCTACGGATGGCTTCCCGACTCTACGCCTCGTATGACAAATTTGCCGGCGCACTCAAGCTTGCCGACCAAGCGCTGGCTCTCGATACAGACAATTTGGCATCCCACCGTTTGCGTGGTCGCATCCTGTTCGAAATGGCTGATTATCGGGGCGCCAGTCACGCGTTTCGGGATGTCATCGCTCGCGACCCAAGCAACGTATTCGCCCACTGTCGACTCAGTGATGCGCTGAATTTGATCGGCGATTACGACGAGGCTGTCGAGGTCACAGGGCGGCTAATCGATCTCGACCCCGATCACTTCCACGCCTTTCTTGCACGCGCACACGCCTTAATCGCACTCGGGCGTATCTCGGAGGCCATCGCCGATCTGGATAAGCTTCTACCAACCCAGCACTTCCACGACTTGATCTTCGCTGCTTCGAAGGTCCGTCGTATTGGGCATTACGATTCGGCGACTCGGTATCTCGACCGTGCCGCGGAATTGCAGCCGGAGAATACGGAAGTATGGCACGAGCGCACGCGCCTCCAGATTGATGCCGGCGACTGCGACGCAGCTGCCGCTAGCGCTGCCAAGGTTGAAGCTCTATCTTCGGATTCGCTCTCCGCTCGGCTGCTTTTCGCGCAGGTCGCAGCCGCCACAAGCTCGCTGGACGCGGCCTTGGAGCCACTGGGCACCGTCATCGATATGGACAAAATCATCGCTGATGAAAACGAGTACGTGGAAGCATTCTCGGCGATTCTCTCGGTTTCCATGCGCAGATTCGGCCCCCGGTATTTTCACCAAGGCATGGTGATGCTCCGGAAACTGCTTGCCGGCGTACTCGAAAAAGGCATTATCGGCAACATACTCGGCGACTTCCTGTTCGAGAATCTGAACGATTTAGAGGGCTCTCTCGAAGAATGGGACGAGTGCTTGAATGGTCTGGCTGCTTCGCTCGCCGATCTGCCGGACTCCCTGATACCCGTCGAGATGCTGAGCGCTGCAGTCAGGTACACCAAGACCGCCGACAAGAAGCACCTCCTAGGGCTTCCACTCGAGCAGAGGCAACTCCTGGAAGAAATTGTTCCTCAACAGCACGGCTGAGCGAAATCGCAAGGATCCGAGATGACCGGGATTGTGTACACGCGCTATTCGATGCGCGATGGCGTTCACGCGAGTTTTTATTCTGAGGCAGAACCCGGTGCCGATGAACGCCCATGCGGTTGCGCACGATCAAGAGAATGCATAAGGTGACTTCATCCTGCATTGTCTACGCCGAGTAGCCAATGAATCTACACATGAAGAACGGTCGGACCTACCGCTTGGCCAGCAAACTGGCGCGGTTCACCGGCGAAACCCTGACCGGGGCGGTAACTGTCACCCTGCGCGAATGGCGGGAACGCGGGCCCCTGCTGTTCAAGGGCGCAGACTTCGCCCGCACGGACGTCCGGGCTGCCCTGCCCGCGAACGGGAACGCCAGCGCGTGAGCGGAGCCCGGCCGTTCCAAGGCAGCCTGTTTGCCGAGGATTTTCTACTCGGTTCCATCAAGACGTTGCCCGATTGGGAGAGTGTGACCGACGCGGCGCTCGACGAGATCCACGCCCGGTTGCGGGCTCTGTTCGTCCGGTTTCCGGCCGCCGCGTTGCCTAACGAGAGCCAGACCGAGGACGACTTGATCTGGCCGGTGCTTCGAACGCTCGGGTGGTCTGCGAGCCTGCGCCAACAGAACCTTTCCCCACGCGGCCGCGAACATGTCCCCGACGGGTTGTTATTCCAGGACAACGCCGCGAAAGACCACGCCAATAGTTTCTTTGAAGAATGGAAGCGATACGCACTCGGACTGACGATCGTGGAGTCCAAGCGCTGGGCACGTCCGCTGGACCGCCGGTCCGGATACCGGGGCGAGGAAACCGCGCCCTCGACACAAATGCTCCGCTACCTTCGCCGCGTGGACGACCTCAGCGAAGGCGGGGTGCGTTGGGGCATTCTGGCCAACGGGCAATACTGGCGCCTGTATTGGCAAGGCGCGCTTTCGGTCTCCGAACAGTTCTTCGAGATCGACCTGGCGGCGATACTGGATCTTCCGGGACACAACGACGGCCTGTTCGTCCTGGACGCGGAAGAGCGCCGCCATTGGCTCAAGGTGTTCGTGCTCGTGTTCGGCCGGAATGCCTTCCTGCCCGATCCAGCCGATGGGCAAACATTCCACCGACGCGCGATCAATGAAGGACGGTTCCATCAGCAACGGGTGTCCGCCAGCCTCTCGGAAGTTGTCTTCGGGGAGGTTTTTCCGAGTCTCGCCGGTGCAATTGCCAAGGCCGCGCCGGACGCGCCGCTGGAGGAGGTCCGGGAAGCGGCCTTGATCCTGCTCTACCGGCTGCTGTTCATCCTCTACGCCGAGGATCGTGACCTGCTGCCGGTCCGCGATACCCGTTACGACGACTACGGCGTGCGGGACAAGGTCCGTGGCGACGTGGGACGCCGAAAAGACAAGGCGGATGTATTCTCAAGAACGGCCTCCCGTTACTGGTCGGCGTTCGACGATCTGTGCCGCGCCATCGACGTTGGCGATACGTCCATTGGATTGCCTCCCTACAACGGCGGGCTGTTCGACCGCCAGCGCACTCCCCTGCTGCGCACCATTCGGCTTGGCGATGCGGTGATGGCGGACGTCATCGACGCCCTTTCTTTTGAACAAGTGCGCGAAGGCCGACGCTACATCAACTATCGGGATCTCGGCGTTCAGCAGTTGGGATCGATCTACGAGCGCCTGCTGGAGCAGGAACTCGTTCGCGACGGCGAGACTCTGGCCGTGCGCCCCAACATCTTTGCTCGAAAAAACACTGGCAGCTATTACACGCCTGACGACCTGGTCGGGCTGATCGTCCGGGAAACCATCGACCCGTTGATTCAGTCCCGCCTGGACACCTTCACGGCGGAAGCAATCGATCTGGCGTCAAGCACGCTTCCCGAAGACCGCAGGATGGGACGCCTGAAGCGTCTCGACCCGGCCGAAAAAATTCTGGAACTCAAAGTCTGCGATCCGGCGATGGGCTCGGGCCATTTCCTGGTCAACCTGGTCGATCACCTTTCCGACTGCGTCATCGCCGCCATGGCCGAGGCGGAAGCGGCCTGGGAGGGGTATCTGTCGCCGTTGAACGAGCGCATCGAAAACATCCGCAACACGATCATCGGCAATGCGGAGATGCGCGGCTGGACGGTCGATCCCGGACAATTGGACGACCGGCACGTTGTTCGGCGAATGGTGCTGAAGCGTTGCGTCTACGGAGTGGACAAGAACCCGATGGCGGTCGAACTGGCCAAGGTTTCGCTCTGGCTACATACGTTCACGGTCGGCGCGCCGCTCAGTTTTCTGGATCACCATCTGCGCTGCGGTGACAGCCTGTTTGGCGCCTGGGTGAAACCCAGCCTCGACAAGGCCGAACAACAAGGCGGACCGATCTTCCTGCGCACCCCGCTCGCCCGAGCCACCCGCGCTGCAGCACCGATGCAGATAATCGAGGGGTTGACCGATGCCGAGGTAGCTGAGGCCCACCGTTCCGCGGACGTGTTCGCCGAAGTCTCGGAAATGACGGCGCCGCTGAATGCCTTTCTGTCCCTGTTCCGGGCCTTCGAGTGGATGGATATCCGCGACCGTGACGACCGCAAGGCGCTTCAGTTCTACCTTGACGGGCAGTACGGCGATCCGGTCACGATTGCGCTTGGAACGGCCGATCCGGATCCGGAAGCCGAGGAAGCGAATCGCTTCGAGCATATTCTGCAAATGGCTCGTCAACTTGTGGTGGACGAACGTTACCTGCACTGGCAGGTGGCGTTTCCCGGAGTGTGGTCGAACTGGGAGGTATCCGGACGGCATGGTGGTTTCGATGCCGTGATCGGCAATCCACCCTGGGACCGCATGAAGCTACAGCAAGTCGAATGGTTCGCTGCACGGCGACCCGAGATTGCAATGGCGCCACGTGCTGCCGACCGAAAGCGCATGATTGCCGAATTGCAGAACGCCCGGGACCCGCTGTGGGAAGACTTCGCGGTAGCCAACAAACGCACGGTATGGGCGTTGCGGATGGCTCGCAAGGGCGGCGACTATCCACTACTCGGCCGAGGAGACATCAACTACTATTCGCTTTTCGTCGAGCGGGCGATGACGCTCGTGAAGTCCGAAGGCGTGATCGGTCTTCTGACGCCATCCGGAATCGCCGCTGATAAGACAGCCGCGAAGTTCTTCAAGCAAGTGGCCACACAAGGCCGTTTGAGGGCACTGTACGATTTCGAGAACCGGCGCACGCGTTACGGAGCGCCCCCGTTCTTCCCGGACGTTGACAGCCGGCAAAAGTTTTGCGCCTTCGTCGCAAGTCCTTCTCCGATGGACGGGTCCGCGCGTTGCGGTTTCTTCCTTCAGGACATTTCCGAACTCGATGACCCCAACCGCTGTTTCCCGCTGTCAGCGGAGGACTTCTCCCGCATCAATCCGAACACTGGCACCGCACCGATCCTTCGGAGTTCCCGCGACGCAGTGTTGACCAAAGCAGTCTACGACCGATTGCCGGTGCTGGTGGATCACACATCTGGCGAGGCGGTGAAAGCGTGGCCGGTGAAGTATTCCACGATGTTTCACATGACGAACGATTCTGGCCTGTTCCGCACTCAAGAGGAGTTGTTGGAGCAGGAGGGCGCTTGGCCCATCGGCGACAACCGATTCAACAGCGCGTCTGGGAAATGGGTGCCGCTGTACGCAGGCCGAATGATTCATCAATTTGATCACCGTGCGGCTTCAGTAGTAGTGAACGAGAAGAATCTGCATAACCCGGCTCTAAGCGGCAACATTACTGCTGAACAGAAAGCCGATCCGTCATTTACTCCAATGCCCCAATATTGGGTCCCTGAGAAGAAGGTGACGTTCCCCGGAGGATTTCGTTGGTCTCTTGCTTTTCGCGACATCGCCCGGGCGACAGATGCCCGTACGGTCATTGCTGCCGCCGTTCCACTGGTTGGCTTGGGAAACAAGGTGCCGGCGCTATTTCCTGAAGAATTTGAGAGTTACCGGGTCAACGCGGCATTACTGCTGGGAAACCTCGGCGCAATTGTTTTTGATTTCGTCGCTCGCCAGAAGGTGCATAGCACTAGCCTCAATTGGTACATCGCTGAACAACTCCCGGTGGTGCCCCCGGAGAGCTACGAGGAGATTTACTGTGGTTCACAATCGGCCTCCGAGATCGTTCGAGAGATCGTGCTGGAACTGACCTATACAGCCCACGACATTGCACCCTTCGCCCTTGATATGGGCCATGTGGATGAAAAAGGCGAGGTGCCTCCACCTTTTGCGTGGGACGATAACCGTCGTCTCAACCTTCGTGCGAAACTGGACGCGCTGTATTTCCTACTCTACGGCATCACTGATCACGACGACATTAGTCATGTTTACTCCACGTTTCCCATTGTCGAACGACTGGAGCGTCAAGCAAACGGATACTACAGATCAAGAGACCTTTGCCTTGCTTGGATCAACGCACTCGCAGCCGGGCAACCTGACGCGAAAATAGTTCTGTAGCATATACGCTAATTTGCCGAAGCGTGATAGTGCGCTGACTACGTTCTCAGAAATGGCAATCGATTCGCGTCAAATGCAATGTAAAGCAAACAATTGAGTGCTAATCCTCCAAAAGAACTGACGGTTCCAACAAATACAAGGAACCACTAGCCTCCGAGTAATTCATCGTATTGTAAACCTCCACCTCCGAATAGCACAATTGAATACTAGGATTCTCAATTGCAAAAGCACCGACACCAATGGTTGATAGTTTTGTATTCAACGGAGCAATCACAATGTTTTTGTCTTGCTGGTCACGAATCTCCTCATATAATGCAGTCTTAACTTGACGCGGATTCGTTGCCGAAAAATTAAATTCAGATTGAATTCTTTCGAATCGAGCGGTAATGTAATCTCGGAGCGCTATATTTCGATGATGAATTTCATCAGAAACGGATTCCTGCAAAGGTGAAGTGCCAAGTGAGATACTCGCTGGTTCATACACTTCTATGGCAGCTTCGACTCGATGATGTTCTATACCTGCCAAAATTATTAAGTGCGTTCTTCCACTCGCTCGAATTTCACCAGGATAGCCAATTACTGGTCGAAAGTTACGGACGTTTTTTGAAAGCCAATTTCCCATGGATTTCGCTGAAGAATACACGAACCTAGTCTTACTTCGAAGTTTACTATCACCGCACAATATGAACTTGAGAAGTATTAGAAGTTCCTCTCGTCTAAAAGCTGTAATGTCAACAACTAGCAATAATTCATTTTTCAACGAACGAACTAGACTAAACACACTAGATATTTCTCGACGTGTTTGTAGCGGATCGTGCGTATCTAACACCCGGATGCCCGTACGCAAATTTTCCGTCTCTCTCAATTGCTTAGCAACATCACTTTCATGTTTAGAGGCGAAAAAATACTGTTGAACCAAATTACATTTTCTTAGCTGTCTATATGCCGTGTAGGAACGATCCTCATAGCTACATCGACCCACGAACACAAGACCTTCTCTTCCTAAATGATCAGGAAGTTTTGTAGATTCAATTTTTTCTGGACTATTTTTCAAGATGAGCCTCCAAGTTCCAGTGTACTCTGCAGGTCATCACCTACTGCTCCTTTTTGACGCAGTTTGACAAAGTCGCTTGGGCTACTCAACGATACCTTTAATGCAGCACACGTTACCGACAAATGCGCCGCGTAACCAGAAATGTCCAATTGATAGTAAGGTCCTAGTCGTCGCGAAAGAATATAGAGTGGTCTCCGTCCTCTTAGCGCAGTTTTTGACGCCAAGTCCGATTTTTGCAAACAACCTAATCGTACGCCAAGATCAAGAATTTCGGAAAGCTCTTCGTTTGGTTCGTCTGATAACACAAAAGAGAACACTCTCTGTTCACTAGCTGTTTGATCCAACAGCCGCGTACGGCAAAAATACCCGATCCCGTCAAGAAGATTGCCGAGTCTTTGGTAATGTGCCTTAGTATGGCCGCTACTCTGCAACGAAATCCCGGGCGTATTCGGATTATTATCTCCTGGATCCACATTAAGCCTTTCTCGAAAGCTGGATGCCCATTCTGAAATTATGCCATCTTGAACTCCTACTGGTACGTAGGATGGGGTCTTTTGCGTGGTGCTCCACATCTGCTGGAACATCTGCCCTGCCGGTTCAAGAAACCAGCGCACTACACCAGAGGAGAGATCTATTATCGACTGCAATCCTGCGTAGCTAAACGTATGTGATGAACGCCCCCTATGCAGCTCACGCATTAACGCGGGAATGCCATATCTCTGAGCTAAATCTCGGTTTCGACTTGGGCCACCTCCCTTTAGGGAAATGTAAGACTCCGAATCACCTCTCACCAAATCATTCCAAATCTGTCCCTTTCTCTCTTCCTGACTCTTGTCTGGAGGGAAAAAATCTCTAGCGCTCGTTTCAATTCCGGCGTTACTCAATCGCTTAGATACAATAGCTTCAATGCGTTTAGCAAAAATTCCTCTATTACAAGTATATACTGTGCCAATGTTAACCTCAGAAAAATCATGAGGACTCTCAATCATGCGATTATCTATAGTTTTGTACGTCGCGTATCCGAGCTGAGTCGTAACTTTAAAGCAAATTGTGTGTGCGGTTCTCGTAGATATCCAACTGTTTAGCACTCTCTGCATTGCTTCCGGTAAGTTATCAGCATCATCAACCATAAAGCATATCGGTCGACTGGACACTGGCTGACCAATACCCTTAAGCATTCTAGCCAAAGGTAACACCAAATCATTGTAACTCGCCAAGGCACCAGTGTAGATATCTGGTTCTTCTTCTTCTGGTAATCTCACGTAGTATTGGCGAACTCGGCTAGTTTCTCTATCACAAAACCGTGCAATCTCGGAAAACCTAGTAGCCGAAGCAATGCTTTCCAATTCTGCCTCTCCACCGCAATCCCGCCATAATTCAATGAAAGAAGACAGAATATCCGCAGACATACTTACACGCACATTTGACAATCCTTGAAACAAAAAATGTACCAGATGAACTGACAAAAGATGCTCGCCGACGGTTGTCGACTTCCATCCCTTTAGTCGCTGAAATTCAAGGTTGCCAAAGAATACGTCTTTGATGGGAACGTGAATTGCAAAAAACGGCAGATCCTCTTGGTCGTGACTATCAAGTAACTCTTGAACAGGTTGCTCTAGACTTTTAAGCATGATGCTCTTACCGGTGCCACGAGCACCGTGTATAAACATATTGTTTGGCTCTTTAAGCTTGGGAAAGTCCGTATATATTTCCACAAAAATGCTAGCGATATCAGCCGCAGAAAGCTGCTCCGGCGTATGTACAATGAAGGGGTTAGTCATGGTGATCTTCCGAAGATTGGCAATATTCCTTGTACTTAGATGCTATCGCCGTTCCGTTCAACTTATTAGGCGACAAGACCGCATCGGGTTCAACACTTGGATAACCATCCTCCTTAAGCTCAAAATGGATGTTGTTCCACTCTTGATCGTTTCGAATGAACTCCATATTAACGCGCGTTTCGTCGAAAGTGGCGAAACCTCTCAAGAATCTGTCACAATACCGCCGCTCCAACTCTGTTTTTACTACACGAGATCTAATGTAGTCAACGAAATACATCTCATCGCCTTTCTCACTTTTTCCATATAGTTCGCAATCCTCGTCTGCGACACAGAAGTCGAGTGACAATGCGCGGTTCTGACAATCCACCCGAATTGATATGGCTGTGCAATATCTGTTGGGAAAGTCAGACAATTCGGCAGTTCTGGTGCTAGCGCGGCGTGGATTTTCCGCCAACTCGTCGGCCAGACGTAGAATCGCCGCCAACTGACGAGGTCTGATTCTAGACTGCTCAACCCCATCCTCTAATCGCAATTGCCCAATAGTGTCCTTACTCCCATTAACAGTCGTCCCTCCATGCGCTTCAGCAATTTTAGAGATAATGCTTACCTCCTTTTGATCCAATCGTTGGTCAGTAACACTTCGGAGTATGCTTCTAGCACGAGAAGCATGTCCGGTTCGTCCCTCCCTATTGCCTGCATCATGTATTAGACAGGCAACAAGAAGCACAAATACTTCGTGGTGAGTTAGCCTCAGTAGTGCAGGTTCATTGATATCTGATCCGGTGCCTAGCAGCTGCCCCGCCTTTCTAATCACATCGTCTACATGGCCGAGATCATGGTGAGTGAAAGCACCTCCCCTGCTATCCGCAGTAAGCCCACTGTCTGTATCTCGATAGTACGTTTGATTTATTTTTGACTTAATCTGTTTGTAAAAATCCAATCGATTAATCGAAACGTATGGAAACTGATTGTGCGCGTCATCCTGCAGCATTAAACTTTCAAAGTGCCTCTCCAATGGAGTAGCAAATTGTACATCATAGTGATCATTCATGAGAGTAAATTTATGCTTTTACTTGATAAAGAATATTCTCGAAAACTCGTTGCGCCATAAGAGGCGGCACGGCGTTTCCAACTTGTTGCTGTTGCTGTCCAATAGAACCAAAAAACTCATAGGAATCTGGGAATGACTGTAATCGGGCAGCTTCCCGCACCGACAATCCTCGATGTTCTCTAGGATGGATGAGCATATTTTTTCTAAAATTTCCAAGTACTACTGATGGCTTACCCATCTGAAGTCGACGATAAATTCCGGTATGACATCTCGTTCGATCCTTATACGTAGTCATCATTTCGCCCGGTATGTCCTCCCAATTTCCTCCTTCAGGAACATGAAAGTATCGTTCGACAACGTGATGGGAATTATTTGTGACTAGGTGACCAGTGCACTGTTGCAGATCCCCCCGCATTTCTTGCGCGTATAGCGATTTTGCGCGTGCTTTATATGGTAGAGTGTTACTCCTCTCTCCTACTGCTAGACTTGGCAAATCGTTGATGGCCTCTCGCACGGTAACTGTTGGCGTACTTTTTTTGTAAACCGTACTAAAGTCCACAGGCTGTGACTTACAACCAATACAGAAAAATCGATTTCTTTTCTGTGGGACACCACACTGTGACGCATCTACTACTTTGGAGGTAACGTGGTAATTCAATCTAGAGAGGGATAGCTCGAGCTCTTTACAAAAATATCCCTTAGCCGTATGCACGATTCCGGAAACATTCTCAAACACAACTATGTCAGGCAAGATTTGAGCTATAAACCTCACAAACTCCTGAAAGAGCCAATTCTTCGTATTTAGCAAAGATCTGGTTCTTTGGTTAGAAGTGGAGAATCCTTGGCAGGGCGGTCCACCGAACAAGACAATGGGCCCGCAAGGAATGTCGAGACTAAGCGGGTCAATTAACCGAATATCCTCGTTGACTAATTTTGTATCGGAATGGTTTGTTTTGTACGTAGCCGCCGGTGCTTTACTGATCTCAATAGCGTACGTTACCCTTATGCCGGCCATGCGGGCACCCAAAGACAAGCCGCCAGCTCCAGAGAAAAGCTCTATTCCAGTCATGCTATTGCTACACGAAGCATATGTGGAGGATTCAATTAGGTTCAAGAGATCAGGGGAAGGCGGTTCGATACGCAAAACGATCAATTATATTAGTGGTCTCGACAAGCTGGCAAATCACTGGGGCCGATGAAGCGGTCACTCGGGAAGGTCGTCGGCCTGTCGGGGACGCAGTTGACGCGCCTGATCAGTGAGCATCATCGGACGAGCCGTATTGAGGATTAACCCGACCGGTGCGTGGCGCTGTGCCGCCACTGGCAAGAGTTCGGCGACGCCCGATTCGAGCGTCTAGCCTGCATGTTAGACGGGCATGTACAACCAGTGTCATTCGCGCACTAATCACGATCTGTGCAACGCGTGGGCTCCCCGCCCCCCCCAGCGTAGCGGGCATCGGGGTGTACCTCGATACCTGATCCGCGGGACGGGACGGCGTTCGCTCGTGTTAACTCCGTGCACCGATCTCCACGGGGCAAGGAACTCCAGTCTCGGCGGAATTTCGGTGGGTCTCAGAAAAAGCAAGAGCTGCTCCGAGAAACAGCCCCTGAGCCGACAGTACGCTGCCAGCGGGTATCAACTAGTACTTTAAAGCGCGACCAACCGACTTGCAAGGCCATTGTTATCCAGGCCTATCCAAAAGTCCCGGTCCGGTTGGTTCCGGTGAGGCTGAGCGATGGGTCCGACGGGGATGTGTGGCTGTAGCGGAGGGGTCGCCGGTCGGTCCAGGGCGGTGGGGAGGCGTTGAGCGGGTTTGCTCGGGGGTATGGGTTGGTGCCTGGGCGCTGAGTAGGCGCGGCGCGCACGGGGATGCCGCGGCGCGGCCGGGCGGTGCGCCGTCGGGGGTCCGCGGGGTGCCCGGTCAGGGCGGCGCGGGGGTCAGGATGGCGTCGAGCGCATCCTGCGGGCGTGCGGCGTAGTGGCGGTTTGCCTGGGGGATGTAGTCGAAGTGGCCGATCGCGCGCACGATGGAGATCGCGGCGTTGCTGAGCGCCGCCAGGTTTTGCGGCAGATGCCCGGCCGCGGCGCGGCAGCGGTCCTCGTCGTAGCTGAAGTCGCGCACGTAGTGAACCCGGTTCTCCACTTCCCAGTGGCGGCGCACGATGTTCAACAGTTCGTCGGGTCCGGCCTCCTCGACGCCGAGCGAGGTGAGCCCGTAGGCGATCTCGCGGGTGCTTTCCCCGGTCTTGACCACGACGCGCTCGCGCTGCACGCGCAGCGCCTGACGGCGTGCGGGCAGATCGCACCGCCCGTCCCACTTGGCGGGCGTGAGGTCGAAGGCCGCGCAGCGGCGGGTCTCCAGCCGCCCATGGGCCTTGTGCAGCGCCTCGGCGCTCCAGCGCGCCTGGCTCCAGTCGATGTCCGCCAGGTCCTCGCGAATGCTCGGCTGGTTGCCCTTCACGGCGGTGATCGCGTAGTCGGCCTTGCACTCCTCCACCAAGCAGCGCGCCGTGTCGTGTTGGGCGTGGATGGCGTCGAGCGTGACGACGCGCCCGGCGAGGTCCAGTTGCCGCGCCAGTTCGCGCACCGCCGGGATCTCGTTGCTTTTGGCGCCGATGCGCACCTGCCCGAGCACCAGGCCGCTGCCGTGCTCCACCGCGGCCACCATCATCTGGCGTTCGCCCTCGGTCCGCCTGGAGGCGCCGCGCACGTCCTTGCCGTCCATGGCCACCGGCGCAAGCCCGGCATGCTGGGCGCTCCAGGCGCGCAGCGCCCGATCCAGAGTGTCCGGCGGCAGCTTCGAGAGGATGTAATGGAAGGTCGAGGCAGCGGGCACTGTGTAGCACTGGCGCGTCGGGCTGAAGAACCCGCCCACCGCACGGCGCTGCGCCTCGTCGAGCCGGGCGGCGAACTCCCCGAACGCGCTCACGCCGCGATACCCGGCCAGGCGCGCCGCGATCATGATCGTCAGGTAGCTCGCCAAGCTGTAGCGCTGCCCGCGCCGTTTGCGAAAATCCTCCATCTCCCCGAGAAAGTCGTGAAGACTGCGCAATTGCCCCGCCGGCATCGGCGCCTCGCGCACCTCCACGGGCTCGCGCCCATCGCGTAGCGCCTCGCGGGCGCCGGCTTCAAGCTCGTACACGTAAACCTCCTTGGGCTGGCCGTGCTCGCGCCACCGCGCCGGGCTGCCGTACACCCGCGAATAACCGCGCGTCAGGCCCAGCATCCGCCAGTTCGACGCCCGGTAGCAAACCCCCGAAAACCGCGACGGGTCCACGAACGTCTCCGCCAACAGCACCGGGAAACCGTGCATCGCGCGCATGTCCCCCGACAGCCGGCGCAGACTCAGACCCAGCACCCGAGAGGCCAGGTTGCGTACCTCCCCCTTGCCCACCAGCAACGCGAAACGGCTGTTGTTCGCGATCAGCTTCAGCCGCCGAAACTGCCGCTCCGGCGGCCAACCCAGCCACTCGTCCCGAACCCCGACCTTGAACGCGCCCGCCGTCCAGCCCAGCAGCGCAACCCAGCTCCCGCCGCATACCGCCACGTGACGCAGCGACTGACCGAACAATCCCTTGTACGGCAAATAGTGAAACTCCCTCATCAGCGCGTCCCAACGCCGCCGCTCCGCCACGCCGCGCACCGGGCGCACCCACACATCGCGCAACTTCAACCGGCCACGGGAAAACACCGAGATCACCATGACCCCCTTTATGCCACAACGACTTCTGAATAGCCAGACCTTGCACAGCCTGACCGCTTCCCTCACCGTTTACAGCCTCAGGCTATACGCCCCGACTTTTGGAGAGCCCTGCATTGTTATCCGCCCAGCAATTCCCGCTAACGCGTTTTGCACGCTCGCGGCGTCGGTCCGATCGCGCCGTGCGGGCGTGAGCCGATCGGCGGGGGGAGTCATCTCTCCGGCTCGGTTGCCGACGTGTCGTTTGGCTATCGTGGCGTCCCTGAAGAACCGCTTCCCGCACACCCGGCCGCGGCGCGCGTTCAGCCGGTGTCCAGGGGGACCGGCACCTGCCCCCGGTGCCCGAAGGCGAGCGCCCGGTACAGCGTGTCCCAGTCCGGCAGCAACCATTGCGGGAACAGCGCCCGCAATTGTTCCCAAAAATACCGGGCACGCCCGACCTTCGCCCGTGCGGCCTGGAACAGCCGGCAGCAACGCTGCTGGACCTGGTCGATGAGGAACGCCAGCATCATCAAGTGGGCGAACACCGTCGCCAGATGCTTCCCGCCGTGACCGAAGTTGTGCTCGAAGTTGTAGCCTTGGTTCTCCGGGGTATTGAACGTCTCGTTCTCGATCCGCCACCGGGCCCGCCCGGCGCGCATCAAGTCCATGACGTTGGAATCGTCGATCGGCAAGTCCGTGACCCACGAGAAGTGGCGTTGCTTGCCGTTGGGCTTGAGCTCCCAATATTCCAGGAAGTTCACCTCCAACTCGAAGTGCGCGTCGTCCGGCGGCGCGCCGTTGAGGTAACGGAAGCAGTGGCGCGCGCCGTCGGCGTCGAGGATCTCCACGACCTTCGTCGCCGGCGTCGCCCCCGCCCATTGGAACAGATGCGCGTGATCCCCCGGCTTGGCGCCCAGGATGAACCGCATGTCCAACCGCTTGAGCAACTCGATGTGCGGGCCGTTGGAGGCCAGCCCGTCCTCCACCACCGCCAGCTTCAAATGCGGATGCTCCCGGCGCACGTCCTCGAGCAAGCGTTTCGCCGCGTTGCGCTCGCAGTCGTTCTTCTTCTGCCCGTCGGCCTTGAGAATCGGCTCCGGCGCCAGGGGGAACACCTCCCGTTGCGCCGGGCGCACCAGCACCGCGCCCAACAGTTGATGGTAATACGTGATCCGCCCGTCCCGGTGATGGGTCCGGCAGCAACGATCGCAATGCACCTTGGAGGAGGAGAAATACCCCGTGCCGTCCACCGACAACAGATAATGACCGCCCAGGCAAGTGAAACCCTCCAGGCCCCGGCCCCGCCGGAGCGCGGCGAACACGCGCTTGAACGCCCGCCGCAACGAGCGCGGGTCCACCTCGTCCAACCGCTCCCGCAACGCCGTGTCCGACGGCACCCGGCCCACCCCGTACAAACTCCTCAGGTTCGAACCGATCGATTCCTTCTGTCGGGCATCGCGCTCGAACTGCAACAGCGACGGGTACTTCAGACCGAAGATCGCCAGCCCCGACATCAAACAGTCCGTCAGGTTCAAACCCCGTCCGGCCACGGTGTCCTCAATGCGCTCGAAGCTGGCGCGAACCTCGCGAAGCAATCCCGGGGCGCTCAAGGTCTTGCGGAATCGGTAGTTGGACATGGTTCATCACCCGATGCGTGAATACACCGTGCCATGATACTGATTCCGAGCTGAAAGTTTACGACAAACTTTTCTTGAAACCCTCCGAAACCCGCTTCAGCGCTCGCTTTCCAGAGGAAGCGGGAATTGCTGTTATCCGCCGCGAAACGGTGCGCGCGAGAGCTTCTGCGATGGGCGAATCGGGGAATGCAGGGTGAAACGCGTCCGCTGTCCACTCATGTTAGAGTCGCATCACGATGATGCGATCGACGGTGGACACCATGGAACAAGTCAAGGTATCTCCCAAGTTCCAAGTGGTCATCCCCAAGTCGGTGCGCGAGCCCCTTGGAATCCGTCCCGGCCAACGCCTCCAAGTCTTAGCCTACGGGGACCGCATCGAACTGGTGCCGGTGAGAGAAATCGCCGAGATGAGGGGATTCCTCGCCGGCATAGACCCGCGATTCGAGCGCGAGCCGGATCGCGAATTCTGACTATGTCTGCGAACCCGCTCAGCCGTCACGGCGCCATGCAAACGAAGTTGTCCGCCACGGCAGGATCGAGCCCCGATTCCCTGAGCCTCGGCACGTCGGGATAGGCGCACAACGGCCGCGCCATCTGCGCCTGAGGGCTGTAAGCCTCGATGGCGTCGGGCGCTTCGCCTTCTTCAACCCAGGTCTGCAGGGCACCGAAAGCGTTAAAGTCGTGGAATCCGGCTCCGTTGTTGCAGTGCTTCATCCCGGGAACCATAAAGAGACGCAGAAAGTCGTCAGTCTCGTCCGTGCCGCCCATTGTCGCCAGCACATCCTCGTAATAGTTGATGCTGTTGCGCGGCGCGATGTTCGGGTCGTCCCAGCCGTGCCACAAGACCATCTTGCCGCCATTGGCCTTGAAGGCGGAAAGATCCGGATCGATGGCCGCAATTGCGGGTGCAAACCGCTCGTGCCCCTCCCTGATCGTATCTATGTAGGCGTCATTGTTGATGAATTCACGCCAGTCCCATTCCGGATCCTGAAAGACCAGAATCTGGAAGTAGAACCGGGAAATGGAAAACGGCTCACCGATATGCCCGCCCCATCCATCCTCGCTGCCCGGCTCATAGCCCGGCCATATCTGCTCGCCCGTCGCCGGGTCCCGCAGTCCTTCATAAATCCTTGCGATGGACTCCGCCTGATCGGGCGTCAGGCAGCTTGCGCCGTCCATTCCTGCCGGACAGACCATCGACCGGGGATCGAACGTGCACATCAGCGGGTCTTCGATCAGCCCGTCCTCGAGTCCGTCAAGGCCGTCGCACGCCTTGATGGCCGCTTCCCGGAGAGCCGTCAGTTTCACGGGCGGAACCATGCTCGGGCACGCCGCTCCCTGTGGCTCCAGCGCATCGCCGCAGATCACCTCGTCCGGCCCGGATTCGCAGGCCGCGGGCATGCACTGGCCGTCGGGGCCGGCGTCCCGGTGCGTCACCAGCGACGGGTACAACTCCCCGGGCCACAAGCCCGTCTGGAAATTAGCCGGTGCGCCCACCTCGATCCCGTCGAACAGGTCCGGGTACTTCTGGGCCATCTGCAGGCCGTGGGCGCCGGCTCCGGAACAGCCGGTGAAATAGGAATATTGCGGTTCGCTCCCGTAGTAGGCGTCGATCACGTCCCTGGCCGCCAGCGTGGTCAGGAAGTGAGCGCGGTACGCCCAGTCGGTCAGGAGTTCTTCGCTAAGCTGGCCATCCACCAATGGCCATGCCGGCCCGTCGGCATTGCTGTGGCCGGTATCGGTACTGGCCGTGGCGAAGTTTAGTTCCAGCGCTTCGGCCAGGTTTCCATGACCGATGGAGCCGGCAAGCCCACCGTTCCCGTGCACGTTGAGTTTCCCGTTCCAGCTTTCCTCGGATGGAAGCCATACCTCGAAATTGATGTTGCCGTTGATGTTGCCGATTACGCGGCAGAAGTCGCTGGGCGCAACGACTTCCTGGCGCCGTGCCCTTGCTACGACGGTTCCTTCGGTCACAACTTCAGCCGTGATCCGGGTCGTTTCGGAATTCACACCTGCGAATGCGCCGTCGTTGCATTCAGCCGCAACCGTCGGCCCTGCCAGGGCAAGGGCAAAGGCCGCCAGCAGAACGCCGGTTTTCCAAATTCTCGTGTTTGCCATTTTCTCGCTCCCTTGTCCGGCTGTCATTCGTGGGATCAGTGAGTCAGGCTGCAGAGTCGGTCGATCAGCCGTCTTCGGCGAAGCGGTATTCCGCCCCATGCCGCGAAACTACTGCTACAGGCTAATCCCCAACCCACTCCACCACCGTGCTGACCCCCATGCCGACACCGACGCACAGAGTGGCGAGCCCGTAGAACGGCCGCGGCCGCCGGGGCGCGCGTCGCTTCATTTCATGTATCAGCGTAACCAAAATGCGGGCGCCGGAGCATCCCGTAGGGTGGCCGAGCGCGATGGCGCCGCCATTGACGTTGGTGATGTCGTGGCTCAGCCCCAGCTTGCGCATGCAGGCCAGGGTCTGGGCCGCAAACGCCTCGTTGATCTCGACCAGGCCGATATCGTTCAGCGTCAGGCCGAGCCGATCCAGCAGCTTCCGGGTGGACGGGACAGGGCCGTAACCCATGACGCCGGGGTCAACCCCCGCCACCGCGGAACCGACCCAACGCACCAGCGGGCGCAGACCCAGTTGCGCGGCCCGCTCGCGGGTGGTGACGACCATCGCTGCCGCACCGTCGTTTATGCCGCTGGAATTGCCGGCCGTGACTGTCCCGCCCTTCTGAAACGCCGGCCGCAGCTTCGCGAGCCGCTCCATGGTCGTATCCACCTCGTAACGGCCATTGACCCGCCGATAACGGGGATGCTCGTCGGTGTCGACGATCAGTGGGTCACCCCGCCGTCGAGGGACCTCCACCGGGACAATTTCATCCCGAAACCGGCCACCGTTGATGGCCGCGACGGCACGCCTCTGGCTTTCGAGTGCGAAGGCGTCCTGATCGACCCGGCTGATCCGCATGTCCTCGGCCAGCGCCTCGGCCGTCTGACCCAGGCTGATGATCGGATACAGGGCGTCCATTTTCGGATTGTTGTACCGCCAGCCCACCGTGGTGTCGTACATGACGGGCGGCTTGGTGCTCGGGGTCCGATCAGGTTTCGGCACGCTCCACGGCGCCCGGCTCATGGACTCCACGCCGCTGCCGATGCAGATGTCGCCCTCCCCGGCCAGGATGGTCTTGGCGGCCAGGTTGACCGACTCCAGGGCGGAAGAACACAACCGGTTGACTGTCACGCCCGGCACCGAGCTGGGAAACCCCGCCAGCAACGCGGCCATGCGCGCCACGTTGCGGTTGTCCTCGCCCGCCTGGTTGCTGCAACCCGCGTAGACATCGTCGACGGCTGCCGGGTCGATCCCGGTCCGGCGTATCAGCGCCTCGTAGGTCACTGCCAGCAGATCGTCGGGACGCACGCTGGACAACGCGCCGCCGTAGGCCCCGATGGGCGTGCGAACGCCATCGACGATGACAACTCCCTTCATTCGATCGGCCTCCCTTCGAAATTTGCGGTCGAGATCATTATGCAACTACGGCTCGGAAAATGTGCCTCGGGAAGCGCGGGTCAGCGAGTGCGTCTGCGAAACCTTGTTTCCGGGAGTGCGCCTCAGGCCAGTTCCCTGCTCCGTCTCGCGGCGGCTTGCACTGCCTCGCTGAGGAGCGATTCGAGAGCGTGCGAATCACCGATCAGCACTTCCAGCGCGGCTTGCGTGGTGCCGCCGGGACTGGTGACCTGGCGTCGCAGTTCCGCCGGGTCCGTACCCGACGCCATGGCGTAGGCGCCGGCGCCGGCAACCGTCGCCAATGCCAGTCGTTCGCCCAGATCCTTATCGAACCCGACCTTTACCGCTGCCGCAGCAAGGCATTCGATCAGCAGGAACACATAAGCGGGGCCGCTGCCGGAGACGGCGGTGACCGAATCCATCAGGCCATCGTCCTTGAGCCACACCACCTGCCCTACGGCGGACATGAGCGATTCGCAGAGCCGCCGTTGGGCTGAACCGGCAACCTCGTTCGCGGCCAGCGCGGTGATTCCCTTGCCGATCGCAGCCGGCGTGTTCGGCATGCCGCGCACGATGGCCGCTCCTGAACCCAGCAGGTCCTGGTAGAACGAGACGGTCTTGCCCGCGGCAATGGCGAGCAGCACGGCCTGGCCATCCGCCAAGTCGCGATAGTCCTGCAACGCCCCCTCGACCAGGTGGGGCTTGACCGCCAATACGATCACATCGGCGCGAAATGAACTGGGCCGTCCTGACGATGCCTCGATTCCCAGCGATTCCACGGCGGCCCGCGCACGCTCGGCCGGGTCGACCGCATGGATCGAGTCCGGCGCCCGGCCGTCCGCGAGCCATCCGCGCAGCAACGCCTGGCCCATGTTGCCGCCGCCCACCAGCAGAATCGATTCCCGGCGGTTCACGATCCCGGCCCCGATCCGGATCCCGATGCCGTCCCCGGTCCGGATCCCGATCCCGATGCCGGCCCGCTTTCCGATTCCAGGCCCTGCGCCACCATCCCGGCAACGCTGGCCTGAGACCCGCACACAATCCCGCCCCCGGCGGCGGCGCTGTCAAGTATCCCCTCGCTGTGGGCCACCACGCACGCCGTGACGCCGTCGCCGGTGACATTCACCGCCGTTCTCATCATGTCCAGCAACCGGTCGATGCCGAATATCAGCGCGATGCCCTCCACGGGCACCCCCACCTGGGTGAGCACCATGGTCAACGTGATCAGACCGGCCGAGGGGACCGCCGCCGTGCCGATGGACGCAAGGGTCGAGAGCAGGATAATCACCAGGAAATCCGCGAAGGCCAGGTCCACCCCGTACACGTTTGCGATGAACACGGTGGCGATGCCCTGCATGATGGCAGTCCCGTCCATGTTGATGGTCGCACCCAGCGGTACGGTGAAGGACGCGATGGAGTTCGGAACTCTCAAACGACTCGTCAACGCGTTGAGCGTCACCGGAATCGTGGCCGCCGAAGAGGCCGTGCCGAAGGCGAATGTCATGGGTGCCCGCATGCGCGCCAGGAATTTGAGCGCATTCAGCCCGAAGGCCCGCAACACCAGGGAGTAGACGCCCAGCAGATACAGCAGCAAGGTGCCGGCGAGGAGCAGGAAATAGCCCGCCAGGGGTATGAAGATTTCCAGTCCCTGCGTTGCGAACGTCCGGGCGAGCAGCGCGAACAGGCCGATCGGCGCAAGCTCGACAACGAGCAGCACCATTTTCAGGACCACTTCGTTCAGGTCCGTGAACAGCTTGACCACGGATCTCGCCCGTTCGCCGGCCAGGTTCGCTGCGAACCCGAACAACAACGCGAACACGATGATCTGCAGCATTTGCCCTTCGGCCATGGCCTGGAAGAGATTCTCCGGGAAGATGTTGATGAGAGTATCGGCCAGGGGAGGCATTTCCCGGGGCGCGACATCGGCAAAAGCGCCTTCCAGTTCGAAACCCGCCCCGGGCGAAAAAACCAGACCCATCGACAGGCCGATGGTGACGGCCGCGGCGGTGGTTGCCAGAAAGAGAGCCACGGTCTTGGCGCCCACCCGCCCGATGGTTCTCAAGTCGCCCATGGCGTTGACACCGCAAATCAGCGAGATCAGCACCAGCGGGACCACCATCAGCCTGAGCAGCGCGAGAAAAATGCCGCCCACGACGTAGAACAGACCGTCCACGAGGAAGGCATATAACGACGGGAGGGCCGGCCCTGAAGCATTCAGGGCGATGCCCACGACGACCCCGGCCAACATCGACAGCAGTATTCGCTGCGTAAAACTCACACGGCCTCCTTTCGCGCGGGGAACCCCGCACATTCGCAACACTTCGTATCTGTCTTGCCGCCGGGAAGCTACGGCGCCACCCGGCGAACCACGGTAGAATACCCCACGGAAGGACGCCCGGCATTCCTCAGGGTATGGGTCGCGTGCCTTCGGATTCCTGTGATTTTCAACTTTTTTGAGGAGGTACCTATGAAGGGCGCCATTATTCTGACGACGGTCGCATTGGTCCTGCCCGCCCTGGCGACTGCGGAACCCATGGAGTATTCCCTGGACATGGGGCATTCCCGAGTCTTCTTCGATGTGGACCATCAGGGCTACTCGATGATGCGGGGCATGTTCCGAAACTTCGACGGCAGCCTGATGTACGACGCGGACGATCCTTCGGCCAGTTCCGTCAGCATCACCATCGACGCGGACAGCGTGGACATGTACCACGACGGACTGAACGATCACCTGAAGAACGCCGATTTCTTCGACGTGGAAAACCACCCGTCGTTGATGTTCGAGAGCACGTCCGTCGAAGATATGGGCGACGGCAGTGTTCGCGTCAATGGCAACCTGACCATGCTTGGCCAATCCCACCCCGTGACCTTCGACGCGGCTCACAACCAGATGGGACAGGTCCGCGGCGGCGCCACCAAGGTGGGTTTCAGCGCCACCGGATCACTCGATCGGACCGCATACGGGATGAATTTCGGCGCGGGGAACCTTGGCACGGACATCAGCTTCAGCATCGAAATCGAAGCCACGCGTCCCGGCGAAGGCGGCGCACCCGCGGGGATGGGCATGGGCATGGGAATGGGGCAGTAGCCCCGTTTCGAACCGGGTCTCGACAGCAAGATCGAGCAAGAATGTACTGTCCGTATGATCGCGTTAGCGGACCGGCACGCTTGTCGGGCCTCGATGTGGTTCGCCGGAGCGCGACACACGCTCCGGCGGCCTCCTTTCAAGAAAAACTCGCAGTCGCGAGCGAACACCGGCGGAAGTCACTCCCGGGGGATGAGATGCGGTTGAGATTCGTGTTGGCATTTGTCATTTGTCTTATTTTTTCAGTGGGTCATGCGCAAGACACAAACAACGATATAGAAGACAGACTCCGCGCCATCGAGGCCGAGGTCGCGACGTTGGACACCCGGCTTGCCACCCGAACTACCTCCGGCTCAGGCTCGCTGGATACCTCCGTGGCGGGCCTGTCGGTCCAACGCCGGGTCGACGACCTGGCGAGGCGGGTCGAGGACCTGTCCCGGCAATTGACGACACTCCAGCGACTGGTGGAGCAAGCCGGTCGCGATGCGGCGTCCGCGACCCGCGAAGCCCAGGCGGCGCGACGCGATGCGCGGGACGCCCTGATGCGCGCGCGCTGAGACAATTTCAGCGCATACCCGACAGCCCGCCGCCGCGCGTCGGCCTGGCCGACGCCGGGCTGGACTACCGGACCCGCATCCATCAGCCCGCCAGCGCGCGGCAACCCGAGAGGAAATCGAGTCGGTGCAAGCCAGTCCTTCCATCAGCCCGCCAGCGCGCGGCAACCCGCGTCGCGTGTGTTAGCCTATACGCCCAACGGCGCTTGAACGCGCGAACGACGATATTCACCGATGGCAGACAATCCAGCAGATGGCGAAATCCGCATGTCGGCGGCCAACCTCTATCGGGAGGAGACCTATACCGACCGGGAGGTCGGAAGCCTGCAGATACTCACGCCCGTCAAGAAAGATGGATCCACCGATTTCTCGCGACAACGGCTGTTCGTCGGCCAGACCCAGATCCTGACGCCGGCGGGCGCGTTACCGCTGAGTTTCGAGATCGAGGCCAAGTCGCTTGAGGAGGCGATCCGGAATTTCGGTGACAGCGCACAGACCGCGCTGGCGGGAACCATGCAGCGCCTGGAGGAAATGCGCCGCGAAGCCGCTTCTTCGATCATTGTGCCGGGAAGCGATCCGGTCGGAGCGCCCCCGGGCGGGGGACTCCAGGTTCGCTAGCAGCCTGCTAGCGGTTTTCGCGGCGGCATCGTCGCTCGGACGCGAAAGGAATCGGTGATATTCCAAGCGAGCCCGCGCACTTGCCGGGAAAGGGTTCGATCTCTGCGGAAGCGACGATGAAACAACTTGTTCGGGACCCGCTGCTTCACTTCCTGGTGCTGGGCCTCGGTCTTTTCCTGCTCTATCAACTCACCGGCCAACCGGCCGACGAGGACGAAATCCTCATCGACCGGAATGCCTTGTTGCGGCACCTGCAATACCAGTCGGTGGCCTTCGACCGGGCACAGTTCGAGCTGTTTCTCAACGACATGTCCGCGCGCGAAATGGCGGACCTGGTCGTTGAAGCCGCCCGGGAGGAAATCCTCTATCGGGAAGCGCTGGCGTTGGGACTGGACCGGGACGACTACATCATTCGCAGCCGTCTCGTTCAGAAACTCCGCTACCTGGCAGAAGGATTCGCCGGCGACGCCGACAGTCTGAGCGAGGAGGACATCGAAGCGTATTTCGACGCCAATCGCGACAACTATGTCCTGGACCCGTTCATCACCTTCACCCACGTATTCTTCAACGCGGAACGGCGCGGGTGGGACGAAGCGCGCGAACTGGCCGAAGCCAAGCTCCTGGAACTGAATGACGGGCCGGCGCCATTCGACGAGAGTTCCGCCCACGGCGACCGATTCCCCTACTTCGTGAACTACATCGAGCGTCCGCCGCAACTCATTGCCAGCCACGTTGGCGGCGAGGTGTCCGACGCGCTGTTCCAGCTCCCGGCCGATGCCGCGCTGTGGCGCGGGCCGTTCGAGTCCCGGTTTGGAACCCACCTCGTCCTTATCACCGACCAGCAGCCGCAGCGCATGCCCGGCTTCGACGAAGTCAGGGACCGCGTGGCGGCCGACGCCCAGGCGGCACGCGACCGGGAACTGATGGACGCCGCGATCGACGAGATCGTGGCACGTTACACGATCGTCGTCGGCAACGACCTGCAGGACGACGGCGCGGAGGCCGAGGCTCCGGCGCCGTGAGGCGCGCGGCGTCTCTTGCGGGCCTCTGGCTCGTCCTTGCCGCTGCCAGCGCGCTCGGCCACGATCTTCGCCCGATCTTCATCGACATATCCCAGGTATCGGAAAGCGATGCCATGCTGCGATGGAAGGTCCCGTCGACGGTGTCGCGGCCGCAACTCCCGGCGATCGCCTTGTCGGAGGAATGCACGGCCCGGTCCGAGCCCCGAATCGTACTGAGGGCCGACACCTACCAGGGCGAGCAGTCGTACCAGTGCGCAACAGCGCTGACCGGGACCACTCTGTCGCTGGATTTTCCCGGCGTCAATCCATCGTTGACGACGATGGTTCGGGTACAGACCCTCGACGGGCGCCTGCTGTCGGGGCTGTTGCCGCCCGACGAAATCTCCTGGGTGATTCCCGAAGCCCCCGGACGCTGGGAGGTGGCCGGGAACTACACCGAACTGGGCATCGAACATATTGCCGTCGGCTGGGACCATCTGCTTTTCGTTGCGCTGATGGTTCTGCTCGCGCGAAGTCCGCGGCGAACGCTGATCATGGTCACCGGATTCACCGTGGCGCACTCGCTCACGCTGGCGCTGTCCACGCTGGACCTGGTGTCGCTGCCCATTCCGGTGGTGGAGACCGCGATCGCGCTGAGCATCGTGTTTCTCGCCACCGAGATCGCTCGCGGCAACCAGCGGACCCTGGCGCACCGCTACCCGTTGCTGGTGACCAGCCTGTTCGGCCTCCTGCACGGCTTCGGGTTCGCCTCGGTGCTGCGCGAGGTGGGTCTGCCGCCTACGGAACTGCCCACCGCCCTCCTCTTCTTCAACGTGGGCGTGGAAATCGGCCAGATCGTGTTCGTGGTGGTGATTTATGCCGCCGGACTGGGTTGGCAGGCGGCGATGCGCCGGTCGCGTTCCGGGCGCCGGAGGTTCATGGTCGAGGGGTCTTCCGCAGCCACGGCAACCGCCTACGCGGTGGGGGCGATCGCCAGCTTCTGGACGATCGAAAGGTTGCTGGCGATATGATACCGCCTCACATGGTCCGGAATCCCCGTCGGGAACAGTCCACTCGCCCGCCATTTTGGAGCACGCGCCAATCGTCCTAGTCGAGCGAGACATCCCTTGACGAGGCGCTGCCCACGCGGTGGAGTGAACGTCGCACGGACTCATGAGCCTCGCCGTCCAGCAAGCGCTGTTCGAACATGCCTTGGGGCCGGCCGCCAACGACAATCTCGCTGGTCAGGTCCTGGAGGTCGCGCGCACAGCAGACAGGACAGTTCGAGTGGACCGGTATCCGTGCATCCCGGGCTGGCAGGCAACGCGGGCGTCCGGCCAGCCGCGGGAGATTGAAGATGAGCCGTGTCTGGTGGATGCGGTCAGCCGTCCGTCCCGGTCCTGTGCCGGTCCGGGTCCGGTTCGGGCGGATCCACGCGTAGCCGGAAGAAGGTTTCCACTGTGGCCTTGAGGGCTGCCAGACCTTGTTCGACTTGGCCCAGCCGATCACTCAGCTTGTCGATGCGCTCGCCTTGATCCTTGATATCCTGGCGCAACTGGCCGCCCTGCGTCTTGATATCCTGACGCAGCCAAGCAAACAGGCCGATGATGAGCGCGGCCAGCGCGACAAAAGGCACCCACTCGTTCATGATCGCAGTATAGCAGCCCCGGTCCCCGGACAAGCTGTTCAATTCCAGTCGTGTCCGGGCCCGTTTGCGGCGTCATGCCCGCCATTGGCATGACTTCAAGAGCGCAAGTACTCCCGCCTCACGACGAACAGCCCCACCAGCGGCGGCACCGCCATCGCGAGGTGCTGGATTTCGGCGTTCAGGCTCGGTGCGGCGAGTTCGGCCATGAAGGGTGTGCCGGCCCAGAACGGCGCGTAGAACCCCAGCAGCAGCACCAGCATGGTCCACCAGAGCACCGGTGCCCGGAGTTGGACAGGCACCCACAGCAGGAGCAGGACACCGATCATGGCGCCGAAGTCTCCGAATACTTCGCGAAAGAAATGGTGCCAGCCATGTGATTGTGCGAGCGGGCTCTCCGGGGTCAGCAGAAACAGGTCGCTGCCGATATGCCCCCAGGTGAACATCACACTGCGCAGCCCCACCACGAAGCCAATAATCACCAGCGCCCGGCCGATGTTCATCCGGTTGATGTATTCCATGGGTGCATCCTTGAGCGCGCCTCGACGCGCCAAGTGTACCAGTACGCCGTCGAGGAGCAATGCGGTTCGGAACTCGGGAACACCGTCCCGGCCCTTGTGGGCATCGGCGGCTTGCCTTAACCTGCGGAGCAAGTCGGCAAGAGGTTGATGACGGGATGCCGGGCACGCGTGTGAATTCCTGCGATTCCAGACCGCGTCATGCGGGCGCTTCCACAAATCCCGTCGGATGGACTTGGGTTCTGACGGCGGCACTGACGGCGGCGGGCTGCGACAGCACCGACTCACCCCTGCCTGCCGTGGGCACGCTGGAACGGGACCGAGTCGAACTGGTCGCCGAAGCGAACGAACCCATCGTCGAGATCGCCGTCACCGAAGGCCAAGCCGTCGAGCAGGGCCAGCTTGTGCTGAGGTTGGACGACGCGTACCACGAAGCCCGGATTGCGGCCTCCGTTGCGGCCCTGGAGAGAGCTCGGCAACGTCTGGCCGAATTGGTCCGCGGACCGCGCTCCGAGCGGATCATCGAAGCGGAGGCCCGCGTTGAAGGCGCCGGGGAGAACCTCGACGCCCAGCGCCGCGAGTACGACCGGGTACGGGCCCTGGTGGATGACGGCTTGCTCAGTCCCTCGATGCTCGACACCGCGTTTGCGCGCCGCGAGTTGGCGGAGGCCGACTTTGAAGGCGCAGAAGCCCGGCTGCAGGAATATCTGGAAGGCACGACTCCCGAAGAGTTGGCACAGGCGAGGGCCGCGGTGGATGAGGCTACCGCCACCGTCAACGCCCTGCGCATCACGGTTTCGCGGCTTGCCGTGCACGCGCCCGCGACCGGCACCGTGGAGGTGCTGCCCTACGAGCCTGGAGAACGTCCCGCCGCCGGCGCCGTAGTGGCCACGCTGCTGGTGGACTCGGCGCCTTACGCGAGAATCTATGTACCCGAACCGATCCGGGCCCGCGTGGTCCCGGAGTTGCCCGCCGTCGTACGGGCCGACGGCGTGGACATGGAATTCGCGGGCTCCGTGCGGTTCGTGTCGTCCGAAGCCGCGTTTACGCCCTACTTCGCCCTCACACAGCGGGACCGCGGCCGTCTGAGCTACCTGGCGGAGGTCACGCTCTCCGACCCGGAAGCCACGGGCCTGCCGACCGGCATTCCGGTGGAAGTGGATTTTCCCACCCTCGTGGAGTAGCGAATGGGGGCAACCGCCGCCATCGTCACCCGCAACCTCAGCCGCAGCTTCGGCGCCGTCAAGGCGGTCGACGAACTCGACCTGCAGATCCCCGAAGCGCAGATTTACGGCTTTCTGGGTCCGAACGGTTCGGGGAAATCCACCACGTTCCGCATGCTCTGCGGTTTGCTCAAGCCCACCGGGGGCGAGGTTGACGTGCTCGGGCGCCGCCTGCCCAGGGATGCCGAGCGGATTCGCGGACTCATCGGCTACATGACTCAGCAGTTTTCCCTCTACCGGGATCTCACAGTGCTCGAGAACCTCCAGTTCATGGGCCAGATTCAGGGCCTGTCGCGGCGGGAACGCCGCGACCGCATCGGCCACAGCCTGAAGGCCTATCGCCTCGAACGCTATCGGAAGCGCCGGGCCGAACATTTGAGCGGCGGCGAGCGACAACGGCTCGCGCTTGCGGCCGCCCTGATTCATCGACCGCCCCTCCTGTTGCTGGACGAACCCACCAGCGCCGTGGATCCCCAGACTCGCCGGGATTTCTGGGACGCGTTGTTCGAACTCATCAGCCACGGCACGACGATCCTGGTGTCCACTCACTACATGGACGAGGCCGAGCGCTGCCACCGGCTGGCCATTCTGGATCGCGGCCGGCTGGTCTGCGAAGGCGAGCCGCTGGACCTGATGCGCAACATCGGCGCCACGGTGATCGAGGTCACCGGGCCCGACCTCATGGCGCTGCGCGAAACGCTGGCAGGTACCCACGGGGTGTGGAACCTCACCCAGCTCGGCAGCCGCCTGCACGTGCTGCTCGACCCGAGCACGGTGAATCCCGCCGCGCTGATCGAGGCGGCGCTGTCACACGCCGGACTAAAATCCCAAGTCGCCGTGGCCGAGGCGGGACTGGAAGACGTCTTCGTCGCGGCTACCGGCCGGAGACCGTCGTGAAAGCGGTGCGCAGGACGTGGGCCATCGCCCAGAAGGAATTCCGTCAACTGGCGCGTGACCGGCTGACATTTGCGATGGTGATCGGCATTCCGCTCATCCTCATCACGCTGTTCGGCTATGCGATCAACATGGATGTGCGCAACCTTCGCGCCGGTATCGCGGACCAGGCGGGCACCCAGACCTCCCGACGGCTGGTGGCCGACCTGACCGCCACCCAGGTGATCGCCCCGGTCCGGCAGGTGGACACCGCGGAGGAACTCGAAGAACTGATGATGCGCAACGAAATCGTCGTCGGGATATTCATCCCGCGGGATTTCGAACGCCGGCTGCAGGATCCCAACCGCGAGGCAGCACAACTGCTGGTGGATGCCACCGACCCCCTCATCCCGCGCACCGTATCGGCCGTCGTGGACATGCCCTTCGGGTTGCGCGAGCACTCAGCGTCGCCCCGCCTGATCCCGAGGACCGGACGCAGCCAGGACAGCCCGTTGTTTTCCATGCGCCAGTACTACAATCCGGAGCGCCGTTCGGCGGTGATGATCGTACCGGGCACCATCGGCGTCATCCTCACCTTCACCATGGTGCTGTTCACCTCCATCGCCATCGTCCGCGAGCGCGAAAGGGGGAACCTGGAACTGCTGATCACCACGCCGGTTCGTTCCATCGAACTGATGATCGGGAAGATCATTCCCTACATATTCATCGGCATGCTTCAGGTGAGCCTGATCCTGGCCGCGGCGGTGTTCCTGTTCGATGTGCCGCTGCGCGGGACCCTGGTGGACCTCTACCTGGCCTCGCTGGCCTATGTCGTCGCGGTGCTCGGGCTCGGACTGCTCATTTCAACCATCGCAAAGGTGCAGTTCCAAGCATTCCAATTGACGTTCTTCATCCTGCTGCCGTCGATCCTGCTTTCTGGCTTCATCTTTCCCTTCGACGGCATGCCGCAACCTGCGCAATACTTCGCCCAGATTCTGCCGCTGACCCATTTCGTCGTGCTGGTTCGGGGGATTCTGCTCAAGGGCGCGGGCCTTGTGGAGCTGGCACCGCCGCTGCAGAAGCTCGGCATCCTGTTCCTGATCACCATGACGCTGGCCATGCTCCGCTTCCGCAAGCGGCTGGATTAGCAAGCATCGAGCTCCGCCGATTGCGGAGTTTCGTGCTCGACGTGACGCGAGTCTACCCGGCCGCTGCCAGTCCGAAGAGATTTACGGCTGCGGAGAATATGAACGCTGCGAATCCGATGCGCAGCAATCGGTGATCGAGACTATCCCAAGTAGACAACAATCGGCTCATTGCGCTCACATACTTGTTGCGAAGGCGTTCAAGCTCCGTTTCCTCCTGACATTGCAATTCCTGGATCTTATGGAGTTGCAGCATGTGTTTACTCAAGCGCAACGCGGGAAACGCCAGGCAACAGCCTGCCCCAACTTCAGCGAGGGCAGCCGAAAACTCAAGCCAGAACGGTATCATCAGGGCCGGTCACATTGCCTCAAGGTGTTTTGCCTTGACCGATACCCAACTCTCCTGGAACGATTCGGCAGGTTTCCTTGTTCCCATGACAAACTGCAGACCACAGGCACCTGTTAATCGATAGAGCGTTTCGACGCTGGGCCCCTGTTTGCCAAGCCCGGACTCCAATCGACTGATGTCGGGTTGCGACATTCCAGCACGCGCTGCGAGTTCGGCCTGTGTCAGTCCGGCGTCGATTCGCACCTCGCGTATCATACGGGCAGCACGCATGATCGCATCGCGTTCCCCGTAGCCGTTGGCAAAGTCGTCGGCAAAGTCGCCCGCATCCTCCCCGCGTTTGCGCAACTCTTCCAAAACGGTGGATTCGCCAGCCTCAATCGGCGGCACCATTCGCTTGCTCATATCCCGAAGAACTCCTGCATTCGAGTAACTGCCCGCGTCCGAGTCGCTCGTTCACTCTCGCTGCCGAGCATCGATAATTGAACCAGCAACAGCGCCCGCCCATGAACCGCCAGAAACATTTTCAGCTTGTAGCCAGTAAACGCGTACAGACGGCATCCGGCATCCGTACTCACCCGTTCCAGCCCCATCTCCAGCCATTCGGCAAGTCCGTCGTTCACGATCGCTTCCAGTACCCGGAAATGTTTTCCCACATCGAAAGCGGTTGAACGGTCACGCGTGACGAATTCGCCAAATTCACGCTCTGCATCCGGGAACACATATAGTTCGTACGCGGCCAATATATCAAATTTCCTATATCCCAACAATTCAGACAATCCGACATCGGCGATACCCGCCGGCACGTGGTCGAGTGCCTCGATTGTACGGAACGGATATCCCCAGGCAGCATGGCCTTTCTTCGCAATATCACGAGATTCGCTGTATCGGGGGAGAAAATCGCGATGCTCGCAACTGCCTTGGGATACTGAATGGAAATTGTAGTTATTGCGCCGGGACTGATCGGCGTGGTTGTCGGCGTCTCGTCGCTCGCCCTCTCCGAACTGCGCCGACACTGCAAGCACCGCGCCAAGCGGCAATGGTCGGCCGCAATCGCGGTGGGCGTCTCAGCTGTCGCCGTGATTTCGTTACTGACTAAGCGACCATGGCGGTGGCTTCATCGACCTGTTCTGGCCCAGCGTGACGATTGCGTGGCTTCCGACAAGAGGGACAGTGTACCGTCCAACCGTCCGTTGCAGGATATCCGTCACATTTCCCAAGTCCACGCTATCAAGCAAAGAAGTGAGCATCACCTTGACTTTATCCATTTTTCATAAGACGAACGGACACCAGTCGGAACGCTAGTCTTATCCAATAACCTAACTAGGAGTTTTCGCAGCGGGCTCGCTGCGAAAACTCCTAGTTAGGTTATTCGACCTTTTAGATTCGGGATCGCAATAAATTCCGTGCAACATGCCGAATCGCGCCGCTACATTACGCGGCGCGGTCGGCCCAATTATCAAACGACTATCCACCCCAATCCGCCGTAAACTTCAGCCCCTAATATGCCGGACGCTCATTCCGATACCGGCACACCTCGCGGCGACCGGACCGCGAGAAAGATGCCGGCGACCACCAGGCCGGCGCCGATGAGATGGTAGGCAAACAAGCGCTCCCCCAGGAAAGCGACCGCCAGGGCAGTTCCAAACACCGGAATCAGGTTCAGGAAGACCGCCGCCCGATTGGCGCCCACCGAGCGGATCGCGGCACTCCAGAAGAACACGGCGATCGCCGTGGCCCCGAGCGACAGGTAGATGACCGCGCTGACGCTCTGAATCGAAACAATGAATTGCCGCCCGGAAAGGGCTTCCGCCACGTAGAACGGCAACACCAGAACCGCGCCGGATACGGAAATGAGGAGCAGCAGCACGGCCAGGCTGGGCAATCCGGCGCCACCATGCAATGCCACCGCGTAGCCGGACCAGAAACACACCGCCCCGAACATGATCAGATCGCCGCTGTTGATGTTCAACTGCAGCAAGGCGCCGAAACTGCCCTGGAACACCATGAACAGGATTCCCGTAAACGCCGACACGACGCCCAGCGCCTGGATCCGCGACAGACGCTCGGCCAGGAGCACGAGCGCCACCACGGCCGTCACGGCCGGTTGCGTGGCATTGATGACGGTGGCGTTGATGGCCGTGGTATAGCTCATGGCGACGATGACCAGGGTGTTCCCGGCCACCATGAGCCCGCAAAGGTTGGCGACCCGTCGCCGCGATTCCGGCGTCGCCGGAAACTCGCGACGCAGCCCGGGCAACGCGAACGGCAGAAGTACGATCACCGCCCCCACCCAGCGCCAGAAGGCCAGCGCGAACGGCGGTGCGATCTCGTGAACGCCGCGGACGATCACCAGCGCCGCGCTCCACAGCACCATGGTCAGAATCAGGAACAGGTAGGCGAGCGGCCGCCCGACAGGTTTCACGGTCTAGCAGCCCGCGGCGAACAACCAGGGCTTGCGAACGCTATCCGAGATGGCGCTTACGGACCCTACTCCGTTGGCACCAGCGAATAACGGCTGTCCGCCGCCAGGCACTCCGCTTCGGGCAGGCCCAGTTCGCGCCTGACGATGTTGGCGCCCTGCACCAGGGCGGACATCTTGTAGCGGGCGTGTCGGCGGCTCATTCCCTCGCGCCCCATGCCGCAGTCGGAGCACAGGATCAGCCGCTCCGCCGGTATGTGTTTGAGCGTGTCCCTGATCCTCTGGGCGATGTCCTCGGGCCGCTCGATCTGCAGGGAATGGTGATCGATCATGCCGATGGCGATCTTCTTGTGCTCGATCACCCTGCCAATGGCCGGAATGTCGCGCATCCCCGAGCTTGTGGATTCAAAGGTGATGACGTCGGCATCGACACCGTTGTAGGTTTCCAGCGCCGATTCATAGCTCTGGACCTCCTTGAACATGCGTTGCTGCGACGGGTTTCCCCAGCACGTATGACACCAGACCTCCGTCTTGTCGCGCAAACCCTTGACGGTATTGTCGAAAATCCCGGCCATGGCGGCCATGTCGTGCTTGCCGAAGACCTTGCCCCGCACCGGGATCATGTGAATGGCCGGCTCCTCGATCTGGATGACCGGACAGCCCGCATCGGCCAGCTCGTTGAGTTCCTCGTTCAGCGCATCGCTGAACGCCATCATCCGGTCGAATGGGTCGTCGTAGTAGCGGTCATCCACGGCCGCGGAGAGGATATCGGGGGTCACGGTCCCGAACTTGACCGGCCTGGCGGTGAGCCGCTGCGCGGTCTTCCACATGGCCGTGTACTGCAGGTCGCCGCGGCCGATGGGCCCGACGACCCGCGGCATGATCCGCGCTTCCAGGTAGTCGTGGAGGATGTGGCCCATGGGGAACGCCACGCCGCCGGTCTTCATCACCGTGGGCTGCGGATCGGTCCTGTCGAGTCCTTCCATGTGGAACAGCGGGTAGCTCGTCCAGCTCTGCCCGCCCACTTCCTCGTCGTAGTGGGCGTCCCCGTCGGTGCAGATGTCCAGGCCCGCCACTTCCTGGTCGCGCAGGTGCACCGCTACCGTATCGGTGTACTGCTCCCGATAGCGCGAATTCATCATCCGTCTGAGAAACGTTTCCGAGCCCAGGTTCTCGGTGAACCAACTCGGCCGGGGCAAAGAGCCGATTATCGTGGTGGGCAGCATGACGTCTGCCGTCGCTCTTAGCATGGGTAATATCTCCTGCGGTTGTTCCGATGCGGTTGGTTCCGAAGCGGCAGCTTCGTTCGAAAAACCCGGTCTGTTATCCCTAGGGGCTTGCGCCGTAGGAATTCGCGATAGCGAAAATTCGCTATCGCCGTCCCTTCGGCCGGTCGATCGGGGAGAATATCGGGTCATATTTGACGAAATCGAGCGGGCGAAGGGACGGACGGGAGCGGATTTGCAGCCGTGAATTCCTACGGCGCAAGCCCCTAGCGCCTGTTGTCGTGGTGCGTGCCGTCGATGATGAGGTCGAGATCGCGCTCGATGCACGGCGGCGCCGGAACCAGTTCACGATCGGTCAGCGTCGCCACCCGAACCTGCTTCTCCCAGGGCTCGGCCAGGACCGCGGGATCGAAGGCTGTGGCCTGATAGTAGAGCGTATCCGCTTCCCGCCAGAGACGCTCGACGACCCTCAGGTCGGCGGTGTGGAAGGTTCCGTCATCCGTCAGCCACGTATCCTCGTTGAAATTGACGGTCTCCACCACGAGCGTGTCGCCTTCCCAGCGCCCGACTGCATCGCCAAGGTAGCTCGGACCGATATCCGTTCGATGGCCACGGCCGTCGGTGGGAACCGTGCGGAAATGACTGCCGGTGATGTCGTTGTAGAGAAAAACCACCTGGCCCGGCACATGCACGATCTTGTCGGGCGGCCCGATGCGGGGTACGCCCGGCGGGAAACACTTCAGCGCGGGATCTTCGACGACCTGCCTGTCATCCAGGTCGCGCACCTTTGCGAGAAACTCGGGTTTGTAGTTCGGTCGTTCGGCCGGAGTCCTGGCCGGGGCCGGACCCGCCGCTTCGTCCTCGCAACCCCGGATGCAAAGCGACGCACCCTTTTGAACGGGCCTGACGTGCAACACGCCGTCACCGTTGTACCAGGTGCCGTTCAGGTCCGGATAACCGCCCGCAGTACGGGGTATGTCGGACTCGGTCTGTGCGAACGCGGTTGTCAGGACCGCACCGGCAAGGCCTGCGGCCAACACGGCCGCCAGACTTCTGGAAATGATCATGATGCTCTCCCCGATTCGGATCCGGAGCCTGGTGTAAACGACTCGCCGCATGAGGCGGAAAACCGCCTCGCCCAAGACGGCTGATCGGTCATCGGTGCGATGCGCGTTTCTTGCCGCAGGCTGCTAGTCATCCGACGAAAGTTGATAGTGGTGCCCTTCCGGGTAATGAATCCTGATGACGTAACCCAGATTGTCGTTCTTGTTCCAGGCGCGCGCCGCCTCGACCCGGACGGGTTTCCCGCCACCGCTGAGCATGTCCTGGGTCACCTCCACCTTGTAGAGGTACGAGGGCGGCACCGTCTCCAGGCGCCACGCGGTCGTCGCGCCGGTCTCGTCTTCCACGTCCAGGTGCAGGTAGATGTGGGGGTTGATCCAGTCGACTTTGGAGATGACGCCGTTCAGCTCAACCCGGTCGCTGCGGTCGAATTGACCGTCGACCGAATGATGAGCCATCGTCGTGCCCGTCATGGCGAAAATCAGGCCGAATGCTACTGAGATACCGGTCTTCATCTGCATGGGCTCATTAGAAAAAAATCACACTACGACATCGCGTTGGAGGGATCAAGGTTCATATAATGACAGGTTCAAATAATGACTGTCGCACACGGCGAGCACGCCGCGACTGGGACCAGGCCGATGACCGACAACAGAAACACACACCTTTCGGAATGCGTTGGAGACCGATCGCGCCGGCGGTCCGGAGATCGACACAAGGCAAGCCGGGCACGTCGCGCCAGCCGACACGGCGGCGCCGCGCTGGCGGGGCTCGTTGCGATGCTGCTTGGCGGATACGCGAGTTCGCCCGCCTTCGCCCAGGGTTTCGATACCAGTGGCGGTGAATGGCTGACCTATGGGGGCGATCTGGCCAACACCCGCTACGCGCCTCACGATCAGATCAATGCGGAGAATTTCGGGAATCTTGAAATCGCCTGGCGTTTCAACACGGCATCCCTCGGTCCGACGCCTGAATTCAATCTACAGACCACGCCCCTGATGGCTGACGGCGTGATTTACACCACCGCGGGAAGCCGCCGCTCGGTAGTGGCCCTCGACGCGGCGACCGGCGAACTGCTGTGGCTGCACCGGGAGAACGAAGGTGAACGAGGTGAAGTCGCGCCCCGCCAGCAGTCCGGGCGCGGACTGGCCTGGTGGAGCGATGGTGAACGGTCCCGCATCCTCTACGTCACCAAGGGCTACCGGATGATCTCGCTGGACGCCGTCACAGGGATTCCGGACCCGGCATTCGGCGAGGGAGGCGTTGCCGACCTGAAACTCGAGGCCGATCAGGACATGGACCTGATCACCGGAGAGATCGGTCTGGCGGCCACACCGATCGTGGCCGGCGACGTGGTCATTGTAGGCGCCGCGCACCTGGTCGGATCGCGCCCCGCGAGCATGCGCAACGAGAAGGGCTACATTCGAGGCTACGACGTGCGCACCGGCGAGCGCCTGTGGATCTTCCACACGATCCCGATGGAAGGCGAGTACGGTGCGGATACTTGGGAAGGCGATTCGGCCTCCTATACGGGCAACACGGGCGTGTGGACGCAGATCAGCGTGGACTTGGAGAACGAGCTGGTTTTCCTGCCGGTGGAGCAGCCGACCAACGACTGGTACGGCGGGCACCGCCACGGCGACGGGTTGTTCGGCGAAAGCGTCGTGGCCGTCGACCTGTACACCGGCGAGCGGCGCTGGCATTTTCAACTCGTCCACCACGGAATCTGGGACTTCGACATTCCCAGCGCTCCGGTACTGGCCGATCTCGTGGTTGAAGGCGAAGCGATTCCGGCGCTGATCCAGCCGACCAAACAGAACTGGCTCTACGCATTCAACCGCCTCACCGGCGAACCGGTATGGCCCATCGAGGAGCGTCCGGTGGAGGCGTCGGATGTCCCGGGTGAACGTACGAGCCCGACACAACCCTTCGTCACCTGGCCGCCTCCCCATGACCTTCAAGGCGTATCCCACGATGACCTCATCGACTTCACCCCGGAACTCCGGGCCGAAGCCATCGAACTCGTATCCCGCTACAAGATCGGACCGTTGTTCACACCGCCGGTGGTGAGCCGCTGGGAGGGTCCCCTGGCCATGTTGATGGTACCCTCGTCGACGGGCGGCGCGAACTGGCCGGGCGCCTCGTACGATCCGGAAACCGGCATGCTTTACATCCAGTCCCAGACGCAGGTGTCGGCCATCGGCCTGGTACCGGGCGGCGAGGATTCGGACATGGATTACATCCTGGGCGTGGTCCAGGATCCGGCCCTGGGTCTACCGCCCGTCAGCGGTATGGGCGCCACACCCACGGTCCAGGGATTGCCCATCCTCAAGCCGCCCTACGCCCGCATCACTGCCTACGACATGAACACGGGCAACATCGTATGGCAGGTCCCCCACGGCGACACGCCGGATGAGGTGCGCGATCATCCCCTGCTGGCGGGCATGGACATCCCCCGCACCGGCCGGCCCGGGCGCGGTGGCGTGCTCGCGACATCGACCCTGCTGATTGCGGGCGAGAATGGATTCGTCACCACGCCCCACGGGCGCGGCGCGATGCTTCGGGCTTACGACAAGGCGACCGGCGCGGACATTGGCGCCGTTTACATGCCGGCCCCGCAATCCGGCGCGCCGATGACTTACGTGCTGGACGGCAGGCAGTACGTGGTGGTTGCCGCCAGCGGGCAGGGCTACGGCGCGGAAATCCTGGCCTATGCGTTGCCGGACGAAGAATAGCGTTTCAAACCAACTGAAGCAGGGGAAAAACAATCCGACCCGGCCCACATGAAGACATACCGACTGGGAGAAAAAAATGAATCGTTTCGCACTGCCCGTGGGCGCTGCCCTCCTCGTATCGATGCCGGGCGCTCACGCCCAGCAGACACTGGATATCTACTGGACCGACGCCGACGGCGCCGCCGCGACATTGATAGTCACGCCCGAAGGCCAGTCGATCCTCGTCGATTCGGCGTTCGAGCGGCCGGAGAATACCTACGCGAACCGCATCAAGGCCGCGATGGACGACGCCGGCGTCACGCAGATCGACTACGCCTTCACGACGCACTATCACGGCGATCATGTCGGCGGCCTGTTCGCGCTTGCTGAAATGGTGCCGATCATCGAGTTCGTCGATCACGGCGAAACGACGCTGGCCGACGAAGGCGGACAGGCGCGATACGCACAATACGTCGAACTCGCCGCGACGGGAGAGCGAACCACTGTCAGCCCGGGATTGACCTTGCCGGTGCGAGGCGTGGACGTAGTCGTCATCGCATCGCACAAGGAATTCCTGACGGAACCGCTCACGGGACCGGCCGAACCGAACCCCGTCTGTGAGACGGCGAATCCGGCAAGCCAGTACTGCAGGGGCGACGAATGCGTCTCGACCGCGCTTGCGGACTTCGACGGCGAGGATATCTACAGCGCCGGATTCCATCTCTCCATGGGCGACTTTCAATACGTGAATGTCGGCGATCTTTCCTACGGCGGACTACACGCCCTCGTGTGCCCGGTCAACAACGTCGGAACGATCGATCTGCTCGACTACCCTCACCACGGCAACGACATCGCCCCTCAATTCGTTGCGTCGCTGGCCCCGATCGCGGCTGTTTCCAGCGCCGGCGCCACCAAGGGCGGCAATCCGGATGGATACGAGGCGGCTGCGGCAAGCCCGGGCCTTGCGGGATTCTGGCAAATGCATTACGCGACCGGCACGGACGACGCGCACAATACCGAAGAGCGCAAGATCGCCAACCTGACCGCGGAAAACGACCAGGGCCATTGGATCAAGGCGGAAGTTCAGCCGGACGGCAGCAGCTTCACGATCAGAAACGCACGCAACGGTTACAGCGAGACCTATAAATCGCGATAGGACGGGGCGCCAGCGCGCGCTGGTGGACCGGTGGACCGGCATGAGATCAGAACTGGCCGGGGTCAGCAAACGGGAGACCGAAGTGTCGAAACTCCTTGAATTCAGCCGCAGGACCTTTCTGAGGAGAGCGGGAACGACGGCGGTGCTGGGCGCGGTCGGGGCACAGTCGAATCTGACCGGCGCGCAGCAACTACCGGCCGCCGATTCCGCGCAGACCTTCGATTTTGACGAAATCTATGATCGCAGGGGCAGCGAGAGCATCAAGTGGGACCGGACCATCGAAGGGGTCGAAGAGGTAATCGAAGTGGGCATGGGAATCGCCGACATGGACTTCCGTGCCGCGCCCTGTATCACCGACGCCCTGGCCAGGCGCTGCGAGCACGAGAACTGGGGCTATCTGGAAAGGCCCGAGTCGTACACCCAGGCGATCGTGGACTGGAACCAGCGCCGCTACGGACTCGAGATCGACCCGAATTCCATCGAACTCACCTCGGGCGTGCATTCCGGGCTGATCGCGGCGCTCCGGACCTTTTCTCCTCCCGGGTCGAGTGTGCTGATGAACACGCCCACCGACGACGGCTTCTACAACTTCGAATTGCGCTACACGCGCACGGTGGCCGAGGAAAGCGAGATGCAGGTCGTCGATGGCCGCTACCAGGTCGACTGGGACGACTTCGAACGCCGAGCCGGCCGGGCCAATGTCTTTCTCCTGTGCAACCCCCAGAACCCGACGGGCAACTGCTGGTCCGAAGAGGAACTGCTGCGAATGGGCGAGATATGCCTCCGGCACCGCGTCATCGTGCTCGCCGACGAGATCCACTGCGATTTCGTGACCGCGGGCAACCGATACACGCCCTTCGCCAGCCTTCCCGACAGGGAAATTATCGATAACAGCCTTACTTTCAAGGGCGCGAGCAAGTCCTTCAGCCTTGCCGCAATGAAGGCCGCCTGGTACTTCTCGACCAACCCCGATCTGCTCGAACGCGTGCGCTCCAACACGCGAGTCGACCTGAGCACGCTGGGCATGGAGGCGAACCGCGCCGCGCTCATCAAAGGCGACGACTGGCTGGATCAACTGCTCCCCTACATCGACGCCAACCATGACTTCGTGGAAGCCTATCTGCGCGACAACGTCCCGTCGGTCAAGTACACCAAGGCTCAGGGTACGTACCTGGCGTGGCTGGACGTGAGCGAACTGGCGGAGCGGGTTGGAGCCCACGAGATGGCGGCGCAGGAGAACAGGACATCGGCGTCCGTCGTCACCGCCGAGCAGATCATGCAGCGCTGGTTCGGCAGCCACGCGAGGATATACCTGAACCCGGGCAGCGCCTACGGCACGGGCGGCGCCGGCCACATGCGCATGAATCTCGCGACCTCGCGCCTTCTGATCCAGCAGGCGCTCGACAACATTGCGGCGGCCGTGGCGATGGCGTAGGCCGGGGCGCGACAAATCAAGAAACGAACGTGAGGGGCTGGCAGCCTGCGCCGTAGAAATTCGCGAAAGCGAAAATTCACTATCGCCGTCCCTTCGGTCGATCGGGGAGAATGGGTCAAATTTGACGAAGTCGAGCGGTCGAAGGAGCGGACGGGAGCGGATTCGCAGCCGTGAATTTCTACGGCGCGGGCTGCTATATACTGCGTATACGCCAATGAACAGGTTCATCGCAATCGCTGTCGTCCCGGTCTGGAGCATGACTGCCCTGGGCCACCACTCCGTCATAGGCGTCTACGATGACCAGAAGCGATTCACCGCTGAGGTGGAGGTGAAGGAATTCGAGTTGATCCGCCCTCATCCGCTGATTCTCGTTCAAATCACCGGCATCCCGGACGAACAGGACGTTGACGGGATAGAGACCGGGCAAACCTGGACGCTGGAGATGGACAATACGAGGGAACTGACCGATCTCGGCATCAATGGCGAAACATTCATCCCGGGCGACCGGATCCTTGTAGCGGTGGATCCAAGCCGCAATTCCAGTTACCGCGAGAACACCCTTTATCTGCGAGCCTTCGAACATCCAAGAGAAGGCTTCGTATACATCCACAACGTGAGGCAGTTGTTTCCGACCGATGCAGCGGGCGATAACTTGTCAAGGCACCTGCACAAGATCAACTAGCGAGGCTTCGCCTCAGACCGACGAGGAAGGACAACGACTCGCCGCGTAAAACTTGACTCAACTGTAAACATCAATCCGGCTCAAGGAGTCTAGCGCTGTCGAAAACATTCATCGTCGCGCCTCGGCGGCCTTGATCGTGTTTGCCAGCAACATCGCAATCGTCAAGGGGCCAACACCCCCTGGAACCGGTGTCAGCGCCCCGGCGACGCATGCGACCTCCGGATGCACGTCGCCGGTCACGACCGACCCGCGCTTGTCGAAAGCCGAAAGCTTCCTGGAACCGGCCCCGAACAGTTGCTCGACCTGGGCGCGGTTGGTGAGACGATTCATCCCGACGTCGACAACCGTCGCCCCCGATTTCACGAAATCCGACGTAACGAACGCCGCCCGGCCGATGGCCGCCACCAGGATATCGGCGGACGAGGCAACCGCAGGCAAGTCGACCGTCTTGGAATGGCAGATCGTCACCGTGGCGTGACGGTGCAGCAGCAGCATGGCCATCGGCTTGCCGACGATATCGCTGCGACCGATCACCACCGCGCGGGCGCCGGAAATCTCGACGCCTTCCCGGTCAAGCAACTCGATGATTCCCGACGGCGTGCAGGGCGCAAGCGCAGGACGATTCTGCACGAGTCGCCCCACGTTGACCGGGTTGAACCCGTCAACGTCTTTCGCCGGGTCGATCATGTCGAACACACGCCGCTCGGCGTCACTCCCCATGGCCTCGGGGAGCGGGGACTGCACCAGAATGCCGTCGTGCGAGCCACTGGCGTTGAACTCCCGGACGATTGCCAGGGCTTCCTCGATCGACGCGGTCCCGGAGAGGCGCCTCAGGTCACTCGCCATCCCGAGTTCCTCACCGATCCTTATCTTGTTGCGGACGTATATCTCCGACCCCGCATCGCTCCCCGCCAGAAGAATGCCGAGCATGGGAGCTCGACCGGCCTGACGGGCGAACGTGTCAATCCTGGACCGCAGCCCCTCCCGTATCCGGGCGGCCACGGTCTTGCCGTCGAGTAGTCGAGCAGTCGTCGGGTTTCCCTTCACCGGTGGTTCTCACTGGTCTGTCGGATGGTCATGCAACGGGCGCGCTCATTCTATCTACCGGTTCCGAGACCGTCCACCGCCCAGGATCAAGCATCCCGGCCCGGTAGGCGCTGACGTCTTTGAGCCGATACCTGCGTGCCGGCAGAGATGCCATGGGGCCTCTGAAAGTACTATCCTTCCGTACAAAGGCGGCAATTCCCGCTAACGACGGCCGCTCATTCGTATTGGTCTGCGAAATCGGCGAAATTCGCCATTCGAGCGTGATTTTGGAGTCGATATTCGGCCTCTCGACGCTTAGCGGGAATTGCTGGTACAAAGGCGGTGTTCGGCATGGAAATGGCCGACCCGGAATGGGTCTTTCAGGACGGTGAAACACTTGGTCCAATGTCAGCCGCAACCCCCACGCCAAAACGGTGATTTGATTGAGTTTCCTGGAAATCCTCGAGTCAACCGCGTTCTCGGAATGGGTACTGACGTCCATGCTCGGGTTTCCGACCATGATCGCCCTGCATTCGATCGGGATGGCCGTTGCGGCCGGACTCACGATCATCGTCACCCTGTACCTCTACCGCATCGTCTCGGGCATTGCCGAGGCGCATCTGACCGGCTTTCTCCGCATCGCGACATGGGGATTCATGCTGAACCTGGTCACGGGGCTCACACTCTTCGTACCCCGCGGGTCCGAGTACATCGCCAACGTCACCTTCCTGGTGAAGATGCTGCTGGTGTTGATCAGCGCAACCATTCTCGTCTGGCTCAAGTCGCATCTCGCCGAACTCGCGAAGGGTTCCGGCGAAGCGTGCGATAGCGTCCCGGCCCGCCGCCTCTCCCTGGTGTCCAGCGCAAGCTGGATTGGCGCCATCGTCTCCGGCCGCCTGATTGCCTACGTGGGGACGATCTATTGATGGGCCTGGAAAAACTGGCCTGGCTTGCCGACACCCCGCTGGGGATGTGGGTCATTTCGTCGGCAGCCATCTGGCCGACGCTTGAATGCATCCACTTCGTCAGCCTGTGCTTCTTCATGGGAGGCATGCTCGTGATCGATCTGCGGCTGACCGGGTTTTACCGGGAGCCCTGCACCAGGTTGATCAACGGGCTGCTGCGCCTGGTACTCGGCGCATTTCTCGTGAACTTCACCACGGGGGTCATGTTCTTCGCCGGTAACGCGACCAAGTACATCGACAACCCGGCCTTTGAGTTGAAGCTGAGCCTGATCCTCCTCGCCGGACTGAACGCCCTGTACTTCAAGTTCAGGCTGTCTCATCTGCTGACCACGGAGGGGGTCACAGGCGTATCGAAGTTCGTCGGCTACTTCTCCCTGCTGCTGTGGGCGGGCGTCATCGTCTGCGGCCGGATGATCACGTTTTTTGCCCGGTAGCGCTCTCCCAGTCACAGCAAACAATACACTTCCAAGGGAGTACGGAGCCTGTGGGGCCAATATCGGCACACTCGATCAAGTTTTAGGGGTTGGCTGGTTATTGAATCTCGGAATAGATTTATACTCATGCAATATGAGGCGAATCCGAAGCATAAGGAGCCATGGCAGCGAGGTCGCAGGGGTACGCTCTGTCCGACAACCCTGGACCGGACGCTTGTACAACAGTTACTTGAAGAGAGCGAACCTGCGGGCAACAAGCGGTATGCCGTGTATCAGGGCAGGCCATTTGTCGCGCGGCAGCACGGCAAGGATACCTGGCATGGCCACCCCATTGGTTGGGTAGAGGTCCCTGAGAGTCTCCGGCGCAGGTGGTTGACGGAAGGCCGTCTGCAGAGACGGGACCTCCAGAAATTTTGGGATTGATGACGTCGAAAATGGCGATTCAATGGGAACGATTTGCAGGCGACACGAGCAGGTTCGCTCTGAGAATGGCGTTTGCCCGCGACCCGGACCACGGGCGGCGGACGGAGCCAGAGATCGGTTTCTCCTGGGGAGGGATCCAACTTTGGGTTGAAGGCAAGAACCTGTGCGCTCATCAAGAAGAAGGAGAGCTCATCAATTCCGTCCACTGGTACTTGTTGCCGGTCATCGAGTGGTTCGTGCAACATTGGAATCCCTTGTTTCACGAAGAACTCCTCCCTGCGAAGAATGCCGACAATACCGGCTGGACATCATTGCGGGCCACACGATTCCCGCCATCGGCAATCGAGGCTAATGAAGAAAGCGCGTCCGAATGGGAAGGGGTATGGCAAGCATGGTGGACTCGACACGCACTCCGAGCGGCCAGGGAAGGGGGGTTGTTTCCCGATGTGGTATTCAGGCGCTTCCGTGATCTGGTCGAAGTGTCCTGGGGTCCTGCGCGAGGTCAGGGTATGCCGGAGCACTTCAATTTTGTGTACGCCGGGCCAGACTCGTGCAGGCTACCGCCCGCCGACATCGCCGAACCGCTCTACGAAGTACTCGCAGGCGCGAGCAATTATTTGCTTTCGTTCTCACCGAATTCACGCCGACTCAAGAAACTCTGTTCCGCCGTTGAAGATATGAACGTAGTCGCTGAGCCTGACCAACGATTCGCCAGACGGCGCCTGGCAAATTCGCTCGAGTGAGTACGATAGATGAAACAGGCGTATTTGGCGGACAATCCGGCGAGAAAATCCGCGTTCTTCAGGCGACGGCGCCGCGAGCGGATCGAGCGCACTCAGGCGATGGACAGGGCCGAGTTCAGGGATTTCGTCATGAGTCGAGGGTGGAATTAGCGACGAGACACCGGGTCCCGAAGGACCCGGAACTCTCGGTAGCGGTACGCGGCTGCGATCAGAGGTCGGCCGCCATCACCGGCATGAACTTCTGAATCCGTTTGCCGTTGTCGACTTCGCCGGTGAAGACGTTCCCCATCGAGTCGATTCCGATGGCATTGGGGAAGTGCATCTGCCCGGCCAGCCGGCCGTGCTCGCTGAAGTGGCCGAGCGTTTCGCCGCTCGCGCGATCCAGGACCCACACCACGTGGTTGTTCCCGTCGGCTTCGAAGAGATACTTCTGCTCCGGGTCCTTGGAAATGATCAGCTTGTACATGGTGCCGCAGGGACCCCAGGTACCACCCCCAAGCTCCAGGCCACCGCATCCTCGTGCCGGCGTATTGGGTGCGACAAAGATATCCTGCAGCCACTCGCCCGCGGTCGTAAACACCTGAATCCGGTTCGACCCGCGCTCGCCGACGTAGACCTTGCGGTCGTCGGATATCTCGATGAAGTGCAGGGCAGGCGCGAAATCCCTGACTTCGGGCGGGGGGCCACCGTCCCACGTGTAGCCCGGAATCGGTTCGTTGGAGATCTCGCTCAGCGACATCCCGTAGCCGCCCCAACCGCGCTTGAACTCGCCGGTTGATGCGTCGAAGACGACGACTCGCTTCTGGTCGATGATGTACAGCTCGTTGTCGACCTCGTCGAGCTGGAATCGCCCCTTGTTTCGGAACGCGTCGGTTTCCTGATTGTTCTCGACGTTGGGCGCATCGGGCGCGGGCCGATGGCCGAAATCCCACACGAGTTCGCCTTCTCGCGTGAACTTCAGGATGCTGTCCTGCGGCGCGGTGCCGGCCACCCAGACGAAGCCTTGCGTATCGGCGATCACCGTCTGCAGCGCGGTCGGCCACAGCGGGTGATGGTCGGCATCGCCCCAGGCGTTCAACACGTTGCCCTCCTGGTCCAGCTCGATGATCTCCGGACCCAGCACGCAGCACAGTCCGTTGCCGTTGATATCGCCGCTGATCTCGTTCGGCTGGGCGGCCCGGTTGCGGTTGATGAACCAGACGTGGTCCATGTGATCGACATAGAGCCCGGTCACCTGCTGCATGCTCCACCGGTTGGGGAGCGGCTTCGGCCAGAACGGGTCCACCCGGTACATCGGCATCCCGTTCTCGTCCAACGCCTGTCCCTCGACCACCTGCGCGTGTCCCGCCGGTCCCGCCGCAAGCGCCAGGCCGGCGCCGATGACGAGGGCCGCGCGGTAGAACGACCGTCCGTGCATTGTTGTCTTCATGAGAGCTTCCTCCTGCTCGTAATTCCACATAATCAGTGCCCGCCCCGAACGCTATTCCTCTGGCGGGTCAAGTCGTACCGAACGGGCGATACGCTACCACATCGAGAAGGCTGGCAGCGCGCCGGCAACCGGAGCGATAACTGCTAAAGGGCCGGTGTCGGCACGCCCGGCGTACCGGCCGACGACGCCACCGGCTCGGCCGGCGCCGGGCGATCGCCCGCGAGCCGCTGCCTGAGCCAGCGGAGGTCATCGCCGCTCTCGACGAGCGCCTTTACCGTGGGGCTCGTGTCGAGCGCGTCGGCGTCGATGGAATCGGCTCTGAGCTTCAAATGAGCGAATATCGTGCGCCCGTCGCCGCCTATCCAGCGCACCGTGGACTCCCCGTCCACACTCTCATCGAAATCGGCCGCAAACAGCTTCAGGCGCACGGACCCACTGACGTTTCCGCCTATGACCAGGACCCTGTCATTTTGCTCATCGAACCTGATCGTGATGTCGCAGTGAGAGCGGACCCCCTCGCCGAGGTTCCTGTGCCGCTGCCCGATCGAGCGATACGCCGAACGCCGCGCGGAGCACAGCAGATCGCCCGGCTCGATCGGCATCTCGCCGACGTCGTACGCGACGTAGGCGGCGTCCGTGTCGTCGTGGTAGCGCGCTTCGATGGCCTGATCGATATACACATGGTGCGCGATGTGGCGCCTGAACAGGTCATCCTCGCCGAGACCGCCCTCGCACATGACCCACGATATGAACGCCGCCGACCATGGATCCTCCCAGCGCGCCCCGTCCCCGTAGGGCCCCTGCCAGGCGGCGTTTTGCCGCTCGAGGATCCACGCGCCATCGTCCGTCACGGCCCAATAGCCCGCGATCGAGTCCGCTACGCGCGCCGATTCCATTTGCTGCTCCAGCGAACGCGGAGGCCGCGGGCCGGACCGCCGCTGTTGCGGCTCCTCGGGGACCGTCTGGTCGAAGACACTGAATCCGAAGAAGCCCCATTCCTGCACCGCGATGTCGACGATCCTGCGCCTGACCTCGTGCGCCGGCGCCATCCGGCACGCACGCTCGACGACCCGCATGCGGCCGGGCTCGCCGGTCACGCGCTCGGCGGGAGGCGCCACGTCGAGCCGCTCGGCCGCGAGGCGATCCAGGTGGATCTGCTGTGCGTTCGAGCCCGCCGTTGCAGCCAATCCAACGGCCAGTGCGAGGAGAATCCTCTTTGCAGTGTGAGTGCCACGTACCATCGGGGCGTTAATCTAACAAATTTGGCCGAAGAATGAGAAACATGCGGGTCCGGCAGCGATTCCCGCCAAGCGCCGAGAGACCCGACAATCGCCTCCAGGATCACGCCCCAATGGCGAATTTCGCCGTTTATTCGGGCCAAGACGATGAGCGAGCGTCGTTAGCGGGAATTGCCGCGGGTCCGGCAAGCCGGGCAGGCCGTGGATTTTCCCGAGGCGGCCGCGCGGGCTGCCCGGCCCATGCTTGGCGGGATCGATCCACTGGCACGTGCTCGGCACCGCGCCGGGAGGTCGCGATGGGCGCTCCGGACTACCTGGAACCTCGCCTCCGATCCAGCATCCAGGCGATGACCTCGGCATCTTCGTACACGCGGTTGGCCATGCCGTGTCCGACGCCCGCGTACTCCGTATACAGCGGATTGCCGCCGCTGGCGCGGATCGCGGCAACCATGCGCCTGGCAAGCGGCGCCGTGCTGAGGTTGTCGGTTTCTCCCTGAAACAACCATACGCCCATCCTGGCCAGTACAGGGGCGTCTCCAGGGACGATCACCGCGGAGCCTGCCGCCGACGCGACAGCGGCGATCCGCTCGGGATGCAGCGCAGCGTAGCGGATAGACCCCTCCCCACCCATGGAATAGCCCGTGATGACCACTCTGTCCTCATCGACGGCGTAAGCCGCAATGATCCCGTCGATTACCGCGGTGACATGCGTTTCGGCGTCTGGGACCGGCTCCCGCCCGTGGAGATCCAGGCGCCAGTCCGACTGCACCGGGTCCGCCGGAATGGGAGACCATATCTTGCCCTCCGGGCAGCGTGGAAAGGCGACCAATGCCGGAAAACGCTCCGGGTAGTTCTGGATCGTCCGCACCAAACCCTGCCTGTAAAAGCGCTCCGTCAAGGCATCGCCGTTGTTGTTGCCGTTCCCTCCCCCGCCATGAAGGAAGACAATCAGCGGCCATTCGTCCGAACCGTCGTAGTCCGGCGGCACGTACAATCCCGCGGTCCGCTCCGAACCGTCAATCGAAAACGAGAAGTTTACGAATCCGGTAGCGTTGGATCCCTCCTCGGCGGCGTGAAGACCACCCGCCATCAAGACCAATACCGACACGGACCAGGCTATTATGCATTTCCTTGTCATGACTTCCTCTTGAATTCCTGACTTGGCCCTCGAGTCCAGGTCATCAACGCAGCCGAGCCACCAGAGCCTGTTACATTAGCGTGGATTCAATCGCTTGTCAGCCCGATCCCTGCACCTGGCACAAGAAATCTCCTGTTGCACCGGCAGGCGTGTGTTCGTCGCGGTTGGGAGCAATCATCGCGTTCCACCGGTCTGGGGCTTGGCGCCATGCGCCTTCGATCACGAGTCGTTGCGGGCAGAACGTCGATCGAACAGCCGCGTTGGAGAGCAGAGCGGCCGTTCGAGTAGAATTTCAGTTCACCGGGAGCGAGAACAGCCATTGCCGGCCTTCGAAAGTCCATGAAGTCGAGTCGTTTTCTGTTGATGCGGGGAATTACGGTCCACATGCGGTGGTTCCTGGCGCTTTGTGTTGGATTTACGGCCTCGCCGGGTATCCTTCCCTGACTCCAACCATGCACGGGATGAACGCCGGACCGCCTGACGTATCGGTCATTTTCAGCACCTATCGCCAGCCGGAGTGGCTGCGCAAGACACTTTGCGGATTCGCTCGCCAGAATTACCCCGACTTCGAGGTCGTCATAGCCGATGACGGCTCCGGCGAGGAGACCGCCGAGGTCATCCGGTCTGCACACAGGAGTACCGGGCTGCAAATCGAGCATGTCTGGCAGCCGGACGTGGGGTTTCGCAAGTGCCGAATACTGAACAAGGCCATCCTCAAGGCACGGGGCGCCTACCTGATCTTCACCGACGGAGATTGCATACCCCAACCGGAGTTCATAGCTCGGCACCTTGAACTGGCCGAACCGAAGCGTTTCCTGTCCGGCGGGTTGTTGCGCCTGCCGATGAGCCTGTCCCGAAGCATCCATCCGAACGACATCGCCTCCGGTCGCTGTTTCTCCACTTCATGGCTGCGCAGCCGCGGCATGCCGTTCACTTACAAGTTGCTCAAGCTCAGCGCAGGCCTGGACTTCGGTGCGGTGCTGGACCGCGTGTCCCCCACCACCGCAGGCTGGAACGGACACAACTCGTCAGGCTGGAAGGACGACATCCTGCGCGCAAATGGTTTCGATGAACGGATGGGATACGGGGGAGAAGACCGGGAACTGGGAGAACGGCTGGAAAACGCCGGAATTCGCGGAAAGCGCATCCGCCACAGGATCACCTGCCTGCATCTGGACCATCCGCGCGGCTACGTGAATGCGCAAGCCCGCGCGGCCAACCTCGCCATCCGCCGCCAGACCCGGCTCAAGCGCCGCACACGCACCCGGCACGGCATCGCCCAACTGTAACCCGGGAGCGAAATCGCGCCGAGCGGGCGCTCCGGTGGCTTCCGAATGGGCATGTTTCACCGGAATTGGACGCTTCGATCTCTGTCCGGCTCGATAAAACAGCGTTTCGAGTCCGATTTTGCCCTGCTTTCGTCCGATTCCGGCGCCGTTTTCGGTAGAATCGGAGAATAATGACCACCAAATCGAATACGACAACCGGCAGAACGGCGCGAATCACATCCATTCGGTGTGGCGTGATCTGACCGGAGATTTCGGCCAGGACCTCTTGGTGCAGCACTATTCGCTGAGCCCGCATCACAACTCCCCGGATACCTATGCGCTCGCGGGACTTCGATAGCGTCGAAACGAACGCCGCCGGGTTTGCCGGCGGGTGGAGACTGCCGTTCACCCTCGTGTGCCTGGCGCTCTGGGCACCGCTTGCACCCACTCAGGAGGCGCCACCGGCGCTCGCAGGCGTCTGGAGCACGACGGTTACCGCCATAGAACATCCCGATTGGACCATTGAAGAGATGTTCGCCTGCAATTGCCTGCCCGAAAGCTACGCATACCTGGGCGAGCTGCTCGGCCCCGGGAACGACCATCTGTCGGCCGGGGATATCCAGTCGGCCCTCGTCGCGTTCAACCAGCAGGCGATCGCCGATCGATTCACCGATTTCGCCGCCGAATACACGGCGGCGTGGGACCCCGCCGACGACCCTTCGATCCAGTGCGAATACTTCGGGGCGTTCCGGACGATATTGCACAACGATCCCATCCTGATCGAGCAGCACGAGGACCGAGTCGTGATCAAGCCGGAGGACATGGCGTCCGATCGCACGATCTACATGGATGGCCGCGATCATCCCGCCGACGGGGCGAAGACCGCGACGGGGCATTCCATCGGATGGCACGAGGGACGGACGCTGGTGGTGGAAACGGTGGGCGTGACCGCCAACATCGCCGAAGACAACCTGGCCATCCACAACAGCGACCAGGCGAGCAGCATCGAGCGTTACACGCTGAGCGAGGACGGCACGCGACTGCACATGCAGTTCATCCTGACCGACCCGGTGATGTATCAGGAACCGCTGACGTTCGAGCGAACCCGGCTCTTCACGCCCGAGGTGAGCCTGGAAGACGCCCCGTGCGAGGCGATCTCAGGCCAGAGATGACGCGAGAGGGTCGCAACAGGATTGCGAGATGAGCAAGATGAAAGCAGAAATCATAATCGTTTTCTTCGCCGCATCGGTATTTTCGATGGGCGCTTCCGCACACCACAACCCGGCAGCGCATTATATCGTCGACGAGCGGATGGAGATCGAGGGTGTCGTCACCGAGTTTCGCGCGGTGAACCCTCACGCGCGCGTCTACTTCGAAGTGACCAACGAGGCGGGACAGACCGAAGAGTGGATGGCGGAGGGCGACAGCATCATCAACCTGCGGCGAGCCGGCTGGACGAACGATCAGCTGAAGCCGGGCGACCGCATTCGCATCCTCGGGCGCCCTTCCCGGCACGGCCTCAACCTGGTCGAGTGGACCTTCATCACGCTGCCCGACGGCGCGGAAGTGGGCGGCGGAAACGGCCAGCAGGAAGAACGGCTGCGGATCATGGAAACCCGCCTGGCAGAGTATCGCCGTCAGCGAGGCAGATAACCCCAAGGGCGAGCACCCGCCGAACAGTGTCCGCTTGAATGTCGTAGCAAGTTCTCTCTCATAGAAGGTATCGATCTATTTCCATCGCACCATGAAAGACGCCGAGAATATCAATTGGCGCATTGTCCGCCAACAGATACGCAATTCTGTAATGTCCATAGAGCAATATGCGAATCTCGCCTTCCGATGCAGAACGGTACTTATAACCTGACTCTGGATATTCCCTGATTAATTGTGCCTTTTCATATATCCCTTCAAGAACCAGGCCTATCCAAAAGTCCCGGTCCGGTTGGTTCCGGTGAGGCTGAGCGATGGGTCCGACGGGGATGTGTGGCTGTAGCGGAGGGGTCGCCGGTCGGTCCAGGGCGGTGGGGAGGCGTTGAGCGGGTTTGCTCGGGGGTATGGGTTGGTGCCTGGGCGCTGAGTAGGCGCGGCGCGCACGGGGATGCCGCGGCGCGGCCGGGCGGTGCGCCGTCGGGGGTCCGCGGGGTGCCCGGTCAGGGCGGCGCGGGGGTCAGGATGGCGTCGAGCGCATCCTGCGGGCGTGCGGCGTAGTGGCGGTTTGCCTGGGGGATGTAGTCGAAGTGGCCGATCGCGCGCACGATGGAGATCGCGGCGTTGCTGAGCGCCGCCAGGTTTTGCGGCAGATGCCCGGCCGCGGCGCGGCAGCGGTCCTCGTCGTAGCTGAAGTCGCGCACGTAGTGAACCCGGTTCTCCACTTCCCAGTGGCGGCGCACGATGTTCAACAGTTCGTCGGGTCCGGCCTCCTCGACGCCGAGCGAGGTGAGCCCGTAGGCGATCTCGCGGGTGCTTTCCCCGGTCTTGACCACGACGCGCTCGCGCTGCACGCGCAGCGCCTGACGGCGTGCGGGCAGATCGCACCGCCCGTCCCACTTGGCGGGCGTGAGGTCGAAGGCCGCGCAGCGGCGGGTCTCCAGCCGCCCATGGGCCTTGTGCAGCGCCTCGGCGCTCCAGCGCGCCTGGCTCCAGTCGATGTCCGCCAGGTCCTCGCGAATGCTCGGCTGGTTGCCCTTCACGGCGGTGATCGCGTAGTCGGCCTTGCACTCCTCCACCAAGCAGCGCGCCGTGTCGTGTTGGGCGTGGATGGCGTCGAGCGTGACGACGCGCCCGGCGAGGTCCAGTTGCCGCGCCAGTTCGCGCACCGCCGGGATCTCGTTGCTTTTGGCGCCGATGCGCACCTGCCCGAGCACCAGGCCGCTGCCGTGCTCCACCGCGGCCACCATCATCTGGCGTTCGCCCTCGGTCCGCCTGGAGGCGCCGCGCACGTCCTTGCCGTCCATGGCCACCGGCGCAAGCCCGGCATGCTGGGCGCTCCAGGCGCGCAGCGCCCGATCCAGAGTGTCCGGCGGCAGCTTCGAGAGGATGTAATGGAAGGTCGAGGCAGCGGGCACTGTGTAGCACTGGCGCGTCGGGCTGAAGAACCCGCCCACCGCACGGCGCTGCGCCTCGTCGAGCCGGGCGGCGAACTCCCCGAACGCGCTCACGCCGCGATACCCGGCCAGGCGCGCCGCGATCATGATCGTCAGGTAGCTCGCCAAGCTGTAGCGCTGCCCGCGCCGTTTGCGAAAATCCTCCATCTCCCCGAGAAAGTCGTGAAGACTGCGCAATTGCCCCGCCGGCATCGGCGCCTCGCGCACCTCCACGGGCTCGCGCCCATCGCGTAGCGCCTCGCGGGCGCCGGCTTCAAGCTCGTACACGTAAACCTCCTTGGGCTGGCCGTGCTCGCGCCACCGCGCCGGGCTGCCGTACACCCGCGAATAACCGCGCGTCAGGCCCAGCATCCGCCAGTTCGACGCCCGGTAGCAAACCCCCGAAAACCGCGACGGGTCCACGAACGTCTCCGCCAACAGCACCGGGAAACCGTGCATCGCGCGCATGTCCCCCGACAGCCGGCGCAGACTCAGACCCAGCACCCGAGAGGCCAGGTTGCGTACCTCCCCCTTGCCCACCAGCAACGCGAAACGGCTGTTGTTCGCGATCAGCTTCAGCCGCCGAAACTGCCGCTCCGGCGGCCAACCCAGCCACTCGTCCCGAACCCCGACCTTGAACGCGCCCGCCGTCCAGCCCAGCAGCGCAACCCGGCTCCCGCCGCATACCGCCACGTGACGCAGCGACTGACCGAACAATCCCTTGTACGGCAAATAGTGAAACTCCCTCATCAGCGCGTCCCAACGCCGCCGCTCCGCCACGCCGCGCACCGGGCGCACCCACACATCGCGCAACTTCAACCGGCCACGGGAAAACACCGAGATCACCATGACCCCCTTTATGCCACAACGACTTCTGAATAGCCAGACCTTGCACAGCCTGACCGCTTCCCTCACCGTTTACAGCCTCAGGCTATACGCCCCGACTTTTGGAGAGCCCTGCTTCAAGAACCCTGACTGCTGCATCGGGATTGTCTTGGGCGATATAATCGTGGATGTCCTTTAGCCATGTTTCTGCCTCTCTTGTCCATCTTATCTCTGCCATGACCGGATGCGGCGCTCCATTTTCTCATTGGATATCACATGACCTTCTCTAGAATTCACAAGACCACGCTCCACCATACGTTCGAACGCTAGTTCGCGCAGGATTTCCTCATACGTCGCATCATCTGGCTGCGACTCGATTACCGCTTTCATTTTCTCTTTCGCTATTGCCATGGACCCTCTCCTCCTCTTGAGGCAAAACGACTTACCTCAGCCGCGGGCAAACAGTGTGGCGGGTTGGCCGTCGGCTGAAGCGCCGTGTCAGGCGTCAAACTCATTTGTAAGATCATCGCCCGGAAGCTCACAACCCGTCGACACCCGGGCCCGATGGCACTGAGACGGTCATCGCCGCTTTGGCCGACCCGCGGAATCTACCGCTGTGCCGACACCTCATCGCGAACGCGCCGTACCGAAGGCCGTTTCGCCAAGCGCTCGGCATAGGCTGAAACGACAGGGTACCCGTCAAAGGGCATGTACTCTGCGGCGTAGCAGAACGCTGCCCCGGCCGCACAGTCCGACAACGAAAATTCGTCCCCGTTTGCCCACTCGCTTGCGCGCAATTCGTATTCCAGGAAGTCATACACCGCCGTCGAACGATAGCGGGCCGTTTCAATTTTCCGTTTGTCGCGCTCGCCCTCCGGCTTGCGGCTCTCGCTGAACAACGCGCCCACGGAATCGGTCAGATAAAAGTCGATGAACCGATCCTTGAATCGCGTCTTGCGCGCAACGTCCGGATTGCTCGAAATCAGCGGCGCGCCCCCGAGGCTCTCCAGATACTCGATGATGATGCTGGACTCCGGAATGAGCGGCCCGTGATTGAGCACGATCAACGGGATCTTCCCGAGTGGATAAATCCTTCGGTACTGCTCGCGCTCCCCTTCCGCCATCAGATTGACGATATGCGGCTTGAACACGAGGTTCTTCTCGTAAATGGCTATCAAGACTTTCTGCGAGTAAGTCGACAGCGGGTGATAGTAGAGCTCGAATTGCGGCCGGGTTAGTTCGTGCGCATCGCTGGCTTCGCGTTCGGACTCCAGATGGGTCTTCAGCGCATCCGCGGCAGCGTGCTCGGATTCGTAGGGACCGTGCCAGTTGTATTGCTGATCGTGCCAATACCAGCCCCCGGGCCAGGGCTCTTCGGCAAACTTCGTCGCATACCATTGGGAGGCCCAGTACCTGGGATTGTTCAATAGAGGATCTCCTCGGTTCGAGCGCTCAGAATACCTTAATCGCCGTACCGAGTGGCCGGCATGCATCGCCGGTCGAATATTCCCGATAGCCTCCGTCCTCCTTGCTCGCTCCTCCCTCCTCCCTCCTCCCTCCTCGCTCCTCGCTCCTTGCCGGGCGGGCGCATCGCCGGTCCCGATGCGACGCGGTACTCTTGCCGCGGACTGCTAGTATCCGCGCATGGAATCACAGAACGCGGTAGTGATCGGCGCGGGCGTTGCGGGTCTCGCCATCGCCCGGGCGCTCGCACTCGAAGGCCGCGACGTGCTCGTGATCGAACGGCATGCGCGGATCGGTGAGGAGACCTCCTCGCGCAATTCCGAGGTCATCCATGCAGGCATCCACTACCCTCCCGACAGCATGAAGGCGAAGCTGTGCGTTCGCGGCAAGGAACTGCTGTATCGCTACTGCCGGGATCGATCGATCCGCCATAAACGTTGCGGCAAATTGATCGTGGCGGCCAACGAAGCCCAGCACGCGGAACTGGAGGCGATCCAGGCGCTGGGGCAGGCAAGCGGGGTCGACGATCTGACCATTGTGGATCGCGCCGGTGCAGCGGTACTGGAACCCGGGATCGTTTGCACCTCCGCCCTTACTTCGCCCTCCACCGGCATTGTCGACAGTCACGAATTGATGATGTCCTTTCAGGGCGACCTCGAAGCAGCCGGCGGCACGGTCGCCCTGCGCTGCGAATTCCTGCGAGGCCGGGTGGAACGCAAAGGCTTCACATTGCGTATCCGATCGGTGGACGAATCGGTCGACGTTCGTGCGCGGGTACTGATCAATTCAGCCGGACTGGCGGCGGGACATGTTGCCCGGCTCGTCGAAGGTCTGGCGCCCCGCGATATCCCCCGCATACGCTTCGCCAAGGGCAACTACTTCATCTATCGCGGCAAGCATCCGTTTCAACATCTTGTCTACCCGGTGCCGGAACCCGGCGGACTGGGTGTGCACGTCACCCTGGATCTGCTTGGCCAGGCGCGCTTCGGTCCGGATGTCCAGTGGATCGATGCACCGGACTATTCGGTGGATGCATCGCGCCGGGACCGGTTCTTCGACGCCATACGAGACTATTGGCCCGAGGTCGATCGCGACCGGCTGGCGCCCGGATACGCGGGCGTACGGCCCAAGCTCATTCGACCCGGCGACCCGCCGGGCGACTTCGTGATCCAGGGCGCCGATGCGCATGGGGTACCGGGGCTTGTCAACCTGTACGGCATCGAATCGCCGGGCCTCACGTCTTCGCTTGCGATCGCCGAACGCGTTTCGCAAATGTTGGAGCACTAACGCTCCATCCAGCCGATCATTGCGCTGCAGCTCGAATTGACGTCAGCAATTCCCGCTAACGACGCCCGCTCATCCGTTTTGGCCCCAATAAACGGCGAAATTCGCCATTGGGGCGTGATCCAGGAGGTAATTGCCGGGACTCTCGGCGCTTGGCGGGAATTGCTGAATTGACGGTGAATCGCTTGTAGTTCGTGTCGAGACCGGTGAGAATCGAAGGTCAGCGGCGTAGTCAAATGCCGGAGGCAAGATCATGAAGAATAACTGGCGTTCCCTGGCAACGGGCGCAGCGCTGTCGGCGGCGTTGGCCTGGTCCTGGAGTCCTCAGCTCATGGCTCAGCCGAACCTGGACAACATGTTCATCGCCGAGGATACCGACGGGTACGATCCGGGTCTGGCCATCGGCGAGCAATTTCCGCCGATACGCGCGCTCTACCAAGGCGAGGAAATATCCTCGATCGACGGGTTCATGGGCGAAAATGGCGCCATCTTCATCGCCAATCGCTCGGCCAACTGGTGACCCTTCTGCAAGAACCAGCTCGTGGAGCTGCAACAGCACGTGGATGCTTTTGAACAGGCCGGAATCGGCATCGTCGTCATCACCTACGACACCCCGGAACTGCAACAGGATTTCATCGACGCCGAAGGGATCACCTATCCGTTCATCTCCGATATCGACACCGCAACCATGGTGGCGCTCGGCATTCTGAACGAAGACAACCAGCCGGGAGACAGGACATACGGCATCCCCCACCCGGGCGTGTTCGTGGTCAATCCCCAGCAGGAGATCGTCGGCAAGATATTCGTCGAATCTTACCGAATCCGCGTGGACGGAGAAGGCGTCCTCAACTACGCCCGGCAGGTGCTGTAGCAAGGGCGCGAACGGGGCGAGGCGCGCGTAGCGCCCCTCCTGCTTGCCCCCGTGGGCCTGCGCCCCCCGACTGCGCGAGAGGCCGCGGCAACAATTGCAACTTACTGCTATTGCTACTTACTGCTGAACCGCTTCCAGCGCCTGCAGAACGTTGTCGGCTGGCGCAAGGTCGCTGATCGTCCGCGCGATCTTGCCGTCGGACGTCACGATAAAGGTCGTGCGCTCGACAAAATCGTGGCCGATCGCGACCCCGCGCGTATCCGTCGCCTCGGGATTGCCCTCGCGAATATTGAGGTCATACGATCTGGCGATCTCGCCGCTGGCATCGGACGCGACCGCAAGCTTGCCCGCGCAATACTCGGGATCCGCGGAAAAGTCGTTGAGCCGCTCGATACTGTCGAGCGAGACCCCGATGACGCTGGCGCCCGCCTCGTTGAACGCTTCCATGTTGTCGGCGAATTCACGCGCCTGGATGTTGCAGCCGCGCGTATACGCGGAGGGATAGAAATAAACCACGACGGGGCCTTCGACGAGGGCGTCACGTAGCGAGAAATCCATCGCCTCGCCAGCCAGCGACGCGGTCGCCTCGAACAGGGGCGCATCGTCGCCAGCCTGGAGCGCCGCGTACGACGGTAGAGCAACGGCCAAGGATGCCAGGAAACCGAACAGATAGTGCTTCATTTATTTTCCCATGGTTGGTTTGAGTGAAAACTGGACGAAAAACGATTGAGCCTGCGGCGTATCTTGGCCACAAGCGGTAACTCGCGCAAGTTGGAGTGCCCTGTCGCGTACGTTCCCGCCAACTCGGAGCAAGCCGGTCGCGCCTCTGGCAGCGCATGGCAAGACATCCGCTGCCAGGGCGTGTTTCCATCGCCTACGGCGCGGGCTCCTTTAGCATCGATTCGATGCGATTCGTCAAATCCTGTACCACGACCTCGTAGGCCGGATCGTCGGCAAGGTTGACCGACTCGCGTCCCTCGAAACCCAGTTCGTATAGCTCTCTTGCGAACGCCGCTCCCTCGCGCGCGTTATCGCGCCAAAGCGAAAACCGGTGCCGATCCGTACGGATGCTGTAGCCCATGATCTCCCGGTACGGCTCCATGAAGTGCCGATACTGGCTCAGCGCCGCGTCCTTGAAGAGCGTGTCCGGATCGTTCATCAGCGGCGCGAAACTCTCGCCGTCAAAGCGCGGCGACGGATCGAGCCCGGCCAGTTCCACCAGGCTTGGGTAGATGTCGATCAGTTCCACCAGCGCGACCGTGGACTCGCCGGCGGTCTCCTGTCCGGGGACACTGACTATGAGCGGCGTATGCGACGACAGCTCGAACAGGCTGTGCTTCGCCCAGATGCCCTGCTCGCCCAGGTGGAACCCGTGGTCTCCGACGAGCGCGACGATGGTGTTGTTCCTGATGCCCAGGCGGTCCAGTTCGTCCAGCAGCTTGCCGACCTGGGCGTCGATGAAACTGACCGCGGCGTAGTATCCGTGAATCAACTCCAGCACCTGCCCCTCGGTCAGTTCGTCGTCCAAGCCGATGCCCCGATAGGACTCAAGTTCGCTGTAGATGTAGGGAATTTCCGTCGTGCCTTCGGGCCGGGCCAAGTCTGCCGCCGGCTGCAGGTCGGCGCGGTCGTACAGGTCCCAATACCGGTTCGGCGCGGCGAACGGCAAGTGCGGCTTGACGAATCCCACCGCGGCGAAGAACGGCTGCCCGGCATTTTCGCGCAGCACTTCCACGGCCAAGTCGGCGATCTTGCCGTCGCGATACTCGCTGTCGGGCAGGTCCGCTCGTTCCACGGCGCCGGCGTTGAACTGGTGGAACAGCGCGTCCAGATCCTCCGCCAACGCTTCCTCCCACAGGCCAAGCCTCAACTCATGGGTTTCGGGGGACCCGTATCCCTGCCAATTGTCGTCGTTCGGCGCGGCATTGAAGGGCGTTTGGCTCCAGGCGTCCAGATCGTCGTTGCGGGCGTGGTAGACCTTGCCGACTGAGTACGTCCGGTAGCCGTTGCGCCTGAAGTGCGCCGGCAGGGAAACAATCTCTGCGTCTGAACTATCCAGCCGCCGGCCGTTGTTGTAGATGCCGGTGGTGTCGGGCCGCAGCCCGCTCAGCAGGCTGGCCCGCGAAGGGCCGCACACCGGCCACTGGGCATACGCTCGCCGGAAGAGCAGCCCCTCCTCGGCGAGACGGTCGATGTTTGGAGTTTGCATGATGTCGAAACCGTAGGCGCCCAGTTGCGGGCGAAGGTCATCGACAATGATGAGCAGCACGTTGGGGGACTCTTGAGGCGCCGGCTCTTGGGGGACTGGCCCTTGGGGGACTGGCTCTTGTGCCCCTGCCCGGTCCACGACGGCGTTCAACAGCAACAGGGCCGCGATCACCACCGGCGCCAGCCGTAGACTTTTCCCCATTGGACGAGCTGTTGTCACCTGCTCAGATCCCTGAATTGTTCCCTGCCCGGAGCCCTCAACCCGGGTTACACTTGCGACACATCGGCCTTTCTGCCAAATACCAACCGACGGCTACTCGGGCGGTGCGACGCACTGAAAATTGTCGGCCTCGTCGGGATTCAGATTCGGACCCCTCAGCCGTGCGACCTGCGGATAGGGGCACCACGGACGGGACATGCCCCGCTCCTCGTGGGTCGCCACGATCGCATCCGGCGCTTCGCCCTCGCTGACCCAGGCGTCTATGGCGCCAAGGACCGAAGCAACATAATTGTTGGGCCCCTCCCCGCCGCCGCAGTGCGCCATACCCGGCGCCATGAACAACCGCACATGATCGCGAAAATCCCCGGCGCCGCGTTTCCGGGAGACGGTGTCCTCCATCGCTTCGTACAGTTCTACGGTGGGCGTGGGCGAGACGTTGGTGTCGCTCCAGCCGTGGTAGAGAATCGCCTTGGCGCCACGCTGCACGAAGGACGTCACGTCCGGATTGTCCGCCCGGGTGACGCCCGAATAGAAGGACGTATCCGCCGCCAGCACGTCGGCCGGATCATCGATGTCGAATTCATCCATCATGTTCATGCCGGGATCCTGAAACCAGGCACGGGCAACCAGGTCGCAGCGCCCCGTCGCCTCGGCATTGTGGCAGGCGCCCCCCAGCAAGCCTTGCCAACCTTGCCTGCCGTTGCCTTCGCCCCCCGGGACACGGCCCGGGTAGAGCCGTTCACCCGCTTCGGTGATGGGCCCGTCGTAGACCATGCGGACGAAATCGACCTGCGACTCGGTCAGACACTGGGGCGGCGACTCCGACCCGGTGCACTGCAGCACGCCGGGGTCGAAGCCGCATTGGCGGGGGTCGTCGATGAGGCGGTCCACGACCCCGTCGTGGGCATCGCAGGCCGCCAGCGCGCCATCGTGGATGAGGTCCAGTTGAGCTTCGGACAACGGCTGGTGCTCGGACGTGAACCGGGCGATCTCCTGCGCCATCCATACCTGCGACATGTTCAGGCGGGTCAGCGAAAAGACCGGTGCGCCGGCGACGATGCCGTCGAAATCGCCGGGGTAGCGCTGCATGGCCTTGAGCCCCTGGCGTCCGCCGGTGGAGCAGCCGAAGTAGTAGGAGCGCTCCGGCGCCGCCGCATAGTAGGCGTCCACCAGTCGCTTGCCGACCACGGTGGTCAGGTGGATGGACCGATGCCCGAAATCCTCAATGGTGACGGTGTTGGGCAGCAAGGTACCGTCCTCCATTTCGCGCATCAGCCAGTCTTCCGGCCCGTTCCGGGTATGCCCGGTGTCGGTCTGTCCCGTGGCGTAACCGAGTTGCAGGGCGATCTGTGCCCGGTTCTCGCCCTGAAACGTGCCGGCCGTACCGCCGTTGCCCAGCATCAGGAAGCGGCCGTTCCAGTCGGCTTCATCCGGAAGGCGCAGCCGGAACCGGATGCGGCTCTGCCCGTCGTCGGAGTTGGCGATCATGCCCTCCACCTGGCAGTAACCGGGGCCTTCGTCGACCCGTTCCGCGCCGGCAAGCGTGACGCCGTGGGGCGAGTCGGCAGCCGGCTGTTCGAAAACGGACAACTCACATGCAATCGATCCTGTCGTGATCAGCGCAAACAGAAACGACACCGGATAGCCGATAGTTTTCATGATCTTTCCCCTCAAGTTGGATTAATCTCAAGTTGGATTAATTCCGCGGGCGGCGCCGTTTCAGTCGACCTGCAACACCAACGCCGTGCGCGGCGCCAGCTCGATAGCCGAAGTCAGGTCGTACTCGCCGCCGCGAATGACGTCCGTTCCGCTGCCGGCATCGCCGAGAACTTCCGCAAAGCGATCGAGCTCCAGCGTATGCGGGTCCGTGTTCTTGTTGAGCACCACCATCACCTTCTCGTCGTCAAGATAGCGGAAATAGACGTAGACCGCGTCCTTCGGCAGGAAGTGCGTGAGTCCGCCGCGATGCACCGCCGCGGAATCCTTGCGCCAGTTGAAAAGCGTGCTCACCAGGTCCTGCGCCTGCCGTTGTTGCTCCGTCAGTCCCCTTCCGGAGACGGCGTCGACGGCGTCGCCTTCCCAGCCGCCCGGGAAGTCGCTGCGGATGATGCCATGGTCGCCGCCGCTGCTCATCAGCAGTTCGGTTCCATAGTAGATTTGCGGCGCCCCGCGCATCGTGGCCAGGTAGGCCATGGCCAGCTCGAACAGCGCGTAATCCTCGCCGAGCTGGCCGTAGATGCGCCTCATGTCGTGGTTGTCGCCGAAGATGACCAGTTCGTTGGGGTCCGGATAGAGGACATCGTTCGCCAGCATCGAGTAGAGGGATCGAAAACCGTTGGAAAACCGTTCCTCGGCCACCAGCGACGAGGCGAGCACGGCGTTGAGCGGAAAATCCATCACGCTGCGCAGCCAGGAGCGGTAACCATCATGCTTCTCCGCACCGCCCTGCCAGTACGCGACGATCAGGGGATTCTCGGACCACTCCTCGCCGACCACGTTGAAGTCCGGAAACTCCTCCATCACCCGTCTCGTCCATTCGGCCATGAACTCCGCCCCGGAATACGGATAGGTATCCATGCGCACGCCGGCGAGCCCCAGGTATTCGATCCACCAGATGGCGTTCTGGATGAGGTAAACCGACATCAGGGGGTTGTCCTGGTTGAGATCGGGCATGCTCGGCACGAACCAGCCGTCGTAGAACTCGCGCCGGTCGACCTCCGCGCCGTAGGGGTCGACGCTGAGCGACTTGGCATGGGTCGTGCCCACGTAGCCGTCCCACTGGTGCACCCAGTCGTCCATCGGGGGATCATCCATCCACCAGTGATGCAGCCCGCTGTGATTGACGATCATGTCCATGATCAGCCCGACGCCCATTTCGCGTCCGACCCGGGCCAGTTCCCTCAGGTCTTCATTGCTGCCCTTGCGCGGGTCCACCCGGTAGAAATCCGTGGTCGAATAGCCGTGGTAGGAGAATTCCGGCATCGCGTTCTCGAGCACGGGATTCAGCCAGACCGCGGTGAAGCCGAGTCCGGCGATGTAGTCGAGCCGGTCGATGATGCCCCTGAGATCGCCGCCGTGGCGCCCCCTTGGCAGGCTCCGGTCCAGGACGTCTCCCATGCCTTCGATCTCGTCGTTTTCGGGATCGCCGTTGGCGAACCGGTCCGGCGTGATCAGGTAAATCGCATCTTCGGAGGAAAAGCCGCGGGTGTGTTCCGGGTCCTGGTTGCGTTCGTTCAGTCTGTACGCGTGGGCGATGTCACCGTCGGCGCCGCTGAAAACAATGTCGAATTCCCCGGCCTCGGTGTCGGGGCCGATGTTCAGGCGTACAAACAGGTAGTTCGGATTACCCGTCGTGATGACCTCGTCGACCGAGACGCCCGGCCAGTCGACGCTCGGCGACAGCGTCCCGGCGTCTTCGCCGTAGACCAGCAATTCCAGTTCCGGGTGCTGGAATCCGACCCACCAGTTCGGCGGCTCGACGCGCTCGACCCCGGCGCTGTAGCTGACAGAAAGCGGCCACCCAACGACCACCGCCAATCCTATGATCCATCTTCGTATCACCGTCGCCGACATGTTTCTTATCCCTCCATTTCCTCCAGTTCCAGTCCGCGCGTCTCATGCACGTACCGGATCACAAAGTATACCGACACCACCGCGGCCAAGGCGTAGAGCGAATAGGCGCCCATGAGCCCGATGCTGGCGAGCAGAATCGGGAACGTCATGGTGATGCCGAAATTCGAACCCCACTGCGCCAGGCCGCTGATAGCGAGACCGGAGCCTCGAATCTGGTTGGGGAACATCTCCCCCAGCATGACCCACATCACCGGACCCCACGAGGCGTTGAAGAAAAAGACGTAGAGGTTGGCCGCGACCAGCGCCAGCGTGCCCATGGCGCCGGTCAGTTGCAGCGCGCCCTGTTCGTCCAGCGTGGCGGTGGAAAAGGCGACCGCCATCAACGACAGGGTCACCCCCATGCCCACCGATCCGACCCACAACAACGGTTTGCGGCCAATCTTGTCGATCAGGCTGACCGTGATCAGGCAGGCGCCGATGCTGACGGCGCCCGAAATGACGTTGATCAGCAGCGCGTCGCTCTCGGAAAACCCGACCGACTGCCAAAGCACCGCGCCGTAGTAGAAGACGACGTTGATCCCGACCAATTGCTGGAACGTGGCCAGGCCGATGCCGACCCATACCAGCTTGCGTATCCGCCCGGTGGTGTCGTCGATGAGGTCCGAGAACTTCGGCCGATGATGATCCGCCGCCAGCGATTCGTCGATTTCCGTGAGCTTGGCCGCGCCGCGGTCGGGCCCGTAGAGCCTGGTCAGGACCGCGCGCGCCGTTTCCATCTTGCCGCCGATGACCAGGTACCTGGGGCTTTCCGGAATGAACAGCAGGCCGACGAAGAACAGCACGGCCGGCCCCATCTCGATCCAGAACATCCAGCGCCAGGCTTCAAAACCCAACCACAACTCGGCCGTTGAGGCACCGGCGAACCCGGCCAGCAGATAGTTGCTCACGAAGGCGCAGAAGAGACCCGTGATGATGGCGATCTGCTGAATGGTGATCAGCCTGCCCCGGTATTGCGCCGGAGCGACCTCGCCGATGTAGGCCGGCGCGATCACGCTGGCCGCACCCACCGCCATGCCGCCAAGCACCCGGTACATCACGAATTCGGCGGAACTGCCCGCGATCCCCGAGCCCCAGGCGCTGATCAGGAAACAGATCGACGCCACGATGAGCAGCGTGCGGCGCCCGATAATGTCGGCAAGGCGGCCGGCGAAAAACGCCCCGGCCGCGCACCCCAACAGCATCGAGGCCACATTGAAGCCGGTGCCGACGCTGTCGGACTGAAACGCGCTTTGCAGGCCGTCTACGGTGCCGTTGATGACCCCGCTGTCAAATCCGAACAGGAATCCGCCGATCGTCGCTATGCAACTGATCAGAATGATGAATGAAGCGTTCAATTGGCTTCTTCCGCCCAGAACTGCCGGTAGAGCTCGGCTCGAATCGCCCCGTCTCTACCCCCGCCACCTTGGGGAACCGAGTACATCTGCGACATGATCACGCCCACGAATTCACGTTTCGGGTCCACCCAGAAGTGCGTGCCCTCGTATCCGCCGCCGATCCAGAGTCCTGCCTCGCCCTCCCCGCGTTCTCGCATCGGTTCTCCGGGAACCCAGAGGTTCATTCCATTGTGCCCTTCGGGGTTGTCGAGTTGCGTATGCGGCGCGTAGATGTTTTCGACCGTCGCTGTCTCCAGAAAACGCTGCCCGTTCAGGGTGCCGTGGTTCAACAGCATGCGCAGGAAGTCGGCGTACCCGTCGGCCGTCGCCAGCATGCCTTCGCCGCCCAGGTAGAGCGGATGCTCCGGGTCGTAGCCCGGTACGTCCGCGCCGAAAATGTCCAGCTCGCCGTCGTGCGCGACGCGCAGTTCCCCGTCCCTGCCGCTGACCCTCGGCAAGAGTTCGGCATCCGCCGGCAGCCCGTACCGAAGACCGCCGATGCCCAGCGGCCCGGTCAACCGCTCCTCCACCAACTGCTTGAGGCTCTTGTTCGTTGCGCGTTCCGCGACCATGCCCAGCACGGTCGTGTTGGTCCCGTAGTAGTACCGCGTTCCGGGCTGCTGGACCAACGGCAGGCTGGCCAACCGATCGATAAAGTCCCGGGTGTCCGCCGCGACGGCCACGTTCTGCTCGTTCAGCGGGGTATCCAGGCAGGAAATGCCGGTCGTGGCGTAGTAGAAGCCGGCCTCATGGTCGATCAGGTGCCGCACGGTCATCACCGAATCGACAGGCGCCAGTTCATACGGGCAGGCCGATGGCCCGTGTTCCCGTTCAACTTCGCTGAGGCTCCTGCCATCGGAGGTCATTGCGACCTGCATGTCCGCGAATTCGGGAATGTAATCCGCAACCGGATCCTCAAGGCTCAGGATGCCGTCTTCCACCAGATCCAGGACCGTCGAGATGGTGACGATCTTGCTCATGGACCAGATGCGTATCCACGTCCCACCGTCGATTTCGGCGTCCGGCAGCAAATCGCGATCGACGGCGCCGTGCTCGTAGACGACATTGCCGTCACGATCTTCCAGGCGCGCATAAATGAAGGGATAATATCCGTCCTCCACGAAGCGATCGATCACCGCGTCCACGGCGTCGGGGTCGGGAATATTGACGGCGGCTGACGCCAGACCGGTTAGAATCGGGAAAATCAGTCCCGCCAGGGCAAGACGCGCTGCACGAATGGTCAACATGATGAAGGATTCCCCAGGAAGGATAGCGAGAGCGCCGGAGGGCTCCATTCTAACATCCGGGAAACCCATCACCGGCCGCCTGGACCCGCGGTTTCAACCGATCCATGCGATACATGCGCTGGAATCGCCGGCGCCGAAGATCGCCGCCCGGTGCAATATCCGGGTCTCCCGGTCATGAGCCGGTTCCTCGGTATCGACCTCGGCACCCAAAGCCTCAAGGCGCTCGTATATGACAGCGAGCGCCGCGAAGTAGCCGCCACCGGCAGCAGCGAACTGCGTTTGATCGGCCGTGCCGACGGCACACGGGAACAACTGGCGAAATGGTGGATCGATGCGCTCCACTCGGCCCTGGAACAGATTCCGCGGGCGTGCCTCTCCTCCGTCAAGGCGATAGGCGTTTCCGGGCAACAGCACGGGTTCGTTCCCCTGGACGCGGACGGGGGGGTTCTGGCGCCGGTCAAACTCTGGTGCGATACGGCGACCGTGAGCGAGTGCGACGAAATCACCGCGCGGTTCGGCGGCCGGCAACACTGCATCGACGCGGTGGGCAACGCGATCCTGCCAGGCTACACGGCATCGAAGATCGCCTGGCTGAAGAGTCGTGAGCCTGGCAGGTACGCCAGACTGGCAACCATTCTTCTGCCCCACGACTTCCTCAACCACCACCTGACCGGCGAGCTCGTCATGGAGTGCGGCGACGCCTCGGGAACCGGACTGCTCGACATCCGCTCCCGCGCCTGGCATCCCGGCATGCTCGCCGCCGTGGACCCGGACCGGGATCTGTCCGACTGCCTGCCGCCGCTGGTCGGCGCGGCCGACAGCGCGGGCACGCTGCGGACGCCGCTCGCCGAGCGCCTGGGACTGCCGGCCGGAACACCCGTCGCGTGCGGCGGCGGCGACAACATGATGGCCGCCATCGGCACCGGCAACGTCACCGAAGGGCGCCTGACCATGAGCCTCGGCACGTCCGGCACGCTGTTCGCCTACGCCGGCGCTCCCTGCATCGACCCGGCGGGCGAACTGGCCGCGTTCTGCTCGTCCACCGGGGGCTGGTTGCCGCTGTTGTGCACGATGAACTGCACGGTCGCGAGCGAACTGGCGCGTTCGCTGCTGAGAATGGACCTGGAGTCGATGGAAGCGGCCGCCGGAAGTGCCGCTCCGGGCGCCGACGGGGTCGTGGTGCTGCCCTTCTACAATGGCGAACGCACACCCAACCTGCCCAACGGCAAGGGCTGCATCCTTGGGCTCGATGGCGAAAACATGACAGCCGCCAACATCGTCCGGGCTTCCATGGAAGCCGCCGTATTCGGGCTGCGCGCCGGGCTCGAGGCATTCGCGCGAGGCCACGACACCCTGGTGGACGGCTTCGACGAGATCCGGCTCACCGGCGGTGCCGCGGGCAGCGCCGTCTGGCGCCAGATCGTGGCGGACAACTTCGGCCGGCCGGTGCGCGTGCCGGTTTCCCAGGAAGGCGCCGCCATGGGCGCGGCGCTGAATGCCATGCTTCTCGGCAGCGCGAGCCACGGCGACGCGCGCGCGCTGGCGGCGGAAGTGGACGAACACATACAATTCGACGACGAAGCGGCGACCGTACCGGACTCAGGCACACAAGCCGTCTACGATCAACAATTCGATCTCTACAACACGTATCTCGGTGAACTCAGACCCCGGTTCGAGTGAACCGCATGACCTTGAACACAGACTTCCATTCGAGTGAGCAACATGGCACGCAACCTATTCATCGGTGAGCGGGAATATTTTCCCGGTATCGGCAAGATTCGCTACGAGGGGAAGGCCTCCGACAACCCCCTCGCCTTCAAATTCTATGATGCCGATCGCGTGATCGGCGGCAAGACCATGGAGGAGCACCTGCGCTTCGCAGTCTGCTATTGGCACACCTTGTGCGGCAAGGGCGGCGATCCATTCGGGCCCGGCACCCAGGTCTTCGCCTGGGACGAACCGACCGATCCGATGGAAGCCGCCCGCGCTCGCCTGGACGCGGCGTTCGAGTTGTTCAGCAAGCTGGGCGTGCCGTATTACTGCTTCCACGATCGCGACATCGCGCCGGAGGGCGCCGATGTCGCGGAATCGGAGCGGAACCTGCGCGCCATGACGGAACTCGCCGCCGAACGGCAGCGGGCAACCGGCGTCAGGCTGCTCTGGGGCACGGCCAACCTGTTCAGTCACCCGCGCTACATGAATGGCGCGGCCACCAACCCCGATTTCAACGTGGTTGCGCATGCCGCCGCCCAGGTCAAGGCCGCTCTGGACGCCACCGTTGCCCTGGGCGGCGAGAACTACGTCTTCTGGGGCGGCCGGGAAGGCTACGCGAGCCTGCTCAATACCGACACGAGGCGGGAACTGGACCATCTGGGGAGGTTCATGGCCGCAGCACGGGACTATGGCCGCGCCATCGGCTTCAAGGGAACCTTCCTGATCGAGCCCAAACCCATGGAACCGAGCAAGCACCAGTACGACTTCGATGCCCAGACCGTGATCGGCTTCATCCGCCATTACGGGCTGGAGGGCGACTTCAAGGTCAACGTCGAGGCCAACCACGCCACTCTTGCCGGCCACAGTTTCGCTCACGAACTGCGGATGTGCGCCGACGCCGGACTCCTGGGCAGCATCGATGCCAATCGCGGCGACCCGCAGAACGGCTGGGACACCGATCAGTTCCCGGTGGATCTATACGACACCGCCTCCGCCATGCTGGTGGTGCTGGAAAACGGCGGCCTGCACACGGGCGGCCTGAACTTCGACGCCAAGGTACGCCGGGAATCGGTGGATCCGGATGATATCTTCATCGGCCACATCGGCGGCATGGACGCCTTCGCCCGCGGCCTCGCCATCGCCCACGATCTGATCGAACGAAGCCCGCTTCTCGCCAGCCGCGCGTCGCGCTATGCGAGCTTCGACGACGGCGACGGCGCCGCCTTCGAGAGCGGCGACCTCGGCCTCGTGGCGTTACGGGACCTGGCCGCCGAAAACGGCGAGCCGGCCCGCATCAGCGGCAGGCAGGAGTGGCTGGAGAACCTCGTGAACCAGTACATCTAGCGTCGAGTCAAGCCTGTTCTGTCGCATCGGCGATAGCCACGCGGTTCGTGGCAAGGCGCGTCCCGCCGACGTATTGGACATACGTCAAGAGACGGCAACAAAGCAGATGCGCGCTTGTGAACGCGGCATTCGACCGACGATGCATCCCGGCCGGCTGCCTTGCCCGTCGGTCGAATATTCCCGTTGTTCTCCCTCAGCTCATGCCGAAGGGTGCATCCAACCATGCATGACTGCATGAGTTTGCTATCATGCAGCTTCAGAAAATGATTGCACTTCGGAGCGCTGCATGAACACCATGACCGTCCGGAACGTGTCGCCGGAAATGGCTGCCGCGCTCGACGAAGAGAAACGCCGCCGGGGGCTTTCGCTAAACCGCACCGTGCTCGCCTTGATCGAGGAATCTCTGGAATTGAGCGGCAACATCCGCAGCAACGGCCTGCATCGACTTGCCGGGACATGGAGTGAAGAGGAGTTCAGGCAATTCGAGGACGCAGTGGCGTGCCTTGCCGAGGTCGACGCCGAGATCTGGCGGTGAACCGATTTTGCCTGGACACCTCCGCCTACAGCAATTTCCGGCGCGGCGAACCCCGCGTCGTCGCCCACATCGACCGCGCACAGTGGATCGGAATTCCAAGTGTCGTCCTGGGTGAGTTATGGGCAGGTTTTTTGTCCGGCGCCCGCACCGACGAGAATGAGGCCCAACTCGGTGAGTTTCTGGCGCACCCCGTCGTGGAAGTGCTTCCCATGGACTCGAGCGTCGCGAGGATATTCGGCGAAATCCACGCGGACTTGCGTGCCCGAGGCCGTCCGTTGCCGACCAACGACCTTTGGGTCGCGGCCACGGCCGTACGCGCGGGAGCGGCCGTGCTCACATTCGACTCTCAGTTTGAAGCGATCACGCGCGTTGGCGCGCTTGTCCTGCGGACAGGCGCCCCGTAGCGCACGGTCGGTCTGCACACTTGGCGAAACCGCACATGGGATAGAATGCCGCTCGAACGCGAATAACAATGGGTGTCCGATGAGATTCTTGCTGCTGGTGCTTGTCAATACCGCCCTGTCGGCCAACCTTTGGGCCGATGTGCGGGTCCCGGCGCTGTTCGGCGACCACATGGTCGTGCAGCGCGACATGCCGGTCCACGTCTGGGGCTGGGCCGACCCCGGCGAAACGGTCAGCGTTGCCTTTCGCGGGGAAACGGCCGTTGCCACCGCATCGCCCGACGGCCGCTGGGAGGCCTACCTTGAACCCGCCGAGGCGGGGGGACCCTACGAACTCGCGATCGATGGCGGGAATTCGATCCGGCTGAGCGACGTTCTCGTCGGCGACGTATGGGTCGGCTCGGGCCAGTCCAACATGGAGTGGCCGCTCGAGCGTGCCAATGACGCGGAGCGGGAGACCGCGGCGGCGCAATATCCCGGCATTCGCTATTTCAGGGTCGTGCGCAAGGCCGCGGATACACGCCAGGACGATGTCGAAGGCGAATGGCGGGTCGTTACGCCCGCGACGGCGGGCGAGTTTTCGGGTCTCGCGTATTTTTTCGCACGCCATCTGCACACCGAACTCGGCGTCCCGTTCGGGATCATTCAATCGGCCTGGGGCGGGACGCCTGCCCAGTCCTGGACGAGTACGCGCGCGTTTGCGGCCGACCCTGCGCTGGCGAAATTCGCGGCGGAATTCAAGGCGGAAGGGGAAAGGCTGAAACCGGACTACGATGCCGCTTTCGCCGACTGGGAACGGCGGGCCGCGGAGGCTGAAGCTGCGGGAGAAGAGGCCCCGCGAAGGCCCCCGCGCCCGCGCACCCTGAACCCGTCGGCAACACCGTCGTGGCTGTTCAACGCGATGATCGCGCCCCTGGCGCCGTACCCGATACGCGGCGTGATCTGGTACCAGGGCGAAAACGACGCCAACAACCGTCAGGCGTTTCTCTACCGCCGGCTGTTTCGCTCGCTGATCGAGGACTGGCGGCACGAATGGGGCCAGGGCGACTTCCCTTTCCTCTTCGTGCAACTGCCCAACTTTGCCCGCGTCGTCGAGAACAGCGAGTGGCCGGAACTGCGGGAAGCTCAGGCCACGGCGCTTGGACTCGCCGGCACTGGCATGGCGGTGACGATCGACATCGGCGATTCGAACGATATACACCCGGGCAACAAGCAGGACGCGGGCCTGCGGCTGGCGCTGGCCGCGCGCGCCATCGCGTACGGGGAGCAGGGTCTGGAATACTCGGGACCGATGTACCGGCAGACAACGCGACAGGGTTCCGCGCTGCGGCTCTGGTTCGACCATGCCGGTTCGGGGCTGCAGGGACGCGGCGGACCGCTGGTGGGATTCGAGTTGGCGGGACCGGATGGCGAGTTCGTCAAGCCCGAGGCCAGCATCGCCGGGAGCTCGGTCATTCTCACCAGCCCCGATGTACCGGCGCCGGTCCAGGCGCGCTATGCCTGGGCGGACGATCCGGAGGGCAATCTGATCAATGGCGCAGGGCTGCCGGCATCCCCGTTTCGAACAAGGGACTGACATGGCTTGTCCTGCACGGCGAGCGGGATCGTTCGCGTAGAATCGGACACGAAGTTGCCCACACAACAATTGACGCGAGGCTGCCCGCGCAGAATTGGACGGGGATTATGCCGATAGCTTGACAAGGTACTGCGTGCAGCGGCGTTTGGGCACTCGGCACACACACGCCCACACACGCCCACACACGCCCACACACGCCCACACACACACGCCCACACACACACACACACACACACGCCCCCCCCACACACACACCACACGCATCTTCGATGCCCTTCCCACCGGCGTCCGTGGTCGCATGACTGGACGGAAACGCCCGTAATGTCAGTGACTTAAGGACCTAACGGTTCCCCGCCCTCGCACGGCTTCCAAGTAGAAACGCCGCCGCGGCCGCTTCCTGTACGACGCCTCAGCCGCGCGGCCCTGACTAGGAGCCGCCAACATGTCCGACAAACCGAAATCCACCTTCGCCCGCCGCGTGCGAGCCGCCAAACCCCGCTCGAAGCGCTACGACATCCGCGACGATGTGGTCACGGGACTGATCCTTCGGGTTCTCCCGACCGGGACGCGCACCTACACCCTGGAGCGTGCGGTGCACGGGCGCCGACGCTACGCCAACCTCGGCGACGCCGCAACGCTCACCGTCCCCCATGCCCGCCGAGAGGCCCGCAGGCTCATCGCCAGCTTCACTGAACCGGCCAAGGTCGTCATCGGCCCCCGCACGCCGGGACACCCGATGACCGCCTTCGCCGAGGAGTTCCTCGACCGCCAGGCCCATCGCTGGAAACCTCGGACGCGGGACACCAACACCCGCATCGTGCGCAGGTACATCCTGCCCACCTTCGGCGATACGACCGTGGACGCTATCACGGGCGAACAGGTCAAGGAATGGTTCGCCTCCATGAGCGAAAGGCCCGGCGTCGCCAATCGTTCCATGCCGGTCCTGTCCGTGATGATGCAAATGGCCGAGCGCTGGGGCTACCGCGCTCACAACACCAACCCCTGCAAGAACACAAAGCGCTACAGGATGAAGCCGAAGGAGCGGTACCTGTCGGCGGAGGAAATGGCCCGGCTCAACGCCGTGCTGACCCGCGACGAGTTCTGGTGTCCCAACGTCGTCGCCATCGTGCGCCTGCTGATGCTCACCGGCTGCCGAGTGGGAGAAATCCGCACCCTCGAATGGGAGTGGATCAAGGGCAAGCGGATTTTCCTCCCCGATTCCAAGTCCGGGCCGCACACGGTCTGGCTGTCGAATGCGGCTCGGGCCGTCATCGACACCATCCCGCGCTACAGCGAGGATTGCCCGTTTCTATTCCCCAACCGCCCGCCGACGCGGCCCCTGGACAACATCACGTTTCACTGGAACCGCATTCGAATCGAGGCTGGACTGCCGGGCGTGCGGCTTCACGACCTGCGCCACACCTGGGCGTCGGTCGCCGCCATGAACGGGGTGGACATGGTGACCATCGCGAAGTTGCTCGGTCACGCGCTGGTCGAGACCACCGAGCGCTACGTGCACCTGTCCGACCAATCCGTGACAGAGGCCGCCGACCGCGTGTCGGCGCGACTGAGCGCAGCGCTTGAAGGCAAGATTCCAAAGCGCACACGGAGGACCCGCCATGCCAAGGGTTAAGCTCACCGCGCGGCTGGCGCGACAAAGCAAGGCCAGCGAGAAGGACACCATCCTGTTCGACAAGGCCTTGCCCGGATTCGGGTTGCGCATCCACCCCTCGGGCCGCAAGGTCTGGATCGTGCAGGCCCGTATCGAGGGCAGGAGCCGCCGCATGGTGATCGCCCGGTACGGGGAAATGAGCCTGGCCCAGGCGCGCCGGCGCGCCCTCGACCTGCTCCAGCGCATCCGCGCGGGAGACAACCCGGCAGAAGACATTCTCCGGGAAAAGCGGACCCCGACGATGAAGGCGTTTGCCCGGGAATACCTGCGCCGGTGCGATCCGTACTGGAAGCCGTCCGGTCGCAAGACCGTGCGCATCTATCTCAAGGCCCGCATCCTGCCGGCCTTCGGACGCATGCTTGTGGACCGCGTCGGCCCGGAGGACGTGGCCGAATGGTTCGACGCCGCGAGCCGGGACAGGCCCGGCGCGGCCAACCGCGCGTTCGAGATCCTACGCTCGATGATGTACCGGGCCGAGGAATGGGGTTTCCGGGAGCACGGCACGAATCCCTGCCTCGGCATCAGGAAGAACCCGAGGCGCAACATCGCTCGGTTTCTGGACCATGACGAGCTGGCGCGGCTCGGACGTGCGCTCGAAGCGCATGAGTCCCGGTGGCCGGAGGCCGTCGCCGCGATCCGGCTGCTGGCGCTCACCGGCTGCCGCCGCGGAGAGATCGTCAATCTGCGTTGGCGCGATATCGCAGAGAACGCCATCGTGCTGCCCGATTCCAAGACCGGCCCGCGCTCGGTGCCGCTGGGCGCGTCCGCGCGGGCCATCGTCGATGCGTTGCCGGGTTCCCGGCGCAAGGACGCGTTCCTGTTCCCGAACAACGCCGGGCGTCGTTCTCCCTACAACATCGTCAGGTGCTGGCACACCGTTCGCGCGCACGCCAACCTCGGCAGCCTTCGGCTCCACGACCTGCGCCACACCGCGGCAAGTCACGCCGTCATGTCGGGAGAGAACCTGCCGCTGGTGGGCAGGCTGCTCGGTCACCGGCGCCACGAGACCACGGCGGGGTATGCTCATCTGGCCGACGGCCACCTGGTCAAGACGGCGGAGAAAGTCGGCGGACTTGTAGCAGAAGCGATGGATCTCTCCAACAGCCTGCCCCAACCCCGTTTCCGTGCCCGCCGCACTTACGGGCGCTGGATATGACAATGCGCCATCCATGACATTCAGATGGCTTGACGTTGTCGGACCGGACAGCCAACGAAGCAGGGCCGGCGCTGTGATCGGCCGATATCGCCGCCTGTTCGGACCGGCCAAACGGTTGCTTCTCCGCACCGGCGGCGGTCCCTGCAAGAGCCCGCCGCCCATGCCTGCGTTTCAAACCGCAATCCGGCTTGCACACACCGTCTTACGGTTCTAGCCAACTCAGTGCGTACCCTTCATGGTGCGGGCGGACAGGCACCTGAGGAGGCTGAGGCAAGCGCGGGTCGCCGCATGACTGCTAGAATGATTCGGAGGATTGCAAGTCGAGGTACAGCCAATGCACAGTTACACGGCCGTTATCGAACGCTGCCCGGACACAGGGCTTTTTGTGGGCTATGTGCCGGGCTTTCCCGGCGCGCACAGCCAAGCCGAGACGTTTGAAGAACTCAACGACAATCTGACGGAAGTCATCACAATGATCCTCGTCGATGGCGCGCCCGCGATGGCGGGCGAGTTCGTCGGCACTCAGGTTGTCCTGGTGGCCTGAGACGGGGTGTCTTCCTTACCTGTTCTGAAGCCTCGCGAAGTTATCGCCATTCTCGCCGCGCTTGGATTCAAGGAAACTCGCCAGCGAGGTTCGCACAAACGATTTCGTCATGAAGACGGTCGCGTAACGACCGTGCCGGTGCATCGTGGGCGGGATTTGTCGCCAATCTTGCTGCGCCGCATCGCCCGTGATGTCGGGCTCTCCGCGCAGGAGTTCGTGGCGTATCGCCGATAGTCCATGTTCCGCGCGATCCATCGAATGGAACCATCGTCTCAGCGCAATTGCAACTCCAGAATTGACTTCACAGACTCATCAGATTGTCGTAACTGTGGTGGTTGGCGAGGTCCGCGTGCGCACATGCGCTGCAAGCGGTCCCTCACGGACGGGCCGCCAAGGCGTTCAGGGGTGCCTTGACCGAACTGGACATGGTGGACGAGTTGACGCAACGTCAACGGGAGATATTGGAGCTGCTGTCTGAAGCGGATGTGCCCTTGGCGCTTCGGGAGATTCGTTCTTTGCTGGGACCGGAGACCAATTTGCGACAGCTGCGTGAAGACTTTGCCAAATTGAAAAGCAGGGGACTGGTTGCGCTGACGGGTCACGGCAGGGGGGCACGATGGAGGTTGCGTTGAATTCAGGACTGGCTCATCCTGGCCAATTCCGCCTAACTGCCGCTCACGCGGTCCATGCCCTGGATCGGCACAAGGACAGTACTGTGAAGACGACGACAACCTGGCGCGAGCATGCCGACCCGAGCGGCTCCGACCTCGATTTGAGCTTCGGCCAAGCCCAAGGGAGGACGCAAAAAGGGAGCGTTAAGGCGACCATGACTTATTGGGACCACTAACGCTCACATGTCCAGATTCTGCGCCACAATACTGTACCCCAAGGCCAGAAACATCAACAGAGGTAAACCAATTATAAGCTTCAACGTGGTGTCATTGGACAACGCATTAAGCGCAATGATTATACCGGCGGCGATGCATATCGGGATAATCCAGACGTGAAGCACCTCATTCTTCACCGGCGAATTCTTCGAGAGCTTGTCGTCTCACGCTGCACTGTCATGACAGATTCACGGCCCTGCTGACCGAATTTTGGTCAAAGCCAACACACCGGAGAGTGCCGTCATTTCTAAGCCAACCAGTCAGCGCAAACCCGTGCTTCCGAATCCTGCTTCGCCTCGTTCAGCGTTAGACAGGGCTTCAGAACACAACAACTTTACTTGCGGAATCGCAGCGAAGACCAGCTGAGCGATACGAGTGCGGTGCTCAACCTTAAATCGTTCACATCCAAAGTTTGCAAGCAAAACCTGTATTTCACCCGTAAAATCACTGTCAACCGTACCGGGCGCGTTTAGCACAAATACTGCACTGTCTCTCGCGAAACCAGATTTCGACCTAACTTGACACTCAAAACTGACAGGAACTTCCATAGCAATACCCAGCCTTGTCCAACGAGACATGAGCCTGAACGGGGGCCGTAAATCCAACTAGACATGAGCGGGTAGCGCGGCGTCTGGGATCATCGGAGCATGATCGTGACGTTGCAGACGCGCGGGTCAAGTCCTTCAAACAGGTTCCGGTCTTGCGCGAGCGCAGCGAGGCGGTGGATTTTGTCAAGGGCAACGCCGCCTCCCCGGGACTCCCACTCCAGTTACATGACAGCGGGGTGTTCAGAGCCCGAACATGAGGGTTGGATAGGCTTGGGACCACCTCGCTGAACGCCAGATCTTAGGACGCTCCTATTCACTCCACCATCGCCTTCAAAAGGGCATCCCTGGCATCAGAATAGAACTGAATATCGACCTTCGTCGCCATATCATCGGACAGGTCGATAAGCTGTCGACGGCAGGAAACCGGCATCAAGAGTGCCGAGGCGCCCTTCTCAACCGCAATCTCCGCAATGGTGACGGGGTTGTGAACAGGCTCGATAGACCCGCCCAGATTGATCTCCCCCACGATGATGAGACCACCGCGAACACTTTTCTTCAGTAGAGCCGTACTGAGCGCAACGAGTGATGCCATGCCGAGTTTCGCGCCAGACTTCGACGCATCGAAGGCTCGAAGCTGCGCGGTGAATTCGTGGTGTCGAGGGTCTTTGTCGCCGACCAGTTGCATAGACCTGGCGTAAAGGTTTTGCTCGGCGTAGCCCATGCTTTCCCTGAACGCGGGAGGCACGGGCTTGTTGAGGATCTTTACACCTGAGCCCGGCCCTTCATTGATCTCGATCCGGTAGAGCCCTGGGTGCTCGTCAATACCGCCCGGCGAGACGGTCCAGACCTGACCCGGCTCAAGGGGATCGCCGCCAATGCTGTTTTCGCTATGCAGCTCCGGCGTCGAGACAACCTTCTCCACACCATCGGTGCCCATCACGTAGCTGAAGTGGGTGTTGCGGAATTCCGCCGCGCCGATGCGTTTCTGCTGTTCCTTGACGCGACGTCTTGCCTCCATGGCGATACGGACGGCCCACTCGACATCCTCGTCGGCTATCTCACCCTCGCAGGGGTATAGAAGCTTGAGTAGTCCGCTCACGGTCTTGTTGACCGCGTTTGTATCGCGTCCCGACAGGGCGCCACCAAAAAACACCCGGCCTTGCAGCACGCTGACGCGGCTCTGGTTACGGACCTGACTCCAGCACTCGGACAAGAAGTCGCTGACAAGGCCGAAGTGATCCGTCAACAGCTCCCTGTTGATCTTGGGAACGTCCCAGCCGGGTAGAAACGCGTGGATTCGGTCCATGAAAGCGGTATCGTCCTTCATCTCAGGTGGCATGGGCCCGAACAGGTGCCCGATGCGCTGCTGGTGTTCGACATCCACGTCGAAGTTGCCGATCAGGACGATGCTGCCATCGGCGCGGATGCTTTCCTTGCCGCGGCTGAATTCGCCGGACTCCATGTATCCCTTCATGATGTTCACGCCATCCTTCTGATCGAAGGAGACGCCGGACACTTCATCGAAGCAGACCACATCGTATTGGCAGACCAATCCGCGCTGCCCGGTTGCATTGTTGACGAACATCCGGGCAACGGTGGCTTTTCCTCCGGAAACCAGGTGCGCATACGGAGATACCTGCTGGAAGAGATAGCTCTTGCCCGTTCCCCTGGGGCCGAGCTCCACCAGATTGTAGTTACGCTCGACAAAAGGAACCATGCGCAGCATCAAGGCATCGTGCTGCCGCGCGGACAAACCGTTCGGCTCAATGCCGATGGACCGGAGCAACAACTCCTTCCACTCGTCGGTGGTGAAGGACCTGCGCGTCTCGGCCAGGATATCGAGCACGTCCCGTTTGGATAGCTGGATTCCCCGGAGCGCCGCGACACCGAACGGCCTGCCTTTGCTCTCCTGCGCGATGGCGGCATCGTAGTTCAGTCTGACTTCGGCATAAAAGCCGCCTGTCAGCATGCGCTCGTGTTCCTTCACCAGTTCGGGACTGATGCGGACATCTGTCAGACGCAAACTGGGCAGTGTTGCGATGTAAGAGTCGGTTTTCGCGTCCAGTCGAGCAGTAATGAGGTCGATGACTTTGACTTCACCATTTTCCCTGGCCCTGGCCTTGAACAGCTCTTCCTCCCCGGCCTTGATCGTTCGAGATCTAAGTTGCCTTTGGACAATCTCAAGCCCCTCATCGATCTCGTCCTGCTCGGTGCTGGCGCAATACCGACCGAGCAGAAACTCGACAACATAAGTCGGTACCGGGAACTGGCGGCTGAACGTCCTAACCAAATCTTTCCGGACCAGGTACCCATCCAGCGAGGCTGCGGCCTTTTGGTCAATCCGGTCCATTTCAATCATGAATCGCCTCCACCTATTTCCGTGGCGATTTGAGCGACCAGCGATCCATCGGGGTCAATCAGGACAACGGTTGCTTCATGCCCCTCCGTATCCTCGTCCTCGACGACCACGGAGGCGGTTCCGTTGTCTTTGAGAGGCTTGACGCCAACGACCATACTGGATAATGAATTTCCAGCCTGGCTGCGAACATCAAGTGACAAGCCCGAGAAGCTGCCATCCACGGCAACGGTGCAGCGCAACCCCTTCCAGACGACGTCGGTAAATTCGACGGATGCCACCACCCCAGCAGACTCGCCCCTCGATACTGTCAACTGCAGCGTCAGGCACTCTTGCAGGCTAAGCCCGCCATGAGCGTACTCCTCGCCTTTTCTGAAACAGCTTACGCCGTCCGCCAGGGCAAAGAACTGGTTTGGGTTCCAGTACCATGGATACAGTCGTTCCTCCGTCGAGGCCCCAGGTTTCAACGAGGCGCAGCGTCCCCACTTGCTTTCGACCAGTGCGCTGGGAAGGTCAATTTTCGGCAGTCCCCCGGGCACCAGCAACCAACCATGGTCCGTCACGACGCGGACGCGTTTCCATCCTGCTGCAAGGAGATCGGAGATACGATCTCTTATTTCCAGAATCAGAGCATCCACGTGTTTGGCCAGTTTCCATCCACGGTCATGACCTTCGTGATCGATATCGCCAAACTCACACCACGCCATGCCCTGGCCGTCACCATTGGACGAGCGATCGAGGATGGTCCATCCCGCATCGGTCAACAACTTCTTCAGGTGGTAGCCGCCCTTCAATGACTGACCGGTCTCTGCGACCGAAGGCTCGAAATCAGTGCTGCCATCCTCACCCCGAATCCTGTCGCTCACAGGGGCGACTGCCGGCTTGCCGGTGGCCGTAACGCTGGGCAAGGCTGTCCAGGTGGGTTCCTCGGAGATATCGAACCCACATGCATCCAAACGTTCAACCAGACGCTTTCCGGCATCGAAGCGCAGCCCGTCGACAAACAGAACGCAGTCTCCGGGGCCGTATGACGCTGCCTTTGCCCTCAGGCAGGCGCCACCTGGGTAAGATGCGCCATCAACCAACTTCTGGAGATGCCGGGCCGATTCTTCCACCCACGGCAGGTAAACGGATCGGATCGCGGTCGTCACGGCTCGCACGTCAGCAGGACCATCCACCTGCGCCAAGGCCCCCATCACTCCGGCATCGACCCGCCATCCTTGCGTGCGATAGCCCGCTGCGAGGTCGTCCGCCGAACCCGCGGCAAGGCCGCTTTTCGTAATCTCGGCAATGATTGCCAAGTGTTCCAATGCGCAGGCCAACGGGGCCTCGCCCAGTTCGGCCCAGATTAAGGCGCGCCGGCCACGATGCTGTTTTTCCAGCGCCTCGATCCTGGCCCTGGCTTTGTGCGCAGGCGCTTTGGCGAGGGCGATGAACTCACGGTGCAGGGCGCTCTCCTGATCGTCATTCCACTGAGGCCAGCCCCCCGCCGTCGTCTCATCCGTGAATAAATCAAAAGGCGGGGGTGCGCACCTTCTGATCTGCGCCGGGATGTTGGGATAGCGCATGGGCGCCTCGCAAAAACGCTCCCATACGGCATGCCACGGGCCTTCGTGGTTTGCGAGTCGGGTAGCCCCGGCCAGTATCCCTTCGTTCCGGGGATTGAAGGCCAGCTGGGATTTGCAGACCTCGACGAATGCTCGCCATTCGTTCTCGCCACGACTTGCCTGGAACGCATCCCCCCGGTCAAGCCATTGCAGCAGGTCGCGAATCGGGTCGCCACCCGTCAACAGGGTGTTGAAATAGTCCCTGTCCAAGCGCTTGCCTTTGAGTAGGCTGACTTCCTCGTCGAGAAGCCGATACAACGCGAGTTGCATGGCGTTCTTGGCCTCGTTGTCCTGGGCCACATCGAGCCCGAGGCCACCTTGATCCGATTTTAGAAAGGCCAGAATCGTCCAGTCCTTTGCGTTGACTTGGGACCAGATCACGCCCCGGTATTGAAGTTCGGCAAGCGGTTTCAGACGATCGGGACAACTTTCGACAGCCCGCAGGTCCTGCCGACTGACGCCCGGGAGATAAAGGATAGGCGTCCGGTCGTTGGGCAACGAGAATTCCGGAACCTGACCGACAATCGCGCAACGCAACCAGATGGCTGGGCCAATGCGCTTCTCGGGCAGGTAGTCGCCCAGGATGATGAGTTCAGATAGTTCCGCCTGAAGTACGGGAATTACGGCCTTCCACTGGCGGTCGCGGTCCGGCCACAGAATGCAGGATGGAGCTGCCTGAACCTCGGGGTTGAAGACAGCGGCGTGGCGGACTGCCCTCACGAGATGATCTAGCACTCTCAATTGCCTCCTCCCTGAGCCGGAAGGATCAACCCATGCTCTTGTGCCAGCGCATCGTTGATTACCACGACGGCGGTCGGAGAAAAAGCCCAGCACTTGACTGTAGAACGTAGAGCGTTCCCCAAGGCCTCCTGAAGCGGTGGCAGCCACCCTTCTTGATGGCCGTTTATCACCAAGACAAACTTCACATCAACTGCCGACAGGTTCAATGTCTTGAATCGTTCAGGTAGTTCCGCCTCGGCTTTTTGGTGCCTTTTCAAGTAGGATGCCCATCCAACCGAAAAGGCATTGATCAGCTTCCCCCGAGTCTCAGCGATGAAGTCATCGAAGTTCGGTTGCGTCTCGGGGCGAGGCGTACTGGATTTGGCCTCGACCACCCACATCACCGGACTATCGTTACTCGTGCGCAACAACAGAAACTCCGCCATCTGAACGTTTTCCTGTATAGCCGCATAGCAATTGCTTTTCTCAATGTGAAAGCAACGACCTTCCGGATACGGACCGAAAGTCATTCCGGACTCTACAATCGGCCTTGTAGTCATTTTAGTGCTAAACCCACCTCTTCCTTGTAGAGTCGAATTGACTCATCAATGATCGAATTTTCCGGCATTCCATCCTCCAGATTTGCGAGAGTCCATTGGTTCTCATGAGCCGAGATGATGGGGATGGAGAGTTCCTGTTCTTGAGCAATCAAGTACAGTTTTTTCACAATAAAGTAAGAGTGACTGGCCAGAAAAAACTGAATCCCGCGCTCAGCAAGCACGGCAACGATATCGAGGAATTTCGAAATTGCCACGGGGTGTAGGGCCGATTCAGGTTCGTCAATAAATACGATCGCGTTGGTATCTAGATACCGATTGCCGAGCAACGTATCCAAAATGGAAATCTTCTTAATACCCTCGGATGTCACGCCGATTGGGAACCTCTGATTTCCCTTTTTAAATTGCCAACGACCGGATGTTTCATCGTATTCGACCCGACCGCCTAAAATAGCCTCCAACTTCCTTCTAGACTTGGCAAACTCGGGGTAGTTTTTCCCCTTTTTTGTAGACTGACGTAACGCTCTGGCAAGATCGAGATAAGTGTCGTCAAAACCAAACGCCTTATCCTGTTCCCGGGATGTAAGGATAATTTTGTGTAATGACAGCACTTCCTTCGCAGGCAAGAATATGGAGTTGCTTGCCCGTGGTGGAACATGGTTTTCCAACGATGAAATCCGTTTCGTCGTGTCCTTACCAAAGCTGTAAATGAATTCTTGTCGGTCGAATCGCACAGTAGAAGACAACGCGCCGTCAGCCCCCTTGGTTACAAGATCACCTATCTTTTCTGGCTGAAATGTCCAATAGAGTTTTTCGACAAGGATTTCTGCGGCTGTTCTTTGGTCATCTCCGCGTTTGTATTCCTCTAGCGTCCGCATCGCACTATAGAAGGCTTTCAGAAGAAATGTCTTCCCTGTGGCATTGCCACCGACAATCAGATTGATGGGACCAAGGTTTCTCCAATTCAATCTAGTAAGCGGTCCAAAATTCCTCAGTTCAATTCCATTAAGCATTGTTCTGCTCCCGTGAGGCGCGCTTCTCCGCCAGACTCAGGTGGTAATCGTTGATGCGGTCGCCTTTGAACATGTGGTACCAGGGTGCGGATTGCACGTCCTTGCCGCGGTCCTTGTTCCACTTGATGTTGGGTTTGTCACGCAGGACGCCGGCGCCTTTCTTGCCGACATCGGGGACGGTGAGAAACGGACGAATGTTGAGGCGTACGCCGTCGTTGAGGTCCGGGTTCCAGCCGATGGGCTGCTCTTCCAGCGGTTTCCAGCGCACGAATATGTCGTAAGGACCCTCGCCTTCCAGGATCAACTCCAGCTTGTTCTTGAGGCTCTCTGCAGAGGCCAACCGCTCTTGGGCTCCGTCCAAGCCGCCGGAAATGTCCTGCTTTTGGCGGCTGATCCAGTCGCCCACATACGTGTAGATCAGGGTCTCCAAGAGCTTGGCATCAAGCTTGTGGTAGTTGACCAGGGCGGCGAAACCGTCGCGCAGGCCATCCCAGATGTGCCAGATGAAGGGTCGCTGACGGAACAGCTTGCAGTGTTGGGCGAAAAACTTCTCCCGCAGCCAAGTCTCAAGCGTTTTGCCCTCGTAACCGGCGCTCTTCAACAACGCGGCCAAAATGTCATTGGACCAAGCATCGCCAAACGCGGCGGCAAGCAGGTTCAGCAAGCGGTCGGAAGCAGAAGCCTCGCCCCGCACCGGCGGAATGCAGACGATGCCGTCATCATCGGCGAAGCTTGCCAATGTTTCGCAGCGATTAACCCATTCGCGCTGCTCGTCCGCCAATTCCATGTCTGCATCCAATTCGGTAGGCCAGCGGTAGCCGAGGAGGCGAGCGACCGCAACCTGCAGAACAGTGTCATCGATACGCAGCGCGCCGTTAACGGTCCACCTTTTTTTCTCATCCCAGACTACTGAGCCGCAGGGATGGCCATGGAAGATCCATTGAGTGAGATCGTCGGAGTAGGGATTAGGCAGTCCCTTTGGGTATTTTTCAGCCGCGACTGTGATCCAGTGGTCGAGATTGAAGGGGACTTTGACCAATGTAGCGTTAGTGACTTTCAGACTTTGATCAATTTGCCGCACCGCTTCGTTGTATTCGGGCGAGGAGCAGAAGCACCAGATGGCCGCGAGGTTCTCAGGATTATGGGGAATAACAGGCGTGCAACTGATATCGAACTTATTGCCGGAGTAGAGAGTCACCGGTAAAGCTCTCATCATGCTTACCACAACACCGGGTTTCCCCCAAATGTCCTCACCTTGAACGCGAGCCTTAGGGTTGTCTCTGTGGCATCTCCCATCCTCAGCCCAATAAAAGACATTCTGCTTTCCACCAAAATGATTTGTATGTTCATGCGTACACTGAAAAAAGTGCCATATTATAGGCTCCGTAATTTCCCAAAAGTTGAAACGATAATGGAATGAGTCGGCTCCATGCATTCCATTCACTCCATCGGCATATTGGCTTAACAGCTCACCAGAAACCTCATCAAATGCCACTCTTCCATCCGGATTCTCCAACTGCTTCGCCTGTTCGACACTCTTAATCTCCGCTGTCAGCAATTGTGTGGCTTTTTCGGCTGCGGTGCGTGGCTCGGAAACATCCATGCCGCGTATCGAATTGCCGTAATCGACATCGCCAAACAGCCCGCCCGATTCTTTTATTGCGTTGCCTCGGCTTAGGGTGATTAGCTGGACATTAAAATCCCACATGGGGGTTTGGAACGCTTGCGGCCCCAACCGGGCAATCAAACGCAAAGTGTCGTTCTTCAGCAGCTTCTCGCGAAATTTCCTGTAGCTGGTCAGGAAGAGCCAATTCTGCGGCAGTACAATGCTGGCAGTGCCTCCGTCGATGCAGAATTCGAGGCAGCGATCAAGAAATACGGTCGCCAAATCGTTTTTCGCGGCAGAATAGTGTGATTGACAGAAATCGCTCAACCGCCCACTTTGCTTACCGCTCGCCAGATAGGGCACGTTGGTAATCACCCATTGGTAGCGCCCGTCAAGCAGGGTTGCGGCCTTGGCCAGCCCCTGAGCAACCACTGCGGCAGCCCGCCGCTCTTCGCCTTTCTCCTGTCTCAACGCCTGTTCCAATGCACTCCCGAGTTCATCCCACCGCACCAGCTTGGCGGCGTCGGTCTTTGCTGGATTTATCAGGCTTCCCAGGACCGGCGCATCCTTGAAAGTGTCATGTAGCCGATCCATTGCGATCCGCAGGTTGCGTTTGCCCATCGCCAACGTCTTCCATTCCTCCTTGGGTACGCTGATTGATAAACCGGAGCAAGCCACATTCAATTCCGGCAAGGCGCGGTAGCCGCCTGCGTTCGGGTATTTCCAAGCAGTCAACCCCAATGCGAAGGCAGCTATTTCCACGCAGCGCTGGTCAAGTTCAAGGCCATGTATGTTTTCCCGCAGCACCGCGTCCACCGCCTCCCTGGCCGAGAGCCCGTCACGTTCCATCCGCATGGGCACAAGCATCAAGAAGGCTGCCACGAGGAAGTGACCAGACCCGCAGCAAGGGTCGAGGGTCTTCAGGTCGGACAGTTGCTCCGGCCAGCCGCCGAAGGTCCCGCCCGCTGGTGTCCAAGCACCATCCTCCTGCTTCGCAAAGCGCAAGTATTCCAGCGGTACGCCCGGGATGGACGCCTTCTCGCGCAGTTCCTCTTCGCTGTCGGCGTCTTGAAATTCAGCCTCTGTGAGCCGCCCAACCGCCCACCAGGCGCCCAAGGAGTTGTCGAGCAGGAAACTGACCATGTAGGGCTCGGTGAAAAGCTGGGTCACGGCGGGCAGCTCCCGTGCGCCGACCTTGACCTCGGAAGCGTTCACCTCGTCCTTTTTCTTCGCCTGCCAAAACTGATAGACCCAGCCCAGGCTGTCGGAGGCCGTGAACACGTCCCATGGCAAGTCGTCCACCAGCTGTTCCAGCTTTTGCTGATGTTCGGGCGGCAGAACCAGTTGGAAGACCGGCGAATCGAGCCGGAAAATCTGCGGCAGCATGCGGGAGGCAAACCGGGCGGCCAGTTCCCAACCGTTGGCCGCGCCTTCGTCTGCGGCGAGGTCTTCGCACTCTTCGAGAGTGATAGCGACGGGGGCGTCTGGGTCGGGATACATCAACAGATCGTTTTCGGCCAGGAAGCGGGCAAACAGCATTCGGTGCCAATGCTCGTAAGCGACTTTTTCGAGCAGGCGGTGGATTTCCTGGATCTTGGTCTTGGCATGGCGATGGTCGCCGAGTTGCCGTCCGTGCACCCTGAGTCTGCGGCGCAGGTCCCGATCCTGCTCACTGAGGTAAGAAAAGGGCGCGGCGTCGCCCACACCGAGTTGTTCCAGCGCAGCGCGGGCGGCGTCTTCGGCAATTTCGCGCGCATCCTTGACGGTGCGCTCAAGTCGATTTCTTAGTGTTTTGTCCAGCGGTTGCATGTTCTTCATCGAGGTAGCCGCATCGGTCTGTTCGGGCAGCCGTTCATTTGATCGACACCGGTCCCTTGGCCAGCGCAGCCTTGAGTTGGCCGTTCACTTCCTCTGTCCAGGCATCGATTTCGTCACCTGTCTTCAGGGTGCGGCGAGGCACGTTCACAAACTGAATCTTGGGCTCGCACAACTCGGCGGCGCCGACCGCGACATTGTCAAAGCGGCTGGGCAGTGCTGCAACGCGGTCCGCAAACATAGACAAACCGCAGCGGTCCAGTGTGGCCAGTACATCGTCGGTCGATTGCACTTCCACCTTGGGTCGAGCGGCCGCATGCAGGAACTGGGCAGACATGAGTTCGTAACGCTGCTCGGGTTCCAGGCGTTGCCAGTTGCTGTCATCGTTCAGACGCTTGAGGCCCTCGGCATGACGATTGGCGTACTCGCCATCGAGTTTGTTGAGCTCGTCGCGCAACATTTGCGTCAGGTTGGCGATCAACGGCGCGACCGGGTCCGGATCCTCCAGTAGCTGGCGCTGGCGCTCGATGGTTGTCACCTGGGCCACGATGACGTCGGCATCCCGAAGCCCGGAGGTATGGGCGATCAGGCGCTTCAATCCGGTCCAGTTGGGCCAGCGTTTGTCGATCCGTTCGGCGAAACCGGCCCACTCGTCAATGCTGCTGTCCAGCTCATCCCGACGGTTGTACAGAGCAAGCAGTTGCTCATTGCCCGCTGTGAGGCGGATTTCATCGAGGGGCGCGGTGTCCGGTGGCGCAGGTTTCGGCGTTTCGCCGCCTGCCCGGTCGGCGAGTTCCAGCATTTTCTCCAGAAACTGCGGCACTCTCGCCAGTTCTTCGCCCTGCCGGGCCGAGAGTCCAGCCTTCTGCAGCAACTTGCGTATCTGTATCCGTTGGGCGGTGGAAACGGTAGCGGATTCCACCTTGAACATCGCCTTCCCAACGGATTTGCGCTCAATCTCGTTCGGGTGGATCGTTTTGCCGCGCTCGTCTTGCGCCCGGATCAGCCCGGCCACTAACAGCGCCTGCAAACCGCCATCCACGGCGTCCCGTGACCAACCGTAGGGTGAAAACTCGAACTGGGTGCGGATGTCCGCGCCCTTCTTGCCACCCGCGATCGCACCCAGGATGGCCTTGCACACCCCATTCCTGGCGGGTTCCCCTGCATCGCCTACGGCCTTTAGCGCGTCGGGAGCGCCTTTCCTGGCTCTTTCATAAACCTTGGACCAGCCCCTGTGATCTGCAGTATGAAATTGGGGGTAGAGACGTTGCAGCGCGTTTTCGCAGGCCTCCAGCACCATCGCCTGCAGGTCATTTCCGATGATTTCGTTGCCGCCGCCCTGAAAGACGCGGGCTCCGGAGAAGGCTTCGGTGAGCAGTTCGCGAATCTTGCTTTCGGATGCCTGCCTGATGGTTTCCATGGCTGCACGCGCCTCGGCGCCTTCAGGAGTATTGGGAACACCGCGCCTATCCAGCGTGGCTGTGGCGGCCTTGTAGTTGATGAGGTGGTGGCGAAGATCGTCGGCCGAGCGCTTGGGGATGAACACAAATGCGGTCGGCGACAAACTGCCCGCTTGCCTTGACTCTGCCCGCACCGAGTTTTCGTCGATGCTCCATCCGTCGCGAACCCAGACACAAACGCGCCGATCGGCGTCGGCGGGAAGCTGGGCCTCAAACACCGGATGGATGTCACGAGTGACATTCGAGTCGCCTTGGGTAAGGGACAATTTGCGCACCGTCTCGCCAAACAATTTGCGGATGCGATCGTCGCGTTCCGCCTCGATGCGGTGCGCTTCGTTGGACAGGGCAGAGCGTTGGCTCAGGAATTCGTCGGTCCAGGCCGCGCTCTCTTCGGTCTGTATGCGGAATTCGTCGCCCACCTTCATCAACAACTCGCATTGGTCAAGCAGAGCGGGCAATTTGCTGCGCAGGCTGCTGCTGCCGCGAGCAAGCTCTTCTACCAGGAGGTCGGCGAGGGTGTCGACGGTAGCCCGGATACCGACTTCACTGTTCTGGCTGCCGAGCTTGTTGATCAGGAATACGAGGCCGCAGGCGCGGGCCACGAGCCGTTCGTCTTCGGTGCCCTTGTTCCAGCTCATCGTCCTTTCGTGAACCTTTCGCGGCAAAATGCGGGATTGCAGCAATTTGTCGGCTGAGTCGAAATAGAGATAGTCGGCCGGTATGACATGACCCAGGGGTTCATTCAGGTTGGTTTGCGTAACCTTGTGGACCATGCTGAGTTGATTGCGTAGCTGGCTGTCGGTCCCCGTTTGATCCAGAACCCGAAGCGTGGACTCCCAGAATCTTCGGCGCACCGGCAGAATGGGATAGTCCTGAGGGAAGTAGGGAATGTCGTCCTGCCTGTGACCGATGGTCGTCACCGCCAGATGCCGGGAAATCTCGCCCAGGTTGGTTTGCATGATCTGCTCGATGGGCGACTTGGCCTCCGGCTTCTTCGCCAGAATGACCTGACGAATGACCGCGTCGACATCGGCATCGGAAAGTTCCACACGGATGGTGAACCGCCCCTCAAGCTTCTTCAGGTTGCTGGTGCCGCTCACGGCCGTTTGACCGGTGCCGATGAAGAGCAGTTTGCCGCCGATGTTCTTGCAGCAGGCTTCCACCGCCTCCTGAACGTCCATGGAGCGCTGGCTGTCTTCGCCGATGTATTGTTGCACTTCGTCGAGCACGACCAAGGTCAGCGGGAATTTGCCATCCTTCGTCAGTGCGTGACGAATGGCCTTGAGCATGTCATCGCTGGAAATGTCCTGAACGTGCGGGTAGAGATTGTTCAGGGTCTCGACACAGGATGCGAGTGATGTGAAGAGATTGGGCTTGGCCGCAACCAGGGCATCGTGAAGGCCCTCGGCCACGTAGAAGTTGTCCAGCTCTTCCTCCCAGTCGAAACCGTTCCGCTCAACATGGCCACGCACCTCATCCTTGATGCCTTCTTGCCTGAGCCAAGAGACGAAGCGGGCAACCGGGTATTGCTCGGGCAATCCGGCGGACTTGAAAATGACGCGCAGGAGCGCGAGCCGGACGCTGCCGCTCGCCCCGGCCCCCAATGTGCCGGACGCGGCGTGCAAGCCTCCGTGACGCTTGGCCTGAGTGCTCAACTCCTTCAAGCTGTCGCGAATGCCTTGTGGCAGGCTGGCAATGCCGCGAGCCGTGGCTCCGTCTTCCAAAACCGTGTCGACCCAAAGTGCGCGCAGCATTTTGACGAGATGGGACTTGCCCGAACCGTAAAAGCCACTGACCCAAACGGCGGGTTGCTGTGCATGTTCGATGTTTTTCAGGTAGTTCTCGAGAATGTGCGACATCCCCTTTTCGTATTGACCGTCGCAGACAAAGGTCTCCAACTCGTACCGGAGAACCGCCAGCGCCTGGCTGGTCTGTTCGTCATTGACGCTCGCCACACCCTCGTTGAGCAGTTTTCGGGTGGCCGGATCCTTTTGGTAAATTTCGCGGTTTTTCATCGTCAATCCCTTGCTCAATATTCCTTGTCCGCGGTAATCGGCACGGCAAGATAATTCCACCCGTCATAGCCATCGAGCAGCCTGTAGTTGTTGTTCTCGTAGCTGCCCGGGAAAAATATCAGCAACCTTCCGGTAACCATTGGAGCCAACTTGTCAACGACCTCTTTCACCTTTAGAAGACCGAAGAGCGAACCGATGCCCTGGATTGCTACGACGGAATCAGCCCCGATGTCATTGTCTTGCAGGAAGGCCTCGTACTCACTGGTGATGAACGCAAGATATTTCGGCAGCAACGTGGAGAGCAAATGGGGCTTCTGGAAATAACTCCTGGCGTACCTTTGCGAGGCGAGCCAAATTGCAAACGTATCCGTCAGGTCGTATATGGCCCATTTATGGCTTGCCTCTCTCGTGGCGATTTCAAATTCGTCGATATTGGCTCGCAACCAGCGTTCTTCATTTTCGTTGTAGACACAGAAGATCACGCGCTGCGCAGCAGCGGCATCGTCGCGCCACGGCACGGAAATGTATTTGTGGTAGGACTGTACGAGACGCTTAATTCTGTTCACGAAGCCACTCCATTTCTTCTTGATTGATCAGGCTCGGGAACAGAACCTCAATGACATCACCCACACGCTTGAACACGATCCACCCTTTACGGGAAGCATCTTCAGCAAGCTCAATGGCCTCATCGATGGAGCAGTCAAGCAGCTTGGCATATTCCGTTTGAAAGAGCGTCTGTCCCCGCGCTCCCGTGAGATAGCCAAGGAGCAAAGCGTAGGAAACGCTCCCGGCAGTTGGATTGGCGCGGGTGCGCACTTTTCTGACGCGTCCTAAAAGGTGGCCCGACTTGGTCCACGTCGAATTGATGTTCTGGGCCGTGGATTTCAATGTCGCCTTGCTGAAGCGGCCAGGCTCCTTTTCGTCGATAAACTCCTCAAGTGACTCGCGGGAAACCGTTGCGCCTTCTGGAAACCGCAGGATAAACGTTGCCGTAGAGCGGAAAATGGGGTCCCGCGCGTATGTGCAGAGCAGCGCCAGCAATGGGCGGCCATCCATGTCACGATTCCAAAAATAGACAAGAGCCCGATATAGGGCATTGGCGCGGTTGAGGGAGTAAAGATCGGCCAAATGCCGATAAGTGAGAGCGCGGGTCTTGCCGGACCGCTTGCCCAGGCAGTTCTCATCAGCTATCGCCCGCAGGTACTCGCTTTTATCAGCTTCCGGGCGGTCGACATGGTTCAACAATGTCCCCAACTCCTTGAGCATCATGGTGCGGGATGTATGGGCACCGCCCCGTTTGAAGCTGAACCCGAACCGAGACAATCGTTGATTCCTTTCCTTCATGATCTCCGATGTTCGCCGGTAGTGGCCAATTCCTTTCGAAGGAACCATCCGGTGTTAGCTAGCACGATAGAGGCGGTAGATCCGCATCTGCGCAATCGCGACGACGGGCAATGTGTCGAAGGGTCCAGCGTTCATGCCCGAACATTACCAAGAATGCCGCCAGCGGTCGCTACGCTCCCGCTGCCCCGGCCACAAAACCTGAAAACGAATTTGCCACCGCGTCAATGCAGCGCGCAGCAGCGCCCGTATGGCCGTGCCGAGCCGCAGGGGCACGGTTCCCCGGCGCCGGCGCGTGTACCGTGCAGCCTCAGCTCGCCCGGCATCGTCCATGTGTACGGTTCTTGTCCGCCAGTCGTCTCCATCCCGTTCTTCCAAGCATTGAGCCAGGTCACGAAATGCGGGATCAGGTTGTTCGCCAATTGATCGATGTCCTCCGCGATCGCCTCGGTCAGCCCCGGACATTCCTCTCCCTGCACCAGCCGGCACAGCTCGGTCAGCAGGTCCAGCGCCATCGCGGCGTCGGAGGCCCCGTTCTTCAAGATCGGCTCCCAGGTCCCGGGTCTCAGCCGCATGCCCCGGTCGAAGTCCTCCACCCAGCCGTCCCACCACACCTCCGTCCCGTCGGCGTCCATGTCGAACACCGCGGTGTACGTTTCCGGGGCTTCGGCCAGCACGCGGGCGACGCGGTTGTAGTGGCCCAGCAGCGCGCGCAGCGCCGCGTCGGCGTCGCCCGGATGCTCGAATTCCGGGTCCGGTCCCCAGACCTCGGCGAGCCACTGCGACGGCGGCACGGTGTCCGGGCACACTGCCACCGCCGCCACGAAGCCGTCGAATTCCCCGAGCGTCATGCCGCTGCCCATGCTCATGTCCACGAGCGCATCGAGCACCGCCGCCAGCCGCGCCAGTTCGTCCCAGGCGTGGATCGTCACACCGTCGTCCCCGGCCTCGTGCCCGGCGGGCCGGTTCATGGCTTTTGCGTGTTCTTCACCGCCACGAACCCGGACACTCCCTTGCCGCGCGCGCATCTGACCGTGTAGCCGTAGTTGCCGAGCCGGAAGTTGCGGTCCCCGGCGTACCTGGCCAGGGCCTCGACGATCTTCTCCGCCACCGGGTCGGCCCTGCGGGCGGCGGACGCCTTCTTCTGTTGCGCGAGCCACTTCAAAAAAACTTCCTCCCCGAGCTTGTCGCCGACGGACTTGCGAAGGGCGTTGAGTTTTCTCGCGTGGGACTTTGTCAGTCCGGATTCGTCGATGGCCATGGGTGTCGATCCTCCTCTTTGCGGCGCCGGTTCCGCTGTGCGCCGACATGATACCCGGAATCGTCGCCACCGAAGCCCTCGCGCCGGCCCGCCGCCGGTTTTCCAAGGTCTGCGCGAACGCCGCCGAACGGCGAGCCGGGCCGTGTCCGCGACGGCGCCCGGTGCCCCGGAGAGGCGTGGGCCGCCGATTCCCATGACCATCACGCAGGAGACGCCGAACATGAGTGCAACCACCCGACGCACCGGTCCGGCGGCGACCTACCTCGTCCACTTTTTCGGGGGCGGGCTCGTCGACCGGGGGGAGTGCTACGCCGTCGAGCGGTTCAGGGCCCACGTCGACGGAGACATTCGACGCTGGCCGGCCGGCCCCTCGGCACAAACGAACGGGCGTACCCGCCCGGCGCCCGAGATCGCCTCGGTGGACGAGGTCCGGGAGCTGCGCCCGGCCTACAATGAAATCATAGTCTGCACGGGGCTCGGGACTCGTTCGGGCGTGCAATATTGGGTTACTCGGCATGCAGGTTGTGGGGTGAGCGCCGGCAAAGGCGCTGAGCGGCGGTTGGCCACCAAACGCCTCGCCGTCCGTGCGGGCCTTCCACGGCGCCGTTCTCGTGCGATTCCCCACGGTTGTTGCGGGTCGGCGCCATGCCGTAGTGCGCGCACAGCCCCGCGTAGCGTGCCGTGGCGCCCTCGCGCTGGTCGCGATCGAGGTTGCGGTACGCCGCCGAGAGGCTGTCGCTGCGATGCTCCAGCGGTGCTCCGACGAGGCTCCCCGCAGCGCGGACACCCCTCCTCGCGGCAGGTCGCGGCCTCCGCTTTGTCGATGCGTTCAAGAAGTGCCCAGACCCGGGCATTGGAAAAGTTGGGAGCGGAGAAAAGATTGTGCGACACTGGCCATCGTCTCAGTTGAAATCAGCGTCACAGAGACAAGCCTCCCGGGGAACTTTTTGCAAGTCTTCGGGGGCAACCCGCTCCGAACATCATTTAATCCGAGCGATTCCCCCCCAAATCCCCTCAGAAAAACTGCGCGCGCTCAGTATATTGCCAATGTATTGACAGGACGATGAAACTGTCGTCGGCAATTCTGACTGTCAGTCGCGCGTGACGATTCCTGTAGGGACAGGCTGGCCTTCGAAAAATTCCTTGATCTGCTCGGTTGTTGGGCTAATTTTTTCCATGGAACGTCCACATTCAACGAGGCGTTTTTCGCTGCCGAGAGAGTAGATTGATGTATAGCGGACGGAGCCACCAAATGCTGCGCTAAATTTTGCTCCACCATAAACATTTTTTTCGCCGGCAAGGATCCAGACCGGCGCGAGACCTTCTCGATCCAGTGTTTCAATGAAGGCGTCCCTGTCGATCAGTGCAGTCGCTGGGCCTGGGTAGAGCAGCGAAGTATCAAAGAAAATGACCCTGCCATCGCAGCGAGAAAACGTGGGTGCGTGGCTCCTGTTGGCGCGAAGATCAGCCAGTTGACAAAGCCACGGTGCAGGCAGGTGAATATCGATTGTCTTATCAACAGAGTAGTCGTATCCGCCGCTCGTACAGCTGTATGTCGCCACCGTAGGACGTATGTCCATTTCAGATGCCCAATCGACCAGTGCGTGACAATCAGCCTGGAGTTGATCAAGGTCTTGGTGCCAAGGGTATTCGCGAAGATACATGTGACTGCGAATCTGTAGATTGGGAAGATGGCTCGGATTGGTCAATACCCTTTTCACGGAAAGGGCCTTCAGCAGTAATGGTAGGTCGCCCTTTTTGGTAACCACGCAAGTCAATCGAAACCATGCTTCGCGTTGTACAACTCTGCGTCCAGCGGAAATTCCGTAGCCCTTCCATGACGAGAATCCTTGCAGCCCGAGCCAATTCGATTGGGTGTCCGGCTGGCACAGTTCGATCAATTCCTTCTGGCGGAAAAAATCGTTTTCGCTTTCAAGCCACACGATGCGTTCAGTGGGAGACATTGTCCTAAGCTCCGGCACCTCTGGCACCCACCAGGTCTTGTCCCATTCTCGCCACCCGTCATAGTGAGAACGGGTGAGCAACAATGAGGGGTCGATGTTTCTCAGGCCGAGTCGACAAGCGTCTCTGTACGGTTCGCGTCGATCTGGATCGTGATCCAATGGGGAGCCCGCGTACACAAGGTTATCCGACATGCGGGCGAGGAGTTCGTTAAACGCAATCCATTGGTATTTCTTCCCGATACGTTCAACACGATGATCGGATCGATCATGCCTGCCCAGCTGTTCGTCCAAATCCCCGAACACTTCGGGCGTCCAGCCCAAATCGTGAGCTCGCTTGCAAATCCAGCGTCGAGCGTTCTGGACGCTGAATCGAGCGAGAGGCGGATAACGCTCACTACCACGAATTGCTCGCAAGTATTCGCGTGCCGAGTCACATGAATCGCTGGTGGGTTCCGCGGTTTCCAGAGCTCGTGCCGTATCAATGACGGCAGTACTCCATTTGCTCACGGCGGGATCGATCACATAGCGGGCAAAATCGCCGTCATTCACCGTCGAATAGACAATCTGATCCCCGACACGAACGTCGGAGCGAACTTCAGAATAGGATGAAATAAATTCGTCCGGTACATCTGCGATCGGCCACTGACTCCGATAGGGCGGTCGGGCCATGTTCAGGTCAATATGTGTATCAATCTGACCTTGCATGGCTGCGTAGTCGACGATGCATCTAGCGTAGTCCCGGGACAAGATGTGCACGGGAGCATCACGGTCAGCAAAAAAAGAGCCGAAAACCGTCGCAGCAAGTTCCGCCAGACTGGGTCCGTCGTCGGCGTAAAGGACGGCGCCATAGCAGGCCGCCAACAGCCGCTCAAGCACATAGGGATCGTTGACCCTGGCGAATTCCCGCACCAGCCGGGCCGCAAGGTCAAGACGGTGCACGAGCAAACATGTCAGCGCCTTTGTGGCCTTATCCCTCACCTCCCGGTGCGAACACGAGAAGAACCACGTCAGCGTCATAGCCGCCAGACGGGCGCGTTGTGAACCTATTTCCTCAAGGCCTGCCTCAATGGCCCATTCGATATGCGTCTCGACCGGGCCGGAGTATCCACGCCGCGTCAAGTAGGCCGACCAGCTAGCATCACGGTCCGGCATTGTGATGTTCCACAGCCGTTCGTGGAGATAATCCGCGTTGAATTGATTTGATGGTTCTGTGCTCACGGAGACCAAAATGTCGTTCAGCGCTTCCGGTCGAAGCCGTGCTTCCAACATCGAGTAGGTGTGTTCTGTGAAGCGCGATGGGTCCCGCCAGAGCAGACTGTTCTGAAACGCGCGATGAATCATGGCTGGCGGCTGATCCAAAACATCAAGAATCTCAACGCCGGTGCATTCGGGCAGCTGAATCGCAATTGCGTGGATGATGCCGGCTCGAACGTGTCGGCCGTCCCCGGTCAGAAATTTGTGCAGAAAACCTTCGGGCTGGAAAGACGCCATCACATCTTGCTCGTTAATGTGTTTATCGAGCACCTGTCGTGCGAGCATATGGTCGCTGAATCGCTGAAACGTATAGCGCACCATTTCTTCAGTCGTCCCATCGTTTTGTGGCAGGGGCTCAACGGTCAGCAGGCCTTCGCTTGTCATCTGTGACAAGAGGCTTTGTCTCAAGTCGCCTCCGCTTGGGAGTATCGATTCAAACAGTTCGATAGCATCCGTTTTCCGCACATAGCCGCTTTGGTCGTTAAGGAGAAGCTCGGAAAATGCGCCTATTGCCTTCGGTACGATATTCAATCGGGTATCGAGTTGCATTCGACGATTTAGCGATTGCACTATGGCGTTTCGGTAAAAGCCAAATATTGACGTGACTCCTCGGAGCCCGCGCGGGAATTCAGTAGCCTCTTCTTTCTCCAGCGCGTCGCAAAACGTTTTCAGGAAGAACGGACTGTTGAACTCCGGGACCAATTCGGGGGCTCCCGGACGCGCGATTCCCCTCAGGTCCAAGTACGTCTTTGCGGCTTCGCCGCCCGTGGGAGCGAATCCGCGGTGTTCTATGGGAAATAGCTGCTCACTACTCAATCCGCTTGGCACGACTTGCCGAAGATAGACGGATTGGCAGGAAAGTACGATATTGACATGAGGGAATTCGTCGGCAACGGCAAGAAAACCCGCGAGCCTTGTTGGCCAGACATCGAGTCCGTGGCGTTCGTTGAGCGCATCAATGCAGAGAACGGCGCGAACGCCGGTGCTCTGCGCGGCTGCATCAAGGCTGCCGAGAAAATGCCTGAACTGTTCTGTGCCTGGACGATCGAGCTGGTCGCGAATCTGCGGCCACAGTTCGGTATCGACAAATTTCTCACCAAGAAGCAGCAGAGCGGGATTGCCCTGACTAACGTGATACTCGACGATGTCGGCCAGCAAGTGTGACTTTCCAACTCCGCCCGGTCCATGCAGCAGGACTGCGTTCGCGTTCGCGATTTTCCAGCGATTCGAATTCAAGGACAGGCGAACCTCGTAGAGCATGTCCGCCAATTTTCGTAGGTGACTCTGAGCCCAGAATGACGGATCGGTTTGGTATGGTACGAATGCCGTCGGTTGCTCGCTCGCCCAGTAAAGAGCTTCGCAGGCGCTGCGATAGCAGTTCGAGGTCGCATCGATCCAATCCACTATGGGATAGGATTGGTCAATACCGATTGGAGGCACGCTCAGCAGAGAGACCAACGCGTCCAGGGAGTCGGACAAGGCAGATGAATGGGGTTGCGGGTTGCCGGAAGCCAACTCGGCAATTGCGGATAGCGATTGATCGCCTGATTCGCGGATTTGCAGGAACCAGTTGTCGATCTGTCGCTGGAGGGGCGCAGCGCGGGCGAAAGCGAGAAAGTCCCGGCGAATCGGAAGCCTTATGTTGGTTTCAGGTGTGTATCTGTTACCCAGGGAAGTCTTTGACTGTTCAAACTTGGCGCTGAACCATGCTGAGGTGAAATACTCCTGGCCGAACCAATACAGGATACGCCCGGAATACTTCGGATCATCGCGGGTCAAGCGTTCGACAATCTCGCTGCTTCCCCAAAGCGAGATTTCCAGCTCACGGTCCGAGCAAATTTTGTCCAGCCAATCTTGCCGCCACTCCAACCACTTTTGTAAGGCGGACTTGGTGGATTCCAACCTTGCATCCGGAAGATTGAAAGGGAGGCAAACGACGTACAGCGAAATGTTCGGATGTTTCTCAAGGGCGGTTTCAATGGAACCGTTGAGCTGGTTTACCAAGCCTTGGTTCCAGTTGAAGAGATACTTGGCTTGCCACGCAATCTGCGTCCCATCGGCTCGCTGCAGGAAGCATTCGACGCCGGCGTCCGCACCCAGTCCCTTTCTGAAAAACTCGTCGCCGAGAGATCGGGGTTCAAGCGAGGCGAGCTGGCAACAAAGCTCCTCGAATCCAGAGGATTTGCTTCCTCCATGCGGACGGATACGAGCAAAATCAATTTCGGGAAGAGCCATGTGGGCGTACTCTCGGTTTACGTCAATAGCTTTGTTAAAGAGTCAATCAAGCAAACTACAGGATACGAGTTGATGATTTTGCAGCGATTATGGGGATGATATGGGCCGCTGTCTTCACTCAATGGCCGCATCCGTCGGTACGGTCGTCGTATTGAATGAGCTTCGCAATAGTGGCGCTGCAACGGCGACCGGTCATTGAGTTTGCTTCGGTCATGTCGGTTTCGCAAGCGCCGAGTACGCGCGGCGATCGCCGTACGCGCGAGTTCGGAAGTCAAAGTGCCCTGGTTCGGGCGAGACAGTTCATTACCGCGGCGGCGACTGCAGCCGACAGTAACCCCGTCGCGAACAGCAAGCATCTCTGTACCAAATCTCTTGGGATAGTGAGAACGGGAATGCCGCGGACTGGCCCATGCTTGCCCGCAATCGAAGAGGATGGTTTCTACTCAACTGCAGGGCAAGATACTGCCGACGGCGCGAGCAACGTCCAGCAGCCCGATAGCTCTGCTGATCCCATCAAGACTGATCGAGGGACATCGTACACGCGCCGGTTGCACAAAAACTGGACCCCGGCGTTGAAGCAGGTTTAGCGGTCCAGCCCACGACGCAACCGTTCAAATGCGTACCATGGTGTTTGGCGGTGGCCAAGACTTGGCCTCCAGCAATTTTGTCTCCGGGGGTTGGACGTCTCAGCCAATGCCCGAGATCCCATCCTTTAGCTCTGTGCTTATTAACGGCATGTTGGGTGGGATGACGGACGTTCTTGGATCCGTGGGCGTTTCCGGGACCGAAGGAAAAGAGCAGTCGAGCGTAATGGCCGGGGCGTTGGGGAATCCTGGACGTGCCTGACATCTTCGCGCCGTGGTGCGGCACCACCAGCGCCGCCGGATCCCGTGGCGCCGTATACGGAAGCTGGTGATATCCGGCGTCTCCGGTCAGCAGCCATTGCTCGGGCTTCCGTTGTTGGGTTCGCCGACACGAAGCGCCAGGCAGGAACCGCTCCTGTCGGTGCCCGTGCATCGTCCGAGATTCAGTGTTTGTCCGTGGTTGTTGGAAAAGACGATTGGGCCGAGGCCGGACGGCCAGATCTTCAGTGTTCCGCCCGAGTGCAAGATCCGGCTCGCGAACGCCGTGTGCGCGTCTTGCGCTGAGCGGCAACGCCGGTACGATCGTGACCGATACGCGGCGGCCCGAGTTGCTGGGATTGCCTACGGCGGCAAAGATTCGGCCGTCAAACGCAGAAGCGCGCGGCAGCGGACCCGGCGGCGCCGGCAGATTCGCAGGGACCGCGGACGCTGTATCCGTTGCGGCCTCAGTGCGCCCGTGGAGGGCGGGGCGAGCTGCGAGCCGTGCCTCGAAAAACGACGGGTCGGCGAACGGAAGACTTACGCCCGCCGAAGAGCAGCCGGGTGCTGTCCGCTGCGGCGCCGTGACGTTCGAGGGCGCGGCCAACTGCGGTCCGTGCGCCGTCGTCGAAGCGCAGAAGCGCGAAAGCAGAAACGCCAGAGCCCGGCAGCCCTACGCGGCTCGCCGCGCGCGGCACCGCTGCGTCGATTGCAGCCGGCCCGCGTTCGGCGCCGCGCGTTGCGAAAAGTGCGCGAAGCGCAAGTACGAGGGTTCCGAACATGTGCGCGGATTGCCGCTGTACGCGCCGGACTACGCCGTCGTGGATGCCGTCACGGGAGAGGCTCTGGAATCCTGCGAATCCTGGGAGGACGTGGCGCTGTACCTGTCCTTCGAGGGGCTGGATTTCGACGACGTGGAAGTGCTTGTCGAGCGCTCGCCCATGGCCACGATGACGGCCGCGCCGTGGACATGAGCCCGTCCTGCCCGGACCGTTCAGGGCGCATGCCCGCTCGACCGCCGCCAGCGAGGCCACCGACGGTGGTTCGGGCGCCGGGCCGCCGGCCGATCGCCGATGCCGTCCGCCGGCGCCTCGATCAGGATCGCCTGTCCCTGCCTGCCTTGATCGTCTTGGCCATTCGCTGCACCTGGTTGTGGCCGACACCGAACTGCCGGGCGATCGCCGCCCGACCGGCGCCGGCCTGAATCGCCGCGCGCACCCACCGGTCCTGCCCACCCGTCAGGGACGTCTCCCGGGGCGGCGGATTTCTCCGCCGGCGGGAGGTTCCCGGCTTCGGGGGCGCCGGCTTGTGTCGCGGGTTGGTCGCCGCCGCACCGGCGCGCCGGCGCAACTCCTTCTCCACCGCCTCCCGCAACGCCTCCAGCTTCCCGTCGTCGAACTCGTGCAGGAACGCCTCCAGGTCCAGCGGCGCCTCCGACGGTCCCGCCGGCCGCGATGCCGTCGAAGGGGCCGGCCGCTCACCTGCCGGGCACGTCCGGCGCGGGCGCGACCGCGCTCTTGTCGATCATGTTTCCCATGGCGCCTTCGGCATGCATCGACGGTCGCACAAACCGCCTGTCCCCGCAACCGCGCCCGGCGTGTTGCGGGGAGGCCTCGGTCGAGCCGCGTTCGGGAACGGCGCGGAGGCGGCGAGCGCCCCGGGCGGAGAGGGAGTTTTCTCCCCCGGGGATTTTCAACTTCCATTGGGAGACATCAATGTATCAATTTTCTCGTACCGGCGCGGACCCCGTGCCGCTGGACTTCAACACCCCCGCACGCACCGACGCCGTGGCCGACGTGCCCGACGTGCCCGACCCCGAATCCTTCGGGATGGACGCCCCGTGCGCGCCGAGACCCGAATCTCTGCTGGCGGAGATCGGCCTGCCCGCCCATGTGGCTCGCGGGATCGCCGCCGAGCGCTCCGCCGCCTGCGTCCGGGAGTGAGAAAGGCTTGGAGAAAAGTGAACGGGGAAGGGTTCGGGAGAGCGCTTCCCGGTTCAGTCAACCGTTGTCATCAATCGAAACTTGAGGAGTGAACGAAATGTTCGGATTGAATCGTGCAGAAGTCATCGGCCGCCTCGGCGCCGACGTTGTCATCAACCACCTGGTATCGGGGGGCCGCGTCGCGAATATGAGTATTGCGACCGACGAGTCGTACGTCGACCGGGACGGCCAGAAGGTCGACAAGACCGAATGGCACCGGGTCGTCACTTTCCAGCCCGGGCTCGTGGATTTGCTGGAAAAGCACGCCAGGAAGGGCCGGCTGGTGTACGTGTCCGGGAAGCTGCAGACGCGGCGCTGGAGGAAGGACGGGGAGGACTCCGATCGGTTCTCCACCGAGGTCCTTCTGGCTCCGGGCGGACGCGTCCAGTTCCTGGAACGCCCGAACGGCGCCAACGGCTCCGGTGAGCCCGAGGCCGGGCAGACCTCGGCCGAGGCGGCCCCCGGCGCGAGCGGTGAAGATCTGTTCTGACGGCTGACCGTGCGCGCCCCGCAGGCCGGCTCCCAACCCATTCCAGGTTGGGGGTCGGCCTCATCTCATGCAGCCAACCCACGACGCCTCCTGCGCGTTATCCGCAGCACAACTCCGCCGTCCGTGCGCCGCCTCTTTGCCACGCGTCCCGGGGAGGTCGAGTCGGACCTCAACCCGGGCGAATCTCCCGCGGAGAGCAATCTGAACATGTTCCCTTCACCTTCCCGTGTTTCATCCGCCGCGTCCGCGGCACTGTCGTTGGACGCTTGTCTGTGAACGCCGCCGACACCGCCACCGCGCTTGCTGCGCAAGCAGAACAGGTCTGCCGGCGCTACCTGCCGCATGGCAGACGACAGGGCCGGTACTGGTGCGCCGGCGATGTTCATGGTGCGAGCGGCCGGTCGCTCTACGTGCGACTGGCCCCGCCGGGCACGCCCGGCAATTGGGCCGACCCGGCCGAGGGCATCGGCGGGGATCTGCTGGACCTGATCCGCATCGCCACGGGCGCTCGCTCGCTGCGCGATGCCCTGGCCGAAGCCCACCGGTTCCTGGCCCAACCCCTCCCGCCTTCCAGGCCTTGCCGCGAATCCTATGACCGCGTCGCCGCGGCACGGACACTCTGGGACCGCTGCCGGCCCATCGGCGGTTCACACGCGGAGGCTTACCTTAAATCGCGCCGCATCGAGCGCTGCCGGTTCCCGGCCCTGAGATTTCACCACGCACTGCCGTTCCGGCACGACTCCGGGCGCTGGTCCCGGTTCCCGGCCATGATCGCGGCCGTGACCGGCGACGACGGCGACTTGACGGGGGTGCACAGGACCTGGCTCGACGCCGTACACCCAAGTCAAGCTCCGGTGAGCCGACCGCGCAAGGCGCTCGGCAGGATCCACGGCTGCGCCGTGCGGTTCGGCGACCCGACCGCCGCCTCCGCACTGCTGGTGGGCGAGGGCATCGAGACGGTCCTGTCCTTGGTCACTGCCCTGCCCCATGTTGTGGTGCCCCATGCAGTGGTGTCCCGCGCCGTTCCGCTCCACGCAGTGGCGGCCGCCGCGCTCTCGGCGGGCAGCCTCGGTGCGTTCGTGCCGCCGAAGCATGTGACGCGCCTGGTCATTGTCCAGGATCGTGACGAAGCCGGTGAGCGCGCTTCTCGCCGGTTGCAACGGCGTTGCGCACGGCTCGGCATCGCCACGGCTGTCCTGCTTCCCGCAGGGAACGATTTCAACGACGACATCGTGGTGCACGGACCCGAACACCTGGCCGCACGGCTCGCGCCGTTGGGGTTGGCTCGTGAATCATGAAGTCGGAATTCACTCGCTGCACGCTCGCGAATGCATTGAAAGCAAGGGGAGGAGAGGCCTCCCCTGCGACCCCCTCCCTGAGTCGGTGTCCGCCTGATTCGCCGTGCGGCCCCTTCCGGGCACGCGAGCAAGCCGCGACGCCCGATGGAACCTGCGCAAGCGCAGAACCCATCCGGCACGCGCCCTGCATTTTCGCGTCCCCTCCCAGGAGCCTCCCGGCGCGGCGGACGGATCTCTCTCCGATAGGCATGTTCACGCTACCAGGCGGTCAACCCGGCTGAAGCCGGGTCCTCCGCTTCGCTGCGGCCCTTCGGGTGACTGCGCCTGATTTCATGAACATACCGATCTGCGAGAGATCGGACACAGCACTTCATCCAACACAGGAGTTCAAGACATGAATGCGCAAGTACACCAACTCAACCTCTCCCCCACAGCCGTCATCTGCGAGAACCTGGAACGCTTCGGCGGCGGACCCGCCAGGGGCGAGCCCGACACAAGAGCCATCTGGGATCACGACGAGGCCCTGGCGGGGCTCGAGACGATCCTGGACACCCTCGTGAACGACATCGCCCCCGACGGCACCCAGTTCGCCGACGAACGGGAGTCCTTGCTCTGGGGCTTCGTCAACACGCTGCACATGCAGACCGTGCGGCTGGACCGCACCGTGGACAAGCTCTCCCCGAAGCTCAGGGATCTGCAGTCCGCCCAGGACGGCTCCGAAGTCCAGGCCTGGGAACTGGAACGGGTGATCGAGCGCGCGCAGCACCTCGGTGATCGTCGCGACGCCTTCGAGCAGCTTCGGGACGCGGCGGCCGAACGTTACCGCTCAGACACCGGGAACACCTGGCGGCCGAGACATGGGTCTCATACTTCCCGCACGTCGCAACTGACGTCCGCGGCGATCGACGCGCGGGACTTCCTCCGGGCGCGAGAGAACGAGAAGACGAAAGCGCACCTGCCGCAGGGCACGCTGGTGGCCGTGACCGGCTCCAAGCCCGTCGAGGACGCCAACCGGATCTTCGGCGCGCTGGACAACGTGCGCACCAAGTACCCTGACATGGTGCTCGTGCACGGTGGTGGACCGGGCGCTGAAAAGATTGCCTCTCGCTGGGCCGAGTCCAAGGGCGTGCACCAGGTCGTGTGCCGGCCGGACTGGAACGCCCACGGCAAGGCCGCGCCGTTCCGTCGCAACGACGAACTGCTGAGACTGCTGCCCAAGGGCGTCATCTCCTTCCCAGGCTCCGGCATCAGCGAAAATCTCGTTGACAAGGCGGTTCAGCTCGGCATCCCCGTCAAGAAGTACGCGGCCTGATCCGCTTCCCCTCGCTCGCGGGCCGCATCGACATCGCGCTCGGTGCGGCCCGCGACACTGCCGCAGTCCCGCCGGGCGCCGTGCAATCAACCCGGGCAAGAGCGAGCCGCCGGTGAGTGAACCGCGCGACGACCGAGAGAGAGTCGCTGCTGCTTCACCGTCCACCGGCTCTCAACCCAAAACCAGGAGCAAGACCATGTCCCGCGTGACCTTCAAACAGATCGCCTCCGACCAGGCCAACATTCACGACGAGGACGGCGACTGCGTCGGCGAGGTGTCTCGGTTTCCCGACATCCTTCGTCCCGGCCAGGTAATCTTCTCGATACAGTATTTCGAAGATCCGCGTGGACCCGCGCATGTGTCCGACCGCTCGCGCATCCGGCTGGTGGCCGAACAACGCTTGGCGTCGCACCCGCTACTGCCATGAGCGCGGCGTCTGCGCCGCTTCGCGGGCTGCGCCGTCGCGTTGCGTGCGCCAACGGCGACCGCTCGAGCTGACGCTCCGCGCCACGCTCATTGCCGCCGGTAACCGTCGCGCCTCTTGTCTCCCCGGCGTTCGCGTTTGCGAACGCCATTCTCCCCCACTGCAATCGGTCGTGTCCGCCGATGCGATCGCTTCGCGACACCTTCCAAACTCGCACTTTCAATCGCGTCCCGAAGTTCCTATACTGCGCCTCGGAAGCCGCGCGACGGTTCGGGAACCGCTCCCCCCGCTGCGCTGCGGACGCCTCCGCTCAGGCGCCGCTCGGCTAACCCATTGACGTATCAATGGCTCAGCCTCCCGGTCGCTTGGACAACCAGGAAGCACATCGACGACGCCGGTGGGCGTGACTATCTCACACCCCACGTAGCAGGTTGTCAACCCATCGGCAAATCCCCGACCGGAACGACGCTGACCCCATGGAATCGAACGGAAAAACGCTCATGCGCTGGATACTGGCTCTTGTTCTGATACCGCTCTCCGCCGGGATACAGGCCCAGCAGACGCGGGCGAATGTCGTCTTGCTGTTGGCCGATGACCTGGGCTACAACGAACTCGGCTCTTACGGGCAAACGGTCATACAAACGCCGGAACTGGACAAGCTGGCGGCGCAGGGCCTGCGATTTACCGACTTCTACGCCGGAAATGCCGTCTGCTCACCGGCGCGAGCGGTCCTTCTGACCGGAAAGAGCGCGGCGAACGTGGCCATCCGCGGCAACGCCGGATACTTCGGCAACGACAGGTGGGAAGGCGTCGCCCTCGACAGGGACGAATTTACCCTTGGCGAGATGATGAAGGGGGCCGGATACCAGACGGGCTTCGTCGGCAAATGGCATCTGGACAACCCCGATGACGTGGAAACCTGGGCCTGGGGCCACGGTTTCGACTATGCCGTGCAGGAACAGTGGACCGCCCGTTTTGGCGGCAGGGAGTTTCCCCCACAACGGTTGTGGGTTAACGGAGACCAGGAATTCGTGCCCTACGATTACCGCCAATACGACGGCAAGGACCATTTTCGAACGGATCTCGCATTCGAATTTCTCGACGCAATGGACAGGGACCGCCCCTTTTTCCTGTTCATGTCCTACCGGGCGCCGCACTCCTTTGAGGGCCCGCTCCGGGATACCGAACTCTACGCGGACCGGGGTTGGCCGGAGATCGAAAGAGTGCATGCGGCCAAGATCACGCTGCTCGACAGGCAGGTCGGGCGGCTGCTGAACAAGCTGGAGGAGATGGGCGAGCTGGACAACACGCTGGTGCTGTTCACCAGCGACAATGGCCCGCACTTTGCCCCGGGGGGGCACGATCACGAGTTCTTCGACAGCAACGGAGTGCTCAGGGGCGGGAAGCGCGACCTGTACGAAGGCGGTATTCGGGTACCGCTCATCGCCTATTGGCAAGGACGGGTCGAGCCCGGAACGACGACCGGGCATATTTCCGCCTTTCAGGATTTGATGCCCACCTTTGCCGACATGGCCGGCGTTGCAACGCCGGAGCAATCCGATGGCATTTCGTTCCTGCCGCTCCTGCTGGGCGAAGAACAGCGCGAACACGAGTCATTGAACTGGGAAATCCAACTGAGCGGCTGGTTCCAGACCCTGCCGGACGGCGGTTTTCGCCAATCCGCCAGAATGGGCGAATGGAAGGCGGTGCGCTACGGCGTCGATTCGGCCACGGAGCTATACAACCTGAATCGGGACATTTCCGAGTCGAACGACGTGGCGGACGATCACCCTGATATCGTCGCGCGCATGAACCGACTGTTCGAAACCGCCCGAACCGATACACCAGGCTTCCCATACGGCGGCGTGGTGCAGCACCACAAGTCGCAGGACCGGTATCGGGCGGATTAATCGACCCGCCCTGGCCTTGTTCACCGGCGGTCGCTCGGACCAGAGAGTGTAGGGGTCGAACCATCGGGTTGCACCGTTCGAATCTCGCTGATTCGCCGATATTCCCGGCTTGTATTCCGGCATCTCGACCCAGATAGTGAACGCTCTCGAATACGTACCCGGAGTTGGCTCCGGGTCCTCAATTGCAGAGCGTCCCATGGATGCAATAAGGTAGGCGCATGGCCTCAATCGACACATTGGCCGCAGCGAAGGAATTGCAGGCTGCGGGATTCGACTCGGACAAAGCCGAAGCGCTCGCGCGCACGGTCGGCAAACTCAAATCCGAGCACCTTGCCACCAAGGCAGACTTGGCCGGGCCAAGAGCGGATATTTTCCGAATCGCCCTGGGCATTATCGGCGCGAACGCCGCCATCACGTTGGGAATCGTCCGGTTTCTAAGCTAACTGCGATGCAACCGGTTCCAGAGCATTTGCTCCCCCACCATAATCAAATACGCCACATCGCAAGTTAACGGCAATAGCTCACCCCGAGGTCTCCCATGCGCACAATAGAAATGACCCTCATCCTGATCGTCGGCTCGACAACGTTGGCGTTGAGCGATGAAATTGCCGCTGACTCTCCGATCAAATTTACCAGCCTCACCTACTTGAACAAACAGGCTCTCGCTGACAATCCGGAAAACCTGCAACTCAAGTACCAACCGAACGGCGACGGGACGCATCCCCCAATCTACTCGACGGAACCCATGTGGTGGAGCGTGCGCCTACCTGCGGTAACGGCCGAGCTTCACCCCGGGACGTATCGGATCCAGGATTGGAAGCAATTCAACACCATATTCGGACAGGACCACTGGGTACTCGTCGAGCACACCGAACGTACCGGCGCCGACATCAACGCCGCAACTTTACCCCATGGATGGCTCAAGCTGCCCCACACTCCTGGCGGCGCCCTGTTGGACGGCATCGCCCTGTTGATCCACCACGACATTCAGTCCCATAGCGGCGATGGCCACGACCAGACTGAAACATCCCCGGAACAGCGCCAAGAGCCTTAGTCCACCACAGTTCCAAGTAAGTGAGACTCAACCTTGGGATACATTGTCCTCCATGTCTTGACCTACGCGTGCCCGTTCACCGTCTACTACGTGGGTATTCTGGTCCGCTACCATGCCAAGTTCCTTCGTAGTGCCGACGCGCCGCCGCTCTCCGAGCAACTCATCGCTGGCATCGCGTTCTCACTCATCGCCATCGCCCCCCTCCTCCCGGCGATTAATCTCACTTTAGAGAACCCGAGCGGCTTCGACTTCCTACCTTTCGTCTTCATCCTTGTAGTAGTGCTTCAAGAGGGACTTGTACTTCACGAGAAAGCCACCGCAATTGTCGGCAGACTCGTAAGCCGCGCCACCGGTTAGAGGTGGATCCCAATCCTTGGACAGGTTGGCAGCAAATTTAAGCCGCATGACTACGATCGACACATTGGCCGCAGCGAAGGAATTGCAGGCTGCGGGATTCAACTCGGACCAAGCCGAAGCGTTCCCTCGCACGGTAGGTAAGCTAGAATCCGAGCACTTGGCCGCTAAGGCGGACCTTGCCGGGCTCAGGGCGGATCTGTACCGAGTCGCCTTTGGCATTATCGGCGCGAACGCTGCCATCACGTTGGGAATCGTCCGGTTTCTGAGCTAACTATTATGTGACCAGTTCCAGACTTGGGTTCGACAGTTCATAGATACAGGATTCCGTTTTTCGTAGACAAAACAAGGGCTTGCGGGCGTTGCCGGAAACACCCATGTCACTAGGCGTTCAGCCCAGGTCCAAGATCGGCGGCGGAGGCTTTATTTGTAAGGATTTCAGTCGCTTGAACGCGTTCGGACGGGGTTCGGTGACCTGCAAGAGGTCGCCGTTCGGCCCCGACAATCGGACAAGTTTGATTTGCTTGAGATCGTCGCGGATGTTGCGCCAGGTGTCCCCGCAGGCGTGCTCGGCCAGGCGTTCCAGCAACAGGCCCATGACCGCCAGCGCGATGTGGGCGTGGATGCGCCGCGCCACCCGATGGTGCACCGGGCGCAACCGCGGCTCGCTCTTCAGTTGCCGCCAGGATTGCTCCACGCGGTACAGTTGCTTGTAGCCCAGCGCCAGATCCTCGGCGCTCAGCGTGTCGTCGTTGCCGTGCACGACGAACTTGCCGTCGCGCCGCCCGACCGCCTTGACCTTGGCCCGGTCGATGCGCGGGCGCCCGCCCCGGGTCAGGCGCAGGTACCGCCCGTAGCGGGCGCTGGCGCGCAATTCGCAGACCCGCTTGCGGTGCTGTTCTCCGTCGGCGAGGCCCGATAGCGTGGCCAGTTCGGCCTCCAACCGCGCCAGCACTTCCTGGCGATGCGAGCGCTGGCGTTCGGCCTCCCGGGGGTTGAAGCACACCGCGTAACGGCGACGGCGCTCCCCGTCGCCGACGACGACCTCCTTGACCTTGAGGTTCGGCGCCACCTCGCGGTAGCGCCCGCGGCGCCCGATGACCTCCTTGTCCACCTCCGAACCCCGGTGCGCCGGCATGCACACGATGTAACGCCCGCCGCCCCGGGCCAGCGCGCGAAGATTCTCCGCCGACACCATCCCGGCGTCGCCCACGAACACGCACCGGTTCAACCGCCAGCCCCGCAGGTCCGCCTTCACCCGTTGCACCGTGTTCACGTCCACCGTGTTGCCGGGAAACACCCAGTGACGCACCGGAAAACCCTCCCGCGTCACCGCCAACCCCACCAGCACCTGCGGCGCGTCGCCTCGGCCGTTCTTCGAATGACCCCGCTTGCGCAGCCCCGAGGCCCCACCGTCCGGATCGTCGGGATCCTCATCGGCGACCTCGAAGTGAAGCGAGGTCGTGTCGTAAAACAGGACCTCCACGTCCAGGTTCAACAAGTCCGCCAGCCGGTGGTACAGCCCTTGCTCCAACGCCTCCTTGTGCTCGACAAGCACGTCCATGGCCCGGTACAGGTGCTGCAATGCCAGCCCCTGGCAGCCCTCGATTCGAACGTCCTCGGCCAGCCACCGGTCCCGGCATTGCCGCTTTGACGACGGCGCCAGCACGCGGTTGGCCACCAGCGCGAACAACGCCCGCTCCACGGAAAACTCGAACTTGCGCGCGTCGACCGACTCCCCGATCAGCTCCGGCAAGCCCACCCGCCGCCACAACGCCTCCAGCGCGTGCACGTCCCCGTACGGCCAGGCATCCACGACCCTCAACCCCGTGTCGGCCGCCGCCAGCCCCTCCGGCGAGCAGCGCTTCAGGATGCTGCGCGCCAGGCGCCGCAGCCGCTCGGTGGCCTTGGGGTCGTCCGCGCGCCCGCAGTTGTACAGGATGCGCACCCGGGAGCGCTTCTTGACCGGGTCCCAGACGTTTTCGGCGATTTGCAGGTGGCGCAGCTTGGAGCCGTCGGCGCGTTTCTGGCTGGACTGGCGCAGGTACATGTATCCAATTATACCGGCGCATGCGCGAACGTGGAATATCTAAAGGATCATGCCATGTATCTATCTGTTCGGCGCCTGTATCCAGTCGAAATCGCTCCAAAACGCACGCAAGCCCTTGATTTCCCGTTCCCCGGATGCGGCCGGGCACCGATCATGTATGAGGAAGTGTCGAACTCAGGCCAAAGTGGCGGTCGCGTAGACTCAGTGTACTCACGCACGGATGGATGGCGCAAGAGACGGCGAAGCAGTAAATGCGACGGCCCGCCGCTGCGCAAAACGCAACGGCGGGCCGCTCGACAAAGAGACGCGATCAGTACCGGTAGGACCCGCCAAAGAAATACGTCGATCCGAACTCCTGCCAGTCCTTGACCTGTCGCGGGTCGTTGTTCAGGAAACCGCTGAAGGGTTCGTCGGTAAGGTTGGTTCCCTGCAGGTACAGCGTAAGACCGTCCAATTGTCCGCCTTCGAAACTGTAGCTCAACTGGGCGTCTACCAGGTTTTCCTCGCTGATGAAACGCAACGTCCGTCCCGCTCCGAATCCCTGTACTTCGCCCAGGAAGTCCGACCGGTAGTTGTGACTGACTCGCGCGGAAAATCCGCCCTGTTCGTAAAACAGGGTCAGGTTTCTGACATTTTCGGACAGCCCCGGTAACGGCGTGGAAGGATCACCCGTACCGCGCTCGATCTCGCTGTCGGTGAACGACGCGTTGAGTACCGCCCCAAACGCCGAAAGTGCGGGGGACACCAGATCACCACTCACCTGCAAGGAGAGTTCAAAACCCGAAAGCTCCCCGCCATCGCCATTCACCGGGCGGGTGAACAGCCCAGTATAAAGTGCGGGCGTCACGCCGCCGGTCGGGTAGTCCGAGAAATCGAGAGGGATGCTCTCGTCGTAAATGTACGTCTTGAGCTCCTTGTAGAATCCCGCAACAGCGAAGTATCCCATCCCATCCGGGAAATACAGCTCGTAGGACAAGTCGATGGAGTCGGCTATCCACGGCTTGAGCTCTGGGTTGCCGCCGTCGGAGACCCACGCTGAGTTGCTCACATCCGTTGAACTGGCCAACCATGGTCGAAACTGGACGCGCCGACCAGCCCGCATTTCGTCCATCCGGGCCCGGGCCAGCGTGCGCGCCGCACCGAGCCGAACAAACTGGCCGTCCGCGACCAGGAAGTTAAGATTGAGGCTCGGCAGAACATCAGTGTAGCTTGTGCCTTCCGAAACCTGCCGCAGAGAGGTAGCTTCTTCCAGAGAGGCCGGTGGAGGCCACCCTCCGAGTCCGGCCGTGCCGACCGAACTCTGGTCCGTGCGAACGACCTGGAGGCCAAAATTTCCGGTCAGCGGAGTATTACCGACAATCGTGTCGACGTTGAATTGCGCATAGGCCAACGAGACATCTTCGTCCACCGACCAGTCATTGGCGTGCACGCCGCCACCGAAGTGGTCTACACGGTCATACACCCCCCCCCGGTCGAACAGGGCAGCAGGATCGACGGTCGCGATGGCCGGGAGACCGAACGCGACGTGAACCGAACCCGTAGGGGTGAAACTCTCGCTGAGTTCGCCGGAGGCCAGACTCACGAAACCCTGATCGCTGTTCACTCTTGACTTGGTACGGCTGTCAAACTGCACGCCGAAGTCGATGCTGCTGATCGGACCGTCCATGTAGCGCTCGGCGCTCAGCCTGATCTGGGTCAACTCGTCGTCGATCGACGGACGATTGTCGTAACCCACCTGGCCGCCGTTAACAGCCGGATGTCCCCAACCCTTGGGGCTGGTGAGTACGGTCGCACCGGGAGAACTGTAGTCGAGGGCTGAGGAGAAGCTCGGAGCATGCGCGCCCAGATTGAAATCGAGCGTGTCGAGGGCGCCCTGGCCGTTCGGACCGGTCCCGCTGTTTAACGCAAGATTTGTATCCTCACGATCAATCGCCGAGTGGCTGATATCGAACGTAGCCGCCCACGAGTCGCCGACGTCCCACTCGAGATTCCAGCCCGCGGCCCACAGGTCGGCTGCGCGACCTTCAAGGTTGTTGCCCAATACGGCCTTGACGCCACCGTATGTGCCACTGGTAACGAGTCCGTCGTTGACCTCGGTGTCAGTGAGCGTTGTATTGTTCCACGGTGGATACAGCGGCGCCGAGTACTGTCGCGACACCGCCAGTTCATTGAATCTCGACCGATAGACATCGACAGTGGACGAAACGCGGTCATTGGGCTGAAACTCCATTACGGCCATGACACCATCGCGTTCTAGCTCTCCCGACTGCGCCTTGGCGTTGAATCCTTCAACAAGCCGGGCACCGCCAACAGGCTCATAATTGCGATAGTTCCAGAAATCGATGACCTGCCGTTGGCTTGGCGAGGCAATGTGAGAATATCCAATCGCCAGGCCCACGTTTCCGTCACCGAGCTGGTCGATGTACGACAGACTGTACCGCAGGCCGCTGTCGTCAGCGTCATGGTTGAGTGTACTGACCGAGTTCCATTCGTTGCGTACATTCGCCGCAAAGGTACGCTGACCGTATTCCAGCGGGCTGATGGTACGCATATCCACCGTACCGGCCAGACCCTGCCCGGTCAGCGCCGCTCCGGGCGTCTTGTAGACCACAACGCCGCTGAGCAACTCGGAGGGATACTGGTCGAATTCGACACCGCGGTTGTCCCCGGAACTGACCTGCTGGCGTCCATTCAGCAGCGCGGTTGAGAAGTCCGGGGACAATCCACGAATGCTGATGTACTGCTGGCGACCGTTCAGACGCTGCCCGGCCAGACCGGTCAGTCGCGTCAACGCCTCCGCGATACTGTTGTCGGGGAGCTTGCCGATGTCTTCGGCGGAGATCGCCTCGACGATCAGGTCGGAATCGCGCTTGAGTTCCATGGCGTTCTGAAGGCTCTGTCGGAAGCCGGTTACGACGACCTCTTCAATGACCTGCTCGTCCCCGGCCGCTTCCGCTTCCGCGTCCTCGGATTCCTGCGCCATGACGTGCCCCGCCATCGAGCCCACGGCGGTTGCCACTGCCAGTGAAAGCGGCCTGAACCTCAGCGGGGAATCCTCCCGCCAGGACGTTTTTCGTGTCATTGACCTCTTGCTTCGCGCCATTTTGCACTCCCGATGTTATGCCGTGATGAGGCAACCGCAGAATTATAGGCTCAAGAGTCCTGTCAACGAATAACCTGCATACGTATTCATCCTTGCATTCGCATGCATCCGCATGTCGCTCGCAAACAACACAGCGGTGCGGGCGCTCAACGATGCGCGTAGGTCACTGTCTCGCTGGGGGCGTAGCCGAGGCGATGGGCCACGATTTCGATTCGCTCGCCCGGCTCGAGCCGTAGTGGTCCCGAGTACAGATTCCAGGCTATCCAGGGCACGGCTTCGTCCTGGCGCCGATATCCGATGGAGGCGCCTTCCGTGGCGCTTGAGATCGTCACTTCCGCGCCGTCGCTTTCGACCTCCGGAGCGGCAGTGCCCGGTTGCTGCTGTCCGGGCCAGAACTGCTCGATCAAATCCGTCTCGGGTATGAAGCCCATGTCGCCGGTGTCGTTCATCCACTCGTCCAGAGCCCGCCGGAATTCGGCCAGTCGCCCCGCATGGGCCGGGTCTTCGGCCAGGTTGTTCAACTCGTGCGGGTCGTTCCAGGTGTCGAACAATTCCTCTTCGGGTTTGGAAGAGCGAAACCACTGGGACTGGATTTCGTTAAGTTCCCCGGCATCCCGCAGCCTCAGCAGCTCCTGCATGGTCGCCATCATTTCCCGATAATCCAGGGGCAGGTAGTAACCGCGCTCGGGCCGAAAATTCCTGAGATACTTGTATCGCTTGTCCCGCGCCGCCCGGATCGTGTCGTAGTGGCCGTCGAAGCGGTCGGCCGCGGCGAAGATGTAGGACCGTTCGCCTTCTGCCGCGAATTCACCGTCGAACGCCCTGCCCTGCATGTAATCGGGCGCCGGGATGCCCGCCTGGGACAGCAGCGTCGGCGCAAAATCGACAAAGCTGACCAGCCGGTCGTCCACCTCGCCCGCGCGGCGCTGGTCCGGATACCGGATGATGAGGGGCACGTGCAGGCCCGAGTCGTAGAGCAACCGCTTTTGCCGCGGCAGCGGGCCGCCGTGGTCGGTGTACCACACGACGATGGTGTCGTCGAGCAGGCCATCCTCTTCGAGCTGACCGAGCACGACCCCGACGTACCCGTCCATCTCTACTATATTGGAGTACATCTGGCGGACATCCCTGATGACCACGGGCGTTTCCGGCAGGTAAGGAGGGATGGGTACCTCAAGATCTGCCGGAATGTACAACTCCTTTGTTTCGCCCGGAGGATGCTGTGTCCAGACCGGCTCCACGTTCCGGTCCGGTGGAAACACCTCCCGACCGTAGCGGAGGTTCCAGACTGTCGCGGGATTCCATATCTGACTCTCGTGGGTCCCACCGAAATTGAACACGGCGTAGAACGGCTGCCCCTCGGGACGGTTGCGCCAGTGGGCGAACAGGCTCGTCTCGTCCCAGGCCACTACCGATGGATGAAACTGGTAATCCTCCTTGGAATTGTTCGAGGCGTAATAACCGTGCTCGCGCATGATCTCGCTGACCATCCTGACATGCGGCGGGGGCACGACCTCATAGTTGATCAGTCCCATCTCCCTGGCTTCGGGCTGCTGGTAAGTGGTGCGCATGTGATGCGCGCCGATGCTGGTGGGATACATCCCCGTGGCCAGCGCGGCCCGGCTCGGGGAGCAAACGCCGGAGACCGAAAACACGTTCGTGTAGCGCACCCCCTCGGCCGCGAGGCGATCGAGGTTGGGCGTCGATACGGTGGAATCCCCGAACGAGCCGAGGTAGGGGCTCATGTCCTCGGCAACGAGCCAGAGGATGTTGGGGCGGTCGGGGACATCCGGAGACTGCCCCCAGGCGGGACCCGGCGCCTGCAGGGAGATGAGAACCGCCAGAGTCGCCAAGACGGGGACCGGCACGGCAAGCCGTCCAGCGCGTACATGTTGTCGTTCACTCATAGGAAGCACCCGTTTATTCTGCCCGTCAACGCTGTCTGCAGGCCAGTGTACGTCCAATCCCCTACAGTTTCAGTCGCTATCGCGTCGGAATCCCTTCCTCGGTACCGTCGAGTTCGGCGAGCTGTTTCGGCAAGGTTTCCTCACTGTCGGATGGCGCTGAAGTAATACCCGAACACAAGCCCCGCAATGGGGCCAACAATCAGCCACACCGCCTTGAGCAGAGGTTCCACGTCTTGAACATGGATGGCACCGGACAGCACGCCGCCGACCGCCAAGGTAGGAATGCCCACCGTCGCGTAGGCGGCAATCAATGCGAGATGACCACCGGTTTTCGTATCGGAAGGCATCACCGCGTTGCGGCGTCCCGCCCTATAACAGGCCCGCCTTGATCTCGACATTGGCGACCAAGGAGCCGACCGCGGGACCGGAGTAAAATTGAAACTCCGAAAGCGAGCCTTCTTCCTCAAGGCGCCAGCGCCCAAGGGGAGCTTTCGAATGCACTTGCCCGGTAGCATTCGCTATGAGGAAATAATTTTCTCCCAAGTCAATGAGTTCGAGGCTGACAGCGTGGCGATGTTGCCATTTCAAGCCCAGAAAACCGTGGCCGTCGCTCTCCGTCTCCCTCTCCAAATGTACCGACAACTCTGGCGACGAGTTGTTTACCTTGATCGCGATGTCAAAGTCGGAATCGAGTTTTCCCAGCAGCTCCTGCCAATCCAGGGTGTCCTCAGCCTGGAATTGCAGTTGGTGATGGGCGGGAGTCACCTCGCCGGAAAACTCCTGGGCTCCTGCCCCTCCAGCAAGAGACAGTGGCAGGAATAGGGTTGAAGCCATCAAGTTACGCATAATCCGTTGCTCCAAGTCCCGTCGAACTGCACCGTTCGCGCCCGACCAAGAATCAAGCATATCCCAGGCGCCAGGGCCGTTCCATATCCATTTTCCGAGTCTTTCAACGCGATTTGCGGTCCCGCCGAATCGAATTCAGCTACCGACTGTTGTGATAGCGATCATATTCTTCCTGGAATTCGGGCAATATTGCGGTGAGTTGGGTAGGGACGCTTTCGACAGAATCCTCGTGGGCGGCGGCAAGTGCGGCGATCCGCGCAACTACTTCAGGGTTTTCCTCCGCGACATTGAACGCTTCGGACGGGTCGATCTCCAGGTTGTAGAGCAGCGGCAGGTCGCTGTCCTGAATCTCATCGGACCAGGGATTCGGATCGTTGACGAAGAGCTTCCAGGCGCCGTGCCGGTACGCCACAAAGTCGTCCTGCCGGTAGTAGATGACCCGCTCGCGCACGGGGCGTAGCTCCAGCAAACTCGCCGTGATATCGATCCCGTCCAGATTCGGGTAATTGCCTGCCTCGCCACCGGCCATGTTCAGGAAGGTCGGGAACAGATCCATCGTAGTCCCGAGAACATCCGACGAGACGTTGGCCGGCACCGTGCCGGGCATCCAGACGATGGCGGGCACCCGGTACCCGCCCTCCCACGGGCTGCCCTTCTTGCCACGCAGCAGGCCGGCCGACCCTCCGTCGAGTCCGGCCCAGCCCCAGGGGCCGTTGTCGCTGGTGAAGATGACCAGGGTATCCTCGGCCAGCCCGAGACGCTGCAGCGCCGCGACGATTTCTCCCACGCTCCAGTCGATTTCCTCGACCACGTCGCCGTACAGGCCCCGCTTGCTGGTGCCGGCCCGTTCCGGGGTGACCATCAGCGGCGTATGCGGCGCCGTGTAGGGCAGATAGAGAAAGAAGGGCTGCGAACGGTTCGCCTCGATGAACTCGATCGCCCGCTGCGTGTAGCGTTCGGTGAGCAGGCTCTGGTCGACTATTCGCTCGATCACTTCCGTTCCTTCCATTAACGGCAGAATCGGAAAATTCTCGCTGGCATAGGCCCAATTGTTCTCGGGGCGCATGTCATTGGAATAGGGCAGACCGAAGTACTCGTCAAACCCGTGCGCCGTCGGCAGATATTGCGGCAAGTGGCCCAGATGCCACTTGCCCACCGTGGCGGTGGCATAGCCGTGGGCCTTGAGCGCCTCGGCGATCGTGGTCTCCTCCGCCGGCAAGCCGCCCGCGGAATCCGGGAACAAGACGCCGCGGCGCCCCGTCATCCCGTTTCGAATCGGTAGCCGGCCCGTCATCAGGGCCGCCCGACTCGGCGTGCACAGCGGCGCGGCGACGTAGAACTGCGTGAGCCTGAGGCCTTCCCGGGCCATCCGGTCCAGGTGGGGCGTCTTTATGGTGGGATGCCCGTAACTGCCCAGGTCGCCGTAACCCAGGTCGTCCGCGAACAGGACGACGAAGTTTGGCGGTGGCGCATCAAACGAATCCGCCGTTTCCGCACCCGGCAGCCCCGTATCCACCGAATCCGCCGATTCCGCTCCGGGCATCCCCGGATCCGCCGGATCCGCCGTTTCCGTGCAACCGGAGACGATCAACAGGCCCGAGAGGACTCCGGCGACCAGCAGCCCGAGGCAAGAGCCCCGCGCCGCACCGGACCCGGCGACATGCCCGGCCACTCCGCCGTCCTGCCGCGCGGATACGCCGGGCGCGCCATCGCCGCACCGGACGATCAAGCCCGCGCCGCCGCAATGCCGCGGGGAACACCTTTCTATCGTGTGAATCGCCATTACAACCTCCCGGCCTGTCCGGCAATCATTCGTTGAAAGAACTCGATTTCGCCGAGCGCCGAGTACGCCTTGCGCAACAGGTCGCGGCGTTCGTCGAACGTCAGGTCCTGCCCTTGCTGTTCCGGGGACCACTGCAGCAAACCCGGCGTGAAAACGACGCCGAAATAAGGGGCGTAGACAAGACTTGCCGCGTCTCCCAGCATGCGCGGGTCCTGACGGGACTCGAGGTAGCCGAAGAGTTGCGAGCTGAGTCGCTCAAACGTCTCGGCATGCTGCTCGTCCGCCGCAAGATTGCGCATCTGAAAGGCATCGGCGCGGATATCGTAGAGCTCGAATTCGTCGCGCGGCTCGAAACTGAGCGCGTACAACTCCGGATAGCTCTCCCCGTTCTCCTCCATGAACGACTTGGCGGGCCCGCCGTCCACGTCCAGCGGAATCGCTTCCGGACGCGCGTTCCAGATCAACAGATAGTCTTCGGTCCGTATGGCCCTCGACGGAGTGGAGAACCCGCGTGAACCCGCATAGAAACCGTGCCGCTCCCGGTACATGTAGACCGCATCGCGGGCGAAGCGACCCGGGTCGTCACCGGTCAGCAACGGGAGCAGGCTCTGCCCCGACATCTGCGACGGCGCATCGACACCGGCGATTTCAAGCAGCGTCGGCGCGATGTCGGTATGGCTGACCAGTTCGTCGACTCTGCGCCCACCGTCGATGTTGTCGCCCCACCATACGACCAGCGGCATGTGCGTGCCGTAGTCGTAGAGCGTCGCCTTGGCGCGCGGAAACGGCATGCCGTTGTCGGAGGTGAAAACGACAACCGTGTTGTCCAGCAAACCGCGCCGATCCAGGACCTCCATCAATCGTCCGACCTGCATGTCGACATGTTCGATCTCGGCATAGTACTCGTTGATGTCTTCCCGCACCGTCGGGACGTCGGGCATGAAAGCCGGCACCGTCACCGCCGCCGGATCCTTGCCCTTGGCCGCCGCAACGCCGGGCGTGTACCCGCGGTGCGGCTCGTAAGTGCCCATCCAGAACGAAAACGGCCGGTTTTCGTCCGTGGCATCCAGGAACGCCTCGAAATTGGCGGCGTAGTCGATGTCCGACATCTGCACGCGGTCGAACAAGTCGGCGTGGGGCCTGCTCCTGATCTGGTTGTAGGGCTGCCCGGCGGGGTTCACCTCCCGGTCGATCAGAAATCCCGGCGCCCAACCCTTGCCGGTGGCGCCGACCCGATAGCCGCGCTCGGCCAGCAACTCCGTGTAGGTGGGGAACCTGGCCGGCAGGTAACCCCACAGCGAGGCGCCCTCTTCCAGTTCGAAGCCGTTCCTGCCCGTGAGGATGGACGCTCGCGACGGCGTGCACGAAGGCGTACTGACAAAGGCATGGTCGAATATCACGCCCTCTCCGGCCAGCCGGTCGAGATTGGGCGTATCGACCTCATCGCTGCCGTAGGCGCCCATGTGCGCCCAGCTCATGTCATCGGTGATGATGAATACGATATTGGGCGGTGCGCTGCCGGATTCCTGCCCGAATCCTGTCGTCGGGGTCCAGGCGGTCGCCATGACCGCGGCAAGCGCCAGCAACCCATGGCGCAAGCCCCGCAGCACTAGCGCCCCGGCATCCCGAGGCGAAATCCCCGCGTCGCACCGAGACCGGCGAGGCGTCCGGATCATGGGATTCCTGCTCATCGCCTAAAGCCTCTCGTAGCCCTTGTATCGCACCCAGTCAAAGTCGGCATGCTCCCCCGAGTCTTCGCCGTTGCCGCTACTGTACACCCCGAGATAGGCGCCGGTATAAACCCGGCTCAACAACCGGGCGGCGTCGGTTTCGGCGAACCCGGTGAAGCTGTTGCCCCGGTCCAGGGAATATTCGTACCGATACAGGCTGTCCCTGGAAACCACCCGGAAGACGATCTCGCCATCGTATTCACCCAGCACGCGCTCCTCGACGGTGCGCGGCTGAACCCCGGCTTCCGCCAGCACCAGCCGCAGGACATTCTCCTCACCGCGCCTGACCACGGTGAAGTTCAGGTAGTTATTGTCCTTCTGGAACAGGCTGACGCCAGCCTCGACGTTGTCCTGGCCGGGAGCGAAAGCCATCCTCGCGCTGTATTCGAAATCGCTCTCCTGCTGGCGCACGCCCATCAGCGCGGCCCGGCCGCGATTGGCCATCACGTTGGGATGGGCGTAAAGGCGCAGGTACCCCGGCCGCTCGTCCAGCGAGTAGATGCCGGGCATCGGCACGCGCCGGAAATTCCATTGCAGATCGAGCGTCCCGGTGTCGAAATCGTCGGTGAATGCATCGTTACGGTGCTGCGCCGCGTCTTCGAAAGGCAGCGGCGTCACCCTTTCGACGCGGCCCGTCTCGGGCGCCACGACCGGCCACTCGTACTTGACCTCCTTCCACTCGAACGGCTCGCGCTCCCAGGCGACCGGGACCAGGTGGGATTCACGCCCCATGTTGGAGTCGCCCTGTCCGTCGTTGCGCTTGCCAAGCGCCACCATGTACCAGCGACCGTCGGGCAGTTCCACCATGTCCGCGTGCCCGGTGCTGTGCACCCAGTTGCTGTAGGAAAGATTGCGCGTCGTCAGGATGGGATTGCGATCGTTGGAGAGGTACGGCCCGGTGATTTCGTCGCTGACCGCGATCATGACCGCATGGTTGTAGCTGGTGCCGCCTTCGGCGATCAGCAGATAGTAGCGCCCGTCGCGCTTGTAGATGTGCGGTCCTTCGGCCCAGGTGCCGTCGCACGCGCCCCGCCACAGAAAGTACCGTTCGCCCACAAGCTCCCAATTGTCCGGGTCGAGCTCCTGCAACCAGATTTCCCCCTGACCGTTGAACTCCGGGTCCGGGGGACCGTGATTGCCCACGTACCAGACCCTGCCGTCATCGTCGAAAAATATGTCCGGATCGATTCCCGGCGCACCCTCGATGACGTGGGGTTCGGACCAGGGGCCGGCCACGTCATCGGCGGTGATGATGAAGTTCACCATCCGCGTGGGCTGGCCGTCCCCCGGGTTATAGACATTCGTGGTGATGATGTAGAAGAGCCCGTCGTGCCAGCGGATGGACGGAGCGTGAATACCGCCGTCGGACTGCACATCCACGAGATTGACCTCATCCCGGTAGAGATCGGGGTCATGAATGCCGTAACCCGCCAACTCCCAATTCACCAGGTCGGTGCTGTGGTGTACCGGGAGGCCGGGAAAGTATTCAAAGGTGGAATTGACGATGTAGTAGTCGTCGCCCACGCGGGTAATGGACGGATCCGGATAGCCGCCGCGCAGGATCGGGTTCCGGAAGGTTCCGGTCTGTGCGCCTGCATCCGCGATAAACGATGTGATCGCCATTATTCCGAGAACGGACGCGATCTTGCGGGCAAAAGTTGTGAAATTTCGTGATTTTTGGATCATTGGGTTCACCCGTGTTACGCAATCAAGGATTTGGCTGCCGCTCCACGAACCGCACGGCGACGGCAGCGGCCAGCATGGAAAGGCCCGCCAGCGGCAGAGCGTAGATCGGCCGCCCGCCGAACAGGTGCTCGACGATGACGCCGAGCACCGCCGCGGCGAGCAACTGCGGAATGACGATGAAGAAATTGAATATGCCCATGAAGATGCCCATCCGCGCGGCCGGTATGGCGTTGGCGAGGATGGCATAGGGAATCGACACGATGGACGCCCACGCAAAGCCGACGCCCACCATGGAAACAAGCAGCCAGGCGGGGTCCCTGATGACCGGGAACGACGCCAGCCCGAGCGCGCCGAGCAACAGATTGAACTGATGCGACCGGAACAGTCCCATCCAGCGGATGAACAGGGGAATGGACATCGCGGCGACGACGGCGACCACGTTGTAGCTCGCGAACAGAACGGCCACCCAATCGGCACCCTGGTTGTAGAGCAGGGAAGTGACATCCTCCGTGCCGTAGTGATAGGCGGTTACCCCCGGCGTGGAGTAGATCCACATGGCGAACAGCGCAAACCACGAAAAAAATTGCACCCACGCCAGGCGTTTCATCGTCTCCGGCATTTCCACCAGATTGCGGCACATGTCGAAGTAGAGGTTCTCCACGCGCCCGCGCCGCTGCATGTCGATGGCAAGCCACTGCAGCAGGCCGAAAACGGCGACACCTGCCGCGAGCAGGTAGATGGGCGGGTCCGCGCCCATGATTGCCGCCAGAGCCAGCCCGGCAACGCCCACCCCGAGCCATGCCAGCGCATGCTTCGGACGGAAAACCGTCGCCCCGCCCCGGTCCCGGTTCCGTGCCGCGGGGTCTCCCGCAGGGTCCTCGAAAGCCGCCAGTTCTTCCGGGCCGTATTCCCGCGAACGGACGACCGTCCACATGACCGCCCCGAACAGGACAACGGCGCCGAAATAGAAGGAATAGCGCACGGAATCGGGAATTTCGCCGGCGGGCGCAATATTGGCGATCCCCAACCAGTTGCTCATCATCCACGGCAATGCCGACGCCACCACCGCGCCGAGCGCGATGAAGAAGCTTTGCATGACATAGCCGGTGGAGCGCTGGCCTGGCGCCAGGTTGTCGCCCACGAACGCCCGGAACGGTTCCATGGTGATGTTGATGGACGCATCCAGAATCCACAGCGTCCCGGCCGCCACCCACAACGACGGGGAATTGGGCATCACCACCAACGCCAGAGTCGTAAAGATGGCGCCGAAGAAAAAGTACGGGCGCCTGCGGCCCAGAAAATTCCAGGTACGGTCGCTCATGTAGCCGACGATGGGTTGCACCACCAGCCCCGTCAACGGCGCCGCCACCCAGAGCAACGGCAGCGTGTCCATGTCCGCCCCCAGGGTCTGGAAGATCCGGCTGGCGTTGGCGTTCTGCAGCGCGAACCCGAACTGGATGCCCAGGAACCCGAAACACATGTTCCAGATCTGCCAGAAGCCCAGCAGCGGTCTTTGTTTGGACTGCGTCACTTGCTCACCATCATGGTGTTCTGCACTGAATGGCCATAGTCGAAAACGGAGAATGAAAGCGCTTGATGGGACGGCTCAGCGGCCGGTCCCGGCCGATTGACTCGATGGCGGACCGTCCTCCTTGGACCGCGCCCATTGAGCCATCGTTGGGATGGAAAGCGCGAATCCGTCGGGGTGTTTGCGCACCAGCCCCTTCTCGACCAACGCGCGGGCAAAGGCCGGGGGCGGATACTCCGCGAACAGCGGCGAGCCGGGCGCGTGCCGGTCCGTGACTTCGGTGCAGAGCCGGTCCAAGTGAACCAGGCTGGTGGGCCGGGTGCGGTCCACCCGCATCAAAATGGCTTGGGTCACCGCCTCGTCGAGAGCGAAAAGGGGATGGTCGTGCATCCGGGCGGCGTAGTACTCGTGTCGCATGGCGTCGGAACGGTCCCGCACCGCCCGAATGTCCACGTCGGCCAGCCGGCCGTCCACCCGCACCAGTTCTTCGCACAGCGCCCGTTGCGCCGTGTGCAGGTGTTGCGGCCAACCATGCGCCATTTTGCCGGCAAGGCCGGCCATCGCTTCGCGCTCCCCGACCCCGCCCTCGCAACGCAACGCGTCGAGCATCATCCGGGTGGACCAGGCGCATTCCTCCTCCTTCAGAGGGTCGAGGTCGCGAACGGCATCCCGGGCCGGGCGCGTCAAACCCGGCAAGCCGGCGATCACGTCCCGCGTGTGGCCCAGCCCCGTCAGCACCACCACGCACGGCACGCCCAGGCCCACCGTATGCAAGTTGCGCAACAATCGGGCTCCGTAATGGGCGCGCCCGTGCGCCTCGTCCAAGTGCAGCGCCACGGGTGCATCCCGACCCATCGTCTTGGCGACGACGTCGGTCACGGCCTCACTCAACGTGCGCGTGTTGAGGTATTCGGCGACCGAGTCCAGGACGGTATCGCCGGCCCGCCAGGCGGCGCTCTTCCGGGCCATCGCCGCCCTGCGCACCGCCTTGAGCACCGTCGCCTGATCGGCCAGGTCCTCCTCGTGACACGGGACGAACAGGATATCGTCGCGGATTTCGGCCAAGTGGTTCGCCAGCGACGTTTTGCCACAACCTGGCGGGCCTTGGTAGATTCGAAACCGTGCCGCGGCTTTGTCCCCCGCATAAGCCACGACGCGGTTGAAATCGTCGATTTCGTCCTGCCGTCCGGCAAAATACATCGCGCGGTCCCGGTCGTCGGCACCCAAGAATGTCTGGGCGATGTCGCTCTGGAACGTCATCCGGGTCCTCCTGTCCGGCAAAGCCGGGTGGGACGGCCTATCGACCGGTCCCGGTCGATGGAGTCGATGGCGGAAAGCTTTTGCCGGATTCCAGCGGTTTGTTGAGTGATCGCTCGAACATTGGTGCTTCGCCGTAGCGGATATTGCCGTCATTTTAGGGATATGGATCGCATCTTGCAGTTAAAAGGCCAAAATTTGCCGTCTTTCTTCACCCTCCGGGTCAAAAATAAGAAAAATGACGGAAAGCGATTCCGATTTCACCGCCAAGCGTCTTTACACAGCCAACGGCATCGCAACCAGAAGGGCTTTCCATCCGTCCTTCACGGCGAGTCGGGCCGTGGCGATCCTGCGCACGCCCCTAACCGCCAGCGGGAGGACTCGCCGACCATCTATTGCGGCGCGGCGGCGCAGTGCGCCCGTATAAACTCCTCGTGACCAGGCATGCGGTTCACGGCACCCCGAATGATGGTCTTGAGGTCGCTCAGAAACTGTTCGAGCTGCTGCGAGGCGATGCCGTCGGCGATGGAATGGTAACCGCGCGGCATGATGTTCTGGCCCAGCATGACCTGCAACCAGGCCGACTCGGTGAACAGTTCTCCCAACTCGCGATAGACACCGCCGGCCGCCTCGAACAACGCCAGCCGATGCCTGAGCCGCTCCGGCACAGGCGAATCCCGGCAATCGCGCCAGAAGGGCAAGTCCCTCCGCTCGTTCGCCTTGTAATGCAGGATCAGAAAGTCCCGGATTCGGTCGAAGTCGAACAGGCAATGGCGGTTGTATTCGTCGATGTTGGCCTGCTCGAAGCGCCTGTCCGGAAATAGCCGAACCAGCCAGCTTATGCCCGTCTGGATGAGGTGGATGCTGGTGGACTCCAGCGGCTCCATGAACCCGCCGGCCAGGCCCAGCGCGACACAATTCCTGTTCCAGAACTTCTTGCGCCTGCCCGTGGTGAATTTCAACACCCGCGGCTCGCCCAGCGGCTTGCCGTCCAGATTGTCGAGCAGGACGGCGGTGGCTTCGTCGTCGCTCATGTACCGGCTGCAATAGACATGGCCGTTGCCGATGCGATGCTGCAGGGGGATTCGCCACTGCCAGCCGGCATCGCGGGCAGTCGCCTGGGTGAAGCATCCCAACGGCCGCACCGGCTCGCTGGCCACCGCCACGGCCCGGTCGCATGGCAACCAGTGCGTCCAGTCCTCGTAGCCCGTGCCCAGCGCCTGCTCGATCAGAAGGCCGCGGAACCCGGTGCAGTCGATGAACAGGTCGCCCGACACGCGCTCGCCGTCGGCGAGCGCCAGCGCCTCGATGAAGCCGTCGGCCGGGCGCCGCTGCACGTCCACGATCCTGCCCTCGGTACGGATAACGCCACGCTGCTCGCTGTATTCGCGGAGATAGCGGGCGTACAGCGCGGCGTCGAAATGAAACGCGTGGACGATGCCCTGCAGGGGGCTGTCCGGCAACTTGTCGACACGATCGAACCGGTCGGCGAGCGCCGCCGTTTCGTTGACCGAATAGTCCCAGAGCCGCCCCGCATAGCCTTCACGTAATGCTCTCAGCCAATACTGGTGGAAGTTTCCCATGCCGAGGTCGCGGCCGATGTCGCCGAAGGCGTGCATATAGCAGTCGCCGGGGCGTCCCCAACCGCGAAACTGGATCCCCAGCTTGAACGTTCCCTGCGTTCGGCGCAGCAGGTCGTTTTCGTCCAGGCCCAGCGCCTGGTTGAAATGCTGAAGCGGTGGAATCGTGGCCTCCCCGACGCCCACGATGCCGATCTCAGCCGATTCCACCAGGCGAATCCTGACGGTATTCCCCATCGTCTTGGCCAGCAGCGCGGCGGCCATCCAGCCGGCCGTACCGCCGCCGGCAATGACGACCTGCTCGATGGGATCGTGATCCGGCATCTTTCGCCGGGCGCCTAGTTGGCAGCCCGAGCCAGACAGACCGCGCCGCCGCCGCCGGGCGACAGCAGACGTTCGCCTTCAAACTCCTGTGCGCTGCCAGAAGCCGCTGCCCAAAGAGCCGCGACCAACGCCGCGGCTCGAAGTTGGCGTCCCACTACAGCCTATAGGATGCGCCGAACAGGAAAGTGCGCCCGTACAGGCTAAACCTGCTCGCAAGGCGCGGATCACGCTCAAAATAGAGGTGTCTGATCCGGTCGGTCAGATTCTGGCCCTGGAGGAAAATGTTCAATCCGGCCAGAGAGCCCGAAGTGAAGTTGTAACCGACCTGCGCACTCACTATCTGCTCGGCCTCCGTGGCCTGGTTGTTGATCCCGCCGAGGCCTCCAACGGCGACGATGAAGTCGGAGCGAAATGTGGAACTGACCCGGACCGAGAATCCGAAGCGCTCGTAGTAGAGGGTCGTGTTCACCACCTCTTCCGACAGGCCCGGCAGGCGCGCCTCCGGGATGCTCGGGTTGACAATGATGCTGCTGTCGGTGGCGGATGCGTTGAAGACCGCGCCAAAGCCGCTCAAAGCCGGAGTCAGCATCTCGCCGGGGATCTGCAGACTGAATTCGACGCCGTAAAGCTCGCCACCCATGCCGTTTTGCGGCCTGTTGACAATGCCCTCGCTGAGAACGGGAACGGGGTCGGCCGGAAAGCCTGAGAAATCCACCAATAATTCGTCATTGAAAATGTAAGTTTCGAGATCCTTGTAATACGCGGCCACGGCCCAGTAACCGCGGCTTTCGGAGAAGTAGTGCTCGTAAGAGAGGTCGATCTGATTCGAGATCCAGGGCCTGAGCAGGGGATTCCCGCCATTGCCCCCCCAGGGCGACATGTAGACATCGGTACTTTCTGCCCTGCTTGCATTGAAGTTGATGCTCTGGCTGGCGCGCATATCGTGAATGGGGGCACGCGCAAGGGCCCTGGCGATGCCGAGGCGAACCACCTTGCCCTCGGCCACCGCAAAGTTCAGGTTCATGCTCGGCAGGTAGTCGGTGTAGGTGGCGCCGTCGGTGAAGTCTTCGCTGACGAGACCCTGCCGCCTGTTCACAATGTTGTTGGCGTTCCTGAGTCTCGACCCCGTCGAACTCTGGTCGGTGTTGATGATCCGCACGCCGAAATTGCCGGTGACCGGCACATCGAAGAGCGTGGAGTCCACTCCGAACTCCAGGAAGGCCATGAGCAGTTGCTCATCCACGGAATAATTGTTAGCCAACACACCGCTGGCCAGGTTTCTCTCCAGCTCGTAGATGCCGCTGTCAAAGACGGCCCTTGCGTCGTAGGCCGCTATCGCGGGGAAACCCCATGGCAATTGCACAGCCCCGATCGCCTGGATCGGCGCAGTCAGCATCCCATCGGCCATGACGATGAACGCCGCCTGGCTGTGGTCGCGGATCTTGCTGCGTTGATCGTACTGCACACCGAAATGAATGTCGCTCAGGCCACCCACATCGAGCGTGCGCTGCGCGGCGGCGCGCACCTGGGAGATTTCATCGTCGGTGGCCGGCACGTTGTACCAGCCGACGGCTCCACCGGGGGATGCGGCCCCCCCCGTGTTACCCGCCGGGTTTGTCAGGACCAAAACACCAGGCGCTGTATAGTCAAGCACTCCGGTGAATGTGGGGAGCCCGACATCGTTTATCGTGAACGTCAATGAATCCCTCGCCCCCTCGCGCCCGCGGCCTGTAGCGGATCTTGATTGAATCTCCGTCTGGCTATGGTCAATGACCGATGTGTTCAACTTGATCTCTGCCGACCAGGCATCGTTCAGCTCGAATTCCGAGGTCCACGCAATCGCCCCCAGTTTGGCATCCGTAGCTCTATCCGTATTGACTACGGTCAGCTTCAGGTTCTCGTAAGTTCCTCCGACCACCCGACCGTCCTCCACTACCGGATTCGGCCCGAGAGTGTCGGGTTTATTGCGGTTTGGGGGGCGGTGAATGTTGAATACTGTCTGGGCCAGTCGCGTTACATTGTGTTCCTTGAATTGCGAGTAAAACAGATCCAGGACATGGGTCGTTCGTTCGGACGGCCTGAACTCCAGGACCCCCATGACGCTATCGCGCTCAAGCACCACGGACAGGGCTTGCGACGCGAAACCCCTCAGTGCCAGGGGCGGGGTTACCAGACCGACGTTCTGATTGGCGATGTCAGGGTTGCCCCAGTTCCAAAGGGGCAGCGAATCACTCTGCGTCGGCGCGGAGACGCCGGCGTATCCGACGGCAAAACCGACCTTTTCGTTGTCGAACTGGTCGATATAGGAAATAGTGTAGCGTTGTCCCCGGCTCTCTCCATCCGGGTTGGCGGCCGGCTTGTCATTCCACTCGTACCGCACGTTGCCCGCGATGGCGGGCTGGCCAAAGTCAAGCGGCCGGACGGTCTGCATGTCCACCGTGCCCGAAAGGCCCTGGCCCGAGAGCGAGGCGCTCGGCGTCTTGTACACCACCACGCTGGACAACAGCTCCGAAGGATACTGGTCGAACTGCACGCTGCGGCTCGTAGTCGAGGCGCTCACCTGCTGCTGACCGTTCAGGAGCGCGGTGGCGAAGTTTCCCGAAAGTCCGCGAATACTGATGTTCTGTTGACGGCCCGTTTGCTGATCTCTTTCACCTGCGAGTCCGGGTAGCCGGGTCAGGGCCTCGGCGACGCTGTTGTCCGGCAGCTTGCCAAGCTCCTCGGCGGAAATCGCTTCGACGATCTGCTCCGACTCCATCTTCAGGCGCATGGCCTCCATCAGGCTGCCCCGGAAACCGGTCACCACGATTTCTTCGATGCCGGCTCCCTGGGCGGCTGCCGAATCCGATTCTTCCTGCGCCCACGCGTTCAAGCTGAACGCGCCGGCAACGGCCAACAAGAGCACCCTGAATCTGAGCGGGATTTCTTTTCGCCTGGATATCCACGTTGCTTTCGACATCTTGATCCGCGCCATTTCTTCCTCCAATGCGATTCTGTGGCGTTGCGCCCCCAGAATATCCTGGCCAAAGTAGACTCGTATCAATTATAGGCCCAAGTGTCCCGGCAACTTGTGGACTGCATACGTATTCATTGTGGCTTCCAGCCAACACCGCAATAATATGACTGACCAATTGTTGGACAACCCGGGAAACAGGGTCCCGCCGGGTTCAGGAAGCGTCAAATGTTCAGACCGGGGATTTCGATGAATTTGCTTGCGGATCGGTTGCGGACGGGGAGCCGGGTCCGGGCGGCGCTTCTTTGGGCTCTGGTTCTCGCGATGCCCTCGGCGATGCATGCCCAGTCACCGCGCAATGTGCTCTTTCTGATCGTCGACGACCTGCGCCCCGAACTTCCCGTCTACGGCCGGACCGAAGTGCATGCTCCAAACATCGAGCGCCTTGCGCAGCAGGGCCTGGTGTTTCACAACGCCTACGCCAATGTGCCGGTGTGCGGCGCCTCTCGCGGCAGCATGTTGACCGGACTGCGGCCGACGCCCACTCGTTTCGTGGGCCATGCCGCGCGCATGGATCGGGACACGCCCGCGGCGCTTCCCGTGTTCGGAGCCCTCAAGGCGGAAGGATATCGCTCGCTGAGCCTCGGCAAGGTGGCTCACTTTAGCGAAGACTCCGCCGGTCATTGGAGCCGTGCTCCGTGGAATCCCTGGACGGAGGCGAGAGCGCGTCAGCGCATGGGGTACCGCGATTATCTGCTGCCGGAGAATCTTCAGGCGGTCGAGGACGGCGGATTGGGTCCGCCCTTCGAATCCGCCGAGGTCGCCGATGACGCTTACTTCAGCGGCCAGATCGCCAATCGCGCGATCAGTGCGATCGAGGAGCTGAGCGATCGGGAAAACCCCTTCTTCCTCGCGGTGGGTTTGCTCAAACCGCACCTGCCGTTCAACGCGCCGAAACGGTATTGGGACCTCTACCGCGCCGAGGAGATGAGTCTTCCGGAAGTGAGCGGCTTGCCCGTCAACGCACCGAGCGAGGCCTGGCACAACTGGGGTGAACTGCGCCATTACGACGGCATGCCGCCGGCGCCCGAACCATTGTCCGAGGCTCTGGCCCGTACGCTGATTCATGGATACTACGCCAGTGTCTCCTACATCGACGCGCTTGTCGGGCGCATCCTGCTGACGCTTGACGAAAACGGCTTTTCCGACAACACCATCGTGGTCTTCCTGAGCGATCATGGCTGGAGTCTTGGCGAGCACGGGCTTTGGGCGAAACACTCCACCTTCGACGTCGCCACGCGGTCTCCGCTCATCGTCAGGGCGCCGGGCGTCGCGCCGGGCCACACGCAGGCGCTGGTCGAATTCGTCGACCTCTATCCCACCCTGATGGAAATGTTGGGTTTCGATGTGGCGGCCAATCTGCACGGCCGCAGCTTCGCGAACGTACTCGCCAATCCGGAGGCTCCCGGCAAGGACGCCGTGTACCTGCGCTGGCTGGACGCGGAAGCGATCAAGACGCCCGATTTCGCTTTGAGCGAGTGGTTCGACGAACGGGGAGAGGTCTCCGCGAGAATGCTCTACGATCATCGCAACGATCGCGACGAGACGATCAACCTGGCAGAGGAGCCCGAATACCGCGACACGGTCGAGGCCTTGCACCGTGCGCTGATGGAGAACATCAGGGAACGGGAGAGTATCAATTAGGCACTGCCGTCCGCCACCAAACAGGAAGCAAGGGAAGCGCTTGCGCTACCCGGTCGACGAAGGGGGGATATCGACCTGATGGCGGAACCGGGCTCGCTTGCGGGCAATCGCATTCAGGTACAAGATTGTCAAAATTACAGGGGGAACCCGATGACAGTGGACGCAAGGCGATCGCGTAACGGTATGTGGGCATCGGCGGTCCTGTTGTGGGCCCTCGTTCTCGCAATGCCAGCGACTTTACGCGCTCAACCATCGACCAATGTGCTATTTCTCATCGTCGACGATCTGCGCCCCGAACTGCCGTCCTACGGTCGCACGCAGATTCACGCACCCAACATGGAGCGCCTTGCCGAGCAGGGGCTGGTGTTTCACAACGCCTACGCCAATGTGCCGGTTTGCGGTCAATCCCGCGAGAGCCTGCTTACCGGAAGGCGGCCGTTTCCCATGGGATTTGCGTCGCTTCACGCTCGAACGGACGCGGACACACCCCCGGCAATTCCATTGTTCGGAGCCCTGAAGGCGCAGGGGTATCGAACCTACAGTCTCGGGAAAGTGGGTCAGTCGCCCCAGGACATGACGGGATACTGGAGTGAAGCTCCGTGGCATCCCATGAGGGACGGACAAGCGCGCCGGCGCCTCGGGAACCGTGACTACCAACTCCCGGAAAATGCCCGGGCGGTCGAAGAGGGTGGACTGGGTCCCGCCTTCGAAGCGGCGGACGTTCCCGACGATGCCTACTTCAACGGACAGATCGCCGCGGGGGCGGTGCGCACCATCGAGGAACAGCGCGGCCGGCGGGAACCCTTCTTTCTCGCCGTCGGGCTGCCCAAACCGCACTTGCCTTTCACCGCGCCGCAGAGGTACTGGGACCTCTACGGCGAGGCGGACATCAGTCTTCCGGCGGTGAATCGATTGCCCCTCAACGCGCCTCCCGAGGCCTGGCACCAATGGGGTGAGCTGCGCTATTTCGACAATATTCCGCCCTCGCCCGAACCGCTGCCGGACGCCCTCGCCCGCGAGGTCATTCATGGTTACTACGCCAGCGTTTCCTACTCGGACGCACTGATCGGCCGCATCCTGCAAGCACTCGAAGACAACGGCTTTGCCGAGAGCACCATTGTCGCGCTCTTCGGCGACCACGGTTGGAGTCTCGGCGAGCACGGGCTCTGGTCGAAACACTCCACGTTCGATGTCGCCACTCGCTCACTGCTCATCATGAAGGCGCCCGGAATGCCCGCGGGCCACACGCAGGCGCTGGTCGAATTTCTCGACATCTATCCGACCCTGATGGATCTTCTGGAACTGGACGTTACGACAGACTTGCACGGCGAGAGCTTTGCAAGGGCGTTTACCGATCCCCAGGCCCCGGGCAAGTCTGCCGTATTCACGGGGTGGATGAACGCGGAGGCGATCAAGACGCCGGAGTTCGCTCTCACCGAGTGGTTCGACGAACAGGGAGAGGTCTCCGCGAGAATGCTCTACGAGCATCTCAACGACCGCGACGAGACCGTCAACCTTGCAGACGACCCCGCCTATCGCGACAGGGTCGAGGCCATGCATCGCGAACTGATGGAGAATCTTCAGGCAAGGGAGGTCATTCGTGTCGCTCCCCCACCGCCAATCGACTGAGGAAAAATACTTCCGACACGCTCCGGTTCCGACCGATGGTTCCCCCACCGTTATCCAAATTACATTGAACATCCCCGTTTACCTGAACAGGTGCGAAACATGATCATGAAAATCCGAACCCCTTGGACCACAGTGCCTGCTTTCGTTGCGCTGCCTGCCTTTATTGCGCTGTGGGTCCTCGCCCTCCAGTCCGCCACAGCGGCCGAACTGCCCCGCAGTACGCCGGAGCAACAGGGCATTGACTCCGCCGGGGTCGCCGATTTCGTCGCCGCGCTCGACACGGAGATCGAAGACGTGCACGGCCTGATGGTCCTGCGCCACGGACATGTCGTGGCCGAGGGCTGGTGGGCGCCCTTCCGCCCCGAATTCATCCACACGCTGTTCTCCCTGAGCAAGAGTTTCGCATCGACGGGCATTGGGCTTGCCGTCGCCGAGGGACACTTGAGTATCGACGACCAGGTCATCTCCTTCTTCCCCGACGCGGTGCCGGAGGAACCGACCTGGCAGCTTGAGGCCATGCGCGTTCGAGACCTGCTGTCCATGTCGACCGGCCAGCACGGGGAGGACCTGCGCGCGTTTTCGTTCGACTCCACGTCGCCTCTCCCGGAAGCCTTTCTGAATCTTCCCGTGGCCCACAAGCCGGGCACGCACTTCAACTACAACACGCCCGCCTCGTACATGCTGTCGGCGATTGTCCAAACGGTCACCGGGGAGAACCTGCTGGACTATCTGCGTCCGCGGCTGCTGGATCCGCTCGAAATCGTCGATGCAACCTGGAGCACGGATGCCCAGGGCGTCGCGCACGGCGGGTTCGGGCTGAGCATCACGACCGAGTCGATCGCCCGCTTCGGGCAACTGTATCTGCAACAGGGCGAGTGGGAAGGCGAACAACTGCTGCCCGCCGAGTGGGTGGCACAGGCAACCGCCCGGCAGACCTCCAACGGCAGCAATCCGGAAAACGATTGGGACCAGGGATACGGCTACCAGTTCTGGCGCAGCCGCCACGGCTACCGGGGCGACGGCGCCGGCGGCCAGTTCGCCATTGTCCTCCCCGAGCTGGACGCCGTCGTCGCCACCACCAGCGGTACTTCGCAGATGGGGGAAATCATGGGCATCGTCTGGGACCGCTTGCTGCCGGCCATGCAGGATGAACCGCTCGATGACAATCCGGCTGAAGTGGAACGTCTCCGGGAGCAATTGAACAACCTGTCGATCAGCATACCGGCCGGTGATCCTGTCGCGGCCGAACACCGGGAATGGCTGGGACGTTCCTGGCAATTCGAGGAAAACGATCTCGACATCGACGCGCTGGCCTTGCGGAGTCAGGACGATCGGACCATCGTCGTCATCGCGACGCCGACCGGCGAGCACGAGATCGCCGTCGGTACCGGGGCCTGGATGGCCGCCCGGACCGGGCTGTTTCCGGGCGCCGTCGGTTCGTTGCTGGGCGACGATCGGGGGGAAGGCCACCGCATGGCGGCTGCCGGCGCCTGGACCGGCGCGGACGAGTTCACATTTCGCCTTGCCTATACCGAGACGCCGCGGGTCGCCACAATCAGGTTAGAGTTCAGCGAGGCGGGCCTCGCTCTCGATATCGACCAGATTGGGGGGTTTGCGCCACGGGTTCCGACGCTGATGGGCATGCCGGTCAGCGAGTAATCGCACCGGTTCAACGGTTCCTCGTCGAGTTGGAGCGCCGCCCGAAGGGACGGCGATGGCGAATTGCCGGTACGGCCCATTCCTACGGCGCAAGCTCCTGGCGGGGATACACGTAGACGTAATACGACGGCAGCACCTTGCCTTCTTCGTCTTCGAATGTCGCCGTGATGGCCGTCGGTCCCCGGTGAATACTCACGTCGAAGAGGACAGCGCGGTCGCGCTCGCCGACCGGGCGCGTGTAGGTATCGGAACCGATGTTGAGCGTGGCGCGAACCGCCGCGTACGCCGTGCCGGGCGGGTCCCGGTGCGTAGGAGCGCCTGGAACGGGCTCCCCCGGCGGCACGCTGCCGCGTATGGGGTGATTGAGTTCCCGCGGCCAGCGCCGCAATTCCACGATGTATTCGCCCGCGCGCGCAACGTCCACGGCCCATGTGCAATCGTCAACCGCGCGCTGCCGGGCAACCCGTACATCGGCTTGACTCCACGCCGGCAGGCCCGACGACAGACACTCCCGGGTCACCAGTCGAGTCATGTATTGGCGCTCGCTGCCGATGACGATTCGCGGCGTGTCGGCGAACGTGGGTTCGAGATCATCCCACCAGCGCTCGTAGACGGTTCTCAGGGAGCCGACGACTTCCGGGTGCTGTCCCGCCACATCCAGGGACTGCCCCGGATCGGTTTCCATGTCATACAGTTCCGTTCCGTTGACAAGCCGCCAGCGCCGGGTCATGACGCTGCTCTTCCTCCATTTCTCCGGATGCAGGATGCGCTGGGAATCGACGATGACCCATCGGTCGGGCCAGTCCGCATCCTGCCCCTCGAGCAGCAGGCGCAGCGAGACGCCGTCGAACCGTTGCGCGGCCCGCGCCTCCACACCGGCGAGGTCCAGCAGTGTCGGCGCGAGATCGATGTGCGCGGCCAATTCATCAACTGTACGGGGGCCGGCCATGTCGCCGGCGGGCCAGTGGAAAAACAGCGGCACACGGTGGCCCCCGTCGTACTCGCTGCCCTTGATGCCCCGCATGCCGGCGTTGAAGAGCCCTTGGCCGAACCCGGTGCCGTTGTCGGTCATGAACATCAGGATCGTATTGTCCTGAAGGCCCGACTCTTGCAGGTGCCGCCGTAGCCGCCCGAAGTTTTCGTCCATGTTCTCGATCATGCCCAGGAAATGCGCCATCCTGACGGGCTGGTCGGAATACCGCTCTGCGTAGGCCGCAGGCGCGTTGAAGGGCGCGTGCGGCGCGTTGGTCGGCAGGTAGACGAAGAAGGGGCGGCCTGCTTCACTGCTGGCGTCGATGAATTCCATCGCTTCATCGAACAGCGTATCGGTGATGTAGCCATTCGTCGGGACAAACTGCCCGTTGCGGTGCATGACCGGATCGAAATTCGTGTTGTTCCAGAAATCGCTGATGTTGCCGGTGCCCCCGCCGCCCCCCAATACGAATACTTCCTCGAACCCCCTGTCCGAAGCGCGGAACGGATACATGGACCCAAGGTGCCACTTGCCGAAAATCCCTGTCGCGTAGCCTGCTTCCTGCAACATCTCGGCAATGGTGACTTCGTCCCGGCGCATCAGTCCGCGGCCGGCGGCGGTGTGCCATACGCCGGTGCGGTTCGAATCCCGGCCCGTGAGCAGCGCGGCCCGTGTGGGCGAACAGGTCGGCGAGACGTGAAAGTCGGAGAAGCTGATGGCCTCGCGGACAAACGCATCGATGTTCGGCGTGCGCAGGACCGGGTGGCCGTGTACCCCGAGGTCGCCGTAACCCTGATCGTCGGTCATCACCAGGACAACGTTCGGACGCCGCGCCGTGCCGCCGACTTCGGCCTGCGCCATGATGATTTCCGGGGCCGCGCCAACCGCGAGCAGCAGCGCCGCAAGCACGCAGGCCAAGCTGCTAGCGGCGCTCATCGCCATCGCGAATGGCATCCAGGGACTGCAGCAGGCGCGCGACCCGCTCCGGCTCCTCGCTTGCCAGGTTGAGCGTTTCGCCGGGGTCGCGTTCGAGATTGTAGAGTTGCACGGTCGGACCGCCCGGTTCGGGGTCGACTTGCTGCGGCGGCGTAAAGCCACCCGAGCCCAGGCCCTCGATCAGCTTCCATGGCCCCTCCCGAATTGCGAACGTTCCGTGGAAGGAATGATTGATCAGCGCCGGGCGGGGGAGCTGTTCCCGATGCCGCCCGAGCAGCGTCGCCGAAAAGTCGGCGCTGTCCTCCGCAGCATTTTCCGGAAGTTCCACCCCGAGCAGCGAGGCCAGGGTAGCGCCGAGGTCCAGCAACGAAACGAGGTGGTCATTGGAAACGTTTTCCGGCACATTTCCAGGCCATCGAACGATCAGGGGAACACGGTGGCCCCCTTCGTGGATGTCCCCTTTCTGACCGCGCCAGGAACCATTGGCCAGGTGATCGAATTCCTCCTTGTCGCTCTCCGTCCAGTGAGCGCCATTGTCCGAGGACACGATCACCAGGGTTCGATCTGCCACGCCCGCCTGCGCCAGCGCATCGATCACCTGTCCAACGGCGCTGTCGACGTCGGCAACGAAGTCTCCGTAGTGCCCGGCGCCGGTCGCACCCTGAAACTGAGGGTCCGCGAGCCACGGCGTGTGCGGCGCCGTCAACGCGAAGTACAGAAAAAACGGCCTCTCGGCGCCGTCTGCCGCCAGTTCCGCGATCCGATCGACGGCGCGCCCGGTCAGCGTTGGCAGAACGGACTGGTGGTCGAACCCTTCGGCGATCTCGCCCTTGCGCCACAACCCGGATCCACCGCTGCGACGGCCTGCGCCGGCTTCGACCAATCGGCCGGCCAGGGGGCGCACGGGGCGCCCGTTTTCGATATACACGTACGGTTTCATGTCCAGCGACGCCGGAATCCCGAAAAAGTAGTCGAAGCCCACCTCGTTCGGGCCCGGGGCGATTCGCGAGCCCGTACCCAGGCCGCCTTGTTGTTCCGTGGGGCGCTCGTAGAAATTCGGTTCGTTGTTGGTGAAGCCCAGGTGCCATTTCCCGACGGCGGCCGTGTTGTACCCGGCCGACTGAAGCAGCGACGGCAGCGTGACGAGATCCGGCTCGATCAGGAGCGGCGAATACCCCCAGAGAACGCCCGACTTGAGCCGCGTACGCCACGCGTAGCGCCCGGTCAGCAGCGCGTACCTGGTTGGCGTGCAGACGGCGGAAGGCGAGTGGGCGTCCGTGAAACGCATCCCCTGTTCCGCAAGCTGGTCCATGCGTGGGGTCTGAATCCGGCTGTGCGGGTTGTAGCTGCCGATGTCGCCATAGCCCAGGTCATCCGCGAGGATGAGAACGATGTTCGGCTGTGGGGAGTGATGATCGGCGATCACCGGGCCCTGGTTTGCGCAGATGCCGACGGCGGCCGACAAGACACAGAGGTATCGGTGTTTCGCGCTCGGTTTCACCGCGCATCTCCTCCTTGTTGCCGTGCCACGATCGGAAAAGACAGTTTTCCCAACGCTTGTTTGAAACATGTGCAGATCATCGATTCATTTTCCTGCCGGGACTGCGGGGACTGCGGGGACTGCGGGGCGGCGTGCCGCCATGATCGCACAAAGTCTTTTCCAGCTACCATAACTCGGCGATCACAAGCCTCCGGCCCGACCAATACTCCGGGGTGTGGAAGCCGAATTGCGTTGGCGCGAAGGTCCCGACGATGTCGACATCGGCGTGCGCCGGCACGTCAAGGCCCAGCGCCCAATAGGCCGCATTCACCCATAGCCGCCGCACGCCCTCGGACAACATGTCGCCCGAAGAGCCGATGGTCGAAACGAAGGCGCGGCCCGGACGGCCGTCCGGTAGCCGGTAGGTCCTGGTCCAGGCGATGGGCATAAGCGGGTCGTTGACGGTCACGCCATCGGCGTCCACCACCGCCGGCGTTCGATCGGTGTCCCGCATCCCGAAGTGCAGGTCCTCGGCATCGAAATCGCCGGCGCGCTCGACGACTTCGCCAAGAACGATCGGCCGGGCGTCGCCGGAAAGCGGCAGCCTGACGCGGTACACGTCGGTGCTCCCCCAGATGTCGCCGTCGCCGATCCCGGTAAGGACGGAATGCCCGTAAGCGCCCGGCGCGACAACTCCGCGGGTGCTCTGTTGCCTGTGTTCGCCATGATGCGCGATCCACCTCTCGCCCAGTACGAGGCGCCCGAAACCGCCGCGCCAGGCAGCGAATTCCTCGCCTTCGTACCCATTGCCGTAATGACGCCACGGCGAATCCGGCGCATACTGCCGAAATGCGAACGCATGCGTCGCCGTCCGGATACCGATGACCGGCTTGCCGGCCCTGAGAAAATCGTCGATCGACTGCATCTGTTCGTCGGGCAGCGCAATGAAGCGCGTGAAGATCACCATGAGGTGCGCGCCGTTCAGATGCTGCAAACCGGGAATTACGACCGGCGGCATCGGGTTGACGATGCCCGGGTCGTCCGCATGCTGGTTGAACAGTACCGTGGTGCGAAAGCCGTGGGAGGTCGAGAGGATCCTTGCAAGCTGCGGCAGCGCCTCCTCGGACCGGTACTCCTGATCGCCGGACAGCAGCACGATGTGATATTCGGCGTTTTCGCCGTGCCCTTCGTAGGCCAGCCACGGCTGCGAGAACGACATACCCGGTAACAGCAGCAGTCCCCGGAGGAAGCACTTCGAACGCCCCATTACAGTTCCTCCAGCGGATGGTCTTCCAGCAGCGCCTCGACAGCGTACAAGCCCGTCTGCGAGCGGACGGCTTCGCGCACTTGCCGGACCGTCTCGGCACTCACCATGGCATCCAGGCCGGAATTGGATCCGGCGCCGACCCGGCCGAACCGCATGCGCACATAGGTCAGCACGTCGGCCATCTCCTCATCGCCCAGCAACCCTTCAAAACCGATCATGGGCGGCACGCCGCTGGACGAATCGTAGGTTCGGTCTCCCACCTGCATCGGACCATAGACGCCCTTGAGTACCAGCTTGATCAGCCGTTCCACGTCACCGGCGACCCAGGCGGTTCTTCCAAGCGGCGGATAGATGTCCTGCATGGCTCCGGCGCCGTCTTCGCCATGACAGGATGCGCAGTGGCCTTCACGGTTGTAGATTTCCTCCCCCCTGGAATAGGCGGCCCGATCTTCGGCCCTGAGATTGATCGCGTCGGGAGTCCGGCTGATTTCGTCCTCGTACAACACCAGGCTTCCGTCCAGATAGCTCGCGGCTGCCGGGTTGTCCGCAAGATCTACCTGGCCGGCTGCGTGCAACGCACGGATGTCGTCGTCGAGCACTCGCAAAACGTCTTCATAGGCGCGGCCCATCCAGCGCGTGACCGGTTGCTTCAGGCCTTCAAGCGCAATTCGTGCGCCGTCGGCATTGTCAAGCCACGAACTGGCGACGACCGCCTCGAGCCGGACCCTCGGATGGGGATCGCGCGCGGCCTGGCGCATCCAGTCCAGATGGTCGGGCACCTGCCGCCAGGTGTAGCGCAACACGCGGGCGGCGGCGGCGCGCGCGCGAAAATCCCGGGCGTTGAGCAATCGTTCGAGCAACTCGATGTCGACCCGGCCTTGCGCCCAACTGACCCAAAGTCCTTCCAGCATCAGGCGTTCGTACTCCGGATCGCCCATCGGCAGCCCGGCAACCCACTCGCGCATGGCCGGCAGTACCTGCTCGGCCGGGCGGCCCCGCAGTTCGCGCCGGGACCGGTAGCGGCTTCGGTATTCGGGCAGCGTCAGGTTGTCCAGCAGCACGCCGACAGGGGCGCCTGCCACCGTTGCCGGCGCGACGAGATCGCGGCCCGGGTAGGTCACGCGGTAGATTCGGCCGTGGTCGCGGTCCCGGTTCGGGTCCCGTGCCGAATGCTGCATGTGACCGATCAGCGGGTTGTGCCAGTCGATGAGGTACAGCGACCCGTCCGGCGCGGTTTCGATCGCGACAGGCCTGAAGTTCGAATCCGACGAAACAACAAGGTCCTGGCGCGGTTCGCCCGTGTAGCCCGCACCGTCATCCACCACCGCGTGCTGCTTGGTGCCGAGGAAACCGATCATGTTGTTGATCAGGTAATCGCCCTGGAATCGATCCGGAAAATGACGGGACGAAATGAATTCGCTGCCCGCGGTCGGTCGAACCCGCTGCGTCGTGAACTGCGCGTACCTGGTGGTCTTGCCGCCGTGCAGCGTCCTGGCCGACAGCGGCAGTCCCCACCAGTTCTCCCCCGGCGAGGCATCGGCGACGAACGGTTGGTCCCACTCGTCGAAGACGAATCCCCAGGGATTGGCAAAGGAGGTCTGTATGAAGCGTTCCAGGCGCCAGGTTCCGGGGTCGAATCGCCATACCCCACCGTCGACGCCGCGTTGCGGGCCATAGGGCGTCTCGACCTGGGAGTGCAGAAACACGCCTTCGCTCATGTAAATGGCGCCCGACGCGTCGGCGGCGAAAGCCGAGATCGCGTGGTGGGAATCGTGGGAATCGAAACCGTGCAGCAGGATCTCCCGGCGATCGGCCCGTCCATCGCCGTCATCATCGGCCAGCAACACGAGGTTGGGCTGCTGGGCGAGGTAGACGCCTTCGGGCGCGAGTTCGAACCCGAACGGCAGATGCAGCCCGTCGGCGAACACCGAGACGCCGTCCGCCCGGCCATCGCGGTCCGCGTCCTCGAACATCAGGAGCTTGTCGTCGGGTTTGTCGTCGCCGGGGCGCCAATGGGGGTACGACGGCGCAACCGCAACCCAGAGCCGGCCGCGGTTGTCGAACGACATCTGAACGGGATTGCGCAATTCGGGAAACTCGGACTCGGATGCGAACAGATCGATCTCGAATCCTTCGGGAAGTTCGAACCTCTCGATTGCACGCTGCACGTCGAGAAATTCGATGGGCAGATTGAAGTTGGTCTCGATTTCCGAAAGCACGAGCGTTTGCGCCACGTCATCCACCGTCGCAGCGTCGGCCCCTCGCGCCAGTTCGTGAACACGGGCGTCCCTCAACACCGTCATCTGGCGGATCTTGAGGATCTCCTCCGGGTAGTTCTCGACACCGAACAGCTCGACGCGCCGACCGTAGACGTGGACATCGTTCAACATCCCGTAGTCGTTGAGCCAGTGCCAGTTCTTGTCCTTGACCGCGTCGTAGAGCAGAGCTGCGCCGGAACTTTCCGCCGAGGGATCCTCACCGTAAACGGCGGACCGGAGAATGGTCGCGAATTCCCGGTAACCGTCATCGGTCAGGCTGAAACCGTTGATGGTCAGCGGCGCCTCGGTGAGTTCATAGCGATTCAGCATGGGCGAGAAGACATCTGCGAACTCGACATTCATCTCACTTGCGACCGCGGCGATCGTATCCGTATAGGCCGACAGGCGTTCGTTTTCGCGGACCCCGTCCGGAAGCGCCTGGACATCCGACAGGTCCTCGAAAGGAATCGGCGAGACCAGTATCAGCCGCGGAGGCGATTCGCCGTTGTACGACCGGGACAGCGTGTGCTCGACGAAGGCTGTGAGCTCGGCGCGAAAGTTTGCAAGCCCCCGCTCGCCTTCAAAGGATTCGTTGAACCCGAAGAACGCAATAATCGTGTCGGCTCCAAGACCGGTCAGCCAGTCATCGGGGCTCGGAAACTGACCCGCGCCCCGATGCAGCTTGTCGGGGTGGAAACGTTCGGCGCCCGGAAACGCCCAGGGTGTTTCGCGCGACGCATGGGGCCGAAATCCCGGGGTATCGCCGGGGCGGCCCAGATTTCTGATCACCACCCCCGCATTCGGAGATTGCCTGTGCAGTTGAGTCTCGAAATGCGGAAAGTACTGCATCCGATAGGCAAGGCCATTGCCGATGAGCACGATCCGCTCGCCGGGGACCGGCTCCTCGGCATGAATCCCGGTTGCAGCGAACATGGCAACGACCAGTGCCAATTGCACACTCAGCGACCGAGCTACGCTCTCAAGGCTCATTCGTTGGGACTTATATCCATTCGTTGACCGAGGTCCCAGTCAACTTCCGGATATGTAGCGAAGTTCTACTCCGAACATCTTGGCCAAGTGTAGCGCAAGAGAGAGGCCCGCACGAAGGTTAAACCATGTCCTCCCCGCATGCGCGGGACCCGTCGCGGAAATTCTGTTACCGTCAGGCTTTGGCATGAGGCCGTGTCATGCAGAAGGTGACCTCGCTTGAAATCGCGGAACTGGCGGGCGTTTCCCAGTCGACCGTCTCCCGCGCCCTGCGCAAGAGTCCGCTGGTCAACCGCGAAACCCGACGCAGAATCCAGCGGATTGCCCGGGAGCACAACTACAAGGTAGACAGCAGCGCCAGCAGCCTGCGCTCGCAGCACAGCCGCACCATCGCCATGCTCGTGCACGAGGAGTCGGGGATGGACTCCGATATCAATCCCTTCTTCGTGTCCATACTGGCCAGCATCACAAGAGCTGCCGCGGCCAGGAATTACGATGTACTCCTGTCGTTCCAGCAACTGAGCGAGAACTGGATCGCCGACTACGAGAACAGCAACAAGGCCGAAGGCATCATCCTGCTGGGCTACGGCGGTTACACCGACTACATCCGCAAGATCGAATTGCTCGACGATGCCCACGTATTGACCTGGGGTCCGGTCATCGAGGGCCAGCCCGGACACTTCGTCGGATGCGACAATCGGCGCGGCGGCTACATCGCGACCCGGTACCTGCTGGAACTCGGCCATACGCGCATCGCCTTTCTCGGCGACATTTCCGATGACTGCCCGGAATTTCAGGACCGCTACAACGGATACCGTACCGCGTTGAGAAAGGCAGGACTGCGTGAAGACCCTGTACTCCAGGCGTCCTCCCTCTCATCCACGCACACGGGCCACCTGGCCGCGCGGCAACTGCTGGCTCGCGGAGAGGACTTCAGCGCCATCTTTTGCTGCAGCGACCTGACCGCGCTCGGCGCCATCCAGGCGCTTCAACAGGAAGGCCTGAGCGTGCCGGGGGATGTATCGGTCGTGGGGTTCGACAACATTCCCTCGGCGACGCACATGTCGCCGGCGCTGACGACCGTCCGGCAGAATACCGTCAAGGCAGGGGAAGTCATGGTGGATTCCCTGTTGCGGCTGATCCGGGGGGATTATGTCGAATCTCAGCTCGTCCAACCGGAGCTGATGGTGCGCGATTCTTGCGGCCCGGGCTGAACCGATTCCTCAGTTCCAGCCCGCCAGCAGCCGTGGCGCCGGCAGCCCGTGGCGCCGGCTGCCGTGGCGGCAGCAGACAGAATACATGCACGAATTCGGCTCAACGAACCTCTGCGATCAACATTGAGCGTGGCGGAAGCAAGAGCGCTTCGTTGGCGATCGCCCCCTGCGGCGCCTTGTACCCGGCGAGTTTCTCCAGGCGCGCGCCATTGAAGGAATCCAGATCGCTTCGCTCGATACGACGTTCCTCGCCATTGAGATTGAAGGAAAGCAACAGGGTCTGGTCGTCCGTCGATCTCGTGTAGGTCAATACGTTGTGACGCACGGGGAGAAGGTTGAGGTCCCCGTGAAGCAGCGCCGGCTGCCGCTTGCGGAAGTGGAGGAAGTCCCGGACACATTCATAAACGGAGTCCGAGTCTCCGGTTTGCCGGTCCGCGGCCAGTGCAAAGTGGCGAGCGTCCACGGGTAACCAGGGCGTCGCACTCGAGAACCCGGCATTCGGTGCGTCCCGCCGCCATGGCATCGGCGTGCGGCACCCGTCCCTGCCCTTGTAGGCGGGCCAGAAATTGATGCCGTAGGGATCCTTCAGTTGCTCGTAGGGTACTTCCGCCTGAGGCAGCCCGAGTTCGTCGCCCTGGTATATGCATACCGAGCCTCGCAGGCAACTCAGCAGAATCGAGAACAGCTTGGCCGACTCCGTATCGGGTTCGTTGCCGGTCCATCGGCTCGCGACACGTTGTACGTCGTGATTGCCGATCGCAAGGCAGCACCAGCCATCTCGGACCGTGTGCTGCAGGGATTCCAGGGTCTTCTTGATGTAGCTCGCCGAACCGTCCGGCCCCATCAGATCGAAACTGTAGGCCATGTGCAGGCGGTTGTTGCCGCGAGTGTATTCGTCGATGACTTCCATCGAGCGTTCCGAACCGATCTCGCCCAGGGCCACAGCGTCGTATTTATCCAGCAAGCGCCGAATTTCTTCCATGAACAGAAGGTTGTCAGGATGCGTATGGTCGTAACGATGCTCCTGCATGGAATAGGGTGATCCGGCCTCGCTACCGGTGAGAAAGTCGTTGACGGCGATGGACTTGGCGGGGTTGTCGCGCAATTGCGGATCGTGCATGCAGAAGTTCACCGCGTCCAGGCGAAACCCGTCCACGCCGCGCTCCAGCCAAAACTCGAGGTTGCTCAATCCAGCCTGCCGCGCAACCGGGTTATGGCAGTTCAGATCCGGCTGGCTGGCCAGAAAATTATGCAGATAGTATTGCCGTCGGCGCGGCTCCCACTCCCAGGCGATGCCCCCGAATACCGACAGCCAGTTGTTGGGCGGGCTGCCGTCGGGCCTGGCGTCGGCCCAGACATACCAGTCGGCCTTGTCGTTGTGCCGGTCCTTGCGGCTTTCCAGGAACCATGGATGGCGATCCGAGGTGTGGCTGAGCACCTGGTCGATGATGACCCGGATGCCGCGCCGGTGCGCCTCCTCGAGCAGGCTGTCGAAGTCCTCCAGGGCCCCGAACAGCGGATCGACGGCACGGTAGTCGCTTACGTCGTAGCCGAAATCCTTCATCGGCGACTTGAAGAAGGGTGAAATCCAGATCGCGTCGACACCGAGTGCCTGAACATAGTCGAGACGGCGGGTGATGCCCCGCAGATCGCCCGTACCGTTACCGTTGCTATCCTGGAAACTGCGCGGATAGATCTGGTAGATGACAGCGTTGCGCCACCAGTCGCTCACGGCAGCATTCCTTCGACCGTGACGCGGCCGATGAAAATTCGGGTGTAGCGGACACGTCTGTCCATGGCCCTACGATCCATCCACGCAAATGTTTAAATCCCGTTGGGACGTGAGTTTAGGACAAAAAGGCGCGACCGCAGCCATCCTGCAATCGTATTCATAACTGGGAATTTTGAACCAGCCTCTGTGCTATGCCATTGTCCAATCCGATGCGCGAGACCGTGGCCGTTACAATTTTCATGGCGCTGGCGGCATGCTCCCCGGGCGATTTCGGTCCGGAGCGTGGCTCCGGCGTGCCGGCATCCGAACCGTCTGCCACGCCGGGAACCGGCACGCCGGCGAACTTGTCGGGCAGGCCGGCTCGGGCCGATATCTGTGCATCGGGCGACGGGCAGTTGCTTCACGTTCCGTCACCCGACTGGCGCGACCAGGTCATCTACATGCTGATGATCGATCGGTTCGACGACGGCGATCCTTCCAACAACGACCAGGGCTACGGCGAATACGACCCGGCCCTGGCCAGCCATTTCAGCGGCGGCGACCTGCAGGGCATTATCGACCGGCTCGATTACATCCGCTCGCTGGGCGCGACCGCGATCTGGATCACGCCGCCCGTGTACAACCAGTGGTGGAGCACGCCGTACCAGGCCACCGGCTGGCACGGCTACTGGGCCGTGCACTTCCAGGAGATCGACCCGCACTTCGGCGCCCTCGAAACCTACAAGCGGCTGTCGCACGAACTGCACTGCCGCGGGATGTACCTGGTCCAGGACATCGTCGCCAATCACGTCGGCAATTTTTTCGCCTACGACGGCGAGTACGACCCCGGCGATACCGCCAGGAATTTCTACCTGCTGGAGCCGGATTCGCACCAGCCGGCGCCCACGCAGCATCCCTTCAGCCAGATCGACCGGCACAATCCCGAACACTTTGCGGCCGACATCTACCACTGGACGCCGTCGGTACAGGATTTCTCCGATCCCCACCAGGAACACTACTACTCGCTGGGGCACGTCAACGACATCAACACCGAAAATCCGCAAGTCATCGCGGCGTTCAAGGAGACTTACAAGTACTGGCTCGACGAGGTGGGGGTGGACGCGTTCCGGTTGGATACGGTCATGCTGGCGCCGCTGCAGTTCTGGAACCGTTTCCTGCACGACGACGACGGGATTTACGCCCACGCCCGAGACCTCGGCAAGGCGCACTTCCTGACGTTCGGCGAGGTGACCGGGCCGTCCGAACCGTACGCCGACCTCGGCGAACGCAAGGTGGCCGGGTACCTGGAAACCGACGGCGTCCCTGGCCCCAATTCCATGCTCGGTTACCCCCTGTACTACGAAATCAGCCGGGTCCTGGCCCAGGGCGCGGAAACCGCGTCGCTCGCCTACCGCCTGGAGCGATTCATGGAAATCTACCGGGACCCCTTCGTGATTCCGAACTTCGTGGACAATCACGACACGGCTCGGTTCCTCGCGGCGGGGCATCCGGCGGCGTTCCGGCAGGCGCTCGCGCTCGTCTTCACGATCCCGGGCATCCCGATCGTTTACCAGGGGACCGAGCAGGGACTGCCGGAGGCGCGCATGGCCATGTTCGCGGGCGGCTATCGCAACCGCGGCGGATCGTTCGACCCGGATTCCGATTACTTCCGCTACGTGCAGCGACTGACCGCCCTGCGCGCCGCACATCCCGCGTTGACGCGCGGCGATCTCGATATCCTCGCGTCCGAGCCCAATGGACCGGGGGTGCTGGCCTTCCGGCGCGAGTACCGGAGCGAAACCGCAATCGTGCTGTTCAACAGCGCCGACCACAGCGTGCTGCTCAATCGACTGGACGTGGAAGCCGCGCCGCTGCAACGTCTCGAGGTGCTGTTCACCGAACCGGCCATCGACGCGCCGATTACCGGCGCGGACGGGCGCCTGAGCATGCGGCTTGCGCCGCGAGGCGTCGTCGTGCTGCGACCCATCGGCGAAAGCGTGTTGTCGGGCGCGCCGCCGGCAGACCTGGACATCGTCATCGACTCCTCAGGAATCGACGGGAACGAGCTCACCGAAGATTTCGAACTCACGGGCACGGTCAGCCGCGCAGGCGCCGCCCTCGAACTGATCCTGAACGGCAATATGGATCGGACGACCGAATTCGCGGCGGACGCACAGGGGGCCTGGCGCATCGCCGTGCCTGTGCGCGATCTCGGCGAGGCGTCCCGTTTCCTGCAAGTGTACTCCGCCGAAGCGGATCGGCTGTCGGAACGGGTGAACTACACGACCCGCGTAACGCGGGCGGCCGTGTCGGCGTTCGTCGACGACGATCCCGACGACGCCTACGGTCCGACGGGGCAGTACGTTATCCCGCAGCACTCCGAAAGCGCTCGCCAGCGCGAAATCGAGTCCGTCCGGGTGCGCGCCGCCGGTCGAAACCTGGAACTCGTCCTGACCATGGCAGAAATCACAAATCCATGGTTGCCGCCGTTCGGTTTCGACAACGTCACCTTCACCACCTTCTTCGACCTCCCGGACCGGGTCGGCGCGACGGCACTGCCGCTGCTCGATGCAGACGCACCCGGAGCGATGGACTGGGACCTGGCGCACTTCGCGCGCGGCTGGGACAGCTACACCTACCGGTCGAGTGGCAGCAGCGCCGACCGTCAGGGCGGCAAACTCGGTGTTTCTCCCCGCGTTTCCGCCGACCGCGACAATCGCACCATCACCTTCTTCTACGAGGGGGCCGCACTTGGCGTCGAGGACTGGGCCGGCAGCCGAATCTTCGTGACCACCTGGTTGTCGAGCGCAGAAGGCGACTATGTCGATATCAGGCCGGAGCCGAGCGACTGGTTTTTTGGCGGCGGCGGACCCGGCGATCCGAAAATCCTCGACGAGGTGTTGGTGGAACTGGATCGGGAATGAGAAGTTCGCCGCCTGCCGCGCCGCGAGCTATTGCCGCAGGATCCGCTCCATCTCCTCGTTGGCAGCCGCAAGGGCTGAGCGGGCATCCAACTGGCCCGTGAAAGTCAGCTCGAGCGCGGTATCGAGTTGCTCGAAGACCATGTTGGTTGCGCGCGTCGTCGGCACTTCGGCGCCGAATTCCGTCTGCCTGAGGTAGCCGTGCAACGTCGCGTCGGCGGCGATATGCGGGTCCGCGGCAAGCGCGCGATCGGTCGGGATCATGTAGGTCCGGAGCGCGAATGCCTTCTGTACGTTGTAGGAGGACAGCCACAGCGCGAGCCCGGCCGCCGCCACCTTGCTGGCGCTTTGCTTCGAAACGCCCCAGCCGAATACGTTGAACATCGGTCCCATCCTGATCCCGGTTTCGGCAACGATGGGCATGATCGCCATGCCCAGATCGAGCCCGGCTGCCTCGTAGGTATTCCAGTTCCAGGAACCGTCGAGGACCATCGCCGCCCGCGAAAGCTGAAACTGCGTCGACATGGCCTCGATGCTCGTGCTCGAGGCGGAAATGCCGTGAACCCGCTCGAGATCCAGGAACCACTCCAGCGCGCGCGCCGAGCCCGGCGAATCCAGGGTCGGATTGTTTTCGGCGTCGAACAGCGTTGCGCCGAAACCCGTCAGGAAGGGAATGAACCAGTAAGACCACCTGAGCGGCAGCGCGATGCCGATCACATCGCCACCGGTCAGCGCCCTCGCGGCGGCGATCAGGTCATCCGTGGTCCAGTCGTCGCGCGGGTATTGCACTCCCGCGGCGTCGAACAAGGCCTTGTTGTAGACCAGTGCCAGCGTGCCCTGGCTGACCGGAATCGCATAGAGCGAAGCGCCGTAACGCAGCGCATTCAGCGCACGCGGCTCGAAGCGCGCACGTTGAACCGGAGTCAGGTGAGGCCGGAGATCTTCCAGAAGCGGCAATCCCTCGACCGAGATGTGACCGATCCTGCCGATTTCCGTGTCGGAGAGCCGCACGACATCCGGCGCCTCTCCGCCCTGGGACGAATTGATGAACTGCTGGAGGTTCTGCAGGTAGGGAATGCGCACCGGTTCCACGTCAATTTCCGGGTGTGCGGCTTCGAACGATTCCACGGCGTCCAGGAATATCCTCTCGTCCTGGCTGTTGGCGCCGAACGTGTGCCAAACATCGAGCGACACCGCTCCCGGTTCGGCTCCGAGGCCCGGTGACGGCCCGAGCAGCGCCGCCGCCAGCAGCACGGCCGCGCGCAACGCCGCTCGTCCGCTGCGCGCACGGCAACGAGGCTTGTCGCGAAGCTCTTGCATGGAAGGGCATGATAATTCCGGCAGGGCCACCGGTTCCACATTCGGCTCAGCGCCCGAACCGGAGCTGCAGGAATCGCAATCGCGGGCCGCCACGGGCCTATTCCTTGAAGATGAGCGCCGATGCAACGGCCAGGGACACGCTGACTTCGCTGCGTTCGTCGCCGTCCGACCCCGTGGCCCCGCCTCCGGACCGACGCCAGAGCGCCCGAATCCAGTTGCCGCCGGCGTCGAGGTGATAGATCGTATCGCCGCCCAGGCGCTCCACGCCGCCGACGCGGCAGCGCACGTCTCCGGAGTCGCCGATGCGCACGTCCTCCGGGCGAACTCCGTAGATGCCCGGACCACGCCAGCCGGCCAGGTGCCCGGGCAACGCGAAGCTGAGCTCTCCGGCCCTGAAGACGCCCTGCTCCGCCGTGCCCTCGATGAGGTTCATGGCCGGAGTGCCCAGGAACGAGGCGACAAAGGAATTGGCCGGGCGATTATAGGCTTCGAGCGGAGTCGAGCTCTGCTGCAGGCTGCCCTCGGAAATGATTGCGACGCGGTCGGCCAGGGTCATCGCCTCGACCTGATCGTGCGTGACATAGAGCGTGGTCGTACCGTGGGCTTCGTGCAGGCGGCGCAGTTCGAAGCGCATGCGGTTGCGCAGCCTCGCATCGAGGTTGGACAGCGGCTCGTCCATGAGCAGGACCTTGGGCCGGCGCACCAGTGCCCGGCCGATGGCGACTCGCTGCTGCTGGCCGCCGGAAAGTTCCCTCGGCTTCTTGCCGAGCACCTTGTGCAGATCCAGCATTTCGGTGGCTTCCTCGATCCTGGCGGAAATTTCCGCTTCGCCGACTCGTGAATCTCCCCTTGTGCGGCGCAGGCCGAAAGCGAGGTTAGCGCGCACGGTCATATGCGGATAGAGCGCGTAGGACTGGAACACCATGCCGAGCCCCCGGGCGCCCGGCGGCAGGTCGTTGACCCTCGAGCCGCCGATCCTGATCTCCCCGCCAGTGATGTCCTCGAGACCCGCGAGCAGACGCAATGCGGTCGACTTTCCACAGCCGGACGGGCCCAACAGCACCAGGAACTCGCCCTCGCGCACCTTGAGATTCAGCGAATCGAGCGCGACCGTCCCGTCGTCGTAGACCTTGGTCGTCTCGATGAATTCGACGTCGGACATCTCCCTGGCGCTCCTTCAGCCTTTCACGCCGCCCGCGCTCAGACCCTGGATCAGCGCACGCTGGAACAGCACGAACAACACCACCACGGGGATGCTCACCACGATGCTGGCCGCCGCAAAATCGCCCCAGAGCTGGCCGGTGGCGGGGATCATCGAGGCGAGCCCCACCGGCAGCGTATAGGAATCATTGGAGGTATTGAACACCAGCGCCAGCAGGAACTCGTTCCAGGCCGTCAGGAACGAGAACAGCGCCGTGATGGCGACTGCCGGCAGCGACAACGGCAGCACCACGAAGAAGAACACGCCCACCTGGGTGCAGCCGTCGAGCAGCGCCGCCTCCTCCAGCGCCCGCGGCACGGCGTCGAAGAATCCCTTGAGCATCCACACGCACAGCGGCAACGCCGTAACGGAATAGGCGATGATCAGGCCGATGCTCGTATTGAGCAGCCCGAGGGTCTTCATGACCATGAAGTACGGCACGAGAATGATGATTCCCGGAAACATCTGCACGAGCATGAAGACGAACATCGCGCCCTTGCTTCCGGCGAACCGGTAGCGGCTGAACGCATAGCCGGCGGGTATCGCCAGCAACAGGCCGACGAGGGTCGTGCCGAGCGCCACGATCATTGAGTTGCGGGTCCACAGCCAGAACGTCTCACCGCCCAGCACCACCCGAAAGTGTTCCAGCGTGAACGCGTCGCCGATGGCGCCGCCGAGGATGTTTCCCGGCGAAATGGAGACGTCGACGATCCAGACCACGGGCGCGACGACAATCGCCACCGCGTGGAGCAGGAAGGTGTGCAGGGCGAAGGTCTCCAGCCGCGGACCGAGGCGGCGGTTGCGGGTCAGCCCCAGTTCCGCCGAGCGCGCGTCCGAAGCGCCCGCGCACCAGGACCCGCTGAGGCCCGCCGACAACCAGTAGAGCGCCAATGCCGACGGGGCGACGAGCCAGGAGGTCGCCCACAGATCGTAGAACGAGGCGTCCCTCTGCAGCAGCGAGAGTGCGCCAAGCACGAGCATGGCAGCGGCAAGGCCCCTGCCGACGGTCCGCCGCCACCGCCGCCTGCCATCGGGCAACCACCACCACAGCATTACCAGCAACACCATTCCGCCCAATGCTCCAAGTTGCGCGCTGCCGCCACCGCGCAACGCCTCGCCGGCGAGAACGATCAGGTTGACCAGCGCCGCGAACGGAATCCAGACGCGCAGGGCCTGGATTTCTGCCGGCACGTACCACCGCTCGGCGAGCGACCCGGTGCGGCCGGCGCCTCCCGTGATGCTGCCCGCGCCGCCGCTCACATCGCCGCTCAAGCCCTCGCTCACGCCGCCGTTCACGTCGCCGCCTCCATGGCCCCGGTTCGCCTCAGGTACAGCCACGAAAACCCGATCAGCATCAGGAAGATGAGCACGGACCACGCGGCAGCGACCCCGTAGCGCCCGTACTCGAACGCCACAGCGAACACATGGGTGATCAGCGTATCGGTCGCGCCCGGTTCGCCGAAACCGACGTAGGGATTGCCTCGTGTCAGCAGGTAGATGGTATTGAAGGAATTGAAAGTCCAGATGAAGCTCAGCAGGCTCACAGGCACCAGCGTGCCCTTCAGGTTCGGGAAGGTCAGGTAGCGAAACTGGTCCCAGCGGCTGACGCCGTCAATCTCCGCCGCTTCATACATGTTCGATGGCAGCGCCTGCAGTGCGCCGCTCAGGACCATCATCATGAACGGCACGCCCAACCAGATATTCACGAGGATCACCACGACACGTGCCGAGCCTGCGCCCGCGAAGAAATCGATGGCGGTGCCGAGCAGGGCATTGGCGAGTCCGTCCGGCTGCAGCATCCCGTTCCAGGCGAGTACCGAGATATACCCGGGTATCGCCCACGGCAGCAGCAGGATCGTGCGATACACCGTCCTGCCCCGCAGTCCGCGGCGGTTGAGCGCGACGGCGAGCACGAGGCCGAGAAAGACGTGTGCGAACACATTGCTGACTGCCCAGACGAACGTGAAAAGCGTCACCCGCCAGAGCCCGGAACTCGCGAAGACCGCCGCGAAGTTCGCAAGCCCGATCCAGGCCTCGTCGCCGAGCCTGCTTTGATCGGCGTTGGTGAAAGCCAGCCACATGCCGTAGAGGATGGGGTAAAACGTCAGCGTGGCCAGCGCGATCAGGGCCGGCGCGACGTAGATGTGGGCCAGGCGGGACTTCGAGCGGCCGCGGCGAGCGTCCTGCCAGCGCAGGAAGGCAAGCAGCACGATGGCCGACAGAATCACCATGCCCAGTGCAAACAGGACCGGCCGCGTATCCGGCGGCGGCGTGCGTTCGTCAGGCACGTCGGTGCGCCCAACCACCGGTTGCAGGCGTTCGGGATCCACGAGCGGTGCGCCATCCGCGCCAACGGTCACGACGGCGATCCATTGTTCGACTCCGGGCGCCATGCCGGTCAGCGCACAGGACCAGTTCGACGCGTCCGGGCTCACCACGGGGTTGCCCGCCCCGTCGCGGTGTATCGGCAGGCCATTACTCCAGCAACGCTCGAACACGGCGTCGTCGGGGACCCGTTCGAGGTCGGCGGTATCGGCCACCCGGACCGTGGAATGCAATTCGGCGTCGCCCGTGGTTTCGAAGGCCTGACTGGCGTACCGGATTTCAAACCCTGCGATGGCCTCGTCCGGTGCGTAATCGACGTCGATGTGTATCTGCCGATACGCCTGTGCCGCATCGTCCACGGAAACCTGCTGCGCATGGACGCCGGCCGCGGCACTACACAACAACAGCCCCGCCGTGCCCGCATACCGGGCGACCCTGCGTCCTGCAACCGCCACGGTACCGCATACCCCGGCACTCGCCAGGGCGGCCGATCGCATTACGGACACCCGAGCAGTCAAGCCGCGATCGGGACGGTGCTGCGTCACTGCTCCTCGTACTCGCGCAGGTAGACCGGGTTCGCCGGAATCTTGTAGCCGAGCCAGGCGTAAGGATCCTCGCCGCAGACGACGTGCACGCTGCGGTTGTCCGAACCGTGCCTGCCTCCATCGGCGAGTTCCTCGTCGAGACACCAGTGCAGCGGACTCTGGGTGCTCATGTAGTGGTTGACAAGGGCTCGCCGATAGCCGCCGCTGGTGTTCTTCCTGCTTCGATGCAGGAGATAGCCGTTGAAGAACAAGACCGACCCGGCGCGCAATTCGACTGGAATCCCGTCGCTGCCGTCAAAGCCGTAGCTCTCGGGCGCCGGATCGAATTCATCGGTTCGACCGTGCTCCCTTGACGGGTAAAGCGTGCCCGCAAGATGGCTGCCGGGAACGACCCACAGGCAACCGTTGTCGAGGGCAGCGTCATCTATGGCAATCCAGGCGGCGCACAGGCTTCGGTCACGGGTAGGAATGAAGCACTCGTCCTGGTGCCAGGCCTGACCCGGCTTTCCGGGGGGCTTGGCGAAGAACATCGACTGCATGCACTTCACGCCGCCGTTCCAATGCCCGGGCTGCAGGTGCGCGCCGACGACTCGCCCGAGGATCTGCACGAGCCCGGGATGGGTCGTGAACCGCCGGGCGACCGGCGAAACGAAATGGGGCATGTGGATGCAGAGGACGCGCTCGAGCGCTTCGGCGTCACTGACATCGTCGGCTACGGGGTTGATTCCGGGCGCTCCATAGCCGCCACGGGCAAACTTGATGAGGTCGGCCTCAAGCTCCGCCAGTTCGTCGCGGTTCAGCAGATCCTCGACGATCAGATAACCGTGCTCCGCATAGAAATCAGCCTGGTCGCAAGTCCGGGCGGCTACCGCCAAGTCATCACGCATTGCGCTTCTCCCATGAAAGAACAGGATTTCAATTGGGCCACGGCCCACGGGAATTGCGCAAACGACCAAGCATCCCGGGACCAACGACCCGATCGGCGCGTGCAAGTCATTCGTAGATTGCGACCGGGCCTGTAGTGCCCATGTCCTGCTTCCACTCCTCGATCAGCACCTGAAACCCGGCCACCAGATCAGGGTACTCGTCCACCAGGTTGTGCTCCGCCCGGCGATCGACGGTGACGTCGTAAAGGACCATCTCGTCCGTATCCGCGTACCAAAGGAAATGCCAGCGGTGGGTTCGCACGTAGTAGCCCTCGGTGCGGTCGCCCATGGGACTGGTCCGGGAACGCCGATTGTCCGTATAACCCACGAGGTGCGTTCGCTCCGGCATCGACTGCCCCTCGATCAACGGCAACAGCGAATAACCCGGTAGCCCCGACGGTATCTCGACGCCCGCAAGGTCCAGGAGTGTCGGAACGATATCCATGGAAGAGACGAGGCTGGATGTATTGAACGACCGGTCTACCCGGTCCTTCCAGTAAAAGATGAGCGGCGAGCGGAACGATTGGTCGTAGAGCCCGTTCTTGCCAAGCGGCCCGCCGTTGCCGAGCAGGATATTATCGGCAATAGTCGCGTTCTCGCCCTGCTGGTACTCGACATCGGCGTCCTGCTCCCAGCCGTTGTCGCTGATGAAAACGAACAACGTGTCCTCCATGAGTCCACGGCTTTCGACGTGGTCGAGCAACCGGCCGACGCCGTCGTCCCACCAGGTCAGGTTGGCGTAGTAGAGTTTGGCGGACTCCGAGATATCCATATCCTGGTAGAACTTCCTGTAGGTGTAGGGCGCATCGAACGGCACGTGCGGCAGCGATGGCGCAAACCAGATAAAGAACGGCTGCTCTTGATGCCGGTCGATGAAGTCGAATACCGGTTCCATCGTCTCTCGCACAAGATCGTTGCCTTCGCCGCCCATCAACTGCTGGAAAAACGAGTCCCCGCCGAAGGCGGACATGTCCCAGCCTTCGCTCATGCCTTCGGTGAAATGGCCGTTGCGGTACGTGTTCTCCCACCACTTGCCGCCCTGCCAGCTCGCGTAGCCCGCCTCGCCGAGCAGCTTCGGCAGCGTGTCGAACTCGCGCATGGCGGCGGCCTTCTCGACCTGCTCCCACAGGCGCTTCTCCCTGTCGCTCAGGGAAGCGTACGTCGCGTCCTCCTGGCGGCGGCGGTCGACTATTGCGGTTTCACGCTGCACATACTGGACGGGATGCAGGCCGGTGATGAGCGTACGCAGGGACGGGCGGCAATAGGGCGCCGTCACGTGGGCGTGGGAGAACGTCACACCGCCCATGGCGAGCGCATCCATCGACGGCGTGACGACGTTTTCGTCGCCCATGAATCCATGGTATGGATAGCCGTGATCGTCCCCGACGAGAAATACGATATTGGGCGGCCGTTCGGTATTGGGCGATTGTTCGATATTGGGCGACTGTTGCGCGGATGCGGAACCGGCCAGCAACAAGACCGAAACCGTTGCCGGGAGCCAAGCCGGAAATGCTGCCGGGAGCCAGGCCGGAATTGCGCGATTCATTCAACACCTCCACAAGGACAGCGGCGGCGAAGCGCCCGCCGGGTCACCGTAAAACAGAATCGTAATTTCCGCCGGCAGGCTTGTATAGGCGCCGGCTCCTGAATACGTATGCACGTGAATTCGTGAGCTGATTGAATTCCCGGCCTGCGGTCACGCTACAATTGCCGTAGCGATCGAGGATCATCGAGTTCATGCCGGTAGCGGAGCGATTTTTCAACAACGCGGGCCCGATGGCGCCGGAGCGGCACTACTGCATTCCGCCACTGGAACGGTTCGATCTGAATGCGGTGCTGCGCCTGATCCGCGATCAGCGCTATTTCGTGCTGCACGCGCCGCGCCAGACTGGCAAGACGTCCGCGCTGCTGGCGCTCAGGGACTACCTCAACGAACGTGGCGAATACCGCTGTGTGTATGCCAACGTCGAGACCGCGCAGACGGCGCGGGGGGATGTGGCCCGCGGCATGCGCGCCATTCTCGGCGAATTGCGGATCCGCGCGCGCACCACGTTCCCGGACAGCGGCCTCGAAAACCTGGCGGACGGCGTGCACAGGGAAACCGGACCCGACGGGGTATTGCGGGAATTGCTTTCCCGCTGGTCGGCCGCCGCCACCCAGCCGCTGGTGCTGTTCATCGATGAGATCGACTCCCTGGTGGGGGACACGCTGATTTCCGTGCTGCGCCAGTTTCGCGCCGGCTACGACCAGCGCCCGGCCTTTTTTCCCCAGAGCGTGATTCTGTGCGGGGTGCGCGATGTGCGCGACTACCGTATCCGCTCGGACACGACCAAAGAGATCGTTGCCGGCGGCAGCGCGTTCAACATCAAGGCCGAGTCGTTGCGGCTGGGCGATTTCGACGAGGCCGATGTGTGCGCGCTGCTCGGCCAGCACACCGAGGCGACGGGTCAGGCGTTCACGAAGGAGGCGCTGGCGGCTGTGTGGAGGCAGACGCAAGGTCAACCGTGGCTGGTGAACGCGCTGGCACACCAGGCCTGCTTCAGGGACAAGGCCGGGCGGGACCGCGGGCGGACGATTGACAAGGATGCGATCCTGAAGGCGCAGGAGGACCTGATCCTGAGTCGCCAGACCCACCTGGACCAGTTGGCGGACAAGTTGGGCGAGGCGCGCGTGCGCCGGGTGATCGAGCCGTTGCTGAGCGGCGGCGACAAGCGCGAGTTCACGGGGCGGGACCTGGAGTATGTCCGCGACCTCGGATTGATCGCGCATCGCGGTCCGTTGCGAGTGGCCAACCCGCTCTATGGGGAAGTGATTCCACGCGAGTTGACGTACGCGGCGCAGGAAGGATTGGCGCAGGAGACGGATTGGTACGTGCGGGCGGACGGAAGTCTGGACATGGAGGGATTGCTTGCGGCATTTCAGGTTTTTTTCCGGGAGCAGTCCGAATCCTGGATCGAGCGGTTTGAGTACAGGGAGGCCGGACCGCAGTTGGTGCTGCAAGCGTTTTTGCAGCGGATTGTCAATGGCGGGGGCCGGATCGAGCGCGAGTACGCTCTCGGTCGGCGGCGCACCGACCTGCTGATCGTGTGGCCGCCGCAACGTCACGTGATCGAATGCAAGGTGGCGCACGGGGGCCTTGAAGCGACGGTCCGCGAAGGCGTCAGGCAAACGCTTGACTACATGGACCGGTGCGACGGCGAGTCGGGGCACCTGGTTGTTTTCGACCGCGACGAAACCAGGCCTTGGGAGGAGAAGATATTCCGGCGGGAGGAACTCCTGGACGGGCGCGCGGTGACTGTCTGGGGCGCCTGAGCGGCCCGATTCGCCGCATGTCGTCACGTCGCCGAACCAATCGGGTCAGATCGGCAGCCGCCCGATCAGCATTCGCGCCAGCAGCAGGAACATCCCCCCGGTCGCGAGCATGGCCAGGCCGGCGGAAACGCACCAACGCGCGATGACCGGCCCCCTCGACACAACGACCAAGACGGGAATGGACGCCAGCGAGATCACGACGAGAACCTGCCGCAGCACGGCGGGGACCCAGGACCAACGAAAGGCCCATGACTGGAATTCCGGGTGCCGCAGGACCTCCCGCGCCAGCACGCGGCCCGAACCCAGCCTTGCCATCACATCGGCGGACGCCTCCTCGGGAGGACATCCCGACGCCAGCACCTCGGATTCCAGGTCTTCGTAGTGATCGTGGAGCTCGGCCAGGGCCCGGGTGACTATCGCGGGCGCCACGCCGCCGCGGACCAGAGCCCGCCTCAAGGCCCTGAATTCCCTCAAGCGCGCCGAATTCCGATTATCAGGCAAGCCCGGCCTCTCCAAGAGCGGAATCCACGCCCGCGCTGATCCGGTCCCACTCGCCGCTGAGCCGCTCCAACCGGTCGCGGCCCACCGGCGTGACCGAATAGTAGACCCGCGTGCGGCCGTTGACCGGCTTGCGCTTTGCGGTCAGTGCCCCGGCCTTCTCCAAGCCGTGCAGCACCGGGTAGATCACGCCTTCTCCCAGCGAAATCGCCTCGCTGGTCACCACGCGTACGGACTTGACCAGCTCGTAGCCGTACATCTCGCGCTGGGACAGCAACCGGAGCACCAGGAGTTCGGGAACACCGGTCATGAAGGGAGGATTGGTCTTACCCATGGCAGCAAGCACCCTGACATTGAATGCCGCCACTATACCTCATACTTCAAGGTATGTATACGCCGCACGACCATGCGGTCAAGGGCTCCACGCAACCGGGATCATCATTCGAACCCTTGTTGACCCGGGCTGTCACTGCCTGGAACGCGATCTCCTCCGCGGGCCAGGGATCAAGCGCGACGGCCTGTGGGTGAATCGACAGCACATGGCGCGCCGAGCGTAACCCCGGATCGTGGCGATCGCACCCGGACACGCGCCGTCAGGACTTATAATCGGGCTGCACTTCGAGCATGCCGGACAAGGCGCCAAACGATGAATAAAGGAAAACGCGGATACTGGGCCACGGCGCTCTTGCTGCTCGCGATGGACGCGAACGCTCAGATACAACCCCCGGAGGATGACGTAGCAATGCAGAACGACCGCGCACTCGCCATCCATGAGGCGGTGATGACCATCGACAGTCACGACGATATCCCGCCCAACTTCGCAACCGAAGCGGTCGACCCGCTCGATGCCCGCCGCCAGTTGAACCTGCGGAAGATGCGCGCCGGCGGTCTCGATGCGGCTTTCTTTATCGTCTATGTCGGCCAGACCCGGCGTACACCCGAGAATTACGCCCAGGCACAGGCCGATGCTATGACGAAGTTTGATGCCATCCATCGAATGGCGGAGGAGATGTATCCCGACCTGATCGAAATCGCCTATACGGCCGACGATGTCCAGCGCATTCACGCCGAAGGCAAGCTGGTGGCGGCCATCGGTATCGAGAACGGCTACGTGATCGGCCGCGACCTGTCTACCCTGCAACGCTACCACGACCTCGGCGCGCGTTACGTGACGCTCGCCCACAATGGCCACAACGACATCGCCGACTCCGCCCAGGCCCGTATGGACCTGGGCGATGTGGAATCGGAGCACGACGGCATCAGCGAGTTCGGCGAGCAGGTCATCGCGGAGATGAACCGGCTGGGCATCATGGTGGACATCTCGCATATCTCAAGAGCCGCGGCACTGGACGCGATTCGCCTGTCACGCGCCCCGGTGATCGCATCGCACTCCAACACGCTTGCGGTGACCAACCACCCACGCAACATGGACGACGAGACGCTGCTGGCGCTACGCGACAACGGCGGTGTCATGCAAGCCACCGCGCTGAGCGTGTTCGTGAAGGAATTCACTCCCGAATTGCAGCAGGCGACATCCGCCCTCCTGAGCGACTATGGCATCGCGAACATGCGGGGTTGGTTCACGCTGACCGACGAGCAGCAGGCCGAGGCCACGGCGAGGCTGGAGGAGATTGGCTACGCGGACGTGGGCGACTTCATCGATCACGTGGACTACGCCGTCGATCTGATCGGCATCGACCACGTGGGCCTGAGTTCGGACTTTGACGGCGGCGGCGGGGTTCTCGGCTGGTGGGATGCGTCCGAGACGGCCAACGTCACCCTGGAGCTGGTGCGACGCGGCTACAGCGAGGAGGACATCGCCAAGCTGTGGGGCGGCAACCTGCTGCGCGTCTGGCGCGAAGTGGAAGCATTCGCGGCAACTGCGCAGGGCGCGCAACCTTAGGCGCCGGCGCCTCGCGCCTCACCGGCCGGGCGCCTTGACGGTCCCGGTGCAACGCGGGACTTTCGCCTCAAGTCGCTGACGCGCCGGCTTCAGTCTGCTGACCCACCGGCTTCGGTCAACTGCCCCGACGGCTTCAGTCTGCTAACCCGCTGGCTGCACATCCGCAAACTTGCCGCCGCGGCGGCCCAGATCTTCGAGCAGGTTCGGAATTTCCCAGTACATCGTCCCGAACCGGTCGCGGAATTCGCAGACCTTCGCGTACACCCTGTCGACACCAATGTGGTCTGCATAATGCATGGGCCCTCCGCGGTAGCGCGGGAATCCGTAGCCGTTGACCCAGACGACGTCGATATCGCCGGAACGGCTCGCGATTTCCTCCTCCAGGATCCGGGCGCCCTCGACAATCAGCGCGTAGATGCATCGTTCGACGATTTCCTGCGCGCCGATGTCCCTCTGCTCTACACCCAGCGCCGCCGCTTCGCGGGCGATCAGCGCCTTGACCTCCGGGTCCGGAAGCGGCTTGCGGGATCCCGGTTCGTAGAGGTACATCCCTTTGCCCGTCTTCTGGCCGAGCCGGCCGGCTTCCACCAGCGCATCGGCGATCCTGTAGAAGCGCGGATCGTCAGGCAGGTCGGTACGTTCCCGGCGCACCGCGTGCCCCACGTCCAGGCCGGCCAGATCGCCCACGGCGTGCGGGCCCATGGCCATGCCCCAGTCCTGCAGCGCAGCGTCGATGTGCTCCGGCGCGGCCCCCTCCAGCAGCAGCAACTGGCTTTCGCGGCCGTACCCGTAGAGCATCCGGTTGCCGACAAAGCCGAAGCAGTTGCCGACGGTCACCGCCACCTTGCGCAGCCGCCTGGCAAGCGCCAGCGCGGCAACGATTACCGAATCCTCGGTCGCCGCGCCGCGGACGATCTCGACCAGCCGCATGATGTGCGCCGGGCTGAAGAAATGCGTGCCGATCACCCTGCCCGGCCGCTTCGTGGCTGCGGCGATCTGATCCACGTCCAGCGTCGAGGTGTTGGTCGCCAGTATGGCGTCCGCCCGGCAGACCTCGTCGAGGCGGGCGAACACCTTCTGCTTGACCGCCATGTTCTCGAACACCGCCTCGATCACCAGGTCCGCGTCGGCCACGGCATCGTACGACCGAGCCGTCGACAGGCGGCCCAGCCCGTCCACCCTGGCTGCCTCGCTCACGCGGCCTCGTTTCACGCCACCCGCGTACAAAGCCTCAATGGTGCGTCGACCCCGGGCAAGACCCGCCTCGTCATTGTCCAGCACGGTGACCCGGTAGCCCGCTCCCAGGCAGCTATAGGCGATCCCGGCGCCCATCGTTCCCGCGCCGATGACCGCGACGCGGGCGATCTTCCCGCCGGCGTCGGTGGCACTGACATCCGGAGGCGGTTTCGCTGCCTGGCGCTCGGCGAAGAAGAGATGACGCAGCGCGCTGGACTGCGGCGACGCCATGCACTCGGAGAAATACGCGCGCTCCTGCGCCAGCGCCTCGTCGATGGGTAATTCGATCGCCGCCTCGACGCAGCGCACGATCCGCTCCGGCGACAAGAGGCCGCGTGTCCTGCGGGCGATCTTCTGCCGGTATTCGCTGAAGAAGTCCGCGCCCGCGGGTTCCACTGCAAGATCTCTGATGCGGCGCGGACGTTCGCCGAGCGAAACCAGTTCCCGGGCGTAGCCGATGGCTGCGTCGAGCAGATCGCCATCTTCCACGAGCCGGTCGACGATGCCCGCCTGAGCCGCCACCGCGGCAGTCACCGGCTTGCCGGAGATCATCATGTCCAGGGCGCGCTCCGCGCCGATGAGCCTCGGCGTACGCTGGGTGCCTCCGGCGCCCGGAATCAGGCCGAGATTCACCTCCGGAAACCCGACTCGCGCGGACGGCACGGCGATTCGATTGTGGCAGCCCAGCGCGAGTTCCAGGCCGCCGCCGAGGGTCGTGCCATGGAGCGCGGCCACGACGGGCCCCTCGAACGCCTCGATGCGGGCGATCACCTCGGGAAGCCAGGGCGATTGCGGCGGCTTGCCGAATTCGCGGATATCGGCGCCGGCGACGAAGGTGCGCCCCTCGCAGTGCAACACGGCGGCGTTTGCGCCGGCCCCGACCGCCTCATCCAACGCCGAGACGATGCCCGCGCGCACGGCGTGGGACAACGCGTTTACCGGTGGATTGTCGATCGTGACAATGGCCAGACGATCCTGGACCGACAAGCTGACGACGCCCATAAACGCTCCCGATTTACAAACCGATTTACAAAACTGTCTCGCCCATCCCCACCTGCGACCGCCGACTCGCGCGGTGGCGCGTCAACGCCGTCGCGACGGTTGCGGGTGAAATGAGCCAAGTGGACAGCGACATGATAAGAGCCATGAAACATGAAATCGAGATATCCGTCGAAAGGGGCGACATGGACCAGGCCGCAATCGTCTTCTACCCCAACTATTTCAAGTGGTTCTGCTATTTCAAGTGGTTCTGTATCGGTACACCGCACCTTCCAAAGGCCGCGGGCCTGTCCTACGCAACCTTGCAGAGCGAATTCGGGCTCAGACCACTGTCAATCCGTGCCTGGGGGCCTGCCGCCGCACCGGCAGCCCGGCGGCATCGCAGAGCGCGGCATGGGTATAGTGCTCGGCCATCTTGCCCCGCCATGCCGGCACGAAGTCGGTGTTGTCCAGGGGCGTAGCCTCGGTGCGTGCCCGCCGGGCCACCGCCGCGATCAGATCCTCGTCGAGCGGTTTGCCCGCCAGCAGTTCCTGTGCGGCTCCGACGGCCACGGGACTTGAGCCCACGGCGCCGAGATAAACCGCCGCGCGGTCGACCACCTTCCGCTCGTCCATCCAGAGAGCGACGGCCACGGACAACACCGAAAAGTCGATGGACCCCCTGCGCCGCAGCTTCCAGAACGCCGACCGGCAATGTTCCCTGCCGGCGTCGGCCGGGACGATCACCCGCGTCAGGATTTCACCGGGACGCATGCCGAGGTAGTCGATGCCGTCGTCTCGATAAAAGTCGGACAGGGCAATCTCCCTTTCGCCTTCGGGGGAAATGAGCCTGATCCGGGCGCCCAGCGCACACAGCATGGGCGCGGCGTCGCTGGCGGAGTGAGCCCAGCAGCGCGGCGAGTTGGTGGCCACCCAGCAGATCGTGCCCTGCTCCTTCATGCAGTAGTCGATGGAGCGGCGCCATTCCTCGGTCTGGTTGTAGTACGTGCAGCGGGTATCCACGCAAAGGTTGCCGCCCAGCGTGCCCATGTTGCGCAGGGGCGGCGAGGAAATGGCTGCCACGGCGCGGGCGAATCCCGGATACCGGTCGCGGACCGCGGGGTTGCGAAGCACTTCCGTAAGGGTCGCCGTCGAGCCGATGGCCAGTCCCCGGGAAGTCTGCCCGATGGCGCGCAATTCGCCGATGGACATCAGGCTGACGACGGTCTCGGCCCGCTGGTGGCGGCGCTTCATGTTGGGCCACAGATCCGTGCCGCCAGCCACCAGCCGGACCCGGCCGCCGCCGTTCGCGCCGCCGCCCTCCAATGCGGCCAGCGCCTCGTCCAGGCTCGTCGGCGCGCTGAACTCAAGCGGTGGTAAGCGTAGCACTGCGCCGCTCCTTCAAGGCCGCTTCGCGTTCCCTCATGGTGCCGGACGCCGAACGCAATCCACGATGTTTCGGATCGTGTCTGGCGCGCCCATCGCCGCCCTGTTCCGGGGTCGGCACCTCGATCGGCGTGCCGTAATCCACCTTGGGGAACCGGGTCGGGCCGACTCGCGCCGGACGCCCCCTGGCCCTGGCTTCCAGCGCCTTCAGGACCAGTTCAGGGGTCGCCGGAACCTGGTCGACGCGCACTCCGACCGCATCGAAGATGCCGTTTACGACCGCCGGCATGATCGGCAGAAGCGGACCCTGCCCGACTTCCTTGGCGCCCATGGGCGCGCGCTCGTCCCTGGATTCGATCATGTAGCTGGTTATGCCGGGCATGTCGTGGAATCCGGGGCTCTTGTACTCCAGCAGCGAGGGCATCTTGTGGACCAGCGCGGAGGACAGCTTCTTCGGCAGGCGCCGGAACACCTGCTCCTCCATCATCGCCTCGCCGAGGCCCATGTAGATGCTGCCTTCGATCTGGCCCAGGGCCAGCACCGGATTGATGGCCTGACCGATATCGTGGGCCATCCAGACGTGCTTGCAGTCGTATACCCCCGTTGCCGGATCCACTTCCACCTCGACCACGGCGGCGGAATAGGAATAGGTCGGCGACGGTCCCACTCCCGAGCCGCGGTAGCGGCCGGGCGCGCGGGGCGGAATGTAGGAACCGGTGGCACCGAGCGTGCCGTAGCGAGCCTCGGCCGCCACCACGGCTGCATCGAAATCGAGGCCGTTATCCGGATCGCCCGCGGGGAAGACGCGACGGTCGGCGAATACCAGCTCCGCCTCGGACACTCGCAACTGCGCCGCGACGGCCTTCGCAATAGTGTCGCGGGCGCGCTCCGCGGCCTGCATGGCGGCATGGCCCACCATCATGGTGACCCTTGAGGAGTAGCTACCCAGGTCCACCGGAGTCAGATCCGTATCGCCCACGCACAGCCGGATGTCCTCAAGCTCGATGCCCAGAACCTCCGCGACGATGGCGGCGAGAACCGAGTCCGAACCCTGGCCGATCTCGCTCTCACCGCAAAAGACCGCCACGCACCCGCTGCGGTCCAGCTTGATCTGCACGCCCGACTGCGGCATGTGGTTCCAGTAGATCGGCAAGCCGGCCCCGCAGAGATAGGCGCCGCAGGCAAGGCCCAATCCCCGGCCTTCCGGCAACTTGCCGTAGCGCTCCTTCCAGCCGCTGCCCCGCACCACGGCCTCGATGCACTCGCGAAGCTCGATCGAGCCGATGCGAAGCCAGTTCGCCGTCACCGAGTCGGGCGGCTGCAGATTCCTGAGCCGCAACTCGGCGGGGTCGATGCCCAGGTGGTGGGCCGCCTTGTCCAGGTGCACCTCGAACGCGAACCGGGGCTGCGGCGTGCCGTGGCCGCGCTTCGGCCCGCAGGGCGGCTTGTTGGTGAAGGCGCGGGCGCCCTCGAACCAGTAGTTGGGAATCCGGTACGTCGTGGTCTGCAACGCGCCGGTGTAATACGTGCTGGCCACGCCGTAGCTCCCGAAGGCCCCGCCATCCAGCGCGGTGCGCAGATGCTGCGAGGTGATCGAGCCGTCTTTCCTGAAACCGGTCTTCAAGTGCATCAGCACCGGGTGGCGGCCGCGGTGGCAGTAGAAGACTTCCTCGCGGGTCAGCGTCACCTTGCAGGGGCGGCCGAGCTTCAGGGCCAGCTTGGCCACCACCATCTCGTGGTTGAACGGGTCGCTCTTGCCGCCGAAACCGCCGCCGTTGGAGCAGGCGACGACGCGAATGCGCGATGCCGGCAGTCCCAGCACCTTGGTCAGCGCCCTGTGAACGTAGTGCGGCGTCTGCGTGGACGAATACACCGTCACCCGTCCGGCGTCCTCCGGCACGCCGACGGCGCTGTGCTGCTCCATGGCCAGATGGGTATTGCCTTCGAAATAGCAGGTGTCCTCAAGGATTACATCCGCGTCCTCGAAGCCCTCCTCCACTTCGCCGAACTTGAGGGAAACCTTCTTGTGGATGTTGCCGTCATCGGCGTAGTCGTGCATCTGCGGTTCGGGCGTCGCCAGCGCCTCGTTGAAGTTCGAGATCGTGGGCAGCAGTTCGTACTCCACCTTCACCGCGAGCGCAGCCTCGTGGGCGATGTCCTCGGATACCGCGGCGACGGCTGCGACGGGATCGCCGACGAAACGCACCGTGTCCACGGCCAGCGCGTGTTCGTCCTCTGAAACCGGCAGGATGCCGAACTTATCCGGCAATTCGGTTCCCACCAAGGTCCCCAGAACGCCTTCCATTGCCTGTGCCGCCGATAGGTCGATGTTTCTGATCCGCGCATGAGGCACGGTGCTGCGCACGAGCTTGACGTGGGCCATGCGCGGGAAATTCAGGTCGTCGGCGAACTGCGTCCGGCCGGTCACCTTGGCGCGCCCGTCCACGCGGCGAAAGGCCGTGCCGATCAGCCGATATTCTTCGCCGGACTCGGCTCCCCGGCCGACGGCCTCCACCTTCGGATTAGCGGCCATCTCTCATTCTCCGCGTTTTGCGAACGGAACCTGCGAATCGGCGCCGTGGAAACCATCCTCGGACGGCCGCCAGTCATCGCCTCTGGCCATCGCCCCGGCCCAGCGAACCGCGGTAACGATCCGGTGGTAACCCGTACACCGGCACAGGTTGCCCGACAGCGCCTCGTAAATCTCGGCGTCGTCGGGATCGTCGTTTCGATCCAGCAACGCGCTCGCGACCATGAGGATGCCCGGCGTGCAATAGCCGCACTGCGCGGCGCCGAAATCGGCAAACGCACTTTGCAGCGGATGCAGCTCGTTGCCGTGCTGCAGTCCCTCGACGGTCTCCACCGCGCGGTCCCCAATCTCCACGGCCAGTTTCAGGCACGACAGAACCGCTTCACCGTCCACCCGTACCGCGCACGCGCCGCACTCGCCCAATTCGCAGCCGTGCTTGGTGCCCGTCAGACCGCACCGCTCCCGCAGAACCTCCAGCAAGGTGTGGTGCGTGGGGAATACCACGGGATATTCGTCGCCGTTTACCCGCAGCACGGCCGCCGTGAATCCGGCAGGTAGCGCTGTCGCTGTCGCCGTTGCCATTGTTCCAGCCCGTCCTTTCTGTGCCGTCTGTCCTGGCCCGCCTGTTCGAGGCCGTTTACGGGAGCCCGCCTGCCTTGGTGCTGCGTCAACCTGATAATGTCGCTGCACTAGTCCGGCGGCGTGAATTCGATCGCGCCGCCGGGTAACAGGTAGAGCACGATGGCCCGCCCGTCGGTCACGGTGGGGAAGTGCGCCGAACCGGGTCCGTAGACCACCCAGCCTCGGCCGTGACCGTCGAATTCAGCCTCCGGGTCCTGGGGGATGATCATGTCGATCTCGCCGTTGGGATGGCGGTGGTGGGGACCGACGACGTCGTCCATCTCCACCACATCCACCGAGAATCCGGCGGTTGCCGGCCCCGGCCTGATTACGCGGCCGAACTTGATGCCACCGTGCTCGCGGTTCGCCAGCCACCCTTCGCGCACACCCCGTTCGCAAAGCCCGGCCAACGAGCTGAACGTTTCCCCGTCCGCCGGGAAGGCCGTTTCAAGCTCCTGCGCGAGCCGCTCATCCAGCGCGGAACCCGCAACGTGTTCGGCGACGGCCGTTACCAGGCGTTCGAATGATTCGAGACTCATCGCCCTACGCCGCCAGCTTGACGTACTCGAAGTCGCCGGGCATGCCATTGATTCCGGCCCGGGGCGGCGCGATCCAGTTGGCGAACTTCCCGGGTTCCGTGCAGGGCTCCATCAGCGACAGGATATAGCTCATGTCCGCCTCGCTGGGCATCCACTCGCCCCGGCGCTCCGCCCACTCGGTTTCGGAGATGAGTTTACCCTGCGGGGTCGCCTGGACCTCCGCGAATTCGCCGACGGCCCGGTTGAAGGCCCGGTGAGGCAGGCTCAGCCGGAAGCCGATGTCATTCGCCTCGAGCGCCCGGTTCCAGCGCTTGAGCACGTTGTTGCAGTCGTTGATGAAATCGTCGGAGAGGCGCGCGTTGATCGAACTCAATGCGGGAACGTCCCGAACCTGTACCTCGCCGCCGGCAACTTGGGCCACCGGATACGTCTCGCCGGCCAGTCGATGGTCGTCATCGATGCGGTTTTCACGGAACCGGCCCTTGAGGCTGGCGTTGAAGGCATTGGCCGCATTCGTGGAAATCTCCGCGCCGAACAGGTCAAGGGTGACGGCAACGTGAAAATTGATCTTCTTCTGGATGGTCGGCAGATCGACGACGCCGTGCCTGCGCGCCGCCTGGATATCGTACGGATCGTCGATGCCCTGCTCGTTCATGACCTGGCAGGTCCGCTGCACGATGCGCTCCACGCCCGTGCGGCCGACAAACATGTGGTGGCCTTCCTCGGTGAGCATGAACCGGCAGGTCCTGGCCAGAGGATCGAATCCCGATTGCGCCAGCGACTCAAGCTGAAACTTGCCGTCCCGGTCGGTAAATGTCGTGAACATGAAGAACGACACCCAGTCGGGCGTGTCTTCGTTGAAGGCCCCCAGAATCCTCGGCCTGTCCTCGTCCCCGGAGCGGCGCTGCAGCAAGGCCTCGGCTTCCTCGCGCCCATCGCGGCCGAAGAACTTCTGCAGCAGGTAGACCATCGCCCAGAGGTGCCGGCCCTCTTCCACGTTGACCTGAAACACGTTGCGCATGTCGTAGAGAGAGGGTGCCGTGTTGCCTAGAAATCGTTGCTGCTCCACCGATGCCGGCTCGGTGTCGCCCTGGATGACGATGAGCCTGCGCAGCATCGCCCGGTATTCCCCCGGAATCTCCTGCCAGACCGGTTCTCCCTTGTGCTGCCCGAAGCCGATGATGCGCCCCTCCTGCTTCGGCGCCAGCAGCACGCCCCAGCGGTATTCGGGCATTTTCACGAAGCCGAATCGGGCCCATCCCTCGGGGTCGACGCTGATGGCGGTGCGCAGGTAGACCTCGAATTGCTGGAATCCGTTCGGCCCCATGCTGGTCCACCAGTCCAGGTACTTCGGGTACCACCGTTCCATTGCGCGGCGAAGTTTTGCATCGCCCGCCAGACCCACGTTGTTGGGAATCAGGGAATCGTAGTTGACGTCTGTGTCCATGGCTGAACCCGCTCTTGTATTGTCATGTGGTTGTTTCCGATCCGGATGGTCCTGCCGCTCTAGACCCGCTTCCGATCGTACTGCGCCCTGCGGCCGGTACCGTAGAGCTTGAGCGCGCCCTCGTCGCCGACTGCGTTGGGGCGCTGGAATATCCAATTCTGCCACGCGCTGAGCCGCCCGAATATCTTCGACTCCAGCGTTTCGGGGCCGGCGAAGCGCAGATTGGCTTCCATTCCGGTCAGCGCGTCGGGCGAAAAACTCGCGCGTTCCTCCAACAGGAGGCGAATCTCGTCTTCCCAGTCGATATCGTCCGGCGCAAATGTCACCAGGCCCGCATCCAGCGCGTCCAGGCCCTCCAGCGGCTCTCCGATGAGTTGCTCGGCGCGCGCCACGCTCTCCGGTTCTCCGAGGAACCGCGTCTGCAGGCGCGACAACCCGTTGGCCATCTTCAGGTACCCGAAATTCAGCGCCGACAACGTGATGGTGGGCGCCGGATTCGGGTCCTCCTCCAGGCAGCCGTCGAGCATGTAGGTGCGGTCCACCGCGAACAGCAACTCGGCCAGGAGACCGGTGAAGCAGCTTCCGGGCTCGACGAAGGCGAAGCTGGTGCGCGAGGTGATATCCAGGCGCTTGTAGACCCGCTGGGCGAAGAGCAACACTTCGCGGATGAACCAGTCCGAGGCGTTTTCCTGCATGAGCGCGTCGTAGGCGGCCACTTTCCTGCCGTCGCCGCGTGTATTGATGATCAGCGTCCCCAGCTCCGGCTCGTTGAACCGCAGGTGCAGCAGGGCATCGTCCAGCGCGCGCATCAGCGCCAGGGGCCAGAACCCGGCGCCCCGGCGCCTGGCCTCTCCGGCGTCGGCGCAGGTGTCCGTGGGCCCTTCCAGCGTCAGTGTCGCGGTCAATCCATCGGAATCGAGATCCATCGCCAGATGCGGGTACCGGACCCGGGAACCGGAGACCGTTTTCTCAAGGTCGGTGAGGATGACGCCGGGCTCGTCCGTCGGCCGATCGGATTTTTCCGCCAGTTCCAGGGCCCGCCGTTCAACCTGCTGCTCGAATTTGGAGCGGGGCGCGATTTCGTCCACCAACCGCCAATCGACAGCCCGCTGACCCTTGATGCCCTCCTCCACGGTGCAGAATACGTCGGCGAGATCCCGCCGCACGCCGCGCTTGTCCACCACGCGGGTCAGCCCGCCGGTACCGGGCAGGACCGCAAGCAGCGGCACTTCCGGCAGGGAAACCGCCGCGTTGCCGTCATCGATGAGGATGATGTGGTCGGTGGCCAGCGCCAGTTCATAACCGCCGCCCGCCGCCGGGCCGTTCAGCGCCGAGAGGTAGATTTGCCCGGAGTGCTCGCTGGCGTCTTCCAGCGAGTTGCGCGTCTCGTTGGTGAACTTGCAGAAATTCACCTTGTGGGAATGGGTGGCGGTGCCCAGCATCCGTATATTGGCCCCTGCGCAGAACATCCCCACCTTGCCGGAAGTCAATACCACCGCACGGACTTCAGGGTGCTCGAACCGCAGCCGCTGCACGGCGTCATAGAGCTCGATATCGACGCCGATGTCGTATGAATTCAACTTCAGCTCGTAGTCGCCGAATTGGGACCCCGCCTCGTCTACATTCATTTCCAGGCGCGCGACCGGGCCGTCGGTGGAAATGGACCAGTGCCGATACCGGTTCGGATGAGTCCGGAAATCCAGTTGTTTGGGTTCAAGGCTTGCCATCAATCTGAACTATCATGCATATTATTGCGCTACAGCTCTGAAAAGATGCATGATAATATACAATATTGCCGACCACAGGCAAGTATGCACAGGCCTATCCAAAAGTCCCGGTCCGGTTGGTTCCGGTGAGGCTGAGCGATGGGTCCGACGGGGATGTGTGGCTGTAGCGGAGGGGTCGCCGGTCGGTCCAGGGCGGTGGGGAGGCGTTGAGCGGGTTTGCTCGGGGGTATGGGTTGGTGCCTGGGCGCTGAGTAGGCGCGGCGCGCACGGGGATGCCGCGGCGCGGCCGGGCGGTGCGCCGTCGGGGGTCCGCGGGGTGCCCGGTCAGGGCGGCGCGGGGGTCAGGATGGCGTCGAGCGCATCCTGCGGGCGTGCGGCGTAGTGGCGGTTTGCCTGGGGGATGTAGTCGAAGTGGCCGATCGCGCGCACGATGGAGATCGCGGCGTTGCTGAGCGCCGCCAGGTTTTGCGGCAGATGCCCGGCCGCGGCGCGGCAGCGGTCCTCGTCGTAGCTGAAGTCGCGCACGTAGTGAACCCGGTTCTCCACTTCCCAGTGGCGGCGCACGATGTTCAACAGTTCGTCGGGTCCGGCCTCCTCGACGCCGAGCGAGGTGAGCCCGTAGGCGATCTCGCGGGTGCTTTCCCCGGTCTTGACCACGACGCGCTCGCGCTGCACGCGCAGCGCCTGACGGCGTGCGGGCAGATCGCACCGCCCGTCCCACTTGGCGGGCGTGAGGTCGAAGGCCGCGCAGCGGCGGGTCTCCAGCCGCCCATGGGCCTTGTGCAGCGCCTCGGCGCTCCAGCGCGCCTGGCTCCAGTCGATGTCCGCCAGGTCCTCGCGAATGCTCGGCTGGTTGCCCTTCACGGCGGTGATCGCGTAGTCGGCCTTGCACTCCTCCACCAAGCAGCGCGCCGTGTCGTGTTGGGCGTGGATGGCGTCGAGCGTGACGACGCGCCCGGCGAGGTCCAGTTGCCGCGCCAGTTCGCGCACCGCCGGGATCTCGTTGCTTTTGGCGCCGATGCGCACCTGCCCGAGCACCAGGCCGCTGCCGTGCTCCACCGCGGCCACCATCATCTGGCGTTCGCCCTCGGTCCGCCTGGAGGCGCCGCGCACGTCCTTGCCGTCCATGGCCACCGGCGCAAGCCCGGCATGCTGGGCGCTCCAGGCGCGCAGCGCCCGATCCAGAGTGTCCGGCGGCAGCTTCGAGAGGATGTAATGGAAGGTCGAGGCAGCGGGCACTGTGTAGCACTGGCGCGTCGGGCTGAAGAACCCGCCCACCGCACGGCGCTGCGCCTCGTCGAGCCGGGCGGCGAACTCCCCGAACGCGCTCACGCCGCGATACCCGGCCAGGCGCGCCGCGATCATGATCGTCAGGTAGCTCGCCAAGCTGTAGCGCTGCCCGCGCCGTTTGCGAAAATCCTCCATCTCCCCGAGAAAGTCGTGAAGACTGCGCAATTGCCCCGCCGGCATCGGCGCCTCGCGCACCTCCACGGGCTCGCGCCCATCGCGTAGCGCCTCGCGGGCGCCGGCTTCAAGCTCGTACACGTAAACCTCCTTGGGCTGGCCGTGCTCGCGCCACCGCGCCGGGCTGCCGTACACCCGCGAATAACCGCGCGTCAGGCCCAGCATCCGCCAGTTCGACGCCCGGTAGCAAACCCCCGAAAACCGCGACGGGTCCACGAACGTCTCCGCCAACAGCACCGGGAAACCGTGCATCGCGCGCATGTCCCCCGACAGCCGGCGCAGACTCAGACCCAGCACCCGAGAGGCCAGGTTGCGTACCTCCCCCTTGCCCACCAGCAACGCGAAACGGCTGTTGTTCGCGATCAGCTTCAGCCGCCGAAACTGCCGCTCCGGCGGCCAACCCAGCCACTCGTCCCGAACCCCGACCTTGAACGCGCCCGCCGTCCAGCCCAGCAGCGCAACCCGGCTCCCGCCGCATACCGCCACGTGACGCAGCGACTGACCGAACAATCCCTTGTACGGCAAATAGTGAAACTCCCTCATCAGCGCGTCCCAACGCCGCCGCTCCGCCACGCCGCGCACCGGGCGCACCCACACATCGCGCAACTTCAACCGGCCACGGGAAAACACCGAGATCACCATGACCCCCTTTATGCCACAACGACTTCTGAATAGCCAGACCTTGCACAGCCTGACCGCTTCCCTCACCGTTTACAGCCTCAGGCTATACGCCCCGACTTTTGGAGAGCCCTGCAAGTATGCACGACCTGTATTTCAGCCCGCCCTCATCGACGCGGCGCCCCTGATGGCACCGGGTTCGCTTCCGCCGTTTGACGAGGACGGCCTGCTGCGGAGCCTCGGACTGCGTGTGCGTTCGCTGCGTTCAAGCCTTGCCATGACGCGCCGGAACCTGGCCGAGCGTGCCCGGGTTTCAGAGCGCCACCTGGCCGACCTGGAGACCGGGCGCGGCAATATCTCGGTGCGACTCCTGGGGCGGATCGCCGCGGCGCTGGACACCGAAATCGCCGACCTGCTGAAGTCCGCCACAGATCGGACGCCGGAAGAGAACCTCATGCTGGAATTCACCCGCGCCCTTGCGCCGGACGATCGGAAACAGGCATTGCGGTTGCTGCGCGAGCGTTTCACTCTCGCACCGGAGACGAAGCGCCGGGTCGCGCTGGTGGGTTTGCGCGGCGCCGGCAAGAGCACGCTGGGCGTGCTGCTCGCCGAACGGCTGGGTCTTCCATTCGTCGGCCTGGTCGGCGCGGTGGAGGGTCTTGCCGGAATGAGCGTGGCCGAAATCTTCGCGCTGTCCGGCGAAACCGGATACAGGCGCATCGAGGAGCAGGCGCTGCACGAGACGCTGAACCGATACGATAGCTGCGTCATCGAAACCGGCGGCAGCATCGTCGCGGAACCGAAATTGCTCAGTACGCTGCTGACGGCGTGTTTTGTCGTCTGGCTGCGCACGGAGCCTGCGCAGTACATGGCGCGTGTGGTGGCGCAGGGCGACCTGCGCCCCATGCGGAACAGGCCCGACGCCATGTCCGACCTGAGGCGGCTGCTGGACGAGCGGCATCCGTATTATTCGCAGGCCCACGCCACCATCGACACCACCGAGCAGACGGTCTGCGAATCGCTGACTGACCTGTTGCACTGCCTGCCGCCCCATCTGGCCGAAAACGGGCGCGAAACTGCCGGCACCGACACGGATGCGGGGGCTCATGCTGACGGGTGAGTTCCTGCGGCTTTCCGCGCGGCGCGCGCCGGGACGCACCGCGATCGTCGGCGCGGGCCGCAGGCTGACGTACCGGGAACTGGACGAAGAGGCCAATCGACTGGCTCACGCCCTGCCGCACCTTGGCGCCGGGCGCGACACCGGGGTGGCGATCATGTCCGGCAACCGGCCCGAATACGCCGCGGTCTACTTCGGCGCAGCCCGTGCGGGCGTGCTGCTGGCCCATGTCTCGACGCGTTGCACCGTTGACAACCTGGTCTACATGTTGGATCTGATCGGCGCGGAGATTCTGTTCTTCGAAAACTCGTCCGCGGCCCTGGTCGAACAGGCCCGGTCCCGCTTGCCGGGGCTCAGGCGCCTGGTATCCCTCGATCCCCCGGACGATTCCGGGGGGGCGGGGGATGCGCGGTCGGTGCACGAACTCATGGCGGGCATGGCGGCCACACCGCCCGGCATCGATATTCTCGACACTGACCCGCTCGGTGTGACCTTTACCGGCGGCACCACCGGATTTCCCAAGGCGGTATTGGTATCGCACCGGGCGCGGGCGGCCACCGCCTACGCCGCGGCCGTGGACTTCGGCGTCGGGGAAAACGATATCGTCGCCGCCACGACGCCGCTGTTTCACTGCGCGGGCCTGTTTGTATGGTTTGCACCGGCCATCATGCTTGGAACCACCGTGGTCACCCTGCCCGGATGGGACGTCGAACAGTTCATCGATGCCACCGAACGCGAGGGGGTCACCGCCGCATTCTTCGTTCCGAGCCAGCTCAACGACCTCGTCAGCCATCCGGCCTTCTCGGCGCAACGGCTTCGCACGCTTAAGAACGTCGGCTACGCCGGTGCGCCCATGGGCCGGTCGCTGCTGGAGCGCGTTCAGGCCGCCCTGCCCCACGTGGGATTCACCGAAAACTACGGTCAGTCGGAGACCTGCCCGCTGACCATCCGGCGTCCGGACCACGGTGAGAACAAACTCGGCACCGTCGGGCGCCCGGCATTCAACGTCGAGCTTGACATCGTCGACGCCGAGGGGCGAGCGCTGCCTGCCGGCCGAATCGGCGAAATCGTGACCCGCGGCGACCAACTCTTCGAGGCCTACTACGGCGACCCCGGACAGACAGACGCCGCCTTTCCTCTCAGGGACGGTTGGCTGTGGACGGGCGATGTGGGGTTCCTCGACGCCGAGGGCTTCCTGACGCTGGTGGACCGCTCCAGGGACATGCTCGTATCCGGCGGAGAGAACATCTATCCGGCCGAAATCGAGAATGCGCTCTACGGCCACGACGCGGTGGCGGAGTGCGCGGTTTTCGGGATTCCCGACGACCACTGGGGCGAAGTACCCGCCGCGCATGTCGTGTTATCCAGGAATCGGACGGCCACCGAGAAGGAGTTGATCGAATTTTGCGCTGCGCGCATTCCGCGCCACAAACGTCCGCGACTGGTACGGTTTGTCGACGAATTGCCGCGCACACCGGTCGGCAAGATCAGGAAGGCCGAGATCAGAGACCGCTACTGGCGCGGGAGGGAACGGAGGATCTGACGCCTTGCACGGAGCGAGTCGACCGCGAGCGGCGCCGAGCCGCAACGATGGCCGCGAGAAAGGCACCGGCTGCGGGATTGCGCGCCAGCAGTCCGTGGCCAGCAGTCCGTGGCTAGGCGCGCATTGGTCTTGCGGCTACAATACGCACCCCGGTAGCAGGGTCTCTTTCAGCGAGGACGAAAATCATGACCTACGTCATTCTCGATAGCTGCATCAAGTGCAAGTACACGGACTGCGTGGAGGTGTGTCCGGTGGACTGTTTCCACGAGGGTCCGAATATGCTCGTCATCGACCCCGAGGAGTGTATCGACTGCACGCTGTGCGAACCGGAATGCCCGGTGGAGGCCATCTGCTCCGAGGACGATGTACCGGAGGGTCAGGAACACTTCCTGGAATTGAACGCGGAACTGTCACAGAACTGGCCCGTTATCACCGAGGCGAAGGATCCGCCCGACGATGCCGAAGACTGGGAGGATGTCGAGGACAAGCTGGAACACCTGGAGCGATAAGCGCGCGCCTATTGGAATTCAGGCCGCCGAGCCGGGACGCGCCAAGACAACGTGAGGGCGAGAGCCAGGCTCGGGGAAGCGATGAACAGCAGAGGTGGGGACTAATTTTGGATAGCGCTAACCAGCCGCTCCAGCCGACGACCAATACGCTACACGGCTTGTCCGCGGTCGAGCCAAGCCGCAATGCCGCTCCCCAATCGACTGTTCCCCCTCCATTCCACACAAGATGAAAAGCATCTACCTCGAATCCAGCGTAGTCAGCTATTTGGCGGCTCGTCCGAGTCGCGACGTGGTAGTTGCCGGAAATCAACAGGTGACGCGGGACTGGTGGGAGACACGCCGTCACGAATGCGAACTATTCATTTCGGACGTTGTCGTTGCGGAGTGTGCGGTCGGCGATTCGACTGCCGTCTCTGAACGGGAAATGATTCTCGTCGGCATCCCGGTTCTCGCAACAACGCAGGAAGCAGAAGCACTGGCGAACGCGCTGCTGTCAGCCATGGCGCTGCCCCGGCAGGCGGCACTTGACGCTCTTCACATAGGAGTAACTGCGGTCAATGGTATCGATATTCTCCTGACGTGGAACTGCGCGCACATTGCCAATCCATTCATGCAGCCTCAGATAGCTGCTGCGTGTGTTGAGTTCGGTGTCGTTCCGCCGACGATCTGCACGCCACTACAACTTGTCGAGGCATAGAACAATGTGGAAAGATCCGATCGTTGAAGAAACAAGAAGTCGGCGCGAAGAGCTTGGCCGACGCTTCAACCATGACATCAAGGCCATCGGAGAGGAATTGAGGCGGCAGCACAAGGCGATGGGGCAAGAGCCGATCAATCGTCCACCGAAACGTGTCAAACGCACCGCGGCATAACGCAACGCTCCAGTCGACGGCCAACACACTTCGCGGAATGAAAATTCAGACCGTATCGCTTACGGCTGCAGCAGATAGGAGAACTTCAGGAATAGCTGTTTGCCGTCGCGCCGCAGGTGGTTGGTGCGAACCATCTCCGTACCCGTTTCGGTATCGACCAGCGCAAAGTTGCTGGAATTGGTGTTGAAACCCGCGTACAACGCCGACCAGGGATTGATCACGTATCGCACCAGCAGGTCGAAATTCAGATTCTCGTCGCGCTTGAGCGAGGTCAGCGCACCCGGGTCGGTTGCCTCGTGCTGGGCGATGAACCGCAGCGAGAGTTCCCTGGTGAACTGGTAATTCCAGCGTGACCGGACAATGTGGTCGGTGAAGATATTCCCCGCCCCATTGGGATCATCCAGCTTCGTGTACAGGTAGGTGAAGTCGTGGCGCAGGCGGTCCAGCGGCCGCCAGAGCAGTTCGAAACCGGCGCTAAGGGACTCCGCCAACTCCGGCTCGTATCCCGGCAGGGGCGCCAGGTTGATCGTTTCGCCCATCTCCAGTTCCAGGCCGAACCCCACGGTACTGAACATCTGCGTTTCGAATTCCGCCGACCACGCTTTCTGCCCGTAGTCCCGTTCGCGCAAGAGTACGGGAAAATCCTGGGGCCGCAGTCGCTCCTGGACATCCTCATAGGCCAGGCTGAGTTCCGTTTCGCCGTTCCAGGTCCATTCCAGGGCCGGCATGACCTGCGAGTACAGACGCGAGCCACTCTGATCGACGATGTCGTTGACGAAGACTCGCCCGCCCCAACTGTTGAGGGACCCGCCTTCGGGCCAGAAGACGTACCTGGCGAACCCGTGCGCCGAACGGGAATCCGGCTGGTAGTTGCGGTTGAAGAACCCGAGATCGGCCCTGAAGTCCTCGCTGGTGTCGATGACGTGCGCGTGAACCGAAACGTGACGGCCGCTTCGATCGAAACGCGCGTTGAGTTGCCTGCCCTGCCGGTCGGCGTGAATGCCGTCTTCGAAACCGGTATCGATCGCCTGTAGTTCGGTCGTCCAGTTCGGGTTCAGCTTGAAGCGGGCATCCAGACTGGCCACCTGGTTGATCTGCTCGCCGAATTCCCGCTCGGTATAGAGGACACCCACACGGCTCTGCTCGGAGATCTCCCTGAAAACGCGCAGGATGCGAATATCCGCCGCTTCCCCGGCCAGGGGGTGGCCGGTGTCGAGCCGCTGCCCGGGCGCCTGATCGTCGATCATGAGCGTGCCGAAACCCCAGGCCCCCTGCTTGCCGGTGAACCGCAGACCCGCGTCGGGGTCGGCAATGCGGCGGGTGAATACCAGCGTGCTCTCGGTATTGAAGTAGTCCGCGTTCTCGATGAAGAACGGGCGCCGCTCGTCGAAACGCACCTCGAATCGCTCGTTCACCGTCACCTGCGGTTCGTCCGACTCCACCTGGCTGAAGTCCGGGTTCAGCGTGGCGTCGAGCACCAGGCTGTCCTGAAACACGAACTTGGCGTCCAGCCCGATGTTCTCCTCCGAGTTCTCGTTGAAGGCCGGCCCGCCGGTTGCGCGAGAGTCCAGGACGTCGAAGGATCGGGCGAATGCGAACGGAATAAGCTGGATATTCCGGCCGGGGGAGACGTCGCGTACGCCCCTCAGTATCCCCGCCTGGTTGAGCCGGCCTTCGACGGTCGACAGGTAGGGCGGCCAACTGGACTGCTCGCTGAGCCGGGGAATCCGCCGTTCGAACATCACGCGCCAGACCTGCTCGCCGGCATCCGGAAACCTGAGGTTGCGCAGCGGAATCGTCATCCTGACCATGTAGCCGGTCTCGGTGAGCCGCGCGTCCGTGTACCACACGGCTTCATAGGAAGTGTCAAAATTGGATTGCTTCGCGATCTCCGACCAGCGACCGTCCACCTGGACGCCCAGCGGCGTGGACCCGAACCCGTAAGCGTTGCGCTGGTCGTTGAAGGTATCGATCAGCACGGCGACGAAATCGTCGTCGATGACGTTTTCGCGCGGCGCCAGGTTGGCCCGGACAAGTTCCGGCTCGGAGTCGTAGGCCAGAAACACCACGTACAGGTTGCGATTGTCGTAGGCCGTGTAGACCGTGGTGTCCTGGCTCGCGGGCATTCCGTTGTCGGGCTCGCGCTGCACGAACCCCTCGATGCGGGCCATCGTCGCCGCGATTTCAGGCGATGCGGTCATGCCGCGAAAGTCGTCGAGCTCCGGCGCCCGGTCGATGTAGGGGATGACCAGTTCAGGGGCCTGCTGCGCAGCGGACCATGGGCTCCAAACAAGCAGCAAGGGAACCAGCCGTGCCAATGTTCGGATGCAGCACGCCTGCCGACCATCCGCTGGCGGAGAATTTTGCAATGTCACTTCAGTTGCCGTTTGGAATCAGCCCGAACAGTCCGGCCATTTTATCGGCATTGGCTGGACGGTATACGTGAAACAAATTTCATGCGGCGAACCGCGCGAATCGCATGCGCGTATATTCGCGTTGGCGATTACCGGAAGGAACGAATCCGCCTTTCGCGGCGGCAGGGGTGCGCGGCGCGGGGCATCGGTGCTATAAATACGCGCCCGCAACGACAGCCGGAACCCGACAACGCCATGATCATCGACTGCCACGGCCACTACACCACCGAACCCTCCCGGTTGAAGGACTACCGCGAACGCCAGAAGCGGGAAGTCGAAAAGGATCCGTTCCACCAGGCCGAAACGGTCGATCTGAGGATCACCGACGACCAGTTGAGGGAAAGCGTGGAGGGCGCGCAACTGAAGTTTCAGCGGGAACGGGGCACGGACCGGACCATCTTTTCCCCGCGGGCCAGCGGCATGGGGCATCACATCGGAAATGCCTCCACGAGCCTGACCTGGTCCATTCAGTCCAACAACCTGATCTACCGGCTCACGCAGCTCTATCCGAACAACTTCATCGGCGTCTGCCAACTGCCGCAGTCGCCGGGAACCGACATGCGGGCCAGCATCGGCGAACTCGAACGGTGCGTGGAACAGCTTGGCTTCGTCGGCTGCAACCTGAACCCCGACACCAGCGGCGGCTCATTCGATAGCGCGCCCCTGGGGGACCGGTACTGGTACCCGTTCTACGAAAAGATGTGCGAACTCAGGGTCCCGGCCATGATTCACGTCAGCGCCGCCTGCAATCCGGCGTTCCACTCCACCGGGTCGTACTACCTTAGCGCGGACACCACCGCGTTCATGCAGATGCTCACGTCCGACCTGTTCAGCGACTTTCCCGACCTGAAGTTCATCATTCCCCACGGCGGCGGCGCCGTGCCCTTTCACTGGGGGCGCTTCCGCGGACTTGCCGACATGCTGAAACGGCCACCGCTGGACGAACTCCTGCTGGACAATGTCTTTTTCGACACCTGTGTGTATCACCAGAAAGGCATCGACCTGCTGGTGGACGTGATGCCCATCGAGAATATACTGTTCGCCTCGGAAATGGTGGGCGCCGTGCGCGGCATCGATCCGGAAACCGGGCACTACTTCGACGACACCAAACGCTACATCATGAACAACAAGAACCTGGGCGAAGCGGATAGAATGCAGATATTCGAGGGCAACGCGCGGCGCGTGTACCCGAGGCTCGCGGAGTCGCTCGACAAACGCCAGGTGTAGCGCCAGGTGTAGCGTCGCGTGGATGGCCGCGCGGCAGCGGGGGTGCGCGCCGACCTGGATGGCGTCTGGAACGTCACCGGCAGCTACAGCCCGGACATCGCGCTGAACGAGGCCGGCGAGGCGAGGCGCCAAGCCTACGACCGCGCCGTTCACGATAGTCATCGCCTACGCGCGCACCGGCGCCCCGCTGCTGGAGTGGGGATGCGTGCCCGAGAAAGCCTGCATCGGCAGGTCAATCCATATCAGTACGTCATTATCAGTTGGATGGAGCCCCAGTCAACCGACCTGTTGCAGCCTTCGCACTTCGGCTGTCCCGCCCTGGACCGCATCCAGGCGCGCGAAAATTGCCGCACTCTCCTCGGAGATGGCGTCCGCGACACGTTCCAGCATGCGCCGCGCCTTCTCGACCGTGGCCTGTTCGGGCGAACCGTACCAGCCGGTGGGCGCAATGGACCGGATGTCGGTCAACACCGGCTGGTAGCTGCGGGTGCGGCGCAGCCGATCCATCTCCTGCCCTCGTTCCTCATTGGATGAATAATCCATGCGGTCCAGGTGGACCAGTTCCGGTCGGCAGGCCAGCACGGCCAGAGCTTCGATCTCACCGCCGTGAGTCAGCCCTCCATAGTCCTCTCCGAACAATTCCTCCGCGACGTAGCAGGCCTGAACGGTCACCACCGACATGCCATGCTCCCGATGCAGCGCGTCGGCGGCGATGGAGAGCGAAGGGATGTTGCCTTCGTGCCAGTTGAGTATCAGGCAGCGCCGCGCGCCATGCCGGGCCGTGCTGACGCATGTTTCGGTGACCACCTGCATGTACGTCTCCGGCGTCAACGTAATCGTGCCTTCGAAGGGCGCGTGCATGGGGGTGACGCCCAGCGGACCTCCGGGCAACACGAGTCCGTCCATCCGTTCCGCCACCGCGTGGGCTACGACGTTGGCGGCGTAAATGTCCGTCCCGGCGGGCAGGTGCGGGCCGTGCTGCTCGACGCTGCCGGCCGGAAAGATCACCAGCGGGTTGCGCCTCAATTGCGCGGCGATCTCGGGCTGAGTGAGATCGATGAAATACCGGGTGGGCAGGCTGCTCATGTCGATTCTCCCTGATGGCGCGGGCTGATTCCGGTCCGCGTCAGGCCGCCGCCAGCCGGGCCCGGGACGCCTCCATGACCTCTTCGAGCCCGATGAGACCGCCGCCCCTCTCTACGGAAACCAGCGCCGCATTAACCACGGCGAGCGCGACATTGCCACTGCGGGCGGTCAATTCGGCCGGTTCGCCCGTAGCGCAAACTTCGGCAAACATCTCCAACTCGTCCTGAAACATGTCACCGGCGGGCAGATCGATCACCTCGCGCCGGGCGTATCCGTCCTTGCCCCGCTGAATATACAGAAGTGATGTTTCATGCAGCTTCTCGGGTGTATCCCAAGTACCGAAATCCAGTTCGTAGTGCATCAGCCCCTTCTGGCCGAACACCCGAACGCAGAAGATTCCCGGCGATGTCCAGCTCGACCCCACGTAGCCGAGCTTGCCGTCGGCGAACTTCAACACGGTCATCGACTGGTCGTCCACCTCCGCCCCCACCGGGGAAAGCTTGGAGGCTATGGATGAAACCGACTCTATCTCTCCTCCGAGGAAGTGCAATGTGTCGAACTGGTGGATGGCCAACTGGGAAAGCGGGCCGCCCGGCGCCTTGTCACGGTACCAGCGCCACGTGTCCGGGGTTATCTCGAGCGCTCGCTCGTTGGAAAAATTCGCCTCCATGAAGACCACCCGGCCCAGTTCGCCGGCATCCATGGCCTCGCGGATCAGGCGAACGCCCTTCAGCAGCCGGGCGCTGTGCCCCACCATCACCTGCACGCCGTGGCGTTGCTGGAGCGCCTCGATGGCGAGGCCGGATTCCAGCGTATTGGCGATGGGCTTCTCCGTGTAGACATGCTTGCCCGCGCGGGCGACCTGCTCGGCCACCGGCAGGTGCTGCTCGTTGGGGACGGTCAGAATGACGCCCGCGATGCCGGGATCCCGCAGCATCGCCGACAGGTCCGGCACTGCCCGGATGCCGAATTCCCGCTCATAGGCGCGCCGTTTTTCTTCCGACCGGCTGTAGCCGGAAACGATTTCAAAGCGATCCGACTTGTTCGCGGCACGGGTGAGCACGCGGGACCATCGGCCAAGCCCGACAATCCCTACCCTGACCGGCATTACACTCATTTCACGTCTCTCCCGCCCGTTTACGGGCACCTGAAGGGCGCAATATCGTAAACTATTGCGCCCCCGTTCGCAGTGGGGCGAACCAGTTGCAGTACTAAGGAGAATTGACGCGTGAGTATTCCGCATCTGCTGGTGCACGACCGGCGCGACAACGTGGGTGTGGTGGTGGTCGAAGGCGTGCGGTCCGGCATGGAACTACTGGCCGTGGTGACCGAAGACGACAGCGATTTCACGATCACAACCCGGCACGACGTGCCCATCGGCCACAAGATAGCCTTGACCGACCTGGCCGAGGGCGATACCGCGATCAAGTACGGCGTGGACGTGGGCCTCATTGTCGCGGACACCGGAAAGGGCGAACACGTCCACACACACAATTTGAAGACCAAGCGATGGTAGGGGCAGCAATGGCAACAAATGGCGCTTTTTTCGGTTATCGACGTGAGAACGGGCGCGTCGGCATACGCAACCACGTGGCGATCCTGCCGGTTGACGACATCTCCAACGCGGCCTGCGAAGCGGTCGCGAGCAATATTCGCGGCACCATCGCCCTGCCCCACGCCTACGGCCGCCTGCAGTTCGGAGAGGACCTCGACCTGCACTTCCGGACCATGATCGGCACCGGATCGAACCCCAACGTCGCCGCCTGCGTGGTAATCGGGATCGAGCCGGACTGGACGAAGGAAATCGCAGACGGGATCGCCGCAACCGGCAAGCCCACGGCGAGCTTTTCCATCGAGCGGCACGGCGATATCAATATCATCGCCGCAGCATCCCGCCAGGCGAAGGAATTCGTGCACATGACTTCGGGGCTTCAGCGCGAGCCTTGCAACGTTTCGGACCTGTGGATCGCGGCCAAGTGCGGCGAGTCCGACACCACCACGGGCCTGGCGTCGTGTCCTGCGGTGGGCAACCTGTACGACACCTGGATTCCGGAGGGGATCTACGGCTGCTTCGGCGAGACCACGGAGATCACCGGCGCCGAGCACATCTGCGCGGCGCGGGCGGTGAGCCCGGAAATCGGCGAGAAATTCCTGCGCGCCTGGCAGGCCTACCAGGACGAGGTGGTCGAACCCTACAAGACCTCCGATCTCTCCGACAGCCAGCCGACCAAGGGCAATATCGCCGGCGGGCTGACCACCATCGAGGAAAAGGCGCTGGGCAACCTGGAAAAGATTGGCAAGAAGGTCAGTTACATCGACGTGCTCGAACCGGCCGAGGCGCCGTCGAGCGGCCCCGGCCTGTATTTCATGGACACCTCCTCGGCGGCGGCGGAGTGCAACACGATTCAGGCCGCGGCGGGCTACGTGGTGCACTGCTTCCCCACGGGCCAGGGCAATATCTGCGGCAACGCGATCATGCCGGTCATCAAGATCACCGGAAATCCGCGCACGGTGCGCACCATGGGTGAGCACATCGATGTCGACGTGTCCGGTGTCGTGCGGCGGGAAATGACCATCGCCCAGGCGGGCGATGCGCTCATGGACATGGTCCTTAAGACCGCCAACGGCCGGCTGACCGCGGCGGAGGCGCTGGGGCACAATGAATTCGTCATGACGAAGCTTTATCGCAGCGCGTAGGCGCCGCCCCGAGGAACACCGTACCGATTTCCAACTTGAGCGTTCGAGAGATTTTCGCGAGCCGAACGCGGACCGGGGCTCGCAATGGCCTCGAAATCAGAGCGCCGGCAGGGGCGGAACGTCGACCGCGGCCGCCGGCGCCGGCGTGCGGGCGGTGTTCATGACCATCGCCAGCAGCGTGTAGTAGCCGATGATTCCCACCGCGTCGATCACGCCGCGCTCTCCGAACGCGGCCACGGCGCGCACGTAGGTTTCGTCGCTGACCTGGTGTGTGTCACTGAGCTCGGCGAACAAGGCATGAAGTATGGCCTGGTCATCGGTCATCGCCTCCGGAACGCGGCCCTCGGCTATCGCGTTCACCGTGTCCGGATCGATTCCCGCGTCCAGGGCGATCAGATAGTGCGCGGCCCACTCGTACTGCTGGTCCCACTCCCTGGCGGTCAGCAGGATGAGGAATTCGCTCAGCCGCGGCGGCAGGCTGGTGTCGTAGCGAAGATAGTCGCCCATGGCCCGCGCCCGGCTCAGCACCTCGGGACTGCGCAACAGAGGGATCCACGGCCCCCTCGGAACGATGCCGCGCACCTCGGCAAGTTCGGCCACTGCGGCTGTCTGGGCGACCGTCCTGTCTTCCGCGGCGATCGGCGGCATGCGGTCCTGCGCGCGCACGAGGGACACAGCGCAGAGCGCCATGACGCCGGCCAGATGTTTTGTGGATAGTGACATTTAGCCTCGCCGCGCCTGTGGAGGTGAATCAGTGCGTCATTGAGTAGATCAGGTAATTGACGGCGAACCGATAGGCCAGCGCCGTCATGGGCTCCGGATACCACGGATCGTCGGCGTGTTCCCAGGCATCGCCCATGTCCATGTTGAAGTTGATGGCGACCATCAGCCGTCCCTCATCGTCAAAGATGCCGCGCCAGTGAGGGACTGTACCTGCCCGATTGCCTCCCCGGCCGGGGATCTGGGTGCGCTGGTCGAGATCGTAGAGGACGTGCAGCAGCGGATGGTCTTCCGCCAGTTCGAGAATCGGGCGGTCGGGGAATACCCGCCGCATGGATTCATTGAATATGTACCACTCGTACTCCCCCCAGAAGTCGTCCACCATGAGGAATCCGCCGCGGTCCAGGTATTCCCTCAGCAACGCGGCTTCCGAATCGTTGAGTTCCCACTGCCCGACTTCCACCGCGTACAGCCACGGGTAGTCGAATACGCGCTCGTCCTCCAGCGTGATCAGCCGGCCGCCGTCCCCGTAGTAGTCGACAGCCGCCCCTTCCACCCGGGTCAGCCGGTTGACGCCCTGCATGAGGTGATATTCGGCATCCGCGTAGTCCGTGCTCCAGGAGCCGCCTCCGCCCCAGCCCCGACCGCCTCGCCGGCTGTTGGGCGAATTCCTGTAGACGAGCCGGGCGAAGTGGAACTCGGCCGTTGGCTCCCCTTCGAGCCGCGCATCTCCCGCCTGAGCCATCGCCGTGCCCGGCCAAGACATACCCAGCATGAATGGCAGCAGTGAAAGCAGCAGGGTTCGGCGCGCCGACACGCACGGAACCGGCGCACAATCCATGCCGTTGTTCGGCGCAAGGCCCGACGCAACGGAATACGCACGCCGGAGCGTTTTCAAAACTATGTTCAGTCTCCGCCCTCGTTTCGTTTATCGACAATTTCCGGGAGATTATGGCACCCTAGCGCCGCCAACAAAAATATTCCATTGACCGGGAGGTCGGTCAGCAATTCTCATTTTGGCGCCTGACTTCACTTTCAAGCGCATAACGGTCTCATTTCCCGGCTCAATCCGGGCCAATTCGACCGCCAGGACCATCCCGCGGAGAGGGGTGACGGGCATAATGAGAATTGCTGGAGGTCGGTCCGCGGCTTCGCCCGGCTTGTTCGCATTCGGCTTCCGGGAAACGCGCACGACCGGCGAGGCGCCTCGGCCACCGCAGAAACTGGACCGCACATGACACGATTACACGGAATTTTGCTGCTGTTCGCGGCATTGGCGCCCGCACACGCTTTCGCGCAGCAGGGCACGCCACCCGACATCCTCTTCATCGCCATCGACGACCTCAACGACTGGGTCGGTCCCCTCGACGGGCATCCGCAAGTCAAGACCCCCAACATGGACCGTCTCGCCGAACGCGGGATGGTGTTCACCAACGCCCATACGACCGCCCCGCTGTGCAATCCCGCCCGGACCGCGCTCATGACCGGCCTCGGTCCCTCGACCTCCGGCGTCTACCTGAACGCCCCGGACTGGCGCACGCTTGAGATATTCGAGGACATCCGCACGCTTCCCGGACACTTCCAGGACGCCGGTTACAGCACCTTTGGCGCCGGCAAGATGTTCCACTCCAGCACCTACAATGCCTGGGCCTATTACGGCTACAACGACACCACCGCCTGGGATGCCTATTATCCTTCCCTGGAACGGCAGATCCCCGACGAAATCCGGCCCCATGAGCGCCCGGCCAACAGCTCCCCCTTTTCAGCGAACATCGATTGGTCGGCGATCGCAGCCGACGACCGCGCAATGGGCGACGGCCAGGTCGTCGCGTGGTCCGCGCATCAGCTTCTCGCCGAGACCGGCAACCCGCGTTTCGACGCCGTGGGGATTTATCGTCCTCATCCGCCCTGGTACCTGCCGCAGAAGTACTTCGACCTCTATCCACTGGAAAGTGTCGAACTACCGGCCGTATTGGAAAACGATCTCGACGATGTTTCCGAGATCGCCCGACTGCAGGGCGAATCCGCCACCATGTCGCCGATGGGCATCCACGAGTGGGCGGTTGAGGCAGGTGTGTGGCAGGACGGCGTGCGCGCCTATCTGGCCAGCGTCAGCTTCGCCGACGCGATGCTCGGACAAGTGCTCGATGCGTTGGAACAAAGCGGGCGGGAGGACGATACGATCATCGTCTTGTTCTCGGATCACGGCTGGCACCTGGGCGAAAAGGCCCGCTGGCGCAAGCAGACGTTGTGGCGGGAATCCACGCGGGTGCCGCTGATCGTGGCCGCCCCGGGCATCACGCAGCCGGGCAGCCGGTCCGATGTGCCGGTGTCGCTGCTGGATCTGTACCCCACCCTCACGGAACTTGCGGAGTTGCCGACGCCGAACCACGTCGAGGGCTTGAGCCTCCTGCCCTTGCTCGAGAATCCCGCGGCGTCATTGGAGCGCGCGGCCGTGGTGACAACCTTCCGCTACCGCAACCACGCGGTCAGCAGCGACCGGTACCGGTATATCGTCTACTCGGACGGCTCGGAGGAACTCTACGACCTTGAAACCGACCCGCACGAGTGGACGAACCGTGCTGCGGACCCGGCCTTGTCCGCCGTCAAGGCGGAGCTGCGGGAGTGGCTTCCCCGGCACGATCAGCCCGACGCCCGGGGGCCTTGACCGGGATTTCGGTACGAGCAGGGCGCTTCCGGTCTTGCCAGGGAGAACACCACGCGATTGAAGCGCATGGAGTTCCCCAATGGGGATGTGGCCGCGTTTACACCGGTGAGCGCAACACTTGCGAAAGGGTCTGAATAGCCATTTCGACAGTCGGCTCGCTGCGGCCAAGCGTTTTCGCCAAGTATGTCAAGGTGGGCGCTTTCGAACCGCATGCAGCAAACCGATCATGCAGCAAACCGATCTTTTTGGCAGAATACCCCATGCTCCAAACTTTCCGGGGAGATTCGGCATGTTCGCTCTTCGACTGATCTCACTGACGACGATACTGATCTTCAGCAGCTCCGCGGTCGCACAGCGATGGGCGCCGTATACGGGCGAGCACGGCGAATTCCGGATCATGGCGCCCGGTGGCCAGTTCGAAGTCGAAACCGTCGACTTCGAGACCGAGTACGGGATCGTCGTGCCGGCGCAGATCCACAGAGCGGAAGACAACTACGGGACCTACACCCTGACCGTCGTTGACTACATCGATTCAATGGCGCTGCACAGGGAGCGAATCGCCGAACTCGATGGCATCTATCTCGATGTGTACGGCGAGGTGGACGTACGCGGGTCCGTGGCGCACTTCGCCAGAATGATCCGCGAGAGGGCCGAATCCGTGGAGTATGACAACTACCACTACATCGGGCGGGTCGATGGCCACCAGCTGCATACGACCAATCCCGACGGCACGCGGACCTTTGCGGCGCTGTACCTGCTCGAGAGCAAGCTTTACGCCATCGAGGCGACGATCGCGCCGACAGCGCCCACCGGCGGCATGTTCCAGCAGTCGTTCGAGTTCCTCGACGAGAACGGCGACAGGATCATGTACCCGAGCTTTCACGACGTGCGCAAGGTCAAGCTCGGCAGCGAGTGGCGGCCGGGCCGATAGCAGATTGGAATTCACGAATTAAGGAATCGGGAGCCAGCAATGCAACCAAAGCGACTAGCCCTTGTCTTCATCGCGACCCTGACCGTGACACTGACCGGTTGGGCGCACCACTCCCACGGCAACTACGAGATGACGCAATACACCGAGCTTGACGGGACGGTGACGGACCTCTACTTCATAAATCCACATGCCTGGCTTTACATGGATGTCGAGACCGAGGCCGGAGAGACCGTGACGTGGGCCATGGAGGCTGCGGGTGCCTCGACGCTGACCAGGGCCGGAATTTCCGAGGATGAACTACAGCCCGGCGACAGGATCCACGTGAGATGCCACGCGCTGCGGGACGGATCACCCGGTTGCCTGCTGGGATTCGTGACGACTCAGGACGGCGTCGTCAAGGAATGGGATTAAGGGCCGATCGCTACCGGAGAGGCCACTGCCGGACCCGATCCCGCAATCAACCGTAGTGACTTGTCGGGTGGTTCCGGCGCCGGTTCAGAAGGAGAGACACAAATGACAGCCAAGGTTGACTGGTACTACCACCGCAACGGGTGAACCGGCTGTACCCGGGCTTCCAAGTTTCTGGAGGCCAATCACATCGAAATCAGCGAGCGGGTGCCCGCGAGCAGGAAACTGCAGGCAACGGATGCCGCAGCCGTGCTCGAGAACGCATCGCTCCTGATCGTTTCCATGGGCAGAAAGGTCAGCGAGTTCTCCGGCGACAGCCTTTCGTCGGATGACGCCGTGAAGGCCATGCTCGGGAGGACGGGCAACCTGAGGGCGCCGACAGCCCGCGTCGGCGCAACCGTGCTGGTTGGATTCAACGAAGGCGTTTATTCGAGCGTATTCGGCTGAAGCGAGCGACGGAATCGCCACAGACGCGCTAATCAGCGGTCGGCTCAATAGGCCCCTACCCTATCCCCCAACTCCGCAGTAATTCGCGACAATCGGCGTCGAGTGCGAGAGAAAGGCTGCGTATGGCACAAGAATTCTACAGGGGCGTGATAGCAGTTCAGGCCGGAACGCGAATCGCGTTCGCTACGCGATCGATAAATCATCCATTGAAGCGCCGTTTCTGCGCGCTTTGCCGAAAAACGCCCATATCCGGCCGTTGTCGTCCCTTGCGAAACTCCGGGTATGGACCATGACGCCGCCTGGAAGCGCCTGTTTGGCCTGCCCGTCCTTGTAGAGCATATGCTCAGGGGTTTCGCGAGCCCCGTGGCGGAGCGCCTGGACTTCGGCACACTGCGGCAACTTCCAGCGGACTCGGTGGATGCGGACGCGAAACGGCTGCGCGGCGACGCGGCCTGGCGCGTGGATTTTGACGACGGCAGCGGACGCTCGCTGGTGTTGCTTCTGGAGTTCCAGTCCACCGTCGACCCGTCGATGGCCGCGCGCATGCGCGCCTACGCGGACGCGGCCCGGGAGCGGCTGCGCCGGCAGGGAGAGTCGGACGCGGACGGCGAGGCCAGGTTGTTGCCCGTGGTGCTGTACTCGGGGGACCGTCCGTGGAACGCCCCGGGCGGCGCCGCGGAGGTGGGCGTCACAACGGACGGCGAGGCGTGGCTACCGCTGCGCGGCGCCTACCTGCTGCTTGACGCGAACCGCCGGGCGGGGGAGGATTTGCCGCAGAAAAATTTGGTCGCCGGGGTGTTCGGGCTGAACGCCGCAGCGACCCCGGGCGGGATGGCCGACCGAATGCGGGCGGTGCCACACGGCCTGGACGGCGAGGCTCTGCGGGCGCTGATAGACTGGATGCGGACGGTACTCCCGAAGAAGTTCCCGCAGTCGGACGCAGCGGGGGTTATCGCGTCGCTGGAGCGGGAGTTTCCGGAAATACCGAAGGAGGAAAGGACGATGATGGCATTGGCGAAGCGCGCATTGGAATGGGAGGCGGAATACACTCGACAAGGCTTCGAGGAAGGGCTCAAACAGGGCCTTGCGGGGGAGCGCGAACTGCTGCGCCGGCTGGCGACCCGCAAGTTCGGCGCCGCAACCGGCGAAGCGCTAATCCGCCATCTTGCCGACATCTCCGACCAAGACCGTCTCACCGGGATCGGGGAGCGCATCATCGATTGCGGCACGGGCGCCGAGTTGCTCGGGTGGCTTGATACGGACCGGGACGGCGCCGACGCGCATGTTGCCGCGGATCTGGCAGGGCACCTAAAATGACTGTCGGGCACCGAGACATCGGTCGAGAAATTCTCGAAGGACTGCGCGAGATCAATCGCGGAGTGCATGGCCGCATACTGAATCCACGCCCAGACGCTTCGCAGCAAGCGAGTTTCAAGGTGCAAGATGAGCCGCCCGGCGGAGTGCGATTGGATTGGACGGAAAAACACGGATGACCGCCAAGGTTGACTGGTACTACCACCGCAACGGGTGAACCGGCTGTACCCGGGCTTTCAATGCCAGTCGGACGCATTCAGCAGACGCCAAAAGGAGCGTGCCCCCGCCATGGCCATGATCACGCCCGAACGCGATCTTGAAGAATCCCTGGTCACGATTCTACGGGACCTCAAGTACGAATATCGTCCCGACATCCGCGATCGAGCAACGCTTGAAGCAAACTTCAGGGAAAAGTTCGAAGTCCTGAATCGTGTCACACTCACCGACGGCGAGTTTCGGCGACTCCTCGACGAGATCGTCAAGCCGGACGTGTACGCGGCCGCCCGATTGCTCAGGAACCGGGAGGCGTTCACTCGGGACGACGGCACGCCGCTCAATTACACCCTCGTCAATATAAGGAATTGGTGCAAGAACCACTTCGAGGTCGTCAATCAGCTCCGTGTCAATACGGACTACAGCCATCACCGCTACGATGTCCTGGTCCTGATCAACGGCGTTCCCGTCGTTCAGATTGAACTGAAAACGCTTGGGATCAGTCCCCGGCGGGCGATGGAGCAGATCGCAAACTACAAGAGCGACCCCGGCAACGGGTACACCAAGACGCTGCTCTGCTTTGTCCAGCTCTTCATCGTCAGCAATCGCACGGACACATGGTATTTCGCCAACAACAACGCGCGGCATTTTGCCTTTGGCGCCGACGAGCAGTTCCTTCCGGTCTACCAGTTCGCAACCGAGGACAACACCAAGATCACCCACCTCGACGATTTCGCGGTGCGGTTCCTGACCAAGTGCACGCTCGGTCAGATGATCAGCAAGTACATGGTCCTCATCGCCAGCGAGCAGAAGCTCCTGATGATGCGCCCGTACCAAATCTACGCGGTCAAGGCCATCGTTGACTGCATCGACCAAAACTGCGGTAACGGATACATCTGGCACACGACCGGCTCGGGCAAGACGCTCACCTCCTTCAAGGCATCGACACTCCTCAAGACCAACCACAGCATCCACAAATGCCTGTTCGTCGTCGATCGCAAGGACCTCGACCGCCAGACCCGCGAGGAATTCAACCGGTTCCAGGAGAACTGCGTAGAGGAAAACACCAACACCGCGACTCTCGTCCGCCGCCTACTGTCCGACGACTACGCTGACAAGGTCATCGTCACGACCATCCAGAAGCTCGGGCTCGCCCTCGACGAGAACAGCAAGCACAACAAGCAAAACCTCGCCCGGGGGCGGTCAACGTTCAAGCAGCGCCTCGCGCAGCTTCGAGACAAGCGGATGGTCTTCATCTTCGACGAGTGCCACCGCTCGCAGTTCGGCGAGAACCACAGGGCCATCAAGGAGTTCTTCCCTAACTCCCAGCTCTTCGGCTTCACGGGCACGCCGATCTTTGAGGACAACGCGTCCGTCAAGCAGATCAAGGGAGACGTCGCCACTCTTCGAACCACCGAAGACCTCTTCCAGAAGGAACTCCACGCTCACACCATCACCCACGCGATCGAGGATCGGCACGTACTCCGCTTTCACGTTGATTTCTACAAGCCCCAAGACCCTCGAGCCCTCAAACCTGGCCAGACTCTCACGAAGCAGGCGGTTGCCCAAGCCATCCTCGACAAGCACGATGCCGCGACCGGCGGCCGACGCTTCAACGCGCTGCTGGCCACCGCCTCGATCAATGACGCTATCGAATACTACGAGGTCTTCAGTACGCTCCAGGCCGAGCGTCAGGCCGCCGCCCCCGAATTCGTGCCTCTAAAGATCGCCGCCGTCTTCTCGCCGCCCGCGGAGGGCAACCCGGACATTCGGCAGATACAGGAGGACCTACCCCAGGAGAAGGAGGACAACCGGCACGACCCCGACGGCAAGAAGACCGCGCTCAAGGCCATCATCGCCGACTACAATAAGCAATACGGCACGAACCACGACATCAACAACTTCGACCTCTACTACCAGGACATCCAGCAGCGCATCAAGGACCAGAGGTTCCCCAATCGCGACCTGCCCGACAAGGGCGCCGAGAAGATCGACATCACCATAGTCGTCGACATGCTCCTCACCGGCTTCGACGCAAAGTTCCTCAATACGCTCTACGTCGACAAGAACCTCAAGCACCACGGTCTGATCCAGGCATTCTCCCGCACCAACCGCGTTCTCAACGCGACCAAGCCCTACGGCCACATCCTCGACTTCCGCCAGCAGCAAGACAGCGTCGATGCCGCCGTTGCTCTATTCTCCGGTGCGCAGGCTGACCGGGCACGCGAAATCTGGCTGGTCGACAAGGCTCCCGTCGTCATCGGCAATTTCAAACAAGCCGTCTCAGACCTTGGCGAGTTCATGCGGTCGCAGGGTCTCGAAGCCAAGCCCGATCAGGTGAGCAACCTGATGGGCGACGTCGCCCGTGCCCTGTTCATCAAGCACTTCAAGGAAATTCAGCGCCTCCAGATCCAGCTCGACCAGTACACGGATCTCACCGACGAACAGCGGGAGCAGATCGTGAAGGCCCTCCCCAAAGACGACCTACGTGCCTTCCGGGGCGCCTATCTGGAAACAGCCCAGCGACTTAAGGAGCAGCGGGGCACGCCCAGTATGGTCCGCGAGCCGGCCAACTTCGAGGTCGACCAGCTCGACTTCGAGTTCGTGCTTTTTGCCTCTGCAGTCATCGACTATGACTACATCATGAAGCTGATCGCCAAGTACTCGGGGCAGGACCCGAAGAAACTGACGATCAGCCGCGAGCAGCTAATCGGGCTGATTCAGTCCGACGCCAAGTTCCTCGATGAACGGGAAGAGATCACCGAGTACGTCCGCTCACTCAAGGAGGGCGAGGGCCTTGACGAAGCCGCGGTCCGCGCCGCCTACGAACAGTTCAAGGCAGAGAGGCAAGCCAAGGAGGTCGCCGACCTCGCCCAGTACCACAGCCTGACGACCGAGTCGCTCTCGGCCTTCGTCGATACGATCCTCCAGCGCTTGATCTTCGACGGCGAGCAGCTCACCGACCTGATGGAGCCGCTCGGCCTGGGCTGGCGCGAACGCCGTGAGCGCGAACTCGACTTGATGGCCGATCTCGTTCCACTGCTGAACAAGCGGGCCCACGGCCGGGACATTTCGGGACTCAACGCCTACGAGCAATGAGGGAAGCGGAGAAGTGACCATCAGCATGTTGTCTGGTCGAGCAGCAAAGCTGCGATTCCCAGAGTTCACTGGTCAAGAGCTACATGATTTTCGGCTTGGGGAAGTAACTGAGGAATCTACGGCTAGGAACGGCAGCAGACTTCCTCCAAAATCAGTGATGGGAGTCAGGAAAGTGGATGGCATCGTTCCGATGAAAGAGCGATTGGTGGCCACCGACATCTCCCGTTACAAGCTTGTCCGCAGCAACTGGTTCGCCTACAACCCGATGCGCCTAAACATAGGTTCTATCGCGCGATGGCAGGGTGACAGCGTTGTTCTCGTGAGTCCGGACTACGTTGTGTTCCGCTGCCTTGAACAATCTACTCCAGCAGCGCTCCATCCCGAGTACCTCGATCACTTCTGCAGGTCTAGCCAATGGGATGCGTTCGTAAACGAGGCCGGCGATGGCGGAGTACGTGTTCGAATTTACTACCGTGACATCTCACAATTGCGACTGATAATTCCCGAAGTCGCCGAGCAGCAGAAGGTCGCCGACTGCCTCGACTCGCTGGACGAGCTGATCGCGGCGGAGCGCCGGAAGCTCAAGGCTCTGCAGCATTACAAACAAGGGTTGATGCAAGAGATATTTCCTCGGTCCGGCGAGAAACTGCCATCAATGCGCTTCCCAGAATTTCACTGTGCAAGCGAGTGGAACACCAGGAAATTGGATGAACTCGTTCTAACCCAATCGGGTGGAACTCCCTCAAGAGGTAATTCCGAATACTGGAACGGTTCAATCCCTTGGGTGTCCGCCAAGGACATGAAGCGGCTCTACCTGGACGACACTGAAGATCACATCTCGATTGCAGCTGTCGATCACGGTGCCAGATTGGTCCCAGCGGGAACACTCCTAATGCTCACGCGCGGGATGACGTTACGCAAGAACGTGCCAGTCTGCGTGTTGCGCACAGAAATGAGCTTCAATCAGGATGTGAAGGCACTGCTGCCCAAGGCGGGCGTGAATGGGCTCTTTCTGGCCTTCTCCCTGCTTGCAAACAAACAACGTCTACTAAATTTGGTAGATATTGCTGGACACGGTACGGGAAGGCTGAGCACCTACGAGTTAGAGGCATTTGAGCTGACTTTACCGCAACCTGCTGAGCAGGAGCGGATCGCCTTGTGTCTTTCTTCCTTGGACGAAATACATTCCGCACAGTCGCGGAAGGTCGAGAGTTTGAAGGCCCACAAACAGGGTCTACTACAGCAGCTCTTTCCCAGTTTGGAGACGGAATGAACACAATCGAAGACATTGCTTCAGCACTGCGCGACGACGCTGCCGCCGTTCAGTTGCTTTACGCTTTCAATTCGGTGGGAAAAACGCGGCTGTCGGTCGCGTACAAGAATGCGACAAGAGAGGACGACGGAACGCACACGGGCATCTACTACAACGCATACAGCGAGGATCTGTTCGTCTGGAACAATGACATCGAGAATGGTGAGGCCAACATCCGACTCACCGTCCTCCCGAGCAGTCTCAGCAGGCTTCACGCCGATTTTAACGAACTCGACATCCACGCGAAGCTGAAACCGTACAGCGCGAGCTTCGACTTTCGCTTTGTCATGCACCCAGATCCGGAAATGGGAATCGAGTCGATTTCATTTTTCCCCGCAGATACGCAGCCCGGCGACGTTCCGCCGATGAAAATCTCCCGCGGCGAGGAGCGAGTTTTTGTTTGGTGCTTCTTTCTGGCGATGATGGAAGTTGAAGGTTGGGCGGAAATCCAGACTCACCATATATTCATCGACGATCCGGTCTCGAGCCTCGACGACCACAATATCTTCGTGACCGCATCGACGCTGTACGACCTGATTGAGAAGTACTTCGGCAAGCGGAAGATCATCATTGCCACCCATCATGTCGGTATGTTCTCCATCCTGTGCGATTGGTTGACGAAGGGCGAGAAGAGCGGCAAGTACAAGCCGAAGACTAAAGCGAGGATCCTGAGCAGTAAACATGGCGAAGTCTCGCTGGAGACCCACAGTAACGATGTGTTCCTCTATCACCTCCGAGTCCTTCAGTTGCTGGAGCAAGCCCGGCAAGAAAACAATGTCCGTGCATACCACTTGGCCCTTCTCCGTCAGGTGCTGGAGAGCGTGTCGTCGTTCCTCGGTGTCGGTCGATTCAGCTATGCACTCGAACATATCGGGTTCGAGGATGCGGGGGAGATCGCCCGTATCGTGAACGTGCTCGCCCACAAGAATGTCTACTACTACGAAACGGACCTTCTCGTACCGGACAGCGTGGAGCTGTTTGACGAGATTTATGAGAAGTTGAACACGCGGTACCCGTTCGTCACCCATGCCGGCTAACCCATGACAGAACACAACCAGAAACAGCTTGGCAAAACACTCTGGTCCATCGCCGACCAGCTCCGCGGGGCGATGAATGCCGACGACTTTCGCGACTACATGCTCGCGTTCCTGTTCCTCCGCTACCTCTCGGACAACTACGAGCGGGCAGCGAAGAAGGAACTCGGGCGCGACTACCCAGACTCGAACGCCATCGACAACGGCGGACGGTCCTCCCTTTCTGTCTGGTACGAGCAGAACCCCGATGATGTATCGGCGTTCGAGAAACAGATGCGTCTAAAGGCGCACTATGTCATTCGCCCAGAGCACCTCTGGGCCAGTATCGCGCAATTGGCCCGCACCCAGGACGGCGAGCTGCTCGACACTCTCCAGGCAGGCTTCAAATACATCGAGAACGAGTCATTCCAGAGCACGTTTTCGGGTCTGTTCTCGGAGATCAGTCTCGGCTCCGACAAGCTCGGCAAGACCTACGCAGACAGGAACGCGAAGCTCTGCACGATCATCACCAAGATAGCCGAGGGCCTCGCGGAGTTCTCCACGGACAGCGACACGCTGGGAGATGCCTACGAGTACCTGATCGGCCAGTTCGCCGCAGGCTCGGGCAAGAAGGCGGGTGAATTCTACACGCCGCAGCGGATTTCGGACATCCTCTCCGCGATCGTCGCGCTCGACGGCCAGGAGCCGAAAACCGGCAAGCGGAAGCAGCTCGCTAGCGTGATGGATTTCGCCTGCGGCTCGGGCTCGCTGCTGCTCAATGTGCGCAAGCGCATGGGATCGCACGGCATCGGCAAGATCTACGGGCAGGAGAAGAACATCACGACCTACAATCTCGCGCGGATGAACATGCTGCTGCACGGGGTGAAGGACTCAGAGTTCGATATCTATCACGGCGACACGCTGACCAACGACTGGGACATGCTCCGCGAGACAAACCCGGCCAAGAAGCCCCACTTCGACGCCGTGGTCGCCAATCCGCCGTTCAGCTACCGCTGGGTGCCGAACGAGGCGCTGGGAGAGGACGTGCGCTTCAAGAACCACGGGCTGGCCCCGAAGTCGGCAGCGGACTTTGCGTTCCTGCTGCACGGCTTTCACTACCTCAAGGACGACGGTGTGATGGCGATTATCCTGCCACACGGCGTGCTGTTCCGCGGCGGCGCGGAGGCGAAGATTCGCCGCAAGCTCCTTGACGACGGACACATCGACACAGTTATCGGCCTTCCGGCGAATCTGTTCTACTCGACCGGTATCCCGGTCTGCATCCTCGTCCTGAAGAAGTGCAAGAAGCCCGACGACGTCCTGTTCATCAACGCGTCCGAGCATTTCGAGAAGGGCAAGCGGCAGAACAAACTGTCGGACAATCACATTGAAAAGATCATCGACACCTATAAGCAGCGTCCGGAGAGCACCGAGCGCTATGCCCGGCGCGTGACGATGGACGAGATTGAGGCCAACGACTTCAACCTGAACATCTCGCGCTATGTGAGCACGGCCAAGCCGGAGCTTCCGATCGATCTGTCGGCCACGCACAAGGAACTGGTCGAGGCCGAGCGCCAGACTCAGCAGTCAACGGAGAAGCACAACGAGTTTCTGAGGGAACTTGGGCTATCCCCGTTGCCAGCGCCCGAAAAATAATCGAAGCGATCCCTCCTCATTTGGCTGGTGCCTGATATGGGTTCACTTCGCATGGTTGTCGAGTCCGAAAATCGTGCCTTGAAGCGCCGTTTCTGCGCGCTTTGCCGAGAAATGCACATATCCGGCCGTCGTCGTCCCCTGCGAAACTCCCGGAATGGACCACGACGCCGCATGGAAACGCCTGTTCGGCCTGCCCGTCCTCGTCGAGCATATGCTCAGGGGGTTCGCGAGCCCCGTGGCGGAGCGCCTGGACTTAGGCTCGCTGCGGCAACTTCCAGCGGATGCGGGCGATGCCGCGCGACCTGGACGGCGACGCGCTGCGGGCGCTGATAGACTGGATGCGGACGGTATTCCCGAAGAAGTTCCCGCAGTCGGACGCAGCGGGGGTGATCGCGTCGCTGGAGCGGGAGTTCCGGAAAATCTCGAAGGAGGAAGGGACGATGATGGCATTGGCGAAGCGCGCCTTGGAATGGGAAGCGGAATACACTCGACAAGGCTTTGAGAAAGGACTTGCGGCGGAGCGTGAATTACTGTGCCGACTTGCAACCCGCAAGTTCGGTGCCGCTACCGGCGACGCGCTGGTTCACCGGCTTGCCGACATTTCCGACCCAGACCGTCTCGCCGGGATCGGGGAGCGCATCATCGATTGCGGCACGGGCGCCGAGTTGCTCGGGTGGCTCGATGCGAACCGGGACGGGTGAACCGGTCCCATCTGCTGTTTCCACTCGTCGGGCATCAGGATTATTCGCCGCCCAGGAAGTTCAGCGCTTCTTCGTTCCCTATGGTCAACAGGAAAGCGAGTTCATCCGCCATCCACCAGGCATTGGTCCACTTGTCGCCATCGAATTCGGCAAAACCGAGCTCCCAGTCGTGCAGATCGTTGCCGGACGGAGGTATTCCGTAGAGCGGCCCGGAGTTCACGGCTGTCAGCCGAAACGCGATCATCCCCAGGTCACCGTCGGCCACGACGGTTCCGATCATGTCTTCGCGCCCACTCATCGACTGGCCGTGCGACCCTTCGACACCCAGCTCGGCGCCCCGTTCGACAATGTTGTCTATGCCACCGCGAACCCGGGTCGCGTACGGTCTTCCGGTGGTTCGCCCATGCTGTCCCATGGCCCATGAAACGTAGTCCTCGGGCTTGTTGCGCGCCTTGTACGCCAACAAGAGCCTCTTGTGGCGGTACTCCGGCGTGTCGGTGGGATTGGCCATCAGTTCCTGCAGCGCTTCGTCGAACGTGCGGACATCGTCGTACACCGGCGCGAGGTTGATCTTGCCGTCCTGGCGTTCAGGAAGGCGAGCGCCCAGTTGCCGCAGCAGCCGAGCCTCCTCCGCCATGAACCAGCTCTCCACGATCTTGCCGTTCTCCAGCTTGAGAATCGCGCCCGATGCGATGTCGATGGGCTTGCCCGTGGCCGGGATGCCATAGAGGTTGCCGCTGTGGGTGCCCGTTATCTGAAGCCTGGCCGCCACCAGATCGCCGTCACCCATAAGCTGAACAATCGTATTCGAGCGATCGGTAATCGCCTCAAGGTCCGGCAGCATCACCTCAGCCAGAACCGGGTCGTCGGCGTTGTACTTCAGATTCTCGAATTCGTGCCTTAGCTGCCTGTGGTTCTCTGCTTCCGTGGCAGCGGCGACCGCCGCGAATTCTGCCGTCCCCATGGCTTCGATATATTGCTGCGCCACGGCCTTGTTGGCTTCGACCTCCGCAGACGCGGCCAGCGCCGAAAAGGAATATCCAAGACAGACTCCGATCGCGGAAATCGCCATCGGAATACGCCGCAAAGCTGATTGAGTCTTTCTCATCGTTATCTCCAAGTCTAAAGTCCTATCAATAATTGCAATCGTAGGGTTGAACGAATGAACCGGGCACATACTGCCACCACTTCTTGGCCATGGTTGGCATGGCTCTGAACAGGGGATCGACCGTTACTCTCGAATACTGCAGTCGGTTGTGGTCCGCGCTGAGCGTGAATGTCTCATGCACTTGCATGTAGTCGTCGCCATCCATTCCGCCTTCGCGGTACTGCAAGGTGTCGACAATCAGGGTATCGCCCACAAAACGTCCTGCGGAGTAGTGACCGTTGAATTCATGGGGAACATTCGGGTTTTCGGGCATATCGTTCATGTGCACCGTTCGATACGTGTCGTAGAACTCCGCGTGAATCGCGAGGGTGCCATCGTTGTTATCGACGATTTGGATCGGATAAGGCGCTCCCAGCGCAGCGAAAATATCCCGGGGGGCACAGCTTGTGGGATCCCCCCGCTCACGACTACGGTTCTGCTCACCGTATTCTGTCCATTCGACTGTGGCGCCAAGAGCGCGATGACTGCCTTCGGCTCCGTAAATGGTGGACCAGACACCGAATACCGACGTGGGTCGCCTGGAAAAATCTTCTTCAACGACATGGCCATGAGCCACGTCGGTGTTGCCAATGCGTTCTGCTTGTACCGGCCACCGGGCTTCGGCTGTTCGCAGAAAGACGATTTCACGATGCTCATCCACCAACAACAGGTGATTCATGAAGATGTCGTCATCGCGTGTACGTGAGGGGTAGCCGGCAACGCGCACGCTGGTACCGACGGCAACCAGGTCTTCGGTTACGCCCATGCGCGTGAGGGACGCCACCGAGTTACTCTCGGTCGTATAGACTTTTTCGTTTTCAGTGCCCCCATCAACGGTAAAGCTCATCCGGACATGTGGATTTACAAACTCTATCTCGCTGATCACGCCCTCGATTTCTATATCGCCTTCAACGTCATAGATCGCCGACCAGTTGTGATGCGCAGATGCCGAAGTGGGCAAGAACAGGGCTAAACACAAGGCCGAAAACAGATTTTTCATCTCTATACTGCTCCTATATGTGATATGGCTATCGCACAACCAATCAGGGAATGTAGTTTCACAACCTCGCAACCCCTCGATCAGTAACCGACTGTCATGCGGCGTCTCAACGATTTGGGATTCTCGATTTCGTCAATCACCGCAGCCGCCATATCCCGGTGCGATATCCCTCCGGCACGACCATCCTCTCCGACCAGGACCTCATCCCATCCCTGCCGATAAGACCCGGTGCGAGGCCCGTCCCGGTCGTATTGCCCGGAGGGCGAGATAACGGTCCACTTGACGGAAGTGGTTGCACGATAGTTTTGCAGGGCCAGCCAATGGCCCCACACCAGGCCGTGCTGCGACGTCCCTTCCGTCCCCGGCCGTGCGTCCAACCCCAGGACTCCGTTGGAATAGAGCGTGGACCCGCCGCCTAGCTGGATTACACGGGGCGCCGTTTCACCCAGACTTCTTGAAGCGGCAATAAACGTCTTCGACGATCGATTGTTGAGAGTTTCCTCCGGGTAGTTATTCGGTCCATATCCTCTCACCGAAATGACAACGGTATCGACGCCTTCGATGATCTCGAGCATGGATTCCAGACTGCTTACGTCGCCTCCCACTGCGGTGAAGTTCGGGTGATCCACACTCAGGGTTTCCGGATTACGGCTTACGCCGATGACATCGTGGCCGCGGTCCAACGCTTCGGTAACGATTTTCGAGCCGATATTGCCGGTCGCACCGTAGATAACGATGGTCTCCGCCTGTGCGGCGATAGCGGGAATCAGGCACAAGATCCAAATCAGGCTTGAGAAGAGCCTTGTTACCTGGCTTGGCCTGGTACCGATTTTCATGGCGCACCCATTCCGCCGCCGGAAGGTTCCTCCATGCCGCCGCCGGGTGTTCCGCCCATTCCACCGCCGGAAGGTTCCCCCATGCCGCCGCCGGGTGGTCCGCCCATGCCGCCGCCGGGTGGTCCGCCCATGCCGCCGCCCGTCCTGATGATGTGACAATATTCGCCGGACTCTACAACCCCGCCATTGGTGACTGTCTTCCATTCGACTTCAAAGCAGCTCTCGTCGTCCGTCGCCCAGGACTGGATATAGTAGGACTCGCCCTCGTAGTTGTAGGTCAGGAGCCCGGTACCGGCGCCATCGTGGGTGAAGGCCAGGTCCTCCACCAGCGTGGGTCTTCCGGAGGGACGATTGATTCCTATGGTAGGCACCGCACTCAGATCGCCCACTTCCCCGACCAGGCACTGGATGATGTAGGGCGGTTCCCCGGAGGTGTGATAGCGATAGCCGAATACCGGATCGATCTGGCCATTGCAAACGTCGAGGATTCCCGGCGCGATGGGTGAGCCATCCGGGTTGTTGTTCCCATACATCGGGAAGCCGTCGAACCCCCAGGCAATGATGGGATTGTCATCCCTGTTATCCATTTGCTCGATCATGCAGCGAGGCAGTTCGTGGTAGTGGTAGTCGTCGCCCCTGCCTACATGACCGCCGCAGTAATCGATCTCCTGGCGAAGCAGCGTATCGACATGCGGTTGATGGTAGTAGAGGTCGTCTACGCTCATTTCTCCACCGGCGCTGTAGTCGAAGATCGGTATGCCGTTGACCGCGATCGCCAGCGAGGAGTCGCGGGTCTGAGGCGTTCCGGTGAAGGCCGAATTGAAGTGAACCGGCGCGTGGTACCCCGGGGCCGGCAGGGGGATTTGCTCATTCGTGCCCACGATGCCCGTCATCATTTCGTGGCTCGCGTAGCTGTCGGAATGAATGAGCGCGCGATCGGCGTGGCAAGTCACCCTTGCCTCGTCGTCGAATCCCGCTTCCAACACCGAGGCGATCACCGCGGCACAATGCTCGGAAGGCGACAGGGTGGTCACACTCTCCATGCGCGCGGGAACATCGCGAGGTCTTTGGGTGTCGCCATCACCTTGCGCAAATGCATCGCCAGGCCCTGAACCGGCGGAACAACCGAGGAGAACCAGGGGCGCAAGCACGGCACAAGGTACCGCTCTGCAAATCAACCTTATTCGTCTTGTACTCACGGACTGTTCCCTCCGTTGTTCGCTTTCGCCAGAATAATCGCAACGAGAAGACCGCGACACTAGTGTACCGTCTCACAAATAGATTGACTGTTCAATGACATTCCGGCACCCTGCGAGGCATGCCACAGCCCATTCGCGCATTGAGCATCACCGCGGAGCAGCGGCGGACGTTGGAATCGGTGCTGAACCGGCCCACGGCGGCGCAGCGGGACCACCGGCGCGCTGCGATCGTGCTGCGCCGGGCGGACGGGCTGAGCCAGGCGGAGACGGCGCTGGAAGTGGGCGTCAGCCGCGCGACCGTGATCAAGTGGGAGCGGCGCTTCCGCGCGTCGGGCCCGGCGGGTTTGGCCGACGCCAAGGGCCGGGGACGCAAGCCGCGCATCGCTCCGGACGTGCGCGAGCGTATCATTCTCGGGGCGACGCGCCCGCCGCCGAACCGCAACCGCTGGTCGGTGAGGAGCATGGCCGGGGCGGCCGGGGTGTCCAAGGCGACCGTGCAACGGCTGTGGAGCGCCAACGACATCAAGCCGCACGCGACCCGCACGTTCAAGCTGTCCAACGACAAGCACTTCGAGAAGAAGTTCTGGGACGTGGTCGGGTTGTACCTGAATCCGCCGGACCGGGCGTTGGTGCTGTGTTGCGACGAGAAGAGCCAGTGCCAAGCCCTGGAACGCAGCCAGCCCGGCTTTCCCGTCATGCGCGGATACACCCGCACGCGGACGCACGACTACAAGCGCCACGGCACCGTCACGCTGTTCGCCGCGCTGTCGTATCTGGACGGCAAGATCTTCAGCCGCACCGCCGCCCGGCACACGCACCGGCAGTGGCTGGACTTCCTGCGCCAGTTGAACCGGGAGGCGCCGCCCGACGTGAGCTTGCACTTGATCGTGGACAACTACGCCACCCACAAGCACGCCAAGGTGAAGTCCTGGGTCAAATGGCACAACCAGCGCTTCCGCAAGGCGCACGGCATCGACCGGGTCGTCATGCACTTCACGCCCACGTCGAGTTCCTGGATGAACCTGGTGGAGCGTTTCTTCAGGGACCTCACCCAGGACGTCATTCGCGGCGGCAGCTTCCGCGGCGTCGGCGAGTTGGTCGAAACCATCACGGGTTATCTGGAGGAACGCAACCTGAACCCCAAGCCGTATGTCTGGAAACAATCCGGGCAGGCGATCCTGGCAAAAATCCAACGCGCCAGGGAAGCTCACGGGAAGATACATAGTGTATAGTCAATTACGAGACGCTACACTAGCAGCCCGTGGCAAAAGTCCCGCGGCATTCGACCGACGATTCATCCCGGCCGGCTGCGTTGCTCGTCGGTCGAATATACCCGATATTCTCCCTCCTCGCGCCTTGCCAGCCGGGCGCCTCGCCGGTCTCGGTGCTCGCGCGACTTTTGCCACGGGCTGCCAGAAGTTCCCTCCAACCTCGTGCCGGCTCGCCGATAGCTCCTCGACTACTCCGGCGCGGAAATGGTGAACCGGCACAACAAGGTATTGTCCGTTTCCAGATCCGCCGTCCAGATCAATCTGGCTTCGCTGTCCCACGTGACCTGATTGAACCCACCCATGGGTCGAACCTCCTGCCGCGTGCGCACGACGGCCTCAGGCCAGGCGCTGTCGTCAAAGTCGGCGTCCTTCCAATTGTCGGGCTCCGGCTGGATGATTGCCTCGCAATCCTGTTCCGGGTTCGAAGAACGTTCGCAAATCCTGTTGATTGGCGCCTGGTGAATCGCCAGGCAACGCCAGCTTTCATCCGATATCGCCACGGGGCTGTTCGTCTCCGTGTCGACGAACTGGGCGATAAATCCCCCGTCGCCCGACATCTGCCGGCGCGACCCGATATATTCCAGACCGGTGTCGTTTTCAATGTAGTCCCTTATCAGGATACTGAGCACAGCCGACGGATCGGTCTCGAAAGTAAACGATTCGGAATTGAAGGATTGTTCGGTGTTAAATGGAACTGAATCTTCCTTGACCAATTCGTCTCCGACGTACAGGGCAAACCAGTTGTCCACCCACACGTCCGCCCTGATCGTCAACGGAACCGGTTCGTTGGCGCTGCCGGCCAGCGGAATCACCAGACTGGCCACGCACGCGAGATAGACGGTAGTTCGATTATTCATGGAAAGCCCCATCCGGGTCAGAAAACGCCAACCGCACCTCAGCCGACATGGCCGATTCATTGCTGCATGGTACGTTACGAATGTGGAGAGACGATGGATGGAAAGGTAAGTTGTACCTGCTGTCTGTCATAATTTCCTCACGAACTTTCCTGGAGACGATCGATGAAACATCCAATCGCCGGCGCTGCCGATCCCGCGCTCTGCGAAGAAAAAGGCGTTGACTGCTCCCGAATCGGAGGCGAATTCGGCTGGCCGAACACATTGATTCTGGCGGAGGTGGCGCAACTCGCCAGAGACGGTCACTACCGGTTGAACGTAGACGAGACCTTCCCGTTGGAGGAAGCCGGCGCCGCCCAGGACCTGAATCACAATGTCGGCACGACCGGCAAGATCGTTCTGATCGTCGATGCCGGGATGGCAAACCAGCAGTAGAGACTCAGCCACCAAGTGAGCTTTCCGGTAACCGGGAACTTTGAAGACAACACCGGAAAGGACAGAACCGCCATCACGGAGCACGACCGAACCCTTCATCCGAGCGGCAGCCGCCTTGCTCCATCGTCACTCCACAATTTGCCTGTATGGTTGGGGGTGATCCACAGATTCCAGCTACCCCCGGTGCGACTGGTGAGCAAGATGAAATACCTGAAGATTCTGGCGCTGGCCGGCCCCATCGGCACGATTGCTCTCCCAGACAGGCCCTGTCCATTTTCGGTGAGCCCTATCCGATGGCACTCGTTGATCTTGGGGATTTACTACAAACCTTCGTCAGGGAACCCATATGAGACCGATCAGTAGCGCCTTGCTGGCCACTGTTGCACTGGCAACAGCTTCCATGTCCGTTCAGTTGTCGGCTGAAGTTGTGGAAGTCTACCTGTTGGATCGTATCGACGGCATTTTGAATCACTACTGCATCGACACCAACGGTCCGCCACAGGGCATGCAGCTCGATACACCTCTTCAGACCCACACATGCTATAGCTTTCAGGGGGAGCTGACGGCCGATCAGGCAATGGACACGGGCGATATCGCCGCTGGAAAAATCCGCATCTTGTCAGTGGACCTGTGCGCTCAGCTCGATGGCGCCGAGCCAGGAGCCACAATCACGCTTACCGAATGCGCCGACATTGAGGAACAGAGCTTCGAACTCCGGGACAACGGCCAGTTTGTATCAGCCCAGCATCCCGAGCTATGTCTCACGGCGGGTCCGACAAGCTGGCTGGGCGGCCCCGTGGACGCACCCAACGAGCGTCAGGCCCGTACTCTTCATCTGCAACGCTGTGGCGATGAAGCCCTGCGGTACCAGCGATGGGGTACTCGCACGGAGATGACGGAGCAGTAATTTCGCATATGAAGCTTGCGCGGTTTCGCCGCCGGCGCTCATGCTGAAGTCGCCAATCTCCATTTTCTCTCCACATTTGGCTTGTATAGTCTCCTCACGACAGTTTGACCGCCAAAAAAGTTGTATTTTCGCAACAATCTGGTCGGTCGATGATTCTTGGGGTATCCGAACACAACCAGGCAGGGGTGGATTAGATGAAGAATCTCAATAGATTGCTGTTGGCGGGCACTTCCGTGTGCATGCTCCATACGGCGCCTTCTATCGCTCAGGAAGAAGACGACGCAATTCTCGCATTGGAAGAAATCGTGGTCACCGCGCGGAAACGCGAGGAATCCTTGATGGATGTCCCGGTATCCACCTCGGTGTTCAGCGAGACCTTGATCGAGGACGCCGGCATCACCACTTTGTACGATCTGTATGAAATGGTTCCGGGCCTTCACTTCGACGAAGAGGAGGACCGGCTCGCGGCGCTTCCGAGCATTCGCGGAATCCAGGCGAATGACGTCGCTCCCAACCGAACCAAGGTCACCTCATTTGTTGACGGCATTCCGGTTCTCGGTTCCGCGGGATCCATCGGCTTTTTCGGTTTTCAGCAGGTTGAAGTCTATCGAGGCCCGCAGAGCGCGGCTTTTGGACGATCGACCTTTGGCGGTGCGGTCAATTACGTCACCGCGAACCCGGGCGATACCTTTGAGGGCAATGTAGGCCTCAACTACAACGACTTCGGCACCCGGACAGCCAATGTAAGTGTTGGCGGCCCCATCCTGGAAAACCTGGGCTTCTTGCTGAACTATTCGCATGAAGACAGCACCACGCCCGAAATTTGGCACGCCCGCGGGAATTACGGCAACAGGGTACTGGAGGGTATCGAAACCAATGTCGATCAGGCTGATGGCACCGAGTTCGGCGCTCGCACCGGCGGCAATCTCAGCGGCAAGCTGGTATTCGAGCCCGACGATACGGTGAGGCTGGCCATGACCTTTACCTCATTGGAAACGCACGACCAGCGCGCGCCGGTCATGTTTCTTACTCAAGCCGAGCGCGACGCCTGCTTTGAAGGCAACGGCGTGTTTGTCGATGCGGGCATGATGGCCCCCTGGCTGCTTGGCGAGATGGATTGTAACTGGGATAACGCCCGCGACCTTTACGCTCAGCACGATATCGAGCATTGGCTCAACGTTAACCCGCCGAACCTTCAACACCTGGTCGAGGACGCGCTGAACGACATGGGCTTCGATATGGGCATGGCTATACCCTTACCCGTGGCAGGGCCTTTCACAATGAATGATGGCACGGTCCTCTCCATTGAAGAGCAGATCCTCATGATGGCGCGGGCTTACTCCATTCCTGAAGATGAACGCGGCACCAAGAGTGGGCGCGATCGTATTACTCTCCAGGCTGACAAGCTGTTCGCAAACGGCAGTGCAATCCAGTTTTCCTACATGCAAAGCGACGAGACTTTCCAGCGTGCAAATGCCACGGGATTCTATTATTACGACCCGGACAACTTCGGTATCCTTGATGATGGAATAGTCAACACCTTCGACATGTTTTCTGACGGAGCAAACATTCAATGGGAAGGTGATGTTGACAGATGGAGAATTTTCTCCGGTATGGGCGCGCCCCGTGTTCCCAGCCCCAGCTTTGGTGACATTGAGGAGCAGTATGCCGAGCTGCGCTGGGTATCTCCCGCAGAAAACCGGTTGCGCTGGGTTGTCGGCGCCTCCTTCTACGATTATGACTACCTGGAAGAGCGCTGGGGTGGTCCCGGCATGGGCGTGGAGTTTCTTGCGGCTGCCGCGCAGTTCCATGGCATCGTCGATGAATTCAGGCAGCTTGCCGGCTTTGAAAATGTTCCCTTTGCGCCTGACAACGAGATTATCGGTGAGCAAGCGCAGAACTCGGCCGTTTTCTTCAACGCCGCTTATGACATTACAGACCGGTGGACCTTCTCCGTAGAGGGTCGATCCGCCAACGACATCGTTGGTGCAACGAACGAAACCACCAACCTTTCCGAAGAGGTCACCACCAGGTCCTTCGTTCCCCGCGTGTCCCTTACGTTCAATCCGAACGACAATACCAGCTACTATTTTCAGTGGGCCCAGGGCGTAAACCCGGCAGGCATCAACGTGGGCGTTCTGTCTGCGAATACCCTGGCCATTCTGGAGCGCGGTGTTGCGAATGGACTGATTCCCTATAACGCAACCGCTGCCATGATCGACGAGATTGACAACACGACTGGAGAGCCTGTACCGGATGGCACCGCTGACGCATTCGACAATACTCCGGACCCGGGCGTGTGGTACACCGATGGCACCCAGACCACGAGAATCCCGGGAGAGACTTATTTATCCGAATTTACCCGCGATGACTTCACGTCTTACAAGGAAGAGCAGATCGACCAGATGGAAATCGGCTTCAAGGGCAATGCGCTCGGTGGACGTCTGACCTATGCCGGCGCGGTTTACTGGATCGATTGGGCGGATCAAATCCAGAACGGATCCATCGATCTGGACAGCCCCTGTTCGGATAATGGGCTCGTGGGCGATACGGACCCGAACCCTGGACCCTGTACCGTTAATGGGATGAACTACATGTGGGTAAACTCTGCCGACGGCGGTACCGTGGCCACCAATTTGAATTTCGGCGACGTGCAAATCAGGGGCGCGGAAATCGAAGGCAACTTCCGCATCAACCAAAATTGGGATTTACGCGCGCAGGCCAGCCTCATGCAGGGCGAATACGACCAGTTTTGCGATATCGGCCTGTTCAACGCCATCGACTTTACCGAGCTGGATGGGGCCAATCCTCTTGGGATCACCGGTGCTGGGGATCAGCCCGACTATATGTCTGCCCTGGGCCTGAACGTAAGGCGCCCCGGTGAAGGCGATTCGCTTACCAGCACCTGCTACGTCACCGACGGCAATACGCTCGCCAATCAACCCGAGATCAGCTATTCCATCAGTCCCAACTATGCTGTGGACTTTGGCAATTTGCGTTACAGCGCAAGGTTCGACATTCGCCACGAGGGCAAGCAGTACGACAACTCGGCCAACTTCAACTGGTACCCGGCAGCCACTACGGCCAACCTGAACCTCAGCGTCCGTGGCGCAAACTGGAGCGCCACCTTGTATGTCACCAACCTGACCAACGAAGATTCCCCTCGCAATGTCTTCGGGTTCCCCGATGACGTGTCGCAGATGGGGCTGCTCGACTTCGTCACTGCTCCCAACACACCCATGACCGGTTATCTGGGTGAAACCTGGGTTTACCAGGATCTTGCGCGGGACAGCTTCCAGTTCCGGCCTCGTAATCCTCGTTCGATTGGAGTGAGGGCGAACTACAGGTTCTAGTTGCAGTATCGGACAACATTCAAAGCCCTTGGCTTCGGCCAAGGGCTTCCTTCAGGAGAGAAACATGAACTTAACCAGGGAAATTACCAGGCTTTTTCTGACTCTTGCGTTGGGCGCCCTTCTCGCAGCTTGCGCAAGCACGCCTCCTATCCAGGGTTCGAATCCCGATGAAATTGGACAGAGTCTCGGCTATTCGCGCGTCATAGCGGTTGAAAATGTTCCGGACCCCGCCACATTCACCCTGGACCCCGTCAATTCCAGCACAGTCCTCATGGGGGGCAGATTTGGTGTCAGATATCTCATCTCATTCGCTCACAACTGTCCTGAAGCCGGGTTTGGCAACCTTTTCGACACGACTGGCACTGGCGGACAGATAGACGCAGAAGACTCCATCATCATCGACGATGAAACCTACTGTCGAATCAGCGAGATCCATATTCTCGAGGAATAAGAATCCTGGCATTCAAAAGGCCATGGACTGACACACCCATGGACTGACACACAAGTCTGGGATTCAGATAGACTGAGGGTTGGTGCTCTGGGCGCCTGCGCCGTAGGAACAACTGTGTTCCCGCACGTCAGCTTGGTGCCCCCGCCACGAACACTCCTGGGGGCCGAGAATTCTCCTAGAGGCCGAGAATTCTCTCCCGATGTGAGTCGATGGTTTCCTGAATCTGCTCCAGTTCCGGCGCTCGATCACCGTGCCTGGCCGCCAGCTCACTCATGAAGCCCTCTATCTCATCCAGCCGCAAAGCCCTGAGCGAAGCAGCCTGGGAACCGGACGCGTCAGGTTGCTCTTCCAGCCGATCGATCTGGATGTCAATCAGCCGTAACACGCTCTTTGCAGTAGCCAGGGTGGCATCGATATCGCCGGCCAGGTAGGTTGACCTGATACGCATCATGTAGAGCTGCACGTCAAGAAACATCGCGATGGCGCTATCGACCAGGGCAGTTGCCTCATTGAACATTCTCGGCTGGTACCCGGGGGTGGTGAGTTGAATTCGCCATTCCGCGCGCAACTTGACGCTGGTCGCATACCATAAATCCGTGGGGAGCACCGCGGCCAACTCCGCGTCCAGATCGAGCAAGGTTGCCATGTCCCGATCCTCCAGCGCCTGAAGCCCCGCAAATACATCGGCGGCTGAGCCCTCAAGCCTGGTGAGTTCCTCCTGCACATAGGCTGGAACCTCTGTTCCGCTGAAGATATCCCCGAACCATGGCTGCAAAAGAGCATATCTGGCCGGCTGGTTGCCCGGGTCAGCATCGAGAGCTCGCCTTAGCAATGCTTGAGATTCCTGCCTGTTACCCTGGCCCTGCAGTCCCAGGGCATTGACAACCAGCGCCTGAATATCTCCTTCCCGATAAAGTCGATCAGCCAGCGCCAACGCCCGCGCGTGCCAGCCCATGGCATCGAAACGCCTGCTGATATAGGAAAAATCAATGGGCGCCGGAAAGACTTCCCCAATCCAGTTGTCCGCTGTAGTCAGCGGATCGTATCCCTCTACTAGTTCAAACAGGCTGAACTGGTTCAGAGCCGTGCCCTCATCCACAACTGTGGAGGAGACCGTTGCCATGTAATTGCGATTGTCGGTAATCAGGGGGGCGCCGGCAGAAAATTCTTCGAGATTTTCCTGGTCCATTGTCAGGGCGACCAGAAGATCCTCCGGGGCGCCTATGCCCTGCTCGAGGTAGGCCAGAACATCGTCACTCAGGGGAAGCCCTGTACGCGCCATCTGCCGCTCCGGGTCCAGAGGTTGCTCCGAACCCATGAAAAAGAGGGTTCCGGGATCAACCTGGTACATTCGAACGTAGGAAAAGACATCCAGCATGCTGGCTGTGAGGGCTTTCAACAAGACGTCATCGACAAAGGAGGCGTTCATCCATTGAAGAAACACACCGTCTTCGGTCAAGTGATCTTTCGCGAGCTGCATGAATTCGCGTGTATAGAGGTGAGAAGCCCCTGCCGTCCACGGATGGGAGGGCTGCGAGACGATAGCGTCATACCTTTTGTCCGTCAGCGACAAGGCGCTTCTTGCATCGTTGACCACAATATTGATGCGAGGGTCATCCAGCGGATTATTCTCCCGCCTGTCTCCGTAAAACCGGTTTGCCTGAATCACCTGTGGTTCAAGCTCGATCACATCGACGCTGGAGACGGATGCGGGCACGGATTCCAGAGCAACACCGCCTCCAAGACCCACAACCAGCATGGATTCAACCCGGGGCCTCGCCAAAACCGGGAAGATCGACAAATTCCGCTGAGTTCTGCGCTCCGGCGGTGAGCCGAGTTCACTGGGAGCGGCCTCGGGCAGACCGTTGGTGCGCAGGTAGAAAGAACCACCCTCTTCAATAACAACCACCGTGGCCGATCGGCCCACTTCATAGAAGACGATCTCGCCACCCGGCATGGGGAAGACGGGACTGGACCTGAGAATTTCTTCGGGCATGTCCGGGTCATAGAATCCCAGGATACCGAGGAAAAAAATCAGGGAGAATGCGATCGCGCTTCTGACACGACGGGTTGCAAGGAATGCCGCGGCCAGACCGAGAGCGGCATTCAGCAACACGGCAAGTTTTATCGTTCCTTCGTACTTGAGCAGGGGAATGATGAAGAAGGCCGCCAGTGTGGCGCCTGCGATCGCGCCCACCGTGTTCCAGGAGTACACCCTGGCCGAGGCGGGAGCCGCATCCGACCTGGAAGCGGCAAGCATTCGCACCGCCAAGGGGAAGGTGGCGCCGATAAAAATGGTTGCCGGCAACAGGACGAGGATGGCAAAGGCCACATTTCCGCCAAGACCCGCCGTTTCCGGAATGGCCAGAGGAAGCAACTGGTAGATCAGGATGGAGGTAACCGCAACACCCAACTGGGCCATCACGAAATACCCTGTTGCCTGATCCCGGGTCCTGGCAAAACGCGAGGCGATGGCGCTGCCTATGGCGATACCGCTCAGGAATCCTGCCAACATGGTGGCAAAGGCGGTGATGCTGCCCCCCAGTATGTGTCCCAGAAGCCGGGTCCACAGCACCTCGTAGACGAAGGCGTTTGCACCCGAAAGCAGCATGATGGGAAGTATCCAGAAACGGTCGCGGGGATCGCCCGTCAGCTCGGATTGAACTTCCCCTGTGGCAGGACTCAAGGTTTGTCTGCCTGCCTCCGTAGTTAAGGTTTGCCTGCCTGCCTCCGCAGTTAAAGTGGTCTTTCCTATCTGGATCGCAATCGAGGCCGCCAGTACAAACACAAGCAGGTTGATCACTACGCCAACCCAAACAGTGCCGTTCAATCCCAGAAGCGGCAGCAAGACAAATCCGGCAACCAAGGTGCCGCCGATCGCACCAATGGTATTGGTCGCGTACAGAAGCCCCACCCTGGTTCCGATCTGCGCTTCGGACTTGACCACGTATTTGGTCAGCAATGGCAGGGTGGCGCCCATGAAGGTGGTTGGCATTGCAAGCACGATGAAGGCGACGACCAGGTAGAAAAACGACTGTCCGAGCCCACTGGCGTCCACTGGCTCGGGCTGACCTCCAAGCACGGCCACATAGACGATTCTGGCGAGCTGCAGCAGCAGCGGCACCGCCAATGCGGACAGGGCAATACCGGCTTCAAGCAGGCCGTAGAACAACACCGGTCGAGTGATGCGGTGGACATAGCGGGCCGCAACCGCAGCACCAAGGGAGAGTCCGCCCATGTAGGCTGCGAGCACGGCGGCAACAGCCAGTTCCGAAGTGCCAAAAACCAGGGAGAATTGCCGCAACCAGGCCGTTTGATAAAGCAGGGCGGCAAAACCGGAAAGAACGAAGCAGGCGACTACGCCGCCCAGTATGGGATTAAAAGACGGGGAACTGAGCCTCATGCAGACCGCATCCTTTCATGTCCTTTCCCATTATAGTTTGAGTTCGCGAGGCGAGCTGACCCAATACCAGCCGAGCCCATGCCAAGCCCGTGCCGCCATCGTTTCTATCCGGCAGCAAGATTATGGAGAAACGATGGATTTTTCCTTGAGCGCCGGTTGCGTGGCAAAAACGATTACCACCAGCATGGGCGAGGCCGAGCACCAGCCTGCCAAATCCGAGAGCGAATCAGTTGATAAACGTCAGCGATGAAGAGTCAATCACCTTGCCCTCGATCGCTTCCGTCAGGGCCGCCCAATCCACATCGAGATCATCTTCGTCGCCAAGTCCCGTGTCTTCCGAATTCAGCGCATAAACCGTGATCGTATAGGAATGGGCAGCGCCGCCACTGGGGGAACACGGCGGCGTGTAACCGATGTACCTCCGGTCCTTTTCACTACCTTCGGTTCCGATGGATTCCACATTGCCGCGGGAAAGGGACGCCGTGTCTGCCGGAATGTTCCATACCAGCCAGTATTGGCTGGGGGCATCAACGCCCTCTACCCTGTCCCGTGGATAGTGATGCATGATCACGGCAAGGCTCCTGGTCTCGGCCGGGGCGCCGGTCCAGCCAATGGGCGGTGAGAGTCCATCTCCACCATCCCGGGTACACTTGAGGTCTGCAGGCAGGTTGCCTCCATCCTCCATTACCGGACTGCTCAGCACCAGTTCAGCGTGGGCCGGCATTGAGAAAAACACGAACAGCAGACTCGCGATCAAGTTTCGTATCGTTTTGAATTTCATAAGGCGTGTTCTCCCATTACCGACACGTGTTCCCGATCTTGAGGCGCGCTCGGTGCTTCGCGCGACTTTCGCCGCGATCTGCCGGATACCGGCACCAATCGCCGCCCGAGATTACTCGCCCCAGCGAGCGTTAAACTCCAGGCCCCACGTGGCCGGTGCTTCGAGCGTTTTCAGACCGATGCCCCAGCTAAAGCCGCAGTTGGCAAGGATCTCCTCATCGGAGATGTTCCTGCCGTAAAGTGACACGCCGTAGTTGCCTCCCGGCGACTCATACGACAGGCGCGCCCGCAACTTCGAGTAGCTGTCCTGCAGGCAGAAGCCCTTGTGGGGGTCGGCGCCCGGCCTGGCGGGGGGTAACCAGTCGTAGTCCGACTGCCAGTACATGCCCAGCAACGGCGAAATGCTGCCTCCGTTGCCGAGCTGGAACGTATGCTGCAGGGAAGCGTTCAAGGTCCAGTCCGCGCTCAGGTCCAGGATCGACGTCGAGGACAGATCGACGTTCCCGCCCAGGTCCGGGTCAAAGGTCTCGAAATGGCCGTATGTATTGTTGAGATAGCCGAGGTCCACCCTGAGTACGCCGCCGTCCCAGGGCAGGGCTGCCATCTCGAGCTCGAAACCGTAGATGTCCGCGGTCGCCGCATTCGTCAGCACCTCAAGGGTTCCGGCGCTGTTGGCGAATCGCTGGTCGCTGTTGTCGAGTACGATTTCGGCCTGCTTGTCCGTGTACTTCATGAAGAAGATGTCGGCGTTCAGGCTCAGCCGCCCGCCCGAGAAAATCCCCTTGAAGCCGACTTCGTAGTTGCTTACGTACTCGGGATCGATCGTCCAGAACACCTCGGTACCGACCGGACGGTTCGAGTTGAACGCGCCGGACAGGTAACCCTCGGAGTACAGGAAGTAGAGATTGCCGCTGTCGATAATCCCAATGCCGTCGAGACTTCGCATGAGGCTGAGCTTGGGCGTGGTGGCGCTCCAGGTTCTGAAGTCCTGTCCGCACCATCCGCGCGCGGGCTGCGTCGGGTCCTCGAAGTTGCACAGGCTCCGGGAATCCATGATCACGTCGTACGTCGCGGGATAGACCCCCGGTGTCTGATTGACGTTGGAGACTATCGTGCGCCAGTTGTACCAGTCCCGGTCGTCCACGGTGTAGCGAACGCCAAATTCCAGGTCCCACAGATCGTTGATCGCATAGGTGAGATGCCCGAAGACGGCCTCCGATTGCTCGTCGAGGGCACTCTGTATGGCGCCCGGCCTGATCGGAAAGCCCGGAGGGGCGCCCGGCCACAGGCCGATGAAGGGACCGAAGCCCACGTACTCCCGCGGACACGTGACCACGGGATTCGTCACCGGGTCATAGGTGTCCAGGAAATGACTCCTGCAGTCGGGGCCCTGCGCATCGTCCGTCAGGTTGTCGAAGGTCCAGTACCCGAGCAGAAAGTCCAGCCGCTCGTTCACATCCCCCTCGAACAGGACCTCGAAGGACGTGTTCTCACTTACCGTCCCGGTGCCGTCGGGTCCGGTTACCCGGAAGTACGCGTAGGGGAAACTCGTGTAGTCGCTCTCGTTGAACCAGGGATTCTGCATCTCCCGCCAGGAATACGTGGTCCTGACCGCGAGGCTCTCCAGGGCGCCGACGGGGCCGCCCGAGTTCCACTCGGCCGTGAGATTCGCGGTCCTGGTGTCGAAGTTTGTATAGGTCTCGGTGTCCGTCGCTGTCGTGTACGGCCCCATGGCCGCCGACTCGGCGCACTCTGCATAGGTCCGAACCTGACCCGGATCGCCAACGCCCCACGCCGCCAGGCCGAACGGCCCCGCGGGATCCGGCGCACACGACGCGACCCGGCTCTCGTTGTCCGACTTCTCGTTGGAAACGACGGCGTCGATCATCCAGTTGCCCGGCAACCACCGCAGTGCGGCCCGCCAGGCGGTCATGTCGCGATAGCCCGCGTCCCGATTCAGCCTTCTGTTGAAGTAGTAACCGTCGAACTCCTCAGAGGCGGCGGAGAGGCGGGCGTAAAGGTTGTCGCTTATCGGGAAATTGACCATGCCGCGAAGGTCCTGCTGGCCGAAGTCGCCGACCCGGGCCGTCACGCTGGAATCGAACTCCGGCTGGGGCTTCGTCGAGATGATGCTGAGCGCGCCGCCCGTGGTGTTCTTGCCGAACAGCGTTCCCTGCGGGCCGCGCAGCACCTCGATGCGATCGATGTCCAGCGTGCTCATGTATCCGCCCCGGGCGTACGGGATGTAGTGGCCGTCGATGTACATTCCGGCGCCGAACGAAAATGACGGGTTGGAGTGTCCGCCGCCGATGCCGCGGATGAAGACCAGACTCGAGCCCGGCGTGTCCTCCTTCAAGGACAGGTTCGGCACGAGCTCGGCGACCTGGTTGGATGTGTAGATCCCCTGCGTGGTGAGGTCGTTAGCTGCCACTACCGCAATCGATAGCGGCAGATCCTGCAGCGTCTCCTCGCGCCGCCGCGCCGTGACGACTATCTCCTCCAGCGTGGCTTGCGCTTCTGCGTCCTGAGCTACTGCGTTTCCCGAACCGCCCACCGCGACGAATACCGCGAAGGTTGGCACCAACCAGGTTCTGCCGATTTTCATGTTGCCCCTCTTTATTTTTGTCGGATAACTGCGCAATGTTCTTCATTGCTTTTATGATCAATGACGAGTCAAGCCTGTTCCAAATCCTCTCGAAACGGTGATTCTTCAACCCCAACTTGTCAATAGGGTACAAAAGGAATGTGCAGCAAAAATGGAGGCTGGGGTGGCGGGCAACGAGTCTGCCCGGTCGGGTGCCGAGATCCGGGACGGATTATGAGCTAGCGCGGAACAGCACCCTGAGCGTCAGCGCAGCGGGCCCGCAGCGAAAACTTCTAGCCGACACCAGCGCGGCGATTTGGCGCCAGCGCCGCGGCGATCTCCGTGCGCGAGGCGGTACTGACATCCCACTTCCTTGCGAAGCGGTTCCAATCGGCCACCGCCGACGCCACGCGATCAACACACCGCGACGCCTCAGTGGTATTCAGATCGGCGTACTTGCCGAGTTCCAGCAGATGATGGCGCGTGATCCTATTGCCTCGACCCAAAACCGACGTCGAGTGTTCCCCGCCCGGTCCGGGGGAATAGGTGAGGTCGTAGGCCGGCGCGAGCCGCCAGAGGCCATCGCGCTCCATCAGGAACGCGAATTGGCGAGCGTGGTCGTCGCGGTTGTGCGCGAGAACGTTGAATGCCGCCAGCGCAAACATTTCCGCAACTTCCCGCCGGTCGCGCGTGACCGAACGAGTCAGCGCGATCAGACTGCTGTAGTCCAGCGACGGCTCGCGAAAGTCCGCGTACAGGAGACCGCTTGCGGAGTGGGTGTGAAGGCGCCTGGTTCCGTCCCGGTCGAAACGGAGGGAAGCAAAGTAGTGTTGTCCACCCCCGCCGGCGACAAGTCGCGTTTCCGATACGCGCACCCCGGCCGTCCGCGCCATGTCTGCGTAGGCTTGCTCGATGTTGGCCGCGTCCTCCGGGTCCTCCTTGCCGCGAAACTTCACCAGGTAGTGCCGATGGTCGCCGCCGGGTGGTGTCGCCCCGTAAACCGCGCCGTCCTGCTGATCGATGGCAACCATGGCCTTGGGCCGTGCCCCGCCAGGAGACCCGCCAAGGTGTCCGAGTTCGGCAATGACATCCGACACGTGCCCCGCGAGCACCCTGCGAGCATCGGCCGCCAGGCGGTCCAGATCGAGCGTGGACTCGCCATCGTTCCAGACATTCGCGTCCGGCGCGTAGCACAAGGCACCGATACCCCGGTCGCCGACCCAGGCGAGCCGGTCGAGTGGTGTCAATGTCGCCGGATTTATTCCAAGTTCGCGGGCGCGTCGATCCATGAGCAGGCGCCCCCATCCGTCCGGAAGGCTATCGTGAAAAACCCCGTGCAGACCATCGAAAACGTTGGGTTCGTACGGACGGATCAGACCGGATGCGATATTGGCGCGATGATGGACGGGCGAGATATCAAGGCCCGCCGCCAGGAAGCTGTTGTCGTACTCGAAGCGGGCAACGCGGTCGAGGTATCCGAGCCGACCGACCGTTTGAATATCGTCGTCGTCCCACCGCAAGGTCGCCGTCAGTGGGGACAGTCGCGGTGCAGACTTCAACTTATCCGCCCTCGTTTGCGCGCCTTCGGTGTGGACAACATCTGGTCGAGCGTCATGGAGTCCCGGGCGTCCGTCTCCATCAGCCGTTCCAGACCGGCCTGTTCCCCGAGGGCAACCACCAGACGGATGAACGAGACCAGAGAGATTGAGCCCGTGCGCTCGAACTTCTTCAGGGTGCCCAACGGCACGCCAGATCGCGCGGCAAGCCCGGCCTGAGTCAGATTTCGTGCCAGCCGCTGCGACTTCAGCCGCTTTGCCAGATCCGCCGCCACCTCAGGCGCCGGCAAGAGTGTGTATATGTCCATGTCCACTAAAGGCATAATACGGTTACAATGGCTATTATTATAGCGCCTGATACCCATTTTCAGAAATTGCCTTCCAGCAGACTAACGGGTGACGGCGTTCTCGGGGGCTCGGGGCCTTTGTTCTTGCAGGACTCCGAGGCGGCGGGCCCGCCCCCAATCCATACGCGCCGGAGAAAGTGTTAACCATGTCCCCGGAATGGACCGATTGTGAATGGTGGAGCCGAGGAGATTCGAACTCCCGACCTCTGCATTGCGAACGCAGCGCTCTCCCAACTGAGCTACGGCCCCACTGCCCTGCGGCTGCGGAATTATCCCGCATTTGGGACAGCGGGGCCATATCTTCGATGGAAGTGCGGCTGCGGACCTGGCCGGCCGTTGCGGAGCCGGTCCATTCCGCAGCCGCATTCCCTTGATCGACCGGCTGTTCAGGCGGTACTGTTCCAACAGCGTTTCCAATCTTCGGATATGAAAGCAGAAACGCGCGGGAACGCAGGAGCAAGATCATGGACAGGTGCCTGGAAACACGTCTTTCCCGGGCGGCGGTGGGACTCGCAGCAGCGCTCTCGATCACTGCAGCCTCCGCGCATCACTCGGCCCGGATAACTTACGACATGGACACGGTCATCGAAATCGAGGGCGAAATCGCAGACGTGACCTGGCGCAATCCGCACCTGCGTTTCACTCTCAGCAGCGTGGCCGACGACAACACGCCCGTGACATGGAACGTAGAAAGCATCCCCGTCACGCGCTTGAGTCGCGTCGGCATCACGCCCGACATGCTCGGTGTCGGCGATACCGTAACCGTAGCCGCCTACCCCGCCAGGCGCCCCGTGCGCGACGCCTACGCCATCAACATGCTGCTGGCCGACGGGCGCGAGGCGCTGCTGGATACGCCCGTCCCCCGCTGGACGGACGACACCGTGGGCACCGGACTGGACGAGACGCCCGGAACGCCGGGCGCCGACCCCTCCCTGGGAATCTTCCGGGTCTGGAGCACCGACGGATCGTTCCTGCGCACGGAGACGCGATTCCTCACCGAAGGCGGAACGCTCGTCTACCCGCTGACAGAGGCGGCGCGCGCCGCTCAGGCGGCCTGGGATCCGCTCGACCCGGACAACCCATTCCTCACCTGCATTCCCAAGGGCATGCCCATCATCATGCAGCAGCCCAACCCCGTCGAATTCATCGACGAAGGAGATCGCATCGTCTTCCGGATGGAGGAATTCGATGCGATGCGGGTCATCCACATGAACGGCGACGCGAGCGGCCAGGACGCGCCGCCCTCCCGGATGGGACACTCCATCGGACAGTGGGAGGACGACACCCTCGAGGTGCGCACCAGCCGAATCAACTGGCCTTATTTCGACCAGAACGGCCTGCCTCAGAGCGATGCCGTGGAAACGGTGGAGCGCTTCACGGTGAACGAGGAAGGCAGCCGCCTGGACTACGAACTGGTCGTCACCGACCCGCGGCTGTTCACCGAACCGGTCACGCTCGGCAAGTCGTGGCGCTGGATTCCGGGCGATGAGGTTCTGCCGTTCAATTGCGCGGACGAGTGAGCGCATCCGCGCAAGACATGAGTGACGACCTGTCCCGCTACCACCGCCAGGCGCTGCTTCCCGGCTTCGGCGAGGCGGGGCAGCGACGGCTGGGCGGATCGGCCGTATGCATTCTCGGTTGCGGAGCGCTCGGCAGCATGGCCGCCGAACTTCTCGCTCGCGCCGGCGTCGGCCATCTGATCGTCATCGACCGGGATTTCGTCGAGATCACGAATCTGCAGCGACAGGTCCTGTTCGACGAACAGGATGTTGCCGACGCCATCCCCAAGGCGCAAGCCGCCCGGCGCCGGCTGGCCGGGATCAATTCCGCCGTCCGTGTAACGGCGATCATCGACGACCTCAACCATGGCAATATCGCCCGGCATGCGTTCGGCGCCGACCTGCTTGTAGACGGGCTGGACAACTTCGAAACACGTTACCTCGCCAACGATTACGCGGTCAGGCACGGCCTTCCCTACATCTACGGAGGCGCAGTCGGTACAGTCGGCGCGGCCTTCGCCATCCTGCCCCACACCTCCGGCGGAGACGCACCCTGGGAACAGCTTGCCGGAGGCAACCTGGCAACGCCGTGCCTGCGCTGCCTGTTCGAGGAAGCGCCGCCGCCCGGCACGACGCCGACCTGCGACACGGTGGGCGTGCTGGCTTCCGCCGTTTCGGCCGTTGCAAGCTTTCAGGTGGCCGAGACGCTCAAGGTGCTCACGGGCAACTTCGACCGAGTCTGCCGGACCTTGCTCAACATCGATCTGTGGACGAACACCTTCATGCAACTCAAGGCCGCAAGCGCATACGAACGCGGCGACTGTCCGTGCTGCAAGCACGGCCGATTCGACTACCTGGACGGCAGATTGGGATCCGGGGCGACGACACTCTGCGGCCGGGACGCCGTGCAGCTCACGCACAGGCAAAGCCCGGGAGGGCTTGACCTGGACCGTGTTTCGGCACGCTTGCTCGAGCATGGCGACGTGGTCGCCAACCGGTATATGCTCCGCGCCAACATCAGCGATGGCGGCAACGCCTATACCCTTAGCCTGTTCCCGGACGGCCGCGCCATCGTGCATGGCACGGCGGAACCGAGCGTGGCGCGCAGCGTGTACGCGAAGTACGTGGGTATCTGAATCGAGCCACTCAAACGGAGATCGATATGGCTGCAATCCGAGTCCTCGTGGGTACGAAAAAGGGAGCCTTTATCCTCACAGCGGACGGTACACGCGAAGACTGGTCCGTATCCGGCCCGCATTTCGCCGGCTGGGAGATATACCACGTCAAGGGCTCGCCGGCGGACCCCGACCGCATTTACGCGTCCCAGACCAGCGATTGGTTCGGTCAGGTCATTCAGCGCTCGAATGACGGCGGAGCCACATGGGAACAACCCGGATCGGGCCCGAAGTTGCCGGAATCGCCCCCCGGCTCCGAGGACGGTGAGCCGATGCCCCAGGGCAAGAGCAACATGTTCGTTTACGACACCTCCGAGGAAACCGGCAAGCCCCTGACCACCCACCAGTGGTACGACGGCACCCAGCATCCGTGGGAGTTCGCGCGCGTCTGGCACCTGGAACCCTCGCTGGCCGATCCCGATACGGTCTACGCGGGCGTTGAAGACGCCGCCCTGTTTCGGACCACGGACGGGGGCCAGACCTGGCACGAACTCGCGGGTTTGCGCGGACACGAGACGGGGGCCGCGTGGTCGCCGGGAGCGGGCGGAATGTGCCTGCACACCATCCTGCTCGACCCGGCGGATCCCGGACGGATCTACGTTGCGATCTCCGCGGCGGGCTCGTTCCGCACCGTGGACGGCGGCAAGACCTGGACGCCGATCAACCGCGGCCTGAGCTCCAGTTTCATGCCCGATCCGGCTGCGGAGATCGGCCATTGCGTACACCGGCTGGCGATGCACCCCTCCAATCCCGACCGCCTGTTCATGCAGAAGCACTGGGACGTGATGCGCAGCGACGACGCCGGCGCCAACTGGTACGAGATCAGCGGCAACCTGCCGAGCGACTTCGGTTTTCCCATCGAAGTCCACGCGCACGAGCCCGAAACGGTCTACGTCGTGCCCATTGAGAGCGACTCTCTGCACTACCCGCCCGAAGGGAAGCTGCGCGTTTACCGGAGCCGGACAGGCGGCAATGAGTGGGAAGCGCTGACCAATGGACTGCCCCAGAAGGACTGCTATGTAAACGTGCTTCGGGACGCGATGGCCGTTGACACCCTCGACTCCTGCGGCATCTATTTCGGGACCACCGGCGGGCAGGTATACGTTTCGCCGGACGGCGGAGACCACTGGTCCCCGATCATGCGGAATTTGCCCAGCGTGCTGTCGGTGGAGGTGCAGACCTTGCCATGATCCGCGTCGAGATCCCCTTTCACCTGAGGACCCTGGCCGGCGTCGAGGGAGAGGTGGCGCTCACGGTGGACGGCGAAGTCACGCGGGCCTCGATCCTGGACGCCCTGGAGACCCGATACCCGATGTTGCGCGGCACCATTCGCGATCACGTTACCCAGAGACAACGTCCGTTGGTGCGGTTCTTCGCGTGCAAAGAAGACATCACCCACGATCCGCCGACGGCGCCGCTGCCGGACGCCGTCGCGTCCGGTGCGGAGCCCTTTCTCATCGTCGGGGCGATCGCGGGAGGATAAGCCCCGACTGCGCTCGCCGAGAGGGCTGCGCGAACGCTACTCGGACTCAGGCCCGACGACGGGATTGGTCAGAGTCCCAATGCCCTCGATGGCGCAAACGGCCGTGTCACCGGGCTGCATGTAGATCGGCGTCTCACGTGCCGTACCCACGCCCGACGGGCTGCCCATGGCGTAAATGTCGCCGGGTTGCATCGTGGCAATGTGGGACACGTAGCTCAGCATGTCGTAGATGTCGTGCGTCATGTTGCCGGTATTGGAGTCCTGCATGACGGTACCGCTCAACGTCAGCGTCTGCCTCAGGTTCAACGGCTCCGGCACGAATTCCTTGGGCACGATGAACGGACCCAGCGGGGCGAACGTGTCGTGGTTCTTCTGCAGGAACCAATCCGTGCCCATTCGGCCATCGCCACGGCTGCCGCGATCAGAAACGTCGTTCTCGAGCGTATACCCGAAAATGTAGTCTGCTGCATCCTCCACTGCCACGCGGCTCGCCGGCTTGCCAACCACCACCGCCAGTTCGCACTCCCAGTCCAGGTTCGGCCGGCTGGGCGGCATTCGGATCGCCTCGCCGTCGGCGATGATCGTGTTCGCCATCTTCAGGAAGACATAGGGGTTCTGGCGTCGGTCGTCCGGCGTCCGCTCCCAGATTCCCGGAATAGGATCGGGGATGGGTCCCTCGATGATTTCGCCGGGCTGCCCGGCCATCTCCGCGGCATGCAGCGCGTAATTGGCTGCCGCGTTGTAGATGATGTGGGGCCTGATGGGCGGACGCACCCGGACATCGCTTCGGTTGCTGACATAAGCCGCACCCGGCTCCGCCGCAGCCGCCGCCGCGATGGCGCGCAGCCGGCGCGCAAGTTCATCGTAGGCCACGATGAGCGCCGTCATGTCCGTCGGAATGTCGGGCCCGTCATCGCCTAGCGCGGCACTCGCCTCGGCAATATTGACCACGAGGGAATCGTCGAGCACGAGGCCAAGCCAAGCTTCACCGCCGCTCTCGAACGTGCCGAGTTTGTAGGGCACCGCGTCCTGCGCGAAGGCAAGCGAAGGTATCAACACGACAAGCGCCGGAATGACTGTCTTTCTCATTGGGTTTCTCCGTTGGAATTACCGGTGGTGTCCCGCAATTGCGCGTGCCTGAGCGTTGCTTCGTTCGTCGGGACGGACGATGTCCTGTTCATTATGGGCAACTGCTTATCGATTCTCAAAATGATACTCTCAGGCAGCGAATTCACGGAATTAATACTTCGAATACAAGAATGGGAAACGCATGAAAATCGTATTGGTCATGGCAGGAGTGATTTTCCTTGCCCCTGCGGCCTCAGCCCACCACTCCCGCGCCCACTACACCGGGGATTTGCGCGAACTCCAGGGAGAAGTGGTCCGAATGCGCTGGGGAAATCCACATACCGCGGTCATGCTCGAGACCGTCACCGAAGCCGGCGAGGCCATGACCTGGCGCATCGATTTTCTCGGCACGAGCGGGCTGTCTCGCGAGACATTGCAAGTCGGTCAACGGTTGACGCTCGCCGGCCTTGAATCGGCCCAGGGCCCGGGGGACCTGCTTGCCACAAACGTAATGCTCCCCGATGGAAGCGAGTTGCTGCTGGGGGCGGTCGAGCCTTTCTGGTCGAACGATCTCGAGCCTGCTGCCGGACCGTCGCGCGTGGATACCCTTGTGGACGGCCTCGCAGAGAACCGGGGAATCTTCCGCGTCTGGAGCCCGCCCGCCGAAGACTGGAACCGATACATTCGCCTCCAGCACAGCTATTACTTCCAGGAGAGCGAGGCGGAACGTGCGAGTATCTGGTCCCAGGCAATCTTCGGCGCGTGGCGTTCGGAGCCCTACACCGAGGCGGCGATCGCCGCTCGCGCGGACTGGGATCCATACGACAACTTCGCAACCCGGTGCGAGCCCGAGGGCATGCCGAGACTCATGATGAATCCTCATCCGTTCGAGTTTGTGGACGAGGGCGAGCGGATCAGGCTGAGGTCGGAACTCTACGATATCGATCGCGTCATCCACATGGACGCCACCCTTGCTCCCGACGATGTTGCTCCTTCATCACTGGGGTTTTCCGTCGGTCGATGGGACGAGGAGACGCTGGCGGTCGGCACAACACGTGTGAACTGGCCGTGGCTGGACAACAGCGGCACACCCCAGAGCCAGGCGGTCACGTTCGAGGAACGATTCACCGTCAGCGCGGACCAGACGCGCCTCGACTACCGGTTGACCGTCACCGACCCCGCCACCTTTTCCGAGCCGGCGGTCTACGACCGCCACTGGGTGGCGCTGGTGGGAGCCAGTATCCAGACCTACGGCTGTCAGGTCCTCTGAGCTGTGCCGGTTCGTGCGCCCCGGGGCCCGCGGCGCGGCTCGACTAATCCGATGACGACCCGGCAAGCCTCCGGACCTGCATGGAATGTCCGGACGTATCGACCGGATGCGCCGCGACGCCCAAACCGTGCCCGCCCACATGCTTCTCGACGTCGATGCCATGAAAATCGATGGCGTTCATGAGTTCGTCGAACCAGAGGCTGAACTGCAGCGGCCGATTCGGCGAGAACAGGTCGGCATTGAACAACAGTTTCTCGTCGGGAACGAAGGCCGCGATCATGCCTTCGGCATGGCCGGTAACGACCTCGTAGACCCGTATGCCGCGCCCAGTGTCAGGCAGGTCGGCGGATTCGCCGACCTCCACCATCCTGACGCTCCGGTCCATGGTGCTTTCGAAAATTTCCCGAAAGTAGGGCGCGTTCTTCCCGCTGGTGACAACAGCGGCGCCCGACTCCACGACCGGCCGCAACCCGCCCGTGTGATCGATATGGTGGTGACTCAGGATCAGGTACCTGACCGGGCGATCCGGCCACCGCTCGGCCAGCGTCGCCAGCAACGTCCCGGATCGCTCCGGGTACCACGGCGCGTCGACCAGCGCCAGCCCGTCGGGGCCGACGATGACGAGGCCGTTATGGGTGCCCGGCACCAGGAACACGCCGTCGCCGATCATCTCAAGAGTGACATTATCAATCTGAGGCCGGTCGACAGGCCCACCGCCGCCGGCGCGCTTCATGAAGATATGCGACATCTCCCAGCCCCAGCGGTGCAACCCGCTGTCGCCCGGCGGGAGGTCTTCAGCCGCAAACGTCAGCAGCAATTCCGCATCCTCGGGGTTGATGCGGATCGAACGGCGAATCTCCCTGCGCACCAACCGCCCGCCGGTGGACTGCTCGAGCCGAAAGGGAAACGGTATGCCGTCAACCTGCCGCCAGTCGCCGAACTCGATTCGGTTCTCGATGCGGCCCTTGTGCGGATCGTTCTCCACGACACTGACCGAAACCGGCAAAGCCGTGTCCCGATCGATTCGAACGGACCAGTCGGTTTCCGCAAACCGTACGTGCCGTTCCTCAAGGGGGCGTTCGTCAGTGCCAATCTCCCGACTATCCCCCGCCTCGCCGTACGCAAGCAGGATTCCCGGATTCGAGAGCCAGAGTTCCTTCTGGCTGGCGCCGATGCGTGCGGATTCCATGGGCACATCCGGCTGCGACAGGAACCCGTCCGCGCCACGCTTGTAGCCAACGGTCTCGTTGTAGGTGAAGGAAAACTCCAGCGCCGCAGGAACAGGATAGAAGACCCGCATATCCCAGGCCTCGTGGGCACGCCCGCTGGCGGGGTCCCATACGGTGACGACCCCGTAATCGGACGTGTGCATGGGCAGAGCGCCCGCAACCACGCTCTGCCCGGGTTCGTAGCGCTGCACGGACGCCTCGATCCTGACGGATTCGATTTCGTCGGCAACCGCGTTGAACGGATCGATTGTCTGGGCATCGACAGCAAGCCCGAGCCCGCCGGCCAGAACGAACAGGCAAAGCCCCGGGGTCAGGCGGTTCACGGACTCCGTGCTCCGCTGGCCGCGACCCCGGCAACCGATACCCGTCGAGTCATCCCCACGGGCTGGAAACCGGTTCCGCTATCCCGTCAGGTGCTCGGTGAAGAACTCGATCGTTCGGCTCCACGCCAGATCCGCCGCTTCCTCGTTGTAGCGCGGGGTGGAGTTGTTGTGGAAACCGTGATTGGTGCCCGCGTAGGTATGCATCCGGTAGTCCACGCCGGCCGCCTGCATCGCCGCCTCGAAATCGGGCCACATGGCATTGATGCGGTCATCGTTTTCGGCGTACTGGATCATCATCGCCGCTTGAATGCTCGAGACGTCCTCGGTCGCGGGCGCGGCGCCGTAGAACGGCACGCCGGCATGCAGATCTTCGCCCAGTGCAACGGCCAACCGATTCGTCATGCCGCCGCCCCAGCAGAACCCCGTGGCCCCGAGGCGGCCGGTGGAAAGCTCGTGCGACTGCAGGTAGCGCGCGCTGTTGACCATGTCCTGGCTCAGTTCGGCCGGATCGAGTCCGCGCTGCAATACGCGCCCGTCGTCGTCGTTGCCCGGATAACCGCCCACCGGCGACAGCCCGTCCGGCGCCAGCGCGAGAAAGCCGGCCACAGCGGCGCGCCGGGCGACGTCCTCGACGTAGGGGTTCAGGCCCCGGTTCTCGTGGAAGATGATGACCGAGGGAAAGGGTCCCTCGCCGGCCGGTTGCACGAGATAGCCACGCATCATCCCGGAGGTCCCTCCCGGGGACGGGTATTCCACGTAGAGCCCCCTCATGCGCTCGTCGGTGAAGGATATTGTCTGTGCCTCTGCATACCGCGGCATCAGCGCCTGAGCCATCCAGAGCGCGGAAACGCCGCCGATCGTGATCGCCGCCGCCTTGTTCATGAATTCCCGGCGATCCATGTATCCGTGGCAGTACTCGTCGTAGAGGTCAAAGATTCGTTGGTCGATTTCCTGTGCCATGGGTTATCCCTCCTGAAAGTGCACGCAACATTCTCTTTAGTTCTCTGCAAAACCGGCATAAGCCGGCAAGCAACGGCTTCTCGGATCATACCGCATGTACCGGCGCTGTTAGTGCTTGAACCAAATGACAATTGCGTAACAGATTGCCAGCAATTCCCGCTAACAACGCTCGCTCATCCGTCTTGGCCCGAATAAACGGCGAAATTCGCCATTGGGGCGTGATCCTGGAGGCGATTGTCGGGTCTCTCGGCGCTTGGCGGGAATTGCTGACAGATTGCTTAATCACTAGGAACAACCGATTCGACATCGCATAATGAAAAATCTTGCCGCCCAGGGAGAACACTCATGCAGGACGTGCGCAGGTGTCCCGAGCAAGTACGGGAACTGAACGCCGCCGCGGCAATGCTTGCCGGGGCGGCGTGCCTGGCGATTGCCGGGTGCGGCGGTCCGGCGCCGGCCGTCGAGGAACCTGCCATGCGCTGGCTCGCCGGCGACCATCACGTGCACTCCCGCTACAGCGTCCTGTGGGACCAGGAGTCCGACCCTCCGGAACCCCGGATCGGTGCACACGGCGTCTACCCCATCGCCCTGAATGCGCTGATGGCGAAGCACTACGGGCTGACCTGGATGGTCACCACCGACCACGGCGGACGCCTGCACAGCAAACTGTACCTTGATGAAGCCTACCCGAACCTCCAGGTCGCGCGCGAAGTCGTCCCGGAAGTGATCCACTACTACGGCCTGGAGTTGAATGCCCCCGCCGGCGATCACGCCAGCGTCATATTCCCTCACACCCACGACGAGGCCCAGCGGCTTTACGAGTTCGAATCGCGTTTCGACCGGCGAAACGCCGGTCCGTCGGATCCCGACAGCGACACCGCGACTCGAATGCTCGAAGCATTGCTGGCGCTGGATTCGCTTCCGGAAAAACCGGTCGTCATCGCCAACCATCCTTCCAGAACCGCCATGAGCGGCGCGCCCTACGGCCGCTACACGCCGGAGAAATTTCGCGATTGGAACGATACCGCGCCAGAAGTGGCGATCGGGATGGTAGGTTCGCCGGGCCACCAGGCAATCTCCGTCATCCGCGACGGTTCTCTGCGACAAGGAGGAACGCGCGGGCAATACAGCGGGATTCGTACCCGTGGCGGATTTGACCCGATGACCTCGACCCTGGGCGGCCTCTGGGATTCCATGCTGGGCGAGGGCCGACGGTGGTGGATTACCGCCAATTCGGACTCGCACCGGCACTGGAGCGACGGCGGCCCGGACTTCTGGCCGGGTGAATATTCAAAGACCTTTGTCTACTCGCGGGACAACTACGCCGATATTCTGGAAGCGCTCCGGTCCGGCCGCATATTCGTCGCAACCGGCGGCCTTGTGTCCGAACTCTACGTGAACGCGGCCACCACGGGCGGCAACGTGGCAGATATCGGCGGAACGCTGCAATTCGAGCCGGGTGAGAGCATCGTGGTGATGATTCGGCTGCGCGATCCGGCGGCACAGAATCCCCACGGCGACAGCCCGAGCGTCCGTCGTGTGGACCTGATCGCCGGGAACATCGCCGGCCCGGTGCCCGACAGGAGCCAGGACAAGAACCCCACCACGCGAATTGTCCGCCGATTCGAAGAAGGCGACTGGACCCGCGACGGCGAGTTCATCTCCATGACCGAGCGTCTGGACGATGTCAGCGGCAGCCTTTACCTTCGAGTCCGAGGCACCAATACCAGCGAACTTGAGCCTGAGGAGGATACGCGCGGAGAAGATCCCTGGACCGATCTGTGGTTCTACTCCAACCCGATCTTTGTCGAAGCGAACTGATTCCGGGAGAAAGAAGCAAAGTCACCCCCCAATCAACGCTATTGCCTTGCCCCGCACCTCCGCCAGTTCGCCGGCAGGTACAGAGCCTTTCCGCCTTGCCTCGCGTGCCCGCCAGTCCAGACTATTCACTTGATCCGCCAGGACCACGCTGGCCGGATTGCCGGCAACTGCGACCTCGAGTTGTGCCGCTCGCGGTTGTGCCGCTCGCCGTTGAATAGCCGCAGCGCGCTTGCCTTATAATTCGCGGCTCTCCAGTACCCAGCAGCGAGGCGCCGGCATGGCATCGAACATCAAATGGATTATCTTGGGTTTGCTGGCCTGCGGCCAGTCGCTTTCCGCAACGGACTGGAACATGGTCGGTTCAACCAGTTCCGTGAGCTTCAGCGCGATTCAGCAGGGATCGCCGTTTGAAGGCGAGTTCGCCTCGTTCACGGCGCAAATACGGTTCGATCCGACCGATCCGGCCAGCGGCAGTATCGTTGGCGTGGTAGAGACCGGCTCCGTGCGAACGGGTGACAGCGAACGCGACCGCACCCTTCTCGACCGCGAGTGGTTCGACCCGAACAATCACCCGCAATCACGCTTTGAGTCGGAGAGCATCGAGGCTACGGGGTCCGGCTTTCGAGCCAACGGTCAGCTTACCTTGAAGGGCGTAACCCAGCCCGTGACAATGGACTTTGCGTTCGAGGACACGGGAAGCGGCACGGCAGCGCACTTTTCGGGCGCCTTCGAATTGGAGCGGCTGCAATTCGGTGTGGGCGAAGGTTTCTGGAGCGACACCAGTTGGACCAGCAACGAGGTCACGGTAACGGTCGAACTCGATCTGGAACAGTAACGCTTAACGCATCAGGCGCCTTTCCACGGCGCAGGCTTCCATGGAACAAACACGTAACTCCTTGATTCTCTGTTGGAGGGCGGTGGTTTGTTCCCTCGCGTCCGCGGGGTCGGCGCCGCCGGGTTCGCCACTTGCATGGAACTACTCTGTTCCCTGGGCGTCAGCGCGGCGAACCCCGCCGCGAATACTCCTATGGGAGCCGGAAGTACAGGTAGATCGGGAAAATCACCGCCAGAATCGTCGTTCCCGCGACGCTCCAGAGTCGAACCCACCGCGGCGGCTGCCGATCCGGCGGAATGTCGCCGAAGAACATTATGCGGTGATTCATGAAGGCAACCACCGGCGCCGTCAGGAATCCCAGGGCGGTGATGAAATCGATGAAGGCGCCAAAGCTTCTCGGGAGCGCATACAGGACGACGCCCGACGTGACAATCTGAATCCAGAGGAACCCTCGATAGAGACGCTCCTCCGACGGGCCTCCCGCTCCCCTGGCCAGCTTCCTCACCACATTGGCATACACCCGTGGAAATCCATCGACCACGGCCAGGACGGTCGAAAGCATGACCGTAATTGCCGCGACACCCACTATCAGTTCCGTCCACTGACCGATCACTTCAGTGAATATTCCGACAAACTGGGCGGCGAATGCAGCAGACGAACCGGCCAGTTCGACTTCCCGCCCGAGCAGGACGACCGTGCCCATGATCAGGAAACAGAATGCCAACACGAGGCTCGTGATGAAGCCGACATGAAAGTCGAAAAGCGCGACGCGATGCGAGACAGGTTGGCCCAGTGCTCTACCGCGTGCAATCACCCAGGCGGAGAGAAAGATCGAGCCACCCAGTCCGATGGGCATCCAGCCGGCCACGGACACGGAGAAGAACAGGTTGGACTCGTTGAGTTCGAAAGGCGCCGCGAGGGGTTGGCCCGGGCTGATTCCGGCGATGGCCGCCAGCGTGGCCAGAACCGTCAGGATCGCGAAGAGCGCGACGAATACCCGCGTGATGTTCTCCAATACCCTGTAGCGGCCGACCAGCAGCACGATGCTTGCGACAAGGACCGTCGCCACGGTGGCCAGGATCGCATCCACGTGCGCACCCAACAGGTTCATGCCGAGCCCGACGGTGACCAGGGTGACCGCGGGCACAACCCCAACCCCCTCGATAAACGTCGCCAGGAGTATCAGGGTCAGCAACCATCGGCCCTGCTTCTCGTAGCCGCTGAGCACGGTTCTGCCGGTCAGTGCAGCATATTCGGCGCCGAACCGGAACGCGGGGTACTTGATAGCGCAGGCGCCAAGCGCCAGGACCAGGAGCGTGAGACCGAATTCGGCGCCGGCGCGCGTCGACTGGACCAGGTGCGATACGCCGACCGCGGTGGCGGCGAACAACAGCCCGGGCCCCAGTCGCTCCAGCCATGTGGCAAGGACACGTTTGCCCCCTGAAGCGTTCATGCCGATGAGTTACGCGGCCTGGCCGTTCCCGACCGGGCGGAACTTGAAAGTCATGCGGTCGCCGGGTTTGATGGCAGTGCCGGTCAATTGCAATCCCCATATGCCCGTATTCTTCATCTTTTTCGCGCCTCTTTGTACGGTGGAGCGAGAACGCCCCTGCGAACCGTACCTTCAATGGCCGTGGCCTCCGTGCATCCGGACACACGGCGACCGGCTTTCCCGATCTGGTATTATATTTTATGCCTGCACCGCGCGGAGTCGCGCACGGCCAAAACCCGAAACACTGAATTGGAGCACTCCATGAAGGATGGTCGCCCCGCAGCGGCCTGGACGATGGCGAAGCGCGCAGATGGCGTGGAATTCGATCCCCGCGCGGGATTTGCCATTCTGTAAACGAATCCGGCGCTGCCGGAAACAACCAGGTTCAATATGACCAGCGATCCACCAGTACTCGACGATCCCTATGAGGTCGTATCGGTGCGCCGCTCCGAGACGCCCCCCGGGGCGGAGGGCGGCGATTGGCACCGTTATGAAATCGTTCAGGGCAAGAACAAGATCAAGGGCTACCGTCAAGGCAGCCGCGAGGACGTGACAGAAGCCGTGTCCGAGATAGCCGCGCGGCTCAACGAGCGCCGCTCGGGCAAGCGTGGAAGGGTCAAGTTGACCGCGCCACAGAAAAAGCAACAGCCAACCGCGCCGCAGACAAAGAAACAGCCAACCATGCCGCAGACAAAGAAACAGACGGCTGCGCCGCAGCAGAAGAAGCAGCAGCCCGCACAGCAGAAGAAGCAGCAGCCGGCCGCGTCGCAGAAGAAGCAGCAGTCGTCCGCGCCACCGAAGTAGCGACACTGGTCCAATCTCGTTTGAACCCGTCACGGCTTGCCGGAACAGGAAAAGCAAGCCCATCGGCGTGCAGGGCATGCCTGCACGCGCGGCCCGCTTCCAACAACTGGCGCCGAGCACGGAAGGGTTTGTAGATACCGGTTAACCCGCGCGAATGGCGCCGCCCGACAAGGCCGCCTGGCGTTCATCCAGAATCAACTGTTCTTCCAGGATCGGCACCGCATCATCGGGCAGTTCCCACGGCAACGGTTCGTCGCCGGGCTGTTCTTCCTCCTCCGGAATCTCGAATTGTGGCCGGTCCGGGGCGGCTTCGGGTACGACCGGAATATCGGGGAGCTGGCGGCCGCGGTCGGGAGCGGGAAAATAGTCGGTAATCCGGAAGTACTGCGTCGTGTCCCTCAACAAGTACCGGGAGGTCACGTCATCCATGAAGAGCAGCAGGCCGATGGTGATGGCCACAGCCCCGAAAGCCGCGAGTAACAGACGAGGAATCATGGCGCCATTCCAGCGGCCCGCGCCAATGGAGCGTCAACCGGCATCTATCGAGCCCTTGGGGCGCAGAACAGGGAAGTTGACGACCATGTCCGGCGATACACGATCAAGGTCCAGGTCGGGATTGTATTGACGTACCAACCAGACGGGCACGCGAAAATCCTGCAGGGCGAGTTCCCACAGCGACTCCCCCGGTTCGACCACATGATGCTCCACACCGGTGACATCGTAGGCCTGGAAGAACGCTTCCTGAGTCTCTTGCTGGTAGGCCATGCGCCTGGCCTCGAACGCCTCCGCGGACACCTCGGAAAAATCCAGCCGCAACCGACGCCCGATCACGACCGGTTCGCGGAAGGGCATGCCATTGATGTCTCGAAGCCGCTGGGTTCGAATCGCCAGCCAATCCGCGTAGTGGCCCAGTGTCTCCAGCGCCTGAACCTCGATGGTTCCGTCCGCGCGAACCAGGTAGTCGCTGGGGTCCGCGGCCATCTCCGCCTGGTCGCTGGCCAGCACGTTGACCGCGTCAGGCGCTTCCGCGTCAGCGGCAGGCAGGGCCGGCGCGGCCAGCGGCTCCAGCTCCGAACCGGTCGCAACAGCCCGCCCCAATGACGATTCGGCAACCACTACCCGCTCTTGCGCCGCCGCGGCGTCCCCGGATGGCGGTTGCTCTGCCGCCGAGCCTACCCCGGATGCCCGTTCCTCTGCCGCCGCGGCTACCCCGGATGCCCGTTCCTCTGCGACCGCGGGTCCCCCGGATGCCGGTTCCGGTGCCGCCGGGGACGCGGCAGCCACCGCCTGAGCCTCCGGCGCCGGCGCAGGACCAACGTCCGCGGCGGGTTCCTCTTCCTCCGCAGCCGCAACGCCTGAGTCTCCGGAGGCGGTTTCCGGCGAAGCCTCCTCAACCGCTCCACCGACCACCAGCTCCTGCCCGATGTAAATACGGTCGGCATCGGCGATCGCATTCCTGGCCAGCAGGTCCTGCGGACGGACGCTGAACATTTGCGCGATTCGATCGATGCTGTCGCCGGCGCGGACGATGTACGTGTCACCGTCTCCGGACGGCAAGCCATCCCGTTGCGCCAGCGTGATCGGGCGAGCCCCGTTGCTCCCGGGAAGCCTCAACACCTGGCCTTCGCGAATGAAATTTCGACTCCGCAGGTTGTTCACTTGCACCAGCGCATTCTGGCTGACGCGGTAGCGCGCCGCGATCGCGGAAATGGTCTCGCCGCGCTGCACTCGATGCAGCACGTCCGGGCGCTGCGCCGTATAGCGCGAGGTGGCAGGAACCGCGGCCAGCCGTTCGGCCGCATTCGGAACAACATCCGCCGGAACGCGCAGCCGGAAGCCACTGGGTACGAACTTCTCCTCGATCCAGACCGCCGACGTCAGCGCTGGATTCCAGCTACGCAGCAGGTCATGACTGACATCGAACGCGTCCGCGAGTGTGGATACGGTGACGTAGTCCGGCACGCTCACCACCCGGGAATCCGCTTCCGGGTCCGGGGTCAGCGGACCGAAATACTCTTCCGCGTTGGCATCGACGTCCACGGCCGCCAGAAACGCCACGTAGAAATTCCGCGAGGCGAATCCGAAAAGGCGACCGGTGTATTCGCGCAGAATGACTTCGATGCGGTCCGTTCCCGTGGCCCGCACCGCGTTGCGCATGCCCGCCTGGCCGTGGTTGTAGGCGGTGATTGCCAGCGCCCAGTTCTGCAGCACCTCGTAGTTGTCGCGCAGCAGCCGCGCAGCCGCCACCGTGGAGAAAAACGGGTCGCGGCGATCGTCGACGATGTGATCGATGCGCATGTAGCGCAAGCCCGTGGAGCGGGTGAATTGCCACATGCCCGCGGCGCCCGCGCTGGAGTAAGCCGTGGGGTCGAATGAAGATTCCACATGGGGCAACGCGATCAACTCGGCGGGCACGCCTTCCTGTCGCAGCACCTCGCGAATGTAGGGCTTCCAGCGACCGGCGCGAATCAGGCCGGCGCGGAACCGGTTGGACTGGCCGAGCTGAAAACGCAGCCGATCGGCGGCCGATGCGAGCGTCTGGTTGCCGACCCCGTCGGGCCAGAGCGACAGGATGCGCTGTTCCTCCGGACTCAGGTTGTCGCGCTTGCCTGCTGCGAGCGTTCTCAGCGTTTCCCGAATGGATTCGTTCGCCGCGTTGATCTCGTTGCGCCGGCTTCGCTGGCTGGCATCCTCGTCGAATCGCAGGGTGCGATAGACGACATCCAGGTACCGGTTGTCGTGGATGAAACCGCTGTCGGTGTCGACTTCGGTATAGACACGGGTCCAGAATCGGATATCTGGCTCGATTTCCGGCGGGCGCGGCAGTTCCTGGGCAAGCAGGGACCCCGCCAGGAAGGCGCCGATCGGCACTGCCAGCAAGGCCATCGATCGTGCGGGGAAACGTGAATCAGGGAGAAAGGTTCGAACCGATATCATCGCGTACGGAACTCCTGGGGGTGTCGGCGATTACAACAAACTTTCGGGCGCGTATCCATAGCAGGTCGTTCTCGGCCGGGAGCGCTCAACCCGAAATCCTCAAGCGGGGCGCCACGCGCAGGAAGGCGAGCGCGGTGATGGGCATGACCACGGCGTAGAGCAGCGACGTATAGAAGAAATCCATGATGCCCACGCGTCCGGCCGCCTATGCCGCGTCGAATGGGTGGCGGCGAACGATCACGGCCTCCCGGCCCGGACCCGTGGAAACGATATCCACGGGGACTCCCGTTTCTTCCTCTATTCGCCGCAAAAAGTCCCGGGCTGCGCCGGGCAGTTCCGCAAACGCCGTCTTGCCCGACGTCGGTTCCCGCCAGCCCGGCATGCATTCGTATACCGGCTCGCACTCGCCGTAGCGGTCCATCAGCAGCGGCGGAGTCTCCAGGAGTTCCCCGTCCAGACGGTACCCGGTGCAGATATTGACCTCGTCCAGGCCATCGAGGACATCGAGCTTGGTGACGCACAGGCCGGTCAGCGAATTGGTGAACGCGGCACGGCGCAGGGCCACCGCATCGAACCAGCCGCATCGCCGCGGCCGTCCCGTGGTCGAGCCGAACTCGGCGCCCACCCGCGCCAGATGACGGCCCATGTCGTCGAACAGTTCCGTGGGGAACGGCCCCGCGCCGACCCGGGTGGTATACGCCTTGACGATGCCCAGCACGCAGTCGATGGGCGCCGGGCCCATGCCGGTGCCCGTGGCCGCGCCCCCGACAGTCGTATTGGACGAGGTAACGAACGGATACGTCCCCAGGTCGATATCCAGCAGCGCGCCCTGCGCGCCTTCGAACAGAACGCTGCGGCCATCGCCCTGCATCTCCTGCAACAGTCCGGGCACGTCGGCGATGAGCGGCTTGACCCGCGTGGAGAAGCCGGCAAGCCGCTGCAGCTCGTTTTCAAGCGATACCGGCTCGGCGGAATAGTACTTCCGCAGCAGGAAATTATGCAGATCGAGCAGGTCGGCCAGGCGCTCCCGAAGCTGTTGCGGCTCGAACAGGTCCGCCAGCCGCAGTGCCCGCCGCGCCACCTTGTCTTCATACGCGGGACCGATACCCCGCCCGGTGGTGCCGATGGCCTCGGACCCCAGGGCGCGCTCGCGGGCGAGGTCCAGCGCCTTGTGGGAAGAAAGGATCAGGGGGCATGCGGGCGACAGCCGGAGGCGTTCATCGACGGGAACGCCCTTCTCCGCCAGCCGGTCCATTTCCTTCACCAGCGCTTCCAGACACAGCACCACGCCGTTGCCGATCAGGCAGACCACCCCGGACCTCAGGATGCCGGAGGGGATCAGGTGAAGAACGGTCCGTTCGCCATCGATAACCAGCGTATGCCCTGCGTTGTGGCCTCCCTGGAAACGCACCACCGCGTGGGCGCGCTCGGCAAGCAGATCCACGATGGCGCCCTTGCCCTCATCGCCCCACTGAGTGCCGATTACGACGACGTTACGACTCAACGGTCGAATGCAGGGGTCAACGGTCGAACGCAGGGGGACTTTTGCCACGGACTGCTAACCCCGGACGACATAGAGCAGGACGAGTCCGGCAAGACACAGGGCCAGTCCGAGACTCCGCAGTTGACCGTCGTTCATCTGGCCGATGGCGGCGACCCCCCGCCGCCAGGCCCGGGGCGCCGCGAAGGGGAACAAACCCTCGAGGATCAGGAGAAACGCAACGCCGGCTAGCAGGTCCGACCAGGCCACGATGCCGCCAGGTTCTGTTGACGCTGGTTGCCGGAATCAGAGCGTCGAGCCCATTCGCTCCTGCAGGAACCGGAAGAAGTCGCTGTCCGGGCTCAACACCAGGACATCCTGCTCCCTGCCGATGGCTTCGCGGTAGGCCTCCATGCTGCGGTAGAACGAATAGAACTCGGGGTTGCGGTTGTAGGCGTTGGCGTAGATTTCCGCTGCCAGGGCGTCGCCTTCACCGCGAATGCGCTCGGCATCCCGGTAGGCCTCGGCCAGGATCACCGTGCTTTGCCGGTCCGCATCGGCCCGAATGCGCTCGGACTCCTCGGCGCCCTCGGCGCGTAGCTGTGCCGCCACGCGGCCGCGCTCCTGCTGCATCCGCGCGAACACCGAGCCGCTGACCTCGTCCGAAAGCTCGATACTCATGACCCGCACGTCGACGACCTCCAGTCCAAGCTCCGGCGCCTGCCGCGTCGCTGTAACCAGCATCTGCTCCATCAGTTCCGAGCGCTCCGCCGCGACCACTTCCTGCACGGTGCGCTGCGAAAACTCCGCCTTGATGCCCTCTCGAATGATCGCGGACAGGCGTTCCGCGGCAATCTCTTCCAGGCCGCTGGCGGCACGGTAGAACTGTGCGGGGTCGGCAATGCGCCAGGTGATGAAGTAGTCGACGATCAGGTTTTTCTTCTCGCCGGTCAGGAACCTTTCCTGGGACTCTTCGTACGTCAGGATTCGGTCCGGAAACCGCCGGATGTTGTTCACGAACGGAATCTTGAAATGGAGTCCGGGCTGATAGTCGGACTTTACGATCTCGCCGAACCGGAACTTGATGACGTGTTCGCGTTCATCCACGGTGAATACCGTCAGCCAGACGGTGACCGCGGCCAGCAGACCCAGCGCGAATACCTGATTGAATTTCGAACTCATCGGTTGCCTCCCGCCCTAACGGCTTTCACGCACGCGCGCACTTGAACTCAATCCCCCGGTGAGCGGCGCACCTGCCGGCGCCAGCACATCCTGCGGACTGTCCGTACGGCGCTCCACCAGCCGGTCCAGCGGCAGGTAGAGCAGATTGTTGCCGCCCTCGGCATCCAGAATCACCTTGGTGGAATTGGCCAGAACCTCTTCCAGCGTCTCCAGGTACAATCTCTGGCGGGTCACCCCGGGCGCCCTCTCGTACTCGAAAAGGATCTGCACGAACCGGTCGGCCTCTCCTTCCGCATCGGCGACGACTCGCGCCCGGTAGGCCTCCGCGTTCAGCAATTCGCGGGCCGCGGCCCCCCGCGCCCTGGGCAGGATGTCGTTGGAATAGGACTCGGCTTCCAGACTCATTCTCTCCCTGTCTTCCCGGGCGCGAATCGCATCCTGCACGCTCGCTTCCACATCCGCCGGGAAGTTGGCGTCCTGGAGGTTGACCTCGTACACGGTGATCCCCGTTCCATAGAAATCCAGGGTGGCCTGAATGAGGGACTGGGTTTCTATCGCCACCTCGGCTCGGCCCTCCGTGAGAATGAAATCGAGCAGGTTCTTGCCGATCACCTCGCGGATGGCGCTGCTGGTGACGTCCTGCAGGGTATCGATGGGTTCACGGACATTGAAGAGGTAGGCTTCCGGATCGGCTCGGCGGTACTGCACGACGAGATCCACCACCACGATGTTCTCGTCCTCGGTGAGCATGCTGCCCCGGTAATTGTACCTTTCGGTCGCGTTGGTATTGATCTTCTCGATGCGGTCCACCAGCGGAATGCGCCAGCGAAGCCCCGGCGGGGTGATCGCGTGAAACTCGCCGAATCGAAGCACCACGCCCCGTTCGGCGTCATCCACCATGTACAGGCCGCGCAATACGAACGCGGCCAGCGCCACCGCGATCACGGTCGCCGCGATGCCCCTGCCGCCGTTCCGCGGCCGGCCTGTTCCGTTGCCGCTGCCGCCGCGGCCGCCGCCGCCGAACAACCCGGCCAGCTTGCGCTGCAAGTCCCGAACCATCGCGTCCAGATCGCCTGGGCCCTGGTCGCGGCCGGACTGCCAGGGGTTCCTGTTGTCGCCGTTGTTCCAACTCATAGTTCTATACCCGCTCAAATCCTTCGCCGGAAAATCCCTCTCGATGACACAATTCCCGCCATCGCTTCGAGGTCAGAGAAATATCCAGTGTCCAACCACCCGCCTCGCGAAGACATTCTCCGCGGACGGCCCGAAGTTCAAACAATCTGGCGCGCAACCGGCTGTCGCCCGGACCCAGTTCGAGCCGGCCGGAAACCGGCTCGCCCACGGCGCGCGCCCGGATCAGTTTTCCAAGTTCCTCGACACCGCTGCCGGTGACGGCCGATACCCACAGCCTGGGCGTCCTTCCGGCGCCCGCCGAGCCATTGAATTCCTGAAATGGTGGAGCCGCCAGCCGGTCCACCTTATTGTACACCTGAATGCAGGGAACTTCGGCTACACCGAGCTCCTCCAGCACGGTTTCAACCTGCCGCCTGCGGTCGACGTGGTGGGGGTCGCTGACGTCGATGACGTGAACGAGCAGATCCGCTTCCCGGGTCTCCGTAAGAGTCGCCCGAAATGCCGCGATCAATTCGTGGGGCAGGTCTCGAACGAAGCCCACGGTATCCACCAGCAGGACCTCGTCCTGTTCGCCCGGCGACAACCGCCTGATGGTCGGGTCGAGCGTCGCAAAAAGCGTATTTCGCGCCCGGACGCTTGCGCCGCACAGCGCATTGAACAGCGATGTCTTCCCCGAGTTCGTATAACCGACCAGCGCCGCCGTCGGAACGCCCGCGCGGCGGCGGCCGCGACGGCCGAGATTTCGCCGCCGGTCGACCCGTTCGAGCCGCGCCTTGAGATGCTTGATGCGCTGGCCGAGCAGGCGGCGGTCGGTCTCGAGCTGGGTCTCGCCGGGACCCCTGAGACCAATTCCGCCCTTCTGGCGCTCCAAGTGGGTCCAGCCGCGAACCAACCGCGTCGACAAGTGCTCGAGCTGAGCCAGTTCGACCTGGATCTTGCCTTCGTGGGTGGCGGCGCGCTGGGCGAAGATGTCGAGTATCAGGCCGTTTCGGTCCAGCACGCGCGTGTCGAGCAATCGTTCGAGATTTCGTTCCTGGCTGGCGGACAGGGGCTGATTGACCAGTACCAGATTCGCCCCGCCAGCACGCACCGCGGCGGCGAGTTCATCCGCCTTGCCCCGGCCGACGAACAACCGGGCGCTGGGTTGACGGCGGCGCGCACGCAGCTCCCCGGCGGTCTCCGCGCCGGCCGAGATCGCCAGCGCGCGAAACTCCTGGATTTCGTCGGCGGAACATGCCCTTCCAAGACCGATATGCAGCAGAACGCAGCGCTCGCCGGTGCCTGCCCTCATTTGTCAGAAGCCCCCGGACGCGCCCGCCGGTCGGCGGGCCGGAACGATGCGTTCAATCAGGTTGCTCCGGTTCGTCGGACGGGACGCGCACCACCCGCCCGGGCACCACCGTGGAAATTGCGTGCTTGTAGACCATCTGACTGACGCTGTTGCGAAGCAATACCACAAACTGGTCAAAGGACTCGATATGACCCTGCAGCTTGATCCCGTTCACCAGATAAATGGAGACCGGTACCTTCTCCCTGCGCAACGTGTTCAGGAACGGGTCCTGAAGCGATTGTCCCTTGGGCATGTTCTTGTCCTTGAATTTGATTGGCGCCGCAACGGGAAAACAGCCTGGCCCCGTTCTGCGAAAGATTCATTGATCCCACAGCATCGAAATAGTAGCACAGGCGCCGAAATTCAACCCCCGCCTTTTTCATTCAGCAGCCGCGCGGCGATCTCGCGCGCCCCGGGCGCATCGGTCGGCACTTGCCGGGTCGCCGCATCGGAACGCAGCCACGTAAGCTGCCGCTTGGCAAGCTGGCGCGTGGCGGCGACGGCCCTGCGGCGGGTTTCCGGCCAGTCGCAGTCCCCGTCCAGGTGGGACCAGATTTGGCGATAGCCGATCGAGCGCATGGACGGCATGGTCGGATCCAGATCGCCCCGGGCCCTGAGCGCCCTGACCTCGTCGACAAACCCCGCCGCAACCATCGCGTCGAATCGCTGCCCGATCCGCTCCGCCAGCCGGCCGCGGTCGGCCGGAACCAGCGCGATCGCCTTGACGGGTGTGCCCGGTTCAACACCGTCCCGGGATTGCAACGCCGACATCGGCTCTCCCGTCAGCTCGTAGACTTCAAGCGCGCGTTGTATCCGTTGCCGGTCCGCGGGAGAGATCCGGCTGGCCGCGACCGCATCGACTTTCTTCAAACGGTTATGGAGCGACGCCCAGCCGCGAAGCTCCGCCTCGCGGTCCAGACGCTCGCGAATCACGGGATTCGCCCGCGGCAGCGCCGCCAGACCGTCCCGAAACGCCCGCAGGTACAACAACGTTCCGCCGACCAGCAGCGGCAAGCGCCCGCGAGCCCTGACCCGCCCGACGGCGTCCCGCGCGTCAGCCGCAAAGCGCCCGGCCGAATAGGTCTCCGTCGGCTCCAGGATGTCGACCAGATGGTGCGGCATGTCCGCGAGGATGTCCGGGGAAGGTTTCGCGGTGCCGATATCCATGCCGCGGTAGACCATGGCGGAGTCCATGCTGATGACCTCCAGCGGAAACTCCCGGGCGAGCGCCAGCGCGAGGTCCGTCTTGCCGCAGGCGGTGGGACCGGTGATGCACAGGCACGGAGGACGACGGTCGTTCACCGACGCCGTGTCTACTGGCCGCGCAGAAACAGCCGATCCAGTTCGGCCACGGAAATCCGCGTCCAGGTGGGCCTGCCATGGTTGCAGCGGTCGGCGCGCTCGGTGGCTTCCATCTCCCGCAGCAGGGCGTTCATTTCGCCGAGGTCAAGCTGGCGGTTGGCGCGCACCGCGCCATGGCACGCCATGGTGGCAAGCATCTCGTCGACCGCCGCCTCGACGCGGTGGGCTCCCGCATTGTTCAACAGGTCGGCGACCACGTCGCGAAACAGCGGCTCGACAGAAGTGCCTTCGAGCAACAGCGGGATCGACTCGATGCGAATCTCGTCCAACCCCCGCCGCGTCACTTCGAAACCGAGCCGCCTCAGGTCGGGCCGAGAGGCTTCCACCGCCTCCGCCTCGCTTTCGGCGACCTTCACGGAAACGGGAATCAACAACGGCTGCGACTTGAGCCCGCTGACCTTGAACTGTTGCTTGAACTGTTCGTAGGTGATGCGCTCGTGGGCCGCGTGCATGTCGACGATCACCAGCCCATCGGCGTTCTGCGCGAGGATATAGATGCCCAGCAACTGCCCGACCGCGAATCCCAACGGGGGTGCGCCGTCCCCGGCGGACTGCGCCCGGGACGACGCATGCAGCACGTCGTAGAGCCGCGCGCCTTCGCGGATGTCGAGTTGCCGCGTTTCCGGACGCATTTCGCCTTCAGGCGGACGCCGGGTGGACGGAAAACCGTCATACGCGCGTTGCGTTCGCGAACCCTGGAGACGCGCGGGCGGCAGCGAATGACCCCGCTCACCCGCATCCAGCCGGCTCGCCAGCACCGCCTCCACCGTATGGTGAACGAAGCCATGAACAAGGCCCGAGTCCCTGAAGCGGATTTCCAGCTTGGAAGGATGCGCGTTGACGTCCACGCGGCCGGGATCGAGGCGCAGAAACACGGCATAGGCCGGCTGGCGACCGTGGAACAGCACATCTTCGTAGCCCAGCCGCATGGCATGGCGCAGCACCTTGTCGCGCACGAATCGGCCGTTGACGAACGTGTATTGCATATCCGCATGGCTGCGCGAAAACGTGGGCTCCGCCAGCCAGCCCGCAAGCTCCATGTCTTCGCCGGCGCGCTCGAAGTAGCGCGCGTGCTCCAGAAAGCGCTCGCCGCAGACCCGCGCCAGCCGCGCCTCCTGCTGCTCGCGGTCCGGCGCGGGGGGCAGCGACAGGGTGGCGCGGCCGTTGTTCCGCAGGCGCCATTCCACATCGAACCGGGTCAACGCCAGGTTTCGCAGCACCGAATCCACATGCGACGACTCGGTTCGTTCGGTCTTCAGAAACTTGCGCCGGGCCGGGGTGTTGAAAAACAGGTCACGGACCTCCACCGTGGTTCCGGGCGGATGCGCCGCCGGCCGGGGCGCCTCCACGACCCCGCCGTCGCACTCAACGCTCCACGCCGAATCAGCGCCCCTCTCCCGGGAAACCAGCCGGAACCGGGCCACCGAGGCGATGCTCGGCAATGCCTCGCCGCGAAAACCCAGGCTGGCGACACTCTCCAGCTCATCGAGGCTCGCGATCTTGCTGGTGGCGTGGCGCGACAATGCCAGCGCCAGTTCTTCTTTCGCGATTCCGATGCCGTCGTCGCGCACGCGGATCAGCCGCGTGCCCCCCGCCTCGATCTCAAGCTCCACGCGCCGCGCACCGGCGTCCAGGCTGTTCTCGACAAGTTCCTTGACCGCGGATGCCGGCCGTTCGACGATTTCCCCGGCGGCGATCTGGTCGATGAGTTCCGAGGGCAGGATGCGGATGGACATTGCGAGTCTCGTTTGGATAGGCCGGTGTTCACCCGCGGCCGGCAAAATCGCGGACGCGCTCGGCAAGTCCCTCACCGGACCTTACCTCGCACTCCCAAATTACCCTTTCATATCGATGGAACGTGAAAGCGAGCGCCTAATCTGCTGACAGAACGCGTCGCGCGATGGCACCTTCTTGTAAATGACAGCTTGCTGAAGACTGGCGTGGCTCGTACCTTCGACTGTATCGAGAACGAGCCGTTGGGCGCCGGCAGCGTTGGGGTCATCGTCGTAGCGGTACGTCATGAAGATGATATTTACAGCATTACTCTTCACGTCACCGGAACGCATGAATTCAGCCCAGTTACGGATGTAGTCGTAAACCACATCCTGCATCACGGCGACGATCTTTGTACCCCAATGATGGTGGAAGTAACCCTTGCGGATAAGTTGGGTGATGTACCGCTTGTAGACGTTGCTCCAGTTGAGCCCGTAGTTGGGCCGGCTGTCGATTTCCCGGACTTCCCGCCAAGCCTGGTACGCGGGCATGACCGATCCGGTAATGTCGATAGCCTGGAGTTCGACGGAAAGGAACTGTGTGATTTCATCATCCTGCCCGATATCAGCGATCACAAAATCGATGTTGCCGAGGCCGCTCATTTTGACTTCTCGGGCAATTTGGGGATTGACAGGTGGCTCGCTTGGCCAACAGTGGCCAACAACATCGGTCAAAAAATCAACTGAGTAAAACCGCTTCGGACAAACGCAAATCTGCTTTGTTTCGCCAGCGACCTTTCGACGGATAGAGCACACGGGATAAGGCTCGGTAGTAAGCGAGGTGCTGCGCTTGATACATCTGGAACGGATGAAGGGGCACTGGAAATCATGTGCTGCCGGATCGAATCCCCTGGTGGCGGGACGTCCCAGAATCTCTCCCAAGACTCTCGTGAGGTCATACGGCAAGAGCGAATTCCTTCGCTGTTTCGGCAGGCTCTCGGCCAGTCCACGGAGCCGTAACGGCAGCACCAAGAATGGCCTCGGCCACCTTGCGGCCGAGACGAGGAGGTACGGCGTTGCCGACCTGCACATACTGCTCGGTGCGGGGGCCGGCAAAGGTGAACCAGTCCGGGAAGGATTGCAGCCGCGCCGCTTCGCGGACTGTCAGCACGCGATCTTGTTCGGGATGGATAAAGGCGCCCCAATGAAGGTCGCACTTGGTGAGGACTGTGGAGGACATGCCATCCTTGCGAAGACGGCCATAGCGCTTGGTATGGTCGCAGCGCCGCGCGCGCTTCATTCCCGGAGGCAACAGCTCGTAGGGAATATCGCGCCAGCTTCCACCTTCGGGGATATGTTTCATACGCATCAGGTTAATCGGTGCGAGGCGAGGTGCGGCATGGTTGGTAACTTCAGTGCTGTTTCTCCGGAGCATGGCCTGGTATTCGGTGGCAGAAGCCGAAGGGTAGGCAATCGGCTCACCGGGATTCTCCCCGTTCTTGAGCGGAGGCAAGTCTCCGATAGCGTCCCATACGGTGATGAACGGCAGCAAGCCAGGCCCGTGAGTCGGCTCCGGCCACGAGACCGGCATGCCAAGCCGGTTACCAAGGAAGAAAATCCGGCGCCTTTCCTGGGGAACGCCATATTCTTCTGCGCGGAGAATTCGGATGTCGACGCGATAGCCAAGACGACCGAGTCCCGACACGATTTTTTCGACGGCCTGGCCGTCACCAGCGGACGTGATGCCGGTAACGTTCTCCATCACAACCCACTGGGGCATGAGCTCCTCGACGATGCGCAGGTATTCGTAAAACAAACCGCTGCGCTTGTCGTGCATGCCTCGCTGGTGATTGTAGACGCTGAACGCCTGGCAGGGCGGACCGCCGACGAGACAAGTCAGCTCACCCTTCCCAAGTTCGGCGGCTTTCAGAAAGTCACGGGCGGAAATATTCTCGATGGGCCCGGGCAGAAACTGTGCCTCGGGATGATTCGCCGCGAAGGTCTCCGAGGCGAACGGGTCGATATCGTTGCCTGCCAGAACATGAAATCCTGCTTGACGAAACCCGTCGGAGAGGCCGCCCGCGCCGCAGAACAGGTCGATGGCTGTCCCACGGGGACCGCTCATCTTGTCGTGGGCCTCGGGGAGGGCATGGTGAGCGGTAGCTGTAATTCGCGGTCCTGATATCGTTCCAGAAACTCGGCAACGGCCCGCCGGCCGAGCCACGCGATAGAAATGTGATGTTTTTCGGCAATAGCCGAGAGAGCCCTGTACTCCTGCTCTGGGAGGCTGATTGATATTCGTGGTTTAGTGGCCAAGGTATCCTGCGCCAATTGAGTCGAGTTGAGGCAATGCGCTGCAGTCTGTGCAGTGTGGTGCGATTTGCGCACCATGTCAAACTGGATCCATACCGATTCCGACCGGCTTGCCGTCGAGCCGCCACCGGTCGGGCGGGGCGGCCTGCCGCCAGGAGTCAGCTCACCGGAATCGTCAGCACCTGGCCGGTCCGGATCCTGTCGCCGGAAAGACCGTTGAAGCGCTTGAGGGCGGACAGGCTGACGTTGTAGTACTGCGCGATTTCCGAAAGCGTCTCTCCGCGGGCGATGACGTGACGCACCGCGCTCTCGCGCCTGGGCGGCGGATTGGCTGCCAGATAGCTGCCCGGCGGCGGATTGTCGCGGAAATAGTCGACTATTCCGTCGTGAATGGCCCGCGCCATCGCGCGCTGGTATTCCGGGGTCTTCAGCGCCGCTTCCTCGCGCGGGTTGGAAATGTAGGCCGTCTCGATGAGCACGGACGGGATGTCCGGTGACTTCAGCACCAGGAACGGCGCGTACTGCACCTCGTGTTTGCGAATCCTGGCGACGGTGTCCAGCCGCTCGATGATTCGCCGCCCGACTTGTGAGCTGGCGCTGATGGCCGCGTTCTGGGAAAGATCCAGCAGCACGCTCGCCAGCACCTCGTCCTTGTCCGCCAGCGACACCCCGCCGATCATGTCGGAGGCATTCTCCCGCTCGGCGAGCCGCCGGGCGGCCTCGTCGCTGGCGCCCTTGTCGGAGAGTATGTAGACCGTCGCACCGCCGACGCGGGAATCCCTGAAGGCATCGGCGTGAATGGAAACGAACAGATCCGCCTCTCCCCGCCTGGCCCGCTCCGTTCGCGCGCGATGGGGCAGATAGTAGTCGCCGTCGCGTACCAGGATGGGCTCCATGCCGGCCTGGGCGCGAACTTCTCCGGCAAGGTAGCGGGCGATACCCAGCACAACGTGCTTTTCGCGCGCGCCTCCGGGGCCTGTCGCGCCGGGATCCTCGCCGCCGTGACCGGCGTCGATGGCGATCACGACGGGCCGGCCGCCGGGCGTATCGGCACGCGGGGCACGTCTTGCCGGAAGCGGCCCGGAAACCGTTGAGGTCAGATCGACGACCAGCCGGTATCCGTAGATTTCGTTGGGTTCGAGCACGAAACTGTTGGCCCGCGAAGGCTGGTTCAGATCGAGCACGACTCGCAGGACACCGTCCTCACGAGCCCCGGTGCGTACGTTTGCAACGAGCCCGCGAGCTTCGGCGAAATCGGCCAACGGAGCGACGCGGCTGTCGTCGAGATCGATGACCAGCCGATTTGGGTTTTCAAGACTGAACACCCGATGGGCGGTGGGCCGGTCAAGGTCCAGGACCACACGCGTCGACTCGGGGCTCGCCCAGAGCCTGATGCCTTCAACTTCGTTGGCCTGGGATACGGTGGCCAGCAGGCCCCCTCCAAGGAACAGAATCGCCGACAGGCAACTTGCCCTTCCAAGCATTTTTGCGCGCCTCTCCCACAGACTGCACGCCTATGTTTGCAAAACGATCAGGGAAATTCAACGCATTTTGTCGGAAAAATAGGGGATTAGACGTCAAACCTAAAGCTCTATTGCTGCGTCAACCTGATAATGTCGCAGCACTAGGCTGAATTGGAGTGCAAATCTGCCATGAGCTCGGCGCCGGCCGGCGAGCGCGCAGTGACGGCTACGCGCCGTTCCGTGGCGCCCGTGATTTCAAATTCCACGAGCACGTCGCAGCGCTCGCTCAACTGCCGCGACCGGCCGGGCCACTCCACCAGCAGCCATGCGTCCGGCCGGGCAAGCCAGTCATTGACGCCGATGGCCTCCAGTTCGAGCGCCTGGCGAGACGATGCCTGATCCTGGGGCAAACGGTACAGGTCGATGTGAACCAGCGTGACGTCGCCCATTTCGTAGTGTTCGAGCAACGTATAGGTCGGCGAGGGAACGCGTCCGCGATGGCCCAACCCTTGCAGCATGCCGCGAACCCATGTGGTCTTGCCGGCTCCGAGGGCCCCTTCGAGACCGACCAGCAACCGGCAGGGCGCATGGCCTTGCCAGTGACGCGCAACGCGTTGCGCCAGTTCCCTGAAGCGCGCCTCCCCTTCCACGCGCCAAGTCAAGGCCGGCACCGGTGCTTTGTGCTTTGCCGTTTGGGGCGGATTACTCGATGGGTGCCAGCAACTCCAGCGCGGTGATCAACTGGCGCACGCCGTGGGAATGGGTTTCATTGAACACGTTGCCCTGCTCAGCCCAGCGATGCAGCGAGTTGATGTCCAGCCTAGCGCACTGCGGACGCACGCTCCAGGTGACGTGGGCCGGCGAACACGTGCTCTGATCGTATGACGGACCGGTCGTTGAGCCTCGAAACAGCACCGGCTCGCCGGTCGTTGCAGGGATCATCCTCGCCTGGTGCAGGTCATCGACCATGTGCCCGCCGAATGCCATTGCCGTGAAGTCAAGCGCCTCCGGATCGTTGACGACCAGAAATACCTGGGCTTCGACGCGCAAGAGCGGACCGCTGCAGGTCTCCGGGACGCAAGCGCCCAGTCCCTCGCCCGGCGCTGCGGCGCAAGTCGTGTGAACCCAGTGCACTTCAATGGTATCGCCGGGCTCCACGCCCTCGTACGCGCCTTCGGCCGGCGCCAGTTCGGCTTCGCTGAGCCCGGACGTTTCGTTGCAGGCATACCCGCCGTCCTCGGCATTACTCACAAAGACGCTGAATCCCGGTCCCTTGTGTTCGGCGTTGGTATGGGTGTGGATATTGCACAGGTTCATCTCGTTCGCGGGCGGCGCGAACGGAAACGTGACCGTGTTCAGCCCCGCCAGGCTGGCGATATCGCGTGGAGTTTGCGGTCCCATGTCCACACAAAGCTCCCCGCCGGCCGGCTCCGCCGCAACCACCGGTTCCGGCGCGGCGGCCGGCTCCGGCGCAACGTCGGCGGACAAATCGGTTTCCGGCGCGCTGTCGCCTCCGCACCCGGCGATCGACATGGCCAACCCGATTATCAAGCTGTACGCAACTTTCATGAACGTGGCTCCTGTTGTGAAATCCGGCCTTCCATGCCCGAATACCCGCGCAATACGGGCTCCCGCACCCGTGTACCGCTCTCGCACTGCCGCCGTGTTCGGCCCTTGCCGTGCCGGCGCGTCAGCCAGCTTCGACGATACTATGCAAGCGTTTGCAAATCGTCAAAGGCCGGCGGTGTTCACGCCGACCGCCGGCGCGCTGACGCGGAGGAAAACGAGTATTTCCATGCAAGTAGCGAACCCGGCGGCGCCGGCCCGAGGACGCGACGGAACAAACGACCGTCCTCCAACAGAAATCAAGGAGTTACGTGTTTGTTCCTTGGAAGCCCGGAAGCGCGTGGCTGAGCGATGAACGCCGCGACTTCGGAACACGCAGCATCCGCGGCCTATCCGGGCGGATTCACCGCACGCCGGATGTGCCCCATCAAATCCCCCGCCAGCAGTCCCCGCTCGCCGCCTTCAGCGGCGGCATCGCCGCAGACGGCGTGGATCCACACACCGGCCCGGGCGACAGCGGCGGGGTCCCCGGACTGCACAAGGAGCCCACCCAGGATCCCTGCCAGGACATCTCCCATGCCCGCCGTTGCCATGCCGGGATTGCCCCGGTCGCACAGGCCGATGCCAACCTCATCCGGCGCGGCGACGAGGGTGCCCGCCCCCTTGAGGACCGCCACCCCCTGGAACCGGTCCGCAATCCGCGCCGCGGCGCCCGCGCGGTCCGCCTGTATCTCGCCGGCGGACGTGCCAAGCAGCCGTGCCGCCTCGCCCGGGTGGGGCGTCAGTATCCAGTTGCCCCTCGCCATCCACGTGCCTCTCTCCCCGCCCTCGCCGGCCAGCAGGTTCAGGCCGTCGGCATCGACGACCAGGGGAATTTCACTCCGCAGCACCCGCTCCCACACGGCGCGCGCCCAGCCCGACTGACCGAGACCTGGTCCCAGCACGGCGCCATCGGCCGCTTGCAGACATGGATCAAGTTGACGGGCATCCTCGATCGCCACGCACATGACCTCGGCTCGACCGGCCATCACGGCGCCCACCGAAGCGGGGTGGGTCGCCACGCGCACCAATCCGGCGCCGGATCTAAGCGCCGCCTCCGCGGCCAGCCGAATCGCGCCGGACATGCCCGGTCCGCCGCCCACCAGGAGCAGGCTACCCGCATCTCCCTTGTGCGCGGTCCGCGGTCGAGGCGGCAGAATGGCCAACGCCGAGGCGCGTGTCAGCCTTGCCATCGGCGGCTCCATCCTGGCGTGGGCGGCTGGCGGGATGCCCAGCCCGGCGAATTCCAGCGTTCCCCGATAGTTCGCGCCCTCGCCGACGTACAGGCCCTGCTTGAGCCCCACGAAGGTGACGGTCAGGTCCGCGCGCACGGCAGCGCCCATGGGCAGGCCGGTATCGGTATGAAGGCCGGTGGGAATGTCCAGCGACATCACCGGCCTTCGGGCCGCGTTCATGACGGACACGGCCGCGAGAAAGTCTCCGCGCAGTTCACGGTCCAGGCCACTGCCCAGGAGACCATCGACTAGGACGTCTTCGTCCACAAGCCGGTTCGCGTCGAAGGGCTCGACCAAACCACCCTGGTTCCGATAGTCGTTCCAGGCGCGCGCCGCGTCTCCGGACAGCCGATCGGGCGGCACGACAGCGATGACCCGCGCCCGCAATTCCAGGTCAGCGGCCAGGCGCGCCACGACGTAACCGTCGCCCGCATTGTTGCCTGCGCCGCAATAAATGGCCAACGATTGCGCCGCGGGCCAGTGTTTGCGCAGCGCCGCGACCGCGGCTTCCGCGGCGCGGCACATCAGCGTGTAGCCGGGAATCCCGAATTCCTCGATGGCGATCCTGTCCAGGCTGCGGACCTGGCCGGCGGTATAGATTGCCTCGGGGAGTCTGGGGCGGGCCGCTTCCATGGAGCGATATACTACGGAAAAAATTTGCGGAAAAACCTTGTTGCGAAAAGATTCATGCAACAGGGAAACGGAAACGTGCGCGTCTCGCCCGACTGGCGCGGTCGGCTGCCTCTCCCGGGTTGGCGCTGGCCACCGATGAGCCCGGGGCGCCAGGATCAGGGCAATGAGCCGAAGACGACAGGCCCAATGAGGTGATTCCAGGGCGACGTGTCCAGGGCGGTGAGCCCGGCGTCCACAAACAATGCAAACCGAACACCTACACGATCCGCCCTCCGCAACCATGGAACCGCACAGGCTGGATGACGCGCAACTCGCCAATCTGGCAAACGTAATCAAGCGCGAGGGAAGAGCGCTGGGCTTCCAGCAGGTCGGTGTCGCGGGCATTGACCTCGGCGAAGCCGAATCCCGCTTCAAGTCATGGCTCGCTCGCGGGTTCCATGGCGAGATGGGTTACCTCAGCCGGCACGGCGACAAGCGCACGCGGCCGGCGGTGCTGGTTCCCGGGACCGTGCGCGTCGTTTCGGCAAGGATGGATTATTGGCCCGAAGCAAGCGCCGATGCGGAGGGCATGCTGGATAACTCGCCCCACGCCTACGTCTCGCGCTACGCTCTGGGGAGGGATTACCACAAGGTGCTGCGAGCCCGCCTCAAGCGTCTGGCCGGCTTTATCCGGGACCGGGCCGGGGGCAACGGGTACCGTGTATTTGTGGACAGCGCCCCGGTCCTTGAAAAGCCGCTGGCGCAGAATGCCGGCCTGGGATGGATCGGCAAGCACACCAACCTGTTGAACAAAAGAGCCGGTTCGTGGTTTTTCCTGGGCGAACTCTTTACCAACATTCCCCTGCCCGTGGACGAACCCGCCACGGACCATTGCGGGAGCTGCACGGCGTGCATCGACGTTTGCCCCACCCGTGCGATCGTTGCGCCCTACGTTCTGGATGCGCGACGGTGCATTTCCTACCTCACGATCGAGCTGCGCGGAAGCATCCCCGTGGAATTCCGAAGCGCGATCGGCAACCGGATCTTCGGCTGCGACGACTGCCAGATGGCATGTCCGTGGAACAAGTTTGCCGTGCCCAGCAGCGAAACGGACTTCGCCCCGCGTCACGGCCTCGACGCCGCGCTGCTCGTCGACCTGTTCCGCTGGAGCGAAACCGACTGGGACGCCGGCACCCGCGGCAGCGCGCTGCGCCGTGCCGGCTACGAAGGCTGGTTGAGGAACCTTGCGGTCGCCCTGGGCAACGCCGGGACGTCGCCCGAAGTCGTTACTGCGCTGCGCGAGCGGACCGATCATCCCTCGGAAGTTGTGCGGGAGCATGTACTGTGGGCGTTGGGGCAACATCAGCCGCCCGTCGCCGAGTTCGGAGAAGCGCCTTCGCCGCAGGAAATCCCTGCGCAGGCGACCAGTGCTGCGTCAACCTGACCATTGCGGATCAGGTTGATGGAGCACTTGTACTCTATCCAACTGATACATTCGGATCAGGTTGATACACCGCTAGATCCGCAGGTTGTCGATCAGCCGGGCCTTGCCCAACCACGCCGCCGCGACCACGATCAGGTCGTCGCCGACCGAATCCAGGCCGTTGGGCCTGCTCAAGTCACCGGCGCGGCGAACTTCCACGTAGTCGGGATCGAACCCCGCAGACCGCAATGCCCGGGATGCCTGTGCCTCCAATGCGCGAAAGTCTTGCTCTCCCTTGCGCAGCGCCTTCCGGACTCGCTTCAGCTCGCCGTGCAGTTTCGGCGCGGCGCGGCGCTCATCCGCGCTCAGATAGCGATTGCGGGAGCTCATCGCGAGCCCGTCCCGTTCCCGCTGGATGGAGCCCGCAACCACCTGTACCGGCAATTGCAGGTCCCTGACCATGCGGCGCAGCACGACGAGTTGCTGATAGTCCTTTTCCCCCAGCACCATGACGTCGGGCGCAACGATGCCGAGAAGCCGCAACACCACCGACGCCACGCCTTCGAAATGCCCCGGACGGCTTGCGGCGCACAGTTCGCCGCGCAACTGGGGAACCGAGACCCTGACCGCCGCCTCTACGCCGAACGGATAGATATCCTTTTCGTCCGGAGCGAATACCAGGTCCGCCATCCCCTGCCCGGCCAGCAGGGCTTCGTCATCCGCCAGGGAGCGCGGATATGCGCTGAAGTCCTCGCCGGCGCCGAACTGCGTGGGATTGACGAAGACGCTGCAGATGACGCGGTCGGCATGCTCGCGCGCCACGTTCATCAGGCTCAGGTGCCCCTCGTGCAGGTTCCCCATGGTGGGGACCAGGGCCACGGTCTGGTGGGTCAGCCGCCAGCTTCCGACCAACTCGCGAACCGCTTTCGTGGTATAGGCGCCTTGCAGGGGAACGCCTTGCTTGTCCACGTCTGTTCTCTCCTCGCGCCCAAACGGGCGCATTCTACATCAGGAGAAACAGTGCTCGCTTGCCGGATAGTCGCGGTTGCGGACCGCATGGACATACGCCTGGAGAGCTTCGAGCGGCGAACCCGCACCGTCCATGAAATTCTGCACGAATCGCGGCGTGCGGCCCTGGGTGATGCCGAGCATGTCGTAGAGGACGAGAATCTGTCCGTCGACGGCCGGTCCCGCTCCGATGCCGATGATCGGCAGTTGTATCGCCTGGGAGATCATTTCGCCCACTTCGTTGGGGACGCATTCCAGCAACAGCAGATCGGCCCCCGCGCCCTCCAGCGCCCTGGCGTCCTCCACCATCCGGCTCACCGCCGAGGGTTCCCGGCCCTGAACCTTGAAGCCGCCGATCTTGTGGACCGACTGCGGCTTCAGTCCCACGTGCGCGCAGACGGGAATGTCGTGTCTGGCCAGGCACGACACGACGTCCACCTGGCTCTGGCCGCCCTCCAGCTTGACCATCATCGCACCGCCTTCCTGCATGAGCCGCACGGCGTTGTCCAGCGCCTGGGTGGGCGAGGCGTAGCTCATGAACGGCAGGTCGGAGACCAGAAACGCCCGGCCGATGCCGCGCGCCGCGCTGCGCGTGTGATAGACGACGTCGCCCACGGTGACCGGGACGGTGGTTTCGTGGCCCTGGATGACCATGCCCAGCGAGTCGCCGACAAGAATGATGTCCACGCCGGCGATATCGACCAGTTGCGCGAAGCTTGCGTCATAGGCGGTCAGGCACGCGATGGGCACGCCGTCCTCCTTCATCTGCCGCAGGGTGGAGACGTTGACCGGAGGAGACGGCATTCCCCGCTGTTGCAATTGCTTGTACATGACAGGTACTCCGGCCTGGCGCTTCAGGCGATTGTCGTTGCGGCCGGATTGAAGAACTGGCGCCCGGGCCCGATACGCCTTATCGCGCGCAACAATTCCCGATAGTCCGCCTCTCGCCGGACGGGGTCGATTTCCGCTGCATTCACGATGAGCAGCGGCGCCGCATCGTATTGATGGAAGAAAGTTGCATAGGCCTCGCACGTCTGCTCCAGGTAGCGCGGGCCGATCCCCTTTTCCGGTTCGAGACCGCGGCTGGCGATACGCCGCATCAGGACATCCGGCGGCGCCTGAAGGTAGATCACCAGACTCGGCCGTGGCGGATTCAGGTCGAGTGTGCTGTACACCTGCCGATACAGCGCGAACTCGCTGCGTTCCAGAACCCGTTCGGCGAACTGGATATCCTTGCCGATCAGAAAGTCGGTAATGCGCACGCTGCTGAACAGGTCGCTCTGGCGGACATCGTCCAGCACGCGCGCCCGCTGGAAGAGGAGAAACAACTGGGCCGGCAGCGCCGCCTGGCGGTGATTCTGGTAGAACCGCGACAGGAACGGATTTTCCTGTGGATTTTCGAGAAACGGTTCGCCGCCGAAACTCTTGGCCAGCCGGTTGGCGAGACCGGCCTTGCCCGAACCGACCGGTCCTTCGACGACAACGTAGCGCGGTTTGTCGGAAGAAAACGCCACTCGACTCACCCGGGCTCGCCGTGACCTGCCCCGCCCGACGGCGTGCGCCGAGGCTTTCGCCGTCGACGGCGCGAGGATCGCCGCCGCTTTACGACAAAGGCCTCGTGCTGTTCTTCCGGTGAGAGGGTTTGAATCCCGGTCCACCAGCGCGCGAGCTCGGGGTCGGCGTCGCCGCACTCCGCACGCAGGACCAGGAAGTCATAGGCCGCGCGAAACAGCCTGTGCTGCATCAGCCTGCGGGCGCGGGCGCCCCGCCGGTTGTGGAAACGCCGCTGCATGAGCAGCATCTCCTTCATCGGCGCGCTGAATCGCCGCGGAAACGCGGTGTGCCGCTGCTGCTCTCCGAGCACTTCGTCACAGGCGTCCATAAAGGCTTCAATCTCGCTGCCGCCATCCTTCCTGCGAATCCGGTCGGCGTCCTCCCGGATGGGAAACCACAGCAGCACGGCGTAAAGAAACATCGGCGTGACCGGTTTTCCCGCCTTCACCCGCCGATCGGTGTTGTTCAAGCCCGCCTGGATGAACTTGAGGGCCGTCCCGTTGCCCTCCGCACCAAGCGTTCGGTCCGTGTGCGGGAAGAGGTATTCGAACAGGCCCAACTCCCGCAGGCGCTCGAAACTGCCGGCGGCGTGACCGGCATGAAACAGCTTGAGGGTTTCGTCGTAGAGCCTGGCCGCGGGGACCTCCCGCAACGATTCCGCCAATTCGCGGATGGGCCTCTCCGTTTGCCGCGCGATATCGAAGTCCAGTTTTGCGGACAGGCGCGCGGCCCTGAGCATCCTGACCGGGTCCTCGCGATAGCGGAGCACGGGATCGCCGATGAGCCGCAAGGTGCGGCTGGCGATATCCTCCATCCCGCCCGCGTAATCCCGGATGCTGAAGTCGGCGATGTTGTAGTAGAGCGCGTTGACCGTGAAATCCCGGCGCCAGACATCTTCATCGATGGTTCCGTAGACGTTGTCGCGGAGGATCCGCCCGCTGTCGGCGTGCTCGCGGTCGTCCTCGGCGCCGCTTTGGGACGACCGAAAGGTCACCACCTCGATCACCTCCCTGCCGAAGCGCACATGCGCCAGGCGGAAGCGCCGCCCGATCAGGCGGCAATTGCGAAACAGCTTGCGAACCTGTTCCGGACGCGCGTCGGTGGCCAGGTCGAAGTCCTTGGGACTGAGGCCGAGCAACAGGTCGCGCACGCCGCCGCCGACAACGAACGCCTGGTGCCCGCAACTCTTCAGACGGTAAAGGACCTTGAGCGCATTTCGGGATACGTTCGACCGGCTGAGCGTATGCTGGGGCCTGCGGATAACCACAGGCGCAGTGAATACATGATCTTGCGCAGCGTTCAATGCAGTTTCGGGGTCAACCCGCATAGGCTACCGGCCGCCCGGCAAGGCGACACTAACAGACGACCGGAGAGAACTGGAAGCTTTCGAGCAGGCCAAGTTTCACCGTTCCCGAAAGACCGTTATCATAACAGCCCGAATTTTCCCGAGCACGGCGCTCCCTTCGTCTAGCGGTCAGGACGCGGCCCTCTCAAGGCTGAAACAGGGGTTCGATTCCCCTAGGGAGCGCCACTTACAAGACATAAGTACTTGATTATTAACTAATTTTGTTGAAAATAAGTTCTTGTGCCCCACGTTCTGACCTACGCCTGATGCGTAATTGTCTGAAACTATTGGAGACATCCTGGCGGCCAATTGCACCACTCGCCAAGCACGAACCGTACCATTCGGCAACGACATTAACGGTTAGACTTGGTAGATGAACAGGGAATTGATGATTTCCATCCAGATACTGCATTCGGTCTGCATGCGCTGGAAATGGGCAAATGCCTTTTGCTGCAGTCTTTGTCACTTCGAGCGAGGCCTGTGCTCTGCGTGGGATTGCTTCCGTCGCTTTGCAATAGGATTTGATGTTTCCGCCATTTGTCGACGCTGATCCATGATTCCTGATTGAGACACATGGCCCAAGAGCTTGCGCCGTAGGAATTCACGGCTGCAAATCCGCCCTCATCCGTCCCTTCGCCCACTCGATTTCGTCAAATATGACCCGATATTCTCCCCGATCGACAGGCCGAAGGGACGGATGAGGGCGAATTTTCGCTATCGCGAATTCCTACGGCGCAAGCTTGCATGGAACTAAATTCAGACTCCTGTTATTTCAATAGGTTACGTTGGCGCCATTTAACATAATGCGATTCTCCCGCGTCGCGTGCGTGGACAAAGTTCCCTGCGCGTCAGCGCAGCGAGTCCGCTGCGAAAACTCCTGGCAATTGTCTTGGCGCGATATAGAGTCCGACGAACACCCCGGCCGACATGACATTGAGCATGCTCCAGATTTCTCGTGTGAGGTAAATCGGCAGGAACGGATTGTACAAGACCGAGATAGCGCCCATGGCCATGACCCAGCCAGTCAGCGCGTTGTCGTGCTTCCACTGTGTGTAGGCGATCCACGCAGCAATCGCACATACACTAATCCGCAAGAAATTGTAGTAGCCGTAGAGCCAAGGCAGCAGGGCGAGGACTAGGGCCTGTTAACACTACCCGTGATGGCTCTGCCGAGCCCATTTTTTTGTCCGGCAAGGCGGCGCGAGCGCGGTGTGGTCGCTCCACACGAGCGAGCGCCAACACCGCCGGGCGGAAAAATGGGCCGGCCCTCCGGGTTGGCCCTGTGGCCGCGCCACTCCGCGTTGCTCGTCGCTTATTTGGAATGACCAAACTGCGCTCCTCGCGCCTTGATTGGCGCGGCCACAGGGCCAACAGAGCCATCTCGGGTAGTGTTAACAGGCCCTAGCAAGCCCGCCGGTAACAGCCATGCCGACGGATGATGCCTTGGAGAAACCAAGCCGGTTCGACACGACGACCAACCACATTCTGGACGAAGTGTCTTTCTACTATCCTCAGAAAGAAATAGGCATTTGCAAGCGATGGAGTGGACGCCCCCTCCCTACGGCATAGCGATGTGCCAAGGTAGTGGTGTAAACAACCACCTGAAAGAGCGCGGCGGCGACCCATGTGACCCGGTCTTCCCGAACCAGCGCGGCAGGCCGCTCACACATGACAGTCTGGCCTATCTGATGGCCCGGAATCTGGCAGTCGCTCGCACCGCGTGCCCGTCGCTCGCGGAAAAACGGGTCACGCCCCATATCCTGCGCCACAGCGCCGCCATGGAATTGCTTCACAACGGCGTTGACCGTGCAACCATCGCGTTGTGGCTTGGCCATGAGTCCGTGGAGACCACATACATCCATCTGCACGCGGATCTGAAACTGAAGGAGCGGGCAATGGCCAAAACAACGCCAACGAAAAGGTACAAACCCGAAGACCGTCTATTGGCGTTTCTGAATGGCTTGTGATTATTCAGGCATTTTGCACCCGACATCGCAGGGACAGTCGGCTCCCGAGACATCGATTCCGGAATAATCCGGGTTCCGGGATAACATCGTGGAAAACGCCATCAGGCCGCTGGCCCTGAATCGCAAGAATGCGCTGTTCGCCAGCCACGACGAAGGCGCCAAGGCCTGGGCCCCGCATCGCTTCATTGGTTGAAACGGCCAAAATGAATGAGGTCAACCCACACGCCTATCTCAAGGCCACGCTCGAATCCATCGCCGCCGGCCATCAGGCCTCGGACATCGATGCGCTGATGCCCTGGGCCTTTACACCAGCTTCAAGCTGAAATCCAGGTGGGGGAGTCGCCCCGCTTACGACCGGACAACCCTTGTGCTATAAAACCAGACAGTTCCATTTGCTCCCAACAGTACCTAACGATCGCTCGGAAGCTTCGCGACGTCGATCACGCAAACGCCGATTTTTTCCCGTTGCTCCTCGGACAGTTCATCCACAAGGCGCTGCTCAACGTCCGCAGCACTGGCGGGAATCCCGCCGACCCCCGGCGTCGGCTGACAATCCCCCGTCTCTCCGAACCAGAAGACCACATAGATCCCATGACCGTCCGCGCCAGGATCGCGGGTGTATCTTGCGATCAATTGCCGCCTGATGCCGCTCCACAAATCCGGATGACAGCTCTTCTTGATTTCGATCGGGACATTGATGCCACCATACGAGATTCGTAGATCCGCCCGATTTTCGTCCGCATAACGGCCCTCTGGCTGAACGTCAATGCCCAGCGTGCCCAACCGATGCTGCAGGTCGGACAACAGCGCGTCGCGACAGGCGTTCTCCGGCCGCGGGCGCTCGGCTCGATTGTACGGGTCAACGTTCCAGTATCTCAGGTGGCCGGAGCTGGTTCCGTCTCGGGTGCTTCCCGCTATCTGTCTCAGGTGGTCCATCGTCACCGCCGCAAGATCTGAGGCGTTCGCCGGTTTCCGGTTACTGAGCACGTCCAAGACCTGTTCAACACTCGCGTGCACAAAACTGGCATCTCGACGGATGGCTTTCTGACGGCTCTTTGCATCCGCCAGTTGAGTACGCCAAGCTTCAAGCCTCTTTTTCAGGGACAACCTTTCCAATTCTGCCGATGCCTCCGCAGACGCGTCACTTGCCAGAAGATTGATCAGCCCGTGGACCCGATCCGCCGCTTCCATTCCCGACGAGACGATGACCCCCTTCTCAGAATCGACATTCAGAGAATACGGATGATGCAGCGCACCTATCGTTCGAATCAGGAGCGCCAGCGCCCCGGCACCAAGTTGCTCAATCAATACGCGCGGCGTGTCGTTTCTGCCCCCTAAAAACTGGCTCAGTCGCAGGACTCGCCGCTCTTTCCCCTCCACATACGATTCAAGCCGCGCAACAAACAGCCCCGGGCGAACGATCAATCCCGCGCCCAACCAATAAACGCGCTGCGCCATGTTCATGCTTCGCGAACCCAGCTTCCTTTCCATCAATTCAACGAGCGCTTCGCGTTGGCAGCATAGACACGCGGCGACCAAGAGGTGCCTCAGGCTGGCGAGCTGATGAGCAGCGCATCGCACGGGAAAAAAACTTAGCAGCGGCTCGACCGCAAGACAGGCGACTGTCTTATGGTCCGCCGAATACGCCAGATTGAAAAGATGCTGCGAGAAGTCCCGTCCTTTGCGAAGTATCGACCTGGCGGATCGTATCAGCACCTCAGCCACCAGTTCCGGGTGTTCCTCCAGCAGCTTCCCGTACCACCACGGCCTCCCGTCTGCCGTGTCCCACGATCCAGGCCAGACACCGACGTTGTAGTGAAGCGCCAGGGCCAGGCGCGCCAGATCGCCATCGGCGCCGCCATCCAAGACGATGATCTCCGACTGGACTTCGTTGAGTCCGGCCAGAAAAGGATAGGACAGAACGTGCATGCGATGACCGGCGCCGAGACGTATCACCTCGTCATCGGACGGAAGATCCTCACGGGATAAGGCACCGCGAAATCCCGCCAGCACGGCCTCCACCAACTCTTCAACATCCCCGATCAGATGGTTCAACCGCTCCCGAGGCGTACCCCCAACCACGCTCCAGTATCCGCCCAGATACGCCTGCGCCAACTCATGAAGCAAGCGAGCGTCCGCCCTGTTCTCACGCAACTCGACTTGCGACGCCCTCACCCTTTCCTGCCACTTCCGCTGGCGTTCATCAAGGCGCTGTGGCGGTTTCGCCAGCGCCGTTGGCTCGACCTGCTCGCTGGCCTTCAGTTCGTCCAGCCTCCGATCAAGCTCGCGCTGCAAGCTCTCGTTTCCCGCGATGCGCTTATCAACCTCCCTTCTTGACACCCCCTTGCCATTGCGCCGGTGTAAGGCCTCCGCCACTCGATGCATGAACCACGCTCCCGCCGTGGGACTGTCCGTTACGACTGCCTGATCCAGACACCAGGACGCGAAATCCAGCGGCAACGGGGCGTTAAAGCGTCTGCGCCCCCGCTCGTTCCACATCAAGTCAACGAATTCCCCTATCGTTGGGTTGTCCATCGAGTCGAGACAGTGCTTGACGCCCAATTCCATAAGCGCCTTATGGAGTTCGGGCCGATCACCGATCCACGCGCCGATAGAGGCCCCCTCGTGGAGCGCCGGCCCGAATTCCAGGCTCCGATCGTCAACCCAACCGGCCACACCCAGCCAGTCGAACAGCCGCTTCGGATCCGGTTCGTCTTTGCACTTCGTTAGAATTCGCTCCAGGAGATTGGCCGGAACGTGTCGCAACGCGTTCAATCGGCGCCCGTGTTTCTCTGCTTCCGCGTACAACGACGTGCGCATGTCCACCATTTTGTCGAGCAGTCGGGCCAATTGCTCGCAAGTCGACTGGTTCCCCAGCTTGCGTTCCCAGAAACACTCGTATGCCAGGACTCGGTCCGACCGCTTCGGCGCCCTCAAATAGCCGAGCACTTCCGATTCCGACAGGCCTTCCGGATAAAGCCTGTCCAGCAGAGTGCCCAGCAGGTTGTCATCGGGGTCCGCAACCTCCCCCGCATACACGTCCTGTGCGAGTGCTTTCAGCCCATCCAGGGCGCAGCCCTCGTTGCCCTGTTGCCGCACGTATGCATCGATCGCCGAGTACCTGATTTCGGGTCGCCATGTCCCATCCCGCATCATTACCAACATGCGCTCGGCCACGCCTTCGACCGCTCCGCCGTGCGCGAACATCTCCACAAGCAAGTACACAAACGCCTGGCGCCCGCCATCGCGCTGCGAATCCCGCGTCCGCTCCCTGAGCACCTTTTCCACGCCCGGAAAGACCAGATCACCAAGCCGGGAGTCGATCCGGATGGCCCTGACCAACCAGGGATTCTCCTTCGCGCCCCGCTCCAGATGATTAAGAATCAAGCGCTTTTCGCCGCTCGTGAAGCCCTGGACATCTCCGTACATTACGGTTCCGAGCGGATCCCGCGCGATGATACTCGTACGGCTGCACGGACTCTGCGCCGCAAGCCACGCGCAAAGCCCCCGCAACTCCGACACGATCACTCCATCAAAACCCGCCATTAGCGCCAGAACCCGGCCCACCGGCAGCCCGTCTCCGATACGCTCTGCCAGAAACCGGGCCGCAAGAAACTCCGCTATATGCCGGTGCAACGGCACCGCCCGCTCCCCTTCCGGGACAACAAACAATCTCGTCCCCAGCGCACGACGCAGCCCATCCGCGTTTGCGTCCGCAACGTCCTCCAGCGCCAAGTAATCTCCGACTCCCTCGCCGCACAACCGTTCGTATCCCGAAGCGCCGGTCAGCAACTGCACCGCGAAGAGCTTGCCGGCCGCTCCCAGCAGCGTTCTCGTGTCGGCCACTTGAGGTACGGCGATGCGATGTCCCCGGTTCGTCTCCCGCACCAAGTTTGCACAGGCCAGTTCGAACGTCTTCGTCCGCGTCGACGGCCACTCGCTTTGCCGCACGGCCCTCGCCAGAAATCCCAGGCTCTGGGGATTGACCAGCATTCCATCCACGCCCCGTTCATGAGCCGATCCGATGAATGTGTCCGGTTCCTCCACTCCGAAGCCCTGTTTCAGGAGATCCTTCGCGTCCCGCTCCGTCAGCGGATCGAGGTGCAGTACGCCCACGCTTCCATCCGGCGATACGGCTTCCAGGTGGTGGCGGTCGTTGGCTCCGAACCAGTCCGCCTCCCGGCAGGACAGACGGAACTTCGGGCAGCCCAGCCGCGCGAGTTTTGCCCGGATCGCGTCAAGCGCCGTTCGCCCGTCGGTGCTGCCCGCACGAGTCTCGTCCAGTGCGTCAATGAACAGCGTCGCACCTCGCCATTCGGCATCACGATCAAACGTCAGGAAATCGCGTGCGGTAACGTAGACTCCGCCCGACTCTCCGGCTTCGCGGTCAAACTCCGTTGTCTTGCCCGACCCGGGCGCTCCGAGCAGCACGTACGCACTCGTCTCGCGAAACGCCTCAAGCCCGGAGGACTCGCGATCCCGCCCGCCTCCCGAACCGCCGCCCGTGATGTCGGTGCAGGTGCGTCGTACCAGATTTTTCACGCCTTCTAGAACCATTCTTCGGCGGGAACCGACAGAAACTCCTCCAACGCCACCCCCTCCTCTCCGACAATGACTTCATCGCTGACCGTGAAACGCTTTGAGAATGCCTTCAGCCCCTTCATGTTTGGTTTGCGCCGGCCGCTCTTGACCTCGATGCTCACGAGTCGCCGCCCTCTCTGCAGAACGTAATCCACCTCCAGGGAATTTTCCCTCCAGTAGTGCAGCCGTATCTCCGGCGTCAGCGTGTTGTACAGATGGGCACCCACAGCGCTTTCCACCAAGCGTCCCCAATGGCTCCGGTCTGCCTTCGCCTCCTCGAACCTGTACTCCGACGACGCCGACATCAGAGCCGTATTAAGCACCAACAGCTTGGGGCTCGACGCCCTGCGACGCAGTGGCCTCTCGGAGTACTTTTCAAGACCGGTAACGAGCCCTGCACTTGCGAGCAGGTTCAGGTAACGCGCCAGCGTGGTGGTGTTGCCTGCGTCCTGCAATTGGCCGAGCATCTTGTTGTAGGACAGGATTTGCCCCGAATAAACTGCGGCCAGTTCGAACAACTGCTTGAGCAACGCCGGCTTGTCCACGCGCTGCATGGCCAGAATGTCGCTTTCGATGTTCGGCTCCACCAGCGAGCCCAGGACATAGGCTCGCCAACGGTCCTCGTCATGGACGAGCGATGCTGCGCCCGGATAGCCTCCGAAATAGACATAGCCGGGCAGGTCGACTCCGAAGGCACGGGACATTTCCGGGAACGACCAATGCGAAAGTCGGATCGATTCGTACCGCCCGGCCAGACTCTCGCTCACACCCCGTTGCACGAGCAACGGCGAGGATCCCAACAGCACGACGTGCAGATGGAGCCCCCTGCGCCGGTCGTCGTCCCAAAGGCCCTTGACGGTTTCGGACCAATTGGGGATTTTCTGGATCTCGTCCAAGGCAAGAACAGGCGCCCCCTCCCCAGCCTCGATCCTGGCTCTCGCCTGCGCCCACATATGCACCAGCCACTGTTCGTCCCTGACATAGTCCGTCCGCAAAACAATGCCGCTTTCCCCTGCAACAGGCACCGCGCCACCCGTACCCAATAGCGCCCCTGCCGGAGCATCCACGGCGACATAACCGCTCGACCAACCCAGCTCCGTGAGCACCTGCTGCACAAGCGTCGTCTTTCCACATTGGCGAGGTCCCGACATGAGGATCAGCCAGCGAGGCTCCTCCGCCAGACGCTCGAGAAATGTTTGTTTCTGCGCGCGATAGAACGGTTTCATGACCAAAATATTATCGTCGTGAGTATTTTTACTCAATAACGTTATACAAATGCCGGCGCCGCCGTCCCAACAGCTTCCCGTTCTCGGGCAGACACCGCCCCCCTCCGTCTCCGTACTCCATGAGGTGTTGCGACCGTCAGGCCGGCCATGACCGGGACAGGGGCTAGTTTTCGGGGAGCGACCCGACCGGCTCGGCGTTACAGCCGTATCTTCTCGAAGGTCAGCAGGCCCACTATGAAGGTATCGGCCTGGACCGAATTGCGCACCGCTCGCCAGTCGACGAAGGCGCGCTCGGCGTCGCTGACGATGCTGAGCCCTCAAGCCGCGTGAACCGTCTCCCCATGTTGTAGTCGGCCTCGTGCCGGTGCTGCTGGAGATCGACGAATTCAGCCGCAACCCTGACGATTTCATCCTGCAGCGGCAGGCCGTTCAACCTTGGCGACAGCTTGGGCGACACGTTGCGCTCGGCAAACTGTCGCGCCACGCGCTTCATTACCCCGTGGTCGAACGCACGGCTTAGACAGTTGCGCAGTTCCTGACGGTCGTTCCCCGAGACGAGACGCCGCGCAGCGGCATCCACCAGGAGATGGAACAGCGCGTAGTAACTCGCCAACACGCCGCGGCGCAGGCTGGCCTGTCTCGGGCGCCTCGGCTCCTTGGTCGCCAGCAGTCTGGCCATGAGCGTGCGGACGCCGGGACGGTCCTCGGCGCCAGCCGAGATGCCATGCTTCTGGAATACCGCGATCCTGTTCTCAACCTGCTCCACGTAGATCGTCTCGAACGCCACCATGCGCCGTTATGACATCGCCGTTTTTCCCGACCGTTTGGGGGTGGTTCGCGCTGGAATTCGCAGGACACTTGTCCGCGCACCATCGCGCCGCCCCTCAGAAGAGCAGCAACGCGATCAGATAGATCGGCGCAAGCGTCAACAACGCCATTACGCAGTAGCCCATGATATGGCGGAGGTGCAGGCCCGCGATCACAAGCACGGGCACGGCGAACAGGGGCTGGATCGTATTCGTCCAGACCTCGCCCACCGCGACTGCCATGGCGACTCTTGGGCTGAAGTTCGCCTCCGCTGGCGAAAAACCGCACGACGTAGACGGCGCCGAATAGCGCGTGTGTGTGCAAGTACATGACCCAGCGCGAGGATCAGGATCATCTGCGCCGTGAAGCGCAGCAACGCCCAGTAGCTGTTGCCCCACGCCTCGACGGATTGCCCGGCCGTGAAGTCCGTGAACAGAAGGGACGCCACGAACGCGACCCCCGTCAGGGAGATGGCTATGACGAGCGGGTCCGGCGTCCAGCGCTCGGCCACTTTCACGAAGAATCCCACTAATCGCTGCATGGCGCCCTGCTGCGGAATTCACGGGGAACGCAAAATCGCTGACCCACTTCACTCGGGTGTCGATGGACATACCGCGCGACGGCGTATCCCACAGTTCTCTCCCTATTCGTCTCCCGACTTGTTGCGTTCGCGCTGTGCTTTGACCAGGTATTCCGCCAGGCGCCGGCGCAATGCAGCCATTTCTTCGTCTGTCCAGGTCATGAAACCCTCGCGGGTCTTGAATCCGAGTTTGCCCGCTTCGACCTGGGCCTCAAGGTAGGGATTGGGGCCGGCGCAGCGGTCCAGTTCCGGGATGATGGTCCTGTGGATGTCCAGCGTCAGGTCGAGCCCGACCATGTCGGCGTTCTCGAGCGGTCCGAGTACGCCCAGGCGCTGGCCCAGGCTGTTCTTGATGCAGGTATCGACGGTCCGCGCGTCGCAGATGCCTTCGGCCACCATGGCGATCGCCTCGCGCCACAGCGCGTGCTGGAGGCGGTTGGCCACGAATCCGGGCACGTCCTTGCGGATGTAGGCGGCTTCCTTGCCGAGGCTCCGCAAAAGCGCCATCGTCGTATCGATTGTCTCCGTGCTGGTCCTCGCACCCTTGATGACCTCGACGAGCGGAATCAGGTAGGGAGGATTCCACCAGTGCGTTCCCACCATCCGGTGCGCCGTTTCCAGGCCATCCGCGATTTTCGATATGGGAATGACCGAGGAATTGCTGGCGAGGATCGCGTCTGGCGGCGCGAGTCGCTCGAGGTCGGCGAATATCGAGCGCTTCAGGTCGAGCTTCTCCGGGACGGCTTCGGTGACGAAACCGGCCGACGACACGGCGGGCTTGAGGTCGGCGTGGACGGTCACCGCATCGGCAACCGACACGTCGGCGCCGATCATGCGCAGATTCTCGGCGATGCGCGCCGTCACGCTCGCGCGTGCATCGTCGATGGGCTCGTAAACGCGAACCGCAAAACCCGCGGCGGCGAATACCTGCGCGATCCCCGCCCCCATGAGACCGCCGCCCAGCACGGCAACCGGCTGCTTGATCGCCAATGCTCTAGCAGCCTGCGCCGTAGAAATTCGCGAAAGCGAAAATTCGCTATCGCCGTCCCTTCGGTCGATCGATTGAGGAGAATATCGGGTCATATTTGACGAAATCGAGCGGGCGAAGGGGCGGATGAGAGCGGATTTGCAGCCGTGAATTTCTACGGCGCAGGCTGCTAGCCCGCGGTATATCCGCCGTCCGCGTAGAGGATATGGCCCGTGTAGAAGTCCGATGCCGCCGAACACAGGAACAGGAGCGGTCCGGCCAGGTCCTCCGGCTCGCCGAGGCGGCCGATCGGCACGCGAGCCACAAACCCTTCACGGACCTTGCGCGCGTGCTCGGTGTCCCCGAACATCCACTCCGTCACCGGCGAACGGAACACGGTCGGCCCGAGTGCGTTCACGGTAATGCCGTACTTGCCCCACTCGCAGCCGAGGGCTTTCGTCAGCCCGTCCGTCGCCGACTTCGACGTGCAGTAGGCCGAGTACCCGGCCGGATGGCCCAGCTTGCCGCGCGCCGACGACGTGAACACGACCTTGCCGCCCCTGCCCTGCTCGATCATCCGCCTGCCGGCGGATCTCGCCATCAGCCATGGCCCATCGACGTTGGCCAGCATGATCTTCTCGAAACGTGCCGGTTCCATGTCGACAATCGGCGATACTTCGTTGAATCCCGAGGCGACCACCAGGATATCGACGCCACCGTAGGCCTCGACCGCGGCGGCAACGATCGCATCGCAGTCTTCAGCCGAATCCGGCCGCCTGGCGACCTCGACCGCCTCGACACCGCCGGCTCGCAACTCCTCGCCAACCCCGGTGAGATTCCCTGCATTCCCGCCGGTGATCACGAGCCCGGCCCCGGCATTGCCGAGCGTCGCGGCGCAGACCTTGCCGAACGAACCCGTCGCGCCGACGACGATCGCCGATTTGCCGCCAACGTCGAACAGGTTCGACGTGTCGATCTTCGGCAGGCTCATGAGGCGGATTCCGGATACGGCATCAGCACGAGCATCGTCGCGATGTCGTTGCGCTCGTTGCGCACCGCGCGCGACACGCCGCCCGCTATGTAGCAGCTATCGAGTTTGCCGAGCTTCTCGACCGTGCCGTCGCCGAGTTCGACCGTCACCTCGCCTTCGAGAACGACGTAGATTTTCTCCAGCGGGCTGGCGTCCATCTCGGCGCCTCCGCCCGGCAGAAACTGGGACAGTCCGGCCCAGGCGAACTTCGAATCGCTGGCGTCGAAGCCCTGCAGGCGCAGGCAGCGCATCTCGTAGTGCCCTGGGACATCGTAGTGTTGCGCATCGCCGAAACGCGTGATTTGCATGGGTTTCTCCCTTGTTGCCCGACCGAACGTCAGTCTGACTCGCCGGTCTCGATGCGATAGTTGCCGCTCGGGTCGAGCATGGCCACCAGCCGCACGATGCAGCCGTCGCCCTTCTTCCAGCGCCACGGGAACGCGGCAAAGGTGACCCGTTTGCCGGTCACCTTGTCGATATCGCCGCCGACGTTCTCGAAGCCCAGGATACCGTTCGAAAGGATGGCCTTGTGGCACGGCTCCCAATGGGGGAAATCCTCAAGGACCGTGCGCCCCGTGGTTTCAAGGTACTCCTGGCAGACATGCGGCAGCAGCCCATCCGGCTTGCCGGGTCCGTGCGGCGCGATGGCGGTGCCCAGTGGATGGTCCAGGGCTTGCGTGTCGGAGCCGACCATCTTGACTTTCTTCTCGACGAACCACTCCCCCGCTTCCTTGTAGAAACCCGGCGAGTAGCCGTAGTAATGCTGGTTGTCGCCGTAGTACTTGTGCCAGCCGGTGTTGACGATCACGATATCGCCCCGGCGAATCTTCGGCCGCGCGTTTTCGAGATCCTCCGCGGTGATGACTTCCCATTTCTTCTTCGGAATCGAGACAACGACGCCGGTACCGAAGAAATTCGGCAATGGAACCTCGTCCATGAAGGCCGTGCCCGGCACCACGTGCCCGGGCGCGTCGATGTGCGTTCCGGAGTGCATTACAGTCGTGATCTTTTGCGTGAGGACACCTGACTTGGACATGTTGTGAAGACGCTCGATCTTGACGTCCTCGAAATACGGCCAGCACGGCTGGCCCAGACCCCACGGATGAGTCAGATCGTAAAACTCAAGCCCCATGCCGTTGTCGAGGTTCGATTCCTCGAACCTGCACAGGTTTTCGTCGCGCCAATCGCCTTCTTCCCATCCAGGCATTTGCTTTCTCCCGATGTTGACCATATTCGAGCCCGCAACGACGCGATAGAGGCTACACTTGGAACCCCGCCGCTCGCCGCGCGAGACGGGATTGTAGAACGAATTTCCGGCAAAGTACCGGCCGGAGAAGGAACGACATGAATTACACGATGCTTGCCGCCGTCCTGGCGTACGAATTCATCGTTATCGTCGGGCTCGGCATCTGGCTTCAGCGGCGCAGGGACGCGGCGGCGAAGGACGAGTTCGCCCTGGCCCATCGCAGCCTGCCGATGCCGGTGGTCGCCGTCACGCTGGCGCTGACGGTACTGGGCACCGCCCATATTCTCGGCGTCTTCGAAATGGCCTGGATACTGGGCGCCGCGGCCGTATGGTTCAGCCTCGCGCACGTGATCCTGCTGGTGATCGTGTGCCTCGGCACCGGCGTGTGGCTGCGGCGCATCGGCGTGGCGACCGTGCCGGAGCTGTTGCAGAAGAGCTATGGCCTCGAGACGCGCCTGCTCGTGTCCTGCGTCATGGCCGGGGTGCTGTTCGGCATCCTGACCGTCGAGGCGCAGGGGATCGGCATCATCTTCGCCTCGCTCACCGACTGGGACATCCCGACCGGGGCAATGGTCGGCGGCGTGCTCGGCATTCTTTACGTGATCCTGGCCGGCATCAGGGAAATCGGCTTCGTCAACCTCGTCAACGCAGTGGTGATGTACACCGGACTGATCCTGGCGGTCATCGTCGTCGCCCTGAACCTGCCCGGACAGAACTTCGACACGGTCGATGCGTTCTACCGAAGCGCCGACCAGGCCTACATGCTGTCGATCTTCGGCAATACGCAGATCATGATGACCTTCGTGCTCGGCACGATCGTCGCCGTCATCTTCAGCCAGGGGATCAACCAGATGCTGTTGCAGCCGGCCATGGCGGCGAAGGACGACAAGACGATCATGCGCGCCCTGTGGATCGCGGCTCCGGTCAACGGCCTGTTCGGCGTATTCGCGGTCGTGCTCGGCCTCACCGCCAAGTCGATCCCCGAATTCCAGGCGCTGGGCCAGAAGGTGGCTGCAACGTCGATGCTTGTCGCGTTCCTGCCGAACTGGCTCGCGGCGATCCTGCTGGCCGCGTTTCTCGCGGCGATCCTGTCGACGTTCGCGATGATCTCGCTCGCGGTGGCAACCATCTTCAGCCACGATATCTACAGGACGCTGTACAAACCGGCGGCCAGCGAACAGGAAATGACGCGGCTGATGCGCGTCACCATCGTCATCGTGGCGAGCATCGCGATCGGTGTCGCCTCCTACCTTCCACCCATTCTCGCGGCCATGAACTGGCTGTTCGCGTGGCTCGTGCCCGTATTCTGGATCGTCGTGTTCGGGCTGTTCTGGCGCTGCAACCAGGCCGTGGCCATCACGACCCTGCTCGCCTGCTGGATCGCGAACACGCTGTGGTCGTTCACGGACCTGCCGGGCTGGCTCGGACTGGCCGAGACGCCCAATGCCATCGTGACGGTCGTCGTCGCGCTGCTCTTTCTCGTCCTCGGCAATGCCTTGTTGCCCGGGAAGCCCGGCTATCTGAACCGTGCCGGCGCCGAAGCCGGTTAAGGAGGATCATTCATGTTCTGGAACATTTTCCTGCAAAGCCTGGCGCTGATTGTCGTTTTCGTCCTCGCCGGGCAACTCATCGCCAGACAACTCACGGCACGCGGACAGGAGAAGGACAGTGGCTGAACTGGAAGTAACGCGTATCTGGATGGGTGGCGTCGTCAGCATGATGCTGGTCTTTGGCCTTTTCGCGCTGGTGGGATACCTGCGCTATCGCAATCGCACACCGAAGTAAGGGGAGGCGCCGGGTGCCAAGGAAAAAGAGAAAGGTCGCAATCACCTGCGCCATCACCGGGGCGATCCACACGCCGACGATGTCGGACGCGCTGCCCTACCGCTCCGAAGATATCGCGCGGCAGGCCGTCGACGCCGCCGAAGCGGGTGCGGCGGTCCTGCATCTCCACGCGCGCGACCCGGAGGACGGCTCGGTGTCCATCGACCCCGAGCACTTCATGCGCTTCCTGCCGCAAATCAAGGAGCGCACGAATGCGGTCATCAATATCTCCACGGGCGGCAGCCTGAAGACCCCGATCGAGGACCGCATCAAGCCCTCCGCGGTCGCATCGCCGGAGATGAGTTCGCTGAACATGGGCAGCATGAACTTCTCGTTCCACCCCCTGGCCGGGCGTTACAAGGAGTGGAAGTTCGACTGGGAAAAGGACTACGTCGCCGAATCCGACAGCTACATATTCCGCAACACGTTCCGCGACATCGCGCAGGTCGAAAGGGCGCTGGGACGGGAGCACAAGGTCAAGTTCGAACACGAGTGCTACGACGTGGGGCACCTGTACAACCTGAAATTCTGCATGGCCACGGGGCTCTTCAAGCCACCGGTCTTCCTGCAGTTCGTCATGGGCATTCTCGGCGGCATCGGCCCGGAGCCGGACAACCTGGTGTTCATGAAACGCACCGCCGACCGCCTCTTCGGCGACGAGTACCAATGGTCGGTCCTCGGCGCCGGCGCCGCGCAGATTCCGTTGGCGACCCAGGCCATCATGATGGGCGGCAACGTCCGTGTCGGCCTCGAAGACTCCCTGTACATCGAGCGCGGCAGGCTGGCCGGCTCCAACGCCGAACAGGTGGCGAAGATCCGGCGAATCATCGAAGAGCTGGGCTGCGAAGTCGCCACACCCGATGACGTTCGCGCGATGTTGTCGCTAAAGGGCGCCGACAAGGTCAACTTCTAGTGCCTGGGCCGACACCGGCGACGAATACACCCGGCTCGGCTACTCCACTGGCCGATGGGATGGCAATACGTTAATTGTCGAAACGGAAAATCTCGAAGCGGGGATATTCGACGACAGGGGCGTTCACCCGAGGAGCGAAATATCCGTGATTGAACGCTTTACCTTGAGCGAGGACGAAAGTCGCCTGGATTACCGTGTGACCATTACCGACCCGGCCACGTTTACGGGATCATTCGATCTGACCCGTTACTGGGTGTGGCGCCCCGAGATACCGCTCGGCTCATGGCGGTGCGGCGAATCCCAGGATGTTCCCGGTGCCACGCTCTGACAAGGTCCTGAATGACAAGTGTCAGGCGATGAATCCCTGGACGATCCCCCATAGCGTGGCCAGCAACAGTACCGCAGTCGGTACGGAAGTGATGGCCATGCCCGGCTGGCGTGCCGCGGGGTCCCTGGCGTAGGCATTTGCGTAGACGATTCGTCCCACGATCCAGACCGCACCGATCAGGCCGGCAATGGCGTCGCCCAGAACGTAGAGCGCGAGCCAGAGCAACGGCAGGAAGAGCACGAGTTGCTCGACGGTGTTCTGGTGAACGCGGTTGGCGCGCTCGAACTCCGGATGGCCCGTCACTGCCGGGGCTTTCACGCCATGCTTCTGGCGCATCGCGCCGACACGCAGACTCAGGACAAACGTCAGCACGACTGCACCGACAGTGACCAGGGCCGTGAAGGGCATTGCAATCACGCTTGCGCCCTCAACCCGGAGCGCCGAGTTGCCGGGCGGCCCAATCCGGGTCGGTCGGCAAGCGCAGATCCAGCGGCCCTCCCGACTTCTCGTCGTGGTGCGGATGCCCGGCCCCCGACCACATCTGGCGGTCGGAATTGACCGCGGCCTGATACAGCCTGTAGGCGCCCTGCGGGTCCATGATCCGGTCCGTCGGCCCGTAGCCGATCAGCATCGGGCATTCGATCCGGTGGGCCACATGCTCCACGGTGTAGTCGACGAGCTTGCGCCGCGCATCGGCGAGGTCTTCGGCGCCGATGATCCAGCGGACGCGGTCGCGAATGGGCGGGTAGAACTCGAACAGGTCGCGCAGAACGTCGTGGGAGCCGGCGCCCATCCACACCGCCTTGATGCGGCTGTCGCCGCTGGCGGCCCGGGGCGCGGAGTAACCGCCCATGCTCTGGCCGCGAAGGCCGATGCGTTCGGGGTCCACGTCCGGGCGCGACTGGAGGTAGTCGATGATCGGTGAAACCAGTCTTTCGGTGTCCGGCGGCATGTAGAGATTCATCAGCCGCTTCGGGGCGCCCTGCCCCGGCAGGTCCATGACCAGGTAGGCCATGCCCCGGGCGACATAGGCTCCGGCGCCGTTCAGGGTGTTCTCGGCCAGCGAGTCCGCCCCCTGGTAGTTGATGACGGTCGGGTACCGCGTGCCCTCGGGCCCACCGGGCTTGCGGAAGTAGGCAAGGAGGTCGTTGCCGTCCACGTTGATCGTGACGCGCTCGAAGGGCGGATCCTGCAACTCCCAGGCCTTGTCGAACAGATCCCGGAACTTCATGTACCCCGGCATCATGGTCTCGTCCGTGTCTTCCTGGTAGACGATGGAAAGGCGGTGGAAGCGGCTGGCGCGAAGGTAGAAGTTGTGGGCCGATACGTTCAGCCCCTGTTCTTCGTAGCCGACCGCGATTTCCTCGTTGATCTGTGCGACACGGTTCCACTCCGTGTACCAGGACAGCGGGTCGAACGGGCGCATGCGGCGCGCGACTTCCAGTTCGTGGGGATCGCCGGTGTGGATCGACTGGTTGAGCCGTATCTCCATCTGGCCGCCGCCCTCGATCAGTTCGCCGGTGTAGAGCCGTGCCGGGTCCCGGCCGCCCACATCGCCCACATGGGCGTTTCCGGGCCCCAGATCCTGCGCACGGGCCGGTGCGCGCAACAGGCCCGCCAGTGCGGAAGCGCTGGCCGATGCCATTCCCCATTTCATCATCGAGCGACGGGAAAGTGCGGTTTTCCTGATCATTATTTCAATCCCCTGTCTGGTTGTTCGTCAGCCGTATATTGAGGAATCAACTGAGCGGCCCCTCTTTTTTTGGGGCGTGGCGACCGCGTTTCGGTAGCGTATTATGCCCGAGCAACCTGGCGACGTCTCCATGAAGCGAATCGACCTCCCCCCACCCGGCCTGCTGCGGCGAAGCGCCGCACTGTTCTACGACGCCCTGCTGTTCGCGGGATTGGTCATGGTATTGACCCTGCTGCTGGTAATGGCCCGTGGAGGTAATGCCATTCCCCCGGGATCGTGGTGGTTCGGGCTTGTCCTGCTCGGCGTCAACTTCCTGTTTTTCGGCTATTCCTGGACCCACGGCGGCCAGACGCTCGGAGCCAGGGCCTGGAGGCTGCAGGTGACCACCATGGACGGTGGCGGACTTGACTGGCGGCAAGCCGCCCTTCGCTACCTGGCGGCCTGGCTGCTGCTGATCCCACCCGGACTGGGCCTGCTCTGGGCCTGGTGGGACCGGGACGCGCTCTGCTGGCACGACCGGCTTTCCGGAACCTGCATGGTCCAAATGCCGCATCGGCCCCCGGAGCTTGCGCAGTAGGCACGGGCCGTACCGGCAATTCGCCATCGCCGTCCCTTTGATCGATCGGGGAGAATATCGGGTCATACTTGACGAAATCGAGCGGCCGGAGGGGCGGACGGGAGCGGATTTGCAGCCGCGAATTCCTAGGGCGCAAGCTCCCGGGGGCATGCCGTTCGCCCGCTCCGGTCGACGGTTCCCGAGCCAGTCGCCAGTGTCCCGACTCACAAATTCGTTATCGGCCGGATGTGAGCGAATACTGGGAAACAAACTTATAAAACAAGTGGTTACATTTGATTCTGTGCGCACCCAATAGTATGCGCATTTAAGAGACATTACGCTAGCGGACCCTTGAAAACGCCAGCGCGTTGACCAGCACCAGAGCGGCGGTGGGCAGCCAGGCGACCACCCGGGGATCCAAGTCGAATACCTGGCCGCTGTTGGCGAAGGCCTGCGCCGTCACGTAGTAGGCCAGGCCGATCAGCAAACCGATCAGGACCCTGACACCGGTTCCCGCCGAGCGCATGCCGCCGAGCACGAACGGCAGGGCCAGCACGGTCATGAGCGCAACCGAGACGATGTCCGCCATTCGCGCCCAGAAGGCGATCAGGTAGGGCGTCGCGTCCAGGCCGTTTGCCTGCAGGTAAGCGATATAGCGGGTCAGCCCGCTGGTATCCAGAAGGTCGGCCCGAATCACCGAAAACTCGAGCAAATCCAGGCTCAGGCCATAGTCCTTGACGGCCAGGCGGTCGGTGCTGGCGGTCACGCCGGCCGATCCCTGAAAAATCGTTTCGGCGTAGTTCTCGAGAATCCACTGGTTGGCCTGATCGATATCCGTGGTATCCGCATGCGCGATATGCGTCAGTCCCTGCTCGCCGTCCAGTTCGAACAGGTAGACGCCGCCGAAACCGAAGCCGTCGGCTTCCCTGCGCAGGTTGACGATCCGGTCGCCGCTTTTGAGCCAGGTGGAAGCGCCGCCCGATGCGACGTCCTCCGTGTCCAGGAGCGCCTGTGCCCTCAGGCCCCTGGCGTACACGCTCATCGACGGAGCCAGCGACTCGCCCAGCAGGGCCATTACGATCATCAGCACGACACCCGCCGACGCCACCGATCCGGCGAGGCGCGCAACAGAGATGCCGCTGGCGCGCATCACCACCAGTTCGCGCTGCACCGCCAGGTTTCCGAGGCCCAGCAACGCACCGATCAGGGCGGCCGCCGGCAGCAGTCTGACCAGCAGGCGGGGAATCCGCAGCACCACGAAGGCCAGGGCGTCGCCGATCGAGTATTGAGCCGTACCGACATCGGGTAGCTGGCCCATGAATTCGAATACCGTGCCCACGGAGATCAGCACGGCCAGCACCAGGGTCACGCCCCTGAGCACCGCGGTGGCGACGTAGCGGTCCAGAACGTTCATGCCGGAGAAACTCCCGCCGGCGCCGCGCGCCCGGCACGCGTGAACCACCCGGACTGCCGTGCCAACAGCGCGAGCCCGAGCACGCCGAGCATCGCGTGCACCCACCAGACGCCCAGCCAGTCGGGTACCTGCTCGCGCTCGACCCACGCCCTGGCGATGGACAGCAGGTTCAGGTAGGTGATGTACAGGAGAATGCCCACCCCGAGGCGGGCGTAGCGTCCCTCCCTGGGCCGCGACCGGCTGAGCGGTATCGCAAGCAGCGCCAACACGAACAGCGACAGCGGCGAAGAGATCCGCCACTGCAGTTCGGCGCGATCGGCGGGATCGGACGAACCCGCCAGGGCCGCCAGGGATTTCGTCTCCACGGGCTGGTCGCCGTCGCGTTGCTCGACCAGGCGCACGGGCATGCCGTGTTCGGCAAATTCGACGATCCGGAAGCTCCGCTCCCCTGGTACGCCTTCATAGCGGCGTCCGTCGTAGAGCACAAAGGACAACTGCCCGTCCGCATCGAGCCGCCGCTCGCCCCGAGCCGCGACGATGACCATGACACGGTCGCCGTCGTTGCGCTGGATGAAGACGTCGTGAATCGCGCCGCCCGTCACCTCCTGCGCGTAAATGATCGTTTCCCCCGAATCGGGACTGGTGAACGTCCCCGCTTCCAGCACCCCGATTTCCAGCGATTCCCGGGCCTGCAGCCGTATCTGTTCCACCTGGCGGGAAGCCTCCGGCGTGGCGATCAACGACAACCACGCCACCGTCGCCGAGAGAATCAGCGTCAACACGCCGATCGGGACCAGGAGGCGGGAAGGCCCGACCCCGCAGGCTTCGAGAGCGATCATCTCCGAGTCCCTGTTCATGCGGGCCAACGCCAGCAGGATGCCCAGGAACAGGCCGATCGGCGCGAGCCAGGTGATGTACTGCAGGGACGTCAAACCCAGGACAGCGAACACGGCGCTCCGCGGCAACTCGTTGCCGGCGGCGTCGTCCAGGGTCTCCGCGAACTGATTGCTCATGAAAATGACGACGAGCACCATCGTCACGATCAACCACGAGGAGAAGGTTTCACGGAGGATGTAGCGGGATATCAGGTGCACGGCGGCGTGGGTTTCAATGTGCCTGAAGCAACGAGTACACTTAGCCCGCTTTCGGGCGGTGTATCGACAATAGCACAACCCCGCGGCGGGGCGGTGCGCCGGTTTTGACCATTGCGGGACTGTTTCCCCAACCCCGCGGCGCAAAGGAGAGTTTGACATGCAATTTTCCGTTACGACGGAACCTGCCGCCGGTGAGGCGACCGGTTGCGTAATCCTGCCCCTGTTCGAGAACGGAGCATTGGCGGCTGCCACGCAGGCCGTGGACGAGTCCTGCGGCGGCGCCGTGGGCCGGCTCGTGGAGATCGGCGACGCCTCCGCGAAGGCGGGGCGCACGCTGTTGCTGCCGGGTCTTGAGGGTATCGAGGCCGAGCGGGTGCTCCTGGTGGGCTGCGGCAAGGAAGAAAAATTCGACGCGAAGGCGCTTGACAAGGCCGTTGCCGCCGCGGCGGCGGCGCTGAGCCGGACGGGCGTTACGGATGCCACCAGCTACCTGTCCCGGGATGGCGCCAGTGGCGTGGATGCCTACTACGCCGCGCGCGTCACGGTGGCCGCGGCCAGCGGCGCCCTGTACCGCTTCGACGAACTCAAGAGCGAGGCGCCGGAGGACAGCGCGCTGGCTCGATTCGCCATTGCGGCCGCGACCGGCGAGGCGTCGGAAGCCGGGCGCGGCGTGAACGACGGCCGGGCGATCGCCGCGGGCGTCAAGATCGCCCGGGACCTGGGCAATCGGCCTCCGAATGTCTGCACTCCGTCCCACCTCGCCGGGCAGGCCCGCGAGCTGGCCGACCGATTCGAACGCATGGAAACGGAAGTCCTGGACGAAGACGACATGCGGAGCCTGGGAATGGGCGCGCTGCTCTCCGTGACCCACGGGGCCGAGGAGCCGGCCCGCCTGATCGTCATGCAATACAACGGCGCCGGCAACGAAACCGCGCCGGTGGCGATTTGCGGCAAGGGGATCACTTTCGACACCGGCGGCATCTCCCTGAAACCGTCCGCCAGGATGGACGAAATGAAGTTCGACATGTGCGGCGCCGCAAGCGTCATCGGCGCCATGGCCGCGCTTGGCGAATTGCAGCCCGGGATCAATGTCGTCGCCGTGGTGCCCGCGTGCGAAAACATGCCGGGCGGGCGGGCGACTCGCCCGGGCGATATCGTCACCAGCATGTCGGGCAAGACCGTGGAAGTCCTCAACACCGACGCCGAGGGCCGGCTGATCCTCTGCGATGCGCTGACCTATGCTTCCCGCTACGAGCCCCGATGCCTGCTGGATGTGGCGACGCTCACCGGCGCCTGCGTCGTCGCCGTCGGCCACCTCTACACGGGCCTGTTCGCCAACGACGAGCAACTCGCCGCCGGCCTGCTGGATGCGGGCAAGCGATCGCTGGATCCGGCCTGGCGGCTTCCCGTCGACGACGAGTACGGCGAGGGGATGCGAAGCAACTTCGCCGATTTCGCCAATATCGGCGGCCGCTTCGCCGGCGCCAGCATCGGCGCGCAATTCCTGTCCCGGTTCGTGGGCGATACGCCCTGGGCGCACCTGGACATTGCCGGCGCCGCCTGGCATCCCTCCGGCAAACGCAAGGGGGCGACGGGCAGGCCGGTGCCGATGCTGGTGGACTTCCTGCTCAACCTGCAATGAGCGGGAACCTCGGCCGCGGCGATGGCGCCCGTTCTGTCTTGAAGAACGCCAAGAACGTGAAGAACGTGAGGAATTCGGCAGAACGGTCCCGCACGGCGACTACAGGCCCTGAAACATCGTGACCCGGGTCGACTTCTATATTCTGGATACCGACAACCCGGACTCCAGACTCAGGACAGCCTGCCGGATTGCGCAGAAGGCCGTGCAACGCCGGCATCACGTCTTCGTCAACGCAGCCGACGATGCCGATGCCAGCAGGCTGGACGATCTGCTATGGACGTTCTCACAGGGCAGCTTCATCCCCCATCTCGTCGCCGGACGGGGTCAGCCGGCAGACGGCGATGAGCCGGTGGTGATCGGTGTCGGCGATTCGAATTCCCCGGACGATCCTCCCGCCGAGGCTGGAGATCATTGGGACGTGATGATCAATCTGGCGGGCGAGGTGCCCGGCTTTTTCAGCCGTTACGCCCGCGTGGCCGAAATCGTCGACGCCGATCCGGCCCGCAGGAGCCAGGGGCGCCGGCGCTACCGTTTCTACCAGGACAGGGGGTACGAGCTGCAGACGCACTCGATTTGACGCAGATCATGAACGAACCCAGGAAGGGCTACCAGCCCGGCAGGATCGAGTCCCGGCAATACCGGCGCTGGGAAGCGGCGGGTTATTTCAAGCCGTCGGGGCAAGGCAAGAGCTATTGCATCGTCATTCCGCCGCCCAACGTGACCGGCACCGTGCACATGGGCCACGCGTTCCAGTACACCATCATGGATGCCCTGATCCGCTACCACCGGATGTGCGGCGACAACACGCTCTGGCAGATGGGCACCGACCACGCGGGCATCGCCACGCAAATGGTGGTGGAGCGGCTGCTGGATGCCGAAGGCCGTACCCGGCGCGAACTGGGCCGGGACGCCTTCGTAAGCCGGGTATGGGACTGGAAGGAACATTCCGGCAGCACCATTTCCAGGCAGATCCGGCGGCTCGGCGCGTCGGTGGACTGGACCCGCGACCGCTTCACCATGGACCCGGAACTCTGCGAGGCGGTCACCGAGGTCTTCGTGCGGCTCTACGAGGAAGGACTGATCTATCGCGGCAAGCGGCTGGTCAACTGGGACCCGGTGCTGCACACGGCGATTTCCGACCTGGAGGTGCTGGTCGCGGAAGAAACCGGGAAGATCTGGCGGTTTCGATATCCGCTTCTCGACAGCGACGACTACCTGGTGGTGGCGACCACCCGGCCCGAAACGATGCTGGGCGACACGGCCGTCGCCGTGCACCCCGACGACGAGCGCTATGGGAAATACGTCGGGCAGGAAGTGCTGCTGCCCCTGGCGGAGCGACGGATTCCCGTGATAGCCGACGACTACGTCGACCCCGAGTTCGGAACCGGGTGCGTGAAGATCACCCCGGCCCACGACTTCAACGACTTTGAGGTCGGCCGGCGGCACGGCCTGGAAGCCATCGACATATTCGACGCATCCGCCGCGCTCAACGACGCGGTGCCGGCACGCTTCCGCGGACTGGACCGATTCGACGCCCGGGAGCGAGTCCTGGAAGAGCTGCGGGCGGAAGGATTGCTGGACGGGGTACAGGAACACCGCCACATGGTGCCCCGCGGCGACCGCAGCGGCGCGCTGGTCGAACCCCTGCTGACGGAACAGTGGTACGTGCGTGCCGGCCCCCTGGCGGAACCCGCGATCGCGGCGGTGGAGGACGGCGGCATCCGCTTCGTCCCCGGGAACTGGTCCAGGACCTACTTCGAGTGGATGCGCAATATCGAGGACTGGTGCATTTCCCGCCAGTTGTGGTGGGGCCACCGGGTCCCGGCCTGGTACGACGGCGAAGGGAACGTTTACGTGGGCCGAAGCGAGGAGGAGGCCCGGGCGACGCACGGCCTCGGCGCGGAGATCCCCCTGCGGCAGGACGACGATGTCCTGGACACCTGGTTTTCATCGGCGCTGTGGCCGTTTTCCACGATGCGCTGGCCCGCGGGATCAAGGGAACTGGAAGCGTTCTATCCCACCCAGGTGCTGGTGACCGGATTCGACATCATCTTCTTCTGGGTGGCGCGGATGATCATGATGGGATTGAAGTTCATGGGCGACGTGCCGTTCTCCGATGTCTACATCCATGGACTGGTGAGAGACCAGTCCGGGCAGAAGATGTCCAAGTCGAAGGGCAACGTCCTCGATCCCCTCTTCATCGTCGACGGCGTGGACCTCGAGACGCTGGTCCGCAAGCGAACCGAGGGGATGATGCAGACGCATCTCAAGGAACGCATCGAGGCGAGTACGCGAAAGGAATTCCCCGACGGCATCGCCGCATACGGTGCCGACGCGCTTCGCCTCACCTTCGCCTCGCTGGCAACCACCGGGCGCGATGTCAGCCTGGACATGGGCCGCGTCGAGGGCAGCCGCAACTTCTGCAACAAGCTCTGGAACGCCGCCCAGTACGTCTTTTCGCATGTGCGGGCCCCGCTCCCCGAAGAGCCGTTGCAGTACACCATCGCGGACCGCTGGATTCGTTCGCGGCTGCGCGCGGTGATCGAGCGGGTGCAACAAACTTTCGCCGAATACCGGTTCGACCTGGCCACCCAGGCGCTGTACGAGTTCACATGGCACGAGTTCTGCGACTGGTACCTGGAGATGACCAAGACCGTCCTGAACGATCCGGACGCGCCACCGGAGAATGTCCAGGCCGCGCAACGGTGCCTGGCGGACGTGCTGGGGGCGCTGCTGCGGCTCCTGCACCCGGTCATCCCCTTCGTGACCGAGGAATTGTGGCTCAAGCTGGCTGCGCAGACCGGTCGCGACAGCGAAACCATCATGCTGGAAGCGCAGCCTCGACCGGAGTCGTTGTATGCCGACCCCGAGGCCGAAGCGGAAATCGATTGGCTCAAGGCGTTCGTCATGGGCGTCCGGCAGGTTCGGGGCGAGATGTCCATCGCCCCGGGCAAGCGGCTCCCGGCCCGTCTCGCCGGCGCCACGGACCTGGACCGGGCGCGCGTTCGCCAACACGAATCGCTGCTGAAGAACCTGGCCCGCCTGGACGACATCGGCTTTGTCGATTCGGCGGACGAGGTGACCGGCGCGGCCACCGCCCTGGTGGGCCAGATGACGATTCTCGTCCCTCTGGAAGGATTGATCGACATGGCGGCGGAACGCGCCCGGCTGAGCAAGCAAATTCAGCGGGCATCGCACGACCGTCAGCGCAGCGGGCAGAAGCTCGCCAACCCGAAGTTCCTGGCCAATGCGCCGGCGGAGGTCGTGAACCGGGAACGGGAACGGGCGGCGGCACTCGACGAGCGCCTCGAGCAGATCAGAGAACGTCTGTCTCGCCTATCTCCCTGAGTGCATCGCTGATCCCGGCAGCGAAAATAACGGCGTCCTCCCGGCCGCCGTCGGCCTGGTAGTAGGACGGGCGCACACCGATCTGCTCGAATCCGGCGGAGGTGTAGAGTTTGACCGCGGCGGCGTTGGAAGGGCGAACCTCCAGAAAGGCCCGCTCGACGCCCAGCGAGTCGGCGCGGGTACACAGCGCGTACAGCAGTTGCCGCCCGAATCCGCGCCGTTGCAATTCCGGGTGCACGCACAGATTCAGGATATGCGCCTCGCGGGCCGCCACCGACATGATGGCGTAGCCGTTGATGTCGCCCTCGGCCACCAGCACCAGGCATTGGTAACCCGCCAGCAGACAGTCCCTGAAAATGCCCGGGCTCCACGGGAATTCATAGCTGGCCTGCTCGACCGCGGCCACGCCCCGCAGGTCCCGGGTCGACATCGCGCGAATCTCGATTCGCGGTTGCAGCGCAGCGATCATCGGGGATCTTTCAATAGGCGTTTCACGCTTTTCAGGTCTTCCCACGACCTGGACTTCTGCAGCGGGCTGCGCAACAGGTAGGCCGGGTGGTAACTCACCACCAGCGGCGTGGAGTGACTGCCGTACTCGAACGTGCGCCCCCTCAGCCGGCCGATGGGCGCATCGGACCGCAACAGCCACTGCGCGGCGACCCGGCCCAGCGCCAGGATGACCCTGGGCCGCAACAGGTCGATCTGACGTTGCAGGTAGGGCGTGCAGGTCGCCTGCTCGTCGGTCCTGGGATCGCGGTTGTTGGGAGGCCGGCACTTGAGAATATTGGCGATGTACACCTCCTCGCGGGCGAGATGGATCGCGGCGAGCATGGCGTTGAGCAACTGCCCGGCGCGGCCCACGAAGGGTTCGCCCCTTCGGTCTTCCTCCGCCCCCGGGGCTTCGCCGATGATCAGCAGATCGGCAGTCCGGCTGCCGACGCCGAAAACGGTCTGGGTGCGGCCTTCATGCAGGGCGCACCTGGTGCAGGTGCGCACCGCCTCCTGCAATTCGCTCCAGTCGGCGGCACGCTCGGATGCGGGCGCGTCGGGCTCACCCGAAGCGGGTACGGCCTCCCGCGGGTCGGCTCCGCCGGCATCTGACGCCTTGACTTCGCCGGCTGCCGGCTCCGGGTCGGCGGCCTCCCGCAGGACCCAGACGGGGATGCCCATCGCCTCCAGATACCGCTCCCGCACCCCAGGATTGGTCATCGGGATCCTCGGAGCCTTTCATGGGCGCGAGCTTAACATGGTTGCGCGGCCAGGGCTCTCCAAAAGTCGGGGCGTATAGCCTGAGGCTGTAAACGGTGAGGGAAGCGGTCAGGCTGTGCAAGGTCTGGCTATTCAGAAGTCGTTGTGGCATAAAGGGGGTCATGGTGATCTCGGTGTTTTCCCGTGGCCGGTTGAAGTTGCGCGATGTGTGGGTGCGCCCGGTGCGCGGCGTGGCGGAGCGGCGGCGTTGGGACGCGCTGATGAGGGAGTTTCACTATTTGCCGTACAAGGGATTGTTCGGTCAGTCGCTGCGTCACGTGGCGGTATGCGGCGGGAGCCGGGTTGCGCTGCTGGGCTGGACGGCGGGCGCGTTCAAGGTCGGGGTTCGGGACGAGTGGCTGGGTTGGCCGCCGGAGCGGCAGTTTCGGCGGCTGAAGCTGATCGCGAACAACAGCCGTTTCGCGTTGCTGGTGGGCAAGGGGGAGGTACGCAACCTGGCCTCTCGGGTGCTGGGTCTGAGTCTGCGCCGGCTGTCGGGGGACATGCGCGCGATGCACGGTTTCCCGGTGCTGTTGGCGGAGACGTTCGTGGACCCGTCGCGGTTTTCGGGGGTTTGCTACCGGGCGTCGAACTGGCGGATGCTGGGCCTGACGCGCGGTTATTCGCGGGTGTACGGCAGCCCGGCGCGGTGGCGCGAGCACGGCCAGCCCAAGGAGGTTTACGTGTACGAGCTTGAAGCCGGCGCCCGCGAGGCGCTACGCGATGGGCGCGAGCCCGTGGAGGTGCGCGAGGCGCCGATGCCGGCGGGGCAATTGCGCAGTCTTCACGACTTTCTCGGGGAGATGGAGGATTTTCGCAAACGGCGCGGGCAGCGCTACAGCTTGGCGAGCTACCTGACGATCATGATCGCGGCGCGCCTGGCCGGGTATCGCGGCGTGAGCGCGTTCGGGGAGTTCGCCGCCCGGCTCGACGAGGCGCAGCGCCGTGCGGTGGGCGGGTTCTTCAGCCCGACGCGCCAGTGCTACACAGTGCCCGCTGCCTCGACCTTCCATTACATCCTCTCGAAGCTGCCGCCGGACACTCTGGATCGGGCGCTGCGCGCCTGGAGCGCCCAGCATGCCGGGCTTGCGCCGGTGGCCATGGACGGCAAGGACGTGCGCGGCGCCTCCAGGCGGACCGAGGGCGAACGCCAGATGATGGTGGCCGCGGTGGAGCACGGCAGCGGCCTGGTGCTCGGGCAGGTGCGCATCGGCGCCAAAAGCAACGAGATCCCGGCGGTGCGCGAACTGGCGCGGCAACTGGACCTCGCCGGGCGCGTCGTCACGCTCGACGCCATCCACGCCCAACACGACACGGCGCGCTGCTTGGTGGAGGAGTGCAAGGCCGACTACGCGATCACCGCCGTGAAGGGCAACCAGCCGAGCATTCGCGAGGACCTGGCGGACATCGACTGGAGCCAGGCGCGCTGGAGCGCCGAGGCGCTGCACAAGGCCCATGGGCGGCTGGAGACCCGCCGCTGCGCGGCCTTCGACCTCACGCCCGCCAAGTGGGACGGGCGGTGCGATCTGCCCGCACGCCGTCAGGCGCTGCGCGTGCAGCGCGAGCGCGTCGTGGTCAAGACCGGGGAAAGCACCCGCGAGATCGCCTACGGGCTCACCTCGCTCGGCGTCGAGGAGGCCGGACCCGACGAACTGTTGAACATCGTGCGCCGCCACTGGGAAGTGGAGAACCGGGTTCACTACGTGCGCGACTTCAGCTACGACGAGGACCGCTGCCGCGCCGCGGCCGGGCATCTGCCGCAAAACCTGGCGGCGCTCAGCAACGCCGCGATCTCCATCGTGCGCGCGATCGGCCACTTCGACTACATCCCCCAGGCAAACCGCCACTACGCCGCACGCCCGCAGGATGCGCTCGACGCCATCCTGACCCCCGCGCCGCCCTGACCGGGCACCCCGCGGACCCCCGACGGCGCACCGCCCGGCCGCGCCGCGGCATCCCCGTGCGCGCCGCGCCTACTCAGCGCCCAGGCACCAACCCATACCCCCGAGCAAACCCGCTCAACGCCTCCCCACCGCCCTGGACCGACCGGCGACCCCTCCGCTACAGCCACACATCCCCGTCGGACCCATCGCTCAGCCTCACCGGAACCAACCGGACCGGGACTTTTGGATAGGCCTGGTTGCGCGGCCCCGATTGACGCGCCAGCGGGTCGAATACCCTACAATGCGCGGGTTCGGAAACAAGGCAAGGGAAGGCATGCGGCTCTCTCAATTACCCCTCACGACCTTCAGGGAAGCACCGTCGGATGCGGAGGTGACCAGTCATCAGCTCATGCTGCGCGCCGGCCTCATCCGCCGGCTCGCGTCCGGGCTGTATAGCTGGCTTCCCCTGGGCGTAAGGGTGCTGCGCAGGATCGAGCGGACCGTGCGCGAGGAAATGAACCGGGCCGGGGCGCTGGAAGTCTCGATGCCCGGCGTCCAGCCCGCGGAACTGTGGCGCGAGTCGGGCCGCTGGGAGGACTTCGGCCCCGAGTTGCTCAGGCTGAAGGACCGGCACAAGCGCGCCTTCTGCCTTGGGCCCACCCATGAGGAGGTCATCACGGACATCGCCCGAACCGAGCTCAAGAGCTACCGGCAGCTTCCGGTGAACTACTACCAGATACAGACCAAGTTCAGGGACGAGATCAGGCCCCGGTTCGGCGTCATGCGGGCGCGGGAATTCGTGATGAAGGACGCCTATTCGTTCGATCTGGATGAAGAAGGCCTGGAAGAGGCCTACCGGGTCATGCGCCGCGCCTATTCCAGAATCTTCGATCGGCTGCAACTGAATTACCGGATCGTTCAGGCCGACTCCGGCGCGATCGGCGGCAGCCAGTCCGAGGAGTTCCACGTGCTCGCCGATTCGGGCGAAGACGCCATCGCCTATTCGGAGGACGATGGCTTTGCCGCCAACGTGGAAATGGTCCCGGTCGTGCCGTGCGCCGAACTGCGCCCCGCGGCCCCCGCCCAGGAGTTGCGCAGTATCGCCACACCGGGCGTGCGCAGCATAGCCGACCTATGCGAGTTCCTTGAATTGACGCCTCGGCAGTGCCTGAAGACCCTGCTGGTTGCGGGCGCCGAGACTCCGGCCGTGGCGCTTGTACTGCGCGGCGACCACGAGTTGAACGCTCACAAGGCCCAGGCGCTGGATGCCGTCGCCACGCCGCTTCGCATGCTGTCGGCGGCGCAGGTCGAGGACGCGGCAGGCGTCGCCCCCGGGTCGCTGGGTCCGCTCGGCCTGGATCTGCCCACCTGTGTCGATCGGTCGGCGGCGCAACTCAGCGACTTCGCCTGTGGAGCCAATCAGGCCGAATACCACTACACGGGCGTCAACTGGGAGCGCGACCTGCCCCTGCCCGCGGTGGCGGACCTGCGCAACGTCACCGCCGGGGATCCCAGCCCGGGCGGTGGCGGGCCGCTGACCGTCGCCCGAGGCATCGAGGTGGGGCACATATTCCAGCTTGGCACCAAGTACAGCACGTCCATGGGCGCTACCGTTCTGGACTCCGGCGGCCGTCCCCGTACCGTGCACATGGGCTGCTACGGCATCGGCGTGACGCGCGTTGCGGCGGCAGCCATCGAACAGAGCAACGATGCACGCGGCATCATCTGGCCGGATGCCATCGCGCCGTTCGACGTCATCGTGATTCCGATCAACCTGGACCGGTCCTACCGGGTGCGCGAAGCCACCGACGAATTTGCCGGGCGGTTGCAAACCGCGGGTCTGGAGGTGCTGGTGGACGACCGCGATCAGCGCCCCGGCTCGAAGTTCGCGGACGCGGACCTGATCGGCATTCCCCACCGCCTGGTCATCGGGGAAAGGGGCCTGGACCGCGGCGAGATCGAGTACAAATCGCGCCGGGACGATGCGATCAAGATGGTCGCGCTGGACTCGATCGTGGATTTCATGGCGTCGAAACGGGTCTGACCGGAATTGCGAGGCCGGAGAACGGCGGGATCCACCTGAGTTCCGGGGCCGGAGAACGGCGGGCTCGACCAGAATTTCCGGGTCGGGGAACGGCGGGCCGGAATCCCGGGGTCAGGTGCAAACGGGCCCGGCCTGGATGCCCCGGTCAGAGAATCCGGAATCCGGGCGCCACGGGATCGTTCCACTCCTGTACTTCCACGCCTGTCACCCCGGCGCCCGAAGGACCGTCCCACAGCCAGGCGCAAAGCTGCGCAATCGCCTCCGGCTCACCTGCCGCGATAACCTCGACGGTGCCGTCGGCGAGGTTCCTGGCCGACCCCCGCAGAGACAACTGTTCTGCCTGACGCGCGGTGGTCGCCCGGTACCAGACACCCTGGACGCGCCCGGACACGAAGCAGCGAACGGCTTGCTCATCCACGGCGCCGATCACGGACAGGGTTCATTGGCCGCGGGCCGGAGGGCGCGGGCGGCGTTCATCGGCGGCGGGCCGGAGGGCGCGGGTGGGGGTTCGACAAGTGCGGGCCGTCGCGGTCGCGGATAGTTCCGGGGCTATTCCCGGTCGCCGGCCTGGCTCGCCTGCAGCGCTTCGACAGCGCGGTCCCTCGCGCGCATCGCGCTGGTTTGCGCCAGCCCGTAGTTTCGTTCGCGGAGTTGGGACTCGGCCTCTTCCAGCAGGCGCCTGGCCTCGTTCAGTTCGTCCGGCGCCAGCGTGGCCGCATCCGATTCCTCCGCGGCGGCGATCGCCTGGCGCGCGTTGCTCATCTCCTGGACCGGGGGACCCGCAGCACATGACGCAAGCATCAACGTGAGGAGTATGATAGCGCCTCGAAAACTCATCGAATAACCCGGAAATGCCCAAGCGGGAACGTATCAGGCCCGCCGGATTGCCGTCAAGTTCGGGCCTGTCAACGCGACCCGATTCCGCGTCAACCGACCCGGCGGAGGACCTGCGTGAAACCCAGAATCTATCACAATCCCCAATGTTCCAAGTCCCGCGCGACGATGGCGCTGCTCGAGTCCAGGGGCATTGAAGTGGAGGTCATCGAGTATCTCAAGACGCCGCCGGATACCGCCGTACTGGCCGGACTGCTTGAAAAACTCCGGCTGCCCGCCCGTGGCCTGGTCCGGAAAGAGGAACAGGCATTCAAGTCGGCACGTGTCGATCTCGCGACGGCCAGCGACACCACTCTCATTGACTTGATGACCGCCCACCCCGTGCTGATTCAGCGGCCCATCGTGGAAACGGCCAAGGCGGCGCGCATCGGCCGCCCGCCGGAACAGGTCCTGGAATTGTTTCCGTAGAAATGGCATCCGACGCGAAAATTCTCGTCCTTTACTACTCGCTCAAGGGACGAACGGCGGAGCTGGCGCGATTCGCCGCACGGGGGGCGGAAGCCACCGGGGCGGAGGCGATCGTGCGTACCGTGCCGCCGGTATCGTCCACGGCCGAGGCGGTCGATCCCCCGATTCCGGATTCCGGTCCGCCATTTGCCACCCTTGAAGACCTGGCCGAATGCGACGGCCTGCTGCTGGGGAGCCCGACGCGGTTCGGCAACATGGCGGCCGCGCTCAAGTACTTCCTGGACTCCACCTCAGGGCTTTGGTTGAAGGGCGCGCTCGCGGACAAACCCTTCGGGTTGTTTACCAGCACCGGTTCGATGCACGGCGGACAGGAGACGACGCTGCTGACCATGGCCCTGCCGCTGATCCATCACGGCATGCTCTGGACCGGCATCCCCTATTCCGAACCGCAGGTCAGCGCCACGCGCACCGGCGGTGGGCCGTATGGCGCCTCCCACGTCGAGCTGGACTGGAACCGGTCGCTGTCCGGCGACGAACAGGCGCTCGCCACCGCGCTGGGACGGCGAGTCGCCCGGCTCGCCGAAACTCTCAGGTCCTGATCGCCTGAGTTCTCGAGTCCTTCCAGGCCCGGTAGAGCCATCTCGGATAGCGCCGACCGTCCCTGGTGCGCTATCCAACCGAAAATTGCGGATCAGGTCGATTCAGCGCTAGTGTCGAGTCAAGCCTGTTCTGTCGCATCAGCGATAGCCACGCGGTTCGTGGCAAGGCGCGTCCCGCCGGCAATATCGGGAATATTGCCAAGGGACGCAACGCCGCGCCTCCCGCAGGCCGGTGAACGAATCGCGGCCGTCCCAGATGGCGTTGAGAATCTCGTACTGCGCGGCGGCGCCTTCGTCATCGCCCATCCGCTCCAGGGCCCGTGCCAGGCCCAGCACCGAACGGGGCCTGTTCGGCATGCGTTGAAGCGACGTCTCGAACCTGGCTGCCGCATCTTCCGGCCGTCCGAGTTCCAGGAGAATCTCTCCGTACAGCTCGTAAGCCGGTTTGACCGGGTCGGCAGCACCATTGGGCGGCCGAATCCCCGCGACGATCTCCAGGGCATCATCCATGGACTGTATGGCGCCGTCGGCATCGCCCTCGGCAACGCGCACCAGCGCGGCGACCTGCTTGTGCATGACCTGCACCCAGCTCCGCCCCGCCCGCAGGACACCGCCATCGCTCCCCGCGGCCACCAGGCGCACCAACGCATCTTCGGCCCGCCGGGCGGTCTCCACGTCACCGGTTCTGACCGCACTGAGTCCGGTAGAGAGCAACGTATGGGCGGAGGTTTCGTCGGTAATTTCGTCGACCTTCCACTCCTCGGTCTCAACGATGTAGCGCGCTTCCATGAGCGGCAGCGTGCCGACCGCCCGGGCCTGACCCTCGCTTGCCTCGATAATCGCCTCGAGGCGGTCGATCCACAGCCGGGCCTTTTCGTAGTCGCCCCGCTGCAGGTCGCCGTACTGCCCCCAATCGAGCGCGTGCACGGCGTCGCCCACGGAGTCTCCGGGCTGCCAAAGGTCCTGAGCGGCGTCGTAGGCGGACTGGTTGTGAGTGGAGACCAGGTCCCACATGCCGTGCTGGATGAAGATGTGGGTCGGCATGTGGCGGGCGTGGGAAACCGCCGGAGCGATGTCTGCGAAGACGTGGGCCGCCGGCAGGGCAATGGGGGCGTGGAGCGGATCATCGAAGGCATGAATCACGAAGTGGGCCGCGCCGGGATGGCTGGGATTGCGCTCCAGAACACCCAACGCGATCGCGCCGGCCCGCATTTCCAGCCGCAGGCTGTCGTCGCCGAGCGCACGCGCGCCGCTCAGCATGGAAAGCGCGTAAAAGGTGGCGATTTCATCGTCCGCCGGGTATTGCTCGTAAAGTCGGGCCATGGCATCCATGTAGGCAACCCGGCGTTCCTGCCAACTGCCATCTCCCCAAAGGAGTTCGACTGCTTCAAGCAAACCCCTTTCCCGTGCGGTCGGCGCCTTGGCCAGGCGCTCTTCCGTAGTGGCCCCAAGCCGCGCAAGCGCATCCCGCGGCGATTCGGCGTTCACTTCGGGCTGCAACGGGTGATTGTAGGAAAGGGTCTCGCCCCAGTAGGCCAATGCGAAATCCGGATCGACCGCCTGGGCGGCGCGGAATTGCTCGATCGCCTGTTTCCAGCCGAAACTGTGCAGGATCGCCACACCGCGCAGGAAGTGCTGCTGCGCCTCCCCCGTGGCCGAGGTGGGGAAGTCTATGGTTCCGACATTTTCGAACTGCGTGTGGCCAGGCCCACCCACTGTCAGCGCAAGGAATAAAACCAGGACAGAAATGACTCTTGTGTTCTTCATGGCGTCCGCTCCACGCATTTTTCCCGATTCCATTGAATCATCGATCAAACCACGTGGTTGGTCAATGCGCAGCAATTCCCGCTAACGACGCTCGCTCATCCGTCCTGGCCCGAATAAACGGCGAAATTCGCCATTGGGGCGTGATCCTGGAGGCAATTGTCGGGGCTCTCGGCGCTTGGCGGGAATTGCTGGTCAATGCGGGCCGCTACAGCTCCACGGCCCCGACCGCGGCGTGCCTTGCATGCCAAGCCTGCCTGCTCCAGTTGAGCACGTAGTCGAGTCCGCTGGCGATGCTGGTGAATACCACGGCCGCGCCGGCGATCACCACCACGATGTTCGGGGGCCAGCCGAAGGCGGCAGCGGTCAGCGTCAGCCCCACGAAAACGAACTGGCACGTGGTGTTGATCCGGCTGATGAGCCGGGGCTCTCCCTCGAGCGGAGCGACCAGCCACTGCACGGCCGCAGCGCCGCCGACGATGACCGCGTCCCGCGCCACGACCAATATGGCCAGACTCAACGGGATCAATCCCAGGTACGCAAGGGTGAAAAACACGCTGATCGCCAGGAGCTTGTCCGCCGCCGGGTCCAGAATGCTGCCCAGGCGCGTGCGCCACTGAAATTGCCGCGCAAGGAAACCGTCAACCGCGTCGGACACGCCGGCGACCCCGATCAGGACCACCGCGGTGAGATACTCCTGCTGCGAGAGGAAAACCACGATGGGGGCGACCAGAATGACGCGCGCGATACAGATCGCGTTGGGTATCCAGTTGAGCTGCATGGGGAATCCGTTCCTGAAAATTGTCCGTTTGAAATCTGGATTCAAGTCTCGGGACTTCGACGCCGGGCGCCGAAAGCCATTCTCGCCTCAACGCGTCAACGAGTAAATCAATTCCCCGCCGATTTCGTCGCCTCCCGCGCCAGACCGGGACAAGACATCGCCCAGGGCCAGAACCCTGTTGAGCACCAGGGCGCCGCCGCGGGCTTCCACCCGCAGCGTCATTTCCGTGCCCACGAGTTGTTCAAGTTGTACGGACTGCAGCACGCTCAGACTCTCAAGGTAACTCATCACGCGGCCGTAGTCGTCCAGCGACTCGACGCCGAGCACCTTCAGGCGCGCGCCTGTCGCACCTCCGGTGCCACTGAATTCCAGGGCGTAGAGATCGGCCAGTCCGTCGAGACCGGAGCGGACCGCGACACCCGGCAAATGGCGCGGATTCCCACCCCTCAGCAGTGTCCACCGGGCGGCATCGATACCTTCCTCGCCGAGCCGGATGCGGCCGCTCAGGACCGCGTCCGGAGCATAGCGCGCCGATGCCTGCTCCAGGCGTTCGGAAAACAGGCCCCAGACGTCGATGAATTCCACCGCGTCCATATCCTGCGCATCCATGAGCGGCAGGGAGACGGGCAGGCCGCGCTGACTTGCAACGCCGAGCAATTCCTCGCGCAACTCCGCGGCCGCGGCCTCCACGGCATCGCCGCCCGAAACCGGCGCGGCGCTTGCGGCCAGCAACGCGCGTTCGCCGGGGCCTCCGTCGATGGCGACCCAAAGCAAGGTCAGCGGACGTTCCTCCCCCCACACCGGCTGGTTCCTGGCCGTCAGCGCCTGCCGCAACCCGAGCGAATCGAAGACGATCAGCAGATTCTCCCTGTCGGGCTTACCGCGCTGAACGACATACCGACCCGCGTCGCGCACCAGGTCCAGCAGGGCGGGATGGGTCGGCGCGTCGAGTCGCCCGGTCAGGCGAATCAGCAGTTCCCCCATCGCGAAGCGGTCGAAATCCGCGTCCGTTCGCAGTACCGGCCGCGTCGTGTCCCGGGGATTCAGCGGCACGGTGATCGTGTAGAGATTCTCGAATATCGCCGGAATAACCGATACCGGCACGAGGACCGCGGCGATCCCCATCATGAACGCGCAGGTCCGGACGAGGCCTGTCCGGCCAATGAATTTAATCATGGATACACTCGGGATGCGGTACTCTCGTATTATAGCGGCTGGGCGACCCGCCACCCGGTCGTGCGGGCGCTGAATAAAGGAGTTCATGACAAGTGCGCGCCAAACCTCCGCTGACCTACAAGGCTGCCGGCGTCAATATCGACGCCGGCCAGGCATTGGTCGAGCGAATCAAGGGAGCAGTCGCAAGGACGCAGCGCGTCGAGGTCCTGGGCGACCTGGGGGGGTTCGGCGGGCTGTTCAAGGTGCCCGTGGATCGATTCCGGCGTCCCGTCCTGGTAGCCGGCACCGACGGCGTCGGCACGAAAATCGAACTCGCCTCTCAGCATGACGCCCACGAAGGCGTCGGGATCGACCTGGTGGCGATGTGCGTCAACGACGTGATCGTCATCGGCGCCGAACCGCTGTTCTTCCTGGACTACGTGGTCACGCCGAAGCTGGACGTGGACATCGCCGCGCGGGTCGTCGGCGGGATCGCCAGGGGCTGCGAACTGGCGGGCGCCGCCCTGATCGGCGGCGAGACCGCGGAGCATCCGGGGATGGAGATGTCGGTCGGTTACGACCTGGCCGGATTCTGCGTGGGCATGGTCGAAGAGAACCAGATCATCGACGGCCAGGACATCAGGGCCGGAGACGCCATCATCGGCCTGGGGTCCTCGGGCGCGCACTCCAACGGTTTCTCTTTGATACGCCGCGTGCTGGAACACACCGGCGCGGACGAGCATACGCTGGCCGGCGACCGCCCGCTGATCGAGCAACTCCTGACCCCTACCCGAATCTACGCGGACACGATTCACAACCTGATTCGGGAAGTCCCGGTCAAGGGCATCGCGCACATTACCGGCGGCGGATTGATCGAGAACATTCCCCGGGTTTTGCCGAAGGGACTGGGCGCCCGCCTGGATTCCACCGCCTGGCCGCCGCATCCCGTATTCGACTGGTTGCGGGACGCCGGTGTCGCCGAGCCTGAAATGCTGCGCACCTTCAACTGCGGCATCGGCATGTGCGTGGTCGTTACGCCCCGCAAGGTCGAGGAAGCCCTCGCGATCCTGCGAAACTGCGGCGAGGAAGCCTGGGTAATCGGAGGCGTGGCGCGCGACCTGGACGAAAAGGTGCGCATCAGTTGACCGCAAGCGCGCCGTACAGGATCGTGGTCCTGAGCTCGGGCGAAGGCACGAATCTGCAGAACCTGATCGAATTCGCGGCGCGGAGCAACGGCCGCATCCGCGTATCGGCCGTGTTTTCGGACCGGCGCGGCAGGAGCCTTGAGCGCGCGAGGGACGCGGGCATCGACGCACATCGCATCAGCGCGCGGGACTTCCCGGACCGGACCGCCTTCGACGCCGCGCTGGGCGATGCGATCGAGGCCCGCGAACCGGACCTGGTCGTCCTGTCGGGCTTCATGAGGGTCCTCGGAGAGGCGTTCGTGGCGCGCTTCGAGGATCGCATCGTCAACATCCATCCTTCCCTGCTGCCGCGGTTCACGGGACTGCACACCCACCGCCGCGTACTTGAGGCCGGCGACGCCTTTCACGGCGCCACGGTCCATTTCGTCACCGGGGAACTGGACGCCGGCCCGGGCATCATTCAGTGCCGGATTCCGGTGCGCAACAGCGACGATGAAGCGAGCCTCGCGGCGCGCGTCCACGAAGTCGAATACATGATTTTTCCCCGTGCCGTGGAATGGTGCGCCGCGGGTCTGGTCAGATTCGCCGATGGCAGGGCCTGGTTCGACGGCATGCCCATGGCAGGGCCGGTGATGGTGAGCCATGATGCGTAGCCCGCTTCCCTTCGTGTTGCTGGGAATAACCGCCGCCGCCACCCTGAAGGCCGCTGGCGCCTCGGGCGAGGTTCCCGGCTTCCACGCCGTCTACCGGGCTTCCTACCAGGGAGTGCGCGTTGGCGAAACGGATTTTTCCGTGACGCTCGTGGACACCGCGAGCGGCACGTACGAGTTCCGCTCCGAGTCGCGCCTGGCGGGTGCTTTCAGGCTGATCGCGCCCAGACCGCCGGAGGAATCGAGCGCATTCAGCGTCGAGGACGGGGAAATCCGGCCCTTGGCGTATTCGTTGCGCGACCGCACACGCGGAGGCGAAAACAGCTTCGACATCGAGTTCGACTGGCCGCTCGACCGCGCCATCATCACGTCAGGGGGGGTCGGCGTCGAGTCGCAACTCGTGCGCGGCGCGCTCGACCGTGGAAGCCTCCAGGTCGCGCTGATGCTGCTCGGCGACGATTTCACCACGGAGCAGGTCACACTCCTCGACAGGGACGGCCCGGAAATCCACGAGTTGCGGGCGGACGGGGAGGAAACGCTGGACACGCCGCTGGGCGAGTTCCGGACCCGAAGACTGATTCAACACCGGCTTGGATCCTCCCGCCGGACCCTGATCTGGCTGGCGCCGGACCTGCACGGCCTGCCGGTTCGGATCGAGCGTCAGCGCGACGGCGAAACGCGCGCCGCTTTCAACCTCGACGAGGTGCGCTGGCACGAGTAGATTTCAGATCCCCGCCCGGGGAGGCGGAATCAGCCGGGCGGGGAGGCGAAATCGGCGGAGTGGGCGCGTCCGTTGCGCACTCCGCCCTGGCGCGCTTGCTGTTCCCGGCGGTTCGGCCGCTGTCGAGCAACCCCGGCGGTTCGGACGCTGTCGAGCAACCCTCGTGCGCCCGGCCCTGGCGGATATGGCGGATAGGCGCCGGCGCTATCCCTTGGGCAGCGTGACGCCCGTCTGCCCCTGGTACTTGCCGTTGCGGTCCCGATAACTGATGTCGCAGACATCGTCCGCCTGGAAGAAGATCATCTGGGCGACCCCTTCGTTGGCGTAGATTTTCGCGGGCAGGGGCGTGGTGTTGGAGAATTCCAGCGTCACGTGCCCTTCCCACTCGGGCTCCAGGGGCGTGACGTTGACGATGATGCCGCAGCGGGCGTAGGTCGACTTGCCGAGGCAGATGGTCAACACGTCGCGCGGGATGCGAAAGTATTCGACCGTCCTGGCCAGGGCGAAGGAATTGGGCGGCACGATACAGATTTCACCCTGCTTGTCGACGAAACTCTCGGCGTCGAATCCCTTGGGGTCGACCACCGCGGAGTTGATGTTGGTGAAGATCTTGAACTCCGCCGCGCAACGCACGTCGTAGCCGTAACTGGAGGTACCGTAGGAAATCACCCTCCGGCCGTCCAGATGCCGTACCTGCTCCTCCTGAAAGGGCTCGATCATCCCCTTTTCGAGCGCCATCCTCCGTATCCACCGGTCCGAGCGGATGGTCACGCGTCTTCTTCCACGGTAATCGTGGGGAACAGCCGGCTGTAGTCCTTGCCGCCGGCGGCAAGTTGCGCGCCCGCCGCCCGGGCGATCCACCGGTAATCCCGGGCCAGCGCGCCGTCCGGTTCGGCAACGACCGTGGGTTCGCCCCGGTCCGTGGTCTCGCGGATGCGGGTGTCCAGCGGCAGCCCGCCCAGCATCGGCAAGTCGTACTCGTTGGCCAGCCGCTCCGCCCCGCCCTGGCCGAAGATGGGTTCCTCGCGCCCGCAACCGAAGCAGATGTGCCGGCTCATGTTCTCCACGATCCCCAGGATCGGCACGTTGACCTTCTGGAACATTTCCAGACCCTTGCGGGCGTCGGCAAGCGAGATTTCCTGAGGCGTCGTGACGATGATGGCGCCGCTCACGGGCACGCGCTGCGACAACGTGAGCTGGATATCGCCGGTGCCGGGCGGCATGTCCACCAGCAGGTAGTCGAGTTCGCCCCAGCGGGTATCGTTCAGCAACTGGTTCAGCGCCGAGGTGACCATCGGCCCCCGCCACGCCATCGGCTGGCGTTCGTCCACCAGGAACCCGATGGACATGGCCTTGATTCCATGAGCATCAAGGGGCTCCAGGGATTTGCCGTCCTTGCTTACCGGCCGCTCGCCCATCAGCCCCAGCATCCGCGGCTGGCTGGGGCCGTAGATGTCCGCATCGAGTATCCCGACCCGGGCGCCTTCCTGCGCGAACGCCAGCGCCAGGTTCACCGTAACCGTGGACTTGCCCACGCCGCCCTTGCCCGAAGCCACGGCGATCAGGTTGCTGACGCCTTCCAGGGGCTTGAGCCCGTGCTGCACGGAGTGGGAGTCCACCGACCAATCCACGGAAATTTCAACGTTGCTTTCGATTCCCAGCGGCGCCGTGTGGCCGCGCAACGCGTCGGTCAGTTCACCGGCGCTGCGTGAAGCCGGGAAACCCAGCCTGACATTTATACGGTAACCGTCTGGATCCCCTTCCAGTCGAAGCCGGGCACCGGCGTCGCCGAGCCGTAGCCGCGTGTGGGGAATGACGAATTCGCCAAGGTGATTCTCCAACGCCCGAAATTCTGGACCTTTCATGCCGCGCACCTGCAGTTGCCGGCGCGGATTATAGCGCGGAGGCTATCTATACTCGTCGTATGTGCCGCGACGCGCTCAACGGTTTCTTACCGCCGAGACGGCGATCGGAATTGGCGCGAGCCCTGATGCATACCCAAGCTGGAGCGGGATTACGGGCCCAGAAAACAAGCGGACTCGAGCGGCAGGGACAACGCAATCCTCAAAGGCAGCCGCAGAGAATCGTCCCTTGGTCTAGAATGCACGGAGTACGTTGGTCAAGTGCCGTATTGAGCTGTGTTGAGCTGCAGGGCATCACTCCGCTACACAAAGGACATGTTCAATTGCGAAACTTCGTCCGTTCCACTCGCAATTCTGTCTACGCGCTTCAGGAACCGCCAGATACCCAAAGTGATTCTGTGGCGTTTCGAGAACCTGTTCGTACCAAGCATCGTCTGCTGGGGCAACCGTAAGCCCAAACCCGTTCCCAAAATCCGCCACTAACCGATCTGATTCAGAATTCGATAGCAGGAAGTGAATTCGGTGCACCATCCCACTGCGCCAGAGGACCATGGGTCTTGCGTGCGGGCGCAGAAAGCTCTCACCATATTCGTTATATCCCGGCAAATCATGAAGCGGATTCATGAAATCTACGTTCGCCCCGGAACACACGGTGATCACAAACAGATTATTCAAGGGGGTGTACCAGAACATGACTGCCGAACGCAGCTTCTTTTCGAACAGCCGTGCAGCGATCGGAAGCACAAGGAAACTATCCAGGTTGAGGCGACGTTCTTTCGCGTAAGTGCGAACGCGTTCCCAGTCATAAACAAAATCTGCACCGATTAGCGATGACTGACCGGTTGTCGGGTTGAGTGCCTGACGACCGTAAATGAGTTTCGAGAGAGGAATCGTTTGCGGCATGCTTTCTCCTTCCTGAAGCGCACCGCCCTAATCCTGCGGCTGGCGCCACGTCTGAGTTTCCGGTTTCAACTTAATTTCGGAACCCGGAATTCAATTCCAATGTTGGCCGACCAAGCGATTCGCCGCAACCTGGAACCCATTGGAATTTCGGTCTTCCCGGACTCAAGTTGAGTCGTTCTATAATTGCTCCCCGTCTTGAGCGCGGCCAACTTGGACGCGGCCGCCATCGGTAAGCGCAGGAAATACAGTTTGGACGTATTCAATCTCAGGGAGCGCTTGATCCGGGACTACCGCGACTACACACGTAGCTTCATCAAGATCCGCGATCCGCGGATCGAGGCATTCGTCGACGGCCATCTTGAGGGAGAAGGATTCTGGCCGGAACCCCTTCTTCAATTGAATCCGAACTTCGCCCCCGGTGGCACGATCGACGATCTGGTCGGAGAAGGCATTCTCCACAAGGAGTGCGCGCAAATTTTCCGGATCGAAAAAAGGGACAACGACCACCACGGCAAGCAACTCCAACTACACCGACACCAGCGCGAGGCGATTGTCAAGGCAAACGAAGGGCAGTCTTACGTGCTCACGACCGGTACCGGCTCCGGAAAGAGCCTCGCCTACATCGTGCCTATCGTGGACCATGTGCTTCGCGCCGGATCAGGCAACGGAGTCCAAGCCATTATCGTCTACCCGATGAACGCGCTGGCCAACAGCCAGGAGACGGTCCGAGCGGTACAAGCTCTCCACGCTCGGCGTGGACAACCGGAGTACCGCGACAACCATTCTGGCCGTGCGTTCGCTCATCGAACTCCAGCAAGATCGGGACCTGACGGCCGAGGCGCGAAAACTTTTGAGCTTCACCGATAACCGCCAGGACGCGTCGCTCCAAGCGGGCCATTTCAATGACTTCGTGCAGGTTGCCTTGCTTCGCTCCGCGCTATACCGCGCATGCAGCCAGCGGCCCGAAGGACTCCGTCACGGGGTTTTGTCCCGCTACGTTCACGATGCCATGAACCCGGATTTCGAAGATTATGCGGCCGGTCCGGATGTCCGCGGTCCGGCCCGCCATGCGACGCAGGATGCCTTTCGCCGCGTACTCGAATATTTTCTCTATCGGGACCTTGAACGCGGATGGCGAGTCACAGCCCCCAATCTTGAGGACTGCGCTCTGCTGCGCTTCGAGTATGAGGGGCTCGCTGGAGAGGACGGATTGCTGAGTGAAAACGGACTGTGGGAAAGCGGTTTCGACGTGCAGGAAGGCCGCAACGGGAAACGCTTCTTGGAAACACCCCCTGCGCTCCGCCTGCTCCCCACGACCGCTCGCGGGGAAATCCTGCGAACACTGCTCGATTGGCTCAGACGCTCGAAGGCAATCAAGGTGGACGCATTGGACCCACGGAAGCAACACGATCTTGTCGAGCAGACCAAGCCACGGCTGCTTGAGGGGACCGTCTGGTACCTGGATGACGAACGGGAACTCACGAATTCCGGCGTCGCCTGGCCTCGTACCCGTCCGCCGAAAAAACGAAATCGAGATGACGTTTTCATTTCGCCCCGTAGCGCGTACGGGCGCTATCTGAAACAGGTCGCCAGCACGTATTCGCCGGAGCGCCCAGCCCTGGCGCAGTCGGACCTTGAGGAAATCATCCGATTTTTGTTTTTCGCCCTGAAACGATACGGCATCGTCGAACAGGTCCGCAGCGGCATGGGGAGAAAGGCCAGGTCCGGAAATCGAACGCTACGAGAAGGGGACGATACGCCGGGCTTCCAACTCAACCCCGACGCACTGCGGTGGTTGCCCGGAGACGGCCAATCCCGCCCTGTTGATCGCTTGCGTTTGCTCGAAGAAGGCGGACTTCCAGCGGAGGTGAATCCATATTTCGTCGAGTGCTACCGACGTTTCGTTGATCTGAATTGCGTTTTTGAAGCTCGTGAGCACACGGCTCAGGTTACCCCGGAAGAGCGGGAGGAACGGGAAGAGCGCTTTCGGGAAGGATGGTTGCCGTTGCTGTTCTGCTCACCAACAATGGAACTCGGCGTCGACATCGCACAGCTCAATCTCGTGAATCTGCGCAACGTCCCGCCCACGCCTGCGAACTACGCGCAGCGTAGCGGACGCGCGGGCCGCGGCGGCCAGCCTGCGCTGGTTTTCACGTATTGCGCCGGTCGCAGCCCGCACGACCAGTACTTCTACCGCCGACCGGCCAGCATGGTCGCGGGATCCGTGACGCCGCCCCGCATCGATCTGCGCAATCGCGACCTCATGCGCTCGCACGTCCATGCGATATGGATGGAGGCAGCCTTACTTGATATGGGCAAAACGCTGGCGGACGTGCTTAGTCTCGAATCAACGAGCCAGTTGCTCTCGCTGCCTGTCAAATCGGCGTTGAGAGACGAACTGCGCAAACCGGGCCATCGAGCGGCGGCGCGGCGCCGAGCCGAAGCGGTGATCGGAGAGATTCGCCCGGTTCTCGAAGACACACCCTGGTTCCACGATGGCTGGATGGACGAGTTGCTACAACAGATCGAACGCAGCTTCGACTCCGCCTGCGAGCGCTGGCGCAGCCTTTATCGCGCCGCCGTTAGGCAACGGGAACTTCATCATTCCATCATTCTTGACCTGTCTCGGTCCCAGGCGGACCGCGCCCACTCGACTCGGCTTCGCGGCCAGGCCGAGAGGCAGATCAAGTTGTTGACGGAATCGGCCGGGATTTTCCAGGGTGACTTCTATTCCTATCGCCACTTTGCGACAGAGGGATTCCTTCCCGGCTACAATTTTCCGCGCTTGCCGATTTCCGCGTATGTACCGGGAAGGCGCAGGAATATCGAGCGTTCTGAATTCATTAACCTGTCGCGTTTCCTGGCTATTTCCGAGTTCGGCCCCCGCGCGCTGGTCTATCACGAAGGCGCCCGCTACCGTGTGAGCAGGGTCAACCTCGACTTCGGTTCCTCGTCCATCGAAGACACGCACGAACTCGGAACGGACACCATGAAGCGCTGCGAGCAATGCGCTTACCGTCACATCGAGGACGGCGACACGAATCTGGCTGAAGCCTGCGACCGATGCGGCTCCCCTCCGGACCCGCCGTGCCGAATCGACAGCCTCGTGCGAATGCAGAACGTAAACTTGAAGCTCGCTCAGCGAATTACCTGTGACGAAGAAGAACGTCAGCGCTTCGGCTACGACCTCGCAACTGCTTATCGCTTTCCCGACGTCAACGGTAGAGTGGACCGGCAGGACGCGCAGGTCCACAGCGGTGGCGTACGGGTCGTCAGCCTGCACTATGGTGACGCGGCAGACCTGTATCGGATCAATCAGGGGTGGCTTGATCAGCGAGACAAGCATCGTTCTCGACCTGGAACGGGGTTACTGGTCGAGCAACCGGGCCGATACAAGCGACAAGGAGGACGCCGCCTCCAACGGGCGAATGCAGCGCGTCGTGCCATATGTGAAGGACACCAAGAACGCACTGGTCATGCGTTTCGAGCCTATCCGGTCTAAAGAGGTGACGGCCAGCCTGCAAGCCGCCTTCAAGCAGGCCATCCAGCAGCACTTTCAGATCGAACCCCGCGAGCTTTCCTGCGAGGCTTTGCCCTCGCGGGAAGTCAGGAAGGAACTCCTGTTCTACGAGGGCTCCGAAGGCGGCGCGGGCGTGCTCCGCCACCTCGCCGAAAATGCGGCGACCCTGCCCGAACTTGCGCGGCGGGCACTGGAAATCTGCCACTACGATCCGAACACGTTGGAAGACTGTGCGGACCACCAGTGTGGGCGAGCTTGTTACGAGTGCTTGCTGGACTACGGCAACCAGCCGGACCACCTATACCTGGACCGCGCGTCGACCCGCGACTTCCTGGCTGAACTGTCTCGATCCGAGTGCCATCCCGCAGGAGGCGCCGGCAGCCGGGCAGAGCGACTGACCGCGCTCCGCCGACGCTGCGACAGCCGCCTTGAGGAAGACTGGCTCGACAGGGTGGACTCACTCGGCCTTCGCCTGCCCAGCGACGCCCAGTACCGGATTCCGCAAGTATTCACACGCCCGGACTTCTACTACGGGGAGTCCAACGCCGCCGTATACATCGACGGCCCACCCCACGATACCCCAGACCAGATCCGTGATGACGACCGCATCACTCAAGCCCTGATCGAATTCGGCTATATCGTGATACGCTTTCACCACGCGGCGGAGTGGTTAGCTGTGTTCCGCCGCCATCCCGACGTCTTTGGCGTTCCCAACGAATAATCGGAAGGGTGTCACCGATGAGTTCTGCCATGGAAACAGTCGCCGTTCCAACGGACAGCACCCTGGAGGAAGACGAAGATCGGGGAGGCGGCCTTGAAGACGAGCGGGAGGATATCGCTCAGATCAAGCGCCCCTTCGATCCAGAGAAGATCAAGGTCCGAACGACCCCGATACTCGTCGATCTCCTTATCTCCCGCATAAGCCATGGTGAAATCGACCTCGCGCCGGACTTCCAGCGTTTGGCGGGAATCTGGGACAACACGCGCAAAAGCCGGCTGATTGAATCGCTGCTCCTGCGTATTCCCATCCCTGTCTTCTATGTGGCCGCTGACGAAAACGACACTTGGTCCGTGGTAGACGGCGTTCAACGGATCTCCACCATTTACGACTATGTCACGGACCAATTTCGCCTCTCTCATCTTGAGTATCTCCAGAAACTGGAAGGCGCGACGTATAGCGGCCTTCCCCGCCAGATGCAACGCCGGATAGACGAGACTCAGTTCGTAGTGAATGTCATCGAACCGGGGACACCGGAGGAGGTGATGTTCAACATCTTTCGCCGAATCAATACTGGTGGAAAGCCACTCAACGGTCAGGAAATCCGGCACGCACTACACCCGGGACCAGTTCGCGCCTACCTGAAAGAACTTGCGGAGACAGAAGAATTTCTCACCGCGACAAGCGGGGCTATAAGCAACAAACGCATGGGCGACAGAGAGTGCGTACTGAGATTTCTTGCATTCCATATCGACTCATGGGAGCAATATCGCGCCAGCGATCTTGACACACACCTTGGCAACGCCATGAAGACGATCAATTCGATGGATGCTGATCGACGCGCGGAACTGGAGAAGGACTTCAGAAAAGCTATGCAAACCGCTTTCGATGTCTTCAAGGATGAAGCGTTCAGGAAACTCTACGCTTCAGGGCAACGCAAAAACCCCGTCAACAGGGCACTCTTTGAAGCGTGGGGAGTTGGCTTGGCCAGATGCACGCCAGAGCAAATAAGAGCCTTGGTGAACAACCGGCAGTTAGTAATCAATCGATTTATTTCCACGATGAACGAGGATTCAGGGTTCGACGAGGCAATCTCCTACGCAACCGGCGATCCCGTGCGCGTCAGAAAGCGATTTCGCACTATCGATGAGTTGATAAAGGGCTGTCTGCGATGATGTGCCGGATCAGAATTAGAAACTTCAAGTGCTTTGAGGACTTGGATGTGCCAACTACCGGCTTGAACTTACTGTGTGGCTTGAACGGAATGGGCAAGAGCAGCTTCATTCAGGCCATGCTGGTTTTGCGCCAGTCCTTTACTTCAGGTGAACTGGAGAGGGGAAGATTGGTTTTGGGCGGAAGTCTCGCCGACCTTGGTACCGGTCAGGATGTGCTGTTCGAGGATGCCGCCGAAGATGTCGTCAAGTTCACCCTCGATGGAAGCGACGGTCGACGTCCCTGCTCCCTCTCGTTCGACTATTCGAGGACCGCCGAAGAGCTTCGAATTCAACGGGATGCTCCAGCGACACAAAGTAGGTCAATGATGCTGGACGAGTGGAAAGGGACGCCTCCTCTTGGCGGCAATCTGATCTACGTGAGCGCCGAACGGCTTGGTCCGAGAAAGCTCTACACACATTCGGAAGTTCATGCCCGCGAGGGCGAACTGGGCACGCGCGGCGAGTATGCCGTGAACTATCTTCAAGCGTGTCAGGACGAATTGTTGTCAGCGTCCGATCCGCGATGCCCTCCAGGACTGCCCAGTCGACGGCTCATCGAGATAATCGACTATTGGTTGCAAAAGGTGACGCCGGGATCTCATCTTCAACTGGAGACCATCAAGAGCGCGGACGCCATAATTGCAGGCTTTTCGTTTGAGCGTCCCAACGACGTTCGAACTCGGGTATACCGGGCCATGAACGTGGGCTTTGGATTGTCGTACACGCTACCAGTGTTAACCGCACTCCTGGCGCCGAGGGCATCATTGTGCATCGTCGAGAACCCGGAGGCGCATCTGCATCCTAGAGGGCAGACCAAGCTCGCCGAACTCGCTGTTCGCGCGTCCCTGGCAGGCGTCCAGATAGTAATTGAGACTCATAGCGATCACTTCATGGACGGCGTTCGAATTGCCGTTCGGGACGGGCTGATCTCACCGCAACAAGCCGCATTCCACTATTTCGAACGACAGAACGGAAAGACCGTCGTGACTTCACCGTCGCTCAATGAGGATGGCCGACTTTCGGCATGGCCTGACGGTTTCTTCGACCAACACGAAGAGAATTTGGCCCGACTCATCGCGCCTAAGTCCTAACATGCGGAAAATGGTGCTCAACCACGCAAGCCTTCGCGTGGGCCAAAGACAACGCGATGAGATTGCCGGTTGGCTCATGGGGCTCGCTCATGGCATGGCTGAACTTGTTAACGAGGGCGTCGTCCGGTCTGCGCTGAGGATGGAGCGCTCCCCTTACGAGACTTTTTTTCTGGACGATTATTCGCTTTGGGACGCATATATCGATCTCCAGCGTGGCGGTCAACGGGACGAATTTCTTTTCTTCGTCAGACTGGCTTCGAAGCTCCCGCTCTTGCAGGACGTCACCGCCCGGATTCAGGAGCGATTTCTTGGTTGCGAGAGCCTAAGCCCACCGCACGAGGAAGGAAAACCGCTCCTGCTGTGCGCCATCGCCGACTGGATATCGATCAGTTTCCCCTCGCAACCGGACTGGAACCACAGCAGACTCACGGTGCGCTTTCTGGAACTCGGGCCAAATGCGCGCTTTGAGGAAACCAGGGAGGAAATCGACAACGTTTCGATTCCCCTCCATGCAACGGAAATAACCAAGCAGCACCAACACCGGATGATTGCTGGCAGCGATCCCACGGCGTTATGGGAGAATCGCCAGACAGTATTTCCCAACCTTGGTTTCGGTCCCGGCGTTGAGGAAAACCTCCGACGCTCAGCAGGCCTGTTTTCGGTCATAGTCGGGAAGCTCGTACTTATCAGCCAATCTGCGGACGAGTGGGCTATCACGGGAGGACCGGCTCCCGACTGGAAAACTAAAGTTACGCGGGAGGGCACCAATATTCGGAACAACCCGACACTCCTGGCCGCGCGAAGATTTCCGTCTCAGAACGGTGGCTTTCGGATATTCGAGTGGCATGCCCGTTACGGCAATAACGGCCGCATCCACCTCTTTTTCGACGCCGCAACCCAGGCAATCGAAATCGGCTACATCGGCCCGCACCTGCCGTTATGAAGCGCGTGACCCCATCCGTGAGCTCCACATCGCTCTCAAGACCGGGAACACTCGTCCATGCCCGCGGACGTGAATGGGTGGTCCTGCCCGATTCCGATGACGAGCTTCTGATGCTGCGCCCGGTAAGTGGACGCGACGAAGAGTTGACCGGCATCCTCCCGGCGATCGAGCCAGTGCGATCCGCGAAATTCCCGCTACCTTCCCACAAGGACCTTGGCGACTTCCACTCGGGTCGCCTGCTCCGCGACGCAGCCCGCCTTTCTACCCGCGCGGCGGCTGGCCCATTCCGCAGTTTTGGCCGGGTCGCCGTCGAGCCTCGACCCTACCAGCTTGTACCGCTGATGATGGCGCTCAAGTTGAATCCGGTCCGCATGCTCATTGCTGACGACGTGGGGACCGGCAAGACGATCGAGGCGTGCCTGGTCGCCCGCGAATTGCTCGACCGCGGCGAAATCCGCCGCATGACGGTCCTGTGTCCACCGCATCTCGCCGAGCAGTGGCAGCGGGAACTGGAGGAGAAATTCCACATCGAGGCGGAACTGGTGCTTTCCAGCACCATCACGCGACTCGAGCGGGATCTGCGCATCGGCGAATCCGTCTTTGAACGGCATCCATTCACCGTAGTTTCCACGGACTTCATAAAGGCGGTGAAACGGGCCGAAGATTTCGCGCTGAAGTGCCCTGAATTCGTGATCGTGGACGAAGCCCACGGGTGCACCCTCGCCGGGGGCGCGGGCCGAGGCCGTCAGCAGCGCCACGAACTGCTAAAGCGCCTGACCGCCAATCGCGAGCGCCACATTCTGCTCGTGACGGCAACGCCGCACAGCGGCAATGAAGAGGCATTCCGCTCGCTCCTCAGCCTGCTCGATTCAAATTTTGTCAACCTGCCTACGGACGCCGGTAAGGCGGAACGCGCTGGAATCCGCCGGCAACTCGCGCGGCACCTGGTTCAGCGCCGACGCACCGACATTCGTCGCTATCTCGACGCCAATACTCCATTCCCCGAACGGCAGGACAAGGAGGTCACCTACTCGCCGAGCCCTGCCTATCGCAAACTCTTCGACGACATCGTCCCCGGTTCCGACACGGGGCGAAATCGCGACGCAACACACCGCAGGCTGCTGGAACTTGCGCGGCGCGCCGAGGCATTGAGTTCCACGGAGGACCTGAAGCTCCAAGGCGCAGCTCGCGAGATTCGGTCATTCCTGAAGGCCGGATTCCATCCGATCATCTTCTGCCGCTTCGTCGATACAGCAGACTACGTCGCGACAAACCTCCGCGAGTCCCTTCCGAAGACAGTCCGCGTCGAGGCAGTGACCGGCCGCCTTCCGCCCGCCGAGCGCGAGACGCGCATCGCATCGCTGGCCGCCGACGGGGGCAAATACGTGCTCGTCTGCACCGATTGCCTTTCCGAGGGAATCAACCTTCAGGACCACTTCGACGCCGTACTGCACTACGATCTGGCATGGAATCCCACGCGGCACGAGCAGCGGGAAGGCCGGGTTGACCGGTTCGGGCAGAAGAGGCCAGAGGTACGCGTCATCACCTACTACGGGGACAGAAACCCGGTCGATGGCATCATCCTCGATGTGCTCATCCGCAAGCACAAGAGCATAAAGAACGATCTCGGGGTCACCGTCGCGGTACCCGGCACAAGCGCCCAGATCGCTGAGGCGCTGTTCGAAGGGGCGTTATTCAGGCACGAAGCGGGCGCGTCTCCGCAACAGATCAGCCTGGATTTCATTGACGAGATCGCCGCGCAGAAGCAAGCGCTCCATGATGAATGGGACAACGCTCGCGACCGCGAGAAGGCGAGCCGCTCGCGCTTTGCCCAGCGATCACTGAAACCCGAGGAAGTGCAGGAGGAACTCGAAAATGTACGCGAGGCCATTGGAAACAGCACCGACGTGGCCCGTTTCTTGAGCGACGTTCTTTACGCCGCAAACGTACCCTTCAGCGCCACCGGACCACTCGGCACAAGCCAGATCTCGGTCAACATCGGCAAGGAGACGCCCCGTTCTCTGAGACAAGCCATCGGACAGGACAAGTCCTTCTCGGGGTGCTTCGATCTGCCTGTCCCCGACGGGGCAAAGTATCTGGGACGCACCAGTCCAATCATTGAGGGTCTCGCAAGTTGGATTCTGGACCAGGCGCTGGACTCGGAATCCCGAAACGGAGCGCGCGTCGCTTCGCGCTGCGGGGCAATTTTCACGTCCGCAGTGGCCGAACGAACAACGCTGCTCGTCACGAGATTTCGCTTTCAAATACGGGGCACCGCTCGGGGCGGAAGCTCTGGAGCGGGCAATGGCAGGAGCCACGACAGGATTCTGTGCGAAGAAATCGTCCCGCTGGCCTTCACCGGCACTGCCGCGGCGCCTTGTTGGCTGCCGCCGTCTGAAGGCGATCAACTCTTGTCGGCCCGGCCTTCGGGAAACATGCTGCCATCCGCAATACAGCAGCAGTTGAACCACATGCTCCTGCCGTCGCTGGAACAGATTCAGTCAATGCTCGCGCCCGTGGCGAGCGAGCGGGCTGAGGCGCAGCTTGCCGCCCACAGACGTGTGCGCGCTGCCTCCGGGGCCCCAACTCCCGGAACCAGGAGAAGCCGCGCCGCCATCGAACCCGTACTGCCCGTGGATATCCTGGGCGCCTTCGTCCTGCTCCCACCGCTGAACTGACATGGCCAAACGCAGCGCACAGGGGTTTCAGACGATCCGTTCCGAGGGAGGATTGTTGCCTGCCGATCTGCTACGCCGCGTCAACGATCCTTCCGAAAGGCTGCCGGGCATTCGTGCCGAGGACTACTTACTTCTCGCTCGCAGATCGCTCTCCGGAAGATCACGCGCGCGACCGACGCGAGAACCGGGATCTTCGCGATGATCCCGATCGCAGGAGTAGGCGATTCTGGTACAACGATTTCGGTTGGTTCATCGTTTTCCGGGACATTGCAGCCCCAACCAATTGGAGAACAGCGATCTTCTCCGTCATCAGAGGAACAGCCGTGAGCAACAAAGCTCCAGTACTTGACATCAGTTACAAGGGATGGCTCCAAACATTCCGGTGCATTGCTCGGTCAACAGACGAGCGTACCGCTTTCTCGGCAGACCTACCGACGAGCGGTATCGGACATAGCGCATCCATAGTCGATTACAAGAACTCGAAAGCTGTCGCTTCGGCACTGGTTCTGGTAACCGTGAATAGTGCCGCGCTCGACTGGACCGCACGATTGTCAGTCGGCGGCGTCTACATGAACTTCTTCATTGTCAAACAACTTCCCGTCCTGCCCCCCGAAGCCTTCCTTCGAGAGGCGTGCGGCGGCCAAACCTATGTTGAACTGATCGTTCCCCGCGTCCTTGAACTGAGTTATACCGCCCATGACCTTGTGGGCTTTGCACACGACCTCGGCTGGGAAGGCCCGCCGTTCCGCTGGAACAAGGAACGTCGATTCCTACTCCGCTGCGAGCTTGATGCCTTGTTGTTCCGCCTATACTTGCCCGCAGACGAACGTGGTAACTGGCGGCCCGCACGGCGCACTGACGGTTGCCCGCGGGACGAGACGCCCGAGGAACTCGCAGCCCTCGAAGCGTGGTTCGCCACACCCAGGGACGCGGCAGCCTATATCATGGACACCTTTCCCATCGTCCGCCAAAAAGACGAGGCGGAGCACGGCGAGTACCGCACGCGACGAGTGATTCTCGAAGCTTTCGATGCGTTACAGGCAGCCAGCGCAGCCGGGGAGTCTTGGCGGACACGCCTTGACCCTCCCCCGGCCGATCCAAGCTGTTGCCACAGTTCCACGGAAGTAATCCCAACATGATTCGACGGGTTACCATCAAGCGATTCAAGCGGTTCCGCGATCAAACCTTCCAGCTTGCGGATTCGGTCGTTCTGGCCGGACCGAATAACTCCGGCAAGACCACGTTGCTCCAAGCGATTTCCGCATGGAAGCTCGGCATGGATCGGTGGGTCGCTCAGCGCTCTGGAAGCAATGCCACCCGGCGTTCCGGCGTACCAATCTCACGGGCGGACTTCACCGCAGTACCAGTGCGGGAAATGAACTTGCTCTGGGAAGGCCGCAAAGTCACCGGCCCAAGGGGAGCCGCGGGGGGCGCCCGGCTCATCGAGATCGCGGTGGAGGGAGAAGCGGACGGGAATTCATGGACCTGTGCCCTTGAGTTTCGATACGCCAATCGCGACCAGATGTATGTCCGGCCGCGAGTCTCGAAAGTCTCCAACAACGACGCAATACGGAACTTTCCACCCAATGCGGCCAGAAATCTGACCGTGATTCATGTGCCTCCGTTGTCGGGAATCGAGCGCGAGGAACCGCGACGCGAACGTGGGATGCAGGACCTGCTGATAGGTCAGGGACGCCCCGGCGAGATACTCCGAAATCTGCTATGGGAAATCTCCGAGGGCAACGCCGAAGATTGGACCGAACTCTCCGGCCATGTACGAGACCTGTTCCGGGTCACGCTTGAAAAGCCTTCCTACTCTCCTGTCCAACCCTTCATCGTATGCGAGTACGCTGTAGATTCCGCGCGACCCCTCGACCTTTCCAATGCTGGCGGCGGCACACTCCAAGTCCTGCTCTTGCTCGCCTTCCTGTACGCCCGACCCGCTTCCCTGATCCTCCTTGACGAACCGGACGCGCACCAACACATCATCCTGCAAAGACAAGTCTACGATCTCGTCAGGAAGATCGCGCGTCAGCGCGGGGGTCAGGTGATTATCGCCACCCATTCGGAGGTAATTCTCGATGCCACCGAGCCGAATCGCGTGCTCGGGTTCATTGGCGATGCGCCTGCCCCGCTAACGCACAAGACCGAGCGAGACAGATTGCGCGAGGCGCTCAAGCGACTCACGACTACCGATCTCCTGCTAGGCGGGGAGGCCGGTACGGTTCTTTATGTTGAAGGCGAGAGTGACGAGCGGATACTTGGTGAGTGGTCTCGCACCCTTGACCATCCATCTCTAACATTCTTCGAGCGCCCCTTCGTTCACTGGCTTGGCGGGCGTAGTCTTCGAGAAGCGCGCGGCCACTATTTTGCATTACGTGCCGCCTTCCCACATATACGCGGCATCTGCTTGCTGGACGGCGACAATCGCGACGAGCCGGACCAGCAGATCGAAACGTCAGGTTTGATGATCCTTCGCTGGCGTCGCTACGAAATCGAGAACTACCTGTTGCTACCGGAAGCCATCAAGCGGTTCGTCGGCGACCCAAGCCTCGACCAGCGTATGGAAGAAGAATTCTGGAAGCAGGTGCCACGGGGCACCGACCTGTTTGGCGACCACGTATCGCTGTCCCGCATCAAGGCCAGCCACGAATTTCTGGTACCGCTGCTCGAAAGTGTTCGACCCACGCCCAAGCGAGATCTTTACTTGTTGGCCTCCCACCTGCAGCCCGACGAAATCCACCCGGAAGTGGTCAGAAAGCTCGGTCGTATCGCCTTTGAAGTTCGATACGGTTCAAACCCAGCCGCAGAGTTAGCTGGAACGTATGATGGAGGCGTCTCTCTAATTGCCGTTGATTTGATGGGGATAAAGAAACAGCCCTACCCGTCGGCCGCCAGCTTGGATGAGGCGAAAGCTACGTATGTGAATTATGAGCACGAGTTGAATCACGGCAAGAAGGATCCGGCTGAAAAATATGCGATTCATACCATAACCGAAAATAATGACTGGCCAGATGACTTGCCGGGTGTACATCGCGGCGGAAGCTATGCTCCAGACCGTTCATGCCATCCCGACAGATGCGACTGCGAAGCGCTGGGCTTCCCGGTGCATTCGCATCCCCATGTCCCGTCTCGCTAATCGCTATCGCGGTAACCTGCCTGCCACTCGCGGTCAGTCCGGGCCCCAACCCGGAAATGATTCCTTGAAGCGGACGCGCGATATGGAGGAATGATCGTTACCCTATGTTGCCTCTGGACAGCGCTGCCGCTACGCTTGCCGCAATCAAGACCTTCCACACCGTGCGCCATTGTCCAGGAGGACTGGCCTCGGCTTCGCGTGCGGTTGCTCGGTCTCCCTACGAACGATTCCGCCGTGTCTTCCGAAATTCCACCGAATGACCGCCAAACGCAACATTCTCGTCACCAGTGCCCTGCCCTACGCCAGCGGTCCGCTGCACTTGGGCCACCTGGTGGAATACACCCAGACCGACATCTGGGTGCGATTCCAGCGCATGCGCGGTCATCATTGCATCTATGTCTGCGCCAGCGACGCGCACGGTACGCCGACGATGTTGCGGGCCGATGAGGCAGGCGTCGCGCCCGAAGCCCTTGTCGCCGAGGTTGCCGAGGGGCACAGAAAGGATTTCGAGAATTTCAAGATCAGCGTCGACAACTACCAGACCACCCACTCCGCGGAAAACCTGGAGCTCACCACGGAGATGTACCGGCGCCTGAAGGAGAACGGGTACATCGACCGCCGGGTCATCACCCAGGCCTACGACGACGAGCGGCAAATGTTCCTTCCGGATCGCTACGTGCGCGGCGAGTGTCCGTCCTGCGGGGCCGCGGACCAGTACGGGGACGCGTGCGAGAACTGCAGCGCCACCTACGCGCCCATGGACCTGAAGAACCCCGTGTCGGCGGTGTCCGGCACCCCGCCGTCGCTGCGTGAATCCGAGCATTTCTTCTTTCGGCTGAGCGCGTTCGAGGACGAACTCCGGGCGTGGGTGCCCGACCACGTCGATGCCTGGATGGTCAGGAAACTTGACGAATGGTTTCAGGCCGGACTCAAGGATTGGGATATTTCGCGGGACTCACCCTACTTCGGCTTCGAGATCCCGGGTGAAGCCGGCAAGTACTTCTATGTCTGGTTCGATGCGCCCATCGGCTACATGGCGAGTTTTCTGGAACTCTGCCGACGGCCCGATTCCGGGCTGGTGTTCGAAGATTACTGGGGCGGCAACCGACCGGCGGACGGAGACAGCAAGGCGGCCGTCAGCGCCGCGCCCACCGGCAACGCTGCGGGCACCGAGCTGTACCATTTCATCGGCAAGGACATCGTCTACTTTCATACGCTGTTCTGGCCGTCGGTGCTGAGCGGTGCGGGTTATCGCAAGCCCTCGGGCGTCTTCGTGCACGGCTTTCTCACCGTGGACGGCAAGAAGATGTCCAAGCGGCGTGGCACCTTCATCATGGCCTCCACCTACGCCAATCGACTGGACCCGGATTACCTGCGCTACTACTTTGCCGCCAAGCTCGGCGCGTCTGCGGATGACATCGACCTCAACCTGGACGATTTCATCGCCCGGCTCAATTCGGATCTGGTCGGCAAGGTGGTCAACATTGCCAGCCGCTGCGCCGGGTTCATTCATCGGCACAACGGCGGACAACTGGGCGAATCGCTGCACGATGAGGCGCTCTACAGGGACTTTGCAGACGCCGCGACCCAGATCGCGGACGACTACGAACAGCGCAACTACGCCCGCGGACTCAAGCGCGTCATCGCCCTGGCCGACCGCGCCAATCGCTTCATCGACGGCGAAAAACCCTGGATTCTCGCCAAGGATCCCCAGCAGGCTCAGCGAGTCGTCGATGTCTGCACTCTGGGCATCAACCTGTTTCGCACGCTGATGGTCTATCTCAAGCCCGTCGTCCCCGGCCTGGCGGAGCGGGCCGAGGAATTCCTCGATGCGGATCCGCTGGTCTGGAGCGATGCAGGCGCGCCGCTGCTTGATCATCGCGTGCGCAATTTTCGAAGTCTGCTGGAGCGAGTACCACCCAAGGAGGTTCAAGCCATGGTCAACGACAGCCGAGCCGGCCCCGCCGCCCCACCCGCGAAGTACAAGGACGAGATCGACATCGAGCAGTTCGCGAAGGTGGATCTGCGCATCGCCCGCGTCATTGCCGCGGACTATGTGCAAGGTGCGGACAAGCTGCTGGAGTTGCGCCTGGATCTGGGCGGCGACGAGCGCGTTGTCTTTGCGGGCATTCGCTCCGCCTACCGCCCGGAAACGCTCGTCGATCGGCTGGTGGTGGTGGTGGCCAACCTCAAGCCCAGAAAGATGCGCTTCGGCACTTCTCAGGGCATGATATTGGCCAGTGGCCCGGGGGGGAGCGACATTTTTCTGCTGAGTCCTGACAGCGGTGCCAAACCCGGCATGAAAGTCACCTGAACGGGAAGGTCAGCGGCCGGAGTCCAACAGTGCCATCTCCGATAGCGTTAGCAAGCCCTCATGACTGAGCTGGTGGTTATCATTTTCTCGGCCGCCCTGGTCAACAATTTCGTATTGGTTCAGTTTCTCGGGCTTTGTCCCTTCCTGGGCGCTTCGAGAAAACTCGAGGGCGCCCTGGGGATGGGACTGGCCACGGGCCTGGTGCTGACGCTGGCCTCCGCCTTCAGCTACCTGGTGGAGTGGTTCGTGTTGATTCCCTTCGACGTCCAATACCTGCGCCTGGTGTCCTTCATCGTGGTCATCGGCGCCGCCGTGCAGTTTACCGAGCTGCTGTTGAGCCGTGCTTTCCCCGTCCTGCACAAGGTGCTGGGCATCTACATACCGCTGATCGCCAGCAACTGCGCGGTGCTCGGTGTCGCGCTGCTGAACTCCAACGCCAGCCGAAGCCTGGCGGCGGCGATCTTCTACGGCGCGGGCGCGGCGCTGGGTTTCGGCATCGTGCTGGTCCTTTTGAGCAGCCTGCGCGAACGCATGGAAGGCGAGGACGTACCGGCGCCATTTCGCGGTTCGGCCATAACCCTGGTCACCGCGGGCATCATGTCGCTGGCCTTTTTCGGCTTCACCGGGTTCGCGCGATTTTGATGATCACCGGCACCGTCGTCCTGTCGAGTATCGTGATCGCACTGGCCGTCGGGCTGATCCTTTGCAGCCGCTACCTGGCGCAGTCGGAGGACACGGTTGTCGATGAGGTCGAGCGCATCCTGCCGCGGATCCAATGTGCCCAGTGCGGCTACCCGGGCTGCAGGCCGTACGCGGCGGCGATCGTCGAGGATGCGGCGCCGCTCAACCTGTGCCCGCCGGGCGGCGAGGAAACCGTCGGGCGGCTGGCGAGGTTTCTGGGACGCGAACCCGACCGCCTGGCATCTCCGTCGAGTACTGCGGGCGCCGGCGAGGTCGTGGCAAGCCTCGACGAGGTGGCCGTCATCGAGGAGGAACAGTGCATCGGGTGCAATCTCTGCGCGCGGGCCTGCCCGGTCGATGCCATCGTCGGTGTTCAGCAGATGATGCATACGGTCATATCGGATCACTGTACCGGTTGTACGTTGTGCCTGGCGCCCTGCCCCGTGGACTGTATTTCGCTGACTCCCCGCCATGCTTGAGCGGAGTCTGAAGCGCAAGCTCACCTGGGGCTTCGATATCAGGGCGCACAAGGCCATGTCGACGGACACGCCCATCGCCCGCGGACTGTTGCCGGAGCGCCTGATCATCCCGATGATTCAGCAGGCGGGACCCGCGGCGGTCCCCATCGCCGAGGTTGGCCAGCGGGTCAGGAAAGGAGAGATGATCGGCCGACCCGGCGGCCCCCGCTCGGCCGCAGTCCATGCCTCGACCTCGGGCAGGGTCAGGGCGATCGGGAAGGAGATCACGCCAACCGTCAACGGCCTGGTCTCATCGCTGTGCGTGCATCTGGAAGCCGACGGAGAAGATGAACCGGCGCCGCCCCGGGAATGGCCGCAGGAGCGGGCGGCGCGCATCGATGCCATCTGCAACGCCGGGATTGTCGGTCTCGGCGGCGCGGTCTTTCCCACAGCGGAAAAACTGCGTGGCGATGCCGAATGCGAGCTGTTGATTCTCAACGGCGCCGAGTGCGAGCCCTACATCAGTTGCGACGACATGCTGATGAGGGAACATCCCCGGGAAGTGGTGCGCGGCGCGCTGGCGATACTGGACCTGGTGGGCGCGCCGCTGGCCGTACTGGCGGTCGAGCGGGACAAGCCCGAGGCCCTGCGGGCCATGCGCGAGGCAGCCGAACGGCTCGGCGACTCGCGCATCGAGTTCGCCCGCGTGCCCACGATCTATCCGACCGGCGGAGAACGCCAGTTGGTCGAGGTCCTGACCGGGCGGGAGGTTCCCAGCGGCAGTTACCCCCTGGCGAGCCGGTGCATCTGCCAGAACGTCGGCACGGTCCGGGCGCTGGACCGACTCATACGGCAGGGCGAACCCCTGACCAGCCGGATCGTCACCGTCACCGGCCACGGCGTCGCCGGCGCGACCAACGTGGAGGTGCCCATCGGGACGCCGATTCGCGACCTGATCGAATTCTGCGGCGGCTACCGGGGCGAGGTGGCGCTGCTGATCCTCGGCGGCAACATGATGGGGTACGCGCTGCCCAGCGACGATTTGCCCGTCACCAAGGCGGGCAACTGCGTCCTCGCGGCTCATGCGGACGAGGTCCGGGAATCCCCCGAAGAATGGCCGTGCATCCGTTGCGGCGACTGCGCCGATGTCTGTCCGCCGCGATTGCTGCCCCAGGAACTCCTGCGCGCATCCGGCGTGCAGGAGTTCGACCGGCTCGACGCCCTGGGCCTGAACGACTGCATCGAATGCGGATGCTGCGACGTGGTCTGCCCCAGCCAGATTGCACTGACCGAACGCTTCCGGGAGGCGAAGCGGGCCGCAGCGGCCGCCGCGGCCCGGGCCTCGATGGCGGATCTGGCGCAGGAACGTCACCGGCGCAAGCTGCGTCGACTGGCAGCCCAGGCCGAGCACAGCGACCGCCGACAGGACGATCTGATCGAGAAGATCGGCAGCCGGGACAGGCGAGCCATGATCGAAGCCGCCGTGACGCGGGCGAGCAGGCGCCGCGACTCGAGCAAGACGACCCACTGATGAAATTCGAACTGAAGCCGCCGCCCCACGCCCGGCCCACCACCAGCGTGCCGAAGGTGATGCGTCACGTGATCTACGCGCTGGTGCCCGCCGCACTGGCCCATGTGTGGTTCTTCGGCTGGGGGATCTGCATCAACGCGCTGATCGCCACGCTGGCCGCGCTGGGCTCGGAAGCGCTCATGCTTCGACTGCGAGGCAGACCCATCAGACCCGCTCTGCTGGACGGTACGGCGACGGTCACGGCGGTGCTGCTGGCCTTCGCGATCCCGCCCCTGGCGCCGTGGTGGGTCCCGGTCATCGGCGCGGTTACGGCCATCGTTCTGGCCAAACACCTGTATGGCGGCATGGGATCGAACCTGTTCAATCCCGCCATGGTGGGTTACGCGATCCTGTTGATTTCATTCCCCGTGGAAATGACCTACTGGCTGCCGCCGCGAGGGGCGGACCTGGGCTTGCAGTCGATCGGCGCGTGGGACAGCCTGCGCTTCGCCCTGACGGGCTCGCTGCCCCAGGCGCTGGACATCGACGCGGTCACCCAGGCCACACCGCTGGACCTGGTGCGGGAAGGGCTGACCAGCATGCAGACGGTGGCGGAAGTGCAGTCCGGTCCCCTGTTCGGCGGCATGGGCGGCCAGGGTTGGGAATGGGTCAACGGCCTGATCGCCATCGGCGGGTTTTATCTGCTGTTTCGCGGAATCATTCGCTGGCACATCCCGGTATCGATGCTGGCGGCCATGATGGTCGCCGCGGCGGTATTCCACGCATTCGACGCCAGCCTTTACGCGTCGGCGAGTTTTCATCTGTTCAGCGGCGCAAGTCTGCTGGGCGCCTTCTTCATTGCCACCGATCCCGTCTCCGCGGCGACGACCAACCGCGGCCGGCTGATTTACGGCGCGGGGATTGGCATACTCACGTACGCGATCCGTACCTGGGGCGGCTATCCGGACGGGGTCGCATTCGCCGTGCTGCTGATGAACGCAACGGTTCCCCTGCTGGACCGCTACACTCGACCGAGAATCTATGGCCGATAGCGAAGCAAAGCTCCTGCGCGCCATCCTGGTGGTTGCCGCGATCGCCGTGTGCGCGGCCGGTCTGATCTCCGTAAGCCACGAAATCAGTGCCGAGCGGATCGAGCGAAATATCGCCGAACGCCTGATGCAGTCGCTTCACGAAGTGCTGAACCCCGACCTTTACGACAACGACCTGGTTCAGACGCAGGTCTGGGCCATCGATCCCGACCTGTTGGGCACACCGGAGCCCGTGCAGGTCTTCCTGGCGACACGGGAAGGTCAGCCGTCAGCGGCGATCTTCGCCGCAGTCGCTCCGCGCGGCTACAACGGCCGCATCGACCTCCTGGTCGGACTCGATGCCGCGGGCGTGGTCCAGGGCGTGCGCGTTACCGCTCACCGGGAGACGCCCGGGCTGGGCGACCAGATCGAGCTTTCGATTTCCGACTGGATCACAGGATTCGACGGAACCAGCCTGTCAGATCCGCCGCTCTCCCAGTGGGCCGTAGTCCCCGACGGCGGCCGTTTCGACGCCTTCACCGGCGCAACGGTGACGCCCCGGGCCGTGGTTCAGGCCGTGCGCGATGTGCTCGTTTACTTCGATGAACACCAGGCTGAACTGTTCGAGCGCGCCGCAGCTATCGAGCGTGTTGAAACAGAATCTGAACCTGCAGGAGCGCTTCTTCCATGAATGGCGCAGGAAATCTGTTCATGGACGGTTTCTGGCGCAATAATGCTGCGTTCGTGCAATTGCTCGGGCTCTGCCCGCTGCTGGCCATCACCACGACGCTGGTCAACGGGCTTGCCCTGGGGATCGCGACCACCCTCGTGCTGATCGCAACCAATACCGTGGTTTCCCTGATTCGCGGGTCCCTGGTGCCGAGCATTCGCATCGTGGTCTTCGTGCTCATCATCGCTTCGCTGGTCACCACGGTGGACATGCTGACCAACGCGTTCTTCCACGACCTGTACCGGGTACTCGGATTGTTCATCCCCCTCATCATCACCAACTGCGCCATCCTGGCGCAGGCGGAATCGGTCGCCAGCCGCCGCCGAATCGACCAGGCGGCCCTGTCGGGCCTGGCAACGGGCCTGGGCTTCGCCGCGGCACTGGTTCTGCTGGGCGGACTGCGGGAGATCGTCGGATTCGGCACCTTGTTCTCCGGCATGGAATTTCTGCTGGGGGATGCGGCCCGCGGCGTTTACCTGAACCTGCCCCATGACGGGATGCTTGCGGCAATCCTGCCCCCGGGCGCCTTCTTCGGGCTCGCTGCGCTGATCGCCCTGCGCAATTGGCTTACCACGCGGGACACGAACGCCACGGTCCAAAAGGCAGAAGCGGAAGCCCGCACGTGAACGCGGCGAAGCGCCGTCAGATTTACGAGCGGCTGGCCGCCGGAATGCCGGAACCCACCACGGAACTGAACTACCGCTCACCGTTCGAGTTGCTTGTGGCGGTGGTGCTCTCCGCTCAGGCGACCGACATTGGCGTCAACAAGGCCACGGGACCCCTGTTCAAAGCCGCCAACACGCCCGAGGCCATCCTCGCGCTGGGCGAAGCCGGGCTGCGGGAGCACATCAAGAGCATCGGGCTGTTCAACAACAAGGCAAAGAACATCCACCGCACCTGCGCCATCCTGGTGGAGGAACACGGCGGTGCCGTCCCGACGAAACGCGAAACGCTGGAAGCCCTGCCCGGGGTGGGCAGAAAGACGGCCAATGTCATCCTCAACACCGCCTTCGGTCAACCGACGATTGCCGTGGACACCCACATTTTTCGCCTGTCCAACAGGACGGGGCTCGCGCCCGGGAAGAACGTGCGTGCGGTCGAAGACAGACTGGTGCGCGTCACGCCCCCGGAGTTCAGGAAAAACGCCCATCACTGGCTGATCCTGCACGGGCGTTACGTGTGCAAGGCGCGCAAACCGGAGTGCCATCGATGCGTCATCGCGGATCTGTGCGACTACAAGCACAAGGTGACATCGTAGTACCGGGTATCGGGACGCTTACAAACTGCCTTTGCCATGACTCCGCGGGCCCCAAAAGGCCGCGCCGCTCGCATGTTAAGATCGCCCGCGGTTACAGCCATTCCGACGGAGTCGTCGTGAAACTCAGTGTTCCTCTACCTGCATTCGCCCTGATTCTCGCGGGCGGTCACGCTTCAGCCCACCATTCGTTCGCGGCATCGTTCACGACCGACGAAATCGTTCGCGAAGGCGTCGTCAGTCGATACGTATTCAGGAATCCGCACGTGATCATCTTCATGTCGGTCGAGAACGAGGGCGGGGAGCAGGCCGAGTGGATGGCCGAGGGCAGCGCCGCGACGAGCCTGCGCAGGGCCGGGTGGTCCGCCGATACGATCCAGCCGGGCGAACTCGTGCGCATTGCCGGCAACGCCGGCCGCGACGGCAAGCTGATGATCTCGATGGAACACGTCGAGGTCCTCGATTCCGATTCGCTTGCAGTCCTCCGAACCCCGTCAATGAGCGGTGCTCCGACCGAGGTTGCCGCGGGCGAGAACGTGTCCATCCCATTGCATCTGGCTGACGGGCGCCCGAACCTGACGGGCGCCTGGACCCGCGGACGCGACGGCCCGGGATTCCGCAATCACCGTCTGCCCCCATTCAACGAGGCTGGCGCGGCGCTGCAGGCGGAGTGGGACCCGATCAACGATCCGCAAGTCGCCTGCGAAGATCCGGGCCTCATTCGTCAGGCCGGTTTCACCCCGCATCCCGTGCGCATCGAACAGTATGACGACCATGTCGTGATCTCATACGAGGAGTATGGGGGTGTGCGCACGATCTATTTCGACGACAGGGACATCACCGACGAGTACCGCCCTCTTGGCCAGTCCGTGGCACGCTACGAGGGCGACACGCTGGTCATCGAGTCGACCCACCTTCCGGCGAACCCCACCGGCACGCCCGGTCACCGGCTGAGCGACCAGGCGACCACGGTTGAGACCTATCGCCGTCTGGACGACCCGACCCAGGGGCCCATGGTGGAGATGGAGATGGTCATCGTGGACCCGGGTTATCTGACGGAACCATGGGAGATGGTCTGGAAAAAGCTCTACACGGAAGGTTACGAGTTCATTCCCGTGGAGTGCTACGCACCGTACTAGTGCTCCATCAACCTTATAACGCCGTATCTGGCGCAGACCTGTCGTGAGCACAGCGAACCAGGCAGCCGGCGAGGCTGCAACTCCATCCCCGGGCATCGCCGGCCGGTTTCGCGGCTTCCTGCCGGTGGTCGTGGATGTGGAAACCGGCGGGTTCAATCCGGCGACCGATGCGCTGCTCGAGATCGCCGCGATCCTGCTGCGGCTCGACGACGACGGCCTGTTGCATCCGGGCGAGTCTGTTCGCTTTCACGTCAAGCCGTTTCCCGGCGCCCGCCTGGACCCGGCCTCCCTTGAAGTCACCGGTATCGACCCGTTCCATCCGCTGCGCCTTGCCGTGGACGAGAACGAAGCGCTGAAAAAGGTATTCGAACTGGTCCGCAGGGAAATCAAGGCGCAGAAGTGCAACCGCGCCGTGCTTGTCGGCCACAATTCGTTCTTCGACCTCCAGTTCGTCCATGCGGTGGCGGAGCGAAACAAGATCAAGCGCAATCCCTTCCACCCGTTCTCAAGCTTCGATACCGCAACACTGGCCGGGGTCGCCCTGGGTCAGACCGTGCTCAGCCGCGCCGTTGCCGCGGCGGGAATGGAGTGGGACGCAAGCCAGGCGCATTCGGCCGTCTACGACGCCGACATGACGGCGCAGTTGTTCTGCGAGATCGTGAACCGGTTCAGGCCCGTATACGAGGACCGGATAGTCTGCTAGAGCGTTTCCAGGCCCAAATATCGCTGAATCGGCTCGAAGTCCCTGTCGGAATGAAGCAGGGCGTGCCCGTTCTCCATGCAATAGGTCGCGATAAGCATGTCGATGGTCTTGCGTACCGTAACGCCCCTGGCGCGAAGCGCGCGATAGTTTTGGGCGCTGGCCAGCGCGATGTCGCGGCCCACCATGGGCTCGAATACAAGCGTATTCATCGCCTCAAGCGCTCTGCGGACGTCGCGGTCGGAACGAAACCCCTGCAGGACTTCCGTGAGGATCAGATCGCCAATCACGACAGGTTCAATGCCGAGAATGCCGTCGAGCAATAGGGTTTCCCGAGTCTCCTTACCATTAAAGTAGCCGATCCAAACGGAGGAATCGACAACAATCACCGGTCGCGCCGCATTTCGTCAAGAGAGCCTTCCCAGCGCAATTTTCCCCGCAACTGCCGGATACGCGCCTGGCTCCGCGTGCGGACCAGCAGGCGCAATCCCTCCTCCACCGCAGCCTTCTTGGTTCTGAATCTGCCTGCCGTCAACGCCTCCGCCATAAGACGGTCGTCGATTTCGATATTGGTACGCATGCCAGCCTCTGATGTGTATAGTTCAGAGAATTATACACATGACAAGAGTCCATATCATGAAATCGCATTTGCGCCAGGGTATTCTCCGCAGTCCGTTTATCGCGGGGCAATGCACCGTGCCCGCGATGCCGAATTGCCCCACCGGCCCTCAATCCGAGGTGCCCTCCGGCGCCGGCGCAGCAGACTCGATCACGGTCTTGAGCTCGCCGGAATGGTACATCTCCAGCGCGATGTCGCAGCCGCCGATCAGCTCGCCGTTGACGTAGAGCTGGGGATACGTGGGCCAGTTGGAATAGGTCTTCAACCCCTCGCGAATCTCCGGATCCTCAAAGATATTGACGAAGGCGAACGGCTTGCCCACGGCCCGCAGCGCAGCCACGGTTTGCGCGGAGAACCCGCACTGGGGAAAGTCCGGGCTTCCCTTCATGTACAGCAGCACCGGATGGCTGCGCAGTTGGCTCTCGATTCTTTCGTTGACGTCCATAACTTACGTAGGCCTCCGTTGACAAGCGACCCGCAGCCATCGGTCCTCCGGGAAGGATCGCCGACGGCGAGGCGGGCTGGTAATTGAATAATGCGGGTCCCTAACCTATTCTTCAAGTTCGCAAACAACGACTCGACCCAGCAGGGCTGATCGGGTCAGAACAACTCCACGCACAAGATTTCGGAGAGGAAGTCCACACATGAACCCCCTGAACACTGTTAACGGAACCATCGGCGCCGGCGTCATTCTCGCCATCGTGATCGGTCTCATCACCATGGGCGTCGACTTCAACACGGCGAGTTTCCTGGTCTGGATCCACGTACTTGCCGGCATCACCTGGATCGGCTTGCTCTACTATTTCAATTTCGTCCAGGTTCCGGCGCTGGCGGAGGCTGCCTCCGACGATGGCGGTCCGGGTGGCGCGGGCATCACCAGGTACGTCGCGCCCCGAGCGCTGTGGTGGTTCCGCTGGGGCGCGGTGGTCACGTGGCTCTCCGGCGCCGCCTATCTGCTGCATCTCGGAATACTCGTCGATGCCTTCCTGCTTCGTGGAACCTCGCTTGTAATCGGAGTCGGCGCATGGCTCGGCACGATCATGCTGTTCAATGTGTGGGTGCTGATCTGGCCGAATCAGAAGAAGATTCTCGGCATCGTGGAAGCGTCTGCCGACGAGATCGCGAAGGCGCGCCGGGTGGCATTCCTCGCCTCACGCACCAACACCTTGCTGTCCATCCCAATGCTGATGAGCATGGTTGGCATGGGGCACCAGGGCTTTTTCATCTGACCAGTTAGCCGACAACGTTTTGAAGCCCGGAGAGGCGCACCGCCTTTCCGGGCTTGTTCATGTTCCGCGTTAAACTGCCGTCATGACAGTCCTGCCCATTTCCCCATGACCTTCCCTCCCATGTCCGCCGATGCTGTTTCGAAGGCCGTGGCCGAAGCGCTTCGTGAGGACATCGGCGATGGCGACCTGACAGCCGAACTGATCCCCGCGGATGTTGCCGCCCAAGCACGCGTGAGCGCGCTGGAGAGTTGCATACTCTGCGGTACCGCCTGGTTTGCCGAGGTTTTCCGGCAGCTTGACACGAACGTGGCGGTGCGGTGGCACTTCTCGGATGGTCACGCCGTGGCGCCGGGAGCCGGCGTCTGCCGCCTGCGGGGACCCGCCAGGGCTCTGCTGACCGGCGAGCGGACCGCGCTGAACTTCCTCCAGACCCTGTCGGCCACGGCGACTGTGGCGCGGCGCTATGTGGACGCGGTGGCGGGCACCGGCGCCACGATCCTGGACACCCGAAAAACCATCCCCGGTCTCCGCGACGCCCAGAAATACGCCGTGCGTTGCGGCGGCGCCCACAATCACCGCCATGGCCTTTACGACGCCATTCTCATCAAGGAAAACCATGTCGCCGCGGCGGGTGGACTGCGCCACGCCGTGGAAGCCGCCCGGCAAAGCGCACCCTCGGTGTTGCTTGAAGTCGAGGTGGAAAACCTCGGCGAGTTGCGCGAGGCACTGACGTGCGGAGTCGACCGCGTGCTGCTCGACAATTTTGGCCTGGATGAGATTAGGCAGGCCGTGAAGGTTCGCGACGCCAGCGACGGCCCCAAAGTGTCGCTTGAAGCCTCCGGCGGCGTTGGCCTGGACGGCATCCAGGACACGGCCCGCACAGGTGTGGACTACATTTCCGTCGGCGCGCTCACCAAGCACGTCCGCGCGGTGGATTTCTCGATGCGGTTTGTCTGAGCGGCTCCGTGCGATGCCGGCGCCGGACCGCGATGCGGGGCAGTGACCGGCGACCGCCCTGGCGCGTTCGCCTGACGGGCACCGGCGAGCGGATTGGCATCTATGTTGGAAATCCGGACAAGCTCTGGCCCTATGGCAACGCGATTCGCCAAGAACTGATTGGCAAGGGAAATCCGGCGTTACCCCCATAGAGGAGTCGTTGAACGGGTCACCCGAGTACGACCCACTCAATTTGGTTGGCGATCAACCTCGTTCTTATTGCTGGTGGGCTCGATTCCCGGACTTGGGTCGAGCGCGTCCTCTGTACGTTCATGTTAGAGTGTAGAGTCGAGGACTGGCGCGCCAACGTTAGGGTCCGGTGGTGGTTCCGTCGCTTTCGCTACGGGCCTCAGTCCGGCTCCCTTGGTCACGTTTCCAGTCCCCGCTCATCGAACCGTGCGTGCGGATTTCCCGCACACGGCTCTCGGACGAGATCATGCCTTCGCCCACGGAAGGCTGCCCGTTCGCGGAGCAAGGCGAGTGAGGCGCATGTCATTGAACAGCCTCTGGTCCGGGAAGCGCACCAGTTTTCCGGACCTCACCTTGTGCTTGCAGCACAGCCATTGGCGTAGCCGCCGGGCCGCGTGCCGGTCGATGGCGCGGTAAGCCGGGCTGACCTGTCCCAGCGCGTAGTAGTTCGCCCAACCGAGCAGTACCCGGTTGAGGCGCGTTACCATCGCCTCGCGGTCCATCACCGAATACCGAGCCGCCGTTAGCTCGCTAATCCGACGGCAGATGCTCTGGACGCTCGCCTTGCTTGGGCGCGTGCCGATGTAGGCCCGGCCCGTCTTCGGGCGGTAGTTGCGTCCAATCCGGTAGCCAAGGAACTCGATTGGCTCCTCTGGCACCCGGCAGCATCGGGTCTTCTCCGCGTTGACCGTCAGCTTCAAACGTTCGATGAGTGTCTCGACCGCCGCCAGCATCTCCGCCGACGGCGCCTTGCCGAGCACCACGAAGTCATCGGCATAGTTGACGATTTCAGCCTTGAAGCGCCGGGCATAGCCCAGCACCTTCCAGCTCAGTATGAAGCGACGCATGTAGATGCTGGACAAAATCGGGGAGATAGGGGAACCCTGTGGGGTTCCCTTGCGCTCCTTCCGCGCCCGGTTCGTGCGGCGTTTGCCGCCCTTGCCGTCGTCCTCTTCGACCGGCATTTCCAGCCACGCCTTGATCCACCCCAGCAGCCGCCCGTCGCTTACGCGCCGGGCAACGGACTTGAGCAGTTCCGCGTGCGGTATCTGACCGAAGTAGTCCGATAGATCCGCGTCAACCACCTCGCGGTGGCCCGTGTTCAGCAGCCGGTGCACGCGATTGACAGCGTCTTTCGCGCTCCGGCCCGGCCGGTAGGCGTATTGCTCCGGTTGCAGGTCGGCCTCGAAGATCGGCGACAGTACAAGTACCGCCGCCGTCTGCGCCAACCTGTCCCGTATGCAGGGAATGCCCAAGGGCCGGAACTTCCCACGTTGCTTCTTTGGAATGAGTACCTGCCGAACCGCCTCGGGCCGGTAGGTTCCCGCTTTCAGGTCCCGCGCCAGTTCCCCAAGCCATCGGTCCACGCCGTACGCCTCAATGTCCGCTACCGTCTGACCGTCCACCCCGGCGGCCCCGCCGTTACGGCGAACCTCCCGCCAGGCGACGGCCATCACGTCGGCGCGCCACACCTTGTCGCTGAGCGAGTAGAACCGGAAGTCTGGAGATTCCTTCGCTTTCGCATGTAGCGCCGTCTGGAGTCTCCGGACCTTTTCAGGGTCGGATAGGCTCTCGCCAGTCCCCATGTCCCTTCCTCCTTTCGACGCTGTTCTCGAACCGAGGCCCCTTCCCTCCACCGGCATTACCCGGCTTCAACGGTACTACGGGCCTCTCCGCCACCCCGAACGGCCCGACCCATCCCTCGCGGGTTGTCGGTTTGGCGCGTGCCACGCCACCGCCGGGGCTTCCCGTGTTGCCTCCATCCCCCTCTTCCATGCGTGCCGCCGCCATTACCCCGGTGGAACCCGCCGGTGTTCGTATCGCTCGCTTCCCGGGCGGGTGGCAGCCTTCCCCGTAATACGGGCGGGTCGGCTTCCACGTTGAAGGTTTCGAGGCCTGCTCGGCGTTCACTCGCGTTGCGGCCCGCATGGTTGCTAGGCTGCCCAAGGCAGCCCGTTACGTCGGAGTGCTTCAAACGATGTCGTTACCTCCATCATCCGCTCCGACTGCTTCCGGCTGGAGCGACAGTTGCCGGGCGGGCTTCGCAACCCGCTGGGGGATAGCGCCTTACACGGCGCACCGTATTACGTTTTCTTGATCGATGGCGAGCACCATGCAGCAGGTCAAAGTGTCTCCCAAATACCAAGTGGTCATTCCCAAAACGGTGCGCGAGTCTCTTGGAATCCGGCCCGGCCAGCGCCTCCAGGTCGTACCCTACGGGGACCGCATCGAACTAGTGCCGGTGCGAGAGATTGACGAGATGAGGGGATTCCTCGCCGGCATGGACCCGCGATTCGAACGCGAGCCGGATCGTGAACTCTGACCATGTCCGCGAACCCGCTCAACCTGGTCGATTCCTCCGGCTGGATCGAATTCTTCACCGATGGGCCCAACGCCGGCATGTTTGCCGACCCGCTTTCGGATGCGAGCCGACTGGTGGTGCCGACCGTGAGTGTCTACGAAGTCTTCCGAGTGGTGCTGCGCCGGCGCGGTGAGGACGATGCGCTTCGTGCCGCTGCCTTGATGAGCCGCGGCCGGGAGATTCCACTGTCGTCCGCGCTTGCCCTTGAGGCGGCGCGGCTCGCACACGGAAGTGGCCTGGCGATGGCCGACGGCATCATCCTGGCCACGGCGCGACTAACCGGGGCGACATTGTGGACCCAGGATGTTGACTTCAAAGGCGTGCCCCATGTGAGGTATTTCCCTAAAGTCCTGGCCTGACGTGTCAACACACACGCATGATGCGTGCGCAGCAGCATCGCGTTCCGCGCTTAAATGCCGCCACGCGCAAGAGGCACCAAGTGCGACCGGGACCGCCCCGCCAGCGCGCCAGTAAATGTTCCTGCCGCCCTTGACACTTACAGGGAGGCCAAACGCTCGAACGTGTCGGGATATTTCTGCGCCATGAGGATCAGTGCAGCGGCGGAGTCGGGCGGACGCGACCTGCCCTGTTCCCAGCCCTCCACGGTCCGTACGCGGACGCGAATCATATGAGCAAAGACCGCGCGGGAGGCATCGAGGCGGTTCCGGATGTCGCGGATGCCCCCGGCACCTCCGATCACTTTGCCCGCTTGGGGAACAGCCGCGCCGGCGGAGGCGCGATCGCTTGCAAAGGCGAGGACAGGCAATCGCAACCCCGGCGGTAGCGTGGGCGCACGATCCTGCGGACATGGGCCTTGACCGCGGTCTCGATGACGGACGAGCAACGCCCGCCGTTGGCGACATGGGGCTTGGCGCAAACAGGAACACGCGCGTGTTGCGGCGGCTCCCGCCGTTCCTCCTTCTCCTCCAGCGTTGGCCGCTGGGCGCGCCCGTGGCCGGCCACACCGCGCTGCTGGCCGCGCTTGCGCTTCGACCGCGGCGTTTCCTGCTTCTCGCTCCTGCCCCCGAAGACCGCCTTCGACAACACGTAGGGTACAATTGCGCCTTGTCGGCTGGTTTGGACGCCGTCGGCGTTTTCAGTGGCGGCCTCTCGCGGGAAAGCACCATGACAACGGCATTTCCGTTCATAGCAAAGGGTGGGCACGGTCGGCGCCGCCCGCGCCCGGCCGGCTTGCGCCACGCCGCCAAAGCGCTCCCGTCCCCGCTTCCGGTCCTGGCCTTGCTGCGAGCAGCGCTGCTGGCCGCCGCGCTGCTGGCCGCCGCACCCGCCCGCGCCCAGGAGCCCGGCCCCCAGATCATGCCCAACTACCGGGAGGCCGATCTGCGCCAGGTGGTCGAAGCGGTGGGCGAGGTCACCGGCCGGAACTTCCTCGTGGACCCCCGCGTCACCGGGCAGGTCACCTTCCTGTCCTATTCGCCGATGTCGCCCGACGCGTTCTACCAGGCTTTTCTGGCCACACTGTCGGTTCACGGATTCGTCGCCGTGGAGCGAGACGGTCTGGTGCGGATCGTGCCCGACGCCACGGCCAGGGTGCATCCCGGCGCCGCCGGGGACGCGGAGGGCGATCTCATCGTCACGCAGGTGGCGCAACTGGAGAATGTCGGCGCCGCGCAGCTCGTGCCGATCCTGCGGCCCCTGATTCCACAATACGGGCACCTGGCGGCGCATCCCGGGTCCAACACGCTCATCGTGGTCGACCGCGCCGCGAACGTGAACCGCATGCTGGACATCATCGGGCGGATGGACCGGGCCTCCGACGAGGAGATCGAAGTGATCCGGCTGGAGAACGCGTCAGCGGGCGAGGTCGTCACGCTGCTAACGGGACTGAGCCAGGCATCCGCCGCGGAAGGCTTGCCGCCGTTGCAACTGGCGGCGGACGGGCGCACGAACAGCGTGCTGCTCGGCGGCCCGGCCAACCAGCGGCTGCGCTCGCGGGCCCTGATCGCTCACCTGGACACGCCTTCGGGCGCGGGCGGCGAGACCCGGGTCCGCTACCTGAACTACGCCGACGCGGAGGAACTGGCCGCGAGTCTGCAGACGCAGTTCGGCGCCGCCGCGGCGACCGGCGCCGACGGCGGTGCGTCGACCGGCGCCGAGGGCGTCAGCATCTGGTCCGATGCCGGCACGAATTCCCTCGTCATGAACGCGCCGGCACGCGTCCTCCAGGACATGAACGCGGTCATCGACCGGCTGGACATCCGCCGGGCGCAGGTGCAGGTGGACGCCATCATCGTCGAGATCACGGAAGAACGGGCGAACGAGCTCGGCGTGACCTGGGGCTTGCAAGGCGCGCGGTCCGACAGCCCGATCGGCGGCACCAACTTCCCTTCCACGGCGCCGGGCATCGCGCAGCTTGGCGCCGCGGCCGCGGCCGGCGAAGGCGGCGGCGCGGCGGCGCTGGCGGGGAGCCTGGAGGGCCTGGTGACGGCGGTGGGGCGCATCCGGGAGGATGGCGCGAGCTGGGCGGCGGTGCTCACGGCGCTGGCGGGCGACGCCTCCACCAACATCATCGCCACACCCACCATCGTCACCCTGGACAACGAGGAAGCCTCCATCTCCGTCGGCAGCGAGGTGCCCTTCCTCACGGGACAATACTCCGGGGCCACGGGCGCCACGGGAGGGGCCGGCGTGCTCAACCCCTTCCAGACCATCAATCGCACGCCGGTCGGCACGACATTGACGATCACACCGCAGATCAACGAGGGTTCCGGGGTGAAGCTGCTGATCGAGCAGGAAACATCCAGCCTCAGCCAAGGCGTTCAGGGCGCGGTGGACCTGGTCACCGACCAGCGCATCATTTCCACCACTGTGTTCGTGGATGACGGCCAGATACTGGTGCTGGGCGGGCTGATCGACGACCAGTTGCGAGAGGTGGAGCAGCGGGTTCCCTTGCTTGGGCGCATACCCGGCGTCGGCGCGCTGTTCCGTTCCCAGTCCACGGAACTGGAAAAGACCAACCTGATGGTCTTCATTCGCCCGACCATCCTGCGCGACAGCGCGCAAGCCGCGTTCCAGACCGACGCCAAGTACCGCTACATCCGCGACCTGCAGCTCCAGCAGGCGGAGCGGGCCGTGCAATTGATTGGCGACGCGCAGCGGCCGATCCTGCCGGAATCCGAACGCGCCGAGGCGCCGGAGCCGGCCGCTGCGATTCCGGAACCGGCCACCGCGGTGCCGGGACCGGCCGCCGCGGTTGCGGGTCCCGCATCTGCGGTTCCGCAACCGGCCGCCGAGGCGCCGGAGCCGGCCGCCGGGACTACCGAGCCACCCGCCGAGACCGGCGGAGACGATGGCTGAGCCGGAAATCTCGCCAGCGCAGCGCGAGACGGGAGCCCGGCACGTAGCCCCGACGTCGGGAACCCGGCCCGCCGCACGAGAGCCCGGCGCGCCACGTTCGGCACCGGATCCGGGATCCGTGCCCCAAGCGGCAGCGCCCCCCGGGACCGCTGCCGCAACGGCAACCCGCGAACGCATGCTGCCGTTCGCGTTCGCCAAACGTCAGGGCGTGCTGCTGCGATACCACCGCGGCGAGGACCCGCAGGTCATTTATCGTCCGGGCGTTTCTCCCCAATCCCTGGCCGAGGTGCGCCGGTTCGCCGGCGCCAGGGTGGCCTTTTCCGGCGTGGATACGGAGACGTTCGAGACGCAGCTTCAGGCCGCATACGAGAGCGGCGCCGCCATGACCATGATGGAGGGCCTGGATGGCGAGACCGACCTGCTCCAGGTGGCGCAGCAGCTTCCGGAGCCCTCCGACCTGCTGGAGAGCGACGACGAGGCGCCCATCATCCGGCTCATCAACGCGGTTCTCACCCAGGCGGTGAAGAAGAACGCCTCGGATATCCATATCGAGCCCTACGAGAACCGCCTCGCCATCCGGTTCCGGATCGACGGCGTGCTGCAGGAGGTCCTGCAGTCGCGGCGCGCGGTGGCCCCCCTGGTGGTCTCGCGCGTCAAGGTCATGGCCAAGCTGGACATCGCCGAGAAACGCCTGCCCCAGGACGGCCGCATCTCGCTGCGGATCGCGGGCCACGCCGTCGACGTGCGAGTCTCCACCATCCCATCCGGGCACGGCGAGCGGGTCGTGTTGCGCCTGCTCGACAAACAGGCCGGACGCCTGGACCTGGCGCACCTGGGCATGTCCGGGCGCGACCAACGGCGCATGGACGAACTCATTCACAGGCCCCACGGCATATTGCTGGTCACGGGACCCACCGGTTCCGGCAAGACCACCACGCTCTACGCGGCGCTGGAACGGATCAACGACCTGACCCGCAACATTCTCACCGTGGAGGACCCCATCGAGTACTACATCGACGGCGTCGGCCAGACCCAGGTCAACACCAAGGTCGACATGACCTTCGCCAGGGGGCTTCGGGCCATTCTCCGGCAGGACCCCGATGTGGTGATGGTCGGGGAGATTCGCGACCTTGAAACCGCCGAGATCGCCGTGCAGGCCAGCCTGACCGGCCACCTGGTGCTGTCCACGCTGCACACCAACACCGCCGTGGGCGCGGTGACCCGTCTGCGCGACATGGGCGTGGAACCCTTCCTGCTCTCGTCCAGCCTGATCGGCGTGCTGGCGCAGCGGCTGGTCCGGGTGCTGAATCCGGAAACCCGCATGCCGTACACCGCGGGCGACTACGAATGCCAGTTTCTCGGCACGGACCCGCGAAACCCGCCCACGCTCTACCGTGCCAATGAAAACGAGTTCGGATACCAGGGGCGCACGGGCCTTTACGAACTCGTGGTCATCAACGATGCGATGCGGACCATGATCCACGAGGGCGCCGGCGAACACGCCCTGGAGAACCAGGCTCGCACGAGCGCCCCGAGCATCCGCGAGGACGGCATTCGCAGGGTGCTCGACGGCGAGACGACACTCGAAGAAGTCCTGCGGGTTACACGGAGCGACTGATCCGTAACGGCGGATCGAATGCGGAAGTGGCGGTTCAGCGGACCATTCGATAATCCCCGCGATGGAGAAACCGGTCACATTCGAGTCCTCAGGCGGGTTGCGGCTTTCCGGCGCGATCCATTTCCCCGACGATCTGCGTCCCGGCGAAGCCCGACCCGGATTCATCGTGCTGCACGGCTTCGGCAGCAACCATGGCGCCGGCAACACGGTTTTGCCGGCCCGGACGCTGACCGGTTGGGGCTATGTGACGCTTCGCTTCAGCATGCGCGGCTGCGGCGACAGCGAAGGCGAATTCGGTCGGATCATCTGCATGGATCAGGTCGAGGACACGCGCCACGCGCTGGACTACTTTATCGGGCGGCCGGAGGTCGATGCGGGCCGGGTGGGCCTGCTGGGCAGCAGCTTCGGCGCGGCGGTCGCGCTTTACGCGGCCGGGGTGGACCCGCGCCCGGCAGCCGTCATCTCCTCGGTCGGTTGGGGCAATGGTGAAACCAAGTTCCGCGCCCAGCACGCCCAGGCCGGGGCGTGGGAGAAATTCACCGCGATGCTGGCGGCGGGGAAGGAGCATCTGAACCGGACAGGTGAATCCCTCATGGTGTCGCGCTACGACATCGTGCCGATCCCCGACCACCTTCGCGGCCACCTGGCCACCAAGTCCGTGATGCAATTCCCGGTCGAAACAGCCCAGAGCATGTTCGACTTCAGGCCGGTCGATGTCGTCGGCAACATCGAGCCCCGCCCTCTCCTTCTCTTGCACGCGGCGCGCGATTCGGTTTGCCCGGCGGAGCAATCCATCGAGTTGTTCAGGCGTGCGGGAGAACCGACGGAACTGCACCTGCTGACCGACGTCGACCACTTCCTCTTCGCCCAGGGCAACGAACGGGTCAGAACGCTGGTGAAGGACTGGCTGGACCGGTACCTGCCCGTCGCCGGAAGCTAAAGCCCAAGCAACTCCTTCGCCTCCGCCACGACGGACTCCGGCGTCTCAAGCGACTCCTCAACGATGGACTGCAGTTCGGCGCCGTCCTTGGGCGTCAACGGTGCCCGCATGGAAGTCATTATCGCCTCTTCGAATGCCTCGATTTCAAGCATTTCGGCGAAGGCGGACCGCAAGGCAGCCACCCGGTCGGCCGGCAACTCCGGAGGGGCGAACAGGGGCCAACCCATGTTCGGGCCGATTTCCAGCATTCCCGCAAGGGCCCGCTCGCGGTCCGTGGCAAGCAGGTCGGTGATGTGGGGCGTGCCCGGCGCCCGGGGGTCCGGGGGACCGATGCGAATCAGGTGGTGAAGCCGTTCGTTCTCCAGCCACTGCGGCCTGGCGAGCGACCAATAGTCCATGCCGGCGGCCTGGCCGTGCACTTCGCCGCGTTCCATCGCCAAGGAGATTTCGGCGCTGCCCTGGTAGCCGGTGATGATCCTGATATCGAGGCCAAGCAGCTCCCTGGCCATCGTCGGCAATTGATAGAGCAGCGACCCTCGCCCCGTCGCGCCCAGGATGATCTCCGCGTCCTGTGCCTGGTTGACCGTCGTAGCCGGGGAACCGGCAAGCACCGTGATGACATTGGTCGAGGTGATCGCCGAACCGATCCAGTTCAGTTCCCGGCCATCGTACCTGGCGCGACCGGGTTCCATGAGCTGCGCCACGATGACCGCGGGCAGGGAGTAGCCCAGAACCGTTCCGTCCCGGGCGGCGGAACGATAGATGTGATTGGCCATCGTCACGCTGCCGCCGCCGGGCATGTTCTGCACGATGACGGACGGTCCGCCCGGCACGAGTTCCTCCAGAAATCCGCCGATGATGCGGGCCGAGGTATCCGTGATGCCGCCCGGACCAGCGCCGACGAGGATGGTGATCGATCGGCTGGCGTAAAAGTCGGCTGTGTCTTGTGCGCCGGCCGTGGTTGCACCCGGCAACAGGGACGCCGCCAGCGCGGCCAACGCGATGCCGCGGCCAGCAGTTTTCGCTCCGGCGAGCGGCGCGTTGACGCACAGGGAAATGGTTTTTTTCATGGAAGTAGTGAACCCGGCGCCGCCGCCTGCGGACGCGAGGGAACAAACCACCGCCCTCCAACATAAAATCAAGGAGTTACGTGTTTGTTCCATGGAAGCCCGTGGCAACAGTCCCGCTGCGTCAATCCGGTATTTCATCCCGTTCACCCGGCGACCTTACCCGCGGGCCGGCCTGCTGGCAAGACACTGCGTTTCCTGCCGCATCGTGCCGAGCGGCTCGGCTGCGATGCCGATACCGCCCGCCTGTTATTGGCGCAGCTTATGGGTTGGCAAAGAATTCGGTACAGGGCAGCCTGTCGACACGGCCATATAGCGAATGCCTGCGGCGGAACGATTCCTGGACGACTGATCGCGGTTTTCGTCGGGCGGACGAGTTCCCCCGCGCTACCAGACGCTGGGCCAGGGCTTGCCCACCAGGAATGCGGGATTGGCGCCGGGTCGGGGCCGGAACTTCTGAATGCGGCCGTTGTTCACCGAGGCCGTGTAGAAGTTGCCCTCGTTGTCCGTCGACATGCCGTGCACGCCCCACATCCCGCCGGGGTACTCGCCCCAGCTTCCCCAAGAGTAGAGGAAGTGCCCTTCCAGGTCGTAGCCAAGGATCTTGTGGGTACCTTGATCGGCTGCCCATAGCTTTTGGTCGCTGGTCACGATGAAGCTGTGAATGTCCATGGGTTGCCCGCGAGGTCCGGTGAAAAAGTCCCACTCGTCCAGGTAATTGCCGTCTTCGTCGAAAACCTGGACGCGGCCGTTGTTGCGATCGTTGACGAAAACCCGCCGGGTGGTGGGATCGACCGCAATGCCGTGCACGCTGCTGAAGTGACCCGGACGCGTCTCGTCGGGCGGAACACCCTGCTCGCCCCACTGCGCCAGGATATTGCCGTCCATGTCGTACTTGATGACGCGCGTGTTGTCGTAACCGTCGGCGAGATACATCGTGTTCTCGTCCATGAAAGCGAGAAACGTCGGGCGGCGGAAATGCTCGTCGTCGTCGCCCGGAACGCCCGGCTCGCCCAGCATCAGCACCATTTCGGAGCCGTCGTTGGTGAACTTGGTGACAAAATGACCGTCCGCGTCCACGATCCACACGTGTTTCTCGGGATCGTATGGGCTGATCTCCACATCGTGGGGCCGATACCAGAGGTGGTCCCACTGGGTCCATTCCTCGACGATATTGCCTTCGCGATCAATGACCAGGACGCAATGTTCCCAGCGCCAGTCGATGCCTGGCCTGCCGTTACCCGGCTCCTCCAGTTGGTCGCCGTTGGGGATGCCGCTGCCCGCTTGCCGCATGGGCAGCCGGAAGTTGGGGTAGTGGAAGCCCGGTCCGAGTTCCGGCAGCCAAACCGATTCCCGCGGCCGCTCCATGATCGGCAGTTCGCCTTTCTGCACGAGAAACACCCGGTCCGGGCTCTCGGCGAAGACGTCCATGGTGACCGACCAGGTCCAGCCCTCGTGTCCGGGCAGGCTTTCCTCCATCGGCTTCGGCCAGTTCGGCACGACCTCGTAGGGCCCGAACATGTCCTGTCCACCCCTTTGACCCGGGACGGCCGCGAATCCTTCGCCCGGCAGCTTCTGCTCCTGGGCATGGCCGGTGGTCTGGCTCCCTGCCAGGGAGGTCGCGAGCAGGCCCCCAAGGGCCGCCGTCATCGTTGCTATGCGCTTTTTCATCTGGTTTTCCTCTTTTCGATGGCCCAGGGGCTCCTTGCAGGTCGTTACTGACGCAGAAAACCGGCCGCGGCTTCCGGGTCGCAGTTGTGGCGAACCATCTCCTCGTGGGGCGAGTAAAGCAGTTCGGAAGGAACATTGCGCGGACGTACAATCAATGAGTTACGTATGTTCCATACAAGGTCAGCGTGAAAAAACCCGTCGAAACCGCCCGGATAGGCACTGAGGCTTGCGCGGTCCGCCCGCCATTTCCCGTCCAGCGTCGTGGCGCCGGCCGCGACCGGCGCATCCGGCGCACTGGCCACCGTCGCCAGCCGCAAGCCGCCCTCCATTTCTATGGAATTCAGTTTACCATACGGTCGCGCATCGGCTTTCCGGCGGCACTCGCTCCACGGTGGATGCCGGGGATGTTCCCTGAACGGCGGAGTCAATAGTGCGCGCGGTCGGCTTGCGGGCAGGCTATAGCAGGTTCGTCAACCCGCTCGAACGGAGCATGGGCAGCAGGTCGCCGAGCCAGGACGTAGGCCAGGGCACCCTCAGGAGCAGGTGAAACAGGCCGTACGCGGCCGCCCAGGTTCCCAGCGCCACGGATAGCGTCGGCGCCCAGCCCTCTCGCCCCTCGAGTCGCAGGTAACCGATCAGGAAGACCAGCATCGCCGGCAGCAGGCCGATGATCAGGGCGGCCACAAGGATGAACAGGCACCAGGCAAAGTAACGCAGGGCGCGCCGACGGGCCTCGTGCGGGTCCAGATCGCCCAGGTCCGATCGGGCGTCGAAAGCGCGGGGCCCGCCCCCCGCACCGCCCCCCGCACCGGCCGCCGGATCGCCGGGTGCGGCAACCTGCGCGTTCACGCAAGTCGTCCAGGCAAGCTGCCAGCCCGCCAGAAACAACCCCAGCCAACCCACGACCTGGGGTACGAGCTTCGCGCCGAAATCCCAGTTCCAGGACCCGATGATCGATACCGCGAAGAACAGGATCACCGCCGCATTGAATCCGGCCGCCGCGTCGAGACTGCCGGGCTTGAAACCGAGGATCAACCGGGACCTGGCTTGCCGCCTGCGCCGCAGCAGGTCGCCCACCACGGGCTTGAGCAGGCTATAGGCCGTGATCGACAGCACGACGACGACGATCGGCCGCATCAGCCATTCGGCTCCGTAGCGCTGGAAGGAGATGAACATGTAGCGTTCCAGCAGTCCGCCGAGAACCAGGCCCAACAGCAGCGGCGGGCGCGGCCAGTCGACCCGCTTCATGACCCACCCGAGCACCCCGAAACCCAGCAAGGCGACGAGGTCGCCCCACTGGCGCGTGGCCTGGAAGGCGCCGATGAACGTGATCGAGAGCACCACGGGTGCGAGTATCCCGGGCCTGACCCGGGCAACGGCGGCGAACTGCCGGGCGAACAGGAGACAGATCGCGCACCCCAGGACATTGGCGATCGCAACGGTCCAGACCAGCGTGTAGGTGACGTCGAGCCTCGATGTCAGCATGTCGGGCCCGGGAGCAAGGCCATGGATCAGGAAGGCGCCCAGCAGCAATGCCATCGCGGCGGTCGCGGGCACCCCGAAGGCGATCGTCGACACCAGCGCCCCACCCTCCTTGGCATTGTTGGAACTCTCCGATGCGATCACGCCGCGAACGTCGCCCTTGCCGAAACTCTCCGCGGCGCCTTTCTCGGTGCGCATGGCGTGCCCGTACGAAATCCATGGAATGACCGGCGCGCCGATCCCCGGAACGGCGCCGAGCACGCTGCCGATTCCCGAGCCGCGAAACACGAGGAACAGATTACGGAACGTATCCCGGACACCGGCCAACTGGCCCCAGCCCATGGCCAGGTCGTGGCCCCGGCTCAGTCGCTTTCGCGCGATGGCCATGTCGGCGATCTCCGGGAGCGCAAACAGCCCGAGCGCCAACGGCACCAGCGGGATGCCTTCGAGCAGGTACAGGGAACCGAACGTCCACCGCTCGATCGCGGTGTTGGGCTCCTCCCCCACCGTTGCGATCATCAGGCCGACACCGGCCGCGGCGAGCCCCTTGAGCGGATTTCCGCCGCTGAGAATGCCGATCAGCGACAGCCCGAAAATGCAGAAGGCGAGCAACTCCGGCGAACCGAAACTCAGTATGAAGGGCCGCAGCAGCGGGATACTGAAGGCCAGAAACAGCGCGCCCAGCAATCCGCCCAGCACCGAAGCGGAAAACGCCGCGCCGAAGGCCCTTGCGGCCAGGCCCTGCTTCGCCATGGGGTGACCGTCGAGGATTGTCGAGGCGGAGCCGACCGTACCGGGTACTCCGAACAATACGGCCGGGATGGTGTCCGACGTGGCGACCACGGCCTGCAGTGCCACCAGAAAGGCGAGCGCGGTGAACGGGTCCATGTCGAACGTGAACGGCAACAGCAAGGACAGCCCGACGATGCCGCTCAACCCCGGAATCACGCCCAGCGACAGGCCGATGGCCACGCCCACCGCCACGATACCGAGTCGTGCCGGATCGAATACGATCAACAGTGCGCTGAGTGCGGCTTCAAGCATGGCGAATGCAACGGATGACGGGGTCTTTTATCATAGCCGCGTGCATTCGACCACGCGTATTTCATTGAAACGGCCTTGTTCGTTCTCCAGTTCCGGACCTCTGCAGTAGCCATGGGAGCCTATCGATACGTCGCCGTGGACCTGCGGGGCAAGGAACAGAAAGGGGTCCTCGAGGGCGACACGCCGCGCCAGATCCGCCAGCATCTGCGCGAACGGTCATTGCTTCCCGTTCGGGTCACGGAGGTGGAGAGCCGGTCCCCGATTCAGCAACGGCGCTTCGCGCTCGTGCGGCGAGTATCCGCGCTGGACCTGGCGCTGCTGACCCGGCAGCTCGCAACGCTGGTCCGGGCCGGACTGCCGCTTGAAGAAGCCCTGCTGGCGGTGAGCGAGCAGTCGGAGCGACCCAGGATCAAGGCAATCCTGTTGGGCGTGCGCGCCAAGGTGCTGGAGGGGCATACCCTGGCATCGGGTCTCGAGGGCTTCCCCAACGCATTTCCCCATGTGTACCGCGCAACGGTTGCCGCGGGCGAGCAAGCCGGGAAGCTTGACTCGGTGCTGGAGCGGCTGGCCGACTACACCGAATCGCGCCACAGCCTCCGGCAGAAGGTGAGTCACGCGCTGATCTATCCGACGGTCCTGACCGGTCTGGCGCTCGCCATCGTGGTGCTCATGCTCGTCTACGTCGTGCCAAAGGTGGTGGGCGTTTTTGAGAACACCGGCCAGACGTTGCCGATCCTGACGCGCATTCTGATTGGAACGTCTTCCTTCCTGCAGAATTGGTGGTGGCTGGTCCTCACCGGCATCGCCGTCGTTGCGGTCGCGATCAACCGGCTGCTGAGCCGCGAGGACAATCGCCGCCGGTACCACCGCTGGTTGCTGACGCTGCCGGTCTTCGGGCGGGTGACCCGCGGCATCGACACCGCGCGCTTCACGCGCACCCTGAGCATTCTGACCTCCAGCGGCGTACCCGTGCTGGAGGCGCTCCGGATTGGCGGGTCGGTGATAACCAACCTGCCCATGCGGGACGCGGTCGAGGAAGCGACCGTGCGGGTCAGGGAGGGCGGCGCCATCGGGCGTGCGCTGTCCCAATCGAAACTGTTCCCGCCGATGAGTATCCACCTGATTGCCAGCGGCGAGGCGTCTGGTGAACTGGACGCCATGCTGGAACGCGCCGCCGGCCACCAGGAAAACGAAATGGACAGCCTGCTGAGCACGATGCTGAGCATTCTGGAGCCGGCGCTCATCATCTTCATGGGGCTCATCGTGCTCGCCATCGTGCTGGCGATACTGCTGCCTATTTTTCAGATGAATCAGCTAATCACGTGATAAATGTGAGGCGCCATCACGACATGGGCGGCCTGGACGCGGGTCCCGTCGATCGGGAGGAGGTCGCTGACGAACCCTGGCACAAGCGCGTCAAGGCGGTGGTTCAGCTACTCGTTCGCAACCCGGACTCGCCCATGAACGTGGATGAATTGCGCCGCGGCATCGAGGACCTGCCGCCAGCGGACTACGACCGCCTCGGCTACTACGAACGCTGGTCCCGGTCCATGGCCGCGATACTCACCGAGAAAGGCGTGTTCAGCGAAGCGGAGCTTGGCGCGAAGATGGCCGAGATCGAGCAATGCTGGGAAAGGGGCGGGCCGACATGATCCGCCACCGAAATCGTGATCCGGTAATTCGGTCGATGGCGTGGGGGTGACCTGGTGATGAATCGGTACCGCAATGGTGACACGGTGGTGGTTCGAGCGCACTTCCCGCCCGGCCATGCACGCGCGCCCTACTACACGCGCGGGCACGCCGGAGAAGTGGTTCGAATCACCGGACCGTTTCCCAACGCCGAGGAGCGGGCCTATGGCCGCGACGGCGACCGGGAACCGCTGTACCGCGTCCGGTTTCGCCAGCGCGACCTCTGGCCGAATTACCCCGGCAGCGCACGCGACACCCTGGTGGTCGACATCTACGAACACTGGCTTGAACCAGGGAGTCGTCAATGAGCGGCCACCACCCGCACCCCAGGCAGCCCGACAGCGAAGACCTGACCTGGTCTCGCGAGCGACTGATGGCTGCAGCCGTCGAAGCCTTGCTCGTTGAGAAGCGCGTGGTCACCTCCGGAGACGTGGCCCGCGCGCTGGACTACTGGGCATCCAGGACGCCCGCGGACGGGGCCCGCCTCATCGCCCGTTGCTGGACCGATGAAACCTTCGCGGCGCGGGTCATGCGCAGCGTCAACAAGGCCGCCGGGGAACTCGGCATGGACATCGGACCCACGCGGGTGGTCGCCGTGGCCAACGCCCCGACGCTCCACAACGTCCTGGTCTGTACGCTCTGCTCGTGCTACCCGATCGGGCTTCTCGGCGACTCCCCGGGGTGGTACAAGTCGCGCGCCTATCGTTCGCGGGTCGTGCGCGAACCCCGCGCCGTGCTCGCGGAATTCGGCGTCCGCATACCCGACGACGTCGAGGTTCGCGTGCACGACAGCACCGCGGACCTGCGCTACATCGTGGTCCCCATGCGTCCAGCCGGTACGGAAGACCTGACGGAGAAGGAACTGGCCGGCCTGGTCACCCGGGACTGCATGATCGGCACCGCGGTGCCGAGTTACGACGCCGGCTGACTGTTGATCAGCCCCTGGCAATAGTCCCCGTGCATTCGACGGACGGGTGCCGCGTGGGACTCTTGCCACGGGCTGACAGCGGACGTTACATGCCCGCGTAGTTGGGTCCCCCTCCCCCCTCCGGCGGCACCCAGTTGATGTTCTGCGTCGGGTCATTGATGTCGCAGGTCTTGCAGTGCACGCAGTTCTGGGCGTTGATCTGAAACTGCGGTCCGCCGGACTCCTCGACCACGATCTCGTACACCCCCGCCGGACAATACCGCTGCGCGGGTTCGTCGAATTTCGGCAGATTGTGCTCGACGGGGACCCGCGGGTCGTCCAGCTTCAGGTGGCACGGCTGATCTTCCTCATGATTCGTGTTGGAAACGAATACCGACGACAGCCTGTCGAAGGAGATCACCCCGTCGGGACTCGGATACTCGATCCGCTCAACCTGGCCGGCCTCTCGAAGAGACGCGTGGTCGGGCTTGCGGTTGTGCAGCGTGAATGGCGTTCGGCCCATCAGCACGTTGTGTTCCACAAAGGCCAGCGCGGCACCCAACATGGTGCCGAACCGGTGCAATCCGGGGCTGAAGTTGCGCGCCCGATGCAATTCCTCCCACACCCAGGAGCCTTCAACCCGCTCCTGATACGCAGCCAAATCGCGGGGTCTGGATTGCTCATCGGTCTGCAGCGCCTCGAACACCGCCTCCGCCGCCAGCATCCCGGTCTTGATTGCCGTATGCGTGCCCTTGATTTTCGCGCCGTTCAGAAAGCCCGCGTCGCATCCCACGAGCAGGCCGCCGGGAAAGCTCAGCCGTGGCAGCGACTGGAATCCGCCCTTGTTCACCGCCCTCGCGCCATAGGAAACGCGCTCGGCGCCCTCCAGCACCGCGCTTATGCGGGGATGATGCTTCCAGCGCTGGAACTCGGCGAAGGGGTCAAGATGCGGGTTTTCGTAATTCAGGGCGATGACGAATCCGAGAAAAACCTGGTTGCCCTCGGCGTGATAGAGAAAGCCCCCGCCCTCGGTGCGATTGTCCAGTGGCCAGCCGAAGGTATGCACCACCGTTCCGGGCGCGTGCTTTTCCGGATCGATGTTCCAGACTTCCTTGAAGCCGATCCCGTAGTGCTGAGGGTCGGCCTGCGCCCTCAGATCAAAGCGGCGTTCAAGCACCTTGCCGAGACTTCCCCGGCAACCTTCGGCAAAGATCACGTACGGTGCCCTGAGTGCATAACCTGGCTGGTAGGCGGGCTTTTCCGAGCCATCCGCCGCTACACCCATGTCGCCGGTCGCCACACCAACCACGGAGCCCTGGTCGTCGTAGAGCACTTCGACCGCGGCGAAACCAGTGAACAGATGACAGCCCATGTCCACTGCCTGCTCGCCCAACCACTGGCAAAGCCGCCCAAGACTGGCGATGTGGTTGCCCCGGTTGTGCATGACCCGCGGGATAAGCGGCCGCGGCACCGTCAGACCCCGGCGGGCGTTCGGCAGCCAGTAAAATTTGTCACGCTCGACGGGCGTCGATAACGGCGCCCCCTGCTCTCGCCAGTCGGGGAACAGTTCGTCCAGCGCCCGCGGCTCGACGACGGCGCCCGAGACGATGTGCCCGCCTACTTCCGCCGCCTTCTCCACCAGGCAGATGTCGAGTTCCTTCCCCTGGCTTGCCGCGAGTTGACCCAGGCGGCACGCAGCGGCGAGGCCCGCCGGACCGGCACCGACGATGACTACATCGAAATCAAGAGAGTCGCGTTCCATGAAGCTATTTCGCCATGAACCGGGCGGATACTCCAGCGGAGAATAGCATTGGCTTGAGGGAACATGTGTGTCGCGTCGATGCGTGATAGATGCAGCATGAACTGTACCTACAAGAGGTGCATCGTTACTGCGGCTTTGAGCGTGTTCCTGGGCGGAGGCATAAACTTGATTGCATTGAAAGCATTGAGTACATTGAGTGCGGGACAAAGAGGACAGTAAATGGCGAGCATCACTATCCGTAATCTTGACGAGGAAGTGAAGACGCAGTTGCGGATTCGGGCCGCAAGAAAAGGGCGTTCCATGGAAGAGGAAGCGCGACGGATTCTGCGCGAGGCCGTCGGGCGCAAGCCACGTTCGAGGGACCTGGCGAGCCTCATGCGAGCTCACTTCGGGCCGTTGAATGGCGTTGACCTCGAGTTGCCGCCACGCGAACCGGCCCGTGAGCCGCCCACGTTCGATTGAGGCAATCGCGATGGTGCTGTTGGACACAAACGTCGTGTCTGAATTGATGCGCAGCATTCCTGATCGTACAGTCGATTCGTGGGCCGCAAAGCATGCCGTGGAAAATCTGTTCTTCTCTGCGGTCGGCGAAGCGGAGTTGCGCTATGGCGCCGCCATCATGCCGGAGGGACGACGGCGGGATAAGCTGGTTTCGGATATCGAGCGGATGATGCGCTCTGTGTTCGAAGACCGCATACTGCCGTTCGATAGCAGCGCGGCCCGAGCCTATGCCTGGATTGCCGCGAATCGCCGTCGGATCGGTCGGCCAACCTCCCAGGCCGACGGGCAGATTGCAGCAATCGCGCAATCCCGCCGTTTGGCAGTGGCAACGCGCAACGTTCGCGATTTCGCCGATATGGAGATCGATGTGATCGACCCCTGGGCGACGCCTGAAGAGACCTCAACGACGCGACGCTGATTGAATATGGAGAGTGCGATCCGGAGGTTGCGCAGCGTTATACGCGGCCGGACTAGCGGCCCCCATTGGCCGTCGTTCAGGGCGGCGGCACCAATTGCTGTGGAGAGTCATCTCGGCGCGAGTCCCAGAGTCCGACCTCCGCTTCCATCCGCGTCATGACCTCCGTGAGTGCCTCGTGGGCGCGGCGGGCATCTGGAGAAAGCCCGTCCTCCGACAGCGGATGTTCCTCGCGCGGGTCCGCGATGAAATCGAAGAATCGCCCGTCGGGATAGAGCTTGTACCGTCCATCGTGCACGAGGCGGAATGGGGTGCCAAAGCCACCCCGTACCGTGTCGGGACCCGGCGATCGGCTCCGGTAATAGTCGACGAAGATCCACTCACGGGGGGACGGCATTGCCTGCGTCAGAGTGGGATAGAGGCTGACACCGTCGTATCGGACGTTGTCGATCCGCACACCTCCCGCGTCGAAGATCGTCGCAAACAAATCGGTAACGTCCACGAGGTCATCGCGCACCTGTCCGGGCGCGACGGTCCCCGGCCAGCTCGCAATCAACGGCACATGCATGGCCGCATCGAGCGACCCGCCCTTGTCGCCTTGCACTGGCCCACGAAGTGCCATCGAGGTCACCTGCGAGTGGGTGCCATTGTCACTGGTGAAAAACACCAGGGTTCTTTCCCGGATACCCAGCGCGTCAAGTTCGTCAATCAGCCGGCCGACGAGCTTGTCCTGGTAGCGGACATTGTCGCCGAAGTACCTGACATCGTTGACACTGGTTTCATCGAAGGTGTCGTACTCGGGGCTGTCGGGGGTTGGCTGCCATGGATCGTGGGGGAGCGCGTCCATGAAAACCAGAAAGAATGGCTGATCCCGATGTCGCCCCATGAAGTCCATGGCGAACTCCGCGAACAGATCGGGGCCGTACGCGCCCTCTCGACTGCGGGTCGACTCACCGTTGCGGGTCACGACCGGATTCTTGTACCGCGTCCAGTAGTCGGGTGCATCGAGCTGCCACAACAGGTATTCGTCGAAACCGAACAGGTGGGGCGTCTGAAAGCTGCCGCCCAGTTGCCATTTGCCGGCAATCGCCGTCGCATAGCCGGCCGCCTGCAGGTAGTTTGCGATGGTGCGCTCGGCCGTATGCAGATACGCGAAGTCATCGTAATTGCGGAAGTTGTACTTGCCGGTCAGGAGCGCAACGCGGGTGGGCGTGCACAAGGGCATCGAGTAGGCCCGGGTAAAACGAATACCCTCTGCGGCGAGCCGGTCGATGTTTGGGGTCTCGTAAGACGTTCCCCCATAGCTGCCGAACGCTTCCACCCCGATATCGTCGGACAGATAGACGATGATGTTCGGCGTTTCGGGGTCCGCAATGGTCTGAGCGTGGGCTGCCGACGCGATGCCCAAGCCGACCCATACCGCGATTTGCGACGCTCTCTTCAAAGTCGTCATTCGGGAGCGTTCTCGACGGGAAGCCAGGCTGCCAGATCGTCCTTGGCCGCCTGCATCCCGGTCCGCGTCCGGGTTCACCATTAGCGGCCCCAGTCGAACGAATTGGAAGGAGTGGGGTCCATTTCTACTTTGCATTTCGCATTCCCCATGTCGATTGCAGCAGGCCCGAAGTGGTGCATCTACTGTTAGTCTGCCACGATCGCAACGGTAGGGCTGAATCGCGTCTGGCAGCCCGCGGCAAGAGCCCCGGGTGAGACACTCAACCAAAGCGCCACAAGCGGATCGCTACTCGCCAGAGCACTTCGACGCAGACGGGGCATTGATTTACGAAAGCTCTTTGTGACAATTAATGTAGAATAAGTATTGACTTTCGCGAAACGCTCAATTCTGAAATGCGATTCGCCGAATGACCTTCAAACAGATCAGGAGTCAGCTATGCACAGAAAAATCGCAGTCTTGGGAGCCGGCAGCCTTCTTTTCGCCGGCATTTCGGCACAGGTTGCGGCCCATCACGGCTGGGGCGGGCAGGAGCGCGATCAGATGGACATCAGCGGCACGGTCCATATCGCCGCGCAGATCGGCCAACCGCACGGGTCGATGCAGATCGAAGACGAAAACGGACAGATTTGGGATATCACGTTAGCATCGGGATCGAGGGCTCGGCGAGCCGGACTGGTCGACGACGTCTTCCCGGTTGGCGCCGAAGTGACTGTCCGCGGAAATCGTAGCAGCAACCCGAGTCGATACGAACTCAAAAGCGTTCGCGTAACCATGGACGGCAAGAATTTCGATCTCTATCCGGAACGTCTGTAGTCACTGATTAACTGACTCCCGCTTGGCCGAAATCCTGACATTGCCCGAGGGCGCTGCCCTCGGGCAGGTCATGCGCGGGGTGGGCATCTGGAATTACGGGGTTTTCAACCTCGGACACATCCACCGTTCGTCGTGAGCGCCGGCCGATCCCAGTCCGCGTTGTTCACCGAGTATCTTCCTGTGCCGGACCATCGTCCACGTCCGTGAAGTCCAGGTCCAGAAATGTCGTGCCGCCATCTTCGGTGGGAATGACGACATTGTTCTGGCTGTGGCAGTTCCACCAGTACTCCAGGCGAAGCGGCTGACCCGGCTCCTGGTGCATGCGCTTGTAGACCTGCCGCGTGTACCAGGGTTCCTCGAGCGCCTCGGGATCATAGATCCACACATCGGCCTGGAGGGTTTCATCATCGACCAACTGCCAGACCTCCGCTCCCTGAAGTTGATTGCTCAGGTAGGGCATTACGCGGCCGATCCAACCGCCGTTCGTGTACATCGTATGCGTCACCAGCTTGTCGCCATCCCAGAACCCGATGGAGTCGCCGTGTTCCGTATCGTAGGCCCAATCCTCGGGGACGTGCCCTCGACCGTCGGTGTAGATTCTTCGGACCTCGTTTCTCGCCTGGCCCAGGTGCCACGTCTGATGGGGCGTCACGGCAAACTCGTGCGGACGTCCATTCTTCAGCATGCCGGGATAGCCGCGGGCCTGACCGCAACCGGAATGGGGGTCCCAGATTCTCCCCTGCTCCGCATTGTCGATCTGTTCCTGCATCATCTGCAGGTATTCGCCCTTGAGCTTTGCGTTAATGTTGTTTCCAACTCTGTCGTTGTCGTACCCACTTGTCACGTGGTCCCATAAACCGCTCCAGTCCGGAACCTCGTCGGGGTCCAGCGTCTTGTCGTCGGCATTTTGCTCGAAGTATCGGTAAAGGTCCCATGCGGAGTCATGTCGCAGACCAAGCTCGATCATTTCCTGCTTAACGGAAGGCCAGTCCGGCCCCATATCCCACTGAGCGTTTCCGATCAGCGGTGTGATCATCAGTGCCGTCGCCGACGCCCACAGCGTCCTGGTATTCCTTCTCATATTCGGGCTCTTCCCCATACGTCATTGTCCGCCTACGACGCCATTGTCCGCCTACGGCTGGTCAAACCGAACGAACCAGCGTACACGCAACGTCAGAAGTTGAGACTGAACCTTAGTCCAGTTTCTCTCGGGTAGGCAAGCGCAACATTCAGGCCGGTAGTGTTGGTAGGTCCCCTGTTGCCGGTGAAGTTGGCCACTTCCTTTCGGTCGGGCTCATACTGGGCCCCGAGCGGCGTTCTGTCGTCCGTAAGGTTCACCATGTAGAACTCGGCCCTCAATCTCCCGGTACTGATACCCGCGCGGAAATTCAGCTTGGTGGAAGCAGGCAGCCACCCGGCCTCAAACCAGTCCATGTACTGCTCGTCTTCGTAGCGCATGTCCAGCCGGCCAAACCAGTCCCAGCCGTTCGCCAACTGATCTCGATAGGTCGCTGCCAGTCCGTACTGTATCGGCGGGATAAAGGGGAAGTCGTTACCGCTTATGTCGGTACAGGCCATCGTGCCGCCGCTCGCCAACACCAGGTCCTGAAGTTGCAAACCGAAGTCAGCTCCGATGGGAGCGCAGCCGGTACCGAAACTGCTATTGAGTTGCGTGAAATGACCGGAGAATTCCCAGTTTTCGCCCAGCAGGTAGGCGCCCTCAAGTTCAAGGCCACTCGACTTTACGTCGGCTATGTTCACCGAACCTCTCACCCGGACAGAAGTATCCGACAGGTTTTGCAACAAGCCGTTGCCCGTGGCCATCCCCACCGCTTCCAATGCGTTCAGCACGCTATTGGAGTCCGAGCCTTCGGGGAAGAAAAAGAGGTTGGCATTTTCCGCATAACCATCCGTTTCAATGCTGAACAGGGCGGCTGCAAGGTTCAGGCGACCTTCCAGGAAAGTTCCCTTCAGGCCAACTTCGTAGCTGGTGAGCACCTCCTCATCCACCGCCAGGACATCATCAAGGAAGGGAACCTGGGAAGAATAGGTGATACCGTCCACGACCAGCCCCTCGAATGCGGCGGCAATGGCGCGCTGCTGCGTCCCGACAGCCTGGGTGTTGATGGTAGCGGGTTGCACTCCCTCTGCGAATTGGGCGTAAAGGTTCAGCGTGTCGCTGACTGCATAGTTGATGGCCAAACGAGGCAGGAAGGTGTCGGAAATCGACTCCGGCACGTTATCGTCGTTGGGATTCGGGTCGTTGGCGACAATGGCGTCTTCCTGCTGACGCCCTTCGAGCGAGACGGTCAGGTTGTCGGTCAGATCGTAGAAGACACCTGCAAAGACACCGGAATAACTCACATCCGTGGTTCCGATACCGGGAGCCGAACCCATGCCGTCGATTGTTGCCGATGGGTGGATGAAGTAGTTCTCTCCGTACCGGTAGTAATCGTATGCCGATACACCTACGGTGTAGCGCAAGCGCCGATCGTCGGGAGAAGTCCAGACCACCTCGACATATTGTTCGTCGATGGCAGTTTCGCCACCCATATTCACGACAGACATGGGGCCAAAGGCTTCGTCGGTGTTGTCCTGGTCGTCGTGACTGAAGACGAAGTCGTCCGAATCGAACGCCCTGAAAGTCAGGGTGTGGCCATTGTCAAGGCCGAGACTCGCATCGAAGGCGAGGCGGTTGCGCTCCAGTTCCCAACCCGGGTCGCGTATGCAATTCTGGTCCGGCAACCCTTCGTTGTAGCAGAAGTTTCTACGCAGCGGAGCATCTTCCACGTAGTCGAGTTCACCAGAATAGAGTGGAGCCATTCCGGGCGTAGGAGACAGGACAATATTGCGATCACCGGCCGGGTCCAGGTTGTAGTCCGGCGCGGGACCGTCATCAAGCATGGTATGGGTGGCGCGAAAGGTCATTGTGAAATTGTCGGTCGGCTCGAACGAAAGGGCCGCACTGTAGTAAGTGGTATCGCGGTTACCCATCTTGTAGCCGTCCGTGGACAGCACACCACCCGGGCCATCATATGAGTCTGTCGATGCCGACACGTAGAGGCCGACGGTATCTTCCACGATGGGAGTGGAATACCAGCCGCTCAGGAGGGATCGGCCATCCTCTCCCAATTGGCCGTTTATCGCGCCTGCCTGTTCATCCAAGGACGGCTGGCGCAGGATGTAGTTGATCGCGCCGGCGAATACGGATCGGCCGAACACGGCACTCTGCGGCCCACGATAGACTTCGACACCCGCGACATCGACAAACTGGATCGAGGCTTGCGGACCTGCAACGGGCATTGAGTCGACAAACGTCGAAACCCTGGCCGTGCCCCCGCCGACGAAATTCTTGATTCCGCGGACGCCCGGATAGGCCTGGGAGCGATTGCCGTCCCGTTCGTTGTAGACCATGCCCGCCGTGTTGTCGAGGACGTCGCCCATCTCATCTATGCCGGCTTCCAGAAGGGCATCCTCGGTGAAGGCTGAAATCGCGACCGGCACATCGATCAGCGATTCTTCGCGCTTGCGCGCCGTGACCACAACTTCTTCCAGCACCCGAGCCTGTACCTGGCCATCCTCCTGCGCCGATACCTGCTGTGCACTGCCGACTCCAACGAAGAAACCAAGCACCGCAGCCAGTACGCCATTGTTGTTTGAAGTTCCCATTCCACCATTCTCCCGTTCCACAATTGCGACCTCTTCCGCGCTTTCAGCCGCCGCAATTGCGCTGATGCTGATCACGCGTTTCTCGGAAAGGCCGCCGGAAAGTCCAGTATCAGTCAGCAACAACTCCAGCGCGTCCGGAAGTGTGAATCGCCCAACGACGGCATTGGTTGTTCGACCTGCTGCCAGGTCATAGGGAAAAAGCGCTAAGGCCCCGGTTTGCTCCGCGAGCTGTTCAAGCGCGCTCGTCGCGTCCTGCTCGGGCAGGTGGATGTCGTATTCCGGTTCGGTATCCTGGCCTTGCGCCGCGGCTGCGGCCACAAGCACAGCCAAAGTCATCACCCTGCAAATCCCTGCCGGACGGTTGTCAAGCCACCCTCTGGACTGACTGCTCTCCCCCCTGCTTTCTGAAACCCTTTTGACGGCCTTGCTAAACAGAAGACCGACAAGACTGGCAAACCCGCAATTCAACCGGCTGACCAGCTCCGTCACTGCCTGGTGCGGGACGCTCGCCACGGACTGTCAATCTCCGGCCGATATCAGTACATGATCCTCAGACACATAGGTGACGCTTAGTCCGAACGCACTCTCCAGCGTTTCAAACATTGTCTCCGTTTCTCCTACTGGGAATCGGCCGCCGATTCGTATTGCGCCGACCTCAGGGTCGGTGAATTCGATTTCCGCCATCGTGTAGCGGCCGATTTCACTCACGACGTCTTCAAGAGCCTCGCCCGTGAAGAGCAATACCCCTTCGGTCCAGGACAATCGCCTCTGCAATTCCGGGGGTTCAATGCTGACGAAGTTGCGCAAACTCTCCGAAACGTCCGGATCTCTCACCAGGCTCGGGATCGTCGCCACTTGTCCAGCCCTCAGTGTGCCCAGTTCCCTGATAGGCCCTTCCACCGCGGGGATTCGCCCACCGGTACCGGATTCGAGCGATGCGCCGGACGAGACGACTCTTTCGAGAACGACACTTCCCTCGCTCACAGTGACATCAACGGAGCCGTTTCGAATATAGACAGAGAAGGCCGTGCCCAGCGCGCGAATACGACCGTTGCCGACTGCAACCCTGAATGGTATTTCGCGGTTCTCAGCGACGGAAAAGTGAGCTTCTCCACGTAGCAGATGGATGTCCCGATACTCGTCCCCATAAGCGACTCTGATCTGGGAGTCGGTGTTGAGGTTGACGGTAGAGCCGTCGGACAAGGCGATCAATTGCTGCTGTCCGACGGCCGTCGCGTAGAGCCCGTTCGAATCAAGCGGGGAGCCGCCTCCGATCAGGACTGCGAGACCGACTGCGACGACCACCGCGCCCGCCGCGGCAACGAGCGAAGCCGGTCTCAGCCAGCGTCGCCGGCTATTCTCGACCTGGACTACGTGATCGAGCGGCACCGCAAGCTCGTTGAGCACGTTCATGTCGCTCCAGAGTTCAGCGAGCCTGAATAAATGTTCGCGATGTGCCGGACTTCGGGCCATCCATCGTCTCAGACTCCGGCGCTCCTCGGGTAACAGGACCTGATCGCCATCGAGCCTGATCAACCACTCGGCTGCCTGCTGCTCTATCGTGGATCCGTCCGGAAAGTCAATAACCTTCTTCATTACTGCAATAACCCACTATTCGTTAGCGAGAATTTCCCTTGTACGTTGGAGTACGCGGCCTTTCGTTTTTTCGGACAAACGCGTCACAAATCAGAACTCCCTGGCGCAGATATTTCTCCACCGAACTGACCGATAGCGATATTCTTGAAGCGATTTCCTTGTGCGAGAGGCCGTACACCTTTCGCAGGAGGTACACCTCGCGGCACTTTTCCGAAAGTGTCGCTATCGCTTGGCAATAGAGCCCCAATAGTTCCTGGGCGGCCAACTCCTGATCCGGCGATGGCGCTGTATCCTTGACCGTCGAAGAACTGGCTTCCTCAAGATAATCGGTGATTTGCCTGGATTTCTTCGCGAGCTTGTTCAACGCGACGTTTCTGGCAATGCGGAAGAGATAGGCTTTCGGCGCTGCTATTTCCTGCGAAGCTTCAGCGGCGTACGCGCGCAGATAGGCGTCCTGGACGACATCTTCAATATCCTGGCGATTGGAAAAATATCGCGCGACAAACCTCTTCAGGAATGCCTGGTGTTCCACGAAGGCCGCTGAAACCGGCGACTGCTTGCTCTCCATCACCCTTCGCGCACGCAAATTCCCCCCCTAGTCTATAAGACCAGCAGGCAGCCTACTTCCGCAAATCAATACGATCGTCGCGACGGGTCCGGTCATGTCTACATCGCCGGTTCGCCTGGAGCGCGCCTGGCGCTGGCAGCCCGGCATCCAGATGTACGAGTACGAGTTTCCATGGAAACACATACACCATGGGGCTGAAGGTCCACTTTGTATCGATTCTGTTCAGTTTCCGATTGTCTTGCCGGTTGCCGGGAAGAATCGAACGCCACGCAGGCGCGCAAGTGGCAGCAATTCCCGCTAAGCGCCGAGAGACCCGGCAATCGCCTCCAGGATCACGCCCCAATGGCGAATTTCGCCGTTTATTCGGGCCAAGACGGATGAGCGAGCGTCGTTAGCGGGAATTGCTGCGCAAGTGGGGTCGATTGGGTACCGGTGCGAAATCTGGGATATCATTGATTGGTACCTCTATCTCCGAACAGGTGGTTATCATGGCCAATATCTTACGTAGTGGTTCTCCGTTGCCGTTACTGACGGTCCTCTCTCTCTTGTCGATTTCCACATTTGCCTTGGCGCATCATGGCTGGACAGGCTATACCAACGACATAGAAGCGACCCTGGTGGTTACCGAGCTCCATTTGGGCGCCGCGCATGATGAGTTGGTTGCAACCGACAGCGAAGGCCAGACCTGGGACCTGGTGCTGGCAACACCCAATCGGAACCGTCGCCTGGGGTTTGACGAGAACACGCTATCGGTGGGTGACGAGATTGACATATTGGGCCGACTGCACCCTGACAGGGCGGAAATCAAGGTTCACTGCATCTACATGAACGGCGAAGCGGCCTATACCTATTACGACTTCGACGGCACGACCAGCCTCTCCAAGCATAGCGACAGGGATCAGTGCTAGGAGTTTTCGCAGCGGGCTCGCTGCGCTGACGCGCAGGGAACTTTTCCGCGCACGCGACGCGGGAGAATCGCATTATGTTAAATGGCGCCAACGTAACCTATTGAAATAACAGGAGTCTGAATTTAGTTCCATGCAAGCTTGCGCCACGCTGGAACCATTCGCAGGTTCCGCACGGGGTGGCCGTGCTGGGCAACGGCGACAACCTGCAAGCCAATGAGCAGTGCGGTAACGGCGACGATTCCAGCGGGCATGTGCATTGGGCCAATCCTCATTTCGTAGAAGTCCGATCGAAGGTCGATGGTGTTCCCGCGGCACAACCCAGTCAAATGTTGGGCGAAAAACGCGGGGCCAGGCGCTCGACCAGGCACACGGATACATCGTGACCGACGATGACACTTCTCATGGCATGAAGTTCGGGATGGACAGTACCGCCACGACGCGTGTGCCCGAATCGAGAACCAGCGCGTTGCGATCCCGGGAATTGCCGCAGGTGGGCCGATTCCAACCGATAATCGGCCCACAAATGGGAGGTTTTTGGGCCGATTTAGGTCTACAATCCCCTCATGTGGGCTTGGGAACATCCGAACTGGCCGCGCTTCGTCATTGACGAAAGTGCCTTGGAGAACCGCATCGAGGCGTTTTTTCGCGCCGCCGAGCGACTGTCCGGCAGCGTGTGGGCCATGAGCGACGACGGCCGCGACGACGCCGCGATCGAGCTCATGCTTTCTGAAGCAATCGCCACGAGCGCCATAGAGGGGGAGAATCTGGACCGCGATTCGGTGCGTTCCTCTCTTTTGGCACACCTCGGCAAGGCGGTGGCCAAAACGAATGTCGGCCTGAAAGCGGAAGGCGCGGCGAGCCTGATTGTCGACACGCGGCGCAACTGGGACCGCCCCCTGACGCACGACCTGTTGGGCGCGTGGCAAACCATGGCTGTCCCCGAAACGCTGTCCAGCGTGGCGATGCGCGGAGCGTACCGCGCGGGCGAAATGAGCATCGTCAGCGGTTTTCCCGGACGCCAACGCGTTCACTATGCCGCCCCCCCGGCAAGTCGCGTAAACGACGAAATGGAGCGGTTTCTTCAATGGTACAACGCGGACAGCGTTGACATGGACGGGCCGGTCCGGGCGTCGGTCGCACATCTGTGGTTCGAGCGCATACACCCCTTCGACGACGGCAACGGGCGCGTCGGCCGTGCGATCGCGGATCACGCACTCTCGCAGTCTCTCGGCCGCCCGACGCTGGCCTGCCTGGCCACGGCTATCGAAGAAACCCGAAACGCCTACTACAACGCGTTCGAGGAATTCGACCGCAACGAAAAGCTCGACATGAACGGCTTTGCCGATTATTTCACTGCCGCAATTCTCCGGTCTCAGGAGATTGCCCTCGCGGAGGTCGGGTTCGTCCTGGACAAGAGCCGGTTCTTCGACCGCCACCGCGATTCCATGAACGAGCGGCAGGTCAAGGCGATTGAACGAATGTTCAGGGAAGGACGGCGTGGGTTTGAAGGCGGCATGTCCACGAAAAAGTACATGGCCATTACCGGGTGCCCCGCTACCACGGCCACGCGCGACCTCGTCGCATTGTGCGCCATGGGGGCGATGGTTTCCAGGGGTGCGGGGCGAGGTACGCGGTACGATATCTCTCCTTCGCCGGCGGTGCCGGACAAGCCGTAGTACGCCGATACGGAATAGGCGTAGGGGCAATCGACCCGGACGCCGTTGTCGTCGCCGACAGGTGCGGCAGCCGATTGCGGAACGCCGCCTGGAAGCGAGGATGCAACTCGCCATAGACGTTCTTGAGAAGTGTCCTTGAGGTCGTTTGCGGATCGTTCACGAGCCAGACGAGAAACCGTGAAAAGTGCTGCCAGCCGGAGTCCGCGCTCAGGCTGGCCTCGACGCTGGGCCCCATGAATGCCTGCACGATATCCTCGAGTCCGGCCGGGTCGGATCGTTCTCTTGCTTCGGCCAATCGCTTCAGGCGAGCACCGTTGACAGTCCCGAGCCTTCGATCCACCAAGGCATCGATCAATGCCTGGCGGTCGCCGAAATGATAGTGGATCGCGGCGATATTGACTCTTGCCTCGGACATGATGCGACGCAGCGAAACGGCCATGCCCTCCCAGGAGCTTGCGCCGTAGGACGATTTTCGTCCGGGCGAATGTTTCGGGGCCGTGGGAATTTCGTCGTGACGACGGCCGTGCCGGATTTTGGAACGGGAAATCGCCGTGCGGCACCCCCGAGGGGCGTGAATCGGTCCCCGGCCGACTCCATGGCGGTGCCGAATCGGCGTCATTGGGCCTCCATCCCCGTAAGGAAGACCCCCCTGAGCTCTCAGCCCCTGATACGCCATCTGCGGGGTCACGAGTGGGTGCGTTGCGAGTCCGCGTCCTGCGTCCGCGTTCTTGCTACGCCTTGACAATTGAAAATTTCACACTTGCTTATTACTTGACAATTGGGGAAAATGCCCATCGATCTTGACAATGTTCAATTAGCACACTTGCTTATTCCTTGACAATCGCAGGCCGTCCAGCGCTTCAGGACCAGTTGCCCACCCAGGACCATGCCCTCCCCTCCATCCACACGAGACGCGATCCTCGCCCACCTGGAGCGCGAAGCATCCGCCACGAGCACGGAACTGGCCAGCCACCTGGGCGTTACTCGCCAGGCGGTCAACCTGCACCTCCGACCGCTGATTGACGCCGGCGCGATCGTCAAGACCGGCTCGACCCGAAGCGCCAGGTATTTTCTCGCCTCAGCCGCTCCCGAACCGGAAGTGTTCGCGGCCCGGATGCCGCTCCCGGGTCTCGACGAAGCCGACGTCTACGACCGCGTCTCCACCCTGCTGAACCTGCGGCGAAACGTTCGCCCGAATGTCGAGCAGATCGTTCACTACGCCCTTACGGAGATGCTCAACAACGTGATCGACCATTCGCGGGCGGACCATTGCAACATTGAAGTGCGACTGGAAGCCGGACTGCTGTCGTTCGAAGTCAGGGAGACGGGCATCGGCGTATTTCGCTCCATCGCCGACAGGTTCAATTTGCCCGACGAGACAGCAGCCATGATCGAACTCATCAAGGGCAAGACGACCACCATGCCCGAGGCGCACTCCGGCGAGGGCATCTTCTTCACTTCCCGTGTGGCAGACCGGATGCAGCTTCGATCCCACCGCATCCAGTTGGAGTGGAACCGCGTCCAGGATGACGTCTTCGTCTCCGCGCCACGGTACAGAAGGGGCACCCTCGTCAACTTCGAGATCCGTCGCGACTCCCGCACGCGACTGGAGCGCGTGTTCGAAGAATTCGCCCCGCAAGCCTACGACTACCGGTTCGAAAAAACCCGTGTAATGGTCAAACTCCTGCAGGCCGAATACGTGTCCCGCTCCGAGGCCAGGAGACTGCTGCACAACCTGGAACGGTTCTCGGAAGTGGAACTGGACCTGCGCGGCGTCCGGCAGGTCGGGCAGGGATTTGCGGATGAGGTGTTCCGGGTATTTGCCGCAAATCATCCCGGGACCCGGATTCGGATTGTGAATGCCGATGCGAGCGTGGCTGCGATGATCAGGCACGTTGGGGGCATTGTGGCGTAAAGCCGTCTGCGGGGTCACGACCGGAAGTATTGCGACCGTATCTGACGCACTCAGCCGCTAGCACCTCTCCAGAAAGAAGGGAAACCGGACTGGAGAAACGCGATGCTCACGGCCTTTATGCGGCACCCTTGCCTGAAGTGCCTTGTGAATCTGGCCGCGCGAATGCGCCATCGGTCGACGGAAGGCAGGGAACTGGTCAAATGGGTGCTGCAGGCTGCCGATCCTGGCCCAGGACTCGCCGCTGGTGCGATCAGGTCTCGTATCGGTTGAAGACGACGGAGACTTCAGTCTGCTGCACCGGCTTTCCCGTTTGGCGCACGCGCCTGCGAGCACCGGCACGGATGTCCAGCAACTGCTGTTCGACAAGGCGCCTGCGGCGGAACTCGAGTGGTCGGACTTTGACCACGTGGCCGTCGGCCGCGATCACATCGAACGCCTGATCGCAGGCGCACTGGACACTGGCGAGCGCGGCGTCAACGTGCTCCTGTACGGGCCACCTGGGACCGGCAAGACGCAATTCTGCAGAACGCTCGCAGAACGTCTCGGGATATCGAGCGGATCAAAATCCTTCCCGACGACGTTCGATCGTTCCTTCGAAATGTTTCGGTTGGTCTGATCGTGGGCGGAGTATTTTCCATCGCCCTTTCGGTGCCCAATTGGTACGGACTTATCCCGTTCGGCTTTGGCATAATGCTGGGCGTTGCCGGATGCATCCAAATAACGGAGACACACTAATGGATTTCCTGCCCATGTTGATCGGCTGCCTTCTAGTGTTCGTCGTGGGCATGCTGCTCTTCATCATGGCAAACCGAGCCGAAAATTCGGACTCCCGTAAGCCCAAGTCCAAGTCATAGGCCCTCCATCTCGACCCCGGCGTTGAGGTCGAAGGCTTCAGGACCCCGAGGTAGCGACCAGGTAAAAGATGCCTGTACATACCAGGATGCCCAGCGGACTCAAAATGATCGCCTTCGATTCCTTCTTGTGCTTGCGGCGGTACCGCACCTCAGCCTTCCGATTCGTCATCAGCGATTCGTAAACCGCTTCCTGCACGTTGGGCGATATGTCCGGCGCCGTCAGCGTCGGCCCCTGCGCGATGATGACCGCCCGGTCCGTCCAGCGCCCCAGGCCGGTGCCATCGAGAATGCTTTGGGCATGGCGGAAGTAAAGTTCGAGCTTGGGTAATGTCGAGGGCGGCATGAGCGGGCGAAGGTACTCGGCCGCGATGCTCAGCACGAACGCCGTGGTAGCGCCCATCGCCGGGATCTGCGTCAACGCGTGTGGCTCGATCCAATACCAGTGGTTGGTGCGTCCGCGAGTCTCCGAGGTGATTGGAAACCGCTGGGACAACTGCTCCAGACTGCGTTGGATGGTGCGCCTGGTGATGTCGAAGTCCGGATTCTTGTTGCGCAACCCGTCGAAAATCTGCGACGTGCTCTTCCCATGGAGCCCGACAGGAATGGCCGAAAGCATCGCCAGGTGGCGCAGCGTGGTGTCCGTGGTGGTCCTTTGAGGCATGGGAGACTCTTCAGCGTAAGACAAGGATTGCCTGTCCAGCGTGACGTAGGGCCAATACTGTCACGGCAATGCGACATATGTGGACGCATAGCGGGAAGTTACATCGAATGAATCCGCGAACGGGTCTGACGCATCGGTCCGCGCGCGCCCCTGACCGCGACCGCCCTTATCGCATGACGCTGCGATGCTTGTGCAAACCGACACAGGCGCGCAAATGGACAGGCCAGTCTCAGTCTCCACCGAGTTACCCCGCTACCTTGAGCGCCTGAGCAAGCCGCGCGAACGCAGGAAACCCGACAGGCCTGCGACTACCGACTACTCCGACCTGAACCGGTTCACCGGCGGGCTCAACGCCGGCGAACTGATCGTCATTGCAGGCCGACCGTCGACGGGCAAGACCACGCTGACCTTGAACATCGCGCTATCGGCAGCGATCAACCGGGTGCTTCCTACATTGATCTTCAGTCCCAATCTGTCCTGCGAGCAGATCGTGTTGCGATTGGTCGCGGGCATGGGGCAGCTCGATCCGTCCGAAGTGCTGAAGCGCCGACTCACGCCGAATGATTGGGAGCGGATCGACATGGCCGCAGAAATACTCGCACGCGCACCCATTTTCGTTGACGACACAACCAACATGTCAACAGCCACACTGCGTCGGCGCGTGCTGGACCTCATGGACGAAAATGGACTCGGGCTTGTGATCGTGGATGAACTCCAGGGCCTATGCCCGACGAAACATCACGTTATCGGCGTTCCGACCGCCAGGTCGATATCACGGCTCGGTGGCCGGTTCGGACAGGAATTCCGCGATTCGTTCGGCAAGCGCCTCGCCCTCCCGTTCGATCTCACACTCCCATATGACCAGCACACTCCATCCCATCTCCACCAGGCTGGCCTGGTTCTCGGCGTCACGGACGGTGTTTCGCTCAAACTTGGCAACCCAGAAGTCGCGGTTCGATTGCGGCACGCGCGCCTTCTTGCAGGCAGGGTCGGAATGCTGGTGCCAAAAGCATCCGTGGACGAAAATCGCCTTGCGCCGACCCGGAAACACCATATCGGGGGTTCCCGGCAGTGTCTTGTAATGCAACCGGTAGCGGTAGCCCATGGCGTGGGTCATCCGCCTCACGATCATCTCCGGCTTCATCCCCTTCGAGCGGATGCGCGACATGATTTCGCTGCGGCGCTCCTTGCTGACGGTGTCGATCACGAGGCGTTCAAATTCGTCCTGTGTCAAGCCAGTCTTCCACGCTGCGGGCAATGTGCCACGCGAGCACCGGTGGGACGGCGTTGCCGATTTGCCGTTCTGTCCGCCGCATTCCGCCAGTGAACGAGAACGCATCGGGGAACGCACGCATGGTGCTGGACCTGGCGCCACTATCCCGCACTTTGCTGCCGTTGGTCAATCCCGGGTTGCACGGTGCGGTCGTTTGTTCTCTCGCGTCCGCAGGCCGGCGCCGCCGGGTTCACTACTTGCATGTAGAATTGGCGCCAATGTCCGATCGAACCATGGGTAAACCGGCATGAGACCGATCCTCGCACTGTCACTCAGGTCACCGCAGGCTGCGGAGCGGCGGGCAAACAGATTGAAACTTACTGACAGGAGAGTCCAGATGCGACGCTTGATCCCTCTCGCCATGTTATTCGCCGCGGCTATTTCGTTCGCCCAGTCGGACGATGCGCCCAACGATCTGCAACGGGCCATGTTCGAGGCCATGCAGAGCGAGATTCGCACCGCGGAAGAACGGGCCCGCGATCGCAACCGCCAACCCGCGGAGGTACTCGATTTCTTCGGGCTCGAACCCGACATGACAGTGATTGAAATTCTTCCGGCCGGCGGTTGGTACACGAAAATCCTCGGACCCGTTCTCGGGGAAGCGGGGAAACTCTACGTGACCCATCCCGCGCCGACCTTCTACAGCGATGCCTTCGACGGTGTGGCGGACCTGCCCGGCATGGAAGAAGTCGACGAACTCGGCTGGGGTGCGGTGGCCCCACCGGACGGCACTCCATGGATCGCATCAGGGCGCTGGGACGTCGAGCCCGTCGACATGGTGCTGACGTTTCGCAACTATCACAATTTCGACCTCGACGCTCGCATGGCCATCAACAAGTCGTCGTTCGACGCGCTCAAGCCGGGCGGACTGTATGGCATCGTCGACCACACGCGCCGCCATATGGAGCCCGACAACACCGAAAATCGCCGGCGTATGGATCCCGTGCTCGCCATCAAGGAAGTTCAGGAAGCCGGTTTCGTCCTCGTCGACTACAGCACGCTGTTGCGGCGACCGGATGACGAACTGCGGTACGAGGTAGGTCGAGCTTCGGTCACGGGTAACACGGACCGCTTCGCTCTGCTGTTCGTGAAGCCGGAGTAAGCCGTCCGCACGACCCGCAGGACGACAACTGACTTGTGTTGTCGGACAGCGTGCTCCCGACAGCGGGATATCCGGCTAGCGAAAATCCCGCGACTGCGTCGGCAACTCCCCAAGGAGCCCGCTGTGGTCGCTGAGCCGCCTGGCGACGATGTGCACCACCGCGCCCTCCCTTTGCACCTCGCCATGAACACCCAGCAACGTGGCGCCCAACAGAACCGGCCGCTGGCGCTCGGCGACCCGCTCCCAGACCACCAGGTTCAGATAGCCCGTCTCGTCCTCGATGGTCACGAAGATGACGCCCGAGGCGCTGGAGGGCCGTTGGCGCGTGATCACCAGGCCGGCGGCATCGACGGCGGCGCCGTTGGGACGCTGCAGCACGTCACCGGCGGTCTGCAATCCCGCCGATGTCAGCCGGCCCCGGAGCAGAGCCAGGGGATGACGGCGGAGGCTGAGGCCCAGATGCCGGTAATCGGCCAGGACCTCCTGGCCTTCCGTCGGCGCCTTCAGCATGGGGATGCCCTCGGCGATTCGGGGCTGGCCGAGCAGCGGCGTCGGCTTCTCCACGCCGGCGGCATCCCAATGGGCGCGGTGACGGTTCCCGGCCAGCGATTCCAGCGCCCCGGCGCCGGCCAGCACGTCCAGCTCATGGTTGCCGAGCCGCGCCCGTTCCGCCAGTTCCGGCACGGACCCGAAGGCGTTGCCGAGCCGGGCATTCCCGGGCCGGCCGTCGCCGCGCCGAACATTCCCGCGCCGGGCGTTCACCAGTCGCCCGGCGGCGCCCTCCGCCAGGCCCTTGACCCGGTTCAACCCCAACCGCAGCACCGGCCGGCCGGCGGCATCGCGCTCCAGCGTCGACTCCCGGTCGCTGCGATTGACGTCCACCGGACGGACTTCCACCCCATGCTCCCTGGCACAGCGCACCAATTGGGCCGGGGCGTAGAAGCCCATGGGCTGGCTGTTGAGCAGCGCACAGAAAAATACCGCCGGCTCGTGGCACTTGAGCCAGGCCGAAACATAGACCAGCAGCGCGAAGCTCGCGGCGTGTGACTCCGGAAACCCGTAGTCCCCGAAGCCCTTGATCTGATTGAAGATCCGCTCGGCGAATTCCGGCAGATAACCGCGCTCGGCCATGCCCGCCTTCAGGCGGCTTTCGAAGGCTTCCAACCCGCCCCGCCGCTTCCAGGCCGCCATGGCCCGGCGCAGCCGGTCCGCCTCGCCCGCCGTGAAACCCGCCGCCACCATGGCGATCCGCATGGCCTGTTCCTGGAAAATGGGGACCCCGAGCGTTCGCTCCAGAACCTGTTCGATCTCGGGACCGGGATAGGAAACGGGATCCTCGCCGTTGCGCCGCCTCAGATAGGGATGAACCATGTCGCCCTGGATGGGCCCCGGCCTGACGATCGCCACCTCGATGACCAGGTCGTAATAGCACCGGGGCTTCAGGCGCGGCAGCATCGCCATCTGCGCCCGGGATTCGATCTGGAACACCCCCACCGTGTCGGCTTCGCAGATCATGTCGTAGACCGCCGGATCCTCCGCCGGAAGGCTGGCCATGGAGAACTGGCGGCCGTAAAAATCGCGGATCAACTCGAAACTGCGGCGAATCGCGCTCAACATCCCAAGGCCAAGCACGTCCACCTTCAGCAACCCCAGGTCCTCCAGGTCGTCCTTGTCCCACTGGATGACGGTGCGGTCCTCCATGGCCGCATTCTCGATGGGCACCAGTTGGCTCAACGGCCCCCGTGAAATGACGAAGCCCCCCACGTGCTGGGAAAGGTGGCGGGGGAATCCCGCCAGGTCCTTCACCAGGCCCGCAAGCCGCCGGATGACGGGCGACCGCGGGTCGAATCCCGCCTCGCCGATCTGCTGCGCTGCAATTTCCTTCCCGTCCCACCACTGCACCGACTTGGCCAGAACGCCGACCTGCGCCTCTTCCATCCCCAGGGCCTTGCCCACGTCCCGCACCGCGCTGCGGGTGCGATAACTGATGACCGTGGCGGCCAGCGCGGCGCGCTCGCGGGAATATTTCCCGTAGATATATTGAATGACCTCCTCGCGGCGCTGGTGCTCGAAATCCACGTCGATGTCGGGCGGCTCGTTCCTCTCCTTGGAAATGAACCGCTCCATGAGCATTTCCATGCGCGCGGGATCCACTTCGGTGATGCCCAGGCAGAAACAGACGGCCGAATTGGCCGCCGAGCCACGTCCCTGGCAGAGGATGCCCCGGCCGCGGGCGAACCGGACGATGTCGTGAACGGTGAGGAAATACGCCTCGTAGCGAAGCTCGCCGATGAGCTTCAGTTCGTCTTCGACGAGCCGTCGAACCCTGGCCGGCGCGCCTTCCGGCCAGCGCCAGCGCATGCCCTCCTCGGTGAGGTCGCGCAGATGGCCGGCGGGTGTGGCCCCCTCCGGAACCAGTTCGCGGGGGTACTCGTAACGCAGTTCGTCCAGGGAAAAATCGATGCGCTCGGCGACCGCGAGCGTCTCCTTCAACAGGCGCCGGGGATAGATCCTGGCGAGTTCCGCGATGGGCCTCAGGAAGCGCTCGCCGTTGGAATACAGCCCGAAGCCCATCTTCTGCAGCGGTTGCCCGCAGCGAATGGCGGTGAGCGTATCCTGCAACCTCCGGCGCTCGCGGCAGTGCATGTGGACGTTGCCGCTGGCGAGCATCGGCAGGCCCAGCTTCACCGCAACGTGCTGCCACCGGGTCAATAATGTCCGGTCTTGCCCCGTCATCAGCAGTTCCGCGGCCAACCACAGGCGGCGGGAGAAGCGTTCCTTGAGCCAGACGCCTTCCCGCAGGACTGCCGCCGCCCCCGGCGCCTCCTCCGGCAACCCCTCCGGCAACCACAGGACCAGGCATTCGGAAGGCGTCAGATAACGTTCGAAATCGTCCCGGGTCAGGCGATAGGCACCCTTTTCGGCCGCCCGCCGCGCGCGGCTGATGAGCGCCGAGAGCGCCCCGTAGGCGGAGCGATTCGGCGCCAGCACGACGATCTTCATGCCGTCTTGCAGACGGAACTCGCTGCCGATGATGAGTTTGAAGGACAGTTCCTTCGCCGCCGTATGAGCCCGTACCACGCCGGCCAAAGAGCACTCGTCGGTCAACGCCAGGGCCGCATAACCCAGTTCGGCGGCCCGCTCCACCTGCTCCCGGGGATGTGACGCCCCGCGGAGAAAGGTGAAATTGCTCAGGCAGTGCAGCTCCGCATAACCTGGCAGCCCGTGGCCGGCAGCCCGCGGCGGAAGTCCGGCGCCGCGCCGAGACCGGCCGGGCGGCGGGTCGGTGGCCGTCGTGGCGGATGGGTGAGAGACGTGGGGCGGACTGCCTGTATCTCTCCGCGATACGTGATGCGCCGAGGTGGGGTTGCCAGTCGTTTCGGTCGGGTGGGGCGGACTGCCTGCATCTCTCCGCGATACGTGGCCGGGCTCAACCGAAGATGCCATGCAGATACCAGCCGTCGCGACCGGAGCGGCGGTCCCGATAGACCCACAATCTCTTGCCCATGCCGGTGCGGGCGACATAGTAATCCCGACGGGCATCCCTGTCTTCCCACCAGCCTGCCTCAACCCGCTCCGGGCCGGATTCCAGACGCAAGTGCCGCCGCCCGCCGCCGCCGGCCGCGATGCTGACCGGCGCGGGCAGAAGCCACAGGGGCCGCCGGGGATGCCGGGGATGCCGGACGCCTCCCCGGTCTCGGTGCGACACGGGGCTTTTGCCACGGACTGCCGGATTTTTCGCCTGGCCCCGGGCCGCATCTGCCTGGTGATCCTTCGCCTGGCCTTGGGCCGCATCTGCCTGGTGATCCTTCGCCTGGCCTTGGGCCGTCTCCGCCTGGTGATCCCGCACCTGGCTCCAGGCCGCTTCCGGCCGATGATCCTCGGCCAGCCCGAGGCCATGGATATCCTCCGCGCCGAAGCGCGTCCGCAAGCGTGCGATCAACTCGCCCAGGGCGGTCTGCGGCGCAATCTCCGGACAAGCCGGAAACAACGTCGCATTCAATCCCGTCATGGGGGTGATTTTCCCCGTCGTGAGGCTCAACGCGGTGACCGGGGCGGGCAACGAAAGGGTTTCCAGCCGACTCAGGAAAAGATCGGTTATTTTCCGCGATTCATGGGTCGGAACGACCTGGTTGATGCGCACCGCCGTCGCAGGCCGATGCAAATGATGAAACCCGTATCGGCAGCCTGCGATCTGCGCCTGATGCCTGTGGAGCATTTCGGCGAGCCGGAGAATGAGTTTTTTCCCGGCCTCGGCGATGACTCGCGGCTCTGCCACCTCTTCCTGAAATTCCACAACGGAACTGAAACGCCGGTCCGGAGAAAATGCCGCCCTGATATCCTGCCGATGCCCCAGGGCTTGGTCGAGATCGTCCAGGTAACGCTGCCCCACTCGTCGAATCAGGCCGTCACGGGGCAGACGCAGACAATCGCCCACCGTTCCCGCGCCCATCTTCTTCAACAGCCGCCGAACGGCTTGCGGCCACCCCGTGACACGCAGCGGCAATGCGCCCAGACGGCCCGCCAACTGTTTTGCCGACAGCGCATCCTCACGGCCGTCACGAGCGAGCCAAAGGGCGGCCAACGCCGTGGGCGCCGCGCAGAGATGAGTCGTCAGCCGCCGCCGGCCCAGTTCCCTGTCGAGCGCCTCCCTGATCGAATCGAGTCCTCCCCACAATTTGAGACTGCCGCCCACTTCCAGAACCAGGGCCCGGGGCGGCTCCAAGCTCACCAGCGGCGTGATTCGCCGCGCCCAGCACGCCAGGGAGGCAAGTTCCCGATGCTCAACCTCCGCGGAACGGTTCAGGACGGCCAGACCGGGACTTCGCGCCTGGGCAGCGCTCAGCTTCAGGCCCGGCGATACTCCCCGGTCAAGAGCCGCATCGTTGGCCACGACGACCCGCAGGTGGCCTTTCTGCGGTTCGACCACGGCGGCCGCCTGAGTATGCACCGCCGCCGCGGGCCTCTCGGCGGCCGCCCGAGCAGGTATCGCCATCGCGCGCGTATCGGCCGTCGCAGACGGTTGGTGAGACCGGCGGGCCAGTGCTTCCAGGGGAAACACCGGCAGGTGAACCGCGATCCATAATCGGTTCGGCCGCGGCCCTGGCGAAGGCGCAGGCCGCCGGGGTGGGGAGGTCTCCCCGAGATGAAGGGCTTTGAGCGGCTGGGCCATGGCCGGCTATTTGTCCGGTTCATCCGGCTGCGGACTGACCCGCCCATCGGGCCCGGCATCGCCTTGACACCGGCCCCCAAAGCGGACCGAGGCCACGCCGGGGCGTCCGCCGCGGCACTTGAGTATTTCGATTCGAGTCTCCCCGCCGATGGCCGAGAGACGCATTCTCAATACCGCGGGGGATCGCTGGCGCGAGGCGTTGAGAGGCCGAAACAACACCGCCCAGCACAGCCCCGCTTCGGCGGCCAGTTGCAGACGCCTGAGCGGGACATGATCGACGGAGCGCGTCCAGGCCAGAACGGCAGCACAGGAACCGAAGCGCATGGCCTGCTCCAGGGCCCACGGGACATCCTTGTTCCCCCAGGTGTTTGTGCGGTCGCGCACGATGAGCACCCGGCCCAGGTCGATACCCCGGCTGTGCAGGGCCGGCGCATAGGGAATGAAGGGCGGTGCGATCCAGACGATGCAGCCGGGGCCATCGCCACGGACCGCCGTACGCGCCAGCGCGGGCATCAACAGGCTGAGTTCACCGATGCCGTGATGCTCCGTCAGTATCTCGGTGAGCCCCGTGGCCGGCCATCCGCCGCCCGGCAAGAGGCGATCCAGGGCCTCGAAACCGGTGGGTCGGGCGCTCCGGGAAACAAGGTTCTCCCCCGCCCGCCAGACGAGGGGGTGATCGATGGGTTGATCCATGGCCCGCGTTCCTGCTCATCCGTGGGTGACGGCGCGTACGGACGCACTCACCCCAGGGCCTGTTAACAGGCCCCAATCAAACGGTATTGCGCATGACCCCGACCACGATGCCTTCTATGGTCATGTGCTGGTTTCTGAGATCGACCCGGATCGGATCGAAATCCGGGTTCTCCGGCATCAGCCAAACCTGGTGCCCGTCCTGGCGATAGCGCTTCACGGTGACTTCGTCTTCCAGGCGGGCCACCACGATCTGCCCGTTCCTGATATCCACCGCGCGGCGCACCGCCACGAAATCGCCATCCAGAATGCCCGCATCCCGCATGCTCATGCCGTGTATCCGGAGCAGGAAGTGGGGCTCCGACCTGAAAAAGGCCGGATCGATCCGATAACGGGCCTCGATATGCTCTTCGGCCAGCATGGGCGCGCCGGCCGCAACCCGTCCCACCATGGGCAATCCCATGTCCTCCGGCAAAGGGTCTCGCAGGCGAATGCCGCGGGAAATACCCGGCAACAATTCGATGACCCCCTTGCGCTCCAGGGCCCTCAGGTGTTCTTCGGCCGCATTCACCGAACGGAAGCCCAGTTCCCGGGCAATTTCCGCACGTGTGGGAGGCATGCTCGATGCGGAGATAGCCCTTTGAATCAAGGAGAGAATTTCCTTTTGACGCGCAGTCAGTCCATGCATGATGTTCACTGTACATAAATCCAATAACTGTCATTGTATACAGTGCCCCGAGAAAATCAAATCCGCGCGAATGCGGGTTGGCGGCGGAACCGGCCCGTGGATTCGAATCAGTGGCTTCGAATCAGTGGCAGCGGGCGCGTCCATGGGCCGGTTCCGCCACCAGAATCCAATTGCAATCAAACGTGCTTTAAGAAATAATGCGACGGTCTTTTCAATGTTCACTCAGGGGATAGTCTATGGGCAGAAAACTCCAGCTTGGCGCGCTTTTGGCCGTCATGGCATTTGCCGGCGGATGCGTACCGGCGTATCACGTCACGGAGCAGCAGATTACCGATCTGCGTACACGCGTGGCCGGCATGGAAGAAGCGCCTCCACCGGCCGACACAAGCGGAGCCGAGCAGATGGCGGCGCAAGCCCAGGCTACGGCGGAAGAAGCGCTTGCGGCCGCCAACGCCGTTCAGGCTGCGATCGATGCAACCAACGAGCGCCTGGACCGCATGTTCGAGGAAGCGCAAGCCAAGTAACCCTTTGGGCCGGCCATGACCTTGGCCGGCCACAATTCAGGCTGGCCAAAACGCCTGTACGGGGCGCGCTTAGTCTGAGGTTCGGTCGGCGATGCTGACCAGCGAAACGAATTCCGGAACGCCCCGTGACCTCTCCACGGCGAGTTCCGCCAGTTCCCAATCGAAGTTCTCGCCTTGCCCTTCTTCCGTGGCAACGACGAAGGCGCGGGTCAACTGCGTCATCGCCCAGGCGTCATCCACCCTCTCCTCCTCCAGCGGCGGATGGGCTTCGAGATAGAAGCCATTGGCGCTCCACGCCAGCTTGTAGGGCTGATTGACGATGTGCACGGGCGTGCCGATGGGCACGGTGCCGAACAGCCCCTCGATATCCTCCGGGAACATGCGGATGCACCCATGCGTCACCCGCATGCCGAGGCCGGAAGGCCTGTTCGTGCCGTGGATCAGGTAGCCCGGGATGCTCAACCGCATGGCGTAGTCGCCCAGCGGATTGTCGGGCCCGGGAGGCACTACGCGAGGTAGCGGCCGACCGTCCGCAGCATGCTCCTGGCGAATGGATTCGGGCGGATACCAGGCAGGATTCTCGGCCTTGGCAATGATCTGCGCCCGACCCAGGGGCGTTTGCCACTCCATGCGTCCGATGCTCACCGGATGGGTTATGACGCGGCCGGGATCGTCCGCCGGGAAATAGTAGAGCCGCAGCTCCGGCAGATTGATCACCACACCGTCGCGGGGGGCGCCGGGAAGCACGAACTGGGTCGGCAGGACGATCTCCGTGCCTTCACCGGGCAACCAGGGATCGACGCCGGGATTGGCCTGCTTCAGCTCCTCGAAGCCGAGGTTGTAGCGCCTGGCCAGCTTGACGAAGGTATCCTCATACCTGGCGGCGATGACCTGCGTCGTTCCGACCACGTTGCTGGCGGGGTCGATAGACAATTCCAGCGCACCGACTCCGGCGAACGGGACCAGCAACAGCAACAGCGAGCTAAGCGGCTTACTCATCGGGACCTCATTATAACCGAGTATGTGGCTTGATAACCGAATATGTGACTTGGCACGGCCGCAATTCGATAACTCAATACCTGACCAGCGAGGCGCCCCAGGTAAAGCCGCCGCCGAAGGCTTCCATCAGCACCAGGTCGCCCGGCTTGACCCGCCCGTCGCGAACCGCCGTATCGAGCGCCATGGGAATCGATGCCGCCGAAGTGTTGCCATGTTCCTTCACCGTGAGCACCACGCGCTCCATTGGCAAGCCCAGCCGCCTCGCCGTAGCCCGGATGATGCGCAGGTTCGCCTGGTGAGGCACGAACCAGTCGATCTCACCCTGCTCCAGGCCGTTCTCGGCGAGCACCCGGTCGACCATGCCCTCCAGCGTGCGCACGGCCACCTTGAAGACTTCGTTGCCCTTCATCATCAGGGTTGCCTCGCCTTCTTCCTTGACTCTGGAAACGCCGCTGTCGGCGTAGAGCAGGCTGCGATAGCGGCCATCGGCGCCCAGGTCGGAGTACAGGATGCCGGGCTCCTCGGCCGCTTCGAGCACCACCGCGCCGGCGCCGTCGCCGAACAACACGCAGGTTTCCCGATCGGTCCAGTCGACAATCCGCGACATGACCTCCGCCCCGCTCACCAGCGCGCGTTTGGCCTGGCCCGAGCGAATGAACTGATCCGCCACGGTCAACGAGTAAACGAATCCGCTGCAGGCTGCTTCGATGCTGAACGCGGTACCGGTCATCCCCATGCGCTCCTGGAGCAGGCAGGCGACGTTGGGGAACACCAGGTCCGGCGTACATGTCCCCACCACGACCAGATCGATATCGGCCGGAGCCAGTCCCGCAGCTTCCAGCGCCGTACGGCAGGCATGTTCCGACAAGTCGCTGGTGGCTTGATCCTCCGCGGCGATATGCCGGCGCTCGATGCCGGTTCGCGTACGAATCCACTCATCGGACGTCTCGATCATCTTCTCCAGATCGAAATTCGTGAGGACTTTTTCCGGCAGGTACGCCCCGGTACCGGCTATGCGCGAATACATTGCTCTTCCATGAGATTGGCGATTTGCACCGGAACTCCCTTGCGCGCTTCGACGATCGCCGTGCGCACCGCCGTTTCGAATGCGACGTCGTCGGCGCTGCCGTGACTCTTGATGACAATACCGTTCAGCCCGACGAGACTTGCGCCATTGTAACGGCGCGAATCCAGGCGTTCGCGCACCGCGTGCAGCGCCGTGCCCGCGGCGGCGCCCTGAACCTGCCGGAACGGGTTGCGGCTGAACTCCTCGCGCAGAATCGTGGCGATGAAGCCGGCCACCCCTTCCATGGTCTTCAGCGCGACATTGCCCACGAATCCATCGCTGACGACGACGTCGGCCCTGCCGTTGAAGATTCCGTCGCCCTCGATGTAGCCGACATAGTTGAGCTTGCTCCGGCTCAGCAAGTCCGCGGCCTCGCGCACGAGGTCGTCGCCCTTGATGTCCTCAAGCCCTATGTTGAGCAGCGCGACTCGCGCATCCTGCATGTCGAGAATGCCCTCCGCGACGACGCTGCCCATGATTGCGAACTGCAGCAGATGCTGGGCGGTGCACCCGACATTGGCGCCCAGATCGAGCATGAAGGTATAACTGCCGCCCATGCACGGCACCGCGGAAATGATGGCGGGCCGGTCCACGCCGGGCAACGTCTTCAGAACATAGCGGGCGGTCGCCATGAGCGCACCGGTATTGCCCGAACTGACGCAGGCGTCCGCCTCGCCGCTGCGCACGGCCTCGATGGCCAGGCGCATGGAGGAATTCCTCTTCCTGCGCAGCGCGTCCGCGGGCGCCTCGTCCATTCCGACAACCTCGGCCGCCTCGGCGAATCGGAGCCGGTCGCCATAACGGCCGCCGCCGGCCTTGCGCGCGCGTTCGAGCGTGTCCGCTTGTCCGACCAGGACAATATCGGCGGAGGCGTCCGATTTCAGCACCGCCAGAGCCGCCGGGAGGACAGCGTCCGGGCCATGGTCTCCGCCCATGGCGTCAAGCGCGATCGTCACCTTTTGCGGCATGGCATCCATCGGAGGCGTCGCAGACACGGCAAGGTGTCGCCGTCGCGCCGGCCAGGCGGCGAACGCCGCGCTACTCCTCGATCACCTCGGGCTCGGGCACGTCCACGCGCTTTTGGCCGCGATAGAACCCCTCCGCTGTCACATGGTGGCGCCGATGCAATTCACCGGAGCCGGGATCGACCGACAGCGCCGCGCCTTTCAACGCATCGTGGGACCGTCGCATGTCCCGCCTGGAACGCGTCTTTCGTCTTTGCTGGACAGCCATTGCTCAGTTCTCCTCAGTGCTTGGCGAGCGGAGCGGTCATCGAGTCCGCAACGCTCTCGTTTTCAGGCGCCTCCAGGCTCCGGGCCAGCGCGCCGCACTGCTCGACACGAGCGTGACGCGGGATCAGAGGCAGCGACACGATGAGTTCATCCTCCAGGAATCCGGCCGGCTGGAACCGATCGCCGGAAAGCTCGACCGGCTCATGGCCTTCCGGAACACCCGCAGGCACCGAATCGCCTCCAACCAGCACGAATGAAGCAGAGCGGGAAACGCGTTCTTCCATCGGTTCCAGGCAACGCTGGCACTGGAGTTTGAAGCTCGCGTCGTATTCTAACCGCACTGTGGTATATCCTGCCGCCTGTTGGCCAAATCCGAATCCGACCCGTACACTTCCATGCTCCGAGTGGAGTAGCTTGCAAAACTGCGTCAACCGCTCGAATTCGATTTCGCCGACGATCCGGGCCTGGCGTTGGCCGAGTGATTCCAGGGCATTCAAGCTGTACCAAGCGTACAACGAAAAAGGCATAAGCGGTCAATGATAGGCAGAGGATTTTCGACTGTCAAAATCTCGGGTTGCGTGTCAGCAGTTCCCATTATGGCCGTCAGCCCCCTCCTCCGCACGGGTCCGGTGGCCGTTTTGGCCCGGACCGGGCCGGACGAGCGGTGTGCCATGTGTCCGATCGCGACGCCGGCCGCCAGAATGAGAACTGCTGGTTGCGTGTTTCCATGCCACGCTTGATTCTCGGGTCCAGTTCCGTGCACCGGCGCCACCTGCTCGGCCGTCTGCACGTTGAATTCGAAACGCTGTCTCCCGACGCGGACGAGTCCGCCCGTGACGGGGAATCCCCGCGCGAACTCGCCATCCGGCTGGCCACGGACAAGGTGGACCGGATCTGCCAATCCGCCGATGTCGGTGACGCGGTGGTCATCGGCGCCGATCAGACCGCCGCGCTGAACGGGCAACTCCTCAGAAAACCGGGTGACCGCGGCACCGCGATTCGCCAACTCCTGGACTGCCAGGGCCAAACGGTGTCCTTCCACACGGCTTGCGAGATCCTGGACGGACCGACGGGCCGCCGGTTTCAGGGCATCGACGAGACGCTGGTCAATTTCCTGAATCTCGAACGGCCGCTGATCGAGCGCTATGTGGACCTTGAGCACCCCTATGACTGTACCGGCGGTTTCCAGGCCGAAGGGCTGGGAATCACGCTGTTCGAATCCATCGAATCGACGGACCCGACGGCACTGCTGGGACTGCCCCTGGTCTGGCTGTGCGGCGTGCTCAGGGAGATCGGCCTCGATCCCCTGGCGCCCGAACGGGCCGGGGCCTGACGCAACCCGCAGCGGCGTCAACGGAAACGAGGGCGTGAACCGCCTGCGCAAAGGACAACGACTCGCCGCGTGAAATTTGACTCGACTGTCCACATGAATCCGGCTCAAGGAGTCCGGTCCAGCTCCTCCAGGATCGCGGTCAGCTCATTCGGCAGCGGTGAACCGATCGAGAAAGGCTCCCCGGTGCCGGGCCAGACGAACTGAAGCGCGTGTGCGTGCAGGAACATCCGCTTGAGGCCCTTTGCCGACAACATCGCGTTGAACCGCGGTTCCCCGTAACGCGGATCGCCGGCCAACGGATGCCCGGCATGCGCCGCGTGAACGCGAATCTGATGGGTGCGGCCCGTGCCGATCACCACGTCCACCAGCGTGGCCCGGTCGCCGAAACGCTCGACCGCCCGAAACCGGCTGAGCGCGCGCTTGCCCCCCGGATCGACCTGCACCACGCTCTCGCCGCCGCGGCGCCGCGTGCTCAGCGAGACGTCGATCCTTGAACGGCTGTCCGGCCAGCGCCCTTGCACCAGGGCCAGATAGCGCTTGTTCATGGCGCCGGTTCGCAACAACTCGTGCAGTTGCCGCAGCGCGGCGCCGCGCTTCGCCACCAGCAGGCATCCGGAAGTGCCCCGGTCCAGCCGGTGCACCAGGTCGGCCGCGCGCAACGCCGGCGCGAGGCTCCGCAATGCCTCGATGCAACCGAAGTCAACCCCGGTCCCGGCATGAACGGGCATGCCCGCCGGCTTGTCCAGCACCAGTATCCTGCGGTCCTCGTACAGAATCCTGTCCGCCAGCCAGCGGACGCGGTTCGCCGGCGCCCGGCCGGAACGGCGCCCGTGCACCGGCGGGACCCGCACGCGGTCTCCCTCCTTGAGACGATAGCCGGCACGCACGCGGCCGCTGTTGACCCGCACCTGCCCCGATCGAATCAGCCGATAAACATGGCTGCGAGGCACACCGGACAGTTTACCGAGAAGATAATTGTCCAAGCGTTGTCCCACTGAATCCGGTTCAACGTCGCGGTAGTGGACGGAGGGTCGGGAGGCCGTCTGCTTCATAAAAATCGGTTTTAGGGGGCTATGCTATAGTACGCGACGCGACCTCACGGCGCAGAAACGCTGAAATGGGGTCGAAGCATAGGGGCGTACTCGGAGGTATGCCTGCATTTAAGGTTTTTTCGGCGGGCCCCACAAGGTGTTGGCCCGCGGTCATGTCCAGGCGATCGCGTTCCGATCGGGATGCTCGCTCAGGCGAGCCCATTCCATTGGACGAACGGAGCGTCGATTCGCTGAGCTAGTTTGTGAAACAGTTTCCTGCCCGAATTATTCGCCGGCAACCTGACACGTTTGCCGGTTCGATCGCCCTTGGAGCTCCCGCGTCCCCGGGAGTACCAGCGGCCGGTGCGCCGAGTGCGCCGCCCGGATCCCTCGAAATCGAGGCGCCGCCTCGGCGACATTCAGCCTTTCTCGCCGGTGGTGCCGGCACGGCTGTCGGGCTCGGACATCTCAATGCTGCTGCCTGGCCGATCGCGGCGCCGAACTCCGGAGGGTTCGCCACCAACGGATCGAGAAATCATGAAACGAATGCTGGTAAATGCAACTCAGCAGGAAGAGTTGCGCGTGGCCATCGTGGATGGCCAGAAACTGTACGACCTTGATATCGAGGTACCCACCAGGGAACAACGCAAGTCGAATGTCTACAAGGGGCGCATAACGCGGCTGGAACCCAGCCTCGAGGCCGCCTTTGTGGATTATGGCGCGCCCCGCCACGGATTCCTGCCCCTCAGGGAAATCTCCAGGGAATATTTCCTCCGCGAACCGGCCGAGGGCGAGCGGGTACACATCAAGGATGTCCTGAAGGAAAACCAGGACATTGTCGTTCAGGTCGAGAAGGAGGAGCGCGGCAACAAGGGCGCCGCACTGACGACCTTCGTCAGCCTCGCCGGCCGATTCCTGGTGCTGATGCCGAATAACCCGCGGGCCGGGGGCGTGTCCCGTCGCATCACCGGTGAAGGCCGGGATTCGGTTCGCAAGGCCCTGGAAAAACTCGAACCTCCAGCGGAGATGGGTTGCATCGTACGCACGGCGGGCGTCGACCGAAGCATCGAAGAGTTGCGGTGGGACCTGGACTACCTGTTGAATGTCTGGGAAGCCATCAAGCAGGTGGTGGTCAGCCGACCGTCGCCATTCCTCATATACCAGGAAGGCAACTCCATCATACGCGCGGTTCGCGATCATTTCTCCAAGGAAATCGGCGAAATTCTTGTGGACAGGGAAGATGTCCATGAGCAGGCCCGTGAGTTCATGGAGCAGGTGATGCCGCACAACCTGCGCCGGCTCAAGTTCTACGACGACGCGGCTGTACCGCTGTTCGGACGTTTTCAGATCGAAAGCCAGATTGAATCGGCGTTTGCGCATACCGTGACGCTGCCCTCCGGTGGAAGCATCGTCATCGATCACACCGAAGCGCTGACCGCGATCGATATCAACTCGGCTCGCGCGACCAAGGGCGACGATATCGAGTCCACGGCCTTCAACACCAATCTCGAGGCCGCGGAGGAAATCGGGCGCCAGCTTCGCATACGCGACCTGGGCGGGCTGATCGTCATCGATTTCATCGACATGGGTCCCCGCAATCATCAGCGGGAGGTCGAAGGACGTTTGCGGGAGGTGGTCAAACTCGATCGGGCCCGCATCCAGATCGGCAAGATCTCGCGATTCGGCCTGCTGGAAATGTCGCGGCAGAGGCTGCGGCCATCCCTGGAGGAGTCCACACAGTCGGTTTGCGGCCGCTGCAACGGGATCGGGCATGTGCGAAGCGTGGAATCGCTGGCGCTTGCGGTACTTCGCATTGTCGGCGAGGAAGCGCGCAAGGAGCGCACCGCGCGCGTGGTCGCCCAGTTGCCGGTCGAGGTGAGCAACTACGTCCTCAACGAAAAACGGGATTGGATCCAGACCATTCAGCAAACCAGCAACGTCGCCGTCGTGCTCGTCGGCGACCGGAACCTCCATACCCCCAACTACACCATCACGCGTTTGCGCGATGACGAGGTCGAGCTGCCGGAGCACGCCGTGTCCAGCTACAAGCTCGTGGAGCCGAAGCGGGACTCGTCGGATGTGTACACGAAACCGCCGAAACATCCCATACCCGAAACAGCGGCCGTAGCGGACATCGTTCATAGCAAGCCGGCGCCCAAACCCGCCAGGCGCAAGGCCAGGCCGCGACGCAAGTCCGTGAGCCTGTGGAGTCGCCTGTTCGGGTGGGCTCTGCCGGGACGCAAGCGTCAAGGCGCCAAGCGGAAACGTTCGCATCCGGGCAGTTCGCCCAGCGGCAAGAAACGCCAGAACCGCCGCGGCCGTCGTCCAAAGCGATCCCGCGGTTCGGGCAGGGGACGTGCTGGCGGCGGCGGCGACTCCGGCAAGAAGACAGCCCGGAGCGACGGCAAGCCGGAAGAACGCCGTAGCCGGCGATCGCGAAGGAGGCGATCCTCGGGCGGCCGCAAGACCGCGGAGCAACGCGCGGACAAACAGCGCGGACCGGAGCGCGGCAAGAAACAGAAACCCGCTCCCGCAAAACCGCCCGCCGCGTCCAGCGCTCCCGCCCCGCAACCGAAAACCGCAAGCCAGGATTAGTGCTGCATCAACCTGGCACTAGCTTTGAAGGTACGCCAGCAAGCCCAGCGATGCTTCTTCGACCAGGTCGAGTACGTGCTCGAAACCCGTCGAGCCGCCGTAATAGGGATCGGGAACGCTGCTGCGCCCGGCCTCGGGGGCGAATTCCATGAACAACCTGATTCGAGAGCGATACTCGGGCGGACTGATGGACGACAGGATCCGGTAGTTGTCCTCGTCCATCGCCAACACCAGGTCGAATGCGGAAAAGTCGGCGACAGTGACCCGTCGCGCCCTTTGGCCGCTCAGGTCGATCCCGCGCCGCGCCGCGGCGCGGGAGGACCGGCGATCCGGCGGTTCGCCGACATGGTAGGCGTGGGTACCCGCGGAATCCACCCGAACGTCCAGTTCCGGCGCGCGCGTTCGCAACGTATCCCTGAATACGCCTTCCGCCGTGGGCGAGCGGCAGATGTTGCCCATGCAGACGAACAGGACTCGTGCGACCGGCTGCGATTCGCCGGCCGCAGGCGACCCGCCGGCCGCGCTCCCGGGGCTGCGTTCGGGATGGTTTTCGATGGGCTTCTTCACTCGATTCCGGGCAGACCGAATTGCCGCCAAGTCTTGGTTACTTCGTCGATGGCGTCAAGGGCAAATGCAGACCCGGCCAGGCGGGCTTGGCTAGAATACGCCGAATGCGCATACGACTCGCAACCTGCTGCATGGCGCTCTGCCTCGGCATTGGCCAACAGGACGCCTTCGCCCACGGCGGCGTTGTCATCGAGGAAGATCTTTGCGTCATCAACATCGGCTACCTGCAGGCGCACTTCAAGATCTACGTACCGCAGGAGCGGGAGCGCCGGGAGTTTTGCGAGGATATCCCGCTCACTGGCGAAAGTGTTTTCGTCATGGAATACCTTCATGCCGGGTTGAGCGAGGCGACCATCGACTTCCGCGTGATCAGGAATGTCACCGGACTGGGGCGCTTCGCGGTTTGGGATGACGTGGCACGGATCGACGACCTCGACGAGGCCACCGTGTTCTACCACCCGCCGGCCGTCGTCCCGGGCGTCTACAGCGTGGTGCACCGCTTCGACGAACCGGGCGAGTTCATCGGCGTCGTCACCGCGATGCCGCTTGGCGCGGGCGAGCCCTATACCGCCGTGTTTCCGTTCCGGGTGGGATTCACCGGGTTCGGGATCTGGCCGGCGATCCTGATCGCGATCATGCTGCTGCAGCTTCACCTCTGGCACGCCAGCGGCCGCCTGCAGCGCTGGCTTGGCCGCCTGAACGGCAGGCGTGCCGGCACGGTCGCGGTGCTGTTCGGTGCGCTTCTCCTGTCCTCGCACAGCCAGGCAAACCAGGCGTTGACCGTCTCCGACGCCGACGCCTGGTTCAGTTCCCGTTCGGAACGCTTCAGGGTGCGTGTCGAGCCCGACCTGCAACCGCTCGCCATCAACACGATCCATCGCTGGATCGTGCAAGTCGAGACCCTCGACGGCGCACCGGTGACGTCGGCGGCAATCGGCATCCAGGGCGGCATGCCGGCCCACGATCACGGACTGCCGACGCTGCCGGAGGCGACCGAGAACCTCGGCGAGGGGCGTTACCTCATCGAGGGCATGCGCTTTCACATGTCGGGGTACTGGGAAGTGATCCTCGGCATCGACGCGGGCGCGGTCCGCGACGAAGTCGTGATTCCCGTGGAGCTGTAGTGACGCGGCCCGTATTCGCGATCGCCGGTATCGGGCTCGCGCTGGTGCTGGCCGGCGCCGTGTGGGTCTCCCAGAGGCCCGCGGTCCATCCGGTCTGGACGGACCGGGAGTTGGTTCTCATGGAATCGCTGTGGATTGCCAACCTCCCTCCCCTGCCTCCCGATCCATCGAACGCGGTCGCCGATGACCCGCGCGCCGCCCGGTTCGGCCACCGCCTGTTCTTCGATCCGCGCCTCAGCGGCAACGGCCGGTTCGCGTGTTCGAGCTGCCACCAACCCGCGCTCCGGTTTACCGACGACCGCCTCCTGGGCGAGGCGCTCGGCGAGTCGCCGCGCAATACCCCCAGCATCGTGGGCACGGCCTACAGCCCCTGGCTCTACTGGGACGGGCGCAAGGACAGCCAGTGGTCGCAGGCGCTTTCGCCGCTGGAAGATCCCGCCGAACAGGGCGGCAACCGGGTCGCGATCGCCCGGCTCATCTCCGCGGATCCGGCATACCGCCGCGCCTATACGTCGCTGTTCGGCCCGCTGCCCGACCTTTCGGACTCGAGCCGGTTTCCGGACGAGGCCGGGCCCATTCCGGGCACGCCCCTGGAATCCGGGTGGAACGGGATGGACCCCGCGGACCGGGAGTCGATCACGCGGGTATTCGTGAATGTCGGCAAAGCGATCGCCGCGTACGAGCGTGTGCTTGTGCCCGGCCCGTCGCGCTTTGACCGGTACGTCGAAGCGCTCGCCCGCGGCGGCGAACCCTCGTCCGGGACCATCCTGAATGCCGATGAGGCCATCGGGCTGAGGCTGTTCATGGGCAAGGCGCGCTGCATCGAGTGCCACAACGGACCGCTGCTGACCAACAACGAGTTTCACAATACCGGGATCATCTCGGCGCCGGGAAAGATTCCCGACCGCGGCCGGATCGACGGTATTCGCCTGGTTCGGGCCGACCCGTTCAATTGCCTGAGCGCATACAGCGACGATCCGCTGAAAGATTGCGCCGAACTTCGATTCGCGCGCACCGGAGCCGAAGTCGTGGGCGCGCTGCGCACGCCGTCGCTGCGCAACCTGCAGGGCACGGCGCCCTACTCGCACCAGGGCCAGACACCCTCGCTGGCGCAGATGATGCGGCATTACGACCGCGCGCCGATCGCAATGATCGGTCACAACGAGGCCAAGCCGCTGAACCTGAGTCGACGGGAACGCGCCCGGCTCGAAGCGTTTCTCGCCACGTTGGACGCACCGCCGGGCACGGCTCCCCAATGGCTGACGCCACCCCCCGATACCGTTGCGCTGACCGGGAGCCCGCCGGCGCCCTGATTCCGGAGCCGACTCTCAAGCAGAACGTTGCGCCACCACTCGGCGCACGGCCCGCAGATCTTCTTCGGCATCCACGCCCCTGGGGGGCGTTTCCCGCGCCTGGGAGACTCGAATCGGGATTCCGAGCCACATCGCGCGTAGCTGTTCCAGCCGCTCCTGCAACTCCAACCCGCAGGGCTCCGCGCCGGCAAACGCCTTCAGCGCCCACACACGACAGGCGTACAGGCCCACATGCCGCATCGCGTTCGCGACCGGCGCCTCGCCGTCGCGCGGCCAGGGAATTCGCGCCCGGCTGAAGTACAGGGCCCTGGACCGCCGGTCCATGACCACCTTGACCACGTTCGGGTCGTCCCACTCGGCGCGGTCCGCGATCGGCGTTGCCAATGTCGCCATCCCCGCCTCCGGATCGTCATCCAACAGCTCCGCGACTTGCGATATCAGCGCCGGCGGCAGCAGGGGTTCATCGCCCTGGACGTTGACAACCACCCGCCCGTCGGGCCAGTCGAGCCGCCCCGCCACCTCGGCAATTCGGTCGGTGCCGCTGGCGTGCGCGCTGTCGGTCATCTCCGCCCGGGCGCCGAACCGGGCGCACGCCGCCGCGATGCGACTGTCGTCGGTGGCCACAATGACCTCCGCCGCGCCACCGGCCACGGCGGCCTCGTGGACCCACTGAATCATCGGCCTGCCGCCGATCCCGGCAAGCGGCTTGCCGGGAAGCCGCTCGGCCGCGTAGCGCGCCGGAATCACTACGGCGAAATCCACCGCCGCTCCTCGATATGTCTCAACACCAGCGCCATCAGTCCGGCCGATGCCTCCGGTTCGAACGCAAGTTCGATGGCGACGCACCATACGTCTTCGTGGGCGATACGCCCGCACTTGACCGCATCCTTTTCGGTCACCATGACGGGACGGGCGTCATCGAAACGCAGATTGGAGGCATCGATGGGCGCATGATCCGCCAAGGGGTGCGCGGTCACCTGCAATCCTGCCGCGCCCAGCAGGCGAAAAAACCGTTCCGGATGGCCGATCGCGGCGACGGCATGAACGGATTCGCCCCGGAACGACTCCAGGGTCTTGCGGGCAGAGCCAGTGAGTTGGCGGACCTCCCGCACGTGCATCGCCGCTCGAAACAGATTCCCGGCACTATCCTCCCCTGCCCAGCCGCCGCCATTGACCACGACCGCGCCCGCCGCGGCGAGCCGGTCCCGGCGCTCCCTGAGGGGGCCCGCCGGCAGGCACATTCCATTGCCGAGACCCCGTTCGCCGTCCACCACCACGATGTCCATGATCCGCCCCAGCGCGTGGTGCTGCAAGCCATCGTCGGCCAACAGGACGTCAACCTGCTCGCGGGCCAGGAGTGCCCGCGCGGCCTTGACTCGATCCGGTCCCACGCTGACGGGACAGTTCGTGGCACGGGCAAGCAGCACGGGTTCGTCCCCGACCAGGGCGGGCTCGCTGTCGCCATCGACGGCTTGCGGCCATTTCCCGGCGCGCCCTCCGTAGCCGCGGCTGACGATGCCGACCCTGAGCCCATGCTGGCGCAATTCTTCGGCAAGCCAGATCACCAGCGGCGTCTTGCCGGTACCGCCCACCGTGAGATTTCCGACCACCACGACGGGTACCGGCAGGGCCGTCACCGGCCTGATCCCGAAACGGTACACCAGGCGCCTGAGATCGGTGATCCACCGGTAGCACAGGCCGAGCGGGAACAGCAGCCAACGCCAGGGACTGGGCCGATACCAGATCCGTTCCAGGCAACGCGACAGGCTCATTCGGACTCAATCGGCGAACTGCATTCGATGGAGGCTGCTGTAGATTCCGCCCCGGCTCACAAGCTCCGCGTGGGTGCCCTGCTCCACCACCGCGCCCTCATGCAGCACGACGATCGAGTCCGCGTTCTCCACCGTGGACAGCCGATGGGCGATGACCAGCGTGGTACAGCCCGTCATCAGGGATTCCAGCGCGCGCTGCACCTTGCGTTCCGACTCGGTATCCAGCGCCGAGGTGGCCTCATCCAGGATCAGGACCGGGGCGTTCTTGAGCACGGCCCTGGCAATGGCCACGCGCTGGCGCTGCCCGCCGGAGAGGAGCATGCCGCGCTGCCCTACCGGCGTATCCAGCCCCTGAGGCATCCCCGCGGCGAATTCGGCCACGAAGGCGGCTTCGGCCGCGGCCTCCACCGCCTCCCGCGGCGCGTCGCCAAGCGCGCCGAAGCCGATATTGTTGGCGATGGTGTCGTCAAAGAGCAGCACGTCCTGGCTGACCAGGCTGAGTTGGCGGCGCAAATCCCGGAGCCGGTATTCGCGGATGTCGACTCCGTCGAGCAGCACGTCGCCCGCCTCCACATCGTAGAACCGGGGCAGCAAGCCCACCAACGTGCTCTTGCCGCTGCCCGACCGCCCGACGATCGCGACGGTGCTTCCGGCCGGCACCCGAAGATCGACATCGTGAAGCACCCTGCCCTTGGCGTCGTCGTACGTGAAGCAGGCGCAGCGAAACTCCACGTCCCCCCGCGCTCGTTCCAGGCGCCGGGCGCCGGTGTCCGGTTCGCCGGGTTGGTCGAGCGTTTCGAACAGGGTGATGCCGGCGGCGATGCCGCGTTGCAGCACGGCGTTGATGTTGACGAGCCGTTTCATGGGCGTGAGCATCATTCCCAGCGCGACCAGGAAACCGATGAACACGGGGGCATCGAGTCCCTGCAGCAGCGTTTCGGAAAACGCCAGCGCGATCATCGCGGAAACGGCGATCGTCAGCGTGTATTGAGACAGGGCGTCGCCCCCCGCCCGGGTCGCGAAGAGTTTCATGAACTGCTTGCGATTGTGCTCGTTGATCTTCGAAAAAAGCTGCTGCTGATGCTTCTGGCCCTCGAATACCTTGACAATCCGCGCCCCCGACAGGGCCTCCTCGGTCACCCGCGTGGCATCGCCCATGGAGGTTTGAATCCGCAATCCGTAACGCCTGAACGCGCGGCTCATGACGGCGACCAGACCGGCGACGATGGGCGCCGCCACGGCAACCATGGCGCTCAGCAGGGGACTGAACCAGATCATCGCACCGATCAGGGCGACCACGGTCAGCGAGTCGCGAATGGCAACCACCACGGCGTTTGAGATGGCCTCGGCGACCTGCTCGGTGTTGTAGGTCAACTTTGAAACCAGCGCCCCGGAGGAGTGGCGCTCGAAGTACGCCACCGGCAGTTCCGTATAGCGCTCGAAGATTTCCGCGCGCAGATCCCTGACCACCGATCGCCCCAGCCACCCGAGGCCATACACGGCGATGAAGTCCACTGTGGCCCGCACCATGAACGTGACGAACAGCAGCAGCGGCACGATCAACGAGCCCGCGCCGCGCCCTTCGGACTGAAGGACCTCCACCACGTCTCTCATCAGGAAGGGCACCACCGCGTTGGTCCCGGCGACGACGACCATCGCGACCAGCGCGACCGGGAGCACCTTCCAGTGAGGCGTCACATAGCTCAACAGGCGCCGGTAAACCTGCATGACTTGTGGGCGGGAGTGCGGCATCTGGCGCCCGAATCTCAGCGAAGTGCGGCTCAGCACTATAGCGCGCGCCCTGTACGCTCACAATCGGCCCATCCGAACTGCCCGGAGGCATCGCCATTGTCGATTGTTCCGGGTCAGCACCAGTTGGACAGATCAGGATGGTCAAGTAAGGGAGTTTCAACTCATCATCGACTCAAGGGAGCGTTCGATGACAGCGAATAAAAGTCCTTCCAACAGCAGAGCCAGAAATATGTTCAAGGCGACCCGCAAAACCGACACGGCGACACTGATTCTGCAGAGGAGATATCCGGATCTTTTTGCAAGAGTTGCGAGCTTAGGATGAGTATCGTGGAGTAAAGCCTCCGCAAATTTGGCGGACCGTAACGCGCACTTCAATCGCCGACCGTCAATGAATGCAATAGACTTTTGGCAAGAATTCAATCCAAATTCCAAGTGAAGCCAAATTTGTTACGCATCCTGCCCATCGATGTCGAGTATTTCCGTCCGTCTTGCCGATGCGTCCCGTTCAGGGTCGCGCTGTTATTTTCGTTCGTGCTTCTGGCTGTTTCGTGTGGGGGTGGCCGCGGTGACGGCGGAAACTCTCGCGGGAGCCTTCCCATCGCGTTGCCTCCGCCGGAACCCATTGCGCTGCTGGACTCCATCCCTGCCCAGGGCGGTACCGTCGACCCGGCCACAAGCGGCGTGAACATCGTTCATGTGGGAGCCCCCGGTTGGCGGTTCGCCTACTCGGGCGGTTGCGGGTCGGCAGGCGTCGCCGTGCGTCGTTCTTTGACCGATCTCGGCACGGAGAATGCGAACCACCTCATTGACCACAAACTGGCGTGCGAGTTCGCCGACCTCTCGGCCTACCGTGTGACCGTGGACGCCTCGGCCGATGACGGTGGCCGGTATCAGGGCACGCTCGAGTTCTCCACGCGTCAAGGTGGAGGCGAACCGCTGACCGTGCTCGACCATGGAGTGACGCCGCGGAGCGAAGTCGGTGAATTGTTCGTCCGTTACATCGAGGATTCGCTGGTGGACGACATCGAGCCGCGCATTCTGGCCGTCGTGGCGGCGCGGATCGTTGGCGAGATTGCGGAACGGTCGTGGACGGAGTTGAGCGCCCGTGCGACCTATGGCGTGATCGCCCATGGCGTGTCGTACCCATCGAGGAACCCGGCGGGCGAACCGTCCCTTCTCACGGGACTCATCGCCATGCCGGATGTCGCCTCCGCGAGCGCCTCGGCCGAGAACTTCGAACGGAAGGACCGGGTCGTGATCCTGAACCACGCCACCGGTTCGACGCCCGGCTCGCTCAATGCCACCGGCTCCGGGCAATTGCTTGCAAACTTGATCGCCAGTCGGGGCTACCTGGTGGTTGCTCCGGACAACTGGGGACGTGGCGGTTCGGCAGGCGATGCCGCCAGCGGCACCGAACGGTCGGAGACCTACCTGATGGCAAACCGGGTCGCCAACAATGCCCTCGACATGATGGCAGCCGTGATGGCCAGCGACGACTACCGGATGTTTCACGACCCTTCACAGGATACTGATGTGTCGATCGTGGGTTACTCGCAGGGCGGGCACAGCGCCGTCGGCGTATGGTTGGCCAGCCAGGTCGGCGGTACCGGCATTCGTGTGCGGGAACTCTACAGCGGCGGTGCGCCCCACGACCTGTATCGGACGTTTCGCGGCTCGCTGCAGCACCTGAACGGTAGCTGCGACGGGAATCCCTGGTGCCCCACCGTGGATACCGAAACGATCCTGGGCTATCTGACGGACCGGATTCTGCCGCCCCTGCTGGCGTACGCGGACATCGGTCTTGAACGCAACGAAGTGTTCGAGGGCGACAACCTTGCCGGCGACTTCATTACCGGGATGCTGGACGGCGACGCTCGATACGACACGCTCAAGACAATGCTTCAACTCAACAGCTTCACCAACATCATCGATCCGGCGGAGACGGTTGCGCCCCGGGACAGCCGGATTCACCTTTATCACTCACCATTCGACCGCCTGGTGCCTCAGCGGAACACCAGGGATCTCGGGGATCTGCTGTCGCCGGGCTTCGATGTGACATTTCATGACGATGAATGCGACTCGGATCTGTACGAGCTTCTCTCTGAAACGATTTCCAAAGGCGGCGTCGTACACGTGCTGTGCGGCATGGAGATGTTCGACGAGGTACTCAAGGACTTCCGGGCAAGGGACGTGGCAACAGGCAACGCCTCCCCGGTCGCGGCTGGCGGGCCCTCGGCCTGGGCATCGGGCAGTCGCTGGCGTTCGCTGGCCGAAACCCGCGCGGCAGAAGCTGCAAAGGACCCGCAGGCCCTTGCGGAATTTCGCGCCGGCAAGTCGCAAGAGGAACTGCAAGTGCTGGCCGACCTGCTGCGCGAGCCCGGCTCTCGGGAATTGAGCCGGATGGCGGACCTGCTGTCGGGCACCCACCAGTAGTCGCCGCACGACTTCGAGGATGTTATCCCGGAACCCGGATTATTCCGGAATCGATGTCTCGGGAGCCGACTGTCCCTGCGATGTCGGGTGCAAAATGCCTGAATAATCACAATCTGTCTTTTCCTGCTGGCCTGCTTGCCAGCGTACGCAAAGGAGAAGACAGATGCCCAAAACCAACTACTTTCCCTCGGGCGGGGAGGGTTGGGAGCGGTTGCATGCCGGCCCGCTTTCCCGCCATGTCGAGGATTACGCCGACTGGCTTGCCGATCAGGGCTATGCGCGTGTGACCGGGCGCCAGAAGCTTCGACTCGTCGGCCAGTTCAGCCACTGGATGGGGGATCGGGGTCTCGACCTTCCGGCCGTGGACGAGAAGCTGCTTGAACGGTTCCGCATCTCGCGCTCACGCCTCGGCAAAGCCACCGCATCGGTGTCGTCGGACGGTCGGCTTTTTTTGGCTTGGCCGCAGGACACTGCCCGCCTGGCGCCGCTGGAGCGCGAACCGTCACACCACGACCCGGTCATGGAAACGGTGAAACGGTATGAGCGCTTCCTCATCGACGAACGCGGTGCGAGATCCAGAACAGCACTGACCCATGTCTCGACCGTCCGTGCCTTTCTCGGCGACCATTTGGAGTCCCGGCGCAACGATCTTGAATCTCTGGATTGCAGTCACTTCAACGGGTTCATACGCCAGTCCCGCCGGACCCAATGCCCGGCGACGACACGGGCGCATGTTGCCGCCCTGCGCGGTTTCGCGCGGTAGTCGATGCACGAGGCGAGCGAACGCTTACCCAGCCGGGCCGCCGCCGACTGTACAATGCGAGCTTAGTGGCGATGTTGGGGACTACGCTGTCGAATCGCAGTAACCAACTCCCTAGCCGGAGAGAGTGTATACTCATCCACTTTCCGGGGAGCTTCGCATGATTCTGTCCGATCATGGCATCCGTTCAGCGTGCAAGGCCGGAAAAATCCGAATCGACCCCTTCTCCGAGACATCGGTGCAACCCGCATCGTATGACCTGCGCGTTGGCGATCAGGCGGCGATTTCGTCGGACAAGGAAGTGGTTGATCTGGCGGCGAAGGGTTTCGTCCAGATCAAACCCGGCGATTTCGTCATCGTAGCAACTCATGAGAAGCTGGAGCTGGATGCGAGCCATACCGGCCGATTTGGGCTAACAAGTACTTATGCTCGTCAGGGATTGATCGCTTCGGTCGGAGCGCAGGTTGATCCCGGATTTCGCGGACGGCTGTTCGTCGGCCTGACGAACCTCTCCACAAAGCCGATAGCGCTTCCGCATAAGGACGACTTTCTGACAGTGGAGTTTCATGAACTGGAACGACCGGTGGAATCTCCTTACACTGGCCAGTACCAAGGGCGGGAAGAATTGGCGCCACAGGACATTCGAGTCGTGATGGAACGCGAGTATGTGTCCCAAACGGACATGATGCGCACCCTTGAAGCCTTGGTCTCGACCGTTGAAGGACTGAAGCAATCCCTCAATTGGCGGCTCCCCCTCATCATGGGGGCAATCATGGCATTTTTCTCGGTGGTGGTGGCGTTTATTGACTGACGGAGTCCTTGGGCGTCAACGTGAGCAGCGTTCAGTTCGGACAGCATCCAGCCGTCTCCGCTTAGACTCGGGTTCGACAGTTCATAGATACAGGATTCCGTTTTTCTTAGACAAAACAAAGGCTTGCGGGCGTTGCCGGAAACACCCATGTCACTAGGCGTTCAGCCCAGGTCCAGGATCGGCGGCGGAGGCTTTATTTGTAAGGATTTCAGTCGCTTGAACGCGTTCGGACGGGGTTCGGTGACCTGCAAGAGGTCGCCGTTCGGCCCCGACAATCGGACAAGTTTGATTTGCTTGAGATCGTCGCGGATGTTGCGCCAGGTGTCCCCGCAGGTGTGCTCGGCCAGACGTTCCAGCAACAGGGCGATGACCGCCAGCGCGATATGGGCGTGGATGCGCCGCGCCACGCGGTGGTGCACCGGGCGCAACCGCGGCTCGCTCTTCAGTTGCCGCCAGGATTGCTCCACGCGGTACAGTTGCTTGTAGCCCAGCGCCAGATCCTCGGCGCTCAGCGTGTCGTCGTTGCCGTGCACGACGAACTTGCCGACGCGCCGCTCGGCCGCCTTGACCTTGAGGTTCGGCGCCACCTCCCGGTAGCGGCCGTGGCGCCCGACAACCTCCTTGTCCACCTCCGACCCCCGGTGAGCATTGCACACATCGAAAATTTGATTGATGCTGACGCTCCGGTAGACTCGACCGGAAAGTGCCAGTGACAAAGATTCTCAATGCCGACCGATCCGCAAGTATTGGCTGTCGTTATTCCAGCCTACAACGAGTCCGCCACAATCCGGGATGTCGCGAGACGTACTTTCGGCCAGTGCGACAATGTCATCGTCGTTGACGACGGTTCGACCGACGGCACGGCTGACTGCCTCGCAGACCTGAACGTTCGGCTGATTCGCCACGAGTCGAATCGACGTAAGGCTGCGGCACTGTGGAACGGCATGCGGGCCGCGCTCGATGCGGGGGCCGACGCCGTGATCACGCTCGATGGCGACGGACAACACCGGCCGGAAGACATCCCAGTTCTGGTTCGGGCGGTCGAAAAACACGCTGGTTCGATTGTCATCGGGTCGCGGCTTCACCAGGAAGACGAAGTCCCAAAGGCGCGCTGGCGTGCTAACAGAGTCGCCAATTTCTGGATTTCGTGGGCGGCAGGCTACCCTATACAGGATTCACAATCCGGATTCCGCCTCTACCCCGCGGCCCTGTTACAAGAACTGAACTTGGGCACCGGAGTTCGCCGTGGTTTCGTATTCGAGAGCGAAATCTTGATCGAGGCTGCCAATCGTGGCGTCCGCAGTGTGGCCGTGGAAATACCCGCAATTTATTCCGATGGGTTGCGTCCCAGCCACTTTCGGCCGGTCGCGGACATTACCAGCATCACGCTCATGGTTGGCGGCCGGTTAATTCGACGGGGCTTGTTTCTGCCCGGGCTTTACCGATCATTTATTGGGCCGCAACTCCGGCGCCGGGCGCCACCGGGCTTCGACAGAGACGCATTTCTGGCGCTGGTGCTCTCAATTCTCGCTGCATCTTTTACACTTGGCGTGGGATTCCTTTGGTTTCTGTATCGAGTCCACCGAACCGCCGCAGCGGCGCCGACAGAAGTCCGGGATTGCGACGCCGTTGTGGTCCTTGGCCACCAATTGATCGAAGGGCGGCTTTCGGGGACCTACCGGGCGCGCCTCGACCGTGTGCTGCAGTTGTGCCGCTATCACCAAACGATGGACGTTCATATCGCCGGAGGGCGATCGAGCGACGGGTTGACCGAGGCAGACGCCGGTTATCGCTACCTGGTGTCAAGAGACGTCAAAGCCGTTCGTCTGAATCGGGAGGACCTGTCGTCCAATACCGTCGAAAATCTCAAGCAGATAAAACCCCTGGTATCGCCATATGGGCGAGTGGTCGTCGTCTCCAGTCGTTACCATCTCGAACGCGTCAAGTCGCTCTCGGCCGGCATGGACATGTCGCTTGTCGCCTGCGGCGCCGAAGCAAAGTACCGGTTCGGCGACGTGTTTCCGCAGTCCCTGGTAGAGGCGTTCTTTCTGCACTGGTACTGGGCGGGGAGGACATTTGGCGAACTCACGAGCAATGCTCGCATTCTCGGAAAAATTGGTCGATAATTTCAGCGGCTTTTCTATCGCTGAATTGAGTAAGCAGGTACACATAATGAGACTACACAGTATGAAATCGTGCTTGATGGCGCTGACTATAGTTGTGGTGATCGGGAGTGCTTCGACCGCGCGGTCGGCAAACCTAAATGACCCGGAGCCATCGCTCTGGGGCTGTGAACTGAGCCAAGAGCACGTGTTGCAGCGGATAACGGCCGGATTAATTGGCCGTGGTTGGACGGTCACCGAAAATGATGGACAGGGTAATCTGGTTGCGCAGGTGATCGTCCGTGCCAAGCATACCCTGATTGTGGATATTGCATATGACGATCAGTCATTCGATATCAACTACAAGGATAGCGACAATCTCGAGTACAGAATAAGGCGCAACGGCACGGCTAATATTCACCGCAATGCCAATTCGTGGATGAACAACATCCGTGAGGACATCACGGCACAACTCTTGGCTCTCTGCGCTACGAATAGCTAGCCGGAACTTCACGCGCCAATTTGGCGGATAATGTAATCGATTCAGCAAGTTAGCGTTATTCAACCTGAACGCGTGCTGGGAACATTTTGGCTGGGTCGACGCCGAGCAACTCGAAGGCGCGCCGCTGCAGCGGGGTCGGTTGGGTGGCCACGGCGAAGCGGTTTTCGGGGTTGTCCGGCAGATGCACGGTGTTCAACGCCAGCGTGGCCAGGTCGTCCAGCAGGGTGGAGAGGCTGTGCGCGGGCAGGCCCTCGGCGGTGCGGCGTGTGGCGCTCTTGCGCCGTGCCCGTTCGGAGGTTCGGGCCGGTTGCACGGGCGAGGCGCGCTGGGCGCTGGCACCTCCGGGGTCCTCGTCCTGGAACAGCAATGGGGCCAGTCGCCGCCGCAGGTGCCACTCCACGTGGCAGGCCAGGGTGCACAGGAACACATGGGCGCGGATGCGCTCGGCGCTGTACACGTGCACGGGTCCGGTTTGGAGCCGGGCGGTCTTGAGGTTAACGCGTCGGGTTGCAGCGGCGCGGCACGCCCGCCCTCGGGCGGTTTGAGCAGCTTGGGCAGATCGGCGGTTTTCAACGCCGAGATCCAGTCCAGTCCCGCCGGGGTTACGGTCTGGCGGATGCGCGCGGCGGTCAGCATGCCCCGGTCGCCCACCAGGGCGATGCACCCGACGAGCCCCGCCAGGGCCAGTTCGCGCGTGCGCCCGGCGGTGCGATGCAGCAGCCGCGGCAATCCCAACTGCCGGCACAGCCCCAGCACGGCGGCCACGTGCCCGTGGGGCAGGGAGCGTTGCACCGCGAACGCCTCGTGCGGGGAACTCAGCACCACGCCGCCCTTGAGCACGCGGCGGATGCCTTCGACGAGTTCGGGAGGCAGGTGGGTGAGGTTGGCGATGGTTTGCCTTCGGATGCGTTTGCCTTCTCGCCAGGCTTTTCGCAACAGGATGGCGGGCGGGCTGTTGCGGTTGGGGATGGTTTCGATGTGGTAGGACAGGGGGCGGCCTTACATGGAAACAACTATACACATTGCAACGCGACTTCGACGATAGGGTTCGCCGCGCAATCAACGAGATAGGAAACTCAGACCGGATTGGAAGGGCGTGAAGTTCCGGCTAGCGGATGCAGCTATGCGGCAGCTTCCGGCGCCTTACCGCACTCAAACAGTGTGTGGAAGGTGCCCAGGCCGTCCGTCGTCCGAACGCACCGCAAGCCCGAACGTTCGATAAAGCCGAGAAGATCGTTCGCCGTATACATCCTTGAATTGCCATTCGCGATACACGTGAAGTAAGGCGACGTATTGATCAGCGAAAACGCAGCCGCCTCGAACTTCTGCCGATCCCAGCATGTTTCGAGGATGTAAACGCGTGACTCCACGGCCATTGCCTCGACCACACGCCTCAACAGCGATTCGACTTCGGCTTCGCTGAAGCAGCACAGAACTTGACTGAGCCAGTATGCGCACTGCGCGCGCGGCATTGGAGCGTCTGGCTGCAGGATGTCCATTCCCATAGCCTCGACCTGGCTCCCGAACCCAGCCTGGTCTACCGATGACACCGCTTCCGCCAGTTGGTCGGGCAAATCGATCATCGTCAGCCGCAGCGAATCGTCTGTCTGCGCCGCAAGGATCGAGAACCGTCCCTGGTTTGCGCCAATGTCTACGAGCGTCGCCGGTTGTCGCTCCAGGATGATTTCAAGCGCGGCCGGATAAGCGGAATCGGAATAGAAGTGATCGAACGCGTACCAACTGGCTTTGATTTCATCGGGTAAGTGAGGCAGCGCTTCGTACAAAGTCGAATGTTTTTCGTCGATCGCCCGCAATCCAGCGGGCCGCCCTTCGGCAATTGCTTCGTCGAGCTTGTACATGCCGAGATAACAGACGAGGTGGTTGAAATCCATGTTTACGCGGGTCATACGGTCGTGCAGCAGGAAGTGCCCGACCTTGCTAATGGCAAAGCAATTGTCGCTGACGTGCTCGACGACGCCTACGCTCACGCCGCTCTCGATAAGCGTTCGAACACCGTATTGCGAAAGGTTCAGTTCATCGGCGATCATTGAGATCGCTTTGCCTGACTCGCCTGCAGAGTCCAAGGCGGAAAGAACTCCGAGATTCCGCAACGCCCGGACGGCCTGGAAGACAATCGGTGCGAACGCAATCCGTTGCGCCTCGGCGACGGCGTCAATTGCGGTCCTGTGCTTCGTCTTCAGAATTGCATTCAGATTTTTCTGCCCGAGGTCCAAGAGACGTTTGATGTGCGCAGTCGTGCGAGTATTGTACTATACGTGCCCCATCAGCCCATGAATCGCGTAGGCTTGATAATGGAACTTTCGGAATTCGAACAAGAAGTTGGCGGCATGATCATTGAGACACTGAATCTCGATGGAATTGCCGTGGACGATATCGATCCTGAAGAACCCTTGTTCCAGGATGGGCTGGGTCTTGATTCGATCGACGCGCTGGAACTTTCTCTAGCCATATCGAGGCGGTACGGGGTGCAGATCAAAACGGAGAATACGGATGTCGCGCAGGTGTTCGCCTCCATGCGATCGCTCAGCAAATTCATTCAGGTCAACCGCCAACGCTAAGGCCTGTGTCGCCGTTGGCCAGCGCGGCCTTGCTCGCGTACCCGCTAGTCCTGCACATCTGCCTTTCGGCTAACCAACTGTCAATCGCCGTCTATTATTTGTCGGCAATACTGATGCTGCCGTTGTTCGGCAGCCTTCTTGCGCAGCGCACAGTCTCCTCGATTGACCTGCTATGTGTATTGCTGGCCTTGGGATTACTTTCCGTCCTGGATTCGCGCGAGCTCCTGGCGCTCAAGCTGCTACCGGTGATGATTCACGCGGCGATGTTCGGCTTGTTTGCCGGTTCGCTACGGCCTGGGGAAACGCCCATCATCGCTCGGGTCGCCGCCACCATGCGCCCAAGGCTTGCCGTCGCCGAGGTTGCCTATACGCGTACCGTGACGCTGGCATGGGCGATTTTCTTCTTGATCATGGGGATCGTTTCCGGACTGCTCGCAATATTCGCGAGCACTGCCGTATGGTCGTGGTTTGTCAATGTCGCCAGTTACTTTCTGGTGGGGCTGTTTTTTGTCGTCGAGTTTGTGTTTCGCCGACGGCTATTGGCAGAATACGTTGACTATGGTTTCGTTGCCTTCATGCTGTCGCTGATCAGAACTGATGTTCGGCGGTTCTTTCGCTAAAGGTAGGGTATGGAGCAACTGCCGCTTCTGCTGCCGCGCACCTGCGGAACGTGGATACACGACCGCAGGCGCGGGTTAACGCAATCGGAATTTCTGATTGGCGTTCACGCCCTGGCCGACAAGCTGCCGGCACGACGGCATGCGATCATGCTGACGCACGGGCGCTGCGAGTTCCTGATCGCGTTCTGCGCAGCCCTCATGCGGGGTCAGACAACGCTGCTACCGATCAATGACACCGATGTCGCGGTGGCAGAACTCGCCGGACGCTATCCGGATTGCTTTGCGATGCTGGACAGTCGCCGCTCTTTGGGCGTCGAGACGGTCTTGGTCGGGTCCGCTCCGCCAACCAAGGACGGACGCGCCAATGTTCCGGATATTCCCGCGAACCATGTGGCCGCCATCCTGCATACATCCGGCAGCACAGGCGAACCGCAAGCACACGAGAAAACCTGGGGGGAAATGGTGATCGGCGCGCATCGTTGGCGCGAACGGTTCGCGATCGATGCCTCGGACTACATTGTACCGACGATACCCGCACAACACATGTTCGGATTCGAGGCATCGGTCGTATTGCCGCTTCAGACCGGGGCAAGCGTGTTCGGCGGCCAGCCGCTCTACCCGGCAGACGTCGCGCGTGCGCTTGGACTTGCAAGCGACGCAACATTGGTCACGACGCCGATTCATCTTCGCGCATGTAGCCGTAGCGAAGTTAAGTGGCCACCTATCGGTAGGATCATCTGCTCTACCGCGAGCCTGGACGCTCGGCTGGCGGAAGAGTGCGAAGCAACTATGCAGACACGGGTCAGCGAGATTTTCGGTTCAACAGAAACCGGTGCAATCGCGTCGCGAAAAACCGCAACCGATCACCACTGGCGCTGCCTTGATGGCATCGCGATCGAGCAACGGGACAAGGACACGTATATTCAGCACTCGACGACGGGCGAGCGATTTCGCCTGAATGACCAAATCGAGGTGATCGATAGTCGCAGCTTCAATCTCTTGGGGCGACCCACCGACATGATCAAGATTGCCGGAAAACGAGCGTCGATGGCTGACTTGAGCCTCCGCCTGAGTCGGATCGAAGGTATCCAAGACGGTGTGCTGCTTTGTCGCGAAACCCCGGGTGACCGTATCGACCGGTTGATCGCGCTGGTTGTCGCGCCGACATTGTCGTCACTACAGATTCGCAAGGAGCTTGCCCGGCAAATCGACTCGGCTTTCCTGCCGCGTCGGATAATCCACGTCGAGAAGCTGCCGCGCAATGCGTTCGGCAAGCTCACCATTGACGCCACGCACGCCCTGCTCGACCGGCTGACCCGCCGTTGACAAAGACGACGAAAAAACTGCGGTTTGAAGCCGAACACCCGGCCCTGGCAGGTCATTTCCCCGGCGAACCGCTCGTGCCTGCATCGGTGCTGCTGGGAGCGTTGCGCGATTCCATCAGTAACCTCTATCCGGATTGTCGAGCGGCAACGCTGCAACACGCGAAATTCTTCTCCCCGTTACGGCCGGACCAGGATGCAAGAATTGAAATCGAAGCGCAGGACCACCTCATTCGATTCAGATGTTGGAGAGCTACCGATATAATCGCCAAGGGGACATTCATTCTTGTCCCGGAGGACTAGCCAATCAGTCAGGAATGGCAGGCGCAGAGTGAGCGTGGGACTGTCTTCTGGTTCCGCACAATAACGTGGATCGCGCTCCACATCGGAAGACCGGTCGCCTGGGCGCTGTTGTATCCGATCACGTTGTTTTTCTTTCTGACGCGTACGTCCACGCGGAGCGCCTCGCGAGATTTCCTGACATTGGCGCTGGAGCGCCCAGCTACGTTAGGCGATACCTTTGAGAACCATCGAGTCTTCGCCTGCACGATTCTCGATCGCGTTTATCTGTTGAGCGGCCGGTATGAATGTCTGGACATAACGCGGCACGGTGCGCAGCCGATCCTCGACAGGGTAAGCGTCGGCTCCAGTTGCATGCTTCTAGGGTCACATCTGGGGAGTTTTGAAGTGTTACGTTCGCTCGGAGCGCGTTCCGACGCGTTTGAACTGCGCGTTCTGATGCGCGAAGAGCAGAACCCGACGATCACCAACTTCCTGCATTCTCTTGACTCGAGTATCGCCAATGTTGTCATACCGCTCGGCCATCCCGACTCGATGCTGCAGGTGAAGGAAGCCGTAGAGCAGCGCCGTTTGATCGGATTGCTGGGCGACCGCGCCATGACGAACGAGAAAACTCACATGTGTGAATTCTTCGGTAGACCGGCGGCATTTCCGACCGGTCCGATGATGCTGGCGATGATGCTTCAGATTCCAATCTACCTATTTTATGGACTGTACGAGGGCAGCAATCGCTACGGGATTTATTTCGAACTGCTGACGGATGTTGTTGAGACCGACCCCGGCAATCGTGAGGCAATCGCCGCGGACCTGACGGAGAAATATGCAGCCCGCCTTATGCATCATGCCCGTCTTGCGCCTTACAACTGGTTCAATTTCTATGATTTCTGGCAGACGAGTCCTCGCACTTAGCTCATTCCTGGCGTCCTTCGCCGGGAGCGTTACGTGTGCGCACGATGCCGCCGGCTTGCGTGTGCTAATGGAATCTCTTGCGACCGTTGACGCGAGCCGCGTCGCCTATCGCGAAACCAAGTCGATGGACATCCTCGATTCGACGGTCGAACAAAGCGGATTCCTTGCATTCGCGGCACCCGCGACGGTAATTCGCGAGATCCGGGAACCGGTTGTAGAGACTTACGCTATCGTCGGCAACGCAATGCACGTCACCAGGGAGGGCCGGGAAGAGCGCATCGATCTGGACGCGATCCCGCTGCTGCGAGCGTTCATCGAATCGTTTCGCGCGACACTGTCCGGCGATGTTGATCTGCTCGAAGCGCACTATCACGTCGATTTTTCAAATGACGGTCCAACGTGGAGGCTTGGACTGCAGCCTCGCAATCGCAGACTCGCCGGCTTTATTGAATCGATCGAATTCACCGGAGAGGACATTCGCGTCGACCGAATTCGCATTAGCGAGGCGAATGGTGATTGGTCCTTGATGATCCTCTCGCCCGTCGAACAAGACAATAGCCGCGATGTTGATAGCCCGTAATCGGCGTGGATGGTTGATTGCGGTCTGGCTCGCGGTCTTTGTCGCGGTTGCGATACTGCTGTTGACCGGGCTTAGGATCGATTCCGACCTCGGGGCATTCCTGCCGCGCGCCCGGACAGTTTCGCAGGCGGCATTGCTGCGCGAACTTGAGGCGGGACCCGCAGCGCGGGTCTGGCTTCTGGCTGTCGGCGAGGAGACGCCGGACCGGCTCGCCGCCGTCAGCCGGCGTTTCGCCGAACATCTCCAGGCAAGCGGAAAATTCACGACGGTCTACACCGGCCAAACCGCATTGGACGATGAAACGCAACAAGTCCTTTTTGCCTATCGGTACCTGCTTGACCCGGATGGAAGTGCATCGAAATTCAGCGTGCCGGAATTGCGCACCGCTTTCGAAAACGGGCTGGAGAAGCTGCACTCACCGGTGTCTCCGTTCGAAAAACAGTTGGTTACAGCCGATCCTACCGGCGCGTTACAGAGGATTTTAGACACGATACTACCGCCTGACACGAGTCTGCGCCGTCGAGACGGCGCATGGATTTCCTCGGATGAATCACAAACGTATTTGCTCGCCGAATCGGTAGCCGACGGCACAGATATCGAAGCACAGGAGCAGATTGCGGCAACAATCACAGCCGCGTTCGCCGCGGCCAACGATAGTGACGATGCAGTGTTGCTGGTCAGCGGGCCTCCGGCCTTCGCCGTGGCGACGAAGAAACGCATTCAGCGCGAGGCATTGACGTTGTCGCTGGGTTCTACCGCAATACTGGTTGCGATACTGCTGCTGGCCTTCGGTAGTGCTTCACGAGTCTTGTTGATATCCGTACCACTGGCCGGCGCGGTGCTGATCGCCACGGCGGTGACTTCGGTGGCGTGGGGCTCGATTCATGGCATCAGTCTGGCGTTCGGCGCGACGTTGGTCGGCGTGTCACTCGACTATCCGGTCCACTTGGTCAGTCACACGCGCCCGGGCGAAACGCTGGCGCAATCCGTATCCAGAGTGTGGCCGACGCTGCGCCTGGGAGTCCTGACAACCTTGCTGGGATTCGCGGCAATGCTGACGACCGACTTCCCCGGCATCCAGCAGCTTGCCGTGTTCTCCATCAGCGGCCTGCTCAGCGCCGCGCTGTTGACGCGCTATCTGCTCGCCCCATTGGTTGCCGGAAGGGTCGAGAGGACACCGCGTCTGCAGGGCACCGCTAACTCGGTCGCTCATGTGCTGGCGATGGTCTGGTGGCTACCGCCGGTTGTAGTCATTGGGGGCCTCGCGCTGACATGGCGAGATCCAAGCGCCTTGCTGTCCAGCCGAATCGATGCATTGAGTCCGGCCCCCCCCAATCTGGTCGCACAGGACCGCGCGCTGCGCACGACGATGGGTCTGGATGAACCGGGCTACGTGCTGCTCGTGCAAGGCGATACCATGAATGCCATGCTGCAACGACAGGAGGCGCTACGACCGACATTGCACCAGGCAATCATCGACGAATCGCTGCGCGGCTACGACATGGCGGCGCTGGTTCTGCCAAGTACGGCGTTACAACGCACCCGGCGCGACGAACTCCCCGATGATGAGACACTGCGGGCAAGGATCGACACGGCACGCCAGGGCTTACCGTTTCGCGCCGATGCGTTCCGCGCGTTCACTGACGACGTGGCGTACACGCGAACCCTTGGGGAGGTGGATCAGTCCGCATTCGCTGGCACTCTTCTGGGCACGCGGTTAGACAGCCTGGTCAGGCGCGAGGATGACGGCGTCGTCGGCGTGGTCACGTTCACAGGGCTGACGGAACCTGAAGCGTTCGAGCAGATGCTCGAAGATCAGGCATCCGAGGGCGTGCTGTTCATCGACATTCAGTCGTCGACCAGCAATCTCGTCAATGCGTACCGAAATGACATTCTGTTGCGGTCGGCGCTGGTGTTGATCCTGATTGCTGGAATTCTCGCGGTCGCCCTACGCGACTGGTATCGGTGGTTCAGGGTTCTGGTCCCGGTGCTGGGGAGCATACTCACGGCGGCTGCCTTGCCGGGGTTGCTGGGGCAATCGCTAAACGTATTCCACCTCGTATCATTGCTGCTGGTTGCCGGCATCGGCCTCGACTACGCGCTATTCTTCTCGCGTTTCCACGCCGATGCGGTGGATTTCGTCGCCACGAAGCACTCGTTGTTCGTCTGTGCGTCGTCGACTACAGCGGTGTTCCTGGTGCTATCGCTGTCCGCTGTACCGGTGCTGAGCTCGATCGGCGTCACCGTGGCGACCGGTGCCGCGAGCGCGTTCCTGTTGTCCGCATTCATGAATAGATCGAACGACAATGCAAAAACTCACGCTTAGCGCCAACACGATTTGCAGCTGCCTGGGCAGGGGAATGGCGGCACATCGCGACGCACTGCTGAACGAGCGTGGCGGACTCGAACGCGCAGACTCTTTTGGCATTGAATTCGATACCTGGATTGGCCGGGTTGCCGAGGTAGAAGATGTTCTGCTGCCAGAAAGCCTCCGTGACTATGACTGTCGCAACAACCGGCTGGCGCAACTCGCAATAGAAACAGATGGTTTCGCGGACGCCGTGGGAGAAGCGATCGACAGGTACGGACGCGGACGCATCGGTGTATTTCTCGGCACATCGACCTCCGGTGTAGGGCAGGGGGAAATTGCTTACGCCTCGCGCGATTCCAAACGTGGCACGCTGCCGGACGATTTTCGCTACGGGACGACACAGCAAATGTTCTCGGTGGCCGATTTCACCCGCCGGATGCTCGGACTGCGTGGTGTGGCCGAGGTCGTATCCACAGCGTGCTCGTCCAGCGCCAAGGTATTCGCAGTCGCGCAACGCTTCATAAGCGCGGGGTTCTGTGACGCAGCCGTCGTTGGAGGCGTCGACAGCCTGTGCCAGATGACACTGTACGGCTTCAATTCGCTGCAGCTCGTATCCGAAGAGCCTTGTCGACCCGCCGACCGTGATCGAAACGGCCTGAATATCGGCGAAGCTGCGGGCTTTGCGTTGCTCGAGTGGCAACAGTCGGATACCGACATATGCCTGTTGGGCTGCGGAGAAACGAGCGATGCCTGGCACATGTCCTCGCCGCGACCAAACGGTTCCGGTGCGGCGATGGCAATGCGCGCGGCGCTAACTGACGCGGGTCTGGAACCATCGCAAATCGATTACGTCAATCTTCACGGAACAGCCACGCACGCGAACGACCTCGCCGAGGATGCCGCGTTGCTCGATGTATTCAATGGCGACGTGTTGTGCTCGTCGACCAAGGGCTTTACCGCCCATGCGCTGGGTGCGGCCGGTATTGTCGAAGCCCTCTTCTCGTATATCGCGATCGAGAATAATGTCGCGTTCCGTAGCTTGAACACCGCCAACGTCGACAAGCGCATCCGCTCGCCTATCCTGCTCGAAACCGCACGTTTGCCGGTCGAAAACGTGATGACAAATTCGTTTGGCTTTGGCGGCACCAATGCGTCACTGATTTTCGGCAGAACGACGTGAATCGGCTTGGAATTGCCGGGCTGGGAATTATCGGCCCGGGGATCGGCAGTTGGTGCGACGCAATTACCGTGCTAACCGGGTCCAAAGGTTTTTCGGCCCAGGCACAGCTGCCGCAGGCTGTGCCCACGAGCTTGCCAGCGAACGAGCGTCGGCGGATTTCGCCATTGAGCCGGATGGTACTGCAGTGCTGCGAGGAAACGCTGGCGGGATGCTCTTCCGAATTCCCTGCCGTACGCTCCGTGTTCGCCAGTTCCTGCGGCGACCTGGTCGTAGTCGACAAGATCCTGCGAGCGCTGACTGTGCCGGGCAAGCCGGTATCGCCCACGCTTTTTCACAATTCGGTACACAACTCAGTGGCGGGCTACTGGTCGATCGCGCGCGGCGACTATTCGGGTTCGATCAGCGTCTCGGCTCACGATTCCAGTTTCGTCGCCGGTCTGTTAAGTGCGGCCGGGCTCGTCCTGTCCGGAGCGGGACCCACCCTCCTTGTCGCCTACGATTGCACTGCGCCGCCTGCGCTGGCGCCGTACCGGCCGTTCCTCGCATCGTTCGCCGTTGGGATGTTGCTGATTGACTCGCCGGCTCCATGGTCGATGTCGATCCAACTTCTCGAGGGGAATTCTTACACCGTGCTGAACGATCCGGAACTGGAGGCCATGCGACTCGGAAATCCGGCGGCACGTGCGCTACCCTTGCTGGCGCTATTGGCCGCTGATCACACGGGAAAAGTGACACTGCCGTATCTGTCAGACATGAACGCCGTCATCGATATCGAAAGTCATGTTGCAGGCTGACGAAATACGGCACCTGCTACCGCACGCAGGGAACATGTGCCTGGTCAAACGTGTCGTTGCCTACGACGACGCGCACATCGCCTGTACCAGCAGCTCACATCGCGCCGATGAGAACCCGTTACGTACCGTCGATGGATTGGCGGCCGTGCATGGGATCGAGTACGGCGCTCAGGTTATGGCCCTGCACGGTCTGCTCTGCGGCAAGATTGGAAGCGCTTGTGCCGTGGTCTCGGCGCGCGAAGTAGAATTCCATGTTGACCGGCTGGATGAAATATTCCAGCCGCTCCGGATCGCGGCTACAGTGATCTCGGAAAGCGGCGCTGCGGCGACCTACCGATTCTCGTTGCAAGCGGACAACCGGCTGCTCGTGTCCGGGCGTTTGACGGTGGCCTTTCTGGGGTCAACGAGCGCATGATCCGCGCACTTGTCACCGGCGGCAGCGGCGACATCGGCGCCGCAATCTGCCGGCGCCTGGCGGCCGACGGTTATCATGTCGTCGTCCATGCGGCCACAAACTACGCGCGGGCCGAGGATCTGGTCGAGAAGCTGGTCGACGGCGGCGCATCCGCTCAGTCAATATGCTTCGACGTAACCGATCTGGAGGCGACGGAGCGAGAGCTCAACGCTCTGATTGCAGACGCGCCGGTGCAGGTCGTCGTCAGTAATGCAGGCATTCACGACGACGCACCGCTCGCCGGCATGAGTCCGGAGCAATGGCACCGTGTCATCAATGTCTCACTACACGGTTTCTACAATGTGTGCCGGCCATTGCTGTTGCCGATGATCGGCACACGCTGGGGCCGTGTCATTGCCGTGTCGTCCATCGCGGGCCAATTCGGAAACCGCGGCCAAGCGAACTATGCGGCCGCCAAGGCTGGACTTCATGGCGCGATCAAGTCACTGGCGAAGGAAGTTGCCTCGCGGGGCATCACGGCGAACGCCGTGGCGCCGGGCATCATCGCCGGCTCCATGAGCGACGACGCAATTCACGGCGACTTCATCAAACGGTTCGTTCCGGTTAGGCGAGCCGGTGCACCCGACGAAGTTGCTGGCCTGGTCGCTTTCCTTGCGTCCGATCGGGCGAGCTACATCACCGGACAAGTGATTGGTGTGAACGGCGGAATTGTGTGAACAGAGGTTCCCGGTAAGCTCAACTTCGGGACAACGAATGACCAATCCCATGACTTGAGTGAGCACCAAAGAAAGAGCGGGGCCTACCAAGCTTTCTTCACTCCCAAAGAAATAAAGGCCGGCACCTGGGTAATTGGCTCTCGCGACGAGTAATCGGCTTCGTATTCATATCCGGACACATTTTGATGGTTAGAGGCGTTCTGAATTTCGATGTACAGAACGCCGCCCCGCCAGCGTTCCGGCTGCCAATCAGCACGGAGATCGAGACGAAAATATCTCGGCAACCGGTCGCTGTTTACCTCCGCGTAAATCGGCAAAAAACCACCGGGGTTGTCCGGGTCGGGTTCGCCGCCTGTTATTGGCGTGTACGGAGCGCCGCTGTGGTAAGCGGTCCGGGCGCTAAAGGCCCAGCGGTCATTGAAGCGGTGCTTTAGCACCAACGAAGCGATGAACGGCTGGTCGTGGACAAAGTCGAATCGATGACCGGTATCTCTATCCTCGCGTACGGAGTTGGAGTACGAAACGGCAGCCCAACCCAGCCATCGCGGGCCGAAATGTCCCTGGATCAGCATCTCCACTCCCCGGGCCACCCCTTCGCCATGACTGTCGTAGCGGGTGGCGTAGTTGGCCGTCACCAAGTTCCATGAGTCCTTCCTGTAAATGTCCCAGCGCGCGAACCAACCGTTTCGAAAGCGATAGTCCAGTGCAACCGCATAATGGTTCGCAGTGAGGTAGGGAAGTGCGGGGTTGCCCAGATTTGCCTCGATGTACTCGAACGCCGGCATCTGATGATAGCGACCCGTTGCCACGATAAGCGACGAATTTGGCAGCCACCGCCACGTCAATCGGGCCCGCGGTTCGACTGCGTTTTCATTCAGGTAATTATCTCTCGTGTATCCGCTGCCGACAGTTATATCCAACTGTTCGCCGAACCGAAGCGTATCCTCCACGAAAAAGTTCAGGCGCTGCAGGCCTATTTCGTCCTTTGCCGTTACGTGCTCCGCGTCGGTGAACCGGCAATTTACTTCGAATTCCGTGCAGCCAGTGTCGCGCAACAACACATCGTAGTCGACGTTAAGGTGCGAAAATGTCGCGCCGATCGACAATTCATGCACACCCATGCGGCTGGAACTGGCTTCAACTCGTAGCGAATTGTCTGTAATCAGCGTTCCAGCATGTCCGGCGCCCCCCAAACGGGCATTGAATTCCGTCTCGTTACGACCCCATCCGGCTTCAAAGCTCCCTGAATCGGCATTGCCCTCGCGGGACAAGACGATTCCCTCCCGCGCGTACGCAAGGGCGAAGCGGTGGGTACCGCTGAGCGCCGGATCCTGCAACACCTCTGTGGATTCATCGTGATACAGGAGCTCTGCTTCGTCGCCAGCACCGTCTACGAGAATATCCAGACGATAGTTCTCGCCGACATCGATTTGATAGCGACCTCGGTAATCGCGGGACTTGGGCAACTGCACAACATCGACATCATCGGTTTCCTGGTCATTGATCCTGTCGAGGAACGGTTCCAGCAACAGATCGTAGTAGCTCCGTCTGACCGAAAAGTACGCTCGCTGGTTTGCTGTCAGTGGCCCTTCGAGCAGCACGCCACCGTGGGTAAAGTTGGCGTCCAGGAGGGTGTGGAGGCCATCGCTTCTTGGGTCGCGGGTCCGCACATCCACGGCTGCACCGATCACACCCTGGTATCGAGCGCCGTATCCGGCGGGAAAAAATTGGAATCCCTCGACGACATCGCCATCCACGACGCTGCCGGTTCCAAAGTGGAACAGATAGCCCACTCCCAGAAAGTCCACGCGGTAGGTGTTATCCACCGGGCGTGTGCCGCGTACCGCGAATCCACCCTCGAAATCATTTGTGACGGCAACGCCCGGCAACGTACCAATGGCATGCAGGGGATCGTCATGAATTCCCGGAACACCTGCCAGGGTTTCAGCGTCCATGTAAACGCCGATCGGTTCATGGGAGGTCTCAACCCTTCCAATGACCACCATCTCTTCTATCTCTTGTTCGGTGGCCCCATCGGCCTCTCCAATGGCTGGATTTTCGTCGAAGGATTCATTTGCGACGGCACCTGCGAGGAAGAGCAGGCCGGGAAGGAGCAGCGGAACGTGGTTGATCCTGGTCACGTGAGATTCGAAAGATCAGCGAAGCACCAACGCCGCCCAAATATCCGTGTTGCGCGACGCAATCAATCCCGACGGAGCGCATCCAAGGCCCATCGATACCCTGCGTGAGTCGGGACAAAACCCGTTTGCGACCTTCGGCCTGGGGAAGCACTGCACTGTGGATTGGTTCACCGCACCCACCACCCGCAAAGCTCTCAACGATAACGAACTCGGGGGGCTGTGCTTCGCCAGCCAATATCCGCGCGAACGCCTCTCGCACATCCTCATTGTCTACTGTACCAGCTTCTTCGTTATGCATGAACCAGCAATTCCCGCTAAGCGTCGAAAGGTCGAATATCGACTCCAAGATCACGCTCGAATGGCGAATTTCGCCGATTTCGCAGACCAATACGAATGAGCGACCGTCGTTAGCGGGAATTGCTGTGCAGGAACCGGCCCGGCTCGCGACGAGCGCTGGCGGCTGGTGATCCGAGTGGCCCGCCCCCCCGGATGCGCCCGCTTGGCGATGGATTCCGGTTCGAGGGCCTGCGCCCCTTTCTTGCGGATCCGTCCAGAAAGTGGCGTTGCGCGCCGGGCCGCGGGTGCTATCGTGAACTCTCGTTCCGCAGCGCGATAACCCACACCCGGCGGCGGACCGCAGGAGACCGGACATGTCCGAACCCGCATTTGATACACTGGACGCCGCCCGCAGGCTCAAGGCAGCGGGCATCGACGCCGAACACGCCGAAGCCATCGTGGAGGTCATGGGCCAATCCGTCGATCAACTGGTGACCAGAGATCACTTCGACGCGGGCATCGCGAAGTTGGGGACGGAATTGCACGCCCGCATCGATACCGTCCGCGCGGAACTGTGCGTCCGCATCGGCGGCGTTGAATCGAACGTGCAGTCCCTTGAAGCCAAAGTGCAATCCTTGGAATCCACTGTGCGCACGGAAATCATGCGCGCGGGCCTGATTGTTGTGGGCATCTTGATCCCCGCCATCGGATTGATGATGGCGATTGCCGAGTTCTACTCGGCCCGTGGCGGCGGGGCGTAGACTCACCTCCACAGCGCGCGCCTTTTGCGCCCACAACCAACCCATCCGGAACGGGATGGGCTGCCAGTCACCTGCGTTCCGATAAGGAATACGGCCCGCCAAACCGTCAGAGGCGGCGATCCTGTTGTTGATTGATGACATTGGCTTGGGTGCTCCATCCATTGGCCTGCCCCGACTACCCAGTCTGAGGTGGGTCTATCGCAAAGCGCATATCCTGACGCGGGCGGGTGCCTCTCTATGTGCGTAACGGGCCAGTGTCAAGTCGGTCAGAACCGAAACGTGTAGTTCAACTTTGCCGTCATGTCCGAAGCCGTCGAACGAAAGCGATTGTCGCGATCATAGTCCTCGACATTGTGATTGATGACGAAAAAGACCTCGCGGCCGGCTTCCGGAATCCAGTGCAACCGCATGTTGATGCCCGCGGTCTCGGTGACGTTGTCGTACTGAATCAGGTTGACCCAGGACAGCGTCGGCGTGAACGCGAAATCGATGCCCGCGGAGACGAGGCGGGTCTCGAGGCTGCCTTGCGGCAGATCGATCTCGCTGTAGCGATAGTTCACGTTGCCGCGAAAACGCGCCGACGGACGCCACGTGAGTTCCCCGGTCCAGTCGGTGCGATTGCCGTGAAAGTAGGAGCCGTCGTAATAGCGAACCAATACCAGGTTGGCGGCCAGCCTGCGGTGTGAGCCCGTCAGGAGACGAACGCCCCAGTCCTCGAGCTTGAATCGTCCGACCGGAATGACGATGCCGGGAGAGATCTCGAATGGTCTGTCGATGCTTTCGGTGAAGGTGCGATAGGCGAATGAAAACTCGTCGCCGGTTCGGTTGCGCAGTACCAATGGACGCCACCTCAACCCATGCGTTTGCAGCGCGCCCGTATCGAGCCGATCGACATGCTGCACATGCAGCACCATCAACAACGATTGCACGTATCCTGAAGCAGGGCGCAGCATATAACCGAGATTGGCCTCGGCATTGGAAATGTTGCTGCGATTGATGAAGCCGAGCGCCGGATTGAAATTGGCCTCGTACGCCTTGTATTCGAGCCCGCCCCTGAACCCCTCGTTCGTCGGCAGGCGCACACCGACACCGGCGGCCGCCTGATCGGAATCGACGCCTTCGGTATCGCTTTGCTGATACCAGACGCCTGCCTCGAGATCGATGGGCACTCCTTCCGGACTCAGGCCGATACGGCGGGAAAAGAACGGAAGGCCGTTTTGAGCCAGCGCACTGAGCCCCGGGATGTCCGACTGGCGCTCACCGCCGATCCCGCCAAACTCGAAGATAGAGGTTCTCGGCGCGGCGCACGATGCCGCGCGAGAAGTTCATGCCCCAGGTGTCGGTGGTGGGATCGAAAGAGATCGACTTGAACGGAATCTCGAACTCAGCCGTCCAGCCCCCCTGGAAACGGCCTGCCGCGACGTCGAAGATGCTATTCCAGTCCCGATAGCCCTCGGTGACATTGCGATAGAGCCCGTCATTGCGCACGCCGTTCGGATTGACGCCGAAGTAAAACCCACTGCGCCGCTCGTTGAATGGATCGATCATCACAAAGAAGCGATCGTCATCCCACACCTGATCGTTCTGGCGCATGTTGTTGGCGGTGATGAGATCCGGTTCCGCGTCATGCAGGCGTGCTGCCACGTATAAGGCATTGTCGTCGTAGAGAATGTAGATTTCGGTACGCTCGGACGGCTCCGCATACTCGACGGGCTCCGTCTGATGCAGATCGTCCACGAACGCGGCGCGCGCCCAAACTGGTCTTGACCCGCTTTCGTGGACACCTGAACCTTACGATGAGACGTTTACGACCAGTCCGCGTTTAGCTCAATGCGCAATGTGCTGCAGAAAGCGTCGACCAGCCGCTGACAATGGAGTAGATCGTCGTCCTCACCGACACGATGCATGCAGAATGCGAATGTTCGTTCCGGACGATCGGGTTGAAGTGCATCAAGAAGCGCCGATACGCGCTCCTCTGGCACGTTCCTCGCGCATCGCGCAACGTCGACTCCAAGCAGCTTGGCCCCCACTACTGGATAATCGAAATCGTCATCGAGCCAATCGGAATACTCTTCCGCTATGCGAGCAATGTTGTCGAGATCGAGGTAGCGTTCCATCAGTAGTCTGACATCGGTTGCATCGCGACCGCCGCGGACAAAACCGCGGTCGCGCCACGCCACCAATTTGAGTAGTGCCTGGCCAGCCGGCGATGCGACGTGAATATCAAGCGATGGTGCTTGCCGAATTTGTACGTGCCAACAATCAGCGTATGCGTCCGCAAAACCAATGACTGACAGCGCTTCGTTGAAGTGTGGCGGCCAGCGGATGCTGCCATCATCGGACTCGATCGCACCGAATGGAATCAAGTCAACGGGAATGCCACTTTTGTGCACAAGTCGATGTAGTTGCTGTTCCCGGCAATGCCATTTGCCTTCCTCAAGCAAATTCACCAGCCGTTCGACTTCCTCCCAATCGGCTACACGAATGCCAAGATCGATATCTCGAGTTGCACGCCCAGCCTCGATGCCAAAACCGTAGTCCAGGAGCATGTCGCGGGCCATTGCACCGACCACGAAAAACTCTATGTCGCGGTCAGTGGCGATTTCTGCGAGGTCGGCCAGAACCGTCGCAATCGCCCGATCAATCTTCGGCGAAATGTCGAGCAACATGATCGTGATATACCATGCGGGCAACTTCTACGTTGCGCCCTTCACCGGTCGCGATCAGATCCGCGTTTACCAACAATGGCGGTACGACCTGCAAAGCCTTTGCCGCGTAGTCGAACTTCCAGAACCGCCTTAAAATTTCGATGTTGCCATCGGGCGCCTTATGCAGGCGGTTTTCGAGCAGTAGTCGGGTTGGCAGCCCTTCGGCATAGATGATTGTATTTTCCGGTTTCAGGTAGTGGGTTAGTCGATCGGCGGCAATTTCTCCACCCCAATAGCCGCGATGTTCGGCGATGTCCGTATCCCGCCACCAGCGCTTGCGCGTTGTGGAATACCGACCGAGCATCAGCTTCTCGCGAAGGCGCGCTGGGTAGTTCTCTATCCAGAGATCAGCCAAGGCTCGCTTATTGATGAGGCGCCGGGTTTTCGGTTTCGGCTCAATGAGGTAGCCACCGTCGCGCAAGTCGCCCATGATCCAGGCGACGCCACCCAAGGCGATGCCGGCAACGTCGGCTTGTTCCCGATACGGTTTTTGCTCCAGACCGGGCTGATTAAGCAAGGCAAAAATGAGTTTGAGCCCAGTCGGCTGGAACAGCCTTACGCGAGGTTTAGCGGTGGGTAAAGTCTCCGGCTTGCTACCGGTCGCGAAAACGAAGATGGGCGGCTCATTGACGTAAGCATTACCGGCGGTATCGATAAACGGAATGTTGAGGCGCCTGAGTCGGTCGGCCTGCTGGGGATTGACATAGTCGGCAACTAGCATTATCGGCATGTGGTTCCGGGCTAGTTTTGCGGCCAGGAGTCCGACGGCTTGTTTGTTGAGATACTGTTTTATCTCGACCCGATACTCTGTGGCGACGGGCGCATTGTTAGTTCGTGTCAGCAGATCTGGCCCGGGCCCAGGTTTAATGGCGATCAGATCAAGACCCGTTTTTTCCCCTACGATCTGGATGGCCGTATCGAGGATGGTGTCGGGCTGGTTGGTTGTTAGCTGCATGTGTTCACTTATATCACGTGTTCATTATTTATGAACATATCACATTACTGAACAAAGCCCAAGGCCCTCGGCTGACAGGCTACTCAATAATCCACGCAACGATTGGGAGCAAGGTCAGTTCCAATATCGACGCTGCCTGGCACGCTGACCCTGCACTTGAACCTGCTTCCCGGGCTCGAATATCACCCGAACCGCGCCCGCATCCCCAGTAGTCACCATCACTGCTCCGTCATCCTGCCAGCGTTGCACGACCTGCGGCTTTGGAAATCCCCAATGATTAAGGTAGCCGGCCGAAACAAGCGCATGGTCAGGTTCCGCGGCGGCCACCAGGGCGGTTGAAGAGGAAGTCGCACTGCCGTGATGAGGCACTACGACGACGTCGCTGGCCAGCGATTCCGCATGCGCCATGAGCGCTCGCTCGCCCGCCGCCTCCACATCGCCGGTGAGCAGCAGGCTGCCGGCCGCCGTGGTGACCTTGAGGACGCACGAACTGTCGTTGCCGCGGCGGTGAAAGGTCGGATCAGGATGCAGAATCTCAAATCTCACCTCGTCCCAAGTCCAAGCCTGCCCGGTCCGGCAGATCTCCCCTCCCGGCAGTTCCACGTCCGGACCCATGAGCACTTGCGCATCGGAAAACCGTTCCAGTACCGCCGGGACCCCGCCAGCATGATCGTTGTCGGCATGGCTGACCACCACCGCGTCCAGCGTCTCCCACGACTTCGCCCGCATGGCCGGCAGCACGATCTCCCGCCCCGTATCGAATCCGGAACGGTATACCGCGCCGGTGTCGTACAGCAGCGTGTGGGAGCGGGTCTCGACCAGCACCGCCAGTCCGTGGCCCACGTCAAGGACATCCACCACGGCGCCACCCTGGACCGGGCGTCCCGGTTCCCACCAGAAGACCGGCACCAGAGCGAGCCATGCGAGGTTGCGCGCCGGCAGGGGCCAGGCCGCCATCGCCGCGAGCGTGCCCAGCGCGGCGATGGCCAATATCCATGCCGGCGGAGGCGACAGAAGCACTGAAGACCAGGGCCATTCCCCGACCGCGGCAAGCCCATTCCACGTCCACTGCAACGGCATACCGGCGAGCGCAATGAGGTAATCGCCCACCGGATGCCAGTGCACCGTGGCGGCCGCGAGCAAGGTCAGCGGCACCAGCACGAAACTGAACAGCGGAATGGCGATGACATTGACGAAGGGCGAAATCAGCGACACTTGATTGAAGAACAAGGCCGTCACCGGCACCAGCCCCAGGCTCATGTACCACTGCACCCGCGCGACCCCCGCCACCGGACGCAATGCATCGCGGTCCCCCCCACGCGAGTACTCGCTGCGGGCCAGTTGCCACAGCAGCGCCACGGCGATGAAGGACAACCAGAATGAGGCACTGAGCGGCGCAGCCGGATCCCACGCGAGCACCAGCAACACGGCCGCCGACAACCCGCTCGACATGTCCACCGAACGCCGGCTGAGCAGCGCCAGTTGCGCCACCGCGAGCATGATCAGCGCGCGCTGCGTGGGCACGGTGAATCCGGCCAGCGCCGCGTACAAGCCCGCCACGAGGAGGCACGCCGATGCGGCGACTTCCGCGTTGCGCGAAGCCACGGCGACGGGCATGCGCAACGCAATCCAGCGGGCAAGCAGGAATATCAGGCCCGCTACAAGTCCAACATGCAGCCCCGAGATCGCTACCAAATGACTCGTACCCGTCCGCTGCAACGTGCGCCAGTGCGAGTCTTCGAATCCGAATCGCTCGCCGATGCTCAATGCAACCTGCAGTGCGGCCGCATCCTTCGTTGCCGCCGCCGCCTCGATTGCGCCGGCGAGCCGGGCTCGCAGCATAAGCCACTGCCGTGCGATCCCGCCGGTCCCGTGCGCCGCCTCGCGACCCTCGCGAACGTATCCCGTCGCGCCATAGCCTTCCTGAAAAAGCCAGCGGGCGTAGTCGAATCCGCCCGGATTCATCAGCCCCCTGGGCCGCTTGAGCCTGACCACCAGTTCAAGGGCCGCGCCGGGGTGGACCGCTTCGGGCGGCGGATCGTACCAGGTCAATCGCAGGCGGCCGGGGACTGTATCCGGATCCTCGGCGGTTGTGACGCGAAACGAGAAGCTCACCTGCCCCGTGGAGTGATTCGGGAATCCGTCCACCCAGCCGGCAACGGCGAAATCCCCGCCCTGCCGTTCGACGGGCAACCAGTCGGACAGCCGCGCATGGATGTGAATCGTTGTCCACAGGGCGCCGACGGTAAACCAGAGCAGCCACCGCCAGCGTGCCCACCACCACACCGCGACCACGGCGGCCACCAGCACCGTTGCCGGCAACACCCCCAAAGGACTGGGAAGTTGGTGCACAAGAACCGTGGCCGATCCCCAGGAAACGGCGGCTGCGACCACGCCATTGGGACCGGCCGAGCGCAGGTACCGATGAAGCCACATGGCCGAGTAGAGCGCGTCAGTTCAGCGTGTGCAGTACGCCGTCACGCAGTTCCAGCGTGCGACCCATGCGGGCAGCCAGGTCCGGATCATGGGTCACGACCACCAGACTCGTGCCCAGGTCCGCGTTGAGTTCCAGCATGAGATCGAATACGCGGGCGCCGGTGGGGCGGTCCAGGTTCCCGGTGGGCTCGTCAGCCAGCACGACGGCGGGCCGGGTCACCAGCGCCCGTGCAACCGCGGTCCGCTGGCGTTCGCCGCCGGACAGTTGCCCGGGCCGATGCGTCAGCCTTTCCTTCAGGCCCACGCGCTCAAGCACTTCCCCGGCACGGGCCGCGGCCGCCGCCGGGGCGTCGCCCCTGACAAGCAACGGCATGGCGACGTTTTCCAGGGCGCTGAACTCCGGCAGCAGGTGATGAAATTGATAGACGAATCCCAGGGCCCGGTTGCGCAACGCGCCCCTGCGATTGTTGCTCAGACGGGTCATTGCCTCGCCGCACACGCGGACTTCGCCCGCCGTGGCCCGGTCCAGGCCGCCCAGCAACTGCAACAGCGTGCTCTTTCCCGAACCCGAGGCGCCGACGATGGCGACACGGTCGCCCGGGTCCACGCGGAGATTCACGCCGCGCAGGACTTCGAGCGTGCGCCCGGCCTCGCTGAAGTGCTTGACCAGGCTTTCGACGGCAAGCACCGGCTCCTTCGCACCGCCCGGCTCGCTCATTCCTCTTTGCTCATTCATGTCGCAGCGCCTCCACCGGTGGCTGCCGGGACGCGCTGAATGCCGGGTACAGCGTGGCGGAAATCGCAAGCACGATGCCGAGCAAGGCGATCCGAATCACCTCGCCGGCGCGAATATCGGTGGGCAGGTCGCTGATGAAGTACACCTCTTCGGACAGCAGGTCGATCCCCAGCGTCGTTTCCAGGAACGCCACCGCGATGCCCAGTTGGCTGGCGATGAGTATGCCCAGCGCGACGCCGAACGCGGTTCCGATCACGCCGATCATCGTGCCCTGGGTTGCGAACAAGGTGGTGATGCTGCGCGAGGAGGCGCCGAAACTCTGCAGGATGGCGATATCCGAACGCTTGTCGCGCACCACCATGACGAGCGTGGAGAGGATGTTGAATACCGCCACGGCGATCACCAGGGAAAATATGACGAACATGATCGTCTTGGTGAGCTGGATGGAGCGGAAGAAATTCACGTGCTGCCGGCTCCAGTCGCTGATGTAGAACCCGCCGCCCAGCGCCCGGGCCAGTTGGGCCGCGACACTGCCCGCGCGGAAGATATCCGCGACCGCAAGCCTGAGCCCTGTGGCCTCGCCGCCGGTGCGGTACAACAGCGCCGCGTCATCCAGGTTCACGTAGATCAGTCCGCGGTCGTATTCGAACATGCCGGCCTCGAACATCCCGGCAACGTGCAGCCGCCGCGTGCGCGGCGTCACTCCCACGGGCGTGACCGTGCCCTGGGCCAGGATCAGCACCACGGAATCGCCGACTCCAACGCCCAGTTCATCCGCAAGCGCGGTGCCGATGAGTGTCCGGAAGGCGCCCGGCTCCAGGTCCTCCAGGCTGCCCTGCCGAAGCAGCCCCGCTATGACCGAAACGCCGGGCTCAAGAGCGGGGTCGATCCCCCGAACCTGGATGCCCGCGAGCGTTTCCCCCGCCATCAGCAGGCCCTGCCCGTCCACGTACGGCGCCGCCCCGATCACCTCCGGGCTCATGAGCACGTCCTCGCGCATGGCGCGCCAATCCGCAAGCGGCGCCTCGGCGCCGCTGATGGTTGCATGGGACACAACGTTGAGAATCCTCTGCCGCAGTTCATGTTCAAAACCGTTCATCACCGAAAGTACGACGATTAATACCGCAACCGCCAGGCCGATGCCCACCATCGAAACCAGCGATATGAACGAGATAAAGCCGTTTCTGCCGCGAATACGCAGATAGCGCAGTGCCATGGAAACTTCGTAGGGCTGCCTCATGGCCGCTCGTACCTCAGGGCTTCGGCCGGTTCCACCGCGGCCGCCCGGCGCGCCGGGTAGATCGTCGCCCCGATGGCGACGGCGAGCGCGAGGACCGGCACGAGGATGAGATCCGCTAGGCGGATCTCCGAGGGGATTTCGGTGACGTAGTAGACGTCGCCGGGCATGATGCGGAAATTGAAGGTCATCTCCAGCCACGGGACAATGGTTTCGACATTCGTCGCCAACAAGAGTCCCAGCACGACGCCGATCGCCGTGCCCCCCACGCCCAGGATCGAACCTTGGACGACGAAAATCCGTGCGACCCGGCCCGCCTCCAGGCCATGGGTACGCAGGATGGCGATGTCCCTGTGCCGGTCCGTCACTGTCATCGTCAGCGACGCGACGACGTTGAAGGCTGCCACGGCCACGATCAGCATCAGCAGCACCGTCATCATGATCTTCTCGATGTTGATCGCGCGGAAATAGCTCTCGTTCTGCAGGGTCCAGTCCGTGTAATCGAGCCCGGGTTCATCGCGCTGCATCGCGTCGCGAAGCTGAGCGGCGGCCAATGGGTCCTGCAGGCGAATACCCAGGCTCTCGGGACGCGCCCCGAGCCCCTTGAGCCGGCTGGCCTCGTCCATATGGATCAATGCGAGCCCCAAATCGTGTTCCTGAACCCCCGCCTGGAATAATCCGCTGACGACGAATCCGGCCAGCCGCGGCGTCAACCGCCCGTCCTCGACGGCGGGCGCCAGCAGCGTGATCCGGTCGCCCACGCCCACGCCAAGACGCGCCGCCAGAAACCGTCCGAGAACGATCCGCTGTGCGCCCGACTGCAGATCGCCCAAGCTACCCACGGTGACCAACTGCTCCAATTGGGATACGGCAGCTTCCTCTTCGGGCACGATACCGCGGACCACGGCCGGACTGAGGTTCGAGTTGGACGATGCCAGCATCCCTTCAAGCTGTGTAAAAGGCGCCGTGGCATCGACGCCGGGCTGAGCCGCTACCCGGGCCGCCAACGCGGGCCAATCCGCCAGCCCGTCAGCCGGGTCGGACAGACTCGCGTGCGCGCCGATACTCAGCAGCCTATTCCGCAACTCGGACTCGAACCCGTTCATCACCGACAGGATGACGATCAGCGCGGCGACGCCCAGACCGATTCCCGACAGCGACGCAAGGCTGATGAACGACACAAGGCCGCGCTGCGCTCGGGAGCGAACGTAGCGCAGACCAATGAAGCATTCCAGGGGACGAAACATCGGCCTGCATTAAATCACAGTGGGCGCCGGGAACCCGAATATCAGGGTTTACTGGTGGCCCAACGCCACTGGGATCCGATGTTCCAGGCTCACGCTGGCCGGGGTGATCTCGGCTCGAAGCGCATAGACCTCGACACCGGCGCGGACGGCCCGGCGCAATGCCTTCCCATAGGCCGGATCGATGCGATCGGCCGGTCGGACACGGCTGACATCGCCCCGCTGCACGCAGAAGCACATCGCGCTGCGGTGTCCCTGTGCGAGCAGCGCGGCAAGCTCATCGACATGCCGGACAGCCCTCGTGCTCACTGCATCGGGAAAGAACGCCTCGTCGCCGCTGACCGCCGCGGTGACGTTCTTGACCTCCAGGTAGCAGTCGGGGTCGCTCGTATGGCCGCCCAGCAGAAAATCGATCCTTGACCGCGTCCCCGGCACCGTCACCTCCCGCCGCACGGCGCCGTAGCCGGCCAGCTCGGGGATCATTTTCCGCTCCAGCGCCTCGGCCACCAGGGCGTTGCTGCGACCGGTATTGATGCCCACCAGCACGGACGGTTCGGCTTCGACCAGTTCCCATCCCAGCGGGTATTTGCGCGCCGGATTGCTCGCCGGCAGCAGCCAGACTGCCGATCCGGGCGTCTGGCACCCCATCATCGAGCCGGTGTTGGGGCAGTGAACCGTGGTTTCGGAGCCGTCTTCCAGCACCATGTCCGCCAGGAAGCGCTTGTAGCGCCGCACCAGAGTCCCGCGTATCAGCGGCGCTTCATAGCGCATGGGCGTGCCCGGTCAGCGGCTGATCGTGCTTCATTGCCCGATCGCCTCCCGCGCCTTGCGTGTGAGTGTCTGCCCCGCATTTGTGCTGAACGAACCGTATTCAACCACCGCCTTGAAATAGCGCAACTGACGCAGGGTGACGGGCACAATCAACCTTTTCCGGATCGGACGCCGAGTACACACCGGCACCTGCCGGGACCCCGAAGGACACCGTTCGTCTTTTCAGTTATGCGCCGTTCCGGATGGCCGCCAATCCTAGCATAGGCCGCCACTACCGTGGGTCCGTGACCTGTTGGCGATGGCGGCCGCGATTCACGCTAAACTGCCCGTTGAAGGTACCTTGGCGGGAGACGCACGATGAAGGCGGGAATTCGGCAAACGGTAGCGGGGATTGCAACACTGGCCGCAACTTCCCTGGCCTTCTGGGCCGGCGGCATCGGGGCCCAGACAGCGCCCGCTTACTTCCTGGATCCTGCCTGGCCGAAGCCGTTGCCGAATAACTGGAAGTTCGGCGGCATTACCGGGCTTGCGGTGGACGCGCAGGGCAATGTCTGGGTGCTGAACCGTCCCAACGACCTGGCGGACATGGAATTGCTGGCGGAACTGACGCCGCCGGTTTCCGAGTGCTGCGCCCGCCCGCCCTCGATGCTGCATTTCGACCGGTCCGGAAACGTCATCGGCTGGTTCGATCCGGCCCAGGGGCACGGCATGGATGTCGACGACGAAGGGTTCGTCTACATCGGCCAGGACACGGTTCGCAAGTACGATCCCCAAACGGGTGAACTCCTGGCAGAGGTGGCGCGCACACCCGAGCGGGAGGGCGGTGGCCAGGTCGGGCTCCCGGCGCCGCAGGAACGGATCCCGGGCAAGGGTACGCTGGAACATGCCGACGTGTTCATGCCCTCCTCTCCTCCGGATCCACAACGGCGCGCCGAGCGAGCGGCCGCTGCGACCGAGTTCCGCGAGAAGTATCCCCCCGGCACGCCCATGGTCGTGGGAGGCATCGAGGAGATCCGAATCGTCGAGGCCGATAACGAGATGTACGTCGCCGACAACTACCTGGGAGGACGCGTGCTGGTTTTCGACCTGGACACGTTCGAGTTCAAGCGCGGCTGGGGCGCCTACGGAAAGCCGCTGGCAGAAATCAGCGTCGACGACGCGGATCACGCGTACACGCCGAACGGCCCGATGCCGCGCGACTTCGTGGGCCACCTGACCCTGAACGTCTCCAATGACGGCCTCGTCTATGCGGCCGACCGCCGGGCCAACCGCATCCAGGTCACCACGAAGGCGGGTGAGTTTCTGCAGGAGTTCGTGCTCGCTCCGGGCACGGGCGGCGGCGGCTCGACGGGCGGCGTGGCATTCTCGCCCGATCCCGAACAGCGGTTCCTCTACATTTCCGACCGCATGAACAACAAGATCTGGTTCCTCAACCGCGACGACGGCCAGGTGGTGGGCGAATTGGGTAGCATGGGCGAGGCAGGCGGCCAGTTCCTGGGTCTGCACATGATCGCCGTGGACTCCGAGGGCTACATCTACACCGGCGAAGTCGACTCCTTCCGGGTGCAGCGGTTCGCGCCGTCGGATTCGCCCCGGGGGCAATTGCTTCAGCAACTGGCCGAGCTGCCGTAGTCCCGGGCCTTCCTTCTACGCACGCTGGACACGTCGTTGCCAAAGGCCTCTCCGGTGAGCTGACCATCCGCGCCGACGCGTGTCAGCCAACCTGGCCGGCCAGGTGTTCGGCGCTACGATCGGCCCAGTGGTAGACGAAGATGATGAGCATGGCGGCAAGTAGCCCATAAGCCATTCCAGCGAACTGCAACGGATCGTTGTTGATGAGGTGAAAGGTAGAGGCGCCAGCCAGAATGACGAGCAGCCCCAGCGATCCGTACAAGGCCCAGCGTTTGAGGAACAGTGACAGGGCTCCCAGGACCTCCGCGTAACCGACGAAGAACATGAACCACAGTGGCAGTCCAAACTTTTCCTGGAAATTTAACGCCATCATCCAGAATCCGCGGATCTTCATCGTTCCGGCCATCAACAGCAATCCCGCGCAGACAACCGTCAACACCAGCAACAGGTGATGTTTGCGGAAGAGGTCAATTGCGAAGTGTTGAGTCAGCTTATTCATGACTGGTCCCTCTGACAGAATCTTCGAATCCGACAGACACGCTCAGACGCCGGCCACCTATGTAGTAGTGGACGTGACGCATTGCCGTATCGATGCCCGGGTAATCCCATTCAGGTCCGCTCCCGCCAAACACACCCAATGCCCCCACACTGATCAGGTCGCCGGCCTCCAGCCTTTCGCCGCGCTCCTTCAGGAAATTTGCAGCCATGATCGCCGTTATGTAGATGTGCGTTTCATCCTGATTCAGGTACTTTACCGGTGTCGAGACGCCATTATGATCTGTTGTTAGTACCGCCATGTTACGGAGGTTGTCGATGATGTCCGGATCAGATGCGGTGTCGATGTAGTCACCAATGATTCCATATCTGACGCTCAGGTTAAGTGCCTGCATCGTATAGAAGTTGGGCAGGAACGCGCCGTGGATCTCGTCGGGATCGGCGAGATGGGCCGGTAATTCGATAAACGCGTAGACACGATCAATGTAATTTGCCACTTCTTCGATCGTGGTTGCCTCATTGGCGCGGTCATCGCCAATGCGCAGGAGAAAGTCGGGCTCGAAACCGAGGTTCTCCCCCTTTACGTCGAGGATGGCGCCGCTGGGGTGCCAAGTGTTATCGCCATAGAACACGCCGAACACGGGGCCGTCCAAGCCGAACATCTTCTGTTGTTGCCGCTCGTGGATCCCGATCTTGTAGCCGGTTCGGGGATGATTCTCGGCAATCAGGCTTTCGAAGTCGCGCTGGTACTGTCGGGCGAAATCGCCGCTGCCTTCAGTCTTGAACAATCGGTCGTAGCACGCCGTGTGTGGCAGTAGCGTATAACCCTCCCAGGCAGCCGCTGCATCGACCGCGAAGTTTTCGAGATCGCACTCGCTGGTATCGACATGATTGTAGATATAGCTCTGCACGATAGACACCACGATGAGCACACCTATCGGTATAAGTCCCAGTACGATTTCGCCCTTATTGAAGACGTCAATTCGCAACATGATCCCGGCTCCCCAAATAACCCGGAGCGTACCCGCATCCGCAGGGGACTCTCAACAGTCATACTGCGAACGCGCAGCGGTAATCCAGCAATTGCACTCTCTGGAACCAGCTTCGTCCCCTGATCGCCGATTGACATGAGCTGGCAGCGGTGGCACGGGTCAGCCGTGCCTGACTGACTCGCGGTATTCCTGGTGGCCGCCTGGTTGTCACGGATTTCCGTTTGTATGCGCCGGAACCGACCAGGGCGCTGATTGATGCCTTGGATGCGTTCCGATTGGCGCATTCGAGCGGCGCGGAGTGGTGAATCAGGCGGCCTTGCCGAGGAGGCCATGGACATTATCGACGACATGATCGCTCTTCATCAGGATATCGATATCTATGGCATGCGCATGGCAGCCTCATTTCTTGCCAGCGACTACGACGCCATGCTGGAGACGGCGCGTCGTATGATCTGGGTGATTCGGTTCGACTTGGAAAATCGTGCTCGACTTGGTGAAGTCCGTATGTCGCCACAGGAGATCGCGAGCGCAATTCGCCTCCTGAACTCCATTGTAGGCGGCTTGGATGATGTCAGAAATCAAGGTCTTACGGCCAGCTACAAGCTTGACGATCTAGGTGAACAAGCAGAGTTGCTGGCGCGGCAACTAGACGCGGCGCTAGCGGGCAACTGACGAATACGACCCGGTGCATTAAAACACCAACAATTGCGCACTCAGATGCCAGCTTCGCCGTAAACGGCGCATTACGCTTTAGATGCGAATTATTTGATGTGGGCAATCCTGCGCGACAGTGTTTGCCTGCAACGGCAGGCGCAAGAATTCCAGCACACTCCGTAGTCAATACAGAATTCATCCAAGGAGGCCAAGTATATGAAATGCAATCAATCCAAACTGATTTGCGTAGCCGCTCTAGTTGCAAGCTTGTCGATATCTGCGAGTGTGCTTGCTCAAGCCACCCTGGAAGAGGTTGTTGTCACAGCTCAGAAGCGTGAGCAATCGCTGCAAGACGTGCCTATTTCAATTAGCGTCGTCACCGGTGATCAGATGCTCGACCAAGGGTTTAGTGATCTCAGAGATATGTCTGAATTCATGCCAAATGTGTCGATAACACAAGGACTCAATGCCAAAGTAAACATTCGTGGTATCGCCACTGGCGCAAACAACGTTGCATTTGAGCAATCCGTTGCGACGTTTATCGACGGTGTGTACCGGGGCCGTGCTGCCGCTGTAAGCAACGGGCTGATGTTTGATGTTGATCGCATTGAAGTTCTGAAAGGGCCGCAACCAACATTTTTCGGACAAAATGCGATTGCAGGCGCTGTATCGATCCATACCGCAACCCCGAACTTGGAAGAAGGCGAGGGTCACGCAAATGCCACAATTGGATTCGACGGAGATCAACAGATCGAACTTGCCTATGGGTTTCCGATATCTGATACATTCGGCTTGCGCTTGGCTCTTCGAGACGATGTGCAGGACAATCACCTGAGCAATGTCGCAGACCCGAAACTGATAGATACAGAGTCTTCGGCGGGCCGCCTGACGGCGCTTTGGGAACCGTCCGATACTTTTTCGGCGGTTTTTCGATACGAAGTGGCAGAGCGCAAGCAAAGCTCGCCGCTGCAAAATGTCGGTTGTGACCTCGCGGCTGACCAGGCTGCACAGCCCATCGCTTCACCTTGTGCACAGGCGCTGCTCAATGATCCTAATGTTACGGACGATGCTCTGGACAACCTGGTGAGTCAAGGCGGCAGTGTCCCCGGACCTAACCTGGGTAGGTATACAAGCTTGAATCTTTCCCAGCTCCCGTTCATGAGCCTTACTCAACGGCCTACCGATGTGGACACTGCGAGTTTGGAATTGAACTGGGAGATTGGTGCTCACACTCTGACGACCATCACCGGGTATTTCGACCTGACCGAGTCGAGACCGCTCGACCTCGACTACACGGGCTATGCCTTGGGTTCGGCATCCAATTTTCAAAACACGGAACAGGTAAGCCAGGAATTTCGATTCACTTCAGAATACGATGGCGATATTCAGTGGATGACCGGCCTGTATTGGCAGGACAGCAGTATCACGTATGACAACACCCTTGTCACCGCGTTCGCAATGACCTCTGGCCAAAGGCTTCCACCAATGAATTACCTTGCCTACCAAGAGAGTGCGGATTGGATCAGCGCGTTTGGCTCTTTGGACTGGAGTGTCACGGACGACTTCAGTCTTCAGTTGGGTCTGCGATACAGTGATATCGAGAAATTCGGTCGTGTAGAAAACGCCGCCAGAACTCTCCTCGACACCGACAATGATGGGTTCTTTGATGATATTTCCGAGCCCGATTTCTATGATCCTGTGTGTGATGGTGGGTTTCCGCCAGGCATGGCACCGCCAGGTCGCTTGGCTTGTTTTGAGACGCCGTACACTGATGATGCGACCGACCTCTCTGTTACTGCAAGCTATTTCGTTCGTGACAATACGACGCTTTACGCAAAGTACAGCGAGGGGTTTAAGGCGGGTGGTATCGTCGTGGGTATGAGCGTAGTGACATCTATTGATCGGCTGTTATACGACCCGGAGGATGCAGGTGGATTCGAGATAGGAGTGAAGTCCACTTCCTTGGATGGAAGACTACGTCTCAATGGCGCTCTATTTGGTACCGATTACACGAATCAACAGGTCAATGTCTTCGATGCTTCGACTGTGACATTTATCATCGGAAACGCTGGTGCCTCGGTCAGTGAGGGCCTTGAGATCGACGCGACGTTTGCGGCGACCAACTCGCTGCAACTGTTTGCAAGCCTTGGTATTTTGAATGCAGAATTCGAGGATTACATCGCCGCATGTTCTAATGGTGATCGTCTTGCCGGAAATCCAGGTATCATCGTCGCCCCCGATGGAACATCTACGCCCGGCACTTGCGGAATCGATACGCAAGCGAAAGACTATGCCGGTAGCCAATTGCCCATTGCACCTGACTGGACTGCATCGTTTGGATTTGATTATCAAAGCGAGATTTTTGGCGACCTATTGCTATTAATAGATGGCAATTCGTTCTTTTCTGATAAGTACTTCTCGACTGATGATCTGGATCCAAGAGCTCTTGAAGATGGCTACAAGCTGGTCAACTTGAGTATCGGACTGGCCTCCCCTGAGTACACATGGTCGATATCCTTGTATGGGCGAAATATCACTGACAACCAGCGTGTCATCAACCATGGGCCAACTGCAACAAATCAGCAAGCCGCCGGATATGCCGTTACATATTCGCGCGGTGCGAACTACGGCGTGAGCGGGCGGTGGAATTTTTGACAGCAAGCCTGTGTGGCAATCAATCGTAGCGCTGGCGATTGGTGTGCAGACACGGCAGGTGGGGCGGTTCCCTGCTCACCTCGTTTTTCATAGATTTCTTGCGGAGAAATGGTGACCATGGATCTGGAAGGTAAGAAGATAGTAGTGTCAGGCGTCGCGTCTGGCATCGGCAAGGAGAGTACTCGAGTCCTGAAAGAGCGTGGCGCAATGGTTCTGGGTCTCGACCGGAGAGAGCCGGCGCATGGGCTTGTCGATGCCTATATTCCTGTTGATTTGCTGGATATTGAATCCATTGATCGCGCTGTGGAATCAATCGATGGCGGCATTGATGGTCTATGCAATATTGCGGGCGTGCCGCCGACAGCTCCTGTTACCACTGTAGTTACCGTGAATTTTGTCGCGTTACGGTATTTTACGGAGCAGATGCTCAACAAGCTCGCCGACGGCGCCTCCATTGTCAACATGGCCTCTCTCGCCGGTGCCGGATGGCGCGAGTCGATCAAGGAGGTCAAGCGCTTCATGGCAGAGGCAAGATTCGACAACGTGGACGTGCTTTGTCAAGAACTCGGGGTCAACGAACAGCGAAGCTATTTTTTCACGAAGGAGCTGTTGCGCGTTTGGACCATGCAGAACTGGAACACATGGAGGCAGCGCGGAATTCGGGTGAATGCGATCAGTCCCGGCCCCGTAGAAACACCGATCTTGGCGGATTTTCTGGATACACTGGGAGATCGTGCTGACGAGGACATGAGCGTAATGGGGCGAGCGGCCACCGCGGAGGAGATTGCCCCGGTCGTGGCTTTCCTGTGTAGCGACGACAGCGTCTGGATAAACGGAGCCAACATCGCTGCAGACGGAGGGATGAACGCGCACATGATGAAAAGTGTCCACGGCTTCTGAGCATATGGTGAGTTTCAGGCCCATGAGGTCGGTTAATGCACATCTTTTGTTTTGGCTGTGGCTGCTGCTGACCGGCTGCGGTGTCGATATTCGTGTCGAACCGAGCCCGGGACCGGGGTCTCGTCCCAATGTGCTTCTGATTATTGTCGATGACCTGGGGTTCAACGACCTCGGCCTCTACGGTAGCGAGATCGAAACGCCGAACATCGATGCCCTGGCCAGAGGCGGAATAGCGTTCACGGATTTCCATACAGGGCCCACCTGCTCGCCTACGCGAGCCATGCTGTTTACGAGTGCCGACAGCCATATTGTCGGCCTGGGCTGGATGGCAGAAGTCCTTCCGGACCACTTGCAAGGACGCCCAGGCTACGAGGGGTATCTCAATCAGCGGGCGGCAACGCTTCCGGAACTCCTTCGAGACGCCGGCTACAACACGTACATGACCGGCAAATGGCACCTCGGAACCACTGAAGCGACCAGTCCTTTCGCTCGTGGTTTCGAGAAGACCCTTATGCTGGCGAATGGAGGGGCCGGGGCTTTTTCGAACCAGCTCGCGCTACTGCCGAATCAGCCGACCATCTATCGGGAGAATGGCAAGATCGTCGAATCATTGCCGGAAGGATTCTATTCGACGCGGTTCTACACCGAGAAGATGATCGAGTTCATCGATGGCGATCTGGATGACGATAAACCGTTCTTCGCGTACCTGTCGTATACGTCGCCGCACTGGCCACTGCAGGCGCCCCGGGAATCCATCGAAAAATACATCGGCACCTACGACGATGGCTATGACAAATTGAGTGAGCGGCGCCTGGCGCGACTGAAGGAGTTGGGTTTGTATGAGCCCGGCATCGAAGCGTTCCCACGAATGCTTGGTGAGAAACCCTGGCGCGAACTCACCGGGGACGAGCAGCGATATGAGTCCAGGAAGATGGCCATCTACGCCGCCATGGTGGACGATGTCGATGTCCATATCGGCAGGATCGTCGATCATCTGAAGATAATTGGCGAGTACGAGAACACCCTGATTCTCTTCATGGCGGATAATGGTCCCGAAGGTAATAACACTCTGTTGTTCCCGGGTATGGACGAGTACCTGGAATCTTGCTGCGACAACAGTTACGAGAATATAGGCAACCCCGATTCCTATACTATTCCCGGCCCCAACTGGGCACAGGCTGGCAACACGCCTTTGCGAACCTTCAAGTCGTTTACTTCACAGGGCGGTCTGCGTGTCCCTGCATTTGTACATTTCCCCAGCGCTTATCCCGGCGGCAGATCTTCCGATGACTTCCTCACAGTGAAGGATGTGATGCCGACGTTGCTGGAATTGGCGGACTCGGTCCACCCGGGCGGATCGTATCGAGGCCGTGACGTGGTCCCGATGGAGGGGCGCTCGATGCTCCCGCTTCTTGCGGGCGAGGTAGATTCCATTCGTGAGCCCGATGACTACATGGGCTGGGAATTGGCTGGCCGACGGGCAATCCGAAAAGGCGACTGGAAGATTATCTTCGAAGCGAAACCGGTGTTTGGGCAAAGCACTGTGCCAATCGCCCAACTGGATACCTGGCAGCTATACAATCTGGCCGAAGACCCAATAGAAATCAACGATTTGTCGAAGGAGCATCCCCAGAAACTCCAGGAACTGGTCGCCCTTTGGGACGCCTATGAAAGGCGTAATGGTGTTTTTGTGCAGGACTGACGCAGGTGCGCCTAGCAGCCCGTGGCAAAAGTCCCGCGAAGCACCGAGACCGGCGAGACGCCCGCCCGACAAGGCGCGAGGAGGGAGAATATCGGGAATATTCGACCGACGAGCAACGCAGTCGGGCGGGATGGATCGTCGGTCGAATGCCGCGGGACTTTTGCCACGGGCTGCTAGCGACGGAAGATCAACTTTGTCCTGAGGGGGGCGCGTGAAACAAGGCATTCTGACGGCGGTTATAGCCTATGAACTGATTACGATCATGCTCGTGGGAATCTGGGTGGCCCGGATCCAGGCACGTCGCAAGGGGCAGGAAAGCGAGACGTTTACACACGCAGGCCACGGCCTGCCCGTACCTGCCGTAGCGCTGACACTGGCGCTGACCGTACTTGGCGCCGTACACGTCATAGGCGTTTTCGAGATGACCTGGGGACTCGGCGCGCCGGTGCTCTGGTTCAGCTACGCCCACGTCATCATGCTCTGCATCATCACGCTGGCGACGGGTCGTTGGGTCAGGCGGCTGAAGATATCAACCGTGCCGCAATTCCTCGAGTCAGCCTTCGGGCTCGAGACGCGACTTCTCGTGAGTTGCGCAATGATCGGCGCGATCTTCGGCATTATCACGCTGGAAGCCCAGGGACTGGGCGTCCTTTTCTATACGATGACGGGATGGCCCATATACATAGGCGGAATTGTCGGCGGCGTGCTGGGTCTTCTCTACGTTGTACTGGCGGGTTTGCGGGAAATCAGCTTTCTCAACATCATCAATGCAGTCGTCATGTATGTTGCCCTGATCCTGGCCGTCATTTTCATTGGCTTCGCGCTGCCCGGTGACGGATACAACACGGTAGCCCAGATTCATCGGGCCGCTGAAAATGGTCCGTCTCTTTCACCGATCGGCGATGTTGGCGTTATCGTCGGTTTTGGACTGCCTGTCATCCTGGCGATCGCGATCAGCCAGTCAGTGAGCCAGATGACCCTGCAGACGGCAATGTCCGCGAAGTCGGAGAAGACACTGGTGCGGTCGATGTGGATCGCGGCTCCCGTGAATGGCATGTTCGCCGTCTTCGCGGTGATACTCGCGCTGGCCGCGATGTCGATGCCCGAGTTCGCCGACCGCGGACCGAAGGTTGCCACCACGGACATGCTGGTCGAGCTTCTGCCGTCCTGGTTGTCCGCGCTGTTGCTGGCCGCATTCGTTGGCGTGATCCTGTCGACCTTTGCGATGACGACGCTGGCATCGTCGACGCTGTTCGCAACTGACATTTACAAGCGCCTGTTCAACCAGAACGCGGATGAAAAGGATGTTACCCGTGTAACGCGCATCGGGATCGTTGTGCTCGGTGTGCTGGCAATGGGCGTGTCCGTGCTAATGCCACCAATCCTGAATGGCGTCGCCTGGTTGCTGGCCTGGATGACGCCCGTATTCTGGGTCTTGGTCTATGGACTGTTCTGGAAGCGCAATCAGAATGCTGTTATCGCCGGATTACTGGCGGCCTGGGTGTTGAATTCATTGTGGTCGTATACGGGCCTCCCGACCTGGGTTGGCATGGCTGGCGTTCACAACGCCTATGTGACGTTTACATCGGGCTTCGTGGTCATGACGCTCGGCATCCTGATCTTCGGCGGCAAGCCGGGGTTGATGAAGCAGGCAATGGCATAGGAGGAGACGAAAATGGCATGGGACATAATCTTGACGAGCTTCGGCGTCATTCTCGTACTCATGTTGATTGCGCAGGGCCTGTACTTCGTCTTTGCAGACAAGCGTGATCCGGAATCGGGAGGCGAATGATGAGCGATGCATTGAAGGAACTGCTGTGGATGGTGGGGTGCACCAGCGTAATGGGGGCTGTTGGTCTTGTCGCTCTCGTCGGATACTTGAAGTTGCAACGCGCCGTAAGCCGAACCCGTGTTCCGGAATCAGAAAAACTGGTTCCTTGACTTGCGATAGGCCGTTGGGCTCCTTCCGTGCCTGCGCCTGAAAACGTGCCCGAAGTGGGATGCATCCTTGAATCCCCACATGTGGGCAATCTCCGAGATCGTCAAGTCGCGATGCCGGGATGACCTGAGCATCTCCTCACAACGTGCGAGGCGGCGCCGCAAGATGTAACTCGATATTGTTTCCTCTTCAGCGGAGAACAACTGATGGGCGTATCTCGGCGATATGCAAGCGGCGTCAGCGACGGTCGCAGGCGCCAGGGACGAATCGGACAAATGCGCCTCGATGAACCGCTTCATACGAATGAGGTGCCCGGTTCGAACAGAAGACCCCGAGGTTTCCTGTATGGCGCCGTTGTCAAATGCAAGCATGACCAGGTCAATGATCTGACCACTCAGTTGTTCCGCTGTTTCTTCATCGAATCCGTGGCGGCGCTCCCAGACATTGGCAATAAACTGAGAGAGCAAATTGCCCAGATCGCTGTCCCCCGCCACGAAAGCACCTGCCAGGGAATGGACGTTTGCGATTCTGGATGAAAGGAACGCAACCGGAATCTTGACGACGAGCATTTCGTTCAGCGGTTGATTCCGGTGGCCGTAAAGATTGAGGTGATAGGGCTGCGTACAATCGCAAATCTCTATGTCGCCGGTCCGTAGCAAATGTTCGGAACCCGCGTGCTGCAGAGTCGATCGGCCCTTGTATTGCAGGTGCAACAGAAGCACCTCTTCCGTTGCCTCTGAAATCTCCCGTCGCGTGAGCTGAACTTCATGGTCCTGCGCCAACGCAGACGCAATCGAAATCGGACCGAACGAGCGTTGAGCGAGCTTGCCGACGAAACCGTCGCGTGCAGGTGCGACGTTGCTGATCTGCAGACGCGTAAACGCCTTGCAGACCTGGTCTGCCCAGTACTCCAATTGGGCGTCCGAAGACACTGAACCCGTGTCGAAAAATCGTTCAGCCATCGGTATCCCCAATATCGTGCTTCTTCATTATAGCTGGAATGCGGCAGGTCGGAGGGTTGACGATCAGTCCGTCGTATCCCGCGCTGCCGTGGTTTGGAGTCATTCTTCTCGGCTACTTTGCCGGACCGTTGTACGCGCAATCGGTTTCAGCGTCGAGGGGTGAGGGGAGATGCTGGTAGTGGAGACGACGGCACGGATATGTCGGGAGCGCCAGTGGCGTCCCCGGAGGTGGCGTACGAACCGTGAGTCCGGGAATCAAGAGAATAGCTACCATGAAATCTCGTCGGCCGATGCCGAGATTTCATGGTAAAATTCGCCACCATGGTCCCCCGCCCGCAACACGTCAAGTCGATTCTGCTTCGCTTGCAGGACTACCCGGTCGTCGCCATCGTTGGGCCGCGCCAGATCGGCAAAACCACATTGGCCGGCATGGTGGCGGATGCTCGCGGTGGCGTCGTTCAACGGCTCGATCTTGAGCGCGCAGCAGACCTCAATCGCCTGAGCGAAGATCCGGAGCTCACGCTTGGCGGACTGCGTGGACTCGTCGTCATCGACGAGGTGCAGCGGCAACCGAACCTGTTCCCCACTCTACGCGTGCTGGCAGACCGCCGCCCCCTCCCGGCGCGGTTTCTTGTGCTAGCCCGACTTCGACAACTCGGCGTTTTGTCGCTTGTAACTTATTGATTTTCTGTTCGAGAACGCGAAAGGTCGGCACTACGGCAGCGCCGTGAGATCGTCGCTTCGACGATGATCTAGGCCGATATCCGTGGGGGCGGCTGTTCGGGCAGTTTCATCTTGAGTTGGTGCAGCAGCAGTTGCTGGTCGCGGGTTGGATCGGTGCGCCGGGGCAGGACGAGATGCCGCCCGTCAGTGGTCGGCAGATGCACATCGACCATTTGCATGGTGGCGAACTTCTCCAGGATCGCCCGGGGCGTCAGTCCCGGGGCGTGCGGTCGGGCCAGGTTTTTCAACGTCACATGCAGGCAGTAGGCGATGAAGGCGACAAAGATGTGCGCTTCGATCCGATCCTCGCGCTGATGGAAGATCGGCCGGATGGCCAGATCGTGCTTCAGTTCCTTGAACGCCTGCTCGATCTCGGAGAGCTGCATGTAGTAGCGCCACAAGGTCGCCGGGTCCTCACCGGTGAGGTTGGACCGCAGCAAATACCGGCCCTCGCGGCGCCGGGCTTGGCGCAGCCGCTCGCGCCGCAGTGAGAACGTGAACGTCTCGGCCGTCACCGCCTCCCGGGCCTTGGGCAAGCCGATGTCCACCAGATGCCAGGCGCGCCCCGCCTCCTTCTTTGCGGCGCCCAGCTTCAGCAGCAACTCGTCGCGTTTCAGCGATTGGCGGCGCAACTCGTGCAAGCGGCGCCACAATTTCTTCAGTCGGCGCCGGCGCATGCCGCGTTCCTTCAACACGCGCGCCCGGCTCTGGGCCAGGATGTGCAGTTCCCCGTCCCTGGCCAACAACTTCACCTCCACCGACTCGCGAACCTGCCGCCAGGGCTTGCCCACGAACGCCTTCTCCAGTTTGCTCAATCGGCCCTTGGGCGTGCCCACCAGGTAATGCACCGGTGCCGGCCCCGTGCGCATCGCCTCCAGCGTCGCCTCGGTGGGAATGCCCCGGTCCATGATCCAGACCCGCTCGGATCGCCCGTATTGCGCCTCGATCTTCTTCAGAAACCCCGCCAGCGTGGTCTTGTCGGAGGTGTTGCCCGGCATCACCTCGTAGGCCAGCGGAAAACCCTCGGGCGTCACGATCAAGGCGATCACCACCTGCACGCAGTCCGAGCGCTTGTCGCGGCTGTAACCGAACCGGCGCTTGTCCGAAAACCTCGGATCGCTCTCAAAATAAGTGGAGGTCAGGTCGTAAAGCAAAACATCGAAACGCGCATCGAACAACGTCTCCCAGCGGTCCCGCAGAAACGAGAAAAACGCCCGCTTGTGCCCCGCCAGCTTGTCCAGACAGCGGTACAGCGTGTGCCCGCCCACCGCCTCCGCCGGGCGGCCCAGCAAATCCCCCATGGCGCTGTGCGCGTACCAGTGCCGGTGCAGCCGCCACTCGCTGCCCGGATCGATCAACTGGTAGCAAACCAGCGTCTTCAACACGTCCAGCCAGCGCGTGCCCTGACGGCTCGGCGGAAGCCGCGGACGCCAAAACCGGTCCAGATCCAGCCGCGCCCACAGCACCAGCGCCAGCCAGCACGCCCCCCACTGACGCGCCCGGCGCAACCGCAACGCCTTCAGCTCGATCTGGACCACCTCGCAGGCCAACTCCGGCGCTTCCCGATCCGCCGGAAACAGCGCCACCGGCTTCGGACCCGACTCCCCGCACAACACCTCGATGGATCGGCACCACGCCGCCCGCTGGCCGTCGTTGATCTCTCCGAGATACAGCACTTGCCGCTGCACCACGCGACCGTCCGGGCTCCGGCAGTTCTCCACCACGCTCCAGTAACGGTGCTCCTTGCCGTCCTTGAAACGCCTCTTGGCACGCACGAACATGGACCCATAGCGTGCCCGAAATACCCCATAAATCAAGGGGCAAGGTCGGCACTACAGCCCGTTCGACGAATCCCCCATCAATACAATCAAAACGTTACATGACCGTATCCGGCCAATAACCGCTCAAATCAACCGGAAATCCGCCTGAGTTGTCGAAGTCGGGCTAGGCAGCGCATCGCCCGATCTGCTAAGGCAGTCTTCGGAATCGCTTGCCGGCCGTATCCATTACCATCGGCTTGGTGGCCTGAGCCTCGGTGAGATCGGCCCAAATCGTATCGACCGGCGCTGGCTGCGAGGAGGCTTTCCGCCCAGTTGGCAGGCCCGAACAAGTTCCGATGCATTCCTGTGGCTAGAGAACTTCGTACGAACCTTCCTGGAACGCGACCTGCCACAACTGGGAGTGCGGGTTCCCGGTCCGACGCTCCGACGCTTCTGGGCCATGCTCGCGCACTGGCACGGGCAGACCTGGAACTCTTCAGAGTTCGCCCGCTCGTTCGGCGTGGCCGACACCACGATTCGCCGCTACCTCGATATTCTCAGCGGCGCCCTGGTCGTGCAACAACTGCAACCCTGGCACGCCAACATCGCCAAACGCCAGGTCAAGGCGCCGAAGGTTTACCTGCGGGACACGGGCGTGCTGCACGCACTGCTTTACATCGACAGCAAGGAATCGCTCGAATCGCATCCGAAATGCGGCGCATCGTGGGAAGGTCTCATACTCGAGACGATAATCGACCAACTCGGCCTGGGCGATGATCGAGTCCACTTCTGGAAGGCACACACCGGCGCCGAAATCGATCTATTGATCCCCGGCTCCCGCGTCGGCATAGAAATCAAACGCACAACCGCGCCGAAGGTCACGCCATCCGTCCGCTCGGCCCTGCACGACCTGAACCTGGACGAGGTCGTCATTGTCCATGCCGGGTCGGAGTCCTATCCGCTCGCGAAGCGAGTGCGGGCCGTGGCGGCGCGAAGAATGGTGGAGGACCTTGAGTTGTAACCACCACGCGACGGTGGCCAGCGAAATGACATTACCATGAGGTGCGCCCAATACTAACCCGAAGCTAGGAGTTTTCGCAGCGGGCTCGCTGCGAAAACTCCTAGCGCCTTCTGCCCATGCCAAAGGCGCATCCAGCTCGCCCAACGTGTGATAATTCCGCCCTTTCGCAGGCGCGAGGGCCAATTTCTTGAGTTGGGCATTCCCGAATCTGAAGTTGCCGGACAACCGGCAGGGGGCGGCGCGAACCGTACGCTGGGGACAGCTCTACGGCTCCGCCGGCAGTCTTGCGGCAACACAGGCCATCGAGCAGCACCGGGGATCCGTATGCATCGTCACCGGGTCCGCGTCGGCGGCCGATTCTGCGGAGCACGAACTGAAGTTCTTCGCGCCGGACGTGCGTCTGCGGCGCTTCTGCGACTATGAAACGCTTCCGTACGACGCGTTCTCGCCGCCCCAGGAGTTGCTCGCGGAACGACTCTCGGCGCTTTACCACCTGGTCACGGGTGACCGCGAAGTCATCGTCGTCAACGCCCAGGCGCTGCTGAACCGGTTGCCGCCGCCGGATTTCATCACCAGCCGGTCGCTGATGTTGAAGGCGGGCGACCGGCTTGACGTGCGGGCGCTTCGGGAGCGATTCGTCAGTCAGGGATACCTGCATGTCGAGCAGGTGCTCGACCCCGGAGACTTCGCGGTCAGGGGCTCGCTCATCGATGTCTATCCGACCGGGGCCGACTGCCCGGTGCGCATCGACCTCTTCGACGACGAAATCGAGAATTTGCGACTCTTCGACCCGCACACCCAGCTCAGTACGGACCAGGTAGCGGAGATTCGCATCCTGCCGGCGCGGGAATTTCCCTTCGATTCCGATGATATCGGCGGTTTCAGGCGGCGATTCCGGGAACACGTGCCCGGCGAACCGGCCCGCGCTTCGACCTACCGGGACATATCCGATGCCCAACTGCCCGCCGGGATCGAGTACTACCTGCCGCTGTTCTTCGATTCGACCGTCTCGCTCGCGGACTACCTGCCGGCGGATACGCTCATCGTGCTGATGGACGGCGCCGTTGAAGGGCTGGAATCGGGGTGGGAGCTGATTCGGGAACGCCACGAGCAACTGTGCGGCGACCCCGAAAGGCCCCTGCTCACGCCGTCGATGGCGTTCTGGGAGCCCGGGGAAATTCGCGAGCGTATCGGCGCGTTGCCGCGATTGGAATTGGCCGGGCGTGAACTCGAGAGCGATGCCGGCGACGCGATTTTCAACGCCGGAACGCGGCATCCCCTGAACCCGGCCGCGGCCCGTGATTCGGATCGAATCGCCCGCTGGCTGAACTCGGAAGACGCATCCAGGACGCTCGTCGTCGCCTCCTCGCCCGGGCGTCGGGAAGTGGTGAAGGATCTGCTGGTCGGCCGGGGCCTGCACCCATTGCCGGTGAAGAGTTGGCAGGACTTCCTTGACGGCGAAGCTCCGCTGTCCCTGGGGGTCGGGGACCTGGACGCGGGGCTGATCTTGTCCGAACCGGCCCTGCGCGTGGTCACCGCCAGGCAACTGGGCTTCGACCGGCCCAGGCAGCGCAGCCGGCGGCGGCGCCCGGCGCGTGACCCGGAAGCCATCATCCGCGACCTGACTCACCTGCGCGTCGGCGCCCCGGTGGTGCACGAAGAATACGGCATCGGGCGCTACCGGGGGTTGAAAAATCTCGAAGTGGACGGCACGATGACCGAGTTCCTGATGCTGGAATACGCGGATTCGGACAAGCTCTACGTACCCGTTCACAGCCTGCACCTGATCAGCCGCTACACGGGCGCGGCGCCGGAGCAGGCGCCGCTGCACCGCCTGGGCTCGGATCAATGGCTCAAGGCGAAGCGCAAGGCGGCGAAGAAGGCTCGGGACACGGCGGCGGAATTGCTGGAACTCTACGCCAGGCGGGCCGCGCGGCGGGGAGTCGCGTTCGGCCTGACCGAGGACATGTATCAGCGCTTCACCCTGGAGTTTCCGTTCCGGGAGACCGACGATCAGCTCAAGGCCATCGACGACGTCATCGAGGACCTGACGAGCGACAGGCCGATGGACCGGGTGATCTGCGGTGACGTGGGATTCGGCAAGACGGAGGTGGCGTTGCGCGCCGCCTTCGTTGCGGCCCACGCCGGATACCAGACGGCGCTGCTGGCGCCCACCACCTTGCTCGCCCAGCAACACCACCGAACGTTCGCGGACCGCTTCGGCGCCTGGCCCGTTCGGGTGGAGTTGCTGTCGCGCTTCAGAAGTACCAAGGGGGTGCGCGAAGTGACCGCCGGGCTGGCGGACGGCACCGTGGACATCGTTATCGGCACGCACAAACTCCTGTCCGGCGGCACTCGATTCAAGCGTCTCGGCCTGGTCATCGTGGATGAGGAACACCGCTTCGGCGTGCGCCAGAAGGAACGGCTCAAAAGCCTGCGAACGGAGGTTGACCTGCTTACGCTGACGGCGACGCCAATCCCAAGGACGCTGAATATGGCTCTGGGGGGGCTCCGGGACCTTTCCCTCATCGGCACGCCGCCGGAGGCCCGGCTCTCGGTGAAGACGTTCGTGGGCCAATGGAACCGGCAGTCCGTACGCGAAGCCGTGCTCCGCGAACTGCGCCGCGGCGGCCAGGTTTACTTCGTCCATAACCGGGTCAAGGACATCGAGGCGGTCGCCGCGAACCTCGTGCGGCTCCTGCCGGAGGCCGACATCCGCGTCGCCCACGGGCAGATGCGCGAACGCACGCTGGAGCGGGTCATGCTCGACTTCTATCATCGGCGCTTCAACGTGCTGGTCTGCACGACGATCATCGAAAGCGGCATCGACATTCCCACCGCCAACACCATCATCATCAATCGCGCCGACCGGCTGGGACTTGCGCAACTGCACCAGATCCGGGGGCGCGTGGGCCGCTCACACCACCAGGCCTATGCGTACCTGATCGCACCGCCCGCTCGTGTGTTGACTGCCGATGCGGCGAAGCGCCTGGAGGCCATCGAGGCCCTGGAGGAACTGGGATCCGGATTCACCCTGGCCACCCACGACCTGGAGATTCGCGGCGCCGGCGAGCTGCTGGGAGAAGACCAGAGCGGCCAGATCCACGCGATCGGCTTCGCGCTCTACAACGAACTGCTCGGCAGGGCCATCGTCTCGCTTCGGCAAGGCCGGGAACCGGACCTGGAAGCCCCGCTGACATCGGGACCCGAGGTCGAAATCGGCCTGCCGGCACTGATCCCGGAAGATTACATGCCGGATGTGCATATGCGGCTGGTGCAGTACAAGCGGATTGCGAGCGCCGAATCCGAGGACGACCTGCGGGAACTTCAGGTCGAGTTCATCAACCGTTTCGGCCTGCTGCCGGCACCGACGCGGACATTGTTCGAGATGGCCCGGCTCAAGTTCATGGCGCAATTCCTCGGGATCGAAAAGATCCGCGCGGGCGATGCCGGCGGCTTACTGCAGTTCGCTGAAGACTCGACCATCGATCCGATGCGCCTGGTCAGGCTGGTCGGGGACGGTTCCGGCGCCTACCGCATGGACGGACCGTTCACGCTGCGCTTCACGTGGTCGCCGGTTTCGGATGCGGACCGCACCAACGCCGTGGGCGCATTGCTCGCCCGGCTCGGCGCCCCGGACGAGGCATCCGTCGCAGCGTGACAACGATCGCGGCAGAAGCGGGCGAGTGAAGCCGGCATTGGATCCCCGAATCCGATGCGGGCGAGCATCCAGCGCGTGATGTCAGGGGCAAACCGGATCGATCGCAGTCACGCAGCCCTGGATTGCGTTTGCCGCCCCTCCAGATCGAGCAGGTATTCCTTGCGCCAGAGTCCTCCGCCGTAGCCGCCCAATCCGCCACCGGTGCGGACGACCCGGTGGCACGGCACCAGCACGCTGACCGGATTTCGGCCGATGGCGCTGCCAACCGCCCGGACAGCCGCCGGTTTGCCCACGGCGACGGCGGTCTCCGCGTAGGTCCGGGTCTCACCGCGGGGAATATCCAGCAATGCCTTCCAGACGGCCACCTGGAACGATGTCCCGCGCAGGTCCAGGGGAATCGCCGGGGCGCCGGGCCCACTCGTCGAGCAGTCAACCGGAGCGCCGGGCCCACTGCTCGCCCCGGCAAAGTACGCGGCCAGTTCTCTCTCCACGCGCCTGAACAACGCATGATCGGCGTCGCTGACCCGCAGGTTGTACGGCAGCCCGGCCAAGGACCGCCGCGCGTCGCTCCGGTCGGCGAATTCGATCAGGCGGCAACCGCCCTCGCCTACCCCCAGGATCAGTTCACCGACGGGGCTTGAGATTCGCTTGATCGAGATTGCATCGTTCATTCCGCACTCCAAAGCTGGCAGTCATAGGGGTTGATCGTCTCTCCGGGACGGTACACCCAACTCTTGGTCATGACCACCGGTTCGGTGAAGATGGCCGGGTCGGTGACCGTCACGGAGTATTCGAGCCGGCTGCCCTCTTCGTTCACGGTAAAGCGCTCCAGGTTGTGGACCGCTTCGGTCTGGGGGATGCCCATCTTGTCGAAGTGCGGATAGTCGATGTGCGTGGTTTCCACCACCAGCGTATCCCCTTCCCAGCGTCCAACCGAATGACCGAGCAGGCTCGGCTCGGGATCCGCCGGCGTCGCTTCCGGGGTCATGTAAATGGTGCGGACCAGGTCATACTCCTCGATGTGCAGCAGGATCCGGTCCCCCTCGTCCACGAATTCCATGGGATAGGGGTTCTCCATGATGAAGGCCTGGCCCTTGGGCGCGCAGTTGGCGGTGGGTTCGTCCGCGATGGGGTCCCACTGCGCCCGGGCTTCGCGGGCATACTCCGTCAACGGGTAGTCGTTGTTCCACAACCGCCCGGCGCTGGTCCAGACGCGGAACAGGCCGAGTTCCGGGTCCGCGGCGACTTCGGACCGCAAGTCCTCGCCGATCGTGTCATCGGTCCACCGAGGCCGGGACGACAGCAACACCTCCTGGCCCGACGGCAGGAGCATGTTCGTCACCCACATGGCGGTATCCGACTGGATGCCCCCGTTGCCGGCCAGGCGCACGCGGCTGCCCACTTCCACGATGTCTCCATCCAGACCCCAACGGCTCATGATCGAAACCGAGGTGGCTTCGATGTCCCAGTCCCGGCCCTCGTCATCCCGCAGCGTGAACCGGATGTGCGGGTTCTGCCAGAGAACTTCCGTGATCTCGCCTTCGACTTCGACGACGCGGCTGCGGTCGTAGAAGGGCGCCGCAGCGTGATGGGCATTTGCCAGTGATCCCGACAGGATCAGCAAGCCGCAAGCACCCCAGGCCATGGATTGTCGGAATCGATGTCTCACTCCATTCATGATGTCAACTCCAGGCTATCCGTCTTGAAGCACGGTCAGTGTACGCCAACGCTGTTTTGGCGGGTGCACCGGCTGCGTCGTCGGATGTTCCGACCGCGATTCACGACGCGTCCATTAGTTATATGTCTCCAGTTTATCTATTCTACCGCTTCATCCGCTGACAGGAATTGCCAAGGAATCACGATGCCAAACCAGATTACCGGCCGCGTTGCCGTTGCGTTGTCCCGGCTCATTGCCGCGGGACGATCCGCCTTGCTTGCATGCGCGCTTGTCCCGATGCTCGGGACAGTCCTGACCGACACCGGCACGGCACAGACGGCCGGTCCGAACAGTGACGGCTGGTGCGCCATCAGCGGTGACACGGTGTTGACCAATGGAAGATTCCTGACCGTGGACCCGGACGATTCCATTCAATCGGCCGTAAGGATCAGGGGCGACCGAATCGTCGCGGTCGGTGACGACGTCGGCCAATACGACTGCGACCGGGTCGTGGACCTCGGTGGACGAACGGCGATCCCCGGGCTCATCAACAACCACCTGCACTTCCTGCGCGCGGGCATCAGGCCGGGCCACGACATAAGGGCCATCGAAACCGCCACGACCATCGCCGAAGCGCAGGCCGTCATTGCGGCGCGCGCGGCGGACCTGCCGCCGGCAACCGACGACCTCGACGGCACCGACTTCATATCGATCGTCGATTCCTGGAGCCCGCGGCAGTTCGCCGAACAACGCCGCCCGACGCTGGCGGAACTGGACGAGGCGGCGCCGGATCACGCCGTGTACATGATGGGCTATCCCTTCGGGCCGGGCGTCACCAACACCATCGGCAAGCGATTCTTCGAAGCGGCGGGCATCTCGGTGAGCGAAGAAGGGTTCATCGCCGGCCAGCCGGGACCGGAACTGACCGAAGCCCAGCGCGCCTATGCGGTTCTGAAACAGGACCAGACGCCCGCGGGCCAGCGCCGCTCGCTGCGCGCCCTCATGCGATTCTCCAACACCGTGGGACTGTCAACCGTGCTCGAAGGCGGCGGCTCGTTCTCGGGACCGGGCGTATTCGACGAGTACCGCGATTACGACGCCGTCATGGCGCTCTGGCGCGAAGGCGAGCTGAGCGTGCGATTCCGGCTGTTCTTCCAGGCATGGGCCACCGCCGAAGGTGGCATCGAAGCCATACAGCAGCGGGTCGACAACACCTTCATGGGACTGGGCGACGACATGCTTAAGGTCTCCGGATTTGGCGAGAACGTCGTCTCCAACACCTCGCCGATCCAACCGCTTGAGTTGTTTGTCGATGCCTACACCATCGCCGCCGAACACGGCTGGCTGATCCACCAGCACTCGGTTGACGTGAATCAGCTTGAAATCCACACCACCGCGTTCGAGCGCGTCAACGAAATCACCCCCATCGCCGACCTGCACTGGAACCTGTCCCACGTCCAGGAGATCGACGAAGGGATTCTCCAGCGGCTGAAGGCCATCGGCGCCGGGGTGGCCGTCCAGAACCACTACTATCACGGCAGCTTTTCCATGGGCGACGTCGGTCCGCCCTACCGCCTGATTCTCGACAGCGGCGCCCACATGAGCGCGGGCAGCGACGGCGGCCCGTTCTCACCGTGGATTTCGATCTACCACATGACCACGGGCATGACGTCGTATGGGGACCCGATCCTGGCGGACCAGGCGATCACCCGCATGGAGGCGCTGCGCGCCTGGACCCTGGGCAGCGCCTGGGACGCCCACAGCGAGCACGAGTTAGGTTCCATCGAACCCGGCAAGCTGGCCGACATTGTGGTGCTGTCCGATGACTACCTGACCATCGGAGACGAAGCGCTCAAGAACCTGAAGTCGGTCCTGACCATCCTCGACGGGGAAATCGTTTACTCCGACGGCAGTGTGGTGGCCTGCGGGGGCAACCAGGGAACGTGGTTCCGGGACGGTGCGGAGTCGCGCTGCCAGCTTCAGTGACTCCCGTGAAGCAAGCCATTTCTGGTCCTTTCACACCGAAACTGCCATTTGGGCCGGTAACCAATGCTGATATGCTACGCGCATGGATACCAGCACCTTGATCACTATCGGCATCGGCGTCGCCATTCTCGGATTCTTGTGGAACCTTCATCGAGACATGGCCGCGTTGCGCGAACGGATGGCGAAAGTCGAGGGCACCATGGAACTGCTCGCCAAGTTGCTGATCGACAAGGCACAGTCGCCCGGCTGATTGCCAGATGGATACCACTTGGCTTCAATTGGCGGGAATCGTGGCGCTCCTGTGGACACTTCACCTCGATATTTCGGAGTTGCGCGAACGCATGGCGCGGCTGGAAGGCTTGTTTGAAGGCTTCACGCGGCGCGAGAGCATCCCGGACGGGTAATCGTCACCAACGAATGGAGCGTCATGGCGGAGGTGAATGGGACCTGTAGTGTTGCACGCGGCGGTTGAGGTCGGAGAGTCAGGACGCCTCCCCGATGCGCAGCAGAATGCGCCGCTCCTCAGCGCAACCAGCGCGGTGGGCACGCAGCCCGGGAGCAATCTGAAGCACCGCGTGATTGCCGGATTATCTGGGGGCAGCGTGTTGGACAACCAGATATTTGTAGTGTCTTCCTCCGAATCTTGAGGGCAATTCGGCGGGTATTGACCTCTTCCTTTGGCCAATAGTCAGAGAATCGCATCGCAGCAACAGTGCGCAAATATGATTGCATACGCTCGTTATCGTTGTGTTATGCAGTGTTTTGCTATATTTTGTGTTAACTTGGTGAAACGATTCGTACACCACTTCCGGGGACGCCACTCGCATACAACCTCGCCGCGGAATTCCATGAAGAGAGCCTCGGCTGAAACACCGCCAGGTCCGGCGCACGAATTGGGATGGTCGTACTTTTGCGCTTGGTGCCCAACAAAAGTTCCAAATGCCCGGAGTTGAATGATTAAACAGCGATCGAGTCACGTTCCCCCTCGGAGGTTGTTTGCCTGGGCCCGGCTTGCGCGACGGCAAGGTGGCGCCCTCCGCTCTCTTGGGTGGCACAGGAGCGATGTATGAATACCCGAACCAATGCCTTCCGACAACGTGGCCTGCTTGTCGCGCTTGCACTTCTTGTGGCTGGCTGTGGCGGCGATAACAAGACCGTTACCTTGAAGCTGGCCCACACTCTGGACACAAGCCACCCTGTTCACCAGGCCATGGTCTTTATGGACGAGCGCCTGGGAGAGCTGTCCGGCGGCACCATGGATATTGACATCTATCCAAGCGGCCAACTGGGGTCGGAGCGCGACACCATGGAGTTGCTGCAGATCGGTTCTCTGGCGATTACCAAGGTGTCCACCAGCCCCATGGAAAGCTTCGTGCCCGAAATGAAGGTGTTTTCCATTCCCTATGTTTTTCGCGATGAAGAACACCTGTGGAAAGTTCTCGAAGGCAAGATTGGCCGGGACTTGCTGGAATCCGGCGAAGAGGTTTTTCTGCGCGGTCTGGTCTACTACGACGCCGGCAGCCGCAGCTTTTACACTCGTGACACGCCTATTCGCACCCCCGAAGACCTTGCCGGTCTAAAGATTCGCGTGATGGAGAGTCAAACCTCGGTGCAAATGGTCGAGGCGCTCGGTGGCGCCGCTACGCCAATCTCATTTGGTGAACTCTACACGGCGCTGCAACAACGTGTGGTGGATGGCGCGGAGAATAACCCGCCCAGTTTCTACCTCTCCAAGCACTACGATGTCGCCCGCTATTACACGCTGGACATGCATACGTCTGTGCCCGATATCCTGTTGATGTCGAGTCATGCATGGAATTCACTCAACCGGGAACAGCAGGGTTGGGTTCAACAAGCGGCACGCCTGTCGGTACCCTACCAGCGGGCTCTCTGGAAGTCGTCGTCAGACGCCGCGTTGCAGGCCGTCAAGAGTGCAGGCGTGGAAGTCATTGAACCTGACAAGACTGCCTTTAGAGACGCGGTGCGTGAAATGCATGACAGTTATCAAGGCGACCCGGTGTATGCCCTCATGCAGCAGATTGCAGAGATCGAATAGTGCTCGGGTGAAAGCCCTTGAACCGCGCAGATCGCAGGGGATCGCCTCATGATAAAGATGATCGACAAACTCCTGGCCCAGGCTTTGACGGTGTTGATGGCGACTATCGTGTTGGATGTTACCTGGCAGATATTCACTCGCTATGCGATTGCGTCACCGAGTAGCTGGACTGAAGAACTTGCCCGCTTCCTGTTGATATGGATTGGTTTGCTCGGCGCCGCCTGGGCCTACCGTAAGCGCGCCCACCTGGGTCTCAGCTACCTGGTGGAAAAACAGAGCGCACCCATGCAAGTGAAACTCGCCGTATTCGGCTATCTGGCCTCCGCACTTTTCGCCTTGCTGGTCATGGTTTATGGCGGTACCCAACTCGTGCTGCTCACGCTGAAATTGAATCAGGTTTCGGCATCGCTTGGAATCAAGATCGGCTATGTCTACATGATCATCCCTGCCTCAGGCTTGCTGATCACGATCTATGCGCTCGACTTCACCCGCGCCACGCTGGCCGGCGAAACCCACGTTCATCCGCATCTGGAAGACGATGCCGACAACCAGGTTCGCGGGGGATCGAGTTGATGGACTTGTCAATCCTGATCCTGGTCGGAGTATTCGTTGCCCTGCTTGTCAGCAATGTGCCTATTTCCATCAGCATCGGGCTGGCAACCCTCGCAACCATGTTGATTACGATCGCCCCGACGCCTGCCATGACGACCATGGCACAACGTATGGCCGGTGGCATCAACGGGTTCGCGCTCCTGGCCATTCCATTCTTTATTCTTTCCGGAATCCTCATGGGCCAGGGTGGCATTGCCCGGCGCCTGATCGAATTTGCGAAGTCGCTTCTCGGCGCCCTGCCCGGCGGACTGGCTCTGGTCAACGTTATTTCCAGTACCTTGTTCGGCGCTATCTCCGGTTCCGCTGTCGCTGCCACCAGTGCAATCGGCGGATTCATGATTCCTGCCATGAAAAAAGAAGGATACGACCCGGCTTTCAGCGCCGCGGTCAGCGCCACCGCCTCCACCACCGGAATGTTGATTCCACCCAGCAACATTCTGATTATCTATAGTCTCGCCAGCGGTGGTGTTTCGATCGCGGCGCTCTTTATTGCGGGCTACATTCCCGGATTGCTGGTGGCCTTCGCCTTGATGATCGTTTGTTCAATATATGCGCGAAGGGCAAAATACCCGGTCGGCCAACGGTCAACACTGAGTGAGGTTGTACGCACGGGTCTGGCGGCCGTGCCGTCCCTCTTTCTCATCTTCCTCGTGATCGGCGGAATACTCGGCGGCATTTTCACGGCCACGGAAGCCGGAGCCATTGCCGTACTCTACGCCTTGCTGTTGTCGGCAGGCATCTACAAAGAGGTGAAACTGGGCGATCTGCCCGGGATCTTGCTGAAGTCGGCAGAGACAACGGCCGTCGTCATGCTGTTGATCGCGACATCCAGCGCAATGTCCTGGATCCTGAGCTACACAAACGTTCCTCAGGATCTCAGCGCTCTGATGCTGACATTGTCCGAGAATCCAATCATCATTCTGCTCATGATCAACTTGATATTGCTGCTGGTGGGCACCTTCATGGACATGACGCCCGCGGTTCTGATATTCACGCCTATCTTCTTGCCGATAGCTGTGAGCATCGGCATATCGCCGCTGCAGTTTGGCATCATGATGGTATTGAATCTTTGTATCGGCCTGTGTACGCCACCGGTCGGCAGCGTGCTGTTCGTTGGTTGCGGGATTGCGAAAACCTCGATTCAACAAATCGTGAGACCCATCTTGCCGATGTATGCGGCAATGATCGCCGTGCTGGCGTTGGTGGCCTACGTTTCGGAACTCAGCGAATGGTTGCCCGGTATCTTCGGACTATGAGTTGGTAGGGGCGCGGGGCTTGCCCCTCGGTTCCTGAGATTCTCAAACAAACGAGAAACCGTCCACGTAATCGAAAGGTTCAACTAATCGACAGTTTCATTTGCCTTTCTGGTCAACTCGCCAAAATAGCCATTGCCATCGTAGAACGACACCGACGACCACGCCGCATTGGCTTGCGGCAGATGAGCAGCCAGGCGCGCCTTGGCTCCGACGTAAGCGGGATCATCAGCCAGGTTGACCCACTCATTTTGATCTCGCTCGTGATCGTAGAGCTCTTCTGAGCCATCTTCATACCTTATGTAGCGATACCGCCCAGTCTTGACCGCGTGGTTATTCGGCCCATACGTTGTAACCGCTGCATGCTGCCAGGAAGCATCGGGTTCAAGAAGCAACGGAGCAAGATCATTGCCTTCCGTATTCGGATTTTCGGGGAGCCCGCACATCTTTACCAAAGTCGGATAAAGGTCAAGCAGGCTGACAGGTCGATCGCTGACATGTTTCCCGGTAGATCCCGGCGGCTTGATAATGAGTGGCGTTCTCGTGGCATCTTCCCACAGCGCCATTTTGGCGAACCTGTTTTTCTCCCCAATTTGATAGCCGTGATCGCCCCACAAGACAACGGCGGTATTGTGAGCATGTTCGCTTTGTTCGAGCGCATCCAGGACGATACCGATACAAGCATCCACAAAGGACACGCTCGCCAGGTAAGCCTGGACCATATTCCGCCATTCGCCGTTTTCGATCGCCCAGTCTGTCGTGGGCATCATTGGCACTTCCGCAATGCGCTTTGCGATATCCGGGACATCGTCCAGGTCGCCCTCGACATATGGCGGCAACTCCAAGTCCGGGACAGAGTGCAAATCGAACCATTTCCTGGGCACATGCCACGGAACGTGAGGCCGAAGAAATCCGCCCACCAGGAAAAACGGGCTGTCATATTCGGTCATCAAGCGCGCGGCCAGCCACTGTGCCGAATTGTAATCCGGCATCTGTTCATCGGATTCCGGAAATGGCCCCCAATCCGTGTTGGTTCTCGGGTCATGCCATTTCATTCGCTCGTCGGGGTAAGGACCGAAGTTCCTGGTCCGGCCCCCAAAATCATCGAAACTACCGTCGGCCACGCCTTGATGAAATACCTTGCCGACGGCGGCAGTGTAGTAGCCGTGCTGGCGAAAGTAGTCGCTGATGAAAATTGACCGGGCGGCCCTGTCGTTTGCCGACTTGATGTCATTGTCATTGACATGCCCGTAAATGCCCGTCGATGAAGGCGCAAGCCCCGTCATCACGCTGGCCCGGGAGGGCCCGCATAGTGGTGCGGATGCATGGGCGTTTGTGAAAACCGTCCCTTGATCGGCGAGCCGGTCAATGTTCGGTGTTCTGGTATTTGGATGACCGCCCAGAGGGCCGACCCAGTCGTTGAGGTCATCAACGATGAGCATGAGGACGTTTGGATGCTCACGGACTATTTCTGCAAGCCAATCAAGCCTGTAAGCAGCGAAAGCGGCCAGAGCCCCTGCCCCGCCCAGGAGAAGATTGCGTCTGCTCGTCATGACGCCTCGCTATAATTGCAGTTTTGCGCATCATAGTGCAATATCTGTCATTAGCGCGCAACTCTTTCTGAGTAGCTTTCTGAGTAGCCCTCAACGGACAAGCAACTATGTTCAATTCCATGGCCCAAACCAATGTTGAGCGTGACAGACCCCCATCTAGAGCGCCCGGGCTTCCGAGAGTCGTCCTGGCGACTTTGGCTCTGTTGTCGTTCGTCTCCGCGAGCAGCTATTCCGATGAGCCAACCGGAAACACCGAAGGCGAGGCGGCGCAAGAAGCGTTACCAGCGTTGCCATCGAGTGCAGACGTGCTGGCGCAGATGGAGAAAGTAGCGAACTGGCAGTTACCTCGTGTGGAATACCTCGACTACCTGACTTACAAGCGGGTGGAATCGTCGAACCCGAAGCGATGGGTGCAGGGCGCCTTTTACGCAGGCCTGACACAGATAGCGGAGCGATCCAGAAACCCTGTCTATACACAATGGATTTCATACAAGGGTCCTGAGTGGCAGTGGGAGCTTGGTCCGCGGCTCTATTTCGCGGACGATCATCTCATCGGGCAGACCTATATCTGGTATTACCTGAATCACAATCAGGATGAGAGCATTCTGCAGGGCTATTTCACGCTAGCCGGAAGTCGGTGATTTGAGGGGTTGGTCTCGGGGGTCTGGCTTTTCGGCGTTGTTTGGTGTACAACGCGCTGCATGTCGGCGGAATTCGACAAGGCGGCGGTGGTGGTCGGGGAGGTTGAGGTGCGTCCGGTCCGCGCGGAGGAGCGGCGGCGCTGGGATGCGCTGATGGAGGAGCACCACTACTTGGGTTTTCGGCAGTTCGCGGGGCGTGGTCTGCGCCATGTTGCGGAGTGGCGCGGGCACTGGCTGGCGCTTTTGGGCTGGCAGTCGGGGGCGTTCAAGTGCGCGCCGCGGGACCGCTGGCTGGGCTGGCACCGGTCGGTGCAGTTCCGGCGCCTGCACCTGATCGGGAACAACACGCGGTTTTTGGTGCTGCCGGCGGCGTCGGGGGTGCCCAACCTGGCGTCGCGGGCGCTGTCGCGGAGCGTGCGGCGGCTGAGCGGTGACTGGGCGGCGCTGCACGGGCATCCGCTGGAGTTGGCCGAGACGTTCGTGGACCCGGCGCGGTTTCGGGGCACGTGCTACGACGCGTCGAACTGGACGCGGGTGGGCCGCACGAAGGGCTTCGCGCGCCACAACGGCTCGTACACGGACCCGCACCGGGCGCCGAAGGAGATGTACGTGCGGGTGTTGCGTCGGGATGCGCGGCGGCGGCTCGCGGACCCGGCGGACCGCCCGGAGTGGTCGTGTCGGGCGGTGCCGGTGCGCTACACGCGCGCGGAGTTGCGTTCGCTGCGCGACCTGTTCGCGGAGGTGCCGGACGCGCGCCGCGGGCAGGGCCGCAAGCACCGCCTCGCGACGGTGCTGGCGATCTGCGCGCTGGCGCGGCTCGCCGGGCAGCACGGCCCGGCGGCGACTGAGCGCTTCGCGAGGAACCTGGAGCAGAAGGAACTGCGCGCGCTGCACGCTTGGCGCGACCCGGCGGCGGGGCGCTGGGTCGCGCCGTCGGACTCGACCGTCTGCCGGGTGCTGATGAACACCGACCCGGACGCGTTGCAGGAGGTGCTGTCGCGGTGGGCGGCGCCGCGCCTCGCGGCGGCGGACGACCCTCAGGTGCTGGCCGCCGACGGCAAGCGCATCCGCGGCGCCAACCGGCACACCGACGACGCGACGTACTTCGAGACGGTGACGCTGGTTACCCACGCCGGGCGCCCCGTCGCGAGCCGCTGCTGCCGCGACGACGGCGGCGAGATCGCGGCCCTGTGTGCGCTGCTCGAGGATGTCGACCTGCGCGGCTGCGTACTCACCCTGGACGCCCTGCACGCCACCCGCGACACCGCACGGACCATCGTCGAGACGCACGGCGCGGACTACGTGCTGTCGGTCAAGGCGAACTGCCCCGACACCTTCGCCCAACTCACGGCGATCGACTGGGACGGCAACGACGTGCGCCACCACGCCGACGAACCCGCGAAGGCGCACGGGCGCATCGAGGCGCGCCGCATCGCCGCGCGCGACCTGCCGCCGAAGACGCTCGGACCCTTCCCCGGCGCCCGCCAGGCGTTCCGCGTCGTGCGCGAGCGCACCGACGCCAAGACCGGTGCAACCTCGGCCGAGACCGCCTACGGCATCACCACGGTGCCCGCCGAACGCGCCGCTCCGGCGCGGCTGCTGGCCTGGAACCGCGGCCATTGGCAGGTCGAGAACGCCAACCACTACCGCCGCGACGCCACCATGGGCGAGGACGCCAGCCGCGTCCGCAAGGGCCACGCACCCGCCAACAACGCCATCTTGAACAACATCGCGCTCGCCGTCGTGTTCCACCGCGGCTTCCGCTACCTGCCCGAGGCGAACCTCCACTTCATGATGCGCCGCGCAGACGCGCTCGACGCCATCCTGTCCCCGCACTGAGACACCCGGCCCCGCCGCCGCAAACCGCGCCCCCCCGCAAACGTCGCCGGCGACCCCTCTCCGCGCCGCGTTCCCGGACCCGCTTCCCCACCCACCCGGTGACGAATACGCCGCGCTCCATACACCAGCCCGGAACCCTCCGCACGCCTTGGCCCCCAAGCGGCCCGCGGAACGTCGCTTAGCCCGGCGTCGATCCGTAGCGTGAAATCACCCTGGAGCATTCTGGCTCCTGTCCGGAGAGCCTTCGACACGATCCTGGCAGACCCGCCGGCGAGCTCGCTCGAATTTGTCGAAGATCGCAAGGAAAGTGGCCTGCACTCATGTCAGGACAGGTGGTGTTGGGCAGACGCGTTGTTCATGGCGCCCGCAACCTGGGCTGGACTGAGCGTAGCGACGGGCGATCCGCGCTATGCGGAGTACGCGCACAAGGAAGCAAGAGCGACGGTCGACTATCTCCTGGATGAGGAGCACGACCTGCTGTATCGGGACAGCCGCTTCAAGACCGAGACAGGTGAATTTGGTGAACCGTTATTCTGGGCGAGAGGCAGCGGTTGGGTCTTCGCGGGATTGGCAAGGACCATGGAGTACATTCCCAGGAGCGATCCCGAGCGCGAATTCTACGAAACCCTGTTCAAGCGCATGGCGGCGAGACTGAAGACGCTGCAAAAGGAGGACGGTTCCTGGGCCATGTCGCTGCTCGCCGGCGAGAAGATGCCGCAACCCGAAACCAGTGGCACAGGGTTTTTCACCTATGGCCTCGCGTGGGGCATCAACGATGGCTTGTTGGACGCCGCGCAGTATGAGGAAACGGTCGCCAAGGGTTGGGCGGTCCTCAACCGGGCAGTTCATCCCGACGGAAAGCTGGGCTGGGTCCAGGCCATTGGCGCCGCTCCGGGAATCGTCTCCTACGACGATTCACAGCTCTATGGAGTAGGCGCTTACCTTCTCGCCGGGTCGGCAATCTACGACCTCCTGGTGGCAAGGGAGAGAACCAGCGTCCAGAAAGTCATGGCATTCGGACGCTTCGTGCCGGAACGCCAGGACGATTTTGCCTGGGAAAACGACAAGGTCGCCTTTCGTGTTTATGGACCCGCTGCTCCCCTGGAGGGACACTCCAGCGGTGTTGACGCGTGGTTCAAGAGAGTCGATTACGCAATCGTAAACAAGTGGTATCAAGGCCATCTCGACGGCATCTCATACCATGTCGATCATGGCGAGGGGTATGACGCGTATCACACGGGAGTCAGTCGCGGTGTCGGTGGCTCGGCGATCTGGATTGACGGCAAGGCGTACGCCGCACACACGTTCACCGACTTTGAAGTCATTGAGAGCGGCGGTGAACAAGTGGTATTCGAACTGCTTTATGAGTGGCGGACCCCGATAGGCCATATCACCGATAACAAGACCGTCTCGCTGGAATTGGGTTCGCAACTATACGAGGTAGAGTCCGAGTTCATGCTGGACGGAAAGCCGGCATCTGTTCCTGTCGCTATTGGACTGACTACACAGGACGAGAAGGCAAGAGCCACGCAAAACAATCAGACCGGACGTATATCCACCTGGGAAACTCTGGATGACTTCGGGTTGGGCACGGGCGCACTTGTGGATCCGGCCCTGGTGAAAGAGATCAGGCACACTCCCAGCGATGTGAAGGACGAAAGCCACATCTGGATAATCACCGAATCGGATGACACAGGCCGGCTGTCGTATCGGGCCGGTTTTGCATGGGAGGCTGACGGTGAGATAGTGACCCCGGAAGCCTGGCATGAGTACCTGGACACGCGGGCCAGGTAACAGACCGCCGTACGATGGAAAAAATTGCATTCTTGATGACGCTATTGCCGGGCCATGCGTCCGAATACAAGAAACGGCATGACGACATCTGGCCCGAACTGGTTGCGGCACTAAAGTCAGCAGGTATATCAGACTATTCGATATTCCTCGATGGCGAGTCCAACAAGCTGTTTGCAGTACTCAAGCGCACCGACGACCACAATATGGATCAGCTACCCTTGGAGCCCATAGTTGAAAAGTGGTGGGCATTCATGGCTGACATCATGATAACGAATGTCGATAATTCCCCTGTGAGCACGCCGATCGATATGATGTTTCATCTGGAGTAAGAGAACATGTTGCACCAATTGGAAAGAACCCTGCCTCGGTTTGGTACGGCCATGCTAATCGCCATTGCCCTCACGTCGAGTGGCGGAGCGATTGCTCAGACTGAGAACGACAACCTCGGAATGGTTGATTACTTCGCAGACAACGGATTGGGCAACGCCGTAGCCGTCGTTCAACATCCGGCGGGCGAATACCGGGACGGAGTGACATACGTCAGCTACCAGGGTCCGCTGGAGGACCCTTACGTCGCTTCCTACAACCACGAAACGGGCAATTGGACCGGACCGTTCAAGGCCGGCGTCAGCGACATGGGCAAGGACCCCAACAGACCAACACCCATTGATAACCACGGCAAACCAACCCTGATAATCGACGACGAAGGTTATATTCATGTCTTCTTTGGCGGGCACGGCGGTATGCCGATTCACGGTGACAATCCGCTTGGCAACTACCATTACGGTACGAATAAGCACGTGGTTTCGACAAGTCCCCTGGATATCTCGAGCTGGGAAGAGCTAGACACGATCCCGCCATTCGGGACCTACAACCAGGTGGTCAAGATGGACAACGGCGATATGTATTTGTTCTATCGTCACGGGGCTCATCGTAGTGACTGGGTTTATCAAAAGTCTACCAACAACGGACGCTCATTTACGCCACCCGTGTCCTTCCTCAAGCACAAGCGTCGCGATGACCTTGATGCGGTTGACAGTTGGTATGCCTGGGCTGGCAGAGGCGAAGGAGACGACATCATCGTGACCTTCGACTACCACCTCTGTTGGGATTCGCATGCGGGGGTCAATGGTAGGGGCCATACTACTGAACGACACAATGCGTACTATATGGTTTTCAATACGAAAAGCGGTGTCTGGCGAAACATCGCGAGTGAAGAACTTGAGATGCCAATTGTCCGTGAATACGCCGACGAGAAGACGCTTGCAGTCAGTACGGGTGACCTGTGGAACTTCAACGGCTCGGTACGTTTGGACTCGGCAGGTCATCCACACATAGGAACCAATATCGGTGAGGACCTGGGAGTGATTACAGGTGGGCCGAAACAAACGACGCACTATCGATGGAACGGCAAAGAGTGGGTCGGTGGAACGTCCGTCAGCAAGACGCATGCCCGCGGCGACTTCATAGCCGGCTCCGAACAGCGCGTAAGCTTCCTGCTTGCCTATAGAGAAGAGACTGATGGCGTCGTTGCCTGGTGGAACAGTACCGATGGTGGAACAACTTTCGCCAAAGGCGATGAACTTCTGAGGCGAGACAAGTCGAACTGGGCGATTTCGTCGATCATCCGCAATGCTCATCCGGACGCTCAGGTCATTGTCGCGGAAAAGCCCCCCGGTACCGACTTTCGATACATGTATCTCCTCGGTGATGGCGGACCGGTTCGACGAGATAAATCAGACGCCGGTCTCCTCGGGAGGATGAATCATGATAACTAAACTACCGAAGTTAGCAGCCCGTGGCAAAAGTCCCGCGGCATTCGACCGACGATCCATCCCGCCCGACTGCGTTGCTCGTCGGTCGAATATTCCCGATATTCTCCCTCCTCGCGCATTGCCGGGCGGGCGTCTCGCCGGTCTCGGTGCTTCGCGGGACTTTTGCCACGGGCTGCTAGGCCTTGCCGCTCTCGTAGTGATAGCGGGCTGCAGTCAGCCTGTTAACGGGCAAAGTGCCCTTGGACTGCTATGTGGGGCCCCACATAGCAGTCCATATGTAGTACAGCTCGTTATGTGAGCCAGCCCCCGCAAGTCACTGTCAACGCGAGCTTTTTCCTGACACAGCCTGACATTATATTCACGGCTGGGTTTTTGTGGCATGAAGCCATCTCCACCCTCAGGGCTCTCCAAAAGTCGGGGCGTATAGCCTGAGGCTGTAAACGGTGAGGGAAGCGGTCAGGCTGTGCAAGGTCTGGCTATTCAGAAGTCGTTGTGGCATAAAGGGGGTCATGGTGATCTCGGTGTTTTCCCGTGGCCGGTTGAAGTTGCGCGATGTGTGGGTGCGCCCGGTGCGCGGCGTGGCGGAGCGGCGGCGTTGGGACGCGCTGATGAGGGAGTTTCACTATTTGCCGTACAAGGGATTGTTCGGTCAGTCGCTGCGTCACGTGGCGGTATGCGGCGGGAGCCGGGTTGCGCTGCTGGGCTGGACGGCGGGCGCGTTCAAGGTCGGGGTTCGGGACGAGTGGCTGGGTTGGCCGCCGGAGCGGCAGTTTCGGCGGCTGAAGCTGATCGCGAACAACAGCCGTTTCGCGTTGCTGGTGGGCAAGGGGGAGGTACGCAACCTGGCCTCTCGGGTGCTGGGTCTGAGTCTGCGCCGGCTGTCGGGGGACATGCGCGCGATGCACGGTTTCCCGGTGCTGTTGGCGGAGACGTTCGTGGACCCGTCGCGGTTTTCGGGGGTTTGCTACCGGGCGTCGAACTGGCGGATGCTGGGCCTGACGCGCGGTTATTCGCGGGTGTACGGCAGCCCGGCGCGGTGGCGCGAGCACGGCCAGCCCAAGGAGGTTTACGTGTACGAGCTTGAAGCCGGCGCCCGCGAGGCGCTACGCGATGGGCGCGAGCCCGTGGAGGTGCGCGAGGCGCCGATGCCGGCGGGGCAATTGCGCAGTCTTCACGACTTTCTCGGGGAGATGGAGGATTTTCGCAAACGGCGCGGGCAGCGCTACAGCTTGGCGAGCTACCTGACGATCATGATCGCGGCGCGCCTGGCCGGGTATCGCGGCGTGAGCGCGTTCGGGGAGTTCGCCGCCCGGCTCGACGAGGCGCAGCGCCGTGCGGTGGGCGGGTTCTTCAGCCCGACGCGCCAGTGCTACACAGTGCCCGCTGCCTCGACCTTCCATTACATCCTCTCGAAGCTGCCGCCGGACACTCTGGATCGGGCGCTGCGCGCCTGGAGCGCCCAGCATGCCGGGCTTGCGCCGGTGGCCATGGACGGCAAGGACGTGCGCGGCGCCTCCAGGCGGACCGAGGGCGAACGCCAGATGATGGTGGCCGCGGTGGAGCACGGCAGCGGCCTGGTGCTCGGGCAGGTGCGCATCGGCGCCAAAAGCAACGAGATCCCGGCGGTGCGCGAACTGGCGCGGCAACTGGACCTCGCCGGGCGCGTCGTCACGCTCGACGCCATCCACGCCCAACACGACACGGCGCGCTGCTTGGTGGAGGAGTGCAAGGCCGACTACGCGATCACCGCCGTGAAGGGCAACCAGCCGAGCATTCGCGAGGACCTGGCGGACATCGACTGGAGCCAGGCGCGCTGGAGCGCCGAGGCGCTGCACAAGGCCCATGGGCGGCTGGAGACCCGCCGCTGCGCGGCCTTCGACCTCACGCCCGCCAAGTGGGACGGGCGGTGCGATCTGCCCGCACGCCGTCAGGCGCTGCGCGTGCAGCGCGAGCGCGTCGTGGTCAAGACCGGGGAAAGCACCCGCGAGATCGCCTACGGGCTCACCTCGCTCGGCGTCGAGGAGGCCGGACCCGACGAACTGTTGAACATCGTGCGCCGCCACTGGGAAGTGGAGAACCGGGTTCACTACGTGCGCGACTTCAGCTACGACGAGGACCGCTGCCGCGCCGCGGCCGGGCATCTGCCGCAAAACCTGGCGGCGCTCAGCAACGCCGCGATCTCCATCGTGCGCGCGATCGGCCACTTCGACTACATCCCCCAGGCAAACCGCCACTACGCCGCACGCCCGCAGGATGCGCTCGACGCCATCCTGACCCCCGCGCCGCCCTGACCGGGCACCCCGCGGACCCCCGACGGCGCACCGCCCGGCCGCGCCGCGGCATCCCCGTGCGCGCCGCGCCTACTCAGCGCCCAGGCACCAACCCATACCCCCGAGCAAACCCGCTCAACGCCTCCCCACCGCCCTGGACCGACCGGCGACCCCTCCGCTACAGCCACACATCCCCGTCGGACCCATCGCTCAGCCTCACCGGAACCAACCGGACCGGGACTTTTGGATAGGCCTGTCTCCACCCTTTTTGGAGATGAATCATGTTCGAAACTCTGTACAAGGATCCCGCGACCATCGCCAAGTACCGACGTGCGCCGCTTTTGGAGGAGCGCGAACGGTATCTGCGTGTCGTGGTCGCCTTGGGTGTGGTTGGCGATGTGGTGCGCCGGGTTGCCCGTGCGCAGCTTCTGCTCATAGAGCTGCTGAACCTGCCCGATGCGGACATTCCGGTCCGCGTGGCGACAGTCGAGACGGCGGTGCGGGAGTGGTGCCGGAGCGTGCCCGAGGTTTCCGCGGCCGATTTCCGGCGTCATGGCTTTCGCTGGCTGCGTTTTCTCGGCTGGCTGGAAGAGCCGCCTCGGGATGCCCATCCGCACGCCCGGCAAGTGGAGGCCTTCGCGGCCTGGATGCGGGACGATCGGGGACTGTCCGAAGCGACCGTCGGCAACTGCTGTTATGAGGGCGACCGTTTCTTTGCCTGGGCGGCGCGCAGGAACTTGATGCTCGCCGACATCACGGTCGGTGACGTGGACGAATACCTCGCCGTGCGGATTGCCGACGGCGGTCTTCGGCGCAGGTCGGCGCGCGCCGTGGCCGGGTGTCTGCGGAGCTTCTTTCGTTTTGCCGAGACGCGGAGCTGGTGCCGGTCGGGCATCGCCGAGTGCATCATGCCGCCGCTTGCGTATCCCGACCGACCGGTTCCCAAGGGCTTTGATCGGGACGAAGTCGAGAAGTTGCTCGCCACGACCGAACGTTCGACCCCGGTGGACTGCCGCGACCGCGCGGTGCTGATGATTCTGGCAACCTGCGGGCTCAGGGCCGGCGAGGTTGGCGCTCTGCGCGTCGAGGACATCGACTGGCAGCGCGACATGCTGCATGTGTTCCGTCCCAAGACCCGGCGCACCGACACGTTTCCGCTGACCCCCTCCGTCGGCAACGCGTTGATGGACTATCTTCTCAAGGTGCGCCCGGATGCGGGACCGGAGCGGGCCTTGTTCCTGACGCTGCAGGCCCCGTTCAGGCCGCTGACGAGCGGCGCCGTCGGCTGGATCGTGCGCAGCCGCGCCAGGCGCATTGGCATCACCGGCAAGCGCCTGGGCGCCCATGCACTTCGTCATGCGGCCGCACAACGGCTGGTCGACGAAGGGTACGGACTGAAGACCGTTGGCGACTTTCTCGGGCATTCCAGCCCGAGCGCGACAGCCACCTACGCAAAGATCGATCTGGCCTCGCTTCGCCCGGTCGCCGACATCTGCCTGAAGGAGGTGCTCGATGACACTGCGTGAAGCCGTTGACCGCTATGTCGCGTGGCAGCGCGACCACGGCGCGAAGTTCCGCTCAAGCGCCCAGACACTCGATACGTTTTGTCGTCGGATCGGAGAGCACAGGGCCTGTGACTCGGTGGGCGAGGACGAAGTCCGCCGCTTCCTCACCGGCAAGGCGGGCCTCACCAGGACACGTGCCGTGAAGTACGGAACGCTTGCCGGGTTCTACCGGTTCGCGTTCAGCCGCGGGCATGTGAGCTGCATTCCCATGCCGCCGAGGGAGGCGGAGCCGCGGCCACCGCAGGTCGCACCGTCGTTCATCTTCACCCACGAGGAATTGCGGCGCCTGTTCAAGGCGGCAGGCACAGGCCGCCGACGTTGCCCCAAGCTCGACGCCGAGACCTTCCGGACATTCCTGATCCTGCTCTACGGCACCGGGCTGCGCTCCGGCGAAGCACGAGGACTGACCCTGGCGGACGTGGACCTGGACTCCGCGGTGCTCGCCGTGAACGATACGAAGTTCTACAAGAGCCGCCTGGTGCCGGTCGGTGCCGACCTCCTCGGCGTGCTTCGCCGATACGCCGCCATCCGGGCGCGCCGCCCCCGGATCGAGGGCACGCAATCCACCTTCCTCGCGTGCCGTGACGGATCGCCGCTGAGCAAGAGCATCGTTCGCAATGCCTTCCGTGCGACGCTTCGGGCGGCCGGGATCGACAGGAGCAAACCCGGATGCCGCGCGGCTTGCCTGCACTCGCTGCGCCACACCTTTGCCACCCACCGCCTGGCCTCGTGGTATCGCCAGGAGGTCGATGTTCAACGGCTCCTGCCAGCGCTTTCGACCTACCTCGGCCACAACAGCGTGGCCGCGACGCAGGTCTACATCGCGATGACTCCGGAGTTGCTCGACGAGGCCAGCCACCGGTTCGAGCGCTACGTCGAGCACAACCCAAGCCCGGATCCCGGGCAGCATCTGAAAGGAGACACACGCCATGCCTGAAATCAACTCAACACTCGGCACCTGGGTCAAGCGCTTCCTCATGGAGTATCTCCCGAGCGAACGCAATCTGGCCGTCAATACAATCAGGAGCTATCGCGACTGCCTGACGCTGCTGTTGCCCTTCGTGGCCGAGCGCGCCGCCAAGGCAGTGGAACGGCTCGCGGTCGAAGACCTGTCCGCTGAGCGCGTGACGGGCTTTCTCGGCCACCTGGAACAAGAACGCAACTGCTCGGTGCAGACCCGCAACCTGCGCCTTACGGCAATCCGGTCCTTCGCCCGCTACGTCGCGGTGCGCGACGCCGCACTTGTCGAATGGGCCGGCAGTGTCCGCGCCATCCCACTCAAGAAAACGGTGCGGCCACGGATCCTCTGGCTGTCGAACGAGAACATGGACGCCATGATCGCCAGGACGGACAAGCACACCGTTGCAGGGCGGGTCGAGCACGTCTTGCTGCTGTTCCTCTACAACACCGGGGCGAGAGCCTCCGAGGCGGCGGGACTGCAGTTGGAAGATCTGCATCTGCCGGAGCGCACGGGCGACAACGCGCGTGTAACGATCCATGGCAAGGGCGGAAAGGTCCGCATCACTCCGATGTGGTCGAGGACCGCCAAGGCCCTCGCCGCTTTGTCCAGGGACCGCCCGCCCGGGTGCGAGAGCGTCTTCTGGAGCCGGCATCGCAAACTCTACACTCGCCATGGCCTTATCGAACTCGTGAAGCGTGCCGCCGCCCGCGTGCCGGAACTCACTGGGCAAAAGGTCACGCCCCATGTGCTGCGCCACAGTTGTGCCTGTAACCTCCTTCGTTCCGGCGTCGACATCAACACCATTCGTGCCTGGCTCGGTCACGTGTCGCTCGCGACCACCAATATCTACGCCGAAATCGATCTCAAGGCCAAGGAAGAGGCGATGAAATCCACTTGCCCCGGCGACGCGGGAGATGAACCGCGATGGAAGGCAACAGTCGGCCTGCTTGAACAGCTGAAGGCAATCTGAAGGGCAAATATTATGTCAGGCTGTGTCACGAAAAAGCTCGCGTTGACAGTGACTTGCGGGGGCTGGCTCACATAACGAGCTGTACTACATATGGTTTGCAGGACCAATCGAATCTGGCAAGTCGTATCTATGATCCGAACATTGTGGAGCCGACGTGGAACGAGGTACTGGCCAGTGGCGCGTTGGAGCCACTGGGGACCAATACGACTCGAGGCGTGCAAGGAAAAGAAGTTGATATCAACAATGACCTGATCGAAACTGGCCCCTACGGTAGTACTCCTATCGATTCCGCCGGGCGCCAGATGCGTATACACAGCGTTGGTCACTCGACTATCCTCGCGGAAGACTTTCACAGGTGGTCTCGCTGGTATCAGGAAGATGGAAACACCCAGATATTCAGATTGTTCAAGGGAGAACACAATGTCCGCAACACTCGCAAAAATGCGGCGAGGATAGAAGCGTTCAGTCCGGCGTATCGCTGGATGCCCGAACCCGGCGTTTGGCGCGAATTCGGCGCAAGGTTCACAGTGTTGAAATCAGCGGGTTGCGTTGGCTTTCATCATTGTTCGATCTTTCAGGCCAAGGGAAATAACGTCGATCACTGGTCCGTCATGTTGCGTGTCGACGAACACGCAAATCTCTGGTTTCACCCTCGTCGGGGAATTGGAATTGAAAACAATGAGAACAGAAAGCTGCTTTCCAGGGATATTCTCGGCAAGCCTTTCGACATGAAAGTCCGCGATAACGGTCTGGACTACGAAATGTACATTGATGGTCAACTGGTTGGTACGGGCCAGTGGCCCCGCACCGAGGAGATCGGCTTTCGTTGGGGCATATACGTTGGCGAATCCGAGGTTGCTGACGATATAATGGTGTTGGTGACGGGCGCAACAATGAAATAGTCGTATCGCGCAAACTCGGACGGTCATCTTGTCGCCTGTCTACATGAGGTAATCGTCTGCAAAAAAAACCCCAGCCTGAGCTGGGGTTTTTTTCTTGAGTTGCGATTTCTGCTGGGAGACTATAAAGACATTTTCAGATCTCGCTCACCATCCGAATCAACTGCGATCACCTCGATCCCAAAACATAGTTTGCGGACACTGAAAAGATACGCCCATCATAGTTGGTTCGGCGACCAAGTTCCGGGTTTCTGGCTTGAAACTCCTAGTATATCTCATCCAGCAGATTGTAGGATCTAAAGGTTAATCGCAAACCGTTAGTCGGTCGGTATGTTGCAGACAGGTCCAATCTACCCCTGCCTTTCACGTCACGGTCCGCAGTGCCGTTAAACGTCCCGGTCGACACCAGGAGATAGTCAGATCGATAGTTGTACGCCAGGCGAATGTTGAATTTATCCGTTTCGTAGTAACCCACCAGGTTATATGACGTTTCCGAAACCCCTGGGATTCGCTCGCCGTCGTTTGTGACCCTTGAAAAGTTGACAATCCCGCCGAAATTACTCCAAGGCGCCGGCAGGATGTCGAGGTTCTGCTGCAGCGCCATCTCATATCCCCTGACGGTTTGCTCTGCATTGGAGTTTACGCGCTGGGTAATGATGAACTCGCGGTAAATCTCCTCAACGGACTCGTCTTCAGGCGTATCTGGGTCATCAAGGAGGCCACTCGAAACGGTACTCAGATCGTCACTCGCACATATCGGGTCCGCCGCCGTTCCAGTCAGCGAAAGCGTTCCGAATCCGAATCCGCCGCCATCCGTAGGACAAATTCGTTCAAAATCCGACTGGTCACGAACATCCTTTTGGAAATAGCCTACAGAAATCACGCTTCCCTGCCGGTTATACCAGTTGACCGACAAGTCCCAAGAGTCCGCCTCGAAGGGCAGCAGCTCGGAATCCGCAACCTGAATCCTGACCGTGCGGTCGCCGCCGCTCGTGTACCCATTCGGCCTGAATGATGCAACGTTTGGCCGGACGATGCCTTCATAATATGCCGCCCTGACGACCACGTCCTCCATCACGTCAAGACTGAAGTTGATTGATGGAAGCAAGTGATTGTAAGTATTCGAGGGCGTCGAGAGCTGGTATTCGTCATCCCAAAGTCTGTTTCTTTGTGTTGCAGTTTCGTTTTCCTTGGGAACAAGGGCCAGTCCTCGTCCGCTGTTGATGGTTTCAGCATAACGAAGGCCGGCGTTACCTCGGAAAGCCATGCGGCCTATATCACCCGAAAAATTTGCCATTAAATAGGCCGATTTGATTTCTATCGAGGACGTATAGGAGTTTACTTCTTCGCCACGACCTCTGCGTCGCAAGAAACCGCCGGAGGTAAATTCCGGGTCGGCAAAAAACGCAATTGCCTGATCTTTTTCAGCCTGTGTGAGGGCATCTGAAGCTGTATTGCCTTCTTCTACCGTCGGATCGTCAAGTAGCCGTTGGTATGCGTCGTTATAGCGCTCCTCAATCCCTTGCGTGAGCGCGGCGCGAGCGGCTTTCACGTCAATTGATACCCAGCCGTCGTCAGCGCTGGCGGCGCCAGGCGCGTTGCCATTGAAAAACTCGTTGCCCCGGGTGTAGACGGCCGGAATCAGAAGGTCATTGCCTATGCCGTCGAGGTTCATATACGCGGAAGAGTCTCTATTTTGAAGACGGGCAAACTCTTCCTTCGACGTGTAGGCTCCCACTTTTACGCTGTTCCAAATGGACACATCGAGGTCATATTCGAAGTCGAACTTCAGCTCATCATAGTCTCTGTCTACAAATACCTCGTTGCCGGTAACCAACATTGACGTATTGTGCTTGGTGCCGTCCGGGTTGGTTCCCCTCCAACTCCAGCTTAGTTGCGTAAGAAGACGGTCCAACTCTTCATAAGGCCTGTTGTCAGAGCGGCGAAGCGCGTATACGAAATCACCGTCAAGAGAGAGGTTTTCGAAACCATTTACATCCAGAAAGTAATTGTCAATATTCCCCGTCCCCGTAATCATTCGGCCCATGATGCCGTTGGTATCGTCGGGACTCCGGCCTCCGCCACGCCGACGGTCCGCAGGCCTGTACCGGGCATCGAATTGGGTATGGTAGGATTCGGCCTCGGCGTCCGACCTGACCGCACCAACCGAAAGTGCCCATCGGTCCTCGGCCCACTCTGCGGTCAAATATTGGCCGCCGGTTTGCTCCAGCCGGTCGGTGAGTCGATTACCTGGGTAGTACTGCCCATTTTCATACGTGTAGTCCGTGATCAGGTAATTGTCGGAGCCCTGGGCAATGACATTGCCATCTCCGTCGAAAAGAGGATCATTGGTAAAAGCGTAAATCGGCGCAACTCCCGCCGTGGGCGTTATCCGTGAAGCCGCAGTAGTGCCATTTCTTTGACGCGGAGCCAGAATGAATATGTCCGAGTTTGCATCATGCAGATCCTTTTCGCTGCCGAGCAAATCCAGGCCTAGAAACAACTTGTCTGTTGCCTGCCACTCCAGGTTCACTGCGTACGACTCTCTGTCACCATCTGCAAGCTCGGAGAAATGCCTTACTTCTCCGGTATAAAGAATGTTTGCGTCTTCCGGCAATCCCCATTCCGCCTTGTATTCATCGAGAGTCTGCCCATTCTCGCCCAGGAAAAAATTGGCGCCGCCCGTTACGTCAGCGTAACGAGTAATGTTAATTGTGTCGCGCCTGAAGTTCTGTTCTGAACTTGCATAAGTACCTGATATCGCCAGTACATCTTCGATGAGCTCCTTGCGCCCTCGAAACGACAATTCCATGTCGTTGCTATCGTTGAGTTGTTCGTACCTGTTTCCAAGCTGTATTTCATATCTGTCCCGATTGGCAGACAATGCACTGGGTAGTTGCTTATCAATGTATCCCGCAATTGCGCCCGATGGCAGGTCTGCAGTCGGGGTCTTGATAACCGTTATCCCCCTGAATATGCTCGACTCGAAGGCGCCAAACGGATTCGAAGCACCTTTTTCACTTGTACTCAGGCTCGGTGTCGCGATACCCAATCCATTTGCAGTAGTCATGACGAAACCCCCGGACAGACCTCTAAGGTTGATGTCCGACGTTCGCTGCGTACTCTCCGCATTGAGTTGAATACCCGGAATGGCCTGCAATGCCTCACCCAAATCCAGGGCCGGAAGACTTCCGATGTCTTCGGACGAAATGTGATCAACGATGGAATCTGCATTTCGCTTGACATCAAGCGCGCTCTCCAAGGAACTCCGTATTCCTGTTACGACTACCTCTTCAACTGATTCAGCGTCTTGTGCAAGCAGTGTGTGGCCTGCGAGCATAAGCGCGAAACCGCCTGCAATTCCTATGGCTGATTTGAACAATGTCTTGGTAAGCATTACTTTCCCTATATTCTGCGCAGACTTAGAATGTATATGTGCCGCTGACCTGGTATTGGCGACCCGTGTATGTAATACGATGTACGGCTTCTGAATTGCCGCCGATGAACTCGTAACCTGTATTCTCGGTCAGGTTATACGCTCGAAAGTTCAGACGAATGTTCCCATTGAAACGATACGATGCAGACAAATTAAGTCGACCCCTGGCCGTCTCCTCGCGTGCATCGGTACCCAGGAACCCTGTTTCACTAGGAAGCGAAATAAGCTGCTTGTCCCGCCAGTTGTAAGAAAGCCGAACACTCACACCGCGGTTCTCCCAATATCCCAGTATGTTATAGGACTCGGGCGAGACTCTGGTCAAAGCAGCATTGTTACCCTGCTCGGTATCGAGTGTGGTGTAATTGAAAACACCGCCAAAACCATTCCAGGGGTATGGAAGGAAGTCCAGGTTTTGCTGAACCGCAAGCTCCCATCCCTTCACTGTAATTTCATCATCCGTATTAAACGATCGATTCATTATGACAGTACGGTTGTCGGTCACTTCACCCATATCATTGACGAATGGATCAATTTCCTGACAGTCGAAACTTCCACCGGGTAGATCGATCCGCTCAAGTGGGCCAAAGATGCCGCCAAATTCGGCCTCCTGACCAACCGGGCACACTCGCTCACGAGTAAATAGATCGGTGATTGTCTTGGAGAAAGCACCGATGGATACAGCGCTACCTGCACGATTGTACCATTCAAGCGAAAGATCGAAGTTGTCGGACGTATAAGGGTTAACTTCAGAACGCGGCAGGTCGACCCTTACATTTACATCACCTTCACTGAATACGGTTGACGGATTCGATGCGCGTAGATTTGGACGCACAATACCGCGGTAGCCCGCTACACGCAAAAGCAGATAGTCTCGCAGCTCCAGTACCGCATTAAATGAGGGCAAGGTGTGGCCGTAATCTACCTCTGTAAAGCCATCAACGAGCTGACCGTCTACCTCCGACACACCGACAATTTCATTGCGTGTTTCAACCTGACGGACACCAACATTTCCCGAATAAGGCAATGAACCGACCTCACCGCCAAAATTGACCATCAGGTAGCCGGCGGTGAGAAATTGCTCGACGCTAAAGTTGGTAGCAAAGAATTGGTTGCGGCCACCGGCTTCACGAATGTTAAAGCCGGAAGGAAACGCTCTCTCCGCGCCCGCAACGTCGCGCATATTTTCCTGGAGCAATGGGACAAGGTTCCTTGAGTCAAGCGTGCGCCATCCCGCGTCAGATCCATAGAAACCCGGGTAATCGCCGTTGAAGTACGGGTTTTGCGATTCAGTGAATAATTGCCGGTCACCGAATATCGCCGCTTCAGACAACACATCCACGTTAATGCCAACTGCACCGACACGCAGATCGTGGTTTTCCAATTCTTCAATTGAGTTACGAAAACCTGCCTTCACAGAATCAATTCTGAAGCCATCACCAAGGCCAACATCCAGATTGCGCTTGAAGTTAGCCTCATAGCTGCTCATTGTCCTTTCCGGCCTGTCGACGCGTCCGTTCACGTAAAACTCAACACGCCGGTTTCCATTGAGGGCAGGGTTTAGACGACTGCTAAAGCCACTGAGCGACGTTACTTCAGCCCAGTCGCCGTCATAGACAAAACTGTCAATGCCGGCGAGAGGATTGACAAAAGCCTGTGACAAATCACCGTTGCCGGTATTCACTTCCACGTCAACACCCGATGGCGCCCACCTGATCCTTGGGCCGCCGGCAGGATTAGGGAAGGTCCCATTTCGCGTTACATGACGTACATCCAACCCCTCGTTAATAAATTGATTGGAGGAATCGGAATAGCTGAAAGCGCCATCAATCTCCCAGTTGTCAGTGAAGAAATCACCGTACAAGAACGCGCCTTGCGCATCTTCGGTGAACGAGAAAACACGATTGGCTGGCGCCCAATCCACGTTTCGCATAATGACATGCCCCACACTGTACGTTGGGATGCCATCTTCGTTCGACGCCAGTCTTACCGGCGCCCCAATTAGCTCGATGTCCTGGGCAGCAACGTCTCGCTGACGGCGTACCTGGAAATTTACGTCCTCAAAATTACTTCTATCCAGGGACCGGTCTGTTTTGAGGTAGTGGGCACCAAGTTTGAAGGCATCAGTCACTTGATATTCAATATTGAGCGTTGCAGATAAACGATCTCCTTCCTGTACCTCACTCACTTGCCCGGCGCGCCCGATGGCCCTGATGATCGAATTCGATTCCAATCCATGTGAATTCCGGTACTCATCCAAATCTGCCTGGCTGATGAGTTGGGTACGAGCCTGCTCCGCGGTCGCGCCACTCAAACTGACATACTGCGTAAAATTTGCAGTATCGCGACGGTAGTTTTGCTCGGAACCAGCCACCTTGAAGGCGATCGCGAACTTGTCGCCAATGAGATGCTTGCTGCCAGCCATTCTGAATTCACTGTCCGCCTGATCCGACAATCCTTCGTATCGGCTACCCAGATTGATGCTGAAGCGGCCATCGGGCTTGGATAATGCTTCCTGGAGCTTCAAATCCACAGTACCGGCAACTCCGCCAGCCTGCATATCGGCGGTGGAGCTTTTCACCACAGTTACACCATCAAAAACATTTGCTTCGAATGTGCCAAACGGATTGCTGGCACCCACTTGACCTGTGCTGCGACTGGGCGTTGTGAACGATTGCCCCGCGGCAGTAGTCTTGGTAAACCCGCCGGGAAGTCCGCGCAAGCTGATTTCGGAGTTTCGCTGACCATCATCACGATTCAACTGAATACCCGGCAGCAACTGCATCGCTTCACCCAGGTCAAGCGCCGGCAAAGCATCGATATCTTCAGCCGAAATAGCATCAACAACCGAGGTTGCCAATCGTTTGGTTTCAAGTGCGTCCTCCAGAGATGACCGGACACCGCTAACCACGACTTCTTCAAGTACTGATTGTTCTTCATCGGTTTGCGCAAGCAAAACCTGGCTTCCCAGCACAAGCGCGGCCGCGCAAACGAATCGCGGTGCTGTTCTTGAATTGACTGACGATCTGGCTGACACAATGAATCCTCCACACATTTCGAATTGTCTTGGGTGCAGCAATGGATGGGAGACAGCCGGACCCTATCTGCACCAACGTCCACACGTTAGCAGGATTTGTAATCGCGTACAAGCATTTCTGTGCATTTTCCGTCGTTTTCGGTCGTTTTGTATGATTGGAACCACAAATAAACGACACTTCGAGGCTTGCATACCCGCTTTTGATTGATTTTTGTTGATTCTGTTGCCGGGCGACGCGGGCGCGTCGTCTACCTTTTCTTGTCGAGCTGGCCCCACTCCCCCAGGCACCGCCCTATTCGGCAGGTCCATGCCCGCCATGCTGCGGTCGACGGCGCTCGCAGAGTTGCCCGCGGCTCGCTTGCGAGCACCGCGCTTCTCGCCGATTTCAAGGCCCCGGGATGGGTCGCCTTTTTGGCTGCACAGTCGGAAACGCAAGAAAAGCCTTGTTCACTATTGAAGCCTCTCTTCGCTATTGAGCACCTCAAGTACAGCCAGCCAATCGCTACCAATATCTGCAGGCGGCAAACCAAGGGACACTAGAGTGTCAGTTGCAACGATCTCATCGATGGTACCGGAAACCAAGTCACCACCATTTCGGGTATCGAACCATTGGACCCCAAATCTCGTTCCAACGGTATCTAACCTCACTGCGTTTCGTTTCACCGGGTTCTCGACCATCACCAGGTAGTGTTCATCGGGTATGCCGAATACATACAGGAAATCGAGCGGCATTGACTGTGGCAACGGCCGCATGATGTGAAAGGGAACATGATCTTCGAAGAACCGTCGAGCAATGGCATTCTGTTTCCAGAACAGATCCCGAGATCGGTAATCATTCGCCACCAGGTCATTATGCGGACTTTGATAACCGAAGTACCATTCCACGCCAAACCCACCAGCGAGCAACGAACCCCATATGACACGTACACGCGCCTCATCGTGAGTCGGGTTCTCTGCGTCAGTAACCAGGCCCCATGCTCCACTACCAGCTTCGTCTATTGCAATGGCCCATGGTTTGCCGGCCTCTTCGGATTCATGGTACCAGCGAACAATACGAGTATATACGTCTCTGAAATCAGGGCGCTGCCCTTGAATGGATGCACCGGTAAGCACAGACTGATCACCCACGAGATCAGCGTAAAAGTAGTCCTCAGGCGGGAACGTATGCATCACAATATGTTGCCCTTTGTACGCTGAAGTCGCACGAATGTAAGCAGCTATCTCACGTTGCAGTTCGCGGGGCAAGTCATTTTCTTCACCAATATTCCAGTTCAACCTCGGGTGATGGCCAAATCGGGCGATAAGCTCTCGGTAGTAGAGTTTCTGTTCGTTGCCCAATGAACCGGCGTCCATCAGGTGATCGGTTTCTTCTTCTTGAGTCTTGAAGTGGAGAAAGAAGCCTTTTTGACCCCCGTAGGTAAAGACCCTCTCCCATTGGGCCAGCTTCGATACATCCAGGCGTGTTTTATGAAAGTAGGATTCCCAAGCCTCCCTGTTCTGCCCGTTGCTTGCGTAGCCTTCGTAGGCTTCCCGGTCTGTACTCAGCAAGTGCGGGAATACGTTACGATCATCACCATCCACATTGAATGTCAGAAACGAAAACGCGTTCAGCCCTTTATCATGCAAGTAGTTAATTGCGCCAAATAGTGATTTGCCTTTTTCCCCTTGCCACAGTAGCGCAGCGGCATCATCGTCATAGTCGCCACGATGAGCGTCCCAGGATTTCCTGCGGCCCGCCACATTGGGCGTTCCATCGAAATCATCATAGGCGAGCAGGTTTTCCGGAGAGTCGACGCCAACCTTGATGAAATACTCACCGCTGCCGGAAAATTTGAGGTAGTGCTCGCCAATATACTCCAGACGCCCATCAGCGTAGGGGCCTTCACGCTTCTCCAGGACTGTGATCGCGCCGCTCTGGCCATCGATTCCCTCGATCGGCAGTGCATCGGTTGATGCCCCGGTAACCGCGATGTTCCTGCCCTGCTTGAACGACACGCTGTATTGCCACACCCCAGGACGATTCGCGGCAAATTTTACATGCCACTGGTCTCCCGAATCAGCGCCGGTTTCTGCCGCGTCTCCATCGGCCGCGAAATATCCGGGCACAACATGACTCTCGCCACTGCGCGTGAACGTAACATCCAATCGATAGTCCATGAACGGATTGATCTCGCCCAGTTCGCTGGCGTTCGGCCCCGTAAAGGAAAGCGTGAACGGTTCGAACTGGTAATAGGTCTGGCCTTCCGCGCTGCCGGCCAGCCAACCAGTGCCCATGGCGAAAACCACAATTGGCAGGAATCCACGCACCGGCTTCTTCATTCTCGATCAATCACTGAGCTCGAAAGTGAGAACTTCTATTTCAGTGTGCTCAGCCGTATCCCGCTCGGCCGCCTCTCTTTGAGCCAGAATCACCAATGTGTTGCCCGCCACATACCCAGTCGAAATGATGTATCTCGCAGCGTCCGGACTCTCGTACACCCTGCTCCAGGTACCCCAGTTGTCGCTCCCTTTGGCGGCAGCGTAGATTCTTATCCTGTTGCCATTCGTACCCACCACCCAAAGTGAGTCGTTGGGCCCAGCATATATTCTTGGCCGACCGCCGTTGGCGCCAATGCCCAGTGCGGCTGTCCAGTCATTTTCTCCGACGCCGGGCCCCCAGCGATGATACTGATAGCCGTTATCGTAACGGTGTATGACATGAACGCGGCCATCGCTTGTCATTGTCTGGCCACACTGATTAGCCACAGTGCCATTTCTGACCTGTTGAAACATTACATCGCTATTCAGGTTGATCTTGAACGAGCCTGCGCCGCTCGTTCCTACAACAGTGCCATAACTGTTCAACCAGCTCGTGGCATTGTCCGTGCTATAGGCATGCATGAGATCGTGATTGGTTTGTGCACCGCTGGTTTCGCGCCATGTCCACGTCATGTGCAATTGGTCATTACCATATGTAACGGTATTGAGGTAGGCATTACGGGATGTCGACCCCTGATAGTCTTCGCCACTCGTGCCTCGAATAGCACCTCGTTGACCACTCCATGTGCCATTACGGTATTCAGAGACAAAGGTATCACCGTTGCCCGAGCCACCTCGGCGCCAAAAAAGCAAGAGATTGTCGTTGTTGCCAACGATGAAGCGCGGGTAGGTTACCCTGCCGAGATCCTCGCCCGGTGTCAGTTCGCTTCTTCGCGAATCGAACAGGTCAACATTGAATTCAGCAACCGGAACGTCCGTCGCGTTATCGATGTCGCTGATAATGTAATTGAACTCATCGGCGTGAAGACCCCAAATTACGTGAATTCTCCGATCGTTGGGCGAAATGGCGATATTGGCCGATCTGTGTGAATCAGGATCGGTTTGCGTATACGGAAATTCGATCATTGTCCAGACGCAGCCGACAAGCGGTTTTCGCGCGACTTTCAATTGTCCTCCGCGACCGTAGTATGCAACGTAGACCATCCCATCGAATATGGTCACCGCATCCTGTGCATGGTCAGGCCCGGTTGCGGTACCACCGAACTCTCTGATGCCGGTGTCAAAATACTGCCCTTCCCTCTCCAATTTTGTAACGGTGGGCCCCGATATTGATGGAATCACCGGCATGGTGGCGCCACCAGGCGGCGTACTGTGACACAGAGCCGGATCCAGTTGCGATTCTGAGCAGCCTACGCTATCCACCGCTTCACCGGCGGGCGTCAAGGTACAGTCATCGGCGTTGTCACTGACGCCATCACTGTCGGTATCGAGTTGGGAGGCTGAGCATCCCAGTGCATTGGCAGTTTCCCCAGGCGGAGTCGCCGCACAGTTGTCCTGAGCATCTGCAACACCATCTGCATCTGTATCCACTATCGGTACGGGAGGCGTCACTCCACCGCCGCCGCCGCCGCCGCCGCAAGACGCGACCAAGACCGAGCACATCAGAAGCATGGGCGGAAAAGACAGCAACCGAGTGGTCAATTCAATGGGGCCGCATTTGCCAAGTGCCGGGATATTCATGGTTAACTCTTGATATTCGGCACGATGACCGGTTGGCTCGATCGAGAAAGTCAAAAACGACTCAATGCAGCAGCCCGACTTCCGAGTAACTATTCGGCCGGCACGAAGTGAATTCGTAACGTGCTCGGCGCCGTGATTGTTTCCCGGGCCCTGTCGCGATTGGGGCGCTGCGCCTCCCAGGCAATGAACCACTCGCTTGAGGCCTTGCCCGCAACCATTAATGGACGAATGTGCAACTGGATCCCGTTATTCAAATCGTCCGCCTCGACGGACTCCGGGTATCGATCAAACCCGCGTTGTTCACGCACGACCAATGTCTCGGAATCGAGAACGAACTCCAGATCGTCACCACGAAGTCTTGCTCGTACGATAATTTCTTCGTCCTGATTGACGAACGGCGCCGACCTGGTATCGAGGTCAAGCGCCAAAGCGCCGGTACGATCGAGGTCGGCTCGGTAATCACGAATATTCGATACTTGCACCGACTTCCAGCCGAACGATTCCCTGCGACTCAGAAAGACTTGTGAATTGCCATCCGGTCCGTATTTCTGGTACACGATAATGGGCCGGCCTTGCGAATCCAGGCCCAATGGTGTCTGTCCATTGAGGAGACCACCGCCGACCTGCACTGCATCCACGACCTCCGCCGTGTTCAGTCGAATAGGGAGCGCCAGCGGGGTTCCGTCGGAAGCCTCCCAGGTCAGCAAGTCTCGGCTTCGCGCGTAACTCAGATCGTGATTGGTATTGGCGGACGGCGTTTCTCGCCACACCCAGGCCAAATGAAACATGCCGTCGCGTTCAAGCTGCGGACCTACGAAATAGCCGTTCCTCTCTCCTTCGCCATCGACAAAGGCAGTTTCGTGTAGTTGCCGCCACTCCATGGTCGCCGTGTCGAATACCTTGTACAGCTCGACACCGTTGCCACTCGAACCGTAGCGATGCTTGAAATAGAGTCGTCCGTCGGGGCCGTTGAAGAAATGTGGGTAAGTGACCTGTTCCTCTGCGGGGCCACCCACCATAGTCGCTACCTTTTGCAGCGACCGAACATTGAACGCAGTTTCCGAACGAAAATAGACCAGCGGGTCAGCATGCATGTTGCCCGCCACATGAATGTAGCCTGCTTCATCAATGCCAACCACGACCAGGTTGTGACTGTCCCAGCCCAGATACGAGGGCAACTTCTGATAGCGCCAGGGACTGTCCGATTCCCTGTGAGCCACGCTCATCTGTCGGGAGGCATCGTAGTAGGCGATGACCTGATGATCTTCTTGTCCGACGAAATCAAAGAACGCTCGGTGCGCGGACCACACCAGGTCGATTGCCTCGACCTTTTCGGCGACGGCCCCGCTCGAGGCGGCGAGCATCAACAAGAGCGTCGCCGCGCTCAGTCTACTCAATGATGTCATCGGAAACACCGTCTTCAAATAGCTGGTAAAACTCTTCGGTCATCTCCGGCATTTCAGCGGCCAGGTTATTTTCTTCACCGGGATCTTCAATGATGTTGTAGACCTCCACCGGTAGGTCCAGGTCATAGCGTACGGCTTTCCAATCGCCCTTGCGTGCTGCCTGAATTACTTCACCGATAATCCCCGAGTTGGGATCACCTGCCTGCTTGCCGAACTCCCAGTACATCAATCGCTCGGGCAATTCCCGGGGTGCGTCGTTGAGAATTTGTGCGATAGACACGCCATTTGTATCAACACCCGGCACGTTGTCCAGCGCTACATCGGCGAGTTCCGCAAATGTTGGCAGTACATCCGCAAACGCCCATGGCGTTTCGTCTACACGCGGCTCCTTGATGCCCGTACGCCAGCGAACGATCATGGGCACGTGTATGCCACCATCGTAAAGGTCGCGCTTCATGCCCCTGTACGGTTCTGCGGCGTTGAAAAAGTCCGGATCGGCGCCGCCTTCATTGTGCGGGCCATTGTCCGATGAAAAGAAAATGATCGTGTTATCGGCAAGACCTTCATCTTCAAGCGTTTGAAGAATATCGCCGATGTATGAATCCAGCGCGGTAATCATTGCGGCCATCGTGGCATTTGGCTCATCGACTGGCTCGGGATAATAGGTCGCGTATATATCGGCTGGCTCGCCGGTGGCCATGCCAGTGTATGGAGTTTCCTCAAATTCTCCCGAATACTGCTCGACGAACTCCCTGGGTGCAGCGAGCTCTGCATGTGGTGACGTATAGGCGAGAAAGGCGAAAAACGGCACCTCGCGGTCTAGCTGAATGAACTTGATTGCCTCTTCCGTGAACTTCTTCTGCGCGTAAGCGCCTCTATTGCGGTCGAGGTTGTCAGCTACGGTGAATTTCCTGTCGTTTTCCCACAAGAACGTGGGGTACTGGCGATGACCTTCGAGTATGTGATCCATGCCATACCAAGTATCAAATCCCATTCTCAATGGGCCGGTATTCGCCAAATCATCATTCTGGCCTATTGAGTATTTTCCGAACAGGCCGGTGTCATAGCCAGCCTCTTTCAGGACGTGTGCGAACGTCACATCGTGCTCGCGCAGCTTGATCATATTGGAATTATCGTGCAGCTTGCGCCCATCGCGGCCTGTGAATAGCGATACTCGCGACGGTGAACAGACCGTGCTGCCGGCGTACGCCTGGGTAAACTTGATTCCCTCGGCGGCGAGCCTGTCAAGCGTAGGCGTACGGATCTCGCCCTGTCCGTACGCACCCACCTGATTAAAACCAAGATCGTCCGTGAGAATGAACAGTATGTTCGGTTTTTGTACGCTCGAAGCTTCCGTTTGTTGCTCGCGAACTTGATTTTGTGAGTCGCTGGACCCGTCAGGAACCCTGGAACATGCCGCGACGGCTAAAACAACGCCAACCAGGGCGAGCTTCCCTACGCCATTGATGTTAAATAACATGGACTCTCCGTTGTTACCAAGGCAAAACAAGTTCTTCGGCCCGAGGGCTGGGAACCTGTTCTGACTTCCGGCTTGATGAGCGCTCTTGAATACCGGTTCTCCAGCCCGCGCACTAGCAGCCCGTGGCAAAAGTCTCCCGTCGCGTTAGAATCGGCCACTCAGGCCAACGATGAGGCGACGATCTGTCAGGCCTTGCGAACACAGAAGGGCATTGTCATTGACGCACCACTGGGTTCGATCCTCACGAAGGAGGTTTATGCCTTCAATGCCAACCGTGAAGTTGTCATTAATGGCATAGCTCACGCTCGCATTGAGTTGCGCCCGATCATCGACGATCCGCGGCATATTGAAGCTAATGAACTGGTTGGTCCTGAAGTCCGAGCGCCAAGTATAGCGTGCGCGAAAGTTCACGCCGAAGCCATCGTAATAAAGCGTCGCGTTGTATGCGTTTCTCGACAGGCTGGTCAGAGTAATGAGTTCCCTGACAACGTCATCGTCAAGGGTCGCCGTGGACCCGTCCGCATCCGTCCGCCCAAGCACATCGTTCAAGGCATTGGCGTCGCCATTGGCAAGGCGATACTCGTTTGCTGAACCCCCGGTCTCCTGAAAGGTGTAGTTGCCGATAAAGCCGAATCCTGAAAGCCAGCCGATCCGATCTTCGAACTGGGAAAGGTCGTACTGGAACGCAACTTCCACGCCGGTTTGCGTGGTGTCGCCACTGACGTTAAACGTCGTCGCGATCGGGACGCAGATACCAACCCCCTGCGTGGACGACCATACATTTCTGTCGGCAACAGGGTTGAAGATTCCGCCCTCTTCGCAGGGCGGCGTTATATCCCTTTCAATCTGACCGTCCGAACCGGTCGGCTCGGCAGGAAATTCGGTTTCGATAGCGAACAGATTGGTACGTTCCTTATGGAAGAAGCCGAGGCTGAGGAAGCTCGAGTTGGAAAGATAATATTCTGCCGAAATGTCATATGACCATACAGTTTCCGGCTCCAATTCGGGGTTTCCAACCCGAACGGCAGACGAAGCCCCACCGGGAAATGCGACAGAGGTGGACAGAGTATCGAAATTCGGGCGTCGAAGATCTCTTGCGATACCACCACGAATGAGCAAACTGTCCGTCGTCTCCACCACAACATTCAATCGCGGCAGGAAAAAATCATAAGATCCTCCGGACACTGACTGGCTTTCAACCACGTCGTTTACAACATTGTTGCCGACCGAGTTGATGTCCGTACTGATCCATCGAACGCCGATGTTGCCGCGCACAGGCGTGTCACCGGCTTCGACATCGAAGTTTCCCTGAACATATGCGGCGGTGGTCGTTTCCTCAATGTCGAAAAACGCAGCCAACTGCGTTGACGGCACATCGAGCGTCGCATAGTTGACCCCATTGAGCGCGTTGCTTGCCAGGATTGCGTCATTAAGTGCATCGAGTACCTGGTTCGGACTGTTGAACGCGATGGCTGGGTCCACGATCAGGTAGTGCGGAACATACAGCGATCGGCCGTCTGCTGCGTTGAAATTGTCCGGACCGGGTGTGAGAACGCTTGCGAACAATTCGCCAGTAGGTCTGAAGAACGAACTGGTCGCGTTTGTAAAGTTCGTCCTGGCTGACACGTCATTGTTGAGCGCCGTATTCTCATTCCAGCGTATCCCCGCTTCAATTGACGAGAAGAACGGCATCGAGTCCGAGGTGTCGTACAATCCCTCGATCCTCAACGCAAGTTCGGTGTTGTCATTGGTACTGAGTCCCTGTCCGACCTGGCGCAGGGCGTAGTTGGCCGGGTCAAGTAATTCTGCGGTCGTCGGCGTCTCAGCGAGGCCTGGTGCGATGCCAAACTGCAAAGTACGGCCCGAGGCATCGAAAATAGCCGGAATGCCATTGTCGAGGCTTCGCCCCTGCGCTGGCTGCGGTCCGTTTGGATTGATGAAATCGATCGTCGACGTCAGGTTTGGGTATATCGAATCGGACTTGGAGTAAGCTGCCTCTGCGCGGACCTCAAGCCTGTCCCGCGCCCATTCGCCGCCGAGGGCGAATACACTGCTGTCTGTCTCGCGCGAGCCCGTCTGTCCTGATGTGCGGAGGTTTGAATCAATACCGCCGTTAGGCAAAACGCCGACACCCAGAACCCCCGTCAGGACCGCCTGAACCTCGCCAAGCACCAGCGGGCCGTTCGGTCCGTCGATCGTCCCCAGATCTATGGTCTCGAACGATGTATTCGTCGTGTTGTCGACGACCGCATTCGAGCCCGTCCCGGAGAAAAACGCGCGAGCACTCTGCTGCGCACGCGTTTGATCATTGAAAGTCGCGTCAAGATAGAACCTCAGCTCGTCGCCTGGAGCGAACTCCAGCGAACTGGTGTAGTTGAAGGTTTCATATTCCTGGTTGGTAAGTTGCTGATCCAGGAATTGAGTGCGGAGGAACGGATACGCCTCCTCGCTCAAGCGGCCCGAGCCCGGCAAGACTTCCCGGTCGCGGTCAAAACGCGGATTGAACGACGCGACGTCCTGCTCGGAGTAGCTTGCACTGACGACGAAACCGACATCTCCGGCGGAGGTGGACCAATTGTCTCCAAAGGTCCCGGAGAACCTGGGTGAGGTGGCGTCCGCCAAGTCACTGTTTTCGGATTGAGACCGGAATGCCAATACACGCTCGCTCAGGTCAAGACCACGCAGCGTTCGCAGGTTGATCGTGCCGCCCACAGATCCTTCGATGGTTTTCGCGGTCGGGACCTTGGTCACCTCCACCGAGGCGATCAACGACGCCGGCAAGTCCTCGAAGCTGATGCCGGAGCGACCATTGCCTGCGGACACGGTGGACACACCATTGACCTCTACCCGGTTCGCACCCGTACCGCGAATTTGCACGCCCGTACCGACGCCCGTAGCCCTGGTTATCTGGATACCGGTAACGTTCTCAAGCACCTCTGCGAGGTTCTGATCCGGCAGCTTGCCAATGTCCTCGGCCTGAATAACTTCCTTGATGTTGTCCGCCGTGCGTTTTTCGACCAGCGCGTTTGTGAGCGCACCGCGAATACCCACGACAACGATTTCTTCCAATCCTTCGTCGGAGCCGGTGTCATCTTGTGCAGAGTCGTTGGTCTGCGCGACGATGGACCCGGCCATTCCGCTCAATGTCACCGCCAGAACGCTCAATGCGGACTTCTTGAATGTGCTTTTCATTTGCCCTCCAGGACACGGATGACAGAACGCCTGATGCGTCCAGAACCGAGAGCCTAACACGGATGACAGAAAATGCAATCTTTTGTATCATTAATGACTAGTTGTGCGCATATGTGCAGTTTATGCGGCGCTGGTACTTTGGCGCATCGATGTGACCATTGCTCGCTTTCCCAATCAGGCGTGGCTCGTCCCAATCGATTGAATATGCAAGAGTGTGCTTGCTTTTGATTGTTAACTGGGCGAATCTAGCAACAAGTGTGATGATGCCGATCACAATGATTCGATAAACCCTTGACGGAGCGCAACAGCATGTTCACCAGGACCTATCAGGCAACCCACCCGTCGATGATCGAAGGCATCGATAATCGGACTCTGTGCGACCTGTATCGGGTCACGGGTCTGTTCGCCGCCGACGAGATCAGCCTGAACTACTCGCATAACGAGCGCATGGTCGTCGGCGGAGCCGCGCCGGTCGAGCTCGATTTGCGCCTGCCCGATCAGGCCGAGCCCGTTGCAGGCGCGCCGTTCCTCGAGCGCCGCGAGCTTGGCATCATCAATGTCGGTGACGGCAGCGGCAAGGTGACCATCGATGGCCGGTCTTTCGACATGGAGCCGCGCGACGGTGTTTACGTGCCGATGGGATGCAAGGATGTGGTCTTCTCCACTGACGATGCGAAAAAACCCGCCGAATACTATCTCGCATCGACACCTGCCCATGCGCGCTTCGAATTGGTCAAGATCCCCATCAGGGAAGCGGTTCCGGTCAAGCTCGGTTCACTCGGGGAATCGAACGACCGGACGATCTACAAGTACGTCGTTCCGGAGACGTGCCGTTCGGCGCAACTGCTGCTGGGTCTGACGATCCTCAACCCGGGCAGCGTCTGGAATACGATGCCGCCGCACCTTCACGACCGGCGCTCCGAGATCTATTTCTATTTCGAACTCGGTGAGACCGAGCGCGTCTTTCACTTCATGGGTGAGCCGGATTCGATGCGCCATATCGTGATGCGCGACAAGGAAGCCGTCATTTCGCCGCCGTGGTCGATCCACATGGGGGCCGGCAACAGCAACTATTCGTTTATCTGGGCGATGGGCGGGGAAAACCTCGATTACACGGACATGAATGTGCTGGACATCTGCCAGCTACAATAGAGACGACGATGACGAACGACCTTTTCAGCCTGGAGGGAAAAAACGCGCTGGTTACGGGCGCCAACACGGGTCTCGGGCAGGCGATGGCTGTCGCGCTCGCCGGCGCCGGCGCCGATGTCGTACTCGTTGGGCGATCGGCGCCCGACGAGACGCAAGCGCGCGTCACGGCGCTGGGCCGCAAGACAGCCGTGGTGATGGCCGACCTGAGCGACACGTCTGTGGCGCCATCGGTCATTGCCGACGCGGAAAGACAGCTGGGCCCGGTAGACATACTCGTGAACAACGCTGGAATTATCCGGCGACAGGACGCCCTCGAGTTCAGTGAAATGGACTGGGACGATGTCCTTGCAACGAACCTGAAGGTGCCGTTCTTCCTCGCTCAGGCTGCGGCAAGATCGATGGTCGCCGGCAAGCGTGCGGGCAAGATTATCGGCATTGCGTCGTTGTTGTCGATCCAGGGCGGTATTCGGGTTGCTTCGTACACCGCCAGCAAGAGCGGACTCGCGGGCCTGACGCGACTGCTGGCGAACGAGTGGGCGGCGCAAGGCATCAACGTCAATGCAATCGTCCCCGGCTACTTCGCAACCAACAATACCGAGGCGCTCAGAAACGACCCGGAACGCAACCGCCAGATTCTGGAACGCGTCCCTGCCGGTCGCTGGGGCGACCCGGACGACCTCGGCGGCGCGGCCGTCTACCTTGCATCAAGGGCATCGGACTATGTACACGGCGTCCTGATTCCGGTTGACGGCGGATGGCTGGCTCGCTGACTCCATGGGAAAGGACCGTAAAATCATGTGCTTGAAACCGACCCGACTGGCTGGGATGTCGCTGCTTCTGGCTGCAACCGGCGCTACTGCTTCAGAATTGCCGGCAATACTGGATTCCGAAGGTGCATCCGTGGCGCCTTACCTGCCGGATTTTTCTTACGCGGGTTTCCATAATGGTACGAAAGACCTGCCAGTTGCAGCGGACGCACTCATTACGGTCGAAGATTACGGAGCCAGGCCCGACGACGGCCTTGACGACAGCAAGGCGATCCAGGCGGCAATCGACGCGGCAAACGACATACAGGGTCCAGTTCGTGTTCGTTTTGGCGCCGGGCGGTATCGACTCAGTGAAGTCATTCACATCGAGCGCAGCAATATCTTGCTCCAGGGCGCGGGGTCCGGCAGAGGCGGCACAACCCTCTGGATACCGCGTCCGCTGGCGCAGGTCGATACCGGAAATTCGCTCGACGAGTTGCGGCAGTATCTTCGCGAGCTCAACAAACGTCAGGTCGAACCCAACGCAAACATCGATTCCTACTATTCCGAATATTCCTGGAGTGGCGGGTTCATCTGGATACAGAAACCGGGGACCCGACCGGCACCGTACCTGCCCGAGTTCGACCCCGAAATTCACACCCTTGCGAGTATCGCCGCAGGCAAGCGTGGAGAACGCACGATACAGTTGACCAGCGAAGCTTCATTTTCCCGTGGTGACGTCCTGCAGATTCACTGGACGAACGCTGACGGCCCGGACGCTGCCATCATCGACTCGATCTATAACGATACGGATATCGAGGTCGGTTCGCATCACTGGAGTTTCCCGGAACGCCCGCTCGTGCGGCAGACGACCCGGATCATCGAGATCGAGGGGCTGACCGTTACCCTCTCCGACCCGTTGTTGCACGATATTGCCGACGAGCTTCCCGCGACGGTTGCCAGTTGGGATCACCTGTCCAATGTTGGAATCGAGGATCTGAATCTGGAGTTTCCGGAGGCACCCTGGTTCGGGCACCACATGGAGCGCGGCTACAACGGCATCTATCTGACGAGCGTATTCGATTCCTGGGTTCGAAACGTTCGGGTCTCGAATGCCGATAGCGGCATTCTGACCTACAACAGTGCAAACGTGACGCTGCAGGACATCATTACCGATGGGAGCCGAACGGCTCACTACGGGGTTCACATGGGCAACGTGCATAACGTGCTGGCAGAGCGAATAGTAGTATTCAATCCGGTCTTGCATTCACTGACGTTCAATACACAGTCGACCAAGAGTGTTTACAAGGACTCGACAGTCCACACCACTGCAATCCTCGATCAGCATGCGGGATCAAACCACCAGAATCTGTTCGACAATGTAACGCTCTATGTCGAGGCGGAACGCAAGGGTGATGCCGTCATTGCCGATGTCTGGGACGGCAGCGGCGCCGGGTACTGGCAGCCCGGTCACGGAGCGTTCAACACAACTTGGAATCTGCAGTTGCTATTCGTCAGCGGTGCTTTCAGCGACGAGACGATTGTCGTTCAGGGGCTGGATGAGGGGCCGCAAGCAAGAATCGTGGGACTTCACGGTAACCGCGAATTGCAGCTCGATTACCGTCCCGAGCCCTACATTGAAAGTCTGAACCAGCGACTCGTTACAATCCCGTCCCTGTACGACTATCAGCAGGCGAGGCGGATGGAGCCGTCCGCACAGTCGCCAGCGGACTGACGCCTCAATCAAGCGAGACGATTCAGTCCGGGTAAACATCCACGGCCAGTCCTGGTAGGCATCCTCGCCCTGGGCGCAGTATGCCGAGATGCGCTATCCGTGTTCTCGCGCTGAATCCGCGGCAGGCGCCCGGCAATTTTCCTCCCCGGGTGTTGGCTCAGGCCCTGCACCGTGCGGGACATAGTTTCTGTCTTTTGCCAGAATTATCTTGTCGAGCTCAAACCCATCTTCACGCATCGAAACTTGCAGGGTATGACTACCGACAGCACCTACATCAAGCCAGGTTGTCAATTGTTCGCCACAGTGATTTTCGGGTACTCGGCGCGCCGACGACCATGTCCACTGGTGCTTGTCCTCGCACCACTGCAAACGTGCGGACGAATCGGGCCAGTGGCCATCCAGGCCAAAATGCACGCCGTTGTCTTCCGAGCCGGTACTGAAGGCTCGCGCCCATACGTAGTAGCGCCCGGTTTGGCCAAAGCAGATCGGATACGACAAGATCGCCATTTGTCCCGGTGTATTGGAAAAATTTTCTCCCTCGATCAACTTGTCATCGTGTGTTGCACGCGAATCGGGAAGAATCTCCAGGTAAGCGCCACCGCTGGCGCCGTCGACATGCTGAACATCGGAATCAAGCATGTCATGCCCGGAGTTACTCGTGTCAAAGCGAAACCAACCACGGGTACCGTCTCTTTCCTGGTGAGTGAAGTCTTCGCCTTCGATAACCACCAAGCCGTCGATTTCCATGTGGGTTTTGCCCGGGTACGCCGCTTTCAGCTCATAGTGACCGGGACCGAGCCCCGAGATCTGGTTGGCGCCTTGCACCTCCCCGTCAAGCAAGAGGCTGTCTGGATCCATACTTGGCAAGACGACATCCGCCAATGTGTTCTTGGGAACGGTGAAGGACATTTCCAAAACGCCATCGGAAATTTGCCAATCCACCAGGACCTCACCTTGCGGCGTTGGGTAACCGCCTCTTGCGCTTGTTAACCTGGTACTGAATTGAGGCTCGATACGAATGGCCCTGAAGCCCGGTTCGGTGGGCGTGATCCCGAGAATCCCTTCGTAAAACCACCTGGAAACGCTGCCGTATGCATAGTGATTCAGCGAGTTCATGCGTTGCGGATTGAATCCCTCCGTCAACGAGTATGAATCCCAGCGTTCCCAGGTCGTCGTCGCGCCATTGTTGATTGAGTGGAACCACGACGGATAGGTTTCCTTTAGCAGCAATTCATAGGCAAGGTCGCTTCTGCCGGCTTCTTGCAGGACCGAAGTCAGCAACGGTGTCCCAAGGAATCCGGTGCGCAAATGCAAATCGGCAAGTTCTATCAATTCGACAAGATGATCCTGCGCCAGCTCCTTTTCCTCCGCGCCAAACAAGCCAAACGCCAATCCCAGCAAATAGCTGGTCTGGGTCGCCTCGCCCTGCCTGGGCCGAAGTTGCTCGTCAAAAAACCTGTTCCGAAACGCGGTCCTGATTTGGCTGTGCAGAATAGCAAGTTGTCTGACATCGCTTTCCTTACCCAACACTTCTGCCGCATTCCTGGTGATGTCTACCGAACGCGCATAGAAGGCTGTCGAGATCAACCCGAAATCCGTATCTCCACGATTGCCCTGGTTACCTTCTGCTTCTGGATATGGTTGTAACCAGTCTCCAAACGTTTGCATGCCGGAGATATGGCCATTGCTTTGGCTTTCATGATACGCAAGCCAACGTGACATCATTTCATAGTTGTCTTCCAGGATAGTTTGGTCGCCTGTCAATACATAGAGCTCCCACGGAATAATCGTTGCAGCGTCTCCCCAACCCGAGGACGTCCAATTAATCCATTCGACAAACGGAATATAGTGCGGAATCGAGCCGTCATTCCGCTGCTCTTCACGCATGCTCTCCAGCCAGGCGGACCAGAACCCGTAAACATCGGCCATGTACATGGATGGCGTGGCAAAGACCTGTGCGTCTCCGGTCCAACCCAGGCGTTCATCCCGCTGGGGACAATCAAGCGGAATATCGAAGAAGTTACCGCGTAGACCCCATACAATATTTTGGGACAACTGATTGAGTTTCGCGTGTGAGCTTTCAAAATGGAAATGCAGGGCCACATCGGAGTGCTGCACAAGGGCTGTCACCCAGTCCCTTGCCGGTGTCTCGCTGGGGTCGAATCCCTTGATTTCGACGTAACGATAACCGTGGTAGGTAAATGTCGGCTGATACTCAATGATCCCTGTCTTGTCGGGCAGGAAATAGTCGGTCGATATTGCGCTTCGGTAGTTGTCTGTATAAAACGTACCCTTGTGCAAGGCCTCTGCATATCGAATCCTGATTTCCTGGCCGGCAATAGCCGGGATCCTTATGCGCGGTACACCCACCATATTCTGACCGAAATCAAAGATCACCGTGCCATCGCTTTGGCTTGCCAATTCCAGAACTGAAAGCTCCTGAGTGGTGCGGACTGGAGCATGGCGTTTCGGGCGTAGCTGCACCCCATCGTCAAGCGGCTGATCTATCGCCGAGTCCCACGCAGAATCGTCAAAACCACCTCTTGACCAACCCGGCATTTCATAAGCCTGGTCGTACCGTTCGCCATCATAATTGCTCGCAAAACGTATCGGTCCCTGCTGAGTCGTCTTCCAACTGCCATCGGTGGCAACTAGCTGAGTTCTCCCATCGCGATATGTCACTTCCAACTGCGCCAGCAAGCGTGGCGGGAGCTTGTGATCCTGAGCCTCTTGACCACCCACACGACCGGAGTACCAACCACCGGCAAGACTCACCGCAATGGTGTTTTCGCCAGCGCTGAGCAATTGGGTCACATCATAAGTCAGTGTTTCGATACGCCTGGCGTAAGGTGTCCAGCCAGGCGTCATGACGTCGTTCTCGGCAACCGGAGTTCCATTGATGAACGGCTTGAACAAACCCTTGGCCGTTATGTAGAGCCTTGCGTGTCTTACATCACCCGAAATGGAGAATGGCTTTCGAAAATACTGTGGTGTTGCCAACACATGTTTGGGCGGCTGTTCGCTTTGCTCCGTATCAGGGTGCCCGATCCAACGGCCCTTCCAGTCGGCATTGACCAAAAGACCCAGTTCAAATGATTGAGCATCGCTCCACGCCGAGACTCGCTCGTTTTCGTCCCAAATCCGCACACGCCAATATACTCTTTGGCGAGAGGAAAGTTCCTTGCCCTGATATTTGATCCAGGCCGTATCGCTGGAGACTACTTTCTGGCTGTCCCACAAGTCAGCCTCTGATTGAATACTCTCAAGACTCGAAGCAACTTGAATCCGGTAAGCCGATTGAAAGTCGGAATCGGAAAAATGCGGCAATTTCCACGAAAATCGTGGTGCCGGCTCGTAATAACCCAGGGGATTTCCAAAACCTTCCCCCACCTTCAACCCTGTGGGTGAGGCCATGAACGTCGAGTCTGGCTCCAGAACACTGCAGGAAACGCCGAAGAAGACAGCAATCCAGAGTACGCTCTGTCTCGCCATTCCTGCTCGTTGCCGTGACGCGAAGGAATCGCTCACTGGACTATCAACGCAAGCTCGCTCAGGTCCTCTTCGCGCGAGGAAGTACCGACGAACACCTTGAATTCACCGGGTTCAATGACACGATTGTGAGCGATGTCAATCATTTCAAACGCCGCTGGTTCGAGGGTCAGTTCGATGCTCTTCGTTTCACCAGCCTCCAGTGCTACTCGCTTGAAGGCCTTCAGTGCCTTGTCCGGACGCGTGGTCGAGCCCACGACATCACGCAAGTAGACCTGGACGACTTCATCGCCATGCATGTCTCCGGTATTTGTGACATCCAGTGTCACCGCCACGGAGTCACTTGGAGCGATACTCTGATCCGAAAGCCGAATTTCCGAAAGCTCGAATCCAGTGTAGCTCAGGCCATAGCCGAACGGAAACAATGGCGGGCCATCTTCAAAGAGGTAGTCCTTCCAGTTGCCGGAGAAACGCTGGCTATAGTAAGCCGGAACATGCGCCGAACTACGTGGCACGGTAACCACCAGCTTGCCACCAGGGTTGTTTTCTCCAAACAGGGTAGTGGCAACGGCCCTGGCCGTTTCGTCACCGAGATACCAGCCATCGACGATGGCATGCGCGTGTTCGTTGATATAGTTGATGCTCAACGACCGGCCATGTATCAATACGACAATCGTTGGGGTGCCGGTATCGATGACAGCCTTTACCAGAGCATCCTGGTTGCCAACCAGATTGATGTCGCCGCGATCGCCAAGCGCCCCTCTGGTAAAGAAGGCTTCGCGGCTCGTAAAGTAGTTGTCGCCGACAGCGACAATCGCAACATCGGATGTGCTGGCCAATGTGGCCGCCGCGGCGATAGTCTCCGCTTCTTGTTCGTAGGGAATCGTGTAGATCCGGTTATCCGCAATTCCACCGGCTTCCAACTGGGTGAAAGCGATCTCGCTGGTGATACCGCACCCTTGAGCAAAGTTGACCTCGATATCGGTGTCTGCGAGGTATTCCCTCAGCCCGTCGTAGATCGACTGGACCCTCTTGCCCCGGTAGGTGTAGCCGCCAAGCACGGTTTCCCCCGCATTGGGACCAATTACGGCGATCTTTGTCAGCTCGTCCTTGTCCAGCGGCAATAGGCTGTTTTCGTTTTTCAGCAGGATTACGGCTTTCTCTGCGGCTTCAAGCGCCAGCGCCCTGCTTGTCGGATCATCCTGTACGGCGATGGCTTTTTGCTTGTCAACATAGGGATTTTCAAACAGACCGAGCATGAATTTGACGCGCAGAACCTCGCGAACACGCTGATCGAGATATGGCATGTATTCCGGTTGGGCTGCCAGCGCCTGCGGCAAGAACACGTAGCTCTCGCCTCTGGGCTGGTCAAGGTTCACCCCTGACTTGAGCGCCAGGAGTACAGCTTCTTCTTCCGAGGCTGCAACTCGATGCAATATGTTCAACCGATGAATATCATGGTAGTCGCTGACCACCATCCCCCGGAACCCCCAGTCCTGGCGCAGGAGGTCGTTCAAGAGCCATTCGTTGCCGTGGGCAGGAACGCCGTCAATTTCACTGTGCGACGGCATGATGCCCCAGACATTTGCTTTCGTCACCGCCTGGCGGAAGGGCTCGAGAATTTCCTCCTGGAAAATGCGTGGCGGTATGCTGGTTGGCGCAAAATTGCGGCCGCCGTCGGCCTGTCCATAGCCTGCCAGGTGCTTCGGGGCGGATACTACGCTATCGCTTCCGACCAGCTCGCCTCCACCCTGAAGGCCCGTGGTGGCAGCCAACCCCATCTGCGTGACCAGATAGACATCTTCTCCGTAAGTCTCCTCCATACGACCCCAGCGAGGATCCCGGGCAAGATCCAGCACGGGCGTGTACATTACGTGGTTCCCACGTGACCGCGCCTGTAACGCCGCGAGAGTGTAAACCCGGTTGACCAGGGACGGATCCCAGGTCGAGGCCAGGGCAATCGCCTGCGGGAATGTGGTGGCGTTGCGCGCTATGAGTCCATGCAGCGCTTCGCCTCCCAGCAACACCGGAATACCCAACCGGGTGTTCTCCCGAACATGGCGTTGAATCATGTTGCTGAAGTCGGCATCCTGCGCTGCATCCAGTGTCAGGTTGACATATTGCACCGAGCCCAGGCCGTTCCCGAGCTGCTCCCGAAAGGTCGATTCGATCGCCAGGCCGCCATCATCGTCTACGTCGACCCTTACGTAGTTGCTTAGCAGTTGGTTGACCTTTTCCTGCAAGGTCATTTGTGAAAGCAGACTCTCGACACGCTCCTCGATCGGCTGATCCTGATCCCTGTAAATGCTGTCGACGGATTGGGCTCGACCATGAGCCCCCCAAACAGCAAGGAGTACGATCATGATCGATGATGTAATCTTAACCATTGTTTAATCCTGCAGAATCTCGCGTTTTTCGACGGGATACCATGTAGTCAATTTTTCTGCCAAATGCTCAACCATCTCAGGGTGGCTCGTCGCCCGGTTGGTCAATTCGTGTTCGTCATCCAGCAAGTTATAGAGACGCGGACCACCAAGTACGTCTTCGTGATATCTCTGGTAGCTTTCGTTTCTGCCGTCGTAGCTCAATATCAACTTCCAGTTACCCGCAATAACCCATCGATACAGCATGGATGCTTCAGGGTCATTAATGTCCGCCATATCGTGCGCAAACCCTTCGCCGAAAATGGCATCACGGGCAATCGGCGTTTGTTCGTGCAAGTTTGGATACAGATTCATGCCCGGGAGTTCACTGGGTACATCCAGTCCGGCCGCACCCAGTATTGTCGGAAGAACATCAATGCTACTGGCCAGTTCACTACGCATCTGTGGCTCGAACCGACCTGGCAGCGAGAAAATTATTGGGGTGCGTACACCATTTTCATCGGGGCTTTGCTTTGAGCGCGGTAAAAACCGTCCGGTCTGTTCCGGGTTGGTTACCCAGCCGTTGTCCGAGACGTACACGACAAGCGTGTCATCCTTCAGTCTTTTCTCTTCCAGAAAATCAAACAATTGCCCATTGGTTTCGTCAAACCACTCGATCATCGCATAGTATTTTGCAACTGGTATCGGCAACCCCTTATTCTGATAATTTTCCAAAATACGCTCTGGCGGATTGTGCGGCGAATGGGGCATATACGGCGCATACCACACGAAAAAGGGCTTGTTCTCAGCGTCGGCTCTCTCAATGAAATCCGTGATTTCGCTCAAACCGTCCCGGCCAATCTTCAATCCATCATCGCCATGACGACCGCCCGGCTCAGGGAAACCGCGGGTCATGCCCTCGTCAAACCCGCCTCTTTCATAGCTCCCCTCCCACCACTTTCCAGTTTGGAGAGAAACATAGCCCCTGGCCCTCAACAGCCTGGGCAAAGTCTGAACCCGGTCAATCTTGTCGATGACGTGCCCGCGCAGTTGCCGATACGCCTCCGAGTCCTTGCCGCCTTCGACCCTGCTTGTTGGATCGTTCCCCGTAATACCGTGTTGTGACGCGAATAGTCCTGTGGCAATTGTTGCCAGGGAGGGACGACACAGCGCCGTCGGCACGTATCCACGCGCAAACGTAACGCCTTCATTGGCCAATTGATCGAGTGCGGGCGTTCGAACGTGCTCATGCCCCATAAAACCGTAATCAGCCCAAGCGTGATCATCGGATATGATCAGCAAGATATTGGGTGGAGCAACTTGCGCTACAGAATTTGCCGATTGATCGAACTCCGCGTTTTGCATGCCGCAAGCCGACACAATCACAAGCGCCATGATCGATATGGATAGCGTGACACTCACTTTGATTAAGCGGTGCTTCGACACTATCCAATTGATTCGACGGTGCTTCGCCACCGTCCAATTGATTCGGCTGTTCATTGGTGTCCACCCAGAACGAACGAATAATCGCCGGCTTCAAATAACTCCTTCGGTTTGTCCGGCAAATTAACCCACGCACGAGAATTGCCTGGAATCTGGACATTCCACTCGATAGTGTCTCCTTCGCGCTGCCAGCTACTCCTGATTTCACCGTAGCCAGTCGTGTATGAGACCTCAACGAATTCAAGGTCTGTCACAAAATTTGGTCTTAGTTCGAATTCTTGATAGCCGATGCTGTCCTCAAGTGGCCTTATTCCTCCCAGGCCTTCGTAAAACCAACCGTCATATCCGCTATGAAATGGGTGATTGAGTGAATGGCCAGGGGCAGATCGACCGGTTGGATCGGCTGCCGGATCGAAGTGACCCTTGCGCTCCCAGAGCGTTGTGGCCTGAAGTTCATCGAACAAGTAGGCATAACCGGGATAACCCGGTGCTTTGAAGATATTGAATGCAGTATCTGCGTAGCCGTAATCGCTCAGTGCCAGATAAAGATAGGTTTGTCCGAGTGCACCAACTGAGGCATGACCTCCCCAGTTTTCCACCACATCCCTGTTCAATGCATCGGCTACGGACTGCCGTAATTCAATGGGTGCAATACCGAAGCGAAGCGCCATGGCATCAGCCGTTTGGCTGCCATAATGTCCCGACTCAGGATCATAGAATTCCGAATGAAATTGTTCGCTGATTTCGTCAAACAGGTTTTCGAAACGGCGGCTGTCGACTGGATTCTCGAGCACTGACGAAATCCTGGACATCAGATTGGCAGCATGTGCAAACAGCGCCGAACTGGTAACTGTCGCAGACGTTTGTTGGGGTGTGCACCGCCCGCCCACTCTTTCCATGCCTGGCACACGCACCGGATCACACCAATCGCCATAGCCCATCCGGATCAGCGACTCCGTCAACTCGTCTTCGGCCGCTTGCATGTATTCAAGCAGACTCTCGTATTGCGTTTGCAATAGCTGCTTGTCGCCATGGTGGCGATAGTGTTCCCAGGCAATCAGTACCTCCGCCGCCGCCCAGTCATAATTTCCTCCATGGGTTCTCCTTCCGGGCACGATGGCCGGGGCATCGAAAGACGCGGTTCTGAAGTCGCCCAGGTACTTTCGCCAGAGGTTCTGCATGTTGAAGTTATAGTTTCCGGTGACCAAGGCGGCATGGGCATCACCTGTCCAACCTGCCCGCTCCCTGATTGGACAGTCCATTGGTACACTCATCAGGTTGCTTTCATAACTCCACAAGGCCATTTCGTGTATGCGATTCAACAACGCGTCTGAACTTGTGAAAGTGCCGGAGCGTTGCACGTCACTGCGAACCAGATGCGCCGATATTGCCTCCAGTTCCGGAGCCGAATTGAGTCCGGTGATTTCCATGTACCGAAAGCCATGCCATGAGAAAGTAGGCGTCCAGGATGACTGATCACTTCCCGAAGGAATGTATGCATCGACTTGTTTCAGCAATGGCGCGCTACCACCACTCCTCTGGCTGATATTGCCGTCGCGATCGGCCCATTCGGCATACCGAAGAAATATGGCTTGCCCTTCACTAAAATCCAGCCTGGACAGATCGAGTGTAGGAACACCCGTAAAGTTTTGGCCGAAATCAACAACCCACACGCCTTCCCGCAATTCGTAGACACTCTTGGGCGAAAGCTCTCGTACGGCTCTGATCGGTCGCAGTAGCTGCGGCTCAAGCTCAAGCGTTGGCCACGCGGTCAGTACTTCTACCTCGTACCAATCGTCAGGCGTATGGTTGTCGTTGTTTGTGTTCCAATCACGCACGAATTGTGTTTCATCGTAAAACTCTCCCGAGAACACACCTTCTTTTGAAACAGGCGACGGGTGACTCAACCACTCGCTGTCAGTATTCACGAGTTCACTTGAACCATCGGCATACTCAAGTTTGAGCTGTGCGATCACCTTGGGTTGCCCATACGACAGGTTCTGGTCGGGTTTGGAAAAAGCGATTTCTTCGTTGTACCACCCACTACCCAAGTGGACGGCGATTGTATTGGCCCCTTCGGCAATCAGTGTCGTCACCTCATCGGTGTTGTACAGGATTCGCTTGTCGTAGTCCGTCTGCCCGGGGTCCATCAGACGGTCACCTACTTTCTTGCCATTCAAGTAGATTTCATAATAGCCCGCTGCCGTGCTGTGCAGTTTCGCCCTCAATACAGGCCTGGAAACCGTGAATTGCCGACGAAACAGACTGGCCGTTGGCTGTTCGTGGAGCTTTTCAATGACATGTGGTTGGACGCTGTCCTTTAGAATGTCGGTATTCGCTGCATACGCGATCCATTGCTCAAGCGCTGCATGATTCTCTGCAGCCATCGGATGAGCCACCTGGATCCAACTGGCCATCCAGTCGGATTTATCCAGCAAACCCATGTCCCAGGAGTGAATGTCGCTCCAGCGACCCGCCTCGCCTTCACCTTGCTGCCAAACTCTTACCCGCCAGTACGCGGTCTCGTTTGAATGTAGCGTTTCTCCTGCATACTCGACGTTTATCGAATTCGCCGACTCTACTTTTCCGCTGTTCCAGAGAGTGGCCTCTCCGTTGACCAGGCTCGATTGGTCACTCGCAACCTGGACTTGATAATACGCCTGGCTCAAGGCATTTGAGTGCCAGGACAGGCGCGGATTGGCGCTGTGTACATTTAGTGGGGTTGCATTGCCCTCTACGAGCAGGTTGTCTGGTTTGGTTTCAAGTGCCGAAGCACTTTCGGCGCCAGCGTATGAACCGAATACGAGCAGGCACAACGCCACGAAACGAATTTGTCGATCTGGCCATCGCCTGGCAGGCCGTCGCAAAAGTCGCGCGGCATTGGTTAATCGGACCATTTGGCCATTTCCGATGCGGCCAACAGCACTGCCCCAACGCCATACAATTGGGAATCCGATCTCTGGACAGGATCCGGTGCCTTGCCGACATGCTGAACCCAATTGACCCGGCCGCTCGACTCAACGGCTCTTTCTATCGCAGCCCAACCTTGCTCGACAATCTCCTTCGAGTCCCGGTCCGCCAGAATTCCGTTGTTCACGCCCCACGCCAGGCCATAGGTGATAAATCCGGTGCCGCTTACCTCCGGCGTCCTGACTTTGTCGGGATCCATCAACGAAGCTGGCCAATAGCCTTCGTCAGTCTGTAGCTCCAACAGGCTGGCTGCGAATTTTTCATATAGATCGACATATCTGGCTCTGGAAGGATGACCCTCCGGCAAGTCATCGACAATCAGGGCAATGGCTGCGAATACCCAGCCATTTCCTCGTCCCCAGAATACCGGTGCACCATTATCGCTTGTCATATCGAAATAGCGGCTGTCTCGGAAAAACAAACCGTACTGGTCGGAGAACAGGTAATCGGTAGTTGCCCAAAACTCTTTGTCTGCGTACTCGAAGTACCTTGGGTCACCGGTGATATTGCTCAGCTTCAACCAGGTTCTTGGCGCCATGAATAATGCGTCAGCCCAACACCATCTCAACTGGCAATTACCTTCCAATTCTGAATTCCCGGGTTGCTGTCCCAGTTCGATCATTTCCAATCCCACTGTCGGAGGATTGGCCAGAATCATGTCGAACAGCTCCTGGGTCGGTCTGTAGGCTTCCGGGTCACCCGTTCGCTCTGCCAACCACAAGTAGGTTTGACCAATGGTGTGGTCGTCCGCGTGATAAGGACGATCAAGCAACAATTCATATTCCTGCTCGTTGGACATTTGCTCGACAAACGCGAGAAACGAGCTGTCGCCCGACACTTCGATCCACTTGGTCAGTCCGACGTAGAAAGCCGCCTGAATCCAGAACTTGGGATTTTCGGATTTCTCGCGATGAGACTCGGGAATATAGCCGAGATTACCCAGTTGCTCTAATTGCCACCGCGCAGACCTGCCAGCGATATCGCGGGCTGACATTCTGATTTCGTCTGCGCTCCGTGATCGAGCGTTGACCTGCTTTTCACTGCCCGCCTGCACGGATGACTGACCCGGCTGATCGCCTGGACCGCCGCAGCCTGTCAGAAACAAGCCAACACCCAACAGTACCATCGTCAGTTTCGCTACTTTCTTGTGCATAATCTGGTTTCCTTGGTCTCGGGCAACCTCAACCCATTCGTGCTGCTTTTACAGGCCTGAACAGAGCGCTTCCTCAATTTGTCTCCTTCACTGGAATGAGCTCATCATGGAGCGCTGCCGGACATTGATCGCTTTAATACCGCATCTGTCTGATTGAACAACAGAGAATCGGTGTGAGTCTTGAATTTGACAGTTACTTCATAAACGTCAGTCCCGTCATCGAAGTGCACGTCGATTTCAGGAAAGTCGGTTTCGTCCTTATATGGGACAAGGACGGTCAAGAATTTCGGGTTAACCGCATTAACGGTCACACTGGCTCTACGCAGATACCTTGAATACAGGTATTCGGATCCGCGATTCATAAAGGTGACACCCTCCATGTCGTCTTCAGCCACTTGCACCTGCTCTCCCTCGCTGAATACGATCAGTCGTGCCGAACTCCTGCCCCTTTGTCCTTCGATGATAACGGCGTTGCCATCGCGCAGAATCCTGTTGTTCGGGTAGGTAATGTAACGTCCAACGTATTCTCCGGGCTGATCGTGTTCCGCCTGCGCATCGTCGCGCATCACGAGATATGGCACGGGCCCTCGTACAAAATAGGCTTTTCGGTCAGCGTATCCGACAAGCGCCGTATCGAAGTCGTAGGCGTGTTCAGCCTGCCCTTGCACCAGGGCCCCAAACTCATCCTCCCTGTACGTCGCAATATATCCGTCGCCACCCTTGATTTGTTCTGCACCGTGTATTCGTAATGTTGTGTGGGCCTCGCTGCGCTCGGGTTCATACTGGGGATCTATCAGAAATCCCTCACCGTAGGCATAAAACGTCACCGAATTTTCATCTTGCTGATCATGCCCACGATGGAAGTCGTAACCGGACGTCATCGAGAAATGCGCTGCGTCCTCTCCTTCCCAACTGTTGCGAAGCATCACTCTACCCGACTCGAAATGGTGGCCAAGAGGTACGCCTCCATCTGCGGGGCTGACCGGTTGCAGGGGTTCATTTCCCCACATGAAAAGGAAGGGTGCGGCATAGGTCGTACGCCCAAAGCCTGCCAACAGGTGCCTGGAGCCGGACTTGTTTACAGATTCCAGCCATGCCCATAGCTGATGGGGTTTTCGATAGATCAGGGCCCCGGCCATGCTGGCGACATCGGATGGAATTTCGTTGTTGTCATTCAACGCCAACATTCTTCCTTCAAACGGCAGCAGTTTCCAAAGGACCTGGTCTGCGGCCAACGCGACCGTCTCGTGCTTTTTCATCAGGTCCGGCCCGTTTGACCGTTCCAGCGCCCACGCGAATACGGAACTACCTCCCAGCCCATACGCAAAATAGTGGTGTCCCTCGGTACCGTAGCCGCTCGCGTCGATAAATGACCCCAGGTACCCGTCCACACGTCCCATGGCTCGTTGCATCCAATGTGTTTTCTCCGGAACATCCGAATTCCATAACGCCAGTGCTACCAAGCCCAGGGCGCCATAGTGAACTGCGCTGTGATTGCACGAAATTACGCCCGGAGCCTCCATTCCCCAGGCGGACTTTTGATGTGTGAGTTCATGTCCGAATTTTCTGATTTCCGACAGCACCAGCTCGCGTTCCCTTTCGGTCATGATTGGATAGACCAGGTCGTAGCCGAGGACCACACCTTGCGCAGCGTCAGCTACCTGCAAGTGGCTGCGCCAGTGCTCCCTGTTGTCAGGCTCGGTTTGCCCTACTACCGCCAGCAACAATTCCCTGGCTTTTTCGAGATAACGCGGTTCTTCGAACAGATATCCGGCGAACGCAAGCGTACCGACAAAGTTCTGTAGTCCACGGCCCGCGGTCCCGAAGCCGTTGTGCTCGGTAACCAAACGGTAGGGCTGGCTTTCCAGCGCCATGTAGAGTTCGGCCTTCTTCCTTGTTTCACTGCGGACATCTTCAAGCCAGGGCAAAGACCGGCTTCGTTCCCGGATCGCCGGGAGTTCATCCTCGGAAAAAAAGAACGAAGGATGCGTACCCTGGACCCTGATCTCATCCACCGAAATACCGGCGTAGGGAACATACAACTCTTGTGCCGCCGTCACGGGCGAGAGCAAGTACAGACAAGCCGCAGCGATACACTGGACGAGTTTCGTCTTCTGACGCAGTGCTTCTTCTCTCATGAACCCACCCGAGCCCGGTTTCCGCTCAATTGCGGTTGGCTCTGTGCAGCCGATGTCGCGCAGATGGCACCATACAGCGCGAATCTGGTGTTCAAACACTACGATATTATGATTGATAGTGCAAGATTTTGGATGATATTGACGTATTCCTGACTTTGCTGCGCGAAACAGGACGAGCGCACCCTTCAACTCAGAAGTGGTTTAGCGCGCTTTGGCCTGTGACAGTCGCGCCGATCGGTCATCGCTCTCGGGTAGAACTTCATCCGCAATAATGACCTCAATCCCCTGGCGCTCGAACTCTGCAATCGCCTTCTCATCGGCCTTCTCATCGGTGATCAGAATATCGACGCCTTCCAGGGGGCTGAAGATGAAATTACTGTGCGCACCGATTTTCGAGCTGTCCGCCAAGATTACCAGCATCTCCGCCTGCTTGCGCAATTTCTGTTCGGCACGAATCAACAGCGGATCGGACTCCATGACTCCGTAGTGACCAATGCCGGGAGTTCCCATGAACATCTTGGTGCCATGGTAATACTGGATGGAGTCGTGCTCGAACGAGCTCAGGATGATGCCCTGCTTGCGATACAACTCGCCGCCAGGGAGGGTGATCTGATTGTCGCTGTTAACCGCGAGATCTTGCGCAAGAAAAAACGAATTCGTGAGTATCTGCAAGTTTCTGTCAATAAGAAACTCGCGCATCATATAGGTGGAGCTACCTGCATTGATGATGATGGATTCTTCGTCCTCGCAGAGCTCTACTGCCTTGCGGGCAATCAGTCGCTTCGCGTCAGCCTGTTTTTCCTTGTCCAGCAGGAAAGGGGAGCCCACCAGACGCGGCCGCCTGGGATCTTGTCCCGGCGTATCGAGCGCCTGGGCTCCACCGCGGATCTTTTGAATCAGATTCTTCTTGGCCAGCTTGTTGATGTCGCGGCGAATGGTTGCTTCCGATGACTTGAGCAACTCAGCCATTTCAGGAACACTGACAAACTGCCGCTCATCGAGCAGATGAAGAAATAACTGATGTCGCTGTTTCTCGAGCAAGACGGGAACTCCACTCACCTTGACGGTAACCCAACCGCCAATTGACTGATTTTGCGCCATTTTGCACATGACGCAGGTTCAAAGCAATTCTCACCGCCTGCAGAATTCGGCCCGTCGGATCAGGTTCCCCACCCTGCCTGGGTGCCACCCCTGCGCTTTTCCACTATTCGTTCGGCATAGCCGCTGGCATCGTATGCGGCCCGTGGATCAGCCGGCAACCCGGCACTGGCGCGCCATTCGGCAAGATCGCCGCGCACATCCGAATAGAACGCATTCATGAAAATCTCGTTCGCCCCAAGCACTTCGCCAGCGTTGCGCGCGGCATCCAGCGCCTCGTAATCGATCATCAGTGCCCGCGCGGTCATTTCCTGAACGTTGAGCACTGAACGAATTTGCCCTGGGATCTTGGCCTCGACGTTGTGACACTGATCCAGCATGAAGGCTATTTCGGAACCCTCGTCAAGGCCGCCGCCGCGGACCACCTCAACCAGGATACGGAACAGCTGGAAGGGGTCGGCGGCGCCGACGATCAGGTCATCGTCAGCATAGAAGCGCGAATTGAAGTCAAACGAGCCCAGCTTGCCGAGCCGCAGCAGTTGCATGACGATGAACTCGATATTGGTACCCGGCGCATGGTGACCGGTATCGAGGCACACTACAGCGTCGTCACCCAGCGCCAGAACCTGCGCATACGCGGTGCCCCAGTCCGGTACGTCCGTATGATAAAACGACGGTTCGAAGAACTTGTACTCCAGAACGAGGCGCTGTGGCTGCTCGATACGGTCATGGATGGCTGCCAGCGATTCCGCCAGCCGATCCTGGCGTGCTCGGATATCCGTCTGCCCGGGGTAATTGCTGCCGTCCGCCAGCCAGATCTTCAGGTCGCGCGAACCGGTCTCGTGCATGATATCGATGCACTCGAAATGATGGTCGATCGCTTGCCGGCGCACTGCCTTGTCGTGATGGCACAGGCTGCCGAGCTTGTAGTTCTCATCCTGGAACGTGTTCGAATTGATGGTGCCCAGAGAAACGCCCAGATGTTCGGCATGCGCCTTCAGCTTCCGGAAACTCTTCACCTTGTCCCAGGGAATGTGTAGCGCAACTGTGGGCGCGAGGCCAGTCAGCTTGTGCACCTGTGCCGCATCTTCAATTTTCTCGAACGGATCGCGCGGCACACCCTTCTGGGGAAACACGCCGAAGCGCGTGCCGGAGTTTCCGAATGCCCACGATGGCAGCTCGATGGCAAGTCGCGACAATACCGGGACGATGTCGCCAAAGTTCGGCATGAGCCGTAATCCTACAGCGATAGTTGCTGGAAGTTTTCGCGCGGGTCGCCGGGGCGAAAGCTTCTAGCAGCCCGTGGCAAAAGTCCCGCGGCATTCGACCGGCGATGCATCCCGCCCGGCTGCGTTGCTCGTCGGTCAAATATTCCCGATATTCTCCCTCCTCGCGCCTTGCCGGGCGGGCGCCTCGCCGGTCTCGGTGCTCGCGCGACTTTTGCCACGGGCTGCTAGCGCGTGAACGAAGCTGCATGGCCGGCATCGACGTTCAATATGTTGCCGGTAGACTTGGCCGATGCCGCGGACGCAAAGAAGTAGATTGCCTCGGCAATGTCCTCGGGAAACACGTTGCGCTTCAACAGGCTTCGCTTCCGGTAATGATCTTCGAGCCCCTCGTCGCCTAGCTGATACGCCGCCGCCCGCTCTTCACGCCACTTGCCGTTCCAGATTTTCGATCCTCGTAGAACGGCGTCCGGATTCACTACGTTGCACCTTATGCCCAACGGCGCACCTTCGAGCGCCACTGCCCTGGCAAGCTGCACCTCCGCCGCCTTTGCCGTGCAATACGCCGCCGCGTTGGGCGAGGCAACCAGCGCATTCTTGCTGGCGACCATGATGATCGACCCCCCATTTTGCTGCGCTTTGAATACTTTGAACGACTCTCGCGCAACCAGGAAATAGCCGGTGGACAGTATCGCCATATTGCGGTCCCACAGCTCCAGGCTCGTTTGGTCCAGCGGAGCCGAACTCGCAATACCGGCATTTGGCACGACAATATCGATACCGCCAAATTCGACCGATACGAACGCCAGCCCCGCCGTCACCGAGTCTTCGCTGGTAACGTCACAGCGAACTCCTCGCACAACGTCCCTGCCAAACCGTTGCGTCAACTCGCCCTCCGCCGAGGCAAGCGCTTCCTCGTCAATGTCTGCCAGCACAACGCAGGCGCCCTGTTCCAGCAGTCGAACAGCCGTCGCCTTGCCGATGCCGCCGGCGCCGCCGGTAACGAACGCAATCTTGCCGGCCAGACTCTTCGGCTTCGGCATGCGCTGCAGCTTTGCCTCTTCAAGCAGCCAGTATTCGATGTCGAACGCCTCCTGCTCGTCGAGGCCAACATACTCGCCGACACCGTTGGCTTCGCGCATCACGTTGATCGCATTGACATAGAATTCACCGGCAATGCGTGCCGTGGCCTTGTCCTTGGCAAACGTGATCATGCCCACGCCGGGAACCAGGTACACCACCGCATTGGGGTCGCGCATCGCCGGGCTGTCGTCGTGCTTGCACCGTTCGTAATATTCTGAATAAAACTCGCGATATTCGGCGACCCGAGCATCGAGATCAGCCGCTGTGTGGGCCAATGCCTCTTCAAGATCGCCAGTTGGATCGAAGTCGACGACCAGCGGACGGATCTTGGTGCGCAGGAAGTGGTCCGGACATGAGGTGCCCAGTGCCGCCAATTGCAAGACGTCTTTCGAATTGACGAACTGCAAGACTTCGGCAGAGTCATCGAAATGCCCGACCTTGCTCTGATCGCCCGTGATCTTGCCACGCAGCAGCGGCATCAGTCCGGCGGCCACTTTCCGCCGCTGCCCGTTGACCAGCGCGACGTCGTATCTCGCGCCGCCGAATGCTTCGGCCACGTTGTTGTCGGCAAGCCAGTCCGCCGCTCGTTGCAATATCGAAAGCGTCGTTGCGTAGCAATCTTCGGAGGTCTCCCCCCACGTGAACAAACCATGACCCGCGAGGATAATCCCCTTGAGATTCGGGTCCGACTTCGATACTTCCTCAAGCCGTAGCCCGAGGTCGAAGCCGGGCCGCTGCCACGGCAGCCAGCCCATCTCTCCGCCGAACACTTTCTTCGTCAACTCCTTGCTGTTCCTGACGCACGCAATGGAGATGACGGCATCCGGATGCATGTGATCAACGTGCCGGTGCGGAATAAAGGCATGCAATGGTGTATCGATGCTTGACGCCCGAGGATTCAGGTTGAATGTACAGTGCGGCAGGTAGCCGACCATTTCGTCTTCGTGCTCGAGGCCGCGATAGAGATCTTTCAGTTGCTCCAGCTTCTCAAGATAGAGCGTGGCAAACCCATCCATGTCCATGCTGCCGAGGTCGCCACCCGATCCCTTGACCCAAAGCACGGTCTCCTCGGTGCCGGTGAGCGGATCCGGCATGTCGATCTTGGCCGACGTATTGCCTCCACCGTAGTTCGTGATTCTCAGATCCGATCCCAACAGGTTTGAGCGATACAGGAGCAGCTCCGGCTCGCTCATTGACTCAGCCAACTGGCTGTCCCATTGGTTATCGAGCTTCTGAGACATTCTTATCCGCCATTGAGTCGTGTATAAGGAATAAGGGCAACGGATGTGTCCATTGGGCGATGATCTATTGTGATTGACATAGTATGGAATTACAAGCACTTGTGATCTAAACTGATTACTATTGATCGTTCCGGGTGGAACAGGGAGGGTTGTGATCCAGGGCAGGACCATCATTGTCGACCTTGGCAAGACGCACTCCAAGGTCAGCCTGTGGAACGAGCGCGCAGCGTTGGTTGACCGTCGCCTCAGGTCAAATGACGTGCAGCAGTCGCCATTGGGGTATCGCGCACTGGACGTCACCGGCATCGATGCCTGGTTGATAGAGTCGATCGAAGCGTTCGCAAAGACTGGCGCGATTGCACGGATTGTGACCGTTGGCCACGGCGCTGCGGCCGCGCTGATCAGGGATGGCGAACTGTATCTCGACCCGATCGACTATGAGGACGATGTTCCTGCAGGCGAGCGGGCAAGATACGGTGCTTTGCGCGATCCGTTTCAGGCGACCGGTTCGCCCCGGCTGCCTACGGGACTGAATCTCGGAATGCAGCTTTACCGAATCGAACAGCAGACGGGCGAGATTCCCTCCGACGCGCAGATAGTGACCTGGCCACAGTACTGGTCCTGGCGGTTCTGCGGTGTGGCCGCGAGCGAAGTATCCAGCCTCGGCTGCCACACCGACTTGTGGCGGCCTGAGGCGCAGACATTCAGCCAGTTGGCACTGAGCGAAGGCTGGGCAGAACGCATGGCGCCTTTGTGCAGGGCGCGTGACGTGCTCGGGCCCGTGACCGCCGAGTTTGCTGCCGCTACCGGCCTGAATCCCGATTGCGAAGTGCTTTGCGGTCTGCACGATAGCAATGCGGCCTTGCTCGCCGCGTTGGGGCATCCCGAGATCGCAGACGGCGACGCGACCGTGCTTTCCACCGGCACGTGGTTTATCGCAATGCGTTCCCTCGCCGCAGGCGCCGATACCGAAATGCCGGAACTGAAGGAGACGCGCGACTGCCTGGTCAATGTTGACGTCTACGGACGCCCTGTCCCTTCGGCACGACTCATGGGCGGCCGGGAGTTTGAGCTCATTGTCGGCTCCGACTCGTTCGCGTTGATTGATGGTATCGCTCCCGAGGAGTTTCAGCGGCGCCTGCCCGCGTTGATTGCGGCGCACCTTCCCGCCTGTCCATCCTATGTGAGGGGCGTTGGTCCGTTTCCCGACGCGGAGGGGGCCTGGCCGGATCGCCCGCAAGACCCTGTCGACCAGCACGTTCTCACACAGCTTTACCTCGCATTGATGGCCAGCGCGTCGCTCGTGCTGATCGGCTCGCGTGACCAACTCCTTGTCGAAGGACGTTTCGCGGAGGACCCCGTTTTTGTCCGAGCGCTTGCCTCCCTGCGTCCTGGACAAAAGGTCTACACGTCAGGCGCTGAGCACGATGTCGCCTATGGCGCAATGCGGCTGGTCGCACCAGGTCTGTCTGCGACTTCAAGTCTCACACCCGTCACGCCACTGGATGTAGACATCACTGAATACGCGGCACACTGGCACCAGTGCGCGGAACGAGCACAGGCGGCCGCATGAAGCCCGCCGCAGTCCATGACTATCGACAACTGGCAAAGCGCCGCCTGCCGAAGTTCCTGTTCGAGTACATCGATGGCGGGTCTTATTCGGAAATTACGCTTCACCGGAATCGCGCCGACCTCGAACGCATTGCGTTAAGACAGCGGGTCGCGCGCGATGTTTCCAGCATCGACCTGGCGACCGAATTGTTCGGACACGAATACTCGATACCCGTGGCGCTCGCACCGGTTGGCATTGCCGGAATGAACGCCCGTCGCGGGGAAGTCCAGGCCGTGCGCGCTGCCGATAACCGAAACGTGCCATTTTGTCTGTCCACCGTTGGCGCATGCACTATCGAAGAAGTCGCCGCAGCAGCGAGCAAACCATTCTGGTTCCAACTGTACATGATCCGCGACCGGGCATTCATGCGGAACCTGCTGCAAAAAGCGCGAGCGGCCGGCTGCTCATTGTTGGTCTTTACGGTCGACATGCCGGTGCCCGGTTCGCGTTACCGCGACTACCGATCCGGTCTCGCGGGCGACGCCAGTATTGCCGGCTCAATGCGGCGCGTGTGGCAGGCCATGATCAAACCGCAGTGGGCCTGGGACGTGGGCGTCAGGGGCCGGCCTCACGGACTCGGCAACGTTGCCCCTTTGCTCGGCGACAACACCGGCCTCGAGGACTTCTTCGCCTGGATGAGCAACAACTTCGATCCGACCACTAGCTGGGCCGATCTCGCATTCGTCCGAGAGGAATGGGACGGGCCGATCGTCGTCAAGGGCATCATGGACGCGGAGGACGCGCGCATTGCGCGCGACACAGGCATTGACGGGATCGTCGTCTCGAACCACGGGGGGCGCCAGCTCGATGGTGTGCCATCCACTGCAAGAGCACTGCCGGCGATCGCAAGCGAGGTCGGTGATGAACTTACCGTCATGGTGGATGGCGGCATTTACTCGGGACTCGACGTCATACGCATGCTGGCACTCGGTGCGGATGCAGTCCTGATCGGGCGCGCCTGGGTCTATGCGCTCGCGGGCCGCGGTCAGGCTGGCGTGGAGCACATTCTGCAATTGATCGAGGATGAGATGCGCGTGGCAATGTCCCTGACAGGCCAGACGCGAATCGGGGCGATTGACAGGGACATCCTGGTCAACGCGAACTGAATTGACAACGCGAAGAAAGGGCATGGCAGAGAATACAGAGTACGAACGGGAGCCGGTACCGGCCAAGGCGCGTCTGGGTTTCAGGAGTTTCGTCGGCCAATACGCCGGCGAGCACACCGCGGGCACCGAGCTGATGATCGGCCCGCTGTTCGTGGCGGCCGGCGTCAGCGCCATCGATCTCGTGATGGGCTTGCTCATCGGCAACCTGCTTGCCGTGCTGAGTTGGACCCTGATGACGGCGCCGATCGCGACACGCGTGCGCCTGACACTCTATTGTCAACTCGAGAGGATTACCGGTCGCAAGTTCGTGGTCATCTACAACGCAGTCAACGGAATCGCGTTTTGTTTTCTGGCCGGATCAATGATCACCGTATCGGCGACAGCGCTGGGGGTCTGGTTCGAGTTCCCGATGCCCGGCCTCAACGACCTGTATCCGAACAGTGTTGGCTGGGTCATCGGCGTACTCGCCATAGGTACGGTGGTCGCCTATGTGGCCGCGGCCGGCTACCGGGTGGTCGCGAAAGTCGCGAACTACGCAGCCCCCTGGATGGTGCTCGTTTTCATCGCTTTCGGCCTCGTCGGCTTGCGAGACTTTGCAAACGCGACGGGCGCATCGATCGGCAGCCCAGGAGAGTTTTGGCAACTGGCCGAAACCGTGATCTGGACCGGCGGCGAACCGTTGCCGGGCCAGGTGAAGTTTACCTTCTGGCACGTCATGTTCTTCGCCTGGTTTGCGAACATGGCAATGCACGTGGGCATGTCGGATCTATCCGTGTTTCGCTACGCCAGGAAAGCCCGCTACGGCCTTGCTTCGGCCACCGGCATGTACCTCGGTCACTTCCTCGCCTGGGTCGCGGCCTCAATCCTTTTTGCACTCCAACTGCATCGCGATCCGTCCAACACCGACGTGCTGCCTGGGCCACTGGCCGCTGATGCCGTCGGCCTCGTTGGACTGCTGTGCGTCATCGTCGCCGGCTGGACGACCGCAAACCCGACGATCTACCGCGCCGGCCTGGCATTCCAGGCCATCGTACCCAAGGCGTCCCGATTCAAGGTCACCTTCGCCACCGGTCTCTTGTGTGCGGTTGCCGGCATGTTCCCCGCGATCGCCATGAAGCTGCTCGGTTTCGTCGCCCTGTATGGCCTCATACTGATGCCGATGGGTGCGGTGATCTTCTGCGACTACTGGCTCATGAAACGTTTCGGGATGCAGCCTTTCTACGCCGAGCGCGCCGGCAAGAGCGTTAACTGGGCACCCGCAATCGCATGGATCGCTACCGTGGCGGTGTGCCTGGCGGCGGTAAACATGGGATATGTCGGTCTGTATTTCGCGAGTCTGCCGGGTTGGTTTGTCGCTGCGGCAATGTACCTTGGCCTTAGCAAGTTCCTGCAGCGACAGCCGTCCGCAACGCATGGTGCAACGACATGAAAAAACTGCTGCCCGCCATCTCCTTCGCCGGCCTGGCGCTGGTTATCGTGCCTGCCTGCCTCTACCTTGCGGGATTCACCGACAAGCCGCAGATGCAGACCCTGATGCTCATCGGCACCGTGCTTTGGTTCGTTTCGGCGCCACTGTGGATTGGCAAGGCCGAGCGGTCCATGTAGCTCGACTCGAGAGCCGCCGCGCACCTGAACGTGTCCGGTCCCTGGCCGTACCTGCCGCCCCCCGAACCGGCTCGCCAGGTCGTCTGGTGGATGCCACCGGAGGAAGCGCTCCGGATCGAGACCCTTTTCCTCAATCAGGCCATGCAGTTCGGCACGGCCGATGTCGTGCGCACCATTCGCAAGCATTACTCCGACGAGACGCTGCGCCAATCCCTTCGCGACGCCCGGCCCGGTATTTTCGACCGGCGCTCATGGGCCTATTGGCACCTCATCCTGGACATGGGCGAGCCGCCATCCCTGCCCACCCGCCGCATTCCCGGCGTTGACCCATCCGAGCTGAAAGCGCGGGTGTGGCCCGAGGACTACAGGGTCGGTCGCTAAACCGTCGCCGGTGCGGCGATCCCGAATTGAGCCGTAGGTCGGGACGAAATCGCTTGAATCGGCTCTCAGCGCATTTGGCGGAGGTGGATGGGAATCGAACCCACCAGCCGGGTTCGCCGGCTCACTGGTTTTGAAGACCAGGGGAGTCACCAGACTCCATTCACCTCCAGGTCAGCGGGCGCCTCGTCCAGCTTTTTTCGCGACACAAGCATCTCGACAGCGCTTGTACGATAGCACTTGCCTGGCGATCAGGTTGCCGAAACCTGCAAGAACGGGTTTCGCACCATAACTGTCCCGTACATGCGCCCGTGCTGGAAGTCTTCCGAAAGCAGTTCCGGGATTCCATGGACTTCCGCATAAGCCCAGATATGAGCATCGAACCACGCCAGGCCATAGGCCGCAGCACCGCGTAGCGCGGCCCGCAAGACTGCGTCGTCAGGATAGATGACGGGAAACAGCGCCATCAGTTCCTCGGCTTCGCGTCGTGCATCGGGGAGTTCGAGCAATCGAGTTTCCGGGCGGCCGCAGGTTGTTGCGGCAACGAATTCGACAATTGCCTGGTGCGGTATACGGACGTTTCCCGCGGAGATGCCTTCCCGAAGAATACCGGTCGCCCTTCGCTGCTTCTCCGGGAACCTGTCATCGTGGCGGTAAACCAGGATATTGGTGTCAATCAGCGTCCTGGATGCCACGTTCGTAAAGTTCCTCCCTCGTCCAGCCACGAGAAGTAGCTTGCCGTGCGCGACGACGCGATTCGCGCAACGCCTGGCGGGCGCTGGCTGCGTCAAAAAGGCGAAGACGTTCGGCTACCTCCAGCCCCTCCGTCCGCGCGGCCGAACCGCCGGGCACTATCCGAATGACCTCACCGGCCGGCTCGAAACCGATATCGTCGCCGGGTTGGATTCCGTAGCGCTGAGCCAGCGCCTTGGGCACGGTAACCTGAAGTTTGCTGGTAACTTTCGCCATTTCCTTACTCTATCAAGGACACTTTCCTTGTCAACACTATCTCGCCCGGAGCCGGCGGATGTTGCCCGTGCGGATGGTGACGCCCGATGCGTCCAGGTGTTCCATCAGCGGCACGATGTATTTGCGTGTCGTGCCAAGCTCGTCCCGGACATCCGCCACGGTGAATTCGGCCGGATAGGCGAAGCGGTCCCGGAGTTTACCCCGCACCTCGCTCAGTGCGTCCCTGTGCATCACCAGGTGGCGACTGCGGTCGTAGGTCTTCAGGCGCACCAGTGTGCCGGTGTCGGTCAGCAGGCGCAGAACGCCGGTACGCACCCGGTCGCCCCGAAGCACGGACTCCACCGGTGGCGGCATCAGTCCGCAGGTTCGAAACGACTCCTCGATTTCACGGGCCACGCGCCGTTCATCGGCCGAGAGGCTCGCCAGCGGATCGAAGCCGGCCTGGCTCAGGATCGCAGCGTCATTGCGCAGTTCGCCCCGCGCCTGGAGTTCATCCACGGCATGTTGCAACGCGGCTTCATCGATGCCGGCCTTCAACAGGGTGGGAATACTGGCCATGGCCAGGCCCTGACGGCGTGGATTCCGCCGATGGAATTGCTCGACGGCAGCGCGGATTTCTTCCAGAAGACGGCCGTGAGCCGACGCATCCATCAATCGCCCGCCCGCCATCTCCACGGCGCCCACGGCATGAACAGCCGCTTGCATGTCCGCCTCGCCAAGTCCCAGACTGTGCCTCAGCGACTCGCGATCGACGCTCGCAAGCCCGGCTTCCTCCAGGCTGGCGCGCACCAGGGCCACGGTGTCGCCCGCCGCCGCACTCCTAAGGCGTTTGACAACGGCGGAATCAAACCGACGGTGCCTTGGAGCGCCAACGTCCAGCATACGGCCGCCCCCCAGGGTCACCACTGGCGTGAGGCCGCGCGCGATAAAGCGTTCTCCCTGCTGTGCGACGACCCTTTGGCGAAAGCGCAATTGCACGAATCCCGTTTTTCCGGGCGCCAACGCGTTGACACCGAGGACGCGTACCTTTGCGATTTCCTCCGTTGTGCCGAAAAGCACCCTGACCGTCGCGCCGTTCCTGAGCGGCTCCTCGGCATGTTCCAGCATTCGAAGCTCGACATCGATGCGGCGCGCCGGCTGCAGGTACCCGGGCGCGGCAAGCACGTCGCCGCGACTCAATGCGGCCTGCTTGCGGTGCCTGAGATTCACGGCCACACGTTGCCCCGGATACGCCGCCTGCACGGCCTGGCTGTGAATCTGAAGCCCGCGGATCGTGGCCGCATCGCCGCCGGGAAGAATCTCCACGGCCTGATCGGAACGAAGCACGCCCGCGCGCAACGTGCCGGTCACCACCACCCCGAACCCGTGCATCCCGAATACCCGATCCACCGGCAGATAGAATCCCTCGGCCGACGCCGGCTGGGCGCGGACAGGGATGCCCGCCAGCGCCTCTCTCAAATCCTCCATCCCCTCGCCCCGAAGTGCCGACGTGCGCACCAGCGGGGCCCCTGCAAGGAAAGAGCCGCTCAGGTAGTCGCGCACGTCGTCTTCTGCCAGTTCGAGTTCGTCGGCGGCCACAACGTCCGTCTTGGTGAGCACGATGAGCCCGCGCTCAACCCCGAGCAAATCCGCGATGTCGAAATGCTCCCGGGTCTGGGGCATGACGCCTTCATTGGCGGCGACCACGAGCACGATCCCGTCGATGCCCGTGGCGCCGGAAATCATCGTGCGAATGAAATCTTCGTGCCCCGGCACGTCGATCAGATCGATCATTCCCCGGGACGATTCGAGAAAGGAGAACCCCAGGACGATGGACAGGCCCCGCTCCTGCTCCTCCCTGAGCCGATCCGTTTCGATTCCGGTCAGCGCGCGAACCAGCGCCGTCTTGCCGTGATCCACGTGCCCGATGACGCCAAGCGTGACTTGATTAGCCGGCGGTCTCATATGTCATTCCGGGCAGGTGGTGTCGTCGGCCCATTCCACGCAGACTTTGGCCGGGCTACTCATGCGTCATCCCAGCGCTCGCGTCATCCCAGCGCTTGCGTCATCCCAGCACTTGTCGGAACGCGCTCAGCAGATCCTTCGTGTCGGCGGGGAGCATCGTTCGCGGATCGAGCACGAGCCGTTCGTCGGCCAGTCGCGCGATGACGGGCGGCTGCGCCTGGCGCAATCGTCTCGCCAGCGTCCCGGCATTCACGCCGTCGACGCTGACGCGGATCGTTTTTGTCGGCAGTTCCACCATGGGCAGGGCGCCGCCCCCGCTGTAGGTCACGTCGTCGGCGATGGTGGCATCCACCCCCGGTATTTCACGCAGGAGATTCAGCAAGCGCCGCGCCCGTGAGGCGATACTCGACTCGGTCGCGCCGAGCATGCGCAATATGGGGATATTCTCCACCGGATCATTGGGCGGCAGGTAGAGCCGCAGCGTGGCGGCCAGCGCGGCCAACGAAAGCTTGTCGATTCGCAGTGCCCGCGCCAGGGGGTTGCGCTTGACCGTTTCGATCAGTTCCGCACGACCGACGATCAGCCCCGCCTGGGGTCCGCCCAGCAGCTTGTCGCCGCTGAAGGTGACCAGGTCCACGCCGGCGGCGAGGCTCGACTGGACCGAATCCCCGGTCATGGACGCAACCGGCTGGACCTGAGCGAGCGCACCGCTGCCCAAATCCTGCACGCAAAGCAGTTCATTGTCGCGGGCGAGCTTCGCGAGATCCTTCAATGCCGGTTTGGCGCTGAATCCGACGATTTGGAAGTTACTCGGATGAACCGCGAGCATGATCCGGGTTCTTTCGCTCAGCGCAGCGGCGTAGTCCTCAAGCCGGGTCTTGTTGGTGGTGCCCACCTCCACCATCCGGGCGCCGCTCTTGGCGATGACGTCGGGCATGCGAAACGACCCGCCGATCTCCACCAGTTCACCCCGGGAAACGATGACCTCGCAACCCGCCGAGAAACTCTCCAACGCCAGCATGACCGCCGCAGCGCAATTGTTGACCGCCAGCGCGGCTTCGGCCCCGGTGATGCGGCAAAGCAGCGACTCCACGTGGTCCTGCCGGGACCCGCGCGCGCCGGTATCGAGGTCGAACTCCAGGTTGGAATAACCCTTGGCGGCCGCTTCCACGGCCTCGACAGCCTCGGCCGCGAGCGGCGCCCGCCCCAGGTTGGTGTGCAGGACGATGCCGGTGGCGTTGATCGCGCGGCGCAGGCTCGGTCGGCGCCGTTCCAGAAGCTCCGCCCTCATCAACGCCGCGTACTGCGGGCCACGAAAGTCGGGAAGATCGGTCAACCCGTTACCCAGGCTACGCCGAACCCGCGTCAGGTGCTCGCGCATGACCTCGGTGACTTCGGCCTTCGAAAACTCGGCGCTGAGCGCAGACCCGCTCTCCGAAGCCAGCCACTTGTCGATGGCAGGCAGCCGCCTGAACAATTCCCGCGAATCCCGAGGCCCTTGACCCATGCGGGGCATTATAGACGGGCACGTCTTCCGGGCGCGCGCAAACGGCCGACCGTGCGGAGGGACACGGCTTCGTCAATGACACGTCTTCCGGGCGCGCGCAACCGACCGCGACCGAAACGGCGGAACCGGATCAGACCATCAGAGATTCGAGTGACAGGTGAAGGCAGCCTGCGGAGATCAAAAGCGGGAGCGCGTCAATTCGACATCGGCGAATTGCCACGCCTGTTCGTAGGCATCGAGAACTTCCGCAGACTCGGCGGTCCTGCCCTGAGCCTGCAGGCTCTGCCACAGTCCATAAAGCGCCCAGCCGTCATTGCGGTTCGTTTCCATGTCACGTCGGTAGACCTGTTCCGCTTCCTCGGCTGCGCCCGCTTCGAGCAGCGCCGCCCCGAGATAGTGCCTCATGGGTTGCGGCCAATCGGGGGGTTCGGTGTACTCCAGGCCGTCCTCGATGGCGACCGCCGCGCGAAAGGCCGCGATTGCGCCCTCAAGGTCTCCCTCCGCCTGCCTGATCTCGCCTTCAAGCCCGAGGGCGGCCAGATCCATCAAGGTTGCCACGGTGTTGGCATTGCGGCGCACGGTCGCCGAATCCGGGTCCGCGGCCACGGCCCTGAGCCGCTCCAGGTTGGTCCGGGCCAGATCGAGGTTGCCGATGCCCACCTGCGCGCTGCCCTGGGTGTAGCTCCACATGCCGTCCAGGTACCCGCTGCCCTCCATCACGCGGTCCTCGGCCAGCAGCTCGTTCCAGCGGCCGAACATCTTGTGCACGAGCCAGCGGGTGGCAATGGTCTTGTGGGCCTGGCCCCGCACGATGCGCTCTTCCGGTTCATGGCCGCGGGCGTCGGTGGCCGCCTGGACCGCCTGCGCATAGTTGCCCTGTATGGCCGCCGAATACCGGATGAAGTCGTAGGCATGGCGGCGGTGATTCTGCGCGGAAAGGAAGTAGGTTCCGATCTGCGGAAACTCGAGACTGCCCCATGCCGCCAGGAAGTCGCCGTCCACTTCCGCCGAGCGCTGATTGTGTTCGATGGACTTGGTGTGCTGACCCACCCTGACGTAGATGTGCCCGGGCATGTGAACGACATGCCCGACGCCAGGCATCAGCGCGGCGAGACGGTCCGCGGCGCCGAGCGCCCGCTCGGGGGTGTTCGAGGACTCCAGCAAATGGATATATAGATGATTCGCGCCCGGGTGATCCGGCCGCCGTTCCATGACCCGCTCCAGCGCGGCCGCCGCCTCGGCCGTGCCCGGCAGGGGCTCGCCGGCGTCGTCCCAGTAGGCGCGCCCGCGCCGGGTGATCATGTACGCATCCCCCAGCAACGCGCCGGCGTCGGGATCGTCGGGGTACTGCTCGAACAGCGCGCGCGTCGCCGCCAGGTAGGCCTGATCCCTGTCGTTGCGGTCCGGATATGTATCCGCATCGAAGCGCAGGTGGAGCGCGCGCACGAAGGCCTGCTCCCGCTCGTCGCCGCGTTCCACCAGTTCCATGGCCCGCTCGATCGCCCGGCGCCCCTCTCCCTGGGGATCGTCGGGCAAGCCCCCGGCCCGGCTGTTGGGATTCGGTCCCAGCGCCAGGGCGAAGCCCCAGTGGATCATCGGGTGCTCGGCATCGTGACGCAGCGCCTCCTGGTGTGAAGCCACCGCCTCCGGGAAGTGATAACCCCACGTCAACCGCAAACCCTGATCGAAGAACTGCTGGGCGAGCGGCGATTCGGTTGTTATGGGGCGAGTATAGGCGCCCGTGCTTTCGACCAGAATGGCCAGTTCTTCACCTTCGGCTACGGGGTCCGGCGGCGTGCAGGCGGACAGGGCCAACAATACGGCGATCACTCCGAACAGGTGGCGGGAAATACGGGTCATCGGCTCAATACTCCTTGGGGGCGACGATCAGGGTCGTACAATCCATCTCTTGGGGCAGGCGCATGAATTGGCTGATTTCTCGCGAACTCTCAGCAAGTCTGGGAATCCAATGGCTCACACGGCCAACCGCCGGCAGCCAATGGGAGGTTCTTGGCGCCAGGAGTTTTCGCAGCGGGCTCGCTGCGCTGACGCGCAGGGAACTTTGTCCACGCACGCGACGCGGGAGCGTCGCATTATGTTAAATGGCGCCAACGTAACCTATTGAAATAACGGGAGTCTGAATTTAGTTCCATGCAAGCTTGCGCCGTAGGAATTCACGGCTGCAAATCCGCCCTCATCCGCCCCTTCGACCGCTCGATTTCGTCAAATATGACCCGATATTCTCCCCGATCGACCGGCCGAAGGGACGGCGATGGCGAATTTTCGCTATCGCGCATTCCCACGGCGCAAGCTTGCATGGAACTTCTCTGTTCCCTGGGTGTCAGCGCGGCGAACCCCGCCGCGAATACTCCTAGCTCGGCGGAACCCGCCCTGCTGTCGGCACGTTGTCCGCTCCCGTGCGTATCGTCCGGCCGTGATTGTCGCGCTGCAGGTAGACGCGGTAGCTCTGGTTCACCGGGATGCAGAACGTCAATGCATCGTCGCAGGCGAAGTAGAACACATCCAGTTCCAGTGGCTGGGTCATGTCGCTCATGGCGACATCGATGAGGAACTCGCGGGGATCCGCATCCGCCGGTACGTCAAGCGCGGGACCCTCGCCGCCGGCGGGCGTCACCGTACTCCCGGACGGCGCGGTCAGGGAAAACTTCACCGGTCCCGCCTCGTTGTTCCAGTGGACCCGGTACAGAGGATCAAGGTGAAAGCCGACGTACATCTTGCCGGCGCCCGTCGTCCTGAGGCTTTCGTCGCCTTCCGCGCGAAGCTTGACGTAGAACGGGACAGCGCCCTCCTCGATCACGGGCTCGATCTCGATGCCCGCCATCGTGGGCGGCATTTCCACCCGGGGCACGACTCCCTTGGCAACGGTGGGCGGCGGAGGCTGTGTGGGAAGATCGAGATCCTCGATTCGCGTGCGCCGTTCCACCGGGCCGATGAGCCGCTCAAGGTCGGCCCGCAACGCCTCCGGATCGCTCCAGGTTCGGCGCGCCGCGATCCGGCCTTCCGGACCGATCACCAGCTCGCTGTTGGGCGTCCGTGCCATGGCCTCGTGATAAGGGTTGTGCATCGGGTCCGCCAGCCACGTGACGCTCGAACCCAACCTCCGCTTCGCCTCGGCGACGTGCATGAGCCGTTCTTCCAGCGTGAACGGGGTCACGTAGTTGTTGTACTCGGGATGGGCCAGCGGCTTGTAGATGTAGTAGAAATCCACGCCCTGGGGGGCAAAGTCTGTTTGAACCGTCTCCAAACTGGGGACGTTACGAAGGAAGGGGGGTCACGTGAGGCAGCCGAGAACCAGTACCGTGTACTGGCCGGTAGCCACCTCCCTTATATTGACCGGGTCTCCCCGGTCATTGACAACCTGGACGTCCGGCACCGGTTCGCCGATGCCGGGCACGGTACCGTAGAAGCGCTCGTCCATGGCCGTGGGCCCCGCGCCCATTCCCATACCCATCCCCATGCCTGCACCGGGGGCCTGGGCGATGGCCGACTGAACCGCGCCGAAAAAGACGAATATTGATAGTGAAATCAAGCGTTTCATGAGATGTCCGCCGGTCCGTGAAATTCGTTCTGGAATCGTAGTCCCTTGGCTTGTCATTCGCAAGCTCGGCGCCGGCTTCGGCGGCCGGAAAGTTGGGGCATGTCCCGGCTCCGGCAGCCAGGAGGTTCGGGAATCTCACGACCCGGACAGCCGGGAGGCTCGTGAATCTCCCGGCTCGGACAGCCGGGCGGTTGGGGTGTCTGGCAGCCCTGAACGAGCGCCTCTGCGTGGTATCCTTGCCGCTCCTTTCCTCGCTGAATCCTGCAACCACCATGACCGAGTTCTCCAGCCGCAGCGCCGGCAGCGGCCGCCACTTCCTGCAAGTTCCCGGACCCACCAACGTACCGGACAGGGTGCTCGCCGCCATGTCGATGCCCACCATCGACCATCGGGGTCCGAAGTTCGCGGAAATGGCGCTCGAACTGATCCCGCGCGTACGCCGGCTGTTCAACGCCTCGGGTCCGGTCGCCATGTATCCCGGCTCGGCCACAGGCGCTTGGGAGGCCGGAATCGTGAACACGCTCTCTCCAGGCGATCCCGTGCTGATGTTCGACAGCGGCATGTTCGCGACCCTGTGGAGGGGTGTCGCCGAGCGCTTCGGGCTCGATGTCGAACTCGTCGAATGCGACTGGCGCAAGGGTGTGGAACCCGACCAGGTGGAAAGCGCGTTGCGCGCCGACCGTTCGCGACGGCTGAAGTCGGTGATGGTGGTCCACAACGAGACCTCCACCGGCATTACCAACTCCATCCCGGACGTGCGCGCGGCCATGGACGCCGCCGGACACCCGGCCCTGCTCATGGTGGATTCGGTCTCCTCCGCCGGGTCCATGGAATATCTTCAGGACGACTGGCGGGTCGACGTCACCATCGCCGGGTCCCAGAAGGGCCTGATGCTTCCGCCCGGCCTCAGTTTCAACGTCATCAGCGAAAAGGCGCTGGCAGCCGGGGCCGGCGCCGGGCTGCCTCGATCCTACTGGAGCTGGGCCGATGCCGTGCCCTCCAACGACACCGGATTCTTCCCCTACACGCCGCCGACCAACCTGCTCTACGGGTTGAAGGAAGCGCTGACGATGATGGGGGAGGAAGGGCTGGACAACGTGTACGCCCGGCACAGGCGCCTGGCCGAAGCCACACGGCGTGCCGTGGCCGTCTGGGGCGTGGAGAACTACTGCGTCATCCCGGAGAAGAGCAGCGACTCGGTCACGACCGCGCTCGTGCCCGAGGGCATCGACGCCAACGACGTCCGGGCCGTCATTCTCGACAACTTCGACATGTCGCTCGGAACCGGGCTGGGACCGCTGACCGGCAGGGTATTCCGCATCGGCCACCTGGGCCACTTCAATGAACTCATGCTGGCCGGAACCCTGTCCGGCGTGGAGATGGGTTTGGAGCTTGCGGGAATTCCCGGCTCTTCGGGCGGCGTCACCGCGGCGCTCGAATACCTGGCCGATCAGGCACGCGAATGAGAGCCGCAACGAAACGGTCCGCCTGAGGGGATGCCAATTCGGATGCAGGGAACACCAAATCCTCGCGCAGGGAACTCGAATTAACGAGCAACGGACACGAACTTCCCGAGTAAGGGATACATGAGATAGAGCCAACATGGATCCGACCACAACCGTCGTAAGCAGCCCCCTGGTGGCGCTGCTGGGCTTTCTGGGCGTCATCGCCCTGCTGCTGTTCCTCATCGCCAGGTGGCGGTGGCACGTCTTTCTCGCCCTGCTGATTCCGCTGCTCCTGTTCGGGATCATCCCCGGCGTGGCCCGCAACAACTTCATCGACGCCTTCGAGCGCGGCTTCGGCGCGACGCTTGGGTCCATCGGCGTGGTCATCGTGCTCGGTTCCATCATCGCCGAGGCGCTGCGGCACACTGGGGCGATCCAGACCATTACCCGCAGCATGGTATGGGCCGTGGGCTCCAAACGCATGCCGCTGGCGCTCACCCTGACCGGGTTCATCCTCGGTATCGCGATCTTCTCCGATGTGGCCTACGTGATCCTGAACCCCCTGGTGCACTCGGCGGCCAAGATGATGGGGGTGACCGTCAGCGTCATGTCCATCGGGCTGGTGGGGTCGCTGCAACTCACCCACGCCATCGTGCCGCCCACGCCCGGGCCGTTGGCGGCCGCCGCGCTGGTGGGCGCGGACATCGGCAAGACCATCATCTACGGCAGCGTGGCCTGCCTGGTGGGTTCTCTCGCCGGCTGGATATGGGGCCAATACATCGCCGGACCGCGCATCAAGACGCTGCCCGACGACGAGTTCGTTGGCGACAATTTCCTGACGGAGGAACCCGAGGGCGAATCGCCCGGCGGCCTGGCCTCCTACGCCCCCATTCTGGTCCCCATCGTTTTGATCTCCGCGCAGAGCGTCTCACGCCTGTTCCTCGACGAAAACCATATCGTCCGTGCGGGCCTGGCGTACATCGGCTGGCCCGTCATGGCGCTGAGCACCGGCGTGTGGCTGGCCTATCGCAACATCAGGACGCCGGAACACCGCAAGGCCGCCACCAATGGCTGGGTGGAGGACGGTCTCAGGGTTTCCGCAATGATCCTGGTCGTGACCGGGTTGGGCGGCTCCCTGAGCGAGATTCTCAAGGGCACGCCCGCCGTGGAAACCATCGCGGGGTTCTTCGCCGCCTATGGCCTGCCGTCGATTCTCCTGCCCTTCGTCATCGGCATCATCGGCAACATGATCACCGGCTCCACTACCGTCGGCGTCATTACCGCCGCATCGCTGGTGGCGCCCATGCTGCCGACCCTTGCGCTCTCGCCGGAGGCCGCGATGCTGGCCGGCGCGAGCGGCTCGGTCATCATCAAGTACGTCAACTCCAGCTACTTCTGGGTCTGCACCTCCCTGAGCCGATTGTCGGCGAACGACGCCATCTTCGGCTATGGGGGCGCCACCCTGGTGGGCGGAATCGGCTCCTTCGCGGCGGTGTGCCTGATGTGGTGGCTGGGGTTGATTTAAGCGTGCCATGGCGGCGTTACACGCCGCCCCGCTGTCGCGGAAGGAACATTGCGCGGACGTACAATCAATGAGTTACGTATGTTCCATACAAGGGCCGCCGCGATACGGCTTGCGGCCGGTAGGCCAGCAGCAGATTCCATCGGATTATTACACGGGCGGCTGCACTCTCGGCGGAACGCTCAGCGACCTCGTTGCCTCCCGAAAATACCGAAAGCTCGGTGACGCGTTTTCCTCTACGTTCATTTTCGGCGAAATCCTGTCCGCCCACTTCGATTTTTCCCTGCCCACAGCTTGCCATCCCTGTTTCTTCAAAGCCACCGCGCCAACCCGGATACACGGCATTGGCCAAGAGTTCCCATGTGTCGCAAATCGAGTCGTTCGTGTAACTATTGAGGACATCCGTACGAGCCTGAGGGTAAGCTTGAACAACTGCCGGAATATCGCCGAGCAACCATGCCTCTCCCTCTTCGATGGCCAGACAAAAGCGGGTTCTTGGCCGCGGATGGACCGCGCGCAGCATGGCAACCAATTGCCGCCGAAACTCCTTCCGGCACTTGTCGTCGAGATCGCAGACGACGATCACCGCCCCCGGATATCCAGCGGAATACGAGCGCCCGTACGCGCGCAACATGCGTGGCAGGTGCTCAAGAAGGGTATGTATCCGAGGGTTGGGCGCTTGCGCGAGGTTTTTGGGTATCCGACCGATTCCCTTAAACGAAATCACTTGAAACGTAACCTGCCCGCCGACGATACGTGGAACCAGTTTGTCGAGCATTCTCTTGCCGGACTTGTCCTCGACCAGAATTTCAAGGTGCATCCAGTCGAACCCCGTCAAGGTAATCGCTGTACCACAGGCCTCCCAGCGGCAACCCTTCGGCCACCAAGTTGTTTACTATCGAATCGTCACTGGCGCGCCTGACCATGGCGAATCCGTCGTTTCCCTTTTCCAGTATCCAAACCTCTTGCGGTTCGAGCGCATCGACAAAGTAGGGCTGGTGCGTCGTAATGAATACCTGCGAGCTGCCCTTGCGCCCGGTGGCATGTGAGCGAAATTCCTGGGCCAATGCCTCAAGAAGCTTGTGATACAGGCCGTTCTCCGGTTCTTCGATACACAGGAACGGAGGTGGCTCGGGGTCTTCCAACAAGAGAAGATAGGCAAAGACCTTGAGCGTTCCATCCGACATCTGCTGCGCGAAGAAAGGATCTTCGAAACCCCGGTCGTTGAAACGAAGAAGCAAACGCCCGTCTGGCGTTTGCTCAGTGTCGATGCGATCGATCCCCGGAATTTTCTCGGCGATACGCTTCAGAATGGACCGAAATCGTTCAGGGTGCTGTCGCTGCATGAATTGAACGACATTGCCCAGATTATCGCCGTGCATGTTCAGATGCTTCTGGGGCCCCGCGAGCGGCAGATCCCGCGCCGCATCCGGAGTGAAGTAGCTCAAGTACCAGTTTTCGATGAAACGGCGAAATGCAGCGATTCTGGGATGCTGCCGCAGCGAGCCCAACGTGGCGATTCCGAGATGACCGGCATCGTCAAGCTCGACGTCTTCCTTCTCTCCAGACTCGTCCGGCGTCGCTGGCGGAGTTCCGTTTCCAAGAATGTCTTCATCCTCATCGGATGCATTCAGGGCGTCCCCGCCCTTCCAGGCAGCACCTTGGCCATGATAGAGGTGAAGGAATGAGTAAGGGCGACCGTATCGTTGGCCCTTGCGCCGCTGCCGAAGGCGCTCGTTTGAAACGAACGGACGGCCACGCCGCTCGTCGATCGACAATTCATATGTGATCGGGCGGGAGTTGCGCTGTTGCCGATAGTAGATTTCGAAGCGGATCGGTTGGTCCTGGCCCTGGGAACGAAGCCGCTGAAACCCTCCGCGGCCCCGCGAATCGCACGCTTCCTCGACACCGGACCTCAGAGCATCGGCCAGAAAACCCAACGCGTCGAATATTGTGCTCTTGCCGACTCCGTTCTTTCCGATAACGGTTGTCAAAGGCGTGAGCGGACGGACAGTCCTCGCATTCCACAGTTTCCCCAGGGTTACATCCTTCAACACGCGGTAGTTTTCGATTCTGAATCCTTCGATCGTCGCCATCGTGGCGCCCTCCGTGTCAGAAAACGCTGGATCCTTGGCACGCGCCCGCAAGCGCTTGAGGCTGAACCGCTACTCTACGCGATCAGTGTTCCAAGGCAAATCGCCGACAATATCTTCACCGTCGACCCGGCTACACTCACCATCAGACCCGACGGCATCGTCGAGCAGCGAGCCGCCATGGCGGAATCGAAACGGCATAGGGGTGCGAAAAGTATGCAAATATAATTCCATGAGTTATATTTGCATGGATGTTACATCGGCACATGCAATCGGAAGTCAACCGGTTGCTGGATTCGAATCCGGCGGTTGTCCTCACCGGGCCGCGGCAGGTCGGCAAGACCACGCTTGCGCACGCGCTCGCTCCGGAACGTGGCGCGGTGTATCTGGATCTCGAGCGGTCGAGCGACCTGGCGAAAATGAGCGACGTTGAGCAGTACTGCGAGCAGGACGCGGGATAAGGTGACACGTCAGAAGCGAAACGTGTAGTTCACCTTGAGGCTCAGGTCGGAGAGCGTTTCCTCGAACGAGTTGTTCCGGTCGTAGTCCTGCAGGTTGTGGTTCAGCACCAGGTACGCTTCGCGCCCGTCCCGCAGTACCCAGTGCAGGCGGCTGTTGATGCCCACTTCTTCCGAAACGTTGTCGTATTGAACGCGGTTGGTCCACAACAGGTCCGAGTTGAACGCAATTTCCGAGGTGAAATTGGCAAGCCGGGTGACAAAGGCGCCCTGCGGGAGCCTGATGTCGTGATAGTCGTAGGCAATCCCGAAGGTGAAGTGTTTCGTGGGGCGCCAGGTCATGATAGTGGAGTACTGGTCGCGTTCGCCGCTGAAGAAGCCGCCCCATCGACGGTGCACCGCGGCAACGAAATTCCGGTGACTGCCGCTGGAGGCCGTGGCGATGTACTCGTCGAAAGAATACCGCCCCGCGGGGATCACGACCTGACGTGAGTTGCCGGAAGGGTCGCGATAGATGCGAAACGGACGGATCAGAACCTCGTCGGTGGACCGGTATCGCACGACGAGCGTATCCCGGGACCGGCTGTCGATCTCCAGCGGTGTGATCGTGAACACCTGTGTCTGCAGCCCGCCGTCCAGGCGCTCGATGCGCTGAGCGTCGATGCTCGCAAACCACGACGCGGCCGGCCCATCGCGAAAATGGTGCGTGTAACCGAGGTCCGCCGTCTTGTCCCGGACTCCGGAACGGTTGACGTAGCCAAGCGCCGGATTGAAATTGCCCTGGACTTCCTTTGCCGCCACGCCCCAGCGCAAGCCGGCCCTGTTCGGCGCCCGGAGCCCGACGCCGAAGGCGCGATCGTCTCCGCTCAGCCGCTCCGTATCGGACCGCAGGAACCACGCGTCCGCCTCGATGACCCGGCCATTGCCCAGCCGGCTGTTCAGATAGCGAACGTCCACGCCCGCGACGGAATTGTCCAGGTTCGTATTGGGATCGCCGTCCGTGACGATGAAGCCCACGGCGGATTCCTCCAGAATACTCAGGGAGGCGCGCCCCACGAACACGTCGCCGCTCTCCACGTCTCCGAATTCGGCTTGCCGAACGGCGAGCCCGCCGACGCTCCAGGGACCGATCCGCCCGCTGAGCTTGCCCCCGTAGTCCAGGTCCACCGGCTGGCCCGAATCGCTGAGGCCCAGGCGACGGGAGAAGAACGGCCGCCCGTTCTGGCTGCTCGGCCCGGAGACAGACTGATTTGTCTCGGAACTTCGGCCACCGATGCGGCCGAATTCGAAGATATCGGTATCCTGCAGAAAGAATGCCCGCTGCTCCGGGAAAAAGAGATTGAATCGCGTCAGGTTCACCTGCCGCGAGTCGACTTCGGTGGCCGAAAAATCCGTATTCAGCGTCAGCGCACTGTTCAGCGACGGCGTGATCTTGTAGAACAGGTCCAGGGACGGGCGCGACCCGGAAGTTTCGCTGGAAGGATCGAATACCTGGCGGCGATTCAGGGCGATCGAGGGCACGACGTCGAGACCGAGTCCCTGCTCCAGTCCCGTGATGCCCGTAGCCAGACCGACGATGCTGGGGTTATAGGAGCGGTTACGGGAAACCCAGGAGATCTCCTCCCCCTTCCTGCGCACCGCACGGGAAAAATTGATGCCCCAGGTGTCGTTTTCAGGATCGAACGAGATCGACTTCAGGGGAATCGCGATCTCCGTTACCCAGCCTTCGGAGTCCGTGGTGGAGGCGGCATCCCAGATCGTATCCCAGACCGAAAGGTTCTGGCTGACGTTCTGGTAGATCGCTTCATGCTTGACCCCGTTGGCGTTGGTTTCGAACTTGTAGCCGCTGCGCCGGTCGTTGTAGGGCGACAGGACGATCGCGATCCGGTCGTCGTCGCCGAGCCGCAGCGAGCGGTGACGCAGGGTGCTGGCGGCGATCAGGTCGGGCTCGCTGTCCCAGAATCGACCGCCGATGTACAACGCGTCTTCGTCGTAGAGCAGGTAGATTTCGGTGCGTTCGGTCGGCTCGGCGCCCTCGATGGGCTGCGATTGATGGAAGTCGTCGACGACGGCCGCCCGCGCCCAGACGGCGTCGTCGAGGCGGCCGTCGATTACAGGCGGCGTGTCCGCCCGCGCCATGCGGACGGACTTCAGGGTATCGACGGCCGAACCTGCCTGCTGGGCCGATGACGCGCCGGACATCGGGCCGGCTACGACGAGGCCCGCCGCCGCCGCAATCCATCGATTGCTCATTTTGCCTCGGGCTTGAGGTGAGGGAAGAGTATGACGTCGCGAATGGAGGGCGAATCCGTGAGCAGCATGACCAGCCGGTCGATGCCCACGCCAAGCCCGGCGGCAGGCGGCATGCCGTACTCCAGGGCACGGATGTAGTCGCCGTCGAAGTACATCGCTTCCTCGTCGCCCAGGGACTTGGCCCGGGCCTGCTGCCGGAAACGCTCGGCCTGGTCCTCCGGGTCGTTCAGTTCCGAGAAGCCGTTGGCCAGTTCGCGTCCAGCGATGAACAGTTCGAACCGGTCGGTGACGAACGGATCATTGTCGTTGCGCCGCGCCAGCGGCGAGACTTCGGCGGGGTACCGGGTGATGAAGACCGGACCTTCCAGGCGCTTCTCCACAGTCTTCTCGAACAACTCCATCTGCAGCTTGCCGGCGCCGTCTTCGGGCCGGAAACCGATGCCGGCCCGGTCGCAGGCCTCGCGCAACCGGTCCGGGTCCCTCAGATCGCCGGCGAGGTCCGGATTGTGGCGGCCCAGGGCTTCTTCCACGGTCAGCACTTCGAACGGGCCGCCCAGGTCGAAGGTCCGGCCCTGGTATTCGATCTTCGCGGTTTCCAGCAGGGTCCTGGCAGCCTCCCTCACCAACGTCTGGGTCAGGTCCATGAGGTCTTCGCATGCGGCGTAGGCCTGGTACAGCTCCAGCATGGTGAACTCGGGGTTGTGCTGCGTGGAAATCCCTTCGTTGCGGAAGCAGCGGTTGATCTCGTAGACGCGGTCCAGCCCGCCCACCAGGAGCCGCTTCAGATAGAGTTCCGGGGCGATTCGCAGGTACAACGAAACGTCCAGCGCGTTGTGATGCGTCGCGAACGGCCGGGCGATGGCACCGCCGGGGATGGGGTGCATCATCGGGGTCTCCACCTCGGCGAAATCCAGCGCGTCGAGGAACCGGCGGACAAACCGCACCGTTCGCGTTCGAATCTCGAACACCCGGCGGGTTTTTCCGCTCATCAGCAAGTCCACGTAACGGCGCCTGAGCTTGAGTTCCCGATCGGCGATGCCGCGCCACTTCTCCGGCAGCGGCCGAAGCGACTTCACCAGCAGCCGCAACTCCTCCACCCGTACCGAGAGTTCGCCGGTGCGGGTCTTGAACAGGTTCCCGTCGGCGCCCACGATGTCGCCCACATCCCACGACTTGAAGGCCTGGTAGGTTTCGGTCGAAACCCGGTCGCGCTCGACGAACAACTGGATTCGGCCCGACCGGTCCTGCAAGTGGCAGAAGCTCGCCTTGCCCATCACCCGTTTGCTCATCATCCGCCCGGCCACGGACACCCGAACGGACTCCGCCTCCAGCGACTCCCCGGTGTGGCCCGAAAACTCCGCTTGCAGCGAGTCCGCCAGCGCGTTGCGGCGGAAGTCGTTTGGATACGCCTCGCCGTCGCCGCGCAACCGGCGCAGCTTCTCGCGCCGTTCGGCGATCAGCCGGTTCTCGGGCGGGCGGGCGCTTGACGTGGATTCGTCCATCGCTTGCTACAGGCCCTGCTTCAGGCTTTCCTCCAGAAATGCGTCGATGGCGCCGTCCAGTATCGCGCCTGTGTTGCCGCTTTCAACCCCGGTACGAAGATCCTTGATCCTGGACTGGTCCAGCACATAGGAGCGGATCTGGTTTCCCCAGCCGATATCGGCCTTGCCCTGCTCCCGGGATTCCGCCTCTTCCCGGCGCCGTAGTTGCTCCTGCTCATAGAGCTTCGCGCGCAGTTGCCCCATCGCCGTGGAGCGGTTCTTGTGTTGCGAGCGGTCATTCTGGCACTGAACCACGATCCCGCTGGGCATATGGGTGATTCGCACCGCGGACTCGGTCTTGTTGACGTGTTGTCCCCCGGCGCCGCTTGCCCTGTAGACGTCGACCCTCAAGTCGGCGGGGTTGATCTCGATGTCCACGTCGTCCTCGATTTCCGGCGACACGAAGACCGCGGCGAACGATGTGTGGCGGCGGTGCCCGGCGTCGAAGGGCGATTTGCGCACCAGCCGGTGAACGCCGGTTTCGGTCCGCAGCCAGCCGTAGGCATGATCGCCCTGAAACAGCACGCTCGCGCTCTTGATGCCCGCGACTTCACCGGGCGAGACTTCCAGGACCTCGCTGGCGAAGCCGCGGCTCTCGGCCCAGCGCAGGTACATCCTGAGCAGCATCTCGGTCCAGTCCTGGGCCTCGGTTCCGCCGGATCCCGCCTGCACGTCCAGGTACGCGTTGTGGGCGTCCATTTCTCCGGAAAACATGCGCCGGAACTCGAGTCGCTCGACCTGGCGCTGGGTGGAGGACACTTCATCGGCGACGACGCGAAGGGTTTCTTCGTCGTCTTCGGATTCCGCCAGGACCTGCAGTTCCTCCGCCTCGTCCAGCGCCCGGGCGATGCGGTCCAGCGCGCTCAGCGCGGACTGCAGCCCGGCCCGTTCCTTGCCCAGCGACTGGGCCCGCTGCGGATCGGCCCAGACATCCGGATCTTCCAGCGCGCGCTCGACCTCGGCGAGGCGCTCCCGCTTCGCGTCATAGTCAAAGATACCCCCTGAGGGCGCCGCAGCGTCCCTTCAGTTCGTCGATCTTCAAGCCGATCTGGCCGAGTTCCATGCGTTGTCGTCCGGGGGAGGATTGGCGGCGAATGATAGCGCAATCCCGGCGCGGATATCGCACCGAAGCCCATCGCGAGGTGGTTCGCCGACAGCCCTTGCGCGCGTCGTGGGCGCGGCGCGGCGCCATGGATGGCCAGGAGCGCCGCGCCCCGATTCGAGCCCGCCAGGGATGGCGGGCGAGTATGATCGTTCGTTCGATGAGGATATGAGCGACGACGTTCGTTTAGTGCTCGAACGAGGTCGCCCACCTGGTCGCGGCCCAAATCGCCCGGCCGGTGGGCGCAGGCCCCTTCGCGCATCCCCCGTTCAGCCAGACGCTTGGGCGGGCATCGCACATACGCGTTCCCTCTCGCAGAAAACAATTGTGTGTGTTGAAGTGTAGATGGGGCCTTTTCGCACGCCATTCAAGCACGCTCCGGTGGAAAAGCGCGTAGCAGGAGGCAGCTACGGCCCGACGATGACTCGCCCGCCTGAGGCGCTCGGGTCTTTCTCAGCGAGAAGTCGAGCTTGGGCCAAGAGGTCCCTGGGAGCTTGCGCCGTAGGAATTCACGGCTGCAAATCCGCCCTCATCCGTCCCTTCGACCGCTCGATTTCGTCAAATATGACCCGATATTCTCCCCGATCGATCGACCGAAGGGACGGCGATGGCGAATTTTCGCTTTCGCGAATTCCTACGGCGCAAGCTTGCATGGAACTAAATTCAGACTCCTGTTATTTCAATAGGTTACGTTGGCGCCATTTAACATAATGCGACGCTCCCGCGTCGCGTGCGTGGACAAAGTTCCCTGCGCGTCAGCGCAGCGGGCCCGCTGCGAAAACTCCTAGCGAACGTTACTGACAGCGTAACATTCCTCGCCCCGGCCACGCCGGGACGCATCCCTACCTGTAACCGCCATGTGTCGATACAGACAAACGGCTTCCCCGGCAACTCCTGCCGTGACCGGTACGGTTGCCGTTCATCAACGATGTCATTCTACAGCCCAGGGAACTGTGCCAGGGGCCTGAAGTCTTCGGCTGATTGCCTCGGCCGGACGCATCCAACGTCTCCATTGCATTGCGCGCCTTGCATCTCGCGCTGACGGCGCGCTCGGTGTTCGCTCCGACGCCGAGCGCCAAAATCCAGTCGGATCGCAGCTTCCACCGCCGCGAGCGGCACGCCCTCCCCCGCCTGAATATCCTCCGCCCTCCCGAACGCCAACGAGAGTCCGGTTGAGCGTGGCCGGGACGGCGACCGGTGCCCGGGTCGGGTAAAATAGTCTCCATGCGCAACGTGCCCCGAGTCGATTTGACTGACCCGGACGTGGAACCCACGGACGAGGAGCTGCACGCCCTGATGTTGTCCGTGCAGGACGACGTGTGCGCGAGAAAACAGCGAGTGCGGGCCGCGTTTCAGCGGCGTGTGGACCGTGCCGTCCAGGGGCGCGCGGGCGGGTCGGCGGCGAATGCCGGCAACCATGCCCTCGCTCGCTAAGCTCCAGGGCGATACCCACTCCCGGCGACCTGTTCTCATCGTCGTGGCGGGGCCAAACGGCGCCGGCAAAACCTCCCTCACTCAGGCCATCCTGCGCCACCGGTGGCTCGAAGGCTGTGTGTATGTCAACCCGGACGAAATCGCCCAGGACCGTTTCGGCGACTGGAACTCCCCGGAGGCGGTGCTACAGGCCGCGCGACATGCGGAAAGTATCCGCGAGGGCTGCCTGGCGGGCGGGCGGTCACTGGCATTTGAGACGGTCTTCTCGACCGAGAACAAACTCTCGTTTGTCCGAAGGGCCAGCGATCGGGGATTCTTCGTGCGCCTGTTCTACGTCAGCACGGACGACCCCTCCATCAATGCGGCCCGCATTACGGATCGGGTGCGCGATGGCGGGCACGACGTGCCCATCGCGAAGATCATCACCCGGTTCGACAAGTCTCTGCGAAACCTGCGCGAGATCCTTCCGGAAGTGGATCGCGGGTATGTCTACGACAACAGCGCCGAGGGGGTATTGCCCGCGCTGCAATTCCGAACAGTCAGCGGGGCCGTGCAAAAGGTCTACACAGAAGGTCATCGCTGGTCGGACGATCTGAGAGCCTGCATACTGCAAACTCGGCCAGTGCCACGGACTGTGGCCAACCCGAGGAAGGACCTGCCCCAAGATGGCCCTGAGCGGTCGCGAGGTCGCAGCAAGCCGACCGTGCGCTAGCAGCCCCGCCAGAAAACTCACGTCCACCGCCGCGCGGCCCAACACGTTCGGCGGCGCTGGCGCGTCCTCGCCAAACCCGTTCATCGGACGGGTTCGCCGGCACGCTCTATGAACCGATTGGCTGCAAGTGCTCCACGATCAACTGGACGGACGGGGTGGCGTAGTAGTCGTTGACGTCCAGCCGGTACGCGAACCGCAATCGATCGCCCGGCCTCCAGTCGCCCGGTTCCCGGTTGAACGCGATGGCATCCAGCGGCACCCCGCCGCCCTTTGGAGCCACCTTCATTTTCAGGTGCGCATCCGCCACCGGTCGCTGACGGATCAGCCGAAACGTGCCCTCGAACAAAGGCTCCGGGAATCCCTGGCCCCAGGGGCCGGCGTCCCTCAGCAGGGTCGCGACCTCGACAGTCAGATCATCGCTCCGAAGTTCCCCGTCCGTGAAGATCCGTTCGGAGAAATGCTCGGGCCCAAGACGTTCCGCACCCAGCGCTTCCATGGCGGCGCGAAACTCTTCGAACCCCTCCCTGCGAAGCGTCAGGCCCGCGGCCATCGCGTGCCCGCCGAATCGGGACATGAGGCCCGGGCTTGCCGCATCGACATCCACCAGCGCGTCGCGCAGGTGAAATCCGCGCACCGAACGGCCCGAACCCTTGAGCGCCCCCCCGTTGTCGCTGGGCGCAAAGGCGAACGCCGGGCGATGGAATTGTTTCTTGATCCGCGACGCGACAAGGCCCACCAGCCCTTCATGCCAGTTGTCCCGGAACAGGCAGACCACCGGAGGCAGGGCCCGGCTGTCGACGAGGATTTCGTCGTTCAGATGTTCGAGCGCTTCGGCATCCATCCGCGCCCCGATCGCGCGGCGTTCCAGGTTGAGTTCGTTCAAGCGGCCGGCAAGTCCCAGCGCCACCTCCGCGGATTCGGTCATCAGGCAGCGAACGCCCACCCTCATGTCCTCGAGACGCCCCGCAGCGTTCAGACGCGGCGCGACCTGGTAGGCCAGGCGGCTGGCGGTGGTGGCGTCGTGAGAGACTTTCGCCACCTGGCACAGAGCGAGCACCCCCGGCCGGCAACGACCGGCCCGGATTCGTGCAAGGCCCTGTTCGATCAGAATGCGGTTGCTTCGATCGAGCCTGACCATGTCGGCCATCGTGCCGATGGCCACCAGGTCGAGGTACCGGGCGACCCGCCCCGCCATGTTCAACCGTTTGCCCAACGCCGCCATGAGATAGAAAGCGACGCCGACGCCGGCCAGGCTCTTGCCGCCGAAGGAACTCCCGCCAACGTTCGGGTTGACGATGGCGTTTGCGCGCGGCAACTGGGGGCCCGGCAGGTGATGATCGGTGATCAGCACATCGATACCGCAGTCCCTCGCCGCCGAGACCCCCGCCACGCTGGTGATACCGTTGTCGACCGTCACGACCAGGCTCGGGTCGAGCCGCCCGATCATCTCCACCGCCTCCGGCGTCAGGCCGTAGCCCAGTTCGAAACGGTCGGGAATGAACACCTCGACGGACTCGAAGCCGAAATCCCGCAGGCACAGGCTCAGGAGCGCCGCGCCGGTCGCGCCGTCGGCGTCGAAATCCCCCGCGATCACCACGCGCCCCTGCCGATGGCGCAGCAACAGGTCGACGCCGGCCTCCAGCTCGTCGAACTCGCCCACCGGGCGCAGGTTCTTCAGCGCGAGATCGATCTCCCCGGGTGAACGGATCATTCGCCGGGAAAACACCTGGCGTATGACCCGGTGGGTCCGCTCGGGCCATGCCCATTCCCCGGACCCGGGTATCGGCGGCCGCTCTACGATCCCGGGACTCATTCGCCGACCGGTCCGCGCCGCGGCACGTGGGACTTGTCTCGCTCGCCATGGCGCACTCGAGGCGCCCCGGGGCCGCGTATAATCGCCCGGAGCGCGCCAACGGAGCGGATCATCAAGTTCACCAGGGAAACCACGGACACGCACCATGTCGCCGCCTGGCAACGAGGTGGCGTGAGAATCGCGGATGACTGGATCCGCACCCACTTCATCGTTTCCGCCGACCGGATCGTACGCGACTGGCAACCGCCAGCTCCCGAGAATCTGGCGCCCGGCGACCTGGAACCGGCGCTGGCTTCGGAACCGGATATCGTCATCCTGGGCACCGGGGAAGCGCTGCTGAGACCGAAGCTCGATCTGATGGGCCTCATGGCGCAGCGCGGCGTGGGCCTTGAGATCATGAGCACGCCTGCTGCCTGCAGGACATACAACGTCCTGCTGCATGAGGGGCGTTCCGTGGTCGCGGCGTTGTTCATTCCCTAGGAGTTTTCGCAGCGGGCTCGCTGCGCTGACGCGCAGGGAACTTTTCCGCGCACGCGACGCGGGAGAATCGCATTATGTTAAATGGCGCCAACGTAACCTATTGAAATAACAGGAGTCTGAATTTAGTTCCATGCAAGCCTGCGCCGGGCTCGTGCCACCGACGGCCAGCCGTCAGTTGGGCAGGTACCCAAGGGGATCCACCGGCGTGCCGTTGCGGCGAATCTCGAAGTGCACCTGTGGCCGGCGTTCGGGGCCCATACCCATCCTGGCGATCACGTCGCCCTGCCGCACCGCGTCGCCCTCCCCGACTACCAGCGCATCGTTGTGTCCGTAAGCGCTCAGGAACGTGTCGTTGTGCTTGATGATGATGAGATTCCCGTAAGCCGCCAGGCCGTCGCCGGCGTAGACCACCTGCCCGGCCGCCGAAGCCCGGATGTCCGCACCGAGTCGCCCGCCGATGCCGATTCCGCTTCCGGTGCCTTGCGCGGCGCCGTAGGGACTAACGACGGCCCCCCGTATCGGCCATTGCCATGTCGGGGCGGGTAGCACGGCAAGGGATGGCGGCGGTGCGGGCGGCGGCGGTGGCGGACGCGAGGCCGCGGGCGGTTCCGAGCTTGCCGGCGCGGCGCCCATCGAACTGGCGGCCGTGCGGGCTGGCGCCGGCGGTGGGGAAGGTGTCGGCACGGGGATGCGCACGGGTGTCGAGGCAGCCGGCCCGGGCGCCGGGACAGACGTTGAGGCAACCTGCCCCGGCCCCTGCGTGGCCGTCTGCCCCCCGTTCGCGGAGCTCTCGGCCCTTCCGTCGTCGGAATCGGCGGTTGCCACCGGCGACGCCGTGACGGGTTGCCGGGTTTCGTCCTGCGCGGAACCTGTCGCGCCAGAACTCGCCGGCGAGGCTACCGACGCCTGACCGGCATTCGCCGCCCGGGACTCCGCCGACCCCCCCGGCGTCAGGAACAGCCGCTGACCGACCAGTATCAGGTCGGGATTGTCCAGCTCGTTCCAGAGCACGAGTTCGCGTACATCGAGCTCATAGCGCCACGCGATGGAGAACAGCGTTTCCCCCGACTGCACCACGTGGACGCGAGGCGCGAAATCGACCAGCGTTGGCGTGCACGCCGCCGCCAGGAGCGCGGTCGCAAGCAGCCGGAATGTACGTCGGATCGACATTGGGCCCCCTAGCGAAGAACGAGGTACATCACCACCAGCAAGGCTATCGAAATCCACCCCGCGAGGTCCACGTGCCGGCGCAGCTTTTGCTCCATGGGCCGTCCGCCCCAGCGTATCAGACCGGCGACCAGAAAGAAGCGGGCGCCGCGGCCGGCCAGGGACGCCAGCACGAACAGCGGGAAGAGCATGTGAAGCGCGCCCGCCGCAATGGTGAATATCTTGTAGGGCACCGGCGAAAACCCGGCCCCGAGCACCGTCAGAAATCCCCAGGCGGCAAACCACTCGATCGCCAGGAGATACCCTTCCCAATACCCCACTGATCTCAGCGCCGGCTCGACGGCGTCCGCGGCGAACCAGCCGATCGCATAGCCGGCCGCGCCGCCCAGAACGGATGCCGCGGTGGTCACCGACGCAAGGCGCCAGGCATTGCGGGGTTCGGCGAGCGTCATGGGCACCAGGATCGCCTCCGGGGGAATCGGAAAGAACGACGATTCCGCAAAACTGAGTCCTGCCAGGTAGCGTTCCGCATGGCGATGCCGCGCCCACCGCAACGCTCTGTCGTAAAGGCCGGAGAAAAGGCTCAATTGCAGGTACCGGGCAGGAGCGGCACGAAGCTCACGGCGCCGAGGGTTTCGCGCCGGAATCCGTCGGCGGTCCGGGTGATGCTTTGCAGGCGCTGCCCGCCGCGGGCGCCGATGGGGATGACCAGGCGCCCGCCTTCGTCAAGCTGCTCGAGCAACTCCCCGGGAACGTCAGCGGGCGCGGCGGTGACGATGATTCCCTGGAACGGGGCCTGCGCCTTCCAGCCACCGAGGCCGTCGCCGTGGCGCAGCGAGACATTGCCGACCCCGAGATCCCTGAGCTGCTCCTGGGCCCGCCTTAATAGCGAAAGCAGCCGCTCCATGCTGAAAATGTGCTGCGCGAAGGGTGCCGCAACAGCCGTCTGGTAGCCGCAGCCGGTGCCGATTTCCAGAACCCGCCGGAGCTTCTGTCCCGGCGCCAGGCCGCGAACGAGCGCCTCCGTCATCAGGGCGACAATGTACGGCTGGGAGATGGTCTGGCCAAGCCCGATGGGAAGCGCGGTATCCTCGTAGGCGCGGCTGGCCAGCGCCTCGTCGACGAACAGGTGCCTCGGCACCTCGCGGATCCGGTCCAGCACCGCTTCGTTGGCGATGCCTTCGCTTCTCAGGCGCCGAATCAGGCGGTCCCGGGTACGCAACGACGTCATGCCGACTCCACGGACCTCTCGACCGTGTCTCACTGCGGCACGCTCCACAAATCGTTCAAGGATTCGGCTCCCATGCCCGGAGGTTTCCGTGGGTCAGGATTCCTGGATTCGGCAGTTCCGGGGCCACTATACTGGATAATGCCGTATCGGGTTGATGCAGCATCAGGGTCCGGCGGAGCGATGACTTGACTGTCGGCAGCGACAAGGAAGCCTTTGCGCGCGCCATGCGCGGGGTGAGGCGCCTGAAGTACGAGGAGCGCGCCCCGGGCCGGCGTTCGCGGCCGGCGACCGCCGCGATGACGCGAACCGCCCGGCGGGAAGTGCTGCGCGAAAGCCTGATGGGATCCGACGACCTGCCCGACGCCCTCGAACAACTTGGCGAAGAGGTGTCATACCGGCGCGAGAGCCTGCCGGAACGGACGTTTCGCCGATTGCGCCGGGGCCGCTTCCGCATCGGGGACGAGACGGATCTGCACGGACTCACAGCAGCCCAGGCCCGAACGCAATTGCGGGTATTCATCGTCGAATCGGCGGCGCGCGGCCTGGGGTGCGTTCGGGTGATTCACGGCAAGGGTCTGCGATCGGGACCCCGCGGCCCGGTGCTCAAGACGCGCGTGCAGCACTGGCTGGCCCAATGGGAGGAGGTTCTGGCTTTCGTATCCGCCCGCGCCCGCGACGGCGGTTCCGGCGCAGTCTACGTATTGCTTCGCCGGAGGCGCTGAATTCACCTATGGCGCCGTGGATGCCGCGGATGACGAGGGTGCCGCAGATGCCGCGATTGACGTGGACGCCGCGGATGCCGTGGTCGCCGCGGATGGCGCGATTGGCGTGGACGCCGCGGTCGCCGCGGAGGGCAGAACGGTAATCTGGTAGAAGGTCTCGCCTTCGGCAATCATCCCCAGGTCCGCGCGCGCGCGCTCCTCAGCCGCGGCCAGCCCCTGCTTGAGATCCTGGACCTCGCCCTCCAGCGCGGCATTGCGCGCAGCCAGTTCGCGGTTTTCCAGAGTGCGCTCGGCGATCAGGTCTTTCAGCCGCCACACTTCGCGCAAGCCGTTGTCGGGAGACCAGAGACGAACCTGCACGAGGCCCAGGCAGATTACCAACAGAAGCAGCAGGATTCGCATGGTTGATGCAACGCTCCTATCCCGGATGATCAATGGTACCTTTTTGTCGGCCCGCGGTAAAAGTCCAGAGTTGTCCAACGAGACATGAGCCTGAAGGTGAAGTCCCGCCGCTACAAGCTCATCGGGAACGCATCGGCGCCCGCGAACACGGCGCGCTCGCCCAGTTCAGCCTCTATCCGCAGCAACCGATTGTACTTGGCGATGCGGTCGGAGCGGCTCAACGAACCCGTCTTGATCTGCGTGGCCGCCGTGGCGACGGCAATGTCCGCGATCGTGGTGTCTTCGGTCTCGCCGGAGCGGTGGGAAACCACCGCCGTGTAGCCGGCCGCGCAAGCCATGTCGATTGCCGCGGCCGTCTCGGTCAGCGTGCCGATCTGATTCGGCTTGATCAGGATGCTGTTGGCGATCTGCTTGTCGATCCCGGCACTCAGAATTTCCGTATTGGTCACGAACAGGTCGTCACCCACAAGCTGCAGCCGGCCCCGCAACCGCCCGCTGTGATACGACCAGCCGGACCAATCGTCCTCGGCCATGCCGTCTTCGACGGAGATGATCGGGTAGCGGGCCACGAGATCCTCCAGATAGCCCGAGAATTCGGCCGATGTGAACTGCCTCCCCTCCGATTCCAGGCGATAGGCACCGTCGGTGCAGAATTCCGTACTGGCCACATCCAGGCCCAGAAAGATTTCGCGGCCCAGCGTGTAGCCGGCCTCCTCCACCGCTTCGGCGATGGCGCCGAGCGCCGCCTCGTTGGACTCGAGATCGGGAGCGAAACCGCCTTCATCGCCCACCGCGGTATTCAGCCCACGGCCCTCAAGGACGCGCTTGAGGCTGTGAAATATCTCGGCGCCGTAGCGCAGGCTCTCCGAAAAGCCCGGCGCCCCGACCGGCAGGATCATGAACTCCTGGATGTCCACGCTGTTGTTGGCGTGTGCGCCGCCGTTGATGATGTTCATCATCGGCACCGGCATGATGTACTCGTCCCGCTCGGCAAGCGACCGGTACAGCGGCTTGCCCTGCTCCGCCGCATGGGCCTTCGCATTGGCCAGCGAGACCGCGAGGATCGCATTGGCACCCAGCCGCGCCTTGTTCGGCGTGCCGTCCAGCTCGATCAGCGCATGGTCCAGCGCCTCCTGGCCGCTCGCCTCCATGCCCGCCGCGGCATCGCGAATTTCTCCGTTGACCGCCGCCACCGCCCGGCTCACGCCCTTGCCGGCGTACCGCGTCCGGTCGCCGTCGCGCAGTTCCACCGCCTCGCGGGAGCCGGTGGAGGCCCCGGACGGGACCGCCGCCCGTCCCCGCGCGCCCGACTCGAGAACGACCACGGCCTCCACCGTGGGAAATCCCCGGGAATCGAGAATCTCAAGCCCCTGAACGTCCTTGATTCGACTCATCGCTGCTCCCTTGCGATCCTCAGACCCGCTGCTCTTCCAGCGCGCCGTTCTTGACGGCCTCGTCGATGGCCTTGAGGCGGGTCAGCAACTCCGCCATCCTGTCCAGCGGCCAGGCGTTGGGCCCGTCGCTCTTCGCCTCGTCCGGATTCGGGTGCGACTCCAGGAACAGCCCCGCGACACCCGTGGCGACGGCCGCGCGGGCCAGCGGAGGAATGAAGGCCCGCTCCCCGCCCGAAGCATGCCCCCGCGCCCCCGGGTACTGGACCGAATGTCCCGCGTCGAAGACCACCGGGCAGCCGGTCTCGCGCATCAGGACCAGCGAGCGCATGTCCGACACCAGGTTGTTGTAGCCGAACATGTAGCCCCGTTCGCACACCAAGATGTCCCCGTTGCCGGTGGAACGGGCCTTCTCGACCACGTTGGTCATCTCCCAGGGCGACAGGAACTGCCCCTTCTTGATATTCACCGGGCGCCCGCAGGACGCCACCGAGACGATGAAGTTGGTCTGGCGGCAAAGCATCGCGGGCGTCTGCAGCACATCGACCACGGCCGCCACCTCCGCCAGAGGCGTGTCCTCGTGAACGTCGGTGAGCACGGGGACGCCGACCTGCCGCCTGACCGCGTCCAGCGCCCGCAGCCCCTGCTCCATCCCCAGTCCCCGAAAGCTGCCGATGGACGAGCGGTTGGCCTTGTCGAAGGAGGACTTGAAGATGAACGGGATCCGAAGCGTCGCGGCGATCTCCGCCAGCTTCCCCGCGGCGTCGACGACGAACGATTCGCCCTCGATGACGCAGGGACCGGAGATCAGGAAGAACGGCGCGCTATTGCCGGCTTCGAATCCGGCCAGCTTCATGCGCGGGCCACGCGCGGCAGCCTCAGTCCCTGGCAGGAACGCGCCGCGGTCACGAAACTGGCGAACAGCGGGTGCCCGTCGAGGGGGTTGGAGGTGAACTCGGGGTGGAACTGGCAGGCCAGAAACCACGGATGCCCGGGCAGTTCGATCATTTCCGCAAGGTCGTCGTCGGACCGGCCGCAAAACACCAGCCCCTTGCCGGCCAGCAACTCGAAATAATTGTTGTTGAACTCGTAACGGTGGCGGTGGCGCTCGTAGACCGTGTCCCGGCCGTAGACTTCACGGGCCAGGCTGCCCGGGGCGATGTGGCAGGTTTGCGCGCCGAGCCGCATGGTGCCGCCCATTTCCGAATCCTCGGTGCGCTCCTCGATCAAGCCGCTGCGGTCCTGCCACTCGGTGATCAGGGCGATGACGGGATCCGGAGTGTCAGGCAGAAACTCCGTGGAATGGGCGCCGGCGAGACCCGCCACGTTGCGTGCGTACTCGATCACCGCGACCTGCAGTCCCAGGCAGATCCCCAGGTAGGGAATCTCTTTCTCCCGCGCCAGCTTCACCGCGGAGATCTTGCCCTCGATGCCGCGGTCGCCGAAACCTCCGGGGACCAGAATGGCGTCGGCCGTGCGCAACCGTCCGATTCCATCGGCTTCGAGTTCCTCGGACTCCACATAGCGAATCCTGACGCGCGTGCGGGTCTGGATTCCCGCGTGCGACAGGGCCTCGGTCAGCGAGATATAGGAGTCGCGAATGTCCATGTACTTGCCGACCATGGCGATCTCGATCTCGGACTCCGGATTGGCATGGGCATCCACGACGGATTCCCACTTGGACAGATTCGCCGGGGGAACGTCGAGCCTCAGCTTGTCGACGACGATATCGTCCAGGTGCTGCTCGTTGAGCATCAGCGGGATCTTGTAGAGATTATCCACATCCACCGCGGAGATCACGGCCCGCTCCTCGACATTGGTGAACAGCGCGATCTTGGCGCGCTGCTCGTCCGGCAGGGGCTGTTCCGACCGGCACACGAGAATGTCCGGCTGGATGCCGATGGAGCGCAATTCCTTCACGGAGTGCTGGGTGGGCTTGGTCTTGATTTCCGATGACGCCGCGATGTAGGGCACCAGCGTCAGGTGCAGGTAGGCCGCGCGCTCGCGGCCCAGCTCGACGCCCAACTGGCGGATCGCCTCCATGAACGGCAGCGATTCGATATCGCCCACCGTGCCGCCGATTTCCACCATGCAGATATCCGCGCCGCCGGCGCCGCGCAGGACGCTTTCCTTGATCTCGTCGGTGATGTGCGGAATGACCTGCACGGTGGCGCCGAGGTAATCGCCGCGCCGTTCCTTGGCGATCACCTCGCTGTAGATCCGCCCGGTGGTGAAGTTGCTGTAGCTGCCGGTCTTGCTGCTGACGAAGCGCTCGTAGTGCCCGAGGTCCAGGTCCGTCTCCGTGCCGTCCTCGGTCACGAAGACCTCGCCGTGCTGAAACGGGCTCATGGTGCCGGGGTCCACGTTGATATACGGGTCCAGCTTGATCATCCGCACGTGCAGACCGCGGGCTTCGAGGATGGCGCCGAGAGACGCGGAAGTGATGCCTTTACCGAGTGACGAGACCACGCCCCCGGTGATAAATATGAATCGCGTCATGGCCCGCCCGTGGTGACCCGCCAAGAGGTCGGGAGTTGTCCCGGCAGGACAGTCGTGAACCCTTGGAGGTTGCTGCTTCAAGACGGTATTACAAAATACCAAAAATGCGGCCCTGCTACCAGCGTCCGGACCTGAGACGGCGGAGTTCGGTGCCCGCCCATTACGATTCCTCTCCGGGATTGGCGCCGGCGAAGAGAGCCGCCAACAAATCGAGTTTTTCCGCGACCTCGTCCGGAATCGTCGAGGGATCGACAAATTCGATGAGGCGGTGCAACTCGCCCTTGCGCAGCAGCATGGCGTGACCGAGCCGATCCGCCAGGCGGCGGAAAAACTCCTCGGCGAAGTCGCTGAGCTTGACTCTCTCGGTTCTCGCCTCCCACAACAGCCGTGCGGCATCGGATTCCAGCCCTTGCCAGGTGGCGAAGTCCCGGGCGTTGCCGGCAAAGACACGCTCCAGGGTCAAGCCATCGAAGACCTCGGCGATCTCGCTTTCGAACTGACCGAATAACGGCATATCCCCGTACGCGTGTCCTGCGGAACGGCGGAGCACGTCGGGGGTTACAAAGTAATTCTCGCCTTCGTAGCGAGCCCAATAGGCAATGTGGAGCCCACCCTCATCAGAATCCTCTCGCCCTCTACCGTCGTTATCGAGAATCGCCAGTCCTTTCAGCCCTGGCGCAATTTCGCGCAGCGCGAAAAAGTGCTCTTGAGGTGTCATGCCAAAACCGCTTTCCACTCGCGCAAGTTCGGAATCGAGGCCCGAATCCGGGAAATTGTCCTGCACGCAATAGACATTGATACGCTCATCCCAATCATCCGCCACCGGATGGCCAAGACGGTGCGCCAGCGCCCGTAGAATGTCCAGATCGGTTCCGCCCTCGACGTACAGCACATAGCCCCGCTGCCGAGCCCGGACGTAGTGCTCCGCGCCATAGTGCTTGAGCGCGTTGCGAATATCAGTCTTGGCCGCGAGATCGTCCGCCTGTCCTCCCAACAAGAGCGTGAGACTATTGTCCAGCGCTTCGTGGAGAATGACCTCGGAATGGGTCACCAGGACCACCTGCGACTCGTTCTCCGCGGCAATTTCCCGGAGCAGCACGTACACCTGCTTCTGGCGCAGGATTTCAAGATGCGCGTCCGGCTCGTCGATAAGGAGCACGCTGCGATGGTGGGAATAGAGATAGGCGAAGATCAAGAGCATCTGCTGTAGACCACGCCCGGCAAGCGCAACGTCGAGACGCTCTTTCACGTTGTTCTGGCGGTAGAAGAGATCGATCCCGCCGCGGGTGGTTTCCTGGGGGTTGCCAATGCTCACGCTGAACAGGCGTCGAATCAGGTCGGCGGTCCGGTTCCAGTCCTCCGGGTTCTGGCGATAGACAATCAGGCACAGATTGCGGAGCACCTGCGCCGTCTGTCCCTGTCCCAGCAACACGTCGATGCGGCCGGGCTGAAGGATGGGCTCCTCGGTATCCAGACCCGACATAGAGCAAAGCAACTCGATGCCGAGGCGCGTAGCGGTTTCGATGACTTCGGGCTTCTCCAGTGTCTTCTCGCCGGGCGTGCAGTAGACCAGGTCCTCACCCTGATTGCGAAACTTCATGGTGACCGGTTCCACCGTCTTTCCATGCAACACGCCGACGGTGACAACCAGCGGAATGTCCTTGTTCCCCTTCCGAACGTTTGTGTTGTGCCAGTAATGGCGAGTGCGCCGTACCGGGACCAAAACGATGTTCAGCCGGTTCAGCGATGTCGACGTGCGTCGTTTCGGCGGCGCCTTACCCTTGCTGTCATACCAAGTCTTGACGGCCTGCGACCAGAACATGATCGCCTGGATGGCTGTTGTCTTCCCACAATTGTTGGGGCCGATGAGCACGGCCGGGTGATCCAGTTCGATGCGCTGCTTGTCGCCAAAGCGTTTGAAGTTCTGGATTTCAAGGTAATGCAGCAATCTCATGCCGTGTATTCCTTGGCTGTTGCAGCGTCTCCGATGGCGCTCTCAAGACGATGAACGAATGCAAGCGTACCTGTCTTCCATTATCCAGCGACACAGACAACCTCCATTGCTACGGCATCATCAGCCGTTCCACGCGCTCCGCGTCGCCCAGTCGGCGCATGCCCGATCGCAACAGGCCCCTGATCTCGGCCTCCGCTCCAACCTCGGCCGTCAGCCTGCCTGTTCGGGTCAGGTTATCGAGGGGCTGGCGGTTCAATTTCGTTCCCGATCAACACCATGTACTCGCCGGCGAGCACGCGAGTCAGGAAAGCGTTCCCGGCGGCTTTTCTCTCGGCAAATTCCCTCGATGTATACAAGGCGGGATTTATCCTGCGGTCGAGACCCGCTTCTGCCGGCACAAGCGCCGAATACAGTTCTTCAAGCGTTACCCGGTCCGCGACGACAAGAAGATCGATGTCACTGGACGCCCGATCGGCGCCTTTTGCCACCGATCCGTAAACCAGGGCCAGCGAAATCCTGTCGGCGAGCGGCTCCAGGGCGTCTCGGATCGGTTCGGCCACTGCAATGGTCTTTAGTACCAGACCGCACAATTCCCCGAAGACCGGCGAATCGGGGTTGGCCTGATAGTGCTTCTGGTTGCCGATACGGGTCACCGTGGCCAGTCCGCTCGATGCAAGGCGTTTGAGTTCGCGCTGGACGGCGCCGGAGCCCGAGCCGGTCAACTTGATCAATTCGCTGGCGTAGAAACTGCGCGATGGCTGACCGAAAAGAAGCGACAGAACGCGCTGCTGGGTGGTGGTGAATAGCGCATCGGCGAGGCTGGTAGGCAAACCATTCGCCCTGGCCGTCTTGCGGCGGGCCGCGCGCGTTGATGGTGCCATTGTTAGTATACCCACTTTGAGTAGTTTAATGCCCATAATGGGCATTACGCAATGATGAGAGTTGTCACGGCATTTGCCAGTTCCTGAAGTGGCCGACTTGTCAGCCTGCGAGAGTCGCTTGCGATGGGTCTCCCGTCTTGAAGAGGTTCAATGGAGCTTGTGTTGCGAACTGCGGCTTGTTATATGTTTATATAACCTTGGAGGCTTTCATGCATACAACACACCTGCGAAAGGTTGGCGGTTCCATCATGCTTGCAGTGCCGCCGGCGCTTCTCGATCTGCTGAAGCTCAGGGCTGGAGCCAGGGTGGATATCGGCATAGCGGACGGGCGCCTGATTGTCGAGCCCGCATCGCGTCCCTGGTATTCGCTCGACGAACTGCTGGCGCAGTGCGAGGAGCGCACCGAATTGCCGGAAGAGGACCGCGATTGGCTGGAATCCGAACCGGTCGGTAACGAGCTATTGTAGTGGAGCGCGGCGATATCTGGGTAGCCAGCCTCGATCCGACCGCCGGACACGAACAGCGAGGTACGCGCCCGGTACTGATCGTATCCCCTGGACCCTTCAACAGGTTGACCGGTACACCCATTGTCCTGCCCATCACGACGGGCGGAGGCTTCGCGCACAGGCTGGGGTTCGCCGTCTCGCTACAGAGTGCGGGCACCCGGACTATCGGCGCGATCCGATGCGACCAGCCTCGCGCCCTCGATATCGGCGCTCGTAACGGGAAGCGAGTCGACATCGTTCCCGAACACGTCATGGACGATGTGCTCGCCCGCCTCGCAACGATTCTCGAATAGTCAGCGCTGGCTTCTACCGAAATTTTGTTTCACAGCAACAGGCTCATGACACCGGAGAGCCCGCGCCCTCCGAGGCTTGCCCGTGCCCGCGTGAAGAGTCTTTTACACAGCAATATTTAGAGGCTCTTGACGTCATGCAATCCGAGGCGATGGCCAGTTTCTTGGTTGGCGGAGGCGAACTGGCCGAAAAACGCCCCGTCGGCATCGACCGTCAACGTGGCAACAGATACGCCGTGTTGCGTGATTCCCCAAGCACCCTCCCACAAGGAGACCAATGTGCCCAACGTATCGGGTCCTCCCGCAGCCATTGTCTCAGACGCGAGGATTCCGAGGGAAACGACAGGTGGTTTCGATATCACCTTTGAATTCGGCGGGGGATTCAACGACGAATGGCGCACGGGGATCGCGCACGGGGCCGCCAGATGGGAACAGACGGTACTACCGTTTCTGCCTCAGTGGTCGAGATGGGCAGATCCTGGAAATCCTGGTCCAGAAATGGCTGACCAAGTCAGCCGTGGCTCGGTTCTTCCGTGACCTACTCAAGCAACAGTACGGAGCACCTCGGCGGACCGTCACCGACAAACTCAGAAGCCACGCTGTTCGGCAGTATTATTGATCACCGACGGCATCTCCCGGCCTGGAGATTCCCGTCCGGAGCAATGCGCAATCGGGGCGGTTCGCGACCGCACGCGGTCATCGCCCTGTGCCCATTCGTTTTGGCAAAGAGCCGTCACCCAATATCGTATCGAGTTCCTTCAGCGCCTCTCCGACCGGCAAAACGATGATATCGCCCAGATACAAGGGTATTGTGCCGCCGTATAAGACGAAACATTTCGCCGGCGGATAGTCCTTCTTGAATTCCCTGAGCGCCCTGGTGTCCTTGCCTTGGACCCGCGTCGACCGCTTGATCTCGATGGCCAGCAAACCCTGCGGGCCGTACAGAACGAAGTCGATTTCCAGCTTGCCCCGTGTTCGCCAATAGAAGAGCCGGTAGCCGCATTCCAGGTAGTCGTTCACCGCCCGCAATTCCTGGAGCACCAGGGTTTCCAGCGCCGGGCCGGCCAGTTCCGCTTCGGAGTCCAGCGGTCCCATCGGTCGGATGGCCCGAAACACCCCGGCATCGAAAAAATAGAATTTCGGTTGCGCGACGAGTTTGCGTTTCGCCCTGCGGGAAAATACCGGCAGCCGAACGGCTATCAGCAGGTCATCAAGGATAGAAAAGTAATTCTCGGCGACCGGCCGCGCAACCTGCGCATCGCGGGCGACGCTGCTGATGTTGACAGGTTGCCCCTGCGACAGGCTCGCGGCTTCCAGGAAGCGGGAGAAATGGCCGATATTGCGCGTCAGGCCTTCCTGCATGACTTCTTCCCGCAAATAGGTCTGCATGTAATCCTTCAGGTACCTTCCGGGATCGTTATCGTTAAAGCGAGCGGGCAAATGGCCGAAACGCAGGGAATCGCGCAGGTCGAAGGCATCGCCCTGCTCCGTCACCGTCAACGGGTGCATGTGATAGGTGCGGGCACGGCCGGCTAACAAGTTGACGCCCTTGCGCTTCAATGTCCGGGCGCTGGATCCGGTAAGAATGAACTTCTGCCCCTGGGCCTCGATCAGATCATGCACCTCGTTCAGCAATTCCGGGATGCGCTGCACCTCGTCGATCACGACCCAGTCCGGCCGGTCCGGGGGAATCAACTCCCTGATATGCCCGGGATTCGCCGACAGCCGATTGTAGAATTCGGATTGCAGCAGGTTGATGAACGGCGCCTGGGGCAGATGATGCTTCAGCCAGGTGGTTTTCCCCGTGCCCCTCGGCCCGAAAAGGAAAAAACTCTTGCCGGATTCCAGGGGTTTGTTGAGTGATCGTTGAAACATCGATGCCTTGGCATAGCGGATATGGGGGCCATTGTAGGCAGTTTGATCGATATATTCAGTTGATAAGTGAAAAATACCCTAATTTTTTAACTTTCAAAGAAAAAATTATAGACAGTGCGGAGGCAATGGCGGATGCCTGTGGCGTAAAGCTCCAGTTCTCCGCGTAAGCGGGAAGCAGCCTGAGCAGGGTATGGCAGTATGTTTGGAGTTTACATCCCGCCGTAGCTCGACCGGTCCACTTCCTCGCCGCGCATGTACACCGAGGCGATCCGGCGCGTGTTGGTGATGTCCTCCAGCGGGTCCGCCTCGAGCACGATGAAATCGGCGCTCTTGCCGGCCGCGATGGAACCCATCTCGTCCAGGCCGACCGCTGCGGCGGCATTTTGCGTTGCGGCGACGATGACGTCGGCCGGCGACATGCCTGCAAGGACCATGTCCTCCATCTCCACGTGCGGCGCCCACGGCGTGTTGCCGTCGGTGCCGAAAGCGATGATCATGCCAGCCTCGCTCATTCTGGCGAGATTGCGCGCCTGAATCCCGTGGGCTTCCTGAACGTCCGGATTGTCCCCGGCGGCCTCCATTTCGGCAATCTCCTCTTCGGAGAACGCACCGGCCAGCCAGCTCAGATCGGTGGCGACACCGCGGGCCGCCATGTTCGGGATGAGCACGGTGTCGGGCTGCCCGGCGAGCAACTCCATGAACTCGTCATCGACATCCTGATCCCGAACGCCGTGGGCAAAGATGTCCACATCGGCGCGCAGCAGGCCCTTGGCATCGGCAAGATCGAAGATGTGCGCCGAAACCCGAATTCCGTGCTGGTGAGCCTCATCGATCGCAGGGCCATACAATTCCGGAGTGAGCTGCTCATATTGACCGTCCCGGTCATCGACCCAGAGCTTGATCAGGTCGACGTTGCGGGCCGCCTCCGTGCGGACGGCTTCCCGGGCTTCCTCCTCCGTGTTGATCCAGTGCACCACCCGGCGTCCCTCCTCCGGGCGGGTGATGCCCAGCCCCGCGGAACGGAACCGCGCGGCGCCGGCGATCTCTTCATCGCGCACCGCCAAGGCTTCCTCGGTGTCGTCGGACCCCATGCTGACCGCGGCGCCGACGCCGAACCAGGCGCGCTGGCGCAGGTCGTTGATGAGCGCGTCGCGGCTGGTATTCATGTGCACGTGGGCATCCACGATGACCGGCATGACGGTCATGCCGCTGAGGTCCACGCTGGCGGCTCCCTCCGGCGCGGCGACTTCACCGGCGGGGCCCACCGCGACAATGACGCCCCCGTCGACGACCACGGCCGCGTTGTCGATGGGATCCGAACCATCGCCCGTGATCACCCGCGCGCCCTCGTATACGACAGCGGTCACCGGTTCGGCATCGGCCGCAGGTCCAACATCGGTCATCGGTTGCTCCGTGGCCGGCTCCGTGCCGGGACCGCACGCCGCCAGCGACAGGAAAGCCAATGCCCACAGCGGGGCCGCAGCGTTGGTAAATCTTGAATCGGCCATTTCTTGTTTCATGGAATTCCCCTGATTTGGCTTATGTGCCTGATTGTACTCCTGCGGAGCGGCGGTCGCGACCGCGACACCGCTGTCCTGTTCCAGCGGCAGACAATCCTTGATTTGAGCCAGTAAACCGGGATGGGACCTTCCTGGCGGCCTATTCGAGCCCGAATCTGGGCCCACGAACCGTTATTCCACCAATGTACAGCCGTAGTCCTGCAGCGCCTCCCCGGGCACCCAGTCCCAGTGCCAGTGCAGCACCAGCGGTTCCAGCAACGTCTCAGGATCGGTGATGACCACCTCGTAATCCAGGCGGGACTCGTCTTCGCTGAGCGTGAATCGTTCGACCGATTGGACCAGCGGGCTCTGCGGGGTGCCGGCATCGTCGAAGTAGCCCCAATCGATATCCGTGGTGTTCACAACCAGCGAGTTCCCTTCCCAACGGCCAATGGAATAGCCAAGCGACGTGCCCGGGCGGTCACTCTCATCGGCGCTGCCGCTCATGTGAATCGTTCGATCGATGTCCCAGAGCTCCAGCTCAAGCAGGATTTCGGCTCCCAGGTCGGTGAATTCAATGGGAAAGGGATTGTCCATGACCAGCGGCATGCCCGCCGCGATGCAGCGCAGCGCCGGGTCATCGACCAAGGGATCGTACTGGGCCTGCCCGGCGAGCGCGTGCGGCGTATAGGCGGGCTCAACCGCCGGCCGGTCGGATGTCCGTCCATAGGTCCAGACCCTGAAGATGCCCCGCGCCTCGCGCGCGCCCTCTTCAGCCGCCGCCTCCGTAATGTGCACGCCGGACTGCGGCTGGTGTCCGAATCGCGCCGCAAGCGTGGGAAACATGGGCAGCGACCGGCCATCCGGGAGACCGATGCTGACCCCGATCATTTCCTCCGGTTGAATTCTGGAGGGATAGCCCGAGATGGAGACGCGGTCTCCGACCGCCGCGATGTCCGCGGTCACCCCCAGTCGCCGCAGGAGCGTGGGTCCACCGGACTCCACGTGCCACAATTCGGTCCCGTTGCCTGCGGGGTCCGATTCGACCGTCAACAATACATGGGGGTTCTGCCACCGCATCGAGGTCAGCGTGCCCTCGATCGTCATCGGCGCCGACGTATCGAAAAACGCGCCGACCGCGTGATGAGATCGCACCGCCATCGGCAGCATCGACCCGAGAGCCAGCAGGGAACAAAGTACTTTCACAGAAGCCATTGTGCGGTTCCCGATCCGATCAAGTCAAAGGCCCGAGCATGAACGGGTCGGCGTCATGACAACGGGGGATGGTCCGTCCACCGGACCTGCCATCGGGTTCGGCCCTCGTCCGTGCCGCCTGCCGCAGCCGTAACCCAGAGATCTCCCACCGCGACCAGCGCATCCTCTCGATACAACAACGGTATTCTGGCCCTGAGCCACGGCGGCACGCCCGCCTCCTGAAGCCATTTCTTGAGCGGGCGGCTGTGCTGCCGCCCCAGCGGCCTGAAACGTTCGCCGCCCATTCGAAACCGAACGCTGAAGCCCTCTTCGGCCCAGTTACCGGGCAACCCGGGTCCCGTGGCCGCAACCAGCCGCAGTTCGCCCTCGGGCCCCCTCCACGGCCGCGCGAGGCTCACCTCCCCCGAATACCCCTCCGGCGAGGCGACCGGCAGAGGCTCGAGCAGATAAAGGTGGTCCCGGTAGACTCGGGCCTCCCCGCCCGGCCACCGGACCTGGGTCCGGGCATCGCGGCGGCGCACCTCAAGGGCTTCCAGGAGCGTATCCATCTGCCGGGTATCGGGAACCGGCAGCCCAAGCTGAACCATCGAGTGGCGCAACAGATTCCGCCGCCTGGACGGGGAAAGGCCACGCAGGGCCGGGCATTCGATCCGGCCCGGATCTCCGGTGGCGTCCGACCGGGCGACTTCGTCCAGGATTTGCTGGGCCTGGGCCATCTGGCTCGCTGCGCGCCCGACGGTGCGCGCCGCGGCCGGCCAGCGCGCCGTGATCCTGGGGAGCAACTCGGCGCGAACGTAGTTGCGGTCGAACCGCGAATCACGGTTCGAGGGGTCTTCGAGCCAATCAAGCCCCAAGGCCTGCGCGGCAGCCAGGATGTCCGCACGCGTCACCCCGAGCAGCGGCCGGGCCAGGTAGCCTGCGCCGAACGGCTGCACGCCGGCGATACCCCGCAACCCCTTCACGCCCGTACCCCGCAGCAGTCTCATCATCACCGTCTCGAGCTGATCGTCGGCGTGGTGGGCCGTCAGCAGCGTCTCACCGGGCGCGATGAGGCTCTTGAGTACACGGTAACGGACATGGCGCGCCTGTGCCTCCAGGCTCTCCCCCGGGATCGCTTCCACGGGACATCGAAGGCTCTTGAAACCTGCGCCACGAGCCGCCGCAGCGGCCCTGCAGTGACTTACCCATGCCCTCGAATCCGGATGCAGCGCGTGATCGACGTGCAACGCGCGCACGTCCCGACACGGCGTCAAACGGCAAAGCGCGGCGAGCAGGACCGTGGAATCGAGGCCGCCGCTGAAGGCGACCGCGAATTTCTGCGGCGGACCCGGCAGTTCAGCCAGGCTTTGGCCGAGGCTTTCCAGCAGATGTTGCATTGAACCGGCGGAGATGCACTTGCGAAGGTCGAGACTCAACCTTCCTTGTACATTCCATAGCTGGCAAGCCGGCTGCGCCGCTTCGCGATCAACTCGTCGACCGAGAGAATCCGCAGGTCGTCGAGCGCCTGCAGCAGGGCGTTCTTGAGCACCTCCGCGGTAGCTTGGTAGTTGCGGTGGGCGCCGCCCAGCGGCTCGGGAACGACCTCGTCGATCAGCCCGAACTTCTGCAACCGCTCGGCGGTGATGCCCATGGCTTCGGCCGCCGCCGCCGCCTTTTCGGTGTTCTTCCAGAGAATGGACGCGCAGCCTTCCGGGGAAATCACGGAGTAGATCCCGTACTGGAGCATGAGAATGCGGTCCGCCACCCCGATGGCCAGCGCGCCGCCGGAACCGCCCTCGCCGATGACGATACTCACGATGGGCACTTCAAGACCGGCCATGACCAGCAGGTTGCGGGCGATCGCCTCGCTCTGGCCACGCTCCTCCGCGCCCACACCCGGATAGGCCCCGGGCGTATCGATGAATGTCACCAGGGGAACGGAGAACTTCTCGGCCAGGCGCATCAGCCTCAGCGCCTTGCGATAGCCTTCGGGGCTGGCCATTCCGTAATTGCGCCGGATCCGCTCCTTCGTGTCCCGGCCCTTCTGATGACCGATGACCATCACCGGCTGCCCTTCCAGGCGCGCGAGACCGCCGACGAGCGACTGATCGTCCGCATACATCCGGTCCCCGTGAAGTTCCTGAAAGTCCGAAAAACACCGCGAAACATAGTCCATGGTGTATGGCCGCTGCGGATGCCGGGCGAGATTGGCGACCTGCCAGGACGACAGGTTGGAAAAAATCCTGCGCGTCAGCGACTCGCTCTCGCGGCGCAGCCGGGCGATCTCTTCGGTGATGTTGAACTCCGAATCGTCCCCCACGAACTTGAGCTCGTCGATCTTCGCTTCGAGCTCGGCGATGGGCTGTTCAAAGTCCAGGAAGTTCAGGTCCATTGGCGGACCATACCCGCAAGGCTTGAATCGTGACAAGTCGGCCCGAACGACCGACCGCCCGTCAGACGAACGGCTTGCGGTAGTGTATGGAGTGCCCGTTTTCGCCGAGCAGGGCGCCGAGGCGTTCCCGCAGTTTGCGGCTGACGCGCACCGCCCATCGCTCGCCAAGGCTCAGGCGAGACGTCGCTTCGGGACCCGCATACTCGATGCGCACTTCGCAAGTGCCGGAGGTGAACGGCTCCAGCGCCTCCTGCAGGGAATGCACGAATTCGATCGAATTTCGGGGCGCCGGCCAGTGTATCGTCAGGCGATTGGCGTTTTGCTCGATGGTTTCGTCGACCGAACGAAGCCTGCGCGCCGTCAGCCGCCAGTCGCCGAGGAATTCGTCGAAGCGCAACTGGCCGTTCAGCACCAGGATCGCATCGGCTGCCGCCAGGTGCCTGGACTGGTTGAAGACCTCGTCGAACAGGGTGACTTCCAGCCGGCCCGTGTGATCCTCAAGGATCATCGAGACCCTTCCGCCGCGCCGGCGAACGTCGGCGACCATCCCGGCGACGGCAACGTCGGATTGGGTCTTCGACGCACCGTTCCCCGAAGCCTCGCCCGTGAGCTTGGCGATGGTTCCATGTGTGAGGTGACGGCAATGTCCGGCGTACTCGTCGAACGGATGCCCGCTGAAATACAGGCCAAGGCTGTCGCGTTCGCCCTTGAGCCGCTCCTGCGCGCTCCATTCCGGGACCGGTGCACGCAATTCCTCGAAGTCGCCGGGCGAGTCCGGTTCGGCAAAGAGGGCGCCCTGCCCCGCCGACCTGGACTGCGCCGTCCGCGCCGCCATCCTCAGGACATCGGGCACGGCCTCCATGAGCGTGGCCCGGTTCGGCCCGAAAACATCCAAGGCGCCTGAACGGACGAACGCCTCGAGCACGCGGCGGTTGAGCCGCTGCTGGTCCATCCGGCAACAGAGGTCGAGCAGGCTGGCATAGGGACCGTTGCGCTCCCGTTCCTCCACCAGGTTCTCCACGGCGTGTTGACCCACACCCTTGATGGCGCCAAGCCCGTATGAAATGACGCGGTCGCCGGAAACGACGAATTCGTATCGCGACCGGTTGATGTCGGGGCCCCGCAAGTCGATTTCGAACCGTTCGCAGTCCTCCTTCAGGGTCATCAGCTTGTCGGTGTGGTCCATGTCGGTGGTCAGCACGGCCGCCAGGAAATGCGCCGGGTGGCGGGCCTTGAGCCAGGCCGTCTGGTAGGCGATCAGCGCGTACGCGGCCGAATGCGACTTGTTGAAACCGTAGCCGGCGAAATGCTCCATCAGATCGAACAGCGTCTTGGCGACGCCGGCGTCGACGCCGTGCTTCTCGGCGCCCGCCATGAAGACCCCTCGCTGCTGGTCCATCTCTTCGGGTTTCTTCTTGCCCATCGCGCGGCGCAGCAGGTCGGCTCCGCCAAGGGAGTAACCGGCTACGGCCTGGGCGATCTGCATCACCTGCTCCTGGTACAGGATCACGCCGTAGGTGGGCTCGAGAATCGGTTTGAGCTTCGGGTGAAAGTAGTCCACGGGAGCGGCGTCGGTGCCGTGCTTGCGGTCGATGAAGGTGTCCACCATCCCGGATTGCAGGGGACCAGGACGAAACAGCGCCAGCACCGCCACCAGGTCGTCGAACCGGTCCGGTTGCAGGCGCCGGATCAGGTCGCGCATCCCGCGCGACTCCAACTGGAACACGCCGGTCGTGTGGCAGCGCTGCAGCAACTTGTACGTGACCGGATCGTCCATGGGAATCTGCGCGGGACCCAGCGGCTCGAGGCCGTCCGCGCTGCGCCGCCGATTGATCGACTGGAAGGCGCGATCGATGATGGTCAGGGTCCGCAACCCCAGGAAGTCGAACTTGACCAGCCCCATCGCCTCGACGTCGTCCTTGTCGAGCTGGCTCAGCGAGCTGCCGTCCGGCTCCACGTACAGCGGCATGAACTCCGTCAGGGGCCTGGGCGCGATCACCACCCCGCCGGCGTGGGTGCCGGCGTTGCGGGCGATCCCTTCGAGCTTCCTGGCCAGGTCGATGAGTTCCCTGACCTCGGCCTCGTCCTCGTACAGCGCCTTGAGTTCATCGTCCTTGAGCGCCTTGTCCAGGGTCACGCCCAATTCGAAGGGGATCAGCTTGGCAATGCGGTCCACGTAACCGAAGGGCATTCCCAGCGCCCGGCCGACATCCCGCACGACGGCCCTTGCGGCCATGGTGCCGAAGGTGATGATCTGCGAGACCTTGTCCTTGCCGTAGCGATCGGCGACGTAGCCGATCACGTCGTCGCGGCCGTCGATGCAGAAGTCGATATCGAAATCCGGCATGGACACGCGCTCCGGATTCAGAAACCGCTCGAACAGCAGATCGTGTTCCAGGGGGTCGAGATCGGTGATGCCCAGCGCAAAGGCGACCAGCGATCCCGCGCCGGACCCGCGGCCGGGGCCCACCGGTATCCCTTTCTCGCGCGCCCAACCGCAGAAGTCCGCAACGATCAGGTAGTAACCCTCGAAGCCCATCTCGCAGATGACGCCCAGTTCGCTGTCCAGTCTCGCCTCGTAGTCGGAAAACGGCATCGCTCCATTTCCCTCCGGCGGTACTCCGCGCTTCACAAGCCCGCGCAGCGTCATCTCCCTGAGGCAGTCCGCCGCCGACTGCCCTGACGGAACCTTGAAATCGGGCAGGCAGGGGCGGTCGAGCTCCAGTTCGAAGCTGCAGCGCCGGGCGATCTCGACGGTGTTCGACAGCGCTTCGGGCAGGTCGCGGAACAATTCCTCCATTTCGGAGGGCGACTTGAGGTATTGATGCTCCGTATAGTCCCTGGGACGGCGCGGATCGTTCAGCGTCTTGCCCTGCTGGACGCAAATCCGGACTTCGTGCGCCTCGAAATCGTTGGGCTCGTCCTCCGTGCGGTTGTCGGGATTGAGGAACCGCACCGGATTGGTGGCAACCACCGGCACCCCCCGGGATGCGGCGAGCCGGACGCCCGCATCCAGGTAGTCGCTCTCCTCGGGCCACCCCACGCGGTGCAACTCCAGGTAGAAGCGTCGCGGAAACCGTTTCCTCCAGCCATCGAGGACAGCGGCGGCCCGTTCCGGCCTGGCGCCGAGCAGCGTCCTGCCGACCTCGCCGTTCTGGCCTCCCGAAAGCGCGATCAGGCCGTCCACCGCATCCGGCTCCAGCCAGCGGTCGAGCACGAGCACCTCGCCCCGTCCCTGTCTGCGCGAGTACGCCAGGCTCAGCAGGCGGCTGAGGTTTCGAAATCCCGTTGCATTCGCACAGAGCAGCGTCAGGCGGGTCGGCGCCTCGTCGCGCGGCGACCTTGCGACCCGGATATCGGCGCCGATCAAGGGCTTGATGCCTTGCCCGATCGCCGCCTTGTAGAACTTCACCATCGCGAAGACGTTCATGTGGTCGGTGAGGGCCACCGCGGGCATTCGCTTTTCGCGAACGGACCGGGCCAATTCGGGGACGCGCACGATCCCGTCCACGAGGGAATACTCGCTGTGAACCGAGAGGTGGACAAAACCACTCATGGCATGCGCGTCATCCGGCCCGCTCCCCGGCGTCACGGACCCGATCAGCCTGCGCCGGCGCGGCGCACCGGCGCGAAACTGCGCCGATGGATCGCACAGGGGCCGATCCGCTCCAGCGCGGCCAGGTGGACCGGCGTCGGATAGCCCTTGTTGGTGTCGAAGCCGTAACCCGGATACCGGACGTGCCAAAGGCCCATGAGCCTGTCGCGGTAGACCTTGGCGAGGATCGAGGCGGCACTGATGGCGGGCACGAGCCGATCGCCGCCCACCACGGTCTGGGTCGCCGGCCCGCCGGTGCCGTTGAAGCGCGGCGCCTGGTTGCCATCCACCTGGACGAGGTGCGGTTGCAATCGCAGCCCCTGCACGGCCCGTTCCATCGCTCGCAACGACGCCTGCAGGATGTTCACGTCGTCGATTTCCCCGGGGGGCGCCAGGGCGACCGCGAACACCCGGGCGCGCCGGCGGATCGCTTCGGCAAGCTGACGGCGCCGGGAATGGCTCAACAGCTTCGAGTCCCTGAGCCCTGAAATGGGCCGGTCGGGGTGCAGGACGACCGCCGCGGCGACGACCGGGCCGGCAAGACACCCGCGGCCGGCTTCGTCCACGCCGGCCACGACTTCGTTACCACCAGGAAGCAACTGCCCCATCGATCAGGATGACTTGTTGTTCAGGAGTTCCACTACCGCGCCGGCGGCCCGCTCGTTGGCGTTGCGGCGCAACCGCTCGTGGATTGACCGAAACGCATCGTACCAGCCGCTATCCTTGCCGCGTCCGCGCTCGCCGTCAAGGTACGATTCCAGTGCCGGACCCAGCACGTCGGCCCGCACATCGTCCTGCAGAAATTCCGGTACGACGCCCCGGCCGGCCAGCAGGTTCGGCAAGGCAAAATGTTCCAGTTGGCGAAAGCCCATCAGGCTGACCAGGCGATGGGTGACGGGGGAGACGATATAGGCGACCACCATGGGCCGCTTGGTGAGCATCGTCTCCAGGCTGGCGGTCCCCGATGCGGTCAGCACCACGTCGGCGGCGGCCATCGCCTGCCGGGCGCGGCCGACATGGACGCTCGGGGGCGGGTCGAGCCGGCTCTCGCGAACCTCCCGCCTGAACGCGGCCGCGGTGCTTTCGTTGGCCAGTCCGGCGGCCACCTGGAGTTCGGGGCGCCTGGCCAGCATCCATCGGGCCGTATCCAGGAACGGACGGGCCAGGCGCGCGATTTCCGGGCCACGGCTGCCGGGCAACAGCGCGAGGCAGGGCCTGTCAACATCAAGCCCCAGCGCGGACCTCGCTTCGGCCCGGTCGCTGTCCATCGGCACCTCGTCGGCCAGCGGATGGCCGACGAACCGCGCGTCGACCCCGCGGGCCTCGTAGAACCCGGTCTCGAACGGCAGCAGGCACAGGATACGGTCCGCGGACTTGCGGATGCCCGCCACCCGGGACTGCCGCCAGGCCCAGACCTGCGGGCTGACGTACTGTACGGCCGGCACCCCGGCCCGCTTGAGCGCCGCTTCGAGCGGCAAGTTGAAATCCGGCGAATCGATGCCGACGAGAACATCCAGGCCCGCGGCCAGGAAACGACGCTTCAGGTCCCCGCGCAGCCGGACCAAGCGCGGCAGGTGCCGCAGCACTTCGGCGAACCCCATGACCGAAAGCTCCTCGGCGCGATACCAGGGCTCGCATCCCGCGGCGATCATCCGCGGGCCGGCCACGCCCATGAACCGCGCATCCGGCAACCTTTTCCGGAGTGCGTTTATCAGTCCGCCGCCCAGCGTATCGCCGGAGGCCTCGCCCGCCACCAACCCGATCCGGTGAATCGCTGCCACTGGCCGCTAACGAATGAGGCCACGGGAACTGTGAGCGACGGAATCGAGCAGGACGCGAACCTCTTCTTCCGATTCGGCCCGCCGGCGGAGAATATCGAGCGCGTCGTCCAGCTTGAGTCCCTGGCGGTAAATCGTCCGATAGGCCGCGCGCACGCGGCCGACCCCGGCGGCATCGAACCCGCGCCGCCGGAGCCCTTCGGCGTTGATTCCGCGGGGCACGGCCGGCCTGCCGGCGGCCGTGACGTAGGCGGGAATGTCCTTGGTCACCGCGGTGAAGATACCGGTCAGCGCGTGGGCGCCGATGCGGCAGTGCTGGTGCACGGCCGTGAAGCCGCCGAGTACCGCCCAATCGCCGACATGGACGTGCCCGGCCAGGGTCGTGTTGTTGGCCAGCACGGTCTGGTTGCCCACCATGCAGTCGTGCGCAATGTGCACATAGGCCATGATCCAGTTGTCGTCGCCCACCCTGGTCGTCCCGCCGCCCTGAACCGTGCCGCGATTGATCGTGCAGTATTCCCGAATGGTGTTGCGGTCGCCGATGACCAGCTCCGTGACTTCGCCGGCGTATTTCTTGTCCTGGGGATCGCCGCCGATGGACGCGAACTGAAAGATGCGATTGTCCTTGCCGATGACACAGGGCCCCTTCAATACGACGTGCGACTCGACCCGCGTACCCGGGCCGATCTCCACGTCCGGGCCGATGATGCTGTACGGGCCGACCGTCACATCCCGGTGCAGATGCACCCGGTCGGAAACGACGGCGCGAGCATCGATCACCGGACCCGCCCCGGCGTCTGCACGAATTCGGAACTCGCCACCCGCCGCCCTTGGACCTCGGCGACAGCATGGAAGCGCCAGAAATTCCGTCGCCGCGATGCCAGCGTCGCGGTGACCACCAGCCGGTCGCCCGGACGCACGGGCTGCCTGAAGCGGGTCTTTTCGACGCCGGCAAGGTAGAGCGTGAAATCGCGCTCTCCCGGCGGGACGCTTTCCCAGATGAGCACGCCCCCGGCCTGTGCCATGGTTTCCACGATCAGTACCCCGGGCATCACCGGGTGCCCCGGGAAATGGCCCTGAAACCAGGGTTCGTTGAACGAAACGTTCTTGACGGCGGTGATGGATTCGCCCGGACTGACGTCAAGGATTCCGTCGAGCAACAGAAACGGGTAGCGATGCGGAATGCGCTCCATGATGCCTTCCACATCGATGCGATAGCGCTCAGTCACCGCTCTTTCTCCGGCGAGGCCCGGTGTTCGCCCGCAGTTGCCGCACGGTTTCGTCCAGCGCCCGGAATCGCGCCGCGTTACGCCGCCAGAGACCGGCTTCTTCGGCGCCCAGCGTCCCGGAATAGGTGCCGGGCCTGGTGACCGACTTGAGTACGGCCGTACGGAAAGTGAACACCGCGTCGTCGCAGATTGTCAGGTGCCCGACCACCGCGACGGCGCCTCCGAACCGGCATCTGGCCCCGACCTGTGTGCTGCCCGCCACCCCGGAGAATGCGGCCATGACCGTGTGCGCCCCGATGCGGGCGTTATGGGCGATCTGCACATGGTTGTCCAGCTTTACGCCATTCTCGATGACGGTATCGTCGATCGCCCCTCGATCGATGGTGGTGTTGGCTCCGATTTCCACGTCGTCGCCAATGACCACGCCGCCGATTTGCGGGACCTTGACCCACCCCGGATCTTCCCTGGCGAACCCGAATCCGTCACCGCCGACAACGGCGCCGGAGTGGAGCCGGCAGCGCGCGCCGACCCGGACGCCATCCATGAGCACGACCCTCGGCGCGAGCCGGGTGCCGTCGCCGACGGACACCCCGGGGCCCACCACCGAGCCCTCGCCGATCACCACCGAATCGCCCAGTCTTGCGCCGCGGCCCACGACGGCGTGAGCGCACACCTGGGCCGAACCGGCTACGCGGGCCCGCCCGTGAACGCTCGCGCGCGGGTGTATGCCCGGCTCGGCCGGCGGTGACGGATGAAACAACTGCGCCACCCGCGCGTACACCGAATAGGGGTTGGCGGCAATCAGCGCGGGCACGGGACATTCGTCGGCGAAGCGCCGTTCGAGAATGACCGCGCCCGCCCGGGTTTCGGCCAGGTGGCGCCGGTAGGCGGGATTGGCGAGAAAGCCGATCGCGGCGCCGGAGGCGCCGGACAACGTCCCTACCGCGCGAATCGGCCGTTTGGGGTCGCCGCAGACCTCGCAACCAAACCGTTCCGCGAGTTCAGCCAGCGTCGCGACGCGTCGTTGCGGCGCACCGGATTGGTCCGCCGCGGAATTTATTCAGCCACTCCCGGTTCCCCGGCGGCGAAGTCGGCCTCCAGCCTGCGCAACACTTCCTCCGTAATATCCACGGCGCTGCCGTAATAGAGGGGATTGGCGACGACCAGATCGTAGCCGGCAGCGCGGGAATAGATTTGCACTTCCTGAATCAGCGCGTTCTGCACCCGACTCAGTTCCGCGTTGCGCCGAATGTCCATGTCTTCGATGAATGCGGTTTGTTCACGCTGCATGTCGCGCTGCTCATCGGCAATCTCCCGCTCCAGATTGATGCGCTCCGTCTCGCCCATGATCGCGCTGTCGCGCTGGTAGGTTTCCTGTTTGTCCTGCAGCGAGCGCTGCAAGGCGGCAATCTCGCGCTGACGCGGCGCAAATTCCTCCTGCAGGGACTCGGTCGCCAAACGAGCCTGCGGCGACTGGTCTATCAGCCGTCCGAAATCCACCGCGCCGATCCGGAGCCCCTCCGTCTGTGCGAACGCCGACGCGCCCGCCAGGAGCGCGGCGAGCGGCAAGCCCATCCGGGCCCTTGCAAACGATGCCATCCTCATCCTCATGAATTCCCCGTTCCCAATCTAGCTAGAACGCGTTGCCGACCGTGAACTGGAATTCCTCCGTACGGTCGCCCCAGAACCTGTCCGTTTCCTCGTCGGCGTTCAGCGGCAGCCCGTAGCTGAATCTCAGCAGCCCCAGCGGCGCCAGCCATTCTACAGCGATTCCAACCGAATGTTTGAGCCGCTCCGCGTCGAAGGCGTAGCTGACCTCGTCCCCCAGGCGGTCGTAGAAAGTAACGCCGCCGGTGTGAAATACGTTGCCGACATCGTAGAACAGCGCAGCGCGGGCCGAGGTCGCGAACCGCTCCGGCAACGGGAAAACCAGTTCGAACTGGTTGGCGATCAACAGGTTGCCGCCGTGGGGATTGGAAAGCGAGTCACGCGGCCCGAGCCAGCTTTCCCTGTAGCCCCGGACCGTTCCCGGACCGCCGCCGTAGAAATAGCGGTACGGCGGCAGCGCCAGCGTTTCTTCGCCGTAGGGCTCGCCCAGCGCCATCTCGGAGTTGAGCTTGAGCATCCACGCGCCGAACAGCGGGACGTACTGGGTATAGTCCAGCGAGGCGATGTAGTACTCGACCTCGCTGCCCGGGATCGAGGCGCTCAGATTGGCGCCCACCCGCAGCCCGCGGGTGGGAAAGATGAAACGGTTTCGGGAATCGAACGACCAGCCAAGGGCGACATCGAGGGTTTCCACCGTCGTTCCGAAGTTTTGCCCGCCGTCGATGGAAAAGGGATTGCCGTGATTGCGAACCCACTCGCTGGCTTGCTGGGAGCTGTAGAAGCCGGTCACCATCTGGGCCCGGGACGCGGAGAGCCCGAAGCGCAGGTATTGCATCTCGGTCACCGGGTAGGACCAGTCCGCGCCGGCGGTGATGGTCTGCGTGGAGAAGTCCGACGTGGCCGAAGTGAACTGCCTGATGTCCCGGTACGAGAGCGACAAGGTGCGGGACAACTCGTCGATGGTTCGGTACGGGTCGGTGAAGTTCAGGCTGTAGACCTTGAAGAATTCGCCGCCGCTCAGATCCACTCCGACACGGTTGCCGGTGCCCATGAAATTCGAGTGGACGAAGTTTCCGTTGAGCTGAAGCCCGTAGTACTCCGAATACCCGATGCCGCCGCCGAATTGCCCGGGCAACCCTTCCTCGACCGCAAAATTGATGTCCACCAGGTCCGGCGAGCCGGGTACGCCGACGGTTTCAAACTCCACCGACTCGATGTAGGCCAGCCGCTGCAGGCGAATCTTCGATCGCTCCAGCGCGGCGTTGGAAAGATAGGCGCCTTCCAGCTGGCGCATCTCGCGGCGAAATACCTCGTCGTTGACGCTGTCGGCGCCGTTGAAATTGATGCGGCGCACGTAGACGCGGTTGCGGGGGTCGACGAAGAAGGTGATCGAAACTTCCTTGGACTCCTCGTCCAATTCGGGCACCGCCTGAACCTGGGCGAACCCGTACCCGTCCCGGCCGAGGCGTTGTGTCAGGTACTCCTCGCTGAGCGCAATCACCTGCTGGGAGAATATTTGACCGGGCTGGGCGAAGATCAGCCTCCTGAGTTCCTGCTCGGGCACCACGAGGTCGCCGGCCAACTGGACGTCGGAAATCGTGTAGCGGTCACCCTCGGTGATGTTGACGGTGACGAAGATGTCCTGCTTGTCCGGCGATATGGCGACCTGGATGCTCTCCCAGCGGAAGTCGGCGAAACCTCGGTCCATGTAGAAGGAGCGCAGCGATTCCAGGTCGCCCTCCAGCGCCTCCCTGGAATAGCGGTCGTCGTTTCTGATGAACGACAGCCAGTTCCCGGTGCTGAGTTCGAAATCCCCCAGTATTTCCCTGTCGGTGAAACTGGTGTTGCCGACGAGGTTGATCTGACGGATCTTGGCGCGGGCGCCCTCTTCGATCTCGATTCCGACTCGAACCCGGTTGTCGCCGATATCCTCCACGGGCGTCTCAACGCTGACGCCGTAGCGGCCCCGGCTGTAGTACTGCTCCAGCAGAAACTGCCTGACTTCCTCCAGCACCGACCGGTCGAACACCTTGCCCCGGGTCAATCCGACCTGGCGGAGCGATTCCTCAAGGTCTTCCGTCTTGATCTCGTCGTTCCCCTCTATGGTGAACTCCTCGATCGAGGGCCTCTCAAGCACCGCGATGACCAGCGTATCGGCGTCGCGGCGGAACTCCACGTCCCGGAAGAATCCCGTCGAGTACAACGCCCGGATGGACTCCTGAACGCGCTGCCCGGTGACGGTATCGCCGATGTTCAGCGGCAGGTAGTTGTAGATCGTGCCCGTGGAAATCCGTTGCGCGCCCTCGACCTCGAAGTTGCGCACCACCCATGAGTCGAACGTCTGGCCCCCCGCGCGGCCGAGCGCCAGAAACAGCACCGCGGCGGCGCATAGTCGCGCCGCCGTTCTCAAACCGAAGACGTTCAACGTGTTCATGAACCGAATATCCTGGACAGGTCATTATAGAAGGCAAAACTCATCAACACGAAGAGCATTACCAATCCCAGTTGCTGGCCAACGAGCAACGAGCGCTCGGAGACCGGCGATCCCTTGATCCATTCGACGACCTGGTAGACGATCTGCCCTCCATCCAGCAGCGGCACGGGCAGCAGGTTGAGGATACCCAGGCTGATGCTGACGATGGCCAGAAAGCCCAGGATCGCGGTAAGCCCGGCGCGGGCGCTGTCGCCCGCGAATGCGGCGATGGTCAGCGGTCCGCTGATGTTGCGCACGGAGACGTCGCCAACGACCATGCGCCCGAGCATCCGCAAGGTCAGCGCGCCCATCTCCCAGGTTCTTGCGATGCCGCGTGGAACGGATTCGAATACGCCGTAGCGCTGCTCCACATACAGGTCGGCGCCGGCCCCGATGCGCCCGATCGCCTGCCCTTCCTGTTCCAGGCTGCCGATCGCCAGCGTCAGCCGCCGTTCTCGGCCATCGCGCTGGACGCGCACGGATACGGTCGTATCGGGTCGCGCGCGAATGAATTCCACCCACGCCCCCCAATCGCCGATGGGCTCGCCTTCCGCGCTCAGCAGCCGGTCGCCCCGAAGAAAACCGGCGCGTTCCGCGGGGCCGTCGACCGTGACTTCGCCGATCACCGGAGGCAGCAGCCCGGGGGAGAACCCCAGGCCGTCCCACAGGGCCTCCGGTTCGGTCAACTCCGCTTCGCGCCCGCGCACATCCAGTTCCACCGCCCTGGCCCGGCCGTCCATGCCAAGGACGGTCATGTCGATCCGCCCGTCGCTCAGCAACTCGTCGAGGGTCGCCAGCGTGACGGCTTCCAGCGTGGGCGTGGGGCGGCCACCGACAGTCAGTATCTCGTCGTACTCCACCAACCCCGCGTGCGCCGCCGTGGAATCGGGCGCAACATCGCCGACAAAGGCCTTCAGGCTGGGCACGCCGGTCACGAACATGAGCCAGTACGCCATGATCGCGAACACGAAGTTGAATCCCGGACCGGCGGCCAGAACCGCAATGCGGTGCGGAATCGGGCGCCGATTGAAGGCCATGTGCCGCTCGGCCGCGGGCACGGGCCCCTCCCGTTCGTCCAGCAGTTTCACGTAGCCGCCAAGCGGAATGCCCGAGATCCAGTATTCGGTCGGCGCGGGGTCCGGCGCGCCGGGAACGGAGGCGCCCGAGGGGGTACGTCCCGTCCATCGATACAGCGGCTTGCCGAATCCGACCGAGAATCGAAGGACCTTGAAACCCAGGCGGCGCGCCACGATGAAGTGACCGTACTCGTGGAACGTCACCAGTATGCCGATCGTGACGATAAACGCCGCAATCGCAAGAAGCACCTCGATCATCTGCAACTCACCCCCGGTCGGTCCATCCCGGCCGACGCTCCACGACCAATGTGCGCCAGCACCGCCATTCTAACCGGCGCCGGCCGGCCGCCCAACACCGCCACCCGTCATTTCAGACCGTCACCGCCGCCACGGGTTCCGACTCGATTCAACCGGTGAGGCCCGCGGCGACCAGCCCGAGAAAAAAAACCGGCGCGGCAGCCACCAGGCCGTCGATCCGGTCCAGTATCCCGCCGTGACCGGGGAGCCACCACCCGCTGTCTTTCACGCTGACGTTGCGCTTGAGCATGCTCACCGTGAGGTCTCCGACGACGGAAACAAGCGCCGCGGCGACCCCTATGGCGACAAACGTTCCGGCGGGCACATCCAGCAACAGGCCCGCCGTAAAGGCGAACAGCGTCGCCAGCGCAACGCCGCCTATAACGCCCTCCCAGGTCTTTGCCGGGCTGACCCGGGGAGCCAGCTTGACCCGCCCCCAGTTGCCGCCGACGAAGTGGCCGCCCACGTCCGCCGCCCACACGATGAACATGATGCTGAGCGTCAGGCTGGGTCCCTGGGCCGCATTGCCGTGCAGATGGGTCAGGAGAAACCAGGCGGGGAAGAGCGCCAGCGGCCCGGTCGCTCCGACCAGGTACAACGGTATGCGCCGCGGACCGATACGCAGTCCGAGCGCCGCAAGCCCCCACCAGCAGACCGCGACGGCCATGATCGTGTTTGCGGTCCAGCCCCGGTCCATGCCCCACAACGCCATGGCCAGCATCGACAAGGCGAAGGCCGACAGATAGCTCCAGCGCGCGAACCCGCTCAGGCGCGTGAGCCCGGCCCATTCCCAGACACCGCCCAGACAGAACAGGCCGATGACCCAAGCCACCGCCCAGGTGGGGAGGTAAAGCACGGTGACCGTCATGCCGCCGGCCAGCACAAACGCCGTGATGACGCGTGACTTCAACACGAACCTGCCTTGATCTGCTGCGCCGTGCGCCCGAACCGGCGCTGGCGGCTGCCGTAACAGGCGATGGCCCGGTTCAGTTCCCCGGCGCTGAAGTCCGGCCAGAGAACGTCGGAAAAATACAGTTCGCTGTAGGCCAGGCTCCACAACAGGAAATTGCTGATTCGACGGTCGCTGCCGGTCCGTATCAGCAGGTCGACATCCGGGATTCTCGCCATCTCGAGCTCGGCGGCGAACCGCTCCATGTCGATCTCTTCCGGGTCGAGCGCGCCGGCCGCCGCCTGGCGGGCCAGCCTGCGGGCGGCGTTGACCAGGTCGCCGCGCCCCCCGTAGGCCACCGCCACGGACAATTCAAGCCGGGTATTGCCGCCGGTGCGAATTTCCGCCGCGCGCATGGACCGCCGCAGATCCGGGTCGAGGCGCTGGCTCTCGCCCATGAAGCGAAGCCTGACATTCTGCTCATCCAATTCGGCCACCTCCCGGTTCAGGGCATCGAGGAACAGGGACATGAGACCACGAATCTCGTCTCCAGGTCGATTCCAGTTTTCGCTCGAAAACGCGAATAATGTGAGATAGCCGATACCCGATTCGGCGCAGCGCTCGACCACCGTGCGCACGGGCTTGACTCCGTGCCGATGACCTGCCCCGCGCGGCAGGCCCCGTTGCTCGGCCCACCGGCCGTTGCCGTCCATGATCACGGCCAAATGCCGTGGAACGCGGGCGACAGCCATCGAAGTGCGTACCGAGGCGACCATCAGAACTCCATGATTTCCCTTTCCTTCTCCTTCAGGAGTTCATCCATGGCCGCGATGTACTTGTCGGTCAACTTCTGCACGTCGTCATAGGCGCGGTGCTGATCGTCTTCCGTGATCATCTTCTCGGCCAGCAGGTCCTTGACATCGCTCAGGATATCCCGGCGAATGTTGCGTACCGCAACGCGCCCGACCTCGGTCTCGTGGCGCACGACGCGGACCAGGTCCCGGCGCCGCTCTTCGGTCATGGGCGGCAGCGGCACGCGGATGACCACGCCGGCCGTCACCGGCGTCAGTCCAAGGTCGGAATTGATGATGGCCCGCTCCACCGCGGAAACCATCTGCTTTTCCCACGGTGAAACCACGAGCGTCCGCGCGTCCTCCACGGCGACCGTCGCCGTCTGGTTGATGGGGACCCGGGTCCCGTAGTACTCGACGGTGATATGTTCAAGCAAGCCGGTGTGGGCGCGGCCGGTGCGCAGCCGCTTGAACTCGCCCCTGAGCGCCTCCACGCTCTTGCGCATCCTTGCCTCGCCGTGTTGCTGGAGTTCTTCAATCATTGCCGGTCCCCGTCCGCGGCAGATCGTTGACCACGGCCGTGCCCAGGGTTTCTCCCCGGACCAGGCGCACCAGATCGCCGGCGTTGGTGAGGTTGAACACCACGAGCGGCAGGTTGTTGTCCCTGCACATCACCACCGCGGTGGCATCCATGACGTTCAGCTTGTCGGCGAGAACCCGGTCGAAGGACAGCCCGTCGTAGCGAACCGCGCGCGGGTCCTTGAGCGGATCGGCCGTGTAGACGCCGTCCACCTTGGTGGCCTTGATCAGCACGTCCGCGCCGATCTCGATCGCGCGCAGGCTTGCGGCGGTGTCGGTCGTGAAGAAGGGGTTGCCGGTGCCGGCGGCGAAGATCACCACCCGCCCCTTTTCCAGGTGGCGTATCGCGCGGCGGCGGATGTAGTCCTCGCAGACTTCGTGAATCTGGATGGCCGACATGACTCGGGCGACCACGCCCTGGCGCTCCAGGGCATCCTGAAGCGCCAGCGAATTGATCACCGTGGCCAGCATGCCCATCTGGTCGCCGGTCACCCTGTCGATTCCCGCTTCGGCGAGCCCCGCTCCGCGGAAGATATTGCCGCCCCCGATCACTAGTCCCACCTGGACGTTCAGGGACCGCACCTCGACGATTTCGGCCGCGATCCGCCGGATGATCAAGGGATCGATTCCGTATTCCAGGGAGCCCAGCAACGCCTCGCCGCTGAGCTTGAGCAACACTCGACTGTAGGCTGGCGACGTTTGCCCCATTGGTTCCCTTTCTCCGATGTCCGGATCCTCGGCTTGCGGGTAAGCCGGTCTATTGTAAGGCCAGGGTGGGCCGCTGGCGGCCGACGCTATTTTCCGGAGGCCTGCTCCCTGACTTCCCTGACGAAATCGACTTCGCGCTTTTCGATCCCCTCGCCCAATTCGAAGCGGACAAACCGCACCACCCTTGCGCCGCCCTTCGCCAGCAGATCGCGAACCCGCTTGTCGGTATCCTTCACGAAGGGCTGCGACGCCAGGGTCACCGCGTCGAACTGCTTGCGCAGGCGGCCCTCGACCATTCTCTTGACGATGTGAGGCGGCTTGCCTTCCTTCTCGGCCTGCGCGGCAAGAATCTCGCGCTCCCTGGCAAGTTCGGCTTCAGGGATGTCGTCCCAACTGACGTAACTGGGCGACATTGCCGCGACCTGCATCGCCAGGTCCCTGGCCAGGTCCACCGTGCCGCCCTCGAGTTCGACGAGGGAACCGATGCGGCCGTGATGGGAGTAGGCGCCGAGCACGCCGTTGCTCGAAACGAGTTCGAAACGGCGAACGGAAATGTTCTCGCCGACCTTGGCCACCAGCGCCCGGCGCAGGGTCTCGACACTGCCGCCGTCGATTTCCATGGCGAGGAGTTCCCCGACATCCGCCGGCTCACGGCTGAGGACGGCACCGACCAGGGACTCCGCGAAATTCACGAAATTTTCGTCCTTGGCGACAAAATCGGTCTCGCAGTTGACTTCCAGCACCGCACAGCGGTTCCCGCCGGCGTCCTCGCGCATCAGCACGACGCCCTGCTGCGCCACTCGCGCCGCCTTTCGGTCGGCCTTGGCCTGCCCGGCCTTGCGCAAGTGCTCAACCGCCCGGTCCAGGTCTCCGCCGACCTCGGTGAGCGCCCGCTTGCAATCCATCATTCCGGCGCCGGTTCGCTCCCGGAGCTGTTTGACCAATGCTGCTGTAATCGGCATTTCGCGATCCTCTATTCAGTCTTGCCGTCGTCGGTCCCGGCCGCCGGAGGCGGCTCCCCGTCCGGGTCCCCGCCGTTGTTCGCCGCTTCGTCCTCGCCGTCCGCATCCTCCGCGCCGGACTCTGCCGCGTCCGCCGCACCGGGCTCGGCTTGCGCCGCCTCGTCAGGCGCCGCGGTCCCGGCCTTCTCCGCCTCGTCAGGTGGCGCGACAGCAGCTTTCCCCGCGTCTTCAGCCGGCGATTTCCCGCCGGCGGCGTCGCGAACCGGGCTCAGTTTCGACTGCTTCTTTCTCACCACCGCCTTGCGGGCCGGGCGTTTTCCGGGCCCGCCACGGCCGGGGCGCTTGCCGCCCGCAACCTTCGGCCGGCCTTCCGCATCGAGTTCGACGAACTCGTCATCGCCCACCGGAACATCGGGTATCGACGCCTTGCCGGCAAGGACGGCCTCCGCCGCGCCGTTCGCGTAGAGCCTGATGGCCCGCATCGCGTCGTCGTTACCCGGCACCACATAGTCGATTTCGTCCGGTGAGGAGTTGGTGTCCACGACCGCCACGATCGGTATTCCCAGCTTGACGGCCTCCCTCACGGCAATCTCTTCGTGGCCGACATCGACGACGAAAACCGCATCGGGCAGCGCGTCCATGTCCTTGATGCCGCCCAGGGTTCGCTCCAGCTTGTCGCGCTCGCGGCTGAGCCCGAGGATTTCCTTCTTGGTGTAGTCCCCGCGCGCATCGTCCGCGGTGATCTCTTCCAACTCCTTGAGCCTCGCGATCGACTTTCGAATCGTCTTGAAGTTCGTCAGCATGCCGCCCAGCCAGCGGTGGCTCACATACGGCATCCCGCAACGGATGGCCTCTTCGGAAATCGCCTCGCGCGCAGCGCGCTTGGAACCCACGAACAGCACGGTTCCGCCATCGGCGACCACGCGCCGGATGAATTCGCAGGCTTCATGATAGAGGGGGAGCGTGCGCTCCAGGTTGATGATGTGGATGCGGTTGCGTTCGCCGAAAATGAACGGCGCCATCTTCGGGTTCCAGAAGCGGGTCTGGTGGCCGAAATGCACGCCGGCTTCCAGCATCCCTCGCATGGATACTTCGGTCATGAGATGTCCTCGTCGGGTTGATCCTCCACGTGGCCCCCGTCAGCAACTCCGGCTTTCGCCAGGAGCACCCCGCTGCGGGTATCGGCACGTGTGTGTCGTTGGTTGCCGGTCGCCTTCGGGTCTCGCCAACATGGTTCAGGGTCATCCGAATCGGTCTTTCGGCGGGCACGAATTGCGTTTGACGGCGCCTGCATGGTGTAAGCTATGCGTTCAGCGTCCTTGACGTCCATGCACTTGGCCAATACCGCGAATCGGGGTCCTCGTGACCAGCGTCGGCAAGATTTGCGGGCTAGGGCGCGGGCTTTATACCATACGCTCACAGCGGCAACAATCGCGCGGGTCCGTCGGCAGGCGGAGAATGCCCGCTTGCGGCAGTGAAGGCATCGGCAATGACCGCAACGATCAAGTCCCCTCGGGAGCAGGACAGGATGCGGGTCGCAGGCAGACTGGCGGCCGAAGTCCTCGACATGATCGGCGAGCGCATCCGGCCAGGCGTGACCACCGGCGAGCTGGACCGGATCTGCCACGAATACATCGTGGACGAACTCGACGCCATTCCAGCGCCGCTGAATTACCGCGGGTTTCCGAAATCCATCTGCACATCGGTGAACCATGTCGTCTGTCACGGTATTCCGGGCGGTCGCAAGCTCAGGAACGGCGATGCGCTCAACATCGACATCACCGTGATCAAGGATGAATTTCACGGCGACACCAGCCGGATGTTCTTTGTCGGCAAACCGGGAATCCTGGGGCGACGGCTGGCGCAGGTCAGTTACGACGCCATGTGGCTCGGCATCCGGCAGATTCGCCCCGGGGCCTTCCTGGGAGACATCGGCAACGCAATCCAGACCCACGTGGAGAAGAACCGTTTCTCCGTGGTTCGGGAGTACTGCGGCCATGGAATCGGCCGTGTTTTCCATGAGGACCCGCAGGTTCTGCACTTCGGCCGGCCGGGCACCGGCATGCAACTGGAGGAAGGGATGACCATCACCGTGGAGCCGATGGTCAACGCCGGTTCGCGCCATGTCCGGCTGCTTAACGACGGCTGGACGGTGGTGACCCGGGACCACTCGCTGTCCGCCCAGTGGGAGCACACGGTGCTGGTCACCGGGTCCGGCCATGAAGTGCTGACCCTGGGCGCCGCCGGTCCATGAGCACGACCGCCGCCACTCATGCGCCGGAGCGGCCCGGGGTGGTCGACCGGGCGCTGCTCGGGCATGCGCTCGCCGGACCGGACAGCCCGGTCCAGCCGTTCCGCGACGTGCTTGCCGCCGCGCACAAGACGCTCGAGCAACGTTTCCGCGCCAACGAATCGGTGGAAACGCTGGTGCGGTTCCGCGCCCGCGTCATCGATCAGGTCGTGCTGGCGGCCTGGGAGCACTTCGCGGCCGAGTTGAACGAACGCTGCGCGCTGATTGCGGTCGGCGGCTACGGGCGCGGCGAACTGCATCCACATTCCGACATCGACCTCATGGTGCTCCGGGAGCGGACGGGCGATGCGGATGTCGACGAAGCCATCGGCCGGTTCTTCATGTTCCTCTGGGACATCGGACTGGAAGTCGGACACTCGGTTCGCACGCCCGGGGATTGCCAGGTCGAATCCCGCAACGACGTCACCGTCATGACGACCATGATGGAATCGCGCCTGCTCTGCGGACCGGCGGAACTGTTCGGTGCCCTCGAGCAACACATCGGTCAGGACCGGGTATGGGATTCGGCGGCATTCTTCCATGCCAAGTGCGCCGAGCAGGAGGCGCGTCACCACGCCTTTCACGACACCGGTTACAACCTCGAGCCCAACATCAAGGCCAGCCCGGGCGGCCTGCGGGACATCCAGACGATCGGTTGGATCGCGCGCCGCCACCTGGGCGCCAGAAGTCTGAACGAACTTCACTCCCGCGGCTTCCTCACACCCGGCCAACTGCGGATTCTGAGGACGGGCCGCGCGTTCCTGTGGCGCATTCGCTTCGCGCTGCACCTGCTCGTCGGGCGCCGCGAGGACCGGCTGCTGTTCGACCACCAGATGAAACTCGCCAGGGCGCTCGGGTACGAGGACGCCACCTACACGCTGGGCGTGGAGCAATTGATGCAGCGCTACTACCGGACGGTGATGGAGCTGAGCCGCCTGAACGAAATGCTGCTGCAGTTGTTCGAGGATGACATCCTTGTCGACGGTGAGATCCAGATCAAGCCCATGGGCGAGGGCTTCCGGGCCCGCAACGGGTATCTGGAGGCGGTCGACGGGGACATCTTCGCAAACGACCCATCGGCGCTGCTGGAGATCTTCCTGCTGCTGGAACGAAATATCGACCTGCGCGGCGTAAGCGCGCGAACCATCGCCCTAATCAGGCAGCACCTGTACCTGATCGACGAGGAATTCCGGCAGAACCCGCGCAACCACCGCCTCTTCCTCGACATCCTCCGGGAACCCCAGGGGGTGACCCGCACGTTGAAACGCATGAACACCTACGGCGTGCTCGGGCTCTACATCCCGGCCTTCGGGCGCATCGTGGGCCGCATGCAGTACGACCTGTTCCACGTCTACACGGTGGACGCCCACACGCTGTTCGTGGTGGAGAACCTGCGCCGTTTCGCGCTGGCGCGGTTCGATCGCGAGTTCCCGGAATGCAGCCGCATCATGCAGTCCCTGGAAAAACCGGAAATCGCCTATCTGGCCGGGTTGTTCCACGACATCGCCAAGGGCCGCGGCGGCGATCATTCCGAACTCGGCGCCGTCGACGCCGAGGCGTTCTGCCTCGAACACGGCATGAGCCGCTATGACGCCCGCCTGCTGGCATGGCTGGTCAGGCACCACCTGCTGCTCTCCATGACCGCGCAGAAGAAGGACCTGAACGACCCCGGCGTCGTCAATGAATTCGCGCGCGCGGTGGGCGACATGACGCACCTGAACTACCTGTATCTCCTGACCGTCGCCGACGTTCGCGGCACCAATCCGAAGATATGGAACTCCTGGAAGGACACCCTGTTCAGGGAACTCTACGAACTCACCAAGCGCGCCTTGCGGCGCGGCTTCGCGCGGCCCATCGACGCCGACGAACTGATCGGCGAAACCCAGGGCCGCGCACGCGACCTGCTGGATGCGTCCGGGCTGGGTCCGTCCGACTGGAAGCCCGTGTGGAAGCTTTTCACGGACGAGTACTATCTGCGGCACCGGCCCGGGGAGATCGCCTGGCATACCCGCGTGCTGGCGGAGTCCGGAGCCGGCCAATCCGTGGTTGTCGACGTCAGCGACCAGGTCTCCGAGGGGCTGACGGCGGTCATGATTTACGCCCCCAAGCGGATGCGGTCGTTCGTACGCATCACCGCGGCGCTGGACGAACTGGGCCTGACGATCGTCGACGCCCGCATCGTGCCCATGAGCGGCCGCCAGACGCTCGATACCTACTGCGTGCTCGAGAGCGACGGCAGCCGCATCCGGGAGCCGCGGAGGTTGCAGGAAATCCGCACCCGTTTGCCCAGGGCGCTGACAGCATCGGACGATCGCCCGCTGAAGGTCCACCGGCGCGCACCGCGGCAGGTCCGCATGTTCTCCACGGCGGTCCAGGTCAGCGTATCGCAGGACCCTGTGAACAACCGCACGGTGCTGGAGTTGGTGGCGGCGGACCGCCCGGGCCTGTTGCTGCGGGTGGGCAAGGTCTTCGAGGAGCAGCGGGTGGCACTGCACAACGCCAAGATCGCCACGCTGGGCGAACGCGCCGAGGATGCCTTCTTCATCACCACGCTCAACCACAGGCGCCTGAACGAGTCGCGCTGCGCCGAACTCGTGGATGCGATCAAGTCCACGCTGGCGACTTCGCCGGCCCGGTAGTGCTGGAACCAACCGAAAACCGCGGATCAGCGCGTCCACACGCGTCCGCACGCGCGGCGGCGAGCGTCACTGCCAGCGCCTCATCGGACTCGAATGGAACACGCGCCCGCACGCGCGGCGGCGAGCGCGGCAAGCACGGGCATCCGGGAGATCGGAGTCCATGGCGCAACTGATAGACGTAATCGAGTCGGCGTGGGAAAACCGCGGCGAACTTTCGCCCGGGAATGCGAGCGCCGAAATCGTCGAGGCGGTGGAACACTGCATCGGCGGGCTCGACACCGGCGAACTGCGCGTCGCCGAACGCGCTGACGATGGCTGGGCCGTCAACGAATGGCTCAAGAAGGCCGTGCTGCTGTATTTCCGGATCACCGACAACGAACCGGTCGGCGGCGGCAGCGTTCGCTTCTTCGACAAGGTGCCCCTGAAGTACGCCGACTTCGATGCCGACCGCTTCGGCGCATCCGGAACCCGCGTCGTACCGGGCGCACTGGCCCGCCGCGGCGCCTATATCGCCCCGGGCGTGGTCCTGATGCCGTCCTACGTCAACATCGGCGCCTACGTGGCCGCCGGAACCATGGTCGACACCTGGGCGACCGTGGGCAGTTGCGCTCAGATCGGCAAGAACGTCCACCTCTCCGGCGGCGTCGGCATCGGCGGCGTGCTGGAACCGCTGCAGGCCACGCCCACCATCATCGAGGACAACTGCTTCATCGGCGCGCGCTCGGAGGTCGTTGAAGGCGTCATCGTCGAACGCGGCAGCGTCATCGCAATGGGCGTCTTCCTCGGCCAGAGCACCCGAATCTACGACCGCGCCACCGGCGAAACCACCTACGGCCGCGTCCCCGCCGGATCCGTGGTCGTCCCCGGTAGCCTCCCATCCGCCGACGACCGCTACAGCCTCTACTGCGCCGTCATCGTCAAGCGAGTCGACGCCCAAACCCGCGCCAAAACCAGCCTGAACGAACTCCTCCGCCCCCCCGAGTAGCCTTTTGCTCCCCGTGCTGCCCGGCGTGAACACCGGCGCGCGAAGCCGCCACCCCAAAGCAGCGTAGCCGCGTGGAGCGCGGGCGCATCGAGGAATTGTTCGACTCCGTTGCTCTCACGTTTGCCGATTCGGAGCGTGCTTGAGCAGTTCCGGCATCTGGCGTTTCATGAAGGCGCCGAAAAAGGGCACTGTGAATGCCGTTTCGCCGTGCCGTTGGCTCCAGATCATGCCCTTGTTTGTCAGGCGGTGCCGCACCGTGGCGACGGAGCTGGCACGTGTCCCCAAAATCAATAAGTTATAATCGACAAAAAGCCGAGTTGTCGAAGTCGGGTTAGCGCCCGACCCTGTAGTCATCGGGCCACACCCGCGCTTTCAGCCCGGATGGGTCAACGCCGGGAATGCGGCGGGTAGGCAGGGATGGCGGCTCGCCCATATCCAGGACGGCGTGCCAATAGGCCCATGAGCGCCGGTCGAAAATACCGGCGCGTGCGTCGCGAAGGGATTGGCGTAGCGTCTCATCGGTGTAATGCGTTCGAATCGTCCGCACGACATCCAGCGTGCCGAACTGCATGGGGCCTGGTTGAGAAACAGTGTCTCGTTCCCGAGCGCTTCCTCTGGCGGCATCCACCAGACGACTTGGCGAGCCGCTTCGAGCAGCGCCGGGTCAGCGGGTGTTTGCGGACGGCGGGTCATCACAGACACCTAGAATTGTGGGTTTGGTTTCAGGTGGCCCGATCTTCGACAGGTCGACCTCGGACACAGCCCGTTGCAGGGTGTCGCGCACATCGCGCGGAAGGTCTCGACCGGATGCATCGCGCAACTCGGGATCGCCGTGATACGAAAGCGCCTTCAACGCAACCATCGGGTTGAATTCCTGCCCAAATATCCCCGCGCCCGCCGACAAGGCGGACGACAGCGAAACGCCAGCCGTTATCAATGCGGCCATGTCCAGGTAGTCTTTAGCGATGCGCCCGCTGTTGAACAACGGCGGCTTTCGTGCCGGCCAGATCCAGCAAGGACGCGATCCGGATTGCGTTTTGATGCCCTGGGGCCGGCGCCTGAACGGACCGAAGCGGGAGTTCGCCGAAGAACGAGACTTTCACACCGTTCGACGCTCCCGCAAGGCACGTCAACGTGTTCGCGAGGTTTTGTTCGACACGGCTACCTCGCAAATATGGAACTCTCGCCCGTAGTTGTTGCGGATTGAACGGCTCGTTCGAAAAGAAATCGAAGTCCTCCGACACCCGATGGCCCAACCGCAACGCGAGGGCAGTGCCCCCATACAGCACAAAATGCGATGGGGTTTCGTGCAGGCGAGGCCACAAGGCCCGTTGCGCCGGCGGTAGGGTGTCGAGAAACCAATGCACGGCCAGTCTATGCCTCCTCGCGCCGTTCGCCCAGGTGGTCGAGGATCGTCCAGACCGCCGAACCTTCGGCGTGAACCGGGCAGCCCGCCGCTATTCTCGACAGGGCGGGATCATGTTGGGTGGTGTTCATCGTCGATTTCCCCCGATGCGCGCGTGGGGATTCCCGATCGATTTTACCCGACCCGGCAGCCGGTCGCCCGTGCGCGGGCGCGACGGTCCCAGGGACTATACGCCGGATTCGGCACGAACCTCGGAGGCGGATTTCGAAGCTGCGATTCGCGTCCTGAAACGAAACGCCGGCCAAGTACCCAGTCCCGGCGACATGCTCCGGTGACAGCGAGGAAATATCGCTTGCGCATTATCGTTGATTTCTGAATCATTCGGTTTGGCTGATCCGTCTCCCCCACCTCGATCAACCGTCCCAGGCCAAAGTGCGCCGTCCGCTGCGAAACCCGCGCCAGGACAGCCTCAACGAACACATCAGCCCCCCCGAACAGGCCCCACCGCCCAGAACCTGCCCTGCGGTTACGTGGATTGGGCTTGTCCATGCGGCACCCGGAACCTGTGGCCTGGTGAAGGTGAGCACGCAAGGCATGTGCGCGCTCACCCCCGCGACGCGACACGACACTCTTCCCCGGGCTCAATAGTTGAAGACAATATCCGCCTGCAACCTGTCGTAATCCCGACGATTGCCCGCCGCCTCCCCCCGGTAGCCGAGGACGTACCGCAGCCCCAGATTCCAGCCGCGTGGAAAGGCGTAACCGGCGCGCACCGTGTGACCGCCACCGTCAGCGGTACCGCCGGCGAAGTCCGAGTCCGCGAACGCACCCACGACCGCATTGGCCCCGAGGTCCTCGTAGATATAGGCGACGTTCCATGTCCCCGTATCCGTGGTGCGCCGATAGTCGATACCTGCCGCAAGTCCGTCTGAGAATTCCTCGGCGGCCGTATTCGTGACGTAGTCCACATACATTCTCAACGGGTGGCCGGCCAGATCGAAACTCAGCTCGCCGAACACCTCGACCTGGGAAAACCCGTAAAGATAATTCCCGTTCGCATCGAGCTGATTGCCCTGCCCATCGCGTGGCGTGAACACCGGCGCCCGGCCCTGCGCATGGCTGAGTTCGTGGACGCTCGCCCCGGCGGTCAGGGACACACCCTGCGCCGGCGATCCCCTGTAACCCGCCTGAAGCCCGTACCACATGGTGTCGGCATCCGAACCGCGTTCCTCCGCCCAGAATGCCGATGCGTTCGCGAAGAAAGTGCCCGAAGACACCCTGACCGCAAGTCCTTCCGGCCGAATGTCCCCATCGTGGAGCAGGTGATAACCTCCGGGCCGGAAGAACGGGTTGGACATCTTGCCGCCGGCGAGCGTCAATGTTTCCGAAAGCCTCCAATCGAAGTAGGCCAGATCCACACCGACCGGCTTCCTCGAGAATCCTTCGTCGAAGCTTTGATTGCCGCTGTCGTTGGCGATACCGCCCGTGGACAGGCCAAAGCCCACTTCCATATCGTCGTTCAGGGTTGCCGTCGCGTTGGCCCGCGCCCTCAAACGGTGCCTGTGCCGTACCGAAACCGCGTCGTCGTTGATCGTTTCGTGCCGGTAGCGCAGGTCGCCGTCCAGAACCAGACCCTCCGTCCACGACGGTTCCGGCGTCCGTGCCGGGATGACCTCCACCACCCGCTCGATCCCAAGTTCCGTCTCCTCCCCGATGTCCCCGGCAACGCTCGCTTCAATGCGCGCAAGCCGGTCCTCCAGAAGGGCGATTCGAGCCCTGAGTTGGGCGATTTCCTCCTGGGGCCCGGTCTGGGCGCGCAACGATGGTACGGCGAAAAGGCAGGAAACGGTCAGGATCGACAGGACGTATCTCATCGGACGAACTCCTCGGCACTGAAGACCTGATTGAAGGTGGTCTGTGCGGCGCTGAGTATCGCGCAGCTTTGTTAAACTTTTCTTGCAGACGCGCGGCGTTGTTACGCTTTTCTCGCAGAGTCGGCAAACCGGCGGCGGAACGCGCGATGACGACCGGTCAGCCGAATCGTCCGGTGATGTAGTCTTCGGTCAACTCGTGTTGCGGATTGGTGAATATCTGGTCGGTGTCGCCGACCTCGATCAGCCGGCCCAGATGAAAGTAGGCGGTGCGTTGCGAGACCCTGGCGGCCTGCTGCATCGAGTGAGTGACGATCGCGATGGCGAAGTTCTTCTTGAGTTCGTCGATGAGATCCTCGATGTGCGCCGTGGCAATGGGGTCCAGGGCCGAACAGGGCTCGTCCATCAGGATGACATCCGGCCCCACGGCGATGGTCCTGGCGATGCACAACCGCTGCTGCTGCCCGCCGGACAGCCCCGTGCCGGGTTCGTCCAGGCGGTTCTTGACCTCCGTCCACAGCCCCGCCCTTTCGAGGCTGGAACGGACGATCTCGTCCAGTTCCTGCCGGTCGCGGGCCAGTCCATGGATTCTCGGACCGTAGGCGACGTTGTCGTAGACGGACTTCGGAAACGGATTCGGCTTTTGAAAGACGATCCCGACCCGCGCCCTCAGCATGACGACATCCATGGCTCTTGAGTAGATGTCCTCGCCATCCAGGAGAATCTCGCCACGCACACGGGCAATGTCGATGGTGTCGTTCATGCGGTTGAGACAGCGAATGAACGTGGACTTGCCGCACCCGGACGGCCCGATCAGCGAAATGACTTCGTTCCTGCCGACATCCAGGCTCACATTCTGGATTGCGTGGTTGTCGCCATAGAAGACGTCGACGTTTCTCGCCTGCACGACAGGCGTGGCGGAGGTGTAATCGCCCACTGTTCGATAGGTGTCGTCGACCGCCTTGATATCGGGCGCGGTCCGGACCGGCGCGTTCTCTGCCGTGCCTGTACCCGCCCGTGTCACCTGATGGCCTGCCAGTTTCCGAACCTGGGTCACAGTCTACTCCAACGACCAACAAGATACCGCTACCAACGCCGCTCGAAGCGTTTTCGCAGCAGGATTGCGCTGGCGTTCATCACCAGCAGGAACGCCAGCAGCACCAGAATTGCCGCCGACGTTCGCTCGACAAAGGCCCGCTCGGGGCTGTCCGCCCACAGGTAGACCTGCACCGGCAGCGCCGTCGCCGGGTCCAGCGGGCTGTCGGGCACGTCGACGATGAAGGCGACCATCCCGATCATGAGCAGCGGCGCCGATTCACCGAGAGCCCTCGCCATGCCGATGATCGTCCCGGTCAGCATGCCGGGCAACGCCAGCGGCATGACATGATGGAAAATCGTCTGCACCCGCGACGCGCCAACTCCCAGCGCCGCCTCCCGGATGGAAGGTGGAACCGACATCAGGGCCGCCCGGGCGGCGATGATGACCACGGGCAGCGTCATCAGGGTCAGGACCAGCCCGCCCACGACCGGCGCCGAACGCGGCAAGCCGAAGAAATTGATGAACAGCGCCAGACCCAGCAGCCCGAAAACGATGGAGGGCACCGCGGCGAGGTTGTTGATGTTGACCTCGACAAGGTCCGTCCAGCGATTCTTGGGCGCAAATTCCTCAAGATAGATTGCGGTGGCGACGCCCAGCGGAAACGACAGGGCCAGCGTGACCAGCAGCATGTAGAACGACCCGACAACGGCGCTCCGGATGCCGGACATCTCCGGGTCGCGCGAGTCTCCGGCGGTGAAGAAACGATGATTGAACTTGCGGTCGACGCGCCCGTCCGCTTCCAGTTGCTCGATCCAGCCCAGTTGCAGATCGCTGATGCGCCGCTGCGATTCTTCAGCGGCGCGGTCGATGTGGCCCTTGATCAACATGTCCACGTCGTCGTCGGCCACGACCCAGAGGCTCATGGCCTCTCCCACGAGACCGGAATTCGCAAGCACGCTGTTTCTCAGCTCGAACCCGGCCCCCGGGCTGGCCAGCGCAAACAGTTCCCTCAGTTCGTTTCTGCTCTCCACCTCGGGGAAACGGGCTCGAAGGCTGTTCCTGATCAGGCCCTGGTAGTCCGCCCGCCCTAGGATTCGCGGGTCGCGCGCGCCTTCGGGATCGATCAGGTCCGCGCTCAACTCGACATCCAGCAGGATGTGCGTTTGCAGGAACGCCGTGTACCCGTTGCCGATCAGGGTAGCGAAGAAAAACGCCAGAAAGGCCACTCCGATCAGCACGGCGCCGAGACCCGCCAGCCGGAAGTTGCGTTCGCGCCGATACCGCCGGGCAATGCCCCGGGCCACCCGATCCTTTACGCTCTGGGCGTGGCTACTCATATTGCTCCCGGTAGCGGCGCACGACGCGCAGCGCGATGATGTTCAGGATCAATGTCGTCACGAACAACAGCAGCCCGAGAGCGAATGCCGCCAGGGTCTTGGCGCTGTCGAATTCCTGGTCGCCGACGAGCAGGGTCACGATCTGAACGGTGACGGTGGTGACCGCCTCCAGGGGATTCGCCGTGAGATTCGCGGCCAGGCCCGCGGCCATGACCACGATCATGGTCTCGCCGATCGCCCTCGATGCCGCCAGCAGGACGCCGCCGACGATACCCGGCAACGCGGCCGGAAGGACCACCTGCCGGATGGTCTCCGACTGGGTGGCGCCCAGGCCGTACGATCCGTCCCTCAATTCCTGGGGAACGGCGTTGATCACGTCATCGGAAAGGGAAGAAACAAAGGGGATGATCATGATCCCCATCACCAGGCCGGCGCCGAGCGCGCTCTCCGACGAAACGCTGAGTCCCAGCCCGTCGCCGAACCGGCGCAGCAGCGGACCCACCGTCAGCGCGGCGAAGTAGCCATACACCACCGTGGGAATTCCCGCGAGCACCTCGAGCATCGGCTTGGCGACGGAACGCACCTGCGAGTTCGCGTACTCCGACAGGTAAATCGCCGCCATGAGTCCCACCGGCACCGCCACCAGCATGGCGATGCCCGAAATCAACAGCGTGCCGGCAAAGAGCGGCACCGCGCCGAACGCACCGGACGAACCCACCTGGTCCGGGCGAATCGCCGTCTGCGGACTCCAGCTCAGGCCGAAGAGAAACTCCAGCGGAGAAACCTGCTGGAAGAAACGCAGGGCCTCGAACAGAACGGAGAGGAAAATGCCGATGGTCGTGAAGATTGCAACCGTCGAAGCCGCCATCAGCAGCATTTCGATCGTCCGCTCCACCTTGTTGCGGGCGCGCAATCCCGGTTCCACCCTGCGGAATGCCCACCCAAGGCCCGTCAAGCCGACGAGAAGCACCGCCAGCGCGATGCCCAGATCGCCGGTTCGCCGCAACGACATGTACCGCGATGCCGCCGCAAGAATCTCATCGCTCTGCTCGCCGGAGACGATGTTGCCCTCGACCAGGTTCCTGATGTCGTTGTACACCAGGCCGAGTTCGGCCTCCGGAAGTTGAAGTGTCGCCTCCGACAGCGTCGCCAGCACTTGCGTGCGGAGGAAGCCGGGTTCGGCCACCTGCCAGAGGCAGTAGAGCGCGAGCGCCGGCAGCGCGCACCAGATGGCGACGTAGCTTCCGTAGTAGCCGGGCAGGGAGTGAAACGATGTCCCGGTACCTGACACTGACCGGCGCCTGCCCAGCGCGTAGGCCGCCACGGTCATCGCCAGCAAGGCCACCAGAACCGTGGAGGATGGCATCGTGCGGGTCTACAGCGGCTTCATCGCAAGGATCACGCGGAACTGGGGTCAGGGCGAGAGGCTGACGCTTTGAAGCCCCTGAACCGCCTGAAGCACGGTCCGGCGCTCGGCGTCCGGAAGCGGAATCAGGCCCCTGTCGGACAGGTACCCGAATTCGCCCCAGGCCGCCTCGCTCGTGAGTTCCGCCAGAAATTCCTCGATACCCGGTATCTCTCCGACGTGAAGCGTCTTGACATAGCTGAACAGGGGGCGCGACACGGGGTAGCTGCCGTCGGCGATGGAATCGAATTCAGGCGCGATGCCGTCGATAAGCGAACCCTGGACCTTGTCCCGATTCTGATCGAGGAAGCTGAATCCGAAAATCCCCAGCGCGGACGGATTGGCTTCGAGCTTCTGGACGATGAGATTGTCGTTCTCCCCCGCCTCGATGAACAGGCCGTCCTCGCGCATGGTGAAACACGCGGCGTCGCGGGCGTCGCCGTCGAGGGATTCGATCAATGGAAACGCCTCGCATCCGGCCAGCATGACCAATTCCACGAAGGCGTCCCTGGTTCCCGACGTCGGCGGAGGACCGAGCACCTCGATGCGCATGTCGGGCAAGCCGGCGTCGATTTCGGCCCACGATTCGTAGGGATTCGGAATCAGGCTGGCGCCGGCGGAATCGGGGACGCTCTTCGCCAGCGCCAGGTAGATATGCTCGCGCGTCAATTGGTAGATGGGTGCGCCCTTCACATTGGCCAACACGATGCCGTCGTAGCCGATTTTCACCTCGACGACTTCGGCGACGCCATTGCCGGCGCACTCGTCCAGTTCCGACTGGCGTACGCGCCGGGACGAATTCGTGATATCCGGAAACTGGACGCCCACGCCGGAACAAAAGAGCTTGAACCCCCCGCCGGATCCCGTGGACTCGACCTTCGGCGTACTGAAGTCGGTGGCGCGGCCGAACCGCTCGGCGACCACGGTCGAAAACGGGTATACGGTCGATGACCCGACGATGCTGATATAGTCCCGGGCGGCTTGCGCGTGGGCCGTCTGGACGAGAAATGCGGCGCCCAGTCCGGACACGCACGCAATGAACGAAGCGAAGTACTTTCCCATCGTGTCTCCAGGTGAATGGCGGGTGACTTGCCGAACCCCGACAGCGTGCCAGCCGAATGTTAAGGATTCATTGCAGTCGAGCCGGGATATGATAATGCTCCATCCGACCGATAATGCGGAACCGGTTGGACGCAGCCACATGGCCGCCCCGCAAGTGGCGCCTTCCGCCACGGACGAAGATCGACGATGACCGATTGGAACAAAGCCGTATTGAATCTGACCCGCGACCTGGTCCGGATGCGGTCGGTCACTCCGGAGGACGCCGGTTGCCAGGCGCTGCTCGGGGCCATCCTGCGGGAATCGGGATTCCGGGTGGAGTCCATGCGCTTCGGAAAGGTGGACAATCTCTGGGCGCGCAGGGGCGACGGCGGGCCGTTGCTTTGCTTTGCCGGGCATACGGATGTGGTGCCGCCGGGCCCCGCCGCGGATTGGGCTGTCGATCCGTTCGCGGCGGAGACGCTCGGCGGGCGCCTGATCGCCAGAGGCGCCGCCGACATGAAGTCCGGTCTCGCCGCGATGACGGTGGCCTGCCGGCACTTTGTCCACGACTATCCCGACCACCCGGGCTCCATCGCGTTCCTCATCACCAGCGATGAGGAGGGCGAGGCGCGGGACGGAACGCTCAGGGTCATGGAAACGCTGGACCGCAGGGGCGAACGCATCGACTGGTGCGTGATCGGCGAACCCTCCAGCTCGGACCGTCTCGGCGATGCCATCCGCGTGGGCCGCCGCGGCAGCCTGACCGGCTTGATGACGCTGCGCGGGATTCAGGGGCATGTCGCCTATCCTCATGAGGCCAGGAACCCGATCCACGATCTGGCTGATTTCGTCAGCGCCGTCAACCGGGAACCCCTGGACCGGGGCAACGAGCACTTTCCTCCCAGCAGTTTTCAGATGGTCAATGTGCATAGCGACACCGGCGCAACCAACGTGATACCGGGAGAACTCACATGCCGCTTCAACTTCCGATATTCCACGGAGTGGACTCGGGATGCGTTGGTGGAACACGTCGAGTCCCTGCTGGCGCAACTCGAGATCGACTGTGACATCGATTGGCGCGACGTCGGGCGGCCGTTTCTGACCGCCGATGGAAGATTGACCCGGGCCGTCGCGCGGGCCGTGCGCGAACAGACGGGGCGGGAGCCCGAACTGTCCACCAGCGGCGGCACTTCGGATGGGCGCTTCATATCGCCCCATGGCGTGGATGTAGTGGAGTTCGGCCCGGGCAACCGGACGATCCACAAGGTTAACGAGGAGGTCCGGGTGGACGATCTGCCCGTTCTTCAGAAGACCTACTACCGCATTGCCGAATTGCTATTGGTCGAGGCAGCCGATTCCGGCGGAGAGGGACCCGGCGGCGCAGATTGATTTCAGACTTGAGAGCGCTCCATCCAACCGACAATTTCGAATCGGTTGGATTGCACGCCAACAGTTTTCGCGACGGACTCGCCGCGCTGACGCGAAAACTCCTGGTGTCGGGTAAATGCGCTCCTAGCGCCGGGTGAATACGCTCGGGGGCGGCAGGCGATTCCAGTTCGCCGCCACGGCCAGGCCGCTCAACAGGACAAACCAGACCAGCGCCCAGGCGGGCATGCTCAGGCCCACGAACGACCACACCACGTCCGCGCATTCCCCGGACCCCGTCAGCACCAGCCGCACCGCATCCATCAGGGGAAACGCGTCCAGCAGGTAGGACAGGCCCGGCCCGCAGGCCGGCACCTGGTCGGCGGGAAGGTTCTGGATGTAGACATGCCGGGCGGCGATGCCCCCCCCTGTGACATTCGGAACCAGCGCGGCCAATCCATACAGCCGGGCCTTTCCGGGTGCGTGCAGCCCGGCGACGAGAAACACCGCGCCACCGGCAATGAAGGCGACGCGCTGAAAGATGCAGAGCGGGCACGCATCGAGGCCAAGCACGTATTGCGCGTACAGCGCATAACCGATCAGCCCGGCGACAATCGCGCATCCGGCCAGGTTGGCCAGTCGCCGCCGTTGCAAGGATCGCATCATTGGACCGTGTCCCTCTGGCTGGCTGCCTGTATGACTTCCGATTCGACAATTTTCAGACTGGAATGGCGGATATCCGTTCCGCGCACCATGTAAATGGCGTGCTCGCAGATGTTCTTGGTGTGATCGCCGATCCGTTCAAGCGCCCGGGCCGCCCAGCTCAGATCCATCTCACGCGTGATGGTTCGTGGATCCTCGAGCATGAATGTCAGACTCTGGCGGTAGATGGCCTCGTACTCTTCGTCGACGACCTGGTCCGCCTTCATGACCTCCAGCCCCTTCTGCACATCCAGGCGCGCGAACGCATCCAGCGCGCCTCCTATCATTCCCTTCACGTGCTGCCCCAGATTCCGCAGTTCGCGAAAGTTTGTGGACGGGCGCTCGACCGTCGCAAGCCGAGCGGCAAGCTGGCCGATCTTTTCCGTCTCGTCGCCGATTCGCTCGAGGTCCGTGATCGTCTTCATGGCGGCGACGATCAGGCGCAAGTCTCCCGCCGCCGGCGCCCGGGTCGCAAGAATTCGCCGACACTCCTCATCGATTTTAACTTCCATCTCGTTGACTTGCCGATCCGACTCGGCGACGCCGAGGCCCAGCTCGCTATCGGCCTCCGCGATCGCCGTGATCGCGCGATCGAACTGTTCTTCGACCAACCCGCCCATATTCAGGACAAGGTTATGAATTCCCGCGAGGTCCTCGTTGAAGCTGCGGGAGGTATGCTGGCTAAGGGATTCGACTTCCATTACGGCGCGATTATATTACAGGCGCGCGAACCGCTGGCTGAGGCGGCGGCAGCGGGCCTGCCCGCCCGCCGGCGGCGCCGCGTTCCCTGGAACGTGCGCTTCGCGGACCGCAGCCATCGGTCAGGACCTGGCATTGGCCGGAACCTGGCCGTCAGCCGGCGCCGGACCACCACGGGCGACCAGCCGGCTGTCGGGAAAACGGCACGCGAACAGGCTGCCCCCGCCCACCTCGCTCTCGATACGCAGGGAAGCGCCGTGACGCTGCAGGGCGTGCTTCACGATCGCCAGGCCGAGCCCCGTCCCTCCAAGCTCCCGCGAGCGTCCCGGGTCGACACGGAAGAACCGCTCGGTCACCCTTGGAATGAGTTCCTCGGGGATGCCTATACCGGTGTCCCTGACCGAGAAGATGGCGCCATTCGCATCGCGCTCCCAACTCACTTCGACGGAACCGTCGCAAGGCGTGAAACGAACGGCGTTGCCGACCAGGTTGTGAAAGATCGAATGCAGTTCAGCCTCGCTTCCCAACAGCGCGACATCGGTTTCGAGATGCACGGAGATCCCCGGCAAATCCGGGAGCGAGACGAACTCCCGCTCCACGAACTTCAACATGCCGGCCACATCGACAAAATCGCGCGGCGCTTCCTCGTGCGAGGATTCCAGGCGGGTGAGTTCGATCAGGTCGCGCAATATCCCCGTCATCCGCGCCACCTGCCGCCCCATCTCCGCAATCGGGGTATCCCATCCTTTCGGGACCCCGGCATCGTGCGCGAGCGCGTCGAGGTAACCGCCAATGACGGTCAGCGGTGAGCGCAATTCATGCGAGGCATTGGCGACGAAGTCGCGCCGGGTGCGTTCCAGGCGCACTTCCCGCGTGATGTCCCGGACGATCGCCAGGCGTTGGGCCTTGCCGTAGGGGATGATCTGCACGGACAACTGCCCGCCTTCCACCGCCGGCGAGGGGATGCTGGCGGCATCGCCCCGTGGATCCTCCAGGTGACTGACGAAATCGGGGTTTCGAATCAGGTTGTCGATACGCTGGCCCACATCGGTCGCCAGATTCAGCCCCAGCAATCGCACGGCCGCCCGGTTGCACCACAGGATCTCGTTTCGGGCATTCAGGATGATGCCGCCGTCGTGCAGCGCCCTGGTGGACTGCCTGACCTCCCGCAACAGCCGCCGATAACGCTTCTTGCGGTGCCGCGACTTGGACCTGAGCCTGACAACGATGGAGAACAGTTCCGCCCACAGTCCCCTCGTTTCGGGAGGGACGGGCGCGCCCTTTTCCAGCGCGCGGTCGAGAAAATAGAGATTTCGGAGCGTGACGGCGAGATACAGCGCCAAGGCTCCGGCAAGCCACCAGGCGAGGTTGCCCAGCCAGATTCCCGCGAGGAACGCGAGCGCCAGCCACGCTCCCGAATACACGAAATGCGAGACCCATCGATTCGGCAAAATCAAGCCCCACGTGGAGAAAACCGGTAGCCCGCGCCGCGAACCGTCTGTACCAGTCTATCGTATCCCGAGTCGGTGAGCGCCTTTCGCAGCCGGCGGATGTGCACGTCCACGGTGCGTTCCTCCACGTAGACATTCCCTCCCCAGACCCGGTCCAGAAGTTGGGCGCGCGAATAGACGCGGTCCGGATGGTGCATGAAGAAATGCAGTATCCGGTACTCGGTCGGTCCCAGCGAAATCTCGGTTCCCTCGACGCTGACCCGGTGACTCGCCGTATTCAGCTTCAGACCTCCGGCGGTCACGGTCTCGTCCTGGAACGCGGCGCCCCGCCGAAGCACGGCCTTGATCCGGGCCAGCAATTCGCGCGGCGAGAACGGCTTGGTGATGTAGTCGTCGGCGCCGCCCTCGAGGCCCGCCACCCGATCATCTTCCTGAACCCGCGCCGTCAGCATGATGACCGGTATTTCCCGGGTCTGCGGATCGCGTTTCAGTTGCCGCGTCAGTTCCAACCCGCTCATGTCGGGCAACATCCAGTCCATCAACACCACGTCGGGGTACCGGTCGGCCATCGACGAACGGGCCTCCACTCCCGTGGCCGCGGAAAGAACCTCGTACCCGGCCCGGCCGAGATTGAAAGCCAGCATTTCGCGTATCGCCGCCTCGTCTTCCACAACAAGCACTTTCCGCTGCATCGCTTTCTTTCCGAAAACCATCATTACACGCTGCAATTATTACAATTCGATTAATTGAAAGTAGTGCTTGATTCCATCACTTGCGAGTTTGCCGATTCACCGGGTCGCTCTTGAGACATCGGGCGGCACGCGGGTCAGTCCGAACCACCCGCCGATCGCCACGCGGCCTCCGTCCTGAGATACGCCGGATTCGCGTCCTCGGGGGCACGGCCCCGACCGGCGAGCAGGTCGGCCGCGGCCAGGGGGAAAAGATCGACGGCTCGCGGGCAGGCGTGCGGAAAAACACCCCCGGCTTTCGCCGTCAACCCGGCGAGTTCATCGTTGCAGGCGTCGAATCCGTTCCCCGCCGCGCTCCACGACGCCATACCCGCGTCGGTTACCGCCCCGGGCGCCGTCAACTGTTCGGCGCCCACAACTCGGGCGAGCCCATCCCGAACCTCGAACGCGGCCCAGTAGACCTCGCCCATGCGCGCATCGAAGCAGACCAGGGTATTGGACAAACCGTGCGTCCTCCACAGTCCCTGCGCCGTCGCGGCGAGACTCGACACCGGCAGCAGCGGCAAGCCGGTCGCCAACCCGAGTCCCTGCGCGACCGCGGCGGCGATGCGCAGACCGGTGAACGAACCGGGCCCCCTTCCGAACGCGATACCGTCGAGATCGGCCAGCCGCAGGCCCGCACCGGCCAGAAGTTCGGATCCGAGCGGCAGCAACTGCGCCGTTTGCCGGCGCGCGGTCGGGATGCTCGCCTGACGCAAATCGCCGTCAATCGAAAGCGCGACGGATCCCCCGCCGCTGGAGGTTTCAAACGCCAGCAGTTTCATGACGGGGCAAGTCACCCGCGGGGTCCGTGCCGGACGCAAGGGTCGCGATGAAATCCAATGCCTGATCCCGCTCTTCCAATACCGGCATGTCCGGCAAACTCTGAAGGATCAACCCGCCGTAACCCCGGGTTCTCAATCGCGGGTCGCAGATGACGACCAGACCACGATCGGAGAAATCCCGGATGAGGCGCCCCACCCCCTGTTTCAGCGCGAGGATGGCCTGAGGCAACTGGAATTCCGTGAACGGATCGCCGCCGTCCCGCCGAATGGCGTGAAGCCGCGCCTGGATCAGGGGGTCTCCCGGAGCGGCAAAGGGCAGCTTGTCGATGACGACCAGGCGCAGCGCCGGGCCGCGGACGTCGACGCCCTGCCAGAAACTGCTCGTGCCAAGCAGAACGGCGTTTGTGGTGCTGCGAAACAGCGTCAGGAGTTCCGTGCGCGGCCCCTCCCCCTGTACCAGCAATGGCCCGGGCAGCGCGCGGCCGGCGATCCAGGCGCGGGCCGCGTTGAGCGCCCTGTAGCTGGTAAACAGCAGGAACGCGCCACCGCCGGCGGCTTCGATCAGCGGCCAGACGCACGAAAGAACTCTTTCGACATGGTCCGGAGACGACGGCCGCGGTAGTCCCCGGGGCAGGTACAGCCGGGCGTTCTCGCGGAAATCGAACGGGCTGGTCAGGACACCGGAATCCGCCTCCGGCACGCCCACACGGCCGAGGAAATGGCTGAAGTCGTCACCCACCGCCAGCGTGGCCGAGGTGAACACCCAGGTTGCGTCGTGGGCCTGGATTCGTCCGCCCAGCTCCGCGCCCACATCCAGCGGGGTCCAATGAGCGGCAAAGCTCTTCGGCGAGACCTCGACCCAACGCAACCCCCGGGACTCGTCGTCGTCCAGCGCCTTCAGCCTGGCGATCCCGTCGCGGCTGCGTTCCCAACAGCGCCGCAACCCCGGATTCATGTCGCCGGTTCCCTCCAGGGCCGTTCCCAGCCGCTCCAGCGCGCCCTCCCAGTCCTCCATCGACCGGGCCGCGGCCGGCGGACAGGCGTTCCACGGCAGTCGGCCGCGCTGGTCGCCGAACGCGAGGCGCGCGTCGGCGGCCGCGCGCGCCAGGGCGTCGGCCAGCGGCTCCAGCTCACCCGATACTCCGGCGGCCCGGGTCTCCGCGACGACGTCCCGCGCCAGATTCCGCAATTCCCGGCTGCCCACCGAAACGCCGAAAAACTGCTGGGCGATCTCCGGCAACTGGTGGGCCTCGTCCACGATTACGGCCTCCAGGTCCGGAAGCAACTGGCCGAATCCAGCCTCCTTCAATGTCAGGTCGGCCAGCAGCAGGTGATGGTTGACCACCACCACGTCGGCGGCCAGCGCGCGGCGGCGCGCCTCCACGAGGAAACAGTCGTCAAGCCGCGGGCAGCGGCTGCCCAGGCAGTTGTCGGTGGTGGAGGCGATCCAGGCCCGCAGCGGGTAGTCCTCCGTGAAGTCTCCCATCTCGGTGAGGTCGCCGCGCGCCGTCGTGCGAGACCAGCGGTGGACGGTTTCGAGCCTGTCCAGCAACGCGTGACCGCGCACCGCCCCCTGGCGCGCGGTCTCGAGCCTGTGCCGGCAAAGATAGTTGCTCCGGCCCTTGAGCAGAGCCACGCGCACGGGCCGCCCCACGACAGCGCCCAGAAGGGGCAGGTCGCGCTTGAAGAGCTGGTCCTGGAGCGTCAACGTCCCGGTGGAAATCGCCGTGCGCCTTCCGCCCAGCAGCGCCGGAACAAGATAACCGAACGTCTTGCCTATCCCGGTTCCCGCCTCCACCGCAAGGTGCCGGTGGCGCGACAGCGCCTCGTCCACCAGCCGCGCCATGTCCTCCTGGGCGACGCGCCGGGTATAGCCCGGCAGGTGGCGGGCCAGCAGGCCATGCGTGTCGAATATCTCGGCGAGATCGGGCATGAAGCCACTATAGCGCGATCGGTGGCCGGTAAAAGGGGCTTGTATACGTGACTGGACATGGTGGACCCGGACGTTGGACACGCCTGAACCGTGTCCCGGCGTCGGCGGCAGGCGCGGCTGGACGGAGAGAGGCGTTGGCATGAGCCACTCCGATGAGCCGTCAAAATGGCGAAGCGCCACCACGAGCGTCGTCCCTTCCACGAGGCCCGCTTCACCTTCAGGCTCATGTCTCGTTGGACAACTCTCCGCTGAGCGCGGGCCCCTCTTATGCGGTATCCTTGGCCTCGACACTCGCGGTGGAGCTTCTCCACATGCGCGAGGCTGGATGGGAACCCATGTCCAGCCAAGCGCAAAAGTCCCGATAAATTATACTTCGCCCCTTCACTCCAACTGGCGCGCAGACAACCATGACCACCCGACTTGAGAGCCTCGGCGGCTGGGTCGCCGAAGTTGCCCGGCTGACGCGGCCCGACCGTATCCACTGGTGCACCGGCACCCGCGGCGAATACGACGAATTCGTGCGGGAAATGCTGTCCCGAGGGGACCTGCTCGAACTCAACCAGGAAACGTATCCGGACTGCTATCTGCATCGCTCGGACCCCCGGGACGTCGCCCGTGTCGAACACCTCACGTACGTGTGTTCGGAGCGCGAGAAGGACGCCGGGCCCAACAACAACTGGATGCCGCCGGCGCAGGCCAGGGCACGGATGAACAGCCTTTTCGACGGCTGCATGAAGGGGCGCACGCTCTACGTGATCCCCTACTGCATGGGGCCGCTGGGGTCGCCCTACTCGCGCCACGGAGTCGAGATTACCGACAGCGCCTACGTCGCCGCGAACATGTACCTGATGACCCGGATGGGCAGCGCGGCGCTGGCCGAAATCGAACTCACGGGACGGTTCGTCAAGGGACTGCACTCCGTCGGCGAACTGGATCCGGAACGGCGTTTCATCATGCATTTCCCGGAAGACCTGACAATCATGAGCTACGGGTCCGGCTACGGCGGCAACGCGTTGCTCGGCAAGAAGTGCCACGCGCTCAGAATCGCCAGTTACCAGGCCCGCACCGAAGGCTGGCTAGCCCTGCCCGTGCCCCACATCTCCGTGCTGGACTTCACAAAGCCGCCGCGCTATGGTGCGCGTCATGGATGTTCAGAGCCAAGTCATGCGTTCGCTGCGTGCCGATTTGCCTCGGCTTCGCGACGTCATTGCGGGAGTGGTTTCGGAGGGGTTCGAAAGCCAAGGGAAGCTGGCCGACCGGGTCTGCGAGGCGTTTGCGCTTCGCGACGGACGCGGTCGGTGGCAACGCGCAAGCTGCCATCGGGCATTGGCGGTGCTGCAACGGGCCGAGCAGGTTGCGCTCCCGTCGCCGCGCCGTCCTGCGGTCGGGGGACATGGCCCGCGCCTGCTCGCTCAACCGGTGGCGCCGGCGGAAGCGGTGCCGAGCGCGGTCGGACAGGTGCGTGAGTTGGCGTTGGTGCGGGTCGACAGCGACGCGCAGCGCTGGCTCTGGAACACCCTCATGGCGCACGAACACCCGCGCGGAGCGGGTCCGTTCGTCGGCCCGCAGTTGCGGTATCTGGTCGGCTCCGCACACGGCTGGCTCGGGGCGGTGGGATTTGCTGCTGCGGCGCGGCGCCTTTCGGCCCGCGACGCCTTTATCGGCTGGGACGATGCGCAGCGGGCGGCGCATCTGCACCGGGTGCTGGGGCTGTGCCGGTTGCTGATCCGCCCCGGCGTGGCTTGCCGCAACCTGGCCTCCTGGGTGCTGGGTCAGGCGGCACGGACGGTGGTCGAGGATTGCCGGCGCCGCCACGGCTACCGGCCCTGGCTGTTGGAGACCTTTGTCGACGAGCGCCAGCACAGCGGCGCCAGTTGGCGCGCCGCCAATTGGCGCCGCCTCGGCGAGACCGCCGGACGCGGACGCAACGACCGCACCCATGCCGCCTCGACCACGCCCAAGGCCATCTACCTCTACGCCCTGGAACCGGCCTTTCGCGAGCGTTTGCAACTCCCCGCCCCGGGGCCGGCGCCGCTGGACCCCGGCGCCGGACTCGATGCCGGGGTCTGGGCAGCCAACGAATTCGGAGGCGCCCCGCTGGGCGATGCGCGCCTGAGCGCACGTTTGGTCAAAAGCGCGCACCATATGGCACTCTACCCCACACGCGCCATCACCGGCGCCAGCCACGGAGCCCGCGCCTTGATCAAGGGCCATTACCGACTCATCGACCAGCCCGCCGACAGCGAGGTCACCGTCGAACACATCCTGGCGCCGCATCGGCAGCGCACGGTGCAACGGCTGCAATCGGAGTCGACGGTGTTGTGCATTCAGGACACCTCCAGCCTGAACTTCACCCGGCACGGGCAAACCGAGGGACTGGGCCACCTCGGGTCGAACCAGACCGGCGCCGTGGCCCGCGGCCTGAACCTGCACGCCACACTCGCCGTCAATCCCGATGGGGTGCCGCTCGGCGTGCTGCGGGCCGCGTTCGATGCGCCACCGCCGCCGGACCCCGAGGCCAAGAGCCGCAAACCCCTCGAGCAGAGAAAATCGTTCCGCTGGATCGAGGGCCTGCGCGACTGCGCCGAGGCGACCGCGCCCCTCGATGACACCCGCGCGGTGTGCGTCATGGACCGCGAGGCCGACTTTTTGGACCTGTTCATCGAGCAACACGACCGGACCCCAACGGTCGACGTGCTGGTTCGCGCCAAGACCAATCGCGTGCTCGGCCACGACACCGACGGCAACGGCGAGAAGGTCGTGCGACACCTGTTCGACGAACTGCGCAGCGCCCCGGCCCGGGGGCGGTGCCACGTCGAGGTGCGCCGGCCGGGCGCGCGCGAGAAGGCCAGCAAACAGGCGCAACGCGCCAAACGCACCGCCCGCACCGCCCGGATGACCCTGCGCTACCAACCGGTCGAACTGCCGCGCTCGACGTCCGAACCGCTGACACTGTGGGCGCTGCATGCCCGCGAGGAACACCCGCCCGCCAAGACGCAACCGCTGGAGTGGTTTCTGCTCACCACCGTGCCGGTGACCGAGCCCGAGGACGCCACGCGCCTGCTGCGCTGGTATAGCCTGCGCTGGCGCATCGAGGACTTCTTCCGCATCCTCAAATCCGGTTGTCAAATCGAGGAACTCCAACACCACAGCGCCGAGCGACTCGAGCGCGCCATCGCCATCAACCTGGTCATCGCCTGGCGCATCCAGTTGATGGTCCAACTCGGCCGCGAGGTACCCGAACTGCCGGCCGAGTTGCTGTTCTCGAATCTCGAACTGCGCGTGTTGGCCACCTTCGCCCGTTCGCGGAAACTCAGCGAACCCGAACACCTCGGCACGGCGGTGCAACTCACCGCCCGGCTCGGCGGCTGGACCGGGCGCAAACGCGATCCCCCCGGCGCGCAACTCCTGTGGCAGGGCCTGACACAGCTCGTCACCATGTCCTTCGCTCTCCAACTGCACGACGAATACGGATGACACAAACATCAACAATCAACCAAAGTCCAGCGCTATATGTGGGGCACGGGCAGGGCTAGCCGAACACATGCTCATCGTCGGCGTGGAAAATCCCGCGGGCAAAACCCGTTACCTCGCCTGCGCCTTTCCTTCGCAATGCGGCAAGACCAACCTGGCCATGCTGATCCCGCCGGACAGCCACAAGGGCTGGAAGGTCTGGACGCTGGGCGACGACATCGCCTGGATGCATCTGGACGATGAGGGGAGGTTGCGGGCCATCAACCCGGAGGCGGGTCTGTTCGGCGTCGTGCCCGGCACGAATCGGCATTCCAACCGCAACGCCTACGAGAGCATCCGCCGCGACGCCATCTTCACCAACGTGGCGGTCACGGCTGACAACGACCCCTGGTGGGAAGACAAGGACACCGGCGAACCGGTCATGGACTGGCGGGGCAGGCCCTACGACCCGGCGAACGGGCCAGCCGCACACCCCAATTCAAGATTCACGGTCTCGGCGAAGAACAACCCCAGTTACTCCGAACTGGCCGAGGCGCCTGGCGGAGTGCCCATCAGCGCATTGGTCTTCGGCGGGCGCCGCCGCGAACTGACGCCGCTGGTCTACGAAGCCAGAGACTGGGCTCACGGCGTGCTGGTCGGCGCCACCGCCGCATCGGAAACCACCGCTGCCGCCACCGGCAAGGTCGGTGTCGTGCGGCGCGACCCCATGGCCATGAAGCCGTTTTGCGGCTACAACTTTGCCGATTACTGGGGGCATTGGCTGAGTTTCGAGAATCGCTCGAACGCGCTGCCGCGAATATTTCACGTGAACTGGTTCCGCCGCGACGCCGACGGCCGCTTCCTCTGGCCGGGTTTCGGCGAGAATCTGCGGGTTCTGCGCTGGATCATCGACCGCTGCGACGGCCGGGTGGACGCGGTCGAGTCGCCGATCGGTTACCTGCCCGAGCCCGGCGCCATCGACACTTCGGGACTGGAAATCGCACCGGAAACGATGCAGGAACTGCTTCACGTGAATTCCGAGGCCTGGAAGCAGGAGATGGAAAGCATCGGCGAGTACTTCCACTCCTATGGCGACCGGGTGCCGCAGCGCCTGCGCGCCGAGCACGGCAAGGTCCTGTCCGCCCTGTCCTGAGTCTGCCGCTCCTACCCGTTCGGGGCGGCTGCGGGCGCCGCGGCTTGCGCATCGGCGCGGCGCCGCAACATGGCGTGACCGGCCTCGCCGGGCGGCAATTCGCTCAGAAAGCGCCGCCATGCCCGAGCGCCCGGGCGATCCGCGAAGAGACCCACCAGGTGCCGTGTCATCGCCTTGAGAGACGTGCCGCGCCGCAACTCGCCGCCCACGTACCGCACATAGCCTCGCAAGGCGGCGTTCCGGCCCGGCACACCGCGGCGGCGGCCAAGCCTGGCGTCGAGTTCGGCCAGGACCCACGGATTGCCGTACGCGTAACGTCCCAGCATGACCCCGTCCACGCGGCCTGACTGCTCCATCACGCTGGCCTGCGAATCGAGGCCGCCGTTGAGAATGACCCGCATCGCGGGATAGTCCGCCTTGAGCCGGTACACGCGATCGTAATCCAGCGGCGGAACCTGGCGATTCTGCTTTGGCGACAGGCCGCTCAAGATCGCCTTGCGAGCGTGGATGATCACTTCACGGCACCCCGCATCGGCAACCGCGCCAATGAACCCGTGCAGGAATTCGTAGCTGTCCAGGTCGTCGATGCCGGTTCTGGTTTTCACCGTTACGGGGACGTCAACGGCGTCCATCATGGCACGCAGGCAAGACGCAACCCGTCGGGCCTCGGCCATCAGCGCGGCCCCGAAACGCCCCGACTGGACCCGATCGCTGGGACAGCCGACATTGAGGTTGATCTCGTCGTAGCCTTCGGCGGCGCCCAGTGCGGCTGCCCGGGCCAGTTCGCCGGGATCGCTGCCACCGAGTTGCAATGCGACCGGGTGTTCGCCGGGATGGAACTCAAGCAGGTCCAGGCGGGCGCCGTGCACCAGTGCCGCGGCGGTGATCATCTCCGTGTAGAGGCGAGTCTCCGGCGAGATCAGCCTGAGCAGGTACCGGCAATGACGGTCGGTACGCTCCATCATCGGGGCCACCGCTATCGTCGGAACACTTGCGGCGATCTTCATGCCGGCTCAACCCGTGCTCGCAGACTCGGCAACACGTGCGATCATATTGACTACCGGACCGGTCAGTTTCGTATTTTGCCGCGTAGTGTTCACCCCGCTTGTCAAATCGAATGACCGCCTGTTGGTGCGGAAGCGGCTGCGATGAAATGAACTGGGCGCCAGCGAGACATTCGAATCTTTCCCTCCTGAAAGTGAATGCACTACATGCATTGTTTGGCAAAAGAACCGGAAACGAAAGTCTTCTGATCCTGGCGAATGTCATGTATGATGCCCGCGTCACAAATGGGCTGGCCAGGCAGATAACGGAGGAACGTTGACATGGCAATCAATGAGAAGAAATTGACCAAGGGTCAATTGAGAAAGCTGAATGCGCTAAGAAAGTCCGTAGGCGATGAACTCGGCGAAGATGTTTTCGGCAGGTGGCTCGCTAAACAGGTAACGTCGAAGCCAAAGCCCGACCCGATAGTGGAAAAAATCAATGCGGCCCTGGTCGAACTTGAAAATGACGCGTCATTTCGTCTCGGCAACTACGGGTACACCATAAGGCGTGCAAGAGGCAAGGGCAAGTCGGGTTTCAGCATTACGAAGAACGACAAACCCAAATAGCCCGGTCTCCCCTGGCGGCGTCCAGGGGGCCGATCCTTCAGTTTTGCTCCAGGGGGCCGTTCCCTGGAGCAAGAAATAGTTGTCCCGGCCCGAAGTAATCGGCGCTCAAGGCATGGTTCGCGTGGTGCCGGTTCACCACGCGCCTGAGTCGTTCGCCTCCTGAAAACGCCCGATGATCCCCGATTCAGTCGCATCGTTCTTTTACGGGAACCAGGATCTTCTGTGGTTGTTCACACTCACACTGGATCTTTCCATGACGCTGCTCATGTACCGGTTGTTCGGTCGTCTCGGCTTGACGGCAGCGATCGTGTTGGCGATTCTGTTGGCCAACCTTCAAGGCCCGAAGCTCACCGTGATCATGGGAATGGAAACCAGTCTCGGGGTGATCTTCTACTCGAGCATATTCTTCGCGACGGATCTGCTGGGTGAGAAACACGGTCGAGCCGCTGCCAGCCAGGCGGTACTGCTGGGCTTTGGCGTCAGCGTCATTATCGTTGTCATGATGAGCGCGAGTTTGCTCTATTTGCCTTCTACCCGCCCCGAGTCATTGCAATTCTCCGCTGAGATACACCAGGCGTTTTCGCGGATACTGGACTTCACGCCCCGGTTTGTATTTGGATCGCTGCTGGCCTACCTGATCAGTCAAAGTTTCGACGTATGGTTTTTTCACAAGGTGAAGGCATGGACGCGTGACAGGCACCTGTGGTTGCGCAATAACCTGTCAACCATTGCCTCGCAAGCGCTCGATACCGTGCTCTACGCCGTTATCGTCTGGTGGGGAATATTCGATCTGGGCACGGCGATGCAGTTGGCCTTGGCCAAGTATGCCTTCAAGGTTTTTATCGCAGCCTTCGATACGCCCTTCGTCTATTGGGCCAGAAACTGGGATGTCCCCGGCGCCGTCGGCGGCGGACTCGCCCTGCCCCATCGCTAGCAGACCCCCCTGACCGTCTCCCCGATGAGATGGTCGACGACCGCGCGCACGGCCTCTTCCGGGCTTGCCCCGCCGTCCAGCGCCGCCTTGTGGACACGCAACTGACGGTGCGCGCTGGTCCCGTGGGCCAGAATCGAATGCAAGTGCCGAACCTCGGCGGTGCAGTCCAACGCCTCCGCGTCTTCGCGGGTGAGTTCGAGTATTTCCTCGACAAGCTGCGCAAAGGGAATGATCCGTCCGCGGCCAAGGTCGATGAGCCCTTCGTCGAAACTGTAGCGCATGGCGCGCCACCGGTTTTCGTCGAGCATCAGGCGGGAATACATTCGCCAACGCTGGTTGTTGGTGCGCAGCCGGTAGAGCATTCTGAGGATGCAGGCGGTCAGCGCGGCAAGGCACAACGCATCGTCGACGCTCGTGCACACGTCCATGATGCGCGTCTCAAGCGTGGGATACCGCGCGCTGGGCCGCAGGTCCCACCAGATCATGGTCGAATCGGGTACCAGGCCCGCGTCCACCAGGACGCGAATATGGCGCTCGTATTCCGCATAGCTGTCGAAGCGCTCGGGCAGCCCGGTACGCGGCACCGCGTCGAAAACGGTCAGTCGGTACGACTTGAGCCCCGTATCCTGGGCCTCCCAGAACGGCGAGGAACATGACAGCGCGAGCAGGTGCGGAAGGAAGTAGCTGAACTGGTTCATCAGGTCGATTCGCAGTTCGTCGTCGTCGACCCCCACGTGAACGTGCATGCCGCAGATCAGCAGCCGCCGGGCCGCCGCCTGCATTTCCGCGTACAGCGCGGCGTACCGGGGCCTCTCGGTGTGCCTTTGCCGTTCCCAATGGGCGAACGGGTGGGAGGATGCCGCAATGGGCGCGAGCCCGTGGGAGCCGGCAACGTCGGCCACGACGGTGCGCAGTTCGGTGAGCGCCTGCCGGGCCTCGGCCATGTTCGCGCAGACACGGGTACCGACCTCGATTTGCGCCCTGAGCAGCTCCGGGCTGACGAGTTGATCGCCGCACCGCTCGGCACACTCCTCCAGCATGTTCGCGGGCATGGTGGTGACCAGGTCCCGGGACTCTCGGTCAACCAGCAGGTATTCCTCCTCAATGCCCAGTGTAAAGGACGGCTCGTGCATTTCGATCAGACTCCCTTGCCGGCGGCGGCTCGCCGGTACAATCTGTCGTCCGTCAGCACCGCCTCCAATGCCCGCGCAAGCCTGTCGCCCCAGGCGGCCTGGCCATCGGGGTCGGCTACCAGGTCTTGCCGAATCTCGATCCCCGCACAGGCCAAACCGAGCGACTCGGCGTGATGGTCGTGGGTATAGTCCGCCGGGTGGCGTCCGGAGTACGGCTCGTTGTCGCCGACGCGTATGTCCCCGCTCGACCGCAGCCGCGCCATCAGGGGCAGCGCCAGGCGCGCGTCGGCATCCCAGAGCACGCCGATATCCCAGGGGCGGGCCAGTCCATGCTGGCGGGGCGTGAAGCTGTGGACACTGATCATCGCCGGTGCGCGGTCCGGGGATGTCAGCGACATGATCTCCCTCCGCACCGCCTCGTGGTAGGGCTTGAACAATTCCCCGATGCGACGCGCGCGCTGTGTTTCGCTCAATCCCATGTTGCCGGGAATCAAGACGCCATCGCTGATCGCGGGCATGGCCGTGGCGTCGTCAAGATCCCTGTTCAGGTCGATGACCAGCCGGGAGTAGTTGCCCAGCACGGCGACGCCTCCCAGACGCCGGCACAAAATCCTGGCCACCGCCGCCGCGCCGATGTCCCAGGCGATGTGGTCCTCCAGGCACCTGTCGGCGAGGCCAAGCGTTCCGAGAGATCGGGGAATCGCCCTGCCGGCATGATCGCAGGCGATGATCAGGCGCCGCTCCGCCCCTCCGCGGATGACTTCAAATGCCGCCGGCTCATCGTCCTCGATCAGTTTCGGTAGTACGTGTTCTTCGGCGACAGCCATGCGGCGTGATACTCTCTCGGCGGCGTCGGCGAAGTGTACCCAACAGCGTGGCGAATTTCCCCCGGCGGCGCGTCGGACCGGAACGCCGCAGGGGGAGCGGAGGACGGCTATGAATCGATGTGCCCGGGTGGTGGCCGGCCTTTTCCTGGCGACAGCGATGCCGGGCGCGTCGACCGGCCATCACACGTTCGCCTATGACTACAACACCAGCCAGGTGGCCGAAATCGTCGGCGAAGTGATCGAAGTCCAGTGGGAAAACCCGCACATCCGGTTGCGCGTTCGAACCGGGAACGGCGAGGTCTGGAGTATCGAGTCCAATTCCCCGGCCGGAATGCAGCGCCGTACGGTCTACCCGGACATGGTCGGCGTCGGCAGCCGCCTCAGGCTGGCGGGCTTCCCGGCCCGGAACGGCGGCAACGCCATGCACGCGAGCAATATCCTGCTGGGCGACGGTCGCGAAGTGGTGCTTCGGCCCGGTTCGCAACGGCGGTGGGAGGACGCTTCAGCGACAACCCAAAGCCCGTGAGGTCCGGAATGTCCAGCCCGGGGGGCGTTCCCCTGTCGCTGCCATTCACGCGGAAACCCGCGTAACTGGATTCAACGGCGCTGCTCGCGGAGACGGCGCCGAATCCTTGATCGGTCTTCCGGCAAGTCGGCACTGTACAACGCTTCCGGCGTCGGAGGGTTTAATACGCGAACGGGACCTGTTTCAAGCAAGCGCCGCAGCGAAGCGTCACCCAATCCCACACGCTGCTCCAGCAAGACGCGGGCAGCGGGCTCCCAGATGGTGCACAGCGGCTCCAGCACGCCATCGGGATGACGGAACGCCGTGGCCAGGTGCGCGCTTGAACGACCGGCGGTCAACGCCGTGAGCGTTGCGCGGTCCAACAACGGCAAGTCGACTGCGACGAGCAGCCAGGCGGCATCGGGAGCGATCCTCCAGGCAGACATCAACCCGCCCGCGGGTCCGCCGCCCGGTTCATGATCGACCATTGTGGCCATGGACGCGTAGCCGACCGCGCGTTCCTGGCGCGGACTGACGGATACGCGCACGGAAACGCAATATTCGCCCAGCAAGTCAGCAAGCCAACGCACCTGGGTCCGCCCGCGGTAGTCGATCAGCCCCTTGTCCGCGCCCATCCGGCGGCCCCGGCCGCCGGCCAGGATCAGCCCCTGCAGCGCGCCGGAGTCACTTCCCGGCATGTCGCCCCTGCCTGCGGCCACGGACACCTCGACCATGCGGGTTCAGTATCATGTCCGGATAGTCGCAAACACGCCCCCGGATGGGAAGCCGGCCGACGGAATGTCCGGGTTTTCTTGACACTCCAACGGGCAGTCATTACGCTCGCGCCGCAAGGAATTGGGGCCATAGCTCAGCTGGGAGAGCGCTACAATGGCATTGTAGAGGTCGGCGGTTCGATCCCGCCTGGCTCCACCAAAATCCCGAGTTTCGACTAAACTGCCGGTACATCGACGTCCCCATCGTCTAGAGGCCTAGGACACCGCCCTTTCACGGCGGCAACAGGGGTTCGAATCCCCTTGGGGACGCCACCTCGGCCCGGGTTCATTCCGGGGACATCGTTTACAGCTTATTCTGGAGACACAGGTAACACTTTGGCAGCAAAGGGGTTGTCGATGGGCTCCAGCCTCGCGGTGTCGGAATCGTAGCAGCCGATCGCGTTTCGGCTCGGGACGGCGCCGGGCGAAGGCCGGAAACGGCGACGTCCGCTCAGTAAGCCGGACCAACCGCGACACGCTTCCCGGTCACCGTATGGCTCTCTGCCATGTCGATGACGGCGATCGCGTAATCCTCCCTGGAAAGCAGGCTCGAACCGTTGCGGTCCAACAGCGTCTCCTGGTCCCCCAGCCGATAGCGGCCGGTGGGCTCGCCCTGATCCATGATGGAACCGTACGCGGCCGACATCACGGTCCACTCGACACCCGTTGACTGGCGGTAGGCCTCAAGCGCCAGCCAGTGACCCTGAAACAGTCCGTGCACGAAAGTGCCGGGTTCGAGGTCCAGGGTATCGAATACGCGCACGCCGTTGGTGTTGAGCGTTGTGCCACTGCCGACCTGTACGACGTGCGGGGTCGCGTCGCCGAGTCGGGAAGCTGCTTCGATGTACGCCTCTGCCCCTCTGAAAGCGATCGCTTCCTCGGGCGTATTGCCCGGCCCGACGCCGCCGACGGCAATGATCACGGCGTCTGCGCCCTGGACCGTCGCGACAATGGAATCCGGATCGGTGACATCGCCCGGCACAGCGGAGAAATTCGAGTTTTCGTTCTGCAAGCTCTCGGGGTCGCGCGAAATGCCGACGACCTCGTGACCGCGGCTCAGCGCTTCCTCGACAATCACGCTGCCGACGTTGCCGCTCGCGCCATAGACGACGAAGGTGTCGGCAAGAACGCCCGGCGCGAACGACCCGAGCAGGCTCAGCATGACGAGAGGGGTTGTAACGATGTCCGATCCGCTGCGCTTCATGAGTATACCTCGTTGCCGGGCGACATTCCCGGGAGACCACGGGCAACCTTACCCGCCCCTGATTCAAAGTCAATTCGTGCGCGATCTCCTACGGGAGCCAGACGGGTTCATTGGCCCCTTCGCAACACAGCAGTCATGGCTACCCCCCTTTGGGCGATGACCAGATCGATAGCTGTAGGCGTTGGATTTTTTCGGTATGGTGTCGGTTCCCGAATCCATGGTACCGGATGACTGGCCGAGCACAGAGCCGGTCCATAGCCCGCCCGTCACATCGTTCCCTTACTGGTTCTCCCACCGCGGACCATTGTTGAAACCGGGTCCATGGACCTCTGTCCAGGTCGAGTCTTCGATGGCTTCGATATGATGTGGAATGTAGGCAGGGATGATCAGTATGTCGTCCGGTCCGACGTCGTATTCGTTTTCACCCACGTACGCTCTCGCCCTGCCGGTATGAAACAGCATGGTTTGCTCGTCGGGATGATTGTGTCTCCCTGAAGCGCCTCCAGCCTCCATCGTCACCATCGTGATATAGACAGTGTCCGTGTACAGACGCTTGCTGTAGACACCTTCAAATGGGTTGGCGGCCACGATGTCCGCCCTGTTCAGCAGCCGTTCCATCGGCGGAGAAATGCTCTGGGCCGCAACGCCAAGTGACAGCGATACACACAGCGCAACCGCCGCAAACCTTGTTTGACTGTTCATTCGATCTCCTTATTGCACACCGCGGGATTCATGACGAGAGCCTCTTGCCGGATCGACTTCAGACGTCCCGCTCTTCGAGAAGACTAATGCGATTGACGGCAATGTTCCACAAAAGCGGGAATTGCGGCATGGGACGGCTGGTCGTTTAACCGACAACGGCCGTTAGGTAGAATCAGGTTAACGTCTCAAGGGATGATACGCATGAAAAACCTGCTCCTGGCGTCGGTCTGCTGCATTGGTCTGGCAACCTCGGTAATGGCCCACCACGGCGGCGGCAGCTACTGGACGACCGACCGGCTGGTCGGGCCCGTCTCGGGCACGGCAACCGACTTCTCATTCAACTTCCCCCATGTCTCCTTCGCTCTGGACATCCCGGACGAACAGGGAAACGCCGTCAACCATACGATGTCGATCCGCTGGACGCCCACCGTGCTCCGCAGGATGGGTTGGAGGCGCGACACGATCGGGCCCGGTGACAAGCTCACGATCACCTTCGTTCCACACAAGCTGGATCCCGCGGTCGGATCGCTGAGGAGCCTGGAAGTGAACGACGAGCCGTTGGCAATCGAACCGCCCGAGGCGTAAGCCCCGGGGATAAGCCCCGGGAGCGCGCTCCGGAAAAGAGCCCCATGGGAATGGGACCCAAGTAGCAGGACCGACAGGAGTCATCGATGATACGCACAGATCGCGGTCGCAGGAGAAGTAGCTGGCCTGCTCGTTTCTTGGCGGGCGCCATGTTCGCAAGCCTTGCCCCGCTGTCCGCCCAGCAGAACGACGAAGCCTTCGACCCGCACGATCTCTCCGGAAACTGGGACCGGGAGACCGCCGTCGTCACCTACAGCAATGTACCGGGATCATTCCGCGACCCGGTCAACAGGCAAATGCCCGACCAGGGCCCGACCGCGGAGCCGCCATTCACGGAGGAAGGGCGTCGGCAGTACCTGGACAACATGCCCGGCTACGGCGCCAATCGCAGGGAGTTCGAGCGCAACGACCCCATCGGGCGGTGCGAGCCCGCCGGCATTCCCCGCAACCTGACTGCCGAGATCATCGAGCCCCACGACACCTTCGAGATTGTCCAGACTGACGATCGCATCCTGCAATTCTTCGAGTACCGTCACGACTGGCGGGAGATCTGGATGGACGGCCGCGAGCTGCCCGCGTTCGAGGATACCTGGCCCACCTGGAACGGGTTCTCCGTCGGGCGTTTTGAAGGCGACGCCCTCGTCGTGGAGACCATCGGGTTCGATGCCAGGACCTGGCTGGACAAGTACGGCCATCCTCATTCCGAGGAAATGCGGCTCGAGGAGCGTTACCGTCGACTCGACGCGGACACGCTGGAGCTGACCATGACGATCTGGGATCCAGTCATGTACAGCGAGCCCTGGGAGAGCGACACGAAGATTTACTCGCTCAATCGAGATCGCCATCAAGAGTGGGACGAGCAGATCTATTGCGTGCCGGCCGAGGAATTCTCGCTGCAGGAACTCTTCGGCACGGGAAACACCATAGACTGACTCCGGCCAGATGGTTCACGGGGCGACACCATGAGAATGCTCATTCCGATCATTTGCCTTGTCGTTGCGCCGGTGACGGCAATCGGGCAGGAAAGCGGGTTTGTCGGCGAGTGGCTGCTGTGGATGGAGCAGGGCAATGCGCGTCGCCCGGCCTATGGCACGCTGACGATCGAGCCGTCGGGCGACGCTGTGAGCGTCTATATCGACGGCGGTCCCGTCAATCTGCTGGGCCTGGACGGCGATCGCATTCGCTTCGACTTCGACTGGACCGATGTCGGCGACCGGGTGCACTTGAGCATTCTCGTGGGCGTGCTGGATGACGGCACCCTGACGGGCACGGCGACCGAGGCGGGCGAAGCGCGCGGCGCCTGGCGTGCGACGCCAAAGGCAGCACCCCGGAGCCCGCCACCGGCGCCCGACCCGGTCGATCTCTCCGGCATCTGGGGCGCCCCCACCATCATCAGCAAGTACTCGTTCGATCAGACCGAGGCGGGCCGAGCGGCCCATGCGGCCTATGACTCGACGATCGACGATCCGATTTTGCGTTGCGTCTCGGACGGGCTGATGCGCATGTCGCACGGACCGTTCGATATCGAGATCGTCGCGGGCAGGGGAAGGTCGCCCGGCGCTGGAGGTGAAAAAATGATCAGACGACTTGCGCTTTTCGCATCGGTTCCTGTCCTGGTGGTCTCCGGCCTGCTTGCGCTCGCGCAGGAAAGCGAGCCGTACCAGCCCAATATTCTCGTGATTATTTCCGACGACCAGGGTGTCGTGGACTCTCCCGAGTATCACTACGATCCCAACCCGCCCCACACGCCGGTCTTGTCGGCGCTCGCGAACGAGGGCGTGATCTTCGAGAACGCCTGGGCGACTCCCATGTGCTTTACGACGCGCGCGGCTTATCTGACCGGCCTGCACGGAACGCGCAACGGAGTCCTCACGGGAGGCGTTCCCATCCGCCTCGAGGATCAGACAATCTATGAATTCCTGAGCGACAATGAGGCAACCGGCAACTACGCTTCGGCCTTCATCGGCAAATGGCACGTCGGGCAGGACGACGTAAACGGCGAGTCCTACCCGGTTGCCAACGGCGTACCGTATTTCGCGGGCGTAATCGAAGGGAATTTCGGCAGCGGGGGCAGTTACGACCGCTGGAATCTGACGATCGACTCGCCGGAGACGGAAACCGTCAGGGTAGTAAGCACGGAGTACAACACCAGCAAGCTCACGCGGCTGGCCGAGGAATGGATCGAGCAGCAGGATTCGCCCTGGTTCGTCACCCTGGCCTACAACGCTCCGCACGGCCCCCAACACTGGCCGGACGAGCGCCTCCACGGCATGCAGGAGCGGACCGAGAGGCACTTCACCAGTGACATGTGCTGGCGCGGCGGAATGGGCGCCATGGGTGCCGGTGCGGCCGGGGTCGGCGGCATGGGTGCCGGGGGTGCGGCCGGCAACGAGGACGGTGAAGAATGCTACAACGCGATGGTCGAGGCGATGGATACCGAAGTCGGCAACCTGCTCTCGAAACTCGAAGAGTTCGGGCAAGTCGACGATACGCTGATCATATTCTCCGGGGACAACGGCAGCAGCGAGCCGGCCGTCATTCAGGACCGTCAGGCCAAGTCGACGCTCTACGCGGGCGGCCTGCATGTGCCTTTCTTCGCGTCAGGCGCGGGAGTCACACGCAAAGGAGTGCGCGAGGATCGACTGGTCACGATTACCGACATCTTCGCCACCGTCGGTGAAATTGCCGGCGCGGACTTCGACGGATCCATCCACGACAGCCTGAGCTTCGCAGGTTTCCTGTCCTCGGAGGAGGGAATCGACCGTCCCTATGCGTTCTCCGACATCGACCGTAACGCCGCGTCCGGCTGGTCCGTTCGCGACCACGAGCACATGCTCATGCGACTGAACGGCGAAGACACCCTGTTCGAGATTAACCCCGACAACTTCATGTACAAGGACGTTACAGCGACCGAGCCTGAGATCCTTCGCAGGCTTCAGCAGGCAGGCGAGCGCATTCATAGGGGAGACTGAAACCAACGTTTCCAGTTCGATGACAACGTCGAGCGAACCGAAGATGTTTCCGTCGGATCGATACGTGCTTGAAACGCAGACGCGGTTCCACAGCCTTGATCCCGACGACGCCATAATCGAGGCTGCGGCTCGACTCGCGGCTGGTCTGGATCTCTATCCGCAGCTACCGCCGAGGCCCGAACCGATCAAAAAGTCATCGGAACTGTTTGGATGAGTGCGAAATGTATAAAAGTAATATACTCTATATACCGTTATGAGATTCGAGTTCGATGCTCGAAAGAGTGCCAGCAACCATGCCAAGCACGGAATCGACTTCGAACAGGCTCAAGCACTCTGGGACGACCCGGAGTTGCTGGAAATCCCAGCCAGAACGGTGGACGAGCCCAGATGGCTGTTGATCGGAAGAATCGGAGCAAAGCACTGGTCGGCGGTCGTAACCTATCGAAATGAAATGACCCGAATCATCTCGTTTCGACGATCACGCATTGAAGAGGTGGCATTGTATGAAAGCCAGTAAATTCGACAGTGACTTTGACTCCGGCAAAGACGTGACGGGAAGTCTGGATCTTTCGAGGGCACGGCGAATCAACCAGAAACCGCATCGAGTCAACGTCGACTTCCCAATCTGGATGGTCGAAGCACTCGACAGGGAAGCAAGACGTCTCGGTGTCGCGCGGCAATCCGTCATCAAGATCTGGCTCGCGGAGCGACTCGAACGCTCGCGCGCGGAAACCACGAGTCGGATCAACTCATAGTTTGCAACCAGGTGCTTGTGACAGGCCCCCTGGACCATCAGGGGGCCTGTGCAAAGATCGTTGCGTCCGGCGGTATTTCGCTCGCTATTCGAGCCGCATCCTGAGCGTTACGCCGAATTCCCTCGGCCGGCCCACGACACCCTGGTCGATGCCTGCCAGAACAGCCGGGAATCCACCCTGCCGGTAGTACTCGTTGGTCAGATTGGTGCCGAAAAAGGCAACGTCCCAGTTGCCGACGACCGGCGTCCAGGTGATCCTGCCGCTGGCCAGTCCGTAGGCCACATTGGCCCGGGACGGCCAGTGAAAGCGCCGGTCGCGGAAGGTTACTACGTCGTCGATCCAGCCGTAGTCGGCGCGGACCATGACCGAACCGCCGCTGCTGAGATTGTTGTCCCACTGCAAACCGATGCTGTATCCGGTTTCGGGGGCATTCTGGAACTTGTCGCCGACCTGGATGGTGGTCGCCAGACCCGTGTCGGTATATCCCGCGTCGAGCGTCGCAAGGGTGAAATTCACCAGGAACGAATCTGTCGGCCTCCAGACGCTCTCGATCTCGATCCCGCTGATTTCGGCCTCGCCGGCATTGGTCGTGGTGGCTTGCCCGGGGGTGAGCACCTCGCCGACCTGGATACCGGCCCACGTCCCCCAGAAGTAGGTCGCGTTGAAGCGCAGCCGATTGTTCGCGAAATCCGACCGCAGGCCGAGCTCGTAGTTGGTCAGATACTCGGGGTCATAGGAAACGATGCCGTTGTTCGGCAGTTCGGGATTGAAGAGCGAGTTGACGCCGCCGCCGTTGAATCCCTCGGCCCCGGTGATGTAACCCATCACGTTGTCGCTGAACTGGTATTGCAGGGCGAGCCTTGGCGTGAAGGCGTCGAAGCTGGCGTCGAAAACCAACGGTGCGCCGCCCAGAACGTGCCGCTGCGGTATCTGCCCGAAATACCTCGTCCCCTGCTGCGGATCACGCACGCCTTCGCCGCCGACGCAGGGGAGGACATCGCGGGGGTTGCCGTTAATGCCGCAGTAGACTTCCGAGGAAAAGTCCTCTTCGGAATATCTGGCGCCGACCGTCAGCGAGAGTTGCTCCGTGAGGTCGAAGACCACCTCGGCGAAGATGGCCGTATCCTCCGTGGCGATGAGGTTCTCCGCATGGCGATAGCGCGGACACGTGCGAATTCGGGGACAGTTAACTGAGCCCGGTCGATCCCAAGTCTCCCAGATTTGATCCTTGTTAAGCTCCTCCAGGTCGTGATAGTACACGCCAAGCACCCAGCTCAGCCGGTCTGAACTGCCCAGGAACTGAAACTCCTGCGTGGTTTCCTCCCGTACCTGGTAGTCCCACAATTCGAAGAACACGAACGGCGTCGAATCCCTATCGAAGAATACGCCCCAATCCTGTTCGCGCGTGGATGTGATCGAACGGAAGGTAAGGGAATCGTTGATGTCCCAACTCAGATTGGCCGTGAAGGTCTCGTTGGTGCTGTCGTAGCCGTCGCCGTCGAAGGCGGACCCGCTGAGATATTGCTCGCGTCGCCCGTGGGCATACAGTTCGTCAGTGAGCTCCAGGCCGGCCGAGTTGTAGCACTCTGGCCCGCCCCCACAACTCCAGGGAGCCATCCCCCACGGTACCGGGAAATTCTCGACGACATCCCACAACACGTTGGCCTGCATGCCCGCGTCGTTGTTGTTGTAGGTCGCCGTGAGCAATGCCGTGAACGAGTCGTTGGGCTGCCATTGCAGCATGCCCCGCAAAACCGTGTTGTCGATGTCCCCGTAGGATTCGTCGACATGAAGACTGTCGACGTAACCGTCCCGCTTCAGGCTCGCCGCGGTGATCTTGGTCAGGACCGTGTCGCTCAAGGGAATATCCACGTTGGCAACAATGTCGGTACGGTTGTATTCGCCGAAAGTCGTCTTGATTCTTGCGCCGAACTCCTCCTGCGGCTTCTGGGTCACGTACTGAACGGCCCCGCTGATCGCATTCTTGCCAAAGTAGGTGCCCTGCGGGCCTCGCAGGACTTCGATGCGCTCAAGCTCAACCACATTTTGGAGGGCATCCGCGCTGCCGGACTGCACGACGTCGTCGATATAGCGCGCCACGCCGGGGATGCCGCGAATGGTGAACACTCCCGCATTACCTCCGGGCCCGCCGGAGCCGCGTATGTCCACGTTGGGCAGGAGCATCTGAAGATCCCTGATGTTCTCGATGCTTCGAATCTCAATATCTTCGGCACTGAGCGCCGAGACGGCGACCGGTACTTCCTGCAGGTTTTCCTCGCGGCGCCTGGCGGTGACGACGATTTCCTCGAGCACCGCAACGCCCTGTGCCCGTGAGTCGACGGGTACGATCGTGAATACCAGGCCCATTGCCAGACCGAATGTGACCATGCCGATCCGGCCAAAGTAGCTGTTAGACATTATGTGGTTCTCCCTGCTTTTAGGTCGCCAGCTTATCGTTCGAGATACGTAGTATCGATCCTTCACCACGAGTTGGATGCTCGATATTCGCAGTTCGTTTAGTTTGCTGATCCGATTACCGGGAGTCAGTCGGCGGCCTCATGATTATTTTTGTCCGTCTTTAGGAAAAAGTGATGCAAGGATGGTGCGCACAGATGCGCTATTTTGCATATTGGCTCGAACAGGAACAGCGTATTTTCCGATCAATGTAGTTGCCATTCGCTGGCCGTACCGAGCCGTATCCCCTGTGATGTTTCCATTGTCGCGTTGTCGAGCCTGCGCGGGCCGGACCGGTTCTGCTTGCCCGTCTGACAATCGGCGGGTGAAGCTACTGCGCGCTCGCGCAGTCGGGCGGGTTGCCTTCGCCGCCAACGGTACCGTAGTCCCAATGCTCGACAATTACCCCGTCGTTTACCCGGGACATGTCGAACCACGTGGTCGTATACGTTTCGCCCTCAGTGCGAGGGTCCTCGCACTCGCGCACAAACGACAGCGTGACCAGATCGCCCTCGGCAGTGAGCGACACCAACCCGGGGATTTCGTCCGGGACCGGCCGCTGCTCCATCGAACCGAAGAACGCGACAAAGGGCGCGCGTCCCGTCGGGGTGTTCGGGTTGTGCTGAATGTAGTCCTCGTGCATGAACTGCTGCGCCATTTCCATGTTGCGCCCGATCAATGCGTAGCGCCAGAAATCGTAGACGACCTGTTTGTTTGCCGCGAGTTGCGGACCGTCGCTCGCGAGCAACGCCTGCTGATCCGGATGGGGTTCGACGCGAACCTGCGCGACGGAAGGAAGAGATACAAGGACGGCCAACAACACCAAATACGTTGACTTCACGATTTTTCTCCTGTTCTTTCGTACGTGACGTGCCTGCGACGGCGGCCAGCCGTCACGTCTCGATTGTATGATTGTCCGAAATGCGGCGATTGCGATATTGCATCTGTCGACTACCCTATGGATTATGCGTTAGCTTGGGGCCGTAACTGCGAGGTGACTCCGGATGCGACGTTTTGGGAGATTTCGTGTGAGCAATGTACTTGAGACGATGCTCGCAGGGTGTGTTCTCGCCTGTTTCGCAGTGCCCACCGCGGCGCAATGGCCGCCCCACCCCACCCCCGATGCACCGCGAACGCCCGATGGCCAGGTAGTCCTTGACGGCCCCGTGGTCCGCCTTTCCAACGGCAAACCGGACCTGTCGGGCGTATGGCGCTTTGTCAGTTACGGCCAGCGCGGCGAGCAGGGCCGGCCCATCGGCGAGCCTGCGCAACCGCCGCCGGGTGTCGCTCCGTATGCGACCTTCTGGGAACTCGGTTTCGGGTTCGAAGACGGCCTGCCGTATCAGCCCTGGGCGAGAGAACTGGAGGCCCGGCGCATGGCGGACGAGTCGAAGGACCACCCGGACGCCCATTGCCTGCCCCTCGGCAACGTGCAGTTCCATACCCACTTGCAACCCCGGCAGATCGTGCACCATCCCGACGTCATCGTCATCCATTACGAAGCCAGCGCGGGCACCAGGCTGATATTCACCGACGGGCGGCCGCTGCCAGACCGCAATCGGCTGATGTGGTGGTACGGCTATTCGGTGGGCCACTGGGAGGGTGACGAACTGGCCGTGGAGTCCACAAACTTCCGCGACGGCGGCTGGCTTGACTACAACGGCAGCCCATTGACGGCCGAGGCGCGGATCATCGAGCGGATTCGGCGACCTGACTACGGTTCCATGGAAATCGATATAACGGTGGACGATCCCGGGGCGTACACGGAAACGTTCACAGTGAGAGTCGACCACGAGCTTATGCCGGACGACAACCTGATCGAATGGGTGTGCGAGAACGAACAGTCGACGCAGTACTTCGACCCATGATCGGGAGAAGCGGATTCGCGAGAGCACGGCTGGCGCGATGGTTCGGTCCCTCAGGATTGACCCGCCTCCCCCTCAATCCGACGTTCAAACACGCTTCCGACACATCCTTCGAGGAATTGCAGGTGACAATCCCATGACCATGCGCACGCGCTTCGCGCCAAGCCCCACCGGGGTTCTGCACATCGGCGGAGCCAGAACCGCGCTGTTCAACTGGCTCCTTGCCAGGCGGCACTGCGGCGCCTTCGTGTTGCGAATCGAAGATACCGATACCGAACGGTCCACGCGGGAATCCATCGACCAGATCGTCGCAGCCATGTCCTGGCTCGGGCTTGAGGCGGATGAAGGACCGTTTCTGCAGACCGACCGGCTCGAGCGGTACCGGGCAGTTTCCCGCCAACTCCTTGACTCCGGCCTCGCCTACCGCTGCTATTGCAGCCGCGAAGACCTCACGGCGATGCGGGAGGAACAGCGATCGCGCAGCCTGAAGCCACGTTACGACGGACGCTGCAGGTCACGCACGGACGCCGTCCCGGGAGTGGATCCGGTGGTGCGGTTCAAGACGCCGGTCGGGGGAAGCGTTCGGGTCCGCGACCGGATCCGCGGCGACGTGATCTTCGAGAACTCCGAGCTGGACGACCTGGTGATCCTGCGCTCCGACGGTATCCCCACCTACAACTTCTCGGTGGTGATCGACGACGCGGACATGGGAATCACGCACGTGGTCCGGGGCGACGACCATCTCAACAACACGCCCCGTCAACTCAACATCCTGTCCGCGCTCGACCTGCCAGTGCCGGAGTATGCCCACGTGCCCATGATCCTGGGCGCCGACGGCAGCCGGCTGTCCAAGCGTCACGGAGCCGTGAGCGTGATGGATTACCGCGAGGCCGGCTACCTGCCGGAGGCGGTTCTCAACTACATGGTTCGCCTCGGCTGGTCCCACGGTGACCAGGAATTGTTCGAGGTCGAGGAGATGGTCCGGGCGTTCAGCCTGGAACAGGTCAACGAGTCCGCGGCGAGCTTCGACCCGGACAAGTTTCTCTGGGTCAACGAGCAGTGGCTCAGGCGCGCCCCGAGCGACCGCCTCGCGCCCCTCCTGGCCACCTTCCTGGGAGACGCCGGTATGGAGGACGCCGACCTGAACACGGGACCTCCATTGGCGGAGATCGTCGACACGCAACGTCACCGGGCAAAAACGCTGGTCGAAATGGCGGAGAAGAGTCGTTTCATTTACACAGAGCCTGCGGCGTACGCGCCCAAGGCCGCGAAGCAGCACCTGCGCGGCGTCGCGCTGCCCGTTCTGCAACGCCTCCAGGGGCGTCTGGGCGAGTTGGGCGTATGGAATGTGGAGACGACTCAGGCCGCTGTGGAATCGGTCGCGGATGAACTCCAGCTCAAGATGGGAAAGGTTGCCCAGCCGTTGCGGGTCGCGGTCACCGGTGAAGCGGCTTCGCCCGGAATCGGACAGACCCTGGCCCTCATCGGCCGAGCAAAAACGCTACCTCGTTTGGCGCGAGCCGTAGAGTTCGTGAAGGCTCGAATAGCCCGCGCCCAATAGATCCGCTTGACCCCGCGTTTGACCCCGCCTCAGGCTGTCGGTCCCGCGGCCGCACCCCGGCCAACGCAGAAGTATTCAAACCCCATCTGCCGCATGTGCTCCGGCTCGTAAACATTGCGGCCGTCAAAAATCACCGGGGCTCGCAGGGCGGACTTGAGGACACTGAAGTCGGGGCTTCGAAATTCCCGCCATTCGGTGGCGATAGCCAGCGCGTCGGCCCCTTGCGCGGCCTCTTCGGCGCTCGCGCAGAGAACCAGCCGCGACTGGTCTGGGTACAACCGCCGGGCCGCGTCCATGGCCACCGGGTCGTAGGCGCGGACCGAACATCCGGCCTCCCACAGCGCCTCCATCAGCACCCGGCTCGCGGCTTCCCGCATATCGTCGGTATTGGGCTTGAACGAGAGCCCCCAGAGCGCGATCGCCCTGCCCTCCAGCTCCCCGTCGAAATAGGCGGAAATCCGGTCGAACAGGAGACGCCGCTGACGCGAGTTGACACGCTGCACCGCCTGCATCAGTTCCAGAGCATGCCCGGCGGCGCCCGACGAGGACACCAGCGCCCGCATGTCCTTGGGCAGGCACGAACCTCCATAACCGCATCCCGGGTAAATGTAGCCGTACCCGATTCGCGGATCCGAACCGATGCCCACGCGTACGCTTTCGATATCCGCGCCGACACGATCGGCGAGGCTCGCCATCTCGTTCATGAAGCTGATTCTTGTCGCCAGCATCGCATTGGCCGCGTACTTCGTCAGTTCCGCGGATCGGGGGTCCATGACGATGATCCGATCGTGGTTGCGGTTGAATGGCTCGTACAGCGCCTTGAGCAATTCCGCCGCCCGCGCGCTGTCGGTCCCGACGATGATCCGGTCGGGCTTCATGAAGTCAGCCACGGCGGCGCCCTCCTTCAGGAATTCGGGGTTGGCGATCACGTCGAATTCCAGTTCCATGCCACGTGCGCGGAGCATTTCCTCAACCGTGGCGCGGACCCGACCGACCGTTCCAACCGGCACGGTGGACCTGTCCACGATGACGCGATACGCGTTCATATGCCGGCCGATCGAACGGGCGGCGGCCAGGACCTGCCGCAGATCCGCGGAACCGTCCTGGAGAGGCGGCGTCCCCACCGTGATGAACTGGAACCGGCCGAACTCCGCGGCACTGGCGGTATCTGTCGTGAACTGCAGGCGACCGGCCTTGAGCCCCCGTTCGAGCAGACGCTTGAGACCCGGTTCGTAGATGGGCAGGTCGCCCCGCTGGAGGCGGGCAACCCTGTCCTCGTCAATGTCGGCGCATAGCGTCTGGTTGCCGGTCTCCGCGAGACAAGCGGCGCTGACCAACCCCACATAACCGGAACCGTAGATGGTGACATGCATGAAGATCTGCCCGAAAGGCTGTTGGAGCAAACGGCGCGAGTATAGCGCGCGGATGACAGCCCGGCCTCGGGCTTCGGTCGCTCCGCTCCCTGCGCCCGAGGCCGATGCGCCACCGCCACAAGTGCATGGCTCACGCCGGCCAAAGGGGACATTTCTGCTTTGCGTTGACACACAGGATAATAGCGCTTGACGCTATTAGTACGGCAAACTAAGGTATTGGCGTGATCCAGAGTTACAGGAACACCGAAACCCGGCGAGTTGCCAACCGCGAACGATGCAAGAGATTTCCCGCCGATATCCAGCGCCGTGCCCAAGCCAAGTTGATGATCCTGAACAATGCCAGGGACTTGAACGATTTGCGGGTACCTCCGGGAAACCGGCTGGAGGCGCTCGCGGGCGACCGCGAGGGTCAGCACAGTATCCGTATCAACGATCAGTGGCGGATATGCTTTGTGTGGAGGGAAGGACACGCTTACCGAGTTGAAATCGTGGACTATCATTGAGGTTCGAGAGTCGAGCACGAGAAGGAATCCAACCCATGACCGGATTGTCGCCGAGCCGCCCCGAAAAACTGGCTTCCATACATCCTGGAGAAATTCTCGACGAAGAATTTCTTCGTCCCCTGAAGATAAGCCAGTATCGGCTGGCCCAAGCCCTCGGCGTGGATGCCAGACGTATTCACGCCATAGTTCACGGCCAACGGTCCATCACGGCGGAAACCGCGCTTCTGCTGTCACGCTTTTTCGGCAACTCCGCGCAGTTCTGGATGGGACTCCAGAATCAGTACGATCTGGAACGGGAGCGGGATCGTCTGGCCGACAGGCTCAGTCGGGTGCCGGAGCATCCCGTCGAGGCCTCGATCTGAACTCGTCGGGCCAGCGAATCGAACCCATCGCGTTTGGGCGGGACCGGGTCGGCGGGTGAGGTGCTGATGGCCAACGCCGACGCACTGGCGACATGGATCGACGAACAGGCGCCCACGATCGCCGCGGCGATGACGCCGTGAACCGGCGCGCAGTGCATCGACTTCGCCCGCAAGGCGGAATCCTTCGGTGATGCCCTGCTGTCGGCCGTTGACGATCTGGAGAGTTTCGATGGCGTCGAAGTGGTCCGCGTGGCGGATGCGGGACTGGCCTCGCAGGCGGACATCGGCGCCAGGGACGACTGTATTGAATCCCCGGCAGAATTGGAAGACGTTCTGACCGCTGCTTGCAACGCCGCCCTGGAACTTCGCCGCCACCGCCGCCGGCTGAACCCCGCGGAGCCGGTCACGCTCCGCGAACTCTTGGGAATGCATCGCTCCCGGACGCCTGCAGAGCCGGAGCGGAAGACGGACGGGGATCCGAATTCCGGCCAACTCGCCGGAAACTCCGACCATGGTGCGCAGGAGGATATCGATCTCGATCAGCTCGATCCCATTAGCGACAGCGCGTCGGTGCAGGCGAGCAACGCGCTTCGGTGGGCCTTGACGAATCAGCAATTCCCGCTAAGCGTCGAGAGACCCGACAATTGCCTGCAGGATCACGCCCCAATGACGAATTTCGCCGTTTATTCGGGCCAAGACGCATGAGCTCGCGTCGTTATCGGGAATTGCTGTTGACGAATCGCGATGCTTGCCACCGCCGGCCGTCTGTTCGAGAATAGGCTGCCGACGAGATTCGCTCCGGGCGATTAGCTCAGCGGGAGAGCGCTCCCCTCACACGGGAGAGGTCGCTGGTTCAAACCCAGCATCGCCCACCAACCATCCCGGTGCCGCTCACGCGCTCATTACGTATGGCGCCCTAAGAGCCCGGCCGAATGGCCCGGCGCCGCTTACACGCGGACCGCCGCATCCCTCAGCGCCGTCACCACCCTGACCTGATCGGCTTCCGCAAGGTAGGGGTGCATCGGCAGGCTGATCACCCGCTGCGAGACGTCCTCGGCGACCGGAAACCGCTGGCCGGAATCCTCGGCGGCGTACGCCGGCTGCCGATGCAGCGGCACCGGGTAGTGGACCGCTGTCGGGATGTCCCTCGATGCCATGAATTCTCTGACCGCCGCTCGGTTGGGCACTTCGACCGTGTATTGGGCGAACACCGACTGGTTGTGCGGCTGCACGTAAGGCGGACGAACAACGTGCGCCGGCGCGCTGTCCGCGAAAGCCTCCCCGATCAGCGCGCCATACCGCTGCGCCACCTGTTGTCTTGAGTCCAGCTCGTCCTCAAAGACCTCGAGCTTCGCCAGCAGAATGGCCGCCTGCAGCGTATCCATGCGTCCGTTGAGCCCCACGCGGACATGATGGTAGCCGCGATCCTGGCCATGCACCCGTAGCTCCCGGGCCAACCCGGCCAGCGTCTCGTCACCCGCGAAGACGGCGCCGCCTTCGCCGTAGCATCCCAGCGGCTTGGAGGGGTAGAACGAGGCGGCGGCCAAGGCGCTCAGGGCGCACGAATATCGCCCCTTGTAGGTGGCGCCCAGGCTTTGGGCGGCGTCCTCGATGACGGTGATTCCGTGCCGCGCGCCTATCTCGTTGATCCGGTCGAAATCGGCGCACTGCCCGAACAGGGAGACGGGCATGATCGCCCGGGTGCGCCCGGTGACCGCGGCTTCGACGAGATCCGGATCGATGTTGTAGGTGCGCCGGTCGATATCCACGAATACCGGCGTCGCTCCCGACAACGCGATGGCTTCGGCGGTAGCGATGAAGGTAAAGGGCGTGGTGATCACCTCGTCGCCGGGACCGATTTCCAGCGCCATCAACGCGATCATCAGCGCATCCGTTCCGCTGGCAACGGAAATGCAGTGGCCGGCGCCGACGAGGTCCGCGAGCCGCTCTTCCAATTCCTCGACTTCGGCGCCGAGGACGAACTGACCGTGGTCAAGTACGGCCTGGATACGCCTGTTGATCGGCTCGCGAAGCCGCCGATACTGGGTCTTGAGATCGATGAAGTCCACGCTGCCTCCGGTTCCCTGCGCCGCCCGCGCTTACCCGCGCCACACTTGCCTTTGCCGCGTCGCTTGCCTTTGCCCCGCGCCTGCCCGCGCCGCTCCCGCCACCTTGCGATCTGCGGGAGCACGAGCAGGCGTTTCTCTCCCCACCGCCCGCGCCTACCCGCGCCGCTCCCGCCACCTTGCGATCGCCGGTGCGATGATCGGTGGCAAGGCATCCGCCGCCCCGGGATCCTGCAACCTGGATGCCAACCGCTTGCCCAGTTCCACCCCCCACTGGTCGAAGCTGTTGATGTCCCAGATCACCCCCTGGGTGAAGACCTTGTGCTCGTACAGGGCGATGAGCTTGCCCAGCGTTGCCGGGTCCAGCCGCTGGAAGAGAACCAGGCTGGTCGGGCGGTTGCCGGCGTAGTCCTTGTGGGGGTCGTCGTTCCTGCCCGCCGGGTCCCCGGCAGCCAGCGCCCATGCCTGGGCGAGACAGTTCACCGCGGCGAGATCCTGCTGCTCCTGGCGGCCGACCATGGACGATGCGGGCAGGAGAAAGTCCGCCGAGACCGGATCGGTTCCCTGGTGCAGCAACTGGTAGAACGAGTGTTGGGCGTTGGAACCCGGTTCGCCCCAGATCACCGGGGCGGTTGCGCATTCCACGGGGGCGCCGCCGCGGCGCACGGACTTGCCGTTGCTCTCCATTTCCAACTGCTGGAGGTAGGCCGGCAGGCGGTGCAGATGCTGATCGTAGGGCAGCACCGCGTGGTTGGCGGCGCCCAGGAAGTTGCGGTTCCAGATTCCCGCCAGCGCCAGCAGGACCGGCAGGTTGCGATCCAGGGGTGCGCGGCGGAAGTGCTCGTCAAGCCGGTGCGCGCCGGCCAGAAACTCGGAGAAGTTCCGCCAGCCGATGGCCAGGGCCAGAACCAGGCCCACCGAGGAGCAGACCGAATAGCGGCCCCCTACCCAGTCCCAGAAGCCCAGGCGACGGTCCGGCGCCACGCCGAAACCGTCCATCGCCCCGTGATTCGTGGAAACGGCCACGAACTGCGCGGCCACCGCGGCCGGGCCGCCCCGTTGCAGCAGCCACTCGCGGATTCCCTGGGCGTTGGACAGGGTTTCCAACGTCGTGAACGTCTTGGAGCAGACCACGAACAGCGTCGTTTCAGGATCCACCCTCCGCAGGACGCGGGCCAAATGCACGCCGTCGATATTGGACACGAAATGCACGCCCAGCCCGGGCATGCGGTACCCGTCCAAGGCCTCCGCCGCCATGACGATTCCCAGGTCGGAACCGCCGATGCCGATGTTGACGATATCGGTTATGCGCCTTCCTGTGTAGCCGCGCAATGTATCGCCGTGCAGCGAATCCGCCAACGCCCGCATCTTGTCCCGCTCCGCCTCCACCAGGGGCATGACGTCCTCCCCGCCAAGCGTCAGCGGGCGGTCGGCAGGACGGCGAAGCGCCACGTGCAGGGCTGCACGGTCTTCGGTGTTGTTGATGCGCTCGCCGCGGAACATGCGCTCGATCCATTCGGAAAGGCGGACCTGATCGGCCAGCTCCAGCAGCAGCGTCAGGGTCCGGGAATCGAGCCGCTGCCGGCTGAGGTCCAGCCACAGCCCCTCGGCCTCCGCGGACAACCGGCGGCCGCGTTCGGGGTCCTCATTGAAGAGCGCGGCGATGGACACGCGATCGAGCGCAGCGGCACGCTCCCCGAGCGCGGCCCAGGCTCCGGTGCGAGGCCCATAGGATTCATCGCACGTCGATGGCGGCGTTTTCCGCATTTGTTCGCTCATTGATGGCGGCCTTGCTGCACAACGGGTCGGCAGGAGCGGCGATTACGAGCCGACCCCGTAGAAGTCCAGGTACCAGTCCACGAAACGCTTCACGCCTTCCTCCAGCGAAATGGTTGGCCGATAGTCGAATGCGTCTTCCAGTTCAACAATATCGCCCCAGGTCTCAAGCACGTCGCCGGGCTGCATCGGCAGCAGGTTCTTCCTGGCCTCGCGTCCCAGACGCGCCTCAAGGATATCCACCAGTCGGGACAGTTCCACCGGCTGCCCGGCGCTGATATTGTAGAGCCTGAAGCGCGCGGGACTGGTGGAAGGGTCCGGGATGTCGCCGTCCCACCCGGCGTCCGGCCGAGGCGGCCGGTCCAGCAGCGCGATCACCGCGCGGACCGCGTCGTCGATGTAGGTGAAGTCGCGCCGATGGTTGCCGTAGTTGTACAGGTCGATCGGGCGGCCTTCGAGAATGTTGCCCGTGAACCGGAACAGCGCCATGTCCGGCCGGCCGAACGGGCCGTATACGGTAAAGAACCGCAGGCCCGTCACCGGCAGCCCATGCAGGCTCGCATAGCTGTGCGCCATCATCTCGCCGGATTTCTTGGTCGCCGCGTAGAGCGACAGCGGGTGGTCGGCGCTCTGTCGCACGGCGAAGGGCGTGCGGGAATTGGCTCCGTAGACCGAACTGGTGGAAGCGAAGACCAGGTGCTCGACCTGCGCATGGCGGCAACCCTCAAGGACGGTCAACGTACCGAGCACATTGCTCCGGATATAGGAGAAGGGCTCCACGATGCTGTGCCTGACCCCCGGTTGCGCGCCCAGATGAACGACCCGCTGGAACCGCTCGGCGGCGAATAGCCCGGCCATGCGATCCCGGTCGGCCAGATCGGCCTCCACAAAGCGAAAGCCCTCGGCGCCCCCGATAACGTCCAGCCGCGCGTGCTTCAACCGGACATCATAGTAATCGTTGAGGTTGTCCAGCCCGACGACCTCGTCGCCACGGTCCAGCAGCGCCTTCGCTGTATGGAATCCGATAAAACCGGCCGCACCGGTGACCAGCACTTTCATGGCCGCCGCGCCAGCGGCAACGACCCCCGCGCCACTCCTCTGCCGTCGTGGACCGCGTCTTCCGTTCCTAGTTCACCGGCGCGGCGAAGAAATCGAAGAACAGCCAGAACACGAAGGTGGAAATCACCAGCGTCACCAGCATCACCGGCAGGCCCTTCTTGAACCACAGGAACGGAGTGATGGCCAGGCTCGGGTCGTTCTCCTGGCGCGCCAGCCGCTCGGAAATCGTCACGATGAACACGTTCGCCGTCGAACCGATGTGGGTGCCGTTGCCGCCCAGGCCCGCGCCCATGGCCAACGCCCACCACAGTGGCGCGACATTGATGCCCTGCTGTTCCATTCCCTGGATGATCACGATCATTGCCGCGGTGAAGGGAATGTTGTCGATGGCCGCCGACAGAATCGCCGCGATCCACATGAGAACGATCGTCGCCATCAGCAGGTCGGACTCGACAAAGGGCAAGATGAAGCCGCCGACCCATTGCAGGAAGTGACTTTGCTCGACGCCGCCGACGATCATGAACAGGCCGAGGAAGAAAATCAGCAGGGTGATCTCGACGTGTTCCATGGCATGGTCCATCACCAGCTTGCGGGACACGAAGATCAGGCCCGTCATGCCCAGAACGGCGACGAACCAGGGTTCCCAGTGCAGCGCGTTGTGCAGCATGAAGAACACCACCATGATGCAGAGGATCGCGATGGAGCCCTTCCACAGCCTGGGGTCCACGATCACCGCCTCGCCAAGATCGACATCCGCCGGCTTTTGCGCCAGTTCCTTCCTGAACAGGAACTTCAGCAGAACCACCACCGCGAGCCAGGACACCAGGGTGATGGGGCCCATGTGGATGACGAAGTTATTGAAACTGATGTCCGCGGCCGAGCCGATCATGATGTTCGGCGGATCGCCCACCAGAGTCGCAATGCCGCCGGTGTCGGAGAGCAGCGCCGCCGCCAGCAGATAGGGAATCGGGGAAATCTTCTGCGCCCGGGCGATGAGTATGATCAGCGGCCCGAAGATGACCACGGTGGTGACGTTGTCCAGCAGCAGCGACAGCACCGTGACGGCCGTGCCCAGCATAACCAGCATCAGGTAGAGCCGGCCGCGGCTCATGGCCGCGATCTTGTAGGCCATCCAGTTGAATCCGCCGGTGGGGATCATGATGGAAACGATGGTCATCATCGCCGCCAGCAGGAAGATGACGTTCCAGTCGACGGCTTCGATGGCCTGCATCGGGGAGTAGAAGCCGAAGATCTGTCCTATGACGATCATGGCCACGGCGCCCGCCGCGGCGACCTTGGAACGCTCGAAGCCGTGAATCTGCTCGGTGAAAATCGCGATAAAGGTGACCGCCAGGACGATGCCTGAAACGAGCATGTGGGTATTGAACGTCAGTGTTTCCATGGGGTTTCCCTATCCGAAAATGGGCCGCGGCAAAGGGGCGAATCTTATCCGTTCGGCCGGGGGGCTTACAAGGGTACGCGCTATCGCGCGCCGGGTGGCTCGATCTCCTCCCACAGGGTCGGCGATCCGGCCGATTCGGACAACCGGCGGAGCATCCGCCGATGGGCATCGAGTTCCTCGTCGGTGGCCTCAAGCACCACCAACTCAAGCCCGTCCCGGTCGACGGGCGCCGCGGACGCCTGGAGCGTCGCCCGCTCCGCCGCTCCCTCCAGGGACAGGCTGGTCTGGCCGCCGGTCATCGCCAGGTAGACGTGCGCGAGAATCTCCGCGTCGAGCAGCGCGCCGTGCAGTTTGCGGTGCAAGTGGTCTACCTGGTATCGCCTGGCCAGCGCATCGAGGTTGTTTTGCTGGCCCGGGTGCATGCGCCGCGCCAGGGCCAGCGTGTCGAGAACCTGGCAGCGTTCGCCGATGTCCTGTGTCGAGGTCCCCAGCCGCTGCAACTCGTGATTGATGAATCCCACGTCGAAGTCGGCGTTGTGGATGACCAGTTGCGCACCGTCGACGAACTCGAGAAACTCCGCGGCCACGTCTTCGAACAGCGGTTGCATCGCCAGATGCTCGTCGTCGATCCCATGGACTTCCAGCGCGCCGGCTCCCACCGCCCGCTCCGGATTGACATAGCGGTGAAACGTCCGGTCGGTGAGCTTGCGGTCGATCAATTCGATGCAACCGATTTCGATTATGCGATCGCCGGCCTCGGGTTGAAGGCCCGTGGTTTCCGTATCCAGCACCACCTGTCGCATCGCCGTCATCCCCGCCCTGCCATCGCCTGTTCCAGTCCCAGGTTGGCCAACGCATCGGCACGCTCGTTGCCGGGGTGGCCCGCATGGCCCTTCACCCAGCGCCAATCCACCTCGTGGCGTTGCACGAGATCGTCCAGCCGCGTCCACAGATCCTGGTTCTTTACGGGTTTTTTCGCCTTGGTGACCCAGCCGCGCCGGCGCCAGCCAGGCAGCCAGAGCGTGATGCCATCGCGGACATAGCGCGAGTCCGTGTACAACGTCACCTTGCAGGGTTCCGTGAGCGCGCCGAGCGCCTCGATGGCTGCCATGAGTTCCATGCGGTTGTTGGTTGTCTGACCCTCACCGCCTTGCATTTCCCTGACGTTGTCGCCGTAGCGCAGAGTTGCGCCCCAGCCGCCGGGGCCCGGGTTTCCGCGGCACGCGCCATCGGTGTAGACGGTCACGGCCTTCATCGCGACCGGCGCGCGTGGGGAGAGTGGGTCGTGGGCTTCACCAGTCCACCGACCACGTTCAGCCGACGCCGGCGCCACCGCGGCCGGATCGGGGTCATGGGATGGACCCGCTTGCTGGCGCTCAACATGTATCCGCCGCCCAGGACGGGAAACCATCGACTCGCCCACTCCTCCCGCGGAAACGTCGCGAAGCGGCGCATCCGCTCCAGCGGCGGCGCATGACAGTAGCGCTTGCGTTTGTCGATATCGAAACTCAACAGCTTGAGCCAGTCCCGCAGGCGCGACTCGAGCATGGGACGGCGATGACCCGGAGGATACCCCTCGGCGGAGGCAACCTGCCGCAAGCCCCAGAGCCCGTTTGGATTGAAACTCAGGACCACGAGCCGGCCGTCCGCCCTGAGGACCCTGTCCACTTCCCTCAGCAGCGCATGGGGCAAGGGCGACAGTTCCAGCGTATGCGGCAGGAGCACGGCGTCGACGGACCCCGCCGCGATCGCAAGCGCATGGGTATCGGACAGCACCTGGATGCCCGCGGCGGGGCGCCAGTCCAGGAGCGTTGTCCGCTGGGTGCGGGCAAAGCGGGTGAACGTGTCCTGCGCGCCCCATAACCCGATCTGCAGGAACTGCTCGCCGAACGCATGTTCCAGAATCTGGCGCACCAGGCCCTGTTCCGCCATCAGACAACGCTGCCCGAGCGGGGTATCCAGCCAGCGGTCGCGCAGGGTGGTCGGGTTCACGGCGCACACTCTGAATGACCGTTTGCATGGAGTCAATTGCCCGTCAGCCCTTGCATGGGGCCAGTCAATCCGTAGCATAGGGGCTGCAGCACGCCGATACGGTTGATTTTATGAGCCCATCCGTTTGCCGCGAACCCCGCGGCGCACGCCTGACTGCAGCCCGGCGATTCGGAAGCCGGGCCAGGACGGTGGCAGTCGTTGCGCTCGCCGCGCTGTTGGCGAGTTGCCAAACGACCACGGTCGTCCCCGACGACGCGGAAGACGGGGACGGGTCCCCGCCGCCCGTGCCGCCGGCCGGCGGCGCCGAGACACCCACTCGGGCCGAAAGGCCTGGCGCCACCACCGCGCCGAGCCCTTCCCCGCCTGCCGATTCCGCGGACGCGGCGCCGCTCGATCTGATCGGGCGGATCGGCGAAGGGCTGGTTCTGCCCGCAGCGTCGCATGCGGCCATCGACCGGGAACTCGATTGGTACGTCGCCAATGCGGACTATCTGAATCTCGTGCTGAGGCGCTCCGAGCCGTATCTGCATCACATCGTCGAGGCGTTGCGGCAAGCCGGCATGCCGTTGGACCTGGCGCTGCTGCCGATCGTCGAAAGCGCATATGACCCGTTTGCCTACTCCAGGGGCCAGGCGGCCGGGCTCTGGCAGATCATTCCGGGAACGGGCAGGGAGCTCGGCCTGAAGCAGGACTGGTGGTACGACGCGCGCCGGGATGTGCTTGAATCCACCGAGGCCGCCCTGCGATATCTGCGCCAACTTGAGGAACGATTCGACGGTGACTGGTTGCTTGCCGTCGCGGGCTACAACGCCGGCGGGGGCAGCGTCTCGCGAGCGTTGGGCAGAACGACCGCAGATGGCAATTCAGCGGATTTCTGGGGCGTCAGGGACTATTTGCCCGTTGAGACGCGGACCTACGTGCCGAGGCTCATGGCGCTGGCGCGGCTGGTGGCCGACCCGCAGCGGCACGGCGTTTCGCTGCCGGCCATCGCGGACAAGGCGTATTTTCGCGTGATCGAGACCGGCGGACAGGTCGACATGGCCATTGCCGCGCAGGTCATCGGGATGAGTACCGATGAACTCTACCGCCTGAATCCCGGCGTCAAGCGGTGGGCGACCGATCCCGACGGGCCCCACCGGCTTCTGGTCCCCGCCGACCTGGCCGGCAATCTGACGGCGGCACTGTCCAGCCCTGAAGGCCTGCCGGGCGTGCGCTGGATCAGGCACGTGGTCGGCGCCGGCGAAACCCTGGGCCAGCTCGCGATCGGGTTTCGCACGACGGCCGACGCCCTCAGGCAGGCGAACGGCCTTTCGGGCGACCTGATCCGCGTCGGGCAGGGGCTCATGGTTCCTCAGCCGACCGGCGCGACCGGCGGATCCGGTCTGTTGGCGGCCGCGCCGGCCGACGGTACGGACTACCCGGCGGGCGACGAGCGCCGTCAGGCCTACGTGGTCCAGGCGGGAGACTCCCTGTGGAGCGTGGCGCGCCGCTACGACGTCACGGTGGCGGAACTTGCGCAGTGGAATTCCATGTCGCCTCGGGACATCCTGAGCGTTGGGCGGGAACTGGTCGTGTGGAGCGAAGTGCCCGTGTTCGTACCGACCGGCAATCAGCGCATTCGCAGAGTCAGCTACACCGTTCGCAGCGGGGATTCGCTGTACCGCATCTCGACCCGGTTTCGCGTCAGCGTCGCCGACCTCCTGCAGTGGAACAACATTTCGCCGGAGCGCCACCTGCGGCCCGGGCAGCAGCTCATCCTCTTCGTTGACGTGAACAATCAGAGTTAGCGGCAATGCCGCTCCAGGCTGCCGGGCCGCGCCGCCGATCGAAAAAAAGGAAAGAGCATGGGAATCCTCGACGGTAAACGGGCCGTCATCGTCGGCCTTGCCAGCAACCGCTCCATCGCCTGGGGAATTGCGCGCGCGCTTCGGTCCCAGGGCGCGGAACTGGCATTCAATTACCAGACCGAAAAGCTGCATGGCCGAGTGCGGAAAATGGCCGGACAACTCGATAGCGGGATCGTCCTGCCGCTGGACGTTTCCGAGGATGCGCAGATCGAAAATTTCTTCGAGGGACTGTCAGGCCATTGGGACGGATTCGACATCCTGGTGCACTCCGTCGCCTATGCTCCGGCGGACCAGTTGAAGGGCCGCTACGTGGACGCCGTCGACCGGGAAGGCTTCGGCATCGCCCACGACGTTTCAAGCTACAGTTTCGCCGCGCTCGCCAAGGCCGGCCGACCGATGATGCTGGGCAGGCAGGGGGCATTGCTGACGCTGAGCTATCTCGGCGCCATGCGGGCACTGCCCAGCTACAACGTGATGGGTCTTGCCAAGGCCAGCCTGGAGGCCAATGTCCGCTTCCTGGCGTACGATCTGGGACCTGAAGGCATACGCGTCAACGCGATTTCCGCGGGGCCGATCCGAACGCTCGCGGCCTCCGGAATCAAGGGTTTGCGACAGATGCTGGCCCACGTGAGCGAAGCCGCGCCGCTGCGGCGCAACATCACCATAGACGATGTGGGCAACGCCGCCAGTTTCCTGGTCTCGGACCTGGCGGCGGGAATCACCGGCGAGGTGCTCTACGTCGATGCCGGCTACAACACCGTCGGCATGCACATCCCATCGGCGCCCTGACGCCCAATCCAACCAATTCGCCTCAAGCGCCCGTGAAGGCAGATCAGAACAGCGGCGGGTCAAGCACCTCGTCGGGAATCCGCACACTCGCCTGCTCGCGAACATGCCGCGCGTAGCCGGCCATATCGAACCCCGCCGTCGCCTGGGCCAGCGCGGTCAGCCGCGCCTGCAATTCTTCCCTGGACAGCCGGTCGGCGTCACCCGGGCGAATCGCGGTGACAAGCACCACGGCTTCATCGCCGTTCGCCAGTGCGACTCGTTCGCGAACGGCGGCGCCGTTGCCGCCCGGCCGGGAACCGAACACGCTCGCGAGAACCTCCGCGGGCACCCCGGTGTCGGCACGCCGAACCCAAGCGCTGTCCGTCCAGACGCCACCCAGCTCCGTAGCCAGGGCCGCGGCCGGGCTCTGTGGCTCGGGCACGGCGTCCGCGTCCGGTTCCTGCTCCGGTGAGCCTGCATCGGCCAGTGCCTGCCCTGTCGCCTCATCCACTGACCCGGCGTCCGCGCCCTCGTTCGCTTCGCCGCCCGCATCGGCCTCGCCGCCGTCTTCGGGCACGCCGCCGTCTTCGGGCACGCCGATATCCGAAGGCGCCAGGGCGGCGGCTCGTGTCAGGAAATCTGCCGCCGCCGCATCCGCGAGCGCTTCCGCCGCGGTGCGCGCCAATTCAGCTTCTATCGCGGTCCTGACGGCCTCCAGCGGTTGTTCTTCCGGCAGGTGATGAGAGCTCGCCCGCAGAACGGCCACGTGATCCTCCAGGATTTCTATCACGAGGCTGTTCTCGCCCAATTGCAGCACCTCCGCGCTGAACGCGGCCTGGATGGCCGGGTCGGCCACCGGAAACGGGCTGGATGTTCCGGTACGCGTCAGTCCCGCATGCGTTTGCAGGGGGATCTCCATGTCGGCCGAGACAGATGTCAGCTCATCGAACGCATCGAACGCCAGGGCGTCCAGTTCCCGGGCTGCGTCGAAGAATAACTCTTCCGCCCGAACGTCCCGGTATTCGACCTCCAGTTCCTCTCTCACCGAATCGAAAGTGCGCACCTCGCCTTCGCGAATGTCGTCCAGGCGAATGACGTGATAACCGAACTCGGACTTGACCGGCCCCCGTACCTCGCCAATCTCCATTTCGAAGACCGCGTCCTGGAACGCGCCCGTACCCCGGCTCAACCATCCCAGATCGCCCCCCTGTCCACTGGTGCCCGGGTCCTCCGATACCTCGGCTGCGAGATCCTCGAATGTCTCGCCGGCATCGAGACGCGCCAGCACATCCATCGCGCGGGCCTCGGCCTCGGGATCCTCCTCGATGGAATTGATCAGAATGTGCCTCGGACGGCGGTCTTCATCGGTCTGGTACCGGAACTGTTCCTGCTCGTAGAAGGCCTCCAGCACCTCGTCGTTCACTTCGATATCGTCGGCGAAATCCGCCCGGGTCAACTCCAGGTACTCGATATCCACGCTCTCCTCGGAGAAGAACCGTTCCTTGTTGGCCTCGTAATATTCCAGCACCTGCACCTCGTCGATCTCGACCCGGTCGAGAAAGGCATCGGCCGCAAACAGCGCGTAGGCGACTTCCCTTTCCTGTTCGAACAGCTCGACATAGCGGGCAAACTCGGCGGGCGTGTAAAACGCCGATACGCCGATCCCGCTCTGCAGGTCGATCAACCCCAACTGTTCCCGCTGCCGCTCTTCGAACGCGGTCGGCGAAATGCCGGAAAACGTGAGCTGGGACCTGTACACGTCCATGGAAAACTGGCCGCTCACCTGGAACTCGGGCATCGACCGAATGGCTTGAGCCAGGCGTGCGTCGGAGACGCGGTAACCCTCCGAAGCCACCCGCTGGGACAGTGCTTCGCCCTGGATCAGGTCCTCGATGACCGCAAGCCGCAACGCCCGTTGCAACTCGTCGTCAAGTTCCACGCGGTAGAGTTCCTGGTACTGGCTCTGCTGATTCTGCAGAGCCCTGTCGAATTCGACGAGCGATATGTCTTCGCCGTTGACCTTGGCGGCAAAGGTGGTCCCCATGATCGTGGGATCGACCCCCCAGAAAATGAACGCCACCGCGATCAGCGCGAGGATGATCCCCGCAATCCATCGTCCTACACCTTCACGAATGCCTTGTAGCATGCTGTTCTCGCGTTGAACCGAATAGAAAATAGCAAGGACAGACTTTCGGCAGCCGAAAATCTGTCCTTGATCAATTGGCGGAGTGGACGGGACTCGAACCCGCGACCCCCGGCGTGACAGGCCGGTATTCTAGCCAGCTGAACTACCACTCCGGTTGGTGGGTGCTGAGGGGATCGAACCCCCGACCTTCGCCTTGTAAGGGCGACGCTCTCCCAGCTGAGCTAAGCACCCCCGGGAGCGAGCCCCCGGGTATCCGGCTGGTCAGTTTACGGCATCTTTCAATGCCTTGCCAGCCTTGAAACCAGGCACCTTCCTGGCTGCAATTTCAATGGTTTCCCCTGTTCGTGGGCTACGGCCGGTGCGCGCGGCCCGATGTTTCACGCTAAACGTCCCAAAACCCACAATCGATACCTGATCGCCACTTTGCAATGTCGAGGCGATGCTGGACACAACGGCGTCCACGGCGCGGCCTGCGTCAGCCTTTGAAAGACTGGCAGCCCCGGCCACCGCCTCGATGAGTCCCGCTTTGTTCATTCCGTTCCCTTTCTAGAATCAATATCCAACTTGAAAGACGCGAGTTTCGCGCCAACTCCCTATCCCGCGTCCGTCAGGTTTGCTCCCCGCAACGCAAGCGCCCGACGCGCAATCCCGTGCCCGCAAGGCCATATGCCAAATGCTGAATTCGCCCGTCAATACGCCGCCCAAAACCAGTTCAACCAACGGCGCACCCGCACGAATCCCGACCTTGGCGACCGCCGGCAAGGCCCTTGAGCCGCGAGCGCATAGTTTATATCAAATCAAGGCGCGCTTGAGCCGAAATGGCCCGAATTCCAGCGAATTTTTTGCTCCCGTCCGGGGTTGCCGGCGGACGCCCCGCTAGTGTCGAGTCAAGCCTGTTCTGTCGCATCAGAGTTCGACAGGAGCGCCAATGCGAGGCGCAGTCCGCCGACAATATCGTGGGAATATTGCCAAGGGACGCAACGCCGCCACGGGCCGCGTGGCCATCGCCCTTCGGGAGCTCGCCAGGAGCTCCGATGCGACAGAACAGGCTTGACTCGACACTAGTGAGGCAGGATGGCCTCGCTCTTCTTGGCGTCGTCGGGCTGCGCCTCACGTTTTTCGGCAGGGGCGGAGTCGTCGCGATTCGGCGCCGGCGAATATCGCAGCGCAAGTTCAATCACCTCGTCGATCCACTTCACGGGAACAATCTTCAATTTGTTCTTGACGTTCTTGGGAATCTCCACCAGGTTCTTGACGTTTCCCTGGGGGATGAGAACCGTATCCACACCGCCGCGGTGCGCCGCGAGCAACTTCTCCTTCAACCCGCCGATCGTCAGCACCTCTCCGCGCAAGGTGATTTCGCCGGTCATCGCCACGTTCGACCTGGCGGGGATCCCGGTCAGCGCCGACACCAGCGCGGCGCACATCCCGATGCCCGCAGAGGGCCCGTCCTTGGGCGTCGCGCCCTCCGGGACGTGGATGTGCACGTCGCATTTCCGGTGAAACTCGCCGTCGATGCCCAGCACGTCGGCACGGCTGCGAACCACTGTCATCGCCGCCTGGATCGACTCCTTCATCACGTCGCCGAGCTGTCCGGTATGGATGAGCTTGCCCTTGCCGGGCACGATGGCGGACTCGATGGCGAGCAATTCCCCACCCACCTCGGTCCACGCGAGCCCGGTGACCTGGCCGACCTGATCGTTGTCTTCGGCCCGGCCATAGGTATGCCGCCGCACCCCAAGGTATTTCGCGAGGTTGCGGTGGTTGACCCGGACGATGCTGCTGCGCGGGCGCAGCAACAGCTTCTTCACGACCTTGCGGCATATCTTGGACAACTCGCGTTCGAGGTTTCGCACCCCCGCCTCACGGGTGAAATAACGAATCGCATCGAGAATGGCCGAGTCGGATATTCTCAGTTCGTCGCGTTCGATGCCGTTGTTCTTCATCTGCTTGGGGATCAGGTACCGCTTGGCGATATTCAGCTTCTCGTCCTCGGTATACCCGGGCAGACGAATGACTTCCATTCGATCAAGCAGCGGCGGGGGAATGTTCAGGCTGTTCGCAGTGCAGACGAACATGACCTCGGACAGATCGAAGTCCACTTCCAGATAATGGTCGTTAAAGGTGAAATTCTGCTCGGGGTCGAGAACCTCCAGCAGGGCCGACGACGGATCGCCGCGAAAATCCATGGACATCTTGTCGACTTCATCCAGCAGGAAGAGCGGGTTCCTGACCTTCACCTTGCCCATGTTCTGCACGATCTTGCCGGGCATGGAGCCGATGTACGTGCGCCGGTGACCGCGGATTTCCGCCTCGTCCCGAACGCCGCCCAGCGACATGCGGACAAACTTCCGGTTCGTCGCCCGCGCGATGCTCTGCCCCACGGACGTCTTGCCGACGCCGGGCGGGCCGACGAGGCAAAGGATGGGCCCCTTCAACTTGCGCACGCGCTGCTGAACGGCGAGATATTCCAGAATGCGTTCCTTGACCTTTTCGAGGCCGTAGTGATCCTCTTCGAGCACCTGCCCGGCCTTTTCCAGGTCCCGCCTCACCCGGGTGCGCTTCTTCCAGGGGACCTTGACGAGCCAGTCGATGTAATTGCGGACCACGGTGGCTTCCGCCGACATGGGCGGCATCAGTTTCAGCTTTTTCAGTTCGGAACCGGCCTTCTCCTTGCCCTCCTTGCTCATGCCGGCGTCGGCAATCTTCTTTTCCAGTTCGCCGAGCTCGTTGGGCGCATCCTCGATTTCGCCCAGTTCCTTCTGAATGGCCTTCATCTGCTCGTTCAGGTAGTACTCGCGCTGGCTCTTCTCCATCTGCTGCTTGACGCGGCCGCGAATGCGCTTTTCGATGCGCAGCAGGTCGATCTCCCCTTCGATCAGCGTGTGCACGTGCTCCAGCCGCGCCCTGACGTCGTGGATCTCCAGAATCTTCTGCTTGTCCACCAGTTTCAGCGCCATGTGCGCGGCGACCGTGTCGGCGAGGCGTCCGGGCTGGTCGATGCCCGCCAGCGAGGTCAGTATCTCCGGCGGAATCTTCTTGTTGAGCTTGACGTACTGCTCGAAGCGCGATATGACCGAACGCAACAGCACGTCCATTTCCTTTTCGTCGTAGGCGCCGTCTTCTTCAAGCGCTTCGAACGCGGCGGAGAAACAGTCCCCGACCTCGAGTTGCAGGAGACGCGCTCTGCAGCCTCCCTCGACCAGCACCTTGACGGTTCCGTCGGGCAGCTTCAGCAACTGCAGGATGGTCGCGATGGTGCCGACCTCGTACAGGTCGCCCTTGCCGGGATCGTCAACATCCGCCTGCGTCTGGGCGACGAGCAGAATCTCCTTCTCCGCGGCCATGGCCAGGTCCATCGCGACAACGGACTTGTCCCGCCCGACGAACAGCGGAATGACCATCTGCGGGTATACGACCACATCGCGCAACGGAAGCACCGGCAACCGTGCCGGGAGAGACTGTCTCATACCGGTGGTGTCGTCCAAGATCAGACTCCTTGCATCGGGGGTTTCCCCATGCGTACCTATATTGGGGGTCGAATCGCCAATACTCAAGTCCCGCCCCCCGGCCGGCAGCCCGTGGGAGAAGTCGCGCGAGCGCCGGGACCGGCGAGCAACGCGGCCGGCCGGGATGCGTCGCCGGCCGAATGCCCCGGGACCATCGCCATGGGCCGCTTGAGGATGTTCACCGCCGCGGGCGCGCAACGCGCGGCCCATACGGGGCGGAGGCTAGTCGCCCACCGCGGCGGACTCCTTCGACTGGTAGATCACGTACGGCTTGTTTTCCCCGGTGACCGCGGCTTCGTCCACGACCACCTTGACGGCGCTCTTCATGGACGGCAAGTCGTACATGGTATCGAGCAGCACGTTCTCCAGAATCGTCCGCAGGCCCCGGGCGCCGGTCTTGCGGAGCATGGCCCGCCGGGCGACCGCCCGCAACGCGTCGTCCCTGAATTCGAGCTGGACGTCTTCCATTTCGAACAGTTTCTGATATTGCCTGGAGAGCGCGTTCTTCGGCTCGACAAGGATTTCCACCAGGGCGTCCTCGTCCAGTTCCTCCAGCGTCGCCACCACGGGCAACCTGCCGACAAACTCGGGAATCAGCCCGTACTTGACGAGATCCTCCGGTTCCACGTCCCGCAGCAGTTCCCCAAGGTCGTCGTTGGCGTCGGGGCTCTTGACGTCGGCGGAGAATCCGATGCCGCCGCTCTGGGAACGATTCCTAATGATCTTGTCCAGACCCGAGAACGCACCCCCGCAGATGAACAGGATGTTGGAGGTATCCACCTGCAGGAATTCCTGCTGCGGATGCTTGCGCCCGCCCTGGGGCGGGACCGACGCGTTGGTGCCCTCGATGAGCTTCAGCAGCGCCTGTTGCACGCCCTCGCCGGATACATCGCGGGTGATGGAGGGGTTGTCCGATTTTCGCGAAATCTTGTCGATCTCATCGATGTAGACGATGCCGGTCTGCGCGCTTTCGACATCGTAGTCGCACTTCTGCAGCAGCTTCTGGATGATGTTCTCGACATCTTCGCCGACGTAACCCGCCTCGGTGAGGCTGGTGGCATCGGCGATGGTGAACGGGACGTTGAGAATGCGCGCCAGGGTTTCCGCGAGCAGTGTTTTCCCACAACCCGTGGGGCCGATCAGAAGGATATTGCTCTTCGCCAACTCGACGGCATCCCGGTTCCTGTTGTCGGAAACCCGCGGATCGAGTCGCTTGTAATGATTGTAGACCGCGACGGAGAGAACTTTCTTCGCGTACTGCTGGCCGATCACGTATTCGTCGAGAACGGCCTTGATCTGCTCCGGGATCGGCAGTTTCGCCCGCCCGCGGTCGGTGCGCTCGTCCAGTTCCTCGCGGATGATGTCGTTGCAGAGTTCGACGCATTCGTCGCAAATGAATACGGACGGCCCCGCAATGAGCTTGCGCACCTCGTGCTGGCTCTTGCCGCAGAACGAGCAATAGAGCAGCTTGCCGCCGTCGCCCTTGCCGCGCGAACCTTCACTCATCCGGTATACCTTTTCCGGTCACACATCATGTTCCTAGCGTTATAGCATCCCCGTGAAGCCTCTGCCAAGCACTCCCCCGGACCTGGCGCCATATTCAACCGATTTCGCACCGGAGCGCCCCCGATCGAATGCGCCCGCATCCAGCCTATGCGGAATCTTCAGAAGCCCGCTTCTCCAGAACCTTGTCGATCAGGCCATATTCCACGGCCGCGGCGCCATCCATGAAATGATCCCTGTCGCTGTCCCTGGCGATCCTTTTGATCGACTGCCCCGTATGTTTCGACAGTATCGCGTTCAGCTTTTCCCGCAGGTTCAGGACTTCCCTGGCATGAATGTCGATATCCGACGCCTGTCCCTGGAAGCCACCGCTGGGCTGGTGAATCATGATCCGGGAATGCGGCAGGCAGCAGCGCTTGCCCGGCTGCCCGCCCGCCAGAAGCAGCGCGCCCATGCTGGCGGCCTGCCCGACGCACATGGTGCTGACATCCGGCTTGATGAACTGCATCGTGTCGTAGATCGACAAGCCCGCCGTGATGATTCCGCCCGGCGAGTTGATATAGAGATGGATGTCCTTGTCCGGGTTCTCCGATTCCAGAAACAGCAACTGGGCGACGACAAGATTCGCCACGTTGTCGTCGACGCCGCCGACGATGAAGATGACCCGGTCCTTCAGCAGCCTCGAGTAAATGTCATAGGCGCGCTCTCCGCGGGCGGTCTGCTCCACCACCATGGGAACGAGATTGAGACCCTTAGTGCTCACCGGATTCTCCTCGACCAACTACATAGGCCAAAACAAACAATTCTCACGATCATCGCCCAGATGCACCCGTTACGCCATGAACTCCTTGAAGCCGACCCGCTTTTCGCGCGTCTTGCCATGCTCGATGATGTAGTCGGCAACCTGGTCTTCCAGCACGCCCGACTCCACCTGCGACATCAGTTCGGGACTGCCCCGGTAAGCCTGTGCGACGCGCTGCGCGTCCTCGTAGGGAGCGGACAGTTCCACGATACGCTCGTTCACGAGGCTGCGGTCGAGTTCGATCTCGCGCTCCCTGATCATCTCGCGCACCAGCAGCCGAAGGGCCACCCGGCGCCGCGCGGAGACTTCGAAACTCGACACCGGCGGCGCCTTCTCCACGTCATCCACGCCCATTCTGCGCATGGCCTCGGCCTGCATGCCGGCGGACTCTTCCTGAACCATTACCGAGGGCACGTCGATCTTGTTGAGCCGCAAAAGGGCTTCGAATGCCGCGGTCCGCGAAGCCGCCCTCAGCCGCTCGTTGAGTTCCCGCTCCATGTTGCTGCGCAATTCGGTCTTCAGGGCATCCACGCCGCCCTCCTCGATGCCCATGTCTTCCAGGAATTCCTCATCGACTTCGGGGATCCGCTTTTCCTCCACCCGATGCACGCTGATCTCGAATGCGACCCGTTTGCCGGCCAGATCGGCGACGGGATAGTCTTTCGGGAACTTCACCCTGGCCGTCTTGCTCTGACCTGCCTTTACCTTTCTGAGGGCCTTGTCGAAACCCGCCACCACCTGGCCGGCGCCGACGACCACGGCGACTTCCCTGCCCTCGCCGCCCTTGAAGGGCTCGTTGCCGATCGTGCCGTCAAAATCAACCACGACCCGATCGCCCGCAGCCGACTTGCGATCGACCGCAAGCCACTCGGCACGCTGTTCCCTGACCGTCTCGAGCATCTCCTCCACATCGGAGTCCAGGACTTCCACCCTGGGCACTTCGACCGCCAGCGACTCGGCCGGCTTGAGCTCGATCTCCGGAAAGACCTCGAAGGTGGCCCGGTAACTGAAATGATCGTCGCTGGCCGCGGAGATCGGTTCGATCTGGGGTCCGCCCGCGGGATTGAGTTGCTCCTGTTGAACCGCGCGGGCGTAGCTGGATCGAATCACGTCCGATACGACTTCGTTTCGAATCTGGCCGCCATAGCGCTGGCGCACGATCTTCGGCGGCACCTTGCCGGGGCGAAAACCCTTCAGCCGCGCGGTCCGGCCGACCTTTTTCAGCCGCGTTGCGACTTCGCGCTCGATTTCGTCCGTGGGCACGCGAACGGTCATCTGCCGTTCAAGGCCCTTGCGTCCCTTTACCGAGACGTCCAGCGTTTCTGTCTGTGTCGTCGCCACTTACCTCAAGCCTGGTCGTACAGCGATCCCTGGTGATTGATTCGGGGCAGCGCCTGGTGCGAAAGGGGAGACTCGAACTCCCACGGGTTGCCCCACTGGATCCTAAATCCAGCGCGTCTACCAATTCCGCCACTTTCGCCGCAAACGGGCGACATTATAGCCGAGACGGTCTCTGCGACGGCGCGGGATGCGGCGATTCATGCCGAGGTCGCAAGAACGATTACTCATTGGATCATGCTGGAGTCGCCTGACTCTGATTCTATCTTGAAACTCACGCGTACAGCCCTCCGGAACCGCGATTGGCTATCATCCACCCATGTTCGGATTGCTCAGAGGCTGGCGGCGGCGGCGTGTCCTGGCGCGCCGTACAATCCCCGATGCGCTCTGGCAGCAAACGATCGCCGACATCCCCTCGTTGTCGTCGCTTGGCCCAGCGGAGCTTCGGCGCCTTCGCGCCCTGGCATTGCTGTTTCTCCACGAGAAAAGCCTGGAACCGGCCGGGGGGCTGGAGCTCGACGACGGGATGCGCCTGCGCATCGCCGTGCTGGCGTGCCGGCCCATACTCGGTCTCAACCTCGATTGCTATGACAACTTCCACTCGGTGATCGTCTACCCGGAGGAATTCCTGGTGCGGGACCGGGAGAGCGTCGACGAGGCGGGCGTGGTGCACACGGCGGACGAGATACTCAGCGGCGAGGCATGGGAGCAGGGACCCGTGATCCTGGCCTGGCAGGATGTCGATGCGAGTGGACGCGGAAACGGTTACGACGTGGTCGCGCACGAGTGCGCCCACAAGCTGGACCTGCTGGACGGCGACATGAACGGTCGGCCGCCGCTGAATCGCGGCATGCGGGCCGAGGTGTGGGCCGAAACCTTTCAGGCCGCCTACGACGACCTGATCCGGCGGCTCGACCGTGGCGAGGAACCCTGGCTCGACCCGTACGCGGCGGAGGAACCGGCGGAATTCTTCGCTGTGTGCACCGAGATGTTCTTCGACATCCCGGGTGCATTCCACACCGAATATCCGGCGCTGTACGCTCAACTCGCCGCGTTTTTCAGACAGGATCCGGCTATTCGTCTTCCGCCAGGTAACCCAGGGCGGACTCCGGGTCGCAGCTATGCGGCAACCGCGTGATGTGCGGAGAATGCTGCCATTGGTAGGTATGCGAAACGGACGAGGTCAGATACTCCGGATCTTCCAGTGTGAAATCGATGACGATGCGGGTGCCGTCCTCGCTCAGCGTGTATCGCTCCACCAGGTGCTTCTCGCTGCCGGAGGGACCTGCGGAATTGCCGTCGGGGTGGGCCCTGAAGTGGCGCGTATCGATCACCAGCGTCTCGCCCTCCCGGTGGCCGGTGGAATGGCCGGTCCAGGTCTTCTCGTCCGCAGGGATCGACTCGGGGTGCCGGCGGCCGTCCATGTAGATCATCCGCGGCTCGGCGTCGTCCTCGCCGTGGATGAGGATCAGGTCGTCGGAGACGAACTCGATCTCGTAAACGTGGGCGCGCCCGAGTCGCTGGGGAATCGCCATGTCGATGCACCGCGCGCGCCGGGGCAGGCCCGACTGCCGCGCGACGGCCGCCCTGGCCTTGGCGTTGGCCAGCGGCGCAACCCTGGCGCCGAACTCGAAAAACGACTGGATGGGCAGCCAGACGCCCTCCAGGCTCTCGGCAGGCACGGTAACTACCCGGCCCTGCTCGTCTTCGTCGTTCGGTATCGCGAGAATCGTCCCGTCGGCTTTCTCCAGATCGAGCAGGCGGGCGTAGCGGCGAGCCGTGTCCCTTGCGGGCTGCACGCGAATGTTCACGACGTCGCCCGGCCGCAGCGAGTCGTCGCGCCAACCGTTGCGATACAGATCGTTGCGGGTCTCTCCCTCGATGCGCCAGCGCGCAGATTCGCCGCCCTCCATCGAAACGTCGACGAAGATGTAGGTGTGCGGATTGCGGAACTGGTACTCGGTCACCGTTCCCCGCACGAAAGCCTCTTTCTCCTGGTCGAAGGCCACGAAGCTGTGATGCGCGGCCAGTGGCAGCGGCGCCAGCACGGCCGTCAGGAGCGCAATGCGGTTCAGTCCAACCATGGTCTCCTCCCGGACTGTCCAGCGAACGGGATCCCGCGGTGCCTCGGCAATCGGGGCATTTGCCCCGGAATCATTCGAGTGTCGCGTTATCGATCAGTTCCTTCAGACGATCATAAGCGCCGCGGGCCTCCGCGGACAGCGTTTGCAGGGGCAGCGGCGCCAGTTCGTGCGGGTCGGCCTCGACATCGTAGAACTCTTCCCGGTCGCTCATCACGAGCAACTTGTAGCGCTCGCCGCGCGCCGCGGTACCGCCGAAGTCGCCGACCCGGCCTTCGGTCAGCACCCAGGACCGCCTGCTGGGCAGGCCGTCCTCGAACAGGTAAGGCGCCATGCTCACCGAGTCGATGGCGAGCGATTGCGGGAGTACGCTCTCCATGTCCGCCCCGGCCAGCGCAAGTACCGTCGCGAACAGGTCGACGACGTGTGCCAGCGGCCGTTCGACACGTCCCCCCGCGATACCGGGTCCGGTCACGATCAGCGGCACGCTGACGCCCCCTTCGTAGATTGTCATCTTCACGCGGGCGGGGTCCCGGGGCGCCGGCGGATCGGCCCATTTGTCGGTACCGTTGTCACCCAGGAACATCACGTAGGTGTTTTCGAGAACGTCCGCGGGAATGCCGTGGATGAGCTGACCGATGAGCGTGTCCATCGCCTCGACCTGGGCCATGAAATACGCCCGGTTGTTCTCCTCGCTCCGGATATTCGGTTCGAGGTTGCGCGCCTCGCTGTGCAGGAGGTCGCGAGGCGGCAAGTGCAGGGGCACGTGCGGATTGGAGTAGGAGAGCCAGAGGAACCAGGGATCTTCGCCCTGCTCGCCGATCCAGCGGATGGCATCCTCGGTAATGTGGCGGTCGAGATAACCGCTCTCGGCCGTCAGCCGGCCGTTCGTCACGTGCCGCCACGCGAAATAGCTGGCCGGAAGACCGAAAAGGGAACCGGAGTAGTAGTCGAAGCCCACCTCGTTCGGGTGGTCGACGCCACCATTGACGAGATCGGTGAGATGCCATTTGCCGATGGCGGCGGTGGCGTACGGCTCGGGGAGGGACTTCAGCACCCGGGGCAGCAAGAGTTCCTGCGTTGAGAGGCCGCGGGAGCGCCCGTCGGGCAAGGGCGGCGGCGGCGCTTTCATCACCTCGGCTTCACCGCTCTCCATCAGCGCGACCGGGGAGTAGTACAACTCGGTGGTCGCCGTCGGCGGCGGCTCGGGCGTCGGCGCATCCAGCAGGGCCCAATAGTGTCTGAGGGGGGCGGCGACCCCCGTGCGGAAGGCGTAACGGCCGGTCAGCGCCGCGGCCCGGCTCGGCGTACACGTCGGTTGCGCCCAGAACCGCTCGAAGCGCACGCCCCCGGCGGCCAACCGGTCGAGGGTCGGCGTCACGGCGGTCGGCTCCCCGATACCGTAGCTGCTCAACACCTCCGTTCCCATGTCGTCGGCCAGGATGACCAGGATGTTGGGGGCGGCGTTCGACAGCGCAGGGAGCAGCAGGCTCGTTACCGCCGCGAGGCTCGAGATCAGTCGGTGTGGTGTCTTGTGCCGATGCATGGTCAAGTCGACGCTATTGCGCAAGAATGGCCGGCCATGTATTCCCCTCGATTCTAAACACCCTTCGGATACCAGCTAATGACGATTTCGGATCATCCGCCATTCATCCGCTGAATGGGGACCCGAGTCCGAAACAGGATAAGTCCCGCCGTGCCGCCCTATGGTTTGGAACAGATTCAACCCAACCCAAGGAATATTCGGTCTCAGTCCATGCCTGGCAGAATCTGGTTGTCCGTGTAGATGCAGTTCGCCTCGCGGACATCGGAGCGCAGGACACGGTCGCGAAACTTCACGTGCTTCCATTCGCCTTCCCAGTGCTCCGGATCGGTGAAGGTGAACTCTATCGCGAGCGTGTTGCCGTCATTGATCATCCAGTAGCGCTCGACGATCTTTAGCTGTGTGCCCGCCAGCACGCCTGCCTGCATCAGGTGATTCTCGCCGATGAAACCGGTGGTTTCCACGACCAGCGTGTCCCCTTCCCAGTGCCCCAGCGATTCCCCGTGCCAGTTCCGGTCCAGTTGGCCTTCCGGCAAACGCTCGCGGTCGTCAAGATAGATCACTCGGTAGTCATTGTTCAGGCGAGAGACCATGAATATCGCCGTGGGGTACTGCAGCATCATCAGCGAGCCGTACCGGGTCATGAATCGCGGCATCCCCGGCGGGTAGCACAATGCGGTCGGGTCGCCGAAACGCTCGCCCCGGTTGCTGGCCTCGATGTAGGCGTCAAGGTAGGCCTGCGCCATGGGCGTCAACGCGGGCTTGGGCTTGAACTCGAACGAACCGTAATTTGCCCGCCATTCGTCTTCACCGCGGAATTGCCAGACGCCGGTGAGATCGAACGGCGCCGGCGGGCGCTCTTTCGCCAGGTTGTCGGGATCCAGCGCACCGGCCATCTGTCCGGTGGCCGGACCGTCGCCGGGCGACCGGCCGCCGGAGACGATCGGCAATTGCGGCGGCCGCGTCTTGCGCTCTCGCTCCTGCCACGTTTCGCCTTCCGGTGGCGGCACCCATGCCATGAGCGCGGGATAGGTCTGCCGGCGTGGCGATGCCTCGGGCGCATCCATGTTGTAAGCCCGGCCATCGGCACCGATGAGGCCCTCCACGAGGCCGCCCGGCTGGCCGGACTTCAGCGGATAGATCTTCATCGTGATCTCGTCGCCGACCTCGATGGAGTTCCTGTCGAAACCCATGGCCTGCATGCCGGCAATGCTCTGGCCCTCGATGTTCCAGGTCACCGCTTCGCCGTCTTCGCCAGGCACGTCCAGACTGATGATCAGATGCGGATTGCGGAAAATGAACTCGCTGACCGTGCCGGTCTTCAAGATGGTCGTCGTCTCGTCGAACACCACGGCGGAGTGATGCGTGAGACCCGGCTGGACCGTGATGATCGCCAGCAGGGACAAACCGAACATTGCGATACGTTTCATCTCGTGACCCCCGGGTTTTCGTAGCCCGCCTCGACAAACAGCCGGGCGCTTTCCAGCGTGCAGTTGGCCGACAGCAGTTCGCGATCGGCGACCTTCCTCATGTAGTAATCGACATCGACGGGCTCGCTCAGGTAGACCGGGTCGGTCAACGTCATCTGAATACGCAGCGTCAAACCGCCTTCGATCAGGAAGAAGCGTTCCAGCAACTGCTTTTGCTCGCTGGAATCCACGCCGGTGTGACTGCCCCAGCGGTCGGCGACAAAATTGGAGGTCTCCACAACCAGTTCATCGCCTTCCATCCACGCTCTGGACTGGCCGGTCTTCGACGGCGCAGCCGCTACCACCTCCCGGTCCAGTCTGAACACGCGCCGCTGATCGCGCATTTCATAGTCCATGACGATGACCCCCTGCTCCGGCCTCGATATCTTCACCGGGTAGGGCAGGAACGTCGACTTCGGCGGTCCCGGATTTTCGCAGTCAAGCTGCGGGTTCTGCGTTTCGTCAAAGCTCGCCACCAATGCCCTGGCGCGTTCGCTGTAGGGCCAATCCGCCGGAGGGAAATAATGGAACCCGACCCGCCTGTCGCGTACCCACAACCCGGTGAAGTCGGTCGACGGTGCGACGGGAACCTCTTCCCGTGTTTGACCGCTGCCGAGGTTGTACAGCCGCGTTCCGTCCGCTTTCTCGGCCCAGAGCAGACCGGAATAATGGCGGTTCGGATTCTTGTCCATTGCGCCTTCCCAGGTGATCCGGTCGCCGGGTTTGAAGGTATCCTGGCCCCATCCCCATTGGATCATGCCCGCGGGATGCAGGACTTCGATGCTCCAGTTGACCAGGTCTCCGGCCTGGTTCGGCCCTTGCACCTGCAGAAACACGTGCGGCATGCGCCAACTGTATTTCGTCACCACGCCGGTGTGCTGCTGAATGTTTTCCCGGTCGAGATTCGCGTGGGAATGATGCGCGTAGACGATGGGCGAAACAAGGAGCAAAAATGAACAAAAGAACGTTCTCATGACATGACGTCCCCGTCTGGCGGTATGGACCCCGGATGTCTTGGTGGGCCGTGTAGGAATCGAACCTACAACCAATGGATTAAGAGTCCACTGCTCTGCCTGATTGAGCTAACGGCCCGTGACGCAATCAACCCGGTTTGAAGGGTCCGGAAAAATTGGGGTGGACGATGGGACTCGAACCCACGACGACCGGATCCACAATCCGGGGCTCTACCTGCTGAGCTACGCCCACCATCGTTACATTATAAACGCGATCCATCGGTTGGAATATGGCGCGCCCGGCAGGACTCGAACCTGCAACCCCCGGCTTAGAAGGCCGGTGCTCTATCCGGTTGAGCTACAGGCGCTATCGCATATCCAAATCCCTCCTCTGAAAATCTTCGGAACTGGTCGGGGCAGACGGATTTGAACCGCCGACCTCCTGCTCCCAAAGCAGATGCGCTACCAGACTGCGCCATGCCCCGTGCGGTTGGCTCGCCATCTTAATGCTGCGACCGGACTGCCGCAATTTTGCGTGCGTTCGACCTTCGCCGAAACAGCGGCGCTCAACGGGTCCAATGTGCGAGAATCCCCGTGCTGCGCCCCCGCACCCTCCAGGGAATCATGGTGCTGCCTGAACGCCCGGGCGCCTGATCGTTGCGACCCTCGCGCATGCGCGCATCGGTTATCATTCGCGGACTGGACTATCGAAGATGCGGCTATGAGATTACTTGCATTATTGATCGGCACCGCGCTGACCACCGGGCTCGCCTACGCTCAGGAGGAACCAGCGGAAGTGGTCTCCACGGACCCGAGGGTCAATGTCGTGACCAACTCCGGCAGCTTCGTGATCGAACTCGACGTGGACCGGGCGCCGCTCACCGTCGAAAATTTTCTGGCCTACGTACGCGAGGGCCATTACGACGGAACCATATTCCACCGGGTCATCCAGGGATTCGTGGCCCAGGCGGGTGGATACACCGGCGACTTTCAACTCAAGACGGCGGAGCGAATGGTCGCCAACGAGGCGGGCAACGGCCTGAGCAACCTGCGCGGCACAATTGGCCTCGCACGCACCTCCGATCCCCACTCCGGCAATGCCCAGTTCTACATCAACCTCGCCGACAACCTGGATCTGAACCCGCGCCCGACGCGCTGGGGATACACGGTATTCGGCACGGTGGTCGAGGGCATGGAAGTCGTCGACGAGATCGGCCACGTACCCACCGGCGCCAACGCGCATTTCGAACGCAACGTTCCGGTGCAGAATATCGTCATCGAACGCATCGAAGTGATCGGCGAATAGCTCGGGACCCGGCGCCTTGAGGCGGGCGAACACCGAATTGCCGGATGAATACCCTCTTCATCTCCGATCTGCACCTTGACGCGGAGCGGCCGGCGGGTATCGCCCGGTTCATTCGATTCATCGAGCGGGAAACGCCCACGACCGAGGCGCTCTACATTCTGGGCGACCTCTTCGAAGCGTGGATCGGCGACGATGTGACCGACGCGGAATTCAAGCCCGTCATAGGAGCACTCGCCGACCTGAAGCGCCGCGGCGTACCGTGTTACTTCATGCACGGCAACCGCGACTTCCTCATCGGCAAGCGATTCGCCGCGGCCACCGGCTGCCGTCTGCTGGGCGACTACGAAGTCATCGAGGTCGCCGGCAAGCGCGTGCTGCTGACCCACGGCGACCTGCTGTGCACCGACGACAAGCCCTACATGGCGTTGCGCGCCATGGTCAGGGAGCCTTCCTGGCAGCGCGACTTCCTGGCCAAACCGATCGAAGAACGGCGCGCGTTCGCCGACGATCTTCGCGACAGGAGCCGCGCGGCCACCGCCGAAAAACCTCCCGAGATCATGGACGTCAACCAGCGGACGGTCGAGTCCGCGATGCGCGACTACGGCGTCGACCTCCTGCTGCACGGCCACACCCACCGTCCCGGAATACACCGATTCGTGCTGGACGGGTCAAGCGCGACGCGAATCGTGCTGGGCGCCTGGTACGAACAAGGTAGCGCCGTCCGTTGGAATGACGACGGATTTCGCCTGGAAACCCTGCCGCCATAGCAGTTCAGCGCCTCTAACGGCCCAATGTCGAAACGTCGTCGGAAGAATCCCCGATCAAATGGTTGGGTTGCCCGCAAGCCACGCCGGATCCGATTCAATTATCGTCGACTCCAGCGCAGTGTGCCAATTCAGGTCGCTTATCTTCTATTCAGACGCTGTCTCTACTACGCGCCGCCTTGTAACGACTACGCTGTTGGCGGGGACATCGGCGTTTTTGCGTTCCGATCAGGGCGTAAAGGTTGAAATGGGCTTGCTGAATCTCGTTTATTCTCTCGCCGAGAGTATCGCTGATCGTGATATCCAACAGATCTTCCAGAACATCGGCGAGATTCTCGACTTGAAAACGAGGTTGTCCAGCTTCCCAAATGGTCACGAACTTCGCGACTTCCAGGCAAGGTGGTCTTGGTTCGTTCGACCATTTGAGGGCGGAAATAAGGTGTACTCCGGTCGACTGAAAGTAAGCGCGCAAGGGCTGTCCGCGCACGCCATCGTAACGACGGAAAACCCGACCGGGGAGACGCCCGAATGCCGTGCGGATACCGTGCGGATGCTGCCGTGCTGTCCTGCTGCCGTGCTGTCCCCCACCCCCTCGAAACAGATGGGCAAGAAACAGGCTACAGCCCGCTGGCGGCCTGCATGGAATCGCCGTCGGCGCCGTACCCGCCCTCGTCGCGAAGCACCAGGGCGTCGCGCTTGGCCTTGGCCCTGTCGGAACGCACGAGCTGCAGATGCTCCAGGTAATCGCGGCTGACGTCGCCGGTGACATACTCCCCCGAGAAACACGAGGTATCGAATGCATCGATGTCGGCGTCCTCGTGGTCGACGGCCAGCGTCAGGTCCTCGATATCCTGGTAGACCAGCCAGTCGGCGCCGATGATCTCCTGAACCTCGTCGTCCGTACGGCCGAAGGCGACCAGTTCCTTCGACGCGGGCATGTCGATGCCGTAGACGTTGGGGTGGCGAACCGGCGGCGCCGCGGAGGCAAAATACACGTTCTTCGCCCCCACCTCCCGGGCCAGTTCGATGATCTGCTGGGACGTCGTGCCCCGGACAATGGAGTCATCCACCAGCAGCACGTTCTTGCCCCTGAACTCAAGGTCGATGGCGTTGAGCTTGCGGCGCACCGACGCCCGCCGCTCCGCGGCGCCGGGCATGATGAAGGTCCGCCCGATGTAGCGGTTCTTGATGAAGCCCTCGCGGTACTTGACCCCCAGCTCGTGGGCGACCTGGACGGCGGCGGTGCGCGAGGTATCGGGCACCGGGATGACCACGTCGATGCCGTGATCGGGGCGCAGCCTGAGGATCTTGGCCGCCAGTTTCTCGCCCATGCGCAGTCGCGCCTTGTAGACCGACAGCTTGTCGATGATCGAGTCGGGCCGGGCAAAGTAGACGAACTCGAATATACAGGGCGTATAGGGTTCGTCGCCGGTGTATTCGCGACTGTGGACGCGGCCGGTCTTGTCGATGAACACGGCTTCACCCGGAAGAATGTCGCGGTCCACGTCGAACCCCAGCGCGTTCGGCGCGACGCTTTCGGACGCGACCATGCGTTCCATGCCGCTGAACGTCCGGCGCGTGCCCAGAACCAGCGGCCGGATGCCGTTGGGATCGCGGAAAGCGACGATTCCATGGTTGATGATCATCGCCACCACCGCGTAGGCGCCCGAGCAGCGCCGGTGCACGGCCTCCACGGCGTTCAGAATCGCGTCCGGCGTCAACTCGTCCGCGGCCTGCCGGCCCAGTTCATGGGCGAATACGTTCAGCAGGACTTCGGTGTCCGAGTTGGTGTTCAGGTGCCGCCGGTCATGGCTTATGACCAAGCGCTTCAACTCCTCCGCGTTGACCAGGTTGCCGTTGTGCCCAAGCGCGATGCCGAACGGAGAATTGACGTAGAACGGCTGCGCCTCGGCCATGCTCGCCGAACCCGCCGTGGGATACCGGACATGCCCGATCCCGATATTGCCCCGCAACCGCATCATGTGGTGCTGCTGGAAGACATCGCGGACCAGGCCGTTGCTCTTGCGCAGGCGCAGTTGACCGTCTTCCTCGGTCATGATGCCCGCGGCGTCCTGCCCCCGGTGCTGGAGAATGGTCAGCGCGTCGTAAATCGCCTGGTTGACAGGCCCGTGACTGACGATTCCGACGATTCCGCACATGTCCGCTAGATCAGTTCCTGTTCCCGCAGATACAGGCCGCCCACGGCCGCATAGTACCGGATGCCGTCAGCGATTCGATCGCCATAGGGGCTGAGCCTGGCCTCTCGCCACCATGGATCCTCGTCAAGACCCACCATCTCCAGCACCAGCGCCGCAAGCCCCAGGATGATGGCCCCGCGCCCCAGGCCGAAAATCGACCCCAGGACGCGGTCCGTACCGCTCAGACCCGTCTGCTTGACCAGCGATCCGACCATTTGCCCGACCAGGCCACCGGCCACCAGCACCACCACGAAGACGATCAATCGGCCGACCCAGACCTTGAGTTCCGGTGCGGCCGCCCAATCGCCGAGAAAAAACGTCACGATCCATGAGAAATTCCACGCCAGCCAGATGCCGGCGATCCATGTGACCAGGGAGAGCGTTTCCTTCGCGAATCCCCGCAACGCGCCAAATGCGGCAGAGGCGAAGCAGCCGGTAACGATCACCAGATCCACCCAGGACATCTAGCCTGAACTCCCCCTTCGGTCAATCGCCGCTGACGGCCTGGGCAACAAATCCTTCGTCGCGCAAGGACGACGCAATTTCATCGGCGCCTTCACGGCTGGATCCGGGACCCACTCGAACGCGGTACATCAGGCGTCCGCCGGAACGAACCGGATACAGTCTCGCCGTGTAGCCGGCATCCGCAAGGCGACCGGCCTGACGGCGAGCATTCTCCTCATCGCCAAAACTCCCCACCTGAACCACCCAGCCCGAAGCGGCCGCCGTCGGCTCTGCCGAAGAGGCTGCCCCGGCTGACGATGGGGCATCGGGCTCGTTGGCGACCGGCCGGTGAGAGCCGACCGCAGCCGTGGCCGCGCTTCCGCTGGAAGCGTCCAACAGTACATCTGCGGTAGTGCTCATGGAAGGTGTCGCCGGCGCATCCGGCCGCGCGGCGGCGGTGATCTCCGGCAAGCTTCCCGCGCCCTCATCCGAAGCCCGCGGTTCAGGGGTGCCCGGGATGTCTGTCCCGGCAACCGGCGCAGTCGCCGCCTGCTGGTCTTCGAGCCTGATGGTCCGTGTTCGCAGCGGCGCCGACGGTTCGGCGGAGGGCGCCCACGCCGCCCCGGTTTCGGCATCCGGTACCGGTCCGTCAAGCACCCAGGGGATGAGCCAGACCGCCAACCCCACCAGCACCGAGGCGCCAATGACTCGCTCTTTCAAACTCCGGTCCATGTTGCGGACCTATTGCCCGCCTGCGACCCTGCGAAGTATATCCCAAGCGCCGACATCGCGGGACCCACGAGGTAGAACGAACCGAACACGACAACCCGGTCTCCGGGCCCGGCGCGGCCCCGCACATGGTCACAGGCCGCCCGGGCGTCGAGATGCACGGAGGCCGAACGGCCCGGACCCAGAATCTCCGCAAGCCTCTCCGGCGCCGCGCCGCGAACCGAACCCGCGCGGGTCACCAGCCAATGATCGACCATGGGCATCAGCGCACCGAGGACACCTTTGTGGTCCTTGTCTTCCATCATCGCGACGATGCCGTATGTCCGCCCGCCGACCGGGCGCCGGCGCAATGCGTCCGCCAGGACTCGGGCGGCGGCCGGGTTGTGCGCGACATCGAATATCCAGCGTACGCCGCCGATGTCCCGTTCCTCGATCCGCGCGCTGGGCCGGGCCCGCCCGATACCCTGGCGCCACGCTGCCCTGTCGAGCGGCAGCTCATTGTCCAGCGACTCCACCACGGCCAGGCATCCGGCCGCGTTGGAGATCTGTTCGCGGCCGCCGAAGCGCGGACGCGGCAGTCCTTTCACGATGCCGGTCGTGCCCCTGTAGGTCCAATGCGCGTGTCCGGTCTCGAAATCGAATGCCGCACCGAGTCTGCACAGGTCGGCTCCGATCCTGGCGGCATGGACCAGAAGACTCTCGGGGGGCGTCCGCTCCGCGACGACTGCCGCCCGCCCGGGCCGCATGATGCCGGCCTTCTCATGGCCGATCGCTTCGCGGGTGGTTCCCAGCCACTCCTGATGGTCCAGATCGATGCTGGCGATCAGGCTGGCATCGGCGTCGATGGCGTTGACCGCGTCCAGCCGCCCGCCCAGCCCCACTTCCAGCAGGGCCACATCGACGCCGGACCCGGCGAAATGCAGCAGCGCCGCAGCAGTCGAAAACTCGAAGTACGAAAGAGAGATTTCCTCCCGCGCCTGCTCGATGCGCTCGAACAGCGCGACGATCGTTTCGCTGTCCGCTTCGATGCCGTCCACGCGAATGCGCTCGTTGAAACGCCAGAGATGCGGCGACGTGAAGGCGCCCGTGCGGTAGCCGCCGGCCAGATACAGGCTCTCGAGCAAGGCGACGCAGGAACCCTTGCCGTTGGTCCCGCCTATCGCGATCGTACGGTACGGCGGCGTGCTCAACGAAAGCCGATCCAGAACCGTCCCGATTCGCTCCAGCCCCAGGTCGATCTTCTTCGGGTGCAACGTCTCCAGGTGTTCGAGCCACGCTTCAAGTTCAGCCGAACCTGCCCCCATGGCTCACCGGCCTCCCGGCGCGGCGGTCCCATCGCTCTTCGTCGCAGACCGGCGTGCGGGCACAATCAGACCGGGCGCGGGCGGTCAAGCATCTTGGCGAGCAGAAAGGCGACTTCGTCGCGAACCCGCCTGCGGTCCACGATCATGTCGAGCGCGCCCTTCTCGAGCAGGAATTCGGCGCGCTGGAAACCCTCCGGAAGCGTCTCGCCCACGGTCTGCTCGATGACGCGCGGCCCGGCGAAGCCGATGAGCGCCCTGGGTTCGGAGATGTTGATGTCTCCGAGCAACGCCAGGCTGGCCGACACGCCCCCGGTCGTCGGATCCGTCATGACCGATATGTAGGGTTGTCCGGCCTCGCCCAGCGCCGCCAGCGCGGAACTGGTCTTGGCCATCTGAAACAGCGAAAACAGCGCTTCCTGCATGCGCGCGCCGCCGCTGGCGGAAAAACAGATCAACGGCCGTTGATGCTCGATGCAATACGCCGTTGCCCGGCAGAACCGTTCACCGACAACCGAGCCCATGGAACCGCCCATGAAACGGAACTCGAACGCGGCGGCAACCACGGGTATCGCCTTCACCGTACCTGCCATGGCGACCAGGGCGTCGCGTTCGCCGGTGGCCTTCTGGGCCTGGGACAGGCGATCGCGGTAACGCTTGCTGTCCCTGAACTTCAGCGGGTCCTGGGGGTCCAGATTGGCCGCGATCTCCACCCCGGAGTCAGGATCGAGGAACATCTCCAGCCGGTCTCGCGCACCGATTCTCAAGTGATGTTCGCACTTCGGGCAGACCATGAGATTGCGCTTGAGCTCGGCGCGGTACAACTGCGCGGAGCAGCCGGTGCACTTCACCCACAGTCCCTCCGGAACGGAGCGCCTGCGCTTCTCCGTCTTGATTCGGGAGGGCATCAACTTGTCGAACCAACCCATGGACCGCCTCGCCCTGTCGGGCTGCGAATGATAACCAAAAGGCGTGGTGGGCACATTGAACCGGTCCCCCGCCGGCCTTCCGGCCGGTCCCGTACCGCACCGGTCGGCCGCGAGAGTGCGCGGGCGCGCAGCACGCGTGCGACGTTGAAGCGTCCAACGCACAAATCCGACGTGGATTGATGAGCCTCGCGGGTCAGGCGTATGATCGAGCCATCGTTCTATTGGTCCAGAGGAGAATTGGATGGAACACCCAGCAATCGATCATTTCCGCCACCTGAGCCTGGCCACCGTCGTTTTCCTCGGCATGGGTTCGATCGCCGACGCCCAGACCATCGAGAATCCGGACGTGTACGCCATGGCATCGGAGGTGGCTGATGAAATTGAACTGATCCGCGAAGTCATGGGCCGGCCGTTCGACGACAGTCCGCGCCTGCCCGCCTCGGGCGTATCCCAGTTCGAGGTCTACTTCCAGGCCCAGACCCTGTTCCGCAAGTCCAACCAGCTTGCACAGGAGTACGCCGGTGCGCAACGCGTCGCGGCGCCCCCGGTTCCGGAAGGTGAACTTCGGCCTGGCGACACACATGCGGTGGTTGCGGGTGCCCTGGAACAGGTCAGGCTCGTCAAGGAAGCGCTCGGCATCGAATTGGAGATACCGCCCCAGTCCCGCGGCTCAGCGTCCGCAACCGGCGTTTTCATGACGATTCTGGATACCAACCGACAGCTCAACCTGCTGCTCGACGTGCCGATACTGCCCCGGGATGTCTTCGATCAGGTGACGCTGGCGGTGCTTTACAGCGCCGCCCTGCTGGCACACCACGGGGTCGAGGACCACGTGCCGGTTGCCGCGCCGTTTGACACTTACAAGCGCCCGGCCGATGTTTACCGGTTATTGTTGAACAGCGCCGATCTGCTGAGCAGCCTGGCGGAGAAGTCCGGCGTTTCGGTACTGCGGCTCAGCTCCCGCCGCAACATCCCCGACGATATAGAACCCGGCCACGTATACGACCTCGCCCGGATCCTGGTTGCGGGACTTGCGGTGCTGTCGAATACCCTCGACGCCCAGGATGTCTTCCCGGATATGGAGCAGCCCGACCTGATATTCCCGACCCAGGTCTACGCCCGCGCATCGATACTGCAGAGTCAGCTGGAGGAACTGGACGCCCTGCTCTAGTGCTCCATCAACCTAGTAACGCCGTATCGGCGCGTCTGGCGCCGGTCCCGGGCAAATCGTATCGGCGCGGGTAGCTCACGCGGACCATCGCGAGTCCCTGCGCCGGTGCGGTGACACCGGCCCTGGTGCGGTCGCGGCCGGCCAGCACCTCCGCCGCCCAACCCGGCGGCGCAGCGCCGCGGCCAATCTCCACCAGTACGCCCACCAGGTTTCGAACCATGTGCTGAAGAAAGGCATTCGCCTCGAATTCCAGGTGCAGCAGGCCATTGGCCCGATACAAGCCGACCGAGGTGAGCCGCCGCATCGGAGTGGCCGACTGGCAGCCCGCCGCCCGAAAAGCGGAGAAATCCCGCTCTCCCAACAGCGCGCTGGCCGCCGCGCACATCGCCGCGCAATCCAGGGTCTCGCGCCGCCACCAGCTCCGATGCCGCAATAACGCCGAGCGCGTCTCCCGTTCGAGGATCAGGTACCGGTAGCGGCGCGCCGTAGCCGAACGGCGCGCATGAAAATCAGCGCCCACGCGCCGCACCCAACGCACGGCCGCGTCCTCCGGAAGATTGGAATTGATCCCCAGCAGCCACTGCCGGGATGTACGTCGGGCGAGCGTATCGAAGTGGGCGACCTGACCGTGCGCGTGGACACCCGAATCGGTACGCCCGGCCCCCGTCACGCTGATTCGTTCGTCCGCAACCGTCGAAACGGCTGCCTCCAGCACGCCCTGAACGCTGCGGCCGGACCGTTGAACCTGCCAGCCGACGAACCCGGCGCCATCGTATTCCAATCCCACGGCGAGCCGCTGCGTGACGGGCGTCATGGGGTCAGCCGCGGGTATCCTGGTCCCCAAACCTCAACGCGCGTCGTCCGGGGCCTCGGAATCGTTCTACTCCGAGGGAGGTTCGAGTTCTTGAAGGAGCGCCTCCGCCTGCTGCCGCTGGACCCGGCTGCCTGCCCTGACGACAGTCCGGAGGGTGCGTTTCGCGGATGCGGCATCGCCCATGTCCACAAAGGCGCGCGCGAGGTCGAGTTGCGATTCGATGTCCATGCCCGCCTGCGGTTCGACCGCGCCGCCGCCGCCCTCGCCCTCGCCCTCGCCCTCGCCCTCGCCCTCGCTTGGCAGGGGCCCGCCCCCGGCGGCTTCGCCGGCCGGCGGTTGCGTCGCGTCGCGATGTGCTCTGGCCGCCCCCCCGCGCCGGCCAAGGACAAACCCGACAAATGCCGCCACCAGGAGCAGCGCCCCGGCACCGGCCACGATGGCGGTGGTGAGCACTCGGCTGGCGGCCCGATTCAGTTCGGTCCAGAGCCCGCGCGGTCCGGGCGGCGGCGCCGGAGGCATGGCGGCGCGCGCCGCAGCGGCCGCTTCCTCAGCCGCCTGTGCCACAGCCTGAGCTTCCAGTAGCTGTTCCCGCAGCGTCAGCAATTCTTCATCGCGAGTCTCGAGCAACTGGCGCGTGCCTTCCAACTCGGCCTGCAACCCGTTGGCTCCGGGCGCCCCTTCGCCGGCCACACCGCTTTCTCCCTGTCCCCCGGGAAGTGCGGGCTGTCCCCGGCTTTCGGCTCCGGCCAGCCACGCGTCGAGCTGTCGGATGGCGTCCGCGGTCGCCTCGTCCACCGTAAGCCGCCGCGCCTGCACCGCTTCGGGAATCCGCAACGTCGCGCCCTGGTAGATCCCGTTCATGTTGCCGCCGAATCCTCTGGGATTGGCCTCGAAAATCGCGACCAAGATTTGGTTGGGATGCACGCCCGGCGCGCTGTACCGCGTAGCCACGCTCCACAGCGTTTCGCCGGCCACCACGGGCCCATGGGTTCCAAGCGATCCAGCGCCCAGCGGCCGCGGTTGCATGCCGCTCTGCGGCAGATCGTCCGGCCCGAGGGAATAAATCCGAATAAGCCGGCCAGGGGGCAAGTCCCGGCGCCGGAGCCAGGTCGCTTCCACCAGGATCGTTATCGACGAGGCCAGGGGGTTCGGCGACGACATGCGAACCATGCTGCCGCCTTCGCTGTCGCGCACGATCTCGAAACTCAGCTCGTCGAATTCCGGCGCCCGGTCAAGGCCGTTGCGGAGGAATGCGCGCTCCTCGGCGACACCCACCTCAAGGGCCCACAATTCCTGGGCGGTCACCACCTCGACGGGAATCTCCGCCCGCAGCGGCTGACCCGGAGGAGAGGTCAGCACCATGTCCCCCAGACCCACCGCGCCCGCCGCAATCGGGGCGAGGCAAAGCGACAGCACGGCGGCGAGGGACGGCATCGCGGCGAAGCACGGCAACGGCATCGCTGGGCGTAGGCCCCGTTTCCGCGGAACTCGACGTTTCGGTGACGATGGTGCGGTGGTTTGCAACGGCATTTTGTCCGGTGGCGCCATAGCCCCCAAGATACATCTACAGATAACGATCCACCAATATTTCCGCTATCTGCACGCTGTTGAGGGCGGCGCCCTTGCGCAGATTGTCCGCCACCACCCACAGATTGATGCCTCGTGGATGGGAAATATCCTCACGGATGCGCCCGACGTAGACCGCATCGCGGTGGGCCGCCTCGGTCACCGCGGTGGGATAATCCCCTGGTTTCTCGCCATCCACCACGACCACGCCAGGGGCCGCACCGAGCAGGCCGCGAACCTCATCGACAGTGAGTTTTTCCCGCGTCTCGATGTGCAGCGCCTCGGAATGGCCCAGGTAGACCGGTACGCGGACACAGGTCGGATTCACCAGAATGTCGGGATCTTCGAGAATCTTGCGAGTCTCCCAGACCATTTTCATCTCTTCCCTTGTGTAGCCGTTGTCCATCAGCCGGTCGATTTTCGGCACGGCATTGAACACCACGGGCTTTTCCCGGTTCGTCTGCGGCGGGACTTCGCCGCCGTTCAGTACCGAGCGGCTTTGCGTCGTCAACAATTCCATGGATAGGCGGCCGGCGCCCGACACCGACTGGTAGGTGGAAACGTTGACGCGCTCGATGCCCACCGCGTCGTTGATGGGCTTGAGCGCGACCACCATCTGAATTGTCGAACAGTTGGGGTTGGCGATGATGCCCCGGCTGGCGTGCTCCGCGATGGCATGCGAATTGCACTCCGGCACCACCAGCGGGATGTCGTCGTCATAGCGAAACTGCGAGGTGTTGTCGACGACGACCGCCCCGGCAGCCGCCGCCTGCGGAGCCGCCCAGGCCGAAACCGAGGCGCCCGCCGAGAACAGTCCCACGGCGACCTGGCGGAAGTCGAAATCGTCGAGCACGCCGACTTCCACGGCCTCGCCCCTGAACCGCACCGTGCGGCCGGCGGAGCGTTCGCTTGCCAGCGGGAACAGGCGGCGCACGGGAAATTCTCGCGCCTCGAGAATTTGCAGCAGCGCCTCGCCGACGGCGCCGGTCGCCCCGGCGATAGCCACATCATAGGTTCCAGACATGATTGCCCCTGTCGATCTGACTTCGTCAGGCCTTCCGTTCGATGCCGATGGCCGGTGTTTCGGACTGCACATCGGCGTTCTGGGCACGATGGCGCAGATAGTGGTCCATCAGCGTCAGCGCCAGCATGGCTTCGGCGATGGGCGTCGCCCGCAGCCCGACACAAGGGTCGTGGCGACCCGTGGTGACGATCTGCGCGGCCTTGCCGGAACGGTCCACCGTGCTCCCGGCCACCTGTATGCTCGATGTCGGTTTCATGGCGATGCTGACCAGGATGTCCTGGCCTGAAGAGATTCCGCCGAGGGTGCCGCCGGAGGAGTTCTTGGTGAATCCATCGGGAGTGATTTCGTCCCGGTGCGCGCTGCCGTGCTGTTGTACGACCTTGAAGCCGTCGCCGAATTCCACCCCCTTGACCGCATTGATGCTCATCATTCCGCAGGCAATGGCCGCTTCGAGCTTGTCGAATACGGGCTCGCCGAGCCCGACGGGCACGCCCGTGGCCACAATGTTGATACGGGCGCCGATGGAGTCCCCGGCGGCACGCAGGTCGTCCATGAATTGCTCCAGTTCCTGCAACCGCTCGGGCTCCGCGCAGAAGAACGGATTGTCGTTGACGGCGCTCAGATCGTGCGAGCCGAGTTCGAACGGGCCGAGTTGCCCGAGATATCCGAAAATCTCAAGCCCAAGGCGTTCCTTCAGGTACTTGCGCGCGATCGCGCCCGCGGCCACACGCATCACGGTTTCCCGGGCGGAGGCTCGGCCGCCGCCCCGGTAGTCGCGGATACCGTACTTCTGCTGGTAGGTGTAGTCGGCGTGACCCGGCCTGAACGTGTCCTTGATCTTGCTGTAATCGCGCGATCGCTGATCCACGTTCCGCACCTGCAAGCCGATGGCGGTACCCGTGGTCACGCCTTCGAAGGTCCCGGAGAGAATCTCGACCTGATCCGGTTCCTTGCGCTGGGTGACATGGCGCGAACGGCCGGGCCGGCGGCGGTCGAGATCCACCTGGATGTCGGCTTCAGCAAGCGCCATCCCGGGCGGACAGCCGTCCACCACGCAGCCCATGGCGAGACCGTGGCTCTCGCCGAAGGTCGTGACCGTAAACAGTTTTCCGTAGGTATCGCCGGACATAATCTGGTTTTCCTCGCGCTCACGGCGAACGCGGCTGTGAAATGCAGGTCAGCTTCGCATGCGATTCGGAGCCCCGCATGCGATTCAGGCGTGCAAGTATCCAGCCAATTCGTCATGCGTCAACAGGAAAACGCCTTCGCCGCCACGCTGGAACTCGAGCCAGGTGGCTGGAAGAGCCGGGTACCGGGCACGAAATGCCTCCTCAACCTCGCCAACTTCGACGACCAACAAGCCGTCGGGAGTCAGGCGTTTCGCGGCGCCTGCAAGAATCCGGTCCACGAGATCCAGGCCGCTGCTGCCGCCATCCAGCGCTGCTCCCGGTTCGTGCGCGAATTCCGCGGGGAGTTTGCCAATCCGCTTGCTGGGCACGTAAGGCGGATTGGCCATGATGATCCGATACGGCCCCTGCAACCCGGCGAACACGTCAGTCCGGATGAGCCGGACACGTTCCTCCAGTCCATGCTCGCGAACGTTGCGCCGCGCAACCGCGAGCGCGTCCGCCGAGACATCGGTGGCATCGACCCGCACGCCGGCGCAGTGATGCGCGGCAGCAATCGCCAGGCAACCGCTGCCCGTGCCCACATCCAGAACGCGGTCGCCGGGCTTCAGGCGGCACCAGGGCGCGAATCGGTTTTCGATCAGCTCGGCCAACGGCGAGCGGGGAACCAGCGCCCGCTCATCGATGCTGAAGCGCAGGCCCGCAAACCAGGCTTCCCCGAGCAGATAAGCGAGCGGTTTGCGCTGCAGCACCCGGCGCCGGGCCAGATCGACGATGCCCTCGATCAGGCCGCTGTCCGGCGGCGCCGTCCACGCGGACTCCGACCATCCCTGCCGTGCGCGAATCAACCAGTACGCTTCGTCCCGGGGATTGTCGGTGCCATGCCCGTAGTGGAGGCCACCGTCCGAGAAATACCGGGCAACGCTCACGGCCCAGTCTGCGCCCGACCGGCCCCGCTCAAGCGCCTTGCGTAGTTCGGTGGTATCCATCGGCTGCCTTCGGTGGTATCCATCGGCTGCCAATGATAAGGGTTGTGAGATAATCGCTCGCATGAGGCCGGTCCGCAGCGTTTATTTTTCGTCCCGCGCGTCCGGTATCGCCACGCTGGCCGGCGCACTGTGCGCGGTGTCGTGCAGCCAGCCTCCACCGCCCCCGCCAGTCGTGGCAACATTGCTCGATCCACCCCTGCAACTTCCTGAAGTGACCCTCACCGACAAGGCGGATGGCGTGTTTACGCAGGAGCGGTTGCACGGCCGGTTCAACCTGCTGTTCTTCGGGTTCACCCATTGCCCGGACATCTGCCCGCTGACCCTCGCCGTGCTCGCGCGGATGAGCGCGGAGTGGAACACGCCGCACATCGACATTCCCCAGGTGGTTTTCATCAGTGTCGACCCGGCTCGAGACGACCCCGCCCAAATCAATACCTATCTGGGCCATTTCGACCCGGCATTTCAGGGCGTGACCGGGCCGCGGGACGCCATGGACCCCTGGCTCAAGGCGCTGGGGGTAACCGTCCACGCGGACCCGCATGCAGAAGGCGAGTCTTACAACGTGACTCACAATTCCACGGTCTACGTGGTCGGTCCCGGCGCAGAGTTGATCGCAGTGTTCAGCCCGCCCCACAATTCGGCGGTCATCGCCGCAGACTTTCTCAGAATACGCGACCACTACTTGAGGACGAATGCCGCCGGCCCGGCGGCGTCTTCATGAAACGACTTCCCGTGCTGATTCAGCAGTTGCTGCCGCAACGGCTGATGGGCCGGTTGGTCTATCGCCTGGCTCGTTGCCGCCGGCGTTGGATCTCGCAACCGCTGATCGGATGGTTCGCACGGCGCCATGCCGTCGATCTTGCGGAGGCAGAGCGCAGCCGCCTGGAAAGTTACGCGAGCCTGAACGATTTCTTTACCCGCCGCCTCAAGCCCGGAGCGCGTCCCATGGCCGGCGACGACCGCACGTTGATATCCCCGGTCGACGGCTTTCTCACCCGGTTCGGCACCGCCGATGGCGGTGAGATGATTCAGGCCAAGGGACTCCGCTATCGGCTGGAAGAGTTGCTCGGGGAACCGCTGGACCGCGTGGACGCCCTGGTTTCGGGTAGCTACGCCACGCTCTACCTGGCGCCACATCAGTACCATCGCGTCCACCTGCCCCTGGCCGGTACCCTTGAGCGGACGCGTTACATCCCCGGAAAGCGATTCAGCGTCAACGGCCAGACGGCCGCTGTCGTGCCTCGGCTGTTCTGCCGCAACGAACGCGCGGTCTGCTGGTTCGAAACCGAAATCGGCCCCATGGCGGTCGTGCTGGTGGGTGCGCTCAACGTCTCCAGTATCAGTACCGCGTGGCTGGGAGAGATCGCAAGCGGTCGGGCGCGTGTTTGGGACGCCGCGGCGCTTACGCAGCGCGAATTCGGGCGCGGCGCGGAAATCGGGCGTTTCAACCTCGGGTCCACCGTGATTTTCGTGCTTCCGCCGGGACAGGCGGCATGGCGCCCGGAACTGGCGCCGGGGCAAGCGGTCAGGATGGGCCAGGCGTTGGCCTCGCTGCCATGACCGGCTCCGACGGCTGGAGGCCGCGGGCCTCCATGGAAACGCTGCGTCTGCGAGCGGACATCGTGGCGTCCATTCGCGAGTTCTTCATGCAGCGAAACGTGCTGGAGGTGGAAACGCCGTCACTCTCCACCGCCGGTTGCACCGACCCGAACATCGAACCGGTGACCGCCCGCGTGCAAGCCCTGGACAAGGGCGTTCACTACCTCGCGACCTCGCCGGAACACGCGATGAAACGGCTGCTGGCGGCGGGCTCGGGCGACATCTACCAACTGTGCCGGGTCTATCGCGACGGCGAACTGGGACGCTGGCACCAGCCCGAGTTCACGCTGCTGGAGTGGTATCGGGTCGGATGGAATGAGCGGGAACTGATGGCGGAAGTGGATGAATTGCTGAAATGCGTTCTGGCGCCCCACCGCACTCGAACGGGAACGACGAGCCTGGGCTACCGCGAGGCGTTTCACCGCTATCTGTCGATCGACCCCGCCGACCCGCCGGGCACGATCCGACGCCACCTGGCGGAACGCGGCGTGCATGCGCCCGGGGAACTGGATTCCGACGGGCTGCTGGACCTGGCCCTCGGCACGGTGATCGCGCCGCGATTCGATCCGGACCGCGTCACCTTCGTCCACGGCTTCCCCGCGAGCCAGGCGGCGCTGGCGCGCATCGGGCCAGACGGGCAGGCCGCCCGCTTCGAAGCCTTTGCCGGCGGCCTGGAGCTGGCGAACGGTTATCGCGAACTTACCGATGCGAATGAGCAGAGAGCCAGGTTCGAGCGCGAACGGGCCGCGCGCCGCGCGGCCGGCCGCCCGGCCCCGCCCCTGGACAACGCCCTCATTGCCGCCCTCCGCCACGGTCTCCCCGACTGCTCCGGAGTAGCCGTGGGGGTCGACAGGCTGATCGCCGTTGCGGCGGGCGTGGATGGAATCGCGGACACGCAGAGCTTCCCGCACTGAACCGCGGCGGAGCTGCGGCGCTACCGAGGCGAAAGTGCCGGTTGAACCGATAAACTGCGCACTTCCTGCAGAAATGCTACATTGACCTGACTTGGCGCGTCCGAATATGCTTTCCGCATGAGCAACGGACAACTCGACCGCGCCCTTCAAATCGCAATATTTGCAGCGATCGGCGGACTGTATTGGCAGGTGTTCGCGATGAATAATCGTCTGACCACCCAGATCGCCGACGTCGACTCACGGCTGTCGGCGCAGATCACCGAGGTCGACTTACGGCTTTCGGCCCAAATCGCCGAAGTCGACGCACGGCTGTCGGCCGCCATCGCGGAGTTGAGTGAACGCCTCGGCCGTGTGGAAACCCACATTCTCTACCTCACGCCGAATTCCGAAGATACTCTTCGTTGAGCAATGGACGGCTCGACGGTGCGCTGCTCACGGCAATCCTCGCCGCGATCGGCGGGACGCACCGGCAGACGCCCAACATGAATCATGCGTTCCGTTACTGGCGCACGCAATGGTTGCAATCCGCGACCAACGGTTCCAGTTGCGGATTACTACTTGACGCGGGATACGTACTCGCCGCTGCGCGTGTCGACCTTGATGACCTCGCCCTGCTCCACGAACAGCGGTACCCGCACGACGGCGCCCGTCTCCAGCGTCGCGGGCTTGACGCCGCCCTGGGCGGTGTCGCCGCGCAACCCGGGATCCGTCTCGACAATCGCCAGCTCAACGAAGTTGGGCGGCGCCACCTGCAGCGGTGAGCCATTCCACAACGTCACCATGCAGGTGTCCCCGTCCTTGAGCCACTGCGTGGCGTCCGCCACGGCGTTTGCGTCGGCCACGTGTTGCTCGAACGTGTCCGGCACCATGAAATACCAGAAACCGTCGTCGGTATAGAGGTACTGCATCGGCTGCTCGTGGATGTCGGCCGCCTCGACCGATTCTCCGGACTTGAAAGTCCTCTCGACCACGCGGCCGGTCTTGAGATTGCGGATCTTGACCCGGTTGAATGCCTGGCCCTTGCCGGGCTTCACGAATTCGTTCTCGATAATGGAACATGGATCGTTGTCGATCATGATCTTCAGACCGCCGCGAAATTCGTTGGTGTTGTAACTCGCCATTTACGCCGTTTTCCCTGTCGGGGTGAGTCGGTGGATAATACCGGCAAGCCGCCCGGAAACGAACACCTCCCTTGCCAATACTGCCATGACCGCCGTTGCCGATATTCATGCGCCCGACGCCTGGCAGCGATCCATGCGCGACGGCATCGCTACCGTGCAGGAACTCCTCGAAATCGTGCAGGTCGATGCGAATCGCATCGACGCGATGCAGCCGACCGGCGGAGAGTTTCCCTTACGGGTGCCGCGGTCCTACGCCTCCCGCATGCGCAAGGGCGATGCTGCCGACCCATTGCTGCTGCAGGTACTGCCGTTGCATGCCGAGCGAATGGACGTTCCCGGCTTCGTATTCGACCCGCTGCGCGAGACCGATGCCGCCAGTCACGGCGTGCTGAAGAAATACCGCGGGCGCGCGCTGCTTGTAACCACGCCGGCGTGCCCGGTGCATTGCCGCTACTGCTTTCGGCGCCACTTTCCCTACGCGGATCAGGTCGCCGCGAAGGACCGCTGGGGACCCGCGATCCGCGAGTTGCGGGAGATGGACGATGTCACCGAGGTCATTCTCTCGGGAGGCGATCCTCTCAGCCTCACAAACCGGCGGCTTCAAGAGCTGCTGCGGCTGATCGAAAACCTGGAACCTGTCGATACCGTACGGTTCCACACCCGTTTCCCCATCGTCTTGCCGGAACGCGTCGATCAGGGATTATTGGAACTACTCACCGAAACCCGGCTGCACACGGTGATGGTCGTGCATTGCAATCACGCCAACGAAATAGACGGTTCGGTCCAGGCCGCGCTGTGGGCGGTGTCGCGCACGGGCACACGGCTGCTCAACCAGTCGGTGCTGCTCAGGGGGATCAACGATGGTGCGAATCGGCTTGAAGCGTTGAGCCGGGCGCTGTTTCGCTGCAGGGTGCTGCCCTACTACCTTCACCTGCTTGATCCTGTGAGCGACGCAGCCCACTTCGATGTGCCGGCGTCCCGGGGAATCGAACTGATCGAAGGACTCAAGCGGCGTCTGCCCGGCTACCTCGTCCCCAGACTCGTGCGGGAGGAACCGGACCGGTCCTGCAAGACAATAATCGGGTAACCCTGAACACGAACGCCCGGTTTTCTCCATCACATCCTGCCCTCGATTCACTCATCGACGCTCCCAGCGAGGGTTTGGAGGCGTCGGAGCAGAGGATTGGCGAACGAAGCTGATCCAGTATCGGCACACACGGCAGACTTATGGGCTATTAACCATTTGACTTAATTTAGTCAGCAAACTAAATTTATAAACATATATAAATCACTGTAATGGTCGACATGCCCGAATTTTCTAACCCGTTTCGTCCCGGCGCGGGCCATCCGCCCCCGTACCTGGCAGGACGAAAGGCGGAGCGCAATGAGTTTCTTCGCTTGCTTCAACAGGAGACGATACTCGCGAACATGGTCCTTACAGGCCTTCGCGGGATTGGCAAGACTGTGCTTCTTGAATCCTTCAAGCCTTTGGCGATCGACCAAGGGTGGATATGGGTGGGAACCGATCTTTCCGAGTCCGCGAGTATCGATGAAGACAGAATGGCGATCCGACTTTGCACCGATCTCTCACCGATCACATCGGGTCTGGTCGTGGACACAAGAGAAATTCGAAGGGCCGGATACACGGCCGCCCCCGAAACGATCAACCACACACTTGGCTACGAAACGCTCATCAGCGCCTATAGACAAACGCCGGGGTTGGCCCTGGACAAGCTCAAGGGCGTATTGGAAATGGTATGGCGGGTTATGTCTATGTCGGCGACCTCTAACGTGCGCGGAATCGTCTTCGCCTACGACGAAGCTCAGAACCTCGCCGACCGTTCGCAAAAGGAACAATATCCCCTGTCTCTCCTGCTGGACTGCTTCCAGTCGCTTCAGAGAATGGAGTTCCCTCTGATGCTGGTACTGACAGGACTGCCGACGCTGTTTCCCAAACTTGTGGAAGCACGGACCTATTCCGAAAGAATGTTCAGAGTCGTGTTTCTGCAGCGACTGGATAGGTCGGAAAGCGAGGAAGCCATTCGCAAACCTATCGAAGATTCGTCGTGTCCCCTGCATCTCAGTGACGAATCCGTACGCACAATCATCGATGTGTCCGGCGGTTACCCGTACTTCATCCAGTTCATCTGCCGAGAAGTCCATGACGCGTTCATTCAGAGATTGGACAGAGGGGAACGGGCATCCGTTCCTGTCGCCGAGATCGAGCAAAAGTTGGACACGGATTTTTTTGCCGGCCGGTGGGCGCGCGCAACCGACCGGCAACGGGAACTGCTGTTCGTGATTGCCGGAATCGAGGGCTGCGACGAGGAGTTCACGGTTCAGGCGGTGGTCGAAGCAACCAAGCGGACCCTGGCGAAACCGTTCAGCAGCAGTCATGTGAACCAGATGCTTGGAGCCCTGTCCACACAGGGCCTGGTCTACAAGAACCGTTATGGAAAATACTCCTTCGCGGTGCCAATGCTGAGCCGATTCATCCGTAGGCAGGCAGCGTAACCGGGAGAGAAGCGCAGCCTGCACCAGTACTGGATTCCGCCAAACACGCCCGTTCTTATACGAAGGCGCCTCGCCGGGCCAGCGGCGTATTTCTCCATTGCTCACGGTGCGAAACCGCTTGACGACGTAGCGCTCAGCCTTTTCAGTCAGGCCGTTGCCGAAATAGTGAGAAACGCCTTTCGGAAACGAGCCGGCCGGTGGCTTTGCCGACGACGCTCACGATCGCCTCGGCATGGGCTGCCCGGATTCCCGCAGCCTGCAAGTCGCCGGCCGCCGCCAGCGTGTCGAATTCCGAAGATGCCATCGTTCGGCGCTCCCAAGTGAGGATGACCGCCAATGCCCCCCGCGGGACGCGGCGGCGCAAGCGGCATTTCCGGCTGAATCGTGCATATTCGGCTGTCGGAAGAGGTCACCGAGAGTCTAGCAAAACGCAAGACGTTCGCGGGCCACGTGTCGCCGTACCCATTCGGCTACATATAGTCCAACAACTAAATTTAGTTCCTTGACTTGATCATAAATTTCACCAAGTACGGGGTTGGCTTCCGACAAGTCAAGAGTGCGCCGCGCAGGCTAATCCACCTCGTCTTCGCGCGACTGAAGCCGCAAGTGGTAGTGGAACGGGTTGCCCAACGCCCGGGCATTTCCCCAGACGATGTACATGCCCTCAACGACGTGCGCGTACCTGACCGGACCCAGATCCACGGGCTCAAGCCCCATGCCTTCGATCAGCCCGGCCACCACCGCCTTGGCGTCAGCGTCGTCACCCACGATGGGAACGGTGACCGGCCCGCCGGTGGAATCCGGATCCACCATGGTCTCCCAGCCCATCGTATTGAACGCCTTGACCACCCGCGACTGCGGCGCCCAGCGCTGGATCCATTCCGCGTTGGACGGGTCGATGGCGAAGTCCCGCAATCCGTCCTCGCCCACCATCCTGGGGTTGGTGGGATCGATGACGATCTTGCCCGACAGATCGCCGAGGCTGGCGATGACGTCCTCGACCGCGTACCACGGTACCGCCACGACGACGATATCCGCCCCGACGACTGCATCCGCCTGGGTGGTTGCGGATGCGTCTGGGCCGGTTCGGGCCACCAGTTCGCTCACGGAGTCGCGGCCCGGGTCCCGGGAGCCGTAGACAATGTCGTGCCCCTGAGCCGCGAACTCGGGCCCGAGCGCGCCGGCGACCTCGCCTGTGCCGATGATGGCGATGGTCTCCGCCGATATCGAGGCGGACCACGATAATCCTGCGAGGCACAGAGCCGCGCATACGCTGCCGAACCGACCGAATAATTCCTTCATGGTCAACGTCTCCAGGTCAGTGATTACGATTTCCGCAGCATCGGCTCCAGTGCATCGACCTTGCGATACCCGCGAGGCAACGCCAGTCCGCGACGCCCCCGCACACCCATGTACTTGTTGTGCAAGTCGATCGGCCTCAGCCGCATATACCGCTTGCCGCACCATACCTTGACCGCCTGGCGCTCTGCGAACGCGCACACGGACACGAGTTGCAGGTCGTGGCCATTTGGCAAACCGATGATCTTGTTGCCTCTCCCCCGGGCCAGCGCCGGAAGCTCCTCCAGCGGAAAGGCCAGCAGCCGACCGTCGCTGGACACCGCCGCGATATACGCCTGTTTTTCCTCGACCCGCGCCGCGGGCAATACTTCGCCGCCCTCGGGTACGCTCAACACCGACTTGCCGCCCTTGGTGCGGGAGTACAGGTCGCCAAGACTCACGATGAATCCATAACCCGCCGTCGTCGCCAGCACCCAACGGTCTTCGGCTGCGCCGATGAGCAAGGACTTGAAACTGGAACCATCGGGTGGATTGAGCCGCCCGGAAAGCGGCTCGCCAAGGCCGCGGGCGGATGGCAGCGTGTGCGCTGGCAGGCTGTAGACCTTGCCGGTGCTGTCCAGAAAAACCGCCATTTGGTTGCTGCGGCCCTTCACCGCGGCCAGCAACCCGTCACCGGAACGGTAGTTCAGTGCCTGCGCATCCACCTCGTGCCCCTTGGCCGCCCGAACCCAACCGTGTTCGGACAACACCACGGTGACCGGTCCGCTGGCCACCAGGTCGGACTCGTCGATCACCTGGGCCGCTTCCCGCTCGACGATTCGCGTGCGCCGCGAATCGCCGTGCTCTTCGGCCAGGGCCGAGAGTTCGTCCTTGATGAGCGAGACCATTCGCCGTGGCGAGCCCAGCGTCTCTGTCAGGTCGGCCCGTTCCTCGGCCAACTCGGATTGTTCGCCCCTTATTCGCACTTCCTCAAGCCTGGCCAGGTGACGCAGCCGCAGTTCCAGCACGGCTTCGGCCTGCGCGTCGCTGAGCCCGAATCGCGCCATCAGCACCGGCTTGGGCTTGTCTTGCGTGCGAATGATGTGGATGACCTCATCGATATTCAGATAGGCGGTCAGCAAACCGTCGAGGATGTGCAACCGCCTGGTCACCTTTTTCAGCCGATGCTCAAGCCGCCGCCGAACCGTGTCGGTGCGGAACTTCAGCCAGGATTCCAGCAGTTCCTTCAGTGGGAAGACGGCCGGGCGCCCGTCCAGCCCGATGACATTCAGATTGACCCGAACCGAGCGCTCCAGGTCCGTGGTCGCGAACAGGTGGCCCATGAGCGCGTCGATGTCCACGCGGTTGGAGCGGGGCACCAGCACGAACCGGGTCGGATTTTCGTGATCCGACTCGTCGCGAAGGTCCTCCATCATGGGGAGCTTCCTGGCGCGCATCTGCGCGGCGATCTGTTCAAGCACCTTGGCCCCGGACACCTGGAAGGGCAATTCGGTGATCACGATGTCGCCGTCCTGCACCTCGTACCGGGCGCGCAGCTTCAATCCACCGCTACCCTTGCGATAGATCGCGGCGATATCGGATCGCGGCGAAACCAATTCGCCGCCGGTGGGGAAATCCGGGCCCTTGATGTGCCGCATGAGTTGACTGGTGGTGGTTTCCGGCTGTTCCAGCAGTCGGATCAGGGCGGTAGCGACCTCGCGGAGGTTGTGCGGTGGCACGTCGGTGGACATGCCCACGGCGATCCCGCTGGTGCCGTTCAGCAGCAGGTTGGGCAGCCTTGCCGGCAACAAGGTGGGCTCCTGTAGGGTGCCATCGAAGTTCGGCACCCAATCCACGGTGCCCTGGCCCAGTTCCGCCAGCAGGACCTGCGCATATCGCGTGAGACGCGCCTCGGTGTAGCGCATGGCCGCGAACGACTTGGGGTCATCCTGCGATCCCCAGTTGCCCTGCCCGTCGACGATGGGATGGCGGCAGGCGAACGGCTGCGCCATGTGCACCATGGCCTCATAGCAGGCCGAGTCGCCGTGGGGATGGAACTTGCCGATGACATCGCCCACCGCCCGCGCCGCTTTCTTGGGCTTGGCCGCCGCCGACATCCCCAGATCGCTCATGGCATAGACGATCCGCCGCTGCACGGGTTTCAGCCCGTCACCGATGTGCGGCAGCGCCCGATCGAGCACCACGTACATGGAGTAGTCCAAGTACGCCTTCTCGGTGAACTCCGCCAGCGATTGCCGTTCGATCCCCTCGAAATTCAGTTCCTGTTCATGCATGCATTAGTCCAGTTCAGGGAAAAGGATTTTCTCCAACAACGATTTATGCCGGATATGGAATTTGCGGAGCCGTTCAGCCTTGTCCAGATTCTCATCGATGGCTTCCATCTTCGCGGATGGCGAATCCCTGAAATCGATGCGCCTCGAACGGACCCGGACGACCGCCGACTCGCTGGCTTTCCTGATTTTCATATCCTCATCAATGATACTTTCAACGATAGACCTCAGGTCCGGCACCGTTGTCGCACTAAACTGTAGATCAACGAAGCCCTTGTCGCCCTTGATGACGATCCCTTTCTTTCCCGTGATGGGCTGGAACCCCTTGGCCTGCCGAAAATAGATAACCGAGGACCCACTGGGTCTTCCTTTCTGTCGCGGTTTCTTCATATTGAGGCTAGGCGTCAATTTACGCGAACGCTCATATATGGCGCGCCACATTTCAGTTACCGCCTCGTCTGGACTTGGTGTGTAACCCTGACGCTGCTTGTCGATACCCTGGCCGAGCACGCCGGCGAGAAACCGGGACCTGCCGTCATCCGCGCCCGCCAAAGATGCCATCGCGTCCTCATAATCGATGCGTTCGTCAAAGAGCTCGGCGCCCGGACGTCCAAAGTAATCGGAAGGCGCCAGCAGCAGGGTTCGAACCTCGTTCGCGTCACCGCGTTCTTCCCAGGATCTGGCGCGGCTCGTGTACCGCTCAACCTGTCCTTTCTGAAATTCCGCATCGATCTTGTTCTCCACGAGCAAGTACACGGTTTCGTTTCCTCGCCTGAATTCGACGACGAGATCGGTCTCACCATGCCCATCTCCGGATTCGAAGTGGTTCACCCATGCATCTGAAAACTCGATGTCGTCCCGGTGCCAGACTTCTGCGAACCGATCGCGCAACGGGCCGGCAAAATGCAATTCACAACAAAGCAGGAGATCGACGTCCCGCTCTCGCAATTTACCGAACAGCGGCCTATCTCGCCACGGTCCGGTTGGCATCGATTCCACGGTCAGGCTCCAGACAATAATAATTTTTCAAAAAATCGTGGCAAATTAGGCTGCTCGTACTCACGGAACGAATTGAGCATCCCCACGCTGAAACACACGACTTCCATCCGTCAAGGAGTCCAAAAACAACGAGTCGCGAGCGAAATTTGGTAGTGGGCGGCGTCGCTGTGACTGACGAACGGTTCTCTTGCCACCTCGTGCGGACGGACACGTAGCATGGCGCCAAGGCTCCGCAACGTTGTTGCCGCCGATCGCCGTCACGCGGCAACAGCCACATTCACCACGGCAGCGCTGCATCGCGGTATGGGAACTGGCTCGCGATGTTCGCGCAGACTCTCGATGTGAAAGGCGATGGCCGTGCGCATTTCTTCTATGACTTGTGCCCGGTTAGCTCCTGTCGCAACGCACCCGGGAAGATCCGGCGCGTATGCGGAGAAGTTCCTCTGTGTCTGCTCGATTACAATAGTGTATTCCATGATTACTCACCGGTTGCCCGCTTCTCCAGTCCAGCTTGCTTAATGATGCTACTCCATGTCCCTCGCGAAAGATCGTCACTTTCCTTGCCAGCGACTGTCACGGTTCCCTGCTTGAGCGGATGGCGGAATTGACGGTGGCTGCCCCTCATCCTCACCTGCCGCCAGCCATCCTGCTCCAGTGCGCGGATCGCTTTCCGAACCGTTATCGGGGCCCGCGCCATCCGTTACCGCTGAGCATCGCAGGGTGACGCAAAGCCTTACGCAGCGACGTTCGTCGTAATCTCTGTTGCGAGTCGTGCCCCTGTTCTAGCCCGCTACGGCTGTACCCGCGTAGCTTGACAGCACCCCAACTCAGAACGAAGGCATTCGGCGAAACACGCCATTCAAACATCAGCCAGATTCCCCTTCTCCCGCAGCCATTCCCTGCGGTCCGCGGACCGTTTCTTGGCAAGAAGCATGTCCAGCATGCGATCCGGATTGTCCTTCTCCGTCACGGTCAACTGAACCAGCCGGCGGGTTTCCCTGGCCATGGTGGTCTCGCGAAGCTGGGAGGGATTCATTTCTCCCAGCCCCTTGAACCGCGTCACCGTCAACTTGCCCTTCTTGCGTTGCGCCTCGATCCGGTCCAGGTGCATGTCCCGCTCCGCCTCGTCCAGGGCGTAGTGGACTTCCTTGCCCACGTCGATCCTGAACAACGGCGGCATCGCCACGTAGACCCGCCCGGCTACGACCAGGGGCCGGAAATGGCGCAGAAACAGCGCACACAGCAGCGTGGCGATGTGCAATCCGTCGGAGTCCGCGTCAGCCAGGATGCAAACCTTGTGATACCGCAACCCTTCCAGGTTGCCGCTGCCCGGATCCACGCCCAGCGCCAGGCTGATGTTGTGCACTTCCTGGGAGCGCAGCACCTGGCCCGGGTCCACCTCCCAGGTGTTCAGGATCTTGCCGCGCAGGGGCATGATCGCCTGGGTCTCCCGGTCTCGCGCCTGCTTCGCCGATCCGCCCGCCGAATCCCCCTCCACCAGAAACAGCTCTGCCGCGGCCGGTTCCTGGATCGTGCAGTCGGCCAGCTTGCCCGGCAATTGCGGGCCGGCGACGACGCGCTTGCGAACGACCTTCTTGGAGGACTTCAGCCGTAACTGCGCTTTCTCGATGGCCAGCCGGGCGATCTCGTCGCCGGTCTCCGGATGCTGGTTCAGCCACAGCGCGAAGCTGTCCTTGACCACACCGTTGACGAAACTGGCGCATTGCCGCGATCCGAGCCGCTCCTTGGTCTGCCCGGAGAACTGCGGGTCTTCCATCTTCACCGAGAGGATGTAGGCCACGCCCTGCCACACATCTTCGGGCGCCAGTTTGACGCCGCGCGGCAGCAGGCTGCGAAACTCGCAGAACTGGCGCAGCGCCTCGGTGAGCCCGGCGCGCAGGCCGTTGACGTGGGTTCCGCCCAAGGGCGTGGGCACGAGATTGACGTAGCTGTCCGTCACCGACGACTGCGAGTCATCCGGAATCCAGGCCAAAGCCCAGTCCACCGCTTCACGCTTGCCATGCAGGCTGCCGGTCAGGGGCTCCACCGGCAGGATGGCGCCGTCGACCCGCTCCAGCAGGTATTCCGCCAACCCACCGCTGTACTGCCAGGTCTCGACTTCATGTGGGCTCTCGACCTCCAGCCGCACCCTGAGCCCCGGGCACAGCACCGCCTTGGCTCGCAGCACGTGTTTCAGGCGCCGCAGGGCGAACGAAGGCGAGTCGAAATATTGCGGGTCCGGCCAGAAGCGCAGCGTGGTCCCCGTATTCGCCTTGCCGACCGAACCGACCACGTCGAGGTCGCCCCGACGCTCGCCGCCGGAGAAACTCATGTTGTATTCCTTGCCGCCGCGGCGGATCCACACTTCAAGGTTGCTGGAAAGCGCGTTCACCACGGAAACGCCCACGCCGTGCAACCCGCCGGAGAACCGGTAGGTCCGGTTGGAAAACTTGCCGCCCGCGTGCAGCTTGGTGAGGATCAGTTCGACCCCGGGAATCCCTTCCTCGGGGTGAACGTCCACCGGCATGCCGCGGCCGTCGTCGGCGACTTCCAGCGATCCATCCCGGAAGAGCTTGACGTCGATGCGCCTGGCGTGGCCCTCGATGGCCTCGTCGACGCTGTTGTCGATGACTTCGTGGGCGAGGTGGTTGGGCCGACTGGTGTCGGTATACATGCCGGGGCGCCGGCGCACGGGGTCGAGACCGCTCAGGACCTCGATGTCTGCAGCGCGATAGCTGTTTCCCATTGACTCCCACCTGCGTCCCGGTGACGGCCGCTAATCCGACCGGAACGTGCAATGGAGATTGTAACGCGTGCGGGCGCCTTAGTCCCGCTTTCGGGCATCAATTCGGTACCCGCCAACCGATACGGGCGACGCATCCAGCCGAATGTAAACCTTCGCTCAGGTCAGCCCGATTTTCCTGCAAAACCAACCAGAACTTCATGATCAAGCCCATGAAGGATGATCTCAAGATATTCGTTGGCTTCCAGCGTCCGGACTGAGGGCAACAAGACATCAAATGGAAAGAGGTGAGGCCCACGCAATACGGTCTTGACGGATTGGGAACGGCCGCCCATCGCGGCAAGAACGGCAGCAACAGTCCAGACAGAAAGCGATTCGTCACAGACAGCGTGCTTGGCGGTACCGCGATAATGTCCCTTTGCTCCGGTTTCCAACAACACGCCCCAGTCGATAAATGTCCGCAGGATTCGCCGAGCCGCGCGGGCCACGGTTTCTCGTTCGCCGAACTGCTCGCGCAGCCTGCGCTGCACCTGCGCCGCTCCGGCCGTCCCCTGCAGGCGTAGAAGGCGCCCGGTTGCATCCGCGACAGTCCCGAAGAAGGGGTAGACCGCCATGCACATGCACCAGTGCACCAACATCCGATCAGACACCGGTACACGCTGAAGAAACTCGAGTCCCTGGTCGCGGAGTGTCCAGAGTTCCCCCGGCGTCGCGACCCAGATCTTCGTCAGAATCGTAATTGCCTTGTCCCGGTTCCCCCGTACCGGATTGTTTCCAACCGACAACGAATCCCGCAGCCGATTGCCCAACGCCATGACGATCTCTCGTCGCGAGTTCCCAGCGAGCACCAAATTAACGGTGTAGTCCAACCACTCCAGTTGAATTCGTTGGCTGAAACCGATCTGGCCGCTGCGGTTCATACCGTCGACCGCTCGATCTGGATCATCGGGACAACAACCTCTTCCAGAGAAATACTGCCATGGCCAACGACGCGTTTGCCTTCGCGAACGAAAGCCGTCCGTTCGGGAGCCAGAAGGGCCAGATAATCTTCCGGGAGTCCCAGAGCCGGCCATTCAATGGCCCCTGGGAACCGGTCCTTCACGCGAGCCCGCAAGATCGAATCGGAATAGACGCGCACACGCTCGCCCCGCAGGTCGGCGATCACGCCTTCCGAAGGACTACCGTGACCCGTAGCGTCAATGTTTCCGTGATCGGAGGTCAGGAAAACCGCGAAATCGCCGTCGAACAGCACATCCAGAAGTGCTGCCATGAACCCTTCTTCAGTCCATTGCCGAACTTGATTAAGCATACCCGCAGCGCCAAGCTCCATGCCGTGCATGATCCTGTCGACCTTGTCAACAACTAAACCGAGCGCGCGAACATCCGGGCGCGACGCGAACTCGTGGATCTCGTCGAGTCCACCGTCCCCCAACCCCTTGGCGTAGCCGACCTGCCGGGCCGCCAAACCCTGGTCGATCCAGAAGCGGGTCCACAAGGGCGCCTCCTTGTTGGTTGTGTGAATGCTGGACGGAAAATAGAACGGTGGAATTCCCGCGAAGATTGCCTGTCGTGAAACGGAGGTGATGGTCGGCACCCAGGCGAAGGCGGCACCTTCGCTGAAGCGAAATCGCGGTCGCTGTGTCGCCAGCGTATCGCGGAGCACGATCCACTGTTCGAGAGCCAAGCCGTCGGCGACGATTAGCGCGATCTTGCACGCAGGATCGTCCAGAAGTCGCCGTGCGAGATAGCGCGGCGCGTGGTGAACCATGACCGGTGGGTTGGGCGGCTGGTTGTGGAGCCCGGCGTATCGGCGCGCCATCCAGGCAGCGAAGGCTCGGTCGACGTCCGCGCGAAGCTCGACGATCCGCTCGTCCAAACCCGACCGCGAGGCGACGGTCGACTCCAACCAGAGAACACCAAGTTCCGCCCAGCGGTAGGCGAATGCCAACCAATCGTGGTGCCTTTCATCGGGACCTGGGATCGTACCGCCGACGGTCTCCATCAGGCCGACGAGCCGCCGCGATTTGTCCGCCTCGGGGTCGGCAAGTACGCCAACCCCTGCCCAATTGCCGCGAAGGGCGCCCCCCGACTTGTGGGTTACCGGAGAAAGCATTCCCTCAACGAACAGGTTGTCGATATAGACACGAATGTCATCGTGATCGAATGGCAGTTGCGCAGGGCCTGCGGTCTTGAGACCGAACGATCCGCTGTCGTCGCCCGTGCCGCCTCCGGCGCTTATCGCAAGGCGGTCCAGAAACAGTGGCCACCGCTCTTGCAAAAAGAAGAAGAAGGCTCGCCGATCCGGGACGATTGTCTCCAATGGCCATGAATTGAACACCCCATTCTTCCGCAACACGTGCACAAAGCGATCGTTCAGAAGTCGGGGTACCCGTTGGCCACGGTAGTGACGCCGCAACAAAACACGCAATAGCCCGGCTGGGTCCTTGACGAGCGCTGGATCGGTCTCGAAGACATGCCGCAAGACAAAATCCTTTGTGGCATCGTCTCCGAGCCTCTCCAGTTCACGCCCTTTCCGCGCTTGGTAGAGCCCATCGAAATCGCCCCGGTCGAGCGAAGCAACGACCGGATAGCTGAGGCCGGGAAACAATTCGCCCAAGCCGAAGGAAAGCTGTCTTCCGGCTTTCGCGAGATCGTAGGGAAGCGTAGTGAGATCGTGCGCTCCGTTCCGAACGACCACCACGAGATCGGTGCGCTCCTCTCGCTCCCAGCGGTTCCGGAATCGGGATTCGTACGCAAAGCGGAAAGCGACCGGATCTTCGAAGAGGATAAGCTCGAAGCCTCGTTCGCGGATAGCTTCGACGACAGTCTCTTCAAGCAATAGCCCGTCCGGATCGGCTACCAAGGAAACACGCGCTATCTGCGGTGTGAACCCTTTGATGATTTGGTCGCGCCAGTCGGCCAACGGGCCGTGCCTCTGCTAAACGGAAACCTGTGAAAGTGAAAAATTCCCGAGGTGTCGATTCGGGGATTTGACATTGAACACCATGCAGCTCGCGATCATCATGCACCCTCTCCAACACGCGTCAAGGCTTGGTCATACCAGAGCATGAGCTTCTGGTCCTCCTGCAAAACTGCGTCTGGAATTTTTTCCGCGACCGAGATGATGGAAGCATAATCCCGGTCCTGATAGGCCTTGAAAAAACCGGCCCGTACCGCCTCGAGGCGGAACAGCTTTAGTCGCCTTTGCGACGATTTGTGATATTCGTCGAACTCCCGGAGGAGAATACGCGTGCGGCGTTTCTCAACATCAGCAGCTTTCTTGGGATCGGGCGCGTACCAGCGTCCCTTTGCCTTGGCGCGCAGCGCTGGATGCTCCTTGGACAAATTGCGCAGCTCCTTGAAATTAGTGGAGAGGTAGCTGTGTATCTGGCTCGGAACCTTTCCGGCTCCGTCGTAGTACAGGAAGTTTTGGTCTAGCATATCGGACAGTTCGGGCAGCTTCTCGTGTTTTTGCCAACCCGCGATCTCACGGATGAATTGTGGGTGAATGTCCTGGAAGCTTTGCGGTTTGCGGTCCAACTCACGCTTCAGCCACTGGATTGCGGATGATTCGTCGATGACGAAGATCTCAAGCTGAACTATTTCCTGGGCCGCCAAACGCTTTTTGTCGTACTCCGCGACCTGTTCGAGCAGGAAGACCATCCCATCCCGTTCCGGAAACCGATTGGTGAGACCCTCCAAAAATTCGCTGATCGATAGCGGCACCGTAACATTGCGCAGAACATGGAAGGCGACCATGCGGTCGAACAGCAGATGCGGCTGGCGCTCGTTGACGACCTCAACGCGGCCGTCCTTGGCCACGAACACGGGCAGTTGGCCGAGATGGGTGCGGAGAAATTCCCAGACTCCATCCTCGGTGCCTTTCGTGAGTGTGAAGCGTTCCTCCAAGCCGTCGTTTGGCTTGTACGCGGAGATCACCAGATCCTGCTTGACCGCAGTGCTGGTAACCTGGCGATAGGAACCCTGTTTCTTGTCCATGGTGCGCACGTCGGCGACAACAAATCCGGCGGCCAGCATGGCTTCCTGAATCGCCGTCCAGACCGCGTTCTTGGAGTTGTGGAAAACCACGGTGAGCCAGCGACCCGGCTTGAGGACGCGGTGATACTCCTCGAAACACCGCTGCATCAGGCGCTGATATTCGGGCAACCCCTTTTTCTTGAAGCGGTCGACGACTGCCTCCGGCACCGCGTTGCTGAGCACTCCGTGCCAAGACTCGACCAGAAAGTTGAGATCGGCATAGTAGATGTTTTCGCCGAACGGCGGGTCGGTGAAGACGTAGTCAACCGATTTGTCGGGAATACCAAGCAACTCGGTTGTGCTCGCGGTGTTGACGCAACCTGACGGTCGCCGAACCGGCGCACGACCGAAAGTCTTGACCAGCCGGGACAACCTGTTTCCGAGGTTGTATCTCGGAGATACCTCTGAAATCTGCGATGCGACGTAGTAGACGCCGGTGAGTTGACGATTGACTTGCGAAAAGTGCGTAGGACCATACCGATTGAGGATCGACATTCCCCAAATTGCCTGCTCAACAAAGTAAAGCAGCATGTGGCGGATGCGGATGTCAGGATAGGCGCTGGCCTGGCGCCACATCGCTGCCAAGGCATGCGCGGCCCGAGGCAGAAAGAAGTGATGCACGTGCGTAATCCCTTTCGGCGCCAAACGCGAACCGTGATACATGTCTTCAATAGGCAGCCGGTTCGTTGGGACTACCGATGTAAGGGGTAGTTGAGCGATGCGTTTTACTCGTTCTCGATCATGGTCATCGGGCTGTTTTTCGAATACTTCACCATCCACTTTGTACCGGATCAGTGACGGCCTGAAAGCGACGTTTTGCCGCACAATATCGGTGACTTCATCCAGGTTGGATTCGAATACGCGCTCTAGCTTGTCCTTGCTCAGTTCCGCATCGCAAACGGGGCATGGAAACCGAGACCTCACTCGTCCACTCGTTCGGTCTAACGCCTCTTCTACAAACACCACTTCGGCGGCACATTCGGGACAACTGAACACCTCGCTCCAGACTGTGTAGTCGATCTGTCCAGTGGTCTTGCCGTCGGTGTGCAATGTCTCGTACATCCAGCCGAGATCCGCCTCGACCCCGTCGAGCAGCGCGCGACCAGCCTCAGCGAAGGCGTCGAGATCAAACGGCAGACCGTAGTTTGCAGCAACGAAGGATGCGAGCGGAGAGAGATCATTCTGGATGGTGTGCCGGAGACCCCATTTCGGCCTGCCGAAGCCTTCCTCAGACCACCGTGCCTCCAACGATTTCCGATAGATCTCGGGTGCCGTACCGCACCACTGGGCCGCAACACCCATCATTCCGGAGCCAGCGAAGCCGTCCAACACCAAATCTCCGGGCTCCGTATAATGGAGGATCGACGGCACAATCGCCAAATGGGGGACCTTGGTGTGATATCCGTGCGCCCGGTAGACGGCGTGAGTTTTTCCCTCGCTTACGTCGACTGCGAACGGCTTGCGGCGGTAAGGCTCATCCGGGCCGTACGGCGAGCCATAGGCATCCACAAACGCGCCAAGAAACGGGTTCGGACAGGCTGTATGCCAAGGCGGATCGGATAGAGCGAGAATGTCCTCGATCTCGCCGTGAGGAAAACCCACCTCGTCCTTCCAGCGCTGGAGCAGGTCCTTTGACGACTCGGCGTGGCGCATACGTTCGGCTACTTGGCGAACCCGCGCCTTTCCACCCATGGGCCAGCGCTCGATCTTTGTCATCCGCGCGATAGCGTCGTCGAGACCTGCATAAGGGACGCTGCCGAGTTTCGCGTGCAATTCCTCCAATCCTTTCCGCAACTTGCCCAAGAAATGAGACCTCCGGGCCTCTTCGCTCTCAAAGGTCAATCCCAAGCATTCAACCGGTTCTCCACGCCGCGCTTCCAACTTCTCGCTATTGGATTCGTCAAACAATTCGTCCTGTCCCGAACGATTTCGGGCGAGGCTGCCAATTCGGTCATCTGGGTTGCTACGCACCATTCGAATCGCCTCCTTCTTCCGGCCCGTGCAAACGGCGCCTCTTCAGCTCGACCCCAGCCTCAGTCAGCACATAGGCTTGGTTTGGATGCTTCGGTCGATCGGGATGGGTCATGCGTAGCACGCCGCCGGCCAACAGCGGATCAAGATGACGCTTCTTAAAGTACCCGCGATTGGCCATATTGAGGGTATCCATGATCTCGACCAGTCTTCGGGGCGTATCGCAAAGCCCAATTATCTTTCCCTGGACGGTCGATATCTCCGTCAGAAGCCCGGCATGTGCAGTGGACATGGCCACCGGGTCGGAGCCAGCTTGTGCAGTGGACAAGCTGTCATGTCCCCGCTGAACTTGTTCAGTGACCAAGCTCACCGACCCGGGATCAACTTGTTCGCCGCCTTGATCAGTTCCGCCAAGTTGGCTCTTGAGGTGTTCAGCAATGCCGAACGTCGACGTATCGGCGTCCCCCAGTGGCGAAATCAGCCCCTGAACTGCCAGACGGTCCAGAACCGCCCGCGCGTTGGCACTGGAAAGGCCCGAGACAGCGCGTACGTCGGTCAAACCCACTCTGCCCTTACGGCAAACTAGGGCAAAGGTATTTGCTTCGGCCTCGTCCAGATGGACGCCCAAGCTTGCTTGGAAAAGCAACTGCTTTTCGGATAGAAGCTCGTCCTTGAGGAGGGTCAGTTGAAATGCCTGCTGAGACCTGTCGTTGTCGATGATCGGCGGCACGCGCCCGAGCCGCCGCCAATTGCCGAAAATGGCGCGCATTCCCGTGCCGGCCTGCTCACTCAACCCTATACGACGGAAAGCGCCGACGACCCGGGGATTGCGAACCTCCCTCTCGCCCGGTTCGAGAAGTTCGTCGGCAGACGCGTAGGCATCGCCAGGGTTCCACAACTCCACGCGATCGTCAAAGAATTGGATCGCTGCCTTGCGCGTGTGATCTGCATAGTCCTGGTGCATCAGGAGGTTGATCGCCGCCTCCCGGAATGCGATGTAGTCCGGCGGATGATCTTCCCGCTGCAACGTCTGAGCATTGATTGAAAAAGGCTTCTCGGCTCGTTGGAAATAGCGGTCCACGAGTGTCTTCCAGGTTTCCACCAGGTTGGTTTCGATCACCAGCCGGTCGACCCAACGCTCTTCGGCCAATTCCTCCGACCAGTCACCACGATGCCAACGCCAGTCCACCACGGGGCGGGGAAGCACTTGTCGGAACGCGGGTGCCGCGCCAAACAGGAGAATAGCAGCGCGGGTCGGCGCCAGCCGACCACCGGCTTCGACAACAAGCCCCCAATGATTAAGGAACTCCACGTGCGGCAACGTTTCGTCGTGGCCGGGATTCCGGTCGTCGAAGAGCTTCCGGTACCAGCGCAGTGACTCGTCGTGGAAACAGCGCTCGACATCGAGGTCGACGGTTTCTCCGTCATAACGTTCTTGCGCCGCGTCGCGCAGAAATCGCTCGATCTCGGATTGAGTGCATCGCTCGTCACAGGCACCCCGGCGAATGAATGATTTTCTGATATCGCCACCCAAGAAGATCGGCTTGTCCTGCCTGCGCGCCTCGGGGACATGGAACACCAGCAGCGCCTTGCCGTCATCTTCAATCAGGCGCTCATCGACCGTGACGACTCGGTTAAGCTTTTGGCCCGAACGCAGAACGCTGAGGAAGTCGTTTTGAACCTTGTCCACCTCCAATACGCCAGCGATTTCGAAACCGCCAGCACTGTCCTTGATGCCGAAGACCAACCTGCCGCCTGCGGTGTTGGAGAAGGCGGAAACCGTTTCGTAAGCGGACTCGGGGACGCCCCGTCGAGCCCTCTTGAACTCGATGTCGCTCCACTCGTATCCCTTGATGCGCTCGATTAGTTCTTCCCTTTCCATCGGCGCTTACTCCACCACTACCCTGACCTTGGCTGAGTCGTGCCCCTTGGCGAGTTTGTCCATGTAGCGTGCGAAACGCGCCTTCATATCGGCGGGGCTCGCGGGCGAGCCGCCGGAAAGCAGGGCGGCTCTCATATCCTCCGTCGTCACAACCACCTTTACGAGACCCGACAGAACTTCCTGAAGAGATTCGATGAACTCCGGGCTTAGCGAATCGGGAAACTTGCCAGACTGTACGAACGCTTTGACCCGCCGACGGCGCTCGGGCTGTAGCAGGGACAGATTCTCGCGCGTTGACGGATCGCCGAGGTTGGAGAGCAATGTCTGCCGCCAGTCGGCGAGCAGACGGTCGAGTTCATCGTCGAGTTGCGCCAGGACGTTGCTGGCGGCGCTCTCTTGCGGCTCCTGGACCGGTCTGAACCCGCAATGCGGGCAGATGGGGGAGGCGCTGAGTTCCCGCCTGGTAAGTGCAAAACAACTCGTCAGCCCGCCGAGGCGGCTCCGGAGGTTGGCCAACTGGCCCACTGGCATGAGGTCGATTGCCGACAGTATCTGAAGCTGGGCGAGCCGCGCGTCCTGTAGCAACGCGGTCTTCTTCTTGTCATCGTTCACACCGAGACGAGCCCTGGCATGAAGATTCAGATAGACATCCGCAAAAGCCCGCTTCAGGTCGTTGAGCTTGGTCAGCGAGCGGCGGCTAAACGCCACCGCTGCATGTCCGGTGGTTTGCGCGACCTGCGCAAGAACATCGTTACGAACGCCGTTCATCTGCCCCACCCACTCGTGGGAGGGGGGAAGCTCAGTCTCTGCTATGGTGAGGAATGCGGCTGTCGGCCCCAACTCGGAAGCCAGCGCCTGGAAGGCTTCCACCTCCTCCAGGGACTCAAGCCCGGCTATGTGACTCTTCACTTCATTCGCGTCATGGCGAAAATTCTTCAGACGGCCGGGCGATGTATAAGCCTGTAGAGACTCGAGAAATGACTTGGTCCGTTCGAGAGATAAAATCAAACTCTTGGCACGCCCTTCGTCGATCAGACTCCTGCCCCAGAACGAAATGCCGGATCGGACGGCCTGATGAGCAACCACCAGTCTCTCGACGGTGCGCGATACCGCCTTTTGTAACTCCCGAACCGTGTCGTCCTTCCCTTGGGTAACGGAGTTCGCCATCCCCGGCGTCAGTCCAAGCAATTCAAACAGTGCCTTGAGCGCCGGAAGGTTCCATTCCTTGGGCCGCTCGACATGCTTGAAGTGAACAAGCTCGTCGAGCGGTGCGGCGGCCAGCGCGGACAAATCCGCGGCATCGAACTTGCGCCCGGGAACAGCGAGCACTACATCGCCCGAATAAACCAGCGCCGCAAGCAAAACCACCACCCATTCAGGCTCAAGACGCAGAGTTTGCGGCGCAAGATACTCCACTCCCAGGAGCTCTTCGATCAGTTCCGAACGATTCACGACCTGGCCATGCCCCTTGCTGTTGACTCGGTCGAGGATGTGGTTGGCGTATTTCGACCGATAGGGATCGAGCTTGTCGGAGTCGAGAAGTTCCAGCGAGTCGAGGACCGAAGCCGCTTGTCTCGTCTTGATCGCACGGGCGATCCATCGCAACGCGTCCTGGGCTGCCTGCGCCCGGCTCGAGGATGTGACCAGCAAGGAGAAGCGCGGGTATTCCGGCGCCTGTTCGATGAAGTGCGTCTCAAGGCAAATCCCGGCCACCGCGTTGATAAGATCGCGGAAGTTGATCCTCTCTGCCGGGGAAATGCCGGAGACTTCACGAAGTGAGTGGCCCTTGGCCCATTCAAGCAGCGCCTTGCGACGACCTTGGTAGCCCACCTCGAAAGCCGACCCCATGTGTTGTTGAAGCCAACTGACCAGATCGCGGTGAAACCCGGAAGCTTTCGATTCGTATGTTGCCTTGGCATGCCCCGACGATGTCGAGGCCAGATCGACCGCCGCCGCGTAGCCACGCAATGAATTCCGAAGCTTGTCGTCCGCACCGGTGAGGTGGAAGAACACCTCGTCCGACGCCTTCTCGTCCCTGAAGCGCGGCGGATTGTGAGGCTGAATGAAATAAAGGTAGAAGTCGCGCGGCGGCACTGCGGTGGACCGCTCATTTGGCGCGCCGAAGAACAAGTATCCCTGGCGCGCCGCTTTGCGCGCGCGCCATTCGAGCTCATGCTGCCATATCTTGTAGCCGGTCACGTAAGTTTCGTCCGTGCACTCCATCGCCCGCCGCAATGCGACATAGTAGTAGCGGTCAAGCCGTGCCGAATCCAGACTATCGGCCCGCTTCTCGATCAAGGCGTCAAAATCATCGGTCTTCTTGAGATCGAGGTAGTACTGCCTGTTGTCTGGATTCGACGATATGAACTGGCCGCTGACGGTCTTGTGGATCTCCCGGAGGACTGTCTCCACCTGCGACAGTAAATCGTCCGCCGGGTCGCCCCCGAGATCCTCGATTCCCGGCTGGTAGAGACAAAGGCCATCCCTCAGTTCCTCTGCGGTAGCGCCCAAACGGGCGTGGATATCGCCGGTCGTCAGCCGATGCACCGACAACGCGTGGACGACGCGTACGGCCATCGGCTTGTACGCTGGCCGGGTGTAAGCGTGATCGATCCGCGATTCCAGCACTTGGCTGCATTCAATGACAGCCTTGACGTCGGGGTCGGCGCGAAACGATGGATTTTCCCTCAGAATCGACCAGTATCCATCATAGGCGATCAGTCCAGGATGATCCGTCGGTAGTTCCCGACCGAGCAACCGCTTCATCGCCAACGAAAGGGTTCGAAGTACTTCGCGTTTCTCGACCGCGGTCACTCGCTCGAAAACGTCGATATAGTCAGGATGGACCGGGAACAAGTCCACGTATTCATCCATGCGCTCGTTCATGCGCCCATAGAACCGCGCAAACGGCACAAGATATTCCCTGATTCCGGCTTGCTGCTCTCCCGTCTTGCGGAGCAATCGTTGCGCAACGACGAACTTCACGTCTCGGCGTGCAATGAGCACTTGCTCGAAACGATCCTTCACGCGGCGTATGCTGTCGGCGACGAACTCGAAGCGCGGACTGTCGAAAATTGCTTCCTGCACGCCCGCTAGGAAACGGAAGCGGAGATCTTTGCAAACCTCACCGATTTCCCGCAGGAAATTCAGGTCGAGGATCAATTCCTGATCCTTGCGCGAGCGCAGGTAGTCCAGCAGTTCGTCCACGACCAGCAATAGACCGTGATCGGGATAGGTCTCGTGGAACGCGACCATCATTTCCTCGAACGCGCGCTTGCTGCCGGAGACATCGGCGGCGCTGGGGAACGCGACAGAAACACCAAGCGCCTCCAAGTGCTCCTCCAACTCGCTTACCACGATGTCGCGAAGGGACATCGTGGTCGCGCCGATCTCCGTTCGGACCACCTTGAACCTGCCGGCTATGTTGGCGGCGTCTCCCGCGATCTTCGGATTGGAGAGGTCCGATACCAGATCGGCGTGCTCCGCAACTCCCGAAATAACTGACATCAAGTGCGATTTTCCGGTCCCGTAGTTGCCGACAACCAGAAGCCCCTTGTTGTCAGCGGGTATTTCGAACTGCAGTTGTGGGAAGACCAAGGCTGACAGCTTCTCCGCCATCTCATCGGAGATGACGTAACTACTCACAAGGCGGCGAGCGGCTGCAGCTTCGTCGGCGTCGCGGAGTTGCACGACGGCCTCAATGGGGTCGAATCGGATCAGTTCTTCGTATTTCACCGTTTCGCCGCCTAAGCGCCCACCGCCAGAACGCCGTCCGTAGAGTAGCGTCGATATTCTGGGTGTCCGCGCTCCGCGTAGTAGATGTTGCCGTCCTCAATGGACCCGCTCCATGCTGCGACCGTGGTCCTGTTTCGCGAGAGTCCCTTCAAAAGGCGCAGCGGATCCTGCCGTAGCGAAGGGTCGAATAGAAGTTCGATATTGTCCAACAGGACTATGTCACCACCAATCTCGGAAACAATCTGCTCAAGAATTCGTTGGACTCGGAGAGGACGCTGCCGCTCCGGGAGGTCGAGCATGCGGCGAGAGAGTTCCAGACTGACGTTAACCAGCGACGCGCCCCTGCGCTCCGCAATGTCTCTCAACGCAGCAGTCTTGCCCCGGCCCTCCACGCCAACCACCAGCACCAGCCGATGGTAGAGATCGTTGGCGTATGCGATCTGCTCGCTGATCGCTTCCGAAAGGCGGCTGGTCAAGCTTCATCTCCGTCGGTCGTCATTTCAGCACTCGCGCCGCCTTGTTCCAACCAGCGGTCGATCGCCCGCTTGCGGAAACGCCAGTGGCGCCCGACTTTCTTGCACGGGACCCTGCCTTCCTGTGCCAGTTTGTAGAGCGTTGACCGCGATATCCTCAGATAGTCGGACAATTCGTCAATCGTCATGACGCCACCTAGTCTCTCATCCACGGAATGATCCTCACCACTCTGTAGGCGAACATTCGCACACGCCTACACAGTTAATTATCGTTATCAATTGCTGGTCAATAATAGCAAATGTTATCGACTACAGATGCTATCTAAGCAATTGTCGACCATAATCCGAATTACACTTCTTCGCCGAGCGGGATTATCCAGCCACGAGCATGATCACCTCTCGCCTCGTCGCTGAATGGCATGGGTCGGCCCAGCGCATCCCGGAGTGACGATGCATCCCCTTCGACTGCGGCGCACAGCAGATCACTATCGATTCCCACGAATACCGGACGCAGATCCAAATGTGCGAGCAAATCCGGGGCAGTCCGTGAAATAGCATCGTTCGCCGTTGGCCCGGCACGGGTGACGATCCCGCCGATCAAGCGATCCATTCCGAGAGGACCAAATAACCCGTCAATATTCTCCACGAAGAGCGGCGAACACCAAAGGATTTTTTCGGTGGCGTTAGCCCATATTCTTGCGGACTACCCACGAAACGCATACGTGTTGGTCACAATCTCTCAAATGTGATCGCTCAATTCCCGTAGCGTCTCCGCCAGCATTCGGAACTCCCTGCTTCGCATCGACATGTGGCGCCATGCCAATCCGATCTGACGCGCGGCCGGCACGCCGATCCGCGAGAGCGAGATAGCCGTTCCCCGGGTGATATGGGCATCGACCGCAAGACGCGGTATGAGCGCGACCCCGACACCGGCCGCAACCATCTGCACCATCGTGAGCAGGCTGCTGGCCTCGAATTGCGCCCGTGACCGCCTGTCGCTCGTTCTGCAGACGTCCAGCGTGTGACCGCGCAGGCAGTGCCCTTCCTCCAGCAGCATGAGTTGTTCGCCCGCGATCGCTTCAAGCGAGATTTCGTCGGTGCCGGCGAGCGCGTGGTTCCGGTTGCAGGCGAACAGGAATTCGTCCTCCATGATGACGTCGATACGCAGGTCCCCGGTTTCGTAAGGCAGCGCAATCAGGGCGACGTCCAAGTCTCCGTCTTCCAAGCGGGCCAGCAGCGGCGCCGTCTGATCCTCCCGCAGGTAGATCGTCAGTTCCGGATACCTCTCCCTCAGCGCCGGAAAGACGCGCGGCAGGACGAAGGGGCCGATCGTCGGAATCACTCCCAAGCGCATCTCCCCCGTCATGGGAGAGCGGCCGGCCCTGGCCACCTCCATGACCTCTTCGGCACCCCGCAATACCGCCTTTGCCCTCTCGGCAATCTGCGCGCCGACAGGGGTGATCAGCACCCGTCGGTTCGAGCGCTCCGCGACCGCGGTTCCGAGCACCGACTCCAGATCGCGAATGCCGGCACTGAGCGTCGATTGGGTGATGTTGCAACGCACCGCCGCTCGGCCAAAGTGCCGCGTATCAGCCAGCGCCACCAAGTATTGGAGCTGTTTCATCGTGGGTAAGCGCTTCATCTGACTATCCCGAGATTATCCAGGAAGAGATTATGCGTAAAATACGATTATTATAGCCGGTAATAATCGTTGGACACGGCGAAAGGTATCTTCTAGTCTCCCCTTCAACAGTCGAGTCGGCTGTCGTCAGAACAAAGTGCATTCAACGGAACTTGCCAAGACCGTCAGTGACACCGCAGGGCGCTCTCGTGCCCGCGGTGCTGCCGCGCCCGGTGTTGCCGCGCGCGGGACTGCCAGACAGGCCACGGGATGCAACTGCCTGATACGGCTCGACACGAACCTGAACATGTGAAGGAGGAAATCATGAACGATGCAACCTGCCCATTCACGGGCACGGCTCAGAAGGACGGCGCGGGAGGCGGCACGTCCAACAGGGACTGGTGGCCGAACCAGTTGAAGCTGGGCATTCTGCACCAGCAATCCGAGAAGTCCGACCCCATGGGCGAGTCGTTCGACTACGCCGAAGAGTTCAAGACGCTGGACCTCGACGCCTTGAAGAACGACATCTTCGACCTGATGACCACGTCGCAGGACTGGTGGCCGGCGGACTACGGACACTACGGGCCGCTGTTCATCCGCATGGCGTGGCACAGCGCCGGCACCTACCGGATCGGCGACGGCCGCGGCGGCGGCGGCACCGGCAACCAGCGCTTCGCGCCGCTCAACAGTTGGCCCGATAACGGCAATCTGGACAAGGCGCGCATGCTGCTGTGGCCGGTCAAGCAGAAGTACGGCCGCAAGATCTCCTGGGCCGACCTCATGATCCTGGCGGGCAACTGCGCGCTGGAGTCGATGGGCTTCAAGACGTTCGGTTTCGCCGGCGGGCGCGCGGACATCTGGGAGCCGGAACTGGACATCTACTGGGGTTCCGAGAACATCTGGCTGGACGACAAGCGCTACAGCGGCGACCGGGAGCTTGAGAATCCCCTCGGCGCCGTGCAGATGGGCCTCATCTACGTGAATCCGGAAGGACCCAACGGCAACCCGGACCCGGTCGCTTCCGGCCGGGACATTCGCGAGACCTTCGGCCGGATGGCCATGAACGACGAGGAAACCGTCGCGCTGGTCGTCGGCGGCCACACGTTCGGCAAGTGCCACGGCGCCGGCCAGGCGGAACTGATCGGCCCGGAGCCCGAAGGCGCGAGCATCGAGGAGCTGGGGCTGGGCTGGAAGAACAGCTCCGGCACCGGCAAGGGCGTCGACGCGTTCACCACCGGCCTGGAAGGCGCCTGGACCAGCAACCCGACGCAGTGGGATAACGGCTACCTGGACAACCTGTTCGGCTACGAGTGGGAGCCGGTGAAGAGCGATGCGGGTGCGAACCAGTGGGCCCCGAAGGATGGCGCAGGCTCCGACACCGTACCGGATGCCCACGATCCGTCGAGGCGGCACGCGCCCATGATGACCACGGCGGACATGGCCATGCGGATGGATCCCATCTACGAGCCCATCGCGCGGCGCTTCCACGAAAACCCGGATGAACTGGCCGATGCGTTCGCCCGGGCGTGGTTCAAGCTGACGCACCGCGACATGGGTCCCCGCGCCCGGTATCTCGGCCCGGAGGTTCCTTCGGAAGAGCTCATCTGGCAGGACCCCGTTCCCGCGGCCACCCACGATCCGCTCGACGAGCAGGACATCGCCGCCCTGAAGGCCACGATCCTCGATTCGGGTCTGTCCGTTTCCCAGTTGGTCTCGACCGCCTGGGCTTCGGCATCGACCTTCCGCGGCTCGGACATGCGCGGCGGGGCGAACGGCGCACGCATTCGCCTGGCACCGCAGAAGGACTGGGAAGTCAACCATCCCGAGCAACTGGCGAGCGTCCTGCGTACCCTCGAGAGTGTCCAGCAAGGGTTCAACAGCGCGCATTCGAACGGCAAGGGCATCTCGCTGGCGGACGTGATCGTGCTGGGCGGATGCGCGGTCGTCGAGCAGGCGGCAAGGGACGCCGGGCACGACGTGACCGTGCCGTTCACGCCGGGCCGCACGGATGCCTCGCAGGAGCAGACGGACGTCGAGTCATTCGCCGTGCTCGAACCCTACGCGGACGGGTTCCGCAACTACCTCAGGCGGCAGTACGCCGTATCGTCCGAGGAGTTGCTGGTGGACCGGGCGCAGTTGCTGACGTTGACGGCGCCGGAGATGACGGCTCTCGTCGGCGGCATGCGGGTCCTTGGCACGAACTTCGGGCAGACGGACCACGGGGTCTTCACCTCGCGGCCGGGGACGCTCTCCAACGACTTCTTCGTGAACCTGCTCGACCTCGGCACCGCATGGAAGGCCGTTGACGACTCCGAAGAGGTGTTCGAAGGACGCGATCGCGCCACGGGCGAACTGAAGTGGACCGGCACCCGTGCCGATCTCATCTTCGGCTCCAACTCACAGCTTCGGGCGCTCGCGGAAGTCTACGGGAGCGCGGACTCCGGACCGCAGTTCGTGAACGACTTCGTGGCGGCCTGGGACAAGGTGATGAACCTCGACCGGTTCGACATCGCCTGATTCAGGGTGATCCCGCTCTGAGGTCCTGATTCGGGGTGATCCCGCTCTGAGGCGATATCGGGAGAAGGTCCTCATTCGCACGATTTGAGGACCTCTCTTTCCTGCTTCGGGAATAGTTGGCCACCACGACGCCCGGCTTCCCGTAGAGCCGGGCGTCGCGGTGCGCCCGGGCATCGGCGGCCGCACCCAGTCAGAAGTTGACCTTCACCCCCGCCCAGAGCGCGCGCGGCGCGCCGGGCGCGAGGAAGCGAACGTCATCGTCAATGGCGTCGAGTCCGATGACCTCGTCCGGTTCCTCGCCGATCAGCCCGAAGTTCTCGTATTCCCCGTCCAGCAGGTTCTCCACCAGCAGGAACGCCTCGAATCGCTCCGTCCGGTAATTCACGCGCGCATTGACCGTCGCGTAGCCTTCCAGTTTGTCCAGTTCGTTGGATTCGTCGCCGCGCAGATGACTGCCGGCCACCGCGAGCAACTCCACGCCGGCGGACAATCGATCGGAGAACGCGCGCTCCACGGCCGCCTTGACCAGGTGATCCGGAATGCCCGGCAACCTGGTGCCCGCGCTCACCGGGCGGGTGCTGTACAGGCCCTCGTCGTCCTCGTCCCCGTCACCGTCATCATCCTCAAGGGCATCGCCGGCATCGCCTTCTTCATCGCCGCCCGGTTCATCGTCATCATCGTCGCCGCCGCCCCGAAGCAATGCATTGGCAGGATGGTTCGGGCTCAAGACGTCGAAATCGTCTTCAAAGGTTGCCTGAATCCAGGTGTAGTCGATGTTCCAGCGCCATCGCCGGTACGCGCCTGCCAGCATGGCCTCCACACCCAGGCGGCGGGTGTTGTCGATGTTCTTGAAGAGTCCGTGGGCGCGAGTCTGGCCCGTCTGCCAGATGATGTCGTTCCCGTTGCGGGTTCGAAACAGGCCCAGCGACCAGTTCAGTCCGCCCGACAGTGCGCCGCGCAAGCCGATCTCGACGTTCCTGGCGATGACCTCGTCCAGCGGCGGATCGGCCAGAAAGGCGTTTGGCAAACGGCATTCCTCCACCTCGCCGGTGCGCGGGTTGCGGCTAAATTCCTCGCTGCAGGCCAGTTCGATGGGCGTGGGCAGCCGGCTGGATTCGTTATAGGCCGCATAGGCATCCACCTGGTCGGACCAGCGGCGCACCGCGCCCACGCCCCAGTTGAAATTCCCGAAGTCGTGTTTGCCGTTGAGCTGCGGCTGCTCCCCGGTTCGATCGCGCAACTCGATTCGACTGTCGTGATAGAAAGCGGACAACGTGATCGACCAATCCTCGCCGAGCGCGAACCGGTCGCCCGCGTAAACGTAATTCCGCGCCACGTCGGTGTCGATTTCGGTTCGCTCGTCGGCGAACCCGCCGCTCACCGCCCCCGAGGTCGTCGTCGAGCGAGTCCGCGGATCGAACAACGCGAACTGGACGCGGGAATTGAAGTCGCTGCTGCCCCGATAGAATCCCGCGCCCACCGTCAGGTCGTGCGCAACCCCGAAGATCTCCGCGGCGGCGTCGATCTCCAGGACGCCTCCGCTGGAATCCTGCCGCCGGTCGCTCAGGTTGTTGATCGCGCTGCAACCGCTCTCCCCGACAGCCTCGGTGAATTCATCCGCCTCGATGTCTTCGTCGCCGAGCAGCTCGCCGAGCTCGTCCTCCACCGCATCGCGGCAGGCGCCCCGGAGCACGCCGGCGAGTCCGGCGATTCCGCCGAAGCCGTCGTCGATGAGTTCATCCGCCTCGTCCTCGTCCAGCCCGTCGCCATTGAACGACCCGGTTTCGTTGCCGCGGTAGTACAGGTTGGCGGAGATGCCGACCCCTTCGGCGAGCGCGTAGTCGCCCCGCAGCGCCAGCGTCCGCGTATCGTTGCGAGTGATGTCGGGCGCCGTGAACACCTGCTGGCGACCCGCCTCCAACAGTCCGGAGGGCGCCAATCCGTTGCCGGTCAGGTCCGACCGGGCCCGATGGTAGTCAAGGCCCAGGGCGCCCCTGTCACCCCGCCAGTCCACGCTCGCATAGAGATTCTCGGCCCACGACGGCGACAGATCCCGCCACCCGCTTTCCTCGAACCGCTGCGCGTTGAGGTAGTAGGCCCACGCGCCGTTGTTGCCGCCGCTTTCGATGTTGGCGATCGCCCTGCCGTAGGAGCCGCCTTCGAGTTCGACAGCGTGCCGCGGATGGCTGAACCCGTTCTTCATCTGCACGACCACCGAGCCGCCAAGCGTATTCAGTCCATACAGGGGGTTTGAACCGCTGAGCAGGCTGAGGCTCGCGATCGCATTCATGGGCACGAGGTCCCAGTTCACCGCGTCGCCCAGGGGTTCGTTGAGCCGCACGCCGTTCTGGTAGACCGTCAGCCCCATGGGCAGGCCGAGCAGGGGCGAGGCGGCATAGCCTCGATAGTACAAGTCGCGCTGCAGCGGATTGCCCTGGGCCGAGTGGACGTGCACGCCGCCGAAGCGCCGACCGAGGTAACTGGAGATATCGGCGCTGCCGCTTGCCGCAAGCTGATCCGCCGTGGCGGATTGGATGACGCCGGGAAACTCGCGCGCGCTCGCGCCCTCGGCGCGCACGGGTGTCGTGCCGAACACCGTGATCGTCTCGATACCCTGCGCCGAGGCGGGAGAAACCGGAACGTGCAACATCGCCAGCGCGAACGCTGCCGGCGGTGGCTTCAGGATCGTTCGGATCCAACGTGGCACATTCGACCCACTGGTTGGCTTGCAGGCGGAGCCAAGAGTAACGCATTTGACCGCCGGTACCACGCTGTGTACGGTGCGCCGTGCTGACCGGGAGGTTCAATCGATGACCGAGGATTCAGGCGTTGCCGGGCTCGAGAAATCCCTCGACGAACTCGAAACGCTGCTGAAGGAACTGGAAGGCGGCGAACTGACGCTCGAAGCCGCGCTGGCGCATTTCGAACGCGGCGTGACACTGACCCGCCAGTGCCAGAAGGCCTTGCGGGAAGCCGAGCAGAAGGTCGAAATCCTGTTGAAGAAAACACCCGGGGACGAGCCCGAACCGTTCGACCCGCCGGGCGGCTGACGTCTTCTGCCCGGCGCCGGACCGCCAGCCGGATTTGAATCGCCGAACGGGCTGCCGAATGCGATTCGCCGGTGCGGTCGTAACGTGCGGCCGGGGTCGCGGGATCACCGGTCCCGGCAACCCCGCAATCGTCAGGCGAAGACCAGCCGCCCCGGCGTCAGGCACGCCACCGCCAGACCCGCCGCCGCCAGGTCGTCGAGCATGATCCCCAAACCACCGCCGACGCGGCGGTCTAGGTAGCCGACCGGCCACGGTTTGACGATGTCGAAGAGTCGAAACAGCACGAAGGCCGCCACCCACCACGGCGGTTCGGGAGGAAGGACCAGCGAGACGGCCAGGAAGCCGACGATTTCGTCCCATACCACGACCGGGTGATCGCGCGTCCCGAGCCGTCGGGAGCTTTCGCCGCAAATCCGTATCCCGGCCAGCGCCAGAAGCGCCACCAGCGCGGCCCGGGCCGGCAGCGGCAACGGCATCAACCACCATCCGGCGAGACCGGCCGCCGCCGTCGCCGCGGTGCCCGGGGCCACGGGCACGAGTCCGATCCCAAACCCCAGGGCGAGCAGGTGAACCGGCTGCCTCAACAGTGCGACGCCGGCCCGCATGTCATTCTCCGCCGCACGTCCATGCCGTTCCCGACGCGGCGACACTCTCTCCGAAATGCGAATAGCCGGGGGTTACGGGCGGCGCGATGGGCCGGCCGTCCCGCCGGCACCGCACGCCGCGCCCCTCGCGCAGTCGGCCGATCCGCCGCACCGGCGTTTCCCGCGCCGCCAATGCCCGCTCGATCCTGCGCCTCCGGGACGGCGGCGCCGTAAAGCACAGCTCGTAGTCGTCGCCGCCGGTCAGGGCCCACGTTTCCGCGTCCCGAACGGGAAACAGCTCCCGCAGTTCCGGCGAAACGGGCAGCCGTTCCACGTCCAATGAAGCCGCGCAGCCGCTGGCCCGGCAAAGGTGCCCCAGATCGGCCAGCAACCCGTCCGAAACGTCGATGGCCGCGCTGGCCAGACCCCTGAGCGCGATCCCCGCGGCGACACGCGGCGTCGGCTTGAGAAACCGCGAGCCGAGCATCCGGTGCGCTTCGCTCGCGCCGGACCCGCAACTCGACACGAGGTCCAGTCCGGCGGCCGCATCCCCGAGCGTTCCGGTTACATGGATATCGTCGCCCGCCGCGCCGCCGCCGCGGGTGAGCATGCGGTCCGCGTCGATATCGCCGAGCACCTGCAGGGTGACCGACAGCGGTCCGCGGGTCGTATCGCCGCCGACGAGTTCGACGCCGTGCTCGTCCGCAAGGGCGAAAAACCCCCGCGCGAACAACTTGAGCCAGGCATGATTCGATTCCGGTAGCGTCAGCGCCAGCGTGCACCAACGCGGCGTCGCGCCCATGGCGGCCAGGTCGCTCAGATTCACGGCCAGCGCCCGGTGACCTACCGCATCGCCCGGGAGGCCGTCCGGGAAATGCACGCCGGCGACCAGCGTGTCCGTGGCGGCGGCCGTGGCCGCGCCGGTCTTGAGGACGGCGGCGTCGTCGCCGATTCCAAGCACGACGCGTGGATCGTTGCTTTCGCGAGCGAAATAGCGGCCGATCACCTGGAATTCGTCCAGGGAGCGCGTGGGGCCCTCAGCCACGCCGGCTCTCCACGCGTTTCGAAGCGCCATCCAGCACCGCGTTGACAAAACGGTAGCAATCCACCGGACCGAATTGCTTCGCCAGTTCCACCGATTCGTTGATGATCACCCCGGTCGGAATGTCCCCGCGGCCATGCAGTTCCGCCAGCCCCATGAGGAGCACGGCCCGGCTGACCGGGTCCGTGAGATCGACGTTCCGGTCCGCCAGTTCCGATATCTCCCGGTCCAGGGTTTCCGTATCCCCGAGAACGAGCGCCAGAACGTCACGAAAGTAGTCCTGATCGATGCCCGAGTACTCGGGCATGGCCGCAAACTGCTCGCGCAATTCGGCCTCGCCATGCCCTGCGAGCTGCCATTGGTAGAGTGCCATGACGAGCAGTTCCCTCGCTCCGCGACGGCGAAGGACGGGGGTGGCGGCGTCATTCCGCACGGGCGTTCCGGCAGTTCATGGCATGCGCGGGGCGATGCGTGTTCCGGGGTCTTGCCTCAGCCGGCAAGCCGGTGGCGCAGGTTGGCCATCTCGATCACGGCCAACGCCGCCTCCGCGCCCTTGTTGCCCGACTCCGGACCGGACCGCGCGTTGGCCTGTTCGATGGTGTCCACGGTCAGGATGCCGAACCCCACGGGAATCCGATGCTCGAGGCCGACATCGGTCACGCCGCGGCTGGCCTCGCCGGCGACATAGTCGAAATGCGGCGTTTCGCCCCGAATGACGCAGCCGACGGCAAGAAGCCCATCGTAGCGGTCGCCGTCAGCCAGCAGCTTGAGCGCCAGAGGGATTTCGAACGCGCCGGGCACGCGAACGATATCCAGGTCTTCGGCATCGGCGCCGGCGCCGACCAGCGTGTCCACGGCCGCCTCCACCAGACGCTCGACAATGAAATCGTTGAACCGGGAGGCGACGATGCCGAATCGGAGCCCCAAGGCGCCGGGGTCGCCGGTTATCTCGTTGACTTGCATGGCTATTGGCGCTCGCAATGTTTATTCGGACGGCGCATCGTCGGAAAGGTACTCGACCACCTCCAGGCCGAAGCCGGAGATGGCGTGCATCTGCTTCGGCGCGCTCAGCACGCGCATGCGCTTGACGTCCAGAGCGCGCAGGATCTGCGCTCCGGTCCCGAAGGTCCTCAGTTCGCTGGTGCGGTCGTGGGGTATCACGTTCTCGTCAAGTCCCCTCTCCAGTTCCCTGACGGCGGTCATCAGGTCCCTGGGACCCTCGTTCTGCCGAAGAATGACGATCACGCCGCAATCCTCCCCGGCGACCCGCTTGATGGCGCTGCGCAGCGGCCAGCCGAGGCGGCTGTCCTGAATCCCAACCACGTCGCTCAACGTGTTCTGGAGATGCACGCGCACCAGCGTGGGCTTCCCGGGCCGGGGTTCGCCGCGCACCAGGGCCAGGTGCACGGTGCGATTGATATGGTCTTCCATGCAGACCAGCCGGAATGGGCCGAATTCCGTATCGACCTCGAAATCGGCGATGGCTTCCACGGTCTCTTCCTTGGCGAGCCGGTAGCGGATGAGATCCGCGATGGTGCCGATCTTCAGGCCGTGCCGCCGCGCGAAACGCAACAGGTCGTCCCGTCTCGCCATGGAACCGTCTTCGTTGAGTATCTCGACGATCATCGCCGCCGGTTCCAGTCCCGCGAGCCGCACCAGGTCGCAGCCCGCCTCGGTATGTCCCGCGCGCGTCAGCACGCCGCCCGGCTGGGCCCTCAGCGGAAACACGTGGCCGGGCTGCTGCAGGTCCTCGGGCTTCGCCTCGCGCGCGACCGCCGCGCGGATCGTCCGCGCCCGGTCATGGGCCGAGATGCCCGTCGTGATTCCCTCCGCCGCCTCGATGGACAAGGTGAAGTTGGTTCCCCGCCGCCGGTCGGTCTCGCTGACCATCAGCGGCAGACGAAGCTGCTCGCAGCGCTGCCCCGTGAGTGTCAGGCAGATCAGCCCCCGGCCGTAGCGGGCCATGAAATTGACATCGGAGGCACGGACCCGGCTGGCGGCCATGATCAGGTCGCCCTCGTTCTCGCGGGCCTCGTCATCCATGATGACGACCATCTTGCCGTCGCGCAGGTCGGCGACGATCTCCCCGGTCGCATCCAGCCCGGCGACCGCGGTTTCCCTGTTGATTGGAATAGCCACGAAATCTCGATTCCCTCAGTCGACGAATTGCCGATCGACCGTCCGCAACCGTTCCAGGTAGCGGGCGACGATGTCGACTTCAATATTAACAGCCCTCCCGGGCCGGTACCCCGAAATGACGGTCACCTCGCCCGTATGCGGGACGATGTTCACTTCAAACGCGTCCTCGTCCACCGCGTTGACCGTCAGGCTGACGCCGTCCACCGCCACCGATCCCTTGCGGGCGATATAGCGCATCAGCGACCCGTCCACGGATATGCGCAGTCCTGTCGAGCGAGCGTCCGGTTCCACGCCAACCACGCGCCCGATGCCATCCACGTGGCCTGTCACCAGATGACCGTCCACGGTGTCGTTCAGCCGCAGGGCGCCCTCCAGGTTCACCGGATCGCCAATGGACAATTCGCCGAGGGTGGTTGCCGACAAGGTCTCCCGCGAAACGTCGGCGGCAAACCGCCCGTTCCCGCAGTCGGCCGCCGTCAGGCATACGCCATTGACGGCGATGCTGCCACCGGTCTTCAGCGACGGGAGATCGACATCCCGGGTATCGATGGTCAGGCGCCGGTCTCCGCCGAGGCCGACGCTGGCGAGGACTCGCCCCCTCCCCTTGACTATTCCGCCAAACATGCCGTGATCCGCAGGTCCTTGCCCAGCTGGCGCACCTCCAGAAACTCGAGTTCGACGCGTCCCGCAAGGCTTTCCAGTGGCTCGATGGCAAACATGCCGCGGGCATCGGCGCCGAGCACCCGGGGCGCGAGGTAGATCACCAGTTCGTCGATGAGACCGGCTTCGAGCAGCGCGCCGTTCAACCGCGCGCCCGCTTCCACCCACACCTCGTTGATCTGCAATTCGCCCAGCCGCGACATGACCCGGGCCAGATCGCAACGACGCTCCCCCGGCGCGATCTCCACTCGAGCGCCCGCGCGCTTGAGCGCGTCGGCCGCTTCGGGCGCATCCCGGCGGCCGAAGACCAGGACGGTGCCCGGCAACCCCAGGGTCCTCGCGGCGGGCGGCGTGCGCAAACGCGAGTCCACGATGACGCGCGCCGGTTGCACGATCGGCGCGTCCCCGGCCTCATGGCGGGCATCCAGCCCCGGATCGTCCGCGAGCACCGTGCCGACCCCCGTCAGGACCGCGCTCGAACGTGCCCGCCATCGGTGCACGTCGCGACGCGCCGCCTCCCCGGTAATCCACTGACTTTCGCCATTCGCCAGCGCGGTTCGACCGTCCAGGCTTGCGGCGAGCTTGCTGCGGATGAGCGGCCGGCCCCGCGTCATGCGGAACCTGTAGCCGGGATTCAGCGCCGCGGCGGAGGCTTCCAGCACGCCGACGGCGACATCCACACCGGCCTCGCGGAGCCTGCGAACGCCCGTCCCGTCCACCACCGGATTCGGGTCGGTGGCGGCGCACACGACCCGTGCCACCCTTGCCTCGATCAGCGCCTCGGCACAGGGACCCGTGCGGCCCGTATGGCTGCAGGGTTCGAGCGTGACATAGGCCGTGGCCCCGGCGGCATCCGCACCGGCCCGCGCAAGGGCAGCCCGTTCGGCATGGGGGCCTCCGGCCCGCTCGTGCCAGCCTTCCCCGACGATCCGCCCCGCCTTGACCAGCACGCATCCCACGATGGGGTTCGGATCCGCGCTGAACTCGCCGCGCCTCGCCAATCGCACGGCGCGGGCCATGTAATCCCGATCGGACGGCCCGTTCACTTGTCGTCCTCCGGCAGCAGCGACATCTGCTCGCGGTCCACCAGCAGCGGCAGCGACTGCAGGCGCTCGACCTCCTCGCGGAACTCGGCGATGTCCTGAAAACTGCGGTAGACCGATGCGTAGCGCACGTAGGCGACCTGGTCGAGACCGCGCAATTCCTCCATGACCATATCGCCGATGTACCGGCCGGTGACTTCGCTCTCGCCGACCGTCTGCAGGCGGTGCAGCAGGCGCTCGATGCCCTCTTCCACGGCGTCGCTCCCGATCGGGCGCTTCTCCAACGCCTTGGCGATCCCGTTGCGGAGCTTGGCCTCGTCGAAGGGTTCGCGCCGCCCGTCGCGCTTGACCACCCGCGGCATCACCAACACCGCCGACTCGAACGTCGTGTAGCGCTCCCCGCATCGAAGGCACTCGCGGCGGCGGCGCACCTGGCGGCCGTCGGCGGCCAGCCTCGAATCGATGACCTTGGTATCTTCGTGATTGCAGAATGGACAATGCACAGCCGCCCTGGCGCTCCTTCAGACCGTCCCCTCGCGGTACACCGGGAAACGTCGCGTCAGCTTCAGAACTTCCTTTTTCACGCGTTGCGCCACCACCTCCCAGGCCCGCTCATCGTGCATCGCATCGAGGATGTCGGCAATCCAGTGGCCGAGTTGCGCCGACTGCTCCTCCACGAAACCGCGCGTGGTGATGGCCGGCGTGCCGATCCGCAGTCCGCTGGTGACCCGGGGCGGCAGCGGGTCGTTCGGGATCGCATTCCTGTTGACGGTGATATTGGCCAGGCTCAGCGCGTCTTCCGCATCCTTGCCCCGGATGCCCTGCTTGATGAGGTCGACCAGCATCAGGTGATTGTCCGTACCCCCGGAGACGATCTTGTAGCCGCGCTCCATCAACGTGCCCGCCATGCGCCGGGCATTCGCCAGGACCTGCGACTGATACGTCCTGAATTCCGGCTGCGCGGCCTCGGCCAGAGCCACCGCCTTGGCGGCGATCACATGCATCAACGGCCCGCCCTGGGTGCAGGGAAAGACGTTGAAATTGATCCGCTTGGCGAGTTCGGGGTTCTCCCGCGCGAGAATCAGCCCGCCGCGCGGGCCCCGGAGGGTCTTGTGGGTCGTGGTGGTGGTCACATCGGCGATGGGCGCCGGGTTCGGGTAGATGCCGGCCGCGACGAGTCCGGCCACGTGGGCCATGTCGACCATCAGGTAAGCGCCGACCTCGTCGGCGATATCGCGGAATCGCTGCCAGTCCACAACCCGCGAATAGGCCGAGAATCCGGCGACAACGACCTTCGGCCGGTGCTCCCGGGCCAGTCTCGCCACCTCGCCGTAGTCGATCTCGCCGGTCTCCGGGTCAACGCCGTACTGGACCGCGTGAAAGAACCGGCCGGAGAAACTCACCTTCGCTCCGTGCGTCAGGTGCCCCCCGTGTGGCAGGCTCATGCCCAGCAGGGTATCGCCGGGCTCCATCATCGCCAGGTAGGCCGCGACGTTGGCCTGGGAGCCGGAATGGGGCTGGACGTTGGCGAAGTCGGCGCCGAACAAGGCCTTCGCCCGCGCGATCGCCAGACGCTCCGCAACGTCGACGAACTCGCAACCCCCGTAGTAGCGGCGCCCGGGGTAGCCTTCGGCGTACTTGTTGGTCAGCACCGAGCCCTGTGCCGCCAGCACGCGGGGGCTCGCGAAGTTCTCCGAGCCGATCAGTTCGATGTGTTCTTCCTGGCGGCGGAGTTCGCCCTGAAGGGCATCGGAGAGTTCCTCGTCGAAGCCGTGAATCGTCTCGGTTTCATCGAACATGATCAGCGTCCATCAAGCGTGCAAGTACCGGGGGCGTGCGCATTGTAACGCCATTGGCGGGCGTTTCTCGCCGCGATTCGAACCCGGGCATCCCGCCCGGCCGGTCACCGGGCCCGCGATGACGCCCGTTCGCGATTACAACAGCTCCCGCGCCGAACCGGGGTCGGCGAACCCTTCCACCACCCGCGTCCACGCCCGCGCCAGATTGTCGCGATCGTAGCCGCCGGCGCCCATGCCCAGAATCCGGCCGCCGCAGTAGCGGTCCGCATACTCGCGCAAGCGGGCGGCGGCGTGGCCGTGGGCGTTTTCGCTGTACTGCAAATGGGTGATGGGATCCCCGGCCAGCGAGTCCGCGCCGCCGACGAGCAGCAGCAACTGCGGTTCGGAGTTCTCGATGTAGGCCTCGACTTCACTCCAGGCCTGAAGGAACGCATCGTCGTCCGACCCCGGCGGCACGGGAATGTTCAGCTTGGTTCCTTCGGCCGGCCCTCGCCCCGTTTCGCCGCGGGCGCCGGTGCCCGGGTACAGGAACCGGCCATCCTCGTGGATGTCGGCGAACAGCGCCTTCGGCTCGGTCTCGAAGCCGTAGAACACGCCGTCGCCGTGGTGGGCGTCGATGTCCACGTAGGCGACCCGATCGAGGCCGTAGGCACCCATCGCCGTCTCGATGGCGACGCCGGCGTCGTTGAAGACGCAGAAGCCGGCGGCGCGGTCCCGCGCGGCATGATGGAGCCCTCCGATCGGGATGAAGGCTCGGGGAATATCCCCCTCCATGATCGCCGTCAACGCCTCGATCGTTCCACCGACGGTGTGCGCCGCCGCTTCGTAGACGCCCGGGTAGGCCGGCGTATCGCCGGCGTCCAGATAGCCGTGGCCCAGTTCCGACAATTCCCGGACCCGGTCCACGTAGGCCGCGGTGTGGAAACGCTCGATCTCCGCACGGCTCGCCGGCCGCGACGGCCGTTGCGCGGTTTGCGCCGCGTAGGGCGAACGCGCCAGCTCGGCCATGAAGACATCGTGACGGTCCGGGCCGAAGGGGTGTCCGCCGGGGAAGCCGTACTTCGCCAGGTCCTCTCCACGGATAATGATGACTTGATCGGCGATCGCCCTTCTCCGCTACGGCTCCCGGCCCGCCGGTTCCGACCGGGGTTTCCGGACTGCCGCGAACGGCTTTGATGGATTCCCAAGCATGATCGGCGATTCCAGTGCTCCATCAACCTTATAACGCCGTATCGGCGCGTCCGCAAGCGTGCGGATGCGCGGCGCCGACCGCCGCGCTCACGCGCGGGCGCCGACCCAGTCGCGGGCGTTCGCGAAGAGCCGCATCCACGGCGAGTCATCGCCCCACTCCGGCGGATGCCAGGAGTGCTGGACGGTGCGGAAAACGCGTTCCGGATGCGGCATCAGGATCGTCACGCGACCGTCCCGGTTGGTCAACCCGGCGATTCCCCCGGGCGACCCGTTGGGGTTCGCCGGATAAAGCTCCGCGGGCTCGCCGCGGTTGTCCACGTAGCGCACGCAGGCGGACCGCGCGTCGCATGCCGCCAGCGCTTCGGCGGAAGCGAATTGCGCGCGCCCCTCGCCATGGGATGTCGCGATCGGCATGCGCGATCCCTCCATGCCCGACAGCAGCACCGACGGGCTCGGCTCGATCCTGACCAGGGACAGCCGGGCTTCAAACTGATCCGAGCGATTGCGCACGAATCGCGGCCAGTGATCCGCGCCCGGTATCAGCGCCCGCAGCGCGGCCAGCATCTGGCAGCCGTTGCAGACCCCAAGGGCAAAGACGTCATCGCGCCCGAAAAACGACGCGAAGCTGTCTCGAACAGAATCGTTGTAGAGGATCGACTTGGCCCAGCCCTCGCCAGCGCCGAGCACGTCGCCGTAGGAAAAACCGCCGCAGGCGACCAGTCCCCGAAACTCGTCCAGACCGACGCGCCCCGTGAACAGGTCCGTCATGTGCACATCGTAGCTGTCGAAACCCGCGCGGTGGAAGACCGCGGCCATCTCCTTCTGGCTGTTCACGCCCTGTTCGCGGAGGATGGCGACCCTTGGGCGCCGGTCCCGGGGCGGCCGGTCGTGGTGGTCTACTAGCGGAAAGCTGAGCACCGCGTTGAGGCCCGGATCGTCCTCGTCGTTCAGCGCGTCGTAGGCTTCCCGGGCGCATTCCGGGTTGTCGCGCAGCCGCTGCATTCGGTAGGTCATTTCCGACCAGCGGCGGTGCAGTTCGGTGCGCGACGCGCGGTACAGCGTCTCCCCGCCCTGCGCTACTGCGACATCCCTGTGCGTTGCGAGGTGCGCGACCACCGCAGCTTCCCCGAGACCCTGTTCGACGAGTGAGGCCTGGACGCCGGCCAGGTCCCGGCGCCTGACCTGGACCACGACGCCGGGCTCCTCGTTGAACAGGTATTCGAGCGCATCGGCGTCGGCCGGCAGTTCGATATCGAGTCCCGCGCGGCCGGCGAAGGCCATTTCAGCGAGCGTGGCGAACATCCCGCCGTCGGAGCGATCATGGTAGGCCAGCAGCAGGCCGCGCCGCCGCAGCGCGCGTTGCGCCTTGAAGAACGCGGTCAGTCGCTTCGGGTCGTCCAGGTCCGCCGCCGGCCCTCCGAATCGATCGAAAGCCAGCGCGAGCGCGGACCCACCCATTCGCTGACGACCGCCGGAGAGATCGATCAGCAGGAGCGCGCTGTCGCCCTCGCTCGTGTCCAGTTGCGGCGTGAGCGTACGGCGCACGTCCTTTACCGGCGCGAAGGCCGAGACGATCAGCGAGACCGGGGCCGTGACGGACCGATGCTCACCATCAACCTGCCACTCCGTGCGCATGGACAGCGAATCCTTGCCCACTGGAACGGCAATACCCAGTTCAGGGCACAATTCCTCGCCGACGGCCTTGACCATCTCGAATAGCGTGTAGTCGTCGTCGCCGTGTCCGGCCGCGGCCATCCAGTTGGCCGAAAGGCGCACGTCCGCGAGGCGCTCGACATCGGCCGAGGCGATGTTGGTGACCGCTTCGGCGATCGCGAGCCGCGCAGATGCGGGACCGTCGTAGATGGCCACCGGCGTACGCTCGCCCATGGCCATGGCCTCGCCCGTATAGCCCCAGAAACCGGACGTGGTCACCGCCGCGTCCGCCACCGGAACCTGCCATGGGCCGACCATCTGGTCCCGCGAGATCCTGCCGCCCACGGTGCGGTCGCCGATATTGATCAGGAAGGACTTGTCGGCCACGGCCGGAAACGACAGGACCCGCTGGACGGCCTCGCCCAGATCGATGCCGTCACGGTTCCAAGGTTCGGGAACCGGGCGCGCGGGCGATGCTTCGCGGGTCATCTTCGGCGGTTTTCCGAACAGGACTTCCAGCGGCATGGCCACAGGCTCGTTGCCGAATTCGTCATCCACGACCCGCAGGTCGCGCTTCGCCGTCAACTCGCCGATCAATGCGTGGGGACAGCGCTCACGCTCGCAGATCCGCTCGAACGCCTCCACCGAATCGGCGCGCAGCAGCATGACGTAGCGCTCCTGGGACTCGTTGCACCACAATTCCATCGGGCTCATGCCCGGATCGTCGTTGGGCACGTCCCTCAGCCCGATCACCGCGCCGCACTCGCTCTGGTGGACCAATTCGGGAATGGCGTTGGAAAGCCCCCCCGCGCCGACATCGTGGATGGAGAGGATCGGATTCTCCGGTCCCAGCGCCCAGCAGGCGTCGATCACTTCCTGGGCGCGTCGCTGCATCTCGGGGTTGCCGCGCTGGACGGAGGCGAAATCCAGGTCTTCCTTGCCGGCGCCGCTGCCGAGCGACGATGCCGCCCCGCCGCCGAGCCCGATCAACATGGAGGGACCGCCCAGCACCACGACCCTGGACCCCGGCGGCGCCCGCAGCTTCTCCACCTGGGAACCGCGGATATTGCCAAGTCCGCCGGCGATCATGATGGGTTTGTGATAGCCGCGCCACGTGCCCCCGGTATCCAGCAGGCAGGTCCGGAAATAGCCGGCGACATTGGGGCGGCCGAATTCGTTGTTGAACCGCGCGCCGCCGATGGGCCCCTCCAGCATGATCTCAAGGGGTGAGGCGATGCGGCCGGGCCGGCCCGGCTGAACCTGTTCCCAGGGACGGGCCCAACCGGGAATGTCCAGGTGGGACACCGTAAACCCGGTCAGCCCGACTTTCGGCGCCGCGCCCCTTCCGGTCGCGCCCTCGTCCCGAATCTCTCCGCCCGAACCGGTCGCCGCGCCCGGGAACGGAGAAATTGCGGTCGGATGATTGTGCGTTTCGACCTTCATGACCAGGTGCGCGGGTTCGACCTCCCGCCGGTAATGGCCGGAATCGATGTCGGGCATCCACCATGCGGCACTATGCCCTTCCACCACCGCCGCATTGTCCGCATAGGCGGACAGCACGCCGTCGGGCGCGTTGGCGTGGGTGTTCCTGATCATCGCGAACAGGGACTTCGGCGCCGGCCGGCCGTCGATCAGCCAATCGGCGTTGAACACCTTGTGCCGGCAGTGCTCGGAGTTCGCCTGCGCGAACATCATCAGTTCCACGTCGGTGGGGTTGCGGCCCATGGCGGTGAACTGCTCGGCGAGATAGCGGATCTCGCCGGCGGACAGGGCCAGCCCGAGCGCCCGGTTGCAGTCCTCCAGCGCCTGTTCGCCCTCGGCCAGCAGATCCACCGTTGCCAGTGGTTTCGGGCTGTTCCGGGCGAACAGCGAGGCCTCCCCGGTCGAGCCGGTCACCACCGACTCCGTCATGCGGTCGTGGAGGAGCGGCAGCAGGCGCTCGGTTTCCGCGTTACTCACGCGCCGGCCCAGTCGAAATCGATAGGCCCGTCCCCGCTCCAGCCGGTGCAGCGGCAGACCGCAGATCCTTGCGATCTCCGTGGCCTTTGACGCCCACGGCGAAATGGTCCCGATCCGCGGAATCACCACGAGTTCGAAGTCGCCCGCAGGCGCCTCGGCAGGCGTGCCGTAGGTGAGGAGCGCATCCAGTACGGTCCGCTCCCGGTCCGTGAGCGGCCGCGGGCTTAGCGCGAAGTGGAGAAAGCTCACCGTCACTTCACGAACGGCGTCCACGCGTGCCTGCAGTTGCCCGCGCAACTTTTCGAGCCGGAATTCCGTCTCCGCGGCCGGGCCGGACAACCGCAGGATGGTCTGGGAATCAGTCAATGGGAATCCATCCGGTGGGCTGGTCCTGGGCCGCGATATGCAGCGGACACTCGCGGGGCAGGCTCCGGGCCAGCGTTTCACGGACCATCATCGGGGAGTTATTCTTCCCGCTGAGATGCAGCGCGGCTATCCACTGCAGCCCCGGATGCTCGACATCGGCCATCAACTTCGCTGCCTGATCGTTGCTCAAATGCCCCAGCGAGGAGGCGATGCGATCCTTGACATAAGCCGGGTAGGGCCCGCTCCGCAGCGAATCCAGGTCGTGATTGAACTCCACGGCGATGGCGTCGCAGCCCTCAAGCCGCTTGCGTATGTGAGGGGTGATGTAGCCGGTGTCGGTCAGCACGCCGAGCTTGCGACCGCCCGCCTCGAAGGAGAACTGAGCCGGCTCCCGCGCATCGTGGGGTACTGGGAAGGGCCGGACCCGTATCGAACCGATCTCAAGCGTTCCGTCGCCGCGCAAGTGGTTGATGTGATCGAGCTTGCTTACGGCGGGGCTCATCGCCGTGCCCGGCGTCATCCACACGGGCACGCCATGGCGCGTCGCGAGTGTCGCGACACCCTGGATGTGGTCGGAGTGCTCATGGGTTACCAGCAGGGCGGAGACGTCGACCGGACCGCAATCCAGCATTCGCATGCGGGTTTCAGCGGCCCTCAAGCTCAGGCCGCAGTCCACCATGAGCAGCGTCGAGCCGAAATTGACGAGAACGGCGTTGCCCCGGCTGCCGCTGCCCAGGGAGGCGAATCGCATCGTCACCGGCCAGCGCCCGTAATCGCCAAGTTAACCGTCTCCCGACCCGCCCTGGCCGCCCTCGCCCTTCGGCGTATAGATCGGCATGGGAAACTGGGCGACGTTGCCGCCTTCGGCGTCGGTGATCTTGCTGACGCCCTGCTTGTCCACCTCGTCGATTCGCAGTACCGAGTGCATCGGCAGGTAGGTGCGGGTCACGCCTTCGAACTCATCCTTGATTCGTTCCTCGGAAGGGTCGACCACCACCCCGGAGCGCGTGTCGAAAACCAGTTTCTCCACTTCTACAAAGCCGAACAGGCCACCGTGGCCGACATTGCGGGCGTAGATCTCGTAGACCTTCCCCTGATTCATGAAGATGACCTTGTAGATCGGTTTGGCAGCCATGAATCGATTTCGGGGGGCGCGTCTCTCAGGGTCGAAAGCGGGTGTGAGCTTAGCACAAGTTCAGGGCCCGTTTGCCCAATTCGAGGCAGCCTTGAGAGGTGCTTGCCCGCATCCGCCGCCACTGACGGATGAACGCTCCCCCGAATGCAAGGTCCACAAATGGACCCGCCCCACCAACCTGGCGGGCCCGGGGGCTTGCGCCGTGGGAATGGGCCGTACCGGCAATTCGCCATCGCCGTCCCTCCGGTCGATCGATCGGGGAGAATATCGGGTCACATTTGACGAAATCGAGCGGCCGAAGGGGCGGACGGGAGCGGGTTTGCAGCCGTGAATTCCTACGGCGCAAGCCCCTGGCCGCCCAGGACCTTGCCGGGATTCATGATGCCTTTCGGGTCCAGGGCGTTCTTGAGCGCGCGCATTGTCCTCAGCGCCACGGGCGACGCGTACCTTTCCAGCTCACCGCGCTTGAGGACCCCGATTCCGTGCTCGGCGCTGATGCTGCCACCGAGTCGCACTGCCAGATCGTGCACGGCCGCGGTCATTTCGACGGCCGAACCGGCAGCGAAGGCAGCCAGCGCGGCGCCTGGCGGCGGCCGCAGGTTGTAGTGCAGATTGCCGTCTCCCAGATGACCGAATACCGATAGCCGGCAGGGTCCCAGCGCGTCCAGGCAGCGTCGCGCCTCCTCGATGAATCGGGGAACGGCCGATACGCGCACGGAAATATCGTGCTTCACCGATCCGCCCGCGTGGCGCTCCGCTTCGGGAATGTGCTCCCGCAATCGCCACAGTTCGTCCCGCTGCCGGCCGCTGTCGGCCAGCACGCCGTCCTTGATATCACCCTGCGCAACGCCTGCCTCGAAGGCTGCCTCCAAGGTTCGCCGCAGGTGTTGCCCGGACTCCCCGCCGGCGACTTCGATCAGCAGGTAGTGCGGAAACGGGCGATCCAGCGGATCGCGGGTACCGGCCACAAGATCGAGCACCAGTTCCAGCGACGCGCGGGAGATGTACTCGGCCGACACGACCCGTTCTCCGCTGTGCCGCTGCATCTGCCGCAGCACGTTGCAGGCCGCCGCAGGCGTGGGCACGGCAAGCCAGGCAGTCTGCCGGCTCTTCGGCAGGGGAACCAGCTTCAGCACCGCCGCGGTGATGATCCCAAGCGTGCCTTCCGCGCCCAGGAACAGGGACTTGAGGTCGTAGCCGGTATTGTCCTTTCGCAGCCCCTTCAACTCCGACAGGATTTCGCCGCTGGGAAGTACCGCTTCGATCCCAAGAACCAGGTCCCGCGCGTTGCCGTACTTCAGCACGGCGACGCCACCGGCGTTGGTCGAAAGCACGCCGCCGATCTGGCACGAGCCTTCCGACCCCATGCTGAGCGGGAACATCATCCCGTGCTCCCCGGCTGCGTCATGCACCCGGGACAGCACCGAACCCGCCTCCACGGTCATGGTCTGATTGACGGGATCGACTTCGCGGATGCGATTCATCCGAGACAGGCTCAGCAGGATCTGCCGGTCCCCGTCGAAGGGGGTAGCCCCACCGCAGTAGCCGGTGTTGCCGCCCTGGGGCACGATGCCAATTCCGGCGCCGGCGCAGATTTCGACGACCTCGGCACATTCCCGACCCGTTCCGGGACGAATCACCATCGTAGCCCTGCCCTGGTAGAGCCCGCGTTCATCGCGCAGCATGGCCTCCGCCGCCTCGACTGGCACCACACCGCCCGCGCCGACGACGCCAGCGATCCGCCGCAACGAGTCAGCTACTGTTTTCCGCCGGTCTTTCACTGCCTGGACAGGCTCCTTCAATACCGCAAGTTGTTCGATGGTACCAAGGGGCAAGAGACGAATGGGAGACGAATGGGCATTGCCGCCCGGGAGACTAGCTGATAGATTCGCCTGCGGAGGGATGCCGGAGTGGTCGAACGGGCTTGACTCGAAATCAAGTGACGGGTTTACCCGTCCGTGGGTTCGAATCCCACTCCCTCCGCCACCAAATAATAATCAGCGGCCAAGTCTCCGACACCGATCAGACGAGCCGTTCGGAGCCCTACGACATCTTGATCGGCAGCTCCTGGCAGACCCCGCTCGAAGCGACGCGCAACCAGCTAACCCTGGACGGTGTACGGTCAGGATTTTTCCGCGGCGTCACCGTTGCCCGTCCCGCCGGCCGGCCAATCCTGGCCGCTGACGGCGGCGAGCGCGCCCGCCCGCGACGAGTGCGTGGAAATGATCTGGTCGAATCCGCTGATCTGGAATATCTCCGCGATGGGTTCGGAAAGCGAGCAAAGCGCGAACTTGACGTTGCGCTTGCCCAGGGTCTTTGCAATGAGAAGGATCGCACGCAATCCGGCGCTGCTGATGTAGGAGAGAGCCTCGCAATCGATGATGACCGGACCCTCGCAATCGTGGATGGCCGACTGCACGGCAGCTTCAAAATCTCTCGCGTTGGCGCCGTCGATACGGCCCGCGGCCCTGGCGATCAGCGCACCGTCCCTGTTTTCGGTGGAAATTTCCATCTGTCCACGCTTCCGGAATGGTTCAACAGCGGCGCAGTATACCAATTGCCTCTGGCAGAACAATGACAATTCCGGCGAAACCGTCCCGATTCAGGCGCGAGTACGGCTCCTTCCGAAAGACCCGGGATCGGCCGGCTGCGACGTTACCGCGCAGACATCCGTCGCATTGCGGCAACGGACGCAAGCCCGGGACTTGTAAAATGCGGTTGACGCCTGATCGGGACCGCCATGCGGTTATCGTTGCGAGCGCGTCGAACATGAAGCGCAGGGTCCTTCTCAAGATCCACATCTGACGGTAGACGTCTTTGCTGCGACACTCGCCGATGCCCCGGAAACCGGATATTGAAATCGCCCGAGCGGCTGACATGCTGCCGATACTCGAGGTCGCGGAACGGCTGGGTATCCGGGATTCCACGGTGCCCTTCGGCAACGCCAAGGCCAAGATCGACCATGCCGCCATCGCGGCCTCGCGCCCGGACGCGCGCGGCAGGCTCATCCTGGTGACCGCGGTGTCGCCGACTCCGGCGGGCGAAGGCAAGACCACGACGACGATCGGTCTGGGCGACGGACTCAACCGTATCGGCAAGCAGGCGCTGATCTGCCTTCGCGAACCGAGCCTCGGCCCCTGTTTCGGGATGAAGGGAGGCGCCGCCGGCGGCGGTTACGCGCAGGTCGTGCCGATGACGGACATCAACCTGCACTTCACCGGCGACTTCCACGCCATCGGCGCGGCCCACAACCTGCTCGCGGCATTGATCGACAACCACGTACACTGGGGCGGCGAACCCGCCATCGATCCAAGGCGCATCACGTGGCGCCGTGTCCTGGACATGAATGACCGCTCGCTGCGCCACACGGCGATCGGCCTCGGCGGCACCGCGCACGGCGTACCGCGGGAGACGGGTTTCGATATCACCAGCACGTCGGAGATCATGGCGATCTTCTGTCTGGCGAAGGACCTCGCGGACCTGGAACAGCGCCTGAGCAGGATCGTTGTCGGGTACAGTCGGGATCTGACGCCCGTCACCGCGGGCGACCTGCGCGCGCATGGTCCCATGACCGCCCTGCTCCGCGACGCCTTTGCGCCCAATCTCGTACAAACGCTGGAGAATAACCCCGCGTTCATCCATGGCGGCCCGTTTGCGAACATCGCGCACGGATGCAATTCCGCCGTCGCGACGCGAACCGCCCTGAAACTGGCCGACTACGTGGTGACCGAAGCCGGCTTCGGCGCCGACCTGGGCGCGGAGAAGTTCTTCGACATCAAGTGCCGCGCCGCGGGCCTGGTTCCCGATGCCGTGGTCCTGGTCGCAACGACGAAGGCGCTCAAGATGAACGGCGGTGTGGCGAAAGACAGCCTGCGGGCGGAGGACAGCAAGGCGGTCACCGGCGGTTGCGTCAATCTGGGACAACACCTCGCCATACTTGATCGATTCGGAGTTCCCGCGACGGTGGCCATCAACCGATACGAATCGGACAGCGATGCCGAGATCGGCGCCATCGGGGACTACTGCCGCCGGCTGGGCGTGGCCGCGATCGAGTGCCGGCACTGGTCGGAAGGCGGCGCCGGCACGGTGGAGCTTGCGGACCGCGTAACCAAGGTGGCCGATTCGGCGCACAGCCGCTTCAAGTTGCTCTACGAGGACGACATGGAGCTATGGGAGAAGGCCCGCCATATCGCCCGGACAATTTACGGCGCCCGTGACATCGCCGCATCCACACGGGTTCGCAGCGAGTTCTCGCGGTTGCAGGACAGCGGTTACGGCGGCTTTCCGGTCTGCATGGCCAAGACGCAGTACAGTTTCTCGACCGACCCGCACCTGCTGGGAGCGCCCAAGGGCCATATCGTGGAAATTCGGGAAGTCCGCCTGGCGGCCGGCGCCGGCTTTGTGGTGGCCGTCTGCGGCGCCATCATGACGATGCCCGGCTTGCCGAGGCAGCCCGCCGCGCAGGAAATCCGTGTGAACGCCGAAGGCTTGATAGAAGGGCTGTTCTGACGGGATCGGAGTTTCGGTTCCAACCCGGGCGCCTGCGCCACAGAAACTTGCGATAGCGAACCTGCAGCCGTGATTTCTTGCGACACGGGACTTTTTCACTGGCTTCCATGGAACAAACGTCGTGCAAACGTTCCCTGTGTGTCAGCGCAGCGGCGCCCGCCGAGAATAATCCCGGCGCACGGTCAGCCGGATTCGTCGGCGGCTCCGCACTGCCAGCAGGCGGCGAACTGGCCCTCGTTGCTCTCGCCGCAATGCCGACACCGCCAGGGTCGTCGCCTTGCGTCAGCGTTGTCCATGTCCCCGATCAACGCTTGTGCCTTCGCCAGGTCCTTGTCCCTGAGCACCCACAGTTCGGGGAGGCACTCCAGAAACGGGATTTCGCCCAGCCCGCCGGAGAGTTGCTCGTTCCTGACCACACAGGCGATGCCGGACTGCTCGAGCAGATTCCGCAGGTGGCCGACATGGGCCAGGGACTCATGGGAAATCAGGCGCTTCATCGCAGCAACATCAAGGCCGGAGGCCTGCCAGAAACTCGGCGGGACTCTCGCCGCGCTCCAGGGTTTCCACCAGGGCGGAGCCTACAACGACGCCGTCCGCGTGGCGGGCAATGCGCGCCACCTGCTCCCGGGAACGGACGCCGAAACCCGCGCAGACGGGAACCCGGGAGCGTTGCTTGACGGCGCCCAGGTAGCGCGCCAGTTCTTCGGGCAGATCCACCTCGCCACCGGTGATCCCGGTTCGCGTGACGGCATACACAAACCCCTGACTGTGCCCGCATAACTCGGCCAGGCGCTCCACCGGCGTCGCCGGCGTCACGAGCTGGACGAGCGCCAGGCCCCGCGGCTCCAGCGAGGCTCTGAAAGGCGCGCTTTCCTCGAAAGGCAGATCGGGCACGATGAAGCCGCTCACCCCCGCTTCGCGTGCGCGGGCGGCCAACCTGTCGTAGCCGAAGGCGAGCAGCGGATTCAGGTAGCTCATCAGCAGCAAGGGCGCCGCCGGCGCGGCCCGCCTGCCCGCCAGTTGGTCCAGTATCCACCGGAGACTGACGCCGTTCCCGATGGCCGCGTGGCTGGAGCGCTGGATGGTCACGCCGTCGGCCATGGGGTCCGTGAAGGGCACCCCGATCTCCACCGCGTCGGCCTCGGCTTCGACCTGTTCGAGCACCTCGACGAAGCTGTCCGCATCCGGGTATCCCGCCGTCAGAAAGGCGACCAGCGCCGGTCCCCGGCTGGTCTCGAGCGACTGCGCGAGAACCTCATGCGGCTTCATGCGCGGCCTCCTGCTGTTCGCCGGACCCGACCGGGAAGCGGCGCAGGATCGGCATGTCCTTGTCGCCGCGGCCGGAAAGGCCGATGAGGATTCTCGCGCCGGGATGCCCGGCAGCCCAGCGGCGCGCGCCCGCGATGGCGTGAGCGCTCTCGAGGGCGGGAAGAATGCCTTCGGCGGCGCAGCACTGCGCAACGGCGTCCAGCGCCTCCCCGTCGCTGGCGGTGACGTAGTCCACCCGGCCGATCATCTGCAACAGCGAGTGTTCGGGACCGACACCCGGATAGTCCAGCCCGGCCGACACGGAGTGGGTTTCCTGTATCTGGCCGTCGTCGTCGTAGAGCAGCATGGAGTGGGCGCCGTGCAGCACCCCGGGCCGGCCGCCGCTCAGGGTCGCGGAATTGTCTCCCAGCGCCCCGCCCCGCCCGCCGGCCTCCACGCCGACGAGCTCCACGCCCTCGTCCCCGATGAATTCGTGGAACAGTCCGATCGCGTTGGAACCTCCGCCGACACAGGCGAATACCGCGTCCGGCATGCCCGCGCGCGCCGTGAGCTGGACCTTCGCCTCGCGACCGATCACCGCCTGAAGCTCGCGGACCAGGTAGGGATAGGGATGCGGGCCGACGGCGGACCCCAGCAGGTAGTAGGTGCCCACCGGATCCGACACCCAATCCCGAATCGCCTCGTCAACGGCCGACCGCAACGTCCGGTCCCCGGAAGTCACGGGAACCACCCTGGCGCCCAGCCGATGCATGCGGTCCACGTTTGGGGCCTGACGCTCGACGTCCACTTCGCCCATGTAAACCACGCACGGCAGGCCGAGCCGGGCGCAGGCGGCGGCCGCGGCCACGCCATGCTGCCCCGCACCGGTTTCGGCGACAATCCGCTCGGCGCCCACAGCCTGGGCCAGCAGCCCCTGTCCGATGGCGTTGTTGATCTTGTGGGCGCCGGTGTGGGTGAGGTCCTCGCGCTTCAACCAGACTTCCGCTCCCCATCGTTCCGAAAGCCCCGCCGCGTGCGTCAACGCCGTCGGCCGTCCGACCCAGTCCCGCAACTCCCCGGTCAGGCGCTGCCGGAACTCCGGATCCGGAAGCAGCCGATAGACGCCCTCGGTGAGCCGCTGAACCGCCGGCATCAGCGTCTCCGGAACGTAGCAGCCGCCGAACGGCCCGAACCGGCCGTTCGCGTCGGGGAGCCTGCCTTCCACGAGATCCCGGAGCAGGCGGGCGCGTTCGGCCGCGGCCGGTATCGAATTCGGACTAGTGGACATTTGCGCGATCTCTCTCTGCAGCCCGCACCCGGGCGATGAATTCACCGATCTTTGCGGGATCCTTGACGCCGCGCGACCGTTCCACTCCGCTGGACACGTCCACGCCCCAGGGCTGAACGGTCTCGATGGCCTCCACGACATTGTCAACGTCCAGACCGCCCGCGAGGATCACGCGCGTACGGGCTGCCACCCGGGCGGCGCCGGTCCAGTCGGCGCGCTCGCCGTGGCCGCTGCGCGCGCCCTCGAAGAGGATGCGTTCCGGCCAGCGCTCGCGATCCCGGTTCGCGCTGCGATACACCGGCAGGAGATCGCAGTCCAACCTTTCGAGCACGGCGAAATCCTCCGCATCGGTCTGCAACCAGTCGGGCTCGAATATTTCCCTTACGTGTTCCCATTCCCTGGCGCTGGGATGGCGCATTACCGCGACCCGAATCACCCGTTCTTCGAGGCCGCCGCAAAGGGCGCGCGCCTGCTCGGGCGTTACTCGCCGGGGCGAGCGGGCAAATACGAACCCCAGCGCGTCGGCGCCGGCGGCAACGGCAGCGGAAACGCCGTCGGGCGTGCTCAGGCCGCAAATCTTTATAAACACCGGCCGCCCTCCAACGCGTGCGCCCCGGCCGCGGTCATCGCCGCCAACGCCTGCGCGGCATCGTCGGCCCGCATCAGCGCCGAGCCTACCAACGCAGCTCGATAGCCGAGATTCGCGGCCTCGGCGATATCGTCGGCGCCTTCCATTCCGCTTTCCGCCACCGCGGGCAGATGAGGCGGCAAGTACGGCGCCAGTCGCCGGAACCGGTCGCGGTTGACCTCAAGGTCCCGCAGGTCCCGGCAGTTGACGCCGCAGAGCAATGGCGGGGAGTGCTTCGGCGGCGCGCCGGTCCGCCCGATGCGATCGAGATCGGCTTCGCCGAATCCCTCCAGCAGGACAAACAGCCCGCACTGCGCCGCACACGCCATCAATTCCGCGACCTCCGCGTCGCTCAGCATCGTGACGATGACCAGCACGCCGCCGGCGCCTGCGGCCCGAGCCTCCAGAACCTGGTAGGGATCGGTGAGAAAGTCCTTGCGCATGGCGGGTATGCCGTGCCCGGCCAACGGCGCCGCGGCCCGGCGCAGATCGTCCAGGGAGCCGCGAAATTCATCAGGCTCGGTCAGCACCGACACCGCGGTAGCGCCGCCCGCCGCATAGGCGCGAATCTGCGCCGCGCCGTCGAAATCGCCGGCCGCGAGCGACCCTGCCGCGGGCGAACGGTACTTGAGTTCCGCGATGACGCTGAAGCGGGCGAGCTTGAGCGCCGGCGGCGTGGGCGCCGCCAACGCACGACGCAGCAGCGCGCCTTCCGGCTCCCGCCGGCGGGCCTGCCGCGCCCGCGCGCGGCTGCCCTCCGCCATCCTCTTCAGGAAGGACGTCCCCGGGGAGCGTTGCACGGCGGCGATCATCGTCAACGCGCGCCCGCCGCGAACGCCGCAAGCCTCTCGACGAACTGCCCTCCGGTCCCGTCCTCCAGGGCCGACCGGGCGCGGGCGACCGCGCTGCCGGCGTCCGCGGCGGCTCCTGTCACCTCCAGCGCCAACGCGGCCCCAAGGATCAGCGCCTCGCGGTGGGCGAGCGTGTCATCGCCGCACAGTGCCGCCCGCAGGCGCGCCGCATTCTCCTCGGGCTCACCGCCCTTGAGCTCGTCCTCCGTGCACCGGGAAAGCCCGTAAGCCGCAGGGTCGCGAACAACCCTTGTCACCGACCCCGGACGCACGTCGAAGCAGACGAAGGGCCCTATCGGCGTGGGTTCGTCCCAGCCGCAAGCGCCGTGAACAACGAAACTGCGCGTCGCTTCCAGTCCTGCGAGCGTCTCGGCCATGAGTTCGGCCATGGGCTCGCTGAATGCGCCGATGACGTTGAAGGGCGGCCTGGCCGGATTGGTCAGCGGCCCGAGAATGTTGAACATCGTGCGCACGCCCATGGCCGCGCGCACCGGACCGATGTTGCGCATCGCCGGATGATGGTTGGGGGCGAACAGGAACGTGAAGCCCGTGTCCCTGAGGCAGTCGCCGATCTGTCGATCGACAAGCGGCACGGGCAGGCCCAGCGCCATCAGCGCATCGGCGCTGCCGGAGCGGCTGGAGACGGACCGGTTGCCGTGCTTGACGACCCGCGCTCCGCACGCCGCCGCCAGCAGCGCGCTGCCCGTGGACAGGTTGAGGCTGGCCGATCCGTCGCCGCCGGTGCCGACGATGTCCACGCAGGGTTGCCCGGCGGGAAGGCCGGGCCTGACCGCCAGGTCGCGCATGGCGGTTGCCGCGCCCCGGATCTCCGCGGCCACTTCACCCTTGGCTCGCAACGCCGCCAGCAATCCGCCGGCCAGCGGCGCGGGCAGTTCCCCGGCGCCCATGGCGTTGAGCATCGACTCCGACTCCTGCTGCGTGAGATGGGTGCCGGAAAGCACCTTCTCCAGCCATGCCACGGCTTGCGAACTCATTTTCAACCTCCGCCAGTCTGCTCTCTGGCCGTCCCTGCGGCCAGAAAATTCCTCAACAGCGCCGGGCCGTCCGGCGTCAGCACGCTCTCCGGATGAAACTGTACGCCTTCCACCGGCCAGTGCCTGTGCCGCACGCCCATGATCTCACCTTCCTCCGTCCGCGCGGTCACCTCAAGCACAGACGGAACCCGGTCCCGGCGCGCCGCGAGTGAATGGTAACGGCCGGCTTCGAAAGGATTCGGCAGACCATCGTAGATGTTCAGTCCGTCATGGCTGATCGAGGAGGTCTTGCCGTGCATCAAGCTGCCGGCGGACACGATCTCGCCACCGAAGTGCTCCACCATGCACTGATGGCCCAGGCAAACGCCGAGCATGGGTATCCGGCCGGCAAAGTGCGCGATCAGGTCCAGCGACACGCCCGCGTCCGACGGCCGCCCGGGGCCCGGCGAGACGACCAGGTGCGTGGCCCGCAGGCGCTCGGCGCCGGCAATGTCGATGGCATCGTTGCGGTACACCATGACGTCGGCGTCGAGCACCAGGAACGCCTGCACCAGGTTGTAGGTGAAGGAGTCGTAGTTGTCGATCATCAGCAGGCGGACGCTCACAGGCCCTCCCCGGCGATTTCCATCGCCCGGCGCAGGATATCGCTCTTGGCCATCACTTCGCGGTATTCGAATGCGGGGTCGCTGTCTGCGACGATACCCGCCCCGGCCTGGAAGCTGTACTCGTCATCGTGAAACACCAGGGTGCGTATGGTAATGGCCTGATCCATGTTGCCGTTCTTCGAGAGATACCCCACGCAGCCGCCGTAGAGTCCGCGGCCCACGGGTTCCATTTCGGCGATCAGTTCCATGGCGCGGACCTTGGGCGCCCCCACCAGCGTTCCCGCCGGGAAGGTCGCGGCGAACAGGTCCAGCGCGTCGCGGTCCGCGTTCAGGGTACCGCGAACCCCGCTGACGATATGCATGACGTGGCTGTAGCGTTCGATCTTGCGGTACGGGTCCACGTGCACCGTGCCGCGCTGCGCGACCCGGCCCAGGTCGTTTCTCGCCAGGTCCACCAGCATGACGTGCTCTGCGTTTTCCTTCGGGTCCGCGAGCAGTTCCGCTTCCAGTTCCGCGTCCTCAAGGGTTGTCGACCCGCGTGGACGCGTGCCCGCGATGGGCCGCAACGAAGCCTGTCCCTGCTCAAGCCGCACCAGGGCCTCCGGAGAGGAACCCGCCACCTTCAGGGACCCGCTCTCGAAATAGTACATGTAGGGAGAAGGGTTCAGCAGCCGCAGCGCCCGGTAGCACGAAAAGGGATCGAGGTCGCCGGTTCCGGAGAATCGCACGGACATCACGATCTGAAAAATGTCACCCGCCGCGATATGGCCCTTGCAGCGCCGCACGACGTCCAGGAAATCGGCTTTTTCGAAGCTCGCCGCCGCCTGCGAGAACCCGCGGCGAGGGGTACCGGCGTCGAAACGCTCGTCAATGCCTCCGCGCAAAACGTGGATGACTTCCCGACGCAATTCCCGGCGTTCCTCCCCGGAACCGGAGTGCAGCAACGCGACCCGTCGAGTGAGGTGGTCGAATACCAGCAGGGATGCGGGCGCCACCAGCGCGGCCTGGGGCAAGCCCTGAAGTTCGGAGCGGTTCGGAGGAAGCCGTTCGAAGTAGCGAACCACGTCGTAACCGAACGCCCCTACGAGTCCCCCCGTAAACGGCAGGCCGTCGATCCGCGGCAGCAAGTCCGGCGCTTCGTCCATCAACCCGCGCAGCACCGCCGACCATTCGGCGGCCGTGGCCGGCCGGGGCGCCGGAGAACCACCGATCAGCAACCGGTCGGGATAGAGTTCCAGGGACGGTCCCGAGCCGAAACCGAGGAAAGAGTAGCGAGCCAGGCGCTCGCCGCCCTCGACGCTTTCCAGCAGGAACCGCGGCTCGAACGCCTTGAGCTTGAGCCACGCCGAAACCGGTGTATCCAGATCCGCCGCGATATCGAACGGAGGTTGCATTGAAGTTACCTGTTATTTCCGAAGTTACCTGTTATTTCCAAAAAAAAACCCACCCCCGGTTATAGAGATGGGTCTGCATGTCTGAAACGGACGCTTGGGTCGGATTACGCGCGCACTACCCTCTCAATGGCGTCCCCGCCACCAGCGCAGCCGACATGAATTTTGCCCCGTGGGTCCGTTCATGGCGCGAGAGTATGTTCGTTTGACCCTTGACGGTCAAGTGCCGCCTGGACAACCGAATCATGGGCCGCACCATTCTCCGGTTTGGCTACCCGGCAAGGTGAGAGTGTCGCCACAGCGCGAGTTCCGGCTGGTTCTCTTGGCTTGTGCCACGCTGAATCACGCGACAAGACGGTAGGTTCCGGGTCTCGACCCATCAATGCGCAGTTGCCCCCTGGAGTCCCGAGTGGTACAGCGCTTGGCGCTGATCTCCTCCACCTTCGCATCGTCAATCCCATCCAGCCCCAATCTTGTGACGACCGCATGGTGGGGCTCGCGCCCTCGGCCTCGGCGGCGTAGACGCTCGCGGCGGAGGCCGAAATCGAAACGGAGACGCTGCGGCGGTTCCTCGCCCGCGACGCCGGGGTGGCCGAGGGGCGTCTTACCGCGAAGGGCGAGCGCGATGTCGTGGCGTTCCACCGTCCGTACCAGCGGATCGGTGTCGAGAAAGGGGACGAGCGGCGTGTCCTCGGGGTCGACCGAAACCGCCGCGAGGTGCTGCTCGGGGGCGGCCCGGAAGGAACCGTACGCTGGTAGCCGGGCGAGATCGCCGGACGCCGGGGCGGCAGCGAGGTCTACCAGGTGGAGCGCATCGAGCTGCGCGCCGGGGACCGCATCCGCTGGACCCGCAACGACAAGGCCCTCGGGCTGGTCAACAGCCGCACCGCCGAGGTGGTCGGCGTCGAGGACGGCCGACTGAGTGTCCCCAGCCATGTGAAATTTGAAGCCAACTCTGATGGGGGAGCGAATCAAGGCAAACAAATCCCCTGCCAAGAACGAATACGCCGTCGATGAACAGGTGATTGAAAAATTCTCGATTGTCGCCATCTGTTTTTCTCAGATCGTCGATCCCGCAGTCACGCTCAGACGAGATTTCCTTCATCCATCCAAGAACGGTCTTAATGCTTTTGGGGCCATCATAGGCGAATACGAAGGAATACGGTCTTGGGTTATCGACCATGCCAGTTGGGTTGAAATGTTGTCCATCAAGGTGCGCGTTGGACTTGATTTCCCTCGTAATTGAGGCTGACCGCCTTATGTGTTCTTTAGTCAGGCGAGACTTTATCTCGACGAACGAAGAAACAGTTTCGATGAAGAATAGGTCGATACCAGTGGCTAGTGATATTTTCGGATATCGATTGTTATGGATTACAACATCAAGTTGACGTCTAGGTAATCCTACTGTGGCACTTGGGTGGATGATCTCGCCTGTTCCAATGCCGGTCAACGGAGAGGTATTGTGAGACAGGAGCTCACGGATGAACGCTTCGCGGATTTGCCCGCGGTTTGTTCCCTGGTCAAACGACCTGGCAGCTTCTCCCTCCGCAGCGAGCCGCTTAGCAATGCGTTGAAAATGCGCCTGCAGAATTGGTAGTTCGTAGCTCGTGGCATTTTCGTTTTGGGTTCGGGAGTCATGATCGCAGTCCGTAGGCTTCCCGGGTTTGGACATGATGCTTGCTCCTTGAACTTTGCGAGCTCAGATTGTCGGCACAAGCGTTGACCAAACATCTTTCGGCAGGTGATCGTACACACCGTAGATTCTATGATCGCTCAACCACGAATCGCTCACCTAAGCCCAACTCCGCCAAAGCTCGCCGAAGATCTGCCTCAAGGGTTTCGGCGGCAGGCTGCGTACTGTCAACGACGAACTCGACTGTGGTAGTGAGTCCGTCGCCCGACCGTAACTTGGGGATAACTCTGGTACCGAGGCGGTTCCATAATTCCGGTGGCAATGTTCCCGTCACGCGCAATCGAACCGGAGTTGCGTCAGGCGAAGGCTTTGGCGCCGGCGTCTGTTGGCTCTCCTGCTCCGGACGGGGCCCTTCGGGTACAAGCGGGAACGAAGGAGGAGATTCGCGTACGGCCTGCGTACGCAGCTCGTCGCTCCGAGTCTTGGTAAGCAAGAATACGCTCGGTTCGAATGCGACTTCCTCGCTCCCAACAGCCTCTGAATACCAGACGCGTTCGTAGCGCCCATCCGGCGTGTTGCCTGAAGCAAGGCCGAACGAGCCGTTTGCGACGAACTCAACGATCTTGCGGCGCAGTGCGGCGTCGGGATCGACGAGACGCGTCAAGGAGCCGTTCAGGAAGCTCTGACGCAAGCTGGTAAGCGGCCAGGCACCGGTCTCGTTGAATGCGGGTGGCCAGTGCCGGTCGAGATAACCGGCGCCAACGGTTTCGCTGAGCAGGGCTTCGGTCTTGAGGGCGGTGACGACCCGCCCGCACAGCGTCTCATTCGAACTGCTGTGGCCCGCGCCGAGATCGATGATCTTCAGCCCGGAATCGGCCTTCGTGTCGGCAAGGGCCACGAATCGATATCCGGCCCATACCTCGTCCTTCGCTGCGGTCTCCGCGTCCTTGACCATGGTCCGAAGTTCCTGTTGGTCGGCTCGGTCAAAGTCGGTTCCGAGCTGCCCTTCCGTCACTTCTCGATGCACTCGCCTCCAGGCGAGCCAGAGTTCCACACGGTCACGGAGTTCACGCCCGGGTTTCCTGGCGCACCAGACCAGCGATGCGGGATAAAGTCTGGGTGATGTACCCCTCTCACGTGTCCATTTCGCGATGGACTCGGCGATCTTGCCATCGGCCCGCCACTCCACTTCCGGATCGACGACCACCAGCGTCAGGCGAGGGTTGTCCTGAATGGAGGCGCCGTCCTCGGGGAACGAGACGATCGGCAGGCTGGTGCCCCGGGAGAACTCCTGCTGCACCAGCTTGCAGATAGCGGGCCGGATTTCCGTTTCCTCGTCCAGCGCGGCGCGGCGGTCGCTGACGACCTTCTTCAGAGTCGCCTGGTGATGGATACGGAAGCCGTCCGTCCCGATTTTGCGGATGAAGAATCCCGATGCTTCCAAGGTCGATGCCGCGGTATCGATGGTCGTGGTCTCGACCTCCGGTTCGCCGAGCGCGAAACGCAGGTCCGGCAAGTGGGCCACCTTGTCCACCTGACCGCCGGAGGACTCGAAAAGGATGGCCGCTCCGACACGGCGGTGAATGTCGCGAAGAGCCCCCACGGCGTCGGCGTCCAGCGCCCGCGCATGCGCCGTGTCGCCAGCGACGTCGGCGGCGATGGCGACGTCAAGCCGCTGCTCGCCGAGTTGTCCGAGGACGACGGCGCGGAACTCGGGCACGTGCAGCGGCGCCGATCCCAGCGTGATCAGCGGTTCCGTCCGAGCTTCCCGGAACTGCTGTCGTGCCGCCCACGACACCCACTGAGCCAGCATGGCGAGTGTGCCGCGGGTTTGCTGGAACTGGGCAAGCGCACTCCACTTGCGCCGAAAAACCGAAAGCGTGGACGGATGGAAGGGATAGCACGCTTCGAAACGGCTCCTCAGGTACTCGCGGGCCTTGACTTCCGTCGTCGCACTGTCCACAGCCATCCACTCCGAGGGAAGGCGGGCGGTCCGCTCGAAGCACCAGTCGGCGTACATCTTCGAGACCCGCTTCCGGATTCGCTCGCTGCCCAGGTCCTCGAACAACCGGCGTCGAACGACATCGCCGATCTCCGCCTCGTCATTGGCGATCAGGTCGCGGGCGACGCGCCGCACGACCTTGGTGATCCGATCCTGCCATTGCCGGTCCCAGTCGGTCATTTCGACCTGGCTGCGCGGAAGGCTTATGACCGCCGCGGCGCCCGCGGCACCCGTGACGGCGACGGTCAAGTTCTGAATGAAGGCATGAAGACTCTCGGCTCGCTTGCGGTGCCGATTGACAAAATTCAGCACCTCGTCAAACAGCAGCAGCACGGGTGCGTCCGCAGCCGCGAAGACTCGAGCGATCGCTTCCGTACCCGGCGGCGTGGTCTTCGCTGCGGGTCCGAGCGCGGCCACGCCCTTGTCTCCGGCGAGTTGGCGGGCGAGATCGATCCACGGTGTCTCGCGTCCTTCCGACGGATCCCACGCATTGCCCACGAAGACCCCGACTCGAGCCTCGGGAGCATTGAAAACCCCCGCTTGGGCAAGCAGGTCGGACACACCCGGCAGGGTCCTTGCTTTGCGGCCCGTCCTGGCGAGGTGAAAGAGCGCCGTCAGCGTGTGCGTTTTTCCTCCGCCGAACTGCGTGACGAGTGTGAGCACCGGGGACGTGTTCTGAGTCTCGCCGGCGAGGCGCCGAAGCACCATGCCGACATGGTCGTTGAGTGCGCGCGTAAAGCAGGTGCGCGAGAAGAACTGCGCCGGATCGCGGTAGTCCGCGGGCGCCGTGCCGGCCACAACCTGCTCCAGGGCAATCGCGAATTCGTCCGGGCTGAAGGAGCGCCCTTCCCGCACCTCGCGGCGCGGGGTCACGACCTTGTACCAGGGATCTCTAGTCATCACTGCCCTCTAACCTATCAGTGAAACGAATGCGCGACAGTTTCCTGGTAACGACGATTACCGCTCCCCCACGCATTGCGTTGCCGTGGTTCTCAATCAGTTTCCGCATGGCGTCGGCTTGTTCCATCGAGTTCAGCCCCACCAACCGCACGACGCTTCGATGCGGCAGACGTCCAACGAAAATCAACTTGCCGAAATCCTTGTCCTCCGTTACGAGAACCCGATCCTGCTCGTACGCCAGAGCAAGCAAGGTCTCGTCCGAGGCGTCTGCATTTCCCTCCGCAGCAGATAGGACATCGTGCCCAGCATCAACCAACGCTGCGCAAAGCGCACGCGACGCCGTGCACACGTCCAGGAGGAATTTCACGAAGTTTCCCTGGCGAATATTCCCTCGTGAATCTCCTCGTCGGCCACGGATCGGTAGGCATAGAGAAGACAGGCCTGAATGTCCTCGGGTTCCAGTGTCGGGTACTGGTCCAGCAGCGTGTCCACCGTGTCTCCGGCTGCGAGCTTCGCCAGAACATGTTCCACAGCGAATCGCATGTCGCGGATGATCGGTTTGCCTCCGAAAATCTCGGGGCGGACGGTGATGCGTCCGAGCAGTTCAGCTTCTTGAGTCATTTTGTTCTCCCATATTGAATTCAATCGCCATGCGACTATCTGGGCACGGCCAAAAGCATGGCGTCCAGCAGGCGCTTCTCGCGACTGCCGCGTGGATAGAGCGCCGACAGCGCGTTCGACAGGCGCAGGAAGTCCGGCGCCCGTTCCTGCTCGGCGACAATGAGCGTCCGCAGGGCATTCGCGTGACCGCCGGCTTGCAGCAACATCGCGGCATGCACACGGTCGAGCGCCGTGGCGTCTGGCGACTCCAGTACCGCATCCGCGTCAATCCGGGCGCCACCGGTCCACCCAGCCGCCGATGTGCGCGATCCGGCGTTCAGTTCGGGAAAAAGTGTTGTCTGCTCACCCTCGTTCGCGCCGGTCTCTATCCAGTCGGCTGCGACTCCAGTGCCATCTTCGCCGAACAACGCCTTGGCCCGCTCCGCGACCGGGAGCAGGCGCACCACACCTTTCTCCTGGGCGATTACCCGGCCTGTCCACCGTTCGAGATCGATGCCCATGGGCTGTGAGAAGCGCCGCACCACATCATAAGGAAGGGGAAAGCCCTTGGCGGTCGCTTTGGCTATGGCTTCTTCCTGCGCTTCGTCCGGTTCTGGCGGTGTTGGCGCATCCCTAACCACGGGCTGTCTCCCATCCTTCGGTACCCTGTAGTAAGTCTGCCCGCCGCGGTCGTCATCCTCCGTACTCTGAAGCGCCCAGAGGAAAAGCGCTGTCAGGCGGGCATCTTCCTCCAGGGCGCCGGCCATGCCGTTTCTTGCGGAAGCCTCCGCCGTACCGAGAACTTGTTCGAGGGCCGCACGGCCCACGACCTCCCACACCTTCTCCAGATACTCAGGCAGGCCAACCTCTTGGCCATCCGCCGTCTCCACGGTCCGATAACGGCTGAAGACTTCGAGCGCAGGCCCGATGCAAGCAAACACCAGATCGGCACCGCGCACGCCTTCGCCTTGCAGGTGCTCCATCCAGTCGGTGACGCGCAAGGGCAATTCCCGGAGCACATTGGCCCACTCGCCGATGGGAGCCTCCTCTAGGCGCGGGCGGCAGATGAGGTGCACACTAGTGGCAAGGGCAGCAGACTCTTGGGATCGCAGCCGTCCGGGTCTTTCGGTTGCGATGGGCCACGACCCGGTAATGGTCCAGCCACCCCGAACCATGCCCGATAGCAGTGCTTCCCAACCCTCGGTCGTCTTGTGAGCGAAGACTACAGCGCCGACATTATCTTCGGCTAGAACTCGTCGGCCCTCGGCGAAAGCCTTGGCCATCTTTCCTTCGAACCAAGCACGATCCTTAGGAAGACCATCATGCTCTTTCGTCTCGTCTTGCACCGCCTCTTCGGTCTTTGGCGAAAGCGCATTCTCTAGATCGAAAGGGTCTCTGACCAAGGGGTGCCCCGGTAGGCTTCGCTTCAGCCAAACGAGGAAAAAGTCGGAGAGGTCGGCGTATGGAACGGCGTCGTAGTACGGCGGATCAGTAAACCACACGGAAGCAGATTGGTCGGGAAGCGGATGGTCCGCGGCATCGGCTGATTCAATTTGTCCGGCACCCGACGATGGCCACGCCTCAATGACTCTGCAAACCCACTCGACTGCTCCCTCAAAGTTTCCGGAGGAATTGGTCCAGGGAACTGGTTCAGCGAAATCCCATACGATTGGGAGTGCTTGACGTCCAAAGGTATGGGCGACAAATTCGCCCACTTGAGCCCATATCACCCCGGAACTGTTGTAGTCTGCGCACCGGCCCACCACCATGGACATTGGGGCATGCATGGCTTCGGATGAAGACGTGACAAATTGTCCCAATGCCACCAACGCGACCTTCTGCCGCGCCGTGAATAGGTCGCCCCACTGGAACATGCCGTAGCGCTGGACACGGAATCCTAATGTGCCGATTGGGGGAAGTGGCTCATCGGGAATCGGGCACAGGCCCTGCCTTCCTCCGAATTCCCATTTCTCCAACAGGCTTGAAACCCGAGCCTGCGCTTCCCGCACGGCCGCGTAGTCGGCGTCGGTTGGCAGCCGATAATGCCGCCCCTTCTCGCTTGGCCGCAGTGTCACCACCGCCGTCATGCGGGCGCCGCCAACCCGGTTGCCATCTGCATCGAATTTCACGTCCGCGCCGCCACGTTCGGCAGCCAGTTGCAGGCGCACCCGGTCAGGTGGCAGCACCGCGCCGCAGCACAAACAGGTCGCCTTGGCGCGGGTCACGGTTCCATTGCGCACCTCGCGTTCGGTCTTGGGCTCGAACACATCGAACACAACCTTGGGCGGTGTCCCATCGACTCGCTCTACGGTATGCCGCAGCGCCCTCTTGCGCTTGGCCTTCTTGCACAGCCAGAACGACCGCATGAGCGGAATTTCGGCGCCGCAATCCGGAGCCTCGCATCGTACAGTGCGCGCCCACAGGTACGCGATCGGCGTTGCGCCGTCAGGATCGACAGGGTAGAGATCGGCCAACTCCTGCTCCGCCTGTCGCTTGATTTCGGCCCCGGCCTTGCGCAACTCATCGGCCAATTCCGGCCCGTGGCGAGGAATGTACTCCAGCATCACCTTGAGAATCAGGCAGGCCACGGGGTTGAGGTCGCTGGCGAAAGCCTCGCAGCCCAGCCTGAGCGCTTCCAGCGGAATCGAGCCGCCACCCGCGAAGGGATCCACCACGAGCGGCGGCTCTCCGCCATGAGCCGCTTTGACAAGAGCACGGCCCGCTTGGAGGAAGGCCGAATTCGCCGCGTTGTCCCAGTTCGCGAAGTCGGCGATGAACTTCAGGAGTCCGCGGCGGAGGTCCGTATCGGTTTCGCCGCGACCGCCGCCCACCGCAGGCAACACCTTGCGCGCCGCTTCCCTGAACTCCTCCGGGCAGTGCGGATCGCAGGGATCAGGCAGCAGCAGACCCAGCAGGATCGCCCGCGAAGAAGCAAGCGGCCGCCGTGCCCACCATAGATGCAGCGTCGACGGGTGCCCATGGCGAATGGATTTTTCCCGAACCGCGTGACGCGACACCGCTGCAATCGGAAAATCCACCTCCGCGAGGCGCTTGCACTCCCGGGGAATCATTCGGCGACCCCTATGGATGGAGTCGAGTCCGCTTCCGACGCTGTGGACTTGGCCATCCGGTCAACGTCCAGCCAGTAGTTCTGCACTTTGATGATTTCGCGCCACGAGAACCGCGCCGGATCGCGTATCGGTTCCCTGAGCGTGGGTTCGGTGGCGCAGTGGGTCACGACATACAGCCAGAAGCAGTCCCGCCGATCCTCCGCTACGCGATGCTCGTTGGGCGAAAGCAGGATGCTGCCGGTCGGCGCGGCAAGCCCCTTGATCTCGATCAAGCGCAACTCGCCCGATTGAGGGTCAAGACTGGTGATGTCGTAACCGAGATCCTGTTCGTGAACGTCGCGCACCTGGCATCCCCGGGCGGTTTCGTAGTCCATCACGACCCGCATCGCCGTCATTTCGGTCTTCGGATCGGGGCGAAGCCGTCTGAGTTCCGGCGCTTCGCGTTCGGGATGCGGAAGGATCAGCGCGCTCGCCAGCCGCTCGACGCCTTGCAGTGTCACGGCGCGCTCGCGGCGAAGTTCCTTCCGGCGCCGTTCACGGCGCGCCAGCGTGTCCGCATGGCGTGTCTCGGCCTGGGCGAGCCGGCCCTCGGCGCCAGGCTTTTCGTTCTTCACGTCCTCGTCGGCGCGACCGATTTCCTGGTCGATTCGATGCAGCACTTCGGTAAGGGACAGTTCGACATGCTGGGCAATCCGCTCGACTTCGACCGAACGCTCCGCACGAATCTCCTCGAGAAACGGCGTCAAGGCGGTTTCCATGAGCCATGCGGTTGCTTCCGGGACGGATGCGGCTGCAGGAAGCGGATCAGGCGTTTCGGCCGGCATGAGGTTGCGCAGGAACTGCGGATCGCGTTGTCGCGGTTCCCCCTCGCCGGAGAGTTCCACGGCGAAAAGGCGCTCGTGGATTGTGCGGCCCAGTCCGTCCACGGCTCTCGCCCGATATACATCGATTCGGGCCGGAGTCTCATGGCTTAAGGAATGGAAGCACGCGCCGCGGGCGAACGTGGGCCGCGCAGCATACAGTCCGTGGCGCCGCAACGCTTCAAACAGGGGATGCCCGGGCGTGACCCATTCGAGATTGTTCGTATCCGCCGTTTCGCGATCGGTTGTCAGGCGGGGATAGCGCGCGGCGAGTTGCGGGAGCTTCCAGTCGGTGGCCAGTTCGTACTGCTTCAGCGCCGTTGGGGTCCGGCCCGGCTCGAACGCATGGGCGAGGCGAGGCACCGGCTTCAGGCCAAGCGAAGCATCCTGCGCACATTCCTGCATGAATCGCGCGATGTTCTCCGGCACGACGCGCTGCTCCCGCGCCTTGGCCCGGCGTTCGACGAGCATGTCGAGGTTCAGTCTCTTTGCGGCCAAACCTTCGAGAGCGGTCTGGCAGATGGCGCGGAACCGTCCCTCGTCCACGTCCCTGAGCATGCGGTCTTCCAGATCGGCGTCGCCCAGCTTTCCCGCGTAGTAGTCGCGCAGCACCCGTTCGACCTGTGCGGCCGGCAAGACTTCGCCGACCACGTTGAACACCGCGTCATCATCCAGCGCATCGCGGATTTCCTGGAGCTTGTCCAAAAGCCGGTTGAGGACCCGTCCCTCGATGGTGTTCGTGGCGACGAAGTTGAATATCAGGCAGTCGTGGACCTGGCCGTAGCGGTGGATGCGGCCCATGCGCTGTTCCAGCCGGTTGGGGTTCCACGGAATGTCGTAGTTGAACAGGATGTGGCAGCACTGCAGGTTGATGCCCTCGCCGGCCGCCTCGGTGGCCACCAAAACCTGTATCTCGCCTTCACGGAACTGCTGTTCGGTGTGAATGCGGGTGCCGGGCTCGTCGCGCGATCCGGCCTTCATGCCGCCATGGATGCAGCCGACCCGGAAACCCCAGGCGCGGAGTCGATCCATCAGGTAGTTGAGGGTGTCCTTGAACTCCGTGAACAGGAGGAGGCGTTGGGTGGGGTCGTCGAAGAATCCCTGCTTGTGCAGGATGTCCCGCAGCCGCGTGAGTTTTGCTTCGTTGCCCGAGGCCTCGACGGCCATTGCGTTTTCCGCAAGCAGCCGCAACTCATCGATTTCCTCGCGCACCTGTTCCGCGTTGCCGGCCAGCGTGATCGCATCGAGCAGGGCTTCAAGGCGCTCGCGCTCCGCATCCTCCATCTCCTCGATTTCCTCGGGATCGGGAATCGCGGGCGGCGCGGTCTGGATCAAGGCCTGGGCGCGCTGAAGGCCGTCTTCCAATCGCTTGGCCCGATTCTCCAGCGAACGCCGCATCGCGTGGGTGCTGGAGGCGAGACGCCGCTGGTACAGCGCCATGAGGAAGCCGACGGCCCGAGCCCGGGGGTCGTCGCCCTGAGCGGCGGCGCGAACGCTCTGCCGTTTCACGAAGCGGGTGATCTCCCGGTACAGTTCCCACTCTTCATCGTCGATCTTGAAATCGACCGTCTGCGGGATGCGCTTGGTGAACACCGGGCGCGCATTCCATTCGCCGTTCGGCTGGCGTTCCGGGAAATAAACCATGGCCTCCTTGGTGCGACGCAGGTAGAAAGGCGCTCGACGTCGGTCCATGGCCTCGCGGATGGACTTGACGTCGGCGTAGGCGTCCTGGTCCAGGAGCTGCAGGAAGAGCGTGAAATTCTTCGGATCGCCCTTGTGGGGGGTGGCGGTCAGCAGGAGGATGTGGTCGGCGCTGTCGCGAAGAATCTCGCCAAGTTTGTAGCGAAGGCTCTTGTGCGTTTCGTCCCGGGCCGACATCCGGTGCGCTTCGTCCACGATCACCAAATCCCAATGCACTTGTTTCAGACCGGGCAGGATCTCGGCGCGCTTTGCGAGGTCGAGCGAAGTGATGATCCGCTTCTGCTCCATCCACTGGTTGACGCCGAATTGATCGCGGATATCGCTGCCCTTCAGGACAAGAAACTTCTCGTCGAACTTCTCGCGAAGCTCCCGTTGCCACTGGAAGGTCAGGTTGGCGGGGCAGACCACGAGGATCCGTTCCGACAATCCGCGGAGCATGAGTTCGCGCACCAGCAGCCCGGCCATGATGGTCTTGCCGGCGCCGGCGTCGTCGGCGAGGAGAAACCGCACGGTGGAGAGTTTGAGCAGGTGCCCGTACACGGCCTCGAGCTGATGTGGGAGGGGGTCGACGCGGGAGATCGACAGCCCGAAGTAGGGATCGAACTCATGGGCAATGCCAAGCGCGTAGGCCTCCAAGCCCAGCCTGAGCAGCCGCCCGTCTCCGCTGTAGGAGAGGGTGGAGTCGGTGATCGTGAGGCCCGCGATGTCGTTTGAGGTAAGTGCGACCCTTCGGAAACGTTCCGTTTGCGTTCCGACCAGGCCCGCAGCCCACGAATCCGACCCGTTGGGGCGCATGGTCTCCACCCGCATCGGCTCGCTGAACAGCGGGCCGGTGAGGATTTGCCCGTCACGAATGGGTGGATGTTCGCTCTTGGATGCCATCAACCGCCGTATCCCGGAAGGGCTCCCATGCTCGACGAAAAGCCGGGCACCTTGCTCGCCACGATCATCTTCTTGTCCAAGCTGTGGACCGCATTCGCGCCACGATTGCCGGTGATGGCGAGGCGCTGCGCATCCGCAGCCCGGAGACCGGTTTCGAAATGCCCGAACCAGCCCCAAGCCCGGTCAAAGTCGTCGCGGTTCGGCAAAAGGACGACAAAGGACACCTCGACCATCGTTTCGAATCGCGAACCCGCCACACGCGGTGCCGCAGCGTCGAGACCGCCCATGCGAATTTCGCAGGATCAATATTCTGGTCATATGATAACGACCTTCACCATGGTGGGCCATTTGGTTTATTGACGCGACCACATCCGTCGGGGGCGCTTCGCATTCCACCGGCAGGAATTCGCTTGGCCCAGGCGGCGCAGCAAAGCGCAATGAGCCGCTCTCGACACAACACTTGGAAAAATGACCATGGCCGAAGCAGGATTCGATACACTGAGTGCCGCGCGCAACCGCAAGGCATCGGGCCTCGAGGGCGGACAGGCGGAGGCCATCGTGACTGAAATCAGTCAGTCCAAGGACAACTCAATACGGGATTGGATTTCCTTTATGCGCTCAATTTCCCCTTGCCTCCGCCATCACAAATCGTAGAGCAGCGGCAACACAATGGAATAGCCGACCCACATCAGGAACATCAGCGGCAGGCCGGCGCGCACGAAGTCGGTCGCCTTGTAGCCGCCGGCGGACATCAGAAGGATATTGGTCTTGTACCCGTAGGGCGTCACGTAGCTCATGTTGGCGCCGAAAATTACCGCGAGCACGAAGGGCTCCGGCGCCGACCCCAGCTCGTTCGCGATCTGGATCGCCACCGGCGCGCCGATCACGCCCGTGGCGTTGTTGGAGATGATGTTCGTGAGAATCGCCATGACCAGCATCAGGCAACTGAGGATCAGCGGCGTGGGGAGTCCTTCCACCAGTTGCACGAGCACCTGGGCGAGATACAGCGCCCCATCCGTCTCGATCATCGCCACCCCCAGGGCGAGGCTGGCCACGATGATCATGATGACGGTGGGGGAGAGCGCGCCCGAGGCGTCGCCCCAGCGCAGGCAACGGCTCCCCAGCATGAGCCCCACGCCCGCGACCGCGGCGGCCTCGATGGGCAGCACGCCGGTGGCCGCGGCGAGGATGACCAGCCCCATGATGAGCATGGCCCGCGGCGCCCGATGGGTTCGCGGCAGATCGGTGGTGCCGTCGAGCACCAGCGCCGTTCCGGTGCGCTTGAGTTGGGCCAGTTGACCCGCCGTGCCCTGCACCAGCAGCACGTCGCCCGAGCGCAATGAAACCGAGCCGATATCGCTGACGAATTCCTCCAGCTCCGGGTCGCGCGCCCGATGCAGCGCCAGCGGCAGCAGCCCCGTGCGCTGGGCGAAACGGATGCCCAGCAGGCTCGCGCGGTAGAGCTTCGAGTCCCGGGTAACGACGAGCTGGGCCAGGTGTTGCGGCTCTTCGCCGACCTCGGCGGACGTTGCTTCCCGATGAAGGGTTGCGCGCAGTTGTGCCTCATAGCGCTTCAGGCGTTCCGGCGTATCGCGCACCACCAGCCGGTCGCCTTCGCGAATCCCTACCGACGGCAGCCTGGCGACGGAAAGGTCCTCGCCCCGCTCGATTCGATCCACTCGCATGTCGTTGTCGGTCAGCGCCAGGCATTCCGCGAACGATAGTCCGCAAGCGGCACTGTCCGCGTGGATGTGCAGGACGGCGTTGAAGACCCGGGGCGCGGTATCCGACATGGGCGGCTTGCGCTCGGGCAGCAGCCTGGGCGCAACCAGCCACAGAAACACCATACCGAAACTCCCGACAATGACGGCCGGCAGCGCGAAATCGAACATGTTGAAGCGCTCGAGGCCCTGGTCCTGGGCGATCGCGACCACCAGCAGGTTGGTGGAGGTGCCGATGGTCGTCGCCATTCCACCCACCAGGGTGGCAAGCCCCATGGGCATCAGGATGGCCGACGGCGCGAACTTGTTGCGAACGGCCACGCCCACCAGCATGGGCAGCAGCATCACCACGATGGGCGTGTTGTTGAGGAACGCGCTGAGCACTCCACTGGCCACCAGCGTGGCCAGGCTGGCCAGAAGGGGCCGCGCCATCCATGCCTTGGCCAGGAACGTCGCCACGGGCCGCAGGGCGCCGGTGACCTCAAGGCCCTTGCCCATGATCATGAGGGCGCAGATGGTGATCAGGGCCTCGTGGCCGAATCCAAGCAGGAAGTGCTCGGTCCCAACCACCTCGCCGTGAGCGTCGTACGGGAAGAGCTGGAAGCTGAGTATCAGGATGACCAGGATTGCCAGGCTGGACGCTTCCAGCGGGAGCCGGTCACGTGTGAACAGGAACAGGGCGAGGGCCGTCAGCCCGAGCACGAAAATGGTGTGACCGTCTGGTAAGGGAGGCACGTATACAGGTCTCCGCCGGATTCGTTACACCTAATAGCACGGTATGGGGCTGGTCGCCAGCCCGGTCGACGCCGCATGTCGGTTCTTGGGGCGAGGGCGAGGGCGCGGGCGTGCGCGGACAGTCGTTCTTGACGAGCCGGGTGGCGCATGCTTGACACTCGGTTTGCAAGTCCCGACGCTAGGGGCTTGCGCCGCAGGAATTCGCGAAAGCGAAAATTCGCCATCGCCGTCCCTTCGGCCGGTCGATCGGGGAGAATATCGGGTCATATTTGACGAAATCGAGCGGGCGAAGGGACGGACGGGAGCGGATTTGCAGCCGTGAATTCCCACGGCGCAAGCTTCCATGGAACTAAATTCAGACTCCTGTTATTTCAATAGGTTACGTTGGTGCCATTTAACATAATGCGGCGCTCCCGCGTCGCGTGCGTGGACAAGGTTCCCTGCGCGTCAGCGCGGCGAGCCCGCTGCGAAAACTCCTAGCAGGCTGCCAACCGGCTGGATCACCGCAGACTTTCCACCACCCCTTGTTGGATCCTTGCTGAATGCTTAGACAATCCGCCAATCCGTCGGTGACTCCGCAGAGCTACCTGGGCGTCTTCCGCTACAGCCGCCGGGCGGTGGGGCTGGTCTGGTCCACGCACAAGGGCCTGACCATCGCGCTGGCATTGCTCACGGTGACCGCGGGGGTGCTGCCCGCGGGTATAGCGTATGTGGGCAAGCTGATCGTCGATGCCGTGGTGGCGCAGATAGACGTGGCCAGGCTGGGGGGAGAGGTCGTCTACGGGGATGTTCTGCTGTGGGTGCTGGTGGAAGGGCTGCTGGTCGCGTCCATGACCGGGGTGCAACGGGGGATCGGGTTCTCCCAGGCGTTGCTGCGGGTGCTGATCAGCCAGCGGGTCAACGTGCTGATCCTGGAAAAGGCCCTGACGCTGGAGCTGGCGCAGTTCGAGGACTCGGAATTCTACGACAAGCTGAATCGCGCCCGGCAGGAGGCCTCCAGCCGCCCCCTGAGCCTGGTGAACCGGACCTTCGGACTGGCCCAGCACAGCATCTCCCTGTTGAGTTATGGCGGCCTGCTGGTGCAGTTTTCCCCGTGGGCGGTGCTGATTCTGCTGGCCGCCGGCCTGCCGTCCTTCATCGCTGAGGCCAACTTCTCGGGCGAGCGGTTCCGGATATTCCGCTGGCGCTCGCCGCAACGGCGCATGCTCATGTACTTGGAAATGGTGCTGGCCCGCGAGGACCACGCCAAGGAGGTCAAACTCTTCGGACTGGGCCGGGAACTCCTGAACCGCTACCGGAGCATCTTCCGCGACCTCTACAAGGAAGACCGCTCGCTGGCCATCCGCCGGGACAGTTGGGGCTTCGCGCTGGGCGTATTCGGCAACGCGGCGTTCTACGGCGCCTACGCCTGGATCGCGATCGCCACCGTCCAGGGCGCCATCTCGCTGGGCGACATGACCATGTACCTGCTGGTCTTCAAGCAGGGACAGGCATCGGTCAGTTCCATGCTGACGGCCATCGGCGGCATGTACGAGGACAACCTGTACCTCTCCAACCTGTACGAATATCTGGAACAGGAGTCGACGCAACGGGAAGGCACGGCGCTGGCGGGCCCCGACCCCGACGCCGGCCTGGAACTCACCGACGTCAGTTTCACCTATCCCGGCGCGAGGTTTCCGGCGCTGAGCAACGTCAACCTCACTATCCGCAGCGGCCAGAGCGTCGCCATCGTGGGCATGAACGGATCCGGAAAGACGACGCTGATCAAGCTGATGGCGGGGCTGTATTCGCCCGCGAGCGGCGCGATCCGCTTCCAGGGACGGGATCTCGGGGACTGGGACCCGGCGCACCTGCGAGGGGCGTTCGGAATCATCTTCCAGGACTTCAACCGCTACCAGCTCAAGGTCGGCGAAAACATCGGCGCCGGCGACGTGGAGCACCTGTGGGATCAGCAACGTTGGACCGACGCCGCCGCCAAGGGCCAGTCCGCGGCCTTCATCGAACGGATGGAGGACGGCTACCACACCCAGCTCGGCCGCTGGTTCAACGACGGCCAGGAACTGTCCGGCGGCGAATGGCAGCGCATCGCCCTGTCGCGCGCCTTCATGCGCAGCGGCGCCGACGTGCTGGTACTCGACGAACCCACCGCCTCCATGGACGCGCAATCCGAAGCCGATATCTTCGACCACTTCCAGTCCATGACCGCCGGCAAGATCGCGATCCTCATCTCGCACCGCTTCTCCACCGTGCGACGCGCGGAACAGATCATCGTCATGGACGACGGCCAGGTGGTCGAAACCGGCAGCCACGAAAGCCTCCTCAACCTCAACGGCCTCTACGCCCGCCTGTTCGAACTCCAGGCCCGCGGCTACCGCTAACGCCCATAGCGCACCAAAAGGCGTTTTCTGTGTGCGCGGACAGCGCTTGCGCACGTCGTGGCGCGGCGCGGGGCCAGGGATGGCCAGGAGCGACGCGCCCCGATGCGAGCCCGCCAGGGATGGCGGGTGAGCTTTAGTGCGCAAGCGCTGTCCGCGCACACAGAAAACGCCCCCCGATTCGAGCCCGCCAGGGATGGCGGGCGAGATTGAGCGAGAAAGCGCTGTTCGCGCACGCCCACCGCAACCCACGCGGTGAACCATGGTCGTTGCGTTACAATGCGGGCCACGGAGTGACTTCGATGCCTATCCGCTCTTCACCGACCGTGCGCCGCGCGGATATCTTCTTCCCCGAGAAGGATCAGGCCCTCCGGCACGACGTCCACCGCCTCGGAGAACTGGTCGGAGAGGTCGTCAGGGAACAGGGCGGCGAAGCGCTCTTCGACCTGGTCGAGTCAGCCCGCCGGATATCCATCGCTCACCGGGAGGGCGACGCAAAGTCGCTGGAAAAGCTCCAGCGACTGCTGGCATCGATGGACCCCGGCACCGCCACCGAGTTCATTCGTGCGTTTTCCACCTACTTTCAGATGGTCAACATGGCCGAAAAGGTGCACAGGATCCGTCGGCGAAGGGCCTATCTGAAGGACGCGGCAACACCCCAGCCCCGCGGGTTCGAAGACCTTCTGGCGCGGCTCAAGGACAGGGGGGTCGGCGCCGACACGGTCCTTGAGGCGTTGGCGGGCCTGTCGGTTGAACCCGTGTTCACCGCGCATCCCATGGAAGTGACGCGCCGCACCCTGCTGTCTCACCAGCAGAACGTCGCCAAGTACCTGATCCAGATGCTCGATCCGTACCTGACGCCCCAGGAGGAGAAGGCCCTGCTGGGCCGGATCCGCATGAATATCACCACGAGCTGGCAGACCGAGGAACACCCGCGGGAACGCGTGCGGGTGAGCGACGAGGCGGAACACATCCTGTTCTTCCTGACCGACATTCTGTACCGCATCATCCCGCCGTTCTACGAGCAGCTTGCCGAAACGGTGAAAGACGCGTTTCCTTCCATGGTCGAACCGCCGCAATTGCCCACCATGGTGAGGTTCGGGTCATGGGCGGGCGGCGACATGGACGACAACCCGGTGGTGACCGCCAAGACCATCCGCGGGACACTCGCGCGGCAAAAGGCCCTGGTGCTGAATCTCTACCACCGGGAGTGCGGGTCGCTGGCAAGGCATCTGAGCCAAAGCGAGAGCCGGGTCGAGGTTTCCGAAACGCTGCGCGCCCGCAGCGAGTTTTATTCCGGACACTTTCCCCATGCGGCGCACGCCATTCCGGCCCGGCACCGGGGAATGCCCTATCGGGTGTTTCTCGCGCTGATGGCCGCCCGCTTGCGCGCCACCCATGAGGACAGCGCGTTTCCGTACGAATCGCCGGATGAATTCATTGACGATATCGACATCCTTGCCGACAGCCTGCGCGCCAACAAGGGGACCAATTCCGGCCTGTTCGCAACTCAAAGGTTACGTCGGCGCGCGGACACCTTCGGATTTCACATCGCCACGCTCGATATCCGTCAGAACGCGCTGGTTCACCGGCGCGCCGTAGCCGAAGGGCTGCAGGAAGAAGGTTGGCTCGACGCGTCGATCGAGGAGCGCACGGCGCGCCTGCAGGCGGCCCTGGAACGGCGCGAGTCACCCGTGGGCCGGCTGTCGTCCGACGCGCGGCGGACGCTGGCCGTATTCCAGACCATCGCCCACTGCCGCCGCAAGTACGGCGCCCGGTCCATCGGCCCCTATATCGTCAGCATGACTCACGGCGCGGACGACGTGCTCTCGGTGCTGTTGCTGGCCCGCTGGGGCGACCTGGGCACGAAGGGGTTGCCCGTGCCGCTGGATATGGCGCCGTTGTTCGAGACCGTCGAGGACCTGGAGAGTTCTTCCGCCATCCTCGATCACCTGCTGCAGGATGAGAGCTATCGCGCCCATCTGCGGCATCGCGGTTCCCGGCAGATGGTCATGGTGGGCTTTTCGGACAGCAACAGGGACGGCGGTGTCGCCCCGGCGCGCTGGACCCTGCAGAACGCCCAACGCGACCTTGTGAACACGTTCAAACGCTTCGGAATCGCGCTGACCCTGTTTCACGGGCGCGGCAGCACGCTGAGCCGCGGCGGCGGCCCGCTCGACAAGGCGCTCATGGCTTCGCCGGCGGGCGCGGTCACCGGCCGGCTGCGCATCACCGAGCAAGGCGACATGATCAACGCGAAGTACGGCTTGCGCGGCATCGCCATGCGCTCGCTCAAGCGAAGCGTCGGTTCGTTGCTCTGGGCCACCGTCGGCGACCACGCGCCCGCGCCATCGGAAGAGCGCTGGCGAACCATCATGGGAGAAATCGCGGCGACCAGCCGGCAGGCCTACAAGGAAACGGTGTTCGACCGCGCCGAGTTCAATACCTATTTCAGGGCGGCCACGCCCATCGACGTGATCGAGCGGCTGGGCATGGGCTCGCGTCCCGGGGTTGAGGAACACCTATACGGCACGAACGAACCCCGGGCCAATCCCTGGCTGTTCGCCTGGACGCAGAACCGCGCCTACCTTCCGGGGTGGTTCGGCCTGGGGGCCGGGCTTGAACACGCGGCCCGGAAACACGGTGTCGACGCGCTGCGCGACATGTACGCCGATCTGAACTTCTTTCGCGTGCTCATCACCGATACCGAACTCGTGATGGGCAAGGCGGACCTCACGGTATCGGAGCGCTACTCGCGGCTCGCCGGCCCCCTGCACGAAATGTTCTTCCCGGTCATTCGCGACGAATTCGAACGCTGCGCGGACCTGGTGATGGAACTCACCGACCAGGGCGAACTGCTGCAGAATTCGAGAACGCTGCGCCGCGCGATTCGGTTACGCAACCCCTATGTGGATCCGATGAGCCTGCTGCAGGTGGACCTGCTCAAGCGCTGGCGGCGGAGCGGGCGGCGGGATGACTCGGTGCTGCAGCCGCTGGTGGTCAGCATCTACGGTATTGCCCACGGGATGCAGACGACCGGATGACCCGGATCAGCCCGCCTCCCCGGCGGTGACCGTGCGCACAATGCGCCCCGCGGCCAACTCGAACACGCGATCGCACTTGCGCGCCGCAACCAGATCGTGCGTCACCAGGACCAGGGTCGTGTTCGCCGCGGCATTGAGCTCGAACAGCAGATCCAGGACGCGTTCTCCGGTCACGTTGTCCAGATTCCCGGTGGGTTCGTCGGCGAACAGGAGCGATGGCTCGGTGACAAAGGCCCGGGCAATGGCGACACGTTGCTTCTCGCCGCCGGACAACTGCCTGGGATAGTGATGCAGACGCTCGTCCAGACCGACCCGGCCCAGCGCCTCCGTGGCGCGGCCGGTCTGGTCCGGGACACCGCCCAGTTCCAGCGGCAACAGCACATTCTCAAATGCCGTGAGGGACGGAAGCAGGTGAAACGACTGGAAAACGAAGCCCACGTGACGGCTCCGGAGCCTGGCCCGTCCGTCCTCGTCGAGGTTGGTCACTTCGACGCCATTCAGCCACACCTGACCCGACGTCGGTTCGTCGAGTCCCGCCAGCAGCGCCAGAAGCGTCGACTTGCCCGCGCCGGAGGGGCCGACCACCGCGGCCGTCTCGCCCCGGTTCACCGTCAGGTGGGCGTCATTCAGGATGGTCAACTCCCCCTCGGGACTGGTAACCTTTTTGGTCAGGGCCCGCGCCGTCAATAACGAGTTCTGTTCGATCATGTTGGCCAATATGTCCGTGTACTATCGTGTAGCGTCAGTGCTTGTTGCCTGTGCCGCCGTGCTGTGCGTTGCTCGCGCCGCCGGGAGCGGACCCATCGTCGTCCTCGGCGATTCGCTGAGCAGCGGCTACGGCCTGGGTCGGGACGAACACTCCTGGGTCGCCATGCTGCAGCAACGACTTCGTGGCGAAGGGTACGGATATGAGGTGGTCAATGCCAGTATCTCGGGTGACACCACCTCCGGCGGACTGGCCCGCCTGCCCGCGCTTCTCGAGGCGCACAGTCCATCCATCGTCATCCTCGAGCTGGGCGGCAACGACGGTCTGCGCGGCCAACCGGTGGCAAGCCTGCGCGGCAATCTTCTGCAGATGATCGAACTGGTCCTCGCCAGCGGAGCCACACCGGTGCTGGCCGGAATGCAGATACCGCCGAACTACGGTCCGGCCTATGCCGGGGAGTTTTCGCGGACGTACACCGAACTCGCCGAACAGTTCGATATCCCGTTGGTGGGTTTCCTCCTCGAGGATGTCGCGCTGAACTCCAGCCTGATGCAACCGGACGGAATCCATCCCAATGCCGGCGGCAACGCGGTCATGCTGGACAACGTCTGGCCCGTGCTGGCCGACCTGCTTTGAGCCGCGCGGACCCGGCGCCGGAACCGCCTGAACATTGCGCATCGGCGCCCTCCGGGTGCCGGCGCCGCACGCAAGGAGCACTGCAATCATGACCTCGAACGACAACAGACCCTGGCTGAACGCCTACCCGGAGGGCGTCCCCGCCGAGATCGACATCGACGATTACGCATCGCTGAAGGCGCTGCTGGAACGCAGCTTCGAGCGGTTCGCGCCGCTGCCGGCCTTCTCCAACGCGGGCACGCGGCTCAGTTACGCGCAGATGGACGAACTGAGCCGGGACTTCGCGGCCTTCCTGCAAGCCCGGGGGCTGCGGCGCGGCGACCGCGTCGCCATCATGATGCCCAACCTCCTCCAGTATCCCGTGGCGGTGTTTGCCGCGCTCCGGGCCGGCCTCGCCGTGGTCAACGTCAACCCGCTCTATACACCGCGGGAACTCGATCATCAGCTCAGGGACAGCGGCGCCCGGGCCATCCTGGTACTGGAGAATTTCGCGCATACCGTGGAACAGGTCGTACAGGACACGGCCGTGGAGACGGTGATCGTCACCGAAATCGGGGATCATTACCCGACGCTCAAGCGTCTGCTCGTCAACCTCGTGGTCCGCCACGTCAAGAAGCTCATTCCGCGCTGGAACATCGCCGACGCGGTGCGCTACCGCGCGGCGCTTGCGCAGGGGCGGCGCGCAACCTGCGAGGACGTGGAGGTGGGGGGCGACGACATCGCGTTCCTGCAGTACACCGGCGGCACCACCGGCGTGGCCAAGGGCGCGGTGCTCACCCACCGGAACATGGTCGCCAACATTCTCCAGATCTCGGCCTGGTCGAAGCCGTATCTGAGCGGCCCCGGGGACATCGGCGCGGCTCCGCTACCCCTGTATCACATCTTCGCGCTCACGGTGAACCTGTTCCTGTTCTTCGAACTCGGCGGCCACGACATGCTGATCACCAACCCGAGGGACCTGCCGGGCTTCATCAAGGATCTGGCGCGCGAGCCCGTAACGCTCGTCACGGGCGTCAACACGCTGTTCGCGGCGCTGCTGGAGTCCCCCGACTTCAGGGAGCTTGACTTCAGCAAGCTGAGAATCTGCCTGGGCGGCGGCATGGCCGTTCAGAGCGATGTCGCCGCGCGATGGAAGGCCCTCACCGGCCAGAACCTGTGCCAGGGATACGGGTTGACGGAAACCTCGCCCGTTGTCACCGCCAATCCGCTCGACGGACGGGAGTTCAATGGCTCCGTGGGCCTGCCGATCCCCTCCACGGATGTGGAGATCCGCGATGACGACGGCAACACCCTGGCCACAGGCGAAATCGGCGAGATCTGCGTCAGCGGCCCCCAGGTCATGCGCGGGTACTGGCAGCGGCCCGGGGCGACGGCGGAGATTCTGTCCGAGGACGGCTGGCTGCGGACCGGGGACATCGGCCGCATGGACGAGGACGGATTCTTCTATATCGAGGATCGCAAGAAGGACATGATCATCGTCTCCGGGTTCAACGTCTATCCGAACGAGGTCGAGGATGTCGCGACCGCCCACCCGGGCGTGCTGGAAGCCGCCGCGATCGGCATCCCCCACGAGCAGTCTGGCGAGGCGGTCAGGTTGTTCGTGGTCAGGAAAGATCCGGCGCTGACGGTCGACGATGTCATTGCGCACTGCCGCGAAAACCTGACGCGCTACAAGATTCCCAGGGAAGTGGTGTTCCGGGACGACCTGCCCAAGACCAACGTCGGCAAGATCCTCCGGCGCGAGCTGCGAGAATAGCGGGCTCATCGCACGAAACCGCCTTTCTCGACGATCAGGCCAGTTTCGGGCGATGCCGGGCCGGACATCGGTGTGCTAGATTGCGGGCATGAAAGAAGAAGTGCGATGGCTGATCGGCATCGGCGTCATTCTCGCCGGGCTGATTCTGAACGTTCAGCGCGTGAACGGAAACCGCATTGACCGGCTGGAGGACGCGTTAACCGAGCACCGGGTGGAAGCGGCCATGGAATTCGATCGCCTGGAGGAGGCGCTCACCGAACACCGCGTGGAAGCGGCCAGAGAATTCGGCGAGATCAAGGCCAGCATCGAATTCCTGCTCACCGGCGATCCCCCGGGTGAACAATAGCCCGCGCAAGGGTTATTCGGATCAGCCGGCCAGGCCCCAGAGCAGGTAGATCGCGACTCCCACCAGCCCGCCCACCAGGGTGCCGTTGATGCGGATGAACTGCAGGTCCCGGCCGATGTAGAGTTCGATCCGGTCCGACGTGGCGGCGGGATCCCACTGTTCGACGGTCTCGGAGATGAAGGCGCTCAGGGGCTGGCGGTAGTTGTCCACGAGGTACAGGATCAGGTTTCGCAGCCAGCGGTTCACCTGCCGATTGACCTCCCCGTCCTCGCGAAGTCCGTGGCCGATGCCCCGCAGTTCCCCGTCGATCGCCAGCCGGCTGAGGGACTGCGGGTCGCGCAATGAGGCCACCAGGAACTCCCGCGCCGTCTCCCACACGTCATGAAAGTAGTCCCGCACGGCGGGGTGATCGAGGAATTCGTCCTTGAGCGCCCTGCCCCGCCGCCCGATTTCCGGGTCATCGCCCATCGCCGCGCGAACCTCCGCGAGCCAGGTGTTGAACCGGGACCGGGCCGGATGATCGACGTCGTCGCCGATCTCATCCAGGATGCGCTGCAATTCACCGATCAGTTGGTCGTAGATTTGCCTGTCGACGAAGTTCGGCAGCCACCAGGGGCTGCGCTCCTCGATGCGTTCGCGAATGGTGTCCCTGTTTTGCTCCAGTTGTTCGCGGCCGAATTGCACCAGTCGATCCACAACCGCCTGCGAGTGCTCGCCCGAAGACACCATGTCCAGCGCGGCCTGCAATGCCGAGGAGAGCGGCGCCCGCTCCAGCGCCGTGCCCAATATCTCCCGCAGGGCGTTTCGCAACTGGGCGCTGTCGGTCGCATTCAGCAACCACACCAGCGCGACGCTGATGTCCCGACCCAGGTTGCGGGCATGGTCCTCTTCCTCGAGCCACGCGCCGACGCGCGCGGCCAGGTCCACCCCTTCCAGGCGCGCCGCCACCGTTTCCCTGACCAGGAAATGGTCGCGGATGAAATCCGCCAGCATGCGGCCGATCTCGTCCTTGCGCGTGGGCACGATGGCGGTATGGGGTACCGGCAACCCCAGCGGATGGCGGAACAGGGCCGTGACCGCGAACCAGTCCGCCAGCGCGCCGATGAGCCCGGCTTCGGCGAACGCCTGGACGAGTCCCAACCATGGATAACGGGGCAGAAGCAGGCCCGCCGCCACGAACAATGCCGCCATGGCGAGGAGAAGGCCGGTGGCGGTCCAGCGCATCCGCGCCAGACGGCGTGCCATGACCGCTTCGGCGGCATTCATCGCAATGCGGCTGCGATCTCCGCCTGCACGGCCTCCGCCGCCTGACGCGGGCTCGGCGCACTGCGAATCGGCCGGCCCATCACGATATGGTCGGCACCGCTTGCGAGGGCTCCGGCCGGCGTTACGACGCGCTTCTGATCGTCAGCGGCAGCGGCTCCCGCGGGCCGTACTCCCGGGGTCACGATCCGTGGCACGGGCCCGAGTTCGGTGCGGAGCGCGGCGGCTTCGAGACCCGAGGCGATGAGTCCGTCGGCGCCCGCCGCAACAGCGATCCCCGCGCGCTGCAGGACCAGGCTTTCGACCTCCATCGAGATCCCCATGTCACGAAGATCTTCGCGCCCGATGCTGGTGAGGACGGTGACCGCGAGAATCTCCATTTCACCCTTCTGCGACGCGGCCGCCTCGATGATGGCCCGGTCGCCCTGAATCGTCAGGAAGGAAGCGCCGCGGCGCGCCATCTGCCTGACCGCCGCGGCGACCGTCGCCGGGATATCGTAGAACTTGAGGTCCGCGAAGACCCGCTTGTCTTTGGCAAGCAGCCAGTCCAGCAATTCGAAGTAGCCACCCGAAGCCATCAGCTCCAGGCCGATCTTGTAGAACCCGACGGCGTCGCCGAGTTCCCGGACCAGGGCTCGGGCGGCGTCGGCTCCGGGCACGTCGAGAGCGACGATCAGGCGCTGGCCCGGCGGGATGGGGGGGCGGGAAACGATGTCTTCGGTCACGGCGGGCATTCTCCATCTTTTGGCCGCGTGTTGCATCCGCCGAGCGCCGCGTGGGCCTGCTGGGCGTACCTGTCGGTCATGCCCGCGATATAGTCGGCGACGACCCGGGCCGATTCCGGGGTTCCGCCCGCCCTGTCGGCTTCCCGCGCGAGCCGGGCGTGCTCGGCGGGCATTCGCTCGAAATCCTCGCGGAAGGCCGAAAACAGCGCCGCGACGATCTGCTCGGCCCGGTCGCTCATGCCGCGCACCTTCGGATGACGGTAGAGCCGCTTTCGCAGAAACGCCTTCAGTTCCCTCTGGGCCCGGGCGTAGGGCGGGCTGAACCCGATGAACCGCGTCGCGTGACCGCGCACGGCCTCGATGCTGCCCGGCGAGATATCCCCAAGCCGCCTGTCGCTGGTGTCGATGAGGTCCGAGACCAGCGCGCCGATCATCTCGCGCCCCACTTCGAAGTTTCTCTGCCGCGGCCCCATGCCCGGATAGCGCCGCTCGACCGTGCGCAACGTCTCGTCCACGAACGCGACCTCCCGCAGGTCCTCGAGCCGGATCAATCCCGAGCGAAGGCCATCGTCCACGTCGTGCGTGTTGTAGGCGATCTCGTCGGCCAGGTTCGCCAACTGGGCTTCGAGTCCGGGCTGGCGCCGCGCGAGAACATGCCGCCCCAGGTTGCCCAGCTTGCGGGCGTTTTCGGCGGAACAGTGCTTCAGAATGCCCTCACGGGCTTCAAAGGTCAGGTTCAGGCCGCGAAACGCCGCGTAGCGTTGCTCCAGGCGGTCGACCACCCGCAGGGACTGGAGATTGTGCTCGAAACCGCCGTACGCCTTCATGCAGCGGTCGAGGGCATCCTGACCCGCGTGCCCGAATGGCGTATGGCCCAGATCGTGCGCGAGGCTGATCGCCTCGGCCAGGTCTTCGTTGAGATGCAGCGAGCGCGCGACGCTGCGGGCGATCTGCGCCACTTCCAGGGAGTGGGTCAGCCGGGTGCGGTAGTGGTCGCCCTCGTGATTGACGAACACCTGGGTCTTGTAGACGAGGCGCCGGAAGGAAGCCGAGTGGATGATGCGGTCCCGGTCGCGCTGGAACTCGCTGCGATGGCTCGGGGGATCCTCGGAATGAATTCGACCGCGGGAATTCTGCTCGGTCGCCGCGTAGGGAGCCAGTGGTGGAACCATCTCTCCGGGCCGCATCAGCGGTTGCGGGACCGCGTCTCGCATCGACGCGAAGTCAGACGCGCCGATGCGAACTTATGAGATGGTTCCACCACTGGCAAACTCACGCGCTTTCGCGGCGCCCCGTTGCCGTTTCACGACGTGCCGTGTCAAGCGGGCCGCGGGCCGCCGCGCGAGCGTCGATCACTTCCCGCAGCAGCGCCGCATCGGGCGCCGGCACGACCGCGGCTTCGCCGAGCCGCTCCAGCAGGATCATCCTCAGACCCTTCGCCCCGGCCTTCTTGTCCAGGTTCATGACCCGAAGCATGGCGTCGGTATCGATCCCGGCGCCGGGCGTGATCGGCAGCCGCGCGCGGCTGAGCAGCGCCTCGACGCGCCGGCAGTCCTCGCCGCCGATCTTGCCCAGCGCCTTCGACGTCCGCGCGGCCATGGCGATTCCCACGGCCACGGCCTCGCCGTGCAGCCAGTCGCGGTACGCGCCCAGGGACTCCAGCGCATGCCCGAAGGTGTGCCCCAGGTTGAGCAGCGCGCGGCAACCCAGTTCCAGTTCGTCCTCGGCGACGATGTCGGCCTTGATCTCGCAACTGCGCCGCACGATGTGGGCCAGCGCGCCGGCGTCGTGGGCGAGGATCGCTTCCATGTTTTCCTCGAGCCAGAGCAGGAACACCTCGTCGAGAATCAGGCCGTGCTTGATGACTTCCGCCAGCCCGGCGGCGAACTCCCGCGGCGGCAGCGTCGCAAGCGTGTCCGTGTCGGCGAGAACCGCGATGGGCTGATGAAACGCGCCGATCATGTTCTTGGCCCGCGGGTGGTTCACCGCGGTCTTGCCGCCCACCGAGGCATCGACCTGCGCGAGCAGCGTCGTGGGAATCTGCACGAACGCGATGCCGCGCTGGTAGCAGGCGGCCGCGAACCCGGTGACATCGCCGATCACGCCGCCTCCCAGCGCCACCAGGCAGGCGTCGCGGCGGAACCCTTCCGCGACCAGGCGATCGATGATCGCACCCAGCGTCGCCAGGTTTTTCTCCCCTTCCCCGTCCGGGAGGACGAGGCGGTGCTGCTGTTCCGCCCCCAGGGACTGCTCCACCCGGCTCAGATAGAGCGGAGCGACGACCTCGTTGGTGACGATCATCACCTGCCGTGCCGGGACGCTGCCGCGCAGCAGGTCGCGGTCGCCGGTCAGCCCGGGGCCGATGTGGATGGGGTAGCCGCGCTCGCCCAGTGAAACCCGAATGGTATCCATGCCGCTCAGCCCGGCCGTCTCATCGGCCATCCGCCGGAGCGGCCGGTTCAGCGGCGCTGTCGGCCGGCGATGGCGTGAAGCCGTGTTCGCGCAATCGTTCGCCGATCTCCCGAACCACGCTGTCGACTTTCCGGTTCCCGGTGGCGATCACGATGTCGGCCATTGCATCGTACAGGGGTCCGCGGACTTCCATCAGGCGTTGCAGTACCGACGCCGGGTCCCCGTTCCGGAGCAGCGGCCTGTTCTTGCTGTGCCGGGTGCGTTCCAATTGAAGGTCGATGCCGGTCTTTAAGTAGACGACGGTGCCGCAGCCGCTGAGCAACCTGCGGCTGGCGGAGTCCACGATGGCACCGCCGCCGGTGGCCAGCACCACGTTTTCGCGGCGGGTCAGGTCCGCGATCACCGCGCTTTCCCGGGTCCGGAATCCCGCCTCGCCCTCCTTGTCGAAGATGAACGTGATGTCCACGCCGGTGCGGCGTTCGATCTCGCTGTCGCTGTCCTTGAACTCCATGTCCAGGTAACCGGCCAGCCGCCGGCCCACAGCGGTCTTTCCGGAACCCATGGGACCCACCAGGACGACATTGGATTTGCTGTTCACGCGGTCTGTGCTGTCAATTCCGGCCGCCCAAACGCGAACGGCCGACGGAAGCGATTTTACCAGCCCGCGGAGTCGGTGTACGCATGCGCGGCGCGACCCAGCACGGCGCGACCCAGCACGGCACACGCCATGCGCGAGACCCTCGTTCCCCAAGGACGGACACGCGTGGCCAATTGCGGTCGGCCACTCTCGGACGCACGGCGCCGGCGGGATCCCGCGCCGTGTTATCTTGACTGTCGTGGACACCTTCAAGCCTCCATCGCCCGAGCGGACCGCCGCGATCCGCGAATACCTCGCCGAGCACGACGACCGGGCGGAAACAGACCATCCCAACCCGTTATTCGCGGGCCGGGAAAAGGTGATGCGATCGACCCTGTTATCACTCGATCGGCTCATTGCCGCGAAGCGGCCGATGCCGAACCTGACCACCGTTGTCCACGGCGCGCCCGGGGCGGGCAAGAGCGAGATACTGGAACAACTGCGGGCGCGGATCGCAATAATGGCAACCGACGCCCCGGTCATCTCGATGGATGCCGGGTCGGCCGAACTGACCCGCGCATCGGCGTTCGCGTCAACGCTGGCGCGGATCGCCCCCGAGGCGGTCAGCCGCACTCGTGGCGGACGGCGAACCAGGTGGGATTTGGAGATGGGCGTGGAATCGTTCCGCGCGAAATTCGGGCGTGAAGTGGACAACACCGTCGCATCGTCCCGGAGCGAAATCGAGCGGTTGAACAACTTGGCCGACAACTTGCACGAATACGGCGGCGACCCGCCAGTCATTGTCATGTTGATCGACGAGGCACAAGGCGAACTGAATGATGTGGCCCGCACACCCGGCAACTTCGTCATGCCGATGCACGTGGGAAAAATCAGGCTGAAAGTGTTGCCGGTCTGCGCGGGTCTCGGCAACACGCTGGACGCCCTGAGAGAGTGCGGTGTGACACGGCTCGCAAGCGGCCGCCGCCATTCGGTGGGGCGGTTGCGGGAATCAGCCGCGCGAACCGCGGCCGCCGAAGCCCTGCACGCGCTCGCGGGACAGGGCCACGACATCCTCGGTCGGTGGGCGGACAAGACGGTCGAGGTCACCCAAGGCTGGCCGATGCACATGAGCCACGTGTTCAAGGCGGCGGCCGCCCGCGCCCGTCCCGAAAGGTGGGCCCTGGACGATGACGGCTTCAAAGCGGCCTTGCGCGACGCCGAACAAGAGCGGGTGCGGTATTACGACGACCGCCTGGCCGCCTGCCCGGCCCTGAAACGGCGGGACTATCGCGACTGGGCGAAGTTGGTGGAGGGCATGGGCCATGTCGGTATCGACTCGCACCAGGTCTCGGAAGCATTGTCGATACCGGAGGACGAAGCCGAAACCCGGATCGCGCAGGCGGTTCGGGCCGGGTTGCTCGAACAGGCCGGCGGCGACGCCTACACCGCCCCCATACCCTCGTTGACGGACCATATCGCCGCGCGTGGAGCGCAATATGAGCGAAGGACAAAGCGGGGCGTCATGTCCCCTTGATCGCCAAGACGGAGGCTCGTGACACGGTTCGCGACAGTTGGGCGCCTACGGGTCGAGTATCCGCGCCAATGTTTGTTGCTTCACGTCGTCTTCCACCGCCGCAACCAACTCCGGCCCCTTGAACAATGGATTCCCCGGCGACCAAAGCTCCATACTCTCGGCGTGCTGCTCGTAGTAGGCGGGATCGGTCGTGACGCGCACGGCCTCGCTCATCCCCGGCGCGAGCAGCGAATACTCCCGTTGCCCAAGCGGGGCGACGACGGTGCCCGGCGGCATCAGGTCGGGATTGCCGATGACGCGGTCCAGGTCCGGCATTTCCATTGCCGGGGTGGGCCGCTCGGGCATCGCGATATCGTCTTCGAGCACGGCGTCGAGGTCGAATCCGCCGGTCTCGGACTCCCGCGCCTGCTGCTCGATCTTGTCAACCACTCGGGCGCGCCTCGCCTCGTCGGTGGCGTCACCCGTCCTCACGGCGTCGGCGATGGCGCCCGGCAATCGGGCGAGGATGGGCTGGAGCCTTCCGACCACCGTTTCGAACAGGCCGATGCGGTCGCGCAGCGCGCGGTAGACATCGGTTTCGATGGTGTCCTCGTAATTCAAATTGACGATGCGGATGCGGTCGTGTTTCTGGCCGACGCGGTCGATCCGTCCAATGCGCTGCTCGACCCGCATGGGGTTCCAGGGCATGTCGTAGTTGACCAGGGAGCCGCAGAACTGGAAGTTCAGCCCCTCGGCGGCGGCGTCCGTGCACAGCAACAGGTCGGCCTCGCCGTCGCGAAAGCGGCGCTTGACCTCGTCGCGGTCAATCACGCGCCAGCCGCCGTCGACCGTCGGGATTTCGCCGCCACGTCCCGAGAAACATATTAGACCGTAGGAACCCCCGGCGTGCAGGGAATCCCGCAGAAAGTCCATGGTGTCGGTGAACTGGGTGAATACCATTGTCTGCCCGAAGCCAGCCTCGCGCAGTTCGCCGAGCACGGTCTGAAGTTCCGCCAGCTTGCTGTCGGGGGGCAGCGCGTCGATCATTCCAAGCAACTGCCTTATATCGTTGGCTTCCAGCCCGGCCATCGCCTGGCGTTCCCGGTCAGCCGCCTCGTCGGCTTCCATCCGCTCGACCTCGATCTCGTCGTCGAGCAGGTCTTCGTCCAGGATTGCCCAGCGGTCACCCCGGTCTCCGGCAGGTTGTCGCCCACCGTGTCGCTGGCCGGTACCGTCCCGCCCGCCATCTACCGATCCAGCGTCCTTCCGGTCGCCGTTGCCATTGCCGCTGCCGCCGCCGCTGCCACTCTCGTCGCCAATGACCGCATCCAGATGCCGGCGCAGCGTCTTGCGCAGCGCGAAAAAACTGCTGGCCAGCCGGCGACCGTAGATTGTCAGCACGAATCCGACCGCGGTGCGTTCGGATTTGCTCGCGTGGTTGTACGTGTCCACGATGTAGTCCTCGACCGCGCCGTAGAGCGCCCGTTCGCCGGACGTCATGGAGATGAAGCGGTCCTGCACGTCCCGCTCGGCAATGGCGCCCGTCAGCGCGCCGGCGCTCGCGTACCGGCGCAGCAGTTCCCGAGTGTGCCGCGAGACCAGCCGGCGGACCGGCGTGTGCGCCCGGGCGAGTTGCACCGCCGCCATCCGCTCCGGTGTCTCCAGTTGGCGGCGCGGGATGCTCGCCCGGTCGCGCAACGCCAGCAGAACCTTGCGCGCCTTGAACATCGATAACCTTGTCGCGCGCGCGGCGTCCTCTTGCTCGACCTCGCCGTAGCGCGCCTCCACGGCCCGAAAAAGCGCCGCGATGCGCTCCATGGCCGCTTCCGATGGATTGGGCGACTCCACATCTTCAAAAAAGTCCAGGAACGGCCTTTCGCCCCATTCGCCCGGCAGGCCCAGCAGGTTCAGCAAGTCCCATATCTCGATGGGATGGAGCTGCATGGGCGTGGCCGTGAGCAGGATCAGCCCCTCGGTCTGGCTGGCCAGTTTCCGCATCAGGCGTAGAAGCGCGTTGGGCCGGCCCTCGTGGACGTTCCTCGCCGCGCCGCGGCGCGCGTGGTGGGCCTCGTCGAGCACCACCATGTCCCAGGTTTCGGCTTCGTCGAGCAGTACCGCGGCCCGGTCCCGCCGCCGCATCAGATGGCTCGACGCGATCACGGCGGGCGTCTCGTGCCACCGGCGCGCGTCGACCCGCCGTTCCTCCTTGCCGCGCATCGCGGGCGAGGGATACCAACGAAGCCGGTGGCCGTCGTAGATCGGCCAGTTGAGGTTGAACTTCTCGCGCAACTCGATCTGCCATTGCCGCAGCACTGCCTTGGGCGCCAGGATGAGGATCCGCTTCGCCCGCCCCGCGAGCCATGCCTGACGCAATACCAGACCCGCCTGGATGGTCTTGCCGAGCCCCACCTCGTCGGCGATCAGCAACCGCGGCGGCCAATGGCCGTAGAGCCGGTTGAAGGCCCGGACCTGATGTGCCCAGGGGATGACGGCCGAGGTCGCCTCGCCGACCCGCGCTCCACCGCCGGACAGGGACGGTGCCTTGGCGATGAAGGACCAGACGCGGCTTCTCATATCCGGACCGAGGTGTTCGGCGTCGTCCCGGTCGCGCTTCGGCTTGGGCATGGAAGCATCCAAGGGTTTTTCCCGAGTCGCGCCACGTTCCTTCAGACGCACCGGCGGTTCCCCTTCCCTGGGCCGGAATCGCATCAGGTCCTGCCGAACCGCGTCCGGCACGGCGAGAACCGCGACGCTGCGGTTCCGGTTGGCCCAAAGGCTCGCGAAGTTGGCCTCCTCCTCGTCGACCCGCCGGGGGTCCAGCCCCCAACTGGTGAACACGTTGATGCTCTCCCAGTTGCGCCGCCAACCCGCGGCGGTTTCGTTGAGGCTGCCGTTCCACGCGAGCCGGTCCCCGGCGCGGTCCGCGACGACGCCGGCCTTTTCGTGAAAGATGCCCTGGTCGGGAACCGGACGACCCTCGGAGTCGCAAGGCACCCCGACCTTTACCTCAAGATGGCCGCTCGCGACCATCCAGGCGAGGAGTTCCAGCGCGGCGGAAGACTCCGGGTCGGGCGGAGCCAGCGGCACGTTTTCCAGATGGCGCTCGACGAGCCGGCGCAACGACTCGCCCTTCTGGATGGCCTCGATCTCGGCCGGTTCCAGCGTGCAGCCCACCAGCAGCCGCATACGACCGGAGTTGCGGACCAGCCCCTCGATGCCGCGCGCCGCCAGGGCGAGCGCCCCGGCGCTGAAGTAGCCGGTCAACCGGTCGTAGCGTTCGGCGTCCTCAAGGGCGGGAATGTAGAAGAGCCGGACAAGATCGCCGTCTTCCCGCGTGTATTTGCGTTTCCAGCGGCGCTCGGCAAGCATCGGCTCAGGCAGCGTCGTCCCGCCAGAGCTTGAGCTGCTTGGGTTCGTCGATCTGCTCCCGGTAGGCGAGCCGGGCCAGATTCAACAGCGCCTCGAAGTCGTCCCCCGCCGACTCGATGTCGCCCTCGATCTCGATGCCGGTGAAGGCTTTGGAAACCGGCAGAACCTCAAGCACGGCTTCCAATGACGCGAAGAACTGCGGGTCGCCGTCCACGCCGGAGTCGGCCAAGCGCTCCCGGGCCGCCTGCAGCGAGCGCGAGCGCCCCAGATGGGCCGCGTGATGGATCGCGTCGATCATGCCGCGCGAACCGTCGGTCGGTCCGAGCGTTCCCTTGGCCGCGCGGTGGGCGCTGTCCCACAGATGCAGCGTCTGGCCCTTCTTCTGCGCGAGGCGATTGACGATCTCCCGGTCCAGATCCACGCCGACGGCCCGCGCAAGCCGCAACGCCTCGTCGTAGGAAAAGGCGGGTGCGCGGAACGCGTCCCAGGCGAGGACGAAGAAAGCCGTCGGGGCGTCCAGGTCGGCGTTCGCCTTGAGATCGGTGAGTTGCTCCAGGCGCCAGCGCTTGACCTCGCGCCGGGCCACATCGAGCGCGTCCTCCGGGGTGGCCGTGTAGGGGTCCCACTCATCCGCGAATAATTCCTTCTGACGCCTCCGCCGATGCTCCACGGGCCGTTCGCGCGGCGTGCCTCGGCGCACGGGCCAATGGCGCGAGAACTCCTCGAGCGCGGGGCCGAACGAGGCGAGGTACAGATCGACGCCCGTGATTCCGGCATCCTGGAATTCCCCGACCCGCGACCGCGCCGCTTGGGCGACGACGGGCTCCACGTCTTCCCAATAGATCGTCGCCGGGTCTTCTCCATAGGATGCGGAAGCGTCCTGAACCATTGCGTCGGCACCCGCGCCGGCGCCCACACGCGCATCCGCACCTGCACCGGAACCCGCGGCGGAGGGGCGTGGGCGGCAGACCAGGAAGATAGTGCTTTTCGCCGCCGCCTTTTTCTTGATGTGCAGGCTGCCCTCGGCCTCGGTGTTGATCGGCCACGACGCGGTGATGACGAAGCCGGCCTCCATCAGCCCCTTGGTGAGCGCGTCCCACGCGCCGGTGGCCTTGTGGGTGAACATCAGCGTCATGATGCCCCCGGGCTTCAACACCCGGCGGCACTCCGCGAATATTGACGCCATTCGCTCCTGGTAATCCCTTCCGGCGAGCGCCTTCGCGCCCTTCTGGCCCTTGAACCTCGCCTGATTGGCCACGGCCTCGTTGTCCTTGTCGGTGAGGTGGCTGCGAAACAACTCGGGAAAGACGTGGCCGGCTGTGCGCTTGAGCCAGACGTAGAAGAAGTCCGACAGTTCCGCGTACATGACGTTGTCGTAGTAGGGTGGATCCATGACGACCGCGTCGATGCTGTCATCCTCGATGTGGTCGAGGCTGTCGCCGGGCTTGCAGGTGATGGTAATTGGTGGCGGGGTGTAGGTTGCCTCGGGAGTGGTGAAGAGGTCGGGGGGAGCACCCGCCGCGTCGGGACGGACCAGGGCGACGAGTTCGTCGATACATTTGGCGGTCTGTCCGATGGCCCAGTCGTAGCCGAGTCCGACGATGAGAGGGGCCATTTCGGCGTAGGACCACTTGAATGAGAAGTCGTGGCGGTCAAAAGTGTTGACCATCACCTGGCGATTGACGTGCCAACGTGTCATGCGGGAGTTGTAATCTCGCAGCTTGTCCAGCGAGAGCGCCAAATAGCCATACGCTGCTTTCCGGATATCATTCAGCTTGCCGTTCGCGCGGTCGGCATCGAGCAGTTGGCGGAACACCTCGACGCTCGTGCCGTGACACAGGAATTGGCGCGGAGAGAACAGGTCGCGCCATGAGTTCATCCCGTAGCGCTGGGGTTCCGTTGTCTTGTTGCCGTCGGGAATTTTCTCGCTCGGAACGATGTCGAAGGCTTCCCACTCCGGCAGCTTTTCGGCAAGTTTCGCAGCAATCTTCGCACTGTTGTCGTCCTCCGGCCTTGGCGCCCGGTAACCGCGAACCCATCGGTCCTTGCCACGCTTCCCGGATTTGAGAATCTTTATGACGCGCTTCTTGAAGACGACCGCATAGAGTTGCTCTCCCATCCGGCCGCCTTGGGCTTGACGCTTGATCTCATCGCCGTCGATCACGCGTCCGCAGTCCGGGTACGGACAGGTTCCGGCTCCACGCGCCACGGTGCCGTCGGATTGTTCGTTGGCCGATTCAACAATCTCGAACGAACATACCCGGTTTTCGGAACCTGGACCGGTGCCGAGCTCGGGCTTGAGCCGCACACCGGTCCCGCCCGGCGCCAACCGCCAGTTCGGCGACAGCGGCACGAGCCCTTCGCAGTAGGGGCAGGTGATGGTACGCGCCCAGAGATAGCCGTCCGGCCTCATGTCGTCCGAGGATTCAGCTGGAAACACGCTGGCGAGGCGCGTGCGAACTTCCGCCGTTAACTTGGCACCGAGTTCCTCAACGATTTCGGTGAGACCAACCCCGTGTTGTGTTGGCCATTCAAGCGTGGCTCGCTCGATTAACGCCGCAATGGGGTTTAAGTCATTAGCAACAGTGTTGAACCCCATGCGTACAGCTTCGAACGGCACGCTGCCGCCTCCCGCGGTCGGGTCGAGAACCGAGGCTTCGACTGACAGATTCCTCGCCAGCCAGTCCTTGTCCGAACTGTGCGGGGTATACCCGAACGCACGCGAGTATCCGTATGCCGCAGCCCCCAGGCGTTCACCATTGCGAGTCGCGATGGCGATACGCTTCTTGGCTGCGACCGGATCTCCGTGGATGCCCAGCACATGCAGAAACTTGTCCCGGTCCGCGTCCGCAGGGAGCAGGCAGGCAAGAACGGCGGCTCGCGACGCCACCAGCGGACGTCGCGCCCACCAGACGTGGAGTCGATTAGGGGCGGGAAAAGGCGTCATCGGTGTCCGTTCACGGAGGCTTTCTATACCGATCTCGGCTATCGGCAGCCAGCGTTCGATCAGGCGTATATCGTTCATGGATATCGATTGACGATTGCCGGCATCATCCAGCCGCCCGGCAGAGGTCGGTCCTACTCAGGAGGCGTTTGTGGTGCTTGCTATAACGCTGTGACAGATATGTCGAGTAAACACTGCCTTTCGGCCGGTTGACTAGAGTCGAGTCTCCGAAATCCTGATGCAGGCGAATATCATTCGAATACAATAGTCTTGCTCCGGATACCTGAGCGAGCGCAATCACATGGGCATCATTTGATCGGCAGGACGAGCGAATTCGGTCGGCTACCTTGTCTACGAGTGCGTCGTCACTGCTGGTGGCTCGCCCTGAAAGCAAAAGCTCCCGTATTGGTAATTTTGCAGGAGTTTTGTCAAGCTCCCGCGTGATTTCGCCTCCGATAACCAAATGGCCTTGCCCCTTTGCGAGCCATTGAAAAAACTTTTTCCCGGCCTCACTCTGGTCTTTCCCGAATATTTCACCAGCTCCGTTGGCATCTACAATCGCACACATAGATCAGATTCCAAGTGATCTCGATGTTTCCTCCAAGAAGAAACTTCTATATGTACTCGGAGCATCGAGAACATTTCCATGTTTATCGAGTCGAAGAGAGTGTATGTGAACATCCAACTCATTACGTTCAAAAAATAGGATTGACACGTCCTCAGGCTTGAGCGCTGTAGATCCGTCACGAACATCCATCCGCACACGATCAAGAATGTGGTCGCTATGAGTCTCCACAAGCAGTTGCCGACGCGGCTCGGCAACTTCGCACAACAACGTCCCCAGGGCAGCCTGGGCACTCGGATGCAGATGCACCTCTGGTTGCTGTAGGAGAAACATCGGAGGACGATTTCGTCTCATAAGTTCAGTAATCAATGGTAATGACTGACTAACGCCATATCCGACATCAATCAGATTTCTTCTAGGTCCTTTAAGTCGACCGGAAAATTTTCTAACTTGCACTTGGAAAGGTTCGCTGTCTCGCTTGCCGAGACGCCGAATATGTATCTCATCAAAAAGACCCGCGGCTTTACCAAATCGTTCGAGGAGAGTTTTCAACTCCTTCCACTGTTCTATTTCCTCGCTAAACATATTGGCAAGATACATGGGCACATACTCACCTTGAGGGTCGGTTTCGGCAGGCGCTGGGTCATAGGTACGACGGGGCACCGAACGGACGGGAGCGCTCGCGAATATTTGGCTAGTCCGAGGAAATGGTGTTCGTAACGTACGATATAATTTCCATATTTCATCAATGTCCTTCTCTGACGGTGGCGCAGTTCCTTCAATGAAATTTATGTTATTTTCCTCTAAGATGCGATGCAATAAATGTGGTGAATCAAACGACACGATAAAACGGCTACGGTCAATTGTGGTTCCTGGAAAGCTGCGCGCATACGTGGTTTCCCATGCTCCGCGACGAGTCCCGAATCGCTGTACAATATCCTTATCCTGAATACGACGTTCTACCCACGTTGCACCATTAGATAGCTTGAGCGTGATTGGAAAGGGGGCTGTGCCCCGTTTACTAAAGGTAACCCCAAATTCAAAACGTCTAGGTTTTCTAGCGCTCGGTGTTGCGCGCAGTGACCGCCGTATGGTTGGAGCTTGGAATCCAGCGTAGAACTCTGACGCTCGACCACCTGATGCGCCACGGTGGTGAGCAATCTCGTCGAAGCTGCCGAGGTCGTACGGGGGGGCTTTGAAATCCGGTACGATGCTTTGATACGCAAGACCCCAAAGCGCCCGAACTAGGGCCATAAACGATGTCTTCCCGGTGCTGTTTTCCCCAACCAGAAGCGTCAGGGGCGCAAGTCGCACGGTTTGTTGCTCACGAAAGCAACGAAAATTGCTTACTGAGACTTCGTTAATCATCTTCTCGACCTTCAGCAGTTATTAGTCATGGACAGATGGATCAGGGTCCTTTAGCTCGTCGCTCTGTTCCGGTACTGGGGACGGTGTGCAATGACTTGCGGTACGGCTCAGTCAACAGCACGCGCAGCGCCGTCAACACCCGCCGAGGATACGGCCGGTGCATGGCCATGCCGAGCCAGTAGGCGGCTTCCTCCCGGCCCATCGCCTCGATGCCTTCCGCCACGGCGCGCATTCTATCGCGGCTGCGCATGGGGGCGAGCGCACGGAACAGCAGACCGAGGGTCAACGCAAAGTCTTCGGTCACAGGGTACCCGCGCCTTTCGTGGTTCTGCGTGGGGCCAAGCTTCACGCCGGCCTGGGCGAGCTTTTTCAGCACCCGGTGTTCCACGATCTCCAGGTTGCGCCCCCGCAGGCCCGCGACGCGCGTCGGCGACGTTATGCGGGGCGTCGCGCTCGCGGGCATCTGCCATATTTCATACCCGGTGTCGCCCGGGCGGCGACCGTGCACTCGCAATTCGTACCGGGGCGCCGACTCGGGCGTCTCCACCGGCGCGATTCGTTTCAGCCGTGCCACGTACCAGTCCCTTCAGTCCCCGGCCTGCGCGGTGGCGGCCACGTAGGCGGCGGCGCTCGCGAACCGCGACAACCGCCCGGTGAGCTTTTCGGACACATCGCCGTCCATCGCCAAGCCCTCCGCAAAGGTCAGTTCGAACTCGATTTGAACGTTCGTCGCTCCCGCGCCGCGCAACTGCGGCTCAAGAAACTCCCTGACCGGCTGAGCATCCGCTGTCGAACCCCGGAACTCCAGTTCGAAGGAACTTCCATCGCGGGTTTCATAGCCGCCCTGTATCGCGACTGTCTTGTCCGCGCCCGCAACCGCCCCGACGGCGCCCAGCAGCCGGAAACCGTCCCCCGCTTCGAACATCTTGACGGTCAGGCGCCCGATCCGTTTCACCTTTGCCGAGCGGGCCTGTTCCCACAACTTGACCAACGCTTCGCGCAGCAATCCCTCGGCCTCGAACGACGCTTGCGCGGACGGGTCGGGCGGTCTCGGAGGCGTATTCGATCCTTCGCCCGATGGGTCTTCGTCCTCGGAGGTGGAGGCGCCGCCCCCGTCGGCGACTCCGGACTTTGCATCCACCTGTTTCTCGCCGCCCGGTTTCTTCCGCTCCGGCCTTGGCCATATCCCGGTGTTCTTCGCGAACGCCATCGTGTTGATGACCGATTGCTCGTTGATCGCGATGTGGGACTGCGGCTCGCCGGGGCCGACCAGCATTTCGCCGCGCTGGAAGATGTACTCGCCCTGCTCGATGCCGCGCCGCACGCCCTTGACGAAGACATCGTCACCCGAAAGGATCGGCAGGGCCGGGTCGCGCCGGAATTCGTCGCGCAGCGCCCGCGTGGTGATCTGGCCCTTCTTGAGCGGCGTGCGATCGCGCACGTAGGCGGGCGAGTCGGGCTCGTCCTCGGGCAGCCGCAGCTTGTTGAGGTCGCACAACGCCCGGATCACCTGCTTCTGGCCGGCGCCGGGCCTGTCGGAGGCGGAGATCGCGTCGATGGCGGTGTGCGCCAAGTCGATGTGCCGCGTCCCGATCCGGTGGCGGGACGGGTAGAACAGGTGCCGGTAGCACTGCTGAACGGCGATCGCCAGTTCCTGTTCCGAGCGCGCCTCCAGTTCATTGACCTTTTGCTGCTGGTGGTCGGCCAGATCGCCAATCTGCTCGGGTTTCTTGAGGTCCTGGAGGGCGAGCCGGCGGCGGGCGGCGTTGCGCATGTCGGCGACCTGGGCCTCGTCGGCGACCACGAACACGAGATGGTTGCGCAACGCGCGCAGGGCCGAGCCTTCCGACCCCTTGCGGTTGTAGATCCGCTCGACGAGATCGGGCGCCTCGTCCACGGTTCCGCCGATGCTCACGCCGTCGTAGGACAACACCACCAATTTCGGACGGCCGTCGCCGACGCCGTCGTCCACGTCGAAAGGGCCGCCGGGGAATTTCACGGTCTCGAACACCTTGCCGTCGAAGATTTCGCGGATGCGGTCGTTCAAGTGGGCGCGGGTCTCGCCGTCGTCCACATGCTGTTCGGCGCGGCGGATGATCTGCGTCAGGTTCGCCTCGGCGAGGAACCGCATCGGCGCGGCGGGCCGGTCGTCCAGATAGGCGGATCGAGACAGGAATTTCTTGCGCGCGTCCTCAATGAAACTGATGTCGACGACCGGACCGAGCATCGAGTAACGCAGTTGCTCGGCCGGCAGGCCCTTGAGCGGTTCGTTGTACGCGAAGGTGTGCATCAGGATCGTCCGCGCCACGTAGCCGGCGTAAGGAGCCATGCCGCCGTGATTCTCCGCGTCGATCTCCTGTGCGAGCGCAGGCCGCTCGCTGGCGCCGCCGGCCACGTCCCGCGCGATAGCCGGCGTGAAGGTGGACTGCTGCAGACGCGTGACGATTTCCTGGCGGATCGGCTGGTTGCCCGGATCGATGTGGTGCAGGTGGATCGCGGTCGCATCCTTGGGCCGCTGCTCCCAAAGATGCGCGACGGTGCGAGCGAGGAGCCTCAGCATGCCGCGCACGCGCTGGAAGTTCGCGAGCGTCGCGGTCTTTCCGGTGAGCGTTTCGAGGATCTCCGGGTGCAGCGGATAGCTCCGCCGGAACGCTTCGGACGTGTCGGGCCGCGATGCCTCGGGCGGCAGCGACTTTTCGTGCTGCGACCAGAGGTTTCGATACGCGGCCACGACATCCGGCGCCCGCGCTTCGTCGATGGATTCGAACAGGCGCCGGCGCAGCACATGAACGGTCTCGTCCTCCTCGGTGGGATTGAGCAGCGTGGCCTTGCGCGCCGAGACGCTCTCCGCCTCCGCCATGCGGTCGGCGATGAACTGATGCTCCTCGCTGTAGGCGTCGGTGGCGCGACCGTCCTTGCCGATGGCCAGCGTGTAGACCAGCGCCGCGTTGGGCGCGCCTTCGATGGCCTTGAACAGCGAGGTCAAAAACGCTGTGAGCTGCTGGCCGCCCTGGTCGAGCCGGCGCACCTTGCGCAGATAGACCGAGATTTCGTCCAGCAGGATCAGCGTCGGCTCGTCGCCGAAGAGTTCGCGCAGGGTTTCGGCGCCGGGGGCCACGCGCTGCTCGTCGCTGGCCCGCACGCGCTCGTAGCCCGCCGGTCCGGCCAGCGCATGGGCGATCTCGCCCCAGGGGGTGCGCGCCAGCACGCCGTCGCCCATGTTCCGGCCGTTGGCAGGATCCGCGTTCTCGCCGTCAAAGGCGGCGACGCGCACCGGGCCAGAGGGGATCAGTTCCGTATCGATAAATTCAGCGACATTCTCGACGCCCCCCATTTCCCGGGCCATGTGGGCCAGCGCGATAAGCGAATGGGTCTTGCCGCCGCCGTACGAGGTGTCGAGCCGGAAGATGGCGGCGGCTTCGCCACCCGCGCCGCTGAGCCTCCGACCGATGTTGGCGAGCAGGTTGCGCAGGCCCCGAGTGGGATAGGTCTGGGCGAAAAACGCTTCGGGGTCGGCGTAATGCCCGCCGTCCCCCTCCGCGATGACCTGCGCGAGGTCCGCGGCAAAGTCTGCTTCCGTGACCGCGCCCCTGAGAACGTCCGGGCGCGGGCGCGAGGTCTCGAAAATGGTCGGTATCGTCATCTATAGCGCTTGCATTCGCGCCCCGACGGGGCATGGGGCAATTGCAGGATATGCGTTAACGCCTGATTATTCCAACGAGGGCAGCGGGGAAACCGATCCTGGTCCTGGCCTTGTCCGATGAGACATGCGCCTGAACGAAGGGTATCATCACAATGGTGCCTATTCCCTTCGTGTCATAGTGCCCAATGGACCGATCAGTCAACGTATTCGGCGAACCGCTGGAAGACTGCAACCAGGACCCTGTCACGGGGTTCTTCCGCGACGGATGCTGCAATACCAGCGACCAGGACCTCGGTTCCCACACGGTCTGCGTTCGCGTGACCGGGGAGTTTCTCGAGTTCTCGCGCTCCAGGGGCAACGACCTGTCGACGCCGCACCCGGAATTCGAGTTCCCGGGGCTGAAGCCCGGCGACCGATGGTGCCTGTGCGCGGCGCGCTGGGTCGAAGCCTACCAGCACGGCATGGCGCCCCGGGTCATGCTCAAGTCCACGCATGAACGCGCCCTGGAAGTGGTGCCGCTGGCCGTGCTGAGAAAGTACGCGGCCGATCTGAACTGACGCATCGTCCGCGCCCACCCCCTGCGCCGGACCCGGCGCCGGAGCGTTGCGCGCAACCTGCACCGGAGTTTTGGCGTCGGTTGCCGACGCGCTGACGCTGAGGGAAGAAGGCGCTTCCATGGAAGCCTGCGCGGTAGGAACTCGCGAACACGGGCGCCGATGCCGCCTGAAAGTGGCGAGTCGGAAAATCTCTACACTACGTGGTTTCAGCACCGAATCGGGCGAACCGCGTTCATTCGCGCAGGATCTTCGGAGTCACGAAAACCATCAGTTCCACTTCCTTCTCCACCGTGATCCGCGAACGGAACAGCCTGCCCAGGGCGGGCACGTCGCCCAGCACGGGCACCTTGTTGGTGGCTTCGCGGGACTCGGTCTCGATGATTCCGCCCAGCACCACGGTTTCTCCGTCGCCGACCAGCACCTGGGTCATCACCGAGCGGGTATCGACGCTGGGCACAAAGCCGCCCGTGGCGCTTGACACCAGTTCGCCCACTGAATCCTTGGTCACCACCAGGTCCATGACGATGCGGTCGTCCGGGGTGATCTGAGGCGTCACCAGCAGGCTGAGTACCGCTTCCTTGAACTGGGTCGTGGTGGCGCCGCTGGAAGAGGACTCCTGGTAGGGGATCTCGGTGCCCTGTTCGATTCGCGCCTGCTTCTGGTTCGCGGTGATCACGCGGGGCATCGAGACGATGCGCCCGTTGCCCTCGGCCTGTATCGCGGTGAGTTCAAGGTCCAGCAGGTAGTCCGGCCGAAGAATCGCCAGCGCCAGCCTGCCCGCCGGATTGGCGACCGGGAGGTTGACGTTGTAACGCTGATCGACCGGCGCAACGCCGCCGGCAAGGGAAGCCAGCGAATTTCCGGTGCCGTCAAGTGCCGCGCCCGCCAGCGATTCGATGGCCGCGCCGGACCCGCTCACGGCGATCAGCCCATTGTCCGCGGTTGCGCCGGCCGCCGTGGCTCCGAGCCGTACGCCCAGGTCGCGGCGGTAGTCCTCGTCGACGATCACGATGCGCGATTCGATCAACACCTGGCGCACCGGCATGTCCAGCCTCGCCACCAGGCTCCGGATGTCCTCTATCCGGTCCGCGGCATCCTGCACCAGCAGGGTATTGGTGCGTTCGTCGATGGCGACGCTGCCGCGGGCGGAGATCAACGGGTTCTGGCCGCTGCCAAGTATCAGGTCTGCCAGGTCCGCCGCCTTGGCGTAGTTGACCTGTATGTAACGTGTGCTCAGCGGCTCCTGTTGCTGCCGTTGCAGTTGTTCGTCCATGGCCGCCTGCTCCCGGGCGGCCAGTTCCCCGGGCGGGGCGACGATGATTACGTTGCCATTGCGGCGCATGGCAAGGCCCTTGGTCGTCAGGATGATGTCGAGGACCTGGTCCCAGGGCACGTCATTCAACCGCAGGGTGACGTTGCTTTGCACCGAGTCGCTGACGACGATGTTCACCCCACCGGTTTCGGCCAGCAGTTGCAGGACGGCGCGCGTGCCGATGTCCTGGAAATTCAGCGACAGCCGTTCGCCGCTGTAGCGAGACGGGTCGCCGAAGACGTCGGGAGTTCCCGAAGGCGCCGTTGCAGGCGAGCCGCGTTCGTCGCCGGCATCCGCGGGCGCATCGATGGCCGGCGGCGCTTGCGGCTGGTCCGGGTCGTCGAGGGACTGGGCGAGCACCTGGTGCGATACGCACACGGCGATCGACGTCAAGGTGAAGCATGGCCGCCGCAACACCCCAAGCAGCCCGTGCGTCCGGAGTTCCTTCATGGCTGTTATCCCGCTTGCTGGTGCTCTATTCAACTGGTAATTTCGCATCGGTGGCTATGGATCAGTCGGCCAGGGCAACCGCGGCCGGCCGTTGCAGGAAATCGCCGTTGGCGTCCGCGACCAGTTCCACCAGCCAGACTTCCCGCTCGGTGACAATTGTGACGCGGCCGTGGTTCCGCCCCAGGTAGTCACCCGCGGTCAATCGGTGCACCAGGCCTTCGGGCGTGAGAATGAGGCCGAACATCCCACCATCGGACCGCACCGAACCGACCATGCGCAACGCGTCCAGGGAGTAGTGCTCGAGGAATTCGCGCTCGCGTTCCAGGTCGGGCCCGGGGCCCGAACCGGCCTGGCGCGGGGCCCCGGCTGCCGGCGCCAACGGCGCGAATGGAGATGCGCGGCCAGCCGCTTCGTAGATGAATTCATCCGGTAGCCGGATGGGCGGAACCGGCTCCAGGGGTACGCCGGGGCGAGACATGGCCCGCTCGACGAACTCGGTTGACCCATCGGGATCACCACCGCAGCAAGCCATTGCAACTGCAAATGGCATGATCGCCAGCCGCTTCGGTCGGATTTTCATGGCAATGCCTCGTCCTGTTCAAGATGACGGTAGGTTCTGGCGGTCAGATCCAGCACAAGGTCCTCCGGCTCGCCGCCGTCGTCCGGCCTGATGTGAATGTCGTGCAACGTCACCAAATGCGGAATCGTCGCAATTTCGCTGACGAAACGGCCGAATTGATGGTAGTCGCCCGAAAGCCGCATCAGGATTGGCAACTCCGCGTAGAACTCCCGGCGCACTTCTTCCAGGGGCTGAAAGAGTTGCTCTTCCAGGCCGGCGCTCAACCCCGCCTGGGAGATATCCGCCAACAGCCCCGGAATCGACGTCGTGCCGGACAAGCGGCCAAGGAGCGTGGCGTATGCACGCTCGATTTCGGCGAGTTGCCCGCGATGATCGTCCAGGTTCGCGGTTCGCCGTTGTCCCTGCCCGACACGGGCCCGCAATTCGACTTCCTCGCGCTGCGCCGACCCGAGCAGCGCAAACTCCGCGTTTACGGCGAACACCCGCGCGCCCGAGACCACGACGGCGGCCAGGGTTGCCGCCACCGCGGCGGCCCGGAGCGCAGGCGGCCAGCGTCCGGGATCGTTCAGGTCCATCGTCTGGAGTTGGTCCAGAAAATTCACGTCAGTCACCCTCGTTCATCGGAGCCTGTTCCATGACTATGGCGAAACGCGCGCTTCTGGATGCGCCCTCGGAAGCGGATTCCACCAACTCGAGCCGGGGCGTCCGCAGCCATCGCGACGCGTCGATATTTCGCATCAGCGCGGCGACCCGGCTGCTGGACTCGGCCAGACCGTGAAGGACGATGTGGCTGCCGTCCTGGCGCACTTCCAGGAGCTGCACGCCGGCAGGAAGTATCTCCACCAGTTCGTCGAACAGGCGCGCGACGCGCGGGCGGGTGCGCTGAAATTCGACAATCGTGCGCATTCTCGCCAGCAGGTACTCCCTGCGGGACTCGATCCGTTCGAACTCTTCCACCCGCCGATCGAAACGCTCGGCCTCGGTGCGCAGCACATCGTTTCGGGCACGTTGCTCGGCAAGCAGCGTCTGAACGGCGAACCTGGCGGCGGACACGGTGAGCACGCCGGCAAGCACAGCGGCGCAGATGGCGAGCAGGAATCGCCGCTGCCTTGCGCGCCGCTGCTCGTCCCGCCAGGGAAGTAGGTTCACTCTGGGCATTTCAGTCGAAGTTCCTCATCGCCAGCCCGCACGCCGTCATCAGTCCCGTGTCGCCCTCGCGCACGCCCTGCGCTTCGGCCTTTGCGGATACGCTCACGTGACCGAGCGGATCGACCACCTGGGTTGGAATTCCCAGGCGTGCCGCCACGGTCTCGGCAACGCCCGGCAGCTTCGCGCAGCCCCCGCAAACCAGAACCTGCACCGGTTGCCCGGCACTGTTGCGGGACGCCAGGAAAAACTGCAGCGAGCGGCTGGCCTGCTGCGCCATGTCCTCCCGAAAACTCTCGGACAGGTCCATGATCGAACGATCGGGCGGATCGCCCGAATGCTTGACCCGTTCCGCCTCCCCGGCGTCAAGGCCGTATCGCTCCATGATCTCCTCGGTGAGTTGCCTGCCACCGAATGCGAAGTCACGCGTGTAGACGAGCCTGCGATCGGACAGCGCGCTGAATGTCGTGGTGACGGCGCCGAATTCCACGACCGCGATCAACTGTCTCACCCCTCCACCGATCATCTGGTGCGTCAACAGCCGGCAGGCGCGCTCCGTCGCAAGCTGTTCCGGTTCCACCACGCGAGCCTCGATCCCCCCGGCGCGCAACGCCCGTTGCCGCTGGCTGACGTGAACGGAACGCGCCCCGGCGAGCAGCACATCGAGCATGCCCGGGGCCACTTCGCTGGCCCCCGCGACATCGAAATCCAGGCTCGCCTCCTCCATCGGGAACGGCAGGAACTGTTCTGCCTGCAACGCCGCGTGCCCCAGCATTTCATCGTCGCTCAACTGGCCCGGTATCCGGATCATGCGGGTGACCACCGACTCCCCGGCCACGGCCACGGCCGCCTCCCGGCTCCGCGTGCCGGAGCGCTTGAGCGCCCGGCGCACCGCCTTCGCCACCGCGTCGGCGTCGACGACGGCCGTTTCGTCCATGGCGCCGGCGGGAACCGGTTCGGAGGCGTATGCCTCGACACGGTAGGTTTCTCCGCCTTGCGCCAGTTCAACCAGTTTCACCGCGCTGACCGACATGTCCACGCCCAGAACGGGCCGTTTTGCACGGCTCGAAAACACCGCGGCCCCCTCAAGCGGGCCGCGTTGAGTTAGAATTGACGAACATGCTCGAAATGCCCATGTATGCGCTCCCCTGGATTGCACGGCATGCGATTGGCGCCGGTACCAGAACCAAAGGTTATGCGGGCTGTCAAAGGAATTCCGCATCCAAACTTGGGCAATAGGTATCGATTGTGAGCACAGACGGCGGCAAACGGCGGAGGCACGGAGCGGTGGCGAACGTCAGGGGCCCGGCGATGCGCAGGTACGTGAGACTCTCAGGCTCCCTTGGCGCCCTCCTGGGCGCGGGGTTGCTGGCCATCGGCGCGCTGATTTCCGGGGGGTACTTCTACGTGGCCCCGGGGCTCCCCCAGGCGGAGGAGTTGCGCGACATTCGCGTCCAGATTCCGCTGTCCATCTACAGCCGCGACGGACGGCTGATTTCCCAGTTCGGCGAACGGCGCACGCCCGTCGACATCGAAGACATGCCTCCGGTGATCATCCAGGCGGTGCTCGCGGCCGAGGATGACCGCTTCTACGAGCATCCGGGCATCGACTACCAAGGCACGCTGCGTGCGATCCTGTTGTTCATCCTCAACGCCGGCGAACGCGACCAGGGCGGCAGCACCATCACCCAGCAAATCGCCCGGCAGTATTTTCTGACCCGGGACCGAACGCTGGTGCGCAAATTCAAGGAGTGGATTCTGGCGATCCGCATCGAGCGGGAATTCACCAAGGAGGAGATACTCGACATCTTCCTGAATACCACGTTCTTCGGCCAGCATGCCCACGGAGTGGCCGCCGCCGCACAGACGTTCTTCGGCAAGCCGCTCGATGAAATCAGCCTTTCGGATGCGGCCATCATCGCCGGAATTCCCCGCGGTCCCTCCATCTTCAATCCGATCGCGAGCCCGGAGGCCGCCAAACAGCGCCGCGCCTACGTCCTGCGCCGCATGCGCGAACTCGGGTTGATCTCCGCCGAGCAACAGCTCCAGGCGCTGGCGGTTCCCGTGGATGGACGGCGTTACGGTCCGCAGCAGCAGCTCGACGCGCCCTACGTCGCGGAAATGGTGCGCGCGGAGATGATCCGCCGGTTCGGGCTCGCGACCTACACCGCCGGACTCAAGGTCACGACCACCGTCGACAGCCGCCTGCAGCGCGCCGCCGACGACGCGCTGCGCGGCGCATTGATCGACTACGACGAGCGCCACGGGTATCGGGGCGCGCTGGCGCGGGTCCCGGCGCAAACCGTTGCACCCGGGGCAACCGGCGATTCCGGGGACGGAAACGGCGGAATCGAACCGGCGGGCGGTGCGTTCGCCGAATCTGCCTGGCGGGCCGTGCTGGACGACTACGAGCCCATCGCAGGCTATCGCACGGGGTTGGTGATCGGCGTGGAGCCGATTCCGGAGACCGGGGAATCGCCGGCGGCCGTCGCGGGCGACGAGGCCGGCCTTCCGGTTCCGGAGGACGGCGAGTCCCCGGACGGCGAAGAGCGGACCGGGCCGGAACTCCAGGCGATCGTGTACTTCAACGATCAGGGGCGCGTGCCGGTGAGGCTCGACTCCGTGCGGTGGGCCGCGCCTTACGTCGATGACAACCGGACCGGCAACGCGCCGCGCAGCGTGGCGGATGTGCTCGCGCCCGGCGAAATCGTGCGTTTTCGGGAGACCGAGGCCGGTGAGTTGCGCCTGGGCCAGGTCCCGGAGGCGCAGGGCGCGCTGGTTGCGCTGGACCCCATGGATGGCGCCGTGACCGCGCTGTCCGGCGGATTCGATTTCTTCCTCAGCAATTTCAACCGCGTGACCCAGTCGCGGCGCCAGCCGGGGTCCGCCTTCAAGCCCTTCGTCTATTCGGCGGCACTGGACCGGGGCTTTACGGCAGCCTCCATCTTCAACGATGCGCCGATCGTGGAACCGAGTTCGGATCTGGAAGGGTACTGGCGGCCGACCAACTACTCCGAAGGGTTCAACGGCCCGACGAGGCTCCGCGAAGCGCTGATCAAATCGCTCAACCTGGTCTCCGTGCGCGTCATGAGAGAGGCCGGCCTCTCCCATACGGTCGATTACGTGAGACGTTTCGGGTTCGACGAGTTGGCCGCGCCGATGAATCCCTCCATGGCGCTGGGCGCCGGGGGCGTGGCGCCCCTGGACCTGGCCGGCGGCTACGCGGTGTTGGCCAATGGCGGCTTCCACGTCAGGCCCTACCTTATCGAAAAGGTCGAGGACGCAGACGGGGAGACACTGTACACCGCGGCGCCCGCCCTGGCATGCGCACACTGCGATGAGCAGGAGCCGGCCGAACCGCGGCTGTTGGAGTCGGTCACCGGCATTTACGGCGCCCGCGCTCCGGCGTCCCGCATCGTGGATGCGCAGAATGTGTACCTGATGAACGACATGCTGCAGGACGTGATATTGCGGGGAACCGGCGCACGTGCGTACAGGGAACTGGGGCGGACCGACCTCAGGGGCAAGACCGGCACCACCAACGACCGCCGCGACGCCTGGTTCGCCGGTTTCAACGGGGATGTCGTTGCCGCGGCCTGGGTCGGCTTTGACCAGGAGCGCTCGCTGGGAAGCGGCGAACAAGGGGCGCGCACCGCGCTGCCGATGTGGATCGAGTTCATGCGCGAAGCCCTGGACAGGCGTCCCCTGAACAGCATGGAACGCCCTCCGGGCATCATTGACGTGCGGATCGACCCGGACACGGGATTACAGGCGGGAAGCCTCGGGACCAGCGTATTCGAGAAATTCCGGATGGAGCACGCGCCGCAGGCTCCGGCGCCTCGGATCCGCGGGCCGCAGTCTCCTCCGAACACGTTGACTGGCAGTCCGCTGCCGGACACGGCCGAGATCGAGATCGTTGAACCGGAATCGATCTTCTAGTGCTCCCACGAAGGAGACAACCGTCATGGCCACGTCCGAGACGCTGCGAGAGCGGCTGGCGCACGAAGCCGCCCGGCTCATGATCGAACACGGCATCCGGGACTACGGGCTCGCCAAACGCAAGGCGGCCCGCCGCCTGGGCGTGCGGGCCGCGTGGGCGCTGCCGGGAAACGCCGAGATCGACGCGCGCGTGACCGAGTGGCAGGAGATCTTCGAGCCCGAAACACATAGCCACCGGCTTCGCGAGCTTCGCAGCCTGGCGCTGGAAGTCATGGACGCCTTCTCCGTGTTCAATCCCCGTCTGGCGGGATCCGTGTTGAGCGGCGCGATCAACGTCAATTCGCCGATCGAGCTGCACCTGTTTACCGATGCTCCGGAGGATGTGGCGTTTTCGCTGGACGCCTGGGGCAAGTCCTTCAGGAACTGCCAGCGCCGCTATCGCTACAACGGTCGAGGCATGGAACTCATCCCGGGCTTCCGTTTCAACATGCGCGGCCAGCGGGTCGATGCGCTGGTCTTTCCGGACAAGGGCCTGAGGCAGGCGCCCAAGAGCCCGGTGGACAGCCGGCCCATGCCCCGGGCGAACCGGGCCAGGGTGCGGGACCTGTTGGAGCAATAGCGGGCCCGCTGGAGGTCAATCCGTAGCGGACGCGGCGGAAACCGATTCGCCCGACAGTCCGGGCGAATTCAATACTGCGCCGAGGATCATCCCCGACAACCCGAGGCGGCGTACCGGGCAGCTACCCCGAAGACCGCTTCCTCAGCCACGCCACCGCCCACAGCAGGCACAGCGCAAAGAGGATCAGGAACGCGGCCACCGCCAGGATCGCCGGGCTGATGTTTTCGCGGATGCCGGCCCACATCTGCCTGGGGATCGTGCGTTGCTCGACGCCGGCCAGGAACAGCACCACGACCACTTCGTCGAACGAGGTCGCGAACGCGAACAGGGCCCCTGAAATGACACCGGGCGCAATCAGCGGTAGTTGAACGCTGCGGAAGGTGCGCACGGGCCCGGCGCCCAGAGAAGCCGCGGCGCGCGTGAAATCGCGGTTGTAACCGGCCAGCGTTGCGGTCACGGTGATCACGACGAACGGCGCGCCGAGCGCCGCGTGCGCCAGAATCAACCCCAGGTGCGTCTGTCCCAGGCCCAGCCGGGTGTAGAAAAAGAACATCCCCGCGGCGGCGATGATCACGGGGGTGACCAATGGGGAGATGAGCAATCCCATCACCAGCCGGCGCGCGGGCATATGCGGGCTGGACAGGCCCAGCGCCGCCAGGGTACCCAGCAGTGTGGCCAGCACAGTCGCGGCCGTGCCGATGATGAAGCTGTTCGCAAGGGCGCCGGTCCATGCCCCGTCGGTCACCACTTCCCGGTACCAGCGCATCGACCAGGCCTCGGGGTCGAACCGCAGCATGCCTTCGGTGAACGTGAAATACGGTTCGGCGTTGAAACTCAGCGGCAGGATCACCAGGATCGGCGCGATGAGAAAGACCAGCACGCCCGCACAGAAGCCCAGGTAGGCCACTTGCCCGATCCGCCCGATTCCGCCCGCGGCCCGCATGTCAGGTCACGCCGAGGCGCCCGCCGCCGGCGATGCGGTCGTAGAGGATGTACAGGCCGGTCACGCAGACCAGGATGATGCCGCCGAGGGCTGAGGCCAGGCCCCAGTTCAGCGACGTCTGCATGTGGTAGGCCACCATGTTGGAGATCAACTGGCCGGTGCTGCCCCCGACCAGGGCCGGAGTGATGTAGTAGCCGATGGCGAGTATGAACACCAACAGGCATCCGGCCCCGACCCCCGGCAGCGACTGCGGCCAGTAGACGCGCCGGAACGCCTGCGCGGCACCGGCGCCGAGGGAGGCGGCGGCGCTCATGTGGGAGCGCGGGATGGTGCGCATGACCGAGTACAGCGGCAGCACCATGAACGGCAGCAGAACGTGGGACATGGCCACGAAGGTCCCGGTCATGTTGTAGATCAGGGCCAGCCGCGCATCGTCGGGAATGAACCCGGCTGCGACCAGCAGGTCGTTGATGACGCCCTGGTTCTGGAGCAGCACGATCCACGAGGTGGTGCGCACCAGCAGCGAGGTCCAGAACGGCACCAGCACCAGCGCCAGCAGGATGCCGCCGCGCCGCGGCGGCGAGTGCGCGATCAGGTGTGCCAGGGGATAGCCGAGCAGGAGGCACAGCAGGGTGACGCCCAGGCTCACCGCGAGGGTGCGCGTGAACAGCGGGACGTAGATTCGCCGGTCCGGCGCCTGGCGCACCACCGAGCCGTCGGGCAGGCGCGTCAGGTCGACTGCGGCCAGATAGTGCCTCATGGTGAATCGCTCGCCCGCCGTGCGCAGCGCATGCCAGGTCTCTACCTCTCCCCACGCCTCGTTGACCTCCGTCATCGACTCGCGCCAGGAGTCGCCGGCAGCGTCCCCCAATCGGCGACCGGTAACGACCAGCACGCTGCGCAGTCCGCCCTGTACCCGGTTGACCCGGCCCGCAACCTGGCCGATGGCCCGCTCCCGCTGCAACAGGGCCAGTTCCCGGGCCGCGGCCTCGAATACGGGTTCTTCCGGCACGCTCGCGCCGTCCCAGTCGTCCAGCAGGGCCAGCGTTTCCGGCATCGCATCGGCGACCACCGGGTCATGGACGCTGCGCACCAGCATCGAAACCAGCGGCGCGACGAACATGACGCCAACGAACGCCACCAGCGGCAGCGCCAATCCGACCGCGCGCAGACTCGAGCGCCTCTCGGCCCCGCTACGCATCATGGTCTTCGCCGGCGTCCAGCACGCGGCAGTCGGTGGGCGTCCAGCCGATGCGGACCTCGTCGCCTTCGAGCACCGCGCCATGGCCGACCATGTTCGGAATCTTGGCTATGAAGTCCTTCCCGCCGCACGCTTGCACGCGGATTCGCAGGTGATCGCCGACGAAGGTGATGTCCCGGATTCGGGCATCGAACTCGTTGGTGTACAAACCCGGCCGCGGCGCCACGGCGATCCGCTCGGGGCGGATCGACAGGGTCGTGGCGTCGCCGGGTTCGCATGGCGCAACCCGAATGGCCTTCACGACGTGTTCGCCCACCCGGACCTGGCAGATGTCATTCTCGATCGACAGTACCCGGCCGTGCAGGCGATTGTTCTCGCCGATGAATCGCGCCACGAAGGACCGTTCCGGCTCCTCGTAGAGCGACTCCGGCGGCGCGGCCTGCTCGATACGCCCGTCGCGCAGCACCGCGACACGGTCCGACATGACCATCGCCTCCTGCTGGTCGTGGGTCACGTAGACGATGGTCACGCCGAGGGTCCGATGGATGCGGCGAATCTCGTACTGCATCTCCTCGCGCAGGTGCCGGTCCAGCGCGCCCAGCGGCTCGTCCATGAGCACCAGGCCGGGCTCGAACACCAGCGCCCGGGCGATCGCAACGCGCTGTTGCTGGCCACCGGAAAGCTGGCCGGGCCGGCGTCCTTCAAAGCCTTCCAAGCGTACCAACCGCAGCGCGCGCCCCACAAGCTCTCCGGTCTCGTCGCGGGACATCCCGCGCACATCCAGGGGAAAAGCGAGATTCTCCGCGACCGTCATGTGCGGAAACAGCGCGTAGTCCTGGAACACCATGCCGATTCCCCGCTTGCGGGGCGGCAGCGCGTGCACCGAGCGGCCTGATATGCGAATGGCGCCGGTCGTCGGCATCTCGAATCCGGCCAACATCATCAGGCAGGTGGTCTTGCCGGAACCGGACGGCCCGAGCAGGCTGAGAAATTCTCCCCGGCGCACCGCCAGGTTGAAGTCCTGAACGGCCAAGACGCGGCCATCGTAGCTCTTGCCGATGTTTTCGAATTCGACGTGGGGTTCGTCGCTCGACGGTCGTCTTGCCGTTGTCATGGGACACTACCGCGGGGAATCGGTGCGGACCTTAGCATTCGGGCCGGCGATCGTCACGCCGCCGGACACCCGCTTCCCCCCGGAACGACTCTACCCGAAGAGGGGGATTGCCCTACTGCAACGGAATACTGCTCGTGTCGACCGCAAGGTCGCCCAGAGCGAACTGGATGCCATTGAGATGGTGCTGCAGGATTTCGCTGTTGAAGAAGACTTCGTTGTTGTGGCCGAGGCTGCTGTAGAAAACCCGGCCCTCGCCGTACTCCTTGACCCAGACGATGGGGTGATCGTTGTCGGGGCGCCCCGGCCGGTCGGTTGCGTCGGCGTCGAGCGAAACAAGTACTCGCAACTGGCTGCGATCATAGTGCTTGAACACGTATATCTCGTCGCTGAGCATGAACGCCGTGCGACTGTAGCCCTGCACGATCGGGTGATCCGGGTCGTCAACCACGATGGGCCAGGTACCCTGACTGCCCCACGGATGGCCGTCGAATTGGCCTCCCACCATCCGGGTGTACTCCATCCACCCCTCGCCGCCGGCGTCCGTGGCGGCATGCAGGCCGCCCCAGCCCCCGCCGTCGCGCACGTAGTCCAACAGCGCACTGCGCTGCGCCTCGGTTGTGAAAGCCCGCTGCACGCCCGTGGTGTTGTTGAAGAAGACCATGTCGAACCGCCGCAGGTATTCGGGCGTGAATTCCTGTTCATCGTTGTTGAATACCGCGGTGAATGCGCCCGTCTCTTCTCCGAGCAACCTGAGCATTGCGTTGACCACGGGAATGCTCCGGTGCACAAAGGCGCTGGCCCTGGAGTACACGAGAACGGTGCGCTCCTGCTGCGGGTCCGCGACACGCTCGACATTCGCAAGCGCGTTCAGGATGTTCTCTTCGTCGGTTTGCGCGCAGGCGCATGCCCCGACCATCAATGTGAATGCCAGTAACGATTGCTGGACGTGCCGCCTGTTCATGAATGATCCCCTCGGCATACGAAGCGTGGCCGCAGTGTTTTTCCCCATTCCCGCGATTCGGAAACACAACCACTGCAACGAAACTTCAGGAAAAAAACACTGTACCGCCGCGCAATCGTGATTGCCAATGCCCGATTGTGCGGATGTGCCGCATCTCAATAGCCACCCTCCCGGGGCGATTTCGAGGCGGTTGCGCCAATCAATTCGCGCGTACGCCTCACGCTGTCGAATGCAGCGGCCGCAAGCAGCCGCACGTCGCTCGAGACAGTGACCATGTCGAAACCCCAGCCCACGGCCCTGGCCGCATATTCCGGCGTGCCGCAGTGCAGCGCCGCGCGGATGCCCGCGGCATGCGCCGCAGCCCGAATTTTCCGAATCGCGGTCACCATTTCTTCTTCTTCGCGATCAAAATGCGGAGCCAGGCGGCCGTTGCCGATACCGAGAGCGAGATCGGACGGGCCGATATACACGCCGTCGATCCCCGGTGTCGACACGATCTCTTCGAGGTTCTCCATCGCCTCGGCGGTCTCGATCATGGCAAGACAGAGGACTTCGTCGTTCGCTTGCGCTGCGTAGTCGGCACCGGCCGATAACAGGGCGCGCGTCGGACCGAAACTTCGAGTGCCGTCAGGCGGGTAGCGAACGTAGGAAACCAGTTGTTCAGCCTGCCTGCGATTGTTGATCATCGGACAGATGACGCCGTAGGCGCCGGCATCGAGCGCCTTCATGATGGCGCCCGCATCCACCCAGGGAACGCGGATCAGCGGTACGATACGACTTGCGCGCATCGCCTGCAGCATCGGCACGACATCGGAATAGTCGACAAGCCCATGTTGCATGTCGATAGTGATGCTGTCATAGGGTTGCGCCGCCATGATCTCGGCGGAAAATGGGCTCGACATCGCCAACCACCCGTTGAGCGAGGCTTTGCCGTCCGACCAGATCGGCTTCAATGCATTCGTGATCATTCCATTGCCCCAAGAAAAATCCAAAATTGCAGGCTCGGTTTCGATATCCTGGCGACCAAGGACAATTGGCGACGCACTGTCACCCAGCTCCGCGGAAAACTGGTGCTGGACCCGTCACTAAAGACCCAGACCAAAGCCTATCCGGATGCGCGCGCCGGGCGATGGAAACCCAGGGGCGTCCTGGTATTGCGTATCCAGCGCATTGTCGATCGCGGCCCAGAACTCGCGATCGGCCGAGGGCTCGTACCGCACTGTCGCTCCGACGAGCGCGTACCCTGACGCGTCGACATCGCCTGTAGGGATTGCGGTAATCAAACGGGCGCCGACATACCGGGCTGTGGCGTGCAACCGCCAACGTTGCGTCGCGGCCCAGTCCAGGGTGATGCCACCCATGTGCTCGGGACGCCTGCGAAGCGGTCCGGAGGGGCTTGCAATGTCCGACCACGTCCCGTCGATGGAGAGCCCGACGCTTGACGACAGCTCCAGTCCGGTTCGGATCTGGACGCCATCGACATCGATTCGGCCCTTGTTCACGTTCGTGAAGGACTCGAAATCGAAATCCACCAGATTATCGTAACGGCTCCGAAATGCCGTCAGGACGAATTCAATTCCGTTTCCCAAAACGTGCGTATACCCGGCTTCGGCGCTGCGCGCTGTCTCGGCGATCAGATCGGGATTGCCGACAAGCGGGTTTCCCAGCGCGAAAAAACTGGGCAGCTTGTAGCCGCTGCCGATCTGCACCCAGATTCGGCTGCCTCGATCGGACACTGCCCGGGACAGGCCGAACTTCCCGGACAACTGTCCATCGACGTCGCCATCATCCCACCGCAGGGCGAGCGTTGACGTGAATCCGCCGTTCCACTGCTTGCCGATCTCCGCAAAGGCGGACGACACGGAGCGGCTCATCTCAAATGGACTGGGGATCACGGCGAAACCGAGGTCAACCGCCCCCCGATCGCTGGCATCTTCGGCAATGAAATCGACGCCGCCGACTACGCCGGCATCCAACGGCAGGTCAATGCGATTGACCCACATGAATTGCCGCCTCTCGTAGTTTGTAATCGATGTGAAAGCGGGCTGGCCGTCCAGAACACCCGGCGCGACCGCGGGAACCGCAGCGTTGTCACGCAACCTGGTACCGCTGATCAGGACTTCGGATTGCCAGGACTCCGTCACCGACCAATTGCCGATGAAAGCAGCGGACAGTTCATCCCCGTCCGCCACTTCAAGCCCGCTTGAAACGGCGAACTGCGGACCTCCGCTGACCTCTGGAAAACTGGACCGGTCACGCTGCACCTTGCGCAGATTGACCTCCCACGATCCGCTGTCGCCGAATCTGCCCGCAAGGCGCGTTCCGAGGCTGTCGAGGCGTATCGAAGAACCGTGGATTTCATCGCCGCCATCCAGCGATGAACCGCGAATATTCCACTCCATATCGTCGCCAAGTTCGAGCGAGGCCCCGGCGCCGACTCGCCAGTCGTGGACACTGCCCGCTTCCAGAAAGACGTTGGCCGAACCGGGGTCGGGCCATGCAGAGCGAATGTGGATGACGCCTGCCATTGCGTCGGCTCCATACACGGCGGACATGGTGCCCGATGCAACGTCGACGCGGTCGATCTCATGGGAACCAAGCATGGAGAAATCATAGGACCCGCCACGTGTATTGGACGGATTGTTCAGACGGATTCCGTCCACGTATACCACCGTGAAGTTCGACTCCGCCCCTCGCAGGAAGATCTCCGAAACGCCTCCGGCCCCTCCCGGACGGCTGACCGAGAAACCGGGCAGCCTCTGGAACAATTGTTCGGAGTCCACAGGCCGCATCGCCAGGTTTTCGGTGCCGTCGGTGGAAACGCTCTCACCGATGGCGAACCTGTCCTCGTCGAGGCGCGTCTCGACTACGACGATTTCCTCAAGATCGGTGGCGTCGCCGGCCTCCTGGGCCAGCAATTCGGTATTCGCGAACACACCGGTTGCCAGCGCGCTTAACCAGGCGACGGCGCAAACATTGGCTTGCACGGCAGATTCCCTACCCTCGCTTCGACTTGGTCCCGCGTCACATGATATACGGTCGCAATCCGAGCGCGGTCACGCTCTAGCAGCCCGTGGCAAAAGTCGCGCGAGCACCGAGACCGGCGAGGCGCCCGGCTGGCAAGGCGCGAGAAGGGAGAATATCGGGAATATTCGACCGACGAGCAACGCAGTCAGCCGGGATGCCGCGTCGGTCGAATGCCGCGCGACTTTTGCCACGGGCTGCTAGACTATTGTCGTTGGAAAACTGCTGGGTCAGCCGATCAGCGCTGGTCGACCGGCACGTAATCCCGCTGGGCCGGTCCGATGTAGAGTTGCCGCGGCCGGCCGATCCTCGACTCCGGGTCGCGCACCATCTCCCGCCAGTGGGCCACCCAGCCCACCGTTCGGGCGATGGCGAACATCACGGTGAACATGGATTTCGGGATCCCCAGCGCCCGGTAGATGATGCCCGAGTAGAAATCCACGTTGGGATAGAGGTTCTTCTCGACGAAGTACTCGTCGCTGAGCGCGATCTGTTCCAACTCCAGCGCCAGTTCGAACAGCGGCCCGTCCTGACTGGCGTCGAGCTGCTCCAGCAGCCGGTGGCACATCTTGCGAATGATGGCCGCGCGCGGATCGTAGTTCTTGTAGACGCGGTGCCCGAATCCCATCAGCCGGAACGGATCGTTCCGGTCCTTGGCCTTGTCAACGAAATGCTGGATGCGGCCGGAATCGCCGATCTCCTCCAGCATGTTGATCACCGCCTCGTTGGCGCCGCCGTGGGCCGGCCCCCAGAGCGCGGAGATCCCCGCGGAGACTGCCGAATAGGGATTGGTGCCGGAGCTTCCCGCGAAGCGCACCGTGGACGTGCTGCAATTCTGCTCGTGGTCGGCGTGAAGTATGAAGAGCAGGTCCAGCGCTTGCGCCGCGACCGGATCGACATCGTACGTGGCCGGCGGAACCGAAAAGAACATGTGCAGCAGATCGCTGCAGTAGTCCAGTTGGTTCTTCGGATAGACGAAGGGCTGCCCCAGGGAATGCTTGTAGGCCGCCGCCGCAATCGTCGGAATCTTGGCAATGATGCGGTGCGCAAAGATGTCGCGGTGCCTGGCGTTCTGAATGTCCATGCCGTCGTGGTAAAACGCCGACATGCAGGCGACGATGCCCGAAACCATTGCCATGGGGTGGGCGTCGTGATGAAAGCCGTTGAAGAATCGCAGGAACGACTCATTGAGCATCGTGTGGGTGCGAATGGACCAGTCGAACTCTTCCAGTTCGCCGGCATCTGGAAGCTCCCCGTAGAGCAGCAGGTAGGCCACTTCGATGAAAGTCGACTGCTCGGCGAGCTGCTCGATGGGATAACCGCGGTAGTGCAGGACCCCCTGCTCGCCGTCGATGTAGGTGATGGTGCTCGAGCAGGAGGCGGTGGCGCCGAAGCCCGGGTCGTAGGTGAATACGCCGTGATTCTTGTAAAGCTGAGAAATCTCAAGAACGTCCGGTCCGGCGGTTCCGGAGCGCTTGCGCAACTCCAGTTCCGCGCCGGTACTGGATTCAACCAGACTGTAGCGCCTTTCGCCCATACGTCGCACCTGTTCCCTCGGAATTGTTTGACCGTCCTCGGCCGGATAGGCCTTGGTCACGGCGTATGCGCTTCATACTGGCGAGACAGCCACCAAGCGCACAAGAGCCTTATAGTATAGCAGGCTGCGGCGCTCCGAGGGGGCCGAATTCGCGTGAACTTTGGTTGTTATTGTCGCTCGCGCGCAACAGACGAGCGGCTGTAGCGCCGGCGGAACTTGTCTACGCGTCCGCCCGTGTCCACGATTTTCTGCGTGCCGGTATAGAACGGATGGCATGCGGAACAGATTTCCACGCGCAGGTCCTCGCCAAGCGTGGAGCGGGTAGAGAATTCGTTGCCGCAGCCGCAGGTTACCTTGATGTCGGCGTAGGCTGGATGGATGTCGGCTCTCATGGTCGGACGGTCAAATGGGGAGGCGCGAGATAATAATGCCCTCGATGCCACAAGACAAGCCAAGCCAGGACTAACCGGCGTTCGCTTGCTCGCGCAGCGCCTGTTCGATCTGCGCCAACGCCTGTCCCCGGTGGCTCGCGCGGTTCTTGACCTCGGCAGGTAATTCCGCCGCGGTGGCGCCCAGACGCGGATCGAAAAAGACGGGATCGTACCCGAAACCCGACTCGCCGCACGGCTCCCTGGCAATGTAGCCATGCCACTGCCCCGATCCCACCAGGGGCATCGGGTCGTCCCAACGCGTCAACGCCACCACCACGCAGCAAAACCGCGCCCCCCGCCTGGAGTCGGGTACATCCTTCATCAATTCAAGCAGCTTGGCGATATTCGCGCGCGCGGCACCGCCGGCAAAACGAGCCGACCGTACGCCGGGCGCGCCGTCCAGAGCGTCCACGGCCAAACCGGAGTCGTCCGCAATGGCGGGCAGCCCGGTAGCGTTGGCCGCATGGCGTGCCTTGAGCAACGCATTTTCCAGAAAACTCCGGCCGGTTTCTTCGGGCGATTCCAGCCCGAACTCCGTCCTCGACACCAGGACAATTCCCGTGGGTGCGAGCAATGCCTCAAGTTCCGCGAACTTGCCGGAATTGCCGCTGGCGAAGACCCAACGGTCGTATCGGCGCGTCACCGCTTCATGACCTCTGCCTGCGCCTCCAGAAGCTGGCGCGTCCCGATCGAGGCCAGGTCCAGGAGCCGGTCCAGTTCCTCCCGTCGGAAGGCATGTCCCTCTGCCGTTCCCTGCACCTCGATGAACCCGCCGGCATCATTCATCACCACGTTCATGTCCGTCTCGGCTTCGGCATCCTCCGCGTAGTCCAGGTCCAGAACCGGCTCGCCCCTGTAGATTCCCACCGAAACGGCGGCGATCTGACCGTGAATCGGATCCCTTTTGAGCTTCCCGGCCTTCAGGGTCCTCTCCACCGCGAGCGCGAGAGCCACGTAGCCCCCGGTAATGGCGACCGTTCGAGTCCCCCCGTCCGCCTGCAGGACATCGCAGTCGATGGTTATGGTGCGCTCGCCCAGGGCGGAACGGTCGACCACCGCTCGCAGACTCCGGCCGATCAACCGCTGGATCTCCACGGTGCGGCCATCCTGTTTTCCGCGCACGGCCTCCCGAAAATGCCGGGTATGGGTGGCGCGCGGCAACATGCCGTATTCGGCCGTCACCCAGCCTTCATTACGTCCCTTGAGAAACCGCGGCACGCGTGTCTCCACGCTCGCCGTGACCAGCACCCGGGTACCGCCGTATTCGGCGAGCACGGAGCCCTCCGCGTGGGCCACGAAGTCCGGGACGAACCGGACAGTGCGCATTTCGTCCGGCTCGCGGCCGCTGGGCCTGAGCGGCGACTCATCCTTCATTTCCGAACCTCGTGCTGGTGGGATGCATATCCTAACCCGCAAGTCCCTTAAGCGTGCCTTGGCGGCGTAACACGCCAGGGCTCTCCAAAAGTCGGGGCGTATAGCCTGAGGCTGTAAACGGTGAGGGAAGCGGTCAGGCTGTGCAAGGTCTGGCTATTCAGAAGTCGTTGTGGCATAAAGGGGGTCATGGTGATCTCGGTGTTTTCCCGTGGCCGGTTGAAGTTGCGCGATGTGTGGGTGCGCCCGGTGCGCGGCGTGGCGGAGCGGCGGCGTTGGGACGCGCTGATGAGGGAGTTTCACTATTTGCCGTACAAGGGATTGTTCGGTCAGTCGCTGCGTCACGTGGCGGTATGCGGCGGGAGCCGGGTTGCGCTGCTGGGCTGGACGGCGGGCGCGTTCAAGGTCGGGGTTCGGGACGAGTGGCTGGGTTGGCCGCCGGAGCGGCAGTTTCGGCGGCTGAAGCTGATCGCGAACAACAGCCGTTTCGCGTTGCTGGTGGGCAAGGGGGAGGTACGCAACCTGGCCTCTCGGGTGCTGGGTCTGAGTCTGCGCCGGCTGTCGGGGGACATGCGCGCGATGCACGGTTTCCCGGTGCTGTTGGCGGAGACGTTCGTGGACCCGTCGCGGTTTTCGGGGGTTTGCTACCGGGCGTCGAACTGGCGGATGCTGGGCCTGACGCGCGGTTATTCGCGGGTGTACGGCAGCCCGGCGCGGTGGCGCGAGCACGGCCAGCCCAAGGAGGTTTACGTGTACGAGCTTGAAGCCGGCGCCCGCGAGGCGCTACGCGATGGGCGCGAGCCCGTGGAGGTGCGCGAGGCGCCGATGCCGGCGGGGCAATTGCGCAGTCTTCACGACTTTCTCGGGGAGATGGAGGATTTTCGCAAACGGCGCGGGCAGCGCTACAGCTTGGCGAGCTACCTGACGATCATGATCGCGGCGCGCCTGGCCGGGTATCGCGGCGTGAGCGCGTTCGGGGAGTTCGCCGCCCGGCTCGACGAGGCGCAGCGCCGTGCGGTGGGCGGGTTCTTCAGCCCGACGCGCCAGTGCTACACAGTGCCCGCTGCCTCGACCTTCCATTACATCCTCTCGAAGCTGCCGCCGGACACTCTGGATCGGGCGCTGCGCGCCTGGAGCGCCCAGCATGCCGGGCTTGCGCCGGTGGCCATGGACGGCAAGGACGTGCGCGGCGCCTCCAGGCGGACCGAGGGCGAACGCCAGATGATGGTGGCCGCGGTGGAGCACGGCAGCGGCCTGGTGCTCGGGCAGGTGCGCATCGGCGCCAAAAGCAACGAGATCCCGGCGGTGCGCGAACTGGCGCGGCAACTGGACCTCGCCGGGCGCGTCGTCACGCTCGACGCCATCCACGCCCAACACGACACGGCGCGCTGCTTGGTGGAGGAGTGCAAGGCCGACTACGCGATCACCGCCGTGAAGGGCAACCAGCCGAGCATTCGCGAGGACCTGGCGGACATCGACTGGAGCCAGGCGCGCTGGAGCGCCGAGGCGCTGCACAAGGCCCATGGGCGGCTGGAGACCCGCCGCTGCGCGGCCTTCGACCTCACGCCCGCCAAGTGGGACGGGCGGTGCGATCTGCCCGCACGCCGTCAGGCGCTGCGCGTGCAGCGCGAGCGCGTCGTGGTCAAGACCGGGGAAAGCACCCGCGAGATCGCCTACGGGCTCACCTCGCTCGGCGTCGAGGAGGCCGGACCCGACGAACTGTTGAACATCGTGCGCCGCCACTGGGAAGTGGAGAACCGGGTTCACTACGTGCGCGACTTCAGCTACGACGAGGACCGCTGCCGCGCCGCGGCCGGGCATCTGCCGCAAAACCTGGCGGCGCTCAGCAACGCCGCGATCTCCATCGTGCGCGCGATCGGCCACTTCGACTACATCCCCCAGGCAAACCGCCACTACGCCGCACGCCCGCAGGATGCGCTCGACGCCATCCTGACCCCCGCGCCGCCCTGACCGGGCACCCCGCGGACCCCCGACGGCGCACCGCCCGGCCGCGCCGCGGCATCCCCGTGCGCGCCGCGCCTACTCAGCGCCCAGGCACCAACCCATACCCCCGAGCAAACCCGCTCAACGCCTCCCCACCGCCCTGGACCGACCGGCGACCCCTCCGCTACAGCCACACATCCCCGTCGGACCCATCGCTCAGCCTCACCGGAACCAACCGGACCGGGACTTTTGGATAGGCCTGCGTAACACGCCGCCCCGCTGTCGCGGAAGGAACATTGCGCGGACGTACAATCAATGAGTTACGTATGTTCCATAAAAGGCGAGTCTTCCGGATGTGTCCCGCCAGTGACTGAGTGCGTCAGCGAACCGCGATCGGGCGCAACGGCGAGCCGACCGCACCCGTGATCCTGATGGTCAGGTTGAGGAACAGGAATTCGTACACCTCATCCCGGGCCACGTCCTTTTATTCCATGTTCTCTGGCAGAGGGATGCCCTCCCCCAGGAACAGCGTGTCAGGAAAGCTTCGATAACGTCTCATGGGAGATGCTCCCTATTGCCGTAAATTGCCTGGAGACGCAGCGTGGTGCATGTCTCCGCGACACGGCGCGCCGGACTTTTTCAACGGGGAAGCAGATCGGACTGAATGACCGTTGCAGCCGGCAATGCGGCGTTCAGTTAGACTTGCGCACCGCCGCGTCGTGATTCGTTCGGCGCAGCACACAATGGCACAGGCGGGTTTCAACATGGCATACAGCATGACCGGTTTCGCCAGCGCCCAGGCCCTGGTTGCCCCGTTTCGGCTGGCGTGGGAATTGCGCAGCGTCAATCACCGTTTTCTGGAAATCGCCGTCAGACTGCCCGGCGACTTGCGCTCGCTGGAGCCCGCCTGCCGCGCACGGGTCGATCGTGCGCTGACCCGCGGGAAAGTCGATTGCACGCTTACCGTCAGCAGGGACCCGGATTCCCGTGACACCGCCGAATTGCAGGAGGACGTGATGCTCGGTTTGTCGGCATTGCAATCGCGCGCGCGCCGTCACTTTCCCGAAGCCCGCTCGCTGACGGTGGGTGAGTTGCTGCGATGGCCGGGAGCAGTAGAGGAACCCAGGTACGAATCCACAGACTTGGAATCCGCGGTCGACGAGACCCTGGGCAGGGCGCTTGCGTCGCTGGTCGAGGCACGTCAGCGGGAGGGTCGGCGCCTTGCGGAAATGCTCCTGGAGCGCTGTCGCGGCGTGACCGCGATAATCGCCGGCATTCGCCCGCGGCTCGGGCAGGCCGAGGAACGCTATCGGGGCAGGCTGATGCAGCGGCTCGAACGGTTTTCCGTGGACGCCGATCCGCAGCGGCTCGAACAGGAGATGGTGCAATTGGCGCAGCGGCTGGATATTGCCGAGGAAATCGATCGGCTCGGCAGTCATGTCAGCGAGATGGAGACGGTCCTTGCGGATGATCGGCCCATGGGCAGGCGGCTGGATTTTCTCCTGCAGGAGCTCAACCGCGAGGCCAATACCATCGCCTCCAAGTCCCAGGACACCGATCTCACCCGTAACGCCGTGGAACTGAAGGTCCTGATCGAGCAGATGCGCGAGCAGGTGCAAAACCTGGAATGACAAGATGCCGACAGGCCGACATGGTGGATTGATCGTGATCTCCGCCCCGTCCGGCGCGGGCAAGACCTCGTTGGTGCGCAAAGCGCTGAATTCGCGCGACGACCTCGAATTCTCCGTCTCCTACACCACACGGCCGCCGCGGCCCCGGGAAGAGAACGGGGTTGACTATCGCTTCGTCGACGAGAGTCGGTTCAAGGACATGATTTCCGGCGACGAATTCCTGGAATGGGCGCAGGTATTCGACCACTGGTACGGAACCAGCCGCGCCTCCGTGGAAGCGCTGCGCGCCGCGGGCAAGACCGTGCTGCTGGAGATCGACTGGCAGGGAGCCGAACAGATCAGGGATCGCGAACCCACCGCCGTCAGCGTATTCATACTGCCCCCGAACCGCGCGGAACTGGAGCGGCGGCTTCGGGGCCGCGGCACGGACTCGAAGCAGAACATCGGCCGGCGACTGCGCGACGCCCTGACCGACATGGCCCAGTGGAAGAAGTTCGACTACGTCCTGATCAATGAAGACATCGACACCGCCGCAGCGGAATTCAGGTCGATTCTCGACGGGCGCGGCGACGCGCACCGGGTGGATACGCCGGATGTGCAACGCAGAGCGGCGGGAATTGTGGCTGACAGTTGATCGCGTTTCCCCGGTGGACCAATGATCGCTATTCTTTCAACGCTTGCCTTCGTCCGCAATTGTTTCGGCTTCCATCTCTCCGAAACCGATATCGTAAGGGGTGTCGACAATCGGTCGATCGATGCCGGCCCGGGCGTTACCCTTCGCCCTGCGCCAGCAGGCGTTCCAATTGCCCGATCAACACCGGCAGGTCGGCGCCGACCGTATCCCAGACCAGTCGAAGATCGATGTCGAAGTATCCATGGACCAAGCGGTTGCGCATGCCCACGATGTCGCGCCATGGAATTGCCGGATGCGCCAGCCTGATCTCGACATCGACTCGGGACGCCGCCTCTCCAATGATCTCGATCAACTTGACGATGGAAAGCTGCGCTCGCCGGTCCGTGGCGAATGCCTCGAACGACAGGCCTTCGGCGAAACCCACCGCTTCGCGGGCCGCGATCAGCATATCCAGAACGTACGCCGTCCGGTCACGCTGCATAGACAACCCGCACCGAATCGAGAATCGCCTGGCGGCGTATCGGGTTGCGGCTGTTCTCCACGGCCCCGCGGGTCACCAGGTCGACCCGCCGTCCGAACAACTCGCTTAACTCGCGCTCCATCCGCGCAAGACCGAAGAGTCCGGGCGTGGGTCCGGGTGCCAACCTCACCAGCACGTCAATGTCGCTTTGCGGGCCGAAATCGTTCCTAAGCACGGATCCGAACAGCGCCATCTCCAGAACTCGCCAGCGCTTGCAAAAAGCCGCAACCTCTTCCGGCAGGGCCGGTATGCGAGTGCCCAGGATCGCCGCCTCGGTACCCGGTCCGGTCCGGGCTTCGGATGTAGTGGCCATCGATCAACTCTCCAATGGTCAGGCGTGCAATGTTCCGGTCACCAATTATATTGTCTGGCACGCGCCGGCGCGCGCTTCGAAAAGGCCTTGAACAAACCCGACGGTTGGATGGACGCGTTTCACGCGCAAGGGCGAAACAATTTCGGTAACGCCCGACAGGCCCCGGGCGTGCATACCATCCGACCGCTGATTTCCTGAGTGCTGGCCAGCGCCTGGACTGGGAATGACGGGCCTGTCACCGCCGAGGGACGCCGAAGAGTTTCCGCCGCGCCCCGTGTGCTTCGTTGTGTGATACGAGCCATATCGCATGACTTGTGGGCGAGTCATCGATCCCTTTCGTTCCAATGCTTCTTCCAGTTGCGGTCCGACCTTTGTCCGGCAGCGTATCGCGGTTGCAATGACCGACAGTGTGCGGTATGCAGTGCGGCAACGGGCTGCCGCATGGGTCTCATGGGTCTCATGGGTCTCATGGGTCCAATTGCCTGAAGGAACTCTCTGCAATGGCCATGGCGAGAAGCGCGCAAGTTTGAATGGGAGCGCATCGCGATTCTACGCAGCGGCGTGTGCAGCGGCGCGTGCGGTAGCCGCTGCGGGGCCTGTTGCAGTAAACTGACCGCAATGTTTGGAAGTGGATTTGCTCCCTGGAGGGATGTGCCGTGGCCCGGATCACCGTAGAGGACTGCACCGATAACGTATCGAACCTGTTCCAGCTCGTGCTGGTGGCCGCCAAGCGCGCACGGCAACTGGCCAATGGCGCCGAACCGCTGGTGCCGTGGGAGAACGACAAGCCCACGGTGGTTGCGTTGCGGGAAGTTGCCGAGGGTTACATTACCGAATCCATCCTGGACGAGCGCGAGCGATCTTCCGACGAACTGACGGACGGGGAGCAGGCGCCTTCCACGCTGCCTGGAGACCTGTTCCTGCCGGGGCCGTTTTTCTCGGCGAGTAGCGAATGAGGTCATCGCCTGGTGCGAGGACCGGGGGCTCGCATGGACTATTCGACCGCAATCAGAGAGCGTCTGCCGTCGATGTGGCGGGCGGACGGACTCGGCGAACTCGTGGGGAAGCTGGAGAGCTACCTCCCCGAATCCGAACTGCCCGGCATCCTTGACGCCTATGAAGCCGCCTCCGCGGCCCACGACGGACAACAGCGACTCAGCGGCGACGACTACATAAGTCACCCGATCGCCGTCGCCCGCATTCTCGCGGACCTGCACCTGGACCCCGGCTCCATCAAGGCCGCACTGCTGCACGACGTGCTCGAGGATACGCCCTGCACCCTGGACGACATCAACGGGCGATTCGGGGAAGATGTGGCGTTGCTGGTGGACGGTGTCAGCAAACTGGACAAGCTGCGATTCGACAGCGCCGTGGAGGCCCAGGCCGAGTCCTTCCGCAAGATGCTCCTGGCCATGGTGAAGGATCTGAGGGTCATCCTGGTCAAACTGGCCGACCGCACGCACAACATGCGCACCATCGAGCACCTGCCAGCGGAAAAGCAACGGCGAATCGCCAAGGAGACACTGGAAATCTACGCCCCGATCGCCAACCGCCTGGGCATGTACAGCCTGAAGGTCGAGCTGGAGGACCTGGGGTTCAGGGCCTACACGCCGTTTCGCTACCGGGTGCTGAATCGCGCCCTGCGGCGCTCCCGCGGCAGCCAGCGCCATTTTCTGCGCAGGATCGTCTCCAACCTGAAAAAACGGATCGCCGAGCGCGATATCGAGGCGCGCCTGGCCGCCCGGGAAAAACGGCTCTACAGCATTTATTCGAAGATGCGCCGGAAACACATCCCCCTTTCGGAAATCGTCGATGTCTTCGGCGTGAGGATCGTTGTCGCCGACATCGATACCTGCTATCGGACGCTGGGACTCGTACACGGGCTGTACAAGCCCATGCCGGACCGCTTCAGGGATTACATATCCATCCCCCGGGTCAACGGCTATCAATCGCTGCACACGACCCTGTTCGGCCCCAGGAGCATGCCGCTGGAGGTGCAGATCAGGACCGAGGAGATGGACCGGGTCGCCGAACGGGGAATCGCCGCCCACTGGCAGCACAAGGCCGTGGACAAGCGGACCCACGGAGCGGAAGCCAGGGCCCGGGAGTGGCTGCGCAATCTCATGGAGATGCAGCAGGCCGCCGATTCCGAGGAGTTCCTGGAAACCGTCAAGGCCGACCTGTTCCCCGACAAGGTCTACGTGTTCACGCCGAAGGGCGACATCAAGCGGCTGCCACGGGGCGCCACGGCCGTGGACTTCGCCTATGCCGTGCATACCGACATCGGGAATCGATGCATCGCCGCCAGGATCGCCCGCCGGGAAGTCCCGCTGAACACCACGCTCGCCAACGGGAACACGGTGGAGATCGTCACAGCCCGTTCGGCGCGCCCGAACCCCAACTGGGTCAACTTCGTCGCCACCGGCAAGGCCCGCAACGCCATTCGCGCATTCCTGAAGAACCTGAAGAGCGAGGAAGCCCGCGATCTGGGCAAACAACTCCTGAGCCAGGCTCTCAGACCGTACTCCCTGAACCTGCGCCGCTTGCGAAAGGCCCAGAGAGAGCGCCTGATCGGGGAGCTGGGCGTATCCGCGATGGACGAAGTCTACGAACAGATCGGGCTTGGCGAGCGTCTGGCCCCGGTCGTGGCCGGCATGCTGGCCCAGCAACTGGGCGCGCAAGGCGAAGTCGAAGCGCCGAAGAAGCCGCTCGAAATCGCCGGCACCGAAGGGCTGCTGGTGACCTACGCGGGCTGCTGCCACCCGATACCGGGCGACGGCATCGTCGGCTACATGTCCAGCGGACGGGGCGTGATCATCCATCGCGACAAGTGCCACAACGTCGCGGACTATCGCAAGCAGCCCGCCAAGTGGATTCCGGTGGACTGGCGTCAGGGCGTTTCGGGCGAGTTCGAGTCGGAGATTCGGGTCAGAACCCTGAACCGGGTCGGCCTGCTCGCGGACGTGGCGGGCCGGATTTCGGCCACTTTCAGCAACATTCGGCACGTGAGCGTCGAATCCGCCGATGACGAGTCCATGCTGCTGTTCAAGCTGAATGTGCGCGACCGCCGCCATCTGGCTCAGATCATGCGCAGCATCCGCACCAACCCGGGCGTGGTGCGCGTCTCCCGAACCCCGGCGTAGCTGCCCGTGCCGGACAACCCCTCGCATTCGAGCGGCTATCAGCGATGCCATTGAAAAGCATTCACACCGATTCCGCTCCCGCCGCCATCGGAACCTACAGCCAAGCCGTGCGCGCGGGAGCAACGGTCTACCTTTCGGGCCAGATCCCCCTGGACCCTGCCACCATGGAGTTGGCGGAGGGGGACATCGACGCCCAGATTCGCCAGGTTTTCGACAACCTCGCAGCCGTGGCAGAGGCGGCCGGCGGCGGGCTCGGAGACGTCGTCAAGCTCACCGTCTATCTCACCGATCTGGGGCATTTCCCGCGGGTCAACGAGATCATGGCGCAGTATTTCCGGGAGCCCTTCCCCGCTCGCGCCGCCATTGGCGTGGCGGCGCTGCCGAAAGCGGCGGCGGTCGAGATGGACGCGATTCTGGTTGTCTGATCGCGCCGATACTCGGGGCTCCGCCCTGGCAAGGCCCGTCGCCACGCTCAGAGGTGTCGGCCCGCGAATCGCCGAGCGGTTGGCGCGCCTCGGCGTGGAACGGATCGCGGACCTGCTCTGCCTGCTGCCGCTGCGTTACGAGGACCGAACGCAGGTCAGGCCCCTGGGAGGACTGAGGCCAGGCGAACGGGTCCTCGTCGAGGGCGAAGTGGAACTCGCCGAGGTGGCTTTCCGGCGCCGCCGCTCCCTGCTCTGCCGCGTTACGGACGGTACCGGAACTCTCACGCTTCGGTTCTTCCACTTCAACCGGGTTCAGGAGCGGCAACTGGAGCGCGGCGCCCTGGTGCGTTGTTTCGGCGAGGTGCGCAACGGACCGACGGGCCTGGAAATGATCCATCCCGAATACCGCCTCATTAGCGCGGAATCGAAGCCCCCGGGCACCGCCCTGACTCCCGTCTACCCGACCACCGAAGGATTGCACCAGCAGCGGCTGCGCCGGCTCATCCAGCAAGCCATGGCGATGATGCAAAAGACCGAACCCGACGACCATCTGAGCGGCCGGCTTCCCGAGGGTTACCCGGAGTTCGCCGAATCCATCGGGTTCCTGCACGGCCCGCCCCAGGGTACGGAAGTTGAACCGCTGCTGGCAGGCGCCCATCCCTGCCAGAGGCGGCTCGCCCTGGAGGAGTTGGTGGCCCAGCGGCTGAGCCTGCAGCGGCTCAGCCTCGGGCGCCGCCGCGAGCACGCGGTCGCGCTTGAGGACAAGCGCGGACTGATTGCGGCGTTCAGGTCCCGGTTGCCGTTCCGGTTCACGCGTGCCCAGCAAAACGCGCTGGATGACATTCTCAACGACATCTTGAACGCATCGCCCATGCACCGCCTGCTGCAGGGCGACGTGGGGTCCGGCAAGACGGTGGTTGCCGCCGCCGCATCCGTGGCGGGCGCATCGGCCGGCTGTCAGACTGCGGTGATGGTGCCCACCGAGTTGCTGGCCGAGCAGCAGTACGCGAGCATTGCCGGCTGGTTGAGCCCACTGGGGCTCCAAGTGAGCTTGCTGACGGGATCGGTGACCGGTTCGGCGCGCTCAGAGCTTCTCGACGACATCGCCGCGGGCCGCGCCCAGGTCGTCGTCGGCACCCACGCCCTGTTCCAGCAGGGCGTCCGCTTCGCGAGGCTTGCGCTGATCGTCGTCGACGAACAACATCGCTTCGGCGTCAACCAGCGACTGGAACTGAAGCAGAAAGGCCAGAAAGGCCTGCTTTCGCCGCACCAATTGGTAATGACCGCAACTCCCATTCCGCGAACCCTGACGATGACCGCCTACGCCGACCTGGATTGCTCGATCATCGACGAGTTGCCGCCGGGACGCCAGCCGGTGGGCACCGCGGTCATGCCGCAGAGCCGCCGCGCCGAACTGGTGCGGCGCGTTCGCGTACATTGCGTCGGCGGACGCCAGGCCTATTGGGTCTGCCCGCTGATCGAGGAGTCGGAGAATCTCGATTCCCAGGCTGCCACCGAAGTCGGCCGGAAACTGGCGGCCGCCCTGCCGGACCTGAACGTGGGCCTGGTTCATGGGCGGATGTCCTCCGGCGAGAAGGATCGCGTCATGCGCGACTTCAGTTCGGGCCGACTGCACGTCCTCGTAGCCACCACGGTAGTGGAGGTCGGCGTGGACGTTCCCAACGCAAGCCTGATGGTAATCGAGAACGCCGAACGCATGGGCCTCTCGCAACTGCACCAATTGCGCGGCCGGGTTGGCCGCGGCCGCGAAGCCTCGCACTGCATTCTGCTCTACAAGCCGCCCCTCACCGACGTGGCCGAAGCACGTCTGCGCGTGCTGCGCTCCACCACCGACGGCTTTGCCATCGCTCAGAAGGATCTCGAATTGAGAGGGCCAGGCGAGGTCCTGGGCACACGCCAGACCGGACTCATGCAACTCAGGGTCGCGAACATCGTCAGGGACGCCGACCTGCTGCCGGACGTCATCCGCATCTCGGACGACCTGATGACCCGATCTCCCCAGCGGGTCGATGCGTTGATCGAACGCTGGACCCGCGGCGGCTCCGAGTACGCGAAGGTATGAACATGCTCGACCGCCTGGGAGCCTACGCCCGCCTGGTGCGGCTGCATCAACCGGTGGGCATCTGGCTGCTGCTCTGGCCCACCCTCTGGGCGCTCTGGATCGCCGGCGAAGGACGCCCGGACGAACGGGTATTCATCGTCTTCGTACTCGGCGCCGTCGTGATGCGCTCGGCCGGCTGCATCATCAACGACTTTGCCGACCGCAAGATCGACGCCCACGTCTGGCGCACGCGCGATCGGCCCCTGGCCACCGGCGAGGTCTCGGTCCCGGAAGCCCTGGCGCTGTTCGCCGGCCTGATGCTCGTCGCATTCGCGCTGGTACTGACCATGAACCGGCTGACCGTATCGCTGGCCGTGGCCGGTGCGGTCATCACGGTCGTATATCCATTTACCAAGCGCTTTGTGTCGTTTCCCCAGTTCGCCCTGGGGATCGCGTTTGCCTGGGGCGTTCCCATGGCGTTCGCGGCGCAACTGGAAACCGTGCCGCCGATCGGCTGGGTGATGTTTGCGGCGACCATCGTGTGGGGCGTCATCTACGACACGGAATACGCCATGGCGGATCGGGAAGACGACCTGAAGATCGGCGTCAGGTCCGTGGCCATTCTGCTTGGCGATCTGGACCGGACATTCGTTGGCGCCCTGCAGATCCTGTTCCTGGCTGCCTGGCTCTGGATCGGCGGCAGCGCGCAACTCGGCGCCTGGTTCCACTTCGGGACCGCACTGGCCGCGCTGCTGTTTCTCTATCAGCAGTTTCTCATCCGGGGTCGGGAACCGGTTCCTTGCTTTGCGGCATTCAAAAACAATGCGGCGTTTGGATTCTGCATGTTTGCAGGAATCTTTCTGGATTATATTTTCGTGCCACTCTGAATTTCCGTGGCAAGGTCGGGATGGTAGTGCGCCTGGTTCCTGAAGCCCTCCGGAAATCGCGTCCGGTATTGGCGAACCAAATCCGGACTGGAGGTGGATTTCGTTGCAGGTCTTCCTTTAACGGCAGTGGGCAGGCGAACCGGTCTGAACCGCGATTGCCTGTTGATCATCCTTGCGTCCACTACAGTGTAGTTATAGGATTTCAGAATGAGCAATCTCCGGTTTGATTGGGACCAACGAAAGGACCGGTCCAATCAGGCCAAGCACGCAATATCCTTCGAGGAGGCGCGAACGGCTTTCTATGACGAAAATGCACGGGTACTCGCAGACCCCGATCATTCTGAAGAGGAAGATCGATTCATTCTCCTGGGGTTGAGTACAACGTTGCGATTGCTGGTTGTATGTCATTGCCATCGCGAAGCTGACGAGGTAATCCGGATCATCTCCGCGAGAAAGGCAACACGCAAGGAACAGAACGAGTACCAACGGTGGTTGAAATGAGAAAGGAATACGATTTTTCTGAATCCATCAAGAACCCGTACCTGAACAAAGCCAAGAAACAGGTAACAATCCGCCTTGACGAGGACACCATCGCATACTTCAAGGCTCTTTCAGCGGAAAAGGGTATTCCCTACCAGAGTCTGATCAACCTGTATCTCCGTGAATGCGCGGAATCGGTCAAGAAACTGGAGTTGCGTTGGGTGTCGTGACTTCGTGAACAAACTTCAACGGCCCGATTCAAGAGAAACGATGCGCGCCGCGTGCCGCGCGCATCGCCCCTTGATCAGGGCCTGTCATCGCCGGGTCAACTGCCTCGCGACGCAGCCTCCGCGGTCTGCTTGAAGACCGTGGTTGCCGCGCCGATCATGGACGACACGTCGCTCAGATTCGCCGGCACGATCAGCGTATTGCCCTCTCTGGCCAGGTTTCCGAACCGTTCCAGGTAGTCCTCGGCGACCCTCAACTGCATGGCCTTGTCGCCGCCTTCCGCGGTCAAGGCTTCCGCAACCTTCTTCAAGCCCTCGGCCGTCGCCTCCGCCACGGCCAGAATGGCCGCCGCCTCGCCCTCGGCCTCGTTGATCTGCTGCTGCTTGGCGGCCTCGGACTCCTTGATCACCCGCTGCTTCTCGCCCTCGGCCTCGTTGATCTTGGCGTCCCGTTCGCCCTCGGACTGCAGCACCGTGGCGCGTTTTTCCCGCTCGGCGCGCATCTGCTTCTCCATCGCGACCAGCACGTCCCTGGGCGGGTTGATGTTCTTGATCTCGTAGCGCAGCACCTTGACGCCCCAGGGGTTGGACGCCTGGTCCAGCTCCTCCACCACTCGCAGGTTGATGTGGCTTCGCTCCTCGAACGTCTTGTCCAGTTCGATCTTGCCGATCTCGCTACGCAGCGTCGTCTGGGCGAGCTGGGCGATGGCGAACAGGTATTCCCCGATGCCATACGAGGCCTTGCGGGCGTCCATCACCTGCAGGTAGAGCACACCGTCCACGCCGACCTGGACGTTGTCCGAGGTGATGCAGATCTGCTCCTCGACGTCGATGGCCTGTTCCTTGAGGGAATGGCGATAGGCAACGCGCTCGAGGAACGGAATGAGAATGTTGAATCCCGCCCCCAGCGTTCTCGAATACCTGCCCAGATTCTCGATGATGTAGGCGTTCTGCTGCGGCACGACCACAGCCGTCTTGACGACGACGACGATGGCGACGATGGCCAGCGCCGCGGCGACAATAAATCCGAAATCCATAAACTACTCCTTCGGTTTCGATCGGTCCGCGACCGGTTCGCGGGACGATCCTTCAATTTTCAGTTCCAGGCCATCCGCCTCCACCACGCGGGCATCGGCGCCCGCGGCAATCGGCGCCGGACCGACGTTTACCGCCGTCCACTGTGAACCGCGCAACCTGACCCGCGTCCGCCCGCCCGGGGGAACAATCTCTTCCACTGCCACCATTGCACCCGCAGCCGAACCGTCAAAACCCTCCGCGCCGCCCCTGAGCCGGTCATACAGCTTCCGCCTGAACAGCACCATCGAACCCACGGCCAACACGGAAAACAGGACCCACTGCCCCCAGACCGGAAGTGTCAGGCCCGCCAATCCCAGGATGCCCATGAAAATCGCGGCCGCGCCCACGAAGATGAGGTAGAAGGCGGCGTCCACAGCCGTCAGCTCGGCCCCCATCAAGACAAACCCCACGATCAGCCATCCCCACCAGTTCATGTTGCCGCTCCCTTGCCCTCCGATGGTTCGGTTCGAGTTCCCAAGGCCAATGATCCGGGGCACGATATACGCAGTGCGTCAAATGCGCCAGCAATTCTTTCAACCGTGCCAGCCGGTTCATCTCCGCGTGGGCGGGGAACACCCCACCCATAAGCGATCAAGACGGCACGCCGCCCCGCAGTCCCTCACGGCAATTCCCGAGCTTGCCCAACCGGCGACTTGGGCAAGCAGCTGTGCGTTCAAGCTTTGAAGCTTCGCCGCAGTCGCCTTTTTGTGGAAAGGGGTGGAGGTTTCCGGTCGAGGCTGCGTCACGAATTGGATCCTTCGCTTGCGTAAGATACGAGCCGGAAAGTCACGCGAACGAATTTGTTGCGAACGTCCTGCATCAAGTCCGGCTCCGTGCCGTTGAATTCACGCATCTCGCCGCGCATGATCAGCCAGCCTCGGCCGCGCTGTTCCATGTACCCCATCGCGGTCATGAAGTGGGCGAGAGCCTCGTTCCTGGACCTGGGATTCGCGCCGGCGCGGACGCGTTCCACCGTCATGGAATTGGGCAACGTGCCCGGACTGGTCACGTCCACATGACGGTCGAACACTTCCAGCAGCACCTTCGATCCCGTGATGGCGTAGTCGCGATGCGTCACCGCATTCGCCAACGCCTCCCGAATGGCCCGCCGGGGCAGCATGTGACGGTCCTCCCGAACCAGATTTTGGTACGACTCGTAGCGGCCCAAACCCAGAAACCACCCTGTGGCCCTTTCGACCTGTTCATCGATACGACCTGCGGCACTGGCGACCTGCAGCACCTCGGACGCCCGATCATCGCCCGAATAGGCCACGCACTCAACGCGGAAATTGCGGGTGCGCGAATAGCGCTGGGGATCCCTCCCGAACGCCAGTACGCCGTAGAGCGTCTGTCCGGAGACGCGGGGCACCAATAGGCCCATGCCCAAGCCTGAAATCCTCAACCTCCCGCCGGCCGAGGCCGTCGGGCACTTCCGGGCCAAGGGCTTTCACGCCGGCTACGACTGGCGCGAGACCGACGCCGCCACGCACCTGCGTTCCTTCACCGTCGCCAAGGCGATGCGCCTGGACATCCTCCGGGACATCCGCTCGTCCGTGGACAAGGCCATCGCCGAGGGCATCACGTTCGGGGACTTCCAGAAGGAACTGGAGCCGCTGCTGCGCTCGAAAGGCTGGTGGGGCGGGAAGCTCGGATCGACCCGCCGACTGCGCATCATCTTCGACACCAACATCCGCATGCGCGCCAACCCCAGCACGTAATCCACCCCGTTGCGCTCGCACCAAGCCATGATCTCCTCGCGGCAAAACCCCGAGTCGCCCCGCACGATGACGCGCACCGCCGGCCAGCGTTGCCGGATCCTTGCGACGATCCGCTCCAACTCCTCCACGCTCCCGGCCGCCGCGTCGATGTTCGCCGGACGCAGCCGCGCGCACAGCAGGTGCCCGCCGCTGAAGATGTACAACGGCAAATAGCAGTAATGGCGGTAGTATCCGTGGAAGAACCGCCCCTCCTGCGCCCCGCGCAGCGGATCGTCCGTGGCGTCCAGGTCCAGCCACAACGTCTCCGGCGGCTTGCCGCGGGACTCCAGGAACAGCTCCACCAACAACCGGTCCAGCGCCTCCTCCTTGGCCACGACCTTGCTGTACCGCCGCCGCTTCCCGTCCGCCTCCGGGTCCCCCAACTCCAGACGGTTCAACGTGCTCGATCCGGCCAGGGCATGCCCCCGGTCCCGATCCCGCGCGCGGTCCATCCCCGTCGGGTCCGCCTTGCCCGCCGCCAGCGCCAGCAGCGGGTCCGACCGCAACCGGTCGTGGTCGTTCAAGTCCTCGTATCCCAGCGCCAAGCCGTGCACCCGCTGCGCCACCAACTCCGCCACCGTGTGCTCCACCCGCCCGGGCTGGCGAGCGTCGGCGAAGCACCCCGCCATCCGGCGCGTCAAATCCAGCCGCCGGTCCGCCTCCCGCAACAGCAGCGCACCGCCGTCGGAACTCAAATAACCGGCATCGAAACGCGCCGCCACCCCGCGCCGTCCGAAGGGATGAAACTGAAGTTGTGTCGCGGGTACAAGCGTCGCGTGGTCCGTCCCCGCCGGCGACGGGGATGCGGCTGCGGGGACTCCCCGCGGGAGGTGGCCGCGGCGCCGGTGCGGCGGCTGTTCGCCCGCACGCCCTACGGCATCACCGTGTGGGCATCGGCGGTGATGGAGCGCCATGTCTGCCACCGTCCGCTGAACGGGGTCGCGGCGTGGCTGGGATACCAGGGGTTGACTATCTCCCCCGGCACGCTGGCCGGCGGGCTGGGGCGGATGGAGGCGTGGTTCGCGGCGCGGCCATCGGGCGGCAACTGAGCTTCGGGTCCGACAGCAAGAAGGGCGCGCGGCTCACCGCCATCATGTACTCGGTGGTGCAGACGCTGGCGCTGAACGGCATCGATGTGCGCGGCTGGCTTCACGAGTACCTCGGCGCCTGCGCGGCCAACGCCGGGCGGGCCCCGCCGGATCTGTCGCCGCGGCTGCCCCGGTCGATGCACGAGGCGAGCAAACGCAGCCTCATGCCGGGGCGATGAGCGGGCCGGTCCAATGCCGCTACTACGGGCGCGACTTCACCGCGAAGGAGATGTCGGTGCTGCGCGCGCTGATCGCCGAAACGCCGCCGCGCAACCGCTTCAATCTCTCCAAGGCGTTCTGCCGGCGCATCGGTTGGACCAAGCCCGACGGGAAGCTGAAGGACATGATGGCGCGCGTGACCATGCTGGCGATGCACAAGGACGGGCTGATCGCGCTGCCGCCGCCGAAGTGGGGGCGAAACCCACCCGTGCCCATCGCGTTCGGCCCCGACACCGACGCGCCGCTGGAAGCGCCGCCGCGGAGCCTCGATGAGGTGCGCCCGGTCCGGCTGCAAACCGTGCTCGGGGGCACGCCCCAGAGCAAACAGTGGAACGCGTACATCGCCCGCTATCACCACCTCGGCTACAAGACGCTGGTGGGCGCGCAGATGCGCTACACCGTGCACGACCGCACGACCGGCACACGAAACGCGACAAGCCGAAAAAGGCCATCTGGCTGCAGCCGCTCAGAAAGGACTGGAAACGAGTCCTCAATCGCTAAGCACTGCCAAGCGGCGCCTCGGCAACCCACTCCTCCTCAACCGCACCCGCCGAAACCGTCAGAAAGTCTTTATCCATCCCCCTCAGAGCGAACGCTTACTACTGTCGCGGTACACTGTGTGGACATGGGACCTCCCAGTCGGGCTAATGTAAGTCACTGAACCAACTCACATTATCCGACAAATCGAGGTCCCATTCCATTTTTTGGCGAAATATCCGGGCTAGAGCAAGCCTAAATTTCATAGTTCAGTCAAGTTTTGTGATTAATCCATCCCTCGCCTGCCGAGGTGGCCGCCTACCGGCAAACCTCCGATTCATCCAATCAATCGAAAGCCCACCGAGGCAAAATGATGGTCGAAGGCGAAGGCTGTCCTTATGCCCTTCTTGGTCATAAGAACAAAGCTTGTCGCGTCGACAGCGGACAGCTTGTGAAGATCCTTGCGCTCGAAGAATCGCCATGCCTTACCCATATCGGCGGCCGCGCAATCGAGCATGCGAAGACCGTCGAGGTGCTCCAGCGAATCCTTCCAGGTGAGCGCCACATCGCGTCTCGCGTTTCTTTCGAGAAAGGTGAACGTTTCAAGCACGACCGGCACAGAAGTGTGAAGGCGCGCTCGCTGTTCCGCGAGTTGCGCCCAGGCGTCGACCGCTCTGGCATGTAGCGGGTCACGGACCATGGCCAATGCGATCCAGGCGCCACTGTCAACGAATACGGCCTCGCCGAACTTCATCGGCGTTCGTCGTAGATCGCGTCGTGCTCCATGGAACTTCGGGTCGGAACGCCATCCCACAAGGCCACCGGGCCATCCACCGGCGGGCGCAGCCATACGCGGCGGACCGCCTCTCGAACGAGATCGGCCACGCTTCGACCCGAACGCTTGGCGGTGCTTCGAAGAGCCTTCAGATCTTCTTCCGGAAAATAGATTTGCGTCTTGACCATGTGTGTCACACTATCCAGTGCAGTGACATATGTCAACGCGGCAACAGGTCCGCACGGTGCTTGAATACGAGGCAAGAACGCTGAAAACGGCAGCGGCACGTCGAAGGTCTTGTTCGATCAGGGAACGCCTGCTCGCCGACAAGAACATTGCGGAACGATAGCCGACCTCGAATGGGCGGCCAAGTCAAGCATCTGTTCAATGCCTTTGCTTTAATTTCAATCATGTGAATCGCCTATCTTGACGGGTAGCATCTACTTAGACTCGCACGCTCGTTCGAATCCACGACCTCTTCCCGCAGAAACTCATGACCGACGAAAACCAAACGCCAGTCATCGAAGTAACGGTGGTAGCCGCAGCTTGATCCACAGCAATGAATTCCAGCCCGCAGACGTCGTGATCGCCAGTTCGATGGCCGCCTTGATTCGTACATATCTGTACGAATATCATGACCGGTAACGAATTCGTGCGCCGCGTGCGGCGGCTCGGGCGAGAGCGTGGCATCACCGTGCGATTCGATGGTCGTCCGGGAAAGGGAAGCCACGGGCGACTGTACTTCGGGGAGCGCTTCGCCACCGTCAAGAACCGGCGCGGGGAGATCGGCGCGGGACTCCTTGCAGCAATGCTCCGGCAACTCGGGCTGAACTTCAATGACCTCGATCGACGTCAGCAGAGGAGAGCAGAATGAAGCAAACCCTGGCTTGGCCCGTGGACTTGCAACGGCAGGAAGACGGCACGACCCTCGTCTCGTTCCCGGATATTCCGGAGGCATTGACCGAGGGGACGACAAAAGCCGACGCGCTCGCGCAAGCCAGGGACTGCCTGATCGCCGCACTTGGCGGCTATGTTGGGGAGCGGCGCCCGATCCCCCACCCGTCCGCGGCGCGCGGACGGGTGTCGGTAGCATTGCCGGTGCTGATGGCCGCCAAACTTGCGCTTTACGGCGCGATGCGCGCGCAGGGTGTGGGCAACACGGCACTTGCCGCTCAGCTCGGCGTCACAGAAGGCGCGGTCCGGCGCCTGATCGACCTCGACCACCGTTCGCACATCGGCCAAATCGAAACGGCGCTCCATGCCCTCGGCCAACGGTTGACGGTTGCCACTCAAGCTGCGTAGTCAGTTCCTTCATGTGTTTCAACCACCGGATATTCGAGGGAGGTCAGTCAACGCGGAAACATGCGCATCGGATATTCCAGCCCTACGCGACCGTGCCGGAATCGCCTAAGCCAATCGAATGGCAGCAATTCTCATTTTGGCGCCTGACTTCACTTTCAAGCGCATAACGGTCTCATTTCCCGGCTCAATCCGGGCCAATTCGACCGCCAGGACCATCCCGCGGAGAGGGGTGACGGGCATAGTGAGAATTGCTGAACGAATGGCTTCGCCGTTGCGAGGCAGAACCCGCAGGGCTATGATGGCGCTGACTGCACTGCATTGAAGGCAAATCCAGTGGTGCAATTGACCGTACGCAAAGTCAGCCAGGAAGTGGTCAGCGCGCTCAAGCAGCGGGCGGTCGCCAACGGGCGGTCCGCCGAGGCTGAACACCGCGAAATTCTGCGCACGACCCTGTTGGGACGATCCGAGGACTTCGCCGCCCGGGCAGAGCAGCTAAGGCGAAGGCTTCGATCTTCCGTGGACAGTACCGACACGATAAGGCGGGACCGCGAACGGGACACTGCCCGGTGATCGGTTGCGTGGTCGATGCCAGTGTCCCGGTCAAGTGGCTGGTTGACGAAGAATTCTCGGTGCAAGCAGCCACGCTTCTCGACCGTGGCTTCACGTTGGTCGCTCCCGGCCTCGTCTTTGCGGAGGCCACAAACGCACTTTGGGCAATGCACCGTCGCGGCGACATGTCCGCCGCCGATCTCGCCGACGCGGCGAGGTTGCTGGAAGACGTACCGGTTTCGGTTCCCGTCTCCATGCTTGAACTCGCCGCCAGCGCCGCCCGTCTGGCCGTCGACCTCGAACACCCCGCCTACGATTGCTTCTATCTGGCTCTGGCCATCCAAAGGCAGTATCCGGTGGTGACGGCAGACATTCGGTTCCACGACAGGGTGCGCGCCCATCCGTATCTGGCGGATCGTATCGTTCACGTCGCGCAGGTCGTCGACCCGGCGCATTGAACAGTCGCGTGCCGCGCTGGATCGAGTGCTCGCGCTTGATTGCCGGCCTAGTCGCGCTCGCGCCTCTTCAGGATGCCGGGTGAGGCGGCGGTTCTTGTGCTTGTGCGACGCCGGTAGGGCCGTCAGCCTCACGTCCCGACGCTCAATGCGCTCCTCCAGAAGTATTTGGGGTCAGCCTGCCTTTCGCCGGCGGCGTCATCAGCTCGTCTGCGCCAGGAACTGCACGCTGGGGATCTGTACACCGCGTCGATGCAATACTGGTGGAGCCGCCGACCGGGGTGGACACCGCGACAGCCACTGACCACCGTCCAGGCTCTTAGTCGGTCCCAGCCTGGCATACAGCAGGCCCGCGGGATGCCCCTCGTGTCACCCGCACGCTCGCCCGTACAGGCCGCCTCGGAGCGATGGGGATGGTGCTGCGGAACACAGCACGGCACCGCGAGTTGAGGCAATAGTCGCTCCCGGAACTGGGGCACCCTGGCCGACGAAATCGTCGTCGGCAAAGACCGCGCCGGTTACACGTTGGACGGTCTCGCGGGCGGTGATCTCCCCGACCTCGAACCGTTAATCGCAGCACCGCACGACGAACGACCGTTCGTTTTCCAAGTACGACCGTGCCAACAAGAGCAGGTCGGAATCGATCAAATCGTGCATGGCGCGATCATGGAGCAGCGCCAAGGGCTTGTCGACAATAGAAACCGGTCGAAATGACCGAAAATGGACCGGCGGGGAGCAGCGTATCGAAGTAATTCCGAGAGAATCAGTGTACCTTTCGCGCTGACTCGGCAATGCCAGGACGCATCGTGAGGCAAGCGCCTGTGAGTGCTCCGGATTCCCTGGTCGAAACCTGTCGCACCACATAACCGCATGCAGCGACCGACTCAAAAACTGATTCTGTTCGGCGGTCTCTTTCTGTGGTGCCTGGGACTACAGGCCGAGCAATACGGAATTCCGCTGTTCGTGTCGCCGGCAACGGTCGGTGCGCCTCAGGGCGTGCTCCGGGTCATCAACCGCTCCGACGCGTCGGGAACGGTGACTGTTCACGCCATCGACGATGGGGGCATGCGCTCAGGCCCCGTGATGTTCACACTGGGACAGCGGGCGGCGATGGAACTCGATGCCTCGGACCTCGCGAACGGAAACGCCATGAAGGGTCTGTCCGGCAGCCTGGGCCGCAGTACGGCCGACCGACGCCTTGAGATCGAAACCGACCTGGACATCGTGCCGCTGGCCTTTGTGCGCGGTGCCGATGGAACGCTCGCGGTCATGCACGACACCGTGCGGACGACGATTCATGCCGGTCAATTCCGCTACGAAGTGCCCATTTTCAATCCCGGGAGCAACGTCACCCAGGCGAGCCGGCTGCGGTTGGTCAATCCGAGCGATGCAGCGGCCGTGGTTGCGATCAGCGCGCGCGATGATTCCGGTACCGCGGCCATGGGAGGGGACGTTCAACTGTCAATCCCGGCCAATGGTGCTCTGACTTTGACGGCGCAGCAATTGGATGCCGGCGACACCACCGTCAATGGCCGGTTGGGTGCCGGCGTGGGTCGGTGGACGCTGTCAGTGTCCGCCGATCAGCCCATACAAGTGGTAAACGTCGCGGTCACATCGAACGGTCACTGGAACAATCTCTCCACGTCCGCCGTGCCCGGAGCGGCGGCCGCCGATCACGCCGCGTTCACCGAACGATTTGACGGGTTCGACGTGGTGTACGAAACGGACGGCGGCCGTATTACGTTTGCTACCCAGGCAGGGGATCGCTTTTTGGACACCCGGCAGGTCGATGGCCTCCTATTCAACCTGGCTGGCCGCTATCGCTACGCTTCAGTTGGGCCGGACTCGGGACGATTGATGCTGATGTACGACTTCGGCGATGAGTGCCAAGCCAACCATTATTTCGCCACGCGGATGACCGGTTGGTTCGCGTCCCATTGCACCACCAGCAACGATCCCAACGGGTACTGGTTGGCCGGAGACTGGTTTGCCGACGATGGTGTCGACACGTCGCCTGACCTGGGCGGAGAAGCACTCGCAGACCAGAGCTACCGTATCGGTGCCGCCGTCGACACGCTGAAGCTGCCGGCCGCAAGCGGCGGTGACGGCACCCTGACGTACGGGCTTTCTCCGATTGTGCCAGGTTTGCGCTTCGATCCCGCCACGCTTCAACTGACCGGCACACCGACTGCAGCGGGCGCCTACGCCATGACCTATACCGTGACGGACAGCGACGGCGACACCGATTCACGCACATTTACCATCACAGTCGTAGCGTCCAACGCCGTCGGGGATGGTACCTGCTACGTGGGTTCAGTCGTGGGGATTGGCGAGATGTGCACGTACCCCGGTACCGATGACGCATTCTCCGTCAACCAGCGGGGCCGGGGCTCGTTCCTGACCTATCTGGCCGGGATCCGCATCAGGGTCGACAACGTAACCGTCAATGGGCGCGTTTACGACTTTGTGGCTTCGCACCGGGGCGATGGTGTCTGGCGCATCGACCGCATCGCTGGCAGCACCGAGCCGCCGACGGAAGATTCGGCGCCGAGTTTCGGAGCCACAGCCGGGCCAAGCGACCAGACCTACAAGGTTGGCACAGAGATCAACGCATTGTCGCTGCCAGCGGCCGGTGGCGGTGATGGTGACTTGACCTACAGCCTTTCACCCGATGTCCCGGGCCTGATCTTTGATGGCGAAACGCGCCGACTTACTGGCACGCCTTCCGCGACGGGCACCCACACGATGACTTATACCGTTTCGGACATTGATGGCGACACCGATACACGCACCTTTACCATCAACGTGGTTTCCTCCGACGGTGGAGACACGGGCACCGACGAGGAACTTTATCGCGGGGTTCGGGTGGCGCCGGAAAATCGCTGTTCGATATACGACATCGATGAGTATTCCTACCCGCAGTCGGTTGAAGATCGAATTGTCGCGGGCATTGGCAAGATTTACAGTCCGTACACGGGAGAATGTTTTGCAACCACGAAAGAGACCGATATTGAGCATATTGTTGCCCGCTCGGAGGCGCACGACAGCGGCATGTGTGCGGCGAGCGCTGCCACGAAGAGGGCGTTCGCTCGCGACCTGATTAATCTAACGCTGGCCAGCCCGTCTGTGAATCGTTTTCTGAAGAGCGACAAGGACGTGGCACAATGGCTCCCGAATCTGAATGCCTGCTGGTTCGTGGCGCGCACACTGGAGGTGCGGCGCAAGTACGATCTGACCATCGACCGGCGCGAGGCCGATGCGGCCGAGCGCGTCCTTGCGATGTGCGCCTCCACGGAAATGATCGTGCAGGATTGCGATACGCAGCCGCAACGACCGTTGGCACTGGTTCTGTACGATGTCAACGGCGACGGTCGCATCACCTGCGCGGAAGCCAGGGCGCACGGTATCGCGCCGGCACACTGGGGGCATATCGCGTATCCGTACATGAATGACCGGGACAACGATGGCGTGGTGTGCGAGTGACGAAGCGGATTTGCAATAGGGCGCAGCAAGCAACGGTTGCATGTTCGAGATTGCAAGCGCACAGAACCTTCAGCAGCTTGTGGACGCCCCCAGCGAACGCTTGGATGTCGAGTTGAAGGGCTGGCTGGACCTATCAGGCAATGCACATCGGGGCACTTTGGCGAAGGCGCTGATTGCGCTCGCAAACCACGGTGGGGGCGTCGCCGTTATTGGATTCGATACGGGCGGCGATCCTGCCGATAACCGGCCGGACAATCTCGTATCCTATGATCAGAATGCGATCGACGACGTTGTTGACCGAGTCGCGGGTCCCGCACTTCACTGCAGTGTTAAGGATGTCAAGCGAGAGGCCGACGGACTGGAATACCCCGTTATTTTGGTACCCGGCGGACACAAAGTCCCAATGCGTTCAAGACGTGGCAGTCCCGACAACGAGATTCAGGCTGATCGCTATTACATCCGAAGGCCCGGTCCCGCCAGCGAAATGCCTCAAGGCGGCTACGAGTGGGACGATTTGATTCGCCGAAGCTGACGCAGCAGATTCGACGGTCTCGGTATGCTGCGAGTGGACCGGCTTGCGCGGTCGGCGATTGACTGTGCTGAGTCCCCGCCGTCACGTGTACCGCATTCATAGGGAATTATATACATAGGTTGACAGACCACTACATACTGAGGTTTTGGAAACTGCTGCCTACAATATGTAGGGGTTTGTCAACTTGTCGGTATAATTCCCCATTCATACATCACACAGCGATACATACAGCGCAACCATTACCGTTCCAGTAGCCCAAGAAATCGTGCTTTGAGCCATATAAGCGCACGTTCACGCGCGAGAGCGCATATAGCGAGCACGACGGCCACGCTTACGAGCGCATAATTCCGTGTTTATCCCCATCGATCACCGATAGCACGATACGAACTGTCGCCGAATCACCATCCACCGAGACAACTTCAGCTTCGTACCGGGGCGGCTTGCCCCGCACCCATGGTTTCCCGCCGCGCTGTTCCATCCAGCGACCGATTTCAGCGCATCTGAACTCTGGACAGGTCGTCCAAATCTCGCTCGCGTTTCCCAGCCAGCCGAGCGCCGATGATTCTGATTACGTCCTCTTCCCGCTCGGTGAATAAGACAACCGCGACTCCACGCGCAATTTCGCCGATAGCAATGAAGCGGTCTTCGTGCTCGCAGCCGTGCGAGGTTGGCTGTCGGCTGAAGCGCCGGGTTAGCACTCATAGCCCCAGAACGTCCCAACGCTCGTGGTATTCACGTCCGGGGTCGTGAAATTTCCTCATGGACGAATCCTTGCGTTGGGTTCCATCACGTTTTGACCCTTTCAGCCATTCCCTGTGCCCGGTGCGAGTGTAATTCGCGACCTCAATGCTTGGAACAACGAAAAAGTCTGGCCGAGTTCCAACGGATTTGAGTAAGACAAACACGTAGAAATGAGAGTCAGAGAAGAAATCTTCCGATTTCTTGTTCAAGATCCACGTCGGCACCTTACCCTTGCTTGTTTTGACTTGAATGGATACCGACTTGGACGCATCTGCACTACTTGCAATGATGTCGATACCTCGGCTATTTCGAAGTGTCACCGACGCGAGATACCCGCGGAGCGACAATTCCGCAGCAACAAAGTACTCGCCGGAGACTCCGACAAGGGTGGATTCCAGGTGCGAGATGTCAGTCATGAGTGCTAACGACCAAACTCAGCCGCGGACAAACCACGCCGCGGGTCGTCCGCCGACTGAAGCGCCGAGTCAGGCCACATTATGGAACTTTGCGATGGACACCAGTTTGATCTCTGCGAGTCCTTCCCGGTGAAGCTTTATGCGTTCGACCTCGTGAAGTGTGTCGGCAGTGAAATAGCCTTCCCCACATCTTGGGCAGGAGATCAATGGAATCCCTTCGATCACCAGCAGATCCTTATCAGAGCCATGGCTACGGGAGACATGGCGAATTCGAGCTTGGTGCGCTCCGCAGTTGTCACATTTCAGCTTGTTCATCATTCGTCATGCCGAATGCCTCGGCGAATTCAGTTTCAACGCTTGGGAAATGGGATGACGTTGTCCGTGTTCCCGGTCGGGCTGGTGCTCACGCGAACCAGTGTCGGTTCGCCCATGCCCGCGGCATTCTTGCTGCGGATCTGCATTTCATATTCCGTGTCGGGCTTCAGGTCGACGATGGAAAAATGCGTGAGGGGCGTTTCGAATCCGAAGCTCCACGGCTCCGTTCCCGCTTCCCTGAGGCGAACGAAGTAAGTCACCCCCGGCTCCCATTTCGCCTCAAGGACGTTGCCGTCCTGTATGGGGAGACGGACCAACCAGCTCGTTCCGTCCCACTGGATGCGCGGTGCCGGCTTGCTCTGCTCGCTCACAGTATCCGGTCCGCTCGCGAATAGACGTTGAAGCGGTTCGGCTTGAGAAAACCCACCAGGGTCATGCCGAATTCCTCCGCGAGTTCCACGGCCAACGACGACGGCGCACCCACGGCGGCCAGCATGGAAATCCCGGCCATCATGGCTTTCTGCATGAGTTCGAAGCTCGCCCGGCCGCTGACTACCACGCCGTAGTCGCCCAGTGGTAATTCGTCCCTGAGGAGCGCCTGCCCGATGAGCTTGTCCAGCGCATTGTGACGGCCCACGTCCTCCCGGATCGCGTCGATCCGTCCCCGGGCGTCGAACAATCCCGACGCATGCAATCCGCCGGTACGATCGAATACGCTCTGTCGGGCCCGCAACTTCTCGGGCAGTTCGCCCAGCACATCGGGACGGACCTTCAGCGCGACTTCGTGGAGATCGTGCCTGCCCTGAATCGCGACGGCTTCGAGCGAGGCCTTGCCGCAGACGCCGCAACTGGAGGAGGTGTAGAAGTGCCGCTCAAGCCGTGCCAGGTCGACCTCCACGTCCGCCGCCAGATCCACCCGCACGACGTTGATCAACCCGTTCGCAGCCGGCGGTCCACACGGACCGATGGCGTCGACCTGATCCGCGCTGGCGACAATGCCCTCCGTCAACAGGAACCCGGCGGCCAGCTCGCCGTCGTTGCCGGGCGTGCGCATGGTGATGGAAATGCTCTTTTGCGCACGCCGGCCGTCGGGACGCGTCCAGGCCAGACGGATCTCCAGAGGTTCCTCGGTCGCGACCACATCGTCGCGGGCGACAAGACCGTGGCCGGTGCCCGCATGCGCGCCGAATCGCTGAATTCTCAAGCGCTTGACACTCGTCAGCGCCGCGATGTCTTCAACGCTCAACGCTCGACACGCCGAATCCGGCTCGACGTGACCTCGCCCACGTTGCGGCATCCGACAAGTCGCATATCCCGTTCGATATCGGTTCGCAGGATTTCCAGCGTTCGGTCGACGCCTGCCTCGCCCCCGGCGCCCAGACCGAACAGGTACGGACGCCCCATGGAACAGGCCGTCGCCCCCAGCGCCAATGCCTTGAGCACGTGGACGCCGCGACGAACGCCGCCTTCCAGGATGACTTCCACGCGATCGCCCACCGCATCGACGATCTCCGGCAGCACCTCGATGGGCGCCGGCGCAGTATCGAGCTGGCGGCCGCCGTGATTCGAAATCATCACGGCGCTGGCGCCCACGTCGGCAGCGCGCACCGCATCCTCAACCGAAAGCACGCCCTTGATCGCGAACGGACCGCCCCATTCCTCGATCATCCAGGCCGCGTCGTCCCAGCTCACCGTGCGGTCAAGCTCGTCATTGAAAAAACTGACCAACGTCGTGACATCGCCCTCGATGCGGTCCTTGACGCTGGCCAGTTCGATGGGCGGGTGGGTGTAGTAGTTCCACACCCAGCGCGGATGCATGGCAAAACTGAACAGGCTCGCCAGGGTCAGCCTGGGCGGAATCGTCATCCCCGTCACCAGATCGCGCTCGCGGTTGCCTGCCACGGGAACATCGACGGTCAACGCCAGAGCATGGTATCCGGACGCCTTGCAGCGCGCGATGAACTCGCGATTCAGCCCCCGGTCCTTGAATACGTAGACCTGAAACAGCTTCGGCCCCGAGGTTGCCCCGGCAGCTTCCTCGATGCTGACCGTGGAAATGGACGACAACGAGTACATCGTCCGTGCACGCTCGGCGGCACGGGCCACGGCAAACTCGCCCTCGTGATGAAACAGCCGCGACATCGCCGTGGGCGCACAGAACAGCGGCATGCTGATTGTCTGACCGAATACCGTCGTGGAAAGGTCGATTTCGCTGACATCCACCAGGAACCGCGGCACCAGTTCCCAGCGATCGAACGCATCGGTATTCTGCCGCATCGTCCATTCGTCGCCGGCCGCACCGTCGATGTAGTGGAACATCGGCGCCGGAAGCCGCTTCGAGGCCCGCTCCCGCAGCTTTGCAATGTTGTAGCAGCGTGTGAGCGCGCGCGTCATCGGACTTGCCGTGCCCGCAGATCCTCGGGAAAGTGATCCAGAACGCTGATGACGGGGAACGGGGCCATCCCGCCCAGCGCGCACAGCGAACCGGCGACCATCGTATCGCAGAGGTCCCGCAACAATTGCAGGTTGCCGGATTCATCGACACCGCTCAGGATACGGTCGATGACTTCCACGCCCCGCACCGCGCCGATCCGGCATGGCGTACATTTCCCGCAGGATTCGATGGCGCAGAACTCCATGGCGAAACGGGCCTGCTCGCCCATGTCCACGGTATCGTCGAAGACAACCAGGCCGCCGTGGCCGATCATCCCGCCGACCTCGGCGAACGCTTCGTAGTCCAGGGGCGTGTCGAACTGCGACGGATGGATGTAAGCTCCCAGCGGTCCGCCCGCCTGCACCGCCCGGATCGGCCGGCCGGTGGCCGTGCCGCCGCCGAAGTCCTCCAGCAGTTCCCGCAACGTGCGGCCGAAGCCGATTTCCACCAGCCCGCCACGCTTGATATTGCCGGCCAGTTGCACCGTCAGGGTCCCTCTGGAACGGCCCGTGCCGTAGTCCCGGTAATACTCGGCGCCCTCGGCCAGAATGATGGGCACGGACGCCAGCGTGATGACATTGTTGACGACGGTCGGCGCCCCGAACAGGCCCTTGATCGCCGGCAGCGGCGGACGGTACCGGATCATGCCGCGCTTGCCTTCCAGGCTCTCCAGCATGGAGGTCTCCTCGCCGCAGATGTAGGCGCCGGCGGCTTCGCGAACCTCCATGTGAAAGGCCTGGCCGCTTTCCATGACGTTGTCGCCCAGCAGGCCCGCCGCCCCGGCGGTCGCGATGGCCTCGTTCATGACCCGGATCGCCAGCGGGTACTCGGCGCGCAGGTAGACGTAGCCCATGGTCGCGCCCACCGCCAGTCCGGCAATGGTCATGCCTTCGATCACCACGAAGGGATCGCTCTCCATGACCATCCGGTCGGCGTAGGTGCCGGAATCGCCCTCGTCCGCGTTGCAGGTGACGTACTTCCGCGCCCCCTCCGCGTTCAGCACCGTGCGCCACTTGATGCCCGTTGGAAAGGCGGCGCCGCCGCGTCCCCGGAGTCCGGATTCGGTGACGATGTCGACGATCGCTTCGCGCGAAAGACAAACCGCCCTTGCAAGTCCCTCGTAGCCGCCGTGTGCACGGTAATCGTCCAGCGACAGCGGATCCGTGATTCCGACCCGGGCGAAGGTCAGTCTCGACTGCCCGGCCAGGTAAGGCATCTCCTCGATGGGACCCAGCCCGAGGGCATGCCCGGCCGCCGCGAGAAACCCGGCGTCGAAAAGCGCTGGAACGTCGGTGGCCCGCACCGGTCCGTAGGCGTGACGCACGCCGTCGGCTTCGACCTCGATCATGGGCTCCAGCCAGTACAGGCCGCGGGAACCGTTACGCACCACGGCGACGGATTCGCCGCGCCGGGCGGCCTCCGATGCGATCGCGGCCGCCACATCGTCCGCCCCCATGGACCGTGCCGCGGTATCGCAAGGAACGAAAACGGTATGCGCAGCCGCCGGCGCCATTCAGCCCTCTTCCAGCAACGCGTCGAGACGTTCGGGGGTGACCCGACCGTACACGAAGTCATCGATCATGACCGCAGGCGAACAGGCGCAATTGCCGAGGCAAAAAATCGGTTCCAGGCTGATACGCCGATCGGCGGTGGTCTCGTGGAAGCCGATGCCCAGCCGCTCCTTCGTGTGCTCTTCCAGCGCCCGGGCCCCCATGGCCTGGCAGGCCTCCGCCCGGCAAAGGTACAGCGTCCTGCTGCCCGGAGGAGTGGTTCTGAACAGGTGGTAGAAGCTGATGACGCCGTGCACCTCGGCGCGGGACAGGTTGAACTCCTCGGCCAGTGTGGGCACCGCTTCCGGCGGTACGTAGCCGAGTTCGTCCTGCACGGCGTGCAGCGCAGGCAGCAACCCCCCGGGGCTGGCGACGTGACGAGCGGCAATCTCGCGCACCAGCGCGTCGGGAACGTCGGCGCCGCTGCCGAAACCCTGTGTGCTCAATACCCTCTCCGAGCCAATGACAAGTCGGTTATTTTACCTGAGCGCCCAATCGTCGGGCACGCCGCCGCCTCGGCAGCGCGCACGGGTTCACGACGCTTTGGTTTGCGATGGCGACAGCGGGTCTGGCGAAACGCCTCACGAATCGTTCGTCTGCGGATTCGGAAACAATCCGGACTGATCCTCGTCTTCCCGCGGCACCAGGCACTGGAAATCCTTCTCCACCAGAATTTTCAGGCGTTCGCCGCCCGGAAGTTCCTGTTCGCCGCTGATCGACACTTCGTCAGGCTCCTGCCAACGCTCCGCTACCGCGCTGGGGATCATCACCCGAATACACCCGTCGTCGAAGCTCGCACCCACACGTTCGCCGGTGAACGTCCGCAGCTCATAGGTCAGCCGGGTTCCGGAGCCGAACGCCACCTGTTGCCGGACCACGCCTTCGTTGCGGATCTGTGCCATCTCCGCCTGGGACACGCGGAGTCGTACCGAGTTTCCGAGTATTCTCAATTTCACGTTCGCAGTATGCGCAATGAAAGGGCTATTTGGAATTTACAGCACGTAACGGAACTTTTGTACCGGGCCAACCGGGAATTCGGGCCGGCGGTCGGACGATTGCCTATAATGGCGACTCACAATCAGTACGGACGCCGGCCGCGCGGCGCTATGCATCAATACCTGCACCATTGGAAATTCTTATCGGGGCTGAAGGAAATCGGTCTTGGTCCTCGTGCCGGAACCCGCTACATTGAATCTGCCCGACCTTCTAGCCAAACCAAGAATTCAGAATGAATCGAGATGTCGGGATCAGCGGATTCGCGGCCTATGTGCCCCCCTATCGCGTGAGCCTTCAGGACTGGTGCCGGTGGACCGGGGCGCCCTGGGACAAGATTCACGCCGTCGTGGGGCGCAGTTTTCGAATGCGCGGCCCGCATCAGAGCGTCTATACCATGGCCGGAACGGCCGCCATGCGCCTGATCGAGCAATACGGCATCGACCCTGAAAGGATCGGGTTTCTCGGCCTGGGCACCGAATCCAGCACCGACAATTCCGCCGGCGCCGTCATCGTCAAGGGCATGCTGGACGATGGCCTGAAGGCCCGGGGGCTGCCCCCCGTCAACCGCCACTGCGAAGTGCCCGAAATCAAACACGCTTGTCTGGGCGCCGTCTACGCCCTGAAGTATGCGGCCCGGTACCTGGCGCTGGCGGACGAGGATCGTTGCGCCATCGTCATCAGCGCCGATATCGCCGAGTACGCCCGGGGCAGTTCCGGCGAGCCCACCCAGGGGGCCGGCGCCGTGGCCATGCTGCTGGAGCGGGACCCGAAACTGCTGTCGGTCAACCTGAGCCGCATCGGCAGCGCCTCGTCGTACCGGGCCGTGGATTTTCGAAAGCCCGTGCTGCGCAACCTCATCCGCAACCAGCTTAACCGCCACTTTCAGGACCTGCCGGTGTTCAACGGCAAGTATTCCACCACCTGCTACCTGGACGAGACCCTGCACGCGCTCAGCGAGATGTTGCGCCGGCTGAATGTCAATCCCACCACCTACTATCATGGCCTCGGCGCGGCGTTCATGCACCGACCCTATCACCGCATGCCGCTGACCTCCTTTGCGCTCAGTTACCTGTTCGGGCTGGCGCACGACAGCGATGCCGGGCGCGACGAACTCGACGCATACTGCCAGGTCGCCGGCATCGATACCGAAGCCGTCATCGCGGAAATGAGATCGAGCCCGGACGTGCTGCAACTCGTGCGCGAGGGCAACATCAACGGGGAGGTCTACCCGCTGAGCATGGAGCTGCTGAAGGAGTTTCGCGCAGGCCATGTGTTCAACGAACTCGTCGCCTCGAAGATGTCGCTGGGATCCGGACCCATGAAGGACATCGGCAACGTCTACTGCGCCGCCCTGCCCGCCTGGATGGCGGCGGGTCTGGAGGAAGCGGCGCGGGACGGACTCGAACTGCCCGGGCGGGACATTCTGGCCGTGGGCTACGGCAGCGGAGATGCCGCCGAGGCCATTCCCATGACGCTCGTGGACAACTGGCAGGACGCCGCGTCAAACATCGGTTTCATGGATGCGCTGGCGCGCTGGCAGCCGTTGACGCGATCCCAGTACGAATGCCTGCACGATGACGGGGCGGCCGAAGGGCTTGCGGAGCCGGACAACGGGTTCGTGATCGACGCGGTGGGCGACGCATCCAATCCCGCCTTCAGCGACGAGGGGATCGAGTACTACCGCTTCGTGGATTGACCTGAAGCCTGGACCATGGCCCGACGGCGGCGAAACCGGCGCCAGGCCCAGACCGACGGTGCGGAGCACGAATACGTGGCGAACATGCCGAAAATGACCACCGGCGGATTCAGCGCCACCAGGATAAGCAGACCGAGCACGAAGATCAGGTTTCCGAACGGGATGCGGCTGCTCAGGTTGAATTCCTTGAAGCTCAGGTAGCGAAAGTTGGACATCATCGCGGTCCCCGTGAGCGCGGTGATCGCCACGCCCGCCACCAGCGCGGTCAAGCCGCCGATTTCGTACTCGATGCTGCCCCAGACCATCGCCGCGATACCCGCGGCGGCGGGCGGACTGGGCAAGCCGCGGAAGAACCGCTTGTCGCTGGAACCGCTGGTGTTGAACCGGGCGAGGCGCAGCGCCGCCGATACCGCGTAGAGGAACGCCGCCAACCAGCCGAGCCTCCCCCACAGCGGCCCGTATTCCGAGAGGCGCACCACGCCCCACTGGTAGGTGACGATCGCCGGCGCCAATCCGAACGACACCATGTCGGCCAGGCTGTCGTACTCCTTGCCGAAATCGCTCTCGGTACTGGTCATCCGGGCGACGCGGCCGTCGAGCCCGTCAAGAAACATGGCTATGTAAATGGCCCAGACGGCGCCGAGAAAATTCTGGTCGATGGCCGCGACGATCGAATAGAAACCCGCGAACAGCGCTCCGGTGGTGAGCAGGTTGGGCAGCAGGTAAATGCCCCGCTTGCGTGTCCTGTTTCGATTCGAATCCGCCATGGCCGCGACTGTCCTGACCCGGGCTGCCGTATCACGCCGGCGAGAGAATGCTCTCGAAATGGTTATGCCTGATCTCGGCCCATTCCATCTTGAACCATGGAGTGAATCGTTCGGGGGCCGCTTCAAGCTCGGCTTGCAGGGCGTCGATGCCGACGAAGCGCCAGTCCTCGATCTCATTCAGATTCACGTTGACCGTACCCGAATAACGACCGTGGTAGACCCAGCAGTACTCGTGTTCCGCGCCGACCGCGCCATACCGGGCGTGGTACTTGAACTTGTACAGGAAGGTCAGCGGACATTCGAAGCCCAGCTCCTGCCGAAGCCGCCTGGAGACGGCGACCTCCATGGATTCGCCGGCCCGGGGATGCGAGCAGCAGGTATTGGACCAATACCCCGGCCACAACGGCTTTTGGGAACTGCGCTTCTGCAACAACAGTTCGTCGCTGTCGTTGAATACGAAAATGGAAAACGCGCGATGCAGGATGCCGTTGCCCTGGTGGCATTCACCCTTGGCGCGGCGTCCGATCTCCCGGTCCAGTTCGTCGACCAGGATGAGTTCCTCGCTCGAGCTGGAGACGTCTTCCCTACGCGCCATTCAGGGGTGCCCCCAGTTTGACCGGAACGGCCCGATAACCCGCGGAACGGATCGCCGAAACCACCGGCCCGGTATCGCCATCGCATATCGCAATGATCGATCCGCCTCCCCCGCCACCGGTCAGTTTTGCTCCCAGCGCGCCGCTCTCGCGGGCGATATCCACCAACCGCTCAAGCTCCGGCGTGGAGACCTGAAGCGCATTCAACATCCCGTGGCAGATGTTCATCAACTCGCCCAGGTACGGCAGGTCCTCGTCCCGGATCGCCTGCACGCCGCGCAACACCAACGCGTCGATCTGATCGAAGACGTGCTCGTACAGCTTCTGTTCCTGTTTCCAGGCCGTTCTCACGCGGCCCACCGTCCTGGCCGTCAGCCCCTCGTATCCCGTCATGCCGATGACCGCCGGAATCGGCGTCTTGATGTCGAGCGGCTCGACCAATGGCGGCTTGCCCGGGCGGAATATCAGCGGCCGCCCGTAACAGGCCAGCGTGTTGTCGAGGCCGCTTGGCGTGCCGTGGGCCACCGTTTCGTACTCGAAGGCCAGCCGATTGACTTCCTCGTCGGACAGGCCGAGGCGAAAGTGCCTGTCCAGGGCGCGCACGATGGCCACTGCCATGGCCGCCGAGCCCCCCAACCCCATGCTGCGGGGTACCTCGGAGAAAACCTCGATCCGCATCGCGCGCCCGCTCAGTCCCAGTTCATCCAGCACGACGCCGGCGGTACGCTCGAACGAACGGCGATCCTTGGGATTGCGCGCCAACTGGTACTCCACGCCCCAGCGGGGGATGATCAGGTGTATCCCCTCGTCGCAGTCCTCGACGACCGCGTTCACCGTGATGGGGACGGGCGCGCCGATGGCGTGGCGGCCATAAACGACGGCGTGCTCACCCAGGATGACGACCTTGCCGTAGCCGACGCCCATGGCGGCCGCTTCAGCGCCCGCTCCGGCGACATGCGGGTGCTGGCGGTCGGGATCCTGTTTCAGCTCGGCGGCGATTTCCCTGGCCTTCCATACCTTGATTTCGTTACTCAGCACCAGCCGGTCCAGGACATCGTCGTACAGCGCCTCGGGCACGCCGGCGGCGGTGACGACACTGCGGGCATGTAACGTCATATGACCCTTCTGGATGCCCTCGGTGGCAAGGGCGCGAAGCGCCGCGAAATTCTGGGCGAGCCCGACGGACGCCATGACCTCGGCCAGTTGCGGGGCGGATTCAACGCCCAGCAGGCGCACGTTCAGCGCCGCGGTGGGATTGGACTCCAGGGGTCCGCCCACGGTGCCCACCTTGATCGGCACCTCGATGCTGCCGCGGAGGTTGCCCTCCTTGTCGGCCCACCACTCGCTGAGCGACGTGTAGCGGTCGCCGCGGGCCGCGAAAGCGTGCGCCCCGGCTTCGATGGCGCGCCAATCGTTGCCGGTGGCGATGGCCACGGGATCGATGCCGTTCATGATCCCCTTGTTGTGGGTGGCCGCCCGGTAGGGGTCCACCGCCGCGAAGTCCGCCGCGATGATGATCCCGTCGCGAACCTGCTCTCCGGTGTAGTCGTTTCCGGCCAATGAGGAGAGGGGAATCGCGCACTGGGCCCGGGCAAGCGAGCGGTCCGTCAGGTTGGAGAGAATCCGCAGGAAGACCTGTCCCCCGGTGATCGACTCGATCAGCGGGGCGACGCCTTCGCACATCCCGTTGGTGAGATTCGCGCCCATGGCGTCGCGGGTATCCACGAGCAGGTGCACGACCAGGGTCGTCTTGCCGCTCGAACGCAGCGGATGAACATGCAGCTCGATATCCCTCGCGCCGCCGCCGCGGGCAACCATGTTCGGGTGAAAGCTGTTGGCCAGGTTGAGGATTTCCTGTCTGCGTTCGACCAATGCGGCTTTCGCCGATTCGATATCGGGGAGATCGACGATCTGGATCTGCCCGATCAATACCGGATCGGTCGCCTCGGCGACGAAGCCGCCATGCTCCCCGATCAGCTTTGACGCCGAGCCCAGCGCGGCGATCACGGACGGTTCCTCGACGGCCATGGGCACGACGTATCCCCGACCGTTGACGATGAGATTCATGCCCAGGCCCAGCGGCAGGCCGATGATACCGACCACGTTCTCGACCATCCTGTCGGCGGAGGCGAGATCCAGTGTGTGCCTGCCGCTTGCCAGCGCCCGGAAGTCGCGCCCGGTGACGATCCCGCGCTCGTGCACCGCGCGCACGCGCTCGGCGACGCTCAGCTTGTAAAACTCGGGAATTCCGCGCCGATCGTTTGTCATTGGTTCACTGTCTTTACGTCCAACCCCCGGGGGTCAACGGCCAAATCGATCGTAACATAGTGCTCGCCGACCGCTTTTCTGAACCGGGTCAGAGCCCCGGCGTCGGTACCGAAGGCCAATCCCAGGTCGCCGCCACCCGCGCCGCTGACCTTGTACGCCAGGCCGAATCGTTCCGCCAGCTTCAGCACTTGCAGGTGTTCGGGCGTGAAGATCGCCGCGCCCATCCACTCACCCAGTGCCTGAAGCCCGCCCGCATAGTCCCGTATCGCGGCGAGAAATCCATCCGCGTCGCCGACCGCGGCCCGGTCGATGCCGGTTTCGGCCAGGCGGTCCAGCGAGTCCATCCAGAACGCGGCCGAAGCCGGCGACTCGACCGCGCGGGCCCCGAATTGCGCCAGATGCCGCCGGGTGGATGCCGACGTTCGCACGAACACACCGACGAAGTCCACACCGTCGGGCAACTTCGCGCTGTCGACCCGTGGACCGGATTCCTCGTCAAGCTGGAATCGAATCACCCCGCCATGGAGACTCGCGGCAACGTCCAGACCGCTGCCTGCGCCGCCCTGCCAGGCCCTGTGTTCCGCGATGAAGCGTTGCAGCACGTCCGCGCGCGCCTCCGTAATTCCCTGTCCTGTCCAGGCCAACCACGCTCCGCACCAGGCGGTCAGCGCCGCGGCGCTCGAACCCAATCCCAGTTTCCTGCCCTCGAAATAAAGGCCGCCGGAGTCCAGGACGCCGCGCCACGAGCCGTTGCCCGCGGCCGGAAACGCCCCGGCGACGCGGTCAACGAGCGCCAGGCCGCTGCGGGCCCGCCGGCGAAAAATGACTTGCCGTTCCGCTTCGGCCATCGAATGCAGGTGACATGCCGCGTTGACGCTGTGCCGAATTTCAGCGCGGCAGCGCCGGTCAACAGCCATGACCAGCGCGGGAGCGTTGGCCAGGACAGCGTACTCTCCCAGGATGACCAGCTTGCCGGGCGCGGAAGCGACTGCCTCGATCATGCGCAAGTCTCAGGCGGATTCAATACCGGGGCCCAGGCCGCTTTCGAGCACATCCAGAACGCCGGGAACATCCGCCAACGCCTGGCGCACGGTTGCCGACGCCCCCGGTGCGCAAACCGCCTTCAATTGCGGCCCGGCATCGATGGTAAAGAACACCGGCACCGCGGCGCGGCGCAGTGCCCGCACGGCCTCGAGGCAGGCGATCGTCGCGGCATTCCAATAGAGCAGCGGCGGCCGGGCCGCCATGGCGGCGCCGTGCATGGCAAGACAATTGCGTTCGGCCACGTCCGCCAGCGACTCGAAATCCCGGTTGAGGATTGCCTCGCGCCCCTGTCCGAGGTCCGCCGCGCTTGCGGCGACCCAGGCAGGGAAATAGGGAGAAGTGGACGCCGAGCGATTCATTCCAGCGCGGGAACTCACCGGCTTTTCTTCCCACGCCGTCACGGCGACGACCAGTTCCAGCGGCCACGCCTCGGCCGTCATCAGCGGTTCGGCATAACTGTCGGAGCCGTCCGGCAGGGCGCCGGCGCGCATCTCGACAAATCCGCCGAAAATGGACCGTGCCGCCGACCCCGATCCCTGGCGCGCGACGAGGCTCAACTCCCTCGCGCTCAGCTTCAGGTTCAACGCCCTTGCGGCGGCCGCCGTCAGAGCCGCATATCCCGACGCCGAGGATGCCAGGCCGGCGCCGGTGGGAAAGTTGTTGCGGCTGGTAACGCGAGCGGCGCGCTCCACGCCTGCCCGCCTGCGAAGCAGATCCAGGCAACGCCGAACCCGGTCCATCTGCTCGGGTCGGCGCCGGCCATTCAACGTCAATTCGTCGGCCGACAGGGACTCCTCGAAATGGACCTCGGTCTCCGACCACAGTGCGTCCAGCGTGATCGAGATGGAACCGACGGCGGGAACGTTGAGCGGCCCGTCGTCCGCCTTGCCCCAGTACTTGACCAGCGCGATGTTGGCGCGCGCCCGCGCTGCCGCGTTCATGGGCTACGGATGCGGGTCATCCCCGAGGGGCGCCCAGGCTGCCCCCCGGGCCCACCATGCGCATCCAGGTCGCTCTGTCCGCCTGCCACAACGGCAAGCCGCGCGCGGCCACGCCGAAGAGCCATCGCAGGCCCCGATTGCTGGAGAGCATGAGATTGGTGGCGAACATGGTCGCCCTGACCGTTCGCCGGGATACCTTCACCTGGTCCCCGGATGTGAATTGAGGATTCCGATGAAGCTTTTGCAGGGTCATGACCGCAAGCCCCAGCGCCCACAGGCAGAACCGGCGCATGCCTGCCTCCCGCGCCGGGATAAGGCATGTGAATTCCAGGGCGTTCTGAAGGTGCCGGTGGGTGACGGCGATCAACGAGTTCATGCCCGCCGCGAAGGCGTGGGTGCGATGAAATTCCTCCAGCCGTTCAACCTGAAACCGGCGACCCGCGAACATGGAGCGCGGCAACCAGCAGCGTCCGCCGCGGCGATCGTCCCAGATGTCCTTGAGGATGTTGGTCATCTGAAGGCCCTGGCCGAAGGAAACAGCCAGGCGCCGGAGTTCAACCCGCTTCTTCACCAGTTCCGGGCAATGAATGCAAAACAGGTCCGTGAGCATCTCGCCCACCACGCCCGCAACCACGTAGCAGTAGGAGCCCAACTCCGTCAGGTCCCGCAGTCCCCTGAGACTCCTGTTGCGCTGAAACTTCGGCATTCCCGTGCACATGACGGTCAGGCAGCTAGTCAGCGCCTCCTGCTCCTTGTCGGTAAAGCCGTGGGTCACGCGGATCACCCTGCCTGCATTTCGCACCAGGTCCTTCTCGTCGGGCAAGGCGTCAGGGGACAGCAGCGGCGTCAGCTCGGCAGCGAATTCCCCGGCGTCCTCCGTTCCCTTGATGACGGACAGAAACCGCCGATGAAACGCTTCCTTCCTCTGCTCCCCCAGTCCGGGATCGTCCTCGATCGTGTCGGCAATCCGGCACAGCAGATAGGCATTGGTCACCACCTCGGACAGGCGCGCCGGCAAAACGGGAATTGTCAGCGCAAACGTCCGTGAGACGCCCGGAAGAATGAAGTCCTGGTAGTTGCGGTCCACCAGGTACTCGGATGCCGCCTGGCCTGGTGTGGGTTTGACCAGCATGGCGAATCCGTGGGAGCTGACCAATGGTACGATTGCCAGCGATGGTATCACAGGCGCCCGATCGCGGATTCGAGCACAGGGCCCGGCACTACGTGAGCCGGCTCAATTCCCGTCTGGACCGGGCCCTGTCAAGCGACGGCGGGATTCCCGACCAACTCGCCGATGCGATGCGGTATTCGGTGTTGGGACCGGGCAAGAGAGTCCGTCCACTGCTCAGTTACGCCAGCGGCGAACTCTTCGGCCTGGCCGCGCGACAGGTCGATGCGATCGCGGTCGCCGTGGAATTGGTGCACGCCTATTCCCTCATCCACGACGACCTGCCTGCCATGGACGATGACGACGTTCGCCGCGGGCGGTCGACCACGCACAGGAAATACGGAGAGGCCATGGCAATTCTCGCGGGCGACGCGCTTCAGGCACGGGCCTTCGAAATCCTGAGCCAGGACCTGGCGAAACCCGGGGCCGCGGGAACACGAGTGATCGGGTGGCTCGCCGCGGCCGCGGGACCGGCGGGGATGGTCGGGGGGCAGGTTCTCGATCTCCAGGCCGAAGGGCGGCGCGTGGACGAGTCGGCACTTGCGAACATCCACCGCCGGAAAACGGGCGAACTGATTCGTGCCGCCATCATGATGCCCGGTGAGCTGGCCGAAACCGTGCCGGAGACCCGTCGCCTGCTGGATGAGTTTGCCGGCAATATCGGTCTGGCGTTTCAGATCAGGGACGATCTGCTGGAAGTGGATTCCGACACGGCCGCCATCGGCAAGAGCGCCGGCTCCGACGAGAGGAACGAGAAGTCCACCTACCCTTCGATCCTGGGCGCGGATGCCGCTCGGCGGCGAGCGGAAGAAGTGTACGCCGCCGCCACGGCCGCGCTGGACAGGCTCGGCGATGGCGCCTCCGGGTTGCGCTGGATCGCCGACTTCATCGTCAACCGCTCGCGGTAGCCGCGGCAGGAACCGCATTCGGGAGTTGCGGACGCGCGGCTGTCCTCGGCGGCGCGCGCCCGACCTTTGGCGAACGATTCGATATGGAAAGGGAAGCTGAGCCCGAAAACTTGCGCAATTGCCCTGAAACAAGTCTGTGAATATTGCTGAAACCGGCAGATAATTGCGGATCAATTGGTTCAAGCGCCCGTACCGGCATCGACATATACTATCGCGCCATGATGGTTGTGAGTGATCGTTCGTCGCAAGCCGCCGAGACTGCGGGCGAGTAGGCCAGTGCGTCCCTATTCCACCCGGCAAGTCGCCGAACTCCTCGGGATTCCCGCCGCGCGCGTTCGCTCCCTCGCGCGGCGGGAGTTCCTCGCGCCCGGCCGGGACAAGCAGGGACAACTGCGGTTTTCGTTTCAGGATCTGGTGCTTCTGCGCACCGCGAACGGCCTGCTCGAAGCGGGCGTGCAACCCCGGCGCGTATGGCGCGCGCTGCGCGCGGTCCGCGCCCGCCTGCCGGCGGACCGGCCGTTGAGTTCGGTCCGGGTGCTGGCCGACGGGCAGCGAGTGCTGATACGGGAACGCGACACGGCGTGGGAACCGGAATCGGGGCAGACCATTCTCGCCTTCGCGGTCGAGGACCTCGCGGCAAAGGTCGCTCCCCTGGTCATGGCGGCCGCGACCCAGGCCCGTGCCCGCGCGAACACCAGCGACGAATGGTTCGAACTGGCACTGGAATTCGACCACGTGGGCGCGACAGAGGATGCGGCCGCCGCCTATCGGGAAGCCATTTCGCTGGACGGCGCCCATGTCAACGCCCGTATCAATCTGGGCCGCCTGCTTCACAATGGGCGCGCCTACGGCCAGGCGGAGCAACTGTATCGCGACGCGCTGGGAATCGACCCCGGCAACGCCATCGCCGCGTTCAACCTGGGCGTGGCGCTGGAAGACCAGGGCGCGCTCCAGGAAGCCATGGACACCTACCGCCACGCCCTGTCGGTGGACCCTGCCCTGCCCGACGTGCACTACAACCTCGCCCGGCTCTACGAACGGCGGGGCGAGCGCCAGACCGCCCTGCGCCATTTCGCGTGCTTCAGAGACCTGAGCAACGAACGCGACGAGTTATCCGACTAGGCGAGCGGGTGGCGGGAGCGGGACTTGGACGGGGCCTACGCGAAAATAGAACAGGTGCTGATCGCCAAGCGCGAGGAACTGGCAAGCCGACTGGAGCGCATCAAGCAAAACGTCACTGCCGGACACAGCGCGGACTCGGAAGAACAGGCGCAGGAACTGGAAAACGCCGAGGTGGTCGATGCGCTTGACAACGAAACCCGGCGCGAGGGGCCGGGGTCCCGCACCGGGCTTCAGGCAGCCTCTGAACGGGGATGGTCCCCAGGCGCCGGCGTGTAAGCCGCCCAGGCCCTCAGAAGCCCGCTTTCAAGCGCCTTGGCGCGCTCGATGGATGCCGCCTTGACGGGACCGTAACCGCGGATCCGTTCCGGCAGTCCAGCCAGTTCCACGGCGAGGGCCAGCCGCGATTCATCCAGTTCCTCCACGATTCGCGACATCAGCGCCTCGTACTCGACGATCAGCCGCCGCTCCGCACGCCTTTCACGGGAGTAACCGAACAGATCCAGCGGCGTGCCCCGCAACCACTTGAGACGGGCGAGCACGCCGAACAGGGGCAACACCCAACCGCCGAGGGCGTACTTTCGCGGGCGGCCGGTGGCGGAATCCGTCCGCGCGATCAGCGGGGGCGAGAGATAGAACCTGAGCCTGGCCGAGCCTTCGAACTTCCCCCTGGTTTCGGAGAGAAAACCGGTCTGCGCGAACAACCGCGCGACCTCGTATTCGTCCTTGCGGGCCAGCAGTTTGAAGTAATACCGCGCGACGCTCTCCGTCAGCCCGGTGCTGTCCTGGCGGAGGCCCCGCTCCGCGCGCCTTACGCGATCCACCCATTCCCGGTAGCGCTCGGCCAGCGCCGCGTTCTGGTACTCGGTCAGAAACTTCGCCCGGTGTTCGATGAGTTCGTCAAGACTTGCGGAGCACGGCGCGGGCGAAGCGGCCGGCCCGGCCCGGCGCCGCACCGCATCCGGATCCGCGGCCGCGTGCCGGCCCCACGTGAAGGCGCTGACGTTCTGGTCCACCGCGACGCGATTGAGTTCGATGGCGCGAACGATCGCGGCCTCGGATACGGGCAGCAGGCCTCGCTGACAGGCGACGCCAAGCAGAAACAGGTTGGCGGCGATCCCGTCGCCGAGCAGCGCGGTCGTCAACCCCGTCGCGTCGACGACGACAGGGGCCGACAGCCGCGTCGCCCGCGCCAACGACGCCAGCATCGTGGACCCCACGAATTCGAAATCGGGGTCATGGATGAACGCGGCCGGCATTTCCTCGTGCGTATTGACGACGACGCGGGTGCGGTCCGCATCCAGGCGGGCCAGGACATCGCGGCCGCTGGCAACGACCAGGTCCGCGCCCAGCAGCAGATCGACCGTGCCGGCGGGAATCCGGGCGCAGCGCAGGTTGTCCGCAGATGCGCCGATACGCACGTGCGACACCACCGCGCCAAACTTCTGGGCAAGTCCCGTCTGGTCCAGCGCCATCACCCGACGGCCCTCAAGATGACCGGCCAAGCCAAGGATGGCGGCAACCGTGCCGACCCCCGTGCCGCCCACGCCCGCGATGAGCGCATTGAACGGCGACTTCTCGACGCGCATCGGCGCCGGCAGGCCGGGCATCGAATCGAGCCCCGGCGACGGACGCTTCGGCCTGACGCCCTCAAGGGTCACGAAGCTGGGGCAAAATCCGTCGATGCAACTGTAGTCCTTGTTGCACGCGGACTGATTGATGGCGCGCTTGCGGCCGAACTCCGTCTCCAGCGGAATCACGGACAGGCAGTTGGAGACGGCGTTGCAGTCCCCGCAGCCTTCGCAGACCAGCGGGTTGATGGCGACCCACCGCTCCGGGTCGGCCGCTTCGCCGCGCCTGCGCCTTCGCCGCAACTCGGCGGCGCATGTCTGGTCGTAAATCAGGGCGGAAACGCCGCGCTGTCCCCGCAGGTCCCGCTGAATCCGGTCCAGCTCCCGGCGATGGCGCACGGTCACGCCGGCGGGCAACTTCCTGCGCGAATAGCCCCGGGTCTCATCGGTGACCACGACAACCGGGTCGACGCCCTCGGCAGCCAACTGGCGCGCGATCCGGTCCACCGACATTCCGCCTTCCACGGGCTGGCCGCCGGTCATCGCCACGGCGTCGTTGTGAAGGATCTTGTAGGTCATGTTGACCCCGGCGGCGATCGCGGCGCGCACCGCGAGCAGACCGGAGTGGGCATAGGTGCCGTCGCCAAGATTCTGAAAGACGTGGGACGTCTCCGTAAACGGCGCCTGCCCGATCCAGGTCGCGCCCTCGCCGCCCATCTGCGTGAACGTCTTCGTATCCCGGCCATCCATCCACATCGCCATGTAATGGCAGCCGATACCGGCAACGGCAAAGCTGCCCTCGGGAACGCGCGTGGAGGTGTTGTGAGGGCATCCGGAGCAGAAGTGCGGCAGCCTCGAGGGCGCGGTGGCCGCATCGCGCAGCGCAAGGGCATCGCGTTCGATCCGCGGCAGTCTTCGGGTTAATTCCCCGTCCGGGGAGAGTCGCAACAGACGGCGGGCGATCGCCGTGGCGACCGAGGCCGGCGTGAATTCGTCGACCGCGGAAAGGAACGGTTCGCCGTGCTCATCCAACTTGCCCAGAATCCGGGGCCGGTCGGCGCCGCTACGATGATATAACTGCTCCTTGATCTGGCTCTCGATGACGCCGCGTTTTTCCTCGACGACGAGCACCTCCGCAAGCCCGGCGGCAAATTCGGCTATCTGTTCTCGTTCCAGGGGCCAACTCATGCCGACCTTGAACACCTTGACGCCCAATTCGGATGCTCGCCGCCGATCGATGCCCAACTCGTCGAGGGCCTGGCGGACATCCAGGTAGGCCTTGCCGGCGGAGACGATTCCCAGCCGCGGCTTCGGACTGTCGATGACCAGCCGATTCAGCCCGTTGGCCCGTGTGAAGGCGAGCGCGGCGGGAATCTTGTGATTGTGCAGGCGGATTTCCTGATCCATGGGTGCGTCCGGCCAGCGAATATGCACCCCCCCATCGGGAAATTCGAAATCGGGCAGCACGATCCGGGGCATGTCCGGAATCCGGACCGTTTGCGACGCATCGGCATGCTCCTCGGTCAGCTTCAGCGCGATCCAGCAGCCGCTGTACCGGGAAAGCGCATATCCCTTCAGCCCCAACTCCAGCACGTCGCCGAGATCGCTCGGGTTGAGGACCGGGATCCTCGCGTCCATGAAGCTGTATTCGCTCTGGTGCGGAAGCGTTGACGACTTGCAGATGTGGTCGTCGCCGGCCACCGCCAGGACACCCCCGAGTCTTGCGGTTCCCGAGTTGTTGGCGTGCTTGAACACGTCGCCGCTGCGGTCCACGCCCGGACCCTTGCCGTACCAGAGCCCGAACACGCCGTCGTGGCGGCCGCCCGGAAAAAGGTTGACCTGCTGCGTGCCCCAGATGGACGTGGCCGCCAGGTCTTCGTTGAGCCCCGGCTGAAAGTGAACCCGGGCCCGCTCCAGGAACGGCTGCGCGCGCCAGAGTTCCCGGTCCAGTCCGGCGAGGGGCGAACCCCGGTATCCGGACACGAAACCCGCGGTGTTCACACCGGAGCGGGCGTCGCTCTCGCTCTGAAGCAGCAACAGCTTGACCAGGGCCTGGAGGCCGGTGAGATAGGACGTATCCGCACCCGCGCGGTATCGCTGGTCGAGTCGGTCGATCTGTCGCAATTTCATGGCGCCGCTTTCAGCTTGATCGGGTTTTCGACGTCGAACGGTTAGACCACATGACGGACCAAAATACTGCAACGGCTGACTCGCCTGCCCTCAACCTGAAGTCAATCTTCGGCTGCAAGATCATCTTATCCCGAATTCAATGCTTGCGTTGATGTCCCTTCGGCTGCCCCGCCTTTGGCGGGTCCGGGCGCCTGGCGAGGATATCGCCCGGGCGCCCCGGATCGCGAAGCTATGGAACCGGCATTTGCCCGTATAATCCGCGCGATGACTCGCCCGAGCCCAGACGCCGACCCGCCGGACGCAATTCGTCAACGTCCCATCGTGCGATTGAGCGATGTGCACGTGAGGTTACTCGGCCGTACCGTGCTTCGCGACATCAACTGGGAGCTTGTTCCGGGCGAACATTGGGCGGTAACCGGAGCCAACGGCAGCGGCAAGACGAGTTTCCTGAGGCTTGTCGCGGGTCAGCTTTGGCCGAACGCGGGCCGGGGGACACGGCGCTACGATTTCAACGGAGAACCGCAGGTCGACGCCGTTCAGGCGCTCGGCCGGATCACCCTGGTGGGCCATGAGCTCCAGGACCGCTATACGCAGCTCAAATGGAATTTCCTCGCCGGGGAAGTCGTGCTGTCCGGCATCTTCCGCACGGACGTGCCCCGGCGCGACCCCGAACCCCGAGAACTCGAACGGGCCGCGCGAATCCTGGATGAACTCGGCCTGGCGCACCTGGCGAAGCGGCCGTTTCTGGAATTGTCCCGGGGCGAGCAGCGGCGCGTGCTCATCGCGCGCGGACTGGGATTCGAGCCCGAAGTCCTGATTCTGGACGAACCCGCGGCGGGCCTTGACCGCCGGGCGCGGGAGCGGCTGAAGGAAACCATCGACGGCATCAGCGCACAGACGACTGTCATGTGCTCGTATCACGACGCATCGGACCTGCCTCGCTCCATCAACCGGATGCTGCGCCTGGACAGCGGCCGTATCGTCGAATCCGGGGCGGTCCCGCGCAGTTCCTCCCTCGCGGTCAACCGCGATTCGACGCCCGTACCGGGCACGCGGTTGTCACGGAGCCATTCGCGTAACTCCGCTCTCCCGACCGGCCCGGAGCCGGCTGCCGTCAACCGGGCGGCGGCCGCGAGCCGGACGCCGGCGGACACGGGTTCGGACGCGATCATCGAAATCGAACGGGGCGAAGTCTGGCTCGACGAGCGGCTGGCGTTGTCGGGCATGGACTGGCGCCTGGCGCGCGGCGAGCACTGGCTGGTTCGCGGACCCAACGGCTCCGGCAAGAGCACCTTCCTGCGCATGCTTCACGGCCAGTTGCGGCCCGCGCTGGGCGGCTCGATCCGCTTTCCCGGAATCGAAAATCCGGAGAACGTATGGGACTTGCGCAAGCAGGTCGCCTGGGTATCGCCGGAATTGCAGGCCGGTTACTGGTACCCGTCCACGGCGCGCCAGTGCATCTATTCGGGATTTGACTCGAGCATCGGCCAGACGCGCCGAATGACAGCTTCCGAGACCGCGTTGGTGGACGAACTGCTGGAGCAGTTCAGGCTCGTGGACCTGGCGGACCGCAACATCAGGACGCTGTCCTACGGCCAGTTACGCCGCGTGTTGATCGCCCGCGCGGTGGTACACGAGCCCAGGGTGCTGCTGCTGGACGAGCCGTGGGAGGGCCTGGACCCGGAAAACCGCAACCTCGTAAACGCGGAACTTGCGCAGATCGTCGCCCGCGGAACGCAACTGGTGTCGGCCAAGCACCTTCCCGACACGCCCGAACCGTTCAATCGCCTGCTGGAGCTTGAGGATGGCAGGATCGTCGGATCGAGCGTGTTGAAGGCTCCTGAACGCAATTCGCCCGAGCAACGGAGAACCCGGGCATGAAGCTTGAAGACAGCGTCATCCTGATCACCGGGGCGGCCCGGGGGCTGGGCGCGGCGATGGCGAAGGGCGTGGCCGCGCGCGGCGCAAGGCCGGTACTCGTGGATATCGAGGAGGCAAACCTCGGCGACACGCGGCGGGCGTGCGAGGCGCTGGTCGCCGAAGTCGGATGCTACGCGACCGACGTCAGCAGGGAAGCGGAGGTTGAACGCTTGTTCGAGCGGGTGGTCCGGGACTTCGGCCGGCTGGATGCGTCGATCAACAACGCGGGCATTCTCCGCGACGGCCTGCTGGTTAAGGCCAGGGAGGGAGAGGTCGTCGACAAACTGAGCCTGGAGCAGTGGCAGGCCGTCATCGACGTCAACCTGACGGGCGTATTCCTTTGCGGGCGCGAGGCCGCCGCCCACATGATCCGGCTCGGGAGCCGCGGCTGCATCGTCAACATGTCCAGCGTCTCGCGGGCGGGCAACTTCGGGCAGAGCAATTATTCCGCCTCAAAGGCCGGCGTCGCCGCGCTGACCGTGGTCTGGGCGAAGGAACTGGCGCGCCACGGCATTCGCGTCAACGCCATCGCGCCGGGGTTCGTGAAATCGGAAATGGTCGCCGGCATGAGGCCGGAAATCCTGGAGAAGGTCGCCGCGGGGATTCCCGCCGGGCGGCTCTGCGAACCCGAAGAGATCGCGCACGCAGCACTCTACCTGCTGGAAAACGACTACATGAACGGTCGCGTGCTGGAAATCGACGGCGCGGCACGAATTTAAGGCGCGGCGGGCCACCAAACCCGGCGCTTCGCACGGATTCGCACGCCGCCACCACGGTTCTCCAGGTGCTATCCTTTCGTCATGGATATGAACACCATCGCAATCATCGTGGCCATCGTGGGCACCGGCATCGCGCTTTGGCGCGTTCTCGACGGCAGCCTGCGTGAAATTCGCCGCGATGTCGGCGACCTGCGGCAACGCATGGCGCGAATCGAAGGCCTGTTCGAAGGCTTCACCGGACGCCAGCCAAGCGGCTGAACCCGCGCCCTTTTCGTCGGGCGCAAGCGTGATCGGGTAGGAGGCTGGGTCACCCCAGCCGTCCTCCCACACCACCGTACGTACGGACCCGTATACGGCGGTTCATGACACACGCTGGAGCCGCAGTACTGTGTCCAGTACCGCCACCAGCCCCAATCGATCAAAGCGGACTTTCGGCATGGCGCGGTTCATGTGCGAGGCCCCGGCATTCCACCAAGGCCCCCGCCCGTTAACCGCCGATTTCCAAGCTTGCGGTTCCGGTAAACCGAGACGCTGCAGGTAACGCTGGCGTGTAGACGGGCGTTTCCACTGCCGCCACAGGATGCACCGCAGCTTGCGGCGAACCCAGCCATCGATGAGCCGCAGCGCCGTCTTGGAGTGGGCCAGCTTGAAGTAAGCCGCCCACCCGCGCAGCACCGGATTGAGTACCTCAATGGTATGCCTCAAGGACCGGCCACGGGCGCGGCGCAGCAACTGCCGCAGCTTCCCGATCAGCCGAACCCGGCTCGTCGTCGAGATGCACAACACACCCCGGTGATCGATCCGATAACCGAGGAACGTGCGTCGCGACGGTCGTGCCACCGCACTCTTGGTCTCGCTCACCCGCAGCTTCAGCGCCGTGTCCACGTACCGCGTGACACTGGCCAGCACACGCTGGCCCGCCCGCTTGCTCCGGACATGGATCACCACATCGTCGGCGTAACGAACGAACCGGTGCCCGCGCCTTTCCAGCTCGCGGTCCAGACCCGTCAGCAGAACGTTCGACAGCAGCGGCGAGAGCGGCCCACCTTGCGGTGTGCCCTCCCGCCGTGGACTCTGAAGTCCGTCCACCATCATGCCCGCCTTCAGGTACCGGCGGATCAGCTTCAGCACCCGGCGGTCCCCGACCTTCTCGCCGACGCGTCGCATCAGCAGGTCGTGGTTCACCCGGTCGAAGAAGCTCTCCAAGTCCAGATCCACCACCCAACCGTGACCCCCACGCACGTGTCGCTGCGCCGCCCGGACCGCTTGGTGGGCATTACGCCCCGGCCGGAAGCCGTAACTGTGCGCGGAGAACGTCGGTTCGAAGATCGGACTCAGCATCTGATGCAGGGCCTGCTGAATGAGCCGGTCCAGCACCGTCGGTATGCCCAGCTTGCGCACCCCGCCGTTGGGCTTCGGAATGCTCACTTGGCGTACCGGCTGGGGACAGTAACTGCCCGCCAGCAGCTTGGCCTTGATCGTCGGCCAGTGTTGCCTCAACAGATCCCCCAACTCCGACACCCCGAGGCCATCGACCCCGGCGGCACCCTTGTTGCGAACAACCCGTTGATAGGCGCGCTGCATGTTCGACCGCTCAACAACGGCCTCCATCAGCGCCGGCTCCGCTTTCGTCCGCGCTGCGTTCAAATCGCCGTGCCCGACACGACCGGCGCCCCGGACGGGTTCCGCCCGACCTCCCTCACCGATCACCGGATATCCCGCTTCTGCCGTCATCGCACTTCGATCCAACGCACCGCCTACTCGCGGTATGCCATGTTCAGCCCTTCAGTGACCGGCAAGCCACCTACTACGGCGTCGGCTGACTTCTGCTGACCCCCGCCGGCCCCTCTCGGAACCGGTCGCTGCTCTTCGCAGCCGGTCAACAGACCTCCCAGGGTAAGACGCGCGACTTTCCCACTTATACCCGCCGCATCTACAGCCGCACCTTCCGTGCAAGTATCGGACTTTGAAGAATTTCGCCTCCTCATCCGGTGTGACTGCCTCATATGCGATTCCTGTTCGTCGGGTCAGTGTTTTGCCGTGAGCGCAACCACGCTCGCAGACTGCCTTCGGATTCCACCTCGCGATGGACACCCTTGTCCTCGGCTAGCTGTTCCCCTTACCGGGCCAGCAGCGGACTTTCACCGCCAAGTCATCCAGCCACCGCCACGTGTACTGGAACAGCGCCAGTCAAGGCGCTGCGCGCCATGCCTGGCGCACGAAAAAAAGCCGCAACCCCGAAGGGCTGCGGCAATAAACGAACCAATTCCGAAGTCGATTATTCGGGAACTTCGACGAATTCCGGATAGGCTTCCACGCCGCATTCGCCGATATCCACGCCTTCGTACTCCTCTTCCTCGGAGACGCGGATTCCCATGACCTTCGACAGTGCGTACCAGACCGCGAGACTTGTCACGAAGACCCATGCGAAGATCGAGACGATGCCGAGCAACTGGGCGCCGATCGATGAGGTCTCGTTATTGAACACCACCGCGATCAGGCCCCAGATGCCGACGACACCGTGTACGGAGATGGCGCCGACCGGATCGTCGATCTTGAGCTTGCGGTCAAGCATGACGATGGAGGCCACGACGATCGCTCCACCGATGGCGCCAATAATCGTGGCGGCCAGCGGCGCGGGAGACAGCGGGTCTGCCGTGATCGCTACCAGGCCGGCCAGGGCGCCGTTGAGCGCCATGGTCAGATCCGCCTTGCCGAACCAGAGACGGGCCGTCATCAGGGCCGCCACCAGTCCGCCCGCGGCCGCCATGTTGGTGTTGACGATGACCAGCGAGACCGCATTGGCCTCGTCGACGTTGGAGATCATGAGTTCCGAGCCGCCGTTGAATCCGAACCACCCGAGCCAAAGGATCAATGTGCCCAGCGCCGAGAGCGGAAGGTTGGCGCCGGGGATCGCCCGGACTTCTCCCAGCGGACCGTACTTGCCCTTGCGCGCGCCCAGCAGGAGAACACCGGCCAGCGCCGCGGCGCCGCCGCACATGTGCACCACGCCCGAGCCTGCAAAGTCAAAGAACCCGGCCGCGTCGAGCCAGCCGCCGCCCCATTTCCAGTAACCCTGGATGGGATAGATGAAGCCCGTGAGGATCACGGCGAAGGCGAAGAAAGAGAACAGTTTCATGCGTTCCGCCACCGCGCCCGAGACGATGGACATGGCCGTTGCCACGAACACCACCTGGAAGAAGAAGTCCGACAGGCTCGAGTAGTATGGCGCACCGTCGCCGCCGGCGATCACGTCCGCCGCCGCATTGTCGGCGCCGGTCAGCAAACTGATTCCGGGAATCACGCCATTGCCGTCGCCGTACATGATCCCGTAGCCGCACAGCATGTACATGATGCAGGCGATCGAATACAAACCGACATTCTTCGTGAGAATCTCCGCCGTGTTCTTCGCCCGAACCAACCCTGCCTCGAGCATGGTGAAACCCGCGGCCATCCACATGACCAGCGCGCCCATGACGAGGAAATAAAATGTATCCAGCGCGTAGCTGAGTTCTGCAATTTCCATTTGAGTTTCTCCTCCTGCTTACAGCGCCTGGTCGCCGGTCTCGCCGGTGCGAATCCGGGTGGCCTGTATCAACTCGGAGACGAAGACCTTGCCGTCGCCGATGGAACCGGTGCTCGCGGAAGCGACGATCGCCTCCACCGCGGCATCCGCCAGTTCGTCGGCCACCGCCGTTTCGATCTTCGTCTTCGGCACGAAGTCCACCGAGTATTCAGCGCCCCGGTAAAGCTCCGTGTGCCCCTTCTGGCGACCAAAACCCTTGACCTCGGTCACGGTCATCCCCTGCACGCCCGCTTCGGCGAGCGCCTGGCGGACATCCTCGAGCTTGAAGGGCTTGATCACTGACGTAATGAGTTTCATAGCGTCACCTTCTCTTGTCTCTGATGTGTTGAAAAACCCGTCTCATTCACCGAACGAGATGCCCCTGGACACGCCGAAGGTCAGGGCGATGTCGCCGCCGTCCTGGCTCGGGCCGAGATCGCTGCTGGCCACCACCGCCATGGACAGGTCGAGGCCCATGAAGTCGAAGCCATAGCCGAACTCGCCGTAACTGCCCTCGAAGTCCTGGCCGAAACTGCCGAACGTGATGTAGGCGCCGCCTTCGAATCCGTAGCTGACCGATGCGAAGGAATACTTCTGATCGCCGTACTCCCCGTTGACAGCCAGATCCAGCGACAGGCCGCCGTAGCTCACGCCGAGATTGATTTCCTCGTACGTGTCGTCCCAGTCGTCGGTGTAGTAGTAGCCCGTGTAGCCGATGCCCCAACCGAGATCGCCGGCGGAACCGCCGATGCCGAAGTACAGGTCGGTCTCGATTCCCTGGCCGACGTCCGCGCCCCAGGTACCGATGTAGAACCCGCTGTCGTGCTCGAAGTCCAGCCCCGCGGAGGCCGATGAACTCGACTGGAAGATGCCCCGGTAAATGTAGTCGCTGACCATGCCGAAATTGGCCGAGACCTGGGCCATGGACACGGCCGGCGCCGCCGTGAACGCGAGTAGTATCAATGATCGTGCAATCGTCATTGCCAATGTCCTCCTGAGTGTTGACTTTCGAAATGACGCGCTAGCGATGCACTATCCGTGCCATGAACAGGTTTTTTCAAGTTAATCAACAAGTTGCAAATATCCCTAAACGCCTGGTCAGGCAATCCGCACCACTGTGGCACGGGCGCCGCACCACAACGGCGCGCCACCTACCGGCAACCCGCGACACGGGCTATGATTTGAACCGTCTTCCAACTCGTTGAAGGAGACCTTCCATGGTCACGACCGCTTCCCTGATTCTTCCCGTCCTGCTGGCCGCCGCCCTGGTCTGGATCGCTTCGGCGCTCATCTGGACTGTCTTGCCCTGGCACAAGAAGGATTTCGCGGCCCTGCCGGACGAGGCAGGCACGCTGACCAACCTGGCCGCGCAGGATCTTGCCCCGGGACAGTACATGTTCCCCTACGCCGCCACGCCGGAGGCGATGAAGGAGGAGCGGGTGCGCGGCGCGTTCGAAAAAGGCGCCGCGGGGTTCATCACGGTGCTGCCCCGGGGCATCCCCAACATGGGGCGCAACATGGCGTTGAGCGCGGTCTTGAATGTGGCCGTCGGCGCGCTTGTGGCCTGCGTGGCTTGCCAGACGCTGGCTCCGGGCGCGGAGTACATGACGGTTTTCCGGGTCACGGCCCTGGCCGCCTGGCTGGCTTACGGCACCGGCACGGTATACGACGCGATCTGGTTCGGCCGCCCCTGGAGCGGCGTCTTCAAGGGCTTCGGCGATGCGCTGATCTACGCCCTGCTCACCGGCGGCGCGTTCGGTTGGCTATGGCCTGAGATGGCATAGCCCGTCGAAAGTACCGCGGAAGCAATCAATTCACGCCTGGCCCGCAGGGAGCAGGTTGAAGCCTTGACGGGCAAAGTCCGTGTCCAGCGCCAGAACATCGGTTAATCCAAGGCGGCGCATGAGTTCGAAACTGGCGCAATCCACCAGCGACAGGTGACGTCGCGCCGCGGTGAAAAGCGACGCAACCGCGGCTGCATGGAGTTCCTCGTCAACCCACACAGGTTGCAGCAGCGGCACAAAAACATCCGCAAGACCATGAACGGCCTCAAGGCCAAGTCTGCGTTGCACAAGGGCAAAGGTTTCGACAAGGATGTAGTTCGAGGTAAACAAAATCCGCTCGTCGCCGGTGACGGTCCGCCACGCCGCAACCATGTCCGCGTGCCGTGGTTCGTCACCGTCAAGGAGGGCGTAAAGAGCCGATGTATCGATGAACAGACTCACGAATCGTACGTCTCCTCGAGGTGCCGGTCGTGATTTTCCGCTACGTCGGGATATCCCGAGTGGAAACGCCCGGTCAGGGCGCGGGCGCGGCCAAGCAGGGCGCGACGGTCCCGCGCGGGCCGGCGCGCCAGGTATTCCGCGACGCTCTCGCGCACGAGGTCGGCCATTGAACGTTCTTCATTGCGCGCGCGGGCCTTGAGCGCCCTTGCTTGTTCTTCCGTAAGTTGGACCTGAGTTCTGACGTATGATGGCATGATTACAAATCCTGCGACATGATGGCATCATCTTGCAGCGATACTTGCATACGTGTCAACCAGCAGTTCTCCTCGCAAGACGCGCCAGCACTTGACGACTCGACGATCACTTTGGCAGCCCGCGATCATCGTAAACGGGATAGCGGCTAGAACTCCTCCGGCGCCACGGTCAGCGTGAGTCCGTCCAGTTCATCGGTGAGCACGATCTGGCAACTCAGGCGGGAACGCCCGGCATCGAAGTATTCCGACTCGCTGACCAGCAGATCTTCCTCGTCGTGCCGGGGGGGCAACTTTGCGAACCACTCTGGGTCTATATGGACATGGCAGGTGGCGCAGGAACACAGCCCCCCGCAAATGGCATCCACGCTGTCGTCCAGATCCCGTATGTTCTCCATTACGGTCATGCCGGTCAGGCCGTCGATCTCGACTTGCCGGCCCTCGCGATCGGTCACCGCCAACTTCGCCATTTCACGCACCTCCGGATGCTGTGGAAGCGGGCACTATACTACTGTTGCGCCCACAGCTTAACCGCCGCTTGCCGGTGGACCCGGGGAATGAATATTCAGATTGTCAATGGCGCAGCCGATGCTACCGACACGGACCTCGTGGTCATGATGAAGGCGCCGGCGAACGCCAAGCGCAGGCTGGCCGCCGAGGTCGGCGAACTTGCGGGCGAAGCCGCCGCCCACCTGCTGGCCTGCGCGCTGGAAGATGCGCGCGCCTGGCCCGGGCCCACCTGGCTGTCGCCGGCGAATCGGCGTGACCGGGACTGGCTGCTGTCGGAATTCGGCACACCGCCCATGCTCATCCGGACGTCTCGCGCAAAAGCCGTGGGAACCGCCGGTCAGCCTGGCGTCCGGGAAGCGCAGCGCGGTGGGATTTACGGGCTTGTTTCTCAACAGGGCAGGAATCTGGGCGAACGCATCAACTACGTCGACAGCCGCCTGCGCCGCGAAGGCGCCGACAAACTCCTGTTCGTTGGCACGGACTGTCCTGGCCTTGATTCCGCCTACCTCCAGCAGGCCGCTGCCAGACTTCGGAATGCGGACGCCGTTCTGGGTCCTGCCGGAGACGGCGGAGTCGTTCTCATGGGCGCCCGCCTGCCCTGGCCGGACCTGAGCGGGTTGGGTTGGAGTGCGCAAGGTCTCGGTGGGGAACTCCGGGACCTTTGCCGCGAAGCCGGTTGGCGCGTGGCGGCGCTGGATGTTCGCGACGATGTCGACAACGTCGCTGACCTGCTCGGGGCCGGAGACTTGCTTTCGGGAGACGGCCGAGCCTCGCGGCGCGAATTGAGCGAGTGGGTGAACGCCCATCGCGGCCCGCTGTCGGCGCGGCGACCCGGCGGTGCGGATGAAGCTCCACGGAAGCCTGCACCATGAGCCGGCTCCGCATGCTGGACGACTACCCGGGCGCGCGCTACGACCGCGCCTGGCGGGCACGGGTGTTCCCGCGGGACTATCGCAATCCCACCCCCCGCTCACGCTATCACCTGGTGGTGATTGGAGCCGGACCCGCCGGCCTGGTCATTGCGATGGCAGCGGCAGAACTGGGGGCACGGGTCGCTCTGGTGGAAAAGCAGGCAATGGGCGGCGACTGTCTCAATGTCGGCTGCGTTCCCTCCAAGTCGCTGCTGGAATTCACCCGGCGGAATCCCGGCTGCGGTGCGACCGAAGCCTTCAACTGGCTCAGATCGGTCCGGGCGAATATCGCCCGCCACGATTCAGTGGAACGCTACCTCGAACACGGCGTGGATGTATTCCTTGGCAAGGCGCATTTTGTCGATGGTGAGAGTGTTGCGGTTGGCGAGCATCGGCTCCGTGCCCGGAGGTTCGCGGTCGCGACGGGCGCGCGGGCCGCGATGCCGCCAATACCGGGCCTTGCGTCCTGCGAGCCGCTCACCAATGAAACGATATTCGACCTGATGGAGCCGCCCGGACGGCTGGCGATACTCGGCGCCGGACCCATCGGTTGCGAGATGGCCCAGGCGATGGCCCGTCTCGGAGTCGACGTTCACCTTTTCGAACTGGCGGATCGGGTGCTGCCGGGTGAATCGGCCAGCGCCGGACGCGTACTGGGGCCGGCGCTTGAGTCCGACGGCGTGACTCTCCACCTGGGGGCCCTCGTTTCGGACATCACCGTGAGCGACGACGGCCCCGTCCTGCACACCGACGGGGTCAGCGTCGCCGCCGGGCGAGTTCTTGTCGCCGCGGGGCGCCGTGCAAATGTGGAAGGACTGAAACTCCACAAGGCCGGCGTGGAAGTCCGCGACCGATTGATCGTGGTGGACAACAAGTTGAGAACCACGAATCGGAGAATCTACGCGGCGGGCGACGTCTGCTCCAGGCGCCAGTTCAGTCACAATGCCGACGCCCATGCAAGAATCGTCGTGCAGAACGCGCTGTTTGCCCCCACGGCAACCACATCGTCCCTGGTCGTGCCCCGGTGTACCTACACGCAGCCGGAGGTGGCCCAGGTGGGCCCGACCCACGAGGAACTCGATCTGGCTGGAACCCCCTGCGACACCTACCGGCTGGAGTTTGCGGATCTGGACCGGGGCAAGGCCGCAGGCGACCGGAACGGTTTCGTGGAGGTGGCTACGGTCAAGGGCCGGGACAGTATCCTGGGCGGAACCATTGTCGGCGAGGATGCGGGCGAGCAGATCGCAGGCCTCTGCCTCGCCATGAACAACGGCCTCGGGCTCGGCAAGCTGGGCAAGACCATGCTGCCCTACCCGACCCGCGGCGAGTACATGCGGCGCCTCGCCGATACCTACAACCGGACGCGCCTTACGCCGCTTGCGCGAACCTTGATGAACATGTGGCTACGCCATGGCGCGCGCTGAGGAACGTCGCTTGCCGACCGCCGATATCGCCATCGTCGTTCCGGTGCTGGGCGACTCCGCCCGGCTCCGCGCCCTGCTCGACCTGATCGCCGCCTGGAGTCTCAAGCCCCGCGAGATCATCGTCGTCGCGGCGGATGCGGACCCGCGGGCAAGCGCCTTGTGCGATGACCGCGGTTGCCGATTTTTCACCACGGATGCATGCCGCGGGAGGCAACAGGATATCGGCGCCCGAGCCGCCCGGGCCGACATACTCTGGTTCCTCCACGCAGACGCGACGCCCCGCACGGAAAGCCTTGGCGAGATCGCGGGCGCAGTCACGACCGGAGCCGAGGGCGGTCACTTCCTATTCAGGTTTTCCGGCGCTCGAATGCGTCGGAAAGCCGTCATCGAGTGGCTGACCAATCTTCGCGTGAAATTCGGTGGCATTCCCTATGGCGACCAGGGAATCTTTGTACGCCGCGACATCTACATCAAGTGCGGCGGCTTTCCTCATCAGCCGTTGTTCGAGGAGGTCGCGCTGGTACGCAGGCTCCGGTCCCGGGGACGGTTCCTGGCGCTGGCAACGCCGCTGGGGGTATCGCCCCGCCGCTGGGAGCGGGACGGCTGGATTCGCCGCTGCCTGGGCAACCGCCGGCTGGCCCTGGCCTACGCCCGCGGGAAGGCAGTCCACCGGCTGGCGCGCCGCTACGACCCGCCCCGCGGGACCCGGCCCGACACGATCGACGGGGGCGCCCGTCAGTGAACGCGGTCCCCGCGCATCTCCCGCCGAACCCCGAGCCGACCGGCTACATCCAGCCCGGCGCCCTGCGGGAACTGTGGTTTCACACCGGAACGGCCTGCAACCTGGCCTGCCCGTTCTGTCTGGAAGGTTCGAAACCCGGCGACGGGCGTCTCCAGCGGATCACGCTGACCGATGTGCGGCCCTTGATGGACGAGGCAGCCGCGCTGGGCGTGCAGCGGTTCTCTTTCACCGGCGGGGAACCGTTCATCGTCAGGGACTTTGTCAACATCCTGCGCCATGCGTCGACGCTGAAGCCGTGCCTGGTGCTGACCAACGGCACCGACCCGGTCCTGAAGCGGTTGCAGCAAATCGAAACCCTGACGGCACAACCCTGTCCTGTCGCCTTTCGCATCAGCATCGACTACGCGGACGAAGCGCGCCACGATGCCTCGCGCGGCCGCGGCAGTTATGCGAAATCCTGGCAAAGCCTGCGTGCGTTGCACACGCGCGGGTTCAGGGTCTCGGTGGCCCGGCAGCAAGGCGCCGACGAGAACGCCGACGCCGTCGAGGCAACCTACCGGTGGCTTTTAAGGCAGCATGACATGCCCGCCGACACTCGCATCGTGGCCTTCCCGGACTTTCTCTTGCCGGGCGCAAGACCTGCGGTTGCCGCCATCACCGAGCGCTGCATGACCACACGGCACACTGCCGAGTCACGCCGCAAATTCATGTGCCATTTTTCGAAAATGGTCGTGAAGAAGAATGGCAGGATGCGCGTCTACGCTTGCACGCTGGTGGACGACGACGAGTCCTACGACCTGGGCGGGACGTTGTCGGAGACATTGTCCAAGCGCATTTACCTGCGCCATCACCGCTGCCGCAGTTGCTTCGCGCAAGGTGCATCCTGCAGCGAAATCCGGTGAGAGTGCAACTGCTGCCAGCGCCCTCGAACTCGCCAGGGCGAATGTGTTGCGCGCGAACGGCAACACGCGAGGCCGCCCGCGCAAACGCGGACTGTCGGGGCGAGCGCAATTGATCGCGAGAAGCGAAAGGGCGCCGAACGACGAACCATCGATCAGTCGCTGTCTTCCGAATCCTCAAACTGCGGATAATCGACGCCAAGCTGTTCCAGGTATGTATCGAAGCGGGATGGATCATAGAAGTAGTTTTCCAGCCGTTCCCCGAACTGCGCCATGATCTCGGTGTTTTTCTCGATCGCCGGCGCATCGTTTTCGCCTATGAACGGAATGTAGGTCTCGTTGGCGGTCTGTTCCTCCCGGAAATACGCCCACGCCGACTCGACGAGGGCCGGATCGCGCAGCAGGTCCAACAGGGTAGCGGCGACGACCTTGGCGCCCGCGACGGCGCCCTTGTGAGCCACCGGCGTCGCCATCGCGATCGCGCTGGACCAGTGGTGGCCCTGCCGGCCCTCGATGTTGGACGGGAACCGAAGCGTCACCGTCGGCACGACCCAGGAGATGTCGCCGATGTCGTCCGAACCGCCTGACTGGGGAGTCTCCGACGGCTCGCCGAGTTCGTCGACCTCGGTCTTCAGACCGATAGTTTCCTCGGCTTCCATGAACTCCTGAAACGCGCGGGCAAAGGCCTGATCGTCCTCCGACCAGTCGGGCATGCCCACGGCGCGAATGTTCTCGTGCATGGCCTCGGCGATAGGACGGTTGAAGTGCCGGGGATAGGCGGTGCCGACGATCCGGCGCGATACCGTAGTGTCGGTCATCAGGGCCGCGCCTTCGGCGGTGCGCTGCAGGGCCGCGAAGTTTTCCCGGATTCGTTCGCCCGTCATCTCCCGGACGAAATACCACACCGTGGCCCTGGGCGGAACCACGTTCGGCTGGTCCCCGCCGTCGACGATGACGTAGTGGGAGCGTTGCAGGGGCCTGAGATGCTCGCGGCGAAAATTCCATGCCACGTTCATGATCTCCACCGCGTCCAGCGCGCTGCGGCCCCGCCAGGGATCGCCCGCCCCATGCGCGGCCACGCCTTCGAAGGTGTATTCCACCGATACGAGCCCGGTGCCCTGGGGCTGTCCCCAATTGACGGCCATCGAGTCGTCCACATGGGTGAAGATCACCGCGTCCACATCCTCGAAGCGGCCGTCGCGGGTAAACCAGGCCTTGGTGGCGAGCAGTTCCTCGGCCACGCCCGGCCAGATGACCAGCGTGCCGCCGATCCCGTCGCGCTCCATGATGGCCTTCACCGCGAGCGCGGCCGCGATCACGACGGCCTGGCCTGAATTGTGCCCTTCGCCGTGCCCCGGCGCCCCCTCGATAATCGGTTTGCGATAGACGGCTCCGGGAAGCTGCGACGATCGGGGAATGCCGTCGACGTCGGAGCCGAGCGCGATCACCGGATCGCCCTGGCCCCAGGTCGCCCACCAGGCGCTGGGAATGCCGGAGACGTCGTGATCGATGGCAAAACCGTTCTCCTCGAGAATCTGCGTCAGGTAGCGCTTGGTCTCGAATTCCTGAAATCCAAGTTCGGAAAACGAAAACAGGCTGTCGACAATTTCCTGGACGAGCTTGCGCTGGCCGTCCACAAGCTCGGCCGCCTCCGCCTTCAATCCTGTCAGGACCGGCGCTTCACTTTCCTGCGCAGCGACATCGAGAGCTGACCCAAGTCCGGTCAGGCACAGAACCAGAGTAGCCAGTTTCACCATCCGAAACCTCCTGTCCCATCGGACCTGTCAGTGGGTGACCGGTACCACCTCGCCGCCTTCCCCCACCCGAAGCCCCAGGATACGGGACCAATTGCGGCTCAGCAGTACCGAATCGGGCGGAAGGGGATCGACGCCCAATCTTGCCATGTCCAATTCGTGGAACTGCGGCTCACCGGCGGCGCGACCACCGATCATCCGAATTCGGCTGCCGTCCGGTACAAGCAGCGCGGCGCCCGCCTCCATTCCGGCATCCAGCAGGCGGCTGCCCGACAGTGCAAGCCCGTCGCCGCTTACCGAGAATCGATGCATCCAATGATCGGTCTGCGCCAGGAGGAATCGGCCGTCGCCACTGAAACCGAGCCATCGCACGGGATGCGCGAAGGCATGCCCGGAGCCTGCGGCAGCAAGGGTTCGCACATCCCACAACTGGACGTTGCCCGCCGCATCGCCCGTGGCCAGGCGCGATCCGCCGACGCCGAAGGCAAGCGCCGTGGCCGCGGTACCAACGCGTACCGAGCCCGGCGGTTCCACCGATTCCACGCCTGACAGGAAGACGTTGCCGTCCTGGTCACCCACACTGAGCAGATGGGTGTGGTCGTCAACCGCGATCGACACCACTCGCCCGCTGACCGGCACTTCGCGCACCAACGCGCCATCCGCCGCGCGCCACACTCTCGCAGTGAATTCGGCGCCGCTTGCCAGCCACTGGCCATCGCTGCTGATGGTCACGGCATGGACCGGCCCCAGCGGATGGCGCATGAACGGCGCGGTGGGCGCGCCGGAGCCCAGCTCCCATGTCCTTACCAGCCCGTCGCTGCCGCCGCTGGCGATCACGTCGGCGGACGCGTTGACGGCGATGCTGGTGATGCTGCCCTGATGCCCGATGAAGTTGACTCCCGGATCGTCGGATACCGCAATGTCTGCCTGGCCGTTTCGAATCACCCCGACGTGGCCATCCAGAAACCCCAGCACCGCGACACCCTCCAGCGGGTCCAGACCGACCGCCGTCAGCTCGGTTTCCGCCCCCGCCGCAGGCTCGGAATCGGCCAGGCGCCAGAGTTGGAACTTTTGCGCATTGAAGGTCAGCAGCCGACTGCCATCCGGCGCCAACCGGGTTCGAACCGGCGCCCCCTCCTGACTCACCCTGAAGCTCATGGGCGCCGACCGGTCCGTCAGACCCCGGACCACGACCTGCCTCCCCGGCGCCTGGTAGGCCACCCTGGAGGCGTCGGCAGCGATGCTCACGCTCTCTGGTGCGCCGGTCTGTCCGATCCGGACATCCTGTGCGGACCCCGATGCCGCCCCGTTCAGATGCCAGGCGTACATGTTGCCGATGTCATCGATGGACAGCAGCAGGTCACCCGTCGCGGCGGCCACCAGGCGCACCGGATCGCGCCTGTGCGGCAACTCCCGCAGGACTTCACCGCTGCGTGGGTCCATGACCCGCACCAACCGGGACGGCCCGATCAACACCAGGTAACGGGCGTCGGGTCCCAGCATCCATTCGGTCACGCCGGCCAATCCGGCTACGCTTGACAGGAGCTCTCCATCCTCCGTGCTCAACAGGCTGTAGAGGGAGTCCTGCCCGTCGAGCCGCTCGGCGATGACCACGTGCCCGCCGCTGTCGGTGAGCGCCGGGGGCAGCAGGAATCCCGTCTGCGTTTCCACGCGCGAAACCAGGGCGCCGGCGCGCGCATCCCATAGTTCCAACCGGTCTTGCGCAACGGCGAGAATCCTCGAACTGTCGCCGGTCAGCGCGACATGTTCAGGTTCCGCATCCAACTGCACGTCACCCACCAGCGAATTGGTCCGCAGATCCCATAGCGACACCGCGCCCACCACGCTCTGCCGCGACGGATGCGCGATGGCCAGCCGGCCGTCGATGCTGAGTTCCACGTCAACCTGATCCGTGCGCAACGGATCGGAAATGGCGAGACCCTGGGGCTGGTCCTCCCAGCCGCGCACTTCCTCCGCAAAGTACAGGCCCCAGCGGATGAGCTGCCCCGTGGAATCCACGCCGCGGTCCACCAGCGTCAACCGCCACACGCCGCGCCGATTCTCATCGGCCAATATCGCCAACGGCGAGCGTCCGCCGGCGGCGATCGTGAAAGTGCCGGAACTGTCGGCGCGCGGAGCGAAACTCACCTGGGCGCCGCTTGGAGCCTGCAGCGTGGCGAGCAGTTCCTCCGCAGCCGGATGATCCAGTGTCAGGCGAAGCTGAAACGCGCCGGCCGATCCCGGTTCGTTCACCTCGATCTCCCGGCTGACCGGCAAGTGCTGCAGCGACGTGAGCCGATTCTCGAAGTCCATCTTGCCGAAACTGGCGAGGCGCAGCCGGCGCACCCGGTGGTCCCGGTCGACCAGCGCCAATTCTTCGGATTGCCAGTCCACCTCCCACCGGGCCGGCGCTTCGGACAGCCTGAAACTGCGCACAAGGGAACGATAGTCGTCGCCAACCAACCCGGCGGCCAGCCGGCGGGCGTGCTCGTCCATTCCCGTCGCCGCCCGGGCGCTCAGAAGCAACGCCTCGTCGCGACGTTCCCGTCCGATCGCGGCCTCGGCCCGCCGCACCCAGTACTCGTCCATGAGTTGATCGGCCAGGTCCGCATAGCCCTCCAATCCCCGCAACACACCGTCCATGCGCTCGACATCTTCAAACGTCTGCGCTTCACGGCTGCGCCGGGCCATCACGGAGGCCAGCAACCGGTCGGCAAGGCCGGCGAACCCGGGCAATCGACGCAGTCTGTCGTGGGCCTGCATTTCGGCGCCGAAGTCCGCGGTGGCTGTCGAGAGCGTTTCGATGTGCTCGCGCGGCACGTAGCGAACATACCAGATCGAACATCCGATCAGCGCGGCAACCAGGGTGACGGCGACGGACCACCTGCGCCAGTTGAACGGCAACGCCGACGTGACCCAATCCCTTCCGAAAACCCGCTCGAACAGCTTGTTCCGAAATGCCAGCCGGCCATCCTCGCGAACCCCGACGACGCCCGACAGGAACAGCACCTGCTGGACAAGCGAACCGGGGTCATGGAGAAGCGTCTCGCCCTTGACCACTCGCCCCAACAACGCCAGCGCCTGCCGTTGCGCGCGCGTGCGGCCGGTCAGAAACGTGCGAATATGGCTGAGGAGAGCCTCGTTTCGACGCGCGCCCGGGCGGAGGAACTGGTTCTTGAGCACACCCTCGAGCTTGCTCGGCATGCCCCCGCGACGCGCCAGTCCCCGCGCGATCTTCTGCGTGAGAAAGGGCTGACCCGACGCCCAGGAGAAAATCTCCCGAAGCGCCACGCGCCCGTGCCGCGTGTCCCCGAATCCCGGCGCCAGCCCGTAGGTTTCCTCCAGGCTGAAGTCGTGCAATTCGATGCGCCGGCCTTCAACGAACGGCGAAATCGTGACATCCGGGCAGAGCTGCCGCGGCGCCGCCTCGCCGAGGACGACAAAATTCAGCCGATCCAGTTCGGGTTCGGTCGTGCGTCCGCTGTAACAGGACCGGATGCCGCCGAACAACTCCTTTGCAAAGGGAAGCCCGATGGCTCGTTCTATTTCGTCCAGAAATACGGTGACGGGCTCGCTGGTGTTGGGAAGCACGACCTCCCAGAAGAATTCCGCAAGCCTCTGCTCGCCCGCCAGCGCGCTCTTGGTCTGCCACCAGGATTGCAGGTCCACCCTGAGCCGAAGCTCGCGCAGCACCCGGTAGGCGATACTGTAGGACCAACGGCCCGCTTCCGCGCCTCCGGCGCCTTCGCCGCCCATGCCGATCTGGGCCAGATCCACCACGGCGACCAACTGCCCCCCGGCGCGCAGGTTCCGGACCGTACGGGCCATGAGGCTTGACTTGCCGCTGGCCCTGGGCGCCAGGATATAGCAGAACTGCCGATCGCGAATGCCCTGCGACAGCGCCTTGTCGGCAGCTCGCTCCAGGTAGCATGGCCGGTCCGGCTGAACCGCGCCGCCCACGGCAAAGAACCGGCCAGTTTGAGAGACCCTGGACAAACCTTTCGCTCCTGATCGACGCTCACGCCGGGTTGTTCGTCCTGGCGCGCGCCGTTGTGTTCCGACGCATCGACAACCAACGATGACCGGCCCGGGCCCACCCGCACGCCGGCGGAATAGTCCGGGTCAAGATTGTAGCAGGCAATCGCGGTCCCGCCTGACTGACAGGCTGTAACACTGGTGCCGCGTCAACCTTATAATGCCGTCTCAGGTTGACGCGGCACCAGGAGCGCCCCGGGTATGGATATCTGCCACGCACACAATCTCAATCGGCGGCGACCGGCTGCCGCAAAGCCCTATGGCATTCGCGTCAGGCTGCCCGCCGGGGACACCTTTGGCCGCCTCCTGGGGGCGGATTGGGAGCAGTCGCACTGGTTTGCAAGCCGTGAAGAGCGCGACGCGGCGCTCAAGGACATGGCCAGCGAGCACCGTTACTCCCGCCAGGGAGACCGCCCGCACCTGATCCATGAAGCCGTGCAGGCTCCCGGCACGCCGAGCGATCCTTCCGTATAATAGCCGCGCTCCGGGCCGGGACGCCGCCGCAAGCGCCACCCGGTGAATCGGGATGCGGAGCCGCAAGGCGCCGCTCCCCACACGATCCGCCTGGAAACCTGGCGAGGCTTCGCCTCAGACCGACGAGGCATGGATTGCAAATGGCATATGCCGATCGCCAACATTCGACTCATCTGCAAGCATTTGTGTAAGCATTTGGGCCGTTCAAGGAGTCTGGATCATGCTCGACCTGATGAAAATCGCCCGAACGGAAGCGGCCGGAGGGAATCTCTTCGGCCTGCTGGAGTCACTTTACGAACCGGTCGACCTGCGGCCCACCGGCTATCCTGACGCCGTCGTCTGGCAGGGCGGGCGTCATGACGGTTCGGTCCAGCCCGTCGCCCACTCGCTCACCGACGCCTACGCGCTGCTGGGCACCGTCGCCGCCATCGACATTCTCGGCCTGCCCTTCTACGCCGTTCCGATGTGGGCGCAATACCGCCATGACAGGAAGCTGGCGCCGTTGAGCTGGTTCGGCAACATGCCCTGCATCTCGATCAAGTGGTCCACGGCGGGCGATGCCTACGTCAACGGCGAGGGCGGCGAACGGGTGGTGGTCATGGGCAAGTCGGGCAACGCCCCGCTGCGCACCCAGGCGGGCGTGTACTGCAACGTGCGGCCGTACGGGCCGATCACCGTGGTCCGCTGCATGCCGTGCCTGCCCTATTCCCAGGACAAGTCGGTCTTCGACGTGGACCCCGGGACCGGGATCATCCATTGCGAGATGAACACGCCCGGCATCCAGATGGCGTACGCGGTGCGGCGCTTCCTGCGGATGGTTCACGAAACGGGCTCTGTGGGGCGAGTGGCCTACAAGCCCACCCAGGCGCAGGAAGACGGCGTCAATGCCGGCATTCTTTCCTGGATGCTGCGGGGTACGAAATTCCAGGTCGGCCGGCGTTACGCCGTGGACGGCTATGTCGAGCACCGGGAACTGGTCGACCGGATCGTCCATCTCCTGCCGGAGGGCTTCAGGGACGGCATGGAGAACTGGGGCGGGCGCATCGAACAGCACATCGCCGACACCAACTACGGAATTCTGCTGTGGGACCTGATCCGGAAGCAAAACACCATCATTCTCGCAACCGACCTCGACGGGGATCGTCTGACCGACCTGCTTGCGGACGTGTCCGACCCGCTGCGCTTCTTCGCCGGCAAGGTGCTCGACCACGTCGGCGCCAGCGCCGACAACATCTGGGAGGACATGGGCTACACCACCGGCAACGGCCGCGACATGACTTCGGTGATGTACCGCATGGAGGGCCCCCCGATCCACGAGCAGACCCTGGGTTCCGCCGATGCGATGCTGCTGCGGCTGCTGGACGGCGACGAGTCCATGGGCGGCATCAAGAAGCCCTACGATCCGCGGATTCACTACGTGCTGATCCGCGATGCCTACCGGGACGCCAATCCCGATCACAAGGAACTTCACGCATGGCTGGACCAGGTGCTCTTGACGTTCGACGACATCTACTCCGGGGAGCGCCCCGGGTTCCTTGAGGGCTACGCGCGGTTGAAGGAGGCGATCAGGCCCTGGGGGAGTTAGGGCACTTTCAGCCGTTGGCGGCCTCCGATTGCTCGAGCGAACGACCGCGACTGCAATTTTCGCCGTGGCCCGCTTGGGAAACCTTTACACGCCCGTGCTGATGGCCGGAAAGGCGAGTCGCTTCAATCCGGTCTCGGGGCATTGTTCGTCCACTTGAGACCCCTTATCCTGTATTACACAGTAATCGTGAGACTGTGCCAATGAGAAACATCACCGTATCCGTCGACGAAGCAACTCACCGCCTGGCGCGTATCCGGGCGGCAGAGTTGGATACCTCAGTCTCCGCGCTGGTGCGCGGCTATTTGAGGAGGTTGGTCTCGGGTCGTTCCGCCGACCCTGTGGCTAGCCGCCCCGACGATGAGACGCAAATGGAGCGCCGCCGAAGACGACTGGATGAGGCCATTGATGCTATCACCGCCGATGGAGGTGGGCTCCGCATAGCCGACAACCTGTCCCGGGAGGAACTGTACGACCGGGCCAGAGCCAGGGCCGAGGCTCAGGCAGCGGTCGAACGCGAAGATATCAAGCGAAGGTGAGCGCTATGCGCTTTGTCGACACCAATGTGCTGCTGTACGCGGTATGCGCACACTCGGAGGAGGCCGACAAACGTCTACGCGCCCTTGATATGCTGAAAACGGAGGACTTGGCGCTCTCTGTGCAGGTATTGCAGGAGTTCTATCATCAAGCAACGCGTTCAAATCGCCCAAACGCGATCACCCCGGATAACGCCCTGCAATTCATCGATAGCATTGGCCATTTCCCGGTGCAGGACATAACGCTCCACATCTTCCGTACAGGCGTTTCGATCAGTCAGCGGTACCGTCTATCGTATTGGGATGGAGCGATTCTCGCCGCGGCCCGGGCCATCAAATGCAGCATCGTGTATTCTGAGGACATGAACCACGGGCAGGACTACGGCGGCGTGCGTGTGATCAATCCATTCGCCGACTTGTCGGCGACCGCGGGCGGCGGCTAATCACGGAGGAAATCCCCTCAAGGGTGCCCGGCGACACCGCGTTCAGGAACGCCCGGCATGAACGTCACTCCCCGCCAAGGCGCGACGAGCGGCTCAAGGCCGCGTTTGACCGTCCCCCCTGACCACGTACTTGTAGCTCGTCAACTGCTCGGCGCCCACGGGGCCGCGGGCGTGTATCCGGCCGGTGGCGATTCCGATCTCGGCGCCCATGCCGAACTCGCCGCCGTCGGCGTACTGGGTCGAGGCGTTGTGCAGCAGGATGGCGCTGTCCAACTCGTTCAGGAACCGCTCGGCCGCGCCGGCGTCTTCGGCGATGATGGCCTCGGTGTGGCCGGAACCGTAGCGGCGGATGTGCGCCATGGCCTCGTCGATGTCGTCCACCACGCGCAGCGCGATGATCGCGTCGAGATACTCCTTGCCCCAGTCCGAGTCGGCCGCCTTCTTGACGCGTGAATCGCAATACTGCCCCAGCGCATCGCCACGCACTTCGCACCCGGCGGCGATCAGGTCATCAACGAGCACACCGAGCGTTTCCGCCGGTGCGCCGCGGTCCACGAGCAATGTCTCGGTGGCGCCGCAAATGCCCGTGCGCCGCATCTTGGCGTTGACGACTACCTTCCTCGCCTTCTCCAGATCGGCAGACTCGTGCACGTAGGTATGGCAGATGCCTTCCAGGTGACCCATCACCGGCACCCGGGCATCCTGCTGCACCCGGGCGATCAGGCCCTTGCCGCCCCGGGGCACGATCACGTCCAGGTACTCGCCCATCTCCCGAAGCAGGATTCCCACCGCCTCGCGGTCCTGGGTCGGCACGCGCTGCACGGCCGCGGCCGGCAGCCCGACCGCCTCCAGACCCTCCACCAGGCAGGCATGGATGGCGGCGTTGGAGTGGGCGGCCTCCGTTCCGCCGCGCAGAATCACCGCGTTGCCGCTCTTCAGGCACAGCGCCCCGGCGTCGGCGGTGACGTTGGGGCGGCTCTCGTAGATAATGCCGATGACGCCCAGGGGCACCCGCACGCGCTGTATCCGCAGACCGTTTGGGCGTTCCCACTCGGCGATAACGCCACCAACGGGATCCTCGAAATCGGCGATGCTCTCCACACCCCGCGCGGTGGCCTCAACGCGCTCTTCGTCAAGCGCAAGGCGGTCCAGCATCGCGGCCGTCAACCCCTTGCGGCGTCCTGCCTGCATGTCCCTCGCGTTCGCTTCGAGGATAGCTGGCGCCCGCGAGCGCATGGCTGCGGCCGCGGCCTTCAGCGCGCGCACCTTGGATCCGCAGTCCACGCGAGCCAACTCCCGCGCAGCCCCTCGCGCGGCAACACCCAATTTCATCATCTGCCGCCGCAGATCTCCCGCGACGTCGTTCTCAACGGCAATCATTCCCCTACCTCATCGATCAACAGTGCCAGATCGTTCCGGTGGACCAACTCGTCGCGAGCACGATAGCCCAAAATGCCCTCTATCGCATCCGAGCGCTGCCCCGCGATGGCGCGAGCCTCGTCCGCCGGGTAGGCGATGAGGCCCCGCCCCACTTCGAGCCCGCTGCGATCGAGCACGCGTACCGCGTCGCCGCGCTGGAAGTGGCCGCTGACGTCGACCACGCCGGCCGGCAGCAGGCTTCGCCCCGATACCAGGGCGCGCCTCGCCCCGTCATCCACCGTCACCGCGCCACGGGGTTTGAGCGTTCCCGAGATCCACTGTTTCCTTGACGCCCTCGGAGTGGACTTGGGCAGGAACCAGGTGGCCCTTGCGCCCTCCCTCAATGCCTTGAGCGGATGCGGCACGTGTCCCGACGCGATGACCATGCGGCACCCGGCGCCCATGGCGATGCGGGCCGCATCGAGCTTGGTGCGCATGCCGCCGGAGCCGTAGGCGGAACCGGCGCCGCCCGCCATTCTCAAGTGGGCGTCGGTCAACGCCGAAATTTCTTCAATGTGTTCGGCGTCCGGGTCCACGTTGGGATCCGCGGAATAGAAACCATCCACGTCCGACAGCAGAATCAGGCAGTCCGCGCTGATCATCTGCGCCACCCGCGCCGCCAGCCGGTCGTTGTCTCCGTAACGTATCTCCTCGGTGGCCACCGTGTCGTTCTCGTTGATCACGGGCACGGCTCCCCGCCTCAACAGCGTGAAGAGCGTGCTCGCGGCGTTCAGGTAACGGCGGCGGTTCTCGCTGTCGTCCAGGGTGAGCAACACCTGGGCCGCCGCGAGGCCGTGGGCAGCAAGGATCTCCAGGTACGCGTGGGCCAGCCTGATCTGACCGGCCGCCGCGGCGGCCTGGCTTTCCTGAAGGCGGTGCGTCAGCGGGTCGATTCCCAACGACCCCGCGCCCAGCGCAATGGCCCCGGACGACACGATCACGACCTCCTGGCCCCGGGCGCGCATGTCCGCGACGTCGGCGCATACCCCTTCGAGCCATTTGCGCTGCAGGTTTCCCGTGGCGGGATCGACGAACAGCGTCGAACCGATCTTCAGTACGCAACGCTTTGCCTGTGCCAGACGTTCGGCATTGTGCCTGTGCGAGTTCATCCGAGCCCCCGGAAAAGTGTGCGGGCGATGCGGCGCGCCGGCTACGTCGGCGTCAGTATGGGCGCGCCCCGGGCGACCGCCATCGCGCCGCTGCGCACCACCGTGGTCATTCGCGCCCGCGCCGAAATCGCGGCGACGAAACGGTCGATCGCTCCGCTGTCGCCGGTCAGTTCCACGGTGAAGTGGCCCTCGTGATCGTCCAGCACCGTGGCGCCGAATTCGCTGGCCGCACGGGTCACGAGTTCCCGCTCGTTTCCCGCAACCTGGATCTTGAACAGCGCAAGTTCCCGCTCGATGTAATCGTCATCGGTCATGTCGATGATGTTGACCACATCCACCAGCTTGCCGAGCTGCTTGATGATCTGGTCCATCACCGTCTCGGAACCGGCCGTGACCAGGGTCAGTCGCGAAACGGTCGGATCGTGGGTGGGCGCAACGTTCAGGCTCTCGATGTTGTAGCCGCGCGTGGAGAACAGGTTGGCCACGCGCGCCAACGCGCCCGCCTCGTTCTGAAGCAGTATCGAAATGATATGCCGTACGCCTTCGGTCACGCCCAATCCACCACCGGTCCCGCGTTCGCCGCGAATGTTGGCCCAGTGCAACGACTATTGCAATAAGCCTTTTTTTCATCAACACTCGCCACCTGGCGGAGTTGGGGTGGAATTGGCAGGGGACCGGCGGCCGCCTCGGCGCGGCGTCCACAAACGATGAAAACGCAATCGAAGATCGAGACGCCCGGCGCGCACCCGCTGGCGGGCACCGAGATGAGCGGCGCCGAAATGATCGTGCAGGTGCTCGCCGATGAGGGCATCGACACCGTGTTCGGCTACAGCGGCGGAGCCATTTTGCCCACCTACGACGCCGTCTTCCGTTACAACGACGAGCACGGGCGCGATGGGCGGGACGCGATGTCGTTGATCGTGCCTGCCAACGAGCAGGGCGCCTGTTTCATGGCGTCCGGTTACGCGCGCGCCACGGGCCGCGCCGGCGTGGTCATCGTGACGTCGGGACCGGGCGCGACCAACTGCGTGACACCGGTACGCGACTGTATCGCCGATTCGATCCCGATCGTCGTCATATGCGGACAGGTCGCCACGGCCGCCATCGGCACCGATGCCTTCCAGGAAGCCCCGGTGACGGGCGTCATGGGTTCTGTCGCCAAGCACGTCTTTCTGGTCACGGACCCCGAGCGCCTGGAAGCGACGGTCCGGTCCGCCATGGAGATTGCCCAGTCCGGGCGTCCCGGCCCCGTGGTCGTGGATGTCCCCAAGGACGTGCAGAACTGGGTCGGACCTTACCGGGGCGAGGGCTTGCTGCCGGTCCCCGGCTATCGCCATCGAGTTCAGATGACGCGCGAGAACACCATGACCGACGAGCGTTGCCGGGAGTTCTTCGAACTGTTGGGCGAAAGCCGCAGGCCGCTGATCTACGCCGGCGGCGGCGTGATCAACGGCGACGCCGCCCCCGCCCTGCGCGGGCTTGCGCTGGCGTTGCGGATTCCGGTCACCACCACGCTCATGGGCCTCGGCAGCCTCGATACACGGCATCCGCTTGCCCTGCACATGCTGGGCATGCACGGCACGGCCTACGCCAACTACGCAGTCGATGACTGCGACCTGCTCATCGCGGTCGGTGCGCGCTTTGACGACCGTGTCGCCGGCGATCCACCCAAGTTCGCGCGCAAGGCCAGGCGCGTGCTGCATTTCGACATCGATCCGTCGGAGATCCACAAGGTCAAGCGAGCGGACTGGTTTCACGTCGGCCTTCTGCCCGATGCGCTGGAGGCGCTGACCCGTTACGGTCGGCGTACGGGCTTTTCGCGCGACTACTCCCGGTGGCACGACGAATTGCAGGCATTGAAGACCACCTACGCCCTCAACTACGACCGAGACAGTGAACTCATTCAACCCAATTACGTGATTGAAACCATCAATGAAATCACGCGCGGCCACGCCATCATTTCCACCGGCGTCGGACAGCACCAGATGTGGGCGGCGCAATACTTCGACTTCAGCGAACCCAGGCTCTGGCTGACTTCCGGAAGCATGGGAACCATGGGCTTCGGGTTGCCCGCCGCGATCGGCGCGCAATTCGGCCGGCCCGACAGGCTGGTGATCGATGTGGACGGCGATGCCAGCATCCGCATGAACCTGGGCGAACTGGAGACGGTGACCACGTACGGACTGCCCATCAAGGTCCTCGTGCTGAACAACTACGGCGACGGCATGGTCATGCAGTGGCAACGGCTCTTCTTCAAGGGCCGGCTGTCCGGCAGCGACAAGTCGTTGCGCAAGAAAGACTTCGTCAGGTCGGCGCAGGCCGATGGTTTCGAGTACGCCGAGAAGCTGGATCGCAAGGAAGACGTGCCCCGGATCCTGCGGGAATTCCTTGAGTTCGAAGGACCGGCCTTCCTGGAAGTGATCATCGACCCGGAGGCGGGCGTCTATCCCATGGTGCCGCCGGGCATGTCCTACCGCGACATGCTCACGGGCGACTTCATCCCGAACCGCTACGAGGGCCGCGACGCGGCCGAACCGGACGCTTCGGAACTGTTTTAGGCTGCGGTGTTGTTATAGGCCGCGACGAGCCGAATCGCCCCGTATTTCCGGGCAAAGTATTGGGATTTGCACCCCGCTGTCCAAGAACGCCCGTGCTAGACTGAGACATCGCCTCAAGATGCTTAGCCTTGCGTCAATGCTGCTCGACGGTGCCTTTGCTGCAACTCCCCTGGATCGGAAATCGCTTCCCCGCAGCCGTCTCGATATTACCAAGCGGGTGCGAACCAACCGTTTTCCGTGGACCGGCCAGTTTTCGCCTCAATTCGTCGAGGCGCTACTGGAAACCTATGCTCCTGCCAGCGGTACCGTGCTCGACCCGTTCGCCGGCAGCGGAACCTCCCTGGGTGAAGCAGTGCGTTTTGGCCTCTCGGCACACGGGAGCGAACTGAATCCAGCGGCCCTGATCCTTTCCCGAGTCTATGAACTGGTCAATATCGACGCGAACCGGCGGGCCGCAATTCTGGAGGATGTCGAGCATCGGCTTTGTCAGGCCATTGGCCCACCCCACGGACCGCTGTTTCGCAGCGCCTCGTCCCAAGCGATCACGCGCAACGGGTTGGAAGCGGCTCTTGTCGGCATCTGGCAAGATTCGAATCATGGTCCCTTCAAGACCCTCATGGCGGCGCTCGTTGTCCTTTGCGACTTCCATCAACCCCAACTGGACGCCGACAAGATTCACAAACTCTGGTACCGCCTGGCGAAAACGGTACGAGAGCTACCGGAGTCCGAGGTGCCCGTAGTCGTGCATCATGCCGATGCGAGAAGCCTCCCGATCAAGACCGATTCGATCGATTTCGTCGTCACTTCGCCGCCCTACATCAACGTCTTCAACTATCATCAGCAGTTTCGGCGCTCCGTTGAAGCCCTGGATTGGGATGTCCTCGCCGTTGCCCGCTCCGAGATTGGCTCAAACCGTCAGAATCGGGGCAATCGATTCCTGACCGTGATCCAATACTGTCTGGACATGGCGTTGGCCATTCGCGAAGCAACGCGAGTTACCAAGTCGCACGGCAAACAGATTCTCGTGCTCGGACGCGAGTCTTCCGTACGCGGAACGCCGTTTTTCAATGGCGAAATCGTTGCCGAACTCGCCGTTCGGAGCGTGGGCCTGCGGTTGGAACGGCGCCAAGAGCGCGTGTTTCGCAATCGCTTTGGATTGGATATCTACGAAGACATACTTCATTTTGGATCGATCCGCGGAGATGCTTCTGAGGACTCCTGTCTGGCAGCAGCACGATGCGTTGCGAGAGAAGCGTTGACGGCGGCCGACTCGCAAGCTCCAGCAAAGGAGCGCCCTGGGCTTGAGCAGGCTATCGAGCGGGTGCACGATGTTGCGCCGTCACCGGTGCTGGAACTGCCACCCGTCGCAAGCGCCGCTGCGTGACGATGTCATTTCCAACGCCGCACGGCGACAAACTTCGGGCTCTCTCCGAGAACGACAAGCTTCCACCGAGCGATCGCCGTCAGGTGAGGGCCGCTATCACGCAGTATGAAGCATGGATCGATGAACTGGACGGAACGCGGGGCAGCGGCGAGTCCGTCATCCTCCCCATGGTATCCTCGTTGAGTCGCTACAAGACCTTCATAGACTTGCGTCTCGTATTCGACAGCAGCGAAAACTTTCTCTATCGGCAGAAAGGCCAACTCAAGCTCGACAACACCATAGTTGAGGAATTCCTTCCTCGATTGGTTCGTAAAGTTTTTGCCGATCAACTCGTGGACAGCGATTTGATAATGGGGCCGGTGACTGCCTTCTCGCAACTCCGATTCGATTCAGACTTGACGAATATTACGGCTGGCGGAGGCATGGCCATCAGAGCAAAAGACCAGGATTTCGCGATGGCACGGCCATTGTTCCTCAAGGCTTCGCACCGTCGCGACTTTGAAGACTCCCTCGAAACGAAAACGCATCTCGCCTATGTCGCCGCCGAAATAAAAACCAATCTGGACAAAACGATGTTCCAGGAAGCTGCCGCGACAGCCCACGACCTTAAACTTGCTCTCCCCAATTCACGGTACTTCCTGCTTTGCGAGTGGTTGGACATGACACCGATCAGCACGTCCGTCACTTCCATCGAGGAAGTCATTATTCTGCGAAAGGCAAAGCGTCTGTCCGCCAATTTGCGGCAAAACTTTGCCTCAGCCGCAGGACGCGTGGCCGCTCGGGACCAGTTCGAACGCTTTCTCTCTGAACACCCCTTCGCGCCTGATGCGTTCAAGCGCTTTCTGTCCCAAGTCAAGCCGCTGTTGGGCCGCACTGCGGAGGATGAAGATATTGCCCTTGATCGAGGGTGGTTTTGAATTGCCCATTTTTCCTGTGGAATGCAATCGTAGTCATCCCGGATTGTTGGACGAAGAGCCACTTTTGCGCATTATCTTGCTTGGTCTCGATCTCTCAAAGTGATGATCGAAATTCAGTTCCTAATGGCTACGTAGGCACACAAATCTGAAGAAGGAAGGACGCGTGAAGGAAATCTACGATTGGGTTCCATGGTTCAAGGAACTTGCGAGCAAAATTGCAGATGGCCGCGAAGAAAATCTGATTGATGCAGCCAATCAAGTCGGGTGGCAGCCGTTGCTGCAACACGGCGACGAAAACATCGATCCATTTTCGTTTATCTATAGTGTGGCTGCCCGCAGCAGGCATGCAACGGCCAGAGAGCAAATGATTTCGAGTATCGAAGACATCTTCGGCATGTCTCTGCATCTCCAGGCTGAAGTGGAAGATGCCTTTATTTTCCCCAAGCCGCCAACGGTTAACGCGCGCTTTCACGACGGCGTTCATTACCACCCACAGTTGCTATGGGACCTGTTCGACGACGCTGTCCAGGGATTCGACAGCGTGAATGCACAGATGTTTGAGAGTGCGCTGGATATCCCTAGCGTCGCAACGCCAAAACTGACGCAAGCCCTTTTTCTTATCAACCCCGAAGAATTCATCCCGATTGATAGAGATACGACTCCGCTGGGACTTTTTCCGTTTGAAATGCCACCACCGCACATCACTCTGGCCGAGTATGGAGGCCTGATTAGGAATGCGCGTGATACGTTTCCAGGATGCGAACTCTTCGAGATCAATATCTTTGCTTACTTGCGTAACCGCGGTAAGTTGGCCGTCCATGCGAATCGTTGGTATCAAGTCAGCACAAAGGCCCACGGTGAGGACGGCGATGACCATTGGGGAAAATTCAAGGATTACAATTGCGTGTACACCGGTGGTGCGGGAGACAAGAAAAAGTATCCCTTGCATGAACCCGAACCGGGCAACATCGTGTTGGTTCGGTGTGGGCGAAACGAAGGCCGGGGAATCAGTGTTGTCCAGCGCAACGATTACAGTGATGGATGGACGGAAGCAGGACAAGTTCACGTCCTTTGGTTGAACAAAACGATATCATCGCTTACGGGGAACACCCCCATTGAAGGATTTTCGCGTGCGAGGGACGCGTCTAAGGACGCATTTGGCGGAGCCGATGCGTACAAACCAACATTTGATCTGATCGAGCGCTTAAAGGATCAGGGCGATGTTCCTCCGCCTGTTCCGCCGTCCCCCAATCCTTCGGTCAACCATCCCCGCAACCGTATCCTGTACGGTCCGCCAGGAACCGGGAAGACTTGGCACGCGGTAAACCACGCCTTGGCCATCATTGATGGCGTGGTAGTCAGTTCCACTGATGATCAAGAGCATCGCAAGCGGTTCCATGATCTTCGGGGCGAGGGTAAGATCGCGATGGTCACATTCCACCAAAATTTTGCCTATGAAGACTTCATTGAGGGTATTCGGCCCAATCTCAAGGGATCGGAAGTCGCCTACAAGCTGCAGAACGGCATATTCAAGCGCATCGCCAGTGCGGCGCGGGATGCGGTGGGGGCAGAAACAGATGAACGCTTCGTCCTGGTCATCGACGAGATCAACCGGGGTAACATCGCCAAGATATTCGGCGAATTAATCACGTTGATCGAGGATTCGCGGCGTCTCGGCCAAGACGACGCCACCGAAGTTACGCTACCGTATTCGGGCGAGATCTTCGGCGTACCGGACAACCTCTACATTGTCGGCACGATGAACACGGCGGACCGCTCCATCCAGTTGCTCGACACGGCGCTACGGCGCCGCTTCACGTTCATGGAAATGATGCCCAACCCGCAACATCACATGATCGAGACCGATATCGACGGGGTAAACTGCAAGGACCTGCTCACGGCGATCAACAAACGAGTCGCCGCCCTGCTCGATCGGGAACACCAAATCGGACACACCTACCTGTTTAACGTCGCCGGTATGGAGGAGCTATCGTTCACCTTCCGAAACAGGATATTCCCCCTCCTGCAGGAGTATTTTTTCGACGATTGGGTGAAGATACGAGCGGTGCTGGGAAACAACGCCTTCGTTCAAGAACGAGAGCCCGAACCGCTTCTGCTGAACGCGAATTTGGTTGACGACGAACACAAGACATACGAGCGTTTGGCCGACGATGATCAACGCTGGCTCGATCCTCGCGAATACAGGCGAATTTATGGGCACGCGCGAACGAACAGCGCGGAACCGGACCCATAATGCCCAGTCCCAGCACGGCCCAAAGGCGCGAAACAATAACGGTTCGGGAACACGAGCCCATCGAACCCAGCTCGTGGTTGACGAAACGCGACCTCGCGGACCTCGCGGCCTTCGCGAGCCCGGTCTTCAAATTCCATCGTGACGGTGCGCTGGCGGCAGCCAACCATGTTGGCGTTGTCACGACAGGGCGGGGCGCCGTGATCGAGATTCTCCCGAAGATCGACCTTGGCGGAACGACAGACCCGGACCTCGAAATGACCAGACGGGTGTTCCTGCGCATGCTGCGTTGCTGGCGTCGGCTTGCGGAGGCGCTGCCCGAAAGCCGCATCCGGTCGCTTCACCGATTCCCCATGCTCGAAGTGTTCATTCAGCAGTTCTTGCTTAACCTGAACGCGCTCGTCCGTAGCGGCCTCGCCCGGCATTACGTCCCCGCGGAGGAAAATCTGCCGTATTTGCGGGGCCGCATCCGCTTTCGCGAACATATCCGCGAAAACCTGACCAACCAAGCGCGGTTTTTTGTCACCCACGACGAACTCAGCGTCAACCGGCCCACCAACCGTCTCATCCGCAGCACGCTGGATCGACTCGCCCCCCAGGTGCGAAGCGGCGAGAACCGGCAGCTACTTCGCCAACTGTCGGCGGAGTTCACGGACGTGCCGCTTGCGGCGAATCCATATGACGACTGGCGCAAGCACCACATCGACCGCTCCATGCGGCACTACGAGTCAGTCATGCGCTGGGTAGGCCTGTTCCTGTTCAATCATGGATTGACGACACTCGCCGGACGTCACGGAAACCTATCGCTGTTGTTCCCCATGGAGCAAGTGTTTGAGGATTTTGTCGTAAGCAGCTTTCGCCGCCATCAGAAAACTTACGTGGTCACCGGCCAGAGGCCCCGAAAGCACTTGGCGACAATCGACGACAGCAAGGCATTCATGATGAAGCCCGACATTTCGCTCATGGAAGGCAACCGGATCACATTCATACTCGACGCCAAGTGGAAAGAAATCAATGCGAATCGGGACTATCCGAAGCATGACATCGACCAAGACGATATGTATCAGCTCTACGCCTATGGCAAGCGTTATGGATGCAAGGCGCTTGCGCTCGTCTATCCGCAAACCGGCGCCTTCGCAACCGAGTTGCGCTATCGGTTCCATGACGGCCTGCCCTTGATCTGCCTGCCGTTCGATGTTGCGAATCCAGCGGGCAGCGTTATCCGATCGATTCGGATACTCCAGAGTTATAGCCAACAATAAGCCCTCCGGAACCATGCGCTCGAATTGGCCCCGAGCAGTCGAGACATACATTGGCCGAGGCGCAAGTCCTTCTGAAACTGCCAGAAAGTCGCGTCGTTCTGCCGCAAATAATGCATTAGAGTATCCACTGGCCACTGCCCGGAGACAACGCCATTTCCGCCGCGACATTCGATTCCCTCGCCGCCGCCCGCGCGCTGAAGGCTGCAGGCATCGACCCAGATCAGGCGGAGGTGATCGCCGCGCAGCTTCGCGCCGCCGCCGAAGCGGACCGGGGAGAACTTGTCACCCGCGGCGAGTTTTACCGGGCGCTATGGATTATGGGCGCCGGAATCGTCGCCATTCTCGGCGCCCTGCAATTCTTGCCGATCTGATCTGGATACTCATTCCGACGGCGTTGGGACCGATCACCGGGCGCCTACCACACGGCACACTGCGGCGGTCAGCGCGCGCAGGTCTCCGCAGTCGATCGTCAGGGCCGGCATGAGGTAGACCACATTGCCGAAGGGGCGTATCCACACGCCTTCCTCCACAAACTGCTCCCGCAACCTTCCCACATCCGGGCGGCCCTCGAGTTCGACGACGCCGATGGCGCCCTTTACGCGCACGTCGGCGACCCCGGGCAACCCGGCGCAATCCGCGAGTTCGTGCCTGAGTTGCGCCTCAATTTCCCTCACTTGGCCCAGCCGCGACTCCGTCTCGAACAGGTCCAGCGAGGCGTTGGCGGCGGCGCAACCCAGCGGATTGCCGCAGTAGGTCGGCCCGTGCATCAATGCATGTTCCGGGGATTCCGACAGGAACGCCCGGTAGACGGCCTCCGTCGCAACAGTTGCCGCCAGCGGCAGCGCACCGCCCGTCAACGCCTTGGAGAGCGTCACGACGTCCGGCGTCACGCCGGCCTGTTCGCAGGCGAACATCGTTCCGGTACGGCCGAAACCGGTGGCGATCTCGTCCAGGATCAGCAACAGGCCGTGACGTCGCGCCGCTTCGCCCACCCGTGCGAGCACCTCGGGCTGGTGAAACTTCAAACCGGCGGCAGCCTGAATCAGAGGCTCCACGATCACCGCAGCGAGTTGCCCGGCATGCTGATCGAGCGATTTCTCCAAGGCGCTCGCCAGCTCCTCCGTACGAGGCAGGTCAACGATGACCTGATCCGCGAGCGCACCCCGGAACAGGCGGTGCATGCCGTCCTCCGGGTCGCAGACCGACATGGCTGCGAACGTGTCGCCGTGGTAGGCGTCGCGAAAGCTCAGGAACCGCGTTCGCCCCGGCACACCCTGGTTGATCCAGTACTGCAGGGCCATTTTCATGGCGATCTCGACGGAGACGGATCCAGATTCCGAATAGAACACGTGATTCAGGGGGCCGGGGAGGAGTTCGGTCAGCCGTTCCGTGAGCGTGACGACCGGATCGTGCACCAACCCCCCAAGCATGACGTGGGGCATGCTTTCGAGCTGCCGGATGATGGCCCGGCGGATGTGCGGGTGATTGTATCCGTGGCAGGCGGTCCACCAGGAAGCGGTGCCGTCAATGAGGCAGCGGCCATCCTCCAGGTGGATTCGAACGCCGTCTGTGCGCTTGGCGACCAGAGGGGACGGGGCCGTCTGCATCTGGCAGTACGGCAGCCAGAGGCGATCCAGGTTCATTGCAAGTGTCTCGTCCTGACGGGATGCGCTTCATGGTAACCCGCGTGACCCGCCGACCCGCCACAGACTTGCCGTCATGCCGGACCGGCGAGCATTTGGCGTCATCCCGTATATACTCCCGCATCGCGTTTCCCGAGCAATAGTCAAATGACCCCGATCACCTGCTTCAAGGCCTACGATGTCCGCGGCCGCGTTCCCGAAGAATTGAACGAAGATGCGGTCTACCGCATCGGCCGCGCCTACGCCGCGTTCCTGCAACCCCGCCGCGTGGCCGTGGGCCGGGACATCCGGCTTTCGAGCAGCGAGCTCACGGAGGTTCTGATACGCGGACTGACGAACTCCGGCGTGGATGTCGTCGACATCGGCGTGGGCGGAACGGAAATGGTCTATTACGCCACCTTTTCCCTTGATCTTGACGGCGGAATCATGGTGACCGCCAGCCACAATCCACCGAACTACAACGGCCTGAAGCTCGTCCGCGAGGGCGCACGGCCGATCAGTGCGGATACCGGACTGAAGGAAATCCGGGAGCTGGCCGAGGTCGCGGAGTTCCCCGACGCGCCCGCTCCCGGGTCCTCGCGGACGCTCGACGTTCAGGCCGACTACATCGACCACCTGCTCAGCTACGTGGACCCCGGCAAGCTGCGCCCGCTGAAAGTCGTCGTAAACGCCGGCAACGGCGGCGCCGGACCCATCGTCGATCTGCTTGAGCCGCACCTGCCGTTCGAGTTCATCAAGGTGCACCACCGGCCCGACGGCACATATCCGAACGGCGTGCCCAACCCCATGCTGGAGGAGAATCGGCGGGTGACGGTGGAGGCCGTGGTGCGGGAGGGCGCGGATGCGGGGATTGCCTGGGACGGCGATTTCGACCGCTGTTTCTTCTTCGACGAGAACGGCCGGTTCATCGATGGCTATTACGTCGTCGGATTGCTCGCGCAGTCCTTCCTGGCCAGGTCGCCGGGAGCGCGGATCGTCCACGATCCGAGACTCACATGGAACACCCTGGAAGTCGTGGAGAACTGCGGCGGCACCGCGGTCCAGAGCGTCTCGGGACACGCCTTCATGAAGCAGGTCATGCGCGACGAAGACGCCCTCTACGGCGGCGAGATGAGCGCCCACCACTACTTTCGCTCGTTTGCCTATGCCGACAGCGGGATGATTCCGTGGCTGCTGGTCACCCAGCTCATGAGCGAACGCAAGCTGCCGCTTTCGGCGCTGGTGGACGAGCGCATGGAACTCTTTCCGGCCAGCGGCGAGATCAACCGTACCGTGGACGACGCCGCGGAAGTGCTCGCGCGAATCGAACGGGTCTACGCGGCCGATGCCGTGCGCGTCGAGCATGTGGACGGCCTCAGCGTGGAGTTTCCCCGTTGGCGCTTCAACCTGCGCGCCTCCAATACGGAACCCCTGTTGCGGCTCAACGTTGAAAGCCGGGGCGACACGGCGCTGATGCAGGCACGCACGGCCGAGCTCCTAAAGCATATCTCCGGGTGATTCACGGCTCGCGTCATGCTTCGCCAAACCTTCGGGCAGGGGGAATGATGGCCGATGACTTTCGGTCCCCGCCCTATGCGGCGCAAAGTCCATCATGTGTATACTGCTTGTATACGGCACAGCATAAGTGAAGATTCGGCACAAGGGGCTGAGAGCGTTGTACGAGCGCGACGATGCCAGATACTTGCCGCCGGAGCGGGTCGAGCGCATTCGAGAGATCCTCACCGCCCTCGACGATGCGGTGCGGCCCGGGAACATGGACCTTCCCGGCTACCGCCTGCACCCGTTGCGAGGCAACATGGAGGGCTTCTGGAGTGTCGCGGTGTCCCGGAACTACCGGATCGTTTTCCAGTTCCGGGACAGGCAAGCGACGGATGTTGACTACGTGGACTACCATTAGCGGAGACGAAACGACATGGTAGAAACGACATGGTAAAAATGAAACGCCCGGCGCATCCGGGCCGGCTTGTCGCCAGCGCCATCGAGAGCGAAGGGTGGACCGTCACCGGCGCGGCAGAGCGGCTGGGCGTGACCCGCGCATTCCTTTCGCGCCTGATCCACGGCCACGCCGGCGTCACCGCCGCGATGGCGCTCCGCCTGGAGTCCTTGGGATGGTCCGACGCCGAGCACTGGATGCGGATGCAGGCAAGCTACGACCTGGCACGGGAACGCGGCCGCACGGCAGCCTGATGGTGGGGCCGGAAGCCTCGGGATGCGCCGGGGATTGGACACAAAGAGGCGCTGTTCCCGTGCGTGGGGGGCGAAAACGAACGACAGGTAGCGTACTCGGTATCGATGTCGGCTGGTCTGCTGCCAGACCTTCGAGCGCCGTATGCCGGTTACATTGGTGTCACCGCAAAATCGAGTGGAAGAATATCCGTCGATTTCGCGCCAATGATGAAGAGCGCAGGACAGAGATACTGGGCGTAGCTGGCCGTCACGCGTTGTCGGCCGTAGCGATCGACGGCCCGCTCGCGCCAGGTTTTGAATTGATTGGCCGCTACAGAAGCGCGGAACGCCTGCTTAGCCGGGGAACCGTAAGTTGCCGCATCGGCAAGCCCGGACAATCGAGTTCGCCCAATGGCATAAAACTGAATGGGCAAGCAAACCTGGCCGCCCAGCTCTTGAGGAACACGGAGTCTTGCCGTATCGAGAAGGCGGCGCATTCTGAAAGGATCGATCAATATGCCATCGTGGAGGCTTTTCCGACCACCTTTCTGGGAGTGCTGATTGACTGCCCGGAGGATACGGCGAATCTCCGAGGCAGCAGGTCGGATCAGTACTACGAGCACCTTACGAGGGAGGGACATCTTGACCGATTGCTTGAGTCCCTCCTGCCTGGCCGACGACTGGCGAACGCCTTGTCCACGATCACGGACCACGATGATCGAGCGGCGATGATTTGCGCACTCACGGCGCTCTGCGTCGCCATGTGCGATTACACCGCAGTCGGCGACTCGCTGGACGGCTGGATCATCTTGCCCCCAAAACACTGGTTTGCCGCTTGGGCCTTGAAAGCCATTTCACGTAATGTGGGACGCGAGCCGACAGAAAGCCCGGGAGAGGTTCGATTTCAAATGCCGGCGGCCGCCAGCCACGAAGAAAGCCTGAAGAATTTCGCCCGCGACAAGTTGCACCGGTTGAGCGACCGGCACCTGCTGCGGACCCTGATCCCCACCAAACGCCGTCCCCGGGCCAAAATGCGCCAGCGAACCGAAGACCTGATTTCCTTCGCGTGCAACGACTATCTGGGCCTGTCGCAGCATCCGAAGGTCATCAAAGCGAGCCGGAAAGCCACGCGTGTCCATGGCACCGGCGCCGGCGCGTCCCGCCTGACCACCGGCAACAACCCGCTATACGCCGGTCTGGAAACAGCGCTGGCGAAGATCAAGAACACGGAGGATGCGGTGGTCTTCGGAAGCGGATACCTCGCCAACGTCGGTATCGTGCCTGCTCTGGCGGCGCGGCAGGACCTGATCCTGATGGACGAATTGTGCCACGCGTGCCTGTACGCCGGAGCGACGCTGGCACGTTGCCGCACAGTCCGTTATCGGCACAAGGATACGGGCCAGCTATCCGCACTTCTGGACGAGCACAGGTCGGCGCACCGACACTGCCTGGTGCTCACCGACGGCGTGTTCAGCATGGATGGCGACCGTGCCCCGGTGGACGAACTGCTGGCGATATGCGAAGCAAACGACGCATGGCTCATGACCGACGACGCCCATGGCCTCGGCGTCATCGAGAACGGTCGCGGATCCGGTTTCGTCGATGGCCGTGCGGTACCCGTGCCGCTGCAGATGGGCACGCTTTCCAAGGCCGTCGGCGCGTACGGTGGGTATCTGTGTACGAGCAGGGAGGTGGCGGAACTGATCCGCAACCGCGCCAGGAGCCTGCACTACACCACCGGGCTGCCCCCGGGCACGCTGGCGGCAGCGGCAGCCGCACTCAAACTGATTGCGACGGACAAGTCATTGGTCAACAAGCCGCTGGCGCAGGCGCGGCGCTTCGCCTCCCGACTCGGTCTGGACCCACCGGTGAGCCCCATCGTGCCGATCGTCCTCGGCGATGCTCGCCGCACCTCGAGGGCCGCCGATGAGTTGCGGGAACGCGGATTCTTGGTGGGCGCCATCCGACCGCCGACGGTTCCGGAGGGAACGTCCAGGCTGCGCCTGACCTTCTCGGCCGAACATGGCGAGGATGAAGTTGACCGTCTGGCCGCGGCGGTCAACGAGATCGCACCTGGCCGATGACCACGATTTTCGTCACCTCGTCCGGCACCGAGATCGGCAAGACATTCGTCACTTGCGCACTCATCCATCAATTGCAGCGCAGCGGCTATCGAGTAGCGGCTCTGAAACCCGTGGTCACGGGGATGGCGAACGACGCGCTGGAATCCAGCGACAGCGGCGTTCTGCTGGAGGCGCTGGGACGGCCCATCGATGCCGGGCAAGTTGCCGCCGTATCGCCGTGGCGATTCCAGGAACCGCTCTCCCCCGACATGGCTGCCGAGCGCGAGAACCGTTCCATACCGTTCGATGACCTGGTCGCCTGGTGCCGCACAGACACCGGGGCGGATATCACCCTGATCGAGGGGATCGGGGGCGTAATGGTGCCCCTGGACCGGCGCCACACCGTGCTTGACTGGATTGCCGCGCTTGAAGTGCCCGCGCTGCTGGTCACCGGCAGCTATCTTGGCACGCTCAGCCACACCCTGACTGCGGTTGGCATGCTGCAGGCGCGCAACGTGGAACTCGCCGGAATCGTCGTCAACGAGTCCGGGGAACAACCTGTTTCTCCGGCGGAAACCGTGCAGGTACTGGCTCGGTTCGCAGTGGATATCCCGATCCGTTTGGTCGAGCGCCTCGAGACACCGGACCAGGCCCCGGACCTGTTACCGCTGCTCAAACCGTTCCTGCAGCGCTGAGATCTCGCCGGCGCGAGGAAATCAACTCGCTTAGCGGAGACTGCCGAGTTCCTGAAGTTGCTCGTTGCTCATCATGGCTTCGATGAGATGGAAGGTGAGAGCCTCCACTACGGCGCGGCGCCCTTCGCCGGCACCGGCAAGATTGGCGTAATCCGTGTGGTAATCGGCAATCGGCAAGAAGGGGTTTGCCTTCAGGATGTCCAGCCTCGTAATCAGAATCTCTCTGCCTTCGACATAGTCGTTGGTGTAGTCGACCACATTGGTGGACAACCCGCAGAGAACGGCTTGCTGCCCGGAGGTCATTACACCATCGACGAAACCGGCCGCCTGGCCACGGCTGACCCCGGCGCGATCCAGATAGCGATAGCTGGCGAAACCGAAAAAATTGGCGATCTTTCCGGTTGGCAAGTAGATCGAATCCTCCAAAGTGCCGGTTGCCCAGGACACGAGTTTGCTCGTGACCTCCGTCATGAGTTCAGCGTCCGCGGAATCCAGCGCATCGTATTCTTCGTTGGCGGCGGGGCCATAAGGCATGAGCACCGTGCCGTTCATGTCTGAAATGCTGACATCGAGAGTTCGCATATCCTCCAGATACTGCAATTGATCCGAGGTCAGCGTCGCCATGATCTCTGCGTATTTTTGCGCGGTAATGGCGGTGACCTGTCCCTCGTATTCGCCGATCGAAAGCATCAATTCGATGACCCGATCAAGGTCGAGTTTCCGGTTGGACTTCAGTGCCCACAATTCATCCACCAGCAGGGCTCGATCCGCCAGAAAACCATTGATTGCATCGCGGTGTTCGTTGAGCAGGTCGTACATCAGGGCCCGCTGAGAAAAATCCAGGAGCTCCAATACTTCTCTGGAAGCAGCGCCGCGGTAGCCTTCATCCGCCCCGTCGCCGAAGTTTTCGCGGACTTCATTTCTGAGTGCGGCAAAACCAAAGTAGTTGGCCACTTCGCCAATGGGTTCGTAATGAGCCTGTTCCACGGTCCCGGTCAGCCAGGTAAAGAACTTGGAGGCAGTCTCGGAATAGACATTTTCGACGTCACGGAGACTGGCGACATCGCAGCCTTGCATTTCGACCGGAGTGACTGCCCAGTCAACCGGCAGGTCGTAGAAATCCGGGGAGAGAGGCGCGTCGCTTGCGTCGGATACACCCGCAGGCGGGTTTGGTACGGCCGGCGCCGGAGATCCACCGGTTCCGCCGCCACAGGAGGCGAGGACCAACATGCACACTGACATGACGACCGCTTTCCAGCGTCCCTGTCCTGGCAACCCGTGATAATCATCCCGCTGCATTCATTCACCGACTGTCTGGCCAGCTTGGTGCCGGTCTTTCCTTCGCTGCCGCCGTTTTCGCCGCCGCTCTCGCATCGTTCCCATCGGTCGGTTTTCTGCCGATCGTTGATCAGCCCGCGGCCGTGGGGATTTCACACCAACACTCCGCGGGATACGGTGAATTGCCGCTCGGCGATGCACATGGCTTCTCGTTGCCCGTGCAGCGGACGCCCACAGCATACTCCGTAGCCGGCCACATCAAAAAAAGGGGCGCCAAAATGGCGCCCCAGCCAGGCCGCGGCACTTACTGATCGGTTGCCGCTGATATCGATTGGCGCGTCACGCGCGTGTCGTCGTCCCCGGGTAAGACCGTCAGGCGGACCCGACGTTCCATCGCGAGACCATCGGGATCGTCCTCGGCCGCCGAAGACTGCTGTTCGCCATAGTGATCCACGCTGATTCGCCCTGCCGGCACGCCGGCGCGAATCAGGGTTTCCATGACGGTGGCGGCGCGCTGCGCGGAAAGCTGCTCGTTGTGGTCGGATTCGCCCCGGGCATCCGCGTGACCTTCGATCCGAACCAGCATGTCGTCCAGGCCCGCGAGCGCACTGGCCAGCTGTGCCAGCCGTTGGTGAGTTTCGTCGGGAAGGGTGTCCTCATCCGTCCGGAAGAGCACCTGGACATCCAGTGCGTCCCGAACGACGGTCCGCAACTGCTGAGTTTCCCGGCGCAAACGAGACTCCAGCGCGGATACCTGCGATTCCATGGACGAAACCTGCTGCTCGGCATCATTCAGCAAATCGTCGAGTTCGGTCACCCGCGTCTCCGATGCCATCCAGTTCTGCTCGAATTCATCCCGCGCCCGGTGCTGCTGGTTGAACTGGTCTCCCAGCCAGGCGCCGATTGCAGCGCCTACTATGAATCCGACCGGGCCACCGGCTGCGGCGCCGACGGCGCCCCCGCTGCCCACGCCGATGGACTCGTACTTCGATGCCTGACTCTCGTCTGCCGCCCATCCCGCGGTCGAGAACGCGGAGGATACCAAAAGGACGATTGCGTATCTGATCATGAAGTGGCTCCTTTGTTGCCTGTCCGTGCCTTGGTGCACACCGACATTGAAGCTCGCGCGATGGTCAGCGCCGTGATGGAATGGGGCGACGGACGTGACAAAAATGATGAATTGTGGCGATTCGGGCGAGCAGCCCGTGGATGAAATACACGCAATCGGGACAGATTTGCCTCTGGACCGTACTGTCCGAGCGCAAGCATTCTGATCTTCCAGATGTGTGCTGCATCTCGACCGTCGATGGACGCTTGACAGTTGTCCGTTGGTTGAACAGACTTAGCTAGACTTAGCTATCGACGAACAGGCCATGAAGGTGAACATGCACGAAGCGAAATCGCAGCTTTCCAGGCTGGGAAAACTGGCATGGGAAGGGAAAGAAATCGTGATCGCCAGGTCGGGCGAGCCGTGGCTGCGCCTGACACCCTATCGAACACGCCTCGAAGAACGAAAACTGGGTGGTCTGGAGGGACAAATCTGGATGTCGCCGGACTTCGACGATGAAGACGAGGAACTCATCGAGGCGATTGAACACTCGAAAATCTTCCCGGATGAGAATTGATCGTGCAGCGCCTCTTGCTCGATACTCATGTGTACCTGTGGTCGCTTTCGAACGTCTCGGAACTGTCCGAAAATACCCGCGCCGCAATCGCCGATCCCCGCAACGATGTCTTCGTCAGCGCCATTACCGGATGGGAAATCAGCGTCAAGCGAGCGAAAGGGCGAATCAGGGCCCCGGACAATCTGGCGGCGCTGGTTGACGAGCGGGGATTCACGCATCTTCCCCTGACCTTTCATCACGCGGAGCAAGCGGGAAATCTCCCCATGCACCACCGGGATCCATTCGACCGGTTCCTGATCGCCCAGGCGCAGGCCGAAGGACTGGTCCTTGTCACCCGGGACGCCCGCATTCCTCTCTATGGCGTCCGCACGCTTACGGCTTGATCGGATTCCCTGCGTAGGCGCGTATCGAACGCATCCGCCGCAGCGGGCGTGTGCGTGGATGCCGCTCGCGAATTTTCCGGGCTCAACCCCGCCGCAGCGTCGGCAGCGCCACGAAGGTGCCGCCGTTGCGCTGGCATAGCTCGCGCATCAGGATCGCGTAGCGGGCGGACGTGCCCAACTGGCCGTCGAACGCCTCGTAGTAAACGGGGAAGGCCACCGCGTGGATGCGCACCCGGCGGCTGCCGTCGTCGGTGACCCGGTTACGGCGGTCCACCTCCCGAACTACCGCGTCGATGGACCCCGATGAGAAATCGTCGCTGTAGACGTACAGGCTGATCTTCTTGGTCGGGTCATAGAAGGCGTCGATCGCCTCGAGAATGCCCTCGCGGGGACTCGAGTTCGAGAATACGCGCCAGTTGCGCAGGGCGTCGATGATCGAATCCCGAATCGTCGGAGTATCCGGGATCCACTCGTTACGGTAACTCCTGAACATGTAGTCGCCCATGTCGTTGAAGACCTGGATCCCCCTGACCTGGGGGTAGACCTCCAGCGTTTCGCGAATCTGCTGCTGAACACGGCCCCAGGCGTACTGCTGCATGCTCCCGGAGGTATCGATGACGAAGATGATGTACTCGCTGTCCACCGGGATGCCGCCCACCATGTACTCGTCGGGATCGGGCCGGTAGTCGGCGAGCAACCGCTCCATCTCCTCGGTGAGGCTCTGTCTCGCCAGCACGAGTTCGTTCTGGATTTCCTGAGCCAGATCGACACCGTCCAGGGAAGCCAGAAATTCCGCGCGAATCCGCTCGAGTTCGTCTTCGAGCTGCGCGAGTTCGATCTCGTCGACATCCACTTCCTCGACCGTGGCGCGTTGTTCGCGAGTCACCTCATCGGTCTCGCCCAGAATGTCCTCCAGTTCCTGCTCGTACTTGGCGATCAGGCCCTCCAATTCCACATGGCTCTCTTCCAGGCGGATCGGCTCGAAAATCTTGGCGATGACCAGCAACAGGACAACCGCGCCGAATCCGCAGCAAACCACGTCCAGAAATGACAGACTGCCGGTTTCTATGTCGCGTCGGGCCTTCTTTCTCATGGCCAGTCCTCCGAGGGCGCCATCATCGATCCGCCCGTGTTCAGCGCCATCCGCCAGTATGCGGGGGCAGCAAATGGGTCGCCTTCCATGGCGTACAGAATGATGTTCACCGGCACGTTGAATGGCAGCGTCCGCTCGGCACGCTCAAAATGCCGCAACCGTTGCTCGCCGGTGACGCCGGGCTGGTTGGGCGTAATCTCGCCCATGGTGGGCAACCCGTCCACCAGCAGGTAGATGTTGTCGGGTCTGGGATCCAGTGGGCGCATGGCGCCGAACGCCGCGTGCAGGCTCGTGGGACCCTGCGGTACCGTGGCGCCGAGCCTCTCCACCGCTTCGTCCAGTTGGCGGGCGTCGGCCACGGTCTGCCACTCCCCTTCGCTACCGTCGAGCAGCGACCACGCCGTGTCGTTGAATGCGTAGATCTGAATCTGCGTACCGGGCGGAATCTGGGTGGTCAACCAGTCCACGGTATCCACCACCTGGCGCCACTTGGGCGCAGTGAGCTGCTGTTCCTCGCTCATGTTGCGGCGCCTGAAGATATTGACCACCGTGCGATCCAGCATGCTCGTGGAAGCATCCACAAGGATGACCACTCGCTGCCCACCCATTCTAAGGCCCGTCAGGTATTGACGATTGCCGTCGCCGGTGAAACCCCGCAGACGATCACCCGCGATCTCCGGCGTCTGGGCGTCGGCCAGGCGCTCGGTTTCCGCCTCCAGTTCTTCCAGTTCGGCGCGCAACTGCTCGATGATTTCCTCCCGCGTGGAACTATCCAGATTGAGAGCGTCGGATTCCTCCTCGATGTCGCGGATTTGCGTGACGATCTGCTCTCGACGATCCCTGAGAATGGACCATTGCTCGATCATCCGGACCAGATCCTCCTTAAGCTCCACGAGGTTTCTGCGTCCGGTGAGCACCTTGAGCTCCATCCGGTCCACTTCGCTGGCCAGATCGTCCAGCGTTTCCTCGCGGCGAAGGTCGATGTTGGCGTTGATGATCATGAAGAACAGGATCACCGCCCCGAACCCACAGGTCATCGCGTCCAGGAAGGACAGCGAAAAGACGTTCATCTGCTTACGGGCCATCTTGCGCCTCGATCATGATTACGTGCAGTTCCTCCCCGGGCGAACCCACGCGGATGACGTCTGCCGGGTGCAGGACGGTTTCGCCGCGGACACGCTTCTCGTTGACAAACGTACCGAAGCGGCTGCTGTCCTTCAAACGCAGTTCCCCGTCCCGGCGAACGACTTCACAGTGCGCTCGGGACACCGCCTGGTGCTGATCGTCAATAACGATCGTGCGGCGACCGTTGACGGCTTCCCGGCCGATGTGCAGCGCGGATTGTCCCACCGGCAGCGCGACACCGCGGTGTACCACGTGGGTGGCGGCGTCTTCGGCGTCCGGCGTCGGCTCGTGCGCGGGTACAACCTCCTCGACCTTCACCGGACTGTCCTGCCCGGCTTCCAGCCGCCATGGCAGCCGCTTCAACAGCTTGACCTGACCGGAGCCCGAATCCATGCGCTCTGCGCACGCCAGCGCCCCACTGACCGCGGCATCGCGAGGCAGCGTCACGATCCGGGTATCGTCCAGGCGCATCAACTCGGACGCAAGTCCCGGCAGATGCCCCACGCGGTGGGATACCTGCAGCGTGAGGCTGGCTCCCGGCTCCCGTTGTTGCGCCACGAACTGGACCACCGCGCGATAGGCGCCGGCAGCGGCGCCGAGCAATTGCTTGCGGTTGAACCGGGCGATGCGCTTCTCCCCGCCGAACGTCAGTCCGAGTTCGATATCGTCGTCGCCGCGCAGCGCGTCCAGCGACTCCGGCAACCGATCATAGACGAGTTGCTCGGAATCGGCGCGATGAAACGGATCGAAGCGAGTCTGCAGGACGAATACCTCCGCCACCCGTTTCGCCCAGAGGTCCATCAACGAGGCGAGTCCGACACCGTTCAGCGCCTGCTCCGGATCGGCGGCAACGGCATCGCCCTGCCTCAGTCCTGTCGCGGAGAAACGGTGCAAATGGACATCCAGGTGGACCAGCTGGCGCCCGGGCCACGGGCGCGCACTTGCCGCCGCGGCCGCGTTGACCATGGCCCGGACCGGCATCCCGCACTCCTGAACCAGGCCGAGCAGCAAGCCCAACTGCTCCCGGGCGTAATGGCCCGGCACAACGAGTACGGCGTCCTTGCCGGGGCCGCCGAACCGGCTCCAGAGCGCGTCCAGTTGCCGGAAGGCGAGCTCCGCGGAACTGCCGACCCCTTCGATTCCGGCGCTTTCGGGGTCGAGGCTCAGGTCCTCCCAAAAACGATTGCCGGTTTGCCGGGGACGCAGGCGCGCCTGGGCGGCTGCCGCGGCTCCTGTGAGAAACTCGCCATGCTCCACAGAAGCGTATCCGGGCTCCACGGCCAGCACGCCGCTACCATCGGCGACGGTCAAGCCCGCATCATTGATCTCGATGGCCAGCGTATTCACTGTTCGCTACGTCCCGGTGTCAGCCCCTGTTGCGCTCGTCAGCTACGGCCCCGCACCTGCATGTGCCTGATGAGATTGTGATCGATATACGTCTGGGTATCGAAGACCTGGCGCTCCTGGAGCAGTTGCAACTGATGCACCAGGAACATGACCACGATGGAAATCAAAAGCGCGATGAACGTGCTGTTGAAGGCCGTGCCCAGGCTCTCGGTGACGCCGGCGATGTCGCCGTCCACGGCGCGGTGCGCCTGGCTCAGTGCCTCGCCGATACCCCGGACGGTGCCGATGAACCCCACCGACGGAATGGCCCAGGCGATGTACCGGATCATGGACAGTTCCGACTCCAGGCGCTCGCCCTCCGACTCGCATAGCGTGTTTGCAACCGAAGAGACGTCCTGGACGCTGCGCGTCGATCCGAAACGCTCCAGGGACGACAGCATCACCCGCGGCAACAGCATCCCGCGAACCTGGTCCGGCATGGATTGAATGTTGCGGGCATACTCCCGGGTATCTTCCGGGAGGATACGAACACCCTCCGGCACGGGCACCAGTTCATCCTGAAGCAGCTTGCGTTCTCCCACCGCCCTGACCGCCTTGAAGCCCATGATCGAAAATGCCCACAGCATGAGCACCAGACACGCTTCCTGCTCGAAGTCGCGAATCAGAATGTAAAGGGAGCGCTCGGGCGTGTAGGTCTCGTCTTCGGCGATGAGCTGCGCCTGCTCCGCAAGGATCGCGTTCGCCTGTGGGCGAACCAGCGTCACATACACGGCGTGTACGACGATCACCGCGATGATCAGCGCAAAAACCTGGTAGAGAAACTCGCCGGAAAAACTTCGGTTCATCTGCGTCCCGCTTCTAGCTGGCGCCAGATCCGAATGTATCAGTTGGATGGAGCATTAGAAATCCACCGGAAACGTCACGGGTTCGTCTGCGCGGATGTTTTGACTGGGGACAAAGAGTTCATCCAGGGGCGCAATTTCCGGAAACCCCTCACCGGTATCGGCGGCGCCGGCATCCGTCACGCCTGCGTCCGCTGCGGTTGTCTCCGCTGCGGCTTCGGGCTGTTCCGGGGTACCGGCTTGCGAAATTTCCTCTGCCGCGGTGGGACCGGACTCAGGCGCGGCCACTTGCTGCTCCTGGTCCCCTGCCGCGGCTTCTTCCGCAGCCTCCTGCGCTCCGCCGGCGACCAACCAAACCCACACCAACCCGGCGACGCAAACCCGTCGTAATGCAGTCACGATGACACCTCCGCAGTTGAACGATCGACTGCCAAAACACATTTGACCATGCTTCGCTCGAATCATTCCAGGTTCCGCGCGATCCGGAAACCGGTCCATTCGTCGCCGCCGGCGCTGAAATTCCGCGACGCCATGCGCAGGTCGGTGACCGTCGCGCCGCGCCAACTCGGTCCCCTGACCACCCGGAACCGCCCGTTCACGGGCCCGAGGGGATCCTCCGCGACAGCTTCGGTCTCGGTCCGGCCGACTTCATAGTAGTCCTGAACCCATTCGGAAACATTACCACCGAGGTCGAAGATTCCCAGCGGATTGGCCGGAAAGCTTCCGGATGGAGCCGCCACGGCGTAACCGTCGTTATATGTGACCAGGATCGTGGGCAGCAACTGCCTGGCGGAAATGTCGGCGTAATTGCCGACCCGGTCCGGCGGCGGCAATTCCGCGCCCCAGGCGAATATCAGCGGCTCCTCGCGGCTGGCGAAGCGCGCCGCCCAGGCCCATTCGGCTTCGGTCGGCAGGCGGTAGCCGTTGCGCAGCGGCCGGACCGGGACCCATGTCCCGTCGGCTTCCTCATAAACTGGCTGCAGCGAGTCCATGATGCTCAACCAGTTCATGAATTGCGCCGCCTGTTCCCAGGTAATCCGCACCGCGGGTTGATCGCCCCCGTCCAGCGATTCGCCCGAGAACGAGCCCGAATCATGCTCGGGATCGAACTGGCGAAATTCCGCGTTGCCGACTTCCCTGACCCCGAGATAGAACCCCTCGGTGAGCCTGACGGCGCGCAGCGCCTCGTTGGATCGGCGCCCCTGCTCGCGGCGGGATGATCCCATGGTGAATTCTCCCGGCAGCACCAGGCGCAACTCCTGGTCGAGACCGGTGTGGACGACCTGCGGGTAGCCCGCACCGGTGGTCGCGCTCAGGGCCACCAGGGTCGTCTCCCAACGCTGGGGGAAGCCGGTGCGCGGTGTAACGGTCGTGGATTGCGAGGCATGCCCATCGAGCCTGACCTCCAGTTCATGGGGCACGGCGAGCAGGTCAAGCTGCGCAGGGGTGACACCGCCCGGTTCACCGTCGACATAGATTTCCGCAGCCGGCGGATCGCTCACGACTTCGATCACGCCGTACCGCCCGACCAGCGATACATCGAGCCGCCGGCCGCTGTCCGCGGCCACCGAGAGTTCCCGAGACACAGTTTCGTAGCCCGGTTTGGACATTGCGATGGCGTGCGTGCGGCCCGGACGCAGCCGCAGGGTCAATGGCGTCGATCCCTGGAATTCACCGTTCACGCTGACGGCCGCGCCCGACGGATCGGTCGCCAACTCCACACGGCCGTCGGCCTGCACCATGGCGACCTCGGGCAGGTCGAGAGGTTGATCGGCGAGCACCGTGATCGCTTCCCGCCATGCGTTGTAGCCCGCAAGCCGAAACTCCAGGAGCCGCTCGCCCGCCTCCACTTCCAGTTCCGCGGGCGTGGTTCCCACGGGCGTCCCATCCACCAGCACCTGCGCGCCCGCCGGCCGGCTGCTCAGGCTGACGGGCGCCCAGTTGGGCGTCAGTTCGACGGAATATCGCTGCCGCTGACCCTCGCCCGTGACATCCAGCTCAAGCACCTCCGACAGGAATCTTTCGGCGACGAACTCCACCCGATGCCGCCCCGGCTCCACTTCCACATCGACCAATGGCGCCGTGCCGATGGATTCGCCGTCCACCTGCACATCCGCCGCCACGTCGGGTTCGGTGGTGAATGTAATGATGCCCGGAAGCTTGGCCAATTCGAATTCCACCGTCTGTGCGGGGGACTGGCCTACCTCGATAACACTATCCAGAACATGGTAGCCGGGCCGTTGCGCGACCACGCGATGGGAACCGGAGCGCAGCAGGTACCGGTCGCCGATGCGAAACTTGAACACGGTACCGGGCAAGTCGACTTCTTCCGCCTGCGGAACCGTCACCAATTGAACGGACTTCGCAGTAAAGGCGAACCAGCCGAGCAGGAACAACACGCCGAAGGCCGTCCCCACAATAACCCTGGTACGGCTCGGCCCGGCGCCGGCGTCACCCGTCGACTCGCTCGCTCCGGGCCGAAACGCGATGGGTTCGACCGCAACCTCGTCGGCTTCGCCCATTTCCCGGGCCAGTTCCTCCAGATCCGGCGGCGCGGTGTCGCCACCGGTGAGTTGACCTTCGATGGACAGATCGAGCAGGCCGCCCCGCAGGCTGCAGCGGATCCGCGCGGTATCCAGGGCAATCGTCTGACCGTCCTTGAGCCAGCGGGACCCGGTGACCAGCTCGCCCTCCACCCGCAGTCCGCGCGTTTCCCTGCCCGGCTGCACGAAATAGGCGCCGTCCAGCATCCCGATCTGCAGGGAACCCGTAATTCCATGCAGCCGAATGTCGCACTCGGGCCCAGCGCCTACGAGCAATGGCAGCTCGGCGGCCGTAAACCGGCGCGACTCCCCGCCCACCCGCGCGGTCAATACCGGGCGCTCGAATTCCGTCATTGGATCCGCTCCACGCATTCCACCCGAATGGGATCGAGCCGCTGGCCCGGCAGCACGGTAAACGTCCTGCGCACGTCGCGGTATCCGGGTCGGCTGCCCACCGCGGTGTACTGGCCGGGTCGAAGCTCCACGTCCGTGACCAGGAACTGCCCCAGGCGGCCGACCCGATAGAGCGTCACTTCGGTCTGCTCGTCGGACTGCAATTGCACCGGAAGCGGCGTCGTTGCCAGCTTGAGCAGCGCTTCCAGCGCTTCCACCTGCCCGGCCAGACGCTGCCCGGACGGAGTGACCTCCCGGGCTTCCCCCGCCAGCAGTTGCGCGTCGCCAAGCACATTGTCGTCGAACAGCAGATTGGGGTTGTCGATGAGATTGCTCAGCTTCAGATCCAGGTCCACCCGGTAGGTGGCCCGTGCCAGACCTTCCTGCGCAAACGCCAGTGTCGAGTCGGTCTCCAGGACGTCGCGATATTGGTCTACGGCGTCCTGCCAGCGCTCCCGCAGCTCGAATGCCAGCGCGCGAGCCTCCACCAGCGCGATCTGTTCCAGGTGACGGCCCTGTTCAGCCTGCATCCGGGCGTCCAGCGCATCCTGGGAATTCGGCCGCAGCGCGAGCGCCCGGGAGAACAGCTCGTGGGCATCCTCGAATTCCTCTGCCGCCATGGCGCCCAGGCCATCGGACATCAGCGCGTCGAACCGCCGATTCCTGATTCGCGCTTCGAGCGAGTCGAGCGCCGACCGGGCCGGCGCCCAGAGGCCGTCGATGGCCACCGCCTCGCGATAGGCGCGCACCGCTTCCTCCAGGTCGCCGGACCGTTCCAGGTCGCCGCCCTCCCGCACCAGCGCAAGCACCTCGGGAAGCCGCTGGGCGCGGAGCAGGCCGGCCTGGGCAGCGGCGTTTTCCGGTTCGATGCCCAGCACCAGCGAGTATTGCTCGCCCGCTACGGTGGCGTTGCCGGCCTCAAGTGCCGCGCGGGCCGCGGCGAGGGCTGCGTCGATGAGTCCAACGGAGCGTTCCAGTAATTCCTCGCCCAAATCCAGGGCCTTGCCATAGGCATCCACGGAGTCGTACCAGGCATCCGCGAGATACGCGTCGTCGCCGGCCCGGGCCAATTCCTGGTACGTCTGAAATTCATCGCCCCCCCATTCCGATGCGGATCGCCGGTCCAGTTGCGACTGCTGGTTCAACAGGCGCGCCAACAGGCCATCGGCCTCGGCCTGAAACGCCTCCAGCTCCTCCTCGGTATACACCGGGCCCTGCTCCTCGGGGGGCTCGGGCGGCAGTGCCTCCTCCACAACCGGCGCCGGCTCCTGTTGCCCGTCCACCCAGCGGGGCAAGACGACGAACACCACGACAGCCGCCGCGACCAGTGCGGCAAGCGCGGCGAGGCGCACGGGCATGGAGACCCCGCGCTTGCGTGGTTGCCGCCGGGCGGACGAACCGGTCTTCCTGAAGGCGGGCTCGACCGGGACGATGGTTTCGTCGTGTCCCGGGTTCTGTGATTCAGGCGCCGCCAATGGTTTTGCCCCTAGTGGTTCGATCCCACTGATTCTAATGCATGCCGCAAGGGTCGGATGCCCGCGGCCAGCGCCGGGTTGCGCTGATTCAGAATATCGGACAAGACATCCGCCAGGTGGTTCAGCCCGCGCACGCCCGGAACCGCTCGAAGCTCGGGAAATTCACGCCGGCGCGCTCCATTCGGGCGTGCCGGGTTCTGGCCGTATGGCAGAGCCCCTGTCCAGAGTTCGTAAACCACCGCGGCAAGGGCGTAGACATCGTCAGCCACGCAGGCTTCGCCGGTCGCGCCAGCCTCGTCCGCCGCCGTACGGCGCCGATAGGCCGCCGTACCACCGCCCGCGGGCGTCGGCGCCCCGACTCGCGCAGCCAGGGCAAAGTCGATCAGACACGGCGCATCGTCGCTGCGCAGCAAGATGTTTCGGGGCTTCAGATCGCGATGGACGATACCGTTGCGATGGAGATGGTCCACGGCCCGCGCGACCTGCCTCGCCACCGGCACCCAGCAGCGCGGCGGCGCGGCGGCCAGGGACACCAGGTCGCCGCCTTCCAGGTACTCCATCACCATGCCACGGGCTGCCAGCCCGCCAGCCCCCGCATGAGGCCAATCCGGGATACGGGCAAGTCCGAACACCGCGACCACGTTGGGGTGGGATATCCCATCGAGAAAATCGAATTCCCGATGCGCCAGAGCCCGGGCCCCGGCATGACTCGCGTCGTTGAGGCGGCAATACTTTACGGCCACCCTGCGACCCCCGGCGGTGGTGGCTTCACGGACCCGGGACATCCCGCCCTGCCCCAGGGGCTCACCGAGGCTCAGGCCTTCCAGGTAACCGACGGATGACTTATCTCTGGCCCGCATGCGGAGCGTTCCCAATTCCGGGTGCGACAAGGCGTTTCAATAACGCGCCATTTTATCGTCCGCACCCACCGCTCGCCATTCGAGCACGACCGGACCTGACGATGACCCCGGACTCTAGGTACCCCTCGTTGCGCTCAGGCGGCCAGGATCGCCCGGGCGGCCAGGCCCCGGGCATAGGCGGCCTCGTAATCGGGCACGCTGGACTCCCAGGAAAAGTCCGCTTCCATGGCGTTGCGGCGCAATTGCCTCCACCTGGACGACCGGTACCAACCGACTGCCGTGGTCGCGCCCCAGATCAGGCCCTGAACGTCGGCGTGCTCGAACACGCTGCCCGTTCCCCGGCCGGTGGCGGGGTCGAAATGCCGGATGCTGTCGGCCAGCCCGCCGGTCTTGCGCACGATGGGAATGCTGCCATAGCGCAACGCATACAACTGGGTGAGGCCGCACGGTTCGTGGCGCGAAGGCACGAGGATGAAGTCGGAGCCCGCGAAGATGCGGTGCGACAGGACCTCGTCATAGCCCTCCACGAACGCCACCCGGTCCGGTGCCGCGGCAGCGGCGGCGTGCAGGTCGCGCGCGAGCCAGTCCTCACCGCTGCCGAGCACGACGAAGGACGCATCGGTGCGCTCGAGCAGCGTGGGCAGGGCGTGAACCAGGAGGTCGATGCCCTTGTTCCAGTTGAGCCTGCTGACCAGCCCCAGCAGCGGGCCGCGTCCGTCGGCCGGGAGCCCGACCTGCTTGCGCAGCGCCCGTTTTGCCTGCGCCTTGGGGCGCAGGTCGTCCGCGGCGTAGCGGTACCGGATCCAGGGATCGGATTCCGGGCTCCAGACTCCGTAGTCCACGCCGTTCAGGATGCCGACCAGATCGTCCTGCCGCGCGCGCAGATCCTGCTGCAGGTCCGCCCCGACGTCATCGGTGAGGATTTCCCGCGCATGTGTCGGGCTGACGGTCGTGATGATGTCGGCGTGGCGTACGCCCGAGGCCAGGAAGTTGACCATGCCGCCCCGGTGGAGTTGCTGGAATAGCGGCTCGGCGGGCGCGTCGTGAAGCGCAAATGCGCCCTGGTAGGTCACGTTGTGCAGCGTCAGAATGGTCGATGCGGGGATCCGGGCGGCCCTGGCCAGCGCCGTTGTCAGTGCGGCGTGCCAGTCATGGCAATGGATCACGTCCGCCTGGAAGTCGAGCGCCTCGCCGAGTTCCAGCGCGCCCCGCGCAAGCGCGAGGAAGCGGGCCGCGTCCCGGACATCGCCCAGGTAAAGGTCCGAATCGCGAAACTCCGGAGCGTCGAGCAGGCAGACGCGGTATGGCGTGGCCGGGTCATCGAGTTCGACAAACCGCGCCCGCTCCGTGGCGTACGGCCGCGTCGCGGCCCCGGTTGGCGGCAGGTGCGCGTAGCCGGGCAACAGCACGACCACCTCGTGGCCGCGCGTACCCAGCGCCCGCGCCAGTCCGGCCACCGCATCGGCCAGGCCGCCGGTCTTCGCCAGCGGCGCCAGCTCGGACGTCACCATGAGTATCTTCATTGCGGATTCCTCTCACCTCGCAGGGCAAGGCTCGGCGCCTGGGTCGGTACAGCTCTCAGGCGGCGGGGCGAGTAGCGGCACTGTCAAGCCGCGCCAGCATATCGCCCGTCACCAGGACGACACCGCGACCGGTCACGTTGAAATGCTGCCGGTCGAACGACGGGTCGACGCCGATGCGCGTGCCTTCGGGAATGGCCACGCCCTCGTCGACGACGGCGTTCCGGATGATGCAGTTTCGCCCGATGTCCACGCCCGGCAGGATCACGGAACGATAGATTTCCGAGCATTCCCCGACCATCACACGGGAAGACAGCAGCGACTCGCGCACGAGCGCGCCGGAGATGATGCAGCCGCCCGACACCATGGAATTGATGGCCGAGCCGCTGCGGCCTTCGCCGTCGAGCACGAACTTGGCGCTGGGAACCTGCTGCTGGTAGGTCCAGATCGGCCAGGCGCCGTCGTAGAGATTGAGTTCGGGGCTCACGTGCACCAGTTCGAGATTCGCCTCGTAGTAGGCGTCCACGGTGCCGGCATCCCGCCAGTAGCGTTGCGCCTTGGTCTTGACGTGTTCGAAGGGGTAGGCGAAGACGCGATGCGAATGCATGGCCCCGGGAATGACGTTGCGCCCGAAATCGTGAGCGGAGGCATCGTCCGCCGCGTCGGCGAGCAACTGTCCGCGCAAAAAGTCCGTGCCGAAGACGTAGATTCCCATGGACGCCAGCGCCACCCCCTTGCGCCCGGGCATGGGCGACGGATCGCCCGGCTTCTCGTCAAAGCTGATCACCCGGTTTTGCCTGTCGAGCGTCATGACACCGAATTGATCGGCCTGCTCCAGCGGCACCTGCACACCGCCAACCGTGATGTCGGCGCCCGTTTCCCGGTGCAGCGCGATCATGGGGCCGTAGTCCATCTTGTAGACGTGATCCCCGGCCAGCACCAACACGGTGTCGGGCTGGTGCTGATCGATGATGTCCAGGTTCTGGTAAACGGCGTCCGCCGTGCCGCGATACCAGAGTTCCCCGATCTTCTGCTGCGCCGGCACGATGTCGATGAACTCGCCGAGCTCGCCGTGCAGGTAACCCCAGCCGCGCTGGATGTGCTGGATCAGCGACTGCGCCTTATACTGCGTCAGCACCAGGATCTGCCGGATGCCCGAGTTGACGGAGTTGGAGAGCGAAAAATCGATGATGCGGTACTTGCCGCCAAACGGTGTGGCGGGTTTGGCGCGATGATCCGTGAGCTGCTCAAGCCGGGTGCCGCGCCCGCCGGCCATGATCACGGCCATGGTGTTGCGCGTCAGGTTGCTGACGAACCGCCGCGGTGATGCCGTTCTCATATCCGTATGCCTTCCCGGCTCAAGTGGGTTGCGAATTATAGGGAACTGGCGAGAATACCGCGCGCAGGTTTCTGTTTTATTACGAACCATGAATCACCATCCGGAAATCGACCGGCTCCGCGCTGCGCGCCTGCATAACCCGCATGCGCTGTTGGGCCGCCACGACCTCGGCAAGGGCAGGACGTCGGTCCGTGCCTGGCTGCCTCACGCGGTGGGGGCCCGGCTGGTCGATATCGACGCGCCGCTGGAAGTCAGCGAGGGCTATTTTGAATGGAGCGGCGACGCGCGCAAACTCCCCGCTCACTATCGGCTGGAATGGCGCGACGCCGGGGGCCTGACCCGGGACATCGTCGACCCCTACAGCTTTCCCCTGCAACTGGACGAGGCTGAACTTGCGGAGTTCACCGCAGGCCGGCATACACGTGCCCATCGATTGCTCGGTGCCAGCGAACACGAAGCCGCGGGCATCGCCGGCGTGCTGTTCGCGGTCTGGGCGCCCAATGCGGAGCGGGCGAGCGTGGTCGGACCCTTCAACGGCTGGGACGGGCGCTGCCACCCCATGAGCGTACGCGGCACTTCGGGCGTCTGGGAGCTGTTCATTCCCGGGCTCGGCGCGGGGGAACTCTACAAGTTCGAGCTGCGCAATCGCGAAACCGGCGAGTTGCGCGTCAAGAGCGACCCTTACGCGCGGCGCTTCGAGCACCGGCCCGCAACGGCTTCGATCGTCGCCGGCGGTGACGAGCATAACTGGCGCGACGGCTCCTGGTACGAGAAGCGCGGCAGCGTGGACTGGCGCCGTCAGCCGATGTCGATCTACGAATTGCACTTGGGTTCCTGGCGAAGGGGAGCGAACGGGGAGTTTCTGGACTACGAGGAAATCGCCAGGCAACTCGGTCCCCACGTAAGGGATCTCGGCTTCACCCACGTGGAACTGATGCCGATCTCCGAGCACCCGCTGGACGCCTCCTGGGGCTACCAGTGCACCGGCTATTTCGCGCCGACGCAGCGTCACGGCACGGCTGAACAACTGAAGGAATTTGTCGACATTCTCCATCAGCAGGGCATCGGCGTGCTGCTCGACTGGGTACCGGCGCACTTCCCGAAGGACGATTTCTCGCTGGCGCGTTTCGACGGCACGCCGCTGTACGAATACGCCGACGCCCGCAAGGGCGAGCACCCCGACTGGGGCACGCTGGTGTTCGACTTCACCCGCAACGAGGTGCAGAGTTTCCTGCTCTCAAGTGCGCTGTACTGGCTTGAAGAGTTCCACATCGACGGCCTTCGCGTCGACGCCGTGGCCTCCATTCTCTACCTGGACTACTCGCGGCAGAGCGGCGAATGGCAGCCCAACAGGTACGGCGGTAACGAAAACCTCGAAGCCACCGCGTTCCTGAAGCGTCTCAACGAACTCACCCACGGCGAATGCCCCGGCACGATCACCGCCGCGGAGGAGTCCACCGCCTGGCCGATGGTTTCCCACCCCACGTTCGCGGGCGGCCTGGGATTCACCTTCAAGTGGAACATGGGCTGGATGCACGACACGCTGAGCTACATGGAAAAGGACCCCGTCCACCGGCGCCACCACCATGATCTCTTGAGCTTCGGTCCCGTCTACGCCTTCAGCGAGAACTTCGTCCTGCCGCTCTCCCATGACGAGGTGGTGCACGGCAAGCGCTCGCTGCTCGGCAAGATGCCCGGCGACGAGTGGCGCAGATTCGCCAACCTGCGCCTGCTGCTGGCCTACCAATGGACGTATCCGGGCAAGAAACTGCTCTTCATGGGCGCCGAGTTCGGCCAGGTGGAGGAGTGGAATCACGATGGTTCGCTGCCCTGGCATCTGGCCGATGAGCCGCCGCGCGCCGGCTTGCGGGCCTTGTTGCGCGACCTCAACGGGCTTTATCGCGACGTGCCCGCCCTGCACGAAAACGATCACGATGGCGCTGGATTCGCCTGGCTCGCCTGGGACGACGAGCAGAACTCCGTGCTCGCATTCGCGCGCCGGGGCGGCGGGTCCCACGTGGTGGTGGTGCTCAACTTCACACCCGTTCCGAGGCGCGGGTACCGCGTCGGCGTTCCCTTCGAGGGGCGCTACAGGGTGCTTCTCAACACCGATTCCCGCCACTACGGCGGCTCGGACCTGGGCAACACCGAGGTCACCACTCAGGCGGTCCCGTACATGGGACACGACCACTCCATCGAACTGACGCTGCCGCCGCTGGCCGGAATGGTGCTGGGACCGGCCTGACCTCAGCCGGCCGGGCGCTGGAAGATGGCGACTGCCTCGCCCGCCAGCGCATGGCGCGCCTCCGGGACCGGCTCGGCCGCACCCGGACGCAGCACATCGTCGGGCGATGCCAGCGACGTGTCGACGAGACGCCACCATGGCGGCCCGCCCGGCAGCGCCAGGGCTGCCGCGTCTGCCGACATGTTGAAGGCAACGTACAGATCGGGCTCGGCTTCCCCTGCGCCTCGCAGGAGAAAGCAGAGAATGCGGCCGCCCGCATCGTCCCAATCCGGCGTCGCGCCGGTCTCGTCGTACCACTCGATGTCGGCGGTGTCCCCGGCGCCGCCGCTCAGGAACCGCCGCCGCCGCAGGCTCCGATGCCGACGGCGCAGGGCGATGAGTGCCCGCGTGAAGCGCCGCATCCCGGCCCGCTCCGGCGTGTCGGACCAGTCGACCCAACCGGTTTCGTTGTCCTGGCAGTAGGCGTTGTTGTTGCCGCCCTGGGTGCGCAGCCGTTCATCGCCCGCCAGCACCATGGGCACGCCCTGGCTGACCATCAGGGCGGCCATGAAGTTCTTCGCACGCCGCAGGCGGCGTGCCATGGTGCCGGGGTCCCCGGTCGGCCCCTCGACCCCGCAGTTGTCGCTCAGGTTGTGATCGTCGCCGTCGACATTGCCATCGCCGTTGGCTTCATTGCGCTTGGCGTTGTAGCTGACCAGGTCGAGAAGCGTGAAGCCGTCGTGGCAGGTCACGAAGTTGATGCCGTTCGCGGGGTGGCCATCGACAAACAGGTCGCTGCTGCCGGCCAGGCGCGTGGCCATGTCCGCGCGCGCGCCGGCATCGCCGCGCATGAACCGTCTGACCGTATCCCGGTAGCGGCCGTTCCACTGCGACCACCGAAACCCGGGAAAGCTGCCCAGTTGCTGCAGTCCGGCGGCATCCCAGGCTTCGGCGATGAGATGGGTACGGCCCAGAAGCGGCGAGAATTCGATGCTCCACAGCACCGGCGCGTGCTGCATGGGCTCGCCGTCCGTGCCGCGTGTCAGCACGCTGGCCAGGTCGGCCCGAAAGCCGTCCACGTGCATCTCCGTCACCCAGTACTCGAGGCACTGCACGAGAAAATGGGCCACCAGGGGATGGTTGCAGTTGATGGTGTTGCCGCAACCGGTGTAGTCGCGGTAACGGTCGGGGTCGTCGGCGTCCAAGTGGTAGAAGAATTCGTTCCCCCAGCCCTTGAAGCTGATGGTGGCGCCGTCGCGCCCGGCTTCGGCGGTGTGGTTGAGCACCACGTCGAGAATCACGCCGATGCCGGCCCGGTGAAGGGCCTTGACCATGTCGCGGAACTCTCGCCGCGCATCGCCGCCCGAAGCGTAGCCGGGATGCGGCGCGAAGAAGCCGTAAGGACTGTATCCCCAGAAGTTGCGGAGTCCCCTGGCCGCGGCCGCGGCGGATACGTGATGGGGATCGAATGCGAATACGGGCATGAGCTCCACATCGGTGATGCCCAGCGACTTGAGATAGGGGATTTTCTCGGCCAGGCCGCGAAAGGTGCCGGGATGCTCGACCCCGGAGGAAGGGTGCCGGGTGAACCCCCGCACGTGCAGTTCGTATATGACCGAGTTCTCGAACGGCCGCTCCAGTGGCCGGTCGCCTTCCCAGTCGTAGGCGTCGATGCCCGCGACACGGGCGCGGACCGAGCCGTGGCGGCCGGCGTCCCGGTACCACAGCCGGTCGGAGACAATCCGCGCCCGCGGGTCCACCAGTTCGCATCCGTAGTCGAACCGCATGCCGGGACCGAGGGGTCCGTCCACCCGCCAGGTGTAGTAAAGGCCCGGCTCCGCCCCGACGACAAGGACGTGCCAGAAGCGGTGGGTCCTGTTGACAGCGGAATCGAGCTCGATGACCTGCAGCGGTTCGGGACCGGTTGCTTCGGCGTACAGATTCAGCGTCACGGCCGTCGCGTTGGGGCTCAGGATGCAGAAGTTGATTCCACCCTCGACGACGCTCGCTCCGGGCGGGAACCGGCTGCCCGGCTCCAGCGGGAACCGTGTCGAATGCCGGCCTGCTACAACCAACGCATCAGGCCGACTTCGTAGGGATGAGCCAAGTCGGGATGACGCGGTACGGCCCTGATTTCGTACGCCATCGCGCCGGCCCACGGCGGCTTGAGTTCGAGCCTGTACAGGCATGCGCCCTCCGTCCCGCACGGCTCGGGCGAAAACGTCTCTATCAACACGGTGCGGCCGCCGACACGCACGATGCCGTCACGCTCCCGCGCCGTCTCCGCATAGCGGTCCCCGGCAGCCGGCAGGCCCGACGCCAGTTGCCGGGAGAGCAAGCACTCGACGCGAATGTCGCCGGCGCCGAGCCCGTTCAGTTCCACCTCGACCTCAAGCTCGATCGAGTCGTCGAAATCAATGTCCCGTGGCGCCTCTCCGACTCGCCGCAAGACCACTCCCGGCCAGGCGCTGCGGATGCGCGCCTTCCATTCGGCCAGGCCCCTGGCCGCGGCGTGGTTGTCGGCCCTCAGGCGCCGCCCGCGTTGCCCGGCCGGTCCGTAGAAGACCCGCGAATAGTCCCCGACCACCCGCTCGCTGTTGAAGTTCGGCAGCGCGGTGACGATGGCGCGCTTGCACATCCTCACCCAGCCTCGCGAATAGCCCTGCCGTTCGTCACGCCCGTAGTAGAGGGGCAGAACCTCGTCCTGAAGAATCTCGTACAGCGTCGCGGCATCCTGGCGATCGCGCTCCTCGACGCCGGCATCGGCGGGTGACGGGGGAATCGCCCAGCCATTGGCGCCGTCGTAGCCCTCGGCCCACCAGCCATCGAGAACGCTCAGGTTCGCGGTCCCGTTGATGGCGGCCTTCATCCCCGAGGTGCCGCTGGCTTCATACGGATGCACGGGCGTGTTGAGCCAGACATCGACGCCCGAGGTCAGCAGCCGCCCCATGCCGATGTCGTAACCCTCGACCAGCAGGATCCTGCCGACGAAGGGCGGTTGGCTGGACACGCGCTGTATCTCGCGCATCATCCACTGACCGGGTTCATCGGCCGGATGCGCCTTGCCGGAAAAGACGAACAGGATCGGGCGTTGCTCGTCGGCGACGAGGGCTTCCAGCGAGGCCAGATTATTGAACAGCAGGGTCGCCCGCTTGTAGGTCGCAAAGCGGCGCGCGAAACCGACGGTCAGGACGTTGGGGTTGTCCGGATCCACGTGCTTGAGCAATCGGCGGATGCGCGCCTCGCTGACCCCGTTGCGCGTGCACTGCCGGGTCAGCCTCGCGCGCAACGCATGCAGGACCTGCCGCTTGTTCTGCTGGTTGGCGTACCAGAAGCGTTCGTCCGGAATCTCCATGATGCGCTCGGCCATGTCCCGGTCGCAGAGGTTCTGCTGCCAATCCGGCCCAAGGTACTCGTCGAACAGGTCCGACCAGACCTGGCGAATGAACGTCGGCACATGCACGCCGTTGGTGACGTAACCAACGGGATTGTCCCTGGGGCGGATGTCCGGCCATTGGCTGCCGCAAATCCCGGAAGACACCTTGCCGTGGATCTTGCTCACGCCGTTGACGGACGATGCGCCCCGCAAGGCCAGACGCGTCATGTTGAACCCGCCGGCCTCCTCGCCGTCCCGGCCCAGTTCCAGCAGTTGCTTGCGGGTGATGCCCAGTTGGCCGATCAGGTCCTTGAAGTGCGCGGCGACGAGATCGCCGTGAAAGACGTCGTGACCGGCGGCGACCGGGGTGTGGGTCGTGAACAGCGTGTTGGCCGCGATCGTTTCAAGCGCCACGTCCGGGGTCAAGCCCGCCCGCACGTGCTCGCGCAACCGCTCGAGTATGGAGAATGCCGCGTGGCCTTCATTGATGTGCCATATGGCCGGTGAGAGCGCAGCCGCGCGCAGGGCGCGCACCCCGCCGATTCCGAGCACGGCTTCCTGCTTGAGCCTGAGTTCGCGGCCGCCGCCATACAGCCATTGCGTGATGTCGCGATCGTCCCCGGCGTTCTGCGGCAGGTTCGTGTCCAGCAGCAACAGGGACACGCGGCCGACCTCGGAGCGCCAGACCTTTGCCAGCACGGCGCGGCCGGGGAAACCGCAATCGACAACGATCTCGTTTCCCGCCGGATCCATGGCGGGACGGACCGGACTGTCCCGCGGGTCGTGATCCACGTACTCCGCGATCTGCCCGCCGAGTCGATCGACGCGCTGTCTGAAGTATCCCTGACGGTAGAGCAGACCCACGGCCACGAATGGCAAGCGCAGGTCGCTCGCCGTCTTGCAATGATCTCCCGCCAGGATACCCAGGCCGCCCGAGTAGATCGGAAAGCTCTCGTGGAATCCGTATTCGGCGCAAAAATACGCTATCAGGTCATCGCCCCCAGGACCGTCGCCGGCCGTCGCGGCAGGCACGCCATCGCTGCCCGCCAGCCCGACGGGCGCCGGCTCCAGGTAGGCATCGAACTCGGCCAGGACGCGGCGATAGTCGCGGATATAGGCTTCATCCCGCGCGGCGCGGTCCAGGATGCCCTGATCGAGGCAACGCAGGAACAGCCGCGGATTGTTCTCGGTCCTCAGCCACAGGTCCGGGTCGAGGCGCGCGAGCACGCTGCGCGCGGCCGGGGACCAACTGAACCAGAGGTTGGAGGCAAGATCCCCGAGACGTTCGATCGCGGCCGGCAAACGGGGAGAAACCCGTAACGGCGTTACGTTGCCTTGCATTCCCGATCATTCCTTCGCGTCGGAGCGACGCCCCCATGGCGAAGCGCGGGCGATCATAGCAAAGCGCAGCCGTCGGCTCACCAGCAGCCCGCCAATTGTCCGGAGCGCGCCCGGGAAGTTGCCCGGGCGCCATCGTCATCCGTGACGCGGGAAATCAGGCTCCGGCGGGGGCTTGGGCGGGGGTCGCGTCCGCGGCGTCGGCAGGCGCCACCGCGTCATCCCCGGCGTCAACGGCTTCAGGCGCCACCGCGGACGGCTCAGCGTCCTCGAAAACCGCCTCTTCAGATACCGCCTCTTCTGGCAACGCTTCAGTGTAAATGTCGATGCCGCCGAGGCCGGTTTCCTCGAAGTAGATCTGTCGCAGCAAGTCGCGCCAGTCCTCGTACTGGGTTTGCGCGGTTCCCGTGAACCGATGTTGCACGCCCTCGATCTCCACCACCATGGGTTTCACTTCCTCGTCGAAACCGACCGAAAGCTCCTCGAGCGCGGAGCTGTGCAGTTGTTTCTCCTGCCGTCGAAGCATGCCGCTTTGCAGCATCTCCATGCTCATGTACATGATCGAGTCGCGAACCACCCGGTCCGCAAAATCGCCGTCGCTGTTGACGCCGTAGACCACCGAGGCAAGGATGCCGGCGATGCCCAATCCTGTACGCCAGCGGCTCGACCGCTGCAGTTCCCGAATCGCGATGGACTCCTCGCGGGCAAACTCCCGCCAGCCGTGGTAGGGCTCCAGCGAGTTCCGGTAGAAGTCGGCGTAGTGTTCGTTCAGCGTCTCGACGAAAAGGTGCTCACGATCGCGAACCAGCAGCGTTCGCTCAAACTGGGGATCGTCTTCGGCCGGCAGCCGGTTCAGGGAATACCGCCCGTTGCGCGCCCGCACCACATGATCCCCGAACGCTTCGGGGCTCAATTCCCCGGCGAAACGTAGCTGGGAAATCGTTCTGACGTTGCGCTTCCCGGCGGCTGGCAGCTCGTCCTTTGCCGCCGCCAGATCGTTGGCGATCCCGTTGAAGACGTCCTGGTATGGATCCAGGCCCGGATATTGCTGGCGGTTGAACGCGCCGGCCGCCGTCTCCATGAAGTAGTCGTCGTCCAGCCACACCTCGCCGGTCGAATCGACGGCACGGACCCGCAACCGTAGCTGGCTGCCGTCCGAGCGCAGAATCTCGGCGGTGATATTGATGTCCGCCGCCGTGGACTCTTCCGGGGTCGCCCAGACGGCACCCCAATGCCCGCTCTTTTGCAATGTGTCGCGCAGGTGCACGGCCAGGTACCGCGCTTCGGTGCGCCGGATATGGACAAAGGTGCCGTCGTCCAGCAACTCCTCCAGAATTTCCTTCTCGATTTCCCCTTCCGGGACACCAGGGTCGAACACCACGACGCCCACGTCAAGCAGTTCGTCTTCCGGAACGGTTTCGGTTTCCGCGACCAACTGTACGGAATGGGGAATAAGGATCTGGTTGCTGCTGCATCCAGCCAGCAGCCCGATGCCCAATACGAAAAATGCAAGTCTTCTCATGACTGCCGCACCTATTGAAGAGCTATGATCTTCTTGTATTCGTTGTATTCATCCCAGAGGGCCGCCCGCAGCAGCGGATCCTCCTCCTTGGTGGCCGCCTCGCAAAGCTGGCGGGCAACCTTGTCCGTGTCCTCGCATCCCTCGACGGGGGGAGGCGCTTCCTCCGGCAATTCGGCTCGCGCCAGAACCGGCCGCTGGCTGGCGGGATCATTGCCGCCTCCACCGCCGGCGGACCCGCCGGCGGTCGCGGCCCCGCCGCCATCGGCGCCACCGCCCAGGACGGATCCGTCTCCCCCGGGCGTGCCGGAACCGCCGAAGCCCTCATCCGCTGCCGAGCCTACACCGCCTCTGGCGATGGCCTCCTGTTCGGCGCCCATGATCTCGTCGAAGTCTTCCAGGGATTCGTTGAATATACCTTCCGCCTGGGATACGCGGCCCGCCGCACCGGCGCCGCCGCCGGGCCAGTCGCCCTGCTCGCCTCCGGCACCCCCGGAATCGCCGCCAGGACCGCCGTCGCCGGGCTCCTGTCCACCGGCCTGACGGGAATCACCGCCCTGGCCGCCGCCCTCTTCGCCTCCGGGTCCACCTTCGCCGGCTTCCTGCCCGCCGGCCCCTTCGCCCCCGGGGCCACCTTCGTCGGCTTCCCGGCCACCCGCCTGGCGGGAGTCGCCACCTTGACCGCCACCTTCTTCGCCGCCGTCACCGCCCTGCATCCCGTCCTGTCCAGCGCCTTCCTGGCCCTCACCGCCGGCGCCCTGACCGCCCGCGCTCTGGCCACCGGCCTGACGGGAGCCACCGCCCCCATCCTGACCTTGCGAATCGCCCTGTTGGCCGCCTGGCTGGCCACCGGAGGGAGAGGGAAAACCACCGCTCGGCGAGGGCATTCCACCGCTGGGTGAAGGCATCCCGCCGCTGGGCGAAGGCATCCCGCCGCTGGGGGACGGCATACCACCGCTGGGCGAGGGCATCCCGCCGCTGGGGGACGGCATACCACCGCTCGGCGAGGGCATCCCGCCGCTGGGGGACGGCATCCCGCCGCTGGGGGACGGCATACCACCGCTCGGCGAGGGCGGTGGCGGCATTCCGCCGCTGGGCGGAGGCACCGTTGACTGACTCTTGCAGCCCACCAAGAGTACAGCGCCTGCGCAAACCAACAACAACCTGAAGGGGGTGTTCCCGAGACGCATGGCCCTCTCCTTGCAGAACAATACTTCCCGTAGTTTAAGAAACCTGACCACAACGGAAGTTCACTTCACGCACATTCTTGCCGTATTGTGCCAAAATCCCGCAACCGGTGACGATGCGGTCGACCGCACGCCGCCTCATCGAACCATCGGGATCGGTATCACCGTATTGAAGGAACGACTTATGAGAACCATACCACTAATTGCCGGACTTCTTCTATCCGGCGCCGCCGCCGCCGCCCTTGCGCAGGATGTCCCCGAGATGCCGCGAACGCCGGCGCCGGAAGGTGCGGAGGTTTATTTCCAGTCTCCCGCCGACGGCGATACCGTCACTTCGCCGGTCCTGGTGCGGTTCGGACTCCGCGGCATCGGTGTCGCGCCCGCGGGAATCGTGTTTCCCGATACGGGGCACCACCACGTGCTCATCGACGTCGGCGAGGATGAAATGCCGCCGTTCAACCTGCCGCTGCCCACCACCGAGCAGTCGGTGCATTTCGGGCTCGGCCAGACGGAAGCCGAACTGACGCTGGAACCCGGCGAGCACACTCTGCAACTGGTGGTCGGCGACCACCTGCACACGCCGCACTTGCCTCCGATCGTGTCCGAGGTCATCACCATCACGGTCACCGAGTAACACGGAGCGACGCCGCACGGCCCGTCGGCCTGGACCCGGCGCTTCCCGCGCGGGCTTAAAGGCCGGTGACGCCCCGGCCGTCCCGATCCGCGGGCGACTATCACCGGCGATTCCTGGGGACAACAGACATGAATATACGTGACGGATTCGTGGATTCGGTGGGCAACACGCCCCTGATCAAACTCCGCAAGGCATCGGAACTGACCGGCTGCACGATTCTGGGCAAGGCCGAGTTTCTGAATCCCGGCGGTTCCGTGAAGGATCGGGCGGCCAAGTACATGGTGCTCGACGCCGAGCGCCGCGGCATCCTGGAGCCGGGCGGGCTGATCGTGGAAGGCACGGCTGGCAATACGGGTATCGGCCTGGCCCTGGTGGGAAACGCCAGGGGCTACCGCACGCTGATCCTCATGCCGGATACGCAGAGCCAGGAGAAGAAGGATGCGCTGAGGCTCTGCGGCGCGGAACTGCGGGAAGTGCCCGCGGTCCCGTACAAGAACCCCGACAATTACGTCCACATCGCCGAGCGCACGGCGGCGGAGCTTGCGGCTACCGAGCCCCATGGGGTGCTCTACGCCAACCAGTGGGACAACGTCGCCAACCGGGAAGGGCACGAGGTCAGCACGGGACCGGAGATCTGGGAGCAGACGGACGGCGCCGTGGACGGCTTTATCTGCGCGGTCGGCACCGGCGGCACGCTGGCGGGCGTCAGCGAGTTTCTGAAAGGCAAGAACCCGAACATCGTCACGGCCGCCGCGGACCCCATGGGGGCCGCGATCCATAGCTGGATCAAGACCGGCGTGCTGGCATCGGAGGGGGATTCGATCTCCGAAGGAATCGGCCAGGGCCGGGTGACGGGCAATCTGGAGGGGGCCAGGATCGACGATGCGTTTCGCATTCCCGACGAGGAGATGGTGCCGGTTTGCTTCGACCTGCTCCGGGTGGAAGGCCTGCTGCTCGGCGGTTCCAGCGGGATCAACGTGGCCGGCGCGATTCGCCTGGCACAGGCCATGGGCACGGGCAAGACCATCGTGACCGTGCTGTGCGACTCGGGGCAGCGCTATGAATCCAGGCTCTATAACCCGGATTTTCTCACCTCGAAGGGGCTGCCGGTGCCGGACTGGTTCAAGTAGAGTGTAAACTTGAGTCGTCGATGACGGGCCATCGAAGCGCGGCGCACAGAACTGCCGTTTCGGTGCCAAGTCGCCAAAACAAATACAGGGGTATCGTCATGTTCCGCCAGATCCCGTTGATCGGCTTTCCGGCCGTATTCGCTCTCGGTGTCGCCCTGCCCACGGCCGCACTGTCCGAGGGCGCTTTCCTTCGCAACCTCCATACGCTCGATGACGAGTCCAGGGGCTATTGCCTGGATATCGTCGGCGCCGGCGAAAACATCAATCGGGAAGCTCCGCTCGGTACGCGCACCTGCAAGTACGAGCGCAACTTCGTGGACCAGCTCTTCGAATGGGCCGCGCCGGACAAACTCCACGCGCCCGAATACGACCTGTGCGTGGCTGCGGACGCAATTGAAGAGGGCAGCCAACTCTTCGTTCGGGACTGCTCCGACGCAGCGGAACAATCCTGGTCCCTGACACCGAACGGCCTTCTGAGCCCGTCGTCCAGGCCCGACCTGTGCGTCACCCTGAACGCCGAACGCGGATTGGCCAATTCCCCCGTCTGGCTGGCCATGGTCTACCACGGAAGAACGGTCTCACTGGCGCCTTGCGCGGATTCGGCGCGGCCACTGCAGCAGTTGCGCTGGGCGCTCACCGACGAGCAGAAGCGGCGGGACGCGGATCAGGCCGGCGACCGCATGCCGGCGGATCTTGCCGCCGCAATCAGGCGAATCACCGAGCAGGGTCTGGCGGCAGCGGAGACGTCCGGACTCTACGCCGATCAGCCCAGGACCTACGGACTCGACGAGATCGAAGTCACCGGCAACATCTCCTATGGGCATCACGAACGCAACCTGCTCGACGTCCACATCGATACGCGGCGCAACGACGACGACGCCAAGCCGGTGGTGATGTATTTCCACGGCGGCGGGTTCGTCCGCGGCAACAAGGACGGCAACCGCAACGTGGCCGACTATTTCGCGAGCCTGGGCCTGGTCGGCGTCAATGCCACCTACCGTCTCGTCCCGGAGGCGAAGTGGCCCGACGGCGCCAACGACGTCGGCAATGCCGTGGCCTGGGTCAAGGACAACATCGCCGGGTACGGCGGCGACCCCGGCAAGATATTCGTCATCGGGAAGTCGGCGGCCGCAGCACACGCGGCCACGTATGCGTTCAGGCCGGACGTGCTGGAGCCGGGCATACCGGCCGCCGCCGGCGTGATCCTGATCTCGGGCGGCTACGGCGCCGACACGGACAGAACCTCCGAGAACCGCCTGGCCTACTTCGGTGAGGACCTAGCGCGATGGCCGCATATTTCGACCGTCGGCAACGTCGAACGGACCGATATTCCGGTCATGCTCACCATCTCGGAATTCGATAACCCGGGAACCGAACAATCCATGGTGAATTTGGTGGCCGAGGTGACCGCGAAGTCGGGCCGCATGCCGCGGGTGGTCCAGTTGATCGGCCACAACCACTACTCCCCGAATCCGAGTATCGGCACGCGGGATACGCAACTCAGCGCGGCCATCCTGCAGTTCGTGCGCTCGATCGCCATCGGGCCGCCAGAGGCGGTCGCGCCCTGATCGCGCCCGCCGTGGCCGGCCAGCGCGCGCGGACCGGACCGCGCAGACATCTTCAGTGCGTCATCGACCACACGACAAAGTTGATGCCCAGGCGAAACGCGTCCGCGGCCGGTTCCAGCGGCATGCGCGCCTGGTCGTACCAATCCCAGAAGTTCGCCAGGTCGTTATTGTGTCCCGCCGCGATGGCGACATCGCCGGCATCGTTCAGTATCCCGTAGTACGTGATGTTGCCGCCCGGCACGTAGGGCGACATCCCGTTCAAGTCGTACAGGTCGAAATGCGCCTTGAAGAGGGCGTGATCCGGTTCCAGCCGAATGAAGGGGCGGTCGGGGAAAACACGCGCGACCTGCGAGCGCATGGTCGCCAGTTGCCACGAGCCGTCGAAATCGTCCATCAGCACGAATCCGCCCCGGTCGATGAACTGCCTGAAATTCTCGACCTCCTGCTCCGTCAGTTCCATCTCGCCGGGTTCGGAGACGTAGGCGAACGGGTACAGGAACACCTCGTCGCTACCCAGTTCCACGATGCGGTACGACGGAACCTGGACATCGATGCCGGTGGACTGATCGATGAATTCGTTGAAGTTCTCGTCGGAGTTCGGGTAGTTGTGGGCCCAGCCCATGTGGCCGATGGCGCCATTGGTGCCGAACCGCCAGCGGGCAACGATCAATTCCGTGGCGGGAGGATTGTTCTGTTCGATCTGCCAACGGCGGCCGAACTGCGCGTGGGCGTCCGGCGCGGTCAGCGGTACCGCGACGACCACTGCGAGGATGGCGGTACCGATGCCCCTCTTCAATTCCATGATCCGCTGGCAATCCGCCATGTGTTTCCGGCTGTTCCCGTCCACGCCAACCGCTGGATGTACGCGCCCGTCCCGACGGGCATGATGAGGATAGCACGGCGACGTTTCAAGCCCGCCGAGCGAAACATGTCATTCGGGCTGCGCGCTTCGGCGCATTGAGCCTTCTACCGCAGCCCCGCGAGCACCTCCCGAAAACTGGCAAGCCCGGCTTCCAGATTCTCGATGATCTGCTCGGCGAGTTCGTCCGGTTCCGGCAAGTTATCCAGATCGACCAGGCTCTTGTCCTTGAGCCAGAAGACATCGAGGCTGGTCTTGTCGCGGGCCGTCAGTTCCTCGTAGCCGTAGCTCCGCCAGCGCCCATCGGGCGCATCCCGTTCGTCCCAGGTGGCCTTGCGCCGGTGGCGGTTGCGCGGGTTGTAGCACTCGATGAACTCCGACAGGTGCTCGTAGCGCATCGGCTTCTTCTTGAGCGTGTGGTGGTCTTCAGCATCGTGCGGACAATGGGGGCGGTGTTCATTCGGACCGGTCCTGCTTCATGATTTGCCGTGCCAAAACCTCGCCTGCAGCAGTGCGGCGATAGCGCTGATTCGGGCTGGTTGGTTTGGCGGGGATCGTCATCTCGATCAGGCCGGCGTCGAGGGCGGGTTTTAGGTAGGCGGAAACAAAGTGGCTTCGATCCTGCAACCTTATCGCCGCTTGCAGTTGAACGCGGTTCATCATCCCCGCGAGAACCGTTAACAGGTGCTCGACTTGTTCAGTGACTTGTGGGGAAACTTGTAGGGCGTCTTGCGGGGTGTTATGGTTTTTTTCAAGTATTTTCAGAGTCTTATCTTGTAGGGTGTCTTGTAGGGTGTCTTGTAGGGCATCATGTTCGGTCGCCGCAAGCGATGCCCCCTCATGCACCGGCAACCGCACCAGGAACCAGGTGCGGTCCTCGTCGCTTTCGAAGATCGGGTCGGGGGAACCGTTCTGCCGCATGGCCCGGTAAATCTTCGGGACCCCGGTCGAGCGGCCCTCGGCCAGATCCAGCTCCTTGAGGAACTCCCCTATTCGACGGTTGCGGTAGCGGCGGCTGACCGCCTGCCCCTTCTGAAAATCCTCCATTCGGACGGACCGGTCGGCGCCGGGAAAACTCAGGACCATCAATTCTTCGCCGGAGACACGCACCTCAACGGGCTCGCGCTCCTCGTAGGAACGGTGATAGATGGCGTTGACCAGCGCCTCCTCGATGGCACCGATGGGGAAGTTCCAGAATCGCTCAGCTTCCGGCTTATGCGGATACTTGACAACAGTCTCCTTCAGGTAGTTCCGCTCAATGTAGCCGATCGCCTCGCTCAGGATGACCGACAGCGGGCCGCGAAACTCCTTCTCCTCGAATCGGTCACCGCCTGGGCCGTCCGGGAACCACACCACATCGATCTGGGTCGCGGGAAAGAAGTCGTGCGGACGGTCGTTGAAAAACAACAGGCCGACATTCTTGGGGAACATCGCTTCGGGCGGGCCACCCACGATGTTCATGCGCTGGCCCAGGGCCGCCATTGGGAGGTCGGCCGCTTCAAGGGCCAAGTCGCTGCCGATGTCCCGGAGGAACCCCTGTACAAGCCGATGCGAAAGATCGTCCAGCGATGCTGTCTGGCGATATCGGTCGTCAAAGGGCACGGTGGCCGCCAAGCTCAGCAACTCGCGCTCATCCGGCCCTTTCGCACGGACCGTGCTGCTGTGCTTGCGAATGAACCAGGCCCATTCCGGGCGCGTCTTCGAGAGGCTGACCTTGGTCTTGTAAGGACGCGTCTCGCCGCCGGGCGCCCAGAGAACGAGAACTGTTCGACCGTCGATTTCGTAGATCGCCGTGAGCGGGTGGTAGGGCGGTCGAATTGCGGTGTTGCCGAGATTCAGCAGTTCTTTCTGTATCGCGTCGACGGAATTCGGAGGAATGCCTTTGGGCGGAAGCACGGGGCGGCCGTCGTGCGCCTCGACACCCAGTACCACGTAGCCGCCGCCGAGGTTGTGGAAGTCGTTGGCGAAGGCGCATATTGTGTGCAGCACGGCTCTCGGATTCCAGCCGGTCTTGTACTCGATGCGCTCGCCCTCAATGGTGCGCTGGCGCAGCAGATTGTCGATGTTGATGGGAAGTGTACCGGTCATGCCGATCTCCGCTCGACTATAATGCAGCGATGAAACGCAAGCCGCTTTCCGAGACCAATCCTCACCTGCGAGACGCCGCGAAGGCAACCCGGCAACGGACTCGCAGCGTTGCGAGTTCGACGGCGATCGAGACCGGGAAACCGGTTCGGGACATTGAAGAGAGGATCAGGCATCTGCGTTCCTTGCCGTCTCGCGTAACACTCGCCTGACCAGACCTTTCATCGGCCCATAGTCGGTCATCCCTGACTGAATTGAGGCAACGTAATCGGTTTTGGAATCGTCCCAGGGCGTGTAGTCCAGCTCGGGCCAGCCGGCCTGCAGCGCCATCACATTCGCCAGCAGGCGCGACAGTCGGCCATTTCCTTCCCGGAATGGGTGGATCAGTATCAGCTCAACGTGAACAACAGCGATAGCTTCAGTTAGTCGATCTTCGGACATTCCCGTGCAGGGGGTATGGACCGGAAGAATTCTCTTGTCCAGATTGTCCATTAGGCTCTGAATTTGACCGCTGGCCGCAAACAGGAAATCACCTTTGCCCATATTGAGTGTGCGATACCTGCCAGCCCAGACATAGACGTTTTCCAGCCAACTACGATGCCACTCGCAAATGTCAGCGACCGTAATGGGCTGGTCCGCTTCTGCCGACCCGATAACATCGTCGTGGAGCCCGTTCAACAGACTCAGTTCGATGTCTTCCATTTCCTCCGGATCGGAGATGCCGAGCTTGTTGGCCAGCACGCGGCTGTTCGAACCGGGTTCGAATTGAGCCTCGATGTTACCGGTCGTGTCGTAACAGCCGGTCACGCGGTCGCTACCTTGCGTTGCCGGATCTTAGCTGTTGGATTCTGTGACGCCTTTTCGGCTTTGATGAGCCTTGGGAGGACAGTGGCGGGTTCGTCGTTAGGATCCTGTTCGACGAGTTGGCCCGAAAAGCCCTTCCTCAGAATCGACTGACGAAGAGCGGCAGCGACTTCGAGTTCTCGGCGAATGTCTTCTTCCGTTTTGTCAAGGATTGATAACCTCTCCTCAAGTCGACTGGCGATTTCGCGTTGTTCTTCTATCGAACAGTACGGGAAAGGGTAATTCAGGAGTTTGGTACCGTTGATGTTTGACTGGTTGACACCGTCGGTTTTGACGCTATGGCCATGAGGGAAGTTGAAAACCTCCCGTGAACGGGGCTTGGGATCGCGTCCGTCGGTGAAGCGAGTCAACACGCCGGTACCTTCGTATACGAAAGGCAGCGGCTCCCGATTGTTGGCCCACTTGAGGCTCGCGGCCGCGTAGCGCCCCGACTGTTCCTCGACCGTCGTGATCTTCTGGCCCCAGGCTTCCGGCTTGGCCTCGATCACGCCGGCGGGTTTCCTGTCGACAAACAGAGCGTAATCGGCCGGCCCCCCGTCCGTCGGGTATTCGCGCACGGCTATTCCCGAGGCGGCGCTGAAATCGATCCTCTTGTTGTCCTGAACCGCCCAGCCTGCCTGAGACAGCAACCTGTCGATGCTGTCCCGAGCAGCTTGTTCGGGTGTCCGATTGGCGCCAGGCAAGGTCTGCCAACCCCCCGCGTCAGCCGAAGGCCGCCGAGAAGGCCTGCTCCAGGTCGGCGAGGAGGTCGCCGGGATCTTCCAGGCCGACCGCTAGGCGAACGGTGTTGTCGCGGATGCCAGCCCGTGTGCATTCATCCTCGCTCAGGTCGCCCGCAAAATACAGCTTGGCAGGGGCGACCAGCGACTCCGTGGAGCCGATGCTCGCGACCGTTGCAAACAACTGCAGCGCGTCGATGAACTTCCACGCCCGCTCCCCGTCGCCGTTCAGGTCGAAACTCAGGACACCGCCGTAGCCGTCCATCTGTTTCGAGGCCAGTTCGTGGCCCGGGTCGCCCGCCAACCCCGGATAGTAGACCCGCTCGACCCGGGAATGCCCATTCAGGAATTCGGCCAGTGTCAACGCGCTTTCCGAGTGACGGCTGTAACGCAACGCGTAGGTCCGCAAACCGCGGAGGATCAGAAAGGCTGCGCCCGGATCCAGCGTCGCACCCATGTTCGTGGCCAGCGGCTTGAGGTCCCTGAGCCGCTCCCGGTCGGCGATCACCGCACCGCCCATCACATCCCCGTGACCGCTGGCGTATTTGGTCAGGCTGTGGATGTAGTAGTCGATCGCGAACTGCCCGTGGTTGTGCAACCCACCGAAGGTGTTGTCGAGCACGGTGACCACGCCGTGCTCGCGGGCCAGCGCAGTGATCGCGCCGATATCCGGTACCTGCACCATCGGGTTGGTGGGCGCCTCGAAAATCAGACACCTTGTATCGTCGGCGGCGAAGACCTCCTCCATGCCCTGCAGGTCGTGCACGCTCAACAGCGTATGGTCGATTCCCAGGCGGGAAAGTCGTTGCCGGACCATGGCGCGAATCGGCCGATAGGACTCCAGAAAGCAGACGATGCGGTCGCCGGCGCCCAGGTTGCCGAGCACTGCCAGCCAGGCGGAGGCCATTCCCGTGGAGACGCAGACGGCATCATCGCGGCCCTGCAGTTCCGCCACCAATCGTTCCAACTGCCGAGTGGTGGGATTGGCGTCGCGGGTGTATTCGAACCCTTCGTCGCGGGCTTCGGGCGTCAACGACGAGGCGATATCCTCGTACGTGAATTTCACCGAGCGGTATACGGGCTCGACCAGCGCCTCGTTGCCTCGGGGCAGGTTGACCCTCGGCTGATGCGTAATACGCGTTTCCTTCTTCATGTCGCCAGGTCCTTCGTTTCGCCGGGCCGCCCCCGCCTTGGCCGGTTTCCGCCTCGGGCAGGATCCCGCGTTCGACCGGGACCGGCGGCCCGCCAGCCCCTCGAAATCCGTCAAATTATATCGATGCGGTCGCCGACGCTCACCGCACCCAGCCGGCGGGGAATCAGGTTCTGGCCGAACATCACGCCCTCCGGGCCGCGGCGGAACGTTTTCAGGGTGCGGATGGGCTCTTGATCGGGGTCCTTCTCCGCAGTATCCGGATCGATCGTCGTCAGCACGCAGCGGGTGCAGGCCCACGCCACGTCGAACTCGGCCTCACCGGCCCGGATTCGCCCCCACCGGTCTTCCTCGAAAGCCGTGACAGTTTCGGCAACCAGGTTGGGACGAAAGTTCACCATTCCGACGGGCCTCGGCAACCGCTCGTTGAGTTGCGCCAGCGACGCCGTGGCCGTCAACAGCACCGGGGCGCCATCGGCCAGGCTCACCTGATCGTCGTCTCCGCCTCGGCCGGGCCTGAGGCGCCGCAAGTGCCCATCGGACATGTGCACCAGTCGGCAGGGCAACTCCAACGCGGCGCTGAACCAGCGGTTGACCGCAGCATTCGCCTCGCTCAGCTCTAGGGTGTCGCCCCAGACGGTGACCGCTCGCCGCGGACCCGGCGGCAGTCCCGCCGGCAACGCCAGTGCCTCCTGCCCCGGCGCTTCAACGACCCAGCCCTCGCCAGCTTCGTGAACCCGAATCCTCGCCATGCGTGGATGCTCGCGCTGGGTCAGAAACCGGCCCCGCCCGTCCACCAGCATGTAGCGCCTGTCGCCGGCCAACCCGCGCGGCTCAACGTCCGCGCCGGCGACCGAAATCCCGCCGCAGGACTTGATGGGATAAATCCTGATCTCGGCCACGCGCATGGCCGGCTCCTACACGTGGTCCAGCGCCTGGTCGAGATCGTCGATCAGATCTTCCACATCCTCAAGGCCCACGGAGAGCCGCACCAGTCCATCGCTGATGCCGACCCGCTCGCGCTCCGCCTTCTCCACATCGGCGTGGGTCATGGTCACGGGGTGTGTGACGAGCGTCTCCACGGACCCGAGGTTTTCCGCCAGGGTGCACAGGCGTACGGAGTCCATGAGCCGCTTGCCGACGCTGACGCCGCCCTGGACCTCGAACCAGAGCATGGCGCCGAAACCGGTCGCCTGGCGGCTGGCCAGATCGTGCTGCGGGAACGAGGGCAGGCCGGGATAGGCGACCTGCGACACCTTGGGGTGCGACTCCAGGAATTGCGCGATGGCCAGCGCATTGGCCGACTGCCGCTCCATCCGGATGGAGAGCGTCTTGATGCCCTGGAGCGTCAGCCAGGCCACCCACGGCGACATGATCACGCCGCTGGCGTTCTGTATGAACCGGATGGCTTCATCCAGGGCTTCGGTAGCCGCGATCACGGCGCCGCCCACGGTCGCGTTGTGACCGTCGAAGTACTTGGTCGTGCTGTGAATGGAGATATCCGCGCCCAGTTCCAGCGGCCGCTGGTAGTACGGCGTCAGAAACGTATTGTCCACTGCGTGGGGGATTTTCCGTGCCCGGGCGACCTCCGACACCGCCCGGATGTCGGTGAGCTTCAGGTTCGGATTGGCGGGCGTCTCGGTGAGAATCAGGCGGGTATTCGGCTTGATCGCCGCTTCCACTTCGGCGGCATCCGCGGTGTTCACGAAACTGAACTCCACGCCGAAGCGGCTGAACACCTTGGTGGCCAGCCGGTAGGTGCCGCCGTAGGCGACATCGGAAACGATGGCATGGTCGCCTGCATTGAGGCAGGCCTGCATGACCACCTGGATAGCGGCCATTCCGGTCGCATGACAGGTGCAGTCAAAACCCTCCTCCAGTGCGTTGAGCTTCGTTTCCAGCGCGCGCACGGTTGGATTGCCGCTACGGGAATAGGAATAGCCCCTGGACAGGTACTCGTCCACCGACGGCTGAACGAAGGTCGTCGACTGGTAGATCGGCGTGAGGATCGCGCCGGTTGCCGCGTCCGGTTCGACTCCGGCGTGAATCTGTTTTGTCGTGAAGCCCATGGAGCGCCTCCGTACAAGTAGGCGGCGGATCATACCGGAATCGCCTCCTGCGGGCATGGCGGAGGGATCTCGATTGCGCGATACAATGCGCGCAAGGCGACGGCAACGGAGAGGCCGATGCTCCTGAAGGGCTCCTGCCACTGCCGCGCAGTGCGTTTCTCGGCGCGGGGTAACAGGCCCTACTCGGCCAGACCCGGAATCTCCAGAAAGTCGCTCCACGCTGCCGGCCGGCCGTGAATGGGCACGATCGTCGAGACATCCAGTCCCAATCGCTCCACCTGGTTGAAGAGGCCCCGATTGGCATTCGTGGCTTCGGCCGGCGGCGGCACGTGAGTGTCGTAGAGATCCGCCTCGATCAGAATGCCCTCGTCGGGCAGGTAGGCGATCGTCATGCCATCGACATGCTCGAGCGGGTGCACGTAGGAGAGGTGCATGCTGCGCTCGCCATCGCCGATCACGTAGTTCTCCGTGTAGCGCTCGTAGTAGTAGCCTTCCGCCAGTTCCGTAGGCGGCCACAACGAGACCATGTCCGGAAGCAGCGTGCGTTGAGCGTAGTTGAGCACGTCGCGCGTATAGAAGTCGTAATTCAGCCTGTGCGTGACGATCGTTGCCCCGATATGCATGTAGGTGCGTATACCGCCGATGTGATCGTGGTGCTGGTGGGTATTGACCAGGAACCGGATCGGCTTGTCGGGGACGAGCCGGACCACTTCTTCGATGACGGCCAGACTGCGCTGTTCGCTCAACGGCGCCTCGACGACCGCGATGAAGTTCTCGAACTCGACGGCGACGCTGTTGTGGGAGGAACCGCCCAGCAGATACACGCCGTCCGCTATCTCTTCGGTCTCGACGGTAATCCCGAAACTGGCCTCGCGCACCGAGTCGGGGACGGTGACCGGGTCCGGGCAATGATTCGCCTGGATGTCTTCGAATTCACCGCCGAAGGCGTTGTGTCCGGCGTTGATGCTCTGCGCCTGATAGTTGTCGTCCCAGCCCTGATGGGAATGCCAGCGGATCGGGAAGCGAACGCCGTCGCCCAGGTCGGCATAGCTGTCGTTGAAGAATTCGTGTTCGTAGTTGAAGTCCCCAAGCACCGAATCGGGCACCCAGGTATGGATGCGCTGGAGCAGATTTTCGCTGTTGACCGTCGCATCGACGCGGTACTTGCCAAGTAGCGTGATGGAAACGATCCTGACCTTTTCCGGCGTCGCCGTGGGACCGTCGCGGCCCATCTCCCCCAACTCCCAGCGCCACGCCGCGACGGGGTTGGCGCCCGGCAGCCGCGCCGCCTTCAGGAAACCGTGCGGGTTGAGCCACATGTCAAGTTGCCAGTTGGCCGCATCTTCGGGGCTGGCAGCCACCGGTTCGGCCTCGGGACCATCCTGATGCCAGCCGTACTCGCCGTTGACCATGAACGATTGCCGGGAGTGCTGTTGTACCGGGGTCCCGCCGACCCAGCCCTGTCCGTACTTCCACGAAGCGGGGTTCTGCCCGGGCGGGCGGTCGAACGTCTCCAGCATGACGCCGGTCTCCCAGTTCATCATCCGGGTGTAGTTGTTCAACTCGCCGCGGGGCCAGTCGACGTTGTAACCGTTGAGACGCTGCTGCCCCACCAGGCCGCTGTAGCCCGAGCCTGCAAGGGTTACGCAGCTCAGTCTGTCGGCACCGATGGCCGCCTCCGCCGCCTGCAGGATGGGCTCGGGATCCAGGAATCCCGGAGGAAATTCCTGGCCCAGCGAGTGGGATGCCGGCAACGGCAAGAGCCCCAGCAGAGCAATCAGATTTCTTGTTTTCATGTCAGCCTCCGGATCGTGGCGTGGCCCGCCCTGTGTATCCATTCTATTTGAAATCGCTGCCGGTACGCATTGGTCGTGCGCATCGAGCCGGTCTCTGCAGTCCGGAGCATGTTGTGAGAAGATGGTCGGGCACAAACGCCAGATCCTTGTCCGACATGCAGAATAAACCGCCGATTCAACCAGCGGTTCGTTCCGGGAGACCAACATGAGATTCACGTACTGCCTTATATTGTCGGTCGTGCCGTGGGCAGCCCTTGCCCACCATGGCCCCGGACAATTCGATGCGTCGCAGCAGGTCGAGGTCACCGGCGCCGTGACCGAAGTCCGCTTCGTCAATCCGCACGGTTACATTTATTTCGACGTCACCGAGTCCGATGGCTCGGTCACTCCGTGGCGCTGCCAGTTGACGGCGGGTTCCCTCCTGCGCCGTGCCGGCTGGACCGAAGACCTGTTCCCGATCGGCGGGACGATCACCGTTACCGGGAGTCAGGGTCGGCTTGAGCCTCACGCCTGCGCGCTTGGATCCGTCGTTCTTGCCGACGGTAGTGTGCTGCAGCGCGATGAACAGCGCCGGGAAATCGACGCGCCCACCGGCCGGGCTGAACGGCTTGTCGCGGGGCGACTCGAGCTATCGGGCACGTGGGCCGCGCCGCAACGCAATCCCCAGGGCGGCGCGGCCGGCGGCGGAATGGCCCCGGCCATGGGAGCTCCGGGAATGGGAGCGCCGGGAATGGGAGCGCCGGGAATGGGCGGCGGCGGACCTGCGCTCGAGTTGACGGATGCCGGGCGGGCGGCCATCGCGGGGCTGACCCACCAGGAGGACAATCCGCGCTACCACTGCATGGCGGTCAATATCCTGTTCGACTGGCAGTTCAATCAGCACGTCAACGAAATTGTCCAGACTGACGATGAAATCACGCTCAGGTACGGGTTCATGGACATCGTCCGAACGATCAGGATTGATCTGGATGAACATCCCGACGACATCGTTCCAGGCCGCGCCGGTCACTCCATCGGGCGCTGGGAGGATGGCGCGCTGATCGTCGACACGGTCGGGTTCGAGGAAGGGTTCATCGTCGCCGGCCCGGGCGGGCTCGTTCCGCACAGCGAAGACCTGCACATCGTGGAACGCTTCACCTACGACGCCGAGACCCAGGGGCTCATTCGAAGCTACACCGCGGAAGATCCACGCTATTTCGTCGGGCAATATACCGGCCAGGATACGGTCTATCCTTCCGATGTGCCTTTCGAGCCGTATGCCTGCGTGGAACTGAAGGACGAGTTTCTGGAAGTTCCGGGCGCGTAGCCTCGCGCACCGTCGCTCGCTGAAGGATACACTCGGGGCTGAGGCGCCCATACAGGGCGCGGGGCTGACATCCGCAATTGCCCAAGCCCGGGGGTTACGCTGTTTCGGGCCCGCGAAGCAGCGAGTAGAGCCCGATCGCCAGGATGATCACGGCTCCGCCGAGGATGGCGGGCGCGCCGGGGTTCTCGGCCAATACCAGCCAAGCCCATACCGGGGTGAACGCCGGTTCCACCAGGAGCAGCAGCGAAACCTCGATCACCGGCAACCGCCTCATGCTCCGGGTGACGAAGAAGTACGCCAGACCGATCTGGAAGACTCCCAGGTAGGCGATGACAAGCCAGTCGAGGCTACTGGTGCCGCCGAGCGGGAGAGCGAAAAAACCAGCCGCCGCGGCGGCGAGAAGGCATCCCGCCACGACCGCGGTCTCCGGCTGGTCCCTGCCGGACCCGGAGCGGGATGCGAGCCAGCGCAGCCCCGTCAGGGTGAGTGCCCACGCGACACCGGTCAACGCGCCCAGCAGATTGCCCATTTGCGGATTGGGCGCCGTGTCCAGGGGCTCGCGAACCGAACCGAGGATCAGCGCCAGCCCCGCAACCAGGGCGGCCATGAAGGCCAGGTCGCGCCGGACGATACGTTCGCCCAGCAGAAGCGGTCCCAGCAGCAGCACGTAGAACGGCGCCGTTTCCTGCAGGAACATGGCATTGGCCGCCGTTGTCAGCTTGTTGGCCAGCGTGAAAAGCGTAAAGGTAGCGGCGAACGGAACCGCCACGACCAGCGATCGCCACGTGAAGCCCTGACGTGCCCGAGGGATCACCAGGAGGATGACGAGTCCTCCCAGCAGGCTGCGAAAACAGGACACCTGCCACCCCGTCAGCGTCGCCGCCTTGATGGCCACGCCGCCCGTCGAAAACAGCAGCGCGCCGATGATCAGTTGAACGCGAGCCTTGAGCACCGCACTAGGGTCTGTTAGAAACGTTGCTGATGCAACAAGGACCGCATGGGCCGGAGAACCTGGCCCAACTGCAACGGTCCGGGAGTCCAGCCTTGAATTTGTCCCTGAATTTGAGAGTAGTCAGCCTCGCTCTTATCGTCGTCGGAATCATCGTCGAGTTCGCGACATCCGGTTCCCAGATCGGAAACCTGATCGCCGGGGTCGGCATTGCCGGCTACGTTTACGATTTTTTCAAACGACGTCAGCGCCCGCCACTCTGACTGAGACCGGTCGCTGATATGCCCTCAACCCGCGCATTCGGCGTCCCACCGGCCATGATTGCACAACCGCTTCCATGGGTGACAGTGCTCGCAGCGGCCCTGCTGGTTGGCTGTACCACCGAAGAGCCTACGGCAGCGGGCGAAACCGCCGTCGAGGCCCGGGCGGACTACGTCGGCGGCCAACTGTGTACCGCCTGCCACATGGCCGAAGCCGAACTCTGGCGGGGGTCGCATCACGACCTGGCGATGGCCGCGGCGAGTCCGGCTTCGATCAGCGGCGATTTCAACAATGCGCAGTTCACCTACAACGGCATCACCAGTGAGTTCTTCGTCCGGGACGGCGTCTACCGTGTGCGTACTGACGGCCCCGACGGGGCGCTCGCCGAGTTCGATATCACGCACGCATTCGGGACGGAGCCTCTGCAGCAATACCTTGCCGAGTTTCCCGACGGCCGCTTCCAGGTCCTCAATGTCGCCTGGGACTCGCGTCCGCCGGACGAAGGCGGGCAGCGCTGGTTCCACCTCTATCCGGACGAGGCCGTGGACCATGAGGACCCGCTGCACTGGACCGGCATGCTCTACAACTGGAACAGCACCTGCGCCGAGTGCCACTCGACCAATCTGGAAAAGAACTATTCCCCGGAAGAAGACCGGTTCGAAACGACATTCTCCAGCATCGATGTGGACTGCGAAGCCTGCCACGGGCCGGGCTCGCTGCACGTTCAGGCGCCGGAGGACATGCCCTTGAGCTTGCCGGCCGCTTCCGGCCAGTGGCAGTTTCCCGAAGGCGCGGTCATCGCCCAGCGCGTGCCGCCGCTGGAAGATCGTACGGAACTTGAAACCTGCGCTCAGTGCCACTCGCGCCGCAGCCAGTTCACTGACGACTTCCATCCTGGCGATCCGCTGCTGGACGGTTTCCAACCCTCGCTACTGGACGCGGGGCTCTACCATGCCGACGGCCAGATTCAGGATGAGGTCTACGTCTACGGCTCTTTCCTGCAAAGCCCGATGCACACGGCCGGGGTCACTTGCAGCGACTGCCATGAGCCCCACAGCGCGGAGTTGCGCGTCGAGGGCAATGCGCTATGCGGTCAATGCCACCAGGCCAGCGCCTATTTCGGTCCGCAGCACCATCATCACCCCGGCGACGGAGCCGGTACGGCCTGCGTGGACTGCCACATGCCCGCGGAAACCTACATGGTGGTCGACCCGCGCCGCGACCACAGTTTCCGGGTGCCTCGGCCCGACCTTTCGGTGTCAATCGGCACGCCCGACGCCTGCGGTGGTTGCCACCAGGCCGAAGGCGCGCAGTGGGCCGCGGATACCGTCGCCGCCTGGTTCCCGGAGGGCCGCTCCGGCACACCACATTACGCAGAGGCCATCCATGCTGCGCGCCAGTGGGCCGGCGACCGCGGCCCCCGCCTGAATGCCCTGGTGAACGATTCCACGGCACCGGCCATCGTTCGCGCCACCGCGGTGAGCCTGCTGGCGGCCCAGCTGGACGACCGGGCCCTGCGGACGGTGGAACCGGTGTTCCAGAACGACGACCCGCTGGTGCAGCTGGCTGCCGTGGACCTTCTCCAGAACCTGAATCCAGAAGACCGCGCCGGTTTCGCCCAGCGCTTCCTGACACACCCGCTGCGTGCGTTGCGCCTGGCGGCGGCCAGGGTCCTGCTGGGATCGGAGGAGCAACTGAGCGAACGCCGGCGCAGCGACCTCGACGCGGCGCTTGTGGAATACCGGGCCGCGCAGCGCTTCAATTCCGATCGCGCGGAGGGACTCTTCAACTCGGCCAGCACGCTCGCTCAACTGGGCCGTCTGGAAGAAGCGACGGAGGCATTCGAAGCCACTATCGCACGAGCGCCCTGGTTCACCGCCGCGTACATCAATCTCGCCGACCTGTTGCGCCGCTACGGGCGCGAAGAAGAAGCGGAGGCGCTGTTGCGCGAAGCCGTAGAGAACAACGCGGAGGATCCCAGCGGGCATTTCGCCCTGGGATTGTCGCTGGTTCGTTCGGGTCAGATTCCGGCGGCCATGGAAGCTCTCCGGAGCGCCGCCGCCCTTGCGCCCGACGAGCCCTACTACCAATACGTGATCGGCATCGCCCTGAATTCCACCGGCGAACGGGCGGCAGCTCTTCAACAACTGCGCGAAGCCCATGCGCGCTTTCCCGGCTATCGCGAAACCGTCGTCGCCCTGGCGACGATTCACCGCGATGGAGGCGACATCAATGAGGCGCGCCTGTATGCCGAGCGATTGCTTGAGCTTTCGCCGGCGGACACCACGGCTCGAGCGCTACTGGACGAACTGAACGCGGGAGCGGCTCCTTAGGAGCCTGAGCCGCGGGTGACCACGGACGCCGAAACGACCCGGCCGGGGCAACCGGGCGAGTACTCGCCCCACCTGCTGGAGCCGATACCGCGGGCCGACGGACGAAACAGACTGGGGCTCACCGGCGCGCTGCCGTTCTCCGGCGAGGACATCTGGAACGCATACGAACTGAGCTGGCTCGACTCCGGGGGCAAGCCTGTAATCGCCACGGGCGAGTTTCGATACCCGGCGAACTCGCCGAACATCGTCGAATCCAAATCCCTCAAGCTCTACCTGAATTCTCTGAGCGGCTCTCGATACGAGTCGCCGGAAGCGGTGCGAACCGTCATCGCCACCGACCTCGACCGCACCTGCGGCGCCGAAGCGCAAGTTCTGCTACATGCGTCAGCGTCTGCCGGGCCACTGGCGCAGGGCGAACCCGTGGGGCAATGCATCGACGCCGCAGAGCTTGCAAACCCGGCATACGATCTCGAACCGGCGCTCCTGCGCGATAGCGCCGATTCGCGGTCCGAGGTTGCGGAGACCCTTTATTCGAACCTGTTGAAGACGAACTGCCCGGTGACCGGTCAACCCGACTGGGCGACGGTGATGGTCCGTTACAGGGGGCCGCGCGTTCGGCGCGCAGCCTTGCTCGCCTACCTCGTCTCCTACCGCAACCACGCTGAATTTCACGAGCAATGCGTGGAACGCATGTTCGTGGACATCGAGCGCTTCTGCCGACCGCAGGCCCTGAGCGTCTACGCTCGCTACCTGCGTCGGGGCGGATTGGACATCAACCCGTTCCGCAGCAACTTCGAGACCCCGCCTCCGAACATTCGCCTGCTGCGACAGTAGAATGTTTGCAACTCGGGCGGCTCATGTTCCAAAAGGATTGACGATGGTCAACCCTCCGATCCGCTGCCCATGCCGCAAGTCTTCGCTGTAGAGGGTTCCACAGCCCGCTTCCATCGCGGCTGCGACAATGAGGCTGTCGTAGAATCCGAAACGGTAGCGGAAATGGATATCCAGAGATTCACGATAAAGGCGAACGCTCGGTTGAACCCGATACATCGGCGCCAGCACGTCCTCCAGATATCTGCGCATTTGATCTTCCGTCAGAGGTACCTCGGCTTTACGTATCGCGGTGTTGACGCATTCCTGGATGACCTGAAAACTGATGCACGCTGTCCGAGTGGCGATTCCGCGTTCGATCAATTCGATCGCGATCCCGGCTTTTCGAGTGTCGAGGTGCTCAAGCTGATACACAAAGACGTTCGTGTCGATGAAGAATTCAACGCTCATTCATCTCTTCGCGTGTCAACTTGCGCCCAACGCGCAGCTTGCCCTGGAGTTCGCGAATGGTCCGCATCGCCCGGGCGGCCTGTCTCTCGCGGCCAACGTAGTCGGCGAGCCACAACCTGAATTTCGCATTCAAGGTCGTATGCTCCGCGACGGCTCGGCGACGCGCCGCTTCGATCAAATTCTCATCGGCGCTCAACGTAATGTTTTTCACGACCGACTCCCTGCCCGCCTGTATAACGCAACGGTAGTGTACGCTATTTCAGTGCACACTGCCGTCGCGTTCCTTGGCTATTGCATGCGACGGGGCGGCCTGGACATCAACCCGTTCCGCGGCAATTTCGAGACCCCGCCTCCGAACATTTGCCTGCTGCGCCATTAACGCGCCGGCCTCGTGCTCTTGGCCGGCCGTTCGGGAAGACCGCAATACGCATGTTTTGGCTACGCATAAACGCGTATCCGATATATGCGTTTTCTTCTTTTGCGTACCGGGTTAGAATCGCACTCATGGAATCGACTCGCGATTTGTTTCCGTTAGGGGTCGCAGTCGGCCAAGCCCACTGCAACCGGGCCGCGGAGCGGCGCGAATTGTCCGCCAACGTTCGCGACGGAGTGCATACGTGGATCTGGGCGCGGCGGCGTATCGGCAAGACCAGCTTGATCGAGCAAGTGTTGCGGGATATCGAGCCGGACATCGTAGCTGCCCGTCTGGACTTGCTGGTCGTTCACGATTCCGAGGAACTCCAGTCGCGGCTGCAGGGCTGCGTGGAGCGTCTCGGCGCCCGCCTGGCCCCCGAACGCTCATCGTCAACGGCGAAACTGGCAAGGGCTTTTGCGGCGCTAAAGCCGGAGTTTTCCTTTGGTGTAATGGGCATGAACCTCAAGCTCGCCGCGCCCGGCCGCCCCGGCGAGGGCATCGCGGAGATGCTCCTTGCCCTGGACGCCGCCGCGGCTTCCTACGGGCGGCGGGCGATGCTCGTGCTCGACGAGTTCCAGCAACTGGCGAACTTGCAGAGCGGCCGTTCGCGCAGCCTGGAGGGCGCAATCCGTCATGCGGTCGAGCGGGCCAGGAACATTACCTACGTGTTCGCCGGCAGTCAGAAGCACCTGTTGGCGTCGATGTTCGAGAATGAAGACCGGCCGCTGTACCGGCTTTGCAGGAAAATGACACTCGGCCGGATCGGGGCGGAAGACTACCGGGACTTTCTGAAAGGAGCCGGCCGTTCGCGCTGGAGTCGGCAAATACACTCCACGACAATCGACCGTATCCTGGCTCTGACCGGTCGCCATCCCCACTACATGAACGTGCTATGCGGTTCGCTATGGCGGGCCGATTCGCCCCCGTCGAAGGATACGGTGGACTCCATGTGGGCCAGGATTGTCGCGGAGGAGAGCGGCTTGGCGTCGGCGCGAGTGGCTCGCCTCGCGCCAAGCCAACGTGCCCTGTTGCGGGCGATCGCGGTCAGCGAGGAAGGCATCCGGCATCCCACGTCGCACGGTTTCCTGGCGCCGCTGAGATTGCCCGTTTCGACGGGCGTGCGAGCCAGAGACGCACTGGAGCGCGAAGACCTGATTCAGCGGGGCGCCGACGGGCGATGGATATTGGTGGACCCCGCGATGGCGGCTTGCCTGCGGCGGCTTTGACGGGAGTTGGGGACGCGGCGCGGGTGGGTTGCCTGCCGCGGGCGTATCAGTCGTTTGTCTCGAAGAGACGACGGAAGGCGGCTTCTGCTTCGCACAACCCTTCTTCGGTAAAGACCACCGATTTGGCCTTGCTCACCGGGTCGGAAATCAGCCCCTGCTCGTGCAGGCGGCTCATCGCATCCCAATCGAACGATTTCCAGGTTCTCGCGCCAGTCATCGGGTGGCGCTCATAAATTCCCAGATAGAGCAGCGCCAGCACGGCTTCATCGATTCTGTCTTGTTTCATGGATGAAGATTAGCTCATATTCGGAAGGTGGGCAGCACGATACGTTGGAACCGCAACGCCAAGCGATTCAACCAGCTCGCAGACAGAAGGCTGGACCGGCGAATCAGCCCAAGAGGTCATCGAGGAATTCCGACGCCGGTGCGACACCGGTGACCAAAAGTAAGCGGGCAATTTGAGCCGTTATTGTCGCGAGTCTGATTTTGTCGTTTCCTTCGTTGTTTCATGACGAAGGAGGAAAGCTCTATGAACGGAGTCAAGCGGGTTACGGTTCGCCGTTCGGCGGAGGAGTGGCGTTCGATCGTGTCGCGGTTCGAGCGTAGCGGTCAGACGAGCAGGCAGTTTTGCTCGGCGGAGCAACTGGCGCCGAGCACGTTTGCGTTGTGGCGGCGTAGGCTGCGAGGCCCGGCGGCGGGGAGCGAATCAAACGGCGCGGCGCGATTTGTGGAGTTGGCGGATTCGCCGGTATCGTCGCCGGTGTGGGACGCGGAGCTGGACCTGGGCGAGGGGGTGGTTCTGCGTTTGCGGCGCCCGTCGCGGTGCCGGACCTCGGAGGCGACTGCCGCATTTGGCTGTACACGCCGGCGTGCGACATGCGCCGTTCCTTCGACGGGCTTTCGGCGCTGGTGCGCACCGAGCTGGGCGCCGACCCGACCAATGGTCACTGGTATGTGTTCGTGAACCGTCGGCGCACGATGCTGAAGGTGCTGGCGTTCGATGCCGGCGGGTACTGGATCTGGTCCAAGCGTCTGGAGCAGGGTCAATTCGCCGCTTTGGGCGGCCGGGCGCACGGCGCGATCGCGTTGACCCGGACGGGCTTGCTGGCGTTGCTGGAGGGCACCGACATCCGCGTGACGCGCCAGCGCAAGCGGTATCGTCGTGCGGCCTGAGAGGGGGTATGCTTCGGGCTTCGCGGCGACGGATACGACGGTTTTGTCCCAAGTCCGGATCGAGACCCTCCAGGAACGGAACGCGCAATTGAGCGCGACGGTCGCCGACCTCACCGACCAACTCGCCCAGGTCAAGCGTCAACTGGAGTGGTTCAAGCGCCAGTTGTTCGGCCCGAAGTCCGAGAAGCGGTTGGAGTTCGATCCGGCCGAGCAGGCGAGCCTGTTCGCGGCGTTGGGCCTGGATCCGCCGCCGGCCGAGGACACCCCCACCCAGAAGATTACCTACCGTCGCCGGGTGAAGCGCCGGGACGGTTCGGTCAACGAGCAGGGCTTGCGGTTCGACGATTCGGTGCCGGTGGAGACCATCGCGGTCACGGCCCCGGAGATCGAGGCCATTCCGCAGGCCGAGCGCGAGGTGATCGGGGAGAAGGTCACGCACCGGCTGGCGCAGGAACCGGGCAGTTACAAGATCCTGAGATACGTTCGCCAGGTCGTGAAGCGCCGGGACACGGGCGAGATGTTGACGCCGCCGGCGCCGCCGAACGTGCTGGGCCGCGCGGCGGTGGACGTGAGCTTTCTGGCCGGGCTCTTGGTGGACAAGTTCCGGTATCACCTGCCGTTGCACCGCCAGCACCGGCGTCTGGCGGACAGCGGGATTCGGGTGAGCCGGCGCAGCCTGACGAACTGGGCGGGCCGGTCGATCGATTTGCTCGATCCGATCGTCTCGGCGCAGTCGGCTCACATTCTGTCCGGCGACGCGGTCGCCATGGACGAGACGACGATCAAGGCGGGAAGGACGGGGCCGGGCAAGATGCGTTCGGCGTACTACTGGCCGGTGTACGGCCAGGACGACGAACTGGTGTTTCACTATGCGCCGAGCCGTGCGCACGAGCATGTCGAGACCTTCCTCGGGGATTTCGCCGGCACGCTGTTGAGCGACGGCTACGCGGCCTACGAGGCGTTTGCCAAGCGCCGCGGACTGGTCCACGCCCGCTGCTGGTCGCATAGCCGGCGGAAGTTCGTCGAGGCCCGTTCGAGCGATCCCGAGGCCGTGGACCGGGCGCTGTCGCTGATCGGCGTGTTGTACCGGCACGAGAAGCGGATCCGCAAGAAGAAGCTCGACGGCGCCGGAAAGCTCGCCTGGCGGCGCGAACGCAGCGCGCCGGCGGTGGATGCGTTTTTTGCCTGGTGCCGGCAACAGCGTCAGCGCACCGACCTGTTGCCGAACGACCCGTTCGGCAAGGCCCTGGCCTATGCCGCGGAGCGCGAGGCGGGCTTGCGGGTGTTTCTCGACAACCCCGAAGTCGCCATCGATACCAACCATTTGGAGCGCGGGCTCAGGCCGGTCCCCATGGGCCGGCGCAACTGGCTGTTCGCCTGGACCGAACTCGGCGCCGAGCGCGTCGGCGCCATCCAGAGCCTGCTGGCGACCTGCCGGATGCAGGGCGTGAATCCCTACACCTACCTCGTCGATGTCCTTCAGCGCATCGACCGCCACCCGGCCAAACGCGTCATCGAATTGACGCCGCGAGTCTGGAAGGAACTGTTCGCCGAGAACCCCTTGCGATCCGACCTCGACCGAGTCCGGGATCCCCCCGCTCTTTAGGCGACGAAAGTCCAGAACGGTCTCGTTTGCCCGCTTACGACCAAAAGGTGGTCCCGAGCACGCGTGCACGCGACGTACAGCAAGTGTCGTTCGGTGTCGTAGACCTCCTCAAGGTCGGAATCCTCCGCGACGTTTTCGATCCGTTCCTGAAGCGGAATGACGTCGTCGTCGCACGCCATGACCGCGACGGCACGATATTCCAGTCCCTTGGCCAGGTGCATTGTGCCGATCACGGCAGCGTCGTCACGTTTCCGGCCGTTTTCGTCCAGAACGTTCAAACTCATCTCAGCATCGCGAACAGCGGACCGCGCGCGGTCCAATTGACTCGGCGATCGTACAAAGACGCCTATTTCGTTGGGCGCTACACCTTCTTCCCGGCGCTCCCGCAACCATGCCGCGACTGCCTGGCGTTCTTCCGATTCGGACTCGAAGACTCGCATGGCGGGATGCTCACCATTGAATGCCGAGACGGTTCCGCGCCGATCCTCCACGTTGCCATCGACATCGGCGAGTTCGGGACCCAGCAGCCGGTCCGTCTGCATCCGGATTTGGTGGGACGTTCGATAACTGAGTTTGAGCGTGTGGGACCGCCCCCGGACATCGACACCCAAGGCCTTCCAGGAAAACGGCGTGCGAAAAATTCCTTGCCCCAAGTCGCCGACGAAGAAAAGGCTGTTTGGCCGCCCACCGCCCAATGCGGCCAGAAAACGCAGTTGGGCAACGCCGATGTCCTGAGCTTCATCCACAACCGCGAAGTCGAACGGCGGGTTCGCTCGAGTTCCGAGCTTTTCGGCAAGCACGCTGAACATATCCGCTTTGGTCACCAGATTTCGGTCCCGCAGATCAGCCTTCACCCTTTCAAGAATGGACCACAGCACCGTGCGCTGCTCCAGGGGCAAGCGAGTCTTGCGTCCAAGCCGCTTGACGTTGCGATAGGCATCCCAACTATCTACCCGCCACGCGTCAACGACATTCTCCCATTCGCCAAGCAGGAATCGAAGACTGAATCGATGAGGCGATTGAGTCTGGCGGGCGGTATCTTTCAACAATTCTCAAACCAGTTCGCGAGTTGCAATATTAGGAGGACCGATCCTCGCCTGAAATAGCCTTTCCCCGACCGTGTCGATGGCAGCGGTTTCCACGCGTTCCGCAAGACGAGGCTCGTTCCGGATCAGCCGCTTGAGTTGCGAACGCAGGAATTCCGCCAGCGTGCTGGAAATCGTGGTCAGCAGAACCCTGGCGTCCGGGTGGGCTCGCGCGAGAAAGACAGCACGGTGCATCGCGACCACCGTTTTGCCGGTACCCGCCGCACCGCAAACGCGAAATGGGCCACCGTAGTCCCCCTCTACCACCTGTCGCTGGGCCGGGTGAAGGAACACCGCCCACTTGTCCCAAGGGTAGTCCAGGACGCGCTCTAATTCGGCGGCATCTTGTACCGTGCGGAAACGACGCGCGGCATCGGGATGCTCGAACGCGTCGGAACCGACTATAGGCCGCGTGGGTTCCCCCGGTTCGCCGTCACGCACGCCAAGCGCCCACTGCTCGGGTGGCCCGGCAACGTAAATTGGTAGCATCGGCTTGGGTGTTCCGCCGACCGCCAACTCAAGCAGCGCCTCAGCAGCTTCTCCCGGCAGATGATCCGCCAATTCCAACAAGCTGTCCTCGTCGGCGGCGCGTACATCGTTCACCCACTCCGCGGGAACGCCGTAGCCGAGCAAGTCGCTTTCGGAAAACTCCGCGAGCAGCGGCGGCCTTGCCGGCACAGTCTGTTCCGCTGCGCTGTACATCGGCACGGTGATTTTCCGGACCCGTTGCCGAACCTCAATCAGTTGGGCGGCGCCCGTCCTGGGGTGCGTTTCCAGTTTGCGCCTTTCGGCCCACTTGTAGGCGTCGTCGTGGTGCCCCACGTAGCAGAGCGTCAGGCTGCTCCGAGTCTTGTGCACGATAATGCGAATATCGCGGCTGACACGGACGGACCAGAAATTCGAGTCGCGGGCTCCATCCAGCTTGTGGAACCGCAGGCCGGGCCGCGCGGGATTCAACTGCAGGTCGAACGCTGAGGTCTTGGCGGCCTTCTGCTCGTTCCCCGTGAGCTTTGCGAGGCTGGCGGTGAAAGTGTCTGCGATGCGGAAGTCCATGGTGGACCGGTTCAAGAAGCGAGAGAATTCAGGCCTGTATGCCTTCCAGGCGTTCGATCCAGGCTCGAAAGTTCGGACACTCGGTCCTGATTGCATCGAGCCCGATATCCAGCACCGCCAAATTGCCCATCAACGGTTTCTGGTACCTGGGGACAAGGTCCACAACCCGACGGGATGGCGCCGTATCCGGTGAGTCATCTATTTCCTCGGGACTGGCAAACTGGTCTCGAATCTGCTGAAAGCGCGGCGCGAGTTGAGGGTGACCGATTCCTTCCCCGAATTTTTCGCAGTCGCTGAAGAGCATGGCCTCGAACTCGTGCATCATGACGTACGGGATGAAGCGTCCTTCTTCGAAGCTAGGACCCATCGTCTGCCGAATCGACGCTGAGAGTCCATCCTCGATCGTGCTCGCCTTGTGTCGAAATTCCCGTGCTGCCGCCTCAGACCGGCCAGGCCAAGCCCTTCGACCATCCATTGGCATTCCATAGTAGTCCACCATCGTAGTCGCAATGCACTCTTGATCATTCCTCAGGTGACGCACGATATCCCTTTGCACATCTCTCCAAGCCCTGACTCCACCACGATGGCAACGTTGCCGAGCGTTACCCATCAAACGCGCGCTAACACTGGTCAGACCGAACTCATTGAGATGCGGCGCGAGCACTTCGTTGACGAAGGTCTCCTCGGTCTGGCCCTCTACATGGACGAGGAGTCGGGTCATCGTGCGGACTCTGGGCCTATACTCTCCGGTGTTGGACGACCGCCAAATTCATTCTTCTCCCAGAGTTGGCCAAGACTGTAATCCTCCAGCCACACCGACAGCTTCTCGCCGTCCAGCCTGCGAAGTGTCGTGGCCCTGTTCACGCGATCCGCCACGAGTACGTCTTCGGGCTCGAAGTGGTCCAGCAACAAGGGCGATTGGGTTGCCACGATAATTTGCGACGTGACGGCCGCCTGTTTCAACAGAGACGCCAACAGTGTTATGGCATACGGGTGCAAGCCAAGCTCCGGCTCGTCCAAAAGAATGACGGAGGGCCGTAGCGATACGGGTTGAAGAAGGAGGGTGGCCAATGCGATAAACCTGAGCGAGCCATCGGACAGGGACGACGCATTGAAATAAGCGTCCGATCTCCGATGACGCCATTCGAGGAGAATCTTTTCTTCGTTCAGCGCCGTGGGTTTTAGGGCAAAGTCATCGAAGAATGGCGCGGCCAGCCGCACGGTTCGGCGAATCCGAGTGTAGGCGTTTCCGTGCTTTTCGTGAAGCAGAAACAGGAACGCTGCGAGATTCGAGCCGTCGGCGCGCAACCTGCGATTGTCGTGTACATCAGCCGTTTTTTTCATCGGCGATGCGGCGCCGGTGTCGTGAAAGTGGTAGAACCGCCAAGGTTCTACCCTGTTTTGCAGAAGAAAATACGTCGGCGAACGCTCGGGGAAGTTCTGCAGGCTCTCGGCAAAATTCGGTGGGAGTTCATTTTCGGCGATTGAAATCCGAGGGAACAATTGATCGCCACTGCCGTGACGCATATCGACGCCGATATCGTCCGATTTATCGTTGAAGCTGACTTTGACCCTAATATTTGGTGTTACTTTAGATCCAAAGTGAAGGAGCCGGTCAGCCCCTCCGGCGCGTTGAACATAGTCGGAAGTGTTAGACGTACTTAGAACGGCCTTCCGCAGGAGCAAAAGTGCTTCAAGAAAATTCGATTTGCCCGATCCGTTGGCGCCGATCAGGACATTCATTGAGCGCAATTTCAATTCTTTGACTGCAGCGATGCTTCTGAAGCCCTCAATCCAAATCTCTCGTATCGCGGACATGGCTATTTCCTAAATCCGGAACACTTTCATGACCTCGTCGCCCAGGTGATTGATCACTTTTACAGCAATTCGGCTTGACGCGGGTTTGTCGAACGGCCGCGAGATGTCGCTGTTGAGCGTTTCCCATGCTTCCCGGTTGATTTCGGCCTTGAGCGTCGTCTTGAGGGCCTTGTATGGGTTGTTTGCGCCCAGAAAATATGCGTGGCGAACGAAGAAACTTTCCTCATTGTAGTCGGTGTCAATGAACCAGCAGGCAATCCCGTCGGCGCTATCACTGCGGATTTCGCCGGTGTTAGGATGAAATACGTCAACGCCGTTCACCTTGACCTTGATTTGATCACCGTCCGCGTCGAGGATATCGATGTCGGGCTCGCCGAAGACGACGAACAGGTTGCCCTTGCCGGTGTTTCTGAGGTCACCGGCCATGTGCAGGTCAGCGTTCATGCGCGCCTTCAGCACCGGCACCCGCCCCAGCTTGTCGAAATCAGTCGAGTGGGCTTCGTAGTTGAAGGCGCAGGCGACGAGGATGTCAAAACCCGCGTCCGCCGCCTCTCGTGCCGCCTGCACGAGATCGGGGCGGGACACCGTGCCAAATTCCGGGCCAATGAATATGGCGGCGCGCTTTTCGATGATCGTCATAGGATCGCCAGCCGCTCGTTCACCGTCCCGGACCATGCCATCGAATCCATCACCAGCGGCCTGCTCGAACCGGCCCTCCGCGCAGACGAGTTCGCCCGGCCACGGCGTGATCGACGTAAACGAAATCCGATCCTCCTTGTGCGCTTGTTGGACGCCGGCGGTCTCTAGGTGATCGAGGATCATCCCGGCAAACTCCTGCTTTTTCTCGTAGCCAAGCCTCCCCTCGGCGATGTTGTCGATGAGTTCGTCGTTTTCGTCCACCCCCAATAGGCGGTGTGGCGACAAGCTCTCGACAGTGAACGGGCCAGCGACGCGAACCTTCTTGTTGTCCTGATAAGGCTTGTCGTACAGGTATTCGTAGTTCGCCTTGGCGGCGATTGATGCATCGATCTCCCGCTGGCGAGAGATACGTGCCTCCCACCAGCGCGCGTGCAGGACCGTTGCTTCCGCAGTCCAGTCGTCCTGCGCGTCGCGGGGGACTTCCCATTCTTCCCAAGTCTGACCGAGCGCAGCGTTCAGATCGGTACGGAGCGGCTCCAGCGTTCCCTGCCAGTTTCCATAGATTACGTCTATCTCGGCGTTGTTGGCAATGGATTTGAGCGTAATGTGCGGGACACGTTCGTAAACGAATCCCTGGCGGATATCGTGGTGCGTGGGCGCACCCGAGGAAACTTTCCGCGCAAGCGCGGCTTCCTTGATTTGACCATCCCGACTGTCTGCGAGCAGGTAGTAGGGGTAGCGCGCACCCACGACTCAGGTGCGAGCCAAGGCGAGAGCGACGCGACTGGTGTCAATGGTGATCCAGCGTCGGCCCCACTGCTCGGCGGCAAAGGCGGAGGTACCGGAACCGCAAGTGGGGTCGAGGACAAGATCGCCCGGATCGGTGGTCATGAGGATGCAGCGTTCTACAATTTTTACACTGGTCTGGACGACATAAACCTTTGGATCTGCTCTACTCTGAATCCCGCCGATATCGGTCCAGATGTTAGTCAGCGGAAATGCTGGAAAGTCGTCAATAAAGCGAACGTAAGAGAGTGTGCTTTTGCTTGTGGCAAGTCTTCCGGCCGACCGCAAACGGGTCATGCCAATTCTGTCAGTTGTAAACGTGCGCTTACCAGGGGTAAATTGCCGACCTTCGACATCAAATGACTTGAGATCGCCTTCGCCAACGGGGCGTGTGCTTGTTATATCACCCAGCCGAAAGGCCTTGATCTTTTCACGATCCACATCCTTTACCAAGTCAATTTTTGAGCGTGGCAATCGGGTGCCGTCAGGAAGTTGTATAGATGTATATTTCGACGCGCCTTTCCCGCCGATGAATTTGGCCGCAAACAGCTTGCGCGTTTTCATATCCTCAGCTGACTTGGCGTACCACAGAAGGTAATCTGACACAGCGGCGATCGTATCGTCCGACTGACCCGCAGTCTTCATAGCCGAAATTGTGACGATGTGATTCTCCTCCCCAAATACCTCATCCATCAGAGCCCGAACGCGGTGTACGTTCTCGTCTCCAATTTGCACAAAAATCGAGCCATTCTCCGTTAGAAGGTCCCGTGCCACCGTCAGCCGGTCGCGCAGATATGTTAAATAAGAATTAATTCCGTCCCGCCACGTATCCCGAAACGCCTTCACCTGCTCCGGTTCGCGGGTAATGTGATCAGCCTTCCCGTCCTTGACGTCGCGACTTGTTGTTGACCACTGGAAGTTGGAATTGAACTTGATTCCGTAGGGCGGATCGATGTAGATGCACTGCACCTTGCCCCGTAACCCCTCCCGCTCCGCCAGCGACGCCATCACCTGCAAACTGTCCCCCAAAATCATCCGGTTCGACCAATTGGCGTCGTGCTGGTAGAACTCTGTCTGCGCCTCACTGCTCGGTAGTCCATTGAAATCGGCGAACAGGTCAGTCTGAATACCCAACTCGTCCGCGGCTCTTTCCGCTTCGGTTTCCCTGCTCCGCCGGAGCAAGTCGTCGATCAGAACCTTCGGGTGAACCTTCTCCTGAATAAAGAGCGGCGGTGCCTGCACCACCAGACCTGACCAATCCTGCTCATCCTTGCCGCGCCAGACGAGTTGTGGGTCAAGGTCGCGGTTGCGCCGCTCGTAGGCAACCGAGACCGGACTCCGGTCATCGTCTTCCATGACAGCCTGATACTCGGCCGTCGGAATGTTCTTTCGCGATGCCTCGGCGTGGGTCAGCGTCTCTATGGACTTGGGCGCTCTTCGTTTCGCCATCTACGTGGAGTCCTTGCCTGTCGTATCCAACAAATGCTGCAATGCCGGGAGCAGTTTCGGAATGGCATCCTGGATCATGCTCCAGATCAGATCGTCATTCATGCTCAGATAACCATGCGCCAAACGGTTTCGCGCTCCGATTATCGCGCGCCAGGGAATCTCGGGGTGAGCGTCGCGAATCCTGTCCGGAATATGGGTAGCGGCCTCGCCGATCAATTCCAGATTACGCAGGGTGGCATCGTAAGTGAGCGCATCGGCAACAAAATCCGTCTGCGTCTTTCCCTGCGTATACGCTCCCGCCTTACGCGCGAAATCGATCATGTCCTGGACGTAATGGCGCCACGCCCTACCTTCGTGGCCGGTATCAGACATTGACGACCTCACGCTCCACGTAACGCCACACTTCGGGTCGCAAGTCTTTCTCAGTCACCAGGTCCACCGGGCGACCCAGAAGATCCTCCAGATAAAACTGAGCGCCGAAATATCGCTCCCAGTGTATGGGGCCGTCGAAACGGACCAGGACATCGAGATCGCTGTCGTCGGTGGCCCGGTCGCGCGCAAAGGAACCGAATACAGCCAGTTCCGCAACCCCGAAACGCTGCGCAAGCGTGGCCTTGTGCGCCCTGAGAACGCTCAGTACTTCATCCCTGTTCATCGGTCCTACCACCATGGCTGGGGGTTTCGTATTCTAATAGCGCCGACTTTCCAATCATCTCGATGAACCGCACGATCCATTCAGTCCCGTTGACATCGGTGAGCCGCAAGGGCCGATTCAACTTGAAGTGAACGGGTTGCTGCTTGCCTTCATCAATGGCGACGTTCGTAGCGTAAAGGTACATGCGGTCGAGATTGTCGAGAATGGGGTTGAGTCGCCCGTTCAAGCCCGGCAAATGGCCGGTTCCTTCCGTGAATGTTATGGAACCGCCTACTGGTAACGGTTCGAGTTGTAAAGAAAGCGGTTCAGGCGGTTGCCACTCCCGCGCCACCTGGCCACTATGCCCCGGCGCGGCGCAGAAAACGGTTATGGGAAGTTCCGAGTGAAACCCGAAAGCGACTCGGCCGAACGTATCGGTGGTTTCCTCCATCCAGGTCTTGTTGGGATACAACGCAACGACCTGCGCACCTGCGAGCGGTTGACCGGCCGCAGAGACTGACACTTCGCCTTCAATGCCCGCAACCGGCGGACGGGCGGAAGGAATGGTCAACCGCAGTTCCGCACCGCCGACCAGCTCGTACTCCGGGTCGCGCCCCGTCAACTCCCGAGTCTGCTCGTAGATGATCGGCACGCCTTCGCCGCGTTGCTCAAGAAAGTACTGGCGGTCACCGGCACCGTCGACGTCCCCGACTGCGAGCGTACGGAGAACGGAGGCAAGTGTTTCGTTGCGGGTGGCCTGACGATTACGCATCGCTTCAATGGGTAGCGTATTTGGCAGTGCACCAGGAGAGTACAACTCTAGTCGGTCGTCAAAGATGAAGAGTCGTATCTTTGCGTTTTCTATCGAATAGTCGCGGTGCACCACAGCATTGACGATAGCTTCGAATACCGCCCGCGCACTGAACTGTGGGGTTTCCACCCGCCCGGGAGCCTTGCGCGCAGCCAAGTGCGTATTCAGCCTGACAAAGTTGACCGCATCCCGAATCTGCCGGTCCAATGGGCCGGTGATAGACATCGCGTCGTGCTGGCTCGCGCTGCCGAGCACGGTGCCCCGGTAGCGAACGGCTTTGATTACCGCACCGCCCACGTATTGGTCCGGGCGCGCAGTGCATAGCAGCACGCCACCCACCGTTGCACGGGTCACGCCGTTGTCGTCCTCCCGCACCAATCCCAACTTCGTGAGTTGGACCGGGGTCGGTTCGGTGGCCCGCGAACTCAAGAACCGGTCCACCAGGTTCGCATCGAGCGTGTTTGTCCCGGTACCGGCAACGATGGCTTCATCGGGACCAAGCAGGCCGGAACGCCCCCGCTGTTGAAACAGGCGTTGTAGCGCTTCCGACGACAATTCCCGCTTGGAGCTGCCCTGCCTGGAAAGGTATCCCGCAGGGCTCTTGTGAACCAACGCGCTCTGCTCGACTTCGACGACCAGCACGGACGAACCATCCGGCAAAGCCAGCCGTTGGGTCACGAACGCCAGAGGTGGACGGATTCTGTCCGCGCAAGTCTCAAAAACAAAGGCCTCCAGCGCATCCATCTGATGCCGGTCCATCGACTGCACCTCACCGGCATCCGACACGCTGAAGATCAACGTGCCCCCGATCGTGTTGCCGAATGCGGCCAACTCGTCTGCGATTACCTTTCGATCGGGAGCACTAATCCGGGTGTCGGCGAACACGACTTCCTTGAACTCGACGAGGCTATCCTCGCCAAGCGCCAGTTGAGCAACAATACGGTCACTATCCCACGGCATGACCGTTTCCCCTCAGCAAGCTCCGCGTTGGTGGTCGATCATCGCGTCGCCACGCTTTCGATCATCTCGTTGAATTCGGACTCCACCTTGGCCTTGAAGTCCGACTGCATTGCGTAAACATCCGTGAACTCCGCAAAGGCCCAGCGGCCGTAACTGCCGTGATTGTTCACGCCGGGCACCCAATATGTGTCCATGGTGGCCTTCTTCTCCTTGGCATCTTCTCGCCGATAGCCCTTGATCTCCACAATTAGATGCAAAGGGTCGTCAGCTCCGTTGCCGTCGTCCACGAGTACGATGAAATCCGGTAGGTACGTGCGCGTTTCCGATCCGTAGCGGTAGGGCACCTCAAAACCCAGGGCGTGGTTCTTGGCGTACGCCAGCACTTGGGGATGCGACTCGGCCACGCGGCAAAATTCTCCTTCCCAGTCGCTGTCGAGAATAACCCAGTTGATGTGGCAATAGCGTGAGTCAGTCTGCCATCGGTCAGTCTTAGACGTGGTGAATCGCACGTTGGAGGTCGTGCCGGTGGGATTGTAAGGGTCCAGCACAGCCTTAACCGGACGCTTGCCGATCTGCGCCCTCGTGATGGCCCTGGTGATGCGCTCGCAGGCCATGTCCGCAAGCTCCTGGTACATGAGCTGCGCCGGATACGTACCGCCCTTGCAAACGAGACAGTCAGCGAGCCACTGCCTTGTAATCCTCTTCAGTTGGCCGAAAAGATGGAGTTTCGGCTCCTCTCCGGCATCGCGCCACTTCGTGTAGAGCAGTTGCTGGGTGAGATGAAACACGAGCGTCGAATACCGCAAATCGTCGGTGTGCACCAGGTTCAGGTCGACGCCTTCGCCGATGATCCCCTGATTCAGGGTAATCGACGGACCGACCATGTCCGGCGTCAACTCCAGCACGGAAGTCTCGTTGAACTCGGCGGTCAGCCGCTCTTCAGGCAGTTCCACGCGATAACCGCCAACTCGCGGAAAGCGTATCTCGAGCGCGTCCCGCTCGGGTCGGACGGCCCGTACGCTCACCGTCTCCCGTGGCGGCGTCACCTTGCGCGGCACGGGCTTGGCGGTAAAGTCGAATGGGATGCCCAGTACGTCCGCATACTCCACGTCGAAACGGTTCTTGTCGTTGAGTTCGTAAGACTGGCGACGCAACGCCCTGCCGATCACCTGCTCGCAGAGAAGTTGCGTCCCGAAAGCGCGAACGCCCAACACATGGCTGACGTTATTTGCATCCCAACCTTCGGTGAGCATCGACACCGATACCACGCAGCGAATCGAATCGCCCAGGCGGTCCCGTTTGCCAACCGTGTTCATTACCTCGCGCAGAAGGTCCTGGTCGCTGATCTGCTCGGCTTGGCGGCGGTCGCCGGTGCGTTGGACAATCTCCCGGCGAAAGCGCTCGATCTCGTCGGCGGCCAATTTGCGGAAGTTGCGGTCCAGCGCCTCCCCCGATTCCAGTTCCTGGCTGTTGATCAAGAGCGTACGAGGCCGTGGATACGGATTGCCGTACTCGTCGAAGTTGCGGAACAACTCAAGCCGCCCGTTTTCAAGCGATGTCGAGCCATCCTCGTTGTTGCGATGGAAGCCGGACACGTAGTCGTACACCAGTTTGGAAGTCGTGATGTTGTTGCAGACAATGATGAAACAGGGAGGAACGCGGATTTTCGCCTTCCGCATGCGTTCGTAGTCTCCCTTGTAGTGCCCGTACAGGGCCTCAAGGGCAGTCTGCAGTTCCACGGGCAAGCTCAATGGATCGAGCGGGTTGGCGCGGCCCCGACGCCTCTTGGGCATCTTGGTGCGAATGTGTTCCCAGAGATTGCGGAACTTCGGCATCTCGCCCCCGGGGACATTGTCGGCCACCGGTACCCGCGGAAGCTTCACGATGCCGGCTTCGATAGCATCCATGAGCGAGAAGTCGCTCATGGTCCAGGGGAAAAGAGTTCCTTCGGCATAGCCCGACCCACGGAGAAAGAAGGGCGTCGCCGAGAGATCCATCACCCGGTTGAGGCCGAGTTTGCGGCCGACCGTTTCGAGACCCGAAATCCACAGCCGGGCCGCTTCGGTGTTCTTTTTCGCCTCGCTGCGATCATCGCGCGTGAACGCGCTCTCTTGCTTCTCGCCGGGTTTCTCGCGGTAACAATGATGCGCCTCGTCGTTCAGGACCAGGATTTTCTTGGCGCCCATTAGCTCGGGCATGACCCGCTGCAGCATCTGCCCCTCTGTTTCGAGAGTCGCCAACGTTTCGCCCCTCCCCTGAAGCAGGGAACGGCCGCCCTTGGACAGCTTCATGCGCTCGCGCAACTTGAACGCATGGTAGTTGGTGATGACGATTTTCGCCCTTTCGAGGTCGCGAAGCATGTCGCCCGGTATCAGTTCGCGGCTTTGGTAGTAACTGTCTGGATCGTTTGGTTTGAGCACGCGCAGCCGGTCCTTGATGGTGATGCCCGGCATGACCACAAGAAAGCTGTCAGTGAATCGTCGGCTTTGGGGATGGCGAACTGCGTTGACGGTCTGCCAGGCGATCAACATCGCCATGACCGTAGTTTTGCCTGCGCCTGTCGCCAACTTTAGTGCCAGCCGGGGCAAGCCCGGATTGGCTTCGCTATTGGCGCTTTCCAGATGGTCGATGAATTTTTTTGCGGCAAGGCCGGCCCGCGGCGCGACCTCAGTGAGCCAGATAGCGGTTTCCGCCGCCTCGACTTGGCAAAAGAACGGTCGAATTCCGCTGAATTGATGGTGGCGCCAATGTTTGAGCAATCGGGCGGTTTCCGGCGTGACTCCCCATTTGCTGGAATCGGGGTTACTTCGCCAGCGGTCAACTTCCTGGCGCACCCCGTTGATGATCGCCATCAAAATGTACTGCTGATTCTCGGTCGAAAGACCTTGCCCTTCATCCAGCGCGAGGGCTGCCTGTTTCTCCGACGATCCCCTCCTCTTCCTGGGCTTCGGTATCGGCGTTATGAATTCGGCCCGTCTCCGGCTGTCGACGATCTGTTGGGTCGGCTGTCCCGTCTCGTCCAATTCCCAATGCCGGCGAGGATACTCGTAGGGCGAGTTGAGGATCGGGGCTTCGAAGAATGGATTGCTCAATTCAATTGGTCCGATGGATTGCCAAATGCTGCTCGTGGGTAATATGCCCCTCTTGTCCTGCAGCGGTTGATTTCCCTATTCCGGCTGGGGAAGTGTATACGAGTTAAGGCATCCTTCCACGCCGGTGGCCGCCCGACTCACCCTCCGGCAGATAGGAGCGGATGCAATCGACCCTGACTGATCGCGGCGAGCGACCGCAGGTTCCCAACCGTGCGCCCGCATTTCTTCAACTCCCTGCAACCTATCGTTGGACACGGCCCGTTCATATCGCTACGAAGGTACCGCGCTCTAGCGCATATGCGTGAATCGTGTTCGGGTAAGGATACTCTTCCAAGTCATCCCACAAAGAACTACTGACATCGCCCGTCGGAGACGGCCAAAAGGCCAAATACCACTCCTCAGTCTCGGAACCAATACCAGTATTGGAAATGAACTGAGCGGCCTGCCTCCTACGCAAATCGATGTACTTTGTCATCCTGCCTTTGTGCTTGTGATTCACTCCGGCAAGATAGATTTTGATGCTGCTACGCACGTGTATCAGCTTCGCGAAATCCGTAAAAAACTCCTTGGTTCTAGTACTACTTTCACACTCCAGTGCACCGTAGATTTTCGACGGGTATTTGAAATTCGACGGCGGATCGGCGCAAGTTTTTTCACACCAAACAATGTCAAGGAGCCATTCTCCAGACGTTTTCTCGTCCTCGTCGTTGAATTCGATCTGTAGCCGTTTCAGCGACTGTTCCGGGAAGCGGGATTCGAATGCACGGTCGAGATTTAGTCCAATCCGATAACAAAAATATGCTGACCGATACGAGTTCTCGGACTTTGGGTATTTCTCATAGCCCTTCCACGCAAGACTTTCGGCTAGTGCATTGCTCAATGCGTTTTTGAGTCCTTGCTCGCGAATACTCACGTTTCTCAATTCCTCCAAGCTTTCACTTAACGACGCCCGTCACCGGCGGAAAAAGGTAGAGCGTGGCGCAGCTTGTTGCCATCCGATTTGATGGTAGTGTTGAATTTATTCTTCATCCAGTACTTCCGCTAATTGAGCAACAATTTCATCAATCGTAGATAAGGAGCTATTGATCGCCATTTTGTCTGCAAGAGTTGGACTGAATTCACATACTTGAGTCTTGGAAACCAAATGCCAAATCGGAAGGATTACTTTATGGCCTTCCATTTCCCTCGTTACCAAACCATCCACTTCGTATTGCGTCCAGTTCTTTGAAAAGAATGCATTTGAAAAAACCACAATTCCATACCTGGAATTTTTTAGACCACTATCAATACTTCTTCTCAGACTATCGCCGATTTTCAAGGTAAACTCATCGTACCAAACCTTATACCCTGCTTTTTGCAATGCTTCCACTAGCGGCTTTACAAATTCGTCCTTGTCTTCACTTGCATGAGAAATAAATACATCATATTCCACGTTCCTCGTTGGAGTCCTATCCTTCATAGGCCTATACGAATACTGTGTGCGTAATTCGTGAGTTATTGCTCTTTGTCGATTCAATTGTTCGTGCTCTCTTTTCCTTTCTAGTTCATGAATTTTCTTACGCTGGTTTTCTTCTTCCTTTGTCAGTGCTTGTTGTGCCTTATGTAATCTTCCATTTGCGTCCGCAATCTTTCTGGAAATATCGGCCTTCTTTTTCTGAATACCTGCTATAGCAGACATTTCTCTTGTGATTTGCTGTTGCTTAGACCGCAATGTACTTAATGGCGTTGACTTGGAAATACTACGCTCAATTCGATTTATTTGATCGGTTTTCGACGCCTCCTTCTTTAACTCATCAGCTAGCTTCTTTTGCAAGTCAGCTAGTGTTTTTTGATGCTTAGACACCTCGTTTTGTCGCATAGAAATGCTCAATCATCTCTCCTAACATAAAACGATAACTTTCAACCGTCGATTAATCACGTAGCGGGTACCTTATCGGTTTCAGCAGGCTATTATGTGTCAAGATTAACCTTGACCCAAGTATACTTGCGACCATCCCCCAGTTCTTTCCAACGTATGACGTACGTCCCTTCAATCATCACCTCTAGGTCCCTCAATCCAGTTGGCTTCCCGATCTTACCATTCAGCGGCTCGCCCGCTCGAAAGTACTTATAGATTCCGTCAGCATTTCCTGAATAGAAGGGCCGCTGTTCAACGATCGCAAGGAATAGGCAATTAAAGAATCCCGCCACCTTGATCTCTTCCAAAAACGCGATGTCTTTACAAAAACTGAACATCTGCTCCGGGAATTGACCCGATCTCGGATACTTGAGTTCAACCGCCAATCGCAACTGCCGGGTCGGAGACGAGTCGAAGCACGTAATATCAATCTCTCTTTTCGTAAACGACGAACGTGGAAACTAAAAATAGGACACATTCCTTTCGAACTGGATTCGTTCCGCAACTTTTTCCTCTCGAAGAAAGATTCCAAATTCGTGCTGAAGACTACATTCATTGTAGATTTCGATGGAGCCGTCGTTCAGTCGTCGGGCTAACTCTCCGATCAGCGCCTCAGCTTTTTCAGAAGTTGCCATCGTAGTCGCGCGAGGTACTCGTTGCACAGAACGGCCAATCTCACTGGCAGACAAGCCGCGAAGAGGGTTGGCCGTCGCTGTGGCGATTGGGTAACGCTTCGTTCACAAACAGAAGACTTCCTGAATCCAAGAGTCATGCTCATAGGGCCCGTGAACTGACTGGAAGCAGCCCCGGCTCTCGGAAATGTCTCGGTCGAGGTTTGTCGCCACCCAGTTGACGGTGCAGATGACCTTGTTCGTATCGAGGATGACGCCTTTGATGATCCCAAGATGAAAGATGCGAATTCCAGTCTGGCGTTTCCCTTTCATCCGTTTGATTGCAATTCGATCCCCTGGCTGCATTTCGGCCGCCCGCTTTGGCTGTTTGCCATCCTCCCAACCAAGCATCCACATGCCCTGCTCTACGAAAAGCTGATCTTGGTGATCCACGCCACCCCACGACGCTCCTACGACCCAGTACTTTGCCATGTAACCGTCTCCCTTGAGTGCTGATGATGAATGAAACGGCACCGCTTTACGGCGTCCGCATGAATGAATTGCTATACGCGTCGATTTGCTGTCCCAAGAGAAAGTCTGATTACTCGGCTCCCGCCGACTCCGCCGGAACCACGCGCCGAATCAACCGCGTCACCGTCAACCCCTGCACGATGATCGAAAACAGCACCACGACGTAGGTGACGTGGAGTATCAGGGGCCGAAACTCGTTTGCCGGCAGCGACAGGGCCAGGGCGACGGCGATGCCGCCGCGCAGCCCGCCCCAGGTGAGTACCGGAATCGCGCCCTTGGTGAACGCCTCCCAGCGGCGCAGCGCCGCGATGGAGAGGAATACGGCGAGCCAGCGGCCGGCCAGCGTGACGGGAATGACCAGCACGCCCATCCAGAAATCGAATCCGGTCCGCGCGATGATCAGGACTTCCAGGCCGATGAGCAGGAAGAGCACGGAATTGAGGATTTCGTCGAGCAGCATCCAGAACTTCTGCAGGTAATCTCGGGAACGCTCGCTCACCGCGTACTTCATGCCTTTGTTGCCGATGAAAAGCCCCGCCACCACCATGGCGATGGGCCCGCTGGCCTCCAGCCGGATGGCCGCCGCGTAGCAGACCATGACCACCGCCAGGGTGATCAGCGCCTCCAGGTTCGGTTCGTCCAGATGGTGCATGGCGCGGTAGCCGACGTAGCCCGCGACCAGCCCCAGCACCACGCCGCCCAGCACCTCCACCGCGAACAGTTCGCCGATATGCAGGAGGCTGGGTTCGCCGCCCTGGACGGCGACGCCGACGAGGATGGTGAAGACCACGACGCCCACGCCGTCGTTGAACAGGGACTCTCCCGCCAACGTCCCCTTCAACGCGGGCGGCACGGGGACGGTTCGGAACAGCGCCAACACCGCCACCGGGTCCGTCGGACTGATCAGCGCGCCGAACACCAGCGCCCAGACGAAGGGGATCGAATGCCCGGCCCAGCCCGCCAGCAGCCAGGTGACCGCGCCGATGACAAGCGTGGAGACGGCCGTGCCCGCGGTCGCCATCAGCCCGATCGTGCGGTACCGGCTGCGCAGAGCGAACAGGTCCACGTGCAGGGCGCCCGCGAACAGCAGGAAACTCAGCATGCCGTGCATCAGCGTCTCGTGGAAATCGATCCGCCCCAATACGCCGACAATCAATGTGTCGACGTTCGCCGCGGGGACGAGAGACTCGATCACGAGCAGCGCCAGCGAGGCGGCCAGAGCGATCAGAACCAGGCCGATGGTGTGCGGGGCGCGCAGGTACCGATGATTGATGTAGCCGAACAACGCCGACAGCCCGATCAGAAAGGCCCCGATTTCAAACAGGCTCATGAAATTCCTCCCGGCGCAAACCCATCACGGCGTCAGTACCAGCGAACGTTACAGCATCAGGAAACAGACCGCGCTCAGGACCGCCGCTCCCAACAGGTTCAATATCAGACCCTCCCGGGCCATGGCCCGAATGGGAACGTGGCCGGAGGCAAATATCACCGCATTGGGCCCGGTGGCGACGGGCAGCATGAAGGCGCAACTGGCGCTCATGGCAGCCGGCACCATCAGCATCCGCGGATCGACGCCCGAGCCGACTGCCGCCGCCGCCAGGATAGGCATCAGCAGCGCCGTGGTGGCGGTATTGCTTGTAATCTCGGTCAGAAACGTGACCGACAGGCAGATTACCGCCAATACGAGCAGCGGATGCAGGGTGCTCAGCGCGCCCAGCGCTTCGCCGACGATCTGACTGATACCCGAACTCACGAACGCGTTGGCGATGCAGATCCCACCGGCGAACAGGATGAGGATGCCCCACGGAATCTTGATGGCCGTCTCCCAGTCCAGCAGGCGCCCGCCCTTGCCGCCGGCCCCGCCGCCGTTGCCGTCATTCGCCATGCCGCTGGGGATCAGGAACATGAGCAATACGGCCAGCAGCGCCACGCTGGCATCGTTGGCCTGGGGCAGATCGAGCCAGGTGCTCCAGCCGCCGAAGGGGTCGGTGCGCGTCATCCAGGCCAGCGCCGTGAGCGCGAATACCGCCAGGGTCCGTTTCTCCTCGGGCCGCCAGGCGCCCACGTCGGGAAGGGCAATGGTTCGGGACCGGGAAACGCCGCGAGTGACCCACAACGCGATCAGCGGCACGAAGATGATCACCACGGGCAGGCCCCAGGTCATCCAGTCAACGAAACCCAGCGCGATGCCGGTGGTGTCGGTGAAAACCTGCATGAAGATCAGGTTGGGGGGCGTGCCGATGGGCGTGCCGATGCCACCCACGTTGCAGGCATACGCAATCCCCAGCAGCAGGCCGATTTTCAGGCGCCGCGACTGGACGTTCTCCAGGGTCGCAAGCGCAATGGGAAGGAGCATGAGACTGGTGGCGGTGTTGGATATCCACATGCTCAGGAACGCCGCCGCCGCCATGAAGCCGAACACCACGCCGCGATCCCCGGACCCGCCGAAAACGTTGACCATGCCCAGCGCCAGGCGCCGGTGTGCGCCGCTCTTCTCCATGGCGGTGGACAGCATGAACCCGCCCAGGTAGAGCAGGATCAGCGGGCTCCCGTAGGCCTGCCCCACCTGCGCGGGCGTGAGCACGCCGACGAGGGGAAAGACGGCGAAGGGCACCAGCGCCGTGACCGGGATGGGAATCGCTTCGGTGATCCACCACACCGCGCACAGCAGCGTGACGCCGGCCGTCCAGCAGATTTCGGGAGGCTGGCCGGCGGCGGCAAGCCCCAGGCCCAGCGCAAGAGCCGCAAGGAATCCGGCGAGCGTGGCTGTTCGCTTCACTACAGGACCTGCCCTGTTCGCGACGCGATGCCGCGACAGTGCATCAGCACCCGGCGGTGCATGAACACGCGCGGCGAATCAATACTTGTAATGCTCCGGTTTGTACGGGCCTTCCACCGGCACGCCAAGGTAGTCCGCCTGGCGCTGCGACAACAGCTCGAGATCGACACCGAGCTTGCCCAAGTGCAGCCGGGCCACTTTCTCGTCCAGTTCCTTGGGCAGCGTATAGACCCCGAGCGGATACTTGTCCGGATTGCCGAACAGCTCGATCTGCGCCAGCACCTGGTTGGTGAAGCTGTTGGACATCACGAAGCTCGGATGGCCGGTGGCGCAGCCCAGGTTCACCAGCCGCCCTTCGGCGAGGAGAATGATGCTGTGCCCGTCCGGGAAAGTGATCTTGTGGACCTGGGGCTTGATCTCGAGCCACCGATGGTGGCGGACGAGGTCCACCTGGATCTCGTTGTCGAAGTGCCCGATGTTGCAGACGATGGCATTGTTCTTCATCCGCTCCATGTGCTCGGCGGTCACCACGTCGACGCAGCCGGTGGCCGTCACCACCACGTCGGCGATCCTGCAGGCATCGTCCATGGTCATGACCTCGTAACCTTCCATGGCGGCCTGCAGCGCGCAGATGGGATCGATTTCCGTCACGATGACCCGCGCCGCCTGGGCCTTGAGCGACTGGCAGCAGCCCTTGCCCACATCGCCGTAACCGGCAACGACCGCCACCTTGCCGGCGAGCATGACATCGGTGGCGCGCATGATACCGTCCACGAGCGAGTGCCTGCAGCCGTAGAGGTTGTCGAACTTGGACTTGGTGACCGAATCGTTGACATTGATCGCCGGGAACAGCAACTCGCCGCGTTCCAGCATCTGGTAGAGGCGATGGACGCCGGTGGTGGTTTCCTCGCTCACCCCGAGAATGCCCGGCACCATGCGGTGAAAGCGCTCCGGATCGCGCTCGACGGAGCGGCGCACCGCGGCGAGCAACACGCGCTCCTCTTCGGTCTCCGGCGCCCTGTCCAGCACCGAGCGATCCTCCTCGGCCTGGTATCCCAGGTGCACGAACAGCGTGGCGTCGCCGCCATCGTCGAGGATCACGTTGGGCCCGTCGGCATCCGGCCAGGTGAAGATTCGGTCGACGTACTCCCAATATTCTTCCAGAGTCTCGCCCTTGACGGCAAACACCGGCGTTCCGTTGGCAGCAATGGCGGCCGCAGCGTGGTCCTGGGTGGAAAAAATATTGCAGCTCGCCCAGCGCACCTCCGCGCCCAGCGCTTCCAGGGTCTCGATCAACACCGCCGTCTGGATGGTCATGTGCAGGGAGCCGGTGATCCGCGCGCCCGCCAGCGGCCGCGAGGCGCCGAATTCCTCGCGCACCGCCATCAACCCGGGCATTTCGTGCTCGGCCAGCTCGATTTCCCGGCGGCCGAAGTCGGCCAGGCCGATGTCCTTGATCCGGTGATCGCCCTCGGACGAGCCGATGGCCACTACCCGGTTGCTTACACTCATCAGTCCTGCTCCCTGAGACTCCCGAAGCCTCGCTTTTCGAGGCGCCCGAAGTCTTGCTCCCTGAAACGCCAGACACCTCGTTCCCCGAGGCTCCTGAAATAATGCTGCCTGGGGCGCCGACCCTTTACGCCAGCGGGCAGCCGAAGCTGTCCTGAAACCGTTGCTCGAACGCATCCAGAGTGAATCGATGGTTCTGGGTACCGTGGCATTCTATCTTAATGGCGCCCATCAGACTTGCGGCGCGCCCGGTGGTGAGCCAGTCGAAGCCGTGCAGGAGTCCGTACAGGAGGCCCGCGCGGTAGGCATCCCCGCACCCCGTCGGATCAGTGATGCTCCGTGGCTTTACGGCGGGAATGTCGATACGCTCGCCGCCCGTGTGAATCGTCGATCCCTCACCGCCACGGGTCACGATGAGCGCATCGACGCGCTCCTCCACGATCTCTTCGTCCCAGCCGGTCCGGCTTTTCAGCAGGTGCCATTCGTAGTCGTTCACCGTGACCCAGGTGGCCTGCTCCATGAACCGCCGCAATTCCTCACCCGAGAACAGCGGGAGTTGCTGGCCGGGATCGAAAATGAACGGGACTCCCGCCCCCGCAAACTGCGCGGCGTGCTGCACCATGCCTTCACGCCCGTCGGGGGACAGGATGCCGATGGTCGCTTCCGGCGCATCCTCCACGCGGTTGAGGTGGGAGTGCTCCATGGCGCCCGGGTGAACGACCGTAATCTGGTTGTCGTCCATATCCGTGGTGATGTAGATCTGGGCCGTGTACAGGTCCTCGATCACCCTGATGCGGTCGCGGCGGATGCCCTGGGACCGAAGCCACTCCCGATAGGGTTCGAAGTCCTGTCCCGCGGTTCCCATGGGGATGGGTTCCTCGCCCAGCAGCCTGAGGTTGTAGGCGATGTTCAAGGCACAGCCGCCGAATTCGCGCCGCAGCTCGGGAACCAGGAAGGCGACATTGAGGATATGAATCTGATCGGGAAGTATGTGCTTCCTGAACGAGTCGTCGAACACCATGATGGTGTCGTAGGCGATGGAGCCGCAGATCAGGGCAGACATGACGGGCGGCGGGCTCGCGGTTACGGGGCTCGCGGTTACGCCGGGCCGCGGCTACGCCGTGCGCACGGATGCCGCCCCGGCCGCGTCCTTGAGCGCCTCGGCCCGGTCGGTGCGCTCCCACGTGAAGTCCGGTTCTTCGCGGCCGAAGTGGCCGTAGGCGGCCGTCTTCAGGTAGATCGGGCGCAGCAGGTCGAGCATCTGCTGTATCCCGTACGGCGTCAGGTCGAACTGCTCCGTGACCAGCCTCTCGATCAGGGCCTCGTCCACGGCGTGCGTGCCGAAGGTTTCCACGGAGATGGACGTCGGTTCGGCCACGCCGATGGCGTAGGAGACCTGTATCTCGCAACGCGACGCCAGGCCCGCCGCGACCACGTTCTTCGCCACGTAGCGCGCGGCGTAGGCCGCCGACCGGTCCACCTTGGATGGATCCTTGCCCGAGAACGCCCCACCGCCGTGCCGGGCCATGCCGCCGTAGGTATCGACGATGATCTTGCGCCCGGTCAGGCCGCAGTCGCCCATGGGCCCGCCGGTGACAAACCGCCCGGTGGGGTTGATATGGTACTTCGTGCGGGCGTCCAGCCACTTCTCCGGCAGCACCGGCTTGATGATCTCCTCCATCACCGCCTCCTTCAGTTGCCCGAAGGAGATGCCCGCCTCGTCCAGTTCGTCATGCTGCGTGGACAACACCACAGCCTCCACCCCGGCGGGCCGGCCGTTTCGGTAGCGCATGGTCACCTGGCTCTTGGCGTCCGGCCGCAGCCACTTCAGCGCGCCGGCGCGGCGAACGTCCGCCTGGCGCCGAACCAGCCGGTGGGCGCAGACGATGGGCGCCGGCATTAATTCGTCGGTCTCGTCGCTGGCATAGCCGAACATGAGCCCCTGGTCGCCGGCGCCCTGCTCTTCCGGCCGCGCCCGGTTCACGCCCCGGGCGATGTCGGCGGACTGTTCGCCCAGCTCGTTCATCACCGCGCAGGTGTTGCCGTCGAACCCGAGCCTGGAATCGTCGTAGCCGATCCGGGTCACCGTGTCGCGGACGATGCCCTCGACATCCACGTAGGTGCTGGTGGTGATCTCTCCCGCCACCAACACCAGCCCGGTCTTGGTCAGCGTCTCGCAGGCCACGCGGCCGTCGATATCCCTGGCGAGCACGGCATCCAGGACCGCATCGGAGATCTGGTCGCACATCTTGTCCGGGTGGCCTTCGGACACAGATTCGGAAGTAAACAGAAAATCAGCCATTCGGCAGCCTCCCTCGCCGTCGGCCCGGAGTAAAACCGTAATTCCCGGGACCGCCGGACGTCGCGCACTCAGGGCACACGCGGGCCAGCGGACTCCAACAAGTTGGCAAGACTGCCCAATTTTGCGGCTTGTGGCAATAATGGGGCGGCCGCGGCGCGGGTAGGCGCCATACACGCCCCTACGCCGAAGCTTGCGCTCGTCGCCGATGTGCGGTTGCTCCGCGCGGGATCCGCATCCTTTCCCACCGGCACCCTTCCGAATATGGCAACTTCGGGCAGATATACAAGTGGCGCGTTCGCACGGCCCACTCGGATAATGGTATCGTTTTCTGGATGATCATGGTGCGCGGGATGAGCAAGTCGATGAATGAGTGGCGTCAAACCGTCGCAGTTATCTGTACCGTCGTGCTGGCGTTTGCCGCGCTGGCCGCCTTGATGCAATTCGAGCACGCCGAAATGCGCGCGGAAATGCGCGCCGGAATTGACAGCTTGCGCGCCGAAATGCATGCCGAACACGAAAGCTTGCGCGCCGAACATGTCAGCATGCGCGGCGAACACGAAAGCCTGCGCGCCGAAATGCACGCCGAACACAACAGCTTGCGCGCCGAACATGTCAGCATGCGCGGCGAACACGAGAGCTTGCGCGCCGAGATCAACGCTCAATTCGACGACATTCGCGCGCGTATCAACAGCATCGACCGCCGCACTGCCCGCATCGAAGGACACCTGTTCGGCATCGAAATTGCAACGGACCGGCCAACCACCGAGTGACGTCGGACGATCCCTCATCGCATGCGCATTCTTCCGGCGACTGGCCCGATCGGGTCGCCATCGGGACGACACCATCATCCTTGAGTACCATACGCGCATCCGCCAACCGGCGGCTCAGGGAGACGACATGACCGCCGAACATCATCAACTGATCATTCTGGGATCCGGACCGGCCGGCTACACTGCCGCCGTCTACGCGGCCCGCGCCGCGCTTGAGCCGGTCATCGTCACCGGCATCGAAGTCGGCGGCCAGATGACCACCACCACGGACGTGGACAACTGGCCGGGCGACAATGACGGCGTCCAGGGCCCGGAGCTGATGGAGCGCATGCGGCTGCATGCGGAACGCTTCGGCACCCGGCTGATCTACGACCAGATCGTCTCCGTGGAACTCGCGCAACGTCCGTTCCGGCTGGTCGGCGAACTCGGCGTGTTCACGTGCGACGCCCTGATCGTCGCCACGGGGGCATCGGCGAAGTACCTGGGACTGCCGTCGGAGGAAGCCTACAAGGGCAAGGGCGTGTCGGCGTGCGCCACCTGCGACGGCTTTTTCTTCAGGAACCAGCCCGTGGCGGTGATCGGCGGCGGCAACACGGCGGTGGAGGAGGCGCTGTATCTCTCGAACATCGCTTCTCATGTAAGCGTCGTGCACAGGCGCGATCAATTTCGCGCCGAGAAGATTCTCGCCAACCGGCTGATCGCCAAGACCGAGAGCGAAAACGTCACGATTCTCTGGGACCATGTGCTGGAAGAGGTGCTGGGCGACGGCGACGGCGTCACCGGAGTCCGGCTCAATTACGTTCGCAACGGTGGAATGCGGGAGGTCGAGGCCCAGGGCGTATTCATCGCCATCGGCCACACGCCCAACACGGGCATCTTCGAGGGGCAACTGGAGATGGAGGGCGGCTATATCGTCCTTGACCCGGGCGACACGGGCATGGCCACCGCAACCAGTGTCGAGGGCGTGTTCGCCGCGGGCGACGTGGCCGACCCCATCTACCGGCAGGCCGTCACCTCGGCGGGATCCGGCTGCATGGCGGCGCTGGACGCGGAGAAGTATCTTGCCGGACGAAATGGTGCTTGAGACGGCTATCAACGAGTTTGCCGACGCGCTGGTGACGTTCAACCGGCGAGACTTCGGCGACGCCGCCACCCGCTTCGGTATCGAATTGCTGCGTCCCCAAGAGGCGCTTCGGAGGATTTCACCATGAAAAAAATCAGCACCTACCCATTGCGGCTGCCCGCTTCGCTGAAGAACGCTGTTGCGGAGATCAGCCGAGAGGAAGGCACGAGTATCAATCAGTTCGTCGCCATGGCAGTCGCCGAGAAAGTGTCCGCGCTGAAAACCGCCGAGTTCTTCGCCGCACGAAGGTCGGAGGCGGATATTGAAGCAGGGCTTCGCGTCCTGAAGCGGCGCGGCGGCCAAGCCCCGCGCTCCGACGACATGCTCCGATGACGGCGAACCGACGCCAGGCCACCGCTGCGGGTTTCCCGCAACCATGGCGAAGATGCGTGACTTGCAAATGGTTACGGCGATGCGTCGGCCGGGCCGCACAACGCCCGGTTGATCTCCGCAGCCAGGCGCACTCCCGCCTGAGCGAGCCGCAAGCGGGTGATGCGCTCGGCGTTCTGAAGGTATCCGGGGCTCAGGCGATCGCCGCGGCCGCCGAAATCGTAAACGACGGGACGCAGCGCCTGACTCTCACGCGCCCAATCCAGGAGCGTATCCCGCTCCCACGCTTCGGCACTCGCTTCGATCGGGCCTGCCAGGCTTCGGGCGTATTCTTCAACGTCGAGTCCCGCCAGGGCGACGGCTTCGGTATCCCAGAAACGATGCAGGCTGACCGGCTCGCCGGTCCCCGGATCGACCTCGATCCGGTTGCCTCCGCGGTCCGACTCCCGCCCCACGTGCAGCGGCTGGTGGAGATCCACCAGGAAGTGAGCGAGAAAACGCAGCGCGTCGCGGCGCTCGCCGGAGGGCCTGTCGGTAGCCCGCAATAGGTCGCCGAAATGACCGATCGCCCACAGAACGTCGCCTTCCGGAGGATGCCGGTAATCCTCCAGAAGTTCTCCGTCGGGGATGTTCATGTAGTGCCAGGGAGCGGAATGCTGCCACTCGGCTTCCCCGCGAATCCAGTCCGCCCACAGCCCCAGGTCGTCCAGTCCCTGGCCCTGCCCAAGGGACAGGACTTCCTGCTCCGCCGCCGTGCAAAGGCGATCCTGGGCGATCAGGCCGGCAATTCGATGGCCGTCGGCGCCGTAGCCGTACGCTTGCCCAAATGCCGCAAGCGCCAAAAAAGACGCAGTCGGCACCAAAGCAAGTGATTTTCGTGCACTCATCGACGGTACGATAGCATCAAGCGACCAGATACCTGTGAAAGAGAGCAAGGAGCCTGCGCCGTAGGAATTCACGGCTGCAAATCCGCTCTCATCCGCCCCTTCGACCGCTCGATTTCGTCAAATATAACCCAATATTCTCCTCAATCGATCAACCGAAGCGACGGCGATAGCGAATTTTCGCTTTCGCGAATTCCTACGGCGCAGGCTCCAAGGACGGAAAAATTCGTGGCGACTCCGAACTGTCTCTTGCGAGCGTGGCCTGAGGGACTCGATGAACAGGGCGCCCACGAAAAAGGGCCCTTGCGGGCCCTTTTCCGGTCAATTACCAAACCTGGTCTAGAAGCTGAAACTCACAGTAGCACCTATCTGACGGCGGCCAGTCTTGCCCACGGGCCGGGCGCGTGAAACCAGAACGGCTCCGTTGTTGTTAAAGAATTGTCCGCCATTGTCGAGTGTCACAAAGACGTAACCGAAGCCGGGACCGAAGTTGAGATAATCCGGCTTGTCATCCAGGTTTCTACCCCATATGGAGAAGCCCCAATTCTCGTTGGGTGAAGTATACGCCAGACGCAGGGCAGTCTTGTTCAGCACCGGGCGCAGATTATAGAGCTCACCGGTGTACGTACTCCTGGCCGCACGTTCGTGCGCTCTGGTCTGACCCCAGACGTCGCCGCGATGCCGCAGATCGGCGCGAATTCTCCAGCTTCCGCCATTGGCCATTTGCCAGTCGTAAGTTGCCCAGAGATTGGCCGCCTGATCAATGGCATTCCCGGGGCGCCGTCCCGAGACATCTTCACCGTTATTCGCGAACTCACCCGTACTCGCGTTAAAGGTCGCCGCAATCTGCGACCCGGGCAGGAATTGCGGATCGTATGACGCGATGGCTCCGCCAAACGTGAAACCCTCCGTGACAGCCCATGTCCATTCGAATTCCAGACCGGTGTTCTCGACACCCTCGGAATTCACGAGCAGATTGGACTGGGACGAGCCGACAAGTACGAGGTTGCCCGTATGAAGGTCTCTTTGCTCCTGGTTAAACGCTGTCAGCGCGAAGATAAAATTGTCGTACTGCCCCTTCCAACCCAGTTCAAGGTTGATTGAAGTCTCGGCGTCGAGAACGACGTCGAGATTGCTGGGCGCGCGCGCGTCGTGCTGGAACCCGCCGGCCTTGAAGCCCTGCGAGTACAAGGCATAAATGTTGTTGTTGTCGTTGGCGGCCCAGGTCAGGCTGATTCTGGGCGAGAACTGGCTCCAGGATTCGCTCTTGGTCGCATTGAAGCCGACCGGATTCTGTTCGGTTCCGCACTGGCCTGCCGGCAGACCTTCCCGGGACTCCGGCCGTGCGCAATCGCGAGTCGGGTCGGGATTGCCCAGCCCGATACCGCCCAGGCCCATGGCGCCGCCGTAACCATAGGTCTCGAAATCGAGGTCGCGGGCATCGGTCGAGTAACGTCCACCGACGGCCAATATGAATGATTCACTGAGATCGTAGTTGATTTCTCCGAACAATCCGGTGACTTGACTCTCGTTTACGGCATCGGTGTAAAGCGTGGAGTTCCTGAAACAATTGAGCGGGTCGATCGCATTGCACGGGCCATACAACGGCTCCGTCTCGTTTCTCTCGACGCGGTGCTCTTCGTCTGTCTGGTAGAAGGCTCCGGCCACCCAGCGCAGGCGGTCGGCGCTCGCCTGGTTGTCGATTCGAACTTCCTGTGAGAAGACATTGGCGTCGTTCCAGACAGCCTGTTCGCGAAGGTTGAACGGCGTACCGAAGGCATCCGAATTCGAATAGTGGTCGCCGGTCTGATAACCGCTGATCCAGGTCACTGAACGCTCGTTGTCCAACGCCCAGACCAATTCGGCGGTAAGAAATTGCATGTCCCTTTCCACTATCCACGGGTCGCCCCGGGCCGGAGCAAGACTGCCTTTCCAGGTGTCCGGATTGACGGAGTAGTTACCGTAGTTGGCATTGAGCCACGGTGCGCCCTCCACCTTGCCCGTTCGAGTAGTCGGAAACTCCTCATCCGTGATGAGTTCGGCCTTGATATACGCCGAAAAGTTGTCACTGGGTTCGATCAGCAGTGAGCCGCGAAGGGACGTATTGTCGAAATATTCGATCAGCTCGCCGGTATTCTCGTCCTCGACAGAACCGCCGGTGTATTGACGATGGAACGCCACTCGACCGGAAACGTTCTCCCCCAACGAGCCGTTGACGTGACCGCTGACTCCACCGAGGTCGAGCGAACCGGCGGTGATGTCGATATTGCTCGAAAATTCCTGGCTCGGGCGCGCGGTAATGAAATTCATCAGCCCCAGCGTCGCGTTGCGGCCGAAGGCCGTACCCTGAGGCCCACGCAGAACCTCAACACGCTGCACATCGTAAACGGGGACCGTCATCATGAAGGGCTTGGTTACCGGGACGCCGTCCATGACGATTGAAACGGAATGCTCGAGACTGGCGTTGCCGGGGGAGCCTCCGTTAAGTCCGCGCAATGCCAGGCTGGGCTGCGCCTTGGCAAACTGGCCCCAGTTGGCGCCAGGCGTCAGCTCGAGAATGTCCTGAATGGTGTCGACCCGGTTCTCCCGCAGAAACTCGTCGGTCATGACAGCGACCGCAACGGGGGCATCCGTGATGCTCTCCTCGTATCGCCTGGCCGTAACCACGACTTCTTCGAGCATTGCCTGCGCAAGAACCTGCGCCGTGGGTGCGGCACAACATATGCCGATCAAGACAGTCGCCATCTTCGATGGTCTGATGGATTTCATTGAATCAACCCTCCTTAGAGTTGCGTACAGGAAACAAATGAGCGACGCCGATCAACCCTTGGTGAGAATCGACTCGGCGGTGACAAGATTTCTTCGGGAGCGGCCAGCAGGGCGCTGGCCATGGGATAGGTTCCAACATTCATGAGAGCGCGTGCCGCTGCCGACAGTTCGCCAAATACGACTTTGGACGGAATCATTGTGATTCAATCGATTCTTTGAATTACCTGTCGCTAAAGCGCAACTGTAACAAAAAAGCAATATTCGCACGCAACTCTACTACAGTACGCCTTCGGATAACACATCCAATTCAAAAAAACTGGATCGGGAGCATGCGACACTGTCACTGCGCAGCCTTACCAAGGGGGACGTTCCGTACTTTTTTCAGACTATTATCGATGAGCCCCAAGGTCCGATCCAGCGCACCGCGGTTATTTGCCACGAGCGCTCTTGCAGCCACTGCAGCTTTCTCAAGAAGCTCGGGCTCCTCGATAAAACTCCGGATCGCATCCGTCAGGCTGGCAACGTCGGTGACCCTCCTCGCGGCCCCCCGTTCCAGCGCCATGGCGCCGATCTCCTCGGCCTGAAACATATGTGGCCCAAAAATGACAGGGACACCCACGGCGCAGGCCTCCAGGATGTTGTGTCCACCCACCTCGACCAGGCTGCCGCCGACGAAGGCAACGTCCGAGGCGGCGTAGAGCTTCTGTAATTCCCCCATGGTGTCGCCGACCACAATGTCCACATCCCTGGCCAACTCTCCGATGTGCCCGGTACGGCGCACGACGCTGTGACCCATTCGCCGGCAGAGCCTGGAGACGCGCGTGAAACGTTCCGGATGCCTCGGAACCACAACCAGCAGAAGATCCGGAAAGCTCGCCTTGAGCCTGCCGAATGCCGCAAGGATTTGCCGCTCTTCGCCCGGGTGCGTACTCGCGGCGATCAGCACAAAGCGATCGCGTCCCCATTGCCTGCGCAACCGCGCACCTTCAGCAAGCACCGATTCCTCCACCGGCGCATCGAACTTGAGGTTGCCGGTGACATGGATCAGATGTCTTGAAACGCCGAGATCCTCAAGCTGCCCCGAATCGTCCCGGGACTGGGCACACAGCAGATGCGCGTTCGCCAGCATGGCGTTGGTTGCCACCGGGACGCGCTTGTACCGCCGCAGCGAATCCGGGGAGATGCGCACATTGACCAGGAACAGCGGGATTCCCCGCTTGCCGCATTCGCCGAACAGGTTGGGCCAGAGTTCCGTTTCGGCGACGATGGCGAACTCGGGCTTCACCCTGTCCATGAATCTGCGCACGGCCCCGGGGAGATCGTAGGGTACGTAGGAGTGGCTGACGCGATCCGCAAACAACTCCCTGACCTGCTCGGAACCCGTGGGGGTTCCCGTGGTCACCATCAGGCGGTAGTCGGGAAAGCGCCGCCCCAATTCGTTCACGAGTTGCGCCGCGGAACGCACCTCGCCCACCGAGACGGCGTGGACCCAGATGCTCTTGCCGTCTCCGACGGACGCACCGTAACCGAACCGCTCCGGCCAGCGGGACCAGTACGCCGGGTATCGCAGACCGCGCCGAACCAGATTGAACAGCGCATAGGGAAGCAGGAAACAGACGGCCACGCTCCACAGCGCGGGAGGCGGCGACGCCCGCCGTTCGGTCAGCGCTTCCAGATGCGGGGCCAGTAACTCGTAATTGCGCCCGGTAGCGCCCTGACGGCGCAGAATGGCCTCACGGGCACGGCGGCCCATCCGATGGCGGCGCCCTTCGTCCTTCAATAGCCGCTTGAGCGCCTCGGACAACGCCTCCGGGTTGCCGACTTCGATACCCGCCTTCGCTGCCAACAGGTCATCGACCGTGTCGCGAAAGCTGAAGTGGTGAGGCCCGAAGAGCACTGGAACACCCTGTATCGCCGGTTCGATCACGTTGTGGCCGCCCCGGTTGCTGCCCCTGGCGAACAGGCTGCCGCCCACGTAGGCGATGTCGGCGGCCCCGTACAGCGACCGCAGCTCGCCCACCGAATCCACCAGCAACACGCCCCCGCAGCCGGGCGCCGCCGCGCGGCCGGCATCGACTTCCGACTTGCGTACGACCTTCAGGTCCCGTGCTTCAAGGTCCGACTGGATGCGGGCGGCGTCCGTGGGATAGCGCGGCACCAGGATGAGCCCGAGCCGCGGGCTCCCGTTCACGAGCGACCGGTAGCACTCGGCCATGACCCTATTCTCGCCGTCGCGGAGGCTACCGCCGATGATGACCGCGTCCTGCGGCTCGTAGTTCAACGCTTGCCGCGAATCGACCGAAGGCGGCCCGTCGGACGCCGACAGGTCGTACTTCATGTTCCCCGTGACTGCAACGCGGGCCGCGGGAACGCCCAGGCCGCTGAAGCGCGAAGCGTGGGCGTCGCTTTGCACGGCAATCAACGGCATCTCTCGGAGCAACCGGGGAATCAACCGCGTGCGGGCGTGGATCCGGCAGGTCCTTTCCGACATCTTGCCGTTGATGACCGTCACGGGGATGGCCCGCTGCCGCGCTGAACGCAGGAAGTTCGGCCAGAAATCCGATTCAACGATGACCACCAGCCGCGGGTCGTACCGGCGAAGGAAACGGCGCACGACAAAACTCAGGTCCAATGGGAAGAAAATCACCCGCGCATCCGGATAGTTCTTCCGCGCCGCCGCGAACCCGGTCGAGGAATAGGCTGAAATCACGATGGGCGCGGCCGGGTACTCTGAATTCAGGCGCCTGATCAATGGCCGCAGGAGCGAAATCTCGCCGGCGGAGGAACCATGTAGCCAGATGCTGCCCCTGGCCGGCGGCGGTTGGGCGAATCCGAGCCTGCGCGGAATGCTGCGCCAGTCGCCTCTCACGGTAATCCGGTAAAGGAACCAGGGCATCCCCGCCAGAACGCCGAGCAGATAGCCGAAATCGAGAATCAAGCCCATCGAAAACCAGACTCAGCGTTGTGCCGATGACATTTTAATGGCAGTTTTAGCAGTTATGCTTGTGCGTCGCCTGAAAGAAGGAGGGCATCCTGGTGTCTGAAAACGTTCTTGTCCTGGGAGGGGATGGGTTTTGCGGCTGGCCGACGGCGTTGCGCCTGTCCGCGGCGGGGTATCAAGTCAGTATCGTCGACAATCTCTCCAGGCGGCGAATCGACGAAGAACTGGGGTGCGAATCCCTGACGCCCATCCGCTCCACCGACGAGCGCATCGCCGCCTGGGAACGGGTGACCGGGCGCCAGATGGACTTCCATCCCATCAACATCGCCACCGAGTTCCAGGCCCTGCTCGACCTGATCGAAGAGAAGCGGCCGCGCGCGATCGTGCACTTCGCCGAACAGCGGGCCGCGCCGTACTCCATGAAATCGGCCGAAAAGAAACGGTACACCGTGGAAAACAACGTGCCGGGCACGCACAACGTGCTCTGCGCCATCGTCGAATCGGGGCTGGACGTGCACCTCGTGCACCTGGGAACCATGGGCGTCTACGGCTACGGCACGGCGGGTATCGCCGTGCCCGAGGGCTACCTGAACGTCAAGGTGGATGTCGGGCCGGACCGCCAGCAGGAGATCGAAATCCTCTACCCCGCGCATCCGGGCAGCGTCTACCACACCACCAAGACCCTGGATGCGCTGCTGTTTTATTTTTACAACCGCAACGACAACGTGCGCGTCACCGACCTGCACCAGGGCATCGTCTGGGGCACGCAGACGCCCGAGACGGAGCTGGACGACGCCCTCGTCAACCGCTTCGACTACGACGGCGACTACGGCACGGTGCTCAACCGCTTCCTGATGCAGGCCGCCATCGGTCATCCGCTGACCATTTACGGCACGGGCGGTCAGACGCGCGCGTTCATCCACATACGCGACACGGCGCGATGCATACAATTGGCCGTGGAAAATCCTCCCGCCGCCGGCGAACGCGTGGAGATTTTCAACCAGGCGACCGAGACGCATACGCTGCTGGAGTTGGCCCGCAAGGTGTCCCGACTGACCGGGGCCGATATTCGCTTCTACGCCAATCCAAGAAAGGAACAGGCCGAGAACACCTTGCGAATTCGCAACCGAAAATTCCTTGAACTCGGGTTGAACCCCACCACCCTCGACGACGGCCTGCTGGCGGAGATCGTCGACATCGCCGAGCGCCACAAGAACCGCTGCGACCGAAGCAAGATTTACGCTTCGTCCAGGTGGACGAAGGAGCAGAGTCTGGACCGGGAAGGCAGCCGGACACCGCAAGGCGTCGAGCACAGCGAGGATCGCCGGGCCGCCAGCGGCTGATGCGGATACTCTACGGCGTCCAGACCACCGGCCGCGGACACATCACCAGGGCCAGACCCATGGTGTCCGCGCTCAAGGCGCGCGGCCACGACGTGCACATCCTGTTCAGCGGCACGCCGCTGGACCCCGAATGGCTGGACCCGGTCTTCACGCCCTGCACGACCCGGCGCGGGCTGACCTTCGTCACGCGGCGCGGCCGAATCAGCCATCTCGCGACCATGCTGCAGTTGCGCTTCGGCGAAATGGAGCGGGACATCTACGCGTTCGATACCACCGGAGTTGACCTGATCGTGACCGACTACGAGCCCATCACGGCGCGGATTGGCTGGCTGCGCGGAATTCCCAGCATCGGCATCGGCCATCTGTATGCGTTCGCGCACCGGAGCGTGCCGGTCGCGGGCCCGAACCTGTTCAATCGCATGGTGATGAAGTGTTTTGCGCCCGCTTCGATCCCGCTGGGCATGCACTGGCACCACTTCGACCGGCCCATCCTGCCGCCCACCGTCAGCCTGGAGGAGTTGAGCCGGCACGGGACCGGGGGCGGGCACTTCCTGGTCTACATGCCGTTCGAGTCCGTCACCGAGATGGTTCGCACCCTGAACGCGGTCCGGGGCCACAGGTTCCGGTTTTACTGCCGCGTCGGCGCGCCACGGGAAGAAGGCAACGTGGCGCTCAGGCCGCTGAACCGGGAGGCGTTCGTCGCGGACCTGGCTGGCTGCCGCGGGGTCATCGCGAACACCGGCTTCACCTTCATCAGCGAGGCGCTGCACCTGGGCAAGAAGATACTCACCAAACCGCTCACCCAGCAGACGGAACAGGAGTCCAACGCGCTGGCGCTGAAGCAACTGGGCCTGGCAACCGTGGTCCGCCGGCTGAGCGCCGGAGCCGTAGCGGACTGGGCCAGCCAGCCCAACCCACCTCCGGCCAACTACCCGGATGTCCTTGCGGCGGTCGCGGAGTGGATCCACCGGGGACGGTGGGAGCACGTGGACGAGCTGGCCGAGACGTTATGGTCCGGCGTGTCGGCGCCGACGCATTAGGACCGGTCGGCGCCCCGGACAGCGATCACGCCACCTGCCAAGCGGCGGCAAGTGCCTCCTTGCGCTCGACCGGCGCCACGCAACTCCGACTGCAGCGTGCCAGCCCGTCAGGAAAAGTGCATCGTCAGCCATTCCGCCACCAGCGCGGGCCTGGTTTCGCCCTCCACCTTGATCGTGACCTTGACCTTGACGAGAATCTGCCCCGAACGCTCCTTGGCATCCAGCAGTCTGACCACGGCGCGGATGCGCTTGCCGGACCTGACCGGGGCCGCGAACCGGACGCGGTCGAAACCGTAGTTGACCACCATGCGCACGCCCTCGACGGCGGGCACGAAGTCCGAGCAAAGGTACACGATCATCGACAGGGTCAGCATCCCGTGGGCGATGGTCCCACCGAAAGGAGACTCCGCGGCCCGAACCGGGTCCACGTGGATGAACTGGCGGTCCTCGGTGACCTCGGCGAACTGGTCGATGCGATCCTGTCCCACACGGAACCAGGCCGACGTGGCCAGCTCCTGCCCGACCAGTTCGAACAGCCGTTCCCTCGTCATCGTCTCCGGCATTCCGGTCTCCACTGCGCAGCGGTCGTTCTTCCGCGGACCGCATCATGGCCGCGCGGGCACGAGAGCATAGCGAACCGCAGGCGCTTATGCGAGAACATGATTTGCGGCCAACGGGATTCGATGCGCATTCCGCGATTCAGGCGTTCACTGCCGCACTACGTTCCCTTATCATTCGCCAATGCCAAACCTTGCAAGACCCTTCGCCGCGCTGCGCCCCGACGCCGAGCACGCCATGGCGGTCGTGGCGCCGCCCTACGACGTTGTCAGCACGGAAGAGGCGCGCCGGCTCGTGCGCGGCCAACCGAACAGCTTTCTGCACGTTTCCCGTCCGGAGATCGGGCTTCCGCGGGGCACGGACCCCTACAGCGACGCCGTCCACGCGAAGGGCGCCGAGAATCTCGACAGGCTCAAGGCGCTTGGACTGGTCACCCGGGACGATGCGCCCGGCTATTACGTCTACCGCATGCGGATGGGCGAGCATCGGCAGACGGGCGTGGCGCTGACCGTCTCGGTCGATGCGTACCGGGCAAACCGGTTCCGCAAGCACGAACTGACCCGGCCCGACAAGGAAACGGACCGCGTTCGCAACATGCTTGCCCTGAATGCGCAAACCGGTCCGGTGTTGAGCGCGTATCGCGCGCGGGACGACCTGCGGGTCCTGATCGACGAGGTCACGGCCGGGCCGGCGCTGTTCGAAGCGACGGGTCAACACGACGTGATGCACACCGTGTGGCGCATCGCGGACACGAAACGGATCGACGCCGTATCCGCCGCGTTCAACGCCATGGACGCCCTGTACATCGCGGACGGACATCATCGTTCGGCCGCGGGCGCCCGGGTAGCGGCCGAATTACGCGGTAACGGCCTGTCTGCCGCGGAGAGTTCGGACTATTTGCTCAGCGTCGCATTCCCCCACGACGAGTTACGAATCCTGGGCTACAACCGCGTCGTCGCAGACCTGAACGGATCGAGCGCAGCCGAATTCCTGGGCCGGCTGACAGGCAGCCTCGAGGTCGAATCCGCAGCCGAGCCGGTCACGCCCGAAGAACCGGCGGCGTTCGGCATGTTCCTGGACGGGAAATGGTACCGGCTCGCGGCGCCTTCAGCGTCATTGCCCGATGGAGACCCGGTGGCGTCACTGGACGTCAGCCTGCTGCACGACCGCATCCTCGGACCGCTCCTGAACATGGGCGACCCGCGAACGGACCCCCGCGTGGATTTCGTCGGCGGCATTCGCGGACCGCGGGAACTGGAGCGCCGCGTCCGGGACGGCCGCGCCGCAGCCGCGTTTTCGCTCTTCCCCACGCGCATGGAACAACTCATGGCGGTCGCCGATGCCGGCCGGCTGATGCCCCCAAAGTCCACCTGGTTCGAACCCAAGCTGGCGGACGGTCTGCTCACGCACATGCTGGACTGAATCCGCAAGTCTCGGGGCGGCGGAGGCACCGCATTGGAGCCGCCGCCCGAAAATGTTTCCGCTGAAACTTCTCCAACGGCGTCCGGCACGTTCATCTATAATACTGTTTATAATAACAGTATTATTTGGTCATCTGTCGGACAAACAAAGGAATTATCAAGTGGAACATGAAAGAAGACAGGTGCGGGCCGCGTCTCCCCGTGAACGATAAACGCGTCATCAAGGGGCGCGGTTCGCTGTCGAATCCGGCAGGCAGGTTCGCCAAGACAACCTGCGTCGCGGAGGACGACGGCTGGGAGCCGCCGGAAGACGAGTCGTTCCCTTCACCCGACCCGCGCACCGAATTCTTTCCGGACCGAACCAGGAACATCATCGCCACCAACCGGTCCCCCGACATCCCCTTTGAACAGGGTTCCCTGTTCGAATGCTGACCGGGCGGGACTCGGAAAATGACTATTTCTCCGGTCTGAGAACCATAAGGCGGTCAGGGCCGGCTCCTGGAACCGCTGAAGCCGGAATCGAATCGTCAAAGGTAACCAGCACGCCGTCATTTGCTGTTGCCAATGCCAGGAGATAGATGTCCGTGATCTGGCGGTAGCCTCGAATCGTCCCGGCGGTGAAGTGCCGGCGGTCGCGAAGAGATAGTGAGTCGGCCCAGAACTCGTGGTCTTCGGTATCGCAGAATTTTCTCAGGCGCCCCGTCGCATCGGCGCCCGTCGTGCGGCGCCCGGGGTAGCCCGGGTTTGCCACGATCCGTACAAAACCGTTTTCGGTCAACGGACAGGTTGCCCAGGCGCCGCGCGAATTTCCGCCAAACCAGGCATGAGCCGTTTCGTAGTGGATGTGCTCCGGGTCAAAGAGCGCAATCAGTACGTTGACATCGAGCAGGGCAGTCAAATTTCATCGTCCCGCAGGGCATTCACGACCGCCAGCGAGACGGGTCCGACGCCGGCACGCGGCGGCAGGAGCGGAACGCCGTTTCGCTCGTCGAGCAGGTCGGCCGGTGGAGCCAATGCCTTCCTTGCCAGGTCCGAGACGATGCGTCCGACAGGCACACCGCGCAGCGCGGCAAGTTCCCTTGCGGCCCAGAGTATGTCGTCGTCGAGATTCAGTGTGGTGCGCATGAGAAAATCATTACGCATCACGCATCTGATGTCAATTCGCAACTGTCAACCAATCGCCAGAATCCGGAAAACGCCGCCAGCGAGACCGTGACCTCCAACCCGCGGGAGCGTCAGGGAACCGCGCGGATGAACCGTTCACGCGGGGGTGATACAATTTTCGCCATGCGCTGCCTGAAATCTCCCGTGCTGGTCGCCGCTTGCGTGAGCCTGCTTGCCGTTCAGCTCGGCGGCCTGCACACGCATGTGGACGAAAACGGCAATGTCGGCGGCCCGCGTGGCGTCCATGTCCATGTCCAGGGGCTTCACAGCCACGGTGACGACACCCACGTGCACCATCCGGACTCGCCCGGGCACGAACATCCGGGCGAACAGGAGCATGCAGGGGACAATGACGTCTCGGTGACCGAGATGCGCGGGGGCAAGTCGGCGCTCGCAATTCCCGACCTCAATTTGCTCCAGGTTCTGCTGGTCTGCCCGCCTGAGATCGCGCAAGTCCGGCCGGTGAACTCCGAACCACCGTCGAAGCCCCGCAAAACACGCTGGCGGCCACCGCTGCGCGCCCCTCCCTCCGCGTCCAGTCTGCATATCGCCTGACTTCCTCCGCGCGCCCGCGGCGCGTGAGCTTGCATGCATTTTGGAGATCCTTCGATGTTGGATCGATTCGCGCAATATTTCCGGGCGTGGCTCGCACTCCGGACTTTTGCCCTGGTCGCGGCCGCGCACACCGCCGCAGCGCAAACGCTGCCGTCCGTTACGCTGGAAGAGGCGCTGGCACGGACCCTGGACGCCAATCCGGCGCTGGCGGCAAACGGCTACCGGATCGACGCGGCCTGGGGCCGGTTCGATCAGGCCGGAATCGCGCCCAACCCGGTGCTCGATCTGGCCATAAACGATGCTCTGGGAACCGACGACTTTCGCGGGGTGAGGGGTGCGGAAGCCACGTTATCCATCATCTGGGTTCTGGAACGTGGCATCCGCCTACGTCAGGTCGACGCCGCAAGGGCCGATATCTCCCTGCGCGAAATCGAAGCGCAGGTCATGCACCTGGACGCCGCGGCTGAAACGGCGCGGCGTTTTCTTGCCTGCCTGGCCTTTCAGGCGCGCCTGGTCAATGCCGCCGAGGCGATTCGCCTGGCCGGGCAGACCGTCGAGGCGGTTCGCGCCCGCGTTGACGCAGGCGGCGCAACGCAAGCCGAGCTGTCGCGAGCCGAGGCCGGTTTGGTGCGGGCCCAACTGCTGGAAGAGGACTACGAACACGAGCTCGTCTCGGCCAATCACCGCCTGAGCGAGCAGTGGGGCGAAACGCAGCCGGATTTCGGCCGGGCCGTGGGAGATGTCCAGACGCTTCCGGCCGTGGAGCCGTTGGCAACGCTCCAGTCCCGGGTGGATGCCAATCCGGACATTGCGTTCTTCATGTCCCAGCGCCGACTGGCCGAAGCCGAGCTGCACGTCGCGCAGGCGCGCAGCCGTCCGGACTGGCAGCTCCGCGCCGGCGTTCGCCGCGTCGAGGCAACCGACGACTTTGCCCTGGTCGGAGAAATCACCGTGCCGTTGGGAACGCGGGACCGCCACCTGGGACGCATCGCCGAGACTTTCGCCGACATGGCCCGGGCGTCGGGGGACGCGCGGGCGACCCGTGTGCGCATCGAAACCGCCCTGTTCGTCCTCTACCAGGAACTCCTCCACGACGTCGACGTCGCGTCGACCTTGCGCGACCGTTTGATCCCACTCCTGGAGAGCGCGCTGGCGGATACGCGCAGGGCCTGGGAACTGGGGCGCAGCAGCTACTTCGAGTTGAGCGCGGTGCAGTCGGAACTGCTGCAGGCCCGCAACGAACTGCTTGAAACCAGCATCGACGCCCATGGACTCGTGGTCGAGATCGAGCGCCTCACAGGAGTCCCCGTCCTGTCCCCGGCCGGCGCACAGTGAGGTCAGTCATGAACAGTAAACCAATTCTGCCCGCCATTTTGCTTTCGATGCTGGCAGCCTGCGGCGGCGCGGCGCCCGAGGACATGGGCGCGGCAATGGAGGCGGAGGACTTCGAGCGCGGTCCCAACAACGGCCGGATGCTCAGGGATGGCGATTTTGCAATCGAACTGGCGGTCTTCGAGGCTGGAGTGCCTCCGGAGTTCCGCGCCTGGGCCACCGAAGGCGGCCAGGCACTGGATCCCCGAGAAGTGGATCTGAGCGTCATCCTGACCCGCCTGGGCAACCGCGTCGATGAACACGGGTTTCAGGCTCAGGGCGATTTCCTGCGCGGCAATGCCCTGGTTTACGAGCCGCACTCCTTCGCCGTCAGCGTGGATGCCGATTATGGCCGCCGGTCGTATCGCTGGGACTATGACAGCTTCGAGGGCCGCACCCGTATCAGCCCGGAGATGGCCGAGGCGTTCGGGCTCGCGACCGACATCGCCGGGCCCGCGGTAATCGAGGAAGCCGTCACGCTCTACGGGCGCATCGCGCCGGATACGGACCGGGTGCGGGCGGTCAGCGCACGGTTCGACGGTGCGATCCTCTCGGTTCACGTCATGCCGGGAGAGACCGTGAGCGAGGGCCAGCTCCTGGCCTCGGTGGAAAGCAACGAGAGCCTGCGGTCCTACCCGATCAATGCGCCCATTTCCGGTGTGGTCACCGAGCGAATCGCCAATCCGGGGGAGCAGACCGCCGGAAGGCAACTGTTCACCATCGTCGATACATCATCCGTGTGGGCGGAACTTGCGGTCTTTCCGGGCGACCGGGAACGGATTCAGCTTGGCTCGCAGGCGATCGTGACACCGGCCTCCGGCGGTGCCCCCCGGGAGGGCGCCATCTCCTATCTCGACGTATTCTCCGCGGCCAACCAGTCCGTCTCGGCACGGGTCGTGCTCGACAACAGCGACGGATCACTGACCCCCGGCACGTTCGTGACGGCCGAGGTCAGGGTCGCCGAGCACCAGGCGCCGCTCGCGGTCAGGCGAAGCGCCCTGCAGACCTTCCGCGACTTCACCGTGGTCTACGCGCAGATCGGCGACGAGTACGAGGTTCGCATGCTCGAGCTGGGAAGGGCATCGGGTGACTGGGTCGAAGTCCTCGGCGGCCTCGGTCCCGGGACCCGTTACGTGACCGAAAACAGCTTCGTGCTCAAGGCCGACATCGAAAAGTCGGGCGCCACCCACGATCACTGAGCGGGGACCGGACCATGCTCGAATCGATTCTCAGGCTTTCCATCGCCCAACGCGGGCTGGTGCTCGTGCTGGCGCTGCTGGCCGCGATGCTGGGAGCGTGGAACTTTTCCCGTCTGCCCATCGACGCGGTGCCCGACATCACCAACGTACAGGTCACCGTCAACACGTCCGCGCCCGGCCATACCCCGCTGGAGGTTGAACAGCGCGTCACTTTTCCGATCGAGAACGCCATGGCCGGGCTGCCGAGGCTCGATTACACACGCTCCCTGTCCCGCTATGGCCTCTCGCAGATCACGGTGGTCTTCGAGGAAGGCACCGACATCTACTTCGCCCGGCAGCAGGTTGGGGAACGCCTGAACGCGGCAAGGTCGGCAATCCCGACGGGACTCGAACCCGCCCTCGGACCAATCGCCACCGGACTGGGCGAGATATTCATGTTCACCGTCGATTCCGAGCCGGGCGCGCTCAACGCCGACGGCACGCCGGTGACGCCCACGGACCTGCGAACGGTCCACGACTGGATCATCCGCCCGCAGCTTCTGCGCGTGCCGGGGGTCGTCGAGGTCAATCCCATCGGCGGCTACAAGAAGCAGATCCTGGTGGCGCCGGACCCGGCCAAACTGCTGGCCTACGGCGTGACCTACGCCGACGTGGTCGACCGCCTCAGGCGCAACAACGACAACCGCGGCGCCGGGTTCATCGAGTACAACGGCGCGCAGTGGCTGCTGCGCGTGCCCGGTCGCGCGCAGGAGATGCAGGACATTGCCGATGTCGTCATCAGCGAACGCGACGGCGTACCGGTCAGGATCGCCGATGTCGCCACCGTCGGGATCGGCAGCGAACTACGAGCGGGCGCTGCAACCCAGAACGGCCGGGAAGTGGTGATGAGCACGGTGTTCATGCTCATCGGCGAGAACAGCCGGACCGTCGCGAGCGCAGTGGCCGACCGACTGGAGGAAATCCAGCCCAGCCTGCCGCCGGGAATCACGGCGACGGCGGTCTACGACCGCACCGAACTGGTCGACGAGACGCTGGTCACCGTGCGCACAAATCTCCTGGAAGGGGCACTCCTGGTCATCGTGGTGCTGTTTTTCCTGTTGGGCAACGTGCGCGCCGCGCTGCTCACCGCCGCGGTCATTCCGCTGGCCATGCTCATGACCATCACCGGCATGGTGCAGAGCCGGGTCAGCGCCAACCTCATGAGCCTCGGCGCCCTGGACTTCGGGCTGATCGTCGACGGCGCGGTGATCATCGTCGAGAACTGCCTGAGGCGCCTGGGCGAAGCCGGCGCCGGCGGCCTGCTGCCGTTGAGGGAACGGCTGGAGGTTGTCCGCAGGGCCACCGCCGAGGTCATCCGGCCGGCGCTCTTTGGCGTCGGCATCATCACGGCCGTCTATCTTCCGATCTTCGCGCTGACCGGCGTCGAGGGCAAGATGTTTCATCCCATGGCCACGACCGTGGTGATCGCGCTGCTGAGCGCCATGGTGCTGTCGATCACATTTGTACCGGCCTGCGTCGCGATACTGTTCCGCAAACCGGTCAGGGACCGCGGGAATCCCCTCGTCGACGGCGCCCGCTTCGCCTACCGGCCGCTGCTCGCGGCGGCGCTTCGTTTCCGCTGGCTGACCGTTGCGGCGGCCATGGCGCTGATCACGGTCAGCGGTCTTCAGGCAACCCGGCTGGGCGTGGAATTTCTGCCGAACCTGGACGAGGGCGACATCGTGATGCACGCGCTGCGCATCCCCGGGACATCGCTGCAACAGGCCATCGAGTTGCAGGAGCAACTGGAAGCGGGCATCAGGGAAATGCCGGAGGTGGAGCGCGTCTTCTCCAAGATCGGCAGCGGCGAACTGGCGACGGACCCGATGCCGCCCAGCGTCGCGGACAACTTCATCATGCTCAAGCCCCGCCAGATGTGGCCCGATCCCGGCAAGCCGAAGACCGGGGTGGTGGCCGATCTGGAGGCATTGGTGACGCCTTTCCCCGGCAATCGGTATGAATTCCTGCAGCCGATCCAGATGCGGTTCAACGAGTTGATCGCCGGCGTGCGCACCGAACTGGCCGTCAAGGTCTTCGGCGACGACTTCGACGAATTGATCGGCCTCGGGGAACAGCTCCAGCAGGTCATCGGCGCCATCCCCGGCGCGGCGGACGTGGCCGTTGAGCAGGCGACGGGATTACCGGTTCTCACGGTGGAACCCAGGCGCACCATGCTGGCGCGCCTCGGCCTTACGATAATGGATCTTCAGGATGTAGTGTCCACGGCCCTGGGCGGCGCCACCGCCGGGGAACTCTACGAGGGCGACCGCCGCGTGGACATCGTGGTGCGGCTCCCCGAAGAACTGCGATCCGATCCCGATCATCTCGCGTCCCTGCCGGTACCGCTGCCCGAAGGCAGCTTCGTCCCGCTGGGCGAGGTCGCGGACCTGAGCGTGGTCACCGGCTACAACCAGATCCTGCGTGAGAACGGCAAACGGCGAGTGGTGGTCACGGCCAACGTGCGCGGCAGGGATCTAGGCTCGTTCGTCGCCGAGGTACAGGACGCCGTACGCCAGCAGGTCGAGATTCCGGCCGGTTACTGGGTCGCCTACGACGGCACCTACCAGAACCTGCAATCGGCAACCAACCGGCTCGCCGTGGTCGTGCCGGTGACGCTCTTCATCATCGCCGTGCTGCTGGTCATGGCGCTGGGCTCGATCATCGATGCCGCCATCATCTTCTCCGGTGTTCCGCTGGCGTTTACCGGTGGCCTCGCAGCGCTGATGCTGCGAGGCATTCCATTCTCCATTTCGGCCGCGGTCGGGTTCATCGCCCTGTCGGGAATCGCCGTCCTCAACGGCCTGGTGATGGTGACGTTTATCCGCAGGCTGCGCGCGGATGGGCGACCGCTGACGGAGGCGATTACGGAAGGCGCCCTGACCCGCCTGCGCCCCGTGCTGATGACCGCCCTGGTCGCATCCCTGGGATTCGTTCCCATGGCGCTGAATACCGGGATCGGCTCGGAGGTTCAGCGCCCCCTGGCGACGGTGGTCATCGGCGGGATCGTATCGTCCACGTTGCTGACGCTGGTGGTGCTGCCGGCGCTGTACCGGCTCGTGCACGCCGAAAAGTAAGCCGGAGCCTTCAACCGGCGTTCCAGGTCGTGCAGTTCGACGTACACCAGGCCCGTCGGCGCAGGGTCGTTGAAAGGAGTAACGGACGCTAATCGATAATGTGATGCACGGGGGCCGTTTCCAAGTCCCACGAATCGGAGTCCCGATCGTATCTGGAAAGGGTGAAGCAATGCCAGTTGGTATCGTCCAGCTTGGGATGATCGCCCCGGTAGTAATACCCCGGCCACCGCGTTTCCTTCCGGTACATCGTATGGCGCGTCACGGATTCCGAAGCCGTGACGCGGTGGTGCAATTCCCACGCACGCTGGAGCTGGTGGAGATCTTCGGCCCCGAGATGGTCGAGGTCCTCCTTGAGCATCTCCAGCAACTCCAGCCCTCGCGTGAGCAGGGGTCCGTTGGTGATGTAGTTCGCGCCAATGCCGCCGACGTACTCGTCCATGATCTTCTCGAGACGCTGCAGCCCCTGCATCGGCAGGAGATAGCTCGGCGAGACGGTGCCCGCGACGATCTCGTTGCGGCCCACCTCGTAGTTTTCCAGGGGTTTGAATATTGTCTTCTTGAGACCCTCGTATTCGCCTTCGCTGACCAATGGCTGATCCTTGCCCAGGTCGTTCACGTAGTTGACCGCCGCCTTGGCGGCGATCCTGCCCTCGGCGAAAGACCCCGAGGAGAACTTGTGCGCGGCGCCGCCGATGGTGTCGCCGGCGCCAAACAGCCCGTCGACGGTCATCATCCGGTTGTATCCCCACTGGTAGTCGTCCGGGGCACAGTCCTCCGGCCCGCTCGCCCAGGCGCCCGAACACGTGGCGTGCGATCCCATGACGTAGGGCTCCGACGTGGTCAGTTCGGGATTGGTGTGCTTGGGATCGATGTTCTGCGACGCCCACACGACGGCCTGGCCGATCGTCATGCCGAGGAAATTCTCCCAGCCCACGGTCTCCTTGTGCGGGTCCTGGAAGGCCTCCTTCGTCACCATTCGAATCGGGCCCCTGCCGGCCTTCAGCTCTTCCAGCAGGGCATGGTTGCGCAGACAGGTGGGCACCGGGTGCCGATCGACATAGTCCCCGACCAGATTCCGGGTGTGTTCGGTCCACCTGGATTCGTACTCTTCCCCGTAGGCGTTCTCGGTGTATGTCTTCAGATGCAGGAAGTAGGCGCCGACCGGACCGTAGCCGTCCTTGAACCGGGTCAGCACGATCCGGTTTTCCATCTGGGTCATCTTGGCGCCGACAAGGATAGGCAACGAATATGCGGATGCGCTGCTCCACGGCGCATACCAGGTTCGACCCATGCCTTCGCCGACGGCCCGGGGCTTGTAGATGTGCGATGCGCCGCCGGCACACACGATGACGGCCTTCGCCCGGAACACGTAGAAATCGCCGGTCCGGACGTTGAAGCCCACCGCCCCGGCGACCCGGTTGGCCTTCGTGCTGTCCATCAGCAGGTGGGTCACCATGATCCGGTTGTAGACTTCGGTCGCGGCCTTGCAAGCCGCCTCGGCGACGATCGGCTTGTAGCTCTCGCCGTGGATCATGATCTGCCACTTGCCTTCGCGCTGATACTGCCCGGTCTCCGGGTCCCGCATCATCGGCAAACCCCACTCCTCGAACTTGTGCACGCAGGAATCCACATGCCGGGCGATGTCGTAGCCCAGGTCCTCGCGCACGAGGCCCATGAGGTCGTTGCGGGCGTAGCGGACATGGTCTTCCGGCTGGTTCTCGTTCCACCGCATTCCCATGTACGTATTGATCGCGTACAGCCCCTGGGCGACGGCCCCGCTGCGTTCGATATTGGCCTTCTCGACGCACACGATCTTCAGATCGCGCCCCCAGTACCTGGATTCGTACGTCGCTCCGCAGCCCGCCATGCCGCCGCCGATGACGAGAATGTCCGAGTCGACGAAAATCGTCTTTCTGCGCGAGAACAGGCCCATCAGCCGGTTTCCCGCCTGAGCGGCGCCAGGGTGGGCAACTCGTCGACCTTCAGCGCCTCCGGCTCATGCGCGAGTTCCTGGTTACTGAAGGAGTCGCCGCCGGGTGCCTCGTACTCGGCCGGCGACTTTATCGATCCCCACGGGGTGGTCCGGATCGGGGAAACGAAGTCCTTTTCGGTGCCGTCCCGAAACTTGATCTTCCAGGAAATGGTGCCCTTTTTTTCCTCCCGCAGCACGCGAACGCTGTGTCCCAGGGGTGCGAAATCAGCATATCCGCGCGCGTCTATCGCATTTTGCGGACACGCCTTCACGCAGGAATAGCACTCCCAGCACATGCTGGGCTCGATGTTGTAGGCACGGCGGTACTTGGGGTCGATGTGCATGATGTCGGACGGGCAGATATCGACGCAATGCCCGCAACCGTCGCAACGGGTCATGTATACAAAGGTCGGCATGATGCTCCTCTCTCCTGGCCTCGCAGACCGGTCACGAGTGAATCAATAGTGTCTGGCCTGCTGGCGGGCGCTGCCGAAAGTCTCCGGCCGGTCGGCAGGCGGCGGCAGGTTGCTCCTCGACCCGTTGGCTTCTTCCACGCGTTTCTGAAAGGCCGCCGCGGGCTTGTAGAACATATGCGCGAACTTGGACCACGGCACGGATCCGAACAGCACCGTCGTCGCGAGGATATGCAATCCGAAGACCGGATTCGCCCAAGAGTTGCCGGCCGACTGGAGATACCCCCAGATGAGGCCCGATGTCGCGCTCGCCAGCAGCGAGAGGATGAACAGGTCCGCATACACGACGCGGAACCGCGAGTTGCCCTCGGCGGCGACATCCACGCGAATGAAAAACCAGAACCAGTACCCACCGACACACGTCAACAGCGCACCGAGGTACCAGAGTAGCGGCAGGATGGCGGGCGCGGGGGTGCCCGGCGTCGGATACCGGAACACCATGACGGCCGTGGCGATCACGAATGCCAGGAAACCGTACATCGTGAGCAGGTGGGCAATTCTGCGCCGCAGGTTGCAGAATTCACCGGACATCAGGCCCTCGACGACAACCGTCCTTGCGGCCAGCGACGCCATTTCCCCGGCACCGACCCGGCGCGTCCCCGTCCGGCTTGCATGGCGCCAGTTTCTGAAAAAGTACCGGGCGCTCTTCTTGTGAAGCGTGTCATACACCGTGCCCGCCACGACCAGCAGGACCATGACGGCAACGTACGTCTGCATGACAATTGGCGGTATGGTCGCCGATAGCTCTGCAAACGGATTACTGGTGAACATCCATGCTCCCTGATGCGGTTCAGTTCTGTTTACGGCGTGGGACGATGTCCGGCGTTTTCTTGCTGAATTGGACCGGAAGCGGAGTATACCCAACTGCGCGGGTGCGAGTCGTCAAGCCATGCCGGGCCGGCCCGCCATCATCTCCGCAAGCGCCTTGACGGTGTGCGACGACGCCTTGCGCTCCAGCAGGCGCCTCGGCGGGCCCTGGGCGACGATACGCCCTCCCCTGTCGCCCCCTTCCGGCCCCATGTCCACGACCCAGTCGGCTTCGGCGATCAGGTCCAGGTTGTGCTCGATCACCACCACGGTATTGCCTGCATCCACCAGGCGGTGGAGCACGTCGATGAGTTTGCCGACGTCGGCCATGTGCAGCCCGATGGTGGGTTCGTCGAGCACGTACATCGTCTGTGGCGGCGTGGCGCCAATGCGGCGGATGTTCGGCCGCGCCCTGGCAAGTTCCGAGACCAGCTTGATCCGCTGCGCCTCGCCTCCCGAAAGGGTGGGACTCTGCTGCCCCAGGGTGAGATAGCCCAGCCCGACGTCCTGCAGCAGCCTGAGCGTGTATGCCAGCTTCGGGTGCGCGGCAAAGAACGTCACCGCCTCGTCGATATCCATGGCCAGGACCTGGGCGATATGCCTGTCCCGGTACCTCACCTCCAGCGTCTCGCGGTTGAAACGTCCGCCACCGCATCGCTCGCACCGAACGCGCACATCGGGGAGAAAGCTCATCGCGATCTTCTTCACTCCCTGCCCGTCGCAATAGTCGCATCGACCCCCTGCCAGGTTGAACGAGAACCGGCCTGCTTCGTACCCCCTGATCCGCGCTTCCGGGGTCATGGAGAAAAGCCGCCGGATCTCGCCCCACAAACCGATGTAGGTCGCCGGGCAGGACCGGGGCGTCTTGCCGATGGGCGTCTGGTCGACCTCCAGCACCTTTCCGAATGTTTGCCAGCCGTCCAGCCGTTCGCATCCCCGCGCGACCGCCTCCGAACGCGCCCGCAGGTGAGCCTTGACGTTCTCGAACAGCACGTCGCGAACCAGCGTGCTCTTGCCGCTGCCGCTGACTCCGGTGACGCAGGTCAGCGCGCCCAGCGGCAGTCTGACATCAACGGAGCGCAGGTTGTGCCGGGTCGCGCCGATGATGCTCAACCACTCGTCGCCGCCATCGATCTCGCGCCGGTTCATGGGATGCGGCAGGGGATTGGCGAGCATTCGCCCGGTCACCGAGCGGGACGACCGCAGGACCTCGGTCAACGACCCCGCGGCGACGACCTCGCCGCCGCCCCGGCCGGCGCCGGGGCCCAGATCGATGAGATGCTCGGCGCGCCGGATCGTGGCTTCGTCGTGCTCGACCACCACCACGGTATTGCCCTTGGCCCGCAACCGCTCCAGGGTTTCCAGGAGCAGGCCGTTGTCCCGGGGATGCAGGCCGATGGTGGGTTCATCGAGGATGTAGCAGACACCGCGCAGGTTTGAACCCAGTTGCGCCGCCAGCCGGATTCGTTGCACCTCCCCGCCGCTGAGCGTCGGGGCGGCGCGATCGAGCGCGAGGTAGTCGAGCCCCAGAAACGCCAGGAGTTGCAGCCGGCCCTTGAGTTCAGTGAGCGCGTCGGCGGCAATTCGCGCTTCACGCCCCTCGAGTTCCAGTGCGTCAAAGACCGTCAGGGCCCGATCCACCGAAAGATTGGAATACTCGGCGATATTTCTGCCCTTGAAATTGACCGACAGCGATTGCGGACACAATCGCCCACCATCGCAGGCGGGACAGACCTGCCCGTTGCCCTTGCCAGCGGCGCCTGCCGCCAGTCCCGGATTACCGCCGAGGTCTGCCAGTTCCTTCAGCGCACCCTCCCCCGGTTCGTCCCGCGAGGCATCCTCGAGTTCGACACCGGCGCCGCGGCAACGGCCGCACCAGCCGTGTCGCGAATTGAAGGAAAACATTCTCGGGTCGAGTTCCGGGAAGCTGGTCCGGCACCTGGGACAGGCGCGGCGGGCGGAGTACAGCACAGGGGCGTCACGGGCCTCGTCGCCGAGTACGGCCACCCGGCCGCCACCGAAGTCCAGCGCCCGCGTCAGAAGTTGAGTCAGCGTCTGCTCGGCTTCGGGAACCACGGTGACCTCACCGACGGGTAGCTCGATGTCGTGTTCGCGGAATCGGTCGAGCCGGGGCCAGGTTGCCGTGGGCAGCCGTTCGCCGTCCACGCGCAGCGCATCGAACCCCTTGCCCGCGGCCCACTTGGCCAGCTCCGTATAGTATCCCTTGCGGCCTACGACCAGCGGGGCGAGCAATTCGACGCGGCGGTCCCGGAAGCGTGACAGCAATTGCCCGAGAATCGCGTCGGGGCTCTGGGCGTCGATGGACGCCCGGCAGTCGGGGCAGTGCTGAACCCCCAGTCTGACGAACAGCAGGCGCAGAAAGTGGCTGATTTCCGTCAGCGTGGCGACGGTGCTTGTCCTGCCGCCGCGGCTGGTGCGCTGTTCGATCGCCACCGTCGGGGGAATGCCGTAGACCGCGTCCACATCCGCCCGGCCGGCCGGTTGCACGAACTGGCGCGCGTAGGCGTTGAGCGATTCGAGATAGCGCCGCTGCCCTTCGGCGAACAGGATATCGAAGGCCACCGTGCTCTTGCCGCTGCCGCTCACGCCGGTGATGACCGTGAACCGATTCCGCGGCAGTTCGATGTCGACGCTCTTGAGGTTGTGTTCGCGGGCCCGGACGACTTCAATGGCGCTGCCGGTTTGTCGGTGAGTCGCATCCCATGCCGGCGCTGCCTCTCGTACCGCCAGTCCGCTTCGACCCCCTCCCGACGTTGCGTCGCCCCTGCCCGCATCCTCGACCGGAGGCGCCGCCCGCGCGCCCTCGCGATATCGCGCTCGATCGCGCGGCTCTCCGTATCCGCTACTGTGGGCCGCGAGCGCCTGACCCGTGTGACTGGCCGAAATTCCTTCCAGATGCTTCGGCGGTCCCACCGCCACAAGGCGGCCACCCGCCTCTCCCCCCTCGGGGCCGAGATCGACGATCCAGTCACAGCAGCGCACCAAGTCCAGGTTGTGCTCGATGACCACGACGGAATGGCCCTTGCGAATGAGTTCGTCAAAGGCGCCCAGCAGCTTTTCCACGTCGGCGAAGTGCAGGCCGGTGGTGGGTTCGTCGAAGATGAACAGCGTCGGCTCGCGGCCGCGTCGACCGGCCCTGGCCAGGTGACCCGCCAGTTTGAGCCTCTGGGCCTCACCTCCCGAGAGCGTCGGCACGGGCTGACCCAGGGCCAGGTAATCCAGGCCCACCGCCTGCAGCGGGCGCAGCCCCTTGAGCATGGCCCTGTCGTCCGGGAAGAATGCCACGGCTTCGGCAACGGTCATCTCCAGAACGTCGGCGATGGACTTGCCTGCCCCGTTGCGTCCCGGCAGCTTGACTTCCAGGATCTCGTCCCTGAAGCGTCGCCCGCCGCATGCCCCGCAGCGCAGGTACACGTCGCTGAGAAACTGCATCTCGACGTGCTCGAATCCCTTGCCGGAGCAGTCCGGGCAACGGCCGTTGCCGGCATTGAAGCTGAAGGTGCCGGGCGTGTAGCCCCTCTCCCGGGCCAGGGGCTGTGCCGCCAGCCGTTTGCGCACGACGTCCAGCGAGCCGACAAAACTGGCAGCGTTGGATCGGGTCGTCCGTCCGATGGGCGCCTGATCCACGGCCACCACGTGGTCGATGTGCTCATGCCCGTGAATTCCGGAATGCGCTCCCGCCAGTTCGGTCCCCGTCCCCTTGAGTCTCGCCAGTGCGTTGTGGAGCACGTCGACGATGAGCGTGGACTTCCCCGATCCGCTGACCCCGGTGACGGCGACCAACCGCTGCAGGGGAATACGCACGTCGATGCTCTTGAGATTGTGCTGCGCAGCGCCGAGCACTTCGAGGTACCGGCAGTCGGCACCGACCTGCAGGGCGGTGCGGCTGAACCGCCGTTCGCCGCGCAGGTAGCGGGCCGTCAGCGAATCCTCGGTGTGCACCAGTTCATCGGGCCGTCCCCAGAACACCACTTCGCCCCCGGCGGCGCCGGGTCCCGGGCCCAGGTCGAGAATCCGGTCCGCCGCGAGCATGACCTGCGGGTCGTGTTCCACCACGATCAGCGTGTTGCCGGCCTCGCGCAGGCGCTGCAGCACACCGATGACCCGCCCCATATCCCTTGGATGCAGGCCGATGCTGGGCTCGTCGAGCACGAACAGCGCATCCACCAGCGACGCGCCCAGCGCCGTGGTGAGGTTGATACGCTGAACCTCGCCGCCGGAGAGCGTCCGCGATTGCCGGTCCAGCGTCAGGTAGCCCAGGCCCACCTCGCAGAGAAATCGCAGCCTGCCGCGGATCTCGTCCAGCAGCAGGCTGCCCGCCTCGTCCATGGCGCCGGGCAGCCGGACGCGATCGAAGAATCGCCGCACCGAGGTCACGGGCAGCTGCATGACGTCGTGGATACAAAGCCCGGGCAACACGGCATGCGCACCCGGGTCCATTTCCAGCGCCGGGTGCCCGAAGCGCTCACCCGGGTCCAGCACCGATGCGGCGTCTGCGAGCGTGCCCAGCCGCCACAGCAGGGCATCCGTTTGCAGGCGGGACCCGCCGCAGTCCCCACAGACGTCGTAGGAGCGGTACCTGGACAGCAGCACCCGGATGTGCATTCGGTAGCTGCGGCGCTCAAGCCAGGCGAAGAAGCGATCCAGGCCGTACCAGGCGCCCCTGCGCCGCGGCCGGTCGCCACGCCAGATCCACTCCCGTTGTTCCGCCGTCAGGTCCCGCCAGGGAACGTCCACCGGAACGCCCCTGGCCTCGGCGAATGCCAGCAGCGCATGATGGCGTTTGAGGTAACTCTTGCTCTGCAGGGGCCGGATCGCTCCCTGAGCCAGCGTCTTGCGTTCGTCGGGAACCACGAGCCTCGGATCGATTCCCATGGTGCGCCCGAAGCCGCGGCATTCCGGGCACGCACCAAGCGGCGAATTGAAGGAAAAGTTGTTGGGTGTGGGCTCGGTGTAGTGAATGTCGCAAGTCGCGCAATGCAACAGGGACGAGAATCGGAACTGTCCGCCTTGCGCGTCCAGCAACTCGACGGTCACATGCCCCCGGCCGCGCTCGAGGGCTTGTTCCAGCGCCTCGACAATTCGGGCTCGATTGCCCGCACCGAAACGCACCCGGTCCTGGACCACGTCGAAGTGCCGCGCACTGCGGTCATGAATCCGCGTATAGCCCTGCGCCGACAGGAACCGCTCGATCTCGTCCGCGGTGAAGTTTTCCGGGATCGGCACGGTGAAGACGATCGCGATGCGCGGCCACTGCGCGCTGCCGGAACGATCGGCGACGCCGGCAAGTGACGTGGAAGATGGCCCGCCCCGGTCACAGGATTCTGCGGGTTGTGCCCCGAAAATCCGCCCAAGCTTGCGGAATATCCCTTCGGGCTCGTCCCTGCGAACCCGTTCACCGCACCGCCGACAATGCAGGCGTGCCGCACGCGCAAACAGCAGCTTGAGATGATCGTTGATCTCCGTCATCGTGCCCACGGTCGACCGGGAGGTTTTCACCGGGTTGGTCTGGTCGATGGCAATGGCCGGCGGAATGCCGTCGATGCTGTCCACCCGCGGCTTGTCCATTCGATCCAGGAACTGGCGGGCATAGGGCGAAAACGTCTCCACGTAGCGGCGTTGCCCTTCCGAATACACCGTGTCGAATGCGAACGACGACTTGCCGGAACCGCTCACGCCCGTGACGACGATGAATTCATTGAGCGGCAAGTCCAGGTCCAGACCCTTGAGGTTGTTCTGGCGGGCACCGCGTATGCGGATGTAGTCGGCGGTCATGGCGGTGGGTCAGGTCCGATCCGTAGGCGAAGCCAACCTTAGCAGGCAAGTTGACGGACCACGTAGGGGGCGATGCAGCGCCGGGGGCACTTCGATCCTCCCGACCGACGACACCAGTGAGCGGGAGGCGTCCATTCCATTTGTCGCTGTAGAGCCGGGCGTCACTACCCGCACGCCATGAATGACCGCGGGACTTTTCCCGCCGCCTTCCCGCCAACCGCGGCTTACGCCCGCAACAGCCCTTCGATCTCGGACATCCGCAGGATGAGCATGAGCGGCTCGCGGTCCGAGAACTGGCGGAATCCGAACTTCGCGTAGAAGGCTGCGGCCCGTTCGTCGATCGCCTGCACGATGATGGCGCGGGCTCCGACCAGCCCGGCGGCGGCGAGACAGCGCCTTGCCGCGTCGACGAGGAGGTCGGAACCGAGACGCCGGGCCCGGTAGGACTCGTCAACGGCGAGCTGCCCGAGCAGAATGACCGGGACCGGATCCGGCATGCCGCGGCCTACCCGGGACGACACCCGGCGCCTCTCTACCGAGCTGGCGGCGAGGCTGTAGAATCCGGCCACCCGGTTTCCTTCGCAGGCCACATAGGTGCGGGCTCCGCCCTTGGCTTCGTTCAGCCGCGCCTTGCCCCGGAGCCAGGAGTCGAGGGTCGGAACGCCCGAGGAAAATTGCGAGACGTCGTGGCGGGACGCGAGCGGCTCCGGCGGTCCTAGCGCTCCCACTGCGGCGGGCGCGCGTAACGCGCCTTCACGGCGGGGTCCAGCTCCACCGGCGCGTCGAGCGCAGCGAGGAAGTCGTCCCAGGCCTCGTCGCCGAGAGCGATGACGGGGCGCTCGGACAAGACATCAATCGCTGCCGCTTCGCTTGAGCGGAGCACGAACTCGGTACGGGACACGCCCCGGACCGCCGCCGCGCGGTCGATGACGGCCAAGCGTTGGCTGGATGTGCGGAAGTTCACCTGAGGCATTTCAGCTTCCTTCGTCCCAAGCTTGCGGGACCTTGTCTTGACTTGTGGAAGTATAGCGTTTGTATAGCAGCAACCCAACCGCATCCGCCATTTGAGTATCCGACGCCGAGTAGAATTGCCGGTTGACAGTCGAGTCGCACGCAACCCCTAAAGCGGTCGAGCGGCAATCGCAGTTTCAAGGTCGCCGAATTCCGTCCCCAACAGCCAGTCCGCAACGCGGAACGCCCGAACGACCTCCAGAGCGGCGGACGGTCCCGCCACGGCCCTTTCAATATCCGGTCCCCGACACGCACGCCGAGAACATCGAAACAACACTTGTTTCGAACACCGGGCCGCGCCTAATAGCGGCTCGAACATGCCTTGGAATCGCCCGCTTCGCCGCCGTTCGCCCCTTCCGACACCGTCGTTGGCCCACCCCAGCCACCCCAGCCACCTCGAAGAACACCAATGCCCGGAATCGCTCGTCCATCAGGGAACTAATGGCTAGACTCGCTTAAACTTCACGGTATGAGGGTTCCCATGATAATAAATCTAAACGACATACTTGCGATCTCCGCTCCAGATCAATACAAGCTCCACTTGGCGTGCAGGGAACGGCGCGGTAATAACCCCAATCCGCTAGACGAGTTCGTGCGTGATCCAGACGCCTGGGTTGGTTGGAACGAGTGGCGAGGGTCCAGGAACGACTGGACCAGGCCGCATGTGCTCTCCTTCATGGAATTCTATCCGCAAAGCGATACTTGGTTGTTCGGCGGTGCCTTTGAAGTACTTGAGAGGCGGCCCGATGGCTACAGCCTTCGAGCCGACGAGCACCTCGAAAAGTATGTGGGGCGCCTGCTGGCCTCCTTTCACCGGCGCCGAGGTATGCTCGGCCGCGCCTACTATCTAGAGACCTGTCTCGACGAGTTCGAGGTCTCGGAGATTTTGCCGCAAGTCTATGCTGGCGAAAATTTTCCGGGATTCGAAAAGGTCAACCACAATTTCAGTACTTTAGAGAGCGTATTCCGAACTGAGCGCCAAGACTGGCAAGCTGCCCTTGGGAGTGTGAAAGGCGTATACGTAATCACAGATACAAATAACGGAAAGCACTACGTTGGGTCAGCTTATGGTGATGGTGGAATATGGTCACGGTGGGCCTGCTATATGGGCACAGGACACGGATGGAACGACGAGTTGGTCACTCTTATCCGTCAGAATGGGCAAGACTACGCACGCGATCATTTTCGGTTCGCTATTCTGGAGGTCATGAGTGGGGCAATTTCAGACGATGCCGTTCAAGCCAGAGAAGGTCACTGGAAGCGTGCGCTACTTTCACGCGAACATGGTTACAACAGGAACTAAAGGAACTGCGCAATGCAGCGGATGGCAAGTTTCGCGCCCACTGCAGATTGCTGTCAATTGGTAGGTTTGAGAGACCATTAAGCTCGGCGGTCCAATTCCCTCAATTGACGTACCCGTCACGGTGCATCAGTTCCCCCACGCACAGCGAGTAATCGACTCGCTCGCCGGTCCATTGGGTCACTGCCGTGCGGCGGTCGATGGCGACGCCGCGATTGCGGTTGTCACCTTCCAGGCGCCGCGTCGCCGCAGCGGCGTTTCCAACACCGGGGAATTGAGGATAACGCGCCGGTGCGATCGATCGACCGTCGTTCCCGATGAACTTCAGTTCGCCACCAGCGCCGCGTTCGATGCGGAACTCGCCCTGGTGCAAACCGCGGTGATGAAACCGGCACAGAGTCACCAGATTGTCGAGGCTGGTTTCGCCCCCGTCGGCCCAGTGCCGGATGTGGTGGGCGTCGGTCCAGCGCCGCTGGCCACAGGACGGGAAGCGGCAGCCGCCGTCGCGAATGCGTAGCGCGTGGGCGATGCGCCGGGGAACGGTGCGTGATCGCCGGCCGACGTTGAGCACTTCGCCACGGTCGTTTTCCAGCACAGTGGTCAGGGCAGCGTCACAGGCAAGTTGGCGGGCCACATCGGGCGCGATCCAGCGGCGGTCGTCGGTATGTGTGGTATGGCCGCCGTTGATGCGGTTGTCCGGGTGGGCATCGTTGGCGTTGACGTGCACGAAGACCTGGCAGGCTTCGTGTCCGGCAAGGGAGCGGGCGCGGCCGCCGCCGGTCGCGATGTAATGTTCGGCGATGCGGGCAAGCGCAGTGGCGCGGTTGACGGCGCGGTCAGGTGTTTCCGCTGAAACACTATCGGTGTCGCTGGCGGGGGCTGGTGTTTCCGCTGAAACACCTTCCTGCTCCTCCGCCTCGACCTCAGGGGCTGCGTCCCGCTCCGACTCCGCCACCATGGCGTCGATCGCCTTCTCCAGCAACCGGCCCTGCTCCAGCGGCAAGCGGCCGCCGAAGGCCATGGTTCCGTCATCCTCCTCGTAACACCAGAAGCGCCCTTCGCGTCGGCGGCCGGGTTCGATTTTCGACGCCTCCAGGACATCGCCGTGACGCCGATAGGCCCGTACCAGCCGCTCCATGTGATCGGCCGTGCCATGGCGGGCGATCTCAAGCAGGAAAGCCTCATTCTCCGGAGTGGCGGCGCGGGTCATGGCGCGGACCTTGGAGTAGCTGATCTCGCCGCGCTCGAATGCCGCGTCGATTTTCGGCAGATCCCGCAACGCGCGGGCGACGCGGACCTTTTTCCGGGCCGCGAGCTTACCGATGCCGCACTTGAAGTTGAGCCAGTGGGCCAGCGAGCGGATGCCGACACCGCACCAGCCGTCGCGGCGGTCGAATTCGTCCAGCAGTTTGATAAGGCGGTAGTTGGCCGCGTTGAGATGGCCGGCCAGCGTGGTAATTTCGTCTTCAAGCCGTTCGCGCAGGGCCTGGTCTTCAAGGACCTGGTCGGGGATGTGCCGGGACACGTGGTTCGGCAAGACGGCGGCGGCAATTCGTGAATGAGTATCCGGCGGGCGGATCACGGGAGAGCCGGGGCCCGGCGAGTGGTGGTGTTCGCTGGTGGGCGGGGAGTCGAGCATGCGAGTCTCCAGAGACGCTTGAATACCTGAATGAATATTCAGTACTATGCCACAAATAGACGGAAAACTCAATTAAAAACAGTCACTTATTCCGTTTTCTCGCGCGACGGTTTGTCGTCTTCCGCAGTAGGGTCCGTGGCATTCGAGCTATCGAGGAATCGGGCCGTCAGGCCGGCGTAGGCGTCGATACGCCGATCGCGCAGGAACGGCCACTCGACACGCCAGCGATCCGCGGCGTCAAGGTCGAGTTCGGCGATCAGTACCTGCTCCGAGTCGGCGGACGCCCGCGCCAGCACGCGGCCGTCGGGTCCTGAGACAAAGCTCCGGCCCCAGAATTCGATCCCGGCCGATCCGTCGGGGGACGGCTCGAACCCGACGCGATTGACGGCGACCGTGAAGCAGCCGTTGACGATGCCGTGGCTGCGCTGCACCAGTTCCCAGGCTGCCTGTTGCCTGCGGCGTTCGCCGGGCCCATCGTCGGGATGCGAGCCGATAGCAGTCGGATACAGCAGAATACGGGCGCCCTGCAGCGTCGCCAGCCGGGCCGCCTCGGGGAACCACTGATCCCAGCACAACATCAATCCGCACTTTCCCCAAGGGCTTCCGAACACCCGGAATCCGAGGTCGCCGGGCGTGAAATAGTATTTCTCGCTGTAGCCGGGATCGTCGGGGATGTGCATCTTGCGGTACTTGCCCCGGTAGCCCCGCAGGCCATCGATGTAGACGGCGGCATTGTGAAATATCCCCGGCGCCCGGCGCTCGAAGACGCCTGCGGCCACGGTCACGTCGAGATCCTCAGCCAATGCTTCCAGCGCCCGCGTCGTTGGTCCCGGAACGGGCTCCGCCAGAGCGAAATGGGCCGTGTCCTCGCTCTGGCAGAAATAACGCCAGGCAAACAGTTCCGGCAGGCAGATCAGCCTGGCCCCGCGCTCCGCGGCGTCGGCGACCATTGCAAGCGCCCGGGCCAGATTTTCGCCCGCGTCCTCCGACATGCTCATCTGCACCAGGCCCACCGCCATCCGGTCGTCGGCAGGCGAATCCGGGGATCGGCTCACTGCTTCGCGCCCGGGCCGGGTCGGCTGTACGTGCCCTGGCGCAGGTACGTGGCATAGCGACGGAGAACGCCGCGACCGGAATGCGACGGCATGTTGCCGGCGGCGACCCGTGAGTCCACGAGTTCGCCCATCGACGCACGCAGTTCCGCTTCCGAGTAACCCATCTGCGCCAGCATGTCAGCCACGCTGGTCGCCGGGACTGACCTTTCGATTCGGTAACCCTTGCCTTCGTCTTCGTCCAGGCGCACGTGGATCTCGGAGACCTGGCCGAGAAGGTTATGTGCACTGCCGAGAACTTCCTCGTAGGCGCCCATCATGAAAAACGCCAGATCGGTGGCCGCTCCGGGCCGCGGCGCGTGCATCGGCAGGACCGAGGTATCGGAATCGGCCGAAACGTAACGATTGACCCGGCCGTCCGAATCGCATGTCAGGTCCACCAGCACGCCGCGGCTCGACGGGCGCTCGTTCAGCCGATCGATGGGCATCACCGGAAACGCCTGCCCTGCGCCCCAGTGATCGGGCAACGAACGAAAGACCGAGAAGTCGCATACGACCCGATCGGCCAGCCGGTTGGCCAGCGCCCTGAATTCCGCGGGCAACCGGGCTCCCGCGTCCTGCAGGACCCGCAGAACGCGCCGCGACGCGGTCACGAACGCGCGCTCGGCCACCGCGTACTCCTCCAGGGATATGCGGCCTTCGGCAAACCGCGTGCTGCAATCCCGGTGTCCCTCGTCGATCCGCGCCAGCGCATCGAACGCCTGGTTCGTACCCCAAGCTCCCTGGTCTTGCCGGGCCCATCGGGCCAGCATGACCGTGGAGCCGCAGGACTGGGGCGGCAATGCCGTCTCGGCGGCCAGTTCCCGACGCTTGCGTACGCTCAGTACGGGGACGATCAGCACCGCGTGATGGGCGGTGAGCACGCGGCCGCTTTCGGAGAGAAGGACCGGGGCGGGTACGCGGCGGGCGCAGCAGACCTCGTTCACGGCGGCGACGATTGTCCGGGCGTACTCCGCGATGGAGTAGTTCGGTTGCGTTGTGGGGGCGTCCGGGGCGTCACCGTAATTGACGCCAAGGCCTCCGCCCACATCCAGGAATTGAAGCGCGGCGCCGCGTTGGACCAGCGTTGCGTAGACCTGCGCGGCTTCCCGCGCCGCACGCTCCAGCCGGGCCAGGTCGCCGACCTGGCTTCCGGGGTGAAAGTGCAGCAGCGTCAGTTGTCTGAGGACCTCCGGGGACTGCTCAAGCGCCTCCACCAGGTCTGCCATGGAGAGTCCGAACTTGGGGTCCGGCACCGCGCACCGATCCCGGCCCGGCGAGATGCCGCCCGACAGCCTGATGCGCGCGCCCAGTTCCGGTATCTCGCCACCTTCGGCCGCGACGGAGCGAACCATCGCAAATTCCCCGGGGCTCTGTATCACCGGGATGACCTGCCTGCCGAGGCGTTGGGCATCGATTGCCAGCGCCAGCATCGACTCGTCCTTCACGCCGTTGCACACCACAAGTCCCGAGCCGTCGCCCAGGTGGGACACCACGGCCGCCAGCTCGGGCCTGGAGCCGCACTCCAGGCCCATGCCGAATTCGCGGCCGGCGTCCAGGATTTCCGCGACCACGTGGCGCAGCGGATTGACCTTGACCGGGTACAGGCAGCGGTAGCCGTTGGCGTACCCGGTCCTGACGATGGCGGCATGAAAGGCCCGATGCAGGCGGGCCACCTGGGCGCGCAGAATGTCCGGGAACCGAATCATCAGCGGCAATTCGATTCGCCGGCGCCGAGCTTCCCGAACAAGGGCGGGCAGACCCACGGAGGCGAAGCTGTCGGGGTCTGATCCAACGGCCACATGCCCATCGGCGTTGATGGAGAAATAGGGCGCTCCCCAATCGGCGATTCGATACAACGATCGCGAGTCGTCGATGGACCATGGCGAATTCTGCGTCCTCGGCGCAGCGACCCCGGCAGAGTCGGACGCCGGCGACGGAAATGGATCACCAATCCAGGACATGAGCGAATATCAGCGGCGCCACGATCGTGGCATCGGATTCAATGATGAACCCGGGGGTGTCCACAGACAATTTCCCCCAGGAAATTTTCTCGTTGGGCACAGCGCCCGAATAGGACCCGTAGCTGGTCGTGGAATCGCTGATCTGGCAGAAATAGCCCCACTTGCGTACGCCCTGGCGGCGAAGATCCTGCTCCAGCAACGGCACCACGCAGATGGGAAAGTCTCCGGCGATTCCGCCGCCAATCTGGAAGAGCCCCACGGGCGCGTCGCGGCTGACCGATTCGTACCACTTCACGAGTTCGAGCATGTACTCGATGCCGGACCGCACCGTCTCGACGCGCGTCACGCTGCCGCCGATACAGCGGGCCGCGTACATGTTGCCCAGGGTGGAATCTTCCCAGCCCGGTACGAAGAGCGGCAGGTCCGCCTCACAGGCAGCCGCCAGCCAGCTTTCCGCCGGATCGATCTGGTAGGCGCCGGTGAATGCCCCGCCTCGCAGCGCCCGGTAGAGAAATTCATGGGGGAAACGCCGCCGGCCGTCCCGGTCCGCGGACCGCCATTGCTCCAGCACGATCCCCTCCACCCGGCGCATCGCCGCCTGTTCGGGGATACAGGTATCCGTCACCCGGTTCAGGCCCTGCCCGGCCAGAGACGCTTCCTGTGCCGCTGTCAAATCCCGGTAATCCGGAATGCGCAGATAGTGTTCGTGGGCCACCAGGTTGAAGAGATCCTCTTCCAGGTTCGCGCCCGTGCAGCAGATGGCGTGGACCTTGCCGCGGCGGATCATCTCCGCAAGAGACAGTCCGAGTTCCGCCGTGCTCATGGCGCCGGCGAGGGTGACCAGCATGGAACCGCCGCCGTCGAGGAGCGCACCGTAGGCCTCGGCCGCATCCACCAGCGCCGCGCTGTTGAAATGCCGGTAGTGATGACGGATGAAATCGCCGATCGCGCCCATGTATCTGCTCGCCTGTCGCCGCGGCCGCCGCTGCCCGGGCGGCAGTGGCGGGAGTTTAACGCAACGCCGGAACTTGCTGGGTCAGGCAATGTACCGCGCCCAGGCCGATGACGATGTGACGGCAGTCGATGGGAGCGATTCGGCGCCGGGGAAAACATCCGCCGAGCACTTCCGCAGCCAGGCCGTCCTGTCGGCAACCGAACCGGGGCACCAGGACGACGTCGTTTGCGGCATGGAAATTGAGATAACTTGCCGGCAGGCGGCGGCCCTGCCGATAGAGAGGTTCCGGCATGGGAAGTTCCACGATATCCAGCCGCTGACCCGCGCCCAGGCGGGCGGCGGCCAGCCGCGCGCGGTTGGCGCGCAGCGGGCGGTGGTTCGCGTCTTTCGGATTGGCTTCCACCGCGGTCACCACTCGGTCTGTCGCTACGAACCTCGCAACGGCGTCCACGTGGCCGTCGGTGTCGTCGCCATCGATGCCGCCCTCGAGCCAGATGATCTGATGGACGTCGAGAGCGTGTTGCAGGCGCAACTCGATGTCCGCCCGAGTCAGGTGCGGATTGCGGTTGGGGTTCAGCAGGCACTGCTCGGTGGTCAGCAGCGCGCCCGCCCCGTTCACGTCCACCGAACCGCCTTCCAGCACCATGCCGGGGACGAATCTCGGCGCCGCCAGGGCGGCGGCCATTGCCTTGCCGGCCGCCGCATCCCGGTCGCACGGCAGGTATTTTCCTCCCCAGGCATTGAAACCGAAATCCAGCGCCATCAGCCCCCGCTGCCCGTTGACCGCGAATATCGCACCGTGGTCGCGGCACCAGGCATCGTCGGTGGGTATATGATGAAACGCGATCCGTTGCCGGGGAACGGCCTTGCCGAGCAGCCGCCCCACGTGACGTTCGTGTGCCTCGTCGAGCACGTTGATTCGCACCCGTTCGGACTCTCCAAGGGCGGTGACGATGTCAACCATCGCGGATTCCACCGCGCCGAGCGCGCCGGGCCACGTCTGCGAATTGTGAGGCCACGACAACCAGGTGGCGCTGTGCGGCTCCCATTCCGCCGGCATCCTGAACCCTGCAGCCGCCGGCCAGGTACTGTAGTCCGTGGCAGACCGGGTATCATTGGCGCATGAAACGGCTCGCACTATCGATTCTGGCCTCGCTGGCCACCGCCAGCGCCCTCTCGCAGACGCCTGCCAACGGCATGTTTCTCGTCGCCACCCCGCAGTTGCGCGATCCCCGATTCGCCGAAGCGGTGGTACTGGTCCTGAGTCACGGGCGCGAAGGCTCCATCGGCGTCGTGGTCAATCGGCCCACCTGGGTGGAGCCCGAAGCGCTCTTCCCTGACATGGGTTTTTTCCGACGCTACCGGGGCGCTGTCTATTTCGGCGGACCGGTGGCACGCACCAGCGCGCTGTTCCTGATTCGGGACGGAGGCCTTGTGGACGGCGAACCGATCGTCGACGATATCCGTGTCACGGCCGACGTCGACGAGGTCCTCGAGAATCTGCCCGCCCGGACCGACGAGCGGAGGTTGCGGGTCTACGCGGGCTACGCGGGTTGGGGGCCCGGGCAACTGGACGGGGAGATATCCGCCGGTGACTGGCAAGTCGCCCCGGCCAGCGGCGATCTTGTGTTCACCCCTGAACCGACGAGCCTGTGGCGCGAGGTGCACCGCGTGGCGCCGGACATGAGTATCGTCGGTTTGCCCCGCAGCCCGTGGCAAGAGCCCCGCGTCGCCAAAATTCACTACTGCGGACGCTGCGACTCGCGCAACGCCCGAAATTCGCTCGTCTGGCTCCAGGCCGGCCATTCCTCGCCGTCGGCCAGCCGCCTGCCCATCAGGTAGAGAAACGTCAGGTCCTCCACCGCACCCGACATATCCCAGTCCGGCTTCACCTCATCGGAGACCTTGTGGTAGTCGTTGGTGGTGTACTCGTTGCGCTTCTGCAGTCCGTACCCCTCGGGCTTGTCGATGTACTCCACACCCGGGTCGGCATAGAAGGCGGGAATACCGGCCCTGGCGAAGGCGAAATGATCCGAACGGTAGTAGAACCCCTTCTCCGGTTCCGGATCGGGCGCCAGCGTGCGGCCGAGCTGCCCCGCTATCCCGGCGGCGATGTCGTCCAGTTCCGACTGCCCGAGGCCGACGATTGTCAGGTCGCGCGTTCTTCCCCACTGGTTGAGCACGTCCATGTTGAGCGCGGCAACGGTCTGGGCGGCCGGGTAGAGCGGGTTGCGGGCGTAGTGAAATGACCCCAGCAAGCCCTGCTCTTCCGCGGTCACGGCAAGGAACAGCACCGATCGGCGCGGCGGCTCGGGGGCCTCGCTGTAGGCGCGCGCCAGTTCGATGAGCCCTGCCGTACCGGTGGCGTTGTCGGCCGCGCCGTTGAATATCCGATCGCCCTCCAGGCTGTCGTCGCGGCCGAGATGGTCCCAATGGGCGACATAGATGACGACTTCGTCCGGCGCCTCGCTGCCCTCCACCCTGGCGACGACGTTGAGCGAATCGATCCGGCGAATCTCGTTGCGGATTTCGATCGACCCGGTCACTCCCAGCGGGACCGGCGCGAAGCCCCGAACGGCCGCCTGCCGCTTCGCGGTCTCGAAGTCGAGTCCGGCCATTTCGAAAATGGTCTCGGCCGTGGCCCGCTGCACCCAGCCCTCGATGGTGGTCCGGCCCAGGTTGTCGTCCGGGGCGGCCAGGTCGAATGACTCGCCGAAGGGCGTGGCGCCGATCACCTCCCAGGGATAACCGGCAGGCCCCGTTTCATGGATGACCAGCGACCCCGCGGCGCCCAGTTCCGCGGCGATCTCATGCTTGTACATCCAGCGGCCGTAGTAGGTCATCGCCGGCCCGCCGAAGATGTCGTCGAGCGGTGGATCGTTGACCAGGAACAGGAGGATCTTGCCGCCGAGATCCGCATCGCCGAAATCATCCCAGTCGTACTCCGGCGCGCGAGCGCCGTAACCCACGAAGACGAACTCGGCGCCGTCGACGGCCACGGCGTCGACCACGTGCCTGGTCGCGGCCACGTAGTCGGTGGAGGGTTCCAGGGCGCGCGACTCGGCGCCGTTGGAAATCACGAGGTTTTGCGGCGCGAGCGGGCTGATCCCCACCAGCGGCACATCCTGCACCCAGGCGCCGTTGGGATTCCCGGGCGCCAATCCGATGGCGCTGAACTGCTCGACGAGATAGTTCACGGTGAGTTCCTCACCCGCCGACCCGGGCGCGCGGCCTTCGAATTCGTCCGATGCCAGTATCAGCGTCTCGGCAAGCAGCGTCTCCGCGCTGATCCCCATCGCGGCCGCTGTCGCGGGCTCCGCCGCGGATCCCGCCGGTTCATCCGATGCGCCGCCTCCGCCGCACGCCGCCGCCACCGTTACAAAACCCGTCAAGAACCATCTATACATGACCAAGCCCTCACTGACTGCCGTTCCGCGCCCGCCCGGCGCAAAGCCGGCCTTGGCCAAACCCACCACAGGGTAGCAGAGCCTGTTTCGATGACGGGGCCGGGGGGCGGGGCGTAGCTTACACTATGGCCCACAGCTCTATTCGGGAGAGGGTTTTCAGGCCCCGCGGCGCGCATGCATTTCATACTTCTCGGCCTCGGATTGCTGGCCCTGATCATCGGGCCGGGCCTGTGGGTCAAGGCGGTGATGGCCCGGTACAGCATTCCCGCCAACCGGTACCCTCAGACAGGCGGGCGGTTCGCGCGGGAACTGCTCGACGGACTGGGACTGCACCACGTCGGTACGGAGACGACGCCCGCCGGCGATCACTATGACCCCATCTCCGGAACCGTTCGCTTGTCGGAGGCCAACTACAACGGGCGCTCGCTGACCGCGGTGACGGTTGCCGCCCACGAGGTCGGACACGCCATGCAGGATGCCCGCGGGTTCAAGCCATTGCGATGGCGTACGCGACTGGTCAAATGGGTGGGACCCTTCGAGAAACTGGGCGCCGGAATCCTGATGCTGTCGCCGCTGACGGCCATCGTGACAAGGGCGCCCATCATCGGGCTGCTGACCCTGCTCGGCGGATTCCTCACCCTCGCCTCGGGCGCGGCGGTACATATGTTGACACTGCCCACCGAACTCGATGCCAGCTTCGGCCGCGCGCTGCCCCTGCTGGCCAGGCGCCGGCTGTTGCGCCCGGGTGACGAGAAGGGCGCCCGGCGCCTGCTCACGGCGGCGGCCCTGACGTACGTCGCCGGGTCCCTGGCGAGTCTGCTCAATATTGCCCGTTGGTGGGCGATTCTGAGGCGCTGATCGGCCGGGCGCTGACCCGGCACAACGCCCGATAAGTTAAACTTGCGCGCATTCGAAACACGGTCAGCACAGTGGCCGTGAAAAGGGCATGAAAAGAGCACAGAAGAAACGCACAAGACGCCGCGGGCCCGCTGGCGAGTCGGGCCCCGCTCCGGCACCGCCCGCTGCGCAGGCTTCGTGGCTGGTTTTCGCCGGCGTCGTCGCCTGTTTCTTCCTCTCCGGTCTGGCCGCGCTGCTGTACCAGACAGCCTGGCTGCGGCAGTTCTCCCTGGTCTTCGGCACCAGCGAGTTGGCCGTGGCGACGGTGCTTGCGGCCTACATGGGGGGATTGGCCGTGGGTTCGGCCGTCGCCGGACGATACGCAAGCCGCGTCACACGTCCCGTACTCGTATACGGTCTGCTGGAGGCCGGAATCGCCTTGTCCGCACTGGCGGTGCCCTTGCTGCTGATGGCCGCCAGAACGCTCTATGCGTCGATCCTCGGAGACCAACCCGCGCCGCCCGATGCCGCCACCATCGGCCAGCCGGTGTTCTATCTGCTGGTCGCGTTCGTCGTGCTGGCGATACCCACGGGCTTCATGGGAGCGACGCTGCCGTTGCTGACTCGCTACGCCGTGCGCACCGACCGCGAGGTGGGGCCCAGGGTCGCACTGCTGTACGCAATCAACACGGCCGGCGCCGTCGTCGGCACCGTGTTTGCCGCGTTCGTGCTGCTGCCCGCGCTGGGATTGAACGGTACCGTCTGGGTGGGTGTCGCCGTCAACTTGCTGGTGTTCCTGATCGCAGCGGGACTGGCCAGGGGCCGGCGCGACAGCACCGACGCCGATGGCGCGATCGCCGCATCGTCGCCGCCGAGCTTTTTCTCTGCGTGCATCCGGCCGCTGTTCACGGGGGCCGCCACGTTTCGCGAACGGCTGAGACCGGTATTTCGCCAGCAGCCCGCGTGGATGCTGCCCCTCATGCTCGTCTCCGGCGCGAACGCATTCCTCTACGAAGTGCTGTGGACCCGCATGCTGACCCACGTCATGGGCGGCAGCATCTACGCCTTCGCCACCATGCTGGCGGCGTTTCTGACCGGCATCGCCCTCGGCGGCGGACTGGCCGGCAAAGTGGCCGAACAGCGCGAGCGCGCCGCCATTGCCTTCGCACTTGCGCAATTGGCCGTGGGCGTGTTGTCGGTGGGGATCTACGCCTGGATGGGCCCGCTCATTCCCGCCTCGCTGACCACGTACACACTGGCCCTGTTTGCCGTTGCAGTCATGTTGCCGGCGACGATCTTCATCGGCGCGACGCTGCCCCTGTCGGTGCGCGTACTGGCGCGTGACGAGAGCCAGGCCACCACCAGTACCGCACGAATCTATGCCTGGAATACGGTGGGTGCAATTGTCGGCGCCATCATTGCGGGGTTCTTCCTGATTCCCGGACTGGGATTCGAAGGAGCCATCCGGGTGGCCGTGGGGATCAACTTCGCGCTGGCGTTGTGGGCAGCCGTCTGCGTCGCAAGGCCCAAACCGATTCCGGTCGGGCTCGCGTGTGCCGGCATCGCCGCCGTGTTGGTCATCTACAGCCCGAGCAGGCCCCAGGCAGTGGTGTCCAGCACCGGGTTCGTACTTGGCTACCTCTCCGAGCCGGAGGAGATCTACTACGGCGTCGGACGCTCCTCGACAGTGATGCTGCTCGGCGAGGCCGGCTACTACTACGTGCGAACCAATGGGCTTCCGGAGGCATCCATCGCGGTGCGAGGTTCGCCACCCGTACAGGATCCGGAGAAATGGCTCACGGCGCTGGCGGTCGCGGCGCGGCCCGACATCGAGGATATGCTGGTGGTCGGCTTCGGCGGCGGCGTGGTTCTCGAGGGTGTGCCCCCGTCGGTGGACCGCATCGATGTGGTGGAACTGGAACCGAAAGTCATCGAGGCGAATCGCCTGCTGGAGGGCCGGAGAAATGTCGACCCCCTGGTGGACCCGCGATTCAATATCATCATCAACGACGGGCGCAACGCCCTGCGGCTGACCAACAAGACCTATGACGCGATCGTTTCCCAACCGTCACATCCATGGACGGCGGGCGCGTCGCACCTGTTCACGCGCGAGTTCGTCGTCGACGTCAAGAACCACCTCAACGACGGCGGGCTGTTTGTCCAGTGGATGAACTCGGAATTCGTGGACGAGGGCCTGTTGCGAACGCTGGCCGCGACGCTGGCAGCGGAATTTGAAAACGTCAGGCTGTACCACCCGTCGGCCCAGGTGCTGATGTTCCTGGCATCGGAGGCGCCGCTGGATGTCGAGCTTCAGCTTGCACGTACGGGAAGGCCGCTCATCGACGACGTGATGCACTTCAGCCGGCTGGGCCTGAACGGCGTCGAGGATCTGCTCACCGCGATGGCCATGGACGACGAGGGTGTCCGGTCCTTCGCCCAGCGCGCCGAAATCAGCACCGACAACAACAACCTGATGGCGACGCGCAGCCGCGCCCGCGCCGACGGTCTGATGCTGAACGACCTGGTCGAACTCTTCGAACCCTACGATCCGCTGCTGAGAGCCGGTAGCTGGATCCATGCCCAGATGGGCGACCGGCTCGACTACGGCTACATCACCCGGCGGCTGGTGCGCATGGGACAGGTGCCGCGGGCAACCAGCCTGGCGGAGGTCATCCCGGATTTCTCCAGTCAGTTTGAAGCCTACGGGTTGCTCTTCCAGGCCAACGGACAAGCCGAACAGGCCCGGGAAGCGTTCGACAACGCGCTCCGGGCCAATCCCCTCAACATGCAGGTGCGCTATACGATCGCCAAGGAATATCTCGGACTGCTGACCCGCGGGGAGGCGCCCGAAGACATTCAGGCGATTGCCGACGGCCTGTCGGGCTCGGCGGCGGCCGTGATCCAGGGTTGGGGTCACGGGGCGGCTTCCGACTGGCCATCCCTGGCGGCGATCGATTCGGAACTGGGACAATCCCGGGTCACCGATGCCTGGTATCCCGAGGTCGCCCGCCTGCGCGCCGAATGGCGCGTGAACGTTGCGGAGAACCGCGAACCGTTTGCATTCGACGCCCTGAGATTCATCGAGCGCGTACTCATACTTGCGCCGGACCAGAACCTTTACCTGCTGCGCGCCATGTCCGCTCGCATCCTGGGCGACGACGACCGGTTGCTGGAATCGTCACGCTATATCGCCAGCTACATACGAGGGAACCTGAACAACGCGGCCTCGCAAGGTTACGGCCTGTCGACCGGCGACCTGGAGCAGATGCGCCGGAACCTGACCGCGATCGCCAACCAGCTAAGCGGCGAACTGGACGTTGCGGACCCTGACCGCGTGAGCGCGATTGTGGACGACACCAACGCCCTTCTCCAATACATCGACGATTACCAGCAAGCCCTGTAGGCAAGCGCCTTGACGGACTTTGAGAGGTGCCGTTGCAGTCTCGCGTGGAACAGGCGGGAGCGTTAACATGAGCTCTACCATGGCCATCGGATTGATGCGGATGCCCCGCGAGCCCTTGCTGGAGGCGCTGGTCTCCATTCGCGCACACATCCCCGAGGACGCGATGAGCGCGGGGCTTCTCGGCACCGAGCGCGCGGGTCACGGCATTCGAGTGCGCGATGACGGACTGATCCTCACCATCGGCTACGTGGTCAACGAAGCCGAGGAGATATGGATCGGTTCCCACGACGGCCGGGCCGTTCCGGGTTTCGTCGTCGGCAACGACTTCCGCACCGGCCTGGCGCTGATCAGGCCGATGATGCCGCTTCCCGGGCGGAGCGCGCCCATCGGGAGCTCGGGGTCGCTGCATGTCGGCGACCCGGTGTGGATCGCCGGAAGCGGGCGCGCAGACCCGCAGGTCGTGGACGCGGAGGTCATCGCCAAGCAGGAGTTTGCAGGGCGCTGGGAATACGTCCTCGATGAAGCCATATTCACCGCGCCGCCCCACGAGAGCTGGTCCGGCGCTGCGCTGATGGACATGAACGGGCGGCTTTGCGGCGTCGGGTCCCTGGTGATCCAGGGGTTCGAAGCGGACGAGTCCGTGCACACCGTAAACATGTTCGTGCCCATCGACATTCTGACCCCGGTGATGGACGAGATCAGCGTCCGGGGGCGGCGTTCGGAGCCGTCCCGCCCGTGGCTCGGCATGCTGGTACACGACGATAACGACACGCTCGTGGTGGTCGGCATCTACCGCGACTGTCCGGCGGACCGGGCCGGACTGCGGCCCGGCGACATCGTGCTGAGGGTCGATGGCAGGCCCGTGCACGACCTGGCCCACATGTTTCGCACGGTATGGAGTCTCGGCGATGCTGGCGTGGACGTTCCGCTGCTCGTGCTCCGCGACGCCGAGCTCCAGGAAACCACCGTCAAGTCGGCGCCCCGCGGGGAGTTCCTCAGGAAGGGGACGCTGCAGTAAGCCGACTCGGGCCGCTCACAGCTCGCCTTCGAATCGGCGCGATGTACAGATTTTCGTTTCCGTCGTGATCTTCTGCTACTGTTGGAAATTGAGATCGCACGAACGAGGAGACGCGCAGTCGTGTCAAGACCATTGCTGGCGGAAGTTCCACAGGATGAACCGAAGGCGACTGAATGGCACTTCAGCACTTACGGCGCAGCCGCCCGGAAAGCCGCGCGTATCGGGACGAAGAACGGTCTCGTCGCCAAGGTTCAGCGCTCGCCCTATGGCGCGGGATATGTCGTTGTCTCGTTGCCCGTCAAACTCCTTCTGGAGCCGGAGTTGAAGCACCGGCTAATTCGCCCCCTCGATTACGACGAACTGTGAGCGGCGACGAGTTCAGGCTTCCCGCTGAATCCACTGACGCCGACGCTTTATTGCGCTCACCGCCGATGCCAATCCTGCCAGTGTTCAAGACTTCGTCCACCGCACCTGTGGAGGCTTGCGTTCCAAGTCCCTTGGACGCCGATTCCGGCGAGGTGTTTGGCGATGCGAGCGACACTACTACCGGAAGTTCAAAGGACGCGGGAATTGTCGGCGAACTGAAACGCTTGTCTGAGGCGGACAACGACTATTGGACGTTTCGGGGGCGCGCAGCGCGGCAGCAGACACAGGGTTTGACTCAGTATCCGGCGATGATGGTTCCGGCGATGCAGGCCGTACTCGTCAAAGCCGTGGCGGATGTGGACGAGTGTGTCAGCAGGGTATTCGACCCTTTCGCCGGTTCCGGTACAACCTTGGTCGAGTGCATGCGTCTGGGGCTGGACTACACGGGGCAGGACATCAATCCGCTCGCCGTACTGTTCTGCCGGACTAAAGCGGGGCCTTTCCATACCCGAAAACTCGCAAGCGTCATCAAGGAGGTCCTCAATCAGGCGGGGGCGGATCGCGGGACAAGGACCGAGGCAAACTTTCCAAGGTTGGAGAAGTGGTTTAGCCCCGCAGTCATCAAGGATCTCTCGCGCATTCGGCGAGCCATCCGACAGGTTGATCACACTTGGTGCCGTCGCGTTCTCTGGACAGGTCTCGCGGAAACTGTGCGGTTGACGAGCAACTCGCGCACTTCCACGTTCAAGTTGCACATTCGCAGTGCGGACGATCTGGAATCTCGAAAGGTGAACCCGCTGCAAACATTCGCCACAGTGATTACGGACATCAACGCACGTCTTCATGGTGAGGCTGAGGCGCTCCGGGAACGCGGGCACTTGTCCACGAACGGATACTACCGAGGAAACATCGGCATTCGGCTCGGCGATACCACCAAACTGAAACCTGCGCGAGATTTACACGACTTGCTCGTCACGTCGCCACCATACGGCGACAACGCCTCGACCGTACCATACGGCCAGTATTCCTACCTCCCTCTGCAGTGGATCGACCTGCACGACATCGACGAGGATGCCGATTCCCGCTACCTTCGCACAACCCACGAGATTGACACCAGGAGTCTCGGTGGATCGAGGAAGAACGCAGTTGAAGGTGTCGCACCTCTGATGAATGTGAGCCCGAGCCTCAAGCAGACCTTGTGTCGACTGAAAAAACTGCCTGCGGATAGAGGCGCACGCGTGGCCGCTTTCTGCCGTGACTTGGACAGCTCCCTGTACGCGATCCTCAATGCCCTCAAGCCTCGCGCATACATGATTTGGACAGTGGGCAACCGACGGGTGGGAGGCGACCCTGTTCCGACCGACAGAATACTAGAGGAATTGATGGCCGCCAGAGGCACTCGCCTCGTAACGAGACTCGAGCGGAAGATTCCGAACAAGAGGATGGCGACCCGAAACTCTATTGCAACCACAATGCGTGGCGAAGCAATCCTCGTATTCAGGAAGGGGTAGCCATTGCCCGTGGCCGACAATCCCCAGCCAGCACGATTCGACATCAACGCCTCGGTCGTCTTCCGGCTCGGAGAGGAACTCATCACCGATTCCGTGCAGGCGCTCGTAGAGTTGGTAAAGAACAGCTATGACGCCGACGCCACGTGGGTGAGTGTCACTATCGATACACGTGCCAAGAACCGTTGGGGACGAAAATACACCGACGCGACGGGCGCCATTCTCGTTGAGGACAACGGCCACGGGATGGGCGAGCCGACAATCAGACGCGGCTGGCTGACGATAGCGAACTCTCCGAAACGCGAGGCAAAGGCCACTGGGCAAGTGACACGACTCGGGCGAACGCCGATAGGAGACAAGGGACTGGGCAGGTTGGGAAGTCAACGGCTGGCGCGAAATGTAGAGATCGTTACGAGACCTCGTGAGGAACCGACGACCGAGCACTTCATCGCGTTCTCATGGGAGGACTTCCGGGACTCTTCACGCCTCGGCGAGGTACCCGTGTGGTACAGGCAAAGTTCGATAAGCGGCAAGCCGCAAGGGACGAAGCTCATTCTGACCGGTCTCCGCGAGCCTGAAGAGTGGCAGACTGAGGAGCATCTCCTTGGCCTGCAGCGAAAGCTTTCGGGAATGATCTCCCCATTTCAGGCAGCGCGCGACTTTCGCGTGCGCTTGGCGGTGGACGGCAAGAAGCTGGTGCTTGCTGAAATCGCGAAGAAGGTACGCGAGACCGCGCTGTTGAAGTACGTGTTTGAGTTTGACGGACGAACGTTGCGCATCTCGGGAGTTGCGCGGCTGAGATATTTCCAGCCAAGAAGCAAGTCCGATCAAATGCTCTTCAATTCTATCTACCGACAAGACGACGGTCGGGCGCTTTATGAGTTTCTCGCTGGCAAGACAGGTAAGGGCCGACCGGACCATTTTGTGCTTTCGGAACGTAAGGGGTGGTTCGTCGAGTTTGGAACTGAGCGGTTGCTGGACGACCTCGACCGCGTCAGGAGGACCCACAATTCGGCAGCCGATCCTGGACCGTTTAACGGAGAAGTGGATTACGTGTCCCTCGACAGATCCGACTTCAAGGACGATATCGTCGGCCGCCAGTCCGAATACCGCCGCTTGGTTCGGGACCTTGCCGGTATTCGCGTGTACCGCGATGGCTTTGGCATCCGCGTGGGAGAGGATTGGCTGGGCTTGGGCAGGCAATGGACGGGAGCGGCATCGTACTACGGTCTTCGCCCGGGTAACGTCCTGGGGTTCGTGGCGATCAGCGCTCGAAACAACCCCGACCTTGTTGAGACGACAAGCCGGGAAGGTTTTCAGGTAACGCGTCACTACGAGAATTTCTTCGCTCTGTTGACGGAATTTGTACGGTTTGCCGGCGACACTCAAGAATTCCTCAGGCGCGGTGTGGTCAGTTTTCTAAACGAGCACCGTGATCAGAACGCGGGCGTCGCTCCGGAGGACCCACACTCGGCGGTTACGCAACGCATTGACGACATTGCTGGGAAGCTGTCGTCGGAGAAACGTAAAGTGCAGCGGCACACCGGATCGCTTGGCAAGGCTACGAAAGGGGCAGCCAAGACGCTGGGAAACGTCCGAAACGAGTTGGGAAGGACGCTCGACGAGGATTCTCCGGCGTCGAAGGCGCTAGAGAACTTGGAGCAAGAACTCTCGGTTGTGTCGATCGAAGCGGCGAGGAAAGAAAAGATGCTTGAGGAAGTCTCCGCCACTTTGGATAACGCGTCAGAGTTGAAGGCCATGAGGACGGTTCTCGACAGGCGCTGGGAGACGCTAAATGCTCAAGTATCTGCCCTCTACGAGAGCATTAGCCTCGGACTGACCGCGGAAGCGCTGTCCCACGAGATTCACAACATCGCTGATCGGCTCGCCAGAAAGAGTACGCAGTTGCTTCGAGCCTTGGACAAGGGCGCTCGTAAGGCATCCATAGTCGCATACATCGAGCATGTTCGATCCAGCGTTGCCGCAATGCGCAAGCAGCTTGCACATCTGACTCCCTCGCTTCGCTACCTCCGTGAGCGAAGAGAGCCGATCAACGTGTCGTCTTGGGCAAAGGAACTCGCTGAGTTTCATAACGAGACACTTGCCCCGAATGGGATCAAGGTGGTTGTACGAAGCCGCTCACCAGATTTCACGGTAAATATGAACGAGGGCAAACTGACTCAGATATTCGACAATCTGATCCTCAACGCTCAGTACTGGCTCAAGGAGGCGGTCCGAGCGGGCACCGTGGAGAACGCCGAGATCACGATCATCGTGGACGCGCCCGTTGTGACAGTCCGCGACAATGGACGAGGAGTCGAAGAGAGAGTCGAGGACGCCCTTTTCGAGCCATTCGTCACAACGAAGCGCAGCGGTGAAGGGCGAGGCCTCGGACTCTTCGTCGTCCGTCAACTTCTCGACTCCGAGTCATGCGGAATCATGCTTCTTCCAGACCGAAATGATCGAGGACGGCGGTACGTGTTTGAATTGGATTTTTCCGGAGCTGCTAGTGGTTAGCACCGCCACCGCAACACAAACCCTACGCACGCATGCCCGGGAACTATTTGCGAACATCGGTGTGTCGCGGATCATAGTGGTCGATGATGAGTACTCAACGACAGACGTTGAAGACTTGCTCGGAATCTGCGCTGAGATAGGCCCGACGCTCGCAGCGGAACTGCCCCACCTCGGTGAGGTCGACTTTGGTGCCCCACAAGAGATTTGGACCGACCGTGTCCGGGAAGTTTGGGAAACGCTGGACGTTACAGGGCGCCAAAAACTGATAGCGCGCGCGAATGCACGCGCTACCGATGCTGTAGAGCCTCCTCTGGAAACAGGTGGCGATGAGCCGGAGGAAATCGACGCAACCGCAGCTAGGTCGCTGGAGGTCCTCTTAGGTCAATTGGAGGACTGCGAATACATTACCCTCTCACTAGGCGATTGGAAACGCCACTCCGGAGCGCTCCTCGCGGACGAGAACGCGAGTTCCACGGTGCTACTTTTTGATCGCGACCTCTCCAGAGAAAAGAAAGATGCGACCGATGGAGGAATTGAGCTGATACGTGAAGCGCAAGCGACGAAGACTGGCTATTGCGGGCTTATCAGTCACACTGTTTCTCGCGAAAGCGAATACGCCGACTGGTTGGAACTGGCGAACAAATACACGTTGGATCGCGACAGGTTTGTCGTCATCTCAAAAGCGCGACTGACGGGCAATGAAGGAGACTGCTACGGATTCCTAGGCATGTTGCGCTTGGCGGCACTCTGCGACGGCTTCGCGGTTGTCAAGTCGGAAGCATGGTCTATCTTTCAGCATTCTGTTGAGAAAGCGAAGGAGGCAATGAATCGCCTCTCTATATTGGACTTTGACAGGATTGTATTCGAGTCGTCTCGCCGGGAGGGGGTTTGGGAGCCGGACACATTGTTTCGTGTTTTTAGCATCCTAATGCGTAGACAGGCGCGGTTTCGGTTGCACGAGGAGACGATATCTTCTGCAGTAGCGCACGCCCGAAACCTTAGCGCCGTGCCGGAAGAAATTGCTTCGGCCCTAAGGGGCGACAGTGCTTCGCATGAGGCTCTGCGCATACAGAGATTCGAAGCTTATGAGTCGGGCGACGAACTCAACCGATTTCACGCCCCCATCGAGCTGGGCGATATTTTCGAAACGGAAGAAAACAAGAAACGCTACATACTATTGGCGCAACCGTGTGACCTGATGGTCCGCTCGAACGGAAAGCGCAGTTACGACGCCAAGCTCGGGCGCACGGCGGCGTTAGTTGAACTTGTTGACGAGATGGCAGAGGAAGCGATGAATTGGGAAGAACTGCCCTTTTACGACAATGAGACCGGAAAATCAGCCTTCGCCAGTTTTGCCAAAGCTCACCAAGTACAGCTTGCCATTCTCGACCTCTGTGCAATTCGCGCAGATGGGTCAGCCATCATCCAAGTAAACGCACCCAGCCCTCAGCTACTCATTTCGCCTTGGAAGGCACGATACAAAGAGCTAAAGAGGGTATTCAAGACCGCGCTTGGACGATGGGAACGGCTGGGAAAGAGACACGTTGATAACGAGTTGAAATTACTTGCATTGCCTAGGTTTTCCACAACTGTTCGGGTCGATGCGGCTGTACAAGGCGAAACCGTACAGTACAGTCTCAAGCGCGTAATGCGCCTGAGGCAACCTCGATCAGGAGCGCTACTGACTAGCTTTGCACAGTATCAGGCGCGTGCTGCATTCGAACATGAGTTTGACCAACGTCCAGACGTATAGCGTGGGAATAGGGATTGAGAGGCCGTTGAGGTCAGGCAAAAGCACCGCACCGTGGGGGCCGCTTCCCTCCGTTTCCAAGAAAGGTGCCGACGTTGACGCTGTCGACTTTATCTGAGCCATTCCATGTTTGTCTCGAATTTGCATTCCGTACCGCGCATCCACTTCTCATACTCCCGCACCGTACCGTCCGCCCGGTCCCTGCTGCGTAGTGCGCATTCCCAGATGATCGCCACACGCCAACCAGATTCACGCAGTCGTCGCGTTATCCGTCTGTCCCGTTCGACGTTTGCTCTGAACTTCGCCTTCCAGAAGTCTGGTCGCGTAGCGGGGTCAGTGGCATAGGAACAACCGATATGGCGGTGCCAGAAACAGCCGTGCACAAAACAGACAGATCCGAAACGACGGAAGGTAAGATCTGGCGTTCCGGGAAGTTTCCGATCATGGAGTCTGTATCGGAGCCCTCGGGCATGCAGGGCTCTTCGGAGAACAAGTTCTGGTTTCGTATCCTTACCGCCGATGCCGGCCATCATCCGAGAGCGCGTCGCTTGATCTACGATGTCGGTCATCTCACCAAAGGCTTGGTTAGCGCACTGTGCATGCCTTCAACCCGCGATGTTCTCGGCGCGTACATTCCCAATCCTTTTGTCTCACTGGGCGAAAAATGACAGGCGCGGTACCTGTTGTCGACCTGTTTTCAGGTCCGGGTGGACTCGGTGAAGGATTCGCCGGACTTCACGATTCCGATGAGCGTCCCCGTTTTCGTATCGTTCTTTCGGTCGAAATGGACCCAACAGCACATCGCACGTTGAGATTGCGTGCGTTCTTACGCAAGTTCCCAAACGGATTTCCTTCCGAATATTACGACTTCTTGAGCCGGATAGTAACGGAGGAGCCCGACTGGGCAGCGCTTTATCCGCAAGAGTGGCAGGAGGCCTGCGAAGAAACCCAACAGTTGGAACTCGGCACATCGGCAACGACCACCGTTATCCGTGAACGTATCCGAACAATACGCAACGAGTATGGCAGTAGAACAGTACTTCTAGGCGGACCTCCGTGTCAGTCGTATTCAGTTGCAGGCAGAGTTCGCAATGCCAGCAAAGCCAACTACAAAGCCGATGAGGACAAGCGCCAATCGCTGTATTTGGAGTACGCAAAAGTACTTGGACTTCTTCAGCCGGCCGTGGCCGTAATGGAAAACGTCAAGGGAATGCTCTCCGCGCGTCATGAAGGCAGACTGATTCTTCCCCGTGTATTGGACCGTCTGCGCCACGCGGGCAGTGCAAATCGTTACAGACTGTTTGCCTTGTCTTCACCATGTCGATCACTGAGATGGACGCGCGGTCTCCAGCCAAAGGATTTTCTTGTGCGCGCGGACGACCATGGCGTTCCGCAATCTCGGCATAGGGTTTTCGTTGTCTGCATCCGAACCGACATCGCCCGGGACCTTCCAGAGCATATCCTGCCAAACCTTGAGCGACGAGACAGGACCGTATCCGTACATGACGTAATTGGTGCCATGCCTGCGTTACGCAGCCGACTCAGCCGTAAGGATAACGATGCTTCATGGCGACACGCCATAAGAGAAGCGTGCGAAATAGCTTGGGAATTTCGGCCAGCGATGGAGCAAGACCAAGAGAAGAAATTCTGTCGAGCGATCAAACGAGCGAATGAGTCGACTCAAGGCTCCACTCCACCCTTTCGCGATGCTGTGGGCGGCGTTTCCATCGCCACCTCCTGTCCGACCAAATTGCGCCAGTGGATTATGGACGACAAAATGGTAAGGCTTCCCAATAACGAGACAAGGGGACACATTCAGTTGGATCTAGCACGCTACCTGTATGCGGCGGCATTCGCATGTGCATTTGGGATATCCCCCAAGGCCTCAGATTTTCCAAAGGCGCTTGCTCCTGAACACGCAAACTGGAACTCGGGCAAATTCCATGACCGCTTCCGAGTCCAGCTTAGCGACCGCCCGTCTACCACCGTCACGAGTCATATTTCCAAGGATGGCCACTACTTCATTCACCCGGACCCGGCTCAGTGTCGTAGCCTCACAGTACGGGAAGCAGCGCGCCTTCAGACTTTTCCTGACAACTACTTCTTCCACGGTGGCCGCACACAGCAATATGTCCAGGTCCAGGGCTATTTCACGCTAGCCGGAAGTCGGTGATTTGAGGGGTTGGTCTCGGGGGTCTGGCTTTTCGGCGTTGTTTGGTGTACAACGCGCTGCATGTCGGCGGAATTCGACAAGGCGGCGGTGGTGGTCGGGGAGGTTGAGGTGCGTCCGGTCCGCGCGGAGGAGCGGCGGCGCTGGGATGCGCTGATGGAGGAGCACCACTACTTGGGTTTTCGGCAGTTCGCGGGGCGTGGTCTGCGCCATGTTGCGGAGTGGCGCGGGCACTGGCTGGCGCTTTTGGGCTGGCAGTCGGGGGCGTTCAAGTGCGCGCCGCGGGACCGCTGGCTGGGCTGGCACCGGTCGGTGCAGTTCCGGCGCCTGCACCTGATCGGGAACAACACGCGGTTTTTGGTGCTGCCGGCGGCGTCGGGGGTGCCCAACCTGGCGTCGCGGGCGCTGTCGCGGAGCGTGCGGCGGCTGAGCGGTGACTGGGCGGCGCTGCACGGGCATCCGCTGGAGTTGGCCGAGACGTTCGTGGACCCGGCGCGGTTTCGGGGCACGTGCTACGACGCGTCGAACTGGACGCGGGTGGGCCGCACGAAGGGCTTCGCGCGCCACAACGGCTCGTACACGGACCCGCACCGGGCGCCGAAGGAGATGTACGTGCGGGTGTTGCGTCGGGATGCGCGGCGGCGGCTCGCGGACCCGGCGGACCGCCCGGAGTGGTCGTGTCGGGCGGTGCCGGTGCGCTACACGCGCGCGGAGTTGCGTTCGCTGCGCGACCTGTTCGCGGAGGTGCCGGACGCGCGCCGCGGGCAGGGCCGCAAGCACCGCCTCGCGACGGTGCTGGCGATCTGCGCGCTGGCGCGGCTCGCCGGGCAGCACGGCCCGGCGGCGACTGAGCGCTTCGCGAGGAACCTGGAGCAGAAGGAACTGCGCGCGCTGCACGCTTGGCGCGACCCGGCGGCGGGGCGCTGGGTCGCGCCGTCGGACTCGACCGTCTGCCGGGTGCTGATGAACACCGACCCGGACGCGTTGCAGGAGGTGCTGTCGCGGTGGGCGGCGCCGCGCCTCGCGGCGGCGGACGACCCTCAGGTGCTGGCCGCCGACGGCAAGCGCATCCGCGGCGCCAACCGGCACACCGACGACGCGACGTACTTCGAGACGGTGACGCTGGTTACCCACGCCGGGCGCCCCGTCGCGAGCCGCTGCTGCCGCGACGACGGCGGCGAGATCGCGGCCCTGTGTGCGCTGCTCGAGGATGTCGACCTGCGCGGCTGCGTACTCACCCTGGACGCCCTGCACGCCACCCGCGACACCGCACGGACCATCGTCGAGACGCACGGCGCGGACTACGTGCTGTCGGTCAAGGCGAACTGCCCCGACACCTTCGCCCAACTCACGGCGATCGACTGGGACGGCAACGACGTGCGCCACCACGCCGACGAACCCGCGAAGGCGCACGGGCGCATCGAGGCGCGCCGCATCGCCGCGCGCGACCTGCCGCCGAAGACGCTCGGACCCTTCCCCGGCGCCCGCCAGGCGTTCCGCGTCGTGCGCGAGCGCACCGACGCCAAGACCGGTGCAACCTCGGCCGAGACCGCCTACGGCATCACCACGGTGCCCGCCGAACGCGCCGCTCCGGCGCGGCTGCTGGCCTGGAACCGCGGCCATTGGCAGGTCGAGAACGCCAACCACTACCGCCGCGACGCCACCATGGGCGAGGACGCCAGCCGCGTCCGCAAGGGCCACGCACCCGCCAACAACGCCATCTTGAACAACATCGCGCTCGCCGTCGTGTTCCACCGCGGCTTCCGCTACCTGCCCGAGGCGAACCTCCACTTCATGATGCGCCGCGCAGACGCGCTCGACGCCATCCTGTCCCCGCACTGAGACACCCGGCCCCGCCGCCGCAAACCGCGCCCCCCCGCAAACGTCGCCGGCGACCCCTCTCCGCGCCGCGTTCCCGGACCCGCTTCCCCACCCACCCGGTGACGAATACGCCGCGCTCCATACACCAGCCCGGAACCCTCCGCACGCCTTGGCCCCCAAGCGGCCCGCGGAACGTCGCTTAGCCCGGCGTCGATCCGTAGCGTGAAATCACCCTGTGTCCAGGTCGGAAACGCAGTACCGCCCTTTCTCGCGTTGCAGATCGCCGAACAGGTATGGAATGTACTTGAGAATCAAGGCGGGACCTGCGCGACAACTTCAATGCGGAATTCGATTTCCGCAAGACCTATGCCAGCAGCAGAAACAGTCTCTGCTCCGCAGCAACCGATGGGTGAGTAATGACACAAAGTCGCGAGCAAGCCGAACTTGAGCTTCCGCCGCGCGCCTCTGCGTTGGTCGAGAGCCTCCGTGACATGGGTTATTCCCTCCAGACAGCCCTTGCGGACGTCATCGACAACTCAATCACGGCAAGTGCCCGAAATATCCAGTTGCTGGCCGACACTCATGACGAAACTCCTGCAATCGGCGTACTGGACGACGGTGTCGGTATGACGCGAGCCGAACTGCTCGAGGCGATGCGCCCTGGAACTACGGGTCCCCTTGAGGTCCGCCCGAGCAACGATCTCGGACGTTTCGGACTCGGGCTGAAAACAGCATCGTTCTCGCAATGCCGGCGACTCACTGTCGTAACTCGAAAGAACCGCACAGTTTCCTGCGCGGTCTGGGACCTGGACAAAGTAGCTGCACGTGACCGGTGGGTGGTCGAAATTCCCGCCACTCCCGATGGCGTCCGTTGGTCCCAACGACTGAGTGCGGACGGAACATTGGTGGTGTGGGAGAAGCTTGACCGTCTTGTTGGTCCCGATGACCGTTCCAACAGGCAGGACCTCGTTCGGCAACTGGACGAGGCGTCAACGCATGTGGAATTCGTATTTCACCGATTCATGTCTGACCGGGGAGAAAGGCGAATATTCATTTCGCTGAACGGGCGAGAGCTGCGGCCTTTTGATCCGTTTCACTCGACGCATCCTGCTACGCAACATCACCCTGAGGAAATCATCAATCTAGCGGGCAGCGAGGTCCGAATCTGGCCGGTAACGTTGCCACACCATGACAAGGTCACGGAGGCCGATTGGAAAAGGTATGCGGGAAAGGATGGCTATGTGAGCAATCAAGGTTTCTACCTCTATCGCAACCGACGGCTCATCGTTAATGGCACCTGGTTCCGGCTGGCCCGTCAGCTCGAACTGACCAAGCTGGCACGTGTCGGAATAGACATTCCGAACACTCTTGACGCGGAGTGGAAGATCGACGTCAGGAAGGCGTCAGCCCAGCCTCCGGCGCCCGTACGTGCACGCTTGCAAAGAATCATCGAGCGCATGGGCGTGCCCTCGCGACGAACCTATACGAGGCGGGGGACCAAGTTAACCGAAAACAACCGATTCCCAGTATGGGCGAGAGTACAGGACAAGAACCGCATATCCTATGAGGTCAACAACGAGCACCCGATTCTTGCGGCTTTCAGCGAATCTCTCGACCCGCAGAGCGAGCGCGAATTCAATCGCATTCTCCGACTGGTCGCATCAACTCTACCGGTCGACGCGCTGCACGTCGACGTGAGCGCCAATCCCGAAAACGTCCGGTCATCGAGCATAGCGGCGGAAGATCTGCGCCGGCTTGCTTCATCGATGTGGTGCATCCTTCGAGACCGAGGCGACCCGCCTGGTCAGATCGAGCGATGGATGCGTTCCGCCGATCCATTCCGGACGCAGTGGTCGGAGATAGCCAACGTCATCAGGGACGTCCGAGATAATGACCAAGGATCGATTGATCGATGAACGATTTGGAAAAGCTAAAGATCATGGTCCGAAGTCTGCTGGCACAGGAGCTGCCGACTCAGGCAAGAATCCGGGAAGTGATCGCTGAGGTTCGTCCCGCCTGCCCCAACGTGACGGACATCGAGGTAGAGGATCTGGCACTGGAGTTCGAGACGTTACACGACGTCAGCATGACGGATGGCGCCGCTCTTCAGGACTCCGGATTCGTACCGTGGCTCGAGGCCGCACGCTCAGGAATCGAATTTTACTATTGGACTCGATACCGACAGCTCTTGGCTGAACGAGGATTCTCCAGTCAAGTTCTCGGAGGAATCGGAAACGTCACTGATCGGATTCTCGGCTTTATCGAGAATCCCGAAAAACCTGGAAGATGGGACCGGAGAGGCATGGTGATGGGGCATGTCCAGTCGGGCAAGACGGCCAACTATATCGGTGTCGTCACAAAGGCTGCAGACGCCGGCTACCGAGTAATCATCATAATTGCGGGACTTCAGAACAAGCTGCGCGACCAAACCCAGCAACGGGTAGACGAAGGTTTCATTGGGTTCAGCAGTCTAGCGGGAAAACGGAAAAAACTCCCCGTGCAGAACATTCTGGGTGTCGGGCGCTATGATGCACGTCGTCAACCGAGCGCATTCACGACTTCCCACAGAGACTTCCACAAAGGCATCGCCGAAAGCCTTAACATTCCGCTGCAGAATCTGCGTGAACCTGCCGTATTCGTCATAAAGAAGAACCCAAGCACGCTGCGGAATCTGATCGACTGGTTGAAGACTCACAATTCACGATTGGGCGCGGACACCATCAAGGAGCCGATGCTTCTTGTTGATGACGAAGCCGACAACGCGTCCATAAACATTGGGCACCGGATGGACGAGGTATCGAGGATAAACGGCCAGATTCGCGAGCTTCTCAGTCTGTTCGACAGGAGCAACTACGTCGGCTACACGGCAACTCCTTTCGCAAATATTTTCATCGATCCCGATAACGAAGACCAGATGGTGGGACACGACCTGTTCCCGCGAGACTTCATCGTAAGCCTCGACCCGCCCACGAACTATTTCGGTGCGACCCGAGTTTTCAGGGACGAAGCGGACACGATTCTGCGTGATGTCGACGACCATGGCGACCTGCTGCCCACGTCGCACAAGATTGACCATACGGCAGGGTGATTTCACGCTACGGATCGACGCCGGGCTAAGCGACGTTCCGCGGGCCGCTTGGGGGCCAAGGCGTGCGGAGGGTTCCGGGCTGGTGTATGGAGCGCGGCGTATTCGTCACCGGGTGGGTGGGGAAGCGGGTCCGGGAACGCGGCGCGGAGAGGGGTCGCCGGCGACGTTTGCGGGGGGGCGCGGTTTGCGGCGGCGGGGCCGGGTGTCTCAGTGCGGGGACAGGATGGCGTCGAGCGCGTCTGCGCGGCGCATCATGAAGTGGAGGTTCGCCTCGGGCAGGTAGCGGAAGCCGCGGTGGAACACGACGGCGAGCGCGATGTTGTTCAAGATGGCGTTGTTGGCGGGTGCGTGGCCCTTGCGGACGCGGCTGGCGTCCTCGCCCATGGTGGCGTCGCGGCGGTAGTGGTTGGCGTTCTCGACCTGCCAATGGCCGCGGTTCCAGGCCAGCAGCCGCGCCGGAGCGGCGCGTTCGGCGGGCACCGTGGTGATGCCGTAGGCGGTCTCGGCCGAGGTTGCACCGGTCTTGGCGTCGGTGCGCTCGCGCACGACGCGGAACGCCTGGCGGGCGCCGGGGAAGGGTCCGAGCGTCTTCGGCGGCAGGTCGCGCGCGGCGATGCGGCGCGCCTCGATGCGCCCGTGCGCCTTCGCGGGTTCGTCGGCGTGGTGGCGCACGTCGTTGCCGTCCCAGTCGATCGCCGTGAGTTGGGCGAAGGTGTCGGGGCAGTTCGCCTTGACCGACAGCACGTAGTCCGCGCCGTGCGTCTCGACGATGGTCCGTGCGGTGTCGCGGGTGGCGTGCAGGGCGTCCAGGGTGAGTACGCAGCCGCGCAGGTCGACATCCTCGAGCAGCGCACACAGGGCCGCGATCTCGCCGCCGTCGTCGCGGCAGCAGCGGCTCGCGACGGGGCGCCCGGCGTGGGTAACCAGCGTCACCGTCTCGAAGTACGTCGCGTCGTCGGTGTGCCGGTTGGCGCCGCGGATGCGCTTGCCGTCGGCGGCCAGCACCTGAGGGTCGTCCGCCGCCGCGAGGCGCGGCGCCGCCCACCGCGACAGCACCTCCTGCAACGCGTCCGGGTCGGTGTTCATCAGCACCCGGCAGACGGTCGAGTCCGACGGCGCGACCCAGCGCCCCGCCGCCGGGTCGCGCCAAGCGTGCAGCGCGCGCAGTTCCTTCTGCTCCAGGTTCCTCGCGAAGCGCTCAGTCGCCGCCGGGCCGTGCTGCCCGGCGAGCCGCGCCAGCGCGCAGATCGCCAGCACCGTCGCGAGGCGGTGCTTGCGGCCCTGCCCGCGGCGCGCGTCCGGCACCTCCGCGAACAGGTCGCGCAGCGAACGCAACTCCGCGCGCGTGTAGCGCACCGGCACCGCCCGACACGACCACTCCGGGCGGTCCGCCGGGTCCGCGAGCCGCCGCCGCGCATCCCGACGCAACACCCGCACGTACATCTCCTTCGGCGCCCGGTGCGGGTCCGTGTACGAGCCGTTGTGGCGCGCGAAGCCCTTCGTGCGGCCCACCCGCGTCCAGTTCGACGCGTCGTAGCACGTGCCCCGAAACCGCGCCGGGTCCACGAACGTCTCGGCCAACTCCAGCGGATGCCCGTGCAGCGCCGCCCAGTCACCGCTCAGCCGCCGCACGCTCCGCGACAGCGCCCGCGACGCCAGGTTGGGCACCCCCGACGCCGCCGGCAGCACCAAAAACCGCGTGTTGTTCCCGATCAGGTGCAGGCGCCGGAACTGCACCGACCGGTGCCAGCCCAGCCAGCGGTCCCGCGGCGCGCACTTGAACGCCCCCGACTGCCAGCCCAAAAGCGCCAGCCAGTGCCCGCGCCACTCCGCAACATGGCGCAGACCACGCCCCGCGAACTGCCGAAAACCCAAGTAGTGGTGCTCCTCCATCAGCGCATCCCAGCGCCGCCGCTCCTCCGCGCGGACCGGACGCACCTCAACCTCCCCGACCACCACCGCCGCCTTGTCGAATTCCGCCGACATGCAGCGCGTTGTACACCAAACAACGCCGAAAAGCCAGACCCCCGAGACCAACCCCTCAAATCACCGACTTCCGGCTAGCGTGAAATAGCCCTGGACCATACGGTAACAGCACTTCCAGAGAGCCTCTGCGAAGCTGTGCGTGTGTTCCTTTTGGGAAGGGCAATCAGATTGGCGCGGGGACAAGATCGTAAGCACAATTCGATGCTTGTAAACGTTTCGCGCTTCGTCGCTGTGCAGCACCAAGTCCGAAACGAAATCCACTCGTTCGTAGAACAAATTTCTTCAAGCATCCGGGTTAATGGCGCAAAACCCTTCAATGAGGCGGTTCGCGACCCCGAGATCGCCGAGTTACATCGGGTCTTTCTCGATCACTATGACAACACGTGCGGCGAGTCATGGTCCCGTATTCAGGCCCGGCTACACGAGAGCGTCAGTGCGGTGACCGTCGTCGAAGTAAACAGCCGCGCCACCGGATCTCTGGACTACGCCCAGCATGAAACTTCGGGACTGAATGTCATTGCGGTTGGCGGGCTCTCTCTTTCGCGCGGACTTACGCTTGAGGGATTGATGGTCAGCTACTTCCTGCGCCGGTCGATTATGTACGACACGCTGTTCCAGATGGGACGTTGGTTCGGTTATCGCGACGGTTACGATGACTTGTGCCGAGTATGGATGCCTGAGGAAGCCCAAGGTTGGTACGATCACATTGGAGAGTCCATCGATGAGCTCCGCGATGAACTCACGCGCATGCAGAGCACCAATGCGACACCAAGGGATTTTGGTCTAAAGGTCCGCAGCCATCCCGACTCGCTCGTGGTCACTGCCCGCAACAAGATGGGTGCTGGCAAATTCCACAGGGTCCTGATTGGTTTGGCAAACCGGTTTGTGGAAACCGCCATCCTGTATCGCGACCATGCAACGATCAACGCAAATCTACGGGCAGTCATAAAGCTCGCAGAGCAGATGCGTGTGGGAGGCCAGCCACCCGAAAACGGAGAACCGCTTAGTGGGGGTCGCCTTGTGCGTGACGTCCCGGCAGCGGCGGTCGATGCCTTTCTCGGATTATTCAGAAATCACCCGGGCTCTCTGGCCACAGAGAGCGAGCCAGTCCGCCGCTACATAGCGGCCCGCGCCGACAACGAGTTGCGCAAATGGGATGTTTACTTTGCCGGCGTAAAGCGCAGGACCAAAAGGTCTCTCGTCGATAGACGCCTCGGCTTCGAGTTGGTGTGTCAGCGGCGTGGCCCTGGCAAACGAAGTGACCGCACAATGTTGATGGTAACGAACAAGCAGCGAGTCAGTTCGCGTGGTATAACGAAGGTCGGTTTGACCGAGGCGGAAGTCGAAGCCGCCGAAAGCGGGTATCGTGCTCGGGGGACCTCGACCCCAAGCAGTGTCAAGAACTATCCCGACTGGATCTACGGTAGGGTGCGAACCAAGCCCCTTCTTGTCATTCATCTTCTGGCAATCGGCATGGAGGGCGAAAACCTGAGTACGACCAGTCCGGTAGCCGCATGGAGCATCAGCTTTCCCAAGACAAGACTCGCAGAAAAAACCGTTGAATACGTCGTCAACACAACCTGGTACACCGAGCATTTCGGAGACGATGACGCAGACGACGATGAGTACGAGCAAAGTGAGAACTGACGATCCTTGGAAGGCTATTCGACCGCCGGCGGAAGCCAATCAGATCAGCGCTCGAAGAATTCCGAGGGCAGGGTCTCACGCATGGGGACTCTATTGGGCGATAGACGGTCAACGGCATTGTCTTCTCATCCTCGAGCATCGCTCCACTCGTCGATCATCCCACCGGCTACCCAGACTTCGGGGGCTGCAAGTGGAGACACAACCGACCGATGATGGGTTGGGCGAACGTCTGGTCGTCCGTCTGACGGACGGCGAGTTGAGAGAGATATATCATCGTTTCTGTGTGGATATCGTGGACGCGACCCGCAGGTCGCAGTCCGAGGATGAAGCAATCGAGCGTTTTCTCGTCCGGACTTGGCGATGGCACCATCTTCTGAAGGGCGGTGGCGATGGCCGGTTGAGCGAAGAGGAACAGAAGGGACTGATCGGCGAACTTTACTTGCTTGAGACTGTTCTGCTTCCTGCCGCTGGCGCTGCGGATGCGGTGCGGGCGTGGATGGGCCCACTTGGAGCGCCCAAGGATTTCCAGCTTGGCTGGGTCAGCGTCGAGACAAAGACACGAACGCCTCAGGCTTCGACCGTTCGCATATCCTCGGCAAACCAACTTGATTCAAACGGTTCCGCACGCTTGTTTCTTCACGTAACCCAAGTATCCCAGGCAGTAGGCGATTCGGTATCAGGCATCACGATCTCCGAAATGGCGGCTCGGACACGCGATACCATCGCCTCCGTAGACATCTCCGCGACGGCCCTCTTTGAAGAGCGCTTGAGCGCGACTGGTTTCGACTGGAATGACGACTACTCTGACAGGCTGTGGCTGATTGGAGCAGATTCTCTTTACGAGGTCAGGAAGGGATTCCCGCGTATCACACCTGCAATGATCCCATCCGGGGTAGAAGACGTGCGGTATGTGATCGAACTTCCCTCTTGCGAAAGTTATCGGGTGGCGAAGACCACCTTGGTTGAGGCACTCGCCGGAGAAAGCAATGGAAACTGAAGAGTTTGCCCGCGAATTCTACCAAGACATCCTCGCTGAATCCGATTCGGATGGTCAGTTTGTGGAGGATGTTTTCTTTCAGAAATCCTGTGAACTGCTGATGGAGGCTGGGGAGCTGGATGCCGCCGATCGAGTCGCTTACAGGGCACCGACGAGAGGAATTCGAGTTGACGGATATGGGGGCGATCCCAGAGACGCGTCACGCACGTTGAGCCTGATAATCCTGGACTTCCATGGCTCGCCACCGGCTGGACGATTGACCGGAAGCGACATGGATGCAACTTTCCGTCGACTGTCCAACTACTTGCGACGGGCTCTGGACCGGAAGTGGCGCGAAGCGCTGGAGGAAACCAGCCCCGCGTTCGGACTTGCCGATCTGATTTCTCAGCGCTGGCGCGGCGTCGCCAAGGTTCGCCTACTGCTAATAACCAACAGGGAACTGAGTGAGCGCGTCGACAGCCGTCCTGCCGGCATTCTCGAAGAGAAACCGGTCACATATAGCGTCTGGGACATCCGCCGACTACACAGTCAAGCAACGGTCGGGGACGGTCGAGAAGACATGGAAATCGACGTTGTTCAGGATTTCGGAGGCCCACTGCAAATACTGCCGGCACAGCAGTCGGAAGCGGAACACGAATCATATCTCTCAGTCGTCCCTGGCAAAATCCTCGCAGACATCTATGACCGATGGGGTCCGCGCCTACTCGAGCAGAACGTGCGAGTATTCCTGCAGGCCCGAGGAAAGGTCAACCGCGGGATCAGGCTAACGCTCGAAAACGAACCATCAATGTTCTTTGCGTATAACAACGGTATTACCGCTACCGCCGAGGAGGTCGACATAAGGCAGGACGGTGGACGGCTGTTGCTGTACCGACTCAGAAACTTCCAGATTGTGAACGGTGGGCAAACCACCGCGTCCATTCATGTTGCGAAACTCCGCAAGATCGATCTGTCCCGGACATTCGTACAAATGAAACTCTCCGTGGTGAATGCCGAGCGGGCGGTTAAACTTGTCCCGCGCATTTCCGAATATGCGAATAGCCAGAATCGGATAAGCGCGGCAGATTTCTTCTCGAACCATCCCTTTCACATCCGTATCGAGGAGTTTTCCCGCCGTATTCATGCGCCATCGCCCGACGGTACGTTTCGTCAGAGCAAATGGTTCTACGAACGGGCCCGAGGCCAGTACGCGGATGCTCGGGCTCGGCTCACGAGAGCGCAGCGCAGAAAATTCGATCTGGTGTATCCGCGACGCCAGCGATTCACGAAAACGGACCTTGCCAAGTTCGTCAACGTCTGGGAGCAACGGCCACATGAGGTTAGCTTGGGCGCACAGAAAAACTTTGCGGCCTTTGCCCGCCGCATCGGCTCTGCATGGCGAAAGGCTCCTGATGATTTCAGTGAAGCCTGGTATCGCAGCACGATCGCCAAAGCGATCACTTTCAGAGCGACCGAGCGCATTGTTTCACGGCAACCTTGGTATCAGGGCGGGTACCGTGCAAACATTGTCGCCTACACCATCGCAAAGATTGCTCACGACGTAGCAGAAGGGAATCGTGCGGTGGACTTCCAAGCAATTTGGCGACGCCAGTCACCGGGCGAGGCAATGGAAGAAGCAATTGCGAGCGTGGCCGAGCACGTCCATGAGATATTGACCGATCCACCCGAAGGCATAAGCAATGTCACGGAGTGGGCAAAGAAACAGGCCTGCTGGGATCGAGCAAGCAGACTCGCAATCAAATTGCCGAGAGCATTCGTCGATGATTTGATTTCCGTCCAGGAACAGCGAGATTCGGTCCGCAAGGCGCGACGTGACCAGCGGGAACTCAACGGGATCGAGGCTCAAATTGCGGTCGTGAATGCGGGCGGGCCATTCTGGGCGGAAACGCTAACTTGGGGACGGGACCGCAATCTGCTTACGCCAACGGAAACAGGCATTCTTGAAGTTGCGGCCAGTATGCCTAGGCGAACACCGACCGATAAGCAATCATCAAAGGCCATTCAGGTACTGAGCCGGCTGCAGTCGCGAGGATACACCGCCGAGCTTCCATCCGCTCCGTAGATTGCTAACTCAATTCGGGTTGCGCGCCTTCCGGTGGCGGTACCCTGAATACGTTGATGGTCATCGAGATCAGCGAGTAGTAGCCCAGAATCCCGACCAGATCGACCACGCCCTCTTCTCCCAGCGCCCCGGCCGCGGCGGCGTACAGGGCGTCATCAACGTGGTGTTCGCGCAGGAGCGCGGCACAGAACGCGTACACTGCCGACTGCGCCGGGTCTTCAAGCAGAGGAGTACGGCCAGTGCGAATTGCCTCCACCGCGTCGGGCGGCACGCCCGCCGCCAGCGCGATCGGTTTGTGGACGAGCCATTCGAACTCCGAGCCCCAGGTCCGCGCCACCACGAGGATGGCCAGCTCGGACAGCACGGGCGGCAGGCTGGTACCGTAGCGGGCGTATTCGCCGAGGCGCTGGGCGCGGTCCGCCAGTTCCGGGCGCCATAGCCATACGCCCAGCGGGCCCACGACCTCGCCTCGCGGTCCGGCGACGATGTCATCGTAGACCTTGCGCTGCGCTGCATCGAACGTTGACGGTACGGGCGGATGGATACGCGGTTCAATATCGGTGGGCATGGCTGGTCGCACCTCCGGTCAGTGGGCGGTAAGTGGCGCTTTCTACCACGATCGGCCTGACTGTTGCGACTCGAACCGGAATTAACGAGAAATTCGTGTCGGTTGATGCCGATTCCGGTTCGTTGCCGGTTCGCAGCTTGCAAACCCACTTAGTCGATGTTTATTCTCCGCTTCACGCAACGTCCGATCACCAAGGAGCCCGAAATGAAGCCTGCCACACTGTCTTCAACTTTCTGCACCGCCATTGCCCTGTTTGCAGTCGCCGGATGCGGCGGCGGTTCGGACGGGTCCGCGGATTCGAACATGGCGGAGGTCGACGAAGATTCTCCGGAATTCGCGGCCATGCAATACCGTCAGGGATTGATGCACGTGCTGGGATACAAGGTGGCCACCCTGCGGGACATGGCAGAGGGCGCCATCGAGGCGGACGCCGGTGTCTTCGCGAAGTATGCTGCCGACGCCGCCGTGGCTGCCGGCATGGTCCTGGAGGGATTCGAGGGCATGGAAGCATCCAGCACGGACGCGCTGCCCGGTAGCGGGGCCTTTCCGGACGTGTGGAGCGACTGGGATGACTTCAGCCAGAAGGCCGCGGAACTCTCCGCCGCGGTGGAGACGGTCAGCGCAGCGGCGAATGCCGCTGGCTTTATGGTCTCGGCGGACTCCGCCGAACCCCTGGGTCCCGTTTGCGGGAACTGCCACCGCGTCTACAGGCAACGTTAGGAGCTTGCGCCGGTCGACGAGGCCGGTTCCCGCGGGCTGCTATAGCAGCGTGACCAGCAAGTAGACCGCCGCCGCGCAAGCCACGATCACGCCAAGCGCCAGGCCCAGCTTCGATCCACCGATGGCTTCCAGCGCATCGCCGGTTTTCTTGCCGGTGAACATGGGCGAAATCAGGTTTTCGCGCTTGTACAGCAGGTAGAAGAAGATCGCGACGATGTGAATGCCGATCATGATGGCCAGCACGTCGAAGTTAAGGTAGTGGATATCGGTGATCTGGTTGCCGGTGCGCCCCGACACCAGGTGATTGAGCGGCCCCTCGTAGAAGTCGCCGTCGGTGGCGAACAGGCCCGTGGTGACCTGGATGCCGATCAGCAGGAGCATGGCGAATACGGCCAGGAATCCCAGCGGATTGTGCCCGGCATAGCCGCCTCCGCTCCGGGACAGGATGGACCTGGCGTAGGCAAGGATCGTGCGCGGGCCGAAGACGAAACTCGAAAACTTCGCATACCGGGTCCCGACAAATCCCCACACCACGCGGAAGATCAGCAGACACAGGATCGTCTGTCCGATGAGCATGTGCCGTTCCATGTCTCCGGTGACGGACACCGTGTACCAGGAACCGAAAATCAGCACCGTCAGCAGCCAATGAACGATTCGAATGGGCAAATCCCAGATCAGTTTTTTTGACATCTCTTCCTCGCTGCAATAAAGCCGAACACTCGCCTGCCTACGGCCGCGTCCCGTCGCGCGGTCGCGCGGCGCACCCTGCCCGGACAGTTACCGGGTGAGGCTCTGGTAGACCAGTCGCGTGTAGTTCTCGGGGTTCATGAACCCACCGCCGTGGGTCTCGTCGTAATCGGCGGTCGGGTTGGCGGCGACCACCTCGTCCTCGGACATGCCCTGGTCGATGAGTTCCTGGATGCTTTCCCGCGTGGATCGCAGTACCTGCAACCAGTCGCGCAGATCGTCGGCCGTGGCCAGCGGCCCGTGCCCGGGGATGATCTGCGTGCCGGCGTTGGACATGGCGAGCACGCGATAGCCGGTCGAAATGATGCCGTCGATGTCGCCGTTGCTGCTCACGTCGACAAAGGGATAGAAGCCGTTGAAGAAGTTGTCGCCCATGTGAAAGACGTCGGCTTCCTCGAAATGCAGAACCGCATCGCCGTCCGTATGCGCCGGACCCGAATGGAACGCACGGATGGTATGCCCGTTCCAGTGCAGCGTCAGTTCGTCGTTGAAGGTGACGATCGGCAGCGCCGCGTCCGGCGATGCCGGCATCCGCTGATCGAAAATCTCCCGGAACTGGTCGGTGCTCATGCGCACGCGGACGTTGTCGTGGGCAACGATGACGGCGCCGGCATTGCCGAAGGCCTCGTTGCCGCCGGTGTGGTCGCCGTGCCAGTGGGTATTGGCCAGGAATTCAACCGGCGCGTCGGTCAGCTCCGCGATGGCCGCCATGATCTTGCCGCTCAGCGGAGCGAACTGATCGTCGATGAGAAAGGCGCCGTCGTCGCCTGTCGAAAGCCCCAGATTGCCTCCGGCGCCTACCAGCATGTAGATCCCGGGCGCAACCTCGGTGGATTGAATCTCCACGGCCGAGAAATCCTGCTGCGCCCAAACCACGGGCGCCGCGGCGGCGGCCAGAACAGCGATAGTGATACGTCTCATGGAATGTTCTCCCTTGGTGCGATTTCCGACCGAATATGCCTTCGGCGCGTTTTGCTTCATTCTAACCCGTGGCAGCGCTTCCCGCAGGGTGTGGAGAACCCCAACTCCCCGGCGGTGTAGTTGCCGGTGGGCAATCGAGTCGGCAATGCATACTCGGGATCGGTCAACAACGCGAACAGATCGGGGTCGCGTGCCTCAAACAGTTCGGGCGTGTTGAGTCGCCACTCGTTGTCGATCTGCTCGAGGCGGCCGGGAAAATCCTGGGCGCCAAGCAGGGAAGTCAAACCCCAGTAAATGTACTCCGCTGCCATGCAGCCGTAGTCACAGGTCTGGTCATCGTAGGAATACCAGGCACCCTCGGGATACGGACCGGGAATCTCCATGAACCGCCCGCCGCGGGCCTTGTCCATTGCATTGGCCAGCAACGTCCCCGGTTCTTCGCCGAAAGCGTCGGGATACGCATGAGCATATCCGCCGTGGGTGATCAGATGCAGGACTTCCTCGAACGTGGGATCGAATACGCCGTTGGCGGCTCCACCGGGACGGGTTTCCGCGGCATTCTGATCCTGCAACACGCCCTGCGGCATGTCATCAACTCCAATTTCCGCACGGACTGCGTCGAGCTCGTCGAAGTCGATGGTCATGATCAGTGTCGCATTGTTTTCCTGCAGCATCCGGACAACCAGCGCGTTGTCCGGCATTCCGTCGGCGTCGTTGTCCAGGTACTCCGCCATCACGTTGGCGGCGTGCAGCATCTTGTCGTCCGGCGTTCCGGCCGTGCCCCGCACGGAGACACCGAATACATCGATGTGCTTCGGAAAAAGCGTGTCAAATGCGGACGCAGCCTGCGCGCCATCGCCGGATTCGTCCGAGCCGCCGCAGGCTCCCAGCAAGAGGAACAAGATGAACGGCGGCAACAAGAAAAGCAATGCGAACTTGCGCGCCGGCGACGTCACCGCATACGGGACCCCGGTTCGACTCGTGGATTCATGGCAATCCGCAACCATGCTTTCCTTCCTACAGCGGCTGTGTTTCCAGCATGACGTCGTCGCTGTCGCCGGTCATCTCCCAGCGAATCAGCGACATGGGAATCGTGCCGGACGACAGAAACGCGTCGACAAAATCCCTGATGGCGAAATCGTCCCCAAGCGCCTGCGCCCGCTCTCTGAACAACTTCATGAAATAGGCTTTCCCGGCAACGACATTGCTGCTGTGAAATCCACCCGGGTTGCGCAGGTTCGACTGCATTTCGAACCAGACCATGCGCTCGTCCGGGCGCGTCCATCCCCGCGGCATGATCTCGGCACACAGATGACGGGCCTCGGTGAGATCGATCTCGTTGGCGTGCATCTTCAGGTCCGGGATGCCGAGACTCATGTGCGAGGCGTTCATCAGGTACTCCATCTCACGGCCGTTGCGCGGCCTTGCATCCAGCACACCCGCCTGCATGAGCAACTCCTCAAGCGCAACCGCCCAGCCTTCCAGACGCATGGAACCCATGTTGAAACGTCTGCCCGCGCTGCGAATCGGGCTTTGCGTCAATCGTTCCTGGCGCTGGTAGTCCAGCATGTGACCGACATATTCGTGGGCTTCGCCCGGAAGGATCTCCCGCTGGCGCACCTTTGTATCGATGCTGGAGTTTTCGGGCAACAGCCGCTCGGACACCGAATCGTCGAGTTCTTCGCTGGACCCGCGGGGACCCCGCGCATAATAGTCCGCGGGATCGACCCAACCCTCGACCGTCATCAGTTCCTCGTCACGCATGAAGTCGACCACATGATGCAGGGCTTCCCTCATGCTCTCGAACCAGGCTCGCTCCGACATGGCGACTTCCAGGGGCGGCAGGTGCTTGTTCCGGTTTTCCTCCAGTTTCAGGAAGGTGATGACGCGGTCGTACTCCCGTTCGATGATCTGGTTGGTTTCCTCCCACCCCCAGGGCGACAACTGGACGTTTCGCATCCACCAGTCGTAGTTGTCCTTGCCTAGGCCGGCGTTCGGCGCCATATCGCCATGGCTGGACTCAAGCCATTGCCGATAGTCCTCCACCGATTCGGCGGCCCGCACGGCGAGGTCGGCGAGTTCGGGATAGTCAACCGCCAGCAGTTCGGCGGCTTCCTCGTAAACCTCACGCTCTTCGACGAAGTTGCGTACCGCAAACTCCGCGAAGTCGACCGCCGGCTCCGTCAGGTTCTCGCGCGCCTGTGCGTAAATCGCCGGAATGCCTTCGAGCGTATCGCGCAATGCCGCTTGCCGCTCATCGGAGAGGGACAGGGAATCGTCGCCCTCCTCGTCCGACGGCTCCGGACCGTCATCGGAAAAGCCGAACAGATCGTAAATCGGCCCGAAAAAATCGGGCGCGTTGATGCTCGCCCCGGCATCGCCTTCGAACATCGAGTAGAAACCGGGATCGCGCGACCAGGGCCTGTGCTCCTTGTGGTGGAACTCCAGCGCGTTCATTTCCGCGCGCACCAGGTGGTAGTCGACCTGCTGCCACACCGGCCATTCCGACGTGTCGAATTCAGCCAGATCGGCCTTGAATTCCCGCAGGCCACTGTACTGGTCTTGCATCGCCGCTTGGCTGTGGTCGGGAATGCCGTCGGTGATGGGCGCGTGCTGAAATTCGCGAAACTCGAAGAACAGATCGACGAGTTCATCGTAGCCCTGGCCGAAGGCGGCGCCAGGGCTCGATATGACGCAAAGCGCAACCGTCAAAACGTGGGTAAATGTCGCCTTGATCCTGTACATGACTACCCCAACTTGAGAATGGATTGCATATCATATACAACAAAGTGACTTGATTCGCCGGATACGATCATGGCGGCGGGCATTATCAAGTACCTGCCTGGAAGAAACCCATCGGCAACTGTCCCAATGAGAGGCCTGAAATGAGTGATAAACGTACAAATCCCGCCGACGACCCGACTCGCCCCGGCAAGATGTCCCTGGCGCGATCCATCGTCCTTGCAGCAGTGGTCGGGTTCGGCGTCGTCTCCTTCTGGCGCGGCGTCTGGTACCTGTGGGATGTTCTTACCTTCAGTCAGCCGGAGGACAGGCTGTTCAGTGCGCTGGCGTCGCTGATCACGGGCGTGGTGATCCTGGCGGTGCTGCGCACCTTTTTCTCGGTGCTTGCACCGCCCATCCACCGGATCAATATCCGATAGCCGCTTCCGCAGCCGCCTGTGGCGAACGCGGCGCGTTTTGCGTGGGCAGACGAGTTCAGAATCGGCTGCGGAACTGCAAACCCAGAGTTCGCGGCTGCAGGATGATCGTCCTGCGGAACTCGTTCGCCGGGCCGTTGGCGAACACCAGCGCGCGGTTGTCCGTGATGTTGTCGGCGAAGACGGACCATTCGAATCGTTCCGTCTGCAGCCCCAGGCGGACGTTGGCGAGTCCGTAGTTTCCGGATACGGTTCTCTCGTCACCGAACTCGAAGGCGCCGATGATCTCGCCGATGTACTGCGCGTCGACCCTGACGAATCCCAGGTTGCCATTGGCCATCGGCCAGACGTAGTCGCCGGATATCGAAAGCTGCCGGTCCGGTGACGCCGGCAGACGTTCGCCCGCTTCGGCCCCCAGGAACGGTTCGTCGTTGTCCAGGGTGGCATCGACAATCGACGCGGACCCGGACAGCGTGAACTGGTCGGACACGGCGTAGCTGAAGTCGACCTCGAAACCGGTGCTCGTCGCAGCGGCCGCATTGGCGCCGAACCCCGTGTTGCATGCGCCGGTGATGTCTTCGATATCCACATCCACCAGGATGTCCTTCCAGTCGCCGTTGAAGTAACCCACGCTGAATCGGCCTCTCCCGTCGGGGAGGACGCCCTTCAAGCCGATTTCGTTAACCCGGAGCGTATCGCTTTTCGTTCCCGGCAACTGTCCGCCCGGCCCCAGAAAGCCGCTGAGCCCGTTGGCCTCGAGAAAATCCCGAACGAACACTTCGCATCCGGGGTTGAGCGGAGGCGGGATCTCCGAGCCGAATCCGAGCCGGAATCCCTCGGCCGACTGGAAATAGGCCGCCATGTTGTCGGTCAGGTCGTAGGACATGTTGAACTTGACGGTGTTGTGCGTCTCCCGGAACGGGTCGGTGGCAAAGGGGTCTTCGAGCACGTTGCCGTCGTCATCCGGCTCGTCGCCGATCAGCGCGAACGCTTCGAAGAAGCTCTCGAATATCGAATGCCGATAGCCGACAGTGGCATTGAACCGGTCCGTGAAGTATTGGGTGTATTCGCCGAAAACGGCGAGTTGCTTCAACTGCGTGACGAAGTCTTCCTTGAAAAAGAAGTCAGCGGGCGCTCCCATGTAGTTCGCGTTTCCGACCAGCACGCCGCCGCCCGGCAGCAGAAAGTCGCCGACCGCAACGTCCTCCTCGCCGTCCTCGTAGTACATGCCCACGAGCCAGGCGAACCTGTCATCCTCATCCAGGTCGGATGTGAATCGCAGTTCCTGGGAAAACGTGTAGTTGTCGTTGTCGTCGTTGATGTACAGGCGAACGGCCGGCGGCGCCATGGCCACGGCCTGCGGACCGGTCAGGCTGAAGTCATCCAAATAGTCCCTGATCAACGGCAGGGAGCGATCGTTGCGCCGGAGGAAGTCCATCTGCAGGTAACCGGTCGATGAGGTCATCGTCACGCCGGGCAGATCGTAGTTCCAGGTGATATCGAACATCTGGAAAGTTGAAGTCAGCCGTTCTTCGGTCAGGGTCACGCCGCCCTGCTCAAGATCTTCGTAGTCGACGCCTCGGGCCTCCGGATACCCGGTCTGTTGCAGATCCTGGAACACGTACTTGATATCGAGCGTCGATCGCTCGCTCGGGGTATAGCGCAGGCCGATTCTGGCGCCGTAGTTCTCGATTCCCGCGACGCCTTCCAGGCCCAGCGATGAATTGCTCAGGTATCCGGAGTCTTCGTTGGTGTAGCCCACCAGGCGCACGGCGAACCTGTCTTCAACCACGGGAATGTTGACCATGCCGTCCAGCGAATAATTCTGTTTTGCCTCTGCCGTTGAGGAGAGGGTGGCGGCGAAGTTGGTTTCGAAATCGTCGACGTTGGCGCGGTTGGTGATGTAGCGGAGCGTGCCCGCGAACGAACCTCCGCCGAACAGCGTTCCCTGGGGTCCGCGCAGGATTTCGACCCGCTCCATGTCGAAGGTTCGCGGATCGGCCGTGGCGATCACGGTGGTGATGCGCTGTTCATCCAGGTAGACATCGTTCACGGACGATTCCGTGGACGTGTCGGTCTGAATGCCGCGGATAATGACGTTCTTGCGCGCCGCGCCCTGGTCGATGACCGAAAGGCTCGGCACCCGTCGGAATATATCGGCCATCGAGTTGACGCCCGCCGCCTCCATTTCCTGCTGGGTCACGGCCGAAATGGCAAACGGCACGTCGAGAATCGACTGCTCGCGCTTTTGCGCCGTCACCACGATGGTTTCGATTTCCTGATCGTCCGCCTCCTGGCCGAGCAGCGAGGTGGAACCGAACAGGAAAGCAATCCCCGGAAGTACCGCCAGGAATATTGCGAAACCGGTGCGCCGCTGAACAATTATTCGTATTGGATATTTCATTGGATTCCCCAGATGGATAAGGGTGCGCCGGACGCCGTCCCCCAAATGACGTTCGGTTGCAATTGTATATGGTATACAGTCAAGCGATCAATGGCGGCGATGGCATGGCCGTGATCGCGGGCGGGCATTGTGGCGAATGCGGCGGGCGATTCCGGAACTACGTTTCAAAGCCCATCATCTCTTCGTTGAACTTGTTTGCGCTGCACATCACCTCGCCGTCGAGTATCACCGCCGGGGAGGCCAGCATGATGTCCATGTGGTTGTCACCCAATCCCACCGTGCCGCCGAGGCTCGGGTTCTGGTAGCCGAACCCGAAATCGACCGCGCCGAACATGCGTTCGTCCTCGATCATGTTGCCCGATATGCCCGCCTCCGGGTTCAGCCCGAGGCTGAAGTGGCAGAGCTTGTAAATGACCGGCTCGTCGCAGCCCGCAAGCCAGGCGCGCATGGCATCCGCCTCGGAACCGCCCTCCACCTTCGCGATCACGCCGTTTTCCATCGTGAAGCTGTAGGGGTTGTTCACGACGCCCTGTACGCTGTCGGAGGCGTCGATGACGATGACGCCATTGATGGTTTCCTCCACCGGGGCGATGTTGACCTGCATGCCGGGATAGAAATCGTCCTTGCCGGGTTTGTCCAGCTTGCCGTTTCCGAAGTCGCACTTGCGCGGCTTGAGCTGAAAGCTGACGTCGGTGCCCTGCGGTGAGGTGACCTGGCAGGTGTCGGTCGCCTCCCAGAGTTCGCAGACACGCTCGCCGATGCGGTTCATCTTGTCGACATCGACGTTCAGCAGCGCGCGTACGACATAGTCCTCCACCCCCGTGACCAAGGTGTAGAGAATGCTCGTGCCCGACGCCTTGGCATCCAGCATGGCCTGCGACGCGTCGATACCATCGTCGATGATCGAAACGACATACTTGGCGGCCTTGATCGACGCGGCGAGGATGGGCCCGGTATTCATTGCCTCGCCCTTTTTGGCGTGCGGTTTGACGATGAGCTGCGTGTCGGCGCCCGAACGCACGCCGGCCGCTCGCAACGCGTGCGCCAGATTCAGGTCGCTGTTGGCGTCGGCGAGGATGAGCACCGGGTCACCGGCGTCCGGCTCGACCAGCCGCTTGATGGTCGCATCCGCGAACTCGTCCCAGAACTCTCTTGATTTCATGCTTTCACTCCTGTGTTTCCGATTTGTCGAAACTCGAATTCAGCCATCGATGTCGATGTTGACCGGCCTCGGATACGCGCGTTTGCTCTGCGCAATCGAAAGCCGCGCCAGGCTCTCCGCCATCATCGCCGACGCCTGGATGGGGTCAATCACGGGAATCGGAAGCTCGCGCTGCAGGCGGCCGATCACGTCGAGACTGCCGTAACCGATCACGACGTCGGCTCCATCTTCCTCCATCGCCAGATGTGCCTGTTCGATCATGGCCTCAGGCAGGCTGTCGTCCCGCGCGGCGAACTCGAGCGTCTTGCCGCTCACCGAGCGTACCGAGGCGAGCTTGTCGGCAAAGCCGTATATGCGCGCGACGTCTTCGATACAGCGCGAGCCGTACCCTCCGCGCTGGTTGCCGTCGATCTCGCCCGGCATCAGGTACGAGAAGCGCCGCCCGACCATCGAAGCAAGGTGCATGCACGCCTCCGACTCGCCGATGACGGGAATGCTCAGCGCCTCCTTGGCGCCCTGCACGCCGGGCTCGTCGAGACATCCCATGGCGACCGCGTGGAAGCCTTCCTCCTCGGCACGCCTGGCCGCGCGGATATGGTGCATTGCCAGCAACTCGCAATCGTACGCGCAGCCTATGGCCTCGATGGGCGCTTCGGGCAGGTCCCACAGAACAATCTCGACACCCGGCCGCGCGATCGGCGCCAGTAGCTCTCGATGTACTTCGCCCCAGGCCTCAAGTCCGCCGCGCACAGGGATAGTTGCGCAAATGCGTATCCGTTCCATTATTTCTTTTCCATCGCAGCGGCCGCCACGGCAGCGGAGTCGGGGAGGATCGGCGGGAGTTGACGGTTCCCGAGGGGTGAACTCACAACTGGCCGCTTTCGTAGGGATTGCCCTCGCGGACGAACCCCGAAGCGTCTTCGGAGCGCTCCAGGAACGATTGCGGCGGACCCAGGGAGTCGTAGTAGTCGTAGAAGCGCAAGGTACCGGGCGCCCGCTCCATCGGTACCGAAATGCCGTCCTTGAACACCATGGTGACGGTCCGGATATTCGAAATATTCTCCAGCGGATTGGCGGCCATCACCACCAGGTCCGCCAGTTTTCCTTCTTCGACCGTGCCGAGGGAGTCAAGCACCCCCAACAGTTCCGCCGGATTGCGCGTCGCCGCGATCAGGGTGTCCATTTCGCTCACCCCGGAAAGCACGAACTGCTCCATCTCCAGCCAGCCGATCTCGCCCACCGGCATCGAATCCGAGCCGATCAGCAATTTCACTCCAGCCTCGGCGGCCTTGGCCAGGGCCTGACGCTGGTGCAGCGCGTGCTCGGGGGAGCGTTCGTCCGCATAGGCGATGGCCGTGCGCCACTTGACCGCCTGCTCGTCCCCGGACCAGCCCAGCGCCGCCAGCCGGTCCTCGCGTTCCTTGATGTATTCGTCGCTGAGATTGCAGATGATCGTGGGATCGTAAAACGTCCCCATTTCGGCCATCAATTCAATCGTCTCGTCGGTTATGGCGTAGCCGTGTTCAATGCTGTCGATGCCGGCTTCCACGGCCTCGCGAAGCTGCGGTTCCCGGGAATGCGCGGTAATGGTCACGCCGAGGCTGTGCGCCGTTTCGATGGCGGCGACCAGCTCGTCATGCAGCATTTCCACATTCACGATCTTGATGACGCTCGCGCCCTGCTGGATGCGCGAACGCACCGCCTTGCGTACCTCGGCGGCGCCGTCGGCCCCGAATGCGACGTCACCCCGATGCCCGGCTGTGGGGGAAACAGACGCGCCGCTTGCGAAGATGCGGGGCCCCAGCGCGAAACCCTCGTCGAACGCCTGTTGCCAGACCACATCGATGTTGTGTTCTTCCCCGACAGAACGTAGCGCAGTAAAGCCATGGCGCAAGCCTTCCATCGCGTTGACGCCCGCTCGAATGACCTTGGCGCCGGCGCTTGCGTTGTCGAGCGCGTGGTTGTGGGGCAGCAGCGCGCTCAGGTGCACGTGCATGTTCCAGAAGCCCGGTGTGACGTAAGCGCCCGCCAGATCGATAATCTCGGCCTCCTGGCCCGTGGGTTCGTAGGCCCCCGGAGTGAGGGCGCTGATGACGTTGCCGTCGATGACCAGCGTCATGCCTTCCTGCACCGGCGCGCCGGTGGCATCGATCACGTTGGCGTTGGTCAGTACCGTGACCTGGGCGATAGCTGAGAAAGTCAGGGTCGAGAAGATGAGCGCGGTCAGCGCGCAACAGGTATGGCGAAATTTTCTTGTCATGGTTCAGGCCTGCCCTTGTTCTTGGAAAAGCGTGTCGGGAGCGTCGGTATGGTCGCGTCGATACGATGACAGCTTGTGCCTGGTCTTCGCCGTCTCGAAGCTGATGCTGAAGGAGACGGAGACGGATCCGGTGTTCTTCACCCAGTGCGGCGCCAGGAAAGGAATGTAGACACCTTCCCCGGCGCTGAAATCGAACCACTCCCCTCGCTCGGCAAAGCTCTCCTCGAACGGGAGGTTTCGATGCGCACCGGCCGCGAAATCCTGTAACTGCCGATCGCTTACGATGGCGCGATCGAATGGTTCGAAGATCTGGATTTTCTTGCGTCCCTCGATCTGCAACAGGAAATTGTGTTCCGGATCGAAGTGAAACGGCGTCACCCCCCCAGACGAGGTAAGAAAAAGAAAACTCCTCGGCGAACGCATCTCGTCGACGCGCAGGCCGAGTTCTTCGCCGATCTCTTCCAGGCACCGGTTGAGCAGTGCGGCGTAGTCGCCGTGTTGTTCGACGCTTTTGAGCAACACCCAGGATCCGCAGGACTCGATGTTTTCGATAGTTTCCCGCAGAGACAGATTGTTATCGGGTAACGAGGTCACGGGCTGGCTCACCGGAATGTCCGCCAGGTTGTATTCGACGCTTGATTCCGGCAGGGCGTCGGCGAGTTCAAGTATTCGGTCTCGCGAGAACAAGGAATTTTCCGTGAATTCATGCCCTACCTTGAAGGGCTTGTGCTCATAAAGAGTGCGTGCCGTACCTTTTCCCGAAGGTTCGGACACACCATTGAGGTCAAGGAATCGGTGTGATCCGGTTTTCTGCGCAGAGGCCAACGATTCAGGTTCGACAGACAGTTCCATAACCGCCTCCTTCGATTTCCAGGTTTAATGAATCAGGTAAATCCCGTAGTTCGGATCCTGAATCCATTCCACGCCATTGGCGGTCAGCACCTGCGGATTGGAGAAGTTGATGGTCAGCGGGTAACCGGGACGCTCGGGGATGTTCAGGTGCACCGCGTACTCGAAGGCGAATATATGGTTCGGATGCATGATAAAGCCGTCGCGGTCGCGGCGGAACGGCGCGATGGACGGTCCCAGCGTGACCAGATCCCCGCCGTTGTTGCCCATGGCGTGGAGGTCCAGGTAGAACCCCGGGCTGTCGCTGTCGCTGTCGCCCAGGTACTCCTGGATCATCCGGTAGTCGGTTGCGGGATCGTCCGGGAAAGGCGTGTAGATGTAGCCTTCCTGCTCCAGGGCGGCGATGATCTGCTCGAGGGCCTCGCCCGCCGTCATGCCCACACGAACATGCTGCCGGATGATGCCCTGCGCCTGCTTGCCATAGTCCCAGACCCTCTGCAGGCTCTCCGGCACCCCGGTCTCGCCCTCGCGGAGAATGTACGCATGCACCTTCGTGTCCACGCCGAAGGAGGAGAACCCGAAATCCAGGAAATGGTCGGCGCGGCTGTTCCAGGCGAACAGGTCGCCACGCTGGAACACGTATTCCGGATGGCTGATCCAGCCCGTTGCATACGGCTCACGAATTCGTTCGGATACAGCCGAATAGTAGATGCGGGATGCGCCTCCCAACTCTCCGATCGTCGTTCGGCCCGGCTCCAGGTTGGCAAGTTGGGTCATGGCGTCCTGGCGGGCCATCTCAAGCAGCATGGCCTGGACGGCAACCTCCAGGGACAACCGGCGCGAACGGAAGTCGGTAATGAGGTATTCGGCCGAGACGATCCTGGACGAAAGCTCAGGCCCCAGAATCCGCTCGAGCTTCTCGAACTGGGTGTGGGATATGCCGTCGGCAACCGCCAGCCATTCGGAAAAATTCACGCCGATCGTCCCGGGGTCGTGCCCGGCGACATAGTCCCGAATCTCGTCGTAGACCGAGAAATCCACGTTGCCGTACTCGTATCCGGTGATGGCCTGGGCCAGCTCGGGAGATGCCATGACATCGATGTTCTCGATGGCGCCGGTGCCGCCGAACACACCCGCAAAGGCGGCCCTTTCCACCCTGTCGCCAACGTCGGTGAAGATCAGGTAACCGTCCGTGATGCCCAACTCATAGGCCAAGGGGTCCGGATCGCCGGCTCGGGCCGCATGGATCCACATGTCGATCCCGTGCTCCCGCATGGCGCCGGGGAGAATGAGATCGAGCTTGTCGTTCCGGATCAGGCGCAGCCAGACATCCACGTCGGGCCGCGGCACCAGGTCGTCGCCGCCATAGGGAACGGGAATCAGTCCCTGGGATGCAGCCGGCCCCGCTGCCGCGAAAAACGCGGCGGTCAATGCAATCGCCCACCGCCCGAAGTAAATTCGGGCAAGGCGGCTCATCGCATCGACCCCCGGAACGGCGGTTACGCCTCCCCTGCGTCTATCGACTTCCCACCCAGGGTTAAAATCTCGTTCGGACATTGACACCCAACGTGAACGGCCGGATCACGAGAGATTCGACCCGATTTCTCCTGTCCCTGAACTGGAATGTCAATCCATCCGAGTTGAACAGGTTGTTGGCGTACAGCGTCCATTCCCACTGGCCATCGGTTGCACCGACCCGCAGGTTGGCAATGCTGTAGTTCCCAAAGGCAATTCGCTCGGCGCCGGGGCCTACAAAATCGCCGACCAGTTCACCGATGTAGTTCAATTCACCTCTGGCGAATCCATCCCAGCCCGCGACGAACGGGAAGCTGTAGTCGAAATTGCCGCTTAACGTGAAGTCCGGATGGCTCGGCAGGCGGTCGCCCACGTTGGCACCCAGGAACTCGGCTCCTGCATCGACCGTGAAGTCGACCCAGCTGCCGGAGAGTCCGACCTGTAGTTGATCGGAAACCAGGTAATCCAGGGAGAATTCGCCGCCGTTGCCGGTCGCCGCCGCGAGGTTCTGCGGAAAGCTGATGCTGCAGGTTGCGTCACCCTGCAGTCTGACCCGGACCTGAAGGTCCGTCCACTCGTTTCGGAAGAGTCCCGCATTGACCAACATGCGACCGTCGGCCAGCGTCATCTTGGTGCCTACTTCATAGGCCCACATGGAGTCCGAGGCGACCGGGCCCGGCGTGAACCCCAGCACTCGCCTGGCCAGTTCCTGACAACTGGGCTGGACGACCGGGTTGGCTCCGCCGGTTCCGACCCGGAACCCCTCCGCGGCACGACCGAATATCATGACGTCATCGTTGACGTTGTACACCAGGTTCAACATGTAGTTGGTATGCGGTTCCGTGTACTCCGGAGTGAGAACCGTCTCTGAAAAAACAGGATCAGGCCAGGCATCGGCAACCTGGTTCACGAGGACGCCGCTCGTGGTGGTGCTTGTATCGCGCACCCCGACCGTCGCCGAAAAATCGTCGGTAAAGTTGTAGGTCAACTCTCCGAAGAACGCCACCTGTTTCTGGGGGCCGTCCTTTATCTCCCGATAGATCATGTCGGGATAGGTGCCCGGGACTTCGGACAGTCCGTACGGGGAGACGTAACCCTCGGGAAACGGAGTAACATAGTCTTGATGAGGGGCCGCTGCTGCGAAACGGTCGCCGGCGTTGTTCTGGTCGTAGCGGTCGCCGATACCGATGTAGTCGCCGACTTCGACGTAATTGTCGAGGTTCGAGTAAAAGATCCCGGCGATCCAGTCGAAGTTCCCGAACTGGTCGGGAGCGGACACGATACGCAACTCTTCTGAAAGGGTGTCGTCCCAGGTATCGTCGAGCACCGTCAGCCGGGCGGGGTCCCAATACTGGTCGATCCCGAGAAACGTCCTGTCAACCTTGCGATAGCTGTAGAAGTCGAGCTGCGCGGTTGCGGACGTGATGGTCGCCCAGCCGACATCCCATTCCAGGTTGAGAGCAAATATATCGGCCTCGGCCGTTAGAACCTCCTGCAAGCGGTTTGCCTGTTCCCGCGCCGCCCAATCCTCGCCGGTGGCCCGGTACCAGCCGTCCTGGAAGGTGTTGTCCTGGAAATAGGTGGCGGTCGCCGTGAATGTGTCGGAGGGCGTCCACTGCAGCATCAGCCGGCCACCGGACTGGTCGAACTGACCCTGGCTGGTCAGCCCCAGGTACGGATTGTCGTAGTACCCGGCGTTGTCAGCGGTGAATGCAACGGCGCGGAACGCCAATACGTTCTCTACCAGCGGTATATTGACCATCGCGTCGAACGAGTAACCCTGCTTCGAACCCTGAGTCCTGGAGGTGTCGAATGCGACATTGGCCTGGAACTCGTCGGCATTCGGCTTGTTCGTGATATAGCGCACCGAACCGGAAATGGATCCGCCGCCGTACAGCGTGCCCTGGGGACCCTTGAGTACCTCGACTCGCTGCATGTCGAACATGCGCGGATCCAGAGCGAAGCTGCCGCCCGTGACCAGGGTTTCGTCCACGTAGGAGGAACTCAGGCCCCCGGCCCGTACGCCTGCGTCGATGGCGATGCCGCGGATAATCACCTGTTTGCGCTGCGCTCCGCCGTCAAGCAGCGAAACTGACGGCACCTGCCTGAAAAAGCTCTCCAGGTTGGTGTAGCCGCGATTCTCGATCGTTTGCTGTCCGAAAGCCGCGATGGCCATGGGGACATCGCTCAGGGCCTGTTCCCGCTTTTCCGCCGTGACTATGATTTCTTCGAGAACGGCCGGTCCTTCTTCGGATTCCTGGGCAATCGCAATTCCAGAGCCCAGAAAAACGGTGCTCACAGCCAGCAATTGCCATGAGCGAATACCGACTCCAATTCGTTTCATGGTTCTTCTCCCCTCCAAGCAAATTCCACGATGATGACCTGCGGTCATGGAACTCGTGGCGAGAACGCCACAACTTCCCGAATACATAATTGTATACTATATTCATCCGATTATATACGATAACAGAGATGCTGCCGTTCGCGCGCGCGCCTCGCACGCCCCGGTTCCAGAACGTCCGGAGGCCCGAACGAGCGCATCATCACCTTTCTCATGATGTGCTCAGGATTCAGGCGGCGGGAGAGTGCGGCCAACCCTCCTGTTAATGATACGCTTAGATACGATGTGATACGAAATAAGACTATGTTTCAATAGGTTAAAAGAATACTCCCTACACAGCCGCCGTCACCGGGTGACAGGAATACGCCCCAGTTTGTATTATCGGGTTGACTGTGGGGTTGATCTTTCGGAACTATTCGGTACCATGGGCTCATGACAACCGCCAAACGCGTCGCGAAGGTCAAGCTCACGCTCACCAAGCGCACCGTGGAATCCTTGGAACCCGCGCAGAAGCCGTGGATCGCCTGGGACGACCGGCTCACCGGCTTCGGCTGCCGCGTGCAGCCCTCCGGCACCAAGTCCTTCCTGGTCAACTACCGCGCCGGGGAAGGCGGGCGCAAGGCGCCCAACCGGCGCGTGGTCGTCGGGCGCTTCGGCCGGGTCACCCCGGATCAGGCGCGACGGCGCGCGCAGGAACTGCTCGGAAGGGCCGCCGGGGGCCGCGACCCCGCCGGTGAGCGGGCGATGGCCCGCGCCATGCCGACGCTGGGCGAGGTCTGCGACGACTACATCGAGTCCGGGCGCGGGCGCGCGGAAGTGACCCAGAGGTCCTACCGGCGCTACGCTACGCTGTATCTTGGCGACTGGCGCGCCCGCCCGATCGACGCCATCACCCACCGCGACATCGAGAACCGATTCCGTCGCATCACCGAACGCCACGGCTGGGCGCCGGCCAACCAGGCGATTTCGTTCCTGCGCTCGGTGTACCGAAGAGCCTGCGTGGATCACGAGGCGCTGCGCAATCCGGTGGAACTGTGGCTGGCCGGCGGCGGTCGCTACCACCCTCTCAGGCGGCGGCGGATCTCGTCGCCGGTGAAAGTGCTGGCGAAATGGCGCAAGGGCATCGACGCGGCGGTGCGCAACCCCGTGCACCGGGACCTGATTCACTTCGGACTGTACACGGGCATGCGCCGAGGAGAAATCATTTCCCTTCGGTGGAAGCGGGTGGATCTGGAGGCGGGGCTGTTCCGGGCCGAGGAAACCAAGACCGGGGTGCCCCTTGAACTGCCGATCTCTCGCCAGCTAGGAGAAATCCTCGTCCGGCGCCGCGCCCACAGCGACGCGATGCCGGAGGATCTGCGAGAGTGGGTGTTCCCGTCGCCGACGAGCCGTTCGGGTCACGTCGAGGAGCTTCACGCGCATTACGCTCGTATCGGTAAGGCGGGCGGGGAGAAGTTCTGGTTTCACGGGTTGAGAAACGCCTTCATCACGGTGGCCGAGCGGGAACTCATGCTGCCAATCTCGCTGGTCAAACGGCTGGTCAATCACGCCCGCCCGTCCGACGTGACCGAGGGTTACGCGGCGGACTGGACGGTCGAGCAGCTTCGGGAGCCTGCGCAGCGCATCGCCGACCGCATCGATGAACTGGGGAAGCGTTGAATTCGGCATTTCGCCATAGCCCGAGAATTCGTCAAGCCATGGAGACGCCTGTCGCGGTGTCCGAAGCGCATCGACCTGCGCAGACGGCCCGGGCGGGAGGATGGAGTATCTGCCGCCGCGGCACGTCTGCCAGCAGCAATCTGAAAGTGCGCTGACAAAGACAGCCCGAAAAGGCCGTATTTGTCACTGGCATCTGCTTCGAAAGCCTTCCCTGAAACGCCTGCGAGACCGCCAGTCGTGCGCGTCGGCTAAAAGATACTGACATCACTCTTGATCGGGCCCACCAAAACACCCTTGCCAAAACCTACAACCCTGGACTGGCGAATCCAGCTCTATTTCGCACTGCTGCCGGCGCCTGCTCGACGAACACGCCCGTGCCGGACGGTGCTGCGGCCGCGCGCGTGTTTCGCGGTGGATTGCAGATCGACCGGGGAATCGTCCGGGCCGATGTCCGGCGTGGCCGTGTCTGCGCCGGGCAGCCCACCAAGCCGCATGGCGTCTTGCTCCGCCAGGGTGCGGAGCACGCCGCCGATGCCATTACCGCGGCGGTGCGCGCGAAGGGATATCCGGTTGATGGCGTAAATCGACAGCGAAACGGGCCAACCGTGCTCCGGGTTTGCGCAAGATCGAGGCGGACCGGCGGACCCGTCCGATTCGAGCGGATTTTTTCTCGCGTCTCCTGACATGTCCGGTCGTATCCGGGCGTATCAATGTCGGAAACCGTAGGTCGGTGAGTCCCGTTTTTTGTTGCCCCGCCGCGGCATTGTGCCTATGTTCGGGGTCATGAATGGACAGAACACTTTGCATTCGCATGTGCCACAAGGCCGGTCGCCGGCGTCGTTCGACGCCGAGTTCCGGCGTTCGCTGTGCGATTTTCTCGAGCGTGATCTTTTCGAGCGCGAGGGCATCGGTTCCTCCCGGCTCGGGCGAATCGTCGTGGGCGACCCGGGGTTCGTTTGCCAGTGCCTTGTGGACGGCTGCGCCGTGCGACTGGACACCCTCGGCGGGGTGCGCGTCCTGAAAAGGCAAGGCACCGTTGCGGCCGCAATTCTGCCGGGAACTGGAGCGATTCACGGCACTGACAGAAACAAAGCTGTGGGCGATGGGGTGGTGCTCGGTGCGCAATGCCTCGTTCGTGCAGCGGCTGCAACGCGGTTCCTCTCCGAATCTGAGCACCGTGAACCGGGTTCGCGGCTGGATGCACGCGCAACTGCGAGGCGGACAGCGCCGGAAGGTTTTTGCCGCTGTGACAGCGCCGTCCGATAGCCGGGCGTCAACCGATTGGCTGGCGCCAGCCGTGAAGCGTTGCGTGCAACCGCATTAGGGATTTGCAGGGAGAATGAGATAGATGAACGGGCAAACGACGCTGCTGACTACGGAGCAGACCGCGAAGCGGCTCGGGCTCAGCGCACGCACGCTGGAGCGATTCCGGGTCTCGGGCGAGGGGCCTGAATTCGTCAAGATGGGCCACGCGGTCCGGTACACCGCGGCGAAGCTGAACGAGTGGCTTGAGGCACGCAGTCGCAGGTCCACCTCGGACGATGGGAGCCGGCAACGCTGCATGCACATCGATTGTCCGCGTTGATCCGGGCGCTGCGGTTCATGGTGATCGGCGTCCTCGCGACGTCGGCGCTGGCCTGCGCCGTGGGGCTGGTGCGGGACGCGACGGGCCATGACTGGTACGCGACCGGCAAGCTTACGCTCGTGGAACTGCTGATCGCGATCGGTGGAGACGCCGGTGCGCAAGTCGAGTACCGAACGTCCGGCGGGGAGGTGCTGATGCTGACGCGCAGGCAATTGTGGTCCAGTGGGGATGCGCTGGTTGCGCGCGGGAACCTGCGGTACACGGCGAGGCAATCCGCCGAACTGGGCGCCTGGTGCGGTGTCGGCGTCGCCCTGCTCCGCCTTGTGCCGATCCGCCGTCGGCGGGACGAACGCCGGACCGTGTGCCCGGTGTGCGAGTCGGCGAAAGTGCAACTGGCCGTTGGGCGGAATCAGCCGGCTCTGCCGCAGAAGACGCCGGAATCGATTGCGGCCCCGGCGGAGTCGGAGTCAGGGCAGCCGGTGGCTGCCGCGCCCGCTCGGGAATCGGCGGACCCGCCGGTGGGTTCCCGACGCCGGCAGGGCAGAAATCCGGCAGCGGTCGGAAAGCGTCGTGCGGACACGGATTCCGGGAGGAAGGGCGAGACAAAAAAGGCCGCGCACCGCCGCCGCCGGAAACGCGACTACGGGCGCTGGATCTGATGGTTGCCTCGATCGGGGCGGTGGCGAGCCCGTCGCAGGGCGCACATTACTACGAGCGCGATGGCTACTACGCCAAGGATTCTCCCGAGCACCGCGCGGCGAGTGACTGGAGGGGCCGCGGCGCGGCCGAGCTGGGCCTGGAAGGCCCGGTCGATCCCGACACCTTCGGCCAGGTGCTGGCGGGCGAAGTGCCTGACGGCTCCGGCCAACGCCTCGGGCGCCGTGTCGGCGGCGGTAACATTCACCACCGCCCCGGGCGCGACCTGACGTTCTCCGCGCCCAAGTCGGTGTCGCTGGCTGCGCTGGTCGGCGGGGACGAGCACATCGTGCAGGCCCACGACCGCGCGGTGGGCCGCTCGCTTGATTGGTTCGAAAAAAACGCCGCCGAGACCCGCGTGCACGATGCCGCGAGCGGACAGATGGTCCGCACGCGCGGCCAGCGCGCCGTGATCGCCACCTTCAGGCACCAGACGTCCAGGAACCTGGACCCGGCGCTGCACACCCATTCGGTGATCGCCAACATGCTGCAGGGCCCGGACGGCAAGTGGAGGACGATGGCCAACGAGCGGCTGTACGCCTCCAAGATGCTGCTGGGGGCGATGTACCGCAGCGAACTGGCGGCGGAACTGAAAGACCTCGGCTACGGTATCGAAAGAACGTAAGCGCTTCGCCGACCCCACCTTTCTATCGGTGAGCCAATGAGGTGGGATCACTCCACTATATATAAGGAGTGATTTCCGATGCGGAACGATGATCTGGATGCCAGGGGCGAGGCCCGTGGCGGGGCGGCTGCGGCCAACGGAGCGGCTGCGGTTGGGCGCAAGCGACGCAAGCGAAAGACGCGTAGAACGCGGCGGTCCTGGGACGTGGAAGAGAAGATTCGGATCGCTCGCGAGAGCTTCGCCTCCTCGGAGACGATCACGGCGGTGGCTGCCCGACACGGCATCACGCGCAGGCTGCTGTCGTCGTGGCGCACGCAGCTGCGCGCCGGCGAGCTGGTCGCGCCGGCCTCCTCGGCGTCAGCGCCGGAAGGGGGATTTGCCACCGTGGAGGTGGAGGCGGCGCATTCGGCGGTGATCGAAGGGCGCGGGGTGACGGTGCGCCTGGAGGGGGTCACCGACCCGGCCGGGATCGCGGCGATCGCCGTGGCGCTGGCGGGGGCGTCATGATGGTCCCGTTGGGCGGTACACGGATCGTGGTGGCCACACGGGCTGTGGATTTCCGCAAGGGCCACGACGGGCTGGCCGCGGTGGTGCAGAACGAGCTGGGCCTGGACCCGTATTCGGGGGTGGCCTATGTCTTCCGGGCCAAGCGGGCCAACTCTATTTCATTCTGCATATAACTCTAGCTTCGTAACGGTCGAGTATCGTTGGCATCCCTTTTGCGGTCGCCGCTTGCAGGTTCGTTCAGGCAACCGTCGGGACGGGATAGTTCTCCTCGTCGAAGAAGATCCACACGTCTCACGCAAGGTTCCGCGCTGGATGTGCGATCCTATTTTGTGCCGGAGTATGTCCGTCGGTTCGCCGCTCGCGCGAGCCGATGCGTTGCTTGAGCTGTCCGAGGCGCTTGCCGTGTTGTTGCCGAATCAGGCGATTGCGTCATCATCAAGGTCCCCATACAAGGAGACCGCCGATGACACCACCAGTGTCCCGACCGCGAACCCAACTCATGTTGAACCTGGAACCCACGATGCCAGTGGCGCCGCGATCGGCGGCGTTGGTGCGGACCCTGTCCGATCTACTGCTCGAAGCGCTGGCTCAGCAGACAGAGTCGCTCAACCCGAAGGAGGCGAAGGATGAGTTCGAAGATCACGCCTGAACATCTTTGTCGCGGCGCGGCCGTCTACATTCGCCAATCCACCGCCGGGCAAGTGAAAAACAACACTGAGAGCCAACGGCGCCAGTACGGTTTGGTCGAAACGGCCCGCGGCTTCGGGTTTGCGTCCGTGACAGTCATTGATGACGATCTCGGCCGTTCCGGCTCCGGGGCCGCAGAACGTCCAGGCTTTCAGAAGCTGGCCGCCGCGGTGTGCGCCGGGTCGGTCGGAGCGGTGATGTGTATCGAGGCGTCCAGGCTTTCCAGAAACGGGCGGGACTGGCATCATCTGATCGACCTGTGCGCCTTGGCCGGCTCCTTGGTAATCGACCCGGACGGGGTCTACGATCCACGTTTGACCAATGACCGGTTGCTACTGGGACTGCTATGTGGGGCCCCACATAGCAGTCCATATGTAGTACAGCTCGTTATGTGAGCCAGCCCCCGCAAGTCACTGTCAACGCGAGCTTTTTCGTGACACAGCCTGACATAATATTTGCCCTTCAGATTGCCTTCAGCTGTTCAAGCAGGCCGACTGTTGCCTTCCATCGCGGTTCATCTCCCGCGTCGCCGGGGCAAGTGGATTTCATCGCCTCTTCCTTGGCCTTGAGATCGATTTCGGCGTAGATATTGGTGGTCGCGAGCGACACGTGACCGAGCCAGGCACGAATGGTGTTGATGTCGACGCCGGAACGAAGGAGGTTACAGGCACAACTGTGGCGCAGCACATGGGGCGTGACCTTTTGCCCAGTGAGTTCCGGCACGCGGGCGGCGGCACGCTTCACGAGTTCGATAAGGCCATGGCGAGTGTAGAGTTTGCGATGCCGGCTCCAGAAGACGCTCTCGCACCCGGGCGGGCGGTCCCTGGACAAAGCGGCGAGGGCCTTGGCGGTCCTCGACCACATCGGAGTGATGCGGACCTTTCCGCCCTTGCCATGGATCGTTACACGCGCGTTGTCGCCCGTGCGCTCCGGCAGATGCAGATCTTCCAACTGCAGTCCCGCCGCCTCGGAGGCTCTCGCCCCGGTGTTGTAGAGGAACAGCAGCAAGACGTGCTCGACCCGCCCTGCAACGGTGTGCTTGTCCGTCCTGGCGATCATGGCGTCCATGTTCTCGTTCGACAGCCAGAGGATCCGTGGCCGCACCGTTTTCTTGAGTGGGATGGCGCGGACACTGCCGGCCCATTCGACAAGTGCGGCGTCGCGCACCGCGACGTAGCGGGCGAAGGACCGGATTGCCGTAAGGCGCAGGTTGCGGGTCTGCACCGAGCAGTTGCGTTCTTGTTCCAGGTGGCCGAGAAAGCCCGTCACGCGCTCAGCGGACAGGTCTTCGACCGCGAGCCGTTCCACTGCCTTGGCGGCGCGCTCGGCCACGAAGGGCAACAGCAGCGTCAGGCAGTCGCGATAGCTCCTGATTGTATTGACGGCCAGATTGCGTTCGCTCGGGAGATACTCCATGAGGAAGCGCTTGACCCAGGTGCCGAGTGTTGAGTTGATTTCAGGCATGGCGTGTGTCTCCTTTCAGATGCTGCCCGGGATCCGGGCTTGGGTTGTGCTCGACGTAGCGCTCGAACCGGTGGCTGGCCTCGTCGAGCAACTCCGGAGTCATCGCGATGTAGACCTGCGTCGCGGCCACGCTGTTGTGGCCGAGGTAGGTCGAAAGCGCTGGCAGGAGCCGTTGAACATCGACCTCCTGGCGATACCACGAGGCCAGGCGGTGGGTGGCAAAGGTGTGGCGCAGCGAGTGCAGGCAAGCCGCGCGGCATCCGGGTTTGCTCCTGTCGATCCCGGCCGCCCGAAGCGTCGCACGGAAGGCATTGCGAACGATGCTCTTGCTCAGCGGCGATCCGTCACGGCACGCGAGGAAGGTGGATTGCGTGCCCTCGATCCGGGGGCGGCGCGCCCGGATGGCGGCGTATCGGCGAAGCACGCCGAGGAGGTCGGCACCGACCGGCACCAGGCGGCTCTTGTAGAACTTCGTATCGTTCACGGCGAGCACCGCGGAGTCCAGGTCCACGTCCGCCAGGGTCAGTCCTCGTGCTTCGCCGGAGCGCAGCCCGGTGCCGTAGAGCAGGATCAGGAATGTCCGGAAGGTCTCGGCGTCGAGCTTGGGGCAACGTCGGCGGCCTGTGCCTGCCGCCTTGAACAGGCGCCGCAATTCCTCGTGGGTGAAGATGAACGACGGTGCGACCTGCGGTGGCCGCGGCTCCGCCTCCCTCGGCGGCATGGGAATGCAGCTCACATGCCCGCGGCTGAACGCGAACCGGTAGAACCCGGCAAGCGTTCCGTACTTCACGGCACGTGTCCTGGTGAGGCCCGCCTTGCCGGTGAGGAAGCGGCGGACTTCGTCCTCGCCCACCGAGTCACAGGCCCTGTGCTCTCCGATCCGACGACAAAACGTATCGAGTGTCTGGGCGCTTGAGCGGAACTTCGCGCCGTGGTCGCGCTGCCACGCGACATAGCGGTCAACGGCTTCACGCAGTGTCATCGAGCACCTCCTTCAGGCAGATGTCGGCGACCGGGCGAAGCGAGGCCAGATCGATCTTTGCGTAGGTGGCTGTCGCGCTCGGGCTGGAATGCCCGAGAAAGTCGCCAACGGTCTTCAGTCCGTACCCTTCGTCGACCAGCCGTTGTGCGGCCGCATGACGAAGTGCATGGGCGCCCAGGCGCTTGCCGGTGATGCCAATGCGCCTGGCGCGGCTGCGCACGATCCAGCCGACGGCGCCGCTCGTCAGCGGCCTGAACGGGGCCTGCAGCGTCAGGAACAAGGCCCGCTCCGGTCCCGCATCCGGGCGCACCTTGAGAAGATAGTCCATCAACGCGTTGCCGACGGAGGGGGTCAGCGGAAACGTGTCGGTGCGCCGGGTCTTGGGACGGAACACATGCAGCATGTCGCGCTGCCAGTCGATGTCCTCGACGCGCAGAGCGCCAACCTCGCCGGCCCTGAGCCCGCAGGTTGCCAGAATCATCAGCACCGCGCGGTCGCGGCAGTCCACCGGGGTCGAACGTTCGGTCGTGGCGAGCAACTTCTCGACTTCGTCCCGATCAAAGCCCTTGGGAACCGGTCGGTCGGGATACGCAAGCGGCGGCATGATGCACTCGGCGATGCCCGACCGGCACCAGCTCCGCGTCTCGGCAAAACGAAAGAAGCTCCGCAGACACCCGGCCACGGCGCGCGCCGACCTGCGCCGAAGACCGCCGTCGGCAATCCGCACGGCGAGGTATTCGTCCACGTCACCGACCGTGATGTCGGCGAGCATCAAGTTCCTGCGCGCCGCCCAGGCAAAGAAACGGTCGCCCTCATAACAGCAGTTGCCGACGGTCGCTTCGGACAGTCCCCGATCGTCCCGCATCCAGGCCGCGAAGGCCTCCACTTGCCGGGCGTGCGGATGGGCATCCCGAGGCGGCTCTTCCAGCCAGCCGAGAAAACGCAGCCAGCGAAAGCCATGACGCCGGAAATCGGCCGCGGAAACCTCGGGCACGCTCCGGCACCACTCCCGCACCGCCGTCTCGACTGTCGCCACGCGGACCGGAATGTCCGCATCGGGCAGGTTCAGCAGCTCTATGAGCAGAAGCTGCGCACGGGCAACCCGGCGCACCACATCGCCAACCACACCCAAGGCGACCACGACACGCAGATACCGTTCGCGCTCCTCCAAAAGCGGCGCACGTCGGTACTTGGCGATGGTCGCGGGATCCTTGTACAGAGTTTCGAACATGATTCATCTCCAAAAAGGGTGGAGATGGCTTCATGCCACAAAAACCCAGCCGTGAATATAATGTCAGGCTGTGTCAGGAAAAAGCTCGCGTTGACAGTGACTTGCGGGGGCTGGCTCACATAACGAGCTGTACTACATATGGGCTGAAGGGGGCCCTGTCGGAGTATGAGCTTCAGGGCATCCGCGCCCGGTTGATCGGCGGGCAGCGCAGCAAGGCGCAGCGCGGCGAACTCAGGCTGCGCCTGCCCATCGGCCTGGTCTACACCGACACGGGCGAGATCGCCCTGGATCCCGACCGTGCCATCGTGGAGGCTATCGAGCTGGTGTTCACCACGTTCCGTCGCCTCGGTTCGGCGATGCAGACACTGAAGTGGTTCCGCAAGAACGCCGTGGCGCTGCCTTCGCGGCCGTACCACATGAAAGGACAGGTGCACTGGTCGGTGCCCAATCACGGCGACATCCAGCGCATGATCCGCAATCCCCGCTACGCCGGCTGTTTCGCCTACGGGCGCACCCGCACCCGCAAGCGCCCCGACGGCACGGTGAGCTATGCCCGCGTTGCCATGGAGTCGTGGCAGGTCTGCATACCCGATGCCCATGTCGGGTTCATCGACTGGGAGGCGTATCGGCGCAACCAGGAAACGCTGAAAAGGAACGTGGCCGCGTTCAAACCGGGGGCGGCGCGTCAGCCAGCGGCCCGGGAAGGCCGGGCCCTGCTTCAGTCCCGGATCATCTGCGGGCATTGCGGGCACCGGATGAGGGTTCGCTACGCCGCCGAGCGCCCGAAACGCGGAGAACCGGCGCGCTGGTACTACTACTGCCAGCACAATGTCGTTCGTCTTGGCACCCGCACCTGCCAGAGTCTGCGCGCAGACACGATCGACGCGGCGGTATCGGACTTCATCGTGGCGGCGGTGAACCGTCAGAACATCGCCCTCGCGCTGGCCGTGCGCGAGCGGGTGCGGGCGGACTTCGAGGCCATTGACCGACAGCACGTGAACCGTATCGACGCGCTGCGCCACGAAGCGGACCTGGCGCGACGGCGGTTCATGGAAGTGGATCCTGAAAACCGCCTCGTCGCCGCCCAACTCGAGGCGGAATGGAATACCCGTCTGGGCGCGCTTGAACAGGCCATCGTGGAGCGGGAGCAGCACAGCGGCAGCTGCCAAAGCGTGGCCTGCGGGGAACAGGATGAACGCGTGCTCGAACTGGCCAACGACTTCGGCAAGGTCTGGAACGCGCCGGCCACCGGCAACGCCGATCGCAAACGGTTGCTGGGCCTGCTGATCGAGGACGTGACACTGACACGCCAGGGTTACCGCGCCCGCGTCGAGCTGCGTCTTCGCGGCGGCAAGTGCTGGTCGTTGGGATCTGTCGATCTGCCGAAGCCACGCGCCGCGGTCGTGCGCCGGCACGCGAGCGACGCGGTTCTGGGCGAACTTCAGGCCATGTGTTGTTGGGCAGATTATTCCACTGATCCACCGCGTCTTTTCGTCGGATTATGTTCCTGGTGAAACAACTGACGTGGTGGATTAATCCGCCACGGCCAGTTCGGCGTTGACGCAGCGTTATCCACGGGCTGTCCACGGGCGCGGGCCCTTGGTCAGCCATGTCGCCGGTGGGCAGGCGGTGGATAACGCGGTGCTGGCGCGACCGATGTCCGGACGGGGCGCCGGGTTAACCTGAGGGCTTCGTAAAAAGAGCAGGGAGGGTGGCCCGCGCGGGACGGTGTTCCCGCCGGGCCGTGGCCGGTGCAGCTTCTGTATCAAACGGGGCTAACCGGCGAGCAATACGTTAAACGCCGTGCATGGCGCGATGCAACCCTTGAGCGGTGTCCGAACCATCCGCGGGGCGGTTGTTCCTTCGCCCGCCACGGGACCTACCCGCGCAAGCGCCCGCGCGGGGCGCGCGTTGCCCGCTGGTACTGTCCCGAGAGTCCCATGACGTTCAGCCTGTTGCCGGATTGTCTGGCGGCGAGGTTCCCGGGCACGCTGCAGTCGATCGAAGACGCGGTGGCGGCGGCGGAGACCGCGCCGAGCCTCGCCAGGGCGGCCGACGCGGTGCGATCCGATGCGGTGCATCTGCCCGGGGCGATGCGCTGGCTGGAGCGCCGGGTGCGGGCGGTGCATCGGCTGCTGACGACGGTTCGGGGGCTGTACCCGGATCGGTTCCTTCAATGCCCCGCTCAGGTGGGGGCGTTCCGGGAGCGGCTGAAGAGCCAGGCGGTGCTGGTGGGGCTGCGAGCGCAGTGCGAGGGGCAACTGGCGCACTTGGCGCCGCCGTTGGGATTTTGCCCTGACGCGCTGGCGGCGGGACCCGCCCCGGGGGCCGTCCAACACGAGACGGGGCCTGATCCACCGGCCTCGCAGCGCTAACTTGGGCACCGTGAACCGCGCAAGACCCCAGGGAGGCCACCGAGACCATGACCGAACACGATGAGAAGCTGCGAGAGGCCGTGGCGCTGTTCCGCTACGGGCTGATCGCGGATCTGGTGCACCTGCCCCGCGGCGCCCGGGGCATGGGCGGGAAGCTCAAGGACAAGGCCGCGGCGAGCCACACGATCCCCGGCACGCACCGCACCCGGGTGGCCGCGGAGACGATACGCCACTGGCTGACGATGTACCGCTACGGCGGGTTCGAGGCGCTGTACCCCAAGCTGCGCTCGGACCTGGGCCAGCCCCGGCGCATGGCCGCGGAGGTCGCCGAGGCGCTGGTGGCGATCAAGACCCGACACGCCGGCTACTCCGTGCGCGCGGTCATCGCCCACGCCGCCGAGCACGGGCTGGTGAGCGAGGCGGCGATGCCCTCGCCGTCGACCGTGCTGCGGTTGCTCCGCCGCGAGGGGCTGTCGGGCCGGGCCGCCGCCCAGGAACCCGTCACGGACCGGCGCCGCTTCAATTATGTGCGGGCGGGGCAGCTCTGGATGAGCGATGTCATGCACGGGCCGAAGGTCCCTGACGGTCGGCGCCGGCGCAAGACCTTCCTCATCGCCTTCATCGACGACGCCACCCGCGTCATTCCCCACGCCGCGTTCGCGTTCGCCGAGAACACCGCCGCGTTCCTGCCGGTGTTCAAGCACGCGCTTCTGAGGCGTGGACTCGCCGAGCGCCTCTACGTCGACAACGGGGCCAATTACCGCTCCCATCAGCTCGCGCTGGTGTGCGCCAAGCTCGGCATCGCGCTCATCCACGCCCGGCCCTATCAGCCGGCCGGAAAGGGCAAGATCGAGCGCTGGTTCCGCACCCTGCGCGCCGGCTGGCTGCGCCACCTGGATCTGGAGGCGATCGACGGGATCGAGGCGTTGAACCGCGCGCTGGCCGGCTGGATCGAGGGCGAATACCACCAGTCCCCGCACCGCGGGCTGGACGGGCAGACCCCGCTGGACCGATGGGCCGCCACGGGCGCGGAGGTGCGCTACCCGGACGCCGCCGGGCTGGATCTGGAGGATCTGTTCCTGTTCGAGGCCAAGCGCCGCGTCATGAAGGACCGCACGCTCAGTCTGCACGGACGCCTGTACGAGGCCGACGCGATCCTCATCGGGCAGAGCGTCACCGTGCGATACGATCCCGCCGCCCCGCCGAGCCGGGCGATGCAAGTGGTGCACGAGGGCCGCCCCGCGGGCCTGGCCACGCCCCTTGACGCCTACGCCAACACCGCCGTGAAGCGCGGAAGCATCGAGCGCGGGGACTCCGAACCGCCGCGCTCGCGGCTGAGCATCCGCGAACTGAATGAGGAGGAAGAGTAATGTGCCTGCGCCACTTCGCGCTCACCCGCCTGCCGTTCGAAACCCCCGCGCACACCGACGAGCTGTTCCGCTGCGACTCCCACCGCGAGGCCGAGGCGCGGCTCAAGCACCTCATCGATCTGCGCGGCATCGGGCTGCCGGCCGGGGAGTCCGGCAGCGGCAAGACCAGCGTGTGCCGCCACGTCACCGGCGCGCTGCACCCGGGGCGCTGCCGGGTCTGCTACGTGGCGCTGTCCACCGGCAACGTGATGGACATGTACAAGAGCATCGGCTGGGAACTGGGCCTGCCCACCGAACACGCCCGCGCCTCAGCGTATCGCGCCATCCAGGGCGAGATCACCCGCCTGGTCGGTGAGGCCAGGCAACAGCCGGTGCTCGTCGTGGACGAGGCCCGGCACCTCAGAAGCGACGTGATCGAGGACCTCAGGCTGCTGACCAACTTCGACATGGACACCGCCCCCAGGCTGTGCCTGCTGCTCGTGGGGCTGACCGGACTGCGCCAGCGCCTCGGCATGGCCGTGCACGAATCGATGCAACAGCGGCTCATCGTGCAACACCACCTGCGCGGGCTCACGCGCGAGGAACTGGACCCCTACCTCGCCCACCGCCTGCGCCTGGCCGGCTGTGAGCTGCCCCTGTTCGACCCCCCTGCAATCGAGGCGCTGTACCAGAGCGCCCGCGGGCTGCCGCGGCTCATCAACCGCATCGCCCACTACGCGCTCTCGGCCGCGGCGGTGGAGAAGGCCCGCACCGTGGACGCCGAGCACCTGGCCCGCGCCGTGGAGGATGTGCGTCCATGATCGACCCCGATCCCTGGCCCGAGCCGATCAGCGACGAGGCCGCCGCGCACATGGCCGAGTGCCTTCAGCGCATCGCCCATGACTTCGAAGGCCGCTACTACGGCCAGATCAGGCGCCACATGGAATCCATGCGCCCGCCCCCGTGCCCCGCCGAGACCTGCCACCAACGCCAGCTGCACCTGTTCGGCGAACCCCACCCGTTCTGAATCCTCGCCCAAACGGACCCGCCACCGCCCGGCCGATCCTCCGGATCGGACCGGGCCGGACCTGCGCAATCACCCAACCGCCGTCGCGTCGACCGGCCTGCGACGGTCGGCAAATACAAAATAATGTGACCAACCCAGTCTCAACCGTGACCGGATAATCCGACGAATCCGTGTCGGTTTAATCTGCCCAACAACACCATGCTTGGCGAAGGAGTCAACGACGACACGGCGGCCTCGCAGCTGAACCGCCGGGGCTATCGGGACTCAAGGGGGGACGCGTTCACCAGGCGCACCGTGTACAGCATCCGCACGCGGTTGGGTTGGCGCAGCGGGATCGAGAACCGACGGAAGCGATTGCGAGAGCGCGGCTACGTCCAAGCGCAGGAACTGGCGGCCCAACTCGGCGTATCCGCGTCGGCCGTGCGGGCGCGGGCGCGTCACGGCAACGGAATCCATGCCTGCACAATACCGGCGGGCAAGCGACACTTTGTCATGTACAGAATGGCCATTGAGGACCACGGTCAGGTGCATAATGCAGCGCCAGTCAAGGGCGAAAGCGGCTGCAAGGACGCCGTGTGACCACGAAACGAACAGGATGCATTATGAAACCCAAGACTTGTCCCGAGGTTTTCTGACCCTGGCAGGAAGGATTCCCACCCCGTAGTGCTCGCCCCATTCCTGGTACGTGCGGTTGAGCTTCGGCTCGTAGCGGTGCGCCTTGGTCACGCCGGACTTCAGGTTGTCCGGCACCACGATCTCGGGCACCGCGCCCAAGTACTCAAGCGTGCGCACATGCGAGCCGATCCAGTCGCTCAGACCCTGCGTCCAGGTCGCCTCGGCATAGGTGTAGTTCGACGCGCCCAGCGCCGCGACAAAGACCTCCGCCTCCTTGACCTCCCCGGTGAGCGGGTCGATCACCGAAGCGGTCAGCCCACTGTAATCCACGAACAGCTTCTCCCCGGCCCGATGATCCTGGCGCATCACCACATCCAGCCGGCTGCGCCAACGCCGGTAGTACAGGCAAAACGTGCTGTACTGGTAACCGTCGGGGTTCGCCGCCTTGTACTCGTCCCACAACAACTCCAGCGTCACGCCCTTGCCCTTCAGTTCCCGGTGCACCTCGACCCAGTCGGGCTCCGGACGCGCCACGCGCGACGGCGGCAGCGGCGGGAACAACCGCCACTCCAGCTCCGCATCGTCCAACTCCGCCGGCAACGGCCACGACAGCCCGCAACGCTCGGCCCGGCGAAGATAGCTCGACACCGACGGTCGGCTCAGACTGACGCTGCGCGCGATCCGCCGCACGCTGAGCCCCAGAGCCCACTTCTGACGCAAAACTTCTCTGATCTTTCGCATGGATGACCTTTTCCTTGGCATCTGCCTGCCTCCTTGTGTGGGAAACAGACAGCGTACTCAGGCCGTCATCCGCGGCGGTGCGCTTCAGGGTGGCAACTTTGCCTTAGAACACGTGGCAACTTTGCTTTAGAACGGGTGGCAACTTTCCCTCAGAATACGCAACCGTACCTATCGTGGACTGGACAGGTTTATCCGGTGCCATGTATCGGCGGCGTAATAGTCGCTACGGCAACTTGGAGGACCCACTATGTAAGCGTCGGCCGGTCCCGGAGATCGTCAGGCGGCATTCCCCGGGTTCTCACCACCGTGCCTTGACCTCGATCCGCACGCCTTGCTCCGGCGCCCCCTGGCCGCTCTCGCGCCACGTCGAGAGGATGTCGACCGACAGGTCGGGGCCGCGTTCCGTCGGCGCGATGCCCCAGCCGAGGCCGTACTCGCGCGCCGTGCCGGAGAACCCGTAGTTCACGCGGGGCGTGGCCATGAACCGCTCGCCGAAGGCCGCGAAGCCGTAGGCCAGTTCGGTGGTCCAGCGGTTGCCGGCGCCGGCGCCGAAACGGTTGCCGGGCGGATCCGGAGCGAACAGGGCCGCCAACCCGCCACTGGCCTGCCCGCCCAGTTCCTGGCCCAGCCTCAGCGCGAGCCCCCGCTCCGAATCCGGGTTCGCGCGATAGGCCAAGGCGGCCGAGACGCCCCAGTCCCGCGTGCCGCCGTCCTCGTGGGCGATGAGCGTCCTGCCCTCGATATCGAGCGAAATGCCGCGTTTCGGATCGGTCCACGCGATGCCGCCGCCCAGGTCCACGCCGAATCCGGTTTCCGCGTCCCCGCCATCGTGGCGGGCGCCCATCTCCAGCTTCGGCGTCAGGCTGCCCTGGCCGTTCAGGGCCACCGCCCAGCTTCCTTCCAGGCCGACCCGAAGCCGCGTCGCGGCCGACTGCGAAGCCGCCAGTCCCTCGCTGGATCCAGACGAGGTGTCGGACCACAGGGCATCGCCGACCCAGGACAGTGCGGGACCGGCCTCGTCCGTGGAGCCGAGCAGGCCGCCCTTCGCGCCCGCCGCGGCCATTCGCCACCCGAGATCGGTCTTCAGATGCTCCGTCCACTCCTCGCCGTTTCCGTGGGCGAGTTTTAGCGTTCCCCGTCCCGCTCCGGCCGTGGTCCACACCTGTAGCCGGTCGGAGATCGAGATCGCGGCATAGGGCGCGAGCGAGGTCAGCGACGCCTCCAGTTCGCCGTTGCCGCCGCCGGACCAGTCGCCCTTGCCCGCGGAGTGCGCCAGCGTCAGTCCGGCCAGCCAGCCGCCGCGCGCGTAATCCACGCCCAGCCCGCCGGTTGCGATCTCCCCGCCAAGGCCAAGATCGCCGTCGCGGCCGGAGAATTGCGATGCCGCCCCCCGGCCCCACCAGGCGAGCGTTCCGCCGTCGGGGTCGGCTTCCCCGGTGCGCACGAAGGATGCCCCGGAAAGCGCTTGCAGGAAGAACTCGCCGATGGATGGCCTCTCGCCGCAGCGGCCGGCGCCGCCGTTCCGCGCGAGCCCGGACCCCGAGCCGGCCCGGGGCGGGTCCATCCCGAACGAGCCCGCCCGGGAAGAGCCCGCGGGCAACGAACCCGATCCATTCGCGTTGCACGGGTTGGCGCTCCCGGGAGAGTGTCCGCCCGGCGTTCCGTGGGCCGTTGCGGGTCCGATTCCATGCCGCGGCGAAACCGTGGCGCCGCCTGCCCGTCCCCCTGCGCCCGTCATCCCGAATCCACCGCCCGGCCCCGGTTCAACCGCCGAACCCGCCCGGTCCATCGGTCCGGATCCGGCTATCGCTCCCGACCCGCCCAACGGTCCCGGATCGACCGGCCCGGACCCGCCGGCCTGCCCGGGCCCATCGCCTCTCGGAGCATCCGGCGAACCGGCTCGATCGCCCCTGCCCCCCGCGCCAGCGCCGAGGCCGAGCATCGGCGCCGAGCCCTCGAACCCGGCTTCGCGCCGCGCCTCGAACCGGCCGGACACGCTGTCGACCGTCTGCTGGGCCAGGGCGCGCCCGAACCGCGCCAGCCAGGCGCCGGGGATCGGGTCGGAGTTCTCGATGGTGCCGGTCGCGGTGGCCCGCGCGATCGTGACGTCCGCGGGACCGGGATTGCTCAGCTCGAGCGTCAGCGTCTCGTGTCCTTCGTCGATGTCGTCGTCGTCCACCCAGACACGGACGGTCCGCGTTCGTTCGCCGGGCGCGAAACGCACCTCGCCGGACCAGTGGACATAGTCCCTGTCCCTCCTGGCCGTGCCCGCCCGCGTTTCCGCCCGCACCGTCACGGCGCCGGGCGCGGGCCGGCTCAGCCTGACCGCGAAGCGCAGATTCTCCTTGCCTTCGATCGCCTCTGCGTCCTCCACCGAGATCGTCAGCCCCTCGTAGCCTCCCGCGCCGTCGTCGTCCAGAATGGTCAGTTCCACGGAAGCGGCGTCCCCGGCGCGCGCCTCCAGCGGGCGCGTCTCGCCGATCGAAACCGTGAAGGTCTCGTCGTCGGTGTCGTCGTCGTGGAATACGGTGATGTCGGCCGCGCCGGATGTCTGCCCCGGACGGATCCACAGTCCGGAATCGCCCTCGTAGTCGCCTTCCTCGGCCGTGCCGTCGGTGTAGACCAGCGGCACCCGGATCATGCGGTCCAGCTCGTTGGGGACCGTCGCCGTGACCGTCACCCGGGTGAAGCCGCCCTCGTCCAGGAAGAGATCCGCGGCGCCGATCGACAACTCCAGCGGATCCGGTCCCGAACCGGTGATGGTGCCGGTCGCCTCGATGACTTCCCCGCCGGTGTCGGTCAAGCGGTCGAAGGCGTTCTCGAGCGGAACCGCCGTGACCGGGTCATCCAGCACCGCGCCCGCCGGGTTCCACAACCGCACCTTGAAGGTTTCGTCGGGATCGTCGAGGTCGTCCTCGACGGCCCATACCCTGATCGCCCGCTCCTGCTCGCCCTCGGCGAAGCGCAGCCGTCCCGAGACGAATTCGAAGTCCCCCTCGGAGACCTTCGAGGTGCCGCTCTGGGGCGGGGGCAGCGCGGCCTTCGCCACGCCCGGCAGGGTGCCCCAGTTCACTTCGATGTCGCCCGGCGAGGGACGGGACAGGGTCACCAGGAACTCGAGGTAGCTCCCCTCGGGGCCCTCGGCGTCGGCGATCGAGATGGTGATGGGATCGGCGAGCACCGCCACGTCCAGATCCGCGCTGACCGCGTCGTAGTCTCCGCCCGCGGCGGTGTGCGTCAAGGTCGTTGCTTCATGTTCCGCAGCCACAACCCGCAAGTCAGCCTCTTCGGGCGCCGGCGCCGTGACCGTCACCGGCTGAGCCTCGTTCCAGTTCGAGGGGGTGAACTCAAGCTCCGCGGTATCGAGCGCCAGACCCGTGCCGGTGTGCCCGGCGATGGTCACGGCCACCGCTTCGGTGGGCTCGGTGTCGAGCCTGACGGTATAGGTGCCGCTGCCGCCCGCGGCGACCTCCAGCATCGGGGTCGAAAACACCAGCTTGGGCGTGTCGTCGTCGGCGGTCTCCACCGCCACGTCGGCGGCGGCCGAATCGTAGCCGCCGCCGGAAGCGGTGTGGCTCAGGGTCGCGGCGTCGTCGGATGCGTCGTCGTCGTGTCCGGCCGTCACCGTCACGGTCTGCCCGTCGTTCCAGGTCGAAGGCGTGAACTCGAGGCGGGCGTCGTCGAGTGCGAGGTCGGTATCCTCGTGGCCGGCGATGGTCACGATCACGGGGCCGTCCGGGACGGCGGAGAGCCTGACGGTCCAGCTTGCGCTCTCGCCTTCGCCGACGGCGACGTCGGACGCGGAGAGCACGAGATTGCGCGGCGGCGCCTCGTCGTCTTCGATCGTGACGACGGTCGCCGTGACCGCGATGTCGCCGGAGGCGCCGTCGATGGCGACCGTCTCGTCCCCTTCGCGGTCGCCGTCGTCAATGGGGCTGAGGGCGAAGTGGCCGGAGCCGCTGACCGCGCCGGCCGGAACGGTGATGCTGTAGTCCTCGACGGGGCTGAAGTCGGCCCCCGCGGTGGCCGTGCCGCTTTCGACCGTGATGTCGACGACGGTATCGCCGGGGTAGGTGGAGCCGCCCGTCACGGTCGCGGTGACCGTCACTGGAGTTGTTCGGTCATCTTCCCCGACGCTCGCCGGGCTGGCGGACAGGACGATGCCGTCGGGGGCCTCGTCGTTGTCGGCGAGCGTCAGCGAGGTCGAACCGACCGATGCGCCTGTGAGCCTGCCGTCCACGGTGACGGTTTCGGCACCTTCCGCCATGTTGTCGTCGGTCGGCGTCAGGGTGAAGGTCCCGGTTCCGCTGGCGGCGCCGGCCGCGACCGTGATCGGGAAGTCGTCGAGAGCCGCGTAGTCGATGCCTTCCACCGCGCCGTCGTCGGCAACGCCGACCACGACGGTGAGCGTCCGGTCGGTCGGAAAGCGGTGGCTGCCGGCCAGGCTGGCGGTGACCTCGACCAGGGTCCCTCCGGCGCCTTCGGATATCTCGCTCTGCGGGCCCTCCATGTCGGTGTCCGTGTCCACGGCGAGTGTCAGCGCCCAGTCCGGCTCGTCGTTGTCGGCGAGAGTGATCGACGCCCGATTCACGTTGACGCCGGACACCGCGCCGACGATGCCGATGGCCTCGTTTCCTTCGTAGTCCGCGTCGTCGGTGGGGGTCAGCGTGAACGCCGCGCTGCCGCTCGTCGCGTTCGCGGCGATGGTGACGGGGAAGTCGGCGACCGACGTGTAGTCGGCGCCGGCGGTCGCGGTGTCGCCATCCGCGCCGACGCTCACCGTCACGGTGCGGTCCGCGAGGAAGGTGTCGTCGCCGTCGACCGTCGCCGTCACGGCGACCTGCGTGGCGCCGTCGCCTTCGCCCACGCTGTCCGTGTCCACCGACAGCGTGACCGACGTGGGCTCCCGGCTCTCGTCGTCGAGGATCGTAACGTGGGTGCCGTCGACGGTCAGGCCCTCCGCGCGGCCGAGGATGCTGAACGTCTCGTCGCCCTCGAGGAGCGTGTCATCGATGAATCGGGGGCAGACGCCCTCCAGCCAGTGAGACCGGCCGGCGGGGATCACGATCTCGAGATCCGGGATGGGCTCGTAGTCCGTGCCCGAGATGGCGCTGTCGCCGGGCTGGCCGAAGCGGAGCGTGACCGTGGTGTCGGTATCGCGCCGGGTCCAGATGTGCGCTTCGATCTGGATGATCGCATCCGGCGAAGCGTCCTCGTACAAGATCGACGGTATCGACGTCGCCACCAGGAAGATATCGCCGCGCGTGCCGTCGTCGTCATCGTCGGTGACGGTGACGGACACGGCGGCGGCGGTCTCGTCGGCGTAGTCGGTGCCGGCGGCGCTGACGCTGTGGGTGATGGACGTCGTGCGCTGGTTGCCCGCGTTGTCCACGTCGTCGTTGACGCCGGTGACGGTGACCGTCTGGGCCGAGTTCCAGTCCGAAGCGCTGAAGCTCAGGCTCGTGGGCGAGACGGTGGCGGCGCCTGTGTCCCCACTGGCCGGGTTGACAGTCACCGTGCCGCCGCTCGGCTCGCTGTCGAGCACGATGGTGTAGGTGGCCTCGTGCTCGGCGGCGGGCGTGTCGCCGTCGTCCGCCTCGAGCACCGTCACCGAGGCCGTGGACACCGTCACGCCGCGGGCGTCGTCGTCGGTGAGGGTCAGACTGGTGTCGGTGACCGTCACGTTCGCCACCGTGCCGGTGACGTTGACGGTCTCGTTGTCTTCGTCGAGCGTGTCGTTGGTGGGGGTGAGGTCGAAATCGCCGTCGGTGCTCATATCGCCTGCGGGGATCGTGATGTTGAAGCCGGACACGGTCCCGTAGTCGGTGCCGGCGGTGGCCGTGCCGCCGCCCACGGCGATGGCGACGGTCTTGTCTTCGCCGAACTCCGTGCCGCCGGTGACGCTGGCGGTGACGGTGAAGGTCTCCGCAGCGCCCTTGTCCTCGGCCACGGTTGTGGGGCTCACCGACAGGGAGATCCCGCCGGGGGTGGCGTCGTCGTCGGTGATCGTTACGCTGGTGTCGCTGACGGTGACGCCGGCGAGGACGCCGGAGACGGTGAGGGCTTCGCCCGCCCCCTCGTCGGTGGTGTCCTGGGTGGGGGCGAGCGAGAAGGACGCGCTGCCCGAGGCCGCGTCCTTGGCAAGGGTCACGTCGAAGGCGGTCACCGGGGCGTAGTCGGTGCCGGAGGTGGCGTCGTCGTCCGCATCGCCGACGGTGACGCGGACCTTCTGCTCGGCGGCGAAGCGCGTCGTGCCCGACAGCGTGGCTGTGACCGTGACGGACGTGGCCGAGGCGCTCTCGGCCACACTCGCGGGCGCCGCCGACAGCGCGATGGCGGGCGCGGCGTCGTCGTCGGTCACTTCCACCGTCACCGACGAGGCGGTCTCGGAGGCGTAGTCGGTGCCGGTGGCCGAGACGGTGTTAGTGATCGTGGTGTCGCGCTTGTCGCCGGCGTTGTCGTAGTTGTCGGGTACGGCCGTGACCGTGACCTCCTGGGCCGTGTTCCAGACGCCGGGGGCGAACGTGAGGCTGGATGCGCTGACCGTGGCGATGTTCGTATCGGAACTGGCGACGTTGACCGTCACGGTTCCGGTGGGCCGGCTGGTCAGCACCACCTCGTAGACGCCCCGGTTCTCCGTGGCGTCGTCCGTGCCCGCGTCGTCCACCTCGGCCAGGGCCGGCAGCGTCGGCGGCGTCACCGTCACGCCGCGGCCGTCGTTGTCGGTGATGGTGAGGGTCGCGTCGGCGGGGTTGGCGACGCCGCCGCCGGCGGCGGTGGCCGAGACGGTCACGGCGGCGTCGGCGGCGTCCACGGCGTTGTCCACCGCCGTGATCGTGACTTCGCCGGTGCTCGTTGTGGCGCCCTTGGCGATGGTCAGGGTGGTGTTGTTGCTGAGGGTGAAGGCGCTGTTGGCGGCGGGCGCCACGGCGGCGGCGGCGACGGTGAAGGTGACGGCGGCGCCGGACGGGTTGGAGAGGTTCGCGGTGACGGTGGTCTCATTGCTCGCGCCGGACTCGTCGATGCGCGTGGGGGTGAGGGTGAGCGTGGCGGTGGGCGTGCCGTCGTCGTCGGCGACCTCGACCTCAACGTCGTCCGCTTCCTCGTCCTCGTAGTCGGTATCCTCGGCGTCGACGGTGTGGGTGATCGCCGTGGTGCGCTTGTTGGCGGTGTTGTCGGCGTCGTCGTTGACGCCGGTGACGGTGACGGTCACGGCGTTGTTCCAGTTCCCGGCCGTGAAGTCGATGCTGGCCGGCGAGACGGTGGCGATGGCTTCGTCCTCGCTGGCCAGGTTGATCGTCACCGTGCCGCCTTCGGGCTCGGAGTCGAGCACGACGGTATAGGTGGCCTGGTCCTCTCGGGCGGGGGTGGTATCGCCGTCGTCGCTCTCGCGCACGGTGACCGAGGTCTCGGAGATCGTGACGCCGCGTTCGTCATCGTCGGTGATCGTTCCGGTGGCGGTGGCGTCGGCGATGGTCACGGCGGCGGGCGAGGCGTCGGTGAGCGTGACGGTGAAGGTCTCGCCGGCGTCTTCGTCGATGGCGTCCTCGGCGGTGGAGACGGTGAAGGAAGCGCTCGTGGCGCCTTGGGCGATGGTCAGGTCCTGGGCCTTGTGGGTGTAGTCATCGGCGGCGGTGGCGCTGTCGGTGGTCTCCAAGGAGGTGGTGGCGGTGACTTCGACGTCGGCGTCGTGGGCGCTCGTGAGGCTCACGGTGAAGGTGATGTCGTTGCCTTCGTTGGCGGAGGCGTTGGCGATGGACAGCGTCGGGGCGTCGTCGTCGTTGATCGTGCCGATGGCGAAGGCGTCGGTGAGCACGCCGACGCTCGGGTCGCTGAGCACCACGCGGAACGTCTCGTCAGGTTCGTCGGTGGTGTCCTCATCGGTGTCGACGGTGATGTCCTTGCTGGTCTCGCCGATGGCGAAGCTCACCGTCTGTGCGGTGTCCACGGCGGTGTAGTCGGTATCCGCGGTGGCCTTGTCGGCGCCGGGCGTGGTGTCGTCGGCGGTGTTCCACTTGACGGTGGAGGCGGCGGTGGTGAGTCCTTCGCGGGTGATGGTGAAGGTGATGGTCTCGCCTTCGTCGGCGTTGGCGTCGTTGATCCTGTAGCCGGTGGTGCCTTCGGTGATGGTGCCGGTGGCGAAGTTACTGGCAAGCACGGCGCCGGTGGGGCTGTCGAGGTTGACGCGGAAGGTCTCGGCGCTTTCGATGAGGTCATCGGCGGTGGACGTGACGGTGATCGTCTTGGTGGTCTCGGTGGCGGCGAAACTGACGGTCTGCGCGGTGTCCACCTCGGTGTAGTCGCTGTCGGCGGTGGCCTTCGTCGCGCCGTTGGCGGTGTCGTCGCCGGTGGTCCAGGTGAACGAGGAGGCGCCGGCGGTGTCGCCGGAGCGGGTCACGGCGAAGCTGAGGTCGCTGCCTTCCACGGCGGTGGCGTTGGCGATGCTGATGAGGGTGCTGCCGCTGCCGGCGATGGTGCCGGTGGCGGTGGGGTCGGATATCGTCACCGAGGCGTCGCTTAGGGTGACGGTGAAGGTCTCGGCGAGCTCGTTGAGTGAATCGTCGATGAGGGCGACGGTGAAGGTGGTGGAGGTGCTGCCGGCGGCGATGGTCAGCGCCTGGGTCTTGTGGGTGTAGTCGGCGGGCGCCGTGGCGGTGTCGGTGGCTTCGGTGGAGGTCGTCGCCGTGACCGTCGTGGCGGTGGAGCGCGCGGTGGACAGGCGGATGGTGAACGTCGCCGAAGCGCCCTCGGCGGCGGTGGCGTCGTCGATTGACAAGGTGGCCTCGTCGTCGTCGGTGATGGTTCCGGCGCCGTCCAGCGTGGTGACGCCGCCGGCGAGGGTGGCGTTGGTGGGAGAAGACAGGCGCAGGATGACGGTCTCGTTGGCCTCGTCGGTGTCGTCGCCGGTGATGGTGACATCGACGGTCTTCTCCGTCTCTCCGGCCGCGAAACTGAGGGTTCCGGCGGTGATGGCGGTGTAGTCGGTGGCGGAGGCGGCGGTTCCGGTCCCGGCATCGGCGTAGGCCACGGTCACGGTCTTGCCGCTGGCGGCGTCGAGGCTCACGGTGAAGGTGAGCGTGGCGGCGGTGTCGTCGGTACTGTCGCCTTCGGTGACGCTCGCTGCGCTGATGGAAATGACCGGCGGATCGTCGTCGTCGGTGAGGGTCAGACTGGTGTCGGTGACCGTCACGTTCGCCACCGTGCCGGTGACGTTGACGGTCTCGTTGTCTTCGTCGAGCGTGTCGTTGGTGGGGGTGAGGTCGAAATCGCCGTCGGTGCTCATATCGCCTGCGGGGATCGTGATGTTGAAGCCGGACACGGTCCCGTAGTCGGTGCCGGCGGTGGCCGTGCCGCCGCCCACGGCGATGGCGACGGTCTTGTCTTCGCCGAACTCCGTGCCGCCGGTGACGCTGGCGGTGACGGTGAAGGTCTCCGCAGCGCCCTTGTCCTCGGCCACGGTTGTGGGGCTCACCGACAGGGAGATCCCGCCGGGGGTGGCGTCGTCGTCGGTGATCGTTACGCTGGTGTCGCTGACGGTGACGCCGGCGAGGACGCCGGAGACGGTGAGGGCTTCGCCCGCCCCCTCGTCGGTGGTGTCCTGGGTGGGGGCGAGCGAGAAGGACGCGCTGCCCGAGGCCGCGTCCTTGGCAAGGGTCACGTCGAAGGCGGTCACCGGGGCGTAGTCGGTGCCGGAGGTGGCGTCGTCGTCCGCATCGCCGACGGTGACGCGGACCTTCTGCTCGGCGGCGAAGCGCGTCGTGCCCGACAGCGTGGCTGTGACCGTGACGGACGTGGCCGAGGCGCTCTCGGCCACACTCGCGGGCGCCGCCGACAGCGCGATGGCGGGCGCGGCGTCGTCGTCGGTCACTTCCACCGTCACCGACGAGGCGGTCTCGGAGGCGTAGTCGGTGCCGGTGGCCGAGACGGTGTTAGTGATCGTGGTGTCGCGCTTGTCGCCGGCGTTGTCGTAGTTGTCGGGTACGGCCGTGACCGTGACCTCCTGGGCCGTGTTCCAGACGCCGGGGGCGAACGTGAGGCTGGATGCGCTGACCGTGGCGATGTTCGTATCGGAACTGGCGACGTTGACCGTCACGGTTCCGGTGGGCCGGCTGGTCAGCACCACCTCGTAGACGCCCCGGTTCTCCGTGGCGTCGTCCGTGCCCGCGTCGTCCACCTCGGCCAGGGCCGGCAGCGTCGGCGGCGTCACCGTCACGCCGCGGCCGTCGTTGTCGGTGATGGTGAGGGTCGCGTCGGCGGGGTTGGCGACGCCGCCGCCGGCGGCGGTGGCCGAGACGGTCACGGCGGCGTCGGCGGCGTCCACGGCGTTGTCCACCGCCGTGATCGTGACTTCGCCGGTGCTCGTTGTGGCGCCCTTGGCGATGGTCAGGGTGGTGTTGTTGCTGAGGGTGAAGGCGCTGTTGGCGGCGGGCGCCACGGCGGCGGCGGCGACGGTGAAGGTGACGGCGGCGCCGGACGGGTTGGAGAGGTTCGCGGTGACGGTGGTCTCATTGCTCGCGCCGGACTCGTCGATGCGCGTGGGGGTGAGGGTGAGCGTGGCGGTGGGCGTGCCGTCGTCGTCGGCGACCTCGACCTCAACGTCGTCCGCTTCCTCGTCCTCGTAGTCGGTATCCTCGGCGTCGACGGTGTGGGTGATCGCCGTGGTGCGCTTGTTGGCGGTGTTGTCGGCGTCGTCGTTGACGCCGGTGACGGTGACGGTCACGGCGTTGTTCCAGTTCCCGGCCGTGAAGTCGATGCTGGCCGGCGAGACGGTGGCGATGGCTTCGTCCTCGCTGGCCAGGTTGATCGTCACCGTGCCGCCTTCGGGCTCGGAGTCGAGCACGACGGTATAGGTGGCCTGGTCCTCTCGGGCGGGGGTGGTATCGCCGTCGTCGCTCTCGCGCACGGTGACCGAGGTCTCGGAGATCGTGACGCCGCGTTCGTCATCGTCGGTGATCGTTCCGGTGGCGGTGGCGTCGGCGATGGTCACGGCGGCGGGCGAGGCGTCGGTGAGCGTGACGGTGAAGGTCTCGCCGGCGTCTTCGTCGATGGCGTCCTCGGCGGTGGAGACGGTGAAGGAAGCGCTCGTGGCGCCTTGGGCGATGGTCAGGTCCTGGGCCTTGTGGGTGTAGTCATCGGCGGCGGTGGCGCTGTCGGTGGTCTCCAAGGAGGTGGTGGCGGTGACTTCGACGTCGGCGTCGTGGGCGCTCGTGAGGCTCACGGTGAAGGTGATGTCGTTGCCTTCGTTGGCGGAGGCGTTGGCGATGGACAGCGTCGGGGCGTCGTCGTCGTTGATCGTGCCGATGGCGAAGGCGTCGGTGAGCACGCCGACGCTCGGGTCGCTGAGCACCACGCGGAACGTCTCGTCAGGTTCGTCGGTGGTGTCCTCATCGGTGTCGACGGTGATGTCCTTGCTGGTCTCGCCGATGGCGAAGCTCACCGTCTGTGCGGTGTCCACGGCGGTGTAGTCGGTATCCGCGGTGGCCTTGTCGGCGCCGGGCGTGGTGTCGTCGGCGGTGTTCCACTTGACGGTGGAGGCGGCGGTGGTGAGTCCTTCGCGGGTGATGGTGAAGGTGATGGTCTCGCCTTCGTCGGCGTTGGCGTCGTTGATCCTGTAGCCGGTGGTGCCTTCGGTGATGGTGCCGGTGGCGAAGTTACTGGCAAGCACGGCGCCGGTGGGGCTGTCGAGGTTGACGCGGAAGGTCTCGGCGCTTTCGATGAGGTCATCGGCGGTGGACGTGACGGTGATCGTCTTGGTGGTCTCGGTGGCGGCGAAACTGACGGTCTGCGCGGTGTCCACCTCGGTGTAGTCGCTGTCGGCGGTGGCCTTCGTCGCGCCGTTGGCGGTGTCGTCGCCGGTGGTCCAGGTGAACGAGGAGGCGCCGGCGGTGTCGCCGGAGCGGGTCACGGCGAAGCTGAGGTCGCTGCCTTCCACGGCGGTGGCGTTGGCGATGCTGATGAGGGTGCTGCCGCTGCCGGCGATGGTGCCGGTGGCGGTGGGGTCGGATATCGTCACCGAGGCGTCGCTTAGGGTGACGGTGAAGGTCTCGGCGAGCTCGTTGAGTGAATCGTCGATGAGGGCGACGGTGAAGGTGGTGGAGGTGCTGCCGGCGGCGATGGTCAGCGCCTGGGTCTTGTGGGTGTAGTCGGCGGGCGCCGTGGCGGTGTCGGTGGCTTCGGTGGAGGTCGTCGCCGTGACCGTCGTGGCGGTGGAGCGCGCGGTGGACAGGCGGATGGTGAACGTCGCCGAAGCGCCCTCGGCGGCGGTGGCGTCGTCGATTGACAAGGTGGCCTCGTCGTCGTCGGTGATGGTTCCGGCGCCGTCCAGCGTGGTGACGCCGCCGGCGAGGGTGGCGTTGGTGGGAGAAGACAGGCGCAGGATGACGGTCTCGTTGGCCTCGTCGGTGTCGTCGCCGGTGATGGTGACATCGACGGTCTTCTCCGTCTCTCCGGCCGCGAAACTGAGGGTTCCGGCGGTGATGGCGGTGTAGTCGGTGGCGGAGGCGGCGGTTCCGGTCCCGGCATCGGCGTAGGCCACGGTCACGGTCTTGCCGCTGGCGGCGTCGAGGCTCACGGTGAAGGTGAGCGTGGCGGCGGTGTCGTCGGTACTGTCGCCTTCGGTGACGCTCGCTGCGCTGATGGAAATGACCGGCGGATCGTCGTCGTCGGTGAGGGTCAGACTGGTGTCGGTGACCGTCACGTTCGCCACCGTGCCGGTGACGTTGACGGTCTCGTTGTCTTCGTCGAGCGTGTCGTTGGTGGGGGTGAGGTCGAAATCGCCGTCGGTGCTCATATCGCCTGCGGGGATCGTGATGTTGAAGCCGGACACGGTCCCGTAGTCGGTGCCGGCGGTGGCCGTGCCGCCGCCCACGGCGATGGCGACGGTCTTGTCTTCGCCGAACTCCGTGCCGCCGGTGACGCTGGCGGTGACGGTGAAGGTCTCCGCAGCGCCCTTGTCCTCGGCCACGGTTGTGGGGCTCACCGACAGGGAGATCCCGCCGGGGGTGGCGTCGTCGTCGGTGATCGTTACGCTGGTGTCGCTGACGGTGACGCCGGCGAGGACGCCGGAGACGGTGAGGGCTTCGCCCGCCCCCTCGTCGGTGGTGTCCTGGGTGGGGGCGAGCGAGAAGGACGCGCTGCCCGAGGCCGCGTCCTTGGCAAGGGTCACGTCGAAGGCGGTCACCGGGGCGTAGTCGGTGCCGGAGGTGGCGTCGTCGTCCGCATCGCCGACGGTGACGCGGACCTTCTGCTCGGCGGCGAAGCGCGTCGTGCCCGACAGCGTGGCTGTGACCGTGACGGACGTGGCCGAGGCGCTCTCGGCCACACTCGCGGGCGCCGCCGACAGCGCGATGGCGGGCGCGGCGTCGTCGTCGGTCACTTCCACCGTCACCGACGAGGCGGTCTCGGAGGCGTAGTCGGTGCCGGTGGCCGAGACGGTGTTAGTGATCGTGGTGTCGCGCTTGTCGCCGGCGTTGTCGTAGTTGTCGGGTACGGCCGTGACCGTGACCTCCTGGGCCGTGTTCCAGACGCCGGGGGCGAACGTGAGGCTGGATGCGCTGACCGTGGCGATGTTCGTATCGGAACTGGCGACGTTGACCGTCACGGTTCCGGTGGGCCGGCTGGTCAGCACCACCTCGTAGACGCCCCGGTTCTCCGTGGCGTCGTCCGTGCCCGCGTCGTCCACCTCGGCCAGGGCCGGCAGCGTCGGCGGCGTCACCGTCACGCCGCGGCCGTCGTTGTCGGTGATGGTGAGGGTCGCGTCGGCGGGGTTGGCGACGCCGCCGCCGGCGGCGGTGGCCGAGACGGTCACGGCGGCGTCGGCGGCGTCCACGGCGTTGTCCACCGCCGTGATCGTGACTTCGCCGGTGCTCGTTGTGGCGCCCTTGGCGATGGTCAGGGTGGTGTTGTTGCTGAGGGTGAAGGCGCTGTTGGCGGCGGGCGCCACGGCGGCGGCGGCGACGGTGAAGGTGACGGCGGCGCCGGACGGGTTGGAGAGGTTCGCGGTGACGGTGGTCTCATTGCTCGCGCCGGACTCGTCGATGCGCGTGGGGGTGAGGGTGAGCGTGGCGGTGGGCGTGCCGTCGTCGTCGGCGACCTCGACCTCAACGTCGTCCGCTTCCTCGTCCTCGTAGTCGGTATCCTCGGCGTCGACGGTGTGGGTGATCGCCGTGGTGCGCTTGTTGGCGGTGTTGTCGGCGTCGTCGTTGACGCCGGTGACGGTGACGGTCACGGCGTTGTTCCAGTTCCCGGCCGTGAAGTCGATGCTGGCCGGCGAGACGGTGGCGATGGCTTCGTCCTCGCTGGCCAGGTTGATCGTCACCGTGCCGCCTTCGGGCTCGGAGTCGAGCACGACGGTATAGGTGGCCTGGTCCTCTCGGGCGGGGGTGGTATCGCCGTCGTCGCTCTCGCGCACGGTGACCGAGGTCTCGGAGATCGTGACGCCGCGTTCGTCATCGTCGGTGATCGTTCCGGTGGCGGTGGCGTCGGCGATGGTCACGGCGGCGGGCGAGGCGTCGGTGAGCGTGACGGTGAAGGTCTCGCCGGCGTCTTCGTCGATGGCGTCCTCGGCGGTGGAGACGGTGAAGGAAGCGCTCGTGGCGCCTTGGGCGATGGTCAGGTCCTGGGCCTTGTGGGTGTAGTCATCGGCGGCGGTGGCGCTGTCGGTGGTCTCCAAGGAGGTGGTGGCGGTGACTTCGACGTCGGCGTCGTGGGCGCTCGTGAGGCTCACGGTGAAGGTGATGTCGTTGCCTTCGTTGGCGGAGGCGTTGGCGATGGACAGCGTCGGGGCGTCGTCGTCGTTGATCGTGCCGATGGCGAAGGCGTCGGTGAGCACGCCGACGCTCGGGTCGCTGAGCACCACGCGGAACGTCTCGTCAGGTTCGTCGGTGGTGTCCTCATCGGTGTCGACGGTGATGTCCTTGCTGGTCTCGCCGATGGCGAAGCTCACCGTCTGTGCGGTGTCCACGGCGGTGTAGTCGGTATCCGCGGTGGCCTTGTCGGCGCCGGGCGTGGTGTCGTCGGCGGTGTTCCACTTGACGGTGGAGGCGGCGGTGGTGAGTCCTTCGCGGGTGATGGTGAAGGTGATGGTCTCGCCTTCGTCGGCGTTGGCGTCGTTGATCCTGTAGCCGGTGGTGCCTTCGGTGATGGTGCCGGTGGCGAAGTTACTGGCAAGCACGGCGCCGGTGGGGCTGTCGAGGTTGACGCGGAAGGTCTCGGCGCTTTCGATGAGGTCATCGGCGGTGGACGTGACGGTGATCGTCTTGGTGGTCTCGGTGGCGGCGAAACTGACGGTCTGCGCGGTGTCCACCTCGGTGTAGTCGCTGTCGGCGGTGGCCTTCGTCGCGCCGTTGGCGGTGTCGTCGCCGGTGGTCCAGGTGAACGAGGAGGCGCCGGCGGTGTCGCCGGAGCGGGTCACGGCGAAGCTGAGGTCGCTGCCTTCCACGGCGGTGGCGTTGGCGATGCTGATGAGGGTGCTGCCGCTGCCGGCGATGGTGCCGGTGGCGGTGGGGTCGGATATCGTCACCGAGGCGTCGCTTAGGGTGACGGTGAAGGTCTCGGCGAGCTCGTTGAGTGAATCGTCGATGAGGGCGACGGTGAAGGTGGTGGAGGTGCTGCCGGCGGCGATGGTCAGCGCCTGGGTCTTGTGGGTGTAGTCGGCGGGCGCCGTGGCGGTGTCGGTGGCTTCGGTGGAGGTCGTCGCCGTGACCGTCGTGGCGGTGGAGCGCGCGGTGGACAGGCGGATGGTGAACGTCGCCGAAGCGCCCTCGGCGGCGGTGGCGTCGTCGATTGACAAGGTGGCCTCGTCGTCGTCGGTGATGGTTCCGGCGCCGTCCAGCGTGGTGACGCCGCCGGCGAGGGTGGCGTTGGTGGGAGAAGACAGGCGCAGGATGACGGTCTCGTTGGCCTCGTCGGTGTCGTCGCCGGTGATGGTGACATCGACGGTCTTCTCCGTCTCTCCGGCCGCGAAACTGAGGGTTCCGGCGGTGATGGCGGTGTAGTCGGTGGCGGAGGCGGCGGTTCCGGTCCCGGCATCGGCGTAGGCCACGGTCACGGTCTTGCCGCTGGCGGCGTCGAGGCTCACGGTGAAGGTGAGCGTGGCGGCGGTGTCGTCGGTACTGTCGCCTTCGGTGACGCTCGCTGCGCTGATGGAAATGACCGGCGGATCGTCGTCGTCGGTGAGGGTCAGACTGGTGTCGGTGACCGTCACGTTCGCCACCGTGCCGGTGACGTTGACGGTCTCGTTGTCTTCGTCGAGCGTGTCGTTGGTGGGGGTGAGGTCGAAATCGCCGTCGGTGCTCATATCGCCTGCGGGGATCGTGATGTTGAAGCCGGACACGGTCCCGTAGTCGGTGCCGGCGGTGGCCGTGCCGCCGCCCACGGCGATGGCGACGGTCTTGTCTTCGCCGAACTCCGTGCCGCCGGTGACGCTGGCGGTGACGGTGAAGGTCTCCGCAGCGCCCTTGTCCTCGGCCACGGTTGTGGGGCTCACCGACAGGGAGATCCCGCCGGGGGTGGCGTCGTCGTCGGTGATCGTTACGCTGGTGTCGCTGACGGTGACGCCGGCGAGGACGCCGGAGACGGTGAGGGCTTCGCCCGCCCCCTCGTCGGTGGTGTCCTGGGTGGGGGCGAGCGAGAAGGACGCGCTGCCCGAGGCCGCGTCCTTGGCAAGGGTCACGTCGAAGGCGGTCACCGGGGCGTAGTCGGTGCCGGAGGTGGCGTCGTCGTCCGCATCGCCGACGGTGACGCGGACCTTCTGCTCGGCGGCGAAGCGCGTCGTGCCCGACAGCGTGGCTGTGACCGTGACGGACGTGGCCGAGGCGCTCTCGGCCACACTCGCGGGCGCCGCCGACAGCGCGATGGCGGGCGCGGCGTCGTCGTCGGTCACTTCCACCGTCACCGACGAGGCGGTCTCGGAGGCGTAGTCGGTGCCGGTGGCCGAGACGGTGTTAGTGATCGTGGTGTCGCGCTTGTCGCCGGCGTTGTCGTAGTTGTCGGGTACGGCCGTGACCGTGACCTCCTGGGCCGTGTTCCAGACGCCGGGGGCGAACGTGAGGCTGGATGCGCTGACCGTGGCGATGTTCGTATCGGAACTGGCGACGTTGACCGTCACGGTTCCGGTGGGCCGGCTGGTCAGCACCACCTCGTAGACGCCCCGGTTCTCCGTGGCGTCGTCCGTGCCCGCGTCGTCCACCTCGGCCAGGGCCGGCAGCGTCGGCGGCGTCACCGTCACGCCGCGGGTGTCGTTGTCGGTGATGGTGATGCTGGTGGAGGTGACGGTAAAGTCCGTCAGCGCGCCGTCGATGCTGATGGTCTCGTTGTTCTCGTCCAGGTCGTCGTCGGTCGGCTTCAGCGTGAAGTCCGCGCCGCCGCTCGCCGCGTCCTTGGCGATGGTGACGTCGAAGGCTGCCACCGCCTCGTAGTCCGTGCCCGAGGCGGCGCTGTCGGTGCTCTTGCCCACCGTCACGCGCACCTTGGTGTCGGCGCCGAACTTCGAGCCCGCCCCCAGCGTGGCCGTCACCCTGACCACCGTGTCGCCTGCGTTCTCGGCCACTGTGGCCTGGCTCACCGACAGGGCGATGCCCGAGGGCGGGCCGTCGTCGTCGGTGACTTCCACCGTGGTCGCGCCGGCGGTGAGGTTCTCGTAGTCGGTGCCTGCCGCATCCACTGTGTGAGTGATCGATACGGTGCGCTTGTTGGCGGGGTTGTCCGCATCGTCGTTGACGCCGGTGACCGTCACTGTGCGCGGGTCGCTCCAGTTGGCCGCGGTGAAGTCATAGCTCGCCGGGGAGACCGTGGCGGCGGTCGCGTCGGCGCTCTCGATCTCCACCGTCACCGTGCCGCCGGTCGGCTCGGTGGCGAGCTCGATGGTGTAGGTTCCCTGGTCCTCGCGCACCGACGTGGTGTCGGTGTCGTCGCTCTCTCGCACCGTCACCGGCGAACCCTTGATGATCACACCTCGGGTGTCATCGTCGGTGATGGTGAGGGTGGCGTTGGCCGGGTTGGCCACGCCGCCGCCGCTGGCGGCGGCCGAGACGGCCACCGTCGCATTGGCGGCCGCGTCGATGTCGTTGTCCACCGCGGTGATGGTCACCGCGCCGGTGCTGGCCGTTGCGCCCGCCGTGATGGTCAGGGTGGTGTTGTCGCTGAGCGTGCGGGTGCCCGTCGTGCCGGAGGCCGCCACCGTCAGCGTCACGGTCTCGCTCGAGGCGCCGGACAGCGAGGCGGTGACCGTGCTCTCGTTATCATCGCCGCTCTCGTCGATGGTGGCGGGGTCGAGGGTCAGGGTCACCGTCGGCGTGGCGTCGTCGTCTTCGATGATCCCGGTGCCGGTGCCGGCGCCCTGGGCGGCGGAGAGGGTGGCGTTGGTCAGCGTGCCCAGCGTGACGACGACGGTCTCGTCGGGCTCGTCGAGGGTATCGCCCTTGATGGGGATGACGATGTCGGCGCTGGCCTGTCCGGCGGCAATCTCCACCGACAGCGGGTCGGGCTCGGTGTAGTCGTCGTCCGCGTCCGCGGTGCCGGAGAGCGTGTAGGCGACGGTGACGGTCTTGCCGCTTACCGCCGACAGCGTGACGGGGAAGGTCATGTCGGTGGCGGTGCCCGGGACGTCGCCCTCGTCCACCGCGGTGGCGTCGCCGACCGCCACGGTGGGCGCATCGTCGTTGTCTTCGATGGTGCCGGTGGCGGTCCCCCGAATCAGCGTGCCGCCGGCGCCGGGGTCGGACAGGTTGACGCGGAAGGTCTCGTCGGGTTCGTCGGTGGTGTCGGCGGCGGTGGTAACGGTGATGTCCTTGGTCGTCTCGTTGGCCAGGAAGCTGACGGTGGCGGCGGTGGTGACGGCGGTGTAGTCGGTGCCGGCGGTGGCCTTGTCGGCGCCTTCGGTGGGGTCGTCGCCGGTGACCCACTTCACGGAAGTGGCGCCGGTGGTGAGTCCGTTGCGGGTGATGGTGAAGGTGATCGCGGTCCCTTCGGTGGCGTCGGCGTCGGCGATGGCGTAGCCGGTGGTGCCTTCGGTGATGGTGCCGGTGGCGAAGGGGCTCATGAGCACGGCGCCGGTGGGGCTGGCGAGGTTGACGCGGAAGGTCTCGGTGCCGTCGATGAGGGTGTCGGCGAGGCTGGCGACGGTGAGGGTCTTGGTGGCCTCGTTGGCCGAGAACGTGACGGTCCGCGCCTGGGTCACCGCGGTGTAGTCGGCGTCGGCGGTGGCCTTCGTCGCGCCGTCGGCGGTGTCGTCGCCGGTGGTCCAGGTGACGCTGGAGGCCGCGGAGAGGTCGCCGGAGCGGGTCAGGGCGAAGCTGAGCTCGCCGCCTTCCACGGCGGTGGCGTCGGCGATGCCGATGAGGGTGTCGCCGCTGCCGGCGATGGTGCCGATGCCGGTGCCATCACTGATGGTCGTGGAGGCGTCGCTCAGGGTGACGGTGAAGGTCTCGTCGAGCTCGCCGATGTCGTCGGTGGCGACGCTGACGGTGAAGGTGGTGGAGGTGCTGCCGGCGGCGATGGTCAGGTCCTGGGTCTTGTGGGCGTAGTCCGCGGGCGCGGTGGCGGTGCCGGGTGCGGTGGTGGCGGTGACGGTGACGTCGGTGGCGCTTCGGGTGGACAGGCCGATGGTGAAGGTCGCGGTGGCGCCTTCGGCCACGGTGACGTCGTCGATGGACAGCGCCGCGGTGTCGTCGTCGGTGAGGGTGCCGGTGCCGTCGAGCGTGGTGACGCCGCCGGTGAGGGTGGCGTTGGTGGGCGAGGACAGCCGCAGGATGACGGTCTCGTTGCTCTCGTCGAGCTCGTCGCCGGTGACGGTGACGGCGACGGTCTTCTCGGTCTGTCCGGGCGCGAAACTCAGCGTTCCGGCGGTGATGGCGGCGTAGTCGGTGTCCGAGGTGGCGGTTCCGGTCCCGGCATCGGCGTAGGCCACGGTCACGGTCTTGCCGCTGGCGGCGTCGAGGCTCACGGTGAAGGTGAGCGTGGCGGCGGTGTCGTCGGTACTGTCGCCTTCGGTGACGCTCGCTGCGCTGATGGAAATGACCGGCGGATCGTCGTCGTCGGTGAGGGTCAGACTGGTGTCGGTGACCGTCACGTTCGCCACCGTGCCGGTGACGTTGACGGTCTCGTTGTCTTCGTCGAGCGTGTCGTTGGTGGGGGTGAGGTCGAAATCGCCGTCGGTGCTCATATCGCCTGCGGGGATCGTGATGTTGAAGCCGGACACGGTCCCGTAGTCGGTGCCGGCGGTGGCCGTGCCGCCGCCCACGGCGATGGCGACGGTCTTGTCTTCGCCGAACTCCGTGCCGCCGGTGACGCTGGCGGTGACGGTGAAGGTCTCCGCAGCGCCCTTGTCCTCGGCCACGGTTGTGGGGCTCACCGACAGGGAGATCCCGCCGGGGGTGGCGTCGTCGTCGGTGATCGTTACGCTGGTGTCGCTGACGGTGACGCCGGCGAGGACGCCGGAGACGGTGAGGGCTTCGCCCGCCCCCTCGTCGGTGGTGTCCTGGGTGGGGGCGAGCGAGAAGGACGCGCTGCCCGAGGCCGCGTCCTTGGCAAGGGTCACGTCGAAGGCGGTCACCGGGGCGTAGTCGGTGCCGGAGGTGGCGTCGTCGTCCGCATCGCCGACGGTGACGCGGACCTTCTGCTCGGCGGCGAAGCGCGTCGTGCCCGACAGCGTGGCTGTGACCGTGACGGACGTGGCCGAGGCGCTCTCGGCCACACTCGCGGGCGCCGCCGACAGCGCGATGGCGGGCGCGGCGTCGTCGTCGGTCACTTCCACCGTCACCGACGAGGCGGTCTCGGAGGCGTAGTCGGTGCCGGTGGCCGAGACGGTGTTAGTGATCGTGGTGTCGCGCTTGTCGCCGGCGTTGTCGTAGTTGTCGGGTACGGCCGTGACCGTGACCTCCTGGGCCGTGTTCCAGACGCCGGGGGCGAACGTGAGGCTGGATGCGCTGACCGTGGCGATGTTCGTATCGGAACTGGCGACGTTGACCGTCACGGTTCCGGTGGGCCGGCTGGTCAGCACCACCTCGTAGACGCCCCGGTTCTCCGTGGCGTCGTCCGTGCCCGCGTCGTCCACCTCGGCCAGGGCCGGCAGCGTCGGCGGCGTCACCGTCACGCCGCGGGTGTCGTTGTCGGTGATGGTGATGCTGGTGGAGGTGACGGTAAAGTCCGTCAGCGCGCCGTCGATGCTGATGGTCTCGTTGTTCTCGTCCAGGTCGTCGTCGGTCGGCTTCAGCGTGAAGTCCGCGCCGCCGCTCGCCGCGTCCTTGGCGATGGTGACGTCGAAGGCTGCCACCGCCTCGTAGTCCGTGCCCGAGGCGGCGCTGTCGGTGCTCTTGCCCACCGTCACGCGCACCTTGGTGTCGGCGCCGAACTTCGAGCCCGCCCCCAGCGTGGCCGTCACCCTGACCACCGTGTCGCCTGCGTTCTCGGCCACTGTGGCCTGGCTCACCGACAGGGCGATGCCCGAGGGCGGGCCGTCGTCGTCGGTGACTTCCACCGTGGTCGCGCCGGCGGTGAGGTTCTCGTAGTCGGTGCCTGCCGCATCCACTGTGTGAGTGATCGATACGGTGCGCTTGTTGGCGGGGTTGTCCGCATCGTCGTTGACGCCGGTGACCGTCACTGTGCGCGGGTCGCTCCAGTTGGCCGCGGTGAAGTCATAGCTCGCCGGGGAGACCGTGGCGGCGGTCGCGTCGGCGCTCTCGATCTCCACCGTCACCGTGCCGCCGGTCGGCTCGGTGGCGAGCTCGATGGTGTAGGTTCCCTGGTCCTCGCGCACCGACGTGGTGTCGGTGTCGTCGCTCTCTCGCACCGTCACCGGCGAACCCTTGATGATCACACCTCGGGTGTCATCGTCGGTGATGGTGAGGGTGGCGTTGGCCGGGTTGGCCACGCCGCCGCCGCTGGCGGCGGCCGAGACGGCCACCGTCGCATTGGCGGCCGCGTCGATGTCGTTGTCCACCGCGGTGATGGTCACCGCGCCGGTGCTGGCCGTTGCGCCCGCCGTGATGGTCAGGGTGGTGTTGTCGCTGAGCGTGCGGGTGCCCGTCGTGCCGGAGGCCGCCACCGTCAGCGTCACGGTCTCGCTCGAGGCGCCGGACAGCGAGGCGGTGACCGTGCTCTCGTTATCATCGCCGCTCTCGTCGATGGTGGCGGGGTCGAGGGTCAGGGTCACCGTCGGCGTGGCGTCGTCGTCTTCGATGATCCCGGTGCCGGTGCCGGCGCCCTGGGCGGCGGAGAGGGTGGCGTTGGTCAGCGTGCCCAGCGTGACGACGACGGTCTCGTCGGGCTCGTCGAGGGTATCGCCCTTGATGGGGATGACGATGTCGGCGCTGGCCTGTCCGGCGGCAATCTCCACCGACAGCGGGTCGGGCTCGGTGTAGTCGTCGTCCGCGTCCGCGGTGCCGGAGAGCGTGTAGGCGACGGTGACGGTCTTGCCGCTTACCGCCGACAGCGTGACGGGGAAGGTCATGTCGGTGGCGGTGCCCGGGACGTCGCCCTCGTCCACCGCGGTGGCGTCGCCGACCGCCACGGTGGGCGCATCGTCGTTGTCTTCGATGGTGCCGGTGGCGGTCCCCCGAATCAGCGTGCCGCCGGCGCCGGGGTCGGACAGGTTGACGCGGAAGGTCTCGTCGGGTTCGTCGGTGGTGTCGGCGGCGGTGGTAACGGTGATGTCCTTGGTCGTCTCGTTGGCCAGGAAGCTGACGGTGGCGGCGGTGGTGACGGCGGTGTAGTCGGTGCCGGCGGTGGCCTTGTCGGCGCCTTCGGTGGGGTCGTCGCCGGTGACCCACTTCACGGAAGTGGCGCCGGTGGTGAGTCCGTTGCGGGTGATGGTGAAGGTGATCGCGGTCCCTTCGGTGGCGTCGGCGTCGGCGATGGCGTAGCCGGTGGTGCCTTCGGTGATGGTGCCGGTGGCGAAGGGGCTCATGAGCACGGCGCCGGTGGGGCTGGCGAGGTTGACGCGGAAGGTCTCGGTGCCGTCGATGAGGGTGTCGGCGAGGCTGGCGACGGTGAGGGTCTTGGTGGCCTCGTTGGCCGAGAACGTGACGGTCCGCGCCTGGGTCACCGCGGTGTAGTCGGCGTCGGCGGTGGCCTTCGTCGCGCCGTCGGCGGTGTCGTCGCCGGTGGTCCAGGTGACGCTGGAGGCCGCGGAGAGGTCGCCGGAGCGGGTCAGGGCGAAGCTGAGCTCGCCGCCTTCCACGGCGGTGGCGTCGGCGATGCCGATGAGGGTGTCGCCGCTGCCGGCGATGGTGCCGATGCCGGTGCCATCACTGATGGTCGTGGAGGCGTCGCTCAGGGTGACGGTGAAGGTCTCGTCGAGCTCGCCGATGTCGTCGGTGGCGACGCTGACGGTGAAGGTGGTGGAGGTGCTGCCGGCGGCGATGGTCAGGTCCTGGGTCTTGTGGGCGTAGTCCGCGGGCGCGGTGGCGGTGCCGGGTGCGGTGGTGGCGGTGACGGTGACGTCGGTGGCGCTTCGGGTGGACAGGCCGATGGTGAAGGTCGCGGTGGCGCCTTCGGCCACGGTGACGTCGTCGATGGACAGCGCCGCGGTGTCGTCGTCGGTGAGGGTGCCGGTGCCGTCGAGCGTGGTGACGCCGCCGGTGAGGGTGGCGTTGGTGGGCGAGGACAGCCGCAGGATGACGGTCTCGTTGCTCTCGTCGAGCTCGTCGCCGGTGACGGTGACGGCGACGGTCTTCTCGGTCTGTCCGGGCGCGAAACTCAGCGTTCCGGCGGTGATGGCGGCGTAGTCGGTGTCCGAGGTGGCGGTGCCGGTGTCGGTGTCGGCGTAGGCCACGGTGACGGTCTTGCCGCTGGCGGCGTCGAGGCTGACGGTGAAGGTGAGCGTGGCGGCGGTCTGGTCGCCGGAATCGCCTTCGGTGACGGAGGGTGAATCTATCGAGAGCACCGGCGGGTCGTCGTCGTCGGTGATCTCGCCCTCGCCTGTGCCCGCGCCCTGGGCGGTGGAGATGGTGGCGTTGGTGGGACTGTCGAGGGTGACGATGACGGTCTCGTTGGTCTCATCGAGAGTGTCGCCCTTGACGGGGATGACGATGTTGGCGCTGTTGGCGCCGGCGGCGATCTCCACCGAGCGCGGGTTGGGCACGGTGTAGTCGTCGGGTGCGGTGGCGGTACCGGTGAGCGTGTAGGGTACGGTCACGGTGCGTCCGCCGACGGCCGAGAGCGTCACCGTGAAGGTCATGTTGACGGTGGTGCCGGGGTTGTCGCCCTCGGTCACCGCCGTGGCGTTGCCCACGGACACGGTGGGCGTATCGTCGTCGTCGGTGATGGTCACCTCCGAGGCGGTGACGGTGGTGGTCTCGCCGGTGACCGCGCCGGTCACTGAGATCTCTTCGTCGTCCTCGTCGAGCCCGTCGTCGGTGGGGGTGAGATCGAAGGTGGCGTCGGCCGAGGTGGCGCCGGGCGGCAGCGTGATGGTCACGGCGCCGACCGTGCCGTAGTCGGTGCCCTCGGTGGCGGTGTCGGTGCCCGCGCCGACGGCCACGGTGATGGTCTTCTCCGCAGCGTAGCGTGAGGCGCCGGTGACCGTGGCGGTGACGGTGATCTCGGTGGCGTTCTCGTCACCCTCACCGACGCTGGTGGGGCTGACGGAGAGCGTGACGCCGGCCACCGCGTCGTCGTTGTCCTTGATGGTGCCGGTGGCGGTGCCGGCGTTCTGGGCGGAGTCGATATCGGCGTGGTCGGGGTTGCCCAGGGTAACGATGACGGTCTCGTCGGTCTCGTCGAGGATGTCGCCCCGGATCGGCACGGTGATGGTGCCGCTGGCCGCGCCTTTGGCGATGGTCACCGACCCCGAGGCGGTACCGGTATAGTCGGCGCCGGCGGTGGCCGTGCCGGTGAGGGTGTAGGGCACCGTGACGGCCCGCCCGCTCGCCGGTGCGATGGATACCGCGAAGGTCATGTCGGTGGTCTTGGTCGGGTCCGGGTCGTTGCCCTCGGCGACGTCGGCGGCGTCGGCGACGCTGACCTTGGAGGTCGCCGCGTCGTCGTCGGTGATGGTCACCGCGGTCCCGGTCACGGCGGTGGTCTCGCCGGTGACGGCGCCAGTCACTGAGATCTCTTCGTCGTCCTCGTCGAGCCCGTCGTCGGTGGGGGTGAGATCGAAGCTGGCCTCGGCTGAATCCGCCCCTTCCGGCAGGGTGATGGTTACCGCGCCGACATTGCCATAGTCGGTGCCTTCTTCGGCGGTGTCGGCGTCGGCGCCGACAGTTACGGTCACGGTCTTCTGGGCGCCGAAGCGGGTCGTGCCGGTGACGGTGGCGGTGACGGTGATCTCGGTCGCGGTGGCGCTCTCGGCGACGCTCGTGGGGCTGACGCTGAGCGTGACGCCGGCCACCGCGTCGTCGTCGTCGTTGATGGCGCCGGTGCCGGCCTTCTGCGTCGCATGGAGGGCCGCGTGGTCGGGGTCGCCCAGGGTGACGGTGACGGTCTCGTTGGGCTCGTCGTTGATGTCGCCCTTGACGGCGATGACCAGATCGACGCTGGTATCGCCCCTCGGGATGGTCACCGACAGCGGGTCCGGCGTCACATAGTCATCCCCGCCCTCGGTCGCGGTGCCGGAGAGGGTGAAGGGCACCGTGACGGCGCGTCCGCTGGCCGGCGTCATCGACACCGTGAACGTCATGTCGGCGGTCGCGCCCGCGTTGCCCTCGGTGACCGCGGCGGCGTTGGCGATGCGGACCACGGAGGCCGCGTCGTCGTTGTCGGTGATGGTGAGGGTGGCGCCGGTGACGGCGGTAGGCTCGCCGCCGACCGCGCCGGTCACCGAAATCTGCTCGTTCACCTCGTCGAGCGTGTCCTCGATGGGTTCCAGATCGAAGGTGACATCGGCCGAGGTCGCCCCGAGCGGCAATGTGATGGTCTTGTCGGCGACCGCCGTGTAGTCGGTGCCCTCGGTGGCGTCGTCGTCGTCGTCGCCGACAGTCACGGTGACGGTCTTCGCCGCGGCGTAGCGCGAGGCGCCGGTGACCGTGGCGGTGACCGCGATCTCGGTGGCGTTCTCGTCACCCTCGCCGACGCTTGTGGGGCTGACGGAGAGGGTGACGCCGGCCACCGCGTCGTCGTCGTCGGTGATCTCGCCGGTGGCGGTGCCGGCATTCTGGGCGGAGGAGATGTCGGCGTTGGTGGGGGCGCCCAGGGTGACGATGACGGTCTCGTCGGTCTCGTCGAGAATATCGCCCCGGACCGGCACGGTGATGGTGGCGCTGGCCGCGCCCTTGGCGAGGGTCACGGACCCCGAGGCGGTGCCGGTGTAGTCATCGCCGGCGGTGGCGGTGCCGGTCAGGGTGTAGGGCACCGTCACCAGCCGCCCGCTCACCGGTGCCATCGACACGGCGAAGGTCATGTCGGCGGTCTTGGTCGTGTCGTTGCCCTCGGTGACTTCGGTGGCGTTGGCGACGCTGACCACGGAGGTCGTCTCGTCGTCGTCGGTGATGGTCACCTCCGAGGCGGTGACGGTGGTGGGCTCGCCGGCGACCGTGCCGGTGACGGAAATCTTCTCGTCGTCCTCGTCGAGCTCGTCGTCGGTGGGGGTGAGGTCGAAGCTGGCCTCGGCCGAGGTGGCGCCGAGCGGCAGCGTGATGGTGACCGCGCCGACGGCGTCGTAGTCGGTACCCTCGGTGGCGCTGTCGGTGCCCGCGCCGACGGTCACGTTGACGGTCTTCGCCGCGGCGTAGCGCGAGGCGCCGGTGACAGTGGCGGTGACGGTAATCGCGGTAGTGGCTGCGTCGTCCTCGCCGACCGTGTCGGGGTTGACGCTGAGCGTGACGCCGGCGACCGCATCGTCGTCGTCGGTGATGATGCCGGTGGCGGTGCCGGCGTCCTGGGCGGTGGAGATGTCGGCGTTGGTGGGGTTGCCCAAGGTGACGATGACGGTCTCGTTGGTCTCATCGAGAGTGTCGCCCCGGATCGGCACGGTGATGGTGGCGCTGGTCTCGCCCTTGGCGAGGGTCACCGAGCCTGAGGCGGTGCCGGTGTAGTCGTCGCCGGCGGTGGCGGTGCCGGTCAGGGTGTAGGGCACCGTCACCAGCCGCCCGCTCACCGGTGCCATCGACACGGCGAAGGTCATGTCGGTGGTCTTGGTCGTGTCGTTGCCCTCGGTGACGTTGGTGGCGTTGGCGACGCTGACCACGGAGGTCGTCTCATCGTCGTCGGTGATGGTGAGGGTGGCGCCGGTGACGGTGGTGGTCTCGCCGGTGACCGCGCCGGTCACTGAGATCTCTTCGTCGTCCTCGTCGAGCCCGTCGTCGGTGGGGGTGAGATCGAAGGTGGCGTCGGCCGAGGTGGCGCCGGGCGGCAGCGTGATGGTCACGGCGCCGACCGTGCCGTAGTCGGTGCCCTCGGTGGCGGTGTCGGTGCCCGCGCCGACGGCCACGGTGATGGTCTTCTCCGCAGCGTAGCGTGAGGCGCCGGTGACCGTGGCGGTGACGGTGATCTCGGTGGCGTTCTCGTCACCCTCACCGACGCTGGTGGGGCTGACGGAGAGCGTGACGCCGGCCACCGCGTCGTCGTTGTCCTTGATGGTGCCGGTGGCGGTGCCGGCGTTCTGGGCGGAGTCGATATCGGCGTGGTCGGGGTTGCCCAGGGTAACGATGACGGTCTCGTCGGTCTCGTCGAGGATGTCGCCCCGGATCGGCACGGTGATGGTGCCGCTGGCCGCGCCTTTGGCGATGGTCACCGACCCCGAGGCGGTACCGGTATAGTCGGCGCCGGCGGTGGCCGTGCCGGTGAGGGTGTAGGGCACCGTGACGGCCCGCCCGCTCGCCGGTGCGATGGATACCGCGAAGGTCATGTCGGTGGTCTTGGTCGGGTCCGGGTCGTTGCCCTCGGCGACGTCGGCGGCGTCGGCGACGCTGACCTTGGAGGTCGCCGCGTCGTCGTCGGTGATGGTCACCGCGGTCCCGGTCACGGCGGTGGTCTCGCCGGTGACGGCGCCAGTCACTGAGATCTCTTCGTCGTCCTCGTCGAGCCCGTCGTCGGTGGGGGTGAGATCGAAGCTGGCCTCGGCTGAATCCGCCCCTTCCGGCAGGGTGATGGTTACCGCGCCGACATTGCCATAGTCGGTGCCTTCTTCGGCGGTGTCGGCGTCGGCGCCGACAGTTACGGTCACGGTCTTCTGGGCGCCGAAGCGGGTCGTGCCGGTGACGGTGGCGGTGACGGTGATCTCGGTCGCGGTGGCGCTCTCGGCGACGCTCGTGGGGCTGACGCTGAGCGTGACGCCGGCCACCGCGTCGTCGTCGTCGTTGATGGCGCCGGTGCCGGCCTTCTGCGTCGCATGGAGGGCCGCGTGGTCGGGGTCGCCCAGGGTGACGGTGACGGTCTCGTTGGGCTCGTCGTTGATGTCGCCCTTGACGGCGATGACCAGATCGACGCTGGTATCGCCCCTCGGGATGGTCACCGACAGCGGGTCCGGCGTCACATAGTCATCCCCGCCCTCGGTCGCGGTGCCGGAGAGGGTGAAGGGCACCGTGACGGCGCGTCCGCTGGCCGGCGTCATCGACACCGTGAACGTCATGTCGGCGGTCGCGCCCGCGTTGCCCTCGGTGACCGCGGCGGCGTTGGCGATGCGGACCACGGAGGCCGCGTCGTCGTTGTCGGTGATGGTGAGGGTGGCGCCGGTGACGGCGGTAGGCTCGCCGCCGACCGCGCCGGTCACCGAAATCTGCTCGTTCACCTCGTCGAGCGTGTCCTCGATGGGTTCCAGATCGAAGGTGACATCGGCCGAGGTCGCCCCGAGCGGCAATGTGATGGTCTTGTCGGCGACCGCCGTGTAGTCGGTGCCCTCGGTGGCGTCGTCGTCGTCGTCGCCGACAGTCACGGTGACGGTCTTCGCCGCGGCGTAGCGCGAGGCGCCGGTGACCGTGGCGGTGACCGCGATCTCGGTGGCGTTCTCGTCACCCTCGCCGACGCTTGTGGGGCTGACGGAGAGGGTGACGCCGGCCACCGCGTCGTCGTCGTCGGTGATCTCGCCGGTGGCGGTGCCGGCATTCTGGGCGGAGGAGATGTCGGCGTTGGTGGGGGCGCCCAGGGTGACGATGACGGTCTCGTCGGTCTCGTCGAGAATATCGCCCCGGACCGGCACGGTGATGGTGGCGCTGGCCGCGCCCTTGGCGAGGGTCACGGACCCCGAGGCGGTGCCGGTGTAGTCATCGCCGGCGGTGGCGGTGCCGGTCAGGGTGTAGGGCACCGTCACCAGCCGCCCGCTCACCGGTGCCATCGACACGGCGAAGGTCATGTCGGCGGTCTTGGTCGTGTCGTTGCCCTCGGTGACTTCGGTGGCGTTGGCGACGCTGACCACGGAGGTCGTCTCGTCGTCGTCGGTGATGGTCACCTCCGAGGCGGTGACGGTGGTGGGCTCGCCGGCGACCGTGCCGGTGACGGAAATCTTCTCGTCGTCCTCGTCGAGCTCGTCGTCGGTGGGGGTGAGGTCGAAGCTGGCCTCGGCCGAGGTGGCGCCGAGCGGCAGCGTGATGGTGACCGCGCCGACGGCGTCGTAGTCGGTACCCTCGGTGGCGCTGTCGGTGCCCGCGCCGACGGTCACGTTGACGGTCTTCGCCGCGGCGTAGCGCGAGGCGCCGGTGACAGTGGCGGTGACGGTAATCGCGGTAGTGGCTGCGTCGTCCTCGCCGACCGTGTCGGGGTTGACGCTGAGCGTGACGCCGGCGACCGCATCGTCGTCGTCGGTGATGATGCCGGTGGCGGTGCCGGCGTCCTGGGCGGTGGAGATGTCGGCGTTGGTGGGGTTGCCCAAGGTGACGATGACGGTCTCGTTGGTCTCATCGAGAGTGTCGCCCCGGATCGGCACGGTGATGGTGGCGCTGGTCTCGCCCTTGGCGAGGGTCACCGAGCCTGAGGCGGTGCCGGTGTAGTCGTCGCCGGCGGTGGCGGTGCCGGTCAGGGTGTAGGGCACCGTCACCAGCCGCCCGCTCACCGGTGCCATCGACACGGCGAAGGTCATGTCGGTGGTCTTGGTCGTGTCGTTGCCCTCGGTGACGTTGGTGGCGTTGGCGACGCTGACCACGGAGGTCGTCTCATCGTCGTCGGTGATGGTGAGGGTGGCGCCGGTGACGGTGGTGGTCTCGCCGGTGACCGCGCCGGTCACTGAGATCTCTTCGTCGTCCTCGTCGAGCCCGTCGTCGGTGGGGGTGAGATCGAAGGTGGCGTCGGCCGAGGTGGCGCCGGGCGGCAGCGTGATGGTCACGGCGCCGACCGTGCCGTAGTCGGTGCCCTCGGTGGCGGTGTCGGTGCCCGCGCCGACGGCCACGGTGATGGTCTTCTCCGCAGCGTAGCGTGAGGCGCCGGTGACCGTGGCGGTGACGGTGATCTCGGTGGCGTTCTCGTCACCCTCACCGACGCTGGTGGGGCTGACGGAGAGCGTGACGCCGGCCACCGCGTCGTCGTTGTCCTTGATGGTGCCGGTGGCGGTGCCGGCGTTCTGGGCGGAGTCGATATCGGCGTGGTCGGGGTTGCCCAGGGTAACGATGACGGTCTCGTCGGTCTCGTCGAGGATGTCGCCCCGGATCGGCACGGTGATGGTGCCGCTGGCCGCGCCTTTGGCGATGGTCACCGACCCCGAGGCGGTACCGGTATAGTCGGCGCCGGCGGTGGCCGTGCCGGTGAGGGTGTAGGGCACCGTGACGGCCCGCCCGCTCGCCGGTGCGATGGATACCGCGAAGGTCATGTCGGTGGTCTTGGTCGGGTCCGGGTCGTTGCCCTCGGCGACGTCGGCGGCGTCGGCGACGCTGACCTTGGAGGTCGCCGCGTCGTCGTCGGTGATGGTCACCGCGGTCCCGGTCACGGCGGTGGTCTCGCCGGTGACGGCGCCAGTCACTGAGATCTCTTCGTCGTCCTCGTCGAGCCCGTCGTCGGTGGGGGTGAGATCGAAGCTGGCCTCGGCTGAATCCGCCCCTTCCGGCAGGGTGATGGTTACCGCGCCGACATTGCCATAGTCGGTGCCTTCTTCGGCGGTGTCGGCGTCGGCGCCGACAGTTACGGTCACGGTCTTCTGGGCGCCGAAGCGGGTCGTGCCGGTGACGGTGGCGGTGACGGTGATCTCGGTCGCGGTGGCGCTCTCGGCGACGCTCGTGGGGCTGACGCTGAGCGTGACGCCGGCCACCGCGTCGTCGTCGTCGTTGATGGCGCCGGTGCCGGCCTTCTGCGTCGCATGGAGGGCCGCGTGGTCGGGGTCGCCCAGGGTGACGGTGACGGTCTCGTTGGGCTCGTCGTTGATGTCGCCCTTGACGGCGATGACCAGATCGACGCTGGTATCGCCCCTCGGGATGGTCACCGACAGCGGGTCCGGCGTCACATAGTCATCCCCGCCCTCGGTCGCGGTGCCGGAGAGGGTGAAGGGCACCGTGACGGCGCGTCCGCTGGCCGGCGTCATCGACACCGTGAACGTCATGTCGGCGGTCGCGCCCGCGTTGCCCTCGGTGACCGCGGCGGCGTTGGCGATGCGGACCACGGAGGCCGCGTCGTCGTTGTCGGTGATGGTGAGGGTGGCGCCGGTGACGGCGGTAGGCTCGCCGCCGACCGCGCCGGTCACCGAAATCTGCTCGTTCACCTCGTCGAGCGTGTCCTCGATGGGTTCCAGATCGAAGGTGACATCGGCCGAGGTCGCCCCGAGCGGCAATGTGATGGTCTTGTCGGCGACCGCCGTGTAGTCGGTGCCCTCGGTGGCGTCGTCGTCGTCGTCGCCGACAGTCACGGTGACGGTCTTCGCCGCGGCGTAGCGCGAGGCGCCGGTGACCGTGGCGGTGACCGCGATCTCGGTGGCGTTCTCGTCACCCTCGCCGACGCTTGTGGGGCTGACGGAGAGGGTGACGCCGGCCACCGCGTCGTCGTCGTCGGTGATCTCGCCGGTGGCGGTGCCGGCATTCTGGGCGGAGGAGATGTCGGCGTTGGTGGGGGCGCCCAGGGTGACGATGACGGTCTCGTCGGTCTCGTCGAGAATATCGCCCCGGACCGGCACGGTGATGGTGGCGCTGGCCGCGCCCTTGGCGAGGGTCACGGACCCCGAGGCGGTGCCGGTGTAGTCATCGCCGGCGGTGGCGGTGCCGGTCAGGGTGTAGGGCACCGTCACCAGCCGCCCGCTCACCGGTGCCATCGACACGGCGAAGGTCATGTCGGCGGTCTTGGTCGTGTCGTTGCCCTCGGTGACTTCGGTGGCGTTGGCGACGCTGACCACGGAGGTCGTCTCGTCGTCGTCGGTGATGGTCACCTCCGAGGCGGTGACGGTGGTGGGCTCGCCGGCGACCGTGCCGGTGACGGAAATCTTCTCGTCGTCCTCGTCGAGCTCGTCGTCGGTGGGGGTGAGGTCGAAGCTGGCCTCGGCCGAGGTGGCGCCGAGCGGCAGCGTGATGGTGACCGCGCCGACGGCGTCGTAGTCGGTACCCTCGGTGGCGCTGTCGGTGCCCGCGCCGACGGTCACGTTGACGGTCTTCGCCGCGGCGTAGCGCGAGGCGCCGGTGACAGTGGCGGTGACGGTAATCGCGGTAGTGGCTGCGTCGTCCTCGCCGACCGTGTCGGGGTTGACGCTGAGCGTGACGCCGGCGACCGCATCGTCGTCGTCGGTGATGATGCCGGTGGCGGTGCCGGCGTCCTGGGCGGTGGAGATGTCGGCGTTGGTGGGGTTGCCCAAGGTGACGATGACGGTCTCGTTGGTCTCATCGAGAGTGTCGCCCCGGATCGGCACGGTGATGGTGGCGCTGGTCTCGCCCTTGGCGAGGGTCACCGAGCCTGAGGCGGTGCCGGTGTAGTCGTCGCCGGCGGTGGCGGTGCCGGTCAGGGTGTAGGGCACCGTCACCAGCCGCCCGCTCACCGGTGCCATCGACACGGCGAAGGTCATGTCGGTGGTCTTGGTCGTGTCGTTGCCCTCGGTGACGTTGGTGGCGTTGGCGACGCTGACCACGGAGGTCGTCTCATCGTCGTCGGTGATGGTGAGGGTGGCGCCGGTGACGGTGGTGGTCTCGCCGGTGACCGCGCCGGTCACTGAGATCTCTTCGTCGTCCTCGTCGAGCCCGTCGTCGGTGGGGGTGAGATCGAAGGTGGCGTCGGCCGAGGTGGCGCCGGGCGGCAGCGTGATGGTCACGGCGCCGACCGTGCCGTAGTCGGTGCCCTCGGTGGCGGTGTCGGTGCCCGCGCCGACGGCCACGGTGATGGTCTTCTCCGCAGCGTAGCGTGAGGCGCCGGTGACCGTGGCGGTGACGGTGATCTCGGTGGCGTTCTCGTCACCCTCACCGACGCTGGTGGGGCTGACGGAGAGCGTGACGCCGGCCACCGCGTCGTCGTTGTCCTTGATGGTGCCGGTGGCGGTGCCGGCGTTCTGGGCGGAGTCGATATCGGCGTGGTCGGGGTTGCCCAGGGTAACGATGACGGTCTCGTCGGTCTCGTCGAGGATGTCGCCCCGGATCGGCACGGTGATGGTGCCGCTGGCCGCGCCTTTGGCGATGGTCACCGACCCCGAGGCGGTACCGGTATAGTCGGCGCCGGCGGTGGCCGTGCCGGTGAGGGTGTAGGGCACCGTGACGGCCCGCCCGCTCGCCGGTGCGATGGATACCGCGAAGGTCATGTCGGTGGTCTTGGTCGGGTCCGGGTCGTTGCCCTCGGCGACGTCGGCGGCGTCGGCGACGCTGACCTTGGAGGTCGCCGCGTCGTCGTCGGTGATGGTCACCGTGGCGCCGGTGACGGTGACGCCGGACTCGCCGGTGACGGCGCCGGAGAGCGAGAGCGTCTCGTCCTCCTCGTCGAGCGTGTCGTTGGTGGGGGTGAGGGTGAAGGTCACCGAGGCGCTGTCGGCGTTGGCCGGGATGGTGATGGTCTGGTCGGCGACCGCCGTATAGTCGGTGCCCTCGGTGGCGGTGTCGTCGGTCTTGCCGACCTGGACGGTCACCGTCTTGGCTTCGGAGAAGCGCGAGTCGGCGAAGGTGGCGGTGACCTGGACGGTCTTGGCGCCGCCGTCCTCGGCGATGCTGGTCTGGTCGCCCTCGGCGCCGGTGTCGGCATCGACGGTGAGCGTCAGCGCCGCGGGCGCCGCGTCGTCGTCTTCAATGGTCCCGACCGCCGTGCCGCCGTCGGCGGCAATCGCGGGCGCCGGCAGCTTCTCGTTGTCCACCGGTCTGCTCAGGGTCACGGCAAAGGTTTCGTCGGGTTCGTCGATGTTGTCGTCCGTTACCGCGACCCGGAAGGTTTCTTGAATGTCGTTCGCCCTGAAGCGCAGACTTCCGGTCCGCGCCGTGTAGTCCGCGCCTGCCGTGGCGGGGTTCGCCGCGCCGCCGTGGCTCCCGGTGGCGGCGGTCACGGAGACATCGTTGCCTCGCGCCCCCGAGCGCGTGACGGTGAAGGTGAGGTCGCCGGCTTCGGACCCCGACGCGTTCGCGATGGAGAACATGGGTTGCAGGTCGTTGTCCTCGATAGACAGGCTGAGGCCCGAATATCCGGAGACCCTTGCGATGCCGTCGTTGAAGCGGCTGCCTCCGGCGTCGAGATCGATCTTGACGTCTTCGGTCGTGCCACTGCCTCCCTCGTACAGATTGTCGTCATTGACCGTGAGCGTTACCGTGCAGATCACCGCCTCGCCGCTGGACGAGCAACCCTCGAGAAGCCCGGTGGAGCCGGAGGCTTGGTGAATCGTGATTTCATTACGGGAACTGTAGTCCGAGCCGCGGCTCGCCTTCCCCGCGTATCCCAGCGCAATCTGGGCACCGCCTTCCCCGGAAGCCTCGCCGTCAAACGGCGCCGTTCCCGATGCGTCTCCCTTCGGCCGGCGGGCGATGTGAATCTGAAACGTTGCGGTTCGGGCGCCCGCGGCTTCCGTCAAGGCAGCAGGGTCAGGACTCAGGCTCCGCAGGCTGGCCGGGGTCTTGTCGTTGTCGAACATGACGACCTCGAACCGGCTCCGGTCCCCCTTCGTGTACCCACCCGGCCAACTCGCAGCGTTATCGTCGATCTCGATGGCAAGGAGTTCGCGGTAGCGTTCATCTGACGAGTCGTCGGTGATTTGCAGCGTGACGGAGCCGGACTTCTGTCCGCCCTTGATCGTCACGGACGACGGGACCGTGTAGTCGCTCGAAGTCGCCTCGCCCGCCGGGTATTCGGTGAGCTTGAACGGAATGGAAACATCCGCTGCCGGCGCTTCGCCGACCAGCGTCACCGTGACCTCGGCACTCTCTCCCTCGTCCAACCGGACCCGCGTGCCTGGAACCTCACCGTCAACGGTCCCGTGCAGATAGATGAGACGCTGCCCCGGCTGCGGTGTGTCATCGTCCGCTATCGTGACGACAACCGTCTCCTCGCAGGCCGTTCTGCAATCGGAATCCGAAGTGAATTTGAAAATCGTATTGTATGTAGGGCTCAACCTCTGTGTCTGCGGATTCTGTACGTTTCTCAAGTCAAAAAATCTGATCTCGAACTGTTCGTCAGGCTCCGGGACAGAGTCCTCCACAGTGGGCACATCCAACGTCACGGTGCCCGTGTTCGCAGGTATGGTCAGCGTACCGCGCCTCATTATGTGATCGGCCATCTTGGCGCCGCCGTCGCCGGGCGTTTCGGTGGAAGTCCTGTGGCGCGACATGACCCCGTAATCGACGTACACGTTGTGAGGGACCGGTCGCGTCTTTCCATCCACCTTCAATGTGAACGTCAGTGTTCCCTTGTCGCCCTCCATTATCCTGAAGGGATCCGTGTACGTGATCTCAACCTCTGGCCGATCGCGCTCCGAGAGGCGTCCCTCAAACTTCTCTTCAAAGTCGACGCCGCCGTAGTTGCCGCTCACGACCAGCTTGAACCGTTCGTTGGACTCGTAGGTCGTGTCGCGCTTCGTCTGGACGGTGATCGTTTGGGAGTCTTCGCTGTCTGCCGAAAACATCAGACTTGATGTTGTCTTGGCGGAGTCGAAGTCATTGTCATCGGTGGGGTTGAATCTGCCTGTAAGATCGTCATAGCCTTCGAGCCGGACATTCAGCGTCAACGACTGCGATGTATCGCCGACCCGGCTTACGGTAAACTCTATCGCCTCCCCCTCGTCCGCTCGTCCGATCGGATTGTTCGGTGGATATGCCACGGCGAAGGGCGCCGGCGGATTCTGCGCCTCTGCCTCCAGCCCGGCCAGCATCGCCAGCGACAGCAATGCCGCCGACCAGGAGCTCCGACGCCCTTCCAGCCGACGCGTTGCGCTCCGGTCGCGCAGCTGCATCTACCGACAACTCATAATTTACGGACGGTTATGGACGAAGTGAAGTACCGGGATTTCAGCTTTGCGAAGTGCTCGACGGGGCGGTTGCGCAGGGCGATCGGCGCATCCGCGCCCGGTGGGTTCGGCGCACGTTGGGGGGGGGGAATTAGGGGGTCTCGGCCTCGGCCACGCCGTCAAACCCTCGCCCGACTCGTCGGCTGGACCGGTCGAAGCCGAGACCCGCCCGGCGCGCAACCGCTCCGGCACGGCTGCACCCAACTCAGCCCCCATGACTCTCGGCCTCCAACCGCACTGCATTACACATAGTGTCTGCCCGGAAATTCCCCGTACCGAGCAAACAACATCCCCTGTCAGCAGGCGGCTTCTGGAATGGGCGGCATCGATCTCATGCGTAGTCCCGGCTGAGTACAGAAAGTTTAAACTTATCGGGCCGGACATTACCGCTTTGGGCTTACAATGTAAACGCAAAGCAGAAAGAGGCACTTGCGCTGTGGGGTATTTCGCCACGCCCGAGGCCGTGCACGGAACAGCGGTTGGTGTGTTCGAGGGCGGGATGAAGCGCCAAGTCGGTTCTCGTAGCTGAAAATCGCCCTGGGCGCGGGCCAAATGAGAACGATTGTCGTTTGGGCGCGCCGGACGGACAGGGGCGGTCCCGGACGGGGCGTCCACGCGTCGGTCCCGGGGGATGGAAACGGGGGCGCCGGGGGCGCTATCCGGTGTCGGCGAACGGCACCGCGCCGACCAGGGAGCGCATTTGCCCGGGACGGCCCTGAAGCACGTGTCCCAGCGCCAACGCCATCATGATGGCCAGCGCCAGCCCGACCCGGGTCTTCATCGCCGCGTGGCCGCGGATGTAATGGCGCTCGAAGCCGAAGTCGTTGTCCAGGCGGGCGTTGATCCGCTCCAGCGCCGCGCGGCGCTTGTAGCCGCGCCGCCAACTCGGGCTGCCGTGCGGGGTGGGCGTGAAGATGCGCCGGTCGACCTTGTTCAGGTCGATGCGCACGATGCGCCCGTAGTCCCCCGCCGCGCAGCCGGCCCGCTTGTGGCAGATGGCCCGGCCCTGGCAGTGAAGATCGTACGCCGCCGCCGGACAACGGTACTTCAGCGTGCCCCGGTCGGCCTCGAACCCCTGGAAGGCCATGGGGCGCTGCTCGCCTGTCTTTGGGCACCGGCACACCACCTCGCCCTTCTCCGAATGCACCACCGTGTCCACCCGCTCCGGGTACAGCGGACGCAGGATCGGCTTGGACGGATCGTACCCCGGCTCCGCCTTCTCCTCCCGCCACATCGCCCGCGTGTCGATCAACGGACGGATGCCATGATCGTCCCACAGCGCCGCTTTCAGCTTGGCGCTGTCCAGTCCCCGGTCGGCGCTGAAATCCGAACACCGGTCCGCCAGGCCCCGATCCTTGCCGAGCAACTCGCGCACCATCTCCGACAACACCACCGGCTCCGACGCCGAGGCCTTCGTCACCTCCAACGCCACCGGAATCTCGTACCGGGTGTCGGCGATCAGGTGCAGCCGGTAACCGAACCAGCTCTTCACCTTCGTCCACGCCTTGCCCGTCTTTGCGTCCACGCCGCGCGTCTCGTGCTTGCCCCAGTCCGCCTCCGGGTCCGAGGTCCGGCCCGTCTCGCGGTTCGTCCGCCCCGTGGAATGGCTCCCGATGGCCTTGCCGTCGTAGCCCAGATGCCCGCCGAAATCCGGCAACGCCTCCTTGAGCCCCCCGCGCAGCGTGTCGATCATCCCCGTCACGCAGCCCGTGTCCGCCTCCACGGCCTCGACCGACTCCAGGAACCGGGAGAAGTTCCACGCGTTCGGAACCGCCGGGCGCGCCGGACTCGGAAACTCCACCACCGTGGCCGCGCCGGTCCCGGGATGCGGGCGCACCTCCCGGCAAGGCTTGCCCCGCCTCGGCAACGGGTTGAACCCGCACAGCGACAGCAACCCCGGATTGCGCCCAAGCTCCCGCAACAACGACTCGATCGAGGCATGCTGGAACACCACCCCGGCCACCAGCGCCCGCCACATCGCCTCCACCGGATAGTCGTCCCGGCCCCGGCCCCGGCGGGCGCGCAGCGCCTCCACGACCGGGCCGTCCGGCAGATGATCCAACACCAGCCTCAACCGCCGCATGTCCGGCAACGAATCGACATCGTCCCAGGAAAAGAGTAACTTGGTCTGGCCGGTCGTCATGGTTGCTCCTCGGAGTGGCATGTGGATATCGAAACCCTATTTTGCCCCATGACGGCCGGCTTCTCCCCTCTTTTCTTGCCCCCTCGGTCGGCCTGTCCGGCTCCTGGGGTGAAAATCCCCTCCGATAGGGAAAAACGACCCGAAACCGGCCCAAAACAGCCCAATCCTGGGGTAAAGTTCTTTTGAGGGTGCCTTAAAACCCTTACCAATCAACGACTACGGAACAGCGCAAGTGGCTCAGAAATGTCCCCTTTTCTCCAATTCTAAAATGTCCCCTTTGGTCGGCGCGCGCCATACACTTGTGGCGGTTTAGCATCGGCCTTGGGCGCAGGGAGCGGAGCGACCGAAGCCCAAGGCCGATGCGCGCGGGCTTCATCCTGCGGCGGCCCCGCCCGCGTCCGGCTTCCACGACCGCCGCCAAGGATGGTCCGGGGTCGGCTTGTAGGCCGGGCGCGACCGCTGTTCCGCCTTGATCCGGTCCACGCGCCGCACCACCGTTTTCTCGTCCTCCACCGCCGCCGCCTCGCCTTCCCCGATCAACCGGACGGGCAACTCCCGGCCGTCGCGCAGCACCGTCACCGAGCCGTCGAACGCTTGGCACACCGTGACCGCCGCGCCGCGCAGTCGGTACCCCTTGCCGTGTCCCGTCACCCGGTACTCGCGGTTGCGGAACCGGATCGTCAGATCCTTCGTCAGCTTGCGCACATGGTGCTCGCTGAAAATCTGGTCCAACTCCCGGGCGCCGTGCAGCACCTCCCGGTGGGCGTCCGCCGGGTCCCGCGGCGCCACCGCGAAACGCCGGTTGAAGTCCGACATGAACGTCGGCAGGTACGCGTTGCCGGCCTCCAGGCCGTCGATCCCGCGCAACCGCATCTCCTTCACCAGCCGGTCCTGAAGCGTCCGGTTGGCCCGCTCCACGCGCCCCTTCGCCTGGGGGCTGCCGGCGTGGACCGAGGCGATGTCCAGCGTCTTGAGCGCCCGCCCGAACTGCGTCAACTCCGCCTCCTTGTCCTTCTTGTTGACCCGGAACACACCGTAACGGTCCGAGTAATACGCCACCGGCCGCCCGCACGCCGCCAGATGCGCCCGCGTCGTGCTCATGTACGCCTCGGTCGTCTCCGACGGAAAAAACCCCGTCGCCAGCAATCGCGTCGTCGCGTCGTCCACGTACACGATCAACGTGCACGCCGGACCCCGACCCTCGAACCAGTCGTGCGGCGAACCGTCGATCTGAACCAGGTCCCCCACGCACGCGCGACGCGGCCGCCTCGGGTGCACCCGCACCGCGCGCCGCGCCTTCGAACGCCACAACCCCTCGGCCATCATCCACTGGCGCAAGGTCTCCGCCGACACCCGCCAACCGTGCTCCTCCACCAGCTTCTCGCACGCCAATGTCGGGCCGAAATCCGCATAGCGCTCCCGCACCAGGTCCAGCACCTCCCGCCGGACCCCCGCGTCGATGGCGTTGTTCGGGCGCTTGCCGCGATGGCCCGACACCAGGCCCGCCGGACCGTCCGACCGGTACCGCCGTACCAGGCGCTTGACCTGGCGAACACCAATTCCAAGCCGCTTCGCCGCCTCGCGCTGCCGCAAACGCTTCTCCACCACGGCCCGAATCAGCCCCACCCGATCCGCTTCCTTGTAACTCATCGTCCCCGCTCCGTTGCTCTTTTCCAACGCATCCCCTCCGATCAAAAGGGGACATTTTAGAATTGGAGAAAGGGGACATTACCGCTTTGGGCTTACATACTTGTTTGGTCGGCAATTCTCATTTTGGCGCGCGGCTTCGCACTCGGGCGCGTGACACGCCGCCCGCACCGCTCAATTCGCGCCAGGCCGACCGTCAGACCCGGTCCCGGGAGGGGCGGACGGCCACAATGAGAATCGCTGTTGTCTGGCGGTGTGGCAGGGCTCTCCAAAAGTCGGGGCGTATAGCCTGAGGCTGTAAACGGTGAGGGAAGCGGTCAGGCTGTGCAAGGTCTGGCTATTCAGAAGTCGTTGTGGCATAAAGGGGGTCATGGTGATCTCGGTGTTTTCCCGTGGCCGGTTGAAGTTGCGCGATGTGTGGGTGCGCCCGGTGCGCGGCGTGGCGGAGCGGCGGCGTTGGGACGCGCTGATGAGGGAGTTTCACTATTTGCCGTACAAGGGATTGTTCGGTCAGTCGCTGCGTCACGTGGCGGTATGCGGCGGGAGCCGGGTTGCGCTGCTGGGCTGGACGGCGGGCGCGTTCAAGGTCGGGGTTCGGGACGAGTGGCTGGGTTGGCCGCCGGAGCGGCAGTTTCGGCGGCTGAAGCTGATCGCGAACAACAGCCGTTTCGCGTTGCTGGTGGGCAAGGGGGAGGTACGCAACCTGGCCTCTCGGGTGCTGGGTCTGAGTCTGCGCCGGCTGTCGGGGGACATGCGCGCGATGCACGGTTTCCCGGTGCTGTTGGCGGAGACGTTCGTGGACCCGTCGCGGTTTTCGGGGGTTTGCTACCGGGCGTCGAACTGGCGGATGCTGGGCCTGACGCGCGGTTATTCGCGGGTGTACGGCAGCCCGGCGCGGTGGCGCGAGCACGGCCAGCCCAAGGAGGTTTACGTGTACGAGCTTGAAGCCGGCGCCCGCGAGGCGCTACGCGATGGGCGCGAGCCCGTGGAGGTGCGCGAGGCGCCGATGCCGGCGGGGCAATTGCGCAGTCTTCACGACTTTCTCGGGGAGATGGAGGATTTTCGCAAACGGCGCGGGCAGCGCTACAGCTTGGCGAGCTACCTGACGATCATGATCGCGGCGCGCCTGGCCGGGTATCGCGGCGTGAGCGCGTTCGGGGAGTTCGCCGCCCGGCTCGACGAGGCGCAGCGCCGTGCGGTGGGCGGGTTCTTCAGCCCGACGCGCCAGTGCTACACAGTGCCCGCTGCCTCGACCTTCCATTACATCCTCTCGAAGCTGCCGCCGGACACTCTGGATCGGGCGCTGCGCGCCTGGAGCGCCCAGCATGCCGGGCTTGCGCCGGTGGCCATGGACGGCAAGGACGTGCGCGGCGCCTCCAGGCGGACCGAGGGCGAACGCCAGATGATGGTGGCCGCGGTGGAGCACGGCAGCGGCCTGGTGCTCGGGCAGGTGCGCATCGGCGCCAAAAGCAACGAGATCCCGGCGGTGCGCGAACTGGCGCGGCAACTGGACCTCGCCGGGCGCGTCGTCACGCTCGACGCCATCCACGCCCAACACGACACGGCGCGCTGCTTGGTGGAGGAGTGCAAGGCCGACTACGCGATCACCGCCGTGAAGGGCAACCAGCCGAGCATTCGCGAGGACCTGGCGGACATCGACTGGAGCCAGGCGCGCTGGAGCGCCGAGGCGCTGCACAAGGCCCATGGGCGGCTGGAGACCCGCCGCTGCGCGGCCTTCGACCTCACGCCCGCCAAGTGGGACGGGCGGTGCGATCTGCCCGCACGCCGTCAGGCGCTGCGCGTGCAGCGCGAGCGCGTCGTGGTCAAGACCGGGGAAAGCACCCGCGAGATCGCCTACGGGCTCACCTCGCTCGGCGTCGAGGAGGCCGGACCCGACGAACTGTTGAACATCGTGCGCCGCCACTGGGAAGTGGAGAACCGGGTTCACTACGTGCGCGACTTCAGCTACGACGAGGACCGCTGCCGCGCCGCGGCCGGGCATCTGCCGCAAAACCTGGCGGCGCTCAGCAACGCCGCGATCTCCATCGTGCGCGCGATCGGCCACTTCGACTACATCCCCCAGGCAAACCGCCACTACGCCGCACGCCCGCAGGATGCGCTCGACGCCATCCTGACCCCCGCGCCGCCCTGACCGGGCACCCCGCGGACCCCCGACGGCGCACCGCCCGGCCGCGCCGCGGCATCCCCGTGCGCGCCGCGCCTACTCAGCGCCCAGGCACCAACCCATACCCCCGAGCAAACCCGCTCAACGCCTCCCCACCGCCCTGGACCGACCGGCGACCCCTCCGCTACAGCCACACATCCCCGTCGGACCCATCGCTCAGCCTCACCGGAACCAACCGGACCGGGACTTTTGGATAGGCCTGGGCGGTGTGGCCCCGGCGGCGTCCTGGCGGCGGGCATCATGCTATATTAGGCGTCATGGTGATCGTCGCCGCCATTTCCCCCGAAGCCGCGCCGCCATGACCACCCGGCTGCCCGGCATGCAGCGGATACGCCTCTCCGAATGGGCGCGCAAGGAGGGCATTTCCCGCATCACCGCCTATCGGATGCTGCAGAAGGGCATTCTGCCCGTGACGGCCGAGCAGTCCCCCACCGGGCGCTGGTACGTGCTCGTGCCGGAATGGCGTTTCGGACGCACGGCGATATACGCCCGCGCTTCCCAGGGCCGGCATCAGGTGGAAGTCATCAATCGGCAGATTTCGTCGTTGTCCGAGTGGGCGTCGCAGACGAACAAGCCCATCTTCACCGTCGCCAAGGAAATCGCCAATCCGCTGACGGACCCCCTGCCGAACCTTCAGCGGTTGCTCATGGATATCCAGATCACCGAGATCGTCGTCTACAACCCCGATGTCGTGGGCATCGGCCGCCTGACGTTGCTCAACGCCTCGCTCGCTTCCCAGCAAAGGCTGATTCGCGCGGTGCATCCCGCGGTGCGCGAGGACGATCTCCAGCAAAGGCTCGACGAAGTCCTGCAATACATCGAATAAGGCCCTGGACTCCGGCGTCACCCGGGCTTCTTCGGGCTCAGCGCCTCGCGCTCCCGTTCGGCGCGCCACTCTACGGTGCGCTGGGCGCCGGCAATATTGGCGCCGATCAGGTCTTCCTCCTCGACGCCATGAAGTTGCGCCGCGGCGAACGATGCGCCGTCCACGTTGGCGCCGGAGAGCCGGGCATGGCGGAAGACGCCGCTCGATGCGTCCATTCCAGCCAGGTTCGCGCCGGTCAGGTCGGCTTCGGTCCAGATGCTGGAAACCGCCGCGGCGTCCTCGAAGGACGCGCGCGCGAGGGCCGCGTCGGGGAACAGGGCGCCGTTGAGGCTCGCGCCGTCGAAGCGGGCTTCCTCGGCGCTGGCCTTGGCGAACAGGGCGCCGTCGAGCGACGCCCGGCGCAGGTCCGCGCCGGTCAACGCGCACTCGGCGAAGATCGAGGACTCGGCGCGCCGCAGCCGGGCGCCCGCGAAGTCGCTCCGGTAGAAGTTGCATGCGCGGAAGTCGAGCCGGGACAGGTCCAGATCCGCGGCCGAGACGTAAACGAAGGATGTGCGGTCGAACCGCCCGTCGCCGAACTCGCAGACCGACAGGTCCAATTCGTTCGTCATGCCGTCCCGCCAGTGGGCGCCCGGCGCTTCCAGCCGGCCGAGGGCGCCGCCGGAGAGGGTGATGCGTTGCTGTTCCAGGCCGCTGTCGTGGAAGGAAAGGTGGTCGATTTCGCATTCGGCGATGTTCAGCGACTCGCCCGTCTGGCGAATCTCCAGCCGCTCCAGTTTCACCTGCGAGAAGATGGTCGAGTCCACCACCCCGCCGACGATGACGAAGTTCGTGCCCTTGCAGACGGAGAAGTTGGTCTGCCGCAGCGCGCAGTCGACGAATATGCAATTCTCCATACGGCAGGCGCTGAACACGCATGTGGAGAAATCGATGCGGCTCATGCGCACGTCGGTGAACTCGCACTCGTGGAAAATCACCCCCGCCATGTCCTCGTCGGCGTACACGCCGTCCCGCCAGGACTCGCCGGATACGGGAATTCCGGCTTGCCGATGGGCCTCGAAGGGGTAATTCAGTTGCATGCGCTTGCTCCCTCGTGCGCGACCCCGCGGAACGCGGATTCAGAAACCGCGTTCCGCGGGAAACCGCGATTTCCCCGCGCGGCGATCAGCCGGCAAGGCGTTCGGATCGGCCCGACGCCCGCCCCGCCTGAACCGCCGCTTCGGCGCGGCGGTCCGGCAGGTGTCGAGCGTCAGCTGCCGCCGCCTGGCAGTTCGGCGACCAGCCTCAGCGACGCCGAGAGCTCCTCGAGCTGGAAGTGGGGCCGCAAGTGCGCCACGGCCGTGTACACGCCCGGCTTGCCCGGAACGTCCTGCACATCCACCCGGGCTTCCCGCAGCGGGAAACGCGCCTTCGTCGCGTGGGACGCGTTGTCGTCCGCCGTGACATACGCGGCGATCCAGGTGTTCAGGTAGCGCTCGATTTCCTGCTTCGACGTGAAGCCGCCGACCTTGTCCCGCATGATCGCCTTCAGGTAATGCGCGAAGCGGGCGCAGGCCAGCACGTAGGGCAGGCTCGCCGACAGCCGCGCGTTCGCGTTGGCATCCTCGTCCACGTACTTGCGCGGCCGGTTCACCGTCGCGCCGGAGAACACCACGGCGTAGTCGGTGTTGCGGGCGTGGCACATCCCGATGATTCCCTGATCGGAGAGTTCCTTTTCGCGCCGGTCCGTGATGGCGGTTTCCGTCGGGCACTTGGTGATCATGGAGCCGGAAAGGGACTGGTACGCGTGCAGCGGCAGGCTGTCCACCTTGCCTCCGGACTCGGTGCCGCGAATCGCCGACGGCCAACCGTACTCCGAGAAGGACTGCATGATCAGCGACCCCATCGCCCAGGACGACGGACCCCACAGGTACTTTCCGTGATCGTCTCCGGACACGTCCTCGTCGAAATCGAGATCCTCGACTTCCGCCGTGTCCGGTCCCCAGGGCAGCCGCACCAGGGAACGCGGCGCGGTGAGCACGAGATAGCGCGAGTCCGGATTGTTGCGCAGGGAATTCCACGCGGCCATCTCGCTGGCGTCGAAAATCTTGCCGAGATCGATGGGGCGGTCGAGCTCGGTGAAGCTGTCGAGATCGAGCAGGCGGGGGCTCGCGCTGGCGATGAAGGGCGCGTGCGCCATTGCCGCCACCGACGAGATTTCCTTCAGGAAATGCACATCCGGGGGCGCGCGCCCGAACTCCATGTCGCCGATCAGGAACGTGAACGGCGACCCGCCCAGGGTGCCGAACTCGTCCTCGTAAACGGACTTGAAGAAGTGGGACTGGTCGAATCCGGGCGAACGCGCGAAGTCGCGCTCCAGTTCCCGCCGCTTGACGTTGAAGACCCGCACGCTCAGCGTGGAGGAAAGGTCGTTTTCGGTGACCAGTTTGTGCAGATTTCGCCAACTCGCTTCAAGCTGCTGGAACCTGGAATGGTGAAGCACCTCGTTCACCTGCGCGGAGATCAGCTTGTCGATGGCGGCTATGCGGTCGGAGATGGCGCGCTTGGCGCTGCCGTCGACACGGACTCCCGCCTTCGTCGCCTCCTCCAGGAACCCCTCGAGCATGTTGCGCGCGCCCGCGACCTGATGCTCGTCCCGGACGAGCCGCCCGTCCTCGAATATCTGCCCGAGCAGCGAGTCGGACTCGACGCTGGTCATTACTTGGCGGTTGGAGGCCATTATTCATCCCCCTTCGAGCCGTCGCCGTCCAGGTTGTCGAGCTGCTCGCGCAGCGTGTCGCGCTTATCGTCATCCGCCAGAATGTCGGCGAGGATGCCGTCGAGCTTGTCGTTGGCCTCCACCTTGCCGAAAAGGTCGGCCAGGCGCTGCCGCGCCTCCAGCAGTTTGGCGGTCTGCGGAAGCTGCGCCGCCACGCCCATGGGCGAAAAGTCGTCGATGGAGTTGAATTGCAGATTCGCCTTGATGTCCTTGTCTTCCTCGCCGGAGATCTCGTCCTTCACATCGATGGACACGGTGGGGCCGATGCGGGACATGAGCTTGTCCACCCCGCCGGAATCCACTCCGACGAATTCGCGGTCCTTGTACTCGGCGGGATCCTGGGAATCCCCGGAGAGGTCCGAGACCACCCCGACCACCATGGGCAGTTCGCGCTTGTCTACCGCGTCGCCGTCCTCCACATCGTATGTGATCTGCACCCGCGGCGGGCGCACCTTGCCGACCCTGTGTTGACTTGAAGCCATGGTTCATTCCTCCCAAAAGCAGAATACCAGCTCAACGCAACCCATCGTGAGTTGCCATGTAGGGGAACTTATACCCTAGTATGGCGGTCCACCGCAAACTTCACGCCCACCGCCCGGCAATTCCCGCCAAGCGCCGAGAGACCCGACAATCGCCTCCAGGATCACGCCCCAATGGCGAATTTCGCCGTTTATTCGGGCCAAGACGGATGAGCGAGCGTCGTTGGCGGGAATTGCTGCCCACCGCCCGGCAATTCCCGCCAACGCGGCCGGGCGCTGGAGCCGATGCGGACCGTTCAGCCCCGGGTCATCGACTTCGGTTGCCCGCCAACCAGTGGAAGTCCCTCGGTCGGGAAACGAAAGGGCGCGCCTCCGCTCAGGCCGCCTTGCCTGCGATGGCGTCGCGGATGCCCTCCATGAAGCCTTCGAGCCGGGCGACGCGTTCGCCGAGCGCCGCGATGTCGCGGTTCACGCGTTCGCCGAGCGCGTTGAGGTCCTTGCGCAACTCGGCGACCGAGCGCTGGCAGTTCAGGATCAGCCCCGCCAGCGCGACGCCGACGGCGATGATCGTGTAAATCTCAGGTGTCATCGCGGTGTTTCCTCTTGCCCCTTAAATCTCAGGTGTCATCGCCGTGGTTCCTCTTGCCCCTGCCCGCCTTGCCCCTGCCCGCCGGCCGACGCCCCGTCAAGCCGGTGAAGGGTCCATCGTAGCCATCCGCCGGCCGGGGGGTCAACCGCTGAATCCGGGCATAACGGCCAGATTCGGGAATTGGCTTTCAGCCGCCGCGTGGTAGTATTCTTGGCCATGTCGCGGGCAAACAAAATGGGCAAGGAGTTTTGGGCGATCATCGCTGTCGGCGTGGCGCTCGGCACACTGATGGCGACCGGATTCGGCGTCGTTTACAGCGTCGTCGACAGCCGCTTCGAGAGCATGGACGCGCAGTTCGAAAGCGCGCAGGCCCGGATGGACGCGCAGTTGGAGGGAGTGGAAGAACGCCTGGATCGAATGGACACCCGCCTGGACCGGTTGGACACCCGCCTGGATCGAATGGACGCCCGCATCGAGTCCATCGATACGCGCCTGGACAGCATCGACCGGCGCCTTGCCCGCGTCGAGGGCTACTTCTTCGGAATCGAGCCCGAACAGCGACCGCCGCCGCAGCCCTGAAACGGTCGCGTTCGGGCTTGACTCCGTACAATGACCGACGCGTCGATGCGGTACGCGGGCCGCGCGCTGGATATCCGCCAGGATGTAGTGCCGGCCTTGCTTGCGGGCAGGCGGTTCATTCTCAAGGCCGCCACCATGCACGGAGAAACACAGATACTTCCCTCACCCGTCTACATGCCTTCACCAATCGAGTGGCGGTCCTACGCTGACTGAGAACCAGCAGTTTGTCGCCATGGCGCAATGTATCGGCCGCGCTTTCGGCTACCCAAGAGTAGACGCCTTGACCGGGATGAGCTCTGCGACATGCCCTGAAAGAACGTCTGGCTCCTCCCTGACGGAAAGGATTGGCATCAAGGACAAGCTTATGTCGGGTCGCGAAGCTTCGCGCAAGGCTCAAGTGACCATCGCTGATTCGTCCCGGTGTCTCGAATCGACATGCACCGTGATTTGCAGATCGCGGTCCAGCGCCGCGAGCATCTTCATCAGCCGGTCCAGCGTGAAGCGCTCAAGATCGGCATTTCGGATGCGCGAAAAATCCGCGGCAGCGAAACCGGTCAACGCAGCCGCCTTTCGAACCGAAAGCCCGCGCTCGTCCAGCGTCGCGATGATGCGGGCGGCGAGAACCGCCTTCGCGTGCTTCAGGTCGGATCTGGAACGTGGTCGCGCTGCAGGTATGGATCTTGGCTTGTAGTGCAAGCGGGCTTTCCTGCATTCCTTCAGTCGTATAGAATTCTTGCAATTGTTGAATTGCAAGATAAAATGCGTAACGGAGGTCATCATGACTCCTCAACAGATGGGCAAGCGGATCAAGGCTCTGCGCGACGAGCGCGGGTTCTCTCAAGACGATCTCGCGCGTCTGTTCGGTTTCAAGGACAGGCAGACGGTCTCGGCAATTGAGACCGGCGCTCGCCGTGTGACGGCGGAAGAACTCGTGCTTGCGGTCGACAGGCTGGAAGTTCCACTCGAATACTTCACGGACCCGTTCCGGCTGGTCGGTGAAGGCCGGTTTTCGTGTCGGCAGACCGGTGTCGATGCGGGTCAGCTCGCCGAGTATGAACGCCAGGCGGGCCGGTGCATCGCAGCGTTTCGCACGTTGGCGCCAAAGGTCGGACATGAACCCCCGCTGATGCGCCGTGCGCTGGGGTTGACGCGCCACTCGCGGTTCGAAGACGCCATGCTGGCCGGGGAGCGGTTCGCGGAGGAGTTCGATCTGGGCGAGCCACCGGCGACTCGGCTGATTGAGGTCATGGAGCAGGATTTGGGCATGCTGGTGCTTATGTTGGACGCCTGCGATGGGGTTTCCGGGGCAGCCTGCCGACTGCCCGAATTGGATACGGTCCTGATTGCGCGCGAGGAAGTCGAGGGCCGACGCCATTTCGACCTCGCGCACGAGTTGTTTCACATCCTGACTTGGGACGCCATGCCGCCCGCGCATTGCGAGGAAGTACGCGAAACCGGTGGAAATCGAGTGGAACAGCTCGCCAACAATTTCGCCGCGGCGGTGCTCATGCCGCGCAAGACACTGGACAAGTACACCCACTGGCAGACTTTGGACGGAAGGAAACTGATCGCACGCTTGAACGCCGTGGCGAACGAGCTTCGCGTGACGTCCTCGGCGCTCCGCTGGCGGCTTACCGCGCTCGGCGAACTGAAACCGTCCCTGGCGCGCGCGTTGCCGGAGGCCGCGCTGCGCAACAACGGCGGGGAAGTGGCGACAGATGCGATGCCCAAGCTGTTTTCCAGGAAATTCATGGAAATCATGGGGATGGCGATTGCAGAGGGGCTTGTATCCGCGAGGCGTGTAGCCGGAGTGCTCAACCTTGCGGTCGACGATCTGGACGATCTTCTCGCGGAGCACTGCGTCGACTGTGCCATCGAGTTGTGAATCCCGATGGCGCGACACCAAGGCCCTGTGCTGGCAGACACGAACGTCATCCTGGAGTGCTACCGAACCGCTTCATGGCGCGCCCTCACCGGCGCATACCGGGTCGAAACCGTCCAGGACTGCGTGATGGAAACACAGACTGGCTTTCAGCGGAGGCGAGACGAGCAGCGGATCGACGAAAACGAATTGCGGACATCCTTGGCTGCGATACATGAGGTCGGTCGGCGGGCACGGGCGGAACTGGCCGTCCGGGTACCCGATATCGTCCTGGATATTGGAGAGGAGGCGCTTTGGGCGCACGCGGCCCAGCGGGAAGATGCCTGGGTGTTGTGCGGACCAGACCGTGCCAGCCTGCGTTTCGGTATTCGGCTCGGATTTCGCGCGCGCTTGGTGTCGCTGGAACGGCTACTGCACGACGCTGGCCATCGGCCGACTCCGAAGCTGAGAACTGCATATACGAGAACCTGGCACGACAGGACTGTTGGGCAGTTGATCTTGGCCGAGGGTATCGTGCGATGAGTCGGTTGGTCTTTCCACGCCTCATAGGATAGGGAAGGCATTTCTCAACTGAGATCTGAACAAACTCGACTGTTCGATTGAACCCTACGTTGTGCCACGGCCCTTCCAGAGCTGAATCTGTCGAGCTTGTTACGAGTGGGCTCTAATGGGACGATCTAATGTAACTCTCGTCCACCGCGGAAACAGCGTCGCTTCCGACCCGCGACCAGCAACTGCTGCTGCACCAACTCAAACGGAAGGGGCGCGCCTCCGCTCAGGCCGCCTTGCCGACGATGGCGTCGCGGATGCCCTCCATGAAGCCTTCGAGCCGGGCGACGCGTTCGCCGAGCGCGCTGATGTCCTTGCGCAACTCGGCGACCGAGCGCTGGCCGTTCAGGATCAGCCCCGCCAGGGCGACGCCGACGGCGACGATCGTGTAAATCTCCGGTGTCATCGCGGTGTTTCCTCTTGCCCCTGCCCGTCGGTCGACGCCTCTCGTCAAGCCGGTGAAGGGTCCATCGTAGCCATCCGCCGGCCGGGGGGTCAACCGCCGAATCCGGGTGTAACGGCCAGATTCGGGAATTGGCTTTCAGGCGCCGCGTGGTAGTATTTTGGCCATGTCGCGGGCAAGCAAAATGGGCAAGGAGTTTTGGGCGATCATCGCTGTCGGCGTGGCGCTCGGCACACTGATGGCGACCGGATTCGGCGTCGTTTACAGCGTCGTCGACAGCTGCTTCGACGGCGTGAACGCCCGCTTCGAGAGCATTGACGCGCAGTTCGACAGGGCGCAGGCCCGGATGGACGCGCAGTTCGAAAGCGCGCAGGCCCGGTTAGACGCGCAGTTGGAGGTAGTGGAAGAACGCCTGGATCGAATGGACGCCCGCCTGGACCAGATGGACGCCCGCTTGGACCGAATGGACACCCGCCTGGACCGAATGGACGTCCGCATCGAGTCCATCGATACGCGCCTGGACAGCATCGACCGGCGCCTTGCCCGCGTCGAGGGCTACTTCTTCGGAATCGAGCCCGAACAGCGACCGCCGCCGCAGCCCTGAAACGACCGCGTTCAGGCTTGACTCCGTACAATCGGGATGCGCCTGCATCGAATGTGGATAAGCCCCTTTCGGTTCCCTCAGCGTCTCCTCTCGGCCGCGGCCATCGTCCGGATTTCGGCGACCCGGTCGTCGTCCCCGACCCTATTCATGCGGCCTTGGCCGGCAGGGGCGCGGCCAACAAGGGAGGAAGCGATCATGCCAACGGTTGACCTTACCGCGCGTCTGGCCCGCGACAGCAAGGCCAACGGGAAAGACATCATCCTGTTCGACAAGTCCCTGCCGGGCTTCGGGCTGCGCATTCACCCCTCGGGCCGCAAGGTCTGGATCGTGCAGGCCCGCATCGAAGGGCGCAGCCGCCGCGTTGTCGTCGCCCGGTACGGGGCGATGCGGCTGGCCCAGGCCCGCCGCCGCGCCCGCGACATGCTCGACCGCATCCGCGCAGGCGGCAATCCCGCCGACGACATCCAACGGGAGAAGCAGGCGCCGATCTTCCGCGATTTCACCGAGGAATACCTGCGGCGCAGCGATCCGCACTGGAAGCCCTCCGGCTACGCGATTCGAAGACTGGGCCGCGCGCGGTGCCGCTCGGAGAGGCAGCACAGGCGCACATCGCGGCGCTGCCCAATAACCGCGACCCCGACGCTTTCGTATTCCCGAACTATGCCCACGGCAAGGGGTGCGATTCGTTGCGCGATTGCTGGCGCACGGCCAGCCGGACGTCGGGAGGCTCGCCCCGGACCGCCTTCTCGATGGCGTACATGGCCGCGGTCCGCCGCAGCCCTTCGGCGGCGATCGTGGAGCGGTGGCTGTCGTGGACCTCGCACAGCTTCCTCCGCGCTCCAGCGCTGACGCTTCCTTCGCTTCTTCGCAACGGGCCTCGCGCCGTTGGCGGCAGCGGCCTTCCCACCCTTGGCATCCAGACTATGGTTCCGCATTGGACAACACTCCTTATATGAAAGATGTCATCCAATCCTATTGCCTCACCGAAAGAAAGGTGGGGTCGCCATGGCGCTTACGAAGACACCATAGGGAGAGAAGGTTATCTCGCATGTGTTATCGGGCAGGATCTCCTTGTCCCACGTCACGCTGTCGAAAGACCTGCGGTTTCGCCTTCTACCTATGCACCAGTCGGTTGCATGGAGGATGACTGGCCGTTTGCCCGAATTTAGGATTCTGATCTGCGACCAGTGTGAAGGGTCGCTGACCCGGACTTCCAGCTTAAGGCGTCTTGCCGCGCGGTGGTTGATGAACCAGTCCACGCCACGCAATACCAACGAGGTCGGAGGTACCAACGACTGATAATCAGGAACGAGCATCGGCCACCGCGCCTGTAGTTGCCAACTGCCGAGGCGTAACGCACTTCGCGATCTTGTGACCCGCCGCGATCTCGGCCTGGCGAAGCTCCCATGTCTTTTGCAAGTTCAGCCAGAGTTGCGGTGTCGTCCCGAAATAGCGCGCCAGCCGCAGCGCCGTGTCCGCGCTCACACCCCGTTGGCCGTTCAGGATCATCGTCACCCGGTTCACCGGCACCCCCAGCGCCTTCGACAGCGCATTGGCCGACAGCCCGACTTCATCGAGCTCGCCGCGCAGGACTTCGCCGGGATGCACCGGCTTCATTCCGTTCCTGACGTTCATGTCAAATCTCCTTCAGTGATAATCCACGATTTCTCACGCTTCTGCCGATATGGCGTCCGTGCGGTCGGACGACAGGTTGCCGTATGACGACCTGGGTAATGTCTGGCGGCGTGTCCGCCGCTCGGTTCAGCTGCGAATAGGCGTGCGCCACGATTGCTGCTCCCGGTGGTGATGGGCAAGTCCGCACCGCCGCCAGCAGCGCGGGCCGAGTGAATGCCGGTGCCGGTGAACGAGATTTCCCGCATTGAATTGTTACCTCGTGCTTCCTATAGTACGGCTTGGAAGCCGCGCGGTGGTTCGGGAACCCCTCCCGCAGGTGCGCGGCGGGCGCTGCCGCTCAATCGCCGCTCGGGCTAAGTGCCGGATGCATAACGGCTTTCGTCACCCGACGGTTTGAGCAGGCAGGAAGCACGATAGCGACGCCCTTCGGCGCGTGGTTTTCACACCCCACGCAGCAAGCTGCATTGGGCGTCACAGCTACTCTTGGGCTACCGTGCGGTGTGGCTGCGCCATCTCACTGACCGTTAGTCCGAGCGCACCCGGCAAGTCCCGGGACTTAAGACCTTGATGTGGGCCGCGCGCGTGAGAAAGTCTTGTGGCAGCGCGTTGGTATCGTCGCCGGTCGGGCGGTCGTTGAATTCGCGATCCGCCTCCATCTCGGCGATCGTCTGGTAATCGTCGGCCTCCACGACCAGCATCCGGCGCTCCGCATCCGCCAATCCAGTGGCCGCAATGGCCGAATCCAGAGCGTCTTTCACCGCGCGGCGGCGTTCGTTCGCGAGGCGAACGTTCAAGCCGTCCGACGTTACGCTCGCCGTTGTGTTGTCGAATGGCTCCGAACTGGCGTAGCCCTCCACTCTCAGCATCACGGGATCGTCAAGCGCACCGCAATGGACGAGAGCGTTGACCAGTCTGGAAACCAATTCGGAGTTGTCATCCGCATCGTACTCGGTTCCGCTGACGAAAACGGTTCCTTCCTCGCTCAAGTTTCCTTCCTCGAAGCTGATCGGAAACCGCGCAAAGTAGTAATCCGGCCTTCGGTCGTCAACGCCGATCAAATCCAGCCGCTCCGCTCGCTCCCGCGTATAGCCTTGGGCATCCAGCTCTGCGGGCAAATCTCTGTTTCCAATGGTGCTGTCAATGATGTCGAGCCGCGCGTTGATCGCCGTGCCCAATTCATCGATCTGTCTCGACGTGGGAGACGGAGAGGGAACAAGAATCTGGTCCCTGACATGTTCGCCGACGAACACCAGCGCAAATACCGTCACAACACCGGGCAACAGCAGTGTCCTGGAAAAATCCAATGTACGTTCCAGGAAGGTCGACCACTCCGGTATCGGAAGCGATTCCATGACCGCTCTTGCTTTCGGCACCAAGTCAAAGGTGTGCTCGATTATCCCACTTCGGATCAGGAAAAAGGCCCATGCTCCCAAACCACCGCCCAAAAGCGAAGCCCATTCCCCCCGGTCCGCCGATTCCATATCCAGGATGATGCCGCGCAGGGTGTCGGCCAAATACGCTATGCCTCCCAGGGCGACCAGCAAACCAATCGCGAGCAACGCCACTCGCCCGGCGATTCTTGGCCCCTTGCGTGCCTGGCCTTCCGATGCCGTGGCCGTGTTCTTGCCTGCCTCGGCGCTTTCGTCCGTATTCAACTCTCGGCGCTCCTGTTCCGTTCACCTGACTTCGACAATCACCGTCGAACGGGCTGAGCGTTCGCCAGCGAGTGCCCATTGTATCAGTGAATAAGGCGGCTCCATTGAGCATGAGATCCACGCTTATGGTCACTCGTCTGACGATGAAGGCTCCAAGTTTGCGTTTTTTTGTCATACGGCAATTAGGCAATTAATCGGAACCGATGGGGTCAATTCTTTTCGACCGATGGCCTGTTGCAGCCAAGTCGATCCGATGAACCACGCTTCGGCATGCGGCTGCGCGAGAGTGCTGAGGTCTTCGCGACGGTGTCAGTCCGAGCCGGGCACAGACTCGGTGGCGACGCCATGAGCGTCGATCGGTGAGGGACGTTGGTCGGTTCCAAACACATCGTCATGGCGGTCTTGTGGGTGTAGCGGCCCAGGTAGGCCAGGACCTGTCCCGCGTCGGCGAACGGCGGCTTGCTGTACACCACCCAGTCCTGGGATTGCAGCGATGCCCGGAGGCAATCGAACGCCCGGTCCTCGTCGGGCTCGCCGGTACCCCGCAAGTGAACTTCACCCTTGCGGTGGGCGGTGGCCAAGGCGTCGAGGTACTTGCCGCGGAAGACCTTCGACAGCGCGGCGGTGGGGAACAGGAACCCGCGCGGCGGCGTGACCCAGCGTTGCCCGTCCGGGCTCAGCCCCCCGTCGGTGACGATGCGGTGCACATGCACGTGCTGTCCCAGGTTCTGCCCCCAGGTGTGCAACACCATGGTGATGCCCAGTTCCCCGCCCAACCATCGGGGGTTGCGTCCGAACTCAAGCAAGGTCCGAGAGGCGGCGTCGAACAGCAGCCGGTGGATCGTCCTGGGATGACGCCGGACGAGGGCGTTGAGCTGATGGGGCAAGGTGAAGACCACGTGCCAGTAGCCGATGTCGAGCAAGTCGGCGCACTGACGCTCGCCCGACCGCGCCGATCCTCCACCCGTCCGGTCTTGCGATGCTGTGCGATCAGGCGCGTGAGCTGTGCCCTTCAGCCCCGTCACCTTGCCCGGATACCGCTTCACCAGGCCCTTGTCCGGCTTGCCCAGGCGGTGATACCCCAACTTCACCAGCGTGCGCCGGACCAGATCGTAGACGCCCTCGCGGTCGCCCTCGACAAAATCCACCGCCTCGCTGCCCTCCAGAAAGGCACGGACCTGCTCCAGGCTCCGGACCCGCTGCGTCTGTAGCGTCACGATCATCCTCCGATGATCCCAGACGCCGACCTGCAGGCTCATGTCTCGTTGGATTTACGCCCCCCGTTCAGGCTCATGTCTCATTGGACAAGCAGCTATTCCCGCTAACGCGTTGAGGGTGCTTGTGGAGCCGGGATGGGGATGATCCGGGGAGGTTGGGCGATGGGCGGGGGGAGCGATTCCCGCCGGCGCCGTGCCGGATGGGTTGCGTGGCCACGTGTTTCCCTGAAGAACCGGCTCGCCGCACACTCGGCCGCGGCGTTCGCTCAGGAGGTGTCATTCACTTCCAGCGTGCCGCGGCGATGGCCGAAAGCGATGGCCTTGTACAGCGTTTCCCAGTCCGGCGGCAAGTAGTCGATCGGCGCGCATCAAGTCCATGAGGTTGGATTCTTCGACGGGCAGGTCGGTGACCCGGGAGAAGTGCCGCTTCGTGCCGTTGGGCCGGGTCTCCCGGTACTCCAGGAAGTTCACCTCCAGTTCGAAATTCGCGTCGTTCAACGGCGCCCCGTTGAGGTAACGGAAGCGGTGGCGCGCGCCCTTCGCGTCGGTCGTCTCGAAGGTCCGGACGCCCGGCGCGGTGTCCACCCACTGGAACAGGAACCGGTGATCGCCCGGCTTGACGCCCGGCACGAAACGCATGTCCAGCGCCTTGAGCGGCTCGATGTGCGGGCCGTTGGACGCCAGCGCGTCCTCCACCACGATACCCGACGCTCGAAGAAACGCCGGCATGATACCGTTTCACAAAGCCGGTGAAGGGTCCATCGTAGCCATCCGCCGGCCGGGGGGTCAACCGCCGAATCCGGGCGTAACGGCCAGATTCGGGAATTGGCTTTCAGGCGCCGCGTGGTAGTATTCTTGGCCATGTCGCGGGCAAGCAAAATGGGCAAGGAGTTTTGGGCGATCATCGCTGTCGGCGTGGCGCTCGGCACACTGATGGCGACCGGATTCGGCGTCGTTTACAGCGTCGTCGACAGCCGCTTCGACGGCGTGAACGCCCGCTTCGAGAGCATGGACGCGCAGTTCGACAGGGCGCAGGCCCGGATGGACGCGCAGTTGGAGGGAGTGGAAGAACGCCTGGATCGAATGGACACGCGCCTGGACCGGTTGGACACCCGCCTGGACCGAATGGACGTCCGCATCGAGTCCATCGGTACGCGCCTGGACAGCATCGACCGGCGCCTTGCCCGCGTCGAGGGTTACTTCTTCGGAATCGAGCCCGAACAGCGGCCGCCGCCGCAGCCCTGAAACGGCCGCGTTCGGCGGTTGACTCCTCATGATAGGCATGCGCGCGAATCGCCGGGAACCGACGCCCGGCCGTCGTCGCCGCCGGTCTTCAGAAGCGTGCCGATCAGACCGGCGACCGGATTGTCCGGGTCCTCGGGGCCGCCCACCGGATTCCGGTAAGCGGCCAGTGCCGACCGGGTGTACGCATTCAGGAGAACAAGTTGAAAAGGCTGATTAACCAGATCCTCGCTTGCCGTGTGAGTGTGCTTTGTTCAGTCAGCAGGCATCGAATTCAACGACGAAATGCTGCGGGAACGCGGTGCCGCCCGTGTCGATCCGGCCGATTCTCCCAGGCGCCCGGCGCAGGTTCTCCCGCACCAGCAGCGGTTTGAGAATAGCCGGTATGAGCGCCCGGTTAATTGCGTCGCCAAAGCACCTGTGCATGCCGCTGCCCCAATGAATATAGGTTTCCCAGGGACGGTCCGTTCGAAACTCGTTGGGCGCCGCTACACCGCGCCGGTCGAACATCGCCGAGTAGTTGGATGCAAAAACCATCCGTCCTTTCTTGATGGTCACGGCGCGCAGGCTCGAACGGGCAATCACCGCGTCGCGCGTCGCACGGCGATAGATGACCGGATTATGCGGGTTGAACCGCAATGCTTCCCATAGGCTTCCGGCCACGAGGCCGTCGTCGCCGGAGCGGGCCGCGCACTGTGCGCGCTCCAGCGCGTCCGGCCTGCGTAACAATTCGTCCAGCGCCAGACAACACGCCTTGGATATCGTCGGGACCGCCCCGATCAGCAGCCCCAGCAGATTGTTTCTGATGCCGAGGTCGCTCATCCCAGGCGTGTCTGCGGCCTGAAGTGCCAGGCACCGGTTCAACACGTCATCGGCGTCGGTTGGCATCGCTTTCCTTGTGGCGATCGCTTCATCCAGATAGTTTCGCAGCGCCGCCGCATCTTGCATGGCGGTCTTTTCGGTCTCCGGGTCCGCGCCGAGGTCGCCGAACAGGTAATGGAAGAGCCCGGTGGTCCATTCCTGCATCGCGGTCGCGGACGGCCCTCCCACGCCGAAATACGCCTCCGTCATGTCCCGCGGCACCGCAAGGGTCAATCCGGTCGGCAAATCGAGTCGCCCGCCGCTATCGCCCACCAGCTTATGCGCCAGAGCCGCGGCGCGCGGCACGACGATTCCAGGCACATCGCTGCGCCGCGCCGCAAGCCGCATGGCGGAAACGTCGCGCTCGTAGTCCCACCCGGGTTGCATGCCCAGAAGAAAATTGTCACTGTCGGTCAGTTTGCGCATTCTCGGTCCGTACACCACCTCAAAATCAGCGTCTCTCGACAGGACGTCAAGTACGTCGTCGCGACGGGCCACGATGGCCGTACCGGTGTTTGAGTAGGCCTTCACAAGTACGCGTGAAGTCGAGACGATGGGCAGGAAAGCCCGCAAGACGGAGAGGATGGCTCGTTGCGTGGTCGGGGCAGTGAACTTCGCAGCCAAACGGTTCCGCAATGCTCCCCCCTGACCGATCATGGCCGAAACGCAGATGCCGATCATGCAGGCAGCGCCCCATGCCCCCTCAAGCCAGATGAGGATGTGCCGCAACGGGGTCGCGACGATATTTTTCAGAATGGACGTCACAGGCGTGTCTTCAGTTCCTGGCCAGGATCACCGAATTGTACATCCTCCCCGGCGGAACCGAATCGTGGGAAGGACCGTTATCCGTGTGGAACAGCAACACTTTTCCATCCGACGGTCGTCAGGTGGGATCCACGATTCCCTGACCGATCATCCGCAGCGCCGTCAGGCTGGGCAGAAAGAAGTAACCCCCGCCGCGTGTTTCGACGAATTGCGGAATGCCGCTGCAAAAGTGGGGGGCTTTGCCCGAACCGGGCTCGGCCGGGAAAATCATGCGCCCTGTAGCGCTGGCCGCTTCGGGCTCATGGTTGCCCACGAGCGGATCCTTTTCGTTCGCGAGCTTGAAATCGTTCCCGTAGTTGATCCACTGCTGTTGAACGAATTCGAACTGCCGCTCGATACTGGCGCCGATGGCCATGAAGATGATGCCGTGATTTCCGTCGTCGCCCGAATTCTCATCGGACTTGCCGTATGGCAGTCCCCTTCGCAGCAACCGCCGGCGATTGGTCAGCGCGCCCGGGGTATCGAAGGCATCCTTGACACCGAATTCCAGGGCGCCGCGCGGGTTGGTGCGCCGCGCATGCGCCCCGACCGGGCAGCGGCTGCCTGCCAGATCGTCGTCGTAGTTGAAACCGACGAACTTGCCGAGCAGCCTGACATACTTCACTCTGGCAACGGACTTCGTGATCCTGTTCCGCGCCTGCGCCATCTCCTTTTTGGCCGCCTCGACCTTCTTGATGAATCGGTCGGCTTGTTTTTTCGTCGGGAAGGTCGTGATGGGTGCGCCGTTTCGCCACCGGCCGGCGAATTTCGCCGCGACCTGTTCGGCTCCATCGGGCAGGTGTTCGCCCTGTGCCTTGATGTAGCGGTTAAACGAACCCACGTTTTCGTGAAGCTTGCGGTACACCAGGTACGACCCGTTGTAGGAAAGTGAGCGCGGGATGGGCGCCCTGGGCAGTTCCTGCGCTTCGTCCCGGTGACCCAAGATGAATTCACCGGTCTCAAGGGGTTCCCATCCGCTCAGCGACTCCGGCGACTTCCGCGTCGGCTTGCCGGCCCCCAGAACGTAAGCCGGATCCGTGAGCGTACCTTCGAAGAAGGGGTTGCTGATGCCGTCGACGTAACCGAAATGCTCTTTCGGCGTAGGCTCGCCGTTGCCGTCACGGAGCGCGCCCGCATCCTGGTATGGCAGGTCGTCCGCGTCATCATCGCCACGGTGTCCGGTCAGCAGGGTCACACCTGCGTTCGTGTTCTCCAAAATCTCCAGAATCTTCCCGTAGCGATCTTCGATGTCTTGCGGGCTCTGCCCGTTGATGGACAGCCAGATATCGACGCGACCGTCCTTCCTGTTCCACACCGGATCCCAGTACGCGGGCGCATTGCGTCCCGTGTCCCCCAGGACATCGCCCCGCTCGCGCATGCCCATGGAAAACTCCTCGGGAAAACTGTGCAGACTCTTCTCAGGTAGTTCCACACGCTTCAGACCGTGATAGCTGAACGCGATGTTCGTCGTCGCCCGCGGTTTGGGCATTGCCTCGCCATCGTCCCCCGGACGCGCCCAAGGTGCGGCGGTCGTTACAAGTGGGAGCAAATCGCGAATGAACCGACGGCCCATGGCCGGTTGGTTGATCCCTAGCAATACGTAACGGGCATAGGAAAAATCTTGCCGGGCGTAGGTCTTCAGAACGTTACCCTGAATGTCTTGAAGGTTCAGCTCCGTTGTCATATCCGACGCTTCCGGCAACAATGGCCGTGACGGTGGCATTGCGATCGTGCGTACACGAGTGCCCGACTACGCTTCTTCATTGGTTCGGATGTCCCGGGAGCCAAGTGGGTTCATCGACATTCGACGGTTGGGTCCGCCCCAGAAACTCTCCAAAGTTTTTCTGCAACTGCTCGGGACCGACTCCCTGATTGTCGTAGGCGAAACGCGTGAATTCCTGTTTCAGGTAAAGCGCCTTGAGCTGCTCGACGAGGAAATCGTCGGTTGAGCCATTGAAGAACAGCGCGTTATCGACCTGGCACCGCTTGACGTAATCGAGGAACCCTTGGGCGTCCTGAACGTCGTCGAAAGCAACGCAGTACCGCCAGATCGCCCTGACACCCTTTTCATTGGAATTCCACATGCCTCGAACATACGTGTCCCTGTCCCCGTGAAAGTTGGACGAGAACACAAGATACTTCGATTTCAAATGTTCTTCCCTGAAACCGTATCCCTGGTAGAAAACGTCGTTGAGGACATAGAACCTGGCAAGATACGTGTTCGGCACTTTCGCCATGGGACTCGCGTCATCGCTGCGGAGATTTTCCAGATAGTCCCGAAGTATTTCGGCATACGACCGATCGTCCCGGCTCTCGTTCTTGATCGGGCACAGCAATGTCAGCCCATAGGCTCTTCCGCTGGTGTTTTTCACAGGCATCATGGGTCGCCTCGTTTTCTGATCATGCGGAGCGAAGGGATGGGTTTGCGCCCTTGCGCCTGCTTTCGACCGCCGCCGCGGCCAGGCTGACGATGGGCGTCGGCGCCATCAGGCTGAGGTCGTTCTGCAAATCGTTGAGCAAGGCATCGTACTTGATCTTGAAATCGCCGGGTGACGAATTCCTTGCGTCTTCGACAAACGCTTCAAGCCCGCGCTTGATTCTTCTCGCCGCCTTGACATCGTTCGATGCAGCGCTGGGGTAGGCATTGTAATAGTGGTTGGTCCAAATCTGGTTGTAGGTGATGTAGGCGTGGAACGGCTGCAGCGGCACCGATTTGGGGTATCTCAGATTGTTTCGCCAGAACAGGTCCAGCCCCAGGGCTCTCCAAAAGTCGGGGCGTATAGCCTGAGGCTGTAAACGGTGAGGGAAGCGGTCAGGCTGTGCAAGGTCTGGCTATTCAGAAGTCGTTGTGGCATAAAGGGGGTCATGGTGATCTCGGTGTTTTCCCGTGGCCGGTTGAAGTTGCGCGATGTGTGGGTGCGCCCGGTGCGCGGCGTGGCGGAGCGGCGGCGTTGGGACGCGCTGATGAGGGAGTTTCACTATTTGCCGTACAAGGGATTGTTCGGTCAGTCGCTGCGTCACGTGGCGGTATGCGGCGGGAGCCGGGTTGCGCTGCTGGGCTGGACGGCGGGCGCGTTCAAGGTCGGGGTTCGGGACGAGTGGCTGGGTTGGCCGCCGGAGCGGCAGTTTCGGCGGCTGAAGCTGATCGCGAACAACAGCCGTTTCGCGTTGCTGGTGGGCAAGGGGGAGGTACGCAACCTGGCCTCTCGGGTGCTGGGTCTGAGTCTGCGCCGGCTGTCGGGGGACATGCGCGCGATGCACGGTTTCCCGGTGCTGTTGGCGGAGACGTTCGTGGACCCGTCGCGGTTTTCGGGGGTTTGCTACCGGGCGTCGAACTGGCGGATGCTGGGCCTGACGCGCGGTTATTCGCGGGTGTACGGCAGCCCGGCGCGGTGGCGCGAGCACGGCCAGCCCAAGGAGGTTTACGTGTACGAGCTTGAAGCCGGCGCCCGCGAGGCGCTACGCGATGGGCGCGAGCGCGCCGATGCCGGCGGGGCAATTGAAGCCGGCGCCCGCGAGGCGCTACGCGATGGGCGCGAGCCCGTGGAGGTGCGCGAGGCGCCGATGCCGGCGGGGCAATTGCGCAGTCTTCACGACTTTCTCGGGGAGATGGAGGATTTTCGCAAACGGCGCGGGCAGCGCTACAGCTTGGCGAGCTACCTGACGATCATGATCGCGGCGCGCCTGGCCGGGTATCGCGGCGTGAGCGCGTTCGGGGAGTTCGCCGCCCGGCTCGACGAGGCGCACGCCGTGCGGTGGGCGGGTTCTTCAGCCCGACGCGCCAGTGCTACACAGTGCCCGCTGCCTCGACCTTCCATTACGAAGGCTGCAGCGGACCGTGCGGTGGGCGGGTTCTTCAGCCCGACGCGCCAGTGCTACACACCCGCTGCCTCGACCTTCCATTACATCCTCTCGAAGCTGCCGCCGGACACTCTGGATCGGGCGCTGCGCGCCTGGAGCGCCCAGCATGCCGGGCTTGCGCCGGTGGCCATGGACGGCAAGGACGTGCGCGGCGCCTCCAGGCGGACCGAGGGCGAACGCCAGATGATGGTGGCCGCGGTGGAGCACGGCAGCGGCCTGGTGCTCGGGCAGGTGCGCATCGGCGCCAAAAGCAACGAGATCCCGGCGGTGCGCGAACTGGCGCGGCAACTGGACCTCGCCGGGCGCGTCGTCACGCTCGACGCCATCCACGCCCAACACGACACGGCGCGCTGCTTGGTGGAGGAGTGCAAGGCCGACTACGCGATCACCGCCGTGAAGGGCAACCAGCCGAGCATTCGCGAGGACCTGGCGGACATCGACTGGAGCCAGGCGCGCTGGAGCGCCGAGGCGCTGCACAAGGCCCATGGGCGGCTGGAGACCCGCCGCTGCGCGGCCTTCGACCTCACGCCCGCCAAGTGGGACGGGCGGTGCGATCTGCCCGCACGCCGTCAGGCGCTGCGCGTGCAGCGCGAGCGCGTCGTGGTCAAGACCGGGGAAAGCACCCGCGAGATCGCCTACGGGCTCACCTCGCTCGGCGTCGAGGAGGCCGGACCCGACGAACTGTTGAACATCGTGCGCCGCCACTGGGAAGTGGAGAACCGGGTTCACTACGTGCGCGACTTCAGCTACGACGAGGACCGCTGCCGCGCCGCGGCCGGGCATCTGCCGCAAAACCTGGCGGCGCTCAGCAACGCCGCGATCTCCATCGTGCGCGCGATCGGCCACTTCGACTACATCCCCCAGGCAAACCGCCACTACGCCGCACGCCCGCAGGATGCGCTCGACGCCATCCTGACCCCCGCGCCGCCCTGACCGGGCACCCCGCGGACCCCCGACGGCGCACCGCCCGGCCGCGCCGCGGCATCCCCGTGCGCGCCGCGCCTACTCAGCGCCCAGGCACCAACCCATACCCCCGAGCAAACCCGCTCAACGCCTCCCCACCGCCCTGGACCGACCGGCGACCCCTCCGCTACAGCCACACATCCCCGTCGGACCCATCGCTCAGCCTCACCGGAACCAACCGGACCGGGACTTTTGGATAGGCCTGGGTCCAGCCCCAGGGCTCTCCAAAAGTCGGGGCGTATAGCCTGAGGCTGTAAACGGTGAGGGAAGCGGTCAGGCTGTGCAAGGTCTGGCTATTCAGAAGTCGTTGTGGCATAAAGGGGGTCATGGTGATCTCGGTGTTTTCCCGTGGCCGGTTGAAGTTGCGCGATGTGTGGGTGCGCCCGGTGCGCGGCGTGGCGGAGCGGCGGCGTTGGGACGCGCTGATGAGGGAGTTTCACTATTTGCCGTACAAGGGATTGTTCGGTCAGTCGCTGCGTCACGTGGCGGTATGCGGCGGGAGCCGGGTTGCGCTGCTGGGCTGGACGGCGGGCGCGTTCAAGGTCGGGGTTCGGGACGAGTGGCTGGGTTGGCCGCCGGAGCGGCAGTTTCGGCGGCTGAAGCTGATCGCGAACAACAGCCGTTTCGCGTTGCTGGTGGGCAAGGGGGAGGTACGCAACCTGGCCTCTCGGGTGCTGGGTCTGAGTCTGCGCCGGCTGTCGGGGGACATGCGCGCGATGCACGGTTTCCCGGTGCTGTTGGCGGAGACGTTCGTGGACCCGTCGCGGTTTTCGGGGGTTTGCTACCGGGCGTCGAACTGGCGGATGCTGGGCCTGACGCGCGGTTATTCGCGGGTGTACGGCAGCCCGGCGCGGTGGCGCGAGCACGGCCAGCCCAAGGAGGTTTACGTGTACGAGCTTGAAGCCGGCGCCCGCGAGGCGCTACGCGATGGGCGCGAGCCCGTGGAGGTGCGCGAGGCGCCGATGCCGGCGGGGCAATTGCGCAGTCTTCACGACTTTCTCGGGGAGATGGAGGATTTTCGCAAACGGCGCGGGCAGCGCTACAGCTTGGCGAGCTACCTGACGATCATGATCGCGGCGCGCCTGGCCGGGTATCGCGGCGTGAGCGCGTTCGGGGAGTTCGCCGCCCGGCTCGACGAGGCGCAGCGCCGTGCGGTGGGCGGGTTCTTCAGCCCGACGCGCCAGTGCTACACAGTGCCCGCTGCCTCGACCTTCCATTACATCCTCTCGAAGCTGCCGCCGGACACTCTGGATCGGGCGCTGCGCGCCTGGAGCGCCCAGCATGCCGGGCTTGCGCCGGTGGCCATGGACGGCAAGGACGTGCGCGGCGCCTCCAGGCGGACCGAGGGCGAACGCCAGATGATGGTGGCCGCGGTGGAGCACGGCAGCGGCCTGGTGCTCGGGCAGGTGCGCATCGGCGCCAAAAGCAACGAGATCCCGGCGGTGCGCGAACTGGCGCGGCAACTGGACCTCGCCGGGCGCGTCGTCACGCTCGACGCCATCCACGCCCAACACGACACGGCGCGCTGCTTGGTGGAGGAGTGCAAGGCCGACTACGCGATCACCGCCGTGAAGGGCAACCAGCCGAGCATTCGCGAGGACCTGGCGGACATCGACTGGAGCCAGGCGCGCTGGAGCGCCGAGGCGCTGCACAAGGCCCATGGGCGGCTGGAGACCCGCCGCTGCGCGGCCTTCGACCTCACGCCCGCCAAGTGGGACGGGCGGTGCGATCTGCCCGCACGCCGTCAGGCGCTGCGCGTGCAGCGCGAGCGCGTCGTGGTCAAGACCGGGGAAAGCACCCGCGAGATCGCCTACGGGCTCACCTCGCTCGGCGTCGAGGAGGCCGGACCCGACGAACTGTTGAACATCGTGCGCCGCCACTGGGAAGTGGAGAACCGGGTTCACTACGTGCGCGACTTCAGCTACGACGAGGACCGCTGCCGCGCCGCGGCCGGGCATCTGCCGCAAAACCTGGCGGCGCTCAGCAACGCCGCGATCTCCATCGTGCGCGCGATCGGCCACTTCGACTACATCCCCCAGGCAAACCGCCACTACGCCGCACGCCCGCAGGATGCGCTCGACGCCATCCTGACCCCCGCGCCGCCCTGACCGGGCACCCCGCGGACCCCCGACGGCGCACCGCCCGGCCGCGCCGCGGCATCCCCGTGCGCGCCGCGCCTACTCAGCGCCCAGGCACCAACCCATACCCCCGAGCAAACCCGCTCAACGCCTCCCCACCGCCCTGGACCGACCGGCGACCCCTCCGCTACAGCCACACATCCCCGTCGGACCCATCGCTCAGCCTCACCGGAACCAACCGGACCGGGACTTTTGGATAGGCCTGGGTCCAGCCCCGTCGGAATGGCCATGTGGAACGAATCCACGTACTGTGTCCAACTGCCGTTGAAGTTGCTGAAGAAGAACATATACGTGTGCTTGATGGTTTCCGCCGGCTGATCGGGATGGAGGCGTGGAAACTGGCTGGGTTTTACGATTGCCCATCGCGCATAATGGATGAGCGACAGCGTGAGCAGGCCGTCTAAAGCACCACGGAAAAACGGTAGTTGCGCGAACCAGAAAATAATTTTGTTCAGCCACGCAGTATGCCATTTCAGCGGCGTCACCACGTTCATCGCATAGGATTTGCCCGCAACATTTGACATTCAACGCCCCGTTTGAGCTTCAGTAGGGTATTCGTACATGCGTCACGTGGCGCCGAGCGTCGCAAGATCGCCTGACCCGCAGGAGCGTTCTTCAGTCTTCCGCCATCTCGGTGATCAGGAAACTCGACCAGAACGGGGACTCCATGTGGTTGGCCGCCAGCACCGCGATGAGGAAATGCCGCGTGTCGCCGCCGATTTCCAGCTCGACCAGTTCGCCGTCGCCGGAGGCGAGGCTCGATTCGTGATCGGGCGCGGCATCGCCATATCCGCCGCAGACGAAGACTTCATAGTCGGCGTAGCCCTGGTCGAATCTGACGGCACGCAGGCGCATGGGCAGGCTCGTTCCCAGGCAGCGGCCGCTCGATCCCCACTCCCGCGGTGTGTCCTCGGCGAGTATTCCTTCGGCCACCAGGTGCAATCGTCGAGGGCCGTATATCCGTTCGGGCGTGAACTCACCGAACGAGCCGATGACGTTTCTCAGTTGCTGCATCTGAATGTGGCCCAGACCGTCGCCCGAATCCGCGTCAACGCCGAGCACCAGGAAGGAACTTTCGTCCTGCGGTTCGAGCCTCAAGCGCAAGTTCGGGCTGAATGGGCGCCGCACGACCTGCATGGGCTCGTTCCCCTGGGGGTTGGTGAAACCAACGTCTATTGGCACCGCCGTCGCCCTGTCGATGGCAAACCAGTTCGCGGACGGGTCGACGTGCCGGTCGAAGTCGAACTCGGCATCGCTCAACGCCGCGTCCACGGTCTCCTCCAGGTTGTATTGGCGAATCTCCCTGAGTTGCGGGTCCAACGTCTGGTTGAACAGGAAAACGCTGCCCAGAAGTACGGCCGCGCTGCCCCCCATCTTGAGCGGACCAAAATTGAACCCGGCTTGCGATACGCCGCCCAGAATGCCGTAGAGTAGAGATGCAACCGCGCAGGCGAGCACCACCGAGACGACCAGCGCGGCCGCCTGTTCGATGAACGTGGCCAACGCAACACCCGCGCCAAGGCATCCCACGATCACTACCGCGACAATGACAAAGGGACCTCTTCCGCCTGACAAGCTAATTCCTCTTCACCCGCGAAGAATAGAACCTAATATATATCGATACCGCGTTCGATTGATTGACCAAGCCTACACCGGCACTGATACGCTGTGCAATACGAGCCGATGGCGGCCACGCCCCGGTCCGGATCAATTGGCTGCAGGGAGGCCTGCCGTTACGCTTCAGCGAACGTGCCGACAGCGGACCACCGCGATTCGGCGATGGCCGCGGTCGATTACTCCCGTCCCGACAGGTGGCTCAGCATGTTTTTTGGGCACGGAGACGGTTCAGTCGGAAAGCGTTTCGTGGCATAATCCCGCACACAAATGGAAACGAGGGGCATTGTTGAGCATGCTTGCCTGACCAGGAGTGGACTTGTGCCGGTAATTGTGCGGTTTTGGGCGGCACCTCTGGCGCGACTCTGGAAGTACCCCGGGGGAATCTCCTCCACTTATGCTCTCGTCCAGCGGCAGTCCTTTTCCTCACGATGGCCTGGGCAGTGAACAAGATCGAGCGCAACAGCTGTATTTCAATCAAGCTCATTTGACGGACGAGACAACGGGCACGCGTCCGGGCACGGACCTTCCTACGCCCAGGCAACGGTGCCCGCCCACCGAGTGATCAGACTCCAGTATCGCGATCTCCAACGGGTCGCCAACTTACCGTGGACGCCTCGGCGACACGGGTTCGGAGTGCGTCCGATCGCAAGCCCGATTCAACGTCGAATTCGAATTCTGGACTCTTCCACGATCCAGAGTCCGCCATCGAGCGTCGTCTCCGGCAGCGCCGTCATCAATCGTTCGGCGATGCTCAGTACATGGTTCCGCGCCTGGCTGCGCAACCGCAGCACGATCAACCCCGCATGGGCAGCAGGAGGGTAGGTGCGGATGTCGGAGAAATCCGTGTCCAATGTGACGATGGCCCGGTTTTCCCGCACGCACAACGATACCACGTCGGCGTCGCGTGCGCCGCCGAGATGCTGCTCCAGCACCGTGGAGGCGTCATGTCCCGCGCGGCGAAACAATTGCGCAAGTTCGACGGGCAGGTTCTCGTCCAGTTTGAACCGCATGGAGGACTTACCGGCGCAACCCCACGACCCGCTCGCTGGCCAGCTCCGCAGCGTAGCCAATGCTTGCCTGGACCGCCTCGCTCGAGACCGACGGATAGCTCTTCACGATTTCCTCGGCACTGGCGCCGGATGCCAGATTGTCCAGAACGGCGCTGACGAGAACGCGGGTGCCGACGATACAGGCCTTGCCGTGGCAGATGTTCGGATCCACCTCGATATACTCGCGCCAGTCCATCGTCTCGCTCCTGCTGTTTCCCAATCCTTGCCCGGCATGTGGAGAGGGCATCGCCAGTGGGCCAATTCGGGTCTTGAACCACGACCGATTCCGCTTCGATCCCTCGTACCGTGTCAACGTAATGGACAAGTGAAACACGTAGCGCTTCGCTTCGGCAACCTCCTCCTCCTGCCGGGCAGGCCTATCCAAAAGTCCCGGTCCGGTTGGTTCCGGTGAGGCTGAGCGATGGGTCCGACGGGGATGTGTGGCTGTAGCGGAGGGGTCGCCGGTCGGTCCAGGGCGGTGGGGAGGCGTTGAGCGGGTTTGCTCGGGGGTATGGGTTGGTGCCTGGGCGCTGAGTAGGCGCGGCGCGCACGGGGATGCCGCGGCGCGGCCGGGCGGTGCGCCGTCGGGGGTCCGCGGGGTGCCCGGTCAGGGCGGCGCGGGGGTCAGGATGGCGTCGAGCGCATCCTGCGGGCGTGCGGCGTAGTGGCGGTTTGCCTGGGGGATGTAGTCGAAGTGGCCGATCGCGCGCACGATGGAGATCGCGGCGTTGCTGAGCGCCGCCAGGTTTTGCGGCAGATGCCCGGCCGCGGCGCGGCAGCGGTCCTCGTCGTAGCTGAAGTCGCGCACGTAGTGAACCCGGTTCTCCACTTCCCAGTGGCGGCGCACGATGTTCAACAGTTCGTCGGGTCCGGCCTCCTCGACGCCGAGCGAGGTGAGCCCGTAGGCGATCTCGCGGGTGCTTTCCCCGGTCTTGACCACGACGCGCTCGCGCTGCACGCGCAGCGCCTGACGGCGTGCGGGCAGATCGCACCGCCCGTCCCACTTGGCGGGCGTGAGGTCGAAGGCCGCGCAGCGGCGGGTCTCCAGCCGCCCATGGGCCTTGTGCAGCGCCTCGGCGCTCCAGCGCGCCTGGCTCCAGTCGATGTCCGCCAGGTCCTCGCGAATGCTCGGCTGGTTGCCCTTCACGGCGGTGATCGCGTAGTCGGCCTTGCACTCCTCCACCAAGCAGCGCGCCGTGTCGTGTTGGGCGTGGATGGCGTCGAGCGTGACGACGCGCCCGGCGAGGTCCAGTTGCCGCGCCAGTTCGCGCACCGCCGGGATCTCGTTGCTTTTGGCGCCGATGCGCACCTGCCCGAGCACCAGGCCGCTGCCGTGCTCCACCGCGGCCACCATCATCTGGCGTTCGCCCTCGGTCCGCCTGGAGGCGCCGCGCACGTCCTTGCCGTCCATGGCCACCGGCGCAAGCCCGGCATGCTGGGCGCTCCAGGCGCGCAGCGCCCGATCCAGAGTGTCCGGCGGCAGCTTCGAGAGGATGTAATGGAAGGTCGAGGCAGCGGGCACTGTGTAGCACTGGCGCGTCGGGCTGAAGAACCCGCCCACCGCACGGCGCTGCGCCTCGTCGAGCCGGGCGGCGAACTCCCCGAACGCGCTCACGCCGCGATACCCGGCCAGGCGCGCCGCGATCATGATCGTCAGGTAGCTCGCCAAGCTGTAGCGCTGCCCGCGCCGTTTGCGAAAATCCTCCATCTCCCCGAGAAAGTCGTGAAGACTGCGCAATTGCCCCGCCGGCATCGGCGCCTCGCGCACCTCCACGGGCTCGCGCCCATCGCGTAGCGCCTCGCGGGCGCCGGCTTCAAGCTCGTACACGTAAACCTCCTTGGGCTGGCCGTGCTCGCGCCACCGCGCCGGGCTGCCGTACACCCGCGAATAACCGCGCGTCAGGCCCAGCATCCGCCAGTTCGACGCCCGGTAGCAAACCCCCGAAAACCGCGACGGGTCCACGAACGTCTCCGCCAACAGCACCGGGAAACCGTGCATCGCGCGCATGTCCCCCGACAGCCGGCGCAGACTCAGACCCAGCACCCGAGAGGCCAGGTTGCGTACCTCCCCCTTGCCCACCAGCAACGCGAAACGGCTGTTGTTCGCGATCAGCTTCAGCCGCCGAAACTGCCGCTCCGGCGGCCAACTGTTGTCTCGCACATTCTTTGGTGGGCACGGGCTCGGTTTTTCTCAGATTCTTCAGTAGCCGATTTTCCCGGAAAGGTGGAATAGCGCGGACAGGCTGAGGCGGTGGCCGATTCCGGTTGGCCGGTCGTGTCGGGGTTGGCCCGATAGGCGGCGTCACCGCTGTCCTGGATTGCGAAGCCATCCTTGTGTTGGGCCCTGTGGTGTTCGTGGGCGAGAGGCCCGCGAGTGGGGTCAGGCGGTGGGCAATGCCGTGGCATTGTCCACGGTCTGTCCCCACGTCCCCGCAGGGCGCGGGCCGGTCCGAAGGACTCGTCCACAACGCCCCAGGGCATCGCGCGGGGCTTGAGGTTGGCGTCCGGCCGGTCGCGGCCGTAGGCTGGTCGGCCGCTCAATAAAAAGGAGAGGTCGGCCCGCGCGGATGTGGCTTCCGCCGGGCCACGGCCGGTGCAACTTCGATATCAAACGGATCTGACCGGCGAGGAATACGTTAACGCGCAAGGGTGGGCGTATGCAAGGCTGGCTGCGTGTCCGAACCATCCGCGCGGGGGCTGTTCGTTGTCCCGCCACGGCGCCTATGAGCGCAAGACCCCTCGGGGGTGCCTGGTGCCGCGCTGGTACTGCCGGGAGAGCCACACGACGTTCAGTCTGCTGCCCGACTGCCTGTCGGCGCGGCTGCCCGGCACGCTGAGGCGGTTGGAGGAGGTGGTGGCGGTGGCCGAGGCGGCGCCGTCGCTGGCGGCCGCGGCGGTGTGCCTGCGCGGCGGCGAGGCGGTCGGTCTGGAGGGTGCGCGGCGCTGGGTGCGCCGTCGCGTGCGGCGGGTGCATCGGGACCTGCATATTGCCCGCGGGTTGCGTCCGGACCTGCTGAGCGGTTGCCCGGCCCGGATGATCCCGGTGCGTGGACGTGTGCGCAGCCTCACCGCGCTGGTGCGGTTGCGCGGGGCGCTGGCCGGGCAGTTGCCGGTGTTGCCGCCGCCGCTGGGATTTTGTCCCCCCGGTCCGGGTTCGAACCGCCGTCGTGGGGCCGTCCAACACAAGATGGGGACTGACCCGCCGGGTTCGGCGGCGTAATGTGCTGGACATCGGGGTCAAGCCCCGCAACGAGCCGGACCGAACCCATGAACCCCTCGGACGAGGACCTCCGCCAGCAAGTCGCGCTGTTCCGTTACGGGCTGATCGCCGACCTGGTGCACCTGCCGCGCGGCTACCGCCGCCTGGGCGCACGGCTTGAGCTCAAGGCCGCGCGCACCTACGCCATCCCCGGCACGCGCCGCGACCGGATCGCGGCGGAGACGATACGCAAATGGCTGTACCGCTACCGCCAGGGCGGCTTCGAGGCGCTGTACCCGAAGCGGCGCGCCGACCGCGGCCAGGCCCGGGTGCTGCCCGACGCGGTGGCGGAACGGTTGGTGGAACTGAAGCGCGACAAGCCCGCCCGCTCCGTGCGCCAGGTCATCGAGGCCGCCCGCGAGGCGGGCATCGAGGCGCCGCTGGCGCCGGCCACCGTGCACCGGGTGCTGGCCCGTGCCGGGGCGCTGGCGCCGCCCGCCGGGACGTCCGCGGGCGCGGATCGGCGCCGCTTCTGCTATCGCGATGCCGGGGCGTTGTGGATGGCGGACATCATGCACGGCCCGAAGGTCTCCGACGGGCGCAAGCGCCGCACGGCGTTGCTCGTCGCGCTCATCGACGACGCCACCCGCGTGGTGCCGTACGCGGCGTTCGGCTTCTCCGAATCCGGCGCGGCGTTCCTCACGGTGCTCAAGCAGGCGATCGCGCGCCGAGGCATTCCATTGCGCCTTTACGCCGACAACGGCAGCCCGTTCCGCTCCCGGCACCTGGCACTGGTGTGCGCCAAGCTCGGCATCGCGCTGATCCACGGCCGTCCCTACCAGCCGGCCGGGCGCGGCAAGGTCGAGCGGTTCTTCCGAACCGTGCGCGGCTGGCTGGCGGTGTCGGGGCCGGAGCACACCGCGGGGCTGGAGTCGCTGAACCGCGCGCTGTGGGCGTGGATCGAGGGCGCCTACCATACCCGCCCGCATCGGGGGCTTCAGGGGCGCTCGCCGCTGGAGCAATGGGCGTTGAGCGCCGATGCGGTGCGTTACCCCGAGCCGGGGATGGATCTTGAGGACGTGTTCCTGTTCGAGGCGCGCCGGCGCGTCATGAAGGACCGCACCGTGAGCCTGCACGGGAAGCTGTACGAGGTCGACGCGGTGCTCGTGGGCGAGTCCGTCACCCTGCGCTACGACCCCGCCGCGCCGAGCACCCGCGCGCTTCAGGTGCGCCACGGCGAGCAGGCCGCGGGGCTTGCCACGCCCCTGGACCCCTACGCCAATGCCTCGGTCAAGCGCGCCGCGCCCGAGCAACCGCCGCCCTCGCCCCTGGCCATGCGGCGGCTGAAGGAGAAAAAGTAATGTACCAACGCCACTTCGCCCTCACGCGGCTGCCGTTCGACACCCCCGGGCAGACCGACGAACTGTTCGACTCCGCCGCCCGTCTGGAGGCCGAGGCGCGCCTGGGGCACCTGATCGAGCTGCGCGGCATCGGGCTGCCGGCCGGGGAGGCCGGCAGCGGCAAGACCACCGTGTGCCGGCGCGTCACCGACGACCTGCACCCGGGGCTGCACCGGGTGTGCTACGTGTCCCTGACCACCGGCAACGTGATGGACATGTACAAGAGCATCGGCTGGGAACTGGGCCTGCCCACCGAACACTCCCGTGCCGCGGCGTATCGCGCCATCCAGACCGAGATCACCCGCCTGGTCGGGGAGGCCAAACAGCAACCGGTGCTCGTCATCGACGAGGCCCACCACCTCAGAAACGACGTGATCGAGGACCTCAGGCTGCTGACCAACTTCGACATGGACTCCGACCCGAGACTGTGCCTGCTGCTCATCGGACTGACCGACCTGCGCCTGCGCCTGCGCATGGCCGTGCACGAATCGCTGCGCCAGCGGCTCATCGTGCAACACCACCTGCGCGGGCTCGACCGCGAGGAACTGGACCGCTACCTCGCCCACCGGCTGAGACTGGCCGGATGCGAACTGCCCCTGTTCGACCCCCCTGCAATCGAGGCGCTCTTCCAGGCCGCCCGCGGGCTGCCGCGGCTCATCAACCGTATCGCCCACTACGCGCTGTCCGCCGCCGCGCTGGACAACGCCCGCACCGTCAACGCCGAGCATCTGGACCGCGCGCTCCAGGACCTGCGGCCATGATCGAGCCCTGGCACTGCCCGGAGCGCATCGGCGACGAGGCGGCCGCGTACGTCGCCGATTGTCTGTACTGCATCGCCCATGACTTCGAAGGGCGCCACTTCGGCCAGATCCGCCGTCATCACGAATCCCTCCGACCGCCCCCGTGCCCCGCCGAGGCCTGCCACGAACGCCAGCTGCACCTGTTCGGCGAACCCTGCCCGCCGTTCTGAATCGGCGGGCACGCCGAATCCACCGCCCGGACTCTCGCCGCCGCCAGCGCGGGTTGGCAGCCCGAAGCCCGCTCAGCACTACCCCGCGCGACGGCTACCTGACCAATTAATCCGACAAAGACCAAATAATCCGGGAAATCCAGCCTCAGACGTGACCAAACAATGCGAGAAATCTGAGGTCAAAGAATGTGAGAAACAACACCAACCCAGCCACTCGTCCCGAACCCCGACCTTGAACGCGCCCGCCGTCCAGCCCAGCAGCGCAACCCAGCTCCCGCCGCATACCGCCACGTGACGCAGCGACTGACCGAACAATCCCTTGTACGGCAAATAGTGAAACTCCCTCATCAGCGCGTCCCAACGCCGCCGCTCCGCCACGCCGCGCACCGGGCGCACCCACACATCGCGCAACTTCAACCGGCCACGGGAAAACACCGAGATCACCATGACCCCCTTTATGCCACAACGACTTCTGAATAGCCAGACCTTGCACAGCCTGACCGCTTCCCTCACCGTTTACAGCCTCAGGCTATACGCCCCGACTTTTGGAGAGCCCTGTCCTGCCGGGTGACTGGAAAGCCGCACCGCCTCGGATGGTCCGCGGCGGGTGCCGCCCGGCGGGCCGCGGCATCGCGCAGGTACTGCTGGGCCGTTTGACCCGGCAACGTTCATCCAACGCCCCACCCATCCTCCAACGGCGCCATCGGCAATCCAACGGCGCCAGCGGGCATCGCACCGTCGATGACCGTCCGCACGCTCACCCGTACCCGACGGCAACCAAATCCTCCTGTGTGCGAACGGCGGTTTCAACCGCTTCGCCCTCAAGCGCTGTCCTTGCCGTGCGCCGCGCACATCATGTCGTGTTCGTTGGCGATTCCGGCCAACGCAGGCATGGCTGAACAGACTGGGCGAGAGCACGGGTACAAACCAGGAGCAACGCGCAAGCGCCTCCCTGATTTCGTCATGCCACATTCGAGTGCCCGTGCGGGATCGTGCCCGCCCGCCTCCCCGATCCCTTCCAGCGCCGAGATCCGCACGCCGGTGAGCGCTTCGAGCTGTTCCCTGAGCGCCGCGGCGTCGTCGGTGACAAGCTCCGCCCGGTACCGCGCACGGGAGATTTCAAGTAGAGTCGAGGACTGGCGCGCCAACGTTAGGGTCCGGTGGTGGTTCCGTCGCTTTCGCTACGGGCCTCAGTCCGGCTCCCTTGGTCACGTTTCCAGTCCCCGCTCATCGAACCGTGCGTGCGGATTTCCCGCACACGGCTCTCGGACGAGATCATGCCTTCGCCCACGGAAGGCTGCCCGTTCGCGGAGCAAGGCGAGTGAGGCGCATGTCATTGAACAGCCTCTGGTCCGGGAAGCGCACCAGTTTTCCGGACCTCACCTTGTGCTTGCAGCACAGCCATTGGCGTAGCCGCCGGGCCGCGTGCCGGTCGATGGCGCGGTAAGCCGGGCTGACCTGTCCCAGCGCGTAGTAGTTCGCCCAACCGAGCAGTACCCGGTTGAGGCGCGTTACCATCGCCTCGCGGTCCATCACCGAATACCGAGCCGCCGTTAGCTCGCTAATCCGACGGCAGATGCTCTGGACGCTCGCCTTGCTTGGGCGCGTGCCGATGTAGGCCCGGCCCGTCTTCGGGCGGTAGTTGCGTCCAATCCGGTAGCCAAGGAACTCGATTGGCTCCTCTGGCACCCGGCAGCATCGGGTCTTCTCCGCGTTGACCGTCAGCTTCAAACGTTCGATGAGTGTCTCGACCGCCGCCAGCATCTCCGCCGACGGCGCCTTGCCGAGCACCACGAAGTCATCGGCATAGTTGACGATTTCAGCCTTGAAGCGCCGGGCATAGCCCAGCACCTTCCAGCTCAGTATGAAGCGACGCATGTAGATGCTGGACAAAATCGGGGAGATAGGGGAACCCTGTGGGGTTCCCTTGCGCTCCTTCCGCGCCCGGTTCGTGCGGCGTTTGCCGCCCTTGCCGTCGTCCTCTTCGACCGGCATTTCCAGCCACGCCTTGATCCACCCCAGCAGCCGCCCGTCGCTTACGCGCCGGGCAACGGACTTGAGCAGTTCCGCGTGCGGTATCTGACCGAAGTAGTCCGATAGATCCGCGTCAACCACCTCGCGGTGGCCCGTGTTCAGCAGCCGGTGCACGCGATTGACAGCGTCTTTCGCGCTCCGGCCCGGCCGGTAGGCGTATTGCTCCGGTTGCAGGTCGGCCTCGAAGATCGGCGACAGTACAAGTACCGCCGCCGTCTGCGCCAACCTGTCCCGTATGCAGGGAATGCCCAAGGGCCGGAACTTCCCACGTTGCTTCTTTGGAATGAGTACCTGCCGAACCGCCTCGGGCCGGTAGGTTCCCGCTTTCAGGTCCCGCGCCAGTTCCCCAAGCCATCGGTCCACGCCGTACGCCTCAATGTCCGCTACCGTCTGACCGTCCACCCCGGCGGCCCCGCCGTTACGGCGAACCTCCCGCCAGGCGACGGCCATCACGTCGGCGCGCCACACCTTGTCGCTGAGCGAGTAGAACCGGAAGTCTGGAGATTCCTTCGCTTTCGCATGTAGCGCCGTCTGGAGTCTCCGGACCTTTTCAGGGTCGGATAGGCTCTCGCCAGTCCCCATGTCCCTTCCTCCTTTCGACGCTGTTCTCGAACCGAGGCCCCTTCCCTCCACCGGCATTACCCGGCTTCAACGGTACTACGGGCCTCTCCGCCACCCCGAACGGCCCGACCCATCCCTCGCGGGTTGTCGGTTTGGCGCGTGCCACGCCACCGCCGGGGCTTCCCGTGTTGCCTCCATCCCCCTCTTCCATGCGTGCCGCCGCCATTACCCCGGTGGAACCCGCCGGTGTTCGTATCGCTCGCTTCCCGGGCGGGTGGCAGCCTTCCCCGTAATACGGGCGGGTCGGCTTCCACGTTGAAGGTTTCGAGGCCTGCTCGGCGTTCACTCGCGTTGCGGCCCGCATGGTTGCTAGGCTGCCCAAGGCAGCCCGTTACGTCGGAGTGCTTCAAACGATGTCGTTACCTCCATCATCCGCTCCGACTGCTTCCGGCTGGAGCGACAGTTGCCGGGCGGGCTTCGCAACCCGCTGGGGGATAGCGCCTTACACGGCGCACCGTAGAACGATTTCTGCGTGGTGAGGTTCGGGTGGTTCGCCTCCATCGCCGCGATCACGTTGTCCACGGTCCGGCCCTGGAACGCGTGCACCGTGGAGCACCAGGCGCGGTCCAAACGTGCGCGTATGGATGTGCTGGATATCAGGTTGCGGTTCCTGCTCCGGGTTTCGGATTATTCCGAGTGCCGTCGTGCCGGCGCCTTCCGGAAATCCATCGCCGCAAAGGGCCTGTCCGGAGCTGGCATTCTCGCTGACCGACCTGCGCGCGCAGGCCCCGAAAGCGGTCAATGGCCGCGAAAAACCGCCGTTTTCCCTCTATTCAGCCCCCGTGCCGACCATTGGATTGGACCCACCCGTTCTCTGCGCGCCACCGACTTTTATTGTATGCTTGAATCGGGATGTGGGATTCAACAGAGGCCCCAGAACGCGCGCCACCCAAGGGATGCTGACCCATTCTCGGTGATTTTGGTTTGTAATTCAGCCAATTAGCGCGGTCTGCCGGATTGTTCGAGAAACATGGAAAAAACATTGTACAAATGGCTTGTTGTGTCTTAGAATCCCGCCGTAATCGACGGTTTGCGTCGGTGGGAGCAATTTTCGGGTTGTATGACGCAACCGGATCGAGGAAATTTCATGATGACTAACGCTGTTTATTGGCACGCAATTGCTAGGGGAAATATGATGGCTCTGCAACGATTGATTTTCACTTTTCGTCGCCTGATGCTGACGGCGATGGGCGCGCTCTGGGTTGGTGCGCTGGTATCCGGGCCGGCGTGGTCCCAGCAGGTGCCGGCACCGAAGCTGTACGGTGACATCACCGAATGCGCCGGTGGGATGCTTCCACTAGCTGCGATGGCAATGGGCGCGGCGCACCTCCTGGGTTCAATGGGAGCCTTGGAGACGGCGTTGGATCAGGACCGCGCGGACGCAGCCGGTGATATTAACGACGACGAGCTGGGCATGTTGAGCGGCCTGCTCGATATCAGCGGTTGCGACAACCCGGTGGCCAGCGGTTACGACAAGGCCGTCGAGCTATACGCCGCCGCCGTGCGGGCCCAAGATGCGCTTGGCGACGAGCCCACCGCCGACGAACTGCAGGCAGCCCGCGAAGCGCAGAGTGCCAGGGATGCCTACGGTGGGGCGGTCTACAGATTGGTCTACAGCCAGCAGATGCGGCTGGCCGACGTCGATAAGGCTGTTGAGGAATACAACATACTGGTCGGCGCAGACGGCACGTATGCGACACTGAAGACTGGCTACGATGACATCGTTGTGAGCAACCTCGCCGGCGCGTCACCGACCGACGACGAACTGGCCGCGGCCTACGGCATGGGTGCCGTGGGCGGGTACCGGGCGATCAATGGCAATGACACAGCGAATGACAACGCAATTGAAATTGAAGATGATTCTGCGTACACCGACGCTTTCAACGAATCGGGCGCGCTCATGTTTGCAGATACGGACGACAGCGACGGAGGATTAGCTTCCTCCAACATCAACACTTTAGGGGAGATCGTGGCGGAGTACACGAAATGGAAGAACTACGCGGAGGCGCGGCAGGAGGTACTGGACGACGCAATCACGGAGGGCAACGAGGACCTGGAACCGCTCAGGGAGCACGCGAGGAGGGCCGCCAAGGCGCGCGACCATGTGATGGACGAACTGACTCGCCTGACGTCCGTCGTGCGGGGCCAGAACAGGACCCTGGGCACTGCTATCCCCATCGGCACTGCCTCGATTACCGACGAGCGGACGTTGCTGAGCCGCTTTGACCGCGTCAACGGTGACGTGGAAAGTGCCGCGGGCGCGGTTAGAGACGCCGTGAGGTTGCTGGACGGCGCCAACAAGGCGCTGAGTGGCTCGCTGAGCAGCGCGGACAGCTACCTCAGCCAGTTGGTGAGCTTGCGCGAGTACGAAAAGGAGATGGCGGACGCCGATCTTGCGGACGCTGGGTCGGGTGCGGCGCAGCGCTTCGAGGACGCGGTCGAGGCCGCCGAAGACAACCTGGACGACGCCCGGAAACTTCTGAGGACGCACATGAACCTGACCGGGGACCCGGATTCGCCGGGCAGCCAGTTGCTCAGCGCGCTGTTGGTGGCGACCGGCAAGGACGGCGACGACGATGGCCTGGCGCTGGTCGACGCGGTTTCCGATGTTCACAGCGTGGCGATGGACGCCAAGGGTGAAGTCGATGCGCTGACGAAAAAGCTCACCGATGATGACGGCAATCTGATCGAGCTTTTGGACCAGAGCGACTTGGATGGCGTACAGGAAGGCGTAACGGAAAACTCCGGTGACATTGATGAACTGACCGAACGGGTCGGGGAGAACGGGGGCGACCTGGACACGGCTTGGAAGGACTTTTACGGGAGGGAAAGAGGTGTCGACGCGCAGCACGGTGATCTGTCCGCGTGCGATGCGCCGGGCATTATCAACGTCGCCAACTGCGCCGACGCCCGCAGCAGGCACAACGAGGAGATGCTCACGGACCACGGCATGAAGCTCGAGCAGAAGAAGGAATACATCGATAACCTTGCGGAAGAGATAGGCGTGGATGCCGTGACGGGTGTAGGCACGACGGACAACGGCATGAGCCGGATCGACAACAACGAGTCCCGCAGCATGGTGAACGAGGTGGCCATCGGCATGAACTCGCGCATGATCACGACCAACGCCGAGGCCATCACGACCAACGCCGGGGCCATCATGACAAACGCCACGAGCATCATGACCGAACGGACGGAGCGTATGGCGGCCGACATGATGCTGGCCGATAGAATCGACGTCAACTCGATGCGTCTCGATACGCATGAGATGATGGTTGGACAGAACACGATGGCGATCACCGCGTTAGACGGTCGGGTGGGCTCCAACGAAACGGCCATTCAGCGCAACAGCGGCATGATCGGAGAGTTGAACGAAAGCCTGGAAACGGTGCGTGCGGGCGTGGCCGCCTCCATGGCGCTGGCGGGCATGCCGGCGATCAACGGCCGCGGGATTGCCATCGGCGTGGGCTCGTTCGACGGGGAATCCGCCTTTGCGGTGGGCTTCCAGATCCAGGGCGAGCAGGCCTCGTTCCAGGTCGGGGTGACCAGTGCCGGCGGCGAGACCGGCGCCTCGGCGGGCGTGGGCTTCAATTTCTAGCCTGAGCTTCAAATTTCCGGAAGCAAGCCGGCGGTCCAGAGATGGGCCGCCGGTTTTTTAGTGGTGCGCCCGCCACAGGCACGGCGCGCGGCGCCGCAACGGCACGCCGGTGAACCCGATGCGGTACCTGCCTCGATGACCGGGGACTTGCAGTCGGCGAATCGGCGCCGCGGCGTTCGTTTCGGCAACGCCGCCGTGTATCCGGGCCGATGCGCCCGGATTCCGGCACTGCTGCTGATGGCGGTGTGTTTCGACGCTTCCGCGGCCACGCACCGCCTGCCTCTGCTGCCGCCGGGCTCGGATGCGCTGCGGGAGGGCGTCGCGCGCATCGTGAACCACTCCGGGGAGGCTGGGGAGGTTTCGGTCACCGCCGTGGACGATACCGGCGCGGCGTTCGGCCCGATCGCGGTGTTCATCGAGGCAGGCCGCGCGGTGGAGTTCAGCGTATCGGACCTGGAGCGGGGCAACGCGGCCAGGGGGATCGATTCCGGCGTCGGCACGGGGCAGGGCGACTGGCGGCTTGAGCTTGAGACGGATCTGTCGATCGAACCCCTGACTTATGTTCAGGCGCCATCCGGATTTCTCGACAGGCTCGACCGGGTCGTGCCGGCCCGCTCATTCTATCACCGCGTGGCGGTGCCCGCGCCGGATGCTTTGTTTCCCGGCGGTGCCCGGCTGCGCCTGGTCAACGGCTCGGACGCCGCCACGGACATCGTGCTGTTCGGCCTGGACGACACGGGGCGACTGGCGTCGGGCACGGTCTCGCTGACGCTGCCGCCGGGCGGCTCGCGGACGATCGGCGCACGGGCGCTGGAACAGGGCGAGAACGGGCTTGACGGAAGATTCGGGGACGGCCGGGGCGATTGGCGGGTGCTGGTGTTCGCCGAGGCGCCGCTTGATGCGATGGTGATTCTGGATCATCCGCCGGGGCCGCTGGCAAACCTCTCCACGGGGCTGGCGGACGACGGGGAGATCCATTTCTTCCCCTCCGCCGGCGATGCGCACCGCAACGGCCTGCTGCGCATCGGCAGCCCCGCCGGGGCGGGCACGGCCACTGTTCACGCCATTGACGACGCCGGCGATGCCTACGGGCCGGTCGTGCTGGATTTGGAAGCGGGCCGCACGGTCGTGCTCGATTCTGCGAATATCGAGCAGGGTCGCGCGGACAAGGGCCTGCCGGCGGGAATCGGCGACGGTGAGGGAGACTGGCGCATCAGGATCGGGAGCGCGCTGAGACTTGACGTCGCCGCATACATCCGCACCCGGGATGGCTTGCTCACCTCGGTCCGGGACGCCGGGGCTGGAGCGCGCCGCCGGCATTACGTGCCCCGGTTCAGCCGGGCGGTCGGGACCGGCCCGTTGAGCCTGCTTCGCCTGATCAATGTGTCGGATGAGTCCGCCGAGGTGGCGATCATCGCCTGGGACGACGCCGGCGCGCCGGCTCCGGGCGGGGCGGTCTCGCTCATGCTCGGCCCCGGTGAGTCGAGGCGCCTCGATGCGGCGGCACTGGAGCAAGGCGACGAAGGGCTGAATGGACAATTGGGCGAAGGGCGGGGCCACTGGCGCCTGGCCATCCGGTCGGACCGCGCCATCCGCGTGATGAACCTGGCGCAAAGCATGGGAGGGCATCTGACGAACGCCGGCACTTCGGGGACCCTGGAACACTTCCCCGAAGCATGTTTCGGCGGGCTGGACGTTGACGGGGACGGGGTGGGCGACGGGTGCGGGCGCACCTTGGCGTGGTTGCATGCGGCTGGGTGCGCCGACGGGCGTTACGTGGAGCGCCCTGGCGACAATCCCGCGCTGGCCGGTGACTGCCGCGCGCTGGTGACAATGGCCAGAGCGTTGACAGCGAGCGCCGATTTGCCGGACGATCACCCGCTTCTGCTGTGGGGCGCGGCGGACAACGAAAGGATCGCCTCGTGGGCGGGCGTCGAACTCGAAGGCGGGCGCGTCGCCGGCCTCGATCTCTCCGGCAGCCGGGCTGAGCCGGGCGCGCTGGGCGGAACTGTCCCGGACGCTCTGGCGCAGTTGAGCGGACTTAAGCGACTGGACCTGTCCTACAACGCCTTCTCAGGCGCCATTCCTGCCTCATTGCGGCAACTGACCCGGCTCGAGATCCTGGATATGTCCAACAACCGGCTGTCCGGCACGATCCCGGAGGCGCTGGCGCGCCTGCCCCGGCTGCGGGCGCTGAACGTGGAGAACAATGGCCTGACGGGGACCGTTCCCTGGGTCTACAGGGACCGCTTCATCGGGGACGGCCTGGTTTTGCTTTACGGAGGCAACGCGATCGCGGGACTCGCATCCCCGCCGCCGCGCGGCATGCCCCCGGCGTTCCCGGACGATCCGTCCGGCAACGGCAACGCGTCGCATCATTCGGTTGCCCTTTACCAGGGACCGCTGGTGTGGGAGAGGGCGAGGAACGGGGAGGCGGTCGAGCATCAGCAGCCGGTGCTCGGACGCTGGGCGGTGCTTGTTGTGAATATCGAGCACGGGACGGACGCGCCGCCCCCGTTGCGCGTCCGGGTGATCGACGGCTCCGGCGCCGTCGTGGCCGCCCGTCTGGCCGAATCCGCCCCGCCCCGGACGGCGCCCGCCGCGCGGGGGCGGTGGCGCACCGAATACGCGTTCGAACTGCCGGGCGCGCTGAACCGAGCCGGGCGCCGCGTCGTGTCCGTAATCGACCCCGGCAACGAAGTGGTGGAGACGGACGAGACGGACAACGAAGCCGAGCCGATCGTGCTGTACGGCCAGCAACCGCCCCGGTTGCGCATCACCTTCATTCCGGTGAATTTTCCCGGTCGGGTACCCTTGCCGCTCGATGCGGACATGCTTGTGCGGGGCATCCGCGCGTACTGGCCGGTGGCGGACGATATCGATACGACCGTCGCCCCGGCGCTGGAATCGCATGCCTCGAACCAGTACGAATTGTTGCAGGAGGTCCGCGCGATGTGGAACGCGGAGGCGGACCCGGATGAATTTTACATTGGAATCTTCGCGCAGCCGTGGACGGGCGGGCGCGGGGTGGCGTACCGGCCGGGGCGGGTGGCGGTGAGCGAGCTTTCCGAGTTCAACACGATCCCCCACGAGTTCGGGCACAACCTGAACCTGAGGCATCCGCCGGGGTGCGAAGCGAGAAGCGCCGACCGGAACTACCCGTATCCGGACGGGCAACTGGGGCCGCTGCCGGTATGGGACGCGGTGTGGCATCGGGCAGTTGCCGGGGACGATCCCGCGTATGCCGACGTGATGAGCTACTGTGGCAGCCATCGGCTGATCTCCGACTACCATTACCGCAAGGCGTGGCAGAACTGGCGCGCGAGCGCCGCCGAACGGTCCGCCGCGGCGGGGCCGGCAATCCACTGGAGCGGGCGGTCGTGGAACGGCCCGGTTGCGCACAACGAAGAATGGGGAACCGAACGGCCCGGCTCGCTGGCGCTGTCCGGGCGGATCGATGAGCTGGGCTTATGGACTCTCACCCACGCGCGGGCTTCGTCCAGGGGGCCTCGCGCGCCAGCGCCGGGCGGTGCGTATTTTCTGGTGCTGATGGATGGCAGCGGGCTGGAGCTGCACCGCGAGCCGGTTTCGGCAGATGCATTGAGCCACGGCGGCGGGGGCGGCTGGGCCGCGCGAGTCCCGGTCCCTCAACGCACGCCGCGCGAACTGGCAATCGTCGATGCCAGGGGCTTGGCCGTTCTGCGCACGGCGTTGCCGGCGGTCGAGTGACGCCGGGCACACCGGGCAGCACCACGCCCCGGGCACACCGGGCGGCGCCGCGCCCCCGAGGCAAACTGCCCGGCGCGAATACCGCGAGCCGCCGGATCAGCCGCTCGACACGCTCGTGAACAAATACCAGACCAGCGCCCCGATCAATGCGGTTGCGCGGCCATCGCGCCGACCATCCATTTCAAAATGTCGGCCCGGACCTTCTCGATGTCGCGTTGAAGCTCCGCCCGTGAGGTTCTTGACGAACCGGCGGGTGTCGAATGTGATCGCCTCGGACATGACGCCATCTTAGCCCGACTTCGACAACTCGGCGTTTTGTCGCTTGTAACGTATTGATTTTCTGTTCGAGAACGCGAAAGGTCGGCACTACGGCAGCGCCGTGGGGGATCGTCGTTTCGACGATGATCTAGGCCGATATCCGTGGGGGCGGTTGTTCGGGCAGTTTCATTTTGAGTCGGTGCAGCAGCAGTTGCTGGTCGCGGGTCGGATCGGTGCGCCGGGGCAGGACGAGATGCCGCCCGTCAGTGGTTGGCAGATGCACATCGACCATCTGCATGGTGGCGAACTTCTCCAGGATCGCCCGGGGCGTCAGTCCCGGGGCGTGCGGTCGGGCCAGGATGTGCAGTTCCCCGTCCCTGGCCAACAACTTCACCTCCACCGACTCGCGAACCTGCCGCCAGGGCTTGCCCACGAACGCCTTCTCCAGTTTGCTCAATCGGCCCTTGGGCGTGCCCACCAGGTAATGCGCCGGCGCCGGCGCCGTGCGCATCGCCTCCAGCGTCTCCTCGGTGGGAATGCCCCGGTCCATGATCCAGACCCGGTCCGAACGCCCGTATTGCGCTTCGATCTTCTTCAGAAACGCCCCCAGCGTGGTCTTGTCGGAGGTGTTGCCCGGCATCACCTCGTAGGCCAGCGGAAACCCCTCCGGGGTCACGATCAGCGCGATCACCACCTGCACGCAGTCCGAGCGCTTGTCGCGGCTGTAACCGAACCGGCGCTTGTCCGAAAACGTCGGATCGCTCTCAAAATAAGTGGAGGTCAGGTCGTAAAGCAAAACGTCGAAACGCGCATCGAACAACGTCTCCCAGCGGTCCCGCAGAAACGAGAAAAACGCCCGCTTGTGCCCCGCCAGCTTGTCCAGGCAGCGGTACAGCGTGTGCCCGCCCACCGCCTCCGCCGGGCGGCCCAGCAAATCCCCCATGGCGCTGTGCGCGTACCAGTGCCGGTGCAACCGCCATTCGCTGCCCGGATCGATCAACTGGTAGCAAACCAGCATCTTCAACACGTCCAGCCAGCGCGTGCCCTGACGGCTCGGCGGCAGCCGCGGACGCCAAAACCGGTCCAGATCCAGCCGCGCCCACAGCACCAGCGCCAGCCAGCATGCCCCCCACTGACGCGCCCGGCGAAGCCGCAATGCCTTCAGTTCGATCCGAACCACCTCGCAGGCCAACTCCGGCGCTTCCCGATCCGCCGGAAACAGCGCCACCGGCTTCGGACCCGACTCCCCGCACAACACCTCGATGGATCGGCACCACGCCGCCCGCTGGCCGTCGTTGATCTCTCCGAGATACAGCACTTGCCGCTGCACAACGCGACCGTCCGGGCTCCTGCAGTTCTCCACCACGCTCCAGTAACGGTGCTCCTTGCCGTCCTTGAAACGCCTCTTGGCACGCACGAACATGGACCCATAGCGTGCCCGAAATACCCCATAAATCAAGGGGCAAGGTCGGCACTACAGCCCGTTCGACGAATCCCCCATCAATACAATCAAAACGTTACATGACCGTATCCGGCCAATAACCGCTCAAATCAACCGGAAATCCGCCTGAGTTGTCGAAGTCGGGCTAGCGGGAATTGCCGGCGAATCAACGACTACGGAACAGCGCAAGTGGCTCATGTGCCGCATTTATGGCCGAAACGCACGGATTTGCGGTGTTGTCAGCGCCGAGCGGCGGGACTAAGATGACGTCATGTCCGAGGCGATCACATTCGACACCCACCGGTTCGTCAAGAACCTCACGGCCAGCGGCTTCACCGAGGCGCAGGCCGAGGCCCTGGCGCGGGAGCAGGTTCATCTGTTTAATTCCAGCCTGGCCACCAAGGCCGACATCCGGGGCGCCAAGGTCGGTCTCGAAGTGAAAACAGAGCAGGTCAAGGCCGACCTCGAAGCGAAAATCGAGACGGTCAAGGCCGACTTGGAAGCGAAGATCGAGACGGTTAAGGCCGACTTGGAAGTGAAGATCGAGCAGGTCAGGGCCGGCTTGGAAGTGAAGATCGAGACGGTTAGGGCCAGCGTCGAAACGGCCAGGGCAGACCTTCAACGCGACATCGAAAAGGCCAGGGTCGACCTGTCCAGATGGATGCTGGCCGGGTGGGTTGCCCAGACGGGACTGATCGCGACGATGTTCTTGTATTTTTTCTCAGGCCTGCCGGGCGGCTGATCAGGCGGCGGCCTTCGCCGCGCGAAGACGGCCATCGCGCCGACCATCCATTTCAAAATGTCGGCCCGGACCTTCTCGATGTCGCGTTGAAGCTCCGCCCGGATCTTCTCGATCTTGAATTCGAGCTCCGCCTTGGCCCCGGAATTCGTAGCGGTCACGCGGTTCGCAGGAGAAACTGTATCAACGCCGCGATGACTGCGGTATGGGCAGTCAGCGCCGCCACCGTCCATTTCAGGATGTCCGCCTTGACCGCTTGCATCTTTACCGCCAACGGCGCATCATTAACCCCGAGCCCACCGAAAGGTCATGCTCAGGGGAAGGGGCCGATGCATGTCGGGTCCAACCCCGCATCATCGATCCTTCGATCGTCAATTAGTACGAGGAGAAGGCAAGATGAAAGGGCGAAACCGCATCCCGGTAGACGGCCATGTACTCGACTGGCTAAGCAACCTGACTGTCGGCGTCGTCGTTGGCGGCCTGCTAGCCGTTTTGCTGTCCACGAACATTTGGTCTCGTGCCACTTTACGTCGGCGTTGCATCCGCCTACATCCTGTTCAGCCATTTCGAGGAGGACGCCCAATGAGTCAAGGACTCGCTCTTGCTTTAGCCATGGCAGGCATTCTCATTGTCGCCACGCTACTGCTGGTCCAGTCAGCCAAAGAAACCGCAGAACGCCGACACGACGATAGCCCACCACCGTAACCGGGGCGCTGGTCGTGTCGAGCACGGCGATGGGAACGCAGCGCGGAGGTGTGGGAGGACGGCCGGGGTGACCCAGCCTTGCATGGAAGTACATTCTTCCCTCAGCGTCAGCGCACCGTTCGCCGGGACGAAAACTCCTATCCGATATTCCAATGCTCCCGAAGCATCGGTCGGAAGCCCGGAATTTCCCGAAGCGAAGCCGGTGTCACGGTCGGCACGGAAAACGTGGCGGCCAGGGAAGGTGGCGGCCAGGGCCGGCAGGTCGCGGTCGCCCGTCACGAGCCAGCCGGTCCGCGCGGCGACCGCTGGCGGCGGGGGCACGCATTCCGGTCAGGTCGGTTTTTTTCGTCATGAGCCAGTCGGTCTGCGCGGCGACCGCTGGGGTAAAGTTTTTTGAGCGTGTCCCGAAACCCTTGCGAATCAACAGCAATTCCCGCTAAGCGCCGAGAGACCCGACAATTGCCTCCAGGATCACGCCCCAATGACGAAATGACGAATTTCGCCGTTTATTCGGGCCAAGACGGATGAGCGAGCGTCGTTAGCGGAAAAGGTGGCGAATCAACGACTACGGTACAGCGCAAGTGGCTCATGTGCCGCATTTATGGCCGAAACGCCCGGATTTGCGGTGTTGTCGGCGCCGGGCGGCGGGGCTAAGATGGCGTCATGTCCGAGGTGATCGCATTTGACACCCACCGGTTCGTGAAGAACCTCACGGCTGGCGGCTTCACCGAGGCGCAGGCCGAGGCCCTGGCGCGGGAGCAGGTTCATCTGTTCAATTCCAGCCTGGCCACCAAGGCCGACATCCGGGGCACCAAGGCCGACATCCTGGCCACCAAGGCCGACATCCGGCGCGCCAAGGCCGACCTCGAAGCGAAGATCGAGACGGTCAAGGCCGGCCTGGAAGTGAAGATCGAGACGGTCAGGGCCAGCATCGAAACGGCCAGGGTCGACCTGTCCAGATGGATGCTGGCCGGATGGGTTGCCCAGACGGGACTGATCGCGACGATATTCTGGTATTTTTTCTCAGGCCTGCCGGGCGGCTGATCGGGCGGCGGCCTTCGCCGCGCGAAGAATGTCCGATAATGTCCGATGAGGATGTGTTGCGCTTGGTTCGCGCGGAGTGGCGGGCAGTCGTCGCGTTCGACCGCGATTTCGGCGAAGTGGTTTTCCGTCAGCAACCGCCCGCGCCCCGCCGATGAACCGGGGGCGGCCGTAAACGGTGGGCCGCCCGGGACCGCGCGCCGCCGGATCAGCCGCTCGACACGCTTGATGCGGCACGCGAGGCCGCTTCGCGCACGGTGTCGAGCGCGAACCGGGGGCGCGGCTTGCCCGACCGCCGCACCGCATTTGTGGGCAAAGCGCAGCAAGTGGCTCATGTGCCGCATTTATGGGCAAAGCGCCCGGATTTGCGGTGTTGTCGTCGCCGGGCGGCGGGGCTAAGATGGCGTCATGTCCGAGGTGATCGCATTTGACACCCACCGGTTCGTGAAGAACCTCACGGCCAGCGGCTTCACCGAGGCGCAGGCCGAGGCCCTGGCGCGCGAGCAGGTTCATATGTTCAATTCCAGCCTGGCCACCAAGGCCGACATCCGGGGCACCAAGGCCGACGTCCTGGCCACCAAGGCCGACATCCGGCGCGCCAAGGCCGACCTCGAAGCGAAGATCGAGACGGTCAAGGCCGGCCTGGAAGTGAAGATCGAGACGGTCAGGGCCGGCTTGGAAGTGAAGATCGAAACGGCCAGGGTCGACCTGTCCAGATGGATGCTGGCCGGATGGGTTACCCAGACGGGACTGATCGCGACGATATTCTGGTATTTTTTCTCAGGCCTGCCGGGCGGCTGATCGGGCGGCGGCCTTCGCCGCGCGAAGAATGTCCGATAATGTCCGATGAGGATGTGTTGCGCTTGGCTCGTGCGGAGTGGCGGGCAGTCGTCGCGTTCGACCGCGATTTCGGCGAACTGGTTTTCCGTCAGCAACCGCCCGCGCCCCGCCGATGAACCGGGGGCGGCCGTAAACGGTGGGCCGCCCGGGACCGCGCCTTATGCCACCATCCGCCCCGCATCCGGAGCGCCGGCAACCCGAAAGATGCCACCAATACGTTTTGGGTTGCGAGTCTGCCAATGGCGCTTTAAAGTATGTGCAGATACCCGCCGACAGCGTGCTGTCGGCTCAGGGGCTGCTCTTCGGAGCGGCCCCTGCTTTTTTTGGGGAGTAAAACCTCATGAGCACCCGCGTCTATGTGGACGGATTCAACCTCTATTATGGCGCGTTGAGGGGGACGCCATTCAAGTGGCTTAACCTTGTCAAGCTTGCAGAGCTGCTCCTTCCGGACGGGCATCGAGTTGATCGGCTGCGGTACTTTACGGCACGCGTGTCTGGAATAGCGAATCCTGGAGCTCCCGCCCGGCAACACGCTTACTTGCAAGCACTGGGTACGTTGCCCGAGGTAGGTGTGCACATGGGGCGGTTCCTCGCCAAGAGCGCATGGCGGCCGCTGACCAATCTGCCGGTCGCGGACAGGGCCATCGAGACATCTGCGCAGGTTAGGCTGCCAGCGGGTAATCATCCGGTTGAGGGTGGGCAAACATTGCCTGTGGGCCAATACCCGGTTAGAGGTAGTGGGAAGAAAAAACGACGAAGGGCCTCGAAACCGGCTAGAGATGCGGTAATCGCGGAAGTTCATGTACTTGAGGAAAAGGGTTCGGACGTGAACCTTGGGGCACATCTACTGAACGATGCGTGGAAGGGCTTGTTCGACGCGGCGGTGGTGATTTCCAACGATACCGATTTGGTGACACCGATTCAGATGGTGACGGTCCAACAGCGAAAGACGGTATTCGTTGTGTGTCCAGGGCGTTGGCAGATGGCTCCGCAATTGCGTAATGTGGCAAGCCGCGTACGGCACATGCATCGCAGAATGTTGCGCGAGGCGCAATTCGCTACGCGCATAGCGGGAACGACGATCACGAAGCCAAGGCAATGGTGAGGGTGAATTCAGGGAGCGATGGTTCAGTTCGGAGTTAGTAAGTCTCGCAACGTCGGTTCGTTGGACTCAAAGACCATGACTGCATCTCCTAGAAACGCGACGTGGACAGGGTGATCGACGAAAGATGACACCACTTGCCTAACCGCTCCCTTGCGTGATTATTGTCAAGAATGGCATTGCATTGGGCGCTTGTGGTTTGTTGGCGAAGCGATTCGTACGGAAGTTAACTCAAATTGGAAATTTGGTTTCATCCGCGATTGGCTGGCTGCGCTAGGAGAATAGTGCCGAATTCCGCCATGTTTTCATTCACTGCTGTTCGATCTCCCAAGTCACATGCTCTGTGCAAGCGTCGACCCGGATTGCCTTGACCGTATCGGGCTTCAGTTCGATACCAACCCAGCGCCGTCCAAGGTGCTGCACGGCCAGCAGCGTGGTACCAGAACCAGCAACAAGTGGCTCATGTGCCGCATTTGTGGGCAAAGCGCCCGGATTTGCGGTGTTGTCGTCGCCGGGCGGCGGGGCTAAGATGGCGTCATGTCCGAGGTGATCGCATTTGACACCCACCGGTTCGTGAAGAACCTCACGGTCGGCGGCTTCACCGAGGCGCAGGCCGAGGCCCTGGCGCGCGAGCAGGTTCATCTGTTCAATTCCAGCCTGGCCACCAAGGCCGACATCCGGGGCACCAAGGCCGACGTCCTGGCCACCAAGGCCGACATCCGGCGCGCCAAGGCCGACCTCGAAGCGAAGATCGAGACGGTCAAGGTCGGCCTGGAAGTGAAGATCGAGACGGTCAGGGCCGGCTTGGAAGTGAAGATCGAAACGGCCAGGGTCGACCTGTCCAGATGGATGCTGGCCGGGTGGGTTACCCAGACGGGACTGATCGCGACGATATTCTGGTATTTTTTCTCAGGCCTGCCGGGCGGCTGATCGGGCGGCGGCCTTCGCCGCGCGAAGAATGTCCGATAATGTCCGATGAGGATGTGTTGCGTTTGGCTCGTGCAGAGTGGCGGGCAGATGAGGATGTGTTGCGCTTGGCTCGTGCAGAGTGGCGGGCAGATGAGGATGTGTTGCGCTTGGCTCGTGCGGAGTGGCGGGCAGTCGTCGCGTTCGACCGCGATTTCGGCGAACTGGTTTTCCGTCAGCAACCGCCTGCGCCCCGCCGATGAACCGGGGGGGGGGGCGTAAACGGTAGGCCGCCCGGGACCGCGAGCCGCCGGATCAGCCGCTCGACATGCTCGTGAACAAATACCAGATCAGCGCCGAGATGAACACGGTATGCGCCACGGCCGTCGCGCCGACCACCCATGTCAAAATGCGGTGCGGCGGTCGGGCAAGCCGCGCCCCCGGTTCGCGCTCGACACCGTGCGCGAAGCGGCCTCGCGTGCCGCGACAAGTGTTGTTGGGCAGGTCAATCCATAATGTCTAGCGAGGCTCCGCCTCAGATCGACGAGGAAGGGCAACGACTCGCCGCGCAAAACTTGACTCAACTGTAAACATCAATCCGGCTCAAGGATTCTAGGGCGGGTTATTCACAGGCCAAAAAGAAAGTCACACCGTGGAACCTGCTTGTTGGCATAATGGTCAAACTACGGAGGATCGTTACGTGCAAGAGATGTTCAGCCACCCAATAGTTGCATGGGGCCTATTGTTGGCGCTTTTGGGTGCCGTGTTCTGGGGAGGGAAAGTCCAGGAACACAAAGGGACCGTGCACGCTTTCATGAAGGAAATTCGTGCCGACATAAAGAAAATACTTGGCATACTGCCGGCCCCGACTACGGTTCCTGGCAGCCCGATTCGGCTGACCGACTTGGGCGATACGATATCTGAGGAACTGGGCGGGAAACAGTGGGCAAAAGAAATATCCGGACGCTTGGTTGATCGACACAAAGGGCTATCCGCTTACGAGATTCAGGAGCGCTGCTTCAAATACGCCAAGCGCCCTGATTCCTTGACTGACGAATTAACCAGCAAAGTTTTAGACAGCGCATACAAGCACGGCCTGCCCAAAGACAAGGTCCTGGATGTCTTGGGGGTCGAGCTGCGAGACAACGTGCTAACGAAGCTGGGAAGGATGGACGAATTGCCTTGACCTGATCATGGGCGCATGGTCATTCGGGCCTGAAGCGAGTCCCCGACCATTCGCCCGGCGCGCCGCGTTGCTATGCTTGCCGCCATGGCCGACTACCCCCGCATCCCCTACGGTTTGGCCGACTTCCGCCGTATCCGCCGCGAGGGCTATCCGTACGTGGACAAGACCCGCTTCCTGCGCCTGTTCGAGGAAGTGGATTTCGCCGTGTTCATCCGTCCGCGCCGTTTCGGAAAGTCCTGCTGGATATCGCTGCTGGAGCACTACTACGACCGGCGTTTCTCCGGTGAATTCGACGACCTGTTCGCATTCGCCCGGCGCCATGGGATCCGCCTGTACGGCCTGATAGACGAGTACGACAACTTCGCCAACACCATCCTGTCCGAACAGGGCGAAGAGGCGTACCGGACATTCACGCACGGCGGGGGCTTCTACCGCAATTTCTTCGCCACGCTCAAGGCGGGGACCGAGCAGGGCGCCCTGCGGCGGCTGTTCGTCACCGGCGTCTCGCCGGTCACGCTGGATGACGTTACCAGCGGCTTCAATATCGACCGGAACATCAGTCTCGACCCGCGCTTCAATGAGTTGAACCCTCAGAAACCTGCTCGGCCAAGGGGGAAGGCACATCCGTGGAGCACCAGCACCATGCCGGCGTTGTACAGAATGGTTTTCGAGGCCCGCGCGAACCGCGATAGCGACGTACCGAGACCGCCGGATCAGCTGCTCGACATGCTCGTGAACAAATACCAGACCTGCGCCGAGGTCAACGCGGCATACGCGGTCATCGCGCCGATCATCCATTTCAAAATGTCGGCCTTGACGCCTTGGATGTCGGCCTTGACGCCCTGGATGTCGGCCTTTGTGGCCAGGTTGGAGTTGAGCAGGTGAGCGTGCTCCCGCACCAGGGCCTCGGCCTGCGCTTCGGTGAAGCCGCTGGCCGTGAGGTTCTTCACGAACCGGTGGGTGTCGAATGCGATCGCCTCGGACATGGCGTCATCTTAGCCCCGCCGCCCGGCGCCGACAACACCGCAAATCCGGGCGCTTTGCCCACAAATGCGGTGCGGTGGCCGGGCAAGCCGCACCACGAATCCCGGTCTCGCCGTGTTCTTCAAATCGCGCTGGAACCTTCCGGTGAGGGAAGGTCGCCGAACCTCGTCACCGGCGCCAGGCAATGCGTGCCTTGGCAGACATAGGCCACCACATCGCCCCGCGGCGCCCGCTCCGCCAGCGCGCCGGGCAGGCCGGTCACGCCGGCGGGAATCGCAAAGCTCAGCCGGCGCGGGTTGAATCCGGCGTCGACCCGTTCCTTCCACCTGCGCGCCTCGTCGGCGGAACGGCCGCGGATGACGATCACCTCGGGCTCGTCGAGCGTCAGCTCCAGACTGTGCAGGAGCGTGCCGTGAGCCTCGGGGAAGCGCTCCAGCATCGGCCACGCGGCCGCCAGCGAGCGCCGGGCCGCCTCAAGGTACCCCGTCTCGCCCAACAGGCTGCCAAGACAGGCCAGCACCCGCACGGCGACCCCGTTCCCCGAAGGCGTCGCCTCGTCCGCCAGCGCCTTCGGACGGTGGATCAGCGTCTCGTGGTCGTCGGCGGTGAAGTAGAAGCCGCCCCTGGGGTCGGCGAACCGGGCCAGCATCGCGTCCGCCAGTTCGCGGGCCATGGTCAGGTCTTCGGAGCGCCAGCGGACCTGCAGCAGTTCCAGCAGGCCGTCGGCGAGGAACGCGTAGTCGTCCAGATACGCCGGGAAGCGCGCCCGGCCGTCCTTGCAGCAGGCCAGCAGCCGGCCGTCCCGCCACAGGTGCGCGCGGATGAAATCCGCGGCCCGGGTCGCGGATTCGGCCATCCCGCCGCTGCCCAGGAGCCGTGCCCCGCGCGCCATGGCGCGGATCATCAGGCCGTTCCAGCCGGTGAGAATCTTCTCGTCCCGCCCCGGCCGAACGCGCCCGCCGCGAACCGCCAGCAACTTGCGCCGCGCCGAATCGAGGAGGCCGGGGACCGGTTCATCCGGGACCGGGCGGTCCGCATTTCCCGCCGCAAGCTCGCCATTCGGGTCACGCATCCGCAGGTGCCACTCCCGGCCCTCGAAGTTCGGAGGTTCCGTCAGGCCGAACAACCGCCCGAAAACGGCAAATTCATCCTCTGTCAGAGCGCGGCGCGCCTGCCGTTCGGTCCACAGGTAGAACTTCCCTTCCTCGCCTTCCGAATCCGCATCCAGCGTGGCGTAGTAGCCGCCCTCGGGGGCCTGCATCTCGTTCATCGCCCACTCGGCGGTCTCCCTTGCGATGTCCGCGAAGAACGGGTCACCCGTGGCCGCATGCGCGTCGGCCAGCACGGCGAGTAGCCCGGCGTTGTCGTAGAGCATCTTCTCGAAATGCGGGATCTCCCAGCGCTCGTCCACCGAGTAGCGGAAGAAGCCGCCGGCGAGGTGGTCGTAGAGGCCGCCCCGGGCCATCCGGGCGAGGGTGGCGGTTGCCATGTGGAGGGCTTCGTCGTCGCGTTCCCGCCGCGCCTCGGCTTGCCGCGGCGCCTCGGCGCCGGCGTGCTGCAGCGCGGTGTTGCCGCCCTCCTGCGGCGAGCCCGTGCGCCGCCACGCCCGCAGCAGCGTGGCCACATGATTGGGATGCGGGAACTTGGGCGCGCCGCCGAAGCCGCCGTACCGGGCATCGAATGTCTGTCCCAGCCGCTCCCTGGCGGCCTGAAGCGGGGTCAGGTCGAGCTCCGCCGAGCCGTCGCCCGTGCGGTCGAGGCTGTTCAGGGCCGTGCGCAGCGCGTCGCCGCGCGCGTGGGCCTGCTCGCGGTTGCCGCGAAAATAGCTTTCCACCCGGGTCAGCACCTGCTGGAAGACGGGGCGGGAGAAATAGGTGCCCGTGAGGATGGGCAGTTGTTCCGGGGTCAGGAAGACCGTCAGCGGCCATCCGCCCGCCGAGCGCGTCGCCAGTTGGTGCGCGGTCTGGTAGATCTTGTCGATATCCGGTCGTTCTTCGCGGTCCACCTTGATGTTGACGTACAACTCGTTCATCAACCGGGCGGTGGACTCGTCCTCGAAGGACTCGTGCGCCATGACGTGGCACCAGTGGCACGCCGAATAGCCGACCGACAGCAGGATGGGCTTGTCGCTCTCCTTCGCCAGCGCCAGCGATGTCTCGCTCCAGGGCAGCCAGTCCACCGGGTTGCCGGCGTGCTGCAGGAGGTAGGGGCTGGTTTCGTTGGCGAGGCCGTTGGGCATGGGTTCGACTATAGCAGCAAGTGGAGGAAGGCCGGCGACCGGAGGCGGGCCAACGACGGGCGCCGGGCTACCGCCTTCGGCCCGCGCACATTAAACTGAACGCCCGTGTTTGAATACCCGCAATTCGATCCGATCGCCTTCGGCATCGGGCCGCTGCAAATCCGCTGGTACGGCCTGATGTACCTGTTCGGGTTTGCGCTGGCGTGGCTCGGGATGCGCTCGCGGGCGCGCCGCGCCGACAGCCCCGTCACCCGGGCGCAGGTACCGGACCTGGTGTTTTATGCCGCGGTGGGGCTCATCCTCGGCGGGCGGCTTGGCTACATGCTGTTCTACGGATTCGCGGGCCTGCTCGACAACCCGCTGTCGGTGCTCCGGGTCTGGGAGGGCGGCATGTCCTTCCACGGCGGGCTCATCGGCGTCATCGCCGCGATGGCGCTTTACGCACGCAATGTGGGCCGGCCCGTGGTCGCGGTGGCCGATTTCCTCGCGCCCTGGGTGGCGCCGGGGCTGGGGCTCGGCCGGTTCGGCAACTTCATCAACGGCGAACTCTGGGGCGCGCGGGTGAGCCCGGATGCGTTCTACGCCGTCTGGGTGAACGGCGTCCCTCGGCACGCCAGTCAGCTTTACGAGGCGTTCCTGGAGGGCCTGGTGCTGTTCGGCATCCTGTGGTGGTTCTCCCGCAAGCCCCGGCCGATGATGGCCGTTTCCGGGGCGTTCCTGTTCTTCTACGGGGTGTTTCGGGTGACTGTGGAGTTCGTGCGCCTGCCCGATGCGCATCTGAACCCGGCCGCCGGCGGCTACCTGGCATTCGACTGGCTCACCATGGGACAGGTTCTGTCGGCCCCGATGATCCTGGCGGGCGCGGTGATGGCCGTCATGGCGTATCGGATCAATCGGTTTGCGCAGCCGGGGCGCGCGTGAAACGCAAGCCCGGGCCGGCGTGACGGGATTCCCGGAGCGGATACCGGCATGAAGCAAAGCCTGGAGCGGATACCGGCGTGTAGCGATACCTGGAGCGAATTCCGGCGTGAAGCAATACCCGGAGCGAACACCGGCATGAAACACCGCCTGGAGCGTGCATCGGCGTGAAACAGTACCTGGATCTGCTCAGGACCATCCGGGAGAAGGGCGTTCGCAAGGACGACCGCACCGGCACGGGCACGCTGAGCATCTTCGGGCATCAGCTTCGCTGTGATCTTGGCGAGGGCTTCCCCGCGCTCACCACCAAGAAGCTGCACCTGCGCTCCATCATTCACGAGCTGCTGTGGTTTTTGAGCGGTGACACGAACATCCGCTACCTGAACGAAAACGGCGTTCGGATATGGGACGAGTGGGCCGATGAGTCAGGCGACCTGGGCCCGGTTTACGGCGCCCAGTGGCGTGCCTGGAACACCGCCCGGGGCGAAACGGTGGACCAGATCGGCGAGGCGATGGAGCAGCTCCGCAGCAACCCCGACTCGCGCCGCATCATCGTCAGCGCCTGGAACGTCGGCGAACTCGCCAACATGGCCCTGCCGCCCTGCCACCTGCTCTTCCAGTTCCACGTCGCCGCCGGCCGGCTCTCGTGCCAGCTATACCAGCGAAGCTGCGACGTGTTCCTGGGTGTGCCCTTCAACATCGCCTCGTACGCGCTCCTGACCCGCATGGTGGCGCAGCAGACGGATCTTGAGCCCGGCGAATTCATCTGGACCGGCGGCGACTGCCACCTGTATCTCAATCACCTGGAACAGGCCGACCTGCAGCTGGGCCGCACGCCGCTGCCGCTGCCGCAGCTCAAGATCAATCGGCGCCCGGCGTCGCTGTTCGAATACCGCTACGAGGACTTCGAACTCGTCGGCTACGAGTCGCATCCGCATATCCCTGCGAAAGTGGCGGTTTGAGGGGAGGCGAATGTGTTCCCGGGCCTACAGTCTTCGATAGAGCAAGGGCGGCTGGCAGCCGGGAATATCAGGCTGTACAGTGCTATGAGCATTCTTTGGCCATCGGAAAGTTGGCTGAAGCTATAGTGATCCAGACCCGAGTTGCCGTTTGGCCGGCGAAAAGCCACTTTGAGAACGCGTGAGTTCTCACCTGACTCGATCAAATTCATTGTGTCGAATCCGGGCAACACTTCACGGAGCGCGGAAAACAGGTCTGCGATCGCGCCCATGTTCTCCTGCGCGGCCGCACGGTACCAGCCCACAAAATTTCGCAGAAGCCTGTCGAGCGTATCGAAGCGGCCGTCTTCGCTTTTTGCCTCGGATTCGAACAGCGGCGGACAAGGGCTTGCAATAATGAAGCTCGCCAGCGCGTGCTTGAATTTGGTGAGCTTCCGGTTATCGGACCGCTCGTTCAGGACGCCGATACCGGAGCGTCTCCAGTCGAACGGATAGGCAGGGCCTTTCTTGTAGTCATCGTGGTAGAGCTGAGCATTGCCTCGCCTGAACTCGAAGATGGGTTTCTCCTTGTGCTCAAGCAACTCTTCCCGGATCCGCATCCGCTTGTCGTGGCGGTCGTGCTCGATGACCAGGACATACCGGTAAGAGTCCCCATCAATCTGTAAATCGAGTTCAAAACGCTGATCGTTTCGGTTTTGGCTCAGTGAAAGATCCCGGGTTGGAAAAAACATCTTCCAGCTGCTCACTTCTTGAGATAAGCGCGCGAATCCGGCGCAAAACTTCAAGCACTGACGTCTTGCCACTGCCGTTGGCGCCAATGAGGACGTTCCTCTCGCCAAGCGGCAATTCGAAGTTCACAAGACACAGGAAGTTATCGACATACAATCGCGTGAGCATCGAAACGATCCTTTTCTTCCGGAATCTTCCCCGTCGTCCGGACGAAGTTGCAGAACGCGCAGAGGCAGATTGGCAGCCGTTGCGGGAGCGTCGCCATGAGCAAAGATACCGAAGATACTATTGGCACGCCACCAACCCTGAAACGCGCGCCATTTGCCACGGGCTTGTGCTATCCGCGCGCCCAACTCTCCACCATGGCGTACAACGAGGTCAGGACCAGCACGATCATGCTCCCGTGAAGCCACAGGTAGCGGTAGATTTCGCTCTTCAGCTCTGTGATCGCGACGGTATGCTCGCCCAGGCGCTTTTCCATATAGACGCGCTGCTCGCCCAAGTGCTTTTCCAGGCAGGCGCGCTGCTCGCCCAGGCTCTTTTCCATGTAGACGCGCTGCTCGGCCAGGCTCTTTTGCAGATAGGCGGTTTGCTCGGCCAGGCGCTTGTCCAGGTAGGCGGTTTGCTTGGCCATCGCGGCCTCGAACCGGCTTTCGGTGAGCAGCCCGTCCACAGAGCGGCCCACGGTGCTCACGATCGCCTCGGCGTGGACCGCCTCGATTCCGGCGGCCCGCAGTTCCCTGGTCTCGGCCAGGGTGTCGAATTCCGTCGATGGCATGGTCCGTCGCCTTCATCGCCAGGGGAACGCCATTCTCTCCCGCGAAAAATGGCGGTGCGAGACGCATTTCTGACTATTTCGTCCACATTCGGAATCCGCGACGGGTTGCCGGCAGTGTAGCAGAAAGATTTTCGATGGGGACCGGTCGTACCACGTCACGGCAACCTCTCCTCCACACACCCGACCGCAACCGGCTCCCCCGGGGGAGCCACCGGCAGCGCGGTCAGCGTTCGCCTCCAGACGCCGCCCGTATCGATACAAGTAAAGCCGGGCAAGCGCGTGAATCCCAGCGAAGCCCAATGCCCGAACACCACGTGGGCATTCCCCACATCGCACATCTCGTACCACGGCCGCAATTCCGGCGGCTGCGACCCCGGCGGGCCGTTGTGCTCGAAGTCCAGCCGCCCCGCCTCATCCACATACCGCATTCGGGTCAGCGCATTGATGGTGTAGCGGCGCCGGTCCGCGGCGCGCAGCCCTGCCGACCATGCACGCGGTTCGTTGCCGTACAAGGTCTGCAGCACGTCCCGCCAGTCCGGCCCCGCCAGCGCCTCGGAAACCTCGCCCGCACGCCCCAGCGCCTCCGCCACCGTCCAGCCCGGCGGCAGCCCGGCGTGAACCAGCACGGTCCGGGTCGCCGCGTCGTAGTGCAGAAGCGGTTGGCGCCGCAGCCAGTCCGCGAGTTCGCCGCGGCCCGGCGCCGCGAGGAATTCATCGAACGTATCTCCCTCCCAGGGCGGCCGCACACCCGCCATGATCGCGAGCAGATGCAGGTCGTGGTTGCCGAGCACGACGGTTGCGCGGTCCCCCAGCGCCATCACCCGGCGCAGCACGCCGAGCGAGTCCGGCCCCCGGTTCACCAGGTCACCCGCGAGCCAAAGCCGATCCACCGCGGGGTTGAAGCCGATCGCCTCCAGCAGCGCGTCGAAACTCCTCGCGCAGCCCTGGATGTCGCCGATTGCCCAAGTGGTCACGGCCCGGCTCCTTTCCCGCTCACCGGTCCCGCACCGCTCGCCGGTCCCGCACCGCTCACGGCCCGTCGCCTTTCTCCGTCCCCTCGCACCACGTCCGGACCAGGCGCTCGAATGCCTCCGGCGGCAGGCGTTCCGGGCGCTCGAGGGGGTCGACGCCCGCGGCCGCGATCTGCCGCCGGGTCAGCCATGGCCGCAGCGACCGCGCCAGGGTCTTGCGGCGCATGGAAAACACCCGCGCCACCAGCCTGGCGAATCGCCGCGGGTCCCGCATCTCGAACAGCGGGGCGCGGCGCGGAACCATCCGCACCACGGTCGAGCGCACCTTCGGCGGAGGCGCGAAGGCGCCGGGACCCACGTGGAAACAGGTTCGAACCTCCATCCAGGGCGCCAGCATGACCGTCAGGCGGCCGTATATCTTGCTGCCCGGTGCGGCGGCGGCCCGTTCGGCGACTTCGCGCTGCAGCATCAGGTGCATGTCCTTGATGGCCGCGCGATGGGCCAGCAGGTGGAAGAGCAGGGGAGTGGAGATGTTGTAGGGCAGGTTGCCCACCACCCGCAGCGTTCCCGGACCGGCGGCCAGCGACGAGAAATCGAATTTCAGGGCGTCGTCCCGGTGCAGGATCAGTCGCTCGGGATGCTCGGCGGCGCCTTCGAGTTTCTCGGCCAGGCGCGTGTCGAGTTCGATGACGTGCAGGTGCTTGACGGTCTCTAGCAGCGGCCGCGTCAGCGCCCCGCGCCCGCCGCCGATTTCCACCATGCGGTCGTCGGCGGCCGGACCGATGACCGCGACCAGCTTCGCGATGACGGCGGGATCGTGGAGGAAGTGCTGTCCCAGCCTTTTGCGCGGCCGCGGGGGGCGTCGGAGCCGCGCCGGCATCGGAGCCGCGCCCGCATCGGCATCGCCCCGACATCGGAACCGCATCAGAGCCGCGCCCGCCGCAGCCCGCCACAACATCCTGCCGGCCCCCGCATCACCCCGACACCAGTCTCGACGCCAACTCCGCGGCGTGAAACAGGCTCTTCGGATCGGCCTGCCCGCTGCCCGCCAGGTCGAGCGCCGTTCCATGATCCACGGACGTGCGGATGATCGGCAGACCCAGCGTCACGTTGACCGTCTCCCCGAAGGCCAGCGCCTTGATCGCCGGCAGCCCCTGGTCGTGGTACATGGCAAGCACCGCGTCGCATGATCGCAGCCGTCGGGGCGTGAAGGCGGTATCGGCCGGGACCGGACCGCTCACCGCCAGTCCCCGCCCCGCCAGCGAACGCAGCAGCGGATGCACGGTCTCGATTTCCTCCCGCCCCAGCACGCCGTCTTCCCCCGCGTGCGGGTTCAACCCCAGCACCATGATGCGCGGCGAGCCGATCCCGAACCGCCCCCGAAGGTCGTCGTGCAGCACGCGGACCGCCGCTTCCAGCCGTTGCGCGGAAATGGCGCCGGGCACTGCGCTCAACGGCAGGTGCGTGGTGACCAGGGCGACGCGCAGGCCGGGCGATGCCAGCATCATCACCGGGCAGGCGGCGCCGGTGCGCTCCGCGAGCCACTCGGTGTGACCGGTGAAGGCGATGCCGGCCCCGTTGATGGTGCTCTTGTGCACCGGCGCCGTGACCAGCGCGCAGCGCGCAAGGCCGGTGCACAGCTCCACACCGCGGTCCAGTTGGCCCAGCACGTGGCGTGCGTTGCCGGGGTCGAGCCGTCCGGGGCGCACGGGCCTGACCGCCGCTACCGGCAGCACCTGCATGACCCCCGGCTCGTGGGGCCGGGCGTCGTCCGGGCCGTCGAGCGTTTCCACAGCCACCGGCAGTTCCAGCGCCCGGACCCGGTCGCCGAGCACGTCCGGGTCGCCGAGAAAGATCGACCGCGCTCCGGGATGCCCGGGCGCCATCTCCCCCGCGGCGAGCATCGCGCAAATGTCGGGGCCGATGCCCGCGGGCTCTCCGGTGGTGACGGCGAGGGTGGGCGGCGGTGCGCTCAACGGTCGTCCCGCGCTGTCTTCGACGGTTGTCGCGCCGCGTTCCAAGGTCGTTGCGCCGCGTTCGACAATCGTCGCGCCGCGTTGCACGGTTGTCGCGCCGCGTTCGACGACCGACCGCCCCCCGCGGGCAGGAAGCCGGCCAAGGCGCAGTACACCCATGTCAAGGGCATCAAAGCCCGGGCCCCCGCGGGCAGGAAACCGGCGGCGGGCGGCGGCCTACAGTCTGACTTCGACAAATGCCTCATCTCTGAGGCGGCGCAACCAGAGCTGCTGCTCCTGCTCCAGCTTGCTGGCGCGAATCTGCTCCACGCACTGCTGTTCGCGCAGTTCGTCGGTGGTGTCGTGGGTGCGGGTCTCCAGGACCTCGGCGATATGCCAGCCGTAGCGGGTTTCGAAGGGCAGGCTGAGTTCGCCGATCTCCAGGGTGTTGATCACCTGCTCGAATTCCGGGACGAACACGCCGCCCGGCGTCCAGCCCAGGTCGCCGCCGTCGGCCGCGGAAACCGGGTCTTCGGAGACGCTCCGGGCGATGGCGGCGAAGTCGTCGCCCGCGATGATCTCGTCGCGCAGGCCGGTCAGCCGCTGCCGCACCGCCGGCGCGTCCATGACCTCCGTGGGACGCAGCAGGATGTGGCGAATCCTGATCTGGTCCTGAAGGACCGGCTGCACGCCGCGCACCTCGTTGAGCCGGATGAGATGAAAGCCGCTGCCGCTGCGGATCGGTTCGGAATGATCGCCGGGCTCCATGTCCGGGATGAGGTCGGCGAACAGGCTCGGCAGCTCGATGCCCCTGCGCCACCCCAGCGAGCCGCCCTCCAGCGCGTACTGTCCATCGGAATCGGTGATCGCCAGGTCCGCGAAATTCTCTCCGGCATCGAGCCGCGCAACGATCTCCCCGGCCCGTTCCCGCGCCTGCTCGATTTCATCCCGGGTCGCCGTGGAGGAGATGCCGATCAGCAGGTGGGAGGTGTGGTACTCCTGGTTCAGGTATTCGTCGGTGCTGCTTTGCGCGAGGCACACTTGCATGTCCCGAGGCGCCACCACGATGGCGGCGGCCACCTCGCGCTGGCGGAGCTGTTCCAGGATCAGCGTCTGGCGGGTTTCCTCCCGGTACCGCGCGTAGTCGATGCCTTCCGACGCCAGCGCCTGGGGGAACCGGTCCAGCGTCAGGCCCACCCCCTGGGCGATGGAGGCCATGGCCTGGTTGAGCACCTCGTCGCCCACGATGATCCCGAAGCGGTCGGCGCGCTGAAGCTGGATCTGCTCCAGGATGAGCTGCTCGAGCACCTGCTCCTCGATCGCCGACAGCGGCGGCAGGGCGCTGCGTTGCTCCGGCGGCAGTTGCGCCTGGGAGCGAAGCAGGTTGTCCGTGACCGTGGCGACCCGTTGTTCGAACTCGCTGCGCAGGACGACGCCCTCGTCCACGAGCGCGGCGATGCCGTCGAGCAGCTCGCCGGATGCTCCGAGTTCGCGGGTCTGCGCCGCCGCGTGCCGGGGCAACGCCAGCACGGCCGCCGCCAGCACGGCCGCCGCCATGCCGGTCGTCAAGGTGCTTTTCATGGTCGCGATGGTCATTTTCGTCAGGGCAGGGTGTCGAACCGGCGGTATCCAAGAATACCACGCTCCAGCAACGACTCGGCGGATTCTCCGGGGTCGGTGAAGCCCCGCAGCAGGAACTGGATGGTCAGCGAACGGTCGGATTCGCCCGTGCGGCGGCTGATGTAGTCGCGGCCGTAGACCTGCATGCGCCAGCAGCACGACACGTACTCCCAACCCAGGAAGCGTTCCAGCGGGTTTTCGTCCAGGAACGAGTAATTGGCCCGGGCGATGATTTTCCAGGCGTCGCCGACCGGCCACGCCACGGAGAAGTCGCCCTGTTCGAGGACGCCCTCCCGGTAGCGGTAGGCGAAGCCCAGCATCCGGTCCTGCCGGGGCCGGTACTCGAACCGCGCCTCGGTGCGGGAGGTCTCGGCGGCCCCGGTGTCCCACTGGTAGTCCACGCCCAGCCGCCACGACGGTTGCGGGCTCATGACGACTTCGGCGATGTAGTCCGAGGCGCTTTCCAGGGGAAAGGATTTTCGATGCAGCGTCACCCGCTGCGGGCTCAGGTGGCGGATCTGGCCCAGGGTGCCGCTGAGCCTTTCGCGGCCGGACTGAAGGTCGAGCAGCCGGGTCGTCACGCCGACGCTGAGCTGGTCCGTATCGGCGATGCGGTCGGCGCCCAGGTACCGGTGCTTGCGGAACAACTGCACGAAATTGAACGTCGGCTCCACCGTATCGAAGATCGGCAGGTGCGACTGCTCCTCGAAAGGCACGTGCACGTAGAGCGCCCGCGGTTCCAGCGTCTGCACCCAGCCGCGCGCCGGCGCCGCGCGCTCGAACGTCAGGCCCGCGTCGAGACTGGCGACGGGCAGCGTGCGGGAGATCTCCGTCTCGCCGCCGGGGCCGAAGCGTGCCACGCTCTCCCCGTCCAGCAGGTAGTTCGTCTGGCGCAGGGCGAGGGCGGGGGTCAGGAACATGCCGGGGCGCCTGAAATCGAGGCTCAGTTCCTCGTCCAGATCCAGCCGCCATCCGGTCACCCCGATGGGGCGGTCGAACCGGACCAGTTCGTTGCGCGACGTCAGGCGGACCAGGTTGCGGCGCCAGTTCCCGGACATCAGGAACTGCGGCACGCGCCGGTAGGGCTCGAAACCGGGGCCGATGAACGGATCGATGGTCTGCACGTCCTGAATCCGGCCCAGGAACGACCAGCGCGGCGCCCGGCGGCTCAGTTCGACCGCCCGGTTCAGATGGGTCTGGCTGGCCACGCTCAGGCTGTTGCGCATGTCCTCGAAGTAGAAGAAATCGGAGATGTCCTGGATGTCCGCCACGATCCGCCACGCCTCGCCCAGGGCCGTCTCGCTGCCGAAACTGAAATAGCGTCGCGCGGTTCCGAGGTCGGCATCCTGCGGCAGGTATTCGAACCGGGCCCGGCCTTCGGTGCGGGGCAGCAGGTAGCGGAACTCGGAAATCGCCTGGGAACCGCGCCGGCGCATGTAGCGCGTGGTGAACGTCAGGTCGTAATTGGGCGCCAGGTTCAGGTAGACGGGCACCGAGATGTCCAGGCCGGTGGTGTCGCGGTTGGTGAAGCTCGGCGTCAGCACGCCGCTCTTGCGGCGGTCGTCCAGGGGAAAGGTCACCCAGGGCGACCCCATGACCGGCAGGCCCTTGAACACGAGCCGGAAGCCCCGCGCCGTGCCGAAGCCCGCGTCCACGTCCATCTCCAGTTCCCGCGCCAGCAGTTCCCAGTCCGGCGGGTCCGTCACGCAGGTGGTGAAGTTGACCGACCGCAGCCCGATGGTGTTGTCGCCGCGGATCCGGATGGCTTCGGCGGTGCCCTGCGCGCCCCGCAGCGGCAGCTCGAATCCTCCGCCCCGGAAGGTGACGATCCGGCCGCGGGTGTCCACCGCGGCGTCTTCGCCGTAGATCGCGACCTGGCGGTCGCGGTAGGCGACCGTGCCGTTGACCTGCGCGGTCCCGGTCCGCAGGTCGAAACTGGCGCGCTCGGCGGAAATGCTGCGCTCGCCGTACCGGAACGCCACCTCGCCGCCGAACTCGACGATGTCGTCGGCGACCAGGTCGACCCGCCCGGCGGAGATCGTCAGCCGCTCGTCCCCTTCGGGCGTCAGCGCCGGTTCGGGCGCCGGGAGATCGACGGCGGGAATGTCAACCGCCTCCGGGAAGCACAGTTGCTGCGCCGCGGCGGGCGCCGTAATGGCCACGGCAACGACCGCGGCAACGCGTTTGGGATGAATTCTTTGCAAGGGTGTCAGCGGGGCAAGGCGGCTACAATGTGGCGCTCATTCTATCGCTTCAATGAACTGGACGGGACTCATATCCCATCGTTGACGTGGTAGACTCGCGCACTGGACACACTCAAACCGTGTCTCGGCGTCGGCGACAGGCGCGGCTGCACGGCGAGGGGCGTTCTCGCTAGAGACCCCGATGAGCCGTGAAAATGGTGAAGTTCTACTCCGAACATCGTCTTGTCCCCGGAGGCCCGTTTCGCGCGGGCCTCTTTCTTGCGCTACACTTGGCCAAGATGTTCGGAGTAGAACTTCGCTACATATCCGGAAGTTGACCGGGACCTCTGTCAACGAATGGATATCAGTCCCAAAGCCATGCTGCTGGCCGCCGGGCGGGGCGAGCGGATGGGGCCGCTTACCGCGGATTTGCCCAAGCCGCTGCTTTCGTTGGGCCCCGAGACCCTGATCGAGCGGCACCTGCGCAGGCTTGCGGATGCCGGCTTTCGCGAGATTGTGATCAATCTCTCCTACCGGGGCGGGCAGATCCGCTCCGCCATCGGCGAGACCACGCCCTGGGGCCAGGCCGTGGCCTACAGCGAGGAGGGCGAACCGCCGCTGGAAACCGCCGGCGGGATCGTCCACGCCCTGTCCCTGCTCGGGGACGGACCTTTCATCGTCGTGAGCACCGACGTGGTGACGGACCATGATTTCCGTGCGCTGAGGACGCTCGGCGCGGACTTCGGGTGCGCGGCGGATCGCGTGCCGAACCCGGTGGCGGATCGCGTGGCCGATCGCGCGTCGGACCCAGTGGCCGATCGCGCGGCCGGCGAATTCCCGTCCGACCGCAAACCCGGAGCCGGTGTATCGGGCCACCTCGTGCTCGTGCCCAATCCGCCTCATCACCCCCATGGGGACTTCGCGCTGACGGCCGACGGCAGGTTGCAGATGCCGGAACGCAAGGGGGCAGCGCATGAGGGCATGGCGCACGCGCCGGAGAGCTCGCGCCACACGCCTGGCGGCTCGCCCGACACCGCCCCACCGCGTTACACCTTCAGCGGCATCGCAGTGCTTCGCACCTCCCTTTTTCAGGGCCTCGCCCCGGGGATCAGGCCGCTGCGCGACGTGCTGCGCCCGGCGGTGCGCCGGAGCGAACTGCTGGGTGAGGTGTACGACGGCCTGTGGCGGGACGTCGGTACGCCGGAGCGGCTTGCGGAGGTCCGGGATCTCATGGAAGCGCGCCGGGTGGATGCCGCCGGGGGCCCGGCTCGCTGATGTTCGCCCCCGTCCTCAGAAACCGCAATTTCTCCATCTACCTGATCGGCAGCACCTTCTCGCTGCACGGGCTGTGGATCCAGCGGGTCGCCATCGGCTGGCTGGCCTGGGAGCTGACCGGGTCGGAGACGTGGCTCGGCATCATCGCGCTGTCGGAATTCCTGCCCATCATGTTCTTCGGGCCGCTGTTCGGCGTGCTCGCCGACCGTCTGCACAGAAAGACCGTGGCGTTCTACGCCAACGTGCTCAACGGCCTGCTGGCGGGCCTGCTGTTCGTGCTGGTCCTGCTCCAGGCGATCGACATCCACCTGTTGTTCGCCATCACCATGTGCCTGGGGATCGTCAGCAGCGCGTTCCAGCCGGTGCGGATGTCGCTGATACCGAGCCTGGTGCCGGAGGAGTTGCTGGCGCCCGCGGTGGCCGCGCAGTCCATCGTCTTCAACGTCTCGCGCTTTCTCGGCCCGGCGATCGCGGGGGTGGCCATCGCCACCACGGGCCTGGCGTCGGCGTTCGCCATCAATGCAGTGTCCTACCTGGCGATGCTGTTGGCGCTGCTGCTGGTGAAGCTGCGCAGGGCCCGCTCGGGGGGCGTGCAGAGCCACTTCTTCGCCGAGCTGAGGGACGGCATCGACTACACCTGCCGGCACGCCGACATCCGCCAGCAGTTGATCATCGTGGCGCTCTCGGCGCTGTTCGGGCGCGCCGTCATCGTCATGCTGCCGGCGTTCGCGGGCGGCGTATACGGCGGCGGCAGCAGCACCCTGGCGACGCTGACTTCCGTGTCGGGCGCCGGCGCCGTGGTGGCCGGGTTCTACCTCACGGTCATCGGTTCCGGCAACAGGCTGTTGTGGTCCACGGTGTGGGGCACCGTGGCGACCGGCGCGCTCATGACGCTGCTCGGCGCGACGTCCAGCTATGCGCTGGGCATCGGCCTGGTGGCCATCCTCGGCTTCTCGCTGACGTTGGTGGGCGTGGGCTCCCAGGCGCTGATCCAGACCATCGTCGCCGAGACCATGCGCGGCCGCGTGCTGAGCCTGTGGGCCGCGGTGGCCTTCTCCGCGCCCGCCATCGGCAGCGTGATCATCGGCTACATCGCGGACCGGCACGGGCTGGGCATCACCGTGGTCGTCGGCGGCATGATCTGCACCGCGCTGTCGCTGGCGTTGGCCTTGCGCGTGTCGCGGCTTGCGCGCGCCGTTTTGTAAAGATTGCCAAAGAGCCATTGCGCAAGGCTTCGATGTTGACGTAGTTTGCTTCATGCAGTGCTGGCCCTTGGGCCAGGACGCACCAAAGGAGAAAACCACAGTGAAGAAACTATTGCTTGTCCCGGCCGGGTTGTTGCTCGCATTCGCAGCGCAATTCGCGCTGGCCCAAGGTATGGCCGCCATGACCTTCGCCGGCCTCGATACGGACTCCGACGGCGCGATTTCCGCCGGGGAACTGGCCGCCGCGCCGCCCGTTGCGAACGGCTTTGTCGAGGCCGAAGTCCTCATGACCGCGTGGGACGCCGACGGCAGCGGCAGCGTCTCGGAGGAAGAGTTCAACAACCGGCCCCAGGGCATGGGCGGCATGGGGATGGGCGGCTAGCGGTCCGTGGCAAAAGTCGCGCGAGCACCGAGACCGGCGAGTCGCCCGGCCGGCAAGGCGCGAGGAGGGAGAATATCGGGAATATTCGACCGACGGGCAACGCAGCCGGCCGGGATGAATCGTCGGTCGAATGCCGCGGGACTTTTGCCACGGACCGCTAGTGATCGGTCCGCGGGTGTCGTACTGAAGGGATTGCCGCCGCTGCGGCATGGTTGCGGCGGTTTCAGTGCGTCATCGCGTAGATGACGTAGTTGACCGCGAACCGGTACGCCATCGCCGTCATCGGTTCCGGGTAGCCCGGCATGTCCGCATGCTCCCAGGCATCGCCGAGATCCATGTTGAAGTTGATGGCGACGAGCAGGCGGCCCTTGTCGTCGTAGATGCCCCGCCAGTGCGGGTTGTAGCCGTCCTCTTCCCAGGTGCGCCCGCTGTACAGGGCGCGAACCCCGGGAATCTGGGTGCTCTTGTCGAGGTCGTAGAGGACGTGCATGACTTCATCGCTTTCGGGAATCTCCACCCAGGGGCGGTCCGGAAAGACCCGCTTCAGGGACTCGTTGAAGCCGTACCAGCCCCGGCTGCCGTGAAAGTCGTCCACCATGAGGAAGCCGCCGCGCAGCAGGTATTCCCGCAGCCGCGCGGCCTCGAAGTCGTCCAGGTACCAGTCGCCGACCTCCACGGCGTACAGCCAGGGATAGTCGAACAGCGCGTCGTCGTGCAGGCCGACCATGCGGCCGCCTTTCCCGTCATGGCGGCTGACGATGGCGCCGTCGACCCGGGTGAGGCGGGTCAGGCCCTGCATGAAGTGGTATTCGGCGTCGGGCCAGTCCACCAGCGCGGAGCCGCGGCCCCGGCCGTAGCCGCTGGGGTAGATGAGCCGCGAGAACTGGAACTCCGCGGCGGGCGCCTCGGTCGAAAGCGGCAGATGCTGTCCCGGCGCCGCCAGCGGCGCGGCGATTGCGGCGGCGCCCGCGAGGAGCAGTTTGGCGTAGTGAACCGGGGTCGACATTTCGCGGCTACTTTATCACGGCGGCGCGCCGTTCCGCCGTCGCCGGAACGGGCGGAATCGCGGTGGAAAACGCATTCCCGCCGCTATTCGGCGCCGCCCGTAGTGCTATCATCGGCGGCTGCCCGCAGGCGTGAAGGCGCTTGGCTGAATCACCGTGTTTGAGTTTCTGTTCAAGTATTCTCCAGCCGTTTTCGGGAACGGCGAATTCGTGCTGGCCCGCGGCTGGCCCGTCTGGCTGCTCGCCGCGGGCGCGGTCGCCGCGGCGGCGGCGGTCGCGGTCAGCCTGTCGAGGCGGCGGGATACGCTGTCGGCGCCCCGTCTTGCCGCGATCGGCCTGCTCCAGGTTGCCATGGTGGCGGTCATCCTGACGCTGCTCTGGCGGCCCTCGCTGTCCACTCAGACCCTGCGCGCCCAGGAAAATTCCGTGGCGCTGCTGCTGGATACCTCGGCCAGCATGAGCTACGGCGAGGGCGAGGAATCGCGCCTGCAGCAGGCGGTGGCCGCACTGGACGACGGCGCCCTGGAAAACCTGGCCGACCTGTTCGAACTGCGCCTCTACGCCTTCTCCGGCGCATCGGAAACCATCGACGCGCTGACCGACGTACCCGCGCCCGGCGATGCCACGCGCATCGGCAGCGCGCTGGTGGACGTGCTGCGGGAGGCGCGATCCTCGGCGCTGGGCGGGGTGGTGCTGATCAGCGACGGCGCGGACAATTCGGGCGAGCTCGACGCCGCCAGGCTCGCCGAGATCGCAGGCTACGGGGTTCCCGTGCACACCGTCGGCGTGGGCCGCGAGTCGATACCCGAGGACATCGAACTGGAGAGCGTGGCGCTCTCCGACCAGGTCATGCCGGGTTCGAGGATCAGCGCCCGGATCAGCATCCGCTACGCCGAACCCGGCGAGGCGCGGCTGCGGGTCTACGACGGCGACGCGGTCATGGCCTCCGAGGCCGTGACGCTGCCCGAGGGCGCCGGCGTCACCACCCGCTGGGTGGAGTTCGACATCGGCGATGCCGGGGTGAAGGACCTGCGGTTCAGCCTCGATCCCCTCCCCGGAGAGGGCAACGTCACCAACAACACCCAGTACCGCACGGTCATCGCGCCGGAGGCGCGCCGCTCGATCCTCTACGTGGAAGGCGAGCCCCGCTGGGAATACAAGTTCATACGCCGCGCGGTGGACGAGGACCCGGCCGTGCGGCTGGCGAGCCTGCTGCGGACCACGCCGAACAAGTTCTACCGCCAGGGCATCGATTCTCCGGATGAGCTTGAGGGCGGCTTCCCTGAAGACCGCGAGACGCTGTTCGAATACGACGGGCTGGTCATCGGCAGTTTCTCCGCCGCCGGCCTGACCGAGGAACAGCAGGCGCACATCCGCGATTTCGTCAGCGAGCGCGGCGGCAGCCTGCTGATGCTCGGCGGCAGGCGCGGGCTGGCCGACGGCGGCTGGGGCAACAGCGTCGTCGCCGAGGCGCTGCCCGTGCAGTTGCCCGATCTGGATGCCGCCAGCTTCATGCGCGTGCCGGTTCCCGTGGCGCTGACCGCCGAAGGCCAGGAGTCGCTGGTGACCCGCCTGGACGCCGACCGCGACGCCAACCGCGAACTCTGGGGAGGCATGCCGGATATCGCCGACTTCCAGTACGTGGGCGCGATCAAGCCCGGGGCGGTCACCCTGCTGGAAGCCGAAGTGCGCGGAACGGCGCAGCCGCTGCTCGTGCACCAGCGTTTCGGGCGCGGGCAGGTCTACGTGCTCGCCAGCGGCGGCACCTGGCGGTGGCAGATGCAGTTGCCGTCCGAAGACCAGCGCCACGAAACCTTCTGGCGCCAGATCCTGCACGCGCTGGTGACGGGCACGCCCGAGCCGGTGGTGCTGACCGCGGAGCGGCCCTACTACGTCGACGAGGACGAGGTGCTGCTGCGGGCGCGCGTCCGTGACGGCAGCTTCGAGCCGGTGGCCAATGCCAGCGTGGAATTGGCCGTATCGGGCGATGCGGTCGTGGGCGAAGCGAGCGCCGCCGAGCCGGTGGTCATGCAGCCGGTGCCCGGCGAGCCGGGCGTCTACGAGGCGACCGTCCTCGCCGATGCCGCCGGGCTGTACCGGTTCGAAGCCGCCGCCTCGCTCGGAGAGGAAGCACTCGGGCGCGCCGACTATTCGGTGCGGCGCTCCACCGGGATTTCCGAACACTTTCAGATCCAGCAGAACCGCCCGTTGCTGGAGCGGCTGGCCTCGCTGACCGGCGGCCGTTACTTCACCCTGGGCGAGCTGGACGAACTGCCGGAAACCATCCAGTTCTCCGAGGCGGGCATCGTCGAAAGGGAACTGCTGGACCTCTGGAACATGCCCTTCGTTTTCCTCCTGCTGCTGTTGCTCAAGGCCGGCGAGTGGGTGCTGCGCCTTTTCTGGGGACGGCTGTGAGAACCGTTCGCCTGGCGTTGCTGCTGACGCCGCTGTGGCTGTGGGTGCGGCGGCTCTACTGGGGAAGGCTGTGAGGGCCGTTCGCCTGGCGTTGCTGCTGACGCCGCTGTGGCTGGCGCAGGCCGCGCAGGCGGAGCTGTACTACGTCATAGTCGGCGGTCTGGGCGGCGAGCCCGCCTACGCCAATCGATTCCTCGCGCAGACCGAGACGCTCGCCGATGCCGCGGCCCGCTCGCTGGGCGACGAGTCCCGGGTCACGCTGCTGAACGGCGAGGAGGCGACCCGCGAGGCGCTCACCGAAGCGCTGCAGGGACTGGCGCAGACTGTCACTGCGGCCGACACGCTGGCGGTATTTCTCGTCGGCCACGGCACCTACGACGGCATGGTGTACAAGTACAACCTGCCGGGCCGGGACCTCGACGGCGCGGAACTGGGCGAACTGCTCGGCGCCGTGCCCGCGGGACGGCAACTGGTGGTCAACGCCACCAGCGCCAGCGGCGCCGTGCTGGAATCCTGGGCGCAGGAGGGGCGCACGTTGATCACCGCCACCCGAACTGGCGGCGAGCGCAACGCGACCCGCTTCGCCGAGCACTGGACCGAGGCCCTGTCCAGCGAATCCGCCGATACCAACCGCAACGGCATCATCACGGCCCAGGAAGCGTTCGAATACACCGAGCGAATGGTGGCGGAGAGCTACGAAAACGAGGGCACGCTGGCCACCGAACACCCGCAGTTGGCGGGCGAGCCCGCGGGGTCCTTCACCGCTGCGCGGCTCGAGGCCCGGGTGGCGCTCACCGAGCAGATCGAGGAGCTGTTCGCCGAGCTTGACGCCCTGGAAGGCCAGGTCCAGGCGCTGCGCACCCGCCGCAACGAGATGGACAGCGATGTCTATCTGAACGAATTGCAGGCCCTGCTGCTCGAGCTTGCGCTGGTGCAGCAGCAGATCGACGATGCCCGCGCTGAAGAGTAGCGGCGCGGGGCTCCTGCCGCGAGCCGCCGGGCCATGAGGCGCCCGGCCGCAGCGTCTTTGCCGGCGGCCCCTTCGCCGTCCGCGCCCATACTGGCAGCGCCCGCGCTGGCAGCGCCCGCACTGGCGGCCGCGCTGGCGTTTGCCGCCATGGTAGCCGCCACGCTCGCAACAACCGCCGCGGCCCAGTCCGTGGGCGCGCAGCCGTTCGACTACTCCCCCGACAGAAATCCCGCACTGCGGGAATGCGACCGGCACTACCATCGCGGTGAGCGGCTTGAAGCCGCGTCCTGCTATACCCGGGTCTCCGCGGAGAGCCTCGATGGCGCCGTGCGCGCCGAGGCGGCCTGGCGGCTCGGCGACATGCAGGCCGCCAACGCCTTTTTCCGCACGGCCCTGGAACTGGATCCGGAGTCCCCGTCCATCCGCCACCGCTGGGGGCGGCTGTTCCTGGCGACCCACCAGGCGGACCAGGCGGTCCGGCTGTTCATGGAAGCCCTGGATCTGGACGAGAACCACACCCAGGCCAAACTGGGCATGGCGGCGGTCGCCACGGGCCGCTTCGAAGACCGTGCCAGGACCATCGTCGATGAGGTCATGGAGGCCGATGGGGAGTATCCGGAAGCGTACCTGATCTCGGCTCGGTTGAACCTCGAACGCGGTGCGGTGGCGCCCGCCAGGGAGGCCCTGGCCGAGGCGCTTCGGATCGCCGAAGCTCAGGATCTGCCGCCGCTGGAAGTCTACTCGCTCCACGCCGCGGCGGATGTGCTCGAAGGCATCACCGACAGCGAGTGGACCGACCGCGCGCTCGCCTACAATCCGGCCTACGGGGAGATCTACGCGACGCCGGCCTACTATTACCTCATCAACCGGCGATACCGCGAAGCGGTGGAACTGTTGTTCGAAGCGGTGCGCATCCAGCCGGACCTGTGGTCCGCCCACGCCGAACTGGGTGTCAACCTGCTGCGCCAGAACCGCGTCGAGGAAGCCCAGGCGCACCTGGCGCTGGCCTACCAGGGCGATCCCTTCAGCGCCCAGACCGTGAATACGCTGAGGCTGATCGACAGTTTGGAGAACTTCGTGGTGCTGGAGCGCGAGCTGCCGGGACGCGAGACAAAGGCCGTACCCGGCCTGGATGCCGGCTCGGCGGGTGAATCCGCCGCCGCCGCCGCGGGCGAATCCACCGCCGGCTCGGCAGGTGAATCCGCCGCCGCCGCGGCAGGCGAAACCGCCGCTGGCGCGCAAGGCGAAACCGCCGCGGACACGCCCGGGATGCTGCTGCGCCTCCACGAGGACGAGGCCCCGGTCCTGGATGCCTACGTCACCGACCTGGTCACCGACAGCATTCGAGCCTTCACCGAGCGCTACCAGTTCGAGCTGCAGGAGGACGTGGTGGTCGAGCTTTACCCGGAGCACGACGACTTCGCCGTGCGGACCCTGGGACTGCCGGGCATCGGCTTGCTGGGCGTGGCGTTCGGCTACCTGGTGGCCATGGACAGCCCGTCCGGCGGCCGCGAGGGCGAATTCCACTGGGGAACCACGCTCTGGCACGAGATCGCCCACATCTTCACCCTGGAAGCCACCGGCAACCTGGTGCCGCGCTGGTTCAGCGAGGGCGTCTCGGTATTCGAGGAGTGGAGCACGGGCCCGCTGCCCGGCCGGCACATCCCGTTGCGGGTGCTCGAGGCCATGGCGGACGACCGGTTCCTGCCGGTCACCGAACTGGACGGCGGGTTCATGCGGCCCACCTACGAGGGCCAGGTGATTGTCTCCTATACCCAGGCGGGGCTCCTGTGCCAGTACATCGCGCGCGAATGGGGCCAGCAGGGGCTGGTGGACATGCTGACGGCGTTCGCGGCGGGCTCCGACACCGCCGGGGCGATTCGCGACGGACTTGGCGTCGCGCCGGCGGTTCTGGACAGCGGCTTCAAGGAGTTCCTGGATGCGCAGTTCTTCGCCGTGCTGAACGGGCTGGACGACTGGAAGGGCTACAGCCGGCTGACATACGAGTCGCTCGAAGCCGAAGACTGGGAAAGCGTGCTGGAACGCTCGGACTCAGCCATCGAGCTGTTTCCCGCCCATGTGGATGACGGCAACACCTACATACCCAAAGCTCTGGCGTACGACGAACTCGACCGGCGCGCCGAGGCGCTGGACACGCTGGAAACCTACTGGAAGCTCGGCGGCTACTCCCCGGGCGCGCTGCGGCGGCTGGGCGCCTGGCTGGACGAGGCCGGTCGGCGCGAAGACGCCATCGCCGTCTACAACGACCTGATCATGGTCACGCCGCTGGACGCCGAGGTGCATGCCACGCTGGGCGACTGGATGCTGGCCGAAGGCATGGCCGAAGGCGCGCTGCGGGAATACCGGGCGCTGCTGGCCATGAATCCGCACGACCTGGCGGGCGCCCATTACCGCCTCGCCACCGCTTTTTTGGAGCTTGAGGATCAAGCCAGGACCCGGGAGCATCTGTTGTATGCTCTGGAAACCGCGCCCCACTACCGTGAGGCGCAGCAATTGTTGTTGGAGATCGTACGTTGAAAAGTGCACTGGATACCGAAGAAGCCCGCGGCCTGATCGAATCCTTCCACACGTCGCTGGACGGCATTCGCACCCAGGTCGGCAAAGTCATCATCGGCCAGGAGGAGGTGGTGGATCACCTCCTGGTGACCCTGTTGGTGGGCGGGCACTGCCTGATCACGGGCATGCCGGGCACGGCGAAGACGCTGCTGGTGCGCACCTTGGCCATCGCGCTGGGCCTGAGCTACAAGCGCATCCAGTTCACGCCGGACCTGATGCCCACGGACGTCACCGGCACCGATATCATTGAGGAGGACATCACCACGGGCCGCCGCACCTGGACCTTCGTGCCGGGGCCGATCTTCGCCAACGTGCTGCTGGCCGACGAGATCAACCGCACGCCGCCCAAGACCCAGTCCGCGCTGCTGGAGGCGATGCAGGAATTCACGGTGACCGTGCGCGGCGAACTGCACGGGATCGACCCGCCGTTCTTCGTGCTGGCGACCCAGAACCCCATTGAGCTTGAGGGCACCTACCCGCTGCCCGAGGCGCAGTTGGACCGCTTCCTGTTCAACGTCATCCTGGACTACCTGGACGACGACGAGGAACTGGCCGTGGTGGACCGCTACACGACCCGCATGGACATACCCGCGGTCGACGCCTGCACCGGCCCCGAGGAAATCCTCAGGTTCCAGAACCTGGTGAGGCAGGTGCCGGTGGCCGAGTCCGTGAGCCGGTTCGCCGTGGACCTGGTGCGCGCCACGCGGCCGGTCGACCCGGCGGCGCCGGAGGTGGTGAAGCGCTACGTGCAGTACGGCGCCAGCGTGCGCGCCACCATGTTCCTGACCCTGGCCGGCAAGGCCCGGGCATTGATGGAGGGCCGCTACCACGTCACCCAGGACGACATTTGCGCGATGGCGCTGCCGGTGATGCGCCACCGCGTGCTGACCAACTACTTCGCCGAGTCCGACAAGGTGGAGGTGGATGACGTGCTCACGCAGCTTGTCGAGTACATGCGCGCCGAGGCGCCGGCTGCAAAGGCCGGCTGAGAGGAGATGGCCAGCATGAACCGGAGCGGGACGCTGCCATGGCCGGCATGATCGGGGAGCGGGGCACTTCCATGGCCGGCACGACCGGGGAGCGGGGCACTTCCATAGTCGGCATGACCGGAGAGCGGGACGCTGCCATGGCCGGCACGAGCGGTGAGCGGAACACTTCCATGGCCGGCATGACCGCGGCACGGGCGGCGCCGTGGCCGCTGTAGCCGCATCGGCGCCGGGCACGGTCCGGGACCTGCTCAAGCCGGAGGTCCTGGCGAGCCTTTCCAACCTGGAACTGGTCGCCCGGGCCGCGGTGCACGGCTTCCTCAACGGCCTGCACCGTTCGCCGCTGTTCGGCTTCAGCCAGGAGTTCGCCGAGTACCGCGCCTACGCCGAAGGCGACGACCCGCGCTTCGTGGACTGGAACGTCTACGCGCGCACCGGGCGCACCTACATCAAGCGCTACCTGGGCGAGACCAACACCCGGCTGGTGATCCTGCTGGACGCCAGCGCCTCCATGGGCTACGGCTCCGGCCCGGTGACCAAGCTGCATTACGCCAGGATGCTCGCCGCGACGCTGGCGTATCTTGCCTCCAGACAGCACGACGCCGTGGGCCTGATCGTCTTCGACGAGCAGGTACGCGAGCACCGGCCGCCGTCCTCGCGCATCGGCAAGCTGAGCGGCGTGCTGCACGCCATCGACCGCGCCGAGCCCGGCGTGGGCACGGACCTCAGGGTGCCGTTCGAGACCTTCCGCCAGTTCGAGAAGGGCCGGGGGCTGGTGGTGGTGATTTCCGATTTCTACTGTGTCCCGGAGGCGATGATCAAGGGTGTGCAGCCGCTGGCCTACCAGGGCCAGGACGTGGTGCTGTTCCAGTTGCTGGATCCCCAGGAATTGAAGCCCGAACTGCGCGAGTCCGCGATGATGGAGGACATGGAGACGGGCGAATCGCTCGAGGTGTCCCCCATTTTCATGCGTTCGCGCTACCGGGAGCGGATTCGCGAACATATCGAGGAACTGGAGAACTGCGCGGCGGGCGCGGGCATCGACCACGAACTGGTGAACATCGCCGACTCGCTGGAAGGCGCGCTGCGCAACTACCTGCTGTTCCGACAGGTGCGCCGACGATGACACTGCTTGCGCCCGCATTTCTGCTCGGCCTGCTGGCCATCGGCGTGCCCGTCTGGCTGCACCGGCTCTCGTCCACCAATCCCGATCGGCAGGTGTTCAGTTCGGTGATGTTCCTCGAGCCCGGGGAGCCGCGACGGGTTCTGGCGAAGAAGCTCCAGTACCTGCTTCTGCTTGCCCTGCGCATCGGCGTGCTGGTCCTGCTGGCGCTGGCGTTCGCCGGACCGGCGCTGCTCGGCGCGGTCCAGAACCTGGTCACCGAAACCGCCGGACTGCACGTCATCGTCATGGACCAGTCGGCCTCCATGGGCCACGGCGAGCGCTGGCAGCGCGCCGAGGCGGCCGCCGATTCCGTGCTGGGCGAGCTTGGGACCGGCGACGTGGCGCAACTGGTGGCGGCCGGGCGCATCGTCGAGGTGGTGGTCGAGCCGACGCTGGACCGCGACGCCATCCGCCGCGGCGTGGCGACCCTTGAGCCCGGGCCCTTCTCCCTGGACTACGGGCAGTTGATGCGCTCGGTGGACAGCCTCGTGCGGGGCGCCGAGCTGCCGGTCACCGTTCACGTCGTCACCGACGCCCAGCGGAGCGCGTTGCCGGCCCGGTTCGCGGACCTGGCGCCGCGCACGGCGCTTGAGCTGATGCTCCACGATGTGTCCGCCGCGCCGGAGAGCAACCTGAGCGTGGACGGGCTGGCCTGGTCGCCGGTGTCCGGCGACTTCGTCGCAAGCGTCCGCAGCTACGCGGACGAGGCGGTGGAGCGCACCTTGACGCTCAGGCTCAACGGCGCCGCCGCGGGTCAGCGGTCGATTGCGGTCCCGCCCGGCGAGTCCGTCCAGGCGCCGTTCGAGAGCCTGGAACTGGAGGCCGGCGGCAACCGCGTCACCGCCGAACTGACCCCCGGGGACGACCTCGGCGTGGACGACACCCGCTACCTGGTGGTGAAACGCCCGGAGCCGCGCCCGGTGCTGCTGGTCGGCGCGGACGGGCGCGGCGGCGCTTCGCCCTTCTTCGCATCCGCGCTCGGCACGCTGGCGGCGCAGGATTACCGCGTCGAGCCGGTGACCGCCGCGGGTCTCGCCGACCGCATCCTGGAAGACTACGTGTTCATCGTCGTGACCGACGCCGGGGTACTGGCGGACGAAGACGCCGCCCTGCTGCGCGGTTACGTGGAGTCCGGGGGCGCCATGCTCATGGCGCTGGCGCGGGGCTCGGCGGGCCTGGCGGAAGCGCCGGTCACCGGGCATGCGTTCGAGCCGTTCTCCGATTTCGGTCGCCGGGAAGGCGAGTTCCTTGTCGTGGGCACGCTGGACCGGTCCCACCCCGCGCTGGGGCTGATGGACGACGTGCGGCGGGCCCGGTTCTATCGCCATGTGGCGGTGGAACCGCGGGCCGGCGACCGGGTCCTCATGCGCCTGGACGAGGGCGGGCCGCTGCTCATCGAGCATACCCTCGGCGCCGGCCGGGTGATGGTGTACGGCTCCTCGCTGGACCGGGAGTGGAACGACCTGCCGGTGCAGCCGGTCTTCGTGCCCCTGATCGCCCAGCTTTCGGCGTACCTGGCCGGGGATCTGCAGGTGAGTTTCGAGGCGCGGCTGGGTTCCGCGCTTTCGGCCCGGAGCATGGGGTTCGCAGGCGCCCAGGTATTTGCCCCGGGCGGCGACATGGCGCTGGGAATCGCCGGCGCCGGGGCCGGAGACGACGTTCTGGTGGACCGGATCGGCTTCTACGAGGTCGTCGGCGCCGGGCGCACGGAACTCGTGGCCGTCAATGTCGATCCAACAGAATCGGACCCTGCCGCGATGGCTGCCGCCGAACTGACCCGGTGGCAGGAATTGAGTCCCGGCGCGCAGCAAGCAATCGCCGCGGATTCGGGTATTATGGAAGTACCGCCCACGGAGCTGTGGCCATGGATTCTGGCCCTGCTCGCCGCAGCGGTGCTGGCGGAGTCCTGGATAGGAAACCGGCACCTCAAGGTGCGACGGGGAATAGCCGCATGAAGGCACAGGCAAGACTCGAAGAATATCTCGGCGGATTTCGCCGCCGCCTGCGGACACTTATCCTGGCACGGGGCGCCGCCGTGCTCTGTGTGGCGGCGCTGGCCGTGACCCTGCTGGCGGTGCTCATCGGTACCCGCCAGGCGTTTCCCGCCGAGTTGATGAACGGCGCGCGGCTGCTGCTGGCGCTGTCCCTGGGCGCGGTGGCGGCATTGCTGCTGGTGCGCCCGCTGCAGGTGCTGCGGCGCACCCGGGGCGTGACCGATATCGAAAAACGCGCGCCGGACTTCGACGGGCGCATCGAAACCTACGACGAACTGGCCGGCGGCAAGCATGACGCCGGCGCCCAACCCTCGCCCTTCCTAGGGCTGCTGGCGGAGGACGCCTGGCGCCTGGCGCGGGGGGTCCCCGCCGCGCTGCGGGTGCCGAACCGCGAGATCGTGGTGCCGGGCATGCTGGCCGGTGCGGCGCTGGCGGCGCTGGTGTGGTTCGCGGCGTTCGGGCCGGACAACTGGCGTTACGGCGTCCGCCACGTCTGGGCGGGCTGGGCCATGGCCGACACCCTGCCGCCCCAGCGGATGGTTGTCAGCCCCGGCGACGGTGCCGTACGGCGGGGCGGAGACCTGGTCATCGACGCCTATGCCGAAGGCTTCGACCCCGTGGCAGCGGAAGTGTTCGCGCGCTTCGAAAGCAGCGAGGACTGGGAAAGCGCGCCCATGCTGGCCGATGACGGCCTGTTCGAATTCACGTTCTACGCCGTGCGCGAACCGGTGCAGTACTACGTCGTGGCCTCGGGCGTGCACAGCGAGGAATACCTGGTCGACGTGGTCGACCTGCCGCGGGTGAGGAACCTCAAGCTCACCTACCACTACCCGCGCTGGACGCAGCTCGAAACCGAGACCGATGATCCGGGCGGCGACATCAACGCCGTGGCGGGAACGCGGGTCGAGGTGGAGGTCACCACGGATCAGCCGCTGGGCGACGCCGAGCTGATCGTCAACGGCGAGACCCTGGAAATGACGGCGGACGGCGACGTGGCCACCGGCGTGCTCGAGGTGAGCGAGAACGGCGAATATTTCGTCTCGACCTTCTTCGCCGACGATCCCGTGCGTCTCACCGACGACTATTTCATCGACGTGATCCCCGACAACAAGCCCGAAGTCAACGTGGCGCGGCCCGGGCGCGACTGGCGGGCCAGCAATATCGAGGAGGTCTCCGTGCGGGTGGAGGCCGAAGACGACTTTGGCCTGGATCGGCTTGAGTTGCACTACTCGGTCAACGGCGGCGAGTGGAACATCGTCGAACTCGGCGCGGACGGCGCCTACGCCCAGAGCGACGAGGTGCTGTACCTCGAGGAGCTCGAAAAGCCGGCGAGCGCCGCCGCAGCGGGTGGCCTGCAGGACCTGCTGGAAGGGAACCGCCTGACGGTGGATCGTCTCGACGAGGTCCGCGAAGCCGTCACGTCGGGCGTGACCGGCGCAACCGGCGCAACCGGCGCGGAGGACGCGACGGATACGACCTCCGGTCTCGAACCCGGCGATCTCATTTCCTACTATGCCGAGGCCCACGATCGGGACGCCTCCGAGCGGACCGACCTCTTCTTCATCGAGGTCCAGCCGTTCGAACGCTCCTACACCCAGTCCATGCAGGGCGGCGGTGGCGGCGGGGGCGGAGGCGGCGGGGAGCAGAACGAGATCTCCCAGCGCCAGAAGGAGATTCTCCTGGCCACCTGGAACCTGATCCGCGAACAGGAGCAGGTCGCCGGCTTCCTGGACGAGCAGCAGCTCGGGGACAATGCCGCGATGCTGGCGGAGTTGCAGCGCACGCTGGCCGATCAGGCCCGCACGCTGGCCAACCGGACCCGGGCGCGGCAGCTCACCGCCGTGGACGAGCAGATCCAGACCTTCGTCAACAGCCTCGAGAGCGCGGCGGAGGCCATGGCGCCCGCCGCGGAGCGACTCGCGGACCTGCGGTTCGACGAGGCGGTGCCTTCCGAACAGGAGGCGCTGCAGCATCTGCTTAAGGCCGAGTCGGTGTTCACCGATATCCAGGTGTCCTTCAACCAGGGCGGCGGCGGTGGCGGCGCCGGCGGATTCGCCGGCCGCGACCTGGCGGAACTGTTCGAACTGGAAATGGACCTGGAGAAGAACCAGTACGAGACCGAATCCGCGGTCTCCTTCGACACGCCCGAGGCGGAGTTCGACGAGGCCATCGCCAAGCTGCAGGAACTGGCCCGGCGGCAGGAGAACCTGGCCCGCCAGGCCGGCCGGCAGCAGCAAATGACCGAGCAGGAACGCTGGCAGCAGGAGCAGCTCAGGCGCGAGACCGAGGAATTGCGGCGCCAGCTTGAAGAACTCAGGCAGGCGGCCGCGGAGCAGCAGCAACAGCAAGGCCAACAGGGCCAGCAGGGCCAGCAGGGCCAGCAGGGTCAGCAAGGCGGCCAGCAGTCCGGGCAACCCGGCCAACTGGCCAATGCCACCACGGAAGCCATCCGCCAGCTCGACAACGCGCTGCGGGCGATGGACCGGGCGCAATCCCAGGGCGAGATGACGCCGGAGCAGGCCCAGCGCGCCATCGAGCAGGCCCGCCGGCAACTGGACCAGGCGCTGGAGCAGCTCACCGACCAACGCCAGGCGGCGGCCGAAGCCGCGTTTTCGGACCTCAACGAACGTTCCCGGACACTGCTGGAAGAGCAGCGCCGCATCGCCGCGGAGTTGCAGCAAGTCGCCAACGAGGCGTTCCGCAGCCGAAATCCCGACGGCACTCGCGACAACCCCTTGAGCTACGAGGAAGCGGTCGACCTGTCGGAACGCAAGTGGGTGATGCAGGAAGACCTGGAGGCGCTGGAGCAGGACATCCAGTCGGTGGCGAATCAGTTCCGGGGGCAGACACCGGAGGCCTCCGAGGAACTCTACCAGGCGCTGGCGGACCTCCAGCAGACCCAGGCCGCATTGCGGCTTGGGGCCGCCGCCGAACGCATTCGCCGCGGCCTCGCGGACGAACTGGCGCCCTTCGAGGGGGTGACCACCGCGGCGATCGAGGACCTGGAGCGCGATACCGAGCGGGCGCTGGCCACGGCCAGCCGCGAAGCCCGCGAGGGCCGCCAGGCGGAAGAATATCCCACCTCCGAACTGGTGGCCGAACTTCAGGCGCTACGGCGCGAACTTGCGACGCTTCAAGCCGGTGCCGCCGGTGACCAGCCGGGCGAGAACGCCCAGGCGGGCGGCGGTCAACCCGGCCAGCAGGCTGGCGGCGGCCAGCCGGGCCAGCAGGCTGGGGGCACCCAACCGGGCCAACAGGCCGGCGGCGGCGCGCTGGGCGGCAACCGATTCGGCCCGGGCGGCGGCGGAGCGTTCGACACCGACCGGCGCGGCCTGGGCTTCTGGGATCCCACCCAGGGATTGGCGCTGGACCCGCAAATGCGCGAGCGCCTGGAAGCCGAGCTGCAGGCGGCCGGAAGCAACTTGCTGACATTGGGTAATCGTCTCAGGACCGAGGACGCCCTGACGGCCGAGGAACTCGAGGCGATCCGCAGAGTGGGCGATGCCCTGCGCCGCGGTCTCACGGGCGCCAATCGGGAGATCGTGGAGCAGGAATACCTGGCCATGCTGAACTTGATGGAGCAGTTGGAACTGCAGCTCACCGCAAGTGACACCAACGAGGGCGAAACGGCGGTGCGGACCGAAGCGCCCGCCGGCGTTGCGACGGAGTATGAGGAAGCGGTGGCGGAGTATTTCCGGCGGTTGAGCCGGTCCGAAGAGCCGTAAGCAGGGGGTCAGGCACGCGGCAAACCTCCCCGCCGGCTTGTGCCGGACCTACAGCCACTCATCCAGATTCTGCTGTCCCGCAATCGCCATCCCGGCGGGCTTTCTCTCTAAAGCCGTCGAGCAATTCCTCCGGCGTTTTGGTGACCCAGCCCCGTTCCTTAACGGAGCGCTCAGCGGACTTGAGCCGCGTTCGGATAGCCTCAGTCGCCCGCGCCTTGCGGATCAGATCGTTCAGCACTTCGCTTCGGCTGGAAAACGCCTTGCTGTCCACTTGGGCCTGTATCCATCTCTCGTTCGGTTCGCTGATCGACAGACTTGCGCGTTTCGCCACTTGATGTCCCTCGCAGATCATTGTGAAGGCAATACTACATCAGGAATGCGCGCGCTCGAATTGAATCAAACCCTCTTTCATTTTGCTAACTCGTGGCAGCCGCTTCTGAATAATCAGACCCTTGTGCAGCCTGACTGCTGTATGGGTAAGGAAATTTCTACGATTGGGTTGACATTCGGTAGCGGTTGACAGATGGTTGTCAATCCCGGGGGTCAGGCTATGCGAGGAGAGTTGACCATGCGCCCGGAAACGGTACTCCGGGACCTCGGTCCGGAAGAGGCGGCGCTTCACGTATTCGCCGCGCACGGGCACGAGGACGCCTGGCTCGATGCGTTTGCAGACAGTCTCGATCGCCAGCGAGCCGGGCAAACCTTGGCGCGGACGCTCGGGGCGTGGGGTCTCAGCCAGGCGGAGGCGGCTCGCTGCTTCGGCGTCAGCCGTCAGGCGATCGGCAAGTGGCTGCGCAAGGGTGCGCCCGCCGAGCGAAAAACCATCTTGTCGGATTTGGCCGCCGCCACCGATTTGCTGGTGCATTACCTCAAGCGCGACAGAATCCCCGCGGTGGTTCGGCGCCCGATGCGTGCCCTTGACGGCGTTTCCCTGCTGGAGTTGCTGGCTGCCGGCGATACTCGGGGCGTCTTGGCTGCGTGTCGCGAAATGTTCGCGTTCGAGCAAGTCCACGGCTGAGCGTGGAATTCTTGCGGGAAACGCTTCCCGACGGTCGGGAATGGTTGCGCGTCGCAGACCCGGCTTGGGAGAACCCCCTCGACCCCGGTTTCGCGGGCCGTCGAGGAGGGCGGTGGAATCCGCCGGACAGTTTTCCGGTGCTCTATCTCAACGAAGACATGTTGACGGCGCGATTGAATCTGCGCATCTTCATCGCGCATTGGCCGTACGAACCGGAGGATCTTCGCGATGAAACAGGACCCGTTCTGGTCGGGTGCGCCTTGCCCCACCGGCAACTCGTGTGTGAGGCTCATACCGTGGCTGGCCTGCGCGCCGCTGGCTTGCCCGAAACTTATCCGCTTGATGGAGATGGCGCGCCAGTGACGCATCCTCGTTGTCAGCGCATCGGGGAGGGGATCAAAGAAGCGGGTTTGCGCGGCGTTCGGGCTCTCTCCGCCCAATCCCGCGATGGCGCGGGACGTGAATTGGCCTGGTTTCCCGCGTCTTCCCGCAATGTGGCTCGGCGGCTGCGCGTGTTGGAGTTCGGAAAGTGGTTCCGGGGTTAACGGAGCATAAGGACGCATGGAACCTCCGATCTCAACGCTGACCCGGTCGGACTTCGACCAACTTGATCGATTGATGAAGGAGAACAGCAGGACCCTTGGCTTTCTGCCACGCGAGGCTCTTTACAGTCATCTTGACGGCGGAACGGTGTTGGGTGCCAGGACTGACAATGACGATCTCGTCGGATACCTGCTTTTCGCCAGGTATCCAGACCGCGTCCGTATTGCCCACTTGTGTGTCGCGCAGCACTTTCGCGGGCAAGGCATGGCGAATCGCCTATTCGAAGCTGTCAAGTCTCAATGCACCACGCAGAGCGTGATTCGGCTCAACTGCAGGACAGACTACGGTGTGGATGCGCTTTGGTCCAAGCTGGGTTTCATTCCGATAACTGAAAAGCCCGGCCGGTCGCTCGATGGTCATCTATTGACTTGCTGGGAATATCGGCTGAAGAAATCCAGCCAACGAGATCTCTTCAAGGAAAGCGCATCGGATCAAGCGCGAGATGTGGTCATTGACACAAACGTCCTGATTCACTTCAAAGAACCTCCGTCGGAGGAAACTAACCCCTCCAAGGCACTTCTCGCCGATTTCTTGATCGACTTGATTGACATTCATATCACGGATGAGGTTTTTCTCGAATTGAATCGTCATGAGGATCCGATAGTAAGGCGCGACTCGCGCGCCCTCGCCAACTCCTACTCGACGGTAGCCCACGACAGAGAGTTAGCGGAGCAATTTGAAAGCGAACTGGCATGCTTACTGAAACCGAACACTGATTCAGACCGGTCCGACGTCAGGCATCTCGCCAAGACAGCAGCGTCCGATGTCAGCACATTTGTGACGAGAGACGACAAAATCCTCCGCCGTCGCAAGAAAATAAAGGGCCTTGTTGCCATTGAGGTTGTCGACCCTGTTGAGCTAGTCATACAGTTGCATGAATCTGTCCAAAGGGCGTCCTACAGGCCACTTCCCGTATCCGGTCAAGATCTGGCTTGGCGCAGGGTTCAGGCGGATGATCTGACCCCAGTATTGGATATCCTGCGTTACCCACACGAACGAAAAGGGAAACTCCGGCAGACGCTTCAAACGCACCTGTCTTGCCCAGAGGATCGCACGTTCGAAGTCCTTGTCCGACAGGATGAGATTCTGGGAGCAAGGGTATGGATGAAGGAAAGTGATTGCGCGACCATCCCCTTCATCCGCGCTGCGAGAACCGACAATCGGCGCTTGATCGAGCAATTCCTGGTTTCGGACGTTTTGGCCGAGTGCGTCGCCAAGGGCGTTACCGCCATCAGGATTAAGGGCAACGGATTGGTAGTATCCTTGAAGAGAGTTCTGGTGGCAGCGGGGTTTCACTATGTTGGACCGGATTTCGTGAGACTCTGCCCGACTGGCGTAATGACCCGACCCGAGGTTGAGCGCAAGGCGAGCCTGTGCTTCCCCGACGCATTGGGCGCATGGGCAAGTCTCGCGGGAAGCGAGTTGTTGGCTCGATGCTCTCCAGCGGCGTTTACGGACGTCGAAGAGACAAGTTTCATCATCCCGATCAAGCCAGATTATGCGATGAGCTTGTTCGACAGAAAGAAGGCCGGAGGCGACCTGTTTGGGGGGAAGTCCCAGATATTGATGCGCTGGGAAAACGTCTATTTTCGAGCAAATACGCTTTCCCGCATGCTACGAGCGCCGGGTCGATTGCTTTGGTACGAAAGCCATCCAGAACAGGCGATTAGCGCCTGTTCGCACCTCCGGTCGGTGGAGGTCGGAACGCCCAAGACCCTGTTCCGAAGGTATCGAAAGTTAGGCGCGTTGGATTGGTCTGACGTTGAGCGGATGTGCCATGGTGATCTCAAGCGCAAGATTATGGCTTTGGAGTTTTCCCACACCTTCGCTTTTCCACGTCGGGTCAGTCTGGACGATTTAAGGAGAATGGAAGAACGTCAACATGTTCCGCTGCAGGCGCCAAGACGAATCGAAAATGAATTGTTTCTGAGGATCATGAACGCAGGATTCTCGGGGATGGCGGCATGACCGCCCCCCCTGTGCTTCTGTCGCTCCATCCGCGCTTTGCCGATTTGGTGTTCAGTAAGCTCAAGCTGGTGGAACTCAGGCGCCGGTTCGCCCAGTTCGCCGAAAACAGAGAGGTGTTTATCTACGTCACGAGCCCGGCGAGGGTTTTGCGGGGCGGCTTTCGTGTGGATCAGGTCTGGAAGGGTACCCCGGAAGATATTTGGCATGAAGTTGCCAATATCGCCTGCATTCGCAAGCCTGAATTTGACGACTACTATCGCGGCAGTAATGTAGCGTACGCGTTGGGCATTGCGGATGTGTGGGAGTTTGACTCTCCTGCTTCCTTGGCGGAGTTGAGAAAGCGATTGAGTAGTTTTACGGTACCCCAATCTTGGCGGTACGTTAAGGCTAGCGAGGTCAAATTGTTCCGGCAACTGCGAGAGAAGCAATCAAGCGCCAGGATGGCCAACGCTTGTGGAAACGGAAAAGACTATGTTGCTACCGACAACGTGTCGGGCTTATTGAAGATGTAGGTATTCGCGAGCGTGTTGGCCGCGTCGATCTCATGTGAAAATGAATGGCGAGGACTCCTCGCCAATGGCCATCACTGGCCCGTTCGCCGCCACATGACGCTTTCGAGGGATATCCGCACACACCCTCGCCCCTGGGCTCACTGGCGGTAGCGAAACCGAACATAGAGCGTGCGGCCCTTGATGTCGTGCACGAAGCCGTCGAATCCCGGTCGCAGGTTGTAGCGGTGAACGCCGTCGCGTCCGGTGGGTAGCGGGGGCGGGTCCTTGTCCGCCAGGTTCCGGGCGCCCACAAAGAGCGTGGCCTCGCCGCTGCCCGGCAGGCTGGTCACCTCGTAGCCGTAGTTCACGTCCAGCGTCGTCCAGGCGGCGATTTTCGGCAGCGACGCGACCTCGTCGTTCCTGTACGAATCGATGTGGCGGACCGTCAGGCCGGCCGCATGCGGTCGGAAGCGCCAGGTGACGCCGAGATTCAGGCGCAGTTCGGGGGTGGGCGCGAAGCCATTGGTGTCGTTGCGATTGCCGAGCTGGTCGGTGTACCCCGTGCCTGCGGAATCCACGTCGAAACGCGTCAGCAGCGTGGCGTCCGCGCTGAGGCGGACGTCGCCGGCGCTGGTCAGGAAGTCGTGGTAGGCGTTGACATCCAGACCCTGGCTGCTCACCGCCCCGACGTTCTCGTAGTCGGTCGTCACCACGGCGAGCTGGCCCGAGGAATCCCGCTGCACTCGCGGGTCGCCGGTCTGGCCGTCGTCACGGCAATCGTTGTCCACGATGGCCTGAAAGCTGCGCCCCTGGGCGATGACGCTGCGGTAGTCGAGCGTCCAGTAATCCAGGCTGACGGCGGAATTGATCCGGGGCTGCAGGAGCAGGCCGATGTTGGCCAGGCGCGCGGTCTGCGGCCTCGATCCACCGCCGCGCAACACCGTGGCGACGGCGAAGTTGTCGCCGCGGTTGAGGATCTCGCCCGCCGGACCGATCGTGCATCGCCCGACACCCTGCGCGTCGAAGCGAAACGGATCGGTGAGCGTGCGCGAACCGGTGTTGCCGGCGGCCTGAAAGACGCTGGGCGCCTGAAAGGACGTGCCCCAGGATCCGCGCAGAGAGAGCCAGTCGTTGGCGAAGAACTGCGCGGCGATCTTCGGGTCCGTGGAGCCTCCGGCCTGGTCGTAGCGCTCGTGGCGCACGGCGAGCTGCAACTCGGAGCGATCGCCCAGGTACAACAGGCTCTCGGCAAAAACCGCCCACACGCGCTGCTCCGCGTCTCGCGCAAGGTCGCGAATCTCCTGCGGCCCTTCGCCGGCGGCGTTCAGCGGATCGGGCCGATACGTGTATTGCAGGTCGCGGTACTGCGCGCCGGTGGCCAGCGCCACCGGCTGGCCGCGCCACTGGAACAGGTCGCCGCTGGCCACGAACTCCGCCACGTTCTGCACGCTTGCGGCGCTTTCCGTGCGTACGCCCTCGAACAGTCGCAACGTCCCGGGATCGTTGGCGGCGCGTCTGCCTGCCAGCGCCGGCGCCAACCCGTCGCCCTGCACGGTCTTGGGCGTGACCAGACCGGGCGCGACCAGCCGGGTGCCGAAGGGGTTCCACTGCCCCCCGGCCACCGCTTGGGCAAACTCCGCGGCGATCCAGTGGCGTTCGGAGTTCACTGCCAGGTCGGAGCGGGCGTGGGAAAAATAGCCTTCGCCCGTCCATCCGCCGGACAGCTCGGCGTCCAGGCCGACCATCACCCTCAGGTTCTCGAACTCCCGCAACTCGTCGCCGGAATTCTCCCCGGCCGCCTCCGCGCCCAGCGGCCGGCCGAAATAGCCGACCGGCACCGCCTCGTGAACTCCGGGGTTCCACTCCGACGGCGCGACGTAGGTGAGCACGCCGTCCGGTTCGGTCCAGAAATTGAAGGGGTGTTCGGCGGGAACGAAGAATTCATTGGTGCGCTCCACGTTGCCCCTGAAGAGCAGCATGTTGCCCACGCGGTCGGTCACCTCGTTCACCGAGTAACCGATTTCGGAGAAAATCGTCAGCCCGCCCGCGAGGTCGAACTCCGTGTCGACAAAGAACTGCGCCCTTTGTTCGGCGGCGATCATCGTGCGTTGGTCTGAAAAATCCATCCGGCAAAGCGAACCGCTCGGATAACCGCCCCCTTCCCGGCAGTCGGGGTCCGGGACACGGGGCGCGTCCAGGCCACCGACCTGGAACGGAGCGAAACTGCCGTCGTCGTTAGCCACCGCGCGGCGGAAGCTGCCGGGCGACCCCCTCCCGGAATCGAACGAGCCTTCCACGATGTCGCCGTCGCCGTCCGGGTCGATGGCCCGCGGAATCATCCAGTCGAACTCGGTACGGAAGTTCTCGTCCTGTCCGAGCCACGCGCCGTAAACGCTGACGTAGCCTCTCGGGCCCTCAAGGCCCGCGGCGAGATTCAGGTCGACTGCGCGATTGCTGGCGGACCGATACCCGCCGGTGATCTCAAGGCCCGAAAAGCCTCGTCGGGTGACGATATTGGCGACCCCCGCAACGGCCTGGGAACCGTACGTGGCCGAGGCGCCGTCCCGAAGAATCTCGACCCGCTCGATCATCAGCACGGGCAGCGTGTTGATGTCGAAGAAACTCTGTCCCACGTCGTTGGACACCGGCGCGAACCCGGCCCTGCGGCCGTTGATCAACGTCAGCGTGGACGACAGCCCCACGCCGCGCAGGCTGAATTGCGCTACGCCCTGCAGGTAGTTCTGCTGCGTGGCGAGATAGGACCCCGTGTTCGCCGTCAGGCTCGAAAGCACATCCACGGGCTGGGCAGCGCCGACGGACTCGAACAGGTCCGCGTCCAGCGTCTGCACCGGCGCGCGACCTTCGTACACGACCCGGCGCCGGATCAGCGAGCCGACGACCACGACTTCTTCAATCACCGTTTGATCGGCCGCGGAACTGTCCGCGTCTTGCGCCGTCGCCGCCCACGGTGCGAAAACCGCAACGAGAGGCCACGCGATGGCGAGCCTCCGCATTGACTGGCTGGTCGTCAAACGAGACTCCCGATCCTTGTGACGAGCGCAAGTATATCGCCCAGCCCCGAACGACCCACCGAGCGAGGGCGCGCGCGAACCCCCCCGGAGCAAGCGTGTGCGCGAACGACCCCCAGAGCGAGGGCGCGCGCGGATGGACCTTGCAAGCGTCGTGGGCGCGGCGCGGGGCCATGGATGGCCAGGAGCGCCGCAACCCGATCCGAAGCCCGCCAGGGATGGCGGGCGAAGGTTTAGCTTGCAAGGTCCATCCGCGCGCGCCCTCGCGGCGCCGGACCAACGCGACCTGAGCTTGCAAGGACCATCCGCGCGTGCCCTCGCGGCGCCGGACCAACCCGACTTGAGCTTGCAAGGTCCATCCACGCACACCCTCGCGGCGCCGGACCAACGCGCATTTTGCAAAGAATGCTTTAGAGATCATGTATTAATCTTCATCTCCTGCCCAACGGGGCAGTCGCAGTGGGATAATGTTGGGCATGCGAATCGGTGGACGAAAATCCCGGGCAGGGGCTGAAGAAACGCCCGCGTCATTGATCGTGACGCGGAACCTGCAGCGGCGCTACGTCATGGGCGGCGAGACGATCCATGCGCTGCGCGGCGTCGACGTGACCATCGAATCCGGCGAGTACGTGGCGATCATGGGGCCTTCGGGGTCCGGCAAGTCCACGTTGATGAACGTGATCGGATGCCTGGACTCGCCCGACGGCGGCGAATACTGGCTGAACGGCAAAATGGTTTCGAAGATGAGCGACAGCGAACTGGCCCGGGTGCGAAACAGCGAGGTCGGGTTCGTTTTCCAGACCTTCAACCTGTTGCCCCGCGCCGATGCCCTTCACAACGTGGAGATGCCGCTGATCTACGGCGGCATGAAGCGCAAGGCCCGGCTCAAGGCCGCGGGCGAGGCGCTCACCCGCGTGGGGCTGGCCGACCGCATGAGCCACAGGCCCAGCGAGATGTCCGGCGGACAGCGTCAGCGGGTGGCCGTGGCCCGTGCGCTGGTGACGTCGCCGAGTATACTCTTGGCGGACGAACCCACCGGTAACCTGGATTCGACCACCGGCAAGGAGATCATGGCGCTGTTCGATGAACTCCACCAGGCGGGAAACACCATCGTGGTGGTAACCCACGAATTCGACATAGCGAATCACTCGGACCGGGTCATTGTCATATCCGATGGCGAGATCGAAGGTGACTCCAGCACCGAGCGATTCAGGAACCCGGAGAGGTTCAGGAGGCATTGATCATGCGAGTAACAATCGGGCTGCTGCTTGTCCTGGCGTTGACGGCCTGCGAGCAGGATCAACTCGAGTCGGTGGCGCCACTCTACGACAGCGCCCCGGTGGAGGTCCGGGATATCGAGGTCAATGTCGAGGCGGCCGGCGTCATCGAGCCGGAAATCACCGTGGAAGTGAAGTCCAAGGCCTCCGGCGAGATCCTGGCGATTCACGCCGATACCGGCGATGTCGTGGAGGAAGGCTTCCTGCTCGTGGAGGTGGACAAGCGCACGCCGAGCAACCGCCTGGCCGAAGCCGAGGCCAGCCTGGTGGCGGCCCAGGCGCGGCGCGCCATCGCCGAAACCCAGATGGAGCGCTCCAAGACGCTGTTCGAGACCGGCACGCTGACCGAAACCGACTACGAGCAGTCGCAACTTGAGTACGCCAACTCCGAAGCCCAGGTGATCGGTTCGGAGGTGGCGCTGGAGAATGCGCGTATCGCCATGGACGATACCGATGTGCGGGCGCCGATTACGGGCACGATCATTCTGAAGAACGTGGAACAGGGCACGGTGATTTCGTCGCCCACCCAGGACGTCAGCGGCGGCACGATCCTGATGCAGATGGCCGACCTGACCGCGGTTCAGGTGCGAACGCTGGTCGATGAAACCGACATCGGCAAGATCCGCCCGGGAATGACCACGCGCGTGACCGTGGCCGCCTACCCGAACCAGCCCTTCGAGGGCGAGGTGCTGAAGATCGAGCCCCAGGCGATCGTCGAGCAGAACGTGACCATGTTCGCGGTGCTGATTCGCCTAGAGAACCGCGGCGGGCTGCTGAAGCCCGGCATGAATGCCGAGGTGGACATCCAGATCGCCAACCGCAGCGCGGCGTCGGTCGTTCCCACCATGGCCCTGCGCGCGGACAGCGACATCCCGGTGGCCGCGATGATGCTGGGCCTTGAGGAGACCGAACTTCGCACGGCGCTGGGGAGTGAGTTCGGCGCCGAGGACGCGAGCGGGGCGGATACGGTCGCGGTAGGGGAAATCGACATGGATCTGGTGCGGGAGTTGGTGACCAGGCGCCGCAATGGCGAAACGCTGAGCGCCGCGGAACAGGCCCAGCTTGAGTCAATGATGCGGGCGCGCCAGCAAGCCAACGGCGGGGCGAACGGGACCGGCGGAATGACCGGGGCCGCGGGCGGCGGGACCACCGCGTTTGCCGGCGGCGGAATGGGCGGCTTCGATTTCGGTGGCGGAGGCGGCCGGCAAGGCGGGCGCAACTCAAGTTCGGTGCTCGAGTATCAATTCGGCGGGGACTACTGGGTCGTGGCCATGCGGGACGGCGTACCCGTGCCCATGACGGTCCGCACGGGCGTCACCGATCTGCGCTACAGCGAAATCGTCGAAGGCCTGGAACCCGAGGACCACGTGCTGCTGCTGCCGAGCTCGAGCCTGTTCGAGCAGCAGGAAATGCTGCAGCAATTCATCTCCGACCGGTTCGGCTCCTCGACCCCGTTCTCGCAACAGAGCGGCGGCGGCCCCGGTACCGGACGATTCCGCTAGCAGTGTTCGCTCCGGTCGCCGGTGCGAAAACTGCCAAGCGTAGCCGCCTGCTCTTGCTGATTCTTGCCTCGTTCTGATCGGCAATGCCTTGCCGATTATCCTGAACCCTATAGGGTATATTGCCAGCATATACCCCATAAGGTATATTCGAGAAATATACCCTATAGGGATGTTCATGAATACTACGGCGTATACGCCCAGACAACTTGGTCAGGCTCTCAGAGGACAGCGAAAGTCTCGGCAACTGACCCAAAAGGAGACTGCCGACGCTGTCGGACTCCTGCCAAAAACCATCTCGAGGCTGGAACTTGCTACCGAAACCGCTTCGGTTGAGAGCCTTTTCAAGCTGCTGTCGGCACTGCAATTGGAGCTTGTGGTGCGGTCAAGGCCACAGAAACCGCCCAGCACGGAATGGTAGCTCGTGCCGCGCCGAGCAAGAACCAGACGCCTCGCCGCATGGATGAACGGCGAAAAGGTTGGGAACTGGGGCATTGACGGCCAAGGCCGGCACGAGTTCCGTTACCAGCAGGCTTGGGCCGATGTCGCAGATGCACGCCCCCTGTCGCTGTCCATGCCGGTGCGGTCGCCAACGGCGCCATACCGCGGTCCAATCGTCGAATCATACTTTGAAAACCTTCTGCCGGACAGCGCGGAAATTCGCCGGCGCGCGCAGATTAAGTTCGGTGCGGAATCGACGTCGGCATTCGATTTGCTGATTGAGATCGGACGTGACTGCGCTGGCGCAATCCAGTTGCTTCCTCCCGGTCAACCTTCCGAAAACGTCAGACAGATCGATGCGACCCCGCTGGATGAAGAAGATGTCGCCGAGCTATTGCGATCGACCACGTCCCCCACGCCGCTGGGGCAACGCGACGAAGACGCATTTCGCATATCGATCGCCGGCGCGCAGGAAAAAACCGCGTTGCTCTGGCATGAAAAACGATGGCATCGGCCTTCGGACGCAACTCCGACGACGCACATATTCAAGTTGCCGTTGGGCAGGGTCGGCAACATGCAGGCTGACTTGTCGACCTCGGTGGAAAACGAGTGGCTATGTGCGCAAATCGTGCGCGAATTCGGTCTTCCCGTTGCGAACTGCAACATCGCGAATTTCTCCGGGCAGAATGTTCTGGTCGTGGAGCGCTTTGACCGGCGGCTTTCGCTCGACCGGCGGTGGTGGGTACGTCTCCCCCAGGAGGACATGTGTCAGGCAACCGCAACGCCGCCCGCAAGGCGTTACGAGTCGGATGGCGGCCCGGGAATCGTCGACATAAGTTCCGTATTGCTCGGTTCGCGAGAGGCGGCAAGGGATAGAAGAAGATTCCTCAAGGCACAGATCGTCTTCTGGATGTTGTGCGCCACGGATGGGCACGCCAAGAATTTCAGCGTGTTCATCGAACCCCGCGGCCGATTCTCGCTGACGCCGCTCTACGATGTCATTTCCGCGTACCCGATCCTGGGGCATGGAAGAAACCGGCTTGCACCGCAAAAAGTCAGGATTGCAATGGCCGTGACCGGGAAGAACAGGCACTACAGGTGGGCGGAAATTCAGCCCCGCCACTGGATGTCAACCGCCGCCAGGGTGGGTTTGGCGTCGACGGCGGCAGAAGACATACTGGACCTGACTCAGCAGGCGCCAGGCGTTGTCGAACGGGTGTCGGCGCGACTGCCGGCGGGCTTTCCCGGATCCGTTTCGGGCCCGATACTCGATGGACTCCTGCACGCGGCAAAGCGGCTGGCTGAACTTGAGAGCTAGTGCTGCATCAACCTTAAAACGCCGATGCAACACCAGGCTCGCCAGATTATGGTCTGCTGCCCTTTTTTCCATATAATTGCAGCCGAATCGGGCTCGCCTGCCCGATTCCAACCCAGCAGATCAGGACAATTGAACCGTGACCATTCAAACCAGGATCGTCGAATACAGTCAGCACGGCACCACATTCGAGGGCTGTCTGGCCTGGGATGGCGCCAGCGCGGAACCGCGCCCCGCGGTCCTCGTTTCACATGCCTGGGGAGGGGCCGGCGACTTCGAGCACGCCCGGGCCCGGGACCTGGCGGAACTGGGTTACGTTGGATTCAGCCTCGATCTTTACGGCAAGGGCGTGCGCGGCAGCAATCCGGATGAAAATGCAGTGCTCATGCAACCCTTCCTTGATGATCGGGCGATGCTGCAGGGTCGGCTGCAGCGCGCCGTCGAAGTGGCTTCGCGGCAGGATGGCGTGGATGCCTCGCGGATGGCGGCCATCGGCTATTGCTTCGGCGGGCTCTGCGTCCTGGACCTGGCGAGAATCGGCGCCGACCTCCGCGGCGTGGTCAGCTTCCACGGCCTGTTCCACCCGCCCGGAAACACCGGCGGCAACCGGATATCGGCCAGGGTGCTGGCCTTGCACGGCTGGGACGATCCCATGGCCACGCCGGAACAGGTCGTCGCGCTTGCCGAAGAGCTGACCGCGGGCGGGGCCGACTGGCAGATACACGGCTACGGCCACGCGCTGCACGCATTCACCAATCCCGAGGCCAACGATCCGGATCACGGCGTGGCGTACGACGAAACGGCGAACCGGCGGTCGTGGCAGGCAATGGTTAATTTCCTCGAGGAGATTTTCTGAGCCGCATCCGGAACTGGACTGCGACCCCCTGACCCACAACCCGCCGGCCGACTGGTGGACGTCGGCCTGCGCCGGAAGCTGTAACGGCGGCGGATCGAAGTGCGGGCGCTCCAATGCGCCGATACCCAGCAATTCCCGCTAACGACGCTCGCTCATCCGTCTTGGCCCGAATAAACGGCGAAATTCGCCATTGGGGCGTGATCCTGGAGGCGATTGTCGGGTCTCTCGGCGCTTAGCGGGAATTGCTGGCCGATGCCCGATCACCTTGGCATGAAGCTGAATTCCACGTCTCCGATCCGCAGGTCCTGGAATTGGGGAGGCATCGCTTCGATCTCGCCGCTCTGGAGGCTCGTCTCGATTTCGGCATCCGGCGATCCGGGTCCGTCGCGCCGGACGTTGAGACTCAGCCATTCGTCGTCGTGCCGGTAGAATCCTTCCGCCCAGAGCCCGTCGAATTCCGTTGTTCCGATCAGCACGTATTCCAGCGCCTGATCCTGGTTGAGGTCGATCGCGACCAGCATCAGGTTGTCGTGGTGTGCCGCGTAGGATGATTCGATGAAGGGACGAAGGTCTTCGGGCACGTCGAACGGTTCGGGGCGGTAGACCAGGCGCTCCCACAATTCCTCTGCGCCCGCGACGGGTGTCCGCGATAGTCGTGGTTCGCGGATAAGTTCCGCCAACCGCTCATCGGTGTCCTCGACCTCCCCAAGCAGCGCCTGCGTTCTCAGCCAGGCAGGGCGCGCCAGGTGCTCGCGGGCGTAGAAGAAGTCGAAGTCGTAAATCTCGATCTCGCCGCGCTCCACCCGGGCGAATTGACTTGCCAGCGAGATGGACCGGAAGTCGAGCAGCGGCGTGTTGACCAGCAACATCAGCGCCACGATGACCCATCCCATGATCACGTTGACGCGCCCGAGGGTTTCGGGCCAGTCGTCCCGGCGCCTCACGATCCCCAGCGAGTAACCGGCGGAGAACAACGCCAGCAGGATGCATACGACCAGCGCCCAGCACCGCTCCACGGTCCAGCCGTATTGCGCGATCCGGAGATACAGCCCGTACAGGGCCAGCATGGAGATGATGGGGAGCAGGCAGGTCCCCGCATACAGCAGCCGATGGACGATCGCCGGGTAGGGCGGTCGGCGGCCGGGCTGGTAGACCGCGTTGGCGAAGAACAGCGCGAAAATGTTCATCCCCATCAACAGTGCGGTGCCGTTGCCGGTTTCCCACAGCGGCTGCAGGCCGGTGAACGGCAGCGCCGCGAGGAAAATTGCGACCACCGAAATGATCAGCGGGAAGAGCAGCCGAATGAGCCCCTCAAGCAGGCTCGTGATGCCGTCGATCACCGTTGCCAGGTGCCTGAAGATCAGCACTCCGAGTCCGAATGCGACCGCCAGGACGGGAAACAGGAACCAGTCCCTGGCGAAAAGATCGGCAAAGAAGTCGATACCGATTGCCTGGAACAGGGCCCCCCAGAGAAACAGGATCAACGCGACGCCCCACACCAGGGGGGCCGTCAAGGCGATCACGAGAAAGTTTCGCCACGAGTACCTGAACAGCGACCGGTAGGCGATCGGCGCGTTTGTCATGTGTAGCTGGAGGTACATCAACGCCTTGAAACAGGCGATCCCCATGGTGACGATGTAGACGAAGAGCAGGGAGGCGATGGGGAATTCGCCAAATGGGGATGCCTGCCAGCCGATATGGACCGCCGGCAGTACAAGCACGACGCAGAACAGGCCCACGCGGCTGACGGTCCGGACCGCGCGGCCTGATTCGAGGCTGAGCAAGAGCAACGCGGGTATTACGATCGCCAGGGTCCAGAGCGGGAAATTGACGGTCGGCTGTTGAGCGGGCCACGTCTCGTTGGTCAGTGCGCGCCAAAGTAACAACAGCGCGATGCCCTGGGCCAGGGCAATCAACAGCATCAGGTTGCGGGGCGGATTTGTCTGGGCAGGCCCATCGTTATTCATGACCGGCTCGATTATAGATGCTGATTTCACGCTTGACCGCAGCGAAAAATAAGACTAGTTTCAGACTAGACTGATCAGGTTAATGCCATGTGTCATGAATGCCCGTGGGCGTCGCCCGTAGTTTTGCCGGTAGTAAAGCCTGAAAGGAGTACGATCCCGTGTCCGAAATTGGCGTGTTTGAAGCGAAAACGCACTTGCCAAGGCTGCTCCAGCGCGTGCAGGCTGGAGAACGATTCATCATTACCCGGCACAATCTTCCAGTGGCTGAATTGATTCCATACAGGCCCCGCGATTCTGAAAAGATTCGGGCGGCGATTGCCGCCATGAAGTCGTTTCAGCAGACTCACAGTCTGGATGGGCTGACGGTCCGGGAGATGATTGAGGAAGGCCGCAAGTTCTGATGGCGTTCGTTCTTGATTGTTCGGTCACGATGGCATGGATTTTCCCGGACGAGGCCACCGAGGTGACTGACGGGCTGCGGGAGTCGCTATTAAGGGGCAGTGCGTTCGTCCCCTCGTTGTGGCCTGTCGAGGTCGGCAACGTGCTTCTGGTTGCGACCCGTCGAGGTCGCGTAGACGTAGCGGAGTGGTCAGGAATTCGACAATTCCTGGAGGCGTTGCCCATCGAAATAGATCCGATCTCGGTATCCAACACAATCGGTGCGTCCCTGGATCTCGCCCATCGGCACGAACTTTCCCTTTACGATGCCATGTACCTTGAACTGGCTGTTCGAGTGAAAATGCCGCTCGCGACCCTGGACAGGGCGCTCGGCGCAGCAGGTCGGGACGCCGGGGTAGAGGTACTCGATCTAGCAGCCCGTGGCAAAAGTCCCGCGAGCACCGAGACCGGCGAGGCGCCCGCCCGGCAAGGCGCGAGGAGGGAGAATATCGGGAATATTTGACCGACGAGCAACGCAGTCGGGCGGGATGCATCGCCGGTCGAATGCCGCGGGACTTTTGCCACGGGCTGCTAGCGTAGCGTGAGACGCCACCGGGCCATATTTGACGAAATCGAGCGGTCGAAGGGGCGGATGAGAGGGAATTTGCAGCCGTGAATTCCTATGGCGCAGGCTCCTGGCCCCGCTCCCTGGCCATCGCCTCGAATTCCTCGATCAACTCGCGAATGTCATCGTGCACGTCCGCGGCGCGGCGGCCGCCGGCATCGGCTATTTCCGTCAACCGGAGATCGAAGGCGGTGAGGCGATTTCGCGTGGTTTGAAGTTCCTCGTCGGAGATGACATAGGCGCCCTGTTCGGCGCGTGCGAGCTTGCTGGCCAGGTAACCGTACACGTAGCGCCCCGACTCGACGAAGGCCGCGTCGTCGTCAAGCGCCGAGGCGGCGGCCGCGCGCAGGACATAGAGGTCCAGGCTGGGACTGATGACCAGCGCTCGGTCGACCATGCGCAGGGCGTCGAAGGGATACTGTCGCCGGTCCAGCACCTTGGTGCGCCAGTCGGCCCTGAGCTGCACCACCTCCGGATACCAGATGTCGGTGGGATTGCTGCGGGCCAGGTCGTTGTCCAGGGCGGCCAGGGCCGGCCAGTTCTGGGTTGCGCCCAGCGGCCAGCCGCTGAAGACGGCGCCCGGTGCCCCGCCGAGCCGGGCGGCGGCCGCGACAGCCTGCTCGGAAGCCGCTTCGCGGGCAAAGTCCGGAAGCTCCCGGGCGGCGAACTGGAACAGCGCATCCACGTTTTGGGGGTTGGCCCGCAGCGCCTGCTGGATCGCCCCCTCGGCGCCCTCCGAGTCGCCGCCGTAAGTGAAGCCGATGGCCGCGATGAGCGCTCGGGTGGAGATATCCGTGACGGCCTCCGCCAGCCGGGCCGTGCGCTCGATCTGACCGTTGGCCAGGAGCCGTGTGGCGATGTAGGAGAAGTTCAACTCGTCGCCCAGGTCGCGGTGGATCCAGCCTGCGCGGTCCAGCAGTGGATCGTAGGGGCGCAGCAGCTCCGAGAGTTGCGCCACGGTCAGTCCGTCGCCGAGGAAACGGCTGTGGGTGGCCATGTAGTTTCTGTTGTCTGTGCTCAGCGGAGCCCCTGCGGCGAACGCTTCCACGCCGCGTTCGTCCAGCGCCAGTGCGGCGATGAAGTCGTCCGCGCTGTTGAGCCCCATGTAGCTGTAGTGCAGCAGGTCCGAGGTCAGCGGCTGGCCGGTGCGAAGAATCTGCCGCTCGATATCCAGCGGACCGTCGGACGCGAGAAACAGCAGCACGGTGCCCGTGCTCGCGTAGACGCGGACATTCTCGAAGGTGTCGAGCACGGTCGCCGCCAGCGTTCTGAGCAGGTCCTCGTCGAGAAACTCGGAGTTCATCCACTGCAGGAATACGCCGCCCGGGTTCAGGTGTTCCTTGACCAGGCCGGTGAACTCGCGCGTAAACAGGTGCGATGCGCCCGCGGTCCACGGGTGCGACGGCTGCGAGACGATGACGTCCCAGGTCTTGTCGGTCAGCCGCAGGGCGTTTCTGGCGTCATTGATGACCAGGTTGAGGCGGGGATCCGCAAGCGGGTCGATGGCCCGCCTGCCGGCGAGCATGCGGTTGGCGTTGATGACCTCCTGCTCCAGCTCGATCGCGTCGATCTCCGCGACAGAGGAGGGCACCCCTTCGACCGCGACGCCGCCGCCGAAACCGATCACCAGAACGCTCTCGGCCTCGGGGCGGGCGGCCACGGGGAGGGCGGTCAACCAGGCCTGGGAGTGCAGGATGGGCGGTGCGCCGCGAAGCACGACCGAAGCCTCCGGAAGCCCGTTGGTCCGCAGTTCGAACATTCCAAGGGTTTCGGCCAGGTAGACCGTGGAGGAGCGCCCCACGGCGAAGTACAGCTCTTCCTGAGTCCCGGGTGTCATCCCCTCGAACCCGCCGGTGCCGATGACGGCCTGCGGGCGGTTCGGGTACCAGGCGGCGATCACCACAAGCAGCATCGCCGCGGCAGCGCCGGACCAGGCGTAGTTGGGCCGGCTGACGAACGCCGACGCCCAAAGTGCAAGACCGAGATTCACGCATACGGCGAGCTTGATGGATCCCTCGAAGCCCAGCGCCGGGATCAGCACGAATCCGGCCAGGACCGCGCCGAAAATGGCGCCGACGGTGTTCCAGGCATAGATCCTGGCGGTGGCCTCGCCGGCTTCGTGTTCCGTCTGTGCCAGGATCCGCACCGCCAGCGGGAAGGTGGCGCCGATGAAGATCGTCGCCGGCAACATGACGGCCACCGCCATGCCCGCCATGGTCATGGTGGAACGTGACTCGGGGATCAACGGGCCCATCCACAGGTAGACCGCCACGGACAGCACGGCGATGAGCGCCTGCGTCGCGGCGAAGGCCAGCGCCGCGCGCTCGCGGTCCCTGGCCAAGGGGCCGGCGAGACCGCCACCCAGGGCGATACCGGTGAGAAAGGCGGCCAGCATGGTGGCGAAGGCGTAGATGCTGCCGCCCATCACGTGGGACAGCATGCGGGTCCAGAGCACTTCGTAGTAGAAGGCGTTGGCTCCCGAAACCAGGATCAGCGCGAGGATCCAGCCTCGCTGGGAGACGAATAATTCGCCATAGCGCTCCTGCAAGGTCAGCCCGCGCCTAAACGCCGGGGCGATACAGGACTCGATGAAGCCGATCGCCCTCGGTGCCGGCGCAGCCGCGGCCGCCCCGCCTGAGGCCTCGGGCGCCACGGCAGGCGCCTTCTTCGAGAGCCATACGGCGATGCCGAAGACGGCGGCGTTGACCGCGACGCCCACCCAGACCGTGGCGTTCAGGCCCAGCGCGGGCAGGAGGAAAAAGGCGGCCGTGATCGTGCCGGCCACGGCGCCCGCGGTGTTGGTGGCATAGAGCAGCGCGACCCGCGGTCCCAGTTCGCGGTCGCTTTGCACGGCATGGCGCGTCAGCAGCGGCAGGGTCGCGCCCATGAAACCCGTCGGCAGCGCCAGCACGACGAAGGCGACGGCCAGGTAGAACAGCGGCTGACCGAGGGTTGCCGCGTCCGGTGGCGCAGCCTGCCCGCCGAGCACGGCGACGTAGCCGGCGCTTGCGGTGCCCAGCAACAGGGGCACCGCCAGGGCGCAGACCGCGATGCCGCCTTCGAGGACGCCATAGACGAGTACCGGGCGCTCGACGCGCGTAAGCAAGCGCCCGGCCACGGCCGCACCCGCCGCCAGGCCGCCCATGTAGGCGGCCAGCACGGCGGCAACCGCCAGCTCGGAGGTCCCGAACACCAGGGAGAACTGCCTGAGCCAGGCCGTCTGGTAGAGCAGCGCGGCAAAGCCCGAGAGCACGAAGCAGGCCACGACCCCCCAGAGGATGTTCCTGGCCGTGCGCTCGTCGACTGCCGCGGGCCGGGGCGGCGGCTCGCCCACAGGAGTGGCGCCGCGCCGCTGGTCGTGACGCCGCCGGTCCTGGCGCTGCGGGTCGTGCCGCGCCTGTTTGCGGCCCTTGCGCATGCGCCGGCGTGTCATGGGCGTCGACCGGATTGACTGTTACTGGCCATCTTGCTTGAACGACTTGCGGTTGCCCCCGGCAGCGACATTGCGGGCAAGCCCGGATATTAAACCATCCGGTTGCCGTGGTTGGTTCAACAGTGGCTTCGCGGGTCGGTAGAATACGCTGACGATGATCCCGAAACTCGATCTCGGTCCCTGCCTGGCAGGCAGCGTCGCTGCGCGGGAGGCGCTGGCGAAGGAGTTGCGGTGGGTCCAGGAGAACATCGGCTTCTACGTGGTGGTCAACCACGGGGTTGACGAGGAACCGATCCGCAGAGCCGCGCGGGCGCTGCGCGGCTTCTTCGCGCTGCCGCCGGAGGAGAAGCTCAAGATCAGGATCAACGAGAAATCGGTGGGCTACGTGCCCGCCAGGTCCACGGTCTACGTCACCTCCGTCATCAACCGCAACACGCGTCCCGACCTGAACGAAACCATCACCATCGCCAGGGAACGGCCGCCCGACGACCCGGACATCCTTGCCGGTCTGCGGTTCGTGGGGCCCAACCAGTGGCCGGCGTCCCTGCCGGAGTTCCGCGGCGCGATGATCGCCTACCAGGAGGCGCTGTCGAAGCTGGGATACGCCATGCTGCCGCTCTACGCCAGGGCGCTGGACCTGCCGCCCGACTGGTTCGCGCCGCACTTCACGCGCCCGACCTGGTGGACCCGCAACAGCTATTACCCCGCCGTGGAGCCCGACGAGAATCAGTTCGGCATCTCGCCGCACTCCGACCACGGCTTCATCACGCTGCTGCCCATGTCGGAGGTGCCGGGGCTTGAAATCCTGAGCCCGCAAGGCGAGTGGATTCCGGCCGTGCCGGTAGAGGGCGGGATCATCGTCAACACCGGCGAATTCCTCAACCGCTGGTCCAACGGCCGGTTCCTGGCCACGCCGCACCGGGTGGTGGCGCCGCGGCGGGACCGGTATTCCATGGCCATGTTCTTCAACCCGAACCCCGAGACGCTGGCCGAACCGCTGCCCACCTGCGTATCGGCCGGCCGGCCGGCCGCCTTCGAGCCGGTCAGCCTCATCGATTACATGTCGTGGTACATCGACAGCAACTACCGGCGCGAGGCGGGGGGAGCGCAGGCCGGCGAACCGGCGCCGGTCCCGGGCGGCAGGTAACGGCGGCGCAGCGCTGGCAGCGGCGGTTTGGCTCCGATTGAGCGCGTTGCGGGTTCGTCACGCGCAGTCTCGCTCGTTGACCCTTACCGGTCTGTTGAATAGACTAGATTGGTCATTTCAACGGAACCGGTGTCATGCGTACGATCGGATCTTACGAGGCGAAGACCCGCTTGCCCGAGTTGCTTCGTCAGGTTGCCAGGGGCGAACAATTCACCATCACGCGCCGCGGTGTTCCGATCGCCAGGATTGTCGGCGTCAAGGACACCGTCGAGGACCGCCGCGCGATCATCGAACGCATGAAGGCCGCGCGCGCAGAAAGATCCCCGGTTACTCTCGATGAACTGCTCGACGCCCGCGATCGGGGACGCCGGCCCTGATGGCGTTCGTCCTCGATGCATCGATCGCGGCGTGCTGGTGTTTTGCCGATGAGCGCTCAACGGTCGCAGACGCTGCCATGGACCTGTTGCTTGAAGGTGAAGCCGTGGTCCCGCCACTCTGGACCATAGAGATTCGCAACATTCTGATCGTCAACGAACGGCGCGGCCGCATCGAGCCTGACGACTCGAACATCTTTCTGCGCGACCTCACCCGTCTGCCTATCCGTGTCCGTCACGGCGCCGACGAACAGGCTTTGGTGTTGCTCGCACGCAAGCATGGGCTTACCGCTTACGATGCGGCCTACCTCGAGCTTGCGGTGCGAACGGGCGTCGCCGTGGCCACGTTGGACCGGTTACTGGCCGATGCGGTTCGAACCGAGGGACTCGAACTGGTCGGTACGTAACGTCGGGCAGCGGATGTTGTACCCACCCCGCCGCCGGTGTTGGAGGGAAACCGGAAGATTCCGGCGGGCCTCCCGAATCGTCAGTTCATCAAGCGGAAGCGCTGGACGCGTTCGCCCTGCTGGACTTCGCCGGTGTAGAGGTTTCCCGCCGAATCCACGCTGACCATGTGCATGCCGTGGAACTGGCCGCCGTTGTCTCCGGCGCTGCCCACGCGGGTGACCACGGTGCCGTCCTCCCGGTCGAGGATCCAGACGGTGTTGTTCTGAATATCGGGGACGATCAGGTATTGCTGTTCCGGGTCGTGGGAAAAGGCTACGCCGCCGGCTGACCCACGCTGCAGCGTCGATGTGGCCAGGAAGAACTCCTCGATGAACTCGCCCTGAAGCGTGAACACCTGGAAGCGGTTGCCCTGGCGGTCGGCGACGTATACCAGGCCGTCGTTGGAGAGGCCGAGGGTGACATGGCCAATCCACTCCCGGGCCGGAGGTGCGCCGATCTCGTACTCGATCTCCCCGGCATCCATGGAGATTTCGCTCAACGGCTTGCCGTAGGCGCCCCAGCCGCGCTTGAATGCAAGCGTATCCATGTCGTGCACCATGACGCGGCCGTTCAGGTAATTGTCCACGTAGAAGACCTCGCGTGCCGCCTCGTCCACGCGCACTTCTTCAAGCCCGCCGACCACGGCCGGGGTATCCGGCGGCGGGTTGGTGTCGCGGTCAACCCTGGCGATTTCCCCTACCAGCGTGCCGTCTCGGTTGTACTTGCGCACGGTGTCCTGGCCGACCCAGACGTGGCCCTCGGTGTCCACCGTGAGGCCGTGGCCCTCCTGGGTATCCCAGTACTCGACCACGTTGCCTTCCACGTCGAAGGCGATGATGGCCGGCGGCGCCACGCAGCATTCGCCCGTGGGCGGGTCCAGTTGCGCGTAGTCCTCGGTGTTGTTGAGGTTGCTGGGGCGGTTCAGCACCCAGATGGTGTCCTCGTGGTCGACGTACAAGCCGGTGACGCCCTGCATCCACCACTTGTTGGGCAGCGGCAGCTTCGGCCACTCGGCATCGAACTTGTACTCGGGGGCCTGGGCGCCGGCGCCGGCGCCGGCGCACAGCAGGGCGGAAGCGAGCAGGGCGGTGGTTGATTTGTACATTGTTGTCCTCCTGGGTGGGCAGCGCTTGCGGCGCGCACGCCGTTTTTTGAGCCCGCGTGACGCCGGGCGGCGCCGGGCTATGGATTGTTGCGGACGTTGACCTCCGTTCCGTCGGCGAGGATGACCGCTTCGACCCACATGGCGTAGTGGTCCGGCCTGTGGTCGGGGTTGCCGATGAGGGTGACCGAATCTCCCGGTCTGAACGTGTCCTTGTTCCAGCCGAACATCCGGTAGAGGTCCTGGACGCTCTGGAACTCCCCCGCCCATTCGCGGGTAACGCCGCTGCCGTCGGTCGCCTCGATCCAGATGCCGACATGGGGGTTGATGAATTGCCAGCGCGAGACCACGCCCGACACCGAAATCGAGCGCTCCCGGTCGAAGGCCGAGTTGGCGTGGTGCGACCCAGCGGGCAGCGCGGCGAACAGGCTCGCGAACAACGCGAGGCTGGGGAGAAGGGGTTGTCTCGATGTCACGGTATCGTTCTTCGGGGTATTCATTCCTGTCCGGGCCTCATTTCGGGCAGTTCCGAGAGCATCAGTTCATTGCAGATGAATTCGGCGAGTTCGAAGTCCCGGAGCCGGAAGTTCAGCGTGCCGGTGAACAGGCGTTCGTAGGCGACCGGGTCGTCGATGGTCACTTCGTTCACGAGCGTGTTTTCGTCCACGCGCCGGATGCGTTCGATGAGCCGCAGTTCGTCGCTGAAGGGATGCCCGATGCGGTCGACCCAGCGTTGCTGGTTCTCCGATTCCCAGCCGATGAAGTCGCGTGTCTCGATCACCAGCGTATCGCCCTCGTAGTGGCCGATGGAGTAGCCGTTCCAGGTGTGCAGCGGGACTTCCGGGAAATCCCGCCCGTCCATATGGATGATGCGCCAGAAGTGATCCACCTCGAACAGCATGACCGCGCGGCCGGGAAGCTGGACGATCTCGAAGGGCCGCGGGCGGTAGTAGGTCGCCGGGAACCCCATGGGCAGGCACCTCAGCTCGGCGGCATTGGCTTCGGTCGCCGATGTGGTCCGCGGACCGTGGATGGGCTTGGCGGCGTCGAAGCGCTCCTGCCCCCACTCGGTCATGGGCGGGTCGGGGATCAGCGGGTCCATGCCGGGGAAGTCGCGTTGCCAGACGCCGGAAAGATCCGGCGGGCCGGCCTCCTGACCGCCGCCTGCAGGGGGGTACAGGCCGGCTGCCGCCACGGCGGCCAGCAAGGCGGCCGCGGCCCACGGTGAAACAAACGTCGTCCTCAGCATCGGCCGGCCTCCAAATCTCCTGGCGAGCTCCCGAAGGGCGATAGCCACACGGCCCGTGGCTGCGTTGCGTCCATTGTTAATACTCCCGATATTGCCGGCGGGACGCGCCTTGCCACGAACCGCGTGGCTATCGCCGATGCGACAGAACAGGCTTGACTCGACACTAGTCCGGTGCGCTCCTGACATCCACTTCCCGGCCGTCGGCAAAGATCACGATCCGCGTACTCATGGTCGGATCGCCGTTCCGGGCCGGGTGTCCGACGATGGCGATGGCATCGCCCGGAAGGAAAGTATCCTTATTGAACCGGAAGTGGCGATAGAGGTCCAGCGTCCCCTGAAACTCCGCCGACCACGCCGTGACCCGGCCTTCGGCGTCCTCGACGTCGACCCAGAGACCCGCGTGGGGGTTGATGAACTGCCAACGGGTGACGATTCCGCTGATGCGCGTGGTCGTCGTGCGGTCGTAGGCGGAGTTGGCGTGGTGCGCCGCGGCGTGGGATGCGGCCAGCCACAGCGCGAACCCCACGATCCAGTGCATCCGGGCACCGGAGTTTCGTTCCGATCGCGTTCTTCGTACGGTGCGCGCCATTGTTCTTCTGCTGAACGACAGCATATCAATTTACCGTATCGCACGCTTGACCGCGGACGTGCAGCGGGGGAAGCTTGCGGCGGGGCGCCCGTGCGACCGAGGTCGGGATGGGCGCGAAGACCACCCTGGAGGAGCCGCAATGAATCCGGAGACAAGCTATCGAATGGCCTACGCACTGTTTCGCATCACGCTCGGGGTCAACATGTTCTTTCATGGCTTCATGCGGATCATCAACGACACCGGCGCCTGGGTCGAGGGGCTGGTGGCCACCTTCAGCGATTCCTTTCTGCCGGAAATCTGGGTCCGGATCTTCCTCCACGTACTGCCGTATTACGAGCTGGCGCTCGGCGCCCTGCTGACGCTGGGGCTGTTCACATGGTGGAGCTGCGTGGGCGGCGCGCTGATGATGCTGGCGCTGCTGTTCGGCAACACCACTCGGCAGGACTGGGCCACGGCCGGCAATAACATGCACTACACGCTGTACTTCTGCCTGCTCATCGCAGCCCACGCCTGGGATTCATTCTGCCTGGACAATCGCCGCGCTGCACGCAACTGACGCACCCATATCCAGTATTGCAATGTCCAGGCGGCGCCTGCCGCCCTAGTCGGGGAACCTGACCACCAGGTGCGCCTTGTTCGAGGTGCCGTTGCCCCACGGGTAGCCCAGTTCCGGGTTGAGCGGCTCGGGGTTGACCACCACGATGTCGGACCAGCCGGGCTGATGCAGCAGGCTCGAATCGATGGTGACTTCCAGTTGCGTCGGGCTCAGCGCCCGGTAAGGGACCGGCGTACCGTTGTAGTAGACCCGTGACCTGCGCACGAAGTTGAAGCCCGTCAGCGTCACGGTGGTGGTCGGGTCGCCCGCGGTCACCATCACCGGCGCGATCGTCTCGATGGCCGGCTGCGGCGCTTCCACGGGATTGGGCAGAGGGGTCCCCGGCCCACCCGGCGGGCGCCCCACGTAGCGGAAACCGCGCTTGTTGAAACTCGCGTCGCGGAACGCCACCACCCAGTGCAGGGACTCCACGGGCGGGTTGAGCTCGGAATTGCGCCGGTAGGGGTCGTGGTAGCCGATGTCGTAGCCGCGTTCCACCACCCTGCCGTTCATGATCACCGTATCGATGGCGCGCAGGTTGGCGATGTCTTGAAGCGGGTCCTCGTCGACGATGATGATGTCGGCGAGCTTGCCGGCCTCCACCGTGCCGATCTCTTCACCGAGCAGCAGCATTTCGGCCGACCACCGGGTGGCGCCCTGGAGGATCTGCATCGGGGTCACGCCGGCCTCGACGAAGACGGCGATCTCGTGGTGCAGGTTCTCGCCCGGCACCCGGGAAGGGTTGGTGTTGGCGCCCGGCGCCAGGCGTCCGCCGGCGTCGACGAACATCTTGTGGAATCGCAGCGCGTTCTGAAATCCTTCCATCTTGCGCTGCCGGGCGGCCTCGTCGCCCACGCTCCAGGGCGGCCCGCGCTGCCCGTAGAAGGCCAGCGCCGCCTGCCTGCGGGCCGGCGGGTAGTAGGCCATGAGGTTCGGATCCGCCTCGTCGAAGAACGCGCGGTCGCGCGCCTCGAACTCCGCCCAGCCCGCCGGATAACCCCTGAAGTTGGCCATGAAGGTCGGCGTCAGCGCGGTGTTGTTGGCCACCAGGCGCTCGATGAGTGCCCGGGCGCGCTCATCGTCCATGTCGGCGTACATGTCCAGCCAGTCGCGCGGGTCGTCCGGACCCGGCGCCGGATCGGTGACCGCGGCCCAGATGCCCGCCGAATGGGGCAGGTTGTGCGAGGTGCGCTCGACCGCCTCCCATGGACCGTACACCGGGCCGTAGGACCGCGTGAAGACGGGGGTGCCGGTGCGGTCGGCTTCCTCGATGCCGGCGATGTAGTACTCCATCGGCAGCGAACCGTCGTTGAACATCAGCGCGTCCGCGCCGGCCTCGATGAAGGCCCGGGCCAGTTCCCGGGCCTCGTCCACGGAGTGCGGGTCGCGGGCCGGGGTGAGGACGGTTTCCAGCCCCGTGCCGCCGTCGGGGATCCGGTTGAGGCGCGAAACCCCGGAATAGGTGCGCGGTGCGCGCAGGTGGCCCGCGTGCACCGCATCCCGGTGCGCGATGGCGACCTCCCCGGAATTGCCCACGTCGATGGTCGAGGTGATGCCGTAGTTGAGCATGATCTCGCCGTAGTACCAGCTATAGCTGACCTGGGAGTCCCACAGGCCCGGCACGATGAACTTGCCGGCGGCGTCGATCACCGTGGCCTCATCGTCGGCGGACGCGGCGTCGCCGCTGGAAACGCTCTCGATCCGGTTGCCGTCGACAACCACGACGGCGTCCTCCACCGGCGTGCCGCCGTTGCCGTCGATCAGGGTGCCGCCCTGGATCACCAGGGTCTGCGGTAGCGCCGATTGTCCCACGATGCTTGACGCCACAAGCACAATGGCAGGGAAAATGGCTGACGGACGGGTGCGGAATGCGCTGTTCATGGGTAGTATTCTCGCTGTTCTCGGTTTTCTCTCGATTGTAGCGCCGATCCGGTCGGCAATCTCCAGCGATAGAACAATAATGAGGAGCATCATCATGAGACATGAGCAATCCGGCATCTGGGCCGGGACGGCGCTTTCCGCTATCGTCGGCATCACCGTCACGTTCGCAGCCCACGCTCAGGACACGCATTCCGAATTCATCGTCACCGGCGACGCGGCCTTCGGCGACCGCGCCACGGTGCCTGTCTACTAAGGGGCCACCGGGAGCCTGACGCTACACGCCCGGGCAGATCCCGGGAAAATAGGCAACCAACGGGTGCGGCGATGGATGACGGGCGCAGAACAATCTACGTGATCGCGGGGCCTGCGGTGTTCGCGGCCCTGTTGCTGCTGCCCCTTGGCGGGCTGCCCTACGATATCCGCTGCAGCCTCGGGCTGCTGTTCTGGATGGCGCTGTGGTGGATCACCCGCCCGGTGCATCTGGCCGTCACCGGGTTTCTGCCGCTTGCCACGGTGGCGATATTCGATTTCGCGCCCATGGACCGAATCCTGCCGGCGTACGCGGCGGAGCTGGTCATCCTGCTGCTGTCGGCCAACGTGCTCACCACCTGCTGGACGCGGTGGGGGTTGGACCGGCGCATCGCCCTGGGTTCGCTGATCGGCGTCGGCACCAATACCACGCGCCAGATCATGTCGTGGTTTGCCATCGGCATGTTCCTGAGCGCCTTCCTGCCCAATACCATTGTCGCGGCGACCATGATCCCCATTGTCGTGGCCATGCTGCGTTACATAGGCATCGAAGACCTGTGGGAAAGCAACCTGGGCACCGCGCTGGTGATCGCGGTGGCCTGGGGCACCAGCGCCGGCGGCGCCATGACGCCGCTGGCCGGGGCGCCGAATTTGCTGGCCATGGAGTACATCCAGGAACTGGTCACGGGCGAGGAGTTCCTGTTCGCGACCTGGGTGGTGCGCTTCGTGCCCCTGAGCCTCGCCGTGATGCTGGTGACGTTTCTCTACGTGCGGTTCGCGTTCAAGCCCGAGATCGGCGAGGTTGAGGGCACGCGGGACTTCTTCATGGGAGAACTCAAGTCGCTGGGCCCCATGAGCGTTCAGGAAAAGTGGGGGTTCGTGCTGTTCGCGATCGCTGCGCTGCTCGCCTTCACGCGCCCGCTGTACGCAGCCGTTTTCCCGGCGCTGACGCCGGCGTACGCGTTCCTGATCTGCGCCATCGTGTGTTTTCTGCTGCGTCCACAGGGCGAAAACCTGATGACCTGGGAATACGCCCAGAAGCGGATGATGTGGGGGCTGTTCTACCTATTCGCCGGCGGCACCGCGCTGGGCCGTGTGCTCGGCGAGACCGGTACGGCCGGCTACATCGCCGACGCCCTGCTGCCCTATGCCAGCGGTGGGGGATTCCTCGCCGTGCTGGTGTTCGCGGGCCTGACGCTGCTGCTGACCCAGATCACCAACAACACCGCAGCCGTGGCGATCATCGTGCCCATTACCATCAGCACCTTCCAGAGCCTCGAAATGAACCCGCTGCCCTTCGTCTACATCGTCGCCGCGGTGGGCAACTGCGGCTACATGCTGCCGACATCGGCGGGCGGTCCGGCGGTGGCGGCGGGTTACGGAATCAACCTGAGAACAATGGCCGTCAAGGGCTTCTGGGCCTGCCTGCTATCGTTGTTCGCCATCGTGATCGTCGGATACCTGCTGGCGCTCTACTGGCCGACGTTTTCGACTGCCTGACACGTTGGACTGTCTGACACGTTCGACCGCCTGATACGGTCGGGGGTGTCGCTCGTGTACCGCGGAGGCGTGTGCGGGCAGCCCTTTTTCGCTAAAACTCGCCCGCCATCCCTGGCGGGCTTGCATGGAAAAACCCTTTTCCCTGTGCGGCAGCGCGCCGGTCGCCGGGGCGAAAACTCCTATCGGGGCTCGGCGCTCCTGGCCTTCCATGGCCCCGCGCCGAGCCCACGACGCGAAAAAGGGCTGCCCGCACACACCTCCGCTACGCCTCGGTTATTCCGCGTCCCAGTGGCGCATTATGGGCTGGTCGTTCTCTCGCATGGTGGCCATGTAGGCCGAGAGGAGTTCGCGGCCGGGGAGGCCGCGACGCTCGATGTCGGCCACCCAGGCGCCGGCCAGGTCGGGGACGGAAGCGGCCCACGCGCGGCGCTGGTCGTCGGAGAGCCGGACGATGGTCCCGCCCAGCGTCCGGAAGGATGCCATCGCCCGCTCGCTTCTGCGGACGGTCTCCCGTGCAAGCGCATCGCGATAGACTTGCGCCGCGGCGCGCAGAGCGTGGCGCACCTCTTCGGGCAGCCGGTTCCAGGTGCGTTCGTTGGCGCTCAGCGCGACCGAACTTACCGCTCCAAGACGCGCATCCACGAGGTAGGGGCCGACCTCGTGGAGCTTGTAGGAGATGATCGCCTCCGGCCAGACGATGGCGCCGTCGGTCAGGCCCGTGGACAGGTTGGTGTAGAAGTCCACGAGCGGGCTGGGCACCCCGACCGCGCCCACGCCTTCGAAATAGAGCAGGTTCATGCCGATTCCGGACATCTTCAGTCCCCGGAACTCGTCGAGCGTTCCGATGGGCCGGTTCATCAGCGCGTGGTAGGAATCCACCAGTCCTGCAGCGACCAGGTAGACCTGCCGGTAATCGCTCCACAACTCGGCAAGTGCGGGGTAGCGGTCGTGAAGTTCGCTGACGGTGCGCACCACGAGTCCGATGTCGGTGGTCACGAACGGTGTGACGTAGCTGATGTTGTAGAACGGGATCTTGTCAGCGTGAAACGGCGTCGTGATGATGCCGATGTCGGCGACGCCGTACTGGACGGCCTCGAACGCGCCGCTGGGCCGCGTCAGACTGCCGAGAGGGGTGTTCCAGTCAATCTCGTAGCGTCCCTCGGCGCCGAGCAGCCGGTCCGCTTCGGGGATGAAGTGGGTGAGGAAGGTTTCCACCCACAGGGCGGTGGGCGGATAACCGCTGACGACCGTGAGCGGCACGGTCTGCTGGGCGCTCGCGGTGGCGGCCGGCAACAGCCAGAGCAGCGACAGCGCGGCGGGCCAAAGCCGCCGCCGTCGGATTCCCTTGCACGCGCAACGCATGCCCCTCAGTGTAGCCTGAAAAAACGTTAACGCTGTCCCGGCTGGCTTGTTGTTGGACCGGGACGCTTCGGATAGTAGAGTTGGTATGGATGCGGACCCGTTCCACGGGGCCGATGACGACAAGAAGCGATCACAACAAGAAAATGAGGAAATGAACATGACTCGTTCGCAAACACGATTCTCCCGGAATGGCGCCCCTGTGTCATCCGCCCTGGTTGCCGCCGCAACCGCCGTGCTGTTGTGCCCGGTAGCGAAAGCCCAGACCGGTCTCGTTTACGACACCGAAGAGATCGCAGGATCGGCCCTGCCGGTCACCTATCACCTGGTGGCGACCCATGACGGGCTGTACACGGCCATCGGCCTGCGCGTGCCCGAGGGCGATGGGCCTTTCCCCATCGTGTTGTTCGCCTCTGGAAACGGCGGCGAGGGCCTGGGCTATGTCCGCCACTACAGCCACAACCGGAGCTGGAGCCAGGAGCAATTCCTGGACGCGGGCTACGCTGTCGCCTGGCTGCGCTACCGTTCCGAAGTCGAGTCGCCGCCCTATGACGGTACGCTGCTCTCGGACCGACCCTGGTCCGGACGCGCCGTGTTGAATCGCCCGCCGTTCGAATACGAAGACGTCATCGCAACCATCGAATACGTCAAGTCGCTGCCCGAAATCGACGCCGACCGGGTCGGCTACATGGGGATGAGCCACGGTGGGGAGATGCTGATGAAGATGGCCAGCGTCTACGGTGGCATCGCCGCGGCGATCGCCAGCGAGCCGGCCTCGGCGGCCTTCCTTTCGGTGGGCGCGATGGATACTACCGCGCCGGCCGACCGCGACGAGCCCGAGACCGCGGCCGGGTACGATGCGGAGAAACTGGCGGCCGATGTGGAAGCGACCCGCCAGCGCATCGACAAGGACCTGGCCATGGCGCGCATCGGGCCCATCGGTCTGCCGATCTTCGTGCAGGGCCGCGACCGGGATCACAACCAGGACGTCTTCAGGCTCAATTACGAACTGCTGGAAGAAGCCGGCAAGGACGTGCAATGGAAGAGCTACGACCACGAACTGCATGGTTTTGCCTATGTGGAGCGCAACGCGGACGGCACGTACGAACCGGACCCTGTCCAGCTTGAAGTCGTGGCCGATTCCATCGCGTTTTTCGATGAGCATCTGAAGTAGAAGGCCTGTTTTGCCGGATATCGCATCCAGTCAGCGACCGCCGCCATTTGCGCGGATCTGCAAGTACTTGCGAGGAGAGTGAAATGACCCTGACAACCAATCGACGCGAGTTTCTCGCGGCTTCGTCGGCGGCTGCCGCGTTATCGGCGTTCGGTGTGAAAACCGCGCTGGGCCAGGAAACGATGCCCCGGCGCCCGATTCCTTCCACCGGAGAGATGCTCCCGATCGTGGGGCTCGGCTCCAGCAAGGTGGTATCGGAAGTCTCCGAACACGGCACCGAACCCCTGGCCGCGGTGCTTCGGGCGCTGCGCGCGCGAGGCGGCAGCGTGGTCGACACCTGGCCGAGGGACGTCACCGATGACACCGGTCTGGGACAAGTGCTTGCGGAACCCGACTTGCAGGACAGCCTCTTCGTGACGACCAAGATCGACCGCACGGGCAAGGAAGCCGGGATCGAACAGTTCCGCCAGACCCAGGAAGTGTACGGCCGCCAGACCCTGGACCTGGCCCAGATCATGAGCCTTGCCGACCTGGACGTGCAGTGGCCCAACCTCCAGGACTGGAAGGCGGCGGGCGATGCCCGCTATATCGGCGTCACGGTGTCCCAGTATGGGCTTTACGAGCAACTGGAGGCGTTCCTGCAGCGGGAAACGCCGGACTTCATCCAGATCAACTATTCCATCACCGAACGGCGGGCGGAGGAGCGGCTGCTGCCCCTGGCCGCGGACATGGGCCTGGGCGTGCTGATCAACCGCCCGTTCATGAACGGCTCCTACTTCGACCGGCTCGAAGGCGTGCCGCTACCCGACTGGACAGCGGAGTTCGACTGCGGAAGCTGGGCCCAATTCTCGCTGAAGTACATCCTGGCTCATCCCACCGTGACCTGCGTGCTGACGGAGACCAGCAATCCCGTCCACATGACCGAAAATGCCGGCACGGCGTTCGGCCGGATGCCCGACGAGGCCGCCAAGGCGATGATGCGCGAGTATATCGACAGCGTTTGACTCCGACCGACAGTCTCCGGGCCCGACCGCCAGCGACTTACCCCGACACTTCTGGTCCCATGACCCGCTCTTCGCGATCGCTGATGGTATCAAGCGTATCTTGCAGGAAGCTGAGTCTGGTCTCGGAAAACGTGCGTTGCGTCAGCCCTTTCCCCATATCTGTGAGCCGATAGGCAAACTCTTCAATGTCGCCGCCTCGGTGCATTTCCCAAACTGCGATCATTTCCTCGACTTCGCAAAGATAGTCGAGAGTTTCTTCTGCATCGACGCTGCCCTCCGCATTGAGTTTCTCGCGCAACAGGCGGCGCTTCTGTTCGCGTGCATCGACGCTTGCGTAGAAGAGGTTGAAGAACTCGAGCAGAAACGGCAGGCGTTTGCGCGCACTGCGGGAAAGATTCATTGCGAGCCAGATATCGAAGAAACCCTCGCGGATCGTGTAAAGACGCGAGCGCTTGTCTCGCGGGTGTTGGGCGACGCGCAGGTAGTGGGCGTCGGAGAGACGTTTGAGAAGCGACGAAGTCTCCTGTTGGCTCATGCGCATTCGCGCAGCAATGGCGGCTGGTGTCTTCTCCTGGTCGCGCATGCTGGCCAGGCATTCCAGCAGCGCTCGTTGAGCGGGCGGCAGGTCGTTCAGTCGGCTCTGATAGAACGGCGATATCCTGTCGAGCAGAAGGTGGAACTGATCCTGCACATTCGCGACCGATTCGTGGGCGATCAGTTCGTAGAGCATCATCGTAAGGCGCGGGTTTCCCCCCGTCATCCGGTAGAGCGACTGCAGCCGGGGACGCATGTCATCGTAGGTTTCGAGGATGTCTGTGCCTGGACGTGGCCCGCGCCGAATACATCGGCGTGACCGCCGAGCGCATCCGCACGGAGTTCGACTACCTCGAGGCGCGCGGGCTGATCGAGACCGAGCGCTCCGATATCCGCGCCTGGCGCGCCAAGCTCACCCGGCCTGGCCGCGACGTCGTGGACTACGAGGTGGAAGTGGAGCCCGGCATCACCCGCCCGCCGTTTCTCGATCCGCACTGCGGGGAGTGACATGCCCGCGCCCTCGAAGGTCGAGATGCTGCCGGTGGAGGTACGCGAGGAACTGGATCGGCGGCTGATAGAACGCGGGTTTTCCGGCTACGTCGAGCTCGCGGGCTGGCTGACGGCGCAGGGCTACGGCATTTCGCACGCCGCGGTGCACCGGCACGGGAAAAAAATCGAGCGGCGCATCGAGGACCTGCGGCTCTCGACCGACGCGGCGCTGGCGCTGCGGGCCGCGGTGCCCGACGACGACGGCGCGTTCTCCGAGGTCACGCTGCGCATGATCCAGGAGCGGATTTTCACCGTCCTGGTCCGCGCCAGCGAGGAGGAGGACACGGACCTCAAGGCGCTGGCCGGCGCGGCCCGCTCGGTGGCCGACGCCGCGCGGGCGGGCACGCGCCTGCGCGAGGAGCGCAGGAAGGCGCTGCGGGCCGCGGCAGCGACGCTCGCCGCCGCCGAAAAGGACGCCTCGGCCGGCGCCGATCCCATGGAAGTCATCCGCCGGGTCCGGCGCGACATCTACGGCATCATCGATGACTGATCGTGCGCCCGCCGTTCCGCTCTACGACTACCAGCACGCCTGGTACAGGGACAAGAGCCGATTCAAGATCGGCATGTGGTCGCGCCAGGTCGGCAAGACGTTCGCCACCACGCTCGAGATTGTCGACGACATGATGGCGGCGCGGGCGCAGGATCGCGCGTCCCCGTGGCTTGTGCTGTCGCGCGGCGACCGCCAGGCGAGGGAAGCGATGCGCGCCGGCATCCAGACGCACGCGAAGGCGTACGGCCTGGTGATCGAGGAGTCGGAATACGAGCTTGAGATCGAGGGCCAGCGCTATCTTGCCAACGAATGGGACGCCGGCGGCGGCAACCGCGTCACGGCGCTGCCCGCCAACCCCGACACCGCGCGCGGCTACTCGCGCAACGTCTACCTGGACGAATTCGCCATCCACCAGTCGAGCCGGGAAATATGGGGCGCGCTGTTTCCCTCCATCACCCATGGGTGGAAGATACGCATCACGTCCACCCCCAGGGGCAAGTCCGGCAAGTTCTACGAACTCATGACGAGCGACACCGCCCAGTGGTCGAAACACGTGGTCGACATTCACCGCGCCGTCGAGGGCGGGTTGCCGGTCGACGCCGGGGAGCTGCGGGCGGGGCTGGCGGACGAGGACCTGTGGCGCCAGGAGTACCTCTGCGAATGGCTGGACGAGGCCAGCGCCTGGTTGCCCTACGACCTAATCGACGCCTGCGAGAGCCCGCAGGCGGGACGCCCGGAGTTGTACGGCGGCGGGCTGTGCCACATCGGCAACGACATCGGGCGCCGCCGCCACCTGTGGTGCGCGGCCGCGACCGAGATGATCGGCGACGTCGCCTGGGTGCGCGAGATCCGGGAACTGCAACGGGCGACGTTTGCCGAGCAGGACGAGGCGCTGGACGAATTGGTGGACCGCTATCGCGCGGTGCGCATCGCCATGGACCAGACCGGCATGGGCGAGAAGCCGGTCGAGGACGCCGAGGGCCGATACGGCAAGAGCCGTGTGGAGGGCATTCTGTTCAGCCAGGCGTCGAAGCTTCACATGGCCACCTGCCTGAAGGAGCGGTTCGAGGACCGCACGATCCGGATACCGGCCGGCAACGCCGCGCTGCGCTCGGATCTTCACTCGGTGCGGAAGATCGCCGGTCCCACCGGCCAGATCCGGCTGCTGGCCGAGGAGACCGAGGACGGCCACGCCGACCGCTTCTGGGCGCTGGCGCTCATGGCGGCCGCGGCGGCCGGCGCCGCCGGCCCGGTGGAGGGCCATGCGCTGCCGCCGCGCGAGGCGTTCGGCGCCTTCGCCAATCCGTCCTCGAGGGCGGAGGCGAAGGAAAACATCGACCACGGCCTGGGCGTCGTGCACGGCGACGCCCGGGAGCTCGGAGGGTACCACTGATGGCCCGTTTTTCGTTCGCTTCACTGTTTCGACGCACGCCGGCGACGCCGCCGGCCGGGGAGGTCGCCGGTTCCGGCGTCGGCGCCATGCTCGCGCCCTACATAGGCGAGCTGCCGCTCGATCCGACGGCCGAGGCCCGCTATGCCTACGACCACCTCAGCGACGACACGCACGCGCTCCAGACGTACCGCAACGTGCTGCGCGACGAGCGCTGCGCCGCCGCGCTGGACCAGCGGCTCAACGCCGCGATCTCCAGGCCCTGGGAGGTCGAGCCGGGCGGGGAGTCCGCCGTGGACCGCGCCGCCGCCGAGGATCTGGCCGGGCAGCTCGCCGGAATCGGCTTCGAGGAAACCTCCCGCCAGCTGCTGCACGGGGTGTGGTACGGCTGGGCCGTGGGCGAGGCGTTGTGGGCGCGGGACGATGATCGCGTGGTGCTCCAGGACCTCGTCGTGCGCTCGCTCGACCGGTTCACGTGGTCGACGCGGGGCGGGCTGCTGCTGCGCACCTACGCCGCGCCCCAGGGCGAGCCGGTGCCGCACGGCAAGTTCGTGACGCTGGCCCGGCCCGGCGAACACCGGGACCTGCCCTACGCGCCGGGACTTGCCCGGTGGTGCTACTGGCCGGTGTGGTTCAAGCGTCACGGGTGGAAGTTCTGGGCGGTGGCGCTCGAGAAGTTCGGCGCGCCCACGGCCAAGGGCACCTACCCGAAGGGCGCCACCGCGGGCGAGCAGAAAAAGCTGCTCGCCATCATCCAGTCGCTCGCCACCGGCGCCGGCATCGCCATACCCGAGGACCAGACGGTGGAGCTGCTGGCGACCGCGCAGCGCTCCGGCGGCAGCGGCGGGATGGATTTCGAGTCGTTCATCAAATACCTCGACCACGCCATCACCACCACCATCCTCGGCCAGTCCTCCACCACCGACCAGGGACCGTGGCGCGGCACGGCCGAAGTGCAGAAGGACGTGCGCGACGAGACCGTGGCGTCGGACTGCCGGCTGCTCGACGAGGCGCTCAACGCCACCATCTCAGCCTGGTTGACGCGGTGGAACTTCCCCACCGCGGCCGTGCCGAGGATCCGCCACGACGCGGATCCGCGCGAGGACCTGGACGCGCGCGCCAAGCGCGAGGAGGTCATTTCCCGGACCACGGGCCTGCGGCCCACCGCCCGGCACGTCATGGACGTCTACGGCGGGGAGTGGGAGGAGGCGCCCCGGCCGGGACCGCCGAAGGTGGAAACGGAGGAAGAGCAAGAGACGCCGCCCAACGAGGAGGAAGAGGACGGGGACGATGAGGCCAACGAAATGGCCGCCGCGCGCGCCGCGTCCCTCGTGCGCGCCCTGGCCGGGGCCGGCGCCGACGGAGACGCGATCGATGCCGCCGTCGACGAACTGGTCCGGGGCGGCGGCTGGGCGAACCTCATGGAGCCCGCGGTCGGGCCGGTGCTGGCCGAGGCGGCCGCCGCGCTCGATCGCGGTGAGAGCATCGAGGACTGGCGCGATCGCCTGCCCGATCTGTTCGGCCGCATGGACGACGCCACCGTGGTGGAGACACTGCGCCGCATGACGTTCTCCGCGCACCTGTCCGGCGGCGCGGGGCTCGAATAGGGGCCGGGTCGAGGTCATGCGCAAAACGCATCCGTTTTCACAAAATGACTCGGATCCGGTCTGGATCGCGACCTTCAACGGCGCTCCGGAGTGGCCGCGCATGCGCAAAACGCATATTCGGCCGCCCCCCCTCCAATAGGCCCATGCCCGAGCCCGAAATCCTGAACCTCCCGCCGGCCGAGGCCGTCGAGCACTTCCGCGCCAAGGGCTTTCACGCCGGCTACGACTGGCGAGAGACCGACGCCGCCACCCACCTGCGCTCCTTCACCGTCGCCAAGGCGATGCGCCTGGACATTCTCCAGGACATCCGCGCGTCCGTGGACAAGGCCATCGCCGGGGGCATCACGTTCGGGGACTTCCAGAAGGAACTGGAGCCGCTGCTGCGCTCGAAAGGCTGGTGGGGCGGGAAGCTCGGATCGACCCGCCGACTGCGCATCATCTTCGACACCAACATCCGCATGTCCTACGCCAAGGGGCGCTGGGAGATGATCGAGCGCGAGGCCGCGCGCGCGCCGTGGCTGATGTACGACGCCGTCAACGACTCCCGCACCCGCCCGGCGCACCTGGCCTGGGACCGCACCGTGCTGCGCCACGACGACCCCTTCTGGCGCACGCACTACCCGCCCAACGGCTGGCGCTGCCGCTGCAGGGTGATCCAGCTCTCCGACGCGGATCTGGAGGAGTTCGGGCTGAAGCCGTCGGACGGCCCGCCGGATGGCTCCGGACAGACCTTTCCCTGGCTCAACGAGATCACCGGGGAGACGCTCGACGTGCCCGTCGGAATCGACCCGGGGTTCGGCCACAATGTCGGGCTGCTCCGGCCCGCGGCGGAGGCCAGAAAGATTCTGGAGCGCAAGATCGCCGCGGCGCCGGCGCCCTTGGCGGCCGCGGCGCGGGCGCGCGGGCTCGGCGACTGGATCGACATGGGCCGCGGCGCGCGCGAGGCGATGGTGCGGGCCGCCGGCGGCGCCGAGGCCGCGGACTTCCCCGACCGGTTCCGCCGCGATCTCCGCCGGCGGCTGCGCGAGGAACGCGGCGCCGGCACCGTCGCCGCCGACATCGGCGTGGGCCCCCGGGGCGGCCGGACGGCCAGGCGGCTGCGCGCCGCGGCGGAGGAACTGCCCGCGTCCTGGGTGCGCTCCGGAAACACGCTGCCGCTCAACGCCATCAAGGCCTCCAGGCGCGGCTTCCGGCGTCCATTCGGACCGACCGGGCGGGCCGAGATCAGCGTGGCGAAGGACATCGGCAACCCGCTCCACGAGTACCTCCACCACCTGCAGAGCACGATGCCGGGGCTGGACGGCTTGTTCCGGCAGCTGCACCGGCGCCGGACAGCCGGCGAGGCGCGCGTCGTCGTGGGCGGCGGCCCGAAGGAGATCGGCCGCAAAGACCAGTACATCCGGGCCTACGCCGGCCGTGAATACGGCGACGACGAGTCGCCGCTCGAGGTCCTCACCATGGCCATGCAGATGACCTTCCACCCGGTCTGGGGGGAGGATTGCCTTCGGACAATGGCGCGCGACGACCCGGAGATGCTGGATTTGGTGTTGGGCGTCCTTTTCCATTACGATCCCTGAATGGCCGTCCACACCATCATGATCCCCGACTACATGCGCGGCCGCGAGCCGCGATCGATCGTCTGGGACGACGAGGCCGGCACCGTCGACGGCGACCATTACAATGTCGGCAGCTTCCGGCGCGTGTTCGCCGCCGACAAGCCGGTGACGGTGGGCGACACGGGCCTCGCCTGGGACCTCGACGACCCCGCCCACGACCCCGCCCAGTTCCTCGCCGTGCTCTGGACCGTCTACCAGCCCGCCCTCGACGAGCCGCTGCGCTCCACCCTGCCCGCGGTCTTCGACGGCGTCGGCCTGCCGCCCGGCGGCACCGGCGAGAGACTCTACGACGAGGACGGCTCCGTGCTCGTTTGAACGCACAGGGCCGCGCACCCCACCGGCGCGGCGCCGTTGCACGCCCCGTGCAAGGCGCGATCCCGCCCGTTGCGCCACGGTAAGATTCGACGCGAGGGACTGTCATGGCGCGTGATTCGAAGATCGAGTGGACGGACCACACCTTCAATCCCTGGTGGGGGTGCGTGAAGGTCTCGCCGGCGTGCGACCACTGCTACGCCGAGGCGTGGGCCAGACGCCTGGGGTTGGACGTTTGGACCGCGGGCAGGCCGCGGCGCTTCATGAGCGACGCTTACTGGCGGCAGCCGCATCGCTGGAATGAGGCGGCCAAACGTGGCGGCAGGCGAGCCCGCGTTTTTTGCGCTTCCATGGCGGACGTTTTCGAGTGGAAGAAGGGCTTGTCCGAGTGGCGGGCGCGGCTTTGGCGGGTTATCGAAGAAACCCCGTTCCTGGACTGGCTGCTGCTGACGAAGCGTCCCCATCTGGCGCGGCGCCTGGCGCCATGGGAGGGCGACTGGCCGCACAACGTCTGGCTTGGGACGACCGTCGAGAATCAGCGGTGGGTGGACAAGCGCTTGCCGTATCTCGAAGAGATACCGGCGCGTATCCGTTTCTTGTCCTGCGAGCCATTGCTCGACGGGATCGATCTGGACGGCTGGCTCGACCGCAAAGCCGTCGATTGGGTCATCGCGGGGGGCGAGAGTGGTCCACGGGCGAGACCGAGCGACCCGATTTGGTTCCATTCCCTGCGAGACCAGTGCATCGCCCACGGGACGCCGTTCCATTTCAAGCAGTGGGGCGACTGGGCGCCCGTGGAGAGTGTGGAGGGCAAGCTGCCCAGATCAATCTTCAACGGCGGTTCCTGCTCCACGCCGATGGGGCGGTTCGGGAAGAAGATCAGCGGGCGCGTGTTGGGCGGCAGAACATGGGACGGCTTTCCGGCGGCCTGACCACCGTCGCCAAGATCGCGAATCTCACTCTCAGTGCATGGTGGGTGGAACCTCGACCGGAGGACGGCGGACGATGAACTGGGTGAAAGCCCACGGCGGTTGACCCCCTCGACCCGCCTACATTTTCACGGCGAAACACCCCCCGTCGCGAATCGCTATTTCCTTCGTTTTCGCGGCAGCACGCCGGGGGTGTTTCGCGCACTTTTGACAAGACTTCTGTCCGCCGCCCCCGTGGCCCCGCGTCTTTCGTTGTCCGCCTAACCTGTTGTTTTCACTACCCTCATCACGCCACTTCACGCATCTTCACGCATCTTCACGTTTGGACGCGACTTATGTCCGTCTACAATGTCCTTGCGCCCATCCCAATCGAGATTCAGCCGGATGACTTCGACCGTTTCTTCAAAGCTCAGATTCTCCAGAATCTGAATGTCGAAAAAATCGTAAAACGGCTGTCCAACGTCGGTGATCCCGTCGAAGTGCAGCGGCGCGGTGGCCAACAGGAGGCAGCCGTTGTCGGCCATGAGAAACTTGCGCAGCGAGGCGATGTCGTTCTTGTTGCGAATTTGCCGGGTAAGGATCTCGCCGAGATTTTCGAGCATGATGAGCAGAGTGCGATCGCAACGGCGATTCCGTTGGCGAATTGCGGGTACCAGCGTGTCGACCACCCTGGTGTTGTCTTCCTCGGTCTGCAATCTCGCGAACAAGTCCGTCCATTGCGGTTCGTCTTCAAGGACATCTTTCAGGATCTGACATATACCGATCAGGAAATCGGCGAAGGACCGTGTCTGATTCGATTCCTCCGGAAACCGGACAACCACGACGCTGGCACTGAGCGCTTCGTCCGATTGAACGGTGTCTTCAATGCAGGAGAGCAGGTGGGTCTTGCCAATCCCGCGCGGCCCGATAAACAACATGTGCTGTTTGGATTTTCTGTCCACTGAACCACGCAAGGATTCGATGGCATTGTCGAGGATGCGCTCGCGTCCAACGCTGGTTCGGCGCAAGCGTTCCGGGCTGGTGACGCCTGATCGGTACAGCCCGATGTTTGTGCTATGGGCCGGTTCAGGCATAGTACTTTCTCCACCACAATTTCAGCACGCCGCTGGCGAAATCGTAGACCTCGTCTTCGACCTCGATGATGTAGAAATCGTTTTCCAGGTCGAGTAATAGCTGATTGAACATCTGCCTGCGTTGGTGCCCCGGGAATTCATGGCCGAGGTCCAGCAACAGGCGATCTGTTGCCTGCAACAGGGTTACGCGCCCCAACCCGGATTCACTCACGCTGATTTGACTCAACAAGGCGTAGGCAATCGAGCGCTTTGGTTCCGCGTAGTATTGCCTTATCCGCGAATAGAAGTGTTGCAACCGGGTGCGGGCGCCGGAACTGACAATCAACGCGTCAAAAATCGTGTCAACATCCGCCGCGACGATCTTGCGCTGCTCGTTTTTCCACAACCGGTAGAGGTCCTGGGTAGCCATCTGCATGAACAGCGGGATGGGACGACCCAGGCGAGCTTTGAGCCGTTGCGCAACATCCTTCTCGAATCGAACGCCTCGGCCGCCCAGCATGTCCTGCACAAAGGCTTCAATGTCATCGCCAGTGAGCGGAGGCAGACGTATGTCATCAAGGTCGTTGATGAGATCCACCATTCCGAGCGCGTCAAGCGTGCCTGCCAGATTGACCGAACCGCCAACCAGCCAACGGATTGAGTCTCTGGCCGGCGCCGGATTCAGTCGTTGGGTGCGAAACCAGGCGAGGAATTCGCGCAGCAAGGCTTCATCCTCCCGGGACAGGTTGAGCAGCATGTCGGGAAGTTCATCGACGATGAACAGAATCGGGACGCGTGTCTCGCGCGCTTGCGTGAGAAACGTGTCGCCGTGCTGACGCCAGTTTTCACGCCAGCCGGGATCGCTTTGGCGCAGCGCGAGTTTGAAACCGCCGACTCCGAAATGTTGTGTAAGTAACTATACAACGATATCGTTGTATGTCAATTCTGTTTTATAGGTGTCAGTCGTTGGAATTCGAAATCCCGTTTGTGACGATCAAGATCGACCGTACCGGCACATGGCCGCCAAGCGCAGCTACTGAATCGCGTAGTTCACCTTTGCAAAGACCAGTGCACCATTGTGTCCGGCCGGCGCGTAGCGCGGGTATCTGCGCCCGTTGCCGTAGTTGATGGCCTCGTCCGGGTACTGGTCCAGTGCGTTTTCGGCGCCCAGCGTGACGGCAAGCCCGCTCGCGAAGTTGTACCGCACCTGCACGTCGGCGAGCCCGTAGCCGCTGAAGTCGTCACCTGCGTGATCGTCGTACCAGTCGCCGAAGAAGCTGTAGCGCGCCACAAGGTCCCATTGATTGAAGCTTTGGCGGTACGTCACGTTGTAGCGGGTTTCCGGCCAGCCGTGTTCCAGGTTCCTGATGGTGCCGGCCGAGATGCTGGAAGAGTCCACGACTTCGGTGTCGGTGGTGTTGAAGGAGAACAACAGATCGGCGTTGCCGTTGGCCGTGACCCAGCCGTGGCTGGCCACCACGTCGATGCCGCTGGTTTCCGTGTCGAAGTCGTTGGTGAAATAGCGCACGGTATTGAATTCGTTCGCCTCGGGAACGCCGTCGGCGACCAGGCGCCGCTTGATTTCGTCGGTGACGCTGAACAGCCCCGACAGCGCGATCCGGTCCTCGATATCGATGCTGAACCAGTCCACGGTCAGGCTGAAGCCGTTGGCGGCGGCGAACACCGCGCCCACGGACAGGTTGCGGCTTTCCTCCGGCTGAAGTTCGCGTCCGCCGAGCGCCATCGCCACGGGGTGGGTTGAGCCGATGGTGCCACGCTCCTCGAACTCGTTGGTGACGGCGTTGACCACCGTGGAAAGGTTCCGGGCGTTGGACTGACCCGGCGTCGGCGCCCGGAAGCCCGTGCCGGTCGAGCCGCGCAGCGCGAAGCTGTCCGACAGGCGCAGGTGCGTGGCGAGCTTGAAGTTCGTCGTGCCGCCGAAGCCGTCGAAGTCCTCGAAGCGCACCGCGCCGCCGATGCGCCAGGCTTCCGTGGCGTTGAGTTCCAGGTCCAGGTAACCGGCGACGTTGCCGCGGTCCCAGGTGCCGGACGCGGCCGGGTTGAAACCGCCGAAGCCGTTGGAGCCCGAGGCGAAACCGTACCGGCTGTACGGCCCTATCTCCCAAGAGGCGCGTTCGCCGGTGGTGATCTGGAATTCCTCCGTGCGCGCCTCGAAACCGGCGGCGACGTTGAGGTCCGAACCGCCGAGATCGACCGGGTAGACCACATCGGCGTTGAAGTTGGTTTCCCGCTGCGTGTAGTCGCCGATGTCGAAATCGCGCGGCGTATCCGGGCCGAGCGATGCATTCAGCGTGTTGCGGTTGAAGGCGGCCAGGCTGTTTTCGCCGATGCTCGCCGAGACGTCCCACATCAGGCCGTTGGCCAGCTCGCCGCGCACGCCGACGACACCGGAGAAGTCGCTCAGGGTCGCGCCGAACTGCGGCGAGAATCCTTCCGGGAGCATTTCGACAAACGAAAAACAACCGTTGTCGGCAACCACCGCGTCAATGAACGAAAGCAGGTTGTCCGCGGTGGAATCGATGTCGCCGTATTTCGCCGCGCAGCCCTCGCCCCCGACCAGGAACTTGTTGGCGCTGGTCTTGTAGACGCCGTTGCGGTTCATCGGGCTGCGGAAGAAGAATGCCGTCGATACCTCGCGGCTTGCGTAGTTGCCGAAGGCGTAAAGCTCGTTGCTGTCGCTCAGGTCGACACCGATGTTCGCCACGGCCTTGATGCTGTCGTTGACGGTGGGCGATCCCCAGGGTTTGGCCGGTACGGCGACATTGGGAATGCCCAGATCGATCAACGCGGTCGCGTCCCGGTGCTGGACGCTGCGGTCGGTCGGGGCGGACTCTCCGTACTCGAAACTGAAGTTGGCGAAACCGCTGTCCGTCAACGGCATCCCGACGTTGGCGGCGATGGTGGTCATGTCCTCGCCGGACCGCTCCGTATACGCGCCGTACCTTGCTTCCAGGGCAACGCCTTCGTCCGCGTCCTTCAGGACAAAGTTCAGCACGCCGGCGATGGCGTCGGAGCCGTACTGGGCCGCCGCACCGTCGCGCAGCACCTCCATGCGCTGCAGGGCGATGGCGGGAATGGCCGAAATATCCGGCCCCTGGGCGCCGTTGGAGGCGCCGTTGGATATCCACTGGATGACCGATCCCCGGTGCCGGCGCTTGTTGTTCATCAGCACCAGCGTGTGGTCCGGCGCCAGCCCGCGCAGGTTCACGGGACGCAGCAGCGCCGCCAGGTCCCGCGAGGGGTTGTCGCTCACATGAAAGGACGGCACCGTGGAGCGAATCAGGTTGGACATGTCGAAGCCGGCCTGGTCCTCGAAATCCTCGCTACTGATGACATCCACCGGCACCGACGAGTCCTCGATGGAGCGCGGCAGCGCCCGCGTCCCGACCACGACCACCTCCTCGATCGGCACCTGCGCGACATCGGACGCTTCCTGCGCGCCGCCGACCGCCGGCGCGGCGAGCAGCGGCAGCAACGTGACGGTTGCGGCGCGGAAGCGGGAGGTGGTACGGATACATGGTTCAAATTGCATGGTCATGCCGAATGCCCTCGATCGGGGAACGGAAATTACGGCGTCAGGCCGGAGCGTTCGAGCCAGATTCTATCATTTGTTTCCCGGGACCGGCTCCCTGAGCCTTGTCCAATGAGGCATGAGCCTGAACGGGGGGCGTCAATCCAACGAAACCGTTCCGCACTCGCGGCGGACGTGGAACTTATTCCGTGCCGTCCCCGACGAGATAAGCCACCAGCGCCTCCAACTCCGAATCCGAAATCTCCGTCTTCCTGAAGTTCGGCATCGTGTTGCGCCCCTCGCGCGTCAACGTCACCACCAGTTCCTCGGTCAAATCGGCCCGATCCTCAAGCTGCGCTGGAATCTCCGTACCCCTGTAGAGCGCGGCCAGCGTTTCCGTCCCGCCCCCGGAAGCGCCGTTGGGCAGTCCGTGGCAGATACCGCACCACGCGTCGAATACCTGCTTGCCCTGATCCGGCGGCGCGTCCTGAGCCGTCGCCAGGGGCGCCGCCAGGGCGAGCAACATGCCGGGTAGCATTGAGCGCATTGACCCCACTGACCGGAGCACTGGAACCCACCTAAGCACCCCGCATCTCCTCACGCATGTGCCTCGGCCAGATTCCGTAACGGCCCGCCGACAGAATCCCATTGGGATCCACCGCGTCCTTCAGCGCCTCGTGGAGCGTCAGCAGCGAGCCGTCGTTCCAGTTGTTGATGATGCTCATGATCTCCGTGTGGACCGGGGCTGGCGCGCGGTACTCCGTCCAGCCGTTGTCCGCGCAGATCTGCGTCATGGCGATGTATTGCTCGCGGGTGCGCCGGTTGACCTCCGGGTCCGTGCTGACCGCCCAGTTGGCCAGTCCCACGCCGACCCGCTTGGTCCAGTACATCGGCAGGTTGCCGTAGAAGCTGCCGGGGAACGGCACGCCCAGTTCCACGTGCGCCTGCTGCATGACCTCCTGGTACTTGAGCATTTCCTCGCCCTTCTTCGGGACCATGGGCGCGAACCAGAAATGCCCCTGGCTGGCCGAGGCCCGCCCGGTCGCGCGCACGCCCATGCCGAACCGCGACAGGCTGGGGATGCCCAGGTTGACGCGTTCGGGGTTGCCGGGACGCTCGTTCAGGGTCGCGATCACGTCCTCGCCGAGCGGGAACTCCAGCACATGCTCGTCACCGAACCAGCACCCGGGGATTTCGCGGGTGAAGAGATCCCTGGTGTATTCCGCGGCTGCGGCGGATATCCGGTTGGGCAGGTGCCACTTCAATTCCAGCGCCCACGCGCCGATTCGGTTTTCCGCGCAGTATTGCTGCAGGGGCGCGATGTCGGGCCGCCTGTTGTCAACCATCCGCAGGAGCCTGCGGTGCTCGGGGGAGGGCGGCGGCACGTCGAAGAACATGAAGCCGCCGCCGAACATGGGCGCGCCCATGACCGTCATGCCGTTGACGATGCCGGCGTTCTGCAGGTAGGAATCAAGGTCCACCATCCTGACCAGGTCTTCGTATTTCGGCACAACGACGACCAGGCTGCGATAGCCCTCGTGGGCGGGCCGGATCCAGAAGCCCATCTTGGTGATGACACCGAAATTAGACTGCGAGAAGATGCCGTCGACGTAGGGCCCGATGCCCCACTTCTGGTCCTGCCAGGCCTGCGATCCCTCGCAGGCGCCGGGGCCCGTGCGCACGATCTCCCCGTTGCCCAGCACCACTTCCATGCCGCAGACCGTATCCCAGCGGTCGCGGCCGTTTTCGCTGTAGGTGTGGGCGAAGCCGCGCTCAAGCGCGTGACCGATGGGGCTGCCCCAGGCGGGGTCCGGGATATCCATGCTCAGGGGCAGGTTGTTTTCCTCGAAGTGGTTGATGACGTCGTAGAAGCTGACGCCGGGTTCCACCAGCATTGTGTGGTTGCGGGTGTCGACGTTGAGGATGCGGTTCATTCGCTTGAGATCGAGTACCACGCTGCCGGACAGGATCGGCGAGGAGCCGCCGTAACCGAGGTTCTTGCCGGTGGAAATGGGATAGAGCGGCACCAGGTACCGGTTGGCGACCCTGACGATGGCCTGCACCTGTTCCGCCGAATCCGGCGCGATGGCGGCGGAGATTTCAGGTTCCAGGTCGGAGTTCTGGTAGACGGAGTAAACGTCCTTGTAGAGCGCGGTGTCTTCGTCGCTGGTGAAGACCCACTCCTCGCCGACGATATTGGCGAATTCCTGCAGTGAGCTCGCGAAGTCCTGTTCGGTGATTCCGGGCGGAATGGCCATTGTTGTTTCCTCGTTCGGGCTCCGGCGCAGGCTTGTATGGAACTAACCCGGTTCCCTGTTCGTCAGCGTAGCGAGCCCGCTGCGACAACTCCTGATGTCCCGATTCTACATCAGCCGGACTGCCGTCCATTTGCGGTGTGAATGGCCTACCATTTGCGTCCGATCCTGTATGATTTGCGGACACAATAAGAGGTGGCCACATGCTTACTCGCCGTGACGTCATGAAAACAGCAGGACTCTCGGTCGCACTGGGCGCCGTGCCGGTATCGTTGGCCGCGCGCGCGAATGACCTGCAGGGATGGGTCGTGCTCGCAGACCCGAAATTCGCGGAATCCATGTCCTTTGCCGCGGACCTCAGGGCCCGGGGCGCCACGGTTGTGGAATTCAGCGGGCGCACGGATGAGATCTGGTACAAGACGCTGAGAGATGTCTGTACCACCGGCATCCGGCCTCCGCTTGCAGGCCTCATCGATCGGCAGCAGGCATACGAACTCGGGATGTTCTGCGATAACGCGCTCTACTATGCCGCGCAGCAGAATTTCGTGCCCGTGACGGAGGAAACGCTTGAGTCGTTCGTACTGGCGCCGATGAATTCCCGCGGCGTGGTCAGGCTGTAAGGTTTCGGCGTCCGCCGGTTGCTTGATGCCGTGGTCTCGCGGTACCGGTCGGTGCCGCAAGAAAATTCCGGAGAAACGCGGAGGCCTTCCCGAGGGACTATCGCAAGCTGACTTTGTCGCGCCTGCTCCCTTCCCGCCGGAATTCCCGCCGATTGCGGGGCCGGTCACTCGTTCAGGTAGCGTTCCGCGGACTCCAGGTCGCATGGCACGTCGTCCGGCGTGAGTTCGGGCCGGTAGTCCCAGCGCGTCGTGCCCGTCACCGGTGCGGCGAGATATTCGGGATCCTCCATCACGTAGTCGTAGGTCAGATGCGAGCCGTCTTCGGCAAGCGTGAAGCGCTCCACCACGCGCTTTTCCGGGCCCGACGGCACCCGGAAATTGTTGCCGGCATAGTTTTCGCTGAAATGGCTGGTTTCCACGACCAGCGTGCCGTCCTCCCAGCGCCCGGTGGAGAAGCCATGCAGGGCCGGATCCTCGTCCTCGGCGGGACTGCGGCCGTCGGTGTGGATCACGCGCTCGGCATCCATCCAGTCGCTGTGAATCAGCACGCGGTCGTCGAGGATCTCCACGACATTGATCGACCGGTAGAGCATCAGCAGGGGCGGCGGGAAGGGGATGCACCTGGCTTGGGAAATCAACGTTGGATCGTACGCTTCCCTGGCCTGTTGCCCGCTTTCCGTCAGGGGCCATGATTCGTAGGCCCTTATGTACGCGACGAATCCTTCGTTGTCGGCCAACCAGGTGCCGGCGATGCTGTCGGTGACGCCGGTGTTGGTCTCGTAGGTGCCCACGGCCTGCCACGCCAACGGCACCATGGTGCCGTCTTCCTTGAATACCATTCGGCCCAGTGCCTCGTCCGGCCTGGTCCAGCTCGGATTGACCACCGCGGTCACCCGATCGCCCGGGACCAGCGAATCGGGCGTGACCCCGTGCGGCCGCAGCGAAGAGCCTTGCCCTTCGATGGCGAGGTCCAGCGGGTTGCCCGATGCGTCCGTGGTTCTGATATACAGCCAGCTATGCGGATTGCGGTAGTCGAACTCAATTACGACGCCCTCGTACCGCAACTCGGTGTCGCTGTCGAAGAACGGGGTTCCGTGGTGCGCGGATGCGCCTGCCGCGGCGCAGAGCGCCGTCAGCGCCGCCAATGCCGTCAATGTCGCCGGTGTGTTCCGCATCGTGTGTTCTCCCCTTGGTGTGTTCGCGGCCGTGGCACTCGTTCGCGCCAGTGTCCGGCCCCATGAATTCCTGTTATTTCGGGGTGAGCCTGAGGCGCCGATACAAGGCGCGGGCCGCCGTCGATAGTGGGCCTGCCAACGTTATTGAAATCGTTTCTCCCGGGTCGGCGTGCGTTCCTCGTACGTGTCCACCAGTTGCCAGCGCTGACGCACAGCGATGTTCTCGTCGTCCTCGCTGCAGGTCTCGAAGGTGAGCCTGCGGATCAGCGGAATATTGTCGTTGTTTTGCGCCTCGCGGCCCACCGGCGCCAGCCGGCCGCCGCCCGGTACGGAATTTGCGCCCAGCGTCAGGCACAACTCCGGCGCCATCAGCGGCACGATGCGTCCGTCCGCGGTCATGTCGAAGTCCTGGGCATCGCCGTCGTTGCATTCCTCGATGGGCACGAATGAGCCGGGATTGGGATCATGCAGGGTCATGCACATGTCGAAATGAATGATGCGGATTTCGCCGCGTGCCTCGATCAATTCGGCGTCGAATCCCTGGTCCTCGGTGGGTCCGCGGCCCATGTAGAGGAAGCAGTTGTGCCCCTGCAGGCCGCCCAGCGGCAGCGCGCCGGTCAGGTGGGCGAACAGGTCGACGCACCAGCCCCGGGAGTCGTCCAGGGGATCGACGAGTTGTATCGACACGGGCGTCACCGCGCCGGCGGAAAGAGGAAGGGCGGCGGCAATGCCCGCGAAAAGCAGGTTCAATAGTTTTCGTTTCATGGTGTATCCACTGAATTGATAAGACGCGCCGCTCATAGCGTATCGATATAGGCGATCAGGTCGGCGATGGTCTGGTCGGTGAGGGTTGTGGACATCGCCGCCATCTGAGCGCCGTAGATGTCCCCGGCGCCCCGGCCGCGGATGCCGTCCCTGAAGTACCGCAACTGGCGCGCCTGGTACCAGTGCTGGAGACCCGTCAGCCCGGGAGACGCCAGCGCCTCGTTGCCTTCGCCGTTCGGGCCGTGGCAGACGCCGCAGGTTATGTAGGCCTGGGCGCCGCGGTCGGCGTCGCCGGGTTCGGGGCTGGCGAACCGCGCGTACTCGGAGTGCCATATGTAAGGACGGCCGGTGGTCACGGGTTCGCCGTTGAGCGTTTCCAGCCCCGCGCCGGGCTCCATGGCCTCGATGTATTGCGCCAACGCGCGGATGGTGGCGTCGTTGCGGGCCATTCCGGAGACGATGGACATCTGCAGGCCGGTGAGGTCCTCCGGGTGCATTCCGCGGGTCCGGTTCCTGAAGTTGTGAAGCTGGCGCTCGACGTACCAGGCTTCCATGCCGGCCAGCGCCGGCGCGTCCAGGCGCTCGCTGCCCTGGCCCTGGGGTCCGTGGCAGAACGCGCAGACCTCGTAGAGTTCCGCCGCCGGGACGGCATCGCCGGACCCGGGCGCGTACATTTGCGCCGGGGCCGGGGCGGCGCCCAGCGCGAGCAATGCCAGCGGCAAGACAAGCGGGCGTACTGCCGGAATCGTTCGGATCATTGCGTCATGGCCTCGGTCGATGAATGAATGGTAACGGCGTGGGTGTTATTGTGCAGGTTAGCGCCTGTCGCGTCACGCACCTTGCCCCATCCCCTTGCCTGATAAGTTAGATGTCTGCCTCCGGATATGCAACGATGCCGCCGAGTGAGGCGCGGGGACCGCTGGTTTATAATTCCCGCCCCCGTGGTGATGTAGCTCAGGCGGTTAGAGCGGCGGATTCATAACCCGCAGGTCGGTGGTTCAAGTCCACCCATCACCACCAATCCCCCCGGGGTCCATTCTGATTTCCCGGCTCAATTCCGTGGATGCCACGGGGGGAGCTTCCCCGAGCGGCAGCAATTCCCGCTAACGACGCCCGCTCATCCGTCTTGGCCCGAATAAACGGCGAAATTCGCCATTGGGGCGTGATCCTGGAGGCGATTGTCGGGTCTCTCGGCGCTTGGCGGGCGCTTGGCGGGAATTGCTGCCCGAACGGCATTGCCTTGCCGGAACGGCCACCATATTATTCATTCTGAATACTTGAGGGCGACTCAGCAATGGCAACGACTTCATTCAGCTTGGGCGGCCACTGGGAGGACTTCATTCGAAGCGAGATCAAGAGCGGCCGATACGCGACCGCCAGTGAGGTGGTTCGAGCGGCACTTCGCGAACTCGAGGACCGGGGGGCGCGACTCGAGGCGCTTCGAGAGCATTTGGCTGAAGGCGCCGGGCAGGTTGCCAGAAAGGACTTTGTGGACAACTTTGAGATTGAAACGGTCATCGGGCGAGCCAAAGCTCGCGCATGAGCGCCACATACAGGCTGACTCCGCGAGCGGTCGCGGACCTTGATGCAATTGCGGACCATACGATTGAAACCCGGGGCCGGGATCAGGTGGAGACCTGTCTGCGTTCAATGAACAACCGGTTCGATTGGCTGGCCGGGAATCCCTTCGCAGGACGCGAACGGAACGACGTCATCCCGGCTACCGCGGCTTTCCCCAGGGCAGTCATGTCATCTTCTACCTGATCGGTGACGGGCACGTCGACATCATCGGCATTCCTCACAAGTCGATGGATATCGGGCCGGGACTGTTCCGGTAGCCGCTGTTCCAACATATCACTACCCTGCGCTTGCACGACCCGGGAATACAGAAGCGAAATGACGCAAATTGCCGACAATGGCACGCTGGTCATGCGAAGCATCCTGTTGGGTTGCGCCCTCAATGGCACGCTGGCCTTGCGAAGCATCCTGTTGGGTTTCGCCCTGGTTTTCTGCACGCTGTCCGCGGCCCAGGAAGCGGCCGACGAGGAGATGCTGCTCGGATCGATCGATTTTCCAACGTCCGGCTCCCCCGATGCACAGGCGCAATTCCGCCTGGGGGTGCTGGCACTGCACAGCTTCTGGTACGAGCAGGCGATGGCGCTGCCCGGCTTCGACCGGGAGCAGCCGCTGCACGTGGTGACGGTGGCCGGAAGGCTGGAAGAAGTCTACGAGCGCAACCGGGAACACCCCGGCGCGCTGCACTACCTGATCCACGTCTACGACACCCGGACCTTCGCCGCCATGGGCCTGCGCCAGGCCAGGGTCTACGCGAGGATCGCCCCGGCCTCGTCCCACGCGCTGCACATGCCCAGCCACATCTTTCGGCACCTCGGGATGTGGCCGGAGGTGGCGGCCTCCAACGAGGATTCCTACCGGGCGTCCGTGGCCTGGCAGGAGGGCGCCGACCGGTCTCTTCAGCGGTCCCTCAACGAGAGTCAGAAGCCCCAGTTGGCGCCCACCCGGAACATGCGGCCCCGCGGGTCGTGGACCAGCGTATTGGCGGTGAGGAAGGTCTGGCCCTTTCTCGGAATCTCTTCGTCAGCCACGTTGATCACACCGGCCGTGAACGTTCCGGAGCCGCCGGGCAGGACGTAGTTGTAGAGCAGGTCCAGAGTGGTGTAGGCGAACTCCTCGGTGATGCCTTGCGCGGCCGGTGCATCCTCGAACAGCGAGGGGATGTGTCGAAGCGTCGCTCTGGCGTAGTGGTCGCCCCTGCGCCAGTCGAATCGCGCGATGCCCATCCACTCCGGCGTCGGCGCGCCCAGGTTTGAGCTGTTGTGAGACCCGATGCCGTGGAATACCCGGTCCTCGGAGGTGAGGTCGTAGGTCAGCGTGTAGGTGCCCTGGAAGCCGAGACCGAATTCATTGCCGCCGGACTGGAAGTTCCAGTCGAAATTGAAATCCACACCGTCCGTCTCCAGGAAGTCCTGGTTGATGTAGCTGAGCTCGAAGCGGACGATGTCCTGGGCGACCAGTTCGCTGACGGCGTTGCAGGGCGCGGGGCAGGCGGCTGTACCGGCGTTCGGGTTCAGCACGATGCGCGAATCGTTGAAGGCGCCGTCGGCGATGTCCTGGTTGTAGAGAACGGTGGCATCCTCGGCCACGACCAGATTCTTGAAATCGATGCTCCAGTAGTTGATGTCCATGCTGAAGTTATCGGTCACATCCCAGGTAAAGCCAAGGGTCAGGTTGTCGGCCTGTTCCGGCTGCAGGTTGGGATCGCCGACGGTGATGGCGCGGGCATCGATCAACTCACCGCCAAGAGTCGCCTGGGCGCCGCGGCCCAGCGTGGCCCCGAAGATCTGCAGCTCGCCGGGAACCCGGAAGGACGTGCCCGCCGTCGCCCGGAAAAAGAGATTGTCTGCCGGAGTCCATAGCACGCCGATCTTGGGATCCGTCGAGCTGACCTCGCCGTAGTCCTCGAACCGGGCGGCAAGCTGGATTTCCAGGTCCTCCGCGGGGAAGAGCACGACTTCGCCGAACAGCGCATCGGCGTCGCGGTCGCCCAGGTAGTCCAGAAGCGGGGTACTGAAGAAGCTGAACGCCCCGTCGTTGCTGAGCGTATCCCAGTCGATGGCGAAGCTCTGGTTCCTGACCTGGGCGCCGACGGCGATGCCCGTGGGCCCACCCGCCAGCTCGCCCACGCTGCCTGTCAGAACCAGGTCCAGCGTGGTCAGTTCGGCGTTTCCGCTGTTGATTCGCTCCGCAAAAATCCAGCTGAACAGTTCCGGGTCGTTGTAGTGCGGATCGCCCGGCGACGCCAGATGGCTGTTGGCCAAGGGATTCCAGCACGCATCGCGGGTTGCGAGACCCTGACAATTGAGAGCGAGTTTCAGGCGGTCGGCCAGCGTGTCGCCCTGGATTACGACCGTGTCGTTTTCCGACCATGTCGTTATGACGGACCATTGCCAATTGTCGTTGATGTCGCCTATCAAGGACCCTGTCAGACGGTAAGTATCTTGTGTTGAGAGGTTCGTGACGGCCTCCTGGATGGGGCTGCCCATGCGGTACCAGAGCGCGTAGTCGGCGATGGGCAATCCGGATCGCGCATTCTCGGCGATGATTCCGGGATTGGTGGCCGGGACGACGGGCCGGGGGCCGCTGATCGGGAATCCGTATCCCGAGTGGCGGCCGAATCGCCCCTGTGCGAAACCCATTTCGACCTCCGCCCTCAGGCTGTCGCCAAAGGTGTGGTCGATGGTGGCCAGGCCGACCAGCCGTTCGGTTTCCGAGACGATGTTTCGCCCGAAGCTGAGCAACAGCGCGCAGCGGTTGCCGCGATCGATACCTGCCCTGAGACCTCCGCCCAATTCTTCGCTACCGCACAGTGGATCGGGAAACCGCCCGCCCGCCCCCATGGCGCTGGGCGGTTGCAGGCTGCCCGGGTTGCCGAAGCTGGACTGTATGGAAATCAGCAGTCGATCATCGTCGAAGAGTTGTTCCACATCCAGTGAATCACGGTCCGTGTAATCGAATCCGGCAACGACACTGGTGTTCTCGCTCTGGGCGCCGAATACGGCACTCAACGTGAATTCTCCGGTCCCGGAGCGATCGGTGTTGAGCCCGCGGAGCGCCACCTCGGCGCCTTCGAAGTTGTCGCGGGTGATGAGGTTGACCACGCCTGCCACGGCGTCGCTGCCGTAGAGGGCGGAAGCGCCATCGGTCAGTATCTCCACCCTTTCGACCATGATCGAGGGCGTGAGGTTGTTGATGTCCACGGCAACCGTGCCTCCGCCGCCTGTCGATCCGTCCACGGTTTGCCGCTTGCCGTTCAGGAGCACCAGTGTGCCGCGCGGGCCGACGCCGCGTAGATTGATCGACGTCGTCGGCGAGGTGCCGTTCTCCGTATTGAGCAGTGCGATGCTGCCGTTGGTGATGGTCATGTCCTTGAATATCTCCGCGAACGAGTTCTTCTGCTCGTCGAGAAGATCCTGCGCGTTCAGCACCGTGACGGGCTGCGGCCGGTCCGCGGGCCGGGCGATGTAGGATCCGGTGACGACGATCTCTTCCAGGTCGTCCTGGGCCGAGGCCGGCAGGGTAAACAGCAGAGACACGGCTGTGGCAAAAAAGGCGAAATTCTGAACACGATTTTTTCTCATTTTGTGACTCCCGAGACAAGACGGTGCCAAACGGCCAACCCGAGCGGCTGCTTACCATTATGCGCACAAGGGAAGTGTTGTCCAGCAAGCGCGGAAACAGGCACGCGTCGTAATTTGGCAACAAGCTTGTCGGGAGAATTCTGTGGCAAGCAGGTAGTTGAACGACGGCTGAAGTGCTCATTCCGCATCCGTTTCCCGGATGGGTTCGCTGGTGCACCTGCGTATGCTATAGCGAGAAACGCCATTGCAAGCTACCGGAGAGGATTAGACATGAAGTTATTTTCACGAGACGGGGCATGTGGCAGGAGTTACGCTTGGGCCTTGGCCGCGGCCGCATTGCTGGCCGCCGGTTGCGAGTCAGGCGGGCCGGCCGTCGAGTACATAGATCTGTCCGGGACGGAGCCCGGCAGCGGCACCAACACCCCCTTCACCTCGGCCATCAAGGTCAATTCGGGGAGCATCGTCTTCCTGTCCGGAACCGTTGGGGCGCCTCCCCACAGCCATCCCCACGTCCCGACGGAGTTCGACCACCTGGACTTCAGCCCCGAAGCCCAGACCGAGCGGGTGATGGAGAGCCTCCAGGAGATGATCCGGGCGGCGGGCGGGGAACTCGCCGACATCATCCAGGTGACGAAGTTCATGCGCGACGTGGGGGCTAACCAGGACATCGTCCGCGACGTGATGGCCCGTTACTGGGGTCCGGATCATCGCCCGGCCAGCACCACGATCGAGATCGTTCGGCTGGCCACCGATCCGCGCTTCATTCTGGAGGTGGAAGCGGTGGCGGTGATCGACGACTGAGCCGCCAGTCTGGCCCGAACGCCAGACTGGCTCGAACGCCAGTCCGACTGGATCGCGGTCCCGGCTTGGGAGTCAGGCGGGCTGTACCGGCTGTTGAATCCTGCCGGCGGACTCTCGATTATACGAATGTAGCGGCGACTGGCCGATCGAACGCAGCGGGACTTGTGCCACGGACTGCCAGGCCAGGATGCAGGGAAGGAACAAACCGAGGAGAGAAGGATGAGGACGGCCCGGACATTGATATTGACGCTGTTTTTCGGGACGGCGGGACACGGGCTGCTGCTCGCACAGGAAGCGCCCGATCACGTCTTCATCAACGGCAAGATCATCACCGTGGACGACTACTTCTCCATCCAGGAAGCCGTCGCCGTGCGCGGGGAGCGCTTCCTGGCCACCGGCAGCAGCGAGGAGATCCAGGCACTGGCGGACGCCGATACGGTCGTCACGGACCTCGCCGGGCGCACCGTGATCCCGGGACTCATCGACAACCATAACCACGTCATCCGCGCCACGGAGTACTGGCCCAACGAGGCGCGCCTGGACGGCGTCACCAGCCGCGCCGAAGCGCTGGAGATATTGCGAGCCAAGGCCGCGTCGCTGGCCGATGGCGTGTGGCTGATGTCGCTGGGCGGCTGGAGCGAGGCGCAGTTCCTGGGCAGCCAGGTGGACTTCTCGCTCGCGGAACTGGACGCGCTGGCGCCGGGCCGACCCGCCTTCATCCAGGCGCTTTACAGCCACGCCTACGTGAATACCGCGTGGTTCGAGGCCATGGGCATCCCGCTCAACGCTTCCGCCGAAGAGCGGGCCGCGGCGGAGGGGGTGGCAACGCGAGTTGTCCGGGATGCGGACGGTCAGGCGACGGGCCGGCTCAACGGCGGCTTCCCCATGGTGGAGCAGGCTCTGGAGCGCTTTCCGCCGGTCTCCCCCGCAGCGCAGGTCGAGGCGGTCACGACGGCCTTCGGACACCTCAACAGCATCGGGCTCACCGCGGTCTACGATCCGGCCGGCGTCGGCATCCGCCGCGAGGGCTACGCCAGGATCCGGGAGATCGCGGCGGACGGGGAACTGACGCTGCGCGTCTACCATACCCTCGGCGGCAGCATGCCCAGGACGCCGCGGGATGCGCAGGACCTCATCGCCGAGATCGGGGCGTCGAAGCCCTTCCAGGGTGACGATTTCGTGGATCTGATCTCGGTCGGCGAGATCTATTACGCACCCTTCCACTGGGACGGGACCATCGACGCGATCGACCCGGGCGATGAGGATATCCACTGGGCAAGAGAAATCCTGCTGGCCAGCGCCCGGGGTGGCTGGCCCGTGCAGACCCACGCCGTCCAACCCGCGACGATCGACCATCTGCTCAACCTCGTGGAAGACGTGAACGCCCTCCACCCGGTGCGCCCGCTGCGCTGGACCATCACGCACGCCGACAACATCACCGCGGAGCAACTCGACCGTGTCCGGCAACTGGGCATGAACGTGCAACTGCGCAGCAACCCCGTCATGGGCGGGCGCGAACCGGTGTTCGAGCACTTCGGCGACGCCGCCTACCACATGCCGCCGTTGCGCACGGCCCAGGAGAGCGGCGTTTCCTACGGGCTCGGGACCGACGGCACCAAGGCCGCGCAGATCAATCCCTTCGTCACCCTGTGGTGGGCGGTCACCGGCAAGGCCCTCAACGGCGAGGTCATTCAGCACCAGACCCTGACGCGGGAGGAGGCGCTGATCGCCACCACGCGGGCCAATGCGCACCTGATGTTCATGGAACACGACATCGGCGCCATCAAGCCCGGCCTGCTGGCCGACATGGTGGTGCTGGACCGGGATTACCTGGCGGTTCCCGAGGACGAGATCAAGGATATTCGCCCGGTGGCGACCCTGGTGGGCGGGAGGATCGTCTACGGGGACCTGTGATGCCGACAGGGATCTGGCGCCGGAGTCGCCTGGCGACTCCGGGCCCGCGCCGGTAACCGGATCGGGATACGCGCCACGGGCCGCGTATCGCGGCTACCACTTGCCCGGCAGGTCGCCGACGCGCTCGTAGGCCTCGCCGATCAACACCCCAAGCTCCCGCGCCTCGCCCTCGCCCAGGTGGATGCTCGGCCGGCCGTGGGCAAAGCGATAGTTGCAGACGATCGCGATGTCGCCGACGTTCCATTCGATGGGTATTCCGAACCGGTCGTAGACATCGACGAATTGCCGTTTTTCCTCCCGGGTCATCTCGCTGCCGTCGCCGAAGGTCAATTTCAGGGGCCGTTCTTCGTAGGGCAGGTGCATGACCCTGGGCCACGCGTCGAACCACATGCCGTCGTCGGCGATGCTGCTGTAGAGGACGTTCCTGTCCAGCAGCGGAAAGTACTCGAAAGCTGACGCGCGGTAGCGGGTCTTGAGCAGTCGGTTAGGGCCCCATTCGACTTCCAGGCCCTTGGCGCGGGCTTCGGCCTCGGCCTCGTCCGGGTCGTCGGTCAGCATGGACTTCTGCCAGTGGTTGTAGACGCCGATCTGGGGTATTCCGGCGAAGGCTTCGCGATCCGTGAGATTGCGGTGATAGCAGATGCCGCGCTCCCTGAGCTTGCGCCCGAAGTCCGTTTCGAGAATGGCGTCGGTCGCCTGGAGGCTGTCGGAAACGAACGTGAACCCGCGCCCCGGGATTGCCCGGTAGCACAGGAATCCCAGCATCCGCGTGCTGTGCCCCACATAGGCCATCTCGTGGTGGTAGTGCAGCCAGGCTTCGAGCGGCGCCCCCACCTCGTATACGTTCGCTTCCAGCAGGTCGCGAGGATTGGCGCCGCCTTCGTAGCGCATCTCCCGGTCGATGACGAGCTTCGCGAACCGGCGCATCATCTGCAGGTCGGTCAGGCCGGTATTGACCAGGTAGACCAGGCCCACCTCGTCGAACGTCTCGTTCATGCGCCGCGCCAGTTCGCCGTCCGGCGCAAGGTCGGCCTCGCCCATGGCGAATTCGCTGCAGTCGATGGTGAACGACGCCGGCGGCAACGCGGGCGTACCCGTCCACCAGCGCGGTTCGATCGCGCCCGGCAGCGGCCTGGTAAGGTCTGCGGCGGTATTCGTTGCGGTGTTCATGGCAGTGTTCATTATTGAGTGCGATGACGGCGCCGCGCAAGGATACATCAGGCCCCAGCGCCGGTCAGCAACAGCGCACCACTTGTAAACGCAAAGCAGAAATGTCCCCTTTTCTCCAATTCTAAAATGTCCCCTTTGGTCGGCGCGCGCCATACACTTGTGGCGGTTTAGCATCGGCCTTGGGCGCAGGGAGCGGAGCGACCGAAGCCCAAGGCCGATGCGCGCGGGCTTCATCCTGCGGCGGCCCCGCCCGCGTCCGGCTTCCACGACCGCCGCCAAGGATGGTCCGGGGTCGGCTTGTAGGCCGGGCGCGACCGCTGTTCCGCCTTGATCCGGTCCACGCGCCGCACCACCGTTTTCTCGTCCTCCACCGCCGCCGCCTCGCCTTCCCCGATCAACCGGACGGGCAACTCCCGGCCGTCGCGCAGCACCGTCACCGAGCCGTCGAACGCTTGGCACACCGTGACCGCCGCGCCGCGCAGTCGGTACCCCTTGCCGTGTCCCGTCACCCGGTACTCGCGGTTGCGGAACCGGATCGTCAGATCCTTCGTCAGCTTGCGCACATGGTGCTCGCTGAAAATCTGGTCCAACTCCCGGGCGCCGTGCAGCACCTCCCGGTGGGCGTCCGCCGGGTCCCGCGGCGCCACCGCGAAACGCCGGTTGAAGTCCGACATGAACGTCGGCAGGTACGCGTTGCCGGCCTCCAGGCCGTCGATCCCGCGCAACCGCATCTCCTTCACCAGCCGGTCCTGAAGCGTCCGGTTGGCCCGCTCCACGCGCCCCTTCGCCTGGGGGCTGCCGGCGTGGACCGAGGCGATGTCCAGCGTCTTGAGCGCCCGCCCGAACTGCGTCAACTCCGCCTCCTTGTCCTTCTTGTTGACCCGGAACACACCGTAACGGTCCGAGTAATACGCCACCGGCCGCCCGCACGCCGCCAGATGCGCCCGCGTCGTGCTCATGTACGCCTCGGTCGTCTCCGACGGAAAAAACCCCGTCGCCAGCAATCGCGTCGTCGCGTCGTCCACGTACACGATCAACGTGCACGCCGGACCCCGACCCTCGAACCAGTCGTGCGGCGAACCGTCGATCTGAACCAGGTCCCCCACGCACGCGCGACGCGGCCGCCTCGGGTGCACCCGCACCGCGCGCCGCGCCTTCGAACGCCACAACCCCTCGGCCATCATCCACTGGCGCAAGGTCTCCGCCGACACCCGCCAACCGTGCTCCTCCACCAGCTTCTCGCACGCCAATGTCGGGCCGAAATCCGCATAGCGCTCCCGCACCAGGTCCAGCACCTCCCGCCGGACCCCCGCGTCGATGGCGTTGTTCGGGCGCTTGCCGCGATGGCCCGACACCAGGCCCGCCGGACCGTCCGACCGGTACCGCCGTACCAGGCGCTTGACCTGGCGAACACCAATTCCAAGCCGCTTCGCCGCCTCGCGCTGCCGCAAACGCTTCTCCACCACGGCCCGAATCAGCCCCACCCGATCCGCTTCCTTGTAACTCATCGTCCCCGCTCCGTTGCTCTTTTCCAACGCATCCCCTCCGATCAAAAGGGGACATTTTAGAATTGGAGAAAGGGGACATTACCGCTTTGGGCTTACACAACAGCGCACCACTCATTACCTGGACGCGCGATCGGCGCTGGGCGTGTTGCCGTAGAGTTCCTTGTAGGTCGTGCTGAAATGCGAGCTCGAAACAAAGCCGGTCTGAGCCGAGATTTCGACAATGCTCAAGTCGGTCTGGAAGAGCAACTGGCGCGCCCGTTCCAGCCGCAATCGCAGGTAGTAGTGCGACGGCGAACACCTCAGGTACTTCTGGAACAGCCTCTGCAACTGCCGGCGCGACAGGTCCACGTAGGACGCCAGTTCGACCTGGCTGAACGGCTCGCGGATGTTGCTTTCCATCAACTCCACGGCAGCCACGAGTTTCGCGGACTGCCCGCCGGCCACATGGCGCAGCGGCACGTGCTGCCGGTCCCTCGTATCGCGGATTCGCTCATGCACGAACTGGTCGGCGACCCCCGCGGCGATGTCCGAACCCAGTTGCCTGCGGACGAAATACAACATCATATCCATGGGCGCCGTGCCGCCTGAACTCGTGAAGCGGTCGTGATCGATGGTGTAGATGCTGCGGCTGACGGCGATCTTCGGGAACTCCACGGTAAGTGTGGCGAAATTCTCCCAGTGGATGCTGCACCGGTAGCCGTCCAGCAATCCGGCCTTGGCCAATACGTAACTGCCCGTGCAGGTGGAGCCGAGCGAGAGTCCGCGAGCGCTGCGCGCGCGCAGCCAGCGCAACACGGGTTTTGCGGCGAACCGCTCGACTCCCTCGCCGCCGCAGACCACGACCGCGTCCACGGTTCGGGACTGGACTTCGTCGCCGATGCCGAAATCGGCATTGATCGAGAGCCCGTCGCTCGCGGTCACCGCGTCACCGTCCCTGGAGATCATCCGCCAGCGATAGACCCTGGAGCCGGCCACGCGGTTGGCCATGCGCAACGTCTCGATCGCCGACGACATGGAAATGAGCGTGAAATCGTCGATCAGCAGGAAGCCGAACAACGTCGGCAACTGTCGCGGTTCGGCCTTTACCATCGCGCGAACCGTGTTCGTCAAGGCCGCCTGTCCATGCGGCCATGGCGCACATGGAGCACTTCGACCGCATCGCCTCGAATCGCATACAGCACGCGGTAGTCACCGACGATCAAATGGCGGATTCCCATTTGAATGTCCGCATCTTCCGGCGCAGGAGGGCATCGCTCGGCCAGGATATCCAGTTTCTCGATTGCTTCAATCGTCCCAAGGTACCAATTTACCGCATTTTGCGGCGACTCTTCGGCGATTTGCCGATATCGGCGCGCGAGGTCGTTTTCCGCAGTTGGCTTGATTTCGACCCGGTATTGTTTCAACGGCGAATACCATGCCTGGTCTCGAACTCGGCGGTGAATTCATCCAGTGCCCGCCCCTGTTCCGACAGGGCTTGCCTTATGCTTTGCAGACTCTCCGCGTATTGCGCCAGTTCCGCCATTTTTTCGTAGGTTTCGGCATCTTGCACAACCACGGCGGCCTTGCCGTTGACCGTCAGGAGCTCCGGAAGCTTGTGTTCATTGAGCCGTTTGATGTGCTCCGCCGGCTTGCGGCTGAATTCGGTCACTGTATGGATGGATGAACTGTGAAACATCTTCGCATCCCTCTTGAGCAGAGAATAATACAACTATTATCTGTTTTTTCCGGTTTGAGAATCAATCCGGTGAACGTTATCTGCAACGCTGGTGGAAGCGCTCATGCGCACCTATCGGTTGGAAGGCGCACCAGGATACGAACAGCGGGCGCGAAACCCGAAGTTCCGGCTAAGCATGCCACGGCGGCGCGGTGCGCCGCCCCGCTGTCGCGGAAGGAACATTGCGCGGATGTACAATCAATGAGTTACGTATGTTCCATACAAGGCATCGAGAAACGTACGCCATGGGGCCGCGCGGCATGCGCGAGCCAGCGGCACAGGTAGTCGGAGAAGCTCCTGGCGACGATGACTGCGTAGGCCGGCGCGTCGTCCACGGCCCCCAGCAACACGACTGCCTTGGCCAGGCCGGTGCGTGCGCATTGCCCCGGGCCGAACTCGCGCGGGTGCAGGTCCAGGGTGCAACCCTTCGCCAGCACCGTGCGCGCGTCGGCGCCACCGATGCGCAGCGCCACATGTCCGCCGCTGACGTCGTTGGCCGCGGCGTGGAACCCGGCCAGCGCTCCGGCGAGTTCGCTGCCGAGGCGTGCGGCGCGTTGCGCGCCCGTCTCGATCAGCCACTCGTCCGGGCCGAGCCACCAGACACGGTGCTCGCCGCAGGTGAACGTATTGGAAGCGAGCGGCACGGGTTGGCCCAGGACCCGCGCGGCGGCCTCGACGGCTTGCTCGTTGCGTGGGTCGAGCCGGACGTTGAGGAACCCCCGGTCGGAAAGCACCCCGATGTCGACACGCGCCGCCGCCACGGATTTCGCCGCGGCGAAAAAGGGTTCCAGGCCGTGGCGGCGCGCGGTCGCTTCAGACATGTTGGCGCTGTCCTTTGGGATCGTAGAAGACCGGCGGAACGATCCGCACCGGCAGCGGGTCTCGCCCCGGCAACGCCGCGTGGATGGTCTCTCCCTTGCGCCGCCGCCCGCCGGCCACCAGGGCCAGCGCGATCGGGTGGCCGAGGCACGCGCTGAGGTAACTGGAGGTGACATGGCCGCACATGGGAATGGGCCAGCGCATGCCGGTTTCTCCGAGCATGCCGGTTCCTCCAAGCCGGCCGCTCCCCCCGAGCCCGCCGGTTCCCCCGAGCTTGCCGTTCCCCCCGAGCGTGGCGGCTCCCCCGAGCCGGCCGGTCTTCCCGGGTTTCCGGGGCTCGTCGACGAGCTGCGTCCCCTCCGGGAGCACGGTGCGATTGTCGCACGACAACAGTCCAACCAGTTGCTTGCGGTCGCCCCGCACGCAATCCGGGCGCCGAAGGGAACGCTTGCCGAGAAAATCCTTTTCCTTCGATAGCAGCCAGTTCATGCCCAGGTCAACGGGCGTCACGGAGCCGTCCGTGTCCTGGCCGACGATGATGAAACCCTTCTCGGCGCGCAGAACGTGCATCGTTTCGGTTCCGTAGGGTGCGATATCGAATGCCTGGCCGGCCTCCATGACCCTTTGCCACATGGCCAGCGCGTGGCCGCTGTCGATGTTGACCTCGAACGCCAGCTCACCGGAAAAGCTCACCCGGAAAAGCATCACGCGCATGCCCGCCAGAACGGTCGGCCTGACGGCCATGAAGGGAAAACTCTCCTTGTCGAGCGGGATATCGCAGCCGAGCGTCTCCAGCAATCCGCGGCTGTCGGGTCCGGCCACCGCGATGGTCGAGTAGTGCTCGGTAAGCGACGTCAGGTACACCTCGAGTTCCGGCCACTCGGTCTGCCGCCAACTCTCCATCCAGCTCAACACGTGCGCGGCGCCGCCGGTGGTCGTGGTGAGGTAGAAGCGATGCTCGCCGAGGCGCGCCATCACGCCGTCGTCCATGAGCATGCCGTCCTCGCCGAGCATGATGCCGTAGGCGCAGCGCCCGACCTTCATCCGGCCGACGTTGTGCGTGTAGACGCGCTCCAGGAATTCCACGGCATCGGGGCCGCGGGCGTCGATCTTGCCCAGGGTGGAGGCGTCCATTACGCCGACGGAGTTGCGCACCGCCAGGCATTCCCGCGCCACCGCCGCGTGCAGGTCTTCGCCGTCTCGTGGAAAGTACCAGGGCCGGCGCCACTGGCCGACGACCTCCATGGGCGCACCCTCGGCCTCGTGCCATTCGTGGATTGCCGTCTTGCGCACCGGATCGTAGAGCTCACCGACGCTTTCGCCGGCGCCGACGCCGAAACTCACCGGCGTATAGGCCGGCCGGAACGTGGTCGTGCCCACCTCGGGAATCGTCTTGCCCAGTATGTCCGCCAGCACCGCCATGCCGTTGATGTTGCCGAGTTTGCCTTGGTCGGTGCCGAAGCCGAGCGCGGTGTACCGCTTGACGTGTTCGACGTTGCGATAGCCTTCCCGCACCGCGAGGCGGATGTCGGCGACGCTCGTGTCGTTTTGCAAATCGATGAACTGCTTCGGGCAGCGATCGGCGTCCTTTGCGGCCGGCACGCGCCACAGTGCCTCGATCGGGTTTTCCTCGATGCCGCTGACGGACGGCGCCTTGACGGGCGCAGATACAAGCCCGAGCCGCGACAGGACTTGCGTGCCGGCGCGCAGCCCGTCGTTCAGGCATTCGCCGAGGGACCACTTGCCGTTGCCCGAGCCGGCCGAAACGTGGGCTTGGCGCGCTTGCGATGGCGAGAAGCAGAGACTCGCATCGTCCCAGGCGAGTCGGCCGCCCGCCTGGGAATGCAGATGAACCGCGGGACTCCAGCCGCCCGACACGACCACGAGATCGCAGTCGATACGGATCGTATGCCTGACGTTTTCCCAACTGTCGCCGTTCCACCTGGCGATGCGGGCGCCCCTTACACGATGCCGGCCGGCTACATCGCTCACGACGTGTCCCGTCAGCACCGGGATCCCCGAGTCTTGCGCCCGCGCGCCCAGTTGCCCGCCGCCGCCGGGGCGGCTGTCGACGATGGCGGCCACCTCGGCGCCGGCATTGGCCAGGTCGATCGCCGCCCGATAGGCGGAATCGTTGTTCGTGAAAACCACCGCGCGGCGGCCGGGCAGTACGGCGTACCGGTTGATGTAGGTGGAGGCGGCCGAGGCCAGCATGACGCCCGGCCGGTCGTTGTTGCAGAATACCAGGGGCCGTTCGAAGCTGCCCTGCGCCAGCACCACCTGCCTGGCCCGGACGCGCCATAGCCGCTCCCGAACGCCCTTGGCGCCCTGGCCCTGGCGGCTTGCCGCGGCACCGTCACCGCCGCCCTCGCCACCGCTGCCGTGGCGCGGTTCCGCGCGGCCACCGCCCGAGACGCCCACGTGGTCGGCACACCGCTCCGCAATCGTCAGGAAATTGTGGTCGTGGTAGCCGAACACGGTGCTGCGGGGCAACAGCGTGCAGTCCGGGCGCTCGCGCAGTTCGGCCACGATGCCCGCGGCCCACTCCGCGGCCGGCGCGCCGTCGATGCTCGCGTTGCATGCCAGCAGGCTGCCGCCGAATTCGTTCTGCTCGTCGGCGAGAATCACCCGGGCGCCGGACCTCGCCGCTGCCAGCGCCGCCATGAGGCCGGCCGGTCCGGCGCCGGCCACCAGCACGTCGCAGTGCGAGTTCATGTGCTCGTAGGTGTCGGGATCGGGCGCCGCCGGCGCGCGGCCGAAGCCGGCCGACAGGCGGATCGCGCGCTCGTAGTACTTCCACCACGAGCGCGGGTACATGAACGTCTTGTAGTAGAAGCCCGCGCCCAGCATTCGCCCGAAGACATCGTTGATCCCGCCGAAATCGAACCGGACACTGGGCCAGCCCTTGGTGGTGCGCGCCACCAGTCCGTCGTGGAGCTCGACCTGCGTCGCCTGGAGGTTCGGCTGCGCGGTGCTTCCCTCGCCGATCTGCATGATCGCGTTCGGTTCGTCGGCGCCGCTGCCGACGATCCCGCGCGGGCGGCGCAACTTGAAGCTGCGTCCCACCAGGGAGACGCCGTTGGCGATCAGCGCGGAGGCGAGCGTGTCGCCGGCAAAGCCCCCGCAAGGCTTGCCGTCCAGAGAAAAGGCCAACGGCCGGGACCGGTCTATCCGCCCACCCCGTTGCAACCGATTCGGCTGGGGAATTGCCATCGTCAGTCACCCTTTTCGGTGGTGAACTCGGTTCCGGTCTCGGCTCCGGTGGCCGTCCCGGTCCAGGTTTCGGTTCCGGTAGCCGCCCCTGCACCGGTTCCGGTAGCCGAACTTGCATCGGCGTCGGGCATGGCGTCGGGGCCGGTCGCCAGGCGGGTTTCGGTCCGGCTTAACGTATAGCTGCGTTCGATGCGGTAAGTGACCGTGTCGCGCACGACGCCGAACCACCCCCGGCAGCCGTGGGCGTGATTCCACAACTCCCGGTGCGCGCCGCGCGGGTTGCTGCGGTGGAACAGGTAGTCGGCCCATTCCGCGTCGCTCAGCGCATCCGGGTCGAGCGGCCGCACGATGCCGGCTTCGCCGCCGTAGCTGAACTCGGTCTCGGCCCGGGGGCCGCACCATGGACATTCGATCAGCAGCATGGTTCAGGCCACGTGAGCGCGATGCGGGCCAAATCTGCCGAGTTCAGCGTCATGCCCGCCTGCTTCTGCCGTCCACCCGGAAGCGGCGTCTAGTGCGCCACCGCCGCGGCGCCGTGCTCGTCGATCAGCGCGCCGGAAGTGAACCGCTCCAGGCTGAACGGCGCGTTGATTTCGTGGGGCTCGTCGTGGGCCATCGTGTGCGCGAACACCCATCCGGAGCCCGGCGTCGACTTGAAGCCGCCGGTGCCCCAGCCGCAGTTGAAGTACAGGCCCTTCACCGGCGTCTTCCCCACGATCGGACACGCATCCGGGCAGACATCGACGATGCCGCCCCACAGCCTGAGCATGCGCACGCGGCTGAACGCCGGGAACAGCTCGACGATCGCCTGCATCGTGTGCTCGATGACCTGGAAGCTGCCCCGGTTGCCGTAGCCGTTGTAGGCGTCGATGCCGGCGCCGATCACCAGTTCGCCCTTGTCGGACTGGCTGATGTAGCCGTGCACCGCGCCGGACATGACCACCGTGTGCAGCACGGGCTTGATGGGCTCGGAGACGAACGCCTGCAGGGGATGGCTTTCGATGGGCAGGCGCAGGTCCGCCATTTTCGCCAGCACGCTCGCGTGGCCGGCCACCACGACACCGATGCGATCCGATCCGATGGGGCCGCGCGTGGTCTGCACGCCCACGGCCCTGCCTCCGCGCACATCGATACCGGTGACCTCGCACTGTTCGATGATGTCCACGCCCAGCGCGTCCGCCGCCCGCGCGAAGCCCCACGCGACGGCGTCGTGGCGCGCCACGCCCGCGCGGCGCTGCAGCGACGCGCCGAGGATGGGATAACGCGCGCCGGGCGAGGTGTTGAGATATGGAATCGCCTTTGCCAGCTCGGCGGCGCCGACGACCTCGGCGTCGATCCCATTGAGCCGATTCGCATTGACGCGACGCTCGATATCGCGCATGTCCTGCAGCGAGTGGCCGAGATTGTAGACGCCGCGCTGGCTGAACATGACGTTGTAGTTCAGGTCCTGGCTCAGCCCCTCCCAGAGCCGCATCGACTTCTCGTACAGCAGCGATGATTCGGTCCACAGGTAGTTGGAGCGCACGATGGTCGTATTGCGCCCGGTGTTGCCCCCGCCGATCCAGCCCTTTTCGAGCACGGCGACGTTCCTGATGCCGTGGTCCCTGGCCAGGTACCAGGCGGTCGCCAGCCCGTGACCGCCACCGCCGACGATGATCGCGTCGTAACTTTTCTTCGGCGCCGGACTGCGCCAGGCCGCGCGCCAGTTCCTGTTATGGGTGAGCGCGTTGCGCAGCAGACCGAGTGCCGAGTACCGATTCATGACGTCACTGCCCCATGGTCCCGACAATCGCACAAGTTTCGAGTCGGCAACGTTACAGAATCCGGCCGGCCGATTCGAATTCGGCGCGGTCAGGATGCGACATCAATGGCAGTGATTCGGACATGGGCTCTTCACGGCGACGTGCGGAGGGCAAGCTCCGCGCCCATGGGCGCCTGTCGCTTTGTGACAGCAGGGCGCCGGACGGCAATGTCAGTGCGGCACGATCCGCACGTTAACCGCCGTCCGCGATGCCGGATGCCGTTGGGCCGGGTGTGTCCGGCCAGAGCGCACCGAGCGGAAAACTGATAGCGTCGAAGGGTGGCACGGAAACCGGGTCATTGTCCTTCAATGCCGCGATCAGAACCCATTCTCCGCCGCGGAGTTCGAAGGCTTCAAGCGTGCGTGCGTCGGGATCGACCAACCACAGATGAGATACCCCTTCGCGGGCGTAAGTGGCGCGCTTGCCCGTCACATCCAGCCGCCGGGTCGAGGGCGACAGCACTTCGCACGCCCAGTCCGGAGCCACGGCGCAATACGCGCCCAGGGGATACTCGGGAAGCGTCTCGCGCCGCCACCCTGCGAGGTCGGGGACCAGAATGTCGTCGCTCAGGTGAAGTTCGGGCTCAAATACGATCCACCAACCGCCGGGACCGCCACGGCCCCGTCCAAACGGACTGATGAGCTCGCCGCCCATCACCGAACTCGCCCACGCGTGCGGCATGGAGGGTCTCGGGTGCGTGTGCAAGCTTCCGCCGACGATCTCCGCGATCTGGTGCGGCGGCGCGTCCAGAACATCCTGGTACGTCGCCTTCACCGTTGCCTTGCCCATCGGGGCCTCCGCCAGTCTATTCGGATCGCTCATCGCCGCTTTCTCCCGCTGGCCAGTGTATTCCTCCGCCCGCGCGGGCATGCCTTCCCTCCTGGCGCGGCGGTAGTTGAACGCGGTCGACGGTGCGGTGAATCGATCACAACCCCGTCTCCGCCCCAAATCGCCGAATTCGCCTGTCAGGAATTATATTCCAGCATGCAAAACGACTTGTTCCCAAGCCCGGAGTTTCGGGCCGGTAAGGTCTCAAGTGCGGGATGATCCACAAGCTCATTCGAAATGCTACGCCGAGTCGACGCCGCCAATAATTCTTCACGAATTCTCACTCCGTCAAGGTATTCCTCCTCGTCGATAATTGGCGTTGGATCGTCGTTCGCGGCTCTGACCGTGTTGAGGTGATCATCGTCGTCGCCTGTCTCCTCTCGGCCGACGGGGATTTCGGTCGGGCGGTGATTGAAATCGGCGTGAATCGACTGGAAACACCATGTTGACAAGCTCACCGGGGATATCCACGATGGCGTCATGGCCGAACCCGCCGAAAATCTTGCCACGGTTGAAGCCCGCGCCACCGCCGAAGCCTTGGAGGCCGTTGGCGTGGACCCCCGCGATGCGCAAGTCCTGGCGACAAGGCTGCACGCCGCCGCAGTCGCCGGAGCGCCGGTGACCCACGCCGAACTCGACGCATCCTTCCGGATTTTCAGGGCCGAAGTGGACGCCTCGCTGGCGGCGCTCGAGCTGAAGCTGGTGGACCGCATTGCGGCGACCGAGCAAAGGCTCGTGGAAATGAACGCGGCGACCGAGCGCAAGGTCGTGGCGAACGAACGGTCGATCGCCAACCTCAGGAGCGAGATGCTGGAACGCATCGCCGAAGGCGAACGGCGCGTGGAGGCGCTGTTGTGGCGGCTTTTCGGCGGCATCGTGGCGGTCGTGGGCGTGGCCGTGGCGATCCTCCGTATCATGCCGTGACCGTCGCGGGGTCCGCGCGGCCCGCAACTATCCATTCGCCCCATCGGCATCGCGCAGCCGTTCGTTGGCCGGGTCGAACGGGCTGTCGGGGATCACGGTCGCGGGGAAGGTCTTGTCGAGAATCTCGATCCCCACCTCGGTCCCCGGCGCTGCAAGATCGGGCGGCAGCATCCCCAGCGCCAGGGACTTGCCCGTACGGAAACCGTAGTTGCCACTGGTGGCGCGGCCCACGGTTTCGCCGTCCACCAGCAGCGCGTTGTTGCCGATTGCGTCCGCATCCTCAACGTCGTGGACCTCGAGCGTCACCAGCAGGTTCTTCAATCCCGCTTCCCTTGACGCCAGCAGGGCATCGCGGCCCAGGAACTCGCCCTTGTTCAGCTTCACAAAGCGGTCCATGGCCGACTCCCAGGCCGAGTACTCGATGGACAGTTCCGTGCCCACCAGCCGGTAGGATTTCTCCATGCGCATGGAGTCCATGGCGCGGATGCCGAACGGCGCAAGACCCAGATCCTCGCCGGCTTCGAACAGCGCGTCGAAAATGCGGTTCTGGTATTCCATCGGGTGGTGCAGCTCCCAACCGAGTTCGCCGACGAAGTTCACCCGCATGGCGTTGACTGGCGCCGAGCCGACCACGATGTTGCGGGCGCTCAGCCAGGGGAACGCCCCATTCGACAGGTCGGCGCGTGTCACCCGCGACAGCAACTCCCTGGCCTTCGGGCCGGCCAGCACCAGCACGCCGACCGCGCCGGTCAGCGGGGTGAACTGCACGGACCGGTCCCGCGGCATGTGCTTGCGCAGGTAGTCGTGGTCCAGCCTCTGGAAGGCGCCGGCGGAGACCAGGTAGAAGGAATCGCCGCCGACAGCGCCGGCGCAGGATGGGCTGCTGGCGAAAGAGCCACCACCGAAAGAGCCGCCGCCGAAAGAGCCGCCGCCGAAAGAGCCGCCGCCGCATGAGTCGCCCGGTTCCCGCAGGATCGTAAATTCAGAGTGCACGCCGCCGTTGCGGTTGAGCGCGTGCGCCAGGCACAGGCGCCCGACCTGCTTCGGCACGCTGTTGGCCACGAACCGGTTCAGGAAATCCTCCGCGCCCGGTCCCGACACGCGACACTTGGCGAACGCGGTCATGTCCAGCAGGCCGACGTTACGGGTGACGTTTTCGACCTCCCTGCGCACCGCCTCGAACCAGCGCGAGCGGCGGAACGACCAGTCGTCCTCCTGTGGCATCCCGTCGGTGGCGAAGAAGTTGGGCCGTTCCCAGCCGAACTTCTGTCCGAACACGGCGCCGCGCGCCTTCATGCGCCCGTAGCAGGGCGCCGTGCGCAACGGACGTGCGGCCGGTCGCTCCTCGTCCGGGTAGTGGATGACGAATACGTGGGCGTACGCTTCCTCTGTCTTCTCGACCAGATAGTCCTTCGTGGCGTATTCACCGAAACGGCGCGGCTCCACGCCCAGCATGTCGATGGTCGGCTCGCCCTCGACGATCCACTCGGCCAGTTGCCAGCCGGCGCCGCCGGCTGCGGTGATGCCGAAGCTGTGCCCCTCGGACAGCCAGAAATTGTCGATGCCCCACGCCGGACCGATGATCGGGTTGCCGTCCGGCGTATAGGCGATGGCGCCGTTGAAGACTTCCTTGATCCCGACTTCGGCGAACGCCGGCACCCTCGCGATCGCCGCTTCGATGTGCGGCATGAGGCGGTCGATGTCTTCCTGGAAGAGTTCGTACTCCGCCGCCGGATCCGGTCCATCGACGTAGCAGCAGGGCGCGTCCTTTTCGTAGGGCCCCAGGATGAATCCGCTGTTTTCCTCGCGCAGGTACCACGAGCTGTCCGATTCGCGCAGCACGCCAAGTTCGGGCAGGCCGTCGCGCTTGCGGGCCTGCAGGTCGGGATGCGGTTCGGTGACGATGTACTGGTGCTCCACCGGCATCACCGGGAGGTCCAGTCCCACCATCTCGCCGGTCTGGCGGGCGTAATTGCCGGTCGCGGACACCACGTGATCGCAGGTGATGTCGCCCTTGTCCGTATGTACCACCCAGCCGCCGGAGGTCGCCTGGGCAATATCCAGGACCGCGGTCTGGCGGTAGATCGCGGCACCGCGTGCGCGGGCGCCCGCGGCCAGCGCCTGGGTCAGGTCGGCGGGCTGGATGTAGCCGTCCTCGGGATGGAAAATGCCGCCCACGAGCCCGTCCGTGGCGCACAACGGCCAGAGCGCCTTGATTTCGGCCGGCGTCAGGAAGCGGACATCGACCCCGATGGTCTTCGCCGTCGCCGCGTACTGGTGGTACTCGTCCATGCGGTCGCGGTTCATGGCCAGGCGCAGGTTGCCGACCCGGCTGAACCCCACCCGTCGCCCGGTCTCCTGCTCGAGTTGCGGGTAGAGGTTGACCGAGTACTTGTGCACCTGACCCACCGAGTAGCTCATGTTGAACAGCGGCAGCAGTCCCGCGGCATGCCAGGTGGAGCCGGAGGTCAGCTCGCCCTTCTCGATCAGCACGACCTCCTCGCCCCAGCCTTTCCTGGCCAGGTGATACAGGGCGCTGACCCCGACCACGCCCCCGCCGATGACGACCGCCTTCGCCCGCGCCTTCATCACGTCGCCCTCCTGCGTCGGCGCCGGCCGGCGCCGGCGGCATCCGGCCCCGCGGCGGGCTTGTCAACTACCGAAAACAGCCTTGGAAAGGCGTCCCGCTTGTTCGGGATCGCCATGGCGTCCACGAAGTATTCCTGGAACTTCGGCTCGACCGCCGTCTCGATCTTCTCGATCCTGCGGACCGCGGCCTCGATCTCCCCGCGGGCAGGGACGTTCAATAGCGCGATCAGCGCCCCCATGCCCGCCGCGTTGCCGGCCGACTCGACCCGGTTGAGATCGCAGTCCGGAATCAGCCCCAGGACCATGGCGAATTTCGGATCGATGTGGGAACCGAACGCCCCGGCAAGCCGGATCCGGTCGATCCCGTCCATGCCGGCCCGGTCCTGGAGCAACCGGATACCGGCGTACAGCGCCGCCTTGGCGAGTTGCACCTGGCGCACGTCGGTCTGCGTGACGAGGATTCGCTGCGGGCCGTCGTGCAGCAGATACGAGAACGTGCGCCCGTCGGCGACGATGCGCTCGCTCCGGGCGGCCAGCGAGCCGTCGACGACGCCGTCCTCGTTGATGATTCCGGCCAGGTACATCTGGGCGATGACCTCTATGATGCCGGAGCCGCAGATGCCCGTGACGCCGAACGCCTGCGTCGCCTCGCCGAATCCCGGTTCGTCGGACCACAGTTCCGAACCGATGACGCTGAAGCGCGGCTCGAGGCTTCCCGGATCGATACGCACCCGCTCGATGGCGCCGGGCGTGGCGCGCTGGCCGCCGGAAATCTGCGCGCCCTCGAACGCGGGACCCGTCGGGCTGGAGCAGGCCAGCAAGCGGTCGCGGCTGCCGAGCACGATCTCCGCGTTGGTGCCCACGTCCACGATCAGCGAGACATCGTCCAGCAGGTGCGGCTCCTCGGCCAGCACCATGCCGGCCGCGTCGGCGCCCACGTGCCCGGCGATGCACGGCAGCACGTAGACATTGGCGCCCGGGTTGATACCGATGCCGATGTCGCGCGCTTTCAGATCGAGCGCGGTATCGACGGCCAGAGCGAAGGGCGCGCCGCCGAGTTCGCGCGGATCCAGGCCCAGGAACAGGTGGTGCATGATCGGATTGCCGACCACCGTCAGTTCGACAACGTCTGCCGCGTCGATGCCGCCCCGCCCGCAAACCTGACCGATGAGGTCGTTGACGCCCGTGCGCACGGCGTTCGTCAGTTCGCCGGCGCCTTCCGGGTGCATCATCACGTAGGACACCCGGCTCATCAGGTCCTCGCCGAAGCGGATCTGCGGGTTCATGATGCCGTCGGTGGCGATCACGTTGCCGGCCGTCAGGTTCACCAGGTGGGCAGCGATAGTCGTCGAACCGATATCCAGCGCGACTCCGTGGGCCGCGGCCTTGAAGCCGGGCCAGACGGCGACGATGGTCGAATGCCGGTGCACCGCCGCGGTGACCCGCCACTCCCCGTCGCGCAGCGCTGCCTGCAGGCCCGGCAGGATGACGGGGTCGCAGGCCAGGTCATCCAGCTTCCATTCCCGGGCCAGCGCGTCGCGGAGCCGCTGCAGGTCACCGGTCGATTCGAGCAGGCCGGCGGGCTGCACTTCCACATGGTAGAGCCTGGTGGCCGGTTCCAAGTGGATGTCGCGGTACTCGGCATCCTTGCGCACGACCTGGCGGTGCATCTGGCTCTCCGGCGGCACGTCGATGACGAGATCGCCCCCGATCACCGCCTGGCAGCTCAGGCGATGGTTGTGCGCGAGTGCCTGGCGGCGTTCGTTGTAACGCTCTTCGATCTCGTTGACCGGCGACAGATGCGACGGGCGGGAACGGATGGCGTGCTTGGCGAAGTCGCCGTCCATGCACACGACCCGGCAGCGCCCGCACAGCCCGCGGCCGCCGCACACCGAGTCCACGTCCACGCCGATGTCGCGGGCGGCATCCAGCAGCCGCGTGCCGCGCGGAAACGTGCCGCGGCGCCCGGAGGGCGTGAACACGATTCTGGCGTCCCGATCATTCACACCAACTTCCCGCCCCGCCCCTGGGGCACCCCCGTATGCCCGGTTCGCCCCAATTGCGGCCGAGCGTAACCGCCGCGGGCGGGAAGCATCGAATCCCTCCCGTTTCGGATGCGGGAGGCCGGTAAGGTTGCGCCGCGAATGCGGAGCGCAGGCACGCTCACGCCGTGCCCCGGCGTCGTCGTCTGCTCGCGCGCCCCTGCCGCGCGGCGCCGGCCGACGGCTGGCGGTACTTGCGGATCCACTTGGCGCAGTCCGGATCGTGGCCCATCATCACATCGGCCCCGAGCACGGCCTGGAGCACATCGGCGTGCAGCGGGTTCGTGATCGCGGAGGTCATGCCCGCGCCGATGGCCATGGTCAGAAAGGCGGAATTGATGCCGTTGCGGTTAGGCAATCCGAAGCTGACGTTGGATGCGCCGCAGGTCGTGTTGACCTTCAGCTCTTCGCGCAGCCGCCGGACGATGTGCATGACCTGCCTGCCCGCCGAGTTGATCGCGCCGATGGGCATCACCAATGGGTCGACCACCACGTCCTCCCGGGGGATCCCGTGGTCGGCGGCGCGCTCGACGATCTTCTTCGCCACCGCGTACCGCACGTCCGGGTCCTCGGAGATGCCGGTTTCGTCATTGGAAATGGCGACCACGGCCGCGCCGTGGCGCTTCACCAGCGGCAGCACCGTCTCCAGGCGCTCTTCCTCGCCGGTCACCGAGTTGACCAGCGCCTTGCCCTCGTACACGGACAGGCCGGATTCCAGCGCCGCGACGATGGACGAATCGATGGACAAAGGCACGTCGGCGATGGACTGCACGAGCTTTACGATGTCCGCCAGCATTTTCGGCTCGTCGGCCAGCGGCACGCCGGCATTGACGTCGAGCATGTGCGCGCCGGCCTCGACCTGCGCGATCGCGTCGGCCTCGACCCGGCTGTAGTCGCCCCGCGCCATCTCCTCGGCGAGGATCTTGCGCCCGGTGGGATTGATGCGCTCGCCGATGATGACGAACGGCCGGTCGAAACCGATCCGCACTTCCCGGGTGGGCGAGGTCACTACGGTTTGCGTCATGAGACTGCCTCCGCCGCCTGCGCGGCCGGCGCGCCGGGGACGGCGGGATTGCCGTGCGCCGACGCGATGTTCTTCCAGTCGATCGAGGGCCGCCACGGCGCGCGGCCCCCCAGCACGCCGGAGCGCTCGACGATTTCCGCGACCCGGTGTTCCTGGCGGTACGCCATTATGTGAATGCCGTGCACGCCCTCGATTTCCCTGATCCGCCGGATCATGTCGACGCAGACATTCACCCCCTCCCGCTGCTGGTTCGCCGCGCCCGCAAGGCGCCGGACGATCGCATCGGGAATGTGAATGCCCGGCACGTTGCTGCGAATCCATTCGGCCGAACGGGCCGAGGCGAGCGGTCCGACTCCGGGCAGGATGAAGACCTTCTCGTGGGTCCCGGCGTCACGCACCGCCGCCATGTAGCGCTTGAACGCATCGACGTCGAAACAGTACTGGGTCTGCACGAACTGCGCGCCGGCCTCGACCTTCTTGGCGAGCCGGTGCGGGCGGTAGTCCAGCGGCGGAGCGAACGGGTTCGCGGCGGCGCCCAGAAAAACCCTCGGCGGTTCCGTCAGCTTGCGCCCGCTCAGGAACCTGGCCTCGTCGCGCATGCCGCGAACCATGCTCAGCATGGACAGGCTGTCGAGGTCGAACACGGGCTTGGCCTGCGGGTGATCGCCGACATCGACGCCGTCGCCGGTGAGGCAGAGAATGCTGGCCACGCCCATGGCCGCGGCGCCCAGCACGTCGCCCTGGATGGCGATCCGGTTGCGGTCCCGGGCCGAGACCTGCATGACCATGGCGTAACCGCGCCGCGTCAGCAGCGAGCACATGCCGACGCTGGACATGTGACAGTTCGCCCCCGAACCGTCCGTGGCATTGATCGCATCCACGTAGCCGTCGAACAGATCGGCCCGCTCGTAGACTTCGGCCGGGTTGGCCGAATCGGGCGGGGCGAGCTCGGCGGTCACCGCGAATCCGCCGGCCCGCAGCACGCGCTCGAACCGGCCGAACGAGGAGTGGCCGGGCCGGATCGGCAGCGGATCGCCGGGTACCAGCGGTTCGTCTTCAAACTGCATGACTGCCGCTCTCGACCCTGATGCGCACCTCGCGCAGCCATGCCGACCGGCCGATCAACCGGTGGTCGACGGGCGGCTGCACGACCTGCAGCGGAAATTCCTCTTCGCGCAATCGCTGGTTGCCTTCCCACGCGAGCACCCAGACGCACGGCATCTCCGGCTTCACCTCGCAGTGCCCGTCGGCGAGGACGCCGCCGCAGGGGCCATTGCGCATCTCTTTCGGGCAGTTCATCGGGCAGGACAGCCCCGTGAAGCCGACGATGCACTGCCCGCAGTTCTGCGAATCCAGCAGGAAGCCCTTGGTGAGCGATTCCACCTTCATGAACGGCTTGTCCAGCCGCGCGTAACCGATGCGCCGCAACAGCGGATGGCACCAGACCAGTACCCGCTCGATGGCGCAGTAGAGCAGCTTGAGAACGCGTGCGTTGCGCACCGACCATCGACGCATCCGGTACGTCTCAATCCGCTCCGTGGCCGATCCGGCGCTCATCGGCCGCTATGACCCGTCGTCGCTGTCCGGGGCCACGCCGTGGCTGCGGATCAACGCGCTGAGCCGTTCCTGCGTGAACTCTTCCTCGAAGCGGCCCGCCTCGGCGAGTGCGATCTCGCGCAGGTCGCCGGCGTCGTCCATCGCCGTCGTCTCGCGGCGCCATTCCGCGAGGTAGGCCGAGCTGCCGCCCTTGCCGGCGCGCATGGCGGCGCGGTCGATCGCTTCCTGGAACCGGGCGTCCAGCAGGACCTTTTCGCGCCGCCGCCCGCGCTGCACGATCACCTGCGATGGAATGTTACGCCAGTAGACGAGGACTTTCTTGACCATGGTTCGACTGCCTGTGTCCGAAACGCGCCGCCAGGCCAGTTTCGAGTTCGCCGTAACCGCAGTGCACGTGCTCGAAGTCCAGTTCGAGGCGTGCGGCGGCCTGCGCGGCGGATTCGAGCAGCCGGGCGTCTTGTGTCTGGGAGAGGTACACGAGCTTGCGGTAGTTGCCGAAATACGCGTCGCGGAGCTCCGGATGCCGGTCCAGGCCCAGCGGCTTCACCACGAACCGGTCGAAGTGGCGCGCCAGGAAGTCGGTCAGGTAGAACGTCCCGGGTTCCGCCTCGGCAAGCTCGGCGAAGCGCTCGCGGCCTGCGAAGAATTCGTAGCAGTGGGCGCCTTCCAGCCGTTCGGCGCCTTCCTCGGCAAGCACGCGGTCGATGCCGCCGGCGGTGCCGCAGTCGGCGTAGGCGACGAAAATTTCGTCGTACGCATCGCGGTGCCTTCTTATCATCCGGCGCAGGCGCCCGGGAATCTCCGCCGGGCGGTTGTGCAGTGCCGCGTCGATACACTTCAGATGCAGGTGCCGCCAGCCCCAACGGCGCCTGAGCGCGTCGATCTCGCGCGCCAGGGCGCCGCAGGCGATGACCAGGATCGGCTCAGCCATTGACGATCTTCCCCAGGCGCCGCGCCCGCACCATGGCCGGCGCCACGTCCGCGGCCTGCGCCGCATCGCGGCAATAGCCGTCCGCGCCCACGGCGCGGCCGAACTCCTCGTTCAGCGGCGCGCCGCCCACCAGCACGATGTAGTCGTCGCGAATGCCCTGTTTGACCATCTCGTCGACGACCACCTTCATGTAGGGCATGGTGGTGGTGAGCAGGGCGGACATGCCGAGGATGTCGGGCTGGTGTTTTTCCATGGCTTCGAAATAGTCCTCGACCGAGTTGTTGATGCCGATGTCGAAGACCTCGAAGCCGGCGCCTTCGAGCATCATCCCGACCAGGTTCTTGCCGATATCGTGGATATCGCCCTTCACCGTGCCGATCACCATCCTGCCGATGGGCTTCACGCCGGTCTCGGAGAGCAGCGGGCGCAGGATTTCCATGCCGCCCTTCATCGCGTTGGCCGCAAGCAGCACTTCGGGCACGAACAGGATGCCGTCGCGGAAGTCGATGCCGACGACGCGCATGCCTTCGACCAGCGCCTCGTTGAGCACCTTTTCCGCGGACCAGTCGCGCGCGAGCAGGATGGACGTTCCCTCGACGATCTCCTCCCTCAGGCCGTCGTAGAGGTCTTCGTGCATCTGCTCGACGAGTTCGCCGTCGTCCAGTTCCGACAGGACGATGTCTTCCTCTTCAAGCATGGCGTGCTCTGTGGACATCAGTATTCCCGATCCTCGAACTCCGACTTGCGCCGATGGATGTATTCGATGAGCGACTCGTCGATCGCCGGGTCCAGCGGCGGCGGCTCGTAATCCCGGAGCATCTGCTTCCAGATGCCGTTGGCCCGCTGGGCGGCATCCAGCGAGCCGTCCTGCTCCCACTGTTCGAAGCTGTTGTTGTCCGCGACGTTGGAGCGATAGAAGGCGGTTTCGAAGTTTTCAAGCGTGTGCGCGGCGCCGAGGAAATGGGAGCCCGGCCCGACCTCGCGCAGCGCGTCCAGGGCCTGGGCGTTCTCCGACAGGTCGACCCCCTTCAACAGGACCGTGATCATGTTGGCCTGGTCGGCGTCCATGATGAACTTCTCGTAGCCCATGGAGAGGCCGCCCTCGAGCCAGCCGGCGGTGTGCAGCATGAAGTTCACGCCCGCCAGCGCCGCCGTCTGCAGCGTGTTGGCTGCCTCGTAGGCCGCCTGGGCGTCGGGAATCTTCGACGCGCACAACCCGCCGCCGCTGCGGAAGGGCACGCCCAGGCGGCGCGCCAACTGCCCGACGCCATAGACGACCAGGCTGGGTTCCGGCGTGCCGAAGGTCGGCGCCCCCGACTGCATGGACACCGCCGCCGCGAACGAGCCGAACACCACCGGAGCCCCGGGGCGCACCAGTTGCGTGTAGGCCATGCCGGCCAGCGCCTCGGCCAGTATCTGGGTCAGCGTGCCGGCCACGGTCACCGGCGACATCGCACCGGCAAGCAGGAACGGCGAAATGACGGTCGCCTGGTTGTTCTCGGCGTAGGCCGTCGCCGCCCCCAGCATGGTCGCGTCGAAGGTCAGCGGCGAATTCGCGTTGATCAGGCTCGTCAACACCGTCTTGAGCGGCACGAAGTCTTCGCCGAACAGGAGACTGACCATGGCCAGGGTGTCTTCGGCGCGTTCGGGGTGCGTGACCGAACCCATGAACGGCTTGTCGGTGTACTTGATATGGCTGTAGATCATGTCGAAGTGACGCTTGTTGACCGGAACGTCGACAGGCTCGCAGATCGTGCCGCCGGAGTGGTGCAGCCCCGGGCTCATGTAGGCCAGCTTCACGAAGTTGCGGAAGTCCTCGATGGTGGCGTAACGGCGCCCCCGGTCAAGGTCCATCGCGAACGGCGAACCGTAGGCGGGCGCCAGCACCGTGCGGTCGCCTCCGATGATCGTGGAGCGCTTCGGATTGCGCGCGTGCTGCGTGTACTCGCCCGGCACCGTGGCCTGCACCAGCGAACGGCACATGCCGCGGGGGAACCGCACGCGCTCGCCGTCCACATCCGCGCCGGCCTCCTTCCAGAGCTTGAGCGCCCGCGGGAAATCGCGGAACTCGATGCCGATTTCCTCGAGCACGAGATCGGCGTTGTGCTCGATCAGCTCCAGCGCCTCCGAATCGAGGATTTCGAAATAGGGAATCCTGCGATCGATCCAGGTCGCGTACTCGTCCACGATCCCGCGCCGGCGGGCGTCGGTCGTGCCCGTGCGGCCACCGCGCGCGGCACCGCCGGCGCGGCGTCTTCGGCCGCGGACACGCCTGCGTCGCGGATTGTCGATCATGCGCGGCCTCCTGCTGCGGGAGAATGGCTGAGCAGTCCAATGACCAAGCCAGTATCTTCCAATTGCAGTCTGCGCCGGATTCCCGAACCCTGCATCGCCGGATGCGACATGGAGCCAATCGCGGGCGACATCGCGGCGCCTCCGGCGACCGATGGCGCCAGGCAACAATCCCGGGGTTGGGGTTGGCATCCGGGCGACTCGTCGGTCTCGGTGCTCGCGCGACTTTTGCCACGGGCTGTCTCCTGTCGCGGCGGCGGCGAGCCGGTCGCATTCACTCCTGGCCGGCAGGTTCTTGAGAATTACCCCCAACTCCGTCGAGAGGCGCTACAGGCTGGCGAAGGGGACGGCGGCCGCGGCGGGGCCGAGCGGCAAGTGCACGTCACCCGGATGCACCACGAATCCCGGTCTGGCCGTGTCCTTCAAATCGCGCTGGAACCTCGCGATGGCGGCGGCCATGGCCGGGCGCGGCGTAGCGGACAACTTCACCTCGATGGGAACGGGCCCCGTTGCCGTCTCGACCACGAAGCCGACTTCCGTCCCCGCCCGCGTCCGCCAGAAATGAACCTGAGGGTCCATGCCCCGATGCGTCAATGTCCGTACGATTTCGGACAGGACGGCGGTTTCGAGGATGGCGCCGCCCATGGGGCCCGCCGCCGCATGCTCCGGGTCTCTGAGTCCGGCAAGGAAACAGAGTGTGCCAATGTCGGTGAAGTAGACTTTCGGGGTCTTGACGAGCCGTTTTCCGACGTTGGCGAAGTAAGGGCGCAGCACGATGACCTGGTAGGTGGCCTCGAGCACGGACAGCCATGCCTTGACCGTGTTGACCGCGACACCGAGGTCGCGCGCGACATCCGTCAAACTCAGCAGTTGGGCGCTTCGGGCTGCCAGAACGCGGAGAAAGTTCTGATACTGCGTCAGGTCGCCGACCTGCCGCAGCATGCGCACGTCTCGCTCGAGATAAGTCTGAACGTAGCTGGCATGCCAGAGGGCGATATCCCGCTCGGGTTGAACGGCCAGTTCAGGGTAACCGCCGCGAAGGAAGGACTTCCACAATTCGCCGAACCCGTACTGCGTTCTCGCGCCCGGCGGGCGTTCGCGTTCCCACACGAGCGGGTCGTGCGGCTGCCCTTCGGCCTCGCGCCTGGACAACGGCAACAGGCGGAGCATCGCGGCACGGCCCGCCAGCGACTCGGTCACCTTCTCGGCGAGCAACAGGTTCTGCGAGCCGGTCAACAGGTATTGACCCTTCCTGTCCCGGTTCGCGTCGATCTTTTCCTTGATGTAGGGAAGCAGGTCGGGCGCGTACTGCACCTCGTCGAAGATGGCGGGCGCCGGGTACAATTCCAGGAATCCGCGCGGGTCTTCGGTGGCGGCCGCGCGCACGTCCGGCGGTTCCAGGGAGACGTACCTGCACTGCCGCCCGAAAAGATGCAGCAGCAGGGTCGTCTTGCCGGACTGGCGCGGCCCGGTAAGGACGACCGCCGGGAATTCCGCAGCCGCCCTCTTGAGGACCGGCTGCAGCGAGCGTTCAATGTATGCCGGGTTCATTAGTGGAAATTATGCATTTCAAATGCAAAACATCAACTATCGCCAGTAAAATTGCCCACGCGACGGACTACGCAGGGTGGAAATGGGGTTTACCCGGTTTCGGAGTGCGTTCGCTAAACTGGTTTAGCGATCCCTTGCAAGCACCGTCTGCCATATGACTGGCGGCAGGTCGATGACGAGCGCAGGACCAATGGCCGGCGGTGGCCTATGCCCCCTGGAGCGCTATCGTTGCTTCCCCGTACTGTGCAATTCGATGTCCGCTATAGTCGCGCCGCCTGCCGATTCGCGGCAAGCGGGCAGGTAGCGATTTTGCAAGGAAGCGGCATGCATTGTGGAGAGGGCTGGAGCGCTCGTTGGGGCTTTGCTCCGGCTGTTTTGGGGGCACTGGCGTTGGGGGTTGCAGGCGCGCAGCACTCGGCGCTGTACGATGCGCTTCCGGCGGGTCCGCCGGCATCGGTGGCCAAGCTTTACTACTCGGCGCTGTCCTTGCCGGGCGTGTCGGACTGGACCGGGGCGGAGAAGGCGGCGTTGCTGGACGTGGCGACGCTGCGATACAAGGATCGGTTGATCGATCGGGCGCCGGCGGTTTCGGCGCAGCATACGCGGCAGTATCTAGAGCGCTTGGCCGTTTCGACACTGGTATGGAGCTATCCCGATGCGTTGCGTCAGGCATGCGCGCAGTACGCAGTGTCGGACGGGGTGTGCGAGCCGCACGCCGGTTACGTCCGCCGTGCGGGCGTGGTGGAGGAGATGCTGGTTCAGGGGCAACTGTCGCTGGACGAGTTGGAGCTTGAGCTGATCGGGGCGCGTCGTCCGGGCCGGGGCGGCGGCTGACAGGAGACGCCCACCGGCCGATTTCCACGGCATCGCGCTTCTCCCCTTTCCTTCCCATTTCCCTCCCTTCTCCCTCCCATCCTCCCTCCGCTTGTCTTCCTGCCCGATGGTTTCCCCTGAGTTCTCGATCGCCCGATGGCCCGCCGGCGGGTTCTTCGATTCGGACGCGCCTGGGCGTTGTGGTGCGCGCTGTGCTGGGCGGCCTGGGCGGTGTTCTCGTGGGCGGCGGAGCCGCCGCCGGTGCCGGCGAACCGGGAGCCCGCGCTGTTCTGGAATGTGCCCGGCTCGACGTTGGCGCTTCGCGCGGGCGAGCGCGCGACGCTGCGCGACGCTGGTCGTGGAGGCGGCGGATCCGGACGCGGACGCCTCGGGGCGGACCGAGCCGGTGCAATTGCACGCCGAGTGGGCGTCGGTGGGCGAGCCGGCGCCCGGGTGGACGGCGGCCACGCATTGGACCGCGGAGCCTTCGGCGGAGCCGCGATTGATCTTGACGCTGTCTCCGCCGGTCGACGCGGTCCCGGGAGCGCATACGCTGTTGGTGGGCGCCACCGACGCGCGGGGCCTGACGTCGTTGCGCACGTTGTCGGTCGAGGTGCTGTCGGCGCGGGCGACCGGCGGCCCGGGCGGTGCAGTGGGCGGCCCCGGCGCATCGGACGAGGCCGGTTCGAAGGGGCCGGGGGTATCGGCCCCGGTCAGTGCGGCGGGCTCGCCGGGCGCGTGGCTTGTCGCGGCATCGACCGAAGAGGAACCGCATATGGACGGTCCGGTGCCGGTGTACGTGGTGGAGCCCGAAGGAGATTCGGCGGTGTCGGGATCCGGTGGCCAACAGGGCAGCGCGGGCTGGAGCGTGGCGCTGGCGCTGAACGACACCGCCGGAGGCGGGGCGTTGCTGTCCGACGGGTATCTCACTGCCGCCGAACGCACCAGCGGCGCCGGCGCCTCGGCGGTGAAGATTCTGCTGTCGATCGACGATCCCACGTCGATCGGGTCGTTCGCGTTCGGCTACGCGAAGCTGCGCAGCGATCCGGGCGCCTGCGCGGCGACCTCCGGCGCGTACCGGTCCTCGACCGGCGCGGGGCTGAAGTTCAGCGATCTCACGTCCGACGGACCGTATTTTTTCTGTCTTCGGGCCGGCGACGGCACGAACACCTCCTACGCCGGTCCGGTGGGTTTTTTCGGTGGACACCGCGCCACCGACGCTGGGCAACGCGACCTACACGCTGCCCGACCCGGCCGGCGCGAGCCACGAGGGCCGGCTGGAACACACGGCCGGCGGGGCCGCGGCGCTGGACGGCGCCCTGTCGGTGTTCGTCAAGGGCGATCACGCGTACGTGGTCGCCTCGGCGTCGGGGGCGCTTGAGGTGGTGGATATCTCCAATCCGGGTGCTCCGTCCCACGCCGGCAAGCTGGTGGACGGGGCCGGCGGCGCGCAACTGGGCAACGCGTCGAGGGTGCTCGTTCGGGGAAACCATGCGTACGTGGCCTCGGGCGGCGCCGGGGGCGCGTTGCAGATCGTGGACATTTCCGATCCGAGCGCTCCGTCGCATGCGGGCAAGCTGGCGCTGAACGACCCGATGGGCGTGTTCGTCGTCGGGGACCACGCGTACGTGGCGCTGGATTCGGGCGACGCGCTGGCGGTGGTGGACGTGCGCAACCCGGCCGAGCCGCGGGCGGTGTCCACGCACGCGCTGGCGGTGGGGCGATCGGTCCGGCGCGGTTTTGCCCGCGCTTGCGGTGTCCACGCACGCGCTGGCGGTGGGCGGGGCGCGGCGGGTGCACGTGTCGGGCGATCGCGCGTACGTGACGCAACTGGACCTGGTGCGGGACGGGTTCGCGACGGTGGCGCGCAGCGCGCTGGAAATCGTGGACGTGGCCGACCCGGCGAACCCCTCCACGGCGGCCACGGTGTACCACGACATGGACTTGAGCGATGCCTCCGGCAGCGGCGCGTCGCTGGACAGTCCCCGCGGGGTGGCGGTGCAAGGCGGGCGGGCGTACGTGGCGGCGTTCGATTCCGATGCCCTGCAGGTGCTGGACGTGTCCACCGCGTCGAGTCCGCGGGCCGCCGGCGCGCTGGCGCACGACGCCGGGGCCGGGGTGTTGCTGGACGGGGCGGCGGGGTTGGCGGTCAGGGGCGATCACGCGTACGTGGCGGCCTACGGATCGGACGCGCTGACGATGGTGGACATATCGGACCCGTCGGCGCCGGCGCACGCGGTCTCGGTCACCGGGACCGACGCGCTGGACGGGGCCTTCGGGGTGCACGTGCGGGGCAATCGGGCGTACGTGGCGGCCTGGGACGGGGACGCGCTGGAGGTGATTTCGGTCGGCAAGACGCGGGCGCGCATTGGCGAGACGGTGACGGTGGAGCTCGATGCCAGCGAGGACGTCGCGGTGAGCGCGTTCACGGTCAACGGGGTCGCGGCGACGGGGGTGAGGCAGGTCGGTTCCCAGGTGTACGCGACCTACACGGTGCGGGCGGGTCATTCGGACGCCGCGCAAGTGCCGTACGCGGTGAACGCGACGGACCGGGCGGGGCACGGCGCCAGCGCGATGGGTCGATTGTCGCTGGCCGTGGACGCCACGGCGCCGACGATCCGGACGCTGACGTTCGACGGCGTCTCGGCCACCCTGACGCTGAGCGAGGCGGTGTGGTCGCCGAGCGCGCCGGCGGTCGGGGATTTCGCGGTGACCGAGGACGGTTCGGCGGTCCCGGCGGGCGCGGTGACGGTGGCCTCGGGCGCGGCCGCCGCGAGCGGGACGATGACGCTGACGATGGCCGCGGCGCTGACCGGGGCGCGGGTGTCGGTGCGCTACACGCCCAACGCCGAGGCGTCGCTGCGGCCGCGCGACGGGGCCGGCAACGAGTTGGCGGCGCAGACGGTGGATGCGTCCCGGCAGGCGACGCTGTCGGTGACCGCGCCGACGATCGGCGGTTACGTGACCGGCACCGACGGTGCGGACACGAAAGTCATCGAATGCGGATCGGGGGCGCGCACGGACTGTACGGAAACGGTGGCCAGCGGCAGCGCGCTGACGTTGGCGGCCACACCGGACGGCGGGTACGTGTTCGGCGGCTGGAGCGGGGGGTGCACGGGCAACGAGTCCAGTTGTTCGGTGACGGTGAACGAGGACGTCGGCGTGACGGCGACGTTCGGACTGGCGCGCACGCTGACGGTGACCGCGCCGAGCAACGGCACCGTCACAGGAACGGATACCGGGGGCATGTCGGTGATTTCCTGCGGCGTGGATTGCTCGGTCACGGTCATCGACGGGTCGTCAATCGAGTTGGTCGCGGCGCCGGCGAGCGGGTACGCCTTGTCGGCCTGGGGCGGGGCGTGCGCGGCGCAGACGACATCGAGTTGCGCGCTGACGATGGACGCGGACAAGAGCGCGGGCGCGACGTTCGCGATTCCGGTGCCGGGTCCGGTGCGCAATTTGAGCGGTTCGGCGATCGGATCGGACGTGACGCTGGGTTGGGACGCGCCGGACACGGGCGGTGTGGCTACGGGATACACCGTCGCGGGCGGCGGCACGGCGAGCGTTTCCGGGACGACGGCGACGGTGACGGGGCTGAGCGCGGAGACCGGATACACCTTCACGGTGACGGCGACCAACGGGGGCGGTCCGGGTCCGGGAACGGACGTGACGGTGAGCACGGAGGCGGCGCCGGGCGACGTGGAGAACCTGTCCGGCTCGCCGGCCGGATCGACGGCGGTGCTGCTGCGATGGGACGCGCCGGGCGCCGGCGGCACGGCGAGCGAATACGAGGTCGCCGGATCGGGCAGCATCGGGGTGACGGGCACGGCGGCGGCGATCGTGGATCTGAGCCCGGCGACCGAATACACCTGGACGGTGAAGGCGAGGAACAGTTCCGGGTCCAGCGCCGGTGTGGAGGTGACGGTGACGACGCCGGCGGCCGTGCCCGGCGCGGTGGGCGGCGTGCGGGCGACGGCGGTGGGTGCCGACACGGCGAGCCTGGCGTGGACCGCGCTGGCCCAGGGCGGTGCGCCCACCGGATACACGGTCGCGGGCGGCGGCACGGCGAACATCTCCGGCACGACGGCAATGATCGCCGGGCTGACGGACGGGACGTCGTACACGTTTTCCGTGGCGGCGAGCAACGCCGGGGCACGGGCGAGGCGGTGCCGGTCCGGGTGGGGACGGGCACGCCTGCGGCGGTGGACGAGTTTCGGATCGAGGCGGTCACGGGCACGACGGCGCACCTGTCGTGGGCGGCCTCGCCGGCGGGCGGCACGCCCACGGGATACACGGTCGCGGGCGGCGGCACGGCGACGGTGCATGGCACGCGGGCGCGGGTGACGGGGCTGGTTGCCGGTACCGCCTACACGTTCAGCGTTACGGCGGTCAACGGCGCCGGGTCGAGCGCGGCGGCGGCGGTGGCGACGGCCACCCCGCCGGACGACGATCTGCCCGGTGCGGTGCGCGATCTTCGGGCCGCGGCGGTGAATGCCACGACCGCGCGACTGGCCTGGGTTGCCCCGTTCACCCGGGGGGCGCCGGCAAATTATGCCGTTGCCGGCGGCGGCACGGCGACGGTGTCGGGCGCCGGCGCCTCGATCGCCGGCCTGATCGACGGCGGTTCGTACACGTTCGCCGTGACGGGAAGCAATTCGCTGGGCGCGGGCGAGGCGGCGACGGTGGAGGTCGCCGCCGGGGCGCCCGGCGCGGTGCGCGATCTGACGGTCCGCGCCAGGACGGCCTCCACGGTGGATCTGTCGTGGACGGCGCCGTCGGGCGGCGGCACGCCCACCGGCTACGCCGTCGCGGGCGGCGGCACGGCGCGCGCACTGCCCGGCAACCGCACGCGGATCGCGGGACTCACGCCCGATACGGCGTACACGTTCAGCGTGAACGCGTACAACGACGCCGGTTCGGGCACGGCGGCGGGCGGGAACGTCGCCACGCCGACCGTCGAGGCGGCGCCGGGACCGGTGAGGGAGTTGCGCATCGGTTCGGCGGGCGCCGACGCGGTGCGGCTTTCCTGGGCGATACCGGACACGGGCGGCGCGCCCACGGTGTACGCGGTCGGCGGCGGCGGCACCGCGACGGTGACCGGCACGGGCGCCTCGATCGCCGGCCTGGCGGCGGACGGCACGTACACGTTCTCGGTCGCGGGGAGCAACGCCGCGGGGGCGGCCCAGGCGGCGACGGTCGAGGCGACGACGGGCACCCCCGGCACGGTGCGCGGCCTGCGGGTCGACGGCAAGACCGCCGACGCGGTCAACCTGTCGTGGTTGCCGCCCGGCGGCGGCGGCACGCCCACCGGCTACAGCGTCGCGGGCGGCGGCACGGCGGTCGTGGAGGGCACAAGGGCGCGGATCGCGGGTCTGAGCGTCGATACGGCGTACACGTTCACGGTCGGCGCCGTCAACGCGGCGGGCGCCGGCGCCGGGACGGCCATCGACGTCAGGACCGTGGACTTCATGCCCACGCTGGAGGCGTTGGGGGATCGCGCCGCGACGGTGGATGTCGAGTTGAGCTTCGCCTTGCCCGAGGCAGACGGGGGCAACGCGCCATTGGTTTACGCGCTTTCCGGGTTGCCGGGCACGCTGTCGTTCGACGCGGCCTCCCGCACCGTGAGCGGCACGCCGACGACCGTGGAGAGCCACTCGCTCACCTATGCGGCCACGGACAACGACGGGGACACGGCCGAGGCGACGTTCACGCTGACGATCGAGGCGGACGAGGAGCCGACGTTGAGCGTGTCGGACCGCGCGGCCGCGGCGAACAAGCCGATGAATCTCGCCTTGCCCGAGGCCGGCGGCGGCAACGCGCCGCTGAGATACGCGCTCTCCGGGCTGCCGGGCACGCTGTCGTTCGATGCGGCCTCCCGCACGGTGAGCGGCACGCCGACGACCGTGAAGAGCCACTCGCTCGCCTACACGGCCACGGACCGCGACGGGGACCGGGCCGAGGCGCCGTTCGCGCTGACAATCGAGGAAGACACGGCGCCCGTGTCGCCGAGTCTTTCCGACGAGACCGGCGTGGAGAATCTCGCGTTGAGCCTGACCTTGGCGGAGGCGACGGGCGGCAACGCGCCATTGACCCATGCGCTGAGCGGTCTGCCGGGCACGTTGTCGTTCGATGCGGCCTCCCGCACGGTGAGCGGCACGCCGGGGACCGGCGACGTGGGCGATCGCACGCTGACGTACACGGTCGCGGACGCCGACGGGGACACGGATTCGGAGAGCTTCACGCTCGCGATCGAGGACGATACCGAACCCGCGGTGACGGCGGACGACGTGACCGCGGTCCCGGGCACGGCGCTGGACGTCACGTTGCCGGAGGGCGGCGGCGGCAACGCGCCGCTGAGCCATGCGCTGAGCGGGCTGCCGGACACGCTGTCGTTCGATGCGACGACCCGCAAGCTGAGCGGCACGCCCGGGACGGACGACGTGGGCGATCGCGAGCTCACCTACACCGTCACGGACCGGGACGGCGACACGGTCGCAGCGACGTTCACGCTCAGCGTTGGATCCTCTCCCGGCACCGTGGAGAACCTCGAAGCCACATCCGTCGGGACCGATTCGGTGAGCCTGTCCTGGGACGCGCCGAGCACCGGGGGCGCGCCGACGGGTTACGCGGTGGCCGGCGGGGGCACGGCGACGGTCTCCGGAACGACCGCGACGATTGCCGGTCTGGCTAACGCCACCGCGTACATCTTCAGCGTCACGGCGAGCAACACGGCGGGCTCCGGCAACGCCGTGGAGATCGCCGTCACGACGGGCACGCCAGGCGCGGTGGGCAACCTGATTCCGACCTCCGTGGGTTCGACTTCGGTGAGCTTGTCGTGGAATGCGCCGGCCACCGGCGGCACGCCCACGAGTTACACGGTGGCCGGCGGGGGCGCGGCGACGGTCGCCGGCACGACCGCCACGATCACCGGGCTCACCGACGCCACCGCGTACACTTTCAGCGTCACGGCGGACAACACAGCGGGCTCCGGCACCGCCACGCGAATCGCCGCGACCACGGGCGCGCCGGGCGCGGTGGGCAACCTGGCCCCGGCCGCCGTGGGCGCGACGTCGGCGAGCCTGTCCTGGGACGCGCCCGGCGCCGGCGGCACGCCCACCGGCTACGTGATCGTCCTCCGCCAGGCGCCCGACGGCGGGGAAACTCCGACAACCGCCGGGGCCGGAACGGCGACCGTTTCCGGCACCGCCAGGACGTTTTCCGGACTTCGCGAAGGCGGCACGTACACGTTCAGCGTGTCGGCGGGCAACGCGGCGGGCTCCGGCGCGACCGCGCGGATCACCTTCACGACGGGCGCGCCCGGAGAGGTGCGGAATCTCATGGGCCGCTCCACCGGCACGGCCTCCGCGTCGCTCGATTGGGATGCGCCCACGACGGGCGGGACGGCGACCGGTTACTCGGTCACCGCTTCGGGTGTGGCCGCCTCGCAGATCGTCGTCTCGGGGACCTCTGCCACCGTGACCGGATTGAGCGCGGGCACGAGTTACACATTCTCGGTGACCGCATCCAACGCGGGCGGCTCGAGTTCGGCCGAGACGGTGGGCGTGCCGACATGGCGGCGGCCCGGAGCGGTGCGGAATCTCTCCGGCTCCGCCGACGGCACCTCCCGGATATCGTTGGACTGGGACGCGCCGGCGACCGGGAATCCGGCGGCGTTCACCTACTCGGTGTCCGCAAGCCGCGTGTCCGCCTCGCAGATCAGCGTCTCCGCGACGGGCGCGACGGTCACCGGACTGACGGCCGACACCGGCTACACGTTCTCCGTCGCCGCCATCAACAGCGCCGGGACCGGACCCGCGGAGGCCGTCGCGGTGGTTACGGATGAGAACGCCCCCGGCCCGGTTCGCAATCTTGAGGGCGCCGCCACCGGCACGGCCACCGCAAGTCTGGACTGGGATGCGCCCAACAGCGGGGGAACGGTGAGCGGCTATTGGGTCGACTCCACGGGCGTGGACGCTTCGCGGATCGCCATCACGGGTACGGGCGCGACGGTCACCGGGTTGAAGAAGAACACCCGGTACTCGTTCCGCGTGTACGCGACCAACGGCAGCGGTTGGAGTTCGAGCAGGACAGTCATCGTGACGACGTGGGACCCGCCCGGCCCGCCGGAAAATCTCGACGCCGCCGCCACGGGCACGACGACCGTGTCGCTGCGGTGGGACCCGCCGAAGACGGGCAATCCCCCGGCCTTTACCTACTCGGTGTCGGCAAGCGGCGTGGACGCCTCCCAGATCAGCGTCTCCGGCACCTCCGCCACCGTCACCGGATTGAGTTGCGACACCGCCTACACGTTCTCCGTCACGGCGAGCAATTCGGCCGGTAGCGGCACGGACACGGTGAGCGTGACGACGCGACTGGCCGTGCCTGGAGCGGTGCTGAATCTGGGCGCCACCGCCACCGGCACGACCACCGTGTCGCTCGATTGGGATGCGCCCACCACGTGCGGCTCGCCCACCGGCTACACGGTGTCTGGATCGGGTTCGATTAAGAAATCGGGGACCGGCGCGACGGTCACGGGGCTGGCGTGCGGCACGCCATACACCTGGAGCGTGACGGCGGACAACGCGTCCGGTTCCAGTACCGCGCGGTCGGTCGGGGCAACGACGTCGTGGCCGGCGCCGCGCAATCTCGACGGCGAGGCGACCGGTGCCACGACGGTATCGTTGGACTGGGATGCGCCGGACGATTGCACGCTGACGGGCTACGCGGTGAACGGGTCCGGCACGATCGCCGTGTCGGGGACGGGCGCGACGATCTCCGGTCTGACCGGCGGCACGTCGTATATGTGGAACGTGAGCGCGACCTTTAGCGGCGGTACGAGCGCGAGCCGGTCGGTGACGGTGCTGACCAAGCCGAATCCAGTGAAGAAGCTCGGCGGTTCGATCGCCGGTTCCGAGTCTGTGTCACTGGATTGGGAGGCGCCGGACGGCGGCGCGCCGACGGGCTACACGGTGTCCGGTTCCGGTAAGATTACGGTGTCTGGTACTGGAGCGACCGTCACCGGGCTTACCATAGGCACGACGCCCCAATGGACGGTGACCGCGGACAACGATTCCGGTCTCAGTATCTCGCGATCCGTGACCGTCGTATTCGACATTCCCGGTACGGTGCGAAACTTCAGTGGATCGGCCACCGGCACGACTGCGGCGTCGCTGGACTGGGATGCGCCGAACACGGGCGGGACGCCTACGGGATACACTGTGTCCGGCTCTGGCACGATCACGGTATCCGGGACCGGGGCGACAGCTACCGAACTGACCGCGGGAACGTCGCACATGTTCAGCGTCAAGGCGGATAACAACGCCGGTTCCAGCGACAGCCAATCGGCGACGGTCCTGACGCCACCTGGCCCACCAAAAAACCTCACCGGATCGGCCACCGATTCCACGTCGGTGTCGCTGGATTGGGACCCGCCGGACGGCGGTGCGCCGATGGAGTACATGGTATCCGGATCCGGCACGATCAGCGTTTCGGGTACCTCGGCTACGGTGACTGAGTTGACGGCGAACACTAAGTACATGTTCTCGGTAACCGCGTCCAATGAGGCGGGTAAAAGTTCGGCAGGGCCGGCTAACGTGACGACGACTCCAAATCCGGTCGGTAATCTTCGCGTGATCGCTGTGTTTGCCAGATCACTTACGCTAGGGTGGGACGCGCCGAACGGTGGTGCCACGAGCTATATAGTCACGGGCGGTACTACGGTGAACACCGCCGGGACCATGGTTGCCATCATGGGTCTTACCCCTATCACTACCTATAATTTTTCCGTCACGGCGAGCGGTGAGGGGGGCACAAGCCTCCCCCGAACAATCACCGTGACAACCCCTCCTCCGGCGATGGGGCCAGGGGGAATGTGAGAACATTCAGCTTCAGCCATGGCTCGAAAATGTCAATCACCGGCCTCACGCTTGAGCAACAAAGGGCTATCAGTCGATTTACGGCGTAGCCGTCGTACACCGATGGGTGCTGAGGATGTGGTTCGCATTCGCCGTGTCAAATTGAATGTCTTGCGGACTCCGCATGGACGGATATCGGTATGGAAGGAGAGCCCATCTTCGCGACGCACCGCGCCAGCGGGTGGGGCGCCGATTAGCGTTACATGGCGATTTGCGCCGGGAACTCCCGTCATCGCGGTAAGGCGATAGGTGGACTTGAGGGACCGGATGCGGCGTGGTACCGATCATGATCGGCGCCGGAACGTCCCCGTCTATTGTTGGCGACACGCAACAAATCTTGGCGTGGATACTTAAGACCTTTATCCGGCTGTCCATTTTTGGCGTTCCGATGTCGCATATGTTTCATCGGACGTCGCATAGTGGTGGTATCCTCGGATACTTGGAGTAGGAATGAAGTCACCTAAGGGGGCAAAATGGCAATTTTCTTGCAACCAATGCCAAGACGTACCGCACTATCCGCCGCTGTTGCGGCTGCGCTTGCCGGATCCTCGACCTTTGCGCCGAAACAGGCTGGCGCCCAGCAAATCGAAGAGATCATCGTCACCGCTACCAAGCGGGCCGAAAGCGCGCAGAACGTTCCGGTGTCCGTTCAAACGGTGAGCGGCGACGATCTCCGGGACCTCCGCGTCGAGACCTTCGACCAGTACGTCGAATTCCTGCCCAACGTTGTGAACGCCGGCAATGGCCCGGGCAAGAAGGAACTGTACATTCGCGGCACCGCGACCGAGCAGTCCGGCGTTACCACGGCCGCCCCCCAGGGCTCCGCGCCCGGCGTGGCGCTCTACGTGGACGAGCAGCCGGTTTCCTTCGGCGGCCGCAACCTCGATGTCTACGCCGTGGACCTCGAGCGGGTGGAAGTGCTCTCCGGGCCCCAGGGCACGCTGTTCGGCGCCAGTTCCCAGTCCGGCAACCTGCGGCTGATTACCAACAAGCCGCAACTGGACGAGTTCGACACCGGTTTCAACGCCAAGTTCAGCTCCACTTCCGGCGGTGCCGACAGCGGTGCCGTGGATGCTTTTGTCAATCTGCCGCTCGGCGATCTCTCCGCACTTCGCGTCGCGGTGTACAGCGACAATCAGGGTGGCTGGATCGACAATGTACCGGCGGTGTTCACCCCCAGTGGCGAGGTGGTGGACCGAAACAATTCGGCCGGTTTCGGACCCAAGTTGACGGGCGCGGACTCTATTGCAAGCGCCAGGAACGATGCGCTGGTGCAGGACAACTGGAACGAGGCCAGTTATCGCGGCGCGCGCATCGGTTTCGCCCACGCTTTCAATGATGACTGGGACCTGCTGGTTCAGCATACGGCGCAGACGCTGGAAGCCGAGGGGTCGTTCCTTGCCGAGCCCAACATCGCCGAGGACGCCTCTGCCAAGTTCTCGCCGGAGTACAATCGCGACGAGTTCGGGCTGACCACCTGGACCCTGACCGGCCGCCTGTCCGAGCTGGAGCTGATCTACACGGGCGGGCTGCTGAGCCGCCAGGTGGACGGCCTCATCGACTACACCCACTACAACAACGGCGGCGGCTACATCACCTACTACCTCTGCAGCGGCAACATCTACGATCTTACCGATTCGAACCACTGCTTCGATCCCACCAAGCAGTATCTGGAGGACACCGCCAACCGCCGGGTCACCCACGAGTTTCGCATCGCCACCGACCCGGCCCGGCCCTTGAGGTTCCTGGGCGGCGTCTACATCAACGACGTCGAGACCAACCACATAGGCGACTTCCAGTACTTCGCGTCCAACCCGGCGTTCGGCGGACACATCAACAACTATTACAACAACAACAGCGGCGACGGTTTCCTGCTCGGCAACACCACGGTCCCCACCGAGGGCGTCAATGCCGTCGGGCCGCGCCCTCCGCTGACCACGTTCTTCAACGATTTCACCCGCGAGGAGTCCGAAACGGCGTTCTTCGGGGAGTTGGCTTTCGACATCAGCGATACGGTGACAGCCTCGCTCAGCGCGCGCTCCTACGATCTGGATTCGACGCTGCAGGGCGCGTCGAACTTCTCCTTCGGCTGCCGTTACGGCATCGGCAGCCATGCCGAGCGTACCGCCGACGGGCGTTGCAACGGCGTCACCTTCAGCAACGACGTCACCGCGCGGCTGGTCACGCTGGGACAGTACAACGAGTCCGGCGACGACAGTGTCGTGCTCGACGCCAGGAGTCCGAGCGGACTGCGCCCAATGTTCCGCGGCGGCGCCACCAGCGGCACCAACCAGGAGACGCTCGATGCCATCAAGAACGGCCACGTGGACATCAGCAAGCTCAATCCCGACGGCTCCATCACGGAGACCGACACCATCGTCAAGGCGACGCTGGACTGGCAGGCCACCGATGACCTGCTGCTCTTCGCCACCTACGCCGAGGGCTACCGGCCGGCCACGCTGAACCGCAACGCCGGGCAACTCTCGAACGAGCAGGATGGAGTCTACGAGAATTACGTGGTGCCCGCGGTGGCGCTGACCGACAGCCTGACGAGCTTTGAGGTCGGCGTGAAGAGCTACCTGCTGGACCGCTCGCTGCGGATCAACGCGACCTTTTTCAGTTCCGACATTGACGAGTTGCAGGTTGCGCGTTTCGACCCCACAAACGTTGCGTTCTTGTATTTCATCGAGAACGTCGGCGATGCAAAATCCACTGGCCTGGACGTGGACTTCCAGTGGGTGCCCGCGAGCGGGCTGAGTATCGCCGGGGCCTTCAGTACCCTCGACACCGAACTCACCCGCATCAATCCTCAGTTGGAGGGCATTTCGGTGCCCACCGGCAGCGAGCTGCCCCTGGCGCCGGCGTTCGCCGGTAACCTGCGGGTGCGCTACGACTTCACGCTCGATGGCCTCGGCGCGGATGCCTATGTCGCCGCCAGCGTGAACTATCGGGGCGAAACGGTATCGGGGGTCGTTGGCAGCGCTGAATTCATGGACGACACGCTGTTCCGCCAGGCGGGCGTGTACTCCGGTCTTGAGATCCGGAACGAAGGCGGCGCCTATGGCGAAGTGCGAATTCCGGACGGGTCGGGCGGTATGCGTCTGCCCAACAACTCCCGTTTCGTCAATCCCGCGGCGACCACGCTCAGCGTGTCCGCCGGGATCGGACGCGACACCTGGGCCGCGGAATTGTTCATCGACAACCTGAACGACGAGTCCGCGCCGGTCATGCAGATCGCCGGCCATTACACACCGGCCATCACCGTGCAGCGTCCGCGGACCGTCGGCCTGCGGTTGTCGTACGACTTCGAATAGGCGGAGCCGGCGTGCGGGCTGCTGCATAGCTGCCTGTCCCACTGGCGAGCGTGACCGAACTCCAGACCACGGTCCGGACAGCCCGGGAGTTGATCGGCGCGGGCCGGCCGGCGCAGGCCGCGCAGCTCATGACAGACGCTCTAGCTGCGGAGCCGGACAATTTCGAGGCGCTCTACGCGCTGGCCGTGGCGCAGCGGCACCAACACAAGTGGGCGGACGCCCTGGCTTCGCTGGAGCAGGTGCTCGGGCAGCGTCCGGGCTACGGGCGGGCGCACCAGGAAGTCGGCTATAACCTGCTGGCGTGCCAGGACTACGCAAGCGCCCGGGACGCGTTCGAGCACGCCGTCGCCGCCGACCCGTCGCTGCTCAACAGTTGGAAATGCCTGGCCAAACTCCATGCGGGCCGCGCGGACAATGCCCGGCTGAAGCCGCTGCTGGAGCAAATCGAGTTTCTTGAGGGGCTGCCAAAAGAATTGCTTGTCGTTATCAGCTATCTCTCCGAAGATCGCCTCGACGACGCTGAACAACTTTGCCGTCAGTTCCTGCGCAAGAACAAGACCAACGTGGAGGGGATGCGCCTGTTGGCCGAGATTGCCACGCGCAACCGCGTCTACGGCGAAGCCGAATTCCTGCTGGAGAGTTGCGTGGAGTTCGAACCCGGGCACCGCAACGCCCGCATCCAGTACGCTAACCTGCTGCTGCGGGTGCAGAAGTTCGCCCAGGCATACGAACAGGCGGAGATCCTGCTCGCGGAGCAGGGCCACGACGTGCCCGTGGTGCGATCGCTCCACGCAGCTGCCTGCAGCGGCATCGGCAACAACGACGCTGCCATCGCCAGCTATGAACTGCTCATGGGGCGCTCTCCGGGCAATCACGTCTTTCCCGTATCGCTGGCTCACATTCACAAGGCCGCCGGCGACATCGACGCCGCGGTAGAGCTGTACCGCGAGTCGTACCGGCTCAAGCGCGATCACGGCGACGCCTGGTGGAGCCTGGCCAATACCAAGTCGTACCGTTTCAGCGAGGACGAACTCGCGCAGATGACGGTCGTTGAGGCCGCTCCCGCCACGGCCGGGGACGACCGCGTTCACGTCTGTTTCGCCCTCGGCAAGGCGTACGAGGACCGGGGCGAGTACGAGCGGTCGTTCGAATACTACGCCAGGGGCAACGCGCTGAAACAGGAGACGACGAAGCACAGCCCGGAGCATCTGCAGGTGCGCGTGGACAGCCAGATCGAGGTCTGCAACGGAGAACTTTTCGCCCGCCGGCAGGGGCTCGGTTGCGACGCTCCGGACCCGATCTTTGTCGTCGGGCTGCCGCGGTCGGGCTCGACCCTGCTCGAACAGATTCTTTCGTCGCATACACAGGTCGACGGAACCATGGAACTGCACAACATCCTCAACCTCGCCAAGCGGCTGCGCGGTCGCGGCGGAGACCGGCCGGGCTCACCGCGATACCCGCGGATACTCGCCGAAATCGACGACAGCTTCTTCCGCCGCTTCGGCGAGCAGTTCATCGAGGACACCCGTGCCTACCGCGGCTCCGCCCCTTTCTTCATCGACAAGATGCCCAACAACTTCTTCCACATCGGGTTGATCAAATTGATCCTGCCCAATGCGAAGGTGATTGATGCGCGCCGCCACCCCATGGCCTGCTGCTTCAGCGGCTTCAAGCAGCTATTCGGCGAGGGCCAGGAGTTTTCGTACGGATTGAGGGAGATAGGAAACTACTACCGTCAATACGTCCGGCTTATGGACCATTGGGAACGGATGCTGCCCGGCTTCGTGTTGCGGGTGCACTATGAGGACGTCGTCGGCGATCTGGAACCCCAGGTGCGACGCTTGCTCGACTTTTGCGGCTTGCCCTTCGAGGCGTCCTGCCTGGAATTCCACCGCACCGAACGCACCATCCGCACACCCAGTGCCCAGCAGGTGCGCCAACCCATTTACAAGTCGGGACTGCAACAGTGGCGCCATTTCGAACCCTGGCTTGGACCGCTCAGGGCGGCGCTGGGGCCGGAGGTGCTGGAGCGTTTTCCGATGGAGCCCTGATTCGCCTGCGGCAGCGCGCTGTCGAACGCGCCGCTTCCTGCCCTGCCGGACGGCACGCTATGTCATGCGGGCATCCGGCGCCAGGGCCGCGTTCAGCACGCGCTGGGCGAATACCGCGTTGACGCCGATACCATTGCTCGCCGTGGTCAGCGCCCGCCGGTTCGGATGCAGTTTGCCGCGGGTGCGCTGGATCAACCGCCGATAGCTGGCAAACCCCTCCGGGCGGTGCCCGTGCAGGAGCCAGAGTTCGCGCCAGTCCCGCGCGAAGGCACGCAACAGGCCGGCGTACGCCGTCACCAGGGTGCGGTCGTTGTTCGGGTTGGCCGAAAAGTCGGCGATCAGGTCCTCGATCAGCGCGGCGCATTCTCCCGGCGCCATCACCGGCAGGCTGCTGAACCGTTCAGTCTTCAAGTCGACCGTCCCGCCCGGCTCGTAGGGTATGTCGGTGAGGGGAAACGCTTCGGGGTTGTCCACCAGGGCCTCCACCCGCCGCCAGAATCGCGCGGAACCGCAGGTGTCGATGACCAGGTGCACGCGGTGTGCGGCGCCGCCGTTCACCACGCGATGGCGGCGCCAGGAGTCGAAAATCCAGCATTCCCCGGCGGCCATGTGCAGCCGCTCCGGACCGCAATGAAAGATCACCCGCGGATCGGTGATGACGGGAATGTGAATGCGCACGCGGCTGAACCAGTGGTAGTTGAAGTCCACGTGCAGGCTGACTTCCGCGCTCGACTCCAGACGCATCAGTCGCGAGCGGGAAAGCACCTCGCCGAAGCTGGCCATCACCTGCTGCATATAGGGGCAGCGTGCCAGGTGCGGCGTCGGACGTTTTTTGCCTTCGAAGGAGTTGTTGTCGCCGCCGCCGCTTGAAATCAGGGCGATGGCCGAGTTGCCGGGCAGGCCGCTTGGATGCGGCATCCACTGACTGTCGGAGAACTGTTCAACCTCGTCGGCCAACCGTTGCGCGTCGAACCGGTACGGCAGCCTGATGAACGGGCGGATCAGGCGCATGCCGGTTCCGAATCCCTGTCGAACGAAGGACGGATCATAGGCATGCCAGCACTTCCGGTGTCTCGGCCATGGTGTAGTCGAACTGTTCGAAATCGGCTCTGTAGAAGTCGTTTACCTGCTCGAGCAGTGTTGCGTCATAGTAACGCCGATAGTCGCCGTGATGCGAGACGTTGCGGCGCGCCAGGCTGGCTGGCGGGATGCCGATGCGTTCGCACACGCGGTCGAAATCGTGTTGCAGCCGTTCGTAGCGGCCCACGAAATCCATGCCGACGATGCCGGCGCCGTCCACCAGCAAGGCCGTTTGCGGGCGTATCAGCGCGCGTCGGCGAAACTGATGCCGCGTCAGGGCCGCCCTCATGAAAGCCGTCTCCCTGCCGGCGTAGCCGGGATTGCCCCTGTTCAGGAACGTACACGCGGAAACGTAGCGGTCATACGGGTTTCTGACCATGGCGAACTTGAAGTACTCGCGCCAGATTTCATCAGGCAGGCTGGCCTGCACCTGTACGAGGGAAATATGTCCATGGCCGATGCGCGCCAGTTCCGGTACCGGTAGCATCAGGGTCTGGGTCAATGCCTGCTGCTGCCAGTCATCCGCACCGAGATGCGGCTGCAACGCCGCGCGAACGGAGTGAGTGCCGGTTCGCGGCTGCGCGAAAAAGATGAATTGGTGTTTGTGCGATACGATCATCTTTTCGTGATAATGGAGACACCTGCCGTAAATCCGCCGGACACGAACGCCTGAGGTTTGTCACGTCGCAAGATGAAGTAGTCTTTGTGGTCGATCGCAAGTGCTTATGGGTTTACGATTACTGTGTGTTTGGCAAGCCAAAATAGAATCCGAGAACAAGTGTTGCCACTGGCGTGTAAAAGTCGTGCCAGAAAAGTCGTGCCAGAGCTGAAAGAACTCAAGTTCCCGTACGTCCTGGGATTGAATAATCCCAAAAAGTACTGCAAGTACTACCAAAGCGGGAACGCCCATCCACCCACCGACAACAATAAACGCTATGCGGTTACGTGCTTTGTCAATGCTTGTTGCCACGTTACCTCGTTTTCCAGAAAATACTCACGTTCTCCAGGTTGTCCGAATCGTATCCGCCCAGAAGGTCGGTCGAGATTTGAGTCAAGTCCTGTTTTAAATCTTCCCGATTCGAGGCAATTCTGGCTTCGGAGACCAAGTTGGCGGAGCCGTTTTCGGCATGCCAGGAACCCAGCGGAGCCTTCAATGCAGTAAATCCCACGATATCGGCAATAACAAAGCCGCTATCCGTGCGATACAGATGCATCGCTGCAATCTTTCTTTCCTTCCATGTCACCTGGCGCAATAATCCGTGTCCTTTGGATTCTCTCGGTGGCCGATCTATGCAGACGACTACCTGTCTTGCGCTTTGCAAATGCTCCGTCAACTCAACGATGGCGTCATCGCCCAGTCTGCGACTGTCGGCAGGTGAATCGATATGTGAGCACAGGTCAAGGCTGGTCAGTTCCTGCGAGAAGCCGTCGGGCGTGAGCGAAATCAGGAAAACGGCGGAAAGAACCCGTCGCCACATCTCGCACCTCCTCCGTCGCACCAGCGTGCGTTGATCCTTCCAGTAATTCTGGTTGCGATTCGCATCATGGTCAACCGGCAGCGGTTCCCCTGCGGCGAATCCTCGCGTACACGGTCAGAATGCCACAGCATCGCGAAAATTCATCTTTCAAATCTGGCCAATACTGCCAGGAACTCGTGCCGCGAGCGGGCTGGCCAATTGCCGCATTGCGCTTCTGCATGGTTTCTGGCACTTTCACCGGAATGTTCCGGATGGACGAACGCGGAAGCGACATGAATCGCGGATTCCTCAACCCTGCCCTGCTATTGGCTGATTTTGCGGCAAGGACGCGGCCTTGACCGGGCCGGTAGTTCCCGATATCGGCCACGAAATCGGCGAGCACAACATCCGGGTCTTCAATCTCGACATCCACAACCCGGTCTTCATCGTTTCCGCCGCGCTGGTGGTCCTGCTCGTCATCGGCACGTTGCTGTTCCCGCAGCAGGCGGCAACGTTTTTCGCCGACGTAAGGGTCTGGACGACCGAGTCGTTCGACTGGTTTTATTTCGCTGCGTCGAACCTTTTCGTCCTGTTCTGCTTCGGGGTCGCGCTGTCCCCGCTGGGACGGATTCGCCTCGGTGGGCGGGATGCCGCGCCGCAATACGGCTATTCCGCGTGGCTGGCCATGCTGTTCGCGGCGGGCGTGGGCATCGGCCTGATGTTCTTCGGCGTCCTGGAGCCTGTCACCCACACCCTGGCGCCTCCGCTTGGCGTCGACCCCGCCGACACCGAGTCCGCGCGCGCCGTGGGCATGTCGGCGGCGATCCTGCATTGGGGGCTGCACGCCTGGGCCATTTACGCGGTCGCCGGACTGTCGCTGGCATTCTTCTGTTTCAACCGCGGCATGCCGTTGACGCTGCGCTCCGGGTTCTTCCCGCTGATCGGCAAGTCGGTCTGGGGTCCCTTCGGTCACGCGGTGGACATCGTCGCGGTGCTGGCGACCCTGTTCGGGCTGGCGGTATCACTGGGCTTCGGCGCAGAGCAGATCGCCGGCGGGCTGCAATACCTGTTCGGGATTCCCGCGACCACCGCCACCAGGGCCATCCTCATCATGGTCATCATCGGCATCGCGCTGGCGTCCGTCATTGCCGGGTTGGACAAGGGCGTCAAGCGCCTGAGCTGGATCAACATGGTGCTTGCGGGCCTGTTGTGGCTGTTCGTCCTGATCGCGGGGCCCACGCTGGTCATTCTCGCGACGATCGCGAAGGCGGGCGTCGATTACGTCTACTACCTGCCGGCACTGAGTAACTGGATCGGCCGCGAGGACGTGGCCTTCGTGCGCGACTGGTCGACCTTTTACTGGGCCTGGTGGATTGCCTGGGCGCCTTTCGTCGGCATGTTCATCGCGCGGATCAGTTTCGGCCGCACGGTGCGCGAGTTCATCACCTGGGTGCTGATCGTCCCCACGGTCATCGGCATCGTGTGGATGGCGACCTTCGGCGGGGCCGCCCTGGACCAGTACTTTTCGGGCGGCTACACGGGAGTGGCGGATTCGGTGCCGGAACTGGCACTGTTCAAGATGCTGGAGCCACTGCCGCTGACGGGACTGGTCTCCGCCGTCAGCGTGTTCCTGATCACGATCTTTTTCGTCACCTCGGCCGATTCGGGTTCTCTGGTGATGGACACCATTACCGCCGGCGGCAAGATGGACGCGCCGGTGCAGCAACGCGCCTTCTGGTGCCTTCTGGCCGGCACGGCCGCGATGGCGCTGATGCTGGGCGGCGGCATGGCCTCGCTGCAGGCGCTGACCCTGACGGTGGGTCTGCCCTTCACCGTGGTGCTGCTGTGCATGTGCGTCGGTCTCGTCAAGGGGCTGCGCGAGGAACTGGCCATCCACAACTGAGCGAGTATCGGGGATGCTCCCCCGGCAGCCCGCGGCAAACGTCGCGCGTTGCCCCGAGACCTGCGATGCGCCAGGGCGGCAAGGTGCGAGGCGGGAGAATTTCGGGAACGCTCAACCCGTGAGTGACGCAGCCGGCCGGGATGACATGCTCGCCGAATACCGCGGGACTTTGGCCACGGGCCGCCATCGGCCCATCGCCGGGACTTTGGCCGCGGGTCGCTATCGGCCCATTGCCTCCCTTGAGAGAAAGACCGGAAACCCGGCCCGCACTCGCGCGTCGACTTCGTCACTGACATGGCGCGGCACGTGGTTGGCGAGAAGTTCGCGCTTCCTTTCGATGGCCCGATGCAGCAGGACCGGCTTGCCCTGTTCCTCCCAGACGGTCGGGCTGTTCCGGTCGCTGAAATCAGGGTAGACATACTCGCTCTGCATGACCTGCAACGTATTGGCGGAACCCAGGTAATGACCTTCTCCGCCGGTGCAGACCTGTTCGATCTCGTCGAAGCTCAGGGTATCGGTGTTGACTTCGATGCCGCGGACCGAGCGCCCGACGGCCGCGAGGACATCGTTGTCCAGCAACAGGCTCTCCGGACACGTGCCCAGGAGGCTCGCGTACATGCCGGCGGACTCGTAAACGATGTTCGCCCCCGACAGGGCGGCCGACAGCACCGTGCCGGCACGTTCCGCGCCGGCCTGGAAGTCCGGGAACTTGGCGTCGGTCATGCCGCAGGCGGTGCCGAACGGCAGGTCGAAATGGTTGCCGACCTGGGCGCAGGCGGCCGACAGCAGCCCCTGCTCGGGCGATCCGCCGCTCATCGCCCCGGTGCGCAGGTCCGACACGAAGGGCCAGGCGCCCAGAATCGCCGGCGCGCCGGGCTCGATCGCGTTGACGTAGACCAGCCCGCCCAGGCACTCGGCCCAGGCCTGGGAAACGGTCCCGGCAAGGCAGGCGGGGGCGGTCGCGCCGGCCTGGCCGGCCGACAGCAGCAGCACCGGCATGCCGCCCTGCACCGCGACCCGCAGGCATTCCAGCGCGTCGGTGGCGAACTTCATCGGCGGCACCACGAAACAGTTGGACTGGCTGACGAAGGGGCGTATCCGCCACTCGGTCTCGCCGCCGGCGATCGTGTGGAGCATCTCGAGGCTCTTCTCGACGTGCCCGGGCAATGTCCAGCTCGATCCGACGTGCTTGCCGGTGCCCATCACGGAGCAGTAGAGGGTATTGATATCCAGCGCATAGTTGTCGGTGATGTCCCGGGGAACGAGGGTCCGCTGAAACATGTGAATGTGCTCGCAGGTGTCGGCGATGCGGGCCATGTCGTAGAGATCCTGCGCCTGGGAATCCCGGTAGAGGCCGTTCTCCGGGTCGGCGAGCTGGACCGCGGCGCCGGCGGTGGAGAAGTGCACCCTGGTGCCGCTCAAGTCCAGGTCCCGCCGCGGGTCCTGGGCGTGCAGCACCAGTTTGCGCCGGGCCTGCTCCAGGGTTCGTTCTACCAGGCTTCGCGGCATGCGCAAACGCCCGTCGTCGCCGAGCCCGGCGCCGGCCGCGGTACAGGTTTCGATGCAGTGGGGCGTCGCGTCGGCGAACCCCACGCGGTCGAGAATCCTGAAGGCGTTGTCGACGATGGCCGCAACCCCGTCGTCGGACAGGGGCCGGTACTGCCCCCCGGTGTGTCCGGGGCGAACCGGCTTGGCCGCTTCGGCCAGCGGCGCGGCGCGCGCGGCCCTGCGTGCCCGTCTACCGCCCAATCGTCGGGCCATTGCGTTTCTCCTGATCGGATGGAGTGCCGGCGCCATAGTGCCGCACTCTCAAGCCATGCCGGACTCCCGTCCTTTTCTGTGGGTTTGTTACTCCCGCAGACTCCGATACCCCCGACCGGACACTCTCTCATCGCCACGGTGGGGTCGAAGTCGATATTACCGCGTGCCTGATGATCCCGCCATCATTTGGAGTTGTGCAACGAGGCATGATTGCGCTCAGGCACAGGCACGCGCACTGCGTGCGCCGGATTGTCTTCTGGTTGGGGGGGCTTGCAAATGAAAAAGTATCTTTTGGATATTGTAAATTCAGTTTGTTGATTTGCCTGCGGTGGTCATCGTGGAAACCATGATCGTTCCGTTCGGCGACGATCTTTGGGCAGTGCCGGTTGCCGGGATGTGGTCTCGATGACCAAGCTCCAGAAACGGGCATGGTCAAGAACCAGGTGCAATAGTACTTTTTGACATTATTTCCGAAACGGCAGTCGACGCCTTCAACAGGGGCATCCGCAGGCTCGTTGCGGTCGCGACGCATGGCCGGTGGCGCATTCGGGAAGGCCGGCGTCGCTCAGGTCGAGGGGCGAATATTGACGCTCGCGAGGGTCGGGCGCATAGTGACGGACGTGAATCGCGGTCTCCACGATCTGTGCCCATTGCCCGGTCGCCGCCGCTCCTGCGGCCACTGATCCGCAATTATAGGGTTGATGGAGCACGGGAAGGCGATGGAAGACCAGGCCCGCATCGTCATCGTCGGCGGCGGCATCATGGGCGTCGGTTTGCTGTACCACCTGACCGAGGAGGGGTGCAGCGATGTCCTGCTGATCGAGAAGGGCGAGCTGACCTCGGGCTCGACGTGGCACGCGGCCGGTCAGTGCCCCAACCTGGTCGGCAACTACAACCTCGCCAAGATTCATCAGTACAGCATCTCCCTGTACGAAAGGCTGGAGGAGTTGACCGGCCAGGCCGTCGGCTGGCACGGCTGCGGCAGCGTCCGCTTCGCCCTGAACGAGCGGGACCTGGACTGGTTCCGCTACCTGCGCGGGATCGCCGCCGAAGTCGGCTACCACATGGAGATCGTCGACGTGGCGCAGATCGCCAGGCTGAATCCCTTTGTGTCCACCGAAGGCGTGCTGGCCGGGGCCTGGACCCGCAACGACGGTCATGCCGACCCGTTCGGGCTGACACAGGCGATGGCCAGGGGGGCGCGGGAGATGGGCGCGAAGGTCGTGCGGCGCAACCGGGTGACCGGCATCAATGCCCGTCCCGGCGGTGACTGGGAAGTCGTGACGGAACAGGGCACGGTCATCGCCGAGACCGTGGTCAATGCTGCCGGCTGTTTCGCCCGGCAGGTGGCGCAGATGGTGGGAGCGGACCTGCCCATCTTCAATGTCCAGCATCACTACCTGGTGTCCGGCCCGGTGCCGGAGTTCGCCGAAAGAAGCGTCGAGATCCCCGTGACCCGCGACCCCTGGGCCTCCTCCTACCTGCGCCAGGAGCAGGAGTCCGGCCTGATCGGCATCTACGAGGGCGACGGCATCGCCGAAGCCTGGCAGCCGGGTGGACTGCCGTCTTGGGAATCGGACAGCGAACTGTTTACCGACGACCTGGAGCGGCTGATGCCCTGGCTGGGCCGCGCCATGGAGCGCATGCCGATCTTCGAGCCGGCGGGCATCAGGCGCATCGTCAACGGAGCGATCTCCCACAGCCCGGACGGGCTGCCGTTGCTGGGGCCCGTGGCCGGGCTGCGCAATTTCTGGCTCTGCTGCGGCACGTCTTTCGGCATTGCCCAGGGCGCCGGTTCCGGCAAGTACCTGGCCCAGTGGATCCTGCACGGCGACTCCGAGATCAACATGACCGGGTTCGACCCGCGGCGCTTTGGCGCATTTGCCGATGAGGCCTACATGCGGGCCAGGGGACGCCAGGACTACGGAATGACCTACGCAACGGTGATGCCGGGAGAGGAACTGCCGGCCGCCCGCCAGTGCCGGACCAGCCCGCTGTACGACAAGCTCAGCGCGCAGGGCTGCGTATTTGCCGAAACCTTCGGTTGGGAACGGCCCAAGTGGTTTTCGCCCGACGGCCGGGAGGAGCGGTACAGCTTCCGGCACAACAACGTCTTTGAACTCGTGCGCGAAGAGTGCCTGGCGGTGCGTGAGCAGGTCGGTCTGCTGGACCTCTCCGGATTCGCCAAGTACGACGTGACGGGTCCGGATGCGGCAACCATGCTGGATCGGCTCTGCGCCAACCGGCTGCCGAAGCGCGGCCGCATCGCGCTCACCCATTTGTTGTCGGAGGGTGGGCGCATCGGCGCGGAAGCGACCATCACCCGCCTCGACGACGAAGCCTTCTACGTGCTTTCCGCCGCCGGCGCCGAACTGCGCGATCTGGACCACCTGCAGCAGGGCGTGCGTGCGGGAGAGCAGGTGCGTATCGTCAATGTCACCGATCGGCGCGGCGTGCTGGTGCTGGCCGGGCCGCGCGCCCGGGACGTGCTTGCCCGTGTCACGGAGGCTCCCTTGGGCAGCGGCGCCTTTCCCTGGCTCAGCGGCAGGGAAATCGACGTTGCCGGCATGCCGGTGCGGGCGCTGCGGGTGAACTACGTGGGTGAACTCGGCTGGGAACTGCATCCGGCGATGGAACACATGGAGGCCCTGTACGACCTGCTGATGGAGGCCGGGGCGGAGTTCGGCATCCGCAATTTCGGCCTCTATGCGGTCAACAGCATGAGGCTGGAAAAGGCCTATCGTAGCTGGGGCGTGGAGCTGACCAACGAGGTCACCATGATCGACGCGGCCATGGAGCGGTTCATCAAGTTCGACAAGGGCGACTTCATCGGCCGGGAAGCAACGCTGCGACAGCAGGACCGCACGTTGCAACTGATCTACTTCAGCCTCGATCCCGGCGATGCGGACGTTCAGGGCGGGGAGCCGATCTACGCCGCCGAGCGCTGCGTGGGGGTGACCACGTCGGGCGGTTTCGGTCACTATGTCGGGCAGAGCCTCGGCTTCGGCTACGTCCCGCCGTCGCTGGCCGAACCGGGCACGGCGCTGACCGTCGATGTGCAAGGGGAGCGGCGGCAGGTGACGTTGCGGACGGAGCCGGTCCACGATCCCACCAACCTGCGCCTGCGTGCGTGACGACCCGACCCGAGCGACCTGCCGACCTGCCGCGAAGCGCCAGCGTGATCGTGATCGGCGGCGGTGTGATCGGCTGCTCCGTGGCTTATCACCTGGCGAGAGACGGCGTCACGGACGTGGTGCTGCTGGAGCGCAGGCAACTCACATCGGGTACCACCTGGCACGCGGCGGGACTGGTGGGCCAGCTTCGCACCTCCATCAACATGACCGAACTGGCGCGCTATACCAGCGAGCTATACCTGCGGCTGGAGGCGGAAACCGGCCAGGCGACCGGCTATCGGCGATGCGGTTCCTGGTCGCTTGCCACCAACGAGGAACGGTTCGAGGAACTCAGGCGCAGCGCGTCCATGGCGAAGGTCTTCGGGCTTGAGGTGGAGGTGGTCACGCCTGCCGCCATCAAGGCCCGTATTCCCCTGCTGCATACGGCGGACGTGCTTGGCGGCATCCACATTCCTACCGACGGCTATGCCAATGCGGTGGACATTACCAACGCGCTGGCGAAGGGCGCCCGGGCCGCCGGGGCGCGCATCTTTCAGAACCTGCCGGTGACGGCCATCCGAACCGGGCCCGGCGGTGTCACCGGCGTGACCACCGAACACGGCGACATCGACGCGGATTGCGTCGTGCTGTGCGCCGGCATGTGGACCCGGGAACTGGCGCAGACGGTCGGCGTCAACGTGCCCCTGCACGCCTGCGAGCACTACTACGCCCTGTTCGAATCGGTGGAGGGGCTGGACTCGACCTTCCCGGTGGTGCGCGACTACGACGCCTGCGCCTACTACAAGTACGACGCGGGCAAGCTGCTGCTGGGCGCCTTCGAACCGAATGCCCGCCCCTGGGCCACGGAGGGCATCCCCGAGGACTTCTGTTTTGACGAGATCGACGGCAGTCTGGAGCATTTCGAGCCCATCCTCGAACAGGCCATGGTACGCATGCCGGCACTGGAAACCGCCGGGCTGGAGACGTTCTTCTGCGGCCCGGAGAGTTTCACGCCGGATGTGCGCTACCACATCGGCCAGGCGCCCGAACTGGACAACTGTTTCGTGGCGGCGGGGCTGAATTCCATCGGCCTGCAATCGGCGGGCGGCATCGGCAGGGTGCTCTCGGACTGGATTCGACACGGTCATCCGCCGGCGGACCTGTGGGAAGTGGATGTGCGCCGCAATCAGCCGTTCCAGCGCAATCGCCAGTACCTGCGTGAACGAGTCTCGGAGAGCCTCGGCCTGCTGTACGCCACCCACTACCCCTATCGTCAGTACGACACCGCGCGGGGCGTTCGCAAGTCGCCGCTCCATGATCGTCTGCAAGCCATCGGCGCCTGCCACGGCGAGGTTGCCGGCTGGGAGCGGCCCAACTGGTACGCGCCGAAACCCGGCCTGGCCCGCTACGAATACAGTTACGGGCGGCAGAACTGGTTTGAGCATTCCGCCGCGGAACACCGCGCGGTGCGTGAGCGGGTGGGGCTGTTCGACCAGTCCTCGTTCGCCAAGTTTCGGCTCGAGGGCGCCGATGCCACCCGGGTGCTGAACACCGTCTGCGCGAACGACGTCGACGTTCGCCCCGGCCGCATCGTCTACACGCAATGGCTGAACGAGCGGGGCGGCATCGAAGCGGATCTGACCGTTACCCGCCTGTCCGGGGACTGCTACCTTGTCGTGACCGCCGCGGCTACCGAAGTGCGGGACTTCAACTGGCTGCAACGGCACATTCCCCACGACGCCCGTTGTGTGCTGACCAACGTGACCTCGGCCATGGGCGTGATCTCGATCATGGGGCCGAACGCCCGGGCGCTGTTGCAGTCGCTGAGCCCGAACGATCTCTCACATGAGGCTTTTCCCTTCGCCAACAGCCGGGAAATCGAGCTCGGCTACGCCGTGGTGCGCGCCGCCCGGATCACCTATGTCGGCGAACTGGGTTGGGAACTCTACATTCCCACCGAGTTCACCGCCGGCGTCTACGACACCCTCGTCGAGGCGGGCGAACCGTTCGGCCTGGCCCACGCCGGCTATCACGCGCTGGATTCGCTGCGTATCGAAAAAGCCTATCGGCACTGGGGGCACGACATCACCGACGAGGACACGCCGCTGGAAGCGGGTCTGGGCTTCGCCGTGAAGTTCGACAAGCCCGGCGGGTTTATCGGACGCGACGCACTGCTGAAGGAAAGGGCGGCGGGTTCGGCGAAGCGGTTGCTGCAGTTCCGGCTGCTGGACCCGCAGCCGCTGCTCTACCACAACGAACCCATCTGGCACGACGACGTCCTGGTCGGGCATGTCACGTCCGGCGCCTACGGCCACACCCTCGGCGGCGCCATCGGGCTGGGCTACGTCGATTCGGCGAAGGTGCAGGACCCGGGCGAAGGGAGCTTCAGCATCGAAGTGGCGGGGGAGCGGGTGCCGGCTGAGGCATCGGCAACGCCAATGTACGACCCCGCGAGCCGGCGCATTCGCTGCTGAGGGGCGCATCCGATATAGAGGGCGGCGCCTCTTACGGACGCTTCAGCCTCGTTCTGGCCCGAGAGGGCATTCCAGCCGGGGCGCTACGCGACTGAGGCCATCGCCCGCTCAAGAACGCTCAGCGCCTCGTCGACTTCCGAACCGCTGACGTTGAGCGGCGGCGAGATGCGGATCACGTTGTTGCAGGTGCCGCCGCGGCCTACCAGCAGCCCGCGCGCACGCGCGGCGTCGAGCAGCGCCTGGGTCAGTTCGGGCGCCGGGGTGCGGTCGCCGACGGTCTCGTCGGCCACCAGTTCGAGCGCCTGCATGAGCCCCCTGCCGCGCACGTCGCCGATGCGGGCGGGGAAGCGGCGCTGGATGCGCTGCAAACCGTCGCGCAGGCGTTCTCCCTGCCTCCCGGCGTGGGCCGCCAGGTCGTCCCGCTCGACGATGTCGATCACGGTGTTGGCCGCCGCGCAGCTTACCGGGTTGCCGCCGAACGTGGAGATGGTGGACTTGTGCAGCGAATCCGCGACCGGCGCCGTGGCGACCAGCGCTCCGAGGGGCAGGCCGTTGGCGATGCCCTTGGCCATGGTCATCATCTCCGGTTCCACGCCGTGGTGCTCGATGCCCCACATGCGCCCGGTGCGCCCGAAGCCGGTCTGCACTTCATCGGCGATGAATACGCCGCCGTACCTGCGCACGATCTCCGCAACGATGGCGAAGTATTCCTCCGGCGGGGTGATGAATCCGCCGACGCCCTGGATCGGTTCCACCAGCATGCCCGCTACCTGGCCCGATGTGGCGGTTCGGATCAGTTCCTCCACATCGTGGGCGCAGGCCACACCGCACTTGGGGTAGGTCAGTTTCAACGGACAGCGGTAACAGTAGGGTGCAAGCGCATGCCGCACGACGCTGGCCCGGTCGCCGGAGCCGCGCCAGGCCGCGTTGCCGGTCAGCCCCTGGGCGAGTTGGGTGCGGCCCGAATAACCGTGGCGCAGGGCGATGATCTCGGTGTTGCCGGTGTAGCTCTGCGCCATCATGATCGCCGCCTCGTCGGCTTCGCTGCCGGAAGCCGTGAAGAAGCACTTCTGCAGCGCGCCGGGCGTGATGCGGGCCAGGCGCTGGGCCAGCTCGCCCATGGGCAGGGTCGGGTAGAGGGTGGATATGTGGGAGAGCCGATGCACCTGGGCGATGACGGCCCGGTTCACCTCCTCGTTGGCGTGGCCGAGGGATACCGTGAGAATGCCGCCGAAGAAATCGAGATAGGTCTGGTTTTCGAGGTCCGTGACGCGGCCGCCGCTCCCGTCGGTCACCACCATGGGCTCGGTGTGCAGGTTCTTCACCTGGGGGAAGACGTACTGCTCGTATTGCCTTGCGACATCCGCCGTCGTCGGTGTCGATGCGTGTTCCGCTTCCGGATGGGTCAGGACCTCTGCCGGCTGATCTTGCATTGTCGCAGTCTCCTCCAATTACCCATGGGATCGGCGAAACCGGATGGCGCACCATCGGATCGGTCGACGGTCCCGCTGCGCGGGATAGGGTCATATTAGATGACTTCGCCGGGGTCCCTCCTGCTGGAAGGCGGCAATGCGGGCTAAAATTGCGACGTTTCGATTGCAGCGGTTCGCGGGAGGGGAATACTCTACCAGTCCGTGGCCGGAGCCCGGCGGCTCGCCGGTCGATAGACCGTCTCCGGTCAGGCGGTCTTCGGCCCAATGCGCGGGGCTATTGCCACTGGCTGCCGGGCCGGCGTTACCCAACCCAAGCAGGGCATGAGACATGGAAACGGTCGGGAACTACATTCAGGGGTCAAGGACGGCAAGCACGTCCGGGCGTGTCGCGCCCGTTTTCAACCCGGCGACCGGAGAACAGCGCCTGAGCGTCGGTCTTGCAAGCGAGGACGAGACGCGGGCCGCGATTTCCGCGGCACAGGAAGCCTTTCCGTCCTGGAAGGCGGTGACGCCGCTGAATCGGGCCAGGGTGATGTTCGCCTTCAAGGCACTGGTGGAAAAGCATCGCCGCGAGCTGGCCGAACTCATCACGCTGGAACACGGCAAGGTGCTCTCCGACGCGGACGGCGAACTGACGCGCGGGCTAGAGGTGGTGGAGTTCGCGACCGGGATCCCGCATCTGCTCAAGGGCGAACACAGCCTCAACGTCGGCCGCGGCGTGGACGGCTACAGCCTCATGCAGCCGTTGGGCGTCTGCGCCGGGATCAGCCCGTTCAATTTCCCGGCGATGGTGCCAATGTGGATGTTCCCGGTCGCCATCGCCTGCGGCAATACTTTCGTGATGAAGCCGTCGGAGAAGGATCCGTCGGTGACGGTGCGGCTGGCCGAACTTCTGACAGAGGCGGGCCTCCCGGATGGCGTGTTCAATATCGTCAACGGAGACAAGGTGGCCGTGGACGTGTTGTTGACGGATGAACGGGTTCAGGCGGTCAGTTTCGTGGGCTCGACCCCGGTCGCCGAGTACGTGTACAGGACCGGGAGCGCCCGCGGGAAACGCGTGCAGGCGCTGGGCGGGGCGAAAAACCACATGCTCGTCATGCCCGACGCCGACCCCGAACAGGTCGTGAAGTCGCTGATGGGTGCGGCCTACGGCTCCGCCGGCGAGCGCTGCATGGCGATTTCCGTGGCGGTCTGCGTCGGCGACGAGGTGGCCGACACGCTCGTGGACCGGCTGGAGCAGGAGATCGATGCGATGCGCGTGGGCCCGGGCACCGGGCTTGAGCAGGAAGCCCACATGGGGCCGCTGGTTTCGGAGCAGCACGCGGCCAGGGTGCGCGAGTACATCGACAGCGGTGTCGAGGACGGCGCAACGCTTCGCCGGGATGGCCGCGGCTTCAGGTTTTCCGAGGACAATCGCGGTTTTTTTGTCGGCCCGACGCTCTTCGATCACGTCAGGCGCGGCATGCGCATCTACGAGGAGGAGATCTTCGGCCCGGTGCTCAGCGTCGTGCGCGTGGAAAGCGGCGATGAAGGGGTCCGCCTGATCAACGAGCACGAATTCGGCAACGGTACCGCGATCTTCACGCGGGACGGCGACAGCGCGCGGCGTTTCTGCGAGGAAATCCAGGTCGGCATGGTCGGCGTCAACGTGCCCATCCCGGTACCCATGGCGTTTCACAGTTTCGGCGGCTGGAAACGGTCCCTGTTCGGCCCGCTGCACATGCACGGCCCGGACGGGGTGCGATTCTATACGCGCATGAAATCCGTCACGGCCCGCTGGCCCGGGACGCAGTCCGCCGACTCCGTATTCTCGATGCCCACCATGAAGTGAGCGGCGCAGGCTCCTGACGGCAAGCTTGTCGGCTGGGCGTTAACCGCTCAGCGCTTCGATCAACTGCGGCACGGCCTCGAACAGGTCTGCCACCAGGCCGATATCGGCGACTTCGAACAGCGGCGCTTCGGAATCCGTGTTGATGGCCACGATGACGCCCGCGTCCTTTATTCCCGTGAGGTGCTGGATGGCTCCGGAGATGCCCACGGCTACGTAGAGATTTGGCGCGATGATCTTTCCGGTCTGGCCGACCTGCAGGTCGTTGCCCGCGTAGCCTGAGTCCACCGCGGCGCGCGAAGCGCCCACGGCGGCGTCGAGCGCGTCCGCCAGGCGGTAGATCAGGTCGAAGTTTTCCTTGCTGCCGACGCCGCGGCCGCCGGAAACGACCCGGGCGGCGGTCTGTAGATCCGGCCTGCCGCCGCCGGAGTCGCTGCGAAGTTCGATGAACCGGGTGTGGTCCGGAAGCTTGGCATCGGTGGACCATTCCCGGACCGGGGCGTTGCCGGATGCTTCTGCCGCCTGGTAGGAGGCGGTCCTTACGGTGGCCACCAGGGGGCGGTCCGCCGGCGCTTCCACGGTAACAATGGCATTGCCGGCGTAAATCGGCCGCTTGAACCGCCAAGCGCTTTCGGCGCTCATGATGTCGCTCAGCTGGCCTACGCCAAGGAGTGCCGCAACCCGCGGCATCAGGTCCTTGCCGAAGGTGGTCGACGGGCCGAAAACGTGGGTGTAATCGGCGGCCAGCTCACATACCTGGGGCGCGGCGACCGCCGCCAGGGCGGCTTCGTTCGCCGGATGGTCGACCCTGACGACGCCGGTCACTCCCGCGAGCGCCGCCGCCTGAGTTGCAATTGCTCCGCCGTCGCCGGCGAGCACGGCTATGTCGATGGCCGATGGTTCGAAACTGCGGGCGCAGGACACGCATTTCGCCGTGCTGGCATTGAGGGCTTGCCCGTCATGCTCGGCAACGATCAGCACCCGGGCCATCAGATCAACTCCTTCCGCCGCAGCGCCCGCACCAACTCGGCCACATCTTGAACCTTGACTCCCCTGGGGCGCTGGGCCGGCGGTTCGACCCCCAGCACGCGGAACTGGACTTCCGGTTCCACGTCCAGGTCAGCCAGGGTCAGCGTCTCCAACGGTTTTTTCTTGGCCTTGAGGATGTCGGGGAGCTTTGTATAGCGCGGTTCGTTCAGGCGCAGGTCCGTGGTCACCACGGCCGGCAGGTCGACTTCAATGACCTCCATCCCGACGTCGACTTCCCGCATCGCCGTCGCCGCGCCGTTGCCGAAGCTGAGATGGGAGGTAAAGGTCGCCTGGGGGCGCCCCCAGAGCGCGGCCAGCATCTGCCCGGTCTGGTTGTTGTCGCCGTCGATGGCCTGCTTGCCCATGATCACCAGTTGCGAATTCTCCCGGTGGACCAGGGCCATCAATGTCCGGGCGACGGTCAGGGGTTCAAGGTCCTGTTCGACCTCCACCAACAGGGCCCGGTCGGCGCCCATGGCCAGCCCGCCCCGCAATTGCTGAGTGCATGCCTGGGCGCCGATGGATGCCACGACGATCTCCCCGGCCTCGCCCCGTTCCCTGATTCGCAACGCCTCCTCGAGCGCGATCTCGTCGAAGGGATTGATGCTCATCTTGACGCCGTCCAGCGCCATCCCCGAGCCGTCGGGTTTCACGCGCACGCGGACATTGGCGTCCACGACGCGTTTCAGCGGGACGAGAATTGTGTTGATGACCGTCATCGCCAGTACCTTTCGGACAGAAAGGGATTTCTACTCGGGAGAGTATCCGGCTGGTCCGGATTCGTTCAAGCAGCCCTGTCTCTTATGGAAGCATTTTCGTCGCGCCGCCAATGCCCGCGTCTGACGCGTCGGCAGGTCGTACAACCCAGGGCATCTTTGTTCGCGGTTCCATTCTGCCACTCCCTTCAATGGGTTGCCTGACAGGCGTCCGCGCGAAGCTCGAAAAACCACTCCCTTTGCAACGGAATGAACGCGTCAACAACCTTCGCGAGTTCGAGTCCAGAGGCTGGAGACGCGGCAAACACTTTCTTTCCCTGGGCCTTGACTGCGTTTACCGCTGGAACAAAGTCTCCGTCTGCCGATAGGAGGTAAGCGACATCATAATCATTTACTTGGGCCATCGTGACCATGTCTACGGCGATCGAAACGTCCACTCGTTTTTCCGTGTATTGAGGAAACTTCGTCTTGCACAGGGTTTGCAATTCACCGAGAAACGCAGCTTCAATATCTTGCTTGGACGCCGCAATCAACTTCTCAAGTTCTACGATTGCGGGATTCTTGTTCGGCTGAATGAGCTTACGCTCAATGCGTCCCAAAGAAACTTTGACGCCCTGTTCACGCAGGTCTCGGAGGAATTTGCTCTGGGACGCAATGCGTGGAAGGCTCCCGGAAACCTTGCCGACATAGTACCGAATGCCGGCAAGTTCGCGGTTCAAAATCAACTTCCGCGCCAAAGCCTGATAGTCGAGGTCTCCGGTGGCTACGCCTAAACGATTAGCCCCGTGATAGAAGTTGCTGCCGTCTATGAACAGAATCGCGCGCTCGGGCGGCATTGAGGCTACCAATAAGAAAAACCCCCGGGGGCCGTTTCCGGCTAGGTCCCGGGGGGGGTTAGACACTTGATGGTTGTAAAATAGGGTGAGTTGGTGTTCCTGTCAACTCTGAATCTCGCCAATCCGGTCAATCTTGACGAAATCCCACACGGCGTATTCAAGCGTTCGCGATGCGCAGCGCCGAATCCTTCGGCAGCGGCCCCATGCGCGGGTAATCCAGGTTGTAGTGAAGCCCGCGGCTCTCGTGTCGCCGGGCGGCGCTGTCGGTGATCAGCCTTGAGACGGTGACCAGGTTTTCCAGTTCGAGTACGTCGGGATGCAGGCGGCGGAGGTCGCGCGAGTCGTCGATGCGCCGCTGCAGCTCCACCAGCAAGCCCGTTGCTTCGGCAAGGCTTTCGCGCGTTCGCACGATGCCCACCTGTTCCCACATGATGCGGCGAAGATCTGTCGCGCACGCCTTCGCCCAACCTTGATCGCGCCGGTCGATTTCGTAGCTGCCGACCAGAGCCGGCGGGCGCCGCCGTTGGCGCCGGGGCCTGCGAATCTGCTCGTCGATGCGCGTGCTCACCGATTTCGCAAACGCCAGCGCCTCCAGCAGCGAGTTGCTGGCCAGGCGATTCGCGCCGTGCAGGCCCGTGCAGCTGACCTCGCCCGCGGCGTAGAGGTCCCGGATGTCGGTCCGGCCGCCGGTGTCGGTGACCACGCCGCCGCACGTGTAGTGGGCCGCCGGAACCACCGGGACCGGCTCGGCGGTCAGATCGAAGCCGAACGCCCGGCAGGTGGCCAGGATGTTGGGGAAGCGCCGGCGGATTTCGGCCGCGGGCTTGTGGCTGATGTCCAGCAGGACGTGATCGCAGTCCCCGACCGACATCTCGTGGACGATGGCGCGGGACACCACGTCCCTCGGCGCCAGCTCCAGCCGCTCGTCGTGGCGGGTCATGAAGCGCGTGCCGTCGGGAAGCAGCAGGCGGGCGCCTTCGCCGCGCAGGGCCTCGGTGATCAGAACGGCCCGCGAACCCGGCACGTGCAGGCAGGACGGGTGAAACTGGACGAACTCCATGTTGGATATCCGGCACCCGGCCCGCCAGGCCATGGCGATGCCGTCGCCGGTTGAGCCGTTGGTGGCGTGGCGGTAGACGCCGGAAGCGCCGCCGGTGGCCAGCACCACCACGTTGGCCCAGCGCGTCTCGACCTCTCCGGAAGCCGTATCGATCAGGGTCAGGCCGACGCAGCGGTCGGGACCGGCAAGGCCCAGTCGGTGCGACGTCAGCAGGTTGGCGGCAAAGCGGTTCTCCAGCAACTCGATGTCCGGATGCCGGCGAACCCGTTCCGCCAGTACGCCCATGACCGCACGTCCGGTGGCGTCGTCCGCGTGCACGACCCTGCGCCGGCTGTGACCGCCCTCGCGCGTCAGATGCAGTTCGGAACCGCCGTTCCTGCGGGTGAATTGCACCCCGTGCCCCTCCAGCCAGCGGATGCACTCCGGGCCTTCGCTGACGACCTGGCGCACGACATCCGAGTGGCACAGCCCCGCTCCGGCCTGGACCGTATCGGCCTGGTGATGGGAGAGGGAATCCTCCGGGCCCATGACCGCGGCGATGCCGCCCTGGGCGTTGTAACTGGCGGTCTCGCGCAGTGCGGTCTTGGTGATCACGGCCGGACGATGCCCCGCATCCGCCAGCCGCAGCGCCGTGCTCAACCCGGCAATCCCGCCGCCGACGATAAGGATGGGATTTTCCGCGTTGCGATGCATGGTCACTGTCGAGCGTAAGGCATGAGGTTGGCGGCGCCGTTGGTGCTCCACCCAATCGATACGCAATTTTCTATTGGATGGAGCATCAGCACTACGCGGAGTACTCCAGCATCCGCGCCACGGAGCGCAAGGCGCCCGCGCGCACCGCCGGGTCGACCTCCACTTCGTGCTTGAGTTCCTCCAGCGACGCCAGTATTTTCGGCAGCGTGATGGTCTTCATGTGGGGGCAGAGGTTGCAGGGGCGGACGAAGTCCACGTCCGGGAACTCCACCGCGACGTTGTCGCTCATGGAGCACTCGGTGATCATGACCACGCGGGAAGGGCGTTCCCTGTCCACGTAGCCGATCATTCCGGAAGTCGAGCCGACGAAATCCGCCTCTTCCAGGACATCCGGCGGGCACTCGGGATGGGCGATGATCTGTATGTCGGGCGTGGCCTTGCGATAGCCGCGCAATTCGGCTCCGGTGAAGCGCTCATGGACCTCGCAGGTGCCTTCCCAGAGGATCACCTCCACGTCGGCCTGTTCGGCAACGTACTTGCCCAGGTAGTTGTCGGGCAGAAAGATCACGCGGTCGACGCCCAGCGCATCGACGATCCGCACAGCGTTGGCCGAGGTGCAGCAGACATCGGATTCCGCCTTCACGTCCGCGCTGGTATTCACATAGGTCACCACCGGCACCCCGGGATAACGCTCCTTGAGCAGGCGGACGTCCTCACCGGTGATGGAAGCCGCCAGCGAGCAACCGGCCCCCAGGTCCGGGATCAGCACCTTCTTCTCGGGATTGATGATCTTCGCCGTCTCGGCCATGAAGTGCACGCCGCACAGCACGATGACGTCCGCATCCGTCTCGCTGGCCTTCTGCGCAAGCCCCAGCGAGTCCCCCGTATAGTCGGCTACGCCATGGTAAATCTCCGGCGTCTGATAGTTGTGGGCGAGGATGATCGCGTTGCGCTGAACCTTCAGTTCATTGATAAGCGCGATGTAGGGCGCATGCACCGGCCATTCGATCTCGGGAATGACGTCCCTTACCAGTTCGTACGTGGCATGCGTCGCCGCGGCGACCTCCGGGGAGTAGCTGAGAGCCTGCGCCATGACCCTGCTCCTTGTGCTCATTATGAGCATAACGGGCCGCAAAGTATATCACAGGCATGTCATGGAAGTGCAATGCGCCGAGGACGCCAAGGATGGCGGGGGAGGTTAGGCGTGCACGGCTGCGCGCACGCGTCCCCGCAACGCGCTCTCGGAAAAACCGCCCCAGGCGCTGGCGGCGCGTTCAGGCCGACGGCAACGCGTCGACAGTCTCCGCCATCCGCTGCAGCGTTGCCGCGTCCGGAAGCTCGCCCCGGCCGCCCCCGAGGTTATCCAGCATGTTCGCCGGCCGGCTGGTCGCCGGCGTGATGACGGTCACCGCGGGATGCGCCGCGACGTACTTGAGGAAGAACTGGGCCCAGCTAGTGGCGCCGAACTCCGCCGCCCATGCGGGCACGTCGCGTCCGGAAACCCTGCTCCACAGCCTGGTCCGTCCGAACGGCGCGTAGACCAGCACGCCGATGCCCCGGTCCTGCGCCAGCGGCAGGATCGTCTCCGCCGCCAGGCGGTTGTCCACGGCATAGTCAACGCCGATGAAGTCGAGGGAATAGTCGCGCATGACCTGGGCAAACTCGTCGTAGCGGCCCTGGGAGGTACACGTGATTCCGGTATATCGCACGCGGCCTTCCGCCTTCAGTTCGTCCAGGATGCCCAACTGCGTCGGCGGATCGCCCAGGTTGTGCACCTGGATGAGGTCGATGGGCGTCTTGTCGATGCGATCGAACGATGTCTCGACCTGCTCCCAAGCGCGGTCCGGATCCGCCGCCCCGCCTCCGCGGCCGGCCACATTGAGCTTGGTGGCCCAGAAGACGCGATCCTGGGCATTCATGTCGTTGATGATCGATCCGGCCACTTCTTCGGAGGCGCCGTAACTGGGCGCGGTGTCGAACAGGCTGCCGCCGTTGTCCAGCAGCGTAGTCAGCACGCCTCGCAGCGCCGATACGTCTTCGCCGCGGGCGACACGAGAAAACGTTGCCGAACTGCCCAGGCCGATGATGGGCAGTTCCTCACCGGTGGAGGGGACCTCCCGCATGATCATGGGCGCATCCTGCGCCTGCAACAGTCGTGGGTGGATTGCCAGAGCCGTGCCTGCGGCGGCAGTCAGCCTGAGCCATTCGCGTCTTGTGTACATGGAGGGTCCTCCTCGGTAGGGCGCGTTGAGCCTACCCGAGCGGAAAATCACGGGTCAACGAAGTTACGTTAATATTTCTTTAGGCCGGACCGGTGAGTTGTCTGCGACCGTTGGCAGTCTGCGGCGAAAGCCCTGCCTCGCCGGTCGATAAGCCGACTTAGATGGAGCGGTCTTCCACCTGATCCGCAGGGCTCTTGCCACCGGCTTGCTAATTGCCGCTTCGCCGGGCGCCCTGCAGGGTCGCCATGCCCGGGGCGCGGCGCTCGCGCAGTACCGCGCGCCGGAACCGGAACAGTTCCGCCGGCCGTCCGCCGGTTTTTGCCGCCCGCTGGCCGGTGCCTTCCACCAGGCCGGCGCTTTCGACCTGGCGCCGGAAGTTCTGCTTGTGCACCTGCAGCCCGGTCAGGGCTTCCACCACGCGCTGCAACTGAAGCAGGGTGAACGTGGTCGGGAGCAATTCGAATACCACCGGGCGATATCGCAGCTTGCCGCGAATCCGGCCCAATCCGGTCGCCAGGATTCGCCGATGATCGAAGGCCATGGATTCGCCCAACCCCCCATCGGGCAGCGACTCGGCGGCGCGGACGCGATCGGTCCAGTACTCGGAGATCAGCCGCGTTTCGTAGAGCAGTTCGTAGCGTTCGAGCACCTGGTAGGCGTCCCACCCGGCATTTCCGAGCCCGAAACAGATATCAACCCGCTCGCGGCGCTCCGCGTTGCCCCGAGACCATTCCAGCAGCGCCGCCTCGATTTTGTCCATGATCCCGGGTCGGCCCGTCCGCCAGTCTTCCCACGGGAAATAGGCGTAGCAGTCGTGCCAACTGGAATTCTCCGCCTGGGACAGGTCCCGCTCACGCACCAACGCCAGGTAACCCACGGAAAGGACCCGGCTGCCGCCGGCGCGCTCACGGGGGTCGCGTCCCTGGTCGGCGAACGTATACAGTTGCTCCACGTACCCGAGTTCGCCCCGGGTTTTCTCCAGGACCGAACGGCGCATGCACAGTTCCAGCGTGCGGTCGTTCTTTTCGTCGAAGGAACCGAACGGTAACGCCCGCGACGACTCGCCGGGCGCCGTTCCGGAGAAGTCCTCGCCCAGCTCCCCGGCGCTGACCGTGAGGACACGCGGTTGATGGGCGGTGACGGCCAGAACGACGGCGTTCAGGCCGACCAGCAATTCCGGCTGCCGCGGACCCGAGGGCCCTTCGCCGGTTTCGCCGGACATGGCTGGTGCTCTATCCAACTGATCCGCAATTATCAGTTGGATAGAGCACTAGAGCAGCCGCAGGAGGATCTCTTCGGCTTCCTCGAAGGTCACCTCGCCGGGCTTCTGCACGTAGCGGATGATGCCGTCCCGGTCCACGAAAGCGTTGAACGGCAGGCCGCCGTAGGTATTTCCGTAGGCTTCGCTGATGTCCATGACGTCGAACAGGTCCCCGTAGACGATGGGGAAATCGATCGGGACCTCGTCGAGGAACTCGATGACCTTGTCGAGCGAGTCTGCGCCGAGTCCCACGACCTCAAACCCCTGATCGCCGTATTCGGCGCGCAGCCGGTTGAAGGCCGGCATTTCCTTGCGGCAGGGGATGCACCAGCTCGCCCAGAAGTCCACCAGGAGCACCTTGCCGTCCCATTCCGATACGGAGCGGGTGTCGCCGCCGACGGTCGCCAGGGTGAAATCCGGGCGGTAGGGCGCGTTGGTCACGTATGAAAAGCGTTCGGTGTCCAGGTCCTGTGCGACTACCGGGACAGCCGCGGCCAAGCCCGCCAGGCCCGCCAGGCCCGCCAGGCCCGCCGCAAGGACCGCCGGGTTCGTCATGCGACTCTCAATTCGTACCCTCATCGCTCAAGCTCTCCCATACGATTCATGGTCACTCGCAAACGCCATTGCGCCGCATCTCCTGTTGGTCGATTTTCGCGAAAGCAAGTATAGCCCAGCGGAATCGGCCGGTCGGTTACACTGTGCGCCCGCGACTATCGCCTCGCGTCGCACCGGGGCCGGTGGGGGTTCGAGCCGGTCGCGCGCAGCGCGAGGCAGGGCATTGCTCTGCCAGGCGAGAACGGCCGCACCTGCGCCGAACATGGAATCATTCTGGCTCGACAAGCTCGACGCTGACGATATCCTCCTCATTGACGGAGGCACGGGCAGCGAATTGCAGCGCCGCGGCGTGGCCATGGACCAGAACGCCTGGAGCGGTGCGGCGGCGCTCGAACACGAGGCGCTGCTGCGGCAGATCCATGAGGATTACATCCGGGCGGGCGCTGAAGTCATCACGTCCAATACGTTCGGCACGACACGTTTCGTGCTGGCGTCCGCCGGGCGCGATGACCAGTTCGAGCGCATCAACCGCAGGGCCATGCGGGCGGCCCGGGAGGCCAGGGACGCCGTCGCCGCGGGTCCCGTGGCCATCGCCGGCTCGCTTTCGTGCCTGCCGCCTGGAAACGATCCTGCCGCCTACCCCGATCAACGCGCCGAATCCGACGGCTATAGGGAACTGGCGGATTTCCTGGCCTCCGAGGGCGCCGACCTCATCGCGCTGGAGATGATGGAAGATACCGTCCACGCCAGCATGGCCATGGCCGCGGCCGTTGAGACGGGGCTGCCCGTGTGGTTGGGGGTCAGCACGCGGCTGAACGACGTGGGAGACAAGCTGGTCGGTTTCGACTTTCCCGACACGCCGCTGGCCGAGCCCCTGGAGGCGCTCATCCCCATGAGGCCGGCGGTGATCAGCATCATGCACACCCCGCCCGAAGCGGTCGGGCCTGCACTGGCTGAGCTGCGGCGGCATTGGGACGGGCCGGCGGGCGCCTATCCCGAGTTGGGCGACTTTGAAGCGCCCGACTGGCAGTTCACGCGTCAGCTTTCGCCGCACGAGTTCGTGGCTTGCGCCCTGAACTGGGTGGGTCAGGGCGCCCGCTTGCTCGGCGGCTGCTGCGGCACGCTGCCGGAACACATCAGAGCGCTGAAGGAAGCCGGGCCGGACCTGCGGGCAGCCCGCTGACCCCGACAGCATTCGGCAACCCTGGCAGCGAGAGGCCCGCGAAAACGGCTATCGCGGCATGGGGATCTCGTCGCTCGTGGCAGGCACGAAGTAACCGCGCTGCACCGCCGGGCGCTCCACGATCTGCAGGTACCACCTGAGCAGGTTCGGGTATTCGCGCAGATCCATCTCCTGGCGAGGATGCCTGGCGATCCACGGGAAGGTCGCGATGTCGGCGATGCTGTATTCCCCCGCGAGGTACTCCTGCTCGCCAAGACGCCTGTCCAGGACCCCGTAGATGCGCTTGGTCTCGTTGTGATAGCGCGTTTCGGCATAGGGCGCCTTGCCCTTGTTGTAGAACAGGAAGTGGTGCGTCTGGCCGAGCATGGGGCCGACGCTGCCCATCTGCATCATCAGCCACTCCAGCACCTGCCAACGGCGGGCGCCCGACGACGGAAACAGCCGGCCGGTCTTTTCCGCGAGGTAGATGAGGATGGCCGCCGACTCCATCAGGCTCACGCCCGCGTCCGTGTCCACGATGGCGGGGATCTTGTTGTTCGGGCTGATCTTGAGAAAGTCCGGCTCGAACTGCTCGTCCTTGCCGATATGCACCGGAATGACCCGGTAGGGCAGTTCGAGCTCCTCCAGCATGATGGAAACTTTCCGCCCGTTCGGCGTAGTCCACGTATAAAGATCGATCATCCGCCTTCCTTCCCTAAGTCGTCCGCCGCACCGCCGGCGAGGCTGCCGAAACATAGCGCACCATGAATCCCGGAGTCCAATGAAATCACACGACCAACTCGAACCACGTAGCGAAGGTGCGTGCGGCACAGCCTTGCTCGCGTCGTGGGCGGGGAGCGGGGCCATGGACGGCCAGGAGCGCCGCGCCCCCGATTGGAGCCCCGCCAGGGATGGCGGGGCGGAATTGAGCGAGCAAGCCTGTGCCGTACGCGCCTTCGCGCCCCTGCAAATGACGAAAAAGATTTTGGACAATTCCTGCCCAAGTGCCCAGAATGGCGCCGATGAGGTACCGAAAATGAGCGCTGTTTCGCTGAGCGAGCGCGACGATATTGTCAGCCACCTGCGCACCCTGCTTGCCGATGGCGCCGTGTTGAGCGGCGCCGAAATCGGCGAGCGCTACAACGTGGACTACACGGGGGAGAATCCGCGTGAGCCGCTCGCCGTGGTCAAGCCCGGTTCCACCGAAGAGGTTGCCGCCGTGCTGCGGGCCTGTTCGGCGTTCGGCCAGCCGCTGGTGGTGCAGGGCGGGCTCACCGGGCTTGCCGGCGGGGCCACGCCCAGAACGGGCGAGATCGCCATGTCCATGGAGCGGCTGAGCGGGATCGAAGAGCTGGACCCCGTGTCGATGACCATTACCGCCAGGGCCGGCACGCCGTTGCAGGCGGTTCAGGATGCCGCGGCGGAGGCCGGCCTGCTGCTGCCGCTGGATTTCGGCGCCCGGGGTTCCTGCCATATCGGCGGCGCCATTGCCACCAACGCCGGCGGCAACCAGGTGATCCGCTTCGGCATGGCCCGCAACCTGGTGCTTGGCCTTGAAGCCGTGCTGGCCGACGGCACGGTCATCGGTTCCATGAACAAGATGCTCAAGAACAACGCCGGCTACGACCTGAAACAGCTCTTCGTGGGCACCGAGGGCACGTTGGGCGTGATCACGCGGGTCGTTCTGCGCCTGGCGCCCCGGCTGTCGAGCCGGTGCACGGCATTGTGTGCGGCAGAATCCTTCGACAGCGTCGTCAACTTGCTGCGAGAAGTGCGCGCCGGTCTGGCGGGGTCGATCAGCGCCTACGAGGTGATGTGGGCGAGCTATTACGACAAGGTGCTGGAAATCGTTCACACGCTGCGTTCACCCTTCGGCGAATCTCATCCGTTCTACGTGCTCGTGGAGTCGGAGGGTGTGGACCAGGGCGCCGATGGCGAGCGGTTCGAGTCGGTCCTCGCCGGAGCGCTTGCGTCGGAGCTGATTACCGATGCCGCGATCGCCCGGTCCGAAAGCGAAAGGCGGACGTTCTGGGCGATCCGCGACGGCGTGGGGGAGATCACCCCGGCGTTGTCGCCCTATGTCCCCCTGGACGTGAGCATGGACATCGCGGTCATGCCGCGGTTCCTCGAAGCGTTCGACAAGGCGCTGGCTGCCGGGTTGCCCGATTCGGAGAACCTGGTGTTCGGGCACCTGGGGGACAACAATCTGCACCTGTTTGTGACCACCCGCCACGAAACGGAAAACGACACGGTGGTGGAACTGGCGTACGGCCTGGTCGGGGAGTGCGGCGGCTCGATTTCGGCCGAGCACGGTGTCGGCAGCCTGAAACGCGACTTCCTGCACCATTCCAGAACGGCGCAGGAGATCCGGTTGATGGCGCGGCTCAAGCAAGCACTCGATCCGCGCGGAATCCTTAACCCCGGGCGGGTCATTCCGGGTTGATTGCGCGACGATCAGGCGTGTCACTCGCCCCGGATTGGCCTTGCGAGCACCAAGACATGAAGGATCACGCCCAGTGAGAACTCAGGTAGGCATCATCGGCTCCGGCCCCGCGGGATTGTTGCTGTCCCAGCTACTCGACCTGCACGGCATCGACAGCGTCATTCTGGAGCGTCGCAGCCGCGACTACGTACTCGGGCGCATCCGCGCCGGCGTGCTGGAAGAGGGCATGGTCAACATGCTCAGGCTGGCTGAAGTGGGCGAACGCATGAATCGGGAGGGCCTGGTCCACGAGGGCTTCGAGATGGCCTTCGGCGACCGCCGGTTCCGTATCGATCTGAAGAAGCACACGGGCAAGACCGTCATGATCTACGGTCAGACGGAGTTGACCCGGGACCTGATGGAGGCGCGCGATGCGCGCGGCGGCCAGTTGGTCTATGAGGCCGAAGGCGTGGCGATCCACGATCTGGATACCGACCGGCCGAAGCTTCGCTACAAGAAGGACGGACTCGAGCACGAGTTGGTTTGCGACTACATTGCAGGCTGCGACGGGTTTCGCGGCGTCAGCCGGCGCTCGTTCCCTGACGATGTGCTGAGAACCCACGAACGCGTCTATCCGTTCGGCTGGCTGGGCGTGCTCTCCGAAACCCGGCCCGTCTCCAAGGAAGTCATCTACGTCAACCACTGGCGCGGCTTTGCGCTGTGCAGCATGCGTTCCATGACCCGCAGCCGCTACTACATCCAGTGCGCCTTCGACGAGGACCTGGAGGAGTGGACCGACGACCGGTTCTGGGATGCCCTGCGGGCGCGCCTGCCCCACGAGGCCGCCGAGTCCATGGAAATCGGCCCTTCGATCGAAAAGAGCATCGCTCCGTTGCGCAGTTTCGTCGCCGAGCCCATGCGTTTCGGCCGGCTGTTCCTGGCCGGCGATGCGGCGCACATCGTGCCGCCCACCGGCGCCAAGGGCCTCAACCTGGCGGCCTCCGACATCTACTACCTGCACCGGGCGTTCGTGGCCTTCTACAAGGAAGGCCGCTCCGACCTCATGGATACGTACTCCGAAAGCTGCCTCAAGCGGGTCTGGAAGGCGGAACGTTTTTCCTGGTGGCTGAGCACCGTGCTTCACCGGTTCCCCGACCAGAGTACCTTCGACCGCGGCATCCAGTTGGCGGAACTGGACTACCTCGCGGATTCGGAGTCGGCCCAGGCTTCGTTCGCGGAGAACTACGTAGGCCTCCCCTTCTAGAATCCCTGAGCCGGATTGATGTTTACAGTTGAGTCAAGTTTTGCGCGGCGAGTCGTTGTCCTTCCTCGTCGGTCTGAGGCGAAGCCTCGCTAGTCCAAACGCCCGCCAACCCTCGTAGCGGGGGTTGTTCGCGAGACTCCCGCAGGGTCAGTGAAGTCCGTATCATTACGACTTGGCGATTGGGAGGATCCAACATGAATTCAGCGTCAAATCTTGTGCGTACCGGTAGCGTGGCGCTTCTTGGAGCCGTGCTGGTTTTCCTTGTTGCGGGCTGCGAAACCGACGGTCCGGCGTTCGAATACGTTCGACTGCCGGGAACGGAGCCGGGGGGCGGGACCAATCAGCCGTTTACCTCGGCCATGAAGGTGCCCGCGGGCAGCACCATTGTATTCCTGTCGGGGACGGTGGGCGCCGGTCCGCACAGCCACCCGCATGTTCCGGTCGAGTTCGACCACCTGGATTTCAGCACCGAGGCCCAGGCGGAGCGGGTCATGGAGGGCCTGAAGGAAATGGTGGAGGCGGCCGGCGGCGAATTGACCGACATCATCCAGGTCACGCGCTTCATGCGCGATGTGGGCGCCAACCAGGATGCGGTCAATGAAGTGATGAATCGCTACTGGGGCCCCGACCACCGCCCGGCCAGCACGACGGTGGAGATCGTCCGGCTGGCAACCGACCCGCGCTTCATCCTCGAGGTCGAAGCCGTGGCCGTCGTGGACGACTGAGCGTTTTTGCGTGGCGCGCTCCGGAGCGCACCTTTGGCTGAGCGGTTTGACGGATCGCGTCACGTAGCGCGCCCTCAGATCTCCGTAGCACGCTTGCGGGCAGGCTACGCGCCAACCTGTTCCGGAATGCAAAGCGCCGGGCGACTACCCGGCGCTCGCATCCTTCGGCATTCCGCGGAATTACTGCCCGCTATGCGGCGATCCGCTTCTGCGACGAGCCGCTCCCGATCTCGATGGTGCGCGGCTTGAGCGCCTCGGGCACCTCGTGGACGAGGTCGATGTGCAGAAGGCCGTTGTCCAGGCTGGCCCCACTGACTCGCACGTGGTTCGCAAGCTGGAAGGCGCGCTTGAATCCGCGTGTCGTGATGCCCTGGTGCAGGTAGGTCCGTCCCTCGCCCCGGCCCTTGGCCGGCTTGCCTTCGACGGTCACCGTGGCGTCCCTGGCCTCGATCGAGAGTTCATTCTCGGCGAAACCGGCGACCTCCATGGTGATTCGGTAGTCGTTCTCGTCCACTTTCTCTATGTTGTAGAGCGGGTAGCCATCGTCGCCGGTTCGCGCACTGGCCTCCAGCGCATTCATCATGCGATCGAAACCGATGGTGGAGCGGAACAGGGGAGTGAAGTCCAGGCGTGTCATGATTCATTTCCTCCGTTTTGCAACAAACTGGTTTACACAATCGCCATTTGGTGGCGTCCGTTGGTGCTGTCGATCCGCCTTCAACGGTGCATCTCCAGCACGACTCCGATATAGGTTCCGGTTTCAGGATTTCAAGGCCCCGGATTTCGGGGACCGTTCGGAAGCGCCGGGCAAGGGCGCCGGTGCACCTTCAGGCTCATGTCTCGTTGGACAACTCTGGCGCTTGAACAGGGCGGTCCCCGTGTCCTACCCTGTCCGGCACCCCGTAAAGGCGAAGCAGTGCGTGGCCAGGCAGTCCGGATCAATTGAGCGATCGAGCCGCGGGTTCGGTACCACCCCCGGAGGACGGGCGTTTGTCTGGCTGCTGACGCTTACTTCGATCGCTGTCGTGCTGGCCGTGTACTTCAGCTTCCGCGGGGCCAACGATGCGCCGCGGGAGTTGCCCGCCGAGACCGGCGCGGCAAGTTCACTTCCGTCGCCGCCGGAGTCCGACGCCCTGGTGAATCAGCCGGCGACCGTGCTGCCCCCGCTGCCGGCCGGGCCGAACATGGACCAGCATGTGGACTACAGCCAGCCGGACTACTTCATCCCGGTCGACGAAACCCCGGGTGAACTTCTCCCGGGCGGCGACTCCGCGGACGGCCCCTAACCGGCCCTGGCGAGAGCGGCCCGTTCGGCGTCGCTCTCAAAGATGATCAAACCCGTGGCCGTATTGGAGGCCGGCACGTGGTAGTGCCGGTAGATTTCCCTGATGTCTTCGTCCAGCGCGCCCCGCATGATCAGCCACATCACCAGTTCGATCCCTTCGGCGCCCGCTTCGCGCACGTACTCGATGTGCGGCAGTTCGATCAGGCGCCGCGGGTCGCGGGTCAGGTCATCGAGAAAGCGGCGATCGAAATCGCTGTTGATGACGCCGGCCCGTTCGCCGTGCAGTTGGTGCGACATCCCGCCCGTGCCGAAGATCACCACCCGCAGGTCTTCCTCGTACGCCTCCACGGCCTTGCGGATCGCGCGACCGAGGTCGAAGCAGCGCTTGCCCGTGGGCGGCGGGTACTGAATCACGTTCACCGACAGGGGAACGACCGGGAACGGCCAGGCCTCGGGCTGACCGCAGGTCACCGACAGCGGCACCGTCAGGCCGTGATCCACGTCCATCTCGTTGACGATGGTGAAGTCGAATTCGTCCAGTATCAGCGACTCGGCCAGGTGCCATGCCAGCCTGGGGTGGCCCTTGACCACGGGCACCGGGCGCGGCCCCCAGCCCTCGTCGGCGGGAGGAAACTCCCGTGCCACGCCGATGGCGAAGGTGGGTATCACCTCAAGCGAAAACGCCGTGCCGTGGTCGTTGTAGACCAGTATGACCACATCTGGATCGACTTTGGCGAGCCACTCCTGCGCCGGACCGTAACCGGCGAAAAGCGGTTTCCAGTAGGGTTCTTCGGTCTTGCCCAGGTCCATGGCGGCGCCGATGGCCGGTACATGGGACGTGCCGAGCCCGGCAATGATCCTGGCCATTACTTCTGCTCCGATTTGCTTCGGTTGCCTTCGATGGGGCGCCCGCCCGCGGCCATCATGGCCCGGTATTCCTCCTGGGTCAGTCCCGACATGGCGCCGGCCATGTACTGGAACGACCGGCCCAGCGTGGCGCCGAGCTTGGAGGTGTAGTAGATGTTGCCGCCCGCGTGGATCATCCCCAGCCAGTCTCGCTCGAGCACGCACCGGCGCTGCTCCTCGGTGAGGGGGAACCGGTCAAGGTAGCCGGGTTCGTCGGCCAGAAACGCCTCCCGGTTCTCCGCCTTCAGCAGCGACATGCAGAACATGTTCAGGTGATAGCCCTCGTGGCACCGGTCCTTGTTGAACAGGTACGTGCCCGGAATGTCTTCGAATGCGTCGGTGTCGACCATGAACTCAACCTCCTGCCGATCCGGCGCCAGTCCCGAATAGTACGACCAATACGGGCAGGTACCGGACTTGCCTGGAAATACTCATTTTCCTCCGCGTCAGCGCACCGGCGACCGGTGCGAAAACCGCTAGCTCCCGAGGCTCCTCTCCAGCCGGTCCAGCGTGCGCATGGCCGGCAGAACCTGGGCGACGCTGGCATTGGGCTCGCGCCCCTCCCCGATCGCCGCGATGAACTCCCGGTCCTGAAGCTCGATGCCGTCCATGGAAACATCGACATCGGAGACGTCGATGGGATTCTCCTTGCCGTCGAACAGATCGTCATAGCGGGCGATGTAGGTGCCATTGTCGCAGATGTAGCGGAAGAACGTGCCCAGCGGCCCGTCGTTGTTGAACGACAGCGACAGCGTGCAGATGGCCCCCGAGGGCACCTTCATGCCGATGCTCATGTCCATGGCGATGCCAAGCTCCGGGTGCATCGGGCCCTGCAGGGCATGGACCTCGGACGCCTCCTCGCCCGTCTGGTACTGGAACAGGTCCACGGTGTGACAGGCGTGGTGCCAGAGCAGGTGGTCGGTCCAGCTTCTCGGCTTGCCTTCGGCGTTGATGTTCCTGCGCCGGAAGAAGTAGGTCTGCACGTCCATCTGCTGGACCGTGAGTTCGCCCGACAGGATTCGCTGGTGAATCCACTGGTGACTGGGATTGAACCTCCGCGTGTGCCCCGCCATCGCCACCAGCCCCGTCTCTTCCTGGACCCTCACCAACCGCTCGGAGTCGGCCAGCGAGTCGGCCATGGGGATCTCCACTTCCACGTGCTTGCCGGCGCGCATGCACTGTTCTGCCTGGTCCGCGTGCATCTGTGTGGGTGTTGTCAGGATCGCCGCTTCGACGCCCGGCTGGGCAAGGCCCTCGGCCAGGTCCGTCGTCCAGTGAGGGATGCCGAATTTCCTGGCGACCGCCTCGGTCGTGTCCGGCGAGCCGCCGGCCAGCGAGGCGACTTCAACGCCGTCGATGCGGGCCAACCCGGCCAGGTGCTTCTGGCCGAAGGCGCCCTGGCCGGCCACACAGATTTTCATGATCGATACTCCTTGGTCTTGCCGATCGCTTCCCCGCCGGCTTCATGCGGCGACCGCCAATTTTTTGAACCGCGTATTAGAAACGTCCCGGCCGGCGTGCGCAAGTCCTGAGGTTGGCCTATACTCCTGCGGTTCAACGCGCCCGTAGTTCAGCTGGATAGAACGCCGGCCTACGAAGCCGGAAGTCGGGAGTTCGAATCTCTCCGGGCGCGCAGTATTCGAGTCCGTTCAGGCAAACAGCTTTCTACCATGAAAAACAATCGCATGATGAGCGTTTTTCATGGTAGAGCGCTGTGTGAATCCGCACAGTTGGGTAATTCCGTGATACCTATAGCGAGTTGGTAGACTACGGCCATACTGCGGGCATCGTTTTCGGTTCTGGCGACATGGTTAACACTTTCTCCGGCAGGGGCGGATTGGGGATGGAGCCCAGGCTGTTGGAAATGCGCACGTGACGTATTTTGAGGGCCAGGATGGCAACACGGCACCGAGGGTTCCCCCCCTTCATCTGGCCATCTGTTCACGAACTGACCAAATGCGTTCAGTCGAAGCCGGTACTGGCCGATGCACTTGGCGACGCGACAACGGTTCTTGGAGTCATGGGCGGGCTGGCCGGAGACGGAATCGCCGGATTGACCTCGTTCCTCGAGCGACATCCCGCCGTCCGAGGGATATTGATCGTCGCGGTGTATGCGGCGTGTCCAACTCGACGCAATGACCTGATGCGTCTGCTCGAACTCCAGCGTCGTTCTGGAAACGACATCGAAATTCGAGTCTTGTTGATGACGGTATTCGGCGGCGGGCTCCCGGCGAACTGCCTTGTGGGGACCCCGCACAGCGGCACCCCACCTGTGTTCGTGTTCGGCCCCACGGTGAACTTCAATTGGGTCAACGTCGATCCCTCACAGGTCAACCTCGCCTTCCGTGCGCCGCCGGCCATGTTCGACGAGTGGCGGAAATGGTTCGACGCAACATGGCATGAGGCGACGCCATTGACGGAAGAAATCGCGGACATACCAGAGTTGGTCCCGGCAACGGGCTCGCCGGAGGCGGCGGCCATGTGGGAAGACTATTGCGCCCTTTGTGCAAACTTGGAGCGGAAACAACGAGTGATCGTTGGCGAGGACGGAGAGGTCTGCAATACAGAGAATGCCGATGGCTCCGAGGATCGCACGCCGACGACAGTTTGATACGTCAGTGACGCTAACAAGGGTAGAGATGGATTTCACCGAAACACGAGGTTGGGAGACACCTTGGACCCAGGCCGAAAAGCTCGTGTTGGCACTATGCCGATTCGCACGCCAGGCGATTTGCAGACCGAAGTTGCTGGCTGGCCTGGTAACGGCGCGTTCTGATATCGCGAGGGCCATGGATGTCGCCGACGACCATATCCGCACCCTCGTCTGCTCCAGCCCATGGATTGACGCAGAGCGCGTCGCCCGCTCGGAACTCCACACGGTCAAACAAATCGAGGACGCCGACCTTGCTGCGCGGGACCGGTGCCAGGCGGGTTTCATGCTGATCGAAGGCGAGCCGCCAGATCTCATTCGAGACTTTATCGCAGGAAAAGAGTCACTCAGAAGGAGAAATGAAGCTTGAGTTCCATATTATGGTGTGCAAGCTAGAGCATGTGTGTGCATATGCAGATGAGCGCGAACGCGACGATGAGCTTCAGTGACCGGATCCGTGCCCGACCACAATTACTTCGCTAACCTGATTTGGCAAATCGCCGACCTGCTGCGCGGCCCCTATCGCCCACCGCAGTACGAGCGGGTGATGCTGCCGCTGACAGTCCTCCGGCGCTTCGACTGCGTGCTCGCTCCGACCAAGGACAAGGTCCTGACCGCCTACGAGCAACGGCGGGGCGGCAGGTTCGAAGGGGCCGCTCTCGACCCCCTGCTCAACCGGGCGGCAGGCCAGCGTTTTCACAACCGCTCGCCTCTCGACTTCGAGAAGCTCAAGGGAGACCCCGATAACATCGACAAGCACTTGGTGAGCTACATCGCAGGTTTCTCAACCAACGTGCGCAACATCTTCGAGTTCTTCGAGTTCGATGCCGAGATAGAGAAGATGCGCGAGTCGAACATCCTCTACCTGGTCGTCTCGAAGTTCGCCGATGTCGATCTGCATCCAAATGCCGTGCCCAACGAGCAGATGGGGCTCATCTTTGAGAATCTCATCCGCCGCTTCAACGAGCTCGCCAACGAGACCGCCGGCGATTTCTTCACGCCGCGCGAAATCATCCGGCTGATGGTGAGTATCCTGTTCATTGAGGACGACGAGTTGCTTTCGACGCCCGGCACGGTTCGCAAGTTGCTCGACCCGGCTTGCGGCACCGGCGGAATGCTGGCAGAAGCGCAGAACTACTTGCGCGAACACCACCGTGACGCGAGTCTGTTCGTGTACGGGCAGGACTACAACAAGCGGGCCTTCGCCACCGCCGCATCGGACATGCTGATGAAGCAGGTGGACCACAACGGAACCGGCACGAGTGTCCACTTCGGCGACAGCTTGATTGAGGACAAGTTCGCCGGCGAAACCTTCGACTACTTTCTCACCAATCCGCCCTTCGGCGTGGACTGGAAGAGGCAAAGGAACCAAATCAGGGACGAGCGCGACAGGCTCGGTTTCGCAGGGCGCTTCGGGGCAGGGCTTCCACGCGTTAACGACGGCTCCCTGTTGTTCCTTCAGCACATGATCGCGAAGTTCGAGCCCGTCCGTCCAGCGGAACAAAAGCTCGGCTCGCGTCTGGCGATCGTGCTGTCCGGTTCGCCGCTCTTCACTGGCGGCGCTGGTTCCGGCGAGAGTGAGATACGTAGATGGATCATCGAGAATGACTGGCTGGAGGCCATCATCGCGTTGCCCGAGCAGATGTTTTATAACACTGGCATCGGCACCTATGTGTGGATCGTCACAAACCGAAAGGAGCGCCGCCGCAAGGGCAAGATTCAACTTGTTGATGCACGCGACGTATGGACCGCAGGTGGTAGCGAGGAGAATCAGCGTAGCCTCGGCAATAAGCGTCGGCACATTACAAAAAAACAGATCGACGAGATCGTCAAGCTCTATGGCCGCTTCGAGCACGAGAAACGCTCGAAGATTTTCGACAATATCGACTTCGGCTACACGCGCGTTACTGTCGAACGTCCTCTACGCCTACAGTATCAGATGACAATTGACGACAAGGCTCGCTTTCTTGATGCGTACCCTTTGCTGCTCGATGACGTGCAGGCCATTGACAAGGTACTGGGGCGCGAACCGATCAGGGACTGGAACTCTGTATGGTGCCGTGTCGATGCGATGCTCCATGAGAGTGGATCCCGCTGGCGGGCTGCCGAGCGGAATCTGTTCCGCAGCGTCTTTACCCAGAAGGACCCGGAAGCCGAACCTGTCGAAAAAGGCAGACAAGGCGATTACGAACCCGATCCCAAGCTGCGCGATTTCGAAATCGTGCCGCTATACGACGATGTCGATGAATATTTCGAGCGAGAGGTTAAGCCTTACGTGCATGACGCGTGGATGGACCGCAGCAAGGCGAAGGTGGGGTTCGAAATCAACTTCAACCGCCACTTCTACAAGTACACGCCGCTTCGGCCGGTGGAAGTAATTGACGCGGAGTTGAAACGGGCTGAGGACGAGATCGTGCAGTTGCTACGGGAGGTGGCGGAGTGACTCGGAACGTCGCGTCCTCGTTTCCGACCAAGCGATTGAAACGTGTTGTTGAGCTGCGACGGTCGCGCGTTAATGGAAATAAAGAATGTAGACAATACGTTGGTCTTGAAAACATCGAGCCATGGACAGGCAAACACATTAGCAATTCAGTCGTAATAGACAGAACGGTAATCTCTTCGTTAAGCAACGCCTTCGAGCGTGGTGATGTGCTTTTTGGGAAGCTACGTCCCTATCTTGCAAAAGCTTGGGTCGCGGAGTTTCCCGGCTGGGCTAGTACGGAGTTTCTTGTGCTGAAACCTGTCGAGGTTCTAGCCAGATTTCTCCGGTACGTATGCCTTTGGCGAAACTTCATTGACAAGGTGGACGCTTCGACGTTTGGCTCCAAGATGCCACGAGCCGATTGGGGTTGCATCGGCAACATATCCATTCCCGTCCCAGGGTGGCGTGAACAGCGCGCCGTTGCGGATTTCCTCGACCGCGAAACCGCGCGGATCGATGAGTTGATCACAGCGAAGGAGCATGTGCTCGAACTGCTGTCCGAAAAGCGCCAATCGGTCCTCACCCACGCCGTCACTCGCGGCCTCGACCCGAGCGTAACTATGCGAGACTCGGACGTATCTTGGTTGGGAGAGATACCGGCCCATTGGGAAACACGGAAGATCGCACGGCTATTTAGGGAACGAGATCAGCGAGGGGAGCCCAACCTTCCATTGCTCGAGGTGTCCATCAACGCTGGCGTCAAGTTACGGGAGTTTTCGGGAGATCGCATCGAAAGTACTGCCGCAGACTTCAACACGTACAAGGTCGCACGACGCTGGGACATCGTGTTCAATAAGATGCGTATGTGGCAGGGGGCCGTTGGCGTGGCACCGGAAGACGGACTTGTAAGTCCAGATTACGTGGTTGCTGCGCCGGTTGGCTCGATGTCCGCTGGTTATGCGGGGTTGTTGTTCCGAACGGATGCTTTTAGCGTGGAATGTGCCCGGCGTTCGCATGGGATTGTGTGGGACCGACTTCGCCTTTATTGGGATGGCTTTCGAGACATTGAAGTTTCTTTACCCAGTCCTCAGGAGCAGGCTGCCATCGTTGCGTATGTTAATCGCCAAACGGCGAAGTTGGATAGGCTGACGAATTCAGCAGAAAAGACCGTCGATCTTCTCAAGGAACGACGTTCTACTCTAATCGCCGCCGTTGTTAGCGGACAGATCGAAACTAAGGCGTTGCCGTGATCGTCACTGGATTAAAGCTCGCCAATTTCCGGCCCATTGAAGCGGCGGACTTCCGCTTCCTGCCGGGCGTAAACCTAATTGTAGGTGTTAATGGCGTTGGCAAGACGAGCGTGCTTGATTCCATTGGCGTTAGTCTTTCTGCGGTGGTTAAACAGGCGAACGGGCTTCGGGGGCGAGTCGAATCATTCTCAACAGAAGACATTCGGATCGGGGCTGAAGCGCTGACAGTGGAATGCAGTTTTCGGATCGGCGACCGGGAGCACAGTTACCTTGTCCACAAGCCACGCGAGGCGAGTGCTCCGCAAAAGCAGAAAGCAGGCATGCCACGCGAGCAGGTCCACGTTACGCCAGCTAAGGCAATGTTCGTCGGCGACTCGTTCTCGCCCGTCACGGGAGGCGAGCCCGACGGTAGGCCGCTTGCCGTTCAATTTTCGACGAATCGGGCAGTTCCCACCGAGCGTGTTCCGGGAAAAACAGTAGCTGCGGGTGGTATAGCGGGCGCATTTGGAGATGCCTTTGCGAATCGAGATCTGCGCCTCGGCGAGTTTGCGGCATGGATGAAGGTCCAAGAGACGCTACGCGGCGAACGGGCAGAAGTGGCTCGTGTGCTCGCCTCCTGTGAAGAAGCGATCAGGCGTTTTTTGCCAGGTTATCGAAACCTGAGACAGGAGGGGGATAAACGTCCTCAGCTCTTTATCGACCGGAATTCGACTACGATCCCCGTCCGGCATCTCTCCGACGGCGAGCGTGGCAACTTGGCCTTGGTACTGGACCTAACGCGCCGGCTCACGCAAGCTAATCCCGAATTGGTCGCGCCCGCATCCGAGGCGGAAGCAGTCGTTCTTGTCGATGAGATCGACTTGCATTTGCATCCCAAGTGGCAACGGCAAATCGTCCGCAATCTCACGATCGCGTTCCCTCGTTGCCAGTTCATCGTTACTACGCACTCGCCTCTAGTCATCGGTGAAGTGCCGCACGAGCGGATTCAGATCATCGCGGACGGCCAAGTCTACTCGCCCCGCCACTCCTTCGGTGTCGACTCGAGTCGAGTGCTGGAAGAGATCATGGGGACAGACCCGCGGGCGAGGGAGGTTCAGCAACTCCTTACAGAGATATCGGAGGCGATCGGGGATCAGCGATTCCACCGGAGCCGTGAACTACTGGGGAACCTCGTGGAGCAGCTTGGAGAGGCAGACCCCGACGTGACCAGACTGCACACGCTGCTGGATTTCGTGGAGGGGCGGGAGTGAGGGGAATCACCAAGGGCCGCGAGCCGCCTAGCTTGACAGCATATCGTCAGACTGAGAATAGCAACTACCATGACTACGCTGACAAGAATGCTCTTCGCTATGCGCTCATTACCGAGCAGGGCGGGATTTGCTGCTATTGCATGAGTCGAATCCATAATGGACCCACGACGATGAAAATCGAGCACTGGCGCCCTCAGAGTCATAGGCGCTATCGTGACCACCAACTTGATTACCGGAACCTGCTCGGCGCGTGCCTGGGCGGTGATGGACTACCGTTGCGTTTACAACATTGCGATACGCGCAAGCGTGACGAGATTCTCTTGTGGAATCCGGCGGATCCGGGGCACCATATCGAAACGCGAATCCGCTATGAGCCCAATGGCAATATTCGGTCGAACGAGGATGAATTCGATAAACAGCTCAACGAGGTCCTGAATCTTAACCTTTCGTGGCTGAAGAACAACCGTGTGGGAGTTCTTACTTCGGTACTGGATTGGTGGAAACTGCACGCTCGCCGCCTGCCTCGGGCTCGCCAGCGGCAACTCCTTGAGCGCGAACGCAACCGGCGAGCCACCGGGAATGGCGAGTTCGACCCATATTGTCAAGTTGCTGTCTGGTGGCTGGAGCAACGACTCGCCAAGATGTAGCCGTGATCGACAAGCGTCACACTGAAGCCGCTTTCGAAACTGTCATCGAGGCGCATCTGCTGAAGCACGGATACACGCCCGTCCCGGGAGTGGTCTTCGACCGCGAGCGTGCAATCTTCCCCGAGACAGTCCTCGCCTTCATTCGTGAGACCCAACGGAAGGAATGGGCACGATTGGAGGCGCTGCTCGGCGACAGGACCAGCAGGCAGGTAATCGGAGACCTTCGCAAGTGGATGGACATGCACGGTTCGCTTGCGACACTGCGCCACGGCTTCAAGTGCTACGGACGCACGCTGCGCGTGGCCTTCTTCAAGGCTGCGCACGAGTTGAATCCCGAGTTGGAGGCCCGCTACGCCGCCAACAGGCTGGGCATCACGCGCCAACTTCACTACTCACCTCGTAGCGAACAGTCGCTCGATGTCACCTTGAGCCTGAACGGTATCCCGGTAGCAACAGTGGAATTAAAGAACCCGCTTACCGGGCAGTCGGTGGCAGACGCGATGCGCCAGTACAGGCATGATCGCGACCCTCGGGCGCCGATTTTCGAATTCGGGCGGCGTACCCTCGTGCACTTCGCCGTCGACACGGAGTGCATACGCATGACGACGCGGCTCGCGGGCAACGCGACCCACTTTCTTCCGTTCGACAAAGGCTCGGACGGCGGGGCCGGCAACCCGCCCGACCAGCACGCTCGAAGTTACCGCACGGCCTATCTGTGGGTTTGCAGGTCGACGAGAAGCGAGACGACCGGGGTCGGAAGGTCAAGATCGAGACCATGATTTTCCCGCGCTACCACCAGCTCGACGCGGTCCGAAGGTTGGTGCGGATGGCCGGGAACGAGGGTGTGGGCCACAATTACCTGATCGAGCACTCAGCGGGCAGCGGCAAGAGCAATTCTATCGGCTGGCTCGCTCACCGGTTGGCCTCGCTGCACGACAACAAGAACGAGCGAGTGTTCGACAGCGTGATCGTCGTGACGGACCGCGTCGTGCTCGATCAGCAACTCCAGGACACCATCTACCAGTTCGAGCACAGGCGAGGAGTGGTTCAGAAGATCGAGGAGGATTCAAGGCAACTCGCCCAAGCGCTGGAGAGCGCGGTACCGATCATCATCACGACTCTGCAGAAGTTTCCGTTCGTATCGCGGCAGCTAATGAAAATGGCCGAGGAGCGCGGCGAGGAAGGTACCGGCGTACTCCCGACGAGGCGTTGCGCGATCATCGTGGACGAGGCACACAGTTCGCAAGGTGGAGAGACGGCGACCGACCTTAAGGAAGTCCTCGGCGGCAAACGTCTTCGGCGGGAAGCCCGCAAGCGCGCCGCGGAGGACGGGCGCGAGGAGCTTGAGGAACTGTATCGAAGCATGGCGAAAAGGGGCCGACAGGCAAACCTGAGTTTTTTCGCTTTCACGGCGACGCCCAAGCACAAGACTTTGGCAGTCTTCGGGCGCAACGGCGAGCCGGTGCACCGTTACACGATGCGCCAGGCGATCGAGGAGAAATTCATTCTTGACGTGCTGAAGCACTACACCACATACAGCACGTACTATCGGTTGCTCAAGGCCAGTGAGGACGACCCAAACGTAGAACGCAAGAGGGCAGCCCGCGCGCTGGCCCGTTTCCTGCGCCTCCATCCGCACAACATCGCTCAGAAAACCGAGGTGATGGTCGAGCACTTCCAGGTCGCGACTCGACACAAGATTGGCGGGCGCGCCAAGGCGATGGTGGTGACGGGATCGCGGCTTGAGGCGGTTCGCTACAAGCAGAGCTTCGATCGATACATCAAGTCTAAGGGGTACGCGATCAAGACGCTGGCCGCATTTTCCGGCACCGTCCAGGACGACAGGCATCCGGACGTTGAATACACCGAGGTTTCGATGAACCTCGGAATCCGCGAGAAGGAACTCCCGGAGAAGTTTGCGACTCAGGACTACCAGGTTCTCCTTGTGGCGGAGAAATACCAGACCGGCTTCGATCAGCCGCTCCTGCACACCATGTACGTGGACAAGCGGCTTGCCGGGATTCAGGCTGTCCAGACGCTTTCGCGCCTCAACCGCACGCACCGGCTGAAGGAGGACACTTTCGTCCTTGACTTTGTGAACGACCGCGATGAAATTCGCGACGCCTTCAAGGTGTACTACGAAGGCGCGGAGATGGGCGACGAGGTAGACCCGGCCCAGATGTACCTGATCAAGGGTGAGTTGGACGCCTCCGGCGTGTACCTTGATGAAGAGCTGGATCGGTTCAGCGACGTATATTTCAAGCGCAAGCGGCGCCAGAGCGCCCGGGATCATCAAACCATGAATGCTGCGCTCGACCCAGCCGTGTCGCGTTTCATTGCGCTGCATCGAGACCAGGAAGATGAAGCCGAACTCTGGCGTGGCAAGGTCCAGGCGTTTTGTAATCTCTACAGTTTCCTCAGCCAAGTGATCCCATACCAGGACTCCGATCTGGAACGCCTGTATGTCTTCCTCCGTCATCTGGCAGCGAAGCTGCCGCGCCGTCGAAGCGGACCGGCCTATCAGTTCGATGACGAGGTGCTGCTTGAGTACTACAGGCTCCAGAAGATCAGCGAAGGCTCGATCTCGCTCCAGCAGGGCAAGGCCAGCGCCCTGGACGGTCCAACCGAAGTAGGAACGGGCATGGCTCGCGAGGAAGATGTGCCGCTCTCCCAACTCATCGACATCGTCAATGAGCGCTTCGGCACCGATTTCAACCAGGCCGACCAACTCTTCTTCGACCAAATCGTCGAGGTAGCGGTGACGGACGATAGTCTTCGCCAGGCTGCTGCGGTGAATCCGGAGGACAAGTTCGAGTTGGTCTTCAAGAAACTGACCGAGCAACTTTTCGTCGAACGGATGGACCAGAACGAAGAGATTTTCATCAGATACATGAACGATGATTCCTTCCGGCGGATCGTTAGTGGCTGGCTCGGAAATGGGCCGGCGGTCGCTACTGGTGCTTCTGACTTTGATGATGATGAGGAAGAATCAACGAATGGGCTTGATATTTTAGTTGCTGAAGAGAACGAGACGATCAATCTTGAGCATACCGAAGAGGTGCTCAAGCGCACGACGAAGCGGTTGGGCGAGCTCGCACATTGCTTGAGCGACAGGCTACGAGATGAGTTGGAGGTTAGCAACGAGGACGATGAGCGCGTGGCAGAAGAGCTATTTGAGGAAGAGTTGGACAGCCTGCTGCGGGACAATGAGGACTTTCATCAGGTGGCTGATGAACTGATGGATGAGATCGAGAAGCGCTTTGACATGCTTCCACCCGGGGAGGTTCAGAAAACACGCCAAGGCTGGCCTCTAGCAGCCCGTGGCAAAAGTCCCGCGGCATTCGACCGACGATGCATCCCGGCTGACTGCGTTGCTCGTCGGTCAAATATTCCCGATATTCTCCCTCCTCGCGCCTTGTCAGCCGGGCGCCTCGCCGGTCTCGGTGCTCGCGCGACTTTTGCCACGGGCTGCTAGCTTGGAGTGGCGAATGGCCCCTAGGAGCTTGCGCCGTAGAACGGTTCGCGCTGTAACGAATGTGTTGGGGTGCGGGTGCTTGGGCATGGCTGGTCAAAAAGCTGGACAAATGCACAGTGGTGAAACGGGATCGTCGCCATGCGCGCCCGGAACGATCCCCGTTCGGCTCCATACTGGCGCGAGGGCTCCGCCGTCAAGCCGTCATTCCCCGTCGTCAGGTCGGTTGGAGGTATTGCATCCGCTTGACGTTCAACGCCAGGCAGACGAGGTCCCACTCGCCTTGAACCTTGTCCAGGCCGCGCAGGCTGAAGCGGCGGAAGCCGAGCGCCTCCTTGATCCACCCGATCGGCGCCTCGGCCAGCCATTTGCGTTGCGCGTACAGCGCCCGCCCCGCCTCCGTCGCCAGTTTCTCCGCCATGCCCGCCTTCGCCGGATGCTTCTCCGCGTCCACCGCGACCCGGCGCCCGCCCTCCCGGCCCAGCGCCACGTAACCGTCCACCCCCCGGTCCTCCAGCGCCTCCAGGTCCGCCTCGTTGCAGTACCCGGCGTCGGCCAACACCGTCTCCGGGCGCTCCCCGTGGTTGGCCTCCACCTCCTCCACCAACGGGACCAACCGGCCCTGGTCGCTGGCGTTGCACGACACCTCCACCGCGACGATCAACTGGTTCTCCCCCTCCACCGCCACCTGGGCGTTGTAGCATTGCTGGAAACCGTCCTGGGACGTCTTCATGATCCGGCTTTGCGGATCCGTGAAATTGTCCTGCGCCTTCCCGTCCGGCTCCCCGTATTCGCGCTTGTAGGGCCGCCCGCCCTTCGGATTGCGCGTCTGCCCGGGCTTTCGCCCACGGGCCTCGTCCGCGTCGCGCTGGCGCGCCTCCAGCCGCGCCTTCGCCGCCCGGATCGCCGCCAAACGGTCCTCCCGCCGGCTCAATTCCCCCGGCAACTCGTCGCCCCGGAAATCCTCCCCGAACCGCGCGTCCTCCGCCGCGTCGGTCTCCCGCGCCCGCGACACCAACGCCTCGATCTCCCCCTGAAGACGCTTCTCCTCCTCGATCATCCGGGAATAACTCATCGCCTTGCGCTTGGAGGCGTTCGCCCGCACCTTCGTCCCGTCGATGCACAGCTTGCCGAAGTTCGCCACCCCGGTCTCCGCCGCCAACCGCACCACCTCCACGAACAACCGCTTGAAATCGGCCAAATGACGCCGACGGAACTCGCAGATCGTGCGGTGGCTCGGAAAGTTCCCCGCCGCCAACACCCGGAACGCCACGTCCTCCTCCAACTTGCGTGCGATCCCGCGCGAGGAAAACACCCCCGTCGCATAACCGTGGATCAGCACCTTCAGCATCATCCGCGGCTCGTACGGCGACTTGCGCCGACCGTCGCCCTCGTACGGGGCGTAAAACGCCGTCAGGTCCAATCCGTCCACCAAGTCGCCCACGTGCTCCGCCAAATGGCCCGGGGACAACCAGTCCCGCAAACTCGGTGGCAACAACAACGACTGATCCGGATGGTACGGGCGAAATCTCGTCGGCATCCCAGACTCCTCAACAACCCAACGAATGTATTATCCCATGCGAGTTTCTACGGCGCAGGCTCCTAGAGGAGCGCGGCCCGTTCTTGCGGATGATTTCGCGCTTTTCCAGCAACTACGCGCCGTTCTTTGGTCGGCTGCTTACGCCGTTGGTGAATGGAATGCGGGTTATTGGTCCCTTTTCTCCTACATGGAATGGAAGTAATGTGCCGAAGCTGGTTCTCCTTGATGGCGAAGGGTTGGGCCACACACCGAAGTCGTCTTCAGCTGTGTCCACTGCCGTAAGCCGCCGGGTCGACACTGCAGACGTGGTGCTTCTTGTGGATAGCGCCACTCAGCCAATGCAGGCCGCCCCCTTGGCAGCGATGCGCGAGGTTGTCGCAACGGGCAATGCCCGAAAGCTTGTTGTCGCCTTCACACACTTCGACGAGGTCAAGGGTGACAACCTACCCAACGCCTCAGCTAAGGCTCAGCATGTCCTGGCTTCGGCAGAGAATGTGCTCGCAGCCTTTGGAGAAGACATTGGACCCTACGCTGAGCGAGCGTTGCGCCAGAGACTGGACAGCGCTCGCTTCTTCCTCGCGGACCTGCACGAACCACTAGAAAAGGAAACGGCGTCCGGGAGGCGCACTATCTCCCAACTTCGCAAACTCTTGGGCGCGATCGATTCGGTGGTTGAGCGACGACAGCTTGTGGAATCGCGTCCGGTCTATGATCGAATGAACCTCGTTATCGCGATTCGAAGTGCTGCCGATGCGTTCCACGAGGCATGGCGACCTCGCCTGGGGCTTATGTTCAAGTCGGGGTATTCGAAGGAGCACTGGACGCGGGTAAAGGCACTTAGCAGACGTCTTGCGCTTATGTGGGCCGACGAGTACGACACACTACGGCCCGTAGCCGATCTGCGCAAGGAACTTGTGGAGCGGATGTACGTGTTCATCCAGAGCCCGTTACGCTGGGAAGGTGGAGCGCCAGCTGAGGATCGGAGGCAAGATTACTTTGATGCTCTAGCGGACAACCTTAGCGGACGACTGCTCGAACTATGTTCACGGCGCGTATGGACCGAGCGCGAAAAGAAGTGGCGAGAAGCTTACGATAAGCGTGGAAGGGGATCGACGTTTGTGCGTGCGCGGATCATTGGGAACCAAATCTACGAACCAGCTGCGCCCATTCCGGACGTGGCACCATCGCCTGATCGAAACGAGTTCATTCGTGAAGTAATCGGCGAGGTAAAGGCTGCAGCCGAAGAAACCGGGGCAATATTGGAATAGGGGCGTTGCTGAGGCTAGTGTCGTGTGTCATACCAGCAGTTCTCATTTTATCTGTTTCATGGGTTTGTTCCGTTGTATCTGGATGGTCGGAGGAGTTGGTTCGGGTTGAGGATGGGGGTTGGAAGCGCGTTTGGATTTGTGTTTACGGCGGTTGGGGCGGTGCGTGGCCGGTGGCGAGCAGGGTCAACAGGGCGGTCCATGTGGGGAACACGTGGTAGGCGGTGATGCTGCGCAGGTGCTCGAACAGTCGCTGTCGGGCGCCGAGGCGTAGCCGGGCGCGTTGCCAGAGCGATTCGGCGAGTTCGCAAGCGGTGTGCAGGGCGAAGGCGAGCAGGTTCAGCACGGCGAGCACGCAGGCCAGGGTTTTTTTGCCGTGGCCGAAGTTGTGTTCCAGATGGTAGCCGTGCTGTTTGAGGACGTTGAAGGTTTCGTTTTCGATTTTCCATCGGGCGCGGGCGCATTGGGCGAGTTCGGCGACGTTGTCGCGGTTCACGGGCAGGCTGGCGATGAAGCTGCCGCGGTAGGTGACGGCGCCGTTGGGTTTGGAACTGACGATCTCCAGCCAGTTCACGCGCAGCGCGTCGTCGGTGCCGCGGATGGGCAGGTCGTTCATCCACCGGTAGCGGTGGATTCGCCGTCGCGCGCCCTTGCCGGAGACGGCGCGGCGGGTGTAGCCCTGCACAGGCGGCATGGTGCGCGTGTCCTTGTAGTCGACACTGACTATCGGCGCGGGGGCGTTACGTACGGATCGGTCATGGGTCCGCGTTCTCGGCAAACAGCGTCCCGGATTCGGCCAGCATCGCGAGCGGCACGGCTTCCACCAATTCGCCGAGCGGGTAACGTTTGCCGCCGGGGTAAATGATCACAACCCGCTCCACTCCGAGATCGTCGAGAGCGATGCGTATCGATGGCGTGAGCCTTGGCGCGTCGGCGCGCTTGCATTCCACCCCGAGCAGACGACCGCCTCGGCGCAAGAGGAGATCGATCTCGGCGCCCTGATGCGTGGCCCAGAACCAAGCATCATCGTACGGCTCGGCGGCCAGAATCTGCTCGATCGCGAATCCTTCCCAAGATGCTCCAAGCTTGGGATGGGACAGCAGCGCCCTTTCCGTCTCCAATCCAAAAAGCTGGTGCAGCAGACCGCTGTCGCGTACGTAGACCTTCGGCGACTTGACCTGCCGTTTGCCGATATTGGCGTGCCACGGCTGGAGTTGGCGCAACACGAGCGCATCGGTCAGAAGATCCAGGTAGCGGCGCATCGTCGACGGACTTACTCCGAGCGCCTGCGCAGGTTGAGCCGAGTTCCAGGTTTGGCCGTGATAGTGCGCGACCATCGTCCAGAATCTGAGCAGCGCGGTGGCCGGCACGCGTACGCCCCACTGCGGAAAGTCGCGTTCGAGCAGTGTCTGGATGAACTGCTTGCGCCAGACCACGCTGTCGCGTTCGCTACGGGCGAGAAAGGCTCGCGGGAAGCCGCCCCGGCGCCAGAGCATCCCGATGGCGTCGCGGCCAAGCTCCGCGAGGGTGAAACCGCCGATTTCGATTCGCTCCATGCGTCCCGCCAGCGTCTCCGAGCTCTGCCGGAGAAGTTCTCCCGACGCGCTGCCGAGTATCAGGAATCGCGCCGGTTGGCCGCGGCGGTCCGCGAGCACGCGCAGGACGGGAAAGAGGTCGGGCCGGCGCTGGATTTCGTCTATGACCACCAGATCTTCAAGCGGTTCCAGCGCCGTCCTGGGCTCTTCAAGACGCATGAGGTCCACTGGATCTTCCAGATCGAAGTAATTCGGCGATTCCTCGTCGAGCAGTTCGCGGGCAAGCGTGGTCTTGCCGGATTGTCGGGGACCGGTAAGCACAGTCACCGGGTTGCGGGCGAGGGAGGCGCCAGTTCGCTCGAGGAGGGTGTTGCGCGGTACGTTCATGACGGCATGCTACCATGAAAATCACGCATTGGATGGCCGTTTTTCATGGTAGCATGCCGTGTCATGGCCGCACAGGCGAACAATCGGACACGGCGATATTCAGGTCGACGCAGATTTGAGCGGGCGGCGGAAGCGGCCGGCGATTCCTGCGCCAGCTATTTTTTCAACTGTTGTTCTGCGTGATCCCCAAGATACCGTTCCACGTAGTCCTTGTAATGCGCCATCGCCTGCCGGGTGAGATCGCCGCCGCCCTCCGGAAAGTCGACCGTGCTGCCGTCGCGCAGCGTCAGGCTGCGAACCGGCATTACTTCCCGCGTGGCGCTGGTGATGAAGCTCTCCGTGGCGCGCGCCGCCTCTTGCAACGGGATATCCCGCGTGACGATCTGAAGTCCATGGGCCGAGCAGGCTTCCTGGAGCGCGACCCGCGTCAGTCCCCGCAGGTGTCCCGCGTTCTCGGCCGGGGTGACCAGGTCGCCGTCGATCACGAAAAAGACATTGCTGTTCGATGACTCCGTGACCAGGCCCGCGTCATTCAGCATGACGCAGTCGTCCGCGCCGAGCTTGCGCGCCTCGATCACGCCCAGCACGTTGTTCAGGTAGTTGCCGCCCTTGATGTTGGGGTTGAGCGCGTTGATGGGATTGCGCCGCGTACGGGAGATCGCAAGACGGACCCCCCGACTGTAGAAATCATCCCGCCAGTGGGTCAATTCCTTCACGACAATCACATAGCGGGTCGCCAACTCGGGGTCCGGAAAGAGATCCACCGGCCCCTCCCCCCGGGTGACGCAATAGCGCACATAGACATCCTCGCCGGCCTCACCCGCACCCGACGCCCGGAACGTCCTGCGAATCTCCTCCATCATCTGCTGCTTGTCCAGTTGCAGGCGCAGGTGGATCAGCCTGGCGGAATTCTCGAACCGGTCCCAGTGTTCATCGAAGAACAGCGGAATCCCCCCATACGTCCGAAACACCTCGTACACGGAGTCTCCGTACAAAAAACCCCGATCCATCACCGGAATACGCGCCTCGCTGACAGCCGTAATGACCCCGTCGACGTTCGCCATGTTCTGAATCCTGTTCACGATGCTCTCCCGCATTGATGCTTCCCCCAAAATTCTTTCGACGACTTTCGTTGCGAGGCCGGCGTTGCATGGGGGAGCGGGCGTCGTGGGCGAGGAGCGAGCCAGGGATGGCCAAAAGCGACGAGCCCCCGATTCTCTGCCCGCCAGGGATGGCGGGCAGAGATTAAGCCCGCACCCCCATGCAACGCCGGCCTCGCAACGAACACCCTATCGACGCCCCAGGAGCCGGTTCCTGAGATTTCGCTCGAGATCTTCCCGCACCCGTCCCATATCCATCGCTGCCCCAAGGGTGCTCAGATCCGTCACCGGCAGCGCCTCGAACCCGCAGGGGTTGATCCTGGAAAACGGCTCAAGGTCCATGTCCACGTTCAGGGCGATGCCGTGGTAGGAACACTGGCGGCTGATCTTCAGTCCCAGCGCCGCCAGCTTGCAGCCGTCCACATAGACGCCCGGCGCATCGCGGCGCCCCTTCGCTTCGACCCCGTACTCCGCCGCCGTATCGACAACCGCCCGTTCCAGTGCTTCCACCAGGCTGCGGACGCCCAGCTTCAGGCGGGCCAGGTCCAGCAACGTATACGCCACGAGCTGGCCGGGACCGTGGTAGGTGACCTGCCCCCCCCGGTCGACCTTCAGCACCGGGATTGCCCCGGCATCGAGGATGTGCGCCGCGTTGCCGTTGAGTCCCAGCGTGAAGATGGCGGGATGCTCGACGAACCAGACTTCATCCCGGGTATCCCGGCCGCGCCCGGCGGTAAAGCGCTTCATCTCCTCCCAGACCGCCGGGAGGGGACGCCGCCCGAGGACCCGCCCGACAAAGCCATCGGCCGCGGCGCCAGCCCGCATCGCGCGCCCATCCTCCGCGGCGGTTGCGGCCGCGCCCGAGATGGCGGGCCGATCACTCAAACCAGAGGCTGATTTCGTCCTTGATCCGTTGCCACAGCCCCGCTTCACCCACGTTGGCGAGCGCCACCAGGGGCAGAACCGCCAGTTCCTCGTCGTTCATGGAAATCGTGACGGTCCCCAGCGTCGCGCCCGCCTCGATCGGCGCCGCCAACTCGGTGTCCAGGGTCGTTTCGGAACTGAGTGAGTCGTAGCGTCCCTTGGGTATCGTCAGGAAGTGGTCCTCCGAAACGCCCAGGGAGACGGAGTCGGTTTCGCCCTTCCATACTCGCGCCGTGGCGACCTCGTCGCCCGCGGAAAAGAGCCTGTAGGTCTCGAAAAACCGGAAACCGTAGTTCAGCAAGGCCTGGCTGTCATTGGCCCTCGCCTCGGCGCTGTGCGAACCCATGACCACCGACACCAGCCGCATGCCCGAGCGTTCCGCCGAGGTCACCAGGCAATAACCGGCCGCCTCGGTGTAGCCCGTTTTCAGGCCATCCACCGACTCATCGCGCCACAGCAGCGAATTGCGGTTGAATTGCTCGATGTCGTTGTAGGTGAATTCCCGCTGCGAATACCACCCGTAATACTCGGGAAACTCGGCGATGATCGCCCGCGCGATCGTCGCGGCATCCCTGGCGGTCATGTAGTGGTCCGGGTCCGGCAGCCCGGTGCTGTTGCGGAACGAACTGGATTCCATGCCGAGCTGCTCGGCGAAGAAGTTCATGAGATCGGCGAATGCCTCCTCCGTTCCCGCGACATGCTCCGCCAGGGCGACGCTCGCATCGTTGCCGGACTGCACGATCATGCCCTGCAGGAGATCCTCCACCGAAACGTTCGTGCCCACCTGGATAAACGTCCTGGAGCCTTCCGTGCCCCAGGCCCTTTCGCTGACGCCGACCTGGTCGTCCAGGCCGATCAACCCATCCTCAAGCGCCTTGAAGACCGTATAGGCCGTCATCAGCTTGGTCAGGCTGGCCGGTTCGAGGATCTCGTCCGGGTTGCTCTCCGCGACGATGTCGCCGGTGGCGTGATCGATGAGGATGTAGCCCTTTACGCCCAGTTGCGGCGGTGCGGGAATGGGGACTTCCTGGCCGTGGAGCGCGGGAGCGAGTGCGAGGGCGAAGACGGTCGGCATCCAGGTTCGGAGCATCGGGTTCCTCCTGAGGGGCAACTGGGTTTGAATTGTATCGGGGTTCATGCTCCCTCGTCAGCCGTTTCGCCGGGGCCCCCGACGCCCGCCAGGATCATGCGTCCCAGTTGGTGCACGGCCAGGGCGTACATGACGCTGCGGTTGTAGCGGGTAATGACCCGGAAGTTGTGGAACCCGACCCAGTATTCCTGCCCGTTCGGTCCTTCCAGGGACAGCAGCGTGACGGGGGTATCGCCGGGCAGGCCGGCGGATATCTCGTAACCGGCCTCGCGCACCGAAGCCAGGGTATCGTTCAGCTCCATGCTGTTGGCCGCTTCCCCGGGCGTCCGGCCGCGGCCCGGCGTCGCGCGCTCCACGACCGTTTCGCCCGCCCGCCAGCCGTGGGCGCTGAAATAATTCGCGACGCTGGCGAGCACGTCCTCCCAATTGGCCCAGAGATCGCGGACGCCGTCGCCGTCGCCGTCCACGGCGTAGGCCCTGAAGCTGGACGAGATGAACTGGCCGGCGCCCATGGCGCCCGCGTAGGAGCCCATCAGCGTCTCGGGGTCCATGCCCTCCTCCCGCGCGAGCAGGAAGAACGCCTCCAGTTCGGAGGTGAAGAATCCGGACCGCGGCGGATAGGCGAAGGCCAGCGTCGCCAGCGCGTCCACGACGCGGTAGCCGCCCATGATGTTGCCGTAATTGGTTTCCACGCCGAGAATGGCCACCAGCACTTCCGGCGCGACGCCGAACGACTCGCTGGCCCGGGAAATCTCCCCGGCGTGCGCCCGCCAGAACTCCACTCCGCCGTCGATGCGGGCGTCGGTCAGGAAGATGTCGCGGTATTCATGCCAGGCGAGCACGCGTTCCGCGGGGCGGGAAATGGCTTCGAGGATGCCCTGGTCGATCTCGGCGCGTTCCAGCATCGCGGCCAGTTCGCCGGCGTCGAAGCCATGCTCCTCGACCATTTGTTCGACGAACGCGTTTCGCGCCGACGCAACGGCCGCCGGATCGACGTCGACGGCCCGGGCGGCATTGGCCGCCATCGATAACCCGATGAAGACAAGCCCGGCGGGTAGGGGCTCAAGACGAGCGGTCACGTCACCAATAACCTCCGATTGCCGTGGATGGCCGTGAGGATGCCGAGCCCGGCCATCAGCGTCACCATGGAGGTGCCGCCGATGCTGATCAGCGGCAACGGCACGCCCACCACGGGGAGCAGGCCGCATACCATGCCGGCATTCACGAACACGTGCAGGAAAACAGTCAGGCTTATTCCGCCCGCCAGCAGGCGGCCGAAGTTGTCCTGGGCCTGGGCGGCGATATACAGCCCTCGCCCGACCACCACGAGATACAGTCCCAGCAGAAACAGCAGTCCCAGCAGTCCGAACTCCTCGCCCATGACGGCGAAGATGAAGTCCGTGGAGCGTTCCGGCAGGAACTCCAGGTGCGATTGCGTGCCGTTCAGCCAACCCCTGCCGAACAGGCCGCCGGAACCCAGCGCGATCTTCGATTGAATGATGTTGTATCCGGCCCCGAGCGGGTCCGATTCCGGGTTCAGGAACGTCAGCACGCGGGCGCGCTGGTAGTCCAGCATGTTGCTCCACAACACCGGGGCCAGGCCAAGGGCGAGCACGCCGAACAGCGCGATCACGCGTAGCCTGACACCCGTCAGCAGGACCGTGAGGGCCCCTGCCGCGAATACCAGCGCGGCGGTGCCGAGATCGGGTTGGCGCAGAACAAGCAGCGTGGGGACGCCGATAATGCAGATCAGCACCGCCAGATTGACCGCGTTGGGCGGCAGCGCGCGCTCGTGCATGTACCAGGCGATCATCAGCGGTACGGCAAGCTTCATCATCTCCGAAGGCTGAAAGCGAATGATGCCCCAATCGAGCCAGCGCCGCGCGCCGTTGCCCACCGCACCGTCGACCAGCACCCAGAGCAACAGGCCCGCGGCCGCGAGAAAGATCCAGGGCGTCCACATGCGCAGCGTCCGCGGCGAGACCTGCGCGGCCACCACGAACGCCAGCGCCGCGGCGGACAGCCGGACACCCTGGCGCAGCAGCAGCTGCATATTCTGATCCACCGCGCTGTACAGGATCACCAGGCCGAAGGCGCAGACGGCCAGGCTGGTGAATGCCAGCGGCAGGTCCATCACGAACGCCCGTCCCGGAAACGGGTTCCTGACAGCGGCCGGGGACGTGGCCGGCTCGAGAATGATGCGTCTAGCCATAGTCCTCCGCCGCCAGATAGACGTCCAGTATCTTGCGTGCCGCCTGCGCGGGCAGTCCGCTGCCGGCGCCGCCGTTCTCCACCACCACGGCGACCGCGATGGTCGGATTTTCGGCCGGCGCGAAGGCAATGAACAGGCCGTGGTCCCGAAGGCGTTCCTCCAGCGCTTCGGCGTCGTACTCCTCGTCCGGGGCCAGCGAGATCACCTGCGCCGTTCCGGTCTTGCCGGCCACGCGGTACGGCGTCCGCAGCATCGCGGCGCGCGCGGTGCCCCGCGGGTCCTCGGCCACTCCGATCATCGCGTCGCGGATGCGTTGCCAATGGCGCGGGTCGATCTCGGGAAGCGTGGCCAGCCGGACCGGATCGACCTCGACGATGTCGCCGCTGACGGCGGCCTGCATCGCCATCACCATGCGGGGCTTCAATCGGGCGCCCGCCGCCAGAATCGCGGTTGCGTGCGCAAGTTGCAACGGCGTGGCCGTGGTGTATCCCTGACCGATGCCCGCGATGACGGTTTCGCCCGGGAACCAGGTCTGGTCCTCGCGCCGCGAAAAATTGTTTCGCTTCCATTCCCTGGAAGGCACCACGCCGCGGTTCTCGCCGTCGATGTCGATGCCCGTCCGGTCGCCGAACCCGAAGATTCTCAGGGAGGAGTCGATGGCGTCGATCCCGATGTTCACGGCCAGCCGGTAGAAGTACACGTCGCACGACTCCACCACCGCCTGGTGCAGGTCCATCAGTCCGTGCCCCTCGCGTTTCCAGTCCCGGTACCGATGGGACTGGCCGGGCAGCGAGTAATGCCCGCCGCAATAGATGGGGTCGTCCGGACCGATGGCGTTGAGGTTCATCGCGGCGAGACCGAGGAACGGCTTGATGGTGGAGCCCGGCGGGTAGCGGCCGGCCAACGCCCGATTGAACAGCGGCTTGTCGGGGTCCGTCTCCAGTTCGCGGTAACTGCTGTGGCTCAACCCGGACGAAAACCGGTTGGGATCGAACGCCGGGGTGCTGACCAGCGCCAGCACGTCGCCCGTGGCCGGTTCGATCGCGACCGCGGCGCCACGCAGTCCTTCCATGGCCATCTGGGCGGCCAGTTGAAGCTGGATATCGAGACTGACCACCAGATTGTCGCCGGGGATGGGCCAGCGGGTGTCCAGGTTCCCCGGGACCGACTCGGACGACGCCTCGACGGCGGCGGGATCCACGATCACGCGCCCCTGCGCGTTGACCAGTTGCTGGCGGAACCCGACCGTGCCGTGCAACGCGTCCTGGTGGCTGCGCTCGACGCCGCTGATGCCGATGAGCGTGGTCGCCGCGTAGTTGGCGCGGTCGATCCGGTCCATGTCCGCGGCGCCGATGCTGCCCAGGTAGCCGATGGAGTGTCCGGTCATGTCGCCGTAGGGATAGTGGCGGATCAGGCCCTCGCGAATATCGACGCCGCTGAATCGATGGCGCCGCGCCGAAAATCGCGCCGCCTGCGATTCGGTCAGGTTCGCCAGCACGACTCTTTCGAACCTGCGGTGCGAATTGACCGCGCCGATCAGGTTGTCGCGCTCCGCCGGGTCCAGCAGTTCCAGCGCCTCCAGCGCCTCCAGCGACGCTTGAAGATCGGCGATCTGCTCGGGAATGGCCACCAGTTCCCAAGCGAGCAGGTTTTCCGCCAGAAGCTGTCCGTTGCGATCGAAGATCAGGCCCCGCGTGGGCGCCAGGGGCTCGATTCTCACTCGATTGCCTTGGGCCAGTTCCGCGAAGACCTCGTGGTGCGAGATCTGGATCTGAAACAGTCGCCAGACCAGGACGCCGCTCATCGCCAGCACGAGCAGGGCGGTAAACGCCAGCCGGGCCGCGATCAGCCGCTGTTCCTTCGAGCGGTCGTGGATCTGGATCTGGCCGCTCACTGGGACTCCCTCATGCGGTCGGGACCGAATCCACCCAGCGTGACCATGACCACCGGCCATAGCAGGGCGCTGGTAAGTAGCGGCGCCCACGCGATCGCGCCCGGGGCGCGCTGTCCAACGCCGTCGATCCAGAACAGCAGGAAGTGATACAGGGCCAGCAGCAGCACCACGGTCACGGCCACCTGCCAGGACAGGGCGACGCGAATGCGAAGATGCAGTCTCAATGCCAGGTAGACGACCGGCAGCAGCGCAAGCGCATGCCTGCCGAGCAGGGATCCGGTAAGCAGGTCCAGCGCCAGGCCCATGGCGAAGGCGCACAGCAGGCCGAAATGCCGGGGTCTGGCGATGGCCCAATAGATGAGCGCCAACGGAACCCAGTCCGGCCGGTACGGCGCGACGCGATCGCCCAGGGGGACAATCGACAGCGCCAGCGCCAGGACCAACATGGTCATGGGAAGGAGCATTGGCCGCACCCGCCCGATCATCTTCCCGACTCCGCCAATCCGTTGGCCGTGGCGGTCGGCCCGGCGTTCCCGGTGTCCATCACCAGCAGCACTTCGCGGCCCCGGTCCAGTCCCGCGCTGGGCTGCGCGAGCACGCGCGCGAACGACTGGCCGGGGCGGCGCTGCACGGCCGTCACCCGGCCTACCGGGTACCCGGGCGGGAAGACGCCGCCGAGCCCCGAGGTCACGAGCAGGTCGCCCTCCCGGACGTCGGCGCTGTTGGTCAGGTAGGGCAGGTTCAGCAGGCCCGTTTCTCCGGTGCCCAGCGCGATGGTCCGCAAGCCGGTCCGGTTCACGGCGACGGGCAACCCGTGGTTGGAGTCGCTGATCAGAACGGCCTGGGAGGTCAGGGCATCGACAATGTCGATCTGGCCGACGACCCCTTCGGCGTCCAGCAGGGCCTGACCGGCGTAGACGCCGTTCAGGGCGCCTCGATTGATGGTGAATCGCTGCCGATGGGGATCCGGGTCCACGGCGAGAATCTCGGCCACCAGCATCCGGTCGGCAACCCGGACGCTTGAGTCGAGCATCGCGCGCAGACGAACGTTTTCCGCTTCGAGCGTGGCCATGCGCTGCAGGCGCACGTCGAGATCGCGAAGTCGGCTCTTCAGCCGGGCGTTCTCCTCCAGCAGCGCTTCGCGGGCGGCGAAGGTTTCCCGCGCCCGGCGCCAGGCGGCGAACGGTTGGTCGACGCCCACCTGCAGTGGATAGACGATCACCGAGGCGGCCTGCCGGAAGCGGGTCAGGGCCGTGGCGTCCCTGTTGTCCAGGATCATCATCGCCGCGCTGACGGCCGCGAGCAGCGTCAGGCGAACGCCCAGCAATGCGGACGACTGTCTGTTACCCGATTCAGCAGCCGGCATCTGTCCCCCGGATTTCAGTCAACGGTGAACACGGACGGCCCGTGTTCATCCAGCAGATCCAGAATTCGTCCGCCGCCGCGCGCCACGCACGTCAGCGGTTGGTCCGCCAATACCACCGGAAGGCCGGTTTCTTCCATCAGCAGTTTGTCCAGATCGGTCAGCAACGCGCCGCCGCCGGTGACGACGATGCCCGCCTCGGCCACATCGGCTCCCAATTCCGGCGGCGTCTGCTCCAGTGCCGTTCGCACCGCGCCCACGATCCCCTGCAGCGGTTCCTGAAGCGCTTCCAGGATCTCGTTGCTGTTCAGCGAAAACGCGCGCGGCACGCCTTCGGAAAGATTTCGCCCCTTGACCGACGCTTCCTTGACCTCCTGACCCGGATAGGCCGTGCCTACCTCCATTTTGATGCGTTCCGCGGTCGCTTCGCCGATCAGCATGCCGTAATTGCGCCTGACGTAGTTGATGATGGCCTCGTCGAACCGGTCCCCGCCGATGCGCACGGACGCGGCGTAGACGATACCGTTCAGCGACATGATCGCCACTTCGGAGGTGCCGCCGCCGATATCGATCACCATGGAACCGCGCGCCTCGTGCACCGGCATGCCGGCGCCAACGGCCGCCGCCATGGGTTCCTCCACCAGGAACACCTTGCGCGCGCCGGCCCGTTCGGTGCTTTCGCGGATGGCCCGGCGCTCCACCTGGGTGGACCCGTAGGGAACGCAAACCAGCACCCGGGGGCTCGGCCTGAAATACCGGGAGCCATGGGCCTTCTTGACGAAGTACTGGAGCATTTTCTCGGTGATGTCGAAGTCGGCGATGACGCCGTCCTTCAACGGCCGGATGGCGGTCATGTTGCCCGGCGTCCTGCCGAGCATGTTCTTGGCGTTCGCTCCCACCGCCTGCAGGACGCTGCCTCCGCGGACCCTGTCCTCGCGGATGGCGACCACCGACGGCTCGTCCAGGATAATGCCGCGGCCGCGGACATAAATCAGGGTGTTTGCCGTACCCAGGTCGATCGAGAGATCGGTCGAGAAAAAACCAAGAAAGCGCTTTAACATTGTGTGACAAGATCGCCACTTGAAACCAATCAGGCACTTTAGCAACGGGTAGGACAATGGGCAAGGCGAAGTGTATAGTAATTGCGCCCGTCTTGAGCCCGCAACGCCATGTCTCTCAGCTTGGAAGAGCTACACGATCTATGCATTCTGTCCCGTCTCCGGATCACCCCGGCGGAGATGGAGGGCGTGGCCGCCAAGCTGTCGGAGATCGTGACCATGGTGGATGCGCTGCAAGCGGTGGACACGGCCTCGGTGGTCCCCATGGCCCACCCGCTGGACCGTGCCCAGCAACTGAGGGAAGACCGGGTCACGGAGTCCGATCGCCATCGTCGATACCAGGCCAACGCCCGGCGGGTGGAGCGGGGCCTGTACCTGGTGCCCAGGGTCATCGAGTAGGCGCCGCGCATCTGCGCGCTTGTGGACGCGCCGATGCGGCATTATTCGGTTGACGCGGCGCTGGGAGTCAGGGAACGGGTCCAGGAACCTCCATCGGGATGCACGACGCGACCATTACGCAACTGGCCGAGGCGCTGCGGCGCGGCAAGGTGTCCTCGGTCGAACTCACCGGCCACTGCCTGGCCCGCATCGAGCGCCTTGACGGCGGTCTCAACGCGTTCATCACGGTGACGCCTGAGTGTGCCCGCGCCCAGGCCGAGCGGGCGGACGAGCGGCTTGCGGCCGGGGACGCGACGCCGCTGACGGGAATCCCCATCGCCCACAAGGACATTTTCTGCACCGAGGGCGTCCGGACTTCGTGCGGCTCGCGCATGCTCGACAACTTCGTATCCCCCTACGACGCCACCGCCGTTTCCAGGCTTCGGGAGGCGGGCGCGGTCATGCTCGGCAAGACCAACATGGATGAATTCGCCATGGGGTCGTCCAACGAGACCAGCTACTACGGTCCGGTACGCAATCCCTGGAACAGGGACCGCGTTCCGGGCGGGTCATCCGGCGGTTCCGCGGCGGCGGTGGCGGCGCGCCTCGTTCCCGGCGCGACCGGCACCGACACCGGCGGATCGATCCGCCAGCCCGCCGCCCTGTGCGGCGTCACCGGCATCAAACCCACTTACGGCCGGGTTTCCCGCTGGGGCATGGTCGCCTTTGCGTCCAGCCTGGACCAGGCCGGCGCGCTGGCGCGCACGGCGCGGGACGCCGCCTTGATGCTGCAGGCCATGTCGGGCCCCGACCCGCGGGACTCCACGTCGCTCCCGGACCCCGTTCCGGACTACTCCGCCGAACTGGAGATGCCGCTGGACCGGACGACCATCGGCGTGGTGGACGATTTCTTCGACGACGGACTCGATCCGGACAACGCGCAGCGCGTCCGCGACGCCCTGTCGGTCATGGAGCGTCTCGGTGCTACGCTTACGAGCATCCGGCTTGAAAACATCGGCCTGTCCGTGCCCGCCTACTATGTCGTCGCGCCGGCGGAAGCCTCCTCCAACCTGTCGCGCTTCGACGGCGTGCGCTTCGGTCACCGCGCCGAGGGTGCCGGCGACCTGGCCGAACTGTACATGCGCACCCGCGGCGAAGGCTTCGGCGCGGAGGTCAAGCGGCGCATACTGACCGGCGCCTACGTGCTCTCGGCGGGCTACTTCGATGCCTATTACCTTCAGGCGCAGAAAGTGCGTCAGCTCATCAGCGAGGATTTTGCCCGCGCCTTCGCCGAGGTGGATCTGATCGCCGGCCCCACCACGCCCACGCCCGCGTTCCCCCTGGGCCAGAAGCTCGACGACCCCGTGCAGATGTACCTCAACGACATCTACACCATCGGCGCGCCCCTGGCCGGTTTGCCGGCGCTGTCCATGCCGTGCGGCCTGGCGCGGGGACTTCCGGTGGGCCTGCAGCTCATCGGCCCCCATCTCGGCGAAGGCCGGTTGCTGAACGCCGCGCACTGCTTTCAGCGGGAGACGGACTGGCACACGCTCGCGCCGCCGGGGTATTGAGCATGTCCTGGGAAGCCGTCATCGGATTGGAGATCCATACCCAGCTCGCCACCGAGAGCAAGATATTTTCCGGTTCGCCGACGCGTTACGGCGCGCCGCCCAACAGCCAGGCTTCGCTCGTCGACCTGGGTTATCCGGGCGTATTGCCCGTGCTCAATGCCGGCGCGGTTCGCATGGCCATCAAGTTCGGCCTGGCGACCGGCTGTACCGTCGCGCGCCGCTCGGTGTTCGCGAGAAAGAACTACTTCTATCCGGACCTGCCCAAGGGATACCAGATTTCCCAGTACGAACTGCCCATCGTTCATGGCGGCCACCTGGACATCGTTGGGGAAGACGGCGCCGTCAAGACCGTCGGAATAACCCGGGCGCACCTGGAGGAAGATGCCGGCAAGTCGCTGCACGAGGATTTCCAGGGGCTCAGCGGGATCGACCTGAATCGCGCCGGAACGCCGCTGCTGGAGATCGTGTCGGAGCCCGACCTTCGCGGCGCCCGGGAAGCGGGCGACTACATGCGGGCGATCCATACGCTGGTGCGGTATCTCGGTATCTCCGACGGCAACATGCAGGAGGGCTCGTTCCGGTGCGACGCCAATGTCTCCATCAGGCCGCGGGGGCAGAGCCGGTTGGGCACGAGGACGGAGATCAAGAACCTCAATTCGTTCCGCTTCGTGGAGAAGGCGATCGAGGTGGAGATCGAGCGGCAGATCGACGTGGTCGAGGACGGCGGCGCGGTGGTGCAGGAAACGCGCCTGTACGACGCGGACCGCAACGAAACCCGCGCCATGCGCGGCAAGGAGGAAGCCAACGATTACCGTTACTTCCCAGACCCCGATCTTCTGCCGGTGGTCGTCGACCAGGCCCTGGTCGACCGGCTGCGCGCGGAATTGCCCGAGTTGCCGGCGGCGAGGCGGTCGCGTTTCATCGAACAATACGGGCTTACCGCCTACGACGCGGACGTGCTCACCGGCAACCCCGATTCGGCGGACTATTTCGAGGCGGCGGCGGGCGCGGCGCGATCGGCTTCGCCCAAGATCGTGGCGAACTGGTTCCAGGGGGAACTGACCGCGATTCTCAAGCGCGAGGCCGTTGACGCGGCCGATTCGAAAATCGGCGCGGCGGAACTCGCCGCGCTTGTCGACCGCGTCGCCGATGGCACCCTGTCCGGCCGCATGGGCAAGGAAGTCCTGGAGGCGATGTGGAACGGCGAGGGCCCGGTTGACGGAATCATCGAGGCGCGCGGGCTCAGGCAGATCAGCGATGCCGGCGCCATCGAGGCGCTGGTGGACCAGGCGATCGCCGCCCACCCGGAGCAGGTGGCGCAGTTCAGAAGCGGCAAGACAAGGGTTATCGGCTATCTGGTCGGCCAGGTCATGAAGGCGTCCCGGGGCAAGGCCGATCCCCGGCAGGTGAACGAGATGCTGAGGCGCAAGCTCTAGTTGCCCGTGGCAAAAGTCCCGCGAGCTCCGGTATCGTTCGCATCGTATTCGATGCGCTGATATCCTTACAGCAAGGACGGCCATGCCAGCTACGATAGCCGCAGGCGAAAAAACGCTGTGGCGCGGCGCAGCCTGAAGCCTGTCGCGAAATTCAAGGGCCGGATCGATATGGATTGCGACGAAGGCCGTGACGCCGCGGGTCCGGCAGGCGCGTCGAGGAATTGAGGAATGCTTGTGGAGGCGGCAACAACCAATCGTACCGACCGGCAAGAGGATGCCGATCGGACACCGCCCGCCGGGAACTGGTCATACGAGCAAACCCGCATTTTGCCGGAGGTTTTCGAGGGCCTCGATACCGGCAGGACGCTGAACATCCTCGATGCGGGTCCGGTCGATCCCCGGAGCATCGATTTCTTTCGGCGGTTTCGCTGCCAGCTCTACGTGGCCGACCTTTTCGATCCGGCGCTGCCCGCGCACCGGATGGACTCGGCGCGGGAATTTCTCGGCACCGCAAATGGCGTACGGTTCGATTTGTGTTTTCTGTGGGACTACATCAACTACCCTGACAATGAAGCCTTCGCGGACTTCATCGCGGCGTTGTCCGATCACGTGCACGAGAGGACGAGACTTTACGCCATTGGCGCCTATTCGGCGCAATTGCCGCTCAAGGCCTATCGATATTGCATTGCGGACAGCGACAGGATAGCCATCCGGCCAGCCGGCGAAATCGTGCCTCATCCGCGTTCCCGCAATGATATCGTAAAGGCCATGCGCCGCTACGTGGTTCATCGCGCCGCGCTTCGACGCGATAACCGGCTTGAATTGCTGCTCCGAACGACGCGCACCGACTGGAGCTGAGCGGCGCGGGCGAGTCCGCCGGCGCGGTCGGGCGCGGAGAATTCCGCCACGATTCTGAACGGTCGCCAACGGCCCCTGGTTCGGATTTCCCCGTCCACTGTTTGACTCCAATCCTTCCAACAGCTATATAACAATATAGTTATATTCGGATATTGTTATGCTCGACCTTGGCGAGATCACGGACCTGCTTCGGGTTCTGCGGGACCCGACCCGCCTGCGCCTGCTCTGGTGCCTGCGGCGCGGCGAGTTGTCCGTAAGCGAAGTCGTCCAGGTGACGGGACTGAGCCAGCCGCGCGTCTCCAGGCACCTGAAATTGCTCTGTGACGCCCGCGTCGCGCGGCGAACGCCGGATCAGAACGAGGTCTACTACCGGGCCGCCATCGACGAAGACCGCCGCCCCCTGGTCGGCGCGGTGCTGTCGAGCCTTGCGGAGAACGATCCGGTCATTGTCAGGGACCGGCAACGGCTCACGGCCATCCTCGACAGTCGGCAGGCCCGGGCCCGTGCCTTGCTGGAACGGTTGGGCGTGCGCCTTCTGGATGCCGGGGACACGTCGGAGGTCAGTGCGGCGATCGAAGACCTGTTGGCCCGGCGTTTCCCCCGCACGGGCAACGGCGGGCGCCTGGGAAACATCCTGGATGTCGGCACCGGCACCGGCGGCATGCTGCGGCTGCTGGCCGGGCGCGCCCGCCGGACGGTGGGGGTGGACCTGTCCCGCGACATGCGGCTCATCGCGCGGGCGACGGTGTTGTCCGCGGGGCTCGCCAACTGTTCGGTGCGCCAGGGCGACATGTACGACCTGCAATTCCCGGACGGCAGTTTCGATCTGGTGACCATGGACCGTGTGCTTGGAACCTCCGACAACCCCGCACTCGCGCTGGGCGAGGCGGCGCGGGTGATGAACGCCCGCGGTCACCTGCTTGTCGTCGAAACCACCACGGCCGCGAACGGGGAGACCGGCCTCGGCCGGCGTCTGGCGCGGGCCGGCCTGTCGCCGGTGGGCCGCCAGGCCGCGGCGCGGGATTCCGTCCTGGTCGTGCTTGCCGCCAGGAGCCCCGCTTCGGTTTCCCGACCGGGGCGGGCAAGGCGGGAGGCTTCAGGTGAGCGATAGGAATATCCAGGTATCGTTCGAGTTCTTTCCGCCTTCAACGGAGAAGATGGAACGGATCCTCTGGCGGTCCGTGGAGAGGCTCGCGCCGCTTCAGCCCAGGTTCGTCTCGGTGACGTACGGCGCGGACGGATCGACCCGGGACCGCACCCATCGGATCGTCCAGCGAATCCGAAACGAGACCGGCCTGGTCTGCGCGCCCCATCTGACCTGCGTGGGCGCCCGCCGTGAAGAGGTGCTGTCCATCGCCGGCGGGTACTGGAACGCCGGGATTCGGCACATGGTCGCGTTGCGCGGCGACCCGCCGCGGGATGCGCGCGCCTACGTGCCGTGCAAGGGCGGATTCTCCCATGCATCGGACCTGGTCGCCGGCCTGCTCGCCGTGGGCCGGTTCGACATATCGGTCGCCGCCTACTCCGAGGTTCATCCCGAAGCGCCGAGCGCCGCGGCCGACCTGGACAACCTGAAGCGCAAGATCGACGCGGGCGCCTCCCGCGCCATCACGCAGTTCTTCTTCGATACCGGCGCCTACCTGAGATTCAGGGACCGCTGCCGGCGGAAGGGCGTGGACGTGCCCATCGTTCCCGGAATCCTGCCGATCGCAAGCTTCAGGGGGATGCTCGGGTTCGCCGCCAAATGCGGTGTCGAGGTCCCCGGCCGGCTCCACGAGCGGTTCTCCGGACTGGACGGCGATCCGCAGACCCGGCAGATGATCGCCGCGAGCGTGGCCATCGAGCAGGTCGACGAGTTGTACCGCAACGGCGTCGGGGAATTTCACTTCTACACGCTGAACCGGTCCGAACTGACCTACGCCATTTGCCACGCGCTCGGCCTGAGGCCCCGCGGCGCCGACGCGGAGCGCGCGGCGTGAACGAGCGCGTCGGGCAGTTGCGGGCGTTGCTGCGCCGGCGAATCGCGATTCTGGACGGCGCGCTGGGCACCAGCGTGCAGGCGCTGGACCTCTCCGAAGCGGATTTTCGGGGCGAGCGGTTTGCCGACTGGCCGCGCGAACTCAAGGGCAACAACGATCTGCTCTGCCTCACGCAGCCGGAGCTCGTGGCGGGCATCCACCGCGAGTTTCTCGCCGCCGGCGCGGATATCGTCACGACCAATACCTTCAACGCCACGGTTCCCTCCCAGGGCGACTACGGGATGGAGGAGCGGGTGGGCGAACTGAACCTGGCGGCGGCGCGGCTGGCGCGGGAGACCGCCGATGAGGTCGCCGCCGACACGGGCGTCCCCCGCTTCGTGGCGGGGGCGCTGGGTCCCACCAACCGCACGGCGTCCATCTCGCCCGACGTCAACGACCCGGGATTGCGCGAGATCACCTTTGACGAACTGGCCGACACGTACGCCGCCGCGGCCGCCGCGCTCGTTGAGGGCGGTGTCGATCTGCTGATGGTGGAAACGATATTCGACACCCTCAATGCCAAGGCGGCGCTGTACGCCATTCACCGGCTTCGCGAACAGTCCGGGGTGGATATTCCGGTCATGATTTCCGGCACCATCACCGACGCGTCGGGGAGAACGCTGTCCGGGCAGACCCTGGAGGCGTTCTACAATTCCGTCCGCCACGCCGACCCGCTGCTCATCGGCCTCAACTGCGCGCTGGGCGCCACCGAACTGCGTCCCCACGTCGAAGAACTGGCGCGCATTTCGGAATTTCCGGTCAGCGTTCACCCGAACGCCGGACTGCCCAACGAATTTGGCGAGTATGACGATACGCCCGAGCACATGGCGCACGTGCTGGGCGAGTTCGCCGCCAACGGCTGGATCAACCTGGCGGGGGGGTGTTGCGGGACGACGGCGGCGCACGTTCGGGCCATCGTCGAGGCGGTCGGAAGGCACAGCGCGCGGAGCCTGCCGGACATTCCGGCGAGGACGCGATTGTCCGGGCTGGAGCCCTTCACGATCGGGCCCGACAGCCTGTTCGTCAATGTCGGCGAACGCACCAACGTGACCGGCTCGGCGCGGTTCAGGCGGCTCATTGGCAACGGGGACTTCGAGGAGGCGGTGCACGTGGCCCGCGAGCAGGTGCAAAGCGGTTCCCAGCTCATCGACGTCAACATGGACGAAGGCATGCTGGACAGCGAAGCCGCGATGGGGAGGTTTCTCAACCTCGTCGCGGCGGAGCCGGACATTGCGCGGGTCCCCGTGATGGTGGACTCCTCGAAGTGGAGCGTGATACTGGCGGGCCTGAAGTGCCTGCAGGGCAAGGGGGTGGTCAACTCGATCAGCCTGAAGGAGGGCGAAGCCCCGTTTCTCAGCCAGGCCCGGGAGATTCGCCGCTTCGGAGCCGCCGTGGTGGTGATGGCGTTCGACGAATCGGGCCAGGCGGAAACCACCGGACAGAGGCTCGAAATTTGCCGGCGTTCCTATGAGCTTCTGGTCAACGAGGCCGGGTTTCCGCCGCAAGACATCATCCTCGACCCGAATATCTTCGCCGTCGCCACCGGCATCGAGGAGCACAACAACTACGGGCTTGCCTTCATCGAGGCGGCCGGGCGCATCAAGGCGGAGCTTCCCCATACCCTGGTGAGCGGCGGCGTCAGCAACGTTTCCTTCTCGTTTCGCGGCAACAACCCGGTGCGCGAGGCCATGCATTCCACGTTCCTCTACCACGCGATTCGCGCGGGCATGGACATGGGCATCGTCAACCCGGGGCAACTGGCCGTCTACGAGGAGATTCCGGCTGAACTGCGAACGGCCGCCGAGGACGTCATCCTGAATCGCCGTGCGGACGCCACCGAACGCCTGGTGTCCGTGGCCGGGCAGTACCGCGGCCACCGCTCCGGCAGCAGGAGGCAGGTTGACGAGGACTGGCGCGGCTGGCCCGTGGCCAGGCGCCTGGAACATGCGCTGGTGCACGGTATCGACCAGCACGTCGTCGCCGACACCGAGGAGGCCCGCCAGTCGGCGACCCGACCGCTGGACGTCATCGAAGGTCCGCTGATGGACGGCATGAACATCGTCGGCGACCTCTTCGGCGCCGGCAAGATGTTCCTGCCCCAGGTGGTGAAATCCGCACGGGTGATGAAGAAGGCCGTGGCCCACCTGGTGCCCTTCATCGAGGCGGAGAAAACCGGCGCCGGCGCCCGCAACAAACTGGTGATCGCCACGGTTCGGGGCGATGTCCACGACATCGGCAAGAACATCGTCGGGGTGGTCCTTCAGTGCAACAATTTCGAAGTGATCGACCTGGGCGTCATGGTTCCCGGGGAGAAGATCCTCGCCACCGCCAGGGAGGTGGATGCCGATCTCATCGGACTCTCCGGCCTGATCACGCCGTCGCTGGACGAAATGGTCCGCGTGGCCGGAGAAATGCAGCGCCAGGGGTTTTCCGTGCCGCTGCTCATCGGCGGCGCGACCACCTCGCCCGCGCATACCGCCGTCAGGATCGATCCGGCCTACGACGGCCCCGTGGTCTACGTCAAGGATGCCTCCCGCTCGGTCAACGTGGCGCAGACGCTGATCGGAGAGGGAGGCGCGGCTTTTGCGGCAAAGATCGCCCGGGACCACGACCGGCGCCGCGAACGCCACAAGGCGCGGACCCGCCGGACGGCCCGGCTGACGTTGAGCCAGGCCCGCGCGAACAGGCTCACTCCGGACTGGTCCGAATACCGGCCGCCGGTACCGCGGGATGCGGGGCCGCACCGGTTCGATGACTACCCGCTGAGCGAGCTGGTGGACTACATCGACTGGATGCCGTTCTTCAACGCCTGGGAATTCCACGGTCGTTTTCCGCGGATACTGGATGATCCCACCGTGGGCGAGGCTTGCCGCGCGCTTTACGGCGACGCACGGCGGCTGTTGAGGCGACTGGTCGACGAGCGGTGGCTGCGCGCCTCCGCCGTGGCGGGATTTTTCCCGGCCACCGCCCGGGGCGACGACATCGAGCTCTATGCGGACGAGTCCCGCCAGCGGGTTCTCGCGCGCCTGCATCACCTGCGCCAGCAGCGGCGCAAGCGCGCCGACCTCCACAACGACTGCCTCGCCGACTACGTGGCGCATCGCAATTCGGGCATCGCCGACTACGTGGGAGCCTTCGCGGTCACGGCGGGCATCGGCCTGGACGAATGCGTGGCCCGCTTCGAGGCGGCCCACGACGACTACAGCGCGATCATTCTCAAGGCCCTGGCGGACCGCCTGGCCGAGGCGTTCGCCGAACGGCTGCACCAGCGGGTGCGAACCGAACTTTGGGGTTATGCCGGGGATGAGCGGCTCGACAACACGGCGCTAATCGCCGAAGCGTACCGCGGAATCCGCCCGGCGCCCGGCTACCCGGCCTGTCCGGACCATACGGAGAAGCAGACGCTCTGGGACCTGCTGGATGTCGAGCGGAATACGGGAATCCAGCTCACCGAGACCTTCGCCATGCTGCCCGCGGCCGCGGTCAGCGGCTGGTATTTCTCACATCCCGCGGCGCGCTACTTCTCGGTGGGCAAGATTGGCCGCGACCAGGTCGAGGACTACGCGTCCCGAAAGGGCTGGTCGGTGGAACAGGCCGAGCGGTGGCTGTCGCCGAACCTCGACTACGAATCTTCGCGGGGAAACGCATGAAGAGCGCGCGGTCAGGCGAGTTCGCCGATACTGATGCGATCGAGCCCGGCGGGGTCCCGGTGGGTTTCAATCGCCCCGAAGCCGCATTCGTTCAGGATCTCTCGCACCGGTTGGGCCTGGTCGAATCCGTGTTCCAGCAACAACGTTCCGCGCGGGGTCAGCACGCGGGGCGCGCCGGCAATCACCGCGCGCAGACCGTCGAGTCCTTCGGCGCCGCCGTCCAGCGCCTCGCGCGGCTCGTGGCGCAGATCCGGAGAGGCCAGGGCCGGATCGTCCCGGCGCACATAGGGAGGGTTGCTGACCACGAATTGGAAACGCCCGCCCGCGATGCCCGCGTACCAGTCGGAACGGACCCAGTGAACGTCCAGCCCGAACCGCGCGCCGTTGGCGGCCGCGATCTTAAGTGCCGCGCCGCTGCGGTCCACGCCCACCACCCGGCAGTCCGGCCGCCGATGCTTGATCGCGACCGCCACGGCGCCGCAACCGGCGCCCGCGTCCAATACCCTGGCGCGCGCGCCGGGCGCCAGCCGCTCCAGCACCTTGTCCACCAACAGCTCGGTTTCAGGCCGCGGCACCAGTGTGGCGGGCGATACGTCCAGCGGCAGCGAATAAAACTCCCTGCGCCCGGTCAGATAAGCCACGGGCACTCCGGCGGCGCGCCGCTCGACCAGCCGGCGGAACCGGGCGGTCTCCGCGGCGGACACGCCAAGCTCGGGAAATCCGATCAGACTGCTCCGGGCGCGGCCGAGCGCGAACCCCAGCAGCACCTCCGCGTCGAGCCCCGAACTGCCGCTGCGGGAAGCAAGCCGCATCCGCGCCCAGTCGAGCAACCCGCCGACGGAGCTCGCGCCCGCCACAGGGGTGAGAAACTGCTTCATCAGACGACGACCCCATCCGCGTACTGCAGCCACTCCACTGCCGTGGAGTAGTCCATGCGCTCGCCTGCCCAGCGCGTCACGGCGGTTGATTCGTCGATCTCCACGCCGCGCTTGCGGTGTTCGGCCTTCAGTTGTTCGACCCGGTCCTCGGCGGAGGAAGCGCCGGCGGCATTTGCGACACTGCCCGGACCGCGCTCGCCTCCGAACTGCGGATGGATGGCCGGCGGAATGGGCCGGTACTGCGCGTCGATAAAGATCAGTTCGCCGTCTGCGCCTCGTTCGATGCGGTATTCATCTCGATGCAGCGCGCGGTGGTGGTAGCGGCACAGGGTGACCAGGTTGTCCAGGCTCGTCTCGCCGCCGTCGGCCCAGTGGTGGATATGGTGGGCATCGGTCCAGCGCCGCTGATTGCAGCCGGGGAAGCGGCAACCGCCGTCGCGAATCCGCAAGGCATGTGCGATGTGCCACGGTACGATGCGTGATCGCCGCCCGATGTTGAGGATCTCCCCGCGCTCGTTTTCCAGCACCGTTCGGCGGGAAGCATCGCACGCCAGTTGCCGCGCCACGTGGGGCGCCAGGCAGCGGCGGTCGTCCACATAATTGGTATGCGCGCCGTTGATACGGTTGTCGGGGTGGGCATCGTTGGCGTTGACGTGCACGAAAACCTGGTAGGCATCGCTCGACTTCATGGGAGTGGCGCCTGTGCCTCGGGTGGCGAGATAGTGCTCGGCGATGTGCACCAGTGCAGTGGCGCGGCGCACGCGGAGGGGCTTGAGGGGCGGGGTACCGGACTTTGCGTCGGACAATTTTTCCGCGGAAACATCTGGCTCGAAACCGGTTGCGGATGTTTCCGCTGAAACATTTTCGGCTGTTTCGGGGACGGCATGCGGGGCTCCGTCGTCGTTCTTCCCGGCCTTTCCGGTCTCGCCGGCCTGCGGTGCAACGCCGGCCGTCTCCGCATCGCCGGCCTCCCGATCATCCTCCTGCATCTCCCCGACCATCGCATCCAACGCCTTGACCAACAACCGGCCCTGCTCGGCCGACACCCGACCGCCGAACACGATCGTCTCGTCGTCCTCGGCGAAGCAGTAGAAGCGTTCTTCCCGCAGTCTTTCCGTCTCTCCCGGCGAGGTTTCCGCCCGCGTTCGGCACCGCCGATACACCCGCACCAGCCGCTCCATGTGCGCGGCGGTGCCGTGGCGGGCGATGTTCAGCAATTGTTTCTCGTTCTCCGGTGTGGCTGCGCGGGTCATGGCGCGCACCTTGGAGTAGCTGATTTCGCCCTGCCCAAAAGCAGCGTCGATTAGGGGCAGCTCCCGCAGCGCACGCGCCACGCGAACCTTCTCGCGAGCGGCCAGGTCGCCGAGACCGCATTTCCAGTTCAGCCAATGGGCCAGTGAACGGACCCCGGGTCCGGCCCAGCCTTGCGCCCGGTCGAATTCATCGAGGAGCTTGAGGAACCGGAACTGGGCGGCGTTGAGGTGACCGGCCAGGGTGGTGATCTCGGCGGCGAGCGCCTCGGGGCACTTCGCATCGGAGGCGGGAAGTCCGGCGGCTGGATGTGCGACGGCGGGCGGCGGGGAATCGGCCGACCGGTGCGGGGTCCACGCGGTGGAAGGGGCGGTCTCGGCGGAGGCGGGGACGTCGAACATGGGGGCTCCGTGGGATTGTGTGCGATAGGATGGCGCGCTACTGTTCATATACTCAGTAGTATACCTTCATCCAATTGAAATATAAAGAAAATATCAGACCAGTTTGGACAGAAACAGGCCCGGTTTCAACGCTGGGCCGGGACGGGTGAAACGAGTTTTTCGCCTATCATGGAACTTTCTATTCCGTGATACACGAAAAGATCGCAAACGCCGCAAATGACATTCTCTGTAGACATCCAGTCCGAGCCGTCTTGAAAGAGTTTGGCGGCCGGATACCCGGCGAAGCGGACCCGCGGTCACTGGCGGGAGCGAATTGATAAGCTCGCAAGGCAACCGTACACTACCGAACAATCGGGGCAACCAAATCAATAGAAGTACACTTTATCGTCGCCCCGAGCCCCTCCAATGATCTGTAAGCACCCGAGCCTCGCGCCGATCATGTTCGGCATTGTTTGAGTATTCATGCTCGGGGAAGTCTTGTCGCGCGATCACGTGGAAGCGGCACTTGATCGCTATGAGAAGCTGGGGGAGGAGGGATTCAGGAAAGAATTTCCAGGGTTCAGTGACGCACGCAAATACTGGGTCCGTTCCTCACGACGACACCGGCAAATGGGTCCGTTCCCCACCAAGCCCATCGCCGCTCTCGCGCTGAGCCGGAGACCCGCCAACGCAACCAAGCATGACCTGCATCCGATTCGTGGCGGCTGGTCAGGACCGCAATGCGCTGCCTCCGTTCTCCTCAATGCCGGGTTCATCATTGTTGGGGAAAACGACGAACCTCTCGGTGTTCCCGATAAACCACATCTAATCAAGATCGCGGATCGAATCGGGTTTTGCGCACTGAACTATTACATCGCATCCGAGCGCGAGCATGGACAGCAGCGCCCGGCTGCCCCAGTCTACAACTACCGACCGCACAAGGGCGGTTATAAGCCCAAAAAACGCAGCATAATTGAACTCTACGCTTACACGATCGCGGCGCACGGGCCACAAACGGCTGCACAACTGTATCGGGCTGCATTAACCGACGGATGGGAGCGGCCGAAGACCGGGGGCCAGCCACCGCAGAGTTGGCACAACAGGACCGTCAAATACTTGGAAAAGCGCGGCAACTTGGTGGTCGTGCCAGCGCACGAACCCGGACAACGGTCTGTTTCGATCAGGGCAGGCACCCTGCATGACGAAATGGGTCTTGATCGAAATTGGGCAAACGTGTGCCAGGTATTGGCGGGGAAGAAGTTTCAGGAAATGGCGCGTGTCTCGCCGCCGTCGCGCGACGGACCGGAAAATAGCACCACGACCACGTTCACTTTCCAACTGGAGCCTCAACTAACCGAACCGGGGAAAACCATGTGCAGCGCAACGAACGTTGTCCTCTACGGCCCTCCGGGCACGGGCAAAACCTACGCAACAGCCAACGAAGCTGTTCGCATCTGCCTCGGCCAGGAGGAGACCGCTCTCCTTGAACGTGACCGTGGCACGCTGATGGACGCCTACAGGGATTTTGCCAAACAAGGGCGCATCGAGTTCGTCACGTTCCACCAGTCATTTGCCTACGAAGATTTCGTCGAGGGGTTGAGGCCGACAACAGCAAATCCCGCACCGGATGAGCAGATCGGAGAGACTCCCTCGTCGGGCGGGTTCAGTCTGAAGCCGCATGCTGGCGTATTCTATCGGATCAGCGAACGCGCACGGCTTGATACGGGAGCGGAGCCCGCACATGACAGACTGGACCGTACGCGCCGGGTCTTCAAAGCTGCGCTTGGCCGGCGGTATATAGACGACCATCAGATCCGCTTCGGCTTGGAAGAAGGGCTTATTCACCTGGGTTGGGGGGGCGATATTGACTGGGCTGATGAGCGTTTCGACGAATTTGACGAGATTTACAACGAGTGGAGAACGAGAAAAAATCCAAATGCCAGCGGCAAAGATAGCAACATCGAACAGACATTCTCATTCCGAGCGGCCATGCAGGCGGGCGACTATGTCGTTCTTTCGGATGGCAGGGACAGATTCCGTGCCGTCGGGAGGGTGACAGGGGAGTACTACTATGATCCGGAAGCAGATTTTCACCCTCATCGGAGACAGGTCGAATGGCTCTGGCAGGACATGGAGGGCGCTGAAAGGTCCGCCTTCTATCCACGTCACTTCCGGCGGCACTCCGTTTATCAACTAAACCCGGAGATCATTTACTGGGATGCGCTCGAAGAAATAATTCTTGGCAAGGACGTATCGCGGCCTGCAACGGGTGCTCGCGACTTCGTGCTGATCATCGACGAAATCAATCGGGCGAATATCTCAACGGTGTTCGGCGAACTGATCACCCTCCTTGAAGCCGACAAGCGCCTCGGTGCCCGCAACGAAATCAGGGTTCGGCTGCCTTACTCCGGAACGAAATTCGGTGTACCGATGAACCTGCACATCATAGGCACGATGAACACGGCGGATCGCTCGATCGCGCTGCTCGATACAGCCCTGCGACGCCGCTTCACATTTCGAGAACTGATGCCTGATCCGTCCAAGCTTTCAGATGATGTGGAGGGCATCGATCTTCGCAAGCTGCTCACTGAATTGAATGAACGCATCGAGTACCTGTTCGATCGTGAACACCAAATCGGCCACGCATACTTCATTGAATGCAAGACTCAAGCGGATGTGGAAGCGGTCATGCGGAACAACGTCATTCCCCTGCTTGCTGAGTACTTTTACGATGACTGGACAAAGATTGCCGCCGTGCTCGAGGGTCGCCAAACCGATAGTGGAAGCCAGGTTGACGGGTGTTTCCTGCGCGGCAGGCGACTCGTTCCACCGGGGTTTGAAGGAGATGACGAGGCGGGAACGAAACTGCGCTGGAGTGTGAAGGAGACGTTCGACTTCTCGAAATACGTGCGGCCATGATCCGCCGTACCGTCCACGAGTGGGGGAGACTCCCCTATGGGCCGGGTCCGGGCAACGCAAACACAATACCGCCTGATGTTGCCGATCGGCTTGCATCTGCCGCAAAGGCTTCTCCCTTGTCGGGACGAGGCGGCGGCGGAGTGCTTGAGCATGGACGGCATGCCTTGCGAGCGAGGGGCGTCGTCGGTGTTCTGGCGGCTGAAGGCGGCACTTTGGAAATCCTGCCCAAGATCGATGTCATCGCTGAGGGCGGGAAGGAAGAACATAATGCCGCCATTCGAGAAAGGCTGGTGCACATGCTGGCGGTCGCACTCGATATCAGACTCGACATCGGTACTGTCACCGAAATGGATTGGCAGCGCGACACGTTGCTTGAGATCGTGATACGGATTTTCGCGGAACAACTCACAGACGCAGTCCGGCAGGGAATGCCGCGCCGTTACGTCGACCATGAGGATGATCTTCCGACGCTGCGGGGTTCCTTGAATGTCACTCGTCAATTCACTCGGCATGCGGCCAATCCATCACGCTTGGCTTGCCGTTTCGATTATTTTTCCGAAGACATTCCGATAAACCGCATCATGAAGGCGGCGGTTTCCCGCCTGTCGCGCATTGCGCGGAGCACGGCCAACCAGCGTCGCCTGCGTGAACTTGCTTTCGTCTATGCCGAGACTACCGATGTCCAAGTTTCCGCCCTGCCCTGGGATCGGATCATCATTGTAGCGGATGGACAAGAGGTCTTGGGACGTCTCCGCCGACTGTTGTCTGAGCACTAATCCGCAATCAGCTCGGCCAGCCGCTCCGCCTGGTCTTCCCTGGCCAGCGGTTCGATGAGCCGGTCCAGTCCGCCCTGGAGAATGTCGCCGAGCTTGTAGAGCGTCAGGTTGATGCGATGGTCGGCGACCCGGCGCTCCGGAAAATTGTAGGTGCGAATGCGTTCCGACCGGTCGCCGGTGCCCACCATCTTGCGGCGCGTCGCTGCAGTCTCCGCCTGTTGCCGGGCCACGTCCGCATCCTTGAGCCTTGCGCGCAGCAGCGACAGCGCCCTTGCGCGGTTCTTGTGCTGCGAACGCTCGTCCTGGCATTCCACGACGATTCCGCTGGGCAGGTGCGTGAGCCGCACCGCCGAGTCCGTCTTGTTGACGTGTTGGCCGCCCGCGCCGGAGGCACGGAACGTGTCCACCCGAAGATCGCCGGGGTTGATCTCGACGTCCGCCACGTCTTCGGGCTCCGGCATGACCGCGACCGTGCAGGCCGAGGTATGGATCCTGCCCTGGGACTCCGTCTCCGGGACGCGCTGCACGCGATGGGTCCCGGACTCGAACTTGAGCTTGGCGTAGGCGCCCTTGCCCGCAACCCGGCAGATCATCTCCTTGTAGCCGCCGTGCTCGCCCTCGTGGCGGCTGAGAATTTCCATCCGCCAGCCGTTGTTTTCCACATAGCGCTGATACATGCGGAACAGGTCGCCGGCGAACAGCGCGGCTTCGTCGCCGCCGGTCCCGGCCCGTATTTCCAGAAACAGGTTGGCGTCGTCATCCGGGTCCGCGGGCACGAGCTGGAGCATCAGCGCCTCTTCCCGGACCTCCCGCTCCTCAAGGAGGGTCGCAAGCTCCGAAATGCCCAGGGCGCGTGCTTCGGGGTCATCGCTGTCGCGCAGTTCCTCCGCGGCGCCGATGTCGTCGAGCAGCCGCCGGTACCCGGTGTAGGCCCGGACCAGGGGCTCCAGCCGGGCGTACTCCTTCGACAGGCTGCGAAACGTCGGTTGATCGGCGATGATTTCCGGCTTGGCGAGCGACTCGCCGATCTCCGCGTAGCGGTCGGCCAGGGCCGCGATCCTGGATTCGAGGGAGGATGCCTGTTTTGCGGCTCCGCTCATGATGGGTGTCCTGACAGCCCGCGGCACGGACCGTGCCGGATGTTGGCCTGAATTGTCGGAGAATCCCCGCCGCGGTACAAGTTGAAGCCTGGCGGCCCGCGAACCCGTCGTTGACGGCCATTGCGGCAATCTCCTAAGCTGCCGGCATAACCCGGACGTCGTTGCCGTTCGAGCGGTCACGCGGAGAGGCCATTTCGCGCCAGGACGATTCGATGCAGAATTCCCTGAGTTTCCCTTCGGTCAGCCGGCACGGTGGCGCACGCGTTACGCGCATTCGCGCACGCGGTCCGGCGGCGGCGCTGGCGGGAATGCTGGCCGCGTTGCTGCTGGGAGCCTGCGCGGTCACGGCGCCCGTATCCGATCCCCGGACGGACCTGGACTCCCACCTGTTGCTGGCGGAGCTGTCCCGGGAGCGGGAGCAATATGACGAAGCGGTGCGCCACTACCTTGAAGCGGCGCTGATATCGGAGAATGCCCAGCTTGCCGAACTGACCGCGGACCTGGCGCTGCAGGCGAACCTGCCCGGTGTCGGCCTGAGGGCCGCGCAGCGCTGGCAGGCGTTGAGCGGCGAGGCGAACCGCACGCATCTGTACATGGGCATATTCAGGTTGCGGCTGGGCGAGACCGTGGCGTCGCTCGCGGACTTCGGGGCATTTGTCGAAGGGGCGGAGAATGCAGCGGCCGCCGTGGCCCGCAGCATCGAAGCGCTCGCGGAGGAGTCGGATACGGAATCGGCCATCGTCATCGTGCGGGGCCTGGTGGAAGCGAACCCCGATATCGCCGAAGGGCACTACGGGCTGGCTCGGCTGGCCCTGCGCAGGGGCGACTACGACACGGTGCTGGCGCACTCGGAACTGGCCACGGAGTTGAGCCCGGACTGGGTCGAGGCGCGAATGCTCTACGCACGCTCGCTGCTGCTCACCGGGAGCGGCGAGAACGGCCTGGCGCTGGCCAGGCAACTGGCCCTGGACGAACCGAGGCTGGAAGTGCGGCTGCAATTCGCGGAACTGCTGTTGTCCACCGGCCGTACGGGCGAGGCCCGGGAATTGCTGGACGGAGTTCTGGAAGAAAGCCCCGGACTGACCGAGGCTGTCAGGGCGCTGGCGTTCCTGACCCTGTCCGACGGCGACCTCGACGAGTCCCGGGAGCGCTTCAACGAGATTCGCACCGATCCGCGGTTTCGCGACGAAGCCTTCTACTACCTGGGCCGAATCGCGGAAATGCGGGACGAGCAACTTCAGGCGATGCGGCACTATTCCAGGGTTGTGGAGGGCGGCAACGCGGTGGACGCCCAACTGCGGGTCGCGCAATTGCTCTATGTCAACCTGGAAGATCCGGACGGCGCCTTGAGGCACCTGCGCGAATTCGGCGTCGCCAATCCCCAATACGTCACGGACATGCTGCTGGGCCGGGGTGAGATTCTCGTGCGCCTGGGGCGCGAGCCCGAGGCAATCCGGCTCCTGGCCGAGGAAATCGAGCGCAGCCCGGACGACGGCCGGCTCCATGACGCAAACGTGCAATTGCACCTGATCCTCGCCCAGGACGCCGTGGAGGAGGAGCGCTACGGCGAGGCCGGCCGCGTGCTGAACCGGGCGCTCGACAGCTACCCCGGCAACCCCTCGGTCAGGTATGCCAGGGCGCTCCTGTTTCAGGAGCGGGGGCGATTGCGGCGCTCGGCCGCGGCGCTGGAGCAACTGGTGGAGGACTATCCGGACGATGCGGGCTTTCTCAACGCGCTGGGGTACCTGCTGACCGACGAACTGGGACGCCATGACGAGGCGCTTGGCTATCTTCGCCGCGCCCTGGCGGCGGAGCCCGACAACCCGGCCATCATCGACAGCATGGGATGGGTGCTGTTCCACCTCGGAGACCACGATGCCGCGCTGGACTACTTGGAACGCGCGTTCGCGCTGTTTCCCGATCCGGAAGTCGCCGCCCACATCGTCGACACCCATTGGGAGTTGGGGAACCGCGAGCAGGCTCTCGAGTTGCTCAGGGAATCGTTGGAGGAACACGCCGACAGCGAGCATCTGCTGGAGGTGCGGCAGCGGTTGGCGCAATGAGGCGCGCCCGCCCGCTGCCCGGACCGATGGACGCCGCCGGCGGGACACGGTGTTATCGAGCGCGGATTCCGGAGCGCCGCCGGGGGCAACGCGGGGCCCTGGCCGCCGGGCTCATCTGCATTCTGATGAGCGGCTGCACGCCCTTTCGCACCGCCGGGGACGGCCTCGGCTACGAGGAGCGCCGCACGCGGCTGCTTGCGACGCCGGACTGGCGAATGAACGGGCGCATCGCCGTGAACACCGGCGACCGGGCTTTCCAGGGGCGATTCCGGTGGCGCCAGGCCGAGAACGAGGTCGAGCTTTCCATCAGCAACCCGCTGGGGATGAACGTGCTGCAGATCATCGGCCCCCCCGAGCGCCTCACGGTGCGGGCCGGCGGTGAAACCTGGGAACTGCGGGACCCGGAGCCGGAGCTGTCCGCCATGCTGGGTTGGTGGCTGCCGGTGCGGAGTCTGGATGCGTGGCTTCTGGGGCACCCGGACCCTGATTTCGACGCGGACCGGCAGTTCAGCCCCGGCCGTACGGAGCTCAGGACACTGGACCAGCGGCTGTGGCGCCTGAACTACGAGAGCTATCGGCTGCACGGCGGGTTCCTGCTGCCGAGACGCATCGATCTCGAGCACGGCGCGCTGGAACTGCGCGTCACCGTGGACGGCTGGCGGCCATCGTCTTGAACTCACCCGCTACAGCGCATCACAATACGGGCAATGGGGTGTAGCCAAGTGGTAAGGCAACGGGTTTTGATCCCGTGATTCGCAGGTTCGAATCCTGCCACCCCAGCCAGACCCCGGTGGGTGGTTGACTAGGAGGACAGATTGGATCCCGGAACAGTGACCGTACTTTCGGGCAACGCGCACCCCGCGCTTGCCCGGAACATTTGCCGCCATCTTCACGTGCCCCTGGGCCGGATGAACGTCGGGCGTTTCAGCGACGGCGAAGTCATGGTCGAAATCATGGAGAACATTCGGGGGCGCGAGGTTTTCCTGGTGCAATCGACCTGCCCGCCGGTGAACGAGAACCTGGTGGAACTGCTGGTCATGACCGACGCCGTGAAGCGCGCCTCGGCGGCCAGGGTGACCGCGCTCATTCCGTACTTCGGTTACGCCAGGCAGGACCGCAGGCCTCGCGCCAGCCGCGTGCCGATTTCCGCCAAGTTGATGGCGAAGCTGATCGGCAACGCCGGCGTGGACCGGGTCCTGACGGTGGACCTGCACGCCGACCAGATACAGGGATTCTTCGACATCCCCGTGGACAATGTCTACGCGTCGCCGGTTCTGCTCGGGGACGCCTGGAAGCAGGAATACGAGGACAAGGTCGTCGTTTCCCCCGATGTGGGCGGTGTGGTCCGCGCACGCGCGCTGGCCAAGCGCCTGGACGACGCCGATCTCGCCATCATCGACAAACGGCGCCCGCGGGCCAACATGGCCGAGGTCATGAACGTGATCGGTGAGGTGGAGGGCAAGGTCTGTATCCTCATGGACGACATGGTGGATACGGCCGGGACGCTGTGCATCGCGGCGCAGACCCTCAAGGAACGGGGCGCGGTCCGCGTCGTGGCCTACATCACCCATCCCGTGCTCTCGGGGCCCGCCGTGGAGCGCATCTCGGCCTCGGTGCTCGATGAGCTGGTCGTCACCGACACCATACCGCTGAGCCAGGAAGCCCATGCCTGCGAGAAGATCCGGCAACTCAGCATCGGCGAACTGCTCGCCGAGACCATGCGCAGGATCAGCGACGCGGAATCGGTCAGTTCACTGTACGTGGACTAGGCGTCGCTGGTAATATCCTGCGCCCGCTGAAGGGAGACCGGGATGAGCACCGAATTCGCGCTGGATGTCGAGAACAGGCCCGACCTGGGCACGGGCAGCAGCCGGCGGCTACGCGGGCAGGGGAAGGTACCCGCCATAATCTACGGCGCCGGCCGAAAACCCCGGGCGGTGGTCGTGGACCACGCCAGGCTGCTTCACGAGATGGAGCGCGAGGCGTTCTATACGAGCATCCTCACGTTGACCCTTGAGGACGTTTCCCAGCCCGTGGTGGTCAAGGATGTCCAGCGCCACCCTTCCAGGCGGCAAGTGTTGCACCTGGATTTTCAGCGCATCCGCGAGGACCAGAAGATCAACCTCAGCGTGCCGATCCATTACCTGGGAGCGGAAGCCGCCGTGGGGGTCCGGGAACAGGGCGGCGAGGTCTCGGTCCAGCTCGCGGAGGTCGAGGTGAGCTGCCTTCCGAAGGACTTGCCCGAATACATCGAGGTCGATATATCGGAACTGGAACTGAATCAACGGCTGCACCTGACTGACGTGGCGATTCCGGAAGGTGTGGAAATACCGGCGCTGTTTCAGGGACTGGATCCCTCCATCGTCACCATCATTCCGCGGCGGCGCGAGGAAGAGGACGAAGTGCCGGAGCTCGAAGAGGAGCTGGAACTGATGGCGCCGGAGGACGAAGAGCAGCCCGAAGCCCCGGAGGAGGGCGAACCTTCCGACCAGGGCTGACAACGCTTCCGGGGACGCCTCCGCCGGCAGCCGCTGTTGCCCGGCATGGGGGGCGGGCGGGGCCGTCGCTGACGGGTGCTCCCGTCGGGCCGGAGCGCCGTTGGCGGCTTGTGGCCTGTGTGTTGCGTTGACCTGGTTCTCCTGGGGTGATTCGGCGCTGGAGTCCGGCATGGACGAATCATTGGAACTCATAGTCGGTCTGGGCAACCCCGGCCCCGAGCACCGGCGCGCCCGGCATAACGCCGGTTTCTGGTTCGTCGACCTGCTGGCTCAGCGTCACGGGGGCAGGTTCAGGGCACGCCGCCGCCTGTTCGGCGACACCGCCGAGATTACCCTTGAAGGCCGGCGGCTCCGGCTGCTCAAGCCGATGACCTACATGAACGACAGCGGCAGGGCGGTTGCCGCGGCGTGCGCGTTCTACAAGACGCCGGCCCAGCGGCTGCTGGTGGCCTACGACGAACTGGATATCGCGCCTGGACGCGCCAAGCTCCGGTTCAACGGCGGTCCCGGCGGCCACAACGGCGTGCGTGACGTTGCCGAGTGTGTCGGCAGGGACTTCTGGCGGCTGCGCCTCGGCATCGGCCATCCGGGGCCCGGCCTCAGGGACCGGGTGATCGGCTACGTGCTCAGGCGCCCGACGCCCGATGAGCAGGGCGCCATCCTCGATGCCGTGCTCGCGGCGGCGGATGCGCTGGAGGTTTTTCTGGACATGGGCCCGGAGCGGGCCAAGACGCAGTTGCACAGCCGGCACCTGGAGGACCGGTCGCCGCAGGACGCGGAGTCGGAACCGGCCGGGTAGGCGCCGCCTCGACCATGGGAATCAAGTGCGGTCTCGTCGGGCTGCCCAACGTGGGCAAGTCGACGCTGTTCAACGCGCTCACCGCCATGCAAGTGCCGGCGGAAAATTACCCGTTCTGCACCGTCGACCCGAACGTCGGCATCGTCGCGGTGTCCGACCCCGACCTCGAGCGGATCGCGGCAGTCGCCGGACCCGCGGACACGGTTCCCGCGGCCGTGGAATTCGTGGATGTCGCGGGCCTGGTTCACGGCGCCTCGCGAGGCGAGGGCCTCGGAAACCGTTTTCTCGGGCATCTTCGCGAAGCCGACGCCATCGTCCACGTCGTCAGGTGTTTTTCCGGCACCGGCGTTGCCCACGTCTCGGGGACGGTCGATCCGGTATCGGACATGGACATCATCGACACGGAATTGCTGCTGGCGGACCTGCAGGCCCTGACGCGAGCCGCGGACAGGGCGGAGCGGCAGGCAAGGACCGCCGAGGCCGACGACATCGCCTGGCTCGAACTGGTCCGGCGCGTCCAGGGGGAGGTGGCCGCCGGACATGCCGTGAGGGACATTGGGCTGACGCCGGAGCATCGCGGCAGGCTTGGCGTTCTCCAGCTCCTCACGGACAAACCGGTCATGTACGCGGCCAACGTATCGGAGTCCGGGCTCACCGAAGGCGGCGAGGCGGCGCCTGTCCTGACTCGCGCCGAGGCCGAGGGAGTCCCGGCCGTGGTCATTTGCGCGGCGTTTGAAGCCGCGCTGGCAGACCTGCCCGAGGGGGACAGGGACCTGTTCCTGGAAGAAATGGGGTTGCGGGCATCCGGGCTGGAGCGAATGATCGACGCCGCTTACGGCCTGCTGGGCCTGTTGACCTTCTACACGGTGAACGAGAAGGAAGCCCGTGCATTGACCGTTCCCGAGGGCGCCACGGCCTACCAGGCAGCCGGCAGAATCCACACCGACTTTCAGCGCGGGTTCATCCGCGCCGAAGTGGTTCCGGCGGACACGTTCGTCGCCCGAGGCGGCGAGCACGGCGCCAGGGAAGCCGGGGAGCTGCGGCTGGAAGGGCGCGATTACCGGGTCGCTCGCGGCGACGTGATCAAGTTTCGCTTCAACGTCTAGCCTCTAGCGTCTATCGTGAGGCGGCGATGCCCAGGACCGAGTACCAGAGAAACTGCACCAGCGTCAGCAGCGAATCTTCGGGAATTCGTTCGTCGTCGCCGTGGGAGCCGCCACCGGAGCTCAGATCCTCTTCGTGCCGCACGGGGCCAAACCCGTAGCAGGCGACGCCCTTTGCCCGGACCTGGGCCATGTCCGTGGCGCCCGTGAGCATCGTGGGCAGCGTTACCGCCTCGGGGAACAACCGCGCGCTGACGGTCTCGAGGACCTCGAACATCTCGTTGTCGATGGGCGAGGGTGGGCTCGCCGGCCGGTAGATGGGTTGCGGGACAATTTCCACTGCGGGGTTGTTGATCACGGACGCCATGAGCGCGTAGAACTCCTCGGGATTCTCGTCCGGCAAACCCCGTACATCGAGCATCGCTTCGGCCTGTGACGGGATGACGTTGCGGCGAAATCCGCCGCTCAGGATGGTGGGCGTCACGCTGGTGCGCAGCAGCGAACTGAGCTGGGGCTCCCGGTGCGCCAGGTGGTGCTGGCTGCGGGCTTGCTCCGCCGGATCGAAAAGGCCCCGGTAATGCTGAGCGGATTCCTCGTCGCTGATGTCCGCGAGCCGCTGGAAATAGGCGCGGGTGGTTTCGTTGAGCCGCATGGGCGGCTGCCAGGCGGAGAGCTTCGCCACCGCGTCGGCCAGGGCGGCCAGCGCATTGTCGACGCGGGGCACCGAACCGTGGCCGGCCGTGCCCCGGGCCACCAGCCGTACGCGCATGGGGTATTTCTCGGTGGTCGCGATGGAGACGTGGCGGACCACGCCATCGCGGGCCACCGCGCCGCCGCCTTCGGCCAGGCAGTACTCGGCGCCCACCTCGTCCCAGTGCTCGTTGACCATGTAGTCGACGCCGACCTCGGGGGTGCCTTCCTCCCCGGCCTCGGCGAGGAAGATGACGTCACGGTCCAGTTCCACGCCGGCGCGCCTGAGCATCGTCAGCAGCATCAGCCCGGCGGTGACGTTGTCCTTGTCGTCCAGCGCGCCGCGGCCGTAGATGTAGCCGTCCCGGCGCACGGCGTCGAACGGCTCCACCGACCAGTTTTCCCGCTGCACGCCGACCACGTCGGTATGGCCCATGACCAGTACCGGCGCCTTCGATCCATTGCCGCCGACCCGCGCCACCAGGTTGTCGCGGCCCGGCGCCATGGCGTACAGGCGCCCTTCGATCCCTTCGGCCGCGAGCGCTTCCTGAAGGTAGGCGGCAACCTCGGTTTCGTTGCCCGGAGGGTTGGTGGTGTCGATGCGCAACAACGCCTCGAAGTGGTCCAGGGATTCGGACTCCACCTGTTCCCAGTCGACCGGATATCGATCCTGGCAGACGCCGGCGACGGGCAGGGCGGCCACCAGCGCGACAAGCAATCTATGCATGACAACTCCCGCGCGGGACGCGCGCCGATCCAATCAGCCGCCTATCTTAAAGGTCGGAAGTGTTCCTGGAATACCCCTTGGGGAATCGCCGGGAACCGGAGGTTGGCGATCCGCGTGCCGCCGGGCGCGGAACAGGCGTCAATCGATCGGCTTGCCGTCGGCATCGTATCTGGCCAGCCGCCGGATTCCGCTGGATATCGACAAGGTATCGTCCAGGTGCCGCCGAACCATTACCCGGGTGTTGGCCAGCCTGCACTTCAGTCGCTCGACCGGGAGCCTCAACAATCGACTCTTGAAGCGCACGCAGTTGTCCTTGCGCACGACCCTCCAGTACTGCTCGCACAGGATGTCGTCCAGTCGAGCCGAGTCCGCGCAGGGCTCGAACGCCGAACCCTTCTCCTGGGCCGCCTGCTGGAATTCCTCGTTGTACGCGGGCCGATAGACAGTGTCCAGGTAGCGGTTGGCCGCGGTGATTTCGGTAATCCCGGCAGCGGCCAACTCCGAGGGCAAGCGTTTCAGGTGAGTTTCAAAAACGCGCTTGCAGCGTGCGCGAACCTGCGTGGAGCGAGTGGCGATCAACCTGATCCCCAGTTGCATCATTGCCCGCTCGGTCTGGGTGAGTTTCCGGGGGGCCTGTTTTTCCGCCGCCTCCACCTTGCCCGTGTATCGATAGTGCGACGCCCTGTCCGTATAAAGGGCGCAGAAGAATCCATTGCGCTCAAGCACGTCGCGGACGCCGGCGAAACTGCTCCGATTGCCCGCCCTGCCGCAGAGGAGTGCCGAATAGTGTTCACCCGTGGCGTCGTCCATCGTCACCACCAGGTCGCAGCGCCGGCCCGTCAGCCATTCGTGCCTGCAATTGTCCTGGTGGAGCCTCAGACCGGGTAGCGGCGCGCGATCGAAGCGCAGACGGTGCACGCCCCGCCGCGGCAGTCTTTTGACGGCGCCCGCGTCCTGAAGTTGCAGCCGCACCCAGTTGTAACTGCGCCGTCCCCCCGTGTATCGGTACCAGTTGTAGAATTGTTTGACGTTCCAGCCTTCGTGCTGGGTGTTGTAAGCGTTGACCACGTCGGATATCTCGGCCACCGGCGCCCGCCGTGGGGAACTCTGCAACTGGCGTTTGTCGATCAAACCCTCCGAGCCCTCGCTCTCGAAACGATGAACGTAACGACGAAACGTCCGGTCGCTCACTCCAAGCAATTTCGCCGCAACAGTTTGGGTAATCCTTCGGGACTTCCAAGCTCTGTACAGGTATTCGAATGTCATGATCCGAAAACCATCATGAGAAAAATTTGAAATATTCTTGGGGAGAAGCTGCATGCGTACACGTGCAAAAGCTTCACCATTATCTCGCGAGAAAAGCTGAAAACTTAAGCAATTTGAATCCAACGTGAGGGTATGGTTCGGCTTGGGTGAAGATGACTTGGCGCGATTCAACGCAAAGCCAGATCGCGACATACGTCTGCAATGACTATGATCTGAATTTCCGTTGGAAAGTTAGGAGAATGTCCTTATTTTATCGAACGTAAGCGAAGTGACGGTCCAATATTTGTAACGTTTCTTGTCTCAAAAAATGTGCAGTACTCAATAAACATCACGCATGACCGCAAGTAGGATGTGGATGGTTCGGAACAAGGACTTGAAGTCCGATAACTGTCACTCAAGGTCGAGGCGACCCGATTCACTTCAAGAACCACGAAAGATGTCCACCTTGGTAATCGAGATCGCAATGCTGGATGGTTTCCGCTGCATTCCGGGCGCCCCGGCGGTGGAAAACAGTGCCGTCCCGCATCGCGGCAGCCGCGAGGACGTGTCCGACGCACCGGCAACCTGCGGGCTCGACGTTTGACAAGGCGTTCGATGAGAGCATATTGACTGTTCTGCTTTCGACCCGGTTTCAGTGATTACGCTTCTGTATAAAGAAACAGGACAGCCGATATGTTTTTGTTCTACATATTTTATTAGACCAATCGGTCGATCAATTGGCGCCGACTCAACTTTTTCGGTTTGATCTTGTGTATGGACACGCAGAATTGAATTTCAACAAGCAAGAGTTTTCCAATTGCTACCGATCAAGTTTCATTACAAACTAAGAGGAAAACAACATTGACTCCTCTCAATAATGCCGGGCCCCATTCGATTTCTATGCCGGTGATTCAGTCACCCTTTCAACAAACATCTACTCAATTGCAGGAGGCATTCGCAGATCATGAGACTCTTGGTAGACAGAGCAAGGAAATTCGGTTCGCTGAGGTTTCGAACTGTCAGCTGTAACGTTTCCGAAAGATATTGCCCGCTCGCACGGTGGCGCCTGTGTCCCATGACCCGGCAAAAGGCATGGAGGCCGCTACGGCGCAGGAAACCGTCGGGAAAGGATTCGGATCGCGTGGGAACGCGCACCTTCCGGCGCGAGCGACCGTGGGGCGAGGGGCGCTTCCACAGACTCCCGCGCTCGGCCCCCGTGCGGCCTGACTCGCGAAGGACCGGCCGGCGGCGCGGTTGATCGGGCTTTAGGCGGACCGATGGCGCCGGTTCAGATCGACCGATCTGCCGCACTGGCCCGGCGCCCTCCGTTTGGTCGGGGGCGATATCCGGGTTAGAGTTGCGGCCATGATCCCAACGCATCTGATGGCGGGCATCGGCGCGATATCGTTGAGCCTGGCGGCCCCTGTGACGAGCGCCCAGACGGACTTTCCGCAACGTCCCATCGACATTGTCACGCACGCCTCTCCGGGCGGCGGCACCGACGCGACGGCGCGCGCGGTGGCCCGCGGCATGCGCGCCGCCCTGGACGCGAATTTGAGCGTGCTGCCTCGCACGGGCGGCGGCGGCGTGGTGGCCATGAATTTCGTCAACAGCCGGCCCCGGGACGGGCACACGCTGTTGGCGATCACCCCGACCCACCTGTTCGCCATGGCCCGCGGGCAGGGGCCGCTGGGCATTGACGACGTGGTCGGCGTGGCCAGGGCCGCCGATGATCCCATCGTGGTCATGGTGCGCGGCGACAGCGATATGGCGTCGCTGGCGGAACTGGTCGATCTGGGCCGGGAACGGCCGATCAAGTGGGGGACGACGCAGATCGGCGGCGTCGATCATATCGCCGGCGCCACGCTGGCGGATCTGACCGGCGCGCGATTGAGCGTCGTGCCGTTCGCGGGCGGCGGGGAGATCGTCACCAATCTGATGGGGGGCAGCATCGACGCTGCGGGGCTCAACCTCACCGAGGCGCTGGATCAGATTCAAAGGGGCGATTTTCGAGCGCTTGCCGTCATGTCCGAGGAGCGCGTGGCGAGGATCGGGGACGTGCCGACCACCGTCGAATTGGGTTACGACGTGGTTTTCTCCACCGTCAGGGGCTACTTGGTTCTGGAGGGAACGCCCGAGGAGCACATCCGGATCCTGGAACAGGCGATGCTGGAGGGCATGAGCCAGCCGGCCTACCTCGAATACCTGAACGGGTCCGGCCTGGAACCCGACAGCGTCGCCGGGCGGGCTGAATGGGACAGCCAGGTGCGGCGCCTTTACCGCGACGCGCGCAACGCGATGATCGCCCTGGGCATCATCCAGGCGGAGTGAAGCGGCTGTTGCATCTGCTCAGGAACCGGGACTCGCTGGCCGGACTGGCCATCGTGGCCGTGTGTGCGGTGGCGTGGCGGTTGACCGCCGGCTTCGACGAGGTGCCCGCCATGTTGTCCCAGAACGTGCCGCCGACGTTTTTCCCGAGGCTGGTGATTGCGGCGGCGGCCCTGCTGGGAGGCCTGCTCATCGCCGGCGGGATTCGCCGGCGAGCGGGCGACATGGCGCGCCGTACGGCGGAGGGTGGACCCTCGGCACGGCACGGCGAGGCTGGCCGAGCGAAAACAGGCGATCCCGCAACGCCACATGAAAAGTCCGACCGGGCTGCGCTGTCGCCCGTTTTCTGGGCCACCGCGGGCGTGGTTGCCGCCGCGGGCGTGCTGATTCCCCTGGCCGGGACGCTGCCCACCCTGGGCCTGGTGGCCATCGTGCTGCCGCTGTTGTGGGGCGAACGGCGGTTTCGCCTCGTCGCCGCGCTGGCCCTGGGTCTGCCGGGGGCGATCTACGCGGTATTCACCGTCGCGCTGGGCGTGCGGTTTCCCGTCGGCCAGGTCTGGAACCTGCTGTAGCAGCCATGGACCCGACCGGCCTGAGCATCGCCTTCTCGCTGCTCACCGACCCCGTCGTGCTCGGGCTGATCGTGGCGGGAACCGTCGCCGGCGTGATCATCGGCGCCCTGCCCGGCCTGTCCTCTTCCATGGGCGTGGCGCTGTTGCTGCCGTTCTCGCTCTACCTGGACCCCGTACCGGCGATCGCGCTGCTGTCGGCGCTGTACTGCGCCGGCACCTTTGGCGGGTCCATTACCGCCGTGCTGATCAACGCCCCCGGGGCGCCGCCGGCGGTGGCGACCGCGTTCGACGGGTATCCCATGGCGCTCAAGGGCGAGGCGGGCCGAGCGCTGGGGATCGCGGCCGTTTCCTCGGTGAGCGGCGGCATCGTCAGCGTGCTGACCCTGTTGCTGGCGGCGCCGCTGCTGGCGCGCATCGCCTACAGTTTCGGCCCGCCGGAATATTTCGCGCTGGGCGTGTTCGCGCTGTCGATGCTGGCATCCATCGGTGCTGAGTCCCCCGTCAAGAACCTGGTCGGAGGTTGCCTCGGCCTGCTTATCGCGACCGTTGGCATCGACCTGACCACCGGGGTGGAGCGATTCACCTTCGGCGTGCCGCAACTTCTGGAAGGGGTGCAGTTCATTCCCGTGCTGATCGGACTCTTCGCGGTCACGGAACTGTTGAACCAGGCGCGCCACCTGGGCCAGGAAAGCGTCATCGCAGCCATTTCGGCGCTGCGGCTGCCGTCTCGCGAGGATTTTCGCCGCGTACGGAGCACCATCCTGCGTTCCAGCGGCATCGGCGTATTCGTCGGCGTATTGCCCGCCGAGGGCAGCACCATGGCGGCCATGATCGGCTACAACGAGGCCAAGCGCTGGTCGAAGGCGCCGGAAGAGTTCGGCAAGGGCAGCATCGAAGGCGTCGCCGGACCGGAGGCGGCCAACAACGCGGCCACCGGCGGGGCCATGGTGCCGACGCTCGCGCTGGGCATACCGGGCAGCGCCACCGCCGCCGTCATACTCGGGGGATTGCAGGTGCAGGGCCTGAGGCCGGGTCCGTACCTCTTTGAAGAGCAGCCGAGCCTCCTCTACGGGATATTCCTCGCCATGCTGCTGGCCAATATCCTGTTCCTCTTCATCGGCCTGTTCGGCGCGAAGGTCTTCTCCCGCATCAGCCTGGCGCCCCGAACCCTTCTCTGGCCCACGGTGTTCGCGCTCTGCCTGGTCGGCGCGTACGGCCTGAACCAGTCCATGGTGGACGTGTGGATCATGATCGTGTCGGGGCTGGTGGGATACGTGCTGAAACGAAACGGTTTCGGCCCCGCGCCGATCATCATGGGCATCGTCCTCGGCGGGCTGATAGAAACCTCGCTGGCGCAGTCGATGATCATCTTCGATCAGCGGTGGTCGGGATTCCTGGGCCGGCCCATCGCGGCGACGCTGCTCCTGCTGGCGGTGATCGGCGTGGGCGGGCCGCGGCTGCGAAGGTGCCTCGGCGGCCTGCTGACACGAATCGCCCGCAGCGCCCGGCGCACGTAGTCTCCGAAGACATCCGCGCGGTGCGCAGGGTCCACGGAACCGGCCGCGTGGCAGGGTGGCCACGGCGCCCGGGCGCCGAGTCTCGACTCCAGGCGCGAGTTCTTGCATGCTCTTGCGTTTTCCGACACTGGAGGCTCCGCATGTCCGGCACCGCCATCAAGCACTTTACGCCCGATCTCTCCTCGGGCCGGGGCGAGGGACTGACCCGCGAAGTGGCCGAATTCGTGGTGGAGACGGACTACGCGTCGCTGCCCGGGGAGGTCGCCGCGTTGGCCAGGAAGTCCATTCTCGACGGGCTTGGTCTGGCCCTGTCGGGTTCCGTGGCCAAGAGCGGCGCGATCGTCGAGCGGTACCTGCGAACCCAGGGTCTCGGCGGGGAAACCACGGTGATCGGTTACGGGCTCAGGGTGCAGCCGCGATTCGCGGCGTTCGCCAACGGCGTGGCCGTCCACGCGGACGATTTCGACGATACCCAGTTGGCGGTTCGGAAGGATCGCGTCTACGGGCTGCTGACCCATCCCACGGCGCCGTGCCTGCCTGCCGCGCTCGCGGTCGCCGAGCAACTGGACTGCAGCGGACGCGAACTGGCGCTGGCGTACAACCTCGGCGTCGAAGTCGAGAGCAAGATCTCCGAAGCCATGTCGCCACGGCACTACCAGCACGGCTTTCATTCCACCGCCACCTGCGGAGTCTTCGCCTCGGCTTCGGCGGCGGCGCGACTCCAAGGCCTCGACGTGCCGCGGACCCGGCGCGCGCTGGCCATCGCGGCCAGCCAGGCCGGCGGTCTCAGGGAAAATTTCGGCACCATGACCAAGCCCTTTCACGCCGGACGCGCGGCGGAAGCGGGCATCGTCGCGGCGGACCTTGCCGAGGCCGGCTGGACGGCCGCCGCCGGCATTCTCGAATCGCCGCGGGGATTCTTCCAGGCCCACGGTGGCGGTTTCGCCCTTGATGCGCTGTCAGGGAGGCTCGGCGACCCGTGGACCTTTGCCGACCCGGGCATCTCCATCAAGCCCCATCCTTCGGGGTCGCTGACGCATCCGGGCATGACCCGGATGATGGAGTTGATCCTGGAGCACGACATCCGCGCGGGTGACGTGGAGCGGGTGAGGGTGGGCACCAACCACAACATGCCCAACGCGCTGATCCACCACAGGCCGGCCGATGAGCTCCAGGCCAAGTTCTCCATGGAGTTCTGCATGGCGATCCTGTTGCTGAGGCGCCGCGGCGGGCTGGCCGAGTTCACCGATGAAGTGGTCAACAGTCCCGAGGTGCGGGAAATGATCCGGCGGGTCGAGTTCGGCGTCCATCCGGAGGCCGAGGTCGCGGGTTACGACAAGATGACCACCATCATCGACATCCGGTTGCGGGATGGCCGCACGATTTCAGGGCGGGCCGATTTCGGCAAGGGCAGCCCCGCCAACCCGATGAGCTACGACGAGGTGGCGGAGAAGTTCGCTGGCTGCGCGGCATTCGCCGGCTGGAACGAAGACCGGGCGATGCGGGTCGTGGAGATTGTGCGTGATCTGGAATCGCTGGAGTCGGTGCGCGAACTGACGGCGTTGCTGGCGAAATAACGTCTTGCCGGCATGGCGGCTTTTCCGGCGCGCGGCCCGCGTGTGCGCGCGGACAGCCCTTGCAAGCCATATGGGCTCAATAAATTCCGCGTGGAGAACTACAACTTCCAGGATTTCGATGAGGAGGGGACGTTCGATTCGATGGACGTGGACCATGCGGCGAAGTTGAATTGCACCTTCGGGTTCCGGGGGCGGGTACAACGCCTACGCTTACAGTGTAAAATAGCGCGTTTCCGCCTGAATCCCAAGCGGAAATAGCGATTTCGGTTGCGGCGGCGCCGTTTACCCAGCACGACAGGGAGCAGCTTTTGTCATGAGTTCAGGGCAATTCGAGTTTTCGCTCGCCATTGGAGGGGCCGCGGGGCAGGGCATCGCCACCCCGGGAAGCATTCTGGCCCGGCTCTTCACGCGCCGCGGCCTTTGGCTGAACGCCTACAACGCCTATCAGTCCATCATTCGCGGCGGGCACATCTACCTGACGATTCGCCTGAGCGATCGGAGGATCTACAGTCACGGCGATCACCTGAACATGTTGCTGTGCCTGAATCAGGACACGATGAATCGGCACCTGAGACTTCTGGAAGCCGGCGGGACCGTGATTTACGACAGTGACAAGATCAAGCCCGGCGAGGCGGCGGATGGCGTGCAGCTCTGTCCCATGCCCGTCAGGAAACTGTCCAACCGAAGCCGCAACAAGGTCATCCAGAACACCATCGCCCTCGGCGTGATCGCGTACCTGCTGGGGCTCGACTTCAAGGTCCTGGAGACGGCGCTCAAGCTGCAGTTCGGCCGCAAGGGCGACGCGGTCGTGAATGAGAACGTCACCGCGGCGCGCGCCGGTTACGACTACGCGGTGGAGAATTTCGAGCCGTTGCCGCAAGCCCTTCCGACCGGCGAAAAACCCCTGGCGCTGTGGACCGGGAACGACGCGCTGGCGATGGGGGGCGCCGCCGCCGGGGTCAAGTTCTATACCGCCTATCCCATGAGTCCGGCCACCGGCATCCTGCACTGGATGGCGCAAAACGCGCGGGACCTCGACATCATGGTCCGGCAGGGAGAGGATGAAATCGCCGTGGCGAACATGGCCATCGGCGCGGCCCACGTTGGCGCACGGGCCATGTGCGCGACCTCGGGCGGCGGCTTCGCGCTCATGACCGAGTCGGTGGGGTCGGCCGCGATGATGGAAATTCCCTTGGTGTTCATCAACGTGATGCGGGCGGGCCCGTCCACCGGCGTTCCCACCAAGACTGAACAGGGCGACCTCTGGCAGGTGCTCGGCGCCAGCCAGGGCGACTTCGAGCGCCTGGTTGTGGCGCCGACCGACGCGCTGGACGCGTTCAATTCGGTTCCGGAAATCTTCAACCACTGCGAGCGACACCAGTGTCCGGGCATCGTCATTTCGGACCTGTTGATCTCGGAGGGCACGTTCAGCGCGGATCCCGACGAGATCGACCTGCATCCCGAGATCGACCGCGGCGACGTCATTACCAACGGCGCCGCCCCGGACGGCGAATACCTGCGTTACGAGGACACCGAGAGCGGGGTCTCGCCACGAGCGCTTCCGGGGATGCCCGGGTACGCGCACGTGGTCGCCACCGACGAACACGATCAGGACGGCGTGCTCATCAGCGACGAATTCACCAACCCGCTCAAGCGGCGCCGCATGGTGGAGAAGCGCGCCCGCAAGATCGAGAACTTGGTCGAGAAGATTCCCGCGCCCGAGCTTGAGGGTCCCGCCGATGCGGACGTCACGCTGATCGGCTGGGGCTCGACCCAGGGCGTGATCAAGGAAGCCATCGAGCAACTCGCCGGGAAGGGCGTCACCGCCAATCAGCTCGCCGTTCGCTGGATCGTCCCGTTTCACTCCCGGGCCGTCATCGACGCCGTCAACGGGGCGAAGCGGTCGATCATCGTCGAGAACAGTTTTTCGGGGCAGTTCTACCGATATATGCGCAGCGAGACGGGACTCAGCGTCGACGGGCACATCCGCAAGTACGACGGCGAGCCGTTCATGCCCCATCACATCGTCGACGGTGTGCTGGAGCAGGTGGCCGGCAAGACGGATCACTACGTTCCAGATCAGGAAATCATGGTTTAGAGGGACCCAATATGGATGGCATCGACACCCGGGAACTCGTTCTCGATCCGCAGACGGCAAACGAATACAAGGGCAAGGTGGACCCCGACTGGTGCGCGGGATGCGGCGATTTCGGCGTCCTCAACAGCTTGCGCAAGGCCTGCCTGGAGATGGGGCTCAAACCGCACGAGATTCTCACGGTCAGCGGCATCGGCTGCTCATCCAACTTCCCCGGTTACTTCAACTCCTACGGCATGCACACGCTGCACGGGCGGGCGCTCGCGGTGGCGACCGGCGCGAAGATGGCCAACCATGAATTGAACGTGATCGTCACCGGCGGCGACGGCGACGGCTACGGCATCGGCGGCAACCACTTCACCCACACGGCCCGCCGCAACGTGGACCTCACCTATATCGTCATGGACAACGAGATCTACGGCCTGACCACGGGCCAGTTGTCGCCCACCAGTTCGCTCGACATGAAGACCAAGAGCTCGCCTCACGGCAGCGTGGAGTTTCCGTTCAATCCGATCACTTCGGCGATCATGAACGGCGCCACCTTCGTCGCGCGGGGCTTCAGTTCCGATACCCGGCACCTGTCCATGCTCATGCGGCAGGCCATCGAGCACAAGGGCTTCTCGCTCATCAGCGTGTTCAGCCCCTGCATCACCTTCAACCACGACAACACCCTCCAGTTCTTCAAGCGCCGGGTGAAGAAGCTCGAAGACGGGAACCACGACACCGGCGATTGGAAGAGCGCGTGCGAGAAGGCCATGGTGTGGGGCGACACGATCTATACGGGCCTGTTCCTCAAGGTCGAGGGCCGTCCGTCGCTGGATGCCGCCGAGCCCGTATTGCAGGAGGGCGGCGGGATCGGTCGCCGGCCGGTCGGCTTGACCAGAGAACAGGGCGACAGGATCATCGGCAGGATGATGTAGGCCGGGAGCCTGCGCCGCGGGAACCCCAGGAGCGCGCGCCGCAGGAAATCCGGGAGTTTGCGGAGCACGGAACCGCGCTGGCGAAAATTCGATATTGTCCTGGAGTTCGCCTCTCGTTCGAGGCGCTACTCGGGTTATTTTCAACGAACGGGAACATCGCAAGAGGAGAAAAGGATGAAGGCGATCAAGTACGTGTCGGCCGGAGTGGCCGCGGTGGCGTTGGCGGCGATAACCATGCTGGGTATTGCCCAGGATCAACCGCCCATGAGTTTTTTCGTGACCAGTGCCGGACCCGGCGACGGCGCCAATCTCGGCGGGCTTGAGGGCGCCGACGCGCACTGCCAGGCGCTCGCCGCCGCCGTGGGCAGGGGCGACGCGACCTGGCGCGCTTACCTGAGCCAGGCCGCGGGAATGGGCGCGCCGCAGGTCAACGCGCGCGACCGAATCGGCGACGGGCCCTGGTACAACGCCAACGGCGTGTACATTGCCTGGGACATCGACGGCCTGCACGAGGACCGCAACAACATTCGCAAGCCCACCGCGGTGGACGAAAACGGCAATGAAGTCGCCGGCGCGGGCGACCAGCCCAACCGGCACGACATTCTGACCGGATCGGATTCCATGGGCCGGGCAGCGCCCGGCGCCGCGGACATCACCACCTGCAACAACTGGACCAGCAACGGCGAGGGCCGGGCCATGGTGGGCCACCATGATCGCCTGGGCGGACCGAGCGCGTCCTGGAACGCCGTGCACAGCAGCCGGGGCTGCAGCCAGGAAGACCTGATCGGCACGGGCGGCGACGGGCTGTTCTACTGCTTCGCGGCTGACTGACAAGGCATTGCGCACAAGCCGGGGCCGGCGGTCCCGGCCTGTGCGGCGCTAACCGGCAATTGTTCGTTCGTGCTGCGGCGCTCACCGGTTTCACCCGGTCGATGGAACAGGTGGTGGCGACTTCAATTTGCATCGGGGCGCCGGGGTTCTACTCCCGCTCGTAGCACCACAGGCTTCGGTCGATACAGGTGTTCGATGAACATTCACGCTGGTCGAACGCTATGGCTGGACTGCCTCTTCGTGGCGGGTGTCTGGCTCCTGTTCGACCTGGTCCTGCGCGACCCATGGACGATTCTGTTCGTTTTCATTGCACTGGGCTCGGATTTCCTGCTGCGCAACGCCACCGGCGGCGTGTTCATGGATGCCAATGAACCGATCGTCACCGCCGTGCGCGCGCTGGTGTGCGTTGCGCTCTATGCCGGTCCGGCGGTCGTCTTGCGCTGGTTGAGCGCAAGAATACTTCGTGAGAAGTACGTTTTGCCGGTCGTCACGGGGTGGCTGATCTTTTACCTGGCGGCGTTGACCGTTCTCTTCCCGCCGCGATTTCCCGGGCTTGGCTAGACGCTAGCAACCCTTGTTCCGGTTGTCCGCGCGCTGACGCGGAAGGAAATGAGTACTTCCATGCGGGCCTGTGGCAATGATTTCCGACGCGGCTCGCTCGCCGGACTCCATGGCGCCCTCCATGCCGCGGTTGGCTCTGCCCAGGTGCTCGCCGCAAAACTGGATCCGGCCATGGGGCGCGCCCATGTTGGCGGCGAAGCGGGCGATCTGCCCGGGGCGGAAATAGGCCCACGCGCCGCGGGAGAAGCGGTCCGCTCCCCAGCTTTGCCTGCCGATGAACTCCAATTGCCCGCGGGCAGCCGGACGCACCGCTTCGATTTCGCCGATCACCCGTGCGCCGGCCGATTCGGGCGGCAACGCATCGAGCCGTGCGGCATTTCGACCCATCACCCAGGCCGAGAAGCCGGTGATTTCAGTGGGATCGCTGCCGTTGCGGATCGCCGAAAACATCCCGGCCGCGGTGTCGGTGAACAGGCTCGGGGCAAAACCGTCCACCTCCCAGAACCTGGACTTGTGGGCGAAGTAAAGCTGGGTCATGGGCTGCGACGGCAGGCTCGAGACGGCATCCCGCTGGACACCTTGCAGGGGAGGGTCGAAGTCGATGCGGCGAAGGACCGTGAAGGGCAGGCCGCACACAGCATGGTCCGCCTTGAATTCGGTGCCGTCCTCGCAGACCGCGGTGACCTGCCGGCCGTCGTCCTCTATCCGCTTCACCGCGAGACCGAAATGGACAGGACAGGCCAGCGACCCGGCCATCGCCTCGGGAATTCGCTGCGCGCCTTCCGCGGCCGTATAGCCCACCGCGGCCGTGGACGACGTGGCCGGGCGCCGGGACGCTCTCGCCCCGCCACCGGGCAGGGCGGCCGCCGCGGCGGACGACCCTCTCTGCGCGGTGGAAAACGCCGCGCGAAACAGCAGTTGCAGCGCCGACACGTCGTGGGCGTCCTCGCCATAACTGACGTTGATTCCGTATCCCAGCCGGACCGACTCGTCGTCCAGCCCCAGCGACCGCATCCATTCGTACATCGAGACGTCGTGTACGGAGTGCTCCGGACCGAGCCAATCTCCCGGTTCCTTCAGCGGGTTCTGCCGTGAAGTCAGCACCCGGCCGAAGGTCCAGGGCATCAGGGACTTGTCCTGATCCGGAAACGGGTTGACGGGGTGTGTGGGCCAGTCGGCCTGGCGGATGATTGCACCGTCGAGCACCAGGTCCTGCTCCCGGAAGAATTTGAGCGTGGGGGTGACGTCGACCAGATTCACGTCATGGCGCGAGGCCGCGGCGACCACACGGCGGTACGCCGCGCCGATGTAGGTTCCGCCGGCTTCCACGTTGCCGCCCAGTTCGCGCATCGACCGCACCCGTCCGCCGACGCGGTCCTGAGCCTCCACGACCCGCACGTCGACGCCGGCATCCTCGAGGTGAACCGCGGCGTTGAGTCCCGCCAGGCCCGCGCCGATCACCACCGCTTCGCAGCGATGAACGTCGGTCACGTCAACTCCGCACCGCAGAGCGCGCCCCGGGGCTTGCCGGGCCGGCCCGAGAGGCAGCAGTCAACCGGGCAGAAATCATGGTTGGGTCCGCGACCGCCCAGCGCGGGACGTTCCGGATCGGCCGACATCCGCTCGACGACCAGGTCGCGCACCATCCGCACATAGGCGGGATGAGTGCCCACGGTGCCGGCGCGCACCATGTTGAGCCCCAGTTCGCCGGCTTTTTCCGCGGCCTCCACGTCCAGATCCAGAACCACTTCCATATGATCGCAGACGAAGCCGATGGGCGCTACGACCACGCCGGTGTGGCCCGAGGCGTGCGCGGTTTCCAGCGCTTCGGCGATGTCCGGCCCGAGCCACGGTTCGCCGTAGGATGCGTTCTGGCTCTGGTAGACGAGTTGCCACTGCCCGGCGCCGGCCATTTGCGCTGCGAGGGCGCAAGACTCGCGCAACTGGGCCACGTAATCGCAAGCCCCTGCCATGGAGAGCGGCAGGCTGTGGGCCGTGAACAGCAACGCCGGCTGCGGTTCGGTCGCCGGAAACCGCGCGAACGCATCCCGGAGCCGGTCCGCAACCGCCTCGATGAAACCCGGATGGTTGTACCCGACCCGCAGCTTGTCGATATGCGGCGCACCGTCAAGGCCATCGACGGCGCCGTGGATATCTTCCCGGTACTTGCGGCAGCCGCTGTAGGAACTGAAGGTGCTGGTGACGTAGGCGATGGCGCGGCCGATGCCGTCGTCGGCCATCCGCGCCAGGGTGTCGCCCAGCATGGGATGCCAGTTGCGATTGCCCCAGTACACGGGCAGCCTGGGACCGGAGGCGGCCAATACCCGCTCCAGCGCCGCGATGAATTCGCGGGTGTGGGCGTTGATGGGGCTGACGCCGCCGAAGCGGTGGTAGCGTTGGGCGATGCGAGCCTTGACGGGGGGCGGCACGCGGAGGCCGGCGAGCACGTTTTCGAGGAAGGGCATGACGTCGTCGGGGCCTTCGGGGCCGCCGAAGGAGACGATCAGGACGGCGTCGTAGTTGCGGGGGGTGTTGTCGAAGAGGCTCATGGGGGAGTGGGACCGGTACCTGGCGTTTCGGGGTGCGTGTGGAGGGCTCTCGCCCGCTTGACTTCGCATTACCCTCTCATCTTTCTCCCATAACCGGCGAACTGTCGAAACTTGGGCATGTCGATCAACGGACGATGCCTGAGTCGCGTCTGGCGCCTACAGCAAGTCGCAGCCATAGGCGGCAAAGCGATGATCGTCGCTCATCAACCTGGTTTTCTGCGCCATGCTCTGCACGATGAGCATCCGGTCGAAGGGATCCCTGTGATGGAATGGAAGATCCTTCAGAAGGACGGCATCCGCCGCTGAGAATTTCAATGGCTCGAATCCCAGCTCTTTGGCGCAGGCGATCGCGTCATGGTCGAAGCGCAACTTGTCGAGCGATGCCTTGATCATTATCTCCGCAATCGACACGGAACTCACGTAGACGATATTGGCGCGGCTCTCAAGTTCGTTTTTTTCGCCGACGACAGGCGTTCGGGCATGGCGATTGCCCATATGAACACGTGGGTATCGACTAGGATTCGCAAGCGTCTTCCCCATGAAACATGCCCTCGATTTCCGCGTCATCTCCAAACAGGGCTTCATCGGGAACGTCGACCTGACCTTTGAGAAACCCGAGTTTTCGCTTGCCTTCCGGAGTATGAGGCACCAGATCGGCAATGGGTGGATTATTCTTGGCAATGATCACCTTCTCCCCGTGGTAGACGTGATCGATCAATCTTGAGAGCTGCGCTTTTGCGTCCGAAATGTTGACGAGCATCTGCTGACCTCCTCTATCTGGTCCATCAGGCCATATCTGGTTTAGTTGGTCAATGTTGGGCCAGGAGCTAGGAGCTCCGCCAGATCGATCGTCCCACGAAGAAGGGGCCGAGCCTGTCCAGGTACTGGGAGGTCTGTTCGGTCTTGCGCATCTCCTGTACTACGGCCGAGAGGGGAAACAGGTTCGGGCCCAGCAGCCCGATCACGAAATCGTTGTCGTGCTTGTCGAGGCCGTGGCAGGCCAGGCGGACGTCTGCGGCGAGGCCGGCCCCGCCGTAGCGCCGGCCGATGGAGCCGTGCTCGGCGAGAATCTGGCGCTGTTTGTCCTGGGGCAGCACGTAGAAGGTCTTGGAACGCTGCAGCGGATACCAGACCGCCCAGGCGAACGCCGGATTGAGCACCTTGGAGCGGGGCTTGATCAGCAGCGTGTCCTCAAGGTCCGGTTCATATCCGATGGAATAGGTGCGGCCAAGCATGTCGAATTCGCCCTTGTGGTTCATCCCGCTGAAGGGCGGTTGATTGAACGTGTCCCTCAGCGTGGTCGCAAAAACCTCCGGGTTCTCGGCTATCGCCATGAAGCCGATGCCCGTGGGATCGCTGGCGTCTACGTACAGCGTCCCCTCCACGCTGCCAGCGGCCAGCGCCCGGGCGGCCTCCTGCTCGGACGCACAGCCATTGAACGCGGTGAACTTCATGAACAGCCGGCGGTCCAGCGAGATCGGCCAGCCCTTGAGCATTCCCTTCTCGCTGAGATCCACCGAAGTGGTTTGCCGTGTTGATTCAGTCACGCTGATGGCTCCTCGTGTACCGCGTCGATCAGGGCGGCGACGCTCTCAAGTGGTGTTTGCGGCAGGATGCCGTGGCCGAGATTCACGATGTGGCCCTCGGGCCTGACCCGCTGCAGCAAGGCAGCCGCCGCGGCGCGGGTCGGTGCGGCGCCGCCCAAAAGGACAGCGGGATCGATATTGCCCTGCACGGCCCGCGCGGGATAGCGCCGCTGCGCTTCGGCGATGTCCACCCGCCAGTCCACGGCCAGCACTTCCGCCGGCAGGCTGGCGTAGGCGTCCAGCAGATGGGGCGCGTTTTGCAGGAAGAGGATTCTCGGCACGCCGGCCTCGCCCACGGTCCGAAGCAGCTTATCGAGGTGTGGGTGAATGAGCCGTTCCCAGTCGGCCAGGGACAGGAGTCCGGCCCAGGAATCGAAGATCTGCACGGCATCGGCGCCGGCGCGTGCCTGATTGACCAGGTAGGTGGCCATGGCGGCCGACAGCTTGCCCAGCAGGTTTCCCAGCAGCTTCGGTTCGGCCGCGGCGAACGTCCGCAGTTTCGGGAAGTCCTTCCTGCCGCGTCCTTCCACGAGGTAGGCGGCCAGCGTCCACGGCGCGCCGCAGAAACCCAGCAGCGCCGTCTCCGCCGGAAGCATGTCGCGAGTCTGCCTGAGCGCGGCCATCACTTCGGGGCCGAGCCTGGCGGGGTCGGGCGGCGTCAGCGCGTCCACGCCGGCCCTGTCGCGAATGGGATCTTCCACCACCGGGCCCGGATCGAAATCGAATTTCACTCCCAGGGCAGGCAGCGGGCTCATGATATCGGCGAAGACGATGGCCGCGTCCAGCGGAAAGCGCGCCATCGGCATGAGCGTTACCCGGGCGGCGAGTTCCGGGGATTGAGCCACCGCCTTGAAGGGGTACGATTTGCGCAATTCCCGGTATTCGGGCAGGTAGCGCCCGGCCTGGCGCATGATCCAGAGCGGGCGGCGGTCCACGGCCTCACCGCGTATGGCCTTCAACAGCAAGCGCTCGTTCTTCATTCGGATCGCTCCGCCTCTTGAGTAAATCGGTACCCGACCCCTCGCACCGTGTGGAAGTGCTCCGGCATCTCGGGATTGCGCTCGAAGCGCCTGCGCAGCCGAACGATGAAGTTGTCGATGGTGCGCGTGGAGGGATACACCTCGTAACCCCAGACCCTGTCCAGGATGTCTTCCCGCGGCACGATGGCGCCGTCCTGCTCGGCGAGGAACTTCAGGATCATGGCCTCCTTGTGGGTCAGCGTGTGCTCCGTGCCGTCCCATGCCGTGGCGTGATACGTCAGAAAGTCGATGGTGTTGCCGTTGAAGCCGAGTGTTTGTCCGGCTCGCGCATACCAATGGCTGCGGCGCAGGATGGCGGCGACCCGCAACAGCAATTCCTTGAGATGAAAAGGTTTTGCGAGGTAATCGTCCCCGCCCGCTTCCAGACCGCGAATCCGGTCTTCCGGGGCGCCCTTGACGGTCAGGAACAGCACGGGGGTGTGCAGGCCGTTGCGGCGCAGTTCCTCACACGTCCTGAGCCCGTCCATCTTCGGCATCATCACGTCCAGCAGGATCAGGTCGAAACTCTCGGCAAGGGCCTTGCGCAAGCCTTCCACCCCGTCATGGGCGACTTCCGCGGCATAGCCCTCGGCCTGGAGGATTTCACAGACGCCGTCGGCCAGGTGCTCCTCGTCGTCCACCACGAGGACCCGGGCCGGTTTCGGCGCCGCATTCATGCCGGCGGACTCGCGGCCGGCCACTCCACGGTGACGGTGGCGCCGAGACCCGGCCCGTCGCTCGCGGCCTTCACGCGGGCGCCGGAGAGTTCCGCGAGGCCCCGGACCAGGTACAGCCCCAGGCCGGTCCCCGGCGTGGACCGGCGCATCTCATCCCCAAGGCGGTAGAACTTTTCGAAAATCATGCCGGCATCGTCGGGCGAAAAGCCGCCGCCGTCATCGCGTATGTCGATTCGCACGACACCGTCTTCCGCCCGCGCGTCGACCCACACGTTCTGCCCCTGGCCTGCCACGCATGCCTTGACGGCGTTGTCCAGCAGATTGCGCAGCACCGTTTCGATGGCGACGGGGTCCGCCTCTATATGCAAATCGTCGGGGACATCGACGTGAAGTTCGATGCCGTGGGGGCGCGCGGGTTCCCGGTACCGGGCCACGCCCGAGGCGACCGCGCCGCCCAGGGCGAGCGTTTCTCGCTTCAGTTCGATGCGGCCTTCCTCCAGCCGGGTGGTGTCCAGGAGGTTTTCCACCATGCGCAACAGCCGCTCGCCGTCTTCAAGAATCCGCCGGGCCAGCCGTTCGGCGTGGTCGCGGCCCGGTCGCCGGATCAGCGTTTCGGCGGCCAGCCGTATGCTGGCCAGCGGACTCTTCAATTCGTGGGAGACGGCCGCGAGGAAGTTTTGCTGCCGTTTTCTGAGCTGTGCGTCATGCCGGATGGTGCGGGTCAGCACGGTCATGCCGCCCAGAAGGACGAGCAGGAAAAATCCTCCCTCCCAGGTGTAGCGGTTGATGCGCGAGTCGGCATCCGCGGCGAGCGCCTCCACGGCCTCCGGGCGCACGGTGGCCGTGCCCAGTTCCGGGTCGATCTGCAGGTGCGGCATCAAGTCCGGCAGTTGCGCCGTGGCTTCGGCGAACGCGGCGGCGACCGCCAGCGCATCGGCTTCGTAGAGCGCCGTGACGCGGTCCCGCTCCTGGCGCGCGAGGCTTCTCTGGTCGGCGACCCACCACGCCACCGTGGCGGTGGATATGGCAAGCAGCGCGAGGAAACCGAGCTGCAGCGCCTTGCTGGGATCGCGCCTGGGAATCATGGTTCGCTCCCCGTGGACTCTTCATTCTTCAAACCCATTGAAGCACAGTCGGAGTCCATGTTCTCAAGGACCTCCCCAAGAGCATCGGCGAGTTGGTCGATGTGTCCGGGAGTGTGAGCCAGCGACAGGAAACCGACTTCATAAGCCGACGGCGCCAGCGCGATTCCGCGTTCCAGAAGGCCGTGAAACACGACGCGGTAGATGCGTGCGGCGTCCGGGTGGATCGCCTCCGCCGAGGCCGGCGCCGCGGTCGAACCCCACGCGATCCAGAAGATCGAACCGATCCGCACCACGGCCGCCGGAACGCCCGCTCGGTTCAGGACGCTTCCGAGACGCTGTTTCAGGTATTGGCCGAGCTCATCCAGACCTTCCCGGCAGTCGTGGCGTTGCAGGCGCCTGAGCGTCGCCAGACCCGCCGCCATGGCCACGGGGTTTCCCGACAGGGTGCCGGCCTGATAGACGCCGCCGCCAGGCGCAAGGTGCCGCATGATTTCCCGGCGTGCGCCGAACGCGCCCACCGGCATGCCTCCGCCGATCACCTTGCCGAACGTGGCCAGATCCGGTTGCACGCCGTAGAGCGCGGCCGCCCCGCCCGGACCCAGGCGGAAACCGGATATGACCTCGTCGAAGATCAGCAGCGCTCCGTGGCGCGTGCACAGTTCGCGCAACGTGGCGAGGAACCGGGGGCGCTGGAGAAGCAGGCCGTTGTTCGCGGGCACGGGCTCGATGATGGCCGCGGCGATGCGACCGCCTTCCCGGTCGAAGAGCGCCGCCAGGGCGTCGTCGTCATCCAGTGGAAGCACGCGCGTCAGCGACGCGCTCGGTTCGGGAACGCCTTGCGAAGACGGGGTGCCGAAAGTTGCAAGCCCGGATCCGGCCGCCACCAGCAAATGGTCCACGTGACCGTGATAGCAGCCGGAGAACTTGACGATGATGTCGCGTTCGGTGGCGCCACGGGCCAGGCGTACGGCGCTCATTACCGCTTCGGTGCCGGAGGATACGAACCGGACCTGTTCGATACCCGGATAGGCGGCAACGACTTCCTCGGCCAATTCGATCTCAACGGCGGATGGCGCACCGAAGGACGTGCCGCGTTTCGCCGCCTCGACCACGGCCTTGACCACATGCCGGTTGGCATGGCCCAGTATCAGCGGGCCCCATGAACCGACAAAGTCCAGGTACCTGTTGCCGTCCAGGTCGATTACGTGGGCCCCGTCACCGCTTTGAATGACGGGCGGTGTGCCCCCGACGCTCCTGAACGCCCTGACCGGGGAACTCACGCCTCCCGGCAGGACCTCGAGCGCCCGGTCAAACCATTCGGTTGATTGCGTACCGGTGCGTTCCCCGCTCACAGCCAGCCTCCCTTGATCGCATCGCGGGCATGATAGGTGATGATCCGGTCGGCGCCGGCGCGGCGCATGGCCATCAGGTTCTCCCGCACGACCTGTGCCTCGTCCAGCCACCCGTTGGCAGCCGCCGCCTTGACCGCCGCGTATTCCCCCGACACGTTATACGCGGCCAGGGGCAGGGTGCTGGCGCGGCGCACGGCCCGGATCACGTCGAGGTAGGCGAGGGCGGGCTTGACCATCAGCATGTCCGCGCCTTCCTGTTCGTCAAGCTCCGCTTCCCGGGTTGCCTCGCGGACGTTGCGGGGATCCATCTGGTAGCTGCGCCGGTCGCCGAACGACGGGGCGGAGTCCGCCGCGTCGCGAAACGGCCCGTAGTAGCCGGAAGCGTACTTGACCGCGTAGGCCAGCAGGATGACCTGATCATGCCCGGCCCCGTCCAGGGCGTCGCGGATGGCAGCGACGCGCCCGTCCATCATGTCGGAGGGCGCGACCACATCGGCGCCGGCTTCGGCGTGGCTCAGGGCGGTGCGAACCAGCGGAGCCAGGGAAGCGTCGTTGACCACATCGCCGCCATCGACGATGCCGCAGTGTCCGTGATCGGTGTAGGCGCACAGGCATACGTCGGTCACGACCAGGAGGTCGCCGCCGAATTCCGCTTTCAGGCCGCGAACCGCGCGCTGCACGGCGCCGTCGTCCGCCCACGCGGCCTTGCCGTCGGGCGTCTTGTGCCCTTCGTGGTCGGGATGACCGAACAGGAGCACCGATCGGATACCGAGGTCCAGGTCGGCGGCAACCCGGCCGAGCAGACTGTCAAGGCCCAGTTCCGCTACGCCCGGCATCGAAGGGATGGGCTGCTCGGCCCTGCGGGCGGCCAGCACGAAGTGAGGCACGATGAAATGCGACGGGGCGATATGGGTTTCGGCCGCGAGATCGCGAATGACCTGATTCCGGCGCAGGCGTCTGGGGCGTACGCGCCCAGGCACGGTTACGTTCGTTTCGCTCATTGCATGGCCTCCATCAGTCCATCCAGACTCGGTCTTGCCGCCTCCGCGGTCACGGTCAATCCGGCGGCGCGGGCCGCCCGGGTGGTGGATGGGCCGATCGTCACAATTTCTGCCGCCGCGTCAAGGTCCAGCCGATTGACCAGCCCCGTCACCGCGGAAGGGCTCGCCAGGAGGATTTTATCCGCACCGAGCTCCGAGAGCGCCTGCTTTTTGCCCTGTGGCGCAGCAGGCCTCGTTCGGTAAACATTGATCCGTGTACAGTTGCCGCCGGCTTGTTCCAGGGTTTCCTCAAGCACGTCGCCGGCGTTCTCGGCGACGGCGATCAGGCACTTGGGTTGCGCACGTCGCGCCGCGTTGGCCGCGGGGTCGCGGAGGCGGGCGGCCAACGCCTCGGCCAGGGATCTGGCGGTGCCGGTGGGCGCCACCAGTTCGACATCGCCGGGCAACGACGTGGCCCTGGCCGCGGTCGCCGGTCCGACCACAGCGATGCGCACGGCCGCCATGGCCTGTTTGTCCGACGCACTCCATTGAATGGCAACGATCAGTTCGTTCAACGCTTCGGCTCCGCGCCGGGACGTCAGCACGAGCCAGTCGGTGTTCGGTAGCGCACCGGCCAGTCGCGCCTCCACGGCCGGATCGGGGATCGGGTGACACTCGATGCACGGCAGCATCAGCGGCACCGCGCCGGCGTCCGCCAGGCGCGACGCCCAGGCGGCGCAGTCTTCGGCGGCGCGCGTGATCAGCACCCGCCGGCCAGTCACCCTGTCCACTGGCGCTCCAGTTCGGCCCATGCGGAGTCCACCAGCGTGTCGGGATTTGCAGATTGCGAGTCCGCCTTGTGCAGTGCGCCTTCGTGCTCCAGCCAGGCGATGAGTCTGACCGCTCCCGGTGATGATGTCCGCAACGTGTTGTTCGACGACGCGGTGTCCGCGATCTGGTTCGCCCCTGATTCGACCGTTGCGCACCAGGCGCCGAACGCCAGATCGCAACCGCCTTCCACCCGTGCCAGCAGATCGCGCTCCGCTGCAATCGCCTGCCGGGTCGCAGCGTGGTCGATGGACGCCAGCAGTTCACAAATGCCGTCATCGGCCCGCCGGCACTGGATGGCCAGCGCTCCCTGGGCCGGCGCGGGCACGAAGTCTCGCGGGGGCAGCCGATGAACCGCGAATTCATCCTTCACGGGATCGGCGACGCCGTCCAGCGGGCTCCGCCGCAGCCGCTGCAGTCCCGCCGACGCAAGAACCACGCCGTCGAGGTCGGTGCGCAGGCGATTGATGCGCGTGGGCACGTTACCGCGAATGGGCATCACCGTAATATCCGGGCGCAGGTGCCTGATCCACGCCTGGCGGCGCGCCGAAGCGGTTCCCACCCTGGCGCCGATGGCTATGCCCAGCGCCTCCCCGGGGGCGCCGGCCGCTTCTCTCGTCATCACAAGCACGTCGGCCGGGTCGAGCCGCGCGGGCACGGCCCCTATCGTCAGTTCCTGCGGCGACTGCGTAGGCAGATCCTTGTAGGAATGAATCGCGATATCCACCTCACCCGCCAGCAGCGCGTGCTCGATTTCGCGCACGAAGACACCCTGGGGACCGATGGATCCGAACGACGTGGCGGTGGAGCGATCGCCGGCGGTCCTGATGATCTTCAGATCGGTTTCGTGACCGAGTTCGGCGAGTTTGCCGGCGACTCCGGCGGCCTGGGTGCGCGCCAGGTGGGACCCCCGGGTTCCGATGAGGAGTTTCATCGCGCCCTCCGGTGGCTTGCGGCGTCGGCTCGCGTCCCGCGGTCAACGGCGTCGCAAGCGGATTTCTCGAGATGCTCGTCCCGACGCGAATCCGCATTCGGTGTTTTCCCGGAGCCCCGGTCCGGAGCCCGGTCGGAGGCGCGGTCCGGAGCCCGGCGGGGGGGGCGGTCCAGGGCCCGGCGCAGCTCCTCGGAGAATTCCGTGTCAAGTCCCTGGAGAAAGGCGTCCAGCGAGCCGTCCGGCCCATGGTGCAACAGCCCTCTCAGCCCGAGCGTCGGGATATGGGCGAAGCGCCGCGCAAGGACCTCCGCCCAGGTTTCGATGGCCTGGCGCTCCGCGTCCCCGAGACCCTTGAGATCCTTCTTCAGCAGTCGCCGCACCCCTTCCCGGGCGGTGTGGCGGAAGCGCTTTTGGAGCGCGCCAAACAGGGGGCCGTAAACGCGCTGGGCAAATCGGTCATGAAGCCGTGGCAGGGCCTCGTCCACCAGTTCTCGCGCCTGTGCGGCCTCGAGCAGCCGGGCGTCACGGTTGGCCTGCGCCTCCCGGACAATCTCGTCCATGCCGATACGCGGCAGTCCGAGCTTGCGGCAGGCGCGGCTGTCGATGTTTTCCGGTACCGCCATGTCGACGAAGAGCGGGGACTGGCCGGAGGGCGTTTTCGCGGCGATCCGCTCGAGCGCGGGTTCCGTCAACAGCGGTTCGGGGGCGCCGGCGGAACTGAGTACGGCCTCCACCCCGGGTGGATCGCACATGAAACTGTCGAGAGGCATGGCTTCGGCAGAGTAAGGTTCTGCGGCCGCCCGGGCCTTGGCCAGCGTTCGATTGACGAAGATCAACGGCGTTTCCGACTTGGCCAGGGAACGTGCCGTGCGCTCGGTCATGGCCGAAACACCCACCAGCGCCACGGCCCCGGGCGTGCGCCGGAGGCGCTCGCGGATCCCCGCCACCGCCACCTCGGCCAGCGATACGCGACCCTGTCCGATGCGGGTCGCGCCGCGCACCTGGGCTGCAATGCCGAGGGCCTCGGCGAAAAGCAGTTCCAACCGCGGTCCGCTCAATCCCAGTTCGGATGCGAGATCACGGCAGGCGCGGACCTGCCCGACGATCTCCACTTCGCCCACTGCCGCAGAATCCAGCCCGGCCGCCACCAGGAACAGGTGTTCGCAGGCGCCTTCGCCCCGCCATGCCTTGAGAGTGCGTTCGGCCTCGCCCGAGGCAGGTGTCCGCCCGGTCAGCAGTTCGTAGGCCTGTGGGCGGACATCGTCGCGGGCGGCATCGCCCGCCGCCGAGGAGCTGCGCGCAAAAATGACCTCCACCCGGTTGCAGGTTTCCAGGTAGGCGAGTTCCGACAGGCCGGTGCTGCGGGCAAAGTCGCGCAGGCGCCGCAGCCGATCGGCGGACTTGGGGAGGGCGAACCGCGAAAGGTTTTCACTGCCGTGCCGACGCCAGGAAATGCCAACAATGCCGAGTTCTTCCAGCATGGGCATCAGGTTACGGACGGGGCGGCGGGAAATTGTCACCGGAGTGTCACCGGTCGTGAACTGCGTCACCGAACGCGAGCATGCGGGCTTGTCCACCAAGCTGCGGTTCGTGCCGCCACGCGATTCCAGCCGCCATCGGCGTCAATATTCCCGGCGATCTCGGCAAGCGCGGGCAGCGTGTACCGTATATCTTTGTTGTTTTACAATACACGTGTTTGATTTTCGTTTTACAGAAACTGATTGAGCGAACAGATTCTTGGTATTGCGATTGGCGTATAGCTCCCGGAGAGAACTCATGGCACGACCGAGGGTAGAGCATCCCCGAACGAAGATGACGAACATCAGGCTGACGGAAGAGGAGCGTTCCGAATTCGAAGCCGCCGCCGCATGCGAGGGATTCAAGAGCCTCAGCGAATATGTTCGTTTTCTGCATGCTGCGAACAGGGAGCAGACCGGTGATCGATCAAGTGACCACCGTGTGGACCCAAGCGACTATCCGGCGGACTTGTTGCGGGAATTTCACCGCACGCGGCTGGGAGAAATCCTCTGGGGCGATTCTCGCAGTTACCTGTTCAACAAGGCTGCGCCCGAGAGCGTGGACCTGATCATGACTAGCCCGCCGTTCGGCCTCGTTCGGAAAAAAACGTACGGAAACGAGGATGCTGATCGGTACTGCGATTGGTTTCGCCCGTTCGCCGAAGGATTTCGGCGAGTACTCAAGCGCACGGGTAGCTTGGTCATTGACATCGGAGGCGCGTGGGTACCGGGACAGCCGACCAGGAGCCTGTATCATTTCAAGCTCTTGATCATGCTTGTCGAGGAATTCGGCTTCCATCTTTGCCAGGAGCACTACTGGTGGAACCCTTCCAAGTTGCCGACTCCCGCTGAATGGGTCAACGTGAGGCGGGTGCGGGTCAAGGATGCCGTGAATACCGTCTGGTGGCTCTCGCCGACGCCGTATCCCAGAGCCAGCAATCGGCGCGTTCTTCAGCCCTACAGCAAGTCGATGCAACAATTGCTGAAGAATGGTTACAAGGCGAAACTCCGACCGTCTGGACACGATATTTCCAGTAAATTTCAAAGGGATAACGGCGGTGCTGTCCCTCCGAACCTGTTGGCGGTGGCGAACACGGAATCCAATGGCCGGTATCAGGACCACTGCCGTGCGGAAAACATCGCGATCCATCCCGCCCGCTTTCCCGCGCAGATTCCGGAGTACTTCATTCGTTTTCTGACCGACCCCGGTGATGTTGTGGCCGATCCTTTTGCCGGTTCGTGCGTAACCGGGGTTGTAGCAGAGAACCTGAGTCGCCAATGGGTTTGCTGCGAGCTTTCCGAAGAATATCTGCTGGGTGCGCGCGCCCGCTTCGAGCCCGTGATTCAGCCTTTGCCACGGAACCGGGAGGCGCCCTACGCGATTGCATCACCGTGCTCCCGTCCGACCGCCGAAGAATTCACGCCACTCGTCCAGGACGGCGGGCAGCGCCGCCCGCAGCTTCCCTCACCGGAGTTGAAGGTTCGACCGCGCGAAAGCGAAACGGAGCAATCATCAGCGCCTGCATCCCTGGCTTTGGAATTTCCTGAAAATCCGCAGTCCGATTTTCTCGCGGAAAAGGCGTGATCGCGCTGCCAGCACGCTGTCGCTACCGATGTGCGCCCGCCATTGCCCGCGCCAGCCACGCTGCCGTGGAATACGGCATTCGACAAAGGCTCGAGCGCGGCTTCGAACGGATAGCTACGGGTTTGAAAGTTTTTGCGTACACCGGGAAGCAGTACACTCGGATCACGATCTCGCGGAATCTCGTAAAATAAGATCAACGGAATTGGAGACAGGAGGAGACGGCATGAATATCAAACGGACCGTATTCGTAGTGGGCGCCCTCGCACTGGTGTCGGGCCCACCGGCCCTGGCGCAGGATGAGCCCTTCCGGGAAATCGTCAACGTCACGGGAGATCTGTATCGGGCCACGAACAACGCCCACCACAACGTGTTCCTGGTGACGGGTGGAGGAATCATCCTCACCGACCCCATCAGCACGGACTTTGCCAACTGGCTCAAGGGTGAATTGGACGAACGATTCGGGGTCCCCGTGCGCTATGTGCTCTACAGTCACTACCACGACGACCATGCGTCGGGCGGTGCGGTCTTCGAGGACACCGCGGAATTTATCGGTCACGAAAACACGCTGGTGAACCTGGCCGCCGAAGAGGGCAATGAGATTTTCGCGGAAGTAAGGCCGCCGGATCGAACGTACTCCGACTTGACCAGCGTGACCCTCGGCAACAAGACCGTGGAAATGATCCACGCACTCCCGAGTCACAGCAACGATTCTTCCATCATTCACTTCCCGGCCGAGCGGGCCGTGTTCGCGGTGGACTTCGTCAATGTGCGACGCGTCCCGTTCCAGACCATGAATGGGTGGGGGCCGATCAGTACCTGGATCGATGCCAATCATCACCTTCAGGCCGCCCTGGGCTACGACTTTGTGATACCGGGCCACGGCCCGATCGGAACCAAGTCCGATGTCGACGACACCACCCGCTACCTGGAAGAGCTGTTGGCGGCCGTGACCGAGGCGGTGGATGCCGGCATGAGCCTCGAAGAGGCCCAGGCGGCCGTGCTCATGGAGGACTACAGCGATTGGGCGCAGTACGATGCCTGGCGGGCGATGAATGTTCAGGGGGTCTATGAATCCTTGACCGCCGAATAATGGCGAGCGGCCAAGCATGCCAGGTCGGGCCTGGCAGCCGGTGGTACGAGTCCCGCAGCGCCGGTCGAGCGCAGCGGGACTTTTCCTCGCGCTGTCAGCCGGCCCGTTGCGCCCGCCGACGGTTCAGGTAGCCGATCCCGCGCTCAGAACCAGGGCGTGCACTGGTAAGTCTTGACTTCCTCGCCCGGAACCCATGCCCAGTAACCGTCCAGCGAAATGGTCTCCGTGAAGGTTGCCGGATCGGTGACCGTAATCTCGTAGTCAAGGCGGTCTGCGTCGGGACTCAGCGCAAAGCGCTCGACGATGTCCACATCCATGCTCTGAGGTGTCCCGACATCGTCGAAGAACGGCCAGTCGATCTTGGAGGTGTGCACGACCAGCGTGTCGTCTTCCCAGCGGCCGACCGAATAGCCCTGACGGGTAAACACCTGGCTCTCGGGATCGTCGTAGCCGGACATGTGGATCGTGCGCACGACGGACCACTCTTCCACCCGCAGTTCGATATCGTCACCGTCGTCGACGAACTCGATGGGATAGGGGTTGTCCATGATGCCGGGCATGCCCTGCTGGATGCACTTCAGGGCGGTATCGTCCGTCACCGGGTCGTATCGGTCCCGGGCGGTCTGGGCCTGGGGCGTGTACGGGAGTTCGAAACCGGTGGGCGAGTCATTGATGTGATCGCCGAAGGCCTGCCCGCGGGACCAGACGCGGAAGATCCCTTCGGGTTCCGGCCCCGCCGATGCCTGAAGCAGGTCGGGGCGCGAGCCCACGCCGCGCAAGGCAATGCTCTCACCGTCGGCGCGGCGCACGGATGAGGCATACAGTGCCATCTGGCCGCGACTCGAGGGCCGTCCGACAACGGTGACGTCCGTCCCCACCTCGAGCACATCCCGTGAGATCCCGTTTCTGGCCATGCCGTTTGCGGCACCCGATTCGATCATCCAGGTGTCCACCTCGTTGTCGTCGTTGATCGATTCCAACGTGAAACTGATATGCGGATTCACCCAGTTGACTTCGGTGATGGTTCCGGCGATCTCGCTTGTGGCATCCGGATCGTAGAATGCGGCCACCGAGTGATGAGCGTTTGCCGCCAGGGGAATCGACAGGAAGAAAAACGTGCTGATGCGGATCATGGGAATTTCTCGCTTATGTTTTCCAGGATCTTACCAAGTGTAATGCACTCTGAACGCAGCCCTGAGGATCGAATAGGACGATAGTTTTGCGGGCAATGACATTGGGTGGGGGGCGTCCGCTACAGCGCCAGCGAAACTTGGCGAATTTCCCCCAATTGCTGCGCCTCGGAACGCTCTGCGTGGTAGAGATCCCAGCGGAGCTGAAGATTCATCCAGAATGAGGGTGAGGTCCCAAGGAATTTGCCCAGTCGAAGAGCCGTGCTGGGAGTCACCCCTCTGCGCTTGTGGACGACTTCATTGACCCGTTGGTACGGTACGCGAATGCCGGTAGCCAAATCTCTCTGTGTGAGTGACATTGGCTCAAGAAACTCCCGCAGCAGCATTTCGCCGGGATGCGTCGGTTCTCTGTGAGTGGGTATACGAACCATTTCCTTACCCTCATTTCAGCGGTGGTAGTCTACGATCTCAACCTCGGATGGCCCTTCCTCGGTCCATCGGAAGCAGATGCGATACTGTTCGTTGATCCGAATACTGTGCTGTTCCTCCCGGTCGCCGGTGAGCGCCTCCAGTCTATTTCCAGGTGGGACCCGCAGATCCTCCTGGGTCTCGGCAGAATCCAGAAGATCAAGTTTTCTCGCTGCCACGGACCACAGCGATTGTGGACAGGCGCGTCGTGCTCGCGCGGTGTTGGTGCCGTTGAACACATCTTCGGTACCCTGATCGGAGAAAGACCGGATCATGCATAGCACAATAGCACGGATTCCATGCTATTACTGACAGTCCATGGATGCAAGATATCTCCTCCCGAAAGACAGGAATTAATCTGCAATTCTTATGGAGCACGAGTTTGGTCGGTCAGCACTCGCCGCTGACCGCGTCTGCCAACTCGTGCCATTTCATGTGCACATTCTCGGCCACGCGCAGTTGGCCGGCGGCGCGAACCTGGTTGTGCTCGGAGGCGGTCTCGTAGCGGTCAGCATCCCAGCCGAAGTAGTTTTCCTCGAGCGCATCCGCTGCAAATCGCGCGGCCAGTTCCAGTGCAATGGTCAGCGTGGCGCCCGGCAGCGCCCGCCACTCATCCTCGCACAGCAGGTTCCGGGCTGCGCGCGCATAGCCGCTCAACGCAGCCCGGAACAGCGGAACGGAAAAAGTCGTTTCGCGAGTGTCTTCACCCAGGGGATTGCACCAGGAGCGGAACGCGTCGCCCAGTTCGAGAAGGATCGGCATGGATGCCACCGTATCCAGGTCTACGAGGCAGAGGGCATCGTCGGTGTCGGGATCAAAGATGAAATTGGAAATCTTCGGGTCGCCGTGAACGATTCGTTCATTGGTCAGCGGTAGCCCGGGAAGCCGTCCGGCCAGGTCCAGGATCCGTTCCGCGAGCGGCGCCACCCGGTCGTATTGCGGGTGGTCCCCGTGGGAACTGCATGCGCGTTCCAGGTTGGCCAGATGCGCGTCGGTGTCATGGACGCCCAGGCGCGGGTTGGAGAAAGCGTGTTCGAGATCGCTTACGGTCCTGTGAAATCGCCCCAGCAGAGCGCCGGCCTCGAAGGCCTGCCGGGCAACTTCGAGAGTGTCCCTGGAAACTCCGGGCATGAACGTCAGCACGCGCCAGACTTCGTCCGACGCCACCAGGGCCGGTTCGCCGTCGCCGGTCGGCACGATCAGCGGCGTGCGCATGCCCTTGTCCCTAAGATGCCTGGTGACCACGTCGATGTCATGGTTGATGGTGGCGGGGAACATGGGATTGATCCACTGCAGCACGAAACTTTCGCCGGCTGGTGTGTCGACCCGCCAACTCCTGTTGATCAGTCCGGACTCAAACCGCGTCAGTTTCCCGCCGGTGAGCCCAAAGGATTCAAGCACAGCGGCGCTAACCGTCACGGAGCAGACTCCCCATGCCGTCAAGCCTTTCGCAATGAGTCCGCAAGCGTTTTGCCTCGCGTGGATTGCGTTTTCTGTCGTTTCCGGAGACGATCAAATTGCTGGCCTCACTCCTGAATGTCAGGGGACTTATATACATAGGTTGACAAATTGGCCGAAAGGACCACATTTGAACGTTCCAATGCCTGCGGGAGGAAGGTAGCATCCGCCGCATGAACGATGCCACCGAATTCCGATCCGTCACGTATCGGCTTCATCCCGGAACGCGGGCCAGGCATCGGAAGCTCCTTCGGACCGCCGGCGCTTGCCGGTACGTGTGGAACCATTTCCTCGCCCGCAATCGACGGGACTACGCGACCTACACGCTCCGCAAGGCACTGTTCGACGCGGGGCTTGTCGTCGATAAACCGTCCCCGCCGTCGGTGAGCTTTCATTCCATGGGCGTGCGGTTCACCGCGCTACGGCGCGAGACGCCGTGGCTGCAACGGTTGCCGTACGTGCCCGTTCGGTACGCGCTGAAGTACCAGGCGGAGGCATGGACACGCGCGTTCGCCGGCGGCGGGTTCCCCCGGTTCAAGGCACGGCGCGGCGACGACAGCTTCACCCTCCCGCAGAACGTGCGCGTGCGCGACGGTGTGTTGAGTGTGCCGAAGGTGGGGCAGGTCAGGCTGTCGCGCCGGGGCGGCAACCCCCATGCCGGATTCCCTCCGGTCAAGGCGACGGTCAAGCGCGTGAACGGGAAGTGGTACTGCGTGATTGTCTACAAGGTATCTGCGGTGGCCCGTCCGGACAACGGGCTCGCCCTCGGCGTGGACATGAACTGCGGGCAGGTGGCGGCGTCCACCGGCGATCTGCTTCGCATGCCGGACATGGCGAGATTGCAAGCGCGCAAGCGCCGCTATCAGCGCATGGTGGCGAGGCGCAGAAAAGGCTCCAACCGCCGCAATCGGGCCCGCCACCGCCTCGCCCGCACTCAACGGCGAATCGCCACGGTGCGCCATCGCTGGCACCACGAGACAAGCCGGATTCTCGCAGGCACCGCCGGGCTGCTGGCCATCGAGGACCTGAAGACGAAGGCCATGACCCGGTCCGCCAGGGGTTCGGCGGAGCGTCCGGGCCGCAACGTCGGGCAGAAAGCGGGGCTCAACCGGGAAATCCTGAATACGGGCTGGTCGCAACTGCGACGGATGCTCGAGTACAAGGCGGCGCGCGTGGAGGCTGTTCCGCCCATGTACACCAGCCAGACGTGCAGGCGTTGCGGCAGGGTCGATCCGGCGAACCGCAGGTCTCAATCCGAATTCGAGTGCGTCCATTGCGGGCACAAGGGCAACGCGGACGTGAATGCCGCGTTGAATATCATGGCGTCGGCGACAGGCGCGGCTGGACGGCGAGGAGCGTTGGCGCTGGCCACTCCGAAGAACCGTCAACATGTATGCGAACGGAGGGCGGCGTGAGCTGTCAACCTGTGTATATAAGTCCCATCCTTATTTTTGGCGGTGCGCGATCGGGAAAGAGTTATCGGGCCCTTGAACTGGCCCGGGACATGGCCCCTGACCGTGTTTTCGTCGCCACCGCCGAGGCGTCGGATGCGGAGATGGCCGAGCGCATCGAACGTCATCGTGTCGATCGCGGGTCGGGATTCAGCACCGTGGAGGCGCCACTGGAACTTGTCGAAGCGCTCGAGGCCGCCGCTTCGCCGGATCGAGTCGCCGTCGTCGACTGCCTGACGTTGTGGCTTTCGAACCTGATGCATTACGGTCGTGATGTGGATGCGCAAACGGCTGCGCTCACCCGGTTTCTCGCCCGACCACCCGGGTCGGTCATCCTGGTATCCAACGAGACGGGCATGGGCCTGGTGCCGGGCACGCCGCTCGGTCGCGAGTTCCGCGATGCCCAGGGCTCGTTGAACCAGGCCGTCGCGGCCACCTGCCAACGGGTCGAATTCATGGTCGCGGGACTGCCAATGGTGCTCAAGGGCTGAGCGCCTCCCTGAGCCGATGCTCCTCGTCGGCGGTTCCTGGGAGCCCGATTCGCAAGTGGCGGGGTGTCCAGGGGAAGCGGCGAACGTAGATGCCCCGGCGGGCCAATTGCTGCCAGAGTCCGTTGGCGTCCGCCACATCCACGTATCGAAACAGATCGGTACCGCCCACCACGCGGCACTGTCGTTCCTCCAGCAGTTCGTCGAGACGCCTCCGTGCCTCCGCGAGCCGGCGCCGCGTCGCTGTTTGCCAGGCCCGGTCCGAGTACGCGGCGGCGCCGATGGCGAGCGCCGGGGTCGACACGCTCCAGACGCCCAGAAGGGCCTGCATGCGTTCGAGCACGTCCACGGGGGCAATCAGGGCACCGAGGCGCAGGCCTGCCAGTCCGTAGAACTTGCCGATGGAGCGCAGCACCAGCAAATGATCGGATCCGCCTTGCTTCGCCCGGCTCAGGTCGGGTTCAAGATCCGCAAACGCTTCATCGATGACCAGCCAGCCGCCGCGCTCGGTCAGGCGGCGATGCGCTGCCTCGACTTCATCCGGTTCGAATCGACGCCCGTCCGGGTTGTTCGGATTGCAGATCACCACTGCATCCGCCGAGTCGGCCTCTGCCAGGGGGTCGGGCGTTTCGAGCACTTCGCATCCTGCGGCACGCCAGACGCGCGCATGGTCGCCGTAGCTCGGCGCCAGGATGGCAACCCGTCGCGGAGCGATGGCGCTCGGCAGCAACCGAATCGGCAATTCGCTCCCGGGGGTTGCAAGAATCACGTGTTCCGGCGCGCCGAAGGCTTCCGTCATGGCCGCAGCACAGCGTGCGTAGTCCTCTTTGGTGGGCAGCCTGTCGAGACCCTGGAAATGACCTTCCCGGGCAGGCCATGGCCAGGGGTTGATACCCGTGGACAAGTCCACCCAGGGTTGCGGCGCGTCCGGAAACAGGCGCCGCATGGCATCAAGGGCACCGCCGTGTAGCTCGACGGGATTCATGGGGTCGGTCGCGACGCTGCAATGCAGACCAGCACCAGCGCGGCGAGGGAAAGCGCCTTGCAGTAGAGCGCCAGACCGCTACGCAAGTCATTCGGTCCGGGGTCGGCGGCTCGGGCGTTGAGCCAGGGTTCTGCCGATTCGGCACCTGCATAGCTCCGCGGGCCCGAAAGCCGCACCCCGAGCGCACCGGCGGCCGCGCTCTCGGGCCATCCGGCATTGGGCGAGCGATGTCGGCGCGCGTCGCGCCACATCACGGCGAAGGCCCCGGGCCTGAGACTCGCCGCCGCGACCAGGAGCCCGGTCAGTCGCGCCGGGAGGAAATTCGCCACGTCGTCGAGGCGCGCAGCGAAGCCTCCGAACGCCGCGTAACGCGCGTCGCGATGGCCGATCATCGAATCCAGCGTGTTGACGGCCTTGTACGCCGCCAACCCGGGCAGACCGAACACGACACCCCAGAACAGCGGCGCGACCACCCCGTCGGACGTGCTTTCGGCAAGACTCTCCAGGGCGGCGCGCGCGACGCCCTCGGGCGGCAGTTCCGCGGTCTCCCGACCGACAACGTGCGCCACCGCGGCACGAGCGCCGGTGAGGTCGCCCTCCGCCAGTGGGCCGGATACGGCAGCGACGTGGTGGTACAGGCTGCGGGAGCAGATCAGGCTCGAGGCAATGACCGCTTGCGCCCAAAAACCCGCTGCCGATGCCGGCAACAGCGCCGACGTTGCCACACCCAGGCAGGCTGCGAGCACGACCGCCGTGATCGTCGCCCCCATGCCCAGGACGTAGCGCCGGGCGTGGCCAAGGGTTGGTCGGTTAAGCGACCGGTCGAGCCCGTCGATCAGCGCTCCCAGCCAGACCACCGGGTGCCGGATGCGCCGGTACAGCCAATCCGGATAGCCGAACAGTACTTCGACGAGCCAGGCCGCAAGCATGAGCGATGCGCCGCCGAAGACGGCTGTCATGACGAGTCCGCCCGCTGCAAGGATGGGCTCACCGCGCACGCCAGCAACGCATCGACATCGACGGCCCGCTCGACGCCGTCGGCCCACGCGTCAAGCGCCGCTTCGACGGCGGCTCCATAGTCCAGGCTCGAACGCCCTTCCGCTCCCGCACGCCTTAACCATTCGCGCCTGAATTCATCTTCGGTGAAGACGCCGTGCACATAGCTGCCCTCGATCAGGCCATCGGCGGAACGCGCCCCGTCGGGCAGTCCGCCGAGGTCGAACATGGGCCGCGCGCAGTCGCCGCCGGTGGTCCGGCCGACATGGATTTCGTAGCCGGATACGGGCAACCCGGTGCTCACGCAACGCCCTTCAACCGGCCGCACGGCCTTGGAGCCCGTCATTGCGGTATGGACATCGAGCAGGCCGAGCCCGGGGGCCTGGCCCGCCCGGCCATCCACACCCTCCGCATCCTCGATCCCGGCGCCAAGCATCTGGAAACCGCCGCAAAGCCCCAATACACGGCCGCCGGCCCTGGCATGGGCGAGGATGTCATGGTCCCAGCCCTGGGCGCGGAGGAATTCCAGGTCTCCCAGCGTGGACTTGGTGCCGAAAAGAATGACCACGTCAGCGTCCCGGGGCAGGGGTCGTCCCGGCGGTATCCAGCGAAAGTCGACCCCCGGCTCCAGCCGCAGCGGATCCGCGTCGTCGAAGTTGGCCAGGCGCGACAGCATGGGCGCGACGACCCGCAGTTCGTCTCCCGCATGGTGCGGGGCGTCGTCGAGCACCACGGCATCCTCTGCGGGCAGACCCGCCGCGCAGGACAGCCAGGGGATCACTCCGAAACAGGGCCACCCGGTGTGCGCCTCGATGGCACTCACCCCGTCATCGAATAACGCGGGGTCACCCCGGAACTTGTTGATCATGAAGCCCTGGATCGACGCCGCATCTTCCGGCGACAACACAGCCTGGGTACCGGCCAGGCTGGCGATCACGCCGCCCTTGTCGATGTCGCCGACCACGCACACGGGAATTTCGACCCGCCGTGCGAATCCCATGTTGGCGATGTCGCCGGCCCGAAGGTTGACTTCGGCGGGGCTGCCGGCCCCTTCCACGACGATCAGTTCGTATGCGTTTGCCAGCCGCTCGAAACTCGACAGCACCGCGTCCATGCGGGCGCCCCGCCGAGCCATGTAGTCGGCGGCTTCCATGCTGTCCACCGCCTTGCCCTGTACGACCACCTGCGCCCGGCGGTCCGTCTCCGGTTTGAGCAGCACGGGGTTGAAGTCCACTTCGGGCGGAAGACCGGCGGCCAGCGCCTGCAGTGCCTGGGCGCGGCCGATCTCGCCACCGGCGCAGGCCGCCGCGTTGTTGGACATGTTCTGGGGTTTGAACGGCGCGACCCGGACCCCGCGCCGGCGGGCGATGCGGCACAGCGCGGCGACGACGAGGGACTTGCCCACATCGGAGCCGGTGCCCTGCACCATCAAGGCCCTGGCGCGCATTAGCCGCGAACTTCCATGGAACAACCTGGAAAATGCACGTCCTCTCCTCTTGCTCCCGCGCGTCCGCGGGCTGGCGCCGCCGGGTTCACTACTTGCATGGAAAAACCCATTTCCTTTCGCGTCAGCGCGCCGGCAACCGGAGCAAAACTGCCGGCGCAGACCTGATCACAACGGTCCCTCCATCTCCACGCGATCGCCCTCGACGCGGCCGCGCACACCGTAGATCTCCGCGAGCCGCGACGCGCTCAACGTGGCAGCGGGCGGCCCGTCGGCGACGATGCGCCCATCCTTCATCCAGATGAGCCGGTCCGCGTAGCGCCTGGCAAGCACCACGTCATGGAGCACGGCCAGGGCGCCGCCGCCATGGTTCACAAAGTCCCTGATCAGGTCCATGACCCGAAACTGGTGGTAAGGGTCGAGCTCCGCGACCGGCTCATCGGCGATCAACAGCGGCGCTTCGGCGGCAAACGCCCGGGCGCAGTGCACCCGAGCCAGTTCGCCGCCGGACAATGTCGCGGTGGAACGGCCGGCCAGCGGTTCGAGATCGCACGAGGCCAGCGCGCGTTTTACGGCCTGTCGGTCGGTGCCCCGCAGCCGCCCCAGCGCGGCACCGTGGGAAAAGCGGCCCAACGCGACCACGTCCCGAACCGGGTTCGGCCAGGCCAGGGGGCGATTCTGGGGCAGGTAGGCCAGCCGCCGCGCCCGGTGCCGAGGGGCCATGCGGGTGGTGTCTTCTCCGTCGATTCGAGCCCAGCCGGACGCGCGCGGTGTCACGCCGATGGCGCCCCTGAGCAGGCTGGTCTTGCCCGCGCCGTTGGGACCGAGCAGGACGACCAGTTCACCGGGCCGCAAGTGGAACGTGGCGTCCCGTACCAGCGTCGCACCGCCGGCGGTGACGGTCAGGTTCTGCGCGTAGAGGCCCTGCGCATCCTGGCCCTGCGCGGAACTCCGTGAGTCCATCTGCGCGGCCGCCTCAATCACGGACGGTGCGCCGCTGCATGGCGATCCAGACAAAGGCCGGCGCCCCGACGAGGGCCGCCACGACGCCGAGCTTGAGTTCGGCGGCCGTGGGCATCAGCCGCACACCGATATCCGCCAGCACCAGGATCAACCCGGCCAGCAGTGCGGACGGCAACAGCGAGCGCGCCGGGTCGTGACTCACCATGGGCCGCACGATGTGCGGCGCGACGATGCCCACAAAGCCGATGACACCGGCGAGCGCGACCGCCGCGCCGGTGGCAAGGCCCGTACCGATCACGATCGCCAGCCGCTGGTGTCGCAGGTTCAACCCGACACCGCTGGCGGCCTCTTCCCCGAGTGTCAGCGCCGACAGGCCGCGCCGCGTCGCGAAAAGAATGCCCAGCCCCACGATCAGGAACGGCGCGGCGAATCCCAGGTCCAGCAGGCTTCGGTTGGCGACAGATCCGAGCATCCAGTTGATCATGTCCGCCAGGGAAAACGGATTCGGCGCCAGGTTCATCATCAGGTTCATGGCCGCGGCCGCAAAGCTGGACAGGCCCACGCCGATGAGGATGAGCGTGACTGCCGAGGAGGTTCGCAGTGCCGCGAAAGCGATCAACGCGGTCCCGGCGAGCGCGCCGACGATCGCCGCGGTGGGCATCGCCCAGGCGCTCAGTGCGGCGAAACCGTAGTACAGCGCCCCGGTCGCCCCCAGGGAAGCCATCGCGGAGATGCCGAGCACGCCCGGTTCGGCCAGCGGGTTGCGAAGCAGCCCCTGCAGGGCCGCGCCGCTGGCGCCCAGTGCCACGCCCACGGCGAAGGCGGTCAGCGCGCGCGGTAACCGAATCTGCATGACCACCAAACGGTCCCCCGGTTCGCCGCCGCCCACCAGCGCCGCCATGACCCGCTCCACCTCCATGGGCGTGGAGCCAAGCAGGCAGGCAGCGAACAGCGCCGCCGCACAGGCCAGGGTCAGCGCCGCGAATTCAATTCGCACGGTTCAGCGCTGCAGCTTTAGCCCGCATGATTCGGATCTGCTGTCTTGCTTCGCATGCATTGGCGCCCGCAGTAGCAATTCCCCCGGTTCAGCCCGCCGCGCCCGCAGCCAGCGCCTCCACGGCATCCATCAGGAACCAGGCGCCGCAGGCTGTCCAGGCGCCCTGTATCGGGATCGTCTCACGCGCCTGAAGTTGTGATCGTGCCACGGGATGGCGCATCGGACTCCATGCGTGCGGGTGATTGGTCAGATTGTCGAAGAAGGCCGGAACAATGAGATCCGGTCGTTCGTAGGCCAGTCGCTCCAGCGGGATCGGCCGCCAGCCCGGCCGCGTTTGAAAGTTTTCAAGCCCGGCCGCCACGAAGATCTCGTGGACCAGTGAACCGGGGCCGGATGTCACTCCGGCGGGCGTCATGTAGAGCGCTTCCACATCCTGCACAAGGGAGGGCAGCGCCGCCAGGCGCGCCTGCATTTCCGCGGCGGCAGCCTGACCCTGGTCCGCCGACCCGAGCGCGCTGGCCGTTTCCAGAACCACCCCGGTGACGTCTTCGATGCTTTCGGCCCAGGGCACGTTGTGCACCGGTACGCCGGCGCGCTGGAACATCACCGCCGCCTGGGGTCCGCCGCCGTAGGCACGCACCACGAGGTCGGGGTCGAGAATGATGACATCCTCGGCCACCGGTCGAACCGTGGGAAGCCCCGCCGCCTGGCCGCGCATGTAGGAGAACTCGCGTTCGGCATCCGGCGACAAGGCCAGAATGCGCTCCCTTTCCACGAACTTGAGCACATACTGATCGGCGCAGAAGTCGAGACTGACGATGCGCTGGGGGCGGTGGTCGCTTGAAGGCGGTTCGGGCAAATCGGCGCCGCATCCGCCGAGCGCCGCCGCCATGGCGGCGGCGAGCCATGCACCCGGGCCTGCGGTTGTGCAGGACGATGGGGACGCGACCGCCACCGGGCCGCCGCGCCAGGACGCTTCGGCAGTTCGGCTCAGTACTGCCACCGCGCGCCCACCCAGCCGGACCGCCCGGGCGTTCCGTAACCGAGAATCTGCTGATAATGGACATCCGACAGGTTCTCGATGCGTCCATACACCTCGAAGCGATCGGACAGCTCGTATCGGGCGTTGACGTCCACCCGGGTCCAGGCATCGAGTTCGACGCCGCCCCCGTCCGTTTCGCTGCCGTTGTAGCGCACCAGCAGGGTACTTGTGAACGCGCCGGGTGGATCGAAGTCGAGCAGCAGGTCGCCCGAGTGCTTAGGCAGCCGCCGCAGCGGATTGCCGCTGCCCTCCGTCGCCTCGATCCGGGCGTAGTCCGCCTGCAATTCGAAGTACTCGTGGAGGACCCAGCGTGCGGAGACTTCGACCCCCTCGGATTCGACTTCGGCGATGTTCTCGTAGCCGCCGACGCCAAAGGAGAAACTGATCAGATCCTCCGTATCCTGGCGAAACAGCGTGACACTGGCCTGGGCGCGGCCCCCGGCTGTCCGCCAGTCGATGCCAGCTTCGATGCCCTCGGACCGTTCCGGCCGGAGCGCTTCGTTGGCCGCCGTGGCGCCGCAACAGAAGAATGTCGACTGGAAGATCGTGGGTGCCTTGAAGCCCTCTCCCCAACTGCCCCGCAGCGTCACGGCGGAGGAGGGTCGATACGAGGCGGCAAATCGGGCGGTGGTCTCCGACCCGAAGCGATCGTGATCGTCGGAGCGCACTCCGCCGGTAAGCGTGAGCACGTCGGCAGGCCTGAATTCGTATAGGGCGAACAGTCCGTTGAGCGCGCTGCGGCTGACGTTGGCCGTAGATTCCTCGCGTTCGGCGCCGGCGGCCAGGGTGTTGCGCGGGTCGATGTCCAGGGTGCCCTGGTAGCGGAACAGCGTGCGGTCGCCCTGGGCATCGAAGCTGGGGGAGCCGTTGCTCAGGTTCTGCCGATCGATCTGGGCGCGCCCGATCAACAGGCTATTGTCGAGTCGCCCGCCGAACAAGGGCGCCGTCAGTGCGACATGCGCCGATTGCTCCATCGTCTCGCTGACTTCATCGCCGTCGCCGACGCTGCCCTGTGCACCGGAACGGAAGCTGTCGAATTCCGCCTGGGCGTCGTTCCACAGCACGCTGGTGTCGATGCGCGCCCCGCCCGGCAGATTCAGCCCGCCCTGCGCGGACAGGGTCAGGGAATCGAAACCGTCGTCCTCCGTGTTGCCGTTGCGCTCGTCGGCCTTGGATATGCCGTCGGTCGCCTGTTGGGTAGCCGCGAGCCTGAAATCCCCGGCGTCGCCGCCATGGCTGACGGAGGCGCCGCCCCGGAAGGCGCCGAACGTACCCGACTGGCCGAAGAGTCCGCCGCTCAAGCCTTCGCCCGGCCGCTTGGTGATGATGGAAACCACGCCGCCGATGGCATCCGTACCCCAGAGCGTGGATTGCGGGCCGCTCAGAATTTCGATCCGCTCGATGTGCGCGGTATCCAGGCGGGCGAAGTTGAACCCGCCGCCCGGCGACGACGCATCGTTGACCGACACGCCGTCGATCAACACCAGCGTCTGGTCGCTGGAGGCGCCGCGAATGCGCACGGTGGCGGAACCCCCGAAGGGGCCATTCTGGTTAATCGTCACTCCCGGCGTGGTGGCGATGGCATCGAGCGCCTGGTCGAAACCGAGATCTTCCAGCCTGTCGGCATCGATGACCCGCACGGTCGACCCCGCCTCCGCGGTGGTCTGTTCGATCCGCGTTCCGGTGACGACGATCGTGTCGATGTCTGTTTCTTCGCCGCCGTCCGGCGATTGAGCCTGGGCGAACGTGAGCTGAAGTGCCTGAACGGCCAGTCCTGAAATCCAGAGAGCGCGCATCATCTTCCCTTCCCGCACCCAGTGGGCGCACCGAATGACAACTCCGGCCCCGACGACGGCAAGTGTCCGCGGGGCGCGGCCCTTGTTGCATGTCGTTACCAGGGAGAAGGGGCACCGGGACACTCCCCGATGCTCGCTCCCGTTCGCGGGCAATGTGCCCGACCCACGAACGAACGACGCGATGGCAGGTCTCCTGGCTCGCCGATCATCGCTTTTTGGCCGCCTTCCCGGAGAAATCTCCAGTGGCCTGTGGGCCTCAAGCTCCCGGCTTACAGTTGCGGGTACAGCCTCGGAATTGCACCGAGTTCCCTCTTGGCCGCCCTACCGGGCAGCGCCATCTGCTTGCATTGTCGGAAAATGGTCAGGCACCTGTCAACTCGCCCCACCCGATCGCGAAATTCCTGTGGGATCAGAAGTCGATGCCCCGAACCGCCTTGATCCCCGCCTCGAACGGATGCTTCACCGCCCGCATCTCGCTGACCAGATCGGCGTACTCGCACAGCCCCGGCTTCGCGTCCCTTCCGGTCAGGATCACGCTGGTGCGCGCCGACCGCGCCCTGAGTCCCTCCATGACGGCGGTTTCCGACAGGTAACCGTACCGCAGGGCGATGTTGATCTCGTCCAGCACCACCAGGTCGTAGTCGCCGCTCTCGAGCATCGCGCGGCCCTTGTCGAATGCCGCCTGCGCAACGGCCGTGTCGCGATCGAGGTCCTGGGTATCCCAGGTGAACCCCTCGCCCATGGTGCGCCAGTCGATCCGGTCTTCGAATCTCGAGAAAAACTGGCGTTCCCCGGTTTTCCACTTGCCCTTGATGAATTGCACCACGCCCACCCGCTGTCCCCATCCGAGGGCACGGACGATGACACCGAAGGCCGAACTCGACTTGCCCTTGCCATCCCCCGTGTACACCAGCACCAGGCCGCGACCCGCGGCCGCCGCCGCCGCCACCCGCTTGCGGTGGGCGGTCTGCTGGACCTTCATCTTTTCGGTGTGCTCTCGAGCGTCAGTCATGGTTCTATCTCCCGGCCGGGTCTGAACCGGCATCCGGCAGGGCAATGATGCCACCAAAATCGATCGGAACCTTGAAATCCCACACCGGATCGCCGGTTTCGGCACTGGCGGCCTTGATCACCCCGGCGTGGGTGACGATCACGATGGGTTCGTCTCGCGCCGACCACTCCGCGAGCGCCGCGCTCACCCGGCTCCTGAGCATGGCCACGCTTTCACCCCCGTGAGGCCGCGCGTGAAGGAAGTTCTCCGCCCAGGCGTCGATTTCCTGTCTCGGCACGTCCGACCACGGTTGTCCCTCCCAGGCGCCGAAGTCGATTTCCATCAGCCGCTCGTCGATGTCCAGGGGCAGGTCAGCGGCATCGGCGATGTATTGCGCCAACGCCCGGCAGCGCCTCAGCGGGCTTGCAACCACCCGGCACACCTGCGGAAGTGCCGACAGGACCGCCGCGGCTTCGTCGGCAAAGGTATCGGCCACGTCCAGGTCCGTCTGACCGTAACACAGGCCCTCGGCAACGTCGGGCCGGGTGTGGCGAACCAGGATCAGGCCCATGCAGCCAGCCCCAGGTAGAGTCCGATTTCGCTGGCTTGCTGCACAGCGCCCAGCGTGTCGCCGGTGTAGCCGCCCAGCCTGGGTTCGAAGTAAAGCCGCATCAACCCATGCCCCGCGGTGAGTCCGGCCAGGGCGAGTATCGCGGCAGGAGCTGATAGCCAAACGACCATGCCGGCTACCAGTGCCGCCCCCGTCAGCAGGACCACCGACATGCCCATGGTCCCGAGACGCTTCGACACTTCCGCGGCGGCGCCGGCCTCGTGGACATAGCGGCCGGTTTGCATCACCGCTACGCTGGAAAAACGCGAGAGGCCGTGGGCGGTTACAAGGGCTACGCAGACCGTGGCCGGCGCCAGGCTGGATAGCGCAGCAACCTTGATGCCCAACGCCATGACCAGCGCGACGGTGCCGTACGTGCCGAGGCGGCTGTCGCGCATGATTTCAAGGGCATGGTCCCGATCGTTTGCGGCGGCGCCGATGCCGTCGAAAGTGTCGGCCAACCCGTCTTCGTGAAAGGCGCCGGTGATCGCCAGTCCGGCCGAGACCGCCAGGAGCACGGCCACAGACCCGGCGAACCAGACGTGCGCCAATACGAACACGCCGGCGCAAATGCCGCCGATCAGGGCGCCGACCAGGGGATAGTAGCGAACCGAGGCGGCCATGCTCTGCGGATTGTAGGCCGTCCCGGCCGGGACAGGCGCCCGGGTAAGAAACTGGACCGCAAGCGCCAGGGCCCGAAGTTCGTTCACGAGGGGGTTGCTCACGTCCGTCCGCTGACCCCTGCGGATTCGAAGCTCGCCATGTCGCGCAGCATCGCCGCGGCCGCCTGCACCAGCGGCCACGCCAGCAGGGTGCCGGTGCCTTCGCCGAGGCGCATGTCAAGGTCCAGCAGGGGATCGGCACCGAGCGCGTCCAGTACGACCGAGTGACCCGATTCGGCGGAACGGTGGGCGAAGATCAGGTTTCCAAGGGCGCGTGGCGATATGCGCACCGCAGCCAGCGCCGAGACCGTGGCGATAAAGCCGTCCACCAGCACGATCTTGCCCGCTTCGGCCGCGCCCAGTACGGCGCCGGCCAGCATCACGGATTCGAATCCGCCGTATTCGCACAGCGCGGCGTCCGGGCGGAGTTGAGCTGGTGTCCGCGCCGCAGCCGCCTCGAGAACGCGCCGTTTGCGAGCCAGTCCGGCGTCGTCGACCCCGGTGCCGCGGCCAACCAGCCCAGTCACCGGCAGGCCCAGCAGTTTGGCGGCCACCAGGCTGGCGGAGGAGGTATTGCCAATGCCCATCTCGCCGAAGGCAGCCGCTTCTTGGCCACACTCGCCGCCGATCTCTCGACCCGCGCGCAACGCCGCCTCGCACTGGGGCTCCGACATGGCCGGTCGCTCGACGGAATTGCGCGTTCCGCCGGCGATTCGCCGCGAAACCAAGCCGGGATGTTTCACTGCCGGCCCCATGACGCCGGCGTCGACCAGCGCGAATTCCACGCCAAGCGTCCGGGCAATGACATTGGCCGCCGCGCCCTGCGCAAGAAAATTCAGCAGCATTTGCCGGGTCACTTCCCGGGGGTAGGCGGAGACGCCCGCCGCGGCGATGCCGTGGTCGCCGGCGAATACTGTCAGCTTGCACCTACTGGCCGTGGGCACAAGGGTTTGCTGGACGCGGGCGATCTGCGCCGCCAGGGTTTCCAGCCGGCCCAGGGCGCCGACCGGCTTGGTCTTGGAGTCGATGGCCTGCCGGATGGCGTGATCAAAGTCGGCCACCGTTACCGCCGGGCCTTGCTCGGCCACAACCGGCTCAGACGGCCAGGCCCTCAGGGCGAGCGTTCGGCGACGTAGTTCAGCCCGAACTCGCCGGTTATGGCGGCCTGAGCACCGAAAAGCACCAGGATGGCAGGCAATCGTTTCATCGGTGGATACTCCTCGCGAATGTTGAAGTGGCGAACGCCCGTGGCGGGATCGTGCTCGGCCCGTTGCCAGGATCGTGCAATATAACACCGCTCGACATCTGCTGGCCGCCACGGCTTCCCGTGTTACGCTGCCGGTCACCGCCATTGTGCCGAGTCGCCTGATCGAGCGGCGCGAAATATCCGGTTCGCAGGACGTCAAACCGCTACGGCGACCGCCTCCTTCAGGCGGCCCAGGCGCACCGCTACGGCATCGTTCGTCACGTCGGCGGGCGGTATTCGCGTCAAGGCGCGCATCAAGTCCGCATCCTCGGCGTATTCCTTCAGCCGCCGCTTGTGGCTTGCCCGGTTCTTGGTGCAGACCAGGGTATAGGGACTGCCGCGCCTCTCAGTGACATGCGACATGTCGAGCCGATGGTGATCGATCTGCCGGTGGAGGTGCCCGCGCAAGTCATTCCGCAACGGGAAGCGCCCGACCTGCGCGTCAGGGTCCCCGCAGAATGCTGCAAGTTGCAGGCAAGGTTCGCAGTCGCATGCGAGGTCTGCCGGAATGGTCCAGTCGCGCGGCGCCTGTGGCGGTACGGCGCTGCGGCTCAACAGCGCATCCGTTGCATGGCGCCACAGCGAGCCGTAGGCGGCGCTGCCGGTGAGTCCTTCCTCGCGGGCCAGCGCCTCAAGGGAGGCCGGGACGACTCGCTCGGGTGTTGCCATCCGGGGATGTTTCTCGATGACCGCCGCCGCGGCGTCGGCTTCCGCTGACAGACTGCATCGCCATGCCAGGATCAGGAGGTCCCGAATCGCCGCATCATCGATTCGCTGGCGCCGCGCGCGGGACGGCGAGGCGCCGCCACCCTTATCCGGTTGGGAACTCAACGCCACCGGGAGAGCGGCCACGGCAGCGCGGACGCTTTCGCCGAGCGTCTCGCGCCTCGCGAATCCCGGCATTTCGCCGACGCGAATAAGCAAAGCGAGCACGGCCCGGGGCCGGAGGGCGAATCGCAGCCGGACCAGATCGGCAAGGCATTCCGCGGCGTCGCGGGGGGCGATCAGGGTTAGCACGTTCGACAGGCCGTCGATTTCGCTGCCGTCGAACCTCACTTTCAGGACATCGCGAAGAAAATTCGCCGCCAGCGTCGGGTCGCCGACCTCGGTCAACAGGTCCAGCACTTCGCGCCGGGCCCGCGCGTCGCGTTTGAGCCCGTCCGCGCCCGACAGGGCCGTCGGCCAGGCGCCGATCAGGCGGGCGAGCAGGGCGCGGCCGGCGTCTCCGTCCCGCTCCAGGCGGTTCCTGACCCATGCTACCGCCCGAACGACATTCGCCCCGGTCAGCATGTCCAGCGTCCCCGGTCCGGGCCAGATCACGAAGGCCGCGTGACGGTAGGCCCGCTCCACGGTCACTCCCGCGTTGCCGCTGGCCTCGTTTATCCATTCCTCGTCGGGCACGGCGCCGTCCAGGGCGCCAACCGGCAACAGTTCCTCGGGTTCAAGAGCGATCTCGCCGAATTCGGGGCGCTCGCCGTCCACGCCGGCCCAACTGTCGAGCCAGTAATTTCCATCGAGCACTTCGTCGAACTCCGCATCTTCGTGATCGCCGCCGCGCCCGGACCAGCCGTCGTAGTAGCTGCCGTCGGCGTAGCTGGCCGTCCCCTCCTCCCTGATGTGGACGATCGCCGCATGCAATGCGCAATCCGCGCGGTCCGCCGCCAGCTTCAGCACGGCGCCCAACGACGCGTCGGCGTTCTTCAGCGTATCGAACGACAACCCGGCCTGGCTGTAGTCGTGCTCGAGCAGCCAGACGAGTTTCTCCGGTCCGCCGCCGCCCCACACGGCGAGCTTTTCCGCGATGGGCGACACCAGATCCGTGAAGTCCGGCGCGTGCCGGGGCGTCTCGATGTCTCCAGGACGCAGGGAAAGGTTGAAGACCAGCGACAGCCGGAACCCTGCGGTCACCGGCCGCGTCTCGTGCACGCAGTCGGCGTAGAAGGCGGCGTAGGGCAGTTCCGACGGCTCCGCCGCGTTCATGTCGATGCGCAACTCCCGGTCTCGATGGCGCACGACCAGGTCGCCGCCATTGCCGGAGACCGGCAGTGAAACCGACAGGGTCGCGACCAGGGTGATTTCACGCTACGGATCGACGCCGGGCTAAGCGACGTTCCGCGGGCCGCTTGGGGGCCAAGGCGTGCGGAGGGTTCCGGGCTGGTGTATGGAGCGCGGCGTATTCGTCACCGGGTGGGTGGGGAAGCGGGTCCGGGAACGCGGCGCGGAGAGGGGTCGCCGGCGACGTTTGCGGGGGGGCGCGGTTTGCGGCGGCGGGGCCGGGTGTCTCAGTGCGGGGACAGGATGGCGTCGAGCGCGTCTGCGCGGCGCATCATGAAGTGGAGGTTCGCCTCGGGCAGGTAGCGGAAGCCGCGGTGGAACACGACGGCGAGCGCGATGTTGTTCAAGATGGCGTTGTTGGCGGGTGCGTGGCCCTTGCGGACGCGGCTGGCGTCCTCGCCCATGGTGGCGTCGCGGCGGTAGTGGTTGGCGTTCTCGACCTGCCAATGGCCGCGGTTCCAGGCCAGCAGCCGCGCCGGAGCGGCGCGTTCGGCGGGCACCGTGGTGATGCCGTAGGCGGTCTCGGCCGAGGTTGCACCGGTCTTGGCGTCGGTGCGCTCGCGCACGACGCGGAACGCCTGGCGGGCGCCGGGGAAGGGTCCGAGCGTCTTCGGCGGCAGGTCGCGCGCGGCGATGCGGCGCGCCTCGATGCGCCCGTGCGCCTTCGCGGGTTCGTCGGCGTGGTGGCGCACGTCGTTGCCGTCCCAGTCGATCGCCGTGAGTTGGGCGAAGGTGTCGGGGCAGTTCGCCTTGACCGACAGCACGTAGTCCGCGCCGTGCGTCTCGACGATGGTCCGTGCGGTGTCGCGGGTGGCGTGCAGGGCGTCCAGGGTGAGTACGCAGCCGCGCAGGTCGACATCCTCGAGCAGCGCACACAGGGCCGCGATCTCGCCGCCGTCGTCGCGGCAGCAGCGGCTCGCGACGGGGCGCCCGGCGTGGGTAACCAGCGTCACCGTCTCGAAGTACGTCGCGTCGTCGGTGTGCCGGTTGGCGCCGCGGATGCGCTTGCCGTCGGCGGCCAGCACCTGAGGGTCGTCCGCCGCCGCGAGGCGCGGCGCCGCCCACCGCGACAGCACCTCCTGCAACGCGTCCGGGTCGGTGTTCATCAGCACCCGGCAGACGGTCGAGTCCGACGGCGCGACCCAGCGCCCCGCCGCCGGGTCGCGCCAAGCGTGCAGCGCGCGCAGTTCCTTCTGCTCCAGGTTCCTCGCGAAGCGCTCAGTCGCCGCCGGGCCGTGCTGCCCGGCGAGCCGCGCCAGCGCGCAGATCGCCAGCACCGTCGCGAGGCGGTGCTTGCGGCCCTGCCCGCGGCGCGCGTCCGGCACCTCCGCGAACAGGTCGCGCAGCGAACGCAACTCCGCGCGCGTGTAGCGCACCGGCACCGCCCGACACGACCACTCCGGGCGGTCCGCCGGGTCCGCGAGCCGCCGCCGCGCATCCCGACGCAACACCCGCACGTACATCTCCTTCGGCGCCCGGTGCGGGTCCGTGTACGAGCCGTTGTGGCGCGCGAAGCCCTTCGTGCGGCCCACCCGCGTCCAGTTCGACGCGTCGTAGCACGTGCCCCGAAACCGCGCCGGGTCCACGAACGTCTCGGCCAACTCCAGCGGATGCCCGTGCAGCGCCGCCCAGTCACCGCTCAGCCGCCGCACGCTCCGCGACAGCGCCCGCGACGCCAGGTTGGGCACCCCCGACGCCGCCGGCAGCACCAAAAACCGCGTGTTGTTCCCGATCAGGTGCAGGCGCCGGAACTGCACCGACCGGTGCCAGCCCAGCCAGCGGTCCCGCGGCGCGCACTTGAACGCCCCCGACTGCCAGCCCAAAAGCGCCAGCCAGTGCCCGCGCCACTCCGCAACATGGCGCAGACCACGCCCCGCGAACTGCCGAAAACCCAAGTAGTGGTGCTCCTCCATCAGCGCATCCCAGCGCCGCCGCTCCTCCGCGCGGACCGGACGCACCTCAACCTCCCCGACCACCACCGCCGCCTTGTCGAATTCCGCCGACATGCAGCGCGTTGTACACCAAACAACGCCGAAAAGCCAGACCCCCGAGACCAACCCCTCAAATCACCGACTTCCGGCTAGCGTGAAATAGCCCTGGGGTCGCGACCATCCCATCGGCCTTCTCGGTGTCGCGATGCGCCACGAAAAACCCCCCGGTTTCGTAGATCAGCAGCTTGTAGAGTCGCGCGTCGAGGCGCTCGGCAGGGCAGCCGAGACCTGTGGCGACGGAATTCAGAAGGCTGGAAAATGTCTCCGCCCAGGCCGCGCCGCCCAGGCGAATCCGCGCGCCGTCGATCTGCCGGCAGTCACGCACTGCCGTGTCCACCAGCGTCTCCGTTCCCTTGCCATAGGGCGCGCGCTCGGCGGCTTTGATGAGCGCGCGAATCTGGGCCACGGGAACCGGGAAGGAGAGCATCCCCACGCCGTCCACCTCCAGCCTGGGCATGGGAACGAACAGGCGGCCGTGCGTGCAGAACTCGCCCGCCCGGTTCACGGACTCCAGCAGGCGTTCGAGCGGTCGCCAGTCCCTGGCGTAGTCGATGTCGAAATCCGTCACCCGGGTTGCTCCGGTTCGTGAAGCATGGAAAAAGCGGGAAGCGCGGCGATTGCGTACATTATGCTATGTCGGGTGTCCGGTGGTAACGTTTGTTTGTGACAATTAAGCATGCCACGGCGGCGCGGCACGCCGCCCCACAGTCCCTGAAGGAACAACAATCAATGCCTTACACATGTTCCATACAAGGGCATGGCCGATGGCGCTCTTGAAGGTACGAAATGTGAGCAGGAGAATGGACGGCGTGCTTGAACGAAAGGCCGGGGCGCCGCGCTGTTCGCGCATGCGGGTCGACAAGAGCGGCACGATTCGGGCTGGCTGCGCCGGTGCGTCATGATTACTTCGCTTCGGCTCGACAACTTCAAAAACTTCGCCGACGAGACGTTGCGCGTCGGCCCGTTCACATTGATCGTCGGCGCCAACGCCAGCGGGAAAAGCAACATTCGCGACGCCTTTCGCTTCCTCCACGGCATCGGCCGTGGCTACATGCTTGCGGAGATTGTCGGCGGGAAGGACGAGGCCGGCTGGAAACCGATCCGTGGGTCTGCAAGCGGAATCGTTCGGTTCGGAGCCTCTTCGTCAACCCGCAACCCCGGCCGGTTTGCGTTGGACGTTGGGTTGCGCCTGGTCCGCGGCGCTGCTGCCACTTCTCAAACCGATGCGACTTATCGCATCCAGGCTCGTCCCGAGGCGCTTGGCGGCGGCAAGCTTTCGGTGGTAGCGGAGAATTTGCGGATCGGTTCGAAGGAGATTTATTCGGAGAAAGTTTACGACGATGGACAAATGGAACTCGTCCGAACTCAGCCGGCGTTATCCCAAATTCCACACTGGGCAAGAGACTTCCAAACCTTCGAGAAGGCGAGAGCCGTTATCGACGAGTTTCGTAACGCGCGGTTTTTCGATTTCAGACCGGACCGCATGCGGGAACCGGCATCGCCGGGCCGGACAGCCCTGGCCGATAGCGGCGAGTATCTTCCGATAGTCCTGAAGGAAATCTGTGACGACCCCGACCGCAAATCGACCCTGATAGATTGGGTTCGTGAACTGACGCCGATGGATATGAAGGATTTCGAGTTTTCCTCGGACGCATCGGACAAGGTCCACCTCATCATTGAGGAAAAATGCGGCAGGAAGGTACACGCAGATAACGCTTCGGACGGCACCTTGCGCTTTCTCGCCATGCTGGCCGTACTGCTCGGCAAACATTCGAGAGGCCTGTATTTCTTCGAGGAACTTGAAAACGGCCTTCACCCGTCACGGCTTCATCTCCTGGTCGATTTGATCGAACAGCAGACCGCAAAGGGGCGGGTCCAGGTGATCGCCACGACCCATTCGCCCGAACTGGTGTCCATGGTCAGCGACAAGACCTTTGAGAACACTTCGGTCACCTGTCGCCTGGAGTACATGAACGACGCCATCATCCGCGCGGTGGCCGACTTGCCCAACGCGGAGAAATTGCGAAAGAATCAGGGACTGGGCCGGCTTCTCGCCGGCGGCTGGATGGAGACCGCGCTTGCCTTCACCGAAGGGCGGGAAGATGACCGGGTAGCTTCCGAATGAGGGTTCTCGTCATCCCCGAGGATTTCCGTCACGACCAATACATCCTGAAGCCGCTGTTCAAGCGGCTATTCTCGGACATGGGCAAGGGCAACGCGCGCATCCGGGTCTGTCAGGACCCCTTGCTGGGCGGCGTCGGCGAAGCCTTGAAGTCCGATCGCATCCAGGAGGTTGTGGATCAACACGATGGAATGACGGATATCTTCGTTCTCTGCGTAGATCGGGATGGGATTCCGGAGCGTCGGAATAGACTGAACCTGATCGAGGCCGAATTCGGGAGCAGCCGCGTTTTTCTGGCCGAGAATGCTTGGGAGGAGATCGAAACTTGGGTGTTGGCGGGTCTGGAACTTCCCGCGCGCTGGAGTTGGGCGGCTGTGCGCGCGGAAATCCAGGTCAAGGAGGCGTACTTCGACCGTTTGGCCGACCAGCGTGGCATTGCCGACGGTCTCGGCGGTGGCCGCAAGGTCCTGGGCGAAGAGGCAGCGCGACGGATTTCCGCGATCCGCCAGAAGTGCTCCGAGGACTTCGATGCGCTGGCGCGGCGTCTCGAAGCAGTTGCCGACTCGACATCTGGCGGGACGGACACGGCACAGTGACGGGACCAAGCAAGAAATTAACCGCGGTGCTGGAAGCCTACTTCGCCGATTTGCGCAGAGTCCGCGCATCGGGCGGTGCGACGGTCGAGCGGTCGAGCTACGCACCGCTCGCGAATCTGCTGAACGCTGTCGGCGCGACGCTCAGGCCGAAGGTGTTCTGTGTTGGCGAGTTGGCCGATCAGGGCGCTGGGCATCCCGATTTCGGTCTCTTCGCGGCGAGGCAAGTGCGGAAAGGGCGGCCGCGGAAGGATCAGATTCCGGAGCGCGGGGTGGTCGAGGTCAAGTCGCCGGGCGAGGATACGCTCGCGCTCGGTGTGCGCGATCAGGTCGCCCGCTACCGGAACCGCTATCGTTTGGTGCTCGTGACCAACCTGCGCGAATTCGTGCTCGTGGGTCTGGATGAGGCGGGTGGCGAGGCCTCGCTTGAGCGTTTCTGTCTGGCTGACAGCGAAACCGAATTCTACGGCCGGCTGGAAAAACCACGAGCCTTTGCCCGTGAGGTGGGTGCAGGACTCGGCGAGTACTTGCGCCGTGTGCTCTCCCATCGTGCCGCGCTGACCGAACCAGGGGATTTGGCCTGGTTACTCGCGTCCTACGCACGTGACGGACTGGCGCGTGTGGAGGCCGCGGGGGATGCGCCGTCGCTCGGAGCGGTGCGCTCGGCATTGGAGGAAGCGCTCGGCGTGCGCTTTGAGGGCGATAAAGGCGCGCGCTTCTTCCATTCGACGCTGGTGCAGACACTGTTTTACGGTGTCTTCTCCGCCTGGGTGCTATGGGCACGCCAAAGGCCATCACCGACCGGCAAGTTCAATTGGCATGAATCCGTTTGGCACTTGCGGGCACCCGTGTTGCAGGCGTTGTTTCAGCAATTGTCGCAACCCGGCCGTCTGCAACCGCTGGGCCTCGTCGAAATTCTGGACTGGACGGCGGCGGCGCTCGACCGGGTGGACCGGACGGCCTTCTTCGCCCGCTTCAACGAAGGGGAGGCAGTCCCCTATTTCTACGAGCCGTTCCTGCAAGAGTTCGACCCGGCCCTGCGCAAGCAGTTGGGCGTCTGGTACACGCCGACCGAAGTCGTGCGCTACATGGTCGCCCGAGTGGACAAGGCGCTGAAGGACGATCTCTACATTCCGGACGGGCTCGCCGCGGAGAATGTCTACGTGCTCGATCCATGCTGTGGCACAGGGGCCTATCTGGCCGAAGTACTGCGGCGCATCGCTGCCTGTAGACGGACATAAGTCGCGTCCAAACGTGAAGATGCGTGAAGATGCGTGAAGTGGCGTGATGAGGGTAGTGAAAACAACAGGTTAGGCGGACAACGAAAGACGCGGGGCCACGGGGGCGGCGGACAGAAGTCTTGTCAAAAGTGCGCGAAACACCCCCGGCGTGCTGCCGCGAAAACGAAGGAAATAGCGATTCGCGACGGGGGGTGTTTCGCCGTGAAAATGTAGGCGGGTCGAGGGGGTCAACCGCCGTGGGCTTTCACCCAGTTCATCGTCCGCCGTCCTCCGGTCGAGGTTCCACCCACCATGCACTGAGAGTGAGATTCGCGATCTTGGCGACGGTGGTCAGGCCGCCGGAAAGCCGTCCCATGTTCTGCCGCCCAACACGCGCCCGCTGATCTTCTTCCCGAACCGCCCCATCGGCGTGGAGCAGGAACCGCCGTTGAAGATTGATCTGGGCAGCTTGCCCTCCACACTCTCCACGGGCGCCCAGTCGCCCCACTGCTTGAAATGGAACGGCGTCCCGTGGGCGATGCACTGGTCTCGCAGGGAATGGAACCAAATCGGGTCGCTCGGTCTCGCCCGTGGACCACTCTCGCCCCCCGCGATGACCCAATCGACGGCTTTGCGGTCGAGCCAGCCGTCCAGATCGATCCCGTCGAGCAATGGCTCGCAGGACAAGAAACGGATACGCGCCGGTATCTCTTCGAGATACGGCAAGCGCTTGTCCACCCACCGCTGATTCTCGACGGTCGTCCCAAGCCAGACGTTGTGCGGCCAGTCGCCCTCCCATGGCGCCAGGCGCCGCGCCAGATGGGGACGCTTCGTCAGCAGCAGCCAGTCCAGGAACGGGGTTTCTTCGATAACCCGCCAAAGCCGCGCCCGCCACTCGGACAAGCCCTTCTTCCACTCGAAAACGTCCGCCATGGAAGCGCAAAAAACGCGGGCTCGCCTGCCGCCACGTTTGGCCGCCTCATTCCAGCGATGCGGCTGCCGCCAGTAAGCGTCGCTCATGAAGCGCCGCGGCCTGCCCGCGGTCCAAACGTCCAACCCCAGGCGTCTGGCCCACGCCTCGGCGTAGCAGTGGTCGCACGCCGGCGAGACCTTCACGCACCCCCACCAGGGATTGAAGGTGTGGTCCGTCCACTCGATCTTCGAATCACGCGCCATGACAGTCCCTCGCGTCGAATCTTACCGTGGCGCAACGGGCGGGATCGCGCCTTGCACGGGGCGTGCAACGGCGCCGCGCCGGTGGGGTGCGCGGCCCTGTGCGTTCAGGGGTGCGCGGCCGGAAGAGGGAATCCGGCCGCGCCGTGCTGCTTGCGGCCCGCCGGCGCAACCCGACCCTCCGAACCGCGACTCAGGTATTTGGCGCCCCTTGTCGCGCTCAAACGAGCACGGAGCCGTCCTCGTCGTAGAGTCTCTCGCCGGTGCCGCCGGGCGGCAGGCCGACGCCGTCGAAGACCGCGGGCAGGGTGGAGCGCAGCGGCTCGTCGAGGGCGGGCTGGTAGACGGTCCAGAGCACGGCGAGGAACTGGGCGGGGTCGTGGGCGGGGTCGTCGAGGTCCCAGGCGAGGCCCGTGCTGCCCACCGTCACCGGCTTGTCGGCGGCGAACACGCGCCGGAAGCTGCCGACATCGTAATGGTCGCCTTCGACGGTGCCGGCCTCGTCGTCCCAGACGATCGATCGCGGCTCGCGGCCGCGCATGCGGTCGGGGATCATGATGGTGTGGACGGCCATTCAGGGATTGTAATGGAAAAGGACGCCCAACACCAAATCCAGCATCTCCGGGTCGTCGCGCGCCATTGTCCGAAGGCAATCCTCCCCCCAGACCGGGTGGAAGGTCATCTGCATGGCCATGGTGAGGACCTCGAGCGGCGACTCGTCGTCGCCGTATTCACGGCCCATGTATTTGTCGATGTACTGGTCTTTGCGGCCGATCTCCTTCGGGCCGCCGCCCACGACGACGCGCGCCTCGCCGGCTGTCCGGCGCCGGTGCAGCTGCCGGAACAAGCCGTCCAGCCCCGGCATCGTGCTCTGCAGGTGGTGGAGGTACTCGTGGAGCGGGTTGCCGATGTCCTTCGCCACGCTGATCTCGGCCCGCCCGGTCGGTCCGAATGGACGCCGGAAGCCGCGCCTGGAGGCCTTGACGGCGTTGAGCGGCAGCGTGTTTCCGGAGCGCACCCAGGACGCGGGCAGTTCCTCCGCCGCGGCGCGCAGCCGCCTGGCCGTCCGGCCGCCCCGGGGGCCCACGCCGATGTCGGCGGCGACGGTGCCGGCGCCGCGTTCCTCGCGCAGCCGCCGGCGGAGATCGCGGCGGAACCGGTCGGGGAAGTCCGCGGCCTCGGCGCCGCCGGCGGCCCGCACCATCGCCTCGCGCGCGCCGCGGCCCATGTCGATCCAGTCGCCGAGCCCGCGCGCCCGCGCCGCGGCCGCCAAGGGCGCCGGCGCCGCGGCGATCTTGCGCTCCAGAATCTTTCTGGCCTCCGCCGCGGGCCGGAGCAGCCCGACATTGTGGCCGAACCCCGGGTCGATTCCGACGGGCACGTCGAGCGTCTCCCCGGTGATCTCGTTGAGCCAGGGAAAGGTCTGTCCGGAGCCATCCGGCGGGCCGTCCGACGGCTTCAGCCCGAACTCCTCCAGATCCGCGTCGGAGAGCTGGATCACCCTGCAGCGGCAGCGCCAGCCGTTGGGCGGGTAGTGCGTGCGCCAGAAGGGGTCGTCGTGGCGCAGCACGGTGCGGTCCCAGGCCAGGTGCGCCGGGCGGGTGCGGGAGTCGTTGACGGCGTCGTACATCAGCCACGGCGCGCGCGCGGCCTCGCGCTCGATCATCTCCCAGCGCCCCTTGGCGTAGGACATGCGGATGTTGGTGTCGAAGATGATGCGCAGTCGGCGGGTCGATCCGAGCTTCCCGCCCCACCAGCCTTTCGAGCGCAGCAGCGGCTCCAGTTCCTTCTGGAAGTCCCCGAACGTGATGCCCCCGGCGATGGCCTTGTCCACGGACGCGCGGATGTCCTGGAGAATGTCCAGGCGCATCGCCTTGGCGACGGTGAAGGAGCGCAGGTGGGTGGCGGCGTCGGTCTCTCGCCAGTCGTAGCCGGCGTGAAAGCCCTTGGCGCGGAAGTGCTCGACGGCCTCGGCCGGCGGGAGGTTCAGGATTTCGGGCTCGGGCATGGGCCTATTGGAGGGGGGGCGGCCGAATATGCGTTTTGCGCATGCGCGGCCACTCCGGAGCGCCGTTGAAGGTCGCGATCCAGACCGGATCCGAGTCATTTTGTGAAAACGGATGCGTTTTGCGCATGACCTCGACCCGGCCCCTATTCGAGCCCCGCGCCGCCGGACAGGTGCGCGGAGAACGTCATGCGGCGCAGTGTCTCCACCACGGTGGCGTCGTCCATGCGGCCGAACAGATCGGGCAGGCGATCGCGCCAGTCCTCGATGCTCTCACCGCGATCGAGCGCGGCGGCCGCCTCGGCCAGCACCGGCCCGACCGCGGGCTCCATGAGGTTCGCCCAGCCGCCGCCCCGGACCAGTTCGTCGACGGCGGCATCGATCGCGTCTCCGTCGGCGCCGGCCCCGGCCAGGGCGCGCACGAGGGACGCGGCGCGCGCGGCGGCCATTTCGTTGGCCTCATCGTCCCCGTCCTCTTCCTCCTCGTTGGGCGGCGTCTCTTGCTCTTCCTCCGTTTCCACCTTCGGCGGTCCCGGCCGGGGCGCCTCCTCCCACTCCCCGCCGTAGACGTCCATGACGTGCCGGGCGGTGGGCCGCAGGCCCGTGGTCCGGGAAATGACCTCCTCGCGCTTGGCGCGCGCGTCCAGGTCCTCGCGCGGATCCGCGTCGTGGCGGATCCTCGGCACGGCCGCGGTGGGGAAGTTCCACCGCGTCAACCAGGCTGAGATGGTGGCGTTGAGCGCCTCGTCGAGCAGCCGGCAGTCCGACGCCACGGTCTCGTCGCGCACGTCCTTCTGCACTTCGGCCGTGCCGCGCCACGGTCCCTGGTCGGTGGTGGAGGACTGGCCGAGGATGGTGGTGGTGATGGCGTGGTCGAGGTATTTGATGAACGACTCGAAATCCATCCCGCCGCTGCCGCCGGAGCGCTGCGCGGTCGCCAGCAGCTCCACCGTCTGGTCCTCGGGTATGGCGATGCCGGCGCCGGTGGCGAGCGACTGGATGATGGCGAGCAGCTTTTTCTGCTCGCCCGCGGTGGCGCCCTTCGGGTAGGTGCCCTTGGCCGTGGGCGCGCCGAACTTCTCGAGCGCCACCGCCCAGAACTTCCACCCGTGACGCTTGAACCACACCGGCCAGTAGCACCACCGGGCAAGTCCCGGCGCGTAGGGCAGGTCCCGGTGTTCGCCGGGCCGGGCCAGCGTCACGAACTTGCCGTGCGGCACCGGCTCGCCCTGGGGCGCGGCGTAGGTGCGCAGCAGCAGCCCGCCCCGCGTCGACCACGTGAACCGGTCGAGCGAGCGCACGACGAGGTCCTGGAGCACCACGCGATCATCGTCCCGCGCCCACAACGCCTCGCCCACGGCCCAGCCGTACCACACCCCGTGCAGCAGCTGGCGGGAGGTTTCCTCGAAGCCGATTCCGGCGAGCTGCCCGGCCAGATCCTCGGCGGCGGCGCGGTCCACGGCGGACTCCCCGCCCGGCTCGACCTCCCAGGGCCTGGAGATCGCGGCGTTGAGCCGCTGGTCCAGCGCGGCGGCGCAGCGCTCGTCGCGCAGCACGTTGCGGTACGTCTGGAGCGCGTGCGTGTCGTCGCTGAGGTGGTCGTAGGCATAGCGGGCCTCGGCCGTCGGATCGAGCGGCAGCTCGCCTATGTAGGGCGCGAGCATGGCGCCGACGCCGGAACCGGCGACCTCCCCGGCCGGCGGCGTCGCCGGCGTGCGTCGAAACAGTGAAGCGAACGAAAAACGGGCCATCAGTGGTACCCTCCGAGCTCCCGGGCGTCGCCGTGCACGACGCCCAGGCCGTGGTCGATGTTTTCCTTCGCCTCCGCCCTCGAGGACGGATTGGCGAAGGCGCCGAACGCCTCGCGCGGCGGCAGCGCATGGCCCTCCACCGGGCCGGCGGCGCCGGCCGCCGCGGCCGCCATGAGCGCCAGCGCCCAGAAGCGGTCGGCGTGGCCGTCCTCGGTCTCCTCGGCCAGCAGCCGGATCTGGCCGGTGGGACCGGCGATCTTCCGCACCGAGTGAAGATCCGAGCGCAGCGCGGCGTTGCCGGCCGGTATCCGGATCGTGCGGTCCTCGAACCGCTCCTTCAGGCAGGTGGCCATGTGAAGCTTCGACGCCTGGCTGAACAGAATGCCCTCCACACGGCTCTTGCCGTATCGGCCCTCGGCGTCCTCGACCGGCTTCTCGCCCATGCCGGTCTGGTCCATGGCGATGCGCACCGCGCGATAGCGGTCCACCAATTCGTCCAGCGCCTCGTCCTGCTCGGCAAACGTCGCCCGTTGCAGTTCCCGGATCTCGCGCACCCAGGCGACGTCGCCGATCATCTCGGTCGCGGCCGCGCACCACAGGTGGCGGCGGCGCCCGATGTCGTTGCCGATGTGGCACAGCCCGCCGCCGTACAACTCCGGGCGTCCCGCCTGCGGGCTCTCGCAGGCGTCGATTAGGTCGTAGGGCAACCAGGCGCTGGCCTCGTCCAGCCATTCGCAGAGGTACTCCTGGCGCCACAGGTCCTCGTCCGCCAGCCCCGCCCGCAGCTCCCCGGCGTCGACCGGCAACCCGCCCTCGACGGCGCGGTGAATGTCGACCACGTGTTTCGACCACTGGGCGGTGTCGCTCGTCATGAGTTCGTAGAACTTGCCGGACTTGCCCCTGGGGGTGGACGTGATGCGTATCTTCCACCCATGGGTGATGGAGGGAAACAGCGCGCCCCATATTTCCCGGCTCGACTGGTGGATGGCGAATTCGTCCAGGTAGACGTTGCGCGAGTAGCCGCGCGCGGTGTCGGGGTTGGCGGGCAGCGCCGTGACGATGTTGCCGCCGCCGGCGTCCCATTCGTTGGCAAGATAGCGCTGGCCCTCGATCTCAAGCTCGTATTCCGACTCCTCGATCACCAGGCCGTACGCCTTCGCGTGCGTCTGGATGCCGGCGCGCATCGCTTCCCTCGCCTGGCGGTCGCCGCGCGACAGCACAAGCCACGGGGACGCGCGATCCTGCGCCCGCGCCGCCATCATGTCGTCGACGATCTCGAGCGTGGTGGCGAACGTCTTGCCGACCTGGCGCGACCACATGCCGATCTTGAATCGGCTCTTGTCCCTGTACCAGGCGTGCTGGTAGTCGTAGAGCGGAACGGCGGGCGCACGATCAGTCATCGATGATGCCGTAGATGTCGCGCCGGACCCGGCGGATGACTTCCATGGGATCGGCGCCGGCCGAGGCGTCCTTTTCGGCGGCGGCGAGCGTCGCTGCCGCGGCCTTCAGGGCCTTTCTGCGCTCCTCGCGCAGGCGCGTGCCGGCTCGCGCGGCGTCGGCCACCGAGCGGGCCGCGCCGGCCAGCGCCTTGAGATCCGGAGCGTCCTCCTCGCCGGCCTTGAGCAGGACCGTGAAGATTCGCTCCTGGATCATGCGCAGCGTGACTTCGGAAAACGCGCCGTCGTCGTCCGGTACCGCGGCGCGCAGGGCCAGCGCCGCGTCGGTCGAGAGCTTCAGGTCCTCGATGCGCCGCTCGACCTTCCGGCCGTGGCGGTGCACCGCGGCGTGCGAAATGCTGTAGCCCTGCGCCGTCAGCCATTCGGCGAGCTCGACGTAGCCGGAAAACCCGCGTTCTATCAGCCGCCGATCCAGTTCCTCGCGTACCTCCACCGGCAGCATCTCGACCTTCGAGGGCGCGGGCATGTCACTCCCCGCAGTGCGGATCGAGAAACGGCGGGCGGGTGATGCCGGGCTCCACTTCCACCTCGTAGTCCACGACGTCGCGGCCAGGCCGGGTGAGCTTGGCGCGCCAGGCGCGGATATCGGAGCGCTCGATCTCGATCAGCCCGCGCGCCTCGAGGTAGTCGAACTCCGTGCGGACGCGCTCGGCGGTCACGCCGATGTATTCGGCGCGGGCCACGTCCAGGCACATCTTCTCCGTGGCGCCGAGGTGGCCGCCGACCTTCATCGTGCGCAGGATCGTCCAGCGAAGCGCCGCGATATGAGCCTGTCTCATGCTGTCCAACATTTTACTGATCCGGTCCTTTCATCGCCCCTATCCTCTCGTCGAGCCGCGCCAGCATGACGCTGTGATTCTCCAGCAGCCCGATCACCCGGCTTTCGTTCGTCACGTAGTCGTCGCGGCGCACGTAGTTCTCCGCCACGTGCAGGCGCAGGTCCGCCAGCCCGCGCTCAAGCCTGCCGATGCGCTGCGCATTGTTGTCCCGAGACGGGGTCTCCGTCTTCGCTGCGGCACCGCCGAGGAAGCCCAGGCGCCGAAACGCGGTCACGCCGGCGCCCAGAAAGACCAGGACCGCGACCACGCCCGCGAACGCTTGCCAGGCGGCTGGGTCGGGCACAGGACTAGAACCTCACGTTCGCGCCCAGCGCCACCGCGGGCTCCTCGCCCGCTATCGCGCCGGAGCCGGACAGCGTCATCTGCCGCCCGAAGGCCCTGAACATGTAGCTGCCGCCCACCGCGTAGGCGGAGGAATCCCCGTACTGGGCCACCCCGACACCCACCCCGATGCCGTCGGTGGCCTGGATTTGCCCCATGGCCATCGCCGCGGCCACCCCGTCGCGCACCGCTGTCAGTTCCTTTCGGAGCGACCCGATCGCGCCGGTGTTGACGCCGATCCGCGCGCTGTGCGCGTCCAGACGCCTTTCGTTGGTTGCGATGGCGGTCGTGTTGGTGCGAATCCGATCGTCCTGCAGCCTGAGCGTTTCGCGGGTCTCGCCGACGGCAACGCGGTTAGTTTCTATACCGACAGCGTTGGCCGCGATTCGTTTCCCGAGGCCGGTGTCGGCGGTGGCCCGCGCGTCGGCCTCCGCGTCGATGCGCTTGTCGAGCGCCGTGTCGGCGGTGGCCCGCGTGCCGGCTTCCGCGTCGATGCGCTTGTCGAGCGCCGTGTCGGCGGTGGCCCGCGTGCCGGCTTCCGCGTCGATGCGCTTGTCGAGCGCCGTGTCGGCGGTGGCCCGCGTGCCGGCTTCCGCGTCGATGCGCTCCCCGATCTCGGTATCCGCCGATGCCCGGGTGCCGGCCTCCGCGTCGAGCGCCGCTGAATTCTCGGCGACCCCATCCTCGGCCTCGTGTGCGTGATGGTACATGTCAGCCAGCAGCGTTTCGAACAGCGCGAGCCGTGTTGCCTGCGTTTGGAGATCCTCCGCGCTCGCGTAACCGGCGTGTTGGTGAGCGGTATCGTGGGTGTGATCGGCGTCGGCCAGGCCGTCGTGCTCGTGGGCCGGGCCGGCGTCGCCGGGCGTGTCCGAGAGCGGACCCCCCGTGTCGCCGTCGTCGACGGGATCCGTCGGGTTATCGTCCGTGCCGGTCTCCGGGTCCGTGGTGGGCGGATCCGTTCGCTCCGTCACCGGACGAAGCGGCGGCGGATAGCACCAGGTGTCGCTCTGAGGGCGGCGGGCGCAGTACTGCGGCTTCTTGGTCGGGTCGGTCGGGCGCGTCGCGCTCCAGGGCCAGCCGTACCCGTTCGCGATCGCAATGCGCTTGGAGTGCGATGCCGTGCGATGCTGCGAGCCGGGGTCGTCGGGATTGCCGTTCCAGCCGCATTGGTACGGGTCGGGCACGGCGGGGTATTGGTTCTCGTCCCAGCATTCGGTGTCGGGGTGCACGCCCGGGCCGTCGTGCGCCCACCCGGGTCCGCCGATCAGCAGCAGCGCCGTGACTGTCAGTGCCGGTCGCATATCTCAGCCTCCATGAACAGCACCAGCGGGTTGTGAAACAGCCGGTAGGCATCGATCACGCGCCGCCAGCGGGTTTCCCCGTGCTCGCGGGGATAGACCCCGAGCGCTCCGTGGCTCCACGCGTACGCCAGCGGCACCACGTGGTCGATGTCCACCTGCCGCGCCTCGGTGAACACCTCGCCGGTGTACAGCCCCGTCCATTGCCCGGTCGCCACGGTGCGCTCGCGCTCGTCGGTGAACGCGACCTGCGCCTCGCTCCACGCGATCAGCACCTCGGCCCGCGCGTTCTGACCGTCGCGGTCCTCGTCCGTCCAGTGCGTGAACGCGCGCCGGTCGTAGTCCTGGGCGAACGCCAGCCCTGCCAGCCCTGCGCAGACCGCCGTGACGGTCACGTACAGGGTCAGGCCCAACAGATAATGTCTGGTTCTCATTTGCGTTCCTCCGGGTGCAGTCGTCGAATCGTGTCGCGGCACCGCGCGCACTCAAGAGCCTGGCGCTCGCTCAGGCGGTACACGACCGCTTCGGTGAGCGTCAGCCCGTAGTCCCTTGTCAGCGCCTCCAGCTCGAACATCAGGTGGCCGGGCAGCGTCACCGTGGCGGTGTCGTAGCGGCGCTTGCTCAGCGGGTGGACGTAGTGGCCGTTTTTCACCGCGCCTGCTCCATCAGGTCCTCGAGCACCTCGAGGCGGCTGACGTTGTCCTCGTCCACCACGATGATCGTCGGCCCTTCGCGGTACTCCCCGACCAGTACGCCCACGGCCACGCACGTCAACGTCAGCAGCGCGCCGAGCGCGAACGCCGTGCCCACCGCGATGAACTGTCTCAGGCTCATGGGCGAAACGCCTCCACGATGCCGTCCAGGCGCTCCCGGGCGATCGGCGCGGTGCCCTTGCACGCCGGCTTGCGGTTGCCCGGCGGCAGGCACGAGTCCAGCACTGCGCCCACGGCCCCGGTCCAGTCGCCCGTGCGCAGCGCGGCGCGCAGATCGGTGAACGCCGCCAGGCGCGGCCCGCCCAAAATGAACGCCAGATCGATCAGCGCGGCGTTCCGCGGCGCGCCCATCGCGCGCCAGGCGTCGTCGCCGGCGAATGCAAGCGCGACATCCGTGGCGATGGCCAGGTCCGCGTAGAACAGGTCGATGCATGCCTGGGGCGTACCCAGACCCGCCCACTCGTTCGGGTGGATGCCCGCGTCGAGGTTGTGCCCGTAGCACACGTGCGTGTCGCCACCCGACTCGTAGGGCGCCTCCTCGTACCCCTCCGCCGCCAGCGTGTCCAACACGTCCATCGGCAGGTCCGGCACGGGTTCCGCAGGCCCGCCCGCCTCGACCCGGGCCTGCGGCGTATCCGGCTCACCGGGCGAAGGAGTGCCCGCGGGCGGAGAATACACGGTGATGTTGACGTTCCCGCCGGCCTCCACGCCGGCGAACACGATGCCGTCGGCGTGTTGGGTGACGGTGATCGAGGGCGGGGGCTCGGCCGGTGGCGGCTCCGGTGCGGCTTCGGGCAGGCTCGCGCACGCCGCCGGGATCACCGGCAGAATCGGCAGGCACACGAGCCTCAGCAGATTGTCCACACCCTGCACATCCTTCTCCCTGCGCGCCTTACGATCCGTTCTGGACCTTGGGTTTCGCGCGCTGCTGCACGACGAACTTCCACGCCTGACCGCGCATGTCGCTGTGCTTGATCGTGGCGATCGTCGCGTCCGGTCCCAGCGTGATCGTGGGTCCGTTCTCGCCCGTCGCCCGCATGATCACGACTTTGTTCCTGGACTTGAACTTGTACTCGACCCTGAGCCCGACGGTGAGGTCCGCCGGCAGGCCGGGCTGATCCGGGATCAGCACCCCCGCTTCAGTCACGGCGCATTCGGTCGGGTAGAACCCGCCGGTGGACTTGCTGAGCGTCCGGGCGAACCGGACGTGGCCGACGGAGGTGCCCTGGGTGACTTGAATGGCCTGGTCGGATTCGACCGTGAACTTGAGGTGGTCGTCGAAGATGGCCGACAGCGCCGCTTTGAACGCGTCCACCGTATCGGAGTCGTTCCAGTCATAGGCTTTTGCGTGTTGCCTGGCCACCGCTCGCACCGCCTTGAAGTCACAGGCTGTCAGGCCCGGCGCGTAGGGGTCGTCCTCGAAGTTGGCCAGCCCGAGTTTTTCCTCCAGCACGCCGTACGCCGTGTAAAACATCTCGGTCGCGTTGCCGGCGTTATCGTTGAGGCTCTCGTCGGCGTTCCACATGATCGGCAGGACCGCCTCCAGAAAGCGATACGGGTGCAGCGACCGTTCCAGCGCAGTGTGTCGGGCGTTGAGCGCCCCCTCCTTCGCTTTCCCGCGCAGGTAATCGTCGCGTAACAGGAAGTCGACTTCTCCGAACATCAAGCCTCCGAGTACCGCGTCGATCATGCGCCGGTGGTAGGGAAATTTCGACTGAACGTGTCTCGGGTCGGTCATTGCTTGGGTCCTTCTAGGCCATCCAGTTTCGCCAGATCATTCGCACGGTCGCGTCCTCGGCCTTGGCCGCGTCATGCGCGATGCCGCACAGGCCCGTGCGCTTCGACAATTGCCGCGCATCTGCTTGCGACACCACCATCTGGCCCTTGTTGTAAACGATGGCTTTCCCCGTCCCTATCGGGCCCGCATCCTTGTCCGCCTCGACCAGGTCGGCCTCGATGCACAACGCCACCGTGGCGCCCTTGGCGGCGTCGGCAAGGGCAAAACCCACCACGTCGCCCACCGCCAGAATGTTGCCCTTGCGGACCTTCTTGTCGGCCACCCAATCGACGCTCACCAGGCCCCTAGGCGAAAGCAGCTTCACCGCCATCTACAGAGCCTCCACCGCCGCCAGGGCGTCCCAGGTGGCGACCGTCTCACCGTCCGGATAGGCGACGGGGAACGCCACGTCCTGGTTGTTGATCTGGCGGATCCCGCCCGTGGCGGTGTCGTACCCGTACGCCGTCGTGCCGCCGCGCAGCGCCCGCCACACGGACTTGTCAGCGCCCTTGTAGATACCGAGCAGCCCGGGGTCCTCGGCCGCGGCGGTGAACACCGCGAGTTGGGCGGCGTACGCGGCGATCGTCGTGGCCGACGGCGCCGCCTTGGCGGCCGCCAGCAGCACCTGGAGGTGGCGCACATGCGGCTTGGCGATCGCGTGCAGCACGTCGTCGCTCCACAGGTGCCCGCTGTCGGTGTGCGGGCTGAACGCCTCTCGGGCGAGCATCGTCTCGACGTCCGCCGCCTCGCGGTCCACGGCCGCCTTGAACGCCTCGATGTCCGCGGCGACACGGTCGGCCGATGCGAGCGGGCGGTCGCGCTGGACCGCGCCGTCGACGTAATACCATCCGGCGATGCATTCCGGATCCCATTTCGTGTCGTCGGTCGTGTCGATGCTCGCCAGGCGGTTGCCCGTGTAGGTCGACGCGGGGAATCCCGCGGCGCGCAACGCCTGCTCGCTCGCGGCGTGCCCGGCGATCCGCCCGTCCGGGGCGACCAGCCCGGCGCGGTCCAGCGCCATGTGGCGAGTGGTCATAACACGAAGCTCCTGAGCCAACCCTTTGCCGACGCCCCGTTGGCCGCGCGCTCGACGAAACGGATATGGGTGATCGGCTCGACCACGGCCGCGCCGCTGGACTCGAACTGCACCGCCATGTGCAGGTTGGTGGCGGAGCCGCCGTTGGAGAATTCAGCCGTCCTCGCCGCCTGCATCCCCCACTTTCGGTCCGCCCGCAGCCGCCACACCGGACCCGCCCGGCGGGTGGCCCATTGGGTCGCCGAGCGCGTCTGCTCGGGCGAGCCCATGATCGAGTCCGCGGACACGACGATCTCGCTGCGCTCGCGGTAGGTTCGCCCGTCGATCGTGTCCACGTAATCGTCCCCGTCCCACTCCCACTGCCACAGCAGCAACCGCCACTCGTCGGGGTGGAAATCGAACGCCGTTCTCGCCGTGTAGGGCTCGGCGCGGTAGCCCGATCCGTTGACGTACTGTTCGGTCAGCGGGATCCACTCCCGGTCCGTGCCCCCCGGGTGCGCGCCGACGCGCCTGCGGATCCAACTGCCGTCGGCGGCGCGGAAGCGAGCGTAATGGTGCCCGCCGGCGACGTACCCCGAGGCTTGCCACGGCCCGTCCCAGTGCGCCCCGAACGTGATGTCCGGGTCGCCCTGGTCGAAGATGAACCAGGAATCGGCCACGACCCAGATGCCCGTCAGCACGTTGTAAACCGCCTCGCCGAACGCGAACCAGGTCTTGAGCGTCGGGGAGCGCACCCGCGACCCGGACGGATACCACACGGTGCCGCCGCCGATGTCGGTGGCATCCGGGGCGACGCCGTTGTAGCGGATGCCGACCGGAGCGAGCGGGCGCGCGTCCTGGTCGGTCTGCATCACGATGAGGTGGCGCTGGCCCGTCCCGTGGATCATCCGGTGGAGCAGTCCGCCGGACACCGTGACTGGGAGGATGCTCACCGTCACCTGGCCCGCCGGATTGACGTCCTCGCCGTGCTGCACGAGCGGGATATTGCCGTCGGAACGCCCGACGAGTATCCACGTATCCGGGCCGCCGTCCTCCAGGTACGCCCGCATCGCGGTGCCGTTGCCGGTCGATATGACCGCGTTGGTCGGCTGCGCCGTGAGCCGCGCCCAATCGACGATCGGCACGAGGAAACGATCGGCGCCGACGCGCACGTAAAATTGCACCGTGCCGGGATCGCTGACACTCGCCTCGCCGATCTCCTGCGACGTGGCCAGCGTCGCCCACGTGCCGAATATGCTCCGGTCCAGCAGCGTCTCGGTCGGGTCGCCCAGCAGCAGGCCCATGCCCTCCACCGGCAGCACGCGCTCGTGCTCGAAGGCGTCGATGATTCTAGTCATCGTGTTGCACCGCCCTGACCAGGCAGCTCAACGCCCCGGTCGCGCGAATGCGAGGGGAGTGATACAGCCGGTGCGTCGCCGTGACGGCCTCGCTGAATTGCGCAAGCTGCTCCAAACCCTCGATTGACAAGAGGTCGATGGCGTCGGCCAGCGGGACCGCGAAGTGCAGGGTCCTCGGGCGATCGCGTGCATCGAACCGGATCGGATGCAGCCGCGCGGCGTCGGCCTCCACGCTGTCCGCCGCGTTGGGGATCCCCGAGGTGCGGTTGGCGTCCTGCCAGTACTGGACCGTGATCGATCGGGCCTCGGAGTCCGCGCCGGGGCGCCCGCGCGGGCCCCGGGCCCCGACACCGGTCGGGCGGTAGAGGGTGAGCGGCATGGGGTCGGCACTGGTGTCGTCGCAGCCAGCCGCGAGGTGGCCGCCGACCCAGGCGAAGTGCATGAAGAATCCGCCGACATAGACACCCAGGCTGTTGTCATCGGTCGTGGCCCCGAGCGCCCCGGTGTCGGGGATCTCGACGGGCAGAAAGAGGGTGAGCTGCAGCCCGACGTTGTCCTCCTGCCCTCCCACGTGGGCGAACCACACGTCCGTCGCGCCGATCTCGCCCGGCTTGGCGATGCCCGCGCCGGAATGCGCGGTCAAGGTGTTGGCGGCGGTGAAGTCGAAAGTCGCCGAGCCGATGGGTTCCACGCCGATGGTCGTCTTGTCCGACGCTATCTCGGCGTCGAAATCGAACGGAATGTCGTCCCCGGCCGGCGTGGGACTCGCGTGCAGATGGGTGCCCGGCACGGCGGAGATAACCACGCCGCTGTCGTAGGCGCCCACCAGGTCGGCGAGCCAGTGGAAGTCGCTCACCCACGTGACCGTGACGGTCTTCGCGGCCGCATCGACCGGCGCGCCGACCGATTCGTGGTCCACGCCGCCGGCGAAGTCGATGGCGATCGCACTGGCCGCCCCGGCAGAGCCCGGGATGGCGCTGGCGGCCACCGTGTCGGTGCCGTCGCCGGTCAGAGCGACCTGGCCCGCAAACGGCTGGTGTCCGGCGTAGCGGAACGCCTCGATGACGGTCTGGACCTCGGCCAGCGTATCGGTCGCGGCGAGCGTCAGCAGGAACTCCTCCACGTTGTCCCTGGCGTCGAACTCGAACGCCAGCGGGTCCCGCGATGCCACGCGCGCGTCCAGCCCGCCCTGCAAGCGGTGATCGCCCCCGCGCAGCACGACGATGTTTCCGTTCTGCCCGCCGTTCCAGCCGCTCGCCCGCACGAGCTGCGAGCCGTTGTGCCGCGCGTTGTTGATCGCGCTGATGAGCGACTGCACGCTGTGCCCGGTGTCCAGCGTGACGACCAGGCGCGTGGCGCTCTCGTACACCGCGCTCGGCGCGTGGTTCCACCCGTAGGTGAAGTTGATTGTGAAATCGTTCCCGCCGGCCCCGGCGGTCAGGTGCGTCACGGTGATGCCGGACTGCAGATTGTGCGACGTGCCGATGTCCACGTGCGCGGCCACCGCCGGCGCCGTCACCACCTCGGCGAGCGCCACGGCGATGCCGAAATCGTTCTGCGAGGCGTCGTGGCGCTGGAGCTCGTCCGGCAGCGTGACGGTCAGGTAGTTCGCCGCGCCGGCGCCGGGGATCCTCGCGGCGGCCGGCGTGGCGGCGACCCCCTCCTCGGTCACCAGCATCCAGTCGTGGTCCGCGTCGGGGTGGTGCACCCGCACGCCGCGGTTCGGATCGCCCTTCGCGCGGATGAACGCCACGCCCGCGGCGGCACCGCTCTTCGCGCTGTCGGAATTGCCGCGGGGGATGGCGGGCATCGGGCCGCCTCAGCCCAGCGGCGAGAGCATCAGTTCGGCCGACCCCCCCGAGAGCCGCACCCACCAGAACACGCCCGAGCGCTTGGTGAATGTCCTGGAGTCGACCCCGAAACCCTGACCGTGCGGCACCCACGGGTGACCGGCAACGGTCGGCTCGTCCGTGGCGGTGTCCGTGTCGGCCTGGTACACGACCGCGCGCGGCGGCGCATCGGCGACGTCAACGAGATAGCGCGAGCCGTCGGTCAGCGAAAGCGCGGCCGTGACCTCGGTCCAGCTCTCGTCGATCGGCAGGCGCAGCGATACGTCGGCCATCGGGCGTCCTAGGTGGGCAGACTGAGGATCGCGGAACCCGCGCCGACGCCGCCGCCGATGTAGGTCGCGACGATCTCCGAACTCACCGGTAGCCCCGCGGTATGGAACAGCCAGATTGACCCGCCGACCAACGCGTAGATCGTGATGACGCTCAGGTACCAGCGCCACGGTCGCGGCGGCCGGGCCGCCGGCGGAGCTTCCACCTGGTGGGCGCCGGCGGGATTGGGTTGCTCGGAAGTATCCATCAGTCCACCGTCCAGGCAATTCCGACGTCGAACGTTCGGGTCTCGGGGGCGCCCGGCGCCAGCGCCCAGCCCCCGGCCAGGGTGCCCGCGAAGGGGCTGGCGAGCTCGTCGAGCCCGCCCTCGTAGCGGACCGCCAGCGTGAGCGCGAGCGGACCGCCATCGAAGGCCCGGGTCCAGCGGGCAAGCCCGCGGTTCCTGCGACCGGAATCGGACACGGCCTGCAACAGCAGGTCCCCGCCGAACAGCTCCGGAGCGTACGCCAGCGTGAGCCGTGCGCCGTGCTCCTCACCGTCCACCCAGTCCGTCGGCACCGCGTTGAGCGTGAGCTGCACGGAGACATCCTCCCAGGTCTTTCCGGCGCCCAGGGCCGCCGCGTATGAAGGGGTGCCGTCGACCTCGTAGGCCCAGACGCCGCCGGCGCCGTCGAGACTGTAGGCGCCCACCTGCGCGATCTGCTGGGCAGCGAATTCCGCGATGGCGTAGGTATCGCCTCCCCAACGTTGGGAGGCGCCGATGTCCACCGTGAGCCCGTCCTGCAGACAGTTCAGACCCGCCGGCGCGTGGCGCACGTAGGCGCCCAGATCGAAGCCCTCCGCGGCGCGGCGGTATTCGCTCGACACCGACCGGGTCGGATGCACGTCAGCCCCATCGAAACACGCTCCGGATTCCAGGCCCAGCGAGGCGGTGATGGATTGCTCCGCGTGGACGAACGGGGCCAGGGCAAACAACGCCAGGACAGCGACCGCCACGGTCGCGAAACGAATCTTCATGCGAATCCTCCTCGGATCGTCGATGAGCACGTAATGGGTACGGTTCGGTGCCGAGCCATGATGCCGAAGATCGGTCGCGAGCGGCATGGGAACATGTTCCCATGCCGTGTCAGGCGTCAGGCGTGACGGAGGTAATTGCGGACCGCTCGGGCCGAGCATCCGAGCCGACGGGCGATCTCTTTGCTACCGTGCCCAGCTTCGGCCAAGTGCGGCACCAGCGCGCGGCGCGCCCTGGGCACGTAGACCTGCCCGCCGGCCAGCCGCGCCGCAGCCTTCGAGGCGGTCTCGGCGCCGAGGGTTCGCGCCAGCGGGTGATCGGGATGCGCCAGCAGGTAATCCGGCGCCGGCACGTGCATGACCTGCCCGCCGAGCTTCAGCGCCACCGTGAGCGCCGCATCGCGCCCCGCGGCGGCCTCGATCTCGCCCAACACGCCGGGCAGCTTGATATCGGCGCTCACGCGTGCAGGGACTGCCCGCACACATCGCAGCGCAGCGTCATGGCCCCGCCTTCGCTCGCCGCAGCCACTCGCCGAGGACGCGGTGCAGGCGCGCGAGCGCGGCGCTGTCGAGCGCGGCGTAGTGGGTGTCGTCGTCGCGCTCGGTCGTCACCCAGTTCGCCAGGTCCCAGCCGTCGTCGGCCGCGTCGCCCCCCTCGGCCTCGGCCAGCGAGCGCCACAACGCCTCCAGCACGCGGGCGCCGGGGTTGTCCGCCACTCGCCCGCCGATCGCGTAGGGCGACCAGTCCACGCCGGCCTCCCGCGCCAGCCAGCCCTTCAAGCCCTCCACGCACCGGGCCGTCTGCGCGGGCGTGGCCCAGCGCTCCGAATCGATCCCGGCCTGGCGGCGGACCCAGGCGCCCAGCGCCGCGTCGCTGCGGTCGCGCACCGCGCCGAGCCAGTAACCGGAAATCCACAGCGCCCGCAGCTTCCCCGCGTGCGGACCCCGCAGCACGTGCCGCGCGCCGTCCTTGCGCGGCCCCCAGCCATCGAGCGCGCGCAGCACGGCCACCATGTCCTTCACCGCCATCTCCGTGAGAGACTCCCTGCCGGTGGCGCGCAGTTGGATGGCGTGGCGATCCGCCGTCCCGATCCCGAGCTCGCGGCAACGGGCGAAGATCGCGCGGCGCACGCGGTTCGCGTCGCCGCCGAAGGTTTTAGCCATCGGGACTCCTCTGAAGTGCCGCCAGCATGTTGGGATCGAAGAGCCCGCCGACCGGATGCACCTTGATCTCCCACTGCTTGCTCGCAAAATCGCGCCGCGTCACTTGCACTTTCTCCTCGGAGTCAAGCCCCGCTTCGCCTCGGCGAGGTTCGCCCATCTCAGGCCGTCCTCAATCCTGCCGAAGCCGATCTTCGGCGCGGCCGCGAAGCGCCACGGACCCCACTCGGTGGAGCGCTTGCGGGTCAGCCGCCCCACTAGGACGTAGGCGTCGCCCTCCGTACGCAGCAGCATGTCGACTTCCTGCTCCAGGCCGCCGTAGTTTTGGCGGACGGCCGACCAGACGACGTCGTGCGCGAACATGTTCATGCGTGCTCCGTCCATGCGTGCTCCATCAGCCTTTCCCAGCTCACCGGGAACAGCGGGCGGACGCGGTCCTGAATCTCCAGTGCGACGTCCCGCGTTTCCTTCTGGGCGTAGGGGTGGAGGCGCTGTCTGCACAGGTTCGCCCAGAAATACAGGCTGCCGGTCCAGCACCAGGACGTGTGCATGGTCTGGGGCAACACCGCGCGGGCCTGCTCGGGGGCGACGCCCTTGTCGAGCAGCTGTGCATAGATGTACAGCGCCCTGCTCTCGATGGTTCGCGCAAAGTACGTGCACAGGCGCTGGTCCTCGTCGTCCAGGTCGCCGGCCGACCCTTGCTTGATCGACTTGTCCGGCCGTTTGCGCCAGACCAGCGACTCGAACTCGGGCTCCGAATCCACGTAGCGGCGGGACACTTCGTTGACGCTGGCGCCCACCACGTGGCGCTTGAGCTGTGCCGCGACGAACAGCGGGACGGTCACCCGGAGCTGAACCTGCGGATGCGCGAACGGCGTCCAGTGCCCGTTCCGGGCGAGGTAGTCGATGAGGCGCGTGTCGGCGGCCTCGTCGAATACGTCGTGGTGCTTGTTGAAGCTCACCCGCGCCGCGTTGACGACGGCGAGGTCGGAACCCATGTGATCGATGTAATCGACGTTCACGCCGCCGCCCGCTTGTCCTCGCCCACCAGGGCAGCCTGGGCGTCGTAGACATCGGCGTAGGCTTTGAGCAGCTCCCGCGTGTCCGCGTCCCACGCCGTGCCGACGGCGTACTCGGCGATGCGCTCGTCGCGCAGGAACCGGCCCTTCTCGACGATCCGCCGGCGCAGCGCCATCCCAAGCTCCAGCAGATCCGCCGCAGTACGTCCGTCGCCGGCGTCGGCGCGAATCCGCGCGAGCGTATGTTCCACCCGCGACTCGTCCGCTACAGTCGTCATGCCGCCTTCTCCGTCGGCGCCCGAACCCGCACCGCGTTGGCGACGATGGCGCGCACCTCCTTCTGGGGCAGCCCGCGCCGCCGGGCCTCGGCCGCGGCGCGCGCCACGCTGCGCTTGAGCCCCTCGGCGGCCTCCTCGCCCTCCGGTTCGCCTGCCGGCGCGCGCACCGAGGACAACGCCAGCGGCACCGGCTCCCACCGCAGGCGCGGGTTGTCGCGGCGGTACAGCCGGATGTACTCCGCCCGGCCCACCGGCCGCAGGGCGTCCCCGATCGCCTCGCACGCGGAGCGCCACCGCTCGTCGTCGATGACGATGCGCCTCAGCGTCAGCAGCCGGCTCGCCGAGAGCGTGCCGTCCGGACCCGCCGCGAACGCCTGCTCGACCAGCGCGCGCAGGTTCTTCGGGGCGTGCGCGGTCCAGTCGTCCAGGCACTCGATCACCAGCGCCTGCACCGCGAGGATCTCCGGACCCACCGAGATGCGCTCGGCCTGGGCGAGCACCACCCGCCGGCAGCCGTCGAACGTCGCCAGGCTGATGTTGCCCCTCCTCCCGCCGATCTTCGAGCCGTAGCTCTCGATCACCCGGGCCGCGAATTCGAGGATGTCGAGCATGGTGTGCTCGCGGAACCGCCACATTTGCGCCGACAGCGACTGGCCGTAGTCGTGGATGCGGCGAACCGTCTCGTCCATGTCCACCTCCAGCGGCCGCAGGTTCGCTTCGTGCACCAGGTCCCCCCGGTTGTTGCGCCAATACCCAGGCGGCGGCGCGGCCGCCCAGTCAACCGCCGCCTCGCGGCGGGCTTCGGTTTTCTTGTTCATCGGTCCTCCTTCTGAAAATTACGGTCAGGCCGTTCCCTCTGCTCGCGCACCCGCAGCCAGAGCCTGCAGATGCGAGTGGCGATCTCGCGGTCGAGCGCCGCACCGCAGCGTTTCCACCCGCGGCGGCGGCCCGGCAGGTCGCGCGCGGCGAACCCGCGCCCGATGGAGCCGCGCAGGGGGTGTCGCCGGGGGGCGTCGTCGTCCATATCGTCCAGCACCAGTTCCCCGGTGAGCCGGTCGAACGGATCCGCCGGCCAGGCGTGCAGCCGCATGCTGCGGATCACGGGGACGCGCCCACCGCCACGGAAATCAGCAACAGGGACTGTCCGCCGCTCCCCGCCGTGCTGCGACGTGGGTGCCCCGAACAGCAGGTCTCCGCAGCGGCTCATGTCACGCGCTCCCAGAGCTTTTCAAGCGTCTCGGCCTGGCGATCCGTGAGCCAGTCCAGGCGGGAGACCGAGTCGATGAAGCCCAACTCCCAGTCCGTGAGCTTGTGGCCGCGGTCCTCGCAGTCGCCGATCATCAGCCGCTGCTCCTCGGTCACGCCGCCGCCTCCGCCGCGATCGCCACGTCCTCCGGCGCCACCGCCTCGCGCTCATCGTGGCGGGCCAGCGCCCACGCGTTGCCGAGCACCCCGCGCAGGGCGTGCAATCCGCCCGGCCCGCGCGCGATGTCGAGCAGCGCCTTCATCTCGGTCCGGGTGGGCGCGCGCCCGAGGGGCCCGGCGGCGATCGCCGCCACGTCCCCGGCATCGATGCGGGCCAGGTCCACCCGCATACCGATGCGCCCGACGATCTGCGGGCACCGGGCCAGCGTCATCGTGATCGACTCATCGCCCACCAACGCCAGCCCGCAGCCGGCGAGATCCCGGATGCAGCGCAGCTCGTCCAGCTGCGCGGCGCGCAGGTGGTGCGCCTCGTCGATGCCGAGCAGTGCGCCGCGCTCCCGCAACGCGTCCACGATGGCGCTCTCCGCCGCCAGCGCCGAGCCGTGCCCGGCGCCCGCGCCGGCCGCCTCGGCGAGCCGCGCGAGCAGCCCCGCCATGGTGGTCATCGCGCGCGTGGCCCGGAAATACGCCGCGCCCGCCCGTGCGCGGCAGTGCCTCTGCACCGTCCAGGTCTTGGAGCGCCCCGGCGGTCCCACGATCAGCGCCACGCCGGCGTCGGCCTGGGCGAACGCCAGCGCCGTCTCGATCTCGGTGCTCGCGACGGTCTGTGCGTGACGGTCCAGGCCCGCGGCCGCCAGCGTGCTTCTCGCGGCCTCGGCCCGGGTCTCCAGCCACCGCGCCACCGCCGCCTCCACGCCCGCCACGTCGCCGGCGTAGGCGTCGTTGAGCCAGCGTGATATCGTGCTCGCGCTCTTGCCGATCAGTCGTGCCCCGGCGGTGCGGCTCAACCCGCCGCGGTCCATTTCCGCAAGACACGCGGCCTTCAAGTCTTGCTTCCCCGTCTCCGGGCGGATCCGTGCCAGTTCCATCAACGTGCCTCCTCTTCCAGGTACAGCCGCCGGTGCGCGGCCATGAGCTTTCGCCGGCCCGAGCGTCCGGGCGCGGCGGGCGATTCGGTGCGGGCCGATGCGTGCGCCGCCGCCTCGGCGGCCGCGGCCAGCGCCGGCGTGTCGTGTGTCTGTGCGGGCCGGGGCAGCGCCACCACCTTGCCGGCTCGTTTGCCGGCAAGCGCCAGCACCTCGTCCATCGCGGCCTCGGGCCGGTGACGGCGGATGAGGTCCTGCGCCCAGCCCCGGGCGGTGCGGTCCTTCTCCCGCGCCAGCGCCTTGGCCCGGGCGGCCACCTCGGCGCGGTCGATGCCGGTGCGCAGCGGATCCTCCGCCACGCACACGAATGTCCAATCCATCGTGTAAACGTGGATGCGCCCGCGATCCGTCGGATCGAGGCGCACGCGCACGACCTCGCCCACGCCGACGGCACCGAGCTCCGCGGCGATGTACACCCCGCCGTCCACCCGCAGGCCCTTCTTCCCGACGACGCGCCGCCCCTTGCCGGACGCCGGCGGGGCGAGCAGCGCGTCGAGCGCGCGTTCGTCGTGGATTCTGCGCACCGGGCCGGTCCAGGCGGTCGAGCGCTCGAAGGGGGATTGCCCGTCCAGGCCGCCGTGAGGGCGGCGCCCGTACAGGTCGTCGCACCAGGCGTCCAGGCGCGCCTGCAGACCCTCCGGCTGAAGGCTCGATTCCAGCACCTTCGCCGCGTCCTGGCCGCGGCGGGCGGCGAACGACTTGCGGGAGCGTAGCGCCTGCGCCTGGGCCGGGCTGTGCCCGGTGAACCCCGGCAGGTTCGCAAGCAGATCGCGCGACACCGTGCCGATGAGACGCTCGACGAATGGTTTCTGTTCGGGGTGGTACGGCAGGCACAGGTCGATCCCGATCTCCAGATCCTCCAGCACACCCGTGACGTGGCGGCTGGTGTAGTCCCGGCCCTCGTCGGTCCTGACCTCCTCCGGCACGCCCCAGTCAAGGATGCAGCGGCGAACGAGCGCTGCGATCGCCGTGGCGCGGCTGGTGTCGGCGACCAGGAACCGTCCCCGGCGCGAATAGATGTCCACGGCCGCCACCAACGCGCGCCGCTTCCCGTCCGGGCACACTGCCAATATGGAAGAAAGGGGACTCGGCGCGCTCACCGGCGCCCGGGTGAAGCAGGCCGCGATGGAACGCGTGTTCGGTTTCGAGATCATGCCCGCGCCCTTCGTGGTCGCCCATCTTCAGGTCGGGTTGACCCTGCAGGACCTTGACGCGCGGCTGGCGGACGACGAAGCGGAGCGGGCGGGCGTGTTTCTCACCAATGCGCTGACCGGTTGGGAGCCGACGGAAAAGGAAAAGCAAGTGGTCGCGTTTCCCGAGTTGGTGGAAGAGCGCGACCGGGCCAATCGGGTCAAGCGGGACCGGCCGATACTGGTGATTCTGGGTAATCCGCCCTACAACGGTTTCGCCGGCATGGCCGTCGACGAAGAGCGGGAATTGTCGACGGCCTATCGCAGGACGAAGCGGGTGCGCCGGCCAGAGGGCCAGGGGTTGAACGACCTCTACGTGCGATTTTTCCGCATGGCGGAACGGCGCATTGCCGAGAAGACGGGCCGGGGCGTTGTGTGCTTCATTTCCAACTATTCCTGGCTGGACGGGCTGTCATTCACGGGAATGCGGGAGCGGTATCTCGATGCGTTCGACGCGGTCCGGATCGATTGCCTGAACGGCGACAAGTTCAAGACCGGCAAGGTCGCGCCGGACGGTTCGCCCGACCCGAGCATCTTCTCGACGGAGGGAGACCCGGTGGGCATCCAGGTCGGCACCGCCATCGCGACGCTGGTGCGCCAGGCCGATCATGCGCCGACCGGGAAGATCGAATCCCGGAATCTTTGGGGGCAGGCGAAGCGGGAAGAATTGCTGGCGACGAAGGAAGCGGACGCGGAGGCTGTCTACCAAGAAATCAAACCGATCCTGCCGCTGGGACTGCCGTTTGCGCGAACGGCGGTGAGTGATGAGTGGTTCGATTGGCCGACATTGCCGGACCTGTTCCCGGGGTCCTTTCCCGGCGTCAAAACCAGCCGCGATGGATTCCTCGTAGACGTGGATATCGAACGCCTCAAGACGCGCATTGCAGATTACTTCGACCCGAGCCTAAGTCATGACGACATCGCACGGCGTTATCCGAGCGCAATGAAGACCACGGCGCGTTTTAACGCCCGAGCGGTGCGCGATACGCTGCTCAAACGCGGAGGCCCGAATGAGAGTGGGTTCATTCGCTACGCGTATCGGCCGTTCGACAATAGGTGGCTTTATTGGGAGCGCGAAACAAAACTGCTCGATGAGAAGCGTGCCGACTATCGACCGCATGTGTTTGCAGGAAATTTGTGGCTTGAAGTTCGGCAGCGGGAAGCTATGGAGGACTTTTCACGGGGGAGCTTGATTCGCGACCTTGCGGATAATTTTGGAAACGGGCTTTCGAGTTTCTTCCCGTTGTGGCTGCGCGATGACGGTACTGCAGACGATGGCGACTGCGCACGCCGTGCCAACCTTTCAGGAGTGGCGCAACGATATCTTGACAACTTGGGCAAGAACGTGGAGGACCTGTTCCATCATGTGCTTTCTGTTTTGCACGACCCTAACTACCGCGACGCCAATGCCGGGGCGCTTAGAATGGAATGGCCGCGCATCCCACTTTCGGGATGGCCCAATGGCAGGGTTGACGGCGCGGAGGAAGAGCTCGAAGCGTCCGCGGCCCGTGGTCGCGAGCTGGCCCGGCTCCTCAATTCCGAAGCGTCGGTGCCGCAAGTTACGGAGGGGGTATTGCGCCGCGAAATCGCCGTCATTGGCGTTCCCAGCACGACGGATGGGCGGAATATGGCGGGCGACGATTTTTCGGTCACGGCGGGATGGGGATATTCTGGGTCGGGTGGGGCGGTCATGCCGGGCCAGGGCCGGATTCTTGAACGTGCTTATGCCCCTGATGAATGCGCTGCGCTTGGAGCTGCCCTGCCCGTACTGGGCGAATCCACGTTCGACGTCTACATGAATGCCCGGGCCTTCTGGCGAAACGTTCCGGCCGCCGTCTGGAACTACAGGCTTGGCGGTTATCAAGTGCTCAAGAAATGGCTTTCCTACCGCGAACGCCATGTCCTCGATCGCCCGTTGCGGTTAGAGGAAATTCAGCACTTTACCGACACCGTGAGGCGGATTGCGGCGATTCTCTTGGCGGTGAAACAGGTTCCTGAAGCAAATTCAGAGAATGCGCGAAATTCCAGGAAGCAATAACGTATCCGGGAACGCAATCCGATCCGTAGATCTTAGCCGTTTCAATGTCCGCAAACGCGCTCTGCCTCGAGGACTCAGGATTTCAATTTCCTTTTCCCGAGCGAGCCTGAGGATGACTCGATCAAGGTCCGAGAATCGAGCGGCAGTTTCGTTCGCAAGCATATGCCTCATCGCGTCTACCGTAACGGGCTTTTGGGACGCAAGACTGAAGAGTTTGCTCGGCATTGAATTGAGAAGCTGATTTCTCATTTGCTCAGCTTCAAGCTCTTCAAAATGAAATAGCGAAAATGAATCAGGTTTCAGTGCGTCCCAACCCAGCATGCCGAAATCGCCAGGTCCATAGTGTTCGAACGTGTTCTGGAGTTCCCAATGGAGGCAGATCATCACGTCTCGCGCCGTAGGGTGCCGTGACAAGTGGAGGAACCATAAGGCCCGGCGTGATTGCCTGGGTTGGATGTAGAAGGGTGTTTCATATGTAGCGCCCGTCACGGTCCGGATATGATCTCGTAGTGTCCGCTGAACAAGGGCTCTTCCGCCAGCGCCGTCCCGATATTGGAGAAAATCGTGTATGTGCGACTCCGCCAGTTGCAGCGGCGCGACTGATTTCACCAACTGCGGCGTTTCCGCAAGGTGATTAATGAGTGCGTGCGCGGCAAATGTCAGTATGACTTCCGCTGCCGGCAATTCACGGAAGATTCGGCGGACAAGCGCCAACTCCACGTGAGAATATCCAGTTTGATCCAGAAGGAAAATCGCCCGGCCTGCTCGGGGTTGTCGTTTGTGAATTTCCCCAAGGATATGCTCAACCTCATCTTCGAACCGGCTGTTGCGAACAACTATCTTGCCGTCGTTGTGCATGTGTCCCCGTTCGGCCAGAACTTTGCGAAGATGATCTGTGTGGGCTGCATCCACATCGATGAAATAGCAGTTGCAATCGAAGCTCAGCGACTTGACTCGATTCCGGTTTAACCTGGTTTCGGCGGCTTCCAGTTCCTCCAGCATGATCAGCGGCGTACCGGATACGATTTCGCCGTTGTCTAGAAACGTGCCACCCCCGGCAAATCCATCCACAAGATCGAGCTTGAATTGTTCTCGGTGAGGATTGGCGTTGAGCCTGTCGAAATAGGCGCGAAGGTAGCGGCGTAAGACGGTGAGCTTTGCCTTGCTGTGTTCTTGTAAGTGGGGTGGAGATTCATCAGGATGCCACTTGAAAGGCATGGGCCGTCTCCTTCTTCGTGTAGACGGGCATGGCGTTGTATTCGTTGCCTTCGAGTCGGCGTCCGCCCGCCTTTGCAGTGCGGCCACCCCACTGCTTGAAGAAAAAATCCACCCCATTGCGTTCACAAGCATCCCTGATGTCCAGGACCCAGCGTAACTTCATTGGGCGAGCATTTGGGCCGCTCTCGCCGCCGACGATGACCCAGGAGATGCCAGAAAGATCGATCTCTCCGACAGGACCTATAAGCGGTTCTATGGAAAGGAAACGAATCGGAACCGGTGCCTTTTGAAGGTGTCGAATCCGAGCTGTCGCCAACCGGTCTTCCACGGATACCCCGCACCAGATATGTTGTGGCGCGGATATCTGGTATCGGTTTTGGAGGTAGTTCGTCATGAGCGAACTTCTCTTTGTGAGTACCTGAAATACATGCCAGTCGGCAGATTCCATTGTGTCGAATACACGGTCAATGAACTGCGTCGGTATCCGCTTGTGGAACAGGTCGCTCATGGAGTTGACGAAAACTCGTCGCGACCGCTTCCAAGACAGGGGCTGGGAGAGCCGTTCCGGGCGAAGCGTAAGGTCGAACCCATGTTCATACGGATGTCCGGGCGTGCCCCTGAACCGCTCGGCGAAACGCTCAGCGTAACAGTTGTCGCAACCACGAGTGATCTTGGTGCATCCGGTCACCGGGTTCCACGTCGCATCCGTCCATTCGATTTCGGATCTGTCGCTCATAAAAAGTTACTGATGCTCCCGTATCGTTGCGTCGAAAATGATGACGGTCGATAGTTTATATCATCATTGTCAACATGTTAGCGATGATTTCGCTGACTGTTTCTACCGTCTCGGCGTGACGGACGTGTGCGAGATGCCTGTATCCGTTGGTGTTTCAAAGGCTTGCCGGACAGCTGGCCAAGGCCAAGAAATCACAGAAAACATTGGCATGCCACATCACTAACCGGAAATAAGATTCCGAATACACACCCGTTGGCCGACACGACGAGCCTTGATCGCGTCGGGAAGTAATGGCGGTTTACCGCTTGGAAAGAAAACGCGCCAGAAGCCCCGGATGAAGTTGCTGCAGACGCCTGCGCGCATCGGTGTTCTCGCCATCGGCCGCAGTCAACGTCAACAGCGTTTCGAATGCGGATTCGGGGGCGCTCGTCCCAGTCGGTGGCGCGGCCCACTTACCCAATCCCGGTTTGTAGAGCAACATCCACGCGGGAAACCACGCGCCGGTCATGGCCGGTTCCAGGTCCTGGTCCAGCCCGCTGTACCAGCTCTCTCGCAGGGTCGGGTCCGGAATGGCGTCCCGTTCCATCAAGCACTGGAACTCATCCGGCGCCAGCCAGCACAGCGCGAACCAGTGATCCGCCGCTTCGGCCCCGCGCTGTTGACGCCAGATGGCTTCTGCCATCCGCGAAAGCAAGGCGGGTTGGGTCCGGTAGCCCGGCACTTCCTGAATACAACGTTCCGCCGATGCCCATTCGCCACTCTTCATCCAGGCGCGGCTGGCGTGAATGTCCGGACGCTCGGGATCGAGCTCCATTCCCGTTAGGGAATGGCCAACCGCCCGCCAGAACGGGACCAGAAGATCGTGTTCGCCCGCGCCGAAAATTCCGTCCGCGGCCTCCGTCCAAACCCCATCAAGGCGGGAGAGAATCGCCAGTCCGTCGTTGGCGTCGGTCGGCAATGGAGTTTCCAACGCCGCGATCAGCGTGCGCGCGTACGGCAGCCAACGATGGGATGGTTCGAGAACCGACAGCTCATCGTGGGCGCGCTTCGATTCGTTCGCGTCGGCTTGCGCCAAAGCGTCGTACAACGCGTTTCGCGCCCGCACCGATTGACTGTCGAGAAACAGATCATACTGCTTCATCTTCACGCCGCGGCGTCATCCGGGTGACCGCGCCTCGGCGGTCACGGCCTTCGGCAGAGTAAGCTCTTCTTGGAGGCGAGATCGGACAGCCCGTCAGTTCGAGCGTTCGGCGACGTAATTCAGTCCGAACTGGCCGGATCCTCCCTCCGGGTTCATGCCCAGGTCCGTCGCTTCGGCCAGCGCCGTTTCGACGTCCCACTCATCCAGCATCACGCGCTTGATGAACCACATGCTCGCGGCGCGTCCGCCGCCCCCGCAGTGTATGAACGCGGGCGCCGTATCGGGTTCGACGATGGCTTCCAGAAAGCGGTCCGCCACGGCGGGATCAAAGTCCGGGCCGCCGAACGGCAGGTGGACGTACCTGATACCGGCGGCCTCGGCGGCAACGGACTCCTCTTCGACATTGGCGGTTTCTTCCGTCGCGCGCTGCAGATTGATGATGCTGCGGAAGCCCATGTCCGCGATCTGCGCCACTGAATCGGGCGCAATGGCGCCGGCGCAGGCCACGACGGACTCGATCTGGGCAAAGTTGCGGATGCCCTCCATTTCTTCGCGCACGACCTGGCCCTGGGCGCCGGTCATGGCGGCCTGGGCTCCGAAAATAATCAGGACGGCAAGCAATCGTTTCATCGGTCGATACCCCTTGCGAATTGTTGCTATGGCGACCGTCGACCGTGGCCTCGCGTCCGGCCCGTCGCCCGGATCGTGCAATATAACACCGCTTGGTAGAATTGGAACGCGGCGGCGCCTGCCGCGGGCGACGCAGGGTCTTCTCAACGCGATGCAATTTTCCCCCAACGGAACACGCTATTTCCTTCAAGCTCAGCAGCGAATCCTGAGGGTGACGCGGCGAACGCCGCCGGCGCCGGAACGAATGCCGGCGGTGACGCAGCGCGTCCTGCAATCAACGCAGCACGCTCTCGCGTCATGGTTCGCCCCATTGACGATGGCCGTACTGGTGGGTGTGGAGGCCTTGACCCCGGTCGCGGCGCAATTGCCGCCTGTGCCGGTACCGGCGGAGAATCCCATCACCGAGCCCAAGCGGGTACTCGGCAAGATCCTCTTCTGGGACGAGCAACTTTCCAGCAACGACACCACTGCCTGCGGTACCTGCCATCGGCCGGCGTCCGGCGGGGCGGATCCCCGGTTCGGCCGCCATACGGGCGTCGACAAGGGCACCATCGACGACGTCTGGGGATCGCCCGGCGTGGTGTACATGAACGAGGCGGGAGAAGCGCTGGAGCACCCGATTTTTGGCTTCGAGCCCCAGGTGACGCAGCGCGTGGCGCCGTCGAACTTCGGGGCGCTATGGGCCGGGGAAGTGTTCTGGGACGGCCGGGCGGGATCGCGGTTCCTGGATCCGCTGAGCGGCGAGGTGGCCATCGCCGAGGGCGGGGCGCTGGAGAATCAGGTACTGGACTCGCTTTCCAACCCCGCTGAGATGACCCATCCAGGCCGCATCTGGGACGATCTCGCCGAGAAGCTGCATCGGGTGCGCCCGCTGGCGCTCGCACGGGACTTCCCCGTCGATGTTTCCGAGGCCCTGGCCGAGAATCCGGACTACCCGGCGCTGTTCCGCGCGGCCTTTGGCGACGCCGGGATCAGCGCCGTACGCATCGCCTTCGCCATCGCCGCCTATCAGCGCACCCTGGTGGCTGACCGGACCCCGTGGGACCGTTACATGGCCGGCGAGGAGACGGCGCTGACCGGGCAAGCCGAGTTCGGATGGCAGGTCTTTCAGCGGCTGCGCTGCGTCAACTGCCACGAACCGCCGCTGTTCACCAACAACGACTTCTTCAATATCGGGTTGAGGCTGAGTGAATTCGATACCGGCCGCCAGAGGGTGACGGCCGAACCCGAGGACGCCGGAGAAATGCGGGTTCCCAGCCTGCGCAACGTGGGTCTGCGCACCCGCCTGATGCACACCGGCGAATTCGGCCGCCTGAGCGAGGCCATCTCCTTCTACAACACCGCGATGGCGTTGCCCGGAGTGGACGAGATCCCCGGTGTCGGAACCTACGTGTTCGATCTGACCGGATTCGACAGCTACGATCTGGATGCTTTTCTGAGAGCTGCCTTGACAGACCCCAGGGTGGCCGAAGAAACCTTTCCGTTCGACCGGCCGACGTTGGGCAGCGAGAGAGAGCGGTAGGTTCGGGGCGAGTTGCGGCACCGTCCGCATCCGGCAAGCAAGGTCAGGGCGCCTCTTCGGGCAGGTTGTCCGTCAGCGCCGGAAGGGCGTATTGAAGCTGCGTTTCCACGGTCGACAGCCGCGTTTCCACCGACGTGAGCCGCGTTTCCACCGACGTGAGCCGCGTTTCCACCGACGTGAGCCGCGTTTCCATGGACGTGAGCCGCGTTTCCACGGATGACAACCGTTCCCGCATGTCGGCGACGTCACCTTGAAGTTCCCGGATATCCTGATGGACGATGGCGAAGTCAGCCCGAATTTCGGTACGCAGGTCGTCCATATCGGCCCGCATATCGGAGTGGCTGCTCTGAATTGTGGCGATGATCGCCACAGTCGCCATGACGACCGTGCAGACCACAGTTATTGTCTGACCATCCCATTTCATGCGTCCAAGCATAGCATCGTCGCCTGCGGCGAAATACCGTCAAAACTCCGCGAAACCGCCGGAAATCAAATGCCGGTGCCGGAGCGTCAGGTCCCGGGCGGTCAGGATGCCGCATGGGCCACGGCGTTCTCCGGCATGCCGGGCGAGGAACCATTCGAGAGAGGGCTTACGTTCCCGCCGGGCGAGGGGCCGTTTTAACGACGGGTCACGTTCCCACGGTCAGAACAACCACTTGGCGCCGAACCGCAGTGTGCGGGGCTCGGTGGCCCGGCTCATCCGGCAGTTCACGGTCGCGCAGTCGATGTCCCCGGAGGTGAGTCCGGGCGGGTCGAATCCGTCCACGTAGGCCTCGTAGAAGTACACGATGTCCTTGCCATCGTTGTCGAGGAGATTGAACAACTCGGCATAGAAGGTGATCGAGCCGACCTGGTAGGACCCGCGGAGGTTGACCGTGGTGCTTGACTCGGCGCGGTGCGCGTTGTCGGGCGTGAGCGCGTACGGGCCCAGATAGCGTATTCGCAATGACGCCTCCCAGCGGTCCTGAACTGCGGAAAAGCCGATCTGGCTGGCGTTCTCCAGCGATCCCTCGATATGCCGGCCCTCCGACTCGTCCACGTAATAGGCCTGGTTGTCCGTGTACACGGCATCGATTCCGAGCCAGTCCAGAGGCTTCCAGAACATTGTCAGTTCGTATCCCTGCCTGTTGGAACCGCCCCTGGGTTCGACGGAGTTGGAGTCGCCGACGAAGATGAGCTCGCTGTCCAGGTTGAGCCACCAGTAGGTGGTGGTCAGCTTGACGTCGCCGATCTCGAACCGGGCGCCGGTCTCGTAACCCGTTCCCGGGGCCAGTCCGGCGATCGGGTCCAGGTGGTTGACGACGCCGCGCGCGTCGTTGGAATGAAAACCGCGTCCCCAGCTTGCGTACAGTTCGACGTTGTTGGAAGCCGCGTACGCAATCCCGGCGCTTGGCGAGACCTGGCTGTCGGTGGCGCCGCCGGCAAAGCTGGTCGGGTTGGTGGCGCCGACATCGAAGTCGTAGCGGTCGGCGCGCAGCCCGGCCAGCAGCCGAAGGTCCGTCACGGGTCTCCAAAAGCCTTCGACATAGGCGCCCAGGGACGATTCCGTGATCTCGTTGTTGCTGATATTGGAAACAAACCGGCCCGCGGCGTTCTCATCCAGACCGACAGGACCGATGTCGTCGTGGCGAAATTCGGCGCCCACATTGAGACCGGCATCAAATGCGTCCATCAGGGAGCGGTTGTAACGCCCACCGGCGGTCATGCGGCGGTCGAACTGGTTGATCTGGGCGTCATAGGTGGGATTGGACTGCATGCGCCAGTCGTAGAACTGCAGGTAGGCTGAAGCATCCCACGCGTCCGCGGTCATCTGGGTCCCGGCGATCCAGCGGCTGGTGTTGCCGCCGGCCGTGGGATCCAGCGAGCAGTAGGCATCGGGGCAGACCGAACTGCCAATGGCCCGTTCCGGAACCTGCTCGGTCGGGTGCCAATCGCCCTCGTACCCTGACAACGTGAAGGATATCCGACCGAACCCGGTCGGTTGCAGGTACTTGCTCCAGACCGATACGTGCGAAAGGTCCTCGGATCGCTGCCACGGGCCGCCATAGGTCTTGTACTCACCGATGGCGGTCAGGGCGCCTTCGCCGATATCGGCGGTCGCACCGGCGGCCAGTCGTCCCCAATCGTTCTGTCCGCCTTCCAGCGACAGAAAACCGGAGTCCAGCCGGTCGATGGTCCTGATGAAGGAAGCCGCGGCCATGGAGAAGTCGCCGACGTCGGCCCGGTAGGGACCCTTGCGGTAGTCGATGCGGTCGACGATTTCGGGCAACAGCCCGTTGACGTCGAGGTAGCCTTGCCCGTGGCCGTGGGAGCGCAGGTTCCAGGGCACGCCGTCGATATAGGTCGTAAAATCGGTGCCGTGGTCCAGGTTGAACCCGCGCAGGAAATACTGGTTTGCCTTGCCACTGCCAGAATGTTGTACCGCCACCATTCCGGGCACGGCCTCCAGCAGTTCCGCGACCCGCAGCAGGGGACGCACCAGCAGATCGGCGCCGCCCACGGAACCCTCGCTGGACGCGCGGGCGGTGCGGAGCAATTCGGCGTCGCGGCCGAACACGATGACCTCTTCCATGGCGCCGGCGCCGGTGGTGAGTGTCTGAGCGCTCGCTCCATCGGCGACGATCGTCGCCGAGAGTGCGGCGAGAATTGCCATGGATATCGGCCGAACGGCGTTCGAGCGCCGTCGCAGCGTGTGCACGTCAGCTTTGCCAGTGGAGTTCATTGGCTGTAGCCCCCATCCGAAATGCCGAATCCGAAATGCCGAATCGCCGGGAGTCCCACCTCCCGCCTGGTCGGGGAAGGATGGGGGCATGGACGGCGAATTGTAAGTTGAGGAGGGTTTGTTAACCGTTAACGAAGGCGTTAACGGTCCGGTTCATTGTTTTGCTTGCGGGTTTGTCGCCCTGAATTCTGGCAGCGCCATGGTATTCGGCGCTCTCGAGGGGCATTGATGGCGCGTCAGACGCTATTGACTGCGAAACACCTCCTGGAGCGGGCTGCGTTCGCGCACGATGCCGCCGTCGGGGCGTACGGCTTCGACGAACCGCAGGTTGTTCTCCCGGTAACCGAGGCGCCCGGTCAGTTGAATGACCATGCCGTCGTGCAGCAGGTCGAAGTCGAACCCCTGGCGCTCCAGCGCGATTCTCGCCAGCATTTCCACCAGCCACTCCTCGGTCTCTCCGGTGCCGTTTTCCACCTGAAGCACGAAGGTGCAATGGGGGTTGACCCACCTGAGCGACGTGATCGCGCCGTGAAGCGTGATCTCGTCGTCGGTGAAATTGAGTGCCACGGAATGGTGTGCCTGCGGCGCGCCTGGCGCACAGGCCCACAGGATCGCAAGAAGAACTCTTCGATGTGTCCACACGCTCATTACGCTTCCTCGCCGGGTGGATCGGGTATGCATCCATACACCGTCATTCCGAAGTCCGATCTCAGGTAGCGGTTACGGGATTCGAGCGGGGCGGCCAGCGTAATCGGGTCCACGTACCCGATGTCCACGACCAGCCGGTCCTGCTCGTCCCGGTAAACGCGTTCGATGCTGCGCAGGGCTTCGGATTGGGGGATATACCGCAGCAACGTGGTGATGTAGCCCGGAGCGTGGCCGACTGTTTCGATCACCAGCACGTCGTCCTCGTACCAGCCGATGGAATGGCCCATGGTCGGCATGGGATCGCCCTCGATATTGACCGTGCTGGGCTCGAACACCAGGGGATGCCCCCTCCGGTCGAGCATGACGGTGCGCACCAGGTCGAACATCTCGTATCGAATGATCACCCGGTCTTCCATCTGGTCGATTTCGACGTTCGTGTCGGGCTCGTCCCAGGCGCGCCCGAGACCGGACGGTACGCACCGGTAACTCGGGTCGTCGGTTGAAGGATTGTAGGAATCCACGCGGCGCCGGCCCTCGTCGGTGTATTGCGCATCGGAGTATTGCCGGAACAACGAGGGATCGATGCTCCAGATGCCCTCGAGATCCGGTTCCGCCAGGGCCGCGCACCATGGATACATCGCCGCGGCGATCAGGAGGGCTGCGAGGCGGGATACTCCAACGGTCATCGTCAAGGCGCTCCGGGCAAGTGCGCAACATTATAGGTGCTCCGGGATGCGGCGGCGCTTCCCCGGACCGGCGCGACGCTTGGCCTGTCAGGGCGACGCGGGAACGTTCTCATGGATTCTGGTGCTCATACGGGCTCCCTGGCTCCCCGGCTCTCGAATCGCAAGAACCACCGGAATGGAAAACGGCTCGTTCTGCCGCGTCGGCAGGAGCGATGTCACCCAGATGCGGCCGATTCCCCGGCCCACCGCGGCCAGCGTCCTCTTGTCCCGGTCGAACTCCATCATGTCCACGAAGCCCTCCGGGCCCTCGATCTCGAGACTCAGGGGGGCTCGTTCGACCAGTTCGCCATCCGCGTCGTATGCGCGGACATTCAGATCGTCCAGCGCGAGGGACTCGCCCACCGTCAGTTCAACCATCGACGGCGCCGTTTCGAGGCGGCTGACTCGCACGCCCAGCGTGCCGCCGAGGGACGTCTGGCCGCCAAACGTGAGTTCGATGGGGCCGTTTGCGCTGCGGGAAGAGAACGCGTCGGTGAGGGGCGCCCTGAACACGGGGATCGGCGGTCTCGGCGCACGGCGTTGGGGTATCACGCGCCCCTCCGGAGTGAAATGCCATGGGTTTTGCTGGTCGAGCCGAGGGTTCAGGGGCTCGACAGCGATGACGGGATCGAGATTCGGTGGGAATGCGGGGGTCTCGTCCTCGTCCAGCATGGCGACTTCGGCATTCTGCAGGGCGGCCTGATCGAAGTCGGCTGGCTCCAGCGCGGCCGGATCGAGTTCGGCCGGCTCCGGATCGGCCGGCCGCGGGTCCGCCAGCCCGGGTGGTTCCTCTGCCTGGACTGCCGGCTCCGACGGTTGCGGCACCTGTGCGGCCGTCGCCCCGGAGATCAACAGCGCCAGCAGCAATGCCCGGCCCGTCATGAGGGTTCCCGATCGGATGCTTGCCCGGAAGGAGATCGCATGATGATTTCCCGGTGCGGATAGGGTATCCGGATGCCGTTTTCCTGGAACGCATCCCATACCGCCATGAGGACCTTCCCGCGGATGTTGGTCGTTCCTTCCTGCGGGTCGCTGATCCAGAAGCGCAGCTTGAATTCCAGCGACGACTCCCCGAAACCGATGAGCCAGCAGACGGGGGGCCGGGGTTGTTTCCGGCCCGGGGGCGTGGGGCGGTCCTCGACGCGTTCCACGCTCGAGGCCGCCCCGATGGCGATGCGCTCGACCTCGTGGGGGTCGGAGTCGTAAGCAACGCCGAAAAGCACGTCGAGCCGCACGTACTGGTCGGAGAACGACCAGTTGACGACTTCGGTGGTGATGAAATCCTCGTTCGGTATCAGAAATTCGCGCCCGTCGCGGGTGATCACGGAGACGAACCGGGCGCGAAGCTCGCGAATCCAGCCGAAGGTCTCCCCGAGCGTGACCGTATCGCCGGGCTTGATCGAATGGTCCATGAGGATGATGATCCCGGAGATGAAGTTGGAGACGACCTTCTGCAGGCCGAAGCCGATGCCGACGCCGACGGCGCCCGAAAAGATCGTCAACGCCGTCAGATCGATTCCCATGCCGGACAGCGCGATCGTCGCGGCGATAACGATCAGCGCGATGCGCAGGATCTTGCCGATCAGCACGCGCAGCGACGGCGTCATGTCTTCGATGTTCTGTATGCGCCGGTCGAGGAAGTTGCCCACCGCCGCCGACAGCCACAACATCCCGCCGAGAAGGAATACCGCTTGCAGCATGCTCAACAGCGACAGGCGGAACGTGCCGATGTCGAAGCCCGCGTCGAGTATTTCCGTCGCCACGTCCGCCACGCCCAGCACGACGGCGGCGACATAGGCCCAGGCGATCAGGGCGAACGTCAGGCCGATCGTCCGGCTGCGGCTCAGGTGGGAAACGGCATTGATCACCAGCCAGGCCGCCGCCAGCACCAGGGCGCTGTAGATCAGGTAGCTGCCCTCCGGCCGGCCCGTGTCCGCGGGCAAGGTATCCGGGGGCCAGCTCACCGCCGCGGTGATGAGGTAGGCGACGGTCAGGAGCAGGACGAAGAACAGCCATTCGAGCCGGCTCAGGAATTCCTTCAGCAGCCGGGAGAGGAGCGGCATGCCGGTGAGATCGAGACCGTCGGCCCATTTCAACAGCCGCGGCTCCACGCGCCACGACGCCACCAGCGCCAGGAGGAACAGGGCCGCGATAACGCCGAGCTGGATCAACACGGCCGGCGTGCTGAAATAGTCCCAGGCATTCTGGCCGTAGCCGGCGAGAATGGAGGTGATCCGCGTCCAGTCCATGGTCTTCCCTTTATGGCAGCAGCGCCGCGGCCAGTCCCAGGAAAACGTAGAACCCCACTACGTCTGCGATCGACGTCGGCAGCGCGCTTGAGGCCACGGCCGGGTCGAATCCGATTCGCTGAAGCACCACCGGCAGCACGCTTCCGGCGAATCCGGCCGTCAGCAGGCCGATGATCATCGCCAGCGCCACCAGTTCCTGGATGGTGTCGGCGACAACAGTACCCGGAAGGCCGCTGGACCTGCTGGACCTGCTGGATCTACTGTTGCGGTCGGGATTCATGCGGTGAGACTATAATGGGATTTCATCGCCGCTGATACGGTGACCGACGTGAACTGCAGGATACCCTTGTACGCGCTTGCGCTTTGCCTCGTGGGTGCAAATGGGCCGCTTGCGCAGGATACCCCCGACGAAGCTCCCGCCTTCGAACTGGACGAGGATGACTTCGCGATCGATCGCGAGGGGGAGCGGTGCATCATTACGCGAAATATCCGCAACACCGACATCCTCGACGAGCGCACGATCCTGTTCCGGATGCGCGGCGGCGACTACTATCTGAACTACTTGCGCAGTGACTGCCCTGGCCTGGTTCGGGAAGAACGGTTCTCCTACCGCACCACCGGCGGACGGCTCTGCCAGGTGGATACGATCCGGGTGCTGGAACAGTTCGGGGGGTTCATTCAGGAGGGCATGAGTTGCGGGCTCGGTGTCTTCTATCCCATCACCGCGGAGGAAGCCGAATTCCTCGCCCTGGAACCGGGGGAGCGTCGCGGCAGGCCGCCGATCCGCGTCACCAATCCGAACGCGCGGCAGGACGGGGAGACCGCCGGGAACGACGGCGAGGACAACGAATCGGGGGATGGGGACCCATAGAATCCGCGCCCAACACAAAACTTTGGAAAACTTCGCGCTCGACGCATTTTCGCAAGGCCGCGTTGCTGGCACAATCGAGTGCAGGTCAACGCGTAATGCATCGGCATCAATGCCGGGGAGCCAACGAGTCATGCGCATAGTCACATTTGTCTCAGCCGCCGCGCTGTCGCTGCTGGCAGCCACAACATCCGCCCACCATTCCTGGTCCGTGGACTACGACACGCGGGATTCCATCGTCGTGTCGGGGGTGGTTTCGGAGTTCCTGGGCCGCCGGCCCCATCCGGCCATGGCGTTTGAAGTGCGGGGCACGGATGGCGCGGTCGAGCAGTGGACCGCCGAATGGAACGGCAGCTTTGTCGATCCCTCGGGCGAGTCCCACGATCCGGAGCTGTTCGGTCCGGGTGAGGCGATCACCATTACCGGGCAACCGCACCGCGACGCAGACAGGCTGTTCGTTCGCATACGTTCTGTCGTGCGCGATGCCGACGGCGTCGAGTTCGAGGCCCGGCGGCGGAATAACCGCGGCGGGAACTCGCGCCGGCGATAAGCGGGCCAGCCGACAGAAGGCCAGCCGGCAGAAGGCCAGCCGACTGGCGGGCGGTGGACGCCGTAGTCACGCAGAAACGGCCCGGGCCGCGCCGCCGGTGCCGATTCCGCAGATAGACCTTTTCGGCGGCTCAACCGTGGTCGGAGCCCGTTCGGCGGCTCAATCGCCGGAGCCCAGAATCTCCGCCACCTCGACGGGCCTGCCTTCGGATGCGGACCGTATCCCGGCGTGGATCACCGCCAGCGATTCGGTGGCGCGCCGGGCGCTCACCTCGGGAGTGGCGGTACCGTGAATGCAGGCCGCGAACTCCTCCAGTTCCTCGACCAGCGTATCGTTCTTCCGGCAAGGTACCGGCGTCGCGTGGGTGTCTCCGCGGCGCAGGTGCCGCAGGCCGCCGAACAGATCGTACCAGGCGGTGGCTTCCTTGCCGTAGACGTTGAGCATGTAGTACTCCGACGCCGATGCGTAGCTCGCCGTGAGATTCGAGACCGCGCCGTTTTCGTGCTCGAGGATGAGGTTGGCGATATCCGGGTTGTCGCCGGGAAGCACCAGTTGCCCCGTCACCGCCGAAACCCGTCGTACCGGACCCAGCAGCATTTCCAGCACGTCCGTGTAGTGAATCCCGATCTGCAGCATGACGCCACCGGGCATGCCGGCGGCCCGATAGCGCCAGGACGTCGTGTCGATCTTGCCCAGCCGGTCGCGGCTGATGTTGGCTTCGGCCTGGATCAGCTTGCCGAATCGTCCCGCCTCGATCTCGTCCCTGATCCAGCGAAAGTGGCTCTCCCGGCGGCGTTGGTAGCCTACCGAAAGAACGGTCCCGGCGGCGGCGCAGACGCGGTCGATGGCCAGGCCGTCGGTGATCGAATTGGCGATGGGTTTGTCGAGAAAGACGTGCTTGCCGGCCGCCGCGGCCTGCGCCACGGTCCCGAGATGCGCGGAATTGGGCGTCGTGTTGACGATGCCCCGGATGGAATCGTCCATCAGGATGTCCTCGTAGCTGCCCGCCGCCCTGCAACCGTACTTCTCGGCGAACGTCGCGCGCTTGCCTTCCGACCGGGTGTAACAGGCGGCAATCTCCAGGGACGGCGTGCGGCCGACGGCATCGGCGAGTACGTCCGACCACCAGCCAAGCCCCACCGACGCCACCCGGATCGGTTCCGCGCTCACGCGATCGGCCCTCCGTTGACGATAAAGCTTGCGCTCATCACTGAACCCCAGCTCACGACTGAATCTCCGCTCATGACCGACCCTCCGCTCACGGCGCCCGCTGTCTTCGGGCTCCTGCGATCGACCAGACCACCGATACCACCGACAGTCCCAGAAACAGCGCGCTGAACGGTGAGGTGAAGAACACCGAGATGTCTCCTTGGGATCCCGTCAGTGCGATGCGCAGATTTTCCTCCAGTTGCCGCCCGAGAACCAGGGCGAGCAGCAGCGGAACCACCGGCATGTCCAGCCACTTCATGGCCAGACCCAGCAGGCCGAAGCCGAACATCACGTAGACGTCGAAGATCGAATTGCGCAGCGACCAGGCGCCGACCACGCACAGGATCGCCACCGCGGGCATGAGCAGCGTGCGCGGCGCGGCGACGACCTTGACGAGCAGCCGCAGGCCCGCGAAGGCGATCAACAGGTTGAAGACATTCGCCCAGAAGAACGAGAACATCAGTCCGTAGGCGAAGTCCGCCCGCTCGACGAAGAGCAGCGGCCCCGGGGCAAGCCCATGCGCAAGCAGCGCGCCGATGAGGATCGCCGTCACCGGATCGCCCGGTATGCCCAGGGTCATCATGGGGATCAGGGCGCCTCCCGTGACGGCGTTGTTGGCGGCCTCCGGCGCCGCCACGCCCTCGACGGCGCCGCGGCCGAACCGGTCTGCGCGCCGCGTGGTTTTCTTCGCGTAGTCGTAACTGATGAAGGCCGCGATGGGGCCGCCCGCGCCGGGCAGGATGCCGAGGAAGGCGCCGACCGCCGAACCGATGCCGACGGGCAACCGGATGCGGCGCAGATCGGCAACCGTGGGTAGCAGCTTGTGTATTTCGAGCGTGCCGGCCACCGGCGCGGCGCCGGCGGTTTTGCCGGGTCCGGCGGGGCCGCTTCCGCCGGATCCGCTTCCGCCGGATCCGCGATTGCCGGGCCGATCCGGTCCGCCGGGTTCGCCGAATCCGCCGGGTCGGCCGGGTCCGCTTCCGCCGCTGCCGCTTCCGCCGCTGCCGCGCAGGTTCTCGATCAGTTGCGGAATTGCGAAGAGCCCGATCAGCGCGGTCAGGAAATGCACGCCGGACAACAGGTTGGGGTCGCCGAACGTGAACCGCGCGGTGCCCATGACCGGGTCCTGGCCGACGGTGACGATGGCGAGCCCGATGACCGCCGACAGCAATCCCTTGATCCATGATCGGGATGCGAACGAGCAGATGATGGTCAGGCCGAGGAATACCAGGCTGAAGAGGTCCGCCGAGCGGAACCGCAGCGCGAGGTCGGCAAGCCTGGGCGCGATGAGGAACAGGCAAAGCGCGCTGAAGAGCCCCCCGCAGAAACTCGCCGACACCGCCATGCCGAGCGCACGTCCGGCCTGGCCACGCGCCACCAGCGGGTAGCCGTCCAGCGCGGTCGCCGCGGCGGACGGCGTACCCGGTATGTTCAGCAGGATGGCGGAAAAGCTGCCGCCCAGCATGCCCCCGGCATAGAGCCCGAGAAACAGCCCGATGGAGACGTTTGGGTCGAGCACGAACGTCAGCGGCAACACGATGATCATCGCCGCGGAGATCGTCATGCCGGGAATCATGCCGGCGACGATGCCGAGCAGGCATCCCACGCCCGTCGCGGCCAGGCTTGCAGGCTGAATCGCCTGGAGCAAGCCCTGCAGCAGGTCGCCCGTCACCACCACGCGCCTCGTGGCAGGAGCACCTGGAATCCCGCGTTGAACACCGTGAAGAGCATCAGCGGAATCAGCACGGCGGCCGCTAGGGCGACGATCGGCCTGCGCTCGCCATAGAGCACCGCCAGTCCGCCGCAAAACGGCACGCTGGCGAGCACGAACCCAGCATAGGGCAGGAGCAGCAGATAGGCGGCGAACCCGCCGAGCGCGAACCAGCCCCGGCCCGGCAGGCGGTAACCGCAAGCAGCTTCGCTTCGGAGGCGAATGGCGACCAGGCCACGGACTGCCAGCGCGACGGACAGCCCGATCAGCCCGATGGAGATCAACCAGGGGAAGAACGCCGGACCCGGGGTGCCGGGCAGGGTTCGGTCCGGCAACTGCCCGGTTGCCAGACCATACCCGATGCCCACCGCCAGGAGCGCCACGCCCGCTGCCAGGTTTCGATGTCCCATGGACATCAGCGAGTCAATGTCGCGGCGCCCTGGATGATCGAACCGACCTTTTCGTTTTCCTGCCGCAGCAGCGCCTCGAACGGCTCCATGGTCAGCGGCGCCACGGTGAGGCCCAGGTCATCGGCGAGGCGCTGGAACGCCTCGGAAGTCGCCGCCCGGGTCATGGCGTCGGCGAGCCGCGCCTGCACGTGGGTGGGCGTATCCCCTGGGACCGAGAGACCGCGGAACAGATCGAATTCCACGTCGAGTCCGAGTTCGCGGGCCGTGGGCACATCGGGAATGATGGGATTTCGTTCCGCACCCAGCGAGGCCAGCAAATCGATCCGGCCGGCGCGAAACAGGCTGAGCGCCCCGGTCAGCGGCGCGACCATGGCATCCGCCTCGCCGCTCAACACGGTGGCGTTGCGCCGCCGCGTGCCGATGGGCAGGTGCACGGCCTCGCAGCCGATGGCCCGCATGACCGCCAGGGCGCCCAGATGGGTGGTGCTGCCGGTGCCGGAGTTGGCGACGCTGACAGGCCGGCCGCGGCCGGCGCAGTCCCGTGCCAGCGTTTCGATGCCGCTCCAGGGCGAGTCGGCGGCCACCGCGAAGACTAGCGGCTGGCGCTCGACGCGGCCGATGTGATCGAGGGCGTCGAAGCCGAAGGGCACGTTGCCGAGATGGGTGATGGTGAGGATCGACGTCGATGTCCACATGACGGTGTAGCCGTCGGGGTCGGCATCGTGGACGTAGCTGTAGGCCAGCGCGCCGCCGGCGCCCGGACGGTTGACCGGGGCCACGGTCACGCCCAGCACCGCGCTCATCTCCCCGGCCAGCAGGCGGCCCTCGATATCGGCGCTGCCGCCGGCGTCGAAGGGAATCACGAATTCGATGGTGCGTTCAGGGTACCGGGCGGCGGTCGGGGAGGCCGGGTGCTGGGCGACCGCGGGCGGCGCGCACAGCCCCAACCCCAGGACGAGTGCCGCGCGTGACGCCGTCAAGGAAACGCCCTGTCTAACCCGGCGGGGAGGCGCCCACGGCGTTCAGCGCCACTTCCGCGATGCGCTGATCCTCTTCCCAGGTCGCGCCGGCGACGCCGACGCCGCCCACGCATTCACCGTCCACCATGATGGGATAACCGCCTTCCATGGCCGTCCACCGTTCCGGCCCCGCCGCCAGGCTCAGCCCCACGGCGTGGAGCAGGTCCAGATGCTGGCCCTCGGCTCCCTGCGTCGTTGTCGCCCGCCGGTTGGACGCCGCGCAAGCCGCCTTGGTGAGCGAGGAGTGGACCGTGTGGAACCGCCCGCCGTCCATGCGCTCCAGCAGCAGCAGGTGGCCGCCGGAATCCACGATCGCGATCGTGACCGCGAAGCCCATGGCTTCGGACTCGGCGGTCGCCGCATCCATCATCGCTCTGGCGCCAACGGCGGTCAGGCGCCTGGTCGAGGCGTAGAATGTCACGAGCGCGGCCAGATCGCGTCGCGGATGATATAGCCGCCCGAGCGTTCGTCCAGTTCCAGTTCCACCTGGCCCCGGTCGCGGGCCTCTTCCAGCAGGCGGCTGAAGGAGTCGAAGCCGTAGGAGCTTTCGTTGAAGCCGGGCCTGCGGCGCTTCAGCGCCTGCTTGACCATGGAGCCCCAGAGCTTTTCCTCGCCGCCTCGCTCCGCGTTGAGGGCATCCGCGGTCTCCAGCGTGAGGTCGATGCCCTCCTGCATGCGGTCCGGGGGTTTGGCCGATTTCTTCCTTGACGACTGTGCCGCCGGCCGTTTGCGCTGCTTGCGCTCCCGGATGAGGTCGTCGTAGAAAATGAACTCGTCGCAGGTGCTGATCAGCAGGTCCGAGGTGGAGTTTTTCACACCCACGCCGATCACCGTCTTGGCGTTCTCCCGGAGCTTGCTGACCAGCGGGGAGAAGTCCGAATCGCCGCTGATGACGACGAACGTATTCACATGGGACTTGGTGTAGCAAAGGTCCAGCGCATCCACCACCATGCGTATGTCGGCCGAGTTCTTGCCCGACTGGCGAACGTGCGGAATGTCGATGAGTTCGAAATTGGCCTCGTGCATCACGCCCTTGAAGTCATTGTAGCGGCCCCAGTCGCAGTAGGCCTTCTTGACGATGATGCTGCCCTTGACCAGCAGGCGCTCGAGAACGCGGTTGATGTCGAACTTGGCGTAACGCGCGTCGCGAACGCCCAGGGCGATGTTTTCGAAATCGCAGAAAAGGGCGAGGCTGCTGTCAACTGAATCGGTCATGGACTACCCGTGGAGTGCGCCGGCAGGGCGTGCAACAGGCCGAATTCTACATGGGCGGGGCGAACATCGCGCGAAGACGCGCGTGAACGGTTCCGGCAGTCCGTGGCAAAAGTCCCGCGGCGTTCCACAGGCGATGCATCCCGGCCGGCTGCGTTGCCCGTCGGCGGTGCGATGTCAAGGCAACCGGCCACTGCCCCGGCCCCGGGGCTCGTTCAGCAAGTCATCCGCCGTGGCGCAGTCGATGATCCGCTCCCCGGCTTCGGCGAGGCGGGCCGGGTCGGTCACGGATTCGAGCCGACGGACGAATTCCGCCGCCGCCTCGCCGAATTTGCGCCCGGCCAGACGGCGCAGCAACTCCCGCTGGGCCGCCAAGCCCTGCTCGATGCCCTGCTCGATGCCTTGTTCGATGCCCTGTCGCATGGCTTGCCGCCGTTGCGAGCGCAGCAGCGGGTCGTCGTCCGGCCCGGTGCCCTCGCGCGCGCCGAGCGTCAGGCCCACCCGCTCCAGAACGCCGAGCGTCTCCGCCGACGGCGCCGTTTCGTCAAGGGCGGCGTGGATATCCTCCGCAGACCAGCCAGGAAACGCCCGGCTCTCCCCGGACACCCGGTAGGCGCCGCCCTCCAGCAGGTGGATTGTCAGCGCCGGTAGCCGGCTCTTCGGGCGGCTCGGCGAGGGCGTGCCGGGCACCTGGATCCACACTTCGGGAAAACCCCACGCTTCGTAGAGTTTCAGCTTGCCGCGTCGCGCGTCCGTGGTGTGGTCCACTTCCAGCACCACGTCCGGGAAGTCGTGCTCGCCCACCACCATCGCCCCGGCGTGGGGCAGATTCGCCGAAAGCGGGCGCAGGTACAGCGACTCGTCCGCCTGCATTATGCGCCGGGGCGCGCCGGCCGGGTCGCGCAGCATCAGGTCCATCGAACCCAGGCAGGTGATCGGCGAGCCGCGCACCGCCGCGATGCGCTCCGCCAGCGCCCGGGACGGGCGCTCGTGGACGGGGGTGGTGGGCTCGCACACCCAGGCGGTTTCCGTGTGGGCGTCCCAGAACTCAAGGCGCCCTTCGTAGAGCGCGATCTCGGAGCGTTTCAGGCGCCGGGGTGTGCAGCCAGGGAACTCCAGCCCCGGCAGGGACGGGGCGGTCCAGGCATCGTCAGCCCGCCGCCCCGCCGTGGAACGGTCCACATCCAGTCTCGGTTGCGTGCTGCCCATGCACGGATTCTAATCGCATGACGGTGCCGCCGCCACCGTGCGCCCGCCTCACCAGCGAGCCGTGAATTCGACCCCGACCGCGTGCTCCGCCGGCGGACGGGTCGAAGACCGGCCCCCGGCCCGCCAGCCCGCCCCGCGCGCCGGCGTCGCGCGGCGCTGCCATCCGGCCCGCGATCCCGTCCAGCGCCTGCTCCGCGACCGTGCGTCCGAAGCGCGACAGCCACGCCGCCGGCATCGGGTCGTCGTTGGTGATCGTCGCCACCGCGGTCCCGTCCCCGATCACCGCCCCGCGCGGGCTCGACAGCACCAGCTCGAACGTCTCGCCGCCCTCGTCGTGGCTGTCGTCCACGATGCGCACCCAGACATGCGCCACCGTCCTGCCCGGCAGGAACTCCGCCAACAGCCGCGCGGGCGTGTAGTCGTGCCCCGCCCGCGCCGACACCGGGGTCGAGTCGCGCGTCGCCGCCGTCACCCGCACCGTGTGCCGCTGCGGCGCCGACAGCCGGATGGCGAATTCCATCAGCGTGACATCGGGGTCGAACTGCGAGCGCCGGCCCCCGCCCTCGGCCTGCGTCGCGTCCCCTATCGACAGCGTCGCCAGCGCCGTCGCGTCGTCGTCCGACACCGCCACCGAGGCCGAGGACGCCGCGCCAACCCGGTAGCCCGCGCCGGAGGCGAGCGCGGCGCGCACCGTCCCGTCCGGCTCGTCGTCGTCGGCGATCCTGAAGGTGATGCCCGCGGAGACCGACGCGCCGCCGTCGAGGTTCCCGTCGGGCGATCCGAGCGATACCGTCAGCGTCTCGCCCGCGCCCTCGTCCCGGCTATCGCCGCGGGTCGTGATCGTCAGCGTCCGCGCGCCTTCATCGGCCGCGGCCACGAAGTCGCCCCCCGGCACGTCCGCCACGTCGACCGTCACAGCGAGGTCGCTGGCGGGCGCCTGCGCCGCCGTCAGCGTGAACGACGCCTGGCCCGCCTCGGCCGCGGTCGCCGTGCCGCCAACGGCATAGGTGAGCGGCAGCGCCGCCGCCGGCACGGTGGACAGCATCACGCTCACCGTGGCCGTGCCATCGGCTTCGCCGACGGACGAGTTGGCCCGCGCGAAGTTCACCACCGGTGGACAACGTTCGAATCAAGTCGTGACTCACACTCGTTAAGAGCCGCCTTCGGTGCTGAAGTTCCCGGCCGCCGCCCTCAGTCTGACAGTCCCAGCGCGAACATCACACACCGCCGAATCGCGGCCAGGTCCTCGGCGATCACCGGTTCGGCAACGTATATCCGCCTGCCCCGGCGATCCCGGCCGATACGCACGCGGTCCAGCCGTTCCAACGACACCGCGGTTGCCATGTCGCACTTCGCCCAGGTCTCCAATCCGATCATCTCGATACGGTTGCCGAACCGGCGGAAGTCGTCGGCGTTGAATGTCAACAAACGGCGCTCGCCATGGGCCAGCATTGTTGCCGCGATGTTCGCGTCATGAATTTGCCGCCCGCCCACGCGCACCTCCCGGCACAACGCGGCGAGAGTCTCCGTCACCCGTGGACCGTCTTCCAGGATATCGAATGCGTTCGCGAGCGTGGCGATATCGGCAAGGGCCGGCTCCATCCCGATGGGTGGCGACCACTGTTGAGGGCGAGTCACCGTGGCCAGGTATTCCCGCAATACCTGTCGACTGATGCGAAGCGCTTCGCCGGTCTCCCCGATATCCTGCATGCGCTGCCGGGCGAGGAGGTGATTGGGCGCCGCCTCAAAACGCGCACGGACCAGTACGTTCGTGTCGACGAACATCTGAAGGCTCAACTACCTTCAATCGCCTTGCGCAGGTTCGTCCTGCGGGCCTCCGGTCAAGCGTCCGGACTCGTCGTAAATCTGCTCGCGGCTGACCGTGAATCCGGGTGGCCAAGAACCACCGGGTATCGCGGGCCACAGCGAATCCAGATCGAACTTACCAGGTCGCGCTCTTCTTTCGCCTCTTCCCACGGTGTGTTTCGCGCTGCCGGTGCTGAATTGCATCCGTTCGAATACAAGCGTTTCCGCCTCCAGATCGACAGACCTTGTCTTCCACCCGGCTGCGCTCCAAGCGAGCGCGTGGCTGTGTCCGGCACCGTGCTTCTGATTGGACCACCAAGGCCGATAGAGCCGCGCAGAGTTCGGAAGATCGAAGCCCAAAGATGTGGGTGCTCCCGGCGCACGTCGGCCAACAACCGCTTGGCGCGGTCGAAGCTCAGAAGCGAGGCGTACTTCAACCCGAACACCGCCAGCCCCGACATCAGGCAGTCGGCGAGGTTCAACCCCCGCCCGGCGACGGGGTCCTCAATGCGGGAGAAACTCCTGCGCACGAGGCGAAGCAACCCCGGCGCGCCCGACGTCTTGCGAAAGGCAGGCTTGGACATGATTCATCACCCGGCGCTCGAAGAAACGCCGACATGATACCGTTTCACAAGGAAAAGTTTACGAACAACCTTTTTTCAGACCCGCCGAAACCCCCATCATCGCTACATTCCGGTGGGTGGCGGGAATTGCTGTCACACAGCTTCGGTCCTTGTATCTGCACCGGCCCAATGATATATACCATTGATATATACTTTTTGGGAGACGACCAGATGTCAAGAACCGCAAAGCTATTCTGGTCCGGACGATCTCAGGCGGTGAGGTTGCCGAAGGATTTTCGGATGAAGGGCGATGAGGTGCGAATTCGCCGACAGGGCTCTGCCCTGATCATCGAGCCCGTTGCATCCGACTGGGCCTGGCTGGAGGCTATTTCCGGCGAGTTCTCCAGCGACTTCTTCGCCGAGGGGCGCGATCAGCCCGAGCTTCCCGCTCGTACGCATCTGAACGAAACGTTCCGGTAATGCGATTCCTTCTCGACACCAACGCCTGCATCAGCCTGCTCAACGAATCTTCGCAACAAATGTGGAGGCGCGTGCGCCGACATGCGCCATCGGATTTCGGCATCTCGTCCATCGTTGCCTACGAGCTCTACCATGGCGCCTTCAAGAGCCAGCGACGGGATGGCAATGTGGCCTTGCTGGACCAGTTGGCGTTCGAGGTTGTGTCCTTCGACGCCGGAGACGCTCGAACGGCCGGAGCCATCCGCAGCGATCTTGAGACCGCGGGCCGGCCGATCGGGCCCTATGACGTGCTCATCGCAGCGCAGGCCCGCACGCGCGAACTTCTGCTGATCACCGCCAACAGCAGGGAGTTTGCGCGGGTCGATGGGCTTCGTTGGGAGGATTGGTCGCTCCAGGAGCTTGCGCCGTAGGAATTCACGGTCCGGCCTCCTGTTCCTGTTCGTCCGGCAATCCCTGGCGACCCTCAATGCGGCTCAGGGAGGTGATCCTCGCACCCAGATTGGTTTCAAATGAGGTGGTCCTCGCATCGAGTTTGGATTCGAAGGAGGTGATCCTTGCGTCCAGCCGATTCTCCAGGGCATTGATGCGCCCGCTGAGAATCGCGAATCCGGTGACCGTTACCGCTATCACGGTAATGCCGACCGATACGGTTGCCCAGAATTCTCGACTCATCACGCTCGCCTCTCGATGACCATGTTACCGAATTCTTGCGCCCGATTGATTGGGCGCAGGGCGTTAGAGCGGTTCTGGCTCGGTTGTCGGTGCCCTTTCCGAAGGAGAAACTGAATAATTGCAGCTTCCGCCACAGCCTTTCCGGTCTTGGCATTGTCAGTCAATACAAATCGTAAGTTTCGTCTTAATCCCTTCTTCATCAGGTCTTTGGTTCAAACCCGAGAAGTACTTCAATCAGCTGAAGGCCAAGTCTTAATCCCTTCTTCATCAGGTCTTTGGTTCAAACTGACGCTACGTCTTATAACCACAGATCAGATCGGGTCTTAATCCCTTCTTCATCAGGTCTTTGGTTCAAACGCCCAAAATTCCCTAATGGAGAAATTTTATGGTCTTAATCCCTTCTTCATCAGGTCTTTGGTTCAAACGCACTGGGAAGGCGAAGACGTGTTTTTGCCGCGGTCTTAATCCCTTCTTCATCAGGTCTTTGGTTCAAACATACATGCAGTATGACTTCGTGACCTCGCTGGTCTTAATCCCTTCTTCATCAGGTCTTTGGTTCAAACATTTCGAGCTCGGAAGCCGACACACGTGGAGCGGGTCTTAATCCCTTCTTCATCAGGTCTTTGGTTCAAACAATGAGACACATTCATTTGGTGGCGGACGGCGGTCTTAATCCCTTCTTCATCAGGTCTTTGGTTCAAACAATTCACGCGGGACACAGTTGACGACTTCCTGAGTCTTAATCCCTTCTTCATCAGGTCTTTGGTTCAAACCCGGCGATACCTTTACTCGTTTGCGTTCCGGCGTCTTAATCCCTTCTTCATCAGGTCTTTGGTTCAAACCTCCATTTCGAGCTAGCCGGGCGGCACACGTGGGTCTTAATCCCTTCTTCATCAGGTCTTTGGTTCAAACCGGCCATTCATCCTCACTGCACCGGGTTCTTGCGTCTTAATCCCTTCTTCATCAGGTCTTTGGTTCAAACCCTCACTGGAACGGCGAGCCCGTGTTCTTGCCGCGGTCTTAATCCCTTCTTCATCAGGTCTTTGGTTCAAACGAGGGCGGGACATCACCACCCGCCGCGCGGCTCGGTCTTAATCCCTTCTTCATCAGGTCTTTGGTTCAAACCGTGTACGCCGTCAATTCCTGCATCGCGGAACTGTCTTAATCCCTTCTTCATCAGGTCTTTGGTTCAAACACGAGTGGCGGGTGGAACATACGCTCGCGCGGATGTCTTAATCCCTTCTTCATCAGGTCTTTGGTTCAAACCCAATGCGTCGAGTGGATCGACGGCATGGTGGAGTCTTAATCCCTTCTTCATCAGGTCTTTGGTTCAAACGCATCCAAGGCCGCAACTACGCGCTGGCGCGGGGTCTTAATCCCTTCTTCATCAGGTCTTTGGTTCAAACTGTGCGAGCGGGTGCATAAGTCGACAGGCTATGTCTTAATCCCTTCTTCATCAGGTCTTTGGTTCAAACCGCGCGGGCCGCGTTCATCGCCGCCGCCGGCGCCGTCTTAATCCCTTCTTCATCAGGTCTTTGGTTCAAACCCATTTCGAGCTAGCCGGGCGGTTCGTGGGCGGTCTTAATCCCTTCTTCATCAGGTCTTTGGTTCAAACGGAATCTGGAAGCTGTGCCGGACCGTCGAGCCCAGGTCTTAATCCCTTCTTCATCAGGTCTTTGGTTCAAACAGTTCTGCGATATTTACCTCCAATAATCAAGAATTTGCACATGGGGTTGATCGGAATTCCGCTAATTCCAAAGCTGTCTGCGAACATCGGGCCGCGGACGGTTTATTCCGCCCCCTCCGAAACCGCGTCCTGCCGTCTCAGCAGATCATCCCATTTGCTGAGAAAAGATACGCCGTCGGGGGCGGATCCCCGGCCGAACACGGTCGGCGCGGCTCCTGAAAGCAGCGGGTACGCCCTGAGATCGTCAAAGCGCGGATCGATCAGCGGCACCACGACGGTGGACAGCAGCGCGGTCAGCGCTCTTCTCGTGCTTTGCAGGAAAAATACGGAATACTGCACAGGTATGCCATGGCGCTTCAGTTTGCGGTGCACCCGCACTAGGCGGCGCGGGTCGGCAATATCGTAGCACACGATCCAGGGTGTCCTTTTGCTCGCGGGCATTACTGGTGGGACTCCATGTACCGCCTCAGGTGCAACAGCGCATCCCGCAGGTGGAACGTGCACGAATCGGCGTTCCGCTCGAAGAAATGGACCGCGTCCCTGGAGTCGCGCAACGTTCCCGTGGATGTCGGGAGCGGACGGCCGTCGCGCCGCGATCTTGCGCACAGCCAACGGACCAGTTCCGGGTGCAGGCCCCACTGGATGCTCGTTGCGAGAATCGGGACCACTGCCGCGAGCGAGTCGTCGTCGGCGCCCAGGCCCAGATTGGAGAGGTCCGCCAGGGCCCGCGTCCTCGCAATGCCGTTGATCTGTCTCTGCATCCTGCGGTAACGGCCGTGGCAGGCCGATTCGCGGATGGGCGCCAGGACGGTCCGCACCAGCGCCCGCGTCGGCTGGCGGGGCGACCAGCCCATGCGAAGCGCGCAGAACCGCACGGCGCGGCGGCGCACGGCCGTGCGCCATTGGGCGAACAGCTCGCGCCAGTCCGGACGGTCGACGAAATCGTGCCAGCGTTGCAGGAATTCGCTTCGCGGCGATGGCCGTCCCGTCCAGCGGGCGCGGGGCGTTCCGTCGCGGGACAGGAAGCACACGGTGATGCCCTCGTCCGCGCACGCCAGCATTGCCCGTGTCGACCAGGTCACGCGGTTGCTGACAATCACGCGGGACACGCGCCGGAGCGGAAACCGCCGGTCGGCCGCGCCGTGTTGGGAAACCTTGAGCGCGGGGCCGTCCAGGGACACCTTCATCGGCTCGACGCCTTTCAGATAAAGCGGCCTCACGAAATCGGCTCTGTCTCGCCGGTCGGCGGGACGACCGCCCCCCGCGCGGCGAATTCCCGCGCGGCGGCGGACAGTTGGCGGCGCAGAAGTCTCCGCAGCGCCGCCCCAAGCGGGTTGAAGCGTTCGTAGAAGCGCTTGCGGGCGGTCTTGCCGAGCAGGACGGCGCCGTTGTCCTTCGAAAAGTCCCGTCCGGACATGACGCGGTCCCGGAACAATCCCCAGACCCAGCCGTCCACGTGCGGACGGAGCGGTTCGATGACGTCGCACGCCAGCGATTCACGCCCGTACGCCGGTTCGTGGTAGAGGCCGAGCATGGGATCGAGCCCGGCCGCGTGGCACGCGAGCACCGCGTCGCAGTGCAGCAGCGTGTAGCCGAGCGACAGGCAGGCATTGACCGGGTCGCGCGGCGGCCGCCGGTTTCGCCCGCTGAATTCCACCGACGGCGGAAACAGCTCCCGGTAGCCCGAAAAGTAGGCCGCGGCCGCGGCGCCTTCCACGCCGAGCATCCGGCTCACGCTCGCCGCCGCCGGTTCGTCCGCAATGCCGTCGCGCATGGCCCGCAACTGCCTGATGGAACGGGTGAGGGGCCGGCGCTTGTCCGGACGCCGCTCCCGGGCCCGCTCCAAGAGGCGGAGTTGCGCGTGAATCTTGGCCCGCACCAGCCCGCGCGACCACGCCAGCCGCGCGGCCGGGTCGCGATAGGCGTCGAATTGCCCCAGGCGCCGCACGACGTCGTTGTGGGGCCGGCCGACGACGGTCGCGAGGTGGCGGTTGTGCCGCCCGCTCAATATCAGCACTCCCGCGCCCGAGCCGGCGATGGCGCCCAGCACCGATGTCGTCAGGCGCGCGCGGCCGCGCAGGACAACCCGCTCCAGCGGCCCCAGGGGCGCGGAGCCGCGCTGTCCGCCCGGCTCGTGGAACTGGATCGCTCCTCCGGAAACGCGAAGCTCGATGTCCTTGCGGTCGATGTACAACGTGGTCACGATGGATTCCTTGTTCCTTTTTCAGCCCGCTCGGGGAAATTCCGGACCTGCGGCCGGGGCGACCGGACAATGCGCCGGCACAGCACCGGACGTTCAGCCCACATAGAAGAAATCCGGATCCACGACCGGCGTGGCGGTCCCGTGCAGGATGGGCCGCGCGCGCGGCTCGATCCGCAGCAGCGCCAGCCGGTCTTCGCGCTCGTCGATGACCGTCCGCGCGTCGGAGAGCAGCTCGCGCTTCTCCCCGGGCGTGAGGAAACACTCGAAGACGGACTTCTGGCCCCCGGTGGCGTAGCGCTTGATGACCTTGTGGACCTTGCGGAGCCGGCCGGGGTCGGAAACGTCGTAGGCGGCGATGAACAGCACGCGCTTTGGCATCGGGACCTCGGAATTCCTGCGTTGCCGGCATTGAACCACGCCGTTGGCGGCAATGCGGGAGCCGCAAGGTTGCGGCCGGGTCGCCGAGCCCACGCGTGGGCGCTCACGGAAGACACCGCTTCCATGCGAGGTCGGTTTCATTCGCCTATGCGGGTCGCGCGTTTCAATCCAACCCGAGCAGCGTTTCCGGCGGCTCGTTCGGAAGCTGCCCCGGCGGGTTGCCGAGCCCGGCGTCGCGGGCGAGGTCGCGAAGCACGGGAAGGAAACGATCCTCGGTGAACGACCGCACCTCTTCCCAGTCGGCGGCCGTGACGCTGCGGAATCCATGGGCGAGAATCGAGTCGTTGCGCTTCTTGAGCAGGTCGCGCAACCGGGGCTTGTGTTTCGCCCAGAACGCCTGTGCCGGATTGGGCGGCCCGGATTCGATCACTTCCCAGGATTTCGACAGACCGAGCTTGATCGCGCCGTCAGTATCCTTCGCCACTTCCATGCCCGGCGGCACGAGATCGGGCGGGAAGTTTCCGGTGTCCGCGTCGGCGCGAAGCCGGGCGCGCAACTGCCATTGCGCCGTCCATTCGATCAGCCGGTACCATCGGCCCACGGCGTCGTCGTACCGGCCCTGGGCCGCGCGCCGGCACGCGTTCCACCAGAGGTCGAAGAGGAGGGCGGGTTCGTTCCGGGTATCGTCCCGGTGGGAAAGCAGGCGAACGCTGCGCAGCATGTCCGGGTAGTCCGAAGCAAAACGCGCTGCGAACGGTTCCAGCCTTGCGAGCGCTTCCTTGTGGTTGAAATCGTCCCACAGCGCGAGTCCGTGGCTCAACGCGCGAGCCAATTGCAGGCGCGACACCATAGTCGGCGAGTTGACCCTCAACGGTATCCGGTCCAGCCCATCCGCCGCCTCCCGGTAGGCGCAACGCCGCCAGTCATCCAGGCGGGGCGCCATCGCGCGCTCCAGCCGCAGGCGCGTCACGCTGGCGGGCGCGGCGTATTCGGTCGACGGCTGCACGCGGTCGAGGCCGGAGCGGGCGCCCGCGATCAGTTGCAGGTTGATTCCGTCCGATTCCAGCGCCGCGTAGACCAGCGCCGCGGTCATCGTCTTGGTGCCGCCCGTATAGTCGGCGACGAGGCGGGCATCGGCAGGGAAACGTGCCGACAGTTCGCGAATGGCCGAGCGCATGATGGCGAAACAACCGTCGAGATCGTCCGCCGGCACTTCGACCGCGCGGAAGTTTTCTTCCTTCAGCCCGGCCTGGGCCGGAATGTTGGGAAGGGTCGCGCCGGAATCCCCGCGGCGAGCCTTGATGACGCGGCCCTTTCCGGTCACCTGCCGCAGGGAACCGGCCTTGCCCGTCGCCGGGTCCTGGCCGGTGCAGAAAAAACAGACGAAATCCGGCGAGGTTTCATCGATGGCCTTGAGAATCGGCCGGTGGCTGCCGCCGACAGTGCATAGCAGGGCCGTCCCGACCGTCATGGTCGCGCGGCCCAGATCTTGGGATTCGGGGCTGGTGGCGATTTCATGCGTGCAATGCGTTCAAGGAAATGCGGCGGCGATAGAGTGTGGCGCGGAAATTGGAACCGTTCAGGATGGGTCGTCCTGCATGCGGACACGGTGCAGCATCCGGCCGATGGCGACTTCCAGCACCGGCAAGTCGAGTTCGATCACGCTCCAAGCGGCGTCCAGGTCGACATGCAGGTATTCGTGGGTTAATACATTTCGGAAACCGGCGATCTCATGCCATGGCAAGTGCGCTTCCGTTTGCCTCAGCGCAGGACTGAGTCGCTGCGTCGACTCGGCAAGCGTCTGCAAATTGCGCAATACGGCATCCTGGACCATTCGAGACGCATCGAATGTCGCACGCTCGCCGTCAGTGTATTCGTGGATGCGTTCGATGCAGTCCTGGATGTGATCGAGGAGCAGTTCATCACGTTCGGCGCTCGGCGTCATAGAGGTAGGGATTCCTCGAGCACCCGTTCGCGGATTCTCGGGTGCAGGCCACCTTCGGTCAGCACGTCCACCTTGCGATGAAGGAGATCCTGAACGTCCATCAGTAGACCTCCCAGCGCCAAGGCCGATATACCGGGGGGCAACGAGACAAGCAGGTCGACATCGCTGTCGTCGTCGGCGTCGCCTCGCGCCATGGAACCGAACACGCGGACATCGCGGAGGCCGCGGCGTTTTGCGATGGCGAGAATCTCGGCGCGGTGCGCTTGGATCACTGGGTGCATTGTTGACGGCCGCGAGTACGGTGGCAAGTGATTTCGTCCTTCCCATGGAGCATTCCGCAAGTGCTCGTATTCATGACTTCTGAATGATGATTGTTCCATTTTCGGTCAGCAACAGGAAATTGAAATCTGCAAACCCATTTCTCTGAAAGAGAGCGGTGCGCGCTGCGTCCTGTTGTCGTTGTTCGGGTCCTGCATCGACTCCAAGGGGGCGGATTCGCCAATCCCGGCGAGTGGGCAGAAGCCGATGTCTGAGCGTCAACTTGAGTGTGGTGGGACGTTATCACTGTACGTCGGTCCCTTCCCTCAACGCCGCGATCTGCTGTTTTCTTTCCCGGCCTTTCTTGCTTTTCGGGTAGCCGATGGTCCTATAGATTGTTTCAACGAGATCGGCAGCTTGAAGTCTTGGCGCCTTCGGCCAATTGCTCGCATCCTTGAGGAGCTGGACAGCGTTCTGGGCAAGTAATCCTCCTTGGCCTTGCGACTTATTGCTGCCTAGTTCGACCGCGTCGAGCTGATGCCGTAAGTCATCGAGTCGTCGTTCCTCATCCGTTAATCTGGCGCGTTCATCCTGACGGCGGCGTTCTTGCTCTGCTTTTTTGCGTTGTCGTTCCTCGGCAGCCTCGCGCTTGGCGGTTCTCTCCTCGCTCTGCTTCAGCATTTCGGCCCGGTGCCGCAACGCCTTGTCGACCCACTGCGGCTCACCGGATCTGTCGCGAAACTCCTGCATGGGCGTCGCGATCTCCAGACAGGCCGGAGGCGGACGCCCATCGGCGGTCATTTCGATTAACACCCAACCGAAGGGAAGCAGGTTCGCGTTGGCGTCGATGTGGTCGGAGGCAAGCCACCAGGTAGTGGCTTCGTTCTCGAAACGCTTCGGCTGGCCTCTTGGAGTCGTGATCCGAATATTGCGCACGCCGTCGAGCGTTACCGACTCCGCGCCACTGTGTCGCCCTACACGCAGAACAAAAGCGCGCCTGGCCGTACGCAATTCGTCCAACTTGGGGTCAATCCGACTTACCGCAACGGACCACTGTTTGTTCAGAAGGCCCCTGTCCCGCAGTTCCCCCAATTCACGCTCGAATATCGGGACGTAGAACTCGTTGCATGCGGTGGCCAGATGATCGGCGGTCCAGCGGAATTCGTTTCGAGGCAGTCTATCGTGTTGCAAGTTTTTCGCATGGATTGAAATACTGCCCTGAAACATCCGCCAGTTCAGCGCCGGAACCACTTCGAGAATCTGGTACAACCCTTTCCGCTCCGCTTGCGAGCGAACCTTCTCGCCGTCGGACCTGATTTGCTCACGCTTCTTGCGGTTTACCGCGAAGGCGACCGCTGTTTCTGCCGCGAATCCGTCAGCAGAGCCGCGCATGACGCACATGGCGTCCGCGACATGGACCAAACGCATGGGATCCTTTTCGAGCTTGAAGTTTTCGTAGCCTAACAGGCGCTGTTGAAGCTTGCGGGAATCCTCCTTCCCTATTAACCGTCTGCCCCGGTTCTCGCGATTCAACAGCGCCGTTCGAATCGCCCCCTTCAGGCTCGAACCAGGAAGGACGGGAGTGCTTGTGCCCGGATGGGACGAATGCCGCGCGATTTCCAGCTTGTTGATCGCCCCCGTTTCACTTTGCGCGACGGTTCCGAGTCGTTTTTCGTACAGTTCCTTGACACCTGACGTTGCATGCAGCGCGCGTACGGAGTGCGCGATCAGCCCGTCCTTGCGGTCGAAAACGAATTTTTGAATCCCTGCCAGGACCTGTTCGCCCGTCGCGCCGTTCACCAGGTTGAGCAGCTTCTTTCGTTCAGCCGAATCGAGTACCTGACCTAAGGCGCCGGCGGAGAACTCGAAGATCGAATTTTCGTCGAGAACGTAGGCTGTGGGGTCCAGGTCTTCGCCGCTGCCGATGTGGACCGGCGAAAGAGGCGTGATATCGAGGCGGAATGTATCGAGAAAGGCTGGCGTCATGGGGTCGACTCCCCATTTCCGAACTTCGGCACATGGACGCCGACCACGGGCGCATAGCCCTGATGGACTGTCTCCGGGATGCTATTTGACATCGGGTGATCGGAACCCCCAAGTCCCTGGCCGACGAAAGCGCGCTCCTGGAAACTGCCGGAAGGCGTGAGCACGGCGCCTGTGTCAGCGAGCAATGCCGGGGCCTTGAACGGATTTCCGCTGTGAACGGCGACGTTTCCGTGCCGTCCGAAACGCGTGAACGGGCGGTACCAGCAGCGGGCCGAATCCCATGGCAGGTTCTGCGGAGCGACCGGCGCCAGTGTGATCCAGGAGGTCGCGTTTGGCTGCGATACGGGAAGTCGAGCGTCGTCTCCAGACCGACGTTCACAGACGGAAAATCGGCCCAAGCCGACCGTGGCGTCCCGACCGTAACCGCACTTGCCAATGTCGATCATGCATTGCCGAATGTTTTCTGCGTCGATTCTGCCTGCATCGAAAACGATATGGCAGTCAAGGCGTGTTCCACGCCGGTACCATGTCTGCTCGATACCGTATGGTGCGAATCCTTCATCCGATGTCGTGCCGATGCGGCGGTCTATCGAATTGCGAAATCGCGATTCCTTCTGTCTCCACGGTCCGGACTCACCATTCTCCGCAAGGTCGGCAGCGACTCCATCGAGTGCGTTATCTGGTTCCTCCAACATCCAATTCAGCCACTCGCGGAGAGGCCGCTGAAGGTCGCAGTGGCGCAGCCACTTCAGTTTCCTGGCTGATTTTCGTTCCTGCGGGTCGATGTGGCCGAAGAGCACCGGCGGAACGGCGGGTCTCGGCCAACAATGCTCCAACAAGGGATCGGAGACCACCGCGAACGGTTCTCCATTTGTGTAGCCCTGCAAGAGTTCACGCAGAACGATGTCGCCATGTCGGTTTCTGATCGACCAGCACAGGTGCCCAAAAAGCGTGTCTCCCTTCAAAGGGGTGGCGAACGCGGATAATGGCTGGATTACGATTAGCAAGTGTTCCATGGGACTCGATCGGAAAAATCCGAATCAGGAATTGAAACGTACGGCTTCATATCGCGCTTGGACATCCCCGCCGTCGCGTGTGAGATTCAGGAATCGAACCTTGCCGTAGCCTCGCGATCCCGAGCCGCCCAGGCCCGTCAGTTCGACCAGCCGCAGCCCCTTCAAGACTTCGTTGAACAGGTCTTCATCGTCGTGCACGCGCATGGTCAGACGGAAGTCGAATCGGGCACCGGCCGGCACGCGTTCCGTGTTGCGGGGATTCTTCGCGGCCCCGCCAATACGATCTATCGTGTTTTCCGTCTTGACCTCGGTCAACGGCACATCGCGATCCTGCATCCGGCGCACCCAATCGTCCGACAGCGGACAATCCCAGAAGGCCAGCCGACTCGGGCCGATGCTGCGAACGAATGCGTCGTCGGTGTTTGCCTGTGGTGCTCCGCCGAAGAGTTTGAGAATATTTGTTGCGTCAACGCGCTTCGCGTTGTCTTCGATTTTTCCCGCTTCCAGAAATCCGATCGGATCGCCGTTCGTAACCCCGACGGTGCCGGCCTGCCATTCCATCAGACTTCTCATCTTTCCCTTCAGACTGGAGCCGGGAATATAGGGACGCCGGTTCATCGGGTTCTTGACCACGGGATTGTCGGTACCGCCGATGTGCATCTCTTCGCTTCCCGCGCCGATATGGAGCCCCGTCACGGTTTCGATGGATCCTTCAATCAGCCAGAGACTTGTCAACCGCATGTTCCGATACCTCAGCCTTTCCCGTGTAGCTTGTAGAAACCCATGAATGCCTCGAAGAATAGTCGGCAATGGCGCAGTGCTTGCGGCGAGTTGGTGCCATTCTCCAAGCATGTCCGGAGTAGGATAACGAACGATTCGTCCACCAGTTCCCGGCCTTTGGCGTAGGCTGCCTTGGCGTTCATCATCAGGATGAACGGGCGATATTTACCAAGCCTGCTATCGGAATCCGACGCGTCTCCGCCATTGACCTTGTCTTCCCAGCGCAATAGTTCGTCGTAAAATCTTCTCAATTGGGACGTCTTGTTTTTTCCGCTGCTCGCCCGCGCTACGATCTTCGCAGCCTTTTCCGCGTGCTTGTTGAATAATTCGGTCGGGAGCGCCCCTCCATCTGGCGGCTCGAAATCGATTTTTTCGCAAAGCTGTTGCATCTCGAGACGCCCATGATGACGATCACCGCTCGAACCACGACCATGGTTCGAACGCCGGTGACGTTGTTGTCCGTGACTCCTGGAATGATTCACCATGTCCCTCCTAATGCCTATTGCGATACAAGTGGCTGAACAGTGCGACTCGGTAATCGCCACCGAAGTGCTCAATGCCTTGCTCAGCGATTGTCTGCGCAAGGGTTTCCAGCCGTTGACGTCGATCATGTGCTTTCAACCCAGGAACGTTTTCCAAGGCACGCGCCGTTCGGTAATAGAACCTTGAGCGCCAGACTGCATTCTCGGGGCGGTGCTTGACGCCATCGAACAGATCGACGAATTGTAGAAGATCGTAGACGTAGCCGTGGCTCAAGCCGCGAACATGCGCAGCTAGCGATGCCCGGGCTTCGAGCAGCATCCTGTATCGTGACCATTCGATGGTCCGTCCGAAACAGGTCACGGCGTTCTTCCGTGCGACAGTCCCTGCGTCAGCCGAGGCCCGCTGGAAATTCTTCGCGTTCTCGAGGGCATCTTCCGCCATTTCGCCGATTTCCCGCACTGGACGGCCGGGCTTTGTCATTGCAAGACCAACGGAAAACCCGATCTCCCGATTACCTGCGACGTAACGGTCAAAATCGTCTCGGAGGCGGCTCGCGAGTTCCATCTGCTGTGTCCACGGGCCGATCAGAAAGAAATCGTCGCCGCCGGCAAATACTGTATAAGTGTTCGGGAACTCGATGCGGCAAAGGTGAGGTAGATATACCGCGAAAAAGGCGTTCATTTGTCGTGAGAGGGAGGCCATTCGGGACAGGCTGGGCGCATTCAGACCTTTTTGAAAGATCGTTCCCAGGTTATCGACGTCGCCCTTGAGTGTCATTAGTGCGCGAACGCCAATCCACCTAGCCTGTTCGGGTGCTGCCTTTCCCGCCCGAAAATCACGATCGCGCGCCTCGCAAGCCAGGTGCTCGAATGTCTTTATGTCTTCGGCCTCGGGAATGCCAACCGCTGGTTCGCGAGTGGCGCCACCTGCGTATCGCGACGCATCGCTGATGTCGTCGTCGGTGAAACGCGGTATCCACCCGCTGACGTCGCGCCGTGCATAGCCTTGGAATAGTGTCGCCCGGGGATCTGCAGAAGGAACGGAGATGTCCCATGCGCGCAGTAATTCACCGCCGCCGGCAAGCGTTCCAAACTCTCCAGATGCCGCTGCACCGTCCGCGAAGCCAACGGCGAATCCAAGAACGGGCAGTACAATGGAATCGACGTTCGGCCCATTTATCGGCCGACGGCTAATTAGCAGTCGTTCCCGATCTGAGTTCGCCAGAAAATTGCCGATCTTGATGTGGTCCGCAGCGAGTTGACTGACCTTGATATCGTCGAATTCGCCGAAATCGGCGGGAGATCGACCGTCGATTTCACAAAGACCATGCTTGCCGATACTCCGCAAGTAGTCATCGAACACTGTTGGCCTGGAGTTCCCAGCGCATAGATCGAAGCGCCTCAGCTTGACGTCATCCAACGCGCCAAACAGCCGCCGGGTGAGGCGTCGAAAGCCCGAATCGGGCTTGCTTCCGCTTGCCAGGTCATTACAGGAAGCCCGTGTCCAGGCAAGTCCCACTCCTGACTGACCAAAGGTGTGTTTGAGAAACCAGTCGTCCAGCCGCTGTCTGGTTTCTCTGAGTTTCTCGATGACGTCCACGGTGTTGGGGGCAATTATCTGAAATTTACCGGCTGCGTTTACGATCTGGCTTGTTGGAGGCAGCGCCAGTTCGTCCAGCACGCGCAAGGCCGCGCACTCCGCCAGCAACGTCACGTAAAACGAGCGTCCGCGAAGAAGTTTGGCAGCGCGCTTTGTCGTTTCTCCTCCAGCGGCGAAGATGAAATCCTGAATCCCGAACAGGTCGCCTTGAACAAACAGAAATTTCTGCTCATCCCAGTCTTTGCGACGCGCGAGCAGGGTTCGGACCTTCTCGGAGTCATCCTGGCGGTCGTGGTGATAGCGCCAGAGAGCGGCGGACAGGGCGGCAACGACTCGAGAATGGTCGTAGAGCGAGATGTCCGGCACCGTCCCGAAAGCGGTTGCGGACGGTACGGCATGAGCGAACGCCATCCAGAGTGCGTCGAAGTGGTCAAGCCAGAGTGGTAGGTTGGCCCGGTGCGGGTTGGGTATCCGCTTGAGCGCTTCCCGAAAGCCATTCCATAGTTCGGCGTATTCAGCACGCGCCGCAGGACGATCTGTCGATTCGCAGTGGCTTGCCAGCTCGGGGAAAATGCTTTCGACCGAAAGCGGCATGAGCGGATAACGGAAGTTCCAATTGGACTTCGGTCCAGCACCGGCCGTCTCGGGGCCGATATCGATCTGTTCGAACAGTGTGTATTGGCGAGTTGTGTAGTGGTTCTTGCCGGTTGTGGGGCTCTCGTCGCTGGCAGTGTTGTACCGGCCGAATTTTTCGCGGTCCAGTCCTGACGCAGCGCGATCAGCCGTCGCAACAATCCACTGCAAAAACGTCTCCGGTTTATGGTGTTTCGCCGCAGCATTGATGAGCGAATCGTCCGCTCCGCCAGCGCGGCCTTCTCCGTACTCCTGAAACGGGCTCGCATCCCGCCCCCGGATCGGCGGAAGGTCGGGTTCGATGGCATCGAGAGCCAGAGCCGTGTATGCGGCATGGACATGCGAGAACCAGCCGGGGCTGTTTGGATGTGGTTTGGGGTTGGGACAGTAGATTTGCTTGTTGACATCGAGCGTTTCCGTGTCGGGAACGGGCATGTCTGCCCGCTGCGCCAACTTGCCCAGGTCATGAAGCAGTCCCGCAAGCGCCACCCTGCTGGTGGCCTCAAGGAGTTGCCGATTGGCGTCGTCGGTATTGTCGTCGGTATTCATGTCATCGAAAGTGGCGTCCGCGGATCGTACAACCGACCCGGGATATGCGAGTCAACGCTCCCTTGGCTGCTTCTTCGCCGAAGCCGCTCACTGTACACCAAGACCGCCGGTTTGCCCGCCTGTCCGCAACCTTGCGGCCATCGCTCGGCCGTCACGACGCCACGAGCAAGAAACGCGCATCCTCAATCGCTCCCATCGTCCAATTCAACCGCCCCCATCCGCCAACAGCGTCCGCAACGCTTCCTCCAAGGCCCCGTGCAACCGTTCCGGATCCTTCAGCAAGGATCGATCCCTGTCGTCGTTCGGCGGGTTCCCGTGCACGAGTGCGTTGCGAAGGGTCCGGAGCCGGTAGAACGCTTCCCGTTCCGGATATTGTCGGGCGTTACGGATTTCCTCCTCGAATGCATCGATCGCCGGCTTGCGGCCCAGAAAATAGTCACCGGCCGTGAACCCGCGCCGGTCGCACTCCCGCGTCGTCAGCGCTTCCCAGCCGAAGATCGCCGTGCGGATGAAATCGCGGCGTTGCAGGTGCTTGAAGGCCAGGCGCCGCTGCTGCTCGGCGAGGCCGTTGGCGCGCGCCCAGTCGATTCTCTTGCAGAGCGGTTTCCGAAACAGTTCCGACGCGCCAGCCAATGGAGCGTTCAGGACCGGCGCGAAGTTTCGAATCTCCTGGGCCGCGCCGGAAAGGTTCAATGTGCGCTCGTGAAATGCGGCGCGCTCAAGGAAACGCGCCTTGTCGGCGGGCACGCCGTCCTCGATCAGCAGCGGCGCGAAGACGCCATAGTCGCCATTGGCGTCGAACCGGTCGAGCGCATCGACCCAGCGGCGCACATGCATCTTCCTGTTCCTCGGCTTCCATCAGTTCGATGCGGGCGCCTTCCCCGTCGCCTTGCGTGGCCAGATCTTCCACCAGCACGCTCCACATGCTGCCCGGCGTTCCGAGAATGACCACCCGGTCGGGCTTCAGGTATTCCGTCAGCGTCAGCCCGAAACACGCGGACCGGCGCTCGAAGCCGTTCGGGAAGCGATAGGTCGCCTGGCGATAGCCGCCCGCGTCCGTCCGCGGGGTGCGGCCGAGAAACGTGACCAGCGTATGTCTCATCGGGTGGACCCGCCGATTTCGATGGCATCCGGAGCGAGCGACAGGCCCATCCGGCGGTACCGCGTCCCGGGAACCTGTCCAGCCGTCGCGATGAGATAGGGCGCGGCCCGCCGGTGCCCCAGATTCCGTTCCAGCTCCTTGTTGATGTGCGACTTGTCCGGGTTCAGGTTTCCGCCGTCGAATCCCCGGCCGAAGGCCGACTCCGTCCGTTCGTAGTCTGCGGAGTACTCGCCCACCAGACTGCGGTAGTACGCCAGAAGTTCGGCCGCGACATCCGGATCGCTCCAGTGAATGCCGGGACCGCCGTCTCGGGCGCGCTCGGCCAGCATCCAGTACAGCGCGAACCTGCGCGGACTCAGCACGACCTGTTCGCCGCCGGCCACCAGGGTGTGGGCGGCGGGGTCCAGGGTCAGCCGCACCGGAGGAACGGCGCGTTGCGCCTCGGCCACCACCGACGAGAAGCTTGCCTGCCCCGTCAACAGGTTGTCGTCCAATCCGTCTCTCAGGCGCACGAAGGGAATGTCGGCCACCGTGACCTGCGCATCGCGCGTGTCGAAGGGCCGCCCGTCGGCGCGGGAATGGATCACTCGGCTCCGGGGCGTGGGATAGAAGAATTCCGGATGGGATTCGTAGGGCGAGTTCACGAGCACGTGAGACAATCGGTCCTGCGCACGGCCATACAGCGACAGCGCATAGCCCAGATAGTACCCCATGGTCTTGCGTCCGCCGGCGATCGAGACGTGCAGCGCGCGGCCGTCGTCCTGCGTAAGCTCGCGCACGATGGCCGTGATGCAATCCGCCGCGCTGGTGTTGTCCGCCGGCCCGCGGATGTCCGCCAGGGGACGGCCCTCGGAATTCTCGATGACATGAATCCCGTCCTCTCCGAATTGGATGCGGGGCAGTTCGTAGTCCGCGCGAAGGCGATGAAACCTGCCTGAGTCGGGATGCAGCAACTCCAGTCTGGCGCGGTTGGCGCCTTCGGCGGTGGTGATCAGGCGAATTTCGGTGGGAATGAACGCCGGTTGGCGTTGTACGGCGAGCCAGTACAACGTTTCCGTGACCACCTGCGGCGACAGCCCGGTGACGGCCAGGAGTATGCGGCGCGGGTAATCATGCGGTTGCATTGCGCCATTGTCGCCGAAACTTCTGGATTGTGAATGGACCGCAAGGTTGCCACTAAATCAAAGGGGCTCGGGTCCCGGCCACGCCTCCGCTTCCGCGCTGGACGGGTCCGGGGCGCCCGCGGCTTCCAGCGCGTACCGCCCGAGCCCCATCGACGTGCCCTTGCCCGCGTGCGTCCACTGGCCGAGCCACAGGTAGGGCCAGAACTCGTCGAGTTCGGATCCCTTCAGTTCGAATTTGCCGACGATGCCGTCCATCCGGAGCGGAGTTCGCTGGCGTGACGAGTATCGCGTCCACGCGTGCCAGCGCAATTCGCGTCGTGCCGTGGAAACCGACGCCGCGCGCCGCAGCAGTTCCGCGAATCCGGTCTCCAGCCGTTCGTCGCCGAAAAAGTAGGTGAGCAACGAGATGCGCCGCAGCAGTCCGCTCAGGAACGCGTGAAAATCGAATTCCGATGCGCCGACCAGGCGCCCGCCGCGCTTGATTCTGAGCGGCGTGAGCAGGCTCACAAGCACCCGACCGAACGGTTCCGGCGCCGCCGGGTGTTCGGCCGCGGCCGGCGTCAGCGTGCCGCCCGGCGTGAAGACGGTTGTCCAATGGCCCCTGCCCGCCTCGCCGCGGCCGTGCCCCTCCACCTCTCCGCGGCGTTGCCCCTCCATCTCCCCGCGGATGTCCCTCTGCTCGGCCTGTACATCCATCAAGTCCAGCGCAACGCGCCGGGAGGTCAAACCCTGCCGCCCCGCGCGCTCCAGCGCGTGCACGACATAGGGCAACCGGTCGTTGGCGCAGCCGAACAGTGTCAGCCCGAGGCTGACCGCTCCGCCGTGGCCCGCTCCGCGGGCGTCGCCGCGATGATTTTCTTCGCGCGTGCCGCCATGAACGCCGACATGCCGCTCGTCGGGGACGCCGCAACTGGAATCGCGGCGCCTCTCTTCGCGGATGCCGCCGCGCATGCCGAACCCCCGGCCGCCTGGCTCCAGCACATACGGACCCGGCGTGCGCGGGTAGCGCGACAGCTTCTCCGCGCCCGGCGGGGTTCTGCTTTCGAACAGGAACGGATAGGGGCACGAGCGCAGCAGCAGGCAGGGGTCGCACGCCGGCAACCGGGTCACGCACACCGTCTGCCGAAGCGCGTGGCCGAAAGCGCCACGCCACGCCGACCCCAGGTAGCCGCCGCCCAGAGCCGACGGCTCACCCGCGGGCCGGCGCTCGCGAAACCGGAGGCGATAGCGGGCGAGCGGCAGGCGGGGGACCGCGGAAGCCGGCTTGTCGGGCGCGTGTTCGTGTCTGGAATTCTCGGGCATGGCCTGCGGTCGGTGGGTCGCCCGGATTGTACCGTAGCCGTGGGCGTGCAAGGCGATCTCTCGGAAGGAAGCCGCGCTGCAAGTCAGCACCGTGCGCGTCCTGTGTCCCGTCCTCCGATTGACCGGCATTGCTGAGTGACGCATTGTACGAAAACTGCTGTACGTCATCGTTCGATGAATACAAAACTCACATTGCGGCTCGATGACCGGTTGATCTGCGGAGCCAAGCAATTCGCCAAGGACTCCGGCAAGTCCCTCTCGCAAATTGTGGCGGAATATTTTGCCGCAATCACATCGGCGGACCAGCCGGAATTCACCGCCACGCCAACCGTGGCCGGGCTCCGGGGGATACTCAAGGACGCGCGGACCGATGGCGTGCGGGACTACCGCGCCTACCAGGAGGAAAAACACCTTTGAGGCCGCGAGGTTGGTGAGAGCGATCTTCGACACCAATGTCCTGATCGACTTTCTGCTTGACCGGGCGCCATTCGCGGATGCCGCCGCCGATCTCCTCTCGCGCGCCGACCGCGGCGAGATACAGGGACTCGTTTGCGCGAACTCGATAGCCACGATCTCTGCTACAACTACCTGCTGACCGACCAAGTGTGGCTCGGCCGCGGAATGATCATTGCCGCCATTGCCCTGAGCATCACATGGGTAATTCCGGTATTCTTCGGCGAATTTTCAAGCGAGCCTGAGCGCGCGTCGGCGATTTCGTAACGAACTCTCCTGCGCGCCTTCCCAATATCATGAACGAGTTGCACGCCAGTCTGTCGGACTGGTTCTACAGCCTTCCCGACTGGGTGCACACCGTCGGCAGCGTGGCCGTACTGGTGCTTGTCGGCGTGCTGCTCAACCTGTTCGTCAAACGCCGCGTGGTCACGATGCTGCGCGGCGTGGCCGAGCGCACCAGCCAGCAATGGGACGACATCGTTCTCGAGAATGGCGTGCTGGACCGGTTGGCGCATGCGGTTCCGGCGCTGGTGGTGTACTTCGGCGTTTCCCAGGTGCCCGGTCTCGGCGATTCGCTCGCGCAGATTGTCGCCAATGTCGCGATGGCCTGGCTGGCGCTGGCGGTCACGCTCGCGGCCGGTGCGCTGCTGAGCGCCGGGAGCGCGATCTACGAAACCTGGCCTGTTGCGAAGGACCGGCCGATCAAGGGATTCGTACAGGTCGCCCAGATCGTTGTGTATCTATTGGGCGCCGTTTTCGTCGTCTCGGCGCTGTTGGCGCGTTCGCCGGCCGTCCTGCTGACCGGCTTCGGCGCCATGACGGCGATCCTGCTGCTGGTCTTCCGGGACACGATCCTGTCGCTGGTCGCGAGCATTCAGCTCACCACCCAGGACATGGTCCGGGTCGGCGACTGGATCGAGATGCCGCAGTACGACGCCGACGGCGACGTGGTGGATATCGCGCTGCATACCATCCGGGTGCAGAACTGGGACAAGACGATCACCACCATCCCGACCCACAAGCTGATCGGCGAATCGTTCAGGAACTGGCGCGGCATGCAGGACTCGGGCGGGCGCCGGATCAAGCGCTCCATCCACATCGACGCCGGCTCGGTGCGATTCCTGACCGATGACGAGGTGGGGAGATTCACGAAGTTCACGCTCCTGCGCGACTACATCCGGCGCAAACGCGAGGAACTGGCTGCCTACAATGCGGCGCTGGGCGCTCCCGAGACGGCCAATGTGAACCTGCGCCGGCTGACCAACCTCGGTACGTTCCGGGCCTACCTGTGGAACTACCTGCAGAATCATCCGCAGATCCACCACGGGATGACCCTGCTGGTGCGCCAGCTCCAGGCGGGCGAGAAGGGCGTTCCCATCGAGATATACTGCTTTACCAATACCACCGAATGGGCCGCGTATGAAGGCATACAGGCGGATATCTTCGAGCATGTGCTCGCCCAGTGCGGCGAGTTCGGGTTGAGCGTGTTCCAGTCGCCGAGCGGTACCGATGTCTCGGCACTGCGCGGCGCGATTCGGGATTGATCGGCGGTCCATTCCATGACCCCGATGCGGGGGTTGCGTTTGCCGGACGGGGCCATGTTCCGCGGGGAGTCGATATGAGGATCTTGCGATGATCGGTGTCAGGTCAAGCCTGTGGCTGGTTGCCGCCGTGGCGCTGCTCCCGGTCCAGCCGGTTCGCGCGCACCACTCCTTCGCCACCCACTACCAAATGGATCGGAGCATGGAGATTACCGGGGTCGCCACCGAGGCGAGCCTTCGAAATCCCCACTCGTTCTTTACGCTTGCGGTCATGACCGACGACGGCGTCGTGGAGTGGGAGGTCGAAGCGCATGCCGTACCCCTGTTGCGCCGAATCGGGATCGACGGCGAAACCATTCAACCTGGCGACACGATCACAGTTGTCGGGCCGCTACCCCGCGGCTCAAGGCGCGTAACGTTCGGCGCCGAGATTCATGTTGCCGATGGCCGGCATTTCTCGCTGCTCGGCGGGGGGCTTGCCGGAAACCTGACCCGGTATCGCGCCGAAAGCGTCGATGCGCTGGCGCACGGCACCGTTCTCGAGCGCATGTCCGGTCGCTGGGGTGTGATCACCCCGCCCGGCACGCAGGTCATCGGCGACACGCCGCTGCCGTTGAACGAGCCGGGCCGTGCCGCGAGAGCCGGCTACGATCCGCTCGACACGCCCGCCATGAGCTGCGCTCCACCCAATGTTCCGTCGGTCCATTACGCGCCGTACGTGTTCGAGGTCAGGTTGGACGGGCCGCAGCCCGTCCTGTTCCATGAGTACGAGGGGATTGCGCGGTCGCTGTCCTTCGCGGAGGAGCCGGCGGATGCGCCACCCGGATTCGGTCGACGAACCGCGACCATCAAGGGCGATACCCTGGTGATCGAGAGCGTGGGCTTTCCCGAGCACCCCGCCGGACTGGCTTCGGATTGGGACCGGATCGGCCGGGGAAGGAATATGCCCGGCAGCGCGCAAAAGCGGCTCGTTGAACGCTATACGGTCAGCGACGACAGGACAACGCTGGTGCTGGACTATACGCTCGAAGATCCGGTCTACCTTTCGGAACCCTACTCCGCACGCGTGGAGTGGGACCGGTTGACGGATGACGCGCCCATTTACGATTTCGACTGCGACGCCGACATTGCGGCCCGCTCCACGCTCAACGCGGCACCGCTGTAGGATTCGGGCGAGCCGCAAGCGATACCGAATAACTGATCCAGTTGTAATGGGCCTGACATATGAAGGCGCAATTTTCGTTCTTGCAGGCTCCTGGAATAGGTTGACTCCCGCCGGCCTGGATTTCGGATAGGATGCGCTGCGCAGAGCGGATTTCACGGAGGGGGCGATGCCCGATCACGTATTTTGTGTTCGAGCGGATGGCGGCAGGTTCACGGACGCTTTCGTTTCCGGGGGATATGTGGCGATCGGTTGGAACGATGTCGAAAACGTTCGAAAAGCACAGTCCCCCGAGGAAATTGAAGCAGGATTGAGGAAAGCCTATCCTGACTGGGAGCCGCATTCCATTGGGCACTCTCGGGGCGAGATCGAGCGATTTCTCTTCCAAATGGGGCGGGATGATTTTGTTCTCACCCCCTGTTTAGACAGTTCCATCATTCAGTATGGAAAGCTCAAGGGTGACCGCTTGAAGGTTGTGCGCCACGATGAATCCTGCGAATACGCCCATCGAAGAGAAGTGGATTGGTTGGGAAAGATCGAGCGAGCGAAGCTTCCCGAGGCGGTACGACGTTCGCTTCAGTCCCAACTCACCGTGTTTGAGATTGGTGGAGGCGCGTCGTGGATGTTCGCTCATCTCTGGGACAAGTTTGTCAGGCAAGCCTCCGCGTATATCGACACCGGAAATGTCGAAGGCGAATTACTCCCGTACAAATTGGAGGTGGCCGAGACACTCGCTTCGGTGCGGAAGTCCGTCCACTCGAGTTCCGACGAGTGGAAGGATCTCATTGGCTCCCTGAACTTTCGGGGGCTTATTCACTGGGTGAATCAAAATAAATTGCGGGCGTGGATAAATGATAGCCCAGCCGATGTGAAGCAAGCGTTACAGGAATTGTGGAGTGGCTCGGGATCTATTTCCCAGCGCATAGACGAGTTTTGCGCACGCTTGCCCGACACCATGACCGGGTCAGGCACGCAAGCCAACGTTGCGTCCGTTCTGCTCTTGGAGCTGGATGCCGGGAGGTATCCGCCCTACAACAGAGACATCTTCCGGGACGCGTACAAGCGCACCGGGTACGAGCTGCCACGCGTGCGTGCGGCAGAGGCAAACCAAGCAAACCAGGAGACCCGATACGATTACCTGCCGCACAAGCCGGGTTATAAGCCCAAGGCCAACAGAATTATCGAGCTGTACGCTGACTACATAGAGGAGCACGGTCCGGCCACTGAAACAGAATTGGCCACCCGCGCCAAGGCCGTTGGCTGGCGACGGCCAGACACGGGCACGCCGCCGGACAAGGCGTTCCATACGCGCACGATGGCCTATTTGACCAAGCGCGGCAATTTTGTTGCGGCCAAGGCCAAGCCGCCGCCGCGCGTGCGTCCGGCACAATTGTACGAACATGCTCTCGACTTCCTCGACCATTTCGTTGAAGAGGCAGCCAATCGTGGCGTTCGGTTGAAGAGCCGCCTTTACGCGCAGTCGGTGGTTTGGGGAATTGTCAAGCATGGCGACAGTCTGGACGAAAGTGCGAACGCGGAACTCAACGGCGGCGAGGAAAGCGATGGCGACGAGAATCCTCCGCGACTTTCTGCGCTGGCGAGGAATCTACATTTTCCCGATGATTCGTTCCTCAAGGAAATCGAATGGCTCCTCGACGAGAAACATCAGGTGATATTCCAGGGCCCGCCGGGCACCGGAAAAACTTACGTTGCGAAGGAAATGGCGAGCCATCTAGCAGGATCGGATGAGCGGGTTACGGTCGTGCAGTTCCATCCGTCCTACTCCTACGAGGACTTCGTGCAAGGCTATCGTCCCGCACTATTGGAAAACGGGCAACCCGGCTTCAAGTTGCGGAAAGGCCCGCTTCTGCGGATGGCAAAAATGGCGGGCGACGATGCAAATCCACTTTCTAGGTACTTCCTTGTCATTGACGAGATCAACCGCGGCAACCTCGGCAAGATATTGGGCGAACTGTACTTTCTGCTCGAATATCGCGACGAGGCCATTCGATTGCAGTACGCCGAAGACGACGAGCCCTTCAAATTGCCGCCTAACCTCTACATCATCGGGACGATGAATACCGCTGACCGCTCCATCGCTCTCGTCGACTTGGCGCTGCGCCGCCGTTTTTCCTTCGTGGATTTCACCATCGCCGAGGAGCCGATCAAGGGACTGCTGGAGCGGTGGCTGGATGCGACTGGTCTCGGCCACATGAATTGGGTAGCGGATATCGTAGCGTGCGCGAACGAAAAACTGGACGACCGCCACGCCGCGATCGGTCCGAGCTATTTCATGCGAAAGGACTCCGACGGCAATCCGAGCCTTAACAATGCGGATGTGGAGCGCATCTGGAAGCACAGCGTCCTCCCGTATCTTGAGGAGCGGCTGTACGGTGAGCGCGACGCGCTCGACGAGTTTGCGCTCGATAATCTGCGCAAGGAAGTTGCTGCCGGTCCACGCGGGGGGCGTGAGAATGGCGAGGACGGCAGCGCTGTGGTAGCGGAGGATGATCAATAAAGATGGTGATCGGTAGTCATGCGTCGCCTTGAACTTACGGAGTGGCGCACCAGCGCCCCGCATGCACTCACGATGGACGAGCGCGAAACGCTACGGGCCGCATTGCCTTCTCTTGCTATCGATATTGCCGCAGGCGTTGAAGGCAAATGGACTCTTACTCCCGACTCCATGATCGGCGCGGTGGAGGCCGGTGATCTGTCGGTGCTTATTCGGCCAAAAATTGGTATCCCACGGCTGCTGTCCCTTGCCTGCTATGCCATCGGAAAAGTGAAGTTTCAGTCGAGCGATTTCGATTTTCCGGAGGAATACGCTCTCCCCGATGCGCTGGCTCTTGCCCTCGGAAAAGCCGCCCGCCGCGCCTTCTTGCGTGGGCTGCTACACGGCTACATCGGGCGGGAAGAAGCGCTGTTCACGATACGCGGACGCATCCGGTTCGATGAGCAGTTTCGACGCCGGCCCGGCATTCTATTGCCTATTGAGATTCGCTACGATGAATTCACTGACGACATTCTCGCGAATCGCCTCGTGAAGGCGGCAGCGACCCGCCTCGCTCGGGCAGGTCTCCGCTCGCGCCGAGCGCGCAACGAACTCCGGTGGGTCCTGGGGATGCTCGAGGGTGTCTCGCTTTGCGAATGGGCTCCGAACAGCGTGCCGGAGGTGACGTTCGACCGCCTCAACGAGCACTATCGTAACGTGATTACGCTGTCGCGCCTCGTGCTGCGCCGTGGCGAGTTCCAGGCGCATCGCGGCGGCGTCCGGGCGTCCGGCTTCCTGATGGACATGAATGCGGTTTTCCAAGAGTTCGTCACCGTCGCCTTGCGTGAGGCGTTGGGTCTTTCCGAGAAGGATTTCAGGGAACGCGGCATTTCGTCGCTCGATACGGATGACCGAGTGAATCTCAGACCGGATCTCGTCTGGCGGCACGCCGGCCGCCATGTATTCGTAGGCGACGCAAAATACAAATACATCGCCAGCGGCCGAATTCCCAACGCTGATCTATACCAAGTACTTGCCTATACTACCGCGCTCGGTTTGCCCTGCGGCCTGGTCGTCTACGCAGAAGGCGAAAGAAGGCCAGCAACGTACATGATTCGCAATTCAGGCGCACGTCTGGAGGTTGTCTCGCTGGATTTGAACGGCTCGATTGAAGATATGCTCGGGCGCATTGAAGTACTGGCGGAACAGGTGCGCCGAATGCGAGACGAGGCGGGAAGTCTGCGCGATGTGGCATAAACATGGTCGGATGAGTTGCTCCCCTCGGGATGTAGCCAAGTAGTCAACACTTCAACGAAACAACCTTCGAATCCAGTCTACGAATGCTGAACTGAGTTCGTTGTCGGCGCGCAGGTCTCCGGCCCCGATAGCCAAGCCCATGCGGTTGGGTGCTTCGCGCGTCGCCAACCAGGCATAGAGTTTGGCCCTCAGAATTTTTCCGGCCGCGAACTTGCGATCCGCATCGGGGATGGCGTCGATGTACCGCTTTGACATCGGCCAAACAGGATCCCCCTCAGGAATCATTGTCTCGACGAAATCTTCGAGTTCGCCGGGCAATTGATTGTTCGGCATCAGCCAAATGCCGACTTGAGGTTTTCCTGGAATTATCGTTCCGGATCGGTAAGGAGAGTTGGGCGATTCGATGTTCGCCTGTCTGAGCCTCCCAACAACAGCGTCCCACCGGGGCGCCAGGTCATCGTTCGCATCGAGCGCGATTCCGACGACTTTCCGACCGGAAGCTTTGATTTCTGGACCGATAGACAAGAGAAGGTTGCCGATTCCGCCCTTGTCCACAACATCAAAAGTTGGCATCGGATGGTGGCGAGCGCAGAGATGACGTATGACATGTTTGTCATCTTGCCCTTCCACCAAGAGAACCTTTTCGCTCGGCTGCAACGCTCCGGCACCGGCCATGCCACCTACCTGACCTCAATGCCCTGCTTGGCTGCGGTCTCCAGGTCGCCTTCCGAGTACTCGACTGAGTGGAGCCTCTTGTTGTCTTTCTCCAGGCGAACGAGTACTCCTTCCGCGTCGTCGATCTCCATCGCCGCCTGGGCGAATCCCCTGATGCAGTCCCAGCCATGAGTCGTCGCCAATACCTGGGTATTGTTGGCGCGCGCCGTTCGCAGGACGAGTCGCCAATAGTCACGGTGCACGGAATAGTGAATGCCGTTTTCCGCTTCGTCTATCAGCAGGAAGCCGTTGCGGCAGTTGGCCAGCGCCAGGGCGATGCCGAACAGGCGGGTTGCCCCGTCGCCGAGGCTCTTTAGAGGAACGGGACGTCCGCAGTCTCCAAGCTTGACGATTACCCGCCGGCCATGTCCTTGTGAACGAATCCCTTCCTCGCCGATCATCGCGACACGTTTTACCGTATGGCCGAGCCCCATTCGCAAAGCTTCCACGGCGCGGTCTTCATCGTCCGTTAACGTGATGTTGTCCCAAAATTCTGCAACTTCATCATTTCCCAGCAGACCGGGACCAAGGGATACACAGACCGTTCCCGGCGATACATCGTCCTGACGAATTGAATACCATCCCTCCCTTTGCGGCCAACGCGTGGCTGTACCGACAGTCGACCCACCTTCCGCAAAGTGCAACGGGATTACTCGCTCGCTATTCTCGAATGTAACTTTGAGAATTCGAAGTTCGCCGTCCGCCAATGCTTCAAGGATGCTATCGTCCAGAAGGGGTGCCTGTGTCTTGCTCGGTAGCGAGATTTCGATTCCAAGGTGGCCACCGTTAACGGGATTCCTGGGGCCTATTTCTATGCGGGCGTTCCGTGAAACGTCTCTGCCGTGGAAGAGCCCCACCAGATTCGGCCGGAAACTCCTGACGCCGTCCCGGTCGGTGGCCGCGGAGTACTCTTCGTGTTTGTTCGCCAGTTCCGATAGCGCAGAGTAACGCCCGCGCGCGGCATAGACCCGACATGCCTCAAGCACAGTTGTCTTGCCGACGCCATTCTTGCCGGCGAGGAGTGTTACCCGGCCCAGTCGGGGAATTTCAAGGGCTCCAATGCCTCGGAAGCCCTTGATCGACAAGTCCGCCAAGTGGAGGTCGCCGTTCGATTCCGGTCCATTGGGCATGGTGGCATTCTTCGGGAGGTCTCGGTATACGGTCGTCAGAATGAAACAAGGCGCTACCGGAATCAAGGCGCCTTTATGGGCCAATGTGCCGGATTCCAGCCGCAATGCGGCTCCAGCGCCGAGCTCGGAGACGGGTTGATAGTCTGCCATTCACGCATTCAATGCCATGCTCGATGACCCTGTCCGCTTCCGCCCGGCTCTGCTTGACACCCTGCCCGCCAACGGCGACAGTATTCGGCAGTAATGGATCGATTCCCGCTGCCTGTCGCGGCGTTTCGTCGACGGAACGGACGGGTCGAACATTCGGGACAGCACGCTGACTCCAATTCAACTGATCGGGGACCATCATGAAACGTATCCTCATTCTTTTCGCGACCTTGGTTTTGGCCGGTACCGCGGTTGCGCAAACCGCGATGACCAGTGTCGAGCCGTTCAAGCTCGGCACGTTCGAGGTCACGGGCGAAGGCGACTCACGCATCGGTATCGTCATTGGGGACGAAACGATCATCGAACTCAATGCCGCCAACCAAGCCCTGGAACAACACTCGGATTATGTGGCCGTTCCGATGCCCGCGGACATGAAGGACCTGATCGGCCGCTACGAGTATGGCCTCAAGTACCGGCTCTACGAGATCGTCAACTACATGGTGGCCAATGAGCGCCTGAGCGGAGACAATCGTGCTGATTTCGTTCACGATGTGAGCGACGTGCGCACGCTGGCGCCGCTGATGCCGGGCAAGATGCTCAACGCCGCCGTCAACTTCTACAGCCATGTGGAAGAGGCCAACACGCCGGAGGAGCAGCGCGCCGCGGCGGAACGCCGGCGCGCCAATCGCGGCATCCCCTATCTGTTCATCAAGCCCACCGAGGGCGCCGTCATCGGAACCGGCGACGCGGTGGTCATCCCCTGGGGACGCGACCGCATCGACTGGGAAGTGGAACTGGCCGTCGTGATCGGGCGCACCGCCAAGTACGTATCGGCCGAGGATGCCGAGGACTACATCTTCGGATACATGGTCAGCCTCGACATTTCCGACCGCGGCGGAAGGCCGCCGAATTCACGCCCCGGCTCGGACTGGCTGGTCGGCAAGGGCCATGACACCTTTGCTCCGATCGGACCGTGGATCGTGCCCAAGGAGTTCTACGGCGATCCCATGGTGCGGCTGGAGCAGGTTCTGGAGGTGGACGGCGAGGTCATGCAGCGGGCCGGACCCGGCGACATGATCCATTCGATCTACGAGTTGATCGAGTACGGCTCCTCGATCATCACCATGTTCCCCGGCGACGTGCTCAACAACGGCACGTCGGGCGGCACCGGCGCCGGCACCGCGGTACGCGGCGAGCAGCGCTTCCTGCAGCCCGGAGAAACCATCGAGGCAAGCATCGAAGGGATCGGCAGACTGGTACTTCCGGTAGTCGCCGAGGCGGCGCCGGCGGAACGCACCGGTTCCTACCTGCCTCCGGTGGCCAGTTACCAGCCGTAGTCCAAAACCACGCACGGGAGATTCATTGTGACCCTGACGGTAAACATGACCCTGAACGGCGAGTCGGTTTCCGCGCAAGTGGAAGGACGGACCCTCCTGGTTCAGCTCATTCGCGATCATTTCCGCCTGACCGGTACCCACGTGGGCTGCGACACGAGCCAGTGCGGCGCCTGCGTGGTGGACATGAACGGGCGGTCGGTGAAGAGTTGCACGGTCCTGGCGGCACAGGCGGACGGTGCGCAAGTCAACACCATCGAGAGTCTGGCCGAGAACGGCGAACTGCATCCCATGCAGCAGGCGTTCAAGGACAATCACGGGCTGCAGTGCGGTTTCTGCACGCCGGGCATGGTGATGAGCGCGCTGGATCTGGTGGCCAACAACCCCGATCCGAGCGAGGCCGAAATTCGGGACTGGCTGGAGGGCAACCTCTGCCGCTGCACCGGCTATCACAACATCGTCAAGGCGATCGCGGCCGGCGCCCAGGCCATGAGGAGCTAGCGGTATGGATACTGGAATCGGCGCCGCGGTCGCACGCAAGGAAGACTTCCGCTTTCTGACCGGCCAGGGCAATTACACCGACGATATCGCGCGACCCGGCCAGGCGCATGCGGTGTTCGTTCGTTCCGACGTGGCTCATGCGAACCTGAACTCCGTGGATTGCGAGGCCGCCAGGGCCATGCCCGGCGTCGTGGCCGTGTTCACGGGCGATGACCTGGAAGGGGTCGGTGGCGTGCCTTGCGGATTCGCCCCCGACGGCGGGCCCATGAACGAACCGCCGCGCCCGGTGCTGGCGCAGGGCAAGGTGCGCTTCGTCGGCGACATGGTCGCCATGGTCGTCGCCGAAACGGCGCAGCAGGCCAGGGATGCGGCCGAAGCGGTCGTCGTGGACTACGACGAACTCCCCGCGGTGGTCTCCATGGAGGCGGCGCTGGCGGAGGGCGCGCCCGCCATTCACGACCTGGAAGACAACAGTTGCTTCTCGTGGGGCATCGGCGATGCCGAGGCCACCGGCGCGGCGTTCGCCAAGGCCGATCACGTGACCACGCTGGAGCTGGTCAACAACCGCAAGTGCCCGAATGCCATCGAGCCCCGGGCCGCCATCGGCGAATACGATACCGCCCGCGACAGCTACACGCTGTATACCACCAGCCAGAACCCGCACGTGATCCGACTGCTCATGGGTGCCTTCGTCCTTGGCATCCCCGAGCACAAGCTGCGTGTGGTTTCACCCGATGTGGGCGGCGGTTTCGGCTCGAAGATTCCTCACTATCCGGAGGAAGTCGCCGTTACCTGGGCAGGAAAGCAAGTGGGACGGCCGGTGAAGTGGACCGCCGAGCGCAGCGAGTCCTTCCTCTCCGACACCCACGGCAGGGACCACGTCACGCGCGTGGAACTGGCGTGCACGTCTGAAGGCGGGTTTCTCGGCCTGCGGGTGCATACGCGGGCCAACATGGGCGCGTACCTGTCGACCTTCGCGCCGCTGATCCCGACGTATCTCTATGGGACGCTGCTGGCGGGTCTCTACACCACGCCCGCGATCCGCTGTGAAGTCGATGGCGTCTTTACCAACACGGCGCCGGTGGATGCCGAAAGGGGCGCCGGTCGGCCGGAAGCCACCTACCTGATAGAGCGCGTGGTGGAAATGGCCGCGCGCGAGCTTGGGATCGATCCGGTGGAAATTCGCCGCCGTAACTTTGTCTCCCCGGATGCCTTCCCGTACCAGACCCCGGTGATCGTGCAATATGACAGTGGCAACTACGAGCCGATAGTGGATCGGGCTGCGGAACTGGCCGACTATGCCGGGTTCGCGCAGCGTCGGGAGGAAGCCGCAAGCCGCGGCCGATTGCGCGGCATCGGCTTTGCCGGCTATGTCGAGGCCTGCGGCATGGCGCCCTCGAATGTGGCCGGGATCATCGGCGCCCGGGCCGGACTGTTCGAGGCCGCGCAGGTACGGGTGCACCCGACCGGTTCGGTTTCCGTCTACACCGGTTCCCATTCCCACGGACAGGGCCACGAAACCACGTTTGCGCAGATCGTCGCGGATCGGCTGGGCATTCCTTTCGAGAACGTCGATGTGGTACACGGCGATACCGACCAGATTCCCTTCGGTATGGGTACCTATGGGTCTCGTTCGCTGGCAGTGGGTGGTTCGGCGATTGCCAAAGCGCTCGACAAGATCGTCGCAAAGGGCAGGAAGATCGCCGCCCATGCGCTTGAAGCCGGCGAGGCGGACATCGATTTCGAGTCCGGCGAGTTTCGGGTTCGCGGCACGGACAAGTCGGTGGGCTTCGGCGACGTCGCGCTGTCGGCCTATGTGCCTCACAACTACCCGCTCGAAGAACTGGAGCCCGGTCTGGACGAGGGCGCATTCTACGATCCGGCCAATTTCACCTTCCCGGCGGGCTGCCACATCTGCGAGGTGGAGGTGGACCCGGAAACGGGAACGACGCGGATCGTCAACTGGAACGCGGTGGACGACTTCGGCAGGGTCATCAATCCGATGATCGTCGAAGGCCAGGTGCACGGTGGCATCGCCCATGGCGTGGGCCAGGCGCTGCTGGAAGACTGTGCCTACGATGAAGAATCGGGGCAGCTCCTGTCCGGCTCGCTGACGGATTACTGCATCCCCCGGGCAGACGATCTGCCCAGCTTTGTTATCGAGACCACGGAGACGCTCTGTCCCCACAACCCGCTGGGGGTGAAGGGTTGCGGTGAAGCCGGTGCCATCGCGGCGCCGGCGGCCCTGATCAACGCCATCACCGACGCGATCGGCGTGGCGCACGTGGACATGCCCGCGACCCCGGAGAAAGTCTGGGCGGCGCTGCAATCGGCACAAGGAGAGTAACGGTCATGTACGAGTTCAACTATCGACGTGCAAGCTCCGTATTCGACGCGGTGGCGTCCTCCGCGAAGTGCGACGACGCCTCGTATCTCGCGGGCGGGATGACGTTGATACCGGTACTGAAGTTCAGGCTTGCCGGTCCGTCGGACGTCATCGATCTCGCCGACATCGGCGAACTCAGGGGAATTCGGACGGACGACGGCGCGGTCACGGTAGGCGCCATGACCACCCACGCGGCGGTGGCCGCGTCGGCCGAAGTGCGGCAGGCGATTCCGGCCCTTGCGGACTTGGCCGAATCCATCGGCGATCCCCAGGTGCGCAACCGCGGCACCATCGGCGGTTCCATCGCCAATGCCGACCCGGCCGCGGACTACCCGGCGGCTGTCCTGGGTCTGGGCGCGACCGTGCACACCAATTCCCGGACCATCGCGGGGGACGACTTCTTCACCGGCATGTTCGAGACGGCGCTTGAGCCCGGCGAATTGGTCACCGCGGTGAGTTTTCCCGTGCCCGAGCGGGCGGCCTACATGAAGTTCCCGAATCCGGCTTCCCGTTACGCGATCGTCGGGGTGATGGTTTCCAGGGGCGGCAGCGGTGTCCGGGTGGCGGTGACCGGCGCCGGGGGCAGCGCCTTCAGGGTGCCGGAGATGGAGCAGGCGCTGGCGTCGAATTTCGCTCCGGAGGCCGTGGCGGACATCTCGGTACCGGCGGACGGGCTCAACGAAGATCTGCATGCGTCGGCCGAGTACCGCGCCCACCTCGTCACCGTGATGGCCAAGCGGGCGGTGGCGGCCGCCGGCTGATACCGCCACGCGCAACGCGCCTTGCCCGGGGGCGGGCCTGCAACCACCGATACGCGATTATCGGTCGGATGGAGCACCAGCGAGGCTTCGCCTCGGACCGACGAGGCATGGATTGCATATGGCATATGCCCATCGCAAATTTGACTCATCTGCGAGCATTTGGGCCGTTCAAGGAGTCTAGTGGTGGAACCGCCAGATAATTCCGTATCGGCGCCAGCACAAGTTGAGATTCCCGGAAGCGTCGACCGGACCGAGGCGTTGCTGGGTTCCGGTCGCTACGTCGCGGACAGGAGCCTGGCCACCGCGGTATTTCTGGCGCTGAAGCTCAACCGGCCCTTGTTTCTCGAGGGCGAGGCGGGCGTGGGCAAGACCGAGGTCGCCAACGTCCTGGCGGCGACCCTGGGCAGGCGCCTGCTGCGGCTGCAGTGCTACGAGGGCTTGGATGTGGCTTCAGCCGTTTACGAGTGGAACTACGCCCGGCAGATGATCGAGATACGTCTCGCGGAGGCCGCCGGAGAGCGCTCGCGGCAGCGGCTCGCGGACGATGTCTTCGATCGCCGTTTTCTGATCGAAAGGCCCCTGCTGCAGGCACTGGCGCCACACGATGAAGGTCCACCAGTGCTGCTCATCGACGAACTGGACCGCGCCGACGAGCCGTTCGAAGCGTACCTGCTGGAAATTCTGGCGGACTTCCAGGTTTCCGTTCCGGAGATCGGCACGATAAGGGCGGACCGCCCGCCGGTGGTGGTGATTACGTCCAATCGCACGCGGGAGATTCACGATGCACTGAAACGGCGCTGCTTCTACTACTGGATCGACTATCCGAGCGCCGAACGGGAACGTGCAATCGTCCGGGTGAAGGCGCCCGACGCCGCGGAGCGGCTGGCCGGCGAGATCGTCGCCTTCGTACAGCGGCTTCGGGGCGAGGATCTCTTCAAGGCGCCGGGTGTCGCCGAGACGCTGGACTGGACCCGGGCCCTGTCGCAGCTCGGCATCGTCAGCCTCGAGCCCAGCGTGGTCAGCGACACCCTGGGGGTCATCCTCAAGTACCAGGACGATGTCGCCAGCGTGCGCGGCGCGCCCGCCGCCCGAATCCTTGAGGAGATCCGGTCCGGCAGCCGCGCCGCCGCGGCCGGCCAATGACCGCGAGCGCCGCCGCGTTTCGAATCGCGCGCCCGATTCGGCGAAGCGCCACCGCTCCACCCGGCCGATGATCGCGACGGACTTCGCCCCGCCCGCGGAGCGTCTGCTCACGCACCTGGCGCGGTTTGCCAGGGCGTTGCGGCGGGTCGGGCTTTCGGTGAGCCCGGAAAAGCTGGTCAATGCCGTCCTGTCCGTGCAGGCGGTGGGCCTCTCCCGGCGCGGCGACCTGTACTGGGCGCTGCACGCCGTTTTCGTCAATCGCCCCGACCAGCGGGAGTTTTTCGATCAGGTTTTCTTCCTCTTCTGGCGCAGCCCCGGAGCCCTGGAGGGCGGTACCGGCGATACGCCGCCGAAAGGCGACGGATGGCAGCCGATCAGCCGCCGGATAGCCGAAGCGCTGCTCCAGGACAGTGGCCGGGATGCGCGCGAACAGGCCGTCGAATCGGAGTTCGACGCCAGAATGACCTGGTCGAGCCGGGAACGCCTGAAACTAAAGGATTTCGAGGAGATGTCCGGCGCCGAACTGGCTGAGGCTCAAGCAGCGGTTCGCCTTATGGCGCCGATGGTGAAACCGATCCCCGGACGCCGGTTTCAGACCCATTCCCTGGGCACGCGTATCGACATGCGCAGGACGTTGCGGGCATCCATGCGCACAGGGCCCGATACCATCCCGCTGATACGGCGGCAGCGGCGCCACCGCCCGCCGAGCTTCGTGGTGCTGTGCGACATCTCCGGTTCCATGTCCACCTATTCGCGCGTCTTCCTGCACTTTGCGCACGCCATGGGACGACGCTACCCGCGCGTGTCGACCTTTCTGTTCGCGACCCGGCTCACGAACGTCACCCGCTGCCTGCGGGACCGGGACGTGGACCGAGCCCTGAGCGTGGCCGGGCGACTGGCCGAGGATTGGGAAGGCGGCACTCGAATCGGCCAGTGCCTGCACGAATTCAATCGCGACTGGTCGCGGCGGGTGCTGGCGCAGGTCCCCACCGTCCTGCTGGTCAGCGACGGACTGGACCGGGACGCCGGCGAGGGCCTGACCCGGGAAATCGAACGCCTCCACAAGTCATGCCGGACGCTGATCTGGCTGAACCCGCTGCTGCGCTATGACGAGTTTCAGCCCCTGGCCGCCGGAATCAGGGCCATCCTGCCCCATGTGGACGAGTTCCGTTCGATCCACAACCTTGAGAGTGTTGCGGAGCTGGCGGCGGCCTTGTCCCGGAAAGCCACGCGGAAGGCGGCCACGGCCACGAGGTTGCTCGCATGAGACGCGGTTCGCCGCGGGCAGCGGCGTAAACCGGCCCGCGGCGAACCTGCGGAGAAGTGTGGTATCAGCCTCCTCGAGCGGCGTCGACGCTGAACTTGCCGCCACCGACTGCAGCGATATACAGGAACAGGAAGCAGTACAGCACCGCGGCGTCACCGCCGTTGCCGACGGTCCAGAGGAAGAAGCCGCGCGGCGCATGCGCCAGCCAGTAGGCAAAGCACATCAATCCTGAACAGAGGAAGGCTACCGGGCGCGTAAACAGGCCGACCAACAGCAACAATCCACCCACCACTTCAATCACGCCGGCTATGCCGCCCCGCGAAAGCAACTCGAACGCGGAGTTGGCCTCAACCGGGAAACTGAACATCTTCTGCGTTCCGTGCTGCAGGAACATGAACGCCGCGACAATTCTGGTGATTCCGAGAATCTCGCCGGTATTGTCCTCGAGTTTGGATAGAACTGTATTGATCATCGTCATTCCCTTTCCGGGTGGTCCCCGGTTCTTGAGCTTATGATTCCCTGGCAGGGCCGGTACGGCACAATTTACACGTTGGAGCCTTGCGGGTCCAATCAACTGAAGCATCTGCGCCCAAGACGGGTTATGCTGCCGCCGCGGCCTTATGAACAAGCAATCCATCATCTCCATCCGGGGGCTCTCCAAAACCTATGACGGCGGGTTCGAGGCGCTGACGGACGTCGATCTCGAAATCCGCAAGGGCGAGATATTCGCCCTGCTGGGGCCCAACGGGGCCGGCAAGACCACGCTGATAAACGTTGTCTGCGGCATCGTCAATCCCACGGAAGGCCGGGTCACCGTGGACGGTCACGACATCATCGCCGACTTCCGGGCGACCCGTTCCATGATCGGCCTGGTGCCCCAGGAGATGCCCACCGAGGCGTTCGAGACGGTATGGAACACGGTCAGCTTCAGCCGCGGCCTGTTCGGCAGGCCCGCCAACCCCGGTCACATCGAATCGGTGTTGAAGTCCCTGTCGCTGTGGGACAAGAAGGACAACAAGCTGATGACCCTGTCCGGGGGAATGAAACGGCGTGTGCTCATCGCCAAGGCGCTCTCCCACGAGCCGCGCATCCTGTTCCTGGACGAACCGACGGCCGGGGTGGATGTGGAGTTGCGCCAGGACATGTGGAATCTGGTCCGGGGTCTGCGGGATTCCGGGGTCACCATCATTCTGACCACCCACTATATCGAGGAAGCCGAGCAGATGGCCGAGCGCGTCGGCATCATCAACCGGGGCAGCCTGATACTCGTTCAGAACAAGCAGGAACTGATGCACAGGCTCGGCAACAAGCAATTGCGGCTGCACCTGCACGAGCCACTGAAAAGCGTTCCCGAGAGTTTGTCCGGCTTCGATCTCGAATTTGTTCCGGAGTCCTGCGAGCTGGTCTATACCTATCATTCCCAGCGGGAGCGAACCGGCGTGACGATGTTGCTGATCGCGCTGGGCGAGGAGGGCATCACCTTCCACGACGTCGACACCAAGCAGAGCTCGCTGGAAGAAATCTTCGTCAACCTGGTGACGTGGGAAAAATGAATTTCTACGCGGTCAAGGCCATTTACGTCTACGAGATGGCGCGAACCTTTCGCACGATCTACCAGAGCATCCTGGCGCCGGTGATCTCCACGTCGCTGTACTTCGTGGTCTTCGGCGCGGCCATCGGGTCGCGGATCACGGCGGTGGAGGGCGTGAGTTACGGCGCGTTCATCGTGCCCGGCCTGATCATGCTGTCGCTGCTCACGCAGAGCATCTCCAACGCGTCATTCGGCATCTATTTCCCGAAATTCACCGGCACCATCTACGAGGTCCTGTCGGCGCCGGTCTCCTACGTGGAAGTGCTGCTCGGCTACGTGGGCGCCGCGGCGACGAAGTCGATCATCCTCGGGGTCATCATTCTCGCCACGGCCACGCTGTTCGTGCCGCTGGAAGTGGCCCATCCGCTGATCATGGCCACGTTCCTCGTCCTGACGGCGGTCACGTTCAGCCTGTTCGGCTTCATCATCGGCATCTGGGCGGACAGCTTCGAGAAGCTGCAGATCATTCCGTTGCTGATCGTCATGCCGCTGACATTTCTCGGCGGCAGCTTCTATTCGCTGGACATGCTGCCGCCGTTCTGGCAGACGGTGACGCTCTTCAACCCCGTGGTGTACCTGGTGAGCGGTTTCCGCTGGAGCTTCTACGAACTGGCGGATGTCAGCCTGTGGGTGAGCATCGGCATGACCAGTGTCTTCCTCGCCGGATGCCTGGTGACGGTGTGGTGGATATTCAATACGGGATACCAGCTCAAGGCCTGACAGGCCGTTCACGCTGTCTTTTGAGTATTTTCAGATTTGCCCAGTTCCGTGATGCTGACGGAACCGGTTGGAAAATGAGCCTTGAGCTCGAGTTCTCCCCCCATTGCCTCGATAAAACGTCGCAAGGTTGAAACGAGATGGTCGGGCCGCCTTTCCATTTTCGAAATTGCGGCTTGTTTCACTCCGAGTTCCTCAGCAAGCTGTTGCTGAGTAAAGCGAAGGGCATCACGAAGGGCATGCATGGGCATCTCTGCCAGCATCCCCCTGGTCATATCGTCAATCCTGTCACGACGTGCTTGTGACATGCCGTCGCGCAGTGTCTGAAATTTTCTGGCCATCAGATTTCTCCACGCGACTGTACTTTCGCCGCTACCGAGTCTTGTTCACCCTCCGAAAGCTCGGTCCACCAATCACCGAACTCATCGGTACATTCAACTTCACAGCTCATTGCGAAGTGACCAAATCGTTTATCGAGCTACAGACTTGGTGTGCAACCGAACCGAAAATCTGGCATAAAGCAAATATTCTATGGAGGGAATATAACGTGGACGGAATGTCTTACAAATATTTTGCGATAATTTTCAGCTAGCCGACCTGGGGCGGCCGATCACGTCACACATCGGCGGGCAGCGCAAGCTAAAATGCGTCCTTCGCGCCCGTAGCTCAGCTGGATAGAGTACCTGGCTTCGAACCAGGTGGTCGGGAGTTCGAATCTCTCCGGGCGCGCATCCATCACGAGAATCGTGCGGGAGACGGGAAATGCTTGTTCGTGGAGCGATTGGCGGTGCGGTTCTACTGACTATGGCAACGGTGTGGGCACAACAGGCGGTCATTGAGCCGGACAGTTCCGAAGCTGTCGAAGATCCGTATCTCTGGCTTGAAGACGTTGAAGGCGAGGAAGCCCTGACCTGGGTCGAAGCGCAGAACGAAGTGTCGGTGGGGTACCTTGAATCGTTGCCGACGTTCGATGCACTGAACGACCGTAATCTCGAGATCCTCAATTCAGACGATCGCATTGCCTCTCCAGGCCTGCGCGGCGACCATGTCTTCAATTTCTGGCGGGACGCGAACAATCAACGCGGCCTGTGGCGCCGCACGACGCTCGACGACTACGTCTCCGGCGATCCCTATTGGGAAATCATCCTGGACCTCGACGCGCTTGCCGATGCCGAAGGCGAGGACTGGGTCTGGAAGGGCGCATCATGCCTGCGCCCGGACTATCGTCTCTGTGCGCTGTACCTGTCCCGCGGCGGCGCCGACGCGGTTGTCATTCGCGAATTTGATGTGGAGGACAGGGCATTTGTCGAAGACGGGTTTTTCGTGCCCGAAGCCAAGAGCCGGGTGAGCTGGATCGACAGCGACACGTTGTACCTTGGGAGCGACTTCGGTGACGGCACGCTCACGGACTCGGGCTATCCCCGCACCGCTCGTATCTGGAAGCGAGGCGAGCCTTTCTCGGATGCCATTGAAATCTTCGCAGGTGAACAGTCGGATGTTTCGGCAAGCGTCTTCCGCTCGTGGGATGGCGATGTTCACTACGACCTCGCCGTAAGATCGCCAACGTTCTACACGTCGGCCAGCTACCTGGTAACCGACGAAGGCGAACTCGAGCACATTGAGATTCCCGAGGATGCGGAATTCCGCGGTGTATTCAACGGCCAGATGCTCGTCGGGCTGAAGTCCGACTGGACCGTGGGCGGAGAGACGTACCTGCAAGGGTCGCTGATAGCAGCGGACTTCGAAGGTTTCATGCAGGGCGAACGCAACTTCGACGTGCTGTATGTGCCGACGCCCACTTCAGCCTTGCCCGGAGGCGGCGTCGCCACCACCCGGGACTACCTGATCCTGAATATCCTGGAGGACGTGGTCAGCCGGATGTTCCGCTACCAACTGATAGATGGCGAATGGGTATCGGAAGAAATCGGCACCGAAGCGTTCGGCAGCATCAGGCTGGTTGCCGCGTCGGACACATCCAACGCCATGTTCTTCTCCTACGAGAATTACCTGAGGCCCGACACGCTGTATTTTTCGGCGGACGGCGGCGCCAGCGCGGAGGCGCTGCAATCCCTGCCGCAATTCTTCGACGCGGATGGCATGTCCATTGAACAGCGCTTCGCCACGAGTTCGGATGGCACCAGCATTCCTTACTTTGTTGTGTTGCCCGCGGGATTCGAGGCCAATGGCGATACCCCGACGCTGCTCTACGGCTACGGCGGATTCGAGATCAGCCTGACTCCTGGCTACAGCGCGACGGTCGGCCATAGCTGGCTGGCTCGCGGGGGCGCCTACGCCGTTGCCAACATCCGCGGCGGCGGGGAGTACGGACCCCGTTGGCATCAGGCGGCGTTGAAGGAAAAGCGGCAAGTCGCCTATGACGATTTCATTGCGGTTGCGGAGGATCTCATCGGGAGCGGCGTGACGAGTCCCCGGCGCCTGGGCATTCGCGGCGGTTCGAATGGCGGCCTGCTGACGGGCGTGATGCTGACGCAGCGGCCGGACCTGTGGAACGCGGTGGTCGTGCAAGTGCCGTTGCTGGACATGAAGCGTTACAACAGGCTTCTGGCGGGCGCTTCCTGGATGGCCGAGTACGGCGATCCCGATACCGGGGATTGGGCATACATCAGCGAATATTCGCCGTACCACAACATTCGGAGCGATGTCGACTATCCGACCGCATTCTTCACGACGTCAACCAGAGACGACCGCGTTCACCCGGGCCACGCGAGAAAAATGGTCGCGCGGATGACGGAGATGGGGCACGAGTTGCTCTACTTCGAGAATACGGTGGGCGGGCATGCCGGCGCCTCGGACAACTCGCAGGTGGCGCGAAATGAAGCCATGGTCTACAGCTACCTGTGGGATCAATTGGGCCCGCAGTAACTGCGACGCGGCGGACGGGTTGACCGTCCTGTTCGGCGCCGGAGATACTTTGGGAATGACGGCGATCCATATGGCGAGGATCAGGCACATGAGATTGACTTTCCTTGTATCGTTGGCTGTAGCGAGCGGTTCGCTCCTTGGCATTTCGGGTGCGCTGCACGCTCAGGAAGCGCCGCAAGCGCGCATTCTCAACGCATCGCCCTACGTCATCGCGGCCGATCCCGAACTGAGCGAATACGTGCGCGAGACGGCACAGGCGGCCGCCGCCGAGCACTGCGCCGGCTGCCACGGCGCCGACCTGAGCGGTACCCCCGGCGTTCCCGACCTGACCGACTACGACTGGCTGTGGGGGATCACCGGCCAGGAAACCAACGATGTGGCCCCGGTCATGGCGATCCAGCAGACGCTGCTCTACGGCGTGCGCAACCGCGACTGCCCAGAGGACCAGTTGAGCTACGGCGCCTGTGCGGACACCCGCTATTCGGAAATGCCGGGATACGGCGTCCTGGGATTCACCGAGGAACAATTGAACGATCTGACCGATTGGGTCGTGGATCTTGCCGGCGGCGATGCCGACCCTGCGGCCGTGGCGCGCGCCGAACCCCTGGCGCCGCTGTGCGCCGAATGCCATGGCGACGACAGCTACGGTTACGTGCCCTACGGGGGACCCAACCTGCGCGACGATATCTCGCTCTACGGCAGCGACCGGGACACGATATACGACGTCATCGCCAACGGACGGCTGGGCGAATGCCCGCCGTGGGCCGACACACTGGATGCGGCCACCATCAAGTCGTTGGCCGTGTATATCTGGAATACGTCGCTGGGTCTCTGACGCGCGCTGAATACCTGAGGGGTTTCACGCCAAGTACATCGAATTCGTCACTCGGGCGTGCTTGCCCGCAGCGACGGGCTCATGCACGGCAATATCACAACCTTATGGCGACCATGGCGACGGCCATTTCCGTAAGCCAGTCGGTCCGAACGCCAACAGCGGTTCGCGCCGGCGCCACCACAGCTGGTTCGTGGCCGATATCTTCACGCTTTCTCCGTCAACTTGTTCTTTGTCGAGCAAGAGCTGCCCGCAAAGTCACTCGCGGTCGCGAAACAGCCTCACCTGGTCGTTGAAATCGCCCGCGACCGCCTCCATGGCGTCGATCACCCGGTTGTAGACTATCGTCAGATAGGCCCGCTCCTCCCTGAGCAGGTCCGACGAGTCGATCACCTCCGAGAGGCATTCGAGGTGCTCGTTGCTTGCCGACATGAAGGCTCGAACCGCCGCCTGGCCTTCGACCATCTCGTCCATGGTCGCCGACCGGGCATCGACAATGGCCGGAATTTCCGGCGGCACGCAATGCTCCACCTGGTCGGACAAGCTGGGCATGGTGATCTGGGCCGTGTCGCTCTCCACCGGATCGGGGACCAGTTCCAGGTAGGTGTCCAGGGCCGCTGCGAACCCGGGATGACTGTCATCGGCGACACGCACGTATTCCTCAAGCGCAGCCAGGGCGGCGTTCTCGTCGTCCACGGCCAGCGCGACCTGCGACTCGGTGATCAGCAGGTCCGCGTCCATGGTTCCGCAGGCGTTTCTGTACTGGCGTAACCAGTTGAACGCGGAGGGAAAATCCTCGGCGGCTACGGCCGTGGCGATCTGCTCTCGCAGCAGCGCTCGGCGCTCGGGGTAGGAGAGGTCGCCGTAGAACGCTTCCACCAGGCGGGATACCGAGTTGATGGCGATCAGCGGGTCGGGTACGTCGCCCGAGAATCCGCCCCGGGCTCCGGTGGGAAGCTCGCCGATCCCGTCGATGACTTCCATTCCCTCAATGACGCGGCCGAAGACCGTGTAGCCCGGCTCGCGGCGGGTGCCATCCAGGGCGGGATTGTCCGTCAGGTTGACGAAGAACTGCGATGAGGCTGAATCCGGGTCGCTCGTGCGCGCCGCGGCAACGGTGCCGCGGTCGTTGTCGTGGCCGTTTCTGGACTCGTTGGGCACGGTGCCGCTGGGCCGCTTGCCGCGCAGTTCGTCGTCGAATCCGCCGCCCTGGACGACGAAGCCCTCGATGACGCGGTGAAAGACCGTCCCTCCGTAGAAGCCCCGGTCGGTGTAGTCGAGAAAGTTGGCGACGTGCGCCGGGGCGTCGTCGTCGAACAATTCGAGGACCACGCGGCCTGCATCGGTGCACATCACCACGTCGGTTGCCGCGGCCGGCGCAAGCCAACCCAGGGCCAGGGACAGAACGACGATCGTGCGTGAAGCGGGCATGGACGGCTACATATAGGGCCTGCCGCCAGGGCTGTCAAACGCTTCTGGCAGCCCGTGGCAAGAGTCGGGCGGGATGCATCGCCGGTCGAGTGCCGCAGGGCTCTTGCCTCGGCTGCTATATGAGGAAGCCCAGGTCGCGCTGCGCAAAGTTGTCGAGGTGCGGAGCGACATGGCCGAGGTCCGCGTCGGGAACCCCTATCCATTTGGCGAGAGTCGCCGCGTACTGGTCCGCCGATACGCTCGGAATCAGCCGGCCGCGTCGCACGTCGTCGGGACCGCCGATCTCAAGCCGCGGATAACGGCCGTACAGCTCGCGCCCGCGCACCGCATCGCCCACCACGAACTGGACGCCGCCCCAGCCGTGATCGGTACCGTCGCCGTTGGAAGTGAGCGTGCGCCCGAAGTCGGATTGCGTGAACGTCGTCACGCTGCTCGCCACGCCAAGCTCCACCGTGGCCCGATAGAAGGCGCCGACGGACTCGCTGATGTCGCTGAGCAACGGTGGTTGCCGCTCGAGCTGGTCGTCGTGGGAGTCGAAGCCCCCGGTTGAAACGAAGAAGATCTGCCGCTGCATCCGCAACTGCTCGCGCACGCTGATCAACCGCGCCACGGTACGCAACTGCCGACCCAGGCCCGAGGACGGCATGGCGGTGGACAGGGGTTGGGCATTTTCCAGCGCTGCGGTCACGCGGTCGACCGTCTCCACGGCGCGCTGCTGGATATCCCGGTAAGCCCGCTCGTACATGCTGTCGTACTCGGCGCCGAGTATCTGCCGGAACGCTTCGCGCCGCTGCCTGGCCCTTACCGCGTCCCCCAGCCCCTGGAAGTTCAGAGGGCCGTTGCGGCCCATGGTGTAGGCAACCGTCTCGTCGGCCGCCTGGAATAACTGGTTTCCGGCGAGCGACACATTGGTGGCCAGTTGCTGGTCGCTGACGTGCTGCCGAAGCAGGTCGCCGATGCGGCCGGCCCAGCCGGTCTTCCCGGGCGCACGGCCTCTGAGAGACTGCCATTGAGCCTGCTGATCGTTGTGCGAGAACAGCCGCGGCGGCAGCGCCACGGACCCGTTTTCGTACTGTTCCCTGGTGGTCGGCTCGATCAGTGGCCCGACGTTGGCAATGAACGCAACCCGCGCGCTGTCGAACAGCGTCTGAATCGCCCCCATGGTCGGGTGCAATCCATATTGGGCTCCATCCTGAGTCAGGGGTGAGATCGGCAGCAGATCGGCCCGGTTCAGGGCGAGATTCTGACGCGATCGCGAGTAGACGTTGTACTCGGCGTCGCTTCTCGGCACGAGCATGTTGAAGGAGTCGTTGCCGCCGAAAAGGAATACGCAGACCAGCGCGCGATAGTCGGAGAACGACCCCGACGGCGCCACCATCTGGGTCAGTCCGGTCAGAGGCGTTGCCGCTGCCACCACTCCGGCGCCTGAAGCCTCGATAAATTCGCGGCGGCTCATTCGGGTCGTGTCCCGCGGGCCGCGCCTTGCCAGGGGCGGGCCTGCGGCCGCCGATACGCGATTGTCAGGTTGTCGGTGCATTAGTGCTGCCGCGCGAATTCCGGGGAGGAGACGATCAGGTAGATGGCCTCGGCAACCCGTGCGGCCGCGTTGTCCGCCTCGCGTGTCTCCACCATGGTCCTGGCCTGCGCGCGGAGCGTCGGCGAAATCTCCCCCGCCAGAAGCTTGGAGGCGATACGGCCGATCAGTGCATCGGCATCCGCTGCCAGCGCCAACTCTTCGGAGATGTCGATGTACACCTCGTCGCTTCTGAGATTGGCGCGGCCGGAATGACGGCGGAACGCCTGCCGATAGAAATAATTGGTAATCAACGTGTTCTGGAATTCGGTGGCGATCTGCAACTCCGGCGCAGTCAGGCCGGCATTGGCGATCTCGCCGGGCGGGGCGTAGAAGGGGCTGAAGAAGTTGAATACCGAAGGCGATTGGAGGGGGCCCTGGGCGAAGACATCGTTCGTGGAAGGCCTGAAGACAAACGTCCCTTCGGCCGACCGCGCCTCGTACGCTCGCCAGAAATGCGTCAGGCGCAGCAGGGGTTCCTTGAGTTTGCCGCCGCTGGCTGTCGTGCCGGCGGAGCGCGCTTCATCGTCCAGCAGTATCGCCCTGACCACGGCTTGAAGATCGCCGCGCACGCCGCTGCCGTTGTCATTGAATGTCGAGGCGACGCGCTCGACATACCCGGGGGTGGGATTGCTGGTGACCAGGCGCTCGATCAGCCGGGTCGCGATGAACGGCCCGACATTGGGGTGGGCGAAGACATTGTCGAGCGCGTCCTCAAGGTCCTGCTGCCCTGACTGGCCTTCGGGCAGTCGCATTCCGTTCAGAAGCTGCTTGGATTCCGTGGAGTGATAGTCCGGATACAACTCCATGGGCATTGTCTGGTTGGCCATGGTGCGGCGCGCCCTGTTGAAGTTGGCGCCTTCGGCATAGTTCCAGCCGGTGAATACGTGCGCGAATCCCTCGACGATGTCCTGGTCGTAGGTAGGGATCTCCTGACCCCGGGCGTCGGTGCGCGCAGTTCCGTCAAGGTTCAATTCGACCAGCCCGATGGTGAAGATCTGCATCATCTCCCGGGCGTAGTTTTCGTCGGGGCTGATGTTGCGGTCCGGGTCCGCCCGCTGGTTGCCGAGCATGCTCAGGTAGACGCCCATGGACGGATGCAGCGTGACGGCTTCCAGAAGTTCGCGAAAATTGGCGAATGCGTTTTCCGCCAGCGTGTCGTAGAAGCCTGCCAGCCCGTATGGCGCCTGCCTCAATGCGCCGGCTTCGGAGACCACCATGATCTGCGACAGCGCGAATGCGACCCTCTGACGAAGCTGGTCCGGTCCGTCGACCACGTTGCGGAACCAGCTATCGACCCGGTCGGGTTGCAGTTGCGGCGCACGATCCGGTACCGGCAGCGTGTTCAGGTAGGACAGTTGGAGCGACGCCGGTTGAGCGATCTGGCGGTCGATCCAGTCGTCAATGCCGATGTCGATCAGCTCCTGGGCCGCCGCTTCGGTGGCGCCGAAGGTCGCCTGGTTGAGGAACCGGAAGGCCTCGGCCATGGACATCGGCGGCGGCGGGGGAGGTGGGGGTGGTCCCGGCGGGGTGCCGGGGCCGGATGATCCGCCGCCGCAACTCGTGAGAATCAGACAGGCAACACCTGCGAGAACGCTGACGCGCGCTGTTCTCCAACCCGTTGCAGATGCCATCGGCCGACGATTGTTTCCGTTCAGTTGGTGCATCTTGCCCAACAGGAAGCGGAAAGACCAGATTCCGTGCCCCGCCCATCGCCGGACGAATGCCGCGGGACCTTTGCCACGGGCCGCCAGGCGGTGGGCCTCGCCTACAGGGCAAGGTCTTCGATCAATGCGTCATGAAACGCTGGTCGTAACTCGGCCAGCGCGGCGTTGTCCCGCGTAGGGTGCACGCGGTTGGTCAGCAGAATCACGAACAGATCCTTTTCGGGGTCAATCCAGAGCGACGTTCCGGTAAAGCCCGTGTGCCCGAAGGCCGCGGCGGAGAACCGGCGCCCGCAGGAACTGCCGGCCGCGGGGGTATCCCAACCCAGCGCCCGGCTGCTGTCCTTCACCAGGTGGACGCGGCGGCTGAAGCGGCGCACCGTGTCGCTGTCGAAAAAGCGTTTCTCGCCCGCGGCGCCTTCGGCGAGCCACATTCGTGCAAAAGGCACGAGGCTTCGCGCGGTAGCGAACAATCCCGCGTGGGGCGCCACGCCGCCAAGGCGGCAGGCGTTTTCGTCGTGCACCTGCCCGTGGAGGATGCCGCCCCGCTCCGGGTCATTTTCGGTCGGCGCAATCCGGTTTCGAAGTGCGGTCGGGGGGTTGTAGCGGATGTCGCGCATGCCTAGGGGGACGAAGACTTCGTCCGCCGCGAGCCGATCCAGGGGTGAGTCGGTCAGGCGTTCCAGCACGGTTCCCAGCAAGATGAATCCCAGATCGGAGTAGACCGTGCGAGAGCGGGGCTCGTAGTCCAGCGGCAGCTCGCAAATCCGCCTGAGATAGAAGCGCCTGACCTCCGCGACCGGCATATCCTGCGCCTGCCGGTAGAGATCGGTCCACCAGAGCAGGCCGCCGCAGTGGGCCAGGAGATCCGCGATGGTGATTCGATCCTTCGCGCCGCCTGCGAACTCCGGAACGTAAGCCCTGACGAAGGCGTCGAGATCGAGCCGTCCGCTCTCGCAGAGCCGCATGACGAGCGGTGTGGTGACTATGACCTTGGTGAGCGACGCCAGATCGTAAATCGTGTCGGGCGTCACCCGGTCGGCATCGGCCGTATAACTCAGACGCCCCACGGCGCGCTCGACGAGGACGGCATCACGGGATCCTGCGATGACCACCGCACCCGGCGTGGCGCCGGAGTCCACGGCGGCGGAAAGCAAATCGCTGATGCGGTCGTTCACGGCGAGAAATGGCTAAGGGGAAAATCTCATTTCGACATATCGGCATCTATTGTGCGATATACGGACGCCAGCGGTTAAGATAGGCGTCAAGAAGAAAAGAGTCGGGAACAACTTCGAGTAACAGAACGGAACAATGCCCCAGTGCGATTGCGGATGCCACTGCGGGCGCGGGCAGGATTGACACAGACGCGCGCTGGCCGTGGGCCCGAGCGGGTTTGAAATAGACGCGTGGCGGTTTCATCCACTATGCTCTGTATCCGGTCGCACATGATCAGGGAAGATTCACGCTTCGTACCCTGGAGCAATAGTCACGACGACGCCTACGCAGGAATTCATGAATGAGCTTCATGCCTGAAACCCCCAAGATCCTGGTTGTGGACGATGAGCCGGACCTCGAACCGCTCATGCTTCAGCGCATGCGCCGGGACATTCGCAAGGGCTGTTACCAATTTTGCTTTGCGCACAATGGCCTGGAAGCACTGGAGGTTCTGGAGAAGGATCCCTCCATCGACATGGTGCTCTCCGACATCAACATGCCGCGGATGGACGGCCTGGCCCTGCTGTCGCAGATCGCCAAGGTAGCTCCCAACCTGCGGTCGGTCATCATTTCCGCCTACGGCGACATGAAGAATATTCGCACCGCCATGAACCGCGGTGCGTTCGATTTCGTCACCAAGCCGATCGACTTCGACGACCTGCGCGTCACGATCGATCGCACGCTCAAGAATCTGGCCGAGTGGCGTGAGGCCATCGCTTCGCGCGACAAGCTGATCACGCTGCAGAACGAGCTCGATGTCGCCACCAAGATTCAGCAGTCCATCCTTCCCACCGCGTTTCCCAGTGGCGACGACTATGAGGTCTTTGGCAACATGGTGGCCGCGCGTAACGTGGGGGGCGACTTCTTCGACGTGCTGCGCCTCGAACAAGATCGGGTCGGCCTGGCGATCGCGGACGTGTCGGACAAGGGTGTGCCGGCAGCGCTGTTCATGATGTCCACGCGAACCCTCCTGAAAGGCACCGCGATCGGCGGCAACGAACCCGGCGACGTGCTGCGCGAGGTCAACGACCAACTCTGCGAGGAGAACGATGCAGAGATGTTCGTCACCGTTCTCTACGCGGTCTACGATCCGCAGACGAAGACACTCACGTATTCGAACGGCGGGCACGACAGCCCCCTCATCATTCATGCGGACGGCAGCTCCACGCTGTTGCCGCTGACCCGCGGTATCGCGCTGGGGGTCATGCCGGGGCTCACCTACAATCAGCAGACCGTCACGCTCAAACCGGGCGACACGGTCATTCTGTATACCGATGGCGTCACCGAGGCGATGAACGCCGAAGGCGAGCAATACGGCCTCGACGACTTGCGCGAGATGTTTGCGGGCGCTCCTCCCGGCAGTTCCGAAGGCGCCAACAAGGCGGTATTCGACGCGGTGCATGGATTCGCCCAGGACACCCCCCAGTCCGACGACATAACCTGTCTGGTCATGCGCCGCGGAGGCAACGGTAACTGAGCGCACCGCGTCCGAAACGAGGTGATCCGTTGAGCGAAATGAGCCGATCGTTGCGACCGCCCTGGATCCGGCGCCTCGACGCCCTCGCGGCGCCAATCGGCAAGCGGGCCCGTCGCCTCGCCGGGCGGGCGCCTTGCGGGTCCCGGTGCGGCGCGGGACGTTTGCCACGGACTGCCGGTTCGGTGCGGGACTTCTTCCGCGGGCTGGTTCTGGCGGCAGCATTGGCGGTTACCGTTTCGTGCGCCCCGGAAACCGGGGACCCGGCCGACGCCCCACCGGACCCGGCGCCCGAACCGGATGTTTCTTCAACCCAGTCCGCCCCGGCCGTCGAAGCAACGCCCGGCGTCACGGGGGAACGCGTACTGTTCGGACAGTCCGCGGCTTTCAGCGGCCCGGCCCGGGAACTCGGCCTGGGCATGCAACTCGGTATCCGGGCCGCCTTTCAGGAGGCCAACGATCGCGGCGGAATCCATGGCCGAATGCTCGAACTGGTGTCGCTCGACGATGCCTACGAGCCGGCGGCCGCGGTCGTCAATACGCTGCAACTGATCGAGGAGGAGCAGGTCTTCGCACTGATCGGCGCGGTGGGCACACCGACCTCACGTTCGGCTACCCCGGTCGCCGCCGAGGCTGGCGCACCCTACATCGCCCCGTTCACCGGCGCCGCGTTTCTGCGCGATCCCGCCTGGGACAACATCATCAACCTTCGGGCTTCCTATCAGCAGGAAACCGAGGAAATGGTCGCCCGCCTGACCGGCGACCTGGGCATCGATCGCATCGCGGTCATGTACCAGGACGATTCGTTCGGCCGCGACGGTTACCAGGGGGTTCGCCTGGCGCTTGCGCGGCGGGGCATGGAGCCTGTGGCGATCGGGCTGTACCCGCGAAATACCACTGCGGTGAAGACCGCCCTGCTGGATCTTCGCCAGGGCGACCCGCAGGCGGTGATCATGATCGGCGCGTATCAGCCCGTATCGATGCTGATCAATTGGGCCACGCACACCGGCATGGACGCCGTGTTCCTCACCGTCTCCTTCGTCGGCAGCAACGCCCTGGCGCAGGCGCTGGGGGATACGGGCGCGGATGTGGTGGTGACCCAGGTGGTGCCGTTCCCGACCAACGATTCGCTCCCGGTGGTGGCTTCCTATCAGAACGCGCTGTCCGTCCATGCCCCCGACGCCGTTCCCGGCTTCGTCTCCCTGGAGGGTTACCTGGCCGGGCGCCTCGCCATCGAGGGGCTTCAGCGGTGCGGCGTCGAACTCAGCCGGGATTGCTTCCTCGACAGCCTCCGCAGTGCGGAGACGGTAGACATCGACGGCTTCGAACTTCGCTACGGCGATGACGACAGCCAGGGCTCCGACGAGGTCTTCATGACCGCGCTCGGCGACGACGGCGCCTACTACCCTGTCGCGACGATGCAGACGATGGCGCCATGAAGAACTGGTTGAAGTCCATCAACAAGGCCCGCTCGCGGATCTCCACCCAACTCTATCTCACCATCGGCGGCGCCGTGGTCCTGACAATCTCGGCCAGCCTGGTGGGCTGGTTTCTCCTCAACCGGGTGGGCGAAGTTCAGCAGGTCGTCAATGAAGGCAGCGTGCCCGAGTTGGCGGCCGCCTTCGGTGTGGCGCAGTACACCAATGCGCTGGTCGCGGCCGCTCCCCGCCTGGCGTCCGCGGCATCGCCGGAAGATTTCCGCGACGTGATGATCGACATCAGCGAGTCCCATGCGGCGTTTGAGGAGCAACTGGCGGTACTGGAGGGAATGGAGGGGGGTCGAGCGCCGTTCGAACGCATCCAGGCGCATTCCGACACGCTGATTTCGAACATCATCGCGCTACGCGATGAAGTGGCCGCGTCGTTTGAACTGTTGCAGCGCAGGGAGGACCTGCGTCTGGAACTGGAACAACTGCGCGTACGGCTCGACAACATCATGGCGCCGGCCATCGACGATCAGCTCTTCTACACCATGACCGGCTACCGCGAGCTTGGAAGTCCGCCGGAATCCCGGTCGGAACACTTCTCGGAAAACGAGTTCGGACGCTACCGGTACCTGGCCGAGCTTCAGGCCGATGCGACGTTGTCGACGCAATTGTTGGCGAGCGCGTTCACGCTCACGGAAGCGTCGTTGGTGGAGCCCTTGCGGGAGCGCTTCGAGGCGGTGGCCAGCCGCATCGAGCGCAACCTGTCCGATCTTGAAACAACCCCGCTGCACGATGAACTGGCGCCCGTCTTCGCGCGGCTCATCGAATTGGGACTGGGCGAGGCGAGCGGCTTCAACCTGCTGGTTCAGGAACTTCGGCTCAGCGAACGTCAATTCGAACTGCTCGGGGGCAACCAGGCCATCGCCATCGAACTGGTCGCCGAAGTCGACGGCCTGGTGAGCACGGTGCAGAGGAACACCGAGGATGCCACCATGGCGTCAGAGGATGCGATCCTCACCGGGCGCAACGTGCTGCTGACCATCAGCGCCGTCAGCGTGGGCAGCGCCCTTTTGATCGCCTGGCTGTTTGTCGGCCGCGTGCTGCTGTTCCGGCTCGAGCAACTGTCCCGGTGGATGCGGCGCATGGCCAGCGGCGATCTCGAAACCACCGTGGATATCGGCGGCAAGGACGAAGTGGCCGATATGGCGGCAGCGCTCGAGGTGTTCCGCCGCCATGCCATTGAAGTGCAGCGCCTGAACCTGGTGGAGAAGCTGGCGGATGAACTCAAGGGCAAGAACGAGCAGTTGGAGTCGGTGCTGGAAGATCTGCGCAATGCCCAGGACCAGATCGTGATGCGCGAGAAGCTCGCGGCGCTTGGTGAGTTGACCGCGGGCGTGGCTCACGAAATCAAGAACCCCTTGAATTTCGTCAAGAACTTCTCTGAAGTATCTGAAGAGCTCATTGATGAATTGAAAGAAGCGCTTGAAGATATTGAGGAGCAGATCCCGGAGGATGATCGCTCCTACATCGACGAGATCACCGGCGACCTGACCGGCAACCTGAAGCGGATTCAGTCCCACGGCGAGCGCGCCAACCGCATCGTCCACGACATGCTGCAGATGGGCCGGGGTTCCGGCGACCTGCAGCCCACCGACATCAACGGTCTGCTGGACGAATACGCGCGGCTTGCGTATCACAGTGCCCGGGCCTCGGACTCCGAATTCCAGCTCGACATCCTGCGGGAACTCGATCCCGACATGGGGGATGTCGACGTCATTCCCCAGGATCTGGGCCGCGTCTTTCTGAACATGGTCGGCAACGCGTGCTACGCCACCGACGAGAAGCGCAAGGCCGGGGAAGCCGACGGATATGAGCCGACGATCTCGCTGAAGACACGGCGCGGCGAGAAGAATATCGAAATCCGCATCAGGGACAACGGCAACGGGATGCCGCCCCACGTCGTGGAAAAGATATTCAATCCCTTCTTCACCACCAAGCCCGCCGGCGAGGGCACGGGGCTCGGACTTGCCATGTCCAGCGACATCGTGCGCGAGCACGGCGGCCATATTCAGGTTGAGACCGAGCCGGGCGAGTTCACGGAAATGATCATCGAGCTTCCGTTGGAACCGCCGTTGAAACAGGCGGAGGAAGGCGCGTGACCGATTTGTTGCATAATGGCGCGGGTTGGGAGCGCCGGTATGGGAAACGCTTGTCCATGAGCGAGAAAACTTGCGCCATTGCCCTGGTTGCCGGGCTGATCGTGTCCGCCGGTGCGGCCCGGGCACAGACGACCGGAGCGGGGTTGCGGGCCGCGGTTGCCGACGGCTCGACCGCGCTGAGGATTCGGTACCGGCTCGAGCACGTCGATCAGGCGAGCTTCGACGAACAGGCCCTGGCGTCCACGGCGCTGGCTCGCTGGACCTGGGATTCGGCCGAGGACAATGCCTGGACCGCCGGCCTTGAAGCCGACTACGTGTTCGTGGCCGGCATCGAAGACTTCAATTCCACCACCAACGGCAAGACGCGGTTTCCCATCATTGCCGATCCCGACGGCGGCGATCTCAACCAGGCGTTCCTCAGGTACGCTGGTGAAGGGTTGACCGTCACGGCAGGCCGCCAGCGGATCAACCTGGGCACCCAGCGTTTCGTGGGCGGCGTGGCGTTCCGGCAGAACGAACAGACCTACGATGCTCTGCGGGTGCAGTTGTCCCGCGGCGATGCGATGCTGGACTACAGCTACGTGAACAACACCAACCGGATTTTCGGTCCGGGCGACGGCGTGCAACCCGGGGACTGGTTCGGCGATACCCACCTCCTGCGCGGTTCCCTGCAGCCGGCGCCGGACCACGAGATCGTTGCATTCGCGTACCTGTTCGATCTCGGCAACGACAACGGCCCGGCCAATTCCAACGCCACTTACGGCTTCTCCTACCGCGGCGAATTCGACTTCGCCACCGTGGACGTCACCCTTTCCCGGCAATCCGAGTGGGGCGAAAATCCCGTGACCTACGATGCGCCGTTGCACACGTTCCGGAGCGATTTCCCGCTGGGCGGGGAGGCGGTCCTGACGTTCGGCTACGAAGTGCTCGGCAGCGACGACGGTCGCAGGTCGGTGCGCACGCCCCTGGCGACCATGCACGCCCGCCAGGGATGGACCGACAAGTTCCTCATCCCACCGCCGGACGGCGTCAGGGACGCCTGGTTCAGCATCGCCGGCAATCTCGGCGGCGCGAGGGTCGTCGGGGTCTACCACGACTTCAGCGCCCACGAGGGCGGACGGAGCTTGGGTTCGGAGCTCGGATTCGACGTCACCTACACGCTGCCGAACCGGGTGGGGCTGGAGTTGAAGCTCGCCAGGTACGACGCGGACGGCTATGACACGGATACGACCAAGGTCTGGTTCATGGTCGGATACTCGTTGTAGCGTCGCAGGGTCCTGGCAAGGCAGTCGTATCGAACCGGTCGCATCAATTGAACTACATCCCGCCGGTATCCGGCGAGGCCTGGACGATTTCACTGGGCTTCAACAACCTCTTCGACGGGGACCCGCCGGTGTGTTTTCCCTGCGGGGTCAACGGGATGAGCCTGGTGGTGCACGATCCGCCGGGGCGCGTGGGGTATCTGCGGGCGACGTATCGGGGGGATTCCGGCAGCAGGTAGGCTTGATGGGGCTTGCGGTAGTTCCGGCACAATCATCCACCGGCGCAGGATCTTGTTTGCTTTTCCAATAGGTCGAGTGCTTCCGGCGAAGCGTCCAGGATGCGTAGTAACTTGTCCATTGCCGCGCTTTGAGTAACCTCGCCTCGCTCATACTTGGAAAAAGAGTTCTTCCCGCAGCCAATAAGCGCTGCCATGTGATGTTGAGATACACCCAGTTTTTTGCGAATTGCCTTGATTCTTGAACTGGTGAGCAAGCCACTTGCCTCTCGTCGTGCATCTCTGATTCGAGCATCGTTTTGACGGGACTGGTGGGGGAGTATCAATTCATAGCCGCATTCAGCGCATTCAGAGTGTGACAAATCACTTACGGTGAGGGGTCTGTTCTGATGGGTAATCTCCAATTGATGATTGGCGCCGACCCAGTCGTGTGCATCACACAACGGACAATCCGGAGCATGGGGTGTCGTTTTCGTCACTTGCATTCGGGCTATCTTGTTGCCAGGTGAAATGAATGAATCGTCAACCACGTAGCGGCTACGCGAAACTTCACATAGAGCGTGTCGGTAACCCCAGTCGGCCCGGCGAATTCCGTGACGTAGGAGTCTGCGAAAACGTCCCTTGACCTGTCTTGGCGCGCCGTCAGCGTGATCACTGAACAATCATTGAATTCGTGTTCCTGGAGCGATGACAAGCAGGCGATAACGTCATCCAATGAATAATCCAGATTGGCGATATCCCGCTGTGTCCTGGATCCGGGTTCGATCACAACGTTTCCAAGCTTAGCGGCTTGCTTTACGTCTACCAAGGCGTATTTTGGTGTCTTGGACGACAATTATCAACCATTATGGTTAGTTTGGTGACCATGTCGGCGACTGGAGAAATAGCGAAGTTCGGGATGATTGTCGTTGTAAGTATTGAGCTCAGTGCAAACATCGCCGTCCCCCATGCCTCCTACTGACAGATTGCCGTCATTCGTGCCTCAGGGATTGCCTTGTTTCTGTGTAGTTCGCCGAGAAAGACCGCATAGGCGTTGACTTACATTTCGTCTTCGAAGCAAGTGCCCCAATTCTTGCTGTTCTCATGTCAATGCACTACTACCCGCAGGTCCCGGGACGGGCCGAGAATCAGTCCTCGTCTCGCTACCCGAACCGGGCGGCGGCTTGAACGCTTGTTCCGGCATCGGATCACTATACCCCTCCGCGTGTTGCGAGGAGCACGTGTGTACCGCCCGAATGCCCGATGCCGGATCAAGTACGTCAACACCGGGCAGTGCGGAGACGGGTAACCGGCGATGTTTTCACATTTGCTCCCACTCAGGTAGATTGGCTCGCTCCGTGATCGGGCGCGTCCACGCGTCTGGGAGAATTGGCGTGTTGATCGCTCTCATACTGGTTGGTGCATTGATCGGCGTCATGCTGTCGGGATTTTCCGGGGCTGTTTTCGGTGCAGCGACGGGTTTCCTGATCGGTTGGGTCAAGCAATTGAGCGACCGGCTGGCGGCACTGGAGGCGGATAAGGCAGCCAGTGGAGACCTCAAGGAGCTGGATCGAGCGCCGGCGGTTTCTGAACCGGTCAGCCCGCAGGAAGCGGTCGCGGAACCGCCCGAGGCGCCGACGCCGGAGATATCGCCAGACCCACCACTCCCGCCCGAAGAAAGCGTAACTACGGCGCCCAGCGCCCAGCGGAGCGATCCCGGCACGACCGATCGGACATCGGCCACGGTGGCACGGATTATCGACGTCCTGAAAGGTTGGCTGACCAGCGGCAACGTGCCCGTCAAGGTCGGTGTCGTGCTTTCGTTGTTCGGCATGGCGTTCTTCATACGCGAGGCCATCGACCGGCAGCTCTTCGACCTGCCCATAGAGTTTCGACTTGCCGGTGTCGCCGCGTTCGGTCTCGGACTGCTGATCGTGGGTTGGCGCTTGCGCGAGCGCCGCCGGGTCTACGCACTCAGTCTTCAGGGTGGCGGCGTCGCGCTTCTCTATCTCACCGCCTACGCCGCGTTCGCCCTGTACGGGTTGATACCGGCTGCCGCGGCGTTTGCTTTTCTACTGGTTCTGACGATCGCGGGCGGCATGCTTGCGGTGCTGCAGGATTCCCGCGCGCTGGCCGTTCTCGGTATCGTCGGCGGATTCATGGCGCCCATGCTCGTCTCCTCGGGATCCTCCGAGCATGTCCTGCTGTTCAGCTACTACGCAATTCTGAATATCGCGGTCGTCGGAATCGCCTGGTTCAAGGCCTGGCGGGAACTCAACCTCCTCGGTTTCGTCTTCACCTTCGGTATTGGCAGCCTGTGGGGCTACCAGGGTTATCAAAGCGAGCATTTCGCGACGACCGAGCCGTTTCTTGTCCTTTTCGTGCTGATGTATATGCTCATTCCGGTGCTCTTCGCGTATCGGCAGGCACCGAACCTGCGGGGAGTTGTAGACGGAACGCTGGTCTTCGGTACGCCCATCGTCGGCTTCGGCCTGCAAGCGAGCCTGGTCGGCGACACCGAGTACGGGCTTGCGATCTCGGCTATCTCGCTGGCCGCCCTGTACGTGGCTGTCTCGACTTTCATTCACCGCAGGACGAAGCACCTCCGGGTCATGATGGAGGCGTTCTTCGGTCTGGGGATCGTGTTCCTCGCGACTACCGCGCCCCTGGCGCTGGACGCCCGCTGGACGTCGATCGCATGGGCGCTGCAAGGTGCAGCCATGGTCTGGCTGAGTTGCCGCCAGCAGAAATGGCTGGCGCTTCTGGCCGGCTGCGCGTTGCAGCTTCTTGCAGGCATCTCCTTTGCCGTTCAATCGGGAGGATACTCGGCCGAGACCGTCCCGGTGCTCAACGGATTTTTCCTTGGCGCTGCCTTGATCGCGCTCGCCGGCTGGTTCTCCGGTTGGTGGCTCGACCGCGGCGAGTACCCGACGATCGAAAGACCGATGCCCGGGCCGGCCAAATGGCTTGTGCTGGGATGGTCGACGGCGTGGTGGCTGTGGGCGGGCATTGCAGAGATCGACTACTTCCTGGAGTTTCGGGAAACAGTGACCGCCGGTCTCGCCTTTGCGGCGCTGACCACGGCGGCGGCGGCGCTTGCCGCGGCCCGACTTGAATGGCCCAGACTCAACACCGCAGGCCTGGTCTTGATGCCCGCGATGGTGCTCGCGCTCATCCAGTCGTTGGCGGATCAATCGCATCCGTTTGCAAGCTTCGGATGGCTGGTGTGGCCACTCTCGCTTGCCGTGTACTACGCGTTCCTGCGACTCAGGGAAAAACAGTTTCCGCGGTTGATCGTGGCCCTGCACGCAAGCGCTTACTGGGTGATCGCGGCGCTGATCGCCTCTGAAGCGGAGTGGCTACTCGACCGATTGGCCGATGGTATCTGGCCGCTCGCGGCCGCGGTCGTGGCGGTCTCGGCGTTTCTTCTCGCCACGCTCCACGCGCGCGAGACGATGCGCTGGCCCCTGGGGCAACACTGGAATGCCTATTCGTGGGTGTGTGCGAGCGGTGTCGCGCTCGCCGTGACCGCGGTCGTGCTCGCGGGCAATCTGGTGTCGCCGGGAGATCCGGCCCCGTTGCCCTATGTGCCCGTTCTCAACCCCCTGGCGCTGGCCTCCGTCTTCTCGCTGTTTGCGGTGTGGCGCTGGCAGCATGCGGGCGAGTGGTGGCGCCAGGGCGATCGCTATCGAGTTCTCGTCGTCACGGTCGTCAGTCTCTTCCTGCTCACCATGGCGGTTGCCCGGGCGGTGCATCACTGGGCCGGTATTCCGTTCGGTCTGCAGACGCTGGCCGAGTCCGTTGTCCTGCAATCCTCGGTCTCGATCGTCTGGAGTGTGACCGGGCTGCTGGGGATGGTTCTCGGCGCCCGGACACGCCGGCGCGAGGTCTGGGTCGGCGGCGCCGTGCTGATGGCCATCGTGGTCGTCAAGCTGTTCCTGGTGGAATTGGACAACACCGGCACCTTCGCTCGCGTCGTTTCGTTCCTGGGTGTCGGAATTCTCCTGCTGATCGTCGGTTATTTCGGCCCGGTGCCCCCGCGTCTGGACGCGGAAGTCAAAACCGCCCAGTAGACAGGCACTGGACCGGAAATTTCATCAAGACCGTCAGCGACAAACAGCCCGTGGCAATAGTCGCGCGAGCACCGAGACCAGCGGACGGCAGGATGCTCCTGGGCGTTCAAGGCTAGAATGAAAGGGATGCAACGACGCAGAGTTCAGATTGGATTCGTTGCCGGTCTATGCATCGGCACGGCGAACGCAGTCGATCCCGACGAATTCGCCTACGGTTGGCCGCTGGCGCTCAACGCCGAGAGCGAGTTTTACGATATTCCATTGAGAGCCGAGGTCTATCGCCACGCCAGGAGTGTGGATCAGATGGCGGTCCTTGACGCCGATGGCGAACCGATGCCGTTTTACCTGGTCCCCGTGGAGCCTGGGCCTGCCTCGAAATCGCTGGTCACACTTGATGTATCGCCGGTCTATCGAACACAGGGCGGCGAGCTGATCAGTGGCCTGACGGTGGAGGCATCGGAGGAGGGCGTCGACGTCAGATTCGGCTCGCCCCCGGAGGACGCCACCCAAATTGTTGCGTTCGTCGCCGATGCGCGCGAGCTTGGAACCGCGCCCTTCGCCGCCGACCTTCGCTGGGATGACCTGGAGGAACCCTTTCTGACGACGGTGACAATTTCCCACAGCACCGATCTCGCCCGCTGGAGCGTGGTCGGTGAGGGCAGCATCGCGTCGCTTGCAATCGACGAAACCCGGGTGCGGCGCAGCCGAATCCCCATAGTCGGACGCGTGGGCGGGTATTACCGGATCGGCTGGTCCGGCGATACGCCGGCACCCTGGGTTCTGGATGAGCTCGATTTGATCATCTCGGAGGAGCCGAACCCGACGCCGGTGGAATTGGTCGTGCTTGAACCGGTACCCGGGCCTGCCGATGCGGAGGAAGACGCACTTTTCTTCGATGCGGGCGGACTTCTGCCTGTTCTCGCCGTGGAACTGGAACTTGCGAATCGCAACACGTGGGCAAATGCGGTTATCGCGTCCGGCGATTCCGTGGAGGGGCCGTGGCGCGTCGCGGCTTCCAGGCGGCTCTTCTACCGTGTCGATTTCCAGGGCGATCAGGTCCGCGCGCCCGTTGTGCAGACCGCGAATCGCGATGCTCGCTTCTGGAGAGTTCTGCCCGACCGCTCCCTTGACGAGGACGAAATCGAGTTGCGACTTCACTATCCCCGGGAACGGCTTCGCTTTGCCGCAAACGGCGCTGCGCCCTACCAACTGGTCGGGGGCGGATTGTCAACCGAAGCCGGCCCCGATGTGGTGTTGAGTCAGGTCTGGGAACAGTTGGATGAGGAGATGGCAGTCACCGTAGCGGAGCTCGGAGCCATGCGTGAGCTGGGCGGCGAAGCTGCGTTCATCCTGCCTCGTGAGTTCCCGTGGCGTTCCGCCCTGTTGTGGGGCTCCTTGTCGCTGGGCGCGCTGGTGGTTGGATTCATGGCCCTTCGCCTGGGGCGCGAAGCCTTTGCGTGAGCGCGACCACGCTCCAGGCGGTTACCGCATGAAGTTGTCCGGGGCGCCCGGCTGGAGCGCCATCAAGGTCGGCCTGGCCGGGCTTGCGTGGAAATATTTATTTCCCTCCGCGTCAGCGCATCGGCGGACGGAGCGAAACCTGCTACGGACTGCAGTCATAAGGCTGCACGAAGGCCCCGGGCTGATATTCCCACCATTTGCTGGCCACCGCCGGCGCGTTGTTCGAAGTCGGATCGACCAGGGTAGATGTGTACAGCAGTCGACTGCGGTCGGCGCTCAGCTCGAATGTTTCATATAGCCGGACGGGAGAGTCGCTTCCCTCGAATGTGGTGGTCACCAGGAGCCTGCCGCCATCCATGCGGCCGGTCGAATAGCCGATGTTGTCCGTATGAGTGCCCGGATCGTCATGGGCAATCCCCATGTGCACTTCACGAATGGTGTCGTACTCTTCCGCGTGGATGACGACCGTGTCGCCGTTGTCGATCAACTGAATGGGATAGGGCGCCCCCATCTGGCCCCAAACGTCCTTGTCGGCAACGCAACCGCCTGAAAACCGTTCCGTCTTGTAGTCGATCTGAAACGCCCCGCCAGGAAATCTCAGCGCCTGGTGGCTGCCTTCGGCACCGTAAACCGTGTTCCAGACGGCAAAGATGGAGGTCGGCCGATTGGCAGGATCCGTTTCGACCACGCGGCCATGCAACCGGTCGGTATTGCCGATGCGGCTGGCGTCCGGCCAGCGGGGTTCGGCGGTGCGCAGGAATATGACTTCACGGTTGTCCGGCAGCAGCAGGTGATTCATGAAGATATCGTCATCGCGGGAACGGTTCCGGTAACCGGCGACCCGCACCGGGGTGCCGACGGCGAGCACGTCTTCGGTCACGTTCATTCGGGTCAGGGAGGCGACCGAGTTGCTCTCCGTGGTATACACCATTTCGTCCGGGGTGCCCTCGTCGACGGTGAAGCTGACCCGGACGTGCGGATTTCTCCACTCGATCGAACTGATCACGCCTTCGATCTCGATATCGGATTCCACGTCGTAGATCGCCGACCAGTTGTGGTGGGCTGTTGCGAGACTTGCCATCAGCAGCAGAATCGATGCGATCAGATATTTTTCCGTTTTCATCCGTAAGCTCCTTTGGAATTCGCGCTTCTTGTGAATTCTATTCGCCTGACTCCGATCGTCGATTGTTTTCGCCGCTCAGGTTGACGCAGTCGAACGGCCGATAGGGTTCGGCGGCGATATCGGATACGTTTCGTCCGCTGTAGGGCCTGGTCAGGTAGAGCGGGTCGTTCACCGTGTAGTCACGGATCAACGTCCGACTCTCCTCGTCATAGTGGATTCGCTCCACGACGTTCGCCTGACCGCTCATCATCACCCCGGCCAGCGGGATCAGGATCCTCTCCGAGAGTCCGATGGTGTCCACAACCAGGATATCGTCCTCCCACCAGCCGATCGAATGGCCTGCAACGCCTGGCGCAACGTTCTCCGGGTGCTCGGCATCCAGAAATACCGTTCGCTGCATCTCGAGATAGCCGTAGCGAATCACGACCCGGTCGTCGTACTGCCGAATGTCATTGACGTGGGACTGCCGATACCAGTCGGTGATGATGTTGCCGCTCTCGCAGTTGATCACCGGGTTGTCGAATCGGACGTCGAAGTTTTCCGCGGCAGCCAATCCCGCTTCAGTCGGCTCGGGCCGCCCGTTGGTAAGGACTCCACCTGCGCCGCCGCCTTGACGGGAAATCCACGCCCCGCTCAGGTTGGGCTGTCCGTTCTCGAGGAATCGTGGGCGCGGCGTCACGCTGGCCGGACCGACGACAGGCCGGACGTCGCCCTGCTGGATACCGTCGCTATCGATGACGCTGCCGTCCTCGAACGTGATCGATTCCATTGCGCAGGCGTTGTCTTCACGACGCGCCCGGTCGCCCACGATCTCGACCCGCTGTCCGGGAACGAGCGTTTCCGGCGTCCAGCCCTGTCGCCTCAGGAGCGTGGCGCCCGAGAGTTCGCAGCGCCATGGGACGCTTTCGCCATTCTCGTCAACGGCATCGAAGTACACGAAGGCGTGTGGGTTGACGAACCGCAACTCCGTCACCACACCGTTCACCCTGACCTGGTCGTCCAGATCGAAGTGGGGCGCCGAGCCGTGATGCGCGCGCAGCGGAGTTGACGCGACGAGCAGCAGGATCGCCGCAGCCGCACACGCGCAATTCCGCATCGAATGCCCCTGTTTCAATCGTCTGGCCAGACGCCTTCTCCTCAGCGGCTATGAGAAGAAAAAGTCCGGAACGCCGAGCTGGAGCGCCATTCCCAGGTCATCTCCGAAGAACCAGCCCGTGTCCCAGCGGGCGCCGTCGAAGGTCATGATGCCCACTTCGGCCGCCTCAATGGGACGGTTGGTCGCGGGGATACCGAACAGACTGCGTCCGTGCGTGCCGCTCAGCCTGAACTGGATCCAGACGGTGTCGCCCTCGGCGAGCACGAAATCGACCTTGTCCTGGCGGTCCGGAAACGCCTGACCGATGCCCTGGTCGCTCAAGCCGTTCGCGTTCCCGTAGTCGACGAAGTGCTTGAATCCGCCGCGCAGATACACGTCGTAGGGCCGTCCGGGCCGATCGGGCAACACACCCGGAGGAGGGAATTCCGACTTGTAGGCCGACACCACGACCTTGTTGCGGTAGGTCTGCGAGTCCACCGGCGCCGCCAGGATTTCCTCAAGGGTGGCCTGGCCGGGACGCGATTGCGTCGCCGGCACCGGTACGATGCGTTGACCGTCCTGCCGCGCGGGCAGTCCCACGCCCAGTTGCCTCAACAGTTCGACCTCGTCCGCCATGAACCAGGCTTCGACGATCTTCCCGTCTTCGAGCCTGAACGCGCCGACTTCGGTGATGTCGATGGTTCGGCCGGTCGCCGGAATGCCGAAAAAATTGCCTTCGTGCGTGCCCTGGACCCGGAACCGCATACCGACCATGTCCCCATCCGCGATCATCAGATCGATGGTATCGGTTCGGTCGGGAAATGCCGTTCGCACGGGTTGGGCGGCCTCCGCCAGTTCGGACCCGGCTGCATTCGTTGCCAGGTTTTCGAATCCGCCCCGGAGCCGCCGGAAGTTCGGTGACTGGACTTCCGCGAGCACCTGCTCGTACTCGCCGGTCCCCTGGGACTCCTTGAAGCGCCGGACAACGGCCTTGTTGCGCGCCTCCTCATCCGTGGTGTCCTGCGCGGAGGCCAGCCGCACGCCGGGCAGGCCCAGGCCGAGGTAGGCGCCGGTTGTCAGACTGGATCTCAGGAATTTTCGCCTTGTGGCCATGATTCTCTCCCTTTTGTTCCGTTATTGGACTGTTTCAGTGCTGATCCTGCGTGTTTATTACACTACCTTATTCCTCGTCGGCCCGGAACATGGGCCGCATGGACAAGTCGGCGATTTTCCACCCTTCATCGCCGAGCGTGCATGTGATCTGGTACTCGGAATACTCAATCGAAGCCTCGGGGCTGCCGAGCCGAAGCGGCGCATCCCCCTCGAGTACCTGTCTGTCTCCGCTCAGGACGATTCCATAAAGGGTTCCCGCAACGGTCCGCTCGTTGACGGCCGCGATCCTCACCGATGTGAAGATCGTCAAATGTGCGGCAGGTTCTCGCAAGGTGATTCGCTCTCGCATGGCCTGCCGCCCTCTGTAGGTCGTCGTGTGGCGGCCGAGCGTCGCATCCTCCGTGAAGAGGTTTTCGAAATTATCGGCATCCATGTGATCCCGATAGTATGCATAGTCTGAGACTAACTGTTCGCAGGCCGCTACTCCTTCCTCTCCCGCAGACTGCGCCAGACAGATTCCGACGACGAACGGAAGCAGCAGGGCAATCGAAAGACTGGAATTCCGCGTGACCATATATCGGCTCCCCGATCTACCGCTACTAATCCTAGACGTACGAGCGGGTCGATATGGGAATAGGGCAACGAACCATGGTCGTTCCCAAGTAGCCCCTCTGATACGTCCAATAGTATGAGGCGGAAGCGCTCCACGCCATATCACGTTTGCATCTCCAAAAGCCCAAGAGGACAATGTTCGCGAGAATCAACAGGGAGAAGCGGCGGGTGACTTCGGCACCGGATGATCGGCAGAATTGTCGCGACGACGGCCCGGCTGCCGCCAGAAGGCTGGAGGTCGCAGGGCTATTCGAGCGCCACAATGACATCTTGGTCAGAGTGTTGGCCACCAAACTCGGCTCTGTCCAGGAGGCGCGTGACGTCGCTCAGGAAGCGTATGTCCGCGTGCTGGGGTTAGACGACGAGACGGTCGTCAGCCATTTGCGAGCCTACCTGTTCAGAACTGCAAACAATATCGCAATAGACCGACTCCGCGAACGAGTGCGTCGACGCGAATCCGCACAGGTGGATCCCGAGGAAGCGGGATTGGAGTCAAATGAATCTTCAGCGGAAGAACTCGTCGATGTCGATCAAAGATTAGCTCTGATTCGACAGTTCATTACGGAACTGCCTCCAAAGTGCAGACTGGCGTTTCTATTGTTCAAGTTCGAGTGCCGAAGCTACCGGGAAATAGCCGACCGCCTGGATATCGGGGAGAGCATGGTCCGAAAGTACGTATTGCGGGGCGTTCGTCACTGTCATAGGCGACTGAGAGAATCCACCGGACATGGCAGCAACTAATCGGGTGTTACTTTGAGAGAATCCGACGACACGCAGACTTTGTTCGATGAGGCTGCCGAGTTTGTTTTGCGTTTGCATGAAGCAGGCTCTGGGGCGGCTGATGTGGAGGCGTTCGAGCGCTGGGCTCGACGTTCAACTGAACACCAGGCGGCGGCCGCAGAGGCGCAGCAGCTCTGGCGTGATTTCGGTCTCATTCGCGACATCCCCTGGCCGAATACGACGGAACTCTCCAGGGAGACCGCTTCCGAGACGCGTAAATATCTGACGAAGTGGAGACCAGGAAACGTTTGGCAGGGTGCCTTCGTCGCCGGCGCGCTGGCGGCCTGCGCGGTCGCAGTAGCCGTTATTCTGCTCAGCACTCCCGCTGCTAATTCGAGTTTTTCGACGGATGTCTCCGAACATCGCCTGGAGGCTCTCTCGGACGGCTCCGAGGTCACGATCGGCGCCAGATCGAGCCTGCAGGTTGCCTTTGGTCCTGCCGAGCGAGTGGTTGACCTTGCATCTGGAGAAGCGTTCTTTGTTGTGGCCAACGATCCAGACCGGCCATTCGTCGTTCGCACCGGCAATCTCCTCGTTCGCGCAGTCGGCACTGCATTCAATGTCCGCAAGGCAGAGGCACAGGCTGTCGTTTCCGTCATCGAGGGTACAGTAAGAGTAAGCAATATTCGTAATTCGCACGGAACGACCGAAGCCGCGCCCATCAGCGGCTCGCCAATACTGGGGCCCCTATCACTCGACCGAGAGCTAGGCGTCGGCGACCAACTGGTTCTTCGTGCCGATGAGGTGGCCAGCTTGGTCCGTCTGCGCGATTTCAACACGGCCATCGCGTGGCGGGACGGTCGGTTGATCTTCAGCGGTGAGCCGCTGCGCACGGTCATTTCAGAAATCAATCGTTATTCGGAAATCCCGATCGAAATTGCAGATATTGAGACAGAAGAACTTCGATTCTCCGGTACGGTGCTTCGAAATCAGGTCGACGACTGGTTGAACGGTCTGGAGTTTGCATTCCCGGTTCGTGTCGATCGAACCATGGGAGACCGAGTAATCATTCTTTCCGCAGACCAATCGGGGGGTAACGGGATCTAGACTTGGGAATCCATGTGCGAACATCCATGGGCGCCCGTTTGGATCCTCCGGACGGAAAACAGCGTCACGATGTCAGCTCGACGATGCACATACCCCAAGACCACGTTTGTCTCTTCGCTCGGGCGGGGCTCTCTTACGTGCGCAGTTCTGGCAGCGGTAGCCCTCGATGCGGTCGGCGCTCCAACCCGATTCGACATCCCTGGTCAGCACCTGGAACAGGCTTTGTTGGTGTTTGCCGAGCAGGCTGGAACGCAGGTTCTCGTACAGAGTGGCCTGATCGACTCGCTGTCGACAGAAGGTGTGGTTGGTGTCCTGGAAGCCAACGAGGCCCTGGCAGCGCTGCTCGCGGGTAGCGACCTCGAGTATCACTTCACGTCCCCGACGACTGTAGTCATTCGAGCCCGAATTTCGAACCCTGAAACCTACCCGAACTTTCAAGCCCTGGGTGAGGAAACCGAAGCGACGCCTGGGCAACAGCCCCTGGAGACTGCCGGAGCATCCGCAAGGGAGCAGCGCTTGGGATTCCTCCTCGAGGAGGTGGTCGTGACCGCGCGGCGTGTTGAGGAGAAGCTGCAGGACGTGCCCATGGCGGTCAGCGCCCTGACCAGTCCGGAGTTGGCCTTGCGTGGCGCTGTGAATCTCATCGACGTTGGGGCTGCGGTACCGAGCGTCGACATCGCAGGCTCCTCCAGTCTGTCGGGCCTGAGCAGCGCGCCTGTGATTTATGTCCGAGGGATTGGCCAGGACGACTACACCGTCATTCATGAGCCGGGGGTAGGCGTTTATGTCGATGGCGTGTACGTGTCGCGAATGATCGGCAGCCTCCTCGATCTGATGGATGTAGAACGTGTAGAAGTGTTGCGGGGGCCGCAGGGAACGCTGTCCGGCAAGAACTCGATTGGTGGCGCCATAAATCTCCTCAGCAAGAAACCGGCGCCAGACTTCGACTCCAACATCAGGTTTACTGTCGGAGATGATGAGCGACAGGACGTTGAAGCGATGCTCAATATGCCAGTCTCTGAAGCCGTATACAGCCGGCTGTCGTATATGCATCGCGATCGACGCGGCTACGTGCGGGCCGTGGAGTACGACGATCTCTGGTTGGGGTCGGACGCGGTCGATGCGGTGCGTGGCCAGCTCAGTTTCGTGCCGACGGATTCTCTGCGTGTGGACGTCTCGGTCGATCACACGCGTGAACGAGAGACGCCAGCCGCGCAAATACTGATTGCGTCGGGCGGTCCCGGCCCGAATTTCGCGGGATTTCTCCCTTTTTCGGACTATGAGTTTTTTAACAACAATGTTGGTTACCTGCCCGAGTACAGCAGCAATCCTGCCATTTGTGGGTCCCTCACTCACGCCGAGATCGCGGCGGGCGCATTTCCGCCCAATGATCCCGCCTGTGCAGGAACCTTCTGGGAGTCGCAAGGTCGCGAGAATCACTCCGTCTTCTTCGCGGCCGATGGCGCTTCTCGGATCGAGGAGCCGGAGAACGAGTTGGACATCTCCGGTGGCAGCGTGGCCCTGACATGGGACGTGGGGCCCGGAACGCTGAAGTCGATAATTTCCCATCGCGAGACGGCAGGGATGTTCATGCTCGATCCCGATGCAACGCCGTTCCTTCTAACGCAATCGATCACGCCCGATCTCGACGCCGAGCAGGACAGTCAGGAGATTCAGTACTCCGCTTCGCTACTAGAGGATCGGCTGAGTTTGACCGCGGGAATCTATGTGTTCGAGGAGGAGGCACACCAGACTCTTGTCAGGGGCATGGGGAGATCCATTCAGTTCAAGTCCCTTGGCCCACCGCTCTTGAGTGCGCGTGTGGACGGCTATCACTTCAATGATCAGGCGCTCGATGTCAGGAACGAGTCCGAAGCCGTCTATGCGCAGATCACTTCGAACTTTACGGATCAGTGGCACGTGACTGCCGGGGCCCGTCGCACGGAGGAGATAAAATTTATTGACACGTGCCTCGTCTGGCCGGGTAATGGAGAGGCCCACTGCGCTCAGGGGACAAAGCAACTCACCGAGATTACACCCCTGCTCAGCCTCGGATACGACGTCAGTGACAACATGTTCGGCTACGCAACCTACTCGGAAGGATTCCGCTCCGGTGGCTTTCCCTCCCGAATCAACGAGTTCGTCACCCCACTGCCGGAGTATGATCCGGAGTTCGCGGAGACGTTCGAGATCGGTCTGAAGACGGATCTGTTGAATAATCGGTTGCGGCTGAACGTTGCCGCATTCACGAATGAATACACCGACATGCAGCTCACCGCCGCGCCGCTCGGGGTTCACCTCAACGTCATCGGGAGTGCTACGGAAAACTTCGGGGACTCGACGATCAACGGCCTTGAGGTCGAGTTGACTGCGGCCCTCAACGACAATCTTCGGCTTGATTTCGCCGGATCGTGGATGGATGCGGGTTTCGACTGCATCGTGACGGTTGATTCCAATTTCAATCGAACCGGCTGCAGTCCCGATGCGCAGCTCATCGGCGGAGGGAGCATATACACCGTGGACAGTACCTTGCCTCGCACACCGGATTTCAGCTCGACGACGGGTGTCACATTTGCAGTTCCGCTATCGAACGGTGCTGAACTGCTGGGTCGAGCTGACTGGAGGCACATGGGCAAATCGGCCTATGGCGCTGGTCCCCCGCCACAGGAGATCAATCCATCCTACGATTACGTGAATGCCAGGCTAACCTATAGAGCCGATACGCCTTGGGAAATTACCTTTGGCATCACAAACCTGACAGATGAGGAATACTTCACGGGACTTTTCCGGAGCTTTACTTCGACAAAGGGCGTCATCAACCGCCCGCGACAGGCATACGCCAGCTTCGGCTATCGGTTCGGAGAAAACCCATGAGCACACCAATACGCGTGTGACCATACCGCGACGCCTGTCGTGATCGGGCATTCCCAATTTTCGACCCCAATTCGTCTCTATATCGAGGCTCATTCGTCTCTGTACCGAGACACCGGCGTGTAAGGGGAACAAAAGAAATGAAATTCAGAAGGGGTATGTCGATAGTCCTCGCGACAGCGCTCGGCAGCGCTGGGGTGTCGGAGGTGGTGATCGCTCAGCAAGGTGCTGGCCCTGTGCTCGAAGAGGTTGTCGTGACCTCAAGACGCTACGAGGAGAGCATCACCGATGCGCCATTGGCGGTGGCCGTCATGGACGCCGACTTTCTGGACCAGACTCAAATCGACAGCGTGACCGATATTCTCGACCTCACGCCGGGAGCATCCTGGAATTGGTTCGCGAGGTCGCAGCCAGCGTTCAGCCTGCGTGGCTTCCAGGCTGGCAACTTCGGTAACGCCTCGATCGAGGCGGCCGTTGGGGTCGTCCAGGACGGAGTGCCGATTACAAAAGTTTTCATGGCAACTGCGGCGCCGTTCGATCTTCAGCGAATCGAGGTCATGCGCGGTCCGCAGGGAACGACTTTCGGTCGAAATGCGACCCTTGGACTCATGCATTTCATTTCGGCGCGGCCGAGCCAGGAGTGGAGCAGCGGTATCGACGTGGAAGCCGGGACGCAGGACATGACCGGTGCAACGGGCTTCATCAACGGTTCGCTGAGCGACACCGTTGCCGGGCGCCTGGCATTTAACTATTTCGATACCCATCAGGGAATCGAGGACGCTGTCACCGGTGAGCCGCTCGAAGGCTCCGAGAACACGGCCCTTCGCGCCTCACTGCTCTTCGAGCCGGACGACAACTTCTCGGCTTACCTCAAGGCGGAATTCAATAAGGACGAGGATCTCCCCCCGGTCCGCCGCCAGCTCGGGTGCGATGCTCCCTGGATGACCGCCTTCGCCTTCCGCGGTTACACGAGCCCTTGCGATCCCTGGAAGGCCGAGATCGACCGGACTCGTACCGACTGGAACGTCGAGCGCGACACGACCGCGCTCACGGGCGAGTTCGTCTGGAGTCTCGCTGACGACAGGGCGCTGACAGTCATCGCCGGATACCAGGCCGGCGATCACGAGTCGGTGGCCGCCCCCTTCGGTTCGCCGTTCGCGATCCGCGACCAGATCGTGACCAACGATGCCGATATCACGTCGTTCGAAGTTCGTCTCGACAACGCCGCGAGCGCGGACCGATTCCGGTGGCTCGCCGGCGCTTCGCTGCTATCCGATACGGAGCATCGCATCGAGGAGAACGTCCAGTTCCCGGAGCGACTGGATAATCCCGCCAACGTGCCGTTCGGCCTTTGCGGGCCGCGTACGAACTTGCCGATGGGTTGCCCGGAATGGGTTCTCTTTACCGACGCGGCAACCGACACCGATTCCTTCGGCATCTTCGGAGAGCTGCAATTCGATCTGTCCGATACCGTAACGTTCGCAGTCGGCGGCCGTTACACCGACGACGCGCGCGATTACGATTTCGCGACCTGGGGTTGGGGCGATATCGGCGGTTTGAGGGGCCTCGGCCTCGGCGACCCGGCGCGCGACTGTTCCGCGAACGCGGTTCCCGACCCGCTCGGACGAACGAACATGGGCATGACGTACAGGGTCTGTGGTTCGGAAGCGAATCCGATGGGATTCGAAGGCTCCGTCAGCCATACCTGGGACGATTTCTCCGGCAAGATCTCGTTGACCTGGGCCGTGAATGATTTCAACACGCTCTATGCGTTGTATTCGGAAGGCTTCAAGGGCGGTGGATTCCAGCATGATGCGCGCTTCCTCGAGCAGCTTACCGATTACATTGTCGACGCGGAGAATGTCGAGAACATCGAAATCGGATGGAAGGTCTCGACTGATCGTATCCGTGGCGCCGTGACGATCTTCGATATGGAGGTCAATAATCAGCAGCTCAGTAGCGGGTTCCCCTGCGGCGGCACAGGCTTCTGCACACTGTATTCCAACGCCGCTGGAGTACAAAACACCGGCCTTGAGATCGAGTTCGCCTGGGCCGCAACCCAGGCACTCGAAATAGGCGGCAGTCTCGCTTCCTACAATCCGGAGTTCGCCCCGGGTTCTTTGGGCGCACGGACATTTGACTTCAGCACCGGGGAATTCTCCGGGGAGGACATTGCCGGCAAGCTGCCCGCCAATACGCCCGACTTCACGTACTACGTCTATGGCGATTACGACTGGGAACTGGGCAATGGCTCGTCGTTGCGAATGCGCGCCGACCTGAAACACATCGGCCGGCGCTTCGCGGTGGAGGGCGCAACCAACCAGTGTGGACTCAACGCCGCCGGTACGGATTTCCAGTATATCCGTCCCGAACTCGGCAAGGTCGGTGTCAGCGTGACGTGGGCCAACGCGGATGACGATATCTCCGTCAGCCTCTGGGGCCGCAACCTCGATAACGATCCGGACTACACGCTCATGACTGCGCCGTTCCCCTTTGCGTTCAACCGCGGCGCTCCTGGAGTCGGCGGTTGCAGAGTTGTGCAACGCCCGGTCGGTCAGACCGGACGCAAGCAGATCGGTTTGACGGCAAGCTTCCGGTTCTAGCCCTTGGCGGTTCTGAGATTGTCCAGCGCGAACCAGTTCTGGTCCTGAAGTACCAGCAGAATCCAGTAATAGATGCCGTACGGCATCACTATATGAGTGCCGGGCCAGTTTTGTCGCACCGTGTGTCCAAACAGCAAGACGACCATAAGGATCACGCCGCCGAATATCGCCCAACGGGTGTACAAACCGAGAATCGTCATTGCTCCGATGACAATCTCGACGATTGGAATCATATACAAGGCGACATGTACCAGCGGCATCGGCAGGAAGGTGTCGACGAACTGCGTGGCGAGGCCCGCTTCCCATTCGCTCAAGCCGGTCAGCACCCGCATGAACCCGTGAAAAAAAAGGTTTATGCCCACCATGATGCGAAAAAAGAAATACCCAATCTGTAAGCCGCTTGGGTTACCCGTGTGCGTCGTATTCGCGCCTGGAATGTCAATCATGGCCGTCACTCCGTCCCCGATGTTGATCTCCGGGTATCGTAGCCAGAGCGGGGTCTGCTGGCGAACTTGACCCGGCCATTTGTCAGGAAGAGTCGCCAGAACGGCTGTCTATTCTCCCCACGTGCAATCATACGGCCTGACTACTTCACCGGGCCGCCAGACCCAGTGCCGCTCCAGCGACACGGGTTCGGTAAAGACTTCCGCGTCCGTTACCGTCATCGTGTATTCGAGCCGGCTTCCGTCCTCGCTGGGCGTGAACCGTTCCACAACACTCATCGCGTCGCCCTGTGGAATGCCTTCCTTGTCGAAGTACAACCAGTCGATATCCGATGTCTCCACAACCAGCGTCGAATCCTCCCAACGGCCCTGCGAGTAGCCGAGGAGCGACTCTTCGCGCGCCTCGCCCGAGTCTGCATCGCCCACATGAATCGTTCGAACCGTGTCGTATTCCTCGATTCGCAGCACGACGTCGGTACCTTGCTGGACGAACTCGATCGGATACGGCTGTTCCATGATCGTCGGCATCCCCTTGGGCTCACATTCGGAGCCTGCAATGGGCACCCACTGGGCCTGTGCGGTTCGAGCGGCTTCGGTCAGCGGATAGTCGTCCAGCCAGAAGCCCGGCGTGTTGCTGTGGGGATCGTCGCCGTCGGTGCTCCAGACACGGAAAATCGTGTTGTCATCCGATACTGTGCCATCCGCCAGCAGATTGTGGTCCGTACCGACCGCCGTCTCTTCCCATCTTGGGGAGCCGCGGGAACCGAGGACAAACTCCTGGCCCGATATGAGCGCGTTGCTCACGGTCATCCGCGGGTCGCCGTTCCTGGCCGGCGAGCCGGCCACCCTGATGGTCTCGCCCTGAGCGATGACATCCTCGGTGATGCCAATACGGCTCATGATGCTGAGCGATGACCCTTCGACACTCCAGACCGTACCCGCGCCGCTCTCGTCGGTCGACCGTATCGAGAAGCGAATGTGAGGATTGGCCCACAGGACGCTGACCACCTCACCCTCGACTTCGATGACCTGACCGCGATCGAACTCCACGAACGCGTGATGGGCCAGGGCGTGGGAGCCTATGAGCGTGCCGGTAGCGAGAAAAAGGAATCCACTGTTTCTAATCATTTTCTGTTCCTCCATTGCTTCTTCAGGTTCGTCGGCCCGGGTCAGGCCAATCCCGGCCCTCTGAAAACAGGCTCCAGTTCCATCCGGGATATTCTCCACCCCTCGGCCGTGAGGGCAAATTCCGTGTGGTATACGTTCACGGAGGTGATCCCCTCCATCTGGATGGGTGGACCGCCAGGCCCAACAGGACGATCTCCGTTGAGGATGATGGCGTAGCTGATACCGGCGGCGCTGGTCTCGTCGATCGGCGTTATCTTCACAGACGTCAGCATGATCAGGTGTGCCACCGCCGGTGTCGGGCGCGAGGCGAGGTTTGCAAGAATCGCGTCCCTTCCCTGATAAGTGCCCGATCCGAGCACCAGTACGGCGTCCTCGGTGAAGGTATCGGCCCAGCCGTCGGCGTCGAGTCGGTCCCGGTAGACCGCGTAGTCGGCCATCAGGCGTTCGCAAGCGATGATGATTGCGTCCGCAGTCTTGTCGTCGAGGGCGGCGAAAGTAGCCGAGGCGCTCGTCAGCAGCGCTGTCGAGACCACCGTCACTGTCAGTTTTCTCATGTCCATCGGCTACTCCGGATCGACAAAGAGCGTGGTGTACTCGCGAGTCGCGATTTTCCAGCCCTCATCCGTCAGCTTGTAGGTGCTGCGGGATTCCGAGGCCACCTGGAATCCGACGACGGTGGCAGGCAGGCCCTCTTCCGGGATCGGGGCCTCCAGCACGAGTGCGTAGCTGATGCCGGTGGCCGTGGTGTCATCGACCGGCGTGATCTGGACCGTCGTCTGCAATTGCAGGTGCGCTTCCGGAGGCCCTGCGGAACTTGATTCGATGTACTCGCGTATCGCCTCGCGGCCCTTTAGCACGGTCGTGGGCCGGCCCCATTCGCCGTCCTCGGTAAAGAGATTGGCGAATGCTTCCGCGTCGCCGCGGTCACGGAAGATGGCGTAGTCGTGCTCCAGGCGTTCGCACGCGGTCACGATCGCGTTGGTCCTCATCAACTCGTCCATGTCCTGTGCGGGACTGGGACCGGCCAGACAGAGAATCAGTGCGAGGGGTGCGAGGCGGAATATCGCGTGCATGTCTGGATCCTCTTCTGCTTATTGCTCGATGGTGCCCTGCCGGCCCCGCAATTGGAAGCGGCGCGCCGGAGTCATTAGTCTATAAGACGGTTTGGGAGGCAATATTGGGAATGAGGGCGTGTTTGGTACGCATGTTGAACAGAGAGCGCGTCGTCGCGAATGAGGAGCGGGGCACTCCATAGTTCGTTTGCCGCCATCGTGGCGGTTTCTCTAATGACCGGCGCTGCGGCGCTCGCGCAACCACGGTACGGCGCCGTAGGCGATCTGTATCGGGAAGTCTGTTCCGCCTGCCACGGCGCCGCGCTGGAAGGCACCGCGCTCGGTACTCCCCTGGTTGGCACTGAACTTGTGGGTGGCGATTCCAGCGAGGCGTTGCAGACGAGTATTCGCGTCGGCAATCCCGAGGCGGAAATGCCCGCCTACGAGGGGGTCCTTGTGCCGGACCAGATTCAGAGCCTCGCCATCTACATTCTCGAGCAACGCCAGGGCTACACGTACGATCACTACGGCGTGCGGGCTGAGATCGGGATTCCGCGCGGTGTTCGCAGCAGCGCGTATCACGACTTCGTCCTGGTCCCACTCGTCGATGACCTGGCGCCTCTGCCGTATTCAATCGCGCCCCTGCCCGACGGCCGATTGCTCCTCACGGAGAAGAAACGGGGCCTGAGCTTCATCTCGGCCGACGGACGCCAATCCGAGGTGATTTCCGGGACGCCGAGGGTCTACGGCGACAGCACGATTCCCGACGGCCCCCGTGCACTGGATCGTGGACTGGGCTGGATGCACGAGGCGGCGCTTCATCCGGACTACGAGGACAACGGCTGGATCTACCTCTACTACGGCGACCGTTGCGAAGACTGCAACGAGGTCAGCCGCGAGCGGAACGTGCCGGTCTCCATGACCCGGATCGTTCGCGGGCGAATCCGCGATGGCACGTGGACGGATGAAGAGACGATCTGGAGCAGCGCCTACGAACACTACACGCCGGGCACGGATCTTTCGCTGGGCGGGCGCCTCGCGTTCGATCATGACGGTCACGTCTATTTCTCGGTGGGCGCGAAGAATGGTTTCTACGATCTTGGAATCCAGGAACTGACCCGGCCGTGGGGCAAGATTCACCGCGTCGCTGAAGACGGAAGCATTCCACCGGACAACCCGTTCGTCGGCGTTGAAGGCGCCATCGAGTCGATCTGGACGCTCGGGCACCGCGTTCCACAGGGTCTGGAATACGACCCCGCCACCGACAGGCTCTGGAGCACCGAACACGGCCCCCGCGGCGGCGACGAGATCAACCTGATCGAAGGGGGCAGGAACTACGGGTGGCCGCTGGTGACCAGCGGCGTGCATTACGATGGTTCGTCGGTAGTGGATCTGTTCGAGGTGGAATTCGACAGCAGCGAGATGCGACCGCCGGTCGTTGACCTGATTCCGTCGCCTGCGCTGACAGCCGTTGTAGTCTATAGGGGAGATGCGTTTCCCGGCTGGGAGGGTGACCTGATCGCGGGATCGCTGAAGGCCACCGCACTGTTTCGGTTCTCGGTCGACGACGACGGTTCGGTTGAACGGGAGACGCTCGTGGACGGGATAGGGCGAATTCGGGATGTGGCTGTGGACTCGGAAGGTATGCTTTTCCTGCTGATTGAAAACGCCGGCGGCGGAAGGATCCTTCGCCTCGGACCACCCCAGGGAGCACGACAATGAGACGATACGCGTTACTTTCGGCGGTTTGCCTGGCGGCGATGCCCGTGACGGGCCATCACAGCGATGCGGGCATGGATGTGGACTCCATCGTCGCTTTCGAAGGGTCCGTGACCGAATTCGCGTTCCGCAATCCGCACGCTTACGTGCTTGTGGAGACAATGGCCGCAAACGGCGACACCGTGGAGTGGTCGCTGCAAATGGGGGGCGTCAACGGGTTGGCTCGCCGAGGCTGGAGCGCCGACACGCTCACGACCGGGGATCGGGTTGCGGTCCGCGTCCATCCCGCAGAGGACGGCCGGCCATACGGTCTGGTGGAGTCCATCGAGAAAGACGGTGGTCTGGGCCTCACGCCCGCCGCCGGCGCGCCCGATGGACCGGCCGACGCCGCGGCCACAAGCCTGACAGGCAAATGGCGAGCCGACCGATCCATGCTCATCTCGTATCCAGGCGGATTCGACGGGTTCTTTCACGCCCAGCTCAGGTTGACCGACCAGGGCGCAGCGGCTCAGGCCGCCTACGACCCGCTTTCCGCCGAGAACCCCGAGTCCACCTGCATCGGACGACCCACACCGTCCGCATTCGTCTCCAGCGGGGGATACCTGCTGGAATTCGAGCTCGATGAAGACAACGAGATCCTGTTCATCCGGTCCGAATATTTCGACGAAGAGCGTACGGTCTATCTGGATGGCCGGGCCCATCCCGGCGCCGACGAGCGATTTGCCACGGGCCACTCGATCGGCTCGTGGGAAGGCGACACACTCGTCATCGACACGGCGAACTTCACGGATCATCGCTCCCCGTACCAGATCGGCGTTCCCTCCGGGCCGCGGAAGCACGTCGTGGAGCGCTACCGGCTGATCGAGAACGGCACGCGCATGGCGGCAGAGTTCACGCTCGCAGACCCCGAGTACATCGCAGAACCGCTCGTTCACAGCAGGGAACTGGTCTACTCGCCGCACGAAGAGATGTTTCGGCACAACTGCGATCCTGAAGCGGCGAGCCGTTTCGTTCGCTGAGAGCCTTTCAAGGCTCCGTTTCAAGATTCCCTCTCAAGTCTTGGGAACTAATCCAGTTCCCTGCGCGTCAGCGTAGCGAGCCCGCTGCGACAACTCCTACGCAACACTCGCTGGGGCTGCGACACGGGGCGCTCAGGCTTGTTGTTACATTTATTACACATTTTTCCGCCTCGCTGGTCATCTGCTATAGGGGGAGCGCTTTAAGGTGCCCAAGTGCTTCTGGGTGATCTGTCAGAAGAAGATTGACTCCGCTAACTTCACTACAGCCCGGGAGAGCAACAGTGTATCCAATCAACAATACCTTGCTGCCGCGAGTTGCATGCGTGGCGATTTCCAGCCCGTTCTTTTTCCTCTCGTCGCCTTCGAGTCAAGCGCAGACCCTTGGCGTCGGTGCTCCGCTCGAAGAGGTCGTGGTAACCGCTCGAAGACGCGAGGAAAGCCTTATTGAAGTCCCGGTCGCCGTCTCGGTGCTTTCGGGGGACCTGATCACAGATGCGGGCGTCGTGCAGGTCGACGATATCTACAACCTTGTTCCCGGTGCGGACTTCACCCGAGCCACTAACGGTGAGCGCGCGGGTTCGAGACCGTCGATTCGTGGCGTTCAGGGCGGAACGGGTATTGCGATTTCGCAAAAGGTGAGTGCGTTTCTGGACGGGCTACCGATGATCGGCAGCCAGGGCGCACAGAAATTTTCCGATGTGGAAAGAGTCGAGATACTCCGCGGCCCGCAGAGTGCGTCGTTCGGGCGCGCTGTTTTTGCCGGCGCAATCAACTACGTTACGAAAGACCCTGGCGAAGAATTCGAAGGTACGGTGACGCTAAACGCTTCGGATCAGAGCAGGGAGGGCATCAGCGCGTACCTGGGCGGTCCGATCTCGGACACCCTGGGTTACACCTTGAGCATGACCCATGAAGATGCGTCGGGGCCGGATAACTGGCGGGCCACCGACGGGACTCCCCTGGGTGGCGAGAATACGTTCTACGCGAGCGGCAAGCTCAAGTGGACGCCGACGGACCGGTTTGACGCAGAGTTCCGGTATCTGCGTGTCGAGACCCGCGATGACCTCGCGATCTGGTGGCGCTTCAACAGCCCGGGAGTCAACGGTATCGGTGTCGGTGCCTCTGATTTCTTCGATATTCCTTACGATCAGACTCCGTGGGCACAGTGCGCCAACCACGTACTCCCGAACGGAAGTCACTACATTATCGGCGAGTTCGACTGTCCCTACGATGTCCCGGTAGGTGGAGTGCCGATCAACCCGGTCCCGAGCACCGGGCCAGTACCGCCCGGGTTCACCGCGGAAGAAATTGCCGCAACCGACATCACCATTCCTGGATACCGAATCGACAGGGATCGATTCAGGCTGAATTCAACTACGACATGGATTTCGCGACACTGCAGGCTCTGACTTACGTGTCCGAGGACTCCTCGCTCAGTTGGCGCGACAACGATTTGACGAGCCTCGTCACCCGCACGGCAGGAGGCATGCAGGTTCTCGCTATCGCGAACGAAGGTAATCCCGGCAGTATTGAGGAACAGAGCCTCGAATTGCGCTTGGTGTCGGGCGCCGAGGGGCCACTTCGGTGGATGGTGGGGGCTTCGTTGTTCTCGTACGATTTCTCCGATCTCGAGTTCGAAAATTATGCGCTGGTCGTCAGGGATGGTCTGGATATCCCGGCAGATGGGGCGGTGACACAAAACGTCGACAACTGGGGCGTGTACGGGTCCATTGAGTACGACGTGACGGACAGGATGACTCTGTCGTTCGAGGGGCGCCAGCAGACTGACAAGATTACATTTGTGAATGAGCTCGTCATTCCCCGAGTACCGTATACGACCGAAACCGACAAGTTTCAGCCGCGACTGGCGGCAAACTACATGCTGAATGACACAGTGTCACTCTATGCGCAGTTTTCCAAAGGCTCGAATCCGGCTGGCGTGCTTGCCGCTACCCAAACGCCTGGCAAGCGGGAACTCTCCCAGTATCTGAACAGCGTGGGGTTGATCGGGTTTACCAGCGACGATTTCCTTTACTACCCGGAAGAGGAGATGACCAACTACGAATTCGGGTTCAAGGGGACCGTTGCCGATGGTCGCGTCTCGTTCGCCACGGCCTTCTATCTCATGGATTGGGCGCACTACAATCAGCGCCTGACCGTCAATTACGAGCCCTTTGCGGCAGCGGCCGATGCGTTTTCCCGGGGGGGATCGGTCCCTGGAAGCGACTGGGATCCGGCCGGGCCGGATGGCGATTCCGATCCCTCGACTGGCGGTACCAACGCGTACGAGGAGTTGGCCGCCTTTTATGCGGGCGGCAGAAGCGACGGGAGTGCGTTCACAAACGGGGATAATTCGTTTCGCGGGGATGTCGACCAGGGTGACGTCAAGGTATACGGCTTTGAAGCGGAAGCGTCGTGGGCAGTCAACGACTCCTGGAGCCTGCGAGGCGTGTTGACGCTGCAAGATACCACGTACGCCAGCTTCTGCTCTCAGGCAGCCGTATCTGTCTTCGGCCAGACTCGGACCAACACGGCCGGAGACGGTTCTGGCGCTATCACGGATTGCATGAATGTCGACGGCAATGCCTTGAGTTATCAGTCGAATCTGATCTCAACTCTGAGCGCCGGTTACCGCAACTCGCTGGGCGCTTCCGGCTGGCAGTGGAGCGCGCGCCTGGATTGGACTCATCGCTCGAAGCAACCCGTCGACCATCTGAACTGGATGTATCTGCCCGCGCGGCAAATCCTCAACGGAAACATCCGCTTTATGAACGCAGACGAAACTGTGGAAATAACCCTGAGCGGCAGGAACTTGACGGACGACCATGCGACGCGTTCGGTTCGGTACAACTGGAACAGCTTTACTCTTCCGCGACGTAGAGATCCGAGCCTGGTTCCGACACTGCCGCGCGAAATCGGCGCTTCGGTTACATTTAACTTCTAAGGTAACGCCGCAGGTCGGAAAACGTGTGGGGCGGGAACATGGGAGAAGGCACCGCAGGAGTGCGGTGCCTTCTCGTTCGCTGCGAAAGGATCTGTAGTTGATGCGTCAGCAGTTGGTGACCTCGATCGCTGCGATTTTCGGCGTTGTCGGTGTACCGGCGTTCTCCCATCACTCCTTTGTCGCGGCCTACCTGGAAGGGGAGGAGAGCACGATCGAAGGGGAGGTCTCGAGGTTTCTGTTGCGAAATCCGCACTCCTTTCTGTTCGTCTCGGTCGAGGGCGATACGGGGCAGGCGCAGGAATGGATCGTCGAGTGGGCGTCCCGCAATCAGCTAGACGGTCAGAACATCACGTCCGATACCGTCAGGCCAGGAGACCATGTCGTCGTGACGGGCGACCCGAGCCGCATGCCCGGCGAACCCCGGCTTCTCATCCGCACCATCCAGCGTCCGTCCGATGGTTGGTCGTGGGGCGGCGAGGCCGACTAGCAGCCCGTGGCAAAAGTCGCGCGAGCACCGAGACCGACGAGTCGCCCGGCCGGCAAGGCGCGAGGAGGGAGAATATCGGGAATATTCGACCGACGAGCAACGCAGCCGGCCGGACCGAGAACGCTGAGGACCGCGGTTCTGATCGCCATGGCCATGGGCGCCATGGCCGGGACAGCGCAAGGGCAGCTCGCGGACGCGGGGCCGCCGGATCTCGCCGACTGGGCGGGATATTACGTCATGGCGCGCGGAGAAGAGGTTGAAGGGCTCCGACCGGTGCTGACGATTAACGAGCTCAGACAGTTGGCCATGGATCGTTTGCAGCCGTGGGCGCTTCTGAAGATGGAGTCGACGGACTTCGTTGCCAATGATGCCGGTCAGATTTGTCTCCCGACCGGTCCGTTCAAGTACTGGTTCGCCGTCGGGCGATTCCTGTTCTTACCCGGTCCCGACAAGATCGTCATGCCCTTCCTGAACGTGCCGCCGGCGGGGGTACGTCGGATATACATGAATCGCGGACATCCCAGGAACTTGCGTCCGACCTGGAACGGCGATTCCGTCGGTCGATGGGTGGGCGACACGCTGGTCGTTGACTCAGTCGGGTTCAACGACAAGTCGTGGCTCGTCAAGGTCGAACCGCACACGGAGGAACTCCACGTGATCGAGCGTATTCGCCGCGTAAAAGGGGGCAGCCTTCTCGAATTCGATATCACCTTCATGGACCGCGAAGCTCTGACCTCGGCGTTCAACTTCGTTCTCTACTTCAAGAAGGCCGACCTCGCGGACCTGGACCGTCAAGACGGTCAACTGGTCAACGTCTGCAATGAAGATCCCGAGCTATGGCGACAGATCATGGACATGCGGCTCCAGCCTCTGCTGCAACGCTCGCGCGAAGTGAGGTAGGCGTGAGGATCCCTCTGCGTATTGTGACGCTCGTTTTGCTCGTGCTTGGCGGCTCGCATTCGCCGCAGGCGCAGGTAACGCCGGAATCAGCCGTCGCGTCCGCAATTCTGTACGACGTCTTTCAGGTGACAGGAGACGATGAGTCCACGGCTGGCGGCCTCAAGAATGAAGGAGGGCCCAACTCGATCGAGTTGCTGCCCGCAGCCGTCGAGCAAATGAAAAGTGTCGATCTCAAGAGGGATCCCGTCAACCTGTGTCAGCCGTTGGGGCCGTTCCGGATGATGGCCCGCGAGAACAACAAGATCGAGATCATGCCTTTGGACGGCAAGCTCATCATGATCTTCGAGGATCTTTCTCACGGCCTGATGCGCGCGATTCACACCGATCGCGATCACCTGACGGATGCCAATCCGACATGGTTGGGCGATTCCGTCGGCCGATGGGAGGGCGACACCCTGGTAGTCGAAACGATCGGTTTCAATACCAGAACCTGGCTCAACGACATGGGCGCCCAGCACAGCGGGCAACTACGGCTCATCGAGCGGATTAGGCCGATAGAGGGCGGCAGTTACCTCGAGTACGCGGTGACCGCCGAGGATCCCGTGGTCCTGGAGAATACGTATACATACACGCGCTACTACAAGAAGATCGACGGCGAGATGTCAGAAGACGTGTGCGCCTATGAGTGGCCAGACTGAGTTATCTGGAGCTTTTTCTATTACAGTTGGAACAATAATTCGGTAGGAGATTCCATATGCTGCATTCTCGGTTCGTAACGATAGCCGCTGTCCTTGCTGCCTGGTGTTTTAGCGCCTGCGTCGCTGCGCAAGATCAAGGACTGGTTGAGCAAAGGGCGCTTTCCGCGGACATGGCATTGGACCTGGCAACGGCGGCGCTCGAAGATTGCCGCGCAAAGGGATATCGAGTCAGCGTGACAGTGGTCAATGCAGACGGGCTGATCAAGGCCTTCGTGCGCGATGACGGCGCGGGCCCACACACAATCGACCTGAGCAGGAAGAAGGCGTTCACGGCGGCCTCGCAGAAAAATCTTTCAGGCGCGGTGGCGGTGCAATGGGGTGACCGGCCTCCTCCCGCCATCGATGGCATCGTGGCGCTGGCCGGCGGCGTACCCATCAGGACAGGCGGCGGGGAAGTGATAGGAGCGATTGGAATCAGCGGTGCTCCCGCCGGCGATCCTGCGGGGACCAACGACGAGATCTGCGCGAATGCGGGGCTCGCAAGCATCGCCGCGCGACTGGAGTAAGGTGGCAGTTCTCGAGGACTTGACATGAATATTAAACACAAACTACTGGCCGTGACGGGCGTGGCACTTGTCGTGGATGCCGGTGCAGCGATGGCGCACCATTCGATCGCCCAGTACGAAGAGGAGCAAACGGTCACAATCAACGGCACGGTCACGCAGTTCTTTTGGACCAATCCGCATGTCTGGATCTTCATGAATGTGGAGGACGCGCAGACTGGAGAGCAGGTCGAATGGCGCATTGAAGCTGGCTCGCCAGTGAATTTGGCGAGGCGTGGCGGGTGGGAAGCCACTGTCCTGGAGCCGGGCCAGGAGGTCACGGCGATCTTGCGCCCGATGAAAGACGGTACGCCGCTGGGCCACTTTCTCCAGGTGACAACCAACGGCACGGTACTCTCCGCCGCGGATGGATACTAGTGCGAGGGCGATACATATGAACATTACAATTCGAACCAGAGCGTGCGCGGCGGCGATCATTGCGATGGCGGTCACGACGACGCCCGTTCTCGCGCAGACGGGACAGACGGAAGGCGGCCCGGAGTATGACCCCAGAGATCTCACCGGTTTCTGGGTCTCCGATGAGAGCCCTTTCGTCGACACCGAGTCATTTGCCCGGGCAGTTCGCTTGATGAGGCCGGACCTGGAGGACTACCCGGAAGTGGACCCCAGGGACTATCCGAACCGCCACCCACCGCTGCCGATCAAGTTCACACCGGAGTTCGAAGAACTCCACCAACACTATCTGGCTGAGCATGAGGCGGGCAGGCCGTATCGCACCGGCTACATGTGCCAGTCGAACGGAATGATGGCTGCGATTACGAGCCGCATGTCGGTGGAGATACTCGCTGCTCCCGGAAGACTGATGTTTAATCGGCCGCTTGTTTCCTGGCTTTATACGGTCCACCTGGACAGGCCGCACAAGACCGACCTGGTGGTTCCAGGCCTATACGGAGATTCCGTTGGGCACTGGGAAGGCGACACGCTGGTCGTCGACACGATCAATCTCGGCATGCACGCGGTGATGATCGAAACCGAACCCCATAGTCGATCGCTGCACGTGGTTCAGCGGATGCGTCGACCGACCTACGATACGCTCGTGGTCGACATCGTGGCTGACGATCCGCGCGCATTTCTGGAACCGGTGAAGTTTCACACGACGTATCGCCTGGATAACAGCCAGGAATTCAGCGAAGCGCAGTGCATGTTCGATGGCGGTGGCGAGCCGATGGAGATGGCGCCGGAATAGTCTCGCTGGGCGCCGCCTGCCAGGGGCTTGCGCCGTAGCAGCCACTATTCGCCAGGGAGGAAGAAATTCTTTCCGTCCACTGTCGTCACAACCCGGCCGTTAATCATTGGCTCGCCGCTTCGCGCCAGATAGCCGCTGACAATCAGCTCCGTTCCGAGTTCAAAGTCAGTCTGCCGGAGGCCGCGGCTCAACAGCTGAGTTGCCCCACCCGCCTCGATAGCCCACTCTGTCACGGTGCCGTCATCGTTCTCGACATTGATATAGAGCCAGCCGTGCGGGTTGACCCAGTCCATCCTCGTAAGAGTGCCGCGCAATTCCACAGGCTTGTTGATGTCGAACTGCGCCGCGAACGAATGGTGTGCCGTTGTTGGCTTGGCGGCTAGTACGGTTCCAGCCGAGATTATCGCCACGCCGAGTGATCGAAGTTTCATATTGCCATCTCGCTTTCGTCAAAAGAGAGTCTGTGAGGTTCTCGCAGCTACAATGCATGCGCCCTATTCTGGCGGGTGTACGCCTCGAAACCACTGAAAACCAAGCTCCCGAAGCGCCCTTACGCTCGGGGCATTGCCTTCATAACACGCCGCCTCCCATCTCTCGCCGGCATAGGGGTTCTCTACGCTACGCGCGTTCAGCGTCACCGCGCCGGGAACTCGCGAACCTCTCGTGTTTGGGCCTGTGCCGGGACGCCTCTTCGCAAAGTTCATTTTCCAGGGCTGTGTGTAGACTGAGGGGTCTTCGATCGTGACTTCGTAGTCAATCGTGTCGTCGTGAACTCTCGTCCAGCGCTCGACCATCCGGGTATTCTCGGTGTAGTAGAGCCCTGACATGTCAAACCATCCCAGGCCATTGAGGTTGTTGACCTCGACAACGAGCGTGTCGCCCTCCCAGTGGCCGCGTGAACTCCCGAACCAGAACTTCACATCGTCATTCATCGCATCGCGTCCGTCAGTCGGGACCACGCGATAGGTGGTCCCCGCAAGCATGATGACGGCGCTTGGCCGTTGAACGATCTCGATGGTCTCGAATGAGAACATCGGCATGAAGTCGAGACAATACGCAAACGGGCTACTATAAAGCCGGGCTTGCTCATCTTCCGAGTCAGACCAGCCTTGAACAAGGCCCACGAGGATTTCATTACGTTTCTCCATTCCCCAGGGTGTATACGGTACCCTGCCGTCCGAGGGATCGGAGATGAAAGATTCCTGCGCTGGCGTGGTTGCATCGAGGTACTCGTGCTCTTCGAGATAGCTCGTGCCGTCGGCGCTGCCGCCTCCCCAGATTCCCTGCAGGTCGGGCACCCCGTCCGGAGTTCGTGGCGGGCTGTAGGGCGGAAGTTCGGCTTTCTCCCTCTGCCACGACGGGGCCCCTGGAAGCGTTGTCCCGTCATCAGCCCAAAACGCCTGGCCAAGCCCCGGTCCAGGCACGGCCAGAAGTCCCAGCAGAAGAACCGTGGGTCGACAGCTTGTTGCGCGCAGTCTATGCATCATGCGTTTTCTCAATGGCATCAATGTGTTCGGGGCTACCGTGTTACTCGAAGAAAGAGGAATCCTCGTTGTCCCATTCCTCGTCCAATAGATACGCGTTGCATTGGTACTCCAGTAGTTCACTACCGGGCTCCTGACGCCGATAGAGCGGCATACTGATTTTCCACGGGCGCGTGAAAACCTCCGGGTCTTCGATTTCCGCCTCGTAGAGCAGGTGATCCGGCCCTGTGGGTGTATACCTCTCGATTACGTGGAGGGCTTCGCTATGGTAGTTCCCGGAACGATCGAACCACGTCTTGTCGTTGAAATGCACGATGTCGACGACAAGGGTGTCGCCGTCCCAATGACCTCGAGAATCACCCATCCACCAGCCGATCGGGCCTGGGGGGTGCGGTTTGCCGTCCATGTGGATATAGCGGATAGCGTGAAGGTACTCGTAGAGGATCGTGACCTTATCGGCTTGCTGAACGATCTGGAACGGGTGGGGCATATAGGTGATTCTGGGAACGCCCGGCAGATAACACCGCTTTTCGGGGTCGAGTGTCGCGCGCCTTTCGAAGTTTTCCTCGCGTTGCGCCAACGCATCGGGCCGATAGGGTATCGTTCCACCCTCGACGACGCTGTGTCCGGCCGGCATTTCGAGGCTCGCACCATGATCCCCCAGGTCCCAGGCAGCGGTATTGAGAACCTGCCAGATTCCTTCCAGGTTCGGGTGTCCGTCCGCAGTACGAGGTGGAGCGTAGCTTGCAGTCTCTTCGGTTTGCGCCATCGTTGACAGAGGCGAGAACGTGCAAATGGCTACGATATGCAGCAAGAAAAGCGAGTGCCTGAGTCGCAAAGCAATATCCCGGAAAATCTGATGCGTTTCATTATATGTGACTAACGAAGCATCAAAGTATGTAAACCCCTGTCTGCCAATATTGTTGAGACACCGACTACAGTTGGAATTGGTGCGGCGCGGCGCCCCGGCGGGCCGTTTCGTTGGCTGAAAGCCTCTCAAGGCTCTTTCCCGACGCTCCCCTCAAGGCTTGCCCAATAGGCTCCCATTACACATTCCCTGTCCTCGGCGGTCATCTATTCATGGGGTGTCGGCAAAGGCACCAGCGGTTCCCGTGCATGTCGGCCGAATGTCGCCGTGAAATGGCGATATTCCCGAGAGTAAAGCGAACAATGGAGGAAACTCAATGCGCATTTCCCGGAATCTATTGATTGCAGGCATATCCTTTTGCCTGCTCCATACAGCGCCTTCCACGGCCCAGGAAGAGGGCGACAGCCTGACTCTGGAAGAAATCATCGTGACCGGCCGGAAGCGCGAGGAATCGCTGCAGGAAGTTCCGGTTTCCATTTCGGTGCTTGGCGAGAACCTGATTCAGGACGCCGGAATCATTGACCAATACGACCTGTTCGAGATGGTTCCGGGCATTCACTACGACGAGTTCTTCGACCGCAACGCGGCGCGGGCCAGCGTGCGCGGTGTTCAGGGCAACGAGGTTGCTACCAACCGAACCAAGGTCACCGCCTTTATCGATGGCATGCCTATCCTGGGTTCTCAGGGATCGCTTGGTTTCAACAACGTCCAGCAGGTGGAAATTTACCGTGGTCCGCAAAGCGCGGCCTTCGGCCGTTCGACCTTTGGCGGTGCGATCAACTACATCACCCGCGATCCGGGCGATACCTTTGAAGGCAACGTCAGTCTCAACGTCAACGACTACGGCACCCGAATCCTCGGAGCCTCCATTGGCGGTCCGGTGAACGATACGCTGGGTTATCAACTGGAAGCATCAATGGAAGACAGCGATGCGCCCGACGATTACATCTCCACTGACGGTATCAAGTACGGCAAGCGAAGTGGCGACTACCTTTCCGGAAAACTGGTCTGGACCCCGGACGACGCCTTTACTGCCGAGTTGACGTTCAGCAAGGTCGAACTGGATGACACGCCCACTGTCGACTACTTCATCACCGAAGCGGCCCGCGATGCCTGCGCAGGCACGCTGGGTACGGATACCGTGATCGCCGCGGGCATGGGCGGCGGAATCTTCAACATCGGTGTTGCGGATTGTGAGTGGGGCCAGGGTCCGCGGTTCATCGCGCAAAATGACCGGGCTCGCTTCCTGGCCGAAGGCCGCGGCGTTCCCGGCGTGAACGATCTGGCGACGCAGGTTGCCAGGGCCCGGGCTGCCGGCGCGCCCGGAACCGCTGCGGACATCGAAGCGGACATCCTGGCCGTTGCGGCGGCCTACTCCATCCCGGACGAAGAAGTGGGCGGCCAGAATGAGCGCGATCGAGCGACCCTGCAACTGGATTACGTGCTGGACAACGACCATGCGGTTCAACTGTCTGCCATGACCAGCGACGAAACGTATATCCGGCACTACGACGGCTCCGGCAATTACACCGACGCACTGGGCGTCAACTACAACGCGAACACCGGATTTTACATGGTCGACACCAGGAATTTGATGACCATCATGTCCGACCCCAGCATCATCAATGAAGACTATATCGAGGTTCGGTGGGTATCGCCCGGGGAAAATCGTCTGCGCTATGTGGCGGGCGCTGCTGTGTACGAGTATCACTTCGAGACCCTCAAGTACTTTGACAACGGTTACGGTGCGATCCTCGGCGGCTTTGTCGACGAGTTCCAAGCCCTGACCGGAATAGACCAGGTACAGGACGTGTCCGCCATCATCGAAGACGCCAGCAACAGCGCCGTGTTCTTCAACCTGACCTACGACGTGACCGACAGGCTGACCGCCACGCTGGAAGGCCGTTATCAGAGCGACGATGTCAGCGGGGTGGATCCGAACTCCGGCAACTCCGGCGGAATTTCGGCCAATGCGTTCATCCCTCGTCTGTCCTTCAATTTCAACGCCAACGAAAACACGTCCTTCTACATGCAGTTGGCCGAGGGCGTTAACCCGGGAGGAGTCAACACCGACTACTTCAACAACAATGTCGGTGGCTATGCGGACACCCTGGACAACGGTATTCCCGACGGTCTTGGTTACAGTTTTGCAAACGGAAACTACGTGCCTACCAGCAATCCGGCTTGCGATGGCAGTCCCGCTGCCGCGGCCAATTCTGCCTGCAACTCCTACTACGTGGACTACTCCACCGATACATTTTCCACCTTTCAGGAAGAACAACTGACCAACATCGAGTTCGGCATAAAGGGCACCGCGTTCGATGGTCGTCTGCAGTATGCCGGTGCGGTCTACAGCATGGCGTGGAAGGATCAGGTCAACTCCGTGAACCTGTCCTGGGATCACCCCGATGCAGCCGGCGGCATGAGCGCGGAGGGTGACCCCGTACCGGGCGGTGGCGTGCTGAGCCCTGTCTACGTAACCGAAAATCTCTTTGCCGACAGCCGTACATTCGCCAACCTGGGTGATCTGAAGATGCAGGGGTTCGAACTTGAAGCGACGTATCTCATCAACGAAGACTGGGATGTTCGCGCCACTTTCAGCTATCTGGACGGTCAGTTCGATGACGGCTATTGCGATGTCGGCAGCTTTGGAAATGGCTTGTCCAATGTTGCCGGCAATCCAGTCCTGACGCCGGAGTCCGATGGCGTGCTTGCCTCCTGCAACCTGGTCGAGGGATTTGACATCAATCTTCAGCCGGACATCACGTACACGATCAGCCCGAACTACACCATGACCCTGGCCAGCGGCCTGCGGCTGAATGCGCGAGCGGATATTCGTTACGAAGGCGAGCAGTTCCGGGATGTGATGAACGTGGGCAAGACGCCCGCGGTCACGACGCTGAACCTCTCATTGCGTGTGTCGGCCGACTCCTGGAATGGCGCCGTCTACGTCAATAATGTGTTCGATGACGACACACCGCGCCAGTTTGGCGGGGGTAACGACGTCAATATCCTGAATGTGTTCGGGCCATTCGGTCTCAGCAACTACTCGATTCAACCGCGTATTCCAAGGACCATCGGGTTGCGAGGTGCCTATAGTTTCTAGTCACCGAAAAGTTTTGGTAGAGCAAGCGGGAAAACGAGGAAACTACAGAGTAAACTGGCACACAAGCCCCGGTTTTTTGGGGAATCGATTACATGTTTTAGCGCTTCGCCAGTCTCCCATACCAAGAGGAGGAGTATGCCCCGCGACATCAGAAACGAGGATCGCTTGTCGCCGGTATCGGCGGCGTTCGTCAAGAACCGCGATTTCCTCGCAAAGTTTCTGAGGCGATATTTCGCCAGGCAGCAGGATATCGAGGATGTTGTTCAGGAGACCTATCTGCGAGCGTATGTGCGCGAACAGACGAACGAGATCGAGCATCCGAAGGGTTTCCTGTTCCAGGTTGCCAAGAACGTGGCGTTGACCGAGCTTACGAGGAAATCGAGACAGATCACGGACTACCTTGAAGAAACCGGCGTCCCTTTGACTGCGGGCGCCGAAGCATCGGTTGACCAGGAGTTCGAAGCCCAGGAAATTCTGGGGCTCTATTGCGATGCCATAGCGACGTTATCCGACAAGTGCAGGGAAGTATTCCTGTTGCGAAAGGTTCATGGGTTGCGCCACAAGGAGATCGCGGAGCGGATGTCGCTGTCGGTGAGTTCGGTTGCAAAATATCTTCGTCAGGGCGTATTGGTTTGCGAGGCGGTTTCCCGGCAGGACAGGCCGGAAACCCCGTCCGGAGCGTTGAGAGACATTCGCAGGAAGAAATGAAGAGAGTTGTAGATTTCAAGGATCGGGGATCCATCGATGCGGAAGCGGTCGAGTGGCTCATTCGTTTCGATGCGGACGATCCGCTCTCGAAGGACGAACTCGACCAGTTTTCAGAATGGGCGCACTCCAGCCGCCGGCATGCCAGGCGCATCCGGCAGCTAGCGGAGGAGTGGGACAAGCTGAACGTGCTGACGGAACTCGCCGTGCCGCTTGCGCAACCTCGCAGGAGCAGGCGCTGGTCATCCGGTACAACATGGTCGAGAGCACGCCGTGGAGCGCTTACCGCCGCGGTCATCGTCGGTCTGGCTGCCGGGGCGTTCCATTGGTACGCCCCGGACCCCATTGCGGACACGAACGGTTTCTACGCAACGGCTATCGGCGAACAGACGTCGGCGACGCTGGTCGACGGTTCCGTGGTCCTGCTCAACACCAACACGCAGATTCGGGTCGCTTACGATCAGAACTTTCGCAACATCCATCTGTTGCAGGGTGAAGCTCATTTCTCCGTCGAGGAGAACGATGAAAAGCCGTTTCGGGTTTTTGCGGGGATGGGACGCATCGAAGCGGTGGGGACTGCATTCGCGGTCTATCTGAGGGGCGACCTGGTGGACGTCACCGTGACGGAAGGCCGTGTGAACCTGGCGTCGACTCATGGGCCACTCGACACGGACTCGGATCTCGCGGCTCGGAACACACCCGTCAGCACATTGGGGGATCTTGTAGCCGGCCAGGCCGCAACAATCACGCGGGTGGACGAAGAGGCCAGCTCGGGCGGGGTCCTGAACGATCTGAGAGTGGTTGAAGACAGGGAATTGTCGAAACTTCTGTCCTGGCGAGAAGGTGTGTTGATCTTTTCCGGAGAACCGCTTGAGGATGTCGTGCAGCAGATCAGCCGCTATACGCCCGTATCGATCGAGTTTTCAGACCCCGACGTACGATCGATTCGGATCGGGGGCCGCTTCCCGGTGGGCGAAACCGACATCATGCTTGACGCGCTGGAAAATGATTTCGGGTTGCGTGTCATTCGCGCATCGAACAGTCAAATCATTGTTTCCGATGGAAACTGAAAATGATGGATTACGGTACGCCGCTCTATTTTCGAAAAATCTGGTCTCGACGACAATCTGAAAAACTATTCCTGACTTCATTACACATTTCGGCCCCGCGTCAGTCATCTAACTGACGGGGTCGCTGCGGAAGATTCGAAGCGCTCCGGGAATGTCGTACAGAAACAAAAGGGGACCAAGTCGCGCTAACGCCGCAAATCTTCGTCTGGCAGGGGCCTGTGCAGCGATATTGCTGGGATTGTCCCAGGCAAAGGCGCAGGAACCCGTCTATGACATAGACATACCGCAACAGGATGCCGCGACGTCGCTTGAACAATTGGCGGAACAGACCGGCGCAATCACGCTGTACCGGTACGATCTGGCCGCGGCTCAACAGGCCAATGGCGTTTTGGGCCGATATACATTGCCCCAGGCATTGGATGTGCTGCTTGAGGGTACGACTCTTTCCGGCGACCTCTCCAATCAACGCGTAATCAGTATCTCGCACAACGGCGAGGCCGATTATCAGGAAGTGCAAGAGAACGAGGACGAGAATATGCAGCCAGTAAACACTTCATTCCCGGACAGGCTGGTCGCGGCGGTAGCGAGCCTGTTCGTGGCATCGACAGCCGTGGGTCAAACGCAGATCGGAGACTCGGTCGCGGAGGAGACCGCGCGCCTGCCATTGCTTGAAGAAGTAGTCGTGACCGCCAGGAAGCGCGAAGAGAACCTCCTGGAAGTTCCCGTCTCGATTTCGGTTTTCTCCAGCAACCTGATCGACGAAGCGGGCATCGTCGAGCCAAGAGATTTCTTCGAGCTATCCCCCGGACTGGACTTCGATGTCGAGCACGATCGGATCGGCTCTCAACCCGCCGTGCGCGGTGTCCAGTCGAACAATACCGCAACGACACGGCAGAAAGTGACGTCGTTTATCGATGGCCTGCCGATGATTGGCGCCGCTGGCTCCGTGGGTTTCGCCGGCGTCGAGAGGATCGAGGTGTTTCGCGGCCCTCAGAGCGCGGCCTTTGGGCGCGCCACATTCGCAGGGGCCATCAACTACGTAACCCAGGACCCGGGCGATGAATTCGCCGGCAAGATCGAAGCAAGCGGCTCGCAACTGGGTCGAAACGCTCTGCAGATCGAGCTCTCCGGGCCGATCAGCGACACCCTGGGCTACACGTTCACGGCCAGGTCCGACGCCTTCGACGGGGCTGACGACTGGGTGTCATCAGAGGGTTTCCATGTCGGTGGCAACAGTACGGATTTCATCAGCGGCAAGTTGGCGTTTGCCCCGAACGACCGGTTTTCCGGCGAGGTGCAACTCCGGCATACGGAGACGGACGACGACATTCCCCTGCGCTACTTCATCAGCGCCGAGGAGCAGGCCAGGTGCAGCAATTTCACCAGCCGCACCGGCCGGCAATACATCCGGGGCGTGTTCAACTGCGACGCGTCGACACCCGTGGGCGGCGTGCAAACCAACGCGGACACCGTGGCCCCGTTCCTGGGCGCGCCGTACACGGATGCCGACCGGGCTGTGGCGGCGCAATATCGCTTCGACCCGACGTCGATCAACATACGCGACCGGCTGCAAGGCGAATTTACCGTCGGCTTTGACTCCGGCGATCTTCAGGTCCTGGCGTTTCTTGGCGACGAGACCTATCGCCGTTGGTTCGACCGCGATCGCAGCAACGCGCCGCTGACCATTGCTCCCGGCTCCGCCATGGCGTCGGGCCGGCAGGTCAGGCACATATCCGACCCCACCGAAATCGACGAATCCATGCTGGAAGTTCGCTGGCTTTCCGCGGGCAGCGACCGTTTCACCTGGACTCTGGGCGCCTCCTACTATGACTACAACTTCGATTCGCAGCTCTACAATCGATACGCGGTTATCGTGGAGGGAGGTTCCATCAATCCCTTCCTGATCCTCTCCGAAAATTCACAGAACGCGGCGATATTCGCGAACCTGAGCTACAACATTTCGGACCGTACGACAATTTCGTTCGAGGGCAGGTACCAGACCGAGGACATGGCCAATCTCAATACGATTACGAATGAGTTCTTTGTCAACACCTCGACCGCAGTTCTGCCGCGCATATCGATCAATCACACCCTGGACAACGGAATCAACGTCTACGGCCAGATCGCCAAGGGCGTCAATCCGGCCGGTGTCAATGCGTCTGTCGCGAGTCCGGACACCGTGGCTGCCCATGAGCACGCGACGTCCCTCGGCTACATCGATTTCAGCCTGGACAGCGTACTGACGTATGCCCAGGAGGAAATCATCAATTCGGAGGTCGGCATCAAGGCTTCGCTGGCGGACGGCCGGGTACAGCTATCCGCCGCGCTCTACCGGATGGACTGGGAACACTACAATCAGATCGGAACCATCCCGTTCGACGTGATCACCCTCTGGCAGGATACGGGCATGGTGGGACCGGAGCCTATGTATTTGCCCGGACTGACCGCGAGGGCCTATTCGGCGAGAGCGTTCCTGGATCTTGGAAGCGCCCATGTCAACGGCATTGAAGCCGAGACCCGCTGGTTCCTGAACGACAACTGGGAACTCAGCGGCAGTTTCACGCTCCAGGGCTCCGAATTCGAGGAATACTGCGATTCCACGAGCGTCGGCGGCATTGGACTTGCGCCGACGAACGAGATCGGCGATGGATCGGGCGTGCTGATCGACTGCGTCGACGTCTCCGGAAACGAGTTCAGCCGCCAGCCCGATATCGCCTACGTTGTCGCGAGCACCTACCGGACCACGCTGGCCGGCACCGGCTGGGACCTGATGGCGCGACTGGACTATCGGCTGGTCGGCGAGCAGTGGCTGGACGTCGTCAACATGGCCGCCTTGCCGGAAACGCAGACGCTCAATGGCAGCGTCAGCTTCGGCAACGGCCCCTGGAACGTGCGCATCTGGGGACGCAATCTCACCGATGACGATACGCCCCGGGTCGTGGAGTTCTCCACGGACTACAATGCATCGCCGGGCGGCGTGACGAACTTCAACGTGTTGCCGAGGGCGCCCACGGAGCTCGGGGCGACGCTTGAATTTCGGTTCTAGTCCGGAGCGCCGGCTAGCAGGTAGACTCAGGGCTCTCCAAAAGTCGGGGCGTATAGCCTGAGGCTGTAAACGGTGAGGGAAGCGGTCAGGCTGTGCAAGGTCTGGCTATTCAGAAGTCGTTGTGGCATAAAGGGGGTCATGGTGATCTCGGTGTTTTCCCGTGGCCGGTTGAAGTTGCGCGATGTGTGGGTGCGCCCGGTGCGCGGCGTGGCGGAGCGGCGGCGTTGGGACGCGCTGATGAGGGAGTTTCACTATTTGCCGTACAAGGGATTGTTCGGTCAGTCGCTGCGTCACGTGGCGGTATGCGGCGGGAGCCGGGTTGCGCTGCTGGGCTGGACGGCGGGCGCGTTCAAGGTCGGGGTTCGGGACGAGTGGCTGGGTTGGCCGCCGGAGCGGCAGTTTCGGCGGCTGAAGCTGATCGCGAACAACAGCCGTTTCGCGTTGCTGGTGGGCAAGGGGGAGGTACGCAACCTGGCCTCTCGGGTGCTGGGTCTGAGTCTGCGCCGGCTGTCGGGGGACATGCGCGCGATGCACGGTTTCCCGGTGCTGTTGGCGGAGACGTTCGTGGACCCGTCGCGGTTTTCGGGGGTTTGCTACCGGGCGTCGAACTGGCGGATGCTGGGCCTGACGCGCGGTTATTCGCGGGTGTACGGCAGCCCGGCGCGGTGGCGCGAGCACGGCCAGCCCAAGGAGGTTTACGTGTACGAGCTTGAAGCCGGCGCCCGCGAGGCGCTACGCGATGGGCGCGAGCCCGTGGAGGTGCGCGAGGCGCCGATGCCGGCGGGGCAATTGCGCAGTCTTCACGACTTTCTCGGGGAGATGGAGGATTTTCGCAAACGGCGCGGGCAGCGCTACAGCTTGGCGAGCTACCTGACGATCATGATCGCGGCGCGCCTGGCCGGGTATCGCGGCGTGAGCGCGTTCGGGGAGTTCGCCGCCCGGCTCGACGAGGCGCAGCGCCGTGCGGTGGGCGGGTTCTTCAGCCCGACGCGCCAGTGCTACACAGTGCCCGCTGCCTCGACCTTCCATTACATCCTCTCGAAGCTGCCGCCGGACACTCTGGATCGGGCGCTGCGCGCCTGGAGCGCCCAGCATGCCGGGCTTGCGCCGGTGGCCATGGACGGCAAGGACGTGCGCGGCGCCTCCAGGCGGACCGAGGGCGAACGCCAGATGATGGTGGCCGCGGTGGAGCACGGCAGCGGCCTGGTGCTCGGGCAGGTGCGCATCGGCGCCAAAAGCAACGAGATCCCGGCGGTGCGCGAACTGGCGCGGCAACTGGACCTCGCCGGGCGCGTCGTCACGCTCGACGCCATCCACGCCCAACACGACACGGCGCGCTGCTTGGTGGAGGAGTGCAAGGCCGACTACGCGATCACCGCCGTGAAGGGCAACCAGCCGAGCATTCGCGAGGACCTGGCGGACATCGACTGGAGCCAGGCGCGCTGGAGCGCCGAGGCGCTGCACAAGGCCCATGGGCGGCTGGAGACCCGCCGCTGCGCGGCCTTCGACCTCACGCCCGCCAAGTGGGACGGGCGGTGCGATCTGCCCGCACGCCGTCAGGCGCTGCGCGTGCAGCGCGAGCGCGTCGTGGTCAAGACCGGGGAAAGCACCCGCGAGATCGCCTACGGGCTCACCTCGCTCGGCGTCGAGGAGGCCGGACCCGACGAACTGTTGAACATCGTGCGCCGCCACTGGGAAGTGGAGAACCGGGTTCACTACGTGCGCGACTTCAGCTACGACGAGGACCGCTGCCGCGCCGCGGCCGGGCATCTGCCGCAAAACCTGGCGGCGCTCAGCAACGCCGCGATCTCCATCGTGCGCGCGATCGGCCACTTCGACTACATCCCCCAGGCAAACCGCCACTACGCCGCACGCCCGCAGGATGCGCTCGACGCCATCCTGACCCCCGCGCCGCCCTGACCGGGCACCCCGCGGACCCCCGACGGCGCACCGCCCGGCCGCGCCGCGGCATCCCCGTGCGCGCCGCGCCTACTCAGCGCCCAGGCACCAACCCATACCCCCGAGCAAACCCGCTCAACGCCTCCCCACCGCCCTGGACCGACCGGCGACCCCTCCGCTACAGCCACACATCCCCGTCGGACCCATCGCTCAGCCTCACCGGAACCAACCGGACCGGGACTTTTGGATAGGCCTGCAGGTAGACTCCTCTGCGTATTATGATCGCCAGCGAGCCAGACAGACAGACAGCTAGCCTGGCAGGAGAATTAGCGCCATGCAAAACCTGATCCGCCTATCGGCTACTCTTGGAGCCATCGGAGGGAAATCAGCCTGGCCCGTTGTGCTGTCGGTAGCGTTCTTCCTGCCGGGCGCCGTGCAAAGCCATCACTCCCAGGCCTATTTCTCCGACGAGTTCACGGAGATGGAAGGTGAAGTCGTCGAATTGCAGTGGCGGAATCCGCACGTCAAATTATCCTTGCGGACGGAGAATGACGCGGGTGTGGAAGAGCTTGTGGGTATCGAGACCAACTCGATCTACTACCTGGTTCGCGCGGGATTCACGCGGGACCGCATCCAGGTTGGAGATCGTGTCGTGGTGGGCGGGCACGAATCGACTATCGACGGCGCGGATTTCCTGGCCGCCGAGATGGTGCTCGCGGACGGGGAGCATTTCTTCCTGATCAGGGACGGCGTGACCAGCCAGTTCGATGACGTGCTGGAGGATACAGTCGCCGAGAACAGGGGGATATTTCGGGTCTGGAGCATTCCGCAGGTCAACCGGCGCGAAATGCACACGCCGCTGACGGAGTTCGCCCTGGCGGAAAGAGAGAAATTCGATCCGCTCGACAATTTCTCGGTTCGGTGCGAACCGTCCGGCATGCCGCGGCTCATGTGGTACCCGCATCCGTATGAATTCGTGGATGAGGGCAGCGAAATATCGATTCGCCTGGAGATGTACGATCTCGTTCGAACCATTCACATGGATCGAACGGCGCCTCCGCAAGACGTGGTTCCCTCACGGCTCGGTTACTCGATCGGCCATTGGGAAGACAACACCCTGGTCGTCGAAACCACGCATATCGACTGGAACTACTACGACACCCGCGGCACGCCCCAAAGCGCCGCCGCCGAGGTCACCGAACGCTTCACCCTGAGCGACGACCAGAGCCGCATCGACTACCACATCACCACCGTCGATCCGGTCGTCTTCACCGAGCCTGCCACCATTTCCGGACACTGGCTCGCGCTGGGCGAGGAGATCGAACCTTACGACTGCGAGGTCTATTAGGCGGATGTAGTCGAATATGGCCTTGTCGGTGCGCGGCATGAAATGAATTTTCGAAGCCGTGAAACGATTATGTGCCTGATTTGCAGGATATTTTTTGGAAGCGATAGAGAATCGTTTCATGGGAAATGAAACGATTTGGGCCGATTGCGTGGTTGCAGCGATGGATGGATCGGTCGACCGGTTGCCGCTTCTGAACGCGCCACTCAAGCCAGGAACGGGCGTCACCAAATCGCTTACTGTCCTCCGCTGAAGTCCGAGGCGTCGAATATTCGCCTTATGCGGGGGTCGGCGTACCGGTCGACGGCGATTCGCACTTCGCTCACCAGCTTTGTTCTCTCGTTGGCCAACGCTTCGATATCGCTACGCAACCACGCCAGGCGAAATACGGTGCGTATCGAAACGAGTAGCCGGGCCTGTTTTTCCAGCACGAACAGGGTGGCGGACAAGCTGATCGGGACCAGGAGCACCGCCAGCAGCGCCCAGACCCACCCGAAGGCCAGCCCGGCCGCGACCGTGGCGAGCGTATAGGCCACAAGCAGAATCGGAACCGCCGTCGTGACCTTCAGGGTGGCGATGTCGTCGACATCGTAGCTGTACCAGGAACTCACCGTAGCGGCGAGCCAGGCGACCGGCAGCACGACGATCGCGCCCGGCAGTGCAAGCGGCAACAGCATCAGGACCAGGGCCGTGCGCCAGATGATCCTCGTCATGGCGATGCGCGCGCTGACCGGGTGATTGAGTTGATGGTCCTTCAGTCCCAGCAGTTCCAACCGTGACTGGTACGTCTCGATTTCGGCGCGCAGCCGCTGAATATCCGGCTCGCCGGCGAACCGCGCGTAGTGCTCCACCAAGCGGCGGCTGAGGGCGACATATGTCGAGGGCGTGAGATTCGCCGACATCGGTTTGTACAAACGCCGTGCGGCGTGAATGAACCGCAACGTGGCCCAGTCCGGCGCATTCAATGTGACGCGCGAGAGCCGCTCACGCAGTTCCGAGGTGAGTTGTCGTACGGTCTCCACGCTGTCGGTCCTGTAAGCCTTCACTCGGCGCTCATCGATCGGCATCGGCGGCCCGAAGTGCAGCAGGACCTGACTTCTGAAGCGATGACGGTCGAGGTAGGTCAGGCCGAACGGGACGATCGCGACGTCCGCGTTGCGGTGCGCGGCGGCGCCCAGAGCCATTCTTGCGGTACCGGTCTTGAGCCTGGAGAGCTTGCTGGCCGTGTGGCTGATGCCCTCGGGGAAGATCGCCACGCAGCCGCCGCGCGCCAGAACCTCGTCGACACGGTCGAAGGCGTGCCGGTTATCCGCGTCGGGGCCGTGTTCCTCGCGGCGTTTCACGGGGACGGCGCCGAGCGTGTCCAACAGCCGGGCGAGGAGGGGGATTTTCCACAGTTTCGCGTTGCCGAGAAAATGCACGGGCGTGCGGCCCGCATGGCTCATCAGCAGCAGCCCGTCGATCAATGCGTTGGGGTGATTGCCGGCGAGGAGGACGGCGCCCTCGGTGGGGACATTCGCAAGGCCCACGACCTCGATTCGCTTGTAGAACGTGCGGGCGACCAGGGTCAGAAATCGAACGAGGGCGCGGTAGAGCATGCGGGAGGGGCTGTGCCTGTTTCGGGTGCGGGGAAACTAACAGAATGAGTCGGGTACCGCTATTTTGGCGGCCCGGACAACCGTCCTCGATGCGGGCGCGACCGAATCCTCTTCGCACCGGGATTGCGCTCGCCGACATACAAGCGACACGTCATTTTTTCGCCCGCATCGCCGCGGCGGACGATGAACCCGTGATTCTGCGTATCGTTCATGAGCGCCGCAACATGCCGGCATTGGTCTACTTTGAGTATCTGCGAAGCCGAGGCGCTTCCTCGTCACGGACAAAAGCCGACCGCTTGAATGCACATTTCGACCGGATGGCGGTCGAACCGGCCCGGTGAATTGCTACCATTGGCCTTCCAGGTGGCTATCCATCGATCTGACGGAGTGCAAGGGACCATCGATGTTGGAGGCGTGCCGGCTCTGCGGGAGCGACAAACTGACTCTTTGGATGCGGGAAGGACGCAACCGCGACCTGGACTACTACCGCTGCGGTCGTTGCGGTCTGTGGAACTACGATCTCGACTGCGGCATGGACCAGGCCCAGTACGTGGCAACCTACGTCAGCCCCGAAGACCCGCATCGCAAGACCAACAGGGACATCCGGGAGAGCTGGGCGTTTCTGCGCCGGCACGCCGGCAATCCCGGCGCGATCCTGGACATCGGCTGCGGGAACGGCGGCCTGCTTTACCTGGCGCGCAAGGAAGGGTGGCGCGTGCGAGGTATGGAATTGACGGAGAAGGCCGCGCGCGACATAGCCGAGGACCAGGGTATCGATGTCATCGCCGGCGACTTTCTCGACTACGAAAATCCCGACAACGACGTATACGACGTGGTGGTGCTGCGCCATGTCCTGGAGCATTTGCCGGATCCCGTCCTGGCCATGCGCAAGATCGACGGCCTGCTCACCGACAACGGTCTGGCGCTGCTGGAGTTTCCGAATACGCGTTCCCTGAGCTACGTGTACAAGCGTTTCCGCAAGAACTTGGGGCTGCAGCGCGGCAAGTACGCGCAGGACTGGCGACCGGGCCACTGCAACGAGTTCTGCCGCCGATCGTTCCGGTACCTGCTCCGCGAAACAGGATTCGAACTCGTCATCTGGCAAACGTATTCGAAGGCGCCGATCATGAACGCGCTTTACCGGTTGATCCCCATTGCCAGCAAGGCACGGGCCCTGGTCCGGAAACGATCCCGAACGTTCCGGTCGCCATGGAGACATGTGGGCATCGGCCGTGGTTGATGGCGTGCCGGAGTCCACGCTTGGGCAGACTATCGGGACAACCACACGATGAAGCGCTCGTTCATTTCATCGCCATTGTCGCTCCACCAACGAAAGTCGCTGTGCATGGCGCGCCCGGTGTGCTCCGGCGTGTTGGGCATGTGCGGCCTCATTTCGATGCCCGTTTCGAAGTGCGTCGTGACCAGGCCCTCGGCCGACCTTCGTGCCGGACTGTAGGCGATGTACCCTCCGACGCGGGCCATCGAGGACGGACGGGAGGCGAATTCGATGAACCGCATCGCGGCATCCAGCCGGGGCGTGCCGGCCAGCACCGCCAGTTGGCCGAAATCCAGGACCTGCCCGTCCCAGACGATCACGAACGGCTGGTTCTCCAATACCTGGGCGTTGAAGATGCGACCGTTGTACGCCGTGGTCATGAGCACTTCGCCGTCGGCCAGCATCTGCGGGGGCTGGGCGCCCGCTTCCCACCACACGACCTGGTCCTTGATGGTGTCGAGCTTGCGGAACGCCCGGTCCAAGCCTTCTTCGGTGTCGAGGACAGCGTATACCTCGTCCACCGGCACGCCGTCGGCCAGGAGCGCGAACTCCATGTTCACCGCTGGCGTGCGGCGCATGCCGCGCCGGCCCGGAAAGCGTTCCAGGTCGAAGAAATCGTCGATGGTCCGCGGCGGTTGCCCGCTGAGAATCTCGGAGTCATAGGCGTACACGGTGGAATAGAACAGGAGCCCCATGCCGCACTCGCCGAGCATGTCGGGGTAATAGTCCTCCTGCGGGCTCGACCCATCGGCGCCGGGCGCCAGGTCCGAGGGGGCTATGAGCTCGAACAGGCCTTCGTCGCAGCCGCGGATGGCGTCGTCCTGATTCAGGTCCACCACGTCCCAATACACTGACCCCGAATCGACTTGCGCGCGAACTTGCGCCAGACCGCCGTTGTAGTCTTCCAGCCGGACTTCAATGCCCGTTTCTTCGGTGAACGGCTTGTGGTACGCCTCCTGACTGGCCCGCGCGTAGGAGCCGCCCCAGGACACCACGGTGATCGACTGCGCCAGCAATGCCGTGCCCGGAATAAACGACATCAACGCCAGAACAGATTGGTGAAACGGCTTTCGGCTCCCGTGATTCATGACATCGTCTCCTATGGCGATCATGGCGACACGCCGCCCCGCTGTCGCGGAAGGAACATCGTGCGGACGTAAACTCAATGAGTTACGTAATGTTCCATACAAGGCATCGTTAAGAAAGCCAGTGGCCGTCAAACGCGCCTCGCCAATCTCCCGGACACCCTTGAGGCGCTTCCGGGCCGGACCTTAACTTACCGAACACGCCAATAGTAGTTCAGTTTTCGATTGCCGTTGACACTCGGTCCCGGTTGATTGCTGACGCATCCGGCATCGCGACATCTGGACGGCATGAGTGACGAGCGTTATCGTCAGTGGTGCGGATATGTCGAAAAACACAAGAACGGGAGTTTGGCGACTCGGCGAGTCGGGCGGGGCGAGGCGCCGCGCCCTCTTCGTGTCCGTGGGGCTGCACGTGCTGTTGGCGGCCGGGGCCGTGACGCTGTATCCGCGGTACGACCCGTCATCGGAAACGTCGTCGGGCGTCGTCTTCGCCGAATTCGTTCTGCTGGATGACGGTCACGGCGACGGCGGACCCGTGCGGGACGCCGAAGCGGTGGCCGATGAGCCCGAGCCCATGGCGGGCCATGCCGAGGATGCATTGGCGGCGAGCCTGCCGGTGGATGCGGGCGATGAGAATGAGCTGCCGAATGCATCCGGGCCGGCGGAGGACCGCACGCTCGAACAGTCTCGGGCGGTGCCGCGGGTTCCGGTGCCGCCGCAGCCTCGCGAGCCTCCGCGGTCGTTCGAGGCTTCGGAGCCCCCCGAGCCCCCGCAGCCTCAACAGTTACCGCAAACTCAAGCGGTGACATGGGCTCGGGACCTGCCGTTATCGAACGAATCACCGCCGCGCCACGCACCGCTGCCATCGATGCTCGAGGCCGAACTCGTCGCGGCCGTCCCGTCGCCCCTGCCCGACTTTTCGACGTTCAGGGAACCCGACATCGCACCGCTCGCAACAGGCGAGCACCAGATGCTCGACGACAAGGTGGCCGAGTGGTCGAACGCCGCCGATGCCGTCACCGGCGAACCGCTTTCCTGGGAGCACGACGGGCGCACCTACAGCGCCAGAATTACCCGCAACGCGGCCGACGACAACATGGGCATGGACCAGATGATCGTCGAGGTCGGCACGGAGCGGGACGGTCGCCGCTGGTCCACGCAAATGCGCATGCAGCGACTCGCGTTCTCGAGCTTCGCGCAATTCGTCGACCGCTGGGATCCGGACGTGCAAATTCATGATGACGAGATCGACGGCCGGTTCCATTCAAACTCCGAGATCTTCGTTTCCAGGAGCGGGGGCGTGCAGCCGACCTTTCATGGCAAGGTGACGACGGCACGCCGGATCAACACGTCGAACTCCGAGCGCTTCGTGCGGCGCGAGGAGGTGTTTCTCGGCGGGCTGGAGACGCGGGTCAAACGAATCCTGTTGCCGCGGCAGTTCGTGGCCCTTGACGAAATCGGCAACGTCCCGGCCGAGCGCGTGCACCGCTTCGCGGCCGACGCGGAGATCGCCTTTCACGCGGACGGGAGCTTTTCCTGGGCTTACCTCAAGGGTGAAATGTCGGGTCACCGCATCCGCGTCTCCAACGAACCCCACTACCTGCTCGGCGACAAGGGCGTTTCGCTGCGCGTGAGCGGCGTCGTGAACGGCAAGGTGCTGGTGTACGCGCCCAACGACATCGTCATCGGGGACGATCTGCTCTACGCCGACGACCCGCGCGTCAATCCCGACAGCGATGACTATGTCGGGCTGATCGCGGACCGCAACGTGGCGGTCGCCGAGTCCCGGCTCACGGGACCGGGCGACGTGACGGTGCACGCGGCGGTCCTGGCGAAGCGCCGCTTCCTCGTCCGCAACTACCGCTCGCGGGGAGGCGGCACGCTGCACGTGTACGGCAGCGTCGCGGCCGGCAGCCTCTCGGCGACGGAGCCGCGGTTCCGCACGCGGCTGGAGTTCGACCCGCGCCTGGGGGAGGCGCGTCCACCCGGATTCCCGGTGACCGATCGTTATGAGGTCGTCGAATGGGATGGGACGTGGACGGAGGAATTGGTTGGGGGTGCCGGCTGAGGACGGTGCACTCTTGGCCAGTCTGGGGATTTCCCTTGCGGTTGCAGACTGCGATGGGGACTTCATGATCGTTTCCCCCAGTAGCCATCAGCCTTGACTCGCCAGTTCCCTCCACGCGGGCCAATTCACGTCGAACGTGTCTCAAATCGTTACCCTCGACAGGGGGTTCCTCACGGAACGGGCCGGTCACGCCACGGACGCCGTGTTGCGACAGGTTGAAGATGGTTTGCGGCTGGTATTGAGTCTGTAATGCCCGCGCTGGCTTTTGCGAAAAACACATTGTCCCCGGGTAGCTTGCCGACGTGCGACGTGGAGACCGTGGATTGTCACTGAGGGAGATCAAAAGATGTATGCGAAAAACGGAATGCGGCCGGTGCATCCCGGTGAGATCCTTCGCGAGATATTTCGGAACGACGCCGCGGCTTTGGTTGAACCTGCAGAAGACTTGGGAACTGCGTCGAGCGGAGATTGAAGCGGGTTCGTCGATCGCAGAGCGCATCACGCCTTGGGGGAAAGACCGGCTTCCGCGGTGAACTGCCCGAGAATCCCGACACAAATCCCGACAGATTGTCGGGATTTTCAGCGTTTGAGAAAGGCTCCGTTGAAATCCCGACAAGATTATGGCCTTATTGTCGGGATTATGGTTATACAAATGGATTGTTCGAGAATCCCGACACAATTCTTCGTGCCATTGCCTGAGCCAGCCCAATGCCCAAAGACACCCAATTCGACGCCCGCCAACTGATGGAACGCGCGGTCCAGGTCATGGGCGAGTCTGTCGCGGAGCGCCGCGCGGACGGCAAGGCGAGTCCCGTGGTGGGCGCCGTGCTGTGGGGACCGGAGGGCAATGTGCAGACCGCGCACCGGGGAGAATTGCGGGACGGCGATCATGCGGAATACACCCTGCTGGAGCGCAAGATGCGGGCGTCCAGGCTGGACGGCGCGGTGCTGTTCGCGACGCTGGAGCCGTGCGCCCCCGGGGCGCGCCGGCGTCCCAAGCTGAGTTGTGCCGAGCGTATCGTCCTGGCGCGCATCAAGGAGGCCTGGGTTGGCATCGAGGACCCCGACCCGACAGTGGACCGCAGGGGCATCCGGTACCTTCAGGACAACGGCGTTGCCGTGCGCATGTTCGATCTGGATCTTCAGCAGCAGATCAGGAACGCCAATGGCTCATTCCTCGAGCAGGCGCGCCAGCGTGCCGAGGAGGAGGAAGAATCGGCCAAACGACAGCCCGTGATGCTGTCTTCCCTGGAAAGCGCGCTCCCGGCCGCCGATATGCGCGACCTTTCCACCGAGGCGCTGGACCGTTACCGGGCCGCCGCCGGGATTCGCGAACCGATGGATTCTCCCACCTTCATTCGCCGTTTGCTTCAGCTCGGCCTGCTCCGGCAGAACACCGGCAATCGCCCGGCCCCGACGGGCTTCGGGTACCTCCTTTTCGGCCGCGAGCCGCGCACGGCCATGCCCCAGGCCGGAGTGCTCGCCACTATCCACTACGCCGACGGCCGGGAGGAAGTGCGGGACTTCGATGGTCCCCAGGTTTTCGCGCCCGGGCAAGCGCTGCAATGGTTGCGCGACAAGCTGCCCAATCCCATCGACCGTTCCGGAGCGCGGCGTGTCGAGGTCAACGAAAAGCTCTTCACGATGGTTCGGGAGGCGGTGGTCAACGCGATCATCCACCGCGACTACTCCATCGAGGGGGCCAAGTGCCAATTGACCGTGACCCGGGACATGATCGAGGTCATGAGCCCTGGCCGGCCGGTGGAACCGGTCACGCTGGAGCAGATGCAATCGTTCAATGCACCCATGCTCAGCCGCAACCCCATCCTTCACTACGTATTCTCGCGCATGGCGCTCGCCGAGGAGCGGGGGCTGGGACTCAAGTCCCTCCGCATGGGCGCCGAGGACGCGGGGCTGCCGTTGCCGCGGTACGGGTGGAACGCTCCCTACCTGACACTGACACTCTACCGGAGCGCCGCCGCCCTCGCCGCTGATGTTGCGGGTCCGGCGGTGATGGATCGACTGACCGCCGATCAGGAGGCGGCGTGGGGCATCGCCGCGGGAAGGGAATCGATAACCGCCCGGATGCTCATGGATCGCCTGGAATTCAACGAACGCAAGGCGCAACGAATCATGCGCGGGCTTCTGGACGCCGGCCTGGTGAGCCGTGCCGGCGCGGGGCGCGCCACGCGATACGAGCTGGTTCGCAAGCGGCGAAGCGCCAGGGTCGATGAACCCGGCGCCGACCGTGCTGGCTCGTCACGGCAGGACCATGGCGGTCGCCGGGGATTGAAGCCGTAGTTCAGTCTCTGGTCCGATGGCGGGTTTAGCCTCGTATTGCTCGCGTAACCACTCCAATGCCCTGGGGCGAGAGGCCCGACACAATGCTTCGCGCTCTTGCCTGAGCCAGCCCAATTCACGACCTCGGGGATGTCGCTCGTATCGATCTGAGCCGCGCGTAGGGTACCGACCACATGACATCGTCGCATTGCACCTTGGCGCGCTTGGGGTTCATGCGAACGATGGTCCCGGTTCTGACGCCTCCACGGGCGATGAAGGTGACTGCGTCGCCGGACCGGAACTTCGCCCTGGCGGCTTCCCGGGCGTTGCGCGCCTCGTCGCTTTCGGGCGCGCAGGACTTCGGTATTGCGCCAAGCTGCCTGGCGATGGCCTTCCAGGCAGGGCCGTGCCCCGCCTTCGGTCCGGCGAGCGCGTGGGCGATCTCGTGCAGCATGGTGTCGGTGACCTGACCGGGCGCCCCGTTCAGGGCGTGCACCCGGCTGATCAGGATCAGCTTCTGCAGCGGGCGGCATTCGCCCAGCTTTTTCCTTGCGCCGTTGAAGCGTAGCGCCCACTCGCCGAGCCCATGCCGGTCCATGAGTTCGCGTGCGCGATCGGCAGTGTGCTTGAGTCGCGTCATGCGTTCCTCGCGGTCTTGCGCGGTGGAACGGCAAACGTGCTCGAGTCGGATGTACGGAACGGCCCAGTCAACGGTACCGCAACTCACCCTGGCGCGCTTCGGGTTGAGCTTCTCCACCGTGCCGGTCAGCGTGCCCTCGGCGGTCGAAAACCGCACCCGGTCGCCGACTTCGAACAGGACCTGAGCATCCTCTGGACGGATCGAGCAGGCGCGGCTGTTAGTGGAAGTCAAAGCGAGGCCAAGCGCGACGGTGGCAGCCGGATCGACATCGTGTGGGCCATCGACAAAGTAAGTTGGGTGTTCGGCGGGGTAACAGCGCCTTGATCGTTGTCTCGAACGGTCATCATTGTTGCTGGCCACCGATACCCAGTGCCGTCCGGCACGGTTTATTCAAACCCTGAAGAAACTGACTACGCCGCTTGCGTGGCGACCGTCAACCGTTGTCCGAGGGCATGGAGCGCCGTTTCGATTTGGCCGATGTGCGAACGGTGGTCGAGGTCGATCAAGCGCCGGACCGCGCCTTCCGTGACGCCGAGTTGAGCGGCAAGCGCCGTGTTGCCCACACCCTGCGCCCGCATCGCGCCGTAAAGCGCAAGTTTGGCGGCCATCAGTACCGGCAGCGCCACTGACGCCCGTCCGCGCGCCGCGGACGGGTGGGGGATCGGGCGCCGCTCCCCGACATAGCCGCCAAGCGCCGCGATCAGGCAGTCTCGAGCTTGCGTGAGCGCGTCTGCTTTAGTCGCCCCCTCGGTCAATGCCTCCGGAATATCCCGAAACGAGACGAGGATCGTGCCGTCTTCCTGCCGTTGCAGGTCCACCGGCCAAGCCAGGGTTTGCTTCATTCTGCTTTCCTCTGCTGACGTCGCTCAAGGTCCTCGAAGTTCAGCCCGAGTTGCCGGAGCATTGCTGCATGGAGCCCCGCGCCGATCTCCTTGCGCCGGTCCTTTACGGTGGCGAAGCGCTCCCCGAAGTACAGTCGCCCGTGGCTTACCTTTCCCGGACGACTATCGAAGCGCACGGTGATGCCACGCTCGCGCCCGAGCCGCCGCACGCGGCGCACGAATTCGTTACCGGTCATGATATTCGTACAGATATGTACGAAGCAAGGCGGCCACCGAACTGGTGATCACGAAGTCTGCGGGCTGGAATTCATTGCTGTGGATCAAGCTACGGCTACCACCGTTACTTCGATGACTGACAGTTGGTTTTCGTCGGACATGAGTTTCTGCAGGAAGAGGCCGCGGATTCGAGCGAGCGTGCGGGTCTCTGTAGATGCTACCCGTCAAGATGGGCGATTCACATGGGTGAAATTAAAGCAAAGGCATCGAACAGATTCTTGACTTTGCCGCCCATTCGAGGCCCGTATGGTGCGCCTGCGTCATTTGCGAGGCGCCTGGTTATCGGATACAAACCCAACTCCCCACAGATTTCAAACCAATACCCAAGTCACCACGCATTGACCGCCACCTCCAAAGCACCGCCGAGCGCCAGGCAAAGTCCTCCTAAACCACCCTCGCAAGCCGGACACACCTTCAAGGCCAGCCGAACGGGACTGGCGATGTTGCTGTTCGCCGTCCTGGAACCACGCGCCGCCAGGGCGGCCGCAGTGAACGCGAACGTCGTGAGAGTGAGCTTCGCGTTGCGTTCAAGGGACCTCCTCATCGGCGATCTGAAGGCCGTAAGCGTCAAGCACTATCGCCACTGGGCGAGCGTATCGCTGCGTCACGCCGGGGGCAGGGCAACCGTGTCGGGTCTGGCACAAGAAGTTGCGGACGCGCTCGGCGACTCGCTGGAAAACGCGCGTGCCCACTGGTGGCGGCGCGCCCTGGCACCACAAATCGGGGCGCTACGCTCCATCCACGCCTGCCTAATGCAACTCGCCGATCCCCCAAACTACGTCCGTATCGCCGATATCCGCGATCTCACGCGTGACGCACAGTCGGCCGCCGGCGGCCTCGTGGGCCGGTGGCCACCTTCACTTTCCGACACCCCGGAAATCCGCATGCTGAGCGACATCCTGGATTTCCTCGAATCCCCAGACCGCGCCCGCGAAAAAGCAAACAAGGCACGCATCGCCAACGAACTAACCCGCTCCCGCACCCTGTTCGACACCATCGAAGCCATGCCCCTCACCGAGGAACAGCGCCACGCCGTCGTCCTCGACGACCACCGCAACCTGGTCGTCGCCGCAGCCGGCAGCGGCAAGACCTCGGTCATCGTGGCCAAGGCCGGATGGCTCATCAAGCGGGGCTACCGGCGCCCGTCCGAACTGCTGCTCCTGGCCTTCGCACGCGACGCCCGCCACGAGATGCAGCAGCGGATCCGCAAACGCCTCGGCCCAGCCGCAGCCCGCGACGTGACGGTGCGCACATTCCACAGCCTGGGCCTGGCAATCATCGGCCAGGCCGAAGGCAGGCGGCCCACGCTTGCACCCTCCGCCGAGAGCGACCGCGCGCTGTTCGAACTCCTGAAGGGCATCGTCGCCGACCTGCTCGCCGACGGCGGCCTGTCGGGGACCTTGCTTGCATGGTTTCGCGACCAGTTCGCGCCCTACAAGAGCGAGCACGAGTTCAGGAACTGGGGCGAATACTGGAACTACATCCGCCGCCACGACGTTCGCTCCCTGAAGGGCGAGAAGGTCAAGAGCTACGAGGAATGCGAGATCGCGAACTACCTCTATCTCAACGGCATCGCCTACGAATACGAAGCAGCCTACGAGCACGATACCGCCACGCCGGACAAGCGCCAGTACCATCCCGACTTCCATCTCCCCGAGCACGGCATCTACATCGAGCATTTCGGGATCGACGCCGAGGGCAGGACCGCGCCGTTCGTCGACAACGACGAGTACCACCGCGAGATGGATTGGAAGCGCCTGGTCCATGAAGAGCACGGCACCGTGCTGATCGAGACCTTCAGCCACGAGCACGCCGATGGCAACCTGTTGCGCAACCTGGCGAAAAAGCTCGGCGCCCAGGGCGTCGTCCTCTCGCCGATCCCCCGGGACGACCTGTTCGGCGTGCTCGAACAACAGGGCCGGATCGACCCGTTCACGCGACTGCTCGCGACGTTCCTGCAGCACTTCAAGGGTGCCCGGCTGTCCTTCGCGGAAGTCTCCCAACGCGCGGCATCCCTCGCGGATCGCAAGCGGGCGGAAGCGTTCCTGGCCGTGTTCCGGCCGGTATTCGAGCGCTACCAGGAATCGCTGACCCGCTCCGGCACGATCGATTTCCACGACATGATCAACCGGGCCACCGACCTGGTGGAGTCGGGCCGCTACCGCAGTCCGTTCGGATACATCATGGTCGACGAGTTCCAGGACATCTCCCCGGCGCGGGCGAGGCTGCTCAAGGCGTTGCTGGACAATGCTCCCGACGCCCAACTCTTCGCCGTCGGCGACGACTGGCAGGCCATCTACCGGTTCGGCGGATCCGATATCGCCGTCATGCGCGAGTTCGAAACGTGGTTCGGCGAGTACCTGCGTATCGACCTGGAAACCATGTTCCGGACCGATGACCGCATCGCGAAGCTTGCGACCGACTTCGTGCTGCGCAACCCCGCGCAGATCCGCAAGACCGTTCGCCCGATGCGCAAGTCGGACCGCCCGGCCGTGCATCTCGGCCTGCCGGAACAGAAAGGCCCCTCCCTGCTGATGGAAGCGCTCGACAGGATTGCCGAGGATGCCGGCCGCCACGACGGAACCGCAAGCGTGCTGCTACTGGGCCGATACCGACACTTGCGACCCCGGAACATGGGCCGCCTGGCACAGCGATATCCGGGACTTCGCCTTGCCTACAGGACCGTGCATCGCTCGAAGGGCCTCGAGGCCGACTATGCCGTGGTACTCGGCCTGTGTTCCGGCAAACACGGCTTCCCCTCAGAGATCACCGACGATCCGCTGCTCGACCTGGTGCTGGCGGCGCCCGAAGCGCACCCGAATGCCGAAGAGCGGCGCCTGCTCTACGTCGCCATCACCCGCGCACGACGCCAGGTCTACCTGCTGGCCGAAGGCGGACCGCCGTCATCGTTCGCCCGGGAACTGCTGCACGGTCGAAACGACATGAACGTGTTTGGCCGGTTGCCGCAAGCTGACGTGCCGTGTCCCCAATGCAAGGAGGGACGGTTGGAGCGGCGGGAGAATCCACGGAGCGGGGGTACTTTCTATGGTTGTTCCAACTGGCCGTATTGCCGGCTCACGCGACCGCCGTGTCCGAGTTGTGGGATTGGGTTGGCGGTGAGGGCGGGGGATGATCAGCGTTGCCGCGATTGCGGTGAGCTTCTGGAGCCTTGCCCTGACTGTGATGGTTGGATGGAGACGAGGATGGGTCGATATGGGCGGTTTCTGGGGTGTTCGAATTGGCCGGAATGCGGGTATACGCGGGACTTGAGGCAGGCGTCGGAGGAGGGGTCCGGAAAGTAGTCAAGTTCAGTTGATGAGAAATCGGGAGTGCGCAGGATGCGGGCAACGGAGCGCCCGTTCCCTGATCGAACAATACCTTCAAGGCGCCGGTGCCGTCTTCAGCGCCCTTGCCTCGTGTTCGAGCACCGTGCGGACTTGTTGCTCGTCGACGCCGGGAAACCACTCGACAAACTCTTCGATCGTGGCTCCGCTGGCGAGGTTTTCGTAGAGCGCGGACAGTGGAATCCGCGTACCGGCGAAGACCCACGCGCCGCTGACTTTGCCCGGCGTCCGTTCCACGGCCGGGCATGTTTTCCAGTTTTCCATTTCAGTCGTCTCCGCCACTCGGCCCATATTCTCTTTTGGGATCACTATCAGTCTACCCGCAGACCGGTATCCGATGGTGCATTGGCTGCCTCGTGTTCGCGTCCCCGATATAAGGTTTCGCTAATGTTCTAAAGGAAGAATTCGAGAATGGAAGGGATTACAACGGCCTTCACGGTATATCGATATACGTTCCGAAGAATGCCGCGCAAAAACCTGGCACAGGCGCGCTGCAAGGTGGTCAATTTTCGTATCGACCACGACGTGGGGGGCTACGGCCCGGAAAGAGGAATTCTGGCGGAGGCGTTGTTACGATGTCGTTGTGGATGGGGACGGTTGCCGCCGAAGCCGGAGGATCGGGCATGCACGCCGCCATTGCTGTTCCACACATCGCCGAGCAGCACCGTATCGTCGCCAAAGTCAATGAATTGATGATGCTTTGGACAGTCTGGAAGCGAGCCTAACCATCAGCGGCGATGCCCGTTTCAGGTTGCTCGACGCTCTAGAGAACGAAGCACTGGAATCGGGTACCAAAATTGAGCATGCAGCATGACCGAGCCAAAGACATTTAATGTTTATTGCGATGAAAGTTGCCATCTTGAACATGATCGCATTCCGGTCATGGCTTTGGGCGCAGTGACTTGTGAAAGGCGTTTCGTTCGAGATCTGTCGGAACGTCTGCGAGCGCTCAAGAAACAACATGGCCTCAAATCCGCTTTTGAAGTCAAGTGGACCAAGGTATCGCCAGCAAAGGCGAATTTCTATCTGGCTCTAGTCGATCTTTTTCTCACCGATGATCGATGGCGGTTTCGTGGACTTGTGGTTTCCGACAAAGGGCAGCTCAATCATATCCGCTTTGACCAGTCGCACGATGACTGGTACTACAAAATGTACTTCACCATGTTACGGCCGGTGTTTGTTGCTCCGCAACACTACCGCATATATCTAGATATGAAGGACACGCGGGGCGCCTCGAAAACACGGAAGCTTCATAAAGTTCTAGCCAGCAGCCTCTACGATTTCGACCGGGAATGCGTAGAGCGTGTACAGCAGATTCGCTCTCACGAGAGTGAGATATTGCAGATCGCCGACCTCTTAATTGGTGCGCTTACCTATGCTCATCGAGGGCTGGCGGAAAATAGCGGAAAAACAGCAATCATCGCTCGGCTCCAGGAACGATTTGGCGAACAGGCGCTCACCTGCACGTCGTCGTTCGCTTCAACCAAATTCAATATCCTGGTTTGGCAACCGCGATAAGGAATCGGTGATGACGCCGCCGGTTCCTCCACCGCTGTTGGACTTCCATGGCAACTGGCACCTTTACGAACAAGAACTGTACGGTATTTTTATTGACGACATCGCACAGGCTGGTCTGCGATTTCATGGACAAGGGGTGTCTTGCCGTCGTCATCCAGAGACGGCGGGACGCTGGGCGTCATTCTGGCATTTGGTTCAGGAAGGGCGCTCCGAAGATGATCGTACACCGGAATTGCGACGGTGCGAACGCCTTCGCTGGATAAGATGGATCATCGAGAATGCCGAGGTCCATCCGAGAATCGACAAATGGGAGAACAGGCGGAACAGCGAGATCAACACGCTGCTCTGGTATCAAGAGGAATACTTGGTGGTACTCAGCAAGCGCCGGGATTACTGGTTGCTCAAGACTGCTTATTGTACCGAACAGCCTGGGCGGATAATGCAACTCCGCCGCGAGCGAGACAATTTTCGTCAAGCAGGTCAGCCTGCGGGCGACGATACCCAGAATAGCTGAAGCCGCCCTGGCGGACCAGGGCGGCTTCGAATGCTCCTCCTACACATGGCAGGTGAGACACCATCTATATGCCGTCTCCGAACTAGAAAGTCAAGTGGCGTGTGGCAGCAATTCTCATTTTGAGTGTTTTCTGCTGTCATTCCCGATTCTGGTCTCTCCGCTGCACGTGCTGCCGCAGGGCGCGATTGATTGCGGTCTGATGTCCCCGACCGCCAGGCGCAGTTCGCTTGAACCAAGCCAGCACATCGGCGACGAAGCGCAATGTAACTGTTTCTTGACGGGGCGATAGAAGCGGCCGCGCTGGGCGTCCGACCAATTCACGACCTCGGGGATGTCGCTCGCATCCATAAGCCGCTGTTGATACGTACTGCCGTAGAGGCGCCCTACGATGACCGCGCGAGCGGCGAAGCCCGGTTCCGATATGCGTATCGGGGCACCAATCCGGAATTGCTCGAGTATCGTTATACGCGCTTCGTTAACGCTGCGGGAAATGCTCCGTTGGCTGCACCGTAATATCGCGAGCAGGTCCCTGATACGACGTCGCCAATTTGCGGCTCGTCGGAGCGCAGCGACGCTTGCCTCTGATAACACGCACGGGTACGCTGTTATCATGATCAGAACCCAAATCAGTTTGTCGGAGACCGAGTACCAGGCGGCCAAGACCGAAGCGGCCAGGCTCGGGATATCGCTGGCGGAATTGCTGCGGCGGGCGTTGCGGGGCGCGCTCCCTGTGGATCGATCCAAACCGTGGATGCGCTACGCCGGCATGGTCGAGTCCGGCGACCCGCAGTCCAGCGGGAGCGTCGACGAGGTTGTGTATGGCGCGGAGCGCTGAGGCCTATGTCGACACCTCGGCTTTCATCGCCTTTGCGGATCGCTCCGACACCTGGCACCCGCTGTTTGTCCGTCTGTTTGCCGATCCGCCGAAACTGGTGACGTCGCCATTGGTCGTGGCCGAGGGCCACGGGTGGTTTCTCAAGCGGTACGACAATACGCAGGCGATGCGTTTCCTGGCTTTGCTCGAAGAATTGATCCCGCTGGAAGTTCTCCCTGTGGGGGCGCCAGAACTCGAGGCCGCCCAGGCCGTAGTGCGCCGGTTTCCCGATCAACAACTGACCCTCGCCGATGCATTCGGGTTGCACACGATGCAGACGCGGGGTGTCAGGGTGTGCTGGTCCACCGATTTTCATCTGGGGCTCATGGGCGTGCCATTGGCGATCCACACGCGCGGCTGACTTTATCTCGTTTCGGTGAGGACGCTTGATGGCGGAGCATTGGACTCGTAAATGGATTATCGGCTGGCGTGAGGTCTTTGTTGCTTTTCCAGAATCTCGTGCTTGGCCTCCTTGATCCAGAAAGCTACACTTGGTCACGATTATGCCGATGCACGCTGAACTCTCCACGCAACAGGCGGCCGACATTTTGAACGTGTCCCGACCGCATCTGGTCAAGCTCTTGGAAGCAGGAATGATTGGTCATCGTAAAGTAGGCACACATCGGCGCGTGCTGTTGCGCGATCTGCTTGGCTACAAACGCCAAGTAGACCGCGAGCGAATGAGTGCGTTGGACGAGTTGGCCTGTCAGGCCCAGAAACTGGACATGGGTTATTAGGGCTCTGTGACGACCGTTTCGGCTGTCGCTATTTTTCGGGCCCGATAGCGGGTATACGCGGTACTTACCTTCAAGGCGCCGCTGCCGTTTTCAGCGCCCTTGCCTCGTGTTCGAGCACCGCGCGGACCTGTTGCTCATCGACGCCGGGGAACCACTCGACAAAATCCTCGATCGTGGCTCCGCTGGCGAGGTTCTCGTAGAGCGCGGACAGTGGAATCCGCGTACCGGCGAAGACCCACGCGCCGCTGACTTTGCCCGGCGTCCGTTCCACGGTCGGGCACGTATTCCAGTTGTCCATTTCAGTTGCCTCCACCACTCGACCCATATTCGCTTTTGGGACCACCATCAGTCTACCCCCAGACCGGTATCCGATGCTGCGTCATGGATTGAAGCGGCTTCATCAGACTCGGATCTACCGTCCCAGAAGCAACGCGAACAAGCCTTATCCGGAATTGCTCGAGTACCGTTTTAGCCGATTCGTTCGCGCTACAGGAAATGCGCCGTTGGCCGAACCGTAGTATCGCGAACCGGTCGCTGGAACGGCGTCGTCAATTTGCGGCCCGTCGGAGCGAAGCGACGCTTGCCCTGGCACTCGCTCGTCGATGTCTTTGGCCGTTTATTGGAAAGGACGAGGTTCTTAGCCAAGTCATGTTTCGCCTGCGCTAGTGTAGCGTCTCGTAATTGACTATACACTATGTATCTTCCCGTGAGCTTCCCTGGCGCGTTGGATTTTTGCCAGGATCGCCTGCCCGGATTGTTTCCAGACATACGGCTTGGGGTTCAGGTTGCGTTCCTCCAGATAACCCGTGATGGTTTCGACCAACTCGCCGACGCCGCGGAAGCTGCCGCCGCGAATGACGTCCTGGGTGAGGTCCCTGAAGAAACGCTCCACCAGGTTCATCCAGGAACTCGACGTGGGCGTGAAGTGCATGACGACCCGGTCGATGCCGTGCGCCTTGCGGAAGCGCTGGTTGTGCCATTTGACCCAGGACTTCACCTTGGCGTGCTTGTGGGTGGCGTAGTTGTCCACGATCAAGTGCAAGCTCACGTCGGGCGGCGCCTCCCGGTTCAACTGGCGCAGGAAGTCCAGCCACTGCCGGTGCGTGTGCCGGGCGGCGGTGCGGCTGAAGATCTTGCCGTCCAGATACGACAGCGCGGCGAACAGCGTGACGGTGCCGTGGCGCTTGTAGTCGTGCGTCCGCGTGCGGGTGTATCCGCGCATGACGGGAAAGCCGGGCTGGCTGCGTTCCAGGGCTTGGCACTGGCTCTTCTCGTCGCAACACAGCACCAACGCCCGGTCCGGCGGATTCAGGTACAACCCGACCACGTCCCAGAACTTCTTCTCGAAGTGCTTGTCGTTGGACAGCTTGAACGTGCGGGTCGCGTGCGGCTTGATGTCGTTGGCGCTCCACAGCCGTTGCACGGTCGCCTTGGACACCCCGGCCGCCCCGGCCATGCTCCTCACCGACCAGCGGTTGCGGTTCGGCGGCGGGCGCGTCGCCCCGAGAATGATACGCTCGCGCACGTCCGGAGCGATGCGCGGCTTGCGTCCCCGGCCCTTGGCGTCGGCCAAACCCGCCGGGCCCGACGCGCGGAAGCGCCGCTCCCACTTGATCACGGTCGCGCGGCTGACGCCCACTTCCAGCGCCGTCTCCGCCTGGCTCAGCCCGTCCGCCCGGCGCAGCACGATCGCAGCGCGCCGGTGGTCCCGCTGCGCCGCCGTGGGCCGGTTCAGCACCGATTCCAACGTCCGCCGCTGCTCCGCGGTGATGCTCAATGCGCGAATGGGCTGTGGCATGCCTCGCAGGGTGCCGGAATGTCATTGAACAGTCAATCTATTTGTGAGACGGTACACTAGGGCCTGTTAACACTACCCGAGATGGCTCTGCCGAGCCATCTCGGGTAGTGTTAACAGGCCCTAGTTCCGCTCGCTGAGCACTGCGACAAACGCTTCCAGCGCCGCCCCTTCTTCAGGCGTCAATTTCGCGGTCGGCTCCGAGCGTGCGGCGAATCGAACCCCTTCATCGAACAACTTCGCATCCTTCATCTCTGCGAGCCCAGCCACCTGCATGAGCCCAGAACGCGATACTTCGAAAAAATTGGCCAGTTGGCAGGCTGTACGCAACTCCGGTTTGTGATATGGATCTCTCTCGATTTCCACCAAATCGGCCATATCCACATCCGCATCCTGAGCGAGCCGTTCGAGACTCATCCCACGTCGTCTTCGCATCAGGCTGACGAAACGCCCGAACGCGACGTTCGGACCCTCGATGCGGCTTTCCTCATCGAAACCGGGATCGCCACCGAACACCGGATCAACCGCCAGGCGGCCTGCTCCGATTTCGGCGTCACCCTCCTGCTGCGCCATCCGCCTGCACCATTCTCTGCTGATTTCAATCTTCATTACTAAGCCCCCTTCGCGATGAATGCCTGCGCCTGCTCTGGTGTCATCTCAAAGTAGCGCAGGCTGTCATGTTCAGGATCGGCTCCCAGATCCGTCATACCGCAAGTGTTGGCGTAAAATTCGTTCGCTTGCGGCAGCGAATGAAGGCCGATCCGCCCATGAAACTCCAACTCTTCGCTCAGCGCAACAGCGGCCCTGATCAGGATGCTGCCGACGCCGCGATATCGCGGAGGATCAAACAACTCAGCCCGGTTCCAGGGTGCGTTCTCAACAAACATCACATAAACGAGATGCTTCCCCTGCTGGCCTTCGATCCGAGCTTGGTGCTTCACCGTATCGACGATCATCATGCCTTGAGTCAGGCCATCGCAAACGATGCTGAAACCAGGGTTGGCCAACATTCCCTGCAACACGGCCGCCTTCTTCCGCCAATCCCAGTGTCTGCTTTGCGGCCATTGTCGCCGCTCGACGTCGGCTCTCCTGAGACGCTGCATCGCCTTGAATAGCTCAGGCACCCATTCGCCTTCCCAGTCGGCCAACTGCTGCTCGGTGATGGCGTGCAAAAGTTCCGCAGCTTCCGGCTTGATGCGCACCACGTTGAATAGCTCTACCGTCGTAACAGGCACTATCACAGCATCATGACCTCGGCTTTTTCCTTCGTAACCTCGTCTTCGAAGAACAGCTTGTTGCCGCTCTCGAGGCGGGCTTCGACCACCTGATACAATCGCAAGGCCTGACGAAGTAGCGCGGTTTTGCTCAGATCCTTCTTCGCGCTAAGCGCCGTCAGGACCTCCATCTCTGCTTCCGTGAGGTTCAGCGTCATTGTCCTCTTGGCACCCATAGTCCCTCCTCAAGCACATCTCCGCGCTGGTGGAAAGTACACAAATAAGAGCCAAATATCAATTATAAATAGTAGATATTAAAGCTAAAAAATAGCTATAAAATGGGTAAAGACTATCGGCCTCCATCTTCGGGACGTCTGCAGCGTTTGCATACCCCAATAATCTGGCCTGTTTGACAAGAAAGGACCCATTTGGGGACAAATGTGGCCAAGCCAGGCAACGGGCCGAAATGTGGACGGCTACCGCCCCGAAACAGGTCAGCGCGACCGCGTGGGCAAGGAGACTGAGGACCGCATCTACAACGTCACGGACCTGAAGCTCGGTTTCAACCCCAGCCCCGTCAGGACTGGGAAACGCGAATCTGCTCCTCCCGGTACCGGTCCTCTTGCTGGGCAAGCGAAGCGCGCCCTTTACCGGCCGCCGGCGCCATGCAGATGATAGAGGAAGTCCACGTAGTGCCCGTCTCGCCTGTGTCCGTCAGTCGGCTCTCCGTTCTTCATCAATCAGACCCATCGGTTCCTGGAAGCTGGAGATCCTGCGCCTGGGCTCCGACCGCCAGGCGATGCTGCCGCGATTGCGGTGAGCTCCTGGAGCCGTGCCCTGACTGTGATGGCTGGATGGAGACGAGAATGGGTCGATACGGGCGGTTTCTGGGGTGTTCGAATTGGCCGGAATGCGGGTATACGCGGGACTTGAGGCAGGCGTCGAAGGCGGGGCCTAGCCTTGCAGACGTCCGTACCGAGGGTTGACCGGAGCGCGTCGAACTCTAATATCGCAATTGAGATACAAGAAAGGAGGCGCCGATGACCACGCAAAGCACAATGCTCCACGTACGCATGGACAGCGAATTGAAACGAGAGGCGACCCAGGCACTGTCGGCAATGGGACTCACGGCTTCCGAAGCCGTGCGTCTGCTGTTCCACCGCATCGCCGCCGATCAGGCATTTCCGCTCGAGCTGAAGGTCCCCAACGCGCAAACCCGGCGCGCCATGGCCGAAGTGGATGAGATGGTGAAGAATCGCGGAGCGTGATTCGCGAGCGCTGACGACATGTTTGCGGAACTTGAAAAAACCAGCCGCAAGTAAGCGAACCAACCTACCGCGCCGGGTTGACTACGCCAGGGAGTTCCTCAAGGACTGGGCGCCGCTTTCTCGCTCCGGTCGATAAGGTCCGCGATCACCGGGGCGCTGGCGGGCCAAGTCTTGCCAACAAGCGCGCCCATCGGAGCGCGGTATTTCAGATCCACGCACACAGAGGCCACGGATTTCGCGACGCTCTCATTGCCAAGTATCAGTTGCAATCTTGAGGTCGGCGGCTCACGCGAATTGAAGCCGTAGTTCAGCCCCTGGTCCGAAGGCGGGTTGACCCGTCGATGAAGGTCCACGAATCCGGAGTTTAGCAGCCCCTGGAATCGTTCTTTCTCCTCAGGAGTGCAATTCAGGACCCGCTTTTTGGCGGGAACGTCGGGCAGGATGTTGAAATCGCCGCACAGCAGGGAAGGCTCCGAGGCCGTTTTGCGCTCTTCAAGGTGTGCTCTCAGACGGTCCAGCCAAGCGATCTTGTACGCCAACGCTCCATCAATTCCGCGCTCGCTCGGATTGCCGTAGGGCGCATACACGCAGCAGACGAGCAGATCGCCGACCCGGGCAGTCAGCAAGCCATCGTCCCGGCCATCGTCACCCGCCAATCCTCTGTCCTGAACTTCGAGTGCCGGCCCATCGATTCGGCTCAGCACGGCGACGCCATACAGGGGTCCCCGGCGAAGCGGGACGGAGCGGTAACCGGCACTAAGCAATTCACCCGTCGGAAACTTTTCTTCCGAGACGCTAATCTTTTGAAGCGCCACGACATCGGGCCGCCGCCGTTCAAGCCAGTGACACAAGACTTTCAGGTGGCCGCGAACGCCAGCGATACACCAGGTCGCTACCCTCACCCGAACATCCTTGTTTACGTCATTCGAATAGGTGCCGGCAAATCACTCCCCGAGTTAGATCCACAGATTTCGCACATCCCTTCCGGAGACATCCTGTTCGAATCCATCAACGATCTGGCGGCGGTTGAGAAGGAAGAAATTTATTATCAAAATCAAGAGTGGGCCAAGGTGCCTGACTCACACAATAGAATCTCCGGCATTCCCGGGGCGGCTCAAAGCGTACAAATGAGGCGAGAAAGTACGCACGGTCCACTTGTTCTGGTCACTCTGCGGCATTAGGCGCATGTGCCAAAGCATCAACCGCAGCATCCAATGTTTTCGCCAACTTGTGTACTAATGCGCCTATATCATTCAGGGATCGAAGCAGACCAAAATCAATCTCATAATAGACATATGTGCTTTGCCAATACTCGCGTCTACACCCTGTGACGAAATCTGGCCAGCATGCTTCGTCTAGACAATTCCAGATACGCTGCCTTTCCTGCGCTTGTAGTTCGACCTCAGATTTGAAATTTAGATTGAAGTCTTCGTTGATCTCGAAGTACCGATCCAATTGTCCATTTTCATCGGAATTTCTACCCAATTTGTGACGCGTCCCACCATGCCACATTTCCCGGAAATTCAGGATAGAATCGCGAACGGATGGCGATCTTCTGCCAGCCGGGTAGACTATAACTCTCCCATACTGATTGGAATGCTCTGAGCGGTTCCATTCCTGAGCGATCAAGTGAAACACGGGAAACGCTAGCTCGGGCGCACAAAAGAGTACCTGATTGCGAGGAAAATCGTTTTCGATTTTGTGGATGTCCAAATACTTAGATCTAAACTCACCAAATGAGTGCAATAGCTCAGGTGCGCTCTCTCGTTTCTGCTGCTCGACACGCATCAAAGCAAGCCAATCGCAGCGTTTTCGGCAAGGAGGCAGGATTCTTTCGGCATTCTTCACCAAACGAATCATCCGATCTAAGCCGATGTGTCTGAACCTACTCGCATACGGACCCGTACAAAATTGCTGCCGCCCCTGGCGTTCAAGCACCTTGCTGTAAAATTCAGAAGTTCCATAAGTTATATACAGGTACTCTTTTTGTGGCTGCAAATACTTTAATTTCTCAGCGTCCGCAACAATGGTTGCTGTTTGCCATTCTTCACCCCACCCTCCGCCTTCCGCCGAATGGACCTTCGTCTCGATAACAATGGAAGTGTTTAAGAATGTCAGTTCAACATCAAACGATAGACGCCGTTGTGCCCGCTTTAGGGATACTAGTTCATCCTCGATGTCAAACGCTTCCGAAAGCAACTCCAACTTACCTGCCGCATCAAGTGCGTTTGTCAATTCGATTAGCCGCCAATCGTGTTCGATCTCTCTCGTATAATTCATAGAAGTCCGTTTACTAGTGTTCGTGTTTTGTCAGATCCGAAAAGTGTCCGAGAAAGAGACGGATACTCTAGGCATTTGGATAAAAGGCGCGCTCCTTGACTTCACCGGTCTCGGACTTCGCAGTGAACAGATCCGACAGATATTTTTGGTACGTACTATTTAAGTGTTCAAGGGAAGAGTCCCGATCAGGCGTGTAGTCGAGCTTCTCCTCGAAAAATCGCAGGCGTGCCTTGCAGTCGTTTATTAGTTGACTCCAAGTCTTAACCCAGATGGTGATCCGCTGCTCCTCATCCTGAAACAGAATGCCATTCGGTCGGTCCTTCTGAGAAACCTTCCTGGCTACCACCTTATCCAAATCGTTCGACACTGCCCAGAAAACCCACTTGGCTGGGACAGATCGGAAGCGCTCATCGTCGGCAACGGCAAATGCGTAGCCTTCGATCTGCGCTGCAACGCTGGAGCTAATCTTGATTTTAGGTCTCTTCAATTCGACGATGAGATGCTCTCGGTCCTCGGCACCCGCGAGCTGAATACTTCGGGAGAACATGAGATCAACGATTCCGCGCGAGCCGTCTGCACGTTTGACAGGGTCGTCTATCTCCACGTCCCGGCCCTTGGCTTCAATGTGCTTCTTGAGGACTTCGGTGAGGGACTGATCGTCCACGGACAGGTGATACTGCTCTCCGAACATCCAGGAGTTCTCGGCAATGATACGGTGAAGCTGCGCCCGCTCTCGCACCCTGTCTTTGAATTTTACATCGAAGACAAGCGTTTCTAGGCCACGTATGAACTCGAGCCGGTCGGCAATGAGCCGGGAAGCGCTGATAATCGCCGAAAGTGTCGTGCGATCAAGTAGCTCTACCAACTCTTGGCGCTTTTCGGTGGGTAGGTCCAGCACTTCGTTTACGATACGCGCCAAGTCGGATGGGGCGTGCTCTACGGCTTGGCGGAGCAGGTGGAACTGGAAGCGCTTGGTTTTCTCATCCGAGGTCGAGAATTCAGGTAGGTAGGTGTTTACATTAAGGGCAAGGACGTTGAACACTTCGCGCTCCGCTTTCTCGACTACATTCGCCGGTTCACCCTCGTAAGGGTAGATTTGTTCCTTGCGCCATTCCTCGACCAGTCCAGCGGCCTTCTCGGCGGCGCGTTTGCGAAAGTGCTCGCGCATTACTCCTTTGGCTGCACTGAGACAAGAGTTGACCGCTGCATCCATGTTGGCTAGGTCGAGCACGTTTGAGGCGAGAAGCTCTGCGAAGTAGTCGGACTTCAGGTAGGCGGTGAACTCGAATCCCGGCGCATGAATGCCAGGCGAGGTCTCATCGAGCGGAAAACCGTTAGCGTCGCAAAAGAATAGCCTTCGCTGCGCATTAATGCGCCATTCCACTATCTCCAACGAAGCTGAAAGCTTACGGCCATCCGTTGTCTCAATTTCCGGCAAATCGTAGTCAATAGATAGCTCCTCGACCGATCGAGGGTCAATCACCGTGCCGCTATAGAAAATCTGGACCATTGGATACTGGCGCAGATAGAGGGCGAAGATCTGGGAAAGGTCGTCGAGGGCGGTGTCCCCGCGCAGTGATCGAAACTCTTTTTCAGGCTCCGAAACCGTCACGGTAACGCCCCGACCAAATCCATCAGTGACGCGTGTAGCGTCGCTGATTTCAACGCGTCGCAAGTGGTCCTTGATCATGGAGATGCGGTAGCGCTGAAGCGTGCCCGAACCATCAGCGGCGTGAACATCCCAATCAACCACGCGGCCAAGAGAGAAGGCGCGGAACCGACCCCGCCCTTCCTTGCCATGGAGAATGCGTTTTTCTTCAACGGAGTGGAGGCGCGATTGCTTCCACGACCCACCAAGACGCGCGAAAAGTTCTTCCGCATCGGTATAGGGGATTCCATGCCCGTTGTCGGCGACTTTAATTGCCTTGAGGCCGTTCAAGTCATCGTCGATGAGGTTTACGTCTATTTGCGTGGCGTCAGCATCGACCGCGTTCCAAATCAGTTCCGCGAGAGCGAGGATGGGTTTTCGGGTCTGCGCTATGCGTTCCAAATGGTCATCCTGAACCTGTATCTGAAAGGTCTTTGCTGTCACGCCGCCCACCTCGCCGAAAGCACCTCCGCCTGCTGCAACACCGTCTGCACAGCAGCATCCTGCAGATCCGGCGGATACCCATGCTTGCGCAGAATCCGCTTCACCAACACCCGCATGCGCGCCCGCGCCGTCTCCCGGTGCTGCCAATCGACCGACACATTACTCTTCAGGCCATTCAACAGCTCAAGCGCAATAACGCGAAGTAGCTCATTCCCCATAACCTCCACCGCGCTCTCGTTCTGCGCCAACGCGTCATAGAACGCGATTTCCTCCTGGGTGAGCCCTTCCTCCTCCCCGCGTTGGTGCGCAGCCTTGATGTCCTTGGCAAGCTCGATCAGCTCCTGAAGAACCTCGGCGGTCGTAATGGCATTCGTGTGGTACCGGGCAATCGCCTCCTCCAGCCGATCCGAGAAAGCCCGAGTCTGAACAACGTTCACGCGGCTCCGTGATCGAATCTCCCCATTAATGAGCTTGCGCAGCGCCTCCAGGGCGAGGTTCTTCTTCTCCATCCCCTGAACTTCGGCGAGGAAGTCGTCGGAGAGGATGGAGATGTCCGGTGTCTCCAACCCGGTTGCTTTGAGGATATCGACGATTTCGGTCGAGACGACGGCGCGGCTGACAATTTGCTGCACGGCCAGATCCCGCTCAGCGGTAGACCTGCCAGTACCAGACACGCTCTTGGCAAGTGCCGACCGGACGGTCTGAAAGAATCCCACCTCATCGCGGATGTCCCGCGCCTCGTCACTCGCCGCCGCCAGCGCGAACGCCTTGGAGAGCGCCAGCACGGCATCCTTGAACCGGCGATGCGCTCGTTTCTTGCCTTCCTCTGTCGATTCCCTGGCCGCCTCCCGCTGCTGCATATCGAGAATCCACTCAATCGCGCCGGCAAGCGCCACCAGCCGCTGCTGCGGCGACCCGGTAAGCCCCTTCCGGTAGTCGAAACCGTGGAACATGCCGCACACGATTTCGTACTTTTCCTGCATCACGGCGACGGCCTCGGCTTCGTCGATGCCGGCGTGTCGCTGGTCGTCGCGCGAGTACTGGCCGAGCGCCGATTTCAGGTTCTGGGCGATGCCGATGTAGTCCACGATCAGGCCGGCGGGCTTGTCGCGGAACACGCGGTTCACTCGCGCGATGGCCTGCATGAGTCCGTGCCCGCGCATGGGTTTGTCGACATACATCGTGTGCATGCTCGGCGCGTCGAAACCGGTCAGCCACATGTCCCGGACGATCACGAGCTTGAGCGGGTCGTCGGGATCCTTCGCCCGCTTCGCGAGCAGCTCCCGGCGCGCCTTGTTGCCGATGTGCTGTTGCCAATCGCCCGGGTCCGAGGCGGCGCCCGTCATGACAACCTTGATTTCGCCGCTCTCGTCGTCGTCGCTGTGCCACTCCGGGCGCAGCTTGACGATCTCTCCGTAGAGCGCGACGCAGATCCGGCGGCTCATGCAGACGATCATGGCCCTGCCTTCCATGCCGACGACGCGGTTCTCGAAATGCTCCACGAGGTCCCTGGCGACCATGGCGAGGCGTTTCTTCGCCCCGACGACAGCCTCGACATTCGCCCACTTGCGCTTGAGACGCTCCTGCTCGCCCTCGACCTCGTCTTCGGTCAGCTCTTCAACCTCCTCGTCGAGCTTCGGCTTCTCGTCCCCGTCCAGTTCGATTCGTGCCACGCGGCTTTCGTAGTAGATCGGGACCGTCGCGCCGTCTTCGACGCCCCGGTTGATGTCGTAAACATCGATGTACTCGCCGAACACGGCCGGCGTGTTCACGTCTTCCTTCTCGATCGGCGTGCCCGTGAATCCGATAAAGGAGGCGTTCGGCAGGGCGTCGCGAAGGTACTTGGCGAAGCCGTAGGAGATTTCGCCGGTCTTGCGTGCCACCTTGGCGCGGAAGCCGTACTGGCTGCGATGCGCCTCGTCGACGATCACGACCACATTGCGCCGGTCCGTCAGGACCGGATATCCGGTCTCGCCACGCTCGGGGGCGAATTTCTGGATGGTGGTGAACACCACGCCGCCGGAAGGGCGGGTCAGCTCCTTCCGCAGATGTTCCCTGCTGTCGGCCTGCCGCGGCGTCTGGCGGAGCAGGTCGCGGCACATGGAGAACGTGCCGAACAACTGGTCGTCGAGGTCGTTGCGGTCGGTGACGACGACAACGGTCGGGTTCTCCATGGCCTGATGGGCGATAATCTGTCCGGCATAGAAGGCCATCAGCAGGCTCTTGCCGGAGCCTTGGGTGTGCCAGATGACGCCGATGCGCCTGTCGCCCTTTTCCTGTGATGCAACCGACGGCAGGCCGTATTGGTCCGGGTCCTCGCGCACTTGCCGAGAGCTTTCAGGCAGGGCACGCAAGGTGGACGCCACCGCGCGGTGAACAGCGTGGAACTGGTGATAACCGGCCACGATCTTGACGACGCCCGAGCCTGTGTCTCCGAACACGGTGAAGTCGCGGAGCAGGGTCAGGAACCGATTCCTCTCGAACACGCCCTCGATGACGGTCTGGAGTTCCGGTAAGCCCTTCGGGGCGATGGCGGCACCGTCCACGGTGCGCCAGGGCATGAAGCGTTCCAGATCGGCGGTTAGTGAGCCCAGCCGCGCCTGAATCCCGTCCGAAGTCATGAGCGCGGCGTTGGTGCGGAACAGGGAAGGAATCTCGGCCTTGTAGGTCTGGAGCTGGTTGAACGCGCCTTCGAGAGTGGCATTTCCGTCACCGGGATTCTTCAATTCGATCACGGCGATCGCCAGCCCGTTGACGAACAGCACCACATCGGGCCGGCGGTTGTTCTGGCCCTCGATCACCGTGAACTGGTTGACCGCAAGCCAGTCGTTGGAATCGGCATCGGTGAAGTCGATCAGCCGGGCGGCGTCGCCGCCGGTGCTGCCGTCCTCCCGGGCAACCTCAACGGGCACGCCCTCGACCAGATAGCGGTGCAGGCGGCGATTCTCCTCAATGAGAGACGGAGTTTCCGCCTGCCGTACCTTGCGCAGGACGTCCTCCAGCGTCTCGGCGGGAAGGTGCGGGTTGAGGCACGCCAGCGCCTCGCGAAATCGGTCGGCCAGTAGCACCTCATCGTAGCTGCCGCGCTCCGGTACCGATCCCTCCGGGCCGATATCCGGCCCGTGCAGCACAGCATAGCCAAGTCCCGCGAGCCATTGGAGTGCCGCGTCTTCCACCTCGCTTTCGGTGATTCCGGGCATCAGGGCTACCCCTTCACAGCCTTGCGGCACAGACACTGTCTGTACTCTTCAATGGACTGGTTCACGGCTTGAGTGAACGGTACTCCACCAATGCGGAGCGCCCGATGATGTCAATTATGGTCACCGACAATTCAGCGCCGAATGCGTCCGTGAGCTTCAGCGGTTTGCCCAGCCGGAAAGACACCGGTTGCTGCCGGCCGTCCTCGATAGCGATATTGTCCGCATACAGATTTGTTCGATCGAAGGTGTCGCGCTCTGGGTTTAGCCGCCCGCGCAGGCCGGGAAGATGCCCGGTGGATTGAGGAAATATGACCGAGCCTCCAGCCGAAAGCGGGTCGAGTTCCATCAGCAGACCGCCCCGATTCGGCAACCACTCTCGCTTCAGCCCTCCGGCGTAACCCGGCGCTGCAGCATAGACGGTCATCGGGAGATGCGTTGTGTACAGGTCCAGCGCTGCTTCGCCCGCCTCGTCGGTCGTGGCCCGCTGCCAGGTCTTGTTCGGAAAGAGCGCCAGCACCTCAACTCCCGACAGAGGCTCTCCCTGCGCATGCACCGTTACCGTGGAATCCGCGGGACTCAGTTCGAGTTTCGCTGCGGGGATGCTCAGTACTACGCTGGATGCGTCAACGACCTTGTATTGCGGAAGGTCGCCGGTGGCTTCCTGGGTTTCCGTCTTGATTATGGATACACCATCCCCCCGGCGTTCCATCAAGTGCCGACGATGGCTCGTTCCCGGGACATTGCCGACGGGAATTCGTCCGAACACGGAGGCGATGACTTCGTTGCGCGTCGCCTGGCTTGTCAGGGCTCTCCAAAAGTCGGGGCGTATAGCCTGAGGCTGTAAACGGTGAGGGAAGCGGTCAGGCTGTGCAAGGTCTGGCTATTCAGAAGTCGTTGTGGCATAAAGGGGGTCATGGTGATCTCGGTGTTTTCCCGTGGCCGGTTGAAGTTGCGCGATGTGTGGGTGCGCCCGGTGCGCGGCGTGGCGGAGCGGCGGCGTTGGGACGCGCTGATGAGGGAGTTTCACTATTTGCCGTACAAGGGATTGTTCGGTCAGTCGCTGCGTCACGTGGCGGTATGCGGCGGGAGCCGGGTTGCGCTGCTGGGCTGGACGGCGGGCGCGTTCAAGGTCGGGGTTCGGGACGAGTGGCTGGGTTGGCCGCCGGAGCGGCAGTTTCGGCGGCTGAAGCTGATCGCGAACAACAGCCGTTTCGCGTTGCTGGTGGGCAAGGGGGAGGTACGCAACCTGGCCTCTCGGGTGCTGGGTCTGAGTCTGCGCCGGCTGTCGGGGGACATGCGCGCGATGCACGGTTTCCCGGTGCTGTTGGCGGAGACGTTCGTGGACCCGTCGCGGTTTTCGGGGGTTTGCTACCGGGCGTCGAACTGGCGGATGCTGGGCCTGACGCGCGGTTATTCGCGGGTGTACGGCAGCCCGGCGCGGTGGCGCGAGCACGGCCAGCCCAAGGAGGTTTACGTGTACGAGCTTGAAGCCGGCGCCCGCGAGGCGCTACGCGATGGGCGCGAGCCCGTGGAGGTGCGCGAGGCGCCGATGCCGGCGGGGCAATTGCGCAGTCTTCACGACTTTCTCGGGGAGATGGAGGATTTTCGCAAACGGCGCGGGCAGCGCTACAGCTTGGCGAGCTACCTGACGATCATGATCGCGGCGCGCCTGGCCGGGTATCGCGGCGTGAGCGCGTTCGGGGAGTTCGCCGCCCGGCTCGACGAGGCGCAGCGCCGTGCGGTGGGCGGGTTCTTCAGCCCGACGCGCCAGTGCTACACAGTGCCCGCTGCCTCGACCTTCCATTACATCCTCTCGAAGCTGCCGCCGGACACTCTGGATCGGGCGCTGCGCGCCTGGAGCGCCCAGCATGCCGGGCTTGCGCCGGTGGCCATGGACGGCAAGGACGTGCGCGGCGCCTCCAGGCGGACCGAGGGCGAACGCCAGATGATGGTGGCCGCGGTGGAGCACGGCAGCGGCCTGGTGCTCGGGCAGGTGCGCATCGGCGCCAAAAGCAACGAGATCCCGGCGGTGCGCGAACTGGCGCGGCAACTGGACCTCGCCGGGCGCGTCGTCACGCTCGACGCCATCCACGCCCAACACGACACGGCGCGCTGCTTGGTGGAGGAGTGCAAGGCCGACTACGCGATCACCGCCGTGAAGGGCAACCAGCCGAGCATTCGCGAGGACCTGGCGGACATCGACTGGAGCCAGGCGCGCTGGAGCGCCGAGGCGCTGCACAAGGCCCATGGGCGGCTGGAGACCCGCCGCTGCGCGGCCTTCGACCTCACGCCCGCCAAGTGGGACGGGCGGTGCGATCTGCCCGCACGCCGTCAGGCGCTGCGCGTGCAGCGCGAGCGCGTCGTGGTCAAGACCGGGGAAAGCACCCGCGAGATCGCCTACGGGCTCACCTCGCTCGGCGTCGAGGAGGCCGGACCCGACGAACTGTTGAACATCGTGCGCCGCCACTGGGAAGTGGAGAACCGGGTTCACTACGTGCGCGACTTCAGCTACGACGAGGACCGCTGCCGCGCCGCGGCCGGGCATCTGCCGCAAAACCTGGCGGCGCTCAGCAACGCCGCGATCTCCATCGTGCGCGCGATCGGCCACTTCGACTACATCCCCCAGGCAAACCGCCACTACGCCGCACGCCCGCAGGATGCGCTCGACGCCATCCTGACCCCCGCGCCGCCCTGACCGGGCACCCCGCGGACCCCCGACGGCGCACCGCCCGGCCGCGCCGCGGCATCCCCGTGCGCGCCGCGCCTACTCAGCGCCCAGGCACCAACCCATACCCCCGAGCAAACCCGCTCAACGCCTCCCCACCGCCCTGGACCGACCGGCGACCCCTCCGCTACAGCCACACATCCCCGTCGGACCCATCGCTCAGCCTCACCGGAACCAACCGGACCGGGACTTTTGGATAGGCCTGCCTGGCTTGTGTCCATGCTTTCAATGGTCATCCCATTGGGAAGCTGACCCGGCGAGTCAATCTCAAGGCGTCCCTTGAACATCGACAATCGGATCCGGCGGGAGGACATGGAGTAGTCGCGGTGCGCGACCGCGTTGACCACCGCCTCGAACACGGCCGCAATGCGGTATTGCGGCACATCCTCCCGCTCCGGCAACTTGCGCGCCGCGACTCGCATGTTGCGTGTAACGAACTTCACCGCATCGGCGATCTGAAGCGGTAGCGGACCGACGATTTCCTGTGCGTCCAATTGGCCGGAAGCGCGATCCTGTCCGCGATAGTGCGTCGCAACGATCATGGCTTGCGGCAACCACTCCTGCGGCGACAGGGCGCAAAGCAGCACCCCGGCCACCGTTGCACGGTCCACGCCTGCCTCGTCCTGGGCCAGAAGCCTCAGGTTCATCAGTCCCCTGCGAGGATCATCCGCTCCAGCCACGCTGAGCAGTGGCTCCCAGAGCCGCTCGCTGAGGGTCTCGAAGCCAGTGTTGGGCACGATTTGTTTGTCAAACCAAAGAAAACGGCTTTGGGCCCGGTTCTGCGCCAGCCTGAGGCGCTCGTCGCCATCCAGGCGTCGCTTGGTTGCACCTACCCGGACAAACGCGCGCCCATCCCGTTCGTGAATCGTGTCGCCCCGCGGCACCTCGACAAGCACGAATGCCTTTCCATCAAGTTCCCGGTGATGAACGTCGATTCGCAGGGCGGGCTTCACCGCATCCGTGCTTAGCTCGACGACCAGGCTGTCAACCGCGGCGATCTGCTCCGGGGTCATTCCCTGAACCTGGCCATCGTCCGTAACTCCGCAAAGCAGCATGCCGCCGCTTGCGTTCGCGAAAGCAGCCATCTCATCGGCCAGTTCATCCCTCCGCGGACTCGTCGGGCGGTCCCCCTTGAACTCCATCTGCTTGAATTCCCAGCCGCTGTCCTCGCCGAGACGCAGGCGTTGCTGAATTTCTGTGTCGCTTACGACCACCAATGGCCTCCGATACTTCCCGCAAGCCCATACCGAGTGGGGAAAAGGTGCTTGATCGGAACGCGGATCATGTGGCCTCCTCAACCATGCGTTCGGCATCCCGCAGGCGGATTTCCCCGGACATGAGCTTCGGAAGAAGTAAATTTCGAGCTTGAGCAAGAATATAGTCTTCTCTCTTGTTCGATACCATTTGATCGAGGAGGGGTGAGACAAGCTCCGAAAAGCTGGAAGTCACCGCATCATCAGGAACAGCAATCCCTGTTGCTCCCACGACTTCCGGACGAACAGCCGGGTAGGCTGCGCCATCTGCCAGATTAGCGAGGCGCTCGATGTTTTCAGGAGCCGTTGCGGCGAGATATACAATAGTCATGTAACGGCGTTCGATGGGTCTGAGCACTGCAAATCCAGTGCTTCCGGTTAGGTCTGGGTCACCGATGAACGCAAAAGACCCGTTACCGGGCCTTACCATTCCTACGATAGTATCGCCGGGCCGCAGGATCCGTCTTGCGCGGCTTGGTGCATTTTGCCAATTGAATCGCTGCGTAGCCTCGACTCTTCCCCACTTCGTGTTGGCGAGATCCACATACTCAATTTCTTCCGGATGGTTCTTTCGGGACCAGGATTGTGGGTTCATGTCAGCAAGAGCCGTTAAAGTGGAGCACAACCACCCAACCGGCTTGCCCTCATCGTCCAGCGCGTCGGGGAACAGCTCCCAGAGTCCCGGGGTCAGGTAGGGTTCCCGGCCTTCCGCCTTGGCGCAGGTGGGGCCGAAATCGACGAACCAGTCCTTGAAGATCGCCCGCGCCATGGCCTCCAGCGTCTCGTTCATCCGGCGGTTCAGGTCGATCTTGTCGTCAATGGCGTCGAGCAAGCCGCCCATCATCCGCTGAGTCTTGATTGGCGGAACCGGCAACTCGAAATTGGGTACGTCAGCACACTTCAAGCTATCGAAAACAGCGCCAACGTTCTTGAATTTCTCGATCTGCTCCCACCAAGCAGGACTTCGCGCCAGCCATTTCAGGAAGGGCGGATCTATCTGGCAACCATCTGCGCGAAGTAATACCAGATTCTGACCGAGCGCGAAGTCCGTGCCCGTCCTGTCGATGGCCGTTACGCCAGGATTCGTACGACGCGAGAGGACCACATCATGCTGCTGAGGTTTGGCCTTCTTTGTCCACTCGCAAAAGTCCTCTCGCGAGATTTTCCGGGCGCGGTCGAAGTCGATCCACCCATCCCTCATCTGCGGGATACCTACGTATGGATACCCACTCTCTTGAGCGGCGGGTGTCTTGTGTACGCAGTCAATCAGTTTGACGCCGGCATCACGCAACGTGAGGCTTGACCACCTATCCATGAGCGCCAATTTCCCCCAGCTTCTGCTGGATGATGGTGCTCAGTTCCTCCGCTTCGGCGAATTGCTCCGCAAGCGTTTCCTTCAATTCAGCGAACCGCTCCTCGAACGGCACGTCGTCTTCTTCGGTTGCCGCAGCGCCGACATAGCGGCCGGGCGTCAGGACGTGGCTGTGTTCCCTGATCTCCTCCAGCGTGGGGGACTTGCAGAATCCCGGTTCGTCCTCGTAGGGGGCCGCGTCCGGGGCGCCGCGCCAGGCGCGATATGTATCGGCGATCCGGGCGATGTCTTCGTCAGAAAACTCCTTCCGGGTCCTGTCGATCATGTGTCCGAGCTTGCGGGCGTCGATGAACAGGACTTCGCCGCGCCGGCCGCGCGAGTCCCCGCCGGGGTTCTTGTTGCGCGCCAGGAACCAGAGGCAGGCGGGAATCTGCGTCGAGTAGAAGAGCTGTCCGGGTAGGGCGATCATGCAGTCCACCGCGTCCGCCTCGACCAGGGCGCGGCGGATGTCGCCTTCTCCGGAGGTGGCCGTGGACATGGAGCCGTTGGCGAGCACCACGCCCGCCGTGCCGTTCGGGGCGAGGTGGTGATGGATGTGCTGCAGCCAGGCGTAGTTGGCGTTGCCGGCGGGCGGAACGCCGAAAGTCCAGCGGGCATCCTCACGCAGCCGGTCGCCGCCCCAGTCGGAGACGTTGAACGGGGGATTGGCGAGGATATAGTCGGCCTTCAGATCCGGCAGTTCATCCTTGTGGAAGCTGCCCTCGTTGTTCCAGCGGATATCGGCGTCGATGCCGCGCACCGCGAGGTTCATCCTGGCCAGCCGCCAGGTCGTGTAGTTGCTCTCCTGCCCATAGATGGCGATGTCGCCGATGCGCCCACCGTGTTCCTCGACGAACTTCTCCGACTGCACGAACATGCCGCCGGAACCGCAGCAGGGGTCGTAAACCCGGCCCTTGTAGGGCTCCAGCATCTCCACCAGCAGCCGGACGACGGAACGCGGCGTGTAGAACTCGCCCCCGCGCTTGCCCTCGGCGCCGGCGAAGCCGCCGAGGAAATACTCGTAGACCCGCCCGAGGATGTCGCGGGAGCGGTCGGCCTTCTCGGCCATGCCGATCCCGCTCACAAGGTCGATCAACTCGCCGAGCATCACCTTGTTGAGCGCCGGGCGGGCGTAGTCCTTGGGCAGCACGCCCTTGAGCGAGGCGTTCCGGGCCTCGATCGCCAGCATGGCGCCGTCGATGTCCTTGCCGATGGTCGGCAGTTTGGCCCTGGCCCGCAGGTGCGACCAGCGGGCTTCCCTGGGGACCCAGAATACGTTCTCGGCGAGGTATTCCTCCGGGTCCTCGGCGTCGGCCAGTTTCTCGTTTAGAAGCTCGGCCCGCTTCGCCTCGAAGGCGTCAGAGATGTACTTGAGGAAGATCAGGCCGAGCGCGACGTGTTTGTAGTCAGAGGGTTCCATGTTGCCGCGCAGCTTGTCCGCCGCCGCCCAGAGCTGGGCCTTGAAGCCGAGGTTAGCCTCGGTGTTGTTCGCCTTTCTTGTCATTTGATCCTCGTCAGCGAGCAGCAATCGGTCGTTACTGCGGGCAATCGGAAGGTACCTCAGCCCGCAGCTGGCACCATTGAGCCTGCGACGGCCAAGTTTAGCGGGTCATCGCCGCGCCGCGCCACACGACGCCGGTCGCGCATATTTGGAATGGCGCTGTTTCGGCCAGATATGAACCTTCAATTTGTCTGCCGGGCCTCCACAATAAGGTCCATGCGAACCTGGAAATCGGACTCGGCAGGCCCGGCGCAATCGATCCCACTTTCGCAAATAGCTTGGAGCCTCATGAAACTCCTGACAGACGCGCAACGCGAGCAGCTACTCGCCAATGGCGGGGACCGCGACCGGGATCATCGGCCGGTCGTCAAATTCTTCGATCCCGGCGGAGCCGGGACATGGTTGTTCGCAGGTCTGGATCCCGAGGACGGCGACACGCTCTTCGGCCTGGCCGATCTGGGCTTCGGCGCCCCCGAACTGGGGTATACAAGCCTCGCGGAGATTGTTTCGATCCGGGGCCGCTTCGGTCTTGGCATCGAGCAGGACCTCTATTTCGAGCCGAAGCATTCGCTGTCAATCTATGCCGAGGCCGCGCGGGAAGCCGGGCGGATCGTGGAATTCGGGCCGGAGCTCGGGGCGGTGGCGAACGGTCGCGACGATGTTGGCGACGCTTGAGCGCGGCCCGACAGCGGCGTGAAGGACGATAAGTCGATAGCGATCCAAACAGATTAGAGTTTCTCCGATGATTTCAGAATGACCCAATGGGGTATATACTGCCGCATGCGGACGGTCGCTGAGACTCCGGCATTTTCCCGGCAAGCCGAGAAGTTGCTCAACGAGCATGAGCGGCGCGAATTGATGGAGCTGCTGGCGACAAGTCCATTGGCGGGCGATGAGATTCCGGGAACTGGGGGCGTGCGGAAACTTCGCTTCGCGTCGTCCGGGCGCGGCAAGCGTGGCGGCGCTCGGGTGATTTACTTCCATGTCGGCGAGCAAATGCCCATTTATGCTCTGCTCGTCTACGCGAAGGCGAGCAGGGCCGACATGACACCGCGGGAACGGCGCGAGGTTGCCAAGCTTGCAGCCGCGCTGAAGACAACACTCAAGGAAATGCAATGAGCACTTTTGGCGAAGACCTGATCCAGTCCTTGGAGGAAGCGTTGGCGCACGCCAAGGGCGAAGGTCCGGCGACCGTTCACGCGGTTTTGTCCCCGCGTGAAGTTCGCGAGCGGATCAGGCTCACCCAGGCGCAGATGGCTCCGCTGATGGGCATGAGCCTGTCCGGCTACCGGAAATGGGAGCAGGGAAGGCGGCAAGTGAGCGGCCCGGCCACGACACTTCTTCAAGTCATCGCGAGAGAACCGGAAGCTGTCAAGCGCGCTGACCACATCGCCTTCGACAAGCGAGGCGGCTGGAGTCAAGTAGTTCATCGACTCGGGTGGCGTGAGCCGCGCATGGACGTCACCGACCAGCACGAATACCATGTCCTCGGCGGATTCCTGCGATAGATGGGTGGTGTTGGCGGCCATGTCGGTGTCTGCCGACGTGCCGTAATACGGGATTTGCCGATCTGTCCACCGACCCACGATGGGGCTTACCGAAACCAATCTCGCGTTTGAAGCACGCAGTTCACGAAGTGCCTCGACCAGATTCAGCATGGCGACGCTGGAACGGCCGTCCGGCAAGCTGAGCCCCCGTTGGCCGTCCGGCAAGTTGAGATTTCGTTGCCAGAACGGGTGGCGTAGAAACTCCTGAACTGCCTCGCTGCCGCCTTCGGATTCCATGAACCGGGCCAGGCTCGAATGGATGTCGGTCCCAAACTCGAGCGCAACGCGAACATCGCCGTCCTTCAGTTCCAGGTACTGACAGACCGCTGCAAGGAATACCTCGGGCGTTTCCTTGTTGCCGTGCAGCTCGCCGAAAAAAAAAGACCTCGGTGTCGAGGGCGTCGATGTTGGATATATCGATGGCCCTTGCCGTGCCGTCGCAAACGTTTTCTTGGGTAGACGCTCTGTCAGCCGCGAGCAGCAAGGCGAGACAAAGGATCGTTTGCGATATTCGTTCCGTCATTGCGTGGGCCCTGCAAATGGAAGCGGTGCTGGGAGGGGGCTTGCTCCACATCGCCGATGAAGTCGTCACAGGCTTCGGTTGGCTGAATGCTTTGTCTGCGTTCGAGCAAGTCTTCAGCTTCGTCCTGGCTACCGCTACTTCTTCGTGATTGTACGTCCACCAACCAAACGCTGGTATTCCATTCCGGTCATCATGGCAATAACTAATATAGAGCTTTGGTTTTTTCAAGTACTGGTGATTCATTTCGACGTAGTTGACTCATACAATAAGGAAAGGTTTGCTCCATATACCGACCTTGGGGACAACTGATTCGGTCACATCGCCAAGGCCCATGCGTCCCCCGGCCTCAAGCCGTATCTGCTCAATCCGTCGCATGAGCATCGCGTTGCCGGTGATCTCACCCGGATCGTAGCCACTGATTCCCAAATCCCCAGCAAGCATCATCACCATCGGCATCGCCACATCAACACAACTAACCGCCACCCCATCAATCTCTTCCCGCACAGCCCCGGTCGGAAACATCGCCCCGCACTTGGACCCCACCACATCGCTAAAACTGAGCACCACCGGCGCCCCGGTCCCCGGCACCCCGTCTATACGCTGGTCACCGGCATAGGTCACCGCCCCTCCCGGCGTCTGGACAATGGCCTCAATCCGACTCCCGGTATTGACATCAAAAATTCGAACCCGGGTCTCGTCGGCATCCGCCGTCATCAACCCACGTTCAATAGCAAACGGCCCAACCCCAGCCAGCATGTTCCCACACGAGGGCGCCGTATCCACAATGGCCTTGTCGAGCCACACCTGCGCGAAGCGATAATCGACATCAATCCCCGGCCGTTGCGACGGACTGACCATCGCCACCTTGCTCGTCACCGTGGTGGCGCCTCCGAGTCCGTCGATCTGGCGCGGGTCGGGTGAGCCCATGGCCGCAAGCAGAACGCGGTCCCGGACCCCGGGATCCGCCGGCAGATCCTCGAGCAGGAAAAACGGCCCGCGGGACGTCCCGGCGCGCATGACCATGCAGGGGATCGCACGCTGCGTCATCGCAATTGTCCCGTCAGCCCGGGTGGGTCCTCCAGCGCCTCGATGCAGCGTGGATCGTCATTGGCGGGTTTGTTGACCCAGGTGCTGACCGCACTGAAGTTTCGCGCTGCGACAAAAGATCATCCGGGAGTGGAGCGGCTATCATCGAGAATCTCCCTCAGATCCTTCGTCAGCAGGAACAGATGGAAGGCGTCTGTGGGGCTGGGTTCGAATTCCAGTGCTTCGTACCAGGCCCTCGCCTCTTCGTCCTTGGCGTGGACAAGGAGGGCTCGGACGCCGACGATCTCCGCAGCGGCGGCGGTTCTGAGCAGAGCGTCCTTGATGAGCGCCTTGCCGATGCCTCGCCCTTGCTGTGTTCGGTCGACAGCCAGACGGGCAAGCAGCATCACCGGGACCGGATGCCGGGCCAGCCCCTTGCCCACCCGGACAGGCGCTTCGGCGTGTTCCACCGCCCCCGCGGCAAGGCTGTAGTAGGCGATCACCGCCGATCTCCGGCAGACGACATAGGTTCGGGCGCTGTCGGCCCCCTGATTAGTAAGGGCAAATCGCTTCAGAAAGTGATCGAGCGCCTGCTTCCCGCAATCGAAGGAGTCAACTTCGTGTGTTTCGTCAAGTATTTCGACCGGAGACAAACTCCCGTCTTGCGGTGTCACTCCAGTACGCTCTTTTCGGAAAGCAGCCGGGCCAGGCGAGGCTTGTCCACGACCGGCCGGTCGAGGATATTCTGAAATTCCTTCCACCGCTGATCGTCGAGCCGGAACATCCGCCGGTCGGCCAGAGCGTCCTCGGCGGCTTTGATTCCCGCCTCAAGCAGAAACTCGGTGACGTTCTTGTGGGTTGAGGCCGCGGCCCGCTGCAGTAACGCTTTCAAGCCCGGAGTCGTCCGAACCTCGATGCGCTCCGACTTGGTTTCCGCGATACCCATGGATATTCCTCCGATTCGATCCACCGGCATTCTGTCACACGGACATTGTACGGACAAGAGCCGAGTGCGACCGCCCGATCTCCCTGCCAGGCATCAAACGATTCGAAGGGCAAATCGTCGGTCAGGTCATTTTCTCCAGATGGACGGGGCCTTGCGGTCCGAGGTACGCATGGAATCCCACGTTGCGTCATCGCACTTGTCCCGTCAGCCAAGGTTGGAAGAGGTATTCTGCAATCAGGTCGCCGGGCAGTTCCACGAGCAGGGGGTTGGCGACGGCGGTGAGGGCCACGATCACGCAGGCGGACGGGTGGTTTCTCAAGCGGTACGACAAGACTCAGGCCTTGCGCTTCCTGGCTTTGCTCGAAAAATTGATCCCGCTGGAAGTTCGTAAGCGCTAAGCCGACCCCACCTTCCTTCGCTTCCTGACGGACCTTGCCGCTCCGTTGACCGCCTTGGCATCAACCGACTTGGTATCTTGATCGGGCTTGCGCATTGGAATCCTCCCTATACAAAAGGAGTCATCCAGCCTCATCGGCTCAGCGAAAGGAAGATGGGGTCGGCTTAGCGCTTACTCATCTTGCTCCATCATGCAAATCATTGGTGGATTGAGTATTTCACGCGAGAGTTACCACTGATTCCAGCGAAAATAACTCCGAACGGGATTTGGTTGCCGTCTAGCAAGCTATTGATGACCGCCGATTTTCTGACCTTGGCCACCTTTCTCACCATCGCCCTGATTGCCTTCGTCACGCGACTGCTCGCGACGTTCCTGGAGCCGTGTCCTGACTGTGATGGTTGGATGGAGACGAGGATGGGTCGATATGGGCGATTTCTGGGGTGTTCGAATTGGCCGGAATGCGGGTATACGCGGGATTTGATGCAGTCGGGGCAGGGGCACGGACAGTAGTCAGGTTCAGTTGATGAGAAATGAGGAGAGCGCAGGATGCGGGCCTCAAGTTCCGGCGCGGCGCAATTGTCGATTTGTAGCCCATCACAACACGTCCCTAAATGCCTGCAGCTCGGATACGGTTGAGACGAGCCCTTGGCGTTCCAGCGTCCCAAGGTATTCGTCGACGAGGTAGGGCGGATTCTTCAGTCTTGCACGTATCCTGCGAACGGCGGCGACCACCGGTCCCGGGTACAAATCGATCACGTGGCGCAAGAAAACATCCGGATGCTGCGCTTCGAGTTCATAAACCTCCAATGCGTCGGACGGAAAGTCCTTCACATTGAAGGTGACGATGACATCGGCGCGACCCTTGATGGCGGCCGCCAGAACGTGCCGATCATCGGAATCCGGCAAGGTGACGACGTCGATCAACGGCCCATATCCCAATACCAAGCAGTCTTCGGCATGCGCGTCCATCAGCTTCGCCAGCTCAACCCATTTTTTGGCGGGCACGTTGGGGTATTTTCTCGCGCGATCTTCATCCACTCCAGATGGATGTCCGGTGACCACCGGGCACGGTACAGCTTGGCGGCCGCCAACTCGATCAGCAAGTCGCGAACCGGTGCCGAGTAAAGCACGTTCGCATCGATAAGCGCCGTATGCGCCATTCATCGGCCTAGTCGTACATTCCCAGGGATTGGCTCTCTTCGGTCAGTTTGTCCAAGGCCTTTGATCGGGCCTTTCTGGTCCGTTCCTCGTATGCCTTCAGGTCGCTGAACAGGATCCGCCGGTGGGTTCCCACTTTGCGGTGAGGAATCTCTTTCCGATCAAGCAGTTTCACGAGGAAACCCCTCGAAACATTGATTAGATCGGCGGCCTGCTGCGTCGTCAGCTCTGCGTGCGTGGGAATGAGGGATACCGCATTGCCCTTCGCCATCTCGTTAAGTAGGTCGATCAATAGCCGCGCGGCTGCAAACGGCAGTTCGATTTCCTCCCGCGTGTCCTCCGCAAACCGAATCGCGATCGACTTTGGGTGGCTCGCCAGCTTGTTTGCAAGCGCCTGCGCGGACGCTTGCGCCAGACTGGCCTCCCGCGGGTCGGGGATACCAGCGGCGAATTGCATTACCGCACTCGACATATCTGTTCTCCTGTTACGCAACAAGCGATATATAGTGAATAAACGCCATAAACGTCACAGGCGATATTACCATCGCAAGGCCAGTCTTGAAATATTCCCGATATCCCCAGACGCTGCCGATTGCGTCCATAGATGCGGTCTACGACGCTGCCGTTCCCGTTTGACGGGAACTATCCACGCTGGCCGAATTCAAGCTTTGGCGCAACCCGCAGGCGCGAAGGGAAGTCATCGGCCAGAATCTCGACTACGCGAAGGAGATCGCCTCCTGGAGCTACGAGGATCGGCAGCGCGAGGTGTCCAAGTCACTGAAGCGTTCCGGCAATGTGTTCTTCGATCTGATTCGCGCGACCGAACGCCATTGATCGAAAGTGGATTCGATCTCATCTCGATAGAGCGCAATCAAGCTGTCTTCCAGTACACCGCCCCAAGTCCTCCCGGCGTCTGGACGATGGCCTCGGTCCGACTGCCGGTATTGACATCGAAGATCCGAACCCGTGTCTCGTCGGCATCCGCCGTCACCAACCCGCGTCGACACCGTTTGGACGGGGCGGTTGACCCCGGTTGAGGACTTGCAGTGGAAGCGGGTTACTGCCGCGGCAGGTCAACCGGCACTTCGTACTCGCTTTCCTCGTAGCCGGCGGTGATGTAGAACCAGGCGACTTCCATGGAGCATTCCGCCTGGAGGATGGGGCGGTCGGCGACCTTCGCCCAGGAGTGCTGGATGACCATCGGTTCGGTGAGGTATTCGGGATCGGTGATGGTGAATTCGCCCTTGAGCGCCATGCCGTCTTCCTCGAGCCAGTAGCGTTCCAGCAGGTGCTTGCGGCCGCTGGAATGCAGGCCGATCTGCGTTCCCCAGCGGTCGTCGACGAAATTCGTGGTTTCGACGACCAGCGCATCGCCGTCGAAGCGGCCGGTGGAAAAGCCCCACGCGCTTCGTTCCGGCGGCGGGGCGGCGTCCGCGTTCATGTGGACCACGCGGGGCTGCGGCCAGAGGTCGCGGTCGATGACGATCGTGTCCCCGTCTTCCCATCGGAAGTTGTAGGCCATGGGCATCATCATCATCCGCGGCGGTCCGGGGTAGATGCACTCGTTCAGCGGGTTCTGGGACTCGTGGAACCCGGCGACCAGGGCCTGGGCCTTCTCGGTCAGCGGCATGCCCGCAGGCGGTTCCCGGTAGGGGCTGACGGTGCGCGTCCAGAATCCGGACGGAAACGACTCCGCCGGCGGGACTTCCGCGTTGACGAGCGAACCGGAAGGCATCTCCGCGCCCGTTTCCTCGAGGAACGCCTGCAATGATCGGTTGCTTGTGAACATCCGCGTTCCGTCCACTGTCTGCGCCCAGTCCAGGCCCATGTAGGGGCGTTCCGGGTCGCGGTCATGGGCGCCTTCCCAGATGATCGGATCACCGGGTTTGAAGGTGTCGGCGGACCAGCCGAGACGCGACAGGGATGGGGGATTCAGGGTTTCCACGGTATATTGAATCACTTCGCCGTTTTCGTCCGGCACGTCAACGATCAGATACACGTGGGGTACCTTCCACAGGTACTCGACCACGACGCCCGCCCTGGTTTGCGGGTTGCTGGAATCCAGACTTGCGTGGGAGTGATGCGCGACCGCTCCCGCGGCCCAGGCCAGCACAGCCAGTCCGGCGGCGGTCGATATTGATCTTGCCCGGTTCATGAGCAGGTACTCGTGCTGTGGATTGTCAGCAGATTCTAAGTCAGGTGGGGAGCGGCTCGCCTCCCGCGTGGGTCTAAATGTCGCAGGCTTCACACTTCTAAGCAGATAATTGCGGACCAAATGGGCAAACTGTTCTCAGCGCGGGAGCGCGCGCGAGCAAATCCGATTGCCGCCGGCGCCAGGTAGCCTGAGCGGTGGCGATACCTACGAAAGCGACAATTAAACCAGCGGGTCAAGCGTCATGAAGTTATACAGGGTGATTCTTTTCAGTCTCGGTGTCCTGCTGCCGGCGTTCGGCGGCGCCCATCACAGCGTGCCGGCGGAGTACGGCGATTCAGGAACGCCCACCCACTACATCGAGGGCGCCATCAGCCGGGTCTTGTGGAACAATCCGCATATCTTCATCAATATCGTGACTTCCGGCGGGGAGGTTGAGGCCGGCGAGCACTGGCGGCTTACTACACACCCCATCAATATCATGGAAGGGACCTACGGCTTCCGGAGCGATGAATTCCAGGAGGGTGACGAGGTCAGGGCGTACGGGTGGTTCCATCTGCGCGGGCAGCCGCTGTTCCAGATCCGGGCGATCTCGGTGAACGATGGGCCGATGCAGTCGACGCTGCGGTTTTCCGATCTCCGGGATATCGTCAAGGGGACGCTGGCGGATCGGCGGATCATTCCGACCAGGAACATCAACGGTACCAGTCCCGCAAGAGCCGGCGCCGAGACGGTGCAGGCGCTGGGAGAGATGGGTTACCTGGACGAGCAGGGCAACGTCAATCTCCCGGACGAAATCCTGTATCCGGACTACTCGCTCTAGCAGTTTTCGCGACGGAGGCCTCGCGCCGACGCGCGGGAACCGATGTTGTTCCATGAAAGCCGTGTATTCATCGGGCGCATGGTTGTCTATTCAAGCTAATTTACATACGATGCGCTAAACAAGAACACGCTGCGCACAACAGTTTCAGGTGGCCCTCAATGACAGACGAAAAAACACTTGTTTCAGGTATTGATGTACCGGCGTCCGCGCCTTCCATGGATGGCGGCGGCGTACTCGGGGCGATCGGCCGGGCCGGCGCGTCGAGGCGTCAGTTCATCAAGGGGGTGATCTCCTCCGGGGCTGCGGTGAGTTCCGCCGGGTACGTCTTCGGCGGGATGACGGGCTGCTCGACCGAACAGGCGCCCACCGTCGGTGGTGTCGAGCGGCTGATCAGTCTTGGTGTCAACGGCGAAACCCGGCGTGTCGATGTGCTGCCCTACGAGACCCTGGCCATGACCCTGCGGTACAAGCTGGGGCTGACCGGCACCAAGCTCGGTTGCGACCGCGCCGAATGCGGCGCCTGCACGGTGTTGCTTGACGGTGTCTCCACGTACTCGTGCTCGACATTGACCCACACCGTGCGAAACCGCGAGATCCGCACCGTGGAAGGCCTGGAGGGGCCAAACGGGGAGCTGCACCCGGTGCAGCAGGCGATGATCGACGAATTGGGTCCGCAGTGCGGTTTCTGCACGCCGGGCCAGGTCATGTCGGCGGTGGCGTTGCTGGAGGCGAACCCCAGTCCCACCCGGGACGAGGCGAGGCATGCCCTGTCCGGCAATCTCTGCCGGTGCGGGGCCTACGATCACTATCTGAACTCCGTGATGCGCGCGGCGCAGAGTGCTTGAGATGGCTTACACACTGATTGGAAAGGACTTCACCCCGCCTGACGTGCGGGCCAAGGTCACGGGCGGCGCCAGGTATGCCGAGGATTTCCGCGCCGAAGGCATGGCGTTCTGCAAGCTTCTCCTGAGTCCCGCGCCCCACGCGCGGATCACAAACGTGGATGCCTCCGCGGCGCTGGAGATGGAGGGCGTTCTCGGCATCCTCCAGGCCTCCGAACTCCGTGCGCCGCCGGCCCCGATGGAGCCGGCGCTCACGGATGAGCCGCTCTTCGTCGGCCAGCCGATACTGGCCGTGGCCGCCGAGAGCGAAACCATCGCATCGGACGCGCTGGACGCCATCCGCTACGATCTGGAAGCGCTGCCCTTCACCGTCGATCCGCTGGAGGCGCTCTATCCGGGCGGCCCCAGCGCACGGTCGGACGGCAACGCCGCCATTGTCAATTACGGCAACACCGGCGTCGAGACCCGGCACTGGACGGCGCAGGACTTCGCCGATGCGGGCGAGGGCCGGCTTCCCACCGGGGAACCCAACATGGAGTGGTCCTACGGTGACGTCGAACAGGCGCTGGCCGACGCGGCGCTGGTGCTGGACGAGAGCTTCGTCACGGCGGGGCTGGCCCATCACAGCATGGAGCCGCGCACCACCATGGCGTATTGGGAGAACGGCAAGTGCCATCTCCACGGCTCGGTCCAAAGCCAGAGCTTCTCCATGCCGATCCTGTCGGCCATGCTGGGCATGCCGCAGGAGGACATCGTGTTGGTGTCCGAATTCTGCGGCGGCGGATTCGGTTCCAAGGCGGTGCCCTTCCCCAGCATGGCGATCCCGGCCAATCTCTCCCGCAAGATCGGCCGGCCGGTCATGATGCGCCTGACCCGCCACGAGGAGTACTATCTGGGACTGGCCCGCACAGGCTTCCAAGGCCGGATACGGCTGGGATTCAGCGCGGACGGCCGGGTGACCGCGGCCGACCTGTTCCTGATCCAGGAGAATGGCCCCCACGCCGGATTCCCCAACCTCACGGGCGCCGCGATGGGCGTATCGGCGATGTACCAGCCGGCGTCCATGCGCTTCCGCGGTGTGGGGGTGTTCACCAATACGCCGCCGCGCATGGCCCAGCGCGGACCGGGCTACAACGAAATATCCGCCGCCGTCGAGCCGCTGATCGACAAGGCGGCGCGGGAACTGGGGCTCGACCCGCTTGCGATTCGCATGACCAATGCGCCGGGCGATGGCGCCGTGCTGGGTCCGCAGCGCATCCCGCTGACCAGCGCGTTCATGCCCGAGGCGCTGACCATGGCCGCGGAGCAATTCAATTGGGAAGAGCGCAGCGCGCAGAGCGGCCGGGAGAACGGTTCGAAGGTGATCGGCGTCGGTATCGGGCAGGCGTACCATCCGGCCGGCAACAACGGTTTCGACGGGCTTGTGCGGCTGACGCCGGAAGGCAAGCTCCACATCCACACCGGTGTGGGCAATCTCGGCACCTATTCCCACAGCGCCACCTCCCGCGTGGCCGCCGAAGTGCTGAAGTGCGACTGGGCCGACTGCGTCATCGAGCGCGGCGACAGCCGCCGGCACCTGCCGCACAACAACGGGCAGTTCGGCAGCAACACCTCCTTCACCATGAGCCGCACCAACTACGTGGCGGCCATGGACGCGGTGGCCAAGTTGAAGGAGATTGCCGCCATGGACCTCGGCGGGTCGCCGGAGGACTACGATATCGGCGGTCATCGGGTGTATGCGAAGGACGATGAGTCGAGGTCCCTGAGCTATGCGGATGCGGCCCTGCGAGCCATCGCACTGGGCGGCAAGTACTCCGGGGAGGAGGCGCCCGAGGACATCAATCCGACCACGCAGATGGCCGTCGCCGGACTGGCCGGCACCGGCCTGATCGGCGTGGCCAGGGACAACATCGAGTTGAATGGACAGCCTGCGGCGCATGTCGCCGGCTGCGCGATGGTCGAACTGGACCGGGAGACCGGGCACGTGGAGATTGTCGATTACGCCGCGGCGGTGGACTGCGGCACGGTCATCCATCCCATGAGCCTGGCCACCCAGACCAAGGGCGGAGCGGTGATGGGCTTCGGCATGGCCCGGTACGAGAAGCACGTCTACGACTCGCAGAACGGGCTGCCCGGCAACATCGGGTTCCACCAGGCGAAGCCGCCTTCCTACCTGGATGTGCCCCTCGAGATGCAGACCGGCGCCGTGGATATCGCCGACCCGGAGAACCCGGTGGGCATCAAGGGTGTGGGCGAACCGGTCATGGGCGCCGGGTTGGCGGCGGTGCTGAACGCCATCGCCGACGCCATGGGCGGGCATGTCTTCAACCGCACCCCCGTGACCACCGACATGATCGTCAACGCGCTGGCCGGCCGCGAGCAATCCCACGGCCCGCTGGATGTCAATACAGCCTAAAGGAGCAAAGCCATGTCCAAAGACATGATGCGCGCATTCGAACTCTATCAACCCGACAGCGTGGAAAACGCCGTGGAGCTACTGGGCCGGTTCGGCGCCGACGGATGGGCGATGGCGGGCGGCAACGATTCGCTCGACTGGTTCAAGGATAGGGTGAAGTACGCTGGCTCCGTCGTCGATCTGACGGGCGTTGAAGCGCTCAGGGGAATCCGCGAGACGGCTGACGGCGTCGAGATCGGCGCCATGACGACTCTCACCGAAATCGAGACCAGCCCGCTGATCCAGGAGCGGTTCAGCGTTCTGGCGGATTCAGCACGAAGGGTGGCCAGCCCGCAGATCCGCAACACCGGCACCATCGGCGGCAACCTCTGCCAGGACACCCGTTGCTGGTACTACCGCTATGGCGTGGATTGCTACCGCGCCGGCGGCAATAGCTGTTACGCCGATACGCCGGAAGGCCAGAACCGCGAGCACTGCCTGTGGGGCGCGGACCGTTGCATAGCGGTGACGCCTTCGGATACGGCGCCGGCGCTGGTGGTGCTCGACGCACGAATGGTGATCGTGAACGGCGATGGCGAGCGTGAGGTGCCAGCGGAGGAATTCTTCATCGGCCCGGACATCGACATCGAGCGGATGACGGTTCTGGAGCCCGGCGACCTGTTGACGGCGATCCGGATTCCCAACGACTGGAGCGGCGCGCAGTTCTATTTCGAGAAAGTCGCCGATCGCAATACCTGGGACTTTCCGCTGGTGAACATTGCCTCGGCGATGTTCGTCGAGGGCGGCACGATTTCGCGGATACGAATGGCGGCAGGCGCGGTGGAGTGCGTCCCCCGGCGGCTCACCGTTGTGGAAGAGGTCGTAACCGGCAGCGCTCCGAACGAGGAAACCGGGGCCTTGGCGGGCCAGGCGGCGGTGCGCGGCGCGACGCCGTTCAACTACAACCATTTCAAGATCCCGCTGCTGGAAAACCTGGTCAAGCGCGCCATTCGCGATTCGTGACGGCCCGCGACGGCCCGCAAGACTCGTGACGGCCTGCGACGGCCTCCACGCGATGCCTGATTTCCGCCGTTGAGCGCCCGATCCGATGGACCTGTTTCGAACAAGCCGTGACGTCTGGGGCCAGGAAGTCCTGCAGGGCATGTCCTGGGACCTGATCCCCATCTTCTTCGGCGCCGGCGCCGTCCTCATCGTTGGCCACTTGCTGTATCGCTGGTTGCTGGCCCCCGGGCAACCCGCGTCCAGGGCCCCGCGCCGCGCCGGCCGGTCGAAGTAGGCCATGCCCGGGAACGGAGCGGGCAGGCCGGACGGCGCTCGGAGGCTGATACGCCACGCGCTGGTCGATCGCCTGCTTCATTGGGGGATGGCCATCTCAACGCTCATCCTCCTGGGAACGGCGTTCCTGCCCATCCTGGGCATCGAGTTCGCCTGGGTGACGATCCACTGGGTCAGCGGCATCGTGCTAACCGTGTTCGTGATCGTTCACACGGTGCGCGCGTCCTTCTGGCAGGACCTGGGCTCAATGTGGGTCGACAGGGCGGACCTGCGCAACACCGTGCAACTGGCTCGCTGGAACCTGCGGATGAGTGCCCGGCCGCCCGGACTGCCGGGCAAATACTCCCTGGCGCAGAAGCTGATCCACCATGTATTCACGCTGGTCGGACTGGCCGCCATCGTGACCGGCGGGCTGATGATGGTGAAGATCGACACGCCCTGGTGGGAGCGAAACCCCTACTGGCTCGGGGAGGACGTCTTTGGCGTGATCTACGTGATCCACGATCTTGCGGCCCTGGTCCTGATCACCCTGGTAATGCTCCACGTCTACTTCGCGCTGAGGCCCGAGAAACTGCACTTCACCCGCTCGATGTTTCTCGGCTGGATCACCCGGCGCGAGTACAATGAACACCACGACAGCGCTCGCTGGGCCGTGGATGCCGATTGAAGCGCAGCGGGCTTGAGATGCCATTGGAGGGCGCAACTTGAATCTGGACGAACGAATCGACGCGATAGAAGCGGGCTATGAATTCATGCTCGCCTATGCGGCCCAGGGACGGCTCACGGACAGCGATGCCAGCGGTTCCGGCGTCGGATTCCAGTTGCGGGAATTCCTCGGCAAGATGGAGGCCGCGCTGGACGGCCTGGGCGAGGAGGTTGCGGCGGTCGCCCGGCAACACGGTGCGGCCGACATCGGCCTGGAGGGCTTCCTCGACGCCGTGGCGGAGGACGCCCGCAGGTCCCTGAGCCTGGTGCGGCTGGTCAATTCCCGGCCCGACATCGGTTCCATGCTCATCGACAACGTCAACGGGTCGATTCATCTGCGCGCGCTGTTGACGGATCTGTTTGTCGTCTCCGAAGCGTTCAAGGGCGAACCGCGCGCGCAGCGGCATGGCTGAGCGGACAGGCTACCGGATGAGGATCAGTTCCTCCTGCGGCGGCGACAGGTACTCGACGCCGTTCTCGGTTGCGATGGCCTCTTCGTGGTCCCACCAGAAAGGTACTGGTCCTGGTCCGCGGGCCCCTCGGAAGGCATGTAGAAAAAATACTCCAGCACGAAATGGTGGTTCGGAGCCAGCGGAATATCCCACGCCCACTCCGGACCGTAGGAACCGATGCGAGGCGAAAGATAGGTTTCCACGGACCACGGCCGGGCGCCCTTGGTCTGGCCATGTGAGTCGATCGAAAGCTGCGTTTTATCCGCGTCGTACCCCGCGGCATAGGCGGGAAAGTCGTTCTTGGCGTCGACCATGTGCAATTGGTCGTCTCGGAGGATGATGCCGGCCTCTTCGAACCTCCGTTCGTAGTCGCGCATGATCTCGCGAGGCGTCAGACCCGCCCTGATCGTCTCCACGAGAATCCGGTCGACAAGCAGGTATTCGTTCCATAGCCGCTGAATTTCCGGCGGTGGTTCCGTTTCTCCCTCGCGCAACACATAGGCATAGACGCCCTGGCTCGGCGCTGACAGGATGTCCCCACCCTGCACGACGGTGTCCTCGGTCCAGGCATCGCTTCTCCCGCGCTGCGACTCTCCGGTCCACATGCGCCGAAAAATCGTCAATTCAGTGTCGCCCATTCGGGTAACGCCCGGCTCCACCGCGGCCAGGGCTGGCTCCACCATTGCCAGCTCGTCCCGGCGCATTCGCTTGAGCAACTCGATCTCGCTCGGCACCTGGTGGTTGATGTAGTCCATGATCAACCACTCCGAAGAGATCAGGCGGCCGGCGTACTCCTCGCCGAGTTCTTCGCTGAGGAGGACGAAATCCGTATGGGAGAGCCCGTCTATACGACCCCGGTAGGTTGGCCAGGGGCCCAGTTCGTCCATGAAATTGACCGCAATGCGTTCCGGGTCGCGCTCGGCGACAAATTCGCCGAGGCCCTGGAAACGGTAGTCGTACTCCGTCAATGGCCCCGCGACAGGCTCCTGAATGCGAACGGCCGGGGCGACGATGTCGAAGGCCCCGCTATCCTCCACCGCCCGGAAGTCGCTTTCGCCCCATCCCCGGTGGGCAACGCCCCAGCGGCGCCCCAGGATGGCCCGTTCGATCCGGTCGCCGCCACGGTCGGTGAAGACGAACACGCCTGAGGCGCTGCCAAGTTCGTCGATGCCGAAGTCGTCGGGAACCGCCTCCCGCATCACGTGGATCCACATGTCCACGTCCCGCTCCCGCATGATCTCGGGCAAAACCTGGTCGAACTTGTCCCTGCGAATCTGATGGTTTTCTTCCGTGTAGTCCACCAGGGGCGCCTGCTGCGCCAGTACCAGGGCAGGCACGCAAAGACTGGCCAAACCCAGCCGTCGGCGGACGCTCGCCGCGATATTCGATGAAATCATTCTTGTCCCCCTCCTGCCCCCGCGGCAGGACTTGCTTGTGAGTGAGACGTCCGCATTAGATCTGAAGGATCCAGACGAACAGCCCGATCAGCAAGCCGACCACCGCGCAGCTGACCAGGAAACCCACCACAGTGGTCATGGTCGGCTTCATCAACTCAAAGTCGGGGTGGTCGATCAGCACCGATCGTTTCGCCGGCGCGACCCCTGGCGGAAGCGTCAGCGGCGTGACTTCCGGTTCTCCGGGCTCGACCGGAGTTCTCAGCGTTGCATAGACCCTGTCCAGCCTCTCCTTGCCCGGCGCCCGGGTCATCAGGCTGACGCCGATCATGACCACGAATCCGACGACAAGGTAGATGATCATCTGCCAGGGCAATGACAGGCTGCCTTCATATAGCATGATCGACGGCAGCAGGTACGCGAACTGGTCGTTGAAACTCCAGCCGACCAGGGCGACGTCGCTGGTGAAGAACCAGGCGGCAAAACCGCAGAGCGTTGACGCCCAGGCTGCCGCCGACGTTGCGCGGCGCCAGAAGAAACTGGTCCAGATGGCCACGCCCATCATGGCCTGAACGATCCAGAACAGCTCCAGTCCGGCGACCACGCTGGTCAGTCCGAAGGCGATTATTATCCCGCTGCCCACCACCAGGACGGAGGCGATTCTGCCGACGAGCAGGTAGTGGCGTTCATCCTGACCCGGTCGGATCAACGGCTTGTAGACATTCTCCGTAAAGAGGGCTGCGGCAGACAGCATGAAGGTGTCGCAGGAGCTCATCACGGCGGCAAGCATCGACGCGACGAAGAGCCCGACGAGTCCCGGTGCTATGGTCGGCAGGAAGTCTCTGGCCAGCAGCCCATACACCTGATCGGGGTTCGTATTGGCATCGACGTAGAGCGCTATGCCCACCATGCCCGTGAGCACCCAGGCGATGGTGCAAAGCCTCTTCAGAAAGTGACCCGCAACCACGCCGATACGCGCATCGTACTCGGACCGGCCGGCCGCGCACATGGCCATGGAGTACGGCGAGGTCACCCATCCCACCAGGCCATTCACCGCAATCACGACAACGTAGAGCGTGGTGATCTCGCTGGGCGCAACGATGGAGAACATTTCCGGATTGTCGATCGATGCCCGGAGACCGCTCATGCCGCCCACTGCGCTCAGTGCGAAGGGCAGGATGAGGAAGGAAAGGATCACCGTCATGACGCCTTGAATCAGATCCGTGATGATCGCCGCGTTGAGTCCGCCGGAAACGCCGTAGAGCACGAACAGGACGGTCATCGCAAAAATGGCGATCTCGGGGCTGATCGAACCGCCGGAGACCGCGGTGATCATGGCGCTCGACGCCTTGAGGACGACGCCGATGTTGACGGCGAGCTGAATCATGCCGACGAGCGCGAACAGCACGGCGACGCTCTGCCCGTAGCGAACCAGCAGGTAGTCCGCGGTCGTCACCGCCCGCATGCGCCGGAACAGCGGCGCCAGCAACCAATAGAAAGGGGTTGAGAACAACCACAGCCACTGGTACCAGATACCCGATGCGCCGGAGGTATAGGTCTTGGACGCGACGCTGACGGCCTGATCGGTATTGGTGCCGGTGCCGAACGAGAAGAACGTCATCGTCAGCTTGCCGAAACTTCGGTCGCTGATGAAAAAGTTCGAGGACGACTTGACCCTGCGCGTGGCATACACGCCAACGGCCGTGACGCCAACCAGATAGACGGCGATTACGAGCCAGTCGATTAGCAATTCAGTTCACCCTGGAGTTTCTTGAGTTGATTCCTGGTGAGCGGATTATTGAGCGGCAACAGCCTGCCATCCAATTCTGTGGTTTCCGGACCGCGCCAGGTTCCGGGGCTTGAATCGATTCCGGATAATCGGCGCGAAATGCCCGAATCGCGAAATGCTCAGGCCGCCAGTCTCGGCCGATTGTCCAGCGCGCGTTGGACGATACCCGCGACCCTGGCCCGCTCCTCACCGACAAGTGGAAGTCGCGGCGGACGCACCCACTCCGTACCCATCCCGGTCATTTGATTGGCGAGCTTCAGGTATTGAACCAGCTTGATTTCGGTATCCAGATGCAGGACGGGCATGACCCACCGGTACATGGCCACCGCTTCGTCGAGTTTTCCTGCCCTGGCCAATTCGAACAGTTGCACGGCTTCCCGGGGAAACGGATTTGCCAGGCCGGAAACCCATCCTACCGCGCCGCAAACCGCGTTCTCGAGCACAACGTCGTCGACGCCGCAAAACAGGCGATAGCGGTCGCCGCAAGCGTTGACCATATCAGTCAACCGGCGGCTGTCGTGAGACGACTCCTTGACCGCGACGATGTTGTCGATTTCCGCCAATTCCACAAAATCGTCCGGTGAAAGATCGGCCTTGTAAGCCACGGGGTTGTTGTAGATCATGATCGGCAGGTCGGTCGCCGCCGCGATCGTCGTGAAGTGTGCGATAGCTTCCCTGGAGTCCTGCTGATAGACCATGCTGGGCAAGAGCATGAGCCCGTCGTAACCCGCCTCCTCAGCCATCCTGACGGAGGCAATGGCCATGTCGCATGTGTACTCGGCGATACCACTGATCACTGGAACGCGATGATCGACCGCTTCCACCGCCGCGCGCATCACGCGACCCTTCTCCTGGGAATGCAGGGAATTGCCTTCGCCCAAGGTGCCCAGAACAATGATGCCGCCTACACCGCTGCGCAGGCAATATTCGATGTGCCTGGCTGTGCCCTCCAGGTCGAGGCTGCCATCCTCGTGCATTTCTGTCATCAGCGCGGGGAACACACCTCCCCAATCCTGACTTGCCATGCTGTGCTCCCCCTGTTCCCGATGTTCGCCGGCACACGTCGTCTTGAAGGACCGTCTGCCAGTGCCCCCGGCGCGTTGTGGGCCAACTGCGAATTATATACACTGACGTATACAGTATACAGCGTTTTCCGGATGCGTCCGGCTCGTGCGGAGCCGCGGCGCCGATGCCGGCCCTGGCGTCACGAGACATGTTGCCACTCTCGCATTCCGAACCCGGAAAAACCAAGGAACCATACCGCCATGGATTACCGACTGCTGGGCCGAACCGGACTGGAAATATCGCCCTTCGCCCTGGGCACTGACAACTTTCTTGATCCCACACCGGTCGATGAATCGGCCAGAATTCTCGAAACCGCCATGGATGCCGGTATCAACCTGCTGGACACGGGCGATGTCTACGCCGACGGCGCCGGCGAGAGAATCATTGGCGAGACACTGAAACGCAACGGCAGGCGGCATCAGGTATTGATCGCGACCAAGGTCGACCACGGCAAGAGGCGGCCGGGGTTCACGCTCGACGATCCGGCCCATGTCGGGCCGAACGATCACGGTCACAGCCGGCTGAACATTATTCGCGCCTGCGAGGCTTCCCTGAAACGCCTGCAGACCGACTACATCGACCTGTACCAGATCCATCGTCCCTCCCCCCACATACCGTGGGATGAGCAACTCTTTGCCCTGGACACGCTGGTACGCCAGGGCAAGGTTCGCTATATCGGCACGTCAACGCATCCCGCCTGGGCGGTGATGAATGCCATCATGGTCAGCGAATTGAAGGGCTATGCCAGGATCAGTTGCGAACAGCCACCGTACAATCTGCTCGATCGGCGCATCGAGAACGAACTGCTGCCCATGTGCAAGGAGCACGGTTTGGGTGTCATCACCTGGTCGCCCATGGCCATGGGGGTCCTCGCCGGGCGCTACACGGATGCGTCAGTACTGCCCGAAGACTCCAGGGCCGTCTTGAGAGGCGGGTTTTACGCCGACCGGATCACCCGGCGAGGCATAGAGACCGGCATCGAATTCGCCAGGATCGCGCAACGCCTCGGCCTGTCGGCGGCCCAATTGGCGGTCGTCTGGGTGAAGGGTCAACCCGGCATAACGGCGCCGCTGATCGGACCAAAGACAATAGAACAGCTGTCGGAATTTCTCTCGGTCATTGAGACGGGGCTCGATGAGGAGACCCGCGAAGCCTGCGATGCACTGGTACCGCCAGGAAGCGTGGTGGCGAACTTCCACAACACCGCGCCGTGGATGAAACAGGTGGTCCTGTAGCGTATCGCAGCCGTTTCCCCACACAGCGCATCGGCCTCTGCGAGGAAATCGACTTGGAGTGAATGTACGGGTCTGCGCGGGACGACGCAGATGGATTTCGTGTGGTCGTCGCACCACCACCTTGAAACCGGGGAGACGGTTCTATGAGATCTTTACGTTGGGGCGAGTTTGCCCATATCGCAGTACGGGACATGGCGGCGGTCAGGGCCGGCGAGACGCTGCTGATCCTGGCGGATACCTGGACGGACATGGACATCGCCGAAGCGTGCCTGACCGCCGGGATCAGTGCCGGTGCGGACGCGCAGTTGCTGGTCATTCCCCGCATGGCCCCCACCGACACGACGGAATTCAACTCCTCCGTCAGCGGCGCCATAAAGGGCGCCGATGTCGTTCTGGGACTTTGTCCCACCATGTTCATCGAAAAGGCTGCGACAGCGGAGGCGCGAGCGAACGGAACGCGGGTCGCCTCGACGGATGTGATCGGCATGGAAGACTTCGCGATCGAGGGCATCTGCGATGTCGATCATACGCGCATGATCGAAGTCGCGGAACGGATCGGAGAAATCTGGATCAGGACCGGATTCTGCCGCGTGACTTCGGCCCTGGGGACCGACATCAGCTTCGACATGCGTGGCCGCCCCATCGAAATAGGCGACGGTGTTGCGGCCAAACCCGGCACTTCGAATTTCTTCCCCGGCGTATGTGTCGCCAACGCGCCCATCGAAAGCACGATCAACGGCGTGATCGTCGTGGACGGCAATATTCCTCCGGGCCGCCTGGTCAATGCCCCCGTGACGGTGCACGTTGAAACCGGCGTCATCACCCGGATCGAGGGCGGTGCGGACGCCGGTCAGTTGCGAGCGCATTTTGCCGCCAGCGGCGATCCGATCGCCACGCATCTCTGTCATTTCACACTGGGTCTCAACCCACTGGCGCGAACATCTGGCAGCATCCACCAGGACGAACATGTGTTGGGGGCGATCACCTTCGGGTTCGGCGACCAGGACGCGGACTTCGGCGGCGACGTGCCCGACTGCGGCGTGCACTGCGACCTGGTGTTGACGAGCGGGAAAATAGAATGCGATGGTCAGGTCGTGTGTGAAGACAACCGGCTCAACGAGGAACTCGGACTGGGTGGGCTCCAATGAAAACCATTCTGAGCAACTGCACGATCATCAATTGCACGGGGGACCGCCCGATGCCGGACATGACGTTGACCGTGGAAGACAATCGGATTACCGATATCGCCGAGGGCGCATTCGTCCCGCCGAACGGTGCCCCGAAGGGCAGCGGCCTGACGCCCGCCAAGCTTCCGGACGGTTCGCGATGGATCGATCTTGGGGGCGGTTACCTGCTTCCCGGGATGTGGGAGGTGCACGCCCATTTGGGCGACCTTATTCCCGACCCCCACAACGTTCTTGAGACGGAAAACCTGACCGACTACACGATTCGGGCCGGTCGGGTCGCCATGGACGGGCTGCGCGCCGGCATCACCGGAATTCGCTGTGTAGGCGAAGACGGTTACGTGGACGTCGCCTGGAAGCGCGCCTTCGACAGCGGCGTGATGCAGGGCCCGCGGTTGTGCGTCTGCACCAAGGGCATATCCATTACGGGGGGACATGGCCACGGCACCCTCGGCGCCCTGGAGGTGGATGGCCCCTGGGAGATGCGCAAGGCGGTACGCGAGAATCTCAAGAACGGCGCCGATCAGATCAAGCTCATGGTCACCGGCGGAATCATGACCCGGGGCGAGACCATGGAGGAGTCGCAGTTCATGCTCGACGAGATTCAGGCGGCGACGGAAGTCGCGCACAACAAGGGCAAGCGCGTGGCCGTGCACGCCTGGGGAGAGGAAGGCGTTAAAACGGCCTTGCGCGGCGGCGTCGACTCGATCGAACACGGGTTCCTCGATGACGAGGCGATCGACCTGATACTGGAGCGGGACGCCTGGTACATCCCGACCATCTGCCAGACCCAGGACGTGGAGCACATCAACGAATTGCCTCCGTTCCAGATCAAGAAGGCGCGCGCCGCGACGGTCAAGCATCGCGAGAGCGTTCGCAAGGCCATGCAGGCCGGTGTCAAGATCGCCTGCGGCAGCGACTCCCCTCCCATCTCGGACTTCAACAAGCGGGAACTGGAATTCATGGTCAAGGTGGGCATGCCGGAGATGGACGCATTGATTGCCGCGACGCGGACATCCGCCGATCTGTGCGGATTCGCCGATGAACTGGGCACCATCGAAACCGGAAAGCTTGCAGACCTTGTGGTTCTGGGGAGCGACCCGCTCCATGACATTTCGGCCGTTCGGGATGTGCGCCTGGTCATGAAGGACGGCCGACTGGTCAATCTCGACCCGGGCGAAGGATTGACGAGCTACTCCGATCTCTACTTCTAGTGCTGGATCCAACTGATACATTCGTATCCAGCACTGGACGCTGAGTCAACAGGCGCCCTGTGAGACTGTTCGAATCGTTCAGGGTACCCGCCTTCCGGTACGCCTGGAGTTCGATCAGTTTCAACAGTTTTTCCAACCAGGTGAACTCCGTCGCGCTGGCCTGGCTGGCGCTGGAATTCACCGGTTCGCCGCTCGGGGTGGGCGCCGTGATCGCCACGCGCAACGTACCGCGCCTGGTGCTGGCCATTCCCTGCGGCGCGATCTCCGACCGGGTCGACCGCAGACTGCTGTTGGCACTGGCAAATTACGGTGGCGCCGTATCCTCCCTGGTCGTGGCGCTCGCGAGCGGCCAGGCGTGGTTCGGCTACGTCGCCCTGCTGTTCGCGTCGGCGGCATCCGGGGTCATCGATGTCGCGCAGACGACCTGGTCCAAGGCCTATGTCTTCGACGTGGTCGGACGCGAAAGAGCCGTCAACGGGCTGGCGATGGAGCAGCTCGCGAACAAGTTGTTCGGCATGGTGGGCGGTTTCGCCGGCGGACTGCTTCTGTTCCACACAGGAGTCGGCGGCGCCTACCTTTCCATGGCCGCGGGATACGCCGTCGCGGGACTGTTGCTGAACTGGATCAATGTCGTGGGCCTCGCCGCACCGGTGGCGTCGCCAGCGGTCCAGCAGGACGAAGACATGACGCCGTGGCGGGTGGTGGTTCGCCTGTTGCGCAGTCCCGTGGTGTTGCTGCTGGCTCTCATAGCGCTGTCCGCCGAGGTCTTCGGCTACTCCAACGAGGTGCTCTGGGGTCCCTTCGTACAGGAAGTTCTGCAGGGGGACGAAGTGGGTCTGGGCAACCTGGTCGGCCTGCTCAATGCCGGCGGTATCGCCGGACTGCTGCTGCTCGGGATTGCCCATCGCATCAAGCCCGACAAGGCGGTCTTCCTGGTCGCCGCGGGGTTCGCCATCGGTTTGGTGGCCTTCTCGTCGACCCGCTCGATGCTGGCAGCGGGCACCGTCATCCTCTTCGTGGGAGCGGCCTGGGCGGTTCTCGATTCACTGCTGCCCACGGCCCTGCAGCTCGGTGTGCCCAATGAACAGCGGGGCGCGGCCGTGGGGATCTGGAATCTGAGCCGCGGCTTCGGGCCCATCGGCCACCTGGAAATCGGCGCACTCGCGGCAATCATCGGAGTGGCGCCGACCCAGACGGCGAACGGTCTGCTGTTCCTGGCGGTGGTCGCGGCCGCTGGCTGGATATACCTGCGAGTCAGCCGCCGGGCGAGTACCAGGGGTCGCCGACCTACGGACTGACGTAGGCCGTCTTTACGGTCGTGTAAAACTCCGCAGCATAGCTGCCCTGCTCACGAGCCCCATAGCTGGAAGCCTTGATCCCGCCAAAGGGGACGTGGTAGTCCACTCCCGCCGTCGGCAGATTGACCATGACCATGCCGGCCCGGCTGGTCTGCTTGAAGCGCTCGGCCGCGGCCATGGAACGGGTGCAGATGCCCGTGGAGAGGCCGAAATCCGTATCGTTCGCAACGGCAATTGCTTCGTCCTCGTCGCCCACCCTGATGACCGTCGCGACCGGACCGAAGATTTCCTCGCGATTGATGCGCATGTCATTGCGGGTGTCGACAAACAGCGCCGGCGACAGGTAGTAGCCGGGCGTCTTGCTTTCCACCGGTTCCCCGCCGGTTGCCAACGTGGCGCCTTCGGTCTTGCCGATGCGCAGGTAGTCAACATCCCGATCGAACTGGACCTGGTCCACGACCGGGCCGATCTGCGTCGTTTCCTTGATGGCGTTGCCGACCCTGAGCGACCGTGTGGCGTTGATCATTGCATCCACGAACCGGTCGTGAATGCCGTCCTCGACGATGAGGCGGGAGGATGCCGTACAGCGCTGGCCGGTGGAATAGAAGGCCCCGTTCACGGCGCAGTCCACGGCGACGTCGATGTCGGCGTCGTTCAGGACCACCAGCGGATTCTTGCCGCCCATTTCCAACTGGAATTTCGCACCCCTTGCGGCACAGGCGGTGGCCACGCGGTGCCCCGTCTGCACCGAACCGGTAAAGCTGACCGCACGGATCCGCGGATCTTCCAGCAAGGCGTTGCCGACCACCGAGCCGGGCCCCATGGCCAGGTTGAATACGCCCCTGGGCAGGCCGGAGCGGCTGATGATGTCGGCGAGCGCCCATGCACTGCCCGGCACCAGGCTGGCGGGCTTGAAGACCACGCAGTTGCCGAACGCCAGTGCCGGTGCGATTTTCCAGGCCGGTATGGCGATGGGGAAGTTCCAGGGAGTGACGATGCCCACCACCCCGACCGGTTCCCGGGTGATCTCGACGTTGATGCCGGGCCTCACCGAAGGCACCAATTCGCCGGTGAGACGCAGGGCTTCGCCGGCGAAAAATTTGAAGATCTGCCCGGCGCGTCCGGCTTCGCCGATGGCTTCGGGCAGTGTCTTGCCTTCCTCCCGGGCCAGCAGGCGGCCAAGTTCGACCTTGCGGGCGAGGATTTCAGTGCCGATCGCGTCCAGTACGTCGAACCGCTGCTGGATGCCGCTCCCTGACCAGCCGGGGAACGCCTCGGCCGCGGCGCTGATCGCGCGCTCGGTATCCGTTTCATCCGCCAGGGAATACTCCCCGACCACTTCGTCCGTGTCCGAGGGATTGATGTTCCGACAGGTCGCGGAGGACGCGCGCCACTCGCCCCCGATAAAGTTCTGATGTACCGACATGTGCTCTCCGGTCTGGTGACAATGGATAAAGGGCCGACCCTTTCGTTCAGGGGCCGTCGCTGACGGAGCCCGATCCTGGGCGGCCAGGCTCCCATGGAGGAATACTGTATACGATTGTAGTATATTTCGGTGAACGATCCGCCACCAAGACGGTGCAATGTCCAACCGTTCCCTGCGTAGTGTCCGAACGGTTGATTCCCATACGGAAGGCAATCCTACACGGGTTATCGTGGACGGCGTACCCGTGCCTCCGGGGGATAACCTGTTCGAGCGGCGAGACTGGCTGATGGCCCATGACGACGGCCTGCGGCGGATGATCAATTTCGAGCCGCGCGGCTCGGGGCTGATGTGTTCGGTGCTGCTGCTTCCGCCAGACTCCCCTTCCGCGGATTTCGCGGCGATCATCATGGAACAGGACGAGTACGTCCCAATGTGCGGGCACTGCATCATCGGTGCGGCAACGACCGTCGTCTCCGAGGGCATGGTTTCAGTCACCGAACCGGTCACCACCGTGCGCTTCGACACGCCGGCGGGTCCGGTGGCCTGCGACGTCCGGGTCGAATCGGGCGTCGTCGGGTCGGTGAGCTTCGAGAACGTGGAGAGTTTCCTGCTGGTGGAGCGGGCGCCGCTTGAAGTCGAGGGGTTCGGACGGTTCGAGATCGACGTGGCCTATGGCGGCGACATGTACGCGTTCGTGGATGGAGACGCGCTCGGACTGGACCTGAGCATTCACAACGACGGCGCGCTGATCGACGCCTGGCTCAGGATACGCGCCGCCGTGGGCGAGCAGGTACAGACCATTCATCCGGACGATCCATCCATCAATCGCTGCTACCAGATACTCTTCACGTCCGAGAAAACAACGGTGGGCGACTATCGGCATACCGTACTGGTTCCGCCCGGCACGCTTGACCGGTCGCCCTGCGGCACCGGTTCCAGCGCGCGGACCGCGCTGCTGTACAGACGCGGAGAAATCGGATTGAACGAACCAAAGCGGTTCGAGGGCCCACTGGGAACCTGCTTCATCGGGGAAGCAGTCAGCGCCGAAGAACGAAACGGCATCACGTTCATCAAGCCGCTAATAACCGGCAATGCCTATATCACCGGCTACCATCGATTCGTTCTGGACCCGTCGGATCCTTTGCCGAAAGGCTACCGCATCGGTCCGGCGCCGAGGAATCTTTCCGAATGACCAGCAGAATGGTTTGGTGCCGCAACTGAAACCGGTCTGCGACGTCATCATGCAGGGTGTGCGCGGGCAGGTCATGGAGGTCGTGGAACACATCCTGCACTACGTCTCCGACATCGGCCTGCACTATGCGTATCCGGAGGAGTGGGGGGTGAATCCCGATTCCGCGCTCGTCCGGGGAATGCGGGATGCAGTGGATAGGGGCTATTATGTAATCTCTCAATATTCGGATATCGACGACTTGGAAGTAAGAGAACGCGTCCTGGTACAGGAGTTTGCCTATTGGGTCATATCGACGGCATGGAATCTTCAGGAAGATTACGGCCCCAGGGAGGCCGAATGGCAGGTCACCGACAGGGACGACCTCGGGGCCAGGCTGCCGGAGATGGACGCGTTGATGGAACGAACGGTTGACCGGATAATGATTGCGCCCAGCCGCGCAACCCTGGCGGAAATCGGACCAACCAGGGCGCGCCCCATATCCAGCCTGATCCGGTTTCTCCGCCGGACCGTGGCGGAAATCGGACCTGGCACGGCCGAGGAATCCGACTGATCATTTGCCCCCCCTCAAATCTGAGTACGTGTGAAACCAACCATGATTACCCGGAAAACCGTAACTTCCTCCGTAGTGGACATACTGCGCGAGAAGATCATCTCCCACGAAATCGAAGCGGGCACGCCGTTGCGTCAGAACGCGCTGGCGGACGAACTCAACGTCAGCCGAATCCCGGTGCGCGAGGCCCTGCTGCAACTGGAGGCCGAAGGCCTGGTCCAGTTCGCGCCACACCGGGGCGCGGTGGCAACCAAGATTTCCGTCGATGAAGTCAACGAGTTGTTCGGCCTGCGGGCAATTCTGGAGTGCGATGTACTGGGATACGCGCTGGACAGAATCACCGACGAGGACCTTGAGATTTCGCAGCTGGTCCTCAAGGAATTCGATGAGTTGTTGAAACCCGGTGCGGACAGGTACACCTGGGGCGCCCTGAACTGGAAGTTCCACAAGAGCCTCTACCTGTCGTCGGGAAGGAAGCGAACCCTGGGCCTGATCCGTCAACTGCATACCAACTGCGACCGTTATCTTCGTATACAGATCCAACTGGTTGCAGATTTCTCCAGGGCCGAAGAAGAGCATCACGAACTGTTGCGCTTGTGTTGGGCTCGGGACAAGCGCGGGGCCAGGAAGCTGCTCAAGACACATATTCTGACCACGGGCAGGGGGCTGATTCGCGCGTTCAAGGCGGTCGCCTGAGCATGGGCGTGGGCAGCTTGAGGCCAACGTCCGGCCGCATGGCGTGGAAGACCGCCTCGCGGAAGCCGTCCGATCGGCCGCCGCCGCTTCCCGGCTGGCGGCGTTGCTCCGGATCAAGAGCGCCACTGCCCCGCCCCGCCGCGCTCGTTGCGGCGCTGTTCGTGTCGCTGGGCGCTCCCGCCGCCAGCCAGGACCGGAGACAAGAGCTTGCGTATACCGTGTTTTCGGACGCCGGCCCGGAGATCTGGGTGGTGTACGACGACGGAACCGACAACAGGAGACTTGGTCCAGGCAGCGAAGCGACCTGGTCGCCCGAAGGTGAGCGCCTTGCGATCACGCTCGAGGTCGACGGCAACGTCGACGTCTACATCATGAGCGCCGCGGACGGCAGCGGCCGGACAAGGCTGACCACCCATCCGGCCGAAGATCATGGCGCCTCCTGGTCGCCGGACGGTTCCATGATCGCTTTCAACTCCGAACGCAGCGGCAGCGACCAGATCTGGCGCCGGAATGTGGAAGAGGGCACCTGGGGAGCCCACCTGGTCCAATTGACCCGGGACACGTATCACGGACGCGTGAACAATTTCCTCTCCTGGTCCCCGGACGGACGCTGGATTGCGTTCGAGGCCGACCGCGACCGGGACGATCCGGAAATCTACCTGGCAAATGCCGTTGACGGCACGAACCAGCAACGATTGACATTCACACGCGCGCTCGACGAAGTCCCCTCCTGGTCTCCGGATGGGACAAGAATTCTATTCTCGTCGGACATGCACGGCGAACCGCTGAGCAGAAACTACGACATCTACATCATGAACGTGGACGGATCCGAGCAGGTGCGGCTGACAACCACGCCCGGCGCCGCGTCTTATCCCACGATGTCGCCCGACGGACAGAAAATCGCCTATTCCTACAGCGATGCGGACGGGGAATCATCCCGGATCATGATCATGAATGCCGACGGCAGCGGGCAGGAAGTGCTGGTCGGGAATGGCAGCATTCCAAGGTACGCACCCAGATAACGACAAATCCGGACGCGATGGGCCAGGGGCTGTCGCATCCGTCGCCGCTGGCGTGGCCGAATCGATGCACGAGCGAGAGCCGACGGGCCGATGAAGATCGAACAGTACAGGCGGAAGAGTTCCGACATCCGCCGAGCGATTCGAACGGTGGATTCCCATACGGAGGGTAATCCCACCAGGGTGATCATGGACGGCGTACCCGTGCCTCCCGGCGACACCTTGCTGGAAAAGCAGCAATGGTTGGCCGAGCGCGACGATGCCTTGAGGAAAATCCTGTGTTTCGAACCTCGCGGCGGCGGGCTGATGTGCTCCGTGCTGCTGATGCCGCCCCTGGGTGCGGATTCCGATTTCTCCGTCATCATTATGGAACAGGATGCCTACGTGCCCATGAGCGGGCATTGCATCATCGGCGCGGCAACCACTGTCGTGGAAACCGGGCTGGTGCCGGCGCGGTCGCCGGTCACGGTCGTGCGGTTCGATACCCTGGCGGGACAGGTAACCTGTCACGTCGCCTGGGACGGTGCCGGTGCGCAATCCGTTACGTTCGATAATGTCGACAGTTTTCTGCACCGCAGCGGCGTGTCGATCGAAGCCGAAGGGTTCGGTCGCCTCAAGGCGGACATCGCCTACGGCGGCGACTATTACGCCATCGTCGATGCCGACGGACTTGGCCTCGACCTGTGCCCCGAAAAGGATGCGGAACTGATCGCGGCGTCGGTCGCGATTCGCGAAGCGGTCGCGGAGCAGCTTGACGTGGCGCATCCCGAGCAACCCCACATCAACCGGTGCTATCAGGTTCAATTCACTTCCGGAAGAACCCGCGCCGGCGACTACAAGCAGACGATACTGTCGCCGCCGGGCGCGATCGATCGATCACCCTGCGGAACGGGGACGAGCGCACGGCTGGCGTGCCTCTACAGCCGGGGTGAAATCGGCCTGAACGAGTCGAGGCGATTCGAAGGTGTGCTGGGCACCTGTTTCACCGGACAAGTGACGCGCGCCCAGGACAGAAACGGCATCACCTACGTGACGCCGAGCGTGACCGGTAGCGCCTTCATCACCGGCTACCATGAGTTTGTATTGCATGAGGGCGACCCTTTTCCGGCGGGATTCCGGCTGGGTCCCGCGCCGGGCGAAAAGCCCATGTAGCGCTTGTCCGGCCTGTCGAATGCGGCGCGTTTACCGCGGGCCGCCAGGAGGTGATCGTGTGCGGAATTACGAGAATATTGGCCGTCATCCCATTGCTTGTCGGTGCGCTCATGGCGACCTCTGACGCCCGGGCACAGGAACTCCAGCCCATACCCCGGCCGGGCCCACAGAATGGGTTCCGCCTGGAGAAGAGTCGGATGGTGCCCATGCGGGACGGCGTGCGGTTGGCCACGGACCTCTACTTTCCCGACGCGGAGGACGAACAGTTTCCCGTCGTGCTGATTCGCACGCCCTACGACAAGAACCGGATGAGGGACGACGTGGACGGCGACGCCCACATGTTCGCCTCCCACGGTTTCGTCGTCGCCACCCAGGACAGCCGCGGCAAGTTCGAGTCCGAAGGCATCTACTCGCCGCCTGCGGGCCATGAGGCCGAAGACGGCTACGACACGGTCGACTGGATCGCCAGGCAACCCTGGTCCAACGGCAGGGTCGGCATGCACGGCTGCTCCTACCCTGCCGAGGTGCAGGCGGCGACGGCCCCGCTTAAACATCCGAACCTCACGACGATGATCCCCCGCAACGGCCCGATGATCGGCGCAGCCAACGGCCGCTACCGGTACTGGTCCGGGTTCAAGGGCGGCGTGTTCGATTTCGCGGCCGCGTTGCCCTGGTACTTCGAAACGGGAGTCAAGTATTCGTTCAAGCCGCCGCCGGGACTGTCCGACGAGGTACTCGCAAGGATTCGGGAATACTACGACCCGACACCGTCGCGATTGCCCGAACCGGACTGGGAGCAGCTCGTGTGGACGCTGCCCCTGATCGACATCATGAACAAGGCGGGCGCTCTGCCCAACGATTTCGAGGAAATCGTGTCCCGCGACTTCGGCGATCCGTGGTGGCACGACACCATGACCTATTACGACGGCACCGAGACGATCTCGGTACCCTCGCTGCACGTGAGTTCCTGGTACGACATCAGCGTCGAGGAGACGATCTTCGAGTCCGCCTATTTCCGGGAGAACGCCACCACGGACGCCGCCGCCAACGGCCAGTTCCTGATCCTGGCTCCGTCCACGCATTGCGCCTACGAGCAGGCGACAGAACGGACGCTGGTCGGCGACCGCGATATCGGCGACGCGCGCCTGGATTTCTACTCGATCTACCTGGACTGGTTCGACTACTGGCTCAAGGGGATCGACAACGGCCTCATGGACACCCCGAAGGTCCGCTACTACACCATGGGCCGCAACGAGTGGCGCTCCGCGGACCAGTGGCCTCTGCCCGAGGTCCAATACACCAACTACTACCTGCGCAGCGGGGGAGACGCCAACAGCCGCCATGGCGACGGTTGGCTTTCCACCGAACCGCCGGGCGACGAACCGGCCGACTCCTTCATCTACGATCCCGGCAACCCGGTGCCGTCCACGGGAGGTCCGCGCGGCACGGGTTGGGGTACCAAGTCCGGCGCCGTCGACCAGGGAAGGGTCGAGGTGCGCCAGGACGTGTTGGTCTACACGACACCGCCCCTGGAGCGCGGCATCGAACTCACCGGCCCCATCACGGCGATTCTCTACGTGTCGTCATCGGCCCGGGACACGGACTTCACCGTCAAGCTCGTGGATGTGTACCCCGATGGGACCGCCTACAACATCCAGGGATCGATCCTGCGCGCCCGCTACCGGGAAGGGTTCACCAACAAGGTGTGGATGGAGGAAGGCGGCGTCTACGAACTCCGCATCGACGTCGATGCCACGAGCAACTGGTTCCCGCCGGGGCACCGCATCCGGGTCCAGGTGTCGAGCAGCAACTTTCCGCTCTACGAGCGCAACATGAACACCGGCGGCAACAACTTCGACGAGGTGGAATGGGTGATCGCGGAGAATACGATCCACCACTCCGGCGAGTACCCCTCGCACCTGATTCTCCCGGTCGTCCCCGGCGGCGATTGAAGCGGGCGAGGAACCCCTCAAGCAAAACGCGATCTTGCCGACAAGGGCCCGGTCGCCAGTTTGCCGGCAAACGGTTTGCGGACGGCGCTGTAGAGCGATATTATCAATCATTAGGAAACCTAGCGTCTTATAGAAACAAGACGAGAAGATGGCCGCCGAATACGCTCTGGATTACTTGGAAGCCCGTGGAATTTCGGGTCCGGAAGCTGTCGCGGAAGCGCTCCACCGCATTCTGGAAAACATGGAGCCAATGGTGTACGACCCCCCCACCCGAGGGCTTACGGAGCATGAACAGGCAATACTTCGTGAAGGTGGCCTTCGGCTCGAGCGCACCAGCGGACCGGATCTCGTCGCCGAAGGCGCGGTTCGATTCGCCGCCCTGGTCGAGCACAGTCTGTCGGTCGAGGAGGTGGCCGCGCAACTCAAGGTGACTCCCGGTCGAGTCCACCAGATGATATCGAGCCGGGACTTGTACAGCTTTCGCGTGGACGCCAGGCGCCTGGTTCCGGGTTTCCAGATCCGCGACGGCAGGTTGATCCCCAACATCGCCCAAGTCAACAAGGCATTGCCGGCGACGATGCACCCCCTGGGCATCTTCAATTGGTATCACCGCGAAAACGTCGATCTGTATGTCGACGACCAGCGGGAAGTGTGCCTGACACCGCTGGAATGGCTGGCGGGGGGGCGGGACCCGGCCCATGTGATCTTCATGAGCAAGCACTTGTGATTTCGTGCCCAAGCTGCCGAACGCTCCCGACCTGAGCCACCTGCGCGCGATCGGTCCCGCGCTGCGAAATCTGGACACTCGACAACTTTGGCACCGAATTTATCGCCGCGGCGGCGAACATCCGACACGATGGGATGCCCTGCGATTCCATGGGCCTACCTCCGCTCGCTTCGACCACCATCTGCCCAACGATACGGGACAGGCAAAGCGGCAGGACCGGGGCATTCTTTATATCGCTGGCGACGTGCCCACGTGCATCGCGGAGGTGTACCAGGAGAACCGGGAAGTCGATACGAACGACCGTCATCCATGGCTGGTTTCTTTCCGGTTTGCCTCGGCGCTTACCGTGCTGGATCTGACGGAGACATTCGCGGTTCGGGCCGGGGGCTCGATGAAGTTGGTGAGTGGCCCGAGGCCCCATGCGCAAAATTGGGCGCGAGGCTTCTATGACGCCTATTCGAACATTGACGGGCTCTATTTCTTGTCCTCAATGACCAATCGGCCCGTGACGGCGCTTTTCGAGCGGGCGCTCGACAGAAACCCGTTTCCCGCCGCACCCCATTTCCACCGAAGTCTGAGCGACCCGCTCCTGCACATACCGATTCAGGAAGCGTGCAAGGATATCGGCTATCGCTACTCTCCGATGATCGGGTTCTAAAGGAACATGTGGCTCCGTCCCCGGCTGACAGACGCTAGCAGTCCGTGGCAAAAGTCGCGCGAGCACCGAGACCGGCGAGTCGCCCGGCCGGCAAGGCGCGAGGAGGGAGAATATCGGGAATATTCGACCGACGAGCAACGCAGCCGGCCGGGATGCATCGTCGGTCGAATGCCGCGGGACTTTTGCCACGGGCTGCTAGAGCTGTTTGCCTTTGCGGTTTCCTTTTCTGGCCGCTCATTGTGAGTGGTCAAGCGGGGGTTCACTTTTCGGATAGGCTTCGCTCGGGTGGACAAGGTCCAGCGATGGTCACCCTCGAACCGGGCGAGTTTCTGATGGGTTGCGTCTCCGGCGTTCTGTGCGTGGAGAACCTGCCGGTTCATACCGTGACCCTGAAGCAACCGTTCGCACTGTCGGTTTACGAGGTTACGCGGGCGCAATTCAGCCTGTTCGTGGAGCGAACGGGCTACGTGACGGACAGCGAAAGGCCCGGAGCGAATCCATTTGTCGAGCATCCCTCCGGTTGCATGGGCGAGTCGCTCGCTGCGTCTCTTCAGAAGAAATCTTGGGAAACCAAATGGGAGCCGCCCTGGGGGATGGGGGGGCAAATTGAAAACCAGCCGCAGAGTTGGACCTGGAGAGATCCGGGGCATCCGCAGACTGCGGATCACCCGGTCGTGTGCATTACGTGGTCCGATGCAAAAGCGTGCGTGGAATGGCTGGCTTCTGAGACCGGGCGGCCTTATCGGTTACCAAGCGAGGCGGAATGGGAATATGCAGCGCGCGCGGGCACCCCGCGCGCGTCGCTCGATCCATTGGCCAATTATTGCAATTGGAGAAACGCGCCAGGCCCATCAGACACGTGTTCGGATCCACCGTACACTGAGCCGGTCGGCCATGATGGTCCCAATGCGTTCGGCCTGTACGACATGGAGCGCAACGCGAGCGAATGGGTCGAAGACTGTTGGGCTCCGACTTATCGATGCGCTCCCCGGGATGGCTCTGCCTGGTTGTGGGGGCGTTGTAGAGCGCGTGTGATCCGCGGTGGCGGCTGGGGGAATACCTACGCACCCCATGAAGAGAGAGGCGCCTATGAGAACCTTCGCCTGAGCGATAACTTGCTCGGTTTCCGGGTGGCGCAGTCACCGAGTGAGTAGTGGCTGCTGCGGTGCCGACGACAGGACCATCGGAACGATTCCCGGCGCCGGCGCTATCATCGTTACATCCTTGTCCGGAAGCTCACGCCTATCGTTCGCGGCCGAAGCACGAAGGTTTCCTCACGATCGGTCCAGTCCACAAAGCGGTACGAGTGACCCTCCGTGCCGAACAGGTTGTTGATGTACGCGGCGACTTCCCATCGGTCGTTGGCGACGCCGCCACGGACATGCGCCAGCGTGTATTCTCCGGTCGACGGCCTGGGAATATTCGGGTCGCCGACGAAATTGGCGACGATTTCCCCGGTATGCGAAACCTCCCCGCGGACGAATCCGTTCCAGCCCGCGCTGACCGGGAAGTCATATAGCGCGTACCCATGCAGCGTGAGGTCGGGGTGCGCCGGCAGACGATCGCCCGCCAGGGCATTGAGAGTAGGCTGCGTGTCGTCGAGCGTGAACTCCAGCCAGGACCCGGAAAAGCCCATCTCGAGCCGATCGGTCGCCGCGTAGGCCAGGTCGAACTCAATCCCGTTGCCGGTCGCGGAGGCGATGTTCTGGAAGAACTGCGACCATCCGCAATTGTCCCCGACGACGATGACGCCAACCTGAATGTCGGTCCAGCTATTGCGGTAGAACCCCGCGTTGACGGCCAATCGGCCGTCCGTGGATACCATCTTGGCTCCGGCCTCATAGGACCACAGGCTGTCGGAGGACACGGGGCCGGGCAAACTGCCGAGTTGGTCGATAGCCAACTGAGTGCAACCCGGTTCAAGGTGAACGGCCTGCCCCCCGGCCGCCAGGCGAAATCCTTCCGCGGCCCGTGCGTAGAGAGTGACGTTGTCGTTGACCAGCAGGGAGAGGTTGCCCATGAAGTTGTTGTGAACCTCCTTGTACTCGGGTTCTTCGCCGCTGAAATTGAACGCGGTGCCTTCACCTTCCGCAACCTGGGCCGTGATGCCATACGACTTTGTGTCGTCGGTTCTGCGATAGCCGACCGTTCCCGTCAACCGATCGCTGAACTGGTAGTTCAACTCGCCGTAAAGCGCCAATTCGCCCTCGTCGATAATCTCGATTTCGCGATAGACGCACTCCGGATAGGCGCCTTCGGAAACATCGCCCTGGTCGCCGAACGGGTCCATGTGGTTCGGTCCGAAGGGCAGAAGCGCGCCCTGTCCCGGTTCCGCTTCGGCGAACCGGTCGCCGCCATTCATGTAATTGACGTCCAACGAGGCGGTCCCGTCATCGTCTACCGCGTAGCAGTCCTTGAACTCCTCCCAGTTCGTCCGGTCCGCATAGTACATCCCGACAATCCAGTCGAAACGCCCGAAGGTATCGGGAGCGGAAACCAGGCGAATCTCTTCGGTGAACGAACTGTCATCGCGACCGCCGTAGACGACAAGGCGCAGCGGGTCCCACTCGGAGATTCCCCATTCACCGAGCAGCCACGTCCTGTCCTGCTGGTACACGGAAAAGATATCCAACTGCGAGGTGACGGATGTGAGAGACGCCCAGTCGAGATCGACATCGGCCGTCAGGGAGAGCACCTCGGACCTGGCGGACAATTCCTCGTGCGCCATGTTCGTCTGCTCGCGGTCCTGCCAGCGCGGGGTCGTGGCCCGCGCCTGCCCGTCCTGAATCAGGTCGTCCTTCATGTACATGGCGGTCAGCGAGAAATTGTCGGTCGGAGTCCACATGAGGGACACTCGCCCGCCGCTCTGGTCCCAGGCCGACTGGTTGTCGTAACCGAATATCGGGTTGCTGTAGATTCCGGAATTTGCAGCCGAGAAGCCGACGATTCGAAGGCCCAGGGTGTCTTCCGCGAGTGGAATGTTGACCATCGCATCGAGTGCGTTGTTGGAACCGGCATTGCTTGTCTGGCTCAGGTCGATAGCGACATTCGTTTCAAACTCATTGGCGTTGGGCTTGTTGGTGATGTAACGGACGGAGCCTGCGATGGATCCGCCGCCATAGAGGGTGCCCTGGGGCCCTCTGAGCACCTCGACGCGTTGCATGTCGAAGATGCGGGGGTCTAGGTTGGAAAAGTTGCCGGATACCAGGGTTTCGTCCACATAGATACCGGTAGCCGCCTTTTCCTCGGGACTGGTTTCCACGGCGACGCCACGGATGATCATGTGCTTCTGATACCCGCCGCCGTCGATCAGGCTGAGGGAGGGAATCGAGCGGAAATAGTTCTCCATGTTGGTGATGCCCAACTGCTCGATCTGATCCTGTCCCACGGCGGAGATTGCCATCGGAACATCCTGCAGAGACATCTCCCGCCTCGTCGCAGTAACGATGACTTCCTCGAGCATCGCGTCCGCGGCGTCGTCGTCCTGCGCCCATGCCGATTGCGTGATCCCGGAGAGGGCGACGGCCGCTATCGGGGGTGCTGCCAAAGTTCGAATGAATTGTCGGGTCCCGGCCATTGTTCTCCTCCGTACAAATTTGGGATGGGCGAGGGTGACACTGTCTTGTTGCGTGTTTCCAACTGCCCGCCTGCGACGATAATAGTATATTTTATTCTTTGTACAATAAACAGGCGGCATCAATCCGCGGCCTGATCGATCATGTTCATCGGCGCTACCGGATGATGCGCATCCCCCGGTCCGGCGGATAGGGAAACTCGATGCCCCGCGGCGTGACGATCGCGCCGTCGTGGAAGGCGACGTAGAGGTGCTTGCCCGGCCCCCACTCCGGTACCGGCATGTGCACCATGTACTCCAGGGTGAAGCTGTGGAACAGCGGCAGGCGCATGTCCCGCTGCCAGTCCGCGCCAAGGGGCGAAATCCTCGGGGCATCCATGTCCCGCCGGCCCTGGGCGTGCAGGTCAAGGTGCACCTGGGTTGTGGTGGGCTCGAGGCTTGGGTCGTACCGATCCCGGTCGATGTAGAGGTAGCCGGCTTCCTCCAGTTTCTCGATCAGCAACTCGAGCGTTTCGCCCGCCGTCGGGCCGACGCGGATGTTGGCGCGGAGAATTTCCCGCACGTCCATCGCCTCGCTCCATATCTTCTGCACGTGTGGCGGGAGCTCGGTTTCGCCTTCGCGCAGCACATAACCGTTACCGCCCAGGTCCGCAACGAACAGGCCCTCGCCGGCGCCGTTCAATATGGTGACGATGTCACCGGGCTGGAGCACGTAGTCGTTGCCGTTGTTCTCGTTGCCGTCCGGGTCCCGGACAAAGACGTTGCCGTCGATTTCCGCAAGCGTGGTCACGCCCACCTCGATCTTGGCGAATTCCTCGTCGATCACTTCCGTGGTAATCAGGCCGTAATAGCCGGCCAGCGCGATCTGGCCGACCACGATGCCCGCCAGGAAGTCGCCGATCACATGCTCCGCGGAGACGATCCTGCCGGCGTACTCCTCGCCCAGTGCAGCGACGAGGATTTGAAAGTCGGTGTGCGAAATCCCGTCGGCCAGGGCATTGATCCCGGAGAAGTTCACGGCGATTTGCTCCGGATCCCGTGCCGCCACGAACTCACCGATCACCTGGGGCCAGCCCGGGTCCCCTTCGAAGCCCTCGTCACCCGGCAACAGAATGTCATAGGAGTCGTCCTCCCACAGCGCCTCGTCCGTATGGCCCAGGATGGCCCGCTCGATCCGGTCGCCGCCCCGGTCGGTGAATACGAATGCCCCGGACTGCCCGCCGAGTTCCCTCGCCAGCCCGTCGGGATTGCGGTCCCGGATCACGTGTATCCACATATCCACACCGTGGTCGCGCATGGCCCGCGGCAGGACGTGGTCGAACTTGTCCCGGCGAATCTGCAGCCTCATCAGCTCCAGCGTCGCCTCGCTCAGCCCGCGCTCTTGTGCCGCGGCAGGAATTCCGACCGCACCTGCAACAGCTACGGATATCAGGATGGGAATCGACAGCAGGGATTTGTTCATGTTTGCGCCCGGCAGTTTGGTTGAGGTGATGGATCGAAGAGCCATGCTTCGATCCCGGCCAACGGGTTGTAGTTTCGATCAGCGGATGACGAGCACCCTTTCCTGTGGCGGGTACAGCCACTCGATGCCCCGCTCGGTGACGACCACGTTTTCCTCGACGTTCACAGGAATCTTCACGCCGTTCCATTCCTCCGCCGGCGTGAAGACGATGAACTCGAGCGACAGGATCAGGTCGGGCCGGACCATGTACCTGGTTCTCTCCGGAAAGATCTCGAACAGGTTGGCCGCCATGTCGTGCCCGATGTTGCCGGCCGCATGCATGCCCACGTTCACCTCGATGCCGTCGACGTCGCTGGCCCGTTCCGCCTCCGTGTAGACGTAGCCCGCATCCCGGATGATCTGCTTGAGTTCGTCCAGTTGCTCGCGGCCGGTGCGGCCGGGCTTTACGAACTTGCGGATGATCTCGCGGACCTTCTTCGACTCGGCGAAGGCATTGACCACCCCGGGCGGCGCCTCCGTCTCACCTTCCCGGAGCACGTAGGCGAAACGCTTGATGTCGGTGGTGAAATTGTTGCGGTCGGCGCCCCAGTCGATCTGCAGGACATCGCCGCGCTGGATGACCCGCTCGGTATTGCCGATCTCGCCGCCGTCCGGGAGGTGGGTATAGGTCGTGGGGTACCAGGCGCGCAGCAGTCCCATGGCCGCCGCCTGTTCCTCCAGCCACCGCGAGACATCGTTGTGCGTGGTCATGCCCGGGGTGATGACCTCGTTGGAAAGGGCCCGCTCCTCGAGATGCGCGGTGATGGCGCCGATCTTGGAAAACTCGATGATCTCGCTCGCCACCCGCTCGCCGTGAAAATCCGCGATCAGGTGCTGGGCCGAGACAAAGCGATCCGCAAAAACCGGGCCCAGTTCGCTCTCAAGAAACCTGAAATCCGTGTGGGTCAGCCCATCGGCGACGTGCAGGCCTTCGGTTTCGTAGGGAACGGCAAGGTAGTTCAGCCCAATCGCCTGGGGATCCCGCGCCTCGACGATGGCCTGCAGTTCATCCATGCCCCCGAAATAGTCGTAGGCGGCGCACTCCTCCGCGAGATCAGTCTCGCCGCCCAACTGGATGCGCTCGATGCGATCGCCCCCGTTGTCGTAAAACACGTAGATGATCTGGCCGTTGACCGTGGCAATCCCGAAGTCCCTGGCCATGGGCTGCGTGCCACGGCCCCGGTCGGTGACGATCCACATGTCGATGCCGGCGCGGCGCATGGCGCCCGGCAGGACGTAGTCGAACTTGTCGTGACGGATCATGCAGGAGGTCCGCCATTGCCAGCGAGAGCCTTCCAGGGTGACGTTCTGTGCGCCGGCGCCCGCGGACGCGCCGCACAGGCTTGCGGAGAGGAATGCCAATGGAATGGGTGCGCGCATTATTCTGCTCCTTCTTGTCCTTGACGGGCCTCTTGCCATCCGAACCGGCGCTTCGATTCCTCGACCGACGAACGCACGAGATGCTCAAGCTACCCCGATTCGTACCGCGCTGTCCCGCGTTGCGACATCGGCCCGATCGATCCCGCTTGCGGGGCTCCATATACAATATACAATACCCGTACGACCGGCTGCCTGCTCGCCCCGGGTATCCGCAGGGGAGCAAACAAGAAGAAGGACCATGCAATGCCATCGTTAATCTCCAGCGTCCGGCCAACGCGAGCAGACAGTTGAACCGTATCAGACGCCATCGGGAACGGGCGATCGTCTCGTTCGGAATCTTCGCCACGCTGTGGGGCGTCGGCAACATGTCCTTTTTCACGATGCCGCACCTGATCGAGGGGCTTGTCTCGGGAGGGATGGGTCTCAGCGAAAGCCGGGCAGGGCTGGTGGGCACCATCGAGCTGATGTGCTTGGCGGGAACGATCATCGTGCTGTCGCCGCGAATGGGAAACATCGCCAGGCGCCGGCTCGCGCTGATCGGCATGTCGGTCGCGGCGGCGGGATTCGGCGCCTCGTCGCTGTTCGACCATATCCCATTGATCATCGCCTGCAGGGTCGTGGCCGGCGTCGGCGCCGGTTGCGCCATGGCGGCGGCCAACGCCGCGATCGCGTCGCTGGACGAACCCGAGCAGATATACGCCTGGACGTTCATGCTCGGTTCGCCCGTTCAAGCCGTCCTGATCTCTGTAATGCCCTACTTCGTCGCGTCCGGCGGCCACTCGGGCGCGTATGCGTACCAGGCGACCTGGGCGCTGGGCTTCATCGCCATTGCCTGGTTCCTGTTCCCCAGGGACGTGGCGGCGGCCGAAACGACGGTGGCGGAAAAGTGGGTTCCGAAGTTCCTGGAGATCGTGATGATTTTCGCGATATTCCTGTTCCTGATCGGCGATGGAGGAACCTGGTCATTTGCCGAGCGTGTCGCCATCTCGATCGGCATCGACATTCATACCTATGGACGGGTTCTGGGCGTGGCAGTGCTCGTAGTCCCGCTCGGCGCGGCGTTGGCGTCGGCGGTCGGAATGCGGTTCGGCAGGTACTGGCCGCTCGCCATCGGGCTGAGCGGGATGGCAGCTTCGGTGTACGTGCTGACGCATACAGCCGTGCAAGGCGTACTGATGGGCGCGCAACTGTCCTATAACTTCGTCTATGCCTTTGCCCTGCCCTTCGTTTATGGCGCCGCGGCAGCCATGGACCCAAAGGGCCGCGTCATCGTCGCCGCCATGGGCGTCGGCCTGATCGGCGGTGCGCTCGCCCCGTTCCTCAGCGGTGTCCTGGCCGAAACGACAGGCACATACGAAACTTTGGGTGTTGTATACGGCGGCATATTCCTGACCGTTCTCGTGCTCACCGTCCTGGTTGGCCACATTCCTATTAAGTGAAAATCCTACATCGCGATGCCAAAAAAACAATCGTTATTTCAATAGGTTATGAAGAAAATAAAAAGGTCGTCGAGCGGCTTATATCTTCGATCAACACCATCGCAACACCGCACCCGGACTAATCTGCGGACTGCGTGGCGCCTCATGGCGGCTTTTGTCGCCTTTTGTCGGTGTTTGTCGCCCTCGACCGCCGACTATCAACACCGGTGATGACACGCTGTCAGCGCGCCGACTCCCGCCGCCAAACGCCAACGGTTGCGCGTCGACCGTCCGCCGGTGCGCACCTCCCGATCACAGACTGCGCGCATTCTATCTCAACCGGATTACCCCGAACCTATCCCGTGAGCGTTCACAATCAAGTCCGCATCCGGGCGATCCCGGGCGTGGGTGTCGACAACGGCGTCCGCAGCGCTCGTTTTCAGTCCGTTGCCCCGAGCTTCGATAATCGGGCAACAGCAACATCCGCAACGGTCTTCGTCGATACCGGAACAAGCCGCCGCGACCGTCGTCCGAGCGCCACTACCCAACATACGGGAGCCACTCTGGTGGCCCAATCCGTCGGAGACAACGATTCCGCCCTCGTAACGGCCGGTCTGCGCATTGCGGTACCGGTATTGAAAATTCTTCAGCTGCCGCCCGTAGCGGTCCCGCAGCTGCGCGGCCCGCGGTTGAACGTGCACGTTTGTCACGTGGCCCGTGCAATAGGCGAAGCAGCCGATCGGGTACCCAACGCCCACCGCCAGTTGCCACCAGCTATCCATGCGGGTACTCCTCCGGGACGCCCGATTGTCCAACCGGGAAGACTATCCGGACAGACGGCTGCGGGCCAGCGGGTTGTTGGGAGTGAAGGAAGACTGCGGCCGCTGGAATGGTCGGTGCCAAGCGCGATGCCTGGATCCGGCTCGAGGGGAAAGCAAAGCAAGGGCACGGGGAGGATTCGACGCGAGGATCCCCTGTGTCACGTGGGGTTTTCAACCGCTCACGGCAACAGCTTGACGAATGGATGTCGTCAGCGTTTCGCTCGAGGGTCGGGGCATCGGCAATCGGTCGAGCTGCCGTTTGACGAGCAATCGGATGGAACGCAGAAGATTTTCGAACTCGCGGCACCGTGGATCGACACGTTCGACAATGGCCACGTGATCGAGCTTGACGATTTGCATGAACATCTGCATGCGGCGCTGGTCCACTTCCTGGTGAATCGGTTTCACCGTCCCAAGGCGAATGCGAACGGCGCGCAGCTCATCTTCAGTACGCACGACACCTCGATACTGAATCAGGACATATTCCGGCGGGACCAGATCTGGTTCTGCGAGCGCAACTCCAGGCAGGAAACCTCGGTGATTCCGCTGACGGACTTTCGTCCGCGGCGCAGCGTGGAGAACCTGGAGCGCTCGTACCTGGGAGGCCGGTACGGCGCGGTGCCTGTGCTTCGTTCCCCGCCCGTGCAGAGATAAACCGGCATCTGTGACCGGTCGATCCCGCCGGGACTAAGCCATTGAGCCACTTGCGCTGTTCCGTAGTCGTTGATTGGTAAGGGTTTTAAGGCACCCTCAAAAGAACTTTACCCCAGGATTGGGCTGTTTTGGGCCGGTTTCGGGTCGTTTTTCCCTATCGGAGGGGATTTTCACCCCAGGAGCCGGACAGGCCGACCGAGGGGGCAAGAAAAGAGGGGAGAAGCCGGCCGTCATGGGGCAAAATAGGGTTTCGATATCCACATGCCACTCCGAGGAGCAACCATGACGACCGGCCAGACCAAGTTACTCTTTTCCTGGGACGATGTCGATTCGTTGCCGGACATGCGGCGGTTGAGGCTGGTGTTGGATCATCTGCCGGACGGCCCGGTCGTGGAGGCGCTGCGCGCCCGCCGGGGCCGGGGCCGGGACGACTATCCGGTGGAGGCGATGTGGCGGGCGCTGGTGGCCGGGGTGGTGTTCCAGCATGCCTCGATCGAGTCGTTGTTGCGGGAGCTTGGGCGCAATCCGGGGTTGCTGTCGCTGTGCGGGTTCAACCCGTTGCCGAGGCGGGGCAAGCCTTGCCGGGAGGTGCGCCCGCATCCCGGGACCGGCGCGGCCACGGTGGTGGAGTTTCCGAGTCCGGCGCGCCCGGCGGTTCCGAACGCGTGGAACTTCTCCCGGTTCCTGGAGTCGGTCGAGGCCGTGGAGGCGGACACGGGCTGCGTGACGGGGATGATCGACACGCTGCGCGGGGGGCTCAAGGAGGCGTTGCCGGATTTCGGCGGGCATCTGGGCTACGACGGCAAGGCCATCGGGAGCCATTCCACGGGGCGGACGAACCGCGAGACGGGCCGGACCTCGGACCCGGAGGCGGACTGGGGCAAGCACGAGACGCGCGGCGTGGACGCAAAGACGGGCAAGGCGTGGACGAAGGTGAAGAGCTGGTTCGGTTACCGGCTGCACCTGATCGCCGACACCCGGTACGAGATTCCGGTGGCGTTGGAGGTGACGAAGGCCTCGGCGTCGGAGCCGGTGGTGTTGTCGGAGATGGTGCGCGAGTTGCTCGGCAAGGATCGGGGCCTGGCGGACCGGTGTTCGGATTTCAGCGCCGACCGGGGACTGGACAGCGCCAAGCTGAAAGCGGCGCTGTGGGACGATCATGGCATCCGTCCGTTGATCGACACGCGGGCGATGTGGCGGGAGGAGAAGGCGGAGCCGGGGTACGATCCGTCCAAGCCGATCCTGCGTCCGCTGTACCCGGAGCGGGTGGACACGGTGGTGCATTCGGAGAAGGGCGAGGTGGTGTGCCGGTGCCCAAAGACAGGCGAGCAGCGCCCCATGGCCTTCCAGGGGTTCGAGGCCGACCGGGGCACGCTGAAGTACCGTTGTCCGGCGGCGGCGTACGATCTTCACTGCCAGGGCCGGGCCATCTGCCACAAGCGGGCCGGCTGCGCGGCGGGGGACTACGGGCGCATCGTGCGCATCGACCTGAACAAGGTCGACCGGCGCATCTTCACGCCCACCCCGCACGGCAGCCCGAGTTGGCGGCGCGGCTACAAGCGCCGCGCGGCGCTGGAGCGGATCAACGCCCGCCTGGACAACGACTTCGGCTTCGAGCGCCATTACATCCGCGGCCACGCGGCGATGAAGACCCGGGTCGGGCTGGCGCTGGCCATCATGATGGCGTTGGCGCTGGGACACGTGCTTCAGGGCCGTCCCGGGCAAATGCGCTCCCTGGTCGGCGCGGTGCCGTTCGCCGACACCGGATAGCGCCCCCGGCGCCCCCGTTTCCATCCCCCGGGACCGACGCGTGGACGCCCCGTCCGGGACCGCCCCTGTCCGTCCGGCGCGCCCAAACGACAATCGTTCTCATTTGGCCCGCGCCCAGGGCGATTTTCAGCTACGAGAACCGACTTGGCGCTTCATCCCGCCCTCGAACACACCAACCGCTGTTCCGTGCACGGCCTCGGGCGTGGCGAAATACCCCACAGCGCAAGTGCCTCGAACCGGCAAAGGGTGTAAGCCCAAAGCGGTAATGTCCCCTTTCTCCAATTCTAAAATGTCCCCTTTTGATCGGAGGGGATGCGTTGGAAAAGAGCAACGGAGCGGGGACGATGAGTTACAAGGAAGCGGATCGGGTGGGGCTGATTCGGGCCGTGGTGGAGAAGCGTTTGCGGCAGCGCGAGGCGGCGAAGCGGCTTGGAATTGGTGTTCGCCAGGTCAAGCGCCTGGTACGGCGGTACCGGTCGGACGGTCCGGCGGGCCTGGTGTCGGGCCATCGCGGCAAGCGCCCGAACAACGCCATCGACGCGGGGGTCCGGCGGGAGGTGCTGGACCTGGTGCGGGAGCGCTATGCGGATTTCGGCCCGACATTGGCGTGCGAGAAGCTGGTGGAGGAGCACGGTTGGCGGGTGTCGGCGGAGACCTTGCGCCAGTGGATGATGGCCGAGGGGTTGTGGCGTTCGAAGGCGCGGCGCGCGGTGCGGGTGCACCCGAGGCGGCCGCGTCGCGCGTGCGTGGGGGACCTGGTTCAGATCGACGGTTCGCCGCACGACTGGTTCGAGGGTCGGGGTCCGGCGTGCACGTTGATCGTGTACGTGGACGACGCGACGACGCGATTGCTGGCGACGGGGTTTTTTCCGTCGGAGACGACCGAGGCGTACATGAGCACGACGCGGGCGCATCTGGCGGCGTGCGGGCGGCCGGTGGCGTATTACTCGGACCGTTACGGTGTGTTCCGGGTCAACAAGAAGGACAAGGAGGCGGAGTTGACGCAGTTCGGGCGGGCGCTCAAGACGCTGGACATCGCCTCGGTCCACGCCGGCAGCCCCCAGGCGAAGGGGCGCGTGGAGCGGGCCAACCGGACGCTTCAGGACCGGCTGGTGAAGGAGATGCGGTTGCGCGGGATCGACGGCCTGGAGGCCGGCAACGCGTACCTGCCGACGTTCATGTCGGACTTCAACCGGCGTTTCGCGGTGGCGCCGCGGGACCCGGCGGACGCCCACCGGGAGGTGCTGCACGGCGCCCGGGAGTTGGACCAGATTTTCAGCGAGCACCATGTGCGCAAGCTGACGAAGGATCTGACGATCCGGTTCCGCAACCGCGAGTACCGGGTGACGGGACACGGCAAGGGGTACCGACTGCGCGGCGCGGCGGTCACGGTGTGCCAAGCGTTCGACGGCTCGGTGACGGTGCTGCGCGACGGCCGGGAGTTGCCCGTCCGGTTGATCGGGGAAGGCGAGGCGGCGGCGGTGGAGGACGAGAAAACGGTGGTGCGGCGCGTGGACCGGATCAAGGCGGAACAGCGGTCGCGCCCGGCCTACAAGCCGACCCCGGACCATCCTTGGCGGCGGTCGTGGAAGCCGGACGCGGGCGGGGCCGCCGCAGGATGAAGCCCGCGCGCATCGGCCTTGGGCTTCGGTCGCTCCGCTCCCTGCGCCCAAGGCCGATGCTAAACCGCCACAAGTGTATGGCGCGCGCCGACCAAAGGGGACATTTTAGAATTGGAGAAAAGGGGACATTTCTGCTTTGCGTTTACAGCCGACCAAACAAGTATTGCATTGCCCGGCGCGGCAAGTGAAACTAGGGCATATGGTACTTTCACGAGCCCAGGCAGGGGGGGTTGCCCTGCATACACCGCTGTTCGACCGGTTCATCGGGTCCGAGAGGTCCAGCCTCGGCGACCTGACGCGGGATCTGGCCGACATCCTCGGCGCCCGGCGCGCCATTCCCGGCCGGCTGCCGGGCGTGCTCTCCTGGGGGCTCGAGGGCATCGGCAATTTTTCACCCGCTTCCGAAGACGACCAGCGCCGGCTGGCCGACCAGATCACCCGGTTGATCAACAGGTTCGAACCGCGCATGGAGAATGTCGTTGTGACGCCCATCGACCACGACACCGAATTCCGCTTCACCGTCGAGGCGAGCCTGGTGCGCCGGGGCGGCGGGGCCGTGCGCCTGCGCATCCTCACGCCGCGGCGGGGAGGCGGGCTGGGAGCGGATGTCTCGATGGTGGGCGCCCGGGACAGGCAGCCATGATCGACGCCCGCCTGCTGCAGGCTTACATCGCCGAACTGGACTCGCTGCGCACTCACGGCCGGGAGTTCGCCGAGGCGTTCCCGGACATTGCCAGCCGCCTGGATATCGGCGCCCGGCGGTCGAGGGACCCCCATGTCGAGCGGGTGGTCGAGAGCGCCGCGTTTCTCGCCGCCCGCATGCGGCTGACGATCGATTCGGCGGCCACCGAATTGCCGCTGGCCATATTGTCCGTGCTGGCGCCGACGCTGACCGAGCCGGTCCCCCCCATGGCTCTCGTGGACCTGGTCGGCGGCATCAAACCGCAAAAGGTGCCGCGGGGCAGCCTCTTCGACGGGAGCATCGCCGGCCGGCCGATGGGCTTTCGCACCACCTTGCCGATCATCGTCACGCCGATGACGATTCGCACCGAATTGACCGAAGCCGGGGCCAACTACGCCAGCGGCATCGACGTGCACATCAGCGGCGCCAAGGCGCCCGACCCGCTGGTTCTTTACGTGGGTTCCGACGAACGCACGTCCGCCGTGCTCATGGACGCGATGGACTATAACCTGGTGTCGCTCTCCGTGGTGATGCCGGACGGCACGCGCCGGCATCACTCTCCGCAGCGGACGCTGCATGTCGAGTGGCTGTCTTCCGAGCACGCCGCGCTGCCCGTGCGGCGCGCGGCCCATCCGGCCCACCGGCTTCTCACCGAATTCCTCGTATTCCCGGACAAGTTCCGCTTCATCACGCTGAAGGGCGTGGATCTGCCGCCCGATTCCATACTGGAATTCCGGTTCCGGATTCCCCTCGCCCTGTCGCCGCCCGTTCCCCGGGATCTGATCTCGGCCAATCGCGTGCCGATGATCAATCTCTGGAACGCATCGGGCGCGCCCATCGAAGTCGACGGCCGCCGGCTGGAATACCCGGTGACGGTCGACACGGTGCGCTACCGCACGGTGAATTGCCACTCCGTGGAGGGTGTCGAACTGGTCTCGTCGTCCGCCAGGGAGCCGGAGCCGCTCGACCCCATCGTCGGATCGGGCGAGATACGCGGGTCGAAGGTCCGCTGGGGCGTGCGCCGGACCGTTTCCCGGCAGGGCGGCGAGGTCCTGCTCTACTTCCAGGGCCTCGACTACAGGGACGTCGCCCGCGAGCGCCTGCTGGCGGTCCCCAAGGTGCTGGCCAGCAATCGCGACATGGCCCAGCACCTCCGGACCGGCGCGATGCTGATGCCCCAGGAGGGCCTCGGAACCTGGCGCGGCCGGCTCGCCATGCCGCCCACACGGCCCCTCAACGCCACCTTGAACGAACAGGCGATGATGCGCCTGATCGGCTTCGTGCGCAGCGGCATCTCGGGATTGATTTCCGACGCCCGTTCCGGCGCGCTGCGGGATTTCCTCAAGAGCTTCCCCGGCGGCGACCGCGCGTCCTGGATCAACAGCCTCGGCGGAGCCACGCTGGAGCCGGTCACGGCGTTGCGGCGGGGCCAACCGCAGGCGGGCGTGGCCATACGGGTCCACTACGACGCGGCCGACCAGCCCACCACCAGCCGCGCGGCGGTGCGCCGTGTGCTCGGCAGGTTGTTCGAGAGCCAGCGCGGCCTCAACAGGGTGGAGGAGATACGCCTGGATGCCTTCTGATCCTCCATCCGCGGCGGACGGCGACCGGGAACACGGTCCGGCCGGGGGCAAGACCGCGAACGGCGAACCTGTAGCGGACGACGAAACCGCCGGCGGCGAAACCGCAGACGATGAAACCGCGGAAGGTGAACCCGTTGCGGACGGCGAAACCGCCGGCGGCGAAACCGCAGACGATGAAACCGCGGAAGGTGAACCCGTTGCGGACGGCGAAACCGCCGGCGGCGAAACTGCGGACGGGAAACCCGTGGACGACGGCGAACCCGACGACGAACCTGCCGACGACGAAACCGCGGACGAAGACGACGAGGAGGACGCCAGCCAGCATACGCTGGTGCAGGACCTCTTCGTGAATCCCGCCCGCTGGGCGATCTGGCCGGCGATCGGGATACTGCGCTGGGCGTTGCGGAACACTCCGGGCGAGCCCCGCCGCCTGATCTACCGGTCGCTGCCCTCGCTCGCATTCAAACCCAACGAAATTCACAGCGTCGAACTGAAAGACGACTCCGTCGACGTGACCCTGACCGCGCCGGGCATCGCTTCGCCCGGGTCGCCGTTGCCGCTTTCCGACATCGCGCGCATCGTGGAGGACATGCGGCCCCCGGGCCGGGGCGCCCTGTCCGCCTGGCTCGATGGGCCGGCCGACCTGTTCATGCAGGTTCTCGAAGCCACCATGATGCGCTACAGCGCGGCGTTCGCGCTGACCACCGGCGGTGAGGTCAATGCCGTGCTCAACGCCGCCAACCTCGTCGGACACACCGCGCCCCTGCAAGCCTTGCCCGAACACCGCCTGACCGGGCATCCGGGCGCGGCGCCGGAAGGCGCGGCGGCGCTGGCGGCCCTGTTTGTCGGCGCTCCTTCCGCCGACGGACTCGCCACGCTGATCTTCGCCTTCACCGGCCTGCCGGCGCGTGTCGAGGAATTTGCGGGCGCGCGGGTTCGCACGCTGCGACCGGCCCGTCTCGGCCGTCCGGTGATGCGGGTATTGGGCCGCTACAGCACCCTGTCGACGGCGGGGATTGAAGTCATCGTCAACGGCGGCGCCAGCGAATCGGCGCGCCGGTGGGCGCGCGAGCCCGAGCGGTGCGCATCGGTGCGGCTGCTGTGCGAACGGTATGTCGGCAGCGACGCAATTTCCGTGCGGCTGTTCATCGAGTTGGACGCCGGCAACATCGACCCGGCCACGCTCGGCGAAACGATCCTGGGGGGCATGGCGGTGCTCGGCCCGCCGTACGCGGCGGGGGCGCGGCTGCCGCTGCGAATCTGAAATCCGGCGACCGCGCCCCGCAAAGTCCGAAATCCTCCGGGCCGCCCGCGGTCCGGCATCCGCATCCGGTCGGGCCCGCGCCGCGCGCGGGGAGACGCGCATCAGGTTGTCAGTAGCACATCGGCTACGGCGGACGGAGCCCGCGCCGCGCGCGGGGAGACGCGCAACCGCGCGTCAGGACATGACCATCTTGATCGTCTGGCTCGGCACGTTCGATGTGCCGACGGAGTTGTTCAGGTTCTGCATCGTGGGCGCGGTGACTCTCCAGGAAGGCATGCCTCCGACAAAGTAGATCATGGAACCCTGCATGGGCTTGCCCGAACCGGAGAAAGTGCCGCTGACCACCCCGCCGGTGGCGCCGGCCTCGTCGCCGTTGGTGACCGAGTACATGCCGCCCAGGTTCAGTTCCGGCTGGCCCTGGATCATGATGGTGTAATAGGCCGGCACCGCCATCGAGTTGCTGGCCATGTTCACATACGGCACCGGCACATCGAACGGCGGCGTCTTGCATACATCCGGCTGGCCCGTGGACGCCCCGGTTCCAAACGTCATTGGCGTCATTATCTCCTCCTCGCGGCGCCTTGTCCGCCGCCTCGTGTCGTTGCCAGTGAATCGAATCCGCGCCGGGCCCCGGCCCCGCGCGCTCAGTTGTCCTGGTGGGTGACAGCGCCCGGCCCGCTGGGCAGGATCGTCACCTGCGTGTGCGTCTCGTTCAGCGAGCCGAAATTCTCCGTGCGATTCACCCAGTCGTCGAACAGGTTCCCGGCCAGTATCTGCTTGCCGACGGCGGCGTGGGCGTAGCCCATGTAGGAGCGAATCCCGACCAGGCACAGTTCCACCCGAATCGCGTCCACCTCGGCCCATCCGCCCCACGCCATGAAGTCGGCGAATGCGGTGATGCGCATGAACAGCCCGATGTGATTGGCGATGTAGGCGCCCCCAATGATCGATTCGCCCTCTACCGTCGCGTGCTGCTGGACGCCGCCGACAACCACTTCCTTGTATGTATGGTTGCACAGGGTCATGTCGGTTTTGCCGCTGTTGCGGGTGTAGGAGCCGTTCACGATCCGCCTGCGCCACTTCCGGACCTGTTGAAGGTCGCGGCAGAAAAGGGACTCGCTGCTTCCCTTGAGGTCGATGTGCAGGTCGCCCCCCACATGGCGCTGGATGGCCTTGGCGACCTCGATCTTGACATCGCCGTCCGAAATCAAAACGCTATCTTGGCTCATTGCCGATCACCCGTTCGCTTCGCATCATTCTCCGCGCGCCTGTTTCCGCAGCTCGCGCCTCATGCCCGTAGCGTATAACCGAACCGCTGCCCGAATCAACCGTTCCGGCCGCCTTGCGCCCTGGCGCATGATCGTTTCGATACCCATCGGCGCGATATGATACTGAAGCCGATTCCACCATGACGGCGGCTTCAGGTCCCGTGCGACCGGATTTCACAAGCCATCCGGCCCCGCCCGCGGGCCGCGCCCGGCGGTCCGCGCCGCAGGGGCGCGGCCTTGAAGCGTCCAGCCTCACCCGCGGGTCGTGCCCCGGAAGTCCGCCCCCGCGGCCAGGTCGTCGTCCAGCATGGCGCCTTCGAGGTCCGCGTCGGTGAACACGGCGTTCATCAACCGCGTATCCGTGAAATTCACGCCGCGCAGCATGCAGCCGTGGAACCAGGTCCCGCTGGCGTCCACACGGCCCGTCCAGGCGCTGGAAACCATCGAGCAATTGATGAAGCGCACGTTGGCCACACGGGCTTCGTCGCTGAAAACGGCCGAGGAAAAATCGCAGCGGGAGAACACGCAGCCCTCGCCGATCCGCGACCCGCTGAAGACGGCCTTGGCGAATCCGGTCTGGACGAACCGCGAGTTCTCGAACCGGGTGTCGTTGAAGAATACGCCTCCGACGAATCCGCAAGTGTCCGCCTCCACCGACTCGAACTCACTTTCCGCGAATCCCCGGGCCGTCACCCATACCTTGAACAGCTTGACCCGCTCGAACCGGGTCCAGGGGGCGCCGGTCATGTTCCAGATCACATCCGAGTGCGCCGTGTCCCGGAAGGTGACCCTCGCCAGGACGCTGTCGTTCACCTGCACCTGCTCCCATTCGCCGCCTTCGAACACGGTGTCGCGGGCGGCGAGGTCCATGAACGACATGGACCGGAAAACGCATTGCTCGAAACGCAGGTTCATCCAGCCCATGCCGTGCAGGACCTGATCGGAGAACTCGCAATCCCGGAAAACCACATCGTCGAGGATGGCCGAGGAGAAATTCACGCTCCGGAATTCGCAGCCCGTGAAGGTGCAGCGCTCGAACCTGGCCTTGACGAAGGTCGATTCCCGGAAGACGCAACCGCGGAACACGATGTCCCGCCAGGTGGTCTCCTCGGCCAGAAGCCCGTCGAAGGTCCGCCCGTCGACCGGAGGCGTGCCGCCGCCCGCGTCGGGGACCAGGACGGCGCTCGATATATCGACATGGCGTTTCGGGTCGGCGGCGGCCAGGCCCTCCAGCGCCGCGGCGCCGAAGCGCTCGCCCTCCTCAGGCGTCAGCGCCGGCCAGAACACCACCGGCTGCATGCTCGCGACGCGCGCGCGGGCGAGGCTGTCGAGCGTGCTGTCGGCGTCGCCGCCCTCATCCGGCATCCGGGCCATGGAGGTCGCGATCGCCACTTCCTGGGGCGCCCGGTAGGGCATGTCCAGGCGCTCGCCGGCCTCGTCATCGAGGGTTTCGCCCCGAACCACGGGATCGCGCAGCTTCTCGATGTCGGGTTCCTCGAACCCCGCCTGCTCGTGGCGCTTCCTGCTGTCCTGGAGCGCCTTCCCGGCGATCGTCGCCACGGCGTCCATGTCCGGCGCCGGACCGGGATCTTCCGAGTCCAGATTCTCTTCCAGTTCCTCGACCTGGGCCGGATCGGACCCGAACGGGTTGGCGTCGCCGAGGCCCGTTTCGGCGCGCGCCCAGTTCTCGGCGGCCGCGATGCGGTCGTTCAGGTTGGTGAGGTCGGGCTTGTCCGCCTCGACGGCGGCGGCCAGGGCCGCCGGCAGCAGCGGCCGGTCGTCCATCGCCGCGGCGGGACTCTCCCAGCGCTCGGCGGCGATCGCGCCGAGATCGAGTTCGTCCCGTTCCGGCGCGTCGAGGTCCTCGAGCGCGAACACCAGCGCGGTCACTCCCTCGGCCAGAATGTCGGCGCCCAACTCGATGGAGGCCCGCCAGATCACCGCGCCGAGGCCCGCCGCGGGCAGCAGGACCACGGTGTGGATGCGGGCGGACTCCTGAACCCAGCGCCCTTCCTCTTCGCGCTCTTCCACGCCGCGTCCGGAGGCGAGATTCGGACGGTAGGGCGGAAGCTCGATATCCACGCCATCCGGATCCCCGCATCCCAGGCCGACGATGCGCAGCGGGTCGCCCGGGTACAGGGCGTCGGTCTGCAACGCCGGGTGCGCGTCGCACAGCGACGCCGGACTGGCGTCCTCGGGCCAGCCGCCGGAATCGGTGTTCTCCGAGACGCCCATCAGGCGGGCCCGGGCCGGATGCAGGGGGGGCGTGGCGCCCAGCCACACCGGCCGTTCGGGCTGACTGTCGAGCACGATCAGCGGGTGGCGGGCGTCGCCGGGGCCGCCGCGCCCGACCGGGTTGTCCTCCTCGTGCCACAGGGCCGCCTCGGGACCGAGCGGCAGGGGGGCGCCGGGGGCGTCCGGGTCGGGCCGGATCCGCAACCCGCAGCGCAGTTCGCCACAGCGCAGCTCGGCGAGCCGTTCATCGCCGCCGCCGTCCGGCGGGACGGGACCGAGCACGAGCATCTCGGCGCACGGCAGCGGCGCCATGCTGTCCGGCGCGGCGCCTCCGCCCACCGCCGCCAGGGCCTCGTAATAGGCGTTCGGCGGCGCGGCCGATCCGTCGGCGAGGCGAAAGGGCAGCGCCGCCGAGACGCAGAGCACGTGGCCGGCGCCGGGCACGGGCAGCGGCCGCGCGCCGAAGATCACCGTGTCGGTGGGGAATACATGGGCCCGGCCCTGGAATGGCATGGTCAGTCCTCCGTCGCCGGCGCGTCCGTCGCCGGCGCGTCCGCCCCGGACCCGTTCCGCCGGGATTTCGCCGCTCCGGACCGATCCGCCGCGGGCCGATCCGCCGCGGCCCGGCCCGGAGCGGCGGCCGCCAGATCGAGGGCCGCTTCGGCCGCGCGCCCGCCGGCGCCGGCCCAGCCGCGGTCGGGGTCGGCCCGCACCACGCGCGTCGCGGGCCAGGCGCGCCCCGGCAGCGGGCCGGCCCAGAATGGATCGCCCGGCGGCGCCACCGCCACCGCGGGCCGGCCCGAGGCGGCGACGGCGAGCGCCGACTCCGCGCTCAGCACCAGCACCGCCGCCCGCCCGGGCTCTTCCGCCCGCGCGCCGCCCAGGCGCGCCAGCAGGGCCTCGTCCTCGGCCTGCGGCCAGTCCAGCCCGATGCCGATGCCCGCGCAAAGCCGCGGCTCGACCCAGACGCCGGCGCCTTCCGGCGCGGGCCGGACCGCAACGGGGCTCGGTTCCACCAGTTCCAGCAGCGCGCTGTCGTCCATCGCCAGGTCGGGCAGGTCGCCCTCGTCCGGCAGGTCGCCCGCGGCGAGATCGTAGAGGCCGATCTGCGCCTCCGTCGCGTTCGCCGCCTCGACCCAGGGCGCCCAGCGGGTGGCGTGGGTGCGCCACACATGCGTGCGGCGGCCCGCCGACAGCATTTTGGCGGTCGCCCCGGCCTGCGGCCCTTCCCCCGTCAGCAGCTTGAGCGACGGGAGCGACGGCGCGCCCAGGTCGCCGGCCCGGGCGCTCAACCGCCTGGCGAGCTCGGCGTTGCCGGCCAGCAGCGCCAGTTCCAGCCGCGCCACGACGGCCCATGGGCCGAGGCCGGGATCGAAGCGCTCCCATGCGTCCCTGGCGCGCCCGGCGGTCCAGGCCACCCGCGCGACCCCCGGCTTCATTTCGTCGTCGAGGTCTCCGGCCTCCAGAAGGCCCGCCGCCAGGCGCTCCAGCTCCTCCCGGCGCCCCATTTTGGCCAGCGCCGAAGCCGCGACCGTGGCCACCGCCCCGGCCATCATGGCGTCGGGGACGGGCGCCACGCCGGAGAGGAAGGGCTCGATCGAGCGTATCGCCGCGGCCGCGCGGTTCTCCATCAACGCCGCCTTGGCGCCGATGATCGCGGCCTGCGCATGCCCCGGCAACGTCAGGGCGATGTCCGCCGCGCCGCGGTGGTCGCCGAACCGGTGGCGGTGGCGGGCCAGCGCCACGGTGGCCGCCGCGTACATCGCCCGGTGCATGTTCATCAGCCGGTCGAGACCCGACGCCACCGCGCCCGCCATGACGAGCGCCTCGGCCTCGGCCAGCGCCATGTCCATGGTCTGCTTGCCGGACTCCCCGCCGCGCGCCTCGCGCAGCGCCGCGGCCAGCTCGCCCTCCACCAGGCGCTGCCAGGGGCCTCCGGCGATGGCGGCGGCCCGCGGCAGGTCGCCCACGGCGGCGGCCATGGCCGCGCGGACGCCGGGAGGGTCGCCGAACCACGCACCGACCAGCAGCGCGACGGCGGGATCGGCCGCCACGCGGCCGCGCCAACCCTGATCCAGAAACAGTCCGGCCACGAGCCGCCCGCTACCTGCGCCGGAGCGCGCTCAACGCCGAACCCGCCAGCCGCCGTGGCGCGCCTTTCCGGCCGCGCCCGGCGTCCGTCCGTCCGTCCGTTGTATCGGTTTGATGTCCAATGATAGCGTTTGCCGCACTAAATGAAATGCCGCCGCGGCCGCGCCGGGAAGCGTGGCTAGTATAGACTGTTCCCATGTTCAATGCGCTGAATGGTGACCGGCCCCGTGGCAATCGGCGTTAAATTTATCTGCATGCATCGAGCGACGCAACAGTCGGCGGTCCGGGGCAGTGTCCGCAGAGGGTGGAGCCTTCGTCCGCCGTCGCCGGCCGGCCGCGGGGGCGCGGCGCCGGACAGCGGGCGCGGAGATGCCGTAGGGAGACGAATATGAATGACGTAACTGATTCTCCTCGGATCGATCTTTCGGCGGCGGACGGGGATTATCCGCGGTATGCCGCGACGCTCCGGGTCGAGGGCGGCGACTTCTATGTGAACGACCTCACGGTCACGGAAGCGTATAACGGCGGATGGAAGGCGAGGCTGTCGTTCCGGGTGACCGAGCGGGGCCAGCCGGTCAAGAACGTGCTGAGCGCCATGGGCACGGCGATCGCCGAAGGCATCTTCGTGGGCATGCAGGCATCGATCTACATCGGGGCGCGCGCCGACGCGGAGGACGACGAAGGCGTCCAGGTCCGGTGCTTTCCGGGTTTCGTCTCCGCGGTCGAACCGTTCAGCAGCTACGACGAGCGCACCCGCACGAACCACACATATCTCGAAGTGTTCGTGCACGACGTTGTCAACCACCTGAAAGGGCAAAACGTCTGGGGCGCGTTTCGCGCCCACTCCGCGGCTGAAATCGTGGGCGGCATGCTGGCGATCGCGGGCGGCAACGACGGCCGGGCGACGCTCGAGCCGGTGATTCCGGGGCACAGCCCGATCACCGTGCACAACGCCTTGCGCGAGGATCTTGACTTCATCCCGTACGCGATCGCCTCCGGCCAGACCCTGGGGCAGTGGCTCGACGAGTTCTACAGCCGCCTGGGCATCAGGATGGAAATGCTGTCGGATGTCGCCAATTGCGACCTCCACATCATGCTGCACGACAAGGCGCCAAGGGACACGACCTTCAAGATGAGGCTCGGCGGAGCCGAAGCCGGGCCCGACGGCAACGCGCAGGTTGTCACCATCGGTTCCTACCGCGGCGCCAGGGCGCGCGCCGCCCTGCTCGACGACCCGACCAAGGGCGCGTTCCGGCGCCTGGAGCACGGCCCGGTCGGCCATGTCGTGAGCGGCGAACACATCAGCCTGGAGGAAGCGCAGATGCGCGCCGGCTTCAACGCCCGCGGCCGCGGGGCGGAAATGCTGATGAGCACCATCCGAACCGCCCAGCCGGCGCTGCGCCCGGGGCGCACCGTCCTTCTGAACAAGCCCCTTATCGAAGCGATCTCGTGGACCCGGTACTGGCAGGTTTCGACGATCACGCACAACATCAGGGGATTCCGCTACGAGAACGTGGCCGACGTGATGCGGGGCGATGTCTCGTGGCATCCGCCGCGCCCGGCCAAGCGGCCGCCCGTGATCGTGCCCGGCAGGGTCGACGCCGGGCCCTCTTACGAGAACGGCGCCGAGGTCCCCCGGGACCGCCTTGGCCGAATCCCGGTGGGCTTCCCGTTCACGCCGATGCCTTTCGAGGCGTCGGCGACCCAGGGGTTCGACCTGACCGGCGACCAGCGCATCACCAAGGACGATTTCGAGCACATTCTGAAGAATCCGGACGGCGGGGAAACGGCGAACAAGGGTTACTGGGAACACATGGACGCCGAGGAAATGAAGGCGGCCCTGCAAAAGGCCGCGGGAGAGGATTCCTGGCTTTCCGGGGAGGCGAAGCAGGAGGCCATGGATCTGGCCGACACGGAAGCCAGGGAGGCGGACATCGAGAAGCTGAACCGCGGCGTGCTCGACGACCCCTTTCCGGGGCGGACGGACGACGACCTGTCCGACGACGAGCTCGACGAGCGCACGGAGCGGGAATCCCAACGCACGCGCGCCTTCCGCTACATGGCCTGGAAGCGCGCCTTGGCCTATGAGGAAAGCGGCGGCGACTACGACCACGACGGTTACACGACCGTGGTCGACGGGCGCATGAGCGAGGAACTGAAGGCCGAGTTCGACAGTCCGGCGAAGCTTGAGCACCTCAGGCAGGAAGCCAAGGAGCGCGCCTCGGAGTCCGAAGACGGCTACACGCCCCCCAGCGTGGGCGGCGATGTCGTCGACGAGTATCTCCGGTTGTTCGGGGAAGGCGCCGAGGACACCGAAATCTACCGGGTCGCGCAACTGCAGAAGGACGCGGCGGACGAGCAGTGGCCGCCGCGGCTGCCGCTGCCGGTGCTGCAGCCGATGGCCGGCGGCGAGCACGGCTTCGTGAGCGGCCACCGCCAGGGCGACGCCTGCCGCGTGGTCGTGCACGACGCGATGCGCGCCGAAATCGTCGGCTTCCAGTACCGCAGCGACCGCGACCTCGGGGCGTCGATGGGCGGCTCGGTGTCGGGAATCGTGGTGGAGCACAACCGGGGCGCGTCCTGGTCGGGCATGGTTTTCCGCAAGACCGCAAATCCGCAAGAGCAGGACCAAGAGCAAGACTGAACTAACGGGGCGCCGGCCGGCGGATGGCGGCCAGCAGGAGGTAACGAGCCATGAACAAGTTCCTGTCCGGAGAAGTCGATCTCCTGAACGTTGACGCCACGCTGGGCGCCATCGACTGGTGGATCGGCGAAACACGCCAGGGTTGGCAGGGGTTCGCCACGTTCAAGCCCGCCCCGGGCGAAGGGAAGCTGCGTCCGGGGTACGTGTTCCAGCGCACGGTCGAAGCCGGCATCGCGCCGGAGTCCCCCATCGTGTTCGGCCTCTGGGGCCGGGGCGAGTCCGACTACCAGTACACCATGGACCCCCGGGGCGAAGACGTGGAGTTCGTGCGCTCCTGGCCCTCGGTCGTCACCTCCCTGCACGCGCCCCACTTCCTCGACATGGGGACCTCCGTGGGCGACCCCGACGAGGGCGCGATGGTCCTTTTCTGCGACCCGGTGACCCATTTGCTCGGCACGCGCGTCTGGGGCGTCTTCTCGAACCGTTCCGCGGGGGAACTGCTCGCCGGCGGCCTGTTGCTGGCGGCCGGGGCCGACGCGGCGCCGGGCCTGCAGCCCGCGGTCCCCGGCCTGCCCAGGATCGTCATTCATGAATTCCTGCGCACGGTGCGGGTGCCGTACGCCATCGCCAGCGGCGAAACGCTCGGGCAATGGCTGGGCGCCATCCTCGGTCGCCTCGGCATCCGCATGGAATTGCTGGGCGACCGCGACGGCGCCCTGCACGTCTCGCTGCGGGATGGCGAACCCGCGGGAACGCCGGTCGGCATGTCGCTGGGGAATCGGGCGAGCGCCACCATGGCGCAAGCCCGCTCGTTCGCGCTGGGGCCCGCGGACGCGGAGGTCCAGAGCGGCGTGCTGCTGGACAACCCGACCCTCGGCGAACCCCGCCGCATAGGCGAGAAGGCCACCATCGGCAGGGTCTACATGTCGGCGGGCACCACGCTGGACGAGGCCGGCGAACAGGCGGCCAGGGCCGAGGGAGCCGAATTGCTGCCCTACAACACGGTCGATATCGTCACCATGCAGCCCGGCTTTCATCCCGGCCGGGTGGTGACCTTCGACAAGCCGCTGGCCGGCGCCTACAACTGGCAGGTGCACGGCATACACCACTACGCGGAGGAAGGTCACTACTTCAACCGGGCCAAGATCATGAAGTTGGGCGTGTGGACGCCGGTGCCCCCGCCCAACCGCGGCGCGGTCATCGTCAGCGGCGTCGTGTACGACCCGCAGGCCGGGGAGGACTACGGCAACAGCGTGGAGCGGGACGATCTGAGCCGCATACCGGTGCGCATGAGTTTCGCCCAGGGCGGCGCCAGCGCCGGCGCCGGCGCCGGCGGAGGCGGCGCCTCCATCAAGGTCGACGGCGACGGCGAGGCGGCCGCCGGAAGCGGCGGCGGGTCCAACGGCTCGGCGACGAACGGAGGCGGCGGGAATGGCGCCGCGGGCGGGGTGGTGGAGCAGTTCATCGCGCCGCCTCCTCCGGAGCTGATGCTTGCCGTGATCGGCCCCATGGCCGGGGGCGAGCATGGCTTCGTGCCCGAGCACCGGCACGGCGACATCTGCGAGGTGGTCGTGCACGATCCGATGTCCGCGGAGATCATCGGCTTCAGCTACGCCGATCACCTCACCGTCGGCAACGACATGATCGGCGTGACCATGGGCCTGGTCGCAGACCACGACCAGGAGGGCTGGTCCGGCGTGATGTTCGTCTCCGCACCCGAAAGCGAGGCGGGAGGCGACGGGGCCGAAGGCGATGGCGGGGCCGAAGGCGGGGGCGGTTCGTCGTCTGACTAGGCTCGGCGTCAGGTAGGAGGGAACCGCGCAAAGCACCTCCCCATCGACGACTGGCCCTGTGGGTCTGGCCCGGTCCCGGATGGGATTTGCTCACTGCCATCATCCGTTCCCGATCCGGAGCTGCTGCAGCGTCGACAATGACGCCACTTGCCTCTTTACCGCCAACGGCGCATCATTAACCCCGAGCCCACCGAATAATGCTGTCCACCGAAAACAATCTTTTCGGGCTGGTCCCAGCTTATATCGGCGCTACCATCGCTTGCTTGCGGTATCATGCGGCGATAGCCGGTGCGCGTCCGGCGGCGGCGCGTCCGCCCCGCCCGCACGGCCCGCCGAGTCGAGACCCCGCCGATGGCAGAACGATTTTTCAACACCTCCGGGCCGGTGGTTCCGGCGGACCACTACAGCATCCCGCCGCTCGAGCGGTTGGACCTGGACGAGGTCCTGCGCCTCATCGGGTCCAAGCGCTACTTCGTGCTGCACGCGCCGCGCCAGACGGGCAAGACCTCGGCGCTGCTGGCGCTGCGCGACCTGCTGAACCGGGGCGGCGAACATCGCTGCGTCTACGCCAACGTGGAGACCGCGCAGACGGCGAGGGGCGACGTGGAGCAGGGAATGCGCGCAATATTGACTTCCCTGGCCCGGGAGGCGCGTCTGACGCTGAGCGACGACTCGCTCGGCGAATTGTGGCCCGACCTTCTGAAGACCGCCAGTCCGCACGCGGCGCTGATGGAAGCCCTGACGCGGTGGTGCGAGGCGGATCGCGTGCCGCTCGTGCTCCTTCTCGACGAGATCGACGCGCTGGTGGGCGACACGCTGATCTCCGTGCTGCGCCAGCTTCGCGCCGGCTACGCCAACCGTCCGGCGGCGTTCCCGCAGAGCGTCGTCCTGTGCGGCATCCGGGACGTGCGCGACTACCGCATCCACTCGGAGTCGGCGGGCGAGATCATCGCCGGCGGCAGCGCCTTCAACATCAAGGCGAAGTCGCTGCGGCTGGGCGACCTCGGCGAGGACGACGTGCGCGCGCTGCTCGGCCAGCACACGGCGGAGACCGGGCAGGCGTTCACGGAAGGCGCGCTCGCCACGGTGTGGAACCAGTCCCGGGGCCAGCCGTGGCTGGTCAACGCGCTGGCGTACCAGGCGTGCTTCGAGGACAAGGCCAACCGGGACCGCTCGCGGACGATCGACGGGGAGGAGGTCATGGAGGCCCGGGAGGAGCTCATCCTGGGCCGCCAGACGCACCTGCACCAGTTGGCGGACAAGCTCCGGGAGGAGCGGGTGCGGCGGGTGATCGAGCCGGTCCTGAGCGGCGGCGGCGCGCGCGCCGCCGACAAGTCGAGCCCGGACGACGTGGAGTACGTCCGCGACCTGGGCCTGCTGGCGCGGCGCGGCCCGCGCAGCATCGCCAACCCGATCTACCGGGAGGTGATTCCGCGGGAGCTCATGTACGCCCGCGAGGACATGATCCTCCAGGAGACGGAGTGGTACGTGAAGCCGGACGGGGACCTGGACGTGGAGGGTTTGCTGGAGGCGTTCCAGCGGTTTTTCCGGGAGCACTCGGAGCACTGGATCGAGCGTTTCCAGTACAAGGAGGCGGGCCCGCAACTGCTGCTCCAGGCGTTCCTGCAGCGGGTCGTGAACGGCGGCGGGCGGATCGAGCGGGAGTACGCCCTGGGCAGCCGCCGCACCGATCTCCTGATCGTGTGGCCGCCGGGCCGCTTCGCCGCCGCGGCAGGATCCGGGTCCGGCACGACGGACCGCTCCGCCGGCGAGGCCGGGTCCGGCACGCCGGGGCGCTCCGCCGGCGAGGCATCGGAGCCCGGCACGCCGGCGCGGCGCCACGTGGTGGAGTGCAAGGTCCTGCGCGGGGGCCTTGATGCCACGGTCCGCGAGGGCCTGGAGCAGACCCTGGCCTACATGGACCGGTGCGGCGGCGAGTCCGGCCACCTGGTGATCTTCGACCGCGACTCATCGAAGCCGTGGGAAGAGAGGCTCTACCGGCGCGGGGAGTCGCTCGGCGGCCGGCCGGTGACCGTGTGGGGCGCCTGAGACGTCATCCGATCACCACCACTTCTTCTTCTTCGGCTTCTTACTGGTGTAAGGCTTCGGCGCTACGGGCGGCGGCTTATTACTGGTGTAAGGCTTCGGCGCTACGGGCGGCGGCGGCTTCTTACTGGTGTAAGGCGACGGCAGGGGCGGCGGCTTCTCGCCGAAGACCTGTTGCCCGCCACCGCTGCTCATCGGTTTCGGCACCGGTTTCGGCCGCTTTCCTGGCTTTCCTGCCCAGATCCATTCGTCCCTCTGTGCGGGGGTCATTATCCAGTCGGCCGCCGTATAATCGAGAACTATGACATCAGAAAAGGCGCTCTTCACGTGGTTTCTCGCTATCGCCAGGGAATCGATACGCTTCTGGTAAGGATTCGGCGCGTTAGCAGGCACATTGGAGCCCTTGTAGTACGCGTCGGCCATGCCTTGAAAATAGGCAGTCTCCAAATCGATGCGGGCGAGCGGATTGATGCCCATCTCGGCGTCCATGGCGACCCGGCTCAAGATATCATGCGCCCCCTGATCAATTATCAGCTTCCCGTCTTCGTTTACCCTGTTGGCACGTATCCAGTTGGCCAGATTGAATCTATGTTGGTCTTCGACCCCCTTCCTAGTATTTACCTCATCGGCTCTTTTAAACCATAAATCCGGCAACTTCGCCCCGTCGCCCGGATTGAGCAGGTCGGCCGCCTTGGCGATCCTTGCCTCGTTGTAGCTGTCTATCGCTTCAATGTAACGCCTGTATTTCACCCCTGCGTCAGCCCAGTCGTTCTTATCCGCGGACGCCGCCAAGCTGACGTACATCTGCCGGGTACCCGCAATCCCTTCACCATACCTTCTGTTGAAAGCTCTCCGTTGTAAGGGGGTGACGTCTTCTCCCATCAAGCCGGTTCTTATGTCCTCCAGGAAACCTGCGTCGGCCTTCTCCAAATCCGGGGCGATTTTCGCACCGTCAAAGCGATACTTCGCGCGCGCATCGATCGCCTGCGGCAACATCCCGCCTTCCGGATAGGATGACCCCAGCGGCAACTGATCCTTTGGCCTTGGCGCGATGGCCTGCCGGATAATGTCCAGATCGGCGTAAATGATCTCGTCCGAGACTTTGGCGTCTCCTCCTAACAACGCGGCGTCGGCGGCGGCGGTGTTGAACGCCCAGAAAACGGTCCGATTATTACCGAGAGGAAGCTTGGCTCTTTGCGCCATGAGCATCCCTTCCTCGTCCTCCGGAAACCGCATACGGTAATCCGCAGCCCGCTGACCCCAATCCGAGGGGAAGCTGGCCTCGTAAACAACGTGGTTTTTTTCGGGAAGGGTGTCGAGACCGACGTGGCGATGGTCGAAGAATCCCGGGTCCACGCCGGACCCGTCCTTCTGTCTCGTCATCTTGATCGAGTGTGCCGCGTATGTTTCGATGATCCCATCGGCGGGCGTTTCCAGCCCATCCGGTTGGATAACATATTCGGTCGGAATGCTATCCGGATCGACCGTATCGCCGTCCGACCACCACCCCGGCGTTTTGGCGGTCTGCTTCGACCGCGGCGGCGCCGGAGGCTCGGCGGCCGGCGGCGGCGATTCCGAGGCGACCTGACCCGGGTTTGGCAAAATTTCATCGGGCTCCGCCGACGGCTGCGCCAATGGTGTCCCGCCGAAGAATTCAAGAAACGTCATTTTGTCGTCATCGTCGGCCAGGCCGTCGCCGGAATCGAGCGTCGCCGTCGGGAAGGCCGCGTCATCCTGCCTCAACTCCGTGCCCTTGCCGGCGGCAGTGGGACCGAACATCCCGGCCTTCTCTTCCGGCACCGGCACCGTCTCAACCGGCGCGGCGGCTGGTTCCGTGGCTATGCTCGTGCTCTTCTTCGGAATCGGCGGCGGAATCTCATTCGGCGACGGCGTGTCCGGAACCGCCTCCGTCACGCCGCGCCACTCGGAGCCCTCCACCGGTATCGGCACCGGGTTGCGCGACTTCTTCTTCTTCGGCGGAATCGGCGGCGGAATCTCCGCTTCCGGCTCCAGCGCGCTCGGCGAAATGGGGTTGAGCGGAGTCTCGTCCCCGGCGGTCGGCAGGATCCAGGACGAGCCGCCGGAGTCGGTCACCGGACCCTGTTCCGACGGCCACCGCTGGCCTTGCGTCTCCATGTCCTGGCGCAACAGGCCCACGTCCATGAAATTGCCATCCTGGTCGGCCGCCTGCGTTTCCCGGCGACCCACGCTCGCGTCCACAAGATCGGCATCGTCGGTTTCCGGGCCTTCAATGGCCCTGTGCAAGTCGTCGAGCACATTGCCGGAGTCGGCTTGCTGGCCCGGCGGCAGCTCGACCTCGACATGCTCCAGCGGCACGTCGGCCACACCGCCGCGCTGCAGCAGATCGACCGGGGGGCCGTCCTCGATATGCTGAACCATAATGTCGTCGAACTTCATGATGTCCGCCGGACTGTCCGCCGTGCCCGAGGCGAAATCGTAGGCGGACGCGGAGCCGGAATTGAACGACAGGCCGACGGGCGCAGGGCTTGAAGCGCCCGCGGTCCGCCGCAGCCTGGGTTTTTTCGGCGGCAACGGAGGCGGCGCCGCCGGGTTCAACCGGTTTGCGGCGCCTGCCGAAGCCTTCGCGCCCGCCGCGGCGGCGTCATCGAGGTCGCCGGCCCAGCGGCCCGCGAGCAGGTCATCGAGCATCGCCTTGTTGAACGCCGTGGACGAATCGGACGACATGAACGCGTTGTCGACCCCGTACCTGGCCGCCAGGTCGACGAGCAGGTCCGCCACCTGTCTCGACAACTCGCTCTTTTCCCTGAACGAGAGCCCCGGATTCCGCTTCTTTCGAGCGAAAACCGACTCATTCCATGTATTGGAGTGACTACCGTCTTCCCCGGTGGTGGCAACAGAGCGCCCCGCAAGCTCGTCGAAGGCGTCGGCCTGGTACCGGAGCCGGACGTTCGGGTCATAGCCCGCGGCCAGGTCATCCCGGGCGATCGCCAGGGTGTCGATCAGGTACTCATACCGCCGTTCGGTTTGCTTCCACGGCCCGCCTGCCAAATTCGCTCTTTCTTGTTTCAACCCCAGGAGCCGCTTCCGCTGCCGCGTGAGTCGCCGCCGCTCCTGCCTGTATTTCAATTTCGCGTCATCGAGGTCCGCCTGCAACAGTTCGAGTTTGGCGGCAGCTTTCTTCCTGCCACTTTCGGTGAAGGCGCGGTCTGCTTGCTTCTGTTGCTTGTCGACCTGCTTTTGCAGGCTCTTCACCCGGGCCTCCAAGGGGGTTAACCGGTTCTGGGTTCCGTCTGCCCGGGTCTGCAGAGTCGCTATCTCGGCGCTCAGTTTCGCATCTTCGTCCGCGAACGCCCGACTTCTCAAGGCATCCTGGCCGTCCGGGTCCACGAGCAGTTTGCTCAGGAGCGCGTACGCATCCCCGTTTCGAACATCCTCGAGTTCGAGGGCGTCCAGGTAGGGGTTGGCGCCGGTGCCACGCACCCGGTCCAGGTACGCGATGGTCCTGTCCAACGCATTGTCGGAAACCTGCGATAACGGGACGGCGCCGCCGCCCGGGTCCATCACCTTGACGTGGTTCCGGGCCTGGGCGAGATTGGTGGCGGCCGCACCGCCGCCCGGCTCGACCAATGTGTGCAATCCCGGAGCGGGGGATTGCGCGGGATGGTGGTGCCTGACGAATGTCTCCGCGGCGCCGATGAAGTCCTCCTGCATGCCGTGCAAATCCCTGGCCGAACCGTTCCAGGCTCGCAACAGACTTAACCTTTGCCGGTTGGCCGCAAGCGCTTCCTCGCTGGCCGCCACCACCTCCTCGCTGACTCCCGGGGTGCTCACAAGGATGGCATGCCGCCTCGCGGCGTTATTTTGCTTCCGGGTAAGTTTCCTCAAATTCTCGCCACGAAGGCTCGGGTCGCCTCCTTGATCGATATACGATTGGTAATTCGCGGAGACAGCCTGCCGGTACAGCCAGTCGAAGTTCCGGTTGCCCTCGTCCGCTTCGTACGCTTGCCTCAAATTTTTCTGGAATTGCTCGAACTGGGTGTTTTGAGTCCTGTACAGGTCGGGCTCCGCCGCCGGATCCGCGGTCACCCGATGGTTCCTGAACCACTCCGCCGACAGCAAATCTTCCTCAATGTTGCGCATGTCCTCCATGGCGGCGGTCTGGGCGGCCCGGTCGAGTTTGTAAGCTTGCTGCTGGCTCCCGCCAGCGGACGACGGGCGGCGCGATGAGACCCCCCCGAAACGATTTGCGAATATGTCCTGGCTCGACCGAATGGGAAGGTTGATACGCTCCTCCAACTCCAGTTGATAGGCATCGGGCGTCAGATCGCCCGCAAAGCCCACCCGCGACCGGCTCCGTGCATTTGTCTTGAACTCCTCCGTCGGCTTCTTGAGAATGGATCGCGGTTGCCCTTCATTTCCCGCGCCCGCGCCGGTGTCCGGGGACGGAACCCGCGGCGGAGCATCCGCGCCGGAGCCCGTGCCGTCTTCCGGCGGCGCCCATGCCGACATCTCAGCAAACCAATCGGCGAATTGGTTGTCAGCCGACGGCGCCTCCTCAACAACAACTATTTCCATTTTACCGGTGTCCGGATTGAACCACTCCTTCTCCGACCTCCTTACCTCGTCGACATCGTATCGCGCAAACGTGGTGGGCGGATTCTCGGGCGCCACCATCACCGTGCCGTCCGGCATGGTGTTGGCGTCGGCGACGCTGTCGCCGCGCCGCAGCTCCGCGAGAACCTCGGCTTCGGAGCCGTTGCTCGCCAGCCGCGCGTCCTCGGCGGACGTGGCCAAATCGGACAGGTCTTCCAATGCGTCGGTCGCATCCGCCATGGCCTTGATCTGGTCCGGCCTCGAGATCGCGCCCGCGAGCATCCGGCCGCCGCGCCCTTTTGGTTTCGGCGGAACCGGCGGAGGCCCCGCGGCGGCCGGCGGACTGTTCTGGGGGTTTTGGGTGCCGCCCTGGGAGAAGTGGCTGCCCAACGTCAAATTGCGCACGCCGACCCATGTCTGCATCAGCGGCATGAAACCCGTCGCCTGCGTCTGCAGCACATGCCCCTCGAACACCACCGTGCCGCAGTTGTGCACCCCCGGGCCGAATTCCCGGTCGAACACGAGCGGGGCGTTCTCCGAAAAGAAACCGTCGGCGAACGCCGAGCCGATCTTCTCCTCCATCCCGAGCAGCCCGGCCATCGTCACGTCCAGCGGCGCCGTGATCCGCGTCCCGCCGCCCACCACCATGTCGTCGGACATTCCCGCCAGCAACAACGTCGCCCCCGCGAACGTCTCCGCCACGCTGCCGCCCACCATGAACGCCTCGCTGTGGGACTTGCTTGTCAGCTTGCCCTCGATCTTGTGGTCCACGTACTTCGACAGCGTCAGGCGGTTTTTCAGCACCGTTTCCGACAGCGACCCGTGAATCTCCGTTTGCTCGCAACCTTCCGCCAGGTCCACCGCCGCCACGCGCCCCACCGCCAAACGGTCCGAATCGCCCGTCCGGCGCTCGTCCGCCATCGTCACCGTCCGAAACACCTCGGCGCGAATCTCGCTCTCGTCGAAACTTCTACCCCCGGACATATCCCATCTCCTTGCCGTCAAAATCACCCATGCTGGACGGAAAACAAAAGCCCATCGCCCAGTGAACAATGTACACTCTCCCGGCGCGAAGGTGAACCGGTCCGGCGGCCATCTTTCCACCCGCCGCGCAAGGCGCCGGAAATCGAATGAGTGTCGAATCAAGCCAAACCGTATCGAATCGTACATTCGACGGTTCGCGGAACCGCCCCGAGAGCTTGCTTCGGCGGCGGTTTGCGGACAGCATAACGTCATGGCCCGTCCGGCGCGGCGCCGGGCAGGCGCCCGCGGCGGCCGGCGGCAAGCGACAGCCGCCGCGGGCGGGGAAACTTTAACACGGCGCTTGCAGCGCGGGAGGCAAGGCATCATGGCCATTTCACCCAACACCATGTCGCTGACGGTGGCGAGGTCCGTCAAGTTCCGGCATGCCGCGAACGCGGCCCGGAAATTCGCAGCCGCCGACAACGGCGAACGCGAAGGCGACGATATCCAGGATCCCCGCAGGTTCAGCCCCATCCCGCTCGACGAGGCCGAGAGCGCCGGAGGCGAGTGGCAGCCCCATGTCGCCATGCCCGCGTTGCGGAGGTCGAGTCTCGACGGCGGCTTCAGCGGCTGGGAAGAGGAAGACTCGCCGCCCTGGTCCGGCAATCAGCTCGAGTTCGTCGGCAGCGGCGGCATCGAGGTGCGCGAGCGGTATCGCGACACGATCGGCGCGCAGCATTACCTGAGCGCCGTCGGCGGCGACATCCACGCCCGAATCGGCGGAGATTGCAGCGTGGACGTCGAGCATGACCACTTGCTCAGCATCGACGAAAACCACGGGGGCCTGTGGCGGAATCGCGGGGACAACCTCCACGTCAAGGGCGACGTCCGGTGGCACAGCGGCGAAAAGATGGTGCTGGGCGCGTGCGATGTCGAGCGCCGCTGGGAGGGCGACATCCTGAGGATGATCGGGATGGAGGGAATCATCTGCGGAGGCATTTTCCTGAAGACCTTCTCCGGAGGAATCTCCACGACCATGGCGCCGCTCGTGTCGGGCGACGTTTACGGCGGCGCCGCCCACGCCTCCGGCGCGCGGGTCCGCGCGTCGTCGACACTGGGCTACCGCTCTTCGGAGATGGCCGCGTGGGCCTGCACGTTCTACGTTCGCAAGGCATGGACGACGATCGAACCCTTGCCGGGCAGCCTGACCCAGGACCCGCGTCGCCAACTGGGGGAAAAGCTGGGCCGGATTCTCCTCGGCACCAATCCCATTCTGGACATCATGTGGGGCGTGGCCTTCATGCCGATGGCCATCTACAGCCTGATCAAGATGATCAAGGACAAGATCCAGGGGAAGCAGCAGCCGGCCGACCCGCCCCAGGGCCCGCCCCGCGTCCGAACGCGGTTCGTGGGCGGCGTTTTTCAGCAGGGCTCGGTCGTATGGAAGATGTAGTCACCGGTGGCCGGGCGCGGTAGCGGGCGCGGGCGAGTCCGCGCCGTGGAAGGCGGCGCGCGCTTCCGGTGGACCCGGGCACCGCGGCCACGGGAGGCCGTCCGCGGCATTCCGTCCGTCCGCGGCATTCCGGTCATTGGGCGCGCAATCCGCGCGGCTGCGCAAGGCCCGGCCTGAGGCGGCGCCTCGCCAGGCATTCCTTCAGGTCACGCCTTCCATGTTCGGGACGATCGTCCGCAAGCTCCGCTCTTCGCGGCTCGGTCGCCTGGCCGGGATGCCCGCGCCCGAACCGCCGCCGGAACCCGCGCCACCGCCCACGCCCGAGCGCCTGCTCGAAGCCGCCCGCGCGGGCGACGCCCGCCTTTGCGGGGAGCTGATCGAGGCCGGGCGCCAGGCGGGCATCATCGGGGAAGCCGGGCTGGCGCCGCTGATCGCATCGGCGCGGGGAGGGCACTGGCCCGTCGCGGAAATGCTCGCGAAGGAGGCGGACCTCGGCACGAGGCTGCGCAACGGCGATACCGCGCTGACACTCGCGGTCGCCCGGGGCGAGGCGGATTTCGTCCGACTGCTGCTGCGCCTCGGCGCCCCGGCCGACGCGGCCAACGCGCAGGGAAACACGCCGCTGATCACCGCGGCCCTCAACGGCGACGCGCGGGTTCTGGAGGCGCTCCTCGACGCCGGCGCGTCGCTGGACGCCGTCAACCGGGAAGGGCACACCGCGCTCTCCGCCGCCGTCCGGTTCGGACGCGGCGACGCCGTGAACGCGCTCCTCGACGCCGGCGCCGGCCCCAACCAACCCGGCAACGGCGGCGAACCGCCCCTCGCGGCCGCCGTCCGGTTCGGACGCGGCGACGCCGTGAACGCGCTCCTCGACGCCGGCGCCGACCCCAACCAACCCGGCAACGATGGCGAACCGCCCCTCGCGGCCGCCGTCCGGTTCGGACGCGGCGACGCCGTGAACGCGCTCCTCGACGCCGGCGCCGGCCCCAACCAACCCGGCAACGATGGCGAACCGCCCCTCGCGGCCGCGGTGGCGGCGAACCGCCGGAGCATCGCCCTGGTGCTGATCGGGCGGGGCGCGAGACCCGCCGGGACGGGCGCCGCCTCGGGGCCGGCGCTGCTGGAGGAGGCCGTGCGGCGGCGATGGGAAGACCTGGCGCAGGCGCTGGCCAACGGCGGCGAGGCGTTCGGCATCGGGCGTTCGGACATCCTCGACGCGCTACGGGGCGAAATCGAGTCCGGGGAAGGCTCGCTCGCCGGCGCGCTCGCCGGCGCATTGACCGCCGGCGACCTGGCCGCCACCGGCGGCGGCCGGCGGGGCCGCCGGACCCTGCTGATGAGGGCGGTGGAACGCGGCCTCGCGGACGCCGCCCGCGCGCTGGTGGCGGCGGGCGCGGACCCCGACCAACGCGCCGCGGGCGACCGTTCGGCGGCGGTCGATGCCGCCGAACGCGGCGACGCGCGGGCGCTCAGCCTGCTCAAGAGTCTCGGAGCGGACGTGCACGCCCGGCAGCAGGGCGATTCCGACGCATCCACCCTCGAGCTGGCCGCGGCGGGGGGGCATGCCGACGCCGCCGCCTTCCTGATCGCCGACGGCGCGCCGGTGAACCGGCGCAACGCGTTCGGCGCCACCGCGCTGATGGCCGCGGTGGAAAAGAACCGCGCGGGCATCGCCCGGGAGCTTATCCGCGCCGGCGCGGACCCCGACCTCGCCAACGGCACGGGAATGGCGCCGCTGCACAGGGCCGCCAGCCTGGGCCGCAAGAACCTGACCAGAACCCTGTTGCGCGCCGGCGCCAATCCGGAGGCCACGGACAACCTGGGACGCACGCCGCTCGAAGTCGCCCACCGGGCGGGCCATGAGCGCGTCGTGGAGGAATTGCGCGCCGCGGGCGCGGTGGACCTGGTCAGCTCGAGAAGGCGTTGCTGACGCGCCCTGCCAGCGGGCCCGGCGGTGGGCCCGGGGCCGGATCGAAATTGCGTTGCCGACGCCCTGCCGGCGGGCGCGCTTTACCAGCGGACCAGCCATTCCCGCTAACGACGGTCGCTCATTCGTAATTGGTCTGCGAAATCGGCGAAATTCGCCATTCGAGCGTGATTTTGGAGTCGATATTCGGCCTCTCGACGCTTAGCGGGAATTGCTGCCAGCGGACGGACTTGCAGCGGCAGCGGAACCGCCCTACCAGCGGACCCGCAGTTCCATCTCCAGCGTCCGGTCCGTCCGGTCGGGGTTCGAACCGTCCACTGCGTCCAGCCCCGGATGGGCGGCGGACTGCTCGCGCCACGCGGCCCTGAGCGCGGCGGAAAGATCCAGGCCGTTGAGTTCGCCCGGCGCCAGCCGCCAGCCCACGCCCGTCTCGCTCCCGCCGGCGCCGACGCGGCCGCGGCTCACCGAAGGCGTCAGCACAAAACGGCCCCCGCGCCACGGCACGCCCCAGCCCAGCTCGACATCCATGCGCTCCATGTCCGGCGCGCCGCCCGCGCCGAGCGCCGCCAGCCCTCCCGACCCCTGGAGCCGGCCGGCGCCGCCTCCGGCGGGGGTGTCCGTCCCCTGGCCCTGGCGCATCGAAAGCGCCGGACCCAGCGGCGTGTCCGGCGACGGGTCCCAGGACACGAAGATCGACGAGCCGCTCTGTTCGAACGCCTCATCCGCGTGCACCGCCAGCGCGCGGCCCGCAAACTCCACGGTGAGCCCGGCGCCGCTGGTCCACGACACGCCGCCGGCCACCTCGGCGCCGAAACCCTCCTCGGCGTCACCGCCGTCGCCGCGCACGCCCGCCTCCAGTTGCGTGCGCAACCGTCCACTGCCGGGCAGCGAACGCGACCAGGCACCTTCCAGCGAAAGCCGCAGCCGGCTGGCGCCGGCCTCGACGCCGGGCAGGCCCGCCACCGCCCCGGTGTCGGCGCTGACCGCGAGCCCGTCGGCGAGCACGGAGAGGGAAAGCCCCTGGGCGCCGGCGTAAAGCTCGCTGCGGCCGCCGACCGCCAGGGACAGGGTGGAAATATCGGCGTCGGCGCCATCGCTGTCGCCGGGCCGCAGGCTCAACTCGCCGCCGCCCGCGCTGAGCGCCCCCCAGATCGAGGTCCGCTCGCCCCACTGGTAGCCCACGTAGGGCGTGAACCCGGTGAGCGTCAGGTCCAGTTCGCCGTCGACGTTGCCGGCGCGATAGCTGCCGTCGCCCTGGCCGTGGGACACCATGACGCCCATCGTCAGCCAGACGCCGGTCCAGTCGGCGCCCAGCAGCGTCGATGTCATGTCCGCGTTCATCGAGAAGCTGTCCGCGCCGCCCGCCACCGTCGCCGTCGCGCCCTGGCCCCAGAAACCCACATTGCCGCCCGCCAGCCGCGGACCGCGGGCCAGGAAGGACGAACTCGAGAAGACGCCGCGCAGCAGGTTGCGGAAACGTCCGCCGCCGTCCACCGGCCCGCCGGCCTCGCCGGCGCCCGTTTCCGGCGCCGGGGCGCCGACCGCGGGCCCGCCGGAACCGGGCGTCCCGGAACCGCCGGGCGGAGTTTCCTGCAGACTCGACACGCCGATGACCCGCACGGGCGGGGGCGGGGCCGGGGCCGCGACCGGCATGGCCGGGGGCAGCGCCAGTCCGCGGGTGCGCCATCCGGTCTCCGGGTCGAACCAGTCGGTGCGCCCGGCGATGGCCAACTGGAAGGGGTCGTCGGCGATGACGGGCGCCGAGGCCCGCTGCCGCGCCGCCAACCGGTCGCTCACGCCCTGCAGCCACTGCTCGGAAAGCGACCGGCCCAGCCGCGCCATCGTCGACTCGGCCTGGACCTGCAGCCCGGACGCGCGGTCGTCGTCGATCATCGACAACGTGTGGGTGGCGGCGCCGCCGAGCTCGTAGCCGCGGCCGCCGACGAGCGCCAGGACCACCCGTTCTTCCGGCTCGTGGGAGTCGTCGCCCCGTATCTCCAGCACGATGTCCACCGAGGCCGCGCCCAGGGGCACCGCGACCGAGCCTGCGAGCAGGCCGCCGGCGGCCGCGTCGGCGGCGACGCCGACGATCATGTAGTCGTCCCCCGGCGCCGCGTCGCCGGAGACCGTGAAGCGCAACGCGAAGGCGGTCTCGGCGGCGGGGACGAGATCGACGGTCACGCGGTGCGCGCCGCCCGCCTCGGCCTCCAGCGCCTGGGACTCGTCCGCGGCGAAGGACGCCACCGAAACGGCCGGCGGCGCGTCGTTGTCGCTGACGGCCACGTCGGCGGAATGGCCCGGCGGAAGCGCCACGCTGTAACCGTTCCCGGCGCCGATCACCGCGCCGATCGACCCTTCCGCCTCCTCGACGCCGTCGTCCTGCGTGGCCACCGACAGCACGCCCCGGCCGTCCGGCCCGATGGCCACCAGCCGGCTGCCGTCCTGCCCCAGCCGGGCGAAATCGCCGCTGGACACCACCGAGACGTTCACGACGATGCCCTCCGAGGGCGGCGGGTCGGAGACCAGCGTGAACGTGGCCAGGCCGCCCTCTTCGACCGCCCCGCCGCCGGAAATGCTCACCACCGGCTCCCTGTAGTCGTCGTCGGTCACCGCCACCGCCACCGGGTCGGCCGTGACGCCGTTGCCGTAGCCGCTGACCGTGTGCGTGATGGTGACCGCCTCGTGGCGGTCGTCGGCGTCGTCGCCGCCGCTCACGTTGACCCTTTGCGGCAGGTCCCAGTTGCGGGTGTCGAACGTCAGCGAATGGGGGCTGATCACCACCGCGCCGGGGTCGCTCACCGAGGGCGTGACCGTGACCCTCGCGCCCGGGCCCGGGTCGGTGTCCAACACCACCGTGTAGGCGCCGGTGCGGCCTTCGTCCAGGTTCAGGGCCAGCGGCGCCACCGTCACGCCGAGGCTGTCGTTGTCGGCGATGGTGAGGGTGTGCGCGCCGGGCGCGCCGATGGCGTAGCCCTCGCCGGGCTGCAGGGTCAGCACCACGATCTCGTCGTTCTCGGCCACGCGGTCGTCGACGATCGTGACCGGGATGCGCACCGAGCGGCTGCCCGGAACCGCCGCCACGGCGCTCGTGTTGTGCAGGATGTAGTCCGAATCCGGATCGGCCGTCCCCGACACCGTGTAGTTCAGCACGACGGTCGCCGCCGGAGGCGAATCGAGGAGGATGTCCACGCTGTGCGTCCCCGCGTGCTCGGACGCCCTGGAGCTGTCCACCCGGAACGTGGCCACCGGCGCCGGCAGCGGCGGATCGTCGTTGTCGCGGACGGCGACTTCGGCCGCGTTGCTCGGCGGCGTCGCCACGGTGTAGTCGACCGGGCAGTTGACTTCCGGGCAGTTGACGACGGTGGCGGCGATGGCGCCGTCCGGCTCGTCCGTGAGGTCGTCCGCGGTGCGCACCGTGAGCGTCGTCTGGCCGTCCCGGCCGATCGTCACGGGCCGGGTCCCGAGCTGGTCGCTGTCGACGGCGTAATCCCCGCGCTGGCTCACCGCGACGTGCACGGTGATGTTGGCCAGCGGCGCGGGCGTGGCGGTGAGGCGGAACTGGGCCACGCCGCCCTCGTCGACCGGGCCGACGGCGTTGATGGTCACCACCGGGCTCGCCGCGGCGGCGTCGTCGTCGGCGACCCTCACCGTCACGCTGGGAACCGAGGCGTCGCCGTAGCCGACGATGGCGTGGGAGATCGTGACGGTCTCGTCCCGGGCGTCGGAGTCCTCCACCGCCGAGACGCGAATCTCCTGCGGCCGCCGCCAGCTTCCGGCCGTGCCGCCGCTGAAGATCAGCAGCCCGGAAATCGTGACCGCGCCCGGGTCCGGGGTGTTGGGCACCACCGTCACGGACCTGCCCGGGTCCCGGGTCAACCGCACGGTGTACGCGCCGGCCTCGCCGCCCTCGGTCAGGTCGAGCTCCACCGGCGCCACGATGACGCCGCCCTCGTTGTCCTCGATGGTGACGGTGTGCCGGTTGCGGAGGCTGTCCACCGTGTAGCCGGCGCCGGCGCCGGCGCCGGGGTCCAGGAGCGTCAGGACGACCGTTTCGCCGCCTTCGGCATTGGTGTCGTTCTCGATGGTCATGGGGATGACCACGCACTTCCGGCCCGGTTGCACGATAAAGGTGCCCGTGAGCGTGTTCGGGTTCAGGTTCGCGTCCGTCGCGTAGTCCGCGCCGTGCGTCGCCGTCCCGCCCACGCGGTAACGAAGCGTGATGAGGGAAGTCGACGCCGAGGACAATTCGACGCGCGCCGGCGTGAGAAGGCACTCGACCTCGTAGTTGGCCGGGGCCGGCGCGCCGTCGCCCTCCAGGTTCTCCAGCCGGCGCGAAGCGGACGTGCCGAAAAACACCTCCGGCGGTTCGTCGTCCAGCACCTCCACGGTCACGTCTTCGACGGCGCCGGCGCCCGGGTAGCCGGTGACGCGGTGGCGGATGGCCACATTCTCGTCGCCGCCGTCGGCGTCGTCCTGCGCGGTGACCCGGACGGACTGCGGGACCCGCCAGTTGCCCGGGCCGAACGTCAGCGTGGCGGCGCGGGCGGGCGTGCCCGCGGCGGTGTTGACCTTCACCGCGCCGTCGTCCGCGCTGGTGAGCGTCACGGTCACCGCGCCGAGCGGCTCGCTGCCGAGTCTGAGCGAGTACTCGGCGACGCCGGCGCCGGAGCCTTCCCGCAGGGTGATGTTGGCCCGGACGCCGTCCTGGACGATCCCGGAGACCGCGACATCGGCCGCGTCGTCATCCGCTATCCGCAGCGTGTATGCGGTCCGGCTGTCGTCCAGGTCATAACCCCGGCCACTGCGCAGCCGCAGGGTCACGGTCTCGACAGCGGTCTCGTCGGCGGTGTCGTCGATGACCGTGACCGTGATGCTCGCCCGCGTGGCGCCCGCCGGAACCTCCACCCGGCCGGAGTTGGCGACGGTGTAGTCGTTGCCCCTGGACGCGGACCCCGACAGCGTGTAAACGATCGTGATGTCCGACTCCGGCGCGCGGCTCAGGCTGATCGGCACATCGATGGAATTGCCGGGTTGCCCCTCGGTGACGCCGCCGGCCTCCATTTCGAAGCCAACCTCCGGGTCGGACGCGCCCTGCGCGGCGGCGTCCGGCGCGGCGGGGCCGAGCGGCAACGCCAACCACGGCAGGATGGCAAGCGGCAGCCCCCGGCGCGGCAGGATCGCAAACGGCAGCCCCCGGCGCGCGCCGCCGCAACACATGGCCTTGCGTTGGATATTGTTTTTCGTCAAGCGCACTTCCCGCTTCGCAGATGACGCCGGGGCCGCGAACGGCCGGCGCAGGTTCCGACTGATTCTTCCTCCCATGCCCGGCGGACGCGGGCGGGCATGGGAGCACTATAGCAGAAAACGGGACTTGTCCCGAAAATCGGCATCGGCCCCTTGCGAACGGCGATTCCCATTCCGGCGCCCGCCGGCTACCAGCGCAACTGGAAGCTGAACTCGACCGACCGGTCGACCGGACGGCCGACCCCGAAGGGCTCGGCGGGCGCGGCGGCGGCGTCCCGCCCGGCGGCGCCGGAACCGGCGTCCGCCCCGACGGCGATCGCGTTGCGCGGGACGGCGCCGCCGTGCGCGCCGGACACCCCGAAGCCGGGGGCGCCGAAGCCGATGCGCTCGCGCCAGACCGCCCTCAGGCTGGCGGAAAGGTCGACGCCGTTGTGCGCCGACGGCGCCAGCCGCCAACCCGCGCCCGCGTTGCGGCCGTGGCCGTGGTCGCGGTAGGTCACCGACGGGGTCAGCACGTAGAGCTCGCGATGCCACGGCACTCCCCAGCCGAGCTCCATATCCAGCCGCCCGGGGTCGGGGCCCGCGGCGCCGGCGAACGCGTGGGCCCCCGCGAAACGCTCGATGTCTTCCGCGCCGTAGAGCTGCCCGACGCTGCCCGCGGTGTCGGCGCCCCAACCCTGGCGCAGGGTCGCCACCGGCCCCAGCGTGTCCTCCCGGACGGGATCCCACGCGAGCAGCAACGACACGCCCTGCTGGCGGAACGCCTCCTCCTGGTGCACCACCAGCCCGCGGGCTTCCAGGTCCAGCGTCAGGCCGGCGCCCGACAACGACACGCCGCCCGCCATCTCCGCGCCGAAACCTTCCGCGCCGTCGCCGCCGTCGCCGCGCAGGCCCGCCTCCAGCCGGCCCTCGAGGGTTCCGCCGACGGGCATCGCGAACGTCCAGGCGCTCTCGACGGCCAACCGCAGCCGGCCCGACTCCGCGGTCACGCCCTCGAGTTCGGCCTCGCCGGCGGTTTCGGCGCGCATCAGCGACAGGTCGGAGATCACCGACAGCGACAGGACGCCGCCGCCGCCGGCGTACACCTCGCCCCGACCGCCCCCGGAGACGGAGCTGATCGACAGATCGGCCACCGTCTCCCCGCCCGCGTCCGGCTTCATCGTCAATTCGCCCGCGCTCACGTTCAGCGCCCCCCAGACCGAGGACCGCGGGCCCAGTTCGTAACCCAGGTAGGGCGTGAAGCCGGTGAGCGACAACTCCACGTCGCCCTGGACGGTGCCGGCGCCGTAGCGGCCCTCTCCGGAGCCGCTGGAAGCCATGACGCCCAACGTCAGCCAGACCCGGGTCCAGTCGGCGCCGAGCTGCACGGACGTCATCCGGCCGTCGATGGAGTAACCCTCGCCGTCGTCGCCCGCGAAACGGCTGTCCGCGCCCCGGCCCCAGAACCCGAACCGCCCGCCGCCCAGGCGCGGGCCCAGGCCGAGGAACGACGAGCCGGCGATCGCCCCGCGCAGCAGTTCGTCGAGACGCAGCTCGAAGCCGCTGCCGGCGCCCAGCCCCTGCCCGGACGACAGCTCGTGATAACCACCGGCCGCCCCGAAGATGGGGCTTTCGCCCGGTATCCCCGCGACGCCGGCGCCGATTCCGCCGGCGCGGGACAGCCCCGCTCCGGTTCCCGGCGCCCCCGGCATCCCCAGCATCCCCGGCGCCCCGGGCATCCCCAGCGTTCCCGGTGCGCCTGGCATCCCCAGCGCCCCCAGCATCCCCGGCGCGCCCGCGCCGCCGCCGGGCGCCGCCGCGGGGCCGAGCGCCACGGGGCGCCAGCCGGCCAGCAGTTCGGACCATCCCCCCCCCGCGACGCGCAGGCTGAACGGCCCGCCGTTGCCCGGCGGGGTCAGCGCCCCCGACGGCGCCGCCGCCAGCCGGGCGCCGACGCTGTCCAGCAGGTTGTCCGTCAGCGACCGGCCCAGCCGCGCCATGGACGGCGCGGCCTGCTCGGCCATCGCGGGCGCCTCGTCGTTGTCGACGATCGTCAGGGTGTGCGTGCCGGCCGCGCCGACGGCGTAGCCCCCGCCCGGCGCCAGGGTCAGCACCAGGGTCTCGTCGGGCTCGTCGCGGTTGTCCTCCGCGATCACCACCGGGATTTCGACGCCGGCCGCGCCCGCGGGCGCATCGACCGTCCCGGCGCCGTCCACGAGGCCCTCGATGGCGTAGTCCAGGCCCGCCGCGGCCGTGCCCGACACGGTGTAGTTGAGCGTCACCGGCTCGGCCGGGGACGGGTCCAGGCTCACCGCCACGCCGCGCGCGCCCACGAACTCGCCGGCGCCCTGCGCGGCCAGCGCGAACGACGCCACGGGGACGGTGGACACCGGCGGCGCGTCATTGTCGCCCACCTCCACCTCGGCGGTGTGGCCGGGCTCGTCCGCGACGGTGTAGCCCTCGCCCGGCGCGACGGTCGCGGTCAGCACGCCCGCGGGTTCCTCCAGATCGTCGTCCAGCGTGGCCACGGTCAGCATCGCCGCGCCCCCGGGCCCGATCGACACCGGCCGGTTGCCGGACTGTCCGGTGGCCGCGACGCCGCCTGCGTCCGCCACCACGACGTTCACGACGACCTGGCCCGCGGGCGCGGGCGAGGCGGTCAGCCGGAAGACCGCCAGCTCGCCCTCGACGACCGCCCCGGCGCCGGCGATGCTCACCACCGACGCGGCGGCCTCGTCGTCGACCACGCTCACCGTCACCTCCGCGGCGGTGACGATGTCGGCGTAGCCGGCCACCGTGTGGAAGATCGTGACGGTCTCGTCGGCGGCGTCGTCGTCTTCCAGCGCGCTGACGACCACCGTCTGCGGCGCCTGCCAGTTGCGGCTGTCGAAGATGAGCGAACCGGAGACCGTGGCCGCGCCCGGATCGGCCGAGGAGGGCGTGACCGTGACGGCCCGGCCCGGATCGGTGTCCAGCGCCACGCTGTAGGCGGCGTCGGACGTGCCCTCGCCCAGGCTCACCGACACCGGTGTCACCGACACCCCCGGGGCGTCGTCGTCCGTCAGGGTCAGGGTGTATTCGGAGGCGTCGCCCACCGAGTAGCCCTCGCCTCCGATCAGCGTGAAAATCGCGGTCTCGTCCTCCTCGGCGAGCCGGTCGTCGGCAATCTCCACCAGGATGACGGCGCCGGTGGCGCCCGCGGGCACGGCGACCGCGCCGGCGCCGGCGACCACGCCGTCGATCATGTAGTCGGCGCCCGGCCGCGCCGTGCCCGACAGCACGTAGTTCACGGCGATGGACGCGGCCGGCGCGGGCGTGACCGCGAGCGTCACGGCGTGGACGGTCCCGCCCTCTCCCACATCCTCCGCCTCGGACCCGAAGGCGATCTCGGAAACGGCCTGCGGCGGCGCGGCGTCGTTGTCGCCGACGACGACCGCGGCCTGGTTGCGCGGCGGCGGCGCCACCGTGTAGCCCGGGCCGTCCCCCAGCGTCGCGACGATCCGGGCGTCGGCGCCCTCGGTATCGTCATCCACCGTGGCGACGGTCAGCGTGCCGACGCCGCCCGTGCCGATCGACACCGGCCGGCTGCCGGCCTGGCCGGGACCCGCCACGCCGGCGGCGTCGACCACCGTGACATTCACCGTGAACTCCGCGTCAGGCGCCGGCGCGGCGATCAGCGTGAAGCCGGCGATGCCGCCCTCTTCGATGGCGCCGCCGGCCTCGATGCCCACCGTGGCGACGGACGGCGGCGGACCGCCGTCGTCGTCGGTCACCGTCACCTCCACCGGGTCCACGCCCGACACGCCGTGGTACCCGGTGATGTCGTGGAAGATGGTGGCGGCCTCGTCGTCCTCGTCGTCGTCGTGCGTCGCGCTGACGACGACCGTCTGCGGCATGTCCCAGTTGATGCTGGTGAAGATCAGCGCCTGGGTGGAGAGCGCCACCGCGCGCGGGTCGCCGGAATTGATGGTGAGCGTGGCGGCGCCGCCCGGGTCGGACGCCAGCACCACCGTGTAGCTGCCGGATTCGCCCTCCTCCAGGTCCAGGGAGGTCGGCGTCACCGTCACGCCGCCGCTGTCATTGTCGGCGATGGTCAGGACATGCCTGCGGGTCCCGGCCACCGTATAGCCCGGCCCGGCGGCGCCGCCGGCCTCGACGTTGGCCAGGGTGAGCACGATCGTCTCGGACCCCTCGGCCACCAGATCGTCCTCGACGGTGAACGAGATGCGGGCCGTGGACGAGTCGCGGGCCACGTCGACCACGCCGCAACCCTCGTCGTCGAGCGGCGCGGGGAGGGTGTAATCGCCGCCTTCCGCGGCCACGCCCGGCGCCGCCGTGGATGCGCCGTCCACGCACCACCGCAACATGATGGGCTCTTCCAACGCCCGCGTCAGGCTGAGCGTCACGTCGGCCGTGCCGGCGCTCTCCGCGGCGGTCGACGCCGACCGGGCGAACGACACCTCCGGGTCTTCGTCGGCCACGCGGACCGTCACCACGCCGGCGCTGGAGACGCTGCCGTACCCCGTGACCGCGTGCGAGATGACGACCCGCTCGTCCCGGCTGTCCGCGTCGTGCCTCGGCGAAACCGTGATGTCCTGCGGTTCGTCCCAGTCGTCGGGCGTGAAGGTCAATACCGCGGATGTGGCCGTTCCCTCTTCTCCGAAGGCCACCGCGCCCTCGTCGCTCGACCGGGCCGTGACCGTCACGTCGCCCACGGGGCTTGAAAGCAGCACGACGGAATACTCCCCGTCCGCGCCCTCGGTCAGCGACAGGGACTGGGGCGACACTCCCACGCCGGCGCTGTCGTCGTCGGAGATCGTGAACGTGTGGGTGAAGGCGCCGCCCACCGTGTACTTGTCGTTGAGCGAATACAGGGTCAGCAATACCGTTTCGTTGTCTTCGGCGTCGTTGTCGTCGGTGATTTCCACCGAGATGGTGGCCGACGACGCGCCGCGCGCGGCGGCGAGCGTGCCGATGATGTCGCCGTCGGCGCCGCATTCCAGACCCTCGATGGAGAAATCCCCGTCTCCTTCGGCGTCCCCCCCCCCGCAGAGCGCGGGCGGGGGCGCCGCCGAGCCCGACACGCGGTAGCCGATTTCGATGGACTCCGCCGGCGCCGGAGACAGCACGACCGTCACGTCGCTCGCGCCGAAGCTCTCGCCGGCCCGGGAGGACGCCCTGCTGAAGGACGCCTCCGGATCGTTGTCCGTCACCTGGACCATGACCGCGTCGGCGGACGTCACACCGCTGTAACCCACCACGCGGTGTTCGATCCTCAGCCTCTCGTCGTCGCTGTCCGGGTCGTCCTGCGCGACGACCGACACGGTCTGCGGAGTGTCCCAGTTGCCGCTGTTGAACCGCAGCCTGCCGGGATCGGCCGTGACCTTGCCGGCGTCTTCCGGGGTCGCGATGATGGTCACCTCGCCCCCGGGATCGGTCGTCAGCACGACCGTGTACTCGCCGGCGCTTTCCTCGGCCAGCGCCAGGAACGTGGGCCTCACCACCACGCCGGAGATGTCGCTGTCGCGGATGGTGACCTCGCCCTCGCCCAGGACCCTGCCGACGGCGCCGCCGGACAGCGTGCTGGCGTCGAGCCGCGGCGGGTCCTGCGTGGAGGTCGACGGCACCGAGATCTTCACCACCTCCTGCGTCGCGTCCGAATCGTCCAGCGCCGTCAGCGTCAGCCCGGCCACATCCGACGAAGCGCCGGACTCCGGGCCGGTGAAGGTGAGCGTGCTGTCGGTGAAGTCGACGCCGGTCGGGTTGCCGACAATCATCAGGGAGAAGTCCGAGCCGGGGCTGCCGCCCTCGAACAGCAGCGGCACGCTCAGTTCCTCGCCATCCACGAGCCCCCGCTCCAGCTCGACCGTGATCCGCGCCGTATTGGTGGAGTCGTCCTCGTCGGCGGTCGAATCCCTGACCGTCAACGACACGGTGGTGGCGTCGTCGTCCACCGCCGCCATCGACGCCGAGGGGCTGCCCGTGTAGTCGGGACTGGAGCGCACCGCGACCTCCACAACCCCGTCGGGCTCGTCGTTGCGGTCGTCGACGATCGGCACGGAGTACTCGGCGGTGGACTTGCCGGGCTCGATGGTGACGGTCTTCACGCCCTCGTCGGTGGAGTGCACGAAGTCGCCGGTTTCGCTCACGAGCAGCCGCACCTCCAGGGCGTTCTCCGGAACGAAGCTGCTGCCGACGGTGAATCTCGCGCTGGTCGCGCTGTCTTCCGCCACCTCATCCGCGTCGGCGTCGATCGTGATCGCGGGGATGTCGTTGTCGGCAATGGTGAGAACCTGGCGGTTCACCTCGCCCACCGTGTAGAGCGGGTCTCCGTCGTCCGGGCCGGCCAGGACGAAGGTCACCGTCTCGCCGCCTTCGGCGACTTCGTCGTCGATGACGGTCAACGGGATCTCGAACGTCTCCTCGTCCGCTTCCACATCCACGGAGCCTTCCGTGCCCACAAGGCCCGCGACCGACCAGTCGCGGCCCTGGGCCGCCGGCGAGTCCCCGGACACCTCGACGGTATAGTGGAAGGTCATGTCCTGCGACGGCGCCGGCACCAGGCGCACGGTCACGCCGTGCTCGCCGACATCCTCGCTCACACTCGCGGTGGGCACGGCGAAGGATGCCTCGGGATCGTCGTCCAGCACGGTCACGAGCACCGGCGCCGCCGTGACGACATCGCCGTAGCCGGTGACCGTGTGGGTGACCGTGACGCTCTCGTTGGCGCTGTCGACGTCGTCCACCGGTGTCACCTCCACAAACTGCGGCGACTCCCAGTCGTCGGCCGAGAACAGCAGCGGGACGCTCGGCACAATGGCCGCGCCCGTGTCGGAAGACAGGATCGTGACCTCGACGGTGGCCAGCGGCTCGCTGTCGAGCACCACCGAATACCGCTCGGCCTCGCCGCCTTCGGTCAGCGTCAGGCGCGCCTCCGACACCGTCACGCCGGGAACGTCGTCGTCCGCGATGTCGATCCGACCGTCGCCGACGCGCCTGCCGATGGCCCCGCCGTCGAGGCCCACCGCCGTCAGCCGCCGCGCGCCGGTGGTCGCGGCAGGGATGGAAACCACGATCGCCTCGCTGATCATGTCCGTATCGTCCTCCGCCGTCAGCGTCAGGACGGCGGTGGAGGCGCTGGTGCCGCGCTCCGGGCCGGTGAAGGTCACCGCGGAGGTGTCCGCGTCGAACGCGATGCCGGTGGGCGCGCCCTCCAGCGCGAGCGAATAGTTGATGCCCGCCACGGCGTTTTCGAGAATCACGGGCACGGTCAGGGCCTCGCCGTCCACCAGCGGCCGTCCCAGAACGAGCCGGATCGACGCCGTGTCCGCGGCGTCGTCCTCGGCCGCGTCCGCGTCGACGATGTTCAGATCCACCGTGGTGGCGTCATCGTCGGTGACCAGGACCGACGCGGAGGACGGTTCCCGGGGGTTGTAGCTGCCGCCATCCACGATGGTGACGCTCACCTCCCCGCTGGGTTCGTCCACCGCGTCGGCCGTTGTCCTCACCGTGAACTCGATGGACGCCGCCCCGTCCGGCGTGAACCTGACCGAATGGCCGCCTTCGGCGGATGCCTCGGTGACGGGGTCGTCGGGAGGCGTGGCGCTGTCGTCGATGAAGTTGCTCAACCCGCCCGCCCGCGCGTCGTCCGCGACCAGCAGGCTCACGTCGGTCGACCCCACCAGGGGTTGCGCATCGACGTTGGCATGCGTGATCCTGAATGTCGCCGCGTCGCCTTCGGCCACGCTGGCGCTGATCACGTCGACCGTGAATTCCGGCGTGTCGTCGTCCTCGATGGTCACGGTGTGCGCGACATCCGCGCCGATGGTGTAGCCGCCTGTCGCCGGGGCGGGGTTGAGCAGGGTCAGGATGACGGACTCGTCCGCCTCGGCGTCGGTGTCGTCCGCGCTCGTCACTCTGAAAAGGACGGCACTCTCGCCCGCCTTGACCAACACCTTCCCCATGGCGTCCGTCCCGGGGTTGGCCTTATCGGTCGCGTATGTGCCGTCCCTGTCGTCGTCGTACTGTATGTCGTAGTCGCTGACGATGACCGCGTCGCCCGTCACGGCGTAGTCGATGCTGAAATCGGACCTCGCCACCCTGGACAGCTCGATCCTCAGGTTCCGGCTCGCACCCTCTCCCACACTGGACGAGGGTGTGGCGAAATCCACCACCGGATCGTCGTCCGTCACCGTCACCGTCACGTCGGCGACGTCGAAACCGTGATAGGGGTCCCGTGTGCTGGCGGCGGTGACGGCGTGGGTGATGGTGACGGACTCGTCCCGGCTGTCCGCGTCGTCCACCGCCGTCACCGTCACCTCTTTCGGAACTGCCCAGTTGTCGCTGTCGAAGGTGATGGTCCCGGGAGAGACGGTGGCCGCGTCTTCGTCCCCGGACGACAGTTCCAATGTGACGGTGGCGATCGGGTCGGACGCCAGCGCCACGCGGTAGGTGGCCGTTCCGTGCCCCGTCGTCCTTGTCGCGCCCTGGAAGTCGGCGCCGCCCTCGATCACGGCCACGTCCATCCGGTTCAACTGCACGCCCCGCTCTTCGTCGTCAGTGACGACAAACCCGAAGATCTGCTGATCGCACAGGTCGCTGTCGGCGGTGGCGGAGAGGTCCACGGTCCTGTCCTGCAACGGCGCGCGGCACCCGTTGTCGCCCAGCAGGCCGCCGGAGAACGCATTGGCGCCGGTCGGGATCAACGTGCTGGTGGCCGCGGACACCCTGAAGATTTCGTTGTCCGCGTCGTCGTCGTCCACCGGGGTCACGACAAACCGGGCGAAATAGGCCTCCGGCTCGCCCTCGGCCGGGTCCGGCATCGGCCCGCTGAACACGGCCCGGCGGGTCTGGGCATTGTACGCCACCCCCGCCGGATTGCCCTGCAGCAGGATCGTGAACTTCTCCAGACCGGTGGATCCACTCACCGCATCCACGTAGCTCTGGTTCCGCAAGTCCCAACGCTCGAACTTGAGGGGAACCGTCAGTGTCTCCCCCGCCACCAGCCGCCGGTTGATCCCCACCAGGATATCGGCCCTGTCCTGCGCGTCGCCCTCCACCGTTTCGTTCCCGAATTCGCCGTTGTCCAGAGTCAACTCCGTCTCGTTCTGGTCCAGGATCGTGATTTCCACCTGGCGATTCTTTCCCGTCGCGAAATCCGGCACATAGGGGCCCAACCGGGGGGGCCGTCCGATCGCGATAACCACCGTTTCGTTCGGCTCGTCCAACTCGTCCTGCTGCGCCTGCAACCGCAGCGTTCCCACCGATGCGCCCACCGGGATCGTGATGGTTCCGGCGGTGGGCGAATAGTCCTTGGGCACGTGCCCGTCCGACGGGTCCGCCATCAGCGCGAAGTCGCAATTGGCCATGCTCCCCGCGGACGCGCACTCCTCGGCCGTGGAGTCGTTCCGGCGCACGAAGATCGGCACGACCAGACTCTGGGTGACCATCTGCCGGTCGGCTCTGGCCGTGATCGTGACCCTTCCCGCGGCGGCCGCGGATTCCTCCACGCTGTTCGAGCTCACCTCGAGGCTCACCCTGGCCACTTCGTCGTCGTCCACAACCTGAAACACCCCCGACAGCGCGTAGAACCGATGCCGCTGTTCGCGCGGGAGGACTGAGTCGTCTTGCTGCTGAAATAAGAAAACCGAATGATTATGATCCGTGGCGACCCGTCCCCACGCCACCGTTTCCTGGCCGAGCTCGAAATCTTCATGCCCGTCGCCGTGACGGCTCTCGGTGCCGGTCCATATTGTCAGGAGGTCGGGGTCCGGGATCAGGTTGCCGTCCCGGTTCCTGGGCAGATTGATCAGTAGCCTCGGACTCGTCCTGTACAACACCCACTCCCCGTGCGTGCCTCCACCAAGGAACCGATGAAGTTGGTAATTGTTCCCGGAAATCGCCGTGGAACTGTGCGTCGCGCGGTTCAACGCCCCAGTGGTGGTGATCGAAAATTCGCTGGCCCTGTTGACAGCGTCCGCGTCCAGCCAATAGACCGGCGTGTGCCTCGCGTGGCTTCTTGCGGGGTCCGAGTTGTCAGTATCCACATTTGACGTGCCCGAAATGGATCCGTAGTGGCCGGTGTCGCCGGCGACGTGCGGGTTGGTTTTGGTGTTGTCCCTGGCGTCGACAGTGGCAGTCGATGCCAGCGCGCAGAAGTGGTCGGCGTAGGGACGCAGGGCGGGATGCCCGCGGGCGGCTTCGGATTTCACGAAATCGTTGTAAACCGAGATGTCGGACGATCTCGCGCTGTGGGTTCTGCTCGTCACGAACATCAGCCGGAACTTCCCTGACTTGTTGGCACTGACCGCGACATCGTACGCGGTGTTCGCCATCAGTCCGGTGGGCGCGCCGGTAGCGCCATTCACGTTCAGGATGTTGAAGTCCCTGGGAATGAGCGGCCAGTCCTCCGGCACTTCCTGCACTTCGCCGTTGGGGAGGCAGACCGCGGCCGTCATCTGCGCGTGCGCGCGGGGGGCGACGCCCGCCGCCAGGCACGCGAGCAGGAGCCACGGCCCCAAGGCGCCTGCCGCGAGGGCCGAAAGGGCGCGGCCCGCCCGTTCGGGGCGGACGCGGGCGGCGAATGCGGGGGCGCGGGGGGCGGACACCGGAGGCTACCAGCGCAGGCGGAAGCCGAGTTCGGCCGCGGCGCCGCCGCGGTCCCCGGCCGGGCCGCGCCAGGTGGCGCCCAGACCGGCGGACAGGTCGACGCCGTTGTGCCGCGACGGCGCCAGCCGCACGGCCACGCCCGTCTCGCGGGCGCCGCCCGCGGCGGCGCCGGTCAGGGTCGGCGTCAGCACATACAGGTCCCTGAGCCACAACACGCCCCAGCCCACTTCCAGCGAAGCGCGCCCGGCGTCCGGGCCCGCCGGGCCGAATCCCGCCAGGCTGCTCATCCGGTAGAGCCGGGCGACGCCGCTGGCGGCGCCGATGCCCCAGGCCCGGCGCAGGGACGCCACCGGGCCTGCCGGAGACCGCGGCATGGGGTCCCAGGCCAGGTGGAACGAGACGCCGTACTGGCTGAACCCTTCGTCGGCGTGAAGCAGCAGCCGCCGGCCTTCCAGCTCCGCGGTGAGCCCGTTGCCGGCCAGCGACGTCGCGTTCGCCAGTTCCAGGCCGACGCCCTCCTCGGCGTCGCCGCCATCGGCGCGCAGGCCCAGTTCCGTGCGGTTGGACAGGCGGCCGCCGAACGGCAGGCCGCGCGTCCAGACGCCTTCGGCGGCGAGCCGCAGGCGGCTCGCGCCGGACCGGACGTCCGGCAGGCCGGGCAAGGGTTCGGTCTCCGCATCGACCGCGAACACGTCGGAAACCACCGAGAGCGTGAACGCGCCACCGCCGCGGTACACCTCGCCGCGGACGCCCGCGGCGGCCGCGCGCATGGACAGGTCCATGGTCACGGCCTCGTCTCCGGCGTGGATCAGGGCCAGGTCGCCGACGCTGACGCTCAACGCCGACCACAGCGACACCCGTTCGCCCAACTGGTAGCCCAGGTAGGGCACGATGCTGCTCAGGGCCAGTTCGACATCCCCCTCGACGCCGCCCTGGCGGTAGCGGCCCTCGCCGTCGCCCTGGGCGAGCATCACCCCGGCGGTCAGCCACACGCCCGTCCAGTCGGCGCCGAGCTGCACGGAGGTCATGCTGCCGTCCAGGGTGAAGTCCTCCGACGCGCCCGAGAATCCCGCCGTGGCGCCCCGGCCCCAGATACCCAGCGCCCCGCCGCCGATTTGCGGGCCGGAGCCCAGGAACGAGGAGCCGGCGACGGCGCGGCGCAGCAGGTCCTCGAACCGCGCCCCGCGCCTCCCCGGCGCGGGCGCCCGGGCGCGCGGTTCGAATCCGGTCCCGCGGAGCGCGCCGGACGCGGCCCCTTCGCGGGCATGGCGCGCGGCGCTCCCCGGCCCGAGGGACGCGAGGCCGCCGGCGCCTCCGGACGCGGACTCGCCGAACCCGGCGGCGGTGCCGCCGCCGGCCGCCGCGAGGCGCCAGCCGGCTTCGGGGTCCAACCAGTCGCTTCGGCCCGCGAAGGTCGCGGAAAACGCGCCGCCGGGCGCGCGTTCGGCCGACTGCCGGCGGCGCGACGCCAGCCGGCCGTCCACGCCCAGCATCAGTTGCTCGGCCAGCGACCGGCCGAGCCGCGCCAGCGCCGGCGCGGCCTGCGCCTGGAGCCCGGCCGCGGCGTCGTCGTCGGCGATCGTCAGGGTGTGCGCGCCGCCGCCGGCCGCGACGGAGTAGGCCGAATCCGGCGACAGGATCAGCACCACGGTCTCGCTCGGCTCGTTCACCCCGTCGTCGGCGATCGTCACCTCGATGGCCACCGACACCGCGCCCGGGGCGGCATCGACCGTCCCGCCGGGGCCGGCGGCCCCGGCGACGGTGAAGTCCGTGCCTTGCGCCGCCGTGCCCGCAAGGGTGTAGGCCAGCGTGAGCGGCGCCTCGATGGCCGGTTCGATGCCGATCGTCACGACATGGGCGCCCGACCCTTCCCCGGCTTCGGCCGAGGAGGCCGTGAACATCACTTCCGGGACGACCGGCGGACCGTCGTTGTCGGCGACCTCCACCACGGCCTGGTTGTCCGGCCAGTCCGCCGCCTCGTAGCCCGCCCCCGGGACCACGGTGGCGGTGAGCGCCCCGTCGGCCTCCTCGAACACGTCGTCCACGGTGGCGACGGTCAGGGTCGCCGAGCCGGCCGCGCCGATGCTCACCGGCCGGCTGCCGGCCTGGCCGACCGCCGCGAAGCCGCCGCCGTCGGCCACGGTGACGTTCACCGCGAAGGGAACCCTCGGCGGAGGCTCGGCGCGCAGCGTGAACGAGGCCAGGCCGCCTTCCTCGATGGCCCCGCCGGCGGCGATGCTCACCACCGGGTCCCCGAGGTCGACATCGTCGTCGATCACCGTCAGGACCACGTCCGGGGCGCTGACGATCCCGGGATACCCGCTGACGCGGTGGGAAACGGTGACGGTCTCGTTGTCCGCGTCGGCGTCGTCCAGCGCGCTGACGAGCACCGTCTGCGGCGTTCGCCAGTTGTCGGAGGTGAAGCTCAGCGAGCCGGAAACCGCGGCGGCGCCCGGGTCGTCCAGGAAGGGCGTGACGGTGACGGCTCCGCCCGGGTCGGTGCCCAGCACCACCGTGTAGGCGCTGTTGGCGCCGCCCTCGGCCACGCTCAGCGACCGCTCGGAGACCGTTACGCCCGCGCTGTCGTCGTCCACCAGGACGAGGGTGTGGACGTTCACGCCGCCCACCTCGTAGCCGCGCCCGGCGGCAAGGGTGAGCGTCAGGGCCTCGTCGCCCTCGACGAGGCTGTCCTCCACGACAATCACCGGGATGGCGGCCGTGGCCGCCCCGGCGGCCACGGCGATGGCGCCGGCGCCGTCCACGGCGCCGGCGATGACGTAGTCCGCCTCCGGCGCCGCTTCGCCGCCCAGGATGTAGTTGAGCGCGATGGACGACTCCGGCGGCGGGTCGATGGCGACGATCACCTCGTGCACGCGCGCCCCTTCGGCCACGAGCGCCGACGGGGCGGTGAAGGCGGCCCGGGGAATCGAGGTCGGGTCGTCGCCGTCGGCGACGGGCACCGTCGCCGAATCGCTCGGCGACGAGGCCACCGTGTAGCCCCTTCCGGGCTCGACGGTCGCCTCGATGCGCCCGTCCGGCTCGTCCTCCCCATCGTCCACGGTGGCGACGGTCAGCCGCGCGGTGCCGTCCGAACCGATGGTCACCGGCCGCCGGCCGGCCTGGCCGCTGCGCGCGAAATCGCCGCTGTCGGCCACGGTGACGTTCACGGTGAGCGCGTCTTCGGGCAGGGGCGTGGCGCTGACGGTGAATTCGGCCAGGCCGCCCTCGGCGATCGCCGGGCCGGCGACGATGCTCACCACCGTGTCGGCGAGGTCGTCGTCGTCGTCCGCCACCGTGACCTCCACGGCCGGCGCGGTGGCGACATCGCCGTAACCGGCGACGGTGTGGAACAGCGTGGCGCGCTCGTCGGCGCCGTCGGGGTCGTCCAGGGCGCTCACCGCGACGGTCTGCGGCACGTCCCAGTTCCCGCTGGTGAAGGCCAGCACATCGGTGGAGACCGTGACCGAATCGACATTGCCGGTGTCCACGACGACCGCGACCTCCCCCTCGGGATCGGTGTTCAGCACCACCGTGTAGGCGCCGTTGGCCCCGCCCTCCACCAGCCGCAGCGAGGTCGGCGTCACCGTCACCCCCGGACCCCCGTCGTCGTCGCCGATGGTCAGCGTATGGACCGCGGCGGTGCCCAGCGTGTAGTCCGCTCCGCCCGTCAGCCCGAGGATCACCGTCTCGTCGCCCTCGACGATGTCGTCGTGGAGGATCTCCACCGGGATGACGGCGTAGTGATTCCCGCCCGAATCCGTCCGCACGCTCCGCGCATCGATCCGCACGGAACCCGCGCCGGTGGCGGGGTCGAAGCACACGGGGGATTCCGGCTCGCCGCCGCCGCAGCCCATGGCGCCGGGAGCGATGGCGTAGTCCCTGCCCGGCGCCGCGCTGCCGCCGGCGAGAAAGCCGATGCCGAACGGGTCCTCATCGCTTTCCGGCGCCCGCGTGAGGCGGATCCTGACCTCGGCCTCATGCCGCATGCCGGTCCCGCAGCCGGCCGCGCCGTTGCCGTTGGACGGCGCGGGGCACTCCTCGCCCACCGTCGACTCGGTGGCGTCGCCGAAGTCCGCCTCGATGCGGTTGACGATGATCGCGTTCACCTGCGGGATGGTCTCGATGCCGGCGTACCCCCGCACGACATGGTTGATCCTGACCTCGTCCTGCGCGCTGTCGGCGTCGCCGCGGGACGAGACCCTGACCTTCTGGGGCCTGCACCAATTGCCCTCGGAATCGCCGTCTCCCGTCGCGCAGTCGCCGCCGGAGAAGACCAGCCGGTCGGAGACGGGCGCGCGCTCGTCGCCGCACATGGCGGCGCCGATGGCCGCGACCGCCGCCACGCCCGGGTTGCTGGATTCGGGCCGCACGGTGACCGTCGCGCCCGGGTCCGTGGCCAGGCTCAGATCGTAACAGGCCGGCTCCGCGCCCTCCCTCAACCGGAGCGGATGCCCCGCCAGGACGAGCCCCGCCGTGTCGTTGTCGGTGATGGTCAGCCTGAACGTGTTGCCTCCCAGCACGTAACCCGGGCCGCCGGCCAGGGTGAGGATCACGTCTTCCCCGGGGTCGCGGGTTTCGTCGTCGACGATCGTCACCTCGATATCGGCATGCGCCCCGCCCGAGGCCAGCGTCACGGTTCCCGCGCTCGCGCGCTCGTCGAAGGTGACGCCGCCCCCCCCGATCGTGTAGTCCGAGCCCCAGGAAGCCGAGCCCGAAACGTTGTAGCGCAGTTCGATGTCCTCCGGCGCCGTCGCCGGCTCGGTGGCCGCGCCGCCCGGGGCGCGTTTCAGCAGGTAAATCCTCGCGGACACGGCGGATGGGCCCGCGGACTCGGCGGCGCCGTCCTTGGCGGTCTCGGGATCGCAGGCGCCCCGCGGCGTCAATACCGGCCGGGCGGCGCCGGTGGCGGAGAAGCACGCGGTCGGCTCGTCGTCCGCGACGCGGACCCTGATGTCCTCGAAGGTGACGGGCCGGTCCTCGTCGCCCAGCACCTGGTGGTAGCCCAGGACGGTGTGGTCGATCCTCACGTTCTCGGGCGCGCCGTCGTCGTCGTTCTTCGGCGACACCCTCACGATCCGGGGCATGCACCAATCGCCCTCGGAATCGCTGTCTCCCGCCGCGCAGTCGCCGCCGGTGAACACGGCCCGGTCCTCAAGGAACCGCATGTCATCCCCCGGACCGCCCGTCAGTTTGCCCTCGGCGTCGCAGGCGGCGTCCGAACCGGTTGCGACGACCTCGGCCGCCGCGGCGCCCAGATCGCCGGAATGGGGCAGGATCGTGACCCGGGCGACGGGGTCGGAAGTCAGCTTCAGCGTGTAGCAGCCGGGGGCGCCGCCCTCGGTGAGCCGCAGCGGATTGCCGTCCGTCTGGAAGCCGGCGGGAACGACGGCGACGCCCGCCGTGTCGTCGTCGTCGATCCGGATGGTGACCGTGTGCGTGCCCGCCACGTCGGCCAGCTCGTAGTCCGAGCCCGAGAACAGGGTGAGCGTCAGTTCCTCATCCCCTTCCGCGATGTCGTCGCCGTGGAACGTCACCATGATCGCGGCGCTCTTGGAAACCGCGCTCTCGTCTCCGGCCCTGGCGCCGACCTCGACGTAACCGGCGCCGCCGCTCAGGCCCGCCAGTTCGAAATCCGTTCCGGCCGCCGCGGCGCCGGCGACGGTGTAGCCCACGCGGACGTCCCGTATCGGCGCCGGCGAGAGCCGGAGCTCGAGGTTCACCGTCCCCGGCCGCTCTTCGTCATGCCCGATGACCGTCCCGCCTCTCGCGAAGGACGCCACCGGCTGGTCCTCGTCGAGAATGATAATGGTGAGGTCCCCGGCGGCGGCCTCCTCCTCGACGCCGCCGTCCAGATGCCCGGGGGCCAGGCTGCCGATCGACACCTCGATCGTCTCGTCGTCCAGGTCGGCGTCCTGCGACGGGACGAGCTCCACCACCGCGAGATCGTCCGTCACGCGCGGAGCGCCGACCCGGGCCGCGCACGGAGCGCCCAGCCCGAATACCACCACGCGCGGATCGGCCGTGTCGAGCGCCACGCCTCCCGGCGAACCGGTCCGGATTGGCAGCGTCAGCGTGAAATCCTCATCCGCCCCGAAAGCGCCGCCCATGAACCCGAGGGTCGCGCGCAAGGTCTCGGGCGCGCACGCCAGCGTCTTGTCGGGCATCCGCTCGAGGCTCCATCCCAGCCCCCGCCCCAGGGCGATGTCGATACCGGCGTTGTCGGAGCTGTCTCCCTCGTCCGCGGCGCGGTCCGAGACGCTGAGCTCGACCGGCGTGGGGTCGTCGTCCCCGATGACGAACGTGTCGTATCCGCCATTGCCGGTCACCTGCACGTTGCCCAGCGCCGGCAGTTCGTCCTCGTCGACCTCGACGGTCACGGTCTCGTCCGGCTCGTCGAGCGAGTCGTCGGTCACCATGAAGCCGACCGTCCCGGATGCCGCGCCCGCGGCGATGCGGATGGACGCGGCCGCCAGAGTGTAATCCGCCGGCTGCGCGGCCGTGGCCGCCCGCTTGTACTCCTCGGCATTCTCCGCGTCCGCCGGGTCCCCGTGGGCGCGCACCAGTATCGGGATGAGGATGTCCTTCCCGGTTTCGTTCCCGTTCGCCAGCGTCGCCGTCAGGGTCGCGCTGCCGGCGCCGCCCTCGGTGAGCCCGCCGCCGGTGGACGACACCGACAGGGTCAGCGCGTTCGCCGGATGATCGACGATGGAGTACGCGAGCGTATCGTCGTTCATGTTGTTGTTGTTGCGGTCGACGGTGATCGACAGGGCGGGCATGGTGGCGCTCTCGCCGAGCCCGGCGACAAGGCTGGACCGGCCGATGCCGACCATCATGTCCTCCGGATCCTCGTCCGACCGGTCGGGTTCGGCGCTCAGCGTGAGTTCGGCATCGATGGCCGTGTCGATGATGCGCGAACCCTGCCGGACATGCCCTTCGATCACGATAATGCCCGCGCCCCTGGCGAGCGGGACGCCCGCGCCGCCCCCGCCCAGATCCGCGGTGCAGGAGACGCCCGCGCCGGGCGACGCGCATTTCAGCGTATAATCCCGGCCCGGGCCCGTGCTCATCGCGTCCCCCGTGAAGTCGAGCGGCACCGTCAGCACTTCCCCCGGCGCCAGCGGCCGGCCGACCGAAAGTTTCATCGTCGCCTCGCCCACCCCCTCCGTCAACGAAATCGCGGCCGTGGACGGCCCGGGCGGCGAAGGCGACAGCTTCAGGACCGTCGCATCGTCGTCCCGCACGGTCACGGCGCCCGCGGTCCCTCCCCTGTAGCCCGTTCCGGAAATGACCGCGACCCGGACCGCGGCGTCGGGCTCGTCCATTTGGTCGTTCGAGATGGCGACCTCGTGCGTCGCGCAGTTGTAGGCGTTGTCCGGGATGGTGTAGCCATCTCCCAGGCCGGTGCAGACCTCCCTCGCCGCGGCCGCGTCCGCCGCGGTCGCCATCGTGACCGTGGGCGACGCGGGTTCGCCGGCGGCGACGTACCCGTAGTTGTAGGGCGACATGGCGCCGCCGGTGAAGGAGTAGACGAAATCGGACACTTCCAGGTTCACCGACAAATTGGCATCCTCGTCGGTGATCAGCGGCCGTTGGGAGTAAATGAAAAACCCGGCCGGGTCGCCGTCCCCCTCACTGATCGTGGCCTTGACGCCCACGAAGATTCGCGGATTGACGTCATCGTCCCGGATGACGATTCGAACCGAGGCCTGGGGGCCCCTGCTCCATATATCCCGAGCATCGCTCGGGACACTCCCGAGTTCGACAGTCACCGTTTCGTCCTCGCTCTCCGCGGTGGTGTCGTCGACCACTGCGAGAACGGCCGTGCCCTGGGCGCTCCCGTCCGCGATGCTGATCGCGGCCGTCATGTTGTCGCTGCCGAACGTGTAGTCATCCGCCGCGGTCGCCGTCGTCCCCGCCGCCCTCACCCGGACCGGTATGCTCAGGGCGCTCCCGGTATTGTTCGCGGATTCAAGCGTCGCGGTAATCGTCACCATGGTGGCGTTCGCCGCACCTTCCGTGACCGTTACCGAGCTCCCGGCGGTCTCGCCCACCGCCGAAACGGACAGGTTCACGGCGACGGCGTTGGATACCCGGAAAACGGGCGACAGCATCATAATAGGTCTGAGGCTAAGCCGGTTGGCAATCCCCCCCGACAGCGGCGAAGCCGTTCCGCCGTTGGGGATGATTGAGGAGAGATTGGCATCGCTGTCGAAGCTGCCGTGGCGCACCATCCGTATGGTGCCGCCGGTGCCTGGCCCCCCGAGGGCCTGTACGCCCGCGGCCGTGCCGTCATGCTGCGAGCCTGTCCACGGCTCCAGGGTCGTCCCGAAGCCGGCCGCGGTGCCGGAGGTGTTGCGCCAATTGGCCCTGGACTCATTTTCCCATGCGCCGTCGTACATATCCGCGTAGTTCGCGGCGATCCTGCTTCCGTTCAGCCAGTAGACGGGTATGTTTATCGCGTATTTCTCTGCACGGTCCGCCGCGCTGTTGGTCTGGGTGTGCGTGGTTGCGTTTGTGCTTGACGTGGAAACCAGGGACCTGAAACCGCTTGCATACGCGCGGACAGCGGAATGCCCGTTTAGCGTCACATCGTTCCGGATGTCGAGATCGTAGGGGGCGTGCGTAGCCCACCGGCCTGATGTTCCTCCGCCGCGTGAGACTGCCAGGAGCCTGAAACTGTCGCCCCGGCCGATCCCGTCAGGCACCAGCGCCCAGTCGGGCGGCACCGGGAAAACGCAAACGGTATTGGTGCGATCGGGAACGCCGGTCGCGGTCGGTCTGCCGGGGAGGTGGGCCGGCAACGCGCAATCGATGGACGTCTGGGCGCGCGCGCCGGGAGCGGCCCCCATGCTCACGCCCAGCACGACCGCCATCGCCGCCGGCAACCACAGCGGCGCGGCGGCGAAGGCCGCCGCCCGCCGGGCGCGATCAAGCAGTCCGTTTCGCACGCCGCCTCCCACAGCATCGAGACGCGGCAATATTACCCCATTGGATTGCCGAAATGGCAACGGCCCGGCGATGGCGTGCGCGGGGCGCGCGCGACCGTCGCCCGGGCCTGGCTTCCCGTATGTGTTTCATTCTGCTCCGAAGGGTGGCGTTCGATGCCCGGATCGCCGGTTTTCGGGCAGGTTCCCGCCTGTCCCGGGCGGCTTGCGCACCACAGATGATTCGTTTGCTACTATTTGTCAACAAATGATGCTGAACGGGTTCGCGGAATTGTGTTGAATAGACCGTTTGCGCATAGTAACTTGAAGCTCGTTCATTTGGGAACGGTTTTTTCTCAGGAGTTAAGTAACATGGCAATGATAGTAGTAGATATAGCCACAATTGCGGGTGAGAGTGAAATCTCCGGCTACGTGGGAAAGGTGGAAGGCATCGGCATCAGCGAATCCGTCGTTTCGAGCAGCGCGAGCGCTGACGGCAAGCGGGCCGCGGAAGTCGAGGTGATCCGTTACAAGGATACGGCGAGCCCGAAGCTGGCGCAGGCGTGCGCGGCTGGAAGCAGCCTCGGCACCGTGGGAATCCAGTTGCTGGAGGACGTCAACGGGGAAGTCAAGACTGTGATGGATTACAGCCTCAAGGCAACCTACGTGAAGAGCATCTCCTACGAGACGCTGGATCAGGCGAATCTCTCGTACCAGTCGGGAGGTTTGGCCAACGCCCCGCAGGGTCTGGCGTTGTCGGGCGGATTCGGCGGCCGGGAGATCGAGCGGGTGGTCTTCAACGTCTCCGAGGTCAATTGGACGCACACGGGCTACGACAAGGATGGCACGAACCTGGGGAATACCCAACGGGGCTACAACCTCCAGGCCGGCCAGGTCGCATCGGGCTAGCGCCGGCGGCACTTTGGAATTCAACACATAATCTTCAGGAGTACATAACCAATGTCAACCATATACGTAAAGATGAAAAACGTGACCGGCGGGTCGCAGAATGCCGCCTACAGTGGCCATATCGAGTGTCTGGGCGTTCAGCACGCAATCAGCTTGCCGGTGAGCTCCGGCGGTAACAACCAGACCCGCGTGCAGGGCGATTCGATGCACGGCCCGATAGTGCTGTACCACCATATCGACAAGGCGTCGCCGGTCCTCCGGCAGATGGCGCTGGGCAATTCTTCCTCCGGCGAGGTGGAGATAAGCGTGGTGCGCAACATCAACGGACAGAGCCAGGTGGTCGAGACCATCACGCTGACCGACGTCAAGGTCGGCCGGGTGGATCTGGTCACGCTCGTGGACCAGGCGAGCGGGGAGCCCAGCGGCGAGTTCGTGGAGGCATTCGCGCTGAGCTACAGCGGTCAAGTCCAGTGGTCCAGCAGCAGCTACGACAGCGAAACCGGCAATCAGAGCGGTTCAATGGCGGGAGGCTGGGATATCGGTAACGCCCGAATCGTCTGACCGGCGATTACACGGCCGAAACGGGGCGGAGTCCGGCCAAACGCCGGCTCCGCCTTTTTCATGTCTTGCGCGTTCATGTCTTGCGCGCGCTTGCGCGCGGACCCGATGACCCGATGACCCGATGAGAGCCATACTGTTTCTTCTCGCGATGCTTTGGCGCGGCTCGCCGATCCCCGGATTCGATTCCAGCCCATCGGCCCGGTTGCTGCTCGGCGCGGCGCTCGCCGCGGTCCTCCTGCTCATGCTGGTCAGGATTTTCACCTGAACCGGGGGGCGGGGCCGCTCCGGGACACCGGGAGAGTTGCGCCGGCCCCGGATTCATGTAGCATTACGGGGTCCGGCACTGGAACCCCGACCAATTCATGTACCTGTTTGCTCTTGTTCGAGACATGGGTTGGAGGCTTGCGCGGCCTCTCGCCGCCGGCGTTGTCTGCGCCGCGGCGCTGTTGCTGATGCTTGCCTTGTTGTCGGGCCGCGAACCGGGGGCGCAAGACCGGGCGCGCGACGAGGCCGGGCGCGCGCTGGCGGCGCTGCCGCCGCCGATACCGGTTCAGCCGCGCGCGTCGCGGAGCGCCGCGCGGGAACGCGGACCGCTCCGGCAACCGTCTTACGGCCGGCACGAGCCGGACGCCGGTGGGCTGGACCTGATTGCCCGGATAGGGCGCAGCCTCGAACTGCCCCTGGACGCGGACGAGGCCGTCGATCGCGAATTTTTCCGGTATGTCGGCAATGCCGATGATCTGAACCTGATTCTGCGGCGCTCCGAGCGGTACCTGCGCCACATCGTCGAGACCATAGAGCGGCACGGCATGCCGCTGGATCTGGCGCTCCTGCCCATCGTGGAGAGTTCCTACAATCCGTACGCCCGGTCCGGCAAGCAGGCGGCGGGACTGTGGCAGATCATTCCCGCCACGGGCAGGGAACTGGGATTGGTCCAGGGCCCATGGTACGACGCCCGGTTCGACGTGATCGAATCGACGGAGGCCGCGCTGACCTACCTGCGGCAGTTGCATGCGCAATTCGGAGGAGACTGGCTGCTCGCGCTGGCGGGCTACAACGCCGGCGGAGCGGCCGTTGCCGGCGCGATTCGCCGGGCCAGGGCCGCGGACGCGGACGGCGCGCCTGTCGGCTTTTGGGGCGCGCGCCCGTGGTTGCCGGCGGAGACGCGGACATACGTGGCGCGGGTGCTGGCGCTGTCGCGGCTGTTCGGCGCGCCGGAACAGTACGGGGTCGCATTGCACACCGTGCCCGACCGACCGCGTTTCCGCGTGGTCCCGACCGGCGGACAGGTCGGCATTGACCACGTGGCGGACGCCGCCGGCATCCAGGCCGAGGAACTGTACCTCCTCAACCCGGGCCTCGACCGCGGACGCGGAGCGACCGCGCCCGACGGTCCACACCGTCTCGTGATTCCGGTCGAGAGCGCCGAACTCGTCGCGGCGGCAGTTATCTCGCCGCCGGGGGTCCGGTAGCCGGCAGGCCGGCGACGGGGGGTCCGGTGAGCCGGGCGGTTTCGGCGCGCTCCCGCTCCGGCGCCGCGAACCGTTGAAGCCGGCGACGGGGCGCCCGGCGACGCCCGAATCAGTCGAACAGAAACGTTCTGGCCCGGAACCGGGCGTCGCGCAGGGTGCTTGACAACCATGTGCCCGTCCGCTGCAGCAGCGTGCCGGTGATATCGTCATCGACCGTGCCGGCCCGCCGTATGTCGGTTTCGACCTGACTGACCCTGACCTTGCAGGTCTCGGTTCGGGTGTTCTCGACGGCGTGACGGTTGCGCGTGCTGGTGAGGAAGTCCTCCGCGGCGATGTGCACGGCCTTGCCCGCAAGGGCGATGGTGGGCGCCTGGATGGCCAGACCGGAAACACCCGCCGCCAGAACCGCCGGACTCGCGCTGTCGGCGCGGTCGAGCACGGTGAGTATCCAGCACTCGTCCCCGCCTTGCCATGTGAGCACCCGGTCGCCCGCCCCGGGCCGCAGCAGGCAGGACGCGCCGAGGCGCGCGGTGCGGCCACCTTCAAGCATGCCGCGGTCCTCCGCCCAGGAAACGACCCTGGCGTCGACCAGCGCGCCGGCGTCCGGACCGGCGGGTCCGGCACCGAGAAGGTGCGCCATCAGGCTCTCGCCGCCATTCGATTCGGCGGTCGTCAAGGGAGGCTGGGTCCGTTGTGCGGCTCGTTGCTTGTTCATGCGTCATGCCTTGCCGCGGGAATTGTACACGAGCCCGGCCTGTCAGACCTGGCCCCGCTGCTTGCCCGTCAGAGGATTACGTACTCCAGTGAGACGGACCAGCCGCCTTCCACGGCGCCGGTCTGCGTGCCGCCGTCGTAGCGGCGACTCAACCATCGGATCTCGTCGTACGTCAGATGGAAGGATTCGAGCAACTCGCGGCCGGGTTCCCCCGCCTTCCCGTCCAGAAGCGTGACCATATCCACACGGTCCACTCTCGCGTTCGCCAGCCGGATGGTTTCAACCGGCACGGTCCGCCCTTCGATGACGCGCACCCGGTTGATCTCCACGTCGCCCTGGTGATGGTTGCCGAGCGCCGCCTCCCGGAGCGCCGGCGAAGCCTTGTCGGGACGGTGGAAAAGGACCACGGGGCTGTGCTCCGAAGAGCTCAGGACGCGCCCGCCCCTGGCGCTTCCGGACACCACCGGCAGGTCGATGGCGTGCCGCATGCCCTGGCATTCGATCTGATTGAGGTACTGCCGATGGGTCGAGCCGCCGTTGATGGCCTTCATGTTTACGTAAAGGGTCGACATGATGCGTTCCCGTATATCCAAGTTGATTCCATAGCCGGAGGCATCCCCGGAATCCCGTGGCGAAGGCGCCCACGCCTTCGACCGGAAGCATTCCCCATCGCAGAGCGTGGCCCGCCGACCGGGGATATCGCCGCGGAGACCCGGGCGGGCCGCGCCGTTGCGCCGGCCCGTGCCGCTGTGCTTCCGCTGTGCTTGCTGTCTTGTAGTCTTCCGGGTGGCAGTCGCTCACTGGTGGAAAACTTGAAGTTAGCATCCACGAAAGGCCGATTCAATACGAGTGCCGAAATCCATTCGGCATCACTCGACTCTAAACGATATCAAACTGATCCTATCCGGTGCGCATCCGCCCCCAAAGCCCGCCGCACGGGTATCAAACGCTACTCAACGAAACCGGTTGAACCGGACCGGACGCGGCGGCCGGGCCCGATGCCCCGACCGTGCGGGACCATCGGCCAATGCCCGCGGGCAGCCCGCGGGCATTGGCCGACCTCCGTGGCGGGCGCCGCCTCAATCCGCCGCGAGCTGCTTGCGGGTGGAGTCCAGAAACTGCTCCATGGTCATGCCCGACGTCTTCATGCTCTCGGCAATCTCCAGAATGCCCTTCGAGCGCCAGACCAGCAGCAACCGCAGCAAGGGCAGCGCCGGCGAGTGGCGGTCCTGGGTGGCCATGAGTTCCGCCGCCCGTTCGATCAGCTCCCAGGCGTCGGCCGGCGGCGGGGCCGGCGTCCCCGCGGTGGACCCGGTTGCGTCGCCGCCGGCTTCCGCCGCGGCGGCGGCCTCGACCGCGGCGGAAGCCGCGCCGGCGAGCATCGGCCGGATGGCTTCCCAGGCGTTGTTTCGGGATGGAAGATCGCGGTCGAAGGCGGGTTCAAGCCGGGCGGTCCATGAATCGAACACGCCCTTCAGCGTTTCGGCGACCGCCTGCCGCTGTTCGACGGACGGTTCCGCCCCCCAGCCCACCGAGCGGGCCACCACGGGCACGTTGGTGAGGAGCCGGCTCAACGGGGCGGTGCGCTCCGCGAGGTCGCCGTCGAACTCATCCGCCCGGGGATGGATGCCGGAGGCGGGGTCCGGCCACTCCTCGACGGCCGCCACCATGTCCTCCAGGGCGTCGGCGAAGGCCGCCAGGCCCTCGCTGCGCCACAGCGCTTCGGCGCGCGCGCCGAGCAGGCGCAGGTCCTTCGTGCGCGTGCACAGCCCGTTGACCCGGTCGATGAAATCGCGGGCCTCCGGCGCGTCGTCCGTGGTCGCGGCGTCCTCGACCACGCTCCCCTGGTCCTGCAGGAAGATGGATTCGAATTCCTGCATGACGGTCATGAATTCCATGTCCCATCTGAGATCCTCCCCGCAAGGGTCGTCTCCCTCGACGGGTGTCAATATCGCCGGGTCGGCCATGTCAAGCTCCTTTCAAAACAGTTTCGATACGGGTCTGGGCGCGCGGCGGGCCGCCGGGGAAGCTCCGAACATCCGCGAACACGAATCCGGCTCAAGGGGCATCAAGGGGCCATTGCCGCCAGGTTGCTCGACGGCACCGTCATCGGGCGGTCGTCCTCGTGGGTGACCCGGGCCGAGATCCTCATTGTCCGCGTCTGGCCCGTGACGATGTGCTGCACCTCCGCCTCGTGGATCCATTCGCCCCGCGAGATTCCCTCGAATACCCGCATCAGCGCGCCCCGGCCCGAAGACGAGACCGAACTCTCGGTCGCGAGCCGGCCGTCGGGCAACCTGAACCGGTAGGGGGAGTTCATGGCCAGGCGGAAACGAATCCCGAACGGCTCGCCGTAGCGCCAGGCATGCACGCCGGCCTCATCCACTTCCGTGCCCTCGATGACCACCTCCGCCACGTGCTCGGTGAGAACCTCGATATCCGGCCGCCATCGCCACTGCGGCTTGAACCGCACGGTGGCTTCCTCACCCGGCGCCCAGAAGGACGCATGCTCGGCGAAAGCGGGCGGCAATTCGTCGAGGAATTCCTCGTGCGACTCGATGCCGGAATGCAGTTGGGACACGAACGTGGCCATCGCCCCCGGGTCGGCGTCCGCGCCATTCGCCGTGAACGGCCAGCTCCGACCGAGAAAAGAGTCGTAATGGTCCTGCAAATCGACCACGCTTTCCTCGAAGACCGCCTCGTCCAGCCGGGTGCAGGTTGCCTCGACCTCGGTGCGAAATCTCGTCACGGCCAAGGCCAGGTAATCGCTTCGTCCGGTCGGGGACGCCGGTGCCGCGCAGGCGGTGGCGGAGTCCTCCACCCAGGCGCGCACGTTGCCATCCAGGACGCTGAGCGAGGAGTCGGCGTCGCCGCGGTCGTAACCCGCGATGTCATCGGAGATGTCCCGCCACTCCAGCGCGACCAATCCGTCGCCGCCGCCGGTGGACACATCGACAAACGGTCTCGCATACTGCTCGTAGATTTCGCGCACCCGCGACACGCCCCGCTCCAGGCGCCGCAGGATGGCGCCCGCGTCGGCGGTGGGGTCAACGACCACGCCGAGCGGGTCCTCGTCCTCCAGCGCCGCGGCGGCGGCGCTCAGGACGCCATCGGAAATGCGGGAGCGGACCCGGTTGACCCGCTCGGCCTGCGACGACGCCTGCTGGCCGGCCAGCCAGACCTCGATTTCCTCCAGCTCCGCCAGGGCGTCGGCGGCGACGGCGCGCCGTTCGGCCCGGGCGGAGGCCACGCCCAGGTCGCTGTCGGGTTGCAGGGCGTTCTCCACCTCGATGACGACGCCCAGCACCAGCTCCGACGCCAGTTCGGCGAGCAGGCTGCGCACCGGCGCCGCGGGCAGATCCGCCAGCAGGTCCATCGATATCCGTTCGTAGGCCTGCAGCTTTTCCCGGGCGACCGCGACCGCATCGACATCGACGGTCACGGTGCCCCTGATGGGCGCGCCGGCGCGGCTCGGGGGCTGCCCGAATCCCGAGTTGGCCACCCGGTCGAGATACCTGAGCCAGGCGGCGGCTTCGGTCGACAACTGCAGGGTGGAGCCGGCGTTCTGCGAGGTTCGGGTCAGCAGCGCGCCCACGCCGGGAAGGCTGAACTGGCTGACGGAATCGCGCGCGGCGATGCGCACGCTCGCCATGATCGCCTTTGCCTCGATGGTGGGCGCCTGACCGATCAGCCCCAGCGCCAGGGCCCGGCCGAGAAGGCGCAACTCCGAGGCGTGGTCGGAGCGGTCCTCCGCGGCCGTCAACCACTGTTGCCCCGGATCCTGGATCGCCGAACGCAGGTCCATCAGCGATTCGTACTGCGCCCGCCAACCCGCGCTGAGGTCGGTGGCGCGGCGGGCCGCCTCCGCCACCGGCCCGTTGGTGTACACCGACTCCGCCCACATACGCATCGTGAGGATGTAATTGTCGCGGGCCAGCGCGGTGATCCCCGCGATGTCGAAGCCGCCCTCGCCGGGCAACGGCAGGACCGCATCGGACTCCACCAGGGCAAGGTCCAGGGCCTCCGGCCAGTCCGCGGGCGCGCCGCCGAAGGCGGCCGCCATCAACGCCTGCATGTCCACCTCGCGGGGGTCGTCTCCGAGAGCCTCCCAGGCGGAAACCCAATCGCTGATCACGCGGGTGTCGTCGAGCCAGGCGTCGGCGTTCGCCCTCGGCCCCAGGCGTTCCAGCGCCTGGCGTTCCAGCGCCGAGCCGAGCGGGCGCAGCAGGTAGCTGTCCAGCATCGCCGCGCCGAGCCGCCGGGGCATGGTGTGGCCCGGCGTGAAAGAGCCCAGCGGGGCCAGCGCCGAAAAACCCGACAGGTCGGCAAGACTTCTGCTGAGGCCGGCCAGGCGCTCCACCCGGGTGGCGTTGGGCACCGCGGCGATTTCCTGGGCCGCCCAGGGAACGGCGGCCTCGCGCCCGACGATGGAAACTGCGCCGCGCAGCGTGTCGACGCGGTCGAACAGGACAATGCCGGTCAGCACCGTCAGCGCCAAAGCGGCGGCGGCCGACGCGTAGGCGAAGCCGGTGACCATGCCCGCGGTGGAGGCGGGCCGCGTGCGGGCGACCGTTTGCGCCACCGCGCCGCGCAGGCCCGCGCCGCTGAAACCGAGGGAAGCCACGTCCACCAGCGAGGACGGGGCGACCGAAAGGGCGCGGTCGATCGCGCCGGGGAGTTCCCGGGACTGGGCCAGCGCCAGTTCCTGCAAACCGTCCCGTTGGCCTTCCTTGAGCCAGATGCGCACCGTGTCGGCGGCGAGTTGGGCGGTGACGGCGTCGCCGTCGCTGTTGTTGGCGTCGATGACGCGCCACGCCGGCGTCTTGCCGCGGCTCGGAAGGACCATGTGCAGGGCGACGCGCAGGCCGGCCGCGCGGGCAAAATCGGCCGCCCGGGCGATGCCGTCCACCGGCAGCCCGTCGGCGGTGGCCAGCACGGCGACGCCGTCGACCGGACGCTGGTACGGCAGCGCGCGCGCGAGCCGGCGCAGCACCCGGCGGCTCGCGCGGGTGGCGTCGATGAGGATGGTCGGGCCGCCGGCCGCGATGCCGACCGAAGCCACGGGCGGCGGCGTCAGGCCCAGGCTGCGGCACAGGTCGCCGGCGCCGCCCTTGCCCGCGACCACGACGATGCACAGGGCGTCGGGGGATGTCAGCCGCCGCGCGTCCGCCAGCGCGATGCGCAGCCCGAGGCGTTGCGACCGGCCGCCCCAGCCGGTGGCCACCGCCGGCGGGCGGCTGCGTTCGGCCTCCTTGCGGGCCGCGGCGCGGCTCCGGGCCTGGCCGGTGACGAAGCCGGTGAGCCAGACGAGGCCCTTTGTCAGGAGCCCGAGCAGCTTCCAAAGCACCCACAGCCCGACCAGGAAGAGAATCAGCGCGACAACGATCAGCACGATCAGGAGAACGATCTCCGACGCGCCGCCAGCCATCAGTGTGGATACGAATTCCCAGATTCTATTAAACATTGCTCAATCCAATTCTGTTCTTCTGTGAAACGCCCGGCGCCTCGATCGAACGGCAACCGTCCCGGCCCATTCTACGCCAATCCGCCCGACTCGCGAACGCCGGAGCGGGCCACCCGGTTACCGGACCCGGCGGTGGCCGCCGATCATTCGGGCGGGTCCGCGCCGTTCGCCGCCGGGGGAAGCGCCGTCGGGGAGATGGAGGGCGCGTCGCCCGGGTCGAACGTGGCGGCGAGGCCCGCCTCGATGCGCTGGGCGAGCCGGCCCGCCTCGCCCAGGTCGCCGCCCGCCAGCGCCCACCAGAGCCCGAGCCCGCTGCCCAGCCACAAGGCGGCCGCGGCCGCGGCGAGGGATCCGGCGGGGACGCCGACGCGCCTGGGGCCCGCGTCGGACGCCATGTCGTAGGAGACGCCGCGCTGCGTGCCCACCGCGTCCTCCAGACTGGAAACCAGCGCGGAGTGGCCCACGACATCGCCCCGGAGCGACCCCTCGAAACCTTCCCGCAACAGCGCCAGATAGAGCGGCGCCATCATCTCGGCCGCGCCGTCCTGCGTCGACGCCTTCGCCTGACGGATGATCTCCTGGCCCGCCAGCGCCGACCCGTAAAGTTCGGACTCCAGCAGCCGGTTCCGCCACCCGGGCAGTTCGCCGGAAGGATAATGCAGCATGCGCTCGTCGGCGAGGCCCACCAGCGCGTAGGCGGCCGAACGGGAGGCGGCCGTGTCGCTGCGCACCGCCGCGGGCAGGCGGCGGACGAAGCCGTCGATGCCCTGCGCCAGATGCCGCCGGCTGGTTTCCATGGCCGTGGCGATAGACCGCTCATCCGCCTGGCGCGGCGCCTCATCCCCGGCTTCCGCGCCCGGCGCCCGGTCCGCCTCGTCGCCGAACACGGCCCTGGCCACCGTCTCCACTTCCCGCTCCAGCAGTTCGAAGAACGGCACGGCGTGGATCGCGATGCTGTAGCCGACGCTCATCGCACACCTCGCAGTTGCGCCGCGCCCGGTCCGCCCGGCGGCTCATTTTCGGACAGCGGGCCTCCGCCGGCGCTTTCCGGCATGAGAATGGAGAACGACGTGTTCTCCGGCGGCGGCGACTCCGCCGCCAGCACCAGCCGGGGCTGGCCGGCGCGCCAGGCGAAATCGTCCTCCACGCGGTAAAGCCCGAGCAGCGGCCCGCTGGAAACGCCGATCGTGGCGTCCCGTTCCACGGGGCTGCGCGTGCAGCCGCCCACCCGCCGCGTGAGGGCCGACTGGATGCGGTCGGGCGCCGCCAACGCGGCGCCTTCCAGCCAATTGCGCGCCGCGACCAGATCGGCGGGCTGGGAAGCCTCGACGGCGAGGAGCAGCGCGCCGGAAGGTGCGTCGACCACCAGCCCGCCGAGGGCCTCGTCCGGCTGGAACGCCGCGGAGCGGAACGGCAGCCCGACCCCGGAGGCGGCCTTTTCGGCGGCCTGGAACAGGTCGCGAAGGGAACCGCGCTGATCGGCGGGGTTCCAGGCGCCGCCGGGCAGGGGTTCGAAGACGCCGGCGGCGGCCCGGGCGCCGAGGGCGAGCCGCAGCGCTTCCATGCCGATGCGCCCGGGCGTCACCGCCGGCGCGGTCAGCATGGACTCGATGACGCCGACGCCCTGGGCCAGAACCGTGGCCACCTGGCCGATCACCCGGGCCACGGGCCGGTTTTCCGCGCCGGGCAGCCGAAGGGTGGAGGCGAATCCGACGCCGAGCGCCGCCAGGGCGCCCAGGTGCCGGTTCAGGTCGGCCCGCACGGGATGGTCCGGCCCGATCAGCAGAGCGGGGGGGGACCAGTCCACCGGTTGACTCCAGACGCCGCCCCGGCGGCTCAGCCGGACGGCCGGAAGCGCGATTTCGGCCGCGCCGCCGCCGCCCTCCTGCAGCCGCAGCGCGCCGCTTTGCCGGTTGCGGACCACCTCGTAGACCTGGCTGGCGCCGTCCACGGCGTCGGGCAGCGAAAACTGAAGCGCCGTGCGGGAAAAAGGCGTGCCGTCGGGAAAGACGCCGTCGCATTCGATCTTGAGATCGCCCGCCGCCAACGCGGTCTCGTCGACCTGGACGCTCATGAACCCCCAGGGCCACGGGTCGGAAATCAGCCCGGCCACATGCCCCAGCGCGGCGGCCCGCTCGTCGGTGCGCTGGAAATGTTCCGGTTCGAGAACCATGCCGTTCGCCCAGGGCACGGCGGGCGGAATGGACGGTATTTGTTTTCCTGCCACGAGATTCACCTGTTCATGTAAACGATTGAAACAACGGGCCCGCCGCGCGGCGCGTCGCGCGCCCGGCGGGATCCGCGCTTGCCGCGGGACCTACTGAATGACGCACCCGGCCTCATCCACCGTAATCCGCAACCAGCCCCTGTGGGCGACGCGCACCGGGGGCACCGGCTCGCGCAGGCCGCAGAACAGGACGCCTCCGAAACGTCCATGCCGGGCGACATTGACCGGAGCGATGGACGTTCCGGGAACGATCTCCCATGCGTCGAAGAAAGCGTCCGGATTGGCCACCCGGAAGTTGGCGCCGGCATCCCCGAACCAGTCGCTGGTTTCGGTCTGAAGCAGCGTCTGCACCAACGCCTCGTCGCGGACCCGGACCAGCTCCACGGGAACGGGCCAGTTGTCGTTGATGTTGGGCGGCATCGCCACCGAAACCCACGTCACCCGGATGGGCGGCTGCGGGCGGTCGCCGCCGCCGCGGTTGAACAGCGCGCAGCCCGCGATCAGGGCGGGACAGAGCACGGCCAGAAGCGCCGCCCGCGATGCGTTCCCCATCATGTAGCCCGATCGTCCATTGCCGTTTCTCCAGGCGAATCGCCATCCCCGGCCGGAGGGTCGTCACCGGCCGGCGGACCGTCACCGGCCGCGGACCCATCCTCTTCGGGAGGGTCGTCTCCAGCCAGTTGGCCGTCCACCATGGAGAATTCGCCGTTGCGCAGCACCATGGTCACGTCGCCGGGCGCCCGGTCTTCGCCGAGTCGGCCCAGGACGTGGTCCGCGACCACCGGGCGAATCGACCTGGCGATGATGCCGTCGAGAAAGCGCGCGCCCTGCGGCGTCGCCTTCACATGCTGCACCAGCCAGTGTCGCACGGTCTGGTGGAATGTCAAGGTCGACCGGTGGGAGGCCTGGTAGATATCCGACAAACGGTCCAGGCGCATGTCGGCGATCAGTCCCAGGGTCGCCTCGCCCAGCGGCCAGTAGGGGACCAGTTGCAACCGCCCGATGAAGGCCGGGGGGAAGGTCTGGGCCAGCGTCTGGCTCAGCTTCTGGTGAAGGACATCCTCGGGCACCGGCGGGTCGGCGATGTGGGCCTGCTCCAGCAGCGTGTCGCCGACATTCGTCGTGAGCACGATCAGGGCGTTGGAGAAGTCCGCCTCGATGCCCTCGGCATCCTCCATCCAGCCCCTGTCGAGCACCTGGTAGAGCATCTCGATGACGTCGCCGTGGGCCTTCTCGATCTCGTCGAGCAGCACCACGCAGTAGGGCGTGCGGCGAATGCCCTCCGTCAGAACGCCGCCCTCGCCGTACCCGACGTATCCCGCGGGCGCGCCCTTCAGCCCCGAAACCGTATGGGCCTCCTGGTATTCGGACATGTTGATGGTGAGAAGCCGTCCGCCGAACATGGCGTCCGCCAGGGCGTGGGCGGTCTCCGTCTTGCCGACGCCCGACGGCCCGCAGAAGATCAGGGCGCCCACCGGACGGCGCCGGTCGGACAGGCCGGCCAGAAAGGCGCGCGCCTGGGAGGCGCAGCGCGCCAGGGCGTCATCCTGCCCGACCACCCGCTCGCCGATGGTCTTCTCGAGCCAGACCGCCATCTTGCTGACGTCGGAGAGCATGCCGCCGATGGGCACCCCCGTCAGGTCGGAGACGGCGGCCGCCACATCGTCCTCGGTGACCACGATCTTCCCGTTGCCGGCTTCCGCCGCGTCTTCCCCGTTTCCGCCGGCTTCCGCCGCGGGCGCCTCCGCGCCGTCCGCCTCGGGCGCACCGTCCGCCGCGGGCGCGGACGCGCCGTCCGCCGCAGGCGCTGGCGCGGCCGGACTGAGCATGCGCGCCCGCGCGCTGGCGGAGTCGAGCACGACGATGGCCTTGTCGGGCAGTTGACGTCCCACGATGTAGCGGCGGGAAAGCCCGACGGCGGATTCCAGGACTTCGTCCCGGTACTCCACGCCGTGGTGTTCCGCCATGGGCGCGGCGACTCCGGACACGATCCGCAAGGCTTCCTCGTCGTCCGGCTCGACGATGCGCACCGACGCGATGCGCCGGGCGAGGCCCGGGTCGGGTTCGACGTGGCGGCGCCACTCGCGCCAGCCGCAGGTGGCGAGCATGCGCACCGACCCCCCGCTCAGCGACGCGCGCAAGGCGTCGGCGCCGCCGCTCTGATCGCCGAACAGCAGGTGCAGGTCGTCGACCACCAGGATCATCCCGGTGTCGGCCACCTCCTTCACGATGGACTGCAGACGCTCTTCCAGCGCGCCCCTCACCACGGCGCCGGCGCGCAACGCCGAAAGGTCGAGGGACCAGACGGGGAAGTCGTGCAACACGGTCGGGACAGGGTCCCTTCCGTGCGCCAGCGCGTCCACGAAACCGTAGGCGCAGGCCGATTTGCCCACGCCCGACTCGCCGACGACCGCGACAGAATTCTGCCGCCGCCGCAGCAGGACCGAGGAAATGGCCTGCATCTGGGAGTGCAGCCCGATCACCGGGTCGAAACCGCCTTGACGCGCCTCGGCCACCAGGTCCCGCCCGTAGCGGGACAGCTCGGGAAACGAGGCGTCGTGGGCCGGCGGAGCGGAGGCGGCGTCATCCTCCGCGGCGCCTTCGGCCCCGGGGCGGCCCGAAACGGCCAGCTTGGCCAGATCCAGCGTGTCCATCCCGGGCAGCGAGGTCGCCAGCTGGGGCCAGAATTCGCTGCGCCGCGCCAGGGTCTCGAACACGCGCACAGGCGTCACCAGGCTCTCGCCGTAGTCGCCAAACGCGAGGTCCCACGACTCGCGGAGCAAGTGCGCCAGCGTCTCGCCGAACCGGGGCAGCGCGCCCGGGGGCACGCGGGATTCGTCCTTCACCCGGTCCGCCAGGACGGTCTCGATCTCCGTCGGCTCGCCGTTGGCGGTCGCCAGAGCCCGGACCAGCGCCGGCCCGTCGGAACGGTCCCGCAACAATCCCAGCAGGAACAGTTCGACGGTGATGGCACGCCGCCCCTCGCGGGCGGCGGTGTCCGCCGCGGACTGCAACACCCGTCGAACGACCGGGTCCAGATGTTCGTAAAGCCTGCGTAAATTCATTTTATCCGCGCCTTGTCCTGACTGCCCCCGTTGCCTGCCCAATATAAATCTACAAGCGGACCGTATGGTACCAGTGAATCGCATGGCACGGGTGAGACCGTCGCGCTGGCGGTGCTCGACGATTGCGATGTCGTGCGCATCGCCAGGGCAAAATCCCGGAAACTCCTGGCGCCGACCTGACGATCGGGCGGCGCTTTCCCGCCATCTACAACAGTCGACGGGCCGCGTTCTGACGGCCATGAAGAGCGACGAGGAAATCGGACAACTCATCCGCAAGTCCACCGTGTCCCCGCCGACTCACCTGAGCCTGACCGGCGAACGCGAACTTCGCAAGACGTTGAAGACGGTCCGCCGCAACGGTCCGCAACGGTTACGCCGTCGTCGATCAGGAAACGGAGGTCGGCGCGCGCTCGCTCGCGGCGGACCGGGTCGCGGACGTGTTCCCGGTCCCGGGACGCCACTCGCTGACGATGTTGTCGAACTCCGGCCGCGGCCTCTCGTTCGGCGCCTTGGCCACGCTCCCGATGTGAATGAACGCCACGATCTGCGTCCCCTCGCCGTGCCCCAGGTACCGAATCACCTCCGGATGATACGCGGGCCAGTCCGTCAGCCACTGCCCCCTATAGCCCATCGCCGCGACCGCCACGAGAATGTTCTGACAAAGCGCGGCGCACGACAGCAGTTGCTCCACTTCCGGGACTTTTGCCAGCTTCTGCTCGTTGACGTGGAACGTCACCACGAGCAGTGTCGGCGATCGCCGCGGGCGCCGCCGCTCCACCTCGACCAGGACATCGTTGGCTTCAGGGTGTTCCCGCTGAAACACCTCGGCGCAAAAGTCGCCGAGCGCCTGCTGGGCGGGCTTGTCCAGCACCTGGACCCGCCAGGCTTCCGCGCGGCTGTGGTCCGGCACGCGCAGGCCGCATCGCAGGATGGTCTCCAGTTCTTCCGCGGTCGGGCCGGGCGGGATCATGTCCCTGGCCAGCACGGAACGGCGGGCCAGCAGCAGGTCGATTGTGGACTGGTTTTTGGATCCGGGCTCTTCCATGGCGCGCGACTCTATCAGGTTCATGCCGTTGAAGCACTGAGCGTCGCGACACCTTGTCATCTTGATTGTCGCTGCGCGCCCACCCCGCCACCCGGGCCACCCAACATCACAACCGGTGGCATCATCGGTATGTCCGTCATGCCCAGCGAAGCCTTCTTTTACGGAGCGATTCCTGTGCTTATCGGTCTACATCTCGCCGTGGTCGGTTTACAGGATCACGAAAAGCGCCACCCGCACGGCGATTACCCAGCCCGCGACCGAGACGGTGCCGAAGCTGGCGATGATGCGAATGAGCACGACCCAGGGAAGCACGTCGGCGAGCATCTGCGCGATGCCGCCAATGGACACGCGGCAGAGGTTCTTCACCACCCCCCACTGGACCCGGACGTCCTCCCGGAGGATTCGCAGCCGATCCCCCCGCGAGAGCACGCGCAACTGGTAGAGCACGCCGCAGCCCCGGCCGATGGTCGTGGCGACCGCGGCGCCGGGAAGACCGAGTTCGGGGAACGGTCCGAGCCCGAGGAAGATGGACTGAACGCCGGCGCGGGCCGCGCCCCGCCGGTCGCCCTCGCCGCAGCGGCGCGACACCACGGCGGTGACCGCGAAGGAAAAGCCGATGGCGACCGCGTACACGAGTTCGAGCGCGGTCTCGGTGATGCCCGCGGAAGCGAGCGCGGGCGCTCCCAGCCGGGCGATGAACAGCGCGTCCACCACCGCAAAGATGGACTCGCCCACCATCTCGAGCGCCATCGGCACCGCGAGCACGAAGACCGCCGGGGCCAGCGGCCCGGAGGTCAGGTCGCGGTTCGAGCCCCTGAGCGCTTCGGCGAGGAGCGCGAACAGTCTCCTCGTGCGCGACCTTGCCGGTTCACCCTGCGATTCGGCGCTCAAGACACCGGCCCGGGACAACGCGGGCGAATCGCCGTTCGAGACAAGTAGCGCGCCAATGGCTTGACTCCAAAGTTCGACCTGTGCGAATTTGGCCCCGCCGCGCTCCGAATGCAACGGGGGCGGCACGAGACCTGAGGGGCGGCTTCGCGCCTGAGATGCCCGCCAACTGGCGGCAGACCCTTGGAACCTGAACCAGATAATGCTGGCGGAGGAACAGGCCCATGACTAGCCACCGTTATTTCCCTTGTGATTTCTTTGCTGCGCGTCGTCGTGCGCGTCGTCGTGCGCGTTGTCCTGCGCGTTGCCTTCCCCAACCGCGAGAGCTGTCTTCCCTGCCAGAGCCTCGTGCATCGAGCGCACGGCCTGCGCTGAGAGATGGCGTCCTGCCGCTTCTCATCATCGCCTTGTTCGCGCTGTCCATCTTGGCGACAGCCCAGGAAATCGACGAAATCATCGTCTACGGCGACCTGCGGGAATCTGAAATCGAGGACGTGCCCACCAGCGTGACCGTGCTCGATGAAGCGCTCATCCGTCAGCGCAACGCCTCGCACTTCGAGGAGATGGTCGCTGCCGCGGCGAACCTGAATCTCTCCAACGGCGCATCGCGCGCGCGGTTCTTCCAGATACGCGGTGTCGGGGAACGCGGCCAGTTCACCGAGCCCCTGAATCCCTCGGTGGGCCTGCTCGTCGACGGCGTGGACTTCAGCGGCATCGGCGGCATTTCAACGCTTTTCGATGTCGAGCAGATCGAAGTGTTTCGCGGGCCGCAGGGCGACCTCTACGGCGCCAACGCCCTGGCGGGACTGATCTCGTTGCGCAGTCACGCCGCGGATCACGAGCCTTCCGGACGCCTGCGCCTGGAAGCCGGCGACTACGGCGTAAGGAGTCTTGGCGCGGCCTACGGAGGCTCGCTCTCGGACACCGTCGCCTTTCGCACCTCGCTGTCGACCTACGCCGGCGACGGATACATCCACAACATCCATCTCGACGCCCACGACACGAACGACCTCGACGAGCTCACCTGGCGCGGCAAATTGCGCTTCGATCTATCGGACAGTGCGAGTCTTGACGTGAATCTCGGTTTGGTCGACCTGAACAACGGGTACGACGCCTTCTCCCTCGACAACGACCGGCGCACGCGCTCCGACCAGCCCGGCGCCGACAACCAGCAAAGCGTCTTCGGTTCCCTGCGCCTTGCGGTTGCGAGCGAACTCTTCGACACGGAATTCAGCATCGCCAGCGCGAAAACCGGTATCGAGTACGGCTACGACGAGGACTGGACCTACGATGGCTTCCATCCCTGGGGCTACTCTTCGACCGACCTGTTCAACCGCGACCGCGACACGCTGACCGCGGAAGTGCGACTGACCTCCTCAGAGGCCGGCAGCCTGTTCGATGGCCGCGGCGCCTGGGTGGCGGGCCTCTACACGCTGCGCCAGAAGGTGGATCTGTTGCGGGTCTACACCTACGCGGCCTCGGACTTCGCAAGCACGTTCGAAATCCAGCGCCTGGCGGCCTACGGGCGCATCGAAAGCGATCTCTCCGAGCGCGGACGCCTGACGCTCGGCCTGCGCCTGGAAGCGCACGAGTCCGACTACTCGGACTCGGCCGACGTGGCCTACAACCCGGACGAAAACCTGGTCGGCGGCCGAATCGCCTACGACCACGCCCTCTCGGAGAACTGGTCCGGCTACGCGAGCCTTTCGCGCGGCTACAAGGCCGGCGGGTTCAACCTCGACGGCTCGCTAGACGAGAGCCTGCGCCAGTACGACGCCGAGTTTCTATACAACTACGAGCTCGGCCTCAAGGGTCAGTCGACGGATGCCGGGCTGCGCATGCGCATCGCCCTGTTCCGCATGGACCGGGACGACGTGCAGATCGGCAGTTCAACCACCCTGCTCCGTGCCGACGGCAGCAGCGAGTTCATCGCCTTCATCGGCAACGCCGCCGAGGGCGTGAACCAGGGTGTCGAGGCGGAACTGAGCTGGAGCCCGGGCGGGCGCGTCGACGTCATGGCCAGCCTCGGACTGCTCAACAGCGAGTACGAGAACTACATCAACGGCAACGGCGAAGACCTCGGAGGCCGCGAGCAGGCCCATGCGCCAGGGTATCAATACCATCTCGCGGCCAATATCGGGCTTCTGGAGAATCTGGGACTCGCCCTGACGCTCGAAGGGCGCGACGCGTTCTTTTTCTCGGACAGCCACGACGCCATGTCCCGCGCGTACGATCTCTTCCACGCATCGCTCACCTGGGACTGGCGGGATTTCTCGTTCAGCCTGTGGGGCCGCAACCTCACCGACGAGGACCACTTCGTGCGCGGCTTCTTCTTCGGCAACGACCCGCGCGACGGCTATGCCGGGCACCGCTACACGCAGCTTGGGGAGCCGCAGCGCTTCGGTCTGACCGTGTCGCGGGATTTCTGAAGGTTGGAGCCGCGACTACTCGATAGGCGTCGAATATGGCCATGGCGCCCGAAAATGACCCTTCATGGAAGCTATTCGTTTCGCTATCATCGACAATCGATACGTCAGGCCGGTACCGAAAGCGAGGGGATTTAGAGATGAATTCGGCGCGACCGGCGCAACTCGACCTTCGTTCATCCAAGCCGACGCATTCCTTTCGCGACCCAACCGACATCCCTGCGATCACGGGCGGCGACCCCCTGCTAATGGAACTGGTCGCGACCCCTGCATTCCAGCGATTAAGGGAGATTCGTTTTCTCGGCGCGATCGATTACCGTCTGATCCCTTCGCCCAACGGAAAACCGGGAGCCACCCGCTACACCCGCTACCAGCACAGCCTCGGTGTCATGCGGTTGGCACGACTGTACTGCGATATCCAGAAGGTCGTGGCTACCGGCCCCGCCGGCGATGGGGTGTTCGGCAGCGAAGTTTCGCGTACCGATATCCTGATAAACATAGGCGGTCAGAACGATAGCAATGCAAACATCACCCATTGAGTGCTGATTCTTCTTGAGGGAGATTCGCTATTCAACCCTTCCGGTTTGCGAGAATTTCGGCGAAAAATTCTTGAACGATACATTCAAGAGGGTATGACCGATCACCAATTGGCGCTGTTTCTCCTCAACGACATCATCAGATACTACCGAACAGTTGCAGTGGATTATGAATTCAAGACTTCAGAAGGCGGGGATTCGAAGCCTTGGGCCATCCGCAATATCAAGTTGGTGTTTTCAAGAAAGCTTCTTTACGCCAGCGGTCTTTTCAGCATTGGCATGACCGCAGATCGTGCGCGAGACGACAATATCCAAATTCTGGAAGAGTTGTTCGAACTCCCGGTGATTGATCGCATGAAACGAATATGCGGGGAATCCAGAATCGAAGGAATCATGGGGAGCTACAACATATTCCTCAGCGAATTGGGAACCCCCGAGGTGAGGGAGCGACTTATCAAGTTGAAGCCAACAGAACGGCGGGATCCCACATTCCGCAGAGTAAAGAACGAAGGACACCACTTCACCCGCGAACTCCTGAAGCTATTCGAGAACACGTTCGATTCCACGCATCCCATTCGGCGGGCCGTCATATTCTGAGTCGCGAATCGTACTCTTCATCCTGATCCTTATCGCAACACATCCGCATGTTTCTCCAGTCAGGCCGCCGGCAGGGCAGGGAAGCAAGGTTGACGGATGCTCTGGGCCGCGAACAACTGGCCGCCGAAAGCCATGTCACCCCGAGCTGCGACGCCAGTATTGCCGACCTGCCCCGGATGCTGGCGGAATTGTCCGAATCGGAGCGCGTTGCAATGGTTCTTTGCTACGCTTACGGGATGAGTCACCGGGAGATGCCGTTGCCACTCAATGGAATGATCCGGCATGGCTGGCGCATAACCGGATGATCCTGATCATGGCGGTTCTGGCCGCGACCGTCCCAGTGGCGATTCGGCTACTGGAGCGTTAGAGACAGGATCTCAGCCGCAGGCCCCCTTGTCGTATTGCGATCTGAAGCAGATTGTCATACGATCACGCCATGAACACTCTGTCAGTAAAGTTGCCGAATAAGTTGTTTTCGCGGCTGGTGAACGAGGCGCGTCGGCGCAATATCGACCGGTCCACTCTCCTGCGCGAGATTCTTGAACGAACGCTCCTTGAAGGAACGGAATCGAACGCGCCGACCTGTGCAGACCTGGCGGGCGATCTTATCGGGAGCGTAGCGAGCGGGCGTACCAATCTCGCAACCGACCCGGAACTCCTGGAACAGGCCGTGCTGGCAGATAGCATTCGTGGCACGCCCCACTGTAGTTCTTGACACCGGGCCACTGATCGCCCTGCTTGATCGTGACGAAGAGCATCACGATTGGGCTACTGCCCAATTCAATACGCTCAAACCACCATTACTGATCTGCGACGCCGTTCTTTCGGAAACGTCATTTCTGTTGCATCGAGCTGGCCTGGATGCGGGCCTTTCAATCGAGCTGGTGGCGCGCGGGGTGCTGGAAGTTTCTTCACCTCTGACGTCCCGCGACGATGCCATCTACGTGAGAAGCCTCATTCGGCGTTATCGCAACGTCCCCATGTCATTCGCCGACGCTTGTCTGGTCCGCCTTGTCGAACGCACGGAAAACGGTTCGATTCTGACGCTGGACTCAGACTTCCGAATCTATCGCCAGTCAAACCGGCGAGTCATTCCCCTTCTGATGCCGTGACGTTCCGTACTTGTCCTGAGAGAGACATTGAGGTTTCGAGATCAGGCCCTAACCTTCCAGTAGCTCCCGCGCTCCCTGCATCATGGCGTTCGTACGGTTCCACGGGCCGTTGAAGTAGGCGAAACCGGCGGCGAGATAGCGATCCCGCCAGGGTGAGCGCGGCGACAACGCGTGGTTCGGGATCACGATATTCCCAGCCCAGCAACGACAGAATCCGGTGCGCATTCTGCACCGTGATGGCCTTGTGGCCGATGCCGCGGAAATCGCGGGCACCGTATTGCCAGAGCAGCTCAAAGACCTCCCGCGGCTCGGCGACACTGGCGTAATTCAGCACCGCGGCGTCCGCAGCCTCCACGTCCCAGTTATCGAGCGCGGCGGCCAGCGTGCTACGGGCCTGCTTCGCGGAAGGCATCGACGTCGGAGCCGGCGGGCGCGCGGCCATGGTCCAGCCGCTCGAACGGCGTTCGTCGGCCTGCTCCTCCTTGAAGTAATCCACGGCCCACAGCATGGGCAGCCAGCGCTCCGCCGGCTTGGCGACCTACGGAAATTCGGTCCCCGGTCGAGCCTATCGCCTGAACTCTCCGCTTGTCGTCGCCTCGCATCAATCCGCCAACATGATGTCCGTGATCCGGCCCATCGGCGTCAGGTCCTTGCCCACCAGCCCCGGGACGTGCTGGAGCCCGAAGACGCCTTTTACGGCATCGCTTCGACGATTGCGCGATTCCGGAATACACCCCGGCAGGTGATGGCCGAGTTCACGTACCGCTTCCAGTAAACTCAGCGACGTGAACGCACCGACCGGGAAAGACTCCGGCGGTTCCGGGGTGGACGTCGAATCGCAGGAATTCGCCACGGTCCCGGTGCCGCGCGACCACCGGGTGGGCTGGATTCGGGTCGGCCTGATCAGCGCCATGGTGGCGTTCTCCCTGCCGACTTTCGTGACCGGAGCGGAAGTACTCCTTGCGACCGACAACGCACGCGGGATGGCCGCCGTACTCATCGGCTGCGTCTTGCTCACCCTGATCGGCTCGATCACCGGCGCCATCGGCGCACGCACCCATCTCAGCTCCTACATGCTGGCGCGTATCGCGTTCGGAACCCGGGGTGCGGCCATCGTGAACGTTGCGTTTGCGATTTCCCTGCTGGGCTGGTTCGGCGTCAATATCGACCTGTTCAGCGGCGCCACCCTGCGACTGCTGCGGGATACGCTGGGTGTTTCGGTTAATCCCTGGGCGATCGAACTGTTGGCCGGCGTCCTGATGACGGGCACGACCCTCTACGGATTCAGGGCGATCAATACCCTGTCCGGTCTGCTGGTGCCCGTCATGATGGTGGTGACGGTCGTGCTGATTTCCGAAGCGCTGGGCACCCGGTCGTTCGCCGACACCCTCGGCGTGCAGCAAGTGTCCGAGATTTCGTTCGGCTACGCGATATCCTCGATCGTCGGCGGCATCATTGTCGGCGCGGTCATTCTCCCGGATATCACGCGGTTCATCCGCAAATGGCGCGGAGCCGTTTATGCGGCTGTCCTGGCCTATCTCCTGGTGCAGCCGATCGTTATGATCGCCGGGGGACTCGCGGCGGACCTGTTGGCGAACGACGATTTCCTGGACGTGCTGATCGTCATGGGGCTGAGTTGGGCGGCCTTCGTGATCGTGATCGCCGGAAGCTGGGTTCTCAACTCGCTCAACCTGTACAGCACGACCCTGAGTATCGAAGCCACGATCCCCAGTACGGAAAACCGTCTGCTGATCGTCGTTCTGGGCGCACTGGGCACGGTTGCCGCGTTTCTGAACATCCTCGATTACTTCCTGACGTTCCTGTTCTACCTCGCGATCGTGTTCGTGCCCGTGGCGGGCGTGATAGCAGTGGATCATTTCTTCGCCCGGCCGTCGGCCTATTTCGATGACCTGGCTGCGGCTGAACGCACCGTGTCGCCCACGGCGCTGGCCGCATGGGCGGCAGGCACCGTTGTGGCCTTGCTGGGTGCGGAAGAAGTGATCCGGCTCTCCGGCGTGGCCGCCATCGACGCAATGCTGGTATCGGCAGTCAGTTATGCAATCTTGAGTCGATTCGACGCGTCATTGTCGAGTGGCAGGGCGGCGTAGGAGAGCCAGGGTGTTGAGAATCGGCATCGACGTCGGCGGGACGCATACGGATGCGGTATTGCTTGACGGCGACACGATCGTCGCGTGGAAGAAGGCGCTGACGTCCGCCGACGTGTTGACCGGAATCATGGACGCGCTTGAAGCGATCCTTTCAGAACACGCATGCGGCGAAGACTCGATCAAGGCGGTGATGCTGGGAACGACCCAGTTCACCAACGCCGTGATTGAGCGCCGCGACCTCTCGGAGGTCGCGGCCATTCGAATCGGCAGGCCGTCCGGCGTCGGCCTGCCGCCCAAGGTCGGTTGGCCCGACGATATCGCCCGGTGCCTCGGCGACAACGTTTACATGATCCAGGGCGGCTACCTCTACGACGGCTGGCGCCTGGCGGAACTGGACGACCGGGAGGTCGGCACGGTCATCGATGACCTGGTGAGCCGGAAGGTCGAGGCGGTCGCCATCTCCTCGGCGTTCTCGCCGATGAACCCCGAACCGGAACTTGCGGTAGGCCGGCGTGTGAGGGCCGCGTTGCCGAATGCGCATGTCACGCTGTCCCACAAGATCGGTCGACTCGGCTTGCTGGAGCGGGAAAACGCGGCACTGCTCAACACGAGTCTGTTGAGTTTTGCAGACCGTGTCGTGTCGTCATTCGTCGATGCGATCCGAAGTCGCGGCCTCAAGTGCCGATTTTTCGTCAGTCAGAACGACGGCACGCTGATGGACGCCCGGTTCGCCCGTCATTTCCCGGCACTGACGTTCGCCTCCGGGCCGACCAATTCCCTGCGCGGGGCCTGCAAACTGACCGGCCTGGACAACGCCATCGTCGTGGACATCGGAGGGACGACCTCCGACGTGGGTATCCTTCGAGACGGATTTCCGCGCGAGTCGAACGTTGTGATCGAGGTAGGCGGTGTCCGGACAAACTTCCGTATGCCGGACATTCTCTCCATCGGTCTCGGCGGCGGCAGTCTCGTCGAGCAGGACGGAAACGCCATCGGGCCGCGTTCCGTCGGTCATCGCCTGGTTGCAGAGGGCATGGTCTTCGGGGGCGATACGCTGACCGCCACGGATATCGTCGTGGCCGGCGGCCATGCGGTGATAGGCGACGCCTCCCGGGTGGCGAGACTTCATCCCGATACGCTATCGGCAGCGACGCGGCGCATCTCCGACATGCTGAACCTGGGAATAGAAAGGATGAAACCGAGCAGCGACCCCCTGCCGGTCGTTCTCGTGGGCGGCGGCTCGATACTCGTCACGGAACCATTGGCCGCGGCATCGGAAATGCTCCGACCCGAACACGCGGGCGTGGCGAACGCGATCGGCGCCGCGATCGCGCAGATCGGCGGAGAAACCGAACGGCTGGTTTCCTATGAAAAGGAACCTCGCGCGGACGCCATTCTGGATGTGACCTCCGAGGCGCGCAGGCTTGCAGTGTCGGCAGGCGCCGACGGCTCGACGCTTCGCGTGGCGGATGTGGAAGAAACGGCGGTGTCCTACATGGCAGGTAACACGACCAGGCTGCGGGTGAAGGTGGTCGGTGAGATCGCCGGGCTGGCCGACAGGATTGATACCGGAGGGACTGCGGAGCCGACGGGCGAAGCGGATGCCGGGAAGACTGCCGGGACCACAAGAGAAGCGGATGCCGGGGAGATTGCCGGGGCGACGGGCGGGAAAGCCGCGAGGCGAGCATCGTGAAGCTGGGTTACGAGTCGCTGGAATATCTCTCCTCGGGCGCGGAGTTCCTGGCCACCGGCGGCGGAGGCGACCCCTACACTTCGTATCTCGCGACGCTGCAGGTGCTGAGGCGGACTGGGCCCGTCGAACTGATCCAGGTCGACGACCTGGACGACGACGCCTGGGTGGCGGCCATCGGCGGCGTCGGCGCGCCGTCCGTGAGCCTCGAATTGCTCCCGTCCGTCGACGGTCCGGTCAAGGCGCTGCAAGCGTTTGAAGAACACGTCGGCCGCAAGGTGGATGCGGTCGTGTCTTTCGAGATCGGCGGCGGAAACTCCATGGTCCCGCTGATTGCGGCGGCGGAGCGAGGAATACCGGTTGTCGACGGCGACGGCATGGGCCGGGCACTGCCGGAAGCGCAGATGATGACCTATCCCATCGCCGGAGTCGCACCGACCCCCGCCGTCGCGCTGGACTACGCCGGCAACGTGGCGACATTTTCGACCGACTCGACGGCCGTATTCGAACGTCACATCCGCAGCGTGGCGGCTGCGATGGGCGGCATGATCACCACCGTCGAGCATCCGATGACCGGCAGACAGCTCAAGGCGTCCATCGTGCCGGACACCATCAGTTTCTCTATTGAAATCGGCCGGATACTCAGGGAGTTCCGCGGCAACGCCCTGCGTACTTTCGAACCGCTTCGAGACGCCTTCGCGCAGTCTTTGTACGGCGAAATCTTCCATCTCTACACGGGCAAGGTCATCGACCATTCAAGCGCCGTCATCGGCGGATTCGACATCGGCGAAGCGCTGATCGAGTCGTTTGACAACGACACGGCGCCTCTCAGGATCAATATCAAGAACGAATACCTCGTCGCCCGGCTCGGCGAGAAGGTCGTGGCGTCGGTACCCGACCTGATTACGATACTCGACTACGAAACTTCGACCCCGATCAACGCGGAACGATTGCGATACGGTCAGCGCGTCACCGTACTCGGCATCGGCTGCCCCGCCTTCTACCGCAGGAACGACGCCCTGTCCGTGGTGGCGCCGCGCTGCTTCGGCTTCGATTTCGACTTCGTTCCCATCGAAGACCTGACAAGACATCACCAGGCGCTTCCCAAGAAAGCCTGAACGCCTGGAACGCTCGTCCCGAAATCGAACGAAAGTCTGTATGCCTGGAGCGCCCGTACTGAAATCGACCAAAGCATGCGGAATCGGGTGGCGGGCGAAGCACATACTTGAACTGGCCCTCTACTTGAACATCTACATACCCGGTATTGTCTAACTCGCAACTACTCGGAGGGACCGGCATGACACGGTTCGTTGACGTTTCCGCACTTTGCCGGATGGTGAACCTCGTTGGCGCGGACCGGTTTCTGTCCGGCATCGCAGAGGCGATGCGCGAGGATTTTCGGCGTTGGGAATCGTTCGAAATGAGCGCCCGGCTCGCCAGTCACAGCGAGATCGGCGTGATCGAATTGATGCCGGTCTCGGACCGGGACCGGTTTGCGTTCAAGTACGTCAACGGCCATCCCGCCAACGCGAACAAGGGCCTTCCGACGGTCATGGCGTTCGGCGTGCTGGCCAACGTCGAAACGGGTTTCCCGATGCTGGTTGCCGAAATGACGCTGACAACCGCATTTCGCACGGCGGCTGCGTCCGCGATTGCGGCCGAGGTGCTGGCAAGACGCGATTCGCGTGTCATGGGCATGATCGGCTGCGGTGCGCAAAGCGAGTTTCAGGCAATCGCGTTTCGCGAGCTGGTCGGAATCGACGAGCTTAGGATATTCGACATCGACACAAGCGCCATGGAGAGACTCGTGCACAACCTGTCTCACATTCCCGACCTGAAGGTCACGCCGGCCGTGTCAGCGGCCGATGCGGCCCGGAACGCGGATATCGTCACGACATGCACGGCGGACAAGGCGCTGGCGACCATCCTGACGCCCGACATGATCGAACCGGGCATGCACATCAATGCAGTCGGTGGGGACTGTCCCGGCAAGACAGAGCTTCATGTGGATGTGCTTCGCAACGCCACGATCTTTGTCGAGTTCGAACCGCAGACGCGGGTCGAAGGCGATATTCAACAGCTCCCCGGCGACCACGAGGTCCGCGAACTGTGGCGGGTGATCGCCGGCAAGCAGACCGGGCGCAACAGCCGTGACCAGGTCACCGTCTTCGACTCGGTCGGATTCGCGCTGGAGGACTACTCGGCGCTCCGCTACGTACACGAACTGGCCTTGGCTTGCGATGAGGGCGAAGACATGGAGCTTGTCCCCGCGCTTGAGGACCCCAGGGACCTGTTCGGGATGGTTATGGACCGTGCCGGACCGTCGGGCGGGGCGCCGGTGGAAAGCGAGGCCTGAGGCACCATTGGGAGGCGTTGTATCGACTGAGGCGGACCATGATCGGGGAAAGGAAAGGGACTTATAAACATAGGTTGACAAAATGGCCCAACGGAAAACCATTCACATCATCAACGTGCCGCTTGACCTGGGCGCTTCGCGCCGCGGTACCGACGCGGGCCCGTCGGCGTTTCGCGTGGCGGGTCTCGGAAAGGCGATCCGTTCGCTGGGATTCTCGATCGTGAAAGAAACGGACGTCCCGATCTCCTCAATGGAAACGTTGTCGCCGGACAATACCGATGCCCGGTTCAAGGACGAGATTCTGGCCGCTTGCACGCAGCTCGCCGGGCACACCCGCGACGCGCTCGAAGCCGGGGAGTGGCCGCTCGTGATCGGCGGCGACCACTCGATCGCGATGGGCACCGTGTCCGGGGTTTCCGCGCACCTCAAGACCACGGACCGCAAGCTCGGCGTCATCTGGTTCGATGCCCACGGCGACATGAACCTACCCGAAACCTCGCCCAGCGGGAACGTACACGGCATGCCGCTTGCGCACCTGCTGGGCTACGGGAGTACAGAGCTGTCCACCATTCTGGGCGCCCACCCGGCCGTCGATGCAAGGCACGTCGTGCTGATCGGGATACGCGATATCGACGATCTCGAGCGCGATTTCATCCGCGAGTCCGGCGTCACCGCGTTCACCATGCGCGAAATCGACCAACTCGGGATGAGCGAGGTCGCGGCACGGGCGCTTGCGATCGTCAACGACGGCACCGCGGGATTTCATGTCAGCTTCGACCTGGACGGCTGCGACCCCGAAGTCATTCCCGGCACCGGCACCGTGGTCCCCGGCGGCGTCAGTTTCCGGGAAGCGCACCTGCTGCTGGAAGAGTGCGCGGCGGACGGACAGATGACATCCATGGAAGTCGTCGAACTCAATCCGTTCCTGGATCACGCCAACATTTCTGCGGAGCGCGCCGTCACGCTGGTTCAGAGCGCGCTGGGACGCAGCATCCTCTGATCGCGGCAGGAAAAGCCGTTATCTTTGAGTCTGGTCCCGTTTCGCATTAGTCTCCTCCGAGTGCCGGGAACCGCGTTGTGATTGCGGGAAGGCGCTTATCCGGCGATCGCAGGGCTGATGCAGGCCGGGAATCGTGCAAAACAGGGGCAGCCAAATGGGATTCACAAGAACGCTGATCGTCGCCTTCGCAACCGTGCTCGGCACATCGCCCACCCAGGCTCACCACGAATTGGACGCCGCGTTTCTTGACGAGGAGATCACCGTCGAAGGGATCGTCGTCGAATACAACCTCAAGAACCCGCACGCGAATACTCCTGGCCCGCGATATTCGCCGTAACCGCGTGGAACAGCCCTACGCCGACCTCAGCCCCGACCGGATACTCGACTCGCTGGAGCGTGTCGGATTCGCCTGCGACGGACGCATCCTCGCGCTGAACAGCTACGAGAACCGCGTCTACCAGCTTGGCGCCGAAGACGGCGGTTTCGTGGTGGCGAAGTTCTACCGGCCGGGGCGCTGGACCGACGAGGGCATCCGCGAGGAGCATCGTTTCGCCCGCGAGCTTGTGGACGCCGAGCTTCCCATCGTTCCGCCCATCGAGGTGGGCGGGGCGACGCTGCACCACCACGCAGGCCATCGCTTTTCCGTCTATCCGCGCCAGGGCGGGCGCTGGCCGGAGCTTGGGCGCGCCGAGGACCGGGAGATGCTGGGCCGCTTCGTGGGCCGCATTCACGCAGTCGGCGCGCTCAGCGATTTCAGCCACCGCCAGGAAATCTCCATCGATCGCATGGGCCGCGAAGCATCGCAGTTTGTCCTGCTGAGCGACTGGATGCCGCCGCACCTGGTGCAGAGCTACCACGCGATCGTCAGCCGGCTGCTTGACTCGGTGTCCGAGGCTTTCGACCGGGCGGGGGCAGCGGGACCTGCAGGGTCGGTCCGGTGGTCGAGGATCCACGGCGACTGCCATCCCGGCAACGTGCTCTGGACCGACGACGGCCCGCACTTCGTTGACCTGGATGACTGCGTCACGGGGCCTGCCGTTCAGGACCTCTGGCTGTTCCTGTCGGGCGAGCGCGAGGAGCGGGCCGTCCAGCTTCAACAGCTACTGACCGGCTACAGCCAGTTCTACGACTTCGATTACCGCGAGCTACACCTCATCGAAGCCCTGCGCACGCTGCGGATGATCAACTACACCGCCTGGCTCGCCCGCCGCTGGTCGGACCCGGCCTTCCCGATGGCATTCCCGTGGTTTGCGGAAACGAAATACTGGGAGGAGCACGTGCTGGCGCTCAAGGAGCAGGCGGCGGCGCTTGAGGAGCCGGTGCTGGAGGTAATGTAGGGGCCTGAGCCCACCGTTTCTGCGCATTGTGGGCAGAATCGAAAATCTCGGCTTGACCGGCATACCCATCTTGACGAGACTTGCTCGTGACATCAGCCGTTGGTCGTGGGGGGAGAACCGCGTGAGTAACTCCGGCCGGAGCGCCCGAAAGCACCGAGTGAAGGTACACGTGACCAGCAAGGGAACTTTGTCCACGCACGCGACGCGGGAGAATCGCATTATGTTAAATGGCGCCAACGTAACCTATTGAAATAACAGGAGTCTGAATTTAGTTCCATGCAAGCCTGCGCCGTAGAAACCGGCATGGGACAATACAGGCATTGTTCGGCGACCGCGCGAGCAGGGTCGGCGGCAGGTTAAGTGCGGCGTTCCAGGCGCACCATCCGTACTGGTCACTACCGGCCCGAAGATTTATGCTAGTGGCCGCGGTCGCGGCGGGAGGATTCAAATGGTGAGGGACTCAACTGAGTGGTTGGGGGGTTCGGCACAAGCGGTTGCTGAGAGCTTGGTAGATTTTACCAAGTCCGCCGAGTTTCTGTCCGAAGAATCAAGTCTGGTCCAAGAATACGACCAGAAGTGGATCGGTGTATGTGCCGGCGAAGTAAGGGCAGTCGAAGATAACCTGGACGCGCTTTTGAGTTCTCTCGACAGTCAAGGGATCCCCCGCTCCAATGTTGTGGTTCGTTTTGTCGAGCGCGAGCAGCGGGCATTGTTCTTATAGGACGGGTATGTTACAGGGCCGATTCGGCGATACTTCTGGCCGACCATATATGTCCGGCCGAGTGATCGTGCCGAGGCTCAATGTCGCAGGTAATGTGTCTTTCATTTTCGACACGGGAGCAGATTTCACGCTGCTGATGCCAGCGGATGCTGCAACAATGAATATCGACTTCAATGCGCTAAAAAAAACCTCATCGTCGTTTGGAATCGGCGGTACTGCGAAAGCGTATGTTGAACCAGCTAACGTCTTTTTTGTGAATCGCGATGGGGACCGATTATTCGGCTTCAACATTCAATTGTATATTCAGGACCCCGCTGCCAACGCGATGCATATACCGTCCCTTCTGGGCAGGGACATCATAGACCGTCTCCGTGTTACGTATGACAAAAGCGCGAAAAAACTACTTGCCGATGTCGTTTCGTGCGATGCAGAGTTCGGCCTGACGTAGCCATCCCCGTAATGGCCTTGTGAAATGCCGTGATTGCGGCGAGTCCGTCGTAGAAGTTCCAAACTGACCTACTAACCAGTTTTTCTGTAGCAGACAGGGCTGGCCGAACTCCTCGGGCAGGCAGGGCTCCTGAGCGTAGAGGTTCTGGTTCGGGTCATGGAAGACGTAGAAGCAGGTCTTGTCTTGCGGATCCCGAAAAACCGACTCGAGGCTCGCCCACCACAGTTCGAGGAAGTCCTGGCCCTCGTCGACCACGACGGCGTCGAACTTGTGCGCAGACCCCAGCCGCTCGCAGGCCTGCATCAGCGCCTCCGGCGCCAGGTCGTTCCAGAATTCCCGGGTGAGGATGGTCTTGCCGGAGCCCGCCACGCCCTGGATCGCCGCGGTGGTCTGGTTGGCGAGGATCTCGAGGATCCGCTGCTGGTCGTCGGTCATGCGCTGCAGGCGTTCCTCCTGATCTTCGATCTTGCGCCACATGACCGGGATCAGCCGGTATTTCGGAAACAGCGCCGCGCGCACGGACTCCACGCTGCGGTCGGTCAGCGCGCGGTGGGCGGGTCGATTGAAGCTGCGAAAGATCCGCCGCACCGAATCCTCCACCTGCCGGAGCCTCGCGGCGTCCAGGATCAGCTCGCGCTGGATGCTCGGCGGCGCCTGGCCGTCGAACCGGCAGTCGGGGAACGCCACGGCGAAGCCGTAGGTAAAGGGCAGGTTGTCGCCGGCGCGTCCGAACTGGTCTTTCACCAGGCCGACGATGTCGTGCATGCCGCGCTGCGCCTGGTAGAACGGGTCCTTGTTGAGCAGGCGCTCCTCGCCGCGGACGATCCGCACCCACTGCCTGCCGTCGAACAGCAGGGAGCCGCCCTTGACCTCGACGAAGAGCAGGCCGTGGTTGGCATCGAGCAGGACGAAGTCGCACTCGCCTTCCTGGATGGTGCCGGCGCGGGAGCGGGTCAGCCAGTTGAAGCCGTGGAAGACTTCTACGCGGTTGGGGAGGTGGTCAACGAGGGCGCGGGCTACGGTGCGTTCGCCTGGATTTTGGATTTCGGCGGGGGTGAGGGTGGGGAAGAGTTTAGCCATCTTCAGCAAACAAAGGTGCTTGCCGTTGTATGTGGGCGGTCGACTGATACCTTACGGGTCTCATCAACTTCGTAATTCTTCCGTCATTGACGCCTTGTTTCAGCCACTCATTCACCTGTGAGCTCTTAAGTTTCAGGGACAGTGCGATCTCATCAGGCTTCTTCGGACCATTTTCAGTCATGGCGAGTACCCGATTCTGGAACAGCATGTAGAAGTCCGATGCGTTCTGCTCTCGGATGTTTTCCACGTTAGGGGCATTTTTCTTGTTTGTTTGCGCCTCTGCTGTCGTGGATGGGGCTTTCGTGGCCATTGGTTCCGAACGATTCGCGCACTTTTTTTCCGGCAATCCCACCGGACCATCCGAAACCGTGAGTAATGGATGATCAACTTCGGAGCCTTCATCCGTTTGGGCAGGCGAACCGTTCAGCAAGCGCGCGAGCGACGGCAGCTCGTCGGGAATCCATTGTGCTCCTCGCCGGACGAGTTGTGGATTGCCTGATTTCTCGCTTGCGGTACGCTTTACCCATAAGGGAACCCACTCAGACTTCAGGTCTTCAATAGCGCCGTTCCAGGTACCGCCTCTGTTGAGCGTACTGCTCGCCACAACCGCCGCGTCAGCCAGGCAGTAAATGTAGCGGTTTCTCGACATTGCGTTGCCGACGTTGAATCCTGCTTCAGGATTGAAGGGAGTTGTAAGCACGAGGTCGTTCGATAGCAGGTACTTCCGGTACTTGGCGGAAGTCGCGGCCCGCATCAGACTGTCAGCCAATACGCCAATTGCAGTGCCTTCCTTCTGCAGAGAGCTGAGCATGGCGCACTGGTCCACGCCGCGAGCTCCGCCGGAAACTATGGAGTAGCCCTGCGCTGAGGCAGCACTGCCAATATTTTCCGCGAAGGCAAGTTCATCCTCGTCTGCATTTCGCGAGCCGACGACAGCGATACCACCCTTCTCCAGAAGCGCCTTGTTGCCGCACCCAAAGAGCACGGGTGGAGACCCCATGCGTAGTCGGCGCTTCAACCGTTGGGGATATTCCGGTGCCGAACGGGTAAGGATCCAGAGGCCCGCACGCTGCCATTTCTCAAGCGCGAGCCCCAAGGCTCCACCTCGCTCCAGGAGCATCTCCAGTCGTGACAGAGGAATGGAACGGTCCGTCCACTCCGAAAGCTGGTTCCTCAACTCGCCCTGCAACAGCGCCGACGGGTCGAGATCATGATCCTTAAGCCAGACTGCGAAGCGTGCCCACTCTCTCGCAGTAAGGGGTCTTGCGCTCGTCTTGTCGTGCTTTCCGAAACGGACGGTTAGGAGCATTACCGCCTGAGCCTGGGTGCTTAGGTTCATGTCACGACCCCATGCTCGACATTGCAAGCGCCAAGGGCCAAACCGGCCCGCTGCCGGACCCCCGCAGCAGTGCGGATACGACGGTTAGTGTCCACCCGGAATCCACAACATCGTCAATCAGCAGCACCGGCCCATTGGGGACCGCACCCTGGATCGCAAACGCGCCGTCGAGATTTCTGCACTGATGGAATCGATTCTGCTGCGCCTTTTGGGGCTCGTTATCCTTTACTTTGGCCACGATTGGCTCGAACGGCAACCCCAATGCCGCCGCCAGTCGTTCAGCGAAGCTGGGAACGAGGTCCGGTCGATTTCGCGAAGGGACACAAGTGACCCATTCTGCTGGCGGTTCAGGCTGCCAACGCTCGGAGATCATCTCGACGACAGCATCGACGAGCTGGTCGCGAAAATGGCCACGGCGCTTGTCTTCGGCGACCATTTGACCCCAGCCCGCATCTCCCCATCGAGAAAGGACGCGGCCCGTTTCGGCGCGAAGATCTTGGGGTAGATTTCCGCGAAGCTCATATTCTAGAAACGCGTCCTTTGCGACCTGTACCTTGCATTCCAGCGAAAGTTCGGAATGCCGAAGAAACCGGGCTGCCTCTACGACGGTAGCATGGCTGACCGCGGGATCTACAATCGGCTGATCGCGGCAAGTGGCACATTTTCCACATGGTCGCGACTCAGCATCGTCGAGTGCCCCAGCAAGGCATTCCATCAGGCATTCTTCCTGGTCTATATATTGCTGAACCTCCCGCCACTCAAGCGTTCGTTGTTCGGTCAACCGTTGAATTTTTTCCAGGTCCATCCGGTACGGCACAGGAGTGCGCCGCCATTTAGACCCCGACTTAATGACAGGAGCAGGATTTTCCACGGAAAGATACTTGAGCACCTGATTGATCTGGCCGTTTCTGAGGTTAACCGCCTCTTCCAGCTGACGCGCACTCAAGCCGTCGCTTCTTTCCAGGGCTTCCAGTAGCGCCGCTACCCAGACTTCCCTCGGAAACGCACTTCGACGAAAAAACTCATGAATGTCGTCATCTTCCTTGCCTGACATCAGAATTCCCGCAGCATATTCGATGGCACGTCCAGCCCGGCCGACTTGCTGATAGTAGGCAACAATCGACGCGGGCGCCTGAAAATGCACAACGAATCCAAGGTCCGGTTTGTCGTACCCCATTCCCAGGGCGGTTGTTGCAACAAGCGCCTTTAGCTCGTTTCGTAGAAGCTGCTGTTCAAGGTGCTCGCGATAAGAATTCGAGTCCTCGAACTCCTCGTTGCGCACGTCGCTATAGTACGCGCGGCCTGAAATGCCTCGACTCTGGAGCCAGTCTGCAACCTGGTTCGCGTCACGCTTCGTAAGCGCATAGATGATCCCGGTACCGGGAAGAGAGTCGATGTGTTCCGCCAGCCACGCCAGTCGCTCCGCTTGTGAAGACAATCGCATCGTCTGCAGAGCAATCGACTCGCGCATCAGGGCTCCGCGCTGGATACCGATATCGCCAAGCTGCGTTCGAACATCCTCCACTACGCGATTATTGGCCGTCGCCGTCGTGCCGAGTATCGGCATATTGTCAGGCATTCGCTGGAGAATGTTGACGAGTCGTCTGTAATCGGGGCGGAAATCATGCCCCCAATCGGAGATGCAATGCGCCTCGTCGACCACCAACATGCCGATTCGCCCTGCGATGGGCAGCAAGACACTTTCTACGAACTCGTCGTTCGCAAGCCGCTCGGGCGAAACCAACAGTGCATCGGCCTCATCGGCCAATATCGCGCGCTGCAGTTCCGGCCAACGCTCGCGATTTGTTGAATTGATCGACAGCGCTCTAATCCCAAGCCTTTTGGCAGCGTCGATCTGATTTCGCATCAACGCAAGCAGCGGCGAAACGATCAGGGAAGGACCCCGTGCGTTGTTCCGTAGAATGCGGGTCGCGATAAAGTAGACAGTACTTTTCCCCCATCCAGTGCGTTCCACAACGAGCAAGCGTTCGCGCCTGTTCACCAACGCATCAATTGCTTCCCACTGACCCTGCCGAAAATCGACGGTCGGGTCATCCATTGCAACTCTCAGAAGTCCGAGAGCATCTACTCTATTAGCCAATCTCAGCAGCCCTCTTCGGGAATCGTCGCAAGATTATTGTCATTGCCTAACTCCCTATTACCCCTCGGTCGGCACACAGTCACAGTTACATCGAGCTTTGGCTACAGCTTCTCATATGCATCTCGTGCGGGATGAGGTCGGTAACCAGGACCGAACGGCGAGTCGGCAGCAGATCGATAGTGGACTAGTGAGTGACGCGCGACGTTAGCAGGTTCGCTCACCAACCCAAACTTCGTCCAGGATCAGCTCGCGCTGGATGCTCGGCGGCGCCTGGCCGTCGAACCGGCAGTCGGGGAACGCCACGGCGAAGCCGTAGGTAAAGGGCAGGTTGTCGCCGGCGCGTCCGAACTGGTCTTTCACCAGGCCGACGATGTCGTGCATGCCGCGCTGCGCCTGGTAGAACGGGTCCTTGTTGAGCAGGCGCTCCTCGCCGCGGACGATCCGAACCCACTGCCTGCCGTCGAACAGCAGGGAGCCGCCCTTGACTTCGACGAAGAGCAGGCCGTGGTTTGCATCGAGCAGGACGAAGTCGCATTCGCCTTCCTGGATGGTGCCGGCGCGGGAGCGGGTCAGCCAGTTGAAGCCGTGGAAGACTTCTACGCGGTTGGGGAGGTGCTCGACGAGGGCGCGGGCTACGGTGCGTTCGCCTGGATTTTGGATTTCGGCGGGGGTGAGGGTGGGGAAGAGTTTAGCCATACCGTACCGTCGGGTTGGGGGCAGCCATTGCTACTAGGGAAGTGCGCTCGCGTCAACGAAGGCAGGCGACTCGCCAAATCTGCACAAAGTGACCTGATCTAGGAGTTTTCGCAGCGGGCCCGCTGCGAAAACTCCTAGTTCGGCACGAGCTTAGCAGTCCTGAGAACGCCCGTACTGCGCGCTAGCCGCCCAGCCCCTCCATCAGCGATTCGATTTCAGCGAGGCGCGCGTCGATATCGGCGCGGGAGAGCCACTGTCCATTGACCATCACGCCGGCGCTGTCGGCAAAATGGCCGATGTCATCCAGCGGGTTCGCGTTCAACAGCACCAGGTCGGCGCGTTGTCCCTCGGCAACCTGGCCAAAGTCCTCGGCGCCCAGGAAATCGGCGACCGCCCTGGTTCCGCTGTGCAGGACCTGGAAAGGCGTCAGGCCCGAGTCCACCATCACCTGCATCTCCCGGTGAATGGAGAAACCCGGTACCGAGAACACCTGGGGGGAATCCGTGCCGAGCAGCACGGGGACCCCGGCGTCGTGGAGTTCCTTGATGAGGCGGCGGCGCAGTTCGATCACGGGCTGGCCCGCGTCGGGCTGCGGGAGCGCGGCGCGACGTCCATCCGTCTGCTGCACCCACCGGTTCACGCCCGAGGCGACGCCCGGGAGGCTCTCCCGAACCCAGAATCGAGTCTCCGGCATTTCCGCCAGCATGCTCGCACCGCTGCGCCCGCCGAGAAATGTCTCCCACAGCACTTCCGTGGGCACGACACCGGCGCCGGCCTCTACCGTGGCGGCAATGACGTCCCCGACCTTCGCCTCGTCGATCTGCGAAATCACGCTCGGTAGCTCCAGGAGACCGAGTCCCGCCACGACCTCGGGATCCTCGATCATCGCCTCGATGTAGTTGTCCAGATGATCGATGGTGCTCTGACCCTGTTCGAGCGCCGAGTACAAGCCCACGAGGTTCGACACGTGGCCCGAGAAGGTGAGCCCGACTTCCGCTGCCGTCCCGGCGATGGCCGAGAACACCTCCGGGGTCAGGCCCTCGGCCACCTTGATGTGATCGAAACCGGCGTCAGCCGCCTCGCGCACGAGCCGCCGGGCGTCCTCCGGCCGCGTGACATTGTTCCCCGACATGGCCGGCGCGCAGACCAGCAGTCGTGGCCCCATGATCTCCCGCGCCTCGATGGCGTCACGCAACGGCAGGTGACTGGCGCCGCCCTGCATGCCGCGCACCAGGGTGACGCCGTTGGCGACATACAGGTACATCACCGCCTCGGTGAACTCCCGTGCGTCCGGGTTCGGATAATGGCCGTGCATCTCCGAAACGCCGGGCATCAGGTATTTGCCGCGACCGTCGATCGCGGTGGCTCCACCCGGGACGTCCACCTCGGCTGTCGCGCCCAGACGCTCGATGCGCCCGTCGGTGACGATAACGGTCTGTCCGGGCAAAACACGCTCGCTGTCCATGGGCAGCACGCTCACGTCGACGAAGGCGTGCGAAAGCCCGGGGGCGTCCGCGGCTACGGTTTCCTGCGAAGCGGCAAATTGCGGGATGCCTGCGATCGTCGTCAGCGCCGCGGCGGCCCAGATTCCTGTTCCTGTTCCTGTTTTCATGATTGTAATTTCAAGATTTCCGGGAATCACAGTATGCTCAGATCAGTTCTCCGGGACAACGGCATGCCTGCATGGCCAACAAGTAGAAGAGAAATGAACCAATACCCACGAGTACGGCAATCCAGCCTCGTTCTTCTGAAGGCAGTGGTGTTTGCGCTCGCAAGCTCCGCAGCCTCATTCGCCTCTGGGTGCCGGGGCTTGCGATTCGGCCTTACGAATGCACGGAGGAGTAGGCGGTCAGGCGTCAATCACGGTCGCTTCGTGCCCCACGGGAAAATTCACCGACCTGGCGATATTGCACAGCGCCCCGGCACGCGCATGCAGTTGCTCCGCTCTGGCCGCATCACTCCCCGCCGTGATCGTAACGCGCGGTCTCAGCGTGACCTTCGTGAATTGCCCCGAACCGTCGCGGAACATTTCCATCACCCCTTTCGGGTTGTCCTCGTAGTCGGTGACCACAATCTTGTTCACGGCGCAGAGATGCAGGTACCACAGCATGTGGCAGGCGGAGAGGGAGGCCAGCATCATGTCCTCGGGATTGTGGCGCGTGGCGTCGCCGAAGTAGTTGGGATCCGATGATCCCTTGATGACCGTCTTGCCTTCGCTTTCGACATCGTAGTCGCGCGTGTATGCCTTGTAGCCGCTCGTGCCCTCGCCGCGATTGCCCGTCCAGGTCAGCTTCGCCGTATACACATGTGCCGTCATTCCTTGCTCCCTTGTTTCGCAAGTTCCCCTTGCAAATGATCGCCAAAGACCCTTGGAGTCAAACTACAGGACTTTACAAACCTCATCGAAATCCAGCCTCGGCAGCCGACCGAAAAGACTCTCCGGATCGCCCCTGCCAAGACCGCAGATGAAGTTGGACTTGTACTGCCCGTCCGGGAAAAACTCCGCATCCACGCCCGCGTTGTCGAAGCCCGACATCGGGCCGCAGTCCAGCCCCACGGCCCGTGCGGCGATCAGGAAATAGGCGCCCTGCAGCGTGCCGTTGCGAAACGCCGTCACATTAGCCAGCGCTTCGTTGCCGGCAAAGAAATCCCGGGTCTCCGGCCTGTGGGGCGTCAGTTTCGGCATCTGCTCGTAGAACAACGAGTCCTGGGCAATGATCGCCACCACGGAGGCGGTCGTGGTCTTGCGCACGTTGTTCGGCCGCAAATGCGGCTCGATGCGCTGTTTCGCTTCCGGCGTGCGCAGGAACACGAACCGGGCCGGGCAGCAGTTGAAGCTGGTGGGACCCATTTTCAGGATGTCGTAAAGACGCCGGAGCTGGTCTTCGGTGACCTCACTCTCAAGCCAGCCGTTGTAACTGCGGGCATCGAAAAAGAGTTGCTGCAGGGCCGAAAGGCCGATCTCGAATTTCATCCGGGCTCCTCAGGAAAGTACGGCGATGAATTCGAGCTGAATATGCCGGCCGGGCGGCATGTCCGCGGGAACCATGTGGCGCACGGGACGGTCGTCCTCGTCCGGGAACATCTCAAGCCAATAGGGATTGACCTTCGGCCGGATACTGCGGTCCCTGACGTAGACGGTGACCTTGGCGATGTTGGCAGGGGAGCCTCCCGCGCGGCGCAGGATGTTGCGCACGGTCTGGAACGCATTCGCAATCTGGCTCTCCTCGTCTTCCGGCAGTTCGTGGGTTTCGGGATCGTCACCGCCGGTGGCTGCGGAGAAAACCATGTTGCCGATCTTTACGGCCGCCGGGAATGGGTTGACGTGCTCGGGAATGTCCGGTCCGGAAATGCGTTCTCTGACGGCCATGTTCGAGGTGTCCTTCATGGGGGATGGCAAACGGGGGGCGTATTATCGCAAGGTGCCGCAAGGCCGTGTCAATGAAGGATCAAATGCGCCCGTGCCGACACTCGTACGCGCGCTCGGCACGAAACAAGAAACTCTCTGTAACGCGCGACACAGAAACACTCGCTGTAGTATTTTCCCCGCAGCGGAGGAACAACTATGGCCTACAACCTCATCGGAAAGGATTTCACACCGCCCGACGTCCGGGCGAAGGTGACCGGCAGCGCCCGGTACGCGGAGGACATTCGTGCCGAGGGCATGGTGTTTGCCCGGCTCCTGACCAGCCCCATGCCCCACGGCCGGGTCAACCGGATCGATACGTCCGCCGCGATGGCCATGCCCGGCGTGATCGGGGTGCTCACCGCCGACGACGAGGGCGCCGACATGCTCCTGACCAACGAACCGAAGTTCGTCGGCGACCTGATCCTCGCGCTGGCGGCCACCGACGAAACCACCGCCCAGGACGCCATCGACAGCATCGTGCTGGACATCGAGCCGCTGGAATTCACTGTCGATCCCCTGGAGAGCCTCTACCCGGGCGGGCCGGACGCCCGCGAAAACGGCAACAACGTCGGCGGCGGCCGCAGCGGGCTCGACCCGCACCGGATCAAGTGGACGGCCCGGGACTTCGCCGCCGCGGAGGATGGCCAACTCCCGTTCGGCGAGTCCGCGGTGGGCTGGTCCTACGGCGATGTCGAGGCCGGCCTGGCCGAGGCCGCGCTGGCCTACGACGAGACTTTCGTGACCCAGGGCAATTCGCATCATTCCATGGAGCCGCGCACGGCCATGGCCTGGTGGGAGAACGGCAAGTGCTACGTGCACGCCGGATGCCAGAGCCTCACCGCCACGTTGACCAGCCTGGCGCGCCAGTGCGGCGTGGAGCTTGAGAACCTGGTCTACGTCAACGAGTTCTGCGGCGGCGGCTTCGGCTCCAAGGGCACCGCGGCGCAGACCGCGGGCATCGCCGCGCGGCTGTCGAAGAAGATCGACCGGCCGGTGCTGCTGCGCATCAGCCGTGCGGAGGAGTTCTATATCGGATCGGCCCGCGGCACGTTCCAGGGCCGGGCGCGAATCGGATTCCGGGCCGACGGTCGCGTGACGGCCATCGACTTCTCGGTGGTCCAGGACGGCGGCGGCAATGGCGGGTTCGGGGACTCGGTGGATGCGGCGCAAGCCGTTTCCATCATCTACCAGCCGCTTGCCATGCGCTTTCGCGGCATCCCGGTGCTGACCAACACCACGCCCAGGGGACCGCAGCGCGGCCCGGGGCAGAACCAGATCGCCGCGGCGCTGGAGCCGTTCATGGACCGGGCCGCCCGTGAGCTGGGTCTCGATCCGCTTGAATTGCGCAGGATCAACGCCCCCACCAACGATGCCCGCATCGGCGGCAACCAGATCCCGGTCACCAGCGCCTACATGCCCGAAGCGCTGGACCGGGGCGCGGAGATGTTCGACTGGCAGAACAAGCGCCAGCTCAGCGGCCGGCAAATCGGCTCGAAGATCTACGGCGTCGGCATCGGGCAGGCCTACCACGACGTCGGCCGCCGCGGCTACGACGGACTGGTCGTGCTCACGCCGGACGGCAAGTTGCACCTGCACAGCGGCGTCGGCAACCTCGGCACCTATTCGTACGCGAGCACCACCCGGGCGGCCGCGGAGCTGCTGAAGTGCGACTGGGAGAACTGCATCGTCCACCAGGGCGCCAACACGCGCCATCTGCCCATCGCATCCACGCAGACCGGCAGCAATACCTGCTGGACCATGGTGCGCACCAACGTGGTGGCCGCCTGGGACGCTATCGCCAAGCTCAAGGAGATTGTGGCCACGGACCTGGGCGGTTCCCCGGATGATTACGACATCGGCGATCACCGGGTGTTCGCCACGGCGGACCCATCCCGCTCCATGACCTATCCCGAAGCGGCGCAGCGCGCCATCGAGCTGGGCGGAAAGTTCTCCGGCGAAGAAGTGCCGGATGAACTCCACCAGGTGACCAAGCTCGCCGTGGCCGGAATCGCCGGAACCGGCCTGGTGGGCGTGGCCAGGGACAACCTGCGAATGGAGGGCGACGTGCCGGCGCTGGCCTGCGGATTCGCCGCCGTGGAAGTCGATATCGAAACCGGCGAGGTGGACCTGCTCGACTACGTCGCCGTGGCCGACTGCGGGACGGTCCTGCACCCGCAGGGGCTGTCACAGCAGATGAAGGGCGCCACAGTCTGGGGTATCGGCATGGCGCTGTACGAGCGGCAGATCTACGACCCGCAGAACGGCTTGCCGGGCAACATCGGGTTCGAGCAGTGCAAACCGCCCACCTACCTGGACGTTCCGTCCACCATGGCGTGGGAGGCGGTCGACCTCCCCGAACCGCAGAACCCCGTCGGCACCCGGGGCATCGGCGAACCGCCCATGGGCGCGGCGGCGGCGGCCATCGTCTGCGCCATCTCCAACGCCCTCGACGGACATATCTTCAACCGCATCCCGATCATGCCGGACATGATCGTCAACTACACCTCGGGCGGGGAGCAGTCCAACGGGCCGCTGCAGATCCACACGGCCTGAGCTGTCAGGGCCTGGCAGCGCCCTTGCGAGTGTGCGCCCGGCGCAGACGCGTGGTGACGTAGTATTGGATGCATTCGGTATTCCGCCAACGCACCGGGATGAGAGAGAAGATCATGATTGGACGACCTCTGGCACTTGGTATGGGAGTCGCCCTGACCCTGGGGACCGTGGCGGCGGTTTTCCGGATCCCGGCTCAGGGAACGAACCCGGAAAACATCATTCTCGGGCGGCCGACGGCCGATTCCATTGCGGTTCATGCGTTGGCTGAAGCCGGTACCGATGTCCTGGTCGAATATGGCGAGCAATCGGGAAACTACGTGGGCCAGACGCGCCCGGTGGAAGCCTCATCGGACAACACCGCCGAGATCGCCATCGAGGCTCTGCAACCGGATACGCGGTATTTCTACCGCGTGAACTACCGCGGTGAGGGCGACACGGAGTTCCTGGCCGGCGATGAGCACACGTTCCACACCCAGCGGCCGCCGGGCAGCACGTTCACCTTCGGCGTCCAGGGGGATTCCCACCCGGAGCGCACCGAGACCATGTACCACCCGGGCCTCTATGCCCGCACCATGGAGCAGGTCGCGAGCGACCGGCCGGACCTGTATTTCATGCTGGGCGACGACTTCAACGTGTCGCGCATGATCGCGGACTACTACCAGGGTGACAGGGAAATCTTCACGCAACACGCGGTCGATGACGTCTACCTGTATCAACGCAGTTTTCTCGGCCTCATGGCGCATTCGACCGCACTGTTTTCGGTCATCGGCAACCACGAGGAGGCGCGGCGGAACCTGTTGGGAACCAAGCTCCACGACGTATCCATCTTTGCGGGAAACGCACGAGTCCGATGGCTGCCGTCGCCAGCCCCGGACGAGTTCTACACCGGAAATCCCGAGCCCGTAGAGGGCATCGGCCTGCTGCGCGACTATTTCGCCTTTACCTGGGGCGATGCGCTGTTCGTCGCCATCGCTCCCTACTGGCATTCGCCGGTCGCGATCAACCCCGTCGGCCGGGGCGGGATGGCCATGGGCACGCTTGCGTCTCCGCCCTGGAGCGAGATGGAGGAGGCGTGGCTCGAGCTGGCGCTGCCCGCGGACAACCGCTGGCAGGCGACCATGGGCGATCAGCAGTACCACTGGTTCAGGCAGACGCTCGAAGAGAGCGACGCGAAATACAAGTTCGTCTTTGCCCACCACATCCTGGGCACCGGACGCGGCGGTATCGAGCGGGCGCCGATGTACGAATGGGGCGGACACGGCGAGGACGGCACCTGGGACTTCGACGAAATGCGGCCTGACTGGGAACTGCCCGTGCACCAGCTCATGGTCAGGCACGGCGTGACGATCTTCTTCCAGGCCCACGACCACCTGTTCGCCCACCAGGAACTCGGCGGGGTCGTCTACCAGACCGCCCCCAACCCCGCAGATCACAGGTACCTCGGCCGCAACAAGGACTCCTACCTTTCCGGAACGGTCCTGGACAACTCCGGCTACCTGAACGTCACCGTCGCCCCCGACGGCGTGACCGTGGACTACATCCGCTCGTGGCTACCCGAAGACGAGGTCGACGGGCGCGTTCAGGGGGAAGTGGCGTACTCGTACACTGCGAAGTAGGCGCTTCAACGGACGTTCGTCACATAAGACAAGGCCCCACTCGAGAGTGGGGCCCTTACAAGCACCCTCAACAGCTTGTCATCGCCTATTGAGGGGACTGCGGCGCTTTCCCGCAGATTCAACCCGCTTTCGCGGAACCGTTGTCAGTATACCTTCCTGCTCGAAATTGACGATCACCAGGCTTCCACGGCGAGGCTTACTTGAAAGACTCATGATGCGAAGGTCAGATTCGGCCCATCAGGCGTCATCGGCCAATTCCAGCAACGCCCGCGCCCTCTTCACTACCGGAACGTCGATCACCTTGCCCTCCAGCGAGGTGGACCCGCGTCCGACGCGCTCGGCATCTTCGAACGCCGCGACCACACGCTGCGCGTACTCGATCTCCGCCTCTGATGGCGCAAAGGACTCGTTGATCGCCTCGATCTGGGCCGGGTGAATGGCAAACTTGCCCTTGAAGCCGAACTGCTTCGCTTTCGCGCAGTTTTCCCGCAGACCGGCTTCGTCCCTGAACCGGAAATAGGGCGTGTCAAGCGCCTGGATTTCCGCCGCTCGGGCTGCAATGCACAGGAGGTTTCGCGCCACGGCGACTTCGGACTCGTCCTCGAGGCGCTCGATGCCCATGTCGTGGGTGAAGTCCTCACCGCCGAAGGCGACACCCTCGATCCGCGGGCTCGCGCTGCAGATCTCGTAGCAGTGCACCATGGCCTTTGCCGACTCCAGCCAGAGAAACAGCTTGATCCGGCCCGTCTCAAGCCCTGCCTTATTTTCGAGTCCGTCCAACAGCTCCGAGACCCGGTGTACCTCATCGGGAACGTGAACCTTTCCAATTGAGATTCCATAGATGTGCGGACCGACCACGGTGGCAAGGTCGTCTGCCGTCCAGCCGGTGTCCAACGCGTTGACTCGGGGGATCACCGGGATGCCCGTGCCTGCCAGGTCCGGCAGCAAGGCCGCTATCGTCCTTCGCGCATTCGTCTTTTCGGCGTCCGGTACGGAGTCCTCCATGTCCGGAACCAGGGCGTCGGGCCGGAAATTCATCGCCTTGCGGAGCATCGACTCCTTGTTGCCCGGGACGAAAAGCAGGCTTCTGAAGTGCATGAGTATCCTTGATGAACAGAGTCTTGGTCATTATGCGCACCAAGCCGGTTCAATGGCTACCATGACGCGCTTCCGCCGTGTCAGCAGGTAGAATTGGGCCCGATTCGCACAGCGGGGAAACGAAATGAGCCGCAGACCCTTTATCATCCTGACTCTGATCCTCCTCGGGCACACGGGCGCCGCATCCGGCCAGGGCGAACCACTGACCCTTGAGGACATCGTGACCCTCAAGCGGGTCGCATCGGCCGTGCTGTCCCCTGACGGCCAGCATATCGCCTATGTCCTCAGCGTGCCTCGGACACCCTACGTCGACGAAAACGGCAGCGCCTACCGCGAACTGCACATCACGGATCTTGAGGGCAGCTCACGGGGGTTCATTACGGGCGAGGTCAATATCGGGCAGATCGCCTGGTCCGTCGACGGGGAGACCGTTTACTACCTGGCAGAGCGCAACGACGACGATGAGTTCCGCGCGCTCTACGGCATACCCGTCGCCGGCGGCGAATCGCAGCGCCTCTACTCTCACGATGCGAACATCCAGAGTTTCTCGGTGTCGCCCGACGGTCGGCACATCGCCTTTCTCGCGACAGAAGGTAATCCGTCCGAGCACGAGGAGCTGTCGAATCTCGGCTTCAGAGCTGTCGTGTATGGCGAGTCGTCTCGGTTCACACGGGTCTGGGTCGTTGACCTGGAGGCGGAGGAGCCGGAAGCCGTGGCCGCCGAATTGCCGGGAACGGCCAGCGGCTTCCAGTGGGCGCCCGATGGCGAACGTTACCTCGAATCCCGGCCTGGATGACAGGCCGCTGGCGGTGCAGGAAACCGTCACCTACACCGCCAGGGACGGGCTCGAAATCGAGGGCGTGCTGGTACGGCCGCTTGAGAGCGAGCCCGGCGATCGCCATCCGCTGATCCTGGTGATCCACGGCGGGCCCGAGGCTCACTACAGCAACGGCTGGATGTCAGGCTACTCCGCGCCGGCGCAGACGCTCGCGGCCAGGGGCTATGCCTTGTTCTATCCCAACTACCGGGCGAGCACCGGACGTGGTGTGGAATTCTCGAAGCTCGATCATTACGATCCGGCGGGCAAGGAGTTCGACGACATCGTCGACGCCAAGGCGCACCTGGTCGACACCGGCCTGGTGGACCCGGACCGCGTCGGCATCACGGGTGGGTCCTACGGCGGCTACGCCACGATGTGGGGATCGACGGCGCTGACCGAACACTTCGCCGCGGGCGTCGCCTTTGTGGGCATTTCGAACCTGGTGTCCAAGTTTGTATCGGGCGATATTCCGCGGGAACTCTACGAAGCACATACCCGGTTCTGGCCCTGGGACGACTGGGAACTAACTTTGGAGCGCAGCCCGATCTTCCATGCCGGCAACTCGCGTACGCCGCTTCTCATCCTGGGCGGCGACAGCGACACTCGCGTCAACCCGAGCCAGTCGCTGCAGCTCTACCGGACGCTCAAGCTGCGCACGGACACACCCGTCCGCCTGGTGATCTATCCGGGCGAAGGCCACGGCAACAGCCGAACCGCCGCACAGCTCGATTACGCGATGCGAATGACTCGGTGGATGGATCACTACCTGATGGGACCGGGGGGAGAGGCGCCACCCTATGAGCTGGACCATGCCGGAAGGCTTGCGGAGGTCACGGAGGGTGGGGAGTAGAGTCAGCCCAGTCTTGGCCGGAACGATCCGGCAGCCGATGTCGCGGCGGTGCTCGCGGGCACGAGGCTACGGAGCAGGAAAACGGTGATCTACACGGGCAAGTGCCACTGCGGATCCGTCGTCTTCGAGGTTGAAGCGCCGGAACGCATCGAGTGCACGGAGTGCAACTGCTCGATTTGCGGGAAATCGGGCTATCTGCACCTGATCGTTTCGAAGTCTCGATTCAGGCTGCTTCAGGGAGAACGGAAACTCTCCACATACACTTTCAATTCCGGCATCGCCAAGCACCTGTTCTGCAAGACGTGCGGGATCAAGTCATTCTATGTTCCCAGATCCAATCCCGACGGCTTCGCCGTCAACGTCAGGTGCCTTGAACCGCAACCTCGCGAAGTTGTCATCGCACCATTCGATGGCCGCAACTGGGAGCAGCATGCACACACGCTGGAGCACCTGAGCCGGGAAGTCTGACCGCGAAATTCGGCAAGAAAGGAATCACGATGGTTGAAGCAGACATGTTCGAGGCCAGGACTCGCCTGTCAGCCCTGGTGGATTATGTCCGTGGCGGTCAGGAAGTCGTCATCACGCAGCATGGGATCCCCGTGGCACGCCTGGTGCCCTATCGGACCGAAGATGCAGCACGTATTCGCGCGGCCGTCGCCGGGTTGCTGACCGCACGCCGCGGTTGCCGGCTGGGCGATATGGATTGGAAGGCGTTACGCGACGCAGGTCGACGGTAGTCCGGGGGCTTTCCGCACTACGACTCGAAGTTGAAGGAGGCTGATCCAGGGCGCCTGATGCAATACCGGGCGACCACTTTCTGGCCAATTCCACCGGATTCTTGCATTTGGATGCAGCCGGCGGTGGGATATATTCTTCAAAGACCACACACGTGCATTGCCTGCCTTGTACCTGGACGGGAGAGGAAATTTTGGACAAGGATTCCTGGATCATTATTGCCGCCATCGCCGCCGTTGGAGCCTTCATGTGGTCCGGTCATGCATCCCTGGACCGGCGACTCCAGAGAATCGAATCCAGCCTGGAGGCAATGAACACGCGCGTGAGCCGAATCGAGGGACGGTTGGAAATCCCTCAAGACATCGATCTGCAACGCGCCCAGGGAAACCCCTGAACTGGCGATTGAAACAGGCAATCTGCAATGGACATTATCGGCACTGTCATCGGAACCGGGGTCACACTGGCCGGGCTGATCGTCGCCTCGCACTGGCGGCTGAGCTCGCGCCTGACGGCTGTCGAGAAGGAAACAGCCCGACTGTCGGGACTATTGGAAGGCCTAGGAATGGCGGGGCGCATCCAGCCAGACGCATCCGCGCCAATATAAATCGCGCAGCTACAACAATCCCGCTCCCCTCGCCCACTGGTACTTGGCGCCGAGGATCGCCACGGGTAGCTCCGTGGTGTACGGGCACGATACGATGCCGCGCTCGTAGAGGTACTCGGACGCTTCCTCCACTTCCACGTCGCCCACCAGCGACGCCACGATGGGCTTGTGAATGCCCTCGTCCCGGGCCTCCCGCACGACGCGCGCGCACAGTTCCGCGAACACCATGGGCGGGGTGATGATGGTGTGCCAGTAGCCGAGGATCAGCGCATGCACGCGTTCGTCGCGCAGCCCCAGTCGGATTGTGTTCTCGTAGGTGATCGGCGGTTCTCCGCCGGTGATGTCCACCGGGTTGCCGGACGCGCCGAAGGGCGGGATGAACTGCTTGAAGGCCTCATCCAGGTCCGGTGGGAACTTCATCAGCGACAGCCCATGGTCCACCACCGCATCCGCCAGCAACACGCCTGAGCCGCCTGCGCCGGTAATGATGACGATATTCTCGCCCTTTGGCGCCGGCAGCACCGGCAATCCCCGGGAGAACTGCAGCATGTCGTTGAGGCTGTAGGCGCGGATCACGCCACTGGCCCGGAGGATGTCGTCGTAGACCTTGTCGTTTCCGGCCAGTGCGCCGGTATGCGAGGCGGCGGCCCTGGCGCCGAGTTGGGTGCGGCCCGCCTTTAGCATCACCACCGGTTTCTTTTTCGAAACGCGCTTGGCGACTTCAGCGAAGCTGCGCCCGTCCTTGAGGTCCTCGGCGTGCATGGCGACGACGTCGGTGTTGTCGTCCTGCTCGAAGTAGGTGAGCAGATCGTCCTCATCGAGATCGGACTTGTTGCCGAGCCCGACGATGGCCGACACCCCCATTTTCGTCGAGCGGCTGTACCCGATGATGGACATGCCCACCCCGCCGCTCTGTGACGACAGCGCGGTTTTTCCCTTGACGTCGTAGGGCGTGCAGAAGGTCGCGCAGAGGTTGGACGGCGTGTAGTAGAAGCCGTAGATGTTGGGGCCCATGATGCGCACGCCGTGCTTGCGCGCCACGGCTAGCAACTCGTCCTGCGCCTCGGTCTCGCCCACCTCGGCGAAACCCGACGGAATCATGATGGCGCCGGGGATGCCCTTCCGGCCCACCTCTTCCATGGCGCCTGCGCAGAACCTCGCCGGCACCGCGAAAACGGCCACGTCGATCTCGCCCGGTACGTCCAGGACGCTCTTGTAGGCTTTCTTGCCCAGGATCTCGTCGGCCTTGGGGTTGATGGGATAGAGCCCACCCGCGTAACCGCCGTTGATGATGTTCTTCATCACCGAGTTGCCGATCTTGCCTTCGCCGTCGGAGGCGCCGACGACCGCTACGGCGCGCGGATTCATGATCCGGTCCATGGCGGCGACGATCTCTTGCTGGCTGGGCCTGAACGGTTCTTTTTGCGGTGAGAAGTCCACAGCGATCAGCGCGTCCACCGCCGTTGCGCCGCTCGCGCCGGCAAGCACGGGATTCAGGTCGACTTCAGCAATCTCGGGAAAGTCGCCGATCAGCTCGGAGACGTTGACGATGATGTCCGCCAGCGCCTCTCGATCCACGGCTTGCGCCCCTCGAACGCCGTCCAGCACCTCGGCCGCCTGGATGCCGTCGAGCATCGAGCGAGCGTCCTCCACGCTGGCGGGCGCCAGCCGGAAGGTGATGTCCTTGAGCACTTCAACCAGCACGCCGCCCAGGCCAAAGGCGACCAGCTTGCCGAAGCTGGGGTCGGTGACCGCCCCGACGATGACTTCCTGAGCCTCGCCGGCCACCATCTGCTGAATCTGGACGCCGTCGATCCGGGCGCCCTCCCGGTACGCCCGGGCGCCGGCGACGATGGCCTCGTAGGCCGCCACGGCCGCGCCGCCGTCGGCAACTCCGACCACAACACCCCCGGCCTCGGTCTTGTGGAGAATGTCCGGGGAGACGACTTTCATCGCCACCGGATAACCGATCCCGTCGGCCACGCTGCGGGCATCGTCCGCCGACCGGGCGAGCCCTTCGCTCGGCAGGGGGATACCGTAGGCGTCGCAGACGGCCTTGCATTGGGGCGCTGTCAAGGCGCTCAGTCCTTCGACCTTCGCCTGCTCCAGAATCGCACGTACAGTTTCTTGCCGGTAAGGCATCGTCACTCCTTGTCGGATCGGCCGATCCGGCCAGTTTGATTGTGTTCTTGCCGCGCCGGCACTCTATCGAAATTTGAATCGTCCGAGCATTGCGGATTCCATTCACGGCTACCCGAAAATCACTCCAAGCACGAAGCCCACAAAGAAAACCCAGCCGGTTGACAGATCATTCCAAAGCAGGATCGTAAGTAAACTGCTCCATATCACGAGAACCGCGAGCACTATGTAAACCGGGTTCTTCAGAAAGCTCTTCAGCGATTCCTTCATGTCATTGATCCAATCGACGTCCATAGAACGTCGATGCGGCCCGATGCGTTAACGCGTGAACGCGCCCGCCGTCTTGAGTGCCTCGATCTCGTCGCCGCCGTAGTCCAGCACTTCGCTCAGGACCTCGTCGGTGTGCTCGCCCAGCATCGGCGACCGCGTCACCTCCACCGGCGAGTCCGAGAGCTTCATGGGGCACCCGAGGTTGTACCACTTGCCCCGTTGCGGGTGATCCAGTTCCACGTACATCTCGCGCAGCTTGACGTGATCGTCGTTGGCCAGGTCCCTGGTGCTCATGATGGGGCCGCAGGGCACGTCGATCTCGTTGAGGACTTCCATGAGTTCGCGCTTGGTGTAATTGCTCGCGAATTCCGTCAGCAGTTCCCACATCTCGCCCTGGTTCGCGCGGCGCACGTCGATGTTGACGAAGCGCGGGTCGTTCACCAGTTCCTCGCCGCCGATCCGGTTGGCCAGCGCGTTCCAGACGTGCTCCTGGACCACCACGTAGAGATAGTCGTTGGGGCCGCCGGGCTTGCACTGGATGGCGTTGCCGAGCTGTCCGCCGCCGGAGTCGTTGCCGGCGCGCGGGGTGAAGTCCTCGAAGTCCTGGCTCCAGTATTCGGCGAGCGGGCCGTGGTCGAGGCGCTGGTGGTCGCGCCACTTGACCCGCACCAGGTTCATCACGCAATCCATCATGGCGCATTCCACGTACTGGCCGCGACCGGTTCGCTCGCGCTGGATGATCGCCGCCAGGATGCCCGCCATGAGGTGAACGCCGGTGCCCGAGTCGCCGATCTGCGCGCCGGTCACCACCGGCGGGCCATCCGGCAATCCGGAGGTGCTCATGGCGCCGCCCATGGCCTGGGCGACGTTCTCGTAGGCCTTGAACGCCGCGTACGGGCCCTCGGTACCGAATCCCTTGATCGAGGCCATGATGATCCGCGGGTTGATCTCGTGGACCTGCTCCCAGCCGAATCCCAGCCGGTCGAGCACACCCGGTCCGAAGTTCTCCATGACCACGTCACAGCACTGGAGCAGTTTCGTGAAGATCTCCTTGCCCCTGTCGTTCTTCAGGTTCAGCGTGATCGACCGCTTGTTGCAGTTCAGCATGGTGAAGTACAGGCTGTCGGCGCCGGGGATGTCCACGAGCTGCTTGCGCGTGGCGTCGCCCCAGGGGGATTCCACCTTGATCACGTCGGCGCCCAGGAAACCCATGAGCTGACTGGAGGTGGGACCCGCCTGCACGTGGGTCATGTCGAGGATGCGTATGCCGGAGAGGGCCTTGTCCATGGTGTGGTTCCCGATTGATTTCAATTAACTACTGGCGCGCAATTGCATTTTTCGCGGCGCGCGGCTGCATGGCGCCCATACACGACCTTCGATACGCTTGCACGCACGACTGTCGAAACGAATGCTCGCCGCCGGAAGGCCACTACTTGTACATGGTCTGGCGCTTGGTGCCCGGCGCCCATTCGGACGGATCGACCCAGATGTTGATCACGGCCGACTTGCCGGACGAAGCCACCGATTCCCGGGCCCGCTGCAGCGCGGGCTGGATCTGGCCGGGGCTGCGCACCTCTTCGCCATAACCGCCGAGCATTTCGGCGAATTTCGAGAAGGGCACGTCGCCCAGCAGGTTGCCCACGTTGCCGCGCACCTCGCCGTACTTGGCCAGTTGCCCGTAGCGGATCTGGTTCATGGCGGAGTTGTTGCCGATGACGGCGATGTAGGGCGCGCCGAAGCGGTTGGCGGTCTCCATGTCGAAGGCGGTCATGCCGAAGGAGCCGTCGCCGTAGTAGCACAGCACCTCCTTGTCCGGATGGGCCAGCCCCGAGGCCATGGCAAAGCCGGTGCCCACGCCCAGGCCGCCCAGCGCCCCCGGGTCCATCCAGTTGCCCGGCGCGCGCGGCTGCACCGCCTGGGCGCTGATGGTGACCACGTCGCCGCCGTCGCCGATGTAGATGGTCTTCCCGGTGAGGAACTCGTTGAGCTCCCACGCCACCCGGTACGGATGGATGGGTTCGGCGTCGGAGAGGAACAGCGGCATGAGCCGCTCGGTCTTGACCTTCTCGATGCCGCGCAGATGCGCCAGCCAATCGCTTCGGCGAGCGGCGCCGTTGTCGGTGAGGCCGGTGGTCGCGTCGAGCACGGCGCCCAGGATCGCGCCGGGGTCGCCGACCAGGCCGAGGGAAACATCCCGGTTCCTGGCCACGGTCTTGTAGTCCATGTCGATGTGCGCCACCGTGGCGTCATCGCGCAGCCGCCGGCCGTAGCCCATGCGGAAATCGAACGGCGTGCCGACGATGACGATGACGTCGGCCTGCTTGAAGGCGTCGCCGCGGGTGCGGTGGAAGTAGTGTGAATCGCCCGGAGGCAGCAGTCCGCGGGACGCGCCGTTCATGTAGCCGGGAATGTTCAGGCCCTTGAGCAGCGCGATGGCCTGCTTGTGGCCGCGGCACATCCAGACCTGGGTCCCAAGCAGGATGGCGGGGCGTTCGGATTCCACCAGGAGCTGGGCCAGCTTCTCGATATCGGCCGGGTCGCCGATGGACCTGGTGGAGGCCCGGTAATGCCCGGGCCGCGGTATGACCGCTTTTTCAACCGGCACCTCCGCGTCGAGGATGTCACGGGGGATTTCCAGGTAGCTCGGACCCGGCGCGCCGGCGAAGCACTCCCGAACGGCCATGGCGACCATGTCGGCGATGCGCTCGGTGGAGCGCACGCCGGCGGAGAACTTGGTGATCGGCGCGGCGATGTCCACGTGGGGCAGGTCCTGCAGCGAGCCCATCTTGTGCTGGGTCAGCGCGCCCTGCCCGCCGATGTGCAGCACCGGGCTCTCCGAACGAAGCGCGGTGGCGATTCCGGTGAGCGCGTTGGTGAATCCCGGTCCCGCCGTGGTTATCACGCAGCCGAGGCCGCCTGTCTGGCGCGCATAGCCGTCGGCGGCGTGGGCGGCCACCTGTTCATGACGCACGTCGACGATGCGGATGTCGTTGTCGATACAGCCGTCGTAGGTGTCGATGATGTGCCCGCCGCAGAGCGTGAAGATGGTGTCCACGCCCGCGTTCTTCAGCGCCGCTCCCACCAGGTGCCCGCCGGATATGACGTCGGCATCCCGGCTCTTCCTCGCCAGGGTGTCCTCGGCGGTTGTGGACCGTATTCGTTCTTCAGCTACGCTCGCCATGATTTGCTCCCGCGTTCCTTATAGCTTCCTTAACCGCCGTTCTTATAGCACGTCACTTGAACGGTTTCACTGAACTTGCTTTCACGATGCGGCCGGATCGCACGGGTAACGGCCGGTCCGTTTCCGCCGCCGCGAGATAGTACAGGGCGGCAAACGCATATTGGCGGCATTCGAACGCCCAAACAGCAGCAACGGCAGCAACGGCAGCAACGGCAGCAACGGCAGCAACGGCAGAGCGTGACGTTAGGAGGAAAATCGCGAGCCGTCGACAGCGCGTCGGCTACAATCACAATTCTTTACGCTTGTCTCCGGTCGCGTACACCAGCCCCAAACTCCCCATGTCAGCAAATCACACCGTCGGCGGCGACGATCCCTCGGCTATCGCCCGCCAGGCGCCGGCGGGACGCGTTTCCCAGTTCGGGCTGCTGCGCACGCGGCGGCTGCTGCCGCTGTTCATAACGCAGTTCCTCGGCGCCTTCAACGACAACCTCTACAAGTTTGCACTGACGCTGATTCTCGTCTACGGCGGGATGATCGGCGAGGACGCCACGGACTTGCTGGTCAATGTCGCCGCGGGGTTGCTGATCCTTCCGTTTTTCCTGTTTTCGGCCACGGCCGGAACGCTCGCGGACCGCTACGAGAAGTCGCGGTTGATCCGCTACGTCAAACTCGGGGAAATCGTCGTCGCCGTGCTGGCGGCGGCGGCGCTGTACGTGCAGAACATCACCGCGCTGCTTGCCGTGGTTTTCCTGCTGGGGGTGCAATCGACGTTTTTCGGGCCGCTCAAGTTCGCGATCCTTCCCCAGCACCTTCACAACACGGAACTTGTCGGCGGCAACGCCATGGTGGAGATGGGGACCCTGGTGGCCATCCTGCTGGGCACCATCGCCGGCGGCATCATCGGCGGCGCGAGCGCCGGAGAAAACAGCGGCGGCGTATCGCTGTTTCTTTCGGTCATGGTGGTGATGGTGGCCGTGACCGGCTACCTGTCGAGCCTCGGCATTCCGCGGGCGCCGTCGGCGCTGCGCGGGTCCGTGTCCTGGAACCCGGTGACCGAAACCTGCGGGCTGATACGCCTGGCGGCGGAGAGGAAGGCTGTATTCCAGTCCGTGCTGGGGGTGTCCTGGTTCTGGCTCATCGGTTCCGTCTACCTGGCCCAGATCGCCAACCTGACGCGGCTGCACCTGGCCGGCGACTCGGGCGTCGTCACGCTGATCCTGGCCTTTTTCACCGTTTCCATCGCCGTGGGCTCGCTGCTGTGCGAAAAACTCTCCGGCAGGCGGGTCGAGATCGGGCTGGTGCCCCTGGGGGCCGCGGGCATCAGCCTGTTCGGGATCGACTCTTACTTCGCCATCGGCCAGCTCGGGATCGACTCTTCCCTCGCCGTCAGCCAACTCGGGACAGGAGATTTGCGCACGGCGAGCGAATTCCTGGCGGGCGAAGGCACGCCGCGGCTGCTCATCGACCTGGGCCTGATGGGCATATTCGCCGGCATGTTCGTGGTGCCGCTCCATGCCAACATCCAGTCGCGCACCCCCGATGACCGGCGCGCCCGGGTCATCGCCGCCAACAACGTGCTCAATGCGCTTTTCATGGTCGCGGGATCCGGGCTGGCGATTTTCTGGCTGGTCTACCTGGACCGCAGCATCCCGGCGCTGTTCCTGTTCGTGGCCATCGCCAACGCCGCGGTGGCGGGCTACATCTTCCGGCAGGTGCCGGAATTCGCCATGCGGTTCCTGGTGTGGTTGCTCTCGCACTCCATGTACCGCGTCCGCCACGAGGGGCTGGAGGCCATTCCGGAACGCGGCCCGGCGGTCATTATCTGCAACCATGTCAGCTACGTGGATGCGATGCTCCTGGCGGGCGCCATCAGGCGGCCGATTCGCTTCGTGATGGCCAGGAGCATCTATGAACTCCCGGTGCTGAACTTCGTCTTTCGAACCGGCCGAACCATTCCCATCACCTCGAAGCGTGCCGATCCGGATACCTACGAGGCGGCGTTCGAGGAGATCCGCAAGGCGCTTGAGTCACGCCACCTGCTGTGCATCTTCCCCGAGGGCCACCTGACCTACGACGGCGAGATCGACGAATTCCGGTCGGGAATCGAACGGATCATAGCTGAAACGCCGGTACCTGTGGTGCCCATGGCCCTGCGCGGCAGGGCTCTCCAAAAGTCGGGGCGTATAGCCTGAGGCTGTAAACGGTGAGGGAAGCGGTCAGGCTGTGCAAGGTCTGGCTATTCAGAAGTCGTTGTGGCATAAAGGGGGTCATGGTGATCTCGGTGTTTTCCCGTGGCCGGTTGAAGTTGCGCGATGTGTGGGTGCGCCCGGTGCGCGGCGTGGCGGAGCGGCGGCGTTGGGACGCGCTGATGAGGGAGTTTCACTATTTGCCGTACAAGGGATTGTTCGGTCAGTCGCTGCGTCACGTGGCGGTATGCGGCGGGAGCCGGGTTGCGCTGCTGGGCTGGACGGCGGGCGCGTTCAAGGTCGGGGTTCGGGACGAGTGGCTGGGTTGGCCGCCGGAGCGGCAGTTTCGGCGGCTGAAGCTGATCGCGAACAACAGCCGTTTCGCGTTGCTGGTGGGCAAGGGGGAGGTACGCAACCTGGCCTCTCGGGTGCTGGGTCTGAGTCTGCGCCGGCTGTCGGGGGACATGCGCGCGATGCACGGTTTCCCGGTGCTGTTGGCGGAGACGTTCGTGGACCCGTCGCGGTTTTCGGGGGTTTGCTACCGGGCGTCGAACTGGCGGATGCTGGGCCTGACGCGCGGTTATTCGCGGGTGTACGGCAGCCCGGCGCGGTGGCGCGAGCACGGCCAGCCCAAGGAGGTTTACGTGTACGAGCTTGAAGCCGGCGCCCGCGAGGCGCTACGCGATGGGCGCGAGCCCGTGGAGGTGCGCGAGGCGCCGATGCCGGCGGGGCAATTGCGCAGTCTTCACGACTTTCTCGGGGAGATGGAGGATTTTCGCAAACGGCGCGGGCAGCGCTACAGCTTGGCGAGCTACCTGACGATCATGATCGCGGCGCGCCTGGCCGGGTATCGCGGCGTGAGCGCGTTCGGGGAGTTCGCCGCCCGGCTCGACGAGGCGCAGCGCCGTGCGGTGGGCGGGTTCTTCAGCCCGACGCGCCAGTGCTACACAGTGCCCGCTGCCTCGACCTTCCATTACATCCTCTCGAAGCTGCCGCCGGACACTCTGGATCGGGCGCTGCGCGCCTGGAGCGCCCAGCATGCCGGGCTTGCGCCGGTGGCCATGGACGGCAAGGACGTGCGCGGCGCCTCCAGGCGGACCGAGGGCGAACGCCAGATGATGGTGGCCGCGGTGGAGCACGGCAGCGGCCTGGTGCTCGGGCAGGTGCGCATCGGCGCCAAAAGCAACGAGATCCCGGCGGTGCGCGAACTGGCGCGGCAACTGGACCTCGCCGGGCGCGTCGTCACGCTCGACGCCATCCACGCCCAACACGACACGGCGCGCTGCTTGGTGGAGGAGTGCAAGGCCGACTACGCGATCACCGCCGTGAAGGGCAACCAGCCGAGCATTCGCGAGGACCTGGCGGACATCGACTGGAGCCAGGCGCGCTGGAGCGCCGAGGCGCTGCACAAGGCCCATGGGCGGCTGGAGACCCGCCGCTGCGCGGCCTTCGACCTCACGCCCGCCAAGTGGGACGGGCGGTGCGATCTGCCCGCACGCCGTCAGGCGCTGCGCGTGCAGCGCGAGCGCGTCGTGGTCAAGACCGGGGAAAGCACCCGCGAGATCGCCTACGGGCTCACCTCGCTCGGCGTCGAGGAGGCCGGACCCGACGAACTGTTGAACATCGTGCGCCGCCACTGGGAAGTGGAGAACCGGGTTCACTACGTGCGCGACTTCAGCTACGACGAGGACCGCTGCCGCGCCGCGGCCGGGCATCTGCCGCAAAACCTGGCGGCGCTCAGCAACGCCGCGATCTCCATCGTGCGCGCGATCGGCCACTTCGACTACATCCCCCAGGCAAACCGCCACTACGCCGCACGCCCGCAGGATGCGCTCGACGCCATCCTGACCCCCGCGCCGCCCTGACCGGGCACCCCGCGGACCCCCGACGGCGCACCGCCCGGCCGCGCCGCGGCATCCCCGTGCGCGCCGCGCCTACTCAGCGCCCAGGCACCAACCCATACCCCCGAGCAAACCCGCTCAACGCCTCCCCACCGCCCTGGACCGACCGGCGACCCCTCCGCTACAGCCACACATCCCCGTCGGACCCATCGCTCAGCCTCACCGGAACCAACCGGACCGGGACTTTTGGATAGGCCTGCCCTGCGCGGCTTGTGGGGCAGCTTCTTCAGCCGCCAGGGCAAGGGAGCGTTTCACCGGCAGTGGTCGCGGCCCTGGAGCCGCGTGGACATCGTCGCCGGCGAATCGGTTCCCCCCGAAGAGGTCAGCGCGGACGATCTGCGTGAACGGGTGCTGGCGCTGCGAGGAGACTGGCGGTAAGCCTGCGGCGTCACGCCATGGTTTGACCCGCCGAATCGGCAAGACGCCGCACGGCGTACTCGACCGGAGTTTCCGGGCGCGTCTACCTGGTGTCGAGTCAAGCCTGTTCTGTCGCATCAGAGCTCGCCAGGAGCGCCAATGCGAGGCGCAGTCCGCCGGCAATATCGGGAATATTGCCAAGGACTGCAACGAAGCAGTGGCGCTCCTGGCGAGCTCCCGAAGGGCGATAGCCACACGGCCCGTGGCGGCGTTGCGTCCCTTGGCAATATTCCCGATATTGCCGGCGGGACGCGCCTTGCCACGAACCGCGTGGCTATCGCTGATGCGACAGAACAGGCTTGACTCGACACTAGACCCCGCCGCCCTGGGTGATGATGATGCCGAGAATCGTCGTCGCCAATGCAAGGGCGGCGACAATAGTTCCCACTGAAACCAGGTGCACCCTCCACATTTTGGTCTCAACGGATTCAATCCGGGCCCTCAACTCGGCGTGACCCACATCCATCCGGGCGCACAGTTCCGTCCGCAGGGACGCGACTCCCGCATCGAAATGCTCCACCGTTACTGTTTGACTGACGGATTGACCCATGACCCCCACGATAGCCTCGGCGTGTCCGGCTTCGATGCCCGCAGCCTTGAGCCTGCGCGCGGCGTCCAGTGTATCAAATGCCGTAGCGGCCATAGCGGATCACCTGCGGTCCGCCACAGGGCGGACTTTCGCTGTATGGAAGTGGAAACACGATAGCACCCACGGTACGAAACGAAACGCACATTTCCGCCCGAAGTTGCCAGAAAAGGGCGGACTATACTTCCGGATGCAGCGGTATCGTCACGTCCGCGCTCACGACACTTGCCGGGGCCGCAGCGCGTGCTGCCGAATCGTTTCGGCGACACAGCAGGTCAGTTTCTGCGCTGTCGGGATGTGCAGGAACTCGTTCGGCCCGTGGGCGTTCGACTCCGGCCCGAGCACGCCGGTGACCAGGAACTGGGCGCCGGGAAACTCCGCGCCGAGCATCGCCATGAACGGGATCGTTCCGCCTTCGCCCATGTACATGGCCGGCCTGCCGAAGTAGGTCTGCGACGACTCGAGCCAGGCCGCGACCGGCGGCGCGTTCCAGCCGTCGTTGCCATGCGCGTCGAAGCGGACCCGGGAGCCGTAAGGCGGATCCCGCGTCAGAAGATCGGTCAGGCGTGCGGCGGCAGCGTCGCCCGGGATGCCTGGCGGCAGCCGGAGACTCAGGCGGACCGACGTGCCGGGCCGCATGACGTTGCCGGCGTTGCCGATGTCCGGCAGGCCACCGGCGCCGGTCACGGCGAGCGCGGGGCGCCAGGACCGATTGAGCACGAGATCGACCAGGTCGCCGGCCATCGGCCGCACGCCTTCGCACCACGGGAATCGCGCCCAGACGCGGTCGCCGATGACGGCTGCGGCAGTCCGCGCCTGCTCGACGCGTTGCACGGGAATCTCCGCATGCAGCCAATCCGGAAGGATTGAACCGTCCGTTTCGTTCTCCAGCCGCGACAGCAGCATGCGCAGAACGCGGAAGCTCGACGGGACGACGCCGCCGGCGTCGCCGGAGTGGACGCCTTCGCCGATCACGTCGACGTGAAGATTGCCGGCGACCATGCCGCGCAATGATGTCGTGCACCAGAGCTGATCGTAGTTGCCGGCGCCGGAGTCGAGGCAGACGACGAGGCTCGGCTCGCCGATCCGTTCGCGCAGATGGTCGATGTACCAGGGCAGGTCCGGGCTGCCGCTTTCCTCGCTGCCCTCGATGATCACCACACAGCGCGCGTGCGGGATACCCTGCTCCTGCAATATCCGGATGGCCGAGAGCGACGCGAAGGTCGAGTAGCCGTCGTCCGCGCCGCCGCGCCCATAGAGCCGCTCGCCGCGCAGCACCGGCTTCCAGGGGCCGAGTCCCTCGTTCCAGCCGGTCATCTCCGGCTGCTTGTCCATATGGCCGTAGAGCAGGACGGTATCGTCGACCTCGCCCGGAATCTCGATGAAAAGCAGCGGCGTTCGCCCCGGCAGCTCGACGACCTCGATCTTCATGCCGTCCGCTGGATGCGACCGGCACCACTCGACGATGAGAGCCATCGCGTCGTGCATGTGGCCGTTGCGCGCCCAGTCCGGATCGAAATCGGGCGACTTGTTCGGGATCCTGATGTAGTCGACGAGCGTCGGGATGATCGACTCGTCGAACTCGCTCGCGACGAACGCCCGCGCCTGCCCTGCGTCGATTACGTTGTCCATGTTCATGGGCACGATTATGCCTGCTCTTGTGGGCGCGCAGCGACGCCGAAAGCTACGAACGCTTCAGCCGAAAGGCACGCCCGTCGTGATGACCAGAGCCCGGGTCCAGCCGCTCTGGACCTGATATTGCGCCAATCGTGATTCACGCGCCTGCTTCGGCAAAATCGTTATCGCGCTGTAGTTCCCATCGCCAACCAGCGCCAGCTACCCACTTCTGGCTGAACGTTGTCCCGGACCCGACGGCGGATGCTGGTGGAAGAACAAAGGCCACTACCTTCCCCGCAACCAAATTCCCGCTATACCCCTGCGCCGTGGGTGATGATGATGCCGAGTATTGTCATCGCCAACGCCATGGCGGCAATCATCACTCCCACCGAAATCAGGTGCGAACGCATGATTGCCGTCTGCAAAACTGCCTTCACGGCGTCCACTCGAGCGTGCAACTCGGTGTTACCGGCGTGCAACTTCGCGATCTCGGCATCGAAGTGCTCTGCGGTCACCAATTGACTGACGGATCGGCCCATGACCCCCACGATGGCTTCGGCGTGTTCGGCGTCGATGCCCGCCGCCTTGAGCCTGCGGGCGGCGTCCAGTGTATCAAATGCCGTAGCGGCCATAGCGGATCACCTGCGGTCCGCCACAGGGCGGACTTGCGCTGCTTGGAAGTGACACCACGATAGCACCCACGGCACGAATCGAAACGCACATTTCCGCCCGAAGTCGCCAGAAACGAGGATCAATTTGGACGCCGATCCCCCCGCAAGTGGGTCACAATGGCGAGCGAACAACACTCCGGCAAAATTGTCATCGCACTGTAGCCGCATTTCGTCGCCCGCAACACCGAACGGCGCACACGCTCCTGCCTGGCGTTCGCGGTGTACTCAGGCTGCAGGCGGAAGCGTACGCTGGGACTTACTCCACTTTTGACGGTCCCTGCCGCCTGAGCTTCACCCCGAATCCCCGGCCCTTGGCGATCGCTGCGTCGCCAAACTTTTCCCGTACGCTGTCCAGCGCCCGGTCAACGGGACTGTGCGCCTGCCCGTCGCCGAGCAGTTCGCCCTGTGGCGACTCGCCGGCGTCGATCAGATTGTGGGCACCCACGCCGATCAGGCGAAACGCCCGTCCGTCGGCCTCGCGGGTGAGCAATCGCTCGGCGACACCGTACATCGTCTCGGCCGAGCGCGTGTGCCCATCCAGGCGTCGCGACCGGGTAAGGAGGCGAAAGTCCGCGGTCCTCAGCTTCAGCGTCACACCGCGGCCCAGCACGCCGGCCTTCTTCATCCGCTGCGCCACCGTCTCGGTCAGTTGCCAGAGAATCGGGCGCAATTGATCAGGGTCGGCAACGTCCGTGTCGAGGGTGATTTCCGAGGAAACGCTCTTTGCCTCACGCCCCGGCTCCACGGGCCGCTCGTCCTTGCCACGGGCGCAAGCCCACAACCGCCGGCCGATGCGTCCGTAGCGGCTCACCAGTGCCGACTCGTCGAGACGCGCCAGTTCGCCTATCCGGGTAATGCCGTCTTTCGCAAGCCGGCGCTGCATCGCCGGACCCACGCCCCAGAGCAGGGTCACTGGCTGATCGGCAAGAAACGATCGCGCTTCGGCCCGGCCGATGACCGAGAATCCTCGTGGCTTGTCCAGGTCCGAGGCGATCTTGGCGAGAAACTTGTTGTAGCTGAGACCGATGGAAACGGTGATTCGGTGCGTTTCCTCAACGCGCAGCGCCAGTGCCGCCAGCGTCTGCGCGGGACTGGCTCCGTGCAGGGAGGCCGTGCCGGACAAGTCCATGAAAGCCTCGTCGATGGACAGTGGCTCCACCAACGGCGTCATTTCCTTCATCATCGCGCGGATGGCTCGACCAACGGCGACGTATTTCGCCATGTCCGGCTTGATCAAGGTCGCCTCGGGGCACGCCCTCAAGGCCTGGAACATGGGCATCGCCGAATGCACGCCGTAGGTGCGAGCCACATAGCAGCAGGCGGCCACCACGCCGCGGTGGCGACCACCGACGATAACGGGCACATCCCGCAATTCGGGCCGGTCACGTTTCTCGATGGCGGCGTAGAACGCGTCGCAGTCCAGGTGTGCGATTGTCAGGTCATGGAGTTCATCGTGGCGAACGACAAGCCCGGAACCGCAGTCCGGGCAGGTTCCGGTTTCGGCAGGCGGGTGGCCGGGCGGGCGGGCGGTCGGGCGGGCGGCCGGCCGGGCGCCGCAGTCTCGGCATAACGTTTCCACCGTTCAATGATACCCAGCGGCGGACAGCGGCCGGAGGGCGCGGACGGAAACTGTCGATCACCCTGCCGTGGGCTGAAGCGCCTTGCGTTTGACTGACGAACGTCGTCGGTCTGACGACGCTCGCGAGGATCAGACCTCCAGCACGATCTTTCCGAAGTGCGCGCCGGACTCCATCATCCGGTGCGCCGAAGCCGCTTGCTCCAGGGGCAGGACCTGGTGAATGAGAGGCTCGATGCGGCCATCTGCGAACATCGGAACGACGGTCTCATTGAATTCCCTCGTGATGACAGCCTTTTCCTCGACCGGTCGGGACCGAAGTACCGAGCCGATGACCCGCTGGCGCCTGACCATCAACGGCCCGAGGTTGATCTCCGACTTTGCGCCGCCCATCAGGCCGATAATCACCAGCCGGCCGCTCAGCGCCAGGGAGCGCAGATTGCGTTTCAGGTAGAGGCCGCCGAGGTGGTCGAGGATCACGTCGGCGCCGCGTTTATCCGTCGCGGCGGCCACGCCTTCGACGAAGTCATCTGTGCGGTAGTCGATTACGTGATCGGCGCCCAGCGCCCGGACTCGTTCCACCTTCCCCGTCGACGCGGTAACGATGACCGTGGCGTTGGGGGTCAACGTCTTGCAGAGCTGGATCGCGGAGGTATTGACGCCGCCGCCGCCGCCATGAACCAGCACCGTTTCGCCGTCCTTGAGTCCGGCCAGCATGAAGACATTGAGCCAGGCGGTGATGTAGGTTTCGCAAACACAGGCGGCCTGGTGGAAGTCGAGCCGCTCGGGAACCTTCATGACGTGGCTTGCGTAGGCCACGGCGTACTCCGCGTAACCGCCACCGCCCACCAGCGACATGACACGATCGCCGACGTCAAAGCCGGACACCCCGTGACCCAGCGCATCGACGGTACCGGCGACCTCGAGCCCCAGGATGGGAGAATCGCCGGGCGGTTGGTGGTAGTTGCCCTGCCGTTGCACGCAGTCCGCCCGATTGACCGTGGTGGCCGCCACCTCGATGCGAACCTGCCCGGCACGAGGTTGCGGCGTCTCGGTCTCTCCAAACCGAAGCGTATCGGCGCCCCCGAATTCCGCCTGCAAGATCGCCTTCATTGCCGTCCCCTTTTCCACGGTGGCGCAATCCTAACGAATTCCCTTGCGATCCACATCGCACTCGGGCGGAAACGCTCGCCCAACCGGAACGATGCCGGCGCGGACCGATGCCCCCCGACAACCGGCGCCCCCGACAACCGATGCCCCCGACAACCGATGCCCCCGACAACCGATGCCCCCGACAACCGGCGCCCCCGACAACCGGCGCCAGCCGGAACCGACTCCGGTTAAAGCATCTCGTTAAAGCATCTCGGCCCGCGGATTTGCTTCCGGCGAATGAATGGGAGTATTTTCATTCTCACCAACAAAACCACCGAATCTACGGCGGTGAACAACACCTGAGGAGTCAGTCATGCGCACCCTAAGTCTATTGGTCGGAGGCATCCTGGTCGGAATGGGCATCCAGATCGCCATCGGCCAGAGCCAGAACAGCGGCATTGTCGGCATCAATCACGTGGGTCTCGCAGTCGATGACTTGGACGCTGCGATCGAATACTACACCGAGACGCTGGGATACCCGGAGGCGTTTCGCATCGAAAACGAAGCCGGCGAGATCGGCCTTGTCTACGTTCAGGTGAGCCGGAACACGTTCGTTGAACTACAGTCCACCAACGAGAACCGCGGACCGGGGCTCAACCATTTCGGCGTGGTCGTGGACGACATGGACGCCGCCATCGAAATGTGGCGGGGCCGAGGCATCGAGGTACAGGACGCGCGGTCCAGCAGCACCAACGCAATCCTTTCGAATATCTTCGATCCCAACGGTGTCCGCATGGAGTTGCTGGAACTGCCGCCGGAGTCCGAACACGCCCAGGCGGTGGCGCGCTGGGGTCAGTAGACCGTCATGCGGCGAAATCGCTGCATCGGGATTTTTCGCGGAAGTCGCCACCTCGACTCGCCGTGCCTTCATGAGTAGAACTTTGCCGCGGATTTTCGCTCTAACCGCAATATCTCCGCCACCCAGGAGCGCTGACTGAAGCAGGGGCGCGTCGCCATCGGGCAACGACCGCCTCGGGCGCCGGAATACGCGGCGCAACCGCGTGTGCTAACGTTTGCGCCGATCGTACTCGCGCCCGCGAAATCCATTGTGCGACGCTGTTGCGAACGCGGGGAGCGGCTGGCTGCCAAGACAGGGAATGACGAAAAGAACTCTTGCAATTGCAGCACTTGCCCTGGCCGTCGCGGTGGCGGCAGCCGCGGGATACAGGTGGAGCCGCAGCAGCGCCGTCGAAGTCCAGATCGCGACTCTGGCGCCGCGCAGCATACAGGCGTCGGTGCTGGCATCGGGAAACCTGGTGCACGAAGACGAGGTACAGCTCACCACCGAAGTCATCGGCAGGGTCACCGGACTGTACGTCGAGGAAGGCGACCGCGTGTCCCAGGGACAGTTGTTGCTGCAGATCGACGACGAGATCTACCGGGCTGCGGTCGAGCAGAACGAAGCCACCGTGCGGATGCAGGAGATCGCCATCCAGCGTCAGCAGTTGCGGGCGGAAAATCTGCGCACCCAGTGGGAACGCCAGAAATTACTGCACGAGCGCAATCTGATCGACGACGACAGTTTTGTTGTTGCGACCAACGAATTGGGCGTCGCCGAAATCGACTTGCAATCCACCCGCGAATCTCTTTCGCAAGCCGTGGCGCAGCTTGAGCAGGCCGCGGATCGCCTCAGCAAGACGCGCGTTGTTTCCCCGATCGACGGAACCGTCACGTCGCTGGACATCAAGGTCGGCGAAACGGCGATCTCCAGCACGACGAATATCCCCGGTTCAAGCCTCATGACCATCGCGAATCCCGACAGTATTCATGCCGAAGTCAATGTGGATGAAGCGGACATCGCGAATATCGCCGTTGGGCAGACAGCCCGGATCGTGGCGATCGCGTACCCGGACCAGCCGATCAAAGGCGTGATCGATTCGATTGCCGTGTCCGCGAAGGTGGCCGAGGGCGCGCAGGGTTTGAGTTTTGCCGTCAAGATTCGCCTGGACAAAACCCGCGGCGTCGTGCTGCGGCCCGGCATGAGCTGTCGCGTGGAAATCTTCACCGATATCAGGGACGGAATACTCGCCGCGCCCATACAGGCGATTCTTGTGGAGGAGCACCGCGGCGAGAACCGCATCACCCATCACGTCTTCGAGTACGACGACCGGACAGCGCGCAAGGTCACGGTTCGAGTGGGCCTGTCGGACGATACCTGGCAGGCCCTCGCCGACGGAATGGACGAAGGCGACGAAGTCATTGTCGGACCCGACAGCATACTGCGAAACCTGAGCGACGGGGACCGCGTCGTGGCCACGGCATCGGAATAGGCAGCCGCTTGGCGGGCCCGGCGATTTCGAACTGGTTCGTCGCCATTGAAGCCGTGCGTGCCGCGCTCGCGTCCATCCGCGCACACGCCTTGCGCAGTTTCCTGACGACACTCGGCATCGTCATCGGTGTTGCGTCGGTCATCGGAATGGTATCCATCATCCAGGGGCTGAGCTTCGCCATTGGCGAACAATTGCAGGGACTGGGCAGCAACGGCATCACGGTGCAGTCCTATACGCCGGTGATACAACGTCTGCAGGGCCGCCGCGCACGGCTTACCCCCGAGGATCTCGATCTCGTCGCCTACCGCGTGGACGGCATCGACTCGATCACGCCCATCATGTATTCGCAGTCCGGGCAGGGCCGGATCCGCTACGGCTCCCAGACCGCCCTTGCGTTCGTGCTGGGAACGACCTACTCGTTTCAGGATATTGGCCGGTACTACTCCCGGTACGGCCGGTTCCTCTCCGACAGCGACAACAGGACGCGCCGGCGCGTCGCGGTCATCGCGGAGCAGACGCGGGAAGACCTGGGGTTGCCCGAAAACCCGGTGGGCGAGTTCATTCAAGTCAACGGGGAGTGGCTCAGGATCATCGGACTGCCGGAACCCAAGGGCGAGATACTCGGGCAACAGCTCGACAACCGCGTGCTGATTCCATACAGCACCATGGCCAGCATGCTGGGAAACCGGACGTCCCCGGATATCCAGATTCAGTTGACCGTCGCCGACCTGAACGAGATGGACACGGTCGTCCGGCTGATCGGGCGGCTGCTCAGAAACGCGCATGACCTTGCGCCGGCGGACCCCGACGACTTCCGGATTCAGACGGCCGAGCAGCTTCGAGCGACGTTCGACACGATCATCGACAACGTCACGATCGCGATGGCGGGGATTGTCGGCATCTCCCTGCTCGTGGGCGGCATCGGGATCATGAACATCATGCTCGTGTCGGTGACCGAGCGGACGCGCGAGATAGGCATTTGCAAGGCGCTGGGCGCAACGCGGCATCACATCCTGCTGCAGTTTCTGCTGGAGGCGCTATTCCTGTGCCTGCTCGGCGGCCTGGCCGGGCTGATCGTCGGCTACGGGATCGGAGCGGTCGCCGCCTCGTTCATCCCGGGGTTCCCGCCGGCGCATACGCCGCTGTGGTCCATCGCGCTGGCGCTCGGCTTCTCCCTGGCGGTGGGCATGATATTCGGCATACTTCCCGCGGCGAAGGCCGCCAACCTGGACCCCATCGGCGCGCTACGCCACGAATAGCCCCTCTTGTATGGGGAATGTTGTTTGGGGGATGTTGTTTGGGGGATGCGCCGGTCATCGATTCATGTTCGTTCAGGGACTGCGGGACGGCGTGCCGCCATGATCGCTTGAACGGGGGTTCCGGTCTTCCCGGACCATCAGCACATGCTCGATGTCCGCCTCCAGGAAGACTTCACCGACCGCGCGAAAGCCGAGCCGGCCGTAGAATTCCTCCAGATGCGCCTGGGCGCTCATGCGGTAGCTCGAATAACCGCGTTCCCCGGCCAGGCGTATCAGGAAACGCGTGATTTCAGAGCCGGTGCCACGGCCCCGCCAGGGCGCCCGCACGGCGATGCGTTCCAGCTTGGCGTAGTCCGGCAGGAACCGCACCCGTCCGGCGGCCACGGGCTCGCCGTCGACCTCGCCCAGCACGTGAACCGCGGTGTCCTCGAATTCATCGCGCTCGATGCCATAGGGGACGCCCTGCTCGCCGCAAAACACCACGCACCGGACCATGAACGCCTTGAGCCGGTCCCCGGGCGAACTCGCCACCTTGATGGAAACGTCCATGGGCAAGAGGTTAACCGGAATGGTCCGGGCCTGTCTCATGTACCATATCGTCGGCACCCGTCCCGGAAAGTCATCACCAATGAACGACAAATCGAACGAGACTTCACCGTCCGGCAATTCCTTCCAGTCATTGAAGCTCCCTTCCATGACGCCGGCAAGCCTGATCCGCAAGTTCGGGCCGGGCATGATCCTGATGATGACCGGCATCGGCACCAGCCACCTGGTGACCGCGCCGGTGGCCGGAGGACGATTCGGTTATGCGCTGCTGTGGTGCATACCCATCGCCTACATCTTCAAGTACTACGGCTTCGAAATGGCGTTTCGCTTCACCCACGCCACCGGCCGCAGCATGCTCGACGCCTACTCCACCGCCTGGAAGAAGCTTCCCGTCTGGTACGTGCTCATCACCACCGTCATTCAGTCGGCCATCGGCCAGGCCGGGCGGCTGGTGGCCGCGGCCGCCGTGGTCTTCTACTTTTTCAGGCAGTACCTGGGTTGGGACATTCCCGGGTTGGCCGATGATCTCGAACTCTCCCTGTACGGGTTGTTGCTGGGCGTGACCTCGGTGGCCATCATTCTCGGCGGGAAATACGCCGCCGTGGAATTGGTGACGAAGGTCGCCGCGGGAATCCTCATCGTCTGCAGCCTGGGCGTCTACGTGGTCAACCCCGCTCCGGTGAGCGAGTTCGTGCACTTCTTCCAGCTGGATACCCCGGAGGGGTCCTGGCTGATCATTGCCTCGTTCCTCGGATTGCTGCCCACCGGAATCGACGTGTCGCTGCAGGCGTCGGAGTGGGGCAAGGCCAAGAAGGCCGGCATGGGCAGGATCCGCGAAGAAATGGAAGCGCGGGGCATCGCCGCGCGATTCGACTCGTTCAGCAGCGGCAAGGACGACCTCGCCGTGGACACGTCCAGACTGTCCCCCCACGCCCAGGAATACTGCCGCCGCTGGTTCAAGATCGGCCTGTGGGATTTTCGCGCGGGCCACGTGATCTCGTTCATCCTCGTCTGCATCTTCATGCTGCTGGCCGCGGTGTGGCTGTTCCCCAGCGAAGTCCAGGGCAATGCCGTGATGGGCGAGATAGCCCGCATCTTCACCGACAGCGTCGGCCCCGGCATGATGATCGTGTTTTTGGCCGGCGCGATGGCCGCCACCTATTCCACCGCGTTCAACTACTTCGACGGCTGGCCGCGGGTGGTCGGGGCGTGTTGCCGCAACCTCTTTCCGGCCACCGCGGCGTTGCCCGGAACGGCGAGGGAAGACATTGGCGCCGAACATCGCAGCCGCTGGTGCTCCGAATTCAACATCTACCGGATCAGCATGGTGTTCTCGCTGGTGACGTCGGTGGCGATCATCGCGGGCCTGCCGCGCCCGGTGTTCCTGGTGCTGGTGGCTTCGGCGCTGGCGTACTTCGTCGCGCCGGTGATCTTCTTCCTCAACCTCTACTACTGCTTCACGGTCATCCCGAAGGAAGACAAGGTCTTCTACCCATCGACGTTCGCGAAGTGGTTCGGCTGGCTGAGCCTGGCGGTCTTCACGGGAATGTCGCTGGTGCTGATCTGGCAGCAGCTCGTGCCTCGGGTGGCCGCGGCCTTCGGCGGTTAGCAGCCCGTGGCGAGAGTCCCGCGAGCACCGAGACCGGCGAGGGTTCGAGCCGATCGCGGAACGCGAGGCAGAGCACCGTTCTGCCAGGCGAGAACGGCCGGCAAGGCGCGAGGAGGGAGAATATCGGGAACATTTGACCGACGAGCAACGCAGCCGGCCGGGATGCATCGCCGGTCGAATGCCGCCGGACTTTTGCCACGGCCTGCCACCATGAGCCGCCGGGCGCCGTCGCGGTGGCGCGCGTGATGGTCCCGGCCGGTGCGAGCGACGCGCGGGAGCGGTAGGAGATGGCCGACTTCTTCGCACCGTACCACGCGCTGGCGCGGCCGGCGCGGCTTGCCGCCCTGGCCTTCGGCATCGCGTACCCGAATGGCATGACGCGCACGCAGTTGGCGCGCGTGCTCGCCCGCGTCGGACTCCGGCAAGGGGGCCGCGCCATCCCCGCCAGCCGGTACAAGGCCGCCTGCGGGGCCGCGGCCGGCGCGGGCATCGTTTGCGAAGACGACGGGAGGGGCGCGCTGAGGGCCAGCGCGGACTGGGCGCCATGGCTGACCCTGCGCGCCTGGGACCGAGACAAGCTCGATCCCATTCTGAAGGCTTACCAATACGATGCCCCGACTTACGTCTACCATATGAGCGACGCCGACAGGGCCATGCTGCTGCGTTGCCACGCGGTCGCGGGGCGTTTTGACCGGATCGACGCCGCGGTTCGCATTGTGCAACCGGAAGACTGGAGCTGGCTGACCCGGCCGGGCGTCTCCCGGCTTCTCGCCACGCTGCCCGCGAAGCACATCGACCCCGCGTTCGCGGCCTGCTTCAAGGAGACGGTCCGCAGGGCGGCTCCGCCGGAACCGATTCTCAAGGCGTTCCGCGACAGTTCCGCCGATCCTGCCCGGCACGCCGCCGCCGTCGCGTTCATCCACGTTCTGCGGGGGAGCGGGGACGAAGCGCTCGCGGTCTTCGCGGGCCTTCCGGACGACCTGCGCGAGTCCAAACCGGCCCGCGGCGGATTGGCGGCGACCCACGCGCTGCTCGCCACGCTACGGGGCGACGACGCCGCGGCGGCCGGACGCATCGACGAAGCCATCGCGACCGAGAAGGCCGGCACGCGCAAGCGCAACGTCTTCCCCCCATCGAGCGCCTTCACGCTGTCGCTGCTGTCCCTGGTCCGGGACCATACGCCGGCCAACGCCACGAAACTGGACCACCTGCTGCGAATCGGAAGCAAACTGGATGTCGATCGTTTGATAATCGAAGCGGTCGTGATGGCCGTTCGCGCGCGGGACGGATGGTCCCCGTACTGGGGATACGGCCAATACGCCGCCACATTCGACCGGTTCGTCGAGGGCATCGCCGCCTGCTGGTGGGATGACTTTCCGGAGGATGCGGCCGGCGGGCGGCGCATGGCGCTGAAACGATACGGAGCGGCCGCGGCCACGAACGGCTACCGGTGGCTTGCGGCCGAGTGCATGGAGATACTCGACCGCTGGGAGCGCGCGGCGAAATCCGCGGATGGCGCGCTTGCGGCGGGCCCGGGACCGGCCGAGGAGGGCGCGGCCCGCGATTGGGCCGCGCTTGCGGCGAAACTTCACCGCGAGCTGGGCACGCGGACGCTGGCGGATGTCGTCACGCCGGCGGCGGAGTGGGAGCTCGCCCTTCGCGGCATCGAGCAGGTCGCCTTCGATGCCGGCAAGTCATCGGCCCGCCGCAAGAAGGCGGGGGCTCAAGCGCGTTCGCGCCTCGCGTGGGTGCTGGAATACAGCGCGATGGGCGACCTGACCGCTTCGGCCAGGGAGCAGCGCGCCACCCGCGCGGGCGGTTGGAGCAAGGGCCGTCCCGTGTCGCTCAAGAGACTTTACTCGCAGGCGGGAACGATGGACTTCCTGATCGACCAGGACCGGGCGGCGGCCAGCAAGATCGTGCACAACACCTCGCGCTGGAGCGATCTGCCGAACTACTACCTCCCCGCGGCGGGCGTGTTCGCGCTGGCGGGCCACCCCTACGTGGTCGACGATTCGGGCGGTCCGGTCGAGATCGCCCGGCGCGACCCGGAGTTGCTGCTGCGGGAACGCGACGGCCGTTTGCTGGCGCTGGTCGAACCCCATGCCGGCGACGCCTCCTCCGAAAGCCATCTCATCCGCGAGGCCGGCGACACGCGCCTCGAAGTGACACGGTTCACGCCCCGCCACAAGAAACTCTGCGAGTTCATTCCCCCCGAAGGTGTCGAATTGCCGGTGGAAGCCAGGGACCGCCTGGTGGAAGCGGTCTCCGCGATGGCCGGAGAGATTCGCGTGCAGGGCATCATCGGGGACGGAGCGGGCGTGGCGAGACAGGTGGAGGCGGACCCGGGACCGCGGGTCCGGCTTGAACCGAGCGGCCCGGGGCTGACCGTCGCCCTGCTGGTCGAACCGGTCGCCGGGTCGGGCACGCTGTTCCAGCCCGGCGTCGGCGGCACCGTGGCGTTCGCGATGCTCGACGGCCAGGCGGTGCAGGCGCAACGGGACCTCGACGCCGAAACGCGGGCGGCGCGGGCGCTGATGCTGGCCTGCCCCATGCTGTCGGCCCTGGGTCCGGACGCCACGCTGACATTGCCCGACCCCGCCGACTGCCTGGAGCTGGTTGACCAGCTCGACGCCGCGAACGCCCGCTGCCTGTGGCCGAAGGGCCAGCCGTTCCGGGTGGCGGCCCGCGCCGACGCCGGCTCGCTGCGCCTCAAGGTGAAGTCCGCGGCGGACTGGTTCAGCGCCACCGGCGAACTGAATGTCGGCGCGGAGCAGGTCCTCGGCCTGCGGGCGCTGCTCGACCTCGTCGACCAGGACCCGTCCTCCAGGTTCGTTCCCCTCGGCGAGGGCGCTTTCGTCTCGCTCAGCGCCGCTTTCCAGCGGCAGCTCGCGGACCTGCGCAGCGTGTCCAGGCCCAAGGGCAAGCAAGGAGTCGCCCTCCACGGCCTCGCCGCGCTGACGCTGCGCGACTTCTTCGACAGCACGGAACTCGACGCCGACAGCGGCTGGCGGGCGCGGCGCGGCAAGTTCCGCGAAGCCCAGGCGTTCGAACCCCGCATGCCAGGCACGCTGCAGGCCGAACTGCGCCCCTACCAGGAGGAGGGCTTCCGCTGGCTGGCCCGGCTCAGCCGCCTGGGGGCCGGGGCCTGCCTGGCCGACGACATGGGCCTGGGCAAGACGGTGCAGACCCTCGCCGCGCTGCTCGACCGCGGCGCGGACGGCGCGGCGCTGGTGGTGGCGCCCACATCGGTGGTGGCCAACTGGCTCGACGAAGCCCGCCGCTTCGCCCCGACGCTCAACGTGCGGGCGTACACCGGCCCGGCGGCCTCGCGGGTCGGGAAGCTTGAGGATCTCGGTCCGTTCGACCTGGTGGTGACGACCTACGGGCTGCTGCACAACGATGTGGACGTCCTCGCCGAAGCCGACTGGAGCACCGTGGTGCTCGACGAGGCCCAGGCGATCAAGAATCCCGCCACCAAGCGCGCCCGCGCCGCCCGCAAGCTCCCCGCCCGGTTCCGACTTGTGACCACGGGCACGCCCATCCAGAACAACGTGGTCGATCTCTATTCGCTGTTCAGCTTCCTCAACCCCGGAATGCTGGGGTCGGCCAAGCGGTTCCGGGAGAACTTCGCCCTCCCCATCGAGCGGGACCGGGACGCCGCCGCCCGGACGCGCCTGCGCCGCCTGATCGCCCCCTACGTGCTTCGCAGGATCAAGTCCGACGTGCTCGACGATCTTCCGCCACGCACCGATATCACGCTCCAGGTGGAGATGTCTCCCGAGGAAGCGGCGCTCTACGAGGCGTTGCGGCTGCGCGCGATGGAAGACCTGGAAGCCCTGGCCGGCGAGGAATCCGGCACGGCGCCGGGGTCCGGCGATCGCCGGCTGCAGGTGCTGGCCCACCTGACGAAGCTGCGGCTGGCGTGCTGCAATCCGAAGCTGGTTCATCCCGGCGGCCCGCCGAGCTCGAAGCTCGACACCTTCGCCACCACGCTGGACGAGCTGCGGCAAGGCCGGCACAAGGTGCTGGTCTTCTCCCAGTTCGTGCGCCACCTGAAGCTGATCGAGGAACACCTGACCCAGACCGGCGTCCCCTACCAGTATCTGGACGGCGCCACGCCTGCGAAGGCGCGGGCCGAACGCATCGCCGCGTTCCAGGCCGGCGAGGGGGACGCGTTTCTGATTTCTCTCAAGGCGGGCGGCGTCGGCCTCAACCTGACCGCCGCGGATTACGTCATCCACATGGACCCCTGGTGGAACCCGGCGGCCGAGGACCAGGCCTCGGACCGCGCCCACCGCATCGGACAGACCCGCCCGGTCACCGTCTACCGGCTGGTCACGAAAGGCACGATCGAGGAACAGATCGTCGATCTGCACCGCCACAAGCGGGAGCTCGCCGACCGGCTGCTGGAAGGCGCCGACGCGCCGGCGCGCCTGAGCACGGCGGAATTGCTGGAGCTGTTGCGCGGGTGAAGGAGCAGCTTCAAAACTGTCCAAATGCGCCACAAATGTCGCATTCGCCAGGCAGGAGCCCGTGGTAGCATGGCTTCCATCGACATTATCGGCACAGTCATCGGAACCGGCGTCACGCTGGCAGGTTTGATCGTCGCCTCGCACTGGCGGCTGGGCACGCGCCTGACGGTCGTCGAAAAGGAAACTGCAAGACTGTCCGCGCTGTTGGAGGGGCTGGGGATGTCGGGGCCGGTCCCGCCACGCGCATCGGCGGCGAAGTGGAAGGATTCAGACTCCATTGGCCCTGCGAACTGTGGATTAAGCATGGGAGACCGGATCGACAAGCTGCTATTGCGAATTGATACGCATTCAATGTGGAGGCTGCGCACTTGCATCGTTTGGCCGCTCAGCAAGGCCACATTGATACTTAGGGCTAACAAACTTTACAAACTGAACATCGTGCGCGATCATTATTCCAGCCAAGTGAACCGGCAGTGAGGACAATATGGGCAAGTCGACCGGATCTACGGATGAGGCAGCGGGGTTTCTCGCGGAAGAATTCCCGGTGTTGTCACGCAACGCCAGGGACTTCGTCCGCGACCGCCCGCGGGAAGCACGTCTCGCCGTGGCCGTCGCGCTGGAAACAGCGGCCGCACAGTGCGAAGTGGAAGCAAGCAGCAGCATTGAAGTGCCGGAGGAACTGCGCCCGTTCCTTGTTCGCGGAAACCGGGACGGGGGCATTCTCGGCGTTTCGGAGGCTGCGGCGCGGCTTGAGGTGTCGCGCACCACGGTCTACGACTGGGCGGCCAGAAAAACACTCCTCGCCTGGAAGTCGACAAAGCGCGGCCTGAGCATTCCCACAGCACAGATCCTCGGCCCCGGGCAGGTGATCCCGGGCCTTGCGGATGTTGCGGAAATTATCGGTGACCCGGAACTGGCCTGGACATTCCTCACTCAGGAATGGCCGTTCGAAGACACCGTGGCGCGGCCTCTCGAAGTGCTGAAGGCCGGCCGCGTGGAGGAGGTGCTCGGCGCCGCGCCCGGATTCGGCGCCACGTTCACGTGACTGGCGCGAGTTATGCGCGGGACCGGGTCGAATCCGTACTCCTGAAGACCGGGATGCCCGACAGCTACCGGATCATACCGCGCCGGTACCGGGCATCGCCTCTCGGGACAATCCCCGCAGATTCCAGATTCTGCACCCGGAATGCGGGCTACACGGTGCTCTACGCCGCGCCCGACTTCGCCACCGCCTTCATCGAGACTGTGGTGCGGGACAGATTCATGCGGAAGCGGCGGGAGCGGGAAATCACCCTGGCTGAGATATTGGATCGAGTCTGGGCGCGCATCTCGATGCTACCCGGAACGGTATTTGCCGTGCTCGACCTTCGAGGAGACGGGTGCACAAAACTCGGCGTACCGACCGATGCGGTTCATGCCAGGAATCACATGGCCGGGCGAGCGTTTGCCAATACGATCCATGCGGAGCATGCCGATGTCGATGGCCTTGTTCATGCCTCTCGGTTGACCGGCGAGGATATCTACGCCGTGTTCGACCGTGGGATGGGAAAGCTGAGTTTCGCCGAGACGGGCATGGTGATGGACCACCCTGACCTGCCGGATGTTCTGGGGCGGCATGGAATTGGTCTGGTTCCATAGAAGGCGTGCTCTCGCTGTCAGCACAATTTCGAGCTCCTGGCAACTATCACGTGCGGGCGACTGTTAGTCCGAGTCGTCGCGAGAGCGATGGCAAACAGTCCGTACAGGCTCAGGAGGAATCGTCTCATGTCACGAGCTCCAATCGCTCTCGCTCGCGCGGCATAGACGCAGGTGCGGGCGCACGCGTGGTGTTGACGACGCTCCGCGGGTGCGGGCTGATGATATCTTGGATCAGCCAATCATGCGGGATTGGCGGTTTGGCACGCGGGTCCTCCATTTGTTTGCTTCGGCTTGTTCCTGGCGGCTGTAGATTCAACCACGCAAGTCTTGTTATCGTGCAGCACCCCAGCACCCGTTATCGATGCGAATGATATTTGAAGGAAGACAACCCGGTGCGGCCCTGCTTTCGGCGGTTATCCTGGCCGCGGCGGCGCCGATCGCATCCGCCCATCACGCCATCAACGGGAATTTCGATCTCGGCCGGGACGTCTTCCTTGCCGAGGCGGTGCTCACGGAGTTCAGGTTCGTCAATCCGCACGTCTATCTGTACCTGGATGTGACCGACGATCAAGGGGCCGTGACCAACTGGCGCTGCGAGATGGCCGCCGCCAGCCGGCTCAGGCGGCGCGGCTGGACGGCCGAGTCCCTGCTCCCGGGCCAGGTCATGTCCATCGACGGTTCACCGGCCTGGCGGGAAGACAATGTCTGTCACGTGGGCATGATCGTTCTCGAAGACGGGACGGCGCTCTCCGAATACGACGGGCGTCCGACGGCAGAGGAGGTTTCCGGCGGCCTGGTTGCCGAAGACGCCGCGCGGTCGCGCCCGGCCCGGCTTCCCAACGGCCAGCCCAATCTTCGGGGTCCGTGGGTCTCCACCCAGGCGTCGCTGGATATGCCGGCGGTCGAGCCGACACCTGCGGGCGCACGGGCCGCCGAGGGCCGCGTCCGGCACTTCGACAGCCCTGCGCTGCGTTGCGAGACGGTCAACATCGTCTATGACTGGGCATTCGAGCGGGAGTCGAACGACATCTACCAGGACGATGGCACGATCACCTTGCAATACGGCTACGTGGATCTCGTCAGGACGATCCACCTGGACCGGCCGGAACACCCCGAGGGCATCGAACCGAGCGTGACCGGCCATTCCATCGGCTGGTGGGAGGACGATACGCTGGTCGTGGACACGATCGGATTCCGGCCGGGCGTGCTTGAACACTTGGATTGGCCGAGATTCCGCATGCACAGCGACCGGTGGCATGTCGTGGAACGCTTCCGGGTGAGCCCGGACGGGCGGACGCTGACCCGTGACTACACCTTCGACGATCCGCTGTACATGCGGGGATCGTATACCGACCGGAATACGCACTCGCTGACCACCGAACCCTACGTCCCGTACGGCTGCGAGGATCTGGGCGGACTGAACAACCTGCGACCCGGGGGAGAATAATGCGACCCGAGGGAGAATAATTTGTTGACCCTTTTTCGTTCCGGCGCCGTCGCCGCGTCCCTGATACTGATCCTGGGCCTGGCCCATGCTCAGCAACCCAACATCCTGCTGATCGTCGCCGACGATTTCGGCTATTCCGACCTCGGCGCCTACGGCGGCGAAATACGCACGCCCAACCTGGACCGGCTTGCCCGCTCCGGGCTCCAGTTCACCAACTTCCACGCCGCGGCCACCTGCGGCCCCACGCGGGCGATGCTCATGTCGGGGCTGCACCCGCACGAGGTCGGCCTGGGAAGTTTCGGGACGCGCCTGGCGGGCGCTCCGGAACTTCACGGCCTGCCGGGATACCGAGGCAGGATGGCCGAGGACGTGACCCTGGTGAGCGAACTGATCGATGCGGCCGGCTACGACACCTACATGGTCGGCAAGTGGCACATCGGCGACGGCGCCAACAATCCCGCCGCCAGGGGCTTCGATCGCAGCTTTTCACTGATGGACGGCGGCGCCAGTCACTACGCCGATGCCACGGGCGTCTACCTGGGCGCCGCCACGTACACGGAGAACGGCCAGACGGTCGAGGAACTGCCGGCGGACTTCTTCTCCACCGCCTTCTACACCGACACCCTGATCGAGTACCTCGAAGCCGACCGCGACAGCGAGAGCCCCTTCTTCGCCTATCTCGGCTACACCGCGGCCCACTGGCCGCTGCAGGCGCCGGACGAGTGGCTGGAGCGTACGCGGGGGCGTTACGACGCCGGCTGGGACGAGATTCGCGCCCAACGCACCGCGCGGATGCAGGAACTGGGGCTGATCGCCGCGGAGCACACCCGCTACGACTCGCCCTCGATACCGGCCTGGGACGACTTGAGCGCGCTTGCCAAGCGCGTCGAAGCGCGCCGCATGGAAGTCTACGCGGCCATGGTCGAAAACCTGGACTACCACTTGGGACGGCTGCTGGAACAATTGGACGCACTCGGCAAGCGCGACAACACCGTCATCCTGTTCCTGTCCGACAACGGGCCCGAGGGCGAGGAACTGGTCGAAGGGGACCGGCTGTACTGGATTCCGGCGACGTTCGACAACCGTTACGAGAACATGGGGCGGCCCGGATCGCACATCATGCTCGGGCGCGGCTGGGCACAGGCTTCGGCGACCCCGCTGCGCCTGTACAAGCGCTACCCGACCGAGGGCGGCCTGCGGGCGCCGGCCTTCATTCACCACGGCGCGTTCGCGCGGCAGGGCGAACGCAACGGCGAACTCGTCACCGCGATGGACCTGGCGGTGACCATGGCCGACCTCGCGGGCGTCGACCTTGCACGCGAAACGGCGGTTCAGTCGATGCGCGGACAGTCGTTGCTGCCGTGGCTTGAGGGCGCGCGCAGCGACGCGGTTGACGGCGACCGCACGACCGGCTGGGAGATGTTCGGCCACCGCGCGCTCAACAGCGGCGACTGGAAGATCGTCTGGATATGGACACCGGCCGGCAAGGGCGCCTGGCAGCTATATGACCTGGGCTCCGACCCGGCCGAGACCATCGACCTGGCGGACCGCCATCCGGAGCGCCTGCAGGCAATGATCGAGCAGTGGGAAAGCTACGCGGAAGAAACCGGCGTGGTGGTGCTGGACCGCGACGTGAGCGGCTATTCCTCCTGGCAACTGTTTCACGAATAGCCGGCGAGTCCGGATGCGCTCCCGGACGCCCGGGACATCCGGAAAATCGGCGTGGCGTGGGCGCTACGCCCCGGACGCGCTCCCGGACGCCCGGGACATCCTCTCAGACGTCCTGGTGATAACTGCCGTCGCTCGTGTGGGTGGCGATGTGCCGGCTGGGCTCACCGCCCAGGGCGTTCTTGCCCGTCGGGGACCAGGCGCAACTGCGCTCGGGATTGACCCAGACGGTTTCGTACTCGCCGGGAACGAAAAACTCCACGAAAACCAGCTCGCCGCTGCCGTCGTTCTCGCAGTAGTGCCGCTCGCGATCGTACTTGTAGAGCAGGTCGCCGGCTCTCAGACGACGCGGCGTTTCGTTCAGGTACACGGTTGCCTCGCCGCGGAGAACGTACTGGAAGTGCTCCGCGCCGACATGGTGGTGATTCTGGCTGACGGTACCCGGCGGGAAGGCCACCAGTTCGCCGATCAGCGCCCTGGTCCCGAACAACCCGGCGGTCGCGACGTAGATGCGTGTGCGTTCGTCGTGCTCGGATTGCAGCATCGGCTCCAACCCGAGGTCGGCGCTCTGAACGCCCGGGAGACCGGATGCCGACCCGGAATCGAACTGACCGGCGTTCGGCACCTCCAGAAAGATCAATTCCGCGCCCCCGGCGGAGCTGAGCCGACCGGTGAAGGCGTTGGCGAGGAACAGGAGCTGCGACTCGCCGAGAACCCGGTCCTCGCCGTCTCCACGCACCCTGAGGGAACCGCTCAACACCTGTGCCCACGCCACGCCATGACGCGGCAACTGGAGCTCCAGCGAACCTCCCGCGTCGATCGTCAGCACATCGAACCGGCACTGCGTCCCGGGGACGCGGTTTTCGTCGATGAGCCGTCGGCGTGCGGCGCCCTTCGCCAGCAACTCCGGGACGACTTCGTCCCGATTCACGTGTACGCTCATCGTCTCTTGTCGCTCATCGTCGCTGACTACCCGTCGTGCATCGTGCCCGAATGTCGAAACGCCATGCGTTCAATCCCGTCGCGCTCCGGCGAGCCCGCTACGGGCTCGAACCGAACTCGTTCTGGTCAACGGTCGTCCACGAACCCGGCGTCTCGACGCAATTGTACGGCTTGACGGTCTCGCCGGGGCGCCAGATCCAGTGCGACGTCATGGTCACGGGCTCAATGAAAGTCGCCGGATCGGTGATCGTCATTTCGTAGTCCAGCCGCCGCTGGTCCTGACTGAGACTGAAGCGCTCCAGAATCTCCACGTCCGCGCTCAGCGGGATCCCGTCCCTGCCCATCTGGCCCGAATTGACATGAGTCGTCACGACCACCAGGTCGTCGTTTTCCCAATAGCCTGTCGAGTGCCCCATGGGCGAAGGCACGGCCTCGCCGGCCGACCCGTTCAGGTGGATGAGCCGCACCCGGTCGAACTCCTCGGCCAGCAAGCGGATCGTGTCGCCCTCGTCGATGAATTCGAACGGCCAGTTGCTGGCCATGATCCAGGGCATGTCCTTGCCCCTGCAGCCCACATCCGTTCCCACGGCGCGATCCCACGCCGCCGCTTCGGCCCTGGCCGACTCCGTAAGCGGATAGCTGCCGAGCCAGAACTGCGGCCGGTCGTCGGCCCCTATTCCCATCCGGCTCCACACCCTGAAAATGCCGCGCGCCGCCGCTTCGGCCGCTCGCACCGCTTCGGGGTCGAAGCCGAGCGTTTGCCGGTGCACCGCGTTCTGCGTCCACCGAGGGTCAAGGCCCGTGTGCAGCAGGACCTCGCGGCCATCCGGCAGAAGCACGTGGCTCACTTCCATGGTATTGACCGCGAACCTCGACGGCGGGCCTGCCACGCGCACGCGCGTTCCCGCGGCGAGAATGTCCGGACTGATGCCCTGCCGCTCCAGCAGGCTGGGCGGGGTGGTCTCCATTTCCCACTCGGCGCCTCCATAGGCGGGGTCCGCCTGGATCCAGTAGCGCACGTGCGGATGACGCCACTGCACGCGGGTGATTTCCCCCTCCAGTTCGACGGTCCGGTTCATGTCGAAGAACGTCGCCCTTGAATGATGGGCCAGGATTCCGACCGGGGCGAACAGGACCAGGATCAGGCAAGTCGCAGTGTGTTTTCTCATCATTTTCCCCTGTGCCTGCCCCGATGATAAAGTCGCGTTGCCATGAAGAGCAATCCAGGTGTCCCCGGACGGGTATCAGCCCTCCTCCTCTGCGCAGCCGGCTTGCTGGCGGGCGCGAACGCGTTCGCGGCGGAGGGGGACTTCTACGACGGCGAGACGATCACTGTCTATATCGGCCGCGGTCCGGGTTCCGGAACGGACCTGGCGATCCGCACGTTCATCCAGCATTGGCGGGAACACATCCCGGGCCGGCCCACCATGGTCGTGCGCAACATTCCCGGCGGCGGCGGCACGCGGGTCTGGAATTTCGGGTACGAGCTTGCCGATTCCGACGGCTACACGCTGCTGTTCTCGCCATTCTCGGGGACGGCGGAGATTCTCGGCTTGCCGGGTTTACGAGCCGACTTTTCGCAGATGCCGCTGATCGGCGGTCTCAAGAGCCCGAACATGGTGTATGTGCGCAGCGATGCCGTGGCGGCACCCCAGGAACTTCTCACCGTGGAAGGACTGAAGTACGGCGGCCAGAATCCGGCCCACCACTACGACATCCTGGGGCGGATGGCGTTGGACATGCTGGACGTGGACTACGCGTATATCACGGGTTTTCCCGGCGCCAACGACGTCTTCAACGCCGTGCGCCGGGGCGAGATCGACATGCAGACCGCCGGGCTGACCCTGTACCGCTTTTCCATCGAAGAGCCGCTGGTCTCCACCGGAGAGGCGCTCGCGCTTTGGCACAACCCCCAGGTGGACCGGGATGGAAACATATTGCCGGAACCCGCCGCCGCCGGTATCCCCACATTCGTAGAGGTTTACGAGCGACTGATGGGCGAACCGCCTTCAGGCGAGATGTTCGAGATCTACAAGTGGCTGCAGCCGACGATCAACACCTTTGGTCATGCGGCGTTCCTGCCGCCCGACCCGCCGGAAGAGGCGGTCCGAGTCCTCCGCGAGAGCTTTGTCGCCACCACGAACGACGAGGCGTTTCGCACGGCCGAGCAGCGGATGTTCGGGGTCGGCATGCCGCTGATCGAGCACACCGAAGGCGCCAGGGTGATTCGCGAAATGACCAACCCGCCGGAAGACGTGCGCGCATTGCTGGAACGTTACGCGCGATAGGCTCCCAGGAGCCTGCCCAACCATAAGGATTGACCGTGTTCGAAAATCTGCAACTCCAGCCCCCTGACGCCATCATCGGCATCATGGGGATGTTTCGCGCCGACCCGGCCGCCACCAAGGTCGACCTGAGCGTGGGCGTGTTCCAGGACGAGGCCGGACACACACCGGTGCTGGAATGCGTGAAGCGAGCCGAACGCCGCATCATCGCGGCACAGGACACCAAGAGCTACGTCGGCATCGCGGGAAATGCCGGCTTCATCCAGGCCATGGAGACGCTGCTTTACGGCGCGGGTCACCCGGCGCTCGAGGCAAGCCGCATTTCGTCTGTCCAGACCCCCGGCGGCAGCGGCGGTCTGAGCGTATTGGGCCATGTCGTCGCCCGCGCCAGGCCCGCAGCCACCGTTTGGCTGAGCAAACCGTCCTGGCCCAACCATCTGCCCCTGCTCCGGCTTGCGGGGCTTACGCTCGAGCACTATCCCTACTATGACTTCGACCGCCATCGCATCGACTTCGAGCGCATGATCGGTACGTTTTCGAAGCTGGGCCCCGACGACCTGGTCCTGCTTCACGGCTGCTGCCACAACCCGTGCGGCGCGGACCTCTCCCGTGGACAATGGGACGCACTTGCGGACCTGTTCGCCGACCGCGGCGTTGTGCCGTTCGTGGATCTCGCCTATCAGGGTCTCGCCGAGACTCTTGAGAAGGACGCCTGCGGCGCGCGCGTCATGGCCGAGCGGGTCGACGAGCTCCTGGTGGCCGCGTCCTGCTCGAAAAATCTCGGCCTCTACCGGGAGCGGGTGGGCCTTGCAAGCATTGTCTCCCGGGACGCCGGCCAGGCCACGACCACCCGGACCAACCTGGCGCAGATGGGTCGGGGAATCTATTCGATGCCGCCGGACCACGGCGCCGCCATCGTCGGTTGCATCCTGCAAGACGAGGAGTTGACCGCACTGTGGCTGGACGAACTGGGCGGCATGCGCGGTCGGCTCGATCGCCTGCGACGCACTTTCGCGGAGAAACTCGCCGAACGCGGCGCACCGGCGGACTTTTCATTCATCGCCCGGGAACGGGGCATGTTCTCCTTCCTGGGACTCTCCCGCGAACAGGTCATTCGCCTGCGGGAGGAGTTTCACGTCTACATGGTGGAATCGAGCCGGATCAATTTCGCCGGGCTCAACTCGTCCAACATGGACTATGTCGCCGACTCCATCATCGCGGTGCTGCAATAGGAAGTGGCGCTGCGCGGCGCGGACGTTCGGCTCGGTGACGGCTGGCCGTGCGTCTGCCCGCTCCATATGACCGACTGCTGATCCCGGTCTATCTGCCGTCGGCGTTCACGGCGATCGCCAACCAGGCGATGCTGCTGCTGCTGCCGCTGTACGCACTGCAGGTCAGCGGCAGCGCGGCCTTCGCCGCCCTGGTGATGGCGCTCAGGGGCGTCGGGGTCCTGGTCTTCGACGTGCCGGCCGGACTGCTGGTGGGACGCTTCGGCGACAAGTCGGTGCTGCTGGGCGGTTTCGTGCTGCTGGCGGCTTCAATGTTCGGGATGGCGGTCGCCACCGAGCAGTGGATGATCGCCCTGCTCGCGGTCCCCCTTGGTGCGGGCCATGCGGCCTGGTTCCTGGGCTGGCTGACCTACATCACCCATAGCTGCCCGCCCGAACTGCGCGGGCAGGCCACCGCCGTGAATGCGGGGATCCAGCGCCTGGGTGCGCTGGTGGGCCCGCTGGCGGGCGGAATCGTTGCCCAGTCCCTCGGCTACCCGGCGGCCTACCTGTGCGCCGCTGCCTTCTGTGGGATCGCCTTTCTGATCTCGCTCGTCTATACCGCCGACGTCCGCCCTGACTCGCCGGCACGATCGGGGCACCTCAAGACCATCGGCCGAATTTTTTCGGACAACCGAAGGGTATTCGCTACCGCGGGATCGGTTGCGATGGTGTTTCAGATCATGCGTGCCTCGCGTCAGCTTCTGGTGCCGCTGTTCGGCGTGCTGGTTGGCCTGGAGCCCGCCACCATCGGGTTGATCTACTCCCTCGCCGCGTTGGTGGATGTGTCGCTATCCTACCCGGTGGGCATCGCCATGGACCGCCGGGGCCGCAAGTGGACCGGCGTTCCGAGCATCGTCGGCTTTGTCGTCGGCCTGGCCATGCTGCCGTTCGTTCAGGGATTCTGGACTCTGCTGGCGACCGCGCTGATGCTGGGTGTGGGCAACGGCCTGAGCACCGGCCTGGTGATGATCATCGGCATGGATCTCTCGCCCCCCGGCCAGCGCGGACAGTTCCTGGGCGTGTGGCGGCTCATCGGCGACGTCGGCTGGGTCGGCGGTCCGCTGCTGGCGGGGCTGCTGGTGGAACTGTTCAGCCTGGCGGCAGCCAGCCTGTTCGCCGGCGCCCTTGGTGTCGTCGGTGGCCTGGTGCTGCTGTTCCTCGTACCCGAAACTTCGCGGATTCTCCACGAACGCGAGTCGGACTCGACCTGATTCCACACGCATCGGCGACGGCTGTGCCCGGACCGGGGCAGGCGGGTTTCAAGCCTGGTTCCACACGCCCTGGCGACGGGCGCTACTCCTGCGGAAGCTGGTGGTTGATCATCCACCCGACGCCGAACCGATCGGTCCAGCTACCGAAATAGGCGCCCCAGAAGGTTTCCTGCAGCGGCATCTCCACCGCGCCGCCCTCCGACAGCTTCGCGAAAACCTCATCGCAATGCTCCTTGCTCTCTCCGCCGACGGATATCGCGAAGTTGGTGCCCTGAACCGGCGGCCGGCCGTGCCCCGAGGCGGTGTCGCTTCCCATCAGCACACTCGATCCGACGGGCAGGGAGACATGCATGATGCGGTCCTTCTCCGACTCGGGCACCGTCACCTCCGGCGGCCCGTCGCCATAGGTCTCAAGTTCCCGAAACTCGCCGCCGAACACCGAGCGATACAACTCGAACGCGTCACGGCAATTGCCGTCGAAAAAGAGATAGGTATTGAGTGACATCGGCCTTCTCCGATTGGTTCAGCATGGCGTATTCGACCCAATTGTATCCGTCGTGGAAGAATGGTAGCAATAGATCTGAACACCCGGGATTCCGCGAACGGCCGGTCCACAATTGACCGCAAGATCGGGCAAACCCGCCATCGGTCGGTGGCATTCGGGGAAGGCGTTCAAGTGCACAACCCGCATGTGGCGCAGGACGGTGAACCAAGTACAGAGGTGCCCGGGTAGCACCGGCTTCCCATATGTTGACAAAATCGGCCACATGTTCGACGGCTCCGTCTGACACTCCGCTGAAATCCTTGACCATCGCGGTTTGCAGAACAATGAAATCTGTACCGATGGTTAAGGGCTCAAACCGTCGAAGTCAAGAAAGTGCGCTCCATTGCGGCGCGCCAGTCGTTCTCATCCACCCAGCCGATACCCCAGCTCCATCGCTCATCCAAACCCAAGCGTCGGTGGAAAAAGTCCGCCTGGCGAGCTGCGGGTTTGATAAAATGCGATCTAGCCATCGATAAGCGGAGTACCGAAGTAAGCCCAAAAGAAAAATCCGCACCAAACGACGATCAGCGTGATGGTTAACCAGTTCGGAGCGAACCTCTTGCCGCAGAACAGCACTACAATCGCAGGCAATGCAAACGCAAACGTGACGAGTGACGTGTTGCTCAAGAATTCGATTGGTACAACCCAGACAGACGAAGAGCCTATAATCCCAAGCCAGTGCAAAGGGTGATTTGAGATCATTAAGAATGCAAATTGTACCAATGTGCCTCTTCTAGCAGGAATTATTGGAAAGTAAAAGGCCGCACTTACTACCACCGAAACGATGAGACAAGCGAGTATTAACACCATTTTCGGATTATCAAGCTTTAGCCTCATTGCTTCCAATGCCGCGATTCAATTTGTATCAATCCGAAGCCGGACAGTATGATTCAAAGTGTCTTGAAGGTACGGGAACATTCCCGAGATAGTAGGAACCTAGTGGTGCGTTGGTCGTGGCACCAATGGAGTCGATGATCCCGGCAATGAATCCATTGGAGTTGTACTTGCCTACATTGGTGTCCCCCCGAGAAAGTGCATAACCCAACGCTGGGCAAGAACGGTATTTTCGATCCGACTCCACCAGCGCCAACCACATGAACGCAGATATCGACGGGTCAGTGGAGGGTACTATCCCTGCGAATAGATTATTTCTCTCGCTGGGATGATTTCGTTCACTCTTGAGTTGAAGCATTCCCCGCTGGTAGGCGGCGATAGTCGGGTTTACGGCCATCAACGCCGTCCACTCCAGGGCGACGTGCCATGCCCAATCGGTTTCTAACCAGCCAAGACCTCCAACACGCCTCTTGGTCACGATCGCGTTGCCGGCGCTATAGTCGTCTGCGTACCTTCGCCCCGCCAGACCGAACAAGGCATGCATATTGAGCAAGCTTTGATGGACCTCAAAAATTCGTTGTTCAGTTGACTCATCCAAGTCCTCATGACTGGTATCGCTGAAGTCGTAACCGCCAATCGTAATTCCCAGCACATCCTCCAGCACGTCCGCCAGATCCTCTGGCTCGTGATCGGGTTCTCCAGTCTCCCATATGTTGACAAAATCGGCCACATGTTCGACGGCTCCATCCGATACGCTGCCGAAATCCACGATGGTATGCCCTACCTGAGCGACGCCAAAGAAGCTCCACCCCACTGTTTCGCACACGCGAACCCTCGATACCCGTTGTCCTTGCGTGTTTCTGGGAATGATTCCGCATCAACTGTTCGCGAAACCATACTGACCTTTCTGCCGCCGCGCCGTGCAGCTGAAAACAGTGTTTCGCCAAATCGATCCCAATAATGCAGGAGCCTGCACAGTAGGACGTTTTCGATTGTCCAAGGTGGAAAATCAGATCCAGTATTTTGTCCATCACGCTGAAATTGTGGCGATGTCCCATATTTCCCCGAAAAACAGCGTCAAGTGAGGTGCTGTCCCATGAAAGTTTTCTACGGCGCAAGCTTCCAGCCGAAGAAAGTCCAGAACAGTCTCGTTTGCACGCATGCCTGGTACCGATCATCGGGTACTCCCTGTAGAGTTAGTCCACTTCCAGTTCACCGCTGGCGTCCCTCGATACGATCTTTACCGTAACCCGGATCAGAAGCCTTCAAGTTCAGGACCAATCATGAACAAATACATGTAGCATGCCAACCACGCCACAACCAAGATTGAAACAATTCGATCCGGGACGAATTTCCGAAGCAGCCATACCATAGCCCATGCTGGAAGAGCGAAAGCAGCCATGTACGCAGCGATAAAGGGCAGAACACTTAGCGCCCGAAGCCAAACCCACTCACTTGGAACTCCTGACATACCAAATGTCCCAATCACCAGAAACGCAATGGAAACATTCAGGATGGTACTCTTGTTCAAAAAGAAATATGCTATTCCAACGATCACACAACCAGTCCACGTTGTGTGCCATGATGAACATATTGATCGTACCAAGAATCTCAAAAGTCCATTTTTGCAGTGCACTGGGTTAGTCAATTGCACATTTCCCGTCGAAATTCGATTGCCGGAACGGGATTTTGGCCAAACAGATAGGTGCCAATGGGAGCATCGGTCATGCCATTGATGGTGCCAATAATTCCAGCTGCGAACCCGTTCGAGTTGTACTCATCGGTTGCAAGTCGCTCCCAAGGCCAACGATAGTCAAGCGAGTCGCAATATTTTCGATCAGCTCTTGACAGAGCCAGCCAGATGGACACGGTGCTAGGCAGGCCGGTCGCGGATACTGTCCCGGAATACAGATTATTTCTCTCGCTGGGATGATTCCTCTCGCTCTTGAGCATGCCTGATCGTTGGTAAGCGGCGATGGTCGGATTCCCTGAAAGCCATGTGCGATCCTCCGAATCGAATACCGTCCACTCCAGGGCCGCGTGCCAATTCAGACCATTTATCTTCCATTCAGAATCTGTCTCTACAACGCGCCGCCTGGTAACGATCACACTGTTGGCTGGGATGTCGACAGTGCCTCTTCCCTGCGCTCCGAACAAGGCGTGGAGGTTTAACAAGCTCTGTTGAACCTCGTCTAATCTCTCGTCCAGGTCACCTCCGATCATGATTTCCAGAATACTCTCCAGCACGTCCGCCAAGTCCTCTGGCTCGTGATCGGATTCTCCGGCTTCCCAAATGTTGACAAAGTCGGCCACATGTTCGACGGCTCCTTCCGATACGCTGCCGAAATCCACGATGGTATGTCCTACCTGAGCGACGCCAAAGAAGCTCCACCCCACTGTTTCGCACACGTGAACCCTCGATACCCGTTGTCCTTGCGTGTTATTGGTAATGATTCCGCTCGATGCCAAGGCGATGACGCATGCGGCCGTGCCGCCATAGTAGTCTGCCAGTTTCCCCCGCCAAATGTAACAACTGCCCCACTCGTCGTTGCAATCTTCCAAATGGACGTTGAGAAGTTGTCGCAGACTGGTCGTTCCATCGAGGACGCGCGTGGTCACGGTAACTGTCGTGTCGAAGTGATCCAAATCCCGGTACCAGGCCATCACCGAATCGATGAAGCTCTTCAGGTCGTCGTCGACCGCCACGAGCCCGGTGGGCTTTGCGCCGGCCGTGGCCGGGCTCACCACGATCTGATCCACCGCGCCGGCAAAGCCGCTTGTGCCCGAGACGCCGGTCACGAACGCATCCCACACGCCGTCCACATTGACGTCCTCGAGCGCGACCTTCAGTTGCGTGGACAAGGGCCAGGTTTGCGCGGCGGCGAGCTCGGCGACGTTCGGGTCGGCGACGCTGAATGTGTTTCTGGCACTGCCCGGTCCGGTCTCGATCATTTGGTACTTGAGGTGGCTGTTGGGAGCGGTTGCATTCATTGTGCCGGACACGGTGTAGCTTCCGTCGGTGCTGGGGTTGGGGGCGGCCCGAAGAACGGCCCGGGGAGTCGCACGGACCGCTCCACGTGTAATGCTCATCGTGGCAGTATCGGCCGTGCCCCCCGGCAGGCGCATCCCATCGCTCAGACGCCGTCCCGGTCGGCCGGCCGTACCGCGTCGCGAACGGCCGCCTTCTTCAGGACATGGTCCATCAGGGAAGGGATGCCCGGCTCCCGGACGTCGGCTTCGCCAAGCAATTCCGCTTAGTCAGGGTGCAGCGGGACCCAGATACAGCCGCGGGCGTTGAGCGCGTGGCGCTCCGCCAAGCCAGCCCCGGCACGCTGTAACGTCCGATCGAAGGTGGCGCCCATTCGATTCAGCCGGTCCTCAAGGCCCGGCGTTCGCGCAGGGTACTATTTCGACCGGGACACCACGCATACGCCCAAGTGCGGTTGCGGCCAGTCGATCCCGGACAGATGGCCTTCAGTAATTCAGAAACGAACTCAGCACCGGCGTCCGACGGTTTTTCTCGTAGGCATCCAGGTCCTTGCGGGCATCTTCTTCCGATTCGTAGGGTCCGCTCCAGGTGTACTGCTCATCGTGCCAGTACCATCCCGGCGGCATGGGCTGTCGCGCGAATTTTGTCGTGTACCAGCTCGACGCCCAGTACCGGGGATTTCGTTGTTGAGACATTCCGCCAGTTCAGCAGATCACCCGAAGTGACTTCCCGCAACCGTTCAAGACACTACCCTCGCCGTTCCCGAAAGACCCCTTGCAATTCCCGGCGCGAAATCAAGCTGACAGTCCTGGATCAGTGGCCGCAGACGCGCATCTGCAATATTGCCGTCTCTTGACGCATCCCAAGTACGTCGGCGAGCCGGCGCCGCGCATCTGCACGCTTGTGGACGCGCAGATACGGCACTGTCAGGTTGACGCAGCACTAGAAAATACCGTAGTCGATCATGTCGTCGTAATACCCTTCGACCGTCAACGTCACCACGACCGGGTATTCGTTGTAGTTCAACCAGTACCAGCCGTGCTCGCCGGTGAACGGAGCCACCAGCGAACCGTCGTTGCCGGAACCTTCCTGGTGCTCTTCGTAGCGCACGAAGAAATCGGGGCCGAATTCCGGGGCGTGGCCGTGGAAGTCGGAGTAGATGTCGCCCCGGTCGACGCTCCAGGAATAAAGAACGACCTTGGCCTCGCCGAGAACGGTCTTGATCTCCGTCTCTTCGAAGGGGCCGATGGCGACTTCCATCGTCGTGCGCCGCGGCTCCACCGTCTCGTCCTGGTGCACCGCCGGATTCGGCAGGGGCACCGGATCGCCGTAGTCGGGGATTTCCACTTCCGACACGGTTTCGTTGCCGCCGATGACATCGGTGACCTCGATCGTGCGGGTGGGCTCGGCGGTCATGGAGTCGAGGCCCATCAGGCGCCCGGTACCCAGCGGATCGATGCCGTATTCCGCGGGCATGATCACGGCGAAGACCAGCAGCACACCGGCGGCGCCGGCTGCGACTACGCTGATCAGGAGGCGCTTGCCGGAGACGCCGGGCGCTCCGGGCTTGGAAGTGTCGTCTGTCATCGGTATCTCTTCCCGGATTCGAAGCGGAAGCGTAGTTTACACCACGGTCGACCACCGCAATGCCGGGAGTTTGCCCGACTTGCCGGTGACCGTTTCCAGCTTGTTCATCGCAGCTTCATCGCACCCATGAATTCGATCGCGCGTATCGGGTTTAAGCAAGCCATGCCGGAGGTTCGGCAGACGCATCGACGCGCCGCTCGCTTCGCGTCCCAGCGGTCAAACGGCGTCCTGTGCGGCGGATGAGGTTGCGTCGCGGATGGCCGCTTTCTTCAGGACATGGTCCATCAGGGAAGGGATGCCTGGCTCCCAGACGTCGGCTTCGCCGAACAATTTTGCGTAGTCGGGGTGCAGCGGGACCCAGATATAGCCACGAGCATTGAGCGCCTGGCGCTCTGCCAGACCAGCCCCGACACGCCGTAACGCCCGATCGACGGCCGCGCTTCCAAGCACAGGGGCATCCGCCCTGGCGAACGCTTTGGCCACGGCCTCCGCCGCCGCCAGCAGTCCAGCGTCTTCCAGCTCACGGTAACGCCCCATGTAAAAGCGTTCGCGAACGCCGTTGAAGGCGGGGCTGGCCGACTTGAAAGTGTCCGGCGTGATAATTGCTCCGGTGGCGGCGATCAACAGCGCCTCGCCCCACTCCTGAATGAAGTACGGGTACCGCTGAGTGGCGCGAATCACCGCTTGCAGAACATCATGGTCAATGGAAATGCCGTTGGCGCCTAACGGTTCCGCCAGTGCCGCTTCCGCCGCATCCCGATCGAGCAGCCGTATGCGCAGTTCAGCCGCGCGGCTCGCAAAGGTGGCGCCCATTCGATTCAGCCGGTCCTCAAGGCCCGGCGTTCCCGCAAGACACAGCATGAACGGCGCCCGGTTGCCAACTTCCTGACTCAGGTTGAGCAACGCTTCGCCCATCGCCAGGTCCAGCCGATGAGCCTCGTCCAGCAACACTGCGAGGGGTTTCCCGCGACAGCGGGCGAGAAGCACCGATTTGAGACTCGAATGACGCTCGCCGCCAAACGCCCACTCGCCGGACAGCGGCCCCATTGACGCCCGGACGCGGCCCTTGAGCGGCCCGACTCCGGGGGCAAGCGCCGCCGCCAACTCTTCCGCGGATGCTACTTCGGTGGGAGTCACCCACACGGCATCGATCTTGCCGCGCAGCACAATCTCGTTTTCGAACCACCGCAACAACGCGGTCTTGCCGTTGCCGCGGGGCCCAAGCAGAACAATGTCCCGCGACACGCGCCCGCCCGAAGCCAGAATGTCGTGCTGACGGACGAGTTGCTCCTGTTCCGGTTGACGGCCGGCGAGATAGGGTGGAATGGCCCCTCGACCGGGCGTGAATGTGGAAAGAGTTGTAGACTCGCGCGTCAGCGCCATTGGTTTCCCCAGACTCCAGCCAAGTTATCTCATGCCGCTTCGCGGGGATGAATCGGGTCCAGACGTGTCATGATCATGCCTCCCAAGGTGGGTTCACTCGTACCTCAGCGCTTCGATCGGGTCCAGCGACGCCGCGCGCCGGGCCGGCAGCAGGCCGAAGAACAGCCCGACGCCGAGGCTGAAGGCCACGGCCAGCAGGATCGATTCCGGCGAAATGAAGACAGCCCATCCGGCCGTGCGCGACATCAGCACCGCCATGCCCGCGCCGGCGCCCACGCCCAGCGCGCCGCCCAGCAGGCACAGCGCGACGGCCTCGATGAGGAACTGCGACATGATGTTGAAACGCGTCGCGCCCAGCGCCATGCGGATGCCGATTTCGCGCGTACGCTCGGTGACCGACACCAGCATGATGTTCATGATGCCGATACCGCCGACCAGCAGGCTCACGCCGGCGATACTCGCAAGCAGCATGGTGAACGTCTGTTGCGCCGCCTCCCGGGTCTCGAGGAACTGTTTGCGGTCATAGATCGCAAAATCGTTCGGAAAACCGGGAAGGATCTTGTGTTCGGCACGAAGCACGCGTTCCACGTCCACCATGGCGGTTTCCAGGGACACATCCGGGACCACACGCACGCTGATGTCTTCCAGATCCTCCGAGCCGAATACCCGGGTTTCTGCTGTTCGCACCGGCAGAATGACGTGTTGGTCCGGACTGTTGTAATCTCCGCCGATTTCTTCAAGGATGCCGACCACGGTGAAGGGAATCCCACGCATGAAAATTCGCTGACCCAGCAGGTCCGGCGGGTTCTCGATTCCCAGGTATTGGGGAATCGCCGCACCGGCCACCGCGACACGCTGGCGCGCCACATCTTCTGATTCCGTGAACATGCGGCCGTATCGAACATCGTAGTTGAAGATATCGGTGTAGTCGGCCGTCGTGCCGACCAGGCGGACACTCGAATTTTGTCCGTCGAAGGTAATCTGACCGCGATCTTCAAGCGTCGGAACGACGGCGTCCAGGTACCGGGATTGCTCCCGCAACGCCCATACATCTTCAACGTCAAGCGTCAGCGCATCACGCGCGACACCCCGCAGGAACCAGGTCTCTGCCGTGATGTTGAGCACATTGGCGCCGAGCGCGTCGATCTGTTCCTCGATCTGCTGTTGCGCTCCGGAACCGGCGGCCAACATGGTGATGACGGCCGCCACGCCGATGATGATGCCGAGCATGGTCAGGCACGATCGGACAATATTCGCCCGAATGGACTGCAGGGCAACCCTCAGAATCTCGCCTAACAGCATGTTCGCTCCTCCATCCGATCAGAGCCCTATGGCAAACCGTGGCGGAAACCCTGCCCCGCCGGTCGAACGCGGCGGACCGTTCGCCGCAGGCTCCCACGACAGTCGATGGTACTTCGCCGCTTCACTATCATTCACCCGGTCCGCGCTCTCACTTCTTCGAGACGCTGACCACCTGCGGCTCCATGTAGCCCTTCAGCCCGATGATGGAGTACTGGCGCCCGAGACCCGACTGCTTGGCGCCGCCAAATGGCACGTAGGCGGACACCGCCCGGTGCTGGTTGACCCAAGCCGTGCCGACTTCCATGCGTTGCGCCAGCGCCTTGCCGCGTGCCGGGTCCGAGGTCCAGACCGAGCCGCTCAGGCCGTAACGGGTGTCGTTGGCGCGCCGCAAGGCATCCTCCGGATCGGTGAACTTCAGTATCGGCACCACCGGGCCGAACTGTTCTTCGCTGACGATCCGGCTGTCGTCGTTCACGTCGGTAACCAGGGTCGGCGGGATGAAGTAGCCCGGCCGGTCGGGAATCTCGCCGCCGGTGAGGACAGTGGCGCCGTTGTCCTTTGTCTCCTCAAGAATCTCCGAGACCTTGTCGAACTGCATTCTGTTCTGTAACGGTCCAAGCTTGGTGTCCGGCTCAAGGCCGTTGCCGACCTTCGCCGCGTTCGCCTCCGCCACCAGCGCCGAACACAATTCATCGTAGACGCTCTCATGCGCATAAATGCGCTTGACCGCCATGCACACCTGGCCGCTGTTCACGAAGCAGGCGAAGAACAGCGACTTGGCGATGGCGCGCGGGTCGGCGTCATCCAGAACGATCGCCGGATCGTTGCCGCCGAGTTCCAGCGTGACGCGCTTGAGCGTGTCCGCTGAAGTGGCCAGAACCTTCTTGCCCGTGGCCACTGAACCTGTGAATGAAATCTTGTCGATGTCCGGGTGCTCGGTCATCCACTGCCCCAGATCGTTGCCCGCCGCGAGCACATTGACCACGCCGGGCGGGAAGACCGACTGCGCCAACTCGCCCATCCTGAGCGTGGTCAGCGGGGTATAGGGCGACGGCTTGAGAACCACCGTGTTGCCGGTGTAGAGCGCCGCGCTCAGCGAACCCAGCGCCAGCGCGGCCGGCGCGTTCCAGGGCGTGATGATGCCGACGACTCCCAGCGGCCGGTAGTGCAATTCGATGCGGCGACTGTCGTCCTCCACGAGCACCTCCACCGGGATTTCGATGCCGGCCATGCCGTCGGCCTGGGCGGTTCCCCGCTCGAACTCCGCCACCGACTGGCCGATGGGCTTGCCCTGCTCGCGCGTGAGCAGAGCGCCCAGTTCGTTCTTGTGCTCACGAAGAAGGACGGAATATTGCCTGATCAGCTCCGCGCGCTCCTCGAAGGATCGCGCGCGCCAGTCACCCAGCGCGTGTCGGGCGGCCTTTACCGCCTGCTCCAGGTGCTCACGGCCGGCGGCCGGGGCGACGGCGAAGACCTCTTCCGTCGCCGGGTCGATCACCTCCATGACCTCGTCGCCGGCAACGAATCGACCGCCGATCGTCAGCGAGAAATCGCGCCGGTATTCCAGCGTGGCAGCACTTTCCGCCATCAAATGTCCTCCAAGCCTTTCGCCCGCGGGTGTTGTCCGAGCGTCGATTTTACACTGGCGGGCGGAAGCGCGATCTAAGGAAATCTTAACTTGCGTTCGTGGGGGGGCCTTGGCTGTCCGTGGAGCACGCTTGCGCCCTAAACCTCGCCCGCCATCCCTGGCGGGCTCGGATCGGGGCCTGGCGCTCCTGGCCATCCGTGGCCCCGCGCCAGGCCCACGACGCGCGCAAGCGTGCTCCACGGACAGCCAAGGCTCGACGGGAGTGGCGCCGGGAGTTCATACGACTCGAATGTTGGTAACATAACGCGCCGTGTCGATTCCCACCTGCAGAGCGCCCGACCCCGATACACGCGAGCCGGAGTACGTTCCGCCCGCGGGGGCTTGCGATGCGCATTGCCATATTTTCGGGCCGGGCTCGGTGTATCCCTACGCGCAGGGGCGAAAGTACACTCCGCCCGACGCGCCCCTGGAACGGTTCAGGGAATTGCAGGCGACGCTGGGGCTTACGCGCGCGGTGCTGGTCAACGCCAGTTGCCACGGTGTGGACAATACGGTGATCCTGGATGCCATCGCGCAGAGCGGCGGTCGTTACCGCGGCGTGGCGAACGTGGACGGCAGCCTCGACGACCGCGCGCTGGAACGACTCCACGAGGGCGGAATCCGGGGGGTGAGGTTCAATTTCGTCAAGCACCTGGGCGGCACTCCGGACATGAACGTGTTTCACCGCGTCGTGAACCGGATCGAGGAGTTGGGCTGGCATGTGGTGCTGCACTTCGATGCCGGCGACCTGCTCGATTTCAGCACCCTGCTGGACGAGTTGCCGGTGCCGTTCATCATCGACCACATGGGCCGCGTGCCCACCGGCGACGGCTTGCGGCAGCGGCCGTTTCGATTGCTGCTGGAGACCGCGCGCCGGGACAATTGCTGGGTGAAAATCTGTGGCGCCGAGCGCATTTCCACGGCCGGCCCGCCGTTCACGGACGCGGTGCCCTTTGCGCAGGCGCTGCTGGAAGTCTGCCCCGACCGGATCATCTGGGGTACCGACTGGCCGCATCCAAACATAAAGAGGCATATGCCCAACGACGGCGACCTGGTGGACCTGATACCCTTGTTCATGCCCGATCCGGCGCTGCGCCGGAAGGTGCTGGTCGACAACCCCCACAGGCTCTACGGATTCAGCGGTTGACGGGCGATGGCGCCACGACGGGCAAATCCGAACAAACACCACGTCGTGTCACGGGACAGGCTGCCGGCAACGCGGGGCTGTCGCCACGGGCTGCCTGGATGAGGGACACACCTTGAAAAACCTAGCAGCCCGTGGCAAAAGTCGCGCGAAGCACCGAGACCGACGAGGCGCCCGCCCGGCAAGGCGCGAGGAGCGCGAATATCGGGAATATTCAAGCGACGAGCAACGCAGCCGGGCGGGATGCATCGCCGGTCGAATGCCGCGGGACTTTTGCCACGGGCTGCTAGGCGAACAACTGCACCGGTTCTCGGCGTGGTTCGCGATTGCCGGCGGCATCGTGCTGACCGGCATGGTAGTGCTCGTGGTGATCAGTATTCTCGGACGCGCGCTGTTCTCCAGTCCCGTCCCCGGGGACTTTGAGATCGTCGCGCTGGGAACGGCCGTCGCGATCTTCCTCTTCCTCCCCTACTGCTACATGCAGAAGGGCAACGTGGCGGTGGATATCTTCATCTCCCGGATGCCGCCGGGCGTGCAGCGCGCCATGGACGTACTCGCGGCCACCCTGTTCGGTGCGGTCGCCGCGCTGTTCGCATGGCGATCGGTCTTCGGCGTCGCGGACACGGTAAGAAACGGCGACATCTCCATGATCCTGGGCTTCCCGGTCTGGGTCGTGCACCCGTTCGGCGTCGCGTCGTTCGCGCTGCTTGCAGTGTGCTGCTTCTACACCGCCGCAGAGACATTGGGGAACGCCGGAACCGGGTCGCCGGGAAGCGCTGGAGCGGAAACGCCGGGACGCGCCAGCGCCATCCCGCCTGGAAACGCCGCCGATGAGTAGCGTGCAACTGGCGCTGATCGGGCTGGCCGTGCTGATCGGCCTGCTGGTCATCCGCATTCCGGTGGCGCTTGCCATGCTTGCCGTGGGTATCTGCGGCTACGTGGCGCTTGCCGGGTTCGACCCCGTGCTGGCCTACATGAAGACGGCGGCCTTCTGGCAGTTCGCGTCCTACGAGTTCTCGGTGATTCCCATGTTCCTGCTCATGGGCGAGTTCGCCTCCCGCTCCGGGCTCAGCCGGTCGCTGTTTTCCGCCGCCAACGTTTTCCTGGGCCACCGCCGCGGCGGCGTGGCCATGGCCGCGGTGGGCGGCTGCGGCGCCTTCGGGGCGATCTGCGGTTCATCGCTGGCGACCGCCGGAACCATGGCGCGGGTGGCCATCCCGGAGCTCGAGCGCTACCGGTACTCGGGCAGCCTCGCCACCGGCGCGCTGGCCGCGGGCGGCACGCTCGGCATCCTCATTCCGCCCTCGGTCGCCCTGATCATCTACGCCATCGCCGTGCAGGCGAATATCGTGCAGATGTTCCAGGCAGCGCTCATACCGGGCATCATCGGACTGGTCGGCTACCTGGCGGCGATCGCCATCTGGGTGCGCATCTTCCCCGAATCGGGGCCCGTGGGCGCCCGCGCCAGCGCCGCGGAACGAGTCCAGGCGCTGCTGGAGACCTGGCCCACCCTGCTGCTGTTCATCGCGGTGATCGGCGGCATCTACTTCGGCATTTTCGACCCCACCGAGGGGGCCGCGGTGGGCGCTTTCGGCGCCGGCGTGCTGGCCGTGTGGAAAGGGAACCTGGACCTGCACGGGTTCTTCTCCTGCGTCAAGGACGCGGCCAAGACCACCGGGATGATCTTCCTGATCCTGCTCGGCGCCGGCTTCCTGAACATCTTCATGGCGCTGACAGGCGTGGCGGACCAGCTCTCCGCGCTCGCGGCCACCAGCGGCCTGAACCCCTACGCGATCCTGATCCTGCTGCTGGTCGTCTACCTGCTGCTCGGCTGCCTGATGGACAGCCTGGCGATGATCTTCCTGACCATCCCGATCTTCTGGCCCATCATGGCCGGGCTGGATTTCGCCATGCCGGAGGCGGACCTGAAGATGTGGTTCGGCATCGTCGTGCTGATCGTCGTTGAGGCCGGGCTGATCACGCCCCCGGTGGGCATCAACGTCCTGATCATCAACCACCATGCGCCGAAGGTGCCCATGCGCGAGACCTTCATCGGCGTAACGCCGTTCCTGCTCTCGGGCGTGGTCCGCGTGGCGCTGCTGATCCTGATCCCGCCGATCACGCTGTTCCTGCCGCACCTGCTGATGTGAAGGGGGGCCGCCGCCGCCGACGCGGGACTGATGTGAAGGGGGCCCGCCGCCGGCGACGCGGGACTGTCGACGGCGACGCGGTCTTCGTCACGGGCTGCCGGCGTCCTGCCGGTCCTGCCGGTCCTGCCGGTCCTGCCGGTCCTGCCGGTCCTGCCGTTGGACGGACGCCCTACTGACTGATGGACGGACGCCCTACTGTACTGTCTCGTAAATTCGCAAACTATTGGATGCGAACGGACTCAACGACAACCATTTGTTTTTTAAGCATTTTTATTTTCTCGTGAGCACTTGACACTGGTAACGAATTTACGGGGCAGTACACTAACGACTGATGGTCGGCTGTCCCACTTACTGGTGGGCGGGCGAGTCCCTCAACCCTTCGGCGCAGGCGAACTCCCGCAGTTCGTCATTCGGATACGAAGCCTTGCGGTACCTGTAAACGACCTCCCAGGGCTCGGTCAGGGCCACTGGATCATGCACCGTGATGCGGTTTTCGAGAATCCCGGGTTCAGTGAACCGGATGCGCTCGTGAACGGTCATCCGGTCGCTGTGCGGCGTCTTGCCGGTGATGTACGACCTGGTGGTCAGCGCGACGGTTTCCACCACCAGCGTATCGCCCTCCCAGTGACCGGTGGAGTATCCGGCATAGGTCGGATCGCTGAGGACGCTTTCCGAGGGTTCGCGCCCGTCCAGGTAGACGCGCCGCAGTGCGTCCTGATGCTCGCCGAAGAAGGTGATCTTCTGTTCGTTCTGCATCACCTCCATGCCGTAGGGCATGCTCATCATCGATGGCATGCCCGGGGGCAGGCAGTTGGCGATGTTGTCGTACTCGTACGAGCCGCTGATGAGCGATTCCGCGATCACCTCCCATTTCGCCATGTACTCGGGCGTGAGCTTCGGCTCGTGAGGCAGGCGTCCCAGCGACCCGTCGCTGGTCGGTCCCGTTCGGGTGGGCGGGGGCGGAGGTTCATCGGACGGCTGGTTCGCCTGCGCGCCACCGCCGCCCGGACGATACGGATAGTAGACGCCTGAAAAATCCGGCGTTGAGGATGCGCCGAAGGATGCGACAGTCTCGGGCAGTGTCTGGGCCTCCGCCCCAAAATCCGGACGGTTGCCGAGGATCGTTCCGTCCGCCTTTGTCACCCGGGAGATCATCCCCTCCCGGCTACCGTCCTTTGCGGGGCTCGCGTAGACCATGACAGTCTCGCCGGGCTGCAGAACATCAGGACTCCAACCGGCCCGTCCCAGTATTCCAGGCGCGCGTCCTTCAACGGCCCACTCCTGCGGCTCCCCGTTCTCGTCTTCGACGTTCATGAGCAGCCAAGTGTGCGGATTGGACCAGCGCCACTCCGCGACCGTCCCGGTCAACGAGATGATTTCGTCGACCTGATAGGACGAATTGCTGTGGTGGGAAAGTGCCGAAAATGACGCAGCGAGGCCAAGAAAACAGAAAAAAACTCGAATCATGATTTTCCCCCAAGTTGATCCCGTCAGGCATGCCGCCGACCGCTGGGCCGTTCGATCTTGTTCTGGCAGGTACCGCCCAATCCGGGCCCGCGCCTCGGTGACGGTCCCCTGAATCAGTCTGTTACAACATGCGGTTCAATTCAACAGACGGCCCTCGAAAGCGACGCTCTTGATCAGCGCAAAGACCGGCTCGCCCTCACGCAGGCCGAGATCCTCGACCGCCTCGCGGGTGACGCGGGAGCGCAGGTGCTGACCGTGCACGTCCAGAAGCAATTCGACGAACGGGGACTCGGCGAATTCAATCCGCACGAGGCGCGCGGGCAGCACATTTCGAATGCTCAGTTGCCCGGGCCGCTCGCGGGCGATTGCCACATCCCTGGCCTGGACGCGCAGGCGCACCGGCGTTCCGGCGGCAACGCCGATGGCGGGGACTCGCAGCGTCTCGCCATCCACGTCCAGCGAAGTCATCCCGTCGCGGGATTCCCCGGCGATCGCCTCCAGTATCGATCCCGCCTCCAGACGGCCGGTTATCGGCCACAACTCCACCCGTTCGAGGACCTCGGCGACGCCGCCCATCGCCGCCATGCGTCCCTCGGCCAGAAGCACCATGGAAGATGCCAGCCGCGCGACCTCGTCGACATTGTGGGTCACGTATAGCACCGGGACGCCGAAGTCGCAGGCCAGGCGCTCCACGTAGGGGATGATCTCCGCCTTGCGCCGCGCGTCGAGCGCCGACAGCGGCTCATCCAGCAGCATGACCCGCGGCGCCGTGAGCAGGGCGCGGCCCATCGCGACCCGCTGTATCTCCCCGCCCGACAGCGTATCGGGCTTTCTTGCGAGAAGATCCTTCAATTCCAGTGCCTGCACGACGGCAGACAGGCCGGTTTCCGAGGCAGTCCGCGCGCCGCCTTCCCGACCGGGTCCGCCGCCACTTCGCCGCTTGGAGCGCTCCGCAGGCGGTTTGCACGTCGAGTGGACCGTGGGATTGGGGGGTCCGCCACCACTTCGCCGCCTGGAGCGCTTCGCCGCGAAGAGCAGATTGCCTTCGACGGAAAGGTGGGGAAACAGCCGCCCGTCCTGGAAGACGTAGCCCAGGTGCCGCGCGTGCGCCGGGACCATGATGCGGCGGTCCGTGTCCTGCCACAACTCGCCGCCCAGGGCCACCCGGCCGGCCGCCCCTTTCTCGAGTCCGGCAACCACCCGAAGCAGGGTCGTCTTGCCCGCGCCGCTGGGACCGAATACCGCGGTGATCCCGTCCAGTTGCAGTTCGGCATCGAATCGCAGGGAAAAGTCGCCCCTTGAAAGCCGTACATCGATTGCCAGCGTGGACACGTCTCAGATCCTGTTGATCGGCAGCCGGCGATTGAAGGCATAGACCCCCAGCAACACCAGGAAGGAGAACGCCAGGAGCCCCGCGGAGAGGACATGCGCCTGCGCGTAGCTCAGCGTTTCCACTTGTTCGTAGATGGCAATGGACACCACGCGGGTTTCGCCGGGGATGTTGCCGCCCACCATCAGCACGACACCGAACTCCCCAAGCGTGTGGGCGAATCCGAGCACGACGGCGGTGACGATGCCCCGGGTTGCCAGCGGCACGGCGACGCGGCAGAAACAATCCAGCGGCCTGGCTCCCAGCGTCGCCGCGGCCTCCAGAGGACCGCGGCCGACATTCTCGAACGCATTCTGCAAGGGCTGCACGGCGAAGGGAAACGAGTAGATCACCGAGGCGACCACCAGCCCCTGGAAGGAGAAGGTCAGCGCGGTGTCCGTGAGCTGCACCCAGAACCGCCCGATGGGCCCCGCGGGCCCGAGCAGTATCAACAGGTAGAAGCCCAGCACCGTGGGCGGCAGAACCAGCGGCAACGCCACCAACGCCTCGACGCCCGGTTTGAACCGCGACCGGGTGAAGGCAAGCCACCAGGCCAGCGGCGTCCCCAGGATCAGCAGCACCACGACCGTCACTGCCGCCAATTGCAGGCTCAGCCAGACCGGTCCCAATTCGATCGCGCCCATCTCTCGATCAAGCCAGCCACCGGCCGTGTTGTCAACGAGTCGCCGTCACTGCACGCGGCGGCGACTTGAATATGCGCTTGCCGGGATCAGGAAGCCGCCGGTCCACACCATGCTATTCTGCGGCAAATCTTCCTGTGAGAGTCCATTGAGCAAGCGCCGAATCATTGTCGCCATCACCGGTGCGGCGGGTTCCATCTACGGCGTGCGCCTGCTGGAAGCGTTGCGCGAGCACGGCGAAATTGAAAGCCACCTGATCGTGTCCCGAGCCGGCTTCCTCAACATCGCCACCGAACTGGACATGCGCCGGACCGAGTTGGAAGCCTTGGCAGATGTGGTCCACGACAACCGCGACATCGGCGCGACCATCGCCAGCGGATCGTTCAGGACCGACGGCATGCTGGTGGCGCCGTGCACCATGAAGACACTGGCTGCCATCTCCATCGGTCTGGCGGACAACCTGGTTTCCCGCGCCGCCGATGTGGTCCTCAAGGAGCGCCGCCGCCTGGTGTTGATGGTCAGGGAAACCCCCCTGAACCTGGCCCATCTCAAGAACATGACCGCCGTGACCGAGATGGGCGGCATCATCTTCCCCCCGGTGCCTTCCTTCTACGCCAAACTCGAAAACCTCGACGCCATGGTCAACCAGACCGTCGGCCGAATGCTGGACCTCTTCGATATCGAATCGAACCTGGTGAGACGCTGGCAAGGCGTCAAGGAAAGCTAGGGCTCGCCCTCGCGGCAACGAAGCCGCGCACACGCCCTCACGGCGACCGCGGTGGAAATCAGTCGGGCAGCGGCGCCCGCCGAATAATGTTCAGGAACTCCGCGCGCGTCCGGGGATCAGAGCGGAAATCGCCCAGCAGATGGCTGGTCATCATCGCCACGCCCGGCTTGTGGATGCCCCGCGTCGTCATGCAATGATGCACGCCTTCGACCACCACCCCAACCCCCTTGGGCTTGAGCACGTCGTTGATGCAGTTGGCGATCTGCGCGGTCATGGCCTCCTGCACCTGCAGCCGTTTGGCAAACGTTTCCACCACGCGGGCCAGCTTGCTGATGCCCACGACCTTGCGGTCCGGCAGGTAGCCCACCTGGACCTTGCCGATGATCGGCGCCAGGTGATGCTCGCAGTGGGACTCGAAGCTGATATCCCGCAGCACGATCATTTCGTCGTAGCCGTCGACCTCGTAAAAGGTCCGGCGCAGGAACTCGACGGGATCGTCGTTATAGCCGGCGAACCATTCCTCGAAGGCCCTCACCACGCGGCCCGGCGTCGCCTGAAGTCCTTCCCTGTCGGGGTTGTCGCCCAACCAGCGAAGCAGCGTTCGCACGGCGTTTTCGGCTTCCGTTCTGCTGGGACGGGACACGTGGACTCCTGGTCGCGCGGGGCAACCGCGCGGGGCATCGCAGTCTAAGGCCGGCCCGCGGTCCGTGCAACATTGTGTGAAAGCGAATTGGTACCCATACCAGGAGTTGTCGCAGCGGGCTCGCTACGCTGACGCGCAGGGAACTGGGTTAGTTCCATACAAGGCTGCACCTCCACCGCACCCCGTTTGCGTCGATCATGAGCGGGAGGACTCCAACTCATCGAATTCCTTACGCGATCTTTCGGCATTGCTTCTGGCGAGGCACACGGCGATTCAATATGATACTTCGCCTTATCGTGGATCAGCTTGAAGTTTGGACTATACCGAGCCGAGACAGAGACTGGTTGACTGGCTGCGCGGTCAGCTTATCGGCCCTGCGGGGGATGGTCGCCTGTCGATGTCTCCCTTGGAACGATACCCGACAGGCGTTTTGCATCCTGTTGATCCGGGCGTGTCCGGAACCGACCCGGCCTCGGCGGAGCAGTTGGCTGAGCCCAACGTGAACTCGCTCGAAGACGCTGACGACGAGGAATCGGCAGACGGCGACGAACCGGAGAACAAGACATCCGCCCAACCGGTGCGCCGCCGCCGGTACGTGCCGCCGTCCTCGGTCGGCTTCTCATTCTGCATCCGGGGCGATGCGCGGCTCCTGATCACTGTCTCCGCCGCCCGCTACCAAGTCAATGAATTGCGGGACACGCGAGGCCGGTACGCGCCTGACGAATTCGAAAGGAGCCCGCTCGACACCTGGTCGGTCACGTGGAAGCCAGGCGGACAGTCCGCGTGGGAAATCTGGGAAGTCCCCGGCGGCGCCGGCCGCGCCGGCATCGACGTTCGCGCCCGCCGACACGCAGCCGGGACGATCTTCTCCGTCACCCTCTTCAACCGGGGCAGGCTCGAGCCGGAAGTCTTCGGGCGCCGCAGAAAACTTGACCGGATCGAGAAATCGCTGTTCGAGGCGCGCATCGAATGCGCCATTGAAGCCGGCAGTCTGGTCGAGTACCCGCGCGTGGATCCAAGCCTGCTGACGAAAGAGGAACGTGAACTGGAACTGCAGTACAGGGGCAAGCACATCTACGCAGTGGGCCACGGCGGCGCCGTCGACTGGGTGATCGAACCGGACGATTGCGCGCGCATCTGGTCCGAGTTCATGCCGACGACCGAGGTTCCGATGGTCGATCTCGACAGCCACCCGGAACACCAGGAAGCGCTTTCGATGCGGCGGCTCGCCCATTCGGTCCCGTATGACGCCCTGGAGCGTTTCGTGGCCGGATACGGCGACTGGATTGCGGAGCGGCAACGGGAAGCCGACGGGTTACCGGACAACCTGGAGCGCACAACGGCCGCGCGCATGTGCGAACGGATGGTGGAGACCCAGCGGCGAATGCGCCGCGGCATCGGCCTGCTGCGGACGGAACCGCTTGCCGAAAGGTCGTTCCGGCTGGCCAACCGGGCCATGCTGGACCAGATGCGCAAGGCGCATGAGAGGGCGGGGAAGGATTCCGATCCGGACAACTTTGCATGGCGGCCGTTTCAGCTCGCATTCCTGCTGATGGCGATGAAATCGACGATCACCGAAGACGACGACTTCCGGGACGTGCTGGACCTCATCTGGTTCCCCACCGGCGGCGGCAAGACCGAGGCATACCTGGGCCTCATCGCGTTTCTGATCGTCTGGCGCCGGCTGAAGTACGGCAGCGCGGGCGGAGGTACGGTGGCGTTCATGCGCTACACGCTCCGCCTGCTGACACGCCAGCAATTCGAGCGCGCGGCCGGCGTCGTGTTCGCCCTGGAACTGATTCGAAGGGAGCAGCCCGAAGGCCTGGGCGAGGAGCCCATCGCTATAGGAATGTGGGTGGGCGGCGCCATCAGTCCGAACCGGTTCGACAAGGCGTGGGAGGCGGCGAGAAAACCCGACGCGCGGCAGAAGCTGGTTGTAGATCGGTGCCTGTGGTGTGGCACGGAACTCGACACAATGCTCGGCAGCTATCGTGCGTCAGACCGCGCATTTCAATTCCACTGCCCCGATCTCCGGTGCGAGTTCGGCGGCGATCCGGCGAGGCCGCTGCCCTGCAACGTGGTGGACGACGCGCTGTACGAGCGCCCGCCCACACTGCTGATCGGCACCATCGACAAGTTCGCGCGCCTCGCCTGGGAGCCGCGAGCCAGCGCATTTTTCGGCGCCCGTGACTCCGGCCAGACACCGGTGCGACCGCCGGAACTCGTCATCCAGGATGAACTGCATCTGGTCACCGGGCCGCTGGGTTCCGTGGCCGGGCTGTACGAGGCGGGCCTCGACACCTTGCTGAACTTGCGGGGCGTGCGCCCGAAATACGTGGCGTCCACGGCCACCATCCGCATGGCGAAGGAGCAGGTCAAGCGGCTGTACGCAAGGAACCTCGCGGTATTTCCGCCGCCGGGCCTGTCCTGCGATGACTCGTGGTTCGCGCGCACCGATTACGAGAAGGCAGGGCGGCTGTACGTCGGGTACCTCGCCCCGGCGCTGGACCTGCAACATTGCATGGCGCCGCTTGCCGCAGCGCTGCTGGCGGCTCCGGAAGCGTTGTTCGATCAGGAGCAGGATCGGGAAGCCCTGCTCGACGCCTGGTGGACCCAGGTGGTCTACCATGGCAGCCTCAAGGGCGTGGGCAACAGCCATAACGCCTTCATGACCAACGTGCGGGACTTCGGCCGCCGACTCCACGGCGAACAAGCGGAACGCAGCCGTTCCGTGGCTGACGGCGAAGGCGAGCCCCGCCCCGGCGCTGGGTCCATCGCCGGCAAAAACATCCTGGCGCGCTTCGCCAACTGCCGGATCGATCAACTCACGAGTCTGAAGACCGCTCAGGATAATGCCCGGACATTCGATCAACTCGCCACGGGCCGCGAAAGCGACGGCTGCCTCGATGCCGTGCTGGCGACAAACATGGTGTCGGTGGGCTTGGATGTGGCGCGTCTGGCACTGATGGTGGTGAACGGCCAGCCCCTGACCACAGCCGAATACATTCAGGCGTCCAGCCGCGTGGGCAGGGACAAGGTGCCAGGCCTCGTGTTGGCCAATTACTACCGGCACCAGGCGAGGAGCCTGTCGCACTACGAAAGCTTCCGCCCCTATCACGAATCCTTCTACCGGTTCGTGGAGTCGACCAGCGTCACCCCGTACACATTTCAGGTCCGTTCCCGCGCCTTGCACGCGGCGCTGGTCATCGCGGTACGGCATGCCTGCTCCGCATTGCGGAACAACGAATCGGCCGGGCAGTTCGACCCGGACATTTCCGAGGTGAGAGGTGTCGTGAAGGCGCTGAAGCTTCGGTGCGCGACCGCTGCGGGAAACGAGTTGGCCGACAAGACCACCGAACACATTGACGCCCTGGTTGCGGAGTGGCGGGACGAAGCGAAACGCTGCGAGACAGAGCGTCGGCAGCTAAATTACCAGTCTCCGGACCATGCGCGAAACGCGGAGCGACTGCTCTGCAGCCACGACGCAACGCGCCGCGGCCTGTGGCGGACGCTGCACTCGATGCGCAATGTGGAGAGTAGCGGAGAATTCAGACTTTATGACTGACGAATCCATACCAGTCCGGCTCTCGCACCTCCTGCGCCACTGTTCGGTGGGAGCGATCGTGCGCGGCCCCGAAAGCCTGATGATCGTACCGGACATCCGCGACTGGGGTGCGCCGACCGACAAGCCGCTCGAGCGGGAGATCCGTTACGTGGATCAGGTCCGCAGCACTCTGGGTATCGACGAGAGGCTGTGCCGGCCTCCGATCGCGAAGGAGCGGGCCGGGTGGATAACGGGATGGATCCGCACGCGGCGGTTTCCGGCCTGGATGCGCTGTCTGACATGCGGACTGCTGCATCGGAAACCGTGGAAGAACCGGGATCGGGAGCGTAGCGGCACGGATTGCTGGGGCACCGGGCCGGCGGGCGGGGAAAACAGCCCCCGCAGGTGCAGCGGCCGACTTGAGCAGGTGCCCTGGGTGCTCGTTCACAAGGAAGGCTATCTGGCGGATGTGCCCTGGCATTATGTGGCGCACCCGAAAACCGGCGACCGGCGGGCGGGGAACTGCCGTCCGGACTCGAGGGAACCCTACTTGGCGCTGGCAGATCGGTTGAGCGGACGGCCCGAGGTTCGATGCAGGCGTTGCCGCTCACGAGGCCCGCTTGAGTCCCGGCATCGGTATACGGCCGGCACGTGGCAGCAGCCCTGGCTTCGGGAACCGCTGGCAGAGTCGCCCAGCGAACCCGCCTGGGTAATGGAGATCAACGACGTGCGGGTTCACTCGCCAGTGACCAGCACTGCCCTTGTCATTCCTCCGGAGTCGCGCATTCGCCGGGGCACGGTGGTCGACCGCCTATTCGGCAGCACCCGTCAACTGCAACGGATACGGCGAGCGCGAAACGGACTGGCGCGTATCACGACGGTCCGAAGACTTGCCGGGGAGTACGGCTGCAAGCCGGAGGAAATTGAGGCCGCCGTCGTCGAGATCGACAAGGGCTATCCCCTGTACGGCCAGTCGATCAACGTCGGGGACCTTCGCAAAAGCGAGTACGCGGCGCTCACGGACCGTATTCCGAACCTGCGGGACGACGAGGACTTCGTCACCAGGCACCTTACGCCTGGCTGGAGAGCACTGCGCAGCCGGTTTGCCAACGGGTTCGCGCGACGAACCATCGACGCCATCGACCGACTCGTCGCGGTGGAGCGGCTGAAGGAGATCATGGTATTCAGAGGGTTTAGCCGCGACGGCGGCGACCCTGTGCCCCCGGACATCGTCCGGGAGAGCGAGTGGCTGCCGGCGTTGGAGCTCTTCGGGGAGGGCATTTTCTTCACGCTCGACCATGCTTTGCTTGCGCGCTGGGAAACCAGTACGGCTCTGCATGAACGAGCAGGCGCGTTCGCCCGGCGCTACAATCAATCCGGCTTGCAGAATCGCCCTTCAGACGTTTCCGTTACCCCCCGTCTATTGCTCTGCCACACGCTGGCACACCTTCTGATTCGACAAATCGAGGCCGTGGCCGGGTACCCGGCCGCGTCGCTCAAGGAACGCCTGTACTGCGCGGGCGGCGAGCCGCCGGCCCATGTCGAGTCGCGGAGCGATAGACCGGCGGAAAATTTGCCGATGGCGGGCATCCTCATCTACGTCGCCGTGGCGGACGAAGAGGGTTCGCTCGGCGGGCTCGCCGAACTGGCGGAACCGGAGCGGTTTCTACGCCTGCTGAACGGCGCATTGGAGGAGGCGAACTGGTGCTCGCTGGATCCGGTGTGCGCCGAGCGGGAGGGACACGGGCCGGGCCTGCTGAACGGCGCCGCCTGCCACGCCTGCACACTGGCGCCGGAAACGAGCTGCGAACATGGCAATATCCTGCTAGACCGCAATTTCATCAAGGGCAATGGCGCCGATATTCCGGCCTTTCTCGACGGCGTCGATGAGGCCGGCTGATGTCCGGGCGTAGCTTCAAGTTACCCGGCATCCAGGACCTGAGCAAGGATCAGGACGCCGTGCTCGCCCTGCCCCGGGACGGTCGCCACCTCATAGTCGGAGGACCAGGCACCGGCAAGACCGTGGTCGCGCTCCTGCGCGCGAGGCGGTACCGCCGAAACGGGGATACTTACGTGTTCCTAGTATTCAACCATATTCTCAATCACGCGAGCCGTCAGCTTTTCGGCGCCGAACTTGACAGCGAAACATGGGTGAGTTGGTTCCACCGGCTTTTTTTCGAAATCACCGGGGAACCCGTACCAAAACTTGCACCGAAAGAAGCGGATGGATTTGAGCCGATCGATTGGAACCGGGCCGAGGATGTCATCGACGCGATGCCGTCCGTTCCGGAATTCGAACGGCCGTTTCTGGTCATCGATGAAGGTCAGGACATGCCGCCGCAGTTCTATGGCTGCCTCGTCAATCTCGGCTTCGAGAACTTCTTTGTGGTCGCCGATCAGAACCAGCAGATCACTGAGGAGAACAGCAGCCGGGCAGACATCGCAAACGCACTTGGCATCGATGCAAACGAGGTCATCGAATTGAAAATGAATTTTCGAAATGCCTGGCCGGTGGCGAGGCTGGCAAGGGATTTCTACACCGGCGATCCGGCCACTCCCCCGCCCGACCTTCCGATGCAACCGCAGGGCGGCGCTACCGCCTCGACGCCGACGTTGTACTTGTACGAAGGCGGCAACCTGGAACGGATCGCCAAGGGCATATTGCGCATGGCCGACCGCGACCCGCGAACGCTGATTGGCGTATTGGCGCCCAGCAACGCGGTGCGGCAACGCTACTTCAATGCGCTTCGATCAGTGGATGTCAGGCTCGACAATCACCGGCCTTCGGTGGAAACATTCCATGGCGGTCACCGCCCGGAACTTGCTTTCGACCAAGGTGGTGTCCTGGTAATCAACGCGCAAGCCTGCAAGGGACTGGAATTTGACACGGTCGTCCTCGCCGACGTTGATGAACACTACATCCGCGCCTCCGATCCAGACCCGGCGAAGCGCCTATTCCATGTCATGGTAGCCCGCGCCCGGGAGCGTGTGTTGCTGTTGATGAAGCGCGATGCGGCGCGCGTTCGATACCTTGAAGCCATATTGCCAGCCGACGGAACGGCGCTCCGGCGCGAGGAACTGTAAATGTCGGTCACCGGTGAACTCTTCGGCTCTCTCCCCGTTCCGGAGACGGCCTCCCCGGACGACTCGACACGGCGTTCGGCCACCACGCCTCAAGTTGCGTTCCTCGTCACCAACCAACCAAACCTGATGTACATGCTCGCCGCCGGGCTGGTCATGCCCCCGGTCGGGTTTGACGACAAGTACTATCGCGACCCGCTGGCGTGTTTTCCAGGCCGGATACCGCTGTTCGTCGGCAAGGTTCCAGAGGCGGCAATTCGGATAGCCACCTCGGAACGAAAGCACCTGAAGCCGGTAGTCGCGGAGATTTGGTTGGACGAACTTTCCGGGACGGTACAGGTGATCAGCCCCGGCGGAATGCGGGAGATTCGATTCCCGCACGAGTTCAGCGGCACCGAGAGCGCACTCCTGATACCGGCGCCCTTGCCTGTCTCGCGGATCAAGTCGATTCTTTTTCCATCGCCGGACGAGCGAAAGGCTTTCAATGACGCCGCTGCGGACTTTGGCAACGTACCAGTGCAGGATTTTCGGCGCGGAACGAGAAAAACGCTGTTCACCAAGGCGTCAAGCGATCCATGGCCGCCGGCATGGAAAACGCGGGAACGGGATGTGCCACTAAGGGTTCCCCTGTCGGCTGGCGGCGTAATGGCGCTGCTGTTGCATGTGGCCCACCGGGGTGGACTCGCGGTCCAGGCGTGCCGGCAAGCGTTCGACCCTGATGATCCGGAAAACGATTCTGTACCTGGCTCCGAGTCGCTCTGTAGCGATCCGATTCTTGCCGGACTGTCCGGCTGGATGCGGTCGGGCGCCATCACTTCACCGCCGGCCCCTGCCCCGGGTTCGGATCGCGAGCACCTGCGAAACGTGTTCCAGCAACGGCTTTTCTGGGAGTTTGTGGGACACTTCCTGCAACGGGAACACAAACCGGGTAGAGGCACCGAAGACACCCTGCTCGAATTCCTGCGCGATGCCCGCGAGACGCTCGAAGAGCGACTCAAGGACGGGGCGGACAATCTATTCGGGGCGCTGAAGTCCATCGCAGGCCTCACCGGCGCGACCCCCAGCGAACTGTTCGAGCGGCACCAGACCCCGCTCGCACGCGCCATGATCCTGTTCTGCCTGCGCCGGAGCTGTGCCGACTTCCTCGACTTCGACCATCCCGCGCTTTGCGAGCGGGACTGGCTGGCGGCCGCGACCCTGTTTGGCGCCCGCGACGGATGGCTGGGCATGCCTCGCGAATTGCGCACCCTTCCGGGCCTTGCGCGCGGCGAACTGGCAACCGCTGTCTCCCACCGCATGGCGCGACTGGCGCACCGGATGGCCGGTACCGATCTTGATCTCGGCCCGTGCCCGCCAAGGGCACGACCGCTACGCGAACTTCTTGACGAGAGCGGCGTCTGGCATGCCCGGCAACGCGCCGCCGCGGTCGAACTCTCGCGAGCCGGCAAGTGGGACTGCATCACGACGCGAGTGAGTATCGCGAAAGGCGAGTACCGGCTCTCCGTGAGCGGTGGGTCCGTCCACATCGACTTGCCAGGGGAGCCCCGCATCGTTTCGGAAATCGACCACGACCGATTCTTCGAATATCTCGCTAACGGCCGCCCCGATTCGCGCGCAGAGGCAAGAGTGCGCAAGCTGTTGCGCTGACGGTTCTCCGATCAAGATCACCGAGCCCGGACGCGGTCAAGCGCATAATTGCGTCGCCGTCGTTCGAGATCACCACATGCGACGAACGCCGTAAAGGTCGAAAGGCGATTCATTGGATATCAGAACGAGGTCGTGTGCCAGCGCCTGCGCAATGAGCATACGATCAAACGGATCCCGGTGCGGTCCCCGCAAGCTCCCGGCGCGAACGGCGTCCGAAACGGTTATGGGCAACTCGGCGAATCCTTCCCCGGCGATGGCTCCGGCAATGTCGTTGGCAAGCGCCGCGGCGCCGGGCATCTTGCCGAGGCGATACTTGGCTGCAATCTCCCAAGCCGATGCCGCGCTGATCAGCTTCTCATTGGCTTCGTCAAAGATGGCGCGACGGGCAGCGACCGGAAGCCGGTCGTTGCCGGCGAGCCACCATATGAACGCGTGGGTGTCGAGCAGTAACCGCAAGACTCAATTTTCCCAAGCGGAAAGCTCGGTTTCCGGGAGCGGGTCGAAAAAACTGTCGTCGATCACGATTCGATCCTTCCACGAACCGAATTGCGGTTTTCCCGGGGGCTGGTAGAGCACGAGCCGCGCAACCGGCATGCCGTTTCGGGCGATGACGACCTCCTCGCCGTCCTCGACTCGCGCGAGCAACCGCGACAACTGCGTCTTCGCTTGATGGACATTCACCATTTGCATTGATGGCTACCCGACAGACGGTTTAGCTAAACATATAGCTAAACTGATCGAAGCGTCAACCATTCTGACTACCGCGAGCACCATGACAGCGCACCGCTGAGCGCCACAGGCGAGTTTGCCGCGACAGCCGGGCTCGGGACCGGGGCCGGCTACGCTGTCACGCCGGCCTTGTCGATCGGGTTGCAACTCGACTACCGTCCGAATGTGCCGTTCGAGGGACGGGCGAATTTCCTGGCGCCGGAGCGCGAGCAAGCGGTCAGAGTGGAGCACTGGGCACTGTCGGCGACGGTAGCCGGACCGTCGCGCTCGACCTGGCGCCGACACACGCGCAGGTAAACCAGCACGGCGTTGGGCTGTCGGTGCGCTACGGGTGGTGAGCCGCCGTCGCGCGACAGTACGTCAACGAATCCGCACCGCCGTCCCGGAAGCCACCAGGAACAACATTCCCTTGCCTCCGCCGCTAATCTCGTTGTAATCCATATCCACCCCGACGACGGCATTTGCACCGAGTTCCCCCGCCTTCTGCGCGAGATCTTCAAGGCAGGTCTCCCTGGCCTGCTGCAGCGCCTTCTGATGCGTGCCGCTGCGGCCTCCGACTATATCGCGCAGGCTGCCAAGAACATCACGAAAGATGTTCACGCCTAGCACGCATTCCGCGGTGACGATTCCCATGACTTCGCGGATCTCGCGGCCTGGATAGTCGGGAGTCGTCGTGATGTTCGATGCCGGAACCTGCATTATCAATCTCCTTTGTCTTCGTAGCGGCTCTTCGCGCCATATCGGAACGCTTTTGCGGGCCGCTCAACAGCGTTGTATCGTGCGCGCGTGACACGCGCACTTCAACCTCCCTGGCCGCCGGAGCCCGCCGTCTTCCTCGACCTCGACGGCACCTTGATCGAGATCGCCCCACGCCCGGATGCCGTCAGGCGCAGCCAACGCCTGGACGCGTTGCTCGAGCGCCTGCCCGCCGTTACGGGAAATGCGCTTGCCATCGTCAGCGGGCGTACGGTCGCGGATGTGGACCGGCTGCTCTCTCCCCACAGGCTGGCGGTAGCGGGCATACACGGGCTGGAGCGGCGGAGCGCGGCCGGGGATTTCACCCGCTCAGCCGTTTCGCTCGACTGGATGCGCGGCGCCCGTAACGCCATGGAACGCTTCGTTGAGTCCCATCCCGGACTCCTGTTGGAAAACAAGGGCGCGAGTCTGGCATTACACTACCGAAGTCGGCCCGATCTGGAGGACACCGTGCAGCAATTCGTCGCAAGCCTGGAGCTTCCGGTCGCTGCCGAACGGCTGCAGGGCCGCAAGGTGGTGGATGTCAAGCCTCGGCAAGTGAACAAGGGCACAGCCATTCGCGCCTACATGTCCGAGCCGCCATTTGCCGGCCGAACACCGGTATTCGTGGGCGATGACGTGACTGACGAGTCCGGTTTCGCAGTCGTCAACGAACTCGGCGGCGTCTCGGTCAAGGTCGGGGCTGGCTCCACGGTGGCGAACCGGGCCCTGCCCGACGTGTCTCACGTGCTCGATTGGCTGGCCGAGGCGATCGCCGGTCAGCACTCGTTCAAGGGAGCGGACTCGGCATGAGCACGCTGAACCTCGGGCTCGTCGGCAACTGCCAGGTGGGTGCGCTGGTCGATCCGCTCGGGCGGTTCGTCTGGGGCTGCTTTCCGCGCGTGGACAGCGATCCGGCGTTCTGCTCGCTGCTTGGTGGCGAAGGCGAGGCCGAGACGGGATTCTTCGCCGTGGAACTCCTGGACTTCGAGCGCTCGGAGCAGGCCTACGACGGCAACACGGCCATCCTGGTAACGACCCTGCACGACAAGTCGGGAGGCCGCGTGCGCATCGAGGATTTCGCGCCGCGCTACGAACAGTTCGGCCGGACGTTCCGTCCCATCACGATCATGCGCCGGATCACGCCTCTGTCGGGCAGCCCGACCGTGCGCATCCGTCTGCGCCCCGCCGCCGACTACGGCGGCGCTCGCGCCCAGGTCACCTATGGCAGCAATCACATCCGTTATGTGGACAGCCGATTCACCCTGCGGCTGACCACGAATGCGTCGTTGACCTCGGTTCTGGAGGAGCGCGCCATCGTGCTCGAGGAACCCCTCAGCCTGATCCTGGGCGCGGACGAGACCATCCCCGAGCATCCGAACAAGATCAGCCAGGAGATGCTCGAGGAAACCCGGAGATACTGGCACGTCTGGGTACGTGGCCTCTCGGTGCCCTTCGAGTGGCAGGACGAAGTCATCCGAGCCGCGATCACCCTCAAGCTCTGCACCCATGAAGACACCGGCGCGGTGCTGGCGGCGCTGACCACGTCGATACCCGAAGCCGCCCACAGCGGCCGCAACTGGGACTACCGTTTCTGCTGGTTGCGGGACAGCTACTACGTGGTCAAGGCGCTCAACAGGCTCGGCGTCACCAAGACCATGGAGGCGTTTCTCGGCTACCTGAACAACATCGTTGGGGAACTTGGAAGCCCGGAACAACTTCAGCCCGTATATGGCGTGTCCGGGCGGGCCCGGCTGGAGGAACGAATCGTCGAGACGCTACCCGGATATCGCGGCATGGGCCCGGTTCGCGTCGGCAACCAGGCCTATCTGCAGATCCAGAACGATGTCTATGGCGCCGTGGTGCTGGCCGCGACCCAGCAGTTTTTCGACCGCCGGCTCGCTCGCCAGGGCGGGCGCCAGGAGTTCGTGCGGCTGGAGGCGCTCGGCGGCCGTGCCGTGGAACTGTTCGATCAGCCCGATGCGGGCCTTTGGGAGTATCGGGGCCGGCAGGAAGTGCATACCTACTCCAGCGCCATGTGCTGGGCGGCCTGCGACCGGCTGGCGAGAATCGCCCGAAACCTGAAAATGAACGACCGCGCCGATCACTGGACCGGGATTGCCGCCCGGTTGCACGAGACGATTTCTGCCGCCGCCTGGAACGACGAGCGGAAGACCTTCATGGGGACCTTCGGCGGCAACACGCTGGATGCGAGCCTGCTGACGCTTGCGGACCTGGGCTTCGTCCGCGCCCAGGACCCGCGTTTCGTGGGCACCCTGCAAGCGGTGGAAAACGAACTTCGCCAGGGCCCTTACATGTTCCGCTACGCCAACCCGGACGACTTCGGGATGCCCGAGACGGCCTTCAACATCTGCACGTTCTGGTACATTGACGCCCTCGCGGCCGTGGGGCGGCGCCGCGAGGCCAGAGAGCTTTTCTGCAATATGCTGGAAAGGCGCAACGAGCTTGGATTGCTCTCCGAGGACCTGGACCCCGATACCGGAGAACTCTGGGGCAACTTTCCCCAGACCTACAGCATGGTGGGCATCGTCAACGGCGCGACGCGCCTGAGCCGTTCATGGGAGGAGGCGCTGTGACAACACCAACGACCGCTGGCGGGCGGCGGCGAAAATCACGCGTCGCATCCGGCGGCCCGCGGCGGGAGTCGCGCGTCACATCCGGCGGCCCGCGGCGGGACTCGCGCGGGCGCCGGGACCGGCAAGGCGCGGGATGAGAAAACATCGGGAACATTCGACCGGCGAGGGTTCGAGCCGATCACCGGGCGCGAGGCGGAGCACCGCTCCGCCAGGCGCCCGGCCGACAAGGGAGGCTCGTGAGCCATGCAGGGTAGACTGATCGCCGTCTCCAACCGGGTGGCCATTCCCAAGAAGGGCAAGGTCGCCGGAGGGCTTGCCGTGGGCGTGTTGGCGGCGCTTGAAGAGCAGGGCGGCATCTGGTTCGGCTGGAGCGGCAAGAAGACCGGCCAGGACCCGCGCGATCCCGTGCTGGAAACCCGCGGACGCATCACCTACGCCACCATCGATCTGAAGAGGGGGGATTTCGAGAATTACTACAACGGATTCTCCAACAACAGCCTCTGGCCGCTGTGCCACTACATGCTCGGATTCTTCTCCTTCAGGCGCTTCCAGTACGACGCCTACTGCCGGGTCAACGAACTGTTCGCCCGCAAGCTCGTCCCGCTCCTGGAACCCGGCGACATCATCTGGGTGCACGACTACCACCTGATCCCCCTGGCCGCGGAACTGCGCAGGGCGGGTGTCACCAATCCGATCGGATTCTTTCTTCACGTGCCCTTCCCAAGCTTCGATGCCCTGCGCGCGCTGCCTCCGTATGAACACCTGCTTCGCTCCATGTCGTCCTATGACGTGATCGGGTTTCAGACGGAGACGGACCTGCGCGCCTTCCAGGACTCCATGCGGCAACCCGGGATCGGCGGGCGGCTGCTGGATGGCCGACGCATCGAGGCGTACGGACGTACCTTCTGCGCAGACGTTTTTCCCATCGGCGTGGATGTGGAGGATTGCCGAAGGCTGGCCACCAAGAATATCGATGACCGCCGCGTTCACCGCCTGACCGACAGCCTGCGGGAGCGGAAATTGATCATGGGGGTCGACCGGCTGGACTACAGCAAGGGGCTGGAGTTGCGCTTTCGTTCCTTCCAGCGCTTGCTCAAGAAATATCCGACCAATCGGGGGCAGGTGGTTTTCCTGCAGATCGCGCCGCCGACGCGCACCGGCGTACGGACCTATGACGCCATCCGGGAGGAACTGGAACTCGCCTCCGGCAACATCAACGGGCGATTCGCCGAAATGGACTGGGTGCCCATCCGCTACCTGAACCGCGCTTACGACCGGGGCGTGCTCATGTCGCTGCTCAGGCTGACGGACATCGGCCTTGTGACGCCTATTCGCGACGGCATGAACCTGGTCGCCAAGGAATACCTGGCCACGCAGGATCCGGAAAATCCGGGGGTCCTGGTGTTATCGACGCTGGCCGGCGCCGCGCAGGAACTTGGCGGGGCGGTACTGGTCAATCCCTATGACCGGGAGGGCGTTGCCGACGGCATGCAACAGGCTGTGGAAATGCGCCTGGGAGAGCGCCGGGAACGCTTCGAGTCCATGATCGGAATATTGCAGCGCAACGACATCCATGCGTGGTGCAGCCGCTTCGTCGAATCGCTTCGGACCGAACATGCAACGCACTCTTGATTCAGGCCTGTCGACACAATGAATGTCCGCCCGAACAGACCACCGACGCGCGAGGGAAGCGCGCCCGGCCGATCAGCCGGGCGCCGCGCCGGTCTCGGTGCGACGGGGGACTTTTGCCATTGGCTGCTAGCGGTCGTGCTGGCCGCGGCTGGCGCCCTGGCGCCATCCGTCGCAACGCCTGCCGACTCCGAAACCTGCGTGATCCTGCTGCACGGGCTCGGCCGAACTTCGTTGTCCATGCTGCCGCTCAAGTTCGCCCTGGACCGCTCAGGGTACCGGACCGTGAACCAGGGTTACCCTTCGCTTGTCGATCCAATTGAGGAGTTGTCCGGCTCCCACGTCCCGGAGGCCCTGGCGAAGTGCGCGTCGCCCCCCGATGCGCCGGTGCACTTCGTGGCGCACTCGCTGGGAGGCATCCTGGTGCGTCACTACCTGCAGGACCACGACGTTCCGGACGGCAGCCGGATGGTGATGCTGGGTCCGCCCAATCACGGCAGCGAACTGATCGACGAATTCGCCGATGAACCCTGGTTTGCGGTGATGGGTCCCGCCGCGCTGCAGTTGGGTACCGGCGCCGACGGCGTGCCGGCGAATCTCGGCCCGGTGGACCTGGAAGTCGGCATCATCGCGGGCACGCGCACGAGCCTCGACGCAATGCTCCTTCAGGCTGCGCCGCTGCCCGAGCCGAACGACGGCAAGGTCAGCCTGGACAGCGCGCGCCTCGAGGAAATGCAGGACTTTCTTGCCGTCGACGAAAGCCATACGTTCATACTCACTGACGCGGATGTCATGGAGCAGGTCGTCGCGTTCCTGGGGAACGGCCGCTTCCTGCCGGCCGACGGCGAGGGCGACGGCGAGGGCGGGGGCGACGGCGAGGGCGGGGGCGGGGGCGATGACGAGGGCGAGGGCGAGTGAGCACGCGCGGACTCATCCGGACCTTCGAGCGCTGGCGAAAGACCGGTGAGCCCATGGTTCTTGCGACGGTCTACGAAACGATCGGCTCCACCTACAGCAAGGCCGGCCACCGAATACTGATCGCCGCCAACGGGGACTACCAGGGCCTGGTAAGCGGCGGGTGCCTGGAGGGCGACCTGGCGGAACGGGCACGCGGGGTGATTGAAACCGGCGTGGCGCTGGCGATCACCTTCGACATGCGCGACGAGGCCGATGACCTGTGGGGCCTGGGCGTGGGTTGCAATGGGCTGATCCGCGTCCTGTTGCAGCCCCTGACTTGCGCAGAAGACTACCAGCCGTTTGCGGGCATCGCCGAGCGCCTGCTGCTGGCGAAATCGGCTGTGATCGCGACGGTCATTGCGAAGTCGGGCGCTGACAGCGCGATTGAACCGGGTACGACACTCGTATGGGAGGAGGGTGACGCAGACCCTGACCTCTCAGCGCATCTGGTACCCGGATGCCGGGACGCTCTGGCGGCCAGCAGGGCCATCTACCGAACCGAGGCGGATGGCGCCGCCGTGCTCTACGCACCGCTCGAACCGATCCGGCAACTGCTGGTCCTCGGCGCCGGGCTGGACGCCGTGCCGGTCGTCAACATGGCCGCAGAGTTGGGCTGGCGGGTCACCGTTGCCGATCACCGGCCGGCCTACCTGGAAAAGGGGGTTTTCGAAGCAGCCGAGGTCGCCCGGCTGATCGATCCGGCGCGGATGAGCAGCGAACTCGAGCCGGCACGATTCGACGCCATCATCGTCATGAGCCATCACCTGATGACCGATCAGGCCTATCTGCGGCAGCTTGCCGGGGTACAGGTGGACTACCTGGGCGTGCTGGGCCCGAAGGACCGCCGCGAGCGTCTGCTGGCTGCGCTCGGCGACGCCGGCGAGTCGCTCCAGGGCAGACTGAAGGGCCCGGTGGGGCTCGACATCGGCGCCGACGACCCGGAATCCATCGCACTGTCGCTGCTGGCGGAAATGCACGCCGTGCTCGCCGGCGCTTCGGGACGTACGTTGACCTCAGCGGATTGACTTTCCGGCCCCGCTATCGGGCCCCGTACGGTCATCCGGGATGGCACTGCCGGATCCGTGGCCGCGCCAATCAGGGCACCGAAACAGCGCTTTGGCTCAAGTGCTGCGCCTCCTTGACCGCTGCGGCGAATTTGGCACGGTAGTCGTCCAGGAACTCGCGCAGATCGTCCGTACCATGTTGCGCCATGGCCTCGGAAAGGCGATACGGCGGCTGGACCAGGGCGACCAGCCCGGCATTCTTGAAGCGACGGTCGAATCCTGCAATGGCGATGGGGACGATGTACGGCTCCGGCTCTGTTTTCAGCGCCAGGCGGAACGCGCCGCTATAGAACCGTGCGGGGGAATTCACCGACTTCTGGCACTGCCCTTCCGGACAGATCAGCACGTTCTCCCCCCGGCCGATGGCCGCCTGGCCGCGTCGGAAAAACGCTTCGGCCGCTTCACGCCGCAGCCTCTCCAACTCCTCGGGCGAAGTCGTTTCTATCCCCGATTCGAGCGTCGGCACCGTGATGTGGCCGAGTCGGCTGTAGAACAGACTGTGGCCGTATTCCGCGCCCGGACTCTGGCGGACCACGCGCACGGGGGACTCGCCGTAACAGGTATTGAGCAGGACGCTGATGAAGGCCGTATCGAACGAAAAGTGGTAGTCGTTCGGCAGTTGATAGTAGGCCGGGCAGCACAGGTGGTTGATGATCACGATGTGTCCGGGCGATCCGGGCAGATGGTCCGTACCGCGAATCTCGGCGCGCAAATGGTTGAACGCCATTGCCATGATCCGGTCGCAACGACGCCGCAACGACGCGGGCAGCGTGTCGTCCGGAGCGCCGGTCACGGCTGCGTAGGCATTCAGGACCTCCTCGTAGAACCCCACTTCGGCCTGTATGCCGGCGAGCACGTCGGCGCAGACCCTCGCGACGGCACGCTCGGCATAGCTGCCGGTACCTTGCACGTTATCGAGGCACGCAAGTGCGCTGCGCGTCGTCAACCGGTGGGCGAGCAGGTGCGGAACCTTGTGCAACTCCGAGGTGACCGGAATTCGTGCCCGGTTTTGCTGCAGTACGGACTTCAGGGCAACGATTTCCGGTTCCTCGTCGGCACTGGGCCGCGGGACCCTGGCTGCGGTAATGAGATGGGAGAGCCGCGCCAGGTGACGCTGCACGAAGCTGCGGCCGAACTCCGGATCCTTCGCGATCAGGTTCTCGATGGACTGCGTTGGTATCCGGTAGAACCAGCATGGGGACACCGCGCGAACGGTGGCCTCCGCCCGGTATCCGCCAGCCACGGTTGGCACCCCCGCGGCCACTCCGCCCCTGGCGGGCAGGGACAGAAAGCGCACCAGGCGTTCGCCCTGACTTTCCCCGGTGGCTTCGTCGGCATTGGCAACCACGCTGCCGCCTTCGCCACTGCTATGGCCCTTGCTGCCGCCGCCGTCTTCGAGCGCGGAGAAATAACTGACTGCGCTTCCTCCCGCCAACACCCAGAGCCCTGTCAACGCTTCGTCCTGCCGCACCAATTCGGTCCCGGGACCGCACCGGGTCAGCCTGGCGCTCGCGGCCAGTCCCTGCAGGGCGGAGTCCTCGAACTGGGCGAAAAACGCCGATCGCCTCAATGCGGTGATGATGCCCGGCGCAAACGCTTGCCGAGCGTGTTGTTCGCCGGTTGCAGGCCGACGATCATGGATGGGGCCCGGGCCCTGAGCGGCCAGGCGCTCGCCGCGGATCCATTCGAACTGACGCCGGACGCTGTCCAGAACGATCTGAAAGAAGCTCACCGCAAGCAACGGATCGGAATAGAAAATCCGCGCAAGATCGTCATGCTCCCAGCTCAGAAGCTCGACGCCGGTCAGGGCGCGCGCCGTGGTGCCGTTGCGGCGTGGCGGAAGGAAGCCGCTCCAGCCCAGCGCGGCCCAGGGCCAGGCCACGTTGCCCATGGGCCAGGCGCCGCCCTCGCCGTTACCACCGATTTCGTGCCCCACGGATCCCGTTCGCAGCAACAGCAATTGATCCGCGGGGTGGAATCGTTTAAAGAGTATCTCCCCGGAGTCGTGGCGGCGTACGTTCGCTGTCTCGCCCAGGGGAATCAGCCTGGCGCGATGCGTGTCGCGCCAGACCGGGTGATCCAGGAAAGCGTCGATGGCCGATGTCATACCGTCAGAGCAGCAGGAAACGTGCCATCGCGCGCGCAGTCGACCCCGATGCCGGTAAAGGGACTGGAACGTTTCAAACCGAACACCGTCAGACCGCCGGGATTCCTGGGTTTCTGGGAGTCCACGGTGGCGAAACTCGCCAAAATCGCGCCGAATCCCGAAATCCTGTCGAGCCGGACAACAGACGACGGCCTGACGCTTCATCATCTTGCGTACCGGTCCCTGGGCGGCACACGAATCCGGGGTTACCTGTTACGCCCCATCTCGGGGCAGCCGTGCCCGCTGGTGGTGCACGCCCATGGGTACCAGGACCGCTACGAGCACCGCGTTGACTGGGCGCGGCGGGGACTGAGTGTATTCGGCTTCGACGCCCGGGGATTCGGCCGCTCGGCATCCGCGAACACCGTTTCGGAGGACGGTTACCTGCTCACCGGTATCGAATCGCCCGCCACCAGCATCCTGCGAGGCGCTGTTGCCGACTATCTGCAGGGGGTCCGGGCCGCCAGGCAACTGCTGGATGACGATGTCGGCACGCTGGTCTTTTACGGGTTCAGCTTCGGCGGCGCCCTGGCGCTCATGGCCGCGGCGAACAGCAGCGACGCCGACCTTGTCGTCCTGGGCCAGCCGACGTTCGGCTGGAACGAGGAGCGGCGCCGGCTGGCACTGGGCGGATCGGCGCTCGAGGTCAAGCAGTACGTGGAAAAGTACCGGTGGCGCCACGATACCGTGAACGACACGCTGAAGTACTTCGATACGTTGAATTTCGCACCCCTCGTCAGGGCGCCCACCCTGGTCGGTATCGGGCTGGACGACGATGTCGTGCCTTCCAGAACGGTGCTCGCCATCGTCAACCACATGCATTGCCCGCTCGAGGTGCGGCTGCTGCCGGTGAGCCACTCGGACGACCCTCGCGAGGCGCGCTGGCAGGCGTTTCACGAAGAGTGGCTGGGCTATTTCGAGCACGGCGTGCCTGCCGATTTCGGCGCCGAGCCGCGCCAGATCAGGACCCTGCTGGACCACGCCCGGTAACCCGCGCCGACAGCCCCGCGTCGCACCGGGACCGCCGAGACCGCAGCCGGGGAAGCGCTCCCGCTACCAGCGAAACAGCCGCGCGGAAGTACCCTCCGGGAACACGGCGGCGCCCCGGGGCAGCTCGACGAAACCATCCGTTCCCCCAAGCGCGGCATAGTCTCCGGAAGTATTGGTGGGCCGCGGCTCGGCCTGCGGGGATCCATGCGCATTCGCGTGCATCGTCACCGGCAGGAAATAGGCGAGATCGGCCGGGAACTCCACTTCTCGGGCCAACTGCACCCACTCCTCGGTTTCCGGATCGGCGCCCATGGCCTTCCACAAGGCCGGAACCACGTAGCGAATCAGGCAGACCAGCGTGGAAACCGGGTTGCCCGGCAGGGCGAAGACGGGCTTGGCCGCCTGGCTGACACCGAACCACATGGGACGGCCCGGGCGTTGCTCGATGCGATGGAAGACCAGTTCCACGCCAAGCCGTTCGAGCACGCCGGGGACAAAGTCATACTTGCCCATGGACACGCCGCCGGTGAGGATGACGACGTCGTGCCGATCGTGCAGACGAGCGATGGATTCGAGGATTTCGGCCGGATCGTCCCTGAGGCTCGCCCGCGTGACACGCGCCCCGAAGCGGCGGACCAGGGCTGCCTCGATGGCCCGGTCATTGCTTGAACGGATCTGGTACGGCTGGATCGGCTCGCCGACCTCGACGAGTTCGTCGCCGGTGGAAACCACCGCCACGCGCGGCGGCATCGTGGTGCGAACCCGCGCGCGGCCCGCGCCGGCCAGGATCGCCACCTCGGCCGGCCCGATACGTTGTCCGCTGCTCAGCACCCGGCTGCCCGCGGTCCGGTCCGAACCCCGGGGATGAATGAACTGGCGTCGCGAAACCACGGCCGATGACTGCACCACCGCCTTCCCGTCGTCGACTGTCAGGCGTTCGACGGGAATGACCGTATCGGTCCCGCGCGGCCGCATCGCGCCGGTCATGATCTCCACGCACTCACCGGGTCCCGCGATCGACAGCGCCGGCGCGCCGGCGCCCTGGGCGCCGACGATTCGGTAGCTGCGGCAACCCGCCTCCCACGCACGATGGTCGATGGCAATGCCGTCCATCGTGACGCGGTCAAATGGGGGTTGGTCGCGTTCCGCGTGGACGTCTTCGCGAAGCACCGCTCCGATGCTGTCATCCAGCGCCGTGTCCCGAGCGGAAAATGGATCCATGCGCTCGAGAATCAGGGCTTGGGCCTCGGAAACGTCGGTCATCCGGTGCGCTCCTGTTGAACCAAACGCCTGATCGTCATTCTAAGCCTCTACAGTGGAAATTCCGCGCAAACCGGCATCCACGTGTAAACTGCGGCGCCCGCTGGCGCGGGCGGGAGAACCAAGTGCCGGTGCTATACTAAACGAACGGAGGAAACACAGATGGGCCGCCTAATTCTTTTCGGTGTAGCCGCCTCGCTGGCCTCCACCGGGCTATGGGGGCAGGCGGACAACCGCACGATAATCGGCTCCGGCAACGAGTTCCTTTCCGCGGGCGCCTTTTCGATCAGGATGGGCCAATATGACGAGGGCATCCGGCTCACCCGACTCGGGCTGACGCGCTATCAACCCAGCCCGGCCGACCGGGCCGCCGCGGAGTCCAATCTTTGCGCCGCATTCGCGGCCAGCGGGGAGCCGGACATCGCCATCGATCACTGCACGGAGTCGTTGCGGCTGGAGGGCCGGAATTGGCGCGCCTACAGCAACCGCTCCTACGCATATTACCTGTTGGGACTGTTGTCGGAGGCGACGTTCGACCTTGACGCCGCAGCGGCGATCAATCCCAACGCCAGACAAGTGTTGCAGCTCAGGGGTATGATCAACGAACGCGGCCTGATTCCGCGAGTCATTGTGGAGGACCATCAATAGTTGCAACCGCGCGATTCATCCCTGCTTGCGTACTCGTCTGCCTGGCGCCCTGGATCGCTGGCCAGGCCCAGCAACCTGAGGATCCCGAACCCGTCGATCATCGGGGTGTATGGAATTGCATCCTCTACGGTGACCCGCGGACGGGCGACGAACGGGTCGTGCTCAATTTCGGCGCCGACGGCGCCACGCGCATGGCCATTCCCAGCGAGGACGTGCGGCGGCCGTGGTTTCCGTTGTCCCGCTGGCAACTGGACGACGATTTGCTCACGTTCGCGGATTCCAGGACCGAGCGGGAATTTTCCGCCGGCCTGAATCGCTCGACCCTCGGCGGGGAATGGCGGACCGAAGAGGTCCTTGGGGGCTGGTGGTGTTCCGAAGCCGACCCGGCCACGGCTTCGGCCATCTACACCCGTCCGACCGGAGAACCCACGGCCATGACCGAACCGCTCCTCCAGGAGATCACGGCCAGCCCCACCTACCCGCGCCAGGCGATTCGCGAAGCCAGGGAGGGCCGCGTGGTCATCTGTTTCCAGGTCAACCCGCAGGGGTTCGTCCGCGACCCGGAGTTCGTCGAGCTTTCCGATGAAATTTTCCGCGATCCCAGCCTGAATGCGCTGATGCAGTCCCAGTACCAGGGTTGGTCCGACGATCCGGACGGTCCGGCACGGCCGGCGTGCCGCAGCTTCGTTTACAGCCTGGAACAGCGCTTCTGACCGGCGTGGTTTCGCTCGTCTGGCTGCGCAATTTCCTCACGGCGCCGGAGGCGCGCCAGCCGCCGCAGCCGGCGCCCACGCCGGGAACCAGTGCTCCATCCAATCGATACATTCGGATCGGTCGGATAGAACGCCAGGGCCCTCGGTCAGCTACCCTCGGAAATCCTCAGCCAGGCGCTGACTTCATCGGCGAACGCCCGGTAGGACTCGTAGACCCGCCCGCTCATGGGGTCCGTGGCGGCCAGTTCCCCCACGACCTCAAGACTGTAGCCGCGCAGCGCCTCGAGCACGTCATCCGGGAACCGGCGCAGTTCCACCCCGTGCTCCTCGACCAGGGTCTTCAGCGAGGTGTGATTGCGGGTATTGAACTCCGCCAGCAGGTAGTCGTTCTCCGCCATGCAGGCGATTTCCAGAATACCCTTCAGTTCATCGGAGAGCGATTCGTAAGCCGGCGCCGAGACAAAGCACTCCAGCGCGCCCGACGGCTCCTGCCAGCCCGGATGGTAGTAGTACTGCGCCGCCTGGTGCAGGCCGAAAGCGGTGTCGTTGTAGGGTCCAACCCACTCCGTGGCGTCGATGGCGCCGGTCTGCAACGCGGTAAAGATTTCCGAGCCGGGCAAATTCACCGGCAGTGCGCCGGCACGCTGCATGACTTCGCCGCCCAGGCCCGGAATGCGCATTTTCAGCCCATTGAGGTCGGCCAGCGAGTTGATCTCGCGGTTGAACCAGCCGCCCATCTGCGCGCCGGTATTTCCTGCGGGAAACGGAATCACGCCATGGCCCGCGTAGGCTTCACGCCATAGTTCAAGCCCACCGCCGAAATACAACCAGGCGTTGAACTGATCGGCCAGCATGCCGAACGGCACGCTGCCGAAAAGCTGCGCCGCCGGGATGCTGCCGCGCCAGTAAATGGGCGCGGAGTGGCCCAGTTGCACGGTTCCGCGGGAAACGGCGTCGAGCACCTCGAAGGCGGGCACCAGCTCGCCCGCGGCGAACACCTCCACCTGGAGCCGGCCGCCGGACAGCTCCTCCAACCGGCCGGCCAAACGATTGGCCGACACTCCGTGGCCGGGAAAGTTCGGCGGCCAGGAGGTCACCATGCGCCACAGGTGCTGTTCCCCGGTGGCCACCGGGGCGGCGGTTTGTTGGGTTTCGGCGCACGCGGCGAGCGCACCCACCCCGCCGACAAGAAAATGACGCCTGCGCATGAGGTTCATTCTGCCACTCCCAGGCAGCCCGCGGCAAAAGTCCCGCGGATTGGGCGGAAGACCGCCCCGCCGAATACGGCTGATCGACCGGCGATGCATCCTGGCCGGCTGCTGCCGTGCTTGCCCGATTGTGCAGGATGGCCCGCTTGAACGACAATTGCGCCCATGGAGACCGAAAACAGACCGCAGGACTTCCTGCGCCAGCTCGTCACCGCCGATGTGGCGGCCGGAAAGCACGGCGGACGCGTGCAGACCCGCTTCCCCCCCGAGCCCAACGGCTTTCTTCACATCGGGCACGCCAAGGCCATCTGCCTGGACTTCGGCATCGCCGAAGAGTTCGGCGGCGCCTGCTTCCTGCGCTTCGACGACACCAATCCGGAGAAGGAAGAACTCCGGTACGTGGAGGCGATCAAGGAGGATGTCCGCTGGCTCGGTTTTGACTGGGGGGACCGTTTGGCGCATGCCTCCGATTACTTCGAGCAACTTTATGACTACGCCGTGCATCTGATCGGGACGGGCAAGGCCTATGTCGACAGCCTGAGCGCGGAGGAAATCAGGGCCTTTCGGGGCACGTACTCCGAGCCGGGCCGGGAGAGCCCGTATCGGGACCGGTCCATCGCCGAGAACCTCGAGCTGTTCTCCGCCATGCGGCGCGGCGAATTCGAGGAGGGCGAGCATGTGCTGCGCGCCAGGATCGACATGGCGTCGCCGAACATGAACCTGCGGGACCCGACCCTGTACCGCATTCGCAAGGTCGCCCACCAGCGCACCGGGGACGCCTGGTGCATCTACCCGATGTACGACTTCGCCCATACCCTGTCGGATGAACTGGAAGGCACGACGCACTCCTTCTGCACCCTGGAATTCGAGGACCACCGGCCGCTTTACGAGTGGTTCCTGGACAACCTGCCGGTGCGCAATCGCCCCAAGCAGACGGAATTCTCGCGCTTCAACCTGATGTTCACGATCATGAGCAAGCGCAAGCTCGCCCGGCTGGTGGCCGACGGGCATGTGGAGGGCTGGGACGATCCGCGGATGCCGACGTTATCGGGCATGCGCCGGCGCGGCTATCCCGCCGCGGCTATCCGCAAGTTCATCGGCAGGATCGGCGTGACCAGGAAGGACAACCTGATCGAGTTGGGCGCGCTGGAAACCTGCGTACGGGAGAATCTCAATGAATCGGCCCCACGGCGCTTCGGCGTGCTGCGGCCGCTGAAGGTGGTCATCGAGAACTACCCGGATGACGGCGAGGAATGGCTGACCGCGGCGAACCATCCCAACAACCCTGAAATGGGCAGCCGGCAAGTGCCGCTTTCGCGGGAAATCTTTATCGAGCGCGACGACTTCATGGAAGACCCGCCGCGAAAATTCCGCCGCCTGCGGCCCGGCGGCGAAGTGCGGCTGCGCTACGCCTACATCGTCAAGTGCGAGGACGTCATCAAGGATGCGTCGGGGGAGGTCGTTGAATTGCGCTGCAGCTACGATCCGCTCACCCGAAGCGGCATGGAGCGGGCACAGCGCAAGGTCAGGGGAACGATCCACTGGGTCTCGGCCCGGCACGCGCTGCGCCGGGAAGTGCGGCTGTACGATCGCCTGTTCACGGCGCCCAACCCGGATCAGGGACCCGGCGACTTCCTGCGATTCCTCAACGCCAACTCGCTGGAAGTGCTCGAAGCAGCGCTCGAACCCGGCCTGGCCGATGCAACGCCAGAGGAGCGCTTCCAGTTCGAACGGCTGGGTTATTTCACGCTGGACCCGGTCCTTCACGCGGCCGGGCGAGCGGTCTTTCTGCGCACCATCGCGATGAGCGATTCCTGGGCGAAGATCGAGCGGCAGGCCCTGCGGGAAGCCGCCGCGTCCGGAAGCCGGCGGTAGGCGTCCCGCGGCTTCGGGCGAAAGACCGCCTCGTCTTAAACGCAGATCGACCGATGCGGCGCGCAGGCCGGCTCCGGTCCGCGCTGCCGGGCGGGTGCGGTTGGTTGGGCGGACCCAGCAATTCCCGCCAGGCGCCGAGAGACCCGACAATCGCCTCCAGGATCACGCCCCAATGGCGAATTTCGCCGTTTATTCGGGCCAAGATGGATGAGCGAGCGTCGTTAGCGGGAATTGCTGGGGCGGACCGCCCACCGTCGCCGGATTGCCTTCTGGTCTGATAAGATTCCGGCGGCCACAATGAAACGACCCTGACGTGAGTTCGCGGCGGTATCGAAAACGACTGGAAGCGCTGTTGGCTGTCGCCGATATTCGGATCAACGGCGACCGCCCATGGGACGTACAGGTCCACAACGAAGGGCTCTATTCCCGGATATTCGCCCAGGGCCAGCTAGGCATCGGCGAAAGCTACATGGACGGTTGGTGGGACTGCGAACAGCTCCCCGAAATGATCTGCCGTGCCTATCGCGCCGGGTTTCATCGGCGCGTTCGGCCGGTCCGCGACCTTCTATTCACGCTGCAGGCGCGGCTCATGAACCTCCAGCGACGCAGGCGCGCCTTCCAGGTCGCCGAGCGCCACTACGATCTGGGTAACGACCTGTTCCGGGCGATGCTCGACAAGCGCATGATCTACAGTTGCGGCTATTGGCGGCGCGCCGAAACCCTGGACGAGGCCCAGGAACACAAACTCGACCTGATCGCGCGCAAGCTGCAGTTCGAGCCGGGGATGAAGGTGCTGGATATCGGCTGCGGCTGGGGAGGTGCGCTGCACTATTTCGCCGGGAAGTACGGCGTCGGCGGCGTGGGAATCACTGTCTCCCGCGACCAGTGCGAGACGGCGCAGGCCCGTTGCGCGGGCCTGCCCATCGAGATCCGCCTGCGGGACTACCGCGAACTCGATGAGCGATTCGACCGGATCTACTCCATCGGCATGTTCGAACACGTCGGCTACAAGAATTACCGCGCGTACATGGAAGTCGTGCGCCGGTGTCTCAAGCCGGACGCCTTGTTTCTGCTGCACACCATCGGCAGCGTACGCAGCCTCCCCAAGACCGACGCCTGGATCCACAAGTACATCTTCCCGAACGGCCAGCTGCCGTCGGCGAAACAGGTCACCGCTGCCGCGGAGGACATCCTGCTGCTGGAGGACTGGCACAACTTTCCCCAGGACTATGACCGCACTCTGATGTGCTGGCACGACAACTTCGTATCGGCCTGGGACGAACTCAAGGCCAACTACGACGAGCGCTTCTACCGCATGTGGACCTACTACCTGCTCATCTCCGCAGGCGGGTTCCGGGCCCGGGGAAATCAGCTCTGGCAGCTCGTGTTGTCCGCCGACGGCGTGCGGGATGGCTACACGCCGGAGCATGCCCGCTAGGCACCAGTCATGTCACTGGCGACACCCGCTCGACGCTGATCCGGTCGGCCCGCTTCATTGCCTGAGCCAGCGCATAGGCCGATTGAAGCCGGTACCAGGTTTCTGCGCCACCCCCGAACGCCATGTCCAGACGGATGGCCATCTCCGGAGAGATTCCCGCACGGCAATTGACAATGTCCGAAAGCTGCTTGCGGCTGACCCCGAGCTTGCGCGCCGCCTCGGACACGCTGAGTCCCAGGGGCTCAAGACAGTCGTGGCGAACCGAAAGACCCGGATGAGGCAGATTCTTCATGGACACAACTGGTTCCTCCTAGTGATAGTCAATCAATTCCACGTCCCTGACGTCGGGTCCGTCGAAGCGAAACACGATACGCCAGTTGCCGGATACCGTTACTGACCAATGTCCAGCCAGATCCCCTTTCAATGGGTGGAGTCCAAAGCCCGGAAGGTTCATGTCTGAAGGCCCGGCGGCTACATCGAGACGAGCGAGAACCCGCTCAACCTTGGCAATGATCTGTGGAGAAATCCGCCTGCGATCTCCGTTCTCGAACAATCGCCGGAGACCCCGGTGACGAAACCCAACAATCATGCTTTAGCTGTAACCTATCACTACTCAGGTAACAAAACAACAAGCGGGTGCGCGCCTATTGCGCCGGAGCAAACCGTAGGCGCGCCCTCCGATAGTGTTGCCCATGCACGTTATCGGAATGGATGCACAGGGTCCCGATCCAAAACACGCCGATCCGCCAGGAAACTCAACACTCCACCGGTTTTCACCGCGACTCTCACGCCCCCTCATAGTCTTGACTCGACACTAGCGCCCTTCCAGGAAGGGGGATTGCGCTAAAATGCTCCCCATGAGCGGCAAGGTAGCGCAGTGGCAATCGTCAGGCCGGGTGGCGGACACTTGGGGCCGGCCCCTGCGCGACCTGCGCATCTCGGTGATCGACCGCTGCAACTACCGCTGCCCGTACTGCATGCCCGCGGATGTCTACGGGGAAGGCTACGAGTTCCTGCCCCGCCGGCATTGGCTTACACCCGGCGAAATCAAGCGGGTCGCCGGGCTGTTCATGCAACTCGGTGTCACCAAGATTCGACTTACCGGTGGCGAACCGCTGCTGCGCCGGGACGCGATCGAGATCGTCAGCGGCCTGAGCAGCCTTCCCGGCCTCACGGACCTGGCGCTGACCACCAACGGCTCGCGACTGAGGGCGCATGCCCAGGCGTTGCGGGAAGCCGGCCTGAAGCGCATCACCGTGAGTCTGGACAGCCTGGACGAAGGCGTGTTCAGGACGATGAACGGCGACCGGGGCGGCGTCGTGCAGGTGCTGGAAGGAATCGACGCGGCGCAGGGGGCGGGTCTTGCCCCCATCAAGCTGAACGTCGTCATCCAGAAGGGCAGGAACGAACACACGGCGCTGGACCTGCTGGAGCATTTTCGCGGCACCGGCATCATCGTGCGTTTCATCGAATACATGGACGTGGGCACCCTGAACGGCTGGCGCATGGACGAGGTGGTCACGTCGAAGACGCTCCTGGAACGCATTTCGGGGCGCTGGCCGCTGGCGCCGGTGAAACCGAACTATCGCGGGGAAGTTGCACGGCGTTATGCGTTCGAGGATGGACAGGGGGAGGTCGGCTTCATTTCATCGGTCAGCGAACCGTTCTGCGGCGATTGCCACCGCGCCCGGCTTTCGGCGGATGGAACGGTCTATACCTGCCTGTTCGCAAAGCTCGGCGCCTCCCTGCGGGAAGCGCTGCGCGCCGGCGCCAGCGACGCCGACCTGATCGGGCTTCTGCAGAGCGTCTGGCGCGGACGCACGGACCGATACAGCGAGCGCCGGGGCCGCGAGGGCCAGCCCGGGGAAGCCCGGGTCGAAATGTACCGGATGGGCGGCTGAATGCTGACCCACGTAGGACCGGGCAACCGCCCCTCCATGGTCGATGTGGGCGACAAGGCAGTGACCACGCGAATCGCCCGTGCCCGCGCGGTGGTGACCTTCCCCCGGGACGTGTCGGGCGGCGATGGCGATCCGTTGCAGACGAAGAAGGGGCCGGTCGTCGACACCGCGATCGTGGCCGGCGTGCTGGCGGCGAAGCAGACCCACCACCTGATCCCGTTCTGCCACCCGATACCGCTGGAGGACTGCTCGATCGAGGTGGACTGGAACGAATCAGGTGAGTTGGTCATCGACTGTTCGGTGCGCGCCACCCACAAGACCGGCGTGGAGATGGAAGCCCTGACCGGCGCTGCCGCAGCGGCATTGACCGTCTACGACATGTGCAAGTCGCTGTCTCACGGCATCCGCATCCGGGACGTCAGGCTGGTGGCAAAGTCGGGCGGCAAGTCCGATTTCAATGCCGATGAATGATGGCCTTTTGCCGAGTGGCGACGCGATGGCGAATCACGGCCCGATGATCGATGTCACGGCGCGTTACTTCGCGGTTTTTCGCGAGCAGGCGGGGACGGCCGCCGAGTCGCTGACGACACGGGCCACTACCGCGGCGGAACTTTTCGCGGAGGTTGCCGACCGGCACGGCCTTGAGGACCCCATCGCCCATTGCAAGGTGGCGATCAACGACGAACTCGCCGGTTGGGACCGGGCCTTGTCCGAAGGCGACGTGGTGCTGTTCTTCCCGCCCGTGGCCGGGGGCTAGCAGTTTTCGCTCCGCTCGCCGGGGCGATGGCTGCTAGAGAAAGAGATGGATATGTTCGCCGACAATGCCGACTTTGAGATCACCGACCAGGGCATCGACGTCGATGCCCTGAAACGCGACTTGGAGAACGACCGCGCCGGGGCGTTCGCAGCGTTCCAGGGCTGGGTGCGCAATCACAACGAGGGGCGAGCGGTTGAATCACTGGAGTATGAAGCCTACGGCCCCATCGCCGTATCGGAAGGCGAACGCGTACTGGCCGAAGCGCTGGAGCGGTTCAATCTGCTGAAGGTCGCCGCCGCCCACCGCGTGGGTCACCTGCAGATTGGCGACTGCGCCGTGTGGGTGGGGGTCAGCGCCGCGCACAGGGGCGCCGCGTTCGACGGTTGCCGCTACGTGATCGATGAGCTCAAGAGCCGCCTGCCCATCTGGAAGAAGGAGCACTACGCCGACGGCGACTCGGGCTGGATCAACTGCATCACGGGAAAGAAGCGCTGACTCGCCGATTCCAGAGCGGGGAATTCCCCTGAAGCCTGCGCCGCGGGAATTCGCGGTCGCAAAGCCACTGTCGCGAATTCCCGCGGCGCGGGTCTATCTGAAAATGCCCTTGCGATGCCCGATTTTCAGAACCAGGACAATCAACCTGGCATTGGAAACGCTGTAGAGGATTCGGTAACGGCCTGCCCGGACGCGATAAACGTCATCGTATCCCGACAGTTTCCTTGTTCCCCTGGGAAACGGCTCATCCGCGAGGCGCAGCATCGTGCGGGCGAGGCGTTTCCGGTCCGGACCGGGTATTTTTCTGAGCTGTTTTTCAGCGGATTGTGCAATTTCGATCCTATAGCCCGCCATCGGGCTCGATTTCCTTGAGCACCTCGGCCAACGGACGTGACGGCTCGTGCCGGATGCGCTTCAGGTCATCGATATCCTCAAATTCTTCCAAGCGGTCAACTAACGCCTCCTGAACGAAATGGTTCATCACCAACCCCCTGGACTTGCAATGCGTTTCGATCGCGGATTTCAACGACGGGTGTATTCTTGCGCTGATTTGCACAGTGTCCATTGTTGCCTCCGTGAAACGAGCATGTGTGAGATTGCTATCGTACGCTAGCAGCCAATGTCAACGCACGGGCGACCAATGGGCAGCCAACGGTCCTTCCATGTCTTGGGCGGCGGCGCCAGTCACTGACCGGATTGACCCGTGGTGTATCTGACATCGCCGATCTTTATCGTGCTTGAGATGACCGGCTGACCGCCGACCTGGCCGGTGGTACAGGTGACGTCGCCGACTTCGATTCATGGGATTGAGAGCTGACGAGTATATCCCCGGGGCATCGGCCACCACAATTTTCAGGCGGTCCGTCTCCAGCGATTGCCTGGCGCGGGATGTCCCTGTGTCTGCCATTGCAGGTCCTCCGGCGTGTCGATATCCCACGCCGCCTCGGGCATATCCACCGTGGCGACCGTCTGTCCCACGCGTAGCAGCTTGCGGGCGCCGGTGTCGCCACTGAGACGACGCGCCTCCCTCCAGAGCGTCCTCGGAAGAATCGCAGGCACTCCCACGACGCTCCCGTAGGCGGCGGCCGCCGCCTTGCCGGGACGACTCCACCAAGCGCGAATCAGCCGCCGCAGGGTCGCTTCACCCACCGCCGGCTGATCGCTCAACAGCAACAACGCGGCCGTTGCCCGCGCGGGCAGAACCGCCAGCCCCGCCTGCAGCGAACCGGCCATGCCCTCGGCCCAATGGGAATTGTCAACGCTATGGGTGCCCGGATGGTGGCGTCGGATCAGCAACCGTATCCTGAGCGCGTCAGCGCCGACGACGACGACGACCCGGTTCGGAGTGACGGCTTCGGCCGCGTCGATGGTTCGGCTTAGAAGTCTCCGGCCGCGGATTCTCAGCAACTGTTTCGCGGTGCCCAGACGGCGGGACGCCCCCGCCGCCAGCACCAGGCTCCAGAGGTCAGCGGGCAAAGCGGCGGCGCCTTGAGCGTGCCGTCTTGCAGAGCCGATATCCCTCGAGCGCGGCCAGCACGGCCAGGTGAATCAGGCCGGGAACGGGATCGAACGCAGTCAGGACCCAATGGGCGAAGGTCAGGATGGCAGCCGCGTAGACCCAGCGGTGCAGGCGCTTCCACAGCCGCCGCAACCGCCGCACCGAGGCGTCGTTGCTGGTGATGGCCAGCGGAACGAATATCGCCAGCGCGATCCAGCCCGTCAGCAGACCGGGCTCCGCGGCATCGGCCAGGATATCGCCGAAAGCGCCGGTACGAATCAGGTAGACGGCCGTATGAAGGACCGCGTAACCGAACGACGCCACGCCGAAATGGCGCCGCCTTCGCAATAGCCATCTGACCCATGCCCGACGGGGAAACATCAACTGCGCCGGGGTCACCGCCATGGTGAGAATGAGCAGTTGCGCGGAGAGTTGGCCCGTGGAATGCACCACTTCTCCGTAGAAGGTCGCACCGGTTGCATAGCGGACGATGGTCACCGCGGCCGGCAACGCGAGCAGAACCCAGAGGAACCAGTGCGAATCGAACAGGCGGCGGAGCATTTTCGAAGTATAGCCCGCATCTGCCTTCCGTCCGCGCCCCCGCGCATCGCCTGAAGGCGCCAAAATGTAAAGATTGCTCAAGTTTGGTGGGAGTGTCTTGACCCCCTCCGACGGGGGCTCCTACGATGGGCAGCGTGCAATCAATACGATAGTTAAAGTCACCAACATTCGTCTGGCGCAGTTTGGTGCATGTCTATTGGGAAAACCGAAACAGGCATTCCCGGGAGGGAACAAATGGATAGAATCAAAGCGGCCCTTTTCCTGACAGTCGGCCTTTGCTGGAGCTTGGCGCAGGCCCAGGTCGGCAACAACGACAGCATTCTCAATCCGAACCTCGCCGACGAGGGTGAGTTGGCCGGCGTGGCGCATCTCGACGAGGGTCTCGTTGCCGGCATCGTCGAGGGACGACCGTTCGCCAGCACCCTGGAAGTCGATGCGCTCCTGAGCGGTTCGCTGAGTGACGAGCAACGTGCGGAGGTTTACGCGGAGCTGTTCATACCGCTGAATCTCAATACCGCGTCGGGCGACGAGATCATGCTGATTCCCGGCATGAACAACCGCATGACCCACGAGTTCGAGGAGTACCGGCCCTATACGTCGCTGGAGCAATTTCGCCGGGAGATCGGCAAATACGTGGACGACGCCGAAGTCGCTCGGCTCGAGCAGTACGTATTCGTGCCGCTGAACCTCAATTCCGCAACCCGGGACGACTTCGCGACCGTGCCCGGAGCCAGCAACCGCATGGTGCGCGAGTTTCTCGAGTACCAGCCCTATTCGGACATGGATCATTTCCGCCGGGAGATCGGCAAATACGTCGACGAGGCCGAGGTTGCCCGGTTCGAGCGATACATGACCCTGGACTGATCGCTCGAAGCTTTATCGGAGCCGGCCGGCGCCCCGCATGCTTGCGGGGCGCCGGATATCCTGCCATGTTATCGCCCCATGCCGGAGGCGAAACCCAGGGACTTGATCCCGCTCAACATCGCGGTACTCACCGTATCCGATACCCGTGACGAGCACACCGACCGCTCGGGCGCGCTGCTGGCGCGGCGCCTGACGGACGCCGGTCACCGTCTGCGCGAGAAAGCGATCGTACGCGACGATCTCGATGCCATCGGCGCCCGTGTTTCCGGTTGGATCGGCGCTCCCGAAGTCGAGGTGGTGATCACCACCGGGGGGACCGGCGTGACCGGCCGCGACGGCACGCCCGAGGCGGTCGAACCCCTTCTGGAGAAAACCATCGACGGCTTCGGCGAGCTTTTCCGGGCGATCTCGTTTGAGGAGATCGGCACCTCGAGCATCCAGTCCCGCTGCCTCGCCGGTGTGGCCAACGGCACGTACGTTTTCTGCCTCCCCGGCTCCACCAACGCCTGCGCCACCGGCTGGGACAGGATCATCGCCATGCAACTGGACTACCGCACCCGGCCCTGCAACCTGGCCGAGTTGTTGCCGCGCCTCAAGGAAAGCGGCTGACTGCTCATGCCTGTCATGCAGCCGCAATTGCAGGCGGCGATCCGCCCACAACAACCCGCGAGGCACAACGAGGAACCGAACAAGTCATGCGAATCACCGCCGAGCTCAGCCTGTATCCCCTGACGGACGACTATATTCCCGCTGTTCAATCCTTCATCCATGTAATCCAGGATATGCCGGGCCTGCGGATCCGCGTCAACCAGATGAGTACCCAGCTCACCGGTGAGCTCGGCGACGTATGCCGGGCGGTCGAGACGGGCCTGCGGCGGTCCTTTGAGAACGGCGGATCGCAGGCACTGGTGGTCAAGTTTCTGAACGTCGACCTGCCGCTTGACGAGCCTCCGGATCTGGGTATCTAGCGATTTTCGCTCCGGTCGCCGGTGCGCTGACGCGGAGGGAAACGAGTATTTCCATGCAAGCAGTGAACCCGGCGGCGGCCGGCCCGCGGACGCGAGAGGACAAACGACCGCCCTCCAACAGAGAATCAATGAGTTACGTGTTTGTTCCATGGAAGCCATGCTCGAATATCTAGTTGCCGCCTTCTCGACGCTGTCCATTCCCGAAACGGCGGCGGTCCTGCTGGCCATCGCCTATCTGGTGCTGGCCATACACCAGAACATCCTTTGCTGGGCGGCTGGGATGACCAGCGCCCTGATCTTCATGGGGGTCTTCTATTCCGCCCTCCTCTACATGCAATCCGCGCTGCAGATATTCTACGTGGGCATGGCAATTTACGGTTGGTACCAGTGGCGTTACGCCGGGGACGAAGGCGCCGGGGTGCGGATTCACACCTTGTCGATTGTCCGCCACATTCAGGTGATCGCAGGAACCGGCGCCGCCGCCTTGCTCCTGGGCTGGATCATGAGCATGACCGACACCGCCTTCCCTTACGCCGAAGCCTTCATCACCGTGGCGGCCATCGTGACGACCTTCATGGTGGCGCAAAAGGTGCTGGAGCACTGGCTGTATTGGTTCGTCATCGACAGCATCGCCGTCTATCTTTACGTGGCCAGAGAGCTTTACCTGACCGCCCTGCTGTTCGTGTTCTACCTGGTCATGGCTGTCGTTGGCTACCGGCGTTGGAGGCGAGAATATCTGGCGGACGCCGCGTGAGCCCATGATCGAACCGGCGACGCTTGCGAAACTGGCCAGGCTCCTTGGGATCGAGGCTGCGGAATTGCGGGCACAGCCGTTGCCCGGCGGGCTCAGCAATCGGAGTTGCCTGCTGAGCCGCGGGAGAGACCGCTGGGCAGTTCGCCTGCCGCTGGGTTCCCGCTCCGGCGAGGCGTCGTCCCCAGGCGGGCCGTCCTCCCCAGGCGGGCCGTCCTCCTCCGGCGATGCGTCCTCCTCCGGCGAGGTTTCGTGCGCCAACGAAACGCTGAGTCTCGATAGCGAAAGACAAGTGCTGGCGTTGACCGCCGAAGCGAAATTGAGCCCCCCGGTAATCGCCTGCGACACCGAAACCGGCACCCTGATAACCCGGTACCTTCGGGGGGCGACAACCCTGAACCCCGAGCGGATTCGGTATCCTGCGAATATCGATCGGGCGGCGGCCATGCTGCGCCGTCTTCACAACCTGCCCGCGCCCGCCGGGCTTCGTACCTTTCGGCCAACGGAATTGGCGCGAAGCTACATCGATGCGGCGTGTAGACCGACCGGCGCGCCACACGGGGACGCGGACGAACTGCGCCGGTGGAGCGCGGAGTTCAGACACCTGGCACAGGCGTACGAAGCGGCATTCAAACCGACTGCCCCGTGCCACAACGATCTGGTGGCGGCCAACATCCTCGACGATGGGCGACTCTGGCTGGTGGACTTCGAATTCGCGGTTCGGGCCCACCCCATCCTTGATTTGGCAGGGCTCGCCGGACTGAATGGTTTCGGACAAGCCCACTGCCGTCGCCTGATGGATGCCTACTATGGACCGGACGCTGCTCCTGTTTCCGTTTCGCAGTGGAGTCGGGTTGTAAGGCTGGTTCAGCTAATGGCGTATTTCTGGGCCCTTGCCCACGGCGGCGCCGATTCAACCGACGACCGGAAACGCTTTGCCGCTGCAATGGCGACGGTGCTAAGGTAGCGCCGATTTTTCCACGGTCCAAGGGGAGTGCAACGTGCCGAACAAGGTCGCCTTTCTGGGTCTGGGTGTCATGGGCTACCCCATGGCCGGCTGGTTGCGCAGCGCCGGGCACGACGTGACGGTTTACAACCGTACCTCCGCGAAGGCGCGGCGTTGGTGCGACCAGCACGGAGGCTCTCGCGCCGACGCTGCTGTGGACGCCGTCGCAGGCAAGGAGTTCGTCTTTAGCTGTCTAGGAGATGACCCCGACCTTCGGGATATCTTCCTCGATCAGGGTGTCATCGACGCCATGCAACCCGGTTCCACATTGATCGACCACACCACGGCCTCCGCGGACATGGCGAGGGAACTGGCCTCCGCCGGCGCGGAACGGGGCGTGCAGTGCCTGGATGCCCCTGTTTCCGGCGGACAGGCGGGCGCCGAGCAGGGGGAATTGACCGTCATGGCAGGCGGCGACGCCGAAGCATTCCGCCGGGCCGAACCGCTGATCCGCTGCTTCGCCGGCACCGTCAAGCTCATGGGCGGCGCCGGATGCGGCCAGTTGACCAAGATGGTCAACCAGATCGCCATCGCCGGACTCGTTCAGGGCCTTTCCGAGGCATTGAATTTCGCCCGCCAGGCCGAACTGGACCCGCAGCGGGCGGTGGAGGTCATCAGCCAGGGAGCCGCCCAGTCCTGGCAAATGGACAACCGTTGGGAAACCATGATGGCCGGAGAATTCGAGTTCGGATTTGCCGTGGAGTGGATGCGCAAGGATCTCCGCATCTGTCTTCAGGAGGCCCGGCGCAACGGCGCGGAGCTGCCCGTCGCCGCCCTGGTCGACCAGTTCTACTCCGATGTCGAAGGCATGGGTGGCGGACGCTGGGACACCAGCAGCCTTATCGCGCGCCTCAACCGAATCCAGCCGCGCAAGGCCGGTTAGTGCTATCCGGGATTGCATAGACAGGCCCTGCGCCATGAATCGCAAAGCGTTGACGGGCCTTGAGCCATGAAACCGATCCTGGCCGACCTGCTCAAGCTCCTGAAGCTGGAGCGAGTGGAGGACAACTTCTTCCGCGGCGAGAGCCGGGACATCGGCAGCAGGCGGGTGTTCGGCGGTCAGGTGGTGGGTCAGGCGCTGAGCGCCGCAAGTTATACGGTGGAGAATTTCACGGTTCACTCGCTGCATGCCTACTTTCTGCGAGCCGGCGATATCGGCGCGCCGATCCTGTACGAAGTCGACCGCGCCCGGGATGGCCGAAGTTTCAGCAACCGCCGGGTGGTCGCCGTGCAGCATGGCCGTCCGATCTTCAACATGGCCGCATCGTTCCAGAAGCCCGAGACGGGCATCGAGCATCAACCCAGGGTCCCGGACGTACCGCCCCCCGAAGAACTTGCCGAACTGCGGGACGTGCCGGCAGCCAGCATGCAGAACGTGCCCCAGAAGATGCGCCGGTACCTGAAGCGGGAGCGGCCCATCGAGATGAGGCCCGTAGAGTCGGTGGATCTGCTGACCCGGGCGCCGAGAGAACCCCACCGGCACCTGTGGATACGAACGGTCGACGAGCTGCCCGATGACGCGGACCTGCACCGCAATCTGCTCGCCTACATTTCCGACTACCAGTTGGTGGGCACGACCATCCTTCCCCACGGAATACGCTGGGAGCAGGACAACGTGCAAATGGCGAGCCTGGACCATGCGATGTGGTTCCATCGCCCGTTCCGCGCCGACCGGTGGCTGCTGTACTGCATGGAGAGCCCCAACGCCTCCGGCTCGCGGGGACTCGCCACCGGCCGGTTCTACGATGAGAAGGGCAAGCTGGTCGCCTCCACCGCCCAGGAAGGGCTGATACGCATATGGCCGCAGCCCGGGGATTGAACGCGCCGGGGATTGAACGCGGCCGGACAAGCAGCATGGGGTTTTGGCTATTGAGCGCGGCCGGACCGGCGACACGGGCTATTGGTTCATGTACATCCAGAATCTCCTGCCTGATCGCCTGTTGCCGGGCACAACAAGGCTGAAGTAGGATTTCCGCACACCGTCTATCGGACAGGAAGGTTGAGAATGAAGTCTGCACGACATCCCCTGCTCCCCGGTTTGCTGATGTTTGGATTGTTGGCTGCGGCATCCGTTGCCGCCCACCACAATCCGGGGCACTACTTCGATTTTGGGGCAGTCGTCATCCATCGCGACGTTACCGCCGTGTCCTTCACGCCGGCCAATCCTCACGGCCGATTCGTCTACACCATGACCGACGCAGACGGCACTGCGACGGAGTGGATCGCCGAACTTCCCGCCAACAACATGATGCGCCGCAACGGTGTGGAGCGTGACATGATTCAACCCGGCGATACAGTCACGATAAGGGGCAATCCGGGCCGCAACGGCGCGACCATGCTGCGCATCACCCACGCGCTCCTGCCCAGCGGCGATGTGGCTACCTTCTATTCGCCCCAGGGCACGGGGTCGCTGGAAGACCTCGAGGCGAATTGAGGCGATTCCGCCCGAACCGAGGACTGAAATTCTGTCTGACCGGCGGCAAGGCGCGAAGGGAGCTCCCGCCGCGCCCCGGTCCTCGACCCTCAGGGTTGGTAGAACTCCTCCGGCGTCAATTCCTCGCCGCGGTCCGTATTCAGCGGCATGCAGTCGTAGGGCACCAGTTCGTGGATCGGCGCCCTGCGCAGGTGCTGCACATAAGTCACCGGCTGGGTCAGTGTCAGGGGATCTTCCACGGTGATCGCCTGTTCAAGCAACCGACCGTCTTCGATTACGCGGTAGCGCTCCACGACCTGTAACCGGTCGCTGTGGGGAGGACCACCGGGCCCGATACTCCAACCGGAGGTGATGTGCGTGGTATCCACCACCAGCGTGTCCCCGTCGTACCTGCCGACGGAGTGGCCAAGATTGGTGTGCGGCGCATCCTCTCCCGGATGGGACCGCCCATCCATGTAGACGGTACGATCCACGTCGAATGCCTCGGCAAACAGCTTGACGTGCTCGCCCGACTGATCGATGGCAATCGCATGAATGCCCGACATGGCCGCCGAGACGGTGGGCGGCTCGCATTCAAGCTTCGGGTCGCTCAGGGGGTCGCGTGCCTCCCATGCCGCCAGTACCGCGGGCAGCGTCCAGGGCCGAAAGTCGGTGCGCTCATAGGTATCCGGATTGTCGTCCGGGTGATTCGTCCAGCCGCGATTGAGTTCCCAAACGCCGTCGAGTTCGGCGACCACCATGGGCGGCGGGGTGGGCTCGCGGTACTTGCCCGTGACCGGGTCGCGGAACAGGTGCCGCGTCCAGCCGTCCGGCATCACGACATCGTCGGCGCGGATGCTGAAGGACTCGTTCATGCGCGGCGGCGCGCCGTGGATGACGATCTGGTCGCCGGGCTGCAGATCCCCCGGCGACCAGCCGAGCCACCGCAGCAGCGCCTGCCAGGCCGGCATCTCGGCGCGCCAGCGCTCGGTTTCGCCCGCCTCGTTGACCACGTCGAACACGATCAGGCCGTGAGGATTGCGGGCGTGGAACTCGACTACCTTCCCCTCGACGCTGATGCGCTGGTCGAGAAAGAAGAACGATGCGGTCGAATGGTGTGCGTGTAACGATATCCAGGGCGCCAGGAGCGCCGGCGCCAAGAGTACGGTCAATTTCTTCATTACTATGCCTCCCCTGCATGCGCCGCTGCATCAGCGGCGCGGGCCGCCGGCCGATACGGCGGACAGATGCTCACGATAATACCTGCCCCGCTGCACGTAGTGCCCGGCGCTCCACTTGAGGTGTTCGATTTCCGCGTCGGTCACCTCGCGGATTCGCTTGCCCGGCGTGCCCACGATCAGTGAACGGTCGGGGAACCGCTTGCCCTCGGTGACCAGCGCCTGGGCCCCGACAATGCAGTATTTCCCGAGCACGGCATGGCTGAGAATGGTCGCACCCATGCCGATCAGGGACCCGGCGCCGATGTAACAGCCGTGCACGGTCGCCGAATGACCCACGTTCACCTCTTCCTCCAGTACCACGGGGGCGCCTTCGTCGACATGAAACATCGAACCGTCCTGAATGTTGCATCGGTCGCCAATGACGATCTTGTCGTTATCCGCCCGCAGCACCGAGCTGAACCACACGCTCGCGTCCTTGCCCAGCACCACCTGACCGATTACCGCGGCATTGGGCGCCACGAAAAACCGGTCGCCGACTGTCTGCACACGGTACTCGTCCAGGTCATAAAGCATTTTGTGTGTTCCTCCGCGATTCCGGCGCTGTATCAAACTGATAATGCCGTACCAGTCCGGCTCATCCCTTCGCCTGATCCGCCACGGCCCTGGCCGCCGCGGCGATGGCATCGGGATCGCCCAGGTACTCCCCCCGCAACGGGTGAAGCTGCGCATCGAATTCGTAAACGCGCGGCACGCCGGTGGGGATGTTGAACTCCGTTATCGCCTGATCGGAAATTCCCTCGAGCATCTTTGCCACCGCCCTGAGGCTGTTACCGTGAGCGGCGACCAGAACATGGCGGCCGGCGCGAAGCTGCGGCGCGATACACCTCTCCCAGCACGGCTCAACGCGTGCCAGCGTCGTCGCCAGGGATTCTGTGGCCGGGAGGTGCGTTTCGTCCAGCCCCCGGTAGCGGGGATCGAACCGAGGGTGCCGGTTGTCATCGTCGCTCAGGGCGGGCGGGAGTATGTCGTACGACCTGCGCCAGATCTTCACCTGATCGGCCCCGTGGCGTGCTGCTGTCTCCGCCTTGTCGAGGCCCTGCAGCGCCCCGTAGTGGCGCTCGTTCAAACGCCAGTCGCGATGCATCGGGATCCACATGAGATCCATCTCATCGAGGATCTGCCACAGGGTACGAATGGCGCGGGTCAGGACGGAGGTAAAGGCGATGTCGAAGGCGATGCCTTCTTCCCTTAGCGCGACACCGGCCGCCCGCGCCTCACCAATGCCCCGGTCCGTGAGATCCACGTCGGTCCAGCCGGTAAAGAGGTTCTTGAGGTTCCACTCGCTCTGGCCGTGGCGAACCAGGACCAGTGTGCCGGGATTTCGGGAAGTCGCATCGTTCATGTCGCCGGTATTGTTCGGGCAAAGTGAACGCAGATCAAGCGAACGGCTGAACGGTCAGTCCTTGCGCGCGCTGCCGCTACCCACGAGGGCTTTCAACCTGCGGCAGTCCTGGCTGGCAGCCTTCCATGGAACAAATACGTAACTCCTTGATTTTCTCTTGGAGGCGGTCGTTTGTTCCCTACCGTCCGCGGGCCGGCGTCGCCGGGTTCACTACTTGCATGGAAAACCCCTTTTGCCCTGTCCGTCAACGCTCCGCTCGCCGGGGCGAAAACTACCAGTGACCTGCGAGAAGATAGCGATACAGTTTGAGCGCGAGTCCCGGGCGATGCGTTTCCAGCCAGTCCCGGGAAGCGTTGCTCAATGCCAAAGTCCTGCAAGGTCCGTCGGCGACCACCGCGACTATCTTGTGCCTCACGGCATCCACCGGCCAGACGGCATCGCCGGGCCCGCGCTGGTGCTGTCGTGTACCCGCCGAGTCGTAGGCGGAGACCCGGCCCGCGACCAGCAATTGCAAGTCCTGCGGCGGAGTTTCCGCTCCGGCCAACGTCTCCCCGTCGGCGTAGTCCGCAGGGTCCAGCCAGCGCTCCAGCTCCTCCATCAGTGCCTCGAAAACGATCTGGCGTTCAAGATAGCGCTCGAGGTCGTCCCCGGCCTGCTCCAGCAGCGCGGCGCGCTGGAGTTCGGAGGGGTTTTCCCGCCACTGAGCAATCACAATCTCTTCGCAGCGTTCGAGGGCGGCGTCCCCGTCTGCCTCGACAAGGAACTCTGCAAAACCCGGCGCCGGGACGTTGCGTTCCAGTCTTGCCTTCAGCCGCTCCGGCAAGGCGCCCAGGACGAGCTTGTACGCCAGCCGCATTGGCCTTCTGCAGCAATCGCCCGAGCACGTTTGCCGCCGAATAGTCGAAACCCGAGACGGCGGCAAAGTCCAGCAACAGGCAGGCGGGACGCGATGAGCCGCGGAGCGACATTCTCAGCCGGTCGGCAAGGGGCGCCACACTGCCGAAGAAGACGTAGCCGCGCAGTTGGTAGACGTGCACGCGCTCGCCTTCTTCCAGCAGGATGGCGCGCTCCGGTACGGGCCGGGTCTTCCTGCTGCGGCGCTCCCGCGCGGAAAAGCGGGACTCGATGGCATCGACGCGGCTGAGACGCACGGCAAAGAACACCAGCGTAGCCAGCATGCCGACGCCGACGCCTTCCAGGAGTCCAAAGGCGATGATGGTGACGAAAATCAGCACAATGCCGCTCCAGACAGGCTCCGCTCCCATCAGGGTCATCGCGGCCAGACAGACGGCGCCGCCGATGCCGGCGACGAATCCCGCCGAAACCGGATAGGGAATGAACCGCAGCAGATTGGCGAGCCGGAACCGCCCGATCATCAGGCAAGCCGCACCGGTGACCACGGCACTGAGAATGAGCGCTGCGGATGCCGTGACGAACAGCGCATCGCCTGTCGCGTCCATGGAAGAGCCGATCACGGCCATGCCGATGACCAGCGCCGGAGACAGCCCGGCGATCACGCCCCGATAGCTCCCGGCGAGAGCCAGGGTCAGGCAGGCCGCGAAATTCCCGAACAGCACCAGACCCACGCCCTGGGACGAGTACGGAGCCAATGGACCCGAAAATATGAATGTCGCGAAGGCGATCTGGGCAACGAGTAGCCCAAGTCCCGACGTGACACCGGCCGACAGGCTCGCGACGGTCATTCCGGCGCGGACGTCCGCCCGCAGCTCAGCCGCCAGTTGCGCAATCTGCGAATTCATCGGGACCTAAATACTCAGGTTGGCGGCTCACGCCACCCACGTTCGCTCGCTCTGGCCGTGGCGGACCAGAACCAGCGTCCCGCGCGTTGGGGTAACGGAATCGTTCATGTCGCCGGTATTGTTCGGGCGCAGCCAAACTACAGTCAAGCCTTCTGGCTGTTATTGTGAATCCCCCTGCGGACTTCTGTGCGATACACTCTTGCCGAATTTCGTTTCCGGGCAATCGACGGAAACTTGGCCCCCCAGCTTCACGGAATGACGATATGAACCAGATGATTTCCACTGACGCTGCGCCGCCTCGCATCGAGCGCCTCAAGATACAGAATTTCCGTGCATTGAGAGATGTCGAGTTAAGGAATCTCTCGCCGCTTACCGTGCTGCTGGGTCCGAACGGCAGCGGAAAATCCACAGTGTTCGATGTCTTTGCCTTTCTCGCGGAAAGCTTCGAGAACGGTCTGCGCCGTGCATGGGAAAAGCGCGGCAGGGCACGTGAATTGAAATCACGTGGGGGCAGCGGGCCGATCCTCGTCGAAATTGCCTATCGCGAACAACCGGGCCAGCCGCTGACCACCTATCATCTTGAAGTGGATGAGTCGAACGGTAGACCCGTAGTGGTGAAGGAATGGCTTCGATGGAAGCGGCATCGCCGCGGAGCGCCTTTCAGGTTTCTCGACTACGCTCACGGCGATGGGAGAGTCGTTTCGGGAGAATTGCCGGATGCACAAGATAGGCGGGTCCGCGTCCGCCTGAGGTCTTCAGATACTCTCGCCGTCAATGCGCTCGGTCAGTTGGCCGAGAACCCCCGCGTCGTCGCGCTGCGGGATTTCATCATAGGATGGCACGTGTCCTATCTGTCGTCCGATGATGCGAGGGGACAACCGGAAGCCGGACCGCAGGAACGCCTGAGCAAGACCGGGCACAATCTGGCCAATGTCATCCAGTACCTGGTCGAGGAACACAACGACCGCCTGAATTTTATTTTCAAAAGGCTCAGGGAAAGGGTCCCCAAGATTCAATGTGTATCGGCGAACCCGATGCCGGACGGAAGACTGCTGCTGCAAATCAAGGACGGCCCATTTGCTGAGCCTGTGATGGCCCGCTTTGCTTCGGACGGTACGCTAAAGATGCTGTCCTATCTGATCTTGCTGAACGATCCCGATCCGCCGCCGTTTATCGGTATCGAGGAACCGGAAAACTTTCTGCACCCTCGCCTGCTCTACGACCTGGCGGAAGAATGCCGTGCAGCCACCGAGTCGACACAGATTCTGGTGACCACACATTCGCCGTTTTTCCTGGACGCGCTACGGCCGAATGAAGTGCGTGTCCTCTGGCGCGATGAATCCGGCTACACGAAGTGTCACTCGCTGAGCAGTAACGACAAGGTGAAGGCATTCATGGACGCCGGCGCCCAGTTGGGGGACTTGTGGATGGAGGGGCATTTCGGCGTCGGCGATCCGCTGACCCGTGGCGGAATGCCGGTCCGTGAAGGAGTTGGCAACTGATATGCCCGCTTCCCATTTGGAATTCCATGTCGAAGAAGTTTCCATGGAAGCATTTCTCGAAGCCGCGTTGCCAAGGATGCTGCCGGAGGATGTCACCTTTCAGGTTTTTCCCTATCAAGGCAAACACGCGCTCCTCAAAAGAATTGGGGATCGGCTCAACGGTTATTCCACATGGTTGCCACCGGATTATCGAATCGTGCTGATCGTGGACCGGGACAACGAAGACTGCGAACAACTCAAGTCAAGGATCGAGGACATCTGTGAACATGCTGGGCTCCGGTCGAGACGAGTTGCCGGGAGGCCCGATTGGCAAGTCGTAACAAGGATCGCGATCGAAGAACTGGAAGCCTGGTATTTCGGCGATTGGCCAGCGGTTTGCGCAACCTATCCGAACGTATCGTCTACTGTTCCAAATCAAGCTCGCTACCGGAACCCAGACGCCATCAGCGGCGGCACATGGGAAGCATTCGAGCGGGTCCTGAAGCAACACGGTTACTACAGGTCCGGGTTGGCCAAAAGGCAGGCCGGCGCCGCAATTGGCGAACACTTGAATCCGGCGAGAAATCGATCCCGCAGTTTCTCCGTGTTTTATGACGCCGTCGCCGAGGCTGTCGCGTAAACGAAGAATCGTAACGGACCCACGACTCAAGGAATTACCGCCAATCAGCGGATTTGGCTGCGCCATTGTTCAAAAGACAGCACAAAATACCGGTGAGATGTCTGGTACAAGGTAGTTTCGTTACAGCCCGGAGGATAGCAGTCTGACTACTCTGATCACGATTATTGTCGTTTTGGTTCTTGTCACCTTTTTCCGAACATGGTTCCTCGTCTTGGACGTAGGGGCTCGCGCTACTTTTAAATAGCTGGTCAGCGAGATTGGTATGGACGCTCTCTTGGTGATAGGCGCGGTGATAGGCGTGCTAGCGGTTGTAATTCTGGTTTTTATTGAGGGGGAGACTGGGAAGCCCACGCATTCGGGCAAGAAACGAAAGGTATCGGCGCCAAAAAGTACCCAAGCATTATCTGTGGACAGTGTCACGCGTCAAGCGCGGCCAAAGGCGGGCTGGGTTCCACTCGGTACCACCGTTACCGTTGCCGGCCGTGCCATCGACGGGATGGTATACGTGGGCGAAGCACCGCGGACCGACGGCGGTTGGCGCCGCGGCATCATCAATCCGCGCTTGGTGGTCTACCAAGGGGGATTAGATCTTTCCGGAAACACCATGCCATATTGGCCCAACTACACCGAAATCGGGCCACGGGCGCGTGGAACCTATCTGGACTGGCTTGCGGGCGGACGCTCGGATCGGAGAATTGGTGCGGGGTATGTCTTCCTCTTTTTCTACGGAATGGAACGAAGACTTTTTGTAGACGAGCCTCCTGCCGAAGAAAGCCGGCAAATCGTGACAGAAATCGAACGCTTGCTCGGCCTATATGGGGAGAATAATTCGATTCGCCGCTACTTCGGGACATTCTTGGAAACTGCGCGGATCATCAACAACCGGGCAATTGGAGCCGATTTCGAACCTTGTTTTGAAAGAACGAATTACGAACTACCGCTGGACCTGCGCGTCGTTATCGGCCAGAAGCTCAAACTAGGCGAGCGATTGAGCGCGGACTGGGTGCTCAGTTGGTACATGCTGCATCCGGAAACCAGGGTGCGCATGCCGATGAAACGGGCGTTTCCAGAGTGTCGGGCGTTGTTCAACGTGCTTTTCGACGAAAAATATCCACACGGGTTAAAAGTCGCAGCACCGAAACGAATGATTCGTGCCACATATAGTGCGGCTTCCGGGGAGTTTGTCGTTGGTCTGACAAGGTTCGTTGGCGATATTCCAGACATATCGCGTACAACAAGAACAACAAACCTTGCGAAGAAGTTGGTGGAGACTACCACCAGTGAGCTCGACAAATACAGTCGTTTTCTGGGACGCAACCCTCAAGGACGTGCCACCATTGAAGGCCACGCGCTCTTGCCCGAACGCATCTGGCATCTGTTCCCGTGCACGGAAATGGAGAATCTGCGTGATTGGGCGACCGGAATAATCGAAAAAGACGGGCTGGCAGCGGTTGAGCAGGTCATCAGGCAGCTCGAAGGCTCGGTGCCGGAGAAAACGAGCAAACGCCAACTGACCGGTGCGGCTGACGCGCTGGCCCGGCTATCGATTGGCATGGCCCCCGATCCTCGATTCGCCCTGCGCAGCCCGAAGCTGGGCGAACCCGTCGTTCTTTTTCGCCTGCCCGGGGGAATCACGAAGCTTGAACAAGTGAGCAACAGGTACAAGACGCTGCTTGTGTCCATTGCGTTGGGAAGCTTCGTTGCGCACGCCGACGGCGCCATCCAGGAAAAAGAGCGACGAACGCTGGAGGCGCGGATTGACGGAGCGGATTTGCCGGCGGCAGAAAGCGTTCGACTTCATGCCAACCTGAAGTGGATGTTGTCCGTGCCGCTGGACTTGGGCTTGCTTCGTCGGCGCCTGAAGGATGCGTCGGAGGAAGTGCGTCGGCGACTCGGCAATCTGGCGCTTGCCATGGCGGCGACGGACGGCGTGATCGATCCCCAGGAGATCAAGGCGATCGAAAGGCTGTTCAAGGCCATCGGTTTGCCCACCGGGGATATCTATTCGAGTCTGCATGCGCATTCGGCGACAGGCGGGCCGGTCACCGTTCGGTCGGCGTCCAAAAGGTCGGGAGAATTTACAATCCCCGCCGCTCCGGATCACGACCATCGTGTTGAACTGAACACGGAGCGGATCGCTTCCCTGATGGCGGATACCGCTCGCGTATCGTCCGTCTTGGGAGAGATTTTCGAGGACGAAGAGGCGGACGAAGAAAAAGAAGAATCGGTTGAGAGTACAAACGGGCTCTTTCCGGGACTCGATGCAAGGCTTGGTGCATTTCTTGACGAGCTGCTGACGCGGCCGCACTGGGAGGAGTCCGATTTGGGCAAGTTGGCGGGGCGGTTTCAACTCATGCAAGATGGCGCGCTCGAATCGCTGAACGAGTGGTCTTACGAACGGTTCGACGATGCCCTGATCGAGGAATATGAAGGATTTGAACTCAATCCGGACGTGATTAAACAGTTGAAAAGTTAAGGAAGTTCAGCATGCAGGCAAGAGGAAGGCTGAAGCGACGCGACCGGGATTCGATCATACAGGCGCTGCGCGCAGGTGTAGTGCCCAAGCTTGGGCTGCAGCACATCCAGGTCGGGCGGTCTCGCGAAGTACAGGAAATGCTGCGGGACATCGAACGGATCGATGAAGGTGGCGCCGCGATTCGATTCATCATCGGCGAATACGGGTCGGGAAAGACGTTTTTTCTCAACCTGACTCGCTTGATCGCGATGGAAAAGGGCATGGTCGTGCTCTCGGCGGATATGGCGCCGGACCGCCGCCTTCATGCGACGGGAGGGCAAGCGCGTTCACTTTATGCGGAAATGGCCCGCAACGCTTCCACTCGGACCAAACCCGATGGGGGAGCGATGACATCGATTGTCGAACGCTTCGCCACTGCGTCCTTGCGCAAGGCGGAGGCGGCCGACCGAAGTCCGGATGCAGTCATGCGCGAGAGCCTGGGACAGCTTGAGGAGCTGACCGGCGGGTACGACTTCACCACCGTGATCGTGCGCTATTGGGAGGGTTACGAGCGCGGTGACGAGGCACTGAAGTCCGCCGCGATACGCTGGCTCCGGGCGGAGTTTTCAACCCGAACGGACGCCCGAAAGGCCCTCGGCGTGCGAACGATCATCCATGATGCCAATGTCTACGACCATCTGAAGCTGCTCGCGCTGTTTGTTCGAAAAGCGGGCTATCGGGGACTGGTCGTTTCACTGGACGAATTGGTGAATCTGTATAAGTTGACCTCCTCTCGGGCACGAAATTCCAACTACGAGCAGATCTTGCGCATCCTGAACGACGTTCTGCAGGGTACGGCAAGGCATCTCGGGTTCATGCTCGGTGGGACGCCCGAGTTTCTGATGGACACCCGTCGGGGCTTGTACAGCTACGAAGCGTTGCAGTCGCGGCTGGCGGAGAACACGTTCGCTCGAGCCGGGTTGGTCGATCTTGCAGGACCTGTCGTCAGGCTCGCGAGCCTGACACCGGAGGACATGTTCGTTCTGCTCACGAATATTCGGCGCGTTGTCTTTGGCGACGACAGCACCTTCCCGGACGAGGCGTTGACCGCGTTCATGACGCACTGCTCAAAGCGAATCGGGAACGCCTATTTCCAAACGCCCCGGACCACGGTGACGGCTTTTGTGAATCTGCTCTCGGTGCTGGAGCAAAACCCGGGCACGGACTGGCGCGGTCTGATCGGCGGCGTGGAAATAAGCAAGGACTTCGGGGATGACATGAGCGGTTCCGGGGATGACGTGGAGGACGATGAACTCGCATCCTTCAGGCTCTGAACGCTCGACATCGTTTGACTTGCTGGCGGCGCCCGTCAGGCGCTGGATCTGGAACAAGGGCTGGGAGAGCCTGCACGACATTCAGGAACGGGCGATTCCGTTGCTGCTGGAGGAAGAGGTCGACGTGATCATCGCGGCGGCCACCGCCGGAGGCAAGACGGAAGCCGCGTTCCTCCCGTTGATTTCTTCGGTGCTGGACAAGCCGGGTGACGGGGGGTTCGATCTCGTCTATGTCGGCCCGTTGCGGGCGTTGATCAACGACCAGTTCGGGCGTCTCGAAGACCTTTGCGCCAAGATGGACTTGGCGGTCCATCCGTGGCACGGGGATATAGGCCGGGGGGTCAAGAAACGCGCGCGGGAGACCCCGAGTGGTGTCTTGCTGATAACGCCCGAATCGCTCGAAGCGCTCTTCGTGCTGCGCGGGCTTGAAATTTGCAGGCTGTTCAAGAGCACGCGCGCGGTCGTGGTCGACGAGTTGCACGCATTGCTCGACAACGAACGGGGGATTCATCTGCGATCGCTCCTGACGAGATTGGAAATTTCAGTGGGTCGCAGAATTCGTCGAATCGGGTTGTCGGCGACTTTGGGAGAGATGGAATTGGCTCGCAAGTACCTGCGTCCGGAGGCATCCGAGACAGTGGAGTTACTGAAGAGCGAATCGACAGGACCGGAACTCAGGGTACAGCTGCGCGGGTACATGAAGAAGCCGGAGCAGGCGAGGAACGGGCAATCCGGCGAGGAGGCGTTTGCGGCGCAACGGGCCGTGGCACGGCACCTGTTCCACAGGCTGCGCGGCAGCCGAAACCTGGTTTTCGCGGGATCTCGCCAGAACGTGGAATGGTACGCGGACGCGCTGCGCGACATGTCGGAGCGGGCGCGTGTGCCGGTGGAGTTCTTTCCACATCACGCCAATCTGGACCGCATGCACCGGACAGACCTGGAAAAGCGGCTGAAGACGCGTGCGGCCGCAACGGCCGTGTGCACATCGACACTTGAGCTTGGGATAGACATCGGCGCGATCAAATGCGTGGCGCAGGTCGGACCGCCGTTCTCTGTCGCCTCGCTCCGGCAACGTCTGGGTCGCTCGGGGCGCCGCAGCGGCGAAGCGGCCGTACTGCGGATGTATGCGATAGAGGATGAACCCGGGGGCAATTGTCATCCGATTGATCGGCTTCACTTGAGACTTGTGCGTTCAATTGCAATGGTGGAGTTGCTGATCGAGAAGTGGTGTGAGCCGCCGGCCCCGCAAGCGCTTCACCTGTCCACGCTCACACACCAGATTCTATCGGTCATAGCCGAGCACGGCGGAGCGAGGGCCAAACAACTGTTCGTCACGCTGTGTGTGCGCGGTCCGTTCAAGCGCGTCGATGCCGGGCTTTTCGCGCGTCTGCTCAGACGCCTTGGCGAGAGGGACGTGGCATTGGTGGAACAGGCGCCGGACGGCGTATTGCTGCTGGGACCTCAGGGCGAGCGGATCGTCGAGCACTACAGCTTCTACGCGGTGTTTCAGACACCTGAAGAATTCAGAATCACCCACAACCGCAAGACTTTGGGAACCCTTCCGGTCAGCATGGTGCTCGCGCCCAAGATGACGATCGTATTTTCCGGACGACGTTGGCGCATCAAGGCGATTCATGACAAGGAGAAGGAGATTGAAGTCGTTGCCGATCGGACGGGCCGACCTCCTCGTTTCGGCGGAAGCGGGGGCTTGATCCATGACAAGGTCGTGGAAAAGATGAGGGCGGTATTGGCCGGTGCGCACGTACCGATTTATCTCGACCAGAACTCCGTACGGATACTCGACGACGCGCGACATCAGTACCGCAGGCTTCGATTGGACACAGGGCAAATCTGCGAAATCGGTGAGCGAAGTCGCCTGATCGCAACCTGGGCGGGGACGATGAAGACATCGACACTCGCTCTGGCATTGCGGACGAAAGGATATCGAACGACGGCTTTCGATGGATTTATTGACGTGGACCATGAGGAAAACGTTGAACCGGTAGAAACAGCGCTTCGACAAATCGCCGGTTCGAAGTCTGTGGATGCAGAAAGCGTCTTATCGGGTGGACAGAACCTGATCGTGGAAAAATACGACCGTTTCCTTGGTGAACATCTGCTCCGCGAGGAAACAATACATAGTCGCCTTGACCTCGCCTCACTGCCAGCGTTGGCAAGGGAAATCACCGATAACAAGCGGTGAAGTCTTGCGTGATAGTCGTCTGAATTCGAAGCCCGTGGAGTTCGTTCTCAAAATGATCAATTTAGTCGATATCGCCGCAATTCGTGTCCTCGGACCGCCCGAGATCGTCGGACGAGGCACGAGCCGCCCTCCCCGAAGCGCATCCACGTTCCCACCACACCACCACATGACGACCCCGCTCATTCCCCCTACTCAGCCAGAACGTAAAAGAATCCCCGGCCCCTGCGCACAGGCCTCCCCGCCGTGAGTTGCCCGGCAGCGGCCAGCCTGGTCAGGAGCTTGCCGGCGTAGACCTTGCTTAACCCCGTCAGGTCGGCGACCTCGGTCGAGGAGACACGTCCCCGGGCTCGGCACCATTCCAGAACGAGCGCTTCGCGGCTTTCGGGGACGCTTGGCGAAGCGCCCCGGTGGGCGAGCCGGCCCCGCACCGTGTCGGATAGACGAAACGCATCGGGCAGGTGAGGGGGAATCCCCTGCACGCGTGCGATCACGGAGGCCGGATCATCGGTGCCCAAGCGCGCATCTGCCAGTCGGCGGATCGCCTGCTCGGCTTCTTCCACCGACGATCGCTGGAGAAGCGGAGTCGCTGACTCCGCGTCCACCCAACCGTGCCGTGTCATGTGTGCAATGAGTAGAAGCGACTCCACATTGCTGGCCCATGCGGGGTTTAGCGCAGCCACCAGATCGATGACGGCGGTATCGGGGTCGCCGCCGAGCAGCGCGACCCGCACGTAGGGTCCGTCAACCTCGGCAATGACCGGAGCGGGCCGCCCGATGGCGAGCATGTCGCGCACCATCCTGTCGACCCCGATCCCCTCGCGCTCGGCCAGACCCAAGGCGGCCATGGCTTCGGACAGGTTTCGGTAACGGGGAACCGCCGGATGGGTGATGATGTTGTCGGGCGTTACGCCGCCCACGAACCCGCCGGGCGAGGTCACGGTCAGCGTATCGCCGACATGCTCGATGACGGTGGGCCGCGGCGCCAGCCAGTCGCGGTGGACGAGACCGTTCACGATGGCCTCGCGCAGCGTCCTGGGAGGGATCGCCCGAACCCTGCCTTGGGCAAAACCCTCGGCCGTGTGCGTCACACGGTTGGCCACCTCGCTCGCCTGCTCGACCTCGCGCACTTGCACGAGCAGCGGTCCGGCACCCTCGATGCGAAGGGTGCTGTCGCCCCCCGGCATGTCGCGGCGAATGTAGTCGACCCCCGGCCACGGAGTCGCTACGAACAACAGCGACCCCGCGTTGGTGAGTTCGCGCGAGTCCTTGACCAGATTCAGCCGCCGGAGAAGATCGGCGTCGGTGGCGTTGGCCAGACTGGTGTCGGAATCGTCGCCGTTCGCTTCCCGAAGGTAACGTCGGGCGACCTCGATGGCGCCCGGGCTCACATCGTCCAGGGTCTGACCGGAAGCCTGATCCGACCAGTCGAAACCGATCCTCTCCAGCATCCGCGATTGCCAGACGACCGGATCGACTTCGACACAGTTGGCACCCACCCGCCACCGCAACTTTCCGCCGTACCGGACGGGCGCAAGCGCCTCGATGCAGGTCAGGATCAAGAGGCGGCATTCGTCAAGTCGTGCCTCGCCAACCGCGATCGTCAGTTGATGCGAGGTGAGTTCCCAGATGCGATGGCGGAGCCAGTCCGCGTCGAGCCGCGTACCTATTCGGTCGCCATCGTCGGCGACGCCTACAATGACCGCACCGCCGCCCGGAGTATTTGCCATGCAAGCCATTTCCGCCGCCAGGTGGTCGGCGGCACGCTCGTTGGTCGTCTCGCCAGGGGAAACGGTTCCTCCGGGACCCCGCCGGCCCCGCTCCTCCTTGAAGTCAACCCGCTCCATCTCGATGCCTTCGGGCGGTTCGCCTCGCGACAATCGGTGCAGCGCTTGCTCCACGAGCGCGTTGATCGGTGCCGCTCCAGAAACGCCGAATGCCATGATGACTCCCTTCCAGAACCGCAGCAGAAAAGATAACTATACGCGCAAATCGGCGGTTTAGTTATCTTTTTATCACACAAAAGCAAACAAAAGGTGGAATTTGCCGGTTTAGTTATCTTTTTTCGGGTCGACGATGGGGTGGTCTGCGAGTCGGCGAGCCTGACCCTCGCGACCCGCTCGCAGCTCAGGAAGCCAGTTCGGCGCGGTTGCTGAAATATTCCAGCGCCTCGGGATTGGCAAGCGCATCCGCATTGACCGCCTCCCGCCCGTGAATCACGTCCCGAACCGCCAGTTCGACGATCTTGCCGCTTCGCGTCCTGGGGATGTCCGGAGTTTCTAGAGTCCTGGCCGGAACGTGTCTCGGACTGGCATCGCGCCTGACTGCGAGCCGAATTCGTTCCGCCAGGTCGTCGTTCAGCCGATGGCCGGGCTGGAGCCTGACGAAAAGCACCACGCGCACATCCCCTTCCCACTGTTGGCCCACCGCGATGGCTTCGGCGATCTCCTCGAAATTCTCTACGATCCGGTAGATTTCCGAAGTGCCGATGCGTACGCCGCCGGGATTGAGAATGGCATCCGAACGGCCGTGGAAGACGAAGCCGCCGCTCGGGGTCATTTCCACGTAGTCGCCGTGACACCAGACGCCGGGAAAACGCTCGAAATAGGCGGCGCGGTACATGGCGTCGCCGGAATCGTTCCAGAACGACACCGGCATCGACGGGAAGGGCGCAGTGCAGACCAGTTCACCCTTTTGTCCGCGTACCGGCCTGCCACCGTCGTCGAACACGTCCACAGCCAGTCCCAGCGCGCTGCACTGAAGTTCGCCCCGGTAGACCGGCAGCATGGGATTGCCGGAGATGAAGCAGCCGATGATGTCCGTGCCGCCGGCAATCGATGATAACTGGAGGTCGTCCTTGATGTGTTTGTAGACGAAGTCGAAACTGGACGGCGCCAGGGGCGAACCGGTGGATAGTACGCTTGCCAGGCGGGCCAGCCGAACGTGTTCCGCAGGCCGGTAGCCCGATTTTTCCAGCGCGCTCAGGTACTTCGCGCTGGTTCCGAACACTGCCAGGTTCTCTCGCTCCGCTATCCGCCACAGAACCCCGGGGTCCGGATGAAAGGGCGAGCCATCGAACAGGACCAGCGTCGCCCCGAGCGCAAGCGCGGACACCATCCAGTTCCACATCATCCACCCGGTAGTCGTGAAGTAGAACACCGCATCGCCCGGCTTTATGTCGCAGTGGAGTTGGAGTTCCTTGAGGTGCTGTATCAGTGTGCCGCCCGCGCCGTGAACGATGCACTTGGGAACGCCCGTCGTTCCGGAGGAATACATGATGTAGAGCGGCTGGGAGAACGGCAACGCCTTGTATTCCGGTACCTTGGCGCCGGGTGCCTCGGTGCCGAATGCTTCGGTGCCGGATGCGTGGGCTCTGGTTGCCCTGTCGCCTGACGCTTCGGCTCCGGCTACCCTCATGCCTGACGCTTCGGCTCCGGCTACCCTCATGCCTGACGCCTCCGCGCCGGATGCCTCGGCGCCTGATGCCTCCGCGCCCGACCCCTCGGCCAGGATGTCCCCGTACCGCCGGGCGCCCGGTACCGCGGAGAGGTTCGGCTCAGGCTCGACGTAGCCGATGACGATTACCGCCTCCAGCGAGTCGATCCGTTCGGCGACGCGAGCCAGCGTGGGCCGGCAGTCGATGGTCTTGCCGTTGTAGAAGTAACCGTCGGTCGCGAACAGCACCCTGGGCCTGATCTGACCGAAGCGGTCGAGTACGGCGCCCGCGCCGAAATCCGGGGAACACGATGACCATACGGCGCCAAGACTCGCGCAAGCCAGCATGGCCACTACTGCCTCGGGTCGATTGGGCAGGAGCCCGGCGACCCGGTCCCCTTCGCCGACGCCCGTGGATCGGAGCGCACGCGCCAGCACTGCCACATCGCGGCGCAACTCGTCCCAACTCATCTCGATGCGGTCGCCGCGCTCGCTGTAGAACACCAGAGCGGTCCCCCGATGTTCCGGGCGCAGCAGATTGTCCGCATAATTCAGCCGGGCGCCCTCGAACCAGCGGGCGCCGGGCATGCGGTCCGGGTCGGTCAGCACGCTACGGTAGGGCGTCATCGCGCGAATACCGGTGAATTCCCAGAATGCGGCCCAGAACTCGGAATTGTGATCGAGGCTCCACCGGTAGAGGGCGTCGTATTCCGGTTTCTCGAGCCGATGCGCCTGCGCCCGCAGGAACCTCTGCATGTTGCTTCCGGCGACGCGCTCGGGCGATGGCGTCCAGATGGGATTCGTCATCTCGAGTCTACCTTCTGAAGGTCGGGCTCCCCAAGATATTCGAGCATTCGGGTGCGGCTGACCGCTGACAATTCCGAAGCCGATTCGAGGACTCCGGAATCGACAGGTTCGCATATCGTAATGGATATTCGCGCCGGCGCGCACAGCCAGACTTGCGCGGGCAGCATGTGCCGGGAACCGCTGATGACAATGGGTACGACGGGCAATCCGGCCCGCCACGCCGCAGCAAAAGCCCCCGGACGAAAGGGCTTCAATCCCGGGTTGCCGTCGAAGGTGCCCTCGGGGAAAAATGCCAGCGATTCACCCTGCATGGCGCCCTTGAGCAGGCGGCGCCCCGTCCTGAGCCGGTGAGAGGTCTCCCCGCGTTTCACAAATGCGGAACCGATGCGTTTCAGGAGGAAACCCGCCAGCGGTACGGACGTCATTTCAGCCTTGATCAGGAAGGTGAATTGCGGTGGCAAAGCGGCCTTGAGGATGATCCCGTCCAGGTAACTGGCATGATTGGCGACCACGACGCAGGGTTCGTCCGGAAGATTGCCGGCGCCTTCGATCCGGATGGGGCTGCCGATGAGCAGAAAGAAGACCCGGGCGCCCCGGTGAGCAACATGCCGCCGTGCGCCGAGCGTCGGCGTGACCAGAAGCAGCGCCAGCGTCGGGATCACCGCGGCCGCCAGCATCAGCCACACGTAGGGGCCGTAAACCGCCCGCGCCAGCATTGATTTCAGATTCCGGAGAGTCACGGAGGCTGAACATAGCATTAATTCGTTTCCGCGGAACCGTCGCTATGGCAAGCTGGGACCGCAATGGCCATGAGCAATTCGCACCCGGCACACCGGCTGGCACGCTGGCTGGCACACCGGCAGGCACACCGGCAGGCACACCGGAACGCTGTCAGTTTATATTACCGCCTGCCATGGCAGGCCATTCCATGACGACCGACCGTTTCGCGGATCCGGCGGCGGCCATCGACTGGTTCCTGGACGGAATCTGGGCCGAGCGCGGCCTTTCGGAAAATACGCTGCGCGCCTACTGCTCCGATCTTCTCGCCCTCAACAGGCACTTCGTCGAGCATGGAACCAGCCTGATGAACGCGGCCGAGGCCGATCTGCTTGAATACCTGGCGTGGCGTGTGAGCACGGGTGCGAAACCGCGTTCAACCGCGCGTCAGCTTTCCACTTTCAGGCGCTTCTACCGGTACCTGCTGAGAGAGGGCGCGATCAGGGTGGATCCCACCGCGCAGATCGACATGCCGAGGGTCGGACAGCGCCTTCCGCATTCGCTCACCGAGGCGGACGTGGAGGCCCTGCTCGGCGCACCCGATGTCGCCCAACCCCTGGGCCACCGTGACCGCACGATGCTGGAGTTGCTGTACGCCACGGGCGTGCGGGTGTCCGAACTGGTTGGTCTGAAACTGTCCCAGGTGAACCTGAACCAGGGGGTGTTGAGGATCATCGGCAAGGGTGACAGGGAGCGGCTGATTCCCCTGGGCGACGAAGCGCAGGACTGGCTGGAGAAATTCGTCCTGGGCCCGCGGGCGGAGATCCTCCGCGGGCGTCAGACCGAGTTTCTGTTCCCCACGCGCCGCGGCGGACCCATGACGCGCCAGGCGTTCTGGTACCTGATCAAGCGCCACGCCGGCCACGCGGGTATCTCGAAGAAGCTCTCCCCGCACACGGTTCGGCACGCCTTCGCCACCCACCTCCTCAACCACGGCGCGGATCTGCGCGTGGTACAACTGCTGCTGGGCCACAGCGATGTCTCGACCACCCAGATCTACACACACGTGGCGCGAGAGCGCATGAAGGAGCTTCACGCCAGGCACCATCCGAGAGGTTGAAGCGAAGCCGCCGTTGGCCTGACATGGCTCGGCGCCATCTTTCTGTTCTGACGAAACCCGCGCGTCAGACTTCCGGTACGCAACCGTATTGTGCGATTTCCAGGCTGGAGGGTGCGTAATCGATGGATATCGGCGGAAACTCGATGGTGAAGAACCTTGGGTCCGTACGTTCGATGAGCACGTTGAGCGTCTGTGTATCAGGATCGAAACTGATGCGCTCGACGACTCTCAGTTCCTCGGAGTGAAGCAGTCCCCGGGTCGGCTGGCCTTCTTCCTCCACATACTGGCGAAGCACGCCGGGTGCGAAATTCGCCGTCTCCACCACCAGAACGCCGTCCTCGAATCGCCCAACGGAATAACCCAATGTCGACGGCGCCACGTCCGCCGGCGGTTCGGCGTAGAGATGGACCGTGCGAACGGTGTCCATCCACTCGTGGTGGATGATGACCGTGTCGCCCTCCCGCTGGATATTCAGCGGGGTGCTCGGCGACGACCAGACCCTGCGTATGCCGACCGGGCTGCAGCGCAGCGTCGGGTCGTCGCGGAAAGGATCGTACGCGGCCACCGCTGCCTCGCCCTCCGGGGTCAGGTAGTTGATCATTTCCCACGGCCCGCTGCTGGTCCTTCCTGCGGGGATGATGAACCATGTGCCTTCGATGGAATCCCGGCTCGGAAGCGCGGCGGGAGCGTCGCCGTCGCCACCGTTTCCTCCGGTGTTCAACGTCCTGCCGTCCGCCAGGTGAACGGTCCGGAAGAAGCAGAAGTTCGGGTCGCGCCGGCCACGGACGCCATCGATGCGAACGCTGGCTCCCACGGCGAACATGTCGCGGGTCAGCCCGTTGCGTTCCAATGAGGAAATACCGGCGGATTCGCACACATACGCCTGCGGCGCGCCTCCGCCCTCGGTTCCCTTGATGTGCAGGTAGACGTGAGGGTTGCGGGGCTCGAACTCGGTGATGACGCCGGTGATGCTCAGCGTATCGTCGGGGTCGAAGTGCGGTGCAAAGCTGTGGTGGGCGAAGGCGCCTGCCGCAGGGAAGCCCACGAGCATCCATATGCCAAAGCCCAGCAGTCCGTTGCGGAAGCCCTTCAGCCCGTGGCTAAAGCCCTGCAGCCCGCGGCGAAAGCTCTGCTGCATGGGGCGGAAGGCCGCCCCGCCGAAAACGGCTGATCGACCGGCCGACCGTCCGACGTGGCCCGGGAATTCACGACTGGTGTGTCTGTTTCCGCCGTTCATTGCCCGTTACCGGAGGGTAACGGGGGAACAGATCCCCATTCGCCCCCAATGTGACGATCCAGCGTAGCATTCGTCCACTAGGCTGCCAACTGCAACTTTGACTTCCATCGAAGTCTATGCTAATGGGCTATGTACGTCTTCGCAATATTTCGAACATATGAGGGAGAATATGATGAACAGCTTCAATGCTATCGTGTAACGCTTTTCACTTGTTTCTATTTGCGCCCTAATGATGGGATCGATGTGTTCATACGTTAGGTTAGGTTGTGTACCAGATCAATTTGGCAATTGCACATATGGAATAATTGTCGAAGGAGTATTTTGTTCCGATGGAAGTGTTGCGCCTACTGAGAGGGATTGTCCTCCGAGTTATACACTAAGAAGCACTAGATCGGCACACGGGAGTAGTTCTTCAGATGCATACCAACGTGTACGAACTGGCCTCTCTCTTGACTTTGTTTATCAGATAGATGGCCATAAAGCAATCATTGTTCAAGAAAAAACATTCGGTGTTTTGAATGTACTTGATGATTACGGATTCGTTGTGGATGGACTGGAAACAAATTGGCATGTATCTGGAACTATACAGTCTCTGAGCAACCCAGACGAAGTCTACAGTTGGGCGATCAAGAGGATGAAAGAGCAGGGTGCGCCTCTAGCGTTCAAAATGACTTTACCTACTGTCCAGATTATAACGGACGCTAGATCTGGTGAACACTTGAATGTGCGAGTATACGAATTGATTAACGGGTTTCCAGTAGCTGAAGTAACATCACCCGCAACTTCCAAGACACTTACTATCCAAGCTGTTGATTTTCGGTGACATCAAGATAAGTCGGTTTAGCCTACGTTTTGGGCTGCATTTTTCGTTACTGTTCAAACGCACCCAGAACACGATTATACCTACAACTTATTGGAACCATATGATAGCTAACAGCATTGGCCATTCGCCGTTATGGATCAGACATATCGCACTGCTTGTAGCTTCAGTGTCGGTCCTTTCATCATGCACATCGCACATTGTGATTCCGATGTACCGTCATGATTTTCATGACGAGAATCCTAGCTATTGGGTCGAAGGCCGCATTAACGGACGAAACGTCAACTTGCTTGTCGACACTGGCAGTAGCTTGCCAGCCATATCAAAGGATTTTGTTCAACGATACAATTTGGATGTATCCGCAGCAAAATTCCAGAATCCTGATGGTGGTGAGACGGAAATAGACGTAGTCCGACCGGGGCAATTCAGTGTCGGCAAGTTGCGGACGCGGGAAAGCGTATTTTTTGTATTGGATACCGTTCTTGCTTCAGAAATCGTGCAGCGAGAAGTTGACGGTATTGTGGGTGGAGGGTTTTTTAATGGTAACCGCTACTCAATTTCGTTCAAAGACAATTTTATTTCGTATGGTCGTTTCTCTATAGAGAATATCAACATGCATCCATTAGAAATTGTTCAACAATATCTCTATGCCGAAGTGAATGTCAATGGTATTGTCGATAAGTTCATTATTGATTCTGGAGGGCTTCAAACGCAGATTTCCATGGATTTAGCAGAAAGAGCTTTGGGTGATCTATCGAACCTCGTTTTTTCGGATCGTGTTCGCATTACGGTCGACGGAATAAGCAATGTTCGAGTTGCCCACGCTATCGTACCTTCATTTTCGTTTGGTGATGTGCTAGTTAAGGATTTTCCAGTTCTAATATCCGACTATACAAGAAATATTATAGGTATTGATCTATTGAAGAATGGGATATTAACGATTGACCCGGATTCAGAATCCTTCGGGTTTGAATTTCCGTAGAATCTAGTTTGCCAGTTATGTCACTACATCCCCGCACTAATCCGGTCCTGGTAAAACAAATCATCGGCTTTCAAGTCGACAAAAGGCCCAGCGACCCTGAAATCAGAGCCTCGTCTTCGAGCCTCGGGCGCCCAGGTGCTACCAAAGCCGCCCGCGCCACTCGGACAAGCCCTTCGCCTGCGCCGCAGGCGCCCAGGTGCTACTATCCCTTCTTTAGGGTCCGACTAGGGACGAGCAATGAATCCGAAGTGGACACTCTGTCTGGCGCCGTTCATGTTTGTAGCGTCCGCCAGCGCCCAGGACGGTGAGCTGACCAGGGAAGAGCTGGCTTTGACGCTGCCTGGCGTCGAGGCACAGGACATCCATGACTCGCCCCTCCCCGGCATGTACGAAATCGTCCTCGACTCCGACGTCGTGTACATCTCAAGGGACGGCAGCTTCCTGATCCAGGGCGATGTCTTCGACCTTCAGGACAGGCGCAACCTGACCGAGCGGCGCCGCGCCCGGGCCCGGGCGGACATCCTCGCCAGCGTCGATCCCGAATCCATGATCGTGTTCAGCCCGGATTCGGTAGATGCACGGCACACGGTGACCGTGTTCACCGACATCGACTGCGGCTTCTGCCGCCAGTTGCATCGGGAAATGGACCAGATCAACGCGCTGGGCGTCGAGGTCCGCTACCTGTCCTACCCGAGAACGGGGCCGGACTCGGATTCCTGGGACAAGGCCGACAAGGTCTGGTGCGACGCAGACCGCCAGGTCGCCTTCACGGAAGCGATTCTTCAGGACACGTTGCCTGAACAATCCTGCGACGCGACCCCCGTTGCCTCGCACTTTGATCTGGGCCGCCAGGTGAGTGTGCGCGGAACGCCCACCATACTCACAGAAGACGGCGTTCAACTTGGCGGCTACCTGGCGCCTGACGAACTCATCGCAAAGCTGGAAGCGCTGGCCGAGAGCGTCCAACAGCCATTGGCCCAAGGTGAATAGCAGCCACTCGTCGGGGATAACCAATAGCCAAGGGCTCGCAGCCGCATGACGATCGCTTGCTCCGGGTGCGGGGCGGCGCAGCGGCGAACAAATCGCCGGGTGCCGCTCACTTCTCCGTGACCCGCGCCGCGATCATTGCGTTGATCGGCGTCGGATCATTGGGCACGGGCTCACCCGCACACTCGCAAACACATCAGGATCCCGACGTCATCGTCGTGGGCGCCGGCATATCGGGGCTCTCCGCGGCACTGGAAGCCGCTCGCGGCGGCTTGGAAGTCCAGTTTGTCGACGTCTGGTCCGTATTCGGCGGACATGCGGTGATGTCCGGCGGCGGTGTCGCCGTCATCGATTCCGACTTTCAGCGCGCTCAGGGCATTGAGGACACGCCCGAACTCGCGTCCGAAGACTTCTTCAACCGGGGCGACGATCCCGATCCCTACTGGGTGGACTATTACACTCAGAACTCCAGGACCGAACTGGGACAGTGGCTGGAATCGCTGGGGGTGCGGTGGCTCAGCCTGAATCCCCAGCCCGGCAACAGCGTGCGCCGTTTTCACCGCACCGATGGCCGCGGCCTCGGACTGGTCACGCCCATCTACCGGGAGGTGTTGCGGCATGCCAATGTGTCGTTCCGCTGGAACTTCCGGGTGACGGAGTTGCTGGTCGAACAGGGGCGCGTCGTGGGCGTGCGGGGCGAGAATACCAGGAGCGGCGAAGCCGACGAACTGCGTGCGCCGCGCGTGCTTCTCGCAACCGGGGGCTTTCAGAGCAACCTGGAGATGGTCAGGCGTTTCTGGCCGGCGCATCTGGCCGAACCCGGCGAACTGCTCATCGGTTCCGGCCTGAACTCCGTGGGTTCCGGCCATGACCTGGCGAGAGAAGTCGAGGCGGGTTTTCACCGCATGGACCACCAATGGAACTATCCCTGGGGATTGCCCCATCCCCAGTATCCCGGGGAAGGACGTGCGCTCGCGGCGAGAAACGAAGTGTCGATCTGGGTTAACGCCGACGGGCAGCGCTTCGTCAATGAACTGGCCGACCCGACGGTGTTGCTGGCGGCCGTCGTCGCGCAGAGCCCTTCAACCTATTGGGCGATCTTCGACGACGATGACAACGAGCGCTTCTACGTCTCGGGCAGCGGCTGGGACAATTTTCGGCGTATTCGCGAGGAAATCCTCGACAATGCCTTGCTGACCACGCAGGCGGCGACCCTCGCCGAGCTGGCCGGGGCGATCGGTCAGGATGCCGGCGGGCTCGAAACCACGGTCGCGCGCTACAACGCGATGGTCGATCAGGGTCGCGACGAGGACTTCGGCCGCTTCGCAAGCGCCGACGACCTCGTTGCACTCGCCAGGATCGATCAACCTCCCTTCTACGCCATCCAGTTCTTTCCCATGACCCGCAAGAGCATGGGCGGGGTGATGGTCGACCGGCAGATGCGCGTTGTCCATGAAGACGGGACGCCCATACCCGGACTGTATGCCTCCGGCGAGTTGACGGGGTTCGCGGGGGTCAACGGATCCGCAGGTCTGGAGGGAACCTTCCTGGGACCGGCGATTCTGACGGGCCGCGTTGCCGGCCGAACGCTGCTGCGCGAAGTCGCCGAGACTCGGGAGCTGCGTCAGCCTGAACTGAGGATCGAGACCGGGTTGCCGCCGCTCACACTGTCACCCGCTGAGTCAGCGTCCTGCGACGGATGCCATCGGCTTGAGGAACTGGTTGCGAATCCCCGGCCCGGATACGCGCACTTCGAGCGGGTCCACCGCGCCGTCATCGCAGAGCAACAGAACTGCGGCGAATGCCACCGGGAACTGAGTCCCTTCGACGCTTCGGGCCACGTCATCGACCGCCAGTCGCAGACGCAGAACTGCGTTCACTGCCACCTGGTCGTGGAATAGCCGCCGGATTCGTTGCGGTGCCCCCCGCCGCAGTGCCCCCCCGCCGCAGTGACCGGGCCCGTAGTAGAATCGGTCAATGAAAGAGGCAACACGATGACCTCGCGATGAGCACTGGAGCGGAACGCAAACAACCATCCGGGGCGCGAGGTCTTCGATCGTTTCTTTGCCATGGAAGTAACCTGGCATTGAGTCTGTACTCGGGAGAACGAACAATGAAAAGCAGGTATCGCGGCGTCGCCGCCCTGTCACTCGGATTGCTCGGCCTGCTGCCGGTTTCGGCGATCGGCCACCACGCCTTCAGCGGCGTCTTCGATATGGACAACCTGACGGTGCTCGAGGGCGAGATCACCCGGCTCATGTGGCGGAACCCACACGTGCAGTTCACCATCCGGACCGCACAAGGCGAGTCGTGGGATATCGAGACCAACTCAGTAAGCATCCTGAGCCGCATGGACGTCGGTCCCAGCCTGTTGAGCGAGGGGGACCAGGTCGCCGTGGCCGGCTTCCCGGCCAGGGACGGCGACTCCGAAATGTGGATCAACAACATCCTGCTGTCCGACGGCCGCGAAGTCGTGACGCGTCCGGGCGTTGCGCCCCACTGGTCGGAAGAACATCTCGGCCAGTCCGACTACTGGCTCGGTGACGGCGATGCGGGCGCGGCGGACCAGGGCATCTTTCGCGTCTGGAGCACGCGCTTCAACGGCCCGGGCCGGTACATGGGTATGGACGAATATCCCCTTACGGAGTCGGCAGCCGCCGCCCTCGCCGCATTCGATCCGCTGGTGGACAACCCCATCGGCGACTGCACCCCCAAGGGCATGCCATGGATCATGCACCAGCCCTACCCCGTGGCATTCACCCGGGACGGCGACGACATTCTGTTCCTGATTGAAGAATACGACCTGGTCCGGAGGATTCACATGGACCCGGACGCCGTAACCGACGATGTGTCAGCCACTCTTCTGGGCTATTCGACAGGTAGCTGGGATGGCGATGACCTGATCGTGGAGACGCACTCCGCAGACTGGTATCACTTCAATGCCGGGGGCATCCCACAGAGCAGCCAGGCGCGATTCCAGGAGCGGTTCTCGCTGAGCGGCGACGGCGCGAATCTCGACTACACCATCACGGTCACCGATCCGGAAACGTTCACCGCGCCGGTCACCATGAACAAACAGTGGGTCTGGCGGCCCGGAGAGACGGTCAAGCCATACGAATGCACGAACTTCTGAATTAAGTAAACTCACGTATTCTGGCCAGGACAAGTGGGAACAGCGAAAGCCCAAGGGAGACACACACAATGAAAACCAGAGCGGCCGTAGCCTGGGAGGCCGGGCAACCCCTCACCGTTGAAAAAATAGACCTTGAAGGACCGAAAGCCGGCGAGGTGCTGATACGCATCGTCGCCACCGGCGTTTGTCATACGGATGCCTACACGTTGTCCGGTGAAGACCCGGAAGGCGCCTTCCCCTCCATCCTCGGTCACGAAGGCGGCGCGGTGGTCGAGGAAGTGGGCGAGGGCGTCACCAGCGTCAAGGCCGGCGACCACGTCATCCCCCTGTACACGCCGGAATGCCGTGAATGTTCGTTCTGCACGTCTGGAAAAACCAATCTTTGCCAGGCCATCCGGGCTACCCAGGGGCAGGGGTTGATGCCGGACGGAACCAGTCGTTTTTCCGCAAACGGCACGCAGATCCTGCACTTCATGGGCACTTCCACGTTCTCCGAATACACGGTATTGCCCGAAATCGCGGTGGCGAAGATCAGCATGGAAGCACCGCTCGAGAGTGTTTGCCTGCTCGGCTGCGGCATCACGACCGGAATCGGGGCCGTGCTCCATACTGCCAAGGTGGAAGCGGGCGCGACGGTGGCGGTCTTCGGCCTTGGCGGCGTCGGCCTGAGCGTGATTCAGGGCGCCGTAATGGCCAACGCCAGCCGAATTCTTGCCATAGACATCAATTCCGACAAGGCGGAGATGGCGACGGCACTGGGAGCCACGGATTTCGTCAACCCCAACGATTACGATGACCCGATCCAGGACGTCGTCGTCGAACTCACCGGCGGCGGGGTGGACTACTCTTTCGAGGCGGTCGGCAACGTCAACCTGATGCGCGCGGCGCTGGAGTGTTGCCACAAGGGTTGGGGCGAATCCACGATCATCGGTGTGGCCGGTGCGGGTCAGGAGATCGCCACAAGGCCGTTTCAGTTGGTGACCGGTCGTGTGTGGCGCGGCAGCGCGTTCGGAGGCGTAAAGGGCCGAAGTGAACTGCCCGGCATGGTCGAGCAGTACATGGCCGGCGAGATCAAGGTCGATGAAATGATCACCCACACGATGGGGCTAGAGGACATCAACAAGGCATTCGACCTCATGCACGAAGGCAAGAGCATCCGCTCTGTGGTCCATTTCTGACGACAAGCGGACATTGGTGACGGAAACTTCGCCCCGAACCGTGCGTTCCTGGGACAACCCCGTGGTCTCCCGGATTTCCCGAACAATATCTGACGTTACCTCAAAGGTCCGAGAAGGTTTGCGTTCCCCGCGCACAATCTCGGCTGCCTGAGAGGCGCTTTCAATCAACTGTTCAAACAGTTTTTCGTCCATAGCTTCAACCTCTACTTCAACTGCCTGACGATATCCGCCAGCTGCCGCTTCTGACTCGGTGTCAGATCGTCAACGGATCGATGCACCGGCTCCAGGGCGACTCGGAAAATCGCGAATCGACTCTATCGTTTCCGACTTTCGCGATTAAGCACTGTGCGGAATGTCAGAGACAAGCGACGTTCACGGTTCCGTTTGCCGCACGCCAGCATCTCCGTCTTGCGCAGGGCTATTTCACGCTAGCCGGAAGTCGGTGATTTGAGGGGTTGGTCTCGGGGGTCTGGCTTTTCGGCGTTGTTTGGTGTACAACGCGCTGCATGTCGGCGGAATTCGACAAGGCGGCGGTGGTGGTCGGGGAGGTTGAGGTGCGTCCGGTCCGCGCGGAGGAGCGGCGGCGCTGGGATGCGCTGATGGAGGAGCACCACTACTTGGGTTTTCGGCAGTTCGCGGGGCGTGGTCTGCGCCATGTTGCGGAGTGGCGCGGGCACTGGCTGGCGCTTTTGGGCTGGCAGTCGGGGGCGTTCAAGTGCGCGCCGCGGGACCGCTGGCTGGGCTGGCACCGGTCGGTGCAGTTCCGGCGCCTGCACCTGATCGGGAACAACACGCGGTTTTTGGTGCTGCCGGCGGCGTCGGGGGTGCCCAACCTGGCGTCGCGGGCGCTGTCGCGGAGCGTGCGGCGGCTGAGCGGTGACTGGGCGGCGCTGCACGGGCATCCGCTGGAGTTGGCCGAGACGTTCGTGGACCCGGCGCGGTTTCGGGGCACGTGCTACGACGCGTCGAACTGGACGCGGGTGGGCCGCACGAAGGGCTTCGCGCGCCACAACGGCTCGTACACGGACCCGCACCGGGCGCCGAAGGAGATGTACGTGCGGGTGTTGCGTCGGGATGCGCGGCGGCGGCTCGCGGACCCGGCGGACCGCCCGGAGTGGTCGTGTCGGGCGGTGCCGGTGCGCTACACGCGCGCGGAGTTGCGTTCGCTGCGCGACCTGTTCGCGGAGGTGCCGGACGCGCGCCGCGGGCAGGGCCGCAAGCACCGCCTCGCGACGGTGCTGGCGATCTGCGCGCTGGCGCGGCTCGCCGGGCAGCACGGCCCGGCGGCGACTGAGCGCTTCGCGAGGAACCTGGAGCAGAAGGAACTGCGCGCGCTGCACGCTTGGCGCGACCCGGCGGCGGGGCGCTGGGTCGCGCCGTCGGACTCGACCGTCTGCCGGGTGCTGATGAACACCGACCCGGACGCGTTGCAGGAGGTGCTGTCGCGGTGGGCGGCGCCGCGCCTCGCGGCGGCGGACGACCCTCAGGTGCTGGCCGCCGACGGCAAGCGCATCCGCGGCGCCAACCGGCACACCGACGACGCGACGTACTTCGAGACGGTGACGCTGGTTACCCACGCCGGGCGCCCCGTCGCGAGCCGCTGCTGCCGCGACGACGGCGGCGAGATCGCGGCCCTGTGTGCGCTGCTCGAGGATGTCGACCTGCGCGGCTGCGTACTCACCCTGGACGCCCTGCACGCCACCCGCGACACCGCACGGACCATCGTCGAGACGCACGGCGCGGACTACGTGCTGTCGGTCAAGGCGAACTGCCCCGACACCTTCGCCCAACTCACGGCGATCGACTGGGACGGCAACGACGTGCGCCACCACGCCGACGAACCCGCGAAGGCGCACGGGCGCATCGAGGCGCGCCGCATCGCCGCGCGCGACCTGCCGCCGAAGACGCTCGGACCCTTCCCCGGCGCCCGCCAGGCGTTCCGCGTCGTGCGCGAGCGCACCGACGCCAAGACCGGTGCAACCTCGGCCGAGACCGCCTACGGCATCACCACGGTGCCCGCCGAACGCGCCGCTCCGGCGCGGCTGCTGGCCTGGAACCGCGGCCATTGGCAGGTCGAGAACGCCAACCACTACCGCCGCGACGCCACCATGGGCGAGGACGCCAGCCGCGTCCGCAAGGGCCACGCACCCGCCAACAACGCCATCTTGAACAACATCGCGCTCGCCGTCGTGTTCCACCGCGGCTTCCGCTACCTGCCCGAGGCGAACCTCCACTTCATGATGCGCCGCGCAGACGCGCTCGACGCCATCCTGTCCCCGCACTGAGACACCCGGCCCCGCCGCCGCAAACCGCGCCCCCCCGCAAACGTCGCCGGCGACCCCTCTCCGCGCCGCGTTCCCGGACCCGCTTCCCCACCCACCCGGTGACGAATACGCCGCGCTCCATACACCAGCCCGGAACCCTCCGCACGCCTTGGCCCCCAAGCGGCCCGCGGAACGTCGCTTAGCCCGGCGTCGATCCGTAGCGTGAAATCACCCTGCCGTCTTGCGCGGTGCGACCCCATGTTTCCATATGGACCGAGCGTCACCGGCAAGCAGGACGCAAGACCCGCGCTTCAACAACGCGGGAAACTTTTGTTTCCCATCTCTGGAAAAATCCATCTCCCAGTCATCCAACAAGGAGATCGTGCACACGGTCGGCCCAAATCCAGGATGATCGGTATGCATGGCAATACCTTGCCCAGGAAGGTATTCGTTTACTATCACCTGATCCGGTACTCTTTCAAACAACCCTGATTCTTCATACAGCTTGCGAGCCAACCTTGCCAACCACTCAGGCAAGGCACCTATTTCCATATCTGGCGTAATGGCGCGGGCCTTATAGTCGTACCGCCATCCATAGTGCTGGACCCGACGACTAAGGTCATGTCGCCAATGGTCATTGGCCGCAATTACTCGCCGAACGCAGTCTGCCTGTTCCTTGGGAGTCAGGAAATTTTCGACTATTCGGAGGCCCGAAACCTCCGGAATCTCTCGCAATCCCGTACAGCCGCTTACGTTGAGGTAGCCCGTCCTCGCATTCATCTTGATATTATGACCGAATACCGGAATGACACGACATTGCTACAGCCAGCATCCCGCCGGCAGGCAGCGCACGGACGCCAAGAACAACAACTGAACAAGTAATCCTATGCCTCATATTTGGCCGCCGTGGAGCGGCTCGTGAATACTCGCGCGACGGAGATCGCGATCCCCCGCGCAGGAATGCTTGCAACCGTGCGCAATCGGCGCGGTGTGGTAGCCGCCGTCGAGCCATTCGATGGCGACGCGGGACGCCTTCACCTCGTGCATCTCGAATATCAGGACAATCGCGCACCCTCCGAGGAGCGGCTCCTGTGGGAACTCGAGCCCAGGCGCAATCTCCTCGAACCCAACGCGCTGCCCGATCCGGCAACAACGGACGCCATGCCGGCGGAAGAATTCGACGCCCTCGTCCGGGCCGCCCGTTGGACAGCACTGTCGCCCTACCTCGACCCGGACGGCGACGGCCCCTTGAACCGCGAGCCGGTGGCAAGCCCGTTCCACGGCAGCGTCTGTATCGAGGACTATCAACTCGTGCCCCTCCTTAAGGCGCTTCGCATGCCCCGTGTCAGCTTGCTGATCGCCGACGACGTGGGGCTGGGCAAAACCGTCGAAGCCGGCTTGATCCTTACGGAGTTGCTGCTGCGCCGCCGCATCCAACGCGTGCTGGTGCTCACCCCAGCGTCGCTGCGCCAGCAGTGGCGGGATGAACTTTGGGAAAAATTCTCGTTGCGCTTTGAGGTCGTCGACCGGCAAGGCTCGGAGCGCCTTCGCCGCCGGCTCGGCATGGACGCGAACCCGTGGCGTTCATTCAGCCGTATCGTTACTTCGTACCACTACCTGCGCCAGCCCGACGTGCGCGAGCAGTTCCTGTCGGCTTGCCACACGCCCGAGGGTTCGCCCCACCTGCCCTGGGATCTCCTGATCGTCGATGAATGCCACAACCTGATGCCCTCCCCCTTCGGCGAAGACAGCGAGCTGTGCCAGACGTTGCGTCTCGTGGCGCCACGGTTCGAGCACCGGCTGTTTCTTTCCGCCACGCCCCACAACGGCCACACACGTTCATTTACCGGCTTGCTGGAAATGATGGATCCGGTCCGCTTCACCCGCACCAGCGAGATGGGCGCCGCGATGCAGTCGCGCGTGAACGACGTGGTCATTCGCAGGTTGAAACGCGACATCAACGCGGGCGCCGCGGCGCCGCGCTTTTGCACCCGACAGCCTCCCAAGGCGTTGAGCCTGGCTACCGACCCCCTGGAATCGGAGTTGTCCGCCGCTTTCGATGCCTTCCGCTCCGCCGTTCGCGACCTCATCGCCGAGGGAACGGGACAACGGCGCCGCGCCGGCACATTCGCCGTGGAAATTCTCGGGAAGCGATTGCTTTCGTGCCCCACCGCGTTCGCGGAATCCTGGAGCCGAACCAGACAGGGCCTTGCCGACCAGGCGGCTTCCGAATCGGAGTTGACGGCAGCGGAACGGGCGTTGCGACAGGAGACCGGCGACGACCGTGAAACGCAGAAGCGCGAAGCCACAGCGGCAACGGTCGTGGGTGCCTGGCTCAAGAACTTTGCGGACGATGTAGGCGGGGAGATTCGCCGCATGGAAAGGGCGCTTGAGGCCATCGGCTTCGATCTCGACGACATGCCGATAACCGAGCAGACGCCTGCCGTGGATGCACGATTCGAAGCGCTGACCGCCTTGATCGAACGTTTGCTGCGCGACCGCCCGCAGGTCAACGCCCCGGATTCGGTCGAAGCAGACGGTTTTCGAAACGATGAACGCCTGATCGTCTTCACCGAATACAAGACGACGCTCGACTACGTTGCGAGGCGCTTGCGAGAACGGTATCCCGCTGAGAGAGTACTGACGTTGTTCGGCACCGGCGGCCCCGAAGGGATGAACGAGTCGGATCGCGAGAACGTCAAGACAGCCTTCAACGACCCGGCCTCGGCCGTACGCATTCTCGTGGCCACGGATGCCGCGTCCGAGGGCCTCAATCTGCACCGCACGGCGCGCTACCTTCTGCACTACGATTGCCCGTGGAACCCATCCCGCCTGGAGCAGCGCAACGGGCGGCTCGACCGCTACGGGCAGGCCCGGGACGTGACGGTGCATCACTTCGCCAGCGATGCGGACGCCGACCTGCGCTTTCTTGGCCACGTCATCCGCAAGGCGGACGGGATTCGCGAGGACCTCGGCTCGGTCAACGAGATATTCGATCGCGCCGCACATCGCCGGCTGATTCGCGGGGAGGACACCGCACACGTGCAGGCGGACCTGGACGCGGGTCTCGATGCGATGCGGGGACGCACAGCGCTCGAAGCCGATACCACGCTCGCCACGGATGGCGACTCCTTGGGTGAAGCGGCGCTCCTGGACGCCATGGCCGCGGAGATCGACCTCGACCCGGACGCGCTTGGCGAAACCCTTGAAACCGCAATGTCCATCGCGGGCGGGCGGCCGCAACTCCAGGTGGCCGAGGAGCCCGGATTCTACCGTGTCGTTAATCCCGGCCTTCGGGGCTGGCGCGACGTCATCGACGACGCCGTGCGCCGTCCCGCGTTGGGCAGCGAACTGGGCCCGATGCGGCAGCTCGCCTTCAGCCCCGAGCCGTTCATCGAGCGGCTCGGCCGCCTGCGCGTGTTCCTGCCCCGCCGCGATGCCCTGCTGTTGCATCTCGCTCACCCCTTGATACAGCGGGCGCTCGGTATGCTCACGCGGCGCCGCTACCCGGGCGAACATCAGGTTTCGCGCTGGACAGTACGGATAGGGGATGTCCCCGACGGCGCGGACGCACTCGTGATGCTGAGTGTCGAGGAACTTGCGGTGAACGAACTGCGCGAGACCTTTCACCGCTGGGTGCGGACGCTCGCCTTCCCTGTCCGCCTAGGAGCCTGCGCCGTAGAAACTCGCATGGGATAATACATTCGTTGGGTTGTTGAGGAGTCTGGGATGCCGACGAGATTTCGCCCGTACCATCCGGATCAGTCGTTGTTGTTGCCACCGAGTTTGCGGGACTGGTTGTCCCCGGGCCATTTGGCGGAGCACGTGGGCGACTTGGTGGACGGATTGGACCTGACGGCGTTTTACGCCCCGTACGAGGGCGACGGTCGGCGCAAGTCGCCGTACGAGCCGCGGATGATGCTGAAGGTGCTGATCCACGGTTATGCGACGGGGGTGTTTTCCTCGCGCGGGATCGCACGCAAGTTGGAGGAGGACGTGGCGTTCCGGGTGTTGGCGGCGGGGAACTTTCCGAGCCACCGCACGATCTGCGAGTTCCGTCGGCGTCATTTGGCCGATTTCAAGCGGTTGTTCGTGGAGGTGGTGCGGTTGGCGGCGGAGACCGGGGTGGCGAACTTCGGCAAGCTGTGCATCGACGGGACGAAGGTGCGGGCGAACGCCTCCAAGCGCAAGGCGATGAGTTATTCCCGGATGATCGAGGAGGAGAAGCGTCTTCAGGGGGAGATCGAGGCGTTGGTGTCGCGGGCGCGGGAGACCGACGCGGCGGAGGACGCGCGGTTCGGGGAGGATTTCCGGGGCGACGAGTTGCCGGGGGAATTGAGCCGGCGGGAGGACCGTTTGGCGGCGATCCGGGCGGCGAAGGCGCGGCTGGAGGCGCGCCAGCGCGACGCGGACGAGGCCCGTGGGCGAAAGCCCGGGCAGACGCGCAATCCGAAGGGCGGGCGGCCCTACAAGCGCGAATACGGGGAGCCGGACGGGAAGGCGCAGGACAATTTCACGGATCCGCAAAGCCGGATCATGAAGACGTCCCAGGACGGTTTCCAGCAATGCTACAACGCCCAGGTGGCGGTGGAGGGGGAGAACCAGTTGATCGTCGCGGTGGAGGTGTCGTGCAACGCCAGCGACCAGGGCCGGTTGGTCCCGTTGGTGGAGGAGGTGGAGGCCAACCACGGGGAGCGCCCGGAGACGGTGTTGGCCGACGCCGGGTACTGCAACGAGGCGGACCTGGAGGCGCTGGAGGACCGGGGGGTGGACGGTTACGTGGCGCTGGGCCGGGAGGGCGGGCGCCGGGTCGCGGTGGACGCGGAGAAGCATCCGGCGAAGGCGGGCATGGCGGAGAAACTGGCGACGGAGGCGGGGCGGGCGCTGTACGCGCAACGCAAATGGCTGGCCGAGGCGCCGATCGGGTGGATCAAGGAGGCGCTCGGCTTCCGCCGCTTCAGCCTGCGCGGCCTGGACAAGGTTCAAGGCGAGTGGGACCTCGTCTGCCTGGCGTTGAACGTCAAGCGGATGCAATACCTCCAACCGACCTGACGACGGGGAATGACGGCTTGACGGCGGAGCCCTCGCGCCAGTATGGAGCCGAACGGGGATCGTTCCGGGCGCGCATGGCGACGATCCCGTTTCACCACTGTGCATTTGTCCAGCTTTTTGACCAGCCATGCCCAAGCACCCGCACCCCAACACATTCGTTACAGCGCGAACCGTTCTACGGCGCAAGCTCCTAGGCGAACTCGGCCAGCCACTCGCTCACGCGCCGGCGAATGCCCGGCGTGAGGTCCGCGACGCGGTCGCCCATGACACCCACGACCGGGCCGGCGAAATCCTTGAAGACGCGAATGCGAACCTGCGGCGATGGCTAAGCGATTACAAGGGGAGCCTTACCGATTCCCTTCGCCGCCAACTCGAAGTCGACCGGCGGGCGGCTCGCGCCCGGGAAGATGAACGCTACCGTCAACGCCAGGGCGAAGTGTCCTCGCTCATCGAGCAATCGACGCTGGAGAGGCTTACCCGCGAGATCGAGCAACTCGAGAACAGCCGCCGTCAGGGCAGACTTTTCGATGAAGCGGAGGATCTCGCGGCCATCCAGCAATCCATGGAACAAAAGCAGGAGGAACTCGCCCGGCGACGCCTCCACTACGAGGATATTCGAGAACAGTTGCAACGCGAGCGAACGCGAATCCTGGACCATCTCCTCCCGGCGCGATTCTCGATGGCGGGAGAAGCCCAGGTGTTTCCCGTCGCGGTGGAAATCCGATTGCCGGGACGAAGGGCATGAGACGGGAGGGAACCGCCTTTGCCCTGCCGGGCTGGGATCGGCTGCGCCACGGCGGGTTGTTGCTGGACGGCACGCGGCTGGCGACCCTCACTCAATGGATACCCGCCGACCTCGACGAATACACGGAAACGCAGTTACGTCAGCGCGCGAGCGCGATGTTGGATGCCAGCGGGGAGATATCGCCGTTCGTCGCCTTCGTGTTGGAACGGGTCTGCGGTCTGGACGCATCGACGGGGGATTGGTCGCGCGGCAGCAATGTCTCCGCTTCCGCGAGGCGGCGGGCTGTAACCGGCGAATCGGTCAAACCCAGCCATCTATGGAAAGGACCACGCGGCGCTGTCTTGCCGCTATTTCTGGACGGCGGCAAGCGCCTCGGCATCGGCAGGAGTCGCCGAGTCGTCAGCCAGGCGTTGGGCTGGCTGCGCGCCGGCAATGACCATCTCGCGCTGGTGACCAACGGACGGCAGTGGCGACTGCTCTTCGCCGGACTCGACTACGACGCCTGGTGCGAATGGGACATCGACCTGTGGTTCGAGGAGGGCCGACTTTCCCCGCAGGTCACGGCGCTGCGCACCATGTTGCGCGCCGAACTCTGGACGCCGGAAGCGGACGACGAGGCGCCACCGCTTCTGCAAGCCGTTCGGGACACGCGCAAGGGACAGGCGGAACTGTCCGAAGTGCTCGGCGAGCGCGTGCGGGAAGCCGTTGAAATCCTGATACAGGGGCACGGCGGCGCGTTGCGCGCATTGATCGACGATTCGACACCAGAAGACATCTACCGGGCCGCCTGCCGGGTGGCGATGCGGCTGGTAGTCATCCTGTTCGCCGAATCCCGCAGCCTGCTGCCTCGCGACAACACGCTTTATCACGAGAGTTACGGGTTGAACGGGTTGCTCGAACGGCTGGAGCGCGACGCCGCCCAGGGCCGCGCTCTCGGGGAGAGCTTCAGCGCCTGGCCGCGAGTGTTGGCGCTGTTCCGGCTCGTCTGGGCGGGCTCCCACCATCCGGACCTGCCGGTGATGGCCTACGGCGGAGAGTTGTTTGCCGCTGGGAAACCGGCAAACATTCAACCTCCGGATGGGCTTGCCCAAGCGCTCGCGGTGTTCGAAAACGCCTGTTTTGCTGACGACGTGCTGTCGGACCGCGATGTCCACAATATGCTGAAGCTCCTGACCCGCACCACTGTCAGAATCCGCCAGGGCCGGGGCAGCACGCGCGCCGTCGTTCCCGTCGACTTTTCCGATCTCTCCTCGGAATACATCGGCATCCTCTACGAGGGGTTGCTGGACTACGAATTGAAGACCGCGCCGCTTGACGATCCGGTGATCTTTCTTGCGGCGGGCGACCAACCGGCGCTGCCACTGTCGCGCCTGGAGGCCATGGACGACCGCGCCCTCAAGGCATTGTTTTCCGGCCTAAAGGACAATTCCGCAGCAATCGACGAAGCGGCGGAAGAAGATGGCGCGGGTGAAACTCCCGAGGCGGGCAACGAATTTGGCGCGGCCGAACAACTATTGGCGACCGTTACACCGATTCGGGGCGTAATGGACGCCGAATCCGGCGATCCGTACATACCCGACGAACGTCAACTCAACCGCGCCCGAGCAGAATCGTGGGCGCGCCGCGCCGCTCAAGTCGCTCGTTTGGTCAAGAAACCGCGGGGGCGCAACACGCCGGAACGCCAATTGGCGTACGAACGGCAGCTTGGAGCCAAGGCCGGCCAACTTGTCAGGCGCGTGGTTCTGCCGGGCGAGTGGTATCTGGTGCGCTGGGGCGGTACGCGCAAGGGTTCGGGAAGCTTCTACACGCGTCCCGGCCTGGCCATACCCACCGTGCAGCGAACCCTGCGACCGCTGGTGTACGACCCTCCGCCGGGCCCAGGGGACGCTCCAGATGTCGATGCGCCGCCCGCAACCTGGAATCCAAAGCCCCCGGAGCAGATTCTCGACCTGACAGTCTGCGACCCTGCCTGCGGTTCCGGGACGTTTCCGCTGGCGGCGCTTCGCTTCCTCACGGATGCGCTGTACGCCTCGCTACAGCACCATGGCCGCATCGAGCGCGATGGCGAGCGCGCCCTGGTCCGCCTGCTCGGCATCCGCGACAACGACGACCGGACAATCGGAGGAGAACCGCTCCTCGGGGAGGAACTGATCCCCTGCCGACCGGACGACGACAGTTTCGAGCCGCGCCTCAAGGCGTTGCTGCGCCGGCACGTGGTGGAGCGTTGCATCTACGCCGTGGACCTGGACCCGCTGGCCGTCGAACTGTGCCGCCTCTCGCTGTGGATCGAAACCATGGACCGCACGCTGCCGTTCGGCTTCCTCGACCACAAGATCAAGTGCGGCAACTCGCTGATCGGCGCCTGGTTCGACCAATTCCAACAATATCCGGTGATGGCGTGGAAAAACCGCGAGGGCGGCGACAAGACCCATTCGAACGGAGTGCATTTCGAGAAGAACGCACGGACGAAGGCTATCAAGGAATTCGTCAAGGAAAAGCTGACGCCGGACTTGCGGCTGTTCCTGCAAGGCCCCGACTTCTTCCAGGAGAACTTGCTGGAAGCAGCTTCTGCCGCGCACGATGAAGCGCTGGCCGTGTTGGCGCGCATGCACGAAATGCCCGTTCAGGACGCAGCCGAGCGGGCGCGCTTGTACAGGGACCTGCAAGTGTCCGACGCCTGGAGTTCCCTCAAGAGCGCGATGGACCTGTGGTGCGCGTGCTGGTTCTGGCCGCCCGAAGAGATCGACCGGGCACCGCTGCCAAGCACGTTTGCCGTCCCACCGAACGACACCCGGGAGTTGACCGATCGGATCGCCGCCGAAATGCGCTTCTTCCACTGGGAGTTGGAATTTCCGGATGTTTTTCGGGAACCGGGATCGGGGTTTGACGCAATGTTGGGCAACCCACCGTGGGACATCGCCAAACCCGTCTCCAAAGAGTTCTTCTCCAACATCGATCCGCTCTACCGCTCCTATGGCAAGCAGGAAGCGTTGCGGATGCAGACCGGCTACTTCCGCGACGATACAGTGGAACTCAACTGGCTGGACTATAACGCCCGATTCCGCGCGCAGTCGAACTTCGCGAAGTACGCTGGTAGCCCGTTCGGCGATCCGGAGGAAAACAACAAGAGTCAGGATCGGTTCGCCGTTGGCCGAGGCCGGGCGAACCAGCGGTTTCACGACTTGTGGCGTCGGGCTCGGACACGCTCTTCGGGATTCGGCGACCCGGAGCACCCTTTCCGGCACCAGGGATCGGCCGACCTGAACCTTTACAAGCTGTTTCTAGAAGCCAGCCATGCTCTGCTAAAGACAGGCGGGCGACTGGGCTTCCTGGTTCCGTCCGGGTTGTATTCGGATCACGGCACCGGTGCTCTGCGCAATCTGTTTCTGGAGCGGTGCCGATGGGAGTGGCTGTTCGGCTTTGAGAATCGCGACAAGGTTTTTCCGATTGACAGCCGCTTCAAATTCAACCCCATCATTGTCAATAAAGGCGGTGTCACCGAGGCGATTCGGACGGCATTCATGCGCCGCAAGCTGGAAGATTGGTACCGTGCGGAGGACCATGCAACGCCCTATTCTCGCGAGCAGGTCGAGCGCTTCAGCCCCAGAAGCCTCGCCATCCTTGAAATTCAATCGGCCCGCGACCTTGAAATCCTGGAAAAGATATACGCCAACGGCGTGCTGCTGGGCGATGACGGGCCGGATGGGTGGGGCATCCGCTACGCCTGCGAGTTCCACATGACAAACGACTCGCGGTTGTTCCCGCCCCGCCCGCAGTGGGAGGCGAAGGGCTATCGTCCCGACGAATACAGCCGCTGGCTACTCGGAGACTGGCGACCCATTGAGGAACTTTGGGAGGAACTCGGTATCGACCCGTCGCAGCCCGAACCGACGGAGATCGAACTTGAAGACTGGCTGTTCGATACATCGGCTGGCTCGGGAGACCGGGAAGCCAAAGCCCGGTTCGTGCACGGACACCTCCTTAAGCCCGGGGATGTCGCCCGTACAGAGTGGCGCACAAGGTGTGCGCAAGCACCTTACGACAGGTTGCCACTACCCAGGGAGAAGATTCCGCCGGCGGTGTTGCTATCGAGTGAGGGGGACGCTTGGATTCGAGAACAGGCGGTTACAGACGTCGCTGTACCGCTGTTCGAAGGTCGGATGGTCAATTTGTATGACTGGTGTGAAAAAGGTTGGATTCGCGGCAGAGGGCGGTCAGCCGAATGGGAACCCATTCCGTGGACAAGAAAGCAGATTCGACCTCAATATCTTATGAACCAAGCGAATTCGCTTGGGAAAAACAAGAAAGTAGGATTTCTTAGCGTAGGGTCTGGCACGAATGCGCGAAGTTTCTATTGCGCGATACTGCCGGATTTCCCCTGTGGAAACTCTATCGGCACACTACGGGTTGGACCGGATATTCTGCGAATACTCGATCTTCAGCGACAATTGTCGAGCTTTTGTTTTGACGCCGTCGTCCGAATGAAACTAACCGGGCTGAACTTGAACTATTTCGTCGTCGGTGAAGCGCCAATTCAGAAGCACGGTAGCAGTCTAGTACATCCGATAGTTTCATCGCTGAGCTTTAACTCACCATTGTTTTCCACTGAAAATATTGTCGCGCGGGAGTCCGGGCTGCACGCAGGTGATTCCGCGCGCTTCACGTGGGCGATGTCACGACGCGAACGCGTTCGTAGAAGAGTTATCCTTGATGCCATAGCGTTCTCTGATGCAGGGCTAAACGAGTCAGACGCCGCTCACCTGCTTTCAGGTTGCGATTGGCTAAAGCCTAGTCAACACAAGCCGAATCCTAAAGGGTTCTGGCGCTTGGAGAGCGATAAATATCCCGAACTCCGCCACACCGTCTTGACACTGGTCGCCTTTCACGACCTCGAATCGAAAATTCAAGCCGCCTACGGGAACCAGGAGCAGGGTATCGAAGCTTTCCTGACCGAAAACCGGGGCGAAGGTTGGATGCTCCCTGAGACACTATGTTTGGCGGATTACGATCTTGGTCACGACGAACGAGCCCAACACCCGCAGCCGGTCGCCAGCCGCCTCGGCCCGCGCTTCTACGACTGGCAACTCGTCCAAAGCGCAGAGGAATCCTGGCGCGAATGCCATCTGCACGCCCGAAATTTGCTCGGTGCCCGGGGTTATGCGTCGCTCATTGTCGATCTGATTGAACGACGCGTCTCCAGCGATGATTGCCATGAGCTACTCGCGGACGGATACAAGCGTAGCTTGCTAGGCGAGGAAGGTTACGTCACCGCTCTTGTGGATATCTGCGTCCGGGGTTGTGTGGACGAGCGTGCCTATTGGACGATGGTTGACGATCTCCGGGCCGACGGTAAGCTCGATGAAGGCGTCTATTGTCAAGTCCTCGACGGTCTCCGCGCCCGCAACCTGATCGACGAATTGGATTACCGGCGACGGCGGCCAACCGACGCTCTCACAACGGAACCGGTATCGCTTGAGAGGGTCGCCGAGCCCCAAACTTCATATCACACGACCGCTCGGCCGCCGGGCGAACAGACCGATATGTTCGACTAGGCGCCGGGATCGTGACGCCAGGGTCGGACAAACAACAATATGTTGGCCAATGAAGCAGCGATTCAGACACGCGCTGCCCAAGCCAGCGAGACCTCACAGCAACAGCTGAATGATGACCACAGTTCCCAAGTCGAGGTAATGCAGATGAACCGACTATGGATATGGCAAAGGCCGGGATGGCCGGAGTGGGAATACGCGCTGAGCGCCGCGACGGTCGACGCGCTCAGGGAACTCCGCGCCGACAGGGATGAGGTTGACAGGATGGCCGAATCCGTCCTGGAACTGGCCCCGCGAGCGGTGCGGGGAGCCCTTGTTCGGGAAGCATCGGCGACCAGCGAAATCGAGGACGAGCACATTTCCTACGACGACCTGCGAACGGTCGTGGAGACCCCCGAACTCGCAGATGGGGTCGACCCGAGAGCCGCCGGGGTGGTGGGCATGCTGGAAATTTGCCGATCCGCTCCCACCCTCGACCGGACGGTGCTGTCCGCAATGCACGAGAGCTTGCTGGGTTATCAGCGCGGGGAGCGCGTGGCAGGTCCGCCCCTGCAAATCGGCGCGTACCGGAAAACCAACGTCTACATCCACAGCCCGGCCAGGGGCGTCATCTACGAGGCACCCGGCCCGGAACAGGTCGAGCAATTGATGGCGAACTTCCTGCACTGGCTCGACCGCCCGCTGGTTCTCCCGATGAACGCGACGCCCGAACCTCTGAACGATCAAGCCCTCCTGGCGCCCGTCAAGGCGGCGGTGGCGCACCTGTGGTTCGAGCGGATTCATCCCTTTTCGGATGGCAACGGCCGAATCGGCCGGGCGTTGGCGGAGCGTGTCCTGCGGGGGCCAAGTCGCGGCGCCGGCTACCTCGCCACCGCCATCAACGTGCGCCGGGAAGGCTATTACGAGGAGCTCGGCCGCTATGGCAAGGATGTGCAAGGCAACGACATGTCCTCCTGGGTGGAGTGGTTCGTGCACGTTTGTCGGCTTAGCCTCGACTGGGAGCGGGAGCGAATACGCTTCGAGAAAGAGCGCGAGGCATTTATGGGCACGGCTGCGGCCGGCTTGTCCGCAACGGCGCGCAGCGCGCTCGACGCCATTCTGGGCGATTGGCCGGGTGGCCGTTTCGCCCAGGGAGTATCAGCCTCGGAATGGAACGAACTGCTCGGCGGCAAGGCCGCACCGGAAGATGATCTGCGCACCCTGGCCGACCAAGGCATTCTCACGGTGAGCGAACCGGACCGATATGGCCCATTCCCGCATTTCCGGCAAGTCTGCAAAAGGCTCTTTGAGGTGGGGGTGAGCTGGGTACCTTCTTCCTTCAAACGTTAGCCCGACTTCGACAACTCGGCGTTTTGTCGCTTGTAACTTATTGATTTTCTGTTCGAGAACGCGAAAGGTCGGCACTACGGCAGCGCCGTGGGGGATCGTCGCTTCGACGATGATCTAGGCCGATATCCGTGGGGGCGGCTGTTCGGGCAGTTTCATTTTGAGTTGGTGCAGCAGCAGTTGCTGGTCGCGGGTCGGATCGGTGCGCCGGGGCAGGACGAGATGCCGCCCGTCAGTGGTCGGCAGATGCACATCGACCATCTGCATGGTGGCGAACTTCTCCAGGATGGCCCGGGGCGTCAGTCCCGGGGCGTGCGGTCGGGCCAGGTTTTTCAACGTCACGTGCAGGCAGTAGGCGATGAAGGCGACGAAGATGTGCGCCTCGATCCGATCCTCGCGCTGATGGAAGATCGGCCGGATGGCCAGATCGTGCTTCAGTTCCTTGAACGCCTGCTCGATTTCGGAGAGCTGCATGTAGTAGCGCCACAATGTCGCCGGGTCCTCGCCGGTGAGGTTGGACCGCAGCAGATACCGGCCCTCGCGGCGCCGGGCTTGGCGCAGCCGCTCGCGCCGCAGTGAGAACGCGAACGTCTCGGCCGTCACCGCCTCCCGGGCCTTGGGCAAGCCGATGTCCACCAGATGCCAGGCACGCCCCGCCTCCTTCTTCGCCGCACCCAGCTTCAACAGCAGTTCGTCGCGCTTCAGGGACTGTCTGCGCAACTCGTGCAAGCGCCGCCACAGCTTCTTCAATCGACGCCGGCGCATGCCGCGTTCCTTCAACACGCGCGCCCGGCTCTGGGCCAGGACGTACAATTCCCCGTCCTTGGCCAACAACTTCACCTCCACCGACTCGCGAACCTGCCGCCAGGGCTTGCCCACGAACGCCTTCTCCAGTTTGGTCAATCGGCCCTTGGGCGTGCCCACCAGGTAATGCACCGGCGCCGGCGCCGTGCGCATCGCCTCCAGCGTCTCCTCGGTGGGAATGCCCCGGTCCATGATCCAGACCCGGTCCGAGCGCCCGTATTGCGCTTCGATCTTCTTCAGAAAGTCCCCCAGCGTGGTCTTGTCGGAGGTGTTGCCCGGCATCACCTCGTAGGCCAGCGGAAAACCCTCGGGCGTCACGATCAAGGCGATCACCACTTGCACGCAGTCCGAGCGCTTGTCGCGGCTGTAACCGAACCGGCGCTTGTCCGAAAACGTCGGATCGCTCTCAAAATAGGTGGAAGTCAGATCGTAAAGCAAAACGTCGAAACGCGCATCGAACAACGTCTCCCAGCGGTCCCGCAGAAACGAGAAAAACGCCCGCTTGTGCGCTGCCAGCTTGTCCAGACAGCGGTACAGCGTGTGCCCGCCCACCGCCTCCGCCGGGCGGCCCAGCAAATCCCCCATGGCGCTGTGCGCGTACCAGTGCCGGTGCAACCGCCACTCGCTGCCCGGATCGATCAACTGGTAGCAAACCAGCGTCTTCAACACGTCCAGCCAGCGCGTGCCCCGACGGCTCGCCGGCAGCCGCGGACGCCAAAACCGGTCCAGATCCAGCCGCGCCCACAGCACCAGCGCCAGCCAGCACGCCCCCCACTGACGCGCCCGGCGCAACCGCAACGCCTTCAGCTCGATCTGGACCACCTCGCAGGCCAACTCCGGCGCTTCCCGATCCGCCGGAAACAGCGCCACCGGCTTCGGACCCGACTCCCCGCACAACACCTCGATGGATCGGCACCACGCCGCCCGCTGGCCGTCGTTGATCTCTCCGAGATACAGCACTTGCCGCTGCACCACGCGACCGTCCGGGCTCCGGCAGTTCTCCACCACGCTCCAGTAACGGTGCTCCTTGCCGTCCTTGAAACGCCTCTTGGCACGCACGAACATGGACCCATAGCGTGCCCGAAATATCCCATAAATCAAGGGGCAAGGTCGGCACTACAGCCCGTTCCACGAATCCCCCATCAATACAATCAAAACGTTACATGACCGTATCCGGCCAATAACCGCTCAAATCAACCGGAAATCCGCCTGAGTTGTCGAAGTCGGGTTAGGATGATATTCGCGAGTTCTCTACTTCCCTGGACGTCAGAATTGGAAAACGAGGCTCGATACTGTATGTTTCGACATTAACTGATTATTAATACAGTAATCGGCGAGGAAGGAAAATTGACATGGCTCGCGATTCGAAGATCGAGTGGACGGACCATACCTTCAATCCCTGGTGGGGGTGCACGAAGGTCTCGCCGGCGTGCGACCACTGCTACGCCGAGGCGTGGGCCAGACGCATGGGGTTGGACGTCTGGACTGCGGGCAAGCCGCGGCGTTTCCTGAGCGACGCGTATTGGCGACAGCCGCATCGCTGGAATGAAGCAGCCAAACGTAGCGGTCAGCGGTCCCGAGTTTTTGCGCTTCCATCGCAATTTCGCTTGGTCGGTAACCGCGCCTTACGGGGACGAACCACTGTAAAATACCCCAGACCGACCGATATTCGTAGTCCCATTCGAGCGCGTATTGCCTAAACCCAAATGTCCGAGCAACTGCCTCTGTCGGCCATGGCAACCCCTCTTCGATCAGTCGCCCATGCCATTCTCCAACGGGCGTCGCGCCTGCGCAATGAACGTCAAGCTGGACGGGAGCCCTCAGGGACAAAAACCTCCCTAATGGCAAACAGCCTAGATCGGACGCTGGATCGGATGCGCGGTGGTAATATCCAGGACAGCTGGTGGCGCGGTCTCTTGGGTGAGTTGGGACAGTCATACGTCGCCCCAGATTTTCTAAGGCAACCAGCGTTGCAGGCATGGGTCCGTGAGGACCGAGTAGCGGAAGACCTGAAAACATTGGCAGCGGCTAAGATTCTGGGAGGAGACGGCGACGATCCACTTATTCGAGCACGCTTGGCAAAATCTTACGCGAGCGGAACGGGCGAAGATCCCGCGTTAGCCAGCCAACCGATAGACGTTGCGATCGCCATTATTGTCGCCGGCTATCTCGCTACCCTTCCCGCAGATCACCGGCCATTGGCCGGTATGGTTCAGGAACTGTCCGGTCAACTCCAACACCGTTTTGATCGCTTGGAGAGAGATAATCTGTTGGCAGATCCGGTCATTCAACAGGCTCACACCGATCAGACGACACAGAAGCTATCTCAAATTACCACGTTGCGATCAATTGATCCGCCTGGAGCGTGGCGCAACATCCAGGAATTGCTAAATCGAGTGACCGTGGGCGATCTTCAAGCTACCGATCATCCGACCAAAGACAACGTACGCTATTGGGCTGCCAGGTTATGCGCTGCGTATACTGAAACGCTCGGAATCGCAAAAGAAATTCGCGAACAGTTGCCGTCCGTGAGTGACGACATGAATCTATTGCTAGTGGATGCGCTGATTGCCGAACAAGAGGGTGACAAGGATCACGCAATCCGTCTTCTTCGCGATCATGATGATCCTGATTCCAGGACTGCGTTATTCGGTTTGCTGAGTCGGGCTCGTGGCGAGCAAGCCTCTCTGGATTGGTATGCCGGTCAAAGCAGAATGGATGATGACCAGTTTTTCAGTGATGTCGGTTGGAAAAACTGGGCGCTTAACATGGCTAGGACCGGTAAGTGGGAGGAAGCGGCCCAACGGCTGGCGATTCTTGAAACGGCTTGGAAAGACTCTTCCGCGCTTGCCCTTGTCGAAGGGACGCTGAACGCAGCCATGCTCTTGCCCGCTGATCATCGAGAATTTGCACTCGTCAGCGTTCCTATTTATCCGAACATTGATCCAAACCTCGGTCACAACATGGAAGCACACCATGGTCGCGCCAGAATGTGTTTTGAGTTTGCTCAACAGTGCCTTAGCGGGCTTGTGGATCGTAATCTGACACAGTTTATTGCCGACTGGCTTCTTTGGCTTCGGATAGTGAACCCAAAGATCGAAGCCTCGCAACGCGCCCTGCAAGAAATCAGCGAAGGAATGGCGAATGGAAATCGGGCGGTTAACCTTGTTTTGTTTTCGTGGGCCTTTGATATTCCATACGATCCTGCGCCATTAAGACAACATCTGGAGCAAAGGATGGCGCTCGGCGGATTAACTGAGCGCGAGCTTTTGGCCGAATTTCTTCTCTCGCAGCAGTTTCTTCCGGCACGCGACCGAATTGGTTATTTCGAGCGACATGAATTAGCTCTCCAGAAAATAATTTCTCCTTCTGTCCTGGTGGGCATGCACATAGAAGCGCTATTGGAAGATGACCAGATCGAGAGAGCGAGATCCACTCTGTCGAGCAAGAAGGACCACATTGAAAAACGACACTATGACCGCCTGGTCGTACTGATAGACGCCCATAGCGGGCATGATCCGCGAAGGCAACTAGAAAATCTTTATCGCCAGAGCCATCGGTTGGTGGATTTGATCAATCTTGTCCGCCATTTGAAACAGGTTGATGACCGTCTGGCACTGTTGCCGCTGGCCCAGGAATTGTTTGAGCACCAAAGGACAATAGGAAACGCACAGACTATCGTAATGTGTTTCGGTGATCCCGGTTCTTTTGACCATGCTGCCATCATCGAATTCTTGGAAGGCAACGCAGACCTGGTCACGGAAAGCGATGAACTAAAGGCAGCCTTGGCATGGGCGTATTTTCGTGCGGGCCAATTTCACGAGGCGAGGGACCTCAATGATGTCCTGCTTAGTCAAAGAAAAAACCAGAACGATTTTCGTCTTTTTATCAGCATTGCGATCGCTTCTGGCCATTGGGAGCGTCTATCGGACGTCATAGACCGCACTTGGCATCGCCGTAAGTCGGAAAACCCTGAAATGCTCATGACTGTTGCCCAATTGGCGGGACAACAGGACGAAAACGCCGACCGCGCTATCGAACTCGCTGACTTGGCTGCCAACCAAGCACCAAATGATCCCCGACTTCTTGCTGCGGCTTACTGGTTGCATTTCCAATTGGGACGCGATGATAGAGCTAATCCGGATTGGTTCATGCGCGCTTTGGAACTGTCTTCCAGCGAGGAGGGGCCTGTCTGGCGTATGGACTTGCCGGAATGGGTCGCCGAAATTCCCAAGCATCGGCATCGAATGAATGAGGTGGAACAACTATGGCTCGGCGGTGAACTACCAATCAGTTTGGCCGCCGGGAGATTTCGTGTTTCGATGGCTCGCTTGTTACTGCACATTCCGCGCACCAATGAGCATCGGACGGACGGACGTGCTCGCACCATATTGCCAATCGTGGCTGGAAACCGAAACCCCATCGAAATTCAAGATAACTGGATCGTCGGACTGGACGTGAGTTCGATTCTGGTACTAGGCTTCCTAGACCTTCTTGAATCCGCCATTGACGCGTTTCGCCACGTTAAGCTTGCTCCTAGTGCAATGGAGTTTCTTTTTCGCGAAAGAGAAGAGGTTCGATTTCACCAACCTTCAAGAATTAAAGCTGCGAAGCAGGTCAGGGATCTGCATATCCGTGGGCAGATACAGGTCGAAAACAATTTAATCGCACCGCCCAGTGGCATCGCGGACGAAGCCGGTGATGAACTGGCCACCCTCCTTCAAACAGCGAAACGTGGCAACGGTAAGGTGATCTGTGTTCTACCCATCGAAAAGGCCGGTTCGCTGATGCACGAGTTCGCTGATACAAGCGAATATGATGATGTAGTTGCTTCCCCTGCAGAGTTTTGCAGCTGGATTCACGATGAAGGCAAGATCGATACGCAGACTTATAGGCGTGCGGCTACCCTCCTTGGAAGGCAGGTCGAAACCGAGCAGGCAAGTCTTTCCGCGTCGATCTTCAGTGGACCGATTTTTTTTGACCGAGCTGCTCTATCGACCATGCAGTATGCCGGTGTGCTGCCGTCAATTGCCTCCCTCGGCTTGGATATCCGAATTCACCCTGACGTATTGGTGGACCACGATTCGCTCATAGAAGAAGGGGATGTAGGAAACTACCTCGTAACCAAGATCGAAAAGATTCGACGTACCTTACGAAATGCTTTGGACTCGGGAGCGGTATCCTTTCTGCCCCACGCGGAAGAACAGGACGATAGTGGTTGGAGCGACGACTTTCGATTTCAGGCGACAGCATCGTTGTTGGTCGGCAGCGCCACTTGCGACGCGCTGTCCTTTGATGACCGCTATATCAACGCCCGTTCCCTTGCAACAGGTCCCGCCGGGGAAAGCGTTCCGATTGCTTGCATACTAGATTTGCTTCGCTTCCTCTTCTTGCAAGGACGCATTGATGTCGACGATCACTGGACGCTACGGCACGTTCTCCGGCGCAGCGGTTATGCCTACCTGCCGCTGGAATCCGACGAACTGGTCTATTGGGTCAAGCAGGCAAGTGTGCGGGACGAGCGTCTGCACGAGAGCGCGGAGCTCAGGATAATCCGGCAGTCGATCGCCCGCACCGACTTCCTCGACATGACCAATCCGGCAGAGGCAGTCGCATTCGCCGATAACTTCATGGCGGCAGGCAGACAGGCCATCGCTGAATTGTGGGGAGACGAAGATATTGCGCCGACGCAAGCCGCAACGCTATCCGATTGGGTGTGGCGTATCGTGACGACAACGGCCCTTCCGAACCGCCGAATAGTAACTGTCGATGACCGTGGGAATTGGCTACGCGAAGTAGTTTCTTCAAATTTGGCGTGTTTGCTCTTGCCGGCCAGTATTAATTGCCAGGAACGCCGCACACGTTACAGCGATTGGATCGAGAACTCGGTACTTCAGGCATTGCGTCCGGCCAACGGTGACATCATCGAGAAAGCGCTAGAGTTTGTCCGGACTGGAATTTCAGCCGTAGCGAATGACAAAACAGCGTTCGGGCACTTTTTTCTGGCGCAGTTGCCGGCGGCCGCTCGCAAAATCGCGATAACCCAGGATGCAGAATTTGCACGACAATGCGGTTTCGCGCCAAGGCGGATATTTGGGCTGAGTCCGAACACAGAATTGGCCGACGTTGAACTCTATGCTGCCGCAAGGGCAGTTCTGGCCACGGGAGAAACATCAATTATTCGAGACATTACCGGGGACGAGGTATCTATCAGTCTCGACGCTGAGCGATGTCACGTCATGGCCAGTTGGTCCGAAGACGATGTTATCCAGCAGGCTTGGATCCCGGACTTGACAATTCTCTCGCCAGCCCGAGACGCTCGGCTTGACGCTCTGCGCAAAATCATTGATCGACTTGGACCGACGGCAACCGATTTCAAATATCTTCTGGGCAAGATCGAGACGCGCGAGCTCACCGAGCAAGAGATTTCAGCAATTATCCATGAATCCGCTAACGGAGTAACGGCTGTTCAGGCCGGGCTGATTCGCAAAATTGAACATGGTTCTTCCCTGAGCGTTTCAGACGCGATCCCAAAATCGATTACCTATTTTGAACGGTTTGCAGGGCCGAATCCTGGTACGCGGAACCGCGAAGCGTACTGCAAGGAAGTGCTGGTTCCCTACCGGAAGAGGTTGTTGGTGCGAGATCTGCGCCCGGGACTCGATATCTGTTGCCATGGAGCGTTACACGATGACCTGAGTCCCGGAGAATGGGTTGCCGAAATTGACAACGATGCTGTTTGGGACGCGTTGTCTTCATGTGATGCCACAACGAACCCGTTCTGGTTGTTGGGCGCCTTGGATGTCGCGCTCTATAGACAAGAAGACATACGCTTTCGCGAGTTTGCCGCAGAAACCGTTGCGGTGTTGACCCATGAGGGCGAGGGCCAGAATGAAATCGCCGAGACGTACAGGTTGCTTCAGATTTTCGCAGCTTTCGTTCTCAACCGGATCAATCTTCTGGAGCGCGGTTCGATTAAGCCCGGCTATTGGAAGCGAATGTGCGCGTGGATGCACGCCGGCATAATTACCCGCTCCTTGACACGAGTGATTTCGGTTCGTGACGAAATCGACAATTTCCAGCAATGGACGCAAAACAACTCGCTTGCTGCTGGAGCGTATGGGGACATGGTATATGCGAGCCGTGAACCCGTACTTTTTGCCGGTCGCATGCCACCACTGGATCTGCGCATTGAGATACTTGCGCGGCTTGAGATTCTCAGGTCACGTCATCAAGGGGCAGATCGCGAAGTCCCTCGGTCCACGGATATAGACAATGCTATTGCTCGTGTTTCGAAGCAGAGAGAGGACATTTATCTGGGTTTTCCTGGACCGATGGAGGGCGACAATCGACCCACGGAACCCCTTCCCGAAGAAATCTCCCAGACGCTCAGCAAATCAAGGGACGATGGTTCTGACACGTTGCTCCTGCCTTCACTCGTAGCCGTCTCACGGTATTTTGCTTTGGGTGACATCGAGCTGGAGCACGCAAGGGAAATTGTGAAGACTATAGCGGAAAGAATCGAAGACGGTGATATTGGAGAACTTCTGAGCGGTCTTGAACTGGCAGGATTCATCGCTTCGGCAAGTCAAGATCTGGCGTTGAGAGATCAGATCGTGGAGGCAATCGCTTTCCTGTGTCCACGAGTATCTGAAGAAGAGGACGTTCAATCGATTATCCGGATCGTCTTGCAAACAGCCGTTGCCTGTGAATCCCAGGAAGGCTGGTTTGTTCGGATCGAGGAAACGCTGTCCGGCATCGCTTTGCGCCTGCCGTCAGCTCCGAAGCAGACCTTGCTAGTATTTCTAGCCTGTCTCGATGAAATGCGAGTAGTGCTTCCGGCAGACTTGTGGTTCCACCTCCAAGCACGATCTATCGCGTTGGCGGGTATGGTATAGGGAGGTAGGACGTGGGCAGGCGGACGACTCTAGTCCAGAACGAAAGCCCATACCATGGACCATACTCGTCACGCTCTTACAGGATGCAAGGGATACATGACGCATTCGGCAATCAGGTCGCCGACCAACATAGCCTGATCGCTTTCGTACGCAGGCAGATCGATTATCTCCGCGTGAGACGGATCGGCTTCAAATTCATCTGTGGCATCCAGAGGCACGGAAATAATGCCTATTGCGCCAGCTTTTTCCTCAACATACCGTTTGGTCTGTCCAACGTTCAATTTCGCAAACTGCCCGTTGGGAGATAAACGAAGTCTACACAGTCGCCTAACTTCGCTTAGCTGATGACATTGGTCGTCGACGCCGAATGCCTCAAGCCAGTTTACCGAGAGCCCAAGCTCATCCGGCCTCAGAAGAAAAGCACTTCCGTCGACCTCGTCGTCCTCGATCAGCGATGGCTTCGCATACCTGACGATGTGGTCTCGATCAGGAACGTCAGGGCCCATACGTTACGGCACCGCGCACATCGAGCGCTTTGATCTGACGCATGATACCGTCCATGGTAACGCGCCCGGTCACCCTCTGTACGGGCCGGTCGAGTGCACGGCGCCCAAATATCACAAATTGAATTGATCGACTGTCTTGAAACTGGAGTCCGACATGGGCTCCATAGTCGTCTTTCCATGTGGCACGCAGATTTCCGTTCTCCATGAGTACGAGGCGTGCACGTCTCATCAATGGATAGCGCAAACAAAATTCGGAGAATGCCTTTCTGGACGCGTCATTCAGTGAGTACCCATCGAGTCTTGCCTGTTCTTCCAGCACCTGTAAGCGATCATCGTAGGATGAGAACGTCTCAGAAATCTGGGCGACTCTCGAAGGCGAATCGGCATCGTGAACTTCGAAAGAATCGAGCAGCCGGATAGACTTAGAAAATTCTTCGTCAGAACGGTTTCTCTGGGCAACGGTTCGGAACCGGATAGGACCGCGACGCTGCGCTTCTGCGTGGTGGCGTGCATGCAACGTAGTTGTTCCGCGCACTTTCTCCACAATTGAAAGAGTCGAATGACTCGGATCAAGTGCCTGGTGGCCCGCTACGGCACCCATGTGAGTCAAGCTGATTGTCTGCATTTCGCTTTCGAAAATCTTCGCACTTACCGAGTCATCACGCCCGTGGATGGGTCGATATGCTCATCATGGCATCGCTGGCGCGGGTGTGTATACGTTTCGCAGCCTGCGGTCAATCTCGCCACGCAAGTGACCGTTACGGACGATACGGCAGCAGAGTAGCATCAGGCTCGTTTTTCGTCCATGCATTTCTGTTCCATGCAGCAATTCCCGCCAAGCGCCGAGAGACCCGACAATTGCCTCCGGGATCACGCCCAAATGGCGAACTTCGCCGTTTATTCGGGCCAAGACGGATCAGCGGGCGTCGTTAGCGGGAATTGCTGTGTTCCATGTCAACGCAAAGCAGAATTGTCCCGTTTGGCCGGCGTGAGCCATGCACTTGTGGCGGCGGCGCATCCTGTTACGGCCCCGCCCGCGTCCGGCTTCCACGACCGCCGCCAAGGGTGGTCCGGGGCTGGCTTGTAGGCCGGGCGAGATTGCTGTTCCGCCTTGGTCCGGTCCACGCGCTTCACCACCGTTTTCTCGTCCTCCACCGCCGCCGCCCCGCCCCGCCCGAGCAACCGTGCCGGCAACTCCCGACCGTCGCGCAGCACCGTCACCGAACCGTCGAACGCCCGGCACACCGTGACCGCCGCGCCGCGCAGGCGGTACCCCTTGCCACGCCCCGTCACCCGGTACTCGCGGTTCTGGAACCGGATCGTCAGATCCTTCGTCAGCTTGCGCACATGGTTCTCGCTGAATATCAGGTCCAACTCCCGGGCGTCGTGCAGCACCACCCGGTGCGCGTCTTCCGGGTCCCGCAGCGGCACCGCGAAACGCCGGTTGAAATCCGCCATGAACGTCGGCAGGTACGCGTTGCCGGCCTCCATCCCGTCGATCCCGCGCAACCGCATCTCCTTCACCAGCCGGTCCTGAAGCGTCCGGTTGGCCCGCTCCGCGCGCCCCTTCGACAAACATGACCCTCAAAACTGGGGACAGTCCGTCAAATTTCAAGGAATAGAGCTATCACCATTGCGGAGCATATCCCGGTCGGCGCGTCGTCCAATTTGTGGCGACCATATTGCGTCCGGATGACACCATCGCAACAATATATGGCTCTCTCAATATCGATGGGAAGTGGCGAAACTCGCGATGAACAGCAGAAATCCCAACATTGCGTCAGTCATTGCGTTCCCCTAATCTGCGCGGTCATGCATGGTGCCAGCATCAATGAGGCCAAGGCCGATCTCTCCCGATTGCCGGGCGCACCATGGCACTGAACCCCATTGCCTACACGGAAAACGTCGTCCGTAGCTTTCTCCGCTACCAGCTTACGGCTTACCGCTTCGCGGACGAGGGCCTGTATGCGCAAATGCGCAAGCTGCTCTCATTGGATGAAACCCGCAGTTCGCCGCTTCTCAAGGGTCCCTATGTCAGCCTTTCGCGCCCCTTCAGGGAGGGCGTGGCGGTTGACGCGATGGTCGCGGAGGGGCTGATCCACCCTCATCTGCGCGACCGGATACCAGAGGAAATTTCCCACCTCTACAGCCACCAGGAACGCGCCATTCGCGCCATAGCCGACGGTCGGACGACTCTCGTTTCCACTGGTACCGGGTCCGGCAAGACCGAGTGCTTCCTCTACCCCGTCGTCAGCCAATGCCTGCATCTACGGGATGCGGGCGCACCGTCCGGCATCAGCGCCGTCATCGTCTATCCCATGAATGCGCTGGCCGAAGACCAGCTCATGCGTCTTCGGGGACTGTTGGCCGGCACGGGAATTCCGTTCGGCATCTATGTAGGCAAAACGCCCGAGCGCGAGGTGGATGTGGTCGGCGTTCGACTGCGGGCGGGGTCGTCGCGAGCCGACTATGAGGCGCGGCTGGGCCGGGCACGGCGCGAAGGCAGCGGCGAGACGATTTATCCAGCGGAAGAAGTCTGTTCCCGGGAGACGATGCGGACTGCCGGACGGCAGCCGAGAATTCTGCTCACGAACGTCAAGCAGCTTGAACTATTGCTCACGCGTCAGCAGGACATCGAACTGTTCACCGATGCCCGGCTCGATTGCCTGGTGTTCGACGAGGCGCACACGTTCAAGGGCGCTCTGGGTGCGGAAACGGCCTGTCTGATCCGCCGTCTGCGGGCATTCTGCAACGCCGAACCAAGCCATACCACCTGCGTTGCAACCTCGGCAACGATCGTTGACCGCGACGACCCGGAGGCGTCCGGCAAGTTTGCGGCGCGGTTTTTCGGTGTCTCGCCGGAGACGGTTACGACGGTGGGAGAGGATTACGAGGCCGAAGTCTGGGCTGAGCGTGGAACTTTGCCGCCCCGGCCAAGCGAAGACCCCTCCGAAATTCTTGTACGCTGCGTTGGCGCGGTGGAAGACGCCGACCCGGCGGGAACGCTCGTGCGCGCGTCGTATCGCTCGCTGTCGGGCGCCGACCTCGATCACGGCGCGTGGCCCGCCGCTCTCTACCAAGCGCTGTCCCGCAACGGGATCGTATTCGCGTTGAACGAGGAACTGGCCGCGCCAAGAGCTCTGGACGAACTCCCCGAAGCGCTTTGTCGGCGCGTCGGACGGCTGATAACCGAAGAGGAAATTCTCGCGTGGCTGACGCTAGGCGCCGCCGCGCGGCGCGACGGGCGACCGTTGCTCAGACCCGTTGTTCATGTGTTCGTCAGGGGTATCGGCGGTGCCGTGGTGTCCTTCGGCGATGACGGCGACGAGGCACGGCTGTGGCTCGCGGCCGAGGACGAAGGAGCGGGCAATGCCAATGGCGATACCCGCAAGCACTTTCCGGTCATGACTTGCACAACCTGCGGCCAGCACTACTACATTTCATTCCTCAAGGACTTCGCATTCACCGGGAAAAAACCCGGAGGCGGCGACGCCGGATCGGAGGGTTCCTGGTGGTCGCCTCTCGAAGAGACACTTGACGGTAAACGCGTTGTGCTGGTCGACCGACTTATCGGATCAGGGGACAACGAGGAGGACCACGCTGACCATGCGCGGGCGGTTCCGTTGCACTTTTGCCGCCGTTGCAGCGCCGCGCACCCGCAACCTGTTTCTCGATGCCTGTCCTGCGGTGAAACCGGCGACACGATCCAGCTACTTGCAATTCGGCAGAACCAGAGGAATCCCGGTCGGTTGACGAGTTGTTTGTCGTGCGGCGCCACGGGCCGACGGATTGGAGCACGTTACCGCGAGCCCGCGCGGCCCGTTCGGGCGATCAACGTGGCGGATGTGCACGTTCTTACCCAGGACATGGTGCAGCACGCCGAACGCCGCCGTCTGCTCGTATTCTGCGACAACCGGCAGGATGCGGCGTTTCAAGCCGGTTGGATGAAGGATCATGCGCGCCGATTTCGACTGCGGGCATTGATGGCGGAAGGTTTCAAGGCAAGTCCCCGATCAGTCGGCGATCTGACCGCGTACCTCGACGATCTCCTGGAAGCGGACGTGACTTTGTCCCGGGCACTGGTCCCGGAAGTCTGGCAGGTCGCCCGCAGGGAAGGCAGCGGCGGGCGCCATGAGCAGGAACGCCGCAAGTTCCTTCGCTTCCAGGTCCTGCGCGAGGTTGCGCTGTCGGCGCGGCAGGCACTGGGTCTCGAGCCGTGGGGAAGGATGAAGGTCGAATACGCCGGGCTCGATTCATCGTTGCCCTGGATTCAGGAGCATGCCCACGAATTGGGCATCTCCCCGGACGCACTACGCAACGGCGTCGCCAGCCTCCTGGACTATCTGCGCCGCAAACGGGCCCTTTACGACCCCGAACATGAGATTTTCAGCAAGTACTGGATGGACGGCGACCGGGAGATTCAACAAGGCTACCTTCCCGGTTTCCTGGCGCCCAATGGCACCAAACTGAAGCGGCAAGCCCATGAAAAATCCAGTCAAGTCACGCAGTGGTTGAGTGACAGGGGCGACACCACGATACGCCAGATCACCAGGAAATGGGGAGCTGCCGCCGACGCCGTGGAGCCACTCCTTGAGGGGTTGTTCGAGTTCCTGGTAGAAGCGCGCCTGCTGGTGCCGGTGAGGCTCAAGGGCGCAAGGGGACGGGCGCTGCCCAATGTCGAGGGCGTTTATCAAGTGAACGGCGATATTCTGCGTCTGCGGCCGAACCGCGGCGTAAGACGATGCCGGAAATGCAGACGCTCCACGACGCAAGACCTGCCGTTCGACCGCTGTCCTGCCTGGCGTTGCGATGGCGTGCTGGAGTGGGTTCGCGAAGACGGTGACGACTACGACCTGCAACTTCTGGATGGCGCCTACTCGATGCTCCGCCCCGAAGAACACACTGCCATGGTGCCGAACGAGGAACGCGAACGGCTGGAAAACCTGTTCAAGGGAACCTCCGAGGCCGTGAACTGCCTTGTTTGCACGCCGACTCTGGAACTGGGTATCGACATCGGACAACTCGACTCCGTGCTGATGCGCAACGTGCCGCCGCTACCCGCCAACTATTGGCAACGTGCAGGGCGGGCGGGCCGGCGCCACCGCATGGCCGTGGATCTCACTTACTGCCGGCCCGTCTCCCATGACCGCGCCTATTTCGCCGAGCCGCCCAAGCTGCTCGCGGGGCGAATCGACCCGCCCGCTTTCAATCTGCGCAATGACTTGATGGTAGCCAAACACGTTCACGCCACGGTGATTGCCAGCCTCTACGCTTACTGTCGGCAAGCCATTCTGCCCGAAGCGGAACGAAGCAAAATACAGGAGGCCCTGCATCGGTGCCTGCCGCGGCGCGTTGAACCCTATCTTTTCGAGCGTCGCAATCTCCGGCACGCCCCTTTCGACTTCAACGACCTCCGCGACCTCGTACGGCGCAATCTGCCGGATCTGACCGCTCGCGTACAGCTCGTGTTCGAGCAAGGCTGGCCGGAAGCGGACGCCGAGGTCACCGATCCAACGGTTCTCCGCGCCCATGTCGAATCCTTTACCGACAACCTGGAAAAAGTCATATCGCGGTTGCGGCGCCGGCTTCGCTGGGCCATGCGTCAGATTGGCCGGTTGAACGCCCGGCGCGAGCGCCATGGAACACTCGATCCCGAAGACGAAGCGCTGTTCCGGCGCTGCGACAATTTCGTGAAACGGATCAAGGGCAGGGACAGAAGGCGCAGCTAGGCCGAAGGCCATGATGACTTCAATACGTTCAGCGTGCTCGCGGCGGAAGGTTTTCTACCCGGTTACGGTCTGGAAGTCGGTTCCGTGGTTGGCTGGGCGGAGATCCCTTTCTGGCGAACCGGAGCCATGGACTTCAGCTTGCCGCGCATGCCTGCAACCGCAATCCGCGAGTATGTCCCCGGCAACCTCATCTACGCCAACGGACACCGTTTCGTCGCCCGGCGCTTTCATCGGGATCCCGGAGAGAAGCACGCCGAGATGCCCTTCTACGAAGTGTCGGCAGAGCAGCAGGCGGTCAAGGCGACCAACCGGCGCGAGAGTTCGTCGTTGGGAGGGAATATCCTGCAAACCATGGCCGTCTGCGACGTGGATCTGGTCCACACGTCGCATATTTCCGACGAAGAGGAACTGCGTTTTCAGCTAGGGGTCGCCGTCAACGGTCTCGAACTCGGTCAGCACAACGGCGGGCGGGCCTTTCACTGGGGTGCGCAGCCGGTGCATCTTCGCCGCGGCGTCCGCATGCGGCTCGTCAACGTCGGCGCTTCGGCTGCGATGGCGAATGGCGAGTTCGGGTACCCCGTCTGCACGGTTTGCGGCCAAAGTGTCTCCCCGCTTTCCTCCGAGCGCCAACGGGACCAATTTCGCGGGTCGCATGAGGAACGCTGTGGACGCGCGCCGCGGCCGATAGGCTTTCACGCCGACACCGTGGCGGATGTATTTTCACTACCCGCATGCGACAGCAAGACAGCCGCGTACAGCGTGCTGGAAGCACTGCGAATCGGCGCCGCCCGTGTGCTCGACATGCACAAGGACGACTTGCAGATACTCATCATCGGCCACGTCGACCGGGAAGAGGTGGACGCTCTGCTCTGGGACCCGATGCCTGGTGGGTCCGGATTGCTGGAGCGCCTGTGCGAGCGGTTCGAGGAAGTTGTTCAGATAGCCGTAGAAGTGGTCAATGACTGTCCCGCCGTATGCGCGTCATCATGCATCGATTGCCTGCAGACCTTCCGCAACGCCTACTATCACCGCTCCCTCGACCGCATGATCGCCAGTGAACGGATCGGGGAATGGGGACCGAACTTATCGTTCGATCACGACATCCCCCCGTTGCAGCCCACAGAGACCCCTGCCGATCACGCGCAGCCGGTCAACGAGGCGGAAACCAGACTGCGCCATCTTTTGCTCGCGGCCGGGTTCGGCGAGGGGATTCGCGGCGAGCAGATTCAACTGGACCGCGCCCTGGGCACGACGACGCCGGACGTGATCTATCGTTCGGTGGACCATGATCCCGACGAAGGCGTCTGCATGTACCTGGACGGACTGAGCGCACACCTGCATGGCAACGTCGAGACCGCGGAACAGGACCGCATGATCCGGACCTGGCTGCGCAACAGCGGGTACGAGGTTATCGAAATCGCCGCCAACGACTTGAACGACGAAAACGCAATGGTGCGTCACTTCCGGCGACTGGCAAACTACCTGAGCATGCGCGACTTGAGAAACCGGGTGCGGGAGGACCGCACGTGGTTCCACGAAGATGCGGGTTAATTGACATCGCTCCTACGCTCCAACCGTCACGAGCTACGCTCGACTACGAAAAGTGTAGGATATTCAGTCATTTAATTGTCCATTGTCGCTGAGTCCCGGCTTGCATTCCCGTCACGAATACGTTCAAATTGTACCGAATACACCTTGACTCGCTTGCGGTTTGCTTACGTTTACGTGGCAGCGTGGCAACTGTAGGAAGAGAGTTCGGGGAAAGCGTTCGGTCAAGCGGTGATGAGCATGGAGGATTCAACGATTAAGCGTTCGCTTCCAGTCCTTTCGCAGGGGTCGCAACCAGATGTCCTTTTTCGGCTGGGCTCGTTTCGTATGCCTGTCATAGCGTCCTCTTCCCTGGGTGGTTCCGACATGTGTCCAGCCGGAGGCGTAGTAGACGGCGCCGGTGTGGCGAGGGGTCTCGACGAACGTCTCGATGAGCACGGGGGTGATGTTGTAGCGCTCGGTCCAGTCCCGCGGCAGGCGGCGGCGCACGAGGGCGAGGATGTGCGAGCCGAGGTTGGGGATTTTGATCCACGGCAGGATGAGGAACCTCGGATTGTCGACCACCAGCGGCAGGTTCTTCTCGCGTTTCCCGGGCGTCCATCCGATGAACTTGTCGCGCGGGGCAAGCTTCCAGGCGGCGGTGGAGAACCCGAGCATGGCGACAGGCCAGCCGTCGCGGTCGCGGACGGCGTAGCGCATCTGCGCGCCGACCAGGGTCTTGTATCCGAGGTAGTGGTAGCGGGCGACGAACTCGTTCCACAGCTTCCCTTCCCGGGTGTTTCGCACGACGGTGCGGAAGTCGAGCGGGCGAACTTCCTCCAACGTCGTCGGCGCCGGGAACAGCGGCGGCTCGGTCTGGGGGCCGAAGGCGATGGGCCTGGGCCGGCCCTGTTTTCCCCTCGGCGGCGGCAGCTCGATCACGCCCTCGCGGTGCATGGCGAGCATGGTCACCTTGGCCATCATGTCCTTGAGACCGCCGTCGGGCTTGAACCAGCCGATGCGCCGGCAGAACTCTCTGGCCAGAGCGGCGCGGGTGGGCTGCGGCTCGGCCGAGATCAGGGCGCGCAGCAGCGCCATCTCCTCAGCAGTGAAGTCGCGCCCGTAGTAGCGGCACTCGATGTCGCCGGTCATCCCGGCGCCGTGAACTCGCGCTTGCGCTCCTCGCTCATCGACCAGGGCAGCCAGGGCGACAGGTCGTGCGGCGGCCTGCCGCCATTGTCCGCGCAAGCTGCCAGCCACGCCTCCAGCCAGCGCAGGACGTCGATGCCGTTCACCGCGAGGGTGCTGACGACCGAGTACATCATCGCGGTCAAGTCGGCGCCGAGCCTGCTGTCCGAACCGAAGCTCAATCGACGCCCGATAACGGCCCCCCGGAACGCGCGTTCCGCGGCATTGTTGTCCATGGGCACCTGGGGATTGTCGACGAAGATGCTCAGTCCCTCGCGGTGCTTGAGCAGCGAGCGCAACGCCTTGCCCTGGCGCGCCTTGACCGGCAGATCGGCCAGCTCCGCTTCGGCCCGCGCGAACAGGGCGTCGACGGCCTTCCTCAGTGCCCCCTGCGCGGCGTCGAACGCCGGCGTCCGGTGGTCTCGAGCGGGGTCGTAATGCTCCAGCCGCGCCTTGTTCAGCCGCCAGATCGACGCGAACCGCTGGACCCACCCCTCGCACCATTGCGTCAGCTTTTGCTGCCCGGCCGCACACTCGATGAAGTCGCGCCGCTGGTGCACCCAGCACCAGCACAGGATCACCTTGCCGCCGAGCACGCGCGCCATCTTGGTGTAGGCACTGTAGCGGTCGCAGACCAGGAACACGACGCCCTTGACCGAACCGAACAGCCTCATCGCGGCCTCGGCGCTGCGCGAGGGGTCCACCACGAAGTAGACCGCATCGGCACTGACCGAGATCCACAGCCACGCACGCCGCGAGCGGCCCGCCTCGCCCAGCGACTGGATGCGCCAGCCCGTTTCGTCGGCGTGGCGCACCGCCATCTCGTTCTGGTGCGCGAGGATCGCCTCGGCGAGCGGCGCGAACAGCACCGGGAAGCGGCTCGCGCTGTCGGCTATCGTCCCTGGCGCAATCGCCAGCCCTTGATCGGTCATCCACGCCGCGGTCCGGCGCAGGGGACGGTGGCAGGCAAATCGCTCGAAGAGGATGCGCGCCCAGACGCTGGTCCCGTAGGGCGTCCTGGGGAACAGCCGCGCCGGCGGAGGCGCTATCGCTTGCAAAGGCGAGGACAGGCAATCGCAACCCCGGCGGTAGCGTGGGCGCACGATCCTGCGGACATGGGCCTTGACCGCGATCTCGATGACGGGCGAGCAACGCTCGCCGTTGGCGACATGGGGCTTGCCGCAACAGGAACACACGCGCTCGTCCTCCGGCGGTTCCCGCCGTTCCTCCTTCTCCTCCAGCGTTGGCCGCCGGGTGCGCCCGTGGCCGGCCACACCGCGCTGCTGGCCGCGCTTGCGTTTCGACCGCGGCGTTTCCTGCTTCTCGCTCCTGCCCCCAAAGACCGCCTTCGACAACACGGCCCGGCTCGAGCGCAGCTTGGCAATCCGGGCTTGCAGTCTCGCTCCGTGGGCGCGCAGCGCCTTGATCTTCTTGCCCTGTGCGGCGTACGCCTTGCGCTGTCGGGCGATTTTCTTGTGCAGCGACTCGATGGTCCTGTCCCGATCGCGCACCGTCCTGAAGACCGCGGACAGCAGGGGGCGCTCGGCAAGCTCGGCCTCCAGCTTCTCGTTCTTGATGGCCGACGTTCTCACGGCCACCCGCAGACGGATGATAAGGCTCTCCTGCTCCTTGATGAGGGTCATCTGGTCGTGGTAGCCCGCCAGCTCCCCGCGCTGCAGCCTGGTTTCGAATGTCAGCCGGCGGACCGTCGCCTTCAACTCCTGCACCTGTTCCTGTTCGCGGCGCAGCCGACGGTTCTCCCGGGCCAGCCGGCGGGTCTCGCGGTTCAGGGAACCGACGTCCCCGCGCAGTCCCTTGATCGTGTCCTTCTGCTTGCGTGCCCGTTCCAGCGCCTTGCGCAACCGGGCGCTCGCCCTGCGCGGCGGCGCAGCCTGTGCCGCTCGCTTCAACCTGCGACGAAGCCCCACGACCTTGCGGCGCAATGCCGTGAGTTCCTCCTTCTGCTTCTGCGACCCCTCCAGGACCTTGCGCAGCCGGGTGTTCTCCCGGGTCAGAGAATCGGTTTCCTGCCTCAGTGCCGCGACCGCCGTATCCCTGCCGGGCTGCAACGTCCGCACGGCTTCGCGCAACTGGAAGACTTCCTTGCGCAGCGACATGATCGTGCTGCCCTTGCGCGAGTCCACACCGGCCTGCGAAAGCAGCTTCTCCAGCCGCGCCACCTCCGTCTGCAAGAACAGCGCATCCTTCGCCGCGCGGCGGACTTCCTTCACCTCTTCGACCGCAGCCGTAAGCTTCTCCCGGCTCTTGTCGAGTTGCGTCTTCAGCGAACCGGCACGCGAACGGGCGTCGATCTCCGACCGGCGCAACTCTTCGCAGCGCGCCGCCGCCGCGTCCGCCCGCGCCCGTTCCGTCTCCGCCCGCGCCTGTGCCTGTTCGTACAACGACCGCCAATCGCGCGGCACCGATGCCGGGGGCGGCCAGAACTCGCCGCCCGCCTCCGGCAGCGACAAACTCGTCCCAAAGTCCTCGTCGCGCATCGCCATGTGCGCGACCATAGCAAAACGTCGGAGGCGTTACCAGTGTCTTGTAGAGGGTATTCAAAATGATTTCAGCCCCGTCCATCACCGCTTGACCGAACGCTTTCGAGTTCGACGGAGTTCGATACATCAATGTCCGGTCTCAAGAAACACAGGATTTCCAAGCGGATGGTGGACGGTCTGTCGGTTCATGGCAAATCCGCCGTGTACTGGGACCTGGACCTGCCGGGCTTCGGTGTACGGGTGTACCGCTCGGGGCGCAAGACGTACGTGGTGCAGAGCCGGGGGCCGAAGGGGTCGCGGCGCGTGACCATCGGCCGGCATGGCAAGGTCACCGCGCAGCAGGCGCGCAAGCAGGCCGCGGCCATCATCGGCCGGATCAAGGCGGGCGAAGAGCCGCTGCCGCAAAGCGCGGAGGCTGTGGCCGAACCGACCGTGGCCGATCTGGCGGAGCGGTATCTTCGCACGCACGTGGCGGTGGAATGCAAGCCGTCCAGCGAGCGGTCGTACCGCAAGTCGCTCGCGCATATCCTGCCCGTGCTGGGCGATATGCCGGTCGGCTCGGTGGAGCGCGAGCACGTGGCGTCGCTGCACCTGGCGCTGCGCGACACACCGGTCGCGGCGAACATGGTGCTGTGGGTTCTATCGAAGATGTTCTCGCTGGCGGAGGCGTGGGGACTGCGCGCTTCGGGCCGCAATCCCTGCCGGTCGGTGCGCAGGTACAGGACGCCCCGCAGGGACCGGTTCCTGAGCCGGGAGGAATACCGGCGGATCGGCCGCGTACTGAAACGGGCCGAAGCGGACAGGACGGCGTGGCCTCCGGCGGTGGCGGCGGTCCGGTTGCTGATGCTGACGGGCTGCCGGAGCAAGGAGGTGGCCACGCTGCGTTGGGACGACGTGGATTTCGGGGCCGGTAAGCTGCGCCTGAGGGATTCGAAGAACGGTCCGCGCATGGTGGTGCTGACGCCGACCGCGGTGCAGGTGCTGGAGGGGATTCGCCGGATTGACGGCCATCCCTGGGTGTTCGCGGGGCGTGCGCAGCGTTCCCATGTGGGCAGCCTCTGCAGTCATTGGAACCGTCTTCGGGCGAGGGCGGATCTTTCGGACGTGCGGCTGCACGATCTGCGCCACTCCTACGCGTCCCGAGCCCTGGCGCTGGGCGAGAGCCTGTCGATGATCGGCAAGCTGCTTGGGCACTCGAAGGTGGAAACGACGGGCAGATACGCGCACCTTGCGCGGGACACGGAGAAGGTGTCGGCGGAGCGTATCGCCGGCAGCATTGAGGACGACATTCTTCCGGATGTCGTTGGGGCATCGGCCCAGGCGCCGCGGCGCGAAACCGCAACGGCATGAAACCGATTCGGGAGGTTCGGAAACGATGGCGAAGCTGAAGCGCAGGACGATCTCGCGGCGTACCGTGGAGAGTTTGCCGGTCGGGAAGGACACGGTGTACTGGGACCGCACATTGCCGGGGTTCGGCGTGCGCGTGTACGCCACGGGCAGCAAGGTCTATGTCGTGCAGACGCGCTCGGGTGGGCGATCGAAGCGGGTGACGATCGGCCGCCACGGCGTGGTCACCGCGGAGCAGGCTCGCCGGCGGGCGGCGCTGATCATCGCGCGGACCAAGTCGGGCGAGCCGGCCGTGGGCGCTCCGCAACGGAAGGGAAACGGCCCGACGGTGGCGGAACTGGCCGAGCGGTACCTGCGCGAGCACGTGGACGTGCGGTGCAAGCCGAGCACGGCGAGTCGGGTTCGTACAACGCTCAGAGTGCACCTGCTTCCCGAGTTCGGCGACTGTCCAATCGATACCCTCGAGGCTGAAAAGATCTGGGCGCTGCGCAATCGGCTGCACGACACGCCCGCGGCGGCGAACCACGCGGTCAATACGCTGTCGGCGATGCTCGGCATGGCCGAGACGTGGGGGCTGGTCCCGGAAGGAAACAACCCCTGTCCGCAGGTCGCCCGGTACAAGGTGGGAAGGCGCGAGCGGTTTCTGACGCAGGCGGAATTTTCCCGTCTGGGACGGGTGCTGAGCGAAGCCGAGGCACGGGGCGAAGTGTCGTCGGATGCCGCGGCCGCGATACGGTTGTTGATGCTCACCGGGTGCCGGCGCAGGGAAATCCTGCGGTTGCGGTGGGATGAGGTGGATCTGGAGCGCCGGGAGCTGCGCCTGAGAGACAGCAAGACGGGTCCGAGGACGGTGCCGCTGTCGCGGCCGGCCGCGCGCGTGCTGGTGGACCGGCCTCGCGTACCCGGTACACCCTGGGTGATCCCCGGCGGCATCGCAGGCCGGCACCTGACGACGATAGACAGGCCCTGGAGCCGGGTCCGGACGCGGGCGGGGCTGGAGGATGTCTGTCTTCATGACCTGAGGCATTCGTTCGCCTCCCGCGCGCTGGCGCTTGGAGAGAGCCTGCCCGTGATTGGAAAGCTGCTCGGGCACACCGAGGTGCAGACCACGGCGCGTTACGCGCACCTGGCGGAGGATTCGGTGATGGAGTCGGCGGCTCGCATCGCCGCCAGCATCGGGGAAGATATTTTCATTGGGTCGGGGACGGGAAAACACGCGTAGCCCGTGTGCGCGGGATTCGATCCGCGCGAGGCGGGGGTGAATGCGCGCAATTCGTTTGTTCGGTGCGCCTCGGCACGGCACAATCGCGACGGACCGGGGGCGATGAGAGGCAAGTTCTGTCGAACCGTGCCCATCATTGAATGAGTCGATTTTGCGCAAGGATGCGCAAAATGAACCGGGCAGGCGGTTTTTTGGACTCGCCGGAGCGAAATAGTTTTTCGTAGCGTAGCGTAGGTGGGCGTATTCACGCGTAGACGTGCGTAGGCCTGACGGCAAGGCGCTGGAGAACGCCTGTTCGAGGCTATTGCCAAGCGCTGTTCACCTCCCAATACTGGGGCGCTGTTGAGCCAATCAAGGCGTTTGAGAGCGGGAGAAAACACAATGATCGAGACAGGACCGGATCCGGTGGCGTCAGCGATCGCGGGAGCGATCTTCGGCGTTGAGGAGGCGCTGACGGAAGCCACCGAAGTGTATGGGAACATGTATGCGCAGGCGTACTGGACGGCGTTCGGCGATCTGAAGGGGCAGGTGGGATCGGATGTCGCGGCCGCGCTCGGCGAGGATTTTCAGGTGCTGTTCTACGCGTTCGCCAATCGGCAGGTCCAGCAGCGGGTCGGCATTGAGGAAGTCGACGATCTGCCGGACGAGCCCGACGCGGAACGGTCCGATCCCGGCCGTTGGGGCGCGGGTGTCTGTTCGTGATCGCCGCACCCCGCTCTGCCGGGCGGGCAACTCCGGAGAACCGGCGATCCTGCCGGGCTGAAGGAGGGGGCCGGCGCTGTCGAAAGTCCATCGGGGCGGGAAATCGCAAGCGATGGCCGGGGCACACTTTGAGCCCGAATCGCAATGGAAAGGACCGATCAAGCCTCAAGGCGGCAGGCGGAAACGCGCGCCCGGTTCACCACAGCCGATCCACGTTGTAACCGTCGAACACCCGGTCTGCCGAGACCAAGACAAGGTCGCGCGCCAAGGCCTGTGCGGCGAGCATCCGGTCGAACGGGTCACGATGAGTGCCGGGCAGATGCCCGGCCCGTTCGGCATCGGCGACGGTGATGGCCAGTTCCTCGAATCCCTGCCTGCGGATGTGGCCGGCAACATCCGTCGCCACGGCCTCGCACCCCGGCAGCTTGCCGATCCGGAATTTGGTGGCGATTTCCCAGGCCGTCGCGGCGCTGACCGCGATGTCGGTCGACTCGTCGTCGAGCACGGCCGTGGTGATTTTTTCGCTATCCGAAAGCCACCACAGAAAGACATGGGTATCCAGTAACACGCGCACCGCTATCGGCCTTCCCACGCCGCCAGTTCTTCTTCCGGCAGCGGGTCGAAGAACGTGTCGGGAACGACGATCTTTCCCTTGAGCACGTCGGGCTGGCGCCTGATCCGGGGCTTGCACGCGACGAGACGCGCAACGGGCTGGCCGCGCCGCGCGATCACGACATCCTCGCCGGCCTCCACCCACGCCAACAATCGGGACAGCTCGGTCTTGGCTCGATGGACATTGACGACGTGCATGGCGTTACCTTGGGGCGGGATGAACTTAGCTAACAATAGGACCAGATATCCAGGCGAGTCAAGACTGCATGAGGGTCCACGAAACGCCGTCGGGCGCCGTGCGGAGGCGGTACGGGACGAGTTTGAGAGTCTCCGGGCTTGCGCGAATCCACGGCGATGACCGGAATTTGATCGGTCTGGCCGAATTTCCGGCTCGAAACAGCCCTACATCCTGACGGGACCGGACGCAACACGCGCAAACCGCGGTCGTTGCCGAGGTTGCGTTCCGGCTCATCCCGGACCCGGTGCGTAGCCGTTCGAACCGGGGCGTAGCGGCGGAGGAAAGTGTAGGTCTGTGGCTCCCGATTTGTGTTGCCGGGCGATTCTGCCGTGCCTATGTTCGCCGGCATGAATACGACGGCCCGCTTCATCGATCCCGACATCAAACGGCTGCTGGACGCCTCGTTGGACGAGGAGCTGCGCGCTGCGGTGCGGGCGTACCTTGAGCGCCGGGGGATGACCCCGAGCGGGTTCGGGCGCCGGGTGGCGGGCGATCCGGGGTTGGTGTCGAAGCGCCTGCAGCCCGGCAGGACGGTGACGCTGGACACGGCCGACCGCGTTCTTCGCTTCATCGGCCTGCTGGAGTTCCGCCCGTTGATCTGCTGGGAGCTGGACGCGTTCATGCAGGTGACGGGGGTCAAGCCCTGGATCCTGGGGTACCGCTCCGTGGGTCAGACGACGCTGGTCACGAAGCTGCGCCGGGGCGCCTCGCCGCGCCTGGCGACGCTTCAGCGGTGCCGGGTGTGGATGCGCGAGCAGGTCGACGAGCGCGACCGGTGCCTGTTGGCGTCAATTGTCGCCGCTGACACTGGTCGAAATATCGTAAAGAATCGCGCAAGGCCCGCGCCGTGGTAAGGTGCTTCGGCAGCCCGGAATTCGTACGCGACGTGTCCGGATGAGCGTAAAATTGACTGTCCAAGACTTCTTCTCTATGGATCGGCCAGCTTCGTCCCTGTTTGGCGTTGCGCCGACGGTGGAACTGCAGTACTGAACCGGGCCGCTTGCGGCCATCTCGCCGGCCCTGCGAGAGCGGTTCTCTTACGTCAGGAGACGAGAAAATGAAGGCCGTTCAACAGCGTTACGGAAGACCGGATCCGAACAAGCGCGAGTGTCGGAACTGCAAGCATTGGCATGGAGAGCGCTCGCAGCCATCTGAGCCTTTCACGCCACGAGGCGACTGTAATTTTCGGTTGCCGCCTTGGGTGGCACAGAACGGGCCGCGCCAAACAAACGCAACGGACAGTTGCGCGTTTCACGAATTTGTTCGCAACCCGATTCAGGCGCCGCTATCTGAAGCTAGCATCCCCTGACGTAAAGCTATCAGATCTTCGCAAGTGAGCCGATGCTTGAACGAATGAGCGGCGCATGAACGCTTGCAGCCGGTCCAGCGTGTGAACCTTAACGTGCACCTCGTTCATCGAAAACAGTATCAAGCCGGCGTTGATTCCAACGGCGCTCGCAACGCCAGATATCGTGGTAGCAGTTGCGGATAATCAGGACCCTCGAGCTTGAATCAAGTGAGCGTTCACAGGCTGTTATCGTTGGGTTCTTAAATGGATCGTCGGACCGCAGGAAATCGCTAGGAAGCAGAAGCTGCCCCTCCGGCACTACTGTTTCAACGTTGGCACGTGAAAGTTCAAAGATTGTTCCTGTGCCCTTCACCACAATCTCAGTGTGTCGAGAAGATGGAAGAAAGTGTGTGCGGCTGACAACAAGACAACGGCTAAGATGAGCGCGAAAACCGTCCACAGCCATGCCCGCCGAATCCGCCTGAAGGCCTTGTTTCCGGTAATGGCCCGAAGCTTCATCGTTACGGTTGGCGGCCACGGATGAGGCTGCGTAGAGCGCTTGAGAACCGACCATGCCAACGACGCCCGAGTCAATGATTCCGTTGACGCGCGGCCCTTCAGCCAATTCAGAACCGCAAACAGAATAAGGAATGCTAGCAGCCACCATGGATTTTGCCGCAAAGTCTCGATCCAGCCGGAGATGAAATCTGGAACCAAGTCCCCGACTATCCTTAGGATAGGATCGGATGAGCAAGCAACTGTCTTGCAAGTGGTAGGGGCCACCCAGTCGAGGAAGTACTGGGACGTGAAAAGCGAAATGGTGGCCGCCAGAAACGAGTAGTAGAGACAGCGTCGCCAGAAAATGATGTCCAAGGCGCCGTTCATGGCAGCCATACGGTTTTTCTTTTCCTTTGGGTTCTCAAACTTTGGATTCCTGTGCCGAGTTGACGCAATCTCGTACTTTACGGGTAGTGCGGTTGGGGCGTACGGCACGACATTGCCCTTGATCCGTTCAAAGACGCTGCGGTGGATTTTGGGTATGGCGATCTTGACTCCGGTGCCTCCTGCATTGGGGTCGTTGCAGAGGTCTTCGATGACCCTGGGCTTATAGCGGTAGTAAGCAGCAAGTCCGGCTCGCGAATCGTGCTGGGGAGCGTGCCAGTCGCTGCGATGCCAGTGGGCCTTCCGCAGATTGTTCCTAAAACTCAACCCACTGGCCTGCGCCTTGGAAATCATCCAGTCGAGAGAAACGAGGGAAAGTGCCTCGCGAGGGTAGCCCCCGCCAACGTCGGCGTGAACGCCCGCGAACCAGACCTGTTCGATGCGATCGGAACCATCTTCGTCGCGCTCATCCCACAGGACGGGATGAAAGGTAAGTCGTTCATCGTCGATCGATATCGCGTGGCAGGCTCTTGACACGCGCTTCCACAGTTTCTGGTCCGGGAATCGGATTGGGAAGATGAACCTGTCCCATAGATCCGAAAGCTCGTCGATGGGAAGACCGTAGGCATCAACTGTGTCCCAAACGCCGATGAATTCGATGCCGGGCCGAACAGTGGTGTGCGCTTGTTGTTGGGCGCGGATTTGAGACCACGGACGGAAGCGTCGCCGACGTCTAAAGCTTTTTCGATAAACGGAATAGTTGTGACGTGCTTTCTTGTGCAATTCCGATTCCGAAGTCGCATTCGTGAACAATCCGCACTCCTTAATGAAACCGGCAAGTACGCGAACCGTGAACGCGCCGCGGCTGAAGCCGAGGAGATAGATCTTGTCGGTTTCCTGATCGTTCTCGTCGTGCTGGTAATTGCGACAAAGGAACTTGTAGAGTTCGATAACGTTTCGTTGCAGGCCCCACCCGAATACGCCGCCGATTATCTTGAAGATTAGGAATTGTTGGGATCCCACCCCGTCGCTATACATGGCGAGCTGATCTGCGCGATGAAGGTCGAGGGCGCGGTACAAGCGCCAAACGTTGGTCTTGTTTCTTTTTGCTGCTCCGTTGCCAGTCCCGTCCGACAACAGTACGATTTTATTCATAATAGGCAGTCTGTGTGATTTGCTGTCCGAACAATCCAGTTACCAGGACCGCACTTTGCCCATGAGCACAAGTTCGGTACCCGGAGGCAGATACAGTCGGGGAGATGCGGTCGAGAGCTCTCCGAAGCCGGTGCAAGCGTAAGGGAATTTACACGGGAGGGGGCGGTTACGGAAAGGTTGTTGGCGCCACTTCGAATTAGTGAAAATGTCACGATAACGATAAATTTCTGCCATCACGGCCAGACGTAGTGGGGGCATCTGATCGATTCTCAGCTTTTGAGCGTGCTGGCGCAACCTGATGGTGAGATGCTCGCATTGTTTGCTTGCCTCCACGAGCGTGACGCGTTCGGCAGCGGGTGGCGGCGCTCGAAAGCCTCGAACCGGCGCCTGAGACAGAGCAACCGCGGGAGCCGGAGGCGGTGCCCGAACCGTTGGACGGCACGGACAAGGGCGTGGACCGAGTGCCCGCTCCTGCACGGGACATCGCGAGGAAATGGATGGGGCCGGATCTGGAACTGTGACGCGTGCGCCGGGACGGTTTGAGCCGCGCCGGCCGGGTGGGACGTCAGCGCCCGGGGAAAGGAATCACGTTATCGATGTTCCCGATCGGACTGGTCTTGATGCGGATCAGCTGGGGCTTGCCCTCCCCTGAAGCGTTCCTGGTGCAGAGCTGCATCTCGTACTCGGTGTCCGGCTTCAGATCCACAAAGGAGAAGTGCGTGAGCGGCGTCTCGAAACCGAAACTCCAGGTCTCCGTCCCGGCCTCCCGGATGCGAACGACGTAGGTCTGCCCGGGCTTCCAACTCGCCTAGAGGACGTTGCCCTCCTGCACGGGCAGGCGCACGGACCAGGTCGTGCCGTCCCATTGGATTCGTGGTGAGGATTGAGACTGTGGACTCAAAAATAGAATGTCCTTCATCGATTTGACGGAAAGCGCGGGCGCAGATTGTACTGCATTGGCGTAACGTTCTGCTGGGGCCTATATCGCTGACAAGCCAATATCTAGAGTTGGTCGTTTGACTGTACCAGTGACTCATAGTGTATCCAGACGCCGCGCCTTACGAACCACCCAACAAGTATTGCAGCGCCTGCTGCCAAAGTGGATACCACCAGCATTTGAGGGGCGACGGGGGTATCTACCGCATTCTGCAATGATTCGGCGAGGTTAGTTGTCGCGACAATGATCGATACGAGGAAAAAGTTCGTAAAGATGCCTGCTACCGGGTAAGCAAATACGGCCGATTGGCGTACGCGGTGAGCGGCGGAAAACAAGGTAGATAACGCCCAGACGTGAATCGAAAAGACCGCCGTAACAATTCCTTTGGACGATTCTGCCCACAGCTCAAGTAGGTCCGTTTCGACCAATGATCCTAACAGTCTGGGAACATCACTGAGCTGATCGGGAGCATTGATGCCTGCGGCTTCCGAAATGTCGGCGGCTGTCGCAATAATAAATCCAGAGGCGGTCATCTGTGCCGAAAACTGAGCAAAGCCGTACACCAGGCCAACCACAACCGGGAGAATCTCCGGAAACCAGAACGCAATCCTGTCGGTACTATGAGAATCTATTAGGGCGTGTTAACACTAAAGCAGTGCATCGACAATGAGCACGAAGACGACGAAGCCGAGAAATACGACATCGAGTTTTTCGAAGCGCGAGAAGATGCGCCGAAAACCCTTGAGACGCCGGAACAAGCGCTCGACCTCGTTGCGCCGCTTGTACATCTGGCGGTCGTACTCCCAAGGGTCAAGGCGGTTGCTCTTCGGTGGCGCGACCGGTACGAACCCCAGGTCAAGCGCCAACTGGCGCGTGCGGTCGTCCTCATACGCGCGGTCCATCACCAACGCCGGGTTGTTCGACGGTTTCTCCATGTCGCTCAAGAGCTTGCGGCCTTCGGGCGCGTCGTGCGCCTGGCCGGGAGAGAGCGAGAACGCGAGGGCCGTTCGAGCATCCGCGGCAACCAGATGAATCTTTGTGGTCCAGCCGCCGCGGGACTTGCCGATGGCTTGCGGGCCGTTTTTTTTTCCGCGCCCGCGCCGTCCGGATGGACCTTGACACTGGTGCTGTCCAGCCCCACCGCCTCGATCTTGACACGCACGATTTGCTGCCGTTGCAGGTGCTCGAACACCCGGTCCAGAACACCGTTCTTCGACCAGCGGTTCATCCGCGTGTAGACGGTGTGCCAGTTGCCGAACCGTTCGGGCAGTCCGCGCCACTTGCAGCCGTGCCCGGCCACGTACAGGATCGCGTTGAGCACCTGGAGATTCGACAGGCTCACGTTTCCGCGCTGTCTCGGCAGCAACGCCTCGATCCGTTCAAATTGGGTCTCGGTGAGTTCCATGCCCCTGATTTTCCTCCGATTTCCGCGTCCAAGACAACGCAACGAAGGATACCATGTTTCCGGCTTTTAGTGTTAACACGCCCTAGTGTCTCTCCCTTGAGTTTCTCTCTCGCTAAATTGGCGGCTTCAGCGCGCGTGCCATTTCCAAGGACGTGGCGGCTGGCTTGGATATGCCCTGCCTCGGGTGAGCTTGTCTCTGGGCTCTAGCGGGATAGCCTTCGCGGGGCGCCGCGCCACTTGGGTCTCTTATTCGGCGTGTTCCATGGACAAAAGTAGCACAAAGGGCTATCGACACTACTTATGCTCCAGCATTAGCTCCCTGACAGGCACGACCAGCGTTAGCGGAAATGCCTGGTCTAGGCGCAGAAACCCTACAAGATTCCTGATGCAAAAATCGGTTTAAAGTCACGATGCTAAGATTCGGCACCCGTTTCAGGGTGGCCCAAGACCAGTTCACTTTGGGTTGGTGACTTTCAATCTGCCAACGCATTAGTCGGTTTGCGGACAGCTTGTTCCAAGTTGTTGATCCGTTCGACTACGGAACCCATGGTATAGGCCGCACTCGCGACCGCGACCAGCAGGCTAAGGAGAGATACAGCGAGTGTAACCAACAAGCCGAGTGACAATTGAGCTTTGTTGTTCATTCACTGATCCTCTAAGTCTTCCCTTCAGCACTCTTATCGAGAATGCTTGTACTAGTGAGCGCGACTCGACCCGCGAGAGGCGAAGCTTTCGCAGGTGCTGAGCACGACACTAGGCAGATGGCCAAACCAATAGAACAAAAAAGGCGACCGCCATGTTGAAGAGTCGCCATGTGAATCGTCACGTCAGGATGAGGCGCGCGAGATGAAACTGCCCCATGAATTCTTGCAGCTCGGCCTCTGTGGTCGCGACCTTTTGGTGATCGCGGATCAATAGGCAAAGGCGAGCGCCGTCGACGACACAGGTGATCCCGTCGATGGTCACTCCGTTAGCGTGCCGAGGGTTGGGTTCATCCCCGTCGGGGTCTTCCAGAGCCCAGTTGACGATTTCTAGCACACTCCGTCAAGTGCTAATTTTCTCGTTCGGAACGCCCAGCTTCTCCCAAGTTTTGGCCTACCCTGCGGCCCGCTTTGCGTGGTCTTCGTCCGGTCAGCGATGGGCGTGCTCCGACCGCCGATGATGCGGCCACCGGCACCTGATGGGAGCGCCCAACAACGGCTGGCGGATGAAAACGAATAAAGGATTACTGGAAGGTATTCGAAGAAGACGCTGCTGAAGAAAACGCCAATTTCAGACTGCCGGTTCGAGTGCACTTTCAGATTGCTGGTGGCACTTCTTAGTGATTGGTGGCAGGGTCGTCGATGAATGCGGCGCCGTACGCTGGGCGCCAGGCGCGGCGCCGTGGAGGTCTACCGGTCGGAAAACATCGAACTGCGTGCCGGGGACCGCGTCCGCTGGACGAGGAACGACGCCAGTCACGGACTGGTGAACAGTCGCCTCGCGGAAGTCATCGAGGTGGGGGAAAACGACGTGAGGTTCCGGCTGGAAGACGGGCGCACGCTGAAGATGCACGGAAACGATCCGCAACTGCGGCATCTGGACCGCGCCTGGGCCTCCACCGTGCACGCGTTTCAGGGGAGAACGGAGCGTTTTCCAATGAGAAAGTGAGCCTGAGCGAGACGGGCTTACGCTGAACCCTGGAACCGGTCTGGACGTGTTGCGGTGATGTCATCTCAGGGTGTGTCGTTGCGGGCCGGCAAGCCGATGTCGATCCGATGATCGTTGCTGTCTTTATTGAATCGTTTGTGGTGGGTCCTGTGGAGTTTGTGGGCGAGAGGCTCGCGAGTGGGGGCAGGCGGTGGGTAACGCGTCAGCGTTATCCACGGGCTGTCCCCGCGGCCCGCAGGGCGCGGGCCGGTCCGAAGGACTCGTCCATAAATCCACAGGACAACCCCGGCCGGTCCATCAGGCCGCCGCGGTCGCGGCGCTGTCGATGGCGCGGAACAGCTCGTCGCGCGCGCGGTTTGCCCGCCGGTTCGCCGTCAGGTCGGACATGGCGTAGGCGGTCTTGTCCAGTTCGGCGAAGGTCACGCCGCGTTTGAGGCACTGTTCGGCGCCGGGCAGGGACTTGAGCTTCTCGTAGGGCGTGGTCACGTCCCGGCGCCGGTGGCGCCGTCGCACCTTGCCCGCGCCGTCGCGCGCCTCGGTGGCGAACAGGCAGGGATGGTGGAAGTTCAGGTGGGGGGTGAGCACGTCCCGGGCGAAGACGTTGACCCGCGGGGCAAAGCGCCTCGGGATGTGATCGTGGCCGAACCACTTGCGCACCACGGAGCCGTTCTTGCCCTCGACCAGGGCGTTGTCGTTGGAGCGCCGGGCGCGGGACTTGGTGAACTCTCCCACATGCGGCTTGTTCAACAATGCCGCGACGTGGCGGTTGATGTGCTCCGAACCGTTGCCGGCATGGAAACCCTTGACTTCAAAGGGAAACGCCGCGATCAATGGCTCCAGGACCGGGACCGGGAACGCCTCGGAGATCGCCGCCACGGCACCGAGGTGCTCGTACTGGGTGACCTCGTCGATCAGGTTCACGTGGTGGAGGCCCTTGCGTCCGTCGCGGTCCCCTTGATGGACGGTGTCCACGCGCACGAAGCCGGGGCGTGCGTCTGGATCGGGTCTGCGCCGCTCCCCGATGCCGGCCGCCGTCGGCCGGGTGGGGTTCCAGGTCGTGCGCCGCAGGCGGTGGGTCCGCGACCGGCGCAGGTTGTACAAATGCGATACCGACAGCCGCGACAGGCGCTCGTGGCGCGTGTCCCCGAACACCTCGTACTCGCGCCGCAGCACCTCGCAGGCGGCCGGACCGCACAGTTGGCCGCCGATCTCGTCGGCCTCGGCCAGCAGCCGGATGTCCGACGGCGTGTAGACCCGCGGGAACGGTCGCCCGCTGTTGCCCCCGCGCCGGTCCACGATCCGCCCGGCACGCCGATGCTGCGCGATCAATCGGGTCAACTGCGACCGGGACAGCCCCGTCGTCTTGGCCAGATACTCGCGCACCACGCCCTTGCCCCCGCGGTCCAATCCCCCGTAGCGCAAACGCACCAACGTCCGGCGCACGAAACCGTAGGCTGCCTCCCGGCCCCGCGGCTTGAAATCCACCTCCACGTTCCCGTCGAGAAAACCCCTGAGTTGCTCCACCGTGCGGAGCCCTCCGGTCTGTAGCGTCACGATCATCCTCCCAATGATCGTCCAGACCCCCCTTCAGGCTCATGTGGCGTTGGAATACGAGCCTCGCTTCAGGCTCATTTAGCATTGGACAACACTAACGGTGGACAGCGTGATCGCAATAATGGAAGCTGGGCATCCGCACTCGACCACACAGAAGAGCTTCTACGTGGAGATCAGCCGGGCGCGGTACCGGGCGGAACTGGTGACGGACGACCGAAAGGCGCTCGGTGAGCATCTGGAAGTGGCCACCGGCGAACGGGTTGTGGCGCTTGAGGCGGTGGAGCCGAGGGCGGAACACGCGTTGGGGACGGCGGAAGTTTTGGGGGGAGATTTGGACAACAGGCAACGCGGGCCGGATCGGGAAGTGGTCGCGGACGAGATTGAACCGAAATCAACGGAACTCGATATGGAACTGTGATGTTTCTTGGGAGCAACGGCCAAATCGTAAGGGAGAATGTTTGCGGTTGAGATTCGGGATTGCGACGTGGGTGGGCCCTTTTCTCGCCGAATGTCCGGGAAATGCCGCCTTGATGCTCCCTGCGGACGGGCCTATGTTGGATTCACGACCGGGCGGGTGTCATAGTCAGCCGGAAAAGGCCATGAAGTGGGACAGTCAGACAACTATTGGGTGTTGCGCGATCATGATGGGCTTTCTGGCGCTTGGCACGATGATGCAGACCGGGCACGGAGCCATCGATGGCCGAATAACGGCTGTCGAGTCGCGGCTGAACACACGGCTCGACCGCATGGACGCGGGGCTCGACAATCTGGGCGAACGATTATCCTCGGTGGAGTCGAATCTCACGGATCTCAACCAGCGGAGGTACCGCGTGGAGAGCCATCTGTTCGGGGTCGAGCCCGAATCGGCGGAGACGCCCTGACCCTAATTCAGCCAAAACTCACGGGGTTGCTATGTTTGAAGGTCTTATGGATCGCCTACTGGGCATATTGTCGCGCGGGACTGAACCGTTGCGGGTCTGGTACCGATATTTCTTTCCACTGTCGGTGGCGATCATCGTCGGGCACCGGACCAATCTGCGGAAGAACAATCTGGCTGACACAGAAACCGATCCGCCAAAGCGGGAAGCGCCGAAAGGTTTCGACATTATAGGGTGGCGCACCGCCGACGGTTCGTTCAACGATCTGGGCAATCCCTGGATGGGCAGTGCCGGCACCCGGTTCGGACGCAACCTGCCGCTGGCTGAAACCTTTGCTGAAACTGGCGATGAATTGATGACGCCCAGTCCGCGGCTCATCAGCAAGGAGCTGATGGCACGCAAGGAGTTTGTGCCGGTTCCGCATCTGAACGTCCTGGCTGCGGCCTGGATCCAGTTCATGGTGCATGACTGGCTTAGCCATGGGCCCAACGATAGGTCCGTGCTGCACGACATTCCGTTGCCGGAGGGGGATGACTGGCCGGGCGGCAAGATGCAGATCCCCCGTTCGGCCCCGGCGGAGGGTCAGCACGAAGGCCGACCAACCGCCTATACCAATGTGGAGACCCACTGGTGGGATGCCTCTCAGCTCTATGGCTCCGGCGAAGAAAAGATCAAACGGGTACGGTCGGAACCCGGGGGAACGAGTGTCCTGCAGGACGGCAAGCTGTGGTTGGACGAAGCTGGCCTGCTGCCGATCGATGGCCAGGCCAAGATCAACGCGAATGATCCGGCTACACAGGAGCTGTCGGGCGTTAACGGCAACTGGTGGATCGGCCTGTCTGTGCTGCATACTCTATTTGCGCGCGAGCACAATGCCATCGTCGACCGGCTGAAGATCGACCATCCGACGGAGTGCAGCGAATGGTTGTTCCAGAAGGCACGGCTGGTCAATTCTGCCCTGCTGGCTAAGATCCATACGGTCGAATGGACCCCGGCCCTAATGGATTCGCCGGCGGGCCGATTGGCCATGCGCGGCAATTACTGGGGCCTGATGGGCGAGCAATACGCCAAGACCTTCGGGCGCGCATCCGACAGCGAAGTGATTTCCGGCATCCCCGGTTCACCCCAGGCGCACCACGGTACGCCGTTTGCGATGACCGAGGAATTCGCCGCATCGTACCGGCTGCATTCCCTGTTGCCGGACGACTTTGTTTTTCGCAGTTTCAAAGACGATTCCGTTCTTCAGGTGGCCGACTTGGCTGCGGTTTCGGGCCCGCATGCGCGCGGAATCTATGACAAGTCATCCTTCAACGACGTGGTGTATTCGCTGGCGACGGAAAACCCAGGCGCGTTGGTCCTGCACAATTTCCCGAATGCGCTACGCATGCTGAACAAGAAGGCCGAACAAGGTATTTTCATGGACCTTGCGGCCATCGACATTCTGCGCGACCGGGAAAGGGGCATTCCGCGCTACCAGGCGTTTCGCCGTCTGATCGGTGCAAAGGCACCGAAACGTTTTGCTGACATCACCAGCAACCGGCAATGGCAGCAAGAACTGAAAGAGATCTATGGCACGGTCGACAAGGTCGATTTGCTCATCGGCACGCTGGCGGAAATGAATTCGAAGCGCGGCGCACCGCCCCGGTTTGGGTTCTCCGACACAGTCTTCCGTATTTTTGTCCTGATGGCCTCGCGCCGGCTGAAAAGCGACCGTTTCTTTACCGATGATTTCCGGCCTGAGGTCTATACGCGGGCGGGCTTCGACTGGGTGACCGACAACGGACTCAAGGATGTGATCAAGCGCCATTGTCCGGAACTGGCGATCGCATTCGGCGACACTCGCAATCCCTTCTTTCCCTGGTCGCGCCAGAAGCGGTAGGCCATGATGCGGCGCATTCGCATTCCATTCCTGGCCGACATCATCCTGGTCGACAGTGCTCATGGCATTCGTGCCGATGCGGACCATGATCTGCTGGATCGAGGGTACCGCCCGCGTGGTCCGCTGTTGAACCGCATCATCGCCGGGCGGGTGCGCAAGGCGTTGAGGTTCGGCAAAACACCGTTGCCGTCTGCGCAAATGCGCGGCAATTCGGAACGGGCCCGCAAACAGGAGGACCTTGCCGATCGTCTTGATCCGGCCACAACACCCTGGAATGCTGACCTTATCGGCTCGATCGCCGATTATGTACGTGGCGGGAACGGCCGGCCGGTCGAGCACCTTGTCCAGGAACTGGTCGGCCGTTTGTTCAAACCGACCTATACGGCTGGCAAGGGCACTTGGCGCGCGGCGAAAACGCTGGACGGCGCCATCCGGTCCTGGAATCCGGTCAAGCGATTCCTGTGGTTGATCAGCAATGCCCGCGTCCGGTCACAGAACACCCTGGGCAAAGCCTCCGACAATGATTTGGCCGCCATTCATGCAACAGGCATCGCCGTTCACAATCTCGTGGAGAGCGTGAGGCGCCTCAAGAGCGATTGGTCCAATCCCGTGCGCCGCGCCGGACTTACACCGGAACAAGCTGCGTTGCGCACGATGGTCGGGCCTGCACGGATTCTGCGTCAGGCCGCGGCCGAAGGAACGGCTCTGGCCGGATCGTTGAATCCGGGGACGCTGGTCATCTTCGAAGTTGGGAGAGCCGCTGCGCATTCACTTGATTCCGACCTTGCCGTAATGTCCCGAAGTTGGAGCCGATGCCCCGCCCATGCGCTGGTTCCTGCCCTACTCGCCGAAATCTGGCGAACAGCCCAGACCAAGGAAGCGGGCTTGTGACCGATCCGATTTTCACCGCGCTGAAATTCCGAAACCTGACCGTCAAGAACCGCGTCTTTCGCTCGAACATCTCCGGTCGCTTCGACAACGAGGACGGCTCTCTGACCCAGACCCGGATCAACTGGGAGACCAAGTTTGCCAAGGGCGGCGTCGGCGCGGTGATTTCGTCTTACGTGCCGGTGATGATGGAAGGGCGGATCATCGCCAATTATGCCACCATCCACCGCGACGACTTTATTCCGCTGTGGCGGAAGCTGGGCGAGTCGGTGCGGGCTCATGGCTCAAAATTCATTTTGCAATTGAGCCATTCGGGCCGACAGATGGACCTGCCCGGAGCAACCAATCAGGCGAGGCAAACCCTGAGTTCGACCAACTCTTATGAACCGTTGCACGGTTTCCCGACCCGGGCCATGAGCACGGGCGAGATTGCCCAGACAGTGCGGGCATTTGCCCGCGGCGCCTGGCGCGCGCGGGAGGCGGAGCTGGACGGGGTCGAACTGCACGCCGCCAACGGATACCTGTTCACCCAGTTCCTGTCCAGCGGCATCAACGACCGCACGGATCAATATGGCGGATCGCTTCGCAACCGGGCGCGCTTCCTGCTGGAGGTGATTGCCGCGATCCGGGCGCAGGTCGGGCATGATTATCACCTGCAGGTCAAACTGAGCGCCGTGGACCGCAACAATGTCATTCCATGGGAAGGCAAGGGCAATACCCTGGCCGACACGGTCAAGGTCGCCAAGTGGTGCGAGGCGGCAGGCGCCGACGGGCTGCATATCTCGACCGGGTCGCTGTTCCCGCATCCGATGAACCCGCCGGGCGATCTGCCGCTGGAGACTCTGGCGACAACCTATGATGCAATGATTTCCTCGGGTGTGCATGGATTTCGGAATTTCCTGTTTTTTCGCTATCCGATGCTGAGACCCCTCTTCAACTGGCTGTGGTTCCGTATCAAGGGCGACCGACGCAACGAAGGAATCAGCCTGGACGAATGCCGCGCCATCAACGAAGCTGTCTCGATCCCCGTGATCAACACGGGTGGGTTCCAGACTGCATCCTTTGTGCGCAATGCCTTGGAGACCGGCGCTCTGGACGGAGTGTCGATTGCCCGTGCGCTGGTTGCCAATAACGATCTCGTCAAGCATTGGTTCGCCGGCAGCGAACAACCGCCGCGCCCCTGCACCTATTGCAACAAGTGCCTGTTGAACGCGCCAAAGAACCCGATGGGCTGTTATGAGGAATCCCGCTTTGACAGTCGCGAGCAGATGCTGGAGGAGCTGATGAGCATCTATGAAACCCGCGGGGATCTGAGAATTCCGGCAAGAGCGGCAGAGTGATGGCCCAACCCTATCACGTCACCTTTGTCGAGAAGGAGCTAGCCCGGCGTCGGCGGTCCTGGTTCCGCCGGCTGGCACGGTTGATCGGTCTGGCGATCATCGTGGCATTCTTGTTCGCGTTTTGCGCGGTCGCGAAGATTGGCGGCGCGACCATTCTCAGCCGGACACCGGTATTCGACGACGAACGCCAGCACTTCCTGCATGCTTCGATCGGGTCGGAACCCAGCAGTGGCATCCCGTACGTACTTTGGCAGGCATTGCCTGTGTTGTTTCCCGAACACTTCGCCCACCGGAAAGATTACGCTGCATTCGGCTTCCAATATGAAGAGGATGAACACGGCAAGACCGACCTGCCTGTCGGGATTTCTCGGCGGCCTCAACTGGGCATTGACCTGGTGTGGTTCAACTGCGCGGCCTGCCACGCCGGCACCTACCGGATGAGCGATCAGGATGCACCGGTCCTGGTGGCAGGCATGCCCTCGAACAATTTCGATCTCCACAGATTCATTACTTTCTTTTTGGAGGCCAGTACCAGTTCGCAGCTCGCCCCCGGCGAGGTCTTCGATGCGGCGGCAGCGTCCGGCAACCGGCTGGACCTGCTCGACAAGCTGATTTGGCGGGTTTTCGTGCTGCCCCGGGTGCGCGAGGGTCTGGTGGCGACGCGCGAGGCGTTGCGCCCGCTGCTGGACCGCCAACCGGACTGGGGCATAGGCCGGGTCGATACGTTCAATCCCTACAAGACCGGACAAATGAATATGGACCCGAACGGTCTGTCCGACGAGGAGGTCATCGGCGCGTCGGATTTTCCGTCGATCTTCCTGCAGCAACCGCGCGAGGGCATGAAACTGCACTGGGACGGTAACAACAAATCCCTGGCCGAACGCAATCTGTCAGCCTCGCTGGGTGCAGGCGTCACACCGGATACGGTCGACCATTACAATCTGGAACGGGTCGCACGCTGGCTGGGTGGCCTGACGCCGCCCAAAAGCCCGCACACGCCGCCCGCAGATGCCGTGGAACGCGGCCGTAATCACTACATGATGCTGTGCGCCGATTGCCACGGCTATCAGGGCAATGACGGTTATGTCTTCGAGGGAATATACCTGGGCGAGGTCCAGGATATCTACGACATTCGAACGGATGTCCGGCGCCTGAATTCCTATATGATCGAGTTTAACGAGCGACAGTTGAGCGAGTTGTTCGCCGGCACGCCCTATCAGTTCAAGCAATTCGAGAAAACCAATGGCTACGCCAACATGCCCTTGGACGGTCTGTGGCTGCGAGGCCCGTATCTGCACAATGGCTCGGTGCCGACGTTGGCCGACCTGCTGCTGGAGCCTCATTTGCGCCCATCGGCCTTTTTGCGCGGATCGGATGTGGTGGACGGGGAGAAAGGCGGGTTCAGGTCACCCGATTGTCCTTCCGACACGCCGGTGAATGATGGTTTTTGCTACGACACGACGCTGCCGGGCAATGGCAATGGAGGCCATGAATACGGCACTGGGTTGAACGCCGCGGCGCGCGCCGACCTGCTTGCCTATTTGCTGACCTTTTAGAGAGAGGGACCGGTCATGACGAACACACTATCCATCGGAGCAACGCGCTCTGCTGCGGACAGCAGGATAAGAACATTCAAGCGGGTTCTGATCTTCAATCTGGTAGTGCAATCGGTGATTGCGGCCGGCTTTCTGTTCTTTACCGCTTTTATGCTGAGCCTGTTCGGCTTTGATGGCTCGGTCGGCGGCGCGTTCCCAAGAATTTGGGCAGGCACGTTGATCTTGGCTAGCGCCTTCCAGATTCCGGCGTGCCTCAACCCTGTCCATCAGCGGATCAACATTTTGACCGGCCTAGTTGGCCGGGCCATGATGACCGTGATCTTTCTGTCCCTGGGTGGTGCGTTCTTTGTGTTTGCACTGTATGACGGGTTGTTTCTGGTGCTCTTATACTTGGCCTTCCATCGGCTTGTTGTCGCGGAATTGACGACGCGTCCCTAATCTGCTTGTTCCAGTGCGGCGCTGGCGGTCAGGGCGTCTCCGCCGATTCGGGCTCGACCCGGAACAGATGGCTTACCACACGGTACCTCCGCTGGTTGAGATCCGTAAGATTCGCCCCCACCGAGGATAATCGCTCGCCCAGATCGTCGAGCCTCGCGCCCATGCGGTCGAGCCGTGTGTTCAACCGCGACTCGACAGCCGTTATTCGGTCATCGGTGACTCCGTGCCCGGTCTGCATCATCGTGCCAAGCGCCAGAAATTCCATCATGATCGCGCAACGCCCAATAGTTCCCTGACTGTCACACTTCGCGGTCTTTTCCGCTTGGCGATGACACCCGCCCGGTCATGGCATCCAACATAGGCCCGCCGCGGGGAGTGTCAAGGCGGCATTTCCCGGACATTCGGCGAGAAAAGGGTGCGTAACCTCAGCGAAATGTACCTGCGAATCTCGCTGAAAGGTACCAAACAGGTGGCAACATTTTATATGGATTACGCACAGGAGAACTGCGAGACAAATCGGACAAGGAAGACGCAAGCGTCGAGTAAAGTACGGCACCGTAGCTTGTAAGATCGCCAAAACTGCAGAGGCGCGGCAAAGGATTAGGTCGAGTCTGGTTTGGAAAGTGCGGTTTTGGCTGCAGCAGCGGCCCGCTTGAAGCGATTATGTTTGCCAGTGGCGGCAAGTTCTTCGCGCTTCAGATATCTGACTTCGTTCTATTCGCCCCACCGCACACCGCTGGACTTCAACACACCGCCCGAAACCGAATCCGTCGCCGACGCGCTGGTGTCCGAACCCGCGCTGCCCGAGGACTCTCGCGCGCGCCCGCCCGAATCGCTGCTTTCGGAGCTGGGGCTCTCGGGCCATGTCGCCCGGGCCATCGTCGCGGAGCGGTCCGGCCCCGGCGCCTGGGAGTGAAGGAGGCTTGAGAGAAGTGAACCGGGTCCGGATCGAGAGAGAAGGGTCCGGTTCGTTCAACCGTTGTCATTAACCGAAACGTAAGGAGATCGAATCATGTTTGGATTGAACCGCGCAGAAGTGATCGGGCGCCTGGGCGCCGACGTCACCGTCAACCACCTCACCACCGGCGGCCGTGTCGCGAATATGAGTATTGCGACCGACGAGTCGTACGTCGACCGGTCATCTGTTTCATGATGCACCTCGTTGCGACTTTGTGGCACTTGCCCAGGTCGCGCTGACCGTTCGGTCCCCTTTCACTCTACCTGAGGCATCCGATCTCAGGGCACACCCTTCCCTTGTCTCCGATATCGGACCGGACGTCCGACATAGAGGTGAAGGAGAGGGCTCAGAAGGGTGAACGAAGAAGGGCTTGAGAGAGTCCGGATCCGTTCTCCACACCATCGACATCAACCAGTACTCACAGGAGATACCATCATGGCATTTGGATTGAACCGCGCGGAAGTGATCGGGCGCCTGGGCGCCGACGTCACCGTGAACCACCTCACAACGGGGGGCCGTGTCGCGAACATGAGCATCGCGACGGACGAGAGCTTCCTGGATCGGTCGTGTGTTTCATGATGCACCTCGTTGCGACTTTGAGGCACTTGCGCAGCACCCCCTGACCGTTCGGTCCCCATTCACTCTACCTGAGGCATCCGATCTCAGGCCGCATCCTTCCTTTCTCTCCGATACCGGACGGTCCGTCCGAAGAAGAGGTGAAGGGAAGGGCTCAAGAGGGTGAACGGAGAAGGGCTTGAGAGAGTCTGGACCCGTTCGCCACACCATCGACATCAACCAGTACTCACAGGAGATACCATCATGGCATTTGGATTGAACCGCGCGGAAGTGATCGGACGCCTGGGCGCCGACGTCACCGTGAACCACCTCACAACGGGGGGCCGTGTCGCGAACATGAGCATTGCGACGGACGAGAGCTACCTGGATCGCGCCGGCGGCGGCGAGCGGATCGAGAAGACCGAGTGGCACCGGGTCGTCACGTCCAGCCCGGACTCGTGGACATGCTCGAACGCCACGCGAAGAAGGGACGGCTGGTCTACGTCGCGGGCAAGCTGCAGACGCGGCGCTGGCGCAAGGACGGCGAGGACTCCGACCGGTTCTCGACCGAGATCCTGCTCGCCCCGGGCGGGAGGATCCAGTTCCTCGACAAGCCCAACGGCAACGGCGAGTCCGTGGCCGAGACCCAGGCCGCGGAGACCGGACCGGCCACCCCGGCCGATGACGGCGACATGGGAGACAGTATCCCATTCTGAGGCCTGACCACGCCTGTGGCGCCCCCCGAGGGCCGGTCCTTCGTTCGTCCCGGACGGAGGATCGGCCCTATTCCCATGCCCCCGGAGCGGGCCATGGCGGCGATCCCCAACCGCGGCGGTGTCGTTGCGTGCGGGCATGTTCAGCCTCCCGACGAGGGTTTCGGCAACGCCGCCGCGTTCGCCCTGTACATGCAGTACCGTCGCCCGCATTCGATCGGCACGGTGACCCGCTCCACCCGAGGATCGCCGGCCTTGCCCAGCCTCCGCACGACCCGCTCGTTCATGCCGAGTTCAGCCGCCACCTCCCAGGCCGTTCCGTAGCCCTTCTCCCGAAGTCGCTTCATCTGGCGCTCCAGGTGGTTGGGCAAGCCGTGCCTGCGCCGGATCCCGCCCACGCGCTTGCCCGTGAACCGCTCGCCCTTCCAGTTGCGCAACCCCATCGCGTTCAGCTCCCGCGCCACGCCTTCGTCGCGGTGGGTCTCAAGCAACCGGTCGATCTCGGCGAGCGTTTCCCGGCCTGTCTTGACCAACTGCATCACCGGTTTCGGCAGTTCGACGGGCTCCAGCGTCACCGAACGTCCCCCCCGCATGCGCAGATTGATGGTCACCTCCGGGCCGTCCCGGGTCAGCGCCGCATCTTCCATCAGAAGCCCGAGCAGCCGCTTGCGGTCGGCGTTGCCCGTTTGCTCGGCGTGCCACACCTGCTCGAAGTCCCCCGCCAGTTCCCGGATGCGTTCGGCCTGCCGCTCGGAGAGTTCGGCATCGCAGGCCGCGGCCCGTTCATCGCGTTCCCGGCAGGCCTCGTCCAGATCGCGCAGCCGCTCGTTCCATTCCGCTTCCAGCGTTGCCGCCACCAGCCGGTTGGCAGGATCCACCTCGTAGAACCGCCGCCGCGCCAGATCGGCCTCGTAGCGGATGCCCTCGATGCGCCGCTTGCGCTGGGCGTCGGCCTCGGCGAACTCCACCTGCACCTGCGCCTGCACCGCCAGGGCCAGATCGATGTTCTTGCGGTTCAACGCCTCGATCGCGAACCGCGCGACCGCCGCGTCGACGAGATCCCCGCGCATGCTCTGGCAGGTTTTCCGACCGTAGCGGTCCTGCTCCGCCCCGCAGACGTAGAAGTAGCGCGCCGGGCGGTTGCGATGCGGCAGGGCGCGGTTGTACTTCATTCCCATGCGCCGCCCGCAGCGCCCGCAGATCACCCGCGACTGCAGCAGCGCCGCCCCCTCCCGCGGCGCCGGGGTGCGCCGGTCCGATCCCAGGAAGGCGGCTCTGTTGCTTTCCAAGGTGGCCCGGTTGCGAAGGTACTGCTTCCAATCGATAAAGCCGTAAGCGGGGCGTCCGCCCCACCTGGATTTCAGCTTGAAGCTGGTGTAAACGCCCAGGGCATCAGCGCATCGATATCGGATGCCGGATGGCCGGCGGCGATGGCTTCGAGCGTGGCCTTCAGATAGGCGTGGGGGTTGACTTGATTCATTTTGGCCGTTTCAACGAGACTGGCTATGCGGGCCCAGGCCGCCCCGCCTTCGTCATGGCCGGCGAACAGCGCATTCTTGCGATTCAGGGCCAGTGGCCTGATGGCATTTTCCACGATGTTTGTGTCCATCTCGACCCGCCCGTCGGTGAGGAACACCCGCAGCCCGTCCCAATGGTTGGCGATGTAGGCCAGCTTCTCGCCCAAGCGGGACTTCGGTGAGATCCGGGCGCGTTGCCGGCGCAGCCACACCCCGAAGTCCTCGACCAGCGGTGCGGTGCGCGCCTGGCGCACGGCCAGCCGGACGTCGGGAGGCTCGCCCCGGATCGCCTTCTCGATGGCGTACATCTCGCCGATGCGCCGCAGCCCTTCGGCGGCGATCGTGGAGCGGTGGCTGTCGTGGACCTCGCACAGTTTGCGCCTGGCGTGCGCCCAGCAGAAACAACGGACCACCCCCTTGCCGGGCACCGCCACCGCGTTGTAGCCGGCATAACCGTCCACGTGCAGCTTGCCTTTGAATCCCTCGAGAAAGCCCACGGCGTGGCAGCCGCCGCGCCCGGGCGCGTAGAAGAACACCGCGCCGGGCGGGTCCGGACCGGCCCAGGGCCGCCGGTCGCGGGCCAGCGCCCACAGATACCCCGTCTTGGTCTTGCCCCGGCCCGGGTCCAGCACCGGCGCCCGGGTCTCGTCCATGAACAGATGATCGGACCGCTTCAGATGCCAGGCGAGCCGATCCACCACCGGGGTCAGGTGAAACGACGCCTTGCCCACCCAGCCCGCCAGCGTGGAACGGTCCAGTTCCACCCCCGATCGGGCGTAAATCTGCGATTGGCGGTAAGATGTTGCGCACCCGATTATGCTGCGCAGAGGCCGGTCATCGCCGGTTTGCCGGGGGGTTCCTACAATCTGCGCAACATAATGTTTTGCCGTCAGATCGCGTTCAGGAAGGCGATCACGCCTTTGTCCTCTTTCCAGGGTCGGTCGCGACCTGGGTCTCCCGCATCGCAAAGCGTCATCGCTTTGGCCTTCATTTCGAGATCGATTTCGGCGTAGATGTTGGTCGTATCGAGGCTGACATGCCCGAGCCATGCTCGGATGGTGTTGAGATCGACACCTGCCTGCAGCAGATGACAGGCACTTGAGTGCCGGAGGACATGCGGCGTGATTGCCCGCCCCGACAACGACGGCACCTGGGCAGCGCATCGCTCAACAAGCCGGTAGACCCCGAAGCGGGTATAGGGCCTCCGATGACGACTCATGAACACGGCGTCTCCCTGTTCCCGTCTACGAACGAGTTCGACCAAGACGTTCCGGGTACGCGGCCACAGCGGGCATCGACGGCTCTTGCCTCCCTTGCCGCGCAGCGTGACAAGCGCGTGACGGCCGTCACGGCGGTCGACATCCAGATCGGCCACTTTCAATCCAGTCGCCTCGGAAACGCGGGCCCCGGTGTTGTAGAGGAAGAGCAGCATTGCATATTCGGCGCGGCCCTGCGGCTTTTGGCGGTCGGGAACCGCGAGGAGTGCTTCCACTTCATCCTTGGTCATCCAGGCGATGGGCTGCGGTGTGGACTTCTTCGTCGCGATCGCGCGAATCTGTCCACACCAATCGAGATGGGCCGGTTCGCGGCTGGCGACGAAGCGGGCAAAGGATCGGATCGCGGCCAACCGTTGGTTACGCGTCCGGACCGAACAGCCACGGTCTTCCTCAAGGTGTGAAAGGAACTGCAACACACGCGAAGGACCGATATCTTCGACATGCAAGCGGTCGACCGGCTTGCGCGCCTTGGCGCTGATGAATGGCAGCAGCAGTCTGAAGCTGTCGCGATAGCTCTTCTGAGTGTTTTGGGCGAGGCGGCGCTCGGTGACGATGTAATCCGCGAGAAAGCGCCGCAGCCAGGAACCGAGTGTACTTGAATCACGCATGGTCTCCTCCATTGACGTAGCGATTGAAACGTACCGACGCTTCGTGAAGGAGGTCCGGCGTCATCGACAGGTATACGCTTGTTCCGTCGAGGTTGGCGTGGCCAAGATACGTCGACAGTACGGGCAGAAGCCGCTGAACATCCAATCCGTTCCGGTACCAGGACGTCAGGCGGTGTACGGCCGCAGTGTGGCGCAAGCTGTGCAGACATGGAGAGCGCCGTCCGTCATCCCTCCGCTCTACCCCGGCAATTTCCAGCAGTCGGGCAAATGCATGATCCACGTTGTGCTTTCTCACCGGTGTTCCGTCGCGGTTTGCAAGGAAGGTCGAATCCATCCCTTCGGGCAGCGGGCGACCCGCACGCCGGTGAGCATAGGCCTCGAGTACGTCGGCAAGCTTCGGCGCCACGGGAACGAGGCGGCTCTTGAAGAACTTTGTGTTCCGCACCGTGAGGACGGCTTCTGCGAGGTCGACATCGTGCAAGGAAAGGTGCAGTGTCTCGCTGGTTCTCAGACCGGCTCCGTACAGCATGAAGAGCAGCGTCCGAAAGGTATCTCCATCGAAGCGGATGGCATGTTTGCGGCTGACTTCGACAGCACCGAACAGGCGCTGGAGTTCCTCGCGCGAGTAAATGTAAGGCGGTGCCGATGGCGGCGACTTCGGCTCCTCGTCCGGCGGTGGAAGAGGTGATCGTGTGGCATAACCGCGGCTGATCGCGTAGCGGTAAAACCCGGCCAACGCGCCGTACTTGTTTGCACGCCACCGGGTAAGCGGACCGCTTCCGGCAAGGAACCGGCGCACTTCCATCTCCGTGACCGCATCGCAGCGCACCTGCTCGGGCACGCTCTTGCAGAATTGGTACAAGGCTCTCGCGCTCGTGATAAACCGGGCGCCATGCGCCCGACGCCACACAACATAATGATCGATCGCATCGCGCAGAATCATGTCAGGCCCTCCAAATCGATGTTGGCAACTTCGCGAAGTGCATGCAGTTGGACCTGCGCGTAAACGGCGGTGGCCGCGACACTTCGATGCCCGAGGTAATCGCCCACAGCCTTCATGGACAGTCCCCGATCGAGCAGATGCTGGGCTGCAGCGTGGCGCAGAGCATGAGGTCCACGACGTTTGTCCGTGATGCCGAGACGTTCAAGACGTATCGAAACAATGGACTTGATCACTCCTCTGCTGAGCGGCTTGATCGGAGCTTTCAGCGTTAGGAACAACCGTCGCTCGGCATGCACGGGGCGCACCTCGCGCAGATATCGCAGAATCGCTTGCCCGACGCCGCGTGAGAGCGGGTAGAGAAGCGTGCGTCCCGGTTTAGGGCAGCGGACCCGCAGCATCTCCCGCTCCCAAGCCAGGTCATCGAGCCGAAGGCCGCTGACTTCACCGGCACGAAGGCCGTATGTGATCAGCAGCATCACGATCGCGCGGGCACGAATGTCGCAGGAACGGTCACCCTCGGTGCTGGCCAGCAGACGGATCACCTCATCACGGTTCAATCCTTTCGGAATCGCCTTGCCCGGATGACGTCGCGGCGGCATGATGCCATCGGCCAGTCCCGGGCTGCACCACCCCTGCTGTTCGGCAAACCGGAAGAACGTACGCAGTTGCTGCGCATAAAGATGTATCGTGGATCGAGCGTAGCCGCGCGCGTGATAGCGCGTGATCGCCTCATCGATGGTTGTGATCTCGACAGAGGCCAGGTCGAGTCCTGCCTCGTCAAGTCCGACGAAAAATCGGTCAACGGTTCGGCAACAGCTATCGATGGTCGTATCGGACCACCCGCGTTCGCCGGACATGCTTGCCGCAAAGGCCGTTACGTGCGACGTATGACCGTGACCGACGACACGAGGTTCCTCAAGCCAGCCCAGAAAGCGCAACCATCGCTTGGAGCAACTGAGAAATCGCTGCCCGAGTTTGGGTCGTAATCTGCACCTGCCGGGTAGCAGCCACCGGCGGAATCCGGCTTCGATCCTGCGCGCGTTCACCTCGTCGTCCTTCAAATCGAGAAGACGCACGAGCTTCAACTGATGAGCGGCAATCTTCCGTAATGTCGCAGGCTTGATGCCAAGTTGCTCACAGTGATCGAGAAAGGCGAGCCGTTCATTGATCAATGGTGAGCAGCGATAATGCTCGACCGTCGACGGTCGGGCGAAGAGATCTTCGAACATGATGTTGTCTCCTGTTTGTGGGAGCCAGCATCATGACGGCGGACATGGACCGCAATATTATGTTGCGCAGATTGTAGGAACCCCCCGGCAAACCGGCGATGACCGGCCTCTGCGCAGCATAATCGGGTGCGCAACATCTTATCGCCAATCGCAGATCTACGCCCGATCGGGGGTGGAGCTGGATCGCTCCACGCTCGCCGGCTGGGTGGGCAAGGCGTCGTTTCATCTCATTCCGGTGGTGGATCGGCTCGCCTGGCGCCTGAAGCGGTCCGATCATCTGTTCATGGACGAGACCCGGGCGCCGGTGCTGGACCCGGGCCGGGGCAAGACCAAGACGGGGTATCTGTGGGCGCTGGCCCGCGACCGGCGGCCCTGGGCCGGTCCGGACCCGCCCGGCGTGGTGTTCTTCTACGCGCCCGGGCGCGGCGGCTGCCACGCCGTGGGCTTTCTCAAGGGATTCAAAGGCAAGCTGCACGTGGACGGTTATGCCGGCTACAACGCGGTGGCGGCGCCCGGCAAGGGGGTGGTCCGGTGTTTCTGCTGGGCATATGTTGCGCACAGGATTATGTTGCCCAGAGGGAGCTTTGTCCCATAGGACGTAAGTAGTCGCACATTGTCGGCAACATAATTTACCGATGCGCGTTCGTTTGTAATGGTCGTGTCTCCAACCGCAAGGAGGCACGATTATGTTCGAAGATCTTTTCACCAAGCCGGGCGCCATTGCCAGCTATCGGGCTGCACCGTTTCTTGAGGAACGGCTCAGTTATCTGAGTCATTGCGCGCAGGCCGGAGCCCGGCCATCCACGTTGCGTTACATTGCCGCTCATCAGACCAATCTGATTCAACTGCTCGATTATCGTGAAGGCGATCGGGTGAGCGTGGCCCGGATCGAGTCCGCCGCCGAGCGATGGTCGCGCCCGGGCGGGCGCCGGTGTAGCCAAGTCGCAAAGTCCGAAGCCTGTCGCCGGTTCGTTGGCCACGCGGTTCGTTGGTTGCGCTTCCTCAACCTGCTTGAAGAGCCCGGCAGAGCGCAACACGCCCACGCCGGCGAGGTGGCGGCATTTGAAGCGTGGATGCGACACGAGCGTGGCTGGACCGAAGAGACGATCGGCGGTTGCCGCGGTGCGGTCGACCGTTTCTTTTTCCGGCTGGAGCGACGGCGCATGGCCTTGGCCGATCTCGGCATCGCCGACATCGACCGGGCGGTCGCGCGCTGGCACGCCCGCGGCTGCAGCCGGGTCACGGTCCACGACTACGCTCAGCGCCTGCGCACCTTCTTCCGTTTCGCAGAACGACGGGGATGGTGCGCGCCAGGGCTCGCCGAGGGCATCCTGCCGTCGCGCTTCCATCGCGGTGAGACCCTCCCCAAGGGTCTGAACCGCGACGAGGTGCTGCGCCTCCTCGCCACCACCGAGGGCGACCGCGCTGCCGATGTGCGCGACCGGGCCATCCTGATGGTGTTGATCGCCTACGGTTTGCGCTCCGGCGAGGTCGCCGGGCTGCGGCTCGAGGATCTGATCTGGGAGCGGGAGAGACTGCGGGTACGCCGCCCGAAGCCAGGACGCACCCACCACTATCCGCTCTCCCGCGCTGTCGGGCAGGCGATCCTGCGCTATCTCCGTGAGCTTCGTCCCCGACATTCGGATCGGACGTTGTTCTTCACGCTCAACGCGCCGGTCCGTCCGTTGAGCAGAGGCGGTATATCGCACGTGGTCAGAAGCCGCCTTGACCGCCTCGGCATCGTCGGCAAGCGGCGCGGTGCGCATGCGCTGCGACACGCCGCGGCGCAGCATCTGCTCGACCACGGCCTGTCGATGAAGGAAGTCGGCGACTATCTCGGTCACCGCAGCGTCTCGGCCACCTCGGCGTACGCCAAAGTGCGGCTGGGCGCCTTGCGCGAGGTCGCCGACATCGATCTGGAGGGCCTGACATGATTCTCCGCGAAGCAATCGACCGCCACATCGCCTGGCGCCGGGACCATGGCGCCAGATTCGACACCACCGGGCACATGTTGCGTTGTTTCTGCAGGCATGTCGGCGAGCACATTCGCTGCGACGCCGTCACCGAAGCGGATGTTCTGGGGTTTCTGATCGGCAACGGCCCGCTCACCCGGTACCGGGCCAACAAGTACGGCGCCCTGAACGGGTTCTACCGCTACGCGATCGGCCGCGGCTACGCCGAGCGATCGCCCCTTCCGGCGCCCGAGAGCGAACCTCGCACGCCATCTTCGGCGCCGCCGTACGTGTTTACCCATGATGAGTTGCAGCGCCTGTTCGGCGCCATCGAGATCAGTCGGCAGCGCGCGGTCCAGCTCGACGGGGACACTCTGCGGGCGCTTCTCCTTCTGCTCTATGGCGCGGGGCTTCGGTTCGGCGAGGCACAGCGTCTGACCCTCCACGATGTCGACTTGCACGACGCCATCTTGACGATACGCGACACCAAGTTCCACAAGACCCGCCTCGTGCCTGTCGGCCAACAACTTGCCAATGCGTTGCGCGACTATGCCCTCAAGCGCTCCCAACGCCCCTTGCCGATGGGGATGGACTCGACGTTTGTGGCGAACCTCAGTGGCACGCCCTTGTGTAAGGGCACGGTTCAGATTGCGTTCGCCAAGCTGCTCCAGGTGGCCGGGGTCCGCCATGACAAGAACGGCGCACGGCAATCGCCATGTTTTCATTCCCTGCGCCATACCGCGGCGGTGCATCGGCTGATTGCCTGGTATCGCCAGGGCGCCGATGTGCAGCGCCTGCTGCCAGCGCTTTCCACCTGGCTGGGCCACGCCCATCTCGATGGCACCCAGGTCTACCTTTCGATGACGCCTGAGCTGCTGCACGAGGCCTCGCTCCGGTTCGACGGCTATATCAACGGAGAAGATCATGAGTAATCCCAAGACACTCGGCCCGTGGCTGCGCCGCTTCCTGGCCGAACATATTGTCACCGAGCGCAACCTCGCGCCCAACACCCAGAAGAGCTATCGCGACACCTTCACCCTGCTGCTGCCGTTCATCGGCGCCAAGGTCCGCAAATCGGTCGATCGCCTCGCGGTGTGCGACCTTACGGCGGCGCGCGTGCTTCAGTTCCTCGCCTATCTGGAAGCCGAGCGCGGCTGCTCCGTGCCCACCCGCAATCAGCGCCTGACGGCCATCCGCGCCTTCGCCCGATTCGTCGCCAGTCGCGACCCGGCGCTTCTGGAGTGGAGCGCCAATGTCCGTGCGATCGCCTTGAAGAAGGCCGCACCGCAACCGATCGGCTGGCTCGGCAAGGCCGAGATGAAGGCGCTGCTAAAAGTGCCCGACGGGCGCACGGCTCGGGGCCGGATCGAGCACGGCGTGCTTCTGTTTCTCTACAACACCGGGGCGCGCGTGTCCGAAGCGACGGAGTTGGCGGTCGGCGATCTGCGTATCGCACGACGCGACGGCGGACACGCCCTGGTCACGCTCCACGGCAAGGGCGGAAAGATCCGACAGTGTCCGTTGTGGCCACGTACCGAACGTGCGCTGGCGCAGTTGGTACGCGGACGGACCGCCACGGATGCGGTATTCCTCAGCCGGCACGGACGGGCTTATACCCGGTTCGGCGCCTACCGGCTTGTCAGGCGCCGCGCCGAGCGGGTGCCGTCGCTCGACGGAAGGAGGATAACGCCGCATCTGATCCGCCACTATATTGGCACCCTGACTATGTCTTGTAGTTGGGTTTTCTCCCGAGATTTCCGGTACGTCAGGGCGGCAACAGCGACGTAGTTCGGACTCCATTCATCAGCCCCGATTCAGGGGGAGGAGTCCACCGTGAAGCATGTCATTGATCACCAAGTGGTTCTGGCGCAGGTGCCGGAAGGTCCACTTGCACCTTGGTTGAAGGGATTTGCCGACGCTGTGAGCGACCAGGGGTATGCCCGTTGGTCGATCGGTCGGCGCATCCTGCTGGCAGCCGGTTTCAGCCGATGGCTTGAGCAGGAGAGCATCGATCTGCGCAGCATCGGCTCCGAGCATCCCGAGCAGTACTTGCGATACCGCGCTCGCCGCCTGCGCGTGCACCCTGGCGACCCGTCAGCGCTCCGCCATCTTCTCGATTACCTTCGCATCGAGGCGGTGATCCCCGCCGAGACGATCCCGGTTCATCCCGAGACGGAGATCCAGCGTTGTGTGCAGACCTGCGAGCACTATTTGCGCGAGGCGCGCGGTCTGGCCCCGGCAACGATACTGAACTACGCGCCATTCGTTCGTGCGTTCCTGGAGCATCGCTTCGGTACAGGCCAGGTGACCCTTTCGAGCCTGCGCGCCGGCGATGTCGTGGACTTCGTCCAACGGATGGCGCCGGGGATGGACAGGAAGCGCGCCAAGATCATGACGACCGCGTTGCGCTCCTTTCTGCAGCGCCCGCGGTATCGAGACGAGGCCGTGCCGGATCTGGTCGCCGCCGTACCCATTGTCGCCAACTGGTCGATGCCTTGTATTCCGCGGGCGATTTCCGCCGACCAGGTTCAGCGGCTGTTGAGCAGCATCGATCGCACCACCGCCATGGGGCGTCGCGACTACGCCATTGTGCTGCTGTTTGCTCGACTGGGACTGCGATTGAGCGAAGTCACCTTTCTCGAACTCCACGACATAGACTGGTGCACTTCAACGCTGACCGTACGCACCAAGGGCGGCAGCCGCAACGATTTCGCGTTGTCGCACGAGGTCGGCGAGGCGATTGCCGACCACCTGCGCCATGGCCGGCCATCGAGCAGTTGCCCACGCGTGTTTCTCCGCGTCCGGGCGCCGATTTGCGGATTTCGCAGTCCCGGCGGTGTCGGCTCGGTGATCCGCCACGCGCTCGAACGCGCCGGAGTCGATGCGCCGACGCGCGGGGCTCACCAGTTTCGCCATGGTCTTTCGCTGGAGATGATGCGCCACGGGGCCTCGCTCGGGGAGATTGGCGACGTGCTCGGTCATCGCCACCCCGACACCACCGGGATTTACGCCAAGGTGGACCTGGACGCCCTGCGCCGCCTTGCCGTGCCGTGGCCGGGAGGTGCCCGATGAACACGCTTCGAGAGGCCCTCGATGAGCACCTCGGCATGCGACGTCATCTGGGGTTCAAGCTGCACCGAGCCGGTCGAGCCCTGCTCGACCTCGTCACCTTCATGGAACAGCGTGAGGCCCCGGTCATTACCCAAGCCCTGGCGCTTGCCTGGGCACAACGGCCGAGGAACGTGCAGCCCGCAACATGGGCAGCGCGACTCGGCTACGTACGCGTCTTCGCGCGGCATCGCCAGGCGACCGGTCCACGCACGGAGGTCCCATCCCCCGGGTTGCTCCCGTTTAAACCCAGGCGCGCAACACCGTATCTGTATTCCGATGACCAGATTCGCAACCTGCTGCAGGCCGCGCTCCACCTGCCTCATCGCTATCGGCAAGGCGCATTATTGCCTTGGGCCTACCACTGCCTGTTCGGCCCGCTGCCCGTGTCGGGACTGCGTGTGGGCGAAGCACGTGATATCGAGCTCCGGGATGTCGACCTCGACACCGCGGTATTGACGGTGCGCGAGGCCAAGTTCGGCCGGACCCGTCTGGTCCCGTTGCACAGCGCCACCTGCGAGGTCCTCGCCGACTACATCGCCCGGCGCCGGCGTCATTGGGCCGGTCGTTCGGTGTCGCCGTGCCTGTTCGTCTCCAGTCGGGGCAATCGGCTTGACGATTCGCAGATCCGCCGTGCTTTCTACGCCGTCTCGCGCCAGACCGGTCTGCGGGGCGAGCACGACCGCCACGGACCGCGCCTGCACGACTTCAGACATTCGTTCGCGACCCGCGCATTGGTGAACTGGCATCGCTGCGAGAAGGACCCGGAGCGCCTCTTGCCGGTGCTCTCGACCTGCCTGGGGCACGTGCATATCGCCGATACCCAATGGTATCTGGAGGGCTCTCCGGAGCTGATGGGCGAAGCCATGCGCCGCCTGGAAAGTCGTTGGGAGGACCGGCCATGACTCGCATGACTAATCCCGCGCCGCTGCTCGAGCGCTTCTTCGTGCGGCGGCTGATGCAACAACGCCAGGCCAGTCCGCACACCATCAGTTCCTATCGCGACACCTTCCGGCAGTTCCTGAAGTTTGCGCACAAACGCCTCGGTCGGCCGCCCTCGCGCCTGACCTTCGAGCAGATGGACGCACCGTTGATCGCCGCGTTCCTGAAGGATATTGAGACCCGCCGGGGCGTCAGCGTTCGAACCCGCAACCTGCGGCTGACGGCGATCCATTCCTTCTTTCGCTACGCGGCGTTCGAGCTTCCGACCCACGCCGGGCAGATCCAAAGAGTGCTCGCCATCCCTTCCAAGCGATTCACGCGCAAGCTGGTCCGCTTTCTCGCCCGCCCGCAAGTCGATGCGCTGCTCGCGGCGCCGGACCGAGGCACCTGGTCGGGACGGCGCGACCACGCCTTCATCCTCACCGCCGTGCAAACGGGGCTTCGGTTGTCGGAGATGACCGGGCTCAAGCGAGAGGACTTTGTCTCGGGAGGCGGCGCTCATCTGCGCGTCACCGGAAAGGGCCGCAAGGAACGCCGCACGCCGCTGGCCAAGCCCACCCGTGCCGCGTTGAAGGCTTGGCTGCGCGAGCCGCCACGAGGCGTCCACGACTGGCTCTTTCCCAGCGCCAGAGGCGAGCGGCTGACCGTGCACGGGGTGCAGTACCTTTTGAACAAGCACCGAGTCACGGCTTCTCGGACATGCCCCTCGTTGACACAGCAACGCGTCACGGTCCACCGCTTGCGCCATACCGCGGCAATGGACCTTCTTCAGGCAGGCGTCGATCGCGCGGTGATCGCGTTATGGCCCGGCCACGAATCGGTCGAGACCACGCAGATCCACCTGGAGGCGACGCTGGCCATGAAAGAGAAGGCACTGGCCAAGACCACACCGCCAACCGGCAAACCCGCCCGCTACCAGCCCGGCGACTCGCTGCTCGGCTTCCTCAACAGCCTGTAAGTCCGTCAAGACCATGTCGGGTACGCGCGGCAGGCGATCTCCCACGGACCTGCCGTTACGGTGCAGCATCGCACTTGATCCCGACGTGCCCGACATAGTCAGGGTGCCAATATAGTGGCGACTATCTCGTCAAAGACATAGTCGGCACACTTGCGCCTGCCATCTGCTCCAGGCCGGTGTCGATCTCAACACGATCCGCGCCTGGCTCGGTCATGTCAGCCTGGATACCACCAACATCTACGCCGAGATCGATATCGAGATGAAGGCCAGGGCGATGGCGCTTTGCGATGCTGCGCAGTCCGGACCCGATCGCCCGTGGAAGCAGAACAAGGGCATAATGGCTTTCCTTGGCGCGTTGTGAATGACGGAGATTATGTTGCGGAGCATGTGGACGTTCATCATTTCCAGTGGGCCAAAGCTCCCTCTGAGCAACATAATCCTGTGCGCAACATATGCCCAGAGATGTTGCATGCAACATCTCTGGGCGCATCAACGCCGGGACTTTATCGACTGTGCCGCCGGACAGCCGCAACTGAGCCGGTGGTGCCGGGACTGGCTCGGACGCATCGCGGCCATTTACCGGCTCAACAAGAGGCGCCTGTCGCATCGCCGGGCCGACACCGGGGACCGCGACGAGGCCGTGCGGCGTGAACTGGAATCGCAACTTCAGGCCCTGTTCGCCACCGCCGAGCGGGAACTGGATGGGCTGGACGAGGCGGCGCGGCAGGCCGCGCCTCTGCGTTCGCTGCTGAAGCATCGCGAGGGGCCGGGCGTGTTCCTCGACAACCCCCGGGTGCCCATGGACAACAATGTCGCGGAGCGCAAGTTGCGCGGCCCGGCCATCGGGCGTCGGCTCTCGTTCGGCTCCGACAGCGAAGACGGCGCGCAGCCCGCCGCGCTGATGTACTCGGTGGCGGAAACGCTGGCGGTCAACGGCATCGACGTGCGCCTGTGGCTGGCCGAGTGGCTCAAGGCCTGCGCGGCCAACGGCGGGCGGTCCCCGCCGGACCTGTCGCCGTGGTTGCCGTGGTCGATGAGCCCACGGCGCCGACGCACCCTGACGGGCCAGGCGTGAGCGGCGATATCGAATGCCGCTACTACGGGCGCGACTTCACGACCGGGGAAATGGCGCTGCTGCGGAGGCTCATCGCCGGACCGCCCGACCTGAACCGCTTCGCGCTGTCGAAGGAGTTTTGCCGGCGCATCGGTTGGTACAAGCCCGACGGCGGGCTCAAGCACATGATGGCGCGCGTGACCATGCTGGCCATGCACAAGGACGGGCGGATCACGCTGCCGCCGCCGAGGCGGGGGCGCAATCCGCCGGCGCCCATGACCTTCGGGCCCGACACCGACGCGCCGCTGGAACCGCCGCCGCGGACGCTCGATGCGGTGCGCCCGGTCCGGCTGCGCACCGTGCTCGGCGGCACACCCCAAAGCAGGCAGTGGAACCAGTTCATCGCCCGCCACCATTATCTTGGCTACAAGACCCTGGCGGGCGCGCAGATGCGTTACACCGTGCACGATCGCCACGGCGGGCTGCTGGCGCTGCTGGGGTTCTCCACCGCGGCCAGGAAGCTGGCCCCGCGCGACCGGTTCATCGGCTGGACACCGACACTTCGGGAAAAGAACCTGCCGATGGTCATCGACAACGCCCGGTTCCTCATCCTGCCCTGGATCGAAATCCCCAACCTCGCCTCCCACGTCCTGTCCGTGGTCTGCCGCCAACTGATCAGCGACTGGACCGCGCGATACCACACCACGCCCGTGCTGATCGAAACGTTCGTGGAAACGCCCCGCTTCATCGGCACCGCCTACCAAGCCTCCGGATGGACCCATGTTGGAACCACCAAGGGACGTGGACGCTACGACCGGCACAAGAAATACGACAAGCCGAAAAAGGCCATCTGGTTGCGGCCCCTGCGCAAGGACTGGAAACGATCCTTGAACCGCTGACCCGCTGAACCGGGTCGACTATGCTTCCCTGGCCGCGCACGTCCCTGGACAGCGAGAAAAGCCATCTGGCACCCTGTCATCCCCCGGGGACGGAACGCTTACCGAGCGTTGTAAGCGTTCCGTCCCCGGGGGATGGCTAGACTCCTTGAGCCGGATTGATGTTTACAGTTGAGTCAAATTTTACGCGGCGAGTCGTTGTCCTTTCCAGAGGCGTTGGATTTCGTTGTCGAAGGAGCGGATGGCGCGATTGACGCGGGCGTTCGGGCGGGTGGCGTCGAAGGCGGCGGACAAGACCGGACGGAGCACGCGGGCGTAGGTTCGGTGGTAGCACAGGGCGATGCGCAGGCCGGCCTCGGTGAGGCGGTAGCGGTGGCTGCGCGGGATCCGTTGGATGAGCCCGTGCAAGCGCAGGCGGCGCAGGTCGTAGGTCATGCGGCCGCGGTGGTATTCGTCCACGGACAGGCCGATGAGCGGGGCGACGCGGTCTCGCAAGTCGCGGTTGCGGAAGCCTTCGGGCAGATGGCAAAACGCGACCAGGGCGCCGAGCAGGGCCTGCACGCGCGGGTCGCCGAAGCGCAGGGCCGAGGCCCGTTGTCCGTCCACGAGGCAGGGCCGGTGCAGATCGTCGAACCGCCCGGCTCCGATGGCGCAGTCGTGGCTGATGCGTTGGACGCCGAGCAGGCGTCGGTTGGCGGCGAAGCCGATCTTCTTCAGATCGTCGAGGTTGCATAGCCGTCTGCCCACGTCGAAGTCGTAGGTGTCGTTGATCACCGTCTCGGTGCGCAGGGCGCGCCCTTCCTTGTGATATTGCTTGATGCGCGAGTGCTTGTAGTCGATGTGCAGCGAGGGCGCGACGCCCTCGGTGATGACGCGGGTTCGATACCGCGAGGGGGTGCGTTTGGTGACGCGACGATTGAAGATCAACTGCACGTGCTCGGGGCGGCCCAGATCGACGTTCTCGCGGATGACCTCCTCGAAGAAGACCCGGCCCTGCACGGGCCGGTCGAAGACCTGGGTGAGGGCGAACTCCGCCTGGAGCATGGAGACGTCGTAGCGGATGCCGGCGGCGCGGTCGTGCGCGGTGAACGGGTGCGGCAGGCGCCCAAGCCACTTGCGCAGCAGCGCGTCGATCCGCCCCGCGGTGAGCCCGTCGGCCAGGCGCTGCATGAGCGCGGGCTCGGCACACTCAAGAACCCCGTTGTCCAGCGCCTTGAAGGCGACGCCGCGCTTGGCCAACTGGCACTTGAGGTACTCGTGCCCGTTGATGCACAGCTTGGCGTTGTACGGGAAGTAGGAACAGAACTTGAGAAAGAACGGCCCGAAGTCCTCGTCCACCGCGTAGACGTAGTAGTGGTTGACCATCGCCGTGGAGGACACCAACCACGGATACGGGCCGAACTCCGGATCCTGGCGCCGCTCGGTGCGCACCACCCGCGCCTTCTCCTGCGCCTTGCCGATGTACAACACCCCTTCGGTACCGCGGAACCGGCGCAGATACCCCTGCGTGCGATCGTCCTTGCGCTCGAAACGCTCGAACCGGATCAGGTCGATCCCCTGCCGCCGCGCATACCGTTCGATCGATCGCACGAAGGCGCGCGTCATCGGCGCCATCAACGCCGAGGACGGCACCGGATTGCCGCGCACCGCCCGGAAGAAATGCGCCGTCCCGGCGCCGCTCTGCAACATCGGCACGTACACGTTCAGGTACATCCGGTCGATGCACTCCAACTCCAACTCCGTGTGCTCGGACAGCGCCTGCGCGGCGCTTCGTGCTATGGTCATCGTCAGGACTCCGGTCGATGGGCTCCCCACCGGCCACTATAGGCCAACGACGCCTGGAGCGACTATGAACGCGGCTTCGCGCCGCAGAGCGGAGCAGCGGCCGGGGTCCGCCTCCACCGCCGGTCAAACCAACACACGACTCGTCGGTCTGAGGCGAAGCCTCGCTAGACTCCTTGAGCCGGATTGATGTTTACAGTTGAGTCAAATTTTACGCGGCGAGTCGTTGTCCTTCCTCGTCGGTCTGAGGCGAAGCCTCGCTAGTCATAGTACCGAATTTTTCGTGATCGAGATTTGCGGCTGACTTGAGTCGCGCCGACCCTGCATAGGCGAAAAACCGCCTCGGGGGTCTGGTAACACGATCCGTATTCCGCTATGGTTGCTTGCATGGCCGTGCGGGCGGAAGATCTTGGCAGCGGAGTGACGCCGATCAGGCGAGTGGACCCGCCTCCTTCGGATCCAGAGCCCACGCAGGCGGATGAGGTCCAGGCGTGGCGTTTGCGCCATGAGCGTGAGGTGGCGCGCGCGGAGGCGGCCGAAGCGCGGGCCGAAGAATTGCGCCGGGCGGAGATCGCCGCTCGTAGCGAGCTCGGTTCCCTCAAGGCCGTTTTCAAGGCCAATCGGAAGAAGCTGATCGAGGCGCGCGATGAGGCCACGGCCATCCGGCGCGCGGCAAAGAACGCGGCGTCCCTGCAGGAGGAAGTGCAGCGGTTGACGGAACTGCTGGCCGCGGCGCGAGTGGACCCGGGCAAGCGCAGCACGGCGGTGTCGTTGCGAATGCAAGTCGCGGAGCTGCGCGAGGAGAACGGGTGGTTGCGCGAGCGGCTGAGCGAATCTCTCGGCAGCGGCGGGCCGCAACGTCGCGGTGCGCGAAGCCGGGATGCACTCGCCGAGCGAGCACGGAACCAGGGCGAGTTGATCAAGTCGCTACGGACTGAACGCGGCGGGCTGCGCAAGCGGGTGACGCAACTGAATCGTGAACGGCTTGAGCAGCGAAAACGCCTGGGTCGGGAGGCGGAGCAGTCGGAGTCGTTCAAGAAGACGATCCGCACGCTGCACCGGGAGAACATTGAGCTTCGTCGCCAGCTCCGCTACAACCGAGATCAGTCCGACACGCTGGTGCAGCTGTACGATGAGGTCAAGTGGCTGCGCTGGACCCTCAAGGGGTCCGAAGCCGGCAAGAAGAAGCTGAAGGAACGCATCGTGAAGCTTCGAGCCAGCGGGGCGACGCTGTCGAAGTTGCCGTCGGACGAGGCGGCTCAGCTGCGCAACGCGCTGAGGCGCTCGCGGCGCCAGAAGACGACGATCCGGTCGTTGATGCGGGACAATGCGCGGCTGCGCCGGGCTGTGCGAGTGTCAACGACTCGGCGGGAAACCCTTCAGGGGCAGGTTGGGCGGCTTCGAGCGAACGGGCAGCGCCTGTCGAAGCGGCTGTCCGGCGAGTCGGATGAGTTGCGCAAGGCGCTGCGGCGCACGCGCCGGCACAAGTCCGCCATCCGGTCGCTGTCCAGGGACAACGCCCGGCTGCGCAAGGCGGTACGCAAGGCGCTGAAGCGCGAAGCTGCTTTGGAGACGGAGTTGGCCGAGGTTCGCGCCAGCCGCGCGGTGCTGTCCAGGTGGATGTACGGTCGCCGAAGCGAGCAGCAGGACAAGCCGCCTTCGAAGCGCCGGCGCGGCCAGCAACCCGGCGCGCCCGGGCATGGTCGGACCCCGAGGCCGGCGCTTGAGGAACGGATCGAGACCCACGAACCGCCCGAGGAGGCGCGCGTGTGCAGCGGTTGCGGCACGGGGTATGTGGCCAATGGCGAGCGTTGCACGACGATCGTGGAGATCGACGTGAAAGCGCATACGCGGCGCATCGTGCGTCGCCGCTGGCGCCGGCGCTGCGACTGTGCCCATGTGCCGAGGGAAGTCATCGCGCCCGCGCCGGATCGGCTGTTCCCCAGTACGCCGTACGGGACCACGGTGTGGGCGCGCGTGTTGTTCGAGCGTTATGTCTGCCACCGGCCGCTGAACGGGGTGGCCGATTGGCTGACCCGGCAGGGGCTGGCGATCTCCGCCGGCACGCTGGGCAACAGCGTGACGCGCTTCGTTCCGTTGTTCGAGCCGCTGGGAGAGGCGATCCTGGAGCACCAGCACGCCGCGCCCGTGCGTCACGGCGACGAGACCGGCTGGCGTATCCAGGCGCTGCGCGAGAGCGGCCGTTCCGGGCGTGCCTGGTTGTGGGTCTCCGTCACCGAGGACGCGGTGTACTTCCATATCGATCCATCGCGCAGTGCCGAGGCCGCGCTGGTGGTGTTCGGTGGCGCCACAGCCGGGCAGGTGCTGGTGGTCGACCGGTTCTCGACCTACAAGAAGCTGGCCCGGGTGCTTGACGGGCGGCTGACCCTGGCTTGGTGCTGGGCGCATCAACGCCGGGACTTTATCGACTGTGCCGCCGGACAGCCGCAACTGAGCCGGTGGTGCCGGGACTGGCTCGGACGCATCGCGGCCATATACCGGCTCAACAAGACGCGCCTGTCCCATTACCGGGCCGACACCGGGGAACGCGATGAGGGGTTCGTCGACGTGCAGTGTGAACTGGAATCGGAACTTAAGGCCCTGTTCGCCACCGCCGAGCGGGAACTGGAGGGGCTGGACGAGGCAGCGCGGCAGGCCGCGCCTCTGCGTTCACTGTTGAAGCATCGCGAGGGGCTGAGTGTGTTCCTCGACAACCCCCAGGTGCCCATGGACAACAATGTCGCGGAGCGCAAGTTGCGTGGCCCGGTCATCGGGCGTCGGCTCTCGTTCGGCTCCGACAGCAAAGACGGCGCGCAGCTCACCGCGCTGATGTACTCGGTGGTGGAAACGCTGGCGGTCAACGACATCGACGTGCGCCTGTGGCTGGCCGAGTGGCTCAAGGCCTGCGCGGCCAACGGCGGGCGGGCGCCCCCGGTCTTGTCCGAGTGGTTGCCCTGGTCGATGACCCGGCAGCGCCGGCGCACCCTGACTGGCAACGCGTGAGCGGCGATATCGAATGCCGCTACTACGGGCGCGACTTCACCACTGAGGAGATGGCGCTGCTGCGGAGGCTCATCGCCGGACCGCCCGACCTGAACCGCTTCGCGCTGTCGAAGGAGTTTTGCCGGCGCATCGGTTGGTACAAGCCCGACGGCGGGCTCAAGCACATGATGGCGCGCGTGACCATGCTGGCCATGCACAAGGACGGGCGGATCACCTTGCCGCCGCCGAGGTGGGGGCGCAATCCGCCGGCGCCCATGACCTTCGGGCCGGACACGGACGCGCCGCTGGAACCGCCACCGCGGACGCTCGATGAGGTGCGCCCGATCCGGCTGCGCACCGTGCTCGGCGGCACACCCCAAAGCAGGCAGTGGAACCAGTTCATCGCCCGCTACCATTATCTTGGTTACAAGACCCTGGTGGGCGCGCAGATGCGTTACACAGTGCACGATCGCCACGGCGGGCTGCTGGCGCTGCTGGGGTTCTCCACCGCGGCCAGAAAGCTGGCCGCTCGCGACCGGTTCATCGGCTGGACGCCGACGCTTCGGGAAAAGAACCTGCCAATGGTCATCGACAACGCCCGGTTCCTCATCCTGCCCTGGATCGAAATCCCCAACCTCGCCTCCCATGTCCTGTCCGTGGTCTGCCGCCAACTGATCAGCGACTGGACCGAGCGATACCACACCACGCCCGTGCTGATCGAAACGTTCGTGGAAACGCCCCGCTTCATCGGCACCGCCTACCAGGCCTCAGGATGGACCCATGTGGGAACCACCAAGGGACGTGGACGCTACGACCGGAAAAAGAAATACGACAAGCCGAAAAAAGCCATCTGGCTGCGGCCCCTGCGCAAGGACTGGAAACGATCCTTGAACCGCTGACCCGCTGAACCGGGTCGACTATACTTCCCTGGCCGCGCACGTTCCTGGACGGCGAGAAAAGCCATCTGGCACCTTGTCATCCCCCGGGGACGGAACGCTTACCGAGCGTTTTCAAGACACCGGCAAGCCGCCGGAAAGCGGCGAAAGCGCGTACGATGGAAGGGGAATCAATCTGCTTTCGATACGCTTACGCAGCTTAAATGGACCTACATGGAGTCCCTTTAATGGGCGGATTACTTTAGTTTAAACAATGAGTTATGCATGTTCCGATCTGTAGGAAATAGCGGCCGACAAGATGCGGGTTAACGCCATTCTCGATCAAGGAGGCCCGATCGGAAACGCCCATCGTTAAGCCGCCAAACCCGCGCAGGCGGCAGATGAGTGACTCGCTTGACCGAGTCAGCTAACCCGCAAACCGTGGCTCCGGAATCCCCCGGATACCCAATCCGGTAACCCTGAACAGCGAGCCCGCGCCGAATTGCGGCCTTGTGTCCTTGCGGAACCGGTCATGCACCGCCGGATGCTTCACTCTCGCCATGGACGTCACGTAGATTTCGTCCAGCTCGTCGCCGCCGAACATGACCGAAGTAATGTTTCTCACCGGCATGCCGATCTTGCGCTCCACGTTCCCCTCGGGATCGTATCGGACCAAATCGCCGGATATCAGCTCCGCATTCCACAGGCAACCCTCCGCGTCCACCGTCGAGCCGTCCGGAACGCCCGTGCTGTCCCCGGTGTCCGCGAAGACCCGCTTGTTTGACAGCGTTCCGGTATCGATGTCGTAGTCGTAGGCCCAGAACTCGTCGACAAACGTATCGGCCACGAAAAAGGTCTTGTCGTCGGGGCTCCAGCAGGGCCCGTTGGTGCAGATGATGCCCTCCTCCACCCGGATGACGGACAGATCGGGGTCCAGCCGCCACAGCCCGCAGATCGGCAACTCCTCCTTGTCGTCCATGCCGCCGGCGATGAACCGCCCAAGGCGGTCCACCTTGCCGTCGTTGAGACGGGAGCGGGGTTGGTCGGCCTCGATGGGCTCGATGAGTTCAAGATTCCCGTTCGCCGGATCGAAGAAGTAGAAACCCCGGTCCAGCGCCAGCACCAGCTTGCCGTTCTCCCGCACGGCGAGGGCGCCGACATCGTGATCCAGGGACCAGTTGTCAACCCGGCCGGTCCCGGGCTCAAGGCACCAGATGGAAGGGTTCTCGACCCGCCGGCCCGTGCCGTCAAGCCACCAGAGGACGCCGGTTTCGACGTCCCAGACGGGTCCCTCGCCCAGGTGATTACGGCACTTGAGAACGCATTCGATACGAAAGGCCATGAACTGTGTCAGTTGTCGGGCAATGGCTCGCGGGATGGCCGAGAGATTATGCGTCACTGATTCGGTTAATATCCATGTCCCGAACAATATTCACAACTCCCTTTCAATCCACGGGAGGACGGACATGCGAAAGTTTCTTGTGATCGCGCTTCTGCTTCTCGCGACGGCATCTGGCGTTCAAGCACAGGATGCAAACCGTCCCGACGTCCTGTTCATCTCGATCGACGACCTGAACGACTGGGTCGGTGTCCTCGGGGGGCATCCCCAGGCAAAGACCCCGAATATCGACGCGCTTGCCGCTCGCGGCATGGTGTTTAGCAACGCCCACGCGGTCGCCGCGATCTGCAACCCGTCGCGAACCGCCCTGATGCTGGGCATGCGCCCGTCCACCACGGGCATTTACGAAAACAATCCCAGTTGGCTCGACCACGAACACCTGGCCGACCTGCCGACGATCCCCCGGTATTTCCGCGATCACGGGTATCGCACACAGGGCGCGGGGAAGATTTTTCACGCCCATACGTACTCCGGGGGTGCTTTTGCGGGCTACCAGGACGCACGCGCCTGGGACGCCTACTATCCGTCTTTCGAACGGCAACTGCCGGACGAAGTCGGCCCGCACGACCGCCCCGCCAACGACAACCCCATCAGCACCAGTTTCGACTGGTCGCATGTAGTAACCGACGATCGGGCCATGGGCGACGGGCAGGTGGCGGCCTGGATCTCGGAACGCCTGCTCGAGTCTGCGGACCGGCCGCGGTTCACAGCGGCGGGCATCTATCGCCCGCACCCGCCCTGGTACGTGCCGCAAGCTTATTTTGACGCGCACCCCCTCCCGGACATCGTTCTGCCCACGGTTCCTGAAAACGACCTGGACGACGTCTCGGAAATCACCCGCGAGTTCACGCGGGGAACGTTCATGCCTCCCCTTGAGATTCACGAGTGGATGGTCGATGCGAACAGGTGGGCCGAGGGCGTGCAAGCCTACCTGGCCAGCGTCACCTTTGCCGACGCCATGGTCGGGCATATTCTCGACGCCCTGGACCGGAGCGGCCGCGCCGACAACACCATCATCGTGCTGTGGTCCGATCACGGCTGGCATCTGGGCGAGAAGCTGAGGTGGCGCAAGCATACGTTGTGGGAAGAATCCACCCGGGTTCCGTTGATCTTCGTCGTACCCGGCGTGACCACTCCCGGCAGCCGCAGCGACCGCACCGTTTCGTTGCTGGACCTCTTCCCGACACTGGCGGAACTCGCGGATATCGACGTCCCCGGGCACCTCGAGGGCACAAGTCTGGTACCTCTCCTTGATGACCCGGACACGGAGTGGGATCGCCCGGCGGTATCGACGCATCTCTTCGGCAACCACGCGGTGCGCAGCGAGCGCTACCGGTACATTCGTTACAACGACGGCAGCGAGGAACTGTACGACCACGACGCCGACCCCAACGAATGGCACAACGTGGCCGACGATCCCGGCTACGCGGATGTGAAGGCCGAACTGGCCAACTGGCTGCCAGCGGAAAACGCGCCGGATCTGAGATTCTCGGATGAGCCATGACGCCAACTTCACGGAGCCCGTCACGGTGTCCAAGTTCTGGGTCTGGTACCCGGAGATGACAGTGGAGCCCTTCCAGTGCCGCATCTGAACGATGCAGACGGCGTACGGAGCAATAAAATCGGAGAACAAGATGAAATTTGACGTGCGAACTCTCTTGCTGGCCTGCCTGATGACGCCTGTGGCGAACGCCGGTATTGTCGGCGCGGACGTGGACATTCATGAAGACGTGCTGGGCGGAAAGTCCTGGGGACTCGCCGGCCCGTACGAGAAAATGATCGGCACGCTTTACTTCGAAGTCGACCCGGACAACCCGGCCAATCGGATCATCGTCGACATCGAGCACGCGCCCACAAACGCGGACGGCAACGTGGAGTTTTCGTCCAATTTCGTTCTGCTCAAGCCGAAGCAGGCGGAGCGGGGCAACGGCACGGTGATTGTCGGTGTGGCGAATCGCGGCACGCGGCGCATGCTGACCTTCTTCAATCACGGCAGCGACGAACACGAGGAATGGGATGCCGTCAATCCCACCACGGCCGAGAACTTCGGCGACGGGTTTCTCATGCAACAGGGCTACACCCTGCTGTGGGTGGGCTGGCAGTTCGACGTGCCGCTGAGCCGGCCGTACGGCTCGCGGGTTTTCGTGCCCCGCGTGGAGCCGGATGAACCCATTGAAGGCCTGGTGCGGAGCGACTTCGTGGTCCGCGAACCGGTCTTCGACCGCACCCTGGCGGACCGGAATCACGTGCCCTATCCGGTTTCCGACCCCGACGCGCCCGAGAGCGTGATGACGGTCCGTGACACGGTGGAAGGCGAGCGGCAGACCATTCCCCGCGACCAGTGGGAGTTCGCCCGCCTTGAAAACGGCGAGGTCGTCCCGGACATGACCCGCGTCTATCTGTCCACCGGGTTCGAACCCCACCGAATTTACGAGGTTGTGTACAAGGCACGGAACCCCGAAGTCATCGGCCTGGGACTGGCGGCGCTGCGCGACGCGGCATCGCTCGTCAAGTACGGCTCATCGGAGGAATTGAACATCCCCGAAGGCGCCATCGACCATGCCATCGGCTACGGCATGTCTCAGCCCGGACGCACGCTGCGCACACTGGTCTACATGGGCTTCAACGAGGACGAGCAGAGCCGCAAGGCGTATGACGGGATCATTGCGCAGATCGGCGGCGCCGCGCGGGGCAGTTTCAACCTGCGCTTCGGCCAGCCATCCCGGGATGCCCATCCGTTTCTGAACTTCTTCTATCCCACCGACATCTTCCCGTATGCGGACGTGGAGCTGACCGACCCGCTGACCGGCGAGAGCGGCGGGATGCTTTCCCATGTCCCCGAAGAGTTCATGCCCAAGGTCTACAACGTCAACACGTCCTACGAGTATTGGGGCCGGGTGGCGTCGCTGCTGACCACCACGCTGGACGGCAGGGAAGATGCGCCGATGATGGAGGAGCACGCCCGCGTCTATCACTTTGCGGGTTCCCAGCATCTGCCGGCCGAGTTTCCCCCGGAGCAATCCAACGGCCAGAACGTCAACAACCCCAACGATTTTTCCTGGTTCATGCGCGCGCTGCTGGTGAGGATGCAGGAGTGGATCGTCGACGGCACGCCTCCGCCGCCCAACAGCTTTCCGCTGATCGCCGACGGCACCCTGGTCGAACCCGGGGAGGTCGATTTTCCCGACCTGCCGGGAACCAACTTCCCCACGAAGACCCACAAGGCGTACCGCGTGGACTACGGTCCGCATTTCGCCTCCGACGGCATCATCAGCAAGGAGCCTCCCGAGGTAGGCCCTGCGTTCCCGATTCTCGTGCCCCAGGTGGATGCCAACGGCAATGAGCTGGGCGGCCTGCGAACACCCGGAACCCTGGTCCCGCTCGCCACCTACACGGGCTGGAACCTCTACAACGCCGAGTACGGTCCGACGGACACCGTCTCGCACATGTCCGGCTCGTTCCTGCCGTTCCACAGGACGCAGGCCGAACGTGAAGCTGCCGGCGATCTGCGGCTGTCCATTGAAGAACGCTACCACGACAAGGCGCACTACCTCGGCCTTGTCGCCGAAGAAGCCATGGCGCTCATCGACGACGGCTACCTCCTGGCGCAGGATCTCCCGGCCATCCTCGACCAGGCCGAGACAATCTGGAACGCAGTAGCCGAATAGCAAATATCGCCTGGCGCGACTCTTCTCGTGGCCGCGCGGCTACAGCCCTCGCGCGCGTCGTGGGCGCGGTGCGGGGCCATGGATGGCCAGGAGCGCCGCGCCCTCGATTCGAGCCGCGCCAGGACGGCGCGGGGAGATTGAGCGCGCGAGGGCTGTAGTCGCGCGGCCACGAGCCCAACGCTCACACGCACACCCGTGATTCGAATCCCTAGCAGTCGCTGGTTGGGGCTTATCCGTCCGGCGTGCAGGTATAGGGTTCCGGCGTCTCCCCCAGCGCAAGCCAGAAGCGCTCGATTGTCGCGGGCTCCGTGAAAGTATCCGGATCGGTGAACACGGCCGAGTAATTCAGGCGAGACTGATCCTCGCTCAGGGTGATGCGCTCCACCACCTCGACCGAGTCCCCGAGCCCGAATCCGAAGAAGAAGTAGTTCCAGGCGATGTCGGCGGTTTCCACCACCAGCGTATCGCCTTCCCAACGCCCCACGGAGTAACCCACGGTGCTGGGCGGCCGCTCTTCGGGAAGCTCGCTCTCGATGTAGATGGTTCTCTCGACGCCGTACTCATGCGCATGAATCCTGACGTTCGAACCGTCTTCGATGAACGTCACCGGATGCGGCGTGATCATCACCGCGGGCATCCCCTTGGCCATGCACTGCATGTCCGGATCGTCCAGCGGGTCCCACTCGGCGCGTCTGGCAAGTGCTGCCTCGTTCCAGGGCAGGTGAATGCTGATGGCGCCTTCAAGCGCCGTCGTACCGGCGCTGCGATGCGGCTGACTCCAGACGCGGAACATCCCGAGATTTTCCGCCGCGGCATCCACCACATCTTCTTCCGAGGCCGCCCAGTGGGCCTGCCCACCGGCTTCGGCAGATTCGTTGAAGTACGGTTCGGCGCCGCCGTTGAGGATCACCTCCTGGCCGTCCGGCAGGAGAACATTATTGGCGAGAAAAATGTTGTCCCGGCGCGTTGACGCCTGTCCTGCGATCCTGACCTGCTGGCCGGGTTCGAAACTGTCGCCCGATACGCCCCCTCGCGTGAGCGTGTACAGCGAACCGAACGCCTGGATCTCCCAAGTCTGCTCGCTGCCGCCATCGCCGGTCACGGTCATGTCGAATGTCGGATGAGGATTTGTCCAGTTGATACTCTCGAACACCCCTTCCATCACCTCGATGTCCAGGGCGAACTCCTGGCGCGAATGGTGCGCCTGTGCCGCGAAAGGCATGAGACTGGCCGCAACCGCAACGGTCAACGCACGCGCCAGGAATGAATTCCCGATATTCATTTTTTTTCTTCCATGCGTGGCGTCAGGGCGCTGGCCCCGTCGGATTTTGCCCCAATTTCACGATAGGGCCCTGCGCCGCAGGAAATCGCGGCTGCAAATTCGCTATCGCTATTTCCTACGGCGCCGGCTCCTGGGGCCCCGTTTCCCCCAGTTGCAACCTGGAACCGTCCGGAAACAACCTGTAGCGAATTTTCGTACCGGTCTCATCAAGGAAAGACAATGAGGCCTGGAACAAACCCTGCGGAAGAGATCCTTCAGGCACGGTCGCCTCAAGAATGTAGAGGCGCGAGTCGTGGAGGTAAATGCTCGCATACGTTCGCGAGTTGTCCGGGTTCGTGATCTGCATCTGGTGGCCCTCGACGAGGTCGATATGGTGCCACGCGTCGAAGGTGACTTCGCCGCCCCTGAGCCTGAAATTACGGGCCGCGTAGGAAACCGACGCGCGCTGATCGTACAGCCAGAGCGAAGCGTTGTTCGCCTCGTCGGACCGGTCGGCGAGTTCCGCATAGGCTGACTGCGCATCGCTGAAATTCACCACGGTGACGGAGTGGAGACTGCCACCATCGGTCACCGAGTAGACCTTCGCCGGCAAGGTCGCTCCATACTCGGAGTCGTAGGCGATTTCGCGAATCTCCGGTTCGCCCGGGAGATTGACGCTGAAGAATTCCTCCAGGTCCGTGAACTGGCGCCACTGCGCCTGGGCACCAAGGGGGAACAATGCAGAAAAGAGCAACAGGGTCAGGACTCGCATGATTGTCTCCAGTCGACCGGGCACTTCGCGTTTTCGACCTGCGTGACGGCCGCCAAACAAGATTTAGTCGAATTCCTTCTCGACACCGCCCGGGGGCGTAAGGTAGCCCAGCAGGCATCCCTGGGCGCCGTCCCTGAGCTGGTGGCACCTGACGGTGACGAAATCTCCAGGCTGGACGTCGTCCCGAGACCAACCGCGCCGGGTCAGCGCGCCGATGCCGCCGCCCTCGAGCGCCCACATGGACGGCTCGCCGTTTTCGTCGAGAACCTCAAGATGAATCCACACATGGGGATTCAGCCAGAGCACCTCCTTGACCTCGCCCTGCAAGTGCGTGTACTCCAACAGCGAATAATTGCCGTGGGAGTGATGAGCCGCCACAGGCGTGGACAGCATGAACGGCAACGCCGCAAATGCGGTTGCCGCTGAGATGATGGTTCGCATCGAACTACCCCCACTTGCCAAGGTCAGACGTGCATGGCGCACCCGAAAAGGCATTCTAACCCTGAAACGCGCCCCATTTCACAGGACCGGCGCGGAGAGGCGTGATGTGAATGGTGAACAAGAACCTGGGAGCGTGCGCCGTAGGACTGAAGTTCGGGTGCGGCGATTTCTGCTTCGCGTCAACAGAAGAAAGCCGAAAAATAGCTCAAGCATCCTGAATTGGGCTACACTCGCGCAGTATGGTGATATGCGGGAACAGTTTAGAACAATGACGACCACCAACCGGCCTGCACGAGAGTACGACGAGGCCAAGGATGTGCGCTACGAGTCTGTCCTGGATGCTTTCACGGATGTATTCATGTCTCCTGAAGCTGCCACCTCCTGGCGCCCTGACTATGGTTTCATGGCTCGTATGCGAGATGGGCAGCGTATTCGCGAGGATTTCCGCAAGGCGATGACGGATTCGGGTTTGGGCGGAGAGTAGGGGAAGCCCGGACCGTATGAGTTCGAAGGGCAGGTCCCGTCGATCACGGAAACGCCAAGTCCAGGCGCAACGGGAAGCAACGGTCGCGCCCACGGACATCGATCTGCACGACTTCGTGTCGAGGTTGCCGGACGAGAAGAAACAAGAACTCGTGAACGTGCTGGCTGTTAGCCGCATCGAAACCACGTTCTCCGGCCCACTGCCCACACCCGCGGACTTTGCAAAATACGACGAAGTTCATCCTGGTGCGGCTGATCGTATCCTGGCCATGGCCGAGCGGGAGCAAAGTATTCGCGCAGAGGGACAAGCCGGGATATTCAGTAACGACCGCCGTCGCATTCATGCAGGCACGCTGCTGGGCGTAGCATTGATCTCAGTGGCTGGCTTGGCGGCCTGGCAAGGCAACGCCGTGATCGCCCTACCATTGGGGCTTGTGGGAACCATCACGGCCATCATTCGGCATTTGACGGATTGGCTGGACCGGCGTTGGCCGCGACAAGGAGGTTGAGCAGCGTGGTCAAGGCTTGACGAGCTCCCTTCCGGCCCGTCCGCTGGCAGTCGGTTACCGGACGGGACGGCATGTCCCGAGTTTTTTCGCTCCGATTGCCTCGGCAATCATCCGGTCCTTGTCCGTGGAGATATCCGCACCACCCGAAGCGCCGAGATCGAAGACGACAGAACGGCGAACCTTCGCCGGCGATTCGTCGAGGTCCCGGTCAACGAGCCTTCGGAAGTACTCCGCGAGAGATATGCCATGCGCCGATGCGCGTGCCCGGACGCGGGCCAGCAACGCGGAGTCAATGGAGATTTGCGTTCGTACCATCATTATGGCGCCATTATAACGGCACAGGCTTGCGCGGCAAGTCGCACCGCTCCTTGTCGTAGAATGCAGCGTGCCAGGAACATTTGACCGGGATTTGTCATGAATGCCAACGCACCGACTTTTAGAATCCGGCGCCCTGCGAGTCATGCCCGCGCCGTGGCGGTTCTGGCCGCCCTGATCGGGCCCGCGAACGTGTTTGCCCAGGACGGAACCCTGCTGGTCGTCAACCGTCACGCGGACGCGGGAAGCGTGTCGTTCTTCGATCTCCGGACCGAGAGCGAGATCGCCCGCGTGCCCATCGGCCCCGGCTGGCCCCACGAAGTGGCCGTATCGCCCGACGGTCGCCTGGCGCTGACCGCGGAATACGGGCGCGAGACGCCCGGTGAACGGTTGGTGGTCATAGACATCCCGGGGGCGCGGGTACTGGGGCGCATCGACATGGGTCCCGGAACCAAACCGCACGACTCGGTGTTTCTGCCCGACAACCGCCACGCCGTCGTCACTCTGGAGACCACCGACCGGGTCGCCCTGATCGACGTCGCCAACCTCGACGTGGTGAGGACGTACCCGATCGGCGACGGTGCGCGGGAAGGGCATATGGTGTGGTTGAGCCCCGACGGCAGCCGCGTTTACGTTGGCGCACGTCTCGGCCAGGGCACCGTATCGGTGATATACCTTCAGGAAGACCGTCCGCCAACGGTGATTCCATCGGGCCTGGGCGCCGAAGCGATCACCGTCACTCCGGACGGGCAGGCCGTATGGGCCATCAACCAGGACGAGAACACGATTTCGGTCATCGATCCCGAAACGCTCACGATCATGGAGAAGTTCGACGCCGGCACGCAGCCGCGTCGCCTCGCCAACCTGCCCGGCGGACGCATGGCGGTGATATACGGCAACCGCGAAACCGCCGGAATCCATATCTACGACATCCAGACCCGCGAGGTTCTGGACCGACTGGCTATCCCCGGAGATGAGCCCGGCGCCGGCGGGTTCGGGTTCCTGGCGGTGGGCGACAAGGGCTTCGTGACGACCCGGCTGGACGGGCGCATCCTGGTTTATGATTTTGCGGCTCCCGAACGCCCGCCGCGAACGTTGGCCAGCGGGCATGAAACACCGGACGGGATGGCATGGTCTCCATTGCGCCTGGATGTATTCGACCAATAATGCCGCAACCAACCGATAATGCCGCAACCAACCGATAATGCCGCAACCAACCGATAATGCCGCAACCAACCGATAGTGACGTATCGGTTGGTTGCGGCACCATCGGTTGGTTCCAACATATAAAGGTAGCTGTGATGAGAACTGTACTGCTCTTCCTCGCTTTCGCGGCCGCTGGCCCGCTGCTGGCGCACCACGCGGTCAACGTCGCCTACGACACCCAGAACCTGAGCACCGTGGAAGGCACGGTCGTCGATGTCTTCTGGCGCAACCCGCACGTCGTGGTTTCCATCGAGCGCACGCTCGAGAACGGCGAGCGGGAAATCTGGGAAGCCGAATCCGGCTCCACCAATGCCCTGGAACGGCTGGGTATCGGACGCGAGATCGTGGAGATCGGCGACCGTGTCGCGCTGATGGGAGCCCCGTCGCGCCGGGGGCTCACCACCATGGCCGCCTATACCATGACCCTGGCCGACGGCACGGAAGTGCCGCTCTGGCCCCAACGCGCCGCACGGATCGGCAGGGACGTCACGCCGGCGCCCATATCCGCGGCCGCGCGGGAACAGAGTTCACAGCAAGCCGAAGGTATTTTCAGGATATGGAGCCGAACCTCGGTGACCGGATTGCAGTCGACGTTACCGTTCACCGAAGCTGCGGTCACCGCACGAGAAGACTTCGATCCCCTGGCGGACGATCCCGCCCTGCGCTGCATTCCGCCCGGCATGCCGGGGATGATGAACAATCCCTATCCCATCGAATTCGTCGACCAGGGCGAGCGTATTCTCCTGCGGTTGGAAGAGTGGGACGGCGAACGGATCATTCACCTTTCCTCCGATTTCTCCGCCGCCGATGCTACCGCCGCGGACCAGCCCCTCTCGCATGTGGGCTATTCCACAGGACGCTGGGAGGGCAATACCCTGGTAGTGACGACCACGAGGATCAACGAATCGTTCTTCGATGACGTGGGCACCCCCCAGAGCGAGGATGTGGTGGTGGTCGAACGATTCGAACTCAACGACACCGGCGACCGGCTGGATTACCTGGCTGTCGTGACCGATCCGGGCACGTTCACTGAGCCCGCCACGCTGACGGGAGCCTGGCACTGGAATCCGGGCGAAGAGATCAAGCCCTTCCAGTGCGCGCTGCCCGACAACTCCGGCGATTAGCAGTCAAGCAGCACGCGGGTCCTCGGCGACACCGAGGACCCGCTCGACACAACAATCCCGCAACCGCCGTTACAGACTCCACGTGGCGCGCATGTAGTAGTAGCCGCCGTTGAAACCGAATGGGGAACTCTCCGGGTAGATGAGCCCCGCGACTTCGCCGTTGGGGTTGGTTTCCGGGTACTCGTCGAAGGCGTTCTGCAGGCCGATGAGCACCGACAGGCTGTCGCTCAAGTCGAACGCGGCCTCGAAATCGAACAGCGTCGACGGGCTCGGATAGTATGCAACGCTGGCATCGTTGGTGGGCGCGTCGTAGTAATCGCCGTAGTGGCGCAGCCGCCCCAACACGCGCCACGCGCCCTGGCTGTGGTTGAGCGTGGCGGTGACGCGCGAGCCCGGCCGGCCCTGCTCGATCTGCAGCCGGCGGTTCTCGGAGGTGAAGTCCGAATCGTAGCGGGTCAGCTCGATGTCCGAGAAGTTGGCCGCGATCTGCAGGTTGGTGCTGCCCGTGCCCATGTCGAAAGGCACAGAGGCGACTACGTCCACGCCGGAAGCGAGCACATCCTGCTGGTTCGAGAAGAAGCGCACCGAAGAAAAGCTGGTCGCGTCGCTGACGCCCGCCGCCAACAGCGAGGCGATGTCCGTCTGCGTCAGGTTGAACCGGCTCGTGAAGGCGACGCGATCATTGATCTCGATGCGGTAATAGTCCAGCGTCACATCCGTCGGCCCGACCGGAAACACCGCGCCCAGCGTCAGGTTGGTGGAGGTTTCCGGGGTCAGCGGCCGGGCGCCCTTCTGGATGGCCACCGGATTGGTGGGCGGCAGCGTTGCGATGTCGGCCAGTGCGCCCATGTTGAACTCGGTGGTCACGTTGCGCAGGTTGGCCTGTCCGGCGGTCGGCACCCGGAAGCCGGTGCTCGCCGAGGCCCGCAGGGCAAAACTGTCGGTGAGTTGGAAGCGGATTGCGCCCTTGCCGTCGAAGGTGTCGCCGAACTCGTCGTAGTTCTCGTAGCGCACCGCGCCGTTGACAAGGACGGCGTCGGACAAATCCGTCTCGACGTCGAAGTAGGCGGCGAAGGCGCTCACCGTGTTGTCGCCGGCGTCGCCGGGCTGGAAGCCGGGGAAGCCGTTGGAGCCGACGCCGAACCCCTGCGCGGCGAGGCCGGACTCCAGGTTCGGGTCGATATAGAACGAATTCGGCTCGCCGTTGGTGATGCGGAAGGTCTCGTCGCGGTACTCGAGTCCCCAGGCGATGTTGATTGGCGCATAACCGCCGGTGTCGAAGGGCCGGGACATGTCGAAGTTGATGACGCGATCAGTTTCGGTGTAGGCGCCGGCGTCGTAGTGCGTGTCGATTTCGTCTCTCTGGCCGAGGAGCTGCGGATTGATGGTGTTGTAGATGTAGAAGCTGGCCCAGCTCCGGCCGGCGGTCGCGCTCAGGTCATAGTACCAGCCGCTGTCGCCAAGGTCGCCGCGCACGCCGCCCGCAAGCGCGTAGTCGGAGATGAAACCGCCGAACTGCGGCGTGAAGCCGCCGGGGAACCTCTTGTACAACGTGTAGCAGTCGCGGCTGGACTGCACCGCGGCCATGATGCCGGCGTCAGGCGCGTTGCCGACGATCGGCACGCCTGCCGGGCACGCGGTGGAGGATTCGGTCCACTTGCCGGTCAGATCTGCCACCTTGACGCTGGGAACGCTGGCGTCGCCGCCCTGCGCGACCGTGAATCCGGTGGCGGGATCGACCATCGGCCCGCGGAAGACGCCGCCTCTGGTGTGCGGATTACGATAGTAGAAGCCGCCCTCCACCTGCCGCTCGGCCCAGTTGCCGAAGGCGTAGGCCTCGCTGCCGTTGCCGAGATCGATGCCGAAGTTGCCAAACAGCTTGTGGTCGCCGGAAATCTCGGGCTGGCCCCAGATTTGCGCGGCGGGGGTGCGCACGTTGGAGTTGCCGGCGTCGATCAGGCCCTGGGCATCGGCGCGCTGCGCACTGCGGCTGGTGGGGTCCTGCTCCTTCCATTCGAAGCTGATGTTGGCGAAGCCGGCGTCAGTCAGAGCGAAGCCCTTGTTGGCCGCGAAGGTGATGGCGTTGCCGTCTCCTTCGAAGTGGCTGCCGTACTTGACGTCGAACACCGATCCGTCGGAATCGGACCTGAGCACGAAGTTCATGACCCCGGCGATGGCGTCGGAGCCGTACTGCGCGGAAGCTCCGTCGCGCAGGACCTCCAGCCGGTCCAGCGCGATGGCCGGGATCGCGGAAAGGTCGGGCCCCTGCGAGCCGCCGGAAATGCCGGCGCCGAGCAGCGCGATGACCGCGGCGCGGTGGCGGCGCTTGCCGTTCACCAGCACCAGCGTGGCGTCCGGGGCCAGCGAGCGCAGCGTGGCCGGGCGGATGAACGTCGCCGCGTCGGAAATTGGCTCCTGCGAGACATTGTAGGACGGCACCGTGGCGGAGAGCAGATCGTCCATGTCGCTGCCGCCGTGAGCGAGGAAATCGTCGCCGGAAACCACGTCCACGGGCACGGGCGAATCGCCGGCGGAACGGTCGCGGCGGCGCGTGCCGACGACGACGACTTCTTCGAGTGGACCGGCCGCCGCCCCACCCGCCTCCTGGGCAACGGACGTGCCCGACATCATCGCAAGAGCAGCCACCAAGGCCGTAGACACCAACAACGTTACGCGATTGAAAATCGACATGGACCCTTCCTCTTCGTCAAATGACAGGTGGATTGGCCGCACGTGAGACGTACCGACACCGGGAAATCGGTAAAACACGGAATTCACGAATCCAGATTAGCCTCCACCCAACACAATCCAATCCAGAAACGTCAATATACAAACGCTCCCGCATCAATCCAAGTTGATTTTTCTTTCCGGTGCCATAAGTTTGCCTATCGCAACGTTCGCACCGGCCCCGTTGGACGGACGGGACCGGGTCCAGTGCTCCATCATGCTGACGATTGCGAATCGCTTGGAAGGCGCCTGCGCGGCAGGAATTCATTCCATCCTTCCCACCAGCCACAAGGCCAGTTCAGGGTAAAGGATAAGCAAGGCCAACACCGCCAACTCACCGACCACGAAGGGCAGCACCCCGCGAAAGATGTCTTCCATCGGAACGTCCGGGGCGACTCGCCGCATCACGAACACGTTGGCGCCGATGGGCGGCGTGATCAGCGCCACTTCCGCCATCACCACAACGAAGACCCCGAACCAGATGGGATCGATGCCCAATTCGCCGACGACGGGAAAGATGAAGGGGATGGTGAGCACGAGCATCCCGAAGACATCGAGCATCGCACCCAGCACGATATAGAGCCCCACCAGCAGGACCAGAAACCCGATGCGGCCCAAGTCGGCCGCGATGATGATATCCACCAACGTGTCCGTCAGCCCGGTCACGGCCAGAAAGCGCGCCACGACGTAGCCGCCCACGATGATGGTGAAGATCATCGCGCTGATCAGCACCGACCCGCGTAGCGCGGCGGCGATCGTGGCGAAGCTGAGCTTGCGCCGTATCGCCGCCATCGCCAGGACGCCCGCGCAACCGATGCCGGCCGCCTCGGTGGGCGTGAAGATACCGGCGTAGATGCCGCCGATGATGAGCGCGAACAGGGCCGCCACGGGGCCCAGGCGTCCCAGGGCCGCGAGGCGTTCCCGGCCCGCGGCCCGGGGGCCTCTGGGTCCGAGTGACGGATCGATCAGGCAGCGCCCGAAGATGATCGAGGCGAACATCAGCGCGGTGACCGCGCCGGGGACGATACCGGCGATGAACAGCGCGCCGATGGATGTCTCGGTCATCACGCCGTAGAAGATGAATATCAGGCTCGGCGGGATCAGGATTCCCAACGTGCCCGACGCCGCCAGAGCGCCCGTGGCCATGCGCGAATCGTAGTCGTAGCGGCGCATCTCGGGCATGACGATGGTGCCCATCGTTGCCACCGTGGCGATGCTTGATCCGGTCACCGCGCCAAACCCCCCGCAGGCGAACACCGAGGAGATGGCCAGCCCGCCGGGCACCCTGCCCACCCAGGCCCGCAAACCCTGGTAGAGATCGCTCGCGAGGCCGGCGTGATAGAACAGCTGGCCCATGAGCACGAACAGCGGGATGGCCACGAAGATGAAGTCCCGGCCATGCTCCCATGGAACCAGCGCCGCATGGGCCATGGCGGGCGCCGCGCCTTCCACGATCCAGAGCCCCACGATGCCGGTGAAGGCCATGGCAAAGCCGATGGGCACGCCGATGACGAGCAGAACCAGGAGCAGAACGACGCCGGCAAGGCCGATCGATATCAGATCCATTGATCCGACTCCCCATCGGCCTCGTCGGCCTCGTGCGCGGCCTCGGGATTGGCAACGAGCCGGGCGCAGAGCACCAGACCGCATACGGCGGCGTAGACCATGAACGGCCACAGCGCCACATTCAGGTCCTCGCCGGTTTCGCCGGTGACGAACATGTATCGGGCGAAGCTCGCCGCCTGGATGCTCATCAAGCCGAAGAAGACCAGTCCAGCCAGGGCGGAGAGCGCATCCGCCACGCTTCGCCAGCGCCCGCGCAGCCGCCTGTGGACGATCTCCATCCGGATGTGGTAACCCCGGTCCCAGGCTTGGGGCAGCGTTGAAAACAGCGTGATCAGGAGCAGCAGGCCATTGACGTCGCGGCTCCACTGCAGCGGGGAGTTGAACCCATAGCGCAACACCACCTCCAGCGTGACCATTATGAGCAACGCCGGCAGCGCGGCGCGCACGCCGATTGCAAAGAGCGCCCCCGACGCCCGGGCGGAACCCCGATCAAGCAACTCAAGGATCACAGGTCGATAATCCCTTCCACGGGCGTCTCCCTGATCCGCGTGTTGATCTGCTCGTTGGTCAGCGATGCGTAGGCCGCGGACAGCGCTTCCATGCGCTCGACCAACTCGCCCGCGGGCAATCCTTCGGCTTCATGACGGGCAATGTAGCGTTCCTTGAGCGGGGTCACGCGGTCCCGCCACCGGCCAAGTTCCGCCTCGTCAAGCTCCAGCACCTCGACCCCTGAATCGACCAGCGTTGCGAACGCCCGCTCGTAGTCCGGCCCGGTGTAATAGTTCTGCACCGCGATCTGGCTGCGCACCCTGAGCAGACGGTAAAACTGCGCGCGCAAGTCCGCGGGAAGGGCGTCGAAAGTGCGCCGGTTCAGGCAATAGTGAAGCAGCACGACATTGATATCGCCCACGGTATAGAAGCGTCCAATTTCCTGCAATCGATAGGCCACCATATCCGTCAGTGCGAGGGTGACTGCGTCAAGGATGCCGCGCTGAAACGCCGGATAGATCTCGGCGGCGGCGATGGAAACCGGCACGGCGCCGAGTTCGCGGTAAATGTCCGCCGTGAGACCGCCGGTGACTCGAATCTTCAGGCCGCGCAGATCCTCGAGCCGGCGCACCGGCGTCTTGGAAATGATGTTGTACGGGCTCGTGCAGTCGCAGTGGGCCAGGTAGACGCCCATGTGCTCGTACTCCGCCTTGAAGAATCGCGGGTAGAGTTCCTCGAACACCAGGCTCGCGACCTGGGGAGTGGGAAACAGGAACGGCAACTGCGTCGCGTGCAGCAGCTTGAAACTGCCGGGCTGATAGGTGCCGTAGGCGTGGGTGTAATCGGTGATGCCGGTGACCGCCGCCTTGAAACCGTCGATGGGACCGTGAAGCAGCCTGTCGGTGAACGCCTCAAGCCGCAACCTTCCGGCCGTCTCGCGCTCGACGATTTCGGCAAACGGCAAGAATGCGCGTGTATAGAGGCCGTGAGAGCCGGGTATGTGGGCCGTGTACCGCAACGTGATGGGTTCGGCCATCGAAACCCTGCGACCGGCAACGAACGGCGCCGCAAGCGCGGCGCCCGCGAGGGTGGCAAGCAGAGTGCGGCGGGTCGTATTGCCCGATGGGCTACCCGGGAACCGTGACATCACTCAGGCATCCAGTACTTCGAGAGCGCCAATCAGCGGCAGGAGCTTCAACAAGGTTTCCCGGAACTCATCCGGTTTCGCCGTGACTATTTTCTTCGCCTTCCGTTCCCTCCAGGCCAAGGTTTGTACAAGGTTGGCGGCTACGACCGATGGCCCGTCGAGATTGGCGATCGGCACTTCCGTCGCCCCGCCCCGAATGCTGGTGCTGATCGGACAACAGATAAGCAAGCCCGTTCCTTGATTGTATTCTCGACTACTCAGCACGAGGGCTGGGCGATACTTGCCGATTTCCCTGCCTTTGACAGGCTCGAAATCGAGCCAGATCACGTCGCGGCGTCGCGGGACGTAAGCTCCACGCGCCACTTAGATTCCGAATTCGATTCCCGTGGGATCCGCCAACGCATCGGCATGCGCCGTATCCGGCGTGATCCCTGCAAGCAGCGCGCTTTCGCTGTAAGGAAAACGCAATACGCCCGTCTGCCCTGCAACAGGTTTGACCACGAGGCCCTCACTGCTTACGTCGACGGTGACCCTGGTTCCGACATCGAGCCGCGGCACTTCCGCCATGATGCCGGTGACGCGCAAGGCAAGACTGTTGCCCCACTTCTTGATTTCCGTTTCTACTCGCATTATCTCGCCAAGATCGTCCAGGACGCCAAACTGAAGTGTATCCGGTGTAGACACAATGTCAACGTTAAAAGCTGCCGAATGAAGCGTGCGAGGAAGGCGGTATGCCGGGAGAGAGACTTGAACTCTCACTCTGTTGCCAGAACCGGATTTTGAGTCCGGCGCGTCTACCAATTCCGCCATCCCGGCCCGGTGGAGGACGGTAGCTTACCATTTACTGACCCGAGGCCACCGCCCCTGACAAGACTCCCCCATTCCGGGCCTGTAGCGGTGGTGATCGACCGGACCGTACGATAGTGGCGGGTCACCGCCTCGAAAGAAAACCCGCCAGCAGCCCCGGATGAAGTTGCTGCAGACGCCGGCGCGCATCTGTGTCCTCGCCATCGCCCGCCGTCAACGTCAACAGCGTTTCGAACGCGGCCTCGGGGGCGCTGGTCCCCGTCGGCGGGGCGGCCCACTGTCCCAATTCCGGTTTGTAGAGCAACATCCATGCGGGGAACCAAGCGCCGGTCATCGCCGGCTCCAGGTCCTGGTCCAGCCCGCTGTCCCAGCCGTCTCGCAGGGCACGATCCGGTATTTCGCCGCGTTCCATCAAGCATTGGAACTCGTCCGGCGCCAGCCAGCACAGCGCGAACCAGTGATCCGCCGCCTCGGCCCCGCGGTGTTGACGCCAGATGGCTTCCGCCATCCGCGAAAGCAACGCGGGCTGGGTCCGGTAGCCCGGCACGTCCTGGATGCAACGTTCCGCGGACGCCCATTCACCGCTCTTCATCCAGGCGTGGCTGGCGTGAATGTCCGGCCGCCCGGGATCGAACTCCATGCCCGATAGGACATCGCCCACCGCCCGCCAGAACGGGACCAGCAGACCGTGCTCACCCGCGCCGAAAATCCCGTCCGCGGCCTCCGTCCAGTCCCCGTCCAGGCGGGCGAGAACCGCCAACCCGCCGTCGGCATCGGCCGGCAAGGGAGTTTCCAGCGCCGCGATCAGCGTGCTCGCGCGCGGCAGCCAACGATGGGACGGTTCGAGAGCCGACAGCTTATCGTGGGCACGCTTCGCTTCGCTCGCGTCGGCTTGCGCCAGGGCGTCGTGCAACGCGTTTCGCGCCCGCACCCATTGACCGTCGTCGAACAGATCGAACTGCTTCATCTTCACGTCACGGCGGCGGTTGGAATGCGCGTCAAGGTGTCCATTTCGGGTGTCCGGTGGCCAGCCGCGCATCGGTTTCTCGATTTGCAAGCCATCTTTGTCGTGAGCAACTCCATGTTCCCGCCCGGGACGCTTGTGCTTCGGCGCTTCGGCCACCGGCGGTTCCGTCGTACGCCTGTTGCCAAGTGGGACCGTGTCTCGACATGGTCGTTCCGAGACCCAAGCTCGTCGAGCGAGTTTTCGAAGTAGCGCGCGAGATACTCAAACCCAAGCGATGCGTGCTTTGTCACAGGCTTTCCGTCACGGGCCACAGCCATCAACTTGCCAAATGGCGCGCCTTGCCAATCGCAGGGACGAAGGATGAAGACTATTGCCATGGGTCTTCCCTCACCATCGCGGCGGAATTGGACAAGATAAGCCGGGAATAAGCCCTAGCAGTATTCGCATCGGGACCGATGCGAATACTGCTACGGGAGATGACGCGGTCATACTGCCGACTCGTTGGCCCGCGACTCGTTGGCCCGCGACTCGATCTCGGCGCACCGCTCCATCAGCGCATCGAACGGTTCTCCCTCGTCGAGCAGCATACGGTCGGTCAGCATCCTGGCGTAATCTTCGGCGAGTTCCGATAGCGCGGCGCCGATGGGAATGAGCTGCAGCCCGCCCGAAACCGCGGCCTCGTAGTCGATCCGTTGCCCACGGGTGTCGTTTTCCGAAAAGAACAACGACTTGTGGCGGGCGACCGAATGGGCAAGCGCCCGGTCAGCCAGCGCACTGGCCGCGATTCCAGCCTCGTCGAGCCGCGCGAGATCGTGCCAATGCCGGGACAGGCGTTCACCCCGGCGCCGATGCTGGCGGCAGAAAACGTGAACCGCCGTCGCCTTCTCCCAAAAGGTGCGCTCGGCCAGCATGGTGCGAGGCTCGGTTTCTGGAAAGGCGAGATCGGGCAGAAACGCCGCGGCGTCACATTCGACCGGCAAGATCTTGTGTGGTTCGCCGGTCGATCGCGCTCCGAACTCGACCTTGACCTCCGGCCGCACGAAGTCCGTTTCCTCAAACAACGGCTCGTATCGGACGTAAAGCCGGTCCCTGTCGGCACGAACACTTGCGGGAAAACCCGCGAGCGCCAGTCCTTCCTTGACCGCCGGAAGTGCTTGTTCACGGACCCATTCGTCGAGGCGTGCGCGGATTGCGCGCGTCCAGCGCTTTTGCTGGCTGCGCGTGGGCGGAAGTGCCTCGTCGCCCGCGCCGGCCACCAAGTCCGGCGCGAACGCGCGGATGTCGTAGGTGATGTCGACATCCTCGGAGAATCGCCGGATGGCTCCCCACACCTTGGAGAGCGAGGTGCCGCCCTTGAAGACCAGATGCCCGCCAAAAGGCCCGCGGAACAGGATGTCGAGCGTTGCGACGACCCAGATGTCCTTCTCCAGCAGAAAGCCGCGGCGTCCGCTCGCGTCTTCGGCCACCCTCAATGCGAGACGGCGATCCGCAACGGAAAGACGCTGGTACAGGGCATCAGGCATGGGCGATGCGCGCGCTCAAAGGCTCCGCCATCCAGATGGGCATGATGGCCCGCGCCGCCGAAAGCTCCTCCAGATCTTCCGCGGAGAGCATGGGCAGCACCGCATCAAGGCCTTCGTCAACCTCCCTGGGGCCGAGCCAGGCCAGCGCGCGGATGACGTCTCCCGCCTTCCGGTGCGGGGCCGCGAGTTGCCAGCGCGGGGCGTGGCGCAACTCCACCGTGATTCCGCCGAAGTGCAGTTGGCAGTCGCGGCCCGAAGTCAGATAGACCTCCCGCAAGGGGTTTTGAGTCGTCAGCCCAAGCCGGTTCGCGGCCGAACCGCCGCACGGCACGAAGGTCTCTCCCCATAGCGCCGACAGGGCTTGAAGCGCCTTGCCGATGTTTGGCGCGCACCGCCCGAAGCGGGTTTCCACCGGGCGCATGTAGATTCCGTGGCAAATGCGCATGAGCTTGCCGGAACGTGCCAACCTCGACAACGCCTGATCCACCGCCGCCCTTTTGCCGAGGTGAAGCAAACCGCCCGGACACAACGGCGTGGCCTCCGGAAGGCTCTCGGCGTGCTCCATGATGCGCTGTGGGAGGCTGCGCATCGACCGCATCTCCTAATCGTGTTGTCAGAATATTTATGACCAGAATACCACTACAGAACTGGAAAGGGGCCCAATTTCCGGGTCGGCGGTCGAATCGCGATCAGGTGCGTGACGCCCATCACCCGGGTTCCGTACTCGATCACGAGCGCGAGTTGATGCTGCCGAGATCGCTGACCAAACGGCTGGTGAATCACGCCCGGTCCCACGATGTGACCGAGGGGTATGCGGCAAACTGGACAGTGGAGCAGTTACGGGCACCGGCGCAACGGGTGGCGGACCGGATCGATGCTCTCTGTCGCGCGACTACGCAGGGAGCATGATACGAGCGACGCACCGGCGACCCCAGCACTTGGATTCGGTACCGGCACCCTCGCCAGCACCATGTGGAATCAGATCTCGCTGTCCCTCGTTGCCGAGGTATTCCCGGTAGTTGACGTGATCTATTCGACGAGGAACCCTTGACTGTTATCATTTCGCCAATCACTCACTGCCAGCTAAAACTGAGAGATCAATATTCTTGGCGTAAACTTCTTGGCCCACGGAATATCTCTCGAGTTTCGTCCGGCGCGCTTTCTCCTTGCTCCGCAAATGCCCTGTTCATCGGGCAAAATCGGCTACCGATGCGATGTTCGCGTGAGCCTCGGGCTCTATCGTTACCGGCACCTGATCGTCAAACCGTTGAGTTGAATGCTTTCCGAGTTAAAGAAACTCAGCCTCACCGTGCCGCCAGAGCATGTCGCCGTGTCGCCCGCGTTGACGGAAAGCCCGTTCAGACCGTACTTGTCCACCAGCGCCTGGGTGATCGTGCAGCTTTCGCCTTCGCCCAATTCGATGACGTCGTTCGCCTCGACGCACGCTTCGTCGTCGCCGCTGTCTGTTTCGCCGCCGATGACGGACACGCTCACGCCGCTCGGCGGGACCGTTTCGTCTTCGGCAGACAGCGCGAAGGCGCGCTCGAAAACGTGGATGGCGTTGGGTTGACCTTGATCGCTCCGGTGCGTCGTTCTATACACATGCGCACCGTCCGGACTTTGCGCCATCATTCGGTCCCAGAAACCCAGAACCGGCACCGGGTTGCCGAAGCGGTCGCGATCGCCGGAAACGGCGAAATCGGTTACCTCAAGCGCGTTCGCTCCCGGATTCCACTGCACGACGAAGTATCCATGGGAACAGAATACGTCGACGGCTGGAAGCTCGCCGTGCGCCATGGGTTTGAAGCATTCCCGGAAGGTCCGCGGCCTCGGCTGCAGATGGTTCCAGGCGTTGAGCGTGCCGCGGTCCGCCTCGTGGAAATAAAAGCCGGTCAACGTGTCCAGATGCGCCGGATTCGAGGGATCCGCCGAAATGTCGAGCGCCGCGATGGCCGTGTCGGTCACCGAGTTCTCCGTATGGGTACCGGCGACGAACAGCACGGTCCCATCGGCATCGGTCGACACATGCCGGAGGGAATTGAAATTGTAAAACGGACCCTGAGGATCGCTGCCAATGGGCACTTCCCCCGCCAGCGCAAGCGTTCCGGAGGAGGTGTCCCTGGACAACACGAACAGCCCGAACTCGTCCGCAAGGTAGAGGTGGCGCCCGTCGGGGGCCAGCGCCACATCCACCGGGCGGACGATGCCCGGAACCACCGTGCGGTCGTCGCCCGAAACTCCGCCGACGGAGACGGTTTGCAGGTGAGTGAGCGACGTTGGCGAGTCGGCGCCGATCAGCAAGAGGCGGTTTTCCGACGCCTCAATGGCGTACAAGTGTCTTCCGTCGCGATCGCCCACGGCTGTAGGGTCGCCGCAACTTCGACTGCCGGGGAATCCGATTTCTTCGATTCGTCGGACATCCAGTGTCGTGCCGGCGTCGGGCAACGCGAAACTGTACGACGCGCCACACCAGGCAAGCGCAAACAGTGTTTCGTTTAGCGGGCTCCACCAAAGCGCATGGGATGCAGAGCCCAGGTTAATTGGATAAAGCGCGTCCCGATTCTCTTCGGAGCTGGTGCGGTACGCAAGCGCGAGTTCGCCGGATTGGGGGTCGCGGACAAACGCGTAGAGTTGCGAATCCGTGGTGCTGAACAGGTACATTCCGTCGTCGGTCATGGCCAGGTGCCGAGGCGACCGGAAACCGTCGAACACAGGATTGGACATCAACGACTGCTCGGTGATCGCACCCTTGTAGGACAGGTAGGCGGGGGCGTCGGACGCGGCCCACAACAACAGGTCCGAGCCCGCCGGATCGACGCCGGGCCGGCGCGACAGCCGGATGTCGTAGCGCTCGCCCGCGCGGACGAACACATGCACTTCGACACGCCCGTTGGCCAGGAAGCCGCGCTCGCTGTCGCCGAGGACTCGCGAAGAGGCGGTGCCGGGATCTCCGCCCGGAAAGATCTGAACGATGGCGTGAAGCGGGTCGCCCTCGACCGAGAACCGGTACCAGCCGGCCGCGGGCGCGCGCCAGGTCCACCACACCGACTCCAGTCCCACCGCCGAGCGGGGCTCCGTCGCCTGTGCCGTGGCATGGACCAGGGATGCGCCCACCGAGCCCGCGGGCCCTGATATCGAAGTCGCCTGCGCGCGGTCGTCGTTGCCGGGCGAGACGCCCCAACTGAACGCGCCCGGCCGGGACGGGTCGGTCCCCACCTCCTGCGGGGCGCGCCCGAGCGCGATCCAGTAGCGCGTATCCGCCGCAGCATCCAGCACCAGCGCCGACCCGCCGACGAGCGTGCCGATCGGTTGCAGGTTGTCCAGGGCGTCGCCGGTGAAGAAAACGAGCCGGTACGCCGTCGAACCGTCCATCCGCCAGGTGAACCGCCCGTCGCGGGGCGCGGTCCAAACCCACCAGCCCGTGGCGATGCCGGTTGCCGGCGGTTCCAATGCCTCCACGCTGTATGGAATCGTGTAGTCGCCGTGCCTGAACAAGTTCGCGACCGTGCCTTCGGATCCGTCCATCGGGACCGCATCGGCAAAGAAATCGTTGTATCGACGCTCAGCGCGCGGATCGGCGTGGTGGATTTCCCACGACAGCGTGAAGGGCAGCCCGGAGGCGTCGGCATCCTCGGAGGCCACGGCGATGCGCCAGACGTCCCCGCGCCGCACGGCAAAAGCCATCGCACCGTCTCTGTGTTCCCAGCCCTCCGCACCGAGGCGCAGACCGTCGATGTCCGCGCCCCTGAACGCCATGAGCGTCAGTTCATCGGGGTCCAAGGTGAACTCGGCAAACCCGTCCGCGGCCGCGGTCCATTCGTACCAGACCGTCGCGGCCAGCCCCCCCCAGAATTCCGATTGCTCGAGCGTGGCCCCCTCGTTGGTCGAGGAAACCGCACCGCTCTCGCCCCCGATCGTCGCAGCGAAGTCGAAATCGTCGTTGCCGGGGCGAATGTCGGCCGGTTCCCACTCAAGCGCCAGCACCGGCAGATCCCAGTCCTGCTCCGAATACCGATCCATGCCACCGGAGGCGATACGCAAGCTCAACCGGGCGCCCGCCTGCGCATCGAAGCTGATTTCGCTCCCGCGCTTTTCCGCCGCCGGTTCCATAGCCGCCAGCGTGTCGCCCCTGAACAGCGCGAAATCGACGGCGGCGGGCTTGCCCGAACCCGCTTCCCTGACCCGGTACCTGAAAAGCCCGTTGGCCGGCGCGTCCCACTCGTACCACAGCGTCCGGCTGCCGGCGGAGACCCGCGGCTCGCCCGGTTCGCGCGAGGCGAACGCAAGGTCCAGGCGCGTCTCTCCCGTGCCGCCCGAAAGGCGTTCGGACGCCGAGAAACCGTCGTTAGGGGGCGCGGTGGCAGGGGCGTCGGGAGGTTCCGAGCCATCCGCCGATAGTTCGATGCTGCGCGCGGCAGCCAACGCGTTCCACGCGGATGCGGCCACATACAGCGTGCTGCCGGACGGAACCTCATCGCGCAGAAACCACAGCTGCGCGCGCCTCGGTGAACCCGCCGCAACCTCGCCAACGGACATGGGCTTCGATACCGCGTCCCCGGCATACGGCTGCGGCCGGCTCTGGCCGTCGCCCCGAAATACCCGGCTGCGGTGGGGCAGAAAGGCATGACTGACGTTGAAGCACGCCGACTCGCCGGCGATGCGGCAGCCGAGGTGGATCGTCGTCCCGGAGGCCACGTATCCGCTGGACTCGACGGTGACATCGACGACGAGATAGCGGCTGTCGACATCGGAGGGGGAGGTTTCTTCCAGGTGCACCTCAAGCCGTGGCGTCGCCTCCCCGCGGCGTATCGTCCATGCCACGGCGGCGGCGACGCTCTCGCCGTAGGTTTCCACGGGCACCGCCTTGATCCGGTAGACACCCGGCGCGGGATCCTCGATCAGCAGCCATTCCACGTTGTCGACTTGCGAGCGCGAAGCGTGCTCGCCGCAGGCGTCGGCGCCGCAATCCGCACCCCGGTCGGCCCAGAGGTCGATGTTCGCCAGTACCGACCGGGTCAGCGTGTCGGCGGGCTGTTCGTCCCAGGTCAGCACGACATCCAGCCGGCTCGCGTCCTCGGGCACGTCGATGTCGACGTACTCGTAGGCGCCGTCCGCCGGCTCGGCGCTCGCACTGCCGTTGAGCCAGCCTCCCGCACTGTCGTTTGAAAACACGGCGGTCCGCGCCGACACCAGCCCCAGCCCGTACAGGTTGTTGAACTCCCCGGGGCCTGCGCTGTTGTCGCCCGGCAGCAACTTCCCGCTGTCGAAGTAAGCATCCGGGCGTATGGCGCTGGCCATGAGCCGGGCGCGCGTGAGCGCGGGCCGGTTGCGGAACTCCGGGCGTGCCTGCATCAGCAACGCGGCCACGCCCGCGACGGAGGGAGAGGCCATGCTCGTGCCGCTGAACGTGTCGTGGCCGCTCAGGGACGCCTGCCCGCGCGCCGAGGTGAGCGACACGCCCGTGCCCACGACATTGGGCGCGAGCCGCCCGTCGGCCGTGGGTCCGTGGCTGCTGAACGGTGCGATGATGCCCGAATCCTCCACCGCGCCCACGGCCAGCGAGTTCTTCGCCGTGCCGTAGTTGGAAAACCCGTGCAGTCCCGAATTCGCCTGAGCCACCACGTACAATTGAGAGTCGGCGTGCACGACTGAGTCCAGTTTCCGCTCTCCGACACCCCGGCCGGAGAAGTGAAGGGCCGTCGCCGCCAGGCTCATGTTGACGATCAGGGGCTTGACGGATTCCGAGACCGTCCCCTGCCACGCACAACTTGTGGGCCGCGAGAAATGGTCCATGGCGCGGCGAATATCGTCGCCGCTGCCGAATCCGTGCGCCGAGAGCACCTTGCCGAAGCGCAGGTGGCTCAGCCCCGGGGCGATACCGCCCAGCAGCGGGTCCGCGCGCCCCGCACCGGCGACGGTGCCGAACACGTGCGTGCCGTGACCGTCCATGTCCAGCCAGAGATCCCAGTGTTCGTCGGCAACGAAACTGGCCCCGCAGATGCTCTCGCGACCGTGCGCGATGTCCACGTGCCGGGTGTTGAGCCCGGTGTCGAGCACGGCCACGGCGAGGCCCTCGCCCGTGAGCCCTGAAAAGCGGTCTTGCGCCGGGACGTATTGGCGCAAGCCGTCCACGCCCATGACCGGCACGGAAGACGCGTGGTTCGCGGTTATCACCGGTATCGGTTCGATGGTCATCACGTAGTCGGCGGCCATGACTTGCGCCAGCGCCGAGGCCGGCATGTTCGCCGTGTAGCTGCGCAGATCGCTGTCGAAGGCGCCCACGACAATCCCCAGGCCGCCAAGCGCGTGGCGCCACTCGCCCGCCGGGTCGGCGCTCATCAGCGTGATGTAAACCGCCACGAGTTCGGACGCGCCGCGGGACCGCATCGCCTGCACGAACGACTCCGGCGCCTTTTGCCCGGGCGGCAATGCGCCGAGTCCGAGCACGCCGGGCAGCCCGGCGATTGATTCGAGCTGTCCGCGCTCGGCCGAAACGCGCACGCGCGCGTATTCGCCGGTGACGCCTTCAATCCGCGCGCCAAGGGCGCGGAGGGCACGGTCGAGAGCCTGGACGTTTGCCCGCGGACCCAGACGCAGCACCGCATAGGTGAAATCGCGCCCGGACCTCGTCGCCTGTTCGAGCAGCGCCTCGGGAGCCACCGCGGGGTCGAGCCACGCGGGAATTTGCGGAGGCGGCCGGACGACCTCTCCGCTGGACGGGGCGCGCTGCATGGAACCGCGATAAGTGCCGTATGAATAGCCTTGCGGCGCCACGACAGCGCTTGATCCCGATCGTTCGGCGGCGCCCTGAGGATCATCGACCGCCGTTACCGGTTGGGCGGCAACCGTGTCCGGCCGTGCACCGGGCGCGGGGGGCGCAACGACAGCCGGCATCTCGACGCCGGCGCGGCTCTCGCGCAGGGTTCGCTCAAGAACCCGCTCGACGACCGCCCGTTCGGCGTCGGCCCCGGTAGCCTCCCCGGCTGGCTCGCGCAGCCAGTGCGCTGTCCTCCAGCCGTTCACGGTAAACACCGCAACTGAAGCGGCCAGTGCCAGCCAAACGAGCGTTTTCATGCTGCGTTACTCCAGAACCGGTCGTCCGAAGGTCGCCTATTTGTCCTGTTCAGGGCCGTAGTGAACTTGCATCCGTCCCACTCCGTCGATGTGCCCGCGAGGGATATCCGGGCTGAGAATCCGCTACGAGCGCGGGTCGAAAGGGGTCGTGCCAGGTCGGTCCAGCCCGTACGCTGCGACCGTCAGATTCCCATTGCTTTTCTCCCAAACCCAGGTCGATCCACGATCGGCGGCATCATTCGACCGCCCGGTTCTCCCCGTACGATTGACACGTCCAGGGGTCGGCGCAAAGCCTCCCCCGCTTGTCGAAGTACAGGAATTCATGAGAATCGGGACCGCCCGCGCGAATGACATCGCCGGCGCGGTACAGCCGGCCCCTCGAGAAACAATGGACCCGGTCGTCCACCACCCGCTTTTCCGTGCCTGGGGAACAATCGGCTTCGGTGGGCGGGTCCGGGCACAACCCGTCGAAGCAGGCGGGGAACATGACCGTAAAGTGACCATCCGGGGTAAAACTGAAGTCGGGACAATACTCGCCCATGCAGTAACCGAACGACTCGACAGGCCAATTGCGAACCGGCGCGAATGAATCCGGATAGCCCACATGGCTGCCGATCATCCAGCCTGAATGCCGTGAGCCCTCGGTAGCCGCATTGGCCCAATACACGTCCTCGTTATCTTCTTCGTTCCTCGTTTTGACCTTGTCCTGGACGTACACCGAACTGAGTATGGGAAGCCGGGCGACGACCGGGCACTCAAACGCCGGACAGGAACGCAGATCGACATCGTGACGGACGGTCGGCAGTCGCTCCTGTGCGGCCAGACCGGCCATCCCGGAAACCGTGCACAGGACAACGACAGCCGAAGCGCCAATGGAATATTGCAGACTCCTCAACACGACCGGTTCCCCGGCGACGCCGGCCCGGCCCGCGCCGGACCCTGCGCGCGACGGGTTGGAGCGCGCGCGGTCACGGCGAAACGATCATCAGGACCAGGGACTCCACGTTCGGCATCGCGAGTACCGCGTCGCCTCCCCGCAGCAGGGCGTCCCCGATATGGAGCGCCGTCGACCCGTACAGGTCATCTGCGCCGGTGTCCCGGTCGTACACCGCGATCCATACGTCATCGCCGGGAAATACTTCCTGGATGGCCCGGCCCCCGAAATCCAGAACGAAGCCCGGGGTCGTAATCGTATGCGTGTACCCGGTGATGGCATCCCATAGGCGCCGCGTCCGCCGCTCCGCTTCCTGCCGGTCGCTTGCGATTTGCGCGATCGCGCCTTCCAGTTCCTGTAGCCGCTCGCGCTCCGCCGGCGTGAGCGGTGGGCCGGGAACGATCTCGCTCGCGGCCTTTTTCTCCAGCAGGCAACGCCGTTCGTTGCATGCCTCGCATTCCACGCACACGGGCCGTTCGTCGTAGCGGGTGCACATGGCGCACGACGCGCGCCTCGACGGGTCGTCGCAGACATCTCCGGGGTCGCGGGACAGCTCCTCCAGTCTTGCAGCCTGGGGCGGGGAGAGCGGCTCGCCCGGAGTCGCCTCGCTGTCCCGTTGTTTGGCCCGAAGCGGTTGCAGTTCTTCGTCCGCGGCGCGCCTTCGCTCGCCAAGCACCGCCAGACGTTCCTCCGCGAGACGGATCGATTGCAGAATATCCGGGTCCCGCCGCTGGACCTGCACGAAAATGTCGGGGGCGGACCAGAAGTCGTCGCCCGCGTGGTTTTGCAGTACGACTCTACCGATGGCGGCAAAGTACCTTCTGGCCTGGTCTTCCTCGGCGGTGGGCGGGTTCGTCCCGGATTCGTCCGCCGTGGGTTGCTCCGAGGCCTGGACCGGGCTCGGCGTCATCGGGACCGGCATGCCGATGGGCGTCGCGTCCCGTACCAACAAGGCATCGTCCGCGCAACCGGTCAGGACAACGGATACCGGCAGGGCGACGGCAATAAGGCCGGCTAACCGCCAAGCCTCGTTGCGTGCCGTATTGAACCCATGGAAACCCATGTGCCCGCGGCTGCTCGGACGCGGTCGATTCATCAGGTATCGGCCCCTCGGTCCGAGGCGCCGGAGACCTGCGCTCCTTTGAACAACATGGTCATTCGTGGCGCGGAAGGGAACGTTGTCAATTGACGACAACGGTGTTCTCGCTGGAATAACTGTCCCGCCTGCCGCCGATTGTCATATCCGCCGCCAGTCGAAATTCGCTGCCCGAGACAGTGGGGTTGTAACCGCACAGTCCGCCTTGCCCCTCCGTGCCCCGATACAAGAGCCTTCCCATGCCGCAAGTACAACGTTCAATCCGCAACATGAATCGTCCAGTTGTTGCTGCCGCTGTTCCTGGTGGCGTAGAAGTTCCAACGCACGCCGTTGACCGTGGAACCTCTGGTGTCGATAGAAGCGCCCGAACTGAAAAACAAAATCGATCCCCCCCCCGAGCTGCTGACCCTGAAGGTTGAGCCCTTGTAGGTGCAACTCCCGCCTGGATTTACAACCAACCCGGCCCTGCAAGCTCCGTCCCCGGAACCCCCCGTGGGGTCGTCGGCGACTGCGACCCGAACCCCGGAGGAGCAATTGTTGTCCGTGTCGGATTCGCCCGTGACCGCATCCACGCAGGCGCCGTAATAGTAGGTGCCGGCGCTCGACGGGGCGGTCAACGAAATGGACTCGGCGCTCGTGCCCGACGCCGACAGGCCGCTCACGCTGTCCGTGCCGACCTGCGTGTCGCTCCGGGAGATCGTCGCGTCGTTGGAGCGATAGTAGCGTAGCGTCGTGGCGGCGGAGCGCGCGTCGCCCCGGTTGCGTACCGTCGCGCGGAGCGTGAAGGACGCACCGGCGCTCGGGCTGCCGTCGCTGACCGAGGCGGACTCCACCGCCAGGTCCGGCTCGGAGGCCGGCTCGGTTACCGTGATGGTAAAGGTCAGCGAATCGGTGTCCCCGTCGGTGTCCCTGACCCGGTACGTCATGTTGTACGTACCCGCGCTCGTCGGGGTGCCCGTCAATTCGCGCACATTGGCGGTGGCGTTGAATATCAGACCGGGAACCCCGGGCGAGAGACTGTAGGTCCGCGGGCCGTCGCCACCGCCGGCCGCGGGCAACGTCAAGTCAGTGATCGCAGTGCCGGCGGTGAAGGTCAGGTCGCCCGGACCGCTACCGGCGGCGAAACGTGGTAGAGGATACTGCCCCGTCCCGTCGCCGCCGGCGTCCATGACGTACACCTCCAAGTTGCCGTCCCGGTTGGATTCAAAGGCGATGCGCCGGCCGTCCGGAGACCACGTCGGATAGGTGTCGACGGCATCGTGGTCGGTCAATCTCCGCGGGTTGGCGCCGTCGGCGTCCATGACGTACACCTCCCAGTTGCCGTCGCGGTAGGAATGAAAGGCGATGCGCCGGCCGTCCGGAGACCACGTCGGATAGGTGTCGACGGCATCGTGGTCGGTCAATCTCCGCGGGTTGGCGCCGTCGGCGTCCATGACGTACACCTCCCAGTTGCCGTCGCGGTAGGAATGAAAGGCGATGCGCCGACCGTCCGGAGACCACGAGGGATGGCGGTCACTTGCATCGTGGTCGGTCAAACGCTGAGGATTGCCGCCGTCGGCGTCCATGACGTACACCTCCAAGTTGCCGTCCCGGTTGGATTCAAAGGCGATGCGCCGACCGTCCGGAGACCACGTCGGATAGGTGTCGACGGCATCGTGGTCGGTCAATCTCCGCGGGTTGGCGCCGTCGGCGTCCATGACGTACACCTCCCAGTTGCCGTCGCGGTAGGAATGAAAGGCGATGCGCCGGCCGTCCGGAGACCACGAGGGACGGCGGTCACTTGCATCGTGGTCGGTCAGACGCTGTATCGCTCCTGCACCCGGCCCCGTGCCGCCGCCGGCCGTGCCTCCCTCGATCGTGCCCGCGGTGACCTTCCCGTTCACGATCGTGCAGCCGCCGGACGACGCGCAGGTGTAGCGCGTGCCGTCGTTGAGTTCGATATGCCCGCCGTCGTTCATGGCGATCGTCGTGCTGCCGCCGGAAGCCCGAACGCTTGCACCGGACAATCGCGCCGGAATGAAGGTTCCCGATGTGGGCACGCCGGGCAATGCGTCATTCACCCCATAGGTGGTTTGGATGGGACCGCCATCGCCGCCGCCATCGTCCTCCTCGCCCTCCACGAACCAGTTCCCGCCCGACCACGTATCGCCCGGGCCGGCGCCGCCCGCGCAGCGCGAGGCGTACCAGCCGCCCGTGCGGGAGGAGAAATACAGACTCGCCCGGCATCGACTGCCGTCGTCATAATCCAGTGTCAACTGGCCCGCGTCCGGACCCAGCGCGACATAGTCGTAGCCGCCCTCGGAAGTCGCGGCCATCCCGTCGACCCGCGCGGTTTCGGAGAACCGGCCGTTCGCCATGATCGCAAAAGAGCTGCGGCCGCCTCCCGTTTCCAGAATCGCGCTTTGGCCGACGAAGCGATCGTTGAAGCCGGCCGGATCCTCCGGCGCCGCGCCCCGCACGGCGGTCGTGGAGAGGTTGTTCCAGCGGCCGGTCGAGGACGCGACGACATTCACCACCTGAAGGGGCAGGTCCGAGGACACCGTCAGGCGCCACCCGCCGGCGGTCGCCCCCAGTCGGCCCGTCAGGCCCGCGGCGCCGGCTTCCAGTTGCCGCGCCGTCAGGGTCCTCGCCCCGCCGGCCGTCAGCGTCAGCGTCACGTCGCCGCCAGCGGCCGCCGCGCCGCCGTCGTCGCGCCCGGCGATCGTCACCGCCGTCGACATGGCTCCAGGGTTGATCAGCCGCAGGCGGCTGGCCCGGGTGACGTCAGTCGATGGATTGAACACGGGAATCTCGTAGCGGTGCGGTTCCCCCTCGGTCAAGGCCGGGCGCACCGTGTCGTGCATCGCGCTCAACGTGCCGTCGGACGACCGCGCGAAGGCCAGGGGCACGATGGGCGTGTCGGAGTCGATCGACAGGCGCACATCGCCCGGGAACCTGCCGAGCCCGCCGCTCAGCCCCTTGGCCGCATTGGCCGACCCGAGCTCCGTGGCGTCGAACTGCACCGCCGCGGACGCGCCCAGCGCGATGGTCGCCGGACCGGTGCGCGTGCCGTCGTCGGCAATGGCGAAGACCCGCACAGTGGCGGCGTCCCCGGTGTCGTTGACCAACCTCAGCACACCCTGCGGATCGCCCGATGTGCCCGGCGCCAGGAACAACGGAACGGTGTATCGCTCCGCCTGCGCGGCGGACCATCCCAGGAAAAGAAACGCCAACGCGGCGGTCAAAGACTTTCGAACGTTCATGATTTGGACCCCTGAGTATCGCGGTTCGTTGGACGGGCGCAATGAGCGTTTGCGCTTGTCCGCGGCGGTCGTTGTCGTATTGTGGTTTGTTTGAGAAGAAATTGCGGACTGGCCCGGCGCAGGGACAGGACGCCCCGCAGCGGCAGGAAACAGATCGACCGGCGGACAGGATCGTCCGCGGACGGATTCAGGCCACAAGGATGGGCGCCTCGCCGTCACGCCCTCGGCGCGCAGCCCGCCCAAGTCAGCCTGCTGCGCGTCAAGCCCGGACCGCAACCCCGCCAGCTCGCCTCGCAACGCCGCAACATCGTCCTTGGTCGCCAATTCTCCCTGGCCCGAGCGGATCGCCGAGGCGACCGCTTCAGCCTGCGCCTGATCGAACCCGGCCGCCTGCAACGCCTTCGCGACGCTCAAAGTGTCGAATGCGGCGACCATGAACGGCGGTATAGCCCAAGAAGTGGGTCATCGTTGCCGTCGGTCCGTCGCCTCTCTTGGCGCCGCCCGCTCTGTCGCGGGCTGTAGACGGACATAAGTCGTGCCCAAGCGTGAAGTGGCGTGATGAGGGTAGTGAAAACAATAGGTTAGGCGGAGAACGACCGACGCGGCTCGGCGCGGGCGTGGCCGAATGGGCGGCGAGTGTTGCGCGCTCCGATCTCTACCTCAGCGCCATCACAGTGATGGAGCTCGAGATGGGCGTGCGGTTGATGGAGCCTCGCGACGTGGCCCAGGGCGCGCTGCTGCGACGCTGGATTTCCCGTGTCGTCCTGCCGGAATTCGTTGCGCGGATTCTGGCCTTCGACGCAGATGTGGCCCTGCGCGCGGCCGCGCTGCACGTGCCCGACCCCAAACCCTGGCGCGATGCGGCCATTGCAGCCACCGCCATGGCGCATGGAATGACCGTCGTCACGCGCAATACGGGCGACTTCAAGCCTACGGGCGTAGCGGTATTCGATCCCTGGGGCGAGTGAAACCACCGGCTCGTCGCCCGTATCCGGCCACGTTCGTGCCAACGTTTTTCCGCTCGCGCCGAAAATGCCGTACACGGCCCAGCATTCGTGAGAACCCGGCTGAAACCTTTTTACCTCTCCATGCATCCAATACCGTAGAACGATGGGCGCTCAAGTACCGCATGTGGATTCGACGACAGTCGCCGACGCCCGAAGGGGCGACCGGGCGGCACACGGGCGGCTGTACGACGCTCTCGCCCCCATGGTGTACACGCTGGCGCGGCGCATGCTGGTCTCGCCGGCTCTAGCGGAGGATGTGCTCCAGGAAACCTTTGTCGAAGTGCTGCGCAAGCTGGAGACCTTCCGCGGCGAGTCCGGTATCGGTTTCTGGGTACGGCGCATCGCCGTCAACAAGTGCCTGATGTACCTGCGGTCCGGCTGGCATTCGCGGCGCGTGGATGCCGAGGCGATCGAATCCCTTTGCCCGCCGGCGCAAACGCCGCAGGCGGAACACCAGGTCGCCCTGGAGCGTGCGCTGGCGGCGATACCGGATACCTCGCGAACGGTCGTCTGGCTGCACGATGTGGAGGGCTACACGCACAAGGAGATCGGCGCCATGATGGGCCGCACGACCAGCTTTTCGAAGTCGCAACTGGCTCGCGCGCACAAGCGGTTGCGCATATTGCTCGAAGGGGATATCCCCGAGGATGGAGGACAACCATGTACCCCGGCACTGAAAACTTGCTGAGCATTCGCGACGGCGAGCCCGTGGACGCCGAAGCGCGCGCCGCGGTGGAATCCGAGCCGGCACTGCAGGCTGAAATCGCGCACCTTGAGGCTACCCGGGACCGACTGCGGAAATTGCCGGAGTTGACGCCCCCGCCTGGCGTCCGCGCGAAGGTGTTTCTGGAGCTCGAAAGCGGTCCCGGCACGCGTCGCGCGACATCGCCCGAACGGCCTCGATCACGTTCGACAGGACAATCCCGAACCGATAGCGCCGCCACGGCGCTCGGAAAGACCTCCGGCGGCAACCCGGGGACGCGGTTCCTGCGCCGCGCGCAATGGCCGCTGCGGGGCGGCATCGCCGCAGCCGTCGCGGCGGTTGCAATTCTGGGCGTGCGCTACCTCGGCATACCGCAAGGTCCGCCTCCGGGTACGATCATTGCCGAGGGACCCTTGACCGCTGTTGCCCCCTCCGGGTTCGGTGGCGCCGCCGCGTATACGTCGCTCACCAGCGAATCGGCACGTCTGGAGCGATTGTTGAACGAGATTCCGTATCGGCCACGGCTGGTAAACGCCGGCACGGCCACCATGATTTCAGGGCTCCAGGACCGTATCGGCCAGGTGGACCAGGTACTCATGTACTCCAGCGTGGACGGGCTCCAGCCGGAGCAGACCATGGCATTGTGGCAGGAACGCGTGGACCTGATGAACGCATTGGTGCGGGTGCGGTACGCCGAGGCGCAACGTTTCGGGTTCTAGCCGCATCTGTAAGGAAGGACACTGAACTGAAGGAATTGGAATCATGACCAGATCTGCTCTTTTGGCACTGATCGCCGCAATGGGATTGGCTGCGGCCTCAGCGCCCCTTGGTGCGCAAGACTCCCAGGAGGGAGAGGAACTGCAGGAAGCTCGCTCGGAGCTTCAGGAAGCCCGACAGGCGCTGGAAGAGGCCGCACGCGAAGTCGCCCGCTTGTCCGCTCAGGCGGCCGGCCCGGTCGTCAGCCGCTTGCGAATCATATCGAGGCCCGCGGTACTGGGCATCAACATCAGTGACGCCGAGGAAGGCGTACAAGTCGATGGCGTGACCCCCGGCGGCCCTGCGGACGACAGCGGGTTGGCGACCGGAGACATTATCGTGGCAATGGACGGCGCCGAACTCGGCGGCGACTCCCCGGCCCAGCTTCTCGTTGGGCAGATGGAAAATGTCTCGCCCGGCGACACCGTGCTGCTCACGATCATTCGTGACGGCGACGAAGAGGAAATCGAGATCGTCGCAGGGTCGTCCAGGGCGTTCTTCGGCCGTGATGAGGAAACGGGCAACCGGAGCTTCAACCTGAGCGAACTGTTCGAGAGTCGGGGCGACATCGGCGACCGGCTGCTTTCGTTCAGGCGCCGCTGGGGGGATATGGAACTGGTGGAACTGACGCCCGAACTTGGAGCCTACTTCGGCACGGAAACCGGCATCCTGGTGGTTCGTGCGCCCTCCGATGACGCGCTTGCGGCGCTGATGGACGGCGACGTGATCCTCGACATCGGCGGCCGGGAGCCGAACAGCGCGGAGCACGCGCTGCGCATTCTGGCCAGCTTCGAGAGCGGCGAGTCGCTCGAGTTCACGATCATGCGGGAACAGCGCCAAGAGACGCTCGAAGTAGAGTTCCCGTAACCGACCGCGGCAAGAACCCGGCGCCGCACCGGGTCCGGATGCGGCGCCGGGTTGCAGCCTGTCTGGGCGCGGTGTACGTTGCTCTGGAGACGTTCCGGACCGCAACGAGGCCACACCCATGAAGCGCCCGCTCCTCCTCTGGCAGATCTGCACACTCACGGTTGCCATGTCTTTCGGCTTCTCCCCGACAGCCGAATCGCAACAAACACCCCTCTTCAATACGGTCAAGCAGAAGCTTGCCGAAGGCCGCCAGGTGGTCGGTGCGACGGTGGCGACGGCCGACGCCGACATCTACTGCGCGGTGGCCGACGCAGGCTTCGACTTCATCTGGATCGAGATGCAGCACAGCCCGCTGACATATACGGACGCCGCCAGGATGATCTGGGCGTGCCGGGACGCGCCGGCGATTCCATTCATCCGGATACCTGCGGCTACCGAGGGCGACATCCAGAAAGCGACGGATATAGGCGCGCTCGGCGTCATCGTGCCCATGGTCGACAGCATGGACGAGATTCGAGACGCCGTCACCTACGCGCATTATCCGCCGTTCGGAAAACGCAGCCAGGGCGGCGGACAGTACGGCGCGCTCTGGGGAAGCGGCTACCGGGCCGCCGCCAACGAGAACATCATGAAGGGTTGGCAGGCATCCATTTATCAGGCCGTCAAGAGCTGGGGAGTCAGGAAATGTTGCGTTGCGTCATGATCCTCATGGCCGCATGCCTGCTGATGGGCGCACCCGCCCGCTCGCACCATTCCCATGCCAATTACGCCATGACGGAATACCTGAATGTCAGCGGAACCGTCACGAGCCTTCTCTGGATCAACCCCCACATCTGGATTTACCTGGAAGTCAGCGGTGACGATGGCGAACCCGAGCTTTGGTCCATTGAAGCAGCCAACCCCGTACAAGTTGCAAGAAACGGCGTCACCCGCGACACGGTCCGGGTCGGTGACGCCGTCACGGCACGTTGTCATCGGCTCAGGGATGGTTCGAACGGCTGTCTGCTCGGCTACATGACCGGACGTGACGGCATCGAGAGGCATTGGGACTGATGCGTTCGAGATTGCTCGCTCTTGCTGCGATCGTGCTCTTCCCGGGCGGAGCGGCTCTTTCCCAGGAGTGGGTCGAGTACGTCAACCTGCCCGACCGGTTTGCGATGATCTTTCCCGGCATGCCCGAGGTGGAGGAAACCACGCGGATGTCGGCCCACGACGTGGTCTTTCCCGCCCGCGTGTATACCCTCAACGACGGCCACAGCCACTACGCCCTGACCGTGGTCGATTACACCGAGGCCGAAACGAGGCACCGGGAACGGCCCGACCAGACCGATGCGAGTTCGGGCGCGCGCTTCTGGGTGATGGACGTACGAGCGTCGATGGCCCACGAGGCCCAGCAGATTCGCGAGCGAGTTCGCGCGGCCGATGGAGAGATCACCTATGAAGGCTGGGTCGATATCGACAAGATCGAAGGTCACCAGATGCAGTTCACCCATGCTGACGGCTCGCGCTCGTTCGTCGCCATACACCTGAACGCGAGTCGGCTCTATATTCTCGAAGGCACGTCGCCGGCGGGTTTTCCGCCGCCCGCGTGGTTCCAGCAGTCGCTGCGATTCCTCGACGAGGAAGGCCGCCGGATTCGCTATACCTTTGACACCGACGGTCAGCGGATCGATATCCGCGTCACGGACCTGGCCGATGTTCAGGAAGGCGTCACGAAGGTGATTGTGGAGTAGCGGGTCGGCGGAGCACCGGCATGTTCGCGATTCGCACATCAGCCGTCGGCACACTTTGCCTCGTCAGCCTGGCATTGGCGGCGCAGCCCGCACCCATTTTCGAGGTCGGGCCGCTATGGCCCATCCAGCGCGAGTTCCAGTACGCGGGCGACGTGCAAGGCGTCGCGTTCGGCGCCGTGCATGATCTGGGTCCGGCAGCTCGTGCCGTCGGCCACGATCAACGTATTACCGTCCGCCTCGCGGACCCGCGGCAACAGGTCCAGTTCCGCCATTTTCATGGACGTTTCATAGTGTTCGGCCTCGTACCCGAACGAACCCGCCATGCCGCAACATCCCGAGTCTATGAGTTTGACCTCCGCGCCCGGGATCAGGCGCAACACTTCTTCCACGCTCGACACCTGGTCGAAGGCCTTCTGATGACAGTGCCCGTGCAACAGCAACTGCGCCCGCTCCAGCGCCTTCAGCGGCAGTTTCAGCCGACCGGACTTGTGCTCCGCCGCCAGAAACTCCTCGAACAGCATCGCCTGTCGTGCCAGCGCCGCTGTATCCTCGCCCGGCAGCATCGCGGCAAATTCGTCCCGCAGGGTCAGCAGGCACGACGGCTCCAGTCCGACGATGGGCACGCCTCGCTCGACGTAGGGTTTTAGCGTCTCGATGACCCTCCGCGCTTCGGTCCTTGCCTCATCTACCAGTCCGGCGTTGAGAAAAGTTCGTCCGCAACACAAGGGCCGAGTACCGTCAACCGGTTTCGGGGTGACGACACGATAGCCGGCGGCTGTCAGCACGTTCAACGCAGCCCGCGCCGATTCGGGCTCGAAATAGGTATTGAAGGTATCGGCCAACAGAACCACGTCCGACCCGTTGGCGGTGCGTTCAACCTTGCTTCCTTCGGCCGCGCCCCGTTCGGCCGCATCCGTCTCTACGGCGCCGGGAAAGATATCCCGGCGCCACGCGGGTAGCGGCCGCCGAGCCGTGAAACCCAGCACCGACTTCCGCAGCAAACGCCCCGGCCAACCCAGATTGACGCTGTTGGCAAGCGGCGCGAACCTGGCCGCCCAGGGTGCGTACCTCGGCAGGAAGGCGATGATGCGATCGCGCCAGGTCAGCCCCCGGCGCTTCCTGTAGGCGCTGAGAAACTCGATCTTCATGCGGTACACGTCGACGCCCGTGGGGCACTCGCGCTTGCACGCCTTGCAGCCCACGCAGAGGTCCATGGTCTCGTAGAGTTCCTTCGACGTCAGCGCGTCGGCAGGCAACTGCCCGGTCAGCGCCAGCCGCAGGCTGTTCGCGCGGCCGCGGGTGACGTGCTTCTCGTCCTGCGTCACTCGAAAGGACGGACACATCACGCCGCCGGCCGCCTTTCGGCAGGCCCCGTTGTTGTTGCACATTTCGGTGGCCCGATGGAGGCCGCCCCATGCCGACCAGTCCAGCGATTCCGCCGGTTGCGACGGCTGGTACCGGTCGGAGAATCTCAGAATGCTGCGCTCGTCCATGCGCGGCGGATCGATGATCTTGCCCGGATTGAATCGCCCGTCCGGGTCGAAACTGTCCTTCACCTCGCGAAATGCGGACACGATCTGCGTGCCGAGGATCGGCTCCAGGAACTCGGACCTGACCAGGCCGTCGCCATGCTCACCGGAGTGGGTGCCCTTGTATTCGCGGACCATGGCATGCGCTTCAGCGGCGATCGAACGCCAGTTGGCGATGTCGCTGTCCGCCTTCAGATTGAGTATCGGGCGCACGTGCAGGCAGCCCGCTCCCGCGTGCGCATACCAGGTTCCCGTGGTGCCGTGCCGGGAGAACACGTCGGTCAGGCGCCGCGTGTAATCCGCGAGATTCTCCAGCGGAACGGCGCAGTCCTCGACGAAGGAAATGGGTTTGCCGTCGCCCTTCATGGACATGACGATGTTCAGGGCCGCCTTGCGCAACGACCAGACCCGGGCCTGCAATGCCGCCGATTCAGCACGAAGTACGCTGCCAGGCAACCCCAGGTCGCCCATGAGTTCCTCAAGCCGATCCAGGTTTCGCAACTGTTCCTTGAGGTCATCGCCGGCGAATTCCACCAGCAGCACCGCCACGGGCGTCCCGCGGATGAAGCTGCGCAGGGACGAGCTGAACGCCGGAATATCCGCAGCCAGTTCAAGAACGGTTCGATCGATCAGTTCCGTGGCGGCGGGGTCGAGCGTGACGATGTGCTGGACGGACTCCATCGCCTGGTGAAACGTCGGGAAATGGCAGATACCCAGAACCTTGTGCGCCGGGATCGGCTGCAGCGCAAGTTCGATCTCCTGGAACCACGCCAGCGTGCCTTCGGAGCCCACCAGCAGATCGGCCAAGTTGAGGTCCTCGCGTCCCAGCCGATTGATGTTGTAGCCGGCCACGTTTCTACGGACCTTGGGGAAACGCCGGTCAATCTCATCGGCGTTGCGCGCGTAGAGCTGACGCATCCTGTCGGTCAGAGCGCCGAGCCGGTCGCTGCCGGAGCCATTGCCATTGCGTCGGCCAAGCTGCCCGGCGCCATTGCCGCCGTGGCGGTCCGGTCGCGCGGGGCCATTGCCGTTGCTTCGGTCCAGACGCGCGGTACCCTGCGGGCGGCAGTCGAGCAACTCCCCGTCGGCGAGCACGGCCTGGATGCCGATGACGTTGTCCACCATGTGTCCGTAGTGCAGCGAACGGGCGCCCACGCTGTTGTTGCCGGCCATGCCGCCGATGGTCGCGCGGCTTGCAGTCGAGACGTCGACCGGGAAGAACAACCCGTGAGGTTTCAGGAACCGGTTCAGCTCGTCCAGGACAATGCCCGGATCGACGGAAATGGTGCGTTCCGGCGGCCGGAATGCCCGGACTTCGCGAAGGAATTTGCTCGCATCGATGACCAGCGCCTCGCCCACGGTCTGTCCGCACTGGGATGTCCCGGCGCCCCGGGGCAGGATCGGGACGCCCTGCTCGGCGGCGATCTGGACCGCCGCGAGCACATCCTGCCGGGAGCGCGGCACGACCACGCCGATCGGCTGGATCTGGTAAACAGAGGCATCCGTGCTGTAGCGGCCGCGGCTGAACGCATCGAAAAGGACTTCCCCCTCGATCTCCCGGCTTAGCCTTGCGGCCAGCGGCGAGGTGTCTGCATTGCGGGGCTTCGGTCGCATCGTCATTCAGGCTGCCGGCGCGTGTCAGCGCTATCCTAGCCTACGCAGCGCCGCGCATGCCCGCTGAATCCGCAGGCAGGCCTCGGTCAGTTCCTCGGTCGAAGCGGCATAGGAAACCCTGAAATAGGGCGACATCCCGAACGCCGCGCCCGGCACCACCGCCACGCCCTCGCTCTCCAGCAGGTACGTGCACAGCGACGGGTCATCCTTGATGACGGTTCCGTCGGGCGCCGTCCGGCCGATCAACTCCCCGCAGGACGGATAAACGTAAAAGGCGCCCTCGGGCGTCCGGCAGGAAACACCTTCCGTCTCGTTCAGCATTGAAACCACGAGTTCCCGTCGTTCCCTGAACGCCTGGTTGCGCGGCTCAAGGAAATCCTGAGGGCCGTTCAGGGCCTCAACCGATGCCGCCTGGCTGACCGACGAGGTGTGCGTGGAGGATTGCGACTGCACCACGGTCATCGCACGAATCAGTTCGACGGGGCCGGCGCCGTAGCCCAAACGCCAACCGGTCATCGCATACGCCTTGGACACGCCGTTGATGGTCAGCGTGCGGTCCAGGATCCCGGGCTCGACCTGGGCCGGGGTCGTGAACCCGAACCCGTCGTAGACAATGTGCTCGTAGATGTCGTCCGTCATGACCCAGACCTGCTCGTGCCGGAGGATCACATCGGTCAGCGCCTTGAGTTCCTCACGCGTGTAGGCGGCGCCCGTGGGATTGCTGGGCGAGTTGAGCATCACCCACTTTGTCCGCGGGGTGATCGCGGCCTCCAGTTCCCCGGCCGTCAGCTTGAATCCGTTCGCCTCCCGGCCCTCCACGACCACCGGCGTTCCCTCGGCGAGGAGAACCATGTCGGGATAGGAGACCCAGTACGGCGCCGGGATGATGACCTCGTCGCCGGCATCCAGCGTCGCCATGAGCGCGTTGTAGAGCACCTGTTTTCCGCCGCAACTGACGATCACCTGGTCGGGCGCGTAGTCGAGTCCATTTTCGCGCGCGAACTTGCCGCAGATTGCCTGCCGCAGTTCCATGGTGCCCGTCACCGGCGTATACCGGGTCTGGCCCTTATCGATGGCCCGCTTGCCCGCCAGCCCGATGTTGTCGGGCGTGTCGAAGTCGGGTTCGCCCGCGCCAAGCCCGATGATGTCGCGGCCTGCGGCTTTCAGTTCGGCCACCTTGCCGGTCAGCACGTTGGTCGGAGAAGGTTTGATGCGAGACAGGCGCCTGGCGATGACCGTCATATCGAAACTCTCTGCTTGAATGGTGGAAAACCTGAAACTACGCCCTCCGCGCGCGCCACGCAACGCACAACTGCCGTAGCTGCATTGGGCGGAAGACCGCCGCGCCGAAGACGGCTGATCAAACGACGATGCATCCCGGCTGCCTGCGTTGCTCGCCGGTCGAATATTCCCGATATTCTCCCTCCTCGCGCCTTGCCGGCCGGGCGACTCGCCGGTCTCGGTGCTCGCGCGACTATTGCCACGGGCTACAATCGCGGCACCATGGACCGTACCGAATTTCACTACGATTTGCCGACGGAACTCATCGCCCAACAACCGTTGCCCGAGCGCTCGGCGAGCCGTCTGCTGGTTGTCCAGGGCGATTCCACGGAAGATCGGCGCTTTACGGATTTGCCCCGTTTTCTCGAGCCCTGCGATCTGCTTGTTCTGAACGACACCCGTGTCATCCGCGCCCGCCTGCGCGGCCACAAGCCCACGGGAGGGCGGGTGGAACTGCTGCTGGAGCGCATTACCGGCAAGCGCACGGCGACGGCGCAGGTCAGGGCCAGCCGCAGTCCTGGCGACGGGGCCGAAGTGTGCCTCGCCAACGGTTCGAGCGTCCGGGTGCTGAGCAGGCGCGGTTCGCTGTTTCGGCTTCAATTCAACACCGATATCGTGCCACTCCTCGAAGCGCACGGCGAAGTGCCGCTGCCGCCGTACATCCGACGCAGCGCGGCACCCGAAGACCGGGACCGATACCAGACGGTGTACGCGCGGGATGACGGCTCCGTCGCGGCCCCGACGGCCGGATTGCATTTCGACGCGGACCTGCTTCACGCGATTCGCGGGCGCGGTGTGGAGACTGCATTTGTGACCCTGCACGTGGGCATCGGCACCTTTGCCCCGGTTCGAACGCAACGCATCGAAGATCATCGCCTTCACTCCGAATGGTGCCGGGTGACACCGGAATTGTGCGCGCAAATTCAGCGAGCACGGCAGCAGGGCGGGCGTGTTATTGCAGTGGGCACGACCACGGTTCGCGCCCTGGAAAGCGCCGCCGCCGATGGGCTGCTCCAGCCGTTTGACGGTGAGACGTCACTCTTCATCCGGCCCGGATTCCGGTTTCGCGTGGTGGATGCGCTGATTACAAACTTCCACCTGCCGGAATCGTCTCTGCTGATGCTGGTCTGCGCCTTCGCGGGCCGCGACCGCGTGCTTGCAGCGTACCGTCACGCCGTGGCCCAAGGCTACCGGTTCTTCAGCTACGGCGACGCCATGCTGATCGAGCCATGAAATTCGAGTTGCTGAACACAGACGGTGCCGCACGCCGCGGCCGAATGACCTTCCCCCGCGGCGTGGTGGAAACTCCCGCGTTCATGCCCGTGGGCACCTACGGCACAGTAAAGGCCGTCGACCCCGAACAACTCCGCGCCGCTGGCAGCCGGATCATCCTGGGCAATACCTTTCACCTGATGCTGCGGCCCGGAGTGGAGGTCATTCGCGCCCACGGCGGCCTGCACGAGTTCATGGGATGGCGCGGGCCGCTGCTGACGGACTCGGGCGGGTTTCAGGTGTGGAGCCTCAAGTCTCTGCGCAAACTCGACGAGAAAGGGGTGGAATTCCGCTCACCCGTCGACGGCGACCTGGTGAGGTTGACTCCGGAGAGTTCCATTACCGTCCAGCACCATCTCGACGCCGATGTGGTCATGGTGCTGGACGAGTGCACCCCCTACCCCATCGGCGAGCGCGACGCGCGCGCTTCCATGGAACTGTCCCTGCGCTGGGCGGCGCGCAGCCGGCGGCAGTTCGACGCCCTGAAACCGGCGAACTCATCCGCGGCGCTCTTCGGAATCGTGCAGGGAGGCATCTACCCTTCGTTGCGGCAGGCTTCGGTGGATGCACTGGCGGAGATCGGTTTTGACGGCTATGCCGTGGGCGGTCTGGCCGTGGGCGAGTCGGAAGGCGAACGCCTCACCGTTCTGGAAGCGCTGGAACCCGCGATGCCCCGGGAGCGGCCACGCTACCTGATGGGCGTGGGCACGCCGCAGGATCTGATCCGCGCCGTCGCCCGCGGAATGGACATCTTCGACTGCGTCATTCCCACCCGCCACGCGCGCAACGGACAACTATTCACCCACAACGGCAAGATCAACATTCGCAACGGCCGATATCGGGACGACACGGGGCCGGTGGATTCCGCCTGTTCCTGTCCCGCCTGCCGCAGCTACAGCCGCGCGTACATCCGCCACCTGCAAAAGTGCAACGAGATACTAGGCTCAACGCTGGCCACAATTCACAACCTTCATTTCTACCATGACCTGATGGGAAAGATGCGCACCTCCATCGAGCGGGGTCGGTTCGTCGAGTGGGCAGGGGAGCAGGCCAGGGCCGAAGCCTCGGATTGAGTGCTCTACAACGATTCCCACCGTGCCTCGTCAGCCTGCGGTACCGGATTTTTCGTCCGCAACTCGTGACGCCGAGGTTCTTCTTGTCCAGCGGATTATAGGGCCGCTTCGGCGACGCGGCGCTCTCTTGTTTCAGATTTCGGTCTGGCCATCGTGTCCTCCAAGCGAGTCCGGATAGCCTCACCGAGCGCGTGGCCAAGCATGACCGGTACGGCATTGCCTATCTGACGCATCGATTCGGTCCACGAACCGGGGAATTGGTAATCGTCGGGAAACGTCTGGAGACGGGCGGCCTCGCGAACGCTAAAGTATCGGCACGTTCCGTTGGGGCGAGCGAGCATGTTTTCCCCGCCGGGAACGCCGTGGTCTCCCGCCTTGAGTACCTTGGCCGGCTCATCGTAGGCGCTCCCGGTATGTCCGGGATACGGCCTTGCGCCGGGTTGGTACCGATGGTTGGGCACGTGCCCGCACTCCGAAGCTCGATGTTCAGGGTCGGGCAGACCGGCGAGCGCATCGCGAACCGTGCGCCAAGGTCGCAGCGGCGGGGGAAAGTCGAATCCCTGCAAGCGCGAAACTCGGCGTCTGAGGCGGTCGGGCGCCGACGCCCGCTCAGGGTGGTCTACTTCATGGCGGTCCCAATAGGCGCCGGATACCCACTTGTCCCAGAGCAAGGCGTCCAGCGAATGTGTGGGCTTGGGGAACGACCACTCGACATCCAGGTCCGACCTGAACCCGACCAGTATCAGTCTGTCCCGTCTTTGCGGCACGCCGAAGTCCGCGGCATTGAGAACGGCCATTGAAACACGGTAGGAAATCCCGGCAAACGCATTCGTCGCAACGGCGTGCCGCCTGAGCCGGTCCGCATGATCGATCCAACTCTCACCATCTCTGGCTGTCAATTCGGGTAACGCGAGATAGTCTCGTATGTATTCGAGGTATCGGGAGAACGATGGGCGCTGGAGGCCCCTGACATTTTCGAAGATAAACGCCTTTGGGGCCAGTTCCCGCACGGCGCGAATCGCTTCCGGAAACATGTCGCGCTTGTCGAGGGGACCATGGTGCTTCCCGCCGAGAGAAAACGGCTGGCATGGCGGCCCGCCCGACACGAGATCGATTTCAGTCCCGAGGGAACGATAGTTCAGATCCCGCACGTCGCATTCCCGGAGCGGCCATCCCTCCACGGCGGGATGAGCGGTCGCCTGGTTCGCCCGGATCGTCGCACAGGAGTGACCATCCCGGTCAGCCACAAGTTCATGACTGAATCCCGATTGGCCGAGGCCCATGGCGAGCCCGCCGGCGCCCACAAACAACTCAATCGACTTCAACTCCCGGCCTCCCCAAGAATTCCCCGATACGTTGCCGAAGTCGCGACTCCTGCTTGATCTCGCACTCCCAAACTAAACGAGATCCGGCGTGCCGGGCATGTCGCTCCGATGCGATCGGTATCGATACCCCATCCCATGGACAATCCCGCGCACGGCCATTTCGGGGCCTGTGTCCCGGCTCCGGATGCGGGACATCCGCTCGGAGCGTTCTTCCTTCGCAAGGGTATCGATCACCTATGGATGTTCGCTCGACCCGGATGCCGGAATCATTGCGCACTTCGGCTTGCCTCAGGGTAGGCAATATACCACCCTCCCAAAATTGTCCGAGGGCGATTTGCATGCAATTCCCGCAGTTATTCCATTCCCTTGCGGGGTGCCCGACACAATTCAGACTTCGCGGATATTATTCCGGATCGTCGTCCGATATCGCTTCGACAAACGCTTGATCCGGATCCGCGTCGGGGCGGCGGGCCACCGCCAGCGACTGGCGGTGCGCATCCGCGCGAAATTCGGGCGACCGTGTGTCAGGCACGCAAATTCGAATCGACCGCAAGCCCGGGGTTCGCAGTCGCTCCCGATGATCCCGAATCCGATCGGGCGGTCCCGGGGAATGTGCGTTGCTCGTCATCGTTGCCGTACCTCCAACGACTTCACGTACAATGCCGCGCAACCGATGCAAAGGCGACAAATCCGGGTCGGCGACCGTTCGTTCACGACTTCCCGCATGTCGGATCGGAATCGGGAAGTTCCCTCGCCGCCTATGTCATAATACCGCGCTCTTCGGATCATCCGCAGCGAACAGACCATGGATTTCTTCATCAGCGCAGCATGGGCCCAGGCGGGCGGGGCAGCCAATCCCATCATCCAGTTCCTGCCGCTGATCGTCATTTTCGTGCTCTTTTATTTCCTCCTGATCCGCCCCCAGAGCAAGCGCGCCAAGGAGCACCGGCAGATGGTGTCCGAACTCGCCAGCGGCCAGGAAGTGGTCACCGGCGGCGGCCTGCTGGGCAAGGTCACCAAGGTCGGTGAATCCTGGGTCACGGTCGAGGTCGCCGATGGCGTCTCCCTGAAAGTGCAGCGCAACACGATCTCCGGGGTCATGCCCCCGGGCACGGTCAAGAACGCCTGATCGAGTTCCCATGAATCGATATCCACTCTGGGTCAACATCCTGGTGCTCGCCGTGATCGCCGGCGGCGCACTGTTCGCGCTGCCGAACATTTACGGCGACGACCCCGCGCTGCAGATCACCCGCGAAGACGGCATCGCCATGACGGACATCGTCCGCGGGCAGGTCGTCGTCGCCCTGGACGAGCAGGAAATCGACTTTTCGTCCGTAGTCCTGGAAGACGAGGCGGTGGTCGTGCGCTTCCCGGACGTTGCCTCCCAACTGAGCGGCAGCCAGGCGCTCGGCGAGGCCATGCCGTTTCACATCGTCGCCCTGACGCTGGCGCCCCGAACGCCCGGCTGGCTGCGTTTCCTCGGGCTTGAGCCCATGAGCCTGGGGCTCGACCTGCGCGGCGGCGTCCACTTCCTCTACCAGGTCGATCTGGACTCCGCGATCGACCAGCTCCTGCAGACCATCCAGGGCGACCTGCGCACGCGCCTGCGGGACGAGGGCATCCGCAACGGCGGCGTCAACCTGAACGGCACGGTCATCACCGTCGGCATCCAGGATCCGGAAAGGATGGACGAGGCCGAGGAAATCATCCGCATCCTGGACCCGCAGGCGAGCGCGACCATCCTTGGCGGACAGCCGGGAATCACCGTCAACCGCACGACCATCGACGGCCTGCCGGGATTCCGCGTCGAACCCACGCCGACGCTGATCAACCAGCGCCAGACCTTCGCCATCCAGCAGAACACCATCACCCTGAGGAACCGCGTCAACGAACTGGGCGTGGCCGAACCGGTGGTGCAACGCCAGGGTCTCAACCGCATCGTGGTTCAGCTTCCGGGCGTGCAGGACCCGGCCCAGGCCGAGCGCATCCTCGGCGCCACCGCCACGGTCGAGTTCCGCCTGGTGGACTGGGAGAACGACGCCTTCGCCGCAGACCGGACCGGGCGGCCACCGCTGACTTCCATCCTCCGCTACCAGCGGGACGGAACGCCCACGCTGCTGCGCCGCGATCTTATCGTGTCGGGGGATCAGCTCACCGATGCCACGTTCATTTATTCCCAGGGCCAGCCCGCGGTCAACGTGCGGTTGAACAGCCAGGGGGGCGCGCGGATGCTCGAAGCCACCCAGGCCAACCTCAACCGGCCCATGGCGGTGCTCTACGTGGAGGAGCAGCCGGAGCTCATCGAGCGCGACGGCGAGCAGATCATTCGCACGACCCGCGACGAAACCGTGATCAACGTGGCGACCATCCGCGGCATCTTCTCCACCAACTTCCAGATCACCGGGGTGACGCCCTTCGAGGGGCAGGATCTCGCGCTGCTGCTGCGCGCCGGCGCATTGGCCACGCCGATCTTCAAGGTGGAAGAACGCACCATCGGACCGAGCCTCGGACAGGACAATATCGACAGGGGGCGCTCCGCGGTGCTGACGGGATTCCTTCTGGTGGTGCTGTTCATGGCCGCCTACTACCGGATTTTCGGGCTGACGGCGGACCTGGCGCTGTTCGCCAACCTGGTCCTGATCGTGGCGCTGCTGTCCATGCTGCAGGCCTCGCTGACGCTGCCGGGCATCGCCGGCATCGTGCTCACCGTGGGCATGGCGGTGGATGCCAACGTGCTGATATTCGAACGCATCCGCGAGGAATTGCGTAACGGCAATTCGCCCCAGGCGAGCATTCGGGCCGGCTACGAGAAGGCGTTCTCCACCATCGCCGACGCCAACATCACCACGTTGATCGCCGCCAGCGTTTTGTGGGTCTTCGGCACCGGTCCGATCCGGGGCTTTGCCACCACATTGGGACTGGGCATAATGACTTCGATGTTCACGGCTATCGTCGGCACCCGCGTCGTGGTCAACCTGATCTACGGCTATCGGCGCGTGGACGCCCTGGCCATCGGCACCGTGCGGGCCTGACGGTGGACACCGCGAGGCTCAACATCGACTTCATGGGCGCACGCCGCCTGGCCCTGGTGGTGTCGGCGGTGGTGATTTCGGCCTCGCTGGTATCCCTGGTCACCCGGGGACTGAATTTCGGCCTCGACTTCACCGGCGGCGACCTGCTCGAACTGACCTATGAAGGCGAGGCGGACCTGGTCGGCATTCGCGCCGCGTTGAACGAGGAAGGGCTGCAAAACGCGGTGGTTCAGAATTTCGGCACGACCAGCGATGTGATGGTGCGACTGCCGCTGCAGGCGGAGACCGGGGAAGGAGACACCCGCGCCCGCGTGCTCGAAGCGCTGCAGGCAAGGGACCCGACCGTGGAATTGCGCCGCGCCGATTTCGTCGGGCCGCAGGTGGGCGAGGAACTCACCGAACGCGGCGGTCTGGCCATGCTGATCGCCCTGGTGCTCATCTTCGTCTACGTCATGCTGCGGTTCCGCTGGAAGTTCGCCGCCGGCACCATCTCGGCGCTGGTCCACGACGTCATCGTCGTGGTCGGCTTCTTCTCCATCTTCGGATTCGGATTCGACCTGACGATCCTCGCCGCCATCCTCGCCACCATCGGCTATTCGCTCAACGACACCATCGTGGTCTTCGACCGGATCCGCGAAAACTTCCGGCTGATGCGCCGCGGCACGGCGGTGGAGGTGATCAACCGCTCCATCAACCAGATGCTGGGCCGCACCATGATCACCAGCTTCACCACCCTGCTCGTGTTGATCTGCCTGTTCCTGCTGGGCGGCGAGACGGTGTCCGGATTCGCCCTGGCGCTGATCGTCGGCGTCGTCGTGGGGACCTATTCGTCCATCTACGTCGCCAGCGCGTCGGCATTGGCCCTGAATGTCACGCCCGCGGACCTGATCCCGCCCAAGCGCGAGGAAATCGATTCGCTGCCCTGACAGCGGGGCTATCTCGCCGAATCTGCACGAAATGGCCAGATTCGGCGTTGTGGGCGGGCTATGTCCGCGAGTATTCTATCGGGCATGAGCAGCGACACGAAAGCCATCATTGGAACCATCATCGGAACCGTTTCGGGCGCGTCGCTCGCACTCGCCGCCCTGATTCTGCAGGGCCATGCGAGCATCGGGGAACGCCTCAACCGCCTGGATGACCGCACCGCCGGCCTGCGGGAACAAACCGCTGTATTGGAATACCGAACCGACCACCTGCAGGAACAAGTGGACGACCTGCGGGAAAGCGCCTCCATGTCGGTGGAACAATCCGCCGCCCTGCGGGAACAAGCTGCGGGACTACTGGAACACGTCACCGACCTGCGGGAACAAGTCGCAGGGCTGGAGGAACGAACCGCGGGATTGGAGGAACGAACCTCCGACCTGCGGGAGCGAGTGGCGCATATCGAAGCGACATTGACCGCGCAGGACTAGCACTGCGTCAACCCGATAATGTCGAGTCACTCCGGCGCAAAGGGCGCGAAGAGCTTCGAGAGCGCCGCATAGACCTTCGGCGTTCCGGCGACGACGTCGCCGCTCTCAAGAAACCGGTCCGTGCCCCGATAGTCGCTGATCCGCCCACCCGCCTCGCGGATGATCAGCGCGCCCGCCGCGATGTCCCAGGGCTTTAGCCCCAGTTCCCAGAAACCGTCGACGCGCCCCGCGGCAAGGTAACAGAGGTCCAGGGCCGCGGACCCGGCCCGACGCACCCCCGCATTGTTGTTGATGACCACTCTGAGCATGTTGAGGTAGTTCTCCAAGTATTCCTTGTTGGCCCGGTACGGCAGACCGGTCGCCACCAGGGCCTGGTGCAGGCGGGTGCGCTTGCTTACGCGGATTTTGCGGTTGTCCAGTTGCGCGCCCTGGCCCCGGCTTGCGGCGAACACCTCCTGCCGGTGGGGATCGTAGACCACGCCGTGCTCCAGTTGGCCCGCCCGGCTGACCGCGATGGAGACGGCGAACACCGGAAACCCGTGAAGGTAGTTGGTGGTGCCGTCCAGCGGGTCGATGATCCACTGGTATTCGTGCTCGCCCCGCGCCCCGCTCTCCTCGGCCAGAATCGAATGGTCCGGGTGGTACTCGTGAATGACCTGGATGATGGCTTCCTCCGCCATCCGGTCCACTTCGCTGACGAATTGGTTGCGCCCCTTGTCGACGACCTCAAGCGACTCGAGCCGGTTGACGTGGCGCATCATGATGGCGCCAGCCTCGCGGGCGGCGCGAACGGCGATGTTTACCATTGCATGCATTGGCTTCGGGCGCTCGGGCAGGGTCGGAACATGGGCAGCGGAACTCCGGCGGCGCAAGAGTAGAATACTCGCTCGCCCGCAGCAAATCCCGATCAAAGACAACCCATGCATATTCCGGTGCGCATCGTCCTTGTCGAGACGTCCCACCCCGGCAACATCGGGGCCAGCGCGCGCGCGATGAAAACAATGGGGCTGAATGAACTGATGCTGGTTTCACCGCGGGAATTCCCGAGCGCCGAAGCCACCGCCCGGGCCTCCGGCGCGGACGACGTGCTCGCCCGCGCGCGCGTCGTGGACTCCCTCTCCGAGGCCATTGCCGACTGCGGATTCGTCGCGGGCGCCAGCGCGCGGCTTCGCCGCCTGTCCTGGCCGCTGGTCGACCCGCGCCGGGGCGCCGCCGCTCTTTGGCGGCATGCCGCCGATACTTCCGTGGCCATGGTCTTCGGCCCCGAGCATTCGGGACTGACCAACGAGGACCTGGGCCGCTGCAACCAGGTGGTTCACATTCCAGCGAACCCCGCCTACCGCTCCCTGAACGTGGCCATGGCCGTGCAGGTACTGTGCTATGAACTGCGCATGGCGGCACTCGAACGCCCGGTGGATACGGAACGGATGGCACACCGGGCCCACGCAACGGATACGCTGGCCGCACCGGATACGCCCACCATGGCGGCATCGACCGAAGCGGAACCGGCCGCCGGCCCGCGGGACCCGGCAAGGGCGGCCGAACGGGGCGCAGCCGGCGCGGCCGGCCGGGAGCCACCGCCCGCCACCGCCGCTGAACTGGAAGGATTTCACCGTCATCTGGAATCGGGCCTGAAGTCCGCGGGCTTTCTCAGGGAGGGCCGGTCGAGGCAGCTCAAGCTACGGTTGCGGCGGATATTCCAACGAAGCCACCTCGACCGGAACGAGGTGAACATCCTGCGCGGCGCCCTTGCCGCGCTCGAAGGCGGCCGCAAGGAGGACTGAGTCATGCGCGGCGAAATCTACCTGGATTACGCGGCCACCACGCCCGTGGACCCGCGTGTCATCGAGACGATGGTCGAGTGCCTGGGCCCGGAGGGCGATTCGGCCAACCCCTCCTCGTCCCATCCGCCCGGACGCCGTGCCAGGGACCGTGTGGAACGGGCCCGCGCACAGATCGCCCGGCGAGTGGGCACCGCGCCCGCGACGCTCCGGTTTACGTCCGGAGCCACCGAATCCGACAACCTGGCGCTGGTGGGCGCCATGGCGTCCAACCGGCGCCGCGGCCGTCACCTGATCACATCGCGCCTGGAACACAAGGCGGTGCTGGACACGGCGGCGGCGTTGCAGGCGGGGGGTTGCGAGGTCACGTTCGTGGACCATGGCGCGGACGGCGTCATCGATCCGGACGCCCTGGCGGAATGCATTCGCGACGATACGGTGCTGGTCAGCATCATGCACGTCAACAACGAAACGGGCGTCGTTCAGGACATCGCCGCCATCGGCGAGCGGTGCCGGCAACGCGGTGTCTTGTTTCACGTCGATGCGGCCCAGAGCACCGGCAAGGTGCCGCTGCAACTGGATGCCTGGCCCGTGGACCTGGCGTCCCTGACCGCCCACAAGACCTACGGGCCCATGGGTATCGGGGCCATCTACATTCGCAAGGGCGTGACCATCGCGCCGCAGATCCACGGCGGCGAGCAGGAGGGCGGACTGCGTCCGGGCACGCTTGCCACGCACCAGATCGTCGGCTTCGGCGCTGCATTTGAACTCGCCGATCCGGACAAGGAAGGAACGATGCTGGCCGAGCGCCGAAACCGGCTCTGGGAGGGGCTGGGGGTCATCGAGGATACCCGCCTGAACGGACATCCCACCCAGCGGTCGCCCCATGTGCTCAATGTCACCTTTCCGGGAGTCCAGGCGGAGAGCCTGCAACTGGCCATCGCCGAGGTCGCCGTTTCCACCGGTTCGGCCTGCAATTCGGACGTTCCGGACCCTTCCCACGTGTTGCGCGCGATGGGACTCAGCGACGCACTGGCGGCAGCCACGCTGCGCTTCAGCGTCGGACGTTTCACCACCAATGAGGAAATCGACCACGTGGTTGACCGCCTGCAAGCGGAGGTTGCGCGCCTACGGGACCTGGCTCGCGGAGCCCCGGACTGGACCGCCGGGTGAGTTCCGGCGTTTCCCCCGGGGCTTGCCTCCGGATGGCATGATGGAAACGGCCTGTCGCGGATGTCCGCGACGGGAAAATTCCGGTAGAAGTAACCGAGATATACGGGATAGACTATAGTGCTTGTGCGGAACATGTGTAAGTCGTTGATTTATTTTCATTCAAGGACCGCGGGGCGGCGCGCCGCCATGATCGATTCGCATGGACTGCGACGCTAGGGGCTTGCGCCGTAGGAATTCACGGCTGCAAATGCGCTCTCATCCACCCCTTCGACCGCTCGATTTCGTCAAATATGACCCGATATTCTCCTCAATTGATCGGTCGAAGGGACGGCGATAGCGAATTTTCGCGTTCGCGAATTCCTACGGCGCAAGCCCCTAGGGTGCGGCAGCGGTTTCTGTCGGCGCAGCGAGCCGGGCCATTGAACGGCGGCGCCCCCGAACCGGTTTCCGGCGAGGCTGAAGATCGAACCCTGAATGTATGGGTCCGGTTCCGGATGCGGGTACGGAACGGCGTGATCGGCACCGTTCGCTACAATGTCTACGGCTGCCCGCACATGATCGCCGCGGCCGAGTGGACCGCCGGGTGGCTTGAAGGCCGTGCTGTCAGGGCGCTGGACGAACTTTCGATGCGCGAGCGTCTCGAGACGCTCGGCGCGCCTGTGGAAAAGTTGGGAAAATTGTTACTCGTGGAGGACGCGCTCGCCGAGTGCCGGCGCAGACTCGATGAACGAAAGGGCTGAGGCATGTCGATTTCATTGACCGAGAGCGCCGTCCAGCGTGTACGCGGGTACCTTGACCGGCGCGGCCACGGCGTCGGGCTGCGCATCGGCATCAGGAAAACCGGCTGCTCCGGTTACGCCTACATCATCGACTACGCCGACGCCATCGAACCGGCGGACGCCGTTTTCGATGATTCCGGCATCACCGTGGTGGTGGACAGCGACAGCCTGAAGCTTATCGACGGAACCCAGGTGGATTTTGTCAAGGAAGGGCTCAACGAGGCGTTCAAGTTTCGAAATCCCAACGTAAAGGGCGAATGCGGGTGCGGCGAAAGCTTCAGCGTATAGGTTCAGATACAGGCTTGGATGACAGCAGGACGAAAATGGCAATCGAAAGGACCCTGTCCATCGTCAAACCCGATGGCGTGCAGCGCAACCTGATCGGCGAAGTGTATCGGCGTTTCGAAAAAGGGGGGCTGCGGATCGTTGCGGCGAGAATGCTTCATCTGACCGCGCAACAGGCGGAGGGCTTCTACGAGGTTCACCGCGAAAGGCCCTTCTACCGGGAGCTGGTGGACTACATGACCTCGGGGCCGGTCATGGTTCAGGTGCTCGAGGCCGAGGGCGCGATAGACCGGAACCGCGAAATCATGGGCGCGACGAATCCCGCGGATGCCGCCCCGGGAACGATCCGGGCGGACTTTGCCTCGTCCATCCAGGAAAACGTGGTCCACGGCTCCGACGGACCGGACACGGCCGCCCGGGAAATCGACTTCTTTTTTGAAGGGACCGAAATTTGCAAGCGCACGCGTTAAGCGAAACCGGATCGTTCGACTCCACCGCGGAGAGGCTCAACCTGATCGGCCTCGCTCCGGAAACGCTTGCGGAATTCTTCGAGGGGTTGGGCGAAAAAAGCTTCCGCGCGCGGCAGATCATGCGCTGGGTGTACCAGCGCGGCGTCCTCGACTTCAACGAGATGACGGACATCAGCCTGCGCCTGCGCAGGGAACTTCGGCAAATCGCGTGCCTTGAGTTGCCGCAAGCCATCCGTGTCGAGGAGTCCGCCGACGGCGCCCGCAAGTGGTTGGTGAATGTCGGCGGCGGACAGGTCATCGAGACCGTCCATATTCCCGAACCCAACCGCTCGACGCTGTGCATTTCCTCGCAGGCCGGATGCGCCATGGACTGCTCGTTCTGTGCGACGGGGCACAGCGGCTTCAATCGCAATCTCGGGGCCGGGGAAATCCTGGGCCAGGTGCTGCTTGCCAATCGGGACCTGGCGGCCCGTGGCGGGAGTCCGCCCGGTTCGCCGCCGGCGATCACGAATGTCGTGTTCATGGGCATGGGAGAACCGCTTGCGAACTATCGCCAGGTCGTTCCCGTGGCCAAACTGCTCACCGATGACCATGGATTGGGCCTGTCGCGCCGGCGGGTGACCATCAGCACGGCCGGACTGGCGCCGCAGATCCGGCGGCTGGCTTCGGAATGCAATGTGGCGCTGGCCGTTTCGCTGCACGCTTCCACGGACGATGTTCGCGACGAACTGGTGCCCATCAACCGGCGACACCCCATCGCGGAACTGCTCAGCGCTTGCTGGCACTATGCCGAGGGACTGGCTTCCCGGCAGATCACGTTCGAGTACGTCATGTTGGCCGGCGTGAACGACAGCCTCGGGGATGCGGCGCGTCTGGCGAAGCTGTTGCGGGACCGGCCCGCCAAGGTCAATCTGATTCCGTTCAATTCGTTCCCCGGAGCGGCCTACCGATGCTCCGCACCCGAAGTCATCGAGCGATTCCGTACCCATCTGCGCTCACGGGGAATCGTGGCGACCGTTCGCCGCACGAGAGGGGACGACATCGACGCGGCCTGCGGACAACTGGCCGGGCGGGTGACCGATCGTGTGCGGGTGCGCCTGGGCGACAAGCGGTTCAGGGGGGCAAGCGCATGCGCTTCGTGAGCCGGGTCGCGCCGTGGCTGCCGGGCGCGCTGCTGCTCTGTCAGGGGTGCGCGGGCACGGCGGTGACGGGCGCATCGAACCCGGATTATTCCGCCGGCAGCGCGGCGGCCGCGAATCTCGGTCTGGGCGCGGCGTATCTCCGCGAGGGACAGCTCGGATTGGCATTGGAGCGGCTGGACAGGGCGCTCGAACACGATCCGCGGCTGGCTGAAGCGCATAGCACGATCGCCATGGTCTATGACCGGTTGGGCGAAACCGACGCGGCCCGGGACCACCACGTTCGCGCCATCCGGCTGGAACCGGACAATCCCGCCGCGGCCAACAGCTACGGCGTATTCCTCTGCCGTCACGAGCGTTGGAGCGACGCCGAGCCGCAATTCCTGCGGGCGGCCCGCAATCCACGCTACCGGACGCCCGAGGTGGCCCTGACCAATGCCGGAATTTGCGCGCGGAACGCCGGTGACGGAGCAAAGGCCGAGCACTATCTTCGTGACGCGCTGGCGCGCAACCCGGGGTACCCGGACGGCCTTTTCAATATGGCTGCCCTGGCCTTCGGCAACGACGAACTCGATGCGGCACAACACTTTCTGCGCCGCCATCTGGACCATGCGCCGGTCAGCGCGCAAGTGGCGTTGCTGTGCGTCGAGGTGGAGACCGGGCTCGGCAACACCGGAAACGCGCGCCGCTGCGCATCCGACCTGCGCGAGCGATTCCCCGATTCAGTGGAATCGGCACGTCTGGACCTGTTGGAAAATGCCGGACTACGGTAGTTCACGGCCTGTACGGGAGACTCGTCCGGAATCGGGGGCGCAGACTCTGGGCAGCATCCTGTCGGCCGCCAGGGAGAGGTACGGCCTGCCGATCGATCAGATTGCCGCGGAACTGCGGGTCGAACCCCGCTACCTGGAGGCCCTGGAGGAAGACCGGCTCGATATCTTTATCGCACCGGTATTCGTCAAGGGATACCTGAGGCACCTGGCCAGCCGCCTCAGCCTCGACTATGACAACCTTCTCCACCGCTACATGGAACAGACGGATGCGCGTGATGCTCCCGTCACGTACAGCCAACCCATCCGCGAAACCAACACGCTGCTCGTGCCGCTGCTCGTCGGGGCACTGATTCTCGTACTGGGCATCCCCGCGTTCTGGTTTACGTGGGTCAGCAGGGATTCGCTCTCCGGCATCATTTCTGCGGACGGAGAATCCGCGCTTCCCGCCGAGGCGCAGACGCCCCCCGGGGAAACCGCGGGATCGCCCGGTCCCGGTTTCGTTGCGGAACCGTTTGAGCCACCCTTGACAGGCGCTCCCGGCATCGAACAGATTCCGCGCGCCGAGGGTCTCCCCGGAGACGCCCCGGCGCCCATGGCTGAACCCGATCCCGAGACCGCCCTGCCGGCTCCGGGCGAACCGCCGGCTGACGGCGGGGCACCGGCTGAGGACGGGGCGCCGGCTGGCGGTGGACTGCCGGCTGACGGCGGGGCGCCGGCCGAGGGCGAACCGCCGGCTGAGGGCGGGGCACCGGCTGAGGACGGGGCGCCGGCTGAGGGCGAACCGCCAGCCGAGGGCGAACCGCCGGCTGAGGGCGGGGCACCGGCTGAGGGCGGGGCGTTGATCGAGTCCACCCAGTCGGATCCGATGTTGCCGGAGGGTCAACCGCCCATCGGCCCGGACCCTGCCGACGTGCCGCAACCGGAAGACGGCGCCGCACTGCTCGCGGCGCCCGCCGCGGAAACGTCGGTAACGGGGCAGTCGCCGGAAGGCCTGTTGCGGATCGCAATCCGGTTCGAAGAGGACTCCTGGACGGAAGTAAGCGATGGCAACGGCGATTCCCTCTACTATGACCTTGGGATGTCCGGGGTGACGGAAATTCTCGATGGCGCTCCGCCGTTGTCATTCCTGCTGGGAAATCCTGGCGGGGTTCAGATATCCATCAACAATCAACCCTACCCTGTGCCGCCGCCGCCCGATAACGCCACGACGGCCCAGTTTGTCGTCGCGGAGGCGCCCTGAATCAAGCGCCCGGGTTCGGCCGCGGGCTGCCGCCGTCACAACGGCTTTTCAATCAGCGCCTCCATCGACTGCGGTCGATATTTCTCGAGCAGCGCGAACACGATGGCGGCGGTTTCGGCATCCGGCCGCCCGGACCAGTCCGATGGCCTGAAATGCATCTGAAACGCCCTCAACGCGAGCCGCGTGCGCGCATCGTGCTCGCCGGTATCGTCAACGTCATAGCCATAGGCGGCGAGCCCCCGCTGCAGCAGCGCGAGCGACGGGGGCTGCGCCTCGAAGCGTTCACGGTACCGCTGTACGGTATCCTCGTCGTACCAGGCGCCGATACCGCGTTCGTACAGTCTGCGCCAGGGAAATTTCGGTCCGGGATCAAGCCTCCGGCCGGGCGCGATGTCGGCATGCCCGACGATGTCGGCCGGATCGATCCCTGGATAACGTCCAAGGATGCCCAAGGCCAGCTCGATGACCAGTTCGATCTGTTCGGCGTCGTAATCGTGAAACTCGCAGCGGTCGTCGGGAGTGCCCGGTTCGTTGCCCGGAGCCACCGCGGCGCAACCGGAGCGGTTCACGATCTCGATTCCGATGGACCGGCTGTTCAGCGCCGTCCCGCCGCGCCAGTGGCTCTGTCCGGCATGCCAGGCGCGCTGATCCTCGCCGACGAGCCGGTACACCCTGAGTCGCCGGCGCGGATAGCCGGGGTCGCCGTTTTCCGGCACCAGGTAATGCGCGCTGACGGGCCGCTCCGTGCGTTCGGTCAACAGGCGCAACGATTCGGCGAAGTCGGCGCCCGTGAAGTGAATGACGATGTGGTCGACGCGGCTGCTCCGGTTCTCCGAAACGGCATCCACGAAGCGCAACGGCGCGCAGGCGAGGAGCGCGCACGAGGCCGTGACCGAAGCGACCAGCGCTCGCGGGATCACCAAAGAGGGTACAGCTTGCCCACCGGCCGCATAATAGCATCGGCGGGTCAGGAGTTTTGAAGGGCTCGGATGCATTGCGGCCATTTGCCGGCTCAACGGGGCGCGCGGGTCCCTGGACAGGGAGAACCGCCATCCGGCATCCTGTCATCCCCCGGGGCCGGAACGCCTCGACCGTCCCGGCCCATGGCTGGCGGGTAAACGGGATGAAGCGGCGGATGAGTGCGGCAAAGTGACGACAAATGTGTTGGCGGCATGCTTGCCGGGAAGATGACGCGGCAAGTCCATCAGTTGAGTTTGGCTGGATAAACAAAGTGAAAACAAAAAGTTACGGTTCAATCCAGGCTGTGGGGCGCGGAGTTGCGGGATATGCGGATTAGACCCGTCCGGGGATTCAACGACGTCCTGCCGGACGCCGATGCCCTCTGGTCCGCGGTGGAATCCGCGGCGCACGCGATCTTCGATGTCTACGGATACCGGCGGATTCGGCTGCCCGTCATGGAGCACACCGAACTCTTCAACCGCTCCATCGGCGAGGCCACCGATATCGTCCAGAAGGAAATGTACACCTTCAGGGACCGCGGCGGCGCAAGCGTGACCCTTCGCCCTGAAGCGACGGCAGGCGTGGTGCGCGCCGGCCTCAGTCACGGACTGTTTCACAACCGGCAGCAAAAGCTGTGGTGTTCGGGCCCCATGTTTCGCCACGAGCGTCCGCAGAAGGCGCGCTACCGGCAGTTCCACCAGATCGACGTGGAAGCCATCGGCTTCGCCGGTCCCGAGGTGGATGCGGAACTCATCGTCATGTCGGCGCGGCTCTGGCAGCGGCTCGGTCTGGCGAGCCCCCGGCTGGAGCTCAATTCGCTGGGAACGCCCGAGAGCCGCGAACGCTATGCGGAAGCGCTGCGGACGTATTTTTCCGCCGCGGCCGATGAGCTGGACGAGGCCAGCCGGGAGCGTCTCCGCCGCAACCCCCTGCGCATCCTCGACAGCAAGAATCCCGGCCTCGCGGACCTGATCGACGAAGCCCCGACGCTGACCGGCTACCTCGACGACGAATCCGCGGCGCACTTCCAACGCCTGACGGAGCTTCTCGACGATGCGGGGGTTGCCTACAGGCTCAACCCCCGGCTCGTTCGGGGGCTGGACTACTATTCGCGCACGGTCTTCGAATGGGTGACGGACCGTCTCGGCGCCCAGGGGGCGATCTGTTCCGGCGGACGTTACGACGGGCTGGTCGCGCAGCTCGGAGGCAGGGACACCCCGGCCATCGGCTGGGCCCTGGGCATGGAACGGGTGGTTGAGTCGATGGCGGAGGAAGGCCGCCGCCAGGCCGGGCGCGCGCCCCACGGGTACCTGGTGCTGGCGGGCGAGGAGGCGCGGCGGCGCGGCCTTGGCATCGCTGAGACGCTTCGGGCGCGGGCGCCCGGTGTCAGGCTCACCATGGACTGCGCCGGCGGCAGCCTCAGATCGCAGCTCAAGCGCGCCGACCGAAGCGGCGCCCGGCTGGCCCTGATTCTCGGCGCCGACGAAATCGAGAACAACGGCTTGAGCGTCAAGCCGCTGCGCGAGGATGCGCCGCAGGCGCTGCGCAATCCGGAGGAGGTTGTGGCCGAATTGCTCCGTCTGCGGGACGATTCGCCTTAGAATACGCGTCTTCGCCCGGCGATGGCGCCGGGCAGCGTGGAATTGGGAGAAGTTTGGTGGAAGAATTTCTTTCCGAGAAAGAACAACTCGATATTTTTCGCCAATGGTGGCGTGAGAACGGCTGGTATCTCGTCGGAGGTATCTCGCTGGGCGTGATCGGCCTGCTGGGCTGGAACCGTTACAACGCCTACGTGGACACCCGCGCCGAGGCAGCCGCCGCGATCTATGTGGAGATGCGCGAGGCGGTGGGCGACGACGACGCGGGCAGCGCCCGCAATCTGCTGACGGAGTTGCGCGAGGATTTTCCCGGCAGTCCCTATACGGACCAGGGCGGGCTGCTGCTCGGACTGATGCGCCTCGACGCCGGGCAGGTCGACAACGCCATCGAAGACTTCAGGTTCGTCATGGAAACCACCAGCGACCCCGAACTCGCCCTGATCGCCCGATTGCGCCTGGCGCGCGTGCTCGCGCAGGATGAATCCTTCGAGGAGGCGCTGGCGGTGCTCGACGTCGCGCCGGGCAGCTTCGCGGCGCGCTACAACGAGGTTCGCGGCGACATTCACGCGGCATTGGGCGACGCCGAGAGCGCGCGGGCTGCCTACAGCGCCGCCCTCAACGATCAGGAAACGGGCCTGGTCGACCGCAATTTTGTGCAGATGAAACTGGACGACCTTCCCGGCGCGGGCGCCGCCGAAGCGCCGGAGGCATCTATGAGCCAGGCGGACCCGGCGGACCCGAACGGCGAGCCGGCCGTCGCGGAGGCGCTGGAATGAAACCCTGGTGGATTCTCGCGGCGGCGGCGCTGGTGGCAGGAACGGCCGGCTGCGGTCGCGACAACGATTCCGGCGAGGCTCCGGCGGAACTCGAATCATTCGACGAACGGATCGAGATTCGCAGACTCTGGAGCACGAGGGTCGGACGCGGCGCGGAACGGTTGCGCCTGGGCCTTTCACCGTCAACGGACGGCGCCCGGATATTCGCTGCGAGCCACGGCGGCGACGTCATGGCGCTGGACCTTGCGTCCGGACGGCGCATCTGGTCGTCGCAAACCAATCTGCCGTTGTCCGCCGGCCCCGCCCACGGTGGCGGCGTCCTGGCCCTGGGCACCACCGACGGGGACCTGATCGCGATCGACTCCGAGACCGGTTCGGAACTCTGGCGGCGCGCCGTGGGCGGCGAAGTGCTCGCTCCGCCGGCCATCGGCGGCGAAGTCGTGGCGCTGCGAACGGTGGACGGCCGGCTGCGCGGTTACTCCAGCCTGGATGGCCGTGAGATATGGGCGGTCGTGCAGACCGTGCCGGCCCTGACCATGCGCGGCAACACGGCGCCCCATGTGGCCGGAATCAGCGTGGTCGCCGGCTTCGACAACGGCCGGCTGGGCGCTTACGAGTTGGCGTCCGGCGATGTGTTCTGGGAGTTCCCCGTCGCGGCGCCGTCCGGGCAAACCGAACTGGACCGGCTGGTGGATATCAGCGCCGGGCTCCAGGTGGCCGGAAACGACGTTTTCGCCGTCGGCTATCACGGCCGCGCGATCGGCGTCGCGCTGGAGAACGGCGTCGTGCTGTGGCAGCAGGAACTTTCCAGCCACGCGGGTCTGGGCGTGGACGTGAGCAGCGTCTACGTGACCGACGAATTCAGCGAGCTGGTGGCGCTCGACCGCGGCACCGGCACGCCGCGATGGCGGCAGGATGCGCTGCGGCTCAGGGACGTCACCGCGCCCAGCGCGTACGGCAACATGATCGTGGTGGGCGATTTCGAGGGCTTCGTGCATTGGATGGATCCTCGCGACGGCAGTTTCGTCGCCCGCGAACGCGCCGCTTCAAACCGAATCGCCGCGGCGCCGCTGGTGGTGGGCCGCAACGTGATCGTCCAGTCCGAGGACGGTACGGTGGCCGCATACGCTGCCGAAGCCGAAGCATTCGCGGCCATCGGAGATTCGGACTAGCGCTCGATCATCCTGGCCATTGCGCATCGGGTGGATGGAGCACCGATAACGCGGCTCGCGATGCTTCGCCGGGGACTGTCGGCGCTGGATACCCGGGTTGAATCATGCTACCGGTAGTTGCACTGGTGGGCCGGCCGAACGTCGGCAAGTCCACGCTCTTCAACCAGCTCACCCGGTCCCGGGACGCGCTGGTTGCCGACTATCCGGGCCTGACCCGGGACCGCCGCTATGGCTTCGCCGACTTCCGCGGGCGCACGGCCGTTGTCATCGACACCGGCGGACTCGGTGACGGTGGGGACGAACTGGCCTCCCGGGCCGCCCTCCAGGCTCAGGCCGCCATGGACGAGGCCGACGCGGTGGTGTTCGTCGTGGATTGCCACGAAGGATTGACCGCGGCCGACGAACAGATCGCCCAACGGCTGCGCGTGGACGGCAAGCCGGTCATTGTCGCCGTCAACAAGGCCGAAGGCCTGGCTCCGGAATTGGCGGAAGCGGAGTTTCACCCGCTGGGCCTGGGCCGCTTGGTCAGCATCGCCGCCCTGCATGGGCGCCGGATTTCGACGCTGATGGGCTCGGTACTGGAGCTCTTCGCCGACGAAGCCGACGAAGCCGACGACCCCGAAGCGACCGAGGCCGAACGCCTGCAGGGACCGAGGCTGGCGGTGGTGGGCCGGCCCAACGTCGGCAAGTCGACCCTGATCAACCGGTTGCTGGGAACCGAACGCCTGGTCACCTCGCCGGTGCCCGGAACCACCCGGGACAGCGTGCTGGTACCCTGCGAGCGGCGCGGCAGGCGCTTCGTGCTGATCGACACCGCGGGGATTCGCCGGCGCGCCCGGGTCCGTGACTCCATCGAGAAATTCAGCGTGGTGCAGAGCCTGAAGGCCATCGAGAGCTCCGGCGTGGTCATTTGCATGCTGGACGCATGGGAGGGCGTGACCGAGCAGGATCTGCATCTGATCGGACTGAGCGTGCGGAGGGGCCGCGCCCTGACGATCGCCGTGAACAAGTGGGACGGCATCGGCGCGCGTCAGCGGCGGCGCATCGAAGGCGAGGTCAAGCGTCGCCTGGCGTTCACCGACTTTGCCCGCGTCAACTATATCTCCGCCCTCCACGGCAGCGGCATCGACGGCGCCGTCGATGCCGCGCTACGCGCGTACGAATCCGCCGGCCGCGAGATGCCGACACCGGACCTGAACCGAATTCTGGAGCACGCGCTGATCGCCCACCCGCCTCCACTCGTGGGCGGACGGCGAATTCGATTGCGGTACGCGCACCAGGGCGGCCGGCATCCGCCGATCATCGTTGTACATGGCAGTCGAACCGACCTGCTGCCCGGTCACTACCGCCGGTATCTGGCCAATACGTTCCGCAAGAGGCTGCGCCTGGAAGGGGCGCCGCTGAGGCTGGAATTCAAGAGCGGCGGAAATCCGTTCGCCGGCCGCCGCAACCGGCCCCGACCGCTGCGCCGGCGCAGGGGCCCGCGCGGCCGCAGTTCCTGATTCAACGGCTTGCCGAACACGCTTGCAAGCGCCGCCCGCGCCAGCCAGTCCCCGGACACGCGAGAAGCCGTATGACCGATACGGGCCTGAATTCGGGTTAAACTTGCGGCCCCCGCAGGGCAGCCGGACAAGGACCGAGTGCCATGACAGGCGGCGCAAGGCAATTCGTGACTGTCGACGGCGCATTTCCGATGCACCGGGGCGGCGTGTTGTCCGGTCCCACCATCGCCTACGAGACCTGGGGAGAACTGAACGGGGCTCGCGACAATGCCGTGCTGGTCTTCACCGGCCTGTCGCCATCCGCGCACGCGGCCTCGTCCCCGCGGGACCCGGCGCCCGGCTGGTGGGAGGCGGTGATCGGACCCGGCCGCCCCATCGACACGCGGCGCTTCTTCGTCATCTGCGTGAATTCCCTCGGGAGTTGCTTCGGGTCCACCGGGCCTGCCTCCATGAATCCCGAAACAGGTGATATCTACCGCCTGTCGTTCCCGGTCCTCTCCCTCGAAGACGTTGCGCGCGGTGGCCGCGAGGTTCTTCGGCGCCTGGGCGTGGAGGCGCTCTACGCCACCGTCGGCCCCTCCATGGGCGGCATGACGGCTCTCGCCTTCGAGATCCTCTTTCCCGGCCGGTCGGATGCCCTGATGATCATTTCCTCCGCCACGCGTTCGCTGCCGTTCGCGACGGCGCTGCGGTCGCTGCAGCGGGAGATGATCCGCCGCGATCCAAACTGGAAGCAGGGCGATTACACCCCGGGCGCCCTTCCGCTGACCGGCATGCGCCTGGCTCGCAAGCTCGGAATGATCACCTACCGCTCCGCCGAGGAATGGCGCGGCCGTTTCGGCCGCGAGCGCAGTTGCGAGGAGTGCGAGACGGGCGACCCCTTCGCCCACAGTTTCGAGATCGAGTCTTATCTCGAACACCACGCCAACAAGTTCACCGGGCAGTTCGACCCCAATTGCTACCTTTATCTGTCCCGGGCCAGCGACCTTTTCGACGTCGCCGATCACGGCGCTTCGGTGGAGGCGGGCCTGGCGAGAATTCAGTCGAAACGAGTCTGCGTGATCGGCGTTGCCACCGACATCCTGTACCCGCTGCATCAGCAGCAGGAGCTTGCAGAGCAGCTTCAGCGAGCCGGGCGGGGGGTCGAGTTCGTTGAATTGCCGTCGATCCAGGGCCATGACTCGTTCCTGGTGGACATGGACAACTTCCGCCCGCCCATCGCCGCGTTCTTCGATCGTTGAGGCCCGCGCCGGGGCTGCATCGGGCTGTGGCAGGGTTGGTTCGGGGCTGTGCCGGAGCGGCGTGGGGGCTGTGCCGGGGCTACATCGGAGCTGTGCCGGGGTTGTGGTGGGGCAACATCGGGGCAACATCGGGCTGCGCCGGGCTTATCGGCGGCCCGGTTTTCCGCTATTGTGTGACGTATCGGGCCAACCCGAAGCGAACACCAATCAGAACGGGGAACCACGCAATGAACAAAACGAGCCCAACAATCGCGGCTGGTATCGGCTTCCTCCTGTGCCTGGCAGGCTGCACCAGCGAAGAACCCGCGACCGACGCCGCCGAACAGGCAAGCAACGGGGCGGATGAAATGCCGGCAGCCGAAGTCGCCGCCACTGGCACCGGCGCCCCGGCCAATACGGGCAGCGGGTCGTCGGCCACTGCGGACGCCGGGTCTTCGGCCACTGAAGTGCCTCAATACGAGGTCGACCCGTCATGGCCCAGGCAACTGCCCGATCGCTGGACGCTCGGCCAGGTTTCCGGAATCGCCACCGACAGTCAGGACAACATCTGGATCATCCAGCGGCCCCGGAGCCTGACCGAGCACGAGATGGGCGCGGCGCAGAACCCGCCGTGGCACGACTGCTGCGTGCCGGCGCCCTCCGTCATCGCATTCGGCCCGGCGGGAGAAGTCATCCACGCATGGGGCGGACCGACCGTGGACCGGGAATCCGGCGAATGGGTCGAGCCGGAGGACTGGCCCGCGAACGAGCACGGCATCTTCGTCGACTACCAGGACAACGTCTGGGTCGCCGGCAACGGCATGTCCGACCACGTGGTGCTCAAGTTCACGCCCGATGGCGAGCGCCTGCTGCGCATCGGCGAATGGCAGACGACCATGGGCAGCAACGACCCTCAAACTCTGGGCCGGCCCGCGGACATCACCGTGGACCCCGAGACCCACGAGGTCTACATCGCCGACGGCTATCTCAATCGCCGCGTCATCGTATTCGACGCCGATACCGGGGAGTACAAGCGCCATTGGGGCGCATTCGGCAATGTCCCGGACGATTCCGTCGACACCTCCGAATACCTGCCCGACGCCGCGCCGCTGCAAGTGTGGCACAACCCCGTGCACGCGGTTCGAATCGCCAACGACGGCAGGGTTTATGTCGCCGACCGCATGGGCAACCGGATTCACGTCTTCAACAAGGACGGTTCGTTCGTCCAGGAAGGCCGGTTCGCCGCCTGGACCATCGGCGGCCAGGGCGCGGCCTGGGATATCGAGTTTTCAGGCGACCCGCAGCAGCGTTGGCTGTTCGCCGCCGACGGCGCCAACAAGAAAGTCTGGATCCTGGAACGCGACTCGCTCGAAGTCGTCAGCTCCTTCGGTCACGGCGGCCGCCAGGCCGGCCAGTTCGAGTGGGTGCACAACATAGCCGCCGACAGCTTCGGAAACCTCTACACGGCCGAGGTCAATACCGGCAAGCGCGTCCAGAAGTGGGTGCCGATGGCAACCGAATAGCTCCGCGTCCACCAAATTCCGGATATTCGCCACTGCCGAACCGTGAATAACTGGTCGATTCGCAGCGATTTGAATGTCGAGTGCGATTCGCTTCCTTTGTTAGACTGGGGTCCGCGCGGTGAGGAAATGTACTTTCACCGGTGGATGAGGTCAGGAAGATGAATCAAAACGCCGTGACGGTTGTTTCCGCATTGGCCGTTGTTGTCGCCGTCTGGACGTTCATGTCCGTCGAGCACTCCGGCATCCGGGATGAAATCCGTTCCGTGGAAATCCGCCTGGATTCAATGCACGACGAGTTATCGGCGATCCGGTCCGAACTGTCCACCGTTGCTCAGCGCGTCTCCTTTATCGAAGGCAATCTGAGTATCGATCGCCGCCCCCCTGAGATGGAGAACGATTCCGGGCCATAGAGAGAAATCGACGGGACGGCGCAATGTCGAGTCCTGTGGAGTTGCGGAAGAATCGGACAGTGCCACGCTACGTGGGAGCGATGCGGCGACCTTTTCGCTCCATTGAGGTACGTGACCTGGACTTGTTATTTCCGGACAGAGTCTTCTCCGGCATCCGCGGGATGAGATTCATCCACCGTAGCGGACAGTTCGCCGCGGGCCAGGCGGATTTCGATGGCCGCGCCCGGCGGCGCGGCCCCGGCGTCAGTGAGGATGGCGCCGGTCTCTCCGCCCGTGACGATGGCGTAGCCCCGCTGTAGCGTTGCGACCGGGCTCACCGACTCCAGCGTACGCCGCGCCAGCACCAGACGTTCCCGCCGGCTGTGAAGCGTGTTGCGAGCCGCTCGTGCCAAACTGCGAAACAGGAAGCCCAGACGTTCATCCAAGCTCTTGATCCGCTCAGCGGAACTCGCCCCATGCAGCCGCGCAGCCGACTCGGACAGCCTCGACCGGCGCTCCTCCAACAATTGCCGCAGGGCCAGTCGGTACCGGGTCTCCAGTTCATCCAGCCGCTGGGCGGAATGGCGCAACTGCACGCCCGGATGGCTTTGCTTAAGGCGGTGTCCGAGTGCGGCCAATCGATTCGCGGGCTCGGCCAACCGCTGTCCGGCTGCCCGGAAGAGGCGTTCGCCCAGGGTTTCGATCCGGGCGGTCCACTGGACCTGATCCGGCACCGCAAGCTCGGCTGCGCCCGAGGGCGTGGGCGCCCGAACGTCGGCCACGAAGTCCGCGATGGTGAAATCGATCTCGTGACCCACGCCGGAGATGATGGGAATGCTCACGGCGGCCATCGCGCGGGCGACAACCTCCTCATTGAAGGACCACAAGTCCTCCAGCGAACCGCCGCCCCGCGCCAGGATGAGCAGGTCGCAGTCGCCGCGCCGGTCGGCCAGTTCCAGCGCCGAGGCGATTTCCGCCGCCGCGCCCTCGCCCTGAACCGCGGTAGGGTAAATCAGCACCGGCACTGCGGGGAAGCGCCGCGCCAGCACAGTGACGATGTCGCGGACCGCCGCGCCGCTTGGCGACGTCACAACTCCGATCCGTCGCGGCAACCCTGGCGTGTCGCGCTTGTGCCGCGAATCGAACAGGCCTTCCGCCGCCAGCTTGCGCTTCAGTTCCTCGAATCGCCTCCGCAGCAGCCCCTCGCCCACCTCCTCCAGGTACTCGACAACCAGTTGATACTCGCCCCGGGGCTCGTAGATGCTCACCCGTCCCCGGGCCAGCACATGCTGTCCATCGTCCGGCCGAAAGCTCAACCGCCGATTGTTCTGCCGAAACATGGCACACCGAAGCTGGGCCGTCTCGTCCTTCATCCGCCAATAAAAGTGACCTGACGACGGCCGGGCAAGCCCCGAAATTTCTCCCTCGACCCACACCACGCCCAGCCGGCCTTCAATCACCCTCCGAGCCTCCCGGTTCAGCGACGACACCGTATAAACCTCCCGCGCGGGCTGAAAAGGAAGGTTCATGCTTTCGCCAGGGGACTTCATGCCCGAAGTATACGTCGGCCAATGCCGTTTCGACGTTTACCCGGTATAGGCGCACCCGTATAATTTCGCGTTTGGACGGCGGTGAGTTTGCCCATGCGGATACTTCACGAGGCTCTCACGTTCGACGACGTGATGCTCCTGCCCGCCTACTCCGAAGTCCTGCCCAGGGAAGTCGCCCTCGAAACGCGCCTCACACGGGCACTTCCCCTGAACATCCCGATCATTTCCGCCGCCATGGACACCGTCACGGAGGCGCGCCTGGCGATCGCCCTGGCCCAGGTGGGCGGCATCGGCATCGTCCACAAGAACATGCCGCCCGAGGAACAGGCGCGGCACGTGTTCCGGGTCAAGAAATACGAGAGCGGCATCATCGGCGACCCGATCACCGTGGCGCCGGACACCTCCATCCAGGCCGTCATCGAGCTGACCCAGGCGAACAGCATTTCCGGCGTTCCGGTCGTCGAGGGCGAGGAACTCGTCGGCATCGTCACGCACCGCGACCTGCGCTTCGAGACGCAGTTGGAAGCGCCGGTATCCTCGGTGATGACACCCAGGAACCGCCTGGTCACCGTCAAGGAGAACCCGGACAACGACGAGGTGCTGACGCTGTTGCACCGGCACCGGATCGAGAAGGTCCTGGTGGTCGACAACGACTTCAGCCTGCGCGGGATGATCACCGCCAAGGACTTCCAGAAGGCCACCGACTATCCCCTGGCCTCCAAGGACGAGCTCGGGGCGCTGCGGGTCGGCGCGGCCGTGGGGACAGCCTGGGATACCGACGAACGGGTCGCCGCGCTGGTGGAAGCCGGCGTGGATGTCCTGGTCATCGATACCGCGCACGGCCACACGAGGAGCGTCCTGGACCGGATTCGGCAAATCCGTACGGAACATCCGGACCTGCCGCTGATCGCGGGCAACGTGGCCACCGGCGACGGTGCGCGCGCACTGGCGGAGGCGGGCGCGGACGCGGTCAAGGTGGGCATCGGACCGGGTTCGATCTGCACGACCCGGGTCATCGCCGGCGTTGGGGTACCCCAGATAACGGCCGTTGCGGAAGTGGCCGCGGCACTCAAGCACACCGGCGTGCCGGTGATTTCCGACGGCGGCATCCGATACTCCGGAGACATTGCCAAGGCCATCGCCGCGGGCGCCCACTGCGTGATGATCGGGAGCCTGTTCGCGGGCACGGAGGAATCGCCCGGGGAGGTGGAGCTGTACCAGGGCCGCTCATACAAGTCCTACCGGGGCATGGGATCGGTGGGCGCCATGGCCCAAAGTCACGGCTCATCGGACCGCTATTTTCAGGACACCAGCGAGGAGCTTGAGAAACTGGTGCCCGAAGGCATCGAGGGGCGCGTCCCCTACAAGGGCAGCCTGGCGCCGATCGTCGGGCAGTTGACGGGCGGCGTTCGTGCGGCCATGGGGTATACCGGAAACGACAGCATAGAGGAAATGCGCTCCAGCGCCTGTTTTGTCCGAATCACCGGGGCGGGACGCAAGGAAAGCCACGTGCACGACGTCACGATCACCAAGGAGCCCCCGAACTACAGTGCCGAGTAACGCCCTGTGCTAGCGCAAGACCGTGCCACCGAGGCCGGCGGCCCGGACGATGCGCGCATTTTGATCCTCGACTACGGGTCTCAATACACCCAGTTGATCGCCCGGCGCGTTCGCGAAGCGGGCGTGTACAGCGAAATCCATCCTCCTGAAATCTCTCCCGGCAAACTGGCCGAGTTCGGTGCGGCGGGCATCATCCTGACCGGCGGACCGGAGTCGGTGGGCGCCGAGGGCGCGCCCACCGTGAGCGATGCGGTCGCCGAATCGGGCGTTCCGCTGCTGGGCATCTGTTACGGGATGCAGGCGCTGGCCGAGAAGTTCGGCGGTACCGTGCAACCGTCCGCGCACCGGGAGTTCGGCTACGCCGAAGTCAGCCTCGCACCCGGGGATGGACTCGGGGATGGGCTCGGGGACAGGCCCGGGGATGGACTCGGGGGCGGGCTCCTGGGCGGGCTGGCGGGCGACAGAGGCCGGCTGAATGTGTGGATGAGCCACGGCGACCGGGTGGAGACGCTACCTGCGGGTTTCGAGCGCATCGCCTCCACGGGCAACGCGCCGCTGGCGGGCATGGCCGATCCGCGGCGACGCATCTATGGCCTGCAGTTTCATCCGGAGGTCACGCACACGGAGCATGGCCAGACAATCATCGAACGCTTCGTCCGCAGCATCTGCGAATGCCCGGACCGCTGGACGCCGGGCAACATCGTGGCCGGGCACATCGAGCGGGTGCGCCGGAAAGTCGGGCAGGACCGCGTCCTGTTGGGGCTTTCCGGAGGGGTGGACTCATCGGTCGTGGCAGCCCTGCTGCACGCGGCCATCGGCGATCAACTGGTGTGCGTATTCGTCGACCACGGATTGCTTCGCCTCAACGAGGGGGACGAGGTGATGGCCACGTTTCGCGAGAGTCTCGGTGCGAACGTGATTCGCGTCAACGCTGAAGAAACGTTCCTTCAAGCCCTGCGCGGCATTGCCGATCCGGAAGAGAAGCGCAAGATCATCGGCGGGAAATTCATCGAGGTGTTCGAGGACCAGGCGAAGAAGCTGGCGGGCGTGCGCTGGCTCGCCCAGGGGACGATCTACCCCGACGTCATCGAGTCCGCGGGCGCTTCCACCGGCGGCAAGGCGCACGTCATCAAGTCGCATCACAACGTCGGCGGCTTGCCCGAGCGCATGCGACTGCGGCTCATCGAACCCCTGCGCAGCCTGTTCAAGGACGAGGTGCGCAAGATCGGCCTGGAACTCGGCCTGCCGGCGGAGTTGGTGGGCCGGCACCCGTTCCCGGGGCCGGGCCTGGGGGTGCGCATCCTGGGGCCGGTCAGGAAGGAATACGCCGACACCCTGCGGCGCGCCGATCGCATCTTTGTCGGCGAGCTTCGCGAGCAGGGGCTCTACGACCAGGTGAGCCAGGCATTCGCGGTGTTCATGCCTGTGAAGTCCGTGGGCGTGATGGGCGACGGCCGCCGCTACGACTACGTGGTCGCGCTGCGCGCGGTGGAGACGGTGGACTTCATGACGGCGCGCTGGGCGCACCTGCCCTACGACTTCCTCGACCATGTCTCGCGGCGGATCATCAACGAAATACCGGGCATCTCCCGGGTGACCTATGACATCTCCGGCAAACCTCCCGCAACCATTGAGTGGGAATGAGCCGCCCGCGCCGGGAAAGAAGCGAAACGGTCAAACGGTAGCGGCAATTGGAACGAAATAACCCGCCCGCGCGGGCAGCGACGGGCATTGAGGCTGAGGCCGATCTGCGCCACATGACGCATGCCCTGGCGCTGGCGCGGCAGGCGCAGGAGCAGGGGGAAGTCCCCGTCGGCGCCGTCCTCGTCGGACCGCGGGGCGATGTGCTGGCGGAATGCGGCAATGCCCCGATCGCATCCCACGACGCCACGGCTCATGCGGAAATACGGGCGCTTCGGGAGGCCGGACGCGCCGTGCGCAACTACCGGCTTCCGGGCACGACGATGTATGTGACGCTGGAGCCCTGCCCGATGTGCGCGGGCGCGCTCCTCCAGGCCCGCGTCGCGCGGCTCGTCTTCGGCGCGCCCGACCCGCGCACCGGTGCGTGCGGCAGTGTGATCGATCTGCCGGCGGTCAGTCGCTGGAACCATCGGATCGAAGTCGTGGGCGGCGTGCTGGCCGAGGAAAGTGCGGCGCTTCTTCGCGGATTCTTTGCACAACGCCGGTAGGTTCGCCGACCGCGGGCAGGTTCGCCGACCGCGGGTCAACCTCCGGCGGCGTAGGGGGTTGCCCCGGCCGAGTCGCCGGACGTCATCCACTGCAAAATCTCGTAGTAGCGCCGGATGTTGTCCACGTAACGAACGGGTTCCCATCCGCGTGCGTAGCCCCGGGAGACGCGCTCGTACCAAGCGGGGTCGGCGAGCAACGGCAACCGCTCCCGCACCTGCTCCCATGAATCGGGGTCGCCGCCCTGGATTTCGGTGATGATCCTGGCGTCTTCCAGGTGCCCGAAGCCCACGTTGTAGGCCGCCAGCGCGAGCCACGTGCGGTCGGGCTCCGCAATGCGCGGCGGTACCTTGCCGGTCACCCGCACGAAATAGGACGCGCCGCCCACGATGCTTTCGAGCGCGTCGGTTCGGTCTTCCACGCCCATCATCCGCGCCGTCCCCCGGGTCAGCATCATCATGCCGCGCACACCGGTGGGCGATACCGCATCGGGGTTCCAATGGGATTCCTGGTAGGCCATCGCGGCCAGCAACCGCCAGTCCACGCCCGTTTTCCCGGCCGCGCGGAGAAAAAACGCCTTGTACTCCGGGAGCCGCGATTCGAAATGCCTGACGAACGCCCGCGAACCCACATAGTCGAATTCGTCTTCCACATGAAAATAGTAGCGCTCGATGATGCCGGCCAATTCGTTGTTGGCTTCAAGCTCCGCAAAATATTCGGCGATCCTGTCCCGCAGAGACGAATCCGGACCCTTGCGAAGCGCCCATGCCACGGGTGTTTCCTCGCCGAGCCCGAACGCGGCGTCAACGCCTGGAATCGAATGTCTGAGGAGGTCGAACAGGTTCGAGTCGACAATCGTGAAATCGCTCTGCCCCACGGCCACGCGCCGTACGAGTCCTTCCACGGCGATATCGGGGATTTCTTCCCATGCCAGTGCGGGCTGCCCGGCCCGGGCCGCTTCCAGCGCGCCCACGTAGGAGGACCCGCCGAGCACCTCCATCCGCCCGGTCAACAGGTCCGGGATGCCTTCCGGCTTGCGCTCGCCGCGCCGATAGACCACCAGGGGCTGCACGTTCAGATAGGCGGGGCCGAAATCCACGACCTGCCGGCGCGGCTCGGTTGCCGACAGGCTCGCCGCCCCCACATGGGCCTTGCCGGAGCGCACATCGGCCAGTACCCGGGGAAATTGCGCCACCGTGTAGATGTCGAGCTCGACACCCAGCCAATCCGCGAAGCCCCTGGCCAGATCGTAATCCACGCCACGGGGTCCGGCGGGGCCATGGTAAAAGGTCCCGGGACCGTTGCGGGTCGCCACGCGCAACTCACCCGAGCGGAGCACCTGCTCAAGCAGGCCGGGCGGCGTTGTGCAGGTGGCCAGCGCCACGCATGCCGCAGTGATCGCGATGGTGCGCATCAGAAAATTATACCGATTTTTCAGTGGTTTATGGATCATATTATAAGTAGTATTTGACTATGAATCGCAACCCCCAACATATAGTGGGGGCCGGTCGCCCGGAATCCCACCATATGGTGGCGCCGGCCCGATGGGCGCGCATCCGCAGCCTCGGGCTCGGGGCGCCGGCGCCGCATCGGCCTGATAATGCCGTATCGGGCCGATGCGGCGCTAAAACCCGAGTGAGACGCCGACATTGAGCGTGGCGGCGCGGCCGGCATTCATGTCGAACAACTCGAAATCGGCGCGAACCAACAGCGACGACAGGGCCCACTGGAATCCAACGATGGCCGCCGGCCCGCTTTCCGTGGCGCTGCCGCCGAGATTGACCGTGCTCGGGACGCCTCCCGCGCCGGCCACCGTCAGCCCGACGTTCTGGGTTGAGCTCGTTTCCGCATTGAAGTAGCCGAGCCCCACGAAAACCGCGCCCACGCGAAACGGAAGGTATCCCATCGCTCTCGCCGTTCCGATGTTGATGTCCGTGGAGAGGTTCGCGGAGACGGTCATGTCTCCGACCTGCCCGGAATAGGTGCTCGTGAGTTCACTGGCCCACCCGTAACTGACCTCAACCCCCAGATTGCGGGTGACATTCCATCCGCCGAACAGTTTCCAGGCCAGTTCGGAATCGTCCAGCCGGGAAGGGATGCCGATTCTCCGCGTCGCGCCGCCGATGATCCCGTCCGCCAGGCTGTCGTCGACTTCGACCGAAACAGGCCCGCGGTCCTCTTCGAATTGAAACCGGCCCACGCCGATGCCGGCATACAGCCCAAGAAGGCCGCGCTGCTGCGCCGCCGCGGGCAGACTCACCAAGAGGAGGAAGCAAAGGCACACCGCCCGAATGCCGCCGGACCCTTGCCTCGGACTGCTAAACATGTTGCGTCTCGCACTGGTTTGGGGTGGCGCAGGCTACACGCCGATTCAGGACAACGCAATTGCCAAATTTCCGCACGGCGCCCCCGGCCTCATGCTTGCGCGATGCGCCCGCGACCGATGCCGGCAATGCGAATCGTTCCGGCCCGCCCCATCGCGATTTCAGGCCCGCGCGCCGCAAATCGCCGCGCCGCCCGCGGGAAAACGCGGAAAGGCTCTTCCGCAGGCAAGAATCGAGGCGGCGTCCGTTGTCATTTTCTCCTTCCGCGATCTGCTTTATTATACGGCCAAGCGCGGCTGGGGAGCGAAGTCCGACATGTGGGCAAGGCAAGTGCTGATTGTTGCCGCCGGAATCGTCATTGCCGGCTGCGCCTCGACTCCCCCCGCCAATACCGCCAATGTCTGCGACATATTCGTGGAGAAGCGCTCCTGGTATCAGGACGCCCGGCGGGCCTCCCGGCGCTGGCAGGCGCCGGTTGGCGTGCTGATGGCGTTCACCTACCAGGAATCCAGCTTCCGCGCCCGGGCGAGGCCGCCGCGGCGCCGGCTGCTCGGCTTCATACCCTGGACGCGCACGGCGGACGCCTACGGCTTTGCGCAAGCCACCGACGCGGCCTGGAGCGACTACACCCGCGACACCGGCCGCCGCGGAGCGCGCCGGTCCGATTTCGGCGACGCCATCGATTTCGTGGGCTGGTACAACAACCTGAGCTTCCAGCGCAACCAGATCCCCAGGAACGACGCCTACCGCCTGTACCTCGCCTATCACGAGGGCCACGGCGGATACTCACGCCAGACCTATGCCGGCAAGGCGTGGTTGTTGGACGCGGCCCGCAGCGTCGCGTCCCGGGCCGAAGAGTATGACGGTCAACTGCAAGGGTGCGAGCGGCGCCTGCGGCGGCGTTGGTGGTGGCCGTTCTGAGGCAGGCCCGCCCGACTACCTTCGAATCCCGGTTGGCCGGCTACAACCCTCCCGGACCGCACTGTGTCGCCAGGTAATCCTCTATCGACGACAACACGGCGAGATGATGCTGCGGCCACCAGGGCAGACTGTGCCAGAGGTCCACGACCTCCAGGTACTTCACGTCCTTGCCCGCACGCCGCAGCGCACTGACGAATTTCTCGGACTGCTCGATGGGCACCCGCTGGTCCCGCTGGCCGTGGAAGACGAAAATCGGGATATCGGCATCCTCCACATGGTCCAGCGGCGACATGCCATCGACGGTCGGGTTCTGGAACTGGCGCATGAAACGGCCTTCGAAGGTGACCCTGTCAAAGGTTCGCAATTCGGAAAGGCCGGCGCCCGCGATGGCGCACTGGTACGGTGAATTCCGGCGCACGCTGGCGGCCATGGCCGCGAAACCGCCGTAGGAATACCCGTAGATGGCGATTCGGCCGGCATCCGCGGTCCCCTGTTCCACCAGCCACGCGGCGCCATCATCCTTGTCGTCCTGCATCTTCTGGCCCCATTCCCTGTCGCCGGCGCGCCAGAGCTCCTGTCCCCAACCTTCGGAGCCTCGATACTGGGGTTGCAGCACGGCGTACCCCCGGTTGGCGAGGAATTGCGCCCACAGATCCCAACCGAGGCCATCGCGTGCCCACGGACCGCCGTGGGGCATCACCACGGCGGGGTACGGCGGCTCGCCCTCGGCGGGCAGCGTGAGAAATGCCGGGATTTCCAGCCCGTCCCGCGCTTCGTAGGTGACAAATTCCATGTCGGCGAGCTTGTCCGGTTCCAGGAAGGGATAACTACGTCCCAGTGGCGCAAGTTGCCGACCGTTGACCAGCAGATGATAGGCGCCCGGCTCCCTGTCACCAGCACTACGCACGACCATGACCGTCAGGTCATCCGACATCGACACGATGCTATGGGCGTCCTCTTCTCCCAGCGCTTCGTCCAGCCGGTCGGATATCTCCTCGTACATGGGCGAGATGTAGTGAATCGAACTTGCCGCGTCGACGCCCGTGTAACCGATGACCTCGCCCAGATTGTCGGGATTGGCCGCAAGCGCAACGCCGGTTGCCTCGATGTCGACCCCGCCGTAGAGCGGCTCGCTCAGTTCGCGGGTGATCAGATCGTAGGTGCGCAAGGCGGACTTGTCCCGGCCGGTGTTGTCCACCACGTAGACGCGGCGGCCATCGAGATCGAAGGCTCGCGGCCACATGCCCTCTCTTTCCACGGCTACGAACTCGTGATGCTCCTCCCACTGGCCGGTTTCCGGGTGAACATATGAAAAGACCAGGCGCGTATTGTCCCCCGACCCCTCCAGTTCGCTCCTGCCACGAATTTCCCCGAACACATCCGCCATGATGCCCTCTTCGGAGGCGCCGCGGAAAATGCGCCTGGAATTGAAGTTTCGAAGACTGACCTCGTAAATCTCCCGCCCGAATTCGTAGTTGATCCGCAGGGCGAGAAATCGCTCCCGATCATGCGGCAGGATGTTGAAAATACCCTTGATGCCGTCCTCGTTCTCCAACAGTTCCCGCCATCGCTCCTCGCCCCCGTCGTCGATGATGTAGAGCTTGTCCCGGAACCACTCGATGGCTCTGCCTCCGACGCGAATGTCGAACTTCTGCCGCCCGATGACATACAGGTATTCATCGTTGAGCCAGCCGACTGCCAGCGCCTTGACATCGGGCGGACTGAAGCGCGCCGGCGCGACCGACAGGTCCTCCGTCTGCCAGACCGTGACTTGCGGCGGCGCGTTAACGTCCGACAGGGTCAGCGCCACCAACTGATTGCCGTCGGGGCTGACGTCGACACTGTCGATTACCGGATCGTGAATCCAGGCGTTGATGGGAATGATCTCCGCGCGCGCGGTGGCGCTCGACGCAACGAGCCAGATCAAGGTGGAGATAAGCGAAGTGGACGGATTGGTCATCATGCAAGAACCCTCCTTGCGTCCGTGGGCCTAGAATTCCCTGGAAACCTGCATCACGAACGAACGTCCGAAGATATCGTAGCCGACGCCGGGCAAAGTGTTCAAAACGCGCGCGGTCTCGTCGCGGGGAACACTGTCCGCCACAAGTGGCGGCAGCTTGTCGAACAGGTTGCGAACCGTGCCGACGATGATCCAGTCGGCGTTGGACCAGCGCACCGTAGCCGTGTGTTCCCAGTGATTTTCCGTCCAGTGCATCCGGTCTACGTTTGTCGTGCCGGGGTCGTAGACCGGGTCTGCCGACGAGTGGCCGATGAAGTTCATTCGCCAGAAGAACCGCCAGTCCCGATAGTCGACGATCGTGTCCATCACGCCGGTCCACTTCGGGAAGCCCCAATTCTCGACGCTGTTCCACTCTTCGTCAAAGAGATGGGTGGTGTGTTCCTTGTTTATCGCGATGGTGCCTTCGACTCTCATTTCAAAGTTGGGAAACGACCGTTCCCAAACAAAATCGGTATCGAAGCCGCGCGTAAACCGGCTGCCGATGTTGAGGAGCGACGCGTCCACATCGGTCAGAAATCCGTCAGGCCCTCGCGGACCGACGCGACTGCAGAAAGGATTGGACAGCCCCTGCGATTCATAGCACGTGCCCAGAACGTAACCTACCGAGGGATCCTGTACCGTATTCGCCAACTCGATTTCGAACCAGGTGAAAGCCAGCGACAGGCCCAGCAGATCCCGTGGCTCCGGCTGCACGACGATACCCGCGGTCCATGCCTCGGAGGTTTCCGCGAGGAGATCCGGGTTCCCGCCGATGACGCTGCGGATGCCGGGAACTCCCGAGCCGCCGTGGTCGAGCGGCAGCCCCTGCGCTTCGCAGTTCCGGTAGACGACATCGTCCGGGTCGTATGTGTCTCCGTAATTGACACACGGGTCGGCGAATCCGTCGGTAAAGCCGGTCTGGTTGGCCAGATACTGTTCAAACAGGTCCGGGGCCCTGAACGACGTGCCAGCCGTGGCCCGGAAGCGCAACTGGGGCCGCATCTGATAGTCCAGCGCCACCCGGTAGGTGGTATCGTCCCCGTAGGAATCGTAGTCCGTCCACCGGCTGGAGCCGTTCGCCACCAGATCCTCCACCCATGGGAGGCGGGACAGCAGCGGGATTTCTATTTCCGTGAATACCTCCCGAACCGTGTCGTCACCGGTGGTAATGCCCGATGACGTAAGGCCCCAGACGTTGTCGGCTTGAGATTCCGGGTCGGGCACATCGTGAATGTCTTCGGTACGCGTCTCGACTCCGATCACGGCGCTGACTTCGTCGCCGTTGGGCATATCGAACAGCCTGCCGGTGGCATAACCGGAGAATTGGCGGCCCTTGTAGACCGTCTCGCCGAGGAGATTCTTGCCAAGGAAACCGGTAACGTCCGCTGGCAATCGACCATGGAGCAGCGCGTCCCCGGTGAACAGGTTTGCGGGTACGCACCCCGCAATGGAGTTGTCGGCGCAGACGAGGTTGCCATCGTCATCCAGCGTTGCATCGAGTGACGCGCTCACCCGGTCGGACAGCCAGCTTGTAGAGTAGTAAGTCCCGCTGGAACGGCTGGCGCCAATATGGGCATCGTAGCTCCAGGTGGCGGAAATATCGCCCTGCAGACCGACGAATGCATTGAAACGGCTCACTTCGTTCCCGGATGTCGGATTTTCCAATTCATAGGAGGGGACGACGGGCTGAGCCGGAAAGCCTCCAAAAATCGCCAGTGCCGGTGGGCCGTAAACCCCAAAAGGGTTGGTTGGATTTGTGGCCGGCACGCGGGGGAAATACTGACGATAACCGCCATTGACGCTCGTCGTTCGCCTGTTCCAATAGAGCTCATAGTAAACGTTGGCGCCGCGACCGCCGATATCGAAATCGCGGTCCGCAAATGAGGTGACCGAAAACAGCTCGCGCTCGGGGACAAGGGACTGGGCCGCCGGCCCCCTGGTGTCCCTATAGTATGCTCCCTCGTTGTCCCAAAGAGGCTCTGGATCCTCCGGGTCGCTGGTCGGGTCCCAGCCGTGTATCGGAACATTCGTGTAATGCGTGATGCCGAATTGATTCGGGCCGGAGAAATAGGGATTGGAAGGGTCCGGCTGGTCGAGGCTGGGCTCGTACCGTACCCAACCAAACGGAGACACGACGAATCCGTAGGGAAATCCGAAACACAGCGGTTCGCCGGTCTCGGGATTGGTATTGTCAATCACCCCGTCTCCGTCATGATCGGTGAACCGGGGCCTCCTCGGACATTCGGCCCAAGACCGGTCCGCCACCTTCATTTCCTGTCGGCGTTCGTAGCTGGCGGACAGGCCCACCGACCAGTCCGACTCCACTCGCCCCCAGGTAAAATCGCCGCTAAGGACCTCGCTGCCACCATCCTGCGGCGCAAAACCCTCGACGTTGAGCTTCAGGCCGTCGAACCGCCGCAAGGTGATGGCGTTGATGACGCCCGCGACGGCGTCGGCGCCATAGATGGACGATGCGCCGTCCTTGAGAATCTCGTAGCGGGCGATCGACGACGTCGGGATTGCGCTGAGGTCGACCGAATTGACGGCGCCCCGCACGCCCGAGGGGCCCCACCGCTTGCCGTTCACCAGTACCAGCGTCCGTTGCTCTCCCAGTCCGCGCAACGCCACCGACCGGGCGCCGGGACCCCCGTCGGTAACGAAACCCGAGAACGTATCGTCGATCTGCTGACCCGTGGCCACCGTGGAATTCTGGAGAATGTCGGCGGTATCGAGCAAGCCCGCCAGTGCCGATGTTTCGCTGGTAATCACCGTGATCGGCGACGCGCTGGTGAATGCGTCGCGCCGGATGCGTGAACCGGTGACCACCACTTCCTCCACGGGAGGCGGCTGCTGGGCGACCGGCGCCTCCTGCTCCTCCTGCTCGTCCTGCTCGTCCTGCTGTTGCGCCACAACGACTGACGGTAGCAGGCAAAAGATTCCAAGGAAAGCGCCAAATCTGGCTAATGAGCGGAGCTTCACGGCTTCCTCCACGTTTGTTTCTGTGCTACTGGCAAATCATACCCCTTATTCCAAAAGTAGTCGCGAGGTTTGAAAACCTCGTATGAAACCGCCTCCCACCGTGGCGATGGCCCGTCTCGCGGCTGCAGTATGTCCGTGATTCGACCTGCGTTGTCTTGCTGGCCGGGTTCCCCCGCGCAGCGCAAGACCTGAAGGCCGACGTCGCGAGGGCCGGCAACGCCCGCACCGGAACGGTCCAATGCGTTACCATCGCGTATCCAGACGGTCGAGGTAACCACATGAAGCGTCCAGCCATCGTCAAATTCGGTATTTTCGCGGTCGCCATGATCGTTTCGTGGATGGTCGGGTCCAATATCGCGCCCACGTGGACCGTCGAACAGATCACCCTGGACGTTCAGGCCGATCCCGACGGTGGGCTGTTCTTCATGTCGGGCGGGGATCCGAGCTATTTCGACGCCGTTTCGGCTGACCAGTCCCAGCTCGATCCCGGCTCGGTGACCGGCTCCACCACTGCGCCTCCGGTCCTCGAGGAGTTCGTCTCGGCGGTGGAAATTCGCGACGGCCAGGCACAGGACGTGTATTACCAGCGCACCGCCCGGTTCCACTGGGGGGTCTGGTCGCTCCTGCCCGCCCTGGTGGCCGTGGTGCTCTGCTGGATCACCCGGGAACCGGTCACGGCGCTGTTGAGCGGCATCCTCTCCGGCGCGCTGATACTCGGCCGCTACGACATCTCCGGCGAAGTACTGATCCCGTCGCTTGCGACCACCAGCGCGGCCGGCGTGCTGCTACTGTACCTGTGGCTCCTGGGCGGGCTCATGGGCATCTGGTCGCGCACCGGCGCGGCCCAGGCATTCGCGGAGTTCGTCACGGCGCGATTTGTCCGCGGTCCGAGAACCGCCAAGCTCGTCGCCTGGATGCTGGGAATCGTCTTCTTCCAGGGCGGCACGGTCAGCACCGTACTGGTGGGCACGACCGTCAAGCCCATCGCGGACAAGGAACGCGTCAGCCACGAAGAACTGGCCTATATCGTCGACTCAACCGCCTCGCCCATCGCCTCTCAACTGGCGTTCAATGCCTGGCCCGGCTACGTGCAGGCGTTCATTTTCGTCTCCGGTGTCGGCTTCCTGGCCACCGAGGCCGACCGAATTGCCTTCTTCTTCCAGAGCGTACCGTTCTGCTTCTACGCGATCTTTGCCGTGCTGGGCACGTTTCTTCTCAGTATCGAGAAACCGCTGTTTCTAGGCGGGCAACTGCGTGAAGCCATCGACCGCGCCCGCACCACCGGGCGGCTCGACGCGCCCGGCGCCGACCCCCTGAGTTCGAAAGAACTCCAGGGCAGCAACGTCCCCGAGGGCTACAAGCCCCACGTGATCGAGTTCTTCCTGCCGCTCGGAACGCTGATCGGTCTTGCGATCCTGACCTTCGTCGTCTACGGCTCACCCAACGTTCACTGGGCATTCGGCGCGGCGCTGGCGCTGGCGGCCGGCATGGCGCTGGCCAAGGGCATGGCGCTCAAGGACCTGATCGCTGGCTTTCACGACGGCATCAAGGGCGTCGTGCTCGGCTCCGTCATTCTACTGCTCGCCATCACCATCGGCGGACTCAGCCAGCAGACGGGCGGCGGCATTTTCCTGGTGGAACAACTGGGCGATGCAATCCCGTTTTTCATGCTGCCGGTGCTGCTGCAGATCATCACCGTGGTCATCGCATTCTCCACGGGCACGAGCTGGGGCACCTACGCGGTGGCGTTCCCGCTGGCCATGCCACTGGCCTGGGCGGTTGCGAATGCCCAGGGCCTTTCCCATCCGGAGCTGTACATGACGCTGTGCTTCGCCGCGGTGATGGACGGCAGCGTCTACGGCGACCAATGCTCCCCCATCTCCGACACCACCGTGCTCAGCTCCGTATGCACCGGCTGCGACTTGATGGATCACGTCAAGACACAGATCCCACAGGCTTCGGTGGCCGCGGTGATGGCTGCCATCTGCTGGACCGCCGTATCTTTCCTGACCGCCTGAAAGCCTGACCGCGCCAGGGGTGTGCGTCCATCCCTTGCGCGCGTCGTGGGCTCGGTGCGGGGCCAGGGATGGCCAGGAGCACCGAGCCGAGCCCGCAAGGGATGGACGCACACCCCTGGCGCCAGCGCGTCAACGTCAACTATGCCGCCTCTCCGGATGAGCCGTCTTGTCGAAAAGGTGATCGTCGTTGGCGATCACGTCCCCGCTCGAACCAACGATCAGGGGATCCGGCTTGCCCACCCGGACAACATCCTTGGCCGGATACGGCAACTGCGACAGAAAGTGCCGCATGGCGTTCAGGCGGGCCCGCTTCTTGTCGTCCGATTTCACGATCGTCCAGGGCGCGTCGGCGGTGTCGGTGTAGAAGAACATCGCCTCCTTGGCGTCCGTATAGTCATCCCACATCTTGAGGGACTGCCGGTCGATCGGCGAAATTTTCCACTTCTTCAGGGCCTCGGTTTCCCGTGATTCGAAGCGTCTCAACTGCTCTTCGCTGGTGACCGAGAACCAGTACTTGAACAGGATGATGCCGCTGCGCACCAGCATCCGTTCCAGTTCGGGTGCCTGGCGCATGAATTCCAGATATTCGTTCGGAGAGCAGAACCCCATGACCCGCTCCACGCCAGCGCGGTTGTACCAGGAACGGTCGAAGAAGACGACTTCGCCGGCCGCCGGCAGGTGCCGGACATAGCGCTGGAAATACCACTGCGAGCGCTCCCGTTCAGTGGGTTTGTCGAGGGCGACAACACGCGCTCCCCGGGGATTCAGGTGTTCCGTAAATCGCTTGATGGTGCCGCCCTTGCCCGCCGCATCCCGGCCTTCAAACAGGATGACGATTTTCCTCCCGTTGGCCTTGACCCACTCCTGCACCTTGAGGAGTTCGATCTGCAACTCCTTTTTCTGCCGCTCATAGAACTTGCTGCCGACCTTCTTCTTGTACGGGTATTCTCCGGTCTCGAAAAACCGGCGTATCGAGTCGCGGTCCCTGCGGATTTCCGCGAGCCGCCTGGCGGCGCTTGCGTGCAGCTCGGCAGCCGGACCGGCGTCGCCGGCCTCCGCCGACGGCCCATCGCCACGTTCCGGGATCTCCGGCGATCCGGCGTTTTCGATCGATTCTGCGTTCCCGCCGGCTTCGGATTTGAGGAATATTGGTGAGTATCTCGCAGATTTCGGGTAGAAAATGATATCCCATCGGCCCCACGTCCGACACTTGGCCCGCCAATCGACCGATGTCCCCGGGGCACACGGGCAGCCTACACCTTCGCACGGCCGGTCTTGAGGGCCCGCCCAAAAACGCGCTGACCAACATGGTGTAGGATTCGCCCGACCGGCCGGGGAGTTCATTGGCAACATTCATACCCGGAAATGGACAGCAAGGCCACAACCGCGTGCGTACTGATCATCGGCAACGAGATTCTGTCGGGCAAGACCCAGGACGCCAACCTGCAATTCCTCGGGGCCGAGCTGGCGGGCAAGGGCATCACGCTGGTTGAAGCCCGCGTGCTGAGGGACGACAAGGCCGCCATCGTCGCCGCGGTGAACGAGTGCCGCGCGGCGTACACCTACGTGTTTACAACCGGGGGGATCGGGCCCACCCACGACGACATCACCGCCGAGTGCATCGCGGAGGCGTTCGGGCGGGACCTGGTCCTCCACGAGGAGGCGGTCGAACGTCTGCGCCGGCGCGGACTCGAGCTCAACCCCGCGCGCCTGAAGATGGCGCACGTCCCGGAAGGGTCCAGCCTGATCGACAACCCTCTCAGCGGCGCGCCGGGATTTCGGGTGGAGAACGTTTTCGTCATGGCGGGCATCCCGGCCGTGGCCCGGGGGATGTTCTCGACGCTCGACGAGCAACTGGACGGCGGCGCGCCCATTCACTCCCGCAACGTGGATGTCTACCTACCGGAAGGCGAACTGGCCGCGCCCCTCGAAGGCATCGTCAGCAAATACCCCCAAGTGGAAATCGGCAGCTATCCCTTCTTCCGGAAACACCGACAAGAACGCCTCTTCGGCGCCAACCTGGTGGTACGCGGCACGGACGAGGCCCTGGTCGAGCAGGTCCTTAAGGAGATCATCACCACCATGACCAACCTCGGCGGCGAAACCGGCTGACCCAGCCGTCATCCTTGAGGAAGTTTGTCGGGTAGGGCACTGGCGCGCGCACCCTTAGGCGGAGGGTTTCCAGCCCCGCCCTTTCGGTTGCGAGGTGGGTTCACATTTCCACCTTAGGCCACGTTTCCAGCCGCCCTCCCTAAAATTCCGTACGTCGGGTTTTCCCCAGTACGGCTTTAAGCATCAGGCACCCTACAGTTCGGTACGAAGCCTTCCGCAGCATCGTCGAGGTCAAGGCAGACCCAGCCATACCCCCGATCGGATACCGCGTTTGCTTCGCCCTTCGGCGATGCCACCCACCGATTGATATTCCGCCTCTGCGTGCGGAACCATCGGCGGCAACATCGCCACCTGAGCCCTGAGGCCCTCGCTCCTGCCGGGTTATGTTGTCCCGGCCATTACCGCTTGTCGGCCTCATCCGCCAGTCTGGAAATCTCCGTTTCATTTCCCGGCACGGCCGGTTATAGACGCGGTCTTCGACATTCAAGGGTCATCCTGTCCGATCCCCCAGACCTTCCGGACTTTCACTGCTGTACTTTCGAATATTGCCGCCTTCAATACGCCGGGAGCCCTGATGCGCACACCTCAGTTCTTCCGCACCAACACTGGCCATCGGGCAAGAAGGAGGCCCTTGGCAGCTCCGTTTATCCCGCAAATCAGCTTCATGCAGGAAGTCCATTTCGACGCTTAATCCGTTCGCTCTCGCTACGGCCCTACTCTTTGCTCGCCCCCCGGGCTGATCAGACATGAGCGGCACAATGACCTCTCCGTCCCCCAGGACTTTTACTTCCGGGCTTCCAGGTCGCAGGGTCGTCCCATGCGCCTGCCGGATATGACTACGGCGCCAAACTGAGAATTGCGCCGGCGGGACTTTCACCCGCTAGTAAAGCAGCTAGTCTCGCTGCACCCTTCTCACACGACTTACCACCCAAACGAGGATTCGCACTCTCTTATCGCTTGAAATCTTGCGAACCCGATATATTCGTCCGGAATGGTCACTAGGCACGCTATCATCTGTGCTGACGGTCGTGGAAATCCTCCGATAACCCAACCAAAACCTGCAAAGTAGCCGGTTTGCGTTCGCTGGCAGGTCACACCATCCCTATGTCGTATGTTGGTATACATAACGCCCGGGAGTTGGAGACTAAGCGGTTCTGCTGGATGATCGACCATTATGGAACCATATCGTTCATACCAATAGTATGTTTGGCCAAGCAACTGTTCCTCATGCCGTGTGGCCCCGGCTGGAATGCTATCGCAATAGAAGCGGACGACCGGGAAATTTATGCTTGCCCCTACCGCATCGAATCTACCAAAAGCAGGCGGGCTCATCGACCAATCGTATGGCCTCCAGGCAGCGCCAGCGGAGTGTTCTCCATCACGGCAAATGTACGTGTAGTTGTTTAAGCCCGAGCAATTCATGCCCGTCGATGCTTGGGCAAGAGTTGTATCCGGGAGAAGAATGCCAACTGCAAGAATAGACAATGCCAGTTTGTATATGTTCATTGAACGTCTCTTTCGGTCAGTAACAACAATTCGGATTCTCGGCAATCAGTCGATAGGCAAGCGCCTTCCCTGCCTGAGCCACTGAATGGGAAGCAGTGTTTTCCAACAACATCATTTCCTGGATCAGACTTTCCCGAAGATCTTCCACGCCAACGATACCGTCTACATCGGCAAGTATGAGCATCAGGCTTGCGTAGCTGTAGGCAAAGGCCGTTACTGCCTCCGAATGCGACGCCGGTTGCCTGTCACCGTAAATTCCCGCCAGCATATTCAGCGCGGAAGCGCTCCCGTTTTCGTTCCACAGGCGACTGTAAACCCTCTCGGCAACTGCTGGTTGCGCGTCTTGTATCTCCATCGCCCACTTCATGGCGTTTAGCGAGTTGCCGGCTTCACCCGTTTGACGCAACAACTCAACCGCCGTGGCCATCATTTCATCGGTGGTGCCCTGGCAGCGGCGATACGAAATCTGAAGGTTTCGAACGTATTCTTCTTGATGAACGGGGTATTGCCCGCGCAACTGGTTTTCCCGCGCATTGTATTCGGCTGGCGTTCTTGGCGCCCTCGAACATTCTCTAAGGGATGTGTATAGCTGATGCGCAGCAGCACCGTTGCCAGCGGAAGCGGCCACACTGAGAGGCTCAAAAAAACCAGGACTAACCCCGTCTTCCAAGTGCGACCAATCCTCGTCAAGAAAGGATGGCAAATGGAATTCAACGTCGAGCGCATCGCCTTCAGGAAAAACAACCTGCTTCGAACGTGCCTGTTCAGAGGGGGAAATTGCAGGGCCATTCAGTTCATAGTCAAATGCAAGTTCCTGACTGGCAGCATTCCCCGAGAAAAGTTCGTGACTGCGGGCATTGATGACCAATAATTCTGCCGAGGTCCACGTCTGCCCGGCTTCAATGGGAGCATGTTCACCAGACAGGAGTTCGGACATGTTTTCTTCTCGCGCTACCTCCCCTGAATTTTTCGCGCCATCGGCAACGGAAACAGGTAAATCCGACAACGTCGGCTCGCTGGAAGGCTCAAGGGTCATTCTGCCCAAGATGAATGAGACAACGATAGCCGCAAGTAGAAACGGCGTCCAAATCACGATCTTATGCACATTCTTCATATTCTGTCCTTGTGATCCATCATTTCCGTGCTGGCACCGTCGCAACGTCGGTAACGTCCATCTATTCCGCGTCAACGCGCCGATTTCAACGTCATGGATCGCCTCCCGGACCGCAAGTTATCGGTTTGTGGTAAACGTACCACAGGGAGGGGGGGTGCTTGTCAAGCCTTTTTTGTGTTGCAAATTTGCACAAGGCTCGAACAAGAAACATTCTCAAACAGACGCCTCAGTCGTCGGTAGCTGCAGCCCCCAAAAAGTCCCCTCCACACACAGCTTATTTGCCGACCGGCCGTCCGCGCCCGGCCCACGCCATGGCGCCCAGCGAGGCCAATCCCAGAACCGCAAACCCTCCCACCAGGGGAAGCACCGTGCCATCGTAAAACTGGCCGATCAGGGCGCCAAGTAGCAGCGACAGCAGCGAGGTGTACGACCCGATCAGCGCGGCGGCGATTCCCGCGACGTTGCCGAAGGGTTCCATGGCCAGTGCGTGGACATTGCCGAAAACCGCGCCGAGGCAGAAGAATGCGGCCGCGCCCCACACCACGAATATCCACAACGGCGCCGCGCCCCCGGTCTGAAGAAGAGCGGCCAGGAGGCCGGCCGACAACAGGCAAAGCACCTGGAGGCTGCGAATCGCCAGCTTGCGCATGCCATACCTGAGCACCAGGCGCCCATTCGCATAGGATGAGGCGGCGAACGCCAACGACAGCGCCGCGAAATACGCCGGGAACAACGCACCCACCTGGAACTGCTCCTGAAATATCTGCTGCGCCGAATTCAGATAGCCGAGGAAGCCGCCGAATACCAGCCCGGCCGCCGTCGCGTAGCCGGCTGCGGGCCGATTTCCGGCTACCCGGCCCACCGCGGCGGCGAGCGGGCCGATGGATAGCGGGACCCGGCGTTCCGGCGTCAGCGTTTCCGGCTGCCTGATGGAGAACCAGGCCAGCCCCGCGATGGCGAACGCCAGCAACGCGCCGAAAATCGCCCGCCATCCCGAAATCAGCAGGATCGCCTGCCCCAGCGCCGGGGCGATGGTGGGAACAATGACGAATACGGCAAAGATGAACGACATGACGCGGGCCATTTCGCGGCCCTCGTAGCGGTCGCGGACGAGCGCAAGACAGACGATCCGCGGGCCGGCCGCGCCAATGCCCTGCAGGAAGCGCCCGGCGAGCATTGCCGGATAGTTCCAGGCGGCCATTGACAGCAGGCTGCCCAGCACGAACAGCCCGAGCCCGACATACATGCCGGGTTTTCTGCCGAAACGGTCGGACAGCGGACCGTATGCGATCTGTCCCAGAGCCATACCCAGGAAAAGCGCGGAAATCACCAGTTGGCGGTTATTTTCCCGCGCCACGCCCAGATCGGTGCCGATCTCGGCCAGGGCCGGCAGCATGGCGTCGATGGCCATCGCCGCCGTCGCCATCAGCATGGCGATCAGCATGACGAACTCGCGCGCCGGAAGTTGTCTGCTCACCTGGTACTCCATCCAAACGAAAATGACGCTTCAGCGGCCGCAGGCCCGCCCCTCGGGTTCCCGCCGTTTCAGCCCGCGGACCTGAACAACAGGGCAACGCCGACCCCGGCGGCGGACCAGCCCGGCCAGGTCGGCGCGGCCTCGAGCCCCAGCCAGAGCACTCCGCAAATCGCCAGGGCGCTACCGGCGATGACTGCCTGAAGGCTGGCAGAGCCGGCGGCACGAGCCGGAGGTTCGGCCTCGGGCGCAGGCGAACCCGCCGGATCGCCCGTTTCGGCCGCACGGCGCAATACCTGCTGAACCGCCCCGGGCACCAACAGCAGATCCTCCGCCACGCGCGGCCAATTCTCCAGCAGCTCGCGTAGATGGGTGCGCGGATCGGTGCGCCGGGCCATCCACTTCTCCAGCACCGGCTTGGCGGTGGCCCACAGGTCCAGCTCCGGATAGAGCTGGCGGCCGAGTCCTTCGATGTTCAGCAGCGTCTTCTGCAGCAGGACCAGTTGCGGCTGAACCTGCATGTCGAACTGCCGCGCCGCCTGGAACAGCCGCAACAGCACCAGCCCGAACGAGATGTCCTTGAGGGGCTTGTTGAAGATGGGCTCGCAGACCGCGCGAATGGCCGCTTCGAGTTCGGTCACGCGGGTATTCGGCGGGACCCAGCCGGAATCCACGTGCAGCCTGGCCACCCGATAGTAGTCGCGCTTGAAGAAGGCGAGGAAGTTGGCGGCCAGATAGTGCTGGTCCCGCGGGCTCAGGGCGCCCACGATACCGAAGTCGACGGCGATGTAACGGGGCTGATCCGGGTCCGACACACCGACGAAGATGTTCCCGGGATGCATGTCCGCGTGAAAGAAATTGTGCGTGAACACCTGCGTGAAGAAAATCTCGACGCCGTTCTCCGCCAGGCGCCGGATGTTGGTTCCCCGGGACTTCAGTTGCTCCACATCGCTGATCGGCACTCCGGCGATGCGTTCCATGGTCAGCACGTTTGAACGGCAGTAGTTCCAGTACACCTCCGGCACATAGAGCATGCCGGACCCTTCGAAATTTCGCCTGAGCTGGGCGGCGTTGGCGGCTTCGCGCATCAGGTCCAGCTCCTTGGCAAGCGTCGCCTCGAACTCCTGCACCACCTCCCCGGGGCGCAACCGCCGCGCGTCCGGCCAGTACCGTTCGGCGAGTTCGGCGATGGCATGGAGCACGGCAATGTCCTTGCGGACCGACTTGTGGACTCCGGGGCGCAAGACCTTGACCACCACCTCCCGGCCGTCATGGAGCCGCGCGGCGTGGACCTGCGCCACCGAGGCAGCCGCCAGCGGCGTGCGCTGGAAGTCCTGGAAAACCTCATCCGCCGGGCGGCCGAACGCCGCGGCAACGATATCCAGCACTTCGCCGGTTGCGAACGGCGGCACCTGGTCCTGAAGCTTCGCAAGCTCTTCGGCGACCTCTGCCGGCAGCAGGTCCCGCCGGGTCGACACGGCCTGGCCGAACTTCACGAAGATGGGCCCGAGTTCCTCCAGCGCAACGCGGATTCTCGCGCCCAGCGGCTTGCGGCGGGATCGCGCCGGGAACAGCTTGCGCAACCAGCCGATGGGCCTGAACAGGTGGGTTGCCCAGACAATGTCGTCCAGCCCGTGACGGATCAGCGTGCGCTGAATGGCGAGCAGCCGGGCAAGCTGCCTCAGCCGCCCGATGCCGGCGCCCGCATGCCTGGCGCGCATCCCCGTTATCCCCGGTCCACCGCGGCATCGACTTCGCCGCCGCGGGAAGGCCGGCGGCGCCGGGGCCCTTCAAGCCTGGCAAGGCGCTGTGCCGCCCGTTCGACGTCGTCCCTGAGACGCTCCACATCCCGGCCAAACGCATTCACTTCGACGCGGGGCGGCAACTGCCGTGCCTCCTCCTGGAGGAACTCCGAGGTGTTCATGGCCAGCGCCGAGCCGGCCTGCCGCGTCCAAGCGTACGCGCGGCGGGCCACGCCGGCAAGCTGATGGGCCGGAATGTCGCCGACCATCCTTGCAAGCTCTTCCTCCAGGTCCGGCCGGGCGTGACGCAGCAGTTCGGCGAAGGCTTCCGCCGTCGCCGCATCGCCCGACAGCTCGGCTCCGGACTCCCTGAACCCTTCCGCCCCCGCATTGCCCAACAGACCCAGCAGCACCGGGGGCGTTCCCTCCAGCGTGGCCGTAGCGGAGGAGGAGCCGGCGGCCGCGGCAGCGTTGGCGGTGGCAGCGGGGGAAGCGTTGGCGGTGGAAGCGGCGGCAGCGTTGGCGGCGGAAGCGGCGGAAGCGTTGGCGGTGGCAGTAGCGGCACCGGCGGCGCCGGAGGGGGCCGATTCCACGGTCACCGCCAAGCGCGTCTTCAAGGCTTGCAGGCGCAGCCGGAATCCGAGTCCCCGAACCACGATCGCCAGGCTTCTCCCGTCGAGCCCTTCCAGCAATTCCCTCGCCCGCGACGACTCGCCAATACAGCGATCGAGGACTCTCTCCAGCCCGAACGCACTGGCGGCGGCGGTGCCCAGGGACTCGTTGGCCGCGGCGGACGCGCGCAGCAGCAAGCGGGCCAACGCGGCGAGGGGGGTCGCCATGGCCGGGCTATAGCCGAAAGCCGAGGTGCACGGAGACAATGCCGCCGCTGAGATTATGGTACTGGCAGCGTTCGAATCCCTGTTCGGCCATCATTGACTTGAGCGATTCCCGGTCCGGGTGCACGCGTATCGATTCCGCCAGGTAGCGGTAGCTCTCCGCATCGTCCGCGACCAGTTTCCCCAGCCGGGGCAGAACGCGCATGCAATAGTACTCGTAGGCCGAATCCAGCAGCTCGAATTGCGGCCTTGCGAACTCCAGCACCAGCAGCCGGCCGCCCGGCCGGAGCACCCGGTGCATTTCCGCCAGCGCCGCCTCCTTGTCGGTGACGTTTCGCAGCCCGAAGCCGATGCTCACGCAATCGAACGCCAACCCAGAGACGGGCAGTTGCTCGGCGTTGGCCTGCAGGTAGTGAATGTTGGCCGCGTAACCGGCATCGAGCATCCGGGAGCGCCCCAGGCCGAGCATCCTGCCGTTGATGTCGGTCACCACCACGCGCCCGGCGGGCCCGACCTGGCGGGCCATGCCTTCGCTCAGATCGCCGCTGCCGGCGGCCACGTCCAGGGCCGACCGGCCGGCCCGAAGGCCCGTCCTTGCCAGGGCGAATCGCTTCCAGACCCGGTGCAGGCCCGCCGACATGAGATCGTTCATGAGATCGTAGCGGTGGGCGACGGAGTCGAATACGCCCCTGACCCTGCGCTGCTTTTCGTCCGGGGAGACGCGGTCGAAACCGAAATCTACATATTCCCCGGGATTATTCCCGCTCGCCGCCATCCTCTGCCGCCGCTCGCCGATGCCCTGCCTCGCGCAGCCGTTCAAGGTAACGTTGCCAGTTGGCCCGATACCTGCTGCCCAGGCGGTGAAGTATAGGCCACGTATAGAGGCCGGTATCGTGACCGTCGTCAAATACCAGCCGGACGGCGTACCGACCGATCGGCTCGACCCGCTCGATATTCACCCGTTCCTTGCCGAGCACCAGCACCCCTTCGCCCGCGCCGTGCCCCTGGACTTCCGCGGAGGGGGAATGAACGCGCAGGTACTCGGCGGGAAGATCGAAAGTCTGTCCGTCGGAGAAACTGACTTCCAGCCGGCGAGAACGCAGGCGCAGTTTCAGGCTGATGGGATGGGGGCCGGTTTTGGACACGGTGGGCGGCGGCGCTAGCGAGGCTTCGCCTCAGACCGACGAGGAAGGACAACGACTCGCCGCGCAAAACTTGACTCAACTGTAAACATCAATTCGGCTCAAGGATTCTAGAGGATGTAGCGCGTCAGGTCCTCGTCCTGCACGAGTTCGCCGAGGTGTTCGTTGACGTAGGACTCGTCCACGACCATGGTCTGGCCGCCTCGGTCGGCCGCTTCGAACGACACCGTCTCCAACAACCGTTCCATGACCGTGTGCAGCCGCCGCGCGCCGATGTTTTCAGTGCGCTCGTTAACGTGGAAGGCGACCTCCGCGATCCGCTTGACGCCGGAGGGCTCGAAAATCAGCCCGACCCGTTCGGTGGCCATCAGCGCGGTGTACTGCTCCGTCAGGGAGGCGTCGGGTTCGGTCAGGATGCGCACGAAATCTTCGGCATCCAGCGCGGCCAGCTCAACGCGGATCGGAAAGCGCCCCTGAAGTTCGGGGATGAGATCGGAGGGCTTGGCGACGTTGAAAGCGCCGGACGCGATGAACAGCACATGGTCGGTCCGGATCATCCCGTAGCGCGTGCTGACCGTGCAGCCCTCCACCAGGGGCAGCAGGTCGCGCTGCACGCCCTCCCTCGACACGTCGGCGCCGAGCGTGTCCGAGCGGCGCGCCACCTTGTCTATTTCATCCAGAAAAACGATGCCGTTCTGCTCCACCGCGTTGAGCGCCTTGAGCTTGATCTCCTCCTCGTTGACCATCCCGCCGGCTTCCTCGTCGGTCAGCAGACGCAGCGCCTCGCGCACCCTGAGCTTGCGCGTGCTCCGGCGGCCGGAAGAAACATTCTGGAAGATGCTTTGCAACTGGCTGGTCATGTCCTCCATGCCCGGAGGCGCCATGATTTCCACCCCGACCCGCGGGCCCTGAACGTCGATTTCGACCTCCCGTTGATCCAGCTCCCCCTCGCGCAGCAGCTTGCGGAACCGCTGCCGGGTATCGCCCTGCCCGTCCGTTTCGGATCCGGGCAACAGCGCATCAAGCAGCCGGTCCTCCGCCGCATCCTCGGCCCGGTGGCTGACCTTGGCGATTGCATGCTCCCGGGTCATCTTGACCGCCATGTCGGCCAGGTCGCGGATGATGGAATCCACCTCGCGGCCGACGTAGCCCACTTCGGTGAACTTGGTGGCTTCCACCTTGATGAACGGCGCTCGGGCCAGCCGCGCCAGGCGCCGCGCGATCTCCGTCTTGCCCACGCCGGTGGGGCCGATCATGAGGATGTTCTTCGGCGTGATCTCGCTGCCCAGCGGTTCGCCCACCTGCGCGCGGCGCCAGCGATTGCGAAGCGCGATGGCCACCGCACGCTTGGCCTCGTCCTGGCCGATGATGTGCTTGTCCAGTTCCTGGGCAATTTCCCTGGGCGTCATCGACATTTGGGCAGCCCCCTTGCCTTGAGCGCGTGGAAGTCCGGGCGCATTTGGTTGATGCCGCCGACCGAACTCCGCGATGGCGGGACACGCGTTGCCCGCGGCGGAGCGGCGACCGCCGATACGCGATTATCGGTTGGATCCGGCACTAAAGTTCCTCGATGGTGATCGAGTCGTTGGTGTAGATGCAGATGTCGCCGGCGATGGCCAGCGACTTCTCCACGATGCCGCGGGCGTCCAGTTCCGTATTTTCCAGCAGAGCCCGAGCCGCGGCCTGGCAATAGGCGCCGCCGGAACCGATCGCCAGGATATCGTGTTCGGGCTCGATCACGTCGCCCGTGCCCGAGATCAACAGCGACTTGGAGCGGTCGGCCACCACCAGCAGCGCTTCCAGGCGCCTCAGCATGCGGTTCGTACGCCAGTCCTTGGCCAGTTCGATGGCCGCGCGCGTCAGGTTGCCGTATTGGTCGAGCTTCTTCTCGAACAGCTCGAACAGCGTGAAGGCGTCGGCCGTACCGCCGGCGAAACCCGCCAGCACCTTGTCGTCATGGAGGCGCCGCAACTTGCGGGCGTTGCCCTTCATGATCTTGTCGCCCAGGGTGACCTGGCCGTCGCCGCCGATGGCGACCCGGCCGTCGCGGCGGACACAGACGATGGTTGTCGCGTGGCTATCCTGCATGTCGATTCCGGCGGCGCGGGCTCCCACGCTTACGGGCGTAGTTCCCTGATGTTCTCGATCTCGGTGGCGGCCATGTCATCTCCCGCAACGCAGTCTCGCGGCTCACGCCGCCGGTGAACCCGATTTGGATCGAACACGACCGTTCAATCCCCGCGACCCGCACCGGGTTCGCGCCGGCGCTTCGCCCTGGGGTGCGCCTTATCGTATATCCGGGCCAGATGCTGAAAATCAAGGTGCGTATACATCTGGGTGGTGGAAATGCTCGCGTGGCCGAGAAGTTCCTGCACCGCGCGCAGGTCGCCGCTGGATTCGAGCATGTGGCTGGCGAAGGAGTGCCTGAGCATGTGCGGATGGACCCCGACGGGTGTGCCCCGGCGCCGCGCCCACTGCCTGACCCGCTCCTGCACGGTCCTTCGGGCGAGCCGCGTACCCCGGCGGCTGACGAAGATCGCCTGTTCCCCGGGCGCGGCCATCTCGTCCCGCACCGCCAGCCACGCCCGAAGCGCCGCAAGCGCCGGCCCGCCCACGGGAATGACGCGAGGCTTGTCCCCCTTGCCGGTCACCCGGACGGTCCGGTCGGCGAAATCCATATCCACCCGGTTCAGTCCCGCAAGCTCGGCAAGCCTCAGACCCGAGGAGTAGAACAGTTCGAGAATGGCGCGGTCCCTGACCATCAACGGATCGCGCTCATCGGTTCCGGGATCGGCTGACCGCGTCGACTTGTCCCTGCCTGCCTGCATTGACTCACCGTTGCCTGACAGCGTCGGTCCGCTCTTGCCTGGCGAGAGCAGGCTGGCCATCTGATCGGCATCCAGCGTCGACGGCAGCCGCCGCCCTGGTTTGGGAGCCTGCACATCGGCCGCCGGATTCGATCCGATGACCCTCGACCTCAGCAGCCAGGCAAAGAAACAGCGCACCGCGGACAGCCGGCGGGCCACGCTTCGGGGGCTCAGGCCGCGGGGGGGGCGCCCGGGGCGAGGGGCTGCGCCGCGCCGATGACACTCCGCCGCGAACCGCCGCACCGCGTGGGAATCCATTTCCTCGATCAGGATGGAGTGGCGGCGCGCGAAGACAATCAGCGACCGCAGATCACGCCGATAAGCGCTCAGGGTGTGTGGCGAGAGCCGCCGCTCGGTCTCGAGATGCCGCAGGTAGGCATCGATTCGACGCTCAGGATCCACTGGCCCTGGGACCGCTCTTCGCAGCCGGAGCGCCGCGGTCGGCGATCAACGCCACCGACACGACTTCCCCCAGACGCCTCAGGTAATCCGTGCGCTTGCCCGGATGAAAGTAGTCGGGGTCCCCGCTGCCAACGACGATGAAGCCCAGTTCCGCGCGCCGCCCCAGCGGAATCAGCGCCGCCGACTTGAGCTCCGCTCCCGATTCTCCGAACGCGAACCGCCTTTGCACGGGGCTCAGCCGGACGCAGAGAGCTTCATTGGCCTCGAGGAAGCTGGCAAACGACTTGAGCCGGGGGGCCCGGCGGTCGACCACCTTGAGGAACTCGTCGTGCGCAGGGACGGCGAAGGGCGCGGCGAACATGATCAGCACGGCATGCTCAATCCTGAAATCCGCATTCAGACGGGTCCGGAGCGCTTGTAAGCGTCGTTCGGGGTCGGCCTCGGCCAGCATGGAGACGGCAAGCTGATGAAGCTTTTCGACCAACTCGTGATTGTCCCTGGCGACAGCCACCAGCTCCTTGAGTTGGGCGCGCAGTTCCTTGTTTTGCTTTCGCAGCATCGCCACCTGGCGTTGCACCAGCGATACGGCAGCGCGCCCCGGCCGATGATGGAGTTCCAGATCGCGCAGGACCTTCGGATGCTTTTCGAAAAAATCCGGGTGGGTACCCAGGTGCTCGGCTACGTCGCTGTCCGTCATTGCATTCGTCACGGACCCTTCCCGCTCGACGGCCGTCTCGCGCTCACGGCGCGTCATACCGCGATTCGCCCATCGAAGACCCGAACGGCCGGACCGGACAACCAGATCGGATGACCCGGCCCCGGCCAGGCGGTGCGCAGAACTCCGCCGGTGACTTCCACCCTCACGCTTTCCCCCAGTTCGCCCCACAGCCTGCCGACGGCCGCCGCGGCGGCCGCCCCGGTACCGCAGGCCGCCGTCTCGCCCGCGCCGCGCTCGTAGACGCGCAAACGGATGCTCGCCGCATCCCGAAACTCCACGAAGCCGACATTGACGCCCTCCGGAAACGATGGGTGAGATTGCAGTTGCGGTCCGATTATACCGACCGGCGCGGCCTCCAACACTTCGACCGGGATGACGGCGTGGGGATTGCCTATCGAGACTGCGCCGAATTCGACTGTCCCGGCGTCCAGGTCCAGTGGGTAGCGAGATCCCTGCCGCGCCTTGAAGGGCAGCGCGAGCGGGGCGAAGTCGGGCTCGCCCAGGCTGACGCTTACCTGGCCACCCACCTCAAGCCTGGCTTCCACGGTGCCCGCCCGGCTGCCCAGCATCAGGGTATCCCCTACCCCGTCAGGCTCCAGGTAGCGCGCGATACAGCGCACGCCATTGCCGCATTGCTGAACTTCGGCACCGTCGGCGTTGAAGACATGGTAGAACGCGTGCAAACCGGGGCTTGGCGCCGGTCGCACCAGCAGCAACTGGTCGAAACCCACGCCGGAGCGCCGGTCTGCCCACCGCCGAACCGTATCGGCAGCGGGCAGATTCACCCCGTCCGGCCAGCGCGCAACCATGAAGTCGTTACCCGCTCCGTGCATTTTCGCGAATGCCAGTTCCATGGCGCGAGCAAGTCCTCTGACGAATTGATTAGGCGTTCTCAGTATCTCGCGACAGATTAGCGCATTGACGTAATCTAGGCACCAATATAGGCTCGCACGACACTCATGATCGCGTAGCTTACAGTGGCAATCGTACTTCACCCATCACCGAACCATTGGGTCGTCCACCTAGCACCGCAGTCCAAGTCGGACAGTGAGATTACGGTCGAATTGCGCATGAACAAGGCTACCGCGCAAAGCCTCGCCCATTTGGAAGCTTCTCGTATCACGGCCCTCAACCCGGACGCCACCGCTCCCGTGTCCGAAGATGTCGGTTCTGCCGTTCTCGCAATCCAGGGTTCCAACGCGGCTATCGGTCGCGTGAAGCAGCATGTTGGCACTTCCGACCAGCAGGAGATCATGGACCTCGTCAATGACGAGGTAAGTTCCGTGCGTGCAGGTCATCCTTGAGACGGACATTCTCGTCAGCGCGCTCATCACCAGCGCACTTCGCAGTACAGGCCCTTTCAAGCCTGATTGCCCGTGCGTTTACATGCCGATTGGAGACCGGGAGCCTGAATGGCACATGATCCCATGATGCAGGACAGCTTCTCATCTGCTAAGACGGGACATTCGCTACGGTGCTTAGACGATGTGCCGCCACTCTATATGCTTCCGATGGATCCGCTAGCCGAAGAAGTGCTGATTCCCGGTTTTGTGACCGCCAGGCAGGTTGATTGCATGGTTGGGTTCTTCTCAAGTGAGGTGCTTGTTTCGCTAGCTCCTGGCCTTGCCTCCTACATATCAACCGCCGAAGACAGCTTTCGTCTTGTTGTAAGTCCTTTACTTCGCGCTGAGGACCAAGCCGCCATTGAGGAGGGCCTGCAAACACCGGATGAGGTAGCCGACAAAATTCTAGGAGAATTGACGGTCACGGAAGACCTTCTTCAGCGCCATACACTGAAATGCTTATCGTGGTTACTCCGTTGCCGATGCATTGAAATCAAGATTGCGTTGATGAAGGACGCCCTCTTTCATCCTAAGGCTTGGCTATTCGGAAATGACGACGATATTGTTGCGGCGCACGGGTCCAGCAACGTCACTTATGCCGGTATTCGCAAGAATATCGAGCAGATCGCAATATCGAGGTCGTGGCAAGATCCCAATCAACGCTATATCACAGATCGACTTCGTAATGAATTTGACCGTCTCTGGGACAATAATTATGACAACTGCATCGTGATCCCCATCCCGGAGGCTGTCCAGAAACAGCTACTGCGGGACTATTGTCCAGACTATCCGCCGAGCGAAGACGAGCTAAGGGCGCTCTACGCGAAGGCAAGCGGCGTTTCCGAGCACATAGAAACTTACGGAGCGAATCAGCTACCTGAACGCCCGTTTTCGATCCCGGCGTGGCTCCGCTACGAAGATGGCCCTTTTGAACACATATGTAGTACAGCTCGTTATGTGAGCCAGCCCCCGCAAGTCACTGTCAACGCGAGCTTTTTCGTGACACAGCCTGACATAATATTTGCCCTTCAGATTGCCTTCAGCTGTTCAAGCAGGCCGACTGTTGCCTTCCATCGCGGTTCATCTCCCGCGTCGCCGGGGCAAGTGGATTTCATCGCCTCTTCCTTGGCCTTGAGATCGATTTCGGCGTAGATATTGGTGGTCGCGAGCGACACGTGACCGAGCCAGGCACGAATGGTGTTGATGTCGACGCCGGAACGAAGGAGGTTACAGGCACAACTGTGGCGCAGCACATGGGGCGTGACCTTTTGCCCAGTGAGTTCCGGCACGCGGGCGGCGGCACGCTTCACGAGTTCGATAAGGCCATGGCGAGTGTAGAGTTTGCGATGCCGGCTCCAGAAGACGCTCTCGCACCCGGGCGGGCGGTCCCTGGACAAAGCGGCGAGGGCCTTGGCGGTCCTCGACCACATCGGAGTGATGCGGACCTTTCCGCCCTTGCCATGGATCGTTACACGCGCGTTGTCGCCCGTGCGCTCCGGCAGATGCAGATCTTCCAACTGCAGTCCCGCCGCCTCGGAGGCTCTCGCCCCGGTGTTGTAGAGGAACAGCAGCAAGACGTGCTCGACCCGCCCTGCAACGGTGTGCTTGTCCGTCCTGGCGATCATGGCGTCCATGTTCTCGTTCGACAGCCAGAGGATCCGTGGCCGCACCGTTTTCTTGAGTGGGATGGCGCGGACACTGCCGGCCCATTCGACAAGTGCGGCGTCGCGCACCGCGACGTAGCGGGCGAAGGACCGGATTGCCGTAAGGCGCAGGTTGCGGGTCTGCACCGAGCAGTTGCGTTCTTGTTCCAGGTGGCCGAGAAAGCCCGTCACGCGCTCAGCGGACAGGTCTTCGACCGCGAGCCGTTCCACTGCCTTGGCGGCGCGCTCGGCCACGAAGGGCAACAGCAGCGTCAGGCAGTCGCGATAGCTCCTGATTGTATTGACGGCCAGATTGCGTTCGCTCGGGAGATACTCCATGAGGAAGCGCTTGACCCAGGTGCCGAGTGTTGAGTTGATTTCAGGCATGGCGTGTGTCTCCTTTCAGATGCTGCCCGGGATCCGGGCTTGGGTTGTGCTCGACGTAGCGCTCGAACCGGTGGCTGGCCTCGTCGAGCAACTCCGGAGTCATCGCGATGTAGACCTGCGTCGCGGCCACGCTGTTGTGGCCGAGGTAGGTCGAAAGCGCTGGCAGGAGCCGTTGAACATCGACCTCCTGGCGATACCACGAGGCCAGGCGGTGGGTGGCAAAGGTGTGGCGCAGCGAGTGCAGGCAAGCCGCGCGGCATCCGGGTTTGCTCCTGTCGATCCCGGCCGCCCGAAGCGTCGCACGGAAGGCATTGCGAACGATGCTCTTGCTCAGCGGCGATCCGTCACGGCACGCGAGGAAGGTGGATTGCGTGCCCTCGATCCGGGGGCGGCGCGCCCGGATGGCGGCGTATCGGCGAAGCACGCCGAGGAGGTCGGCACCGACCGGCACCAGGCGGCTCTTGTAGAACTTCGTATCGTTCACGGCGAGCACCGCGGAGTCCAGGTCCACGTCCGCCAGGGTCAGTCCTCGTGCTTCGCCGGAGCGCAGCCCGGTGCCGTAGAGCAGGATCAGGAATGTCCGGAAGGTCTCGGCGTCGAGCTTGGGGCAACGTCGGCGGCCTGTGCCTGCCGCCTTGAACAGGCGCCGCAATTCCTCGTGGGTGAAGATGAACGACGGTGCGACCTGCGGTGGCCGCGGCTCCGCCTCCCTCGGCGGCATGGGAATGCAGCTCACATGCCCGCGGCTGAACGCGAACCGGTAGAACCCGGCAAGCGTTCCGTACTTCACGGCACGTGTCCTGGTGAGGCCCGCCTTGCCGGTGAGGAAGCGGCGGACTTCGTCCTCGCCCACCGAGTCACAGGCCCTGTGCTCTCCGATCCGACGACAAAACGTATCGAGTGTCTGGGCGCTTGAGCGGAACTTCGCGCCGTGGTCGCGCTGCCACGCGACATAGCGGTCAACGGCTTCACGCAGTGTCATCGAGCACCTCCTTCAGGCAGATGTCGGCGACCGGGCGAAGCGAGGCCAGATCGATCTTTGCGTAGGTGGCTGTCGCGCTCGGGCTGGAATGCCCGAGAAAGTCGCCAACGGTCTTCAGTCCGTACCCTTCGTCGACCAGCCGTTGTGCGGCCGCATGACGAAGTGCATGGGCGCCCAGGCGCTTGCCGGTGATGCCAATGCGCCTGGCGCGGCTGCGCACGATCCAGCCGACGGCGCCGCTCGTCAGCGGCCTGAACGGGGCCTGCAGCGTCAGGAACAAGGCCCGCTCCGGTCCCGCATCCGGGCGCACCTTGAGAAGATAGTCCATCAACGCGTTGCCGACGGAGGGGGTCAGCGGAAACGTGTCGGTGCGCCGGGTCTTGGGACGGAACACATGCAGCATGTCGCGCTGCCAGTCGATGTCCTCGACGCGCAGAGCGCCAACCTCGCCGGCCCTGAGCCCGCAGGTTGCCAGAATCATCAGCACCGCGCGGTCGCGGCAGTCCACCGGGGTCGAACGTTCGGTCGTGGCGAGCAACTTCTCGACTTCGTCCCGATCAAAGCCCTTGGGAACCGGTCGGTCGGGATACGCAAGCGGCGGCATGATGCACTCGGCGATGCCCGACCGGCACCAGCTCCGCGTCTCGGCAAAACGAAAGAAGCTCCGCAGACACCCGGCCACGGCGCGCGCCGACCTGCGCCGAAGACCGCCGTCGGCAATCCGCACGGCGAGGTATTCGTCCACGTCACCGACCGTGATGTCGGCGAGCATCAAGTTCCTGCGCGCCGCCCAGGCAAAGAAACGGTCGCCCTCATAACAGCAGTTGCCGACGGTCGCTTCGGACAGTCCCCGATCGTCCCGCATCCAGGCCGCGAAGGCCTCCACTTGCCGGGCGTGCGGATGGGCATCCCGAGGCGGCTCTTCCAGCCAGCCGAGAAAACGCAGCCAGCGAAAGCCATGACGCCGGAAATCGGCCGCGGAAACCTCGGGCACGCTCCGGCACCACTCCCGCACCGCCGTCTCGACTGTCGCCACGCGGACCGGAATGTCCGCATCGGGCAGGTTCAGCAGCTCTATGAGCAGAAGCTGCGCACGGGCAACCCGGCGCACCACATCGCCAACCACACCCAAGGCGACCACGACACGCAGATACCGTTCGCGCTCCTCCAAAAGCGGCGCACGTCGGTACTTGGCGATGGTCGCGGGATCCTTGTACAGAGTTTCGAACATGATTCATCTCCAAAAAGGGTGGAGATGGCTTCATGCCACAAAAACCCAGCCGTGAATATAATGTCAGGCTGTGTCACGAAAAAGCTCGCGTTGACAGTGACTTGCGGGGGCTGGCTCACATAACGAGCTGTACTACATATGGGCTGCTATGTGGGGCCCCACATAGCAGTCCCAAGGCAAGGCTGTCACAGCATGGTGCCAAGCTGGATATCGTGGTGTTCTTGAGATGGCGACCGGTTCGGGAAAGACCATCACCTCCATGATTGGCGCTCACCGTCTCTATGCGAAAAACCGGCCTCTGTTGATTGTAGTTGCAGTTCCATATGTGCCGTTGGTCGAGCAATGGTGCGATGAAATAGTGCCGTTCGGACTAAGGCCCATTAATCTCTCTAAAGCCGGTAGTGCCGCAAAGCGCGCGAGGGAGCTTCAACGACTCAGGCGACGCTTGCGCATCGGCCTGTTGGATATCGAGGTAGTCGTAGTCAGCCACGACACTCTATGTACTGCAGAATTTCTTTCCGCCATCGAAACATTCGACTGTGCGCGGCTACTGATCGCGGACGAGGCACATAACCTCGGCCGCCCTTCATTTATCGACAATCCGCCGGAGTTTTTCGAATATCGGCTCGGTCTATCGGCTACGCCGATACGGCAATATGACGAGGAAGGAACGGAAGCGCTTTTGGACTTCCTTGGACCTGTCTCCTTCCGTTTCACGTTAGAGGAAGCTATCGGGCGTTGTCTTGTTGAATACGACTACTATCTTCATCCGGTCTACCTCACGAAAACGGAGATGGACGACTGGCTAGACCTTACAGGCAAGATCAAACGGAATGCGTGGCGTAGCGAGGATGGAACACCGGACGAATACCTGTCCAAACTGCTGCGAGACCGGCGTGCGCTACTAGAAACGGCGTCGAATAAGGTTGCTACGCTCGAAGCATTGCTTGCCAAGGAGGATACAGAAGACCTTCGGTACACTCTTGTCTACACTTCCGACAAAGGGCCTGAACAGCTCGATCAAGTAAACGAGTTGCTACGGGACAGCAACCTCCTTTTTCACCAACTTACGGCCGAAGAGACTAGGAGCAGGGAACAGACGAGGCAAATAATCAGCTCCTTCCAAGAAGGCGAAATCCAGGTGCTTACTGCAAAGCGCGTACTAGACGAGGGCGTAAACATTCCGCAGATATGCAAGGCTTTCATCCTTGCAAGCACAACTGTCGAGCGCCAATGGGTACAGCGCCGCGGTCGGCTGTTACGGACATGCAAAACAATCGGTAAGACGCATAGTGTTATTCACGACCTGCTTGCGCTTCCGCCAAATTTGGCAGAGGACATCGATTCAGATGCGCGCTCACTCGTGCAGTCGGAACTTCGCCGCGCGCAGGAATTCGCCAGTCTCGCACGAAACGCAGGCCGACCGGACGGGCCGCTGACGATAATCGACCAAATGGTTGACGCCGCGTACCTGTAACCGCTAGAGGAAGATAGATGCCACTCAACGATAGAAAGATGATTTCGATTATTCTTCAGCAATGTGGAGACATCGAGGAACGTTGCAATGGATATCGGGAAGAAATTATTGACGTAATTTCAGACATTCTCGAATATGAGCGCGGTCATCGTGTCACGGCCACCAATATTCAGAAGAAGATTAACGACAAGTGCAACGCCGCAGGTCGTTTTCTCGCAGCCCAGCGCGGGCAGAACACTGGCACGAAGGAGCGGATCTCATGAAGCTACTCCGTGCAGAGTTTCAGAATTTCCGCCTGCTCCGCGATTTGGAACTTAACTTTGCCAACGATCCTGTGAGGAAACTGACGGTTATCCGGGCAGCGAACGAATCGGGAAAGACTACGATTCTACACGCGCTGCAATGGGCACTATACGGGGACACAGCTCTACCAGGAAAGGGTCAGGGATTCCGCCTGCATCCTATCGACTGGAACACGAACGAAGGCAGTCGTGTACCAATCACTGCTACGGTCGAATTCGAGTTGTCCACGCATCGTAGAGTAGCGGGTAGTTTGCGGGAGACGCGGCGTCGTTTTCGCCTCGTGCGATCCGCGTTCGAGGAAGTCGACAGCCAATCGCGCCGTCCTGCTTCGACCGTGAAATTGTTCGCGCTGCGTGATACGGGCGTAAGCAAGATCGACGCACCAGAGGCTCTCATTCACGAGGAACTGCCTCCTGAACTACGCGAAGTTTTCTTCACAGACGGTGATCGAGCGCTGAGTTTCATTGAAGCGGATATTGCTCTGTCCACCAAACGAGAGCGTGTGCAACGGGCCATTCGCTCGCTTCTTGGGCTCGGAGTAATCGACGACGCGATTAAGCATGTTCGAAAATCGGCGAGCGAAGTGAACAAGAAGGCAAGACGAGTCGGTAGTGGCACCGATTTGAACACAATCGCTTCACGTTTGGTAGCAATAGCGAACGACCAGGAGAAACTTGAATCAAACCTAAAGGACGCCAAGCAGCAGTTCGGAGCATTCGATGAAAAAGTGGAGGAGACCGACCGCAAGATCGAGGCAGCTCTACTAAAAGGCGACAAAGAGAAACTCAGTAAAGATATAGAACATGCCAAGCGCGAAATTAAACGGCTCGATGTTCAGCTTGTTGCCGCAAACAAGGAGCATTCCGCTCTGTTCCGTAGTCGTTCGATTGCAATTGAGCTACTTATACCGGTGCTTCGCTCTGCATTTGACCAACTCGAAGAACTACACGACCAAGGCGAGATTCCCAACACAACGATTCCTGTTTTGCAGGATCGGCTTGCTGCGGAAATCTGTATTTGCGGCGAAAGCCTTGTATCTGACGATCCTAGCGGTGGCAAACGCCGGGCGCACATTCAGAAGCTAATCGACAACAGTCAGCGCGCAGACGAAATCCGGAAAATTATCACCGATTTGTACTATAGCGCAAAGCCGCTCCAAGATGCGGGCGGAGTTGCGTCGAGTACTTGGCTTGAAGAATACAGAAAAGTGGTCGAACGGCGTGACGGCATCCAAGTGCTGCGAGATGAATCCGGCAGGAAGTTCCGCAGATTGCAAATAAAGCTGGATGCCCTTCCTGACACGGATATACAGGGCCTTCGTGAAGCGCGCCGCCGGTATAAGACTCAACGGGACCGCTACCTTGCGAATCAATCCACTCTCAAGACTCAACTTTCCGGGCTGAGGAGCGAACGTGAACGGCTTGAGGCCCACCGCGACCGCCTGTTACGTAAGCAGAAAACAGGTATACGCATCTTGGCTGAACTAGACGTCACACAGGATGTGCTGAAGGTGCTACGGAGCGCCTATGAGCGGATCACGAGCGAAGAATTGCATAAGGTCAGCGATCTGATGAATAACATATTCCTTGAGATGATTGGCGCGGACCCGGAGCAGGGTGCAATCATCAGGCGCACGGAAATCAGTCGGGACTTCGATATCATTGTCTACGGCCCGAACAAGAGAACACTAAACCCAGACCGGGACTTAAACGGCGCGTCACGGCGAGCCCTAACGCTTGCATTCATATTGGCGTTGACAAAGGTTAGCGAAGTCGAAGCGCCGAATGTGATCGACACACCGCTCGGAATGACGAGCGGGTTCGTCAAACGTTCCATTTTGCGAACCGCCGTACGCGAAAGTGCTCAGCTGGTTTTGTTTCTTACTCATGACGAAATAGCAGGATGTGAGAAAATCATCGACGACGCCGCAGGCGTGGTTTTCACACTGACCAATCCAGCACATTATCCGACAATTCTTGTTCACAATCCGAACGTTACGGAACGCAAGGTATTACGCTGCGAGTGTGATCATCGCGGAGAATGCCCACTCTGCCAGCGCCACACAGATGTGCAGGTAGAGCTGCAAGCAGCTTCCTAAGGAACTACGATGGCAGACAGATATTTCAACCCGTTTCAAGCGATCGACATCAACGTACCGGCCCACTTCCACGAAACATTCACGCGATTCTGCCAACGGAGCGCCGACGCCGTTATCGATCAAAGCCCATTTCCCCGAATGGTCGATCTGTGGTTTCTGTCCGTCTGCATTGGGGCACGACTAGGGCTAGAACCTGTGGACATTGCGAAGCACGAGACGCGGAAGATCATCGACGGTTCTATTTTCGGTAGCGACTCTTGGCGAGTGCATACACTCATGCTGATCGCTATCAGCAAGACAAGCAATGTTCAAATTGTCTCAGAGCCCCGCAAGATGATGACACTTGCTAATGGTTTAGCGGTCGCCGGACTGCCGAAGGTCATCGAGATGCTGAAAGATGGCGATGCGGAACCAATCTGGAATTTATCCGACGCGATAGACGGGGTCTTGAGGAAAAAGGATGATGTCTGAATACTACGGTTGCATCGCCAAATGTTGTAATGATGTATTTTCAGAGACAGTATTGACCGGCACGCTTACAACACGATTATATCTTTCCCTTACGTGCCAATATCTTCAACCGCCTAATTTAGCCACGGCCAAAGAATATCCCAGGACAATTGAGCAATGTTTTCACTTCGTTTCTGAACAATATCCTCGTCCCATCGCTCTACTTGACGTAGCGCATCTAACAAAGGCAGTCGATCTCCATTTTTAAGTAATCGTTCCGTGGCTTTCGAAAAACCTATACCAGCCGCTTTGGCTTCAGAAATTCTCTTAGCTTGTTTTTCTTCTGTAGTCTCCGTTAAAGCCAGATAAAATCTTTTTTTCTTTTCCCAACTATCTCCTCCAATTGCTGTATTTTCTTTAGAGGGCAACAACAGTAGATTTCCCAGTGTATGACGTATAACATTATTCCTATATAGTGTTGACGACCATCCGTGGCTAGGCTCAGTGTCCGGTGCAATATGCTCCACTGAGAGATAGTGTGGCTGGATCCAAGTACGGTAGTTTAAGAAATTGTTTTCGTCTGGGCTGGGCTTTACACCTCCTCTTTCCCAGAGTCCGCGACCACTCGGCGAAGGACGAGATTGATGTGCGGCTACAAAGAGCATAAAGCGTACTAGTCCTTTTGACTGTAAGTATAGAGGGTTTGCTACAACCATGTTTACCCATGCATCCTTGTTGAGTCGCTTTAACTTATGCTTTAGCAGGATCCTGAAGGCATTCTTTAATTCTTCCACGCTTAATGGCTCCGCACCATTATCGACACCGGCGCACAATGCAAATTTCCTGCTTGAACCTCGACCCTTTTTTGGTGCCATGATAGCTCTAAAGTCGCTGTCGATTGCAGCCGTACCACCCGTGGCAGCACGCCTCAACACCAAGAATGAAATAACGGCCTGAAATGCCGAGAGAAATTCGTCGTCTCCATCATTTCTGAGATATGGTGTCCAGTACCTAGCCAATATTGGTAACGCGAGGCTAGTCTTCATATCCGATAGAAATGCCGCCAATAACTGAACCGTTTCGCAAGTAGTATTGCCGTGGAATCTCCCTAGCTCGTCAATTCCATTCCTTTCCCAATAGTAGCGACGAAACTGCACAATCCTATCCAACGCCTGTACAAAACCGCGAGCGGATTTACCACCATTCTCTCTAGCGCGATCATAGTTACTCCTTAAAAAACGTCTTTGTTCTGCAAGCTGTTTGGAAACCTTCTCCCCTTTTATGTAGAGGGCGAAAGTAACGATACTATCCTTTGTTTCAGACTGTTTCTTATATGTTTCAAGAAATTGCTCGTCCAAGTAACTGAGTATTGAACTAAATGCAATTTCTGATTCTGAACCCCTGTAGCGCCGACGCGAGTTTTCAAATCGAATTACCAGCGGCTTTAGTGTTTCAAGAGCCGTTAGCGGTTCGCCAGTAGTATTTAGCGCGTCGAAAATGTCAAATGCTGCTGATTCATCATCCGTTGTGACTCGTGTCAAGACTATGCAGCGGCAGAAGTACGCGGAATACACAAGCGTTCTAATGAAACTATGCAAAGCAGTCGCTTGAGGCAGCTTCGATATGACTCTGTTGCGATCAGAGTCCTGTTCGAAAAAATTGCCAAGATGCTCGAATAGAGTTCGGTACTGCCCCCTCTCTAGGTATTCTATGTTGAATAGCTCACACTCTGTGTCCTCATACCAATTGTCGTCATTTAAGTGTGAGACCAACTTCCGAATGATTTGATAATTGCGCGCCAGCTTCTCGGCGGAAGCACCACCACCGAGATCCGGTGGCATATATTCATATCCATTTCGCCCTTCATATTCCAAGAAATATTTGGCAAACCCGATGAGAAACCGGCCAATGGGCGACACATACTCCGAGCTCGTAGGGGATGCTGCACGGGTGTCTCCTGCGCGTATGATTTTGGGAAATGGAACGTTTTCCGTGGGCGAAATTCGGAGAGAGCCAACGGCGCACTCGTATAGTGCAATTAGTCTTTTGTCCGTCTCGCTAGTGAGCCAATCTCTGGTGCGCTTCTTGACGGAAGAAAAATCGACTCTATCTCGTTCCATATGAAGGGCTTCACATAGGGCACAAGCGAATAAGGCAAGAGTTGTCAATCGTTGTTGCCCATCCACTATTGCTACGGACGCGCCGGAAAAATCTGGTTCTTGTGTCTCTTCCTCGACAAGTATTAGCGTACCTAGAAATGTAAATGCGCTCGCACCGGTATTGTCCGCTAGGCGCCTCAGACCGTTAAGGCTATCGCAATACAATCTTGTAATATTCTGCTCGGACCAATCATATTGCCGCTGATATTCTGGAATTAAAAACCCTACTCGTCCGCTGTACATCATAGCAAGGTCAAGCGGGTTGGAGGCATTTGCTCGAAAGAGATCTTCTACTTTCTTCATATTCATTTGATCAGCTTCAAGTTAAAAGAAGACAGACTAGAAAGAGATATTCCGGAAAAAACAATATAAGATTGCATCATAAACTAAAGCAACTTCCTAAATTGATCAATGGGCCGCAATTTTAGAAATTGGAGTAACTTGCACGTTACCTTTCGAATGCCGATATCAGAATATTGCAAAAACTTCTCACTTATGGCAAGTGAGGCAAACTTTAGCCTGACCATATAGATCATCGATATCTAGCGGTTCGCTGTTCGGACGGAGGGGATTTGCCCGGACCTTGGAGCGCATGCGAGAAAGACGTCGGTCATGTTCCATTTTAATCTGCTCTACGCGATTATCGCTCTCGATATCTCGCAATGATTCTCCTTGGCACCACGTAAATGGAGAACCTCCATCAACGGCAATTTTTTCATAGCTCTTGGCCTCCTCGAAAGCCTCTGGATGTTGTTCCTTGAGCCTTACCCATTCAATCTTCTGCTGAAAAAAACAGAATGTGCAACCACTTCTTGTCCGCCATTTGTAATAATTTGGAAGTCCTAGGCCTGCATTTTCCAGAATTTCTAAAACACCTTCCTTGTCAATGCCTGCATCCTTGAATGGGAGTCGAACAGCGAGATTCGGGTGCTTGGATGAATACCCCTCGCGGTATTCCTCATCAGATCGAATAGCAACGTAGCTCCAGACTTTCGTTCCCTTTTCAATGGCCGGTCGGACCCATTGTTCAAACGGTCGAAGTTTTAACTGACGCGTACACCACCGAGTTTGAGGTGATGGCAGAAAATTATTGTATTGCTTGAGCCAAAAGTCGAAGTCTCTATCTGGGTTTAACCGCAATATTGGCTTGCCCAAGAATCCTTCGAGCTTGACCAGATATTCGTAGACCTCCGGTAACTCCTTTCCGGTATCGGTAAAGAAATAATCGATATCCAGGTCAGGTTGAACCTGGCGCATGTGTACTGCCAATGCAGCGCTATCTCGTCCGCCCGATAGACCGAGGACATGCCACTCGTTTGAGCCTTCTCTCATTATACTATACGCCTTTGTTTCCTAGGTGCTGATGATTCCACCACATCACCGGCGTCTAAGTATCGGGCGCTTAATTCTGCAAGAGCAGCGAGAATGACGTTGCGTCGCGCTTCCCCACTAGCCAACAATTCTGCCTCCAATCGTTTCATTAATCGGTGCACATGAGCTTTCTCGAGGTCGGCGACATCGAACTCGTCGTGGACAGGTGTTGAGCGGCCATCAATCCCGACGACAATGGCCATTGCGTGCCGCTTATCCGACCGCCCTCTCACATGGGCAAATAACTCCGCTCGCACAAATCTCTGTGCTAGTTCGGCCAGTTCGACTGCCGCACGATCAATATCTGTGTCCGCCCAAAGACTAGGCGGTTTGTTTACGGCCATACCTACCAGATTCTCTATATCTGCATCGTCTCCTGTGCATTCTGCGAGACGTACGATAAATGCCTCTAAGCGATGGTCGCCTCCGAGTTTGCGGATGTTTAATGCGCGGCTGCGAAGCTCAGCTAGCATGGATGCGGAAGCGTTGGGTATCTGTAGCTCTGCAAGCAGAGTCTCCCTCAATCGATTCAGCATCGCTGGGTAGGCTTGTCTCAATTCCAATAGACCTTCGCGAACACGGGTGACAATCAAATTTGTGGCGGTCTCATCGACAACATACCCATCGTCGCTCAGCATGTCGGGCATGTCGTCGAAAATCAGCTTGTTCGGGTCTTTCGCTTGCTTGAAAAGCTGTCGAATCTGCTTCGCATTTCGGGAAAGTCGCTGAGTACGGCCGACCCAAGGTTGTATCCTGTCATAAATTGCGACTAGTCCGCGCGCGACATCAATGGGCTCAAGGTGGCTAAGCTTGTTGGATTCGTCCAATTCCCGTACCACATCGGCCATATTGGATAACAGTCGGCGCGAAAGCTCGCTCAGATCCATCCACCGCAATTGAACATCGTCAGGATCTCTGACAAGATAATCGACGTCCAGATCGGATACGTGGATCTGGAAAATTCCCTCACGATAAAAAGCAAGTGTTCCACGTTCAGAGAGAATGAACGCAACGGCAAACACCGGTAGTAGGCCATTCTTAATTCCGAGAGGGGCTTTACGCCAGATATCGTAGATCTCCGACAACGACACAGCTCGACACGAATTTGTCTTTAAGTAACTCTTCGCTGCTTGCCACGTTGGCGCAAGGTTGCGGACGTCCTTTTTGCTCGCGTCAGGTGCCACGAACCGCCAACCGTCGACTGTATTTTTGTACAACCCACTAGCCTCTAGCAACGACGCAAACAAACCACCTTCGGCTGGGAAGCCCTTTATACCGAGACGGGCTTCGCCTTCGTGCAGAACCATCTTTCTCAAGAGAGTGTTTCGCGCCGCGACAGCACTGCTCGATGGTCTCACGCGGCTAACTAGTTCGTTTCGTAGCCTTGGCCCGCAGTTGAAACGTGCGTCAGCCAAGTCGGAGGCGAGGCTATTTAGCTCCGCGTGAATAAGCGGTTTTTCTTCGGCATTGCGCCGATACCAAATGGCACTGTCGAAGGCTCGCTCCAACTCGCCCTCAAGGTGCTCTTGCACGGCCGCGACCCGTGCCAAGACTTCTTTTCTCCCTACCCCGTCATGTTGCAAATCCGGCGAATCGTCTCGCACGCGTTTTAGCGCAGCCAATTCCCACGCTAGGTCGGGTATACGCCACGCGCGTGGTGAGAGACCGATAACCATGTCCCAACAGCCCTGTTCGCGGACAGCTCTGCGGCAGATTTCACTTGCCACGTCGTCCGCCTCGCCCTGGGTCGGGATTGCAAGGAAGACCCCCCCTATCGCTCCGTTTCGCGGAGAGTAATCGGCTACGACTTGCGCGATTTCCGCGAGGGGAACCACGCTGACATCAAACCAGCGTAACGCGCCGGACTGAAAATAATGGCGTTTTGCTACGATGGGTTGGAGGTTTGCCATGGCACCGACCGAGGTCAGGTCAATCTCTCCCAGATTTGCCGATGCCTGTTCAAGGGCTTGGTCGATATCGAAATCACTACCCTCGAAAATCGTATATGCACCGATAAACTTTCGGTACACAATCAACGACCAATGTTGCAAATCATCCAATACTGTCGCGAGTTCTTCCGCCGCATCACACGGCATGACCAATTTCAACAGCGCCATGCTAGGCACGAGTCCAGATCGGTCCTTCAACAAATCTAGAAGCGCAATGGCCCTGAGCACATGTAGATGAACCTCCCCACCCCCCATGGCTTCACATCTGCCCAACGCGTCCGCCGCTAGCGCCCATCGATGACCGTCGGGCGAGGCCAGGATAGAAGGCTCGAGATTGATCCGAAGGTAATCCCACAGTCGCTCGGGTCCGTACAGATCGTCGTCTATGGTATGGCGAAGAAAATCCTGGAAACCTTGCGGTTCGGCAGAATTGAGGAACCCAAACAGGCTACGTTGGTTTTGACCAAAGCGCCGGCGCGACAGGGGACCGAGCAAGCACGCCACCACCGGGTGAAGTGGCCAACAATCCTCCAGCATCTCCGGGAGATAGGGCGCTACCGGTCCCGGCAGAAATTCGGCCACCTCTTTCGCCAAAGGGCTAGGGGGCTGCGGTGAGTGCGAACTTTGGATTGCCCGACCAATAAGATCGATTTGCTCGTCGCCCGTCGTATTGACCAAGAGATCTACGAATCGCCCTTGGATTTTCGACCATTCGTCACGTATCTGCCGGGACAGAACATGCGCATATTCTTCGAATGCTTGGTGGAGGATTCCGACGACGATCAAGCGCCCGCCACTGCGCGAAGCGCGCTCGGCCAACTGTTGAAACAGGTAGATGTCCGATCCATCGTGCGCTGCCGCCTCAAGGAACTTGCCCATTTCGTCAATCAAGACTACCAAACCACCGCCTGCCCTAGGGTAGCGTGCCGCGATTTCGTCAAGTGCATCGAGAATTTTTAGCTCAGTCCAAGCTCGTGGCGCTTTACCGGAGAGCAGTCCTGCCCCCACAATTGATTCGCCAATGACCCGCTCTGGACGATCACGCCGTCCAACCACGGGCAGCACCGTCCAACCGCGCTTCCGGAGCGGCAAAGCTTGCGCCAAGATTTTCGAAGTTGCCTGCCCTAGAATCGACTCCGCACGGCGTCGAAGCGCGTCATCTCCATTAAGTGCCGCACCTAGTGCGACAGCCAAACTTGATTTTCCACTGCCGTAGGGACCGGTCCAGGTAAACGCAGCCTGACCACTATCGGCGACGTGGCGCGCCATGGTTCGAAGAACATCGCCGGATGATCGCGGACAGATAAATCCTTCCAACGCCGCAGGATTGGTTAGATCCGTATCGATTCGAATGGCTAGTTGGTAGCGGGGCGCTACGTGAACATGACTAGCCAAGGCCATTATGCGGCATCCCGACTCGGGCGCGACAAATAGTCATCATCGATAAAGCGCATCGCATTTTCCTCACTGACCTCTCGATCACGAATAAGCTGTTTCAACCCGGCCGTCTCCGACCATCTGTAACAGCCATTACTGACCTCCTCCAACTCAAAAAGCCGATCAGCTAACGCATTTTCGTCCAGCAGAAATACCCGACCCGGCGATCCCGGCTCATGTGCCAATGCCTCGAATGATAGTGTCTGCGCTGTGGAATGTCGTGACCAGAATCTAGACACCGCGTAGCAAAAAACGCCATTGGCGAGCGTGGGCTTGCGCCCCCGGACAAATCTGAATCCGTCACGTCGACCGACCAGTCGGATCAGCCCCAACTCCGTTAGCGGAGACTCCAGGGCGTCCTCGTAGTTTACTTTTCCCGAAGGTGCTCTCGGTACGTAAGTGCGCACAAAACACGCCACGTCATTCTTGATCGTTGAACTCGATGCGCGAGCCCAACCGCGCTCGCTCGCGAGTTTCTGAAGCCGCTTTACCAACGTCTCACGATCAAACGATGCCGCCGGGAAATGGTTAAAGGCCCAAAACCATGTGGTTTTGCGCGGAGTGCTGCAAAGATTCCAATGAATGAGCCACGAAGTGGCCGGATCTTCCATGAACGGATCGAGACCGTCTTCGTCGTTGAACAACCGATATCCCAACGGTGTCGGCGACGCCTGTCCTCCCGACTCTTCGACTATTCCGGCAGCGGACGCCCAATGCCGCATTGAAGCGACCATATTCTTGCCCACGCCGAAACGCGCAATCGCGTCCTCGGCAAGGAAGATCGATCTCTTTTGTTCGAACTCAGCGGAGGCTGCCACGGCATCGAACGCCTTCTTCAGCCATCCATACCGTAGTGGGAAAGTCTCGTGTCCCGACAATCTCGGCCGATAATCGGGCTCGTAGAGACGTCCCCGCAGCATTACTTGGCTCCCAGCTGGATGCACAATCCAGTTCGACAGCTCTGTCAGCGAATGGTACCGTCTACTTGCAACTGGCGGCAAGGTCCAGGAGCGGATCGTGGCTGATTCCAACATCATTTACGCGGATTATCAGGCCACGACGCCCGTGGACCCGCGAGTTCTAGCAAAAATGGCGCCGTATTGGGAACAGGCGTTCGGAAACGCCCACTCCAACGACCACATCATCGGTTGGCGGGCTAACGAGGCCGTAGTCGAAGCAGCCAAATCGGTCGCCGATCTAATCGGCGCGAATCCAAACGAAATCATCTTTACCTCCGGCGCGACGGAAGCCAACAACTTCGCACTCATGGGCCTCGCACGGCGTTCGTCACCCGAACGCCGACGGATTCTCGTGAGTGCCATTGAACATAAGTGCGTGCTTGCCGCTGCCCGCGCGCTTTCTGAACGTCACGACTTCATCGTAGAAACCATTTCCGTCGATGGCGATGGCCTAATTGACGCAATGGAGCTAGAAAGTCGCTTGGACCCCACTGTTTTGGTGGTATCCACGATGGCGGTGAACAACGAGGTAGGAACTATTCAGGACATCCCAAGCATCGCCGCGCTTGTTCAGCCTCACGGGACACTGCTTCATTGCGACGCAGCGCAGGCGCCATGCGCGATGGACATGAGCGATCTAGCCTCCCATGCGGACCTCATCAGTCTATCGGGGCACAAAATCTACGGACCTCAGGGCATCGGTGCCCTGTACATCAGGCAGGCGGCACATCGTCGAATGGAGCCATTGATTTACGGCGGAGGGCAACAGGAAGGCCTGCGTTCCGGTACTGTACCGGTACCGCTATGTGTTGGCCTAGGCGCCGCAGCCGAACTCGTCGCCGGCCCGGAAGCCCGCAATGAGCGCCGGCGCATCTCCGAACTCCGCGATGCGTTCGTTGGCCGTCTACAAGATAGCAATATGATGATTGGCGTCAATGGACTTCTCGGGGACCGCCGACATCCCGGTAACGCGAATATCAGATTCGGAAATTACGATGCTCGGGATATCCTCGGCTCGCTACAACCGCGGCTCGCCGCATCGACGGGGGCTGCGTGCACTTCCGGCATTCCCGAACCGTCGCATGTTCTACGAGCGATGGGATTGACCGACGAGCAAAGCAATTCATCCATACGGTTCAGTTTCGGGAGATTCTCCACGGAAGACGAAGCCCGTGACGCCGCAGCCCTCGTCCAGGAATCCTTGGCACGATTGGCGCCAGCGGTTAATGTGAGCGGCCGCAGCGCAGCGTGAGCGACATATGCAGGATGGATTTCCATCCAGGTTTGAGGATCTCAGGGCTTTTCTGAGCCATCTCGATGCGCACGGCGATTTGCGGCGTGTCGACGTCCCGGTGGACCCGCGTCTGGAGATGACGGAGGTCTGCCGGCGCACTCTTCAGCGTGAAGGCCCCGCTCTGCTGTTCTCCCGCCCCACCGGTAGCGACATATCAGTGCTGGGCAACCTGTTCGGCACGGCCGACCGCATCGCGGCTGCGCTGGGCTCCGATTCCACCGACGTGTTCGGCGAACTGGGCCAACTGTTGGCCTCGCTGCGGGCGCCGGAACCGCCTCGCAGCCTCGGCGACGTGTGGCAGAAGCTGCCGCTCGTCAAGGAAGTGCTCAGGATGGCGCCCCAAACGTCCCGCTCGGGGCCTTGCCAGGACAACGTCATCGAGGGAAAGGATGTGGATCTGGGCGCCTGGCCCATCCAGACCTGCTGGCCCGGGGACGCCGGTCCGCTGATCACCTGGGGGCTCACCACAACCCGCAGCCCCGCCGGGGAGGCGGTCGGCCGGCGGCAGAACGTGGGCATCTACCGCCAGCAGGTGATCGGTCGCAACCGTCTCATCATGCGCTGGTTGCCCCACCGGGGCGGCGCCACCGATTACAAGGCCTGGTGCGCCCGTCACCCGGAGGAACCCTTTCCCGTCGCGATCAGCATCGGCGCGGACCCGGCCACAATTCTGGCGGCGGTCACGCCGATTCCCGACACCCTGTCGGAATACGCCTTCGCCGGCCTCATGCGCGGCGCGCGCACGCAGCTTGCCAGGTGTCTGGGCTCGGATCTGACGGTCCGGCCACCGCCGAGATCACCCTGGAGGGGCACATCGCGCCCGGCGACACGGCCCTGGAAGGCCCGTTCGGCGACCACACCGGCTACTACAACGAAACCGAACGCTTTCCGGTGATGACCGTGGAGCGGATCACCCATCGCGAAGACCCCATCTACCACAGCACCTATACGGGCCGTCCGCCCGACGAGCCCGCCGTATTGGGACTCGCGCTGAACGACGTCTTCGTGCCGATCCTCAAGACCCAGTTCCCCGAGATCGAGGATTTCTACCTGCCAAGCGAAGCCTGCTCATACCGAATCGCCGTGGTCAGCATCCGCAAGCAGTATCCGGGACACGCGCGGCGCATCATGTTCGGCGTCTGGTCGTACCTGCGCCAGTTTCTTTACACGAAGCTCGTCATCGTCGTGGACGACGATATCGACGTGCGCAACTGGCCGGACGTCATCTGGGCCGTGAGCACCCGCATGGACCCTGCACGGGATACGCACATTGCCGAGACAACGCCCATGGATTATCTCGACTTTGCTTCGCCTGTCGCCGGCCTGGGATCGAAGATGGGCTTCGATGCCACCAACAAGTGGCCCGGAGAGACCCAGCGCGACTGGGGCAGGCCGATCGAGATGACGCCCGAAGTCGTCGAGCGCGTGGACCGACTGTGGAGCGAGCTGGGACTGGGCTGACCCAAGGTTGGAATCAAGACTTTCCGCAGACACGGATCGACACTCGGAAGCGGAGCGTGGTTCCGACAAGGCACACGACCTGGAATACGTTAAGGAACCACCTCGCCTCCAACGGCGGGTCGCCCGCACCGCGCCAGCAGTCGATGTTGTAGGATTCCGCCATGCTTCGCCGGGTACAAGCCAAGAACTTCCGTTGTCTGCGTGACGTAAATGTTGCGTTGGACGGATCGATTCACATTCTGGTCGGGCCGAACGGCAGCGGCAAGAGCGCATTGCTGGATGTTGTCGCATTTTTCAGAGATTCGATGACGAACGGCCTAGAAGCTGCGGTTACGAGACGAACCAGCAACTTTCAGGACTTGGTGTGGGAAAGGCCAAAGGACAATTCGAGCTTCCAACTGGCCTTGGAGTTCGATGTGTTCGGCGCACTCGAAGGATTCCGCAAGGACGAACCGAACCCGCTCAGTGTAGTCAAGTTCATGTTGGAGGCGCGCGAACTGGATGATAACGGGCTGACCGGCAGAATTTGGGTCGATCTGCTCAACGAACGGGACACGCCGACGCCCGGACTGGTATTCGAACCAGCGGGCTACAATCTTGTGCAGATGGAATATGGCCCTGAAGCGCCTATCAGAGGGCGCTTTATCTACAATAAAGGATCAGAACATGTGGCTCGGGATATTGACTCGTTTCTTGATTCACGCGTTCGAACGCTATTTCTGGATAGCAAACGTCTGCGGCGCGCAAGCCCCCCGAAACCTCGCACCAACCAGATGACGCCGGACGGTTCGAATCTGCCCTGGGCCGTCCAGCGACTTCGGAATGAGAATAGCAAGCGCTTCAACGATTGGCTGGCGCATGTCCGCACGGCCATCCGCGACCTCCGGGAAATTAGGGTCGTGGAGCGGGAGGACGACCGTCACGCATACGTGATGATCCGCTATGCGAACGACGTTGAAGTTCCTTCCTGGGCCGTTTCGGACGGCACCCTGCGGTTGTTGGCGCTGACTCTGATCGCCTATCTGCCCGACTCCGATTGCATCTACTTGTTGGAAGAACCGGAAAACGGAATCCATCCTCTGGCAGTCGAGGCAGTCTATCAATCCCTGTCTTCGATGTGGGACTCTCAGGTACTCGTCGCCTCGCACTCGCCTGAACTCCTGATGTGCACGGAACCGAAGAACGTCCTGTGTTTCAGCACGGATGACCAAGGCGCGGCGCAGATCGTTCCTGGCGACCGTCACCCGCGGCTGGCTCACTGGCGAAGCGCCGCCGATGTCGATCTGCTCTTTGCTTCCGAGATATTGGGATGAAGGATCTGTTCGTCCTCACGGCCGACGAGGACATGCGCACAACGGTAGATCGCCTGTTAAAGCGTCCCAGGTCTCTCGGCATTCGTCAGGTTCACTATGCGACTGCGAGACACCGGCGTCGCGATCCGGGGTGCCGTACCGATGCTTCCAGACGGCTGCGTCCGCACCTGAAAGAGTACCAATACGCGATGGTTGTTTTCGATCGGGACGGTTGCGGACGGGACGATGCGCCGAGGGAGGACATTCAACTCGAAGTCGAACGGGACTTGTCGCGAAATGGGTGGGAAACCAGGTCAAAAGTCATCGTGATCAAGCCTGAACTCGAAAACTGGGTCTGGAGCGGGTCGGCCCACGTTTCCCGGATACTCGGCTGGAACAGCTACGATGAACTCAAGGATTGGTTGCATGAACAAGGTCGCTGGCCTGATGAAACCGCGAAGCCTCCCTGTCCGAAAGAGGCCATGTACGCCGCGTTGGCGAAAAAGGGTCGGCGAGTCTCCGCCGCGTATTTCAATCGGTTGGCGGACAAGGTCTCCATGCGCGGTTGCGAGTGCCCCGCATTTGGGGAACTGAAAGACACTCTGCAAACCTGGTTTCCGGCAGCCAGTTCATGATCGCCGCCGACGCGCTACTGGGCAAAATCTAGTGTACCGTCTCACAAATAGATTGACTGTTCAATGACATTCCGGCACCCTGCGAGGCATGCCACAGCCCATTCGCGCATTGAGCATCACCGCGGAGCAGCGGCGGACGTTGGAATCGGTGCTGAACCGGCCCACGGCGGCGCAGCGGGACCACCGGCGCGCTGCGATCGTGCTGCGCCGGGCGGACGGGCTGAGCCAGGCGGAGACGGCGCTGGAAGTGGGCGTCAGCCGCGCGACCGTGATCAAGTGGGAGCGGCGCTTCCGCGCGTCGGGCCCGGCGGGTTTGGCCGACGCCAAGGGCCGGGGACGCAAGCCGCGCATCGCTCCGGACGTGCGCGAGCGTATCATTCTCGGGGCGACGCGCCCGCCGCCGAACCGCAACCGCTGGTCGGTGAGGAGCATGGCCGGGGCGGCCGGGGTGTCCAAGGCGACCGTGCAACGGCTGTGGAGCGCCAACGACATCAAGCCGCACGCGACCCGCACGTTCAAGCTGTCCAACGACAAGCACTTCGAGAAGAAGTTCTGGGACGTGGTCGGGTTGTACCTGAATCCGCCGGACCGGGCGTTGGTGCTGTGTTGCGACGAGAAGAGCCAGTGCCAAGCCCTGGAACGCAGCCAGCCCGGCTTTCCCGTCATGCGCGGATACACCCGCACGCGGACGCACGACTACAAGCGCCACGGCACCGTCACGCTGTTCGCCGCGCTGTCGTATCTGGACGGCAAGATCTTCAGCCGCACCGCCGCCCGGCACACGCACCGGCAGTGGCTGGACTTCCTGCGCCAGTTGAACCGGGAGGCGCCGCCCGACGTGAGCTTGCACTTGATCGTGGACAACTACGCCACCCACAAGCACGCCAAGGTGAAGTCCTGGGTCAAATGGCACAACCAGCGCTTCCGCAAGGCGCACGGCATCGACCGGGTCGTCATGCACTTCACGCCCACGTCGAGTTCCTGGATGAACCTGGTGGAGCGTTTCTTCAGGGACCTCACCCAGGACGTCATTCGCGGCGGCAGCTTCCGCGGCGTCGGCGAGTTGGTCGAAACCATCACGGGTTATCTGGAGGAACGCAACCTGAACCCCAAGCCGTATGTCTGGAAACAATCCGGGCAGGCGATCCTGGCAAAAATCCAACGCGCCAGGGAAGCTCACGGGAAGATACATAGTGTATAGTCAATTACGAGACGCTACACTAGCGGCGACTCTCGCGGTTGGTTTGCGCGGCAGCATCGGGGGCACCCAGCGCCGGCAGATCTTCGCCGGCGCCAACCACCAGGCTCAGGCCGGAGCGGAACGCCAGCGCCGCGTTGTCGGCTTCCCCGAATTGATCGAGCAGGCGCCCGTAGAGTGCGTAGGCCTCGGTTCGAGGGGCGATCGCAAGGCTGGTTTCGAGGTAACTGCGGGCCTTGCCCCAGAGCTCCAGCACCATGCACAGGCGCGCCGCGGTCAATAGCAGCGCCGCGTCCTCCGGGCGGTCCTTGAGCCATTGCTCGGCCTGCAGCAACTGCTTGTCGGCCCTGGCGCCGCGAACCCGCCCGTAGGCGAGCACCAGGGGCTCTTCCCAGCCACGCTTGAGCGCCTGGCGGATTTTCTTTTCCGCCTCCTCGCCCTGCCCCAGGGAGTTGAGCGCGATCCCCTGCAGCGCGATCAACTGCGGCGCCTTGCGCAATGTCGTCGGCAGGCGCCCCCACAGGCGGTCCACCTCAACGCGGGTTATGTCCTGCTTCGCCGTACAGGCCTCAAGCGCCGCAGCGATGATGCCCTCCAGTTCCCCGGTATCCATGCGAGCATCGGCCAGCCGCGGACCCAGCGCCAGGAGCCGTTCCCAATCCTTCAGCGCGTGATGGATCCTTGCCAACAGCGCCAGCGCCACGGGATGATCCGGATGGGCTTCCTGTATGCGCTGCAACGTGGCAAGCGCGCGTTCGTAGTCGTAGTGCTCCAGTTGCAGCTCCGCCTGGGTGAGCAACACGGCCGTTTCGGCTTCCGGGAGTTCCTCGTAGGCGAGCTTCAACCAATCGTCTCGGCGCTCGTCGGATCCCTGCAACTGGGCCGCCCGCGCCGCCATGAGATAGTGGATGAGCGGCGAGTCGGTCCCCCTCACGCTGCGGGCCAACAGGCGCTCGCCCTTCGACCAGTCGCCCTCGGCCATGTGAATCAGGCCCCTGGTCAGCTTCTCGCCGGCGCGCCTCAGCCGGCGCTCGGCCACGACCTCGCCCAACCGGCGCGGCGCCCGCCACACGGCCAGCAGCAAGCGCACGGCGAAGTACGCGCCGGCCAGTACCAGCACCAGAACCGGTACCGACATTTCGATGACGTAGCCGAGAAAGTTGACCAGCACGTAGCCGCGGTCGCGGAGCAGGAAGTGTGCGGCGAACGCGCCGAGGAAGACGGCCGCTACGCCCCAGAGCCCTGCACGCATCAGCCGTCCCGGGCTGCCAATTCGCGCAACAGGCTCAGCGAACCGCTGATATCGGGACGCGCGGGGGCGATATTCAGTTGCGCCATTTCCTCAAGGAGTGTGACGGCGCTCTGCACGGCCTGTTCGGAAACATCGAAGTGCCGGGTCAACAGGTCTCCGGCGGTCTCCACACCCGCGCGGAACACCTGGGTCTGGTCCCGCAGCAACCCCAGACGCGCCATTTCCAGTTCCAGCTCCAGTTGCCGGCGAATCAGCGATTGCTCCCGCGCGGTCAGCGCAGGCGATTCCGAGGCGTCGCTGCGCTCCACGCTGATCATTCCGGAAATGGCCCCCTTGATGCTGAGCCAGACCCTGTTCCAGCCGGATTCCACATCCTCAAGGCCCTGCGGTTCGGCAATGAGGTTGCCGGGCGCCGCCGGACCCATGGGCAATTCGTCCACCCGGGCGGCCAAGCGGCCGAGCGTATAGCTAAGGCCCTCCACGTCGACCAGTTCGGCGCTTCTCAGGGTTTGCAGGTCTGCGGATATCTGTTGACGTACGCTGGCAAACGCGGGATCGGCCAATTGCCTGAGCGCGTCGTCAGCCAACTCCAGCGCCACGATTGCGGTCTCCCAATGCCCGCCGAGGGAGAGTTCAGCGTTGCCGAGGTTCAGATAGTGCGCAGCCTCGGCCAGCAACCAGCGGCGCCGGGCATCGCCGGAAACGCCCTGGAAATCGTCGACGCGGGCTTCCAGCGCCTCGTACCGGACCGACAGCTCATCGATATTGGCGCTGACTCTCGCCGACGCTTCGAGCTGGGCGGCGCCCGAGCGTTGCAGCGTGCCGACGCCCTCTTCCAGTGACTCGATGGCACTGCGAATCTCGTCCGCCGATATGGCGGCCTCGCTGTCCCCCCGGGCCAGCGCCGTCTCAAGTTGTCTCTGCTGCCACCACAACAGGCCGCTCGCGGTTGCGGCGGCCAGCGAAACGCTCATGGCCAGTACCAGAGTAAACCAGAGCCCCTTTCGGCCGCGCGGACTTGTAGCAACCGTTTGCGGGGGAGCCGGTGTTGGCGGCGGAGCCTCCGCCGCAGGCTCCGTCGCCTGCGCCTCGATTTCGGAGGCTTGCTCTACAGATTCCTTGTCTTTCATGTTCCTTGTCTTTCACGATGCGCGGAGCTTCAAGGTGAATCACGATATCCTGTTGCTACAGGCTCCCAACCGACGCTCTGAGCCATGTAAGCGAGAGTATCATAGGGGGCATTTCCACGAGGATTGGCGAGAAATGCCCCTACTAGGGGCGCGCCCGTTCGATAACCATATGGGAAGGCAATGACTGAAAGATTCAATGGTCCGAAGCTGGATGAACTGGCTCGCAAACTGGCGGATTCGGTGCCGGGCAATATCAAGTCCATGGGCGAGGATGTGGAGCGCAATTTCAAGTCGCTGCTGCAGTCGGCACTGGCTCGAATGGACCTGGTTACTCGTGAAGAATTCGACGTTCAACTGGCCGTGCTGGCCAGGACTCGCGAGAAACTCGAGGCGCTGGAGGCCCGGTTGGCGGCATTGGAGGAAAACGCAACCGACTGAGCCGGGCGGACGCCTCGCCGACCCCGGTGCGGGGCGGAACTCCTGTCCCGGGCTGGCAGGGCCCATTCCGGTCCGCTGACCGTGGGTCTCGCCCACCTGTACAGCCGTGGCCAGATGGGCATGGACGCCTATCAGGCCCTTGTCGAGGTTCATGTCGCGGGCGGATTGCCCACCTTCACCATCGCGGGCCTCCCGGCGGCAGCCGTCAGGGAGAGCAGGGACCGGGTACGCGCCGCGCTCCAGACCTGCGGCCACCCCGTACCGGCGAGCCGGGTCACGGTACACCTCGGACCCGCGGATATCCCCAAGGAAGGCGGCGGTTTCGACCTGCCGATCGCGCTGGGCGTCCTGCAGGTCGAAAACGAGTGGAAATGGCCGGTGGAGGAGTTCGAATTCATCGGCGAACTGGCGTTGAGCGGCGAACTGCGGCCCGTGCTGGGCGCCCTTCCGGCCGTGCTGGCCGCTCGGGACGCGGGCCGGGCGATGGTTCTTCCCGCAGGCAACGCGGCCGAGGCGTCGCTGGTGGAGGGTGCCCGCGTCTATCCTGCCGCGCATCTCATGGATGTCGTGAAGCATCTCAACGGCGATGCGCCGCTTGAGAGTTTGAAGCCTTCGCCGCCGGACCCCGCGCAGCCATTCGCGACCGACCTGGCCGATGTGCGCGGACACAGCGAAGGCAAGCGTGCATTGCTTGTCGCCGCGGCAGGAGCGCATCATCTCCTCATGCTGGGCCCGCCGGGTAGCGGCAAGAGCATGCTGGCCCAACGGCTGATCACGCTGCTGCCCCGCCTGTCGGTGGACGACATGCTTCGCGTGGCGAGCATCGCTTCCGTCGCGGGAGCCTCGCTGGAGCCGGTTCTCAGGGCCGAGCGGCCATTCCGCAATCCGCACCACACGGCGTCCGCGGCGGCGCTGGTGGGAGGGGGGCTCCGACCGAGGCCTGGCGAGGTATCCCTCGCGCATCTCGGCGTGCTGTTTCTGGACGAGTTGCCGGAATTTCCCCGCCGCGCCCTGGAGGCCATGCGCGAGCCGATCGAGAACGGCACGGTGACGATCGCCCGCAGTAAACATCGCGTCCGGTATCCGTGCGAGTTTCAACTGGTGGCGGCCATGAACCCCTGCCCATGCGGCTATCGGGGGGACGGCACGGGTCGCTGCCGGTGCTCGGAATCGCGCCTCGAGCGCTACCGGTCAAGGCTGTCCGGACCGCTCTTGGACCGCTTCGACATTCAGATGGAAATTCCGCGCATTGCCTTCGAAGAGCTCGTCCAGCCCCTCGGGCTCGGCGAAAGCGCCGACCTGGCGCAAGTGGTTTCCGCCGCGCGGCGGCGGCAATTCGAGCGTTGCGGGGTGCTCAATGCGCGGCTGACGAACCGGCAATTGTGGCGGACGGCGGCGTTGAGCCCGCAGGCGCGGCGCATACTGAAGCAGGCGTCCAACCGCTGGCAACTCAGCAACCGGACCACCACCCGGATCCTCAAGGTCGCGCGCACCGTGGCGGACCTTGCCGGCGCCGAGGAACTGGCGCCGGAACATGTGGCTGAAGCCATCCACCTGCGCTGCCTGGACCGCCTGCTTTGATGGGTTGGCGAGAATGGCCAGCAGCCCGCGGCGAAAGTCGCTCGTCGCACCGAGACCGGCGCGAAGGCGGGGGCGGAGGGGGATGGTGCCAGCTACTTGTGGCGAAAGTCGCGCGTCGCGCCGAGACCGGCGCGGGACCGGCGCGGGACTTTCGCCACGGGCTGCTATACTCTGCGGCCCGCGCCTCCGGAGCCGTGCTTGTCAACCAGGAATCAACGCTTCTACGACGGCTTCATGCTCGTTCTGGGCGTCTTTGTCGGCGTGCTGGCCGGCATCGTCTTCATGAAGGCATTCTCGGCGGGCACCGGTGCCGACCGCTTCGATGACCCCGGCTTCATGGGCGCCACCGATGAACGGATTCGCCCGATCGGCCGCGTCGCCTTGATCGGCGATCCCGACGTCGGCGTTCGGCCCGTCGTGCATACCGTGGAAGACAGCGTGAGCGCGCCCCTGTCGGGTCCGCAGGTCTATAACGAGAACTGCTACCTCTGTCACGCCGCCCCCGGCGTGGGCGGCGCGCCCGTGTTCGGCGACGTGCAGGCCTGGGCGCCGCGAATTTCCCAAGGTCCGGAAATACTCACGGACCGGGTAATCAACGGCTATCAGGGCGAAGTGGGCGTCATGCCGCCCAAGGGCGGGCGGCCCGACCTCAGCGACGGGGAAATCATCGAGGCGCTGCGGTTCATGCTGGACGAAGCGCAGCCATAGCCGACTCGACAGACAACCTGGCGGCCCGCGGCAAATCCACCGTCAATTCGATAGGGAGATTGTGCGCGGCGGCGGTGGCGACGCCGGCCGTGGCGGCAGCGGTCGTGGTGACAGCCGTCACGGTCGCGGCGCCCCCGCTCCACGGTCAGGAATCCGCCTATCCGGACGACTTCCTGGACCGCGTTCGCCAGGCGGCGGATGACATCCCCGGGGCTCTGCCAGCATCCATCAACTTCATCAAGATTGCCGAGAGCCATCGCACGCATGCGGCGGTCATCGACGGCGGAAGCGATGAACCGTTCGTTTCGGCCCGGACCGCCTTTCAGGTCGTCTACCCCGGCGGAAGCGTGATGATCGACGCGGGCATGGACGAGGAAGTCCACCGCTTCTACGGATTCGGCCGCGAGGAGCCCTACTGGCAGGACCGAAACGACCGGGTTCAGGCCGCGCTCCTGGCCGCCAACCTGATCGTCGTCACACACGAACATGGCGATCACGTCGCCGGTGTCCTTCGCAGTCCCGACCGCGACGCGATCGCGGCCAGGACGATCCTGACCGAAGCGCAGGTCCGCACGCTGACCACGGCGCCCCAGCTACCGGAAATCCGGGTCACGGAACAACAGGCGCGCGACTACCTGGTGGTGGACTACCGGGACTACATGCCGGTGGCGCCCGGTATGGTTCTGATCGAGGCTCCCGGGCACACGCCCGGCCACCAGATGGTCTATGTCCGCCTCGCGCAGGGCGTCGAATATGTCTTCATCGGCGACATCGGCTGGCTCATCGATAACGTGACGGAGCTGAAGCTGCGTCCAGCGCAGACCATTGCGCGCATCGGCGAGAATCCGGAAGCGTTGCTGTCGCAACTTGTCTGGCTCAATGGCCTGACAGACGAGGGGGTCGTGCTCGTGCCATCCCACGACGATCGTCTGCTGAGCCGATACGCCGAGGAGGGACTGCTCGGCAGCGACCTCTCGCTTCCCGGCGGCGACGGCTGACAGCGCGTCCGCAGCGCGCTTGCGGTCCGTGGCGAGACTCCCTGTCGCGCCGAGCCCGGCGACGCGATCAGGATGCGTCGTCGGTCGACCGGCCGTCTTCGGCGGGGCGGTCTTCCGCCCAATCCGCGGGACTTGCGCCACGGCAGCAATTCCCGCTAAGCGTCGAGAGGCCGAATATCGACTCCAAGATCACGCTCGAATGGCGAATTTCGCCGATTTTGCAGACCAATACGAATGAGCGACCGTCGTTAGCGGGAATTGCTGGCGCCACGGGCTGCTACTTGATCGGCGGCAGCGGCAACCGCGACTCTCCCGGCTCCATGGCCAACCTGTGTTCGAGGCTGTACCAGGGCGCCTCAACGGAGTCGTCATCCGGGTGCGGTTCGTCATGACGCCGATAGCGGCCGATCAGCGCCGCGGTGACCCCGAATTGCACGTCATCGTCCAGCCTCGGGTCGTCGTCCGAGTAGATTTGCGAAACAAGCGTCTTGAATCCCCGCTTGCGAGCCAGGGCGTGGAGGTGGGCGGGCCGAAACGGATGGCGATTCTGGGCCGCCAGCAGCTTGCCCACAAGCCCGTCGGTGGGAATCGGGTAGCCCGCGGGTTTGATCGAAACGAAGCGGATGCATCCGTCGCTGTCCGTGGTGAACTTGCCGCGCAGATTCATGTCCGCCTGTCCGGCGTCCTGGCTCTCGTACAAGCCCACGGTGGATGCGTGCCAGATATCCACCTCGACACCGGCGACGGGCGCGCCGGTCGTGTCCTCGTAGCGCAATTCAACGAATACGCTGGGTCCGGGCGTCGGCGAGCGCACGATCGATCCGCCGTTCTCGGTGGGCGGCGAATTCAGGCGCCAGAACGGGCCCAGCATGGATTGAGCGGTCTCGGACCGGTCGCCGGCGTTCAACAGGCACACCAGAGACGACACGCCAAGGGAACCGGCCATCAGCACCACTTCGTTGTTGGTGTCCGTCTGCTGCTGACCGAGTTCGTTGAGAAGCGCCGCGGCAGCCTCGAATTCCTCTTCGGTGAGCCTCGTGTCGCGCACGAATCCATGCAGATGCCGGACCAGCGAAACCATGATCTCGCGCAGCCGCGGGTCCGTCGTGCGCTCCATGACGCGAAGCACCGCGCGAGTGACGTCCGCTTCGTTGCGAATGATCATTTTCCGGGCCCGATGCGCCGGTATCGCCACCGCATCCGGTATGAATTGCGCGCCCGGAGGGATTCGAACCCCCGGCCCCTGCCTCCGGAGGGCAGTGCTCTATCCACTGAGCTACGGGCGCGAAACGAGATTACCGCCTGCCCGCGGAGGGGCTGAGGGGCTGAGGGGGGAGGGGCTGGCGAATTGCTCAGCGGCGTTCGCGTGGGCGCGCCTCGTTCACCCGCAGCGGCCGTCCGCCGACATCCTTGCCATTGAGATTGGCGACCGCCGCCTCGGCCTCCGCCTGATTCGGCATTTCCACGAAACCGAAGCCCCTGGACCGGCCCGTCTCCCGGTCGGCCAGAACCTTCACCGTTGAGACCGCTCCGAAGTTTTCAAAAGCATCCCGCAGTTCCGACTCGCTGAGGGAGTAAGACAAATTTCCAACATAGATATTCATTAACACCAGCTCTCGCGCCGTTCATCTTTTGGACAGCGAATCGACCAACGGCACAAGACCGAACGCTTCAAGAGTCTACCCACGCCAACCTTTGCTGGACGGCATTGTCCCATGCCTTCAACGTCTCGCTGCCCGTGCGCTCAACAACCGCGTCGCCCCGACACCCTGCCCGCGATCACGGGCAGGAAATACGGACCGTCACGCTTCCGCCACTGTAAGTGCCCATCCAGCGGGGGTCAACATGAATCCATTGCTATTTTTTCAGGTTCGCGGCCACCCAGGCCCACAGGCTGAGGGCGAAAAGGGACATGAGCCAGAGATGGAAACCGGGGGCGAACGACAGTGCGGGACCGGAATACCCGGCCCTTGCCACCAACGCGCCCGTCGCGAGACTTGAAAGTCCAAGCGCCAGCGCGAGCGTGGCGAGCACACCCGCCGTCCGCGCCCATCGGCCCATCAACAGGGCGACCGCGCAGATGAACAGGGGGTTTGCGAACCAGGCCCAGACGCCCGCGCCTGCGGCCCGCCACCCGTTGAGCAACAATGTCCAACCGGTCAGTTGCGTCTGTTCCCCCAGTCGCACGGCGGGGAGAACCAGCGCCGCGGTCCAGGCAAGGCAGATGGCCAGCGTGACCAGGCGAATCCGTCGAGTCACGGGTTGGGCCGGCTCGCAACCAGGTGAAACGTCCGTGCGAAAGGGCCGCTCATAACCGGCGGCTGACAAAGAGCATGGGCGAGGTCCACGGCCCGAATCCAAGGCGCTTGTACAACCGTCTTGCAGGCTCGTTATCGTCCCGCACTTCCAGGGTGACCTTCGCGCAGCCCGCGTCCCGGGCCCGCCGCAGAACATCCTCCAGCAACGCGCGGCCGGCGCCCTTGCGGCGGTGGCGGGCGGTAACGGCCAGATCGTGAATGTTGATCAACGGCAAGCCGGCAAACGTCGAGAATCCCCGGAAGCATACCGCGACGCCTATGCTGTCCGCGCCGTCGCACGCCAGCAGCACGAACGCACCGGGGTGCGCGCGCAGCCCGGGAATGACGCGCGCCCGCACTTCCTCCGGGAGCGCCTTCGACTGTCCGATCGGGTCCCGGGCATATTCGTCGAGCAGCGCGAGCACCGCCCCGGCATCGTCGGCCGCATTCAGGTCCGCCTCGCGAATCTCCAGGCTCATCTGCCAACCACCTCATGCGGACCCGCGCATGTCGCCCGCATTGTGCGGCGGTCGCCGGAATACCAGACTGAAATTGTTTGCCGGCATCGCCACCGTACGCTCAAGCGACAAGCCCGCTTCACCGGCCGCGCGCTCGACCTCTTCCATGTCGCGCAGCCCCCAATGCTCGTTTTGCGCGCGAAGCCGATCGTCGAAGGCCGCGTTGCTGGGAGCGGTATGGCCTCCGAAGCGACGGTAGGGACCGTACATGTACAGGATGCCCCCGTTTACGAGCACTTCCGCGGCGCCCCGCATCAATGCTTCGGTCGCGGCCCAGGGGGCGACGTGGATCATGTTGATGTTGACGATGGCGTCCGCGCCGGCGATCGGCCAGGGACGCCGCAGCACGTCCAGGTCCAGCGGCTCGCGGACATTGGGCAGCCCGGCGGCGGCGGCGGAAACGACCCGCCGCAGTTCGGGGTCCGGCTCGCTGGGCTGCCAGACGGGACCCGCCAGCGCGGAGGCAAAGTACGCCACGTGCCGACCGGCGCCACTGGCGATTTCAAGCACCAACCCGCGTTCGGGAAGAACCTGCTCGAGAACTTCGAGGATAGGCCCCTTGTTCCGGTCTGCCGCGGAACAGCCCCACCAACCGGTCTGATTCTCCGCGGAGCGCCGGCTGGAAGAAGGGAACATGTCCGGTGTCGTCATCTATGTGCCGCATCCACCGGGGTATCCGCGACTCCCCGGGCCGGAAAGGCACGGCGCGGCATCGAATCAGCTTTCCCCGGAAGCGGAGTTCGAGCCCCGGCGCGCCCGCAACATCGTCAGAATCTCGCCGGGTTCCGGAAATCGCCCCTGCCTGTGCCTGGAAAACAGCAACTCTTCGCCCAGCGTGACGTCGAACACGCCGCCTCCACCTCGAACAAGCTCGACCTGCAGGCCCTCTTCGCCCATCAGTTCCGCCTCCAGACCGGAGGCGCGCGGCAGGTAGTTTCAGCGGCCGCAATACTTGATGATTACTCTGGAAATGGCTCTGACCCCTTGTCTCATGGTCTCATGGCCCGAGTGTTCGCCACGGCCGGCGTTCAGGGAGGATTGAATCCCGCGGCGTTGAGCGCCTCGGTCAATTGAACGTCGTCGCCGGGCGCGATGCCGCTGTCCGAACCGCGGTAGCGCCGCCCTCCCTCGACCACCAGGTCGGGCTCGACCCCGGTGCCGTCGATCGAGCGCCCGTTCGGGGTGAAATACTCCGACGTCGTGAGCTTCAGCGCCCCGCCGTCCGCAAGCGGTATGACGGTCTGCACGGAACCCTTGCCGTAGGTGCGTTCGCCCACCACCCGCGCGCGCCCGTTTTCCTGCAGCGCCGCGGCAACGATCTCCGACGCCGACGCCGACCGGCGGTCGACGAGCACCACCAGCCCGCGGCCGTCGATGACATCGCCCGGCGACGCGTTTTCCACGAATCTCGCTTCGTCGATTCGACCGCTTCCGCGGACGATCAGGCCCTCCTCCATGAATGCGTCGGCAACCGCCACAGCCGCTCCCAGGGTGCCGCCGGGATTGTCCCTCATGTCCAGGACGACCGCCTGCAGCTCGTGTTCGGCAAGCAGTTCATCGACAGCCTCGCGCAACTCCTCGCCGGTGCCGTCGGTGAAGCTCGACAGCCTGATGTAGGCGAAACCGTCGCCAAGATGCTCCGTATGCACCGTGGTCAGGCGAACCTCCGCGCGGGTCAGCGCGAATCGCAGCGGGTCCTGTTCGCCGCTGCGCATCACGTCCAGCGTGACGGTGGTGCCGGGGTCGCCGCGCATACGGCTGATCGCATCCTGAGTGTTTTCCGGGTCGACCGCGACATCGTCCACCGAGACGACGACGTCGTTGGGAAGAATCCCGGCGCGCTCGGCCGGCGCGCCCTCCAGAGGCTTCACCACGGTAACCCTGCCGTCGTCCACCATGACGTCAAGTCCCACCCCGGAGTAGTGGCTGGACGCGCTGATGAGTATGTCGGCGTAGTCGTCTTCGTCCAGGAACCTGGAATGCTCGTCGAGGTCGGCGACCACCGAGCGGATGGCGCTTTCGACCAGCGTGGCCTCATCGATCGGGTCGACGTATTCCTCGCGGATGCGTTCCACGACCTCCGCAAACAGCTCGACCTGGCCGGCGGAGTGTCCGGCCCGCGCCTGGCGGTCCGGCCCCTCATCCGCGAACTGAAAACCGAGAAACGCCGCCAAACCCAGCACGGCCCCCAGCAAGACGGGAGAAAACTTATTGAAATTCAGTGACATGCCATCAGATGCGCCACGCGGCCCGGACCCCGCACAATACCACAGGCTGAAACGTTGTTGAATAGTCAGACTTGGCCTGGCGTCGTTTCCTCAACGCGACAGGCGGGCATTCATCCACGGCCTGGGGTCGATGGGGTCGCCGTCCTGGCGGATCTCGAAATACAGGGCGCTCTGGCGCTCCCCCCCGGAGTCGCCAACCCGGGCGATGGGTTCCCCCGCTCCGACGCCGGCGCCCGCCTCCGTCAGGATCGTCTCGTTGTGACCGTACAGGCTCATGTAGCCCATTCCATGGTCGACGATCACCAGCAGTCCGAGCCCGGGCAGCCAGTCCGCGTAGACCACCCTTCCGGAGTGCACCGAGCGAACCGGCGTCCCCCGCGGCGCGCCGACCATGACGCCGTTCCAGCGCAACTGGCCGTCCACGCGGGAGTCGCCGTAGTCGTTGATCAAGCCCCCCCGGACAGGCCAGGCCAGCCGGCCCCTGGCATCGCCGAAGGCCAGCGCCACGTCGGCGAGATACTCCGTGACCAGCGCATCGACCTCGTCCACCACCCGCGTGAGCCGCCGTTCTTCTTCCAGGAGCCGTTGGAGCTCGCCGTCCGCGCCCCGGATGCCCTCCTCGATCCTGGCGACGACCCGCCGCCGTTCCTCCCGGGCGCTCACCAGCCCCGCCAGTTCCTCGGCTTGCGCCTGCTCCAGGGACGCCAGTTCCGCGGCCACACGCTCGCTCTGCGCGGTCAGGCGCTCCCGGTCTTCCAGATTACGGGTCACCGCGCCGATACGCCGGCCGCGTTCGCGGTTCAGGTAGTCATAGTAGACAAGCAGGCGGCCCAGCCGGGCCGGACTCTCCTGGTTGAGCAACAGCTTGATCATCTCGCGCCGCCCGGAGAGATAGGTCATGCGCACCTGTTCCGCCAGGACCAGGCGTTCATCGGTCAGCCGATCGCGCACCTCGATAGCTTGCGCGCGGAGCCGCCCGGCTTGTTCGCTTTGCGTGTCGCGCCGGTCGCGAATGGCGGCCAGTTCGCGCGTGCCGTCGGCGATCGCCCTTTCCTGGTCCCGCAGATCCGTTTGACCGGCATCGAGTTCGCGATGCTGACGCGCCAGGCGCTGCTGCATGGCCCGAATCTCGGCCTGAACGGCCTCAACCGCCGCCCCCCCGGCCTCCTGGGCGCCCGCCGGAGGGACAACAGGGGGGACAAGCGCAACGCACATGACAAACGCCCTGAACAGACCCGGGAGGCTCCAGACTCGCGCAGGCCGCCAGCGTCCTGGCGTGACGACCCGATGGACGACCGGAGGAACAACGATCATGACGGAACGTAGCATAACGCGGCGCGGGCCGGAGCGGGTCGCTGCTATAATTCCGCTCCCCGATGACCGGGAAGAAAGCGTGGAATTTCCATGGCGCGTCTGGCCGAATTCGCCCAAAACAACCTGTTCCTCGTGCTGGCCCTGCTGGCGACCTGGTCGACCGTCATGTTCTACGAAATCAAGCTCAAGGCACGGGGGATGACCCAGGTGTCCGCGGCGGACGCGCTTCGAATCATCAACAAGGGCGCCATGATCATCGACGTCCGGCCCGCGGAGGCCTTTGGCTCCGGGCACATCGTCAATGCCCGCAATATCGCTCTGGCGTCCCTGGAATCCGACCGTCCGCCGCTGAAACGCAAGGACAAGGTCATGCTCACCGTCTGCGGGAACGGCATCGATTCCAGCAAGGCCGCCAACGCCCTGCGCAAGGCCGGCTTCGAAAGCGTCTTCAGCCTCAAGGGCGGCCTGACGCAGTGGCGTTCGGAAAACCTGCCACTGGTGAAATGAGTCTCGACGATCCCAGCGCCAGCCATGTGGTCGTGTTTTCGTCACCCTTCTGCGGCTATTGCGCGGCCGCGAAACGCCTGTTGATGAAAAAGGGCGCGGACTTCATCGAAATCAACGTGCCCGGCAACCCCGAACGCCGGCGGGAAATGATCGAGCTGAGCGGCCGGCGAAGCGTTCCGCAGATATTCGTGGGCGGACAACACATCGGCGGCTACACCGAGCTGAGCGCGCTGGACGCCTCGGGCAAACTGGATTCCGTGCTGGCGGAAGGGCGCTGAGTCCTATACGCTTCGCTGGCGGGCCCGAGCCCCGGGACTGAAACCGATGAATTGAGGAAACCATGGCGGAACAAGACCAGGCCCAGAACCAATCCAAGCAACTTGCGCTGCAGAAAATCTACGTCAAGGATTTCTCGTTCGAATCGCCGCGGGCGCCCGATGTCTTCGCGACAAGGGTTACCCCCCAGACCCAGTTGAATATCAGGTCCAGCGCCAGGGAGGTCTCCGGTGGCGCGCAGGAAGTGACGCTCACCCTGACGGTGGAGGCCAGGGACGACGACAAGACGCTGTTCCTGATCGAACTCGAACAGGCGGGCGTCTTCCTGATTCAGGGCTATACGCCCGACGAGCAACAGGTGCTCATTGGCAGCTATTGCCCCGGCACGTTGTACCCCTTCGCGCGTGAAGCCATCTCCGACATGGTTTCGCGCGGAGGCTTCCCCCAATTGCTGCTTCAGCCGATCAATTTCGACGCGCTCTACGCGCAGGCCCTGCGCGAACGCCAACAGGGCAATGGCGGACAGGCGGCGGAGATACCTGCCCAGGGACACTAGGAGGGACACCAGGAGCTTCGCGTCCGAGGACACCGGTGGCGCCCGAATCACCCGATGGGCTTGCCGGATTCATTGGAGCTGGCCGGATGAACCGCATCGCCATACTTGGTTCCGGGTCGTGGGGCACCGCGCTGGCCATACAATTCGCGCGCGCCGGCCGGTCCACGATCATGTGGGGCATCGAGCGTGACGAGATCCACGCCATGGCCCGGGACCGCGCCAACGACGCCTACCTTCCGGGCGTCCCCTTCCCGGAGCCGCTCGCGGTCACCACTCGACTGGCCGACGCCCTGGACGATGCCGGCGACGTCCTCATCGCCGTTCCCAGCCATGCGTTCCGGGAAACGCTGCAGCGCATCGGGGACACAGGCGTCACGCCGGGACACGTGTCCTGGGCAACCAAGGGATTCGAAACCGCGAGCGGGCTGCTGCCCCACCAGGTCGCGGCGAACGTGCTGAGTCCGGACCTGCCGACGGCGGTGATTTCCGGCCCCACCTTCGCCGCCGAGGTCGCGGCGGGACTGCCCAGCGCCGTGACGATCGCCTCCGCCGACGAGGCAAACTCGCACCGCCTGGCCAATGCGATCAGCACGACGACGTTCCGCGCCTACACTTCTTCGGACATCGTCGGCGTGGAAGTCGGCGGAGCAACCAAGAACGCGCTCGCGATCGGCGCCGGCATATCCGATGGGCTGGGATTCGGCGCCAACACCCGCATCGCCATGGTGACCCGGGGCCTGATGGAGATGACCCGGCTCGGGCTCGCGCTGGGCGCGCGGCGGGAAACGTTCATGGGCCTGTCCGGCATCGGCGACCTGGTGTTGACCTGCACGGACGACCAGTCCCGCAACCGGCGCTTCGGCCTGACGATCGCGCAGGGCGCCTCGGTGGACGCTGCCCGGCAAGCCATCGGCCAAGTGGTCGAGGGTTACTATGCCGCGAAGGCCGTGCGCCTGGTCGCGGACCGGCTCGACGTGGAGATGCCCATCGTGGAGCAGATCTATCGGATAATCTACGAGGGAATGGCCCCGCGGCAGGCCGTCACCGCGCTGATGAACCGCCCGTTGGTCGCGGAGTAGGCGGCGGCCACACGGCAGCCCGCGGTGAAAGTCGGCCGATCGGGACCGACGCGGCGCCATCGCGGCGGCGCGCCGCCTCTCCCGCGACTGTGGCCTTGGCCGCGGGCGTTCGCCATAATGGCCGCGACGATGCCCATGCCAGCCGCAAAATGACCGGTCGACTCTCGCTCGAGTTCTGCGGACTGCGGCTTTCGTCTCCCATCGTGCTGCTGTCCGGTTGCGTCGGATTCGGCGAGGAGTACACGCGGGTCGCGGGCTTCTCCAATCGCGACGCGGGCGCCATCGTGCTCAAGGGCACCACCCATGAGCCCAAGCTCGGCAACGCGCCGCGCCGCATCTGGGAAACGCCGGCCGGGATGCTCAACGCCATCGGGCTTCAGAATCCCGGCGTGGAAACGGTCGTCAACGACATCCTGCCCACGCTGGACTTTTCCGAGACGCGCTTCCTCGCCAACGTGTGCGGCTCGACGATCGAAGAGTACGCCGAGGTGACGCGGCGTTTCGACGATTCCGCGATCGACGGGATGGAAATCAACATTTCCTGTCCGAACGTCAAGGAGGGCGGTGTCGCCTTCGGCAACTACCCGGACATGTCGGCGCGCGTGGTCGAGGCCTGCCGGGCCGTCACCGGCAAACCCCTGATCGCCAAGCTGTCTCCCAACCAGACGGATATCGCGGCCAACGCCCGCGCCTGCATCGAGGCGGGCGCCGACGGGCTCGCGGTGATCAACACCATCATGGGCATGGCCATCGACGTGGAATCCCGGCGGCCCATCATCGGCAACGTGCAGGGCGGGCTGTCGGGACCGGCGATCCGGCCCATTGCATTGCTCAAGGTTCATCAGGTCTACGAAATCGCGGGTCCGAGAGGTATCCCCATTATCGGCCAGGGCGGTATCGAAACGCCGCGGGACGCCATCGAGTTCCTGCTGGCCGGCGCAACCACCGTGGGCCTGGGCACGGCATTGTTCTACGATCCCATGGTTGCCAGGCGCATCAACGCCGGAATCGACGACTACCTGACCCGCCACGGCCTTGACTCGGTGACGGACCTGGTGGGCGGAATGAACACCGAGGGCCTGAAGGATTCGCCGACCAGCGGCTAACCGGGCTGTTACACCAAACGCCGGCGTGTGGGCGCGCGCAGGCCGCTTGTCCGCTCAACCTCGCCCGCCATCCCTGGCGGGCTCGGATCGGGGCGCGGCGCTCCTGGCCAGATCCTGGTCATCCCTGGCCCCGCACCGCGCCCACGACGCGGACCAGCGGTCTGCACGCGCCCGCACGCCCCCTACGCCTCGGCGCCGGTGCGAGTCAGCGCATGTGGAGTTCGACCACGTCGGCGTCGGAGAGGGGGTGTTCGGGGCCGATCTGCTGACCGTCGAAGACGCCTGTGCCCCAGGCTCGGGCGTATTTTAGAGATCCTGCTATGTCCTTGTGGACCAGGCGGGCCACGTCCATGACCGTGGCGCCGCGGCGTACGGTGAAGGGGCGGTCCATTTCCGGAGGCCTGCCGGGGGTTTTTGTGTATACGCGGACGATTTCCAAGCCTTGGAACAGGAATTCCCCGATATCCTCCAACCCCTGCCCGCTCAATGTCGATGTCGCCACTGCCGGGTAATTGGCGCCCAGGAGTTCCTGCAGCACGGCCACCTCCTCCGGGTCGGGGGCCAGATCGGTCTTGTTGACGACCAGCAGCGTGGGCAGCCGAATCCTGAACGGGTCCAGCTCGTCATCCGGGGCCGGGCGGGCGTCGCCGTTCAGACCGGGCCAGTCTTCGATCAGGGAGATGCGTTTCTCATCGAGGCGGGTCCCGACGGCCTCCAGTTGGTCGATGCACTCGGGGGCGGAAATATCCGCCACCAGCAGCGCCGCGTCCGCCGGTTGCAGCGCGTTGACGAACCAGCCCTCCATGTAGTCCCCGGAGATCGGCGGCAGATCGACGAGCTGAAAGGACACGTCCCGGTATGGAAGCATGCCCGGCATGGGTTCGCGCGTCGTGAACGGATAGGGGCCGACATCGGCCCGTGACCCGGTCAGCTTGACGTGCAGGCTGGACTTGCCGGCGTTGGGCGGCCCGAGCAGCGCCACCTGCGCCGCGCCCTCCGGTCGCAGCGTGTGTACCGGCCCGGTGCGCGCAGCGCCCTTTTTCGGGCCGGCCAGTTCTTCGGTGAGTTGCTTGATGCGGCTCTTGATGTCCGCCTGCAGGTGCTCGGTGCCCTTGTGCTTGGGGATCGTGCGCAGCATGTCGCGCAGCCTGAGCAGCCTTTCCCGATCCTCGGAAGCTTCCCGAAAGGCTTGCTCGGCTTTCTTGTACTCTGGGCTGAGGTTCGCGGGCATGACGTTCCCTGACGGTGTGTATTATGCATCAGGGGCGCGCCAGCAATTCCCGCTAAGCGCCGAGAGACCCGACAATTGCCTCCAGGATCACGCCCCAATGGCGAATTTCGCCGTTTATTCGGGCCAAGACGGATGAGCGAGCGTCGTTAGCGGGAATTGCTGGGGGCGCGCGTCCACACTTGCCCATGACCACGATTCTGGTGTATCAGACTCCTGTCGCCGCCACGCGAGCCAATATTTGAGCATTCACCCCACGGCCATCGTCTCGGACGAGGCATCGATCTCGCCCGAGGCGGAGATCGGTCCATTCAGTGTCGTCGCGGGCAAGGCGGAGATCGGCGCTCATACCGTGGTGGAGTCCCACGTGCGGCTGGGCAGCCGCTGGGGCGAGGTGATCGTCGGCGAGCACAACCACATCCAGAGCGGCTCGGTGGTGGGCGGCCCCCCGCAGCACAGGGACTATCGCGACGGTTATACCCGCCTGGTGATCGGGCATCACAACCGGATCGGCGAGGGCGCGACGCTCAACCTCGGCAGCGAGTCCGGCGGCGGCGTGACGACCGTGGGCGACCGCGTCTTCCTCATGGCCAGTACCCACATCGGCCATGACTGCCGTATCGCCGACGACGTGGTCCTGACAAACCTCACCCATCTGGCCGGGCACGTGGAAGTGCACCGGAACGCCGTTGTCGCGGGCATGGTCGCCGTCACCCAGCACGTGCGCATCGGCGAATTCGCCTTCGTGGCGGCGCGGTCGGGCGTCAACAAGGACATCCTCCCCTATACGGTTGCGGAGGGCCGCTGGGCGGCGTCGAGGGCCGTCAACAAGGTGGGCCTGCGGCGCGCCGGGGTCTCCCCCGGGGCATTGCGCAATATACGCCGCGCCGTCAGGCACCTTCTGAACACCTCGCTGAACGTTGACGACGCCCTGAATGCCATCGACGAGGATTGCAAGGCGGACGACTGGATCCGGAACCTGGCGGAGTTTGCCGCGGCCTCGCGGCGGGGGCTGGCGCGAGCATGACCACGCTGCGCGCGGCCGTTATCGGCGTCGGCCACCTGGGCCGGTTTCACGCCCAGAAGTATGCGCTCCTGGACGGCGTGGAACTGGTCGCGGTGTGCGATCTCGACCGTGGCCGCGCCCGGGAAGCCGCGGTCGCTCACGGCGCCAGCCCGGTATTCGATCATCGTGATCTGCCGGGCCGCGTGGATGCCGTCACCATCGCCGCGGACACCTCCGCGCATTTCGAACTGGCCCGGTTCTTCCTCGAGCAGGGCGTCCATGTCCTGGTGGAAAAACCCATGACCGCCACAAGCGAAGAGGGCCGGGAATTGACCCGTATAGCCGACCGCAACGACCTGCGCCTGCAGGTCGGCCACGTGGAGCGCTTCAATCCCGCGCTGCTCTCGGCCCGGGAGCGGTTGTCATCGGTTCAGTTCATCGAGTGCCACCGGCTGGCGCCCTTCAAGGACCGCGGGGCGGACGTGAACGTGGTCCTTGACCTGATGATTCACGACCTGGACCTGATCCTGTCGCTGCTGGGGAGCAAACCGGTGCGGGTCTCGGCCGTGGGCATATCGGTGCTGACCGCTACCTCGGACATCGCCAACGCCCGTATCGAGTTTGACAGCGGCGCCATCGCGAACGTCACCGCGTCGCGGGTTTCCACCGCCTCGCAGCGCAAGTTTCGCGTATTCCACGAGGGCCATTACCTTTCAATCGACTTCGGCGGGGGCGAGGTCCAACTGGTCAGCCGCACCGGGTCGGACGAGGGCCTGGCGCTCCGGGAAGAGCGCTGGAGCCTTGCGAAGGGCGACGCGCTGCTGGCGGAAGTGGAGTCGTTCTGCAACGCCATTCGCAGTCATTCGCCGTGCGAGGTGACCGGCCACGACGGAGTGTTGGCATTGGAGGTCGCTGAACGCATCATCGCCGATATCGAAGCCCGCGCCATCAGTCCGGTTCCGTGTCGAAACCCAGTTCCCTGATCTTGCGGGTCAGGGTGTTGCGCCCCCAGCCCAGCAACCTGGCGGCCTTCATGCGCCGCCCCCCCGCTTGACGCAACGCGGCCCGGATGAGGGTGCGTTCGAATTGCGGCAGCGCCTCCGCCAACAGTGGGGTTTCGGGCGCCGCGGCGATGCGGCTCTCCGCCCACGACGCGAGCGCCGCCGTCCAGTCGTCCCGCCCCTGGCGATCCGAATTGAACCCCGGGTCGTGAGGAAAATCCGCCACGGTGATTTCCTGCCCGGCCGAATGGACGGTCAGCCGTTGGCACAGGTTGACCAGCTCACGCACGTTGCCGGGCCAATCGTGGGCCATCATCGCCCCCAAGGCGTCCTCGCTCAGTTGCTTGGGAGGGATTCCGAGTTCCCCGGCCGCCTTGTCCAGATAGACGCGGGCAAGCTCCGGGATGTCCTCCCTGCGGTCGCGGAGCGGTGGAACCGCCACGCCCACGACGTTCAATCGATGGTAGAGGTCTTCCCGAAAACGCTCCTCCTCCACTGCCGAAGAGAGGTCCTGGTGCGTGGCCGCGATTACGCGCACGTCCACGCGCACCGGTGTCTGCCCGCCGACGCGGAAGAACTCATTCTCAGCCAGCACCCTCAGCAGGCGCGTCTGCAACGCGGCCGACATGTCGCCGATCTCATCGAGAAACAGCGTGCCGCCGTCAGCCTGCTCGAATCGGCCCGGGCGCCGCCTTTCCGCACCTGTGAAGGCGCCCCGCTCGTGTCCGAACAATTCCGATTCCAGCAACTCGGGCGTGATGGCCGACGTATTCAGCGCGACGAAGGCCTTGTCCGCCCTGGGTGAATTCCGATGCAGCGCCCTTGCCACCAGCTCCTTGCCGGTGCCGGTCTCTCCGGTGATGAGGACCGTCATGCTGGAACGGGACAACCGGCCGATGGCACGGAAGACCTCCTGCATCGCCGGCGCCTGGCCGACCATTCGGGGCGCCTTCGGCGGTTCCGCCGGCGCGGCATCGCCGCCTCCCTGCCGGGCGGCCCTGGATACCAGTTCGACGGTTTCGTCGATGTCGAATGGCTTGGGCAGATATTCGAAGGCGCCGCCCCGGTAGGCGGCCACCGCGTTATCCAGATCGGAGAAGGCCGTGATGACGATGACGGGAATGTCGGCGTGCCGTCGGGCGAGTTGTTCCATGAGCTCCAATCCGCTCATGTCGGGCATGCGAATGTCGGTGATGATGACATCCGGCTGCTCCCCGATGAGCGCCTGAAAGAACGACCTGCCCGATTCGAAGCAACGGGGCGCCATCTCCGCCAGCGTCAATGCCTGCTCCAGCACCCAGCGTACGGATTCGTCATCGTCGACCACCCAGACCGAGATACCGTTCCTTGCCATCAGCCGGACCCTCCCGGGTGGGTGACGACGGGCAGCCGCATCTGAAACACGGTGGCTCCGGGAACGCTTTCGAACTCCACCAGCCCGCCGTTGCGGCTGACCAGATCCTGCGCGATGGTGAGCCCGAGCCCGCTGCCCGTGGTCCGGCCGGTGATCAGCGGAAAGAATATCGTGCCACGCAACTCCTCGGGGATGCCCGGACCGGAATCCTCCACCTCGACCGACAGGACCGTCCGGTAGTGCTTGCCGCCCAGGGAGAAATTGCTGATCGCGCGCGTCCTGAATATGAGTTGGCCCTCCTCGCCCACGGCCTGCAGCGCGTTCCTGGCAAGGTTCAGAAACGCTTGGACAAGCTGGTTCCTGTCCGCGCTCGTGGGCGGAAGACTGGGATCATAGTCCCGGCGCAATTCCACGCGGGGCGGTTTCTCCGCTTCGATGAGCCTGGCCACGTGCTCGGTCACCTCGTGAAGGCTGAGAACCGACGGCACGGGTCGCCGGCCCGCCTTGAGGATCGTGTCCACCAGCGAGGCCAGGCGGTCCGCTTCGCCGATGATGACGTCCGTGTAGGCCTGCAACCGCCCGTCGGGCAATTGCCGGGCCAGCAACTGGGCCGCGCCGCGCAATCCGCCCAACGGATTCCTCACCTCGTGCGCCAACTGCTGAATGATGCGCCGGCCGGCATCCCGCTGAGCGATCAGTTCGGCATCGCGGCGAACGTGGCGGTCGCGTTCTGTGTCGGCCAACTCCAGCACGAGGCCGCCGCCGCGGCCGTCCAGAGGCGCCGCGCGGCTGTCCATGCGCATCAGCCGGTTGCCCACCCGCACCGCGAGCTCCCGGGCGCCGCAGGTTGCGCCCGTGGCCACTGCCCTGCGGCATAGCCCGACCAGCTCTTCGGGCGGGTGGAAAAACCGGTCAAGCGGCCGCCCGGCCGCACGCCCGCGACTGATGCCGAGCAGATGTTCGGCGGCCGGGTTCAGCCCCGTGACCACCAGCTCCGCGTCCAGCACGATCACCGCCGTGGTCAGTCCCTGTAGAACGCGGTCGGCGTCCGGTGCCCTGGGCGCCCCCTTCAAGGTCGACCGTCCTACCGCGCTCTGCCGGGATTCCGAGGGTAATGGATGCTGGTCTGCTGGACAAAAAAGGTGACCGGCGCGCTTTGCAGGACTTCATTGTTTTCCCCGTCCAGAATGACCGCCCGCACCGTGTGTTCGCCACGGTGCACATCGGTGATCAGGAAGCGCGTGGCCCGGGTCCGCAAGTCGGTACGCACGCCGTCCACATACAGCCCGAGACGATGCAGGGGCTGCAGATCGGGAAAGACCCCAATGGCGATCTCGACGCTTCCGCCCGTTCCCCAAAGCGTTTCCCGCCGAGCCGGTTGAATCACGGCAAGCCACTCATAGCTCTCGGCGGGAGCGCTCCCGGCGTGGGTCGCTTGTGCCGCAAGCGCCGATGATTGCGCCCGCGGCGAGGACTGCCCGGCAGTCGTGGACGGCGCGTCCGCGGGCAAGTCGATCCGCACCGCGCCGGGGCCCGGCCGGTCGGAGTAGTGCGCCTGACCGTTATCGTCCACCCAGCGATACACCGGGAACGCCTGCGCGGCGGACCAGAACAGGCAAAGCGCAAGCAGCCACTTGCTCATGCGCCAGCAATCCATGTTCCGGCGCTGCCGGCGGACCTGTTCGGGCAAAACGCCTCGGGCATACGGCAGCGGGGCTCGCCGAACCCCGCGCACGTCTCCATCGGACAGCGCCTGATCCGATCGGATCAAAGGCTGTAGTACAACTGGAACTCCACCGGGTGCGTGGACTTGCGCAGCAGGGTCAGTTCCTGCTCCTTCAACTCAAGGTAGCCGTCGATCAGATCGTCACTGAAGACCTCTCCGACCTTGAGGAAGGCCCGGTCCTTGTCCAGTTCCTCCAGCGCCTCGTCCAGCGAGTAGCAGACGGTGGGAATCTGGCTCTCCTCCTCGGGCGCCAGGTCGTACAGATCCTTGTCCACCGGCGGGCCCGGATCGATCTTGTTGGCGATCCCGTCGAGCCCCGCCATCAGCATCGCGGCGAACTGGAAGTACGGATTGCCGCAACTGTCGGGGAAGCGCACTTCGACCCTGGCGGCCTTCGGATTGGCCACGTAGGGAACGCGAACGGCGGCGGAACGGTTGCGTGCCGAATAGGCCAGCAGCGTCGGCGCCTCGAAGCCCTTTACCAGCCGCTTGTAGCTGTTTGTCGACGCGTTGGTGAAGGCGTTGAGCGCCCGCGCGTGCTTGATTATGCCGCCGATGTAGTGAAACGCCATTTCGGAAAGCCCCCCGTAACCGTTGCCGGTGAACAGGTTCTCGCCATCCTTCACCAGCGACTGGTGCACGTGCGCGCCGTTGCCGTTGTCGTCCACCAGCGGCTTGGGCATGAAGGTGGCGGTCTTGCCGTAGCTGTGGGCCACGTTCATGAGCGTGTACTTGAGTATCTGCACCGCGTCGGCCTTGTTGACCAGGGAGTCGAACCTGACGCCGATCTCGCCCTGGCCGCCGGTGGCCACCTCGTGGTGATGGACCTCCGTCACCAGCCCCATCTCTTCCAGCGCCAGACAGGCCGCGGAGCGAATGTCGTGGAGCGAGTCCACCGGCGGGACCGGGAAGTAGCCGCCCTTGACGCCGGGCCGGTGACCGATATTGCCGTCCTCGTATTCCTTCGCGGAGTGCCAATGAGCCTCGCTGGATTCGATGGCATAGAAAGAGCCGCTCATGTCGACGCTCCAGCGAACGTCGTCAAAGATGAAGAACTCGTTCTCGGGCCCGAAGAAAGCCTGGTCGGCCACCCCGGTGGAGCGCATGTAGGCTTCGGCCCGCTTGGCCAACGATCGCGGGCACCGCGCATAGCCCTGCATGGTCATGGGTTCCACGACGTCGCAGCGCAGGTTGAGGGTCGTCTCCTCGGCGAAAACATCCAGCACCGCGGTGGGCGTGTCCGGCATCAGAATCATGTCCGACTCGTTGATGCCCTTCCATCCGGCGATGGACGAGCCGTCGAACATCTTGCCGTCCTCCAGGAACGCCTCGTCGACGGCATGACCGGGTACCGTGACATGCTGTTCCTTGCCGCGCGTGTCGGTAAACCGCAAATCGACGAACTTGACGTTCTTTTCCTTGATCAGATTGAGAATGTCCGCAGACATGATTTTCCTCCGTTATTCCTTGTCCACCAGCCGGTAATCAGCACAGGAACAACACCGGCGCAGGATGCCGCCCGGTTATCCCCGTCTCCGGCGCTTGATCAGATGCAGGTTTCGTGCCAGCCGCGAACGGGCCGGGACTCCCATCCCGACGCCTCTTCGCGGCAGAAGCCCGGCGAACCGCGCCGTACACCGCAATTCCCGCAAATTCGCCACTTCGAACATCGTACCGTTGAAGTTTGCTCATCTGCCGGACATGCGGGCCAGAACGGTGCGCACGCTTCCTATAATGCCCTAATTTGGTGCGTATGGGGAACATCTGCCCAGATTTGCGCATCCCCGGCGGATGCTCGACTCGCTATACTTCCGCGCCTCGCCCGTTATTGCGGCGAAGGGAGAACGATGATGGTCGCGATGGACAAGCTGGTGTCGCTCGCCAAGCGCCGCGGATTCATATTTCCGTCGAGCGAGATTTATGGCGGGCTCAACGGCTGTTGGGATTACGGTCCGCTTGGCGTGGAGCTGAAGCGAAACGTCAAGGACGCCTGGTGGGAAGACATGGTGAGCCGGCACGACAACACGGCGCCGGCCGATGGCGCCCCCGCGGCCTTCGACATGGTGGGACTGGATTGCTCGATACTCATGAATCCCGGGGTCTGGGAAGCCAGCGGTCACGTCGGCGGCTTCAGCGATCCCATGGTGGACTGCCGGGAGACGAAGAACCGCTTTCGCGCCGATCAGTTGGCTGTCTTTGGCGTAGCCGCGGATGGCTCCGATGACAGCCGCGCCGCCGACGCAGGGCCACTGTTTGCCGTGCCCGGCGAATCCGGCACGGTTACGGAAGCCGAAGTCGCCGCCGCGCACGGCAAACGCTTCAGGCGAACGGTCAGAAACCTTCGCGGGTACCGCCTGGTGGCCGTGGCGGGCGCGCTCGAAGACGATGAGTTGCGCAGCAGGACTTATGCGCCGGGCGCCCTGGAACCGGGCACCCTGACGCCTCCCCGCACGTTCAATCTCATGTTCGAGACCCATGTGGGGGCGATGCGGGACGCTTCCAGCGTCGCCTACCTGCGCCCGGAGACGGCGCAGGGGATCTTCGTCAACTTCAAGGCCGTGTGCGACACGTCGCGAGTAAGGATTCCGTTCGGCATCGGGCAGATCGGCAAGGCGTTCCGCAACGAAATCAATCCACGCAATTTCACCTTTCGAAGCCGCGAGTTCGAGCAGATGGAGATCGAATTCTTCTGCGCATCGGAGCATGCGGGGGACTGGTACCGGTATTGGCGCGAACGCCGGTTCCAGTGGTACGTGGACCTCGGGCTGGACCGCGCCAGACTCCGGCTGCGTGAGCACGAACCGGACGAACTGGCCCATTACGCGGCGTCGTGCGCCGACGTCGAGTACGAGTTCCCCTTCGGCGCCAGCGAACTCGAAGGGATCGCCAACCGCACCGACTTCGACCTCGACCGGCACATGAGCGCCAGCGGCAAGGACCTCCGCTATTTCGACGTCCAGCAATCCGACCCCGGGCGGCGGCGCTTCCTGCCCCACGTCATCGAGCCCTCCGCCGGCGCCGACCGGGCTACCCTTGCCTTTCTGTGCGACGCCTACGACGAGGATCGGGTCGGCGGCGAAACCCGCACCGTGCTCAGGCTCCATGCGCGTCTCGCGCCCATCAAGGCCGCGGTCTTCCCGTTGATCAGGAAGGCGGGGATGCCGGAACGGGCGCTGCCGCTGTACCGGGCGCTACGCGCGAAACTGAACGCGGTCTACGACGAGAAAGGCGCCATCGGCAGGCGCTACCGGCGTCAGGATGAAGCCGGTACACCGTTCTGTGTCACTGTTGACGGCACGACCCTCGACGACGACACCGTCACAGTGCGGGAGCGGGACACCTGCGAACAGGTGCGCGTTTCCATCCCCGAGGTCGTCGACTACATCACCGAGCGTGTCGAAGCGTAACAGGCCCCGCAGGTAGATTCGGTGACTCAAACGATCAGGCCGGGCGCGAGGGGATGCGTCATTCTCGATCGCGATGGCGTGATCAACCACGACTCGCCCCAATACATTCGCACCCCGGAGCAGTGGCGGCCCATCGACGGCAGCCTGGAGGCCATCGCCGCCCTGGGCCGCGCCGGCTTCGCTCCGGTAGTCGTCAGCAATCAGTCGGGCGTGGGCCGGGGGCTGCTGTCGGCAAGCGCCCTGGAACGGATTCACGCCAGAATGTCCGGCGCCGTGGCCGCGGCAGGGGGGCGGATTTCCGCCATCTACCACTGCCCCCACACGCCCGCGGACGGATGTGAATGCCGCAAGCCGGCCGCCGGACTGGTCCGGAGAATGGAGCGCGACCTGGGATACACCGCGCGCGGCGCCCCCCTGATCGGCGACAAGCTTTCCGATCTTGAGTTGGCCCGCAACGTGGGAGCGCGGCCCATGCTTGTGCGTACGGGCTACGGCGCGACATCGCAGGCCGTGCCGAAGGATTTCGCCGTCGATATCTTCGCGAACCTCGCGCAGGCCGCGGAGGCGCTGATCCGGGAAGCCGTGCAATGAGCAGGCTGCGCCAGATGCTGGGGTCGGTGGGGTTTACGGCCTACCTGTTCGCGTCCGTCATACCGTACAGTTGCTGGGTCCTGCTTGCGGCCCCCTTCACTTCACGAGACCACGCCTGGCGAGTGGCGCGCTCTTGGGCCCGCTCCGTCCTCGCGCTGCTGCGACTCCTTTGCGGTTTGAAATTTCGGCTGGAGGGAACGGAACACTTGCCGCGGCACGATGCCGTGGTGCTGATGAAACACTCCTCGGCCTGGGAGACGATCGCCCAGTTGGTCCTGTTCCCCAAGCACGTCTGGGTCATGAAGCGGCAGCTGTTGTGGGTGCCGTTTTTCGGCTGGGCGCTGGCGGTCTTCAGTCCCATCGCCATCGACCGCAAGGGCGGCCGCCAGGCCGTCGAGCAAGTCCTCCGGCAGGGCCAGCAACGGCTGGCGGAAGGCCTGTGGGTAATGATCTTTCCCGAAGGCACCCGGGTGGCGCCGGGCGAACGCCGCCGGTACGGCCTGAGCGGCGCGCTGCTGGCGGCCGTGGCGGAACGGCCGGTGATCCCCGTGACACACAACGCCGGCGACTACTGGCCGCGCCGGGGCTGGCTGAAGCGCGCCGGCACGGTCCGCATGGTTATCGGGCCTCCCATCGAAGCGACCGGCCGTTCGCCCCGCGATGTCAACCGGGATGCCGAATCCTGGATCGAAACCACCTTGGCGGAAATCCGCCGGGAAGACGCCGAAAGATCCCGATAGAATAATATAACCTATTGTTTTATTTATTCTTTTTGGATTCCGGCATTGCCGTGCCGACCATGCCCCCGGCGTCGTGGCCATCAGGGCGAGCATCAAAATTTTCGATGCTCGCAGCAGGCGCGGGGGCCGCTATATGTCCAGATTCGCGACCGCCAATGCGTTGCGTTCGATGAAATCCCGCCGGGGTTCGACATGATCGCCCATCAGCGTGCTGAAGATCTCGTCGGCCGAGACGGCGTCTTCGATTCGCACCTGGGTCAGGCGCCGGGTCTCGGGGTTCACCGTGGTATCCCACAATTGCTGGGGATTCATCTCGCCGAGGCCCTTGTACCGCTGGATGCTCTGGCTCTGCTTGGCCTGGTCCATGAGCCACTCGATGGCGTCCGGAAAGCGGCTGATTTCAAATCGCTGCCTGCCGCGCGTGACGTACGCTCCGGGCTCGATCAGTTCCTTGAACTCGGCGCCCGCCGCGGCGACGAGTTCGTATTCCGGTGACCGGAAGAACCCGCCGTGTATCACTCGCTCCGACTGGGCGCCATGGTGTTCGCGCTCAACCACCAGCGCCATTTCGGCGTCGTCCGCTTCCGCGTCCGGCATCGCCAGTCTTACGCGGTAGCGCGGACCGCTGCCATTCAGAATCCGCAGCTGCCGCTCCAGCCTCTCCTTCCAGCCTGCGAACGCCGCATCGTTTTCCAGCTCCGCTCCGGTCACCCTCGGCAACCACATCATCGCGCGCAAGACGTTCTCGTCATAGCGCCGCCCCCAGCGCGCGATGATGGACTTGACGTCCGTGTGTTTGCGCGCAAGCGCTTCAAGGGCCTCGCCCTGGATGGGGGGAGCTTCGGCGCTGACGTGCAACTTGGCGCCGTCAAGGGCCGTTGCCAGCAGTAGCGCGTTGAGTTCGGCATCGTCCTTCACATAGTGCTCCTGCTTGCCGCGCTTCACCTTGTACAGCGGCGGCTGGGCGATGAACACATAGCCCCGTTCGATGAGTTCGGGCATCTGACGGTAAAAGAACGTCAACAGCAACGTGCGGATGTGGGAGCCGTCCACATCCGCGTCTGTCATGATGATGATGCGGTGGTAGCGCAGACTGTCGGGATCGAAATCCGCGCGGCCGATGCCGCAACCCAGGGCGGTGATGAGCGTGCCCACCTCCGCCGATTGCAGCATCTTGTCGAAACGGGCCTTCTCGACGTTCAGGATTTTCCCCTTCAGCGGCAGGATCGCCTGCGTGCGCCGGTCGCGGCCCTGCTTGGCCGAGCCGCCGGCAGAGTCTCCTTCCACCAGGAACAATTCCGAACGGGCCGGGTCCTTCTCCTGGCAGTCCGCGAGCTTCCCCGGCAGGCCGGCCACGTCGAGCGCGCTCTTGCGGCGCGTCATTTCCCGCGCCTTTCGGGCCGCCTCCCTGGCCCTCGCCGCTTCGATGATCTTGCCCACGACCGCCTTCGCCTCGGCGGGGTGCTCGAGGAGAAACTCCTCAAGCCGCGCGCCGACGACCGACTCCACGGCCCCCTTGACTTCCGAGGAAACCAGCTTGTCCTTGGTCTGGGAGGAGAATTTCGGGTCCGGCAGTTTGATCGACAGCACGGCGGTCGCACCTTCCCGGGCGTCGTCGCCGGTCGCGGCGACCTTTTCCTTGCGCCGGATGCCCTCGCGGTCCATGTACGAATTCAAGGTTCGGGTAAGCGCCGCGCGGAACCCCGCCAGATGGGCGCCTCCGTCGCGCTGCGGTATGTTGTTGGTGTAACAGAGGGTTCTTTCCTGGTAACCGTCGCTCCACTGCAACGCCAGCTCCACCTGCACTTCACCGCGCGCCTCGCGAAAGTAAAGCACAGTCGGATGGATGGGGGTCTTGTTGCGATTCAGGTGGTTTACGAACGCCTTGATGCCGCCCTGGAAGTGAAACGCCTCGTTGCGCCCGTCGCGTTCGTCCCGCAAGTGGACGTGAACGCCCGAATTCAGGAATGAAAGCTCCCTGAGACGTTTCGCCAGGATGTCGTAGTCGAATTCGATGTTGGAAAAGACCGTACGACTGGGCTTGAAGCGTATGGTTGTCCCGGTCTTGCCCGAATTTGCGCCCACCTCCCGCAACGGGCTCAGAGGTTCGCCGAGGCGATAGGTTTGCTGATATGTCTTGCCGGCCCTGTGAACCCTCAGAACCAACTCGTCGGACAACGCATTGACCACCGATACGCCGACTCCGTGCAGCCCGCCGGAAACCTTGTAGGAATCGTCGTCGAATTTCCCGCCGGCATGCAGCATCGTCATGATGACTTCGGCCGCGGAACGGCCTTCTTCCGGGTGAACATCCACCGGAATACCGCGACCGTCGTCCGTAACCGTGATGGATTCGTCCGAATGAATCGTGACCGTGATGCGGTCGCAGAAACCGGCCAGCGCCTCGTCCACCGAATTGTCGACGACTTCGAAGACCATATGGTGCAGACCGGTGCCGTCATCCGTGTCGCCGATGTACATCCCGGGGCGTTTGCGTACCGCTTCGAGCCCGCGCAACACCTTGATATTGCTGGACGTATAGTCGTTCGAGACCATCCTTCGATTCACCCTTGGCCAAACAGCCCCATTATACCACCTGGCGCACCCCGCCCCGCTCCACGTGAAACCTTCTGGGCGGATGCCCCCCCGCCAGCGAGGCTTCGGTGAGCCCGGTGATAATTCTTTGCGCGGGGAGGGCCTTCAGAACCGACAAGAGCGCCCGCAGGGCCCTATTGTCCAGTTCCGCCGCGGGATCATCCACCAACAGTGTGCCGCCATGCCCCCTGGACCCCGCCAATACGCGCACCTGCGCCAATACCAGCCCCGCCGCGGCCAGCTTCTGCTGGCCTCTCGATATCTCCTCCCGGACACCCCGCACGCCGAGCCTGATCTCCAACTCCGCGCGGTGGGGCCCCACCTGCGTGGCGCGCGCCTGCTCGTCCCTGGAACGAGACTTCCGCAACGCGCTATCAAGGTTCGTGCCGGCCCGCCACCCGGGCCGATAATTGACCTCCAGCGGTTGACCCAGCAGCGCTTCCCCCAGACCCGCCAGCGCCCGCCGAAGCTCGTCCACGTATCGCTCCCGGGCTTCCGTGACCCGCATCCCCGCGGTCGCTAGCAAATCGTCCCAACTCCGCGGATGCTGGCCGGCGCGCAATGCCGCGTTGCGCTGCCCAAGTACACGCCGGTACCGACGCCAGGCGGCAATGTAGCCGTGTTCCACGTGGAACACCCCCCAATCCAGGAAGCGTCGCCGTTCGCCGGGCCCGCCTTCGATCAGCAAGTGGACGCTCGGTTCGATCACGTATACCGGCAGAACCTGCGCCATCGCCGTCATCGCCGGTCCGTCCCGACCGTCGAGGCGCAGCTTCCGGCCACCGCTGTCAACGCTGATACCGAGCCGGTGGTTACGGCCCCCTGTCAACACCTCGCCGAAAACGGAAAACCCCTGGGCGTCGTATTGAATCAGCCGCTTGCTTTGCCGAAGCCTGAATGACCGGCCACGCCCCAGGACATGTATCGCTTCCAGGAGGCTCGTCTTGCCCGCGCCATTGGCCCCAAAGAAGTAGTTCTGCTCCTCGTCCAGTTCCAGCTCGACGTGCGTCAAGCAGCGGAACGCTTCAATCCTCAGACGAGTGAGCGGCACTCGCAGGGTCCCTCGGCGATCGGAATTGACGCCCTGGAGCGTCTGGCGGCGACCGGGTCCGGTCTTCTTCCGAACTCAACTTCCAGTCGCCAGGCGCAACCCCCGGAGAGAGCACTATAGCCGCATGGGCATGACCACGAACTTGGTATCGGTCATGGCCGGGCTGTTGATAAGGCAACTGGAATTCGCGTCGCTCAGCCCCAACTGAACGCGATCTTCATCCACGGCGCCGAGCGCATCCAGCAAGTAGTTGACATTGAAGCCGATCTCCATTTCGTCTCCCTCGTATTCGACTTCGAGTTTCTCTTCAGCTTCTTCCTGATCGGGATTGTTCGCCCGGATGGTCACGGTGGCATCCTGTACGTGCAGCCGCACGCCCCGGAATTTCTCGTTCGACAGTATCGCCGCGCGCTGCAGGGAATGGCGCATGACACCGCAGTCCGCCGTGATGACCTTGCCGACATCGTTCGGAATGACTCTCCCGTATTCCGGAAAACGGCCGTCGATCAATTTCGAGGTAAACCGTATCGACCCGAGTTGCACTCGCAGGTGGTTGGTTCCCAGAGAAAGCACCACCTCGCCATCCCCGTCCAGAAGCCGCATCAGCTCCAGCACGGCCTTGCGCGGAAGAATGACCTGCTCGCTCTTCTGGGCCGGCGTGTCCAACCGCAGTTCAGCGAGCGCCAGGCGGTGCCCGTCAGTAGCGACTGCGCGCAGTGTATATCCGTCGGTTTCGAGCAGAAGCCCGTTCAGATAGTATCGAACGTCCTGTTGCGCCATGGAAAAGTGTGTTTTGTCCAATAGCTTGCGCAATCCGCGCTGATCGACTCGAACGTCCTGCTGAGCGGAGATTTCCTCCACCACCGGAAAGTCCTCGGCCCGAAGGCTGGACAACTTGAACCGGCTACGGGCCGTCTTCAGGGTGACCCTGCCGCCGGTGACGCTCAATTCAATGTTCACGCCGTCGGGCAAGGCCCTGCAAATGTCGTGCAGCTTGCGTCCTGGTACGGTGATCTCTCCGCCAGCTTCGACTTCCACCTCCGTTTCCGCCACAAGTTCCACTTCCAGATCGGTTGCCGCGATATGCAGTCGATCATCCTGTGTCGTCAACAGAACGTTGGCGAGAATGGGCATGGTTTGACGCCGCTCCACGACGCCGATCACCGATTGAAGGGGTTTCAGGATTGCGTCCCGCGGTGCGCTCAGCTTCATCGTCGTTGGTACCTGCTTTAATTGTTTGTTTATTCTATTACAGTAGTTACTGTTAACTGCCGGAATATCTGGAACAACTTTAAATTATCCTTGAAAATCAATATCTTGTGTGATCATAAAGCAGCCTTGTTCCGGGCGTGCTTCCTGTGGCTCAACTGTGGATGGATCCTGATGCCCGAGTTATGCACAGATAATCCAGATCAACCCGTCAGCGTTCTCAACAGGTTGCTGTAGTCCTCCTCGACCCTGGTCTCGCTCTCCCGCAGCGCCTTGACGCGGCGACAGGCATGAATCACCGTCGTATGATCGCGGCCGCCGAAGGCGTCCCCCAACTCAGGCAAGCTGTGATTCGTCAATTCCCTCGCCAGGGCCATGGCGATCTGCCGTGGCCGCGTGATGGAACGGCTCCGCCGCTTTGAGTGCAGGTCCGCGACGCGAACCTTGAAGTAAGCGGCAACGGTGCGCTGAATATTCTCGATGGTGACCAGCTTGGCCTGCAAGGCGAGCAGGTCGCGCAGCGAGGTCTTGGTGAATTCCAGGGTGATGGGATTACCCGTAAAGCGGGAGTTGGCGATGACCCGGCGCAGGGCGCCCTCCAGTTCGCGAACATTGGAACGGATACGCTGAGCGATGAAGAAAGCGACCTCTTCGGGGAGATGCTCCCTCTCCGCAGTCGCCTTGCTCATCAGGATGGCGACACCGGTCTCCAGTTCAGGGGGCTCGATAGCCACGGTCAGTCCCCAGCCGAAACGCGACTTGAGACGTTCCTCGAGCCCGGACACTTCCTTCGGGTACCGGTCGCAGGCGAGGACAATGCGCCGCTGCCCCTCAAGGAGCGCGTTGAAGGTGTGGAAAAACTCTTCCTGTGTGCGCTCCTTGCCGGCAAACAGTTGAATGTCATCGATCAACAGCGCGTCCAGCGAGCGGTAATGCCGCTTGAAGGTGTCGATGGTGTTTGTCTGGAAGCTGTGCACCATATGCCGCACAAAGTCTTCGGACTGCACATAAACCACTTTCGTGCTGAATTCGCGTTCACGAATCAAATTGCCGATGGCGTGCATGAGGTGTGTCTTGCCAAGCCCCACGCCGCCATAAATGCACAATGGGTTATAGGCTCTTCCGGGGGCCGTCGCCACCTGGATGGCCCCGGCCCGCGCCAACTGGTTGCTCTTGCCCTCGACAAAGGTTTCGAAGGTGAAATTCGGATCGAGCCGGCTGCCTGGCATGGCCGAGCGCCTGCGAGCGGGCGCATCGGCTACGGAGTGGGCCTTGGACCGGGCTTTCAGCGGCGGGCGCCGGCTGCCGACCTGCAGCTCCACCAGCAGTTCGCCGGTGACGGCAACGATATTGGCATAACAGTTTTGCCTTACCCAATCGACAACGAACCGATTGGGCGCCAGCAACCGCAGGCCGTTATCGGTTTGCTCCGCCTGCAACGGCCGGACCCATGTGTTGAACTCGTTCTCTGTCAGCTCCAGTTGCAGCGTCTTGAGGCACTGGTTCCAGAGAGACGGCTGCGGTGCTGATGCCACGATAATTGGTTGTTCCCGGTCGGTGGATATCGGAAAAGCGCTTGGCGCCCTGAAGCCGATACAAGTGTACCGCCCAAGGGCGCCGACTATCCACCCCGAATTTCGTACCGGGCCTTGCGGTCCGGCTGGAAGCTGGCGACTGCTCCTTTGAAGAAATCGGGCGCGACGGTCACCTGGTCCTCCGACGCGCGCGATGTGGCCACGGTGGAGGCAACGGGACTTTTGCCACGGGCTGTCAGGGCTCCACCGCCGCGGCCAACTGCGGCAAATCCGCGCAAAGCCGGTTCTCCTGCAACTCCTCCGCCGTCTGCCGCTCCACCAGCGGGTCCGACCAGCCCCCGGTGACGCAATAGGACGCACGCGTGGCGCCATTGAGCGGCTCCTTGAAAATTTCGCTGAACAGCAGCAAGGCCGCCGCCACCTGCGGACTCGCCAGAAAACCCACCGCCGGCAATATCCGCCCCGGTTCAGACGTCACCACCGCATGCTGCTGGTAGTCCCGGTCACGCAACCCCGTTCGCCCCACCAGCCCGATGTCCACCACCGGCCCGGCCAACCGCAGGTTGTCCGTGTAGGCGTTGCCGTCGATGATGACGAAGTCACCGCTCAATTCGTCGAATACCAGCCCGCGATTGAAGACATCGCGAAAATCGAGCGCCAGGCGCCGGGGCAACGCCGCGATGCTCATCAGGCCCACCACGCGCCCGGCGCCGGGATCCAGGTTGAGGACGCTGCCGCGCTCCAGGCGCAGGTTCAGTCCGCCCGCGATCGAGTCCTCCCAGCCCGGCGCCGGCCCCGACGGCCAATAGACGTTCAGCGCGAGCTGCGCGCGCTCGGCCCGGGTGATCGGGTCGAAGCCGAGCTGATCCAGCGCACCGGCGACGTCCTCGCTGGACGCGGTCAACACCAGCCGCGTTTCCTGCCCCTGGGGCCGCTGGTACCAGCCGCCGCTGCCTTCCATGACGAAACTCTCGCTCCGGCCGCTGAGGGAAACGATGTTCAGACCATTCGGATCCGCCCGGATATCGGCGTCGAACGCACCGAAGCGCCGTGTGCCCACGGAAAAGTCCTCGGCATGAACGAGCACCCCCGGCAAGTCCCGGGGATCCGGATTCGAATCCGCCGACATGTCATCGGTAGAGATATGGAGCCGTTCCAGTTCCGCGAGCATTTGCGGGCGGTCGCCGAGATCCAGCGGCCAGGCGATGACACCCGCGATCGGCTCGCTGTCGGCCTGCAGATGCCACCGGGCCGCCTGCTGGCGAAGCGAAACATCGGTGGGTCCCAGCGATTGGCCGAAGGCCGAGAGATTGGCGATCGCCAGTTCCGCGCCCAGCAGCAGTCCCGCCGCCGAGCCGCCCGGAACCTGGCGGCGGAACAGCGTCCACCAGTCATCGAAATCGACCGCCGCCAACTCGCCGCTGACACTCAGCCCGTCACGCGGCGGTAACAGCGGTTCCGCGCCGCCGAACCGGACCGCGCCCCGCCGGAAAGACAGTTCGCCCTCCCGGTTGCGGAAGCTCAGCGCGAAGCGATGGTCTTCGCCAAGGCGCCCGTTGAAGTTGAGGCGGTCCGCTTCGGAGAATACGACCTCCAACTCAAGCTGCGCGCCTTGTTCCGGCGGTTTCCTCAATGGCTCCGGAAACCGCAGGTCCACGCCGGCGAGATCCGTCGCCAGGTCGATCCGCAGCGGCTCTCGCCGCGCCTGGACGAACCGGTTCTGGGGCAGCGACACGTGGCCCTGCCATGCGGATGCCCCCAGTATCTGTTCGGCGAAGGGCAGGCCGAACTCGGCCTGCAACGACCCGGCGGGAAATACGCCTTCGAATCCGACATCGGCGAGATACCCCGTCTCGCCGGACGCCGCCACGCTGATCGAGACCGGAGCACCGAGGAAGAACGCAGCGAGATTGCCGCGACTCGCGACCTCGCCGCCTTCCAGCCGCAGACCGCCGAAAATGTCCGTCACCGTTGGGCCAAAGCCATCGATGGACAGATCGCCGCCCTCGATTTCAAGCCCGGCGCTCAGCTCATAGGCGGTTCGATCGAGCAGCGGCAACGCAAGCTCGAAGGTGACGTCCGCCGTGCCGGCGCCCGACTGCAGGCGCTGCAGGTCCGGCCCCAGGTGCCGGGAGATCATCGGCGCCTCCTTGAGGAAGCGAAGCGCTTCGCCCAGGGGACCCTGCGTGGATGCGGACACACTCAGGACAGGGTCCCTCATGTCCTTGATGCCCACGCGCAGGTTCTCGCTGCGGTTGCCGAGGACGCGCCCGCTGCCGGTCGCTTCCCAGCCCGCATTGGTGAAGGTCAGGACTCCGTTGAAGTCCTCCGCGGCGGGCCAGTCCTCGACATAGGCCATCGAGCCGTCTTCGATTCTGCCCTCGGCGCGGAACGTGCCTTCGCCGTCGCCGAAGGGGAACGCCGCCAGCGGACCGGTCAGGGCGACATCCGCCCGGGGGACGCGACCATCGCGTATGGCCTGCCTGAGGTGGGCGGTCACCTGGGGAAAGACGCCCTCCGGGAAGTAACGCGTGGCGCCGACGGCGTCGAGATTCAGGACCTCGGACCGAAGAGCCACGAAGGGCGCGCCGCCGGCGCCGTCCGGCCATGTCAACTCCAGCACGGAGCGGGACTGCCCGTCGGGCGTGTTGACGACGAGGTCATCGCTTGCAATCCGCAGGCCGTTGGGTCCCCGCCTCCAGGTCACCCGGCCTGTGAGTTCGTCCACGTCCAGCGGTCCGGCAAAGAGTCCGGGCCACTCCACGCGCGCTCCACGGGTGTCCAGGTCGAGCCGTCCGCTTCGCGAATCCACTCGCAACGCGCCCGAAAACCCCCGCAGGCCCGGCCAGACGTCGCGGGAAGCGACTTGCAAATCTTCGAACGACCCGACGGCCGAGTAGCGCCACGTGTCTCGGCCCCGGACCAGTTGCGCTTTGTAGTCGCGCACATCGCCGACGGGCCGGAGTTCCGACCACAGCCCGCCAATCCCGCCCCGCGGTACGGCGGGAACCAACGGCGCCAGATCTTCAAGGCGCAGGAAACTGCCGCGCAGCGACAGCGAAGAAAGCCCGGCGTCGTCCCGGCGTATCTCCACGTCGATTTCCGCGCCGGTCGGCCAGGCGCGGCCTTGGCGGCTCAATTCCAGGTTGCTGGCAGAGTACGCCCAGCCGGTGTCCAGGCGGCTCCCCTCCAGGGTCACGTTGATCTGCTCGTAGTCCGCGTCGCCTCCGCCGGGTCCGTCCACGCGCAACCCCGCCAGCGCCAGCGCCAGGGTCGCCTGCCGCGCCTCGCCGCCGGCGAAGTCCACCCAGAACGATATGTCGCCCGCTCCGGATGCGGACAGCGGCAACGGGTCACCGAGCAACTCCGACAGCTCGGCGATTTCCAGGCCGCGGGCCTCGCCGAACAACCGCCACACCGACCGCGGATCCTGGAGCCGGACCCCGGCATCCAGTTGGACCGACACCTCGATGCGCTCGGCCAGGTCCCGAGGGGGGTTGGCCCGGACCTCCATGAAAACACCGCCCGACTCCCTGACGAGTCGCAGACGGACATCGTCGAACGTCCACTCACGCTGCCGCATGCGATCGGAAAAGGTGAAGCTTCCGCTGTTGACGACGATGGTCACCGGGGGTATGTCCGCCAGCGAAAACCCGGCCTGCGCGCTTTCGCCCTCAGGCAGGTTGGCCAGTCTCAGGACGCCGTTCCCGGTTCGCTCGAGCCGCAGCGCCGAGCCTTCCAGCGTCAGCCTGTTCACCTCCAGCCGCCGCTCCGAAAGCAGCGCTGCCGCGCTCAGGGCGATCGTCGCCTCCACCGCGCTCACGATGGGGTTGGCTTCGCCTCCGACCAGGCTGACCGTGGCGTCCCGGAAGCTGAATTCGGGCCCGAGAAGGCTCCAGCGCGCATCCATCCGGCTGTAATTCAGGCTGACTCCCAGCTCGGTCTGCACCCATTCCCAGATCTCGCCCTGGTAACTCGGTAGCTGGATGACCACCAGGCGCAGCACCCCTGCGCTCATGGCGAGCAGGATCAGCCCCATCGCCAGGGCGACGGCGACGCCTCGCATCAGATTCTTAAGCAATCCCTGCACAATTCCTCAAATCGGCACTACGTCAAACTGCTCCGGACCGTGTAGCCGCTCGCTCTGCAGACGGACCGAAGCGCCGGTCAATTGTTCCAGCCTGGCCACGGACGCGGAGTCTTCGTCCAGCAGCCGGTCGATGACGTCCGGCGCCGCCAGCACCAGCACTTCGGCAAACTCCTCCCGTGCCCGCCGGCTGAGAATTTCCCGGAAAATCTCGCTGCACACGGTTTGCGGCGTCTTCGTGAACCCTCGGCCCCCGCAAATGGGACAAGGCCGGCACAATGTTCGTTCCAGGCTGTCGCGGGTTCGCTTGCGCGACATTTCCACCAGGCCCAGGGGCGATACGTTCATGACCTGGGTTTTGCCCCGGTCCGCCGACAGGTGGCCGGACAGCGCCTCCACCAGTTGCCGACGGTGCTCCTCATCCGCCATATCGATGAAGTCAACGACGATAATGCCCCCCAGGTTGCGCAACCGCAATTGCCTGGCGATGGCCGCGGCCGCCTCCAGGTTGATATGCAGGCTGGTGTCTTCCAGGTCGCGGCGTCCGATGTACCCCCCGGAATTGACGTCGATGGTCGTCAGGGCCTCGGTCTGATCGAAGACGAGGTAGCCGCCGGACTTCAGCGGAACCCTTCTGTGAAGCGCTCGCGCGATCTCGTCTTCGACGCCATGCAGCTCGAACAGCGGGCGGGTGTCGTCGTGCAGTTCGATGATGCCCGACATGTCCGGAATGAAGCGGTCCGCGAATCGCTTCATGCTGTCGCAGGTCGATTCCGAGTCCACGAGCACGCGCTCCAGCCTGTCGTCGCGGCGGTCCCTGAGTATCCGCGTTTCGAGCGGCAGGTCCCGGTAGACGATCTCCTCGGCCCGCGCATTGCCGGCGGTGTCCCGAACCGTTGCCCACAGGCGGGACAGGAGCCGCCTGTCGGCCTCGATGCTCTCGAGCGATGCGCCATGGGCCGCGGTCCTGACGATGTATCCGCCCTGCTCGCCGTCCTCGACGATGCCTTCCACCAGGCTTCGCAGCCGTTCGCGTTCGACGTCGTCGACCCGGGCCGACACGGCCACTCCGGAACCGCCCGGCGCGAACACGAGCAGCCGCGACGGCAGCGTGATGAACGTGGTCAGCCGGGCGCCCTTGCTGCCCAGGGGGTCCTTGAGCACCTGGACCAGCAACTCGTCCCCTTCGCTGACCAACTCGACTATGTCCGGGCGGCGGTCGAACGGTTCCTCCTCGAGACCGCGCACGATGTCGGCCCCGTGCAGGAACGCCGAGCGCTCAAGGCCGACATTCACGAAACTGGCCTGCAACCCCGGCAACACCCGCGTCACGCGGCCCTTGTAGATGTTGCCGACCAGGCGCCGTCCTCCGGCGCGTTCGATGAGCAACTCCTGCAGCACGCCGTTCTCAACGAGCGCGGCGCGCACCTCGCGCAGGCACACATTGATCAGGAGCTCTTCGCTCACGGCGGCCTCGACAGGCTCACGACGCCTCGCATGGTCGCCCAGGTTTCCTTGTCATTCAATGGACTATACGAGGTGCGGGGTGCCAGTCAACCGAGGCGGGCCGGCCAGGAGCCTGCGCCGCAGGAATTCGCGACCGCGAAAATTCGCTATCGCCGCCCCTTCGGTCGATCGATCGGGGAGAACATCGGGTCATATTTGACGAAATCGAGCGGGCGAAGGGGCGGATGAGGGCGGAATTGCAGCCGTGAATTCCTACGGCGCAGGCTCCTGGCCGCGTCTTCATGGGCGATGGTAGGGATGGCCCTGGTTGAGACTCCAGGCCCGGTACAGGACTTCGGCAACGAGCGGGCGGACCAGTCCGTGGGGCAGGGTCAGCGGCGAAAGGGACCAGCGCTCGTCGGCCCGCTCCATGACCCTGGACGACAGCCCGTCGGGGCCACCGACCAGCAGGCTGACCGGCGCGCCGGCCGCCATCCAGTCGAGCATGCGGGCCGCCAGTTGCTCCGTGGACCAGGTCTTGCCCCGGATATCGAGAGCGACGGCCCGGGCGCCGCGGGGAATGGCGCGCAGGATGCGTTCGCCCTCCTGCTCCACCGCATGCCGCGCCGAGCCCGACGAGGTGCGCCGGCCCAGCGGGATTTCCACCAGCTCGAGCGTGCAATTGCCCCGCAGGCGCCGCGCGTATTCCTGGAAGCCGGCCTGCACCCACTGGGGCTGGCGGGTACCGGCGGCGATGAGCACGATGCGCACGTTGGCCGCTCCGGGAGCCCGCGGCGTCAGCTCGGGGCCTGATCCCGCGCGGGGATATCCCAGAGTTTTTCCAGATCGTAGAACTCGCGCACCTGCGGCTGCATGACGTGCACGACCACATCGCCAAGATCCAGCAGCACCCACTCGCCGGCGGCTTCGCCCTCCCTGCCAAGCGGCAGTTCGCCGGCATGCTTGCAACGTTCGACCACGGCTTCCGCCAAGGCGCGAACGTGCCTGGCGGAGCGCCCGGTGGCGACGATCATCACGTCGGTCACCGTTGTCAGGTGGCGAACGTCCATTGACTTGACGGCCTGTGCCTTCAATTCGCTCAGCGCGTCGAGCACCAAGTCGGTCAACTCCTCGCTGGTCAGCCGCGGCTGGGATTGGCTAGCGCGCATAACACTCCGTTTCGTGAATGATGTCCCTGACACTGTCGGGGACGAGGAATCTGGGGTCTTCGCCGGCGGTGGCGAATGCGCGGATCTGCGAGGCCGATACGTCGATCTGGGTGACCGGTGTGACCAGTATTCGCCCCGCGATGCGTTCGTGGAGGTCGGCGCCGTTTGCGGTGCCGGCTCGCTTCAGCAGGTCGGCAAGCGCGCCCCGCGCCGGGGGCTGCCACCCGGGCCGGTGCGCCACGACGATGTTGGCAAGCCCGGCGAGCGCCTCCCAACGGCGCCAGCGGGGCAGGCTCAAGAAGGCGTCCATTCCCAGCAGCAGGCACAGCGAACGTTGCGCGTGATCGCCGCGCATGGACTCCAGCGTGTCCACGGTGTACGAAGGGCCCGAACGCTCGAGCTCGCGCGTGTCCACGGCGAAGCGCGGCTCGTCCCGCACCGCCGCGCGAACCATCTCCAGCCGCGTGGCGGCCGGCGCCACCGACGGGTCCCGCAAGGGCTGGCGGGCGCTTGGGACAAACAGGACCTGCGCCAGCGAAAGCCGCTGCAGCAATTCCAGAGCGGTTCGCAGATGGCCGTAGTGGATGGGATCGAATGTACCACCGAAGATACCGATCGGCCCCATCCGCCTATGCGCATCCTGTGCGGTTGAGGCGCATCGATTCAGCGGACCGCCCGGGCGCGGCCGGTACGCTCCAGTATTGCCATCGCCAACGAGGTGAGCCGCTGCCAGGCGTTGCCCGCCTGCACGCCCTTGATCACCCTGTCCGTCTCGGCGGCCAGGACGATGTGTTCCGTCAGGTGAGTCGTTTCCAGCCGTTCAAGCGCGCTCTTCACCAGCGGCTGGCGCCGCGGCCAGACGCCGTGCCGCTTCAATACCGGCGCCGGGATGGCACCGTTACGGGCTGCAAATTTTAGCTTCGCCAGCAATCCAAGGTCTCGGCTGATGGCCCATAATACCAGAGACGGCGCCGCGCCCTCGGCACGCAGACCGTCCAGGATGCGCAGCGTCCGTCCGACCTGTCCCGCCAACAGTGCGTCGGCGAGGCGAAAGACGTCGAACCGCGGATTGGAGGCCACCGCATCCCGCACGGCCGCGTCATCCGCAGCGCCTTCGCCGAGCAGGAGCACGAGCTTGCGCACTTCCTGGTCGGCGGCCAGCAGATTGCCTTCCACCCGGTCCGCCATCCACTCGGCCGTCGCAGGCGACAGCCCGAGCCCGAGGGTCTGTGCGCGTTGCCGGAGCCACGCCGGCAAGTGCGGCCGGTCGACGGGCCACACCTGAATGACCGCACCACCCTTGTCGATGGCCTTGACCCAGGCGCTTCTCGACGCCGACGAATCCAGCTTGCGGGTCACGACCAGCAGCAGCCGGTCGGGGTCGGGACTCTGCATCAGGTCCCGCAACGCCCGTCCTCCCGCGGCGCCCGGCTGGGGCTTCGGCAGGTTCAATTCGACGATCCGGCGGGTTGCGAACAGCGACAGGTTGTCGGCGCCCGCGGTCAGTTCCTGCCAGTCGAATCCCCGCTCGACCGCGTAGTAGTCGCGCTGTTCGAACCCGTCGCGCCGGGCCCGGGCGCGAATCTGCGCGGCCGCTTCGCTGACCAGCAGGGGTTCGTCGCCGGCCACCAGGTAGGCCGGCAGCAGCTCGCGGGCCAGAAGGCCGCCAAGCTGACGCCAGTTAGCCCGCATCGTCGAGCTGGGACAGAACGATGCCGCTGTCCTCGAGCAGGACCGGAATGCCGTCGTGCACGGGATAGGCCAGTTTGCCGTCTCCCGTGACCAGCGCTTCGGTCAGCGGCTCCGTGAGCGCCTCGCCGTCGCGGCCAACCAGGCTCCCCTGTTCAATGCGCCGATTGAGCGCCTCGATGGTTTCCTCGGACATGACCCGAAGGGGCAGCCGCGTGACCGGGCAGCAGATGATGTCAAGCAAGTCAGCACTGATGCTCATGTTGTCCTCCCGGGCCGTCGGGTTTGAGCGTGGCGGGGACGGGATCATGGCCGCTCGTGCCCCAGGGGTGACAGCGGGCGAGACGTCTCGCCGTGAGCCAGCCGCCCCTGATCGCGCCGAAGCGCCGCAGTGCTTCGATGGCGTAGGCGGAGCAACTGGGGGCATGCCGGCAGGGCCTGCCGAGCCAGGGCGAGATCAGTAGCTGGTAGGCCCTGACCAGGGCCACCGCCGCAGCGACGCCGAGTCGCGACAGCGCGCCGGACACCAGCGATACCCCCCTGGAGCGCCGCGTGTTCGCGCCGGAGTGCCGCGAGCTTGCCCCGGCGTGCCGTGAAACTGTCCCGGACTGCCGCGGGTTTGTCCCGGACTGCCGCGGGTCTCCGCAGGCCGGCCTCTTGAACGTGCGACCCATTACGACCGCCTCATTTTCGCGCCCGCCGCCAGCGCGGCCCGTCGGCGCTGTCCTCGATGAGGATGCCCAGGCTTGCCAGTTCGTCACGGATGCGGTCCGCGGCGGCGAAGTCCCGAGCCGCGCGCATGGCCTGGCGCTCCCCTACCCTGGCGTCGATCCACTCGTCGCCGGGGTCTTGCGCGGCACTATCCCGGGTGAACCAGGCCTGCGGATCATCCTGCAACAACCCCAGCAACCACCCGCCGGCTCGCAACGCCCGTGCGAGCCCGGCGCGGGCGTCCGGGTCGGACGCGCTGTTGACCTGCCGGACCAGTCCGAACAATTCCGCCAGCGCCTTCGGCGTGTTGAGATCGTCTTCCAGCGCATCGAGCACGGTGCGCGGCGGGTCGGATTGGGGTGTCCCCGGCGCCGCGCCGGTCACGCCGGCGCTGCGCAACGCCCCGTACATCTTGTCCAGCTTCTGGCGCGCGTCCGCAAGGACCGCGGAGTTCCAGTCCAGCGGCTGGCGGTAGTGGGCCGTGAGCAGGCCCAGGCGCACGGCCTCCCCCGGCGCCTCTTCCAGAAGGTTGCGGACGAGCAGCACGTTGCCGAGCGACTTGGACATCTTTTCGCCGCGAACGTCCACCAGGCCATTGTGGACCCAGTAACGGCAAAATTGCGAAATGCCGTAGGCGCAGGTGCTCTGGGCGGTCTCGTTCTCGTGGTGGGGGAAGATCAGGTCGAGGCCGCCGCCGTGGATGTCGATGGTCTCGCCCAGGTGCGCCCGCACCATGGCCGAGCACTCCGCATGCCATCCGGGCCGGCCGTAACCCCAGGGGCTGTCCCAGCCCACACCGTTCGCGGATGAAGGCTTCCAGAGCACGAAGTCCGCGGGGTTGCGCTTGTACGACTCCACCTTCACCCGGGCGCCGGCGATGAGATCCTGCTGGGAACGTCCCGAAAGCGCGCCATACGCATCGAAACTCGGCACCGAGAAAAGCACGTGGTCCCCGGCTTCGTAGGCGTGCCCGGCTTCCAGCAATCGTTCGACAAGGGCAACGATGTCCGGTAGATGCTCCGTGGCCCTGGGCTCGACATCCGGCGCCAGCACGCCGAGCGACCCCATGTCGTCGTGGAATGCCGCCAGGTACCGCGCCGTCAGCACGCCGATCGGCACCCCCTCCTCCCGGGCGGCCTCATTGATCTTGTCGTCCACGTCGGTGACGTTGCGGACATAGACGAGCCCGTAGGAGCGCCGCAGCAGCCTCGCCAGCACGTCGAACACCACGCACGGTCGGGCGTTGCCGATATGCGCGAAGCTGTAGACCGTGGGCCCGCAGACATACATGGTCACCCGCTCCGGATCCCGGGGCTCGAAGCGTTCGCGAGTGCGCGTGAGGGTGTTGTGAAGTTGAAGTGCCATCCGGGACCGATTCAGCCGCTCTTGGGGCGGCGCCCATGATACCAAGCAAGAGAGAACCGCCGGTGGCATATAATCCGGTCCGTTCGTCCTGAAACGGGATCATCATGACCGACGAATTCAGCCCCAGGCGCAGCGTCGAACAGGTCGAGGAAGGCACGGACCTGGCGCCGAAGTTCGATGCCGACGGACTCATTCCGGCGGTGACCACCGACTACGCCACCGGCGAAGTCCTGATGCACGCCTACATGAACGCCGAGGCGTTGCGCCTGACCATCGACACCGGCGAAGCGCACTACTTCAGCCGCAGCCGGCGCGTGCTCTGGCACAAGGGCGCCACCAGCGGGCTGGTGCAGAGGGTCCGGGAGTTGCTGATCGACGACGATCAGGACTGCGTCTGGCTCAGGGTCGACGTCAGCGGCGGCGCCAGTTGCCACGTGGGCTACCGGTCGTGCTTCTACCGGCGCGTTCCGCTCGGAACGGGCGACAACTCCGCCGAACTCGAATTCACCGAATCCGAAAAAGTCTTCGATCCCGAAAAAGTCTACGGCGACGCCCCCAACCCCACCCGCCTGTAGTACGCCAACGGTGCCACTACACCACCACCGAAAACCACTCCCCGAGCGAGCGTGAGCGCGGCAAGCGTATGCTTGGTTTGCCCCCCGCCACGGTCTGCTAGACTCAGCGTTTCAGGGAACCGGAGCATGCCATGGGCAAAACGCCACCGTCTTCCATTCGCGAGGCGAACCCATCCAAACAGCCCAGACACGATCTTCTCGATCGCATCTCGACCGATCCGGCGATTTGTCATGGCAGACCCTGTATCCGGGGGTTGCGCTACCCTGTTGACATGATCCTCGAGTTGCTCAGCTCGGGGATGACCAGCGAGGAAATCCTCGCCGATTACAGCGATCTCGAACGCGAGGATGTATTGGCTGGTGCTCGCGTTTGCCGCACGTCTGAGCCAAGTCAAGAGAGTGCAGGCGCTGGCTTCATGAAGTTCCTTAAGGTTTGTTGATCGTTCACTACTAGACATCACTGATTGCCCTGGTCTGATCGCAGTGAATAAACAGCCCGCTCACATGCCCTTTCGGTCACTTTTTCTTGCCGCCAAGGTCGTTGGGAGCAATGAGGATCGCAATAACAAAGGCACCCGCAATCATGGTCAACCCAGTAAGCGTAGGAATCAGTTCCCCTTCCATTTCTTTTCCTCTCCTACTGGTGTCGGCCGCAGGATCGATAGCAACCAAGGGCCAAGTCCAACGCAACGATGGCCAAGGCGCCAAATGCCGCGTCGCTCAGTCCTCCCAGTCCCAGGATTCCGGCGCCGATCAACACCAGCCCGACATTGCGGGCATCCTCGTAGACCGAGGTCAAATTACGACGATCAAATCCGATCATAGCGCACTTCCTGCCGAAACATCGTATCCCGCCATCACTCCTTGCGAGTGTCGGGATGCCCGGCCAGAGCCCGCCCACACACGCCGCGAGGCCGTAATTCCGCAACAACCTTGTCCGGTCCATCGCGTAGTCGAATCCACCTCGGTTACCCAGTTACCAATATCGCTGACATGGCGATGAGGGAACAGCCCCGAAACTGATGAAATCGCTTGGATTTGCGCCCGTATTGACTGCAGTTTGAAGTTTATCTTGACGGCCCGGCAGACCGTCGGCGGGCACGACGAGACTCGGCCACGACCGCTCGCGCCGACGACCGCCGCCCTCAATCAAGGACGCATCAGTCCAAATCGACTCCCACCGGACAATGGTCTGATCCGGTCACGTCAGGCCAGATGAAGGCGTCGGTGACGCGCTTGTGGGCGGTCGGCGACGCAACCACGTAGTCGATGCGCCAGCCGACGTTCCGCTCCCTGCAACCACCCCATTGCCGCCACCAGGTGTAGTGGTCCGGAGCACCCGGGTGGCGGGCGCGAAACGTATCCACCCAACCCGCATCGAGCCACCGGGTGATCTCCTCCCGTTCCTCCGGCAGGAACCCGCTGGCCTTCGTGTTGGTCTTGGGCCGCGCCAGGTCGATCTCTTCATGGGCCGTGTTGTAGTCGCCGGCAACGTAGACGGGCCCGCGGCGGCGCAGCACCTGTATGCGGTCGAACACCGCGGCGTAGAAGTCGAGCTTGTAGGGGACGCGGCCGTTGTCGCGATTGCGGCCGCTGCCCTTGGGGAAGTAGACCGAGGCGACGGCCATGCGTCCGAAGTGCGCGATGATCAGCCGGCCCTCGGCGTCGAAGCGGGGCTCGCCCAAGGCTGTCTCGACACGGCTCGGCCGCTGCCGGGAGTAGATCGCGACGCCGCTGTAGCCGGGCCGCTCCGCCGTGGAGAAGACGGCGTGCCACCCGTTCGGGGCGCGGGTGCGGGGCTCCAGCTGATGTTCGAAGGCACGAACCTCCTGCAGCCCGACGATGTCCGCGCCGCAGGAGTCGAGGAAGTCGTGAAAGCCCTTGCGCACGCAGGCGCGCAGACCGTTGACGTTCCAGCTCAGGATTCGCATGCCGGTATTCTCACCGGGTCCGGCGAGCGAAACAACGCCACCCACTCTGCCAAGTCGGACTCCACATCCAGATTGCCCGACAGAACAGTCAGGCCGCTACGGTGTAACCAGGGCGGATGCGGCAGGTGGGGGCTGCACGCCCTCGATGCGCCTGAGCACGCGCCGCGCCAGGTCCTCGGCCAGGGCCTCCCTCAGCACCTGCTCCTCGGCGGACATGCCCAGGACCTGCGTGGGGTCGTAGCTGTAGCTGCGGGTCGCCACCAGGAATTCGTTGTCGATCAGGGACGTGCCGTCGGCCTCCAGGGAAAATCCGACCGCGTAGAAGACCTCGTACTCCTGCGGGGTGTTGCGCGCGGATACGGAGAGCACGCGCTGACCGGACGTGTCCTCGATGATCCTGAGCACGGCGCCCGCCTCGGCCCGGGTCTCGGCCACTTCGACGCCACGGGCCGTGAGCGCATCGATCAGGTGGGTGTGGAACTCAGTGTAGCGTTGCGGTGACTCCACGTAGGTGGTGGCGACCGCCTCAGGCAAGACCCCGGCGCCCTGTAACTGGAAACCGCAGCCCGCCACGGCGCCCGCCAGCGCACCCAGCAGCAGCGCCGTCCGAAGCCGGCCCGGCAGCGCGCGGCGGAGGTCCCATCGCGTGCGGCCGACGATGCATCCGGGGGATACATGCGGCGTTTGGTGAGAAGATCGTGCCGAGGGTACAGTCATGGGCCTTGATTCTAGCGGAGTTTGCAAAGATCATCCGTCGGGATCCTGCGGCTCCCCGCGACAGTGCCCGCAACAACCGAGGCTTGTTCCATCATTCGCAGTCAACCATGAGCACCTATCCGTTCAAGGAGATCGAAGCCAGGTGGCAGGACTACTGGGAGCGCCGCCAGACGTTTCGCGTGCCCACGGACATCGATCGCAGCCGTCCGAAGTACTACGTGCTGGACATGTTCCCCTATCCCAGCGGCGACGGACTCCATGTGGGGCATCCGGAGGGCTATACCGCCTCCGACATCATCGCCCGCTACAAGCGCATGCGCGGCTTCAACGTGCTGCATCCCATCGGCTGGGATGCCTTCGGGCTGCCCGCAGAGCAGTACGCGCTGCGCACCGGCACCCATCCGCGCACCACCACCGAACGCAACGTGGCGAGATTCCGCAGCCAGCTCAAGTCGCTGGGCTTCTCCTACGACTGGAGCCGGGAGATCAACACCACCGATCCACGCTACTACAAGTGGACCCAGTGGATCTTCAAGCAGCTTTTCGAGCGCGGCCTGGCCTACCAGGAAGAAAAGCCGGTGTGGTGGTGTCCGGAGCTGGGTACCACGCTGGCCAACGAGGAGGTCATCGACGGCAAGTCCGAGGTGGGGGGCTTCGACTGCGTTCGCCGGCCGCTGCGCCAGTGGGTGCTGCGGATCACGGCCTACGCCGAGGCGCTGCTGGAAGGCCTGGACGACCTGGACTGGCCGGAAAGCACCAAGGAGATGCAGCGCAACTGGATCGGCCGCAGCGAAGGCGTCGAACTGGAATTTCCGCTGGCCGACGGTTCAGGCGGCATCCGCGTGTTCACCACGCGTCCGGACACGCTTTTCGGCGCAACCTACATGGTGCTGGCGCCGGAGCACTCGCTGGTGGAATCCATCACCACGGACGCCCGGCGGCAGGCGGTGGAGGATTATCGCGCGGCAGCCGCCACCAAGAGCGAGCTTGAGCGCACCGAACTTCAGAAGGAGAAATCCGGCGTCTTCACCGGCGGCTACGCGATCAATCCGGCCTCCGGGGAAGAGATTCCCGTGTGGGTGGCCGACTATGTGCTGGCCGGCTACGGCACCGGCGCCATCATGGCGGTGCCCGGCGAAGATGAACGGGACTGGGAGTTCGCCGAGACCTACGGACTGGCCATCATCCGCACCGTGCAGCCGCCACATGATTTCGAAGGCGGTCCGTACCTTGGCGAGGGTCCATCCATCAACAGCGGCTTTCTCGACGGACTCGGCGTAGCCGACTCCAAGGCCAGGATGATCGACTGGCTGGAGGAAGAGGGTCACGGCGAGCGCAAGATCAACTACAAGCTTCGCGACTGGCTGTTCTCCCGGCAGCGATACTGGGGGGAGCCCTTCCCGATCCTGTTCGTCGACGACGAACCGAAATGCGTGGAAGACAGCGACCTGCCGGTGGAATTGCCGGAGCTGGACCGCTACGAGCCCAGCGGCACGGCCGAAGGCCCCCTGGCCAATGCCGGGGACTGGCTGCAGACCGTCGACGGCGCCACCGGCCGGTCGGCTCGGCGGGAGACCAACACCATGCCCCAGTGGGCCGGCTCGTGCTGGTACTTCCTGCGCTACATCGATCCGGAAAATGAAAGGGCCCCGGTTGACCGGGATCTGGAGAGCTACTGGATGCCGGTGGACCTCTATGTGGGCGGGGCCGAGCACGCGGTGCTGCATCTGCTCTACTCCCGCTTCTGGCACAAGGTGCTCTACGACGCGGGCGTCGTCTCCACCCCGGAGCCGTTCGCCCGGCTTGTCCACCAGGGGATGATCCTCGGGGAACTGGAGTACACGCGCTTCGACGACGAGGCCGGCCGGCCGGTATCCGCGAAATTCGTCCGCAACGGAGTCGACACCCGCTCCGGGACCCCCGTGCAGCGCACCTCCGTCAGCGACGCGGACGTGGTCAAAAAGGCCGATCACTTCGTGCTGCGCACCGATCCGGACGTCCGGGTGGATTCCCGCGCCCACAAGATGAGCAAGAGCCGGGGCAACGTCGTCAATCCCGACAAGATTCTGGAGCGATACGGCGCCGACGCCTTCAGGCTCTACGAGATGTTCATGGGCCCGCTGGAGCAGGTCAAACCCTGGAACACCCGGGGGGTGGAAGGGACCCACCGGTTCCTCAACCGCGTCTGGCGGATGCTGACCGACGCGCGCAACGGCAGTGGCCTGAAGGATACGGTCCGCGAGTGCGAACCCACCGACGAGCAGTCTCGCGCGCTGCACCGCACCATCGCCAAGGTGACCGGGGATATCGAGGGACTGAGGTTCAATACCGCCATCGCCGCGCTGATGGAGTTCACCAACGCCGCGCTCAAGTGGGAGACGCTGCCACGGGATGTGGCGCGGCCGTTCGTGCTGCTGCTGGCGCCGCTGGCGCCGCATCTCGCCGAGGAACTCTGGCAGCGGCTGGGCCACGAGGATTCACTGGCGTACTCCGACTGGCCCCAAGCCCGCGACGAATTCCTGCGCAGCGATACGGTGGAGGTGTCCGTGCAGGTCAACGGCAAGATGCGTGGACGGGTCGCCGTACCGGTGGAGGCGACCGAAGCGCAGGCGCTCGCTATCGCGAGGAACGACGAGAACGTGGCCCGGCACCTCTTGGGCAAGGCGATTCGCCGCTCGATCTACGTCCCCGGGCGGATCGTCAACTTCGTGGTCTGACGTATCTTCAATCGCGGGCGCGACGAACGATCACCGACTGGTTCTCCCCTGTTTCCGCACTTCGCATGACGAGGTGGCAGCGAGGCAGGGAACGATTACTGCGCAAGCGAGACGTACACGGCAATCGTCGCCACCACGATGCACGCGCCCATCGCGCGCGAAAATCTCCACGGTGTCAGGTCCACCGGTGAAGCCGGCATCTTCCAGTCTCTAACGGGGTCAGGCCATAGCCTGCTGACGACGGCCATCACCACCGCCGTGATCACGAATACCAACGCGAGGAAGTGGAGGAAATGGATGTCGCCTTCATGCCCGAAAATACCGGATGCCATGGACTGTACTTCGTCATTGAAGGCGAAATTGATGGCGTAGAACAAAATCGGGCCGGCGATCAGGCCGGTCTTGGCGGCCATGGCCGAGGCTTTCGTTGTCAAGAATCCCGCCAGGATCACCGCGAGCATCGGACCGAAGAACGTCGCGTTGATCTGTTGCAGGTAGATATACAGACTCCCGCTGGTGTCGATGGCCGGGGCAACAAGAATCGCCGCAATGGCGAGCACTGTCGAGCAGATACGTCCCACCGTCACCTGTTGCCGCCCGCTGGCATCGGCCTTGAACAGGGGCAGGTACACGCCCTGATTGAATAGTGTCGCGGCGCTGTTCAGCACGCTGTTGAACGTGCTCAGAACGGCGCCGACCATGACCGCGGCAAAAAACCCGGTCAGCGGTGCGGGCAACACCGTTTGCACGAGCGTCGGGTACGCTTGCAGGTACTGGTCCGGTCCCAGCGACTCCTTGAAGAGGTGGTACGCGATGACGCCCGGAAGCACGATCGCGAGCGGGGCGATCAGCTTGAATACTGCGGCAATCAGGATGCCCTTTTGCGCTTCCTTCAGGTTCTTTGCGCCGAGCGCGCGCTGCATGATGGATTGATTCGTGCACCAGAAGAATATCTGGTTGACGATCATGCCGGTGAACAACACGCCAAAGGGCAGGAAGGAACCGGGTTCATCCCCGGTGATATCGAACTTGGCGTGCTCCTCGGTGTAAACCGTGTTGAGTCCGAGGAGCACATTGCCATCGCCGACCAGGGACAGCGCCAGAATCGGAATGAGCAGGCTGGCGGCGAGGAATCCGACGCCATTGATCGTGTCGGACACCGCCACCGCCTTGAGGCCGCCCAGAATGGCGTAGGCAGAGCCCAGCCCGCCAATCCCGATGACCATGAGCCAGGTCGCCTCGGATTGCGTAATGCCCAGCGTGTTCGACACGTCGAACAGGGCTTCCAGTCCGGTCGCCCCGAACAGGAGCACGACCGGCAAAATGGCAATCGCGTACGAGAACAGGAAAAGAAGGGTTGCGATGACCCGGGTCGAACTGTCGAAACGTGTCGCAAGAAAATCAGGGATGGTGGTCAGGCCTGCACGGAGGTACCTGGGGATAAAGTAGAGTGCTCCCAGAACCATCGCCAACGCAGCGGTGGTCTCCCACGCCATGACGGCGATGGTGTGATTGAATGCATCCCCGTTCAGCCCGATCAGGTGTTCGGTGGACAGATTGGTCAGCATCAGCGAGCCGGCAATGACCCATGCTGTCAGCCCCCTTCCCGCCAGAAAGTAGGCCTCGGACGACTCCATGCGATCCTTGCGGGTGATCCACCAGGCAATCGCGGCAACCGACGCGGTAAATGCGAGAAAGGAGAGGCCTGCAATCAATCGCTTTGACCGTAACGATGAGACCGGCGATCGAAGCTGTAATCAATCAGTTCCACAAAAGAGGAGTGGCCGTCGTCGGGCACCGCCAACATGGTGACGCTTGCCGAATCTCCATCTACTTGCATATGGGCAAACCCCCACAACAGGCCCTCGGCGAATTCTGTCGTGAGTTGCGGATACTTTCTTTCCTGGTGCGCCATGAAGGTAGAGTGAATCGGCCGTTGCTTGGCGCCGGCGCCGGAGACGATCTGAACCAGCGGCTGTTCCGCCGGCTCTCCCAGCACCGTTTCACAGTTGTCGGTGTGGATTTCCAGGGTGTGTTCATGACCCGCCAGGTACACGTCGGCGTACCGGCAAAGCGCGGGCATCAACAGTTCCCGCAGCACGCGAGCCTGCTCGAACTTGCCGCCCGCTGACGACCAGATGGGATGATGGGCCAGCACCAGTTTCCACCGCGCCGTGGAGTTACTGAGCGCATTTTCAAGCCATTGGACCTGGTTGCGTTCTGCATCGGTCATGGGATGAACGTCATAGTCGGGTTCTTCGATGTCGCCGAGCGATCCCTCCGAACCGTCGTCGTTGAGCCTGTCCGCACGAACATCGACAGTCGCAAGAATCATGCTCGTATCGATGACAAACAACTCGACCTGGCCCTCGCCGGCCGGTGGTTTCACGGAATAGAAGGGACCGTCAATATAGAATCCGGGCGCGGTTTCCAGATAGCGAATCTGCGCAAATCCGCCGGCCCGTGACGTCTCCCAATCATGATTGCCCAGCGTTACGTAGGTGAGGTAGTCGGCGGGTGATTCCACCAGGTTGCCAAACGGATCCTGAAGAAGGTCCTTGAAGCGCTTGGAATCATCAATGCCATCGGCGCCGAGCGTTGCCCCGGACGGATAGATATTGTCGCCCAGGAGCACGCCGAAATCGCAACGTTGCTCCGCAAGGCAATACGCCTTCATTGCGGCCGAAACCTCATCCATGCCCGATTCCGGAATCATGCCGCCGGTCACTTCGGAGAATTCATAGGGTCTGGGTCTGTACTCATCGGGCGGTCGTTTGTCTTCCAGCCAGGTTTCCCATTCCGAAGCCAGGTATTGTTCTACGTTGAAGCTGTCCTCAAAGTCGGTATCTTCCGGATAATCGGGACCATAGCCGGTGTCTCCGAAGATCAGGATGCCCACGTCCAAGTCCGATCCGCCAGGCGATTGCGCTTCAGCGGCTTCGTCGGCATGAGCCAGGAACAGCGGAAAGACGATCGAAAAAACAGCGGATTTCGGTGACATGGAATTGCATCCGATTGGGGTTGGGCGCCAGGAACGCTACAATATCGTTATGGAACGAACATTTCAATAATGGAAAAGTCTGGAACAAATATCCTATTGTTGTGATAATACGTGCCGGGTCCTGGAGGGTTGCCGGGCCGAGACTGGAAGATCAGGCAGTGAAGATCAGGCAGTATTGTATGGAAAAGAAGATTCCAACGATGGTTCTTGCCGTCGTGATCAGTGCGTGTCAGACAAATGAAGGGCCGGACCCGCTTGCAGCCGGCGAAGAGCCCACGGTGCAAGTGATTGCCGCCGCAGGCGAAACCATGCATGCCGAGACGAGCGCGGCCAACGACCCGGCGCTGTTGATCGATGGCGAGAACATCGAGGCCAGTTGGCTGCTGGCAAGCGCAGAAGACGGGGGCCTGGAAATCTATACCCTCAATGGCGCGCGACAGGGCCTCGGCAGCCACCGTCCCACGACATTGGTCGACGTCCGATACAACTTTCCGCTTGGCGACGAATCCGTCGATCTGGTTGTCGGCTATGACTCCGCGGCAACGGCATTGATCGCCTATGTTCCGGACGATACGCGCACCGGCCTGCGAGAAGTCTCCTCACCGCTGCCGACGCAGGCCGAAATCCAGGGCCTGTGTCTTTTTCAAAGCCCGATATCCGGCAAGTTCTACGCGTTCGCAGCCGGCGACGGGATGTTTCAGCAGTGGGAGCTTTACTCCCGGGACGGTGGCGTCGAGGGACGGCTGATTCGAAGCGTTCCGGTCGGACTCGGGGTTGCTCACTGTGTTGCGCATGATCGCGGCGCTGAAATCTTTTTCTCGCACGAAACGGTTGGCGTTGCCCGAATCAGCGCGGAGCCCGAATCGGAAGCGGAAGTGGAATACGTCGATCTCACACAACCGCACGGCCGTTTCAGCGGCGACGTGAAGGGCGTCGCATTGTACGAGCACGAGGAAGGCGCCTACCTGATCGTGTCCGATGCCGACGAGAGCCGTTTGCAGTTCTACGATCTCGAGAGTCGAACACATCGCGGCACCGTCAGCGTGGTCGGCGGGGATTCGGTGGATGGAGCCGAGGAAACCGAGGGACTGGCCGCGACCAGCGTGGCGCTATCGGCGTCCCTGGGGCAAGGGTTACTGGTGCTCGCAGACGATGACAATGACGGTGAGCCCGCGAACTACAAGCTCGTGCCGTGGCGGGGAGTCTCCGAAGCCCTCGGCCTGCAGGCTCACGCGCCCCACGATCCGACCGGGCCATGGGCGCCGGGTGCGACGACCGTGACGCCGAGCGTGGAAACTACGCCCGTGGCCAGCTTCGGCGATGCCGCCGACGACCCGGTGCTGTGGGTGCATCCCACGGACCCCGCGCAAAGCACCGTAATCGGCACGCAGAAACAGCGTGGGATCAACGTCTACGACCTTCACGGCAATTTGCTGCAGGCGCGCGAAGACGGTCGAATCAACAATGCCGATATCCGCTATGGATTCCTGCTCAACGGCGAACCGGCGGATATCGTGACCGGGAGCAACCGCTCGACAGACAGTATCGGCATCTGGAAAGTGGATCACGCCACGCGAACCCTGGTTGACGTCGCCGACGGGGTCATTCCCACCGGCATGGAGGATCCGTACGGACAATGCATGTACCGCAGTCCGCTGACAGGCGACTACTACGTAGTCATAAACGATACCGACGGGCTGGTGAGACAGTGGCGGTTATTCGATGCGGGCGGCAACAGGATCGGCGTCGAGCAGGTTCGAGAGTTCAGCGTCGGTTCGCAAACCGAGGGATGTGTCGCCGACGACGAGACCGGCGACCTTTATGTCGGCGAAGAGGGTCGGGGCATATGGAAGTATTCGGCTGAACCCGATGGTGGTTCGGAGCGCACGCTGGTCGATGGTATCGGAGACGGAAACCTGACGGCGGATGTCGAGGGTCTTGCCATCTATTACAGCGGCAACGGCGAAGGGTACCTGATTGCATCCAATCAGGGCGCGGACAACTACGCCGTGTACGAACGGCAAGGCGACAACGAGTTCCTTGGCATCTTCCACGTGGTGGCGGACGAGGCTACAGGTATCGATGGCGCATCGGAAACCGATGGACTGGATGTAACGAGCGCCAACCTTGGCGCCTCCCTTCCAAATGGTGTGCTTGTCGTTCAGGACGGACGAAACATCACGCCCAAGGCGCGGCAGAACTACAAACTGGTTCCGTGGGAGCGAGTTGCCGAAGCCATGGGGTTGGCGGTCCACCACGGCTACGATCCCCGAGCTGTACCCGGGACCTGACCCGTTTTCACCGATGCTCGGCTTTCCACCCGACCTGCAGGGCCCGAATGCAGTCCGGCATCCGGTCACGCCCCGTAGTGACTCTGCAGCCCCTTGATCACGGCCGAGATGGTCTGCAGAACCGGCGTGTCGATGCCGTGCTTCGCACCGAGCTTGATGACGGCTCCGTAGATGTAGTCGACTTCGGATGGCCGCTCGTTGACGACATCCACGCAAAGGCTTGACTTGTTTCCCGGCGTGCCCGAGGTGATCTGGTGGAACACCTCCCGGGCGCCGTCCGGATCGAGCTCGATGTTTTCCGCCTTCGCCACGGCGAGCGCCTCGTCGATCGCCCGATACGCTGTCGCTTCAAGCTCCGGTACCCGGACGATGCCGCCAAGCGTCAGGTTGGGCGCGGCCGAGGTGCCCGATACGCCGATATTCGCCATGAGTTTCTTCCAGATGTCGTGACGAATGTTCCCGCTGGCCTCGGTCGGCAGTCCGTGTGCGCAGAACGCGGACGCCAGTGCCCTGGTTCGACCTGACACGCCCCCCTTCATTTCGCCGATGAAACTGGGTAGTTCCGCATGATTGCGCACGACACCGGGCGCCTCGATATTCGCACCCTGCGCGGTCAGGCCGCCAAGTACCTTGCCTGCCCCGAGAATACGCTCGATTTCTTCCTCGTTGCCGAGTCCGTTCTGAAAGCTGATCGCAACCGTTCGATCATTGTCGAACAGGCGCTTCACGCTCGCCGCGGCATCGGCATTGTAGATCGCCTTGCACTGGAAGAACGCGACGTCGGCCCCGTCGACGGTTGACGGATCCGATGTCGCGGTGGCAGGAATGATCCGGTCGCCGCCGTGGCCCACCATTTTGAGGCCGTTCGCATTGATCGCGTCCACATGTTCCCGCCAGATGTCCACGAGCGTCACGTCGAGACCGCCTTCGGTGAGAAGTCCGCCGAACAGCGAGCCCATCGCCCCCGCGCCGACGACCACTACCCTGGGCCTTGCAAAATCGTTCATCTGTCAATTCTCCGGATCGTTGATGCGAAAGACCATTTCCGCCGGATGGAAATAGCCCGTACAAGCCACCTCTTCCGGCGTGACGTCACCGTGGTAGTGGCCCGCCTCCTGTTTCCCGTCGGTGGCATGGAAGTGGGTGTGCTCCCCGGAGGTGCGCAGGTTCAGGCTGGTTCCTGTCGGGTCTCCGGTCCACAACACCGAGAAACAAAGCAGATTCGGCCCCATTTCGTAAAACTGCAGGAAGTCTCTGAATGCCTCGTTCCGTTCTTCGTCGAAGTACTCGAATCCAATGCAGTCGTAGTCCGGCATGACGTGCGAGCGGATCCGGCCTGAAGCGAGCTTGAACACGCCGCCGAGGGCGATCTGCCGCGTTCCGCCGGCATCCAGGTTGTCTGCCAGGCTCTTGCGCATGGCCTGCGTCAGCGAGGCTTCGTCGCCGATTCTCCTCGAGACCTCGAGTCTGATGGCCGGTCCGGGGCTGCCATCGCAAAGATACAGGTTGGAGAGCCCGGAATGAATCGACGCACCATAGTCCTCCACGATGCATTCCTTGTCCCGACCGACCCTGGCAACCTTCGAGCGGATATCGGCCGGTAGTCCGATGCTTGCGATCATCTCGCCGCAGTGCCCGTCCAGCACCGCCGGGCAAGCCATGCCCGCACCGAAAACGCCCCCATCCGGCAGGCCACAGGCTTCGGCCATTGCGGGGATACTGAACTGATTGTCGCGAAGCCGTTTATTGTGCGCGTAGGCCTCGCCACCGACATCGAGAATGCGCTCCCGCCCGGACATGCCTTGCGTGGCGCAGCCCCATTCGCGAAGGTCCGGACACGCCTCGACCGAGACCGAAACGTTCTCGTAGTTTTCCGACAACCCCTTTTGCAAGGCGTCGGCAATCCGCTGCAGCGATGGTTGCCAAAGCTGCGCGCTCCTTACTCGGACAGGTTCCTGCATTTGATATTCATCCCTCTTGTCTCATGCGCCGGCAGCCCGTGGCAGCGGCGCTTCTTCGCCTGTTGCATCAACGACGTTGTCCTGTCATGGCATCAGCACCGAGGGTATCCACAGCACGAGCTGAGGGAACAGGGTGATGAGCAGCAGCACAACGAAATTGGCCAGCAGAAACGGCAGGGCGCCCCGGAAAATCGTGCCGATGCGCAACCCGGAAACCGAGGCGCACACATTCAGGCAGTTGCCCACGGGCGGCGTGCAGGCACCCACTGCCAACGCGGAAATCAGGATCACGCCAAAGGTGACGGGCGATACGCCAGCCTCCACGGCGGCGGGCAACAGCACCGGCGTCATGAGCAGAATGGCCGGGCTGACGTCGATGAACGTGCCGATCGCGAGGATGATGACATTGACCAGCAACATCACCGATACCGGTCCCAGGTTCATGCTCGTGACCCAGGCCGCTATGGCTTGCGGGACACGCTCCAGCGCCAGGATCCATATGTACATCGTCGACATCGCGATGATCATCATGATCTTGGCGCTGGTGATGATGGCGCTTCTGAAGCAGTTCAGGAGACCCTTGAAAGTCAGGGCCCTGATCACGAGGAAGCCGATCAGTACTGCATAGAGCACGCCCAGCCCGGCGGACTCGGTTGCCGTGGCGATGCCGAAGACCACGGCGCCCACGACGAGAACGGGCATCAGAACGACCAGGATCGAACCCCTGATCTCGCGAATGACGCTGCTTAGGCCGGTGTCGATATCCTCCTTCGGGTAGTTGTTCCGGACGGAAATGCGCAGGCAGATGAAGAGCTGCAGGAAACCGATCAGGAGTCCGGGGATGACCCCGCCAAGAAACAGCCTGCCGACCGATTCCTGGGCGACGATCGCATAAAGCACGATCGGCACGCTGGGTGGGATGATCATGCCCATTGTCGAGGATGCCACTGTGATGCCGGCCGCAAAGCGCCCCGGATAGCCTTTCGATTTCATCTCCGGAATCAGGACCGAGCCGATCGATGCCGTGTCCGACGCAGCGGAACCGGAAATGCCGCCGAAGATCATGCTCGCAAACACGTTGACCAGGCCGGTCCCGCCGCGCAGCTTGCCGACGAAGAGGCTGCTGAAGCGGATCAGCCGGCCGGTAATCCCGCTTTCATTCATGACCAGCCCCATCAGGATGAATAGCGGCAGCGAAATCAGCGCATAGTTGTTCATTCCCGAAAACAGCCGCTGCGGCAGGATTTGCATCAAGTCCGGTTGTTCAACGACAAAATAGGCAAGGGAGGACAGCCCCAATGCATAGGCGATGGGAATTCCCATCGCCAGCAGCACGAACAAACTGAGTATCAGGACGAGCAAATCGGGGCCTCGGGCAAGATCGTCGGAATTATTCTTCGACCGTTCCCAGGGAGCCGGCTCCCTCTTTGCCGGTGAGCAGCAGCGCGATATGCAAGAGGCTGCTAAGCGCAACGAGCCCGCAGCCGATGGGAACGGCGGCCTGGGCATACCCTTGCGGGAGTTGCAGGGCCGGCAGGATGAAACGGCCGGTCAGGGGAATCCAGATGGTCAGGCTGTACCAGACCATCACCGCATTGATCAACGCGATCAGCGCGAAACCGATTATCTCGAGAATCTTTCGCGGTCCGACCGGCAATCCGTCGACCAGGAAGTTGATCGCGATGTGCTCCTTTCTCGATACCGCCACGGCCGCACCGATGGCAGTCGTATAGATGAAGAGCACGACGATGAATTCATTGCCGCCAACGATTGTCGAGCCGAAGACATATCGCAACACGACAAGCAGGTTGACCAACGCAAAAAGGACGATCAGCGCTGCGACAATGGCAACTTCGGCCGTGTTGATGATTGCCCGGTCAAGCTTCGCTATCAGGTCCGCCACTTCTGCCTGTCCCGTCAAGTCAATCCGGGACCGGGTCCTGGTCGTCGCCTCCAGCGCTCCATCCAACCGGTCCGCAATTGTCAGTTGGACGGAGCACTGGCGATCCGTCTCGCGCGCTCGACGTCCTCGCGGGAAAATACGCCCTTGTCGATGAAATGCTCGTAGACCGGACGGGCCAATTCGGCGAACGCCGCAAGGCCCTGCGCATCGACGACTGTCGTCTCAAGCACCTGCGAAAGTCTTGAAATGTAGTCCCGCTCACTCCGCTCGTTCATATCGTCACTGAACCTGATCGTTTCCACCGATACCTGGTCGAACACCTCCCTGAGATCGGGCGGCAGTACTTCATACCAGGCCAGGTTGACGATCATCGGGTCCGGTCCGGTGGCATAGTTGGTGATCGTCAGGTACTTCTGCACTTCGTGGACCTTGTAGTCCCAGATATTGGACGGCGCATTGTCCTGGCCGTCGACCACTCCGGTGCTGATCGCCTGATAGGCCTCGCTGTACGGAATGTCCTGCGGATTGGAACCGAAAGCCTGCGCGGTCAGCAAATAGACTTCCTGCGGCGGGACACGCATCTTCAGACCCTTGAGGTCGTCGGGCGACGCGATGGGCCTGACGTTGTTGGTGTGCGCCCTGAAACCCTGGGAAATGCCGCTGGCGGGGATGTGAAATCCGTTGGCTGCGGCGCCGGCGTTGATCTCCCTTGTGAAATCGCTGTACATGAGCCGCCGCGCCTGCTCCCAGTTCTGTACCAGGAACGGCATCATGAAAATCGTGTAGCGAGGGTTCGCGTCCGTGAAAAATGCGCCACGGGTACCTTGCAATGCGCCGGTGGTTACCATGTCCATCAGCTCACGCTCCGTGCCCAGAACACCGGAGGAATAGACATCTACCTCGATGCGCCCGGCGCTTCTGTGTTCGAGTTCCCGTTCGAAGAACTGCATCGACACGCTGCGCGGATGCGGCTCGGGTTGCGAATGCGCGTAACGAAACAGGTAAGTGGTTTGCGCGTACGCGCCGGCGCAGAAGATGCAGGAGAACCAGGCTCCGAATACGAATCTCAAAACGGGCTCCGCCAATGAGCGGGAATCTGATGATAGAATATGTGTTTCATAAATGAAAGACGTGGAATGTTCATGGATGGATCAGCCCCAACGGACTACGAGGCACTTCAAACCTCGATCACCGAACGATACGAATCGCTCAGCAATCGCTTGCGCCAGATCGCAGGCTACGCCCTGGACCATCCGACCGACATGGCCATCGAAACCATTGCGGTGATTGCCAAGCGGGCGGAAGTCCAGCCATCGGCGCTGATACGTTTCGCCAAGTCGTTCGGCTACACCGGATACTCTCAAATGCAACGGGCCTTTCAGACTCGAATCGCGGAACGGTCCGCAAGCTACAAGGAACGCGTGCGTGCGGCGCAGGATGCTGAGGTCACCGACGAATTGGGCCTTGAGCACTCACTGCTGAAACGACTATGCGGATCCAACATCATCTCGCTGACAGAATTGAGCGAAAGCGATATTCACGAGAAACTCACCGTGGCTGTGGATCTGATTGAAGCGGCACAGACCACGTACGTGGTTGGACATCGGCGTTCCTTTCCGGTCGCCGCCTACATTGCCTATTCGCTCAGTCACACGGAGCACAGGACGCACTTGCTGGACGGGGTCGGCGGCATGCTGCAAGAGCAGGCGCAGTGCATGACCGACAAGGACGTGCTGATTGCCATTTCGTACGCGGAGTACGCACACGAAACTGCGGAAGTTGTTTCCCTGGCGTCACAGCGTGGAATGGCTGTGATCGTCATCTCCGACAGCCAAATCAGCCCGATTGTTCCGGCCGCGCGGGTATTCTTGAAAGTGCTCGACGCGGAAGTGCTGTCATTTCGCTCACTTACCGCATCCATGGGCGTTGCCCAAACGCTCGCGATGTCGCTCGCCTTCCGGGCCAGCAAGAAAAACTAGGAGCTTGCGCCGTAGGAATTCACGGCTGCAAGCCCCTGGCCGTCATGACTCAATGATCCATTCATGGTCCGGGTCATTGTGGAATATCCACTTTCGCTGCGGACCCGCCATGACGTTCAGGTAGTAGAGATCGTAGCCGTGCGGCGCGCCCACCGGGTGGTAGCCTTCAGGCACGATCACGACGTCATTGTCCGTCACGGCCATGGTTTCATCCAGACTGCGGTCATCGTTGTAAACGCGTTGAAAGGCGAAGCCCTGGGGCGGGTCGATACGATGATAGTAGGTCTCTTCGAGACGGGTTTCCTTCGTTCCGCGATCATTATCGTGCTTGTGCGGCGGATAACTGGACCAGTTGCCACCCGGCGTCAGTACCTCACAGACCAGCAGGCGCTCGGCGTTCGCATTGCCGAACAAGATATTGCAAACGTGCCGGCGGTTTGTGCCGTGGCCCCGGGTTTCGAATTGGCAGTCCTGCGGGCTGATCAGGCGGGCGGGATACTTGCCTTCTGCCGGCGCCCGGCAAACTGCGAGTTCGACGTCGGTGTGGGCGTCGACGCGAAAACGATCGTCGGGCGGCAGATACACCGCATAGGGCGCCTGCTTGTCGAATACCGATGATCGCTCACCCAGATTGCGCCAGGCTTCAGTTGCCGTGGCAACGTCCGCCTTGCCCGCAAGCAGCACCAGGCAGACCTCCGTGGCGCCGGTCACATCCGCAAGGCTCGCGCCCGCCTTGAGCTTGAATGCTTCGAATCCCACGTACTCCCATCCCGCCGATTCGGGATCGATACATTGAATCCGGCCCCTGTCATCCGGCGCCGTAGGCTGCGACAGCAATTTCGACATTTGTTCTGATCCTTGTCAAAAGAAAGATTTTGATCTATGACTATTGTGTATAGAATGCATATTCTAAACTCTTGCGCACCGCAGCGGAAAAAACCAATCCCCGGCATCGTGCCCTTTTCGCAATCCCAACACCCTCGACACCGGTGAAATCGGGGGGCAGGCCGAATATGACGTCCGCAACGACAAACATGACCCATGGTCCCCTTGACGTCATTTGTCTGGGCCGGGCCGCGGTCGACTTCTACGGTAACCAAGTCGGCAGTCGACTGGAAGACACGGCGAGCTTCGCCAAATATCTCGGAGGGTCCTCGGGCAATATCGCGTACGGCTGTGCACGCCTTGGGTTGAAATCGGCCATGCTGACACGAGTCGGTGATGAACACATGGGCCGCTTCGTTCGCGAGGAGCTCGCACGCGGTGGCGTGGATGTCAGCCATGTCGTGACTGACCCCGGCAGGTTCACCGGGCTGGTGGTTCTGGGTATCAAGGACAGGGACACCTTTCCGCTGATCTTCTTCCGCAACGACTGCGCCGACATGGCGATCGAAGTGTCCGACTTCTCCGCCGACTTCATTGCCTCCAGCAAATCACTGCTCATAACCGGGACACACTTCTCGACGCCCAAGACCTTTGCCGCCTGCGCCAAAGCCATCGAATACGCCAGGGCCGCCGGGGTCAAGGTGATCGTCGACATCGACTATCGTCCGGTCCTGTGGGGACTGACCGGGCTCGGCGACGGCGAAACACGGTACATCGACTCCGATACGGTGTCGGCGCATCTGCAGACGATCTGGCCCGATTGCGACCTTATTGTAGGCACCGAGGAAGAAATCCACATCGCCGGCGGCAGCACCGACACGATCGCCGCGCTGCGTCATGTTCGCACGCTGACGGACGCCACCGTCGTGCTGAAACTCGGCGAGCAAGGCTGTGCCGTCCTCGACGGCGAGATCCCGGCAAGCCTCGACGACTTGACAACTTTTGCCGGCCCGAAAATAGAAATACTCAACGTGTTGGGCGCGGGCGATGCGTTCATGTCGGGGTTCCTGCGCGGCTGGCTGCGCAACGAGAGCCATGAATCGTGCGCAAACTACGCCAACGCCTGCGGTGCGCTGGTTGTCTCAAGGCACGGATGTTCACCCGCCATTCCCTCGGCCGAGGAACTGGACTACTACCTCGATCACGCGGAGCGGATTCCCCGGCCCGACTTGGATGAGGAGTTGAACTACCTGCACCGGACTACAACGCGGCGCCCCGCGGCCTGGCCCGAAATCTACGGTCTGGCGCTCGATCATCGCCGGCAACTGGTGCAAATGGCCCAGCAGACAGGCGCCGATCTGCAACGCATCACAGCCCTGAAACGCCTCATCGTACGGGCCGTGGAGATCAGCGCGGACGCAGTCGGAGCCGACGCAGCGATCGGCGTTATCATCGACGATACATTCGGCCAGGACGCCCTGAACGACGTGACCGGCCGCGGCTGGTGGATTGCCCGCCCCGCGGAACAGTCAGGGTCGCGGCCGCTGGAGCTGGAAGGCGGCCGTTCGATAGGAGACCGGTTACGCTCCTGGCCGCTCGAGCATATCGTCAAGTGCCTGATGGTTTACGGCCTGGACGACGAAAGGACCTTGCGACTGCAACAGGAACGGCAAGTCAAGGAACTCTACCAGGCCTGCTGCACGTCTGGCCACGAGCTGCTGCTGGAGATCCTGCCGCCTGCAGACGCGGTCGTGGACGATGACGCATGTGCTTCGGTGCTCGCGCGCCTTTACAATCTGGGCATTCGGCCGGACTGGTGGAAATTGCCTGCGATCAGTCGCACCGAGTGGCAACGGGTAAGCGACCTGATTTCGCAGCGCGCACCGCATTGCCGTGGAGTCGTAATCCTGGGAATGGATGCGCCCGCGAGCGAGTTGCAGGCCGGATTCAATGCCAGCGCCGGGTTTGATGTCTGCAGGGGATTCACGGTCGGGCGAACGATTTTTGCCGAGTCGGGCAGGAAGTGGCTGGCTGGGAAAATCGACGACGACACATTGGTCAATTCGGTGGCAAGAAACTATATGGAACTCATCGGCTACTGGCGCAACCGAAAAACCGGTTAGGAGTATTCGCGGCGGGGTTCCCCGCGCTGACGCCCAGGGAACAGAGTAGTTCCATGCAAGTCTGCGCCGAAGGCCCCTGGAGACACGGCTATGGAAACAACCCGTCTTACGATGGCCCAGGCGGTTGTGAGGTACCTCGCTGCCCAGCAAGTCGAAATCGACGGCGACATCCAGCCCCTGTTTCATGGCGTATTCGCCATTTTCGGCCACGGTAACGTCGCCGGGCTCGGCGAAGCGCTGTACGACAAGCGAGCCGTATTGCCGACGTTTCGTGCCCATAACGAACAGGGTATGGCGCACGCGGCGATCGCTTTCGCAAAGGCAAGCCAGCGCAGGCGGATGATGGCCTGCACTACGTCCATCGGACCCGGCGCGACCAATATGGTGACAGCCGCCGCGCTGGCGCATGTCAATCGCCTGCCGGTGCTATTGCTGCCGGGTGACGTCTTTGCGAGCCGTACGCCGGACCCGGTGTTGCAGCAGCTCGAATACCCGGGTGACCCGACGATCTCGGTCAACGACTGTTTTCGCCCGGTCAGTCGATACTTCGATCGTATCGCGCGGCCGGAACAGATCATTACGAGTCTGCCGGCGGCGATATCCACACTGACCGACCCGGCCGATTGCGGACCTGCGACATTGGCGTTGTGCCAGGACGTACAAACCGAAGCCTACGACTACCCCGAATCCCTGTTTGCGGAGCGGGTTCACCACCTTGCGCGCAGGGGCGCCGACCGCCGTGAGCTTGACGAGGCGATCGAGATCTTGCGTGATGCCCAACGGCCATTGCTGATCGCCGGCGGCGGCGTGCACTATTCCGGCGCCACCGCAGCGCTGCGGGCATTTGTCGAAACGCACGGAGTTCCGGTCGCCGAAACGCAGGCTGGCAAGGGCGCACTGGGTTGGGACCATCCGAACCATGTCGGGGCAATCGGGGTGACCGGCTCCGATGCGGCCAATCGGATGGCGCGGCAGGCCGACGTCGTCCTTGCGGTGGGTACCCGGTTGCAGGACTTCACCACGGCGTCACGCACGCTCATGGATGCGGAAAAAACGCGATTGATCCAGCTTAACGTGGCGCGCCCGGATGCCGGCAAGCACGGTGCGCAACCTCTGGTAAGCGATGCCCGGCTCGGATTGGAGGCCTTGCAGGCGGGGCTGTCGGACTGGCGGTCCGACGGGGCCTGGCAGCAGACGGGAAAGGATGCAATCGCCGCGTGGAACGATTATTACGAGCACATTACCTCGCCCGAGACGATCTCGACGGCGTCGGGATTGCCCTCGGACGCCCAGGTTCTTGGTGCCGTCAAACGCGCCTCGGCCCCCGGCGACGTCGTCGTCTGCGCGGCCGGTGGCCTTCCCGGCGAATTGCACAAGCTTTGGCGCACGGACCGGGTCGGCGGCTATCACCTGGAGTACGGCTATTCCTGCATGGGCTACGAGATTGCCGGCGGCATGGGCGTCAAGATGGCATGCCCGAACCGCGACGTCATCGTCATGGTCGGCGACGGCTCCTACATGATGCTCAACTCGGAGCTGGCAACCAGCGTCTTGCTGGGCCACAAGATTATCGTCGTCGTCCTCGACAACGGAGGCTTCGGCTGCATCAATCGCCTGCAGCAATCCACTGGCAGTGCACCATTCAACAACTTGTTCGACGACTGTTCGGCCGGCGGCGACAGTGCGCCGCTACTCGACTTTGCCAAGCATGCTTCGGCAATGGGCGCGGCCTCGGAGCACGTTGACAGTCTCGCCGAGCTCGAATTGGCCGTCGGTCGCGCCAAGGCGGCCGATCGACCCTGTTTGATCAGCCTGCGTACCGATCCCGACGAATCCTCTGGCGGCGGTTTCTGGTGGGACGTAGCCGTCCCCGAGGTTTCGGAGCGTGCCGAGGTGAGTGCCGCGCGCGAAGATTATCTGGCCGCAAAGACCAGGCAACCGTACTGAATCGGGTCTTCGACCATGACCGTTCGACTTGGCGTCAATCCGCTGCTTTGGACCAATGACGATCTCCCGTCCCTGGGAGCGGAGACACCGCTGGAAGTGTGTCTGCGCGACACCCGCGACGCGGGCTTTTCCGGCATTGAACTGGGCAACAAGTTACCGCGACAGGCCGATGTGCTGGGCCCGACTCTCGACAAGTTTGACCTGAAATTGGTGTCGGGCTGGCACAGCAGCAACCTGCTGCGCAGATCGGTTGCAGATGAAATCGAGGCTCTTCAGGATCACCTGGACCTGCTCAAGGCACTGGGATCCAGAGTGATCGTCTTTTGCGATACGACCGACTGCATTCATGGTTCACGGAACGTTCCGCTGTCGCGCAGGCCCGTTCTGAGGCCCGGCGAATGGAAGGAATACGGCAAGAAGCTGACGCAACTGGGCGACTCGTGTCTCGATCAGGGCATGCAGATCGCCTATCACCACCACATGGGCACCATCGTCCAGAGCCGGGAAGAAATTGACAGGCTGATGGAAAACACGGGCGAATGCGTGGGTTTGCTGCTGGATACGGGTCACCTTGACTATGCCGGCGGCGACGCGCTTGCATTGTTGGAGGCGCATGGGCGGCGAATCAGGCACGTGCATTGCAAGAATGTTCGTGCGAACGTTCTCAGGGACGCCAGGAATCGAGATCTGAGCTTTCTCGACGCCGTGATGAATGGCGTGTTCACGGTGCCCGGCGACGCGGAGGGCTGCATCGACTTCGGTGCGACTCTTCAATGCCTCAAGTCGGTCGCGTACGACGGCTGGCTCGTTGTCGAGGCCGAGCAGGATCCTCTCACGGCACCCTCGAGACGATTCGCGATGATGGCCGCCGAGTACATGAACGAGCTCTGCGCCGAATTGGCCGTCGACATCCGGGAACGGGGAGCCCAACCGGAACTCCACTGGCCGATCGCACCTCGCAGGCTGCTAGAACCGGCGTTCTACAGCAGCGTGAATCAGTCACGCACTGAGCTGTAGTCGTTCCAGTGCGCTGCTGCTGACGTCGATCCTCCGCTCTTGTCGGTGGGAAGTCTCGATTGCATCGGAAATTTCCTGAATCCGGCACCCGGTGTCGAAGTTGGCAAACGTTTCCTCTCCCGTTTCAATAGACCGCAACAAATTGCGAATTTCGATGATCTTCAGGTCATTGAAGCCGAGGCTGTGCCCGGGGGCCGGGCAAAACGCCGAGTAGTCCGGATGCTCCGGTCCGGCAAGAATGCGCCGGTAGCCACCTCGACCGGACCGGCTGTCCGCGCGGAATAGCTGCAATTCATTCATGCATTCCTGATCGAAGGCGATACTGCCCTTGATTCCGGATACTTCGAATGTCAGCCCGCACTTCCTGCCGGTGGCCACGCGGCTGATGTCCATGGTGCCGGGGCAGCCCTGATTGAATACGATGAGCGCCTGGGCGATGTCGTCGTTCTCAACCACCCTCATCTGACCCGTCACCGGGTCCGGACGCTGGTTGTGGACGGTGGTGAGAGACCCGAGCACCGAATCGATCGGCCCAAGCAGGAACTCGGCCATGCAGATCAGGTGGCTGCCGAGGTCCCCGAGCGCACCGGCACCAGCACTGTCCCTGGCGCAGCGCCATCCGTAGGGAGTGGATGGGTTTGCAAGGTAATCTTCACGATAACTGCCTCGAAACTCGTGAACCTCCCCGATCTCCCCGGCCGCGATCATGTCACGCGCGGCCGTAATCAAAGGGTTGCAGATATAGTTGTACCCGATTGCGGTCCTGATACCGGCGGATTGGGCGGCCATGCGCATTCGCCTTGCCTGGGGCGCGGTGAGAGCCAACGGCTTTTCGCAATAGACGTGCTTGCCGGCCTCGATCGCGGTGAGCGCCATGTCCATGTGCAGGTGATTGGGCGCACAGATGTCCACGACATCGATCGCGTCGCTGCGGCACATGGCGCGCCAGTCATCGCTTGCGCTCTCAAATCCCCAGGCCTGCGCAAGCTGCCGGGCTGCCATCGCATCGATGTCAACGAGGCAGCGCAGCCCCGGGTGAACGATTTCCGGGAATACCGTGCCCACGGCGCGCAGCGCGATGGCGTGTGCCTTGCCCATGAAGCCGGTGCCTATCAGGCCGAAGTTCATGTTTCTCGATGGTTTGGAGTTATGCGGGTTTTCTTCGGTATGTCCCGTCAATGTTAACCGGTCGACCGGACAAGAGTGATTCGTGCGCAGCCTCCGCAAGCTGCAATGCGCGCAGGCCGTCTGAGCCGAGTGCCAGATCGGCCCGCTCGCCTCCTGCCGCGCGGATAAACCGGTCGAGTTGATTGCGATAGGACATTGCGTAGCGCTCCAGGAAAAAGGGCAATGCCGGTTCAGTGGAAAACCCTTCTGCCGTTGCCTTTTCGACCTGGGTGTACCGTTGATTGTCGACGCGCAGCAATCCTTTTGACCCAAAAACCTCGATGCGCTGATCGTAGCCGTAACTGCATCGACGCGAATTGGTAATGTGACAAAGACGGCCGGACGGCGTGCGCAGCACGGCGACTGCCGTGTCGATGTCACCCAATTTCCCGATCCCCGGGTCCGCCAGGGCACTCCCCGTTGCAAACACCTGGTGGGGCTCTTCACCGAGTAGCCAGCGGCCCATGTCAAGGTCATGGATCATCATGTCGCGAAACAGGCCACCGGATCTGCGGATGTATTCCGGCGGGGGCGGAGACGGGTCCCGACTGATGATGGTGACGACTTCTATCGACCCGATGGCGCCGGCTGCGGCTTCCACTTTGAGTTTCCGGAAATCCGGATCGTGGCGTCGATTGAATCCCAGGCACAGGAGCACATCGGCTCTCGCGGCGGTGTCAACGCTCTCCCTGGCCCGTTGCAGATCGAGATCGAGTGGTTTTTCGCAAAATATGGCTTTGCCGGCTGCCGCTGCCCGCTCGATGATCTCGGCGTGCGTATCCGTGGAACTGGCGATAATGATCGCGTCGACGTGTTCGTCACCGAGGATCTGTTCGACGGATGCGGCTCTGCCGCCGCAGCGCCCGGCAAGCTCCACTGCTGCGCCCGAAACGATGTCGCAGACCGATACCAGCCGTGCGTTTTCGTGCTCGGCGACGTTGTGCGCATGTATCCGCCCAATACGCCCCGCGCCGATGATGGCGACGCCGATCATGTTGTCAAGGGTTCTCGTCGAACCTGGTTGCGCCGAAGCGGAATATCTGGTCAATCACTAGCGCTCCATCAACCTTACAACGCCGTATCAGCGCGTTCACAAGCGTGCGGACGCGCGGCGCCGTCTCGCCGACGTATTGGACATACGTCAAGAGACGGCAACAAAGCGGATGCGCGCTTGAGATTGAAATACATTTTTCATAATTGAAACAATTGCTAACAAAATACCACCGAATTTGCCTGTCCGGCAGTGAAGTCATGGGTGGACCATGCTCCACAAAATTATTTTTTCTAACTTTCTTCTCATAGGAACAGATTTTCCATATACTCAATGCCCACCAATCAGACTCTGCACCCGGCAGGCAAGCAGGGGGAAGGTAACATGACAAGTATCCATATGGCCCGGATTTTCAGGCGTATGACTTCGGAAATACGCAAGCGGAGGATCCGGCAAATCCTGTCCGCGTTGGTAATTGGAAGCGGGCTGCTCGCGCTCTCGAATACCGCCCTGGCTCAAAGTGTCACCGGTGAAATCACGGACACCGGAAGATCCGTTGCATTCCCCGGCGCGATTGTGAGAATCGATGGTCTTCCCGGCTCGACAACGTCGGATGACCGTGGCCGCTTTCGATTGGGAAATGTGCCCGCGGGCAGTTACACACTGATCGTGTCGTACGTCGGCACCGAAGACACAAGCATTTCAATTGGGGTGCCCGAAGAGGGCGTCGACCTCGGAGACGTTGTCATCGGCGCCGCCGAACAGGCGGCACTTGAAGAGATCATCGTCGTCGGGCAAGCGGCCGCGTTCGCCAGCGCGCTCAACCAGGAACGCTCCGCGCACAATCTGGTCTCCGTGCTCGATACGGATGCCATCGGCCAGTTCCCCGACCAGAACGTTGCTGAATCGCTGCGCCGCCTCACGGGCGTCAGCGTGGAAACCGATCAGGGCGAGGGGCGCTACGTCGTCATTCGCGGTATGGACCCGGACCTGAATTCGACCTCCATCAACGGAGTCAGGGCGACAGCCGCCGAACCGAGGAGAGCGCTGCAGCTCGATGTGATCCCAACCGATCTGCTGGACGGCCTCGAAGTCCACAAGACCCTGACACCGGACATGGACGCGGATGCCATTGGCGGTTCGATCAATGTAAAGACGTTGAGCGCGTTCAGCCGAAAGGGCCCGTATGCGAAAGCCAGGGCCGAGAGCAGCTTCAACGAACTCCGGGAGGAATGGAGCCCGAAACTGTCTTTCGCCGGAAGCAACATATTTGAAATGGAAGGTGACCGTCGCCTGGGCATAGCCGGCGCATTGAGTTGGCACGATCGGAGCATCCAGGCTGACAACAACGAGTCTGACGATTGGGGAGAAGCGGATAACGGCAACTATTTCCTGGAAGAACTCCAGCCGCGACTCTATACCGTCGAACGAGAGCGTCTTGGCGGCGCCCTGAATTTCGACCTCGACGTGTCGGACGCCACGACGTTGCACCTGTACACGTTGTATAGCCGCTTCACCGACACCGAGTTGCGGAACAGAACGACTTTCGGCCTCGGCGGTCTGGACGAGGACACGGTGACTTCGACAACCGCCGACTACTCCGAAGTCGAGATCGAACGCGACACCAAGGGCCGCAACATGCAGGGCCAGATTGCGGAAAACATGTCCGTCTCACTCGGCTCCGAGACGCAATTGGACTCCTGGCTGGTGGAAACGAATTTGGGTTACTCCTATGCGCAAGAGCGCACTCCCGACCAGGTCAGCGGCACCTGGGTGGCCGAGTTTTTAAGCGGTGACGGGCCCATTGCGGACGGACAGCCCGTGCTTACCATCGATCGTAGCACTCCGGAGATTCCGGTGGTCAGATCGAATTTCCTCTCGGCGCTCCTGGATCCGTCCCTGTACGAACTGGATGAGTTCGAGCACTTCAACGAGAGAAATCAGGATACGCAGGTTTCGCTGCGATTGGACACCACTCGGGACACGGGTTTCGGCAGCCTGAAATTTGGCGCCAAGGCACGGTGGCGAGAGAAGGACAGCAACGAGGAAGCCACATTCTGGTCCGGAGACGACCATTGGTTCCTGTCGGATGCCCTGTTACCCGGAGGCGGCGACAAATACGGTTTTCCCAATCCCATCGGTCCGGTGCCCGATAACAGGATTGAACGCCAGATTCTGGCGGATGAAGTCGGCATAGAATTCGAGCCCCTCGATACCGAACTCGATTCGGCGGTCGCGGATTTCACGATAAACGAAGACGTCTTTGCGGCCTATTTCATGGGCACATGGGAAACCGACAGGGCGACGATCGTCGCGGGCCTTCGGTACGAACAAACGGAGCTCGACAGCCGTGGCAACACGGTGGAGGTGATCGTAGAAGATCAGAATGGGCCGGGCGATCCGCCGGACGACACCTTGATCGTGACTCCCGTTCAGGCAAATCAGTCTTACGGCGATCTGCTGCCAAGCGCCAACCTTCGTTTCAATTTTTCCGAAAATGTCATTGGCCGGGCATCGGTTTACCGGTCGGTCGTACGGCCTCGAGTAGAGGACGTTGCGTTTCGGGTGGCCATTGAAGGCGACGAAGCGGAGCTCGGCAACCCGGGTCTCGATCCGTATCGCGCCTGGAATGTCGACGCCTCGCTCGCGTTTTATCCGACCGATTTGAGCGTGGTGTCCGGAGGCGTTTTTCACAAGCGGATCGCGGACTTCATCTTTGTGCAGACTCTCGACGACTATGGCTTCCAGAACAGGGTTTTTGACGAAGCGGTCATCGCGCTGAATGGCGAGGAAGCAACGGTACTGGGGTTTGAATTCACTTATCAGCAACACTTTGGATTCTTGAGTGCGCCCTTCGACGGGGTCCTCGCGTCTCTGAATTACACCTATGTGGATAGCGAGGGCGACACGGGCGACCGGTCGGTCGGTCTTCCAAAGCAGTCCGCCAACATTGGCGGCCTCACGTTGGGTTACGACAAGCATGGGCTGGACATAAGGCTGGCCGTGAAATATCGCGACAGCTATATCGACGAACTCGTTGAACCCGGGCTGGACCGTTACACCGACGACCGTCTGCAATGGGATCTGACCGCGAAGTATGGGTTCTCCGAAAACTGGCAAATTTATGCGGAGCTTGCCAATCTGGGCGATGCGCCGGAGTACTACTACGCCGGCAATCGGCGTCGGTCGCTGCAATACGATGAATTCGGCACCACTTCTTCAGTGGGATTTCAGTACAACTTCCAACAGTAGGCCGCTGATCGTCTGTCGCAAAACCCGCCAGGAGTATTCGCGGCGGGGTTTGCCGCGCTGACGCCCAGGGAACAGAGAAGTTCCATGGAAGCCTGCGCCGTAGGCTCCTGGCCATTTTCGCTGCAGGACGCGCCCGGGCTACGAGCCCGGGTCAGCGGCCTGTCGCCGCCGCCGGTGAAGCAACAAGCCGATGAGCAACAGCGCGGCTCCGGTGACCACCGGGTAGTTCCCCAGCAGCGCGTAGGGCGTGCGCCCGCCAAAACCCTGTACCGCGCTTCGCAGCACATGTGGCTCGAACGCCGGTGAGCGTGCGACCACGCGGCCGCGGGGATCGATGATGGCGCTAATGCCCGTATTGGTGGCGCGCAGCAGGTAACGCGACGCCTCTGCCGCCCGGACCCGGGCGATCTGAAGGTGCTGATGCGGCGCCACGGTATCGCCGAACCAGGCGTCGTTGCTGACGTTGATCAGCAGCGTGGCCTCGGGCAGGTAGTGGAGTTGTTCGGAGCCGAAGAGATCTTCGTAGCAGATGCTCACGCCGACGCGCTCCCCGGCGATGCTGAGCGGCGGCTGGTCGGGGGTGCCCGGAACCGCGTCGGTGTAGGGCAGGCTATTGAGCCGGAGCCAGCGGCGCACGAATCCGGGCACCGGAAAGTACTCCCCGTAGGGCACCAGGTGGCGCTTGGCGTAGAAGACCGGCTGCTCGCCGAGAACGACCAGCGTATTCTGAAACGTGCCGCCGCCCGGATCGTCCCTGAGGATTCCCAGCGCCACCTCGCTGCCGCGCGCCTCCGCCCAGTCGCGAATGCTCTCCAGGTAGTCTTGGGCCTGGGCGTACAGCGTGGGAATGGCGGCCTCGGGCCAGACGATCAGCCGGCTGTCCCCGGCCTCTTCGGTTAGGCGGCGGTAAAGATCCAGGGTGGACAGCAACTGTTCCGGGCGCCACTTCAGTTCCTGGGGCACCGCCCCCTGAACCAGCGCCACGGGGATCACGCTGCCGGTGGCCTCGCTCCAGCGGTGGTTGCCGAGGAAGTAGCCGGAACCCCAGACAAGCGCCAGGCCCGCCGCCACCGCGGCCCGCAGACGCCAGCCGCCGAAGGCCAGCGCCAGCAGCGCGCCCGCCGAAGCCAGCACCGCCCACGACATCAGGTGCACGCCTCCCACGGGCGCGTAGCCCATGAGCCAGGATTCCGTCTGGCTGTAACCCGGGGCGAGCCAGCCAAAGCCGCTGAGCACCCAGCCCCGGCACCACTCGCTCAGCAACGTGACCGCCGGGAATACGGCGAGCCAGGCCACCGGGCCGCGAGTGGCGAACCAGCGGGCCGCGACCCACCCGCTCAGGCCCACGTAGGCGCCCAGGTAGACCACCAGGCCCAGGGTGATGGCAGAGGCCAGCAGCGGGTGCGCCAGCCCGTAATCGTGGATGCTCACGTAGACCCAGTGCACCCCCGCGAGAAAGGCGGCGCAGCCGTATGCAAAACCCACCCGGAACGCCTGCGCGGGCCGCAGGCCGCTCCAGACGTGAAACAGCACGGCGTAGCTGAGCGGCGCTACCCAGAAGTGATCGAACGGGGCATGCGCCTGCGGGAGCAGGGCCCCCGCGATCAGCGCGATCAGCAGCCTGGCCCGCATCGGTCACCCCTGTTTGCGGCGCGGGCGCGGTGGCGCCGCGATATGGCCGGCCCGCACAAGCGAGCGAGAATGCCGCCGGGCCATCGACGGATTCGCCACCGTTCTATTGAACCCGGGCCGCTGGAATCCAGGTGCTCCTTCCAACCGATACTTGCGCATCAGGTCGATGGAGCACTAGTGACCTCCAGCGACTGGATGCGCCTGCGGTCGGCGACTTTGACGCAGAACCGAAGGCCCGCCAACTCGATCGTTTCACCGCGCCGCGGCAGGCGTCCCAGTTCGTGCATGACAAGCCCCCCCACAGTGTCGAATTCCCCGTTGGCAATGTCGACGCCGAAGCGCTCGCTGAAATCCTCGATCCGGGTCAATGCCAGCACGGTGAAGCGCCCGCCGCCGTGATCGTGGATGTATTCGGCTTCCTCCGGATCGTGTTCGTCGTCGATGTCGCCGACGATCTGCTCGATGACGTCCTCGATGGTGGCCAGCCCCGCCACGCCGCCGTATTCGTCGACCACGATGGCCATGTGATTGTGGCTTTCCCGGAACTGGGTGAGCAGCGCATCGAGGCGTTTGCTCTCGGGGATGTAGACGACCGGGCGGAGAATTTCGGAGATCTGAACCGCGTCGCTGGGGTGATCTTCCCCGAAATAGCGCAGCAGGTCCTTGGCCAGCATGATGCCGGACACCTCGTCGCGGTCCTCGCCCACCACCGGAAACCGGGAATGGCCCGAATCGACGATGGTCTTGAGCATGGCCTGGGGCGGATCGTCCAGTTCCAGCACCACCATGTGAGAACGGGGCACCATGATGTCCCGCACCTGGGTCTCGGAAACCTTCAGGACCCCCTGGAGCATGGCATGCTCATCGGTTTCCAGCAGATTGTCGCGCCGGCACCGGCCGAGAAACTCGACAATATCGGATCTCGCCATGCCGTTGTAGGCGGATCCCCTGAACAAACGCGACCACCACCGGGGACGGCGGAACGGGTCTCTACTGGAGGGAAGATCGTCGGACATCGATAACCCATATCTTGCAACCACGCGGGCCGGCTTGCAAGATGGCAGGTTCGAAATCTGTCGAAACAGTCACGATTCTTCGGCATGGGGATCGCCAAATCCCATCGCTTCCAACAGTTTCCGCTCCCTGTCTTCCATGACCCGGGCCTGTTCGGCTTCGTGGTGGTCATGGCCGAGCAAGTGCAGCGCACCGTGAACGGCAATGTGCGCCCAATGCGCCTCCAGGGGCTTGCCGCGGCGCGAAGCCTCGCGCTCCACCACGGCGGCACAGATGACCAGGTCCCCGAAGGCTTGTTCCGCGTCGGCGCAGTCGGGCTCCCCGTAGGCGAAGGCCAGCACGTCGGTCGCCCCGCGGCCGCGGCGGTACCGCTCGTTGAGCTTCGCGCTCTCCGCCTCGTCCACCACGCGCACGGTGACCTCGCCCGGCGGCCCTTCAACCAGGGCACGGCAGACCCAGTGACGGATGCGGGCGGCGGGCGGCACCGAATCGTCGCGCACCGCCATCTGCACAACGATCTCGCGGTTGGACTCGGCTCCCATGTCAAGTGGCCCGGCGTTCTTCAGTGAAAATGGGGAGGCAAATGCCGCGGGACGCGCCTTGCCAGAGACGGGTCTGCGACCACTGACACGGCGTTATAAGCATGCCACGGCGGCGCGGTACGCCGCCCCGCTGTCGCGGAAGGAACATTGCGCGGACGTACAATCAATGAGTTACGTATGTTCCATACAAGTTTGATGGAGCACTAACCATCGGTCTTGCGTTCCTTGTCCCGGGCGTAGGCCTGAACGATGCGCTGCACGAGCTGGTGCCGGACCACGTCCTCGGGACCGAAGTGAACGAATTTCACGCCCTTGACCCCGCGCAGGATGCGATTCACATGCGCCAGGCCCGATTGCCGGCCCGGCGGCAGGTCCGTCTGCGTGAGGTCGCCGGTGACCACGGCCCTGGACCCGAAGCCGATGCGCGTCAGAAACATCTTCATCTGCTCCACTGTCGTGTTCTGGGCTTCGTCGAGTATAACGAACGCTTCGTTGAGCGTGCGGCCGCGCATGTACGCCAGCGGCGCGATTTCGATGATGTGGCGGTCGATGAGGCGCCCGACATGCTCGAAACCCATCATTTCGTAGAGCGCGTCATAGATCGGCCGCAGGTAGGGGTCCACCTTCTGCGACAGGTCGCCGGGGAGGAATCCGAGCCGTTCGCCGGCCTCCACCGCGGGCCGAACCAGGACGATGCGCCGCACCACGTCCGCGTCCAGGGCTTCCACGGCGGCCGCCACGGCCAGGTAGGTCTTGCCGGTGCCCGCGGGGCCGATGCCGAAGATCAGGTCCTTGCCCCGCATGGCGCGCGAGTAGGCGGTCTGGTTGGGTCCCCTGGCGCGGATTTCGCGCCGCCGGGTGCGGAAGACCGGGGATTCCCGACGTGTCCCGCCGGCGCCGCGGAGGCATTCCTGCAGGCACAGGTGCACCCGCTCGGGGTCCAGGTGTTCGGCCTCGGTCAACGAGAACAGCTCCTGGAGCACGTCCCTTGCCACCGCCGTCGAATTCGACTCGCCGCTCAGACGGAACCGATTGCCGCGGCTCTTGATGCGAATTTCCAGGCGCTTTTCGATCTGCCGGAGATGCTCGTCGAACTGCCCGCAGAGATTGGCCATGCGCCGGTGGTCGTCCGGGCGAAGGATGACTTCCAGGGAATCGCTTTCGCGGTGCGGTTCAGGCAACGATTTCGACCAGTCGTCCTCGCAGGGAATTGGGCATGGCTTCGGTGATGACGACATCCACGAACTCTCCGATCGCCCTTTCCGGAGCGGCAAAATTGACCCAGCGGTTGTTTTCGGTGCGCCCGCAGACTTCCCGGGCGGACTTTCGGGATGTCTTCTCGACCAGCACGCGCTCCACCCCGCCGACCATTTGCCGGCTGATGGCCGCGGCCTGCTCGTTGACCAGGGCCTGAAGCCTCTGCAGCCGCGCAAGCTTGACCTCCTTCGGCACCTCGTCGGGCACCGCGGCGGCCGGTGTGCCCGGACGCGGGCTGTAGATGAAACTGAAGGACTGGTCGAAACCGGCCGCCTCGATCAGGTCGAGCGTCGCCTGAAAGTCCGCCTCCTCTTCGCCGGGGAAACCGACGATGAAATCGGAGGACAGCGAAATGCCGGGCCGGGCCTTCTTGATGGCGCGGATCTTCTCCAGGTACGACTGCGCCGTGTAGCCGCGCTTCATGAGCCGGAGAATGCGGTCGGACCCGCTCTGCACGGGCAGATGCAGGTAACTGGCGAGCTTGTCGACGTGTGCATAGGCCCGCACCAGCGACGGGCTGAATTCAAGCGGATGCGACGTGGTGAAGCGGATGCGGCGAATCCCGTCGATGGCGGCGACGTAGTGGATCAGGGTGGCCAGGTCCGCCTTCCCCCCTCCGTGAACGGCACCCCGGTAGGCGTTCACGTTCTGGCCGAGCAGGTTGATTTCCTTCACGCCCAGGCGGGAAAGGCCGACGACTTCGGCGATGACGTCATCCAGCGGCCGGCTGATTTCCTCGCCGCGGGTGTAGGGCACGACGCAGAACGAACAATACTTGCTGCAACCCTCCATCACCGACACGAAGGCGGTGACATGGGAGTCCGTGGCGGCGGGCAGTTGGTCGAACTTTTCGATCTCCGGGAAGCTGACATCCACCACATACGGGCTCCCGGAGCGCACCCGGGCGATCATCTCCGGCAGCCGGTGCAGCGTCTGCGGGCCGAAGACCAGGTCCACGTAGGGTGCGCGGCGGCGAATGGCCTCGCCCTCCTGGCTGGCCACGCATCCGCCGACGCCGATGATCTTGTGGGGATGCTCGCGCTTGTAGGCCCGCCAGCGGCCCAGCAGCGAGAAGACCTTCTCCTGGGCCTTCTCGCGAACCGAGCAACTGTTGAGCAGGAGAATGTCCGCATCGTCCGGATGCTGCGTTTCGGTCACGCCCATGGACGCGCCGAGCACGTCGGCCATCTTGGCCGAATCGTACTCGTTCATCTGACAACCGAAGGTCTGGATGAATACTTGCTCGGGCATTGAAAAATTCTATTCTGCGCTAACTTGCGGGCTATCGCCGCCCGTCTCCGACGAATTCTCGTGCGGCGCCTCCTTTATCACAAAAAGGCCTTCGTGTTTGAATCCCGGGTACTTCTTGCTGCTCGCGAGATACGCCCCATGGTCTCTAATGCAATGCAATTTGTCTTCACTGTCCGCGCATGTCGTGTACGAGTCAAGGTCGACTACGCGATAGGGTGACTCGGCCCACCATGTCGTCGTGTCCTCACCGGGCGCCAATACGCGGAACTCCGACTCGATCGCATGCTCCACTCCTTCCCATGCGGTCGGATCATATGCGTACAGATACGACAAGTGCGCGTCACTATCAAAAAGATAGGTGTTCGCAACGATGAATTTCCGATAGGCGTTAACTCGAAACGCTTCCGCATTCACCGCACCGCGTGGCGACTGCCCGTAAGTGGAATCGACCGGGAACAAAAATGCCCCCGCAAGGATCATGCGCCAGGCGACCGATACAATGGGTGCTTTGTCCAAATTTTAAATATCCTCAAATGGTCGCCAAACGCGCCAGCGAGTATGCAAACGTGGGTAGAAATGCCCCAAAAAAGAAGTGCCGAACGAGCGAACCCCTTACGTTACCGACGGCGACCACCAAACCGAAAAACGCACAATAGGCCACACAAACAACTGCAATCACCAGAAATATTTCAATTGGAACACTTGGAGTCGCGCTGACCAAACCACTGTTTCTCGCAAGCATTCCCAAGTGCATGGCGGCACTACCCAGGAAAGCCGCGCTCAAACGTCCCGGAAAACGGTGTTCCCGTTCTCCTCCTTCGACCAGTGTACCAAGCAGATCGCCCAGCGCTTGCCCAAAGTTGCTCAACAAGGGATCGGCCGAATTGGCGTTATGGAGCGCAAGGGCGGAGCCGCACTATCGAATCTCTGCCAAACCATTCCCAGCGCACTCCAATAGTGGGCGCAAGCTTGCATGGAACTAAATTCAGACTCCTGTTATTTCAATAGGTTACGTTGGCGCCATTTAACATAATGCGACGCTCCCGCGTCGCGTGCGTGGACAAAGTTCCCTGCGCGTCAGCGCAGCGAGCCCGCTGCGAAAACTCCTAGAACGGGATGTCGTCGTCCAGATCGTCGGTGCCGGTGGACGCCGGCTGCTCCGCCACCCCGCGGGCGGGCATGGGCGCCGGGGCGGATGAATCGGAACGCCCGTCAAGCATGACCATCTCGCCTCTAAACCCATCGACCACCACTTCCGTCGTGTAGCGGTCGTTGCCGTCGCGGTCCTGCCACTTGCGGGTGCGCAGTTCGCCTTCGATATAGACCCGCGAACCCTTGCGCAGGTACTGGGCCGCTGTTTCCGCCATACCGCGGAACAACGCAACCCGATGCCATTCGGTGCGCTCCTGCTGTTCGCCGGTGTTCCTGTCCTTCCACGACCTGCTGGTCGCCAGACGGATGTTGGTGACGGCGTCGCCGCTGGGCATGTACCGGGTGTCCGGATCCGCCCCCAGGTTGCCGACGAGGATGACCTTGTTGATGCCTCTTGCCATTAATCTTACCCCGGAAATTTGGGCCGTCCGCGACGGCTGCCTGACAAGCTGCCATTGTACGCCGTAGCGCGCCTCGTGCCATCCGGCAATCTTGTCATTTGACCGGGAAATGCGCATTTCGCGTGGCGCATTTCCGGCCCGTCCACCGGCTATTTTGCGCTGCGGTTTTTGGACGGCGTATAGTAGGGGATTGCGTTGACTCTGGCCCACCGGACGTGTCCACCACCCATATACGAATCCGCGGCGCGCGGACTCACAACCTGAAGGGCATCGATCTCGATCTGCCCCGGGACAGGATGATCGTGTTGACCGGCCTGTCCGGATCGGGCAAGTCCTCGCTGGCGTTCGACACGGTCTACGCCGAGGGGCAGCGCCGTTACGTGGAATCTCTGTCCACGTACGCGCGGCAATTTCTCTCGGTGATGGCGAAGCCCGCGGTGGACCACATCGAGGGGCTGTCGCCGGCCATCTCCATCGAGCAGAAGTCCGCATCCCACAATCCGCGTTCAACCGTCGGGACGGTCACGGAGATCTACGACTACCTGCGGCTGCTGTTTGCCCGCGCCGGCGTGCCGCGCTGCCCGACCCACGACACCGCGCTGGATGCGCAGAGCGTCTCGCAGATGGTGGACCAGGTGTTGAGCCTTCAGGAAGGCACTCGCGTCATGCTGCTGGCCCCGGTTGTAACTGCCAGAAAGGGAACACACGCCGACACGCTCGCGGAACTGCGGGCACGCGGGTTCGTGCGTGTGCGTGTCGACGGGACGGTCTGCGACCTGGACAAACCGCCGACGCTGGACCGCAACTACAACCACACCATCGAGACCGTCGTGGACCGGCTTCGCGTGCGTCCCGAGGCCCGCCTGCGCCTGGCCGAGTCGTTCGAAACCACCCTGGCGCTGGCCGATGGCGTGGCCCAAGTCGCCTTCATGGACGAGCCCGACCGGGAGCCGATGGTCTTTTCCGGCAAGTTTTCCTGCCCGGTCTGCGGTTACGGAATCCCGGAACTGGAGCCGCGGCTGTTTTCGTTCAACAGTCCCATCGGCGCCTGCCAGAAGTGCGATGGCCTCGGCGTGCAGCGGTTCTTCGACCCCCGCCGCGTGGTACGCCACCCGCACCTTTCGCTGGCGGGCGGTGCGGTGCGCAGCTGGGATCGGAACAATTCGTATTACTTCCACCTCATCAAGTCGCTGGCGGCGCACTACGATTTCGACGTCGAAACGCCATTCCAGGAACTCCCCGAAAGGATTCGAGACATCGTGCTCTACGGCAGCTGCGGCCGGCGGATCGAGTTCCGGTATGTTAACGAGCGCGGCGGCGAGCGGCAGTGGAAGCACTCCTTTGAGGGCATCATTCCGAACATGCAGCGGCGATACCGGGAGACCGAGTCCAATGCGGTACGGGCGGCTCTGGGCAATTACCAGAGTACGCAGCCGTGCGAGGGCTGCGGCGGATCTCGCCTGAACGAAGCCGCGCGGCATGTCCAGGTGGGTGGGCGGGCGCTGCCCGATATCACCTCCGGCAGCGTCGGTCGGACGCTCGGGTTCTTCGAGGACCTTGAGCTTGAGGGATGGCGCGCCGAGGTTGCCGACCGGGTCGTGAAGGAGATTCGCAACCGGCTGGGTTTCCTGGCGGACGTGGGCCTGGACTACCTGACGCTGGACCGCAGCGCGGAGACGCTGTCCGGCGGTGAAGCCCAGCGAATACGGCTCGCCAGCCAGATCGGCTCCGGGCTGGTGGGCGTGATGTACATCCTTGACGAGCCCTCGATCGGTTTGCATCAGCGCGATCACCACCGGCTTCTGGATACCCTGCGGCACCTCAGGGACCTGGGCAACTCCGTCCTGATCGTGGAACACGACGCCGAAGCGATGCTGGCGGCGGATCACGTGGTCGACCTGGGGCCGGGCGCCGGCGTGCACGGCGGCCGCGTCGTTGCCCAGGGCACGCCCGAAGAGATCCGCTCGAATCCGGCTTCGCTGACCGGACAATACCTGGCGGGAAGGCGGCAGATTCCCCTGCCCGCCCAACGGCGCGAGTTCGACCCCCAGGCCGTGATCGGCATTCGCGGCGCCCGGGGCAACAACCTGAACGGCATCGACGTTGCGATTCCGCTGGGCCTGATCACGTGCGTCACCGGCGTGTCCGGCTCGGGCAAGAGCACCCTGATCAACGACACCCTGTACCGGCTGGCCGCAGGCCACGTCAACCGCACCAACTATGACCCTGCGCCCTGCGACGACATCGAAGGCCTTGCGCTGATCAACCGGGTCATCGAGATCAGCCAGAGCCCCATCGGGCGCACTCCCCGCTCCAATCCGGCGACCTATACCGGATTGTTCTCGCCCATTCGGGAACTGTTTGCCGCCACCCAGGAGTCACGCTCCCGCGGCTACCGGCCCGGACGGTTCAGCTTCAACGTCAGGGGCGGCCGCTGCGAATCCTGCCAGGGCGACGGCGTCATCAAGGTGGAGATGCATTTCCTGCCGGACATCTACGTGGCCTGCGACGTCTGCGAGGGCAAGCGCTACAACCGCGAAACGCTGGATATCCGCTACAAGGGCAAGTCGATTCACGACGTGCTGCAGATGACGGTCGAGGAAGCCTCGGCGTTCTTGCGCAACGTGCCGCGGATCGCGTCCAAACTCGACACGCTGATGGCCGTCGGGCTGAGTTATATCCAACTGGGACAAAGTGCCACGACACTGTCCGGGGGTGAGGCGCAGCGCATCAAGCTCGCCAAGGAACTTTCCAAGCGCAGCACGGGCTCGACGCTCTACATCCTCGATGAGCCCACCACCGGGCTGCACTTTCACGATATCGCCCAGCTTCTGGAGGTGCTCTACCGGCTCCGCGACCAGGGCAATTCGGTGGTCATCATCGAGCACAATCTCGACGTGATCAAGACCGCGGACTGGATCGTCGATCTGGGGCCAGAGGGCGGTTCCGGCGGCGGCAACGTGATCGCCGAGGGTCCGCCGGAAGCGGTGGCGGCGCTGGATGCATCCCATACCGGGCGGGCGCTGCGAGGCGTGCTGCGCGGCGGCCGGCGCACGGCCGCTGCCCAGGCGTCGGAACCGCTCAGGGGTTAGGGCCTCGCGGAGGTTGGTGCCGCTCAGTGAATTGCGCCGGACTGAGCTTTCGGGGATGGCACTAACCAGGATAGCGCTGATACGCCCTAACAGCCCGTGGCAATAGTCGCGCGAGCACCGAGACCGGCGAGTCGCCCGGCCGGCAAGGCGCGAGGAGGGAGAATATCGGGAATATTCGACCGGCGAGCAACGCAGCCGGCCGGGATGAATCGTCGGTCGAATGCCGCGGGACTATTGCCACGGGCTGCTAACCAAGCGGGCGAAACCCCACGGCGCGTCGGATCTCGTCCATGAACGGGCGGCTCACTTCGCGGGCCTTTTCGGCGCCCCGGCGGAGCACGCGTTCCACGTAGTCGGGCGCATCGACCAATCGCTCGTATTCCTCGCGGGGGCCCTTGAGCTGGTCGTTGAGGTATTCGAACAGCACCTGCTTCATCTCGCCCCAGGCGATTCCGGCGCGGTACCGCTCGCGAATGGCTTCAGCTTCCTCGTCGGTGCAGAAGGCCCGGTAGATGGCATACAGCGCGCTGGTGTCGGGATCCTTCGGCTCGCCGGGCTCCTGGGAGTTCGTCTTGATCCGCATGATCAGCTTGCGCAACCGCTTCTCCGGGACGAACAGCGGGATCGTGTTGGCGTAGCTCTTGGACATCTTGCGCCCGTCCAGGCCGGGCAGCACGGCGGTGTTTTCGTCCACCACGGCTTCGGGCAGCACGAAAGTATTGCCGAAGTGATGGTTGAATCGCCCGGCGATATCCCGTGCCATCTCCACGTGCTGGATCTGGTCGCGGCCCACGGGCACCTTGTGGGCCTTGAACATGAGGATGTCGGCGGCCATCAGGACCGGATAGGAATAAAGGCCCATGGTGATGGCCTTGTCCGGGTCGCGGTTGCGCCGGGCTTCGTTTTCTGCCACGGCTGCCTTGTAGGCATGGGCCCGGTTCATCAGGCCCTTGGCGGTCATGCAGGTCAGCACCCAGGTCAGCTCCATGATCTCCGGGATATCCGACTGACGGTAGAACACGCAGCCGGGATCCAGGCCGGCGGCCAGCCAGCTTGCGGCGACTTCCAGCGTCGACCGCGCCAGTTGGTCCGGGTCGCCGCTCTTGATGAGGGAGTGGTAATCGGCCACGAAGTAGAAGGACCTGACGCTCTTGTCCCGACTGGCGATGACCGTGGGCCGAATCGCGCCCACGTAGTTGCCGATGTGCGGCACGCCGGTGGTGGTGATTCCTGTCAGTACGGTTTCCATGGGTTTGCGGCGACCGGTGGGTGCGGTGGCTTGGAGGTGGCGCGATTCTAACCGAAAGCGGCGCCGGTGACCGCGCGCCGGCTATCCCGCCCCATCGAAATAGGCACTGGCGAGGGCGAACGCGTCCTGTCCCACCTGCTCGCCGATATGACGGCCGGGAATGTCGTCAGCGGGCGGATGGATGCCGCCCCGGATTCTCGACGGGCTGCATTGATCGGCGGCGTCGCGATAGGTGGCCCACTGCAACGTCACCGTTCGTTTCCCCCAATAGAGGTTCGCGAAGTCAATGCTATAATCGCCGCCGGCCATGGTCCGAAGACTCCCGTGTCGGTGCTCGAAACCGGCTCCGACGTGCCCGGAAAAGGCCCGGACCGGTCGGATTCACCCGCGCTGATTGTGCGCCAAGCCGAAAGCGTAGAATTTGCGGGCCCCAAGGTGAACGCCGCGGGCGATATGCCCGGCGAAAGTATGATGGAGCATTGGCCCTCCCAAGGGACGAATGGATCGGAACAACGACATCCGGTCGGCGGGCGGCTCTCCGCCGCCAAACGGCTTGTACTCTCCCGACCGGGAGCACGATAGCTGTGGCGTCGGCTTTGTGGCCCACGTCAAGGGCCGGCGCAGCCATGAAATCATTACCGACGCCGAACACCTGCTGTGCAGCATGGATCACCGCGGCGCCCGCGGTGCGGAGGAGGCTACCGGAGACGGCGCCGGAATACTGACAGCTCTCCCCCGCGAGTTTCTCGCACGGGTCGCCCGCGACGAACTGGGCCAGGTCCTGCCCCAGCCCGGGAAATTCTCCGCGGGAGTCGTCTTCCTTCCCACTGACCCGGCGCAGCGGGAGAAATGCAAGCAGGCGGTGGCCCGAATCTGCGCCGGGGAAGGCCAGAACCTGGCCGGCTGGCGGCGGGTGCCCACCCGCCCGCGGGAAGCCGGCATCGGCCCCACGGCACTGGCGGCGGCACCCCACATCGAGCAGGTGTTCATCACTGCCGGCGAGGGACTCGAGGGCGATGCCTTCGAGCGCAAGCTTTACCTGATCCGCAAGCGGGCAAGCCACCTGCTTCGCTCCGACCGCGGCATGAGCGAGCGCAAGGCGTTCTACGTGTCCAGCCTTTCCACCAAGGTGCTCATCTACAAGGGAATGCTCACGCCCGGTCAGTTGATGGCGTTCTATCCCGATCTTCGCCAACCCGACTACACGTCCCACCTGGCCATGGTTCATTCACGGTTCTCGACAAATACCTTCCCAAGCTGGGACCGGGCGCAACCCAACCGCTTCATGAGCCATAACGGCGAGATCAATACGCTGCGGGGCAACGAGAACTGGATGGCCGCGCGCCAGGGCGTGGCCCACACGGAGTTGTTCGGCGATTCCATCGAGAAGTTGTTCCCGGTGGTGGAACCGGACTGCTCCGATTCCGGCGTGTTCGACAATGTGCTGGAGTTTCTGCTCATGACCGGTCGCACGCTGCAGGAGTCGGTCATGATGATGATCCCGGAGGCGTGGCAGAAAAATGCCCTGATGCCCGAGAACAAGCGGGCGTTCTACGAATTTCACTCCTGCGTGATGGAGCCCTGGGACGGGCCGGCGTCCATCGCCTTCTCCGACGGCCACTACATCGGCGCGGTGCTGGACCGCAACGGCCTCAGGCCCAGCCGCTACTACCTCACCCACGACGACAGGGTCATCATGGCCAGCGAGGTCGGCGTGCTGCCGGTGGACCCGGCCATGGTCAAGTACAAGGGCCGGCTTGAACCCGGGCGCATGTTTCTCGTCGATTTCGTATCCGGCCGACTGGTGCCGGACGAGGAATTGAAGCAGGAATTCGCCGACCGGGCGCCGTATGGCGAGTGGCTGAAGTCGGAACGGCTCACGCTCGGGGAACTGCCGTCCGCGGCAGGGGAGCCTGTGCCGGGACTGGACGCCTCGACCTTGCTGCCCAGGATGCAGGCGTTCGGCTACACCGTCGAAACCATGCAGTTCATGCTGCGGCCGCTGGTGGAGCAACTGCGCGACCCGGTGGGTTCCATGGGCAACGACGCGGCCCTGGCATGCCTCAGCGATCAGCCCCGCATGCTCTACGACTACTTCAAGCAACTGTTCGCCCAGGTCACCAATCCCCCGATCGATTCGATCCGGGAAGAAGTGATCATGTCGCTGGAGTGTTACGTCGGACCGGAGCCCAATCTGCTGGAAACCACGCGCAAGCACGCCCACCGGCTGCGGTTGCCCCACCCCATCCTCGACAACGAAGAGCTGGCGGCGTTGAAACGCCTGGACTATCGCGGCTGGCGGAGCAGGACCATCGACATCACCTTCTCCGGCGATCTCGCGGACGGAGGCATGGCCGGCGCGCTGGACCGTATCTGCGCCGAGGCGGAGACGGCCATCGACGGGGGTTACAGCATCGTGGTCCTTTCGGACCGGAATGTCGGGGAAGACCGCGTACCCATCAGCAGCCTGGCCGCCTGCGGCGCGGTGCACCATCACCTGGTCCGCCGGGCGAAACGCACCCGGATCGGCATCGTGCTCGAAACGGGCGAGGCGCGCGAAGTTCACCATCACTGCCTGCTGGTCGGCTACGGCGCCGACGCCATCAACCCGTACCTGGCGTTCGAGGCGCTTTCGGACGCGCGCGCGGAAGGGCTGCTGGATCCCGCCAGGCATCCCGACGACCGGGCGGTGGTCGCGGCGTACCGCAAGGGCGTGGCCAAGGGCATGCTCAAGGTCATGGCGAAGATGGGCATCTCCACGCTGCAGTCCTACAAGGGGGCGCAGATTTTCGAGGCCGTGGGGCTCGCCGACGAGGTCATCGAGCGGTGCTTCGCCGGCACGGCGAGCCGGCTCCAGGGCGTCGGGATGGACGTGCTGGAACAGGAGTCGCTGCGGCGGCACGCGCTGGGATATCCCGGCAAGGGGCGGGACCGGCTCGCGGCGCTGCCCAACCCTGGCGAATTCCACTGGCGCAGCCGGGGCGAGCGCCACGGCTGGGACCCCGTCGTCATCTCGGCGCTGCAGCAGTCCGCGCGCACCGGCTCCGGCCGCGCGTATGCGCAATTCGCCGAACAGGCCAATGACGAAGCGCGCGCCAATTGCACGCTGCGGGGATTGCTGCGCCTGAAGACGGAGGTGGAAGGTCCCGCCATCCCGCTGGAAGAAGTCGAGCCCGCCAGGGAAATCGTCAAGCGATTCTGCACGGGCGCCATGAGTTTCGGCTCGATCTCGGCGGAGGCGCACGAGTCCCTGGCGGTGGCGATGAACCGCATCGGCGGCCGCAGCAATACCGGCGAAGGCGGGGAAGACCCCGAGCGGTACCGGCCGCTGCCGTCCGGCGATTCCATGCGCTCGGCCATCAAGCAGGTGGCCTCTGGCCGTTTCGGCGTCACCATCTGGTACCTGACCAACTCCGACGAGTTGCAGATCAAGATGGCCCAGGGCGCCAAGCCCGGGGAAGGCGGCGAACTCCCGGGACGCAAGGTGGACGAGACCATCGCGCGGATTCGCTACTCCACGCCGGGGGTGGGGCTCATCAGTCCTCCGCCGCACCACGACATCTACTCCATTGAGGATCTCGCCCAGCTCATCCACGATCTGAAGAACTCCAACCCCGATGCCCGCATCAGCGTCAAGCTGGTGTCGGAGGTGGGCGTGGGCACCATTGCCGCGGGCGTGGCCAAGGCGCACTCCGATCACATCCTGATCTCCGGCGATTCCGGCGGCACGGGCGCCTCGCCGCTCACCAGCATCAAGCACGCCGGTCTGCCGTGGGAACTGGGCATTGCCGAAACGCATCAGACCCTGGTGATGAACGACCTTCGCAGCCGCGTCGTTCTGCAGACCGACGGTGGATTGAAGACCGGGCGGGACGTGGTGATCGCCGCTTTGCTCGGTGCCGAGGAGATGGGCTTCTCCACGGGTCCGCTGATCGCCCTGGGCTGCATCATGATGCGCAAGTGTCATCTCAACACCTGTCCGGTGGGGATCGCGACCCAGGATCCCGTGCTGCGCGAGAAATTCACCGGCACGCCCGAGCACGTTGTCAACTACCTGTTCCTGGTGGCCGGGGAGGCACGGGAACTGATGGCGCAAATGGGCTTCCGCCGCATGGACGACATGATCGGTCGCGTCGACGCGCTCGAGACCCGCGACGCGGTCGACCACTGGAAGGCCGACGGTCTTGATTTGACACCCATACTGTCGCCCGCGATCAAGCCCCACGAGGACGTCGAGGTCAGATGCGCCATCGCCCAGGATCACGGCTTGGAGAAGGCGCTGGACCAACGGCTGGTGGAACTTTCCCAGGAGGCGATCCGCCACGGCCGCCGGGTCCGGCTGGACCTGCCCATAGTCAATACCAACCGCACGGTGGGAACGATTCTCAGCCACGAGGTGGTCAAGGCCAGGGGCGAAGCCGCGCTGCCCGACGACACCATCCACATCAAGCTGGACGGCTCGGCCGGGCAGAGCTTCGGGGCGTTTCTTGCGAGGGGAATCACCCTGGAGCTCGAGGGCGACAGCAACGATTACGTCGGCAAGGGCCTGTCCGGCGGCCGGCTGGTCGTTTACCCGCCGCGGCAGAGCACGTTTGTTCCGGAGGAGAATGTCATCATCGGCAATGTCGCCCTGTATGGCGCCACCGGCGGCCGGGCGTTCTTCCGGGGACGCGCGGCCGAGCGGTTCTGCGTTCGCAACAGCGGCGCCGAAGCGGTCATTGAAGGCGTGGGCGATCATGGTTGCGAGTACATGACCGGCGGCTGCGCGGTGATTCTCGGCCCGACGGGCCGAAACTTCGCCGCCGGCATGTCCGGGGGGGTCGCCTACGTCTGGGACCCGCAAAGCCGTTTCGACACGCGTTGCAATACCGAGACCGTTGAGCTGGAAGGCGTCGAGGATCCCTCGGACGTCGCCGAATTGCGGCGCCTGATCGAGGCGCACCGGCAGTACACCGGTTCGAGCGTGGCGGCGACCGTGCTCGAGGGCTGGTCCGGGGCGCTGGCTCAATTCGTCAAGGTCATGCCGACGGACTACAAGCGGGTTCTCGCCGAACGCAGGCGGCGGGACCCGGCCAAGATATCCGCGGTCAGCGCGCCTCCACCGCTGCCCCTGGTCGCCGAGAGGTAGATCGAGTGGGCAAGCACTCGGGTTTTCTGGAATTTCCCAGAAGCGCGGTTCCCTATCGGGACGCCGCGGAGAGGATCGGGGATTTCAGGGAGATATTCACCGATCCGGACGAATCGCTATTGAGACGCCAGGGCGCGCGGTGCATGGATTGCGGGGTACCGTTCTGCCAGACGGCCACCGGCTGCCCCATCGACAACCTGATCCCGGAATGGAACGATCTGGTTTATCGCGGCCAATGGAAGGCGGCGCTCGATCGCCTTCACCAGACCAACAACTTCCCGGAATTCACCGGCCGAACCTGTCCGGCCCCGTGCGAGGGCGCCTGCGTGCTGGGCATCACGGACCCTCCGGTCACCATCAAGAACATCGAGAACGCGATCATCGACCGGGGTTTTGCCGAGGGATGGGTTCGGCACGATCCGCCGAAGCGGCGCTCGGGCAGGACCGTCGCGGTGGTCGGCTCGGGCCCCGCGGGCCTCGCGGCCGCGGATCAGCTCAACAAGGCGGGTCACCAGGTCACCGTGTTCGAGCGCGAAGACCGGATCGGCGGGCTGCTCATGTACGGCATCCCCAACATGAAGCTCGAAAAGTCACTGGTGGACCGGCGCGTTCGGATGATGGCCGGGAGCGGCATTGAATTCCGCACGGGCGCGGACGTGGGCGTCAACGTGGACCCGGACGAACTCAGGGCGCGGTTCGATGCGGTGATTCTAGCCACCGGGGCGACCAGACCCAGGGACTTGCCGATTCCGGGCCGGGAACTCGCCGGAATCCACTTCGCCATGGAGTTTCTCACCGCCAATACCCGCAGCCTGCTCGACAGCGGCCTCAGGGACGGCCGCTATATCGATGCCAGGGACAGGGATGTCATCGTGATCGGCGGCGGCGACACCGGCGCGGACTGCATCGCCACCGCGCTGCGCCACGGCTGCCGCAGCCTGGTCAACCTCGAATTGCTGGACCGCCCGCCCGCGGAACGCGCGACGGACAATCCATGGCCTGAGTGGCCGCTGATATTTCGCACCGAGTACGCTCATGAAGAGAGCGCGGCCCGGTTCGGAGCCGACCCACGCAGCTTCAGCGTCCTCTCCAGGTCGTTTTCGGGCGGTGACGGTGGCGTCACGGCGCTGAACACTGTCAACATTCAGTGGCGGCAGGATGACGGCGTCCGCAAGATGGTGGAACTCGAAGGCTCCGGGAAGACCTTGAAGGCCGGCCTGGTCCTGCTGGCCATGGGCTTCCTAGGCCCCGAAGACTACGTGGCCCGACCGCTTGGCGTTGACCTGGACGAACGCTCGAACTACAAGTCCGGGCACGGCGACTACAGCACCAGCGCGCCGGGCGTATTTGCCGCCGGCGATTGCCGCCGGGGCCAGTCGTTGGTGGTATGGGCCATCAACGAAGGCCGCGGCGCGGCGGAAGCGATCGACGATTGGTTCTCGATGGGAATGACCGGGCAGCGTGCTGAAGGCTGCGCCCTGGGCGCCGCCAATGCTTGACTGGGCGGGCCGTTCACGACGGGAGCGTCCATTGGAAGCGCAGGATTTGCACGTCGTCACCGGACGCCGGATCCGTCCGCCCTTTCCGGAGGATACGGAGCAGGCGCTGTTCGGCATGGGCTGCTTCTGGGGAGCCGAGCGCCGCTATTGGGAGCTGGACAGCGTGTATTCCACCGCGGTCGGATATTCGGGCGGCACTACGCCCGATCCCCGCTACGAGGAAGTCTGCAGCGGGCGTACCGGACATGCGGAAGTGGTGTTGGTGGTGTACCGTCCGGCAGCGGTGAGCTACGAGCGGCTGCTGGAACGCTTCTGGGAGTCCCACGATCCCACCCAGGGGATGCGCCAGGGCGCGGATATCGGATCGCAATACCGCTCCGCGATCTATACGCACACCGACAGTCAATTCAAGGCCGCGAACCGGAGCATGCGGGCCTACCAGGCGGCTCTTGAAGAGGCGGGATACGGCAGGATAACCACGGAAATTGCGCCGGCGGCGGCGTTTCACTACGCCGAGGGCTACCATCAACAATACTTGGCCAGGAATCCCGGCGGCTATTGCGGTCTTGGCGGAACAGGAGTCAACTGCAGCCTGACCGTCTCGTAGCGGTGCCAACGGGCGGTTCGCACCGCTGGGCGACTGCGTCACGTCGCCCGGTCGGCGGCAAGTTCGCGGTTATCCGGGAGACGCTGTTGGCGCCGGCGCCTTCTTGGGTTCGACCGCGGGGGCAGGCTCGTCTGCGCCCATATCGATCCGGCCCTTGAACTTGGCGCCGTCCTCGATCTGGATTCGGGGCGCCACGATGGTGCCGGTCACCGCGCCTGTGGCAAATATCGTCACCTTTTTCCTGGCTTCCACGTCGCCCTGCACCTTGCCGCGGATGTTCACCCTCTTGGCAAGAATACCGCCGTCCATGTATCCCGTTGTCTCGATGTTGGCATCGTTTTGCGGCAGGTCGACCGTGCCCTCAACCCGGCCGCTTATCACCAGATCGCCCTTGCCGGTGATGTCGCCACGTACGGTGGTGGCCGAACCGACAGTCACGATTTCTTCGGCGCGGCTGCGCTGGGCAGGTTCGGTTGCGTGCGTCGCCGCGCCGCTACCGGAACCGGCGGCGGGTCTTGCCGGAGCGCCGCCGGCCCGCCCCATGATTCCCTTGGCGGTTTTCTGCTGCGCGGCCTTGTTCTGCGCTGACGCCTTTTTCCTGGATCCTTCAAACATGTCAATCCCCGTTTGCACAAACTTGGTATCGAAACCGCAATCGGCTTGATCGCGCACATTGTAAACCGTCGCGGGCGTTGATCGCACATCCACCGGCATCGACCGGGACGGACGTGCTGCGCTAGCTGTGGCGCGCGCGTCAGGCCGCGATGGACCCCCTGAGCTTGCGCATGGCGTTCGCCTCGATCTGGCGGATGCGCTCTGCGGAGATGTTGTATTCGGCGGCCAGTTGGTGCAGCGTCGCCTTCTTCTCCACCAGCCACCGGCGCCGCACGATATCGTGGCTGCGATCGTCCAGTTGAGCCAGCGCCCGGTCCAGCCGCCGATGCGAATCGGCTTGCCAATCGGCCTGCTCGACCACGTCGGCCGGGTCGGCATCCGGACTCGGCAGGTACGCGACCGGCGCGTACTCCTCATCGTCGGTCGGCGAGCCGTCGTAGGAGATGTCGCGACCGGAGAGCCGCCGCTCCATCCTGGTGACCTCGCTTGCGCTGACCCCGAGATCTTCGGCTACCGCTTCGGTCTCGGCGTGCGACAGCCATCCCAGGCTGCTCTTGGCCTTGCGCAGGTTGAAGAACAACTTTCGCTGCGCCTTGGTGGTGGCGACCTTCACCAGCCGCCAGTTCTTCAGCACGTACTCGTGAATTTCGGCGCGAATCCAGTGGACCGCGAAGGAAACAAGCCGCACGCCGACCTTGGGATCGAACCGCTTGACGGCCTTCATGAGGCCGACATTGCCTTCCTGGATCAGGTCGCCGAGCGGAAGCCCGTAACCGGTATAGCCGCGGGCGATGTGCACGACGAATCGCAAGTGGGAGAGGATCAGGCGCTGGGCCGCGTCAAGATCATTGTCCTCGTGCAGCCGCGTGGCGAGATCGAACTCCTCTTCCTTGCTGAGCACGGGCACCGCCCTGACGGCCTGGATGTAGTGATCCAGGCTGCCGATGGGGCCGCCGGGCATCAACTCGTTATGGGTGATCGCTGTGCTCACAATAGTTGGCCTCCCGTCAACCAGACTCGCCAAAAAGCGCGCAAACTCGCCGCCTCGGCTCCGCGGACGCGCGATTTTAGCACTCAATCGATTAGAGTGCTAACGCCCTGGATGGTTCCCGGCCATTCCCGCTAACGATGCTCGATCATCCGTTTTGGCCCGCTCGATCGGCTGAATTCGCCATATGGGCGTGATTTCGGAGTCGATTTTCGGTCTCTTCGACGCTTGGCGGGAATTGCTGGATGGTTCCCGGTTGGCGCGTATCGAATCTATACGGAAAGCCTTGCAATATGGTCCAAGTCGACGCTACTGCGCCAGACCTTCCCACACAACTCCTTACCTCGTCGTCGGCGACCATGTGAAACCGACCGCCGCCTGAGATATGGTTCACCTTGGAGAATCGGGCGATCAAATGCTCGGAAGTTCGCTCAGTCGAATGTTCCTGAAATGCTATGATTACGGAGCTATGTAGGAGTGGTTCCGACCGTCTACAACTCCCCGCAACGTATCGCGGCATGGAGGCATGGTGGCAAGGTTCGCGGAATTCTTCGCTGGAATCGGGCTGGTGCGTGCGGCCATCGAGCCGTTAGGTTGGGATTGCGTCTTTGCCAACGACATTTCGCCTGCAAAAGCCGAAATGTATGCGGCCCGTTTTGGGCGCGAACATTTGTTGGTCGACGACATCAATAAGATTGCGCTCGCCGACCTTCCCGCCGACCTCGACCTTCTAACAGCTTCTTTTCCTTGTATCGATCTGTCTTTGGCGGGTAACCGAGCCGGTTTGGCGGGCAAGCATTCGGGCACGATCTGGTCTTTCCTTGACTTGGTGGACAAGCTGAGGCAAGAGCGAGAGGCTCCTCGCGCTCTGCTCCTTGAAAATGTTACCGGCTTTCTTACGTCTCACCAGGGACGCGACCTCCGCGACGTATGCATGCGAATCGCGCAGTTCGGGTATTCGTTTGATCTGGTCGTGGTAGATGCTTGCTGGTTCACGCCACAGAGTCGCCCCCGTCTGTTTGTGCTAGCTGTGCGCGATGAAGCATTCACTCGTCAAATTCCGCCAACGGGACACATCACGAGGCTGCGGACTGCTGCGGTACGCCGCTTTCAGGCGCGGAATCGCGAACTGCCCTTCATGGAAATTTCCCTTCCCGATCCGCCACTCCGGTCCGATTTGTCGCTTGTCTCAATACTTGACGACATACCGGGACAGGATTCGGCTTGGTGGCCGAAGGAAAGAGTTAACGCAACCCTCGAAACAATGTCTCCAGCACACAGGAAACGCGTTGAGGGGCTATCCCAGGGAAAGCAAAACGGTGTTGCGACGATGTATCGTCGCGTACGCGGCGGTCGCACCGTGGGGGAGGTTCGCAGTGACTGCATCGCGGGTTGCCTCCGTACGCCCCAAGGCGGCAGCAGCGTTCAATTCCTGGTTGACTGTCGTCAAGACGATACGAGGATTCGTCCGCTAACAGGCCGGGAGTATGCTCGTCTCCAAGGAGCTTGGCGATTTCCCATAAACGTAGGTCGCCGCCAGGCTCAAATGGGCTTCGGCGACGCTGTCTGCGTACCGGCGGTTCGTTGGCTCGTGGACCATGCATTCAGTTTTATCCTCGGCAGTTGGATTCCGCCGAGTGGTGTCCAATTGCGATTGGCGGAACCTGCGGCGACTTATGCTGTTGATATTTGACAGCAATTCCCGCTACCCACCGGAATGTAGCGATGATGGGGGTTTCGGCGGGTCTGAAGAAAAGGTTGTTCGTAAACTTTTCCTTGTGAAACGGTATCATGTCGGCGTTTCTTCGAGCGTCGGGTGATGAACCATGTCCAAGCCTGCCTTTCGCAAGACGTTTTCCGGTATCACAACGGGGCGCCGCCGGACGACGCGCACTTCGAACTGGAGGTGAACTTCCTGGAGTACCGGGAGACCCGGCCCAACGGCACGAAACGGCACTTCTCCTGGGCCACCGACCTGCCCGTCGACGAATCCAACCCCATGGACCCGGTGCGCGCCGGGCGCGCCCGCTGGCGCATCGAGAACGAGACCTTCAACACCCTGAAGAACCAAGGCCACGGCTTCGAGCACAACTTCGGCCACGGCGAGAAGCATCTGGCGACGGTGTTCGCCCATCTCATGATGCTGGCCTTCCTCATCGACCAGGTCCAGCAGCGCTGCTGCCGACTGTTCCAGGCGGCCAAGGCCGGGGCCCGACGTGCCCTGTACTTCTGGCGCAGGCTGCGGGCCTTGTTCATCGACTACTTGCCGCCGGACTGGGAAACGCTGTACCGGGCGCTCGCCTTCGGGCACCGGGGGCAGGTGCCGGTCCCCTTGGACACCGGCTGAACGCGCGCCGCGGCCGGGTGCGCGGGAAGCGGTTCTTCAGGGACGCCACGATAGCCAAACGACACGTCGGCAACCGGGCGGAGAGATGGCTTCCCCCACCCATCGGCTCACGCCCGCACGGCGCGATCGGACCGACGCCGCGAGCGTGCAAAACGCGTTAGCGGGAATGGCTGCATGGACGATCTTTTCCTTGACATCTGCCTGCCTCCTCTTGTGGAAAACAGGCAGCGTACTCAGGCCGTCATCGCAGTACAAGAGTGAGGCGCTGGCGGCCGCGCACGAGGCGGCGCTCGGCCTGGCCGAGGCCGGCGTCATGTCCAAGAAGACGATGCGCGTGTTCGACGAGATGTGCCTGACGCCGGTCGAGGCGATGTCGCCGGAGGACATTCGGGCGCTACGGCTCCGCGAGAACGCGAGCCAGGCCGTGTTCGCCCGCTACCTCAATGTGACCACGGGTTTGGTGAGCCAGTGGGAGCGCGGAGAGAAGCGGCCGCGGGGGGCGTCGCTGAAGCTGTTGACGCTGGTCGCGAAGAATGGCCTGGGCGCGGTGGCATGACTGTGCGGGGAAGCGGGTTTCGGTACGGTAGTCATCCTGGACCGCATTCGAAACGAGAGTCGGGACGAGTCCGAAAAGGGCGCTGATTCGAGCAGTTGTTCATGCGCGTCGCGTTTGAGGAGCCGAAATTCGAAATCGATGGTATCTGGTGCTGACGGGACTGGACTGAGCGCGAGGCGTTGACCGGACTCGACGGCCGCGATATTGGAATCGATCCGGTGGCGCGGAGGATTTCGGGCGAGCGGGCTGTAGATCGTCCCGGTTCGAGTCTTCAAATGGAAACGCCCGTCAAGCGCTCAAACCCAGGTCGCCAATAGACGCCAAGGCTCAGTTCGTACCGCCTGTCGTGTTTGGCGTACCCATCAATGGCCGTACATGCGCGCTCGAAAATGGGTCGCCACTCCGTCCCCGAGTATCCCTGGCCGAGCCAGCCAAGCGCGAGCAGGTCGATGCGCTCTTCGTCGTTCAGTTCGAAAAACAGGTCGCGCAGGCGTTTGCCGGCCGGTGAATTGAGAATTCGCAGCTGGTCGTCTCGGGCAATGGATGCGAATTCTGTCTCTCCCCCGGTGAGAGATGACCGAACATGCTCGTCGGTTTCGGCAAGGAGATCGTGGGCGGCCACCAACTTCTCGAGCTTGTCCCGCCCAATGACCAAAGCGGTCGCGGCCGCGCGGATCTTGCCTACAACGGCATGTTCTCCAATATGTCCGGCATTGACTCCCGGCAACCGGTCGGCGACCTTTATTGCGAGCTTCCGATCGGCCGTGATCAGCATTGATCCGGTCGCTTCGGCACAGGCAATATAAAGGCAATCGTAGACCGGGTGGTCGATTTCCAGCGCGATTTGGGCGGCGCGTTCGATTTGATCGGCGCCGGCATGGAGATCAACGACTTTGCCCAGGTGCGGGAGTTCCTCGAAATATATTCGGGGGTCGGCAATTTCGTTTCGGCGGGCCTTTTTCCAGACGGTATTGGCGAACTCGGCAAGCAGGATATCCGGGGCATGCCGTTCAATGCGGTGGGCGAGCAGCAAACGTGCTTGTTCGGTGTGGTTTTCGGATACGTACCATTTGACGACAATGCTGGCGTCGACGGTGAGCTTCACCGATCGCGGTCCTGGCGGAGAAGAACCACACTGTCGGTATGAGGCACGTCAGCGGTGGTTCGGGCGATCCGGGCGGTGCGCCGGAGAAAACCGGCCATACGCAGGCGAGGGTTGACCTCCTGGGTGAGCAGGTGACGCAGCTCCGCCTCCATCGAGCGCTGGTTGGCTTTGGCCTGCGCCTTCAACGCGTCGATCACCTGATCGTCGAGGTTTCGGATAGTTACGTTGCCCATTGTTTGGCCCTTCCAGATGTAGGCAAAATGCTAGCATGTCGCTATCGTCGGGCCAAGCAAGTCCCGTTTGTCGGCAATCGGCTGCGCCGAAGACCTGCGAACGAATCACCGCGCCTTGGTATTTCGGGCCATGACGTTCGCCCATGAGGCGCAGCGCGATGTGCGGTCTGGCACACTACGGCCCGAAGATTACCGTTGAGGGGGGATCAGGATGATCCGAACCACCATCGCCGCCTGTCCGAGCAGCCGCACGTGATGACGCCGGGCGCGTTCATCGCAAAGTGGCGGGCCTCCGAATTGACGGAGCGCTCTGCGGCCCAATCGCACTTCATCGACCTGTGCCATTTGCTCGGCGAGCCGACTCCAACAGACGCGGACCCCAAGGGCGAATGGTATTGCTTCGAGCGCGGCGCGCGCAAGGACACGGGCGGCGACGGCTGGGCCGACGTGTGGAAACGCGGGTGCTTTGCCTGGGAGTACAAGGGCAAGCACGCGAATCTCGACGCGGCTTTCAATCAGCTGCGCCAATACGCCCTGGCGCTGGAAAACCCGCCCCTGCTGATCGTGTCCGACATGGTGCGGTTCCGCATTCGCACCAACTGGACGAATTGCGTGAGCATGCTGCACGAATTCGCGCTCGACGATCTCGTCGACGCCGCATTCCGCGACAAGCTCAAGTGGGCGATGTCAGACCCGGAGCGGCTGCGTCCGGGCGAGACACGGCAGACGGTGACGGAGCGCGCGGCGGCCACCTTCGCGGAGCTCGCGCAAGGTTTGCGGGACCGGGGTCATCATCCCGAAATGATCGCGCATTTCGTCAACCGGATGGTCTTCTGCATGTTCGCGGAGGACATGGGTCTGCTGCCCGACGACATGTTCACCCGGATGCTTGATCGTTCGCGAGGCGACCCTGCGAAATTCGAGGCTTACGCCAGGCACCTGTTCGGCGCGATGGCCACGGGCGGGGACGTCGGGTTCGAGCGGGTGGCCTGGTTCAACGGCGGCCTGTTCGACGATGACACCGCGCTGCCGCTTGACGATGAGGGGATCGAGACGGCGCTCAGGGCTGCGACACTCGATTGGTCGGAAATCGACCCGTCGATCCTCGGCACGCTGTTCGAGCGCGGCCTCGACCCCGACAAGCGCCCGCAACTGGGAGCGCACTACACCGACCGCGATAAGATCATGCGCATTGTCGATCCTGTGATCGTTCGGCCCCTGCTCGCGGAGTGGGGGGCGGTGAAGGCAGAGCTCCGGGATAAGCTCGAACGCGCGGATGCCGCGAAATCTTCCGCAGCGCAAACACGGCTACGGCGACAAGCGGATCGGATGCTGCGCACCTTCCTCGAACGGTTGCGGCAATTCACCGTGCTCGACCCGGCCTGTGGTTCGGGAAACTTTCTGTACCTTGCGCTGCACGCGCTGAAGGACATCGAGCACCGCGTCCAGCTGGAAGCCGAGACACTCGGCCTCGCGCGCGGGTTTCCGACGGTCGGTCCCGCGAACGTGAGGGGCATCGAGATCAACGCCTATGCGGCGGAACTTGCCCGCGTGTCGGTGTGGATCGGCGAAATCCAGTGGATGCGGCGCAACGGGTTCAGCAACTCGGCCAACCCGATTCTGGAACCGCTCGATACCATCGAATGCAGGGACGCGATCGTCGCGACGGACGGAAGTGAACCGGACTGGCCGCAAGCCGATGTCGTGATCGGCAACCCGCCGTTCCTCGGCGGCAAGTTGCTGATCGGCGGGTTGGGCGAGGAATACGTCTCCCGGATGTTTGACTCGTGGAAGGGGCGTGTGCCGGCGGAAGCGGATCTCGTCTGCTACTGGTTCGTGAAGGCGGGCGAGCAGGTCTCGGCAGGCATGACGCAGCGCGTCGGGCTGGTCGCCACGAACTCGATACGCGGTGGCGCGAACCGCGGAGCCTTGCAGGCCGCGACCGACGGATGCCCGATTTTCGATGCCTGGGCGGATGAACCGTGGATGATCGACGGGGCGGCGGTGCGAGTTTCTCTGATCTGCTTCTCCGAAGCGGGCGACACTTGCAGCAAGGGGAAGTTCCTGAACGGGGAGCCCGTGGACGACATCCATACCGACCTCACGGCCAGGAGCGGCGGGGTCGGGATCGACCTGACCGGGGCAAGGCGCATCCCGGCGAACAGCGGGGTTGCCTTCATGGGTGACACCAAGGGCGGACCGTTCGACGTGCCCGGCGATGTCGCCCGGGAGTGGCTCCGCCTGCCCGCCAATCCGAACGGGCGGCCCAATGCCGATGTTCTGAAACCCTGGGTCAACGGAATGGATGTAACCCGCCGCCCGGCGGGCAAGTGGATTGTTGATTTCGGATGGGAGATGTCGGCAGCGGACGCCGCACTCTACGAAGCGCCCTTCGGGCACGTCAAGGAGCACGTCTGGCCGATGCGGCAGCGGAACCGCCGGAAAGCTTATCGCGTCTACTGGTGGCGGCATGTCGAGCCGAGACAGGGCTTGCACCGGGCGCTCGACGGCCTTTCTCGCTTCATTGCGACGCCAACCGTTTCGAAGCACCGGCTGTTCGTCTGGTTAGATGCAGGCGTCTGCCCGGACCATCAGTTGATCGTCATCGCCCGAGACGACGACGTGACCTTCGGCATCCTGCACAGCCGGTTTCACGAGGCGTGGTCGCTCAGGCTCGGAACCAGCCTGGAAGACCGGCCACGCTATACACCGACCACCACTTTCGGGACCTTCCCCTTCCCGGACGGCCTCACTCCCAACATTTCCGCCGCAGACAACGCTACAGACCCGCGCGCCGTCGCCATCGCTGAGGCCGCACGGCGATTGGTCCAGCTTCGCGACCGCTGGCTCAATCCGCCCGAATGGGTCGAGTGGGTGGACGAACCAGACGAACCGGCGTCGGGCTATCCTAGGCGCCGGGTCGCTCGCGACGAAGCGGCGGCGAAGGAACTCAACTCCCGCACGCTGACCAACCTTTACAATGCCCGCCCGCAATGGCTCGCCGATGCCCACGCGGTACTCGATGCCGCTGTCGCGGTGGCCTACGGGTGGGATGCGGGGATTTCCGAAGACCAGGCGTTGGCGGATCTGCTGGCGATCAATTCGGACAAATGCGTGTAATATGGTAAGAAACCAAACTCAATTTGGACGCTCAAATATGGGCAACGTAACCCTTCTTTTTGTGGCTATGATGATGCTTCCGGTAGCGGGGGACACTAGTGTCAGGCCATCAAGGGGAGACCTCTACTATGACGGAGCCCAGTACATGGACTCGTATTTCCGGTGGACAAGCCTTGGGTCATTTCCTGAAAATATTCTTGGATATGAATTCTCGAGTGATATTGTATGCGCCTCTGATATTCTTATTTGCCACGTTAGGAATCTATATCCCATCAATTTTGGGTGACGTCACCTATGACTATTCTACTGAAGATCAGTCAATTCTAGATGAGGTTTTTGATACGATAGATATATGCATGGAATATCCTACGTGGCGGTTTTTTGTTCGCCATTCGAAAATAATTCATGTTACACGTAATGATTCGTTAATCGAGGAAAGGGAATTTAGTTTGGATGAGCAATCTTATCCTTCGCTTTTTCCAACGGGCGACATATCTGTAGTCAAGCATGCAACCGTTCGTAATTACACATTTTTTGCTATTCCATATGGATTTACTACGCTCCGTAATTCTAGTGCTGTTAACTGTAGAGCCAGAATCGAAGTTGATCATCTTAGGTCATAGTGCGTGCTTGGTATAAGCGGGCAAACGAGACCGTTCTGGACTTTCGTCGCCTAATGAGCGGGGGGGGGGGGGATCCCGGACTCGGTCGAGGTCGGATCGCAAGGGGTTCTCGGCGAACAGTTCCTTCCAGACTCGCGGCGTCAATTCGATGACGCGTTTGGCCGGGTGGCGGTCGATGCGCTGAAGGACATCGAACCGCGCCGCGCCGTTCGCCCCGCTCCCCTCCGCCGAGCGCCGCAGCTTGCGCCGCCACAACGAAAATGTGCTCGGCGCCAGCGACTCCGACGCGCAAAACGCCCCGGTGTCAGACCGCTTCGCTCGAACCGCGACATGATCGCACTCCATTCCTCCGCCGAACGGCGAACCGTTACCCGCGTTACTCCGTTCATCCAGTCATCCTCCTTCGTCATGAAACGACAAAGGAAACGACAAAATCAGACCCGCGACAATAACGGCTCAAATTTCCCGCTTACACATTGCCCGCTTACACTGATACACCATCCATATTCTTTCACGTCCCTGCCATAATCATTTGTGCAAATGGCGGATTTCCTGCCAGCCATGCTCAAAGGCAATTTGATCAAGGGCCAGAAAATCTCGGCTCGCCGACACCGCGCGGGTCCGAGGCCGCATCCACCGCACCGCTCGCGATATCCCAGGTGACGATCTGCAGATTGCCGTTGCCCCTCAGTTGCCGGCTGCGGGCCAGGTTGTGGCCAAGGCCCGCCAGCGCCTCCTCTTCCCCGGCGGTGAGCGCATCGGGCTCGAACATGAGCCGGTCGGGAAAGTACTGATGGTGAAAGCGGGGATTGGACGCCATGGTTTGCGCATCCGCGCCTTCGGTCCATGCAAGACTCGCCAGGAATACGATCGTGATGATCTGACTGCCGCCCGGCGATCCAAGCAGGGCGGCCCCGTACTCGGTGCGGAGAACCGTGGGCGTCATGCTGGAGAGCATCCGCTTGCCGGGCTGAATGCTGTTGGCTTCGGCGCTCAGGAGCTGATAACCGTTCGGCTGGCCGGGCTTCATCGAGAAATCGTCCATTTCATTGTTGAGCAGCACGCCCGTCCCCGGAGCCATGAAACCGCCGCCGAAACCGAAATTGATGGTCTGCGTCGCCGCGACCATGTTGCCTTCCCGGTCCAGCACCGAGAAATGGCTGGTCTGCGGCCCGCCGCCGGAGCCGGCGGGCTGAATCCCGGGCAGGCTGTCGCTGGGCGTGGCGCGGTCGATCCGCAGACTCGTCCTCTGGCCCGCTGCGTAGAATGGATGAGTCAGGGTCTCCAGGGGGATGTCGATGAAATCGGGGTCGCCCAGGTAGGGGCCGCGATCCCGGTAGGCGCGACGCATGATCTCGGTCAGCAGATGGGTCCGGGTGACCCGGTCCATGTTTGCGAGTTCGTAACCCTCGAGCATGTTGAACATGTTGATCAGCGCCACACCGCCGGCCGATGGCGGCGGCGCGGTCGTGATGGTGACATCGTGATACTTGCCGACCAGCGGCTCTCGCTCCACCACCCGGTAATTCAACAGATCCTCGGCGCTCCAGATACCGCCCGCCTGCTGCACGCCGTCGACCAGCATGCGAGCCACGGCCCCATCGTAAAACCCGTCGTGACCTTGCTGCGCCAGAGTTCGCATCGTGGCCGCAAGCTGTGGCTGCTTCAGTGTTTCACCCGCTACGGGGATTTCGCCCCCCGGGGCAAATACGTCCCTCGCAGCCTCACTCATGGAGGGCGCTCCGCGAGGCAGCCTGCGAACCAGCTCCGCATGGGCCGGGAATCCCTCCTCGGCGTATCGGATCGCCGGCGCCAGCGACTCTTCGAGCGGCAGACGCCCGTAATTCTCGGCCAGGTGAACCAGGGCCGCGGGCAAACCGGGTATCCCGGCCGCCAGCGGACCGTTGCGGGACGCCCCTGGGATGGGATCGCCGGCCTCGTCGAGGTACATATCCTCGTGTGCGGCGCCGGGCGCCGTTTCGCGCCCATCGATCATCACCTGCAGGCCGTCGGAGGCTCGATGCAACAGGAAGAAACCGCCCCCGCCGAATCCCGACCCGTAGGGTTCCACAACTCCCAGCGCGGCACTCACCGCGACCGCGGCGTCGAAAGCGTTGCCGCCCTGCGCAAGAACCGCGATTCCCGCTTCGCTTGCCAGCGGGTTCGCACTCGCCACAGCAGCCCGATCCGGTGTCTGGGCAGTGGCCGCAACCACCCACAGCAGCAGTACCGGCGCCAGCAGCCGATTAAGCTTCTTCATATGCATCAGTCTCCGAATTTTCGCCTCAGGGCCGCGACGACATGGGGCCGTACAAAGGCGGACACGTCTCCTCCAAGCTGTGCGACCTCCCGCACAAGACTGGAGGAAACGAACGTATATTGCTCGGTGGGCGTCAGGAATACGGTTTCCACTTCCCGGGTCAATTGGCGGTTCGTGGCAGCGAGCTGAATCTCGTGCTCGAAATCCGACACCGCCCGCAACCCGCGGATGATCGCTCGCAGCCCATGGCCGCGCGCAAAGTCGACGGTCAATCCCACGTATCCCGTAACGGTCACGGCGGGCATGTCCCGAAATGCTTCGCCGGCCAGTTCAAGTCGTTCCTCGAGGCTGAACAGCGGCGACTTCCCCGGACTGGCTGCAACGGCAACGACCACCTTGTCGAACAGGACAGCCGCCCGGTGCAACAGGTCCTCGTGCCCCAGGGTGACGGGGTCGAAGGTGCCGGGATACACTGCTGCTACATTCATCTTGCAGGAGGACCATGGGACGAAAGCCGCTATTCTACTCCGCGCCCGCCAGCCGAAGCAGCCCGAATGCCACTCTCGCGGCCCTGCCCTGCTTCACCAGGCGCGCATGGGGGACGGCTGCGAGCGCTTCTTCCAATGAATGTCCGCTACCTCCCAGGGGGCGCTCGACGTAGACCAGATGCTCCGGTCCGAGCCAGCCGGCAAGCTTCTCCAGCACTTGCGTCACGCCCATGGAGTAGGGCGGATCCACAAAAACCACATCGAATGGACGCTGCGGCCGCGACGCGAGAAATTCAAGCGCATCGCCGCGAAACACATTCGCCTCCGCCGACAGGTCGGTCATGCGCTCCTCAAGTGTCCGCACCAGAACGGGGTCGCGCTCCACAAACGTTGTCCCTGTGGCGCCGCGGGACAGTGCTTCCAGGCCGAGCACCCCGGTACCGGCGAAGAGATCCAGACATCGCGCACCCGGCAGCGAAGGACCAAGCCAGTTGAACAGCGTTTCGCGCACGCGGTCGGGGGTGGGTCGCACGCCGGTACCCGCGGGAACCGCCAGGTGCCGGCCCCGCCACCGGCCGCCGACGATACGTACGCCGGTGGACCCCGTCCGCCTTCCGCTTTGCATCGATCTTCACCTGACGCCGCCGCCGTGGCGGCTCCGCGCGCCAGTATAATGCCGCGATTATGATCCGATTCGAGAACGTGCGTAAGCGCTATCCTGCGGGAAGAGAGGCCCTCTCCGGGGTCACCTTCCGCCTCGAAAAGGGCGAAATGGCCTTCCTGACCGGTCCGTCGGGCGCTGGCAAGAGCACGCTGCTGAAGCTGGTCGCGCTGATCGAAAGGCCCACGAGGGGAACGGTCCTGGTGTCCAACCAGAATACCGCGCGAATCCCGCGCCGCCGCATTCCGCTGTTCAGGCGCAGAATCGGCATCGTCTTTCAGGATCACAAGCTGCTGCACGACCGCACGGTATTCGACAACGTGGCGCTGCCGTTGATGATTTCGTCGTTGCGGCGCCGCGAACTGAGTGGACGGGTACGCGCGGCGCTGGACCAGGTGGGGCTGCTGCGCTACGAGAACCAGTTCCCGCTGTCCCTCTCCTCCGGTGAGCAGCAGCGCGTCGGCATTGCCAGAGCCGTTGCCAGCCGGCCGGAGTTGGTCATCGCCGACGAACCCACCGGCAACCTCGACCCGCTGCTCTCGCTGGAGATCATGCGCCTGTTCGGGCGCTTCAACGACGTGGGCGCCACCGTACTCATCGCCACCCACGACCTTGAGCTGATCAGCGGAATGAGTTACCGGCGGCTCTATCTCGAGGCCGGGAGATTGGCGAGCCCCGATGCGGGCCCCTCTGAAGAACCGGCATGAACGCGATCGCCCGCTACCTGACATTGCATCTCGAAAACCTGACCGGCGCCGTCGCCCGAGTGGTTGACCGGCCGCTGGGCAGCCTCATGACCGTCCTTGTCATCGCCATCGCCCTGGTCGTACCCGCCGGACTGCGCGTAATGGTGGACAACGCGCGCGCGCTCAGCGGTACCTGGCAAGGGGCCGCGGACTTTACGGTGTATCTCGAGATGGCCGTCGAAGAGACGGCTGCCGAAGCGCTCGCTCGGCAGGTCGGGCAACGAAACGACGTGGAGCGCGCCGAGCTGCTCAGCCGGTCCGACGCGCTGGCGGAATTCCGCGCCTACTCGGGATTTGGCGAAGCGCTGGACCTGCTGGACGAGAATCCGCTGCCCCACGCGCTCATCGTGCGTCCGGCAGGCACGGGCGCCGACCTCGATCGGCTCGTTGAGGAACTGGATACGCTGGAGGAAACCGCCCTGGTGCAGCTCGATACGGAGTGGCTGGAACGATTGCGGGCGATTCTGGATCTGGCGCGGCGCGTGGTGGACGTCACCACGGTGCTGCTCGGCCTGGCGGTGATCGTCGTCATCGGCAACACGATCCGCCTCGAGATCGGCAATCGCCGGGAAGAGATCGAAATCATCAAGCTGGTTGGCGGCAGCGACGGCTATATACGGCGTCCCTTTCTCTACCTGGGACTCTGCTACGGCTTCGGCGCGGGCGTACTCGCTGCGCTGATCGTCATCCTCGGGCTGGGCCTGGTCGCCTCACCGGCCCGCGCGCTGATGGAGCTGTACGGATCGGACTACCGTCTCGCGGGGCTCAGCCTGTCCGATGCGGCCTGGCTGCTGGGAGTGGGAGGATTCCTCGGATGGGCCGGCGCCGGTATTGCGGTCGCGCGGCATTTGCGGGAGGTCGAGCCCGGTTGATGCGCCCTTGACTTGATCCGAAATTCTTGCCAACCGGGGGAAAGTCAGCCGATTACGGTCAAATATTCCGACCGAGCTGGTGAGATTCCATTGTCCGGTCCGGAACTACCGAAAGACAAGTGGCAACACAGTTTCAAGCGGCAATTCCCGCCAAGCGTCGAGAGACCCGGCAACTGCCTGCAGGATCACTCCCCAATGGCGAATTTCGCCGTTTTTTCGGGCCAAGACGCATGAGCTGGCGTCGTTATCGGGAATTGCCGAGTTTCAAGTACTGCATTTGAAATTTTTTCACTCGCGGCGCAACATTGGTTCAGGTTGTCCAGTGCATTAATGAAAATAATGAAAATGGATTCTGATCGGCCCTGTGTGCTTCTCGCCTTGGCGATGCTGGTTCCTGCGGTGGCCAATGCCCATCACGGTCGGGGTGAGTTCTTCGAGCAGCCGGCCGGCGAGATCGAGGGTGTCGTCGTGGATGTCAGATGGCGCAATCCCCATGTCACCATCACGGTTCAGGGGTCCGCGGAGGATGGTTCGGAGGAGCTGTGGGTCCTGGAGGGATCGGATGCCGGCACGCTTGCCCGGCGAGGATTGACGGATGGGTACATTCGGGTCGGCGACCGCATCAGGGCGGCGGGCTCGATTTCCAACCGCAGGGAACGTTGGCTGGCGACATCCCATATCCTTCTGCCCAGCGGAACCGAACTGGTATTCGGACGGTCAGGGAATCCCCGCTGGTCGGCCGATTACATCGGCGGCGACCCGCTTCCCGCACCGGCGGCCGTCACCGAAGCCGCTTCGTCAGGCGGGTTGTTCCGCCTGTGGATGAGTGACACCGGCACGCCCTACATCGTGGAGGAGGAGCCGCCGCTGACACCGGATGCCCGGGCCGCCTGGCAGGCTTACGATGGGCTCAGGCACGATCCCGTGCTCGATTGCGCGATTCCCGGCATGCCGCGTGTCATGACAGTGGTGGGCGCCCGTCCGATCCAGTTCGAGCAACAGGGTGAAGACATCCTGTTGCGCTCCGAAAACTATAACCTGACGCGGCTCATTCACATGGCGGCGGATGAAGTCCCGTCCGGCATCCCCGCGTCGCCACTCGGATACTCGCGCGGGCGCTGGGAAGATGAAACGCTGGTCGTGACCACGTCCCGGATCAGCTGGCCGTACTTCGATTTGCCGCCGTTGATCGGCATTCCGCAGAGCGGGGAAGTCGAGATCGAGGAGCGCTTCACCCTCACCGACGGCCAGTTGGTCTACGATTTCCGGGCTTACGATCCGGTGAATTTCACCGCGCCCCTTGAAGAGACCCGCCACAAGGTCTGGAGCTGGCGGCCCGGTCTCACGCTGCGCACCGACGCCTGCGAAGACTACGTGGAAGTCGATTAGCAGCCCGTGGCGCAAGTCCCGCGTCGCGCCGAGACCGGCGAGGCGGTCTTCCGCCCAATCCGAGGGACTTGCGCCACGGGTTGCTATCGCTGACAGTTCGCGCAGTAGTAGGTAGCGCGCTGGGCGATGGTGCGAACGCTGACGGGCCGTTTGCATCGGGCGCACGGTTCCCCCGCTCTGCCGTAAACATCCAGGGCGAACTGGAAGTACCCGGGTTTGCCGTCGCCGCCGACAAAGTCCTGCAGCGTCGTTCCGCCGGCCTGAATGGCCTCGCGCAGCACCTCTCCAATTGCCTCGACGAGTTGTTGCAAGCGCTTGCGCGACACGCGCCCGGCTGGTCTTGTCGGGTGAATGCCGGCCCTGAATAGCGCTTCGTTGGCGTAAATGTTGCCCAGTCCCGCGACGATGCGCCCGTTCATCAGCAGCGTCTTGATCGCAACCCGGCGACCGCGGGATACGCGCCAGAGGTAGTCGCCGCTGAATTCTGCGCCCAGCGGTTCGGGGCCCAGGTTCTTCAGCAGCCAATGCGTGGCGGGCGAGGCGGACCAGTGCAGGCTGCCGAAGCGCCTGGGGTCGTTGAAACGCAGCATCGCGCCCGAAACGAACTCGAGATCGAAATGGTCGTGGCGCGCAGGCTCGCGATGCTCGGGAATGAAACGCAGGCTGCCGGACATGCCGAGATGCACGAGCAGCGTGCCGGCGCCGGCGGATATCAGCAGATACTTGCCCCGGCGGGCAAGGTCCCGGACGGTCTGGTGGCGCAGCCGCCGGTCGATCGTGGGCTCGATGGGCCAGCGCAGTCGCGGCTCCCGTACCGCGATCGAACTGATCGTCTGCCCAACCACCAGCGGGCGCAGCCCGCGGCGCGTGGTCTCGACTTCAGGCAGTTCGGGCATCAGGGTTTCCTGGCGCTTTCCGCGGCGATTCCCGCTGACGATGCTCGATCATCCGTTTTGGCCCGCGTGATCGGCTGAATTCGCCATTTGGGCGTGATTTCCGAGTCGATTATCGGTCTTTTCGACGCTTGGCGGGAATTGCTGCGCTCTCCGATGGCGCATTGGCTCTCCGATGGCGCATTGGAGTGAGTTTCCGCTTGAGCTATAGTGGCATTTCCGCGGGCGAAGGAGCTAAAACGGTGCTGCAGTTTATCGCCGAACACTACTACGGGATTCTCGGACTCGGCTTTTGGGGCTACGTGCTCGCGGGTGCGATCGGCGTTCATGTCACGCTGATCGCCATCACGTTGTATCACCATCGCGAGCAGGCCCACCGGTCCGTCGACCTGCACCCGGCGCTGCGGCACTTTTTCCGGTTCTGGCTGTGGATGAACACGGGCGTCATCACCAAACAGTGGGTGGCGGTGCACCGCAAGCATCATGCAATGTGCGAACGGGACGGAGACCCGCACAGTCCGCAGCTCGTCGGCCTGAAGACAGTGCTGCTGCAAGGCGCGGAGCTGTACCGGAAGGAGGCGCGCAATCCGGAGACCGTGGAAAAGTACGGTCGCGGAACGCCTGACGATTGGGTGGAACGCCATGTCTACAGCCGCTGGCCGAATGTGGGCGTCGGCTTGCTGTTCTTCGTGGTCGTGTTCCTGTTCGGGCTGCCGGGCATCGCGTTGTACGGGTTCCAGTTGATCACCATGCCCCTGCTTGCCGCCGGGATAATCAACGGGCTTTCCCACGCCAGGGGCTACAGAAACTTCGAAACCGACGATGCCTCCACCAACCTGTGGCCGCTGGCGGTGTTCGTCGCCGGAGAAGAGTTGCACAACAATCATCATGCATTCCCGAGTTCCGCCCGGTTTTCCCAGCACCCTTGGGAGATCGACCTGGGCTGGTGGCACCTGCGGCTGTTCGCGGCCCTCGGGCTTGCCCGGATCAGGCGCGTGGCTCCGAAGCCCGAACTGGTGGAGGAGGCCACGAATCCGGATATTGACGCCCTGCGCTCCATACTCATCAATCGCATGCATGTGCTGCGGCATTACAGGAGGAGCGTGACGTTTCCCGTGCTGCGAGGCGAGATCCGTCAGTACAAGGGCAAGGCGAAGGCGCCGGTCCGCCGCGTTAAGCGCTGGCTGACCCGCCATCCCAGCCTGCTGGACAATCAGTCGCAGGAGCGGCTGGCGGAACTGATGGAGAAGTATCCCGGCCTGAAGACGGTGATGGAGTACCGCAACGAACTGAAGGCGCTCTGGGAGACGACCGACCTGAGCAACGAGCGTCTGCTGGCGGAACTCATGCGGTGGTGCAGCCGGGCCGAGGCGAGCGGGATCAAGGCGCTTGAGGAGTTTTCGGCGTATCTGAAGTCGTTTCGCCCGACCCCGGGCCTGGCGGGGTAGGCGCGGCCGAACCCGCGGCGTACGCCGGGCCGAAGCCCTGAGCGTTACTTGATCTTCGTTTCCTTGTAGATGACGTGCTTGCGTACGCGCGGGTCGTACTTCTTCACTTCCATCTTCTCGGGATGAAGGCGCTTGTTCTTGGTCGTGGTGTAGTAGTGGCCGGTCCCCGCCGTTGACCGCAGTCTGATTTTCTCTCGCACCTGCTGCCTCCTATATCTTCCGACCTTGCCCGCGCAGGTCCTTGACGACCTGTTCGATGCCCTTCTTGTCGATGATTCTCAGGCCCTTGCGCGAGACTTTCAACTTGACGAAACGCCGCTCGCTCTCCAGCCAGAAACGCTGGGTATGCAGATTCGGCAGAAAACGCCGCCGCGTCTTGTTGTGGGCATGCGAAACGTTGTTACCCGACATCGGGCCCTTGCCGGTCACCTGGCAAACTCTCGACATTGGACTGCTCCTCAAAGGTGCTCACGACACATGGCTCCTGACGCAGGCCGCCACGCATTGGAGGCGACGCACTATACCCGTTGGCCAAGGCTATATCCAGCCCCGCTCCGCCAGCGAGACATGCCCGTCGCGCGTAACCACCAAGTGATCGAGGAGCCTGATATCCACCAGCGCCAGCGCCCGGCCAAGCTTGAGAGTGATGCCGCGGTCCGCTTCGCTGGGTTCGGAGACGCCCGACGGGTGGTTATGCCCGAATATCACCGCCGCGGCGTTGTGATGCAGCGCGCGCTTGAGGACCTCGCGGGGATACACCGCGGCGCCGTCCACGGTTCCGCGAAACAACTCTTCGTAGCGAATCAACCGGTGCCGCGTGTCGAGGAAAAGGCAGCTGAATACCTCGTGGGGCAAATCCGCCAACCGGGCCCGAAAGAACCGCACCGCGTCCTCCGGGGCGCTGAGGGCGCTGCGGTGGGGTACGGGCGCCTCCAGGTGGCGACGGCCGGATTCCAGCGCCGCCTTGATCCGGGCGATCCTGGCGGGCCCGAGACCGGGCGCCTGCCGCAACGTGACCGGACTGGCCGTCAGCACGCGGCTCAGGTCGCCGCAGGCGCGCAGCAGCCGGTGGCTCAGCTCCAGCGCGTCCTCATGGGCTGTTCCATGTCCAAGCAGAACAGCGAGCAACTCGCCGTCGGTCAGGCTTCGCGCTCCATTTCTCAGCAGTTTTTCCCGCGGCCGCTCCGACGGCGGCCAGTTGCTCAATCCCACATCCACTCCACTGCCAGGGTTTCGCGAAATCTTGACGGGCATCGGATCGATTGGCAGTAGAAGAAAATCGGCAATTCGTACCTGAACCAAGGGCATCGTTCAGTGGCAAACCGGTGTTTCAGGGGATATGCTGAACCGTCAACATGCCCAAAAGTGAACAAAACAGCGGGATCCGCGTTATTCTCGGTGTGACCGGAGGGGTTGCCGCGTACAAGAGCCCGGAACTTGTGCGGCGATTGCGGGAGAAGGGCGCCCGGGTGCAGGTGGTCCTGACGCCGGGAGCCGCCAAGTTCGTTTCGCCGCTGACTTTTCAAGCCGTGTCGGGCCGTCGGGTTCGGGATGATCTCTGGGATGAAGGCGCGGAAGCCGCGATGGGCCATATCGAGCTGGCCCGCTGGGCCGACCTGGTGCTGGTGGCGCCGGCGACCGCAAACTTCATGGCGTCGCTGACCGCGGGCCTGGCGGACGGGCTGTTGAGTACGCTGTGCCTTGCCAGCCAGGCGTCCGTCCTGCTGGCGCCGGCCATGAACCAGGCCATGTGGCAGCATCCGTCCGTTCAGGCGAACCGCCGCGTTCTGGAACGGCGCGGGGTACGGATTCTGGGCCCGGCGCATGGTGATCAGGCCTGCGGCGAGGATGGCCCGGGCCGCATGGTGGAGCCGGAGCATATCGTCGGCTCCGTATACGCGGAGCCGGTCGCCATCGGTTCACAGTCCCTCAAGGGTCTGCGTACGGTGATCACCGCCGGCCCCACCCGGGAACCCATCGACCCGGTGCGCTACATCACCAACAGAAGCTCCGGCAAGATGGGATATGCGCTGGCGGCGGCGGCCCGGCGAGCCGGCTCGGAGGTCATTCTGGTGAGCGGGCCGGTCGCCGTGCCCACACCGCGGGGTGTCCGGCGGGTGGATGTGGAAACGGCGGAGGAAATGTACGCCGGTGTCCACCAGTGGATTGGCGATGCGGACATTTTCATCGGTTGCGCCGCGATCTCCGACTACAAACCGGAATGCGCTGCCCCCCACAAGATCAAGCGAACCGACTCGACGATGAACCTGCAACTGGTGCGCTCGCCCGACACGCTCGCCAGCGTGGCGGCATTGGAGAATCGGCCCCTTACCGTTGGATTTGCGGCGGAAACGCAGAACCTCAGTGAGAACGCACGGGGCAAGATGAAAAACAAGGGGCTGGACATGATTGCCGCCAACCGCGTCGGCCGCGATTGCGGGTTCGACCTCGAGACCAATTCGCTGACCGTACTCTGGGAGGGTGGAGAGAAGGTTCTGGAGCAGGCCCCGAAGACCGTGGTGGCCATGCGGTTGATACAGTTGATCGCCGAGCGCTACAAGGCGACGCGTTCCGAACTGGGTTCCACGCAGGCGGGATAGCCGCCCTTTCCACAGGTAGAGTCGCCGGAACTTCTCATGGGAGCGTCTTCCACGCGCCGCGTACATCTGAAGGTGCTCGATCCCAGGATCGGGACGGAAATCCCCCTGCCCAAGCGCGGCACCGACGGATCGGCGGGCGTCGACCTGCGGGCATGCCTGGATGAACCGTTGACGTTGTCTCCCGGCGAGTGCGGGCTGATACACACCGGTATCGCCATTCACCTGGAAGATGCCGGGTTGGCCGCCGTGATCCTGCCCCGCTCCGGTCTCGGCCACAAGCATGGGATCGTGCTGGGCAACCTGGTAGGGTTGATCGACTCGGACTATCAGGGAGAATTGCTGATCTCGTGCTGGAACCGCGGTTCGGAGCCCTTTCGGATCGAGCCGGGCGAGCGCATCGCGCAGTTGGTGATCGTGCCCGTGGTGCAGGTGGATTTCGAAGTCGTGGAATCCTTTTCCGAGAGCGGGCGCGGTGCCGGCGGTTTCGGTCACACCGGCACGACCTGAGCGAGACGGGCAGGGAGTCCGCGCCCGAGGCGGGCGGTGCAGGACCAGACCCGATGGCGCAGCGGGGAGCGCGGCGCCGGCGGCTGCACGAGTCGGCTATTTCGCCCCGTAACGTTTTCGATAGGCCCGCATGGCCGGAAGATGCCGAGCGAACTCCGGACGTTCCCGCATGTGGGCTACCAGGTCGTCCAGCGAGACGATGCTCAATACGGGGATGCCCAGCCGGCATCCCAGCTCGCGCACGGCCGAGCGCCTGCTTCCGACGGCGACCTCCTGCCTGTCGAGCGCGACAATCACACCCGCGGCAACGCCACCGCCGGCTTTGATGATCTGCACGGCCTGGGTGACCGCGGTACCGGCGGTCATCACGTCGTCGACGACGACGACACGGCCGGAAATGGCCGCGCCGACGCTCGAGCCGCCTTCGCCGTGGTCCTTGGCTTCCTTGCGGTTGTACGCGAACGGGTAATCCTTACCGTGGTGTTCCGCCAAAGCGGCAGCGGTCAGCGCCACCAGGCTAATGCCCTTGTAGGCGGGACCGAAGAGCATGTCGAAGCGGATACCGGCCGCGGACAGGGCTGCGGCGTAACACCGACCGAGACTGGCGGCAGCGCGGCCGGTGCTCAATTGACCGGCGTTGAAGAAATACGGGCTGATCCGCCCGGACTTGAGTTCGAATTCGCCAAAGCGCAGTGCGCCGAGTTCGAGGGACAACTCAAGAAATTGCGTCTTGTGGCTCTGCATGATCAGGGGAAACCCGCTCCTGTATCATACAGCGCATCCGAAGCCACAGGGCGGTCGGGAACGGTCGCGCCCACCCCATGACGAATGCTTCTGCCCCAGCGGCGGACCACTGGCGCCAGAGTTTTCTTGTCTACGTCAAGCCACGGGTCATCGGAATGGTGTTCCTGGGGTTTTCCGCCGGGCTGCCGTTCCCCCTGGTATTCACAACCCTTACCGCGTGGCTGCGAACCCATGACGTGGAAAAATCGGCCATCGGCATGTTTGCCTGGGTCGGGCTGCTTTACTCGATCAAGTTCTTCTGGGCGCCGCTGGTGGACCGCCTGCCGCTGCCTGTCATCACTCGCGCCCTGGGGCGGCGCAGGAGTTGGATGCTCGTTGCCCAACTGGGTATCGCAGCGGGCTTGTTGGGTATGGCAGGCGCCGACCCCGGCGCTGCGCTGACGACGATCGCACTGCTCTCGGTCGCCGTCGCTTTCTGTTCGGCGACTCAGGATATTGCCATCGACGCCTACCGAATCGAGGCGGTGGAGGCCGGGAGCCAGGGCGCAATGGCGGCCACTTACCAACTCGGTTACCGGTTGGCCGTGCTCGTGGGAACCGCCGGCGCGCTCTATGTCGCCGACTTCTACTCCTGGGGCGCCGCCTACACGGCGATGGCGCTGTGCATGTCCGTCGGCCTGGTTACGGTGCTGATCATCCGTGAACCGGAAACCGGCCCGATCGCCGGCATGGGGTGGGGACACGGAGGACCCACAGCGGCGCGATTCGCGGGGTGGTTCGGTGACGCTATCGTCGGTCCCTTCGTCGAGTTCTTCAAACGCAACGGCCGGTTTGCGATATTGCTGCTGGCGTTTATCGCATTGTCCAGAGTCAGCGACCTGCTGCTCGGCATCATGGCCAGCCCGTTCTACCTGGACATCGGCTATACGTTGTCCGAGATTGCCACCGTGGCCAAGATATTCGGCTTTGGGGTCACCATTGGTGGCGCACTGCTGGGCGGCGTCATCGTCAGCCGGTATGGTCCGATTCGCCCGCTGATCGTGTCCACCGCGCTGCTTTCCATAACCAACCTTTGTTTCGCCGCGCTTGCGAGCCATGGCGTGGCGGATATCCGCTGGCTTGCGGTACTGATCAGCGCCGACAATTTCGCGCTTGGGTTCGCGAGTACCGTATTCATCGCCTATTTTTCGAGCCTGACCAACGCCAACTACACGGCCACTCAGTATGCTCTGTTCACGTCGCTGATGATTCTGCCCGGCAAGCTGCTGAGCGGATTCTCCGGGATGATGGTCGACTCGACCGGCTACGTGACCTTCTTCCTCTACGCTTCGGCCATGGGCGTTCCCGCCATCCTGCTGGCAATGGCGATCGCCCGGAAGACGGCGCGGGATCGTCGCGGCGGCACGTGAACGCCGGCACAGTCGTACTCTGCCGCCTGGACGAACTGGCGGATCCCGGCAGCCGCGAGTTCAAGTGGGGGTTCGGCGTCTGGCCCCTGGAGTTCTTCGCCGTGCGCAAGGGCGGTCAGGTCCGCGGTTTCGTCAACCGCTGCCCCCACGCCGGCAACCCGCTGAACTGGCAGCCCGACCGTTTTCTGAATCGCGAGGGCGACCTGATCCTGTGCAATTCGCACGGGGCCCTGTTCCGGATAGACGACGGCGTGTGCGTCGGCGGGCCCTGCCCGGGCGAGACGCTGGAAGCCGTGGCGCTGCGTGTCGAGGATGGCCAGGTGGTCGCGGATGAGAATGAACTGGCGGAGATTCGAAATCGCTGGCTCGGCGGCCTCGCGCAGGCGTAATTGGCAGTATCCGCCTACATCATCTGCGAGTAGTCCGTGGGATCCATGAAGATGCTCACCACGTTTTCAATAAGAGGGCCGTCACGCCTGCTCTCGTCGAAGGCGCGCTGCCATTGCGGATCGTCCCTGAATGCCGCCCAGCTTGCCTCGCCTGCGGCGCGGCTGTCGTGTGCGAGGACGTAGATCAACGTGTTTTCCGCAAGAGGGGCATCCTGCGGGCTGAAGTAGCCAATATTCGTCATGCCGTGGCGCTCGAAGAGCGCGGTTGTGTGGTTGGCGAAACGGGCGTGCAGGTCGTCGAGTCGGCCGGGATGCGTCGTATAAGTCCGAAGTTCGAACACCCGGTTGGCAGGCTGGGCTTCGGCAATGCCCGTGAACCGAACGATGTCTCCGGCGATGAATCCAAGGCCAAAGACGGTCAGGCTCAGCGGGAACAGTAAACGGTAGTTCTTGAACATCATCGAATCCTTCCTGGCGGTGCTGGATTGGCTGGGTGCCGCGTACGGCCATCCGCGCGGCCTTGTGGGGCTACTCTATCGATTCTGGTTCAGAACACCAAGGCATCGGCGGACCGCGCTGTCGGGATTTGATTGGAAGCGGGGTCGCGAGACGCGGCAAGAGAAGGCAATGCTCACGCGATCCGGCGAAAATGAATATCTGTCACGGTGTGTCCCAGTGCAATGCCGCGACGTTCGAACTTCGAGGTCGGACGGTCGACCAGGGGCTCCGACGTAGCCTGTCGGGACGACAGCGCCTCGAACTGCTCGCAACCGTCCAGCACCGACACCACATGCTCCGCGTAGCCGGCCCAGTCGGTCGCGACATGAAATATTCCCCGGGGCTTGAGGGCCCGGGCAATGTCTCGAACGAAGCTCGGCTGCACGATCCTGCGCTTGTGGTGGCGTTTCTTGGGCCAGGGGTCCGGAAAAAACAGGTTGACGGCGTCCACCTGCCCGGGAGGCAACATGAGCTCAACCACTTCCACCGCGTCGTGGGCGATGATGCGAACGTTGTCGAGCCCGGCGCGTTCCAGTTGCAACAGGAGGTGGCCGATCCCCGGTTCGTGGACCTCGATGCCGAGGTAGTCGAGGTCCGGGTTGTTGGCGGCGAGCGTCAACAGGGCCGTTCCGTCACCGAAGCCGATATCGAGCACAATCGGCGCTCGCCTTCCGAACACGAAGGAGAGATCCAGGGTGCGCTTCCGAAACGGGATGCCGAAGCGCGGCATCAGGTCCCTGAGCGCCCGCTTTTGCGCTGACGTCGTCCGCCCCGCGCGTTGCACGAAACTGCGGACCTTTCGATGGTGGGGCTGGGTCATGGCTGGTTGTTTCCCCGGCATCTTACGACAATGGCGAGAGCGCGATTGACGGTATCGTCCCATTGAATTAGGTTTTATGTGAACGAGTGTGCAAGTGGCAACACAATGGCAACGAATCTGGCAATCGATCCGTCTTTGCTCAACAAGGCATTGGAAGTCGGCGGCGAGAATACAAAGAAAGCGACGGTGAACAAAGCCTTGCGCGAGTTCATCGCTCGACGGGAACAGGGGCGGTTGCTGGAACTTTTCGGAACACTCGACTGGGACGATGAGTTCGATTACAAGCGTGAGCGCAACCGCTTCAAATTATGGCGCGCCCGATAGCGTGATTCAGCGTATCCTGGCCGCGATCCCGCCCATGGTTTCTGCCAGCGCGGCCTGCCGCCTCATTGTTATCCCGCCGCCGGTTTCTGTTTCCACCGCTGCCGCCAGCGATTCAAGTCGAGCGGCCAGTTCTTCGTCGCGCGCACCGTCCTGAAGCGTCGATGCGGAGCGTTCCAGCGCCGTATTCAGGTCGGCAGCTAGCGCGTCGTCCAGCGCATTTTCGCGCTCGAGCTGATCGAGATAGGCCCGGGCGACGACGGGCTCGGCCGGCCATCCATAGCGCAGTTGCTGCTGCGGATTGAACACGTTGCCCTGGTCCGCCAGCGAAGCTGCCGCTATTTCGCTTTCGGAAAGGTACTCGCTGGGCACCAGGGAGAACACGTCCAGCCCGCGAACGATCTCGGTACCGTAGATTTTTCCCTGGTACCAGTAGGCGGACCAATAGCCGCCGGTAATCATGTGTTCCTCATCGATGGGGCCGCGGTCGAAGTATGCAATCTCGATCGGGTTGGACGAATCGGTGAAGTCCACAATGGAAATGCCGCCCTGATACCAGGCCTGTACGAAGATGTCGCGTCCCGGGATCGGGATGACGGAGCCGTTGTGCGCCACGCAGTTCTCTTTTTCAGTCTGCGGCGCCGGCATCTTGAAATGGCTGCGGAACTGAAGTTGACCGTCGACGATGTCATAGATGGCGTCCGCGCCCCAGTCCAGCGGATCGAACGCACGACACCTGGGCATGCCGCCGCCGCCCCACTCATCGGTAAACAGGACCTTGGTACCGTCGTTGTTGAAAGTCGCCGAGTGCCAGTAGGCGAAGCCCGAGTCCACGACCGCGTCCATGCGCTGCGGGTTTTGCGGATCGGATATATCGAACAGGATGCCGTTGCCCGAGCACGCGCCGCCGGCAATCCCGAGTTCCGGGAACACGGTGATGTCGTGACACTGGTCGGTGCGATTGGTTTCCTGGGATTCGTCGCCATGGTCGCCCCCGCGCCAGAGCCCTGCCAGGGTGCCGTCCTCGGGGTCGGCGAACACGGCGGGGCTGTGGACGATGCGCGCCTCCGAGGGATTGTCCACGGGTATCTCGATGACATCGATGCGAAACAGCGCAGTGCGGTAGTCGCCGGGCGATTCGTCGATGCAGCCCTCCAACTCCTCCTCGTCGCGGATTCGGGAGGTGCCGGAGTTGTAGACGATGATCCGGTCATCATCGGCCGTGACGACCGAATGGGTGTGCGAGCCGCGGCACGTCTGGACCGCGCCCACCTGTACCGGTCGGGTCAGGTCGCCGATATCGAAGATGCGAATCCCGCGGAACCGGTCATCGCTGACGTCCTCGGCGATGCCTTCGAGTCCGCAGTCGAGCCTTCCACGGGTCTGTTCGACCGACATGATCAGCAGGTCGCCGACGACCGAGACATCGCCCTGCCCGCCAGGGCACACCACGGAACTGACTGGCTGCGGCACACCTTCTTCGTCCAGCCGATAGATATTGAATCCGTGGTAACTGCCGGCGATCATGACGTCGTCCCTGAAGGCCATGTCGGTGTTGGCAAAGCTCAGCAGCGGTGAGCGGTCCCAGTCGTCCTCGTCTTCGTCGTCCTGGGCATCGTCGCCATCGCGATCGCCTTCGCCATCCTCGGCATCATCACCGGCGCCATTATCCCCGGGGTCATCGTCGCCCCCCCCGCGGTCATCATCGCCCTCGCCCTCGCCCTCGTCATCTTCATCGTCGTCCCGCGGGCGTTCCGGCGGCAGTTCGGCCGGGTTCTCCGGGTCGAAGAAGCCGGGTGGTTTCGGCAGCGTGGCCACCAGTTCCAGGTTCATCACCGCCTGACCGGCGTCCTCGAAGCCGGCCGCGAGACCCGCGCGCGGGTCGTCGGAGAGCGTGATGAGCAAGGCATGCATCCGCTCGATTTCGGCGGTCTGGTCGTTATTGACATCGTTGGAGAACTCGAACAGCAACGGGTCGTAGGCCGCACCCGGCTGGTCATGCAATTCCTCCACCATCGTCACCGCGCCTTCATGGTGGGTGATCATGAGCTGAAGGAACATCCGGTCGAAATCGGTACCCTGGGAACCGGCAAGTTCAGCCATCTGTTCCGGAGTGGCCATGCCGGCCATCCGGTGGCCGGTATGCATCCCCGCGTGGTCCGCCGGGTCCGGCGCCGGCTCGCCGCGATCGCTCAGCCACCGCTCCATGAATTCCATCTCGTCCTGCTGGGAGAGCGTAATCCGCCCCGCCGCGTCGACCACCTCCTCCCGATTGGTGCGATCAGCCACGAGTTCGGCCATCTGGACGGCCTGGCGATGGTGCGGAATCATGTCCTGCATGAACCGCACGTCCGCGGGCGAATAGCTCGTGACGGCTATATCGGTCGCTTCCTCGGCGGTGAGTTCCCGCGCCGACTCTCCCGGCGCGCCGGGCTGAACGATGGGCGCCTGGGCCGTGGCCGCAGTCGCCATGCCGAGCAGCAACGCGCCCCCAAAGGCGCGCTGAAGCTGTCGCAACAGGTAGTCAGGGGCTGCGGTCACTGGATTCGCTCCCTTACAGATTCGGTGTCCTTGGCGAGACATAGCTTACACGGTGCGGATTGGAGCGGGCGATGGGAATCGAACCCACGTCTCTAGCTTGGGAAGCTAGGGTAATAACCATTATACGACGCCCGCGCCGACGGTCCCCATTGTAGCGAAGTACGGCGGAGAAGGTGCGGGCCAGCCGGGCAATAGGATCAAAAGGCATTCGCCGGGCATTTGCACAGCGCCTGCTGCATTTCTGAGGTTCTTGAAGACATTGGGACGTTGAACTGCTGTCGGACCGCCCGTATTATTGAAATTTTCAACAATGCGGAGGCCTTGCGATGGGCACGGTCAATTTCAGCGTCCCGGAGGACGTGAAGAAAGCCTTCAACGAAACCTTCAAGAATCGTAACAAAAGCGCCATCATCGCGGATCTGATGCGCGAGGCAGTGGCGCGCGAGCACGACAATCGAGAGAGTCGCCGTGCGGTGCGGCGCATTCTACGAAGGCGCCGTACGGCGCCGGTGGTCAGCGACGAAGAAATCCACCGATTACGGATCGAAGGCAGGCCGTGATCGTTGTCGTCGATGCGAGCGTGGCGGTGAAGTGGTTTGTCAGGGGACGCGCTGGTGAAACGGATTCTGTCACCGCCACGGATGTTCTGCGTGTCGTTCGTGACGGGCGGATAGAGATGGTCGAACCGCCTCACTTCCTCGCGGAAGTCGCGTCTGTCCTGGTCAGACTTGACCGGCAAATGGCTCCGCAGAACCTGGCCGATCTTGAGCAATTGAATTGGAGTGTTGTCGAGTCGACAAGCGTCTATCGTCTGGCAATGGAGCTATCGGCGCACTTGCGTCATCATCTGTTCGACACGCTGTACCACGCAACATCCCTGTTGACCGAGGGCGCGACGTTCTTGACAGCGGATGAGAGGTACTACGCAAAGGCGCACGGCCAGGGGAGCATCGCCCGGCTGGCCGATTTTGCGCTGCCCGCGGCACTCGGCGACGAACCTCTCCACTAGCAAATTACCGGGCGCACCCGGGCTCCCGCCGTACTCAGACGCCAGGAATTAGCGGACCGATATGCCCAACAGCATCGTCAGACGACATTGTTATTTTCGGCGAACATGAGTCCCTTCCACGAACGGCTGCTTGCCTGGTTCGATGTTCACGGCCGCCGCGGGTTGCCGTGGCAGATCGATCCAACGCCCTACCGCGTGTGGGTCTCCGAAATCATGCTCCAGCAGACCCAGGCGGCTACCGCGGCGCCTTATTTCACGCGGTTCATGGCGGCGTTTCCGGCCGTGGACGAACTCGCCGCGGCGGAACTCGACCGGGTGCTCGGATACTGGGCGGGGCTCGGCTATTACGCCCGGGCGCGGAATCTTCATGCGGCGGCCAGGAAGGTCGTGCGGGATTTCGGGGGCGAATTCCCGGCAAACGTCGAGGGGCTGATGACGTTGCCGGGTGTGGGACGCTCGACCGCCGGAGCGATCATGGCCCTCGCTCATGGCGAGCGCGCCCCGATTCTCGACGGCAATGTCAAGCGCGTGCTGGCCCGCTACGAGGCGGTGGAAGGTTGGCCCGGCCGCGCAGCCGTGCAGAAGGCGCTCTGGGCGCACGCCGAGCGATACACGCCCCACGAGAGCGTGGCCGAGTACACCCAGGCGATCATGGATCTGGGCGCCACGCTGTGTACCCGCACCCGGCCCCGCTGCGGCGAGTGCCCGGTGACCGCGGATTGCAAGGCGCGCATTCGGGGTCTGCAGGCGATGCTGCCCACGCCTCGCCCGCGGCGAGCAAGGCCGCAACGCAACGTCAGGATGCTGCTGATCACCAACACGGACCGGGAGGTGCTGCTGGAGAAGCGTCCGCCGAGCGGCATCTGGGGCGGGCTTTACAGCCTGCCGGAACTGGCGGCCGAGGACGATCCGCGGAGTTGGTGCCGCCGCCATTTGGGCGTGGTCGTCACCGGGCACATGGCAGGCACTCCCCTGAAACACGGCTTCAGCCACTTCGATCTCATGATTCACCCGCTGGAGGTCCGGCTGGATGCGGCGGCGAACGCACTCTTGGATCGCGACGGGTGGCTCTGGTATAACCCCGGGCAGGAGGCCCGAGTCGGTGTTGCCGCACCCATCGCGGTCCTGCTGAAGAGACAGCACCCGTTGAACGGACCGCATCACACAAGGGAGACGTCATAGTGAGCCGCACCGTCCATTGCATCACTCTCGGCACGGAAGCCGAGGGGCTCGACCGTCCCGTTTATCCCGGAGAACTGGGCCAGCGGATCTACGACAACGTCTCGAAGATCGCCTGGCAGCGTTGGCTCGGTCACCAGACCATGCTGATCAACGAATACCGCCTGACGCCCATCGAACCCAAGGCGCGGCGTTTCCTGGAGCAGGAAATGGAGAAGTTCTTCTTCGGCGAGGGCTCGGAGAAGCCGCCGGACTTCGTGGGGGAATAGCCCGAAATTTGCATTGGCAGTCGCCTACCGGGGTACGCCGACACGGGCTCGACCGAGTTCCGTATCCATCGCGCCAACCGAATACGTGCGCGAGAGCGGCGACGGGCTACAGGGCGCCGAGCGCCTGGCGCAGCCGCACCATCGCCAACGTATCGCGCTCGCAATAGGCGCGCAGGTCGGCGAACGTGCGCTGGCGCTCCCGGCGGTCGGTGCTCCTGAGCGCCTGCATGTAGCGGGCCGACGCCGTCTGGCCGTCGGCGACCGCGAGATCGCCGTAGTCCATGCCCGGCACGAGCACCGGCAGCACGCTCTTGATCGAGAACGAGCCCCGAAATTCGGGGTGATAGCAGGTGTTGCGCACGACCGGTAGCAAGTCGAACAGCCGTGCGGAAACGGCGGCGAGTTCGTCGGACCTGTCGGGCAACGCTGCGGCCAGGGCGTTGATGACTTGTCGTTCGTACCCGGAATACGCGCAAATGGACCCTTCGGCGCCTACCGCCTCAAGCAGCCGCTCGGCGACCCTCGGGCGCGGGTCGTCGTCCTGCTCGTGCAAGTAGTCCGAATGCCCGGGCGGCGAGCCGTCGCGCTCGGTGTGGACCGAGAAGAGGAACGGAACGGAGTCGTAGGGTCGCGTGCCGGCGAAGCGCGGGATGGCCGGCGCGAAGGTTTCGAAATCCAGGTGGCGCACCGGGGGCGCGAGCCCGGCCAACTTGTCTGAAATGTCCCCGTGAACCACGGCGTTCCGTTCCCGCACGGCCCGGCGGACGACTTGCTGCAGGCCGGTGAGCGGGAATTCGTCCGGGATGTCCCGGATTTCTTCGATGCCCGCGTCTTTCAGTTGCGCACGGCGATCGGCTCTCAGCCACGGAAGTTCGCCTATGCCGTGGTCCGGGCTGACGCGGCCGCGCGTGCAATGCCCATGGTACGGGCACTCGTAGGGGGTGAAGCAGTGGTCGCCGGGTGCGATGGCGGGCGGAGCGGCATCCGCGATCAACGCCTGCATCTCCCGCGCCTGCCCGTCGACGGTGTCGAGGAACGCTTCGGCCTGCTCGAGTACGTCGTGCAACTTGAATAGCGCGCCCAGGTCGAGCCGCCTGCCGTCGAAAACGTAGCTCCGATCCAGGGTCATCACCGCAGCCTCGCGCACGTCCAGTTCCGCGCCGCGCAATACGCAAAGCTGGAAGGCCGCGTCGAGGACGAATACGTCCTTCAGCCGGGTCGTGGACTTGACCTCGATCAGCCTCCCCCTGGCAGGCGCTCGATCACGTCCGCGCGGGCGAGCAATCCCTCGTGCATGAAGGCTGCCTCGAACAGGGCGGGGGCGGTACCTTCGTCAAGGACTTTGCGTGTTTCCGCCAGCGCGTCGGCAATATGCCAATGATCGTGCGCAACGAAGTGCCCGCCCGGGTAACGCTCGCAGGCCAACTCGCCCACTTCATGGCCGGTAGCGAAGACCGCCTGTAGCGAGTCGCCCGGTTCGGCGGCCAGATCCCGCGCGTGGTAGTCGTACCAGAGCCGCAGGTGGCACTGGGCGCCGGAGAGGAAACGGGACTTGGAGAGTCTGGGGAAGTTGGTCATGTAACGAAGGAAATGTCTGGCGGGTCCCGGAATGTGGGTCCCGGAATGCAGCAAGTCCTCAGTATAGGGCTTGTTCGGCTTCCGTGGAGTTGGGTGGATATCTCATGTTCCGGGCGTGGCCAACTGGCTTACTTCCTCTTGGGAATCTCGTGGTGCTTCAAACTTCCAAGACGACCCCAGATATAGAAATCGCGCTTGAAGAGCGAAACGATCAGGTCTGCATCGTGCTCGACACCCGACCCCCAGAGGTCGGACAGCACCATGCGCTTGCTGCCGCGCCGTTCAACCCGTCGACTCAGCCGCGATACCGCAAGAACGGCGACATCCAATTCCCTCGCCATGCTCTTCAACGCTCTTGGAACAGTCCGGACGGTCGGAATTCCATAAACGTCGGATGCCGCCGGGTAAAGCTCCTGAAGTTCATCGACGATCACAAGTCCGAGCCCGTTTTCGTCCTTGAGGTCCCGCACCAGGCGGGGTAGCCGGGCTGTTGACAAGCTGATCGATTCGGAGATGAAAATCGGGGCGCGCGAGAGTGTTTCCTCGGCCAATTCGATCCGCTTCCAGTCGTTCGACGTCAATGTGCGCCGTCGCAAACTGGACCGGTCAACCCGCGCCATGGACGCGATTAATCGCGATACCACCCGATCGCAGGACAGTCCCAGACTGAGAATGGCAGTTGGAACTGCCCGGTTGACCGCTGCCGACAGCGCGATGTTCAAGGCCAGCGTGGTCTTGCCCGTCGACGGTCGGCCCGCAATGACAATCAGTTCACCTGCGTTGAGCCCTCCGGTGAATCGGTTCAGGTCGGAGTACTCGCCTGGCGCTGCCTTGAGGGGTTTCCTTGGTTTTGTCCGTCCACGCAGCCGGTCAAGGTACCGTCGTAAGGCTTTGGAGATCGAGACTGGTTTGACCATTCGTGCGCCCAAGTCGGTTCGCGAAAGCATCGCAGAGCCATGCGACAAAGACGGTCGTGGTTACCATGAGCCGCTCGCAGTCGTCCCCCATGCTTATCCGGTGGCGAACCCGATCGCTGGATGCTGTGGTGCATTGGTGGAGCGCGGTCGAGACGTGCGCCCGCGGCGCAACCAGGTCAGCAATAACTGCGGGTTTTGCCAGGAAACTGGCCGTTGACGATATCTGCTTCGCCATCATAGGCTTGGTGGCATGCAAAACGGACGACTCGACCGCGCCCTGCTGCTGGCGATTCTCGCCGCGCTCGGCGGCCTGTACTGGCAAATGTTCAGCATGAACCGCGACATGGCAGACCTGCGCGTGGAGCTGTCTGCTGACATCGCGGATGTAGAGCAACGGCTGTCCGCTGACATTGCGGATACAAACCAACGACTATCCGCTGACATCGCGGACCTGAGCGAACGGTTGATCCGCGTCGAAACTCTTCTTGAGTACATCGTGCCGCGTCTTGCCGACCCGTCCCCCGACCAATCGCCAGAGGGTTGAACCGAGTAACACTCGCAAGCCAACTCGCCGACATCGTGGCCGGTAGCCAAGACCGCCTGTAGCGTGTCGCCGGGTTCGGCGGCCAGACCCCGTGCACCCCGTGCGTCGTAGTCGTACCAAAGGCGGAGGCGGCACTGGGCGCCGGAGAGGAAGCGGGATTTGGAGAGCCTGGGGAGGTTGGTGATAGAGGGGCAAGGCGTTATGCCATGCCTTACCGAATCAGGCTCTCGTAAGGAATCTTGAGGCCCTCATGCAGCCGCTTGATCATCGGCAGCGTCAGATTTCGCTTCCGGTTCAGCACTTCGGACACCCGCCCGCGCGCGCCGATGTAGGGCTCCAGATCTTTCCGGCTCAATTCGTTCTGTTCCATCAGGAACTTGATGGCTTCGATCGGGTCGGAAGCCGGAATCGGGAAATGCTCCTCTTCGTATCTCTCGACAAGGAGCATCAGAATGTCCAGTTCGTCGCCCGGTGCCGTGCCGGGTTTCGCCCCCCACAGTTCATCGATTCGCTCCAGCGCACGGTCCAACTCCAGGTCGCTTCTGATGGGCTTGAGTTTCATGGTCGGTCTCAGATGTGTTCGATAGCAACGCGACGAAATACGTCGTGAAGAAATGAGATTGTCCTATTCGGACAAACCTATCCATCGTTGCCTGATTGCGAACCTGGTGTTCTACCCTCTGGATTGCTGAGTCCATCAAAAGTTCGTGTCGGGGGGGGGCGCGGTCGAGCCGTGTCCCCGCAGCGCAATCGGAGCAACAATAACTGCGAGTCTTGCCAAGAAACTGACCGTTGACGAAAGTTTCTTCGCCGTAATAGGCTTTGTGGCATGAATAACGGACGACTTGATCGCGTTCTGCTGCTGGCGATTCTCGTCGCGGTCGGCGGCCTGCACTGGCTGATGTTCAGCATGAGAGGTGACATTGCAGAGCTGCGCGTGGAACTATCCGCTGAAATCGCGAATATAGGCCAACGGCTTTCCCCTGACATTGGGGATGTAGACTAACGGCTGACCCGCTTCGAAACTCATCTTGAGTACATCGTGTTGTTTCTTGCCGTTCCGCCCCCTGAACAATCGCCGGAGGATTGTATCGCGTGACGCCTGCTGCTTTCGTGAAGTCGGCCTCGTCTTCGGCGACCGCTATGGTGAGTTCGCCGGCGCGGACTCAGCATGCCCCATTGAGCAATGACGGCAAGCATTGACCGACAAGCGGTTGAACCCGCAGCACATGGCCGGTATTGAAGACCGCCTGTAGAGTGTCGCCTGGATCGGCGGCCAGATCCCGTGCGTGGTAGCCATACCAGAGCTGGAGGTGGCACTGGGCTCTGGAGAGGAAGCTGGATTTGGAGAGTCTGGGGTGGGAGGTCACGGACGGAGAGGAAGGCCTTTCGGATTCCGGGCTCCGGCAGGCTCTGTCCATTGCCGAAGGAAATTCGCGAAAAGCGAGCCGAGGTCGCCTTGCTGTTCGACAATGTTGGCGACTTCGTCGAAGTAGATGTACTTGAAGTCATGCTCGTTGGGGCTACCCTTTTTTAGCTGAACTTAGACGACTCCGATATTCGAAAAATTCTGATTCTTGACCTCGATTCGCTTTTGTTCACTGGTCCAACCCGCAACAACTCGATCAAATGTCTTTTCGAAGATCCGCGTGTCGGGGGGAATGTACACGAGTTCAATCCCAGGTGCAGAGAGACGATGTAGCAAGTTATGGACTTCCAAGAATGATCCGCTTTGCTTCTTCCCATCGTGGGTCATGGATATTATGTAAGCGATTATGGATCTCAGTCGACGCTGCCTGAATTATCAAATTCCTATTGTCCTCATCGGCTCCGTTGCGCCCGTACCCGACACATAGATTCGGGCAAGCCTCCGCGCCTCCTCCCTAAACTCCTCCCGCAACGAAGCAGGCCCCAGCACTTCCACCGAACTCCCGAATCCCGCCAGCCACCAGCGCAATTCGGCGGTGTCGGCCACGGTGGCCTCCACCAGCACGCGCCCGTCCTCCTGCCGGGTGGCGCGGTGGTCCGCAGCGAGGCGGCTTTCGGTCAGGTGCGCGCCGGCGCCTGCGTGGAACAGGGCGCGCAGCGCCAGTTTGTCGCCGTTTGCCGATACGCGGACATGGCGATTTCCGCGCTATTTGCGGATTTTCGAGTATGATTCTTCCAGAAAAACTGAAATATATTAGAATCTCCGCGTAATCAGCGGATTATTAAGTATGATATATGCAAAACGCTCCACCTTCTCTTCCTATCTCACGCAGCTGCTTTCCCGAGGGCAAGTTGTGTTTTCCGATGCCGACGCGCGGGCCGCGCTCGGCATCGGCAGGGGCGCGTTGCTCGATGCGGCAGAAAGGCAGCAAAGACGCAAGAATCTAATAAAGCCAAGGCGTGGTTTCTATGTCATCGTTCCGCCGCAGTTCCTCGCGTGGGGAGCCCCGCCGCCCTCGTGGTATATCGACGCGCTGATGGCGCATGCGAAGCGGCCGTACTATGTCGCACTGCTCAAGGCGGCGGAGTTGCACGGCGCAACCCACCAGGCCGTGATGCAATTTCAGGTGGTTACGGATCGGCAACTTGCGGAGATACGGGCCGGCCGCTCGGACATTGTTTTCCACTACCGCAAGGACATGGGCGCGGTCGCCGATGGAGTGCGGGATCACAAGACGGATACGGGCAGCATGAAGATATCAGGCATTGAATTGACCGCGTTTGACCTCTTGCGATACCCGCGCGCGGCGGGCGGACTTGACCGGATCGTCACAGTGCTTGCCGATCTAGGTGACGGGCTTGACTCTCGCAAACTGGCGAAGCTGTCCGGTGCGTTCGAGCGTTCGGTCGGGCAGCGGTTAGGTCATTTGCTGGATCGGCTCGGGCATGGGCAGTGCGCCAATGACCTACACGAGGCGCTTTGGAGGGGCCGGGCCTTCTCATGGACCGAGCTGGACCCGGCGCAAGCGAGCAATCCCGGTTTTTCGCCGGAGCCGGTGGAACGCGATGATCGTTGGCGTGTCAAAGTGCGCAGGGCGCCGGAGCCGGATGAATGATCCCGGCGCAGAACATTGTCGCCTGGGGCCATGTGGCCCCTTGGACGGAGCCCCGGCAAATCGAGCAGGATCTCATTATCAGCCGTGCCGTCGTCGAACTGTTTAACGATGAATTTCTGAAAGAGCAGTTGCGGTTCAGGGGTGGAACTGCGCTGCACAAACTGCACTTTCAGAAGCCACTGCGTTACTCCGAGGATCTTGATCTTGTCCGCACGGCCCACGGAGCGATCGGGCCGATTCTCGACCGCGTGCGCGAGGTCCTTCTTTGGCTCGGGCAAGCGAGATATGACCCGAGCCCGGTAGCGCCAAAGCTCCGATTCCGCGCCGACGCCGAAGACGGAGGGCCGCCGTTGCGCCTCAAAGTCGAGATCGGGACGCGCGAAACGGCCGCCTACGACGGTCCACTCGAAATCCAGTACGAGATCGATAACCCGTGGTTTTCAGGAAGGGCCTCGATCCCGACGTTTTCTCCAGAGGAAATGCTCGCGACAAAGTTTCGGGCGCTGCTACAGCGCAACAAGGGACGTGACCTATTTGACGTTGCCCACGGACTTTTCGTGCTCGATCAGTTGAATTCCGTGCGCGTCGTAAAGTTGTTCAAACGCTATCTGGAGCGGCAGGAACAGACGGTGTCACGGGCGCAGGCGGAGGAGCGCATGTTCGCCATACTCGGGAATCCCGGGCTCTTGGCGGATATCCGACCCTTGCTGGAGCCAGGCGAAGCGCGGCGGCTGACGGAAGAATGGGTGCACGGCGCGTTCACTGAGGTGTTTACCAAGCTGATCCGAAGGCTGCCCGGAGAGCCGTGGGCGCGTACGGATGAAATGTCGGAACGGTTTGGGTTGGTACTTGGCATGAACGGTTGAATCGCTCACGGGACGGGGACTCCTCCTAACTGCTCGACATTCAGGGTTACAGGACTCCGAGCGCCAGGCGAAGCCGCACAACGTCAGTGTATTTTGCCGTTTCGGCGCGTGCCATTACCGTATCGGCTCCGTTGCGCCCGTACCCGACACATAGATTCGGGCAAGCCTCCGCGCCTCCTCCCGAAACTCCTCCCGCAACGACCCCGGCTCCAGCACCTCCACCGAGCTTCCGAATCCCGCCAGCCACCAGCGCAATTCGGCGGTGTCGGCCACGGTGGCCTCCACCAGCACGCGCCCGTCCTCCTGCCGGGTGGCGCGGTGGTCCGCAGCGAGGCGGCTTTCGGTCAGGTGCGCGCCGGCGCCCGCGTGGAACAGGGCGCGCAGCGCCAGGTTGTCGCCGCTGGCCGGATACGCGAACCGGCTGTCGTCGCCCAGGTGGTCGGCCAGCCGGAAATCCGGCGGCGTATCTGCCGGTTCGTCCGTCAACCGCGGCTCGCTCATGCGGTGCAGCACGTAGTGGCGGATGTCCCGGTACTTCCAGGATGTGGCTACCAGGTAGACGATTCCGGTGCGAACCACGATGCCCAATGGATTCAGCACGATGCGCATTGACTCCGCTTCGTGTTTGCCGCGGTAGTCCACCTCGACCTTCCGGTGCTTCATCAGTGCGGCGTAAACGGTCTCCTGCACATCGGGCGAAACGTCCGGCGGTGTGAGTTCCAACCCCTGCGCGATGATGGCCGCCCGGTCCGTCCAGCGCCCCAGTTCCGTGCCGGCGAGAATCTTCCCGGCGTGCCGGAAATACGGACCGAGCACCCTCAATGTCTCCGGCGACATGACCGGTCGCAGGTAATCGGCGGCCAGGCGCAGCACGAACGCTGTCGATTCGTTCATCGCCGGGATTTGCGTCAACGCGTCCCGATCCGTCCAATACCAGTGGTTGGACCGGCCGCGGGTCTCCGAAGCAATGGGAAACACCCGGGAAAGCTGTTCGAGGCTACGCTGGATCGTGCGGACGTTCACGTCGAAGTCCGGATCCTTGCCGCGTAATTCCTCGAGAATCTTCCGCGTGCTCTTGCTGTGCGGCAGGGTGGGGATGGCTGTGAGCATCGCCAGGTGGCGTAATGTCGTGTCGGTGGCGGTTCGCATACGTGATTTTAGGCTCATCGTTGTCCCTTCCGCCTATCCGTCGGCGAACCCGATCACCGACCGTCGTAGTGCGGCGTTGGCGGCGGGCAGAAAACGCTCTTGGTGGCTTGCTATGACGGTACCCTGATCCGTACGGTCCGCCACATCGTGCCGCAGCGATGCGACAGGGTGCGTCGCATACGGTTGATAGCTGACACATCGGCCGTGCAATCGCCAAAACGCGACCCCATGTGTCGCATCGACCGATCATCATGAACCGCTATTCGCAGTCGCGCGACAAGGGTGTCGTGCGCGAAGTTGCGGCACGGATGATACGGCAGCCTCCAAACTCCATTGAAGCCGAACAGGCGCTGCTGGGCGGCATCATGCTCGACACCCGGGCCTGGGATCAGGTGGCCGACGCGTTGTCTGCGGGCGAACTGTACCGAAAGGACCACAGGCTCATCTTCAAGGCGATCGCGGAGGTCGCGGAGAAGGGCCAACATCCGGATGCCGTCGCGGTCGCAGAGCACCTGGCGAGACAGGGAAGGTTGGCGGATGGCGGAGGGCGTGCCTACCTGGCGCGACTGGTGCGCGATTCCGCGGGGGCCGCCAACATAGAGGCGTACGCGAAGATCGTGCGCGATAGCGCCCTGCTGCGGCAACTCATCGAGGCCGGGGGCGATATCACTGCAAGCGCCTACGAATTCAAGGGACGCGAGGTCGTTGAACTCCTGGACCGGGCGGAGCAGCGCGTCTTCGAGATCGCCGACCGGGGACTGCGCCGGGGCGCCGTCGAGCCGGTCGGTGAGCTGCTCCCCGATACCTGGGACCGGCTACAGGAACTCAGCGAGCGCGAGGGCGGCATCACCGGTGTGGCCACCGGTTTCAGCGACCTCGACGAGAAGACGGCGGGCCTGCAGCGGGGCGACCTGATCGTGATCGCCGGCCGCCCCGCCATGGGCAAGACGGCCCTGGCGCTTAACATCGCGGAGTTCGCTGCGCTGAAAAACGAGATTTCCACGGGCATTCTCAGCATGGAAATGTCGAAGGAGCAGATCGCGTTCCGGTTGATCGGGTCCATCGGCCGCGTCAGTCAATCGGCCTTGCGCGCGGGCGATCTGTCGCAGCAGGACTGGGTGAGCATCGAGTCCGCCATGAGCCTGTTGAAGGACGCGCCGATCTTCATAGACGATGCGCCGTCGTTGTCACCCACCGACGTGCGCGCCCGCGCCCGGCGCCTCAAACGCGAGCACGACCTGGGACTCATCGTCGTGGACTACCTGCAGCTTATGCAGGTCGATGGATCCAGCGAGAACCGCACAACGGAGATCTCGCTGATATCCCGTTCGTTGAAGGGCCTGGCCCGGGAGCTGAATATCCCCGTGATCGCCTTGTCGCAACTCAACCGGAGCGTCGAGCAGCGCACCAACAAGCGGCCGATGATGTCGGACCTGCGCGAGTCCGGGGCCATCGAGCAGGACGCCGACCTGATCCTCTTCATCTACCGTGAAGAGGCCTACGATCAGGACACGCCGAACAAGGGAGTGGCGGAAGTCATCATCGGCAAGCAACGCAACGGAGAGATCGGCAAAGTGTCGCTGGTATTCAAGGGCGAGTTCACCCGGTTCGAGAACTACGTTCGGGAGGACTACGGAGAAGGCGTTTACGGTTGATGGGGAGTCCGGCCAATGGTTTTGGCAAATGCGCATGATGGACTTGATCGGTCGCGTACCGTTCGAAACACAACGGAAGGCGTTACCGCAGCGATGGCACCAATGTAGTGCGACCGAATTTGACGCATTCCCCTGCTAGCTTCTCTCCTCCGAAGGAAAATCGACCGGAGAAAAGCGATGCTGACCGCCTACATGCGACGCCTGATCCTCGGCTATCTGACGAACATGGCCGCACGAGTTCGCCATCGTTCGCCGGAGGGCAGAGAGATGGTCAAATGGGTATTGAGCTCTGCCGATATCCTCGATCTGCCGGGATATGCGGAGAAAACGCGCCTGCAGGAAGAGGCCGGCAGGGACGGTGAAATTTCCGCGGGCGAATGGGGCCGTCTGCTCGATATCCTGGCATCGGAACGTCGAGCGTCGCACCGGGTTCGCGGCGACCTGACGGCGCAGCGGGTACGGTCTCTCGGACGCTACATGGGGCTCTCGCGAACGGACGTTGCGCTGCTTGAGTTCCTGTTGCGCCACGAGACCCATCCGGTCGTCGAATCCCTGGTCGACGATATTCTTTGCCACGGTGGTTTCTTCATGCGCCGCTGCCGGTTCTTGTCCGTCGCGAATGTGGGCCTGGCCCACGTACTCGGCATTTCGCCGGGCACGCTGCGGCGCCGGCTGGGCTTCGATTCTCCGCTGGTGCAATCGGGTCTCGTATCCGTGGATGACGACGGCGATTTCGATCTCCTGCCCCGGCTTTCCCGTCTGGCGCACGCGCCAGCGCGCAGCGGCAAGGACGTCCAGCAACTGCTGTTCGATGAAGCCCCCGCAGCGGAACTCGAGTGGCCGGACTTCGACCACGTGGCCGCCGGCCGCGATCACGTCGAACGCCTGATCGCTGGCGCATTGGAAGCCGGCGAGCAGGGCGTCAACGTGCTGTTGTACGGGCCTCCCGGAACCGGCAAGACGCAGTTCTGCAGAACCCTCGCACAACGGCTCGGGGTCACCATGTACAGCGTCGGCGAAGCGGACGATCGGGGACGCGAACCGAACCGGGGCGAGCGGCTCCAGGAACTGCGCCTGACGCAGCGTGTCCTCGGAGGATGCCACAATGCGATCCTGCTGTTCGACGAGATGGAAGACCTCCTCTCGGCTCCCGGTTCGATGTTCCCGTGGTTTCCGGGCGCGACCGGCCAGAGCAGAAGAAGGACCGACGGCTCCAGGGTGTTCATGAACCGGCTGCTGGAAACCACAAGGGTTCCCATCCTGTGGACGACCAATGCCGCCCGGCAGACCTGTCCGACGGTACTTCGTCGCATGATGTATGCGCTGGAGCTGCGTCAGCCATCGCCGCGAGTCCGCGCCCGTATCTGGACCCGGCAACTTGACCGTCAGGGTATTCATTCGGCGGAAAGCGACGCGCGGGCACTGGCCAGGGATTTCAATGTAACGCCCGGGGTTGCCGCGGGCGCAACCGCCGCGGCGCGGATCATCGACGGCGGCGACATCGCCACGGTCCGGCGCGGCGTGCGCAGCTTGTCGCGGCTGCTGCATGGAGAGAAGCCGCCCCAGCGGACGCCCGGCGAGTTCGATCCCGGCCTGATCCGGGCCGACACCGATCCCGTCGAACTGGCGGACCGGCTCGCCGAGCGGGGAGCGCAGCGCTTCTCCCTCTGCCTTCAGGGTGCGCCCGGTACGGGCAAGAGCGCGTATGTCCGCTATCTGGCCGAGAGGACCGGGCTGGAAGCGGTGCAGAAGCGTGCCTCGGATCTGATGTCCATGTGGGTTGGGCAAACCGAGCAGAAGATCGCCGAAGCTTTCGCTGAGGCCCGCGACCAGCAACACTTCCTGGTTTTCGACGAGGCCGACTCCCTGCTCTCCGACCGGCGCTTCGCGCACCGCAATTGGGAGATCAGCCAGGTCAATGAGATGCTCACTTGGATGGAAAGCCACCCGCTGCCGTTTGCGTGCACCACCAATTTCGGCGAGCATCTCGACCCCGCGACGTTGCGGCGCTTCGATTTCAAACTCCGCCTCGATTATCTTGCCCCCGATCAGGCGGTGGCGGCGTTTCGCGTTTTCTTCGGGCTGGCCGCTCGCCCGGAAGTCCGGGAGCTGCTGGGAGTGACGCCGGGAGACTTCGCCCTGGTGCGCCGGCGAGCGGGCTTTTTCGGCAAGTTGGGGGACGCGAAAGCGCTCGCGGCCATGCTGCGCGAGGAGTGCGACGCCAAGCCGGACCGGCCGCGGCGGATCGGGTTTGGGGTCCGTGGCGAGTGAGTGGGGCTGTTCAGGCGGCGGAAAGATGGAACGCAGATTGAAATGGTGAAGAAGTTGAGTGTCACGCAGGCCGCGAAGAAGCGCTCTATTGGTCCGATCGGCCCGAACGTGAAGATCCGGGACGTGTCTTTGCGGACTGTGAAGTACATCCTCAAGCGGGACGCGAAGATTTTCGCCGCACTGGCAAAATGCGATACGAGCGACTCAAAGACATCGTGAACTTGGCCATCCGCCTCCAGGGCGCCCGGGGCGGGTTGACCATGGACGACATCGAGGCGGAGTTCGGCGTCAGCCGCCGAACTGCGGAACGGATGCGCAACGCGGTCGAAGCGGCATTCGGTCCGCTCCAGTCGGTGGAAACCGGCGACCGACGTACCCATTGGCGGCTCCAATCCACCTCGTTACGCGGACTCGTTCGCTTCACGCCCGAGGAGCTGGCCGAACTGGAATCTGCCGCCAGTCGCCTGGACCGGGCCGGGCTCGCCGAGCAGGCGGGTATCCTGCGGGAACTCGTCGCCAAGTTGCTGGCGTTGCGACGATCGTTCAACGAGCAGGCTTTCGGCGACGAGCTGGAGGCGCTCATGCAGGCTGAGGGTTCGGCCATGCGCCCGGGACCCCGCCCCCACATCGAACACGGATTGCTTCCGTTACTCCGCGACGCGATCCGGGCCATCCGCAAGGTGAAATTCAACTACCACGCAAGATCATCCGGGAGACGCAGCCGCCAACTCGTCGAACCCTATGGCGTGCTCTACGGCAACCGCGCCTACCTGGTCGGATGCGCGGATTGGGCCAAGGAACCACGGCTCTGGAGCCTGGCGAACGTCAGCAGGGCTCGAATTACCAGCGAGACGTTTGAGCGCGACGCCGAGTTCAACCTTCAAGAGTATGCTGAGCGCTCCTTTGGCGCGTTCCAGGAACCGCCCGTGGATGTCGTGTTGCGGTTCGAGCCGGGGGCCGCGCACGATGCGGCGACCTTCCTGTTTCATCCCAGCCAGACACTGGTCGAGAACGAGGACGGTTCATTGACGGTGCGGTTCAAGGCGGGCGGGATGGATGAGATGTGTTGGCATCTCTTTACGTGGGGCGAGAGCGTTACGGTGGAGAAGCCGAAACGGCTGCGGGAGCGCTTGCGAAATATGTGTGCGGGTCTTGCGGAACATCATGCTGTCTCGCCAGGAGTCAAAGCGACCTGAAGACATACAGGGACGTGTTCCGTCGTTCAAGTAGCGTGGGAGACCTTCAAGTATAGCGCGGAGACGATCAAGTCGTGCGCGGCGACTGATCGGGACCCACCGGCAAATGCATGGCGCCAACCGCCCATTGGAGAAAGCCAAATGGCCAATCTGATCGATCATCTCAAGGCATTCAACCGAAAAGAGCGGTTCATCCTGCTCCATGAAACATTGGATTTTCATGGTCAATCGTTTCGCCTCAGTGAGAATTTCAGCCAAAGGTTAAGCGATTGCCTCGGATTCCGCGTACCCACAAATGCATTCGTCGCAATGGACTATCATCTCGACTGGCTTCAAATGGCGCTTTGGCTTGCGGATCACGGAGATACGGAAGTCACCATCCCCAACGAAGGCTTGGTCTTCGCCTATCAACAGGACATCGACCTTCTGATTGCGTTTGAAGAGGAAACAACTACGCGGCTCATTCTCATCGAGGCAAAAGGCGATACCGATTGGTATCAAAAACAATTGGACTTGAAGTGCGCACGGCTGGAATTGATCTTCGGGCGTGGCCGTCCAGGTACAAGTCGCGCCACGCCCAATTTCATTTTGATGTCGCCACGTAAACCAGCACGAATCGATACGAAGACATGGCCGCCCTGAATGACGGTAAATGGCAAGGCAAGGTGGCTTGAACTGAGACTGCCAGACCGGTTGCTCAAGGTTTCTCGCTGCACACAGGCAGGAGGCTCGGACGAGGACGGCTCTTACCTGAAGATTCGTCACCTTGGTCGTGAATGAACGGCACCAACGGTCTACAGTGGCGACAATCAATTGCGACCGTATCTGACGCACGTACCTGGTAGCCTCTCTCCAGCAAGAATAGCCATCAGGTGCCGCTGCCATGACGAAGCTCAAAGTTCAATCGTCGCGCCCGACGAAAGCCTCAAACGCCTCGACGGTCGATCAGACATTTGATCTCCCGCATCCGTTACAGGACTTGACCGGTGTCAGTTTGCGCGTGAAACCCATTCCAGAGAGCGTGTACGATCACGTAATGGAGCGGGACGCTGAGATTTTCGAACGCTTGGCGAAAGTTTAATGCCGCTTGGATTGCATTTCCCCTCCCGGCAATTCGTCGAAGAAAAACACGATTTGTTGATCGAGAACTACGGCGGGAGCCTTGGAATCCGCGATGACAATGCCCTGGAGTATGCGCTCGTGCGTCCCACGTACGTGCTCCTTTACAGCGAAGGCCAGGTCAAGGATATGTTCGATGCGGCCGCCGCATTCGCATACGGTATCAGGAGCAGCCACCCATTTGTCGACGGCAATAAGCGAACTTCCTGGCTAACCATGCAGACCTTTCTTGCCGGCAACAAGGTTGAGATTGCTGCCGATCCCGGCGAAGCCGAGATATACATGGTCAAGCTCGCCAATCGCGAAATATCAGAAGAGGATGTCGCTGCGTGGTTGCGGGCGGGAATGAAACTTGGCACAATCGACTGAGAATCGTTTTCTGGAGCGCTCTACAGCAGCTGCGAGTACCTACTCGGACACACGGATTGGATCGAAGAACGGTAGCTTTAGAGTCTGGTGAACGTGAGCAAGGCTCGCATTTTCGGCGAGACTGCTTGGGCGGTAAGGCCTGTCCAAGTGCGGAAAAGGTGTAAAGTATGTGCATGGCGTTTCCGAAGATTTTTTTGAGTTCTTGGAAATCCGCAACAATGTGACAATCTGCAGCAACAGTTCTACGCTGAACGGCGCAACGAGATGACACGCCAATCGTTAACGGAAGACAAATGGGAACAAATTGATGAATGCGTTTGAGAGTGGAAATGGGAGGTCGGAGTTGCCTGAGCTGTTTCATTCTGAGTTTCTCGGTGCCGCGTTGCGAATAAGCCTCAAGGCGGGAAAGCGTAACTTGTTTGACGACGTTTGGAGCCTCTGTGCGCCGGATGATTGGAAGAAGCCACCAGTGCATGCTCTTGTGATAACTGAACAGCGCGTAAATAAAGGAGAAAGAATAGACATCTGTTTGGTTGACGATGACGATGTGCCGCCAAGCCGAGTTGTAGGTATCGAAGTCAAAACAAAGCGGGCGTCTGCGGAGAAGGGGCAGCTAGGACGGTATTTGGAGGGACTACAAAAGGAATTCCCTGACGCTTCAATCGAAATGGCATACCTTACGCCGTTTAACCCAGCGCACGCCGGGGAAAACGCGAACAGGTTGCGCACAGTGCAAGTGTTTGCTGATTTCGAAAATAAAGGAAACCGGGGCAAACACGTGAGTTGGATCGATGTGGCAAGTATTGATTGGGATGGAGGAATGTTTTGGAGAGAACATCAGTCATATATCCTCGACAATATGGCGTCGAAAGATCAGCTCCAGAGAGCGCTATCGAGGAATCGGTCGTTCGAAGCATTCTTCGGGGCGGAAGCGACAGATCGTTTTTTTGCCGCACTGCCATCAGAACGCACCCGGGAGCATGATGATCCCGTGATCCTTGACCTGAAAAAGGATACAAGCTCAAGTGACTTGGTGAACGCCCTTAAAATCCTGATCGAAGATGGAGAGAACGTAGTGCCCCAATACAAGAGCGACCGGTTTCCGCCCGAACGTCGCGAGCATTTTACGGGCCTGGAAGTCTACGGCGATTTCCACAAAGCTATGTTTGATCTTTCGGACTGTTACACTTACGTTTGGTTGCAAGGAAAGTCCAATTATGGGTTGCGAGTCGCACACAAGAACCACTCTGGTGGTGTGAGCCTCGCGACGAGCCAAGGCGATGATCGGTTATTGATTGGTCAGCGGCGCTGACCGGAGGACCGCTTGATGGATCGAGAAGGAATTCTGAATTACGTCCCTTGATCTGGTTCTGCCAAGCACGAGGGATGCCCTGAGCGGTGGTGTCGTTTAATCCGATCGATCGAATTAAACGTAGCTCGGTATTGCGTAGGCGACAGCCGCACATGATGTGTCAACGGAGGTCTCAGCCGAAAGGCTGAAGGCGTTCGTGAAAAGTCATACAGGCGCGTAAGGCTCAACACGTCCGGCAGTTCTTCCGAAACTTGGCGCTCGTTCTCGCTAACCCAGAAAGGCGTTGTGGCGTAGCCGTTTGTCGTCTTGACTTCGAGCCAGCGCTTGTCTCCCGCCTCGATAACGACAACATGTCGTATCCAGCACAGTCTTCTTCTTCCTTTGCGACCCAGCGTACCTTGCCGGCGAGATCGTCCCTGCCAATCTCCGACAGCCGGTTTTGTTCGGCTTGGAACAGGTAGGCTTCCTTGCCTCCTTGAGAGCACTCGCTCTGGCATCGCGCAACGCAGGATGGAATTTGCGGACCAGGAGATTCAGAGCAACATTCGCAACTTGCCGTTGGCAATTCATCGCGGTCGCCGGCAAGTAAACCAGGTTACCGGGAGGCGACGTGCCGGGCACGGTTAAATCGGCGATGCGATTATGAATTTCGCTTCCATCAATGCGTACTTCAACAGCATCCAACAGGGCACGTTGGTAGTTAACTGCAGGTTTGTCACCCTGGATGAAGGGAAGACCCAAGCGAGCCATGACAGCACTGATATTCTGGTGCTTGAACTTGATCGATAGTGCCTTGAAGCCTTCTGTTGCGTTCCGCCTTGACGACCGCGCCGCCCGCGCGGTCGATCTCGATTAAATCGAAGTAGTCTTCGACGAGGGCCTCGATTTGCCGCTCTGTCCATAGAGTGTCTCTAGCCGCTGCTATCCGGCTAGCTCCTGTGTGGTTTGAGCAATTCTGGCGTCTTTGACGGTATTCTTCTGGCGACACAGCCCTACGACGCACGACGCACCGAGCGCTTGGTACGAGTAGATGCTAGGCGATTTCGATCCTGTCACCGTCGGCGAAGCGTATCTTCGGTGGCAACGTTTCAGCGAGAAAATGCCTGCCGAAGTGATTGTGAATCTCCAAAAGACCACGGGGTCTACCGTGCCCGGTATCGCCGATGTGCCCATCCACGGTAATTCCATTGTGCGTTTTGAGGGCCTGCTGAAGAACGTACTCGATATTCTGGCGTTTGTGCCACGGGCGCAGGCAATAAACTTCCGCGAAGCAGAACCACGTCTTGCCAAGAATGCGCTTCTGGGTATCGAAACGGTTTTCCAAGCCTTGTGCCGTACGATTCTCGTTGAACACTCTCACGGGATTTTCCAAGAACTCGTCCGCGGAAATCGGTATCGAATACCTTTCATTGGGATTCTCAAACCACTTGTGGAGATGCTCTCGCCACCGTTTTCCGATATCGTTCGACTTGCCAATGTAATAACCTACGTACTTTTGACCGGACGTGTAGACAACCAGCATGTAGACCCCTTTCCCCAGATAGGGGTCGTACCAATCTTCATGGCCAGTGATGGCGTCCATCGGCACACACTTCCAATGCAACTCATATCTCATCGAATAACCAAGCCTGCTTCTCGTTCCCTAAACGCTACAAGTTAATGGACCGGGAGCTTTCGTCCGTGAGTTGATTTCACGCTCTGCCGATTTGTTAAGCGACGCGTTCACTTTGACGGCTGAAATCAAGACCGAAGTTCCGCAGACCTTACTCGTGTAACCCGCTAATCGGTACGCATGTATTATAGGACATTGAAACAGTGCGAGACGCTGATCGAACTCGAGCTAAAGTTTTCGCGCGCCAAGGGTCACAGCGACGTGATCTGGACCGCCGACGCCCACGCGCGTTTCGCCCTAGAACGGGTCCGTCGCCACGGTGGTCCCGCGAACATTGCACGTCCACTAGACCGCCATCCCCTCCGCCTGAGGAACTTGAACACCCAGAAAATCCACACTCAATCTGTCTGGTTCTTCGGAATGACAGTGTTCATGTTGAAGACAAAAACCGTCTCCGAGAAAGTCGCATTCTTCGATTAATTCCCTCTTCATTTCCGACCATGCGATCTCTGTCGCAGCCGGACGGCTCCCAATGCTCATGTAGACCGGACACCAGCGATGATTGGGCCATTGCCGGTCCCGCAGGCAGTCAATCAACAATTCGCGGAGATAGCGTACGCCACAATGCCTGGGAACAGTCCGCGAAAAGAGTGCCCAGCGATCCATTCGGAAGGGGAGGTCTGCCCGGTGGCCGGTGCACTTTGTCCCGTGGATGATCGGCCAACCATTGGTCTCTCCGGAAACGCCGCGCGGTACGCGCTTGGCGCGGAACAACTGGTCGTAGAAATCGAAAAGACCACCTGCTGACGGGCCTGCGGACCAAACGACATTCACGAATACGCTCGCCGCCGACGCTAGCGCGAACCCTCCCTGTTGTCGGTAAACGGAGCGATTCTCGGTCGGCAACGGCGGTGGTCCGATAGTCCTGAAGAGCCGAAAGTGCCGCAGGGAACCAAGGTTGATGTCCGTCGGTTCGGCCAGTGAGCTCCCCGAAATTTCTCGTTGAACCGGGGGTCTGCCGACCATGACGGTTGGTACCGAGCATGAGGTAAGGGCTGCGGCGAGTCTTGCCGCGCGGTCAAAGGCGGATTCATTGCCGAAGGAATAACAAACGATGGCGAGGTGCATCGGCCATTGATCGAAGGTCGATAAGGGCGAGTATCGTTCCTCGCAGCGATAGGCGTAGCGTGGAAATTGTGACGATGCGATCGTACCGGCAACGAATTCGCAGACGCTCGCGGGAGCGGGACAGCTATTGGGCAATCGTAGATGCTCGCTCCACATCCAAGGCAGTTGACCAACCGCTTCCATACCTGCCGGGCCAACTCCAAAGACCACGATATACGGACCGCGAGAGTGCGAGTCCTTCCCTCTGTCGGCCGTGCCATTCGAAAATCCGGGATAGACGAGCGCATTGACGCCGACAGTCTCCAAGAGATCGTTCCCCCTTGCAGGCGTAACGAGGCCGAATGGCGGAACAGCCGCACAAAGGACGGAAGCGGCCGCGGATGAGAGAAACCTTCTTCTGTTTGGCGCATTCGTCATATGCGGGCGGGCTCCTGGACTTCCGACGCATCCTCGGCAGGGCATTAGCGTATTGCGCAGGCGCGCCAGAAACGGTCGCAGGAAACTTGAATTGAAATCAACGATCGGATTGATCGAGCCGAAAATCGTGTCGATATTCGAATTGATCAACTGGGTTTTCCAATCCAGCCGGATTGGCGTCAGCCTTACAGCTCGCAATCCTCCAGAAATAGGCCGATCTGGTGCATGCGTTCATGCAGCACGGTGACAATGCCGATGGCTCCATCCGCCAACGTCTTCCAGTAGACGAAATGCCTCTCGTGGCGGAAAACGTAGCCGTTTACTTCGAATTCCGCCGGGACCGGCCGCGAGGCGACCGCGCCGGTCTCGATGCCCTCGAATGCTTCGAGCAATCTGCGGATGTAGGCATCCGCTTGAGCTTCTCCCCAGCGCTCGCGGGTGAAACGGTAGATTTCGTCGATGCGGACCGCCGCCGTATTCTGGACGCGCACCGGCGTCATGCGCCGGGCTGCGTCCTGTTTTTCTCGATCACGTCCGAAGCGGACAGCGCGTGGTAGGTGTCATCCGGCGCCGCATAGGCGCGTTCCAGTTCCGCCTTGAGGCGGAGGAAAGCCTCTCGCTCCGACCGTGTCTTGTCGCGCCGTATAAGATCGCGGACGTACTCGCTGACACTCTCGTAGGCGCCGGTCTCGCCGACATTGGCTGCGACGAAGTCGCTGAGTGCGCCGCTGACGCGAACCGTCATCGTCGTAGTGCGCCGCATCGCTCTGTCTCCCGGCAAATGCTGCATTCAAATTAACCAATATTGAATACACGCGCAAGCGTCCGGTACCTAATGGCACGGATGGCCTACAACGATGCCAGTGACTCCATGGGAACGAATAATTTCATTGGCTCGTCGAGCATTGGCGCAAAAAAATCAAAATGACTGTAAAACTCCAATGCATCGTGATCCAACACGTCAAGCGCAACCCCTGCCGAAGGGATTCCGTTGGGTGATGTGGAGATACGAAAAGCATGTCGGAGTGCGTGAACCAGTGTTTTCGCTCCCAAACCCCGTCCATGAAAATTCAGATCCACGGCCAGTTGCGCAAGCAGGATCACCGGAACCGGGTAGCGGGGCAGGCGGCGGCGAACTGGAATGTCCGCACGAGCTACTGTCTGATGCGCCAGCGTGTAGTATGCGGCGATGCGTCGTTTGGTCGAACCTTGAGTGTCTGGACTCGGAAGGACAAATGTCCTGTTCAGATTCAACGCCATGTTTTTTGCTGCGTAGCGCCGCAGGTAGATATTGATGGAACTCTTGCCGCAGTCGAATTGCTTGACATTGACCGATCGGATATCGAGCGGCAGAAACTCAATTTCCCTCATGCGGGAAGAAGCCTTCTTCGTCTAAAGCCTTCGCTGCCTTGCGTATTTCGGGACTCGGTGCGGGTGGGTTTTCGCAAACTTCACAAAAGGCATCAAACTGCTCGTTGGTCAGAACGATCTTGTCATAGGTTTCCAGAACTTCAGGCGCATCGCGCCTGACCAGTTGCGTAACGTAGGCCTTGATGCTGCTGAATCCGGCCGCGTGCGCCGCACGTCGTGCAAGGGTGTGAGTTTCCTCGTCCCATTGCAATTCGTATCTCAGGACTTTCGACATGATGCGCCCCTATGCCATTTTACGGAATAATTCCGTAACGGCCCTCCAAAAGCAAGGGGCATGGTGCCCAGCCAGCAATTCCCGCCAAGCGTCGAAGAGACCGAAAATCGACTCCGAAATCACGCCCAAATGGCGAATTCAGCCAATCATGCGAGCCAAAACGGATGTTCGAGCATCGTTAGCGGAATTGCTGGCGCCAAGCACGCACAATAGGGACGACAATGACAACCTGAAGCGGCCGTCGGTCGTCCGCTTCTTCGTAGCGAACTCCATGGTTTGTTATTCACCAAGCCCCGGGGTTCCAGAGCTATAGCGCTATGCGATTGGAGATCAGTTCGTCGACAACCGCGGGATCGGCCAGTGTCGACACATCTCCCAGCTCATCGGGCGCATCCTCGGCGATCTTGCGCAGGATGCGGCGCATGATCTTCCCGGAGCGGGTTTTCGGCAGGCCCGGCGCCCACTGCAGGCAGTCCGGGCAGGCGATGGGACCGATTTCCTGCCGCACCCAGGCCACCAGTTCCTTGCGCAGGTCGTCGCTGGGATCCTCGCCGACGTTCAGCGTCACGTACGCGTAGATGCCCTGGCCCTTGATCGGGTGCGGGCAACCGACCACGGCGGCTTCGGCCACCTTGGCGTGGGCCACCAGCGCGCTCTCGACCTCGGCGGTGCCCATGCGGTGGCCGGAGACGTTGATGACGTCATCCACCCGGCCGGTGATCCAGTAGTAGCCGTCGACGTCGCGCCGGGCGCCGTCCCCGGTGAAATAGGTACCGGGGTATTGGCTGAAGTAGGTATCGAAGAAGCGTTGATGATCTCCGTAGACGGTGCGCATCTGCCCCGGCCAGCTATCCAGCAATACCAGGTTGCCCATGGCCTCGCCTTCCAGTATTTGCCCGTCGCTGTCGACGATGGCGGGCTGCACACCGAACAGTGGGCGCGTGGCTGAACCCGGTTTCAGGGCGGTGGCGCCGGGCAGGGGCGTGATCAGGATGCCGCCGGTTTCCGTCTGCCACCAGGTATCCATGATGGGGCACCTGCCGTCGCCCACCACGTGGTAATACCACTCCCAGGCCTCCGGATTGATCGGCTCGCCCACGGTTCCCAGCAGGCGCAGGCTCTTGCGGGAGGTTCGCTTGACCGGCGCCTCGCCTTCGGCCATCAGCGCACGGATGGCGGTGGGAGCCGTATAGAAAATGTTTACCTTGTGCTTGTCGATCACCTGCCAGAACCGGCTCGAGTCGGGATATGTGGGCACGCCCTCGAACATGAGCGTGGTGGCGCCGTTGGCCAGCGGACCGTAAACGATGTAACTGTGGCCGGTGACCCATCCCACGTCCGCGGTACACCAGTAGATGTCGCCGTCGTGGTAGTCGAAGACGCAGTGGTGGGTCAGCGCGGCAAACACGAGGTAGCCGCCGGAGGTGTGGAGCACCCCCTTGGGCTGACCGGTGGACCCGGACGTGTAGAGAATGAAGAGCGGATCCTCTGCATTCATGGGTTCTGCCGGGCAGTAGGGGTCCGCTGCGCTGGTGATGTAGTCGTACCAGTGGTCGCGGTCGTGCTGCCATTCGATCTCGGCGCCCGTGCGGCGGACCACGATCACGGTCTCCACGTCGATCTCGCCCTCTGCGGCCAGCGCGGCGTCCACGTTGTCCTTGAGCGGGATGCGCTTTCCACCCCGCACGCCCTCATCGGCGGTGATGACTACATTCGAACGGCAATCTTCGATTCGCCCCCGCAAGGCTTCCGGCGAGAATCCCCCGAAGACCACGGAGTGAACGGCGCCGATTCGGGCGCACGCCAGCATGGCGACGGCCGCCTCCGGGATCATGGGCATGTAGATGGTTACCCGGTCGCCCTTCGATACACCCAATGCCCGCAAAGCGCTACCAAGTCGGCAAACGCTCTCGTGCAACTCCCGGTAAGTGATTCGAGCGTCGTCGCCCGGTTCGTCTCCCTCCCAGATGATGGCGGTCTGCTCGCCCCGGGTCCGCAGATGCCGGTCGAGGCAGTTCGCGGCCACATTCAGCGCGCCGTCGGCGAACCAACTAATGTGCAGGTTCTCCGCGTCATAGGAGACATCCTTGATCTGGCTGTACGGCCTGATCCAGTCGAGGCGCTCGCCCTGCTCCCGCCAGAAATCCTCCGGGTCCTCCACCGAGCGGCGGTAGAGTTCGCGGTAGGCGGCTTCGTCCACCCACGCTCGTTTGGCAAGGTCCTCGGGTACGGGATAGATCTTGTCTTCGCTCATGACGGGTCTGTTTTCCTCGAAAGGGCACGCCTGCAGCCAACGTGGATACTATGCCACGTTGTTCCAAAGTCCAGCGTTCTCCAATCCAGCAGTTGCGACGGCAGCTTTCCGCCGGGGTCTTGGTATGCTTTACAGTGAATACGGTGATCCGCCAGCGCATGTTGCTAGGAGGGCAGGAAGAATGATGAAGAATGCAGTTGTAGTGCTCGGAACACTTGTACTTTCTGCTCAGGGCTGGACGCATCATTCTTTCGCCGACTACGACCGGAGCGTGGTTCGGGAACTGGAAGGCGAACTGGTCGACGTCCACTGGCGCAACCCGCACGTTGTTTTCACCGTGCGGGTCGCGGCACCCGATGGCGGGACGATGGACTGGGAGCTGGAAACGGGGGCGTTCTACCTGCTCGAGAGACGTGGTCTTGAAGAGGCCATGTTTCCCCTCAATGAGCAAGTAAGGGTGGCGGGCTCCGCGTCGACCACGCGGTCCGGCAGGATGAACGTGTCGAACATACTGCTGCCCTCGGGCGAGGAAGTCGTGTTCGGCGGAGGAGGCAGCCCACGGTGGGCCGGCGCGGCCGTCGCGGGCGAATGGAACAGCGAGATCGTCGATCGCCGGCATCTTGGCCTGTTTCGCGTCTGGAGCCTGGCGAACCTGGGCACGTACGGTCGGGCAAACCGGGCAATGGGCGAACAGCTCGCTGCTGCAACGCGGGTCGAGTCTCCGGCGGCACCCGATCTGGATCCGTGCCTGCCCATGGGTATGCCCGCGGCGATGATCAGTCCGCTCCCCGTGGAGTTTGTCGATCGGGGCGACTCCGTGGAGCTGCGGCTGACGGGTTTCGGCAACGTGCGGAACATCGTTCTTTCCGGCGAAGTGGATGGCGCTGCTATGCCTTTGTCGGATCTCGGCTACTCGACGGGTCAATGGGTGGGTCAAACGCTGAAGGTGCGAACGACACGCGTCGGCTGGCCCTACGTGGACGACGCTGGAACGCTGCAATCGGAAAACGTCGAGATCACCGAGGAATTCGCGCTGCTCGATGACGGCAATCGGCTGCGCTATACGCAAACGATCACCGATCCCGAGTCATTCACCGAGCCGCTGAGCGTGAGCTGGGACTGGATCGATATCGGCGAAGAGAGCCTCAACCCGGTAACCTGCGAATGATCGCCAGGTTGACCTGAACTCGCCGAGAGAACGGCCTATCAACCCGTGTATTTGTCTCCCAGCAACGGTTCACCGTTGAGAAAGACCTGCTCAACCCACACTGACGGCGCATCTCCGCGGGCGGGCGCACCGAGTATCGAAATCTCGTCACCCGGCTTGAGCGTGTCCCTGCTCCAGCCTTCTTCCAGGATCAGTCGGGCGCTGCCCGGAAGTCCCGCCAGCCAACCGACAGCCGAGCCGTCGTCGGCCGTCACGTCAAAGAGGATTTGCGTGTGAGGGTTGACGAACTGAAATTCCGTCACGGTCCCGACGACGGTTATCGACTGTGTCAGGTCGTAGACGACGTTTGAGCCATGGTGACTCAGTGACGGGAAGGATGGAAACGCCATGGCGATTCCGGCGACAATTGCGGCTAGTCTTGGGCCCATGTGCATTCCCCGGGACACGCGAAGCGGAGACTGAAAATTATAGCGGCAATAGCAATGAAGAGGCATTTGGTCGTCGCCATGATGGGCGCCATGGCGTTGGGCGGCGCGCTCGCATCGTTCGATGCGGCTACCCAGGACTGGGTGGCGGAATCGGTTTGCCCGGACAACACGCCCGCCGAGTTCCACGCCTGCGCGATTGAAGCAGCGGCGGCGTTCGAACCACCGCGCACGTTCGATGGCCGGCCGGACCTCGGCGGCTACTGGATGCTTCCGGGCGGCCAGTTCGGCGGAGCCTACGAGGACCTGGAGGAGCATCCGGGCGAACTCGATGCGCTCGGCGGCGCCGCAGCGATCGTCGATCCGCCGGACGGCACGCTGCCGATCAGGCCCTGGGCCGCCGAACAATCCGAGGTCAACGCGGTCCGGTACCTTCACCACAACGCGGCATGTTTCCTGGCCGGGGTTCCGAACACGATGTATCACGGCGGTCCGCGCCAGTTCCTGCAGACGCCGGACCACCTGGTGATCCTTTCCTACAACGCACATGCCTACCGCATTGTCCGCCTGGACGACCGCCCGCCGCCGGGAGAGAAAATACGCCTGTGGAACGGCGACTCCAGGGGCTGGTGGGACGGCGATACCCTGGTGATCGAGACACGCAACCAGAACGCCATGCCCTGGCTGGACCAACGGGGACGGTTCTACACGGAGGAGGCGCACGTGGTCGAACGCGTGACCCTGATCGATCCCGATACGCTCCACTACCAGGCGACGGTCGATGACCCCAATGTCTACACCGCGCCCTTCACTGTCGCCTTGCCTTACCGGCGCATCAGCGACGAAAACTACGAGATTCCCGAGCTTGCCTGCTACGAGAACAACGTCGAGCTGATGGAGGTTTACCGCCAGGTGGGTCTTGAGCTCTACCCGGGGATCAGTCCCGAAGAGGCCAGGGATGCCGGGGAGGCACGGTGAGATCGGTTCCATCGATAGCCCGTGGCAGTTTTCGCTGCGGCGACCGGCGCGCTGACGCACAGGGAAAAGGGTGTTTTCATGCAAGCCCGTTGGCTGTTAGTGCCGATTCGTCTTTCGCGGTGGCGCATGTGGGCCGACTTTGCGCTCTCGCGTTTCTCTTGTTGCTGGCGACCGCCTCGGCTCGGGCCCAGCAAACGAGCGGCGAGACTTACACCGCGCCGCGCACACCCTTCGATCAACCCGATCTGCAGGGCATCTGGCAGGTCTTGAACACTGCCGTCTGGGATATCGAGGATCATGCCGGACAACTGGACGTTCCCGCCGGACAAGGCGTCGTGGTCGGTGGCGCGATCCCTTACCAGCCCTGGGCAGCCGAACAGCGAGCGGAGAATTACGACAATCGCCTGACCGCTGACCCCGAGGCGAGCTGCAAGATGGTCGGCGTGCCCCGCATTACCTACATGCCGTATCCGTTTCAGATCATTCAGACACCGACGCAGGTCACTATCCTGTACGAATACGTCCACACGGTTCGCAACATCTATCTGGACAGCGACCATCCCGAGGGCATGATCGACCGGCTGTGGATGGGCGACTCCCGCGGTCGTTGGGAAGGCGACACGCTGGTCGTCGACGTGGTGCAGTTCACCGATCAGACCTGGTTCGATCGATCAGGCAATTTCCACAGCGAAGCGCTGCACGTCGTCGAACGCTATACCCGAACAGGACCGGATCACATGACCTACGATGTGACAATTGAAGACCCGGAAGTCTTCACCGAATCCTGGCAGATGCGCATGCCGCTGTACCGCCGCCAGGAGGACAACATCCGCATTCTGGAATACGAGTGCCACGCCTATCTCGAAGCGAGTCGTGGCTGAAAGCGTTATCTGACCGCCCGACCACCGTCATGGTTGTACGGTGCAGCAGCCCTCGTTACTGTGTGGCCCTCTTGACTCTGCCGCGAGCAGACCGGTCTAATACCGCCTCTGCGTTGGGGCCAGGTAGCTCAGTTGGTAGAGCAGCGGACTGAAAATCCGCGTGTCGGGTGTTCGATTCACCCCCTGGCCACCATTCAACCCGCATCGGCGCCACAGGTATGGAAAACGCCCGTTTCCAGCCTGCCGATTTCTGATTATCAGTCTGTTGCCTTCTAATTGACATGATCCGCACTCCTAATTGACATGTTATTGACGACCAAACCATCCTCGATGCGGCGCTGACCGACCCAGCCGGATTCGTTCGAGGCCTGGACCGGGCAACCATCGATGAAATCCAACGGGCGCCCGGTCTGCTGCTGGCGATCAAGAAAACGGTGGACGAAGACTATAGGCCGGGCCGGTTCTTGCTGACCGGTTCGGCGAACGTCATGACCCTGCCGCACATCGCCGACAGTCTGGCGGGCCGGATGGAAACCCTGCGTCTGCTCCCCCTGGCGCGCTCTGACTCTCTGACTTGCGTAACCAGGGCGCAGGCCCTCGCGGGGCCCGGACCCGCCGACGGAGGTGAAGCCCCGCGCCGGGCGTGAACTCCCACGCCCCCGATCAGGGATCGGCCGAAGGCGAGAGAACGATCTGCCGGTAGCCGCCGGTGCGCCGGAAGTAAAAGATCAGGAACAGGTAGCCGAGCGCCATGAACGCCGGGACGAGTGCGGTGGCCTTCAGCGCGCTCTGGCCGCCGTAGAACGACGCGTCCCGCACGGCCTGTTCGTCCGGGGGCAGGACGATGCTGAAGTCCTTGGCCTTCTCCATGACGGGGCCGGCCCTGGAACCGTCCAGCCCCTGGACGGCGCGGAAGAACAGGAACCGGTTCGTGCCTTCGGCCTTGTACTCTTCGTAGACGGCGGGGGCGTTCACCTGGAGATGCTCGGAAGCGTAGCGGTCCTGGACGTAGCCGATGCCCGGGCCGCCGAGCAGGCCGGCCGAGAGCATGCCGACGCCGCCGACCGCGCCCAGGGTGAGCGCTCCACCCTTGGGGAAGCGCTCGGATACGACACCCAGCATCGTCGGCCAGAAGAAGGTCTTGCCGACGCCGTAGATGGTTGCGGCCACCATGACAGTGACGGCGGTTGCGAAGTAGCCCAGCGCATAGAGGCCGATGACGGCGAGGACGGAGCTTGCGAAGAGCAGACCCAACGGATTGATCCGGTGGACGATGGGCCCGGCGAAGAAGCGCAGTACAAACATCAGGACGGAGGTGTAGAGCAGGATGAACAGCCCCATGCCTCCGAGCACCGTGTCCATGATGTTGGCGATCCAGCTGTCGGTGCCCAGCTCCACGTAGCCGATGCAGACGTGGAGGACAAGCAGGAAGATCATCATTGGCGCGGCGAACTCCTTGACCATCTCGCCGAACCTGACGCCAGCGGCGGTCGCCTCTGACATCGGGAACTTCTCCCCGACCATCATCAGGACGTAGATCAGCGTGGGGACGAGGTAGAGGGCAAGGACGATCTCCCAGTGCACGCGGCCGATCATCGCCACACCCAGGAGGGCGCCGACGATCATGCCACCCGGCCATCCCGCGTGCAGGATGTTCAGGTAGTGGGTCTTCTCGTCGCGGTAGAGCGTGGCGACCAGGGGATTGACGACGGCCTCACAGATGCCGTTCGCGATCGCGAATATGAAGACGCCCCAGAACAGGCAGAGGTAGGCGCCGGCGCGGGCGACATCGGGGTTGGTGTCGATGGCGCCGCTGTAGACGAACGTCGCCGCCACCGTCACGATCACCGACAGCACGTGGAGGGCGCCCGCGAGCAACAGGAACGGCTTGTAGCCGAAGCGGTCGAGGAAGAGGCTCGCGATGAGGATCACGGCGCCGAACCCGACGAAGCCACCCCCCGTGATCTGTCCCAGTTCCGTTTGCGTGAAGCCGAATTCACTTCCCCACTCGAGGAGGAGCCCGCCGCGGACGGCGAAACCGAGTCCGGCAACAAAGATGGTCAGGAAGCTCGCGATCAGTAGCTTGGTGTTGTTGTTCATGGGCACTCTGGTTGTTGGAGTTGGAGTGGAGGTGACGGGTCAGGTAGTGAGCGTGAAGCCCGGCAGGCGAACGATCTCGCCGCCCTTCGAGGCGGATTCGCGGGCGCAGATGCCGACGCACGTCCAGTTGATGCTCACCCCCGAATTATGCCATGGGTCCCGGTCTTCGCGCAGAGCGCTCGGGAACTCGTTCACGAGGTGGGGGTGGGAGCCGCCGTGGCCGCCTCCCGGAATGAAGGAGCGGTGCTCGGCCGTGCCTGCGTACTCCTGCCAGTCCTCCGTCAGTTCGAGATCGTTGAGTTCGCCGGTATGGACGATGAGCCGGTGGCGGATGAGCTCGGTCGCTCCCTCGGGGATGTGCCAGTCGCCCATCCGGGCCCGCGCGGGCCCGACGCCGAGCTGGCCGTCGACGCGCCAGGTCTGCGGGAAGCCGACGTTCATCGGATGGTCGAACATGGCGACGTGGAGCAAGTCTTCGCGGCCTTCGACCTGCATCCCGACATCGACCCACATTGCGCGCTGGCCTTCGGCGTCGGCATTGCGCTGCCGCGCCGCGTTGACCGCCTCGCCCGGGATGTCCTCGTGCCAGGGCATGCGCAGGAACAAGCCCCCGTAGGACATTTCGTTGATCGAGACGTCCGTGTGGGCTTCTCCGGACCATTCAAGATCCAGGATGAAACGGTCTTCCTCGGCCCGCATCGTCCAGTTCTGCGTCTCGGTCATGATGGCGTTGCCTTCGGCGTCGAGCATGCCGTAGACCGTCTGCCACTTCACTTCGGATCCGGACTCGGTGACTATCATGGCCGAGTCGCGGCGCCAGTAGTCGCCGTCCAGGTTGTGGAAGTAGTCCCGGCCGACGGCCCTGGCGATGTCCTGGGGCTTGTCGCGCCGGTAGAACCACTGCCTGAGCGTGTCCTCGTCCATGGGCTCGCCGTTCACGCGGGTGAAGCCCCAGTAGAGACCGGTCTGGTGAGGGTGATGATCGGGGCTTGCCTGCGTCGCCAGACCCATGCCGTCCGGGGCGACGATCGGATGCAGGAACGGCCGGTGCCCGGGGGCCGCGTTCTGGGTGACGATGGGTTCGTCTTCGCCCTCGCGGTAGATCGCGATCGAGCCGGTCTCCCCGTCCTGGACCGCCCGGAGCGGAACGACGTTGCCGGAGTCCCGGGCATCAGCTCCGCCGGTTCCCGGGCTCTGAGTGCGACCGACGCCGACCGCCGCGACGACGACTGCCAATATCAATGCCGACTTGGTCTGAAAGCTCATGCCTGATTCCTCCCTGGAACGCGCAAGGGACAGAAAACTCTATCGAAGCATAGCGGATTCTATCCCGTCGGTAAGGTGTGGGCGGCCTCAGTTCGGGTGCTGAATAGTGGTTTCGGGGCTGAAAGAGCAGGTGGTCTGCGTAGCTCAGATGCCACGGACCGCTGGAGGCGTCTGCACCCTTCCATGAATGTTGTGTGCCGCCGCATGGTTAATCAGTCATATTCGTTGGGGTTTTGTCTGGAAGCCACCATGAATACGTATGTAGTCCCCACGTGGCAAAGGCACCTGAGCCTATAATTGATAGTCGTCAATGCCACCGGGCTAACGGAGAACCAAGGCTTGCTCAACAAAAGGGGAATGTTCTGCACTCTGGCGGCCCTGCTCCTGCCTGTCCAGGGCGCGCTCGCACAATCCGGCGAATCTCACGATCTTGCCGGCCTGTCGGCATATCAACCGGCCGGGGCCAATTGGTCGACCGCCGGCGCCATACAGGCTGACCCCGAAACAGAGCACAGCATGGAACCCGTCGAAGGCGACGGGATACTCGTCAATCGCCCGACCTCCGAAGCCCGGGACAACCTGCTGAGCCGATTCGAGCACGGCGACGCCGATCTCCAACTCCAGTTCATGATGGCCAGGGGATCGAACTCCGGCATCTATCTGCAGGGCCGCTACGAGGTGCAACTGCTCGACAGTTGGGGAGCAACCCAGCCCAGATTCTCCGACTGCGGCGGCATCTACCAGCGGCGGCGCGCGGACGGCACCCAATACGAAGGCGCCGCACCGCGTTTCAACGCCTGCAAGGCGCCGGGGCTCTGGCAGGATCTTCGCATCGCCTTTCAGGCGCCCCGGTTCGACGGCGACGGTCGCAAAGTGCGGAACGCCAGGTTCCTGTCCGTGGAAATCAACGGCGTCCCTGTCCACGAGAACCTGGAGGTGAGCGGGCCGACCGGCGGCGCGATCGGCGATGACGAGGTCGCCGCCGCCCCCTTGATGATTCAGGGCGATCATGGCCCGGTGGCGTTTCGCAATTTCCGCCTGATCCCCTACGATGCGGCTCCGCCGACACTCGATCTGGACTATCGCGTCTACTACGACTCGGTTGAATCGCCGCTGGACGGATTCGACGGCCTTGCGGACCGCACGGCCGACGCCGAGGGCAAGACCAGCCTTCTATCCCACGAAGTCAGCCGGGTTCGCGAAGGATTTGCGATCCTGTTCGACGGCACGCTCGATGTTTCATCCGGAGGAACCTTCGAGATCGAATTTTTCCAGATCGGTTTCGGTTGGCTGCACATTGCCGGCCAGCCCGTATTCGACACCGAAGAGCATTACAACGAAAGCGGCATCCGGAGCACATCGGTCAACCTCGGCCCGGGGACTCATCGTTTCCAGGCCGGCTACCTCAAGAAGGGCGCACAGGACTGGCAGCAGGGCAGACCCCCCGCACTGGCCCTGCGCGTTGGAGGCCCCGGGTTCCGCAGGATGGATCTGCACCGGCCCGGCGGGCTCAGGCGGGCTCCGGTCGACCCCGTACTCGTGGATGCCGACTTCGACACGATCCTTCGCAGTTTTGCCGATGTCGGCCCCGAGGGCGGAACACGCGAGCGGGTGATGCACGCCATCAATGTCGGCTCGCCTCAGCAACTGCACTACACTCTGGACTACGATCAGGGCACCATCGTGCGGGCCTGGCGCGGCGACTTCCTGGACACCACCCCCATGTGGCACCAGCGTGGAGACGGCAGTTCGCTAACCCGCGGCACCGAAGAATTCCTGACGATGCGTCCACTTGTCGCAATATTGGCCGACGACGGCCAACCCTGGCCCGATCCCTACCGGACATCCGGGTTTCGACCACTGCGTTACCAGGTCAGCGCCGCGGGACTCCCGTCGTTTCAGTACGAGTTCGCGGGCGCCCACATCGACGACGAGCCTCGCGTACATGACGGTAAACGCTTCGAACGCCGGCTGACGTTCAGCGAGCCCATACCTGACCTGCACGTCCTGCTCGCCGAAGCCGACGACTTCGAGCTTGTGGGTCCCGGCTTGTACGCGGCGGATGACCGGCGCTACTACATTCGCGTGCGCGACTCCGGCCGGACCTTCGTTCGCGACTCGGACGGACGAGAGCAACTCCTGGCAACCCCCGGCGCCGATAACGCCCTCACCTACGAGATCCTGTTCTGAAGATGCCTCCAGCAGTTTTCGCTCCGGTCGCCGGTGCGCTGACGCGGAGGGAAACGAGTATTTCCATGGAAGTCTGCGGCAACAGTTCCCCCGCATGGGCCGGAAGACCGACTGGCCGACGGCGGCCGATCAACTGGCGATGCATGCCGCCCCGGGAATGGGCGATGTCGTGCATTAGTCTGTTCGCATGCGCACTGCTGGCATGGACGCCGTCCGTCGGCGTCGGCCAGGCCCCCCTTCCCCGTACCGCCGATTACTACTACCAGATCACTCCCCTGCCGGTTCCGGACGACATCGAACTTGAGGTGGGTGGCCTTGCGACCCTGCCGAACGGGAACCTGGGTGTGGCCACCCGGCGCGGCGACCTGTTCATCGTGGAAAACCCCGCCGGCGAGGACTCCGAGCCGCACTTCCGGCTATTCGCCAGCGGCCTGCACAAGGCTCTCGGACTCGCCTGGCGGGACGGCGCCTTCTATTCCGCGCAGCGAGGCGAACTGACGAAAATCGCGGACACCGACGGAGACGGCCTGGCCGATCTTTACGAGACCATCTTTTCCTGGCCCCTCTCCGGCCATTACCACGAATACTCCTTCGGGCCGGTATTCGCACCCGACGGCAGCATGTTCGTCACGCTCAACGTCGCCTTCGGCATCGGCAACACCGGCTGGTGGCGCGGTGAGAGCCCTGTGCACTGGCGCGGCTGGGCCCTGCGCATCAGCGAGGATGGCGCCGTCCAGCCGTGGGCCACCGGGCTGCGTTCTCCGGCGGGGTACGGCATGGTCGACGGCGAGTTCTTCTATTCCGAGAACCAGGGCGACTACGTCGGCTCCGGGTTCATCACCCACCTCGAACGAGGCGATTTCGCCGGTCACCCGGCAGGGCTGAACTGGTCCGGTCATCCGCTGTCACCCGTGGAATTGACCCACGAGGCGTTGTACGAGTTGGTGGCGCCGCGTTTCCCGCGGCCCGACCGGCCGCCCGTGCAGCCTCGAAACATCGAGGACGAGCCACTGATCACCCTGGCCACCGCCGCCGCCGTGCTGCCTGACTTCAAGCTGCCCGCCGTGTGGTTGCCCCACGGCATACTCGGCACGTCCTCGTCCGAGATTCTCGTCGATGACACCGGCGGTCGTTTCGGCCCCTACGCCGGACACCTGCTGGTCGGCGACCAGGGACAGAGCACGGTCAACCGGGTTTTCCTGGAGAAGGTGAACGGCGTCTACCAGGGCGCCGCCTTCCCGTTCTTGAGCGGCTTCTCCTCCGGCGTGCTGCGGCTGGCCTGGGGCCACGACGGCAGCCTCTACGTCGGCCAGACCAGCCGCGGCTGGGGATCGACGGGAGGGGAGAATTTCGGCCTGGAGCGGGTCGTCTGGAGAGGCGATGCCCCCTTCGAGATGAAGGCCGTGCGCGCCATGCCGGACGGCTTCGAGATCGAGTTCACGAAACCCGTGACCCGCGAGACGGCCTTGAGACTGGCCAACTACCAGATCACCAGCTTCACCTACAAGTACCATGTGGTTTACGGCAGCCCGGTGGTCGACGAACAAAGGCACCGCATACTCGGCGCCGCCTTGTCCGAAGACGGCTCCCGGGTACGCCTCGCCGTCGAGAATCCGCGCCGCCACTACATTCACGAGATACTGCTGACCGGCATCCAGGCGGCCGAAGACGGCGAGCCGCCGCTGCACAATTCGGCCTACTACACGCTGAACGAGATTCCCGGCGGTGAGCGCATGACCATCGTCGAACCGCCGGTGGAGCCAGGGCCCGAACCGGAACCGGTGACCGCGCTGGCCGCCGCGGTTTCTCCCGGAATCAGGCAATCGGACGTCGTGTCCAGTGAGGCGGCGACATCCGGGCGCATCGCCGTTCAACCCGCGGACTGGGGCCTGCCGGACACCGTGCTCACCCTCGGCACCGTGCCGGGGCTACTCTACGACGTCACCGAAATGACGGTGCGGGCCGGCGATCGAGTAAAGCTGATTTTCGACAACCAGGACGACATGCCGCACAACTTTCTGCTGGTGACGCCCGGCGCGGCCGACAAGGTCGGCGAGACGGCCTTGAGGATGGGCATTCGCGGGCCGGGCAAAGACTATGTTCCGGACATGCCGGAGGTGCTGAACTACACCAGGCTGGTCGATCCGGGACAAGCCGATACGATCTATTTCACCGCGCCCACCGAGCCGGGACTCTACGAATACGTATGCACCTATCCGGGGCACTACCTCCTGATGCGCGGCGTGCTACGGGTAATCTGAAGGCAAGGACAACTCACTCTCGTCGCGAGGGCACTCGGATGGCTTCCCCGTCCGCGATGATCGTGCTGGGCAGCTTGATGAACACGTAGGGGTTCTGCCGCGTGTCGTCCGGCGCCCGCTCCCAGATGCCGGCGATGGAGCCCGGTGGCGGGCCTTCGCTCGGCCCGTCCATTTCCTCGGCGTGATCGGAGTAGTTGGAACCGGCAGCATACATGATATTGGGCATCAGCGGCGGCAGCACCTTTACCGGGGCAGGCCTATCCAAAAGTCCCGGTCCGGTTGGTTCCGGTGAGGCTGAGCGATGGGTCCGACGGGGATGTGTGGCTGTAGCGGAGGGGTCGCCGGTCGGTCCAGGGCGGTGGGGAGGCGTTGAGCGGGTTTGCTCGGGGGTATGGGTTGGTGCCTGGGCGCTGAGTAGGCGCGGCGCGCACGGGGATGCCGCGGCGCGGCCGGGCGGTGCGCCGTCGGGGGTCCGCGGGGTGCCCGGTCAGGGCGGCGCGGGGGTCAGGATGGCGTCGAGCGCATCCTGCGGGCGTGCGGCGTAGTGGCGGTTTGCCTGGGGGATGTAGTCGAAGTGGCCGATCGCGCGCACGATGGAGATCGCGGCGTTGCTGAGCGCCGCCAGGTTTTGCGGCAGATGCCCGGCCGCGGCGCGGCAGCGGTCCTCGTCGTAGCTGAAGTCGCGCACGTAGTGAACCCGGTTCTCCACTTCCCAGTGGCGGCGCACGATGTTCAACAGTTCGTCGGGTCCGGCCTCCTCGACGCCGAGCGAGGTGAGCCCGTAGGCGATCTCGCGGGTGCTTTCCCCGGTCTTGACCACGACGCGCTCGCGCTGCACGCGCAGCGCCTGACGGCGTGCGGGCAGATCGCACCGCCCGTCCCACTTGGCGGGCGTGAGGTCGAAGGCCGCGCAGCGGCGGGTCTCCAGCCGCCCATGGGCCTTGTGCAGCGCCTCGGCGCTCCAGCGCGCCTGGCTCCAGTCGATGTCCGCCAGGTCCTCGCGAATGCTCGGCTGGTTGCCCTTCACGGCGGTGATCGCGTAGTCGGCCTTGCACTCCTCCACCAAGCAGCGCGCCGTGTCGTGTTGGGCGTGGATGGCGTCGAGCGTGACGACGCGCCCGGCGAGGTCCAGTTGCCGCGCCAGTTCGCGCACCGCCGGGATCTCGTTGCTTTTGGCGCCGATGCGCACCTGCCCGAGCACCAGGCCGCTGCCGTGCTCCACCGCGGCCACCATCATCTGGCGTTCGCCCTCGGTCCGCCTGGAGGCGCCGCGCACGTCCTTGCCGTCCATGGCCACCGGCGCAAGCCCGGCATGCTGGGCGCTCCAGGCGCGCAGCGCCCGATCCAGAGTGTCCGGCGGCAGCTTCGAGAGGATGTAATGGAAGGTCGAGGCAGCGGGCACTGTGTAGCACTGGCGCGTCGGGCTGAAGAACCCGCCCACCGCACGGCGCTGCGCCTCGTCGAGCCGGGCGGCGAACTCCCCGAACGCGCTCACGCCGCGATACCCGGCCAGGCGCGCCGCGATCATGATCGTCAGGTAGCTCGCCAAGCTGTAGCGCTGCCCGCGCCGTTTGCGAAAATCCTCCATCTCCCCGAGAAAGTCGTGAAGACTGCGCAATTGCCCCGCCGGCATCGGCGCCTCGCGCACCTCCACGGGCTCGCGCCCATCGCGTAGCGCCTCGCGGGCGCCGGCTTCAAGCTCGTACACGTAAACCTCCTTGGGCTGGCCGTGCTCGCGCCACCGCGCCGGGCTGCCGTACACCCGCGAATAACCGCGCGTCAGGCCCAGCATCCGCCAGTTCGACGCCCGGTAGCAAACCCCCGAAAACCGCGACGGGTCCACGAACGTCTCCGCCAACAGCACCGGGAAACCGTGCATCGCGCGCATGTCCCCCGACAGCCGGCGCAGACTCAGACCCAGCACCCGAGAGGCCAGGTTGCGTACCTCCCCCTTGCCCACCAGCAACGCGAAACGGCTGTTGTTCGCGATCAGCTTCAGCCGCCGAAACTGCCGCTCCGGCGGCCAACCCAGCCACTCGTCCCGAACCCCGACCTTGAACGCGCCCGCCGTCCAGCCCAGCAGCGCAACCCAGCTCCCGCCGCATACCGCCACGTGACGCAGCGACTGACCGAACAATCCCTTGTACGGCAAATAGTGAAACTCCCTCATCAGCGCGTCCCAACGCCGCCGCTCCGCCACGCCGCGCACCGGGCGCACCCACACATCGCGCAACTTCAACCGGCCACGGGAAAACACCGAGATCACCATGACCCCCTTTATGCCACAACGACTTCTGAATAGCCAGACCTTGCACAGCCTGACCGCTTCCCTCACCGTTTACAGCCTCAGGCTATACGCCCCGACTTTTGGAGAGCCCTGTTTACCGGGGGCAGCGCCTTTACCGTTTGACGTAAGCGGCTTGGGGGGCGGTGTCCGAGGAGGCGGCAGCCGCAATGGCTTGCAGTCTCGGTCGCAGCTCGGGATAGCCAACGATCTGAGTTGTCGAAGTCGGGCAAGAATCGGCGACTCATGCAATATTCGGGCTGGGCAGGGCGATGGGTCTGTTGGGAACCAGAACGAAAAGCGCAAGCGCTGACAAGCCAGCGAGTACAGCGGCGAGTATCAGGGCGAAAGCAAAGCTGCCAGTGTATTGAACGATGAACCCCGTTGCGATCGGGGCCAGAGCGCCGCCGATATAGCCGCCGAAATTGGTGATGCCGCCCAGTGACGCGGTGCAGTTTGGCGGCGCGACCTCGGCAACGAGTGACCAGTTCATGCTCGTGCAGCACCCGTTGAAGAACAGAGCGCCAGCAATACAGGCCACTGCGACAAACCTGAGTTCGACACTTCCTCATACATGATCCGTGCCCGGGCGGGTCCGGGGAACGGGGAATCAAGGACTTGCGGGCATTTTGGGGCGATTTCGACTGGATACAGGCGCCGAACGGATAGATACATGGCATGATCATTTAGATATTCCACGTTCGCGCATGCGCAGGTATAATTGGATACATGTACCTGCGCCAGTCCAGCCAGAAACGCGCCGACGGCTCCAAGCTGCGCCACCTGCAAATCGCCGAAAACGTCTGGGACCCGCTCAAGAAGCGCTCCCGGGTGCGCATCCTGTACAACTGCGGGCGCGCGGACGATCCCAAGGCCACCGAGCGGCTGCGGCGGCTGGCGCGCAGCATCCTGAAACGCTGTTCGCCGGAAGAGCTGGCGGCGGCGGACACGGGGATGAAGGTGGTGGATGCCTGGGCGTACGGGGACGTGCACGCGCTGGAGGCGCTGTGGCGGCGGGTGGGCTTGCCGGAGCTGATCGGGAAGTCGGTGGACGCGCGCAAGTTCGAGTTCTCCGTGGAACGGGCGTTGTTCGCGCTGGTGGCCAACCGTGTGTTGGCGCCGTCGTCGAAGCGGTATTGTCAGGACCGGTGGCTGGCCGAGGACGTTCGCATCGAAGGCTGCCAGGGGCTGGAGTTGCAGCACCTGTACCGGGCCATGGACGTGCTTCAGACGCACAAGGAGGCGTTGGAGGAAGGGCTGTACTATCGGCTGGCGGACTTGTTGAACCTGGACGTGGAGGTCCTGTTTTACGACACGACCTCGCTTCACTTCGAAGTGGCCGAGGAGGACGGGGACGATCCCGACGGCGGGGCTTCGGGGCTGCGCAAGCGGGGGCATTCGAAGAACGGTCGCGGCGACGCGCCGCAGGTGCTGGTGGGGCTGGCGGTGACGCGCGAGGGTTTCCCGGTGCGCCATTGGGTGTTTCCCGGCAACACCGTGGACGTGACCACGGTGGAGCGGGTGAAGGCGGACCTGAGGGGTTGGCGGCTGAACCGGTGCGTGTTCGTCGGCGACGCCGGGATGGTGTCGGCCCAGAATCTTCGCGCGCTGGCCCGGGGCGGCGGTCGTTACATCGTGTGCATGCCGGCGCACCGGGGCTCGGAGGTGGACAAGGAGGTCATCGGGCGCCGCGGGCGCTACCGGGAGGTGGCGCCGAACCTCAAGGTCAAGGAAGTCACCGTCGGCGACGGCGAGCGCCGTCGCCGTTACGCGGTGTGCTTCAACCCCCGGGAGGCCGAACGCCAGCGCTCGCATCGCCAGGAGGTGCTGGCGCAGTTGGAGGCCGAACTGGCCACGCTGTCCGGCCTCGCCGACGGCGAACAGCACCGCAAGCGGGTCTGCGAATTGCGCGCCAGCCGTCGCTACGGGCGGTACCTGCGCCTGACCCGGGGCGGGCGCCCGCGCATCGACCGGGCCAAGGTCAAGGCGGCCGGGCGGCGCGACGGCAAGTTCGTCGTGCACGGCAACGACGACACGCTCACGGCCGAGGATCTGGCGCTGGGCTACAAGCAACTGTACCGCGTGGAGCAATCCTGGCGGCAACTGAAGAGCGAGCTGCGGTTGCGCCCGGTGTACCATCGGGTGGCGCGGCGCATCCACGCGCACATCGCGCTGGCGGTCATGGGCCTGTTGCTGGAACGCCTGGCCGAGCACGCCTGCGGGGACACCTGGCGCAACATCCGCGACGATCTGAAGCAAATCAAACTTGTTCAATTGTCGGGGCCGAACGGAGACCTCTGGCAGGTCACCGAACCCCGTCCGGCCGCGTCCAAGCGACTGAAATCCTTACAAATAAAGCCTCCGCCTCCGATCCTCGACCTGGGCTGAACGCCTAGTGACATGGGTGTTTCCGGCGACGCCCGCAAGCCCTTGTTTTGTCTACGAAAAACGGAATCCTGTATCTATGAACTGTCGAACCCGAGACAAAGTCGCTGGCCGCATAGGCGGCGCTCAACGTGAAAAGCGCCATGCCGATGAGCGAGAAGATGAGCGTTGCCTTGCGCACCGCGATTGGCGCGTAACCTGCTGCGAGCAGGCGGTCGGCGAGCCAGCCGCTTCCCAGGCTGCCGAATACGCCGAAGCCGAAAGGAATCGCGGCGACCCAGCCGGTCAAACGGACATCCATACCGCGCTGGATCTCCAGGTAGCCGGGCAGCCAGGTGCCGAACAGCCACAACATGTAAATGGTTCCGAAGTAACCGAGCACGAGCCCCCAGGTAGCGCGATATGCGAATAGACGTCGCCAATCCGCGAAGCTTGGCTTCTCGACATGAGTTGCCGGCTCTCGTCCAAGTTCGCTCAGTTCCTCTGCCGTGAGATCCACTTCGCCGGGGTCACGATAAACGGCGTACCAGAGCACCGCGAGAATGACACCCACAACGCCCAGGATGACGAACATCTCGCGCCAGCCGAAAGCCAGCATAAGCGCAGTCAGTATCGGGGGCGCGAGCGTGGGGCCAAGCGTGGAAACGCAATTCCAGGTGCCTGTAACCAGCGCTCGATTACGTATTGGAAACCATGCGCGCGTCACCGACGCCGCGCACGGAAACATGGGCGCCTCGCCGAGTCCCAACCCGGCCCGAGCTACGGCGAATTGCCCCAGGCTGGTGACGAAACCCGCGGCTCCTTGCGCGATTGACCAAAACGCCAGCGCACCGCCGAGTAATCTCCGCGCGCCGAGACGGTCGACCAGCGCGCCTCCCGGCAATTGTGCAAACGCATATGCCCAGAGAAACGCTGACAACAACAACCCCATCTCGGCTATCGAGAGGCCGAGCTCTTCTCGAATCAGCGGATTGGCGATCGCGAGCGCGCTGCGGTCGAAATAATTCAACGTGCCTGCGGCGACCAACAGCGTGAGCGTGGATCTTTGCGTCCGCCGCAGGCGCGGCGTATTCGATGTTGAATCAACCGTGTTCAATGCGCTGTCCTCCATTGGGCGCCGGGAACGAGAATTCACTCATCGGCACAGGCCGCGCCGATGAGTGCCGGGTCGATCCCGCACGCCGCCGCCGTCTCGGCGACCTGACACCATGTCATTTCGTCGACCGGCAACTCCGCTTGATCCTTGGCCCGCCTGCGTTGCGCGCGTTCTCCCGGAATTCGAACTTCACCACCGGACTCCGAGGGGCGCGAAGACTTCACGAAGTCGATATAGCGACAAATCTCATCCGCGTTTCGGTCGTCGGTATCCAGGCGGGCCGGGTCGATATAGATGCCGAGCATGCCCTGTTCCAACCGTGTTTTTCCTTCGGTGCTGCAGCCGCCGCCCGCAACGGCTCCCGCGAGCAACTCCACAACAAGTCCGAGGCCGTATCCTTTGTGCCCGCCAAGTGGAAGAATCGCGCCCCGAGGTGGACCGAAATATTCATTGGGGTCATTGGTAGGGTTGCCGTTCGCGTCCAGAATCAGTCCCCCTGCAACCGTTTCACCAGCGTTGCGAGCGACCATGAGTCTGCCTTCCGCGACTGCGGCCGTTGAGACATCCACTACAACGGGCGCTCGCCCGCTTACCGGAATTCCCACGGAGATCGGGTTGACGGAGAGGCGTGCATCACGCCCGCCGGCTGGCACGACGAACATGCCGAAGCCGGTGGAGCTAACGAAATGCAGCGCGATCAATCCTGCATGCGCGGCCATCTCGGACCAATGACCGATTCGCCCCAGGTGACCGCAGTTCCGCAGACCGACAATTGCCATACCGTGCTGCGTGCATTTCTCGGTCCCGATATCGACGGCTCGTTTGCCGAGCCACTGCCCGAAGCCGAGCTGGCCATCGGCCACGGTCATGGTATCGGTATCGATGAGAATGTCGAGATCGCGATTCGGCAGAATCTTGCCCTGCCTGAACCACTCGACGTACGTCGGGACCCGAATCAGGCCGTGAGAGTCGTAGCCGGTCAGGTTCGCGACAATGAGGTGATCGGCAATGCACGCGGCTTCCGCGGTTCCGCAGCCGATGCTCGCGAAGATTGCAGCAACGAGCCGTTCGAGAGGTTCCGGTTTCAGCTTCATGTATTCGTTGCCGCGCGGTAATGCTTGGACTATCGCCCCCACCTCAGTGCTATCGGGTCGAGGTCCGATGCCAACGCCAACAACTCCGCGCGCGTCGCCGGATGCAGCGGAGTCAGCGGGTGACGAACCGCGTCACTTCCAATGACGCCGCCTTCTTTCATCACAGTCTTGCTTGCACGCAGGCCGCACTGTCGATTCTCGAAATTGATCAGTGGCAAGATGCGGTCGTATTGGGCGCTCGCCTCCCTGACGTTGTTCTCGCGAAAACTCTTGAGAACCGGCTTGATCAGATCCGGAAGCAGTGCGCTCGGCATCGTGCCGGTCGCGCCCGCATTCAGGTCGGCGAGTAGCGTTATTGCCTCTTCGCCGTCAAAGGGGCCCTTGATGTCGTCGCCGCCCGTCTCGATGAGGTTGCGCAGCTTCGCGGCCGCCATCGGTGTCTCGATCTTGAAGTAGCTGACGCCTGGTACCTGCTGTGCGAGACGCGCGAGCAGCGGCACCGCTAGCTCGACGCCGGAGAGCGGCGCATCCTGGACCATGATGGGAATACCTGCGGCCTCCGCCACCGCAGCGAAGTGCTCAACGATCTGCTCCCCGCCCGCTTGCAGGGTCGCGCCGTGGTAGGGCGGCATGAGCATCAACATTGCCGCGCCCGCTTCGGCGGCGCGTTTCCCGCGTGCGGCGGCGATCTGCGTGGAGAAATGGCTGCAGGTTACGATGACCGGCACGCGGCCCGCGATGTGCGTTAGACACAGGTCGAGCAGCAGGTCGCGCTCCTCGTCGCTCAGGAGGAACTGCTCGGAGTAGTTGGCGAGGATGCACAGGCCGTCTACTCCCTGGTCGACCATGCAATCGAGCACGCGCTTCTGGCCGTCGAGATCGAGCGCGCCCGTCTCCTCGAATGGCGTCGGCGCGACCGGGAAAACGCCCGCGTAAGCAGTCATCGCGTGCGTCTCGTCACGGTGCGATATAGGCCGTTTTGACGACCGAATAGAACTCGGCGGCGTAGCTGCCCTGTTCACGCGGACCGTAGCTGGATCCCTTGCGCCCGCCGAAGGCGCCGTTCACGCTGGCCGACACGGCCGTGTCGAGGTCGGCGTCGTCAAGGATCACCATCGGGTTCTTGCCGCCCATCATCAACTTTCTTCTCGCGTCATAGTGATACGCCGCGCTTCCACGGCATGAAATCGTCCTGGCCGAGAAGCTGCGCGCACGTGAGGTAGCGGCCACTCGCGGTCTCGATCGTCAGATCGAGCAGCTTATCGGCCAGTTCTTCGGGAGTTGTCTCGCCCCGAATGATCGCGCCCGTGTCGAAGTCGATCATGTCGGGTAGTCTCGCGGCAACGTCGGAATTTGACGAGATTTTGATCACGGGACTGACTGCGTTACCGGTCGGTGTCCCGAGTCCCGTCGAGAAAATCATCACCGTTGCGTGCGCGCCTGCCATTGCGCTCGTCGACTCCACGTCGTTGCCGGGCGTGCGCAGCAGGTTCAGCCCGGATCTTGTCACGATCTCGGGGTAGTCGAGGACGTCGCGGACCGGCGAAGAACCGCCCTTGCGAGCGGCGCCGGCCGATTTCATCGCGCCCGTGATGAGCCCGTCGGCGATATTCCCGTAAGAAGGATTCTGGTTGAACGTGGCGCCGACCTGTTCCGCCGCGCGCTCGTAGCTCTGCATCAAATCGAGAAACCGCCTGCCCAGTTCGAGTTTCTCGCAGCGGTCCACCAAGTGCTGCTCGACTCCGCTCAGCTCCGGAAACTCGGAGAGGATTATTCCGCACCCGAGCGCCGCGAGCCGGTCGGAAACGCCGCCGATGACCGGATTGGCCGAGATTCCGGAGAATCCATCGGAACCGCCGCACTCCATTCCGACGATCAGCTTACTGAGCGGCGCGGCTTCGCGCCGGAGTTCGTTGGCTTCGGCCAGCCCTTCGAATGTGACGCGGAGGGCGTAGGACATCATCTGCTGTCTCGATCGGCTCTTCTGTTGCTCGAAGAAATAGAGAGGCTTCGAGAATGCGGGATCCCGTCCGACGATCTCCTCCCGGAGCATGTCCATCTGGGCTTTCTGGCAACCCAGGCTCAGCACCGTCGCGCCTGCCACGTTCGGATGCGTGATATAGCCCGCCAACAGTCCGCAGAGCGTCGCCGTGTCACTGTCGGTGCCGCCGCAACCCTGTGCATGAGCAAGAAACCGGATGCCGTCGACATTCGGGAATACGCGCTCGGAGGGCGGCGGCGCACCGGCATCGGCCGCCGCCTCGACGTCGGATGTGCTCCCGCCTTCTGCCTGCGCGGCAACGAGCCGCCGGACGTACTGCTCGTACGGCGTGCCGTGGTCCAGTCCGAGCGGGCGCAGCAGCGCGTCCTTCATAAGCACGAGGTTGCGGTTTTCGCAGAACACGAGTGGAACGACGAGCCAGACGTTAGCGGTGCCGACGGCGCCATTGGCTCGATGGTAGCCGTCAAACGTCGTGTCACTCCAACGGCCGATGTCGGGCGGATCCCACGTCTTGCGGGGCACGTTCCCGAGAACCGGCAGGTCCGTCGCATTACGGAGGTTTTCCGTGCTGATTCGCGCCCCGCATGGGATTGGGCAGCTTGCTTTACCGATCGTGACACCGTACATGGTTACGATGTCGCCTTCGCCAAGGTCGTGGGCGGCAAACTTGTGCTTGGCCGGTATCGCGTCGCGTAGCACGACCGTCGAAGCGTCATCCATCGTGATCTCCTGTCCGGCCGGAAGATTCTGCAGGGCGACGATCACGTTGTCGTTAGTTTGAATTCTCAGAACGTTCGCATTACTCGAGTTCATGAGCGAGCCGGGTTCAACTACCGTGCAGTCTCAGCGTATTGCGATCGGGCGAGCCGGAGATCCGGTTGCGCCTTTCAGCTGAAGAGGGGTCAGGATGAACAGGAACTCATTGACGCCATCGTTGACGAGTCCATCGAACTGAAGGTTCTCGATGTTGAGCACGCCATTCTTCGTCATCAGCTCCTGATGTACCGGGAAAGACAGTGTCGCATCGGGATTGGGTACGACTTCGGTGCACCAGGAGTCACTGCCGACGATCGTAACCTGCCGCTCGACGGCCCATTGTGCGACCGCGACACCTATGCCCGGCGGGTTATCGTTATAGGCTGCGGGGTCATCCCAGAGCGATGACCAGCCGTAGCGGAAGAGGACCGCGTCTCCTGGTTCCACGTCGTCTGGTGACATTCCCTGACGTTCGAGCGCGCCAACGACGTCTTCGACGGTCACTTCGTAGCTGTTCGGTAGCCGCGATACGCCCTTGAAGCTCGCTATGTCGATGAGCACGCCACGCGTGATGATCGGCTTGATGTGCTCGACGCCGAGACGCTGCAAACCACTCGGCGAGTCCATCTCATCCGCCGTCACGCCATTGTAGAAGACGAACTCGGTATTGCCGTCCTCCATGACGATTTCCTGGCCGATGTGCCCCAGGCCATCGAATTGCGTCCCGACTTGACCGATCTGGGTCGAGACGAACTCCTCATTGGCGACGAGTCGGTTCGCCCCCTCGGCGGGTCCCTTGACTGGTAGCACCATCGTGTAGCTACGCGATCCGAACAGCGGCATGCCCTGCTCGTATACCTGGCCTAGATCGTAGACTTGACCTGTGGTCGCAATCTGGAGAGCCTGGAGAACCTTGTCGTCAGTTATACGATTCGAGGCGCCTGCCTGATCTTCGGGACCCCATTCGGGGTTCGGCCACCATGGCCCGCCATCCAGAGTCTGCGAATCGACAGCAAAGGAAAAAAAGACTGCGGCCAAGCCTGCCGGCAGGGCTCCCGTTGCTCTTTCGAATACTGTCATCATGATATTCTGCCTTGCTCGGATCACTCACTCGTCCCGAAGCCGCGATTGTGGATGCCCGGGCCAAACGCCTTGATCGTTACCGATGACTCGATCGCTTCGTAGTGGTGCTGAACATACGCCGGGATCACAATCATCTCGCCGGGCCCGAGAAAGAACTCTTCGTCGCCGCTGACTGCTTTCACGCGGCCCTCGAGTACGATGATTACTTCCTCGTCCGGATGGTTATGGTCGGGCGTCGAGTGACCGGTTGCGACTTCGATACGCGCCAGTCTCATGGTGGCGAGATCGATAGAGCGCGCCGGTATGCCCTCCATCGGATTGCTCGGCTCCATTCCGAAGAAATCGACAATGGTCATTTTCGGTTCGATGAGGTGCTGCTGAGAGACGCTCTGGTGAGCGAACCCGGCAATCAGGATGGCAAATATAGCGATGATGAGTCTGTTCATTGCAGTGACCTGTTCTCCTTCAGTTCCTGTAATAGTTCTAGCCGACGGTGCCTGCCAAGAGCCGATTCATGCCATTAGTTTGAGCCAAACCGTGTCTCAAAGGTAATACCGTACATTGCTTCACCAAAAGCTTTAACCTCGCAGCCATTGTCCAGCGGTGCCGCACCTGCACCGAGAATAGCGCGAGCACATGCGAACTCTCCAGTCAGGTTATTACCCCAGATAGCCAGCTGATGCTGCCCTGCTTGACCAAAGAAATAGCTAATTCGGGCATTCATATATCCATGACTCTCAGCAGTGTCGGCAGGGGTTGATTGCCGGAAGGTATAAAACGAGTCCGACTCATATCGATAATTAACCATTAGAGTAAGCTCTCCATTGCTTAAAGTCTGCGTAAACAATCCCAACAAGTTGTAGGTTAAGTCGGGAGACTTGGTGACTTCCTTGCCAACCTCGGCTATCGATGCGGGGTTTATGCCGTCAATATCAACAATTGCCGTATCAGCCGTACCCACGCTTCCTTGCAAATACCAATTTTCACTTGGACGCCATTTGAATTCCGCCTCAACACCTTTGCTTTCTATCCCCGGCACATTGATCAAAGCGGGAATACCCCCAAGGCTTTCAAATAGCTGCATTCCTTCCCAGTCATAAATGAATGCAGCCAAGTTTAGCTGTAGCGTATTATCAGCAAATTCAGATTTGTAGCCGACTTCATAAGCAGTGAGGAATTCGGGACCAATTGGGTCGTCGCCCGTGGAAAGTGCCCGGTTATCGTACGATCCGCCTTTAAATCCATAAGAAACGCTGCCATATGCCATGGCAGAATCACCAAATTTGTAGTCAGCACCCACTTTCCATCCGGTTTCAGATAACCTCTGCACTGGCGAATCTGTATTGCCTGCGAGCAGTCGACCACCGGGGCAACCGGCTCGGCGAAAGTCTCGGTCATGGGCAGCCTGCCCGACATTGCTAGGGTAAAAACCACAAACCGTGCGCACCCAATTGTCATTGTCTGCCGATAACTCATCGTCGGTGTACCGCAGCCCGAGAGTTAACGTAAGCGCATCGCTGGCAAACCAGTCTGCCTGGCCGTAGAGTGACCAAGCCTCATAGCGACTATCAATAATTACGCCCGGCGAAACACCCATACCGCCAGCCGCGCCAACATTGGCAACCCAAGTATCTTCCCCCGATTCGGAATCGGTGATATACGCTCCACCCAACCATTGAATCGGTCCGTCGGTGGCAGAGGTAAAGCGAAGCTCATGCTGCCATACGTGCCAATCGCCTTCTCGGTGTGGAGTAAACCCAGTCGGCTCCTGACCATTTCGCTCTTTGAAATGGGTATCGTCGTAAGACGATATCCAGTTAAGATCTATATTTTCAAATGAGTGATCAATTTCCAGCCGAACCCCATCCCATGAGCCCCAAAAGCCATCTTCCTCGCTCTGATATACCCAGCCTAGGTCAGTTGAAAAGTTTACCAATCGATTAAAGGGACCCGGCTGCGGATTGACGATCACGACACCTGTGCCGCGGTCAAATTGATCCTGCAAATAGGGAACAGCGGCTACAGCAGCTGACGTGGCCGCTATATAGGTATCTGTGGCGCTGGTCTGACTGTCTAATGTGCGATTTGGCGATGTTGGATCTGGCAATCCACTCGGAAGCAAATTCCCAATTGCTCTGAAGGCCGAATCTTCGCCGTCTGTGCGACCTGACGTTAATGTAACTCCAATTGTAGTGTTTTCGCCGCGGTCCCATACAAAATTGGCGCGCGCGCCTGTTCGATCATACGCGTTGCCCGTAGCGCTACCATCTATGACGTTTTTCCAAATGCCACCAAAGCCATCACTCATGACAGCAATTCGTGCCGCAAACTGCTCACTGATATCAAATTCAGCAGCGCCTTCGAAACGGGCCAATCCACCGTTACCGACCCGCATTCGGCCGTAGCCTTGTGTGCCGTCACCTGGTGTCGCCCTATTGGTATGCCAGACAATTGCGCCGCCTGTCGTGTTGCGTCCGTAGAGTGTGTTCTGTGGGCCGCGCAATACTTCAACTCGCGCAATATCGTACACTCCGATTGCTCCTACAAACGGAGATACCAGCGAAACGTCATCGATATAGGTTCCCACCGACTGCTGACCGGAAAGATGGACATTGTCTGTTCCCACACCGCGGATGGCAATTCCTGTGTTCGAAGTCGAGTTTCTGTTCAAGCTGATATTCGTGAACACCTTGTCGAGATCATCTGCACGGGCCACATCGAATGCATCAAACTGATCCCCTGCAAGCGCGCTTACGCTGATTGGCACATCCTGTAACGACGCCTCACGTTTCTGGGCGGTTACTATTATTTCCTCAAGTTGGGCGAAGCTGGGCGCAGAAATAACCAGTGCGCACAACAACCACGTAGCCGTTGCGAGTTGTTTGTATCCGAGCATATTAGCCACCCTTCTATTTATATGTTGTATATAAATTATACATATCTGTGATATGATAAACAGACAGATAATATACATACTAGACTAAATGCATGCAACAAATGAATCGGAAAGATATGATCTCGGGAGACATCAATGTTGAGAAGATAGCTATGGAATTCGATTTTCCTCCCGAATCCATACAGCTCAGGGGCAGCGATAGCTTTGTCACCGGGAGCTTGGCTTCGCGGGTCGCCGCGCTGTTGCGCCGCAAAATCCGAGACTTGGCACCCGGCACTCGTTTGCCATCGGAGAAGGCTATGGCGACGCATTTCGGCGTGAGCCGGACTGTGACCCGGGAGTCCATAGCCCTCCTGAGAGCCGATGGGTTACTCGAAACCCGCAAAGGAAGTGGCACATACCTTCTCGACCAAATGGTGGCAGACGATACAGCGAGTAATCGGCTTACCGACGGATCGATTCAAGCCCTGCTGAATTTGATCGAGGTGCGGCGTAGTTTCGAGGCCGAGACGGCCCGCCTAGCTGCTATCCGTCGCAGTCCGGGCCAACTGGCTGAGATTCAACATTCGCTGCGCCGTCTTGCCGAAGCAGTGGCGGTGGGGGCTGACGGCGTGGATGAAGATGCACGGTTTCATCGATCTATCGCTGCTGCCACGGGCAATACTTACTGGGTGCGTTTTAGCGATATGTTTGCTCACCAGATACACACTGCCGTCACGGTGACGCGGGCGAATGATCGCCGGGAAAATCTTGTCCGCCGAGTAATGCGTGAGCATCAGAAGATTCACGATGCAATCGCTGCAGGCGACGCAGCGGCAGCCCAGGAAGCGGCAGCGGAACATATGGTGCGTGCGGCCGAACGTGTTCGCGCTGCGGACTTGGATTTCTGGCAAAATGAAGGCGGTCTGGTGATCCGTGGAATCGAAGATGGTTTCGATGGTGCCGATACTGGATAGAGCAGCGTGAGTTCAGATAGGGAATAATTTCGGGCCTATTGCTCCGTCGGCGGTGTAGTCCAGCAGCCCGTGGCAAAAGTCCCGCGGCATTCGACCGACGCGGCATCCCGGCTGACTGCGTTGCTCGTCGGTCAAATATTCCCGATATTCTCCCTCCTCGCGCCTTGCCAGCCGGGCGCCTCGCCGGTCTCGGTGCTCGCGCGACTTTTGCCACGGGCCGCCACGCCGGGCCTCACGCCCCGGCCATATTCGTTGTCTACATATAGATAGCTTCCACGAGCTCGATACTGCCGCCCGCCTCGAGTCGGGAGTTTGTCTAATTGCGTCATGCCGCGAATTGACAGGCTGTAATCGCTGATTTCGCCCGAAATTTCAGAAGGGGGCATTTTGTTTAGCGGGTTCTTGTCGGTTGTTTGTCTTAGACAGTACGCAGTTCGTTGGACGCAAGATGAGCGAACTGGGCGGGGAAGTACCAGAAAGCTGAGCTGCCACCAAGGGCGGAGCCGGTATTTTCGTGCTGTCGGCTTTCTTTGCGCTGATGAGTACGAGTTTATTCGCGCAGTCCTCCGGTTTCACGCATCAGTTCGACATTCCCGCTCAAGTCGCCGACAGAGCGCTGACAAAGTTGCCTCAACAGGCCGGCATGCCAGAACTTTTGCCTTTCGACGAAGTGCGTGACGTCATCACCAACGAGGTGGTTGGCGTCTATCAGGTCGAGGAGGCACTGGAGCTAATGTTTGCAGGCGCCGACCTCAAGGGAGAGGTGAACGAGCAATGCGTATTGACCGTCCAATTACGGCAGACGCGCGAACCCGAGGTGGAATAGATGACAAGTAACAATCGAACAGGCTTTTTCAGACGGCTGGGCGCAGCGCTCGTAATCGCCGCCACGGCGGCCATTTCGGCGCCGACACAGGCACAGGAAGAGGGCGCAAGCAGTCTTCTCGAAGAGGTCGTGGTCACGGCGCGAAGGCGAGAAGAGTCGCTTCAGGAGACGCCGATCGCGCTCACTGCCCTGACCGGCGATGGCATGGAGGCCATGGGGATCGAGGATTCCCGGGACATGGCTCGTTTCGTGCCAAACCTCGGGACCGTATCCAACGGTCTCGCCGGTGGCCTGGGCGATAACTACGTGATTCGCGGCATCGGTACCGACCGCATCTTCCCCGACAGCGAATCCGGCGTGGGTATCTATATCGACGATGTTTTCTTCCCGCGCGTTGCGGCGAACATCGTCGACATCGTCGAACTCGAGCGCGTCGAGGTGCTGCGCGGCCCGCAAGGCACGCTATTCGGACGCAACTCCATGGCTGGCACTATCCGCTACGTGACGAAGAAGCCGACAGGTGAGCTCGGCGGAAACGTCAAGTTCACGACCGGCGACCTCAATCGCTTCGGTGCAAAGGGATCTATCGATTTTCCGATTTCCGAGAACTGGGCGGGACTGATCTCTTTCGGCCAGGACCGGCGCGATGGATACATCACTCACGAGCGCGGTCCCGGAACGAATGGTTCAAAGGACCATTCCACCTTTCGCGGCAAGCTCCGTTTCGAGAACGACAGGCTGACGGTCGATCTGGGCTACACGGACACATCGATGCGAAGCGACGGGACGCCCATTGTTATCTTGAGCGTCTCAAAGCCGACTGATTCCCGAGGCTACGGGCCGTTCGTGTCGGGCTACAACAACGCGAACCTCCCTGCCGGGCCATGGGATGACAGCTGGGCTTCGAAAGGTCCATACTCGATTCCCGGGAACCTGAGTGAGCCCGATTTCAACATCATGGACCAGAAGGTCCTCGAGGCAACGATCGCATACGAGATTTCCGACAGCCTGACGTTCAGATCGATTACCGCAGCGACGAACCTCGAGTACAGTTGGTCGATGGACATGGACGAGAGCGAGCTCACGGTATTTACGAACCGATTCAGCGAGCAGAACGACATCTTCCAGCAGGAATTTCAGCTCCTGGGCGAGAGCGACCGCTTTAACTGGCAGGCCGGCGTGTTTATCTACGACGAACAGCCGGACTACAATCAGTGGACGACGGCGCAGGCTCAGGAGTCCGGCGCCGTCAGGCAACGGGATCAGTCCTACTCGACCGATGCCAGGGCCATTTTCGCCCAGGGAAGTTACGCGCTGACCGATCGGCTGACGCTGACCGCGGGCTTGAGATACACGGACGAGGCGAAAGACATCATCTCAACCTTTACTCAGATTGAGAACCCCGCCATCAAAGGTCTGCAAGCCAGTAATTCGGCATCCTGGGCAGCGACCACGCCATTGGTGAGCCTGGCGTTTCAGGCGAGAGACAACCTGATGTTATACGGCTCGTACTCCGAGGGCTTCAGGGGCGGGGGCATCAACTTCAATATCAACCCCATGGGTGAGAATCTGGGCATCCTTCCGTTTGATCCTGAAGATGCCAAGAGCTTCGAGTTTGGTGCGAAATGGAACTCTGAGGACGGCAATTTCATTGTCAACACGGCCGTGTTCTCCACAGAACTCATTGGCCAGCAGCTCAATGGAACCATCCTGGGTCCGGGTGGAGGCTTCATTGGAATACAGCTCAATGCCGGCGAGTCGAGCATGACCGGACTTGAGGTCGAGCTGACAGGTAACGTGACCGACACTTTCCGGCTCCGTGCTACGGGCGCGTTCTTCGATGGAAGCTTTGATAGTCTGGGCACCGCCGTCTCCGTGATCAGCCTCGACAGCGATATATCGAATGCGCCGGAGACTTCCTATAGCCTGGGAGGTACGCTGGAGACGCCGCTTGGGAATGGTGGCGCTTTGGGCATCAATTTCGACTACGCCTGGCGGGATGACATTCAGTCCAACCGGAACCTGAACAACGAACTCACGCTGGAGGCGCTCGGTTTGTTGAATGCCAGCATGAGCTACAACTTTCCGGGCGATCAGCTAAGCGTGACGCTGGCTGGAACCAATCTCACGGACGAGTACTACTTTACGTTCTTCCGACGAAGAGATATCCAGGCACCGTTCGGGTCTTCCAACGGGATCGTCGGCCGGCCCCGGGAAATAAGCCTCTCGGCCAGCTATCGATTCTAGAAATTAGCTGGAAGCACCTGGGCACGGTTAATCGTGCTCATGTGCTTGCCCAAATTTCGGGGTTCGCCGAAGATGCATATTGCAGGATTGATTTTCGGCGAACCCTTTCGTCTTAGAGAAACAGTACGGAGAATACAGTGGCATTCAGGAACATCGCACTCATCTCATTAACGGCGTTGTCGCTCGGTACCGTCGGGCAGAGTCTCGCGCAGGAACCGGGCTTGCTGCTGACGAACGGGAACATTCTGACGCTGGACAGCGACAGCACGGTCGTCAACAGTGTCTTTGTGCGGTTGGGTCGAATTGCCGAAGTCGGCAACGATCTCGAGGCACCCGAAGGTGCCACGGTCATCGACCTCGAAGGCCGGACCATGATCCCCGGACTCATGGATTCCCACGCTCACTTTCTGCGCCACGGTCAACGGCCGGGCCATGACGTTCGCGGCGTCGAAGCCGCGCGTACGATGGCCGAATTCACGGGTGCGATGGCCGAGAGAGCCGCGGGGCTTCCTGAAGGCGAGCTGGTTACCGTCATCACGGGCTGGAATCCGATACAGCTCGCCGAAAACCGAATGCCGACGATGGCCGAGCTCGACGCAGCGCTGCCGAATCATCCAGCATACGTTCACTATGCCGCTTATGGCCCGGCCGTGACGAACTCCCTCGGCAAAGCCATGTTCGAGGCCGGCGGTCTCGAGGTGGGCGACGATGGCTTCTTCGAGGAACGTGACGAGGCCGTCGCATCCTACTACTTCCTCAGAGGCAGGCAGACGATCCCGCAGAAGGCGCGCGCCACGAAGGATCTCATGGACTATCTGAACAGCCTCGGCATGACGTCCGTCATCGATGGGGCCGGCACGCCCTTCGACGGCGCCCAGATATTCGAGTCGGAATACGACTACGATCCGGTGCTGGCTCTCTGGCGGGCCGGCGACATGACGATGCGCGTACGGATCATGTTCATGACCTGGGATGAAGTGATCGGCGACGGCACCGGGCAGTCGTTGTTCGAGCAGCGTATGCGAAACGCCTTCATGGGTTTCGGAGACGACTTGCTGAGAATCTCCGGATTCGGCGAGCATTCGACGCTCACGCCTGATAGCGATGAAATGTACAAGTCCGCCGCCCTGGCGGTCCGGAGAGGCTGGCTCATGCAGGAGCATTCCAACACGGCAGCCGAGCATTACCATCAAGTCGAGGTCTACGAAGCGGCGAACGAGATCGCGCCTATTGCAGACCTGCACTGGTCATTGACGCACGTGCACGAGATCGATCAGGGGGCTCTTGATCGCCTGAACGCGATCGGCGCCGGCGTCACCGTGCAAAACCAGAAATTCTTCGCGACGGAGAACGGCACGCCGCCGTTTCGTCTCATCGTCGACAGCGGCATTCCAGTCGGCGGCGGTACAGACAGCACGGTCCGCCATCCAATCAATCCCTGGTACTCGATCTATTACATGGTGACGGGCAAGAACGTTTTCGGCGACGCGATCAATGCGGATCAGGCGATTACGCGAATCGAGGCGCTCAAGCTCTACACCATCGGCAGCGCCTGGTTCTCCCACGATGAGAACGATCTCGGTACGATCGAGGTAGGGAAGTATGCTGACCTTGCCGTGCTGAGCGACGACTACATGAACGTGCCGGAAGAAGAGATTCTGGACCTTCGGTCGGTTCTGACGATCCTGGGCGGCGAGGTCGTGCACGCGGATTCGGAGTTCTACTCACGATAGCGCCCTGCGTATCGTTGCAGATCATCGGCAGCATGCGAACGCACAAGAAAGACGACGACGGTTTAAGCCGACGAGATTTCCTGACCAGGACCGCCGCGGTCGGTGTCGGCGCCACCGCTAGGGTGGGCTGCGGCTCCACGACGAGACCGCGAACGACTACGACTTCATCGCGGCGGCGATGGCGTCCAGAGGAGACCCCGGCAAGTTGAACGGCGGCGGGCCGATCTGGGCGATATTCGATGCGGGCGCCGTGGAGCGGCAGGACTGGGATCCGACGCCGCCGAACGTGGACCCGAACGGGTACTTCTTCAGCGCTGTCACGATTGCGGAGCTGGCTGGACGCATCGAAAATCCGCATCAACGCGAGCCGATGCCGGCCGCGGCGCTGGAGGAAACCGTGGCTCGCTACAACGATTTCGCGGACGCCGGGATCGACGCCGATTTCGGCAAACCCGCCCCGCTATACAAGATCGAGCAGCCGCCGTTCTACGCTGCATGGTCCACGCCGCTGATTCACGACTCATACGCGGGCTTGCGTACGAACCCATTCGCGCAGGTGATGGATCTTGAGGGCGAGGTCATAGAAGGGCTCTACTGCGCCGGCGAATCCCAGGGCGGCTTCAATCAGCACGGCTTGGGCCAATGTCTCGTGTTCGGCCGGATCGCCGGGAGACATGCTGCGTTGAGTTAGCCCGGGCTTATCCGTGCGCCGCGGAAAGGCGCGTTTTCCTGCTGGGTGCGAATGACAGTTTGGTTTTTCTGTCTACACTTCCAGGAACTTGATGCAGGCCGGTTTCAGCACGCTCGCAACGTTGCCGACCGATGTCAGCGTCCCGTCATCTGGGTCGGCTTCGAACGTCACGACGCTGTCCGAACCCTGGTTGCAAACAAATACGTAGCGCCCGGAAGGATCGAAGTTGATGTTGCGCGGCGTCGCACCTTCGGTCGGGACGAGGCCGGTCATGCTCAGCCTTCCGGTGGACTCGTCCAGGGCGAAGATCGCGATGCTGTCGTGCCCGCGGTTGCTGCCGTAGACAAACCTGCCGTTGGGGTGAACCCGAATATCGGCGCATGTGTTCCGTCCCTCGAAGTCATCCGGCAGCGTTGAAACTGTGTGAATTTCGCTGATCTCGCCGGAATCCGCGTCGAAGTTCAGCGACATCACGCCCGGGATTCGCTCCAGGATGACGAAAGCGTACGGCAGGCGCGGATGAAACACGGAATGCCTTGGCGCCGACCCCGGCGCCGACGGGATGAATCGTGGCTCCGACAACGTGCCTGATGTCAGGTCCACTTCGAATACGTAAACCCGGTCCGCTCCCTTGTCGCAGACAAGGACGAAACGGTTGCCCGGATCGAAGTTGACCGAATGCGCGTGGGGGTTTAGCTGCGAAAGCGGGTCGACGCCCCCGATCCGCTCCAGCACGGCGACATCGGAGGCGGGCGCCAGGGTCCCGTCCGGACGCACCGGGTAGATGGACACGGTGCCGTCGTCGTAGACTTTTTGAATCTCCGCAACGCCGTCCCGCTCGACGACGGTCACCACAACGTTGTAGGAACCGTGGTTGGACACCAGAACGTGCGAACCCGTCGCATCGATCGTGACGTAGGCGGGATTGACGCCCATGGACGGCTGCGTGTTCACGTGCGTGATCGAACCGTCATCCGGATCGATGGCGAACGACATGATACCGCCGCCCGCGCCGAGCTCGCCGTTCAGGTTGCCGACTTCGTTGTTCGCGTACAGGAATCGACCGTCCGGGGAAGAGCAGAAGTACCCTGCATTCATGTTGTCGAATTCCGGCCCGGTCCGGCTGACCGGTTCGAGCGATCCATCGTCCAGGTTGACCGAGAATACGCTGATCCCGCCGCCCCCGCCGACACCGAACGGGCCCTGCGTCCACGAGCCGACATAGGCGAATACCCGCTGCGGCGACTGGGCCGGCGCGACTCCCGCTGCGGCGACCAGTCCGGCGCCCGCGAGCGCGACGAATTCCCGCCGGGAAAATTTATGATCGATCATGTGTTGTCCTCCCTTGTGCCTTACCGTCAAGATGCAACCGTCATCGCGCTTGTCAATCTCCGCTCGCAGCGCATCCATCTGTGCTTTTTTGACAGCCGAGGCTCAACATGGTCGCGCCCGCCGCGTTCGAGTGTGTGATATAGCCGGCCAGCAGCCCGCACAAGGTATCCGTGTCGCTGTCGGTGATTGGATTTTAATGGGGCAATGGTGTCCGATAGAAGCAAGTTTATCTTAGGTGAACGGCATTCAGACTTCGAGAAGAGCATATTCTCCAATCCGCTCTACGGAGCCGCCATGCCGATTACGCTCAGCAACTGGTACACGCCGGTTGCGGTCATCAACGCGGCCGAAATCCAGAGGAAGAACACCCAGCCCCGTGAAGGAGACAGTTCGGGGTCCGTGTCGCAATGGAGATGGTACAACGCCCCGAAGCACAGTAGCGGCAGCATTATCGCTTGAGCGATCGCTCCCACGAGTACCAGAGTGACCGGGCTTCCGATCGTGACGTAAAAGAAGAAATACAGAGCAGGAAGAACCACCGAGGCGACCCGAATCCAGAATCGGCGCCGCTCCTCGTCATCAACGTGAATCAGGTCGAAAAGGCGCAGAACGTCAACCGAAAGGCGTGTGTTGCCGGCAGTGGAGATGAACACGGTGGAGTAGAGCACCGCGAACGCTCCAATGAAGAACATCCAGAGGCCGAAAGCGCCAAAGGACTCGCTGTACATTGTCGACAGCGTGGGTATGAGGTCGGTATTGTCCACGCTGAGGTTCCGGGAGTGAAGGACTGCGGCACCCAGAAGATAAAACGCGACAGTCGCTCCCGTATAGATGACCATCGACGCCCATGCGTCCCAGCGCAAGACTCGCAGCCAGCCCTGCGCACGCGCCTTCCACTCGTCAGTTTCCTCTCGTGGTCCGGTGAATTTTGCGTAGCCCTTCTCCAGGCACCAATACGGGTAGTAGATGAGCTCCGAAGCGCCCACGCCGATCACACCGAAGGCTGCAAACGCGACGATGAAGTTGTCCGGCATGGAAAATCGGAAACCGTCTGCGAGTTGCTCGCCCGTGATTCCGAAATCCGTCCAGTACAACGAGAATACGGCAAAAATCGTGAAAATCGTGAAACTTGCAACCATCACCGTCGAAAATCTCTCGATCAGCGTGTACCTGCCGGCAATGAGCAGCACCACGCAGGAGCCTGTAATCAGGAACGCCAGGATCGAATCGGACAAGTTGGAGCCCACGGTCACGAAAACTCCCGCGATGCCACCGACGATTCCGGACAGTTGCACAAATGTCGCTACGAACATGATCATCCAGCACCACACAAGCCACGATACCTTCAGGCGCGGTCCGGGTACGCCGTTCAACGTGTCCAGCGTCGTCCTGTTGTTGAGGATTGTGTGGCGTCCGAGTTCGATCTGAAGCAGCACCTTGATCATGCAGCCCAGAATGATGAACCAGAGAAGCGTGAAGCCGACATCGGCTCCAAGCTTCGTTGTAACGATCAGTTCACCGGAGCCGACGATGTTGGCGGAAATGATCAGTCCGGGACCGAGTTCTCTGAGAACTCCGATAAAATTATCGGGAGGGGATCTGTGCTCCGCCATGCTGCTGGAGTGTAGCAGCACGTTACGCGTCGGGACGTGCCCCGTTCCCACCGCGTTTGCCGCGGTTGAAATTCCGCTGCGACTAGCGGTTTTTCGCCTCGAACTTGTTCTATATACAATACTGTTTCACGATCAACGACCCGTCATGAGGTGGCACCCAGATGTCAAAGGCACGAATCTCGCCCAGGCCAGCCGCGATTTGGCTTGCTCTAGCGCCTAGCGCTTTATTCGCTCACCACTCGCTCCTGAATTATGACGACAGTCAGCTCGTCGATGTGGAGGGGGTCGTCACGGACCTTTACTGGGGTAATCCCCACGTCAGTATCACGCTCAATACCACTTCAGAATCGGGTGAGGAAATCGACTGGTTTATCGAAAGCGGTCCGGTCAACCAGATGGAGCGCCGAGGGGTCGGACCGGACTCCGTGGAACTCGGTGATACGTTGTTCATCTCGGGCATCGCGTCGAATCGTGCCGATGAGTTTGCCATGATGCCCGTCCTCATGAGGCTGGCAAGCGGTCAAAACCTGATTCTGGACGAGCAGCAAGCGGGACGGTTCGGGCTGCTTGAGACATTCGAAGCGCTGGCTGGCGCCGCTGTCGACGACGAGCTTGCTCAGGCGGCTATTCGCGATGCGAATGGAATCTTCAGAGTCTGGACCAACAGGGGATGGATCGAACGATACCGTGAGTGGGGGCAATCCGTCCTGCCGCTGACGGACGAGGCCCGCGCGGCCCAGGAGGCCTGGTATCAGCCGACCGACGATCTGGCATTGCAGTGCGTAAAGGCGGGGATGCCCGAAGCGCAGCTCAATCCGTTTCCGATCGAGTTCATCGAGCAGGGAGACAACATCGTGATGCGCATCGAGGAATGGGAGAATGTGCGGACGATCTACATGGACGGAAGCACGTCTGAAGGCCAGCCAGCCAGTCCATTGGGATATTCGGTAGGGCACTGGGAGGGGAATACGCTGGTCGTGCGGACCGACAAGATCAATGCGCCATTCTTCGATGACCGCGGAACGCCGCAAACGGAGGCGGTTGAGATAGTGGAGCGATTTACGCTGAGCGAAGATGAGACACGCCTGGACTGGGAGGCGACCGTTTACGATGAGGGAACGTTCACGGAGCCTATGGTCATGCCCGATCTGCATTGGGAGTGGGTTCCGGGCGAACAGCTCAAGCCGTACGAATGCACACCGGAGACCACCGGCACGCAATAGGGGATTCACCAGCAATTCCCGCCAAGCGTCGAGAGTTTCGGCAATTACCTCCTGGATCACGCCCCAATGGCGAATTTCGCCGTTTATTGGGGCCAAAACGGATGAGCGGGCGTCGTTAGCGGGAATTGCTGGGGATTCACCTTCCCCTGGCGCCACAGCGATTAGTTTCGTTCCCGGCGCTGCTGGTCGATCAAATTGAATCGCTCGAGGATCGGTCGCAACAGCCGGCTTGCGGCCTCCGCGAATTTGGTCCTGCGGGCGCTGCAATTTGACGTTCCGCTTGGCCGGGTAGTATCGTGACTCTTCGTTCGCGGGCCCGCCGACGATTGGGATCTTCCACTGCGTCAGGGGTGGAGATGATGGGGAAGACACGCGCAAAAGCGCCGTCTATCGAAGAAACCTACGTCAGCCATGCTGGGTCGCTTACGCGATTTCTTGGCCGATTCCTCGATTCGCCCGCCGAAGTCGAAGACGTGCTGCAGGAGGCGTTTCTCAAGACGTTCGAGGCCGAACGAAAGCACCATATCGACACGCCGAAATCCTACATATTCAAGACAGCGCGAAACCTGGCTTTGAACGTGATCTCGCTGCGCCGGCGTCGGCGTACCGAATCAGTGGCGGATTTTGAGTCGCAGCCTGTCTTATATGAATTGGAGTTCATCTCGAACGTGGATCCGGAATCGAAGACGCTCATAGAGGAACAGCTCGCTCGGGCAGAGAATGCTATCGATCAGCTCACGCCACGCGTTCGAGAGGTGTTCGTGCTGAGAAAGGTATACGGACTGTCGCACAAGGAGATTGCGGAGAGACTGCAAATCTCGGTGAGCACGGTAGAGAAGCATATCGTGCGCGGAACCCTGGAGATGAAGCGTAGCCGGCAGATCGAGCAGGGCAAGGTCGACGACGCGCTGGTCTCCGAGGGCCGTATCGTTGAGCAGAAGGTACAGAGCAAGAGTGAATAGAATTCTCGACTTCCCGAACCCGAACTCCATCGAGCAGGAGGCCGCTGGATGGGTTGCAAGGCTCGATGCGGGCGCTTTGTCCTCCGAAGATCTTCGGGCCCTGCGGCGTTGGGCTCTCCAACACCCGGGTCATCGGAAAGCTCTGAATGATCTGGCCGCGCAATGGGACTCTCTCGACGTGTTGGCGCTGCGGCGGCCGACGGAACCTGCGCTGCGGAGGTTTACCCGGCGTTGGAAGGTCGGTGCCGTTGCGGCTGCCGCTGCCGCTGCCGTGGTGTCGCTGGTAGTCGGATACCTTATGACCCAGCCTGGTGAGGCGCCCAGGACAGTCGAGGCCGAGATCACGACCTATTTCACGGCCATTGGCGAGCAGCGATGGGTTGATCTGCCCGATGGATCGATCGTCCGAATCAATACCAACAGCCGCCTGCAGGTGAATTTCTCCGAAGACGCTCGCGATGTGATCCTGCAGCAGGGGGAAGCGTATTTCGAGGTGGCGGCATCATCGCGGCCATTCGTCGTAACTGCCGGCAGAGGTTACATAGCGGCCCTCGGTACGGCGTTCGCTGTTCGACTTTCCGACAACAATGTGATCAAGGTCGATGTCACCGAAGGAAGCGTTGTCGTCACGACAACTCGTGACTTCATGGACATTGCTGAACCTGATTTCTCGTTTGTTGCCGAAGACGGTACTTCACGCGTTGCGAATGCCGGAGATGTCGTTCACATCGGCGAGTCGATTGACCTCGTTCGATCCGTCGAACCGATATTGCTCGAGCGAGAGCTCGCATGGCGAGATGGAATGCTGCTTTTCGACGGAGATTCTCTCGAGAGCGTCATCGCCGAGGTTAGCCGCTACACGTCGGTAGAGATCGTCATCGCGGAGCCAACGTTGAGGGATCTGAAAATAGGTGGGTACTTTCGGACTGGGGACACCGACATACTGCTGAGTACGCTTGAATCGAGTTTCGCCGTCGAAGTGGACTACATTCGGCCGGACCTTGTTTATATTCGTCAAGCGACTCGCTAACGGACCGTTTGGTCGGTCTCGACCGAGATCCAGGGGGGAGAGTTTGACTGGCGGGTTTTCACCTCTTTCCTGTCTGAACAGGTACGCGGCTGAAGGGACGCGCGTTCTACCGGCTGCGCGGGCAAGCAGCATTCGCGTGTTTGCGCCATTGGCTCTTGTTGGCCTGTTGAGTACAAGCGGACTCGCCCAGCCGTCGGCCTCCACCCATCAGTTCGATATTCCCGCGCAGGTCGCTGACAGAGCCCTGACAGAGTTGGCTCAACAAGCCGGAATTCAAGGGCTTTTCGCTTTCGATGAGGTGCATGACATCATCACCAACGAGGTGGTCGGCGTCTACACGGTCGAGGAGGCGCTCGAGCTCATGCTCGCGGATGCCAATCTCGAAGGCGAAATAAACGAGCATGGCGTATTGACCGTTCGACTGCCGGAGGCGCCCGTACAACAAGGGGCATCGATCTCGAACAACCAGCAGACAGGATTTTTCGGGCGCCTGGGCGCGCTACTGGGAATTGCCGCCGCGACGTCGGTGCCGGCGCAAACTCGGGCACAGGAAGACGGTGCAAGCAATCCTCTGGAAGAGATCGTCGTTTCGGCGAGAAGGCGCGAGGAGTCGTTGCAGGATACGCCAATTGCGATCACCGCCCTGACCGGCGACAACATGGACACCATGTTGATCGAGGATTCCAGGGACCTGGCGCGGTTCGTGCCGAATCTCGGCGCTGTGTCCAACGGTCTCGCGGGTGGCCTCGGCGATAACTACGTCCTTCGCGGCATCGGAACCGACCGACTGTTTCCCGACAGTGAATCAGGCGTGGGCATCTATATCGACGATGTTTTTTTCCCGCGCGTTGCCGCGAATGTCGTCGACATAGTCGAACTCGAGCGCGTGGAGGTGCTTCGAGGCCCCCAGGGCACGCTGTTCGGCCGCAACTCCATGGCTGGCACCATGCGCTATGTGACGAAGAAGCCGACGGGCCAACTCGGCGGCAACGTCAAGTTCACTACCGGCGACCTCAATCGCGCCGGCACCAAGGGATCTGTCGATTTTCCGTTGGGCGACAACTGGTCGGGGCTCATCTCATTTGGGCAGGGTCGGCGCGATGGATACGTCATTCACGAACTCGCCCCGGGGACGAACGGCTCCAAGGATAACTCGACCATCCGCGGCAAGCTCCGTTACGAGAATGACAGGCTGACCGTCGATCTGGGTTACACGGACACGTCAACGAGAAGCGACGGTACGCCCATCGTCATTTTTAGTGTTTCGGAACCGACCGACTCGCGCGGTTACCGTCCGTTCGTCTGGGGCCACAATCACGCAATGCTCCCTACGGGGCCATGGGACTCCAGTTGGGCCTCGGCCGGACCGTATTCGATTCCCGGTGATCTGAACCAGCCCGACTTCAACAAGATGGATCAACAGGTTCTCGATGCGACCATCGCATATGAGATTTCGGACCGCCTGACATTCCGATCGATTACGGCAAACACGGTGCTCGATTACAGTTGGTCCATGGACATGGACGAGAGCCCGCTTCCCGTGTTCACGAACAGCTTCAGCGAGCGCGATGAGGTGTTCCAGCAAGAGTTCCAGCTCCTGGGTGAAAGCGACCGATTCAATTGGCAGGCCGGCGTGTTCCTCTATCAGGAAGATCCGCAGTACAGTCAGTGGACGACCGCACAGGTTCAGGAGTCCGGAAGTCCGAGAATCCGGGATCAGGTCTATTCGACCGACGCGTGGGCTGTTTTTGCGCAGGGCAATTATGCGCTGACCGACGCGCTGACACTGACTGCGGGTGTGAGATACACGTCGGAGGACAAGAATGTCTTCTCGATTTTCACCCTGCATTCGAATCCGGCTGTCCAGGGCCTGCAGGCCAGTAATTCGGCTTCCTGGGATGCAACCACTCCAATGCTCAGCCTCGCGTATCAGGCGCAGGATAACCTGATGCTCTACGGCTCGTACTCCGCGGGCTTCCGGAGTGGCGGAATCAACTTCAACCTCTACGTCGGGCCGAATCCCGAAGACATTCCGAATCGGGGAATCAATCCGTTCGACCCGGAAGAGGCTGCAAGCTTCGAACTCGGCGCCAAATGGAACTCCGGGAACGGCAACGTCATCGTCAACTCCGCGCTATTCAGCACGGATCTGGACAAACAGCAACTTGGCGGGACGATCGAGTTTCCCGGGGGCTTCATCGGCCAGCAGGTCAATGCCGGCAAATCGAGCATGAATGGCCTCGAATTCGAGGTGCTGGCCAACGTCACCGGCACCTTCCAGCTTCGTGCCACGGTCGCGTTTTTCGACGGTGGATTCGATGAAGTCGGATTCGCCGGAGCCACAGGCCTGATCAGCCCCGACAGCGAGCTTCCAAACTCGCCCGAATCTTCCTATTCCCTGGGAGGAACGGTGGAGAGGCCACTGGCAAACGGCGGCTCGCTGGGCTTCAACTTCGACTATGCGTGGCGAGACGACATCCAGAGCGCCCGTAACAGCGCAAACGTGCTCACGCTACCTGCCCTGGGTTTGCTCAATGGCAGCCTGAAGTATTACTTCCCGGGTGATCAGCTAAGCATTTCGCTGGCGGGGACGAATCTCACTGACGAGTACTACTTCACCTTCTTCCGACTAAGGGATGTCGGCGCGCCTTTCGGTTCCACCAACGGTATCGTGGGCAGGCCTCGGGAGCTCAGTCTCTCGGCGGACTACAGATTCTAGTAAACTCTTGGACGCATCCGGGCGCGGACGCTCCGTGCTTGATCGCTTGTCGTTTCGCGAGGGCCGCTGAGAATCATCGACCGGAAATTCGGAAATCGGCGGATGTTTCCGCCACGGTGAAATAGTTCGGAAACATCCGCCGATTTCAGGCAGCGCTGACCGCCAGATCGGAAACGGTCCCTGCCGGCGGAAGCGATTCTGGTGCCCGCAGTGCCTTCCTCTGTTATAGTCCGCCCCGCTTGGCGCACATCGGTCTGCGCCAACCACTCCGCAGCAGCGACTGATTTGCCTGCCGGAGCCACCCGAATCCATCAGCCCGGACCGAAACCCCTTCAATCGGTATCGGAAGCGGCGCCTATATGCCCATCCATATTGACTGATCCGGTCGGGCACCCCCGGAGATATTCAAAACATGTTATTCAATGAACTCGGCCTTTCGGCCAGACTGCTTCGTGCGATCGACGAACTCGGTTACAAGGAAGCAACCCCAATTCAGCGGCAGGCCATTCCGCTTGTTCTCAAGGGCGAGGATGTTCTCGCCTGCGCACAGACCGGCACGGGCAAGACCGCCGGCTTCATGCTGCCGCTGCTGCAACGGCTCAGCGACTTGCCGTTCGACAAGCGGCGACGGCGGCCGCGGGCGCTGATTCTCACGCCCACCCGCGAACTGGCGGCGCAAATCGGTCAGAGTGCGCAGGACTACGGCCGCCACATGGCTTCGAAGAGCGCCATCATCTTTGGCGGCGTAAGCATACGGCCGCAGATAACCACCCTGCAGCGGGGCGTGGACATCGTCGTCGCGACCCCCGGCCGCCTGCTCGACCACGTCCAGCAGGGAACGGTGGACTTGTCCGGCGTTCGAATACTCGTCCTGGACGAAGGGGATCGAATGCTCGACATGGGCTTCATCCGCGACATCCGCAAGATCCTGAACGCCCTGCCGAAACAGCGCCAGAACCTGTTGTTCTCGGCGACATTCTCAAAGGAAATTCGCCAACTCGCCGGCAATCTCCTGAACTCGCCCATCGAGATTCAGGTATCGCCGCGCAACACCACGGCGGAGCGCGTGAAACAGGTCGTCTACCCGGTCGACAGGCACCGCAAGCGCGAGCTGCTCTCGCACCGGATCGATTCCGGGAACTGGCAGCAGGTCCTGGTGTTCATGCGAACCAAGCATGGCGCCAACCGGCTTGCCAAGCAGTTGTCGAAAGACGGGCTGGAGGCGACAGCCATTCACGGCAACAAGTCGCAGGGTGCACGGACCAGGGCCCTCGCGGGCTTCAAGAAAGGCGAGTTCCGTGTGCTGGTCGCTACCGACGTGGCCGCACGCGGCCTCGATATCGAGCGTCTGCCGCATGTCGTCAACTTCGAGTTGCCGCACGTGCCCGAGGACTACGTGCACCGAATCGGGCGTACCGCCCGCGCGGGCCAGGAAGGCCACGCCGTGTCGCTCGTCTGCGTCGACGAGCTGAAGCTGTTGCGCGGGATCGAGAGCTTGCTCAAGTGCAAGATCGAAAAAGAGATCATCCCGGGCTTCGAGGTCGATCCGCGAATCGAGGCTGAGCCGGTCCGGCAGGGTGGGCGTTCGTCGTCGCCACGCCCGGCTCATCGCAAGAACTCCTCCGGAGGCAGCGCCAGGCAGCGGCGCGGTGCCAAGGGCCGCGGCGGCGCCGGTTCCCGAGGGAGGCAGAATCGTCGCGCCGACCGGAGCCTGCGCGTGGGATAGACCAGCGAGGCTTCGCCTCGGATCGACGAGGCATGGATTGCATATGGCATATGCCCATCGCAAAATTTGACTCATCTGCGAGCATTTGGGCCGTTCAAGGAGTCCAGGCGATCATGCAGCAGACAACCGCGACACATATCACAGGCAGCAATGCTCGCCGCGGCATCGCATCGGCATTGATAATCCTTCTGCTTGCCGCTTGCGGGGAGCGTCACGGGCCAACAGGAGATGCACCGATCAACCATACGAACCCTACTCCAGCGGCCGCGCTGCCGCTCGATGCCGACTCCGCGCCGGTAACGCCGCCCGTTGCAGAAGCGCGTCCGCATGAAGTGACGGCGCCGCACGGGGCGACACGCCAGGACGAATACTTTTGGTTGCGCGACGATGAACGCGCCGACCCCGACATGCTCGCGTACCTCGAGGCGGAGAACGCCTACGCCGATTCGGTCATGGCTCCTCTGGCCGATTTCCAAGCCGCCCTGTACGAGGAACTGGTCGGGCGAATCAAGCAGGACGACAGTTCCGTACCGTACAAGTACAAAGATTACTGGTACTACACGCGCTTCGAAGAGGGCCAGGAGTACCCGATCTACGCGCGCCGCAGAGGCAACATGGACGCGCCGGAAGAGATCATGCTAGATGTCAATCTTCTGGCCGAAGGACACGACTTCTACCAGGTCGGCAACTGGGAGGTCAGCCCGGACCAGACCCTGTTGGCCTATGTTGAAGACACGGTCGGGCGCCGGCAATATACATTGAGGGTCAAGGACCTCGGGAGTGACGAAACGCTGGCGGTCCAAATTCCAGGGGTTTCGACGAGTCTTGCATGGGCCGCCGACAACAGGACGCTGTTCTACGTCGTAAACGATGCGGAAACGCTCCTGACGCGATGGGTCAAGACGCACACGCTGGGCGGCGAGGCTGGCAGCGACCTGATCGGCGGCGAGGCCGGCAACGACCCGGTAAGCGGCGAGGCCGGCAGCGATCCGGTCGGTGGCGAGGCCGGCAGCGATCCGATCGTTTACGAGGAACTCGACGACAGTTTCTATATGGGCCTGAGCACCACGCGCTCGGAAAAATACATCTGCATCAGTCTCGCCAGCACCGTATCGAACGAATTGCGCTGCACGGAGGCCGCCGCGCCGGGCGATTTTCGCGTACTCGCGCCGCGCGAACGCGGCTTCGAGTACTCGGCGGACCACCACGACTCGCGCTGGGTGATCCGCACCAACTGGAATGCCGAAAACTTCAAGTTGATGGAAGTGGGCGATGACGTCTGGGGGGACCGCTCCCAGTGGCGCGACCTCATCGGGCACGATGCGGACGTCTTTATCGGAGGGTTCGAACTGTTCGATGACTTCATGGCGGTGGGCGAGCGTTCGGGCGGGCTCACGCGCGTTCGTATCGTCGAGCAAGACGGCCAAACCCGCTACGTCGAAGCCGATGAGACGGCCTATACCATGGCCCTGTCGGTCAATGCCGAGCCCGGCACCGATCAGCTTCGCTATACGTACACGTCGATGACTACGCCGGCCAGCACCTATGAACTGAACGTCCGGACCGGCGAACGCACGCTCCTGAAGGAACAGCCCGTGCTCGGGGGGTTCGACAAGAACGACTACGTGACCGAGAGGCTCTGGGCCACGGCCCGCGACGGCGCCCGAATTCCGGTCAGCGTGCTCTACCGCAATGGCTTCGAACGGGACGGCACGGCCGGGCTCCTGCAGTACGGTTACGGTTCCTACGGTTCCAGCACCGACCCGCGATTCAGCGGCAATGTCCTGAGCCTCGTCGACCGCGGCATGGTCTACGCGCTGGCGCACGTTCGCGGCGGCCAGGAAATGGGCCGGTCCTGGTACGACGACGGCAAGCTGCTGAACAAGGTCAACACGTTTGCCGACTTTATCGACGTGACGGACTTCCTGGTCGATCAGGGCTACGCGGCGCCGGATCGGGTGGCGGCGATGGGCGGCAGCGCCGGCGGTCTGCTCGTGGGGGCCGTGGCCAACATGGCGTCTGAAAAATACCGCGTGATCGTGTCGCTCGTACCCTTCGTGGACGTCGTCACGACGATGCTGGACGCGAGCATCCCGCTGACGACCAATGAATACGACGAGTGGGGCAACCCGGAGGACGAGGCCTACTACGATTACATCCTCGCGTACTCTCCATACGATCAGCTCGAGGCGAAGGACTATCCCGCCATGTTCGTCAGCACGGGCCTGTGGGACTCGCAGGTTCAGTACTGGGAGCCGAGCAAGTACGTCGCGCGCCTGCGCGCGCGCAAGACCGATGACAGCCTGTTGGTCTATCGTGTGCAGATGGAAGCCGGGCACGGCGGCCAGTCGGGCCGATTTCAGCGCTACCGCGAAACGGCCGAGCAATTCGCCTTCCTGCTGAACCAATTGGGCGTGGAGACGCCCGACGTCTCGCGGTAATCCGGATTATCGCGATAGCATGAAATGTCGGTTAGTGAGATCGGCAAGCAACTGAATGCCGGTTCCAACCAGCAATTCCCGCTAAGCGCCGAGAGACCCGACAATCGCCTCCAGGATCACGCCCCAATGGCGAATTTCGCCGTTTATTCGGGCCAAGACGATGAGCGAGCGTCGTTAGCGGGAATTGCTGGGTTCCAACTGCGGTTCTTGCATTCCGGAGCTCAATGCTTTGATATCGGGCGCACACGCAAGCCAGGGCCCCGAGTAACCGTCATGAATCTATCCGCAGAGGGAAATCGGCGGTCGGTCGTCGCCCTGCCTGAAACACGCCAGCTCAACGTCTTGGCGGAGTTGCTCGAACGGCGCGGCGCAAGCGTCGTTCGATGCCCCATGGTGGCGATCTTGGATTCGCCCGATGCCGACTCGGTCATCGGCTGGATACGACGATTCATCGAAGACCCGATGGATCTGTTCATCATCTATACGGGAGAAGGCCTGGAGCGCCTGCTGAAGTTCGCTGCACGCGCGGAACTCACGGACGAATTCGTCGCCGCGCTGGCACGAACCCGCAAGCTCGCCCGCGGCCCGAAGCCTGGCCGGGCGCTACGGAAAGTTAATCTGAAGCCCGAGATCGCCGCATCGGCTCCGACGACGGATGGAGTAATCGAGACACTGAATGGCCTGACGCTCGAGGGCGCCCGAGTCGGCGTGCAGCTTTATGGCCGCGACCCGAACGACACGCTGATGGACTATCTCACCCCTCGTTGCCGGACAGTCGACTGCGTCGCGCCCTATGTCTATGCATCGGAAGTCGACGACGTACAGGTCACGGACCTCATCGGCAGAATGAGCGCGGGTGAAATCGATGCCATCGCCTTCACCAGCAAGTCCCAGGTGGATCGTCTGCGCAAGCTCGCTCGCCGCTCAGGGCTGGAGCAAGCCCTCGATACGGCGCTTGCCGAAATGACCGTCGCCGCGATCGGCCCGGTCGTTGCGGAGCAACTTCGCGGAGTCGGTGTGCGGGTCGACGTCATGCCGCAAAAGGCCTGGTTCATGAAGCCTCTCGTGACCGAACTCACCAGGACGCTGGCGGAAATCAGGTAATCCAGCCCCTCATCGCGGTCCACCTCGAATACCAGGCCAACAGCGCCGCCACCACCACCGGCATCACGATAATCATCACCATGTCGGAGGCACTCAGATCGATCGGCAAACTCAGCGTGTGGGCAACCACGACGATCGTTCCAATCAGCGACGCATAGAACGGATAGACCGCGCCCGCCTTCCTAAGCAGCAGCAGGACGCAGCCGATCGCGCCGCCGACAATGGCTACCGTAACGCTTGCGGCGATCCACCCCGTTTGGTTTGCAACAATGGTTTGATGCGACTCCGGATAGGTCGCCAGCACATCCGGATTCATCTGCATGATGAGATTCAACACGCCCATCGCATTCCACACCAGCGCGACAGCGCCGACGACCCAGAAACTCCAGTGCACGCTGCCGGTTTCTCTTTCGCTCAAGACAACCTCCGATTATCCACCCGTTTCCATCCAATCATTTTTCCCATGGTAACGCCAGAAACTTCAGGAGCGACGCCGGCGCCGACGCGGAACTTGCGGGGGCCGAGAGCATCGCGCTTGGCCACCTTGCCAAGTCATGGAAGATCAATCTTTCCGATGTGTTGGCGCCGTACGCGTGACAACAGGCTCGACAAGCGCTGCGGACCGGCACACTCAGCGGCGATAGGAGGGTTCTTCCCGGTCGAGGATAGCCTGCATCTCCCGGAAGTGGTCCTCGCCCAATCCCGGATAGTCGCGCCATTGTCGGGCGGTCTTCGCCGCCACTTCGTCGGAGACGATACATAGCTCACGGCCGGTTTGCAGGGCCGCGATGTAGGTCGAGCAGGCGCGCTCGAAATAGTAGAGATCGTCGAATGCCCGGGCGACCGTCTCGCCGATCACCATCAGCCCATGGTTGCGCATGAGGAGAATCGGCTTGTCGCCCAGCACGTTTGCGATGCGTTCGGCTTCATCGTCGAGACTCATGCCGTCGAAGCCATCGTCGACGCTCACGTTTTCCCAGAACCGCATCGCGTTGATGTCGACGGGTGGAAGCGTCGGATCGGCGAGACAGCCAAGCACCGACGCATACCTTGAGTGAACATGAAGCACGCACCGCGCGTGCGGCACGCGCCGATGGATGCTGCCATGCAGCGCCCAGGCCGTGGGGTCCGGAGCATCCGGCCGCGTCATCGTTTCGTCGTCGTCGGCATCGAGCAGCAGAAGTTCGCTTGCCCTGATGCGAGAGAAGTGGCGGCCCATGGGGTTCATCAGGAACCGGGTCCCCGCTTCATTGACAGCGAGGCTGAAGTGGTTGGCAACCGCTTCGTGCATGTCGAGGCGGGCCGCCCAGCGCAACGCGCAGGCAAGCGCGATCCGCTCCTCTTCATAGTCCATACCGGGCCGGTCGAGTACGGCGGGCTGAGCAGGGGTCATGACCTTTCTCCCCTAGAATCCTTGAGCCGGATTGATGTTTACAGTTGAGTCAAGTTTTGCGTGGCGAGTCGTTGTCCTTCCTCGTCGGTCTGAGGCGAAGCCTCGCTAGTCGAATTGCAAGTATCGCTACAGTAGCGGGCCGGCGGCCTGCCTGTCCATAATTCCAACTCCGGCTCCGACTCCGGTATATTTGGTTGCCCGGCTCGAACAGCGCATGATAAAGAGCGCAACCTGAGGTGAAGGAGAACATGAACAACAAATTCAATCGCACTGCTGCGCCGCTTTTGGCCACTTTGCTGATTTTCGCCTGCGCCGAGCAAGAGACGGACGCGCCTGTGGCCAATTCCGAGTCCGCCTCCGGTGCAGATGCAGCCGACACCGAATCGATGACCGACGGAGGGGAGCCCTCAACCATGTCAGGCGACAACCCATTCCTCGTCGAAAGCCCGCTATACCTGCGCTATCCGCCGTTCGACCGGATCGACGACAGTCACTACCTGCCGGCGTTCGAAGCCGGCATGGCCGAGCATCTTGAGGAAGTCGGCGCGATCGTCAGTCAGGGAGCGGCGCCCACCGTCGAGAACACGCTGGTGCCGCTGGAGCGGTCCGGCCAGATCCTGAATCGGGTAAGCAGGGTCTTTTACGCTCTGCGCTCGGCCCATACCAACGACGCGATCAACGAGATCGAAGCGGAAATCGCGCCCAGGCTGGCGGCGCACCAGGACCAGATCTTGTTGAACGGGGAACTGTTCGCGCGGGTGAAGGCGTTGTACGACAACCGGGAGTCATTGGGCCTTGACGCGGAAACGCTGCGCCTGGTGGAAGAATCCCACCGCGATTTCGTTCGCGCCGGCGCCGAGTTGTCCGAAGAGCAGCAGGATACCCTTCGCGCCATCAACCAGGAGATTGCGGAGTTGCAGACTCAGTTCAGCCAAAACGTGCTGAACGAGGTGAACGAGAGTTTCACCGTGGTCGATACGCGCGAAGAACTCGCCGGTCTGACGGAGGCGCAAATCGAGGGCGCGGCCGATGAGGCCGAAGCGAGGGATCTGACGGGCAAGTTCGTTATCCCGATGGTCAATACCACGCAGCAACCACTGATGTCCGCGCTCGATAACCGCGAACTGCGTGAACGGATGCTTGCCACCTCCATGAGCCGGGGCAACCGCGGTGGTGAGTATGACAACCGTGAGATTGTGAGCCGCACGGTCACCCTGCGCGCGCAGCGGGCGGCGCTGCTTGGTTACGCAACCCACGCTGACTACATTCTCGACAACCAGACGGCGAAGACGGTCGCGGCCGTGAACGAACGCCTGGCTTCACTCACGCCGCCGGCCGTCGCCAACGCCGAGCGCGAGGCGGCCGACCTTCAGGCCATGATCGACTCAGAGGGCGGCGGCTTCGAGGTTGCGGCGTGGGACTGGGATTTCTACACGGACAAGGTCAGGCAGGAGCGGTACGACTTCGACGCCTCGCAGCTCCAGCCCTACCTGGAGCTGAACAACGTGCTCGAAAATGGCTTGTTCTACGCGGCCAACCAGGTATTCGGGATCACGTTCGAGGAACGCTTCGATCTGCCCGTCTACCAGGAAGACGTGCGCGTTTTCGAGGTATTCGATCACGACGGGTCGACGTTGAGCCTGTTCATCTTCGACCCGTACGCGCGCGAGTCCAAGCGTGGCGGCGCATGGATGAACGCCTACGTCAGCCAGTCGCACCTGGAGGACAAGCTGCCGGTCGTGGCGAACCATCTCAATATCCCCGAACCTCCCGAGGGCGAACCGACATTGCTGACGTTCACCGAGGTCGTCACCACCTTCCACGAGTTCGGACATGCGCTTCACGGCATGTTTTCCAACGTGACCTATCCGTCGTTCGCCGGCACAAGCGTGCCGCGCGATTTCGTCGAGTACCCGTCCCAGGTCAACGAGATGTGGGTCACATGGCCTGAAGTGCTGGCGAACTACGCACGGCACCATGAGACCGACGAGCCGATGCCGCAGGACCTGCTCGACAGGGTTCTGGCCGCGGAGCAATTCAACCAGGGCTATGCGACGACGGAATACCTGGCTGCGTCCATCACGGATCAGGCCCTGCACCAGCTAACCGCCGACCAGGTGCCCTCCGCGGACGAACTGATGCAGTTCGAATCCGATGCGCTGGCCGCGGCGGGCGCCGACCTCGCCACCGTGCCGCCCCGCTACCGCCTGACCTATTTCTCCCACATCATGGGCGGCTACTCGGCCGGCTACTACTCCTATATCTGGAGCGAAGTGCTGGATGCCGACACCGTGGAGTGGTTCAAGGAGAACGGCGGCATGACGCGCGAGAACGGCCAGCACTTCCGGGACACGCTGTTGTCCAGGGGCGGCAGCGCGGAAGCCTTGAGCCTGTTCAGAGACTTCGCCGGCAGGGAGCCAAACGTGGAGCCGCTGCTGGAGCGGCGGGGGCTGAATTAGAGGGGAATCGCGCCAGACCGGGAATTGACCTACCGGGCGACTTCAAGCCGGAATCCGGGATAGGCAAACGCCCTTGATATGCGTTTGCAATCTTTCTCTGTTACCCCCTGGGCTCTGGCGATGGCATACCACCGGTTACGCACCGTCCGTTCCATGGTTCGAATCACCGCTTCGGCATCGGCACGGTCGATCAGGAACCGCGTATGCTGCGAAAGCAGGTTGTCGGCATGAGCGTAGCGGCCCATGTCCCCGCAGATGAGTGCAAGGTCGCGACGTTCGATGCTCACCGGCATGGATGGGGTCAGATCGTAGGCGGGTGAGAGACCCCAGTCCGTGTTCAATGCGATGACGGCATGGTTGCGCGGATGATCGTCAGTATTGGATATCAACGCGTTAAAGCACATGCGCCGAAAGAGTTCTTGAGCATCCTGCTCCGGTTGCGACGAAATTCGCCGCAGTTCTTCTGCAAGCAGGGCGTATGACCATTTGTCCCGGTCGTGATGAGCATCATCCGCTCGCAATAATGTAAGCGCGCTCAGGAAACGGGCGCGACGAAAACCTTCGTCTGTTTTTTCGCGGTCGAATCGTTTGACCAACAAGACGTCGCGGCCACCCACGGTTTCGATGCGACTTTCCACCACAGACAGACCGCATTCGCGGGCAAGAATGAGCATCGCGTGTTCTACTCGCGCATGATTCCAACGGTCATCCGGCCGGTTGAATTTCGCCATCCACAAGTCATTGTTGTCCTGAACGACGGCCTTCGGACGGGCGCCGCCCATGGATGAGCCGGCGAGAAGCAATAGCCTTGCTTGCTCGGAATCAGGGTCCATTGGCAGTTCATCGTCGGCGATGATGGCGTCGGCCATTCGTTGCAGATCGGCCAAATCCAACGTTGTCGCAATCCTTCTGCGAGGCGCCGGCGGCTCTCGATTAAATCCGAAACTCAGTGCGCCTGTGCGGTTATCCGGTGCATACAACAGGTAGTCAAGTTCGCCAGGCATTGCCTGCCCGGTATGTCGCTCGATGACCAGCCGGCCCCAATAGTCCGGTCCCGCATCGCGCAACGCGCCAAATACGCCGCGAAGTTGCCTGGTCTCCAAATTTTCGGTTGTGAGTCTGAGGTCCACTGGATCAATGGCAACGGCGTCAGGGCGTGCGAGGTAGCTTCGTCCATATACGAACCTGCCTGTTGGAATACCGTGTCGATCGGTTCCCAATGCAAACCGGGCGGCCGTCACGAACTCCGTCTTGCCAGGCAAAACGATGTATACGTAGCACTCGTCGTTCATTGAACCAACTAGAAGTCGCCATCCAGAAGGTTCGACCGGCGTGCACGGACCGGTTCCCTGTGCAACGCGAGGGCCAATCCCTCCTTGTCGAGTGACGAATCGGCAACGTCATCGAGCCGATGTAACAGGCGATAGGTCCAGAGCAGAGCAACATAGACGGCGACTCCGGTCGACGGCTTGCCCTTTTCGGCGTCCGACACGGGACGCGGACCGGTACCAATCTTCTCGGCAACCTCCTTGATCGTCAGCTTTCTGCGTATTCTGGCGGTTCGGAGGTTGGAGCCCAGGCGCCTCAAGGCATCCTCTACGGCGTAGGGAGGCGCCGTCGTAAGCTTGTTTCTCGCTGTCATATGCTCTAAAAAGATATTTAAACCTGATAATAATCACTTAAGAGCATACTCTGGTTGAGGAAAACCGCAAGAAAAATGCCCGCACGAGCATGTAGGGCCTGTTAGGATTTCGCCAGTGCGGAACGCTATAGGCCAACTGATTCTGCAATCGAGTTGAATCGTTCGCGGCCCGATCCTACCAGCCGGACTAATCGCTCTTGCCCTGCAAGCATCGTTGGTGCTCACGATACTGTGTCGCCAACCAAAGCATGTGGCGAGGGATCGCCGATGATTGTCTAGTCTGCCTGCCATTCTTAAAACAAATGAATCACCATAAAAACAATCGATTTTACAAATACTCACCCTATCATTAGTGTTACTTCATCAAGACCACTCGAGTCGGTTATTCACTTAGGGGAATTCACGCAATGTCCAAGTCAGCTTTGTATACCACCGGTGCAGTATTTTTAGCGTTAGCCGTCTGGAGTCCCGTCCACGCGCAACAACCCGGTGACTCAGGCGCTAATAGAGCAGGCGGCCTTGAAGAAGTGGTTGTTACGGCGCAGCGTCGCGAACAATCTTTGCAGGATGCCGCAATTTCTGTACAGGCTTTTGGTCAAGAATCCCTGACGCAGTCGGGTATGGAGTCTGCGCAGGATCTTGGCGCATTATCTCCAGCTCTGGGCATTAGCGCCGGTGGCGGCCCATTGACGAGTTTCTTTGTGCGGGGTGTCGGCGCTCTTACAGTGAACCCCTTGACAGATTCTGCTGTCGCTCAAAACGTTGATGGCATCTACCTGGGTCGCTCGAGTGGTGCGGCAGGCCAAGCCTTGTACGACTTGGAGCGGGTCGAGCTTCTCAAAGGGCCGCAGGGTACGCTCTATGGGCGAAATGCTACAGGCGGAGTTGTGAACTATATCCCGAACAAGCCAGTTCTCGGCGAGAATTCCGGATATTTGCAAGGCGAGTTCGGCAATTTTTCAAAGGCAGGCATACAGGGGGCAGCTAACTTTTCCGTTTCGGATACTACGGCGATTCGTATAGCGGGCAACAGCCTGAACCGCGATGGCTACTCAGACGACGGAACCCTGGATCAGGATTCTTTCAGTTTGCGGGGACAGGTTTTGTTCGAGCCAACGGATAGTTTGTCCATTCGAGTTGCAGCAGACAATTCCGAAATGACTAACGTAGGACCAGGTGGAGACCTCTTAGGTACCTATAGTAACGACACGGGCTCTCTTGCAGATTTCACGCCATCCGGGCTCGCCATTAATTCCGGGCCTACGGCAGATGGCGCCAATGCAATCCGAACCGGGGTGCTGCACACACCCTCTTTCGCTCCTTTCCAGCCCATCGATGGCTCAGATTTGTATCAAGACATTAGCTTCACCGGGTACATGGCCGAAATCAATTACGAGACAGCCGCTGGTACCTGGACGTTTCTTCCAGCCTACAGAGAGTCGGATCATGATTACCAATTTACCGGTCCCGGTTTTGCTCCTGCAAAGACCCGTGAGCAGAACGAGCAGACAAACCTGGAGCTGCGTTTCACGACTGATTTGGAAGGCTCTCTAAACGGTATTCTTGGCGCATTCTATATTGATGAAGAAATCAGTACGAGCACGGTTTTTGCCCAAAACTATGCTTCACCAATTCAAAATTATGACAACGGCGGCGAATCCTGGGCGATCTTCGGCCAAGGCACCTTGGATGTCACCGATGTATTTCGTTTCAATGCTGGTATTCGTTATACCGAGGACAGCAAGTTCGTCGATGGCATTAGCGACACATTCGTCACGTTTTGCGGTGGTGCGCCGTTTACAGGCAACTTTCTAACGCCGGGACCGCCCCCATTCAACAGTTTTGTAAACGGTTGCGCATCCGGCGCAATGCCCGCTCACCCCGTAACATCGGACCGGGACGCATTCATCGCGGATTTTGTGGCTAGAGGGCTCATTGCCCCTGGTTCTGTTGCAACCGTTCCCGGAATGGGACCGCCCCCTTTCTATAATCTGACGCTACCCGGTGGTGTGCCGCCTACACCTGGAAATCCTAATCCGATTCTTGGTGCCATTGTGAATGTTGGCGACGGCGCTTTACAAGTTGACCTTGATTACAGTGAAGTGACTTACCGCCTTGCTGCGGAATGGGATTGGGGACCCAGTAACCTTCTTTACGTCAGTTTTGAGACGGGTTACCGCGCCGGTGGCGTAGATCTGAGTACGGCCAGCCCAACCTATGACTCTGAGTTTATTGATTCATTTACTATTGGTTCAAAAAATCGCTTTTTCGACGATACGTTGCAGGCCAACGCTGAACTCTTCCACTGGAAATATGATGGCCAGCAGGTAACTTATTTCACAACGTTAGACAGCGCGTCTGCTTTCCCAATTGCAAATGCTGATGCAACCATTCAGGGCTTGGATCTCGATGTGATTTGGGCAGCGTCTGATCGCACTACCATCGGCGGCAATATCCAGATATTGGATTCCACTTATGACGAGTTGCAACTGATCTCCGATCCCGGCCTTGGTCGATTTGGATGTGCGTCTTCGGGCGTGAATGCAGGGGTGGAAAGCTATGACTGCTCCGGCCAATCCTTGCTGTATTCACCGGATTTTGGTGCAGATTTGAATATCAATCATGTCATTGCATTGGCAAATTACGAGCTGTCTTTAACCGGCAACGTTTCACACAGGTCGGAACAGCAAACCAACTTCTTGTTCCTGGAGGAGACCAATGCAGATTCGTACACAACCTTGAATCTGGATGCGACTCTGTTCTCCGCTGACGGAAGTTGGGCGTTTTCGGCTTTCATCCGCAATGTGACCGACGAGCGTTATGTGGCCAATACGAATGTGTCTAATCGCGGCCTTGCTTACGGAATTTACTCACCCCCGCAAACGTATGGTATCCGCATGAGCGCAGCGTTTTAGTTGGTAAGACTGTGGGAGGAGCGCGGCGATATGGACATGATCGAAGGCCATCGCCAGATTGTGCCGCCTGCAGGCGTTCCCAGTTGGGATGTAGATCCGTTCACACCTGAGGTTCTCAGTGATCCGGCGCCTTATTTCGCCGACTTGCGCGCTCGGGGTGAGCTTGTCTTCCTCCCGCGCTATAGCGTGCTGGCGGTCGGGCGGTACCAAACAACGCACGACGTTTTCAGCGACCATGAAAATTTCGCCTCCTCTCGCGGCGTCGGTCTTAGCGATTTCAAACTCGACTCACCGTGGCGGAAGCCGTCGATCATTCTCGAGGTCGATCCGCCGGAACACACGCGAACCCGAAAGGTGATGTCGCGCGCGCTGTCTCCTAAGGTCGTTCGCGACTTCTCGGACCTTTTTCGTGAGACCGCAAAACGACTCGTCGACGAGGCGCTTGAAAAGGGCACGATCGAGGCGGTGACCGAATTCGCCGAGGCATACCCGACGACCGTGTTTCCCGCGGCCGTGGGCATGCGCGATACCAATCCGCGGTTTCTCGTCGACTACGGCGCGATGGTCTTCAACGCGGTAGGACCCGACAACGAAATCCGTCGCAACTCGATGTCCCGCCAAAGCGAGATCGTGCCGTGGATCACGGATGCCTGCGCCCGCGACCGACTGACCGAAGACGGTCTTGGAGCGCGGATCTACGCGGAGGCCGACGCTGGTGAGATCACCCATGCGGAGGCGGCGATGCTGGTGCGGTCGTTTCTCTCCGCCGGCGTCGATACGACCGTGACGGGGATCGGCAGCGCGCTGTGGTGCCTGTCCCGAAATCCGGGGGAGTGGGAAAAGCTCAAGGAGGATCCCAAACTTGTGCGACCGGCCTTTGATGAGGTGCTGCGCTATACCTCGCCGGTGCATACCTTCTTCCGCACAGCAGGTCGCGACACAGAGATCGCCGGGTTTCCCGTCGAAGAAGGCAGCAAGATCCTATGCGCCCTCGGCGCCGCAAATCTCGATCCCGAGAAATGGGACGAGCCCGACGTGTTTCGCGTGGATCGCAGGCCGAAGGGGCATCTCGCATTCGGCGCGGGCATCCACGGCTGCGTCGGTCAGAACGTGGCGCGCGGCGAACTCGCTGCCGTACTGCAGGCGCTGATTGAGAAAGTCCACAGGATCGAGCCGGCAGGGGAGGCTGAATGGAGGCCGAACAATTCGATCCACGCCCTCGACAAACTGCCACTCCGCCTGATCGCCAAGTAAGGACCGACATGCAAAAGATCACCTTTGTCAATCCCGATGGCAGCCGGACAAGCGTCGATGCGAAAGCTGGCGAGACCGTCATGAGCGTAGCCGTAGCGAATGGCATCGACGGCATCGTAGCAGAGTGCGGCGGGTCGATGATGTGCGCCACTTGTCATTGCTACGTTGACGACGCCTGGTCCGGACAAACCGGCGACCGTCAGGACGGCGAGGACGACATGCTGGAATGCGCGGCTTCCGAGGTGCGCGAGACGTCGCGGCTTTCCTGCCAGATCAAGGTCACGGAAGCACTAGACGGGCTTGTGGTTCATTTGCCGGACGAGCAGGAATGACCACTCCGCGGATTGTCATACCTGAATCTGGATGCGACGTTGTTCTCTGGTGACGGGCGTTGGGCGTTTTCGGCTTTCATCCGAAATTTCACCGACGAGCGTTATTTGACCAATACGAATGTGTCTAATCGCGGTCTTGCTTACGGAATTTCCTCACCCCCGCAGACGTACGGCCTGCGCGTGAGCGCAGCGTTTTAGTTGGTTAGACTGTTAGTTGCTCAAATGTCGTTGGCCTGACGAGCGCGGAAAACGCCGCGCTCGTCAGGCATGCGCTTCGGTCACCGACGCCTCAACTTGAGGAGCACAGGGGAGGCGTGGTCCCATTCACATACCTTCAATTGATTGAGGTTATGGCTGCCGTGCGATTAGGGATCGGAATATTTCTGTCAACGGTGACAACCGCCTGTGCGGAGGTGCCTCGAGACACTTCTCGGCAAGACAATTCGCGTTCCGCTGCGCCGCCAAACTTTGTCCTGATCGTCGCCGATGACCTCGGTTACACGGACCTCGGCATTTTCGGCAGCGAGATCGCCACTCCCATTATCGACAGCCTGGCCGACTCTGGCGTCGTCCTGACGAATTTCTACACAGCACCGTTCTGCGCACCGACCCGCGCCGAGTTGATGTCGAATACGGATCATCACCGCGCCGGCGAGGGTCTGATGCAGGTCAATATCAGCGGCATGCCGGGATACGAAGGGCACTTGAACGACCAGGTATTGACGATTGCCGAGCGACTACACGATTCGGGGTACCAGACGTATATGGCCGGCAAATGGCACATGGGCAAAGGTGACGAACAGACGCCGTTTGCGCGGGGCTTCGAGCGATCGTTTGCCCTGCTGGATGGGAGCGCAAGTCACTACCACGATCAGGCCGGTAGCCTGACTGGCGCAGTGGCGAGATACAGCGAAAACGGCCAACGCGTGGAAAGCCTGCCAGAAGGCTTCTATTCGACCGACGAGCAACGCAGTCAGCCGGGATGAATCGTCGGTCGAATGCCGCGGGACTTTTGCCACGGACTGCTAGGCCCGGGCTGGGCGGAAGTGGGATCTGCACAGTATTACCTGAACAAGTCATACGCAGCCGAGGGAGGAATACGCGTTCCCGCTATTGTTAGCGGAGGCGTTGTGAACACAACGTCACGAAGCAATGATTCCTTGATTTTGGCCTACGATGTGGTCCCCACTATGCTCGAGCTTGCAGGCGCCGAGTCGGAATCTTATGTCGATCGAGGCGACACGTTGCCGATAACCGGGCGATCGTTCGCCGGCCTGCTGCGTAGTAATGGCAAATTCGCAGCCCGTAGTGACAACGATGCGGTGGGTCGGGAGCACGGAGGTAACGCCGCAATTCGTCGTGGCGACTGGAAGCTACTTTGGGTCGGAGACAGTAGGATCTATCTCGGCGAGGAACCTGCTGAGCCGGGACCTCCTCCGATGTCAGGATTGCCAATGCCCCGCGAGCGATTCGATCGGGGCAGTCTGGCGGGCACGCCAATTGGTAGCGGCGGGCCCTGGAGGCTCTACAACATCAAGGACGATCCAGCAGAGCGTCATGACATGTCAGAGAATCATCCAGAAATCGTCGAGGAACTTCTCGCAGAGTGGGAAGACTATGTGGCCGAAAACGGTGTGCTCGCAAGATCTGGAGAGAGATAGCGGGCAACGTGGCTATCGAATTCATATCGATATCACTGACGATCTGGTGAGCCTGGTTCCTGATGCAACCCAACAGCCACAAGAGACCCCGGTCCGCCGTTCGCGCACTGTGGTAGTGGGCCATGAGCCGCATCGAGGGAAACTTGAAAGCTAATGGTGCCGCCGTGCGCAGCGGTAAAACAGATTTATAGGTCTCGGCTGTGCGAGGTCAGCAATTAGGTGTTTGTATCGCGAGAAAGTAGATTCACTGCAAGCATAACCTTGACGCTGCGGCAAACTTATCCTTGATTCGGCGGATGGATTTTATCGCTTCCTGCACACCCACGAGGATTTTGCCGTTGGGGGCAGACGCTGGCCGCACTGACGTCTTGTTAGTCCGTCAAAAGACTTGCAGCGCCTCTTCTTTTCACTGCCGCAATGATGACACCGATCGCGCACAGCGCAGAGAACATCAGCAGTAGGTTTGCCAGCCCACCCAATTGAATCTCCACACCGGCGGCAAGCAGCGGCGCAAAGAACTGACCGAAAAAGAATACGCCTGTCCACAGACCGGTACCGCGACCGCGAACGTCTTCGGGAAGAAGCAGGAGCATCCAGGTGAGCAGAGTAGGTAGCATGATGCCGAAGCCTAGAGTGGCAACGACCACTGCAATGCTTGTCACGCCCAGCGAGCCGGATAGACCGGTGCCCAGATAGCCGATGGCGGCCAGAGTGAGTCCGGTAAGTAGCAGCGTGGGGCCAGACGCGCCCCTCATGCGACTGAACACCATTGAACCTGCAGCGACGCCGATGTTGGCGCCGGCGCCAATCGCACCAATCTGCGCCGGGGAGACCGTGGCGATTAGACCGAGAATTTCCCCGAGCTTCACGATCATCGTGTAGAACACAATCCCGACGAACAATGTCGTCATCAGAATCGGTAGAATACGGGCGAGCGGAAGACTCTCGTTGTTTTGCTCCGCGTGGTCCTTCGAGCGTGCTGGTTCAAAAAGAATGACAGCAGCAATCAGAGCAACAGGAAGCGCCAAAAGATAGAGCAGGAATGGCCCGCGGGAACCGAGAGTCTGGCCAAGAATGCCGCCTAAGGCAATCAACACGATAGCGCTCAGGCTAACTGTCGCAATCTGCCGTCCAACCCAGCGTTCACGTTCCTTGCCGACAAAGTAGTCACCGATCAGCGCCGTAGCAATCGTCATGATGATCGCTTCGGCCACGCCCAACCCGACGCGAGCGGCAATGATCTGTTTAAGATCACTCAAAAAGAACGGCACAAACCCGATGGCGGCGTAAATGACCAGAGCAAGGACCAGAAGGTTCTGGCGGCCAACCCGGTCAGACAGCCATCCGGCCACAGGTGAAAACAGCGCCACGCACAGCGCGGGGACGGTCATAGCGATGGGCACAAGAAACTCGCTGCCATTGACGCTGGCAAATTCCTCCAGTAGCAGCGGCAGCACCGGAACCAACGATACGATGGCCATTGGCGGCATAACAGCGGCCAATAAAAGGATCAGGCCGTGCTTGGTAGAAGCCGTTGCTCCTGAGTTAAGGTTTGCGCCACCGACGGTTGCTCCATTGCTCATTGTTTTGCTCCGGTCAGTTTTTCATTCAACGTTTTGTGTAACAAGATTTCAGGTGTCGGTTTGCTAGTTTTTGTTGCGGTGGCGCTGAGGTCACAGGCTGGTCTCAATAGCGATCGAGGTCGTTGGCCAGCACGACGCTTCCGTTAAACTTGCTGCTAACGCCATCGAGAATTTTCTTCTTCTGGTCGTCCGTGGCGATATTCGGTGCCTGATGTGTAATCACGACGGCTTTTACGCCGGCCGCTGCGGCCAGTTCACCCACCTGAACCGGGGTGAGATGATGTGCACGGAAATGCCATTCCATATCGACAAATACCTGCTCCGGCGCGTTGGGCAAATACTCTCGCTGCCGGGAGAGCACGGCGGGAATATCCATCATTTCGCTCACCAGAAGGTCGGCACCCTTCGCAAGTTTTTCCACGTTCTCGCTCGGACCGGTGTCGCCGGTATACACAATCGATCGATTCGCCAAATCAAATCGCAGGGACAGGGACTTGGCTTTTTCCGGGACGTTGGCACTTTCAGGTATGGCAAAATGACTGTTTTCGGCAACGGTAACCTTGACGCCATTGAGCTCTACCATGCTGCCGTCAACGAGTTCTTTGACCTCAACGTTGGCCTGCCACTCTTGCTGGGGCATGCCGTAGGCAGCTTTCATAACCGGCGCCATGCTCGCCAGAAGGCCATCGACAAACTCCCGGGTGCCGGGCGGGCCGTAGATGGTGAGCATGCTTCGGGTGTTGGTTTGCATCCGCGAGCCAAGCACCGCGAGCACACCGCCGGTGTGGTCGAAGTGCAGATGGCTTAAAAACACGGCTTGCACCTGTTGCAGCGTGAAACCGGCTTTGACCAATTGGCCCGCTGCGCCGTCACCGGCGTCGATCAGAAAGATGTCGTTGCCTACCTGCAGCGCGTTGGCCGGCTGCGAGTGACCAATTTCTGCTACCGGACCACCGTTGGTGCCAAGCGTGACAAACGCATTGGCGGGTGACACCGCTGGCGTTCTCACCGGCACATCTGTGGCGCAGGCGCCCAGCGATCCTGTTACAAACAGGCCGGTGGCAATCGTCGCCAGCAGGCCGCTCAATCGAATGCGTGCGCCGGGAGTCGGCGCGTTGTGTGATGTGCTCAAGTCGATTTCCCTCAGTACGGTGTCGAAGTCCAACTGCGCCTGTTCGAGGCAGATAGCGGACACGCGAGCGCAGGTGCCATGTAAAGCTTGATGTCAGTCAACGTCTTCGAGCCTCAGCGTGACGCTGCCATCCGTTGTCAGGTGAACGTCCATTGGCTCAAGCGCCTGCCCAAGCGCCGGCCCCTGGAGGCACTGCCCGGTGTCAATATCAAACAGGGCACCGTGCGCACCGCACACAATCCGGCTGCCGTCGGCGTTGAGGTAGACGTTTTTTTTCCAGGGCAGTGAGGCACCTTGATGCGGACAGCGGTTGCGATACGCCTTGAGTGTTGCGCCGCGTTTCACAATAAACAGAGCGTCGCGTCCGCGCTGCAGCGGATCGAAACCGCGGGCGTCGCCTTCGAGCAGCTCGTCCAAGCCGCACAGAGTCACAAGTTCTGCCTCAGGCGTCATGCTAGTCCGCTTTCGGCGGTGGCGGCCCGCTGGGTGCCCAGTTATCCCGCAGCGTAAATAGGAAAATCTGCGAGGTGTCCGCACACATATTTGCTTCTCGTGCAACCCAGTTGTCGTCGTGCAGGTCCATGTCCGCGTCATACTCGACGTGGCAGCCGAGCGGGCTGTTGAAGTACCAGAACCAGTTTGATCCAAAAATATGCCGGCCCGGACCCCAGAACGTCTCATAGCCCTTGTCTGCAAATCGTTTCCCCGCCTGCATCAATTCGGTTGGGCCGCCCACATGAAACGTGAAGTGTTCGCAGCCGAGCATGAACGGCGGGGTCTGTATGCAAAACAGCGTGTGATGTTCCTGCGTGCCGGCGGGGCGCATGAACGGGCCAACGCCGGTGAATCGGTCTGTCGTTACAAACCTGAGTCGCTCTGCATAGAACGACTCAAACTTCTGGGCATCTGGAACAAAATACACAACATGCGATAGCGTCCTTGGTTTCGGTGCCGCATTCGGATTTGCCGCGATAACATTCGCTGGCCGTTGTATCGTCGCACCCGGCGAGTTGACTGTTTCCCCTGGCAGGGAGATTTTCTTGCGGATCGTAATCTGGAAGCCGAGCGCAAACCCAAGATCGTCCGTTGTTTCGATTGAGCCGTCATCCAGAGTCTTGACGTCACGATCGGAGCCCAGCTCGGCTGCTATTGCATCGAGCGTCTCTCGATCTGTCACGCCGTAAACCGTCTTGCGTAACATGCTGCCTGTTTCGAGTGCGGCAGGTAATGAAGCATCGTGATGCGGCCGGATAACGACCGCCGTGCCGTCCAGCGCCTCAAACCTCCCGTCGCCGGCGGCAGTGAGGCCGTAGTCGGTAAAATATCGGGCACAGGCGTCGACGTCGGCTACGCCGAAGACCAACGAATCGAGGCCGACAATATTCATTCCTGTCTCCAAATGGGCTGGACTAAAGGATAAAAACACTCAAATTGCAATTAGTCGAATTGTTTGATTTGATGAAATATCATTCATGTTCTTTATGGGTTTTTCAATGCGCTTTAAGGGACTGGATCTGAACCTGTTGGTTGCGCTGGATATGTTGCTAGCTGAATGCAGCGTTTCGCGCGCTGCCAAACGGCTGTACATTAGCCAGCCGGCCGCGAGCGCGGCCCTTGGCCGCCTGCGCGATTATTTCGGCGACGAATTGTTGATCCAGCATCGCAAGCGCATGATCCCGACCTCGTATGCCGATAGCCTGGCGCCTGAGATCAAGCGGATTCTCGGTCAAGTGGATTCGATCATCCAGATGTCGTCAGAATTCGATCCGTCTAAGTCGAAGCGGGTTTTTCGGCTGATGGCATCCGACTATATTGCTACGGTGCTCGTTGGGCCAGCGATCAAGCGACTCGCCGAGGTCGCGCCTGGCATCCAGCTTGATATTCGCCTGCCTGGCGAGCGGGTGGGGGTGGAGTTTGAGCGAGGCGAAATTGACGCCGTACTAACGCCTGAGGAATACATTTCTCCCAATCATCCGGCTGAGCTCCTTTTTGAGGAGCAGCATGTCGTAGTCGGTTGGGAGGAAAATCCGCTGTTGGCAACTCCATTGACGAGCGCCGATTTCCTAAGCAGTACTCACGTCGCGGTTACCATCGGTCCCGGTCGGCAATTGACCTATGCGGAGCGTCATCTGCGGTCATTGCCAACGGGCCGAACTGTCGAGATTTTAGCGCCATCGTTTTCGGTTGTACCCTGGCTGATTATTGGTACCAAGCGCCTGACGGTCATGCATGAACGTCTCGCGCGAGTGTTTGCGGAGAACCTGCCGCTGAATATCCAGCCGCTGCCGCTGGATGTGCCGTCGATGCGAGAGATGCTGCAGTACCATGAGGCGCGAACGCACGACACCGGAATCATATGGCTTCGGCAGTTGCTGCACGAAACTGCGGCCGGCATGGCCATATAACCATAGTGGATTAATAATCATAAAAACAAGCGATTAGATTTATATATGGGCTCACGCTAAGCTACGGCCACTCTATCGGCGTTTAGTCTTGAGGGAATTGTGCAGAGCCAATCCGTTCTTGTTATTGGTGGCGGCATCGCTGGCCTGACTTCGGCCATCGCGCTTGGCAAGTGTGGGCATAAGGTTGAGGTAATCGAGAAAGACCCTGAGTGGTCGGTTTACGGTGTCGGCATTATTCAGCAGGCGAACGTTGTGCGAGCCATGGCTGAGCTTGGCATCATTGATGAATTCATTGATGCCAGCTTCGGCTTCAATTTTGTAGAGGTCTATAAGCCCGACGGTGAAATGGCCGCACGAATACCGGTTCAGCCATTGGTGGAAGGTTATCCGGCCAACGTCGGTATCGGCCGACCGGCGCTCCACAAAGTTCTCGGCGACTGCGCGATTTCGGCTGGCGCCAATGTGCGCCTCGGCATTACTGCCGACGAGATTAACGACTCAGGTAGCAAAGTAACGGTTACATTTTCCGACGGCTCGACGGGAGTTTATGACCTTGTTGTCGGTGCGGACGGGGTTTACTCGAAAACCCGTTCGATGGTTTTACCAAACGCAGCCGGGCCGAAGTTCATCGGACAGTCGGTTTGGCGGTACAATTTCAAGAGGCCGGATGACCTCGATGCATTGCGCGCCTATGAAGGGCCGATTGGCTGTGGTTTGGTGCCATTGTCCAATGATTTGATGTACATGTTTGTTACAACACCGGAACCTGGCAACCCGCGCTATACACACGACCACCTCGCTGAATCGATGCGCGCAAAACTTTCCAATGCGCCCCCCGGAATTGCCGAATACGTTGACCAGATTACGGATAATGAAGCTGTGGTCTACAAACCGCTGGAACCCTATTTTCTCGACAGCGACTGGTTCAATGGCAACGTCATAGTCATTGGTGACGCTGCGCATGCAACGACTCCACATCTTGGTCAAGGTGCCGGTTTGGCAATCGAGGACAGCATCGTATTGGCCGAGGAACTTGAGAAAGCAGCATCGGTGGCCGCCGCGTTCACGGCATTTCAAGAACGTCGTTTCGAACGCTGCAAGTATGTTGTTGATGCGTCGCTTGCGATTTGCCGCTCACAACTCGGCGAGGGTCCAGCTGTGGACCAGGGAAAAGCGACCGGCGAGATAATGCGGGTCGTGTCGCAACCAATCTAAAAGCTCAGAAGCAGTTTTTTCAAACGTGGCGCTCTACGAATTCTTTCCAAACTACATCTGGAACCTGTCGGTTGCCATTGCACTCGAGAACGGTGGCAAAATCGGCGAGATTGTCGACATGTGCCAGCCGATTTTGGATGCGGCCGCAAACGGCGATGACGCCGGTACCGGCGAGTTTCTCATCGAGTGGGTCAAAAAGGCTGATACGCTCGTTGAGCTGGCCAAAGAAGATCTAGCCGCCGGACGTGAGTATTCCGCTGGCAGTAAACTTAAGCGCGCGTCAATTTACTATGTCACTGCCGAGCGCATGCAGGGCCACGGTCATCCCGGGCGGATGCAAACCTATAAAAAAGCACTAGCTGCATTTGCTGACGGTACCGGTTACGTTCAAGATAATATTGATCGCGTCGAAATTCCCTACGGCGAGCGTAAGAAGCTGTCAGGACTCCTTACCCTAGCTGAAGGCGAGGGCCCGCGGCCGCTGGTGATTTTCTGCAATGGCCTTGATAGTTGCAAGGAAATGCTATGGCTTGGTGGTTTTCCCTATGCGCTGGCGAAGCGCGGCATCAGCTGTCTGTGCGTCGACCAGCCTGGCACTGGCGAGGCGCTGCGTCTGGAGGATTTGCCGGCAACGTACGCCAGCGAAGAGTGGGCTTCCTCATGGGTAGACTGGGCGGTGGAGCAGCCGTTCGTTGGTCCACAGCGTATCGGTATGACCGGTATTTCGCTCGGTGGCCACTACGCGCCGCGCGCCGTGGCGTTTGAGCCAAGATTCGCATCCGGTGCCTGCTGGGGCGCCAATCACAACTGGGCGGAAGTGCAGCAAAAGCGTCTGCAACGCGAAGGTGAAAACCCGGTACCGCATTACTGGAATCATGTCAGGTGGGTATTCGGCGCCAGGGATATGGACGAGTTCTTCGAGAAGGCCAAAGGGATGAACCTGAATGGCGTCATGGATCGAATCAAAGTACCGTTCCTGGTGACACACGGAGCGCATGATCGGCAGATTAACGTCGATTACGCGAATCAAAGCTATGATCAGCTCGTGAATTCACCAAAGCGCGAGCTTAAGATTTTCACAGAACGCGAAGGTGGTGTTGAACACGTCGGTGCCGACAACATGTCGTTTGGTACTGATTTTATTGCAGATTGGTTTGCCGAGACGCTCGGCGGCCATACGGCCTGATAGACAGAGTAGGACAAGATCTTATGCCACAGCGATTCGTTGATCTCTCCATCTACCTTGAAAATGACGTCGTTACCGATCCTCCATTTATGCGGCCGGAGATCACTTACCAGACGCACGCGGAAACAGTGGAAGAAGCACGGCATTTTTTTCCGAGCGTTGAAGCTGAGGACTTCCCCGGAGGCGAAGGCTTTGCGGCCGCGGAGTGGGTAAAGCTCACTACGCATAACGGCACGCATCTCGATGCGCCGTATCACTTTCACCCCACGATGGATGGTGGCGAACGAGCGATTACGATTGACGAGGTTCCGCTTGACTGGTGTTTTCGTCCGGGCGTAAAACTCGATTTTCGGCATTTCGAAGACGGGCACGTGGTTACGGCTGCCGAAGTGGAGGCCGAACTCGATCTCGTTGGCGTCGAATTGCAAGCGCTCGATATCGTGCTCGTTAACACGGCAGCCGGCAAAGCTGTTGGGGATCCGAACTTCGTCAACATCGGTTGCGGCATGGGGTACGAAGCAACGATGTATCTGCTCGAGCGCGGTGTGCGTGTCACTGGTACGGATGCATGGTCCTGGGATGCGCCGTTTTCTCACACTGCAAAAAGAGTCGAGGAGACCGGCGACACCTCGCTGATCTGGGAGGGCCACAAAGCCGGCCGCGACATCGGCTATTGCCATCTTGAGAAGCTGCACAACCTCGAGGTGTTGCCGCCCAATGGATTCATAGTGTGCTGCTTCCCGCACAAGATTCGCGGCGCCTCGGCGGGATGGACCCGCGCCGTCGCTATTTTCGACGAGTGATAACGAACCTATGAAACTCGCGACGATTGCTGATGGCGGCCGAGACGGCACGTTGGTTGTCGCGTCACCGGACTGTGCGCGCTATCTTGCGGTGGACAATGTTTCGACCATGCAGCAGGCCATCGAGCAATGGGTCGACTGCCAGACTGAGTTGCACGAACTGCATGAACGCCTGTTAGACGGCGCTGGAGAAGCGGCGGACTCGGTCAGGTTTGCTTCGCCGTTGCCGCGCGCATGGCAATGGCTTGATGGCTCGGCGTATGACACTCACGGTGACTTGATGCAGCGAGCCTTCAAGCTCGATCCAATCGAACACGACAAGCCGCTTATGTACCAGGGCATGTCACATGTTTTCTATGGCCCGAATGACGATGTCCCGTTTCCAGATGAAAAGGACGGAATCGACTTCGAAGGTGAGTTCGGCGTAATAGTTGATGACGTGCCGATGGGAGTAACGGCAGACGATGCAATGCAACACATCAAGTTGCTTGTGCAGATTAATGATTGGTCATTGCGAACCGTGGCGCCCAAAGAAATGAAAACTGGATTCGGTTGGATACAGGCAAAGCCAGCATGTTCCACCGCGCCATTTGCCGTGACGCCAGATGAGTTGGGCGGCGGTTGGGCTGACGGCCGAGTTCACCTAAACCTTCGTGTTGAATGGAATGGTGAGCTTTTCGGCAATGCTCACGGCGGTGCGATGAGTGTCGGGTTTCATGAATTGGTTGCACACGCTGCAGCCACACGCACGCTTTGCGCCGGCACCATCATCGGTTCCGGCACAGTCTCCAACGAAAACTACCGCGAAATCGGCTCATCCTGCATCAGCGAACGCCGCGGCATTGAGCTTATCGATACGGGTACACCGAGTACCCCGTTCATGTCTTTCGGTGATCACGTTCGAATGGAGGCTAAAGCGCTGGACGGTGGAATTCTGTTCGGCGCCATAGATCAACGCGTGGTTAAGGCGTGACGGTGGAATTTGCCAATCGTTCAGTCCGTCGAATTGTTACGGCGCACTGAAGTTCCGATTAGGGGCCTGCCGCCACTTCAGGCAATTGCATGCCGCAATTCATGGTGAACTTATCCTGGTTTACAAAAATTCCATTAACCAGGATAAGTTCACTATTCCATCGTTCTCACCCGCCGATATCTTCGAAATACACCAGCGCCGGCATATTGCGGCGTTGGTGGACGATTCGCACGATCACCGGCTTGCCGCCTGCCGCGGCGACCGTTGCGTAGAATATGACGTGCCTGCCATAGTTCACCGAACGCAGACCCTCCGCGAACAGGCTTCGGTCGCGGCCGCTGTCCGGGTCTGCGGTGATCTTTTCGAACGCCCGCACCAGCCTGCGGTAGTAGGCCAACCACTGGGTACGGCCCCACGTTTCGACGGTGTATTGTCTGATGTCGTCCAGGTCCCGACGCGCCAGCCGGGACAGTCTGATCGTCATGTGGCGATGGCTATCTTGCGCCGGCGTCCGGCTCATAGGCCTGCGGATCGAAATCCTCGAATCCGCCAGCCTCGGCTTCGCGCACAGCCTCTTCCAGGTTCGCCTTCAACGCGTAGAACTGGCGCGCGCCGTCCCGATCCATGAGCAGCCGGATGCCTGCCCGAACAACTTCGCTCACATTGGCATAGGCACCTGAATTGATCTGGCTTCGAACAAACGCATCCATCGGCCGGGTCAGGTGTACGTTTGGCATTCGGGCACCTCGATATGTCAAATAATATCAGATACTGATATACACCAACCAATGCGTCAACTGCGGACTTCCTCGATTCGGAAGTGAGTTGACTGGAATCCGTGCCGCGTACAGCGACTAATACCGCTCCAGGCACTCGTACGGATGTACCCGTATCTCCGGTCGCCAGACAAAATAGCGCGTCAGTTCGAAGGGCTCGCTGTAATAGACCGGGTCGGTGATCGTGATGCGATAGTCGAGGCGGTTGTAGTCCTCGTTGGGGATAAAGCGTTCCACCAGGGAGATTTGATCGCTGTGGCGTGCACCGTCCATGTCCATGTAATCAGCCAGAATCCTGTCGGTCTCGACAACCAGCGTCGCGCCTTCCCACCGGCCCCGTGAAAAGCCGAACTGGGTGTGCTCCTCCGGCGGGACGGCATTGTCCGACATGTGAATAATTCGCTGCGCATCGAATTCCTCGAACCGCATGAGAATGTCGTCGCCCTGGCGCACGAAGTCCAGGGGGACTGGCGTGATCATGATCAACGGCATGGCCTTCGAACCGCAGCGCAGCAGACTGTTGTCAACAGGGTCCCACGCAGCAAGCGCCGCTTCTCCCGCGGGCGTCATTGGATAGTCCCCCTTGAACATCGGAAACGCGTCGGGGTCGCCCATGATCGTGCTCCACACGCGGTAGATACCGTCGGCCTCGGCGACGGCCCGAGAGACATCGGTACTTGCGGATACCCGACCGACGAGATTTCCGTTCTTCCCGGCGGCAAAGTAGGGGTTGCCCGAGCCGAATTCGAACTCGTAGCCGCTTGGCAGGAGCAGACTGCGAGCCTGAATCTCGGCAAGACCGCGAACGGACGGCGATCCGGCGATGGTGATGCGGTCGCCGACAGCGATCACACCATCCCCGGAGACTCCGCGGCCGCGCATGACGCTGATCGCGGTTGCCTCGGCATGCCATTCCCTGCCGTCGTCGCCGGCGAGCACGATCCGGCCGTGCGGATTGCGCCAGGAAAAGGACTCGACGGTTCCGCTTACCTCAATGGTACGGCCGGTGTCGAATACGCCTATTGCCGTGTGGTGGGCCCATGCACTGCAGCAGGCGAGGCCGAAAATGAAGAGCAGGGTTGAACGAGTCATGGGTTCCCCTCCGTTCGTGCCTCGTTCGATATTGCAGGGATTAGTGGGCGGTTTCAATATCGGATCGCCCGCCAGGTATCAGCCATCTTCGACCGCGTTCAATGCCAGGTCTCTGCCGGCGGCCGGTCGCGCAGGGCGTCCTCTACCCGGGAGACCAACTCCCGCTGCCGTTCGGAGGCGCCTTCGACTGCCGCAATTTCCTCCAGCAGTGACAAGGTGGATTCGATTTTGCTGTCGGTGAATTGCTCCTTGCTTCTGGCGATCACATCGTGGACCTGGTCCATGAGAATTCGCCCATCGCCCACCAGGTGCGCGCTGGAAGCGAGTAACTCCTCCGCTGCACGGCCGTCGATCCTGAACGTCCGCTCGAAGCTCGTGAGCAGCGCCTGTTTTTGCTCCGTTGTCATGTCGCCGTCCGCCTTGGCGACCCCCACGGCGAGCACGGTCGCCACATCCATCGGATTGTCGAGGCCGAACAGCGGGTTGGCCTCGAACTTCTGGCGCCAGGCGCGTCGGCGCCGCGTGAGAAAGGGATTCAGCCCGCCCAGGTCGATCCCGGCGTCCGCCAGGCGGTGAAGCAGGATCACGACCGAGACGATCAGGCCGAGCAGTCCAAGCAGATACGGCATGGCTACGCTCTCCGAGTCCAATGGGCGATGCGATTGCGGGGTTCCTGACATCTGTTAACGTTCCGCCGCCGTTTCGCACGCACGGTTACAGCGCCGCGATGATACCATCGGGCGCGTTCGCGCCATCGCGCAAAAGCCCTGCTATCGAGCTTCCGGAGCCACGGCTATTGCTCTTTGAACGACCATGAAACGACTCGCAATCATTGACGATTACCAGGATGTGGCGCTTGCGATGGCCGACTGGTCGCCGCTCGCGGAGGATGTTGCGATCTCCGTGTTCAACGATCATCTGGATGACGAGAGCGCTGTCGCCGAAAGGCTCCGGGACTTCGAGATCATCTGCGTGATGCGCGAGCGCACGCCTTTTCCGGAGACCCTGCTGAAGCGATTGCCCAGGCTGGAACACCTGTTCACCCCCGGGATGGGCAACGCGTCCATCGACGTGGCGGCGGCGCGCCGCCAGGGCGTGGTCGTCTCAGGGTCGCCGACGCTGGGGCACCCAACTGCGGAGTTGACCTGGGGGCTGATACTGGCGCTGGCCCGAAAGATCAATCTGGAAGAACGGGCAACCCGTCTGGGGCAATGGCAAACAACGATCGGTCTGGGCCTTGAGGGCAAGACGCTCGGAATCGTCGGGTTGGGGCGACTGGGCAAGCGGGTGGCGGAGGTCGGTCATGCGTTCGGTATGAAGGTCGTCGCGTGGAGCCCCAACCTGACGCCCGAGCGTTGTGAGGGTGCCCGCGCCCGGTTCACCGGCAAGGACGAGTTGCTGCGCACGTCCGATGTCGTGACGATTCATCTGCGTCTCGGCGCCGGGACCCGTTCGCTCATTGCGCGCCCGGAATTCGAGCGGATGAAAAACACGGCGTGGCTGGTCAACACGTCCCGGGGACCCATCGTCGACGAGGTGGCCCTGGTGGAGGCCCTGAAAACCGGAGCAATCGGCGGTGCCGGCCTGGATGTCTTCGACGTCGAGCCCTTGCCGATAGGCCATCCATTGCGCAAGGTGCCCAATACCGTGCTCACGCCGCACCTGGGCTTTGTCACCGTCGAGAACTATCGGGTCTTTTTCCAGGCTGCCGTCGAAAACATCCGGGCGTGGCTCGATGGCCGACCCATAAACACGCTGGGCTGACAGCCCGTGGGTCAGGGCCCTTTCGTGCGATCGGGGGGCGCGTTCTCCGGGACTTGCGACCCGGTCCGGGACAGCGCTAACCGGAACCGCCGAATTCCGCACGAAGCCATTCAAGGATCATTTCGCCGATCTCGATATTGTTCGTGTCCTGCATCATCAGGTGTGTGTTGCCGGCGATACCGCGGTCCTCGGGCAGGTGGATGGTCTGCGCGCGGCCTCTTGCGGCCGAGATGATTTCACTCGCCTGCCGGCACGATGCATAGCGCGTCAGCATGCTCGGCGCGCCCCGATCGAGGTTGTCGCCCCAGAGACTGAGGAAAGCCCGGTCTCCTTCGATATAGATGGTGTTCAGCGCGGCTTCGTCGGTGGGGCAATTGGTGGTCTCAACGGCGATGGTTCCGCGCAGGTTGGGACGCAGCGCCCGGGCCGCCAAGAACATGGCCGCGCCGCCGGCGGAATGGGCGAGCACCACCGCCGGGCCGATTTCGTCCAGCAGCGAGCGCAGGTGGGCCGCGCCGCCGGGCGCCCGGGTGATGTAGAAGGAGGCGTGGAGATTGTCGATGGCCTCGACCGGGTGTTTGCCGTCGGCGTAGGGAGTCCCGAACTCCGGCCCCATGCCCCAAAGCGGCCAGACCGCCTCCCTGTTCCAACGCCCGAGTTCCTCCCGGAATCCGGCCGGCGGATTCATCAGATAGACAGCGACGCCGGCAATGGCGAACTGTTGCGCCCAGCCGTCGCGGCCGTCCGGAGTGGTTGTGTAACTCCACGATGGCAGGCCGCCGCCGGGAATCATCACGAGGGCCACTTCGGAGCGCCGCTCCGCGGGCATGAAGAACTGCACCGGGACGGGCTCGTCCGACGCGGCCGCGCCTCCACCCATGCCGCCCTGCCCGGCGACTCCACCTGTGGCGCCCTGCCCGGCGCCGCCCATGGCGCCCTGACCGCCGGCGCCTCCACCTGTGGCGCCCTGCCCGCCGCCTCCACCCATTCCCATGGCGTTCTGGCCGCCACCCATGGCGTTGCCCGCAGCGATAGGCACGACCACTTCGGCGGGCGGAGCCGGCTCGACCAGAAGCACGCCTTCGAAATACAGGTCCGGCGACTGGGCGTGGACGGCTTCGAAACTCGCTGCCACGAGCAGCCAGCCCGCGGCTCGGAACCAGACGTTTCGGCGGCGGCGCTCCGTGCTGTCCGAGGTCCTGTGCTGAATTGAAAGCATGCATCCCCCGTCGCAGCCACGCGAAAAAAGGTCGTGTCGATATTATTTTCGAGCGCCTTCCGACTCAATCTTCCAAGCATAATGATTTGTCAAGGACGAGCGGAGGCTTGAGCTATAATCTTTGCCCCTTCGCCGCTGGGCGGGGGCCACCGAGCGGAACGCAGACGAGGAGTCAACGGGCATGGCACGTAACTACCTTCCGGGAATTGTCATCGGTTTGTTGTTGGGCGGGGCCGCGTCGGCCCAGTCAGTGGAGCAGTTGGTGGCCCGTGGCGGGGAACTGTTCAATTCGGACATCGGCTGCCACGTATGCCATGGCGAGAACGCCCAGGGACTCGTCGGCCCCACGCTGCACTTCGGGCCGACTCCGGTCGATATATTCGACCAGTTGGAAAGCAATCCGATGATGGGCGTGATCGTCTCGGAGATGGACCCCAGCGACGCGGATCTCGAGGCGATCGCCATGTACATTCGCACGCTGGCCGACCTGCCGCTGGATATCGGCCTGGTGGACGACTGGCGTACGGCCCTGGCCGTGGTCAAGGCGAACCAGGTGCAGCAGGCGGAATTCATGAAGACGCCGCGGGATCTGCAGGTGGAGGCCATCGAGACGTTTGCCTCGGTGCAGGAAACCTGGACGCGACGGGCCGCGGAAGGCAATCTCACGAGCCACTACCAGACCGAGGTCATCGCCACGTTCGATCCCGGCGAGCCCAAGTTCACGCCCGAGCCCGGCAAGACGTATTTCTACGAGAACGTGGGTACGACCAGTTCCCCATCGGTGCTGTACGACGGCTACGTGCCGCCGCCCAGCAACCAGATCGTGGTCGGCGATGCCGAGACCAAGGAAATCATTGCCGGCTACATGCTGCCGGAGAGCCTGCGCGCCACGGTCCACGGCACGGTCATGTCCCCCGACGGCCGCTACGTCTATATCGTGGGCGCGAGGCCGGGACAGGCCGACGACGTGCCCACGGTGAATTCTTCGGCGACGTTGATCAAGGCGGACGCCCTCACGCTGCAACCGATCAAGCAGTTCACCATTGGCGGGCGGATACATCATGCGCAGGCGTTCAAGGACTACGTGCTCATCGACATGTTCGCCCGCGACCCCGATGGACTCGGCGTCTTCCTGCTGGACCCGGAAACCGACGAGATCGTGGGTGGTGTCCGCGATGTTGACCTGGGAGGTTTTGCCTACACGGCTTGGGCCGACCAGGACTACGAATATATCTACGCGCTGGTCGAGCCCGCCGGTTACGCGCCGGGCCGCGCCACCGGGATGTTCGCCGCCGTGAGCATGTACCAGGGCCGGTTCACGGCCTTGCGCCCGTTCTGGATCGCCCAGATCGACCCGGACAACTGGGAGGTGCTGCGCGAATACCCCATCCCCGGCTACCGGCCCAACTGGCTGGTCGTGGATTCGGCCAAGGAGAACATGTACGTCGTCAACTCGCTCTCCAACGCCGCCAAGATCAATATTGAATCGGGCGAGGTTGTCTGGACCAACGGCACCGGCATCGGTCCCTACGGCGCATCGCTGAATATCGACGAGACCGAACTCTGGGTCGCGGACAAGGGCGAGGGCGCCCACCACCTGGGCCGAACCATCACCATCATCGATACCCAGACCGGGCACGCGACGGAAACGCTCTACGGCGCCTACAAGGTGGACCATGTGCTGCTTGACCCCACCGGCACGGAGATGTGGGCCACCAGCAACGGCGAGGGGCGCATCTACGTCTACGATGCCGAGTCCAGGGAACTGACGAACATCATCGACATGCCCGGCAACGGCGACGCGCACGGGCTGGTGTGGGTGCACTACGACGAGAACGGCGAACCGCGTGTGGTCCGCGACCAGGGCAACTTCCACGGCGGGATCAATCCCGTCCTGGGGAATGCGCTGAACTTCTGATCCGATATTGCCGGGCTTTCGCTCGACCAGATGCAGATTCTCGCGTGGGCTGCGGAAGTTCGTGTTCTCGGCAGCAATTCCCGCCAGGCGCCGAGAGACCCGACAATCGCCTCCAGGATCACGCCCCAATGGCGAATTTCGCCGTTTATTCGGGCCAGGACGGATGAGCGAGCGTCGTTAGCGGGAATTGCTGTGTTCTCGGTGAAGTTCGTGACGTCGACAACCAGCGTGCCCCCCTCCCAGCGGCCGCGCGCATCGCCGTAGCCGAAACAGTGCTCGTTCGACGAGATCTGCTTCGGCCGCGGCGACATCCTCATCGCGATCCTTCTGCGGCCGGCCGGCCGCCGCCAAAAGCGAATGTGCTACCTTTCCGGCGGCCAGCACAATCAGGGCAACGCCATGTCCGAACCTTTCGTCATCGACAAGCAGCAGGCCGCCGTGCTCGACACAGTTCGCCGCTTCAATGCAGAGGTTGTTGCGCCGGTCGCCGCCGGGCTCGACGCTTGTGCCGACCCGGAAGAGAGCTTCTCCTGGGAGATCGTCGAGAAGGCCGACGAGTTCGGGTTGCGCACGATGACGCTGTCGGAAGACTGGGGCGGCAACGGCGCGGACTCCGTGACGACTGCGATGATTATCGAGGAACTTGCCAAGGCGGACATGGGCGTCTCGGTCGTCATGGCGCAAACGCTGAAGATCGCGCAGATCCTCCAGTCGGCGCTGACGCGCGAGCAGCGGGAGAAGTTCATCCCGATCTTCCGCGACGACCCGCGCGGCGTGCTCGCGATCGGCATCAGCGAGCCCGAGACCGGCTCAAACTACTTCATCCGCCAGGACGCGCCGTTTCACACGAGGGCCGAGAAGGTCGACGGCGGTTGGCGCATCAACGGCATGAAGCATTTCATCTCCAACGGCAACCGCGCCGGCGTCTATCTGTTGTTCGCGCAGACCGGCACGGACACGTCGCTCTTCGACGGCTCGACCTGCTTCGTCATTGATCGCGAGCTCGATGGTTTCAAGATCGGCCGCGTGCACGACAAGATGGGCGAGCGCCTCGCGAACAACGCGGAGCTCATCTTCAAGGACTGCTTCGTGCCCGACGGGCAGGTCGTCGGCAAGGTCGGCAACGGTTTCCAAGTGCTCGTCGATTTCTTCCCCGCGTCGAACGCCTACGCGGCGGCGAGCGTGCTCGGCGCCGCTACCAACGCATACGAGCGCGCGCTGGAACGGTGCCGCAAGCGGGTGCAGGGCGGCAAGCCGCTGATCGAGCACGATGGCATCAGGGCAGAGCTGGCCGAAATGCACATGTTGCTTGATGTTGCGCGCACCTATGTGCGCAAGGCTACCTGGATGGCCGATAACCGCGGGATCGGCTGGGACCCGGCGCTGTCTGCGTTCCCGAAAGTGTTTGCGTCAAAGGCGGCGTGGAAAGTCGTGACCCGGGCGGCTGAGCTGCACGGCGGTTCGGGATACATGAAAGAAACCGGAATCGAGAAACTCGTGCGCGACGTCGCAGCGTTCCTGCACTCCGACGGCGTCAATCGGACCCTGCTGCTCAAAGCCGCGCAGATGATCTTCTAGAAATGGCAAGAATTCTCCTGCAAGGGGCGGAAGTCGGGGCGGAAGTCGGGGCGGAAGTCCGCCAGGCCAAGGACTGCCGGTCGACGGACGGGCCATGAAAGCACTCGTCCTGCACGCGCCAAACACGCCATTCGATCTGACCGAGGTGCCCGACCCCGTTGCGGGGCCGGGCGAGGCCGTCGCCAAGGTCTTTGCCTGCGGTTCCGGGCTCACGATTCAGCACTTCAAGGCCGGCCGCGTGCCGGCCGTGTTTCCGCGCATCATCGGCCACGAGATCTGCGCGGAGATCGTCGAGGCGGGCGCCGGTGTCAAGTCGCTGGAAATCGGCAACATCGTCACGTCGTACTTCTATCTCAACTGCGGCCACTGCCGGATGTGCGTCGAGGACTTCCAGCCGCTGTGCGACAACTTCGGCGGTTTCGTCGGCCGCGAGATCGACGGCGGTTATGCCGAGTACATCAAGCTGCCCGAGCGGAACTTCATCCGCTTGCCGGAAGGGCTCGACTGGCAGGGGCAGCCCGCGCATGTGGGCGTCGCGATGGACGCGCTCGCGACGCCTTACAAGGTGCTGCGCCACGCAAGGATCCGCAAGGGCGAGACCGTCGCCGTGTTCGGCGCGGGCGGCGGACTCGGCATCCACCAGGTCATGATGGCGCGATGGGTCGGCGCGCGGGTGATCGCGGTGGATACGAAAGCGTCGAAGTTCGACGCCTGCCGCGATGCCGGGGCCGACGAGGTCGTCGATGCGTCGTCGGTGGACGTCGTCGAAGCGCTCATGGAGCTGACGGGCGGCGCGGGCGTCGACGCAGCCGTCGACTACGTGTCCGCGAAGAGCACGCTCGAGGCGGGTGCCCGTGCGCTCGGCAAGCGCGGTCGGCTGGTGACGCTCGGCGGCGCCGGCGAGGCGTTCAGCCTGAGCGCAAGGGAACTGCTCCACAAGGAACTCGCCATCCTCGGCAGCCGCTACGTGACGCCGACGGAGATTCGCGAGACCTACGACCTCATGAGCCGCGGCGAGGTCTGGCCGATCATGACCGATATCCGGCCGATGGAAGAAGCCGAGGAACTGCACGAACTTGTCGAGCACGGCGAAGTGACGGGCCGGGCGGCGCTCAGGATCGCGTAGAATCAAGATCGATTTGTGCGGACCAGATTGATTCACATCCGAAAGAAAGGAAGCCCAATCATGAAAGATACGGATTATGCGAGCCGGCGCCGGTTTCTGACCGGAAGTGCCGCCCTGGCCACGGCGGCCGGCGTTTCGGCAAATGCGCAGGGACAGACCCCGGAGTACGTCATCGACCCGCCGGATGTCGTTTCGATGGAAATAGCAGGTTCCAGCCAACGGTTTCCGGTTCGGCGCGTCTACTGTCTCGGCCGCAACTACCGGGCCCACGCGATCGAGAGCGGCGACAATCCGGACGAGACGCCGCCGTTCTTCTTCATCAAGCCGCGCGACGCCGTGACCGACTATCGGAACGGGTTCCCGTATCCGCCGATGACGAGCGCGCTTCGCTACGAAGGCGAGATGGTCGTGGCGCTGCACAGCGGCGGCAAGGACATCGACCCTGCCGATGCGCTCGATCACGTCTTCGGCTACGGCGTCGGTCTCGACATGACGCGGCAGGATCTGCAGCAGGTCGCGCAGCAACTGTCGCGCCCCTGGGCGATCAGCAAGTCCTTCGACAACTCCGCGCCCTGCGGTCCGCTGCATCCGGTCGCGACCCGCGGCCATGCGGTGAATGGCCGGATCTGGCTCAGCGTCAACGGCGAGCTCAGACAGGATTCGGACCTTTCGCTGCAGCGATGGTCCGTGCAGGAAGGGATTTCGATCCTGTCGCAGCACTACGAGCTTGCCGCCGGCGACATCATCCTGACCGGGACGCCCGAGAACATCGGCCTGGTCGTCAGCGGCGATGTGATCAATGTCGGCATCGAGGGGCTCGGCGAGATCGAAGTGCTCGTGACCTGATCGGCAGGGACTCTCCGCGGGGGCACGGGGGCTTGCGGGAGATCCCGGTCTGTATGGTGCCGTAGGCGGGGTTCTCTGTGGGGGCACGGGGCCTGTCGGGGTTCCGTTCGTGGTCAACTCGTGGCCGACGCGCTCCGACATGACGCCTGCGCTATACTTTTCCGTCCGGTCGAAGCCGCGTGGCGCCGGCCCATGCTCAGCAGCGAAGTCGGATTCCAACAAGGAGCTATCCGGTATGAAACGAAGATACCTTTCAAGCCTGTCCATTGGCTTGCTGATCAGCACGCACACCCTCGCCCAGGAGACGGTGGAGGAACTGGTGGCGCGGGGCGGCGAACTCTTCCACGCCGACATCGGCTGCTGGGTGTGCCATGGCGAGACGGCCGAGGGGCTGGTGGGGCCAACGCTGCACTTCGGCCCCGCGCCGGTGGACATCTTCGATCAGCTTGAAAACAACCCGATGATGGGTGTGATCGTTGCGGAGATGGATCCCAGCGACACGGATCTCGAAGCGATCGCCATGTACGTGCGCACGCTGGCGGGCCTGCCGACGGATATCGGCCTGGTGCAGGGTTGGCGCGATGCGCTGGCCTCGGTCAGGGCGAACCAGGCTGAGCAGGCGGAATTCAACAAGACGCCGCGGGACCTGCAGGTGGAGGCGGTGGAGACGTTCGCCTCGGTCCAGGAGACCTGGACGCGGCGGTCCATCGAGGGCAGCGTCTGGAGCGAGTACCCTTCGCGGACCGTGGCGACCTGGGATCCCGGCGAGCCGAAGTTCACGCCCGAACCGGGCAAGACGTACTTCTACGAGAACGTGGGCACGACCAGTTCGCCGTCGGTGCTGTTCGACGGTTACGCGCCGCCGCCGAGCAATCAGCTCGTGGTCGGCGATGCCGAGACCATGGAGATCATTGCGACCTACATGATCCCGGAGAGCCTGAGAGCCGTGGTGCACACCTCGGCCATGTCGCCCGACGGCAAATACGCCTACATGGTCGGCCCCCGGGAGCCCACCGCCGACGGAACGCCGGACCCGGCCGGCGCCTGGACGATGCTCAAGCTCGACGCCCTCACACTGCAGCCCGTAGCGCAGGTCACCATCGGCGCCCGGCTGCATCATGGCCAGGTCTTCAGGGACAAGGTGCTGTTCGATGTCTTCGTGCGCGATCAGGACGGGCTGGGGCTGTTCCTCTACGACCCGGAAACCGACGAGATCCTCGGCGGCATCAAGGACGTCGACATGGGCGGCTACATCTACACCGTGTGGACCGACAAGGACTACGAATACATCTACGCGCTGATGGAGCCTGCCGGCTACGCACCGGGACGCGGTACCGGGATGCAGGGCGTCAGAAGGCTCTACCAGGGTGACCTCCTGGCCATGCGTCCGTTCTGGGTCGCCAAGATCGATCCGGAAACCTGGGAAGTCGTCACGGAGTATCCCATTCCGGGCTACCGACCCAACTGGGCCGTCATCGACAACGCCAAGGAGTACATCTATCCGATCATGAGCAGTTCAGTGGCCGCCAAGGTAGATATCGACACCGGCGAGGTCATCTGGACCAACGGCACCGGCATCGGGCCCTATGGCGGGGCGCTGAACGCGGATGAAACCGAGCTCTGGGTCGCAGACAAGGGCGAAGCGGCGCACCATCTCGGCCGCACGATCACCATCATCGACACGCAGACCGGTCACGCCACCGAGACCCTTTACAGCGCCTACAAGCTGGACCATGTTCTGCTCTCGCCCAATGGCAAGGAGATGTGGGCCACCAGCAACGGCGAGGGCAGGATCTACGTGTACGACGTGGACAGCAAGGAACTGCTCCGCAAGATCGAGATGCCCGGCAACGGCGACGCCCATGGGCTGATCTGGGTGCACTACGACGAAAACGGCGAGTCGCGCACGGTTCGGGACCAGGGCAATTTCCATGCCGGGATCAATCCGTTTGAGGGGGTTATCCTCGACTACTAGCGCTCGTTCAGCCTGTAAATTGCGGATCTGCGCGCTTGTGGGCGCGCTGATACGACATGATTTGGTTGACACAGCACCAGGTGTTGGCCGGGTTGCGGTTCCTGCTGGAACGATCAATTCGCGGCGGGGTCCAAGTCTGATGGGAAGAAATGTTGGCACGGCATAAGGCGATGGATTCGGGAGCATTGATCCCGCTGGCGGCGGGCCTGTTGCTGTGCGCATCGGGCGCGGCGTCCGGCCAGGATGGCCCCGTGGCCGCCCGAGATGGCGCCGCGGCCGCCCGAGGTGGCGCCGACGACTCCGGGCATGTCCACGAATACGCCATGATTCCCGAGCCGATATTCGGCAACCCGCTCGAGGACATCGTCGTGGCATTCGGCCTGGTGGACCGCGACGGCCGGACCGTCACGGCAGAGGACTTCCGCGGCAGCCACGTGCTCCTTGGTTTCGGCTTTACCCACTGCCCCGACGTATGCCCGCTCATGGTGCTGAACATGGGCAAGGCGGTCAGGGACACCGACGCCGTGGGCATTTTCATCAGCGTCGACACCGAACGCGACTCACCCGAGATTGCCGACCAATACGCCTCGCGCTTCGGCGAGCGGATGATCGGGCTGAGCGGCAACGTCTCGCAGATCAACGCCGCCGCCAACAATTTCAGGGTAAGCTATGTGGTGACCAAGACGCAGAACGCCTACACCGTGCAGCATTCCGCCAACGTGTTCCTGATCGATCCAGACGGCCGACTCGTCGACGTCTTCAATTTCTCGACGCCGGGCGAAGAACTCGCGGCGGCCATAACCCAGGGTGGGTAGGCGAGTCTCCACATGACCACAACCACCGCAACCCGCCGCGTCAATCCCGTCCAGCTCGGCGCGCTCCTGTTCGTGGCATTCGCCATCGCCCTGACGTGGCTCGTGTTCCCCTATTTCGTGCAGGGACAACAGCTACTGCGAGGCGTGGGCGACCAGGCTCGCCTGATGAAGGCCGGCACCGTATCCCAATACCTGACCCGGGAACTCATCCGCACTCCGGACCTGGAGATCACGGCCACCTTCGCGACGGACGAGTATTTCCAATACGTGGACCGCGCCGCCATCATCGCCAACCTGCGCCCGGACCGGAACCTGATCTTCTTCGTCAGCGAAACCATCCATCGCGGCGACCTCATCGACCAGGTGCCCACGGCGACGTTGCGGGTCGGCGAGGTGGAGTACATGCCCGAGCTTTCCGACGGGCCTAGCATCGCCGAGCATCACCGGCTGAGCGTGTACAGCTTTCCCAAGCGAGATGCGGACGGCAACGAGATCCTCACCCAGGAAGGCGCCGACCGGCTGCGCCTGTACGTTTCCAATCCATATCTCGGCACTGAACGGGACCTCACGTTCGTCGGCATCTGGGAGGCGCCCTACAGCCTGCCGGATGAACTCAAGTCGCGCGCGGATATCACACCGATTGCGGTGCTTGCGCTGGGCGCGGGCCTGTTGTCGTCGGTACTGACGCCGTGCCTGCTGCAACTGGTGGTGGTCTTTGGCGGCGTCATGGCCGGGTTCGCCACCGTGCCCGGATCCTCGGCCGGCGGCACGGCGCAACTGACGCCGGTGATCCGGCGCAAGGTCATGCAACTCGCTTTCGCCTTCGTGCTCGGATTCCTGTTGCTGTACGCGCTGGCGGGCGCCTTCATCGGCGCCGTGGGCCACCAGGCCCAACTTGCGTTCTCCGAATACAGCCGCATGGTGGCTGTCATCTCGGGGTTGCTCGTCATCCTCCTGGGGCTCTGGGTCGGGTTCAGGGGCACGCGCGACTTCGCCTGCCGGATACCCGATCGCCGAGCCATGGATTCGCTGTCGCTGCGTGACCGGGCGGGCGCGTTGCTGACCTCCATGGGATACGCTCTGGGATGCACCGCCTGTTTCGGCGGCGCCATCGTCGCCACGCTCGTGGTCTACGTGGGCGCCATCGGCAGCCCCTACATCGGCGCCGCCATCATGATGATCTTCGGAGTCGGCGTCGCGATACCGTTCCTGCTGTCGGCCTGGTACATCTCGAAGATGGACAGCATCCTCACGTTCCTCGCGGGCAACGCGAGACCGCTGAGCCTCGCGAGCATGGCCATCATCATCATCTTCGGTCTGATTCTGGTCACCGACAATTTCCATACGGTCAGCGACCTCATCTATCCGTATCTGGGATTGAGTTAGTGATTAACCTGGGCGAGCGCATGGGTCCTTTCGCGAAAATGGCCGGGCTGACGGGAATGGTTTCCCGATTTCTGCCTGGCTCGCTACCCCTGGTCGCACTTCTGCTTGGCCCGCTGCCGCTGGCCGCACTTCTGTTGAGTCCGCCGCCCCTGGCCGCCCAAGACGTGGATATCTCCAACCCGCAGCGGCTGATGTTCGCCGCCGACGCCGTGGACCCGGTCATCGACGTGATCGACATGGTCCGGAACGAAGTCGTGTTCCGTATCGAGACAGAAGACCGCGTCGACCACATGGTGGCGACACCGTTCGCGCCGGTGCTTATCTACACCAACGTCGAGAAGCGCCTGGTCAGCATGTACGACCTGCGAAACAAGACCGTCGCAAAGCAGGTGGAACTGCCCATCGCCCCGAGGCACATGGTGCTCGATACCACCGGCTCCAAGATCGGCTTCACCGACGACGAGGACGGCGGCTTTGTGCTGTTCTCGGCTTACGGCGGCCAGATCCTGTTCACGCTGGAAGATCTGCCGCCCACGTCCGATGTGCTCTTCGATCCCAACGAGGTGGATATCTGGTACAGCAACAGCCGGGACGGGACTATTGGGCTGATCGACAGTAACGTGCATAGGACATACGAGATTCCGGTTGCTGATGAGCCGGGGCAGGTGCTGTCATCGCCGAGTCGTAGCCTGGATGGGCGGTATGTATACGTTGCTAACGAGACCACCGGCGAGGTCTACGGGGTGAATGCGTTTTCGAAGGTCATCTACAAAACGTTCGAAGTCGGAGAGAGCCCGGCGAGACCGTATACGACGCCCGAAGGGGTGTTCCTCTACATGATGGACAAGGCCACCGGCCGCTTCGTCTCCATCGAGCAGCACCTGTTTACGGAGTTCAGCGATGTTGTTGTTGGTGAGGGGATCGACTTGGTCACGGTGGGGCGATTTGACCGGATGAACCTGTTGGCTAGTTCGGAGAACCGGAATTACTACATCTTTGATAACAATGTTCGGTCGGTTGTGGATTCGGGGGAGCTCAATTTCACGCCGTTGGATGCGGCCGGGTCAGCGGATGGGCGGCGGGCGTATCTGGCGTCGGCGGATAGTCCGGAGGTGGCGGTTGTGGACCTGGAGCGGCAGCGGCTCAGCTATATCGCGGCTGCCAATAATCGCATCGGCGCGTTCACGATCGGATTGTCGAATAACGTTTGTCATTGACGCTGCTGCTGTCAGCCCTCTGCTTCTCAAATCCGCGAGTCGAGCAAATGCCTGGCAATCTGCACTAAGATTGCGCGAGTTGATCAGCGTCCCGAATCGCGCGTGTCAACTGGCCAACCGTTGTAGAGGGGTTACCATACGAATTACTCTCCTGCGTGCGATTGCGTAGTTGCAATTCTCCACGTTTCTCGGCATCTGTAACGCGGGTAACCAAGTCGTCACAGTCAGGTGTCTTCGCACCTTGTAGCTTGTATTCAGGCCTCAGAGCGGCGAGATCCTTTTGTATGGCGTGGCGGTCATTGGGCTTGTCATAGTCCGTTTCGTGAAGGATCAACCAGAGTTCAAAACACGGGTTGGAGCGACCAATACCTACGCCCCATTTTTCGCAGTGTGTTATTGCCTTCTTATAGTTCGGGTGTTCGTCGCGGTCAAACACCGCCCAGACTTGGTCAAGTTCTTCAAACGAGTCCCTTTTCCGACGGCTTCTGCTGGCAAGCCCCTCGGACCGCGCGTATCGGACCGCTTTCGTCGCTATAGTGTAGGGAACACCTACTCCAGGAACGGACTCCACTCCGATCAGAGTACTTGAACAAGCTCGTTGGATGGCACCGAAGTAGGATGGCTCCGTCTTGCTACCCTCGCAAAACAATATGAAGCGCCGCTTCGGCTCCCGCCGAGCGCGGCGGCGCCGTAGCCCAGGGACTTTTCGTCGTTTGAATTTACTGCCGCGTGCCAAGGGACGAGGTCGGGCAGTTGAAGGGCACCGCGCCGTAGCGGCCTTGCAAGTATCCTTTCTCGATATTGTCTCCCTTTCGGGTTCGAATGTCGCTCAGCGGATAGAGTTGAGTTGCGCCGTCAGCATCCTTCTCGCTAAACCAGAGTTGATCTCTCCGCAGCAGCGCCGAAGCCATTAGATTAGTGTCGTGTGTGGTTGCGACCAGTTGGGCGCCTTTGGCATTTGTCTCAGGAGAACAGAACAATTTCAGAACCGCTTCACTGGCGTGTGTATGCAGGCTGGCGTCGAGTTCGTCAATGACGAGTGCCGTTCCTTCGTCGAGCGCACGAAATGCAAATCCAAGCGTAACCAACAGCCGTCGCGTACCTGCACTTTCGCGGTCCAAGTCAAAATATACTGGCTTGCCGTCTCTACTGCGGTGGCCGAGTTCGATGTTGATTTGCCTGGTTTCTACATTCGAAACTCGCTCTGGCAGATCCATGCGCTTTCTTAGCTCAGCCACGAAATCTTGCGGAACGAATTGAACCAGTTTCGGAAGTTCGGGTTCTTTTCGCCGATAGTCAATGACCCCTGTACCGATGTTCTTGAGAAATTCAATTACTCGGTTAGCCGGCTCTTCCTCGGCCAGGCGCCGAGAGACCAGTGCACCCGTAACGGCAATTTCGTGTGAAGTTCGGATCGACCGGAAATATGAGAATATGCTCGAAAGCTGTTCGTGATCGTTTTGGGCGGCCGCTGACAAGTACAAACTGTTGGATCTGGTCAAGCCTGCAATTGCCTTGTTCCGTCCCTTTAGTCCACGCCCAAAGTGAAATTTATTGCCTTCACGCTCAAACAGCGTTCGGCGGTGAGCCTTGGGATAATCGTATAGCCATTCGGATACGAACGCCGAGTCGGACGCTTCAAAGCCGTAATGAAATCGCACGCCGCGAATGGTGAAGTCAATATCGAATTGCGAGGGAGCTTGTAAGCTAGCGGCGTCCAGTTGGAAGGGGTGGCGTGGGACGCCACCGTCGGGATCCCATAAGGTTTGAGATCCCAGTACCATGCCTCGCATTGTCTCTATGGCACTGACAATATTGCTCTTGCCTGACGCGTTAGCGCCATAGAGCACTATCGCAGGCAAGACCGATCCGCTCGGCGTTGCAGCGCAGTCAATCAATCCCTCATCCCGATCCTTCAATGAGGAAACGGAAAACGACAGCTCCTGCGATTCGCAGATCGAAAGATGATTGGACACGCCGAAGCGTAGCAGCATACAAGCTTCTCCTTTTCAGGGTCACTTATATACCAAGAATACTCGAAATATTGCAAACTTTCGCATTTTACCCTTATTTTATGCAGATACTTGCTGATCTGTATCCAAGAATGTCCAACCAAATCTCATTTATTGCCGAGAGGTCCCGTCAGCAGTGGGCCGCCTCTCAGCATCGAATGCGGAGTCATTGGCCACGCCGAAAATGGACTGCTCGGACCGGCTGGCCGGAACGGATGTGGAAATCCGGTGCTCGGCTGTGCAAGCAGCGGAATTGTGGGGCGACCGACGCATGCGAACCATTCGGCGCCAGCAAGTCTACATTTAGCGAGAAGAGATTTAAGCCACTCGGGCTACCTTGTATCGACCCGGACGCTGTTGCCAAAGAACTTTTTGGCAGATTCGTACAGAACCGTGACGAGGCTGTTCAAGCGACAGTCGAAGCGAGTCTCCGCGCGCGAAAACACCTACTGGAAGGCAGATCCATAGCACTGGAATCGGTCTTCTCTGACAGCAAGGGATATAAGCTGGGCTTGCTGGAAGAAGCTCGTCGCGCTGGATTCAAGACGGTACTCGTCTTTATTGGCGTCGACTCGCCCGAGATCTGCATCGCGCGTGTTCAGGACCGTGCAAATCTTGGCGGACATGATGTCCCTGACAATGTAATTCGAGACCGATTTCCACGCTGCTTCGCAAACCTACGAAAGGCACTGGCACGGATTGACATGGCATTGTTGATCGACAACAGCGGTTGTTATGGTCCAGACATACAGGTGGACGGTAGCCGTCAGTATATGTTTGGGCTTGTCGACGCCAGCCTCCACGCTGAGATTATGGAGCCCGTGCCGAACTGGTTCACACGTTTTGGGATCGCCGATGTCATCTGAGAGTCACTCAACTCCCTTCATTACCCGAGAGAACTTGACAGTGACATCCTGTTAAGCGCTAGCCAATAGCACCTATCGAAATCAATACTTGCCTCTTTAACTCAACTGTCTCACAATTATACATTCATTTCCTTTTCGGAGATTGCTCCATGGTCCGGCAACCAAAATCCACAAAGTCAATCAACCCCGTAATTCGACGAACAGACAGAATTGGCTCTTTAGACGCCGAATCTGACGATCAATTCCTAAGTACTTGTTTCCTAAATACCGGTGATATTGACATTCTCCGAAACACCAACGACGCTCGTTGTATCGTGCTTGGTCGAACGGGAAGTGGTAAGACAGCACTACTAAAAAACATGTCAGAAACTGAGGAAAACGTAATTAATCTACCTCCAGAGCTACTAGCGCTAACACATGTGTCCAATTCAGACATTATAAAATTCTTTGAAAACATTGGCGTTCATCTTGACCCTTTCTATATATTGCTTTGGGAGCATGTTATCACTGTAGAATTGCTAAAGAAGAAATATAGAATTACTAACTCTAGAGAAAAAAAAGATATTTTTGATCGGCTCTATGAGACATTCATCAATAGAGATCCCTCAAAAAAAGCCGCTCTAGAATATATTGAACAATGGGGAGACAAATTTTGGGAACGAACCGAAGAGCGGGTGAGGGAACTGGTTGAAAAAGTCGAAGTAAACCTAAAGGGTGCGCTCGGGGCGCATTCTGGCATCATCTCAGGCAGTCTAGACGCTACCACGAAATTATCTGAAGAAGAAAGAAAAGAAATCCGAACCCGAGCCCAAGAAGTTGTCAATAGCGTGCAACTTAGAGAACTTGCCAATTTGATCAGTCTATTGGCCGAAGACATTTTTCATAATCCCCAACAGAAGTATTTCATATTGATTGATGGATTAGATGAAGACTGGGCAGAAGATGCGGTCAGATATAGGTTAATCAAGGCACTACTAGACACGATCAAGAGATTTAGAAAGGTTCAACCACTTAAAATAATCATTGCGTTGAGAGTGGACCTTCTATACGTAATTTTGAAAAAAGTGAAGAGTGTAGGATCCCAAGAGGAAAAATATGAGTCACTATTCCTCAAACTTGTCTGGACCCGCAAACAACTGCACGACATGCTAAACCTGAGAGTAAACGCGCTATTTAGGATGAAGTACACATCTAGTTCCGTAGGAATTGATGATTTGTTACCCAAAATCAAGGTCGAGAAAAGAGATCCTTTGTCATACATATTGGATAGAACATTCTACCGCCCTCGAGACGCGATACTCTTCGTCAATGAGTGCCTTTCTGAAGCAGACAACAAACCGCACTTTACATTTGGGATTATTAAAAGCGCTGAGCGTGCGTATTCGGCAAAGAGACTAAGATTTCTATACGATGAATGGAGATCCGTGTTTCCCAATTTGTCGGACTACATCAAACTGATCCAGCGTCGAACTAAATCGTTACAGTTTCAAGATTTCTCCGAAGACCAGATCCAAACATTCGTCCTCGAGTTCTTGACCAAAGCAGATCGATCAGATGATCCACTTTGTGAGGTGGCAAACGATTACTTTAGTGAGGATAGCTCGTCTGAGTCTGTACTGCTGAAGTTGCTCTACTTTCTCTACGTCGTGGGCGTTATTGGCGTAAAAAGCGATGCCAGAACACCAGCTCATTGGGCCTTTAAGGATCATGCACCGCTCATGTCGACCGAGGTCACTAACATGTGCCGGTTTCAAATACACCCGTGCTTTTGGCGCTCACTTGGGATTTCGCCGGATTGACGTTGTAAATGGCTTCCGACAAATCGGTGGTGTCAACGTCAGATTTCCTAAGTAATCGGAGTCTGGAAGTGTGTCACTATCCGGACGTAGAACAAGCACTTCGGCCGATTAAGGCTGGAAGTCAGGATTGCTGGTACAATATTGGGCAGGATTAGTCTACTGCGAGTGGACCCAATCTCGCCGCTTGGTCCTGTAGGCGAATTTCAGTGGAATGGGGTCGCGTGATTTGATCCAAAGGGCACTAAAGTGACTCTCACATTGAAACCGTGCACTATCCCCTGGCTAGACCTCTTCCTCAAGGAGTTGACCATGCTCCCTTAGCCAGTCACGCGCTTTGTCCATGGTGGGTACCTGTGTTTTCACTATATTCCAGAATCGCGGCGTATGGTTCGACTCCAAAAGGTGGGCGAGCTCATGGGCGATTACGTAATCGACGACAAACATTGGTGCCTTAATCAACCGCCAGTTCAGGTTGATGTTGTTGCGAACTGTGCATGAGCCCCACCGATATCGATTATCAACGATGCGCGCCTGCCCGTAGGAAACGCCTAGTTCCCGAGCCTGCTTCACCACGCGAGGTAGAATTCGTTCCTTTGCTCGCGCGATATACCACTCTCGCATGGCACCCTTCTTGTGACGCGCGTGCGATGCTGGAATCAGAAAACGCTGATCAAACCGAATACATTTCGTCTTTGTGTCGACGACTTCGATACGGTAGCTTCGCCCAAGATATAGTGCGGACTCACCATTAACGAGCTCTTTGCCAGGCGGATGAGGCTGGCGCGCGTATTTTTGGCTATGCTGCGTTTTCTGGTAGATCCAATGCTGCTTGGCTTCGACTACTCGCGCAATAGTTTCATCGGACGCATGATTCGGAGCGTGCACAACAACTTTTCTGTCACGCTCGATAGTGATCGTAACCTTGGTTCGCTTTGAAGATCGTTTTATCGAGTAGGAAATATCCATCGTCACTAGTTCGCGAAAATAATTGTGTCGTTGTTCTTTTCGGCGATTTCCATAATTCGACTAATAATATGCGCGCGATTCTCGATGAGGTCGGGCACTTTGGCAAACTCAGGAGCGAGCAGGATTTTTTGGATCTCTGCTTTCAGCTTGTTGCGGGCCGGAATGCTCTCCCAGAATCCAGTCAATTTCAGCTCTCTCTCGATAACGAGAGTAATTTTCTGAGTTAAATCTACGAGGTAGCTGATTCGGTCTTCATCGTCGATTCCATAGACAGCATGCTCTTCAGCCACCTGAGACGGATCGACGATTGGCTTATCCGCACCGAACAGCTCACGCCGTAACATTCGAAAGAATGGCATTTGCTTTTTTCGATGCAATCCGTACGTTGGTTCGTTGCTGGCCTTGATGATTCGCGTCCGCAGCTTCTCCAGTTCTTCGTAGATCTTGTTCCAGTTGTCGCGGAACTGCTCAAAGATGGCCGCCAGGGCTTCGGCGAAGGAAGCGCGCAGGTCCGGATCATCGTCCAGGTCTACGTCGAGGTGATGGCGGATCGCGTGCTCGATCTCGGCCGCCTTGGTCTTGGTGCGGCGGTGCTCGCCGACACCCTTCTCGAAATCCTCGTCAAGGATCGAGATTGGCGGGACCTTGACATCGATGCCCCGGGACTCGAGGTGAGCATCCGTGATTGCACGAAGCTTCGCCGGGATCCCCTTCATGCTTAGCCGCTGGTCGCGGAAGTGCTTCCCGGCGAGCACATTGATCTCGGCGAGCGCATTGTAATCACCCATGAAATCAAGGGCCTGGCGGGCCGGGAACAGGAGATTGAGCGCCTTGGTCAGCCGCTTGAATGCCAGCATGAAGTCAAAGCGGAGATCCTCGTCGTAGAACATGTCGTAGAAGGCGTCGTGATCCGTCATGTCAGTGAGCCCGTGCTCCTCGAGCAACTCCATCACGGCGGCGTGGGCGTCCTGGAGTTCCCGCAACTCCTCCTCGGGGAAGCTCAAGGCGTCGATGATCTCCTTCCGCTCGCGCTCGTCGTAGGTGTCGATCGCTTTCTTGAGGTGGTGGCCGATGCCGACATAGTCCACCACGAAGCCCTTGTCCTTGGATTCGTCGCCCACGCGGTTAACACGGGCGATAGCCTGCAGAAGGTTGTGGGCAACTACGACCTTATCGAGATACATCACCTGTTCGACCGGCGCATCGAAGCCGGTTAGCAGCATGTTGTTGACGATCAGGATGCCGATGTCTCCGTTGACACCGTCCTCTTCACCGCCGAACGACAGCTTGAAGCTCTTGATGCTCGCCTCGTGCCGCGATGAGTCGGAATGCTCCTTGAGATGGGGCCGGTCATTGTGGCTTCCGGAGATCACGACGTCCGTCTTCATCGCCTTGAGCCGGTCCAGGTCCAGCTTGCCCGTGTTGGCCTGTTCCAGTTCTGCGACCGCCGCCGCGAGCGCGGCGTCCAGGTGCTTCTTGTAGCGCACGGCCGCCTCGCGTGACGTCGCCACCACCTGCGCCTTGTAGCCGTTGGGGAACACATGCGCGAGGTAGTGCTCCACCATGTCTCTGGCCTTGGCCTTGATGGTGGGTTCTGCTTCGAGATAGGCGTCACGCGATCCGTACCCGAGGATGTCCAGACGCTGCTGGATGTCGTAGTCGCTGAACACGTCCTCGAATGCAGCGTCCATACTGGTCCGGTCGGGGACCTCGGCGTTGTGCGTGCGGCCCTCGTAAACGATCTCCAGCGTCACGCCGTCCTTGATGGATTGGCGCATCGTGTACTTGTCGATATAGTCGCCGAAGACCTGCTCGGTCTTGTCGATCGGCGTGCCCGTGTAGCCGATCTTGGCGGCGTTCGGGAGGCCCTTGTCGAGGTTGGCCCCGAGCAGCCTGTACTGCGATCGGTGGGCCTCGTCGGTCATTACGAGGATGTTGGGGCTGGCGTTCAGCTCCGGAAAAGTCACGGTCAAGTCTGCCTCGCGGAACTTGTGGATCATCGCCATCACCAAGTCGGAGGTGTCTGCCCTTAGTAGTTTCTTGAGCCCCTTGATGCTGTCGGCCAGTTTCACCGTGAAGCCGATGCTCTGACTGGTCTCGGAGAGTTGCTGTTCCAACTGGGTGCGGTCAGTGATGAAGACGACCTTCCAGTTCGAGAGCTGTGCGTGGCGGTACATCTCCCGAACCATGAACATCATCGTGAGCGACTTGCCGGAACCCTGGGTGTGCCAGATGATGCCGCTACGCTCGCGGGGATTGCGGCCTTCGAGCAGCCGCTTCACCGCCCGCTTCACTGCGCGGAACTGTTGGTAGCGGCCGACGATCTTGATCGTCTGGCCTTTGTCATTCGTCGAGAACAGCGTGAAGGTCCGAATCAGGTCGAGCAGGTTGTCCCGGTCGAGCATGCCGGCGACAAGACGTTGCTGGTCGTTGGGGCTGCTTGAGCCGTGGTCCAGATCGTCCACGGTTTGTGGATACGGGTCGGCCCAGCGGTAGAAGTGCTTCTCGGTGTGCGTGGTGATGGTGCCGAACTTGGCTTCCTGCCGGCAGCTCGCCACGACGAACTGGTTGTAGTAGAAGAGCGGCGCATTCCCTTCCCCCGTGGCCCCGCGCTGCTCGCTGTAGCGGAGAAGCTGATCGATCGCCTCGGGAATCGCGTCCTTGACCTTGGGCGATTTGCACTCGATCACCACCACCGGCAGGCCATTGAGGAACAGCACGACATCGGGGATGATGTGATGCTCGGTGCCGAGGACGCGGACCTTGAACTGGCAGACCGCAATGAAGCGGTTGTTGTCACGATTCGTGAAGTCCACGAAGCGGACGGTCGGGCTCTTCTCGCCGCTTTGGCGGTTCTCGCTGACGCTGGTGTTCTCCAGAAGGAGCTGGAACAGGTGCTTGTTGTTCCCCAGCAATCCGGTGCTCGGGAAGCTTGCGGTGAGCTGCTTGACAACCTCCTCGACCTGATCGTCTTGGAGCCAGGGGTTGATGACTTCGAGCCGCTCGCGCAGGACCGGCGCCATCACGACCTCGGTGAACCTCCCCCGATGCGTCTCCGCCGGAGTCTGCTTCATGTACGTCAGGTCGATGACCTCCCAACCCAAGCCCGCAAGCTGGTCGAGCAACGGCTTCTCGACGTGGTTGCGTTCGTCCAGCTTGATTTGCTTGGGCAACGTGGCCGTCATGCTCTAATCCTGTAACAGCATCGTTGTTTGTCAGGTTGGGTTCTGGCATCCATCACTTCGCCACCCTGAAGCCCCACTCCAACCAAGTTTTTAAGTGCTTGTCGTAGTGTCCCTTCGGTAAGCCGACGACAAGCAGGTGGCGAGCTCGCGTCATCGCCACATACGCCAGCCGTCGATCTTCCGTGTTGTCGCCATCTCGTACCGCCGCCATCACGGAGTTCCAGAATTTTGGACTGCCGACAACCAGCACCGCTTCGATACTCTCGCCTTTCACCTGGTGAATCGTGTCCTGCCGCACTTCCGGGAACTCATGGACCGATTCGAAGAGCGGCAGAGCCTTCTGAGCGGCGGAGAGTCCGGTTGTCTTGATGTGGTGCCCGAGCTTCGCATCACATTGCAAGCCGATTTCCTCGATTAAGCTCGTCAACTGCGTTCGCATGGAAGGAATCCATGTGTCACCAAGCTGAGATACTGGTGTTAATCGGTCCGGACTTTTTACGAACTTCCAAATTGCCAATGCCACAGCCATGCGCTCGCGTGAATTTGGGTCGGTATCGATGCGCTCCCACAGAGGATCGTCACCTGTCAGTTCGCGCACGATACGCTCGACGGATTGAAACGCCCCACGGTAATCGTGTCGAGAATCACGAAGAAACGCCGCCTTAGCCAGTTCCTTTGCCTTGCCCTTTAGATTGTTATAGTTCAGCTTGCCACGCAATGATTCCAGTTGCCTATGCGCTCGGCAGACGACGGCAGCGGAGTTGAGGCTCACTCCAGCCTGATCTGCTAGACGTTGGAACGCCGCTAGGCCATTAGAGAATGTCGTCGACGCTTGTTTGACCACAAATGCCCGGCGCCATTCGGTTGCTCCATCACCGACCCCGGTGAAGTCTGTGTTTCCGCCCACGTTACGGACGGCTGCCGCAATCTGGTTGTTACAACGAAACGACTTACTCAGGGGCAATTCTGGAATTGACCACTTCGTCCTTAATTTGGGCAACGAAGTCGCATCCGCCATGCTGAACTCGAATATGCACTGGTCAGGGTCACCGATGAGCGTGATCTTTGCTCCCTTGTCACGCAAAAGATTTAAGAGAATCAAGAGCCAGGCATTCGTGTCCTGTGCTTCATCGACGATGATTTCCGGGAATCGCTTGGCAAGCAGCTTCGCGATGTGTGGTCTCTCGATCAGGAGTTTCCATGCCCAATAAATGCGTTGCGCATGAGTGTAAAAGCCCAGAGACAGAAGTTGGTATACAGGCGCGGCGGCGGCAATGGGCTGACTCCCGAAGGTAGGCGACGCCTTGAAGCGGACCTTGGTGCCATCCGGAAAGGGTATGACTTCCCATGCCGGAACGGGAATCCTGCGACCGCCCCTGCCGTCCATCCACACTTTCAGTTGCCCATTGTTCCAGTCGCCCGGACGTGGGCCTGGAAATAGCCTTGGCCGCTTGTCAGCGCCGGTAAGCAGGTGGCCAAACGGTGAGAGAATGTAACGTTCAACGAACGAGTCAAACGTACCGACGTAGTTCGGATCGGATAGGAGGTCTCTTCGCCCTACGTTGATCGTGGCGGTCTTGAACTCGCGGATGGCAGCGTTTGTGAACGACAGGAGAGCCAGTCCCCCAACAAGATGAGGCCAGTTGGCCGCTCTCCAGATAAAGCGTCGGCATGACGTCCAGGTTTTGCCGCTTCCAGGAGCTGCGCGCAATAGAAACTCCAACTCCTCAGCAAAGATGGCCTCCCTCTGCTCATCTGTCGGGTTCTGCGCGAGAATCCTCTCCCGGAGTTGATTAGCTGTGGCCATCGATTGCCGGCTCACTCAGAACTCCAAGATGCCTCAGCGCGATGCGGATGTACTCGGGTACGGCGTTGGCCCCGAGATTACAGTCCGCCAAGATCTCGGCGAGTTCCTGCGCAAACCGGCCTTTCGAGACCGACTTCTCAATGAACACGTCCAAAAATTTCTTGGCCTTCTCCTCCACGGTCGCAACCGTTGCGAGCTTGGTTTCGAGCGTTGTTCCAATGATGGGATGTAGTTCTTTGAGCGCAGACACCATGTGCGGAAGCAGCATTTCCGAGCGAGCAAGCTCATGCTCAAAGGTGATCTCCGACATCTCGACATTCAAATTCGGAATCCCGGCTGCCTGTTCCTTCAAGTGTGAGGCAGTCGCCGACATCTCTCCACCGACAACCTTCGCGTCACCGTCTGTGAGAATGACGACCGGCACACCAAGCTCTTCCACTCCAAACAATGGAATGAACGCGTTAAAGTTGATTCCATCCGCGTTCAGAACGGTCACTGCCGACTCCTTCAGATTGCCACCTGAAATTTTGGCCAGCTCAGGGAGCAGCAGTGCCTCCGCGATCCCCTCCACCATCAAGATGCGCCGGGCGAAAAACAGTTCCCCACGGGTCGCATCGAGATACCGCTGGAGCTTCTTCTTGATCTTGTCGTCAATCGTGATGCAACACACCGAGACTGTGCTGACCTTGCCATCAACTTCATGAACCGATACGACCGAGTCGATTGGAGCCTGACTCGCTAGAATAGGAGAGTGGCTGCTCGCGATGACCTGCACTTCATTACCTTCGTGATCGCTGGCAACAACAGCCAAATGCCTGAGAAGGAGCATCTGTAACTGAGGGTGCAGGTGCGCTTCGGGCTCCTCGACCAGGATTGAACGGAATGAGAACTGTGGGCTCCGCCGGAGCGTGCCCAAAGTCGCGGATGTGAAGATCAAGTTGTTGTACCCGAGCCCATTGAGGGCAAACGGTAGTCCGTCAATCTCAGGCTGCAGCCCTGCGATGATGCGACGGAAAGTCGGGTCGGCGAAAATCAGCTCCGTTTTTTGGGTCAATTCGCTACCTGCGATAGCTGACATCTGCGCATTGATGTCGCCTCTTGCGTCTTCGACTGGCTTCAGCTCTCGGATCTCCTCATTTGCATCCCTGACGATGGCTTCAAAGTCTTCGCGCTGATCTTCCTTTGTCAGGCAGTCGATAAGTCGGGAAACTTGGGAATGCTGTCCAGGCCGCAGGCCGCGTTCGGGATCACGCAGCGGCTGCAAGTAGATCGTCGCAAGTCGATCGTAATGGTTCGATGGAAGTGAGCCGCCTTCCGTCTCGCCACCCCACATTTTCACGTTGCACCGATTCGTCGTCTCGTTAAATTCAACGCGGGCATTGACCTGCATCTCGAACTTGCCATCATCGATATCAACGAGGCACTCTTGAAAGTGGACTTCGTCGTCATCTTCAAGTCCGGTGAATCGGCAGGAAATCTCGATCGGTGCGTGGTCGGTTCCGGTTCGGAAGTCATCCTCCGTAAGCCGGAGGGAATCGAACTCCCGGCTTGAAAACAACATGAGACGCAGTGCATCAATGATCGTCGTCTTACCGGAGTTATTCTCCCCAACCAACACCGTCAGACCGCGCGGAAAATTCACAGTGAGTGCGTCGATCTTTCGGAAGTTTCGGATCTGCAGTTCACGGAGCCACATCTGCTGGATCTCCGTATCCGGTGCAGCTGCTCATGTCGCGACCCCTTCGCATTGTTCGAGCAGCGGAGTCACGCAGCGGTTGCCTGTGAGCAGGTCCTGCATGAGGCCGCGCTTGAGCGCCCGCATCTTCGCAAGCTGATCAAGAGTCGATGCGATACTGTCAGCTGCCGCATCACATCGGCGCATAATTTCTTGCTGCTCGTCGACCTTGGGGAACGCAACAATCAGATTCTCCATTACTGCATTGTTCAGACTCGGCATGGTTGATCCCACCGCATTCGTCTCGACCTGCCGCTGAACATGATGGTGGCGGTACACATTGGTGAGCCAAGTTGAATCGATCGAGTCTGGTGACACTCGAAGGAGAAAGCACCCCGTGCCGCATATCCATCCAGCTTCTCGCTCACCAATTCCGGCAGCTCGCGAAAGGTCGCCGCGTCGTGAGAACACGATGTCATTTGGCAGAAGACGATGGCGATGCAAGTCGTTTGCCCGTCGCTCAGGGACCCTGGCAATCACACTGGTCGAAATCTGCCCGTTCAGTATGTCCTGGGGCATGATGACGGGAGTGCCCTCATGGACGTACTCATGTGCATGAAGTTGGCTGCCAAAAGGGCCTGTCTGTAGATACCCGTGTGCGCGTTTCAGCATTGCCCCGAGTGTTATCACCTCCCACTCCACCGGAATCCGGCCGATCGGAGAATCCTTAAACTCGTGGGCCTGTTCCGAGCGCAGGTTGCCGTGTTCGTCGATGCCGCGTGTGAGCAGGTCCTGCATCAGGCCGGTCTTGATACGCTGCTGTTTGGCGATGAGCGCCTCGGTCTGCTCGATCGCCCGGTCCACCGACGAAAGCACCTCGGCGATCTTGGCTTGCTCGCGTTCCGACTCGGGGTACTCAAACAGAATTTTCTTGAGCTTGTGCTTGTTGAGAGTCGCGCCCTTGATTGCCTGATCCACACCCTGAAGCAAGTTCCATCCTTGGAGGCCGTGAAACAGAAAGTCCCGCGTCAGGCCAGTCGGAGACAGTCCGGCGATTGCCTCGTTCGTGAAAAGAGGAACAGCAGCAATGGCGACGCGACCGATGGACAGTTTGAAGCTGAGAAGTACCGTGCCGGGTTGCTGGAGCTTGACGTTGGACTTCTTTACGCCTAGATCAGAGATCTGCTCAGCCGATACTGTGACTAAACGTTGACGCATGTCCCTGATCGAAACCCAGACATTCGAGGTGTCGTGGGTGGTGTCCCAATACGCCGCAACACCCCGTGACGGCGTACCTCCGATCTCAATGGAACAGAGTTTGCCGAGGCGACCCTGTTTCCACCCATCAGGCAGCGTCATGCCAAGTATCCCAATCCCGAAAGGAAACCTTCCACCGTGGCGACCGTGTTCGCTCGATCACTCTCCAATTTATCTGCGGAGATGGCGTACTTCTCCCATAGGCTCTCGACGACTCCCGCGAGCACCCGCTTCTCCGCATTCAGATAGCGGTCGAGTTCGGCGCAGGCGATATCGTAGATCTTCTTCAGGATCAGGCAGCGTGCATCAGCCTCGCTGATCTGCCCGCCGATCGCCTTGAGCACCGCGTCAGTCCGGGCCAGTCGGGCATTCAGCGATTCCTTGTCCTTGTAGAGCGCGGTGATGGTCTTCTTGTCGGCCTTCTTCTTCGGATCCAACCCCGCAAGACGGTCATTGGCCTGCGCGATCAGCGCCTGGGTCCCGGCCTTGAACTCGCCGGACCCGAGGCGCTTGAGTTCGAGCTTGAATTCCAGCTCCGCAGCCTTTTCCTTCAGCGTTGCCCTGGCGTTCCTGATCCGCTTCTCGATGGCCTTGATGGCTTTGTCTTGGTCCGTGAGGTTCTTGAGTTCCTTCCTGGCGGAAGCGCCGGCGCTGTCTTTCAGGTCGTCAATGAGAGCCTTGAGCGCCTTCTTGATGACGGCGGCGCTGACTTTCTTGTCCTCGTCGGGCACGTAGCTGCTGACCTCCTGGGCGGTCTCGACGGCCTCGGCCAGTTCGCCCTGGGCTTCGGCGATGGTTGCCTCGAGCGCCTCATTGGCGTCGGCTTCGGCTTGGAAGAATTCGGCGATGAAGTAGTCATCTGGGATCAGGGAGTGGTGCCAGCCGGTGGAGACGATGGTCTTGAGGTCAAAGCGAATCTGCTGCCACCAGTTGACGAAGACGCCGGCGCTCTTGAACTCGTCGAGCACGCCCAGCGGCACGAACTTAGCCTTGAGGGTGGTGAGCAGCTCGTGGCGGACCTCGGGCATCTTCTTGCCGCCGTTGCTCGCATGCTGGAGTTGGGCGAAGTCGTCCCTTGCGACAGTCCACCAAGATTCGAGCGCGTCGTGGTGCCGGATGAGTGTGTCCAGCACGGCCGGGTCCGCTTCGAGCGTGGACTTGATGGCGGACTTGGCGTCGATGGACTCGCGGAAGGCGAGGTAGGCGGGACGCTCGGGTTTGAAGAGAGAAGCCGTGTCGACGCCGAACTTGGCGAAGTCGTCCGCGCGCGCGGCAACCTCCACCTCGGGGATTCCGCCGATGAGGTGCGCCTGGACATCCTCCGGTTCGGGGTCGGGCGTGTTGTCCACGTAGCGGCGGATGTTGAGGTTGTAGTCGTGAATGTCCACGATCTCGGACTTGGGCACGAGGCGCGAGTACTTGGGTAACTCGCGCTTGTGAGTGAAGACGAAATCGATCTTCTCGATGTCCTCTGGGCGAAGCCGGTTCTGGTTCTTGCCCTCCGCGTATTCGCGATCGGCGTTGATGAAGAGGACCCTATCCTTGAATTCGTCGGGCTTGTTCTTGTTGCAGACCAGCACGCAGGCGGGGATGCCCGTGCCGTAGAAGAGCCCGGGCGGCAGGCTGACAATGCCCTCGATACAGTCGTCGTTGATGAACAGCTCGCGAATGAGCTTTTCCTTGCCACCACGAAACAGGACCCCGTGCGGCATGATCGTCGCCATGCGGCCGTTGAGCTTGAGACTGGCGAGCATGTGCTGTACGAACATGAGGTCCGCCTTCTTGCCGGTCTCCGGGCACCACTCGCGAAATCGACTGGTGAACTTCATGCTCGCGCGGCTGTAGTTCTGCGAGAACGGTGGGTTGGCGAGCACACGGTCGAACTTCCGAATCTGCCCATTTTCGAGGATGAGCGGGTCCTCCAGCGTGTCCCCGTTCTCGATTGTGGAACGGGTGATGTTGTGGAGGATCATGTTCATGATGCAGATCGACCAAACGGTGCCATTGGAGTCTTGACCGTAGAGAGCAAGATCGTCGGCGTTTTGGCCTTGCTCTTCCACGTACTGGTGGGCCTGAATGAGGAATCCACCGGAACCGACCGAGGGGTCGTAAATCGTGTTACCGGCCTCCGGCTGGGTGAGCTGGACGAGCAGGCGGACGACTTCGCCGGGGGTATAGAACTCGCCACCTTTCTTGCCGGCGCTGTCGGCGAAGAACTTGATGAGATATTCGTAGGCGGCGCCGAGCAAGTCCGGGAACTCGAAGTTGTCGTTGACGAGGACGAACCCGGGCTGGCTGAAGTGGTCGAGCAGGTCCTTCCACTTCTGGTCCGGGATCTTGGTCTTGCCCTTCACGGCGTTGAAATCGATGTTGTTCTTCAGCACACCGGCCAGGGCATCGTTCTCGTCCTCAATGGCCGCGATGGCCTTGTTGAGCATGTTGCCGATGTCGTGCTTGAGGTCCTTCATGGCCGGCACGAGATCGCCGTTCTCGTCTCGCCATGACGCGTGCCAACGGGCTCTGACGGGAACAAAGAAGGTCTCTCCGTAGGATATCTTGTCCTCAAGCAGGTCGGCGACGAGGTCCGGCTGTTCTCGGAGATGTGCGAAGGTCTTCGTTCGGAGTTGCTCGCGTTTGCAGTCGAACTCGTCGGAGAGCCGCTTCAGGAACAGCATACCGAAGATGAACTCCTTGAATTCGGAGGCGTCCATCTTGCCGCGTAGGATGTCGGCGGCCTTAAGTAGGAAGGACTCGAGCTGGGCGAGGGTGATCTTCTCCTGTTTCATCTTCTGATCCCTTTCACGCTTCCGCCTCTGCGTTTCTCATTTGCTTTTGGAACGCCTGCCGGACCAGACCCATCACATATGGCAACTTCTCCGGCTTGCAATAGCCCACCTCTACATCACCGTTTCCCCAACGACCAAGGTTGGTGACAGCCTTGGCCAGAACTTTCGGATCATGAAGCTCGTGAAACTGCATATTGAGCGACAGGCGGGGGCGGTTTTTTGGGGCATTATGTCTACGAAGTTGGTTTCCGCGTTAATTTCACGATGGCCTGAACCACTCCGTGATTTCCGGAGACTCTCTCGTATGAGTCAGATACCCTTCGCCCACTCTCAATTTTGAAAAACTGCGGTAGCGTTGCCGTCCATCTCAATGAACTAGCGGCTGGTAGTCAGTGTCTGACATCGGCTCATAATCAGGCCAGTGGCCGGCGAGTTCCATCAAGATCTGCCGACGGGAAGGTGCCGGTGGCAGGTTGAATTTCACCACTTTGGCGTTGTACTCACCCGGACACGCTTCCGTGGCGCGGATCAGATCTTCGACCAGGTAGCGTGGCGGAGAACCGATCACCTTCCCGTACTCGGTCTTGATGTGTACGACTGAAGTCGCCGGATTGACGTCGACGAGCAAGTCATCGCCTTCGTTGAGGGAGTCAATCCACCGCGTCTCGAACGATTCGGCGAAAGGAACGGGATCAAGGAAAAAACGGCATCTGAAGAAGCCGCCTGGACCTCGCACAATTCTGGGAAAAACCTGATAGTTGTCGGTCACGCGATACCCGCCGCTCGTGTACAGGGCTTCGATCGGCTCGGCCGTATCGGGGAGACCGAGCATGTTCATGTGCGCTGGGTAATCGGGCCGACGGGGAGACATTACGCGGTTGCCGAACAGCGGAAACAGTTCAGACGATTCATATGTCCTGTGCAGTTTCGGAAAGTCCAGAAGCGCATGAAACCCGACGGACGCGCGGGCGCGTTCGGCGCCCTTCGTATAACGAAAACGATAAGCTGGCCTGCCCGCTTGTACGTCAAGCCGCCCGATGGGAAACCATTTCCCGACCGGACGCTTGTCCTGCCAGGCAAGAAACAGAGTCTTTTCGGTCATGTCGAGATACTCTTGATCTGTTGCAGGTTGTAGGACATCAATTCGACGGCAAACGTTCGCGCTGGATCACTCATCCAAGTCTCGGGGATGCGTGCGACGATAAGGCGCAGGGAGTCTCCATGCAAGTCTTCAAGTCGAGCCAGCCCTGGTCGAAATGTATCGGGGTACCGCTCGGCGGCACACCGGAGAAGCTCCAGCGGGCTGGGACCTTTCTTGCTCGACGATTGCCAGTAGATTGCGCCTCGCCCGGCTTCTGAATAGCTCGCGATCCGGCCCTCGTCAAGAAATCGCCTCCTGCTCTTGCCGGTTCCTTCATCGCGAAGCTCGCGGCCCAGAGATGACGCGTGATCGAATGTCGGGGCCACGGTCTCCGGCTCTTGCTGAGGATCGACTTTGCGCAAGATACCCCAGTTTTCGTGATGCCGGTCGGTGTTGCCTATCAAAGCGTCGAGGACAACGTAGTCGGCGACCCGACGCTTTGCCCGCGAAACGCCGTGTTCGGAGGTGAAGACCCGCTCCAATGAGGCAAAAATGTTTTCGAGTGTGTGATCCGATTGCCGGAATTGCTTGTCGGGATCATAGTCGAGCAGTTGCCCGGCCAACACCTGGTTACCGTGAGCCAACTCGCGGTCGTCCTGCATGAACGATTCGGTAGCCGAACCGCGGCAACCCTGAAATTTCGCCAACTCGACCGGTGCGTGCGGAATACCGATGGCGTTGGCCAGTTCGGCTGCGATCTTTTCCGACCAATGCTGGCCCGTGTTGCGTTGCGGGTATTTGAAAAGCCATTCCGGTTCATCAGTAGATGCCCGATACCAGAACTTGGGTTTGCTGCCCATGTCCTCTTCCGAGATCACCCACTCCGGCTGGATTTCGATTATCGGGTATGAATTTTCGGGACGCTCGGGCATGGCGGGACGCTGGCATTTGGATTGCGACGTAATATCCGAATGCTCCCGGAACCGTTCAAATATCGCAACCCGGACCGCAACAGGAAGATGGAGGAGTTGATGGAGGAATTATCCGTACTGCAGCGGAACACTGATCGGTGGCTGGAACGCTACGCGCGGCTTGATATGCGGGACCCGGCGACGCAGTATCCCAAGCGTGGCAACCGAATGGCCGCGCTGGCGCGGCTGATGTTCGCCGAGTCGCCCTTCGACGCCATCCACCTGCTAAAGGAAGTGGGCGAATGGCTGGATTTCGGGGACGAGGATGAGGAGCGCCTGTACCGTTGCTACGTGAACTGGTTCTACGCGGTCACGCCGACGCTCCGCCCGCGCGACTGGGACCCGGAGCACGAACGCAAAGTGGAGGAACTAATGAGGGAAGTATCGGCACTTGAGAGGAACACCGACCGTTGGTTGGAAAGTCACCGCCGCGACGCATTCGCCGACGGCCGGCGGGAAGAACTCGTTAGACTGGCGGCGCGGCGCTTCGGCGCCGACACCGGACAGCGTCTCGGCGCCAGGCTGGAAAACGTTAACGATCCGGGTCTTTTGAACCGTGTGGGCGAGCTGATTGTGGACTGCGAAACCGGCAAGCAGTTGCTCGCGGGTATCGACGGTGCCGGTTTGAACTCAAGCTGACGCGGCTGAGCTTTCCCAACGCCGACCGATCCATTCGCATGGCCGATCTCCAGACGGGCCGGGCGATCAGCCGCCCCAACTTGATTACACGGTCTGGGACGAAAACAAGGCCGATTACGTCAACGCGATTCAGGCGGGGCTTAGCGACCATGAGCCGATGAAACGAATGGTCAGGCGAGTGTTACGCGGGGCTTCAGGGACTCCAGACGCCTGATCTTTTCTTCTATGTCGCGCACGGGCTCCCCGGTTTCGATCGCAGTCGAACTGGCCACGCTACGGATCCGCTGTCGTGCGGCCTTCTCGGGGTCTCGCAGGTGAGGGTTGGCTTGGGAAAGCGTCTTGCGTTTCATGGCTACACTATAGCTGATCGGGCATTGACCGAAGTTGTTACCGTACGGCGAACATGGCAGCGGTTACTGGGCCGCCCGCTACGATACGGTGTTTTCCAGGATGCAAGCCATAGGACTTCCCTTTGTCGGGCCAGAGACCCCCTATGGAAGACAGGCGGATCCATGGCCGGACGAACTCCCTCGAGACAGCAAGACTGCCCCACGTTTCACCACAATCGACAGTCCCCCGCCACGGCGTCGCGACAGCTTGATTACGTATTCGCGTCGGAAGGATTCGCCGATTTGTTGACCGTGCGCGCGATCAACGCACCGCAGGACTGGGGACCCAGCGACCACTGCCGGATCGCCATTGAACTGACGGAACCGGCAGCATCCAACTACAAATAGCGTCAGGGAATCTTCTTCAGTACGGATAATAGCAGCGCGTACTCGTTCACTGCGTTGTCCGCGAATTCGGCGTGGTCGTAGGGCATAAGGGATTCCAGGCGCGTCATCAGCCGCTCGATGTCGATGTGACCCTTGCGGTAACGAATGCCCACCGCTCATCCCCTGCCGTGGCTCGCCGGACGTCGCTATGCGCGGCTTGATTTGCGGACCGTAGCGACGCAGTATCCCGAACGGGGCAACCGCATGGCGGCGCTGGCTGGTTTGACGTTCGCGGAGTCAGCATTTGGCGCCAACCGCCTGCTCGCCGACCTGTGCGATTGGCTGGACTTCGGGGACGACGACGAGGCGCGTCTGTACCAGTGCTACCTGGACTGGCTCTACGTGATCGAGCCAAGGCTCCGGCCGCGTGGCTGGGACCCGGACCGCGACAGAAAATTGGAGGAACTGATGGCGGAACAATCAGTACTTGAGAGGAACACCGACCGCTGGCTGAAACGTTATCGCCGGGAGGTATACGCGGAAGGTCTCGCGGAAGGTCTCGCAGACGGCAGACGACAGGCGTTTGCGCACGAGCGTTCTATGCTGGTTCGGCAAGCGGCGCGGCGCTTCGGTGCCGACATCGGGCGCGGTCTTGGCGCCAGGCTGGAAAACATTGACGATCCAGGTCTCTTGGACCGCGTGGGAGACCTGATAGTGGATTGCGAGACCGGCGAGCAGTTGCTCGGCAGTATCGATTGGGCCGACACGCACCCAAGCTGACGCAGTGCGGTACTCGTACCGATACGATCAGGGGGCGCGTCGGGGCCTTCGAAAAACTACTTGGGCGTCTCTCCAATACACGGCGTATTGCCCCAATAGGCGCTTGCTTCAAGCGCCGCGGCCACTGCGTGCCGCAGAGATTTGAGACCTTCCATCGCGAAATCGATTCGTCCGACGCTGTCGGACGAATTGCAGCAGTTCCGTCAATGGGGCCAAGGACGTCAATTCAGCCGATGGTGTCGGTCGAAATAGTCCGCATCCGCCGGAGATTACTGCGCCGTGCGGTACGTTGGAACGTTCTTCGTATCGCCGGGCGCATCCGGCGGCGGCGAGTTTGCCGCCCGGCCGTTTGGAAGCAGCGGACCGATGAACTCGAGTCCCAGCGCCTCCATTCGCGCCCAGACCGTGCGCTCCCGGTCCACGAGCGAGAGCGAGCCTGCGTTCGCCCCGTAAATCATGTTCAAGTCACCGGCGGCCAGGATGCGGTGCTTCGACGGGTCCACATGACTGATGAAGGCCGACAGGTCGGAAATGATCCGGTGCGCCGACACGTCCGACGCCCCGACGGACCACGGGCTTCCCGTTATCGGATGGGGCATCATCCACCGCGCGTACATGGACACCACGAAAAAGGACTCGTCCGGCGGCCGGTTCTCGGGCACGACGTTGGCTGCGGCGACGGTCCCGATGCCGCTCACGCCGATGTCGCCTGGCCCCAGCTCCCCGCATTCAGATTTCGGCGATATCCCGCCATAGTCACCGGATTTGCCCATATTGCGGCCGCTCGCGAAGGCCTATGGTGCCTGGTGAGTACGCAAGATAAGGCACCGGACGACCTGAGCGGCATGGTGCGGATGCCCGCTGGCCACCCACTGTCGGTTCCAGCCGGTCCCCGCTACGCGCGGCTTGATTTGCGGGACCCTGCGGCGCAGTATCCCGAGCAAGGCAACCGCATGGCGGCACTGGCGCGGCTGGTGTTCGCGGAGTCGTATGTCGACGCCATCCGCCTTCTCGGAGAAGTGTGCGGATGGCTGGACTTCGGGGACGAGGACGAGGCGCGCCTGTACCAGTGCTACCTGGACTGGTTCCACGCGACCGCGCCGGAGTTGCGTCCGCCGGATTGGAACCCGGAGCGGGAGAGGGAATTGGAGGAACTGATGGCCGAACAATCGATACTGCAGAGGAACAACGAGCGCTGGCTGAAGAGCCATCGCCAGGAATTGTTGGCAGAAGCCCGGCGCGAAGCGGTCGCCGAGGGCCGGCGGGAAGCGATCGCGCACGAGCGCGCCCTGCTCGTGCGACTGGCGGCGCGGCGCTTCGATGCCAACACCGGGCGGCGTCTCGAAGCTCAATTGCGGACCGTTGAGGATCCTGGGCGCCTTGAGCAGGTGGGCGTCCTGATTGTGGACAGCGATACCGGCGAGCAGTTGCTCGACGGTATCGACGGCGCCGGTATGAACTCAAGCTGACGCGGCTGAGCTTTCCCAACGCCGACCGATCCATTCGCATGGCCGATCTAAAGAGGGGCCGGGCGATCAGCCGCCGCTACCGGTCCACGAGCGACAGCGAGCTCCCGCCACGGCACCGTTCGCTTGGCAATGTTCCAGCTAACGACCCTGATCATTCCTCGAGATCAATATCGCGCTGCGCTCGCTCGCGCAGTACAACCGTTTTTCCGCTCACCTCCGACCGGCTTCGCGGACCTGGCTGCGAAGCCGGTCGAAATAGTCCGCGTCGGCCGGGCCCACGGGCGGTGAGGCGGCGCCCTCAAGAAGCAGGCCGCGCAACCGCTGACGATCCTGGTCCTTTCGGATCAGTTCGCGCAGGTACTCGCTTGAAGTGCTGTAGCCGCGCGCGCTGACCTGACCGTCCACGAAGGACTTGAGCGCGTCGGGAAGCGAAATATTCATCGTGGTCATGCTGCAACGCTATCGGCATTGGCAAAATTTGGCAAGACCTGCCGACGCAGTATCCCGAGCGGGGCAACCGCATGGCAGCATTAGTTTGGCGTTCGCACATGTTGTTAGTGCGCTCGAACTCAAACACAGTGCCCGTAAGGCCTCAAGCCTTTGATCCAGTTCGCCTGATTGCAGATTGACAGTGGTAGCATAATTCTACCGCCATGAGTTCAATACACATCAGAGACGTTCAACCGGCCACGCTCGATGCCCTGAAGCGATTGGCCCGCAGCCATCATCGGTCACTCCAGGGAGAATTGCGCGTGATTCTCGATCGGGCCGCCCTATTGGCCCCACCGGACGAGAACACCCGAACGCTTGATCTGGTGACCGTCAGGACCGGTCACGCCACTTCGTGGAACAGGGATGAGATCTATGGTCCCGAAGGTCGGTGACCTTGTCGAGCGGGCTGAATCCAGAAGTGCTCAAAATCAGGCTTCGCAAACGCTCTGGGCCGGTGCGAGCCCGCCCAAACTTCCCATGGGTTCCCGTGTTTTGGTGCGACGTGCACGGCACTGACGGCCAATTCGAACTTCCCGTTGAAAGCAGGGCTGTTTGACCTCGTGATTGTGGACGAGGCCAGCCAGTGCGGTCTCGCGGCAGTATTGCCGTTGGCCTACCGCGCGAAGCGCATTCAAGCTGACGCCCTGGGACTCTCATCATCTGGGCCTTGCTGGGTCCGGATTTCTCATTGGCCGACGGCACTCATGTCCTCGATTTTCCCGTGCACTTGAGGCGCTTACTCAAACACCTTCCAGCGACCGACAAGCAGGCACCGCTTTAAGGTCGATCCGAGAGATTCGACAGACACTGTCTGCGGAATCTCCGATTTCACATGCTTGCATGCGAGTTCGCTGGATGCGCGTCTCGAATTGCCACGTCACATGGGATATCGCTTCCTCACACTTCAATGGCCATTGGCATAGTTGATTTCGGCGATTTCCCGGCATGGTCACCGGAGCGGAACAATCAGTACTTGAGAGGAACACCGACCGCTGGCTGAAACGTTATCGCCGGGAGGTATACGCGGAAGGTCTCGCGGACGGCAGACGACGGGCGCTTGCGCACGAGCGCGCCTTGCTCGTGCGGCAAGCGGCGCGGCGCTTCGGCGCCGACACCGGACAGCGTCTCGGCGCCAGGCTGGAAAACGTTGACGATCCGGGTCTTTTGAACCGTGTGGGCGAGCTGATTGTGGACTGCGAAACCGGCAAGCAGTTGCTCGCGGGTATCGACGGTGCCGGTATGAACTCAAACTGACGCGGCACAACACTCGTCACTGTCTACGCGCTTGCGCGGCTCGAAATCCGGGCCGCTCTCCAGCACCGGACAGGGCTGGGACATCAGGCTGCGGAATCGCGACGACGTTCGATCTGTTGCCTCTCCCAATCCCAAGCGTCTTCGTGCGTCGTCGGAGGCCCGATTTGCTCGATGTGCCCGGTTGGCCAGCGTCGACGGTGCTCCCGTTCACGGCGCTCGATATCGATAGTGAATCCGTATTGCCCAATCTCTCCGTCAACCTTGAAGCAGTATCGAAACGTTCTTCGCGTAGCCATCGTTTGAATCCTGGAATCCGCATCGAGTTTGGCCGGGCCGCAAGATCAGGGTCAATCGCTCCGCGACTGATGAACCTAGCCACCGATCATCCCTGAATTGAGCTCTGGATGGCGTCCCGATTCCAAGACTGCCGGCAACGGCGTCAGGTCATCACGCGGGACCGCGTTCTGACGAAACTCGGATGGACGGTGCTACGGAACCGGACGGCAGATTCCTTCAACGAGGGCATTTCACTCAACCGGAGTACACCTTGTTTCCGTCCTCAAACTGTCCAACGAACCAGGACCACCTCCCTACCCCGGTGCGCAGTTCACGATTCCATCGTCTTGGGTTGTCCTCCGGCGCCGTCGGACGAATTGAAGGATTTCCGGCGAGTGCGTCAACGCGTATATACTTCAGTATAAACGCACGAGAGATATACGATGCATGCGCTCAAGGTCCACAAGGTTGGAAATTCGCTGAATCTGCGGCTCCCCAAGGACGCCGCCAACACCTTGCGCGTGCGCGAGGGAGATGTGGTTTACCTGACTGAAACGACCGATGGGGGGTACCGGATCACCCCCTTCGATCCCGAGTTCGAGCGGCAGATGGAGTTCGCCGAGGACGGCATGAGACGGTACCGGAATGCATTGCGCGAACTGGCGAAATAGTGGATCCGGTCTGGCTGAGCAAGGCGGTCGTGCTGGCATTCCACGGACGGATGCTGGCGGACCATGGCGGCGGTCCGGGCCTTCGGGATGCCGGCCTGCTGGATTCGGCTCTTGCCCGTCCGAGGCAACTGCATGCGTACGGCGAGCCTGACCTCTGCGACATGGCTGCGGCATACGCCGCCGGAATCATCCGCAATCATCCCTTTGTCGATGGCAACAAGCGGGCGGGCTTCATGTCTGCATATGTCTTCCTGGCGGGGAACGGATTGCGGTTGACCGCTGCCGAGGTGGACGTTGTGCAGGTAGTGACCCTGCTGGCCGCGCGCGAAATCGACGAAGTAAAATTTGCGGCCTGGCTGCGAGACAACTGCGAGCGGGGCTGAGCGCCTGTGAACCGCGGTCAGCCCGCATGGGCATGTTCAATTCCCGGTTCGCTTCAGGAAGTCGGAAGGTGGCAGAATCGAAATGCCCTGGAATGATGACATCTCCAGGAAATCGTGATCGCCGGTGATGATGCAATCGGCATCGCCGATCAGTGCTGACTCAAGGAACTTGTCGTCATCCGGGTCGCGGCAACCCAGCTTCGCGTTCGTGATCGACACCCATTCGGACACTGCCATGAGTTGCGCCAGGTAAACGGCCCTGACCGTCTGACTGACGTAGCGGTCGAACTTCGGGCGACGAAGACGGCTGCCCAGTTCGCGGTAGGTTTCGTCGGAAAACAGCAGCACACCGTTGCAGCGGCGAATGACTTCGAGAACGCGGCGAGGTTTCCCCTCCGCCCGGAGCGCCGCGCTGATCAGTCCGTTGGTCTCGACGACCGCACGGTCAACTTTCATTCGCTAGCAGCGCATCGAGCTTCGCGTCCGTCAGGTTGTTGGCGGATGTTTCCTCGGCCATGCGATCCATGGTCGCCGTGAGACGCTCCCACGCCGCACCGCGCAGCCGTTCGTAGTGCTGCACCGAGAGCATGATCGTGACGGCCCGACCGTTTTTTGTCACGCGTACGGGAGTGCGCTGCGCGGCATCGAGTAATTGGCCGAAGCGATTCTTGGCGTCCCTGGCTGTCATCTCATTCATTCGAGCCATAATAGCTATTATGGACCGTTTCGACAACCAGGGAGGTGGCACTACGATGGTGGCACTCCGCACGACGATGCCTCTGCGGCAGCAATTCCCGCCAATCGCCGAGAGACCCGACAATCGCCTCCAGGATCACGCCCCAATGGCGAATTTCGCCGTTTATTCGGGCCAGGACGGATGAGCGGGCGTCGTTAGCGGGAATTGCTGCCTCTGCGGCGATGACGTCGCCGCCGCTCTCAATAGCACCTCGGTATTCGAATCAACACTGGCAATTTTCTGAAGAAACGGATGATCCCGCCCATGCCCCGGAACTCGCAATAGTCCCTGACGGACACATCAAAGCGATCCGAAAAACGGATGCCTTACCAGGTCGCCCGGCCGGATCCCCAGTCGCGCGGCCAGTCCGCCATTGATCTCGAGTATGCCCAGTGCGGGCTGCATCGAACTGATGGTGTCCAGCGAACCGGGGACCGTGTTCTCGGCGATGTGCGTGACGACCCCGGAGCCATCCATGAAGACCATGTCCAGCGGAATCAGCGTGTTCTTCATCCACATGGAGATCATCCGCTCGCTGGGGTGAATGAACAGCATGCCGACGTCGTCGGGCATCTCGCGCACGAACATCAATCCCCGGGCCTGGGCATTTCGCTCGGAGGCGACGAAGATCCCGAAATGCTCGCAGGTGAAGTCGGAGGTGTCGATGATGAGCGAGGATTGGGGGAAGTCCTGCACCAGCGGCCGGCCCTGGGCCGATACGGCGTCAAGGTCTTGCGCCTGAAGCGAGGCGGCCAGCAGCCACGCGCCGCAAATCGCTGACAGTCGCCGTATGTTGATCGTCATGTCACAGACCCTCCAGGGGTCGACCGACTCAACGGGCCGCGAAAGTCCGGAACGGCCCGGATTGCCCACTGACTGGCCGACCAGGTGCAGTCACTCGGGTTCCGAATCGTAGCCCATTCCGTGGGAGCCGACATGCCGTTCGACGTCCAGGCCGTGGTAGCGGACGGCGGCGAACAGGGCATTCATCGACAAGGGGAATTGCAGTTCCCGTCCCGGCGAATAGAGATCGGAATTGAAAAACAGCCTGGTATCGGGCACGTAGACGCCCACCATCCCGTCGGAATGGGGATTCGGTATGTCGTATACGCCGATGCTGCGCCCGATGCCGTCGAGCTGGGCTTCTCCGTCCACTGCGACGGCATTCAGGCCGCGCGAGCCTGCCCGTGCCAGGGCCTCTTCGTAGAACCATACGCTGTCCTGATGCGCCACAAGAGTTGCACCGGCTTCGACAAAACTTCGGAAGCCGCCGGAATGGTCGAGATGATGATGCGTCATGACGATGTAGCGTACGGGCAGCTCCGGCCAGCGTTCTTCGAGTAGCCGGAGCAGGGTGTCCGAGCGTTCCGGATACCAGGGCGCATCGGCCACGGCGATGCCGTCCGGACCGACGACGACCAGCCCGTGATGGCTGCCGCCGATGACCTGGTAAATGTCGGGACCGACTTCAAGCAGATCGACGTTGTCGAATTGCGGGGTGTCGGCAGGACCCCCGAGTCCGGCGCGCGCGAGAAGCAGGTTAGACATGCCCCATCCCCAGTGCCGTTGCGCTGAATCCCCCGGTTCGAGGTCGTCGGGTACCGCGAGCACGCTGTCCGCGTTGTCGGGGTTCACCTCGATGACCGATCGCATTTCCCGGCGCAGCAGTCCGCCGTTGAGAAACTGTTCGACCTGGAACGGGAAGGGTACGCCGGATACTTCCCGCCAGTCGGAGAAGACCACCCGGTTGGGGCCCTCGCCGTTGGTGGGGTCCTGTTCCATGACGGTGACTGCTTCCGGCAGGCCCGTGGCAGGATCGATGACCAATGTCCACTCCGTGTCATGAGCCGATAGAGCGATGCGGTGCCGGGCGTTGCCGCCGCTCTCGAACTCCACGGGCGGAAGCGATGCCTCCGAGTGCGCGGCCAGGATGAGCGGATTGGTGAGCCACAGGTCCTTGAAGTTGGCGCCGATGCGCGCCGCTGACAGGGGCGTCGGCCCGTTCAGCGCGGCGCGGAAGTTGTCCTGTCCATCCTTGATGCCGGTCAACTCGCCGTACGTCATGGAATAGGCGAAACCGGTCACGACGGGGAAGACGGTATTGAGTTGCCATTCCTCCCGCGCCAGCCACCCGCCGGGATTCCACGTCACCGTGACGTCGTAGTCGGCGGTGTGCTTGGGCGCCCCGCCGGGGGTCAGGCTTTGCCGGGGCACGAAGCGCTGACCCGAGGCCGTGATCCGCACGGTCTCTACCGTTTCCGCGACGCTCGGGTCAAAGGGGGTCTGGGCGACGGCAGCGAATCCGAATAGCAGTGCAAGTGCTGCGATGGCGGCGCTTGGGGCATCCTTTGTCACTGGTTTATCTCCTGTGTCACGAAGTTTCGCAAGGGAACGGCGAGCGGTGATGTGGCTTATGGGCGTCGGCTTTCTGCGGTTCGCCATAGCTCTGAGAATGACAGGTTGAGGCTATCCGTGACAAGTGTTCGCCACTTCCCGTTCGTACTGGTGCTCCATCCACCTGATCCGTAACTAACAGTTGGGTGGGGCGCCGGGTATTTCGCCAAAGCGCCCTCTGCCGTGAGGCGATTCGAGCAAGATGGCTGCCCATGTGGTTCAATCCTTCAACAAGACTTGGAAGCCACCTTGTTCGAAGTGATTGTCGCTGGTTAGTGCCCTGTTCAGGCCAAGGGACTGCATGACCACAAAGCTTACGCAGTCGGTGAACGACCATGCTTTATCCGAATGGCGCAGGCAGAAGGATATTGCTTCTGCGAAGCGTTCTGAAGTCGTCCACTCGACTCGCATGGCAGTGGAATTGTCGATTGCTTGAAACAACGGCCCAACAAGCTCGCCATGGCCCCGTGCCTTCAGTAGCGTGACCGTCTCGTCAATGACGTAGTCGGTCGTGACGAATCGGCCTCTGACGCCTGCCGCATCGGCAATGAACTCGGCGGCGCGAGCGTGCATACGATCCCGGCGCACCAGCAGTGAATAGAAACCGCTGGTATCGATGAATGTCTCATCCGCCATAGATGATGGCGTCCATTTCCGCGTTGCCGAGGGACTCTCCCCGGTCAACGGCAAGCTCTGCCAGGCGGTAAATGGGGTCGTTGGGAGAAGTGGCCGGTTTCGTGAATGGCTCAAGCCGGGCTACCGGCCGGCCACGATAGGTCAAGACCAGTCGTTCGCCCCGGCTGACCCGTTGAAGGATGCCTTCGGCGTCGCGCCGCAATTCCACCATGGATACGGATGTCATAATGGTTTCACATGAAGTTCAAGTTGAAGTTCAATCATACGCCTCCAAGGGCACGTTGCAACTGTGGCCCTTAGTCGCAATAGAATACCGACATGAGCCGGGAACAAGGCAGCGAGTAGCGCAAGCGGGATCGATCGAGCCGATGTCACAACGCAAAACCGCGCAAAACGACGCAGACGTGAACCAATTTCTCGACGGGGTTGAAAACCCGCGGCGCAGGGCGGATGCGAGGCGGCTCCTGGCCTTGATGCAGGAAGTGACCGGCGAGCCGCCGAAGATGTGGGGTACCAGCATCGTCGGGTTCGGCAGCTACCACTATCGATACGCCAGCGGCCGGGAAGGCGACTCGCTCGTGGTCGGCTTCTCACCCCGCAAGCAGAATCTGGCCATCTACATCATGCCGGGGTTCTCGGACTACGGTGAACTGCTTGGCAGGCTGGGCAAGCACCGCACCGGCAAGTCCTGCCTGTATGTCAACAAGCTCGAAGATGTCGACCTGAAATTGCTCGAAGAACTTGTGCGCGAGTCCGTCGCCGAGATGAAACGCCGCTACGGATAAGCTGGTCCAATGCCGCTTGTTGGTGCAGCCGACGGGCTTGCATTGAAATACCCATTTCCCTCCGATGTCAGCGCGCCGGCGGCCGGAGCGAAAACTGCCAGGGTGGCCGGACTGGCCGCCGGAGTTGGACTGCAAGTCTCCGAACGGTAAGATTTCCCGCCTTGGTCAGGCGTCACGCAAATGTCACTGCAGGAAAAGTTAGCCACTCTGGAAGGCCATTTGTCCGGACTCGTCGTCGGGCAGAAGGAGCTTCTCAACCGCATGCTCGTCGCCTTGCTCTGCGACGGGCACCTGTTGGTGGAGGGCGCGCCCGGCCTGGCGAAGACCCGCGCCATCAAGGTTTTGAGCCACAGCGTCGAAGGAGATTTCCATCGTCTGCAGTTCACGCCCGACCTGTTGCCGGCAGATCTGACGGGTACGGAGATATACCGCCCCCAGGACGGCTCGTTCGTCTTTCGGGAAGGCCCCCTGTTTCACAACCTGATTCTCGCCGACGAAGTCAACCGCGCGCCGGCCAAGGTGCAGGCCGCATTGCTCGAAGCCATGGGAGAGCGCCAGATCACGGTGGGATCGGTGACCTACCGGCTGCCGGAGCTGTACATGGTCATGGCCACCCAGAATCCCATCGAGCAGGAAGGCACGTACCCCTTGCCGGAGGCGCAACTGGACCGCTTTCTCATGCAGGTGCTGGTGGACTACCCCAACGCCGCGGGCGAACACGCCATCCTGCAGATCAACCGGCGCGAGGCCAGCCGGGCGGCTGACGATGCCGAACTGTTCCAGCCACCCGCGGTGCTGACCCAGTCCGACGTGATGGCGGCCCGCCAGGAAGTCCTGCAACTGCATCTCGCCGGGCCGCTTGAGGAATACATCGTTCAGGTGGTGCTGGGGACGAGGCGCTCGGAGCGCTACGGGGACGACCTTCGGGGCCTCCTTCAGTACGGCGCCAGCCCGCGGGCAACCATAGCGCTGGATCGCTGTGCAAGGGCCCGCGCGTGGCTGGCGGGGCGCGACTACGTCACTCCGGAGGACGTTCAGTCCGTGGCGCATGATGTCCTGCGCCACCGCATCCTGTTGAGCTTCGAGGCCGAAGCCGCAGGCCGAACGGCGGACGAGGTCGTGGACGAGCTTCTGGCGCGGATCGGGGTGCCCTGATGAATTCGGCCGGTGCAGTTCGATCGACGTCCTCGCCCGCCCGTATCGAACTGGCCGAACTCATCCGCCTGAAGCCGGCAGGCGAGTCCCTGAAGATCGGAGCGTTGCGGGTGCGCGCCCTTGACGCCGGCGGTCACCTCTCGCGGCTGAAGGGCCGTGGCGTGGAGTTTGACGAGTCGCGCCCGTATCAGCCGGGCGACGATCTCAGGACCATGGACTGGAAGGTGACGGCACGGACCGGCAAACCCCACACCAAGGTGTTCAGGGAGGAGCGGGACCGCCCGGTCATCCTCTGGCTCGATTTGCGCAGGCCCATGCTGTTTGCCACCAAGGGTGTGTTCAAGGCCGTGAGGGCCGCCCAGATGGCGGCGCTGGTGGCGTGGAGCGCAGTGGCCAACGGCGATCGCCTGGGCGGGCTGATCTTTTCCGAGCACGAGCACGTCGAACTCAGGCCGCGCCTGGGACGCGGCGCCGCCTTGCGCATGTTGCGCGTGATCAGCGACCCGGCGTTCTGGGATTCGCCACATGCTCCCCTGGCCACGGTGCAGCCGCATACGCTGCAGCGGCTTACCCGGGTGGCGCGCCCGGGCAGCCAGATTTTCCTGCTCAGCGATTTTCGCTCGCTGGACGACTCGTTCGAACGCCATCTTCGCCAGTTGGCGCGCCACAGCGACGTTTCACTGGTGCATTTCTTCGATCCGGTGGAACGCAACCTGCCGCCCCCCGGGCGCTACCGGGTTCTGGCCGGGAGCCGTTCGGTCGCCATCGACACCGGCGGCGCGGCGCAACGAAGCGCCTACCGGGAGCGCTTCCTCGAAAGGCGCGCGCGGCTTGCGAACCTTTCGCGCACTCCGGGTGTCCAACTCCTGGATTGCGGTACCAACATGGACCCACAGAAGGTTCTCGGCGCCCGTTTTGCAGGCAGATGAATCCGGTATTGGACCCAGGCCAGCTTCCGTTGCGGGATATTCACCTGCCCGAGGCCGTTGGCTGGTGGCCTCCCGCCATGGGTTGGTGGATACTCGCAGGGGCCGTGCTCCTGGGCGCGGTAATATGGGCGTTGCGGTATCGTGCCGCCTGGCGCCATCGGGCCGCCACAGCGGAGTTGAAGGCAGCGCTCGAGGCATTGCGGGCGGGTGGCGACCCGGCGGTCTGCGCTCAGCGCCTGTCCACGACGCTGAAGCGCTTTGCCATGACGCTGAGCCGTCAGCCCGAATCGGTCGCCGGCCTGACCGGCGAATCGTGGCTCGCCTGGCTGGACAGCCGCTGGGAACGCGAGGCGTTCTCGCAGGGAGCCGGCCGAGGGTTGGCGTCGGCCCCGTACGCAGGCGCGGAACGCCTCGACCGCGAGCAATGTCTTGAACTCGGGCTCCTGTGCCAGGACTGGGTCAGGGCCCAGAAGGCAGGGGGGTAGAACATGTGGCAGCTTGCCTGGTGGTGGATGTTGCTGGCGTTGCCCGTGCCGTGGCTGGTACGTCGCTGGTCGACCCCCGATCCTGTCGACCGCGACGCCGCGCTCAGGGTCCCGGACCTTGCGGAGTACGCCGGTCTTGGCGGCGCGGGAGGCACCGAAAGCGGCACGACGGGCCGGTTGATCCTGCTGTGGGGCATCTGGGCGCTGGCGCTCCTGGCGGCGGCGAGGCCCCAGTACGTGGGCGAGGCGACCGCGTTGCCCGCCACCGGCCGGGACCTGCTCATGGCCGTGGATCTTTCCGGGAGCATGGAGGAACAGGATTTTCAGCTCAACGGCGAGTGGGTCGACAGGCTGACGGCCACCAAGGCGGTGGCGCGCGACTTCATCGACCGCAGGGTGGGGGATCGCATCGGCCTGATCCTTTTCGGGCGCGAAACCTATCTCCAGGCGCCTCTCACGTTCGACCGCAGAACCGTCCAGACGCTGCTGGACGAGGCGGTGATCGGGCTCGCCGGCAAGGAAACGGCCATCGGCGACGCGATCGGGCTCGGCATCAAGACCCTCACCGACGCCGGGATCGACGAGAATCGCCGGGTATTCATCATGCTGACCGACGGAGCCAATACCGCAGGCGCCGTCGATCCGCTGAAGGCGGCGGACCTGGCGCGGGAACGGGGCATGGTGATCTACGCCATCGGAATCGGCGCCGACGCGTTGATGGTACGTTCGCTGTTCGGCGTCCGGCAGATCAATCCTTCCGCGGACCTGGACGAGGAAACGCTCACCACCATCGCGGCGGGAACGGGCGGGCGCTATTTCCGGGCGCGCAATACCGAGGAATTCGAGCAGATCTACGCGCTGCTGGACGAACTGGAACCGGCCGCCAGCGATGAAACCGGCTTCAGGCCCATCAAGGAATACTTTTTCTGGCCGTTGGGCGCGGCGCTCGGGCTGAGCCTGCTGTGGGCCGCGGCGGCGCTGCGAAGGCGCGCGCGCGCGGTCGTGGCGGAGGCGCCCGATGGCTGAGTTTCACTTCGTCCGGCCTTTCTGGCTGCTGCTCCTGCCGGTCGCCATCTGGCTTGTCTGGCGCCTTACACGGGGTAGCGCCACGGCGGGACGCTGGCAGGCCTGGGTGGACGAAGCGTTGCAACCGCTGGTGTTGACGGCTGCCGACAGCGCGGTGCGCGGCAAGCGCTGGCTGCCGTCGGGCGCGGTCGCGGTGTGCGCGCTGGCCATTGTGGCGCTGGCGGGGCCGACCTGGGAGCGGATGCCGGTGCCGGCGCTGCGTTCCTCCGAAGCCCTCGTGGTCGTCCTTGACCTGTCCCGGTCCATGGACGCCGGCGACATGGAACCGAGCCGCCTGGAGCGGGCCAAGCTGAAACTGCTGTCGCTGCTGCAGCGGCGCGAAAGCGGGCAGACCGGCCTGGTGGTGTTTTCGGCGCACGCCTTCACGGTGACGCCGCTGACGACCGATACGCGGACCATCGCCGCGCTGGTGTCGAGCCTTTCCAGCGACATCATGCCCAGCCGGGGCAGCTATCCGGAGGCCGGGATCAGCCGGGCGGCGCAACTGCTGCGCCAAGCCGCGGCCAATCGCGGGGCGATACTGCTGGTCAGCGATTCCGGGGTATCGCCGGCCGCGCTGGAACTGGCGCGTGAGTTGCGCAGCCAGGGCATGACGTTGCACGTCATGTCCGTGGGAACCGCCCAGGGCGGTCCCATCCCCCAGGCGGGGGGGGGCTTTCTCGCCGACGACAGGGGCCAGGTGGTCGTCAATCGCGTCAATCTTGGCGCGTTGCAGCGCTTGGCCGAAGCCGGCGGCGGGCAGTACGCCGGACTGACTCCCGACGATCGGGATCTGGATCGACTGTTCTCGGGCGCGCCTTCTGCCGCCGGCGTGCTTGCCGGCGACGGCGAGGAACTGCGCACGGAGATCTGGCGGGATCAGGGCGTCTGGCTGGTGCTCCTGCTCCTGCCCTTGCTGGCGCTGTCCTTCCGGCGCGGCTGGGTGGTGATGTGGGCCGCGGTGCTGATCCTGCCCGGTCAGCGGGCCGATGCGCAGACCTGGGCCGATCTGTGGAAGCGCCCCGACCAGCAGGGGCGGGCGGCGTTCGAGGCGGAGGATCACGAAAGCGCCAGCGAACTGTTCGAGGATCCCGCGTGGCGCGCCGCGGCGCAGTACCGTGCCGGCCAGTTCGAGCCCAGCGCCGAGACGCTCTCGACGGCGCAAACCGCCGACGGGCACTACAACCGCGGCAATGCCCTGGCGCGGGCGGGTGCGTTCGCCGAGGCGATCGGTGCCTACGATCAGGCGCTCGAAATCGACCCGGAGCACGAGGATGCGCAATTCAACCGCGATCTTCTCATGCAACAACCGCCGCAGCAGTCCCAGGGCGACAGCAATGGCGAAGGAGATTCAGGCGACGACAGCGAGTCGCAGGAATCGGCACGGAGCCAGGGGGCCGAACAGCCGGATTCCTCCCATGGAGAGGACTCGGCGTCCCGGGACGGCCAGGGCGCCGATCAGGGCGAGGAACAGGCACAGCAACAGCCCGCACCCGCGGAGGCCGGGGACGAACCCCCGGAAGGGGACCCGGTACCGAGCCCGGGCGACCTGGAGGAGTGGGCGTCGGAGCAGGCCGCGGAACAATGGTTGCGGCGGATTCCCGAGGACCCGGGCGGCCTGCTGCGGCGCAAGTTCCTGTACCAGTACCAGCGCCTGGGCGTCGATCAGGACGGCAACTATGTCTGGCCCGGAGACGAGGAACAGCCATGGTGACGGCGCAGGCCTTTCGCCGCGCACTGCTGGCGATCTGGCTGCTGGCGGCCGCCGGCGTCGCGGGCGCCCAGGACGTGGCGCTGCGCGCCAGCGTGGACCGGTCCACGATCCGGGAGAACGAGTCGTTTACCTATGTTCTGGCGGTGCAGGGGCAGGTTCGGGACGAACCCGATGTCTCCATGCTCACAACCGATTTCGAGGTCCTGCAGAGAAGCCGGAACACCAGCATCCAGATGCTGGGGGGGCGCACATCCCAGATCACCGAATGGCGCTACCAGCTCATGCCGAGAGGCTCGGGCTCGTTCACGCTTGCCCCCATTGAACTGGCCGGCGCCCTTTCCAATCCGGTGGACCTTCAGGTCCTGCCGGCGCTGGCGGGCGACGCCCCCGGCGATATATTCCTTGAGGTGGAGATTTCTCCCGCCACGGCCTACGTTCAGTCCCAGGTCATCTATACGCAGCGGTTGTACCGCGCCGTCAGCACGGGCCGCTCGAGCCTGACGCCGCCGGACGTGACCGGCGGCGAAGCCATCGTCGTCGCGTTGGGAGAGGACCGGGAATATCAGACCGTTCGCGACGATCGCACGTTCGTCGTGCTGGAGCGCCGCTACGCCGTGTTCCCGCAGGTGGCGGGCGAGTTGACGATCCAGCCGATGGTGTTCGAAGCGGTGGTCATTACCGCATCCGGGTTCTCCAGCCTGCAGCGATTTCGATCCGAGCCGGTGAGCCTGTCGGTGTTGCCGGCGGTCGCACCGCCGCCGGAACTGGCCGGGGCGTCCTGGCTGCCGGCCGGCGGCGTGACGATCGAACAGCGTTGGAGCGGCGATCCCGAAGAATTCACCGCCGGCATACCCCAGACCCGAACATTGCGGGTCGAGGTGGACGGCGTGCTGGAGACGCAGATTCCCGACTTGTCGCAGTTCGAGACGGACTCCCTGCAGCAGTACGCGGATCAGCCGGAACTGTCCCGCGAAGGCAGCGCCGACGGCATTCGTGCGGTGCGCACGGAACGGTTCGCCGTGATCGCCCAGAGCGCCGGGTCATTGATCATCCCAGCGGTCGAGATGCCGTGGTTCAATGTGGACAGCCGGGAATGGGAAGTGGCGCGCATAGAGCCCAGCCAGGTCACCGTCCTTCCAAGCCGCGAGCCGGGCGCCGAGGCGATGCCCGCGCCCGCGCAAGACGCGGCGCCGGCGGAGGCCGCCGAGACCGGGCAGCGCCTATGGCAGGGGATCAGCGCCGGGCTGCTGGCGGCGTGGGCGGTGACGCTTCTGGCCTGGTGGCAGAGCGGCCGCGCCCGGCGTGCCGCGGCACTGCGCCAGCCCGCCGAAGAGACGCCGGCTAGGGTATCCGACCGCCGCTTGCTGAGGCGGTTGCGCGCGGCATGCAACATCAACGACGCCGGGACCGCGCGCAGGCTGTTGCTGGACTGGGGCGCGGCGCGATTCGGCGAGAAGCCGAAGAGCCTCGGCGGATTGGCGGCGATGCTTCCGGCGGACTTGGCCGCGGCCATCGGTGACCTTGAACGGAGCCTTTACGGGCCGGATTCGCCCGCCTGGAACGGCGAGGCGCTCAAGGACGCCCTGGCTCAGGCCGATGCGGTGACCCGTTCACGCGCCGCGACAGCGGGCGAGCGGGAACTGTTGCCGCTTTATCGCTGAGCGGGTCCCCAGTGGGTTGCCGATTGGCTGTTGCGGCCGTCGCCCAGTCCGAGCAGGACGCGGCAGAGGCGTGCGCGCCCGGCCTACCAGTGCCCGGTGTTGCCCATGGAGGCCCAGGGCTCGGCCGGTTCCAGGGCGTCGCCCCTTTGCAGCAGTTCAACGGAGATGTTGTCAGGGGAGCGGATAAAGGCCATGCGCCCGTCCCGGGGCGGCCTGTTGATGGTGACGCCGGATTCCATCAGCCGCTGGCAGGTGGCGTAGATGTCATCGACTTCGTAGGCGACATGGCCGAAATTGCGGCCTTCGCCATAGGCTTCGGGGTCCCAATTGTACGTGAGTTCCAGAGGGCATTCTTCCTGGCCTTCCGGCGCAACGAAGATTAGAGTGAAACGTCCGGCTTCAACGTCCTTTCGCCGAGTCTGTTTCATCCCCAGTTTGTTGCAATAGAAGTCCAGGGACTCTTCAAGATTGCTTACTCTGACCATCGTATGCAGATATCGCACCAGCTATCCTCCATCGTGTCTTGCCAACTTCACCCGAATCGGGGCGCAATAGTCTATACCACCTTCTCATGACCAGGCCCGCGCGAATCATCTTCGTCCCCGGGATGAAACCCAAGCCGCCGCAACGGATTCACCGCCAGGTGCTCGGCCGGTGCATGCGGGCGGGGATTGAGCGCGTCGACCCGGATGCGGCGCAGCCGCTGCGGGACGGCGCCAGGTGCCTGAGCACGGCGGCGTGGACGCACGCCTTTTATCGAAAACACCGCAATATCGAACTGGACAAGCGGAGCATCGAGCGCATCCTCGAGCAACCGGAGCCCAGTACCCGGGATGTTGCCGATATCGAGGCATTCGCCAGGCGCAAGAGACGCGCCCTGCTCCGGCTGGGGCACGCGGCGCCTCTGTTCTCGAGTCTGTTCGCAAGGCGCTCGATGCGCCTGACCGTGACCGAGACTCACCGCTATCTCATGAATTGGCGCGGGGTCGCCACGGTGGTGCGCGACATCGTGCGCAAGGCGCTGGCCGATGCCTGGTCGGCGGGCGAGCAGGTGTTGCTGATCGGTCATAGCCTCGGTTCGGTGATCGCCTACGACACGCTCTGGGAGCTCTCCCACGGCGAGCGCCGCGAGAATGGTCGCGTCGACCTGTTCATGACCCTGGGCAGCCCGCTGGCAAGCCCCATGATTCTCAGGGGCGTCCAGGGCGCCCGGTTGTCCGGTCGGAAACGCTACCCGAAAATCGTGGACCGATGGCAGAATTTCTCGGCTCACGGCGAAATCACCGCGCTGTACCCGCGGCTTGGGCCTCACTACGGCGAGATGGTCGAGGTGGGCTCGCTGGAAGCGCTGCAGGACTGCACGGGGTTCTACAACCACTACCGTGATCGCGGCCGGCTGGATGTGCATACGTCCTACGGCTACCTGGTCACCCGACCGGTGGCCGAATCCATCGCCGCCTGGCTGCGAAGGGCGGACGCCGTCGGCTGAACCTCGTCGGTCAGATATTCCCGATGTCCTCACTCCCCGCGCCTCGCCGGCCTCGGTGCTCGCGGGACTTTTGCCACGGACGCCCAAGCACGCCGCCGCCACCGCTTGACAGCCGCCTCCGAATCAATAGCAACCAACGCGTGAACAGCCTGAACAAAACGGCTCTTGACAACATGGATACCGCTAACCCGTGGGCTGCGGCGTGATCCGCACCTCGATACGGCGGTTGCGCGCCCGGCCATGGGCGGTCTCGTTGTTGGCGACGGGACGGGTTTCTCCGTAGCCCAATGAACTGATGCGCCCGCCGGCGACGCCCAGCCGGTCGCTCAGGTAATCGCCCACCGCCTCGGCGCGGGACCGTGACAACGACATGTTCGAAATGGCGCCGCCGTAGGAATCGGTGTGGCCTTCGACCACGATACCGGATAGCGGGAATACGTCCACGGCCTCCCCGACCGCCGCAAGCAGCGGCGCGTGCGCCGCGTCGATCTGGGATGAACCGCTTGCAAACGTCAAACCCGTGAGCGTAATGATGACGCTGTCGCCTTCCCGCGTGACCTGGGCCTGGTCGACGGCGAACAGGTTCTCGATCCTTTCGAACCGCTCGCGAACCCGCTCCTCGGCCTCGAGCTGCTGCACCAGCGCGACCCGCTCCCGGAATACCCCGCCGAGCTGATCGTCCAGCTCCCGGATCTCCTCCTCCAGCCCGGCAATGCGGATGCGGTTCTCATCGGCGTCGATCTGCAGTTGCCGCTCTCGCTGGCGAAGCGTTTCGATGTCGGCCACCAGATCCGCTATCAGGGGGGCCGGCCCGGAGTCCAGTCGCGCTGCGTTTCCCGCCGCGGCCGCAATCTCGGCGATACCCTGCTCATACTCGAGAATGAGGTCCTCGACGGTCCTGTCCCGGTCCACGAGCTCGAGAACCCGCACGGTCATGGAAATGGCGCGCCGGACCTCGTAGGCGGCCTGCTCGGCCAGTTGGCGGGCGGGTTCGACGTCGTAGCGGTCTGCATCAAGCGCCGCCTCGGCCTGCGCGAGCAGCGCCTCGGCGCTCGCATGGGTGCGTGGCGCGTATTGCGGCACGCGGTCCAGCGCCGCCTGGGCCAGCAGCGCACGCGTCTGACTGAGATGCTGGGCCTTGATGGCGGTGAGTTCCGCATCGCGATACAACGATTCCACCGTCGCCGTCCGGTCGCCCAGGTCTGCCGAAGGGGAGGATTCCAGGCGCCGGCTGACGGCCCTGAAGGCAGCCTCCGCGTCGTTCCAGAGCTCGACCGCGAAGACATCCGCCCTGGCATCCAGCGTTTGCCGGCGGGTCTCGAGCAGGGGTGCAAACGTGGCCGCGGCGGCGGCGGCCGTCGCCGCGGCCCGGTTGAATGCCGCTTCGGCGTCGGCGAGCCGGCCCTGAATCCGGTTGATGCTTCGCCCCCGGGCAAAGTCGTTTTCGGCTGCGGTATAGGCGTTCATCCCCGCCTCGTACGCGGTCGGCGCCAGCACCGGCGCGTCTGCCCCGCCTGCAGCCGTCAACGCCGCGTCGGCGGCCTGGAACAGCGGGCTGCGCAGGTCCTGTGCGGACGCCCCGTGCGGCAGCGCGACGGCCAGGCAGAAAATGACCGCGATCAGTTGCCACGCTGCCCGGAAAGAGCCCGCCCGAAAGGACCCCGCCCGGAAGGACCTTGCCCGGAAGGACCTCGCGCGGTCGATGCGCGCGAGCGGGGGTTCAGCGAGATCATGCACCGCGTCTCGAGTGCCTCCAATGGTGCAGGGCTTGCCCCTGTCGTGCGCCTCCGAATCCATGAGATAATGATACGCCAACGTACCGTTGGCCTGCAGACTGAAGTCCAAGGAATCAAGTGAGCGAGTTTCGCGGCATACCCGTGGTCGAGAGCGGCCGGAAATACCGGACGGCGGCCGGCTTCACGGCGGTCAGGAACGGGGTCAAGCCCGGTGGGCGGAGCGCCGACGCGAAGGCCCTTCCCAAGCCGCCCTGGCTCAAGGTCCGGATCCCGTCGGGCAGGAAATACGCCCGGGTCAGACGCACGGTCCGCGAGAACCGGCTGGCGACGGTATGCGAAGAATCCATGTGCCCCAATATCGGCGAGTGCTGGTCCGCAGGCACCGCGACGCTGATGCTGATGGGTTCGGTGTGTACACGTGCCTGCCGCTTCTGCGCCGTGGACACGGGCAATCCGCAGGGATGGCTGGACCCCGAAGAGCCGCAGCATGCCGCGGAATCGGTAGAACTGATGGGATTGAAGTACGTCGTCATCACCTCGGTGGACCGGGACGACCTCGATGACGGCGGCGCCGGGCACTACGCGGCCTGCGTGGCCGCCATCAAGCGCCGCTGTCCGCAGACCGCGGTGGAGGCGCTGACGCCTGACTTCGCCGGGAAGCGCGCCAGTGTCCGCACCGTGGTCGGCTCCGGTGTGGACGTGTTCGCGCAGAATCTCGAAACGGTGCGCCGCCTGACCCGTCCCGTGCGCGACCCCCGGGCGGGATACGATCAGACGCTGGGCGTGTTGGCCTACGCCAAGCGGCATCGAGCCGACATCTTGACCAAATCCAGCGTGATGCTGGGGCTCGGGGAAACCGACGAGGAGATCGGTGAAACCCTGGACGACCTGCGTGCCCGCGGCGTTGACATCGTGACCTTCGGCCAGTACCTGCGGCCCACTATGAACCATCTGCCGGTGGAGCGCTACGTGACGCCGGAAGCCTTCGCGATGTATCGCCGCTGGGGCCTGGAGCGGGGGTTCCTTGAGGTGGTCGCCGGGCCGCTGGTGCGCTCCAGTTACCGCGCCGAGCGGGTCTTCGAAATGGATAACGTCGGGTTGTAACGGCAATGCTTGAGTACGCTTTGGATTATGGATTGTTCCTGGCCAAACTGGGCACGGTGGCCATTGCAATCATCGTCGTCGGCGGGTTCATCTTCGCGGAAATGCGCCGCGGCGCCGAGCAGCGCGGTCTGACCATCCAGCACCTGAACCGGCGCTTCGAAGAGTTGGGCGATACCCTCAGCCGCGCGGTTCTGGGCAAGGCGCAGTTCAAGCAGACGGCCAAACGGCGCAAGGCCGAGCGCAAGGAAATCGACAAGAAGGGCTCTCAACGCAGCCGCATCTTCGTGATCGACTTCAAGGGCGACATTCGCGCCACGGCGACCGCGTCGCTGCGCGAAGAGGTCTCGGCGATTCTCGCGGTGGCCTCGAAGGACGACCGGGTGCTGGTGCGGCTGGAGAATGCCGGCGGGGCCGTCCACGAGCACGGACTGGCGGCGTCGCAACTGCTGCGCATCCGGCAGAAGGACCTGCCGCTGATCATTGCCGTGGACAAGGTGGCCGCCAGCGGCGGCTATCTGATGGCCTGCGTCGCCAGCCACATCATCGCCGCGCCGTTCGCGATCATCGGTTCCATCGGCGTCATCGCCCAGCTACCCAATTTCAACCGCCTGCTGGAGGAAAAGGGCGTCGATTTCGAGCAGGTGACCGCCGGGCGATTCAAGCGCACCTTGACGATATTCGGCAAGAATACGGACGAAGGCCGGGAAAAGCTCAGGGAAGAGATCGAGGAGGTGCACGCGCTCTTCAAGACGCAGATCACGTCCCACCGCCCGCAACTGGACATCGAGCAAGTGGCCACCGGGGAATACTGGTACGGCACGCGGGCGCTGGAACTGGGATTGATCGACGAAATCAAGACCAGTGACGATTTTCTCGCCGAAGCGGTGGCCGAGTCGGATCTCTACCGGGTTGCCTACAAGCGCCGGCTGCCGTTGCCGGAGCGCATATTGCAGGGTGCGGAGAGCCTGTTGAGGCGCTGATCCTCGAGTCTTGTCAGCCGGGGTTCTCGCCAGACCGGATACGATGCCGGACTCTTGCCGCGGGCCGCCCGCATCCGTGCGGCGGGTGGACCGATCAAGGCAGGTGGACCGATTCGGCGAATGTAATTGACAATCATTCTTGTTTGTCATACTTTCTCATCATGATTGTTTGTATCTGTCGCCGCTACCGTGAGCAGGACATTCGCCGCGCCGCCAGCGCGGGGCTTCGGTCCGTACGTGACATTTACAAGGAACTGGGCGCCGAACCCAGTTGCGGGCGCTGCCTGGAATTCGCCGAAGAGTTGATTCGGGATGTTCATTTGGGCGCGTCGCCCACAGAAGCGACCGGGCTTGCACGATCTGCCTGAATTCAGCCGGATCGAAATCGGTTCTCTGAGATCGCCCCGGAGAGTAGCCCTCCGATATCAGCCCTCCGAGATCGTCCTCCGAGAGCAACCCCCCCGATATCAGCCTTGGAGGTTTCAGGCGTCGCCGCTGCGTAGCTGCACGTAATTCTCGATCCCCATTCGTTTGATCAGGTCGAACTGGGCTTCCAGCCAGTCGACGTGCTCCTCCTCGTTCTTGAGGATGTCGTCCAGCAATTGGCGGCTGACGAAGTCGCTCTCGCGCTCGCAAAGTTCGATGCCTTCGCGCAAATCGGGTATTGCGGCGTGCTCAAGCTTCAGATCGCATTCGAGCATTTCGCGCACATCTTCACCGATCATCAGCTTCCCGATGTCCTGAAGGTTGGGCAGTCCGTCGAGAAAGAGGATCCGATCGATAAGGCTGTCGGCGTGCTCCATCTCTTCGGTGGATTCCTTGTACTCGTGCTCCGCGAGTTCATTGATGCCCCAGTTCTTGTACATCCTGGAGTGCAGGAAGTACTGGTTGATCGCGGTCAGCTCGTTCAGCAGCACGCGGTTCAGGATCGCAATGATCTCATCGTTGCCCTTCATGTGAATTCCCTTTGTCGGTGAGGGGCGCCATTCTGCCAAAGCTGTAACGCAGGGTCGAATCCGGCAGGCGCGAATTGGAATCGAACCGGGCGCTTTGGGACGCTCTGATCCGAATTCATCGGCTGGATCCGGCGCTGGTTCGTTATGGCATTGATTGAGCGGCCCCTGGCCTACGGTCAGGTTTCATCCTCAAACCCGGTCGAACCGTAACCTCCACCGCCCGGTGTCTCCACCACGAATCGGTCGTTGATCTGAAGCTGGACTTCCGCCGTCGCCGCCAGTTGCTCGACTGCGCCGTCTGCGCGAATCACGTAATTTCGTCCGGGTTGACCGTCGCCGCCGCCGTTCAGACCGAATGGTGCCGTGCGCCGCCTGTTGGAGAGGATCGAAACGTTCATCGGTTCGAGAAAGCGCAATTCCCTGATCACGCCGTCGCCGCCGCGATGGCGCCCACCGCCGCCGCTGCCGCGGCGAATGCAGAAGCGCTCCAGACGTACCGGGAATCGCCACTCCAGCACTTCCGGGTCGGTGAGCCGGGAGTTGGTCATGTGGGTGTGCACGGCATCGGCCCCGTCAAAGCCCGGGCCGGCGCCGGAGCCGCCGCAGATGGTCTCGTAATACTGGTGCCGCTCGTTGCCGAAGGTCAGGTTGTTCATCGTGCCCTGTGCCGCCGCGCAGACGTTCAACGCGGCCAGCAGCGCATCGGTGATGCACTGGGACGTCTCGACGTTGCCGGCCGCCACGGCGGCCGGATAGCGCGGACTGACGAGCGATGCGTCGGGCAGGCGGATCGTGAGGGGCTTCAGGCAGCCCTGGTTCAGGGGTATGTCCTCCTGGACCAGGGTCCGGAACACGTACAGCGCCGCGGCGCGGGCGATGGAGGCGGGCGCATTGAAGTTGCCCGTGCTCTCGCCGGAGGTGCCGCCGAAATCGAGCGTGGCGCATCGTTGCGCGCGATCGATGGCGACGCGCACCCTGACCGTCTCGCCGCCGTCCAGTTCAAGCGACCACTCGCCGTCGCGCAACGCGGCGATGGCGTCGCGGACGCAGTCCTCGGCGTTGTGCTTGATGTGAGCCATGTAGGCATGAACAACATCGAGCCCGAAGTGCTGGACCATCGCGCCGAGTTCCGCCACACCGCGGGTGTTGGCTGCGATCTGCGCCTTGAAGTCGGCCATGTTCTGGTCTGGATTGCGGGCGGGATGGCGGCTAGAGGCCAATAGCTCGCGCACCGCTGCCTCGCGGAATTCGCCGGCATCCACCAGGCGGACGTTATCGATCAGCACGCCTTCTTCGTGAATCGACACGCTGGTGGCGGGCATGGACCCCGGGGATATGCCGCCGATGTCGGCGTGATGCGCCCGGCAGGCCACGGAGAAGATCAGTTCCTTGCCCGCGGCATCGAATACAGGTGCCACCACCGTGACATCGGGCAGATGGGTCCCGCCGTTGTAGGGCGCGTTCAGCATGAAGGCATCGCCCGGTTTCATGGTCTTGCGCCGGTGCTCGAGGATGGTCCTGACGCTGTCGCCCATGGAACCGAGGTGCACCGGCATGTGCGGCGCGTTGGCGATAAGGTCCCCTTCGGGGTCGAATACGCCGCAGGAGAAGTCCAGCCGCTCCTTGATGTTCACCGAATGGGCGGTGTTTTCCAGCACCACGCCCATCTGTTCGGCGATGTGCATGAAGAGGTTGTTGAAGACCTCGAGCATCACCGGGTCCACGTCGGTGCCGATGCGCTCGGAGGCGGGCCGCGGCGTGTGCCTGGTGAGCACCACGTGGCCGTGGGCGTTCACCTGCGCCCGCCAGTCCGGCTCGATGACCAGGGTGGAATTGTCCTCGACGATGATCGCCGGCCCGTCGATGCGGCAGCCCGCGGCGAGCCGCTCGCGCCGAAATATGGGGGTGGCGACGCGCCGGTCGCTGAACCAGACATCGCGCACCGCCTCCGCCCCGGGGTCGCGTTCGCCGCCGGTCCAGCCGGGTTCCACCGCACGCGCGCCGGGCACCGTGGCTTCCGATTCCACCGATTGCACGACCAGCGTGGAATCGGTGGGTTCGAATCCGAAGCGGGTGCGGTGCGCCACATGAAATTCGCTCGCCATGCGGGCGGTGCCGTCCGCCCACGGCACGGCCAGCGGCGTATCGGAACCCGCCACCCTGATCATCAACCGGCGCACGAAACGCAGCCGCGCCGGGTCCACGCCCTGGCGCGCAAGCAGGTCCGCGTTGGCGGCTTCAAGCTCCGAGAACGCCGAATCAAGCTCCGGAAGCAGATCGTCGCCCAGAGGCTGCTCCACGCTTCGCTGCTGGAGCGACCGCATCTCCGCCATCCCCATGCCGTAGGCGGACAGCACCCCGGCCAGAGGGTGCAGGAAGACCTGTTCCACGCCCAGCGCGTCGGCCACCTGGCAGGCATGCTGCCCCGCCGCGCCGCCGAAACAGCACAGCGTGAAGCGGCTCATATCGTGGCCGCGCTGGGTGGAAATCCGCTTGATGGCATTGGCCATGCGCTCCACGGCGATGCGCAGGAAACCCGCCGCCAGCTTATCGCTGTCAACCGGCTTGTCCGACTGCAGGCTGACCTCGTCGGCAAGGCGTGCAAAACGCCGCGTCACCACCTCGGCATCAATGCCCTCGTTGCCGCCTGGGCCGAAGACACTGGGAAAGTAGTCCGCCTGTATGCGGCCCAGCAGCACGTTGGCATCGGTGACGGTCAGCGGGCCGTCATTTCGATAGCAGGCCGGCCCGGGGAAGGCGCCGGCGGATTCGGGGCCGACCTGGAGCCGCTGGGAAGCGAACTTGAGGATCGAGCCGCCACCCGCCGCGACGGTTTCCACCCGCATCACCGGCGCGCTGAATCGGATGCCGGCGATGGTCATGCTGCCGGAGCGTTCGAAATCGCCGTTGTAGAGCGATACGTCGGTGGACGTGCCGCCCATGTCGAAACCGATCAGGCGCCGCAGTCCCGCCGTCGCCGCGGTTCCCGCCATGCCGACCACGCCGCCGGCCGGGCCGGAGAGAATGCTGTCCTTGCCGCGAAACGCATCCGCGCTCGCCAGCCCGCCGTGACTCTGCATGAACAGCAGCGGCGCATCGTCCAGCCGGCCGGCGAGCCCTTCGCGCACCTGGCGAACGTAGCGGTTCAGAACCGGGGAGAGGTACGCGTCGGCCAGCGTGGTATCGCCGCGGGAGACCAGCTTCATCAGCGCGCTGGTGTCATGGGAGACGGAAATCTGCCGAAACCCGACTTCACCGGCGATCCGCCCGGCCATCCGCTCGTGCCCGGGGAAGCGGTAGCCGTGAAGAAAGACGATGGCAACGCTGTCCACGCCCCTCGCCCGCGCCTCGGAAAGCTCGCGGCGCAGCCTTGCTTCGTCCAGCGGCGCGATCACCTCGCCCGTCGCCGAGATGCGCTCCTCGGCCTCGATCACATGGCTGTAGAGCATCTCCGGCAGCTTGATCTCAAGCGCGAAGATATCCGGGCGGTTCTGGTAACCGATGCGCAGCGCATCGCCGAAACCCCGGGTCGTCACCAGGGCGGTGGTCGCGCCGCGGCGCTGCAGCAGGGCGTTGGTGGCCACCGTGGTGCCCATGCGAACGGCGGCAATGGGGGCCGGGTCGTCCCCGGAGGTGAAAAGGCCGATGCCGTGAACGGCGGCGTCGGCATAGTGGTCCGGGTTTTCCGACAGCAGCTTGACGGAAGAGATTTCGCCGGCCGGGCTCCGGGCGACCACATCGGTAAAGGTACCGCCGCGGTCGATCCAGAACTCCCAACCCTTTGTGGTGTGCGCCGCCGTCATTGGAAACAGGGTCCGCGGCCGTTAACCTGTCCGCGGCCGCAAGCGGGGATCGACGGGCGACGCGAGCTTTCGCCACGGGTTGCCGGGCGCCTGGTTCCAATGCTCCTATGAATCCTCCGCGTCGGACCGGAAGTTTCTTTCCAGCTCCTTCTGCACCGGCTGCGGCACCGTTTCGTAGTGGTCGAATTCCATCGTGAACATGCCTTCGCCGCCTGTCAGCGACTTGAGCGTGGTCTGATAATCGCCCAGTTCGGCCAGCGGTACCCGGGCGGAGATCTTGACCCGGTTTCCGGCGACCGAGTCGCTGCCCGCAATGCGCCCGCGTATCCCCGAAAGATGGCCCGTGATGTCGCCCACCGACGTGCTCGGCGTGGTGACCTCGATCCTGACGATGGGTTCGAGCACGATCGGACGCGCCTTGGTGATGGCGTTGACGAAGGCGCGCTTGCCCGCGGCGACAAAGGCGACCTCCTTGGAATCCACCGGATGGTGCTTGCCGTCGTAGACGATCACCTTCACGTCCTGCAACGGGTACCCGGCGACCGCGCCTTCCTCGAGCACCTGCTTGACGCCTTTCTCCACCGCGGGGATGAACTGGCCGGGTATCGAGCCACCGACCACCTTGTTCGAGAACTCGTAGCCGCCGCCCCGCGGCAGCGGTTCGATCTTGAGGAAGACTTCACCGAACTGTCCCGCGCCGCCGGTCTGTTTCTTGTGCCGATGGTGGCCTTCGGCCGGGAGCAGGACCGTCTCCCGGTAGGCGATCTTCGGCGGCCGCGTGGAGATGTCGATGCCGAATTCGTCCTTGATGCGCTGCATCACGACGCGCAGATGCAATTCGCCCATGCCGCGCAGGACGGTTTCGTTGGCCTGGGCGTTGAATTCGATCTGCAGGCTCGGATCCTCGGCGGTCACCTTGTGCAGCGCATCGGAGAGTTTCTTTTCCTGCCCGCGCTGGGTCAGCTCCACCGCCACGCCGTACATGGGCGCCGGTATGGCCACCGGACGCAGGCGCAGATCGTCCTCGTCATGACTCGAATGCAGCACGTCGTCGAAGCCGATGTCCTCGATCTTGGAGACCGCGCAGATGTCGCCCGCGACGGCCACGGGAATTTCCTCCAGGTCCTTGCCCTGGACCCGGTAGATGTGCGCCAGCTTCACTCCCTTGCGCTGCTCGCCGATGTAAACCAGTTCGCCGGTCTTGACTTCGCCCTGGTGAACCCGAAACGTGGCCAGGCGGCCCACGTAGGGATCGACGTTGATCTTGAATACGTGGCCGAGAAAGTGTCCCTGCGCATTCGTGAGGTCAATCTTGTATGGCTTCGCCGATTCGCCGTCGCCGGAGATGAATTCCGGGGGGTTGCCCTCCAGCGGGCTAGGCATGAGCTCGGCAAACACCCGGAGCAACTGGTTCAGGCCGGCGCCGGTCTGGGCCGATACGAAGCAGACCGGAATCAGGTGGCCGCGCCGCAGCGCCCGCTCGAAGGGGTCGTGAAGCTGTTCCAGGGAGATGTCCTCGCCCTCCAGGTACTGTTCCATGAGGTCGTCGTCCAGTTCGACGACCTGGTCGACAATCTGGGTATGGGCTTCGTCGACGGAGGAGAAATCGGGGGTCGCGTCGGCCGGCTCGAAGAAACAATCGGCAACGGTCGTGCCGCCGTTGGCCGGCAGATTGACCGGAAGGCAGCGCCGGCCGAAAGTCTCGACGATCTCCGCCAGAACACCTTGCAGATCCGCGTCCGGCGCGTCGATCTTGTTGATGATGATCAGCCGGCAGAGCTTGTTCCCGGAGGCGGACTCCATCATCCGCTGGGTGAGCAGTTCGACCCCCGCCTGTCCGCTGACCACGATCGCGGCGGTTTCCGCCGCGGGCAGCGCGCCGAGCGCCCGGCCCATGAAGTCGGGATAGCCCGGGCTGTCCAGGAGGTAGACGCGGCGGCCGTCGTGTTCCAGGTGCGCGACCGCCGTGTCCAGCGAATGCCCGAGCCGTTTCTCATGATCGGTGAAATCGCAGACCGTCGATCCCTTTTCCACGGAACCGGCGGACCGGATGGCGCCTGCCTGTTTCAGCAGGGCTTCGATCAGGGTCGTCTTGCCGGAACCGGCGTGTCCGACAATGGCGATATTTCGTATTTGTTCGGTGCTGTGCGATGCGGCCACGGGCGTCTCTTGGTTTCATGCGGAATGCGGAATCTATAACACATTGGATTGCGAGTCGACGCCCGTGCCGCCTCGTGGCGCCGGGCCCGCCCGCCACCGCTGCCCCGGGGGTTCGTCCAGCCCCGCCATCGTAGCCGGCTTTTTCGGGTAGTATTCTGGATTCAACCGGTCTGCCGATGACTGGCCGGCCAATGCGGGGCGGCTGCTGCGCAACCGGGACGTCGGCTTGCCGACGCCTCGCTTTGAATCGGGAGTACGCGATGACAACAGGGTCTCTTGCCGAACGATCGTCCAGCGACTGGATCAAGATGGCCTGCTGGCTCGTCATCGCCATATTCGTCATATCGAGGATTGCCGGCGTGGTGCAGGGCCAACCGCTGTGGAGCGTGCTCGACCTGTCGAACCTGGGGCTGCTCGGGACGCTCGCCGCCCTTGCACTGATCGTTCGGATATTCATGGCGCCGCGGCTCGTCAAGGCGGCGACAATGATCGAGCCGAACGAAATCAGAACGGTCGTTATCTCGTTCTCGTTCGTGTTCATCCTCATGGCGGCCTACTACATCCTGAGACCCGTGCGCGACGCGATGGCGAGCGACTGGTCGAACACCGAGATCAGCGTTCTCTGGAACATACAGCTGGTGTTGAGCACGGCCGTCGTCGCCCTGTATGGGCTTGCCTGCTCCCACGTGCGCTTCAGGCTGCTCGTCCCCGCCGTCTACATCTTCTTCGCGTTGACGTTCTGCGGGTTCTATCTCGGTTCGGGTTTCGTCGCCAGCGGGGTAGCGTTCGATGGCGGCCTGGCGGCATTTATCGAGGCCGTGACCCGAGGTCCCGTAACCGACCGCATCTTGCTGGACAAGAGTTTCTACCTTTGGGTCAGCCTCTTCAGCCTGTTTCACGTCTCGGTCTTCTGGAGCTTCATGGCCGACACGTTCAGCAAGGAACAGTCGCGCCGCGTGTTCGCGTTCATCGCCGCAGGCGCCAGCGCCGGCGCAGCGGCGGGGCCGCTGGTTGCGAACCAGTTGGTATCCGACATCGGGACCGACAACCTCATGCTGCTGGCCTCGGCGATGCTGCTGGTCGCGATCCCCCTGGCGCTCTACCTGCAGCGTCTGAAGCGCGTTGACCTGCACAACGAGGATGTCTCCACGGATCTCAGCGCCGCAAAGATCGGCGGCAATCCGCTCGCTGGCTTCAAGACCTTCTTCACTAATCCCTACCTGCTTGCGATCGGCGCGTTCATCCTGCTTTACACGACGATCGGCTCGTTCGTCTACTTCCAGCAGACGGATCTGCTGAGGGAATTCACCCGCGAGCAGCGAACCGAAATCCTCGCGGGCCTCGCCTTTGTTGTGAATCTGCTCACCTTCGGTCTCGGTCTCTTTGCGACCAGCCGGATCGTCACGAGATTCGGCATGTCGACAACGCTCGCGCTCGTGCCCTTCTTCATCTGCGCAGGACTGCTGATCCTCGCGTTCGCGCCGATTCTAACGGTTCTGCTGGCACTGCAGGTCTCGCGGCAGGCAGGCAACTACGGCATCACCCGGCCCGCACGCGAGATGCTGTTCACGAACGTCGACCGCGAGACGCGGTTCAAGGCGAAACCGGTGATCGACGTCGCGGTCTATCGTGGCGGCGACGCGGCAAGCAGCATCGTCTTCGCCGGCCTGACCGACGGAATTGGGCTCGGCATCGCGGCCATGGCCGCCATCGGCGCGGGTATCGCAGCGGTCTGGGGCGCCGCGGGCGTCTATCTCGGCCGGGTCTTCGGCAGGACGGCTGGGGCCGATGTCGCCGAGGGCGATGCGATCGCCGCGGTGCCGCAACGTCAGGCGGCGACCTGAACGGGTGCCGACGAGGACGGCGAGGCGTGCCCGGTCGTCTCCAGGCCCTCGCTCAGCGGTATCCCAGGAGCCTGTGCAGTCCCCGAAAGGCCGGGTAGGGTTCGGTGATGACGTAAGTGGGAATGGCTTCCACGTAGAAGCGATAGCGGCCCTTGGCTTCGAAGCACGCCCGGAAGCGTGATCGTTCCAGCGGCTCGAGCAATTGGGGCGCGATGCCGCCGGCGATGAACACGCCGCCTCTGGCTCCGACGGTCAGCGCCAGGTTGCCCGCAACGGCACCGAGTACCTCGAAGAACATGTCGCGTGCCTCGCCGGCCAGCGCCTCGCCGTGCGCCGCGGCCTCGCTGACCTGCGCCGGGCTGGGGCGGGTGATGTCAAGGCCCTGTTGAGCGGCCAGAGCCACATATATATTGGCCAGGCCGGGGCCGGACAGGAAGCTTTCCGCCGAACAGTGCCCGTGTTGCGCCTGGATATGTTCGGCTACCGCCTGCTGTTCCCGGGTGACGCCGCAAAACGTGATGTTGCCTCCCTCACCCTCGACCACTGCCCACTCGTTCCCGCACGGCGCCACGGCGGCAACTCCAAGGCCGGACCCCGGGCCCAGCGTGGCAATCGCCGTACCAGCCACCGGAGCGCCGCCGCCGATCTTGCGCAGGTCTGCCGCGGTGAGAGACGGTAATGCCCAGGCCACGGCCGCGAAGTCGTTAACCACGACGAGTTCCCGCAGTTTGAGTTCGCCCACGAGCGATACCCGGGAGAATCGCCAGTCGAGGTTGGGCATGCGCACTTCATCTTCGAGCAGGGGTGCAGCAACAGCCAGGGCAGCGGAATCGGGACGGTCACTACACCGGTCCAGATACCCGCGCAAGAGTTCCTGGAGGCTGTTGAAGTGGCGATTCTGGAAGACTTCGGCGGCCTGGATTCCGCCGTTGCCGTCGATCACGGCGCAGCGCGTCTGCGTGGCACCAATATCCGCAATCAGGTTCACGCGGCGATTCTAACCCGCATCGATGACCCGTGCGGGTCAAACTGGCAACTTCGCGCCGACTGGCCAGCATGGGCTGGCCAGCATGGGCGTTTGCCGCTGCAGTCACTATATGACAAACCTCGCCGCCCGGGCGACGAAGCCTCGTGGCACGATTCCGCCTGGATCAGGCGTTCAGGTCCGGGATCCGGGAACTCTCCAGGTGCGTGATCATGTCCTTGATCATGAGCTTGCGCTTCTTCAGGCGCCGCAACATGATCTGGTCGACATAGGGATCGTCAGCTAACCGGGAGACTACCTGGTCCAGGTCCTGGTGCTCTATTCGCAACTGCTTCAGTCGCGCCACGTTCTTGAATGCGTCAGTTTCTATTTTGTCTGCCACTACTCAACTTTTGTGCACCGCGCTGAGCCAGTCCCGCCCGAGGTCTCCGACCGCCAGAAAATGAGGATTCAAAAGACGATCCTTCGTGTTGTACCTGAGCGGCTGGCCCGCAAGGTCAATCATACCCCCACCTGCACTCTCGATGATAGCCTGTGCGGCCGCGGTATCCCACTCCGAGGTGGGTCCCAGGCGGGGGTAGATGTCGGCCTGGCCATCGGCGACCATGCAGACCTTGAGCGAACTGCCCATGGGATTGAGTTCGTACGGGCCGAGTCGCGCAAGGAACGCTGACAACCCGGGTCCGGGGTGGCTTCGGCTGCCCATGACCCGGAGCGGGTTCGTCCGTGTTCGAGAAGCGCTCGCCGGTACCTGCGGTCCATCGGCGTCGCGGCGCCAGGCGCCGCTGCCGCACAGGCCTGAGAACTCCAGGTTCAAGGCCGGCGCGAGGACGACGCCGAGCACGGCCCTGTGGTTCTCCACCAGTGCGATGTTGACCGTGAACTCACCGTTCCCCTTGACGAATTCCTTCGTTCCGTCCAGCGGGTCCACCAGCCAGTAACGATTCCACCGCCGCCGCTCCTCCCACGCGGTGATCGCGGATTCCTCCGACAGCACCGGAAGCGCAGGACGCAGTTTTTCGAGAGCGGAGCAAATGATGCCGTCGGCCGCGCGGTCGGCTTCGGTGACCGGCGATCGATCATCCTTCAGTTCCACGCTGAAGTCGCGTGCGTAGACCGCCATGATCGCATCGCCCGCCGTCCGGGCGATCGCCCGGATTTCCGGAAGAATTGCCGAAAAATTCATGCCCGCCGCGTCCCGGGTTTGAGTATCATCATGCCGTCAATGTCGGCGTCCTCCATCACATCCCAGCAAAACAACGATCCGGTGGTCGCCTGGGACGGTGTGGACACGGTCCTGCTTGACATGGACGGCACGCTGCTTGACCTTGCGTTCGACAATTACTTCTGGATGGAATTCATTCCGGCGCATTATGCACAAGTGCGCGGTATGCGCGAGCAGGATGCACGCTCGACATTGCTGGACCGTTACCGCTCGATCGAAGGCCGGCTCGCCTGGTACTGCATCGATCACTGGAGCGAAGCCCTGGACCTGGACATCCGTGCCCTGAAGCGAACCCAGCGCCACCGTGTTTGTTACTTGCCCGGCGCGACGGAGTTTCTCGCATGGCTGCGCGCAACGGGCAAGCGCGTTCTGCTGGTCACCAACGCGCATCCGTACACGCTGGCGCTGAAGGTCGCCGAGACCGGCCTCGACGCACATGTCCACGAAATGGTCAGCTCCCATAATTTTCTTGCGCCCAAGGAGACGCGCCTGTTCTGGCATCGGTTCCATTCCGAGAAACCCTTCGATCCGGATCGCACGCTGCTTGTCGAGGACAGCGTGCCCGTACTGCAGGCGGCAGCCGAGTACGGTCTGGCGGCCACCGTCGCCATTCGGAGCCCCGACTCGAGGCACCCGCCGCGGCAGATCGACGGTTTCAGGTCGGTAGACGGCGTCCACGAGTTGCTGGAGTCCTGATAGTCTTCGCTCCGGTCGCCGGTGCGCTGACGCGCAGCGAGATGAGTCTTTCCATGCAAGCCCGGGATCAGCGCTTCCTGCGCCGTTTGCCGGACCGGGGGCTCCTGCGAGACGGCTTTCCGCCGCGGCCGGGCGGCGGTCGACGCGGTCGGCGGGGCGGGTGCATGACCGCGACCAGGGCGTCGGGGTCGATCCGCTCAACGGGAATCTTGCGGCCGATCAGCGTTTCGATGTCGGGAAGTGACGCGGCGTAACTCTCGCAGCCGAAACTGATCGCGTCGCCGGACGCGCCGGCCCGGGCCGTGCGGCCGATCCGGTGCACGTAGTCTTCGGCGTCCTGGGGCAGGTCGAAGTTGAACACATGGCTCACGTCGGGTACGTGCAGTCCACGGGATGCCACGTCGGTGCCGATCAGCACCGCGAGTTTCCCGGACAGGAAATCGCTGAACATCCGGAGGCGTTTTTTCTGCGGGACGTCGCCGGAGATCGCTTTCGCGTTGACCCCGTTGTGTTCCAGATACCGGCCCAGTCGATCCGCTTCTCGCCGGGTGTTGACGAAAACCATGGTTCGACGCGCGTCCATTTGCTTCAGCAGCGTCAGCAGCAGCGGAATCTTTTCGTCGTTGGCGGGGAAGTAGATGCTCTGCCGGACGCTGTCGACGGTGACTTTCTCCGGCTCGATGCGCACCAGTTGCGGATCGTTCATGTGCTCGTAGGCAAGTTCCAGTACACGGTGCGAGAGCGTTGCGGAGAAAAGCAGGTTGAGGCGCTTTTCGCTCGGGGGGAGGCGCCGGAGCACGAAGCGAATATCCCTGATGAAGCCCAGGTCGAACATCCGGTCGGCCTCGTCGAGCACCATCACCTGGACGCGCCTGAAGGAAAATACACGCTGCTTGAAGTAGTCGATGATCCGCCCCGGTGTCCCGACCAGAACATCGACGCCCTCGGCAAGTTGACGGCGCTGTTTTTCGTAGTCGGTTCCGCCGAAGGCCAGGCGCAGCCTGTATGGGAGGTGCTTGCCCAACAGTTCGGCATCGGCATGGATCTGCACCGCCAACTCCCGGGTCGGGGCGAGGATCAGCGCCCTGGGGCCGTGGTGCTGCGTGCCGATCGGTTTGCTGTCGTGAAGCCGGGTGTACAACGCCACCAGGTAGGCGGCCGTCTTGCCGGTGCCTGTCTGCGCCTGTCCGGCGACATCCCCGCCGGCGAGGGCGAGCGGCAGGGTTTGCTCCTGTATCGGCGTGCAGCGCGTGAAGCCCGCATCGGCGATGCCCGCCCGCACCTTCTCGGGCAGCGGCAGGGCAGTAAACGGAACCTCGGTCAGATGATGGTCCGAAGCGGTCGGTGCATCCGACTCCAAGGGAAGGACTTGCAAATTACATTCTCAAGGGTTCAGAATAGCGGTTACAGGGCGAGCGAACTCGCCTTCCCGGATACCCGTTACGTTCCCAACGACTGTCGCAAGGAAGCTTTAGGTAGCGGCATTTTGCCTGATGGGGCGGGCGGCGTCACTTAAACCGAGCGTTCTCGCGCTATAGGGCTACCCCGTTCGGCAGGTGGAATCACAGGAAACAGGAAGATCGGAGGATCATGCAGGTGAGCGAAAATGTCTTCCATACGACGGACGGCAGCTTTGAAGAAGATGTGCTCAATTCGGAGCGTCCCGTGTTGATTGACTTCTGGGCGGAATGGTGCGGACCTTGCAAGATGATCGCGCCTACGCTGGATGCAATAGCGGAGGAATACAAGGATCGCCTGAAGGTGGTGAAGGTCAATATCGACGAGAATCCGCAAACTCCCATGAAATACAACGTTCGCAGCATTCCCACGTTGATTCTCATGAAGGGAGATTCGGTTGAAGGGCAGCAGATCGGTGCTGTCGGCAGGGGCAGGCTGGCCGCGTTCATCGACCAGCACGTGGGCGCATAGTCATAGGCAAGAGTTTGGAAAGCTATCTGTGAGGGGATACTTGGGTAATCCAGGACGAGCCCGTTCGAAGAACAGTCCGCGGCATCAGCGCAACGGCGACGGCAAGAAACGCCCGCCGCGCCGCCGTCGCCGCGACGAGTTTCCGGACGATGACGATTTCGACGTGATCCCGGCTGCCGAGCTCGAGCAGACGAAGACCGCCATGAAGCTTTCCGACCTGAAGGATCGGCCGGCATCGCAACTCGTGGAACTGGCGCATTCCATGGGCTTGGAGAACCTTGCCCGCTCCCGCAAGCAGGACATGATTTTCTCCATCCTCAAGGCCCATGCCAGGAATGGCGAGAACATCTACGGTGAGGGGGTTCTGGAGATATTGCAGGATGGATTCGGCTTCCTGCGTTCGTCCGACAGCTCCTATCTGGCCGGTCCCGACGATATCTACGTTTCGCCGAGCCAGATCCGCCGCCTGGCATTGCGCACCGGGGACACCGTCTCCGGCCTGATTCGTCCGCCCAAGGACAACGAGCGCTATTTTGCGATGTTGCGGGTCGGGGAGATCAATCACGACGCGCCGGAGAACGCCAGAAGCAAGGTGCTGTTCGAGAACCTGACGCCGTTGTTCCCCACGAACCGGCTGAAACTGGAGCAGGGCAACGGCAGCACGGAAGACCTGACCGCGCGGGTGATCGACATGGTCGCGCCCATCGGCAAGGGGCAGCGAGGGCTGATCGTCTCGCCGCCCAAGGCCGGCAAGACCATGCTGTTGCAGAACATCGCCGCCTCCATCGTCGCCAACCAGCCGGAGTGCGACCTCATCGTTCTGCTCATCGACGAGCGGCCGGAGGAAGTCACCGAGATGGAGCGCACGGTGAGGGGAGAGGTGGTTTCCAGTACCTTCGACGAGCCGGCCACACGGCACGTACAGGTGGCCGAGATGGTGATCGAGAAGGCCAAGCGCCTCACGGAGCACAAGCGCGACGTGGTGATCCTGCTGGATTCGATTACCCGGTTGGCGCGTGCCTACAATACAGTGGTGCCCTCATCCGGCAAGGTGCTCACCGGCGGCGTGGACGCCAATGCGTTGCAGCGTCCCAAGCGGTTTTTCGGGGCGGCCCGAAACATCGAGGAAGGCGGCAGCCTGACAATCATCGCCACCGCGCTCGTGGACACCGGGTCGAAGATGGACGAAGTCATCTACGAAGAGTTCAAGGGCACCGGCAACATGGAAATCCATCTGGACCGGCGGATTTCAGAGAAACGCGTATTCCCGTCGATTCACATCAATCGCTCCGGCACCCGGAAGGAAGAACTCCTGACGCAGGCGGACGAGCTGCAGAAGATGTGGGTGCTGCGCAAGGTGCTGCACTCCATGGATGAGTTGGCCGCCGTGGAGTTCCTGCTGGACAAGCTGCAGGATACGAAGACGAACGCCCAGTTCTTCGAGGCGATGAAGCGGTAGCGAAGCCTTTCAAATTCAGCCGCGCGGGCTTGTGCGGCCATCCGTTATTCGTTTGATCACACCTGTCTCAAGCGTGGAAGCACCTTTCGGGGGGCTCGGCGCTCCTGGCCATCCGTGGCCCCGCACCGAGCCCGCGACGCGAACAACGGGTGGCCGCGCACACCCTCGCGGCGCAAGGTGGTGGGCTATTCGGTTGCGTGGCGCTCGCGGCGGGTCGCCCGGTAGCCGATGTCGCGGCGGTAGTAGATGTCTTTCCAGTGGATGCGGTCGGCCGAGGCGTAGGCGAGTTCGGCGGCGCTTGCGACGGTGTTGCCCAGGCCGACAACGCATAGAACGCGGCCGCCGCTGGTGATGATCGTGCCGTCGGTTTCGCGCGTACCGGCGTGGAATACGAGGGTGTCCTCGCCGAAGTCGGCGTCCAGGCCGGCGATGGGAGCGCCGGTGTCGTAGGCGCCGGGGTAACCGCCGCTGGCCAGCACCACGCCCAGCGCGGCTCTCGGGTCCCACTCGACGTCGATGGAATCCAGTGAACCGTCGAAGGCGGCCAGGCACAGGTCCGTCAGGTCGCTGCGCATGCGCGCCAGGACCGGCTGGGTTTCCGGGTCGCCGAACCGGCAGTTGAATTCCAGCACCTTCGGGGCGCCGTCGGGGCCGATCATCAAACCGGCGTAGAGGAATCCCCGGTAGGCCATGCCCTCGTCGCTCATGCCTGCGACGGTGGGGATCATGATTTCGTCCATGACCCGGCGGTGCAGGTCAGGTGTCAGCACCGGCGCCGGGGAGTAGGCGCCCATGCCGCCGGTGTTGGGACCCCGGTCGCCCTCGTCGCGCGCCTTGTGGTCCTGGGAGCTTGCCAGCGGCACGATGCGCGTGTCGTCGACCGCGGCGATGAAGCTGGCCTCCTCGCCGCGCAGGAATTCCTCCACGACCACCCTGGCGCCGGCGTCGCCGAACGTGCGCCGCTCGAGCATGCCCCGCACCGTGCGTTCCGCCTCGCCAAAAGTCTCGGCAACGATCACGCCCTTGCCTGCCGCCAGCCCGTCCGCCTTGATGACGATGGGCAGGGTGCGGGAGCGGATGTAGTCGAGCGCGGCGTCCGGCGCGTCGAAGGTCTCTGACGCGGCGGTGGGAATGCCGTGGCGCGCCAGGAAGTCCTTGGTGAAGGCCTTGGAGCCCTCCAGGCGGGCGGCGGCGGCGCTCGGGCCGAAGCACCTGGCTCCGGCGGCTTCGAAACGATCCACCACGCCGGCCACGAGGGGCTGCTCGGGCCCGACGACGGTCAGGCCGACGCCCTCGGATTGGGCAAGTCCGAGCAACCCGTCCAGGTCGTCCGCCGCGACCGCCACGTTGCGGGCCCTTGGCTCCATCGCGGTCCCGGCGTTCCCCGGCGCTGCAAGGACCTCGGAAACGCGCGGCGACCGGGCGAACTTCCAGACCAGGGCGTGCTCCCGCCCACCGCTGCCGATGACCAGAATTTTCATCGAAGGAATCCTCCCATGTTCGTGGCGGGCCGTTTCCCGGGGTCGCAACCCGGGCCTGCGGCCACGGATGCGGCAGTATCGGTTTGACGCGACACTAGTGGCGAAAATGGCGCATGCCGGTGAACACCATGGCGATATCGCGCTCGTTCGCGGCCTGGATGACCTCCTCGTCGCGCACGGAGCCGCCGGGCTGGATCACGCAGGCGATGCCGTGTTCGGCGGCGATGTCGATGCCATCCCTGAAGGGGAAGAAGGCGTCCGAGGCCATCGCTGCGCCGGTCAACGCAAGATCCTGGTCCGCCGCCTTCATGGCCGCGACCCGGGCGCTCACCACGCGGCTCATCTGGCCGGCTCCCACCCCCAGCGTGCGCCCGTCCCGCGCAAAGATGATGGCGTTGGACTTGACGTACTTGCAGACGATCCAGGCGAACATCAGGTCGTCCAGTTCGCTGCTCGACGGTGGGCGCCGGGACACGGTCCTGACTTCCATGTCTTCGGGGATGCCCGGGTCCCGCTCCTGCACCAGCAGCCCGCCCGCCGTGCTCGACAGGTCCCAGCGGTTGGAGCCGTCGTCGGGCGCCGCCGCGGCCTCCAGCGCACGAACGTTCTTTTTTGCCGCCAGGGCGTCCCGGGCATCGGGCGGGATGCGCGGCGCGACCAGCACGTCAACGATTTGCCGGTCGATGATGGCCTGCGCCGTTGCGGCGTCCAGAGGCCGGTTGAAGGCGATGATCCCGCCGAAGGCGGAAGTCGGATCGGTGGCGTAGGCCAGTTCATACGCAGCCTGCGGTGTGGCGGCAACGGCCGCGCCGCAGGGATTTGCATGCTTGACGATCACGCAGGCGCACTCCTCGAAAGCACCGACGCACTGTATCGCCGTATCGGCATCCGCCAGGTTGTTGAAGCTGAGCGCCTTGCCCTGCACCTGGTTGGCGGCGGCGATGCCGCCATCCACGGCGCCCGGCAGCCGGTAGTACGCGGCCCGCTGATGCGGGTTCTCTCCATATCGAAGTTCGCGCGCCTTGCGCCCCGCCAGTACCAGCGTCTCGGGGAACGGATTCGTCGGAAAGCCGCGCAGGTAGTTGCTGATCGCGATGTCGTAACGGGCCGTGTGGGTGAATGCCTTCGCGGCCAGTTCCCGCTTGAGGCCATCGGCCGCGTCGCCGTTCCGAAGCGCCTCCAACACCCTCGGATAATCGTCCGGATCGCAAACCACCGTGAGTCGGGAGTGATTCTTGGCCGCGGCGCGCAGCATGGCCGGGCCGCCCACGTCGATCTGCTCCAGGGCGCTCTCCTCGGTGCAATCGGGATTCAGGATAGTCGCTTCGAATGGGTAGAGGTTGACGACTAGAAGATCGATCCAGCCGATGCCGTGTTTTTCGATGGTGGCGTCATCCACGCCGCGGCGCGCCAGCAATCCTCCGTGAACGGCCGGATGAAGCGTTTTGACACGGCCGTCAAGAATTTCGGGGAAGCCGGTAAGTTCCGAAACGTCCAGCACGTCCAGTCCAGCCTCGCGCAGCGCACGGGCCGTGCCCCCTGTGGAAACCAGTTCGAACCCGAGGTCGGCGAGGCCCCCGGCGAGTTTCGCCACGCCGGTCTTGTCGGAGACGCTGATGAGGGCGCGGCGGGGCCGCGTCTGGGGACGGCTCATTCCTCCAGCAGATCGTAGAGGTTCAACTTCTTGCGCAACGTACCGCGATTGATGCCGAGTATTTTCGCGGCCTGGCTCTTGTTGCCGCCCGCGTACGCCATGGCGTTCTTCAACAGCGGCCGCTCGACCTCGCCGATCACAAGCTGGTAGAGATTGGCGGGGTCGTGACCGTTCAGGCTCTTGAGGTATCTCTTGAGCGCCTTGTCCGTGATTTCGCTAAGCGGCTTCTCGCGCAGTTTCCCCTTGATTGCCGGTTTTGATTGCTTGCCTACTGTTCTTCCCGCTGGCTTGGCTGGTGAATATCCGGCACTTCCGCGTACGCCTTCCGCGGACACTTCAGAATGTTTATCGCGATGGATATTCGGATACGAAAACGAGAGCGAATCATAGCACGGCGCACGGTCAAGGGAAGGGCTCGCCCCCCCAGGCCTATCCAAAAGTCCCGGTCCGGTTGGTTCCGGTGAGGCTGAGCGATGGGTCCGACGGGGATGTGTGGCTGTAGCGGAGGGGTCGCCGGTCGGTCCAGGGCGGTGGGGAGGCGTTGAGCGGGTTTGCTCGGGGGTATGGGTTGGTGCCTGGGCGCTGAGTAGGCGCGGCGCGCACGGGGATGCCGCGGCGCGGCCGGGCGGTGCGCCGTCGGGGGTCCGCGGGGTGCCCGGTCAGGGCGGCGCGGGGGTCAGGATGGCGTCGAGCGCATCCTGCGGGCGTGCGGCGTAGTGGCGGTTTGCCTGGGGGATGTAGTCGAAGTGGCCGATCGCGCGCACGATGGAGATCGCGGCGTTGCTGAGCGCCGCCAGGTTTTGCGGCAGATGCCCGGCCGCGGCGCGGCAGCGGTCCTCGTCGTAGCTGAAGTCGCGCACGTAGTGAACCCGGTTCTCCACTTCCCAGTGGCGGCGCACGATGTTCAACAGTTCGTCGGGTCCGGCCTCCTCGACGCCGAGCGAGGTGAGCCCGTAGGCGATCTCGCGGGTGCTTTCCCCGGTCTTGACCACGACGCGCTCGCGCTGCACGCGCAGCGCCTGACGGCGTGCGGGCAGATCGCACCGCCCGTCCCACTTGGCGGGCGTGAGGTCGAAGGCCGCGCAGCGGCGGGTCTCCAGCCGCCCATGGGCCTTGTGCAGCGCCTCGGCGCTCCAGCGCGCCTGGCTCCAGTCGATGTCCGCCAGGTCCTCGCGAATGCTCGGCTGGTTGCCCTTCACGGCGGTGATCGCGTAGTCGGCCTTGCACTCCTCCACCAAGCAGCGCGCCGTGTCGTGTTGGGCGTGGATGGCGTCGAGCGTGACGACGCGCCCGGCGAGGTCCAGTTGCCGCGCCAGTTCGCGCACCGCCGGGATCTCGTTGCTTTTGGCGCCGATGCGCACCTGCCCGAGCACCAGGCCGCTGCCGTGCTCCACCGCGGCCACCATCATCTGGCGTTCGCCCTCGGTCCGCCTGGAGGCGCCGCGCACGTCCTTGCCGTCCATGGCCACCGGCGCAAGCCCGGCATGCTGGGCGCTCCAGGCGCGCAGCGCCCGATCCAGAGTGTCCGGCGGCAGCTTCGAGAGGATGTAATGGAAGGTCGAGGCAGCGGGCACTGTGTAGCACTGGCGCGTCGGGCTGAAGAACCCGCCCACCGCACGGCGCTGCGCCTCGTCGAGCCGGGCGGCGAACTCCCCGAACGCGCTCACGCCGCGATACCCGGCCAGGCGCGCCGCGATCATGATCGTCAGGTAGCTCGCCAAGCTGTAGCGCTGCCCGCGCCGTTTGCGAAAATCCTCCATCTCCCCGAGAAAGTCGTGAAGACTGCGCAATTGCCCCGCCGGCATCGGCGCCTCGCGCACCTCCACGGGCTCGCGCCCATCGCGTAGCGCCTCGCGGGCGCCGGCTTCAAGCTCGTACACGTAAACCTCCTTGGGCTGGCCGTGCTCGCGCCACCGCGCCGGGCTGCCGTACACCCGCGAATAACCGCGCGTCAGGCCCAGCATCCGCCAGTTCGACGCCCGGTAGCAAACCCCCGAAAACCGCGACGGGTCCACGAACGTCTCCGCCAACAGCACCGGGAAACCGTGCATCGCGCGCATGTCCCCCGACAGCCGGCGCAGACTCAGACCCAGCACCCGAGAGGCCAGGTTGCGTACCTCCCCCTTGCCCACCAGCAACGCGAAACGGCTGTTGTTCGCGATCAGCTTCAGCCGCCGAAACTGCCGCTCCGGCGGCCAACCCAGCCACTCGTCCCGAACCCCGACCTTGAACGCGCCCGCCGTCCAGCCCAGCAGCGCAACCCGGCTCCCGCCGCATACCGCCACGTGACGCAGCGACTGACCGAACAATCCCTTGTACGGCAAATAGTGAAACTCCCTCATCAGCGCGTCCCAACGCCGCCGCTCCGCCACGCCGCGCACCGGGCGCACCCACACATCGCGCAACTTCAACCGGCCACGGGAAAACACCGAGATCACCATGACCCCCTTTATGCCACAACGACTTCTGAATAGCCAGACCTTGCACAGCCTGACCGCTTCCCTCACCGTTTACAGCCTCAGGCTATACGCCCCGACTTTTGGAGAGCCCTGCTCGCCCCCCCCTCGAATGCGACCCGGAAACCGTTCTTGGGGACGGGCGCGACGACACGGTTGGGGACGGCCCGGCTACTTCAGTCCGAGCCTTTTTTCCAGGTAGTTGATGTCGGTCCCGCCAGCCTTGAACGCGGCATGCTGGCAGATTTCCTGATGCAGCGGAACGTTTGTCCGAATGCCTTCCACCACGATCTCGCTCAACGCCGTGCTCATCCTCGCGATGGCCGTGGCCCGGCTGTCCCCGTGCGCGATCACCTTGGCGATCAGCGAGTCATAGTGGGGCGGCACGTCATACCCGCTGTAAAGGTGGCTGTCGACACGAACGCCGGGACCGCCGGGAGCGTGCCACAGGTTCACCGTGCCCGGTGAAGGCATGAACGTCTTCGGGTCCTCGGCGTTGATGCGGCATTCGATGGCGTGGCCGGTCCAGCGAACGTCGTCCTGGCCGATCGCGAGCGGTTCACCGGCGGCGATCTGCAGTTGAGCCTTGACGATGTCGAATCCGGTGATCATTTCGGTCACCGGATGCTCCACCTGAACCCGGGTGTTCATTTCAATGAAAAAGAACTCGCCGTTCTGGTAAAGAAACTCGAAAGTGCCCGCGCCCCGATAGCCGATTTCCCGGCAGGCCCGGGCGCAGCGCTCCCCCATGCGCTTGCGTGTCTCCGCCGAAATTCCCGGCGCAGGCGCTTCTTCCACCACTTTCTGGTTGCGCCGCTGCATCGAGCAGTCCCGTTCGCCGAGGTGAATGGCATTGCCGTGGTGGTCGGCAATCACCTGGAATTCGACGTGCCGGGGTTGTTCGAGGTAGCGCTCCATGTACACCTGTTCGTTCCCGAACGCGGCCAGGGCTTCCGCTTTCGTCACCGTGATGGCGTTGAACAGCGCGGCTTCGCTGTGCACCACGCGCATGCCCCGGCCGCCGCCGCCCCCCGCGGCCTTGACGATGACCGGGTAGCCGATCTCTCGCGCGCACCGGGCATTTTCTTCGGCATCGTCCGACAGCGGCCCATCCGATCCGGGCACGCACGGCACGCCCGCCTCCCGCATGGCGCGGATCGCCGAGACCTTGTCGCCCATCAGCCTGATGGCCTCGGGCTCGGGGCCGACGAAAATGTATCCGCTCTCCTGAACGCGTTCGGCGAATCCGGCGTTTTCGGACAGGAACCCGTAGCCGGGATGTATGGCAACGGCATCGGTCACCTCGGCGGCCGCAATGACAGCGGGCATGTTCAGGTAACTGTCCGTGGATGCCGCCGGGCCAATGCAGACGGTTTCATCCGCCAGCAGGACGTGCTTGAGCTTGGCGTCGGCCGAGGAGTGCACGGCGACGGTCTTGATGCCCAGTTCCCGGCATGCCCTGAGGACGCGAAGGGCGATTTCGCCCCTGTTCGCGATAAGGACCTTGTCCAGCATGTCGGTGCCGAGACCGCCCTATGCCGGGGACGGGCTTGCGGCCACTGGTGCGACTGTATGGGGCGGGTGCGGCACGGAGTTATTCCTCGATGAGGAACAGGACCTGGCCGAACTCCACCGGGGCGCCGTTTTCCACGAGGATGCTCACGACGGTCCCATCCATATCGGCTTCGATGGGGTTCATCATCTTCATCGCTTCGACGATGCACAGCGTCTCGCCCACTTCGACCGGGGAACCCAGATCGACGAACGGCTTGGCGCCCGGGGACGGCCCGGCGTAGAACGTGCCGACCATGGGTGAAGTGATTTCGTGACCGGAGGCGGCCTCCGCCGGGACCTGCTCCTCGCGGTCGGCGGCTGGCGTATCCGGCACGTGCGCCGCCGCCGTAGGCTGAACGGCCGGCACGCCCGTCAGCCGCGTCATGCGGATGGACTGGTCGCCCTCGGAGATCTCGATCTCCGTGATCCCGTGCGATTCCACCAGTTCCATGATTTTCTTGATTTTCCTTACGTCCACGAGAGTTCCCCCCAGGACAGATGACGCGCGGCCGCGACAAGGGCCAGTTCGTAGCTGGCCACACCGAACCCGGCCACGGTTCCCAGCGCCACATCGGAGAAGAACGAGCGGTGCCTGAAATCCTCGCGCGCAGCCACGTTGGACAGGTGAATCTCGATGAACGGTATGCTCACCGCCAACAGCGCATCCCGAAGGGCTATACTGGTGTGGGTGAAGGCCGCCGGGTTCAGCAGGACAAGCTCGACGCCTTCGTCCCGGGCTTCGTGAATGCGCCTGACCAGTTCGTGCTCGGCGTCGCTCTGGTAACAGAGCAACTCGTGGCCGTGCTGTTTCGCCAACTGCTCCAGGCGCGACTCGATATCCGCCAGCGTGTCCGCGCCGTAGATTTCCGGTTCGCGCTGTCCCAGCAGGCCCAGGTTGGGGCCGTTGATCAGTAGCAGGCGTGACATTTTTCACGTTCGACGAAGTTAGGCGCTAACTTAGCACAGATCGGCGCGTATTTACGAATTTCGCGTGCGAATCTTATGCTCAATCAACCTGATTCGCAATTGTCGAGTTGATGGGGCAGCAATTCCCGCTAACGACGCTCGCTCATCCGTTTTGGCCCGAATAAACGGCGAAATTCGCCGTTGGGGCGTGATCCTGGAGGCGATTGCCGGGACTCTCGGCGCTTGGCGGGAATTGCTGTTGATGGGGCATCAGTGCCCCAGGCGCGCCCGCGCCGCATCGATGTCCATCGAACCGGCATCCAGCGCATTCAGTACCGGGAGGAGATCGTCCAGGTGCTCCGCGTGCAATTCTCCGTTGTGTACGCCCAGGACCCGCCGGCGCGAATCCGTGAATACGGTGAAGGGCAGCACAAAGAATTCCAGCCCGAAACTGGCTGCGGCTTCTATTGCCGCAAGCTCTCCCACCAGCACCGGGTAATTGATACCCATCTCGTCGGCGAATTCTCGAACCTCTTCGGCATGGTCCACGGCAATGCCCACCACCTGCACTCCCGCGGACCCGTTGGCATCCTGGAACTCTTTCAGCAGCGGTATCTCCCGCAGGCACGGCGCACACCAGGTGGCCCAGAAGTTGATCAGCAGCGCGTCCCCCTCCCAACTGTGGATGGAGCGGATTTCCCCGGTCAGGTCCAAAAGGCCAAACTCCGGCAACGTGTCCACGATACCGGATGCCACGGCATGCCCGGCGCTGTCCGGCGCGCTCCCCGGGACCATCGCGCGGTAGCCCGCGTAGGCGAGCAGCGCGGCGGCACTGAGCGCCAGCGTCAGCCTTGTGGAACGGGCCATGTCACTCACCGTTCGCCAACCTCACGCGCGTGTCCCGGCTTTGCGGCAAATAGCAATAGCCGATGTCGGCACAACCCTGAAGCTCGAGCCTTATCCGCATTTCCCTGACGTCGCCCGAGCGCCGGTAGGGGAGCCGGATCTGGAAATCACCGCGATAAATCTCCACCGCGCCGAAGAATTCATCCACGTGCGGGCGACCTTCCGGAAGCTGGGGCCGGTCGAGCACAATGCCGTCGGTCAGGCTCTCGAAGCCGAACCGGTGCCGGTACAGGTAGTAGCCCTCGGGAATCTGGAAACTCACGATCACCGAATCGTTCCCGGCGAAGGCAATATAGGGAAAGGCCTCCTCCGAGGGCAAGGGCTCATTCGCGGGCAATGGCTCATTGAACTGGGCCGCCGCGCCGGCCGCCGCGGCAAGCGCGCCAGGCAGCAGCCACCGTGCTCTCATCCGTGCGGCTGTGCGTGTCATGCGCGGGGTTCCTTCATGACACCGAATCCGCGAGCCAGCCCAGGTAGGCCTTCGATCCGTTGCAGATCGGAAGCGCGATGACTTCCGGCACGTCGTAACTCGACAGCCGGACGATCGCCTGCCGCAATTCGTCGAATCGTGCTTCCGTGGTCTTGATCAACAAGAGTGTTTCCGGGTCACGTCGCACGCGGGATTCCCACCGATAGGCAGACATTATGCCATCCACCCGGTTCACACAGGCGGCCAGCCTCTCCTCCACCAGGGCGCCGGCGAGCGTGTCCGCTTCGGCGGCGTTGGCGCAGGTCGTCAGTACCAGAAGCGCGGAAGTGCTCATTGCCGATCGGGTTGGGCCTTGCCGCCTCAACGATTCGCCTTGCTGTCCGGGAGTCGGCGGGTCAAATGGCCGATCGCCGCCGATTCAAATATCGCGAGGACGCAAAACGCGACGACGTACCAAAACCGGACAAGAACCGCGTCGATCATATCCGCAAGCATAGCGGTACCGCCGTTCCGTGTCATTGACGGAATTTTTTTCCCGGCAGGCGCAATTGGGTCTTGAAATCCCGCGAAGTGCCCCTATCATTAGCACTCGTTCAGGCCGAGTGCTGACAAGCGCAACGGCGTTTTGGTTTTTTTTCGAGCTTTGTCAACAAGTTAGAAGAGGGAGACCCATCAATGAAGATACGTCCCTTACATGATCGCGTCGTCATTCGGCGCACAGAGGAAGAGAGGACGTCCCCGGGAGGGATCGTCATTCCCGATGCCGCGGCCGAGAAGCCCATCAAGGGCGAAGTCCTCGCCGTGGGTAACGGCAAGCTGCTGGACAACGGCGACATCCGGCCCCTTGACCTTGCGGTCGGCGACCAGGTGCTGTTCGGCAAGTACTCCGGTACCGAGGTCAAGATGGACGGCGAGGAACTGCTGGTGATGCGTGAAGACGACATCATGGCGGTGATCGAGGGCTGAGCCCCGCCGCAACGATCAATTGAGAATTTCATAGGAGACATGAAATGGCAAAAGAAGTGAGATTTGCCGACGAGGCACGCCAGCGGATGCTCAAGGGCGTCAACGTGCTGGCCAGCGCCGTCAAGGTCACCCTGGGGCCCAAGGGCCGCAACGTGGTGGTGGAAAAGAGCTTCGGCGCTCCGACCGTGACCAAGGACGGGGTGTCGGTTGCGAAGGAGATCGAGCTGGAAGACAAGTTCGAGAACATGGGTGTGCAGATGGTCAAGGAGGTGGCCTCGCAAACTTCCGACGCGGCCGGTGACGGCACCACCACGGCGACCGTGCTGGCGCAGGCGGTGTTGCGCGAAGGGCTAAAGGCCGTGGCCGCGGGCTTCAATCCCATGGACCTGAAGCGCGGTGTGGACAAGGCCTCCCTTGCGCTGGTCGGCGAACTCAAGAAGCAATCCCAGCCCTGCGAGGACGACAAGTCAATCGCCCAGGTGGGCACCATTTCCGCCAACGCCGACCGTGAAATCGGCAACATCATTGCCCAGGCCATGGACAAGGTGGGCAAGGAAGGCGTGATCACGGTGGAAGAAGGTTCGGCTCTGGACAACGAGCTGGACGTGGTCGAGGGCATGCAGTTCGATCGCGGCTACCTGTCGCCCTACTTCATCAACGATCAGCAAAGCCAGGCGGCGGAACTGGAAAACCCCTTCATCCTCATTCACGACAAGAAGGTTTCCAACATCCGCGACCTGCTGCCGTCGCTCGAGAGCGTGGCCAAGTCCAGCCGTCCGCTGCTCATCATCGCCGAGGACGTGGAAGGCGAGGCCCTGGCGACGCTGGTGGTCAACAACCTTCGCGGCATCGTCAAGGTTGCGGCGGTGAAGGCGCCCGGGTTCGGCGATCGCCGGAAGGCCATGTTGCAGGACATCGCCGTCCTCACCGGCGGCCAGGTGATTTCCGAGGAAGTCGGCCTGTCGCTCGAGAAGGCGAGCTTGAGCGATCTCGGCGAAGCCAAGAAAATCCAGGTCAGCAAGGAAAACACCACCGTCATCGACGGGGCCGGCGGCACGTCCGAGATCAAGGGCCGGGTCGAGCAGATCAACAAGGAGATCGAGGAGTCCACCTCCGACTATGATCGCGAAAAGCTGCAGGAGCGGGTTGCGAAGCTCGCCGGCGGTGTGGCGGTCATCAAGGTCGGCGCGGCCACCGAGATCGAGATGAAGGAAAAGAAGGCTCGGGTGGAAGACGCGCTGCATGCCACCCGCGCGGCGGTGGAGGAGGGCGTGGTGCCCGGCGGCGGCGTGGCGCTGATTCGCGCGCTCTCCGCTTTCGACGACTTGCAGGGCGACAACGAGGATCAGGATGTGGGAATAAACATCCTGCGCAAGGCGATCGAGGAGCCGCTGCGCCAGATCGTCGCCAACGCCGGTCAGGACGCCTCCGTGGTGCTCAACGAGGTTGCCGGGGGCGAAGGAAACTACGGTTTCAACGCCGCCACCGGCGAATACGGCGACCTGGTCGAGATGGGCATCATCGATCCCACCAAGGTGACGCGGCTGGCGTTGCAGAACGCCAGTTCGGTCGCGGGCCTGCTGCTTACGACCGAAGCCATGGTGGCCGAGTTGCCGAAGGACGATCCGCCCGCGGCCGCGCCCGACATGGGTGGCATGGGCGGCATGATGTAGGCGCAAGCCGCCATTGCGGTCGCGAGCCGGCCGAAAGGGAAAACCCCGCCCCGTGCGGGGTTTTTTCGTTGGCCCGGCGGGTCCGAATGCCACTAACCCGACTTCGACAACTCAGGCGGATTTCCGGTTGATTTGAGCGGTTATTGGCCGGATACGGTCATGTAACGTTTTGATTGTATTGATGGGGGATTCGTCGAACGGGCTGTAGTGCCGACCTTGCCCCTTGATTTATGGGGTATTTCGGGCACGCTATGGGTCCATGTTCGTGCGTGCCAAGAGGCGTTTCAAGGACGGCAAGGAGCACCGTTACTGGAGCGTGGTGGAGAACTGCCGGAGCCCGGACGGTCGCGTGGTGCAGCGGCAAGTGCTGTATCTCGGAGAGATCAACGACGGCCAGCGGGCGGCGTGGTGCCGATCCATCGAGGTGTTGTGCGGGGAGTCGGGTCCGAAGCCGGTGGCGCTGTTTCCGGCGGATCGGGAAGCGCCGGAGTTGGCCTGCGAGGTGGTCCAGATCGAGCTGAAGGCGTTGCGGTTGCGCCGGGCGCGTCAGTGGGGGGCGTGCTGGCTGGCGCTGGTGCTGTGGGCGCGGCTGGATCTGGACCGGTTTTGGCGTCCGCGGCTTCCGCCGAGCCGTCAGGGCACGCGCTGGCTGGACGTGTTGAAGACGCTGGTTTGCTACCAGTTGATCGATCCGGGCAGCGAGTGGCGGCTGCACCGGCACTGGTACGCGCACAGCGCCATGGGGGATTTGCTGGGCCGCCCGGCGGAGGCGGTGGGCGGGCACACGCTGTACCGCTGTCTGGACAAGCTGGCGGGGCACAAGCGGGCGTTTTTCTCGTTTCTGCGGGACCGCTGGGAGACGTTGTTCGATGCGCGTTTCGATGTTTTGCTTTACGACCTGACCTCCACTTATTTTGAGAGCGATCCGAGGTTTTCGGACAAGCGCCGGTTCGGTTACAGCCGCGACAAGCGCTCGGACTGCGTGCAGGTGGTGATCGCCTTGATCGTGACGCCCGAGGGTTTTCCGCTGGCCTACGAGGTGATGCCGGGCAACACCTCCGACAAGACCACGCTGGCGGGGTTTCTGAAGAAGATCGAGGCGCAATACGGGCGATCCGAGCGGGTCTGGATCATGGACCGGGGCATTCCCACCGAGGCGACGCTGGAGGCGATGCGCACGGGGCCGGCACCGGTGCATTACCTGGTGGGCACGCCCAAGGGCCGATTGAGCAAACTGGAGAAGGCGTTCGTGGGCAAGCCCTGGCGGCAGGTTCGCGAGTCGGTGGAGGTGAAGTTGTTGGCCAGGGACGGGGAACTGCACATCCTGGCCCAGAGCCGGGCGCGCGTGTTGAAGGAACGCGGCATGCGCCGGCGCCGACTGAAGAAATTGTGGCGCCGCTTGCACGAGTTGCGCCGCCAATCGCTGAAACGCGACGAGTTGCTGCTGAAGCTGGGCGCCGCAAAGAAGGAGGCGGGGCGCGCCTGGCATCTGGTGGACATCGGCTTGCCCAAGGCCCGGGAGGCGGTGACGGCCGAGACGTTCACGTTCTCACTGCGGCGCGAGCGGCTGCGCCAAGCCCGGCGCCGCGAGGGCCGGTATTTGCTGCGGTCCAACCTCACCGGTGAGGACCCGGCGACCTTGTGGCGCTACTACATGCAGCTCTCCGAGATCGAGCAGGCGTTCAAGGAACTGAAGCACGATCTGGCCATCCGGCCGATCTTCCATCAGCGCGAGGATCGGATCGAAGCGCACATCTTTGTCGCCTTCATCGCCTACTGCCTGCATGTGACGTTGAAAAACCTGGCCCGACCGCACGCCCCGGGACTGACGCCCCGGGCGATCCTGGAGAAGTTCGCCACCATGCAAATGGTCGATGTGCATCTGCCGACCACTGACGGGCGGCATCTCGTCCTGCCCCGGCGCACCGATCCAACCCGCGACCAGCAACTGCTGCTGCACCAACTCAAGATGAAACTGCCCGAACAGCCGCCCCCACGGATATCGGCCTAGATCATCGTCGAAGCGACGATCTCACGGCGCTGCCGTAGTGCCGACCTTTCGCGTTCTCGAACAGAAAATCAATAAGTTACAAGCGACAAAACGCCGAGTTGTCGAAGTCGGGCTAACGCCTTGCCCGGGCGCCTGCGCCGCGGCAAGTCACGGCTGCAGGTTCCATGCGGCGATCGCCACCGGTGCAGGTTTACGGATGAACGGTGCGGGCTTCACGATGAACGGTGCGGGCTTCCGGATGATAGAGTCTCGGTCTGCGCCCGCACGCGATGGAGGCAGCCTTCGCGCTGTCAACGCATGGGGCGCCGATACGACATCGCAAGGTTGATGCAGCACCGGGAAATGCCGATGGACCTGACCGCTCCGACCGACTTGCCGCCGCAACTCGCCGGGCGATGGCAGCATGTCGGGGAACGCCTTGCCGCGATTCCCGACGATCTGCTCGCCGAGCATCCGCGGGCGGCGGAAACGCTGCCCCGCGTGGCGATCTGCAGCGACTTTGCCCTGACCACGCTGATTCGGCATCCGCAGGCGTTGCTGGAACGCCTGGCGAATGATGAACCGCTCTCTCTGGAACTCCTGGCGGAGCGGTTCGACCTCGGCGGCCGCACCGACGCCGAGGCGATGACCGTGCTCCGGCAGGTGCGCCACGTGGAGATGGCGCGCCTCGCATGGCGGGACCTGGCGGGATGGTCGGACCTGGACACGAACCTCGCGGACCTCTCCCTGCTGGCCGACGGCGCCATCGTTGCCGCGCACGGCTATGCGCAGGCGAAGTTGCGGGGGCGTTTCGGGCAGCCCGCGGACGGCAACGGCGCGCCGGTGGAAATGATGATCCTGGCCATGGGCAAGTTGGGCGGCGGCGAACTCAACTTTTCCTCGGACGTGGACCTGGTGTTCCTGTATCCGGAAGAGCTGGTTTTCGAGGGTCACTCCCACACCCGCCCGGATGAGTACTTCCGCCGCCTGGGACAATTGCTGATCAAGTTGCTCAATGAACCGACCGCGGACGGCGCGGCGTTCCGCGTCGATACGCGCCTGCGGCCTTTCGGTTCCAGCGGCCCGCTGGCGCTCGGCGTGTCGGCGCTGGAGAATTACCTGATCCGGCACGGTCGGGATTGGGAGCGCTACGCCTACCAGAAGGCCCGGCTCGTGACGGGCCGGCGCCACGGCGCCGAACTCTTCGACGAGGTCGTTACACCCTTCGTCTACCGCCGCTATATCGATTTCGGCGTGTTCCGTTCGCTGCGCCAGATGAAAGCCCTGATTGCCGATGAAGTGGCCAGGCGCAACCTGGCCGACAACATCAAGCTCGGTCCGGGCGGCATCCGCGAAATCGAATTCATCGTGCAGGCGTTTCAATTGGTCCGGGGCGGGCAGAACCCGGCGTTGCGGAGCCGTTCGCTGCTGCAGTCGCTGCGGCGGCTCGAATTCACCGGCGTCTTTCAGTCCGGAACCGTCTCCGAACTCGAACGCGCGTATCGACTCCTGCGCACGCTGGAAAACCGCCTGCAGGCGATGGAGGACCAACAGACCCAGCGCCTGCCCGCAGACGCGGAATCCAAGGAAATACTGGCCTGGGCGATGGGCAGCTCCTCCTGGGAGGCGTTTTCCGTCGAACTTGAGACGCATCGCCAGCTCGTCGAAGCGGAGTTCGACAGGTTCGCGTTCGATGAACGCGGCGAGAGCCGCGGCGATGGCGAAGCCTCGAAAAGCGGCAGGCGCCGGGACGAGGGTGCGGGCAAGTCCCCGGGCGGTCAAGGCCCGGAGCTGGATGAGCGCTGGGCGGTTGCGTGGGAGCGCGGGGACATGGCCGGGCTGCTGGAAAGCGAGGGCGTGCGCGAGTCCGGGACCGTGGCGGAGAGCTTTCACGGCCTGCGCAACGGCAGCCTGTACCGCCGGATGGACGAAGTCTCGAGGCAGCGGCTGGCCGAAGTGGTGGCGCGCCTGGCGTTGCGGCTGCGCGAGTACCGGAACCCGTCGTGGATCGTCAGCCGCCTCATTCCGCTGCTGCAGGCCATCTGCCGGCGCAGCGCCTATCTTGCGCTGATCGGCGAAAACCCCGGCGCGCTGACGCGGTTGCTGGCGCTCGCCGAACGCAGCGAGTTCCTGGTGACGCTGGTGGAACAGCATCCGTTGCTGCTCGATGAGCTGCTCGACGAGCGCATTTTCGATGCCGCGCCCACCCGCGAGGAACTGGAGGAAACGCTGGACCGGGCGATCGGCGTGCGCGTGGCCGACGACCTTGAAGCGCAGCTCGAGGTCATGCGCGCGTTTCAGCGCGGCGCGGTGTTCCGCATCGCGGTCGCCGACCGGATGGCGAACCTGCCGCTGATGAAGGTCAGCGACCGGCTCACCGACACCGCCGAGTTGATCCTGGCGTACGCCCTGGACATGGCGTACGCGGAGGTGGCCGAGCGCTACGGCGCGCCCATGTGCGGCAAGGGCGAATCGCGGCGGCGGGTCGGCTTCGCGGTCGTCGGTTACGGCAAGCTCGGCGGCCTGGAACTGGGTTACGGTTCCGACCTGGACGTGATCTTCCTGCATGACTCCCGTGGCGAGGCGCAGCGGACCGCGGGCGCACAGCCCGTCGATAACCGCGTCTTCATGCTCCGGCTCGTGCAACGATTGATCAACTTGCTGAGCATCCAGACGCGCTACGGCCGCCTTTACGAGGTGGATACGCGGTTGCGTCCCAACGGCCAGTCGGGCGCGCTCGTGTCGAGCATGGAGAGCTTCCGGTCATACCAGCGGACCCAGGCTTGGGTCTGGGAGCACCAGGCGCTGTTGCGCAGCCGTTCCGTGGCAGGGGATGCCGACGTGCGTGAGGCGTTCGAGCGCGAACGGCGCGATATCCTGATCCATCACGTGAATCGCGGGGAACTGAAGGCCGAGGTCGTGAGAATGCGCCGGCGGATGCGCTCCGAACTGTCGCGCGCCAGCAGCGGCGAGTTCGACATCAAGCAGGACGCCGGCGGGATGGCCGACATCGAGTTCCTGGTCCAGTACTGGGTGCTGGCGCATGCGGCGGAACATCCGGACCTGGTGGAATATTCCGACAACGTTCGCCAACTGGAGGCGCTGGCGCGCAACGGTCTGGTGCCGGGCGCCACCACCGACCGCATCAAGTCGATCTACCTCAACCTGCGCGGCAGCGTCCACGAACTGGCGTTGATCGGCAGCGATCGCGTCGTTGCCGGCGACGCCTTCGCCGAGGAGCGCGCCTGGATTCGAAACCTATGGGCGGAGGTTCTGGGGGAGTAGCCGGCTTCAGGTTGATGCAGCATCAGCCTTGATCCTTGAAAATCAGGCACTATACTGCCTGATTAACTATGAAATATGTTCATCGCAGGTTGCAGGCCATCATCGAATCCGCGTTGGCGGAACAATCGGCGGTGGGTCTTCTGGGGCCCCGTCAAGTGGGGAAAACAACCTTGGCCCATCGCATTGCCGCCGGTCGCGGGGCCGTATATCTCGATCTTGAGAATCCCGAAGACCTGGCTCTTCTGAGCGAGCCGCGGGCCTTGCTGGCCACCTACGCGGGCCGGCTCGTCATTCTTGACGAAGTGCAGCGCCTGCCGGGCCTGTTCCAGACGCTGCGCGGGCTGATCGATCAACACCGGCGCGCGGGCCGGGGCGCCGGGTGTTTCCTGCTGCTCGGCTCCTCATCGCCCGATCTGTTGCGCCAGAGCGCGGAGTCGCTGGCCGGCCGAATCGCCTATCGGGAGCTCGGGCCGCTGGACCTCGGCGAGACCGGACAGGAATCAATGGATCGGCTTTGGCTGCGCGGCGGTTTTCCGGGCGCTTGGCTTGCGGGCAGCGATGCGGCCAGCTTCGATTGGCGGCGCGACCTCGTTCGCACTTACCTTGAGCGGGACATCCCGGTTTTCGACTCCCGCCTGCCCGCGGAAACCTTGCGGCGCTTGTGGACCATGCTGGCGCACAACCAGGGCGCGCCGCTGAACGCCGCGCAACTGGCCTCGTCGCTTGCCGTCCACACGCGCACGCTGAACCGATATGTCGATCTGCTGGTGGACCTCCTGCTGGTGCGCCGTTTGCCGCCCTGGTCCGGGAACGTGGGCAAGCGCCTGGTCCGCTCTCCGCGCCTCTATTTACGGGACAGCGGCATCGTCCACGCCCTGTTGGGCCTGCGTCGGCTGGAGGACGTGCTCGCCCATCCGGTGGCCGGCGGCAGTTGGGAGGGTTTCGTCATTGAAAACCTGCTCGCCGCCGCCCCGGCCTGGGTGCAGCCGTTCTACTACCGCACCCAGGCCGGCGCGGAGGTTGACCTCGTTCTGGAATTCGACCCCGGCCGCCGTTGGGCGGTTGAAATCAAGCGCTCGGTGAGCCGGCCCGCGCCGTCCAGGGGATTCCACATCGCCTGTGCCGACCTCGGCGCCCGGCGGCGCATTGTCGTTTACGGCGGCACCCGGGAGTTTCCGCAACCCAACGACGTGGAGACGCTGCCGCTGGCTGGGTTGATGGAGGCATTGAAGGGTGAAGGCCTATAACCCGGCGCCAGGCGTCACGACTGCAAGGGTGCCCGGGAAGCGATTTTGGCCATGCCCCCCGAATGGCGTCTCGATTGGCAGTAAAGTTGCCGGGCGGTATCTTGCCTACTAAACCGCATGGCAGACCGATGAGCCGCGCCGATCATCCCGGTATAATCGGCATCCCCGCAATTCGAGGCAAGGCAGTGCGAATACGCCCGGGACAGGTGCAGGACAACCTGAAACCGCCGAACGCAGAACGGCAGGTTCAGGTGTCCGCCGAGCAGTTGCCGCTGCATTGCCCGTTGCCGGACGCCTATCTCTGGAATTCCCATCCCAAGGTCTACCTGCCGATCGAGGCCACGGGCACGGCCATATGCCCGTACTGCGGCACCCGCTACAGACTCGCCGACGAAACCTGACCGCATGATCATCGTCACCGGAGCCGCCGGGTTTGTGGGCAGCAACCTGGTGCGTGGGCTCAACCGTGCGGGTGAACGCGACATCCTCGCCGTGGACGAGTTGAGCGACGGGCGGAAGTTCGAAAATCTCGTGGACTGCGAGATCGCCGACTACTGGGACAAGGATCTGCTGCTTGAGCGGTTGAACGGCGGCCTGGGATTCGTGCCCCGGCGCGTCTACCACCAGGGCGCCTGCGCGGTGACCACCGAATGGGATGGCCGGTTCATGATGGAAAACAACTACCGGTATTCCACGGAACTGTTCGAGTATTGCGTCGCCGCCGGCGTGCCCCTGATCTATGCTTCATCGGCGGCGGTCTACGGCGGGGGCGATTGCTTCAAAGAAGACGCCGGGACGGAACGCCCGTTGAACATTTACGGGTATTCCAAGCTGATGTTCGATCGGTACGTGTGCCGGCGGCTTGACGGAATCCCGTCGCAGGTCGTCGGGCTGCGCTATTTCAATGTCTACGGACCCCGCGAGTCCCACAAGGGCCCCATGGCCAGCGTCGCCTGGCAGCTTCACCGCCAGGTGCGGAAGGACGGCGAGGCCCGGCTGTTCCGGGGCAGCGGCGGGTACGGCGACGGCGAGCAGTTGCGGGACTTCGTCTACGTGGAAGACGTGGTCGACGTCAACCTCTGGTTCGGCCGGCATGCCGGGATCTCCGGGATCTTCAATGTCGGCACCGGCCGGGCAGCCACGTTCAACGAACTCGCCGATGCGGTGATCGGCTGGCACGGCACCGGGCGCAAGCGCTACATTCCATTTCCGGAGCACCTGGAAAACGCCTACCAGAGCTTTACCCAGGCGGACATCGCCAAACTGCGCCGCGCGGGTTACGACCGGCCCTTCGCCGATGTCGCGTCCGGGGTCAGGTCGTATCTGGATGCCCTTGAAGGATCTTCTTCGGACGGCGGTGGGCACGGGCGATAAGCTGCTCATCGCGGGTCCGGCATGGATCGGCGACATGGTCATGGCCCAGTCGCTGTACAAGCTGCTGTTGAGCCGCAACCCCGGAGCGCGAATACATGTGATCGCCCCGCCCTGGTCGAGGCCCATCCTGGAGCGAATGCCGGAAGTGAGCCGGGCCATCGAGCTCGATGCGGCTCATGGCGACGTCGCCGTCGGCAAACGCTGGAGGCTGGGCCGGCGTCTGCGGGACAGGGGCTATGCGCAGGCGATCGTGCTGCCCCGATCGCTGAAAGCCGCGCTGGCGCCGTTTTTCGCGGCGGTGCCCGTGCGCACCGGCTACCGGGGCGAATGGAGATTCGCGCTCATCAACGACATACGGCCGTTCGACCCCGGCCGGCTGGATCAGACGGTCAAGCGGTTCATCGCGCTGGGTGTGCCGCGGGACGAGGCGGAACTGCCGCCGCCGCCACGGCCGTCATTGCGCACGGACGAGGAAAACCTTCGCGCCGCCATTCAGCGCCTCGGCCTGACGCTCGCGACCCGGCCGGTCGCGCTGATGCCGGGCGCGGAGTACGGACCCGCCAAGCGCTGGCCCGCGGACCGCTTCGGCGCGTTGGCCGGGCGACTGGCCGGTGCGGGGCTGCAGGTCTGGATACTCGGGTCCGCAAGGGAGCGGGAGCTGGGCGAGGAGGTCAGGACGGCGGCGGGTCATGGCCATGTCGTCAACCTGTGCGGCAGGACCGCGCTCCTCGACGCGGTCGACCTCCTGGGCGCCGCCGCGGTCGCGGTGACCAACGACTCGGGCCTGATGCACATCGCCGCGGCCGTGGATACGCACGTGATCGGCCTCTACGGCTCCACGTCCCCCCGCTTTACGCCGCCGCTGACCGATCGGGCGGATATCCTCTACAGGAATCTGGATTGCAGCCCATGCTTCAAGCGGAAATGCCCGCTGGGGCACTTCAATTGCATGATGGAGTTTTCCGTCGACCATGTTGCCGCCATGACCATGACCGCGCTGGACCGTCGCTCGCCGGTCGGGGACGGGTGTCGATGAAGCCGCGCGGAAAGCGACGGCGGTCTGCGGGCAGTCCGGATTGGCGTGTCGAGCGTCATGGTCCGAGCTTCGTTCTTGTCCGGGGCGAAGAGCCGGCGCCTGTTTCCGCGGAGTGGTTTCGGGAGCGCTACTGGAGAGAGCGGGATCTCGTCGTCGGCGAGGAACCGGGCCGCGGCGCCGTGGTGTTCGTCAGCCGTGGGGAACGGACCTGGGCACTGAGGCACTATCGCCGCGGCGGTGCGGTGGCGCGCCTGACCGCCGACCGCTACTTGTGGACGGGTCTGGAACGCACACGGGCTTTCAGGGAGTGGCGCCTGTTGCGCGCTCTGCACGACGGCGGGCTGCCTGTCCCGAATCCCGTGGCGGCGCACGTGCGCCGAAGCGGGCCGACCTGGCGGGGCGACATCATCACGGAGCGCATCGCCGATACGCGGTCCATGGCGGCGACCATGGTTGCCGGCGAGATGGACCAGGGCGCGTGGGAAGCTGTCGGCGCGACCCTGCGCCGCTTCCACGACCGGGGCGTGGACCATGCGGACCTGAATGCGCATAACGTGCTGCTGGGTCGGGGAGGGCGCGTTTCGCTGGTGGATTTCGATCGCGGCGCCATTCGCTCCGGAGAAGATTGGAAGCGACGAAATCTCAAACGGCTGCGCCGTTCGCTGCGCAAGATATCCCGCCAGTCAAGTGCGGCGTTCGAAGATACGGACTGGCAGCGGATGCTGCGGGGCTATCGGTCGGAAGCGTAGAGATCCGGATAGGCATCCGGGCGTCCCTTGAAGCGCCGGTAGGTCCACATGTACTGCTCCGGCGCCAGGCGAATGTAGTCCTCCAGGCGTTCGACCAGGCGCCGTGTATCGGCAACCGGATCGTCGCTGGGGAAGCCGTCCGGCGGAGGGCCGATATTGACCACGTAGCCCGAGCGCCCCGGCAGGCGCCGGAAGAAGTAGGTCAGTACGGTGGCCCCTGTCATCCGCGCCAACTTGCTGACGGCGGTGGTCGTCATGGCCGGTTCCCCGTAGAACGGGATCACCGCGCGGTTCCTGCCCCGGCCCGCCAGGTCCGCAAGATAGGCCACTGCGCCCCCGTCGCGCAGCGTTCTCACCATGGCGCGGATGTTGTCCTGGGTGATCTGTTCGGAGAGCATGCGCCGGCGCCCGTGGGAGATCATGGCATCGATCATTTCGTTGGGCTGGGGACGGTAGACCGCTTTCAAGCCCGGAAAGAGTTCCTGGAGAATGGACGAGCCCGTCTCGAGACTGGTGAAATGGGCCGTCAGCACGATGATGCCGTTGCCCCGCGCCAGCGCAGACTCGATATGTTCGCCTCCTTCGACGCGTATCAGCCGGCGCAGGCGCTCCATGGGGGCGAACCAACCGAACCCCATCTCGGAGAAAGCCGCTCCCACGGCGGCAAAATGATCGCGGCCGAGACGACGTCGTTGCGCGGGGGAAAGTTCGGGGAAACAGGCTTGCAGGTTTCGGTCGACCACGCGACGCGTCTTGGGCGTGAGATACCGGCCGGCCCGCCCGATGCACTTGCCGGCGGCGATCTGCCAGGGGTAGGGCAGCGCGGCCGCGAGTCTCATCCAGCCGAGCAACAGCCAGGCGGGCGCGAAACGCGGCGCCAGGAAGCGGCGGTAGGAAATCGAACCGGATTCGGCGGCGGAACGCATGAGAACTTCAATCGGGGTTACGGGGTTTGCGGGTAATTTTACCGGCAAGCGCAACGGCGTTCTCCGCCCTGACTCGCGCCGGGTTGGCGGCCGCGCGGGAAATATCGCCGGCGAGCGAGCCTCGACCGGATCGACCGTCGGCGGACGGGGCCGGTCAGGCGTAGATGTCGGGGTAACCGTCGGGGATATCCTTGAACCGCCGGTGCATCCAGGCGTACTGCTCCGGGCTGGCGCGAATGTGGTTTTCCATGGACTGCATCAACCGAGCCGTATCGGCGACCGGATCGTCGCTCGGCATGCCATGCATCGGCGGATCGATGGTCGCCACATAGCCGCTCCCGTCGTCAAGTCGCCTGAAATGCAGCGGAAGCAGGGCGGCTCCGCTGATCTTGAGGATGCGGCTGACGGCGGTACTGGTCATGGCCGGCATACCGAAGAACGGCACCGGAGCGCTGTACTTTCCACGGTGGCTCTGATCCGCAAGGTAGAGGACCGCGGCATTCTCGGACAGCCGCCTCAGCAACGTCTTGACGCTGTACTTTGAAATCAGTTCGTCGATGTGCTGCCTGCGGCCCCTGATGATGATCCGGTCCATCAATTCGTTGCGCATGGGCCGGTACATGGCGGTCAGGTTCGGACACAACGGCCTTATCGCCCCGTGAACGAGTTCCATGGGCGTGAAGTGCCCGCAGAACAACAGCACGCCCCTGCCCTTGCCCAGGGCTTCTTCAAGGTGCTCGCGCCCTTCGACGCGAACCGTCCGGCGCAGACGCTCGGGGGCGCCGAACCACGCCGTGGCCAGTTCCGTCAGGCCGATCCCCACGGACTCGTAGTGGCGCCTGCGCAGTTTGCCCAGTTCGCGCCGGGGCAGATCGGGAAAGCAGGCTCCCAAGTTGCGCCGGACCGTGCGGCACTTGCCTCGAAAAAGCGGGCACAGCATGCGCCCAAGGAGCTTGCCGAGGGCGACCCTGAATCGCAGCGGCAGTGGTGCGACCGCCCGAAGCCAAGCGTAGAATATCCAGACGTGCCAGTATCGCGGCATCCAGAATCTGAGCGGTGACATCAAGTTTTTTGCGGGCATGTCCGGGAATTTGCGCCGGGACCGCCCGATCCGATGGTGCGAGGTGGTTCCGGCACTTGCATTTGCGGCGATTATCCTTATTTTCTTAATCAATCACACGGTCTTGGCCGGGGGCGTACTCAGCCCGGCTTCGGAGTCAATATGAAACGCATCGCACTGTTCCTCGCCACCAACGTGGCCGTCCTGCTGGTCCTGACGGTCGCCATGCAACTTCTGGGCATCGAGTCGATGCTCAACGAGCAGGGCACCCAACTGGATCTTCAGTCGCTGTTGATCTTCTCCGCGGTCATCGGATTTGCGGGGTCCTTCATCTCGCTGGCGATCTCCAAGTGGTCGGCGAAGCGCCTCACCGGGGCGCGGGTCATCGATGACCCCCGCAACGAGACCGAACGCTGGCTGGTGAACACCGTCAAGCGGCAGGCGCAGACCGCCGGCATCGGCACGCCGGAGGTGGCGATCTACGATTCGCCCGACATCAACGCGTTCGCCACCGGAATGAACCGCAACAACGCGCTGGTGGCGGTGAGCACGGGACTGCTCGGGCGCCTGTCGCGCGGTGAGCTCGAAGCGGTGCTCGGCCACGAAGTCAGCCATGTCGCCAACGGAGACATGGTGACCCTGAGCCTGATCCAGGGAGTGGTCAACACGTTCGTGATCTTCTTCTCGCGCATCATCGGCTTCCTGGTGGACCGGCTCATCTTCAGGACCGAGCGCGGCTACGGGCCGGGGTTCTTCATCGCCAGCATCGTCGCGCAGATCGTCCTGGGCATCCTGGCCAGCACCATCGTGATGTGGTTCTCCCGCCGGCGGGAATTTCGCGCCGACCAGGGCGGCGCGCAGCTTGCCGGACGGCAAAACATGATCAACGCGCTGGAGCGGCTGCGCCGGGCGCACGAGCCCTCGGCATTGCCGGAGTCCATGCGCGCCATGGGGATTTCCTCCTCGCGCGCCACCGGCCTGAAGCGGCTGTTCATGTCCCATCCGCCGCTGGAAGAGCGCATCGCGGCGCTGAAGCGCTTCTAGGAGTTGTCGCAGCACTAGACTCCTTGCACCTTGCACGGCCCGAATGCCTACGGATGGGTCAAATTCTGGCGATGGGCATATGCCATTTGCAATCCATGCCTCGTCGGCCTTCATCAGCCCGATACGCGATTGTCGGGTTGATGGAGTATCGGAAACCGGACGCGGATCTGTGCAGGTCGACCCGAACACCGCAATGGCCGCGTTCCAATAGCCGCCGTTGATCCAGTCGGACCCTTTGGCTTAGAGTACCGTGCCCATGGGTCGGTTGATGGGTCCTTTGCTCCTGCTGTTGGCGCCTTGTCCGCATCCCGGCGGCAGCGCCGCCAACGAACTTTCGCCGCAACACCCACAAGCGGACCGGATTCTCGTCGTCAAGTCGGAACGCAAGCTCCACCTGTACAGGGAAGGAGATATCCTGCGCAGTTTCGACATTGCCCTGGGCCTGGCTCCGAAAGGCCCGAAGCGGGAGTCCGGCGATTTTCGCACCCCGGAAGGCCGGTACTATCTCGAATGGAAGAATTCCGAAAGCGATTACTTCATGGCGCTCAAGGTGTCCTACCCCAACGAACGGGATATCGCACTGGCCGCAGCCGCCGGCGTGGACCCCGGCGGGATGATCATGATCCACGGCGACCCCAACAACGGTCGGTACCCGGCCATGCGCGGGGAGGGAATGGACTGGACCGACGGATGCATCGCGGTCTCCAACGCCGACATGGTGGACATCTGGCTGATGACCGCCGAGGGAATGCCCATCGAAATCCAGCCTTGATAATGACGCTCCCGGCCCCCATCTAGGAGCCTGCGCCGTAGGAATTCGCGATAGCGGATTTGCAGCCGTGAATTCCTACGGCGCAGGCTTGCATGGAACTAAATTCAGACTCCTGTTATTTCAATAGGTTACGTTGGCGCCATTTAACATAATGCGATTCTCCCGCGTCGCGTGCGTGGACAAAGTTCCCTGCGCGTCAGCGTAGCGAGTCCGCTGCGAAAACTCCTAGCCCACATCGGGCGAGCGACCCGGGAGGTCATCGATGAGCGAAGCAAGGGAACCGACTACCTTCGATTTCAAGGCCGAGGTGAAGCAGCTGCTGCATCTCATGGTGCACTCGCTGTACAGCAACAAGGAAATCTTTCTCCGCGAGCTGATTTCCAACGCCTCCGACGCCAACGACCGGCTGCGCTTCGAATCGCTGAGCCAGCCGGAACTCCTGGACGAAGAGCCGGACCTGGGGATCGAGGTGACGCTGGATCCGGATGCCGGCACGCTGACCGTCAGCGACAACGGCATCGGCATGAGCCGCGACGAGATCGTCGAGCAACTGGGCACCATCGCGCACTCCGGGACGGCGCGGTTCCTCGAATCCCTCGACGGCAAGGCCGCCAGGGATTCCGCTCTCATCGGTCAGTTCGGGGTCGGCTTCTACTCTGCGTTCATCGTCGCCGAGAACGTGGAGGTGCTCAGCCGCCGCGCCGGCGCCGGCGCCGGAGAGTCGGTGCGCTGGACTTCCAGCGGCGACGGCAGCTACACGCTGGAACCGGCGGAGAAGGCGTCCCGGGGATCGACCATCACGCTGACGCTGAAGCAGGACGAGAAGGAGTTTCTCGAGTCCTATCGGGTAAGCAGCCTGATCCGGAAGTATTCCGACCACATTGCGTTTCCGGTGACGCTCAGGACCGCGGGCAAGGACGACGAATCCGACGACCCCGCTACCGACGAGCCCGTCAACAAGGCCAAGGCGCTGTGGGCGCGGCCCCGCACGGAAGTCGAGGACGAGGAATACGTCGAGTTCTACAAGCACATCGCCCACGACTTCAAGGACCCGCTGATCTGGAGCCATAACCGGGTGGAGGGCAGGCGGGAATACACCAGCCTGCTGTACGTGCCCTCGGCCGCGCCCTGGGACCTGTGGAACCGCGAGACGCCGCGAGGGGTCAAGCTCTACGTGCAGCGCGTTTTCATCACGGACGAGGCGACGCAATTCCTGCCGCTCTACCTGAGGTTCATCCGCGGTGTGGTGGACTCCGGCGACCTGTCGCTCAACGTGTCCCGCGAACTGCTGCAACAGGATCCGGTGGTGGGCGTGATGAAGAGCGCCCTGACCAAGCGCACACTGGCCATGCTTGAGCGCCTGGCGAAAGAAGACCCGGAGAAATACGCCACCTTCTGGCGGGAGTTCGGTGTGGCCTTAAAGGAAGGGCTTGCCGAAGACCCGGGCAACCAGGAAAAGATCGCCGCCCTGCTGAGGTTCAACAGTACCGCCAGCGAGGATCTGTCACAGGACCGCGCGCTGGACGACTACCTCGAAGCCGCCGGCGAGGAGCACAACGCCATCTACTTCCTCATCGCCGATACGCCCGAGGCGGCCCGCACCAGCCCGCACCTTGAATCGCTGCGCGAGCGCGGCATCGAGGTGCTGTTGCTGTCCGACCGTATCGACGAGTGGGTCATGCAGTACCTCACCGAGTACAAGGGCAAGCCGTTCAGGGACGTCACCCGGGGAGAGCTCGATCTGGGCGATGACGAGTCCGACAGGAAGGTCGAGGCCGATCTCACCAAGGAACAGAAGAACCTGCTCAAGCGGATCAAGCGCGTGCTGCGGGACAAGGTGGACGAGGTCCGGGTGAGCGACAGGCTGAAGGAGTCCGCCGCCTGTCTCGTGATCGGCGAGCAGGATATGGGATTCCAGATGCGCGAGCTGCTCAAGGCCACGGGCCAGGAACCGCCGGAAACCGTACCCTCGCTCGAGATCAACCTGGACCACCCGCTGGTCGGCATGCTGGGCGAAACCGGCGAGGAGAGTCGTTTCGAGAATCTGTCGTGGCTGCTGCTGGAGCAGGCCACGCTGGTGGAGGGACGGCCCCTGGAGCAGCCGGCGGCCTTCGTTCGCCGCGTCAATTCGCTGTTGCTGGGTGGCAGTGCTCCATCAACCTGACCATTGCGTATCGGATTGATGGAGCATCAGGCCACCCGCCGGGCCACAAGGTGACGAGGGACCAGCCAGCGCTCAAGACCCTCGAACATGAGCTCCGCGCTCAGCGCCAGAAGGGCGGCGGGTATCGCGCCCTGCAGTATGAGGCCGGTGTCGTTCAGCGCCAGCCCGGTGACGATGGGTTCGCCCAGGCCGCCGGCGCCAATGAAGGCGGCAAGCGTGGCCGTGCCGATGCTGACGACCGCGGCGATCCGCACGCCGGCGAGCATGTGGGGCAGGGCCAGCGGCACGTAGACGTGGCGCAACTGCTCCAGTTCGCTGAGGCCCAGCGCCTGGGTGACGCGCCGCAGCAGCGGGTCGATGGTGATGAGCGCGGTGATCGTGTTGCGCGCGATGGGTAGCAGCGAATACAGAAACAGGGCGATGATGGCGGGTACCTGACCGACGCCGGCAAGGGGAATCATCAGCGCCAGCAGCGCGATGGAGGGGATCGTCTGCAGCAGCCCGGCGACGTACAGGACGCCCGCCGAGAGCGCCGGAGAGCGGTACACCAGGAGGGCCAGGCCGACCCCCACCACGCAGGCGGCCAGTACGGCGATGGCCGTCAGTTTCAGGTGGGTGAGCGTGTTCCGCGCCAGGTTGTCCCGGAGCGTCGGCGGCCGGGTTCCGGTGGCCGTCACCAGACCCTGCGCGAGCAGGAAGTCTCCGGCAACCCGCGCGAAGGTGCGTTCCTCCACCGCCACCTCGGCGTTGAGGGCACGCATGGTCTCATCGTCCAGGCGGCCGGTCAGCGCGGACAGAGCCGCCTTGACGCCGGCATCCAGATCGGACCGCACGAGCGGCGCCGCCAGGTAGGCGGGAAAGAACTCCAGATCGTCCTCCAGCACCCTGAGGTCGTACCTGAGCAGGTCTCCGTCGGTGGAGTAGGCGTCGGTGACGTCGATGTCGCCTTGAAGGAGCGCAAGGTACGCGAGGCCGTGTTCGATGCCGCTGGAAGTCTGCGGCAGCCCGTAGCGTTGCTGCAGGCCCGGCCCACCGTCCGCGCGGTCCCGGAACTCGTGGCTGAAGCCGAATCGAAGATCGGGCAGGGCCGCCAGGTCGGAAATCCGCTCGAGGCCGAGGCGCGACGCCGTCTCCCCGGTCACGGCAATGGCGTAGGTGTTGTTGAATCCGAGCCGGGGCAGCAATTCCGCCCCGAGGGGCGCCAGCCGGGCATTCAGTTGCGCTTCGTCCAGCTCGCCCTGCACTTCGAAAACGGCCTGCGCCAGCGTGCCGGTGTATTCGGGGTAGGCGTCGATCTCGCCCGACTGCAGCGCCTGGAACGCGACCAGCGTGCCGCCCAGCCCGGTCTGGCGCCGGACTTCGAAACCGCGGTCTTCCAGTACCTGCGCCATCATTTCCGCGAGCAGGTAGCTCTCGGTGAAGGTCTTGCTTCCTATGACGACGGGACGCGTCTGGGCGTTGGCGGCCCACGAGAGGCCCAGCGCGACCAGGACCAGGATGACCCCTGCCGGGGACGCGGCGGCTCGCCGGGTACCACCGCGGTTGCTTCCCGGCGCTGCCCGCGGGTTTCCATGGTGGTTTCGCAGTGCTGGCGTAGCTCGTGGCCGGTTCGCAACTCGTGGCCCCACTTGGGCGCGATGCCCGGTCGCGACGTGTTGCCAGATACGCCGGATCACGTTCACGAACCCGTCCTTGCGCCGAACAGCCGCGCCACGTAGGCGTCGGAAGATCGCCTGACGCGCTCCGCCGGACCCTGCTGGACGATCGCCCCATCGCGAATGACAACGATCTCATCGGCCAGGCGCCCGGCTTCCCCCATGTCGTGCGTGACCAGCACCACGGTCGTGGCCTCCGATCCCATGAGCCCGAGAAACTGCTCGTGAATGTCGGCCCGCGTGAGTGGGTCCACGCCGGAAAACGGTTCATCCAGCAGCAGAATGTCCGGCTGCAGAAACATGGCCCGGCAGATGCCCACGCGTTGCTGCTGGCCGCCGGAGAGTTCGTGGGGATAGCGGGACGCCAGTTCGCCATCCAGGGCCATGAGGTCCATGAGCGTCGCGGTGCGGGCGCGAATCCTCGAACCGGGCCAGCCCTCCAGTTCGCCCAGCAGGGCGATGTTCCTTGCCACGCTCATGTGTGGAAACAGGCCGGTCCCCTGGACCGCGTAGCCGATGCGGCGGCGAAACGCCACCAGGTCGCGCTCGGGGACCGGTCGGCCGAAGGTGTGCACGGCGCCCCGGTCCGGCCTCTGAAGACCGTTGATCAGTTGCAGCAGCGTGGACTTGCCGCAGCCGCTTTCGCCAACGATGCCCGTCGTGAGCCCCTTTGAAATTACCAGGTCCAGATTCCGGAATACCTCCGTCCGGCCATGGCTCTTGGTCAGGCCCGTGAATTCGATGATGCCGTTCATCGGGCGGGTACGATACCATTACGCCGCCAATGGGTTCGCCGCCCGCATGGTTCGCCGCGACGGTCCGGGGACATGCCGCGGTGCGAGGCAACCGGGAGCGCCAATGAAAAAGCAGTCGAATCCCTCGAAGGAGGAGCTGAAAGCCCGTTTGAGCCGGGAGCAATATCACGTGACCCAGGAGGCGGGCACCGAGCGCCCGTTCACCGGCAAGTACAACGCCCACAAGGCATCCGGCATGTATCGCTGCGTCTGTTGCGGAGACGGGGTTTTCGCCTCCGGCGCAAAATACGATTCGGGAAGCGGATGGCCGAGCTTCCGGGAACCGGCTTCGTCCGAAGCGGTGGCCACATCGCGGGACGTGAGCCATGGCATGGTTCGGGAGGAGGTGCTGTGCGCCCGGTGCGGCGCTCACCTCGGCCATGTTTTCGAAGACGGCCCGCAGCCCACGGGACTCCGGTACTGTATCAATTCCGCATCCTTGGATTTCGATGCCGACGACGGGGGTTGATCCGCGCCAGGCACGGACCGCCTCCCGTCCCGGTCATTCGGCCGGTCGCTGACGGAGCCGGACGCCGCAACGGGGGAAACAACGGCCGCTTGCATGCTCAGAGAACTTCGCGAAATGCTCAACAGGACCCTGGCGGATGCCGGGGAGGACGATGGCGACCGCGATCATGCCATTCGCCTGTCCACGGCGACGCTTCTGGTCGAAGTCGTTCGCGCCGACTATGACGAGGACGTTGCCGAGAGCAAGGCGGTATTCGACCTGTTGCAGGGGCACTTCGATCTTCCCGACGACGAAACCAGGTTGCTGATCCGGGAGGCGGAACAGGAGGCGGATCACTCGGTCTCGCTGCAATCGTTTACGCGCGTTCTCCACGAACGGTTGACGCTCGCTGAGAAGCGCTCGGTGATCGAGATGCTGTGGCGGGTCGCCATGGCGGACAGCCGCCTGGACAAGCACGAGGATCACCTTGTCAGGAAGGTCGCGGGGCTGCTGTACGTGCCCCACGGCGATCTCATCCGTATCCGCAATCTCGTCAAGGGCGAGCACTGACGGCCGCGTCTCGACGGCTGGCGTCGAGGTGGCGTCGGGGCGCTTGGGCGGCGCAGGCGGACAGCGCGTGCGCGCTCAATTCCGCCCCGCCATCCCTGGCGGGGCTCCAATCGGGGGCGCGTCGCTCGGTGCCGTCCCTGGCCCGCTCCGCGCCCACGACGCGCGCACCTGCTGTCCGCCTGCACCGCCCAAGCGCACCCCTCAAGCGCGTCTGGGATTCGCCGGGCGAGTATCAGCTCAGGTAGCCGGGCAGGGGAAGCAGTCTGGACGCGGCCTGGACGATGATCAGCACCAGCAGGGGGGACAGGTCGAGGCCGGCGATGGTGGGCAGGATCCGCCGGGCGGGGCGGAGGATCGGTTCGTTGAGGTCGGCCAGCACGGCCGCGACGGGATGACGGCCTCCCGGGCCGACCCAGCTCAGGATGACATGGATAAGGATGCTGACCGAGTAGAACCAGAGCACAAGGCTGATGAGGCGAAAGAAAATCAGGATCGGCAACGGCGCGATGGTCCCCGACGGTGAACCGCCGATGTAGAGCAGAAACCAGGTAAGAATGCCCTCCAGCACCACCAGCACCGTCAGGGTCGGGACATCCACGTTGCGTGACGTCGGAATGAATCGCTGCGCGGGCCGCACCAGCGGATTGGTGATCTGCACGATGGCCTGGGTAAAGGGGTTGTAGAAGTCGGCTCGCACCCATTGCAGAAGAAATCGCAACAGAAAGGCGAGCAGATAAAGGTCGCCAAGCGCCTTGACCAGGTAAAAGAGTGAGCTACGCATGGTTCGCGGGGTAAATCAGGTTTTCTTGATCGAGACAGGCGGCAGGCGCTTCCGGGTCCGGAGCGAAAGATAGCATGCGCCCGCGTCACTGTTCCTCATTTGTCTTCCCCGGGGCCGTGCGCGGGCCGAAGATGGCGGTGCCGATGCGCACGATGGTGCTGCCGGCGGCCACAGCCTGCTCAAGGTCCGCAGACATGCCCATGGAAAGCGTGTCCATGGGGATTCCCAGTGAGACGAGCCGATCCCGCAGGCTGCGAAGTTCGGCGAAGAATCGGGCGGAACCGGTGGCGGCCGGCGGTATGGTCATCAGGCCCCGCAGCCTCAGCCGGGGGAATCGGCCGATTTGCCGGGCGAGATCTTCCACGTCGTCCGGTTCGGCCCCTCCCTTGCCCGGCTCCCCTGCCTGGTTGACCTGAATGCACACGTTCAGCGGCGGTGCGCCGTACGGGCGTTGATCGTTGAGCCGCCTGGCGATCCGGATGCGGTCCAGGGTATGGACCCACTGGAAGCGCTCGGCCACTTCGCGGCTCTTGTTGGCCTGAAGCCGGCCGATGAAGTGCCAGGCAATAGGCAACGACGCAAGCGCCGCGATCTTGGCGCGGGCCTCCTGGACGTAGTTTTCCCCGAAACTGGACTGTCCGGCCAGAAATGCCGCTTCAATTCCGCGTACCGGTTGTTGTTTACTGACGGCAAGCAGCAGCACTTCATCCGCGCCCCGGCCGGCGTCTCGCAGCGACGCCCGCACGCGGCCGCGAACATTTTCGAGGCGCTGCGCGACCTGGGAGTCATTTGCCGGGAGGTTTTTCGATTCAACAATCATCTCAAACTGCCGGGCTTGCCCCGGCGGCGTTGCCAGGCGACTCGCCGCCGGGCGATTTGCCGCCGGCCGAGGCCATCGCGCATCTGCTCGCCTTCGCGGTCGAGAGCGACGCTTCGGACCTGCATCTGTCGGCGGGCCTGGCGCCGAGAATCCGGGTTCACGGCGACGTCAGGGCAACCGATACGCCGCCACTGTCCCATGAGCGGGTACAGAGTATGGTGCACGCGGTCATGAACGACAATCAGCGGCAGCAGTTCGCGGAGAATCTCGAAGCCGATTTCTCATTTGAGTCACCGGGGCTTGCGCGGTTTCGGGTCAACGCGTTCGTTCAGCGCCGCGGCTGCGCGGCGGTGTTTCGGACGATCCCGTCGGCGGTCCCGTCACTGGACGAGCTGGCAGCCCCGGCTGTCTTCCGGGACATCGCCGCGGCCCGCCGCGGGCTGGTCCTGGTCACGGGTCCCACGGGATCCGGCAAGTCGACCACGCTGGCGGCCATGGTGGACCACATCAACACCCACTCGCCGGAACACATCATCACGATAGAGGACCCCATCGAGTTCGTTCACGAAAGCAAGCGTTCGCTGGTCAACCAGCGCGAAGTCCATCGGCACACGCGGGGGTTCGCCGCGGCGCTGCGGTCGGCACTGCGCGAAGACCCGGACGTCTTGCTCATCGGCGAACTGCGCGACCTGGAAACCATCCGGCTGGCTCTGACCGCCGCCGAAACGGGCCACCTGGTGCTGGCCACGTTGCATACCAGTTCCGCGGCCAAGACGGTGGACCGAATCGTGGAGGTCTTTCCGGGGTCCGAGAAAGCGATGGTCCGGGGCATGCTCGCCGAATCGCTGCGGGCCGTGATTGCGCAAACGCTGCTCAGGCGCTGCGGCGGGGGGCGCGTTGCCGCCCATGAAGTCATGATCGCAACGCCCGCAATCCGCAACCTCATCCGTGAAGGCAAGGTCGCGCAGATGTACTCGGCCATCCAGACCGGCAGGTCCCGGGGCATGTGGACGCTTGAGCAGTCCGTTCGCAAACTGCTCGAAAAGGGCCTTATCACGGCCGACACGGCACACACCGGGGATCGGACTTGACCGGCACGGTGCCTGGTTCGACTTCCGCAGCCCAACGAAGAATGGACGCAAGCGATTGATGTAGTTCGTAGGTCGGCACAACCATATCCCGAACGGGAAGGGGCGGGACGGTCGATTCAGGCCGATATTCCGGGTGACGGCTGCACCGGCAGTAACAATGGCAATGGTGGACAGTTCGCCCGGCGCGTCAATACATTCAAGCCGGGTAGACCTGCCGGGCGTCGAAAACCGGTCCGTCGACACAGACGCGCTTCATGGCGGGACCGTCCGGCGTGCTGAGCAGGACCGTACAGCCGGCGCAGCCGCCCACCGCGCAGGCCATGTATTCCTCCAGTGCCAGTTGGCAAGGCAGGTCGAATTCTTTTGCCAGATCGGCCGTCGCCTCCAGCATGCCCGTCGGACCGCAACCGAAGACCTGAACCTGGTCCAGTTGGCCGTCGGACAGGGCCTGCAGCCGAAGCCGGGCCAGGTCCGTGACGAATCCGGAAAAGCAGCCGTCATAACCCTCGTTGCTGGCCAGCCGCGAACCGACGCCCCAGGACTCCAGCATGGCAACGCTGCTCGAGACCGGTGCGGGCACGCCGGGGACCTTGATTTCTCCGTCGGCCAGACGAAACGGGAAGGGCACTTCCGACCCCATGTACACCAGCACCTGGAACCTCGGATCGTCCTTCAGGCGTTCGGCGAGGAACACCATGGGCGGGATGCCCACCCCGCCGCCGATGGCCATGATCTCGGGCCGTGCGGGATCGGGTGCAAAACCGTTACCGATCGGTCCGAGCACGCTGACGGAATCGCCGCGGACGCGCTGACCGAGAATATCCAGCCCGTGGCCGACGGGCTTGTAGAGGAAATCGAGCCAACCCTCCGCGGGGCTGGCGCGCATGATCGACAGGGGACGGCGCATGGGAATCGCCTCGTCGCACGCCAGGTGCGCGAAACTGCCCGGGACGGCGCGGGCGGCGCATCCGGGCGCGCGCACGCGCAGGACGAATTGATCCCCGGGAAAGCGCTCCTGCGAAAGGACTTCGGCGTCCTCCAGGTGGATCGTGCCGCGTGTCTCGGGATGGGTCACGTCATGGCCTGTCGAATCTATCCGCAACGGCGCTGCCGCATCTGTGGCCCATCCATTGTTCGGCGATCACGCAAGCTGCCTGGCTGTCGATATCGCCCTTTCTGACACGCCGCTTCATGTGGCCTGAAGCCCTGGCCTCACGCAGCCGCGATTCCGCCGCGCAAGAGCTGAACGATTCGTCGGCGGTGACGACCGGGAGTCGATAGCGGCGTTCCAGGGCGCTGACGAATTCGCGGGCGCCCGCGGCCACTTCCGTCGCGCCATCGCCCCCTGGAATTCCGACCAGCAGGCGTCCCGGACGCCACTCATCGATGGAATGGTCGAGGAGGCGCCATGGCGGCCCACCCGTCGCATCCAGCGTCGCGAGCGGCGTGGCCGTGCCGGTGAACAGGTTCCCCGTGGCGACGCCGATTCTCCGACGCCCGAAGTCGAACGCGAGCAGGATGTTGCGATCGGCGGCGGCGGTCAATTCAGGCCGCCCGCGCCGCACTCAGGCATGTCCCGCATAGCTGGACAAGTGGACGATATCGACGCCGAGCAATGCCGTGGCCGCCGCCCAGCGCTTCTCGAACGGCGTCTCGAAGATGACCGAAGGGTCCGCGGGAGCATTCAGCCAGGCGTTGGCGGCGATTTCGGCCTCGAGTTGGCCGCGGTCCCAGCCCGCATACCCCAGCGCCACCAAAGCCCGCTGAGGGCCCGCGCCGCGTGCCATGGAGTCGAGGATATCCTGGGAAACCGTGACCTTGATCCCGGTGCCGGTGGCGTTCAGGGTGTTGTCGAACGGATCGCTGGACTGGTGGATCACGAAGCCCCTGTCAACCTGAACGGGCCCGCCGCCCATCACCGGACGGCCGGCCTGGGACTCATCGACCACATCCAGCGACAGTTGCTGAAATATCTCCGAAACCCGCATGCGCAGGGGGCGATTGATGATGATACCCAGAGCGCCCTGGTGGTCGTGCTTGCAAAGGTAGGTCACGGTGCCACTGAAATTCGGGTCTTTCATGCTGGGCATGGCGATCAGGAACTGGTCTTGCAGTGTGCTCATGGGAGAAGCGATCGGTCGGGCGTGCGGCCATTATCGCATCCCGGCATCCGGGGCCGCCACCTCGGCGGGCCGGCCCCGAGGTTTCCGGGACCGGCCGGCAACGCTGCCCGGCCCGGGATCATGCCGGGAGCCCGGCTTCGATCGCTTCCATCAGCAGACCGGCGATGTCGACATCGAATGCGCGATCCAGTTCGCGTATTCCGGTCGGACTGGTGACGTTGATTTCCGTCAGGTAGTCGCCGATGACATCGAGTCCGGCGAACATGATCCCCATGCGTTTGAGCACCGGGCCCACCTCGCCGCACAGCCATCGATCCCTGGGGGTCAGCTCCCGGCCCACCCCCCGGGCCCCCACCACCAGATTGCCCCTTGATTCTCCGGGGGCCGGGATCCTGGCCAGCGCGCAGGGCACCGGCTCGCCCTCGATCAGCAGAATCCGCTTGTCGCCGTCGTCGATTTCCGGAATGAAGCGCTGTGCGAGCGCAAACCGGGCGCCGTATTCGGTCAGCGTCTCGAGGATGACGTTGGTATTGGGGTCTTTCCGTTCGATCACGAATATCGATTTTCCGCCCATTCCGTCCAGCGGTTTGAGCACCACCTTGCCCTGTTCCTCGAGGAATGCCTTCAGGTCGGGCTGCGACCGGGTGATCAGGCTGGGCGGGATGCATTGCGGGAACCACGCGGTGTACGCCTTCTCGTTGATGTCGCGCAGCCCGGCCGGTTTGTTGACTACCAACAGGCCGCGGTTCTCGGCCAGCTCGAGAATATAGGTCGTATAGATGTACTCCATGTCGAATGGCGGATCCTTGCGCATGAGCACCACGTCCAGTTCCTCGAGGTTGCCTCGCCATTCTTCGCCCAGGTCGAACCACGCCGCGTTGTCGTCCCGCACGGTAAGCCGCCGGCCGCGGCCGAGGGCCGCGCCGTCGCGCACGGCCAGATCCTGCTGGCGGAAATAGACCAGCGCCCAACCCCGGCGTTGAGCGGCCAGCAGCATGGCAAGCGTGGAATCCTTCCCGGGCTGAATGCTCTCGATGGGATCCATCACGACGCCAAGGCGGCGATTTCGGCTCATGACAATTCCTGACTACCCGATTCGACGCGAAAGCTAACACACCTTGACCCGGTCGGAGAATGTTGCACTGGCGCGATGCGTACGCCTGTCGATGGGCTGTTATGCTTCTGCAACGCGCGCAAACAACCGACTCATGAAACTGATCGCATTGATTTTCGGGCTCGGACTTGAACGTCTGGCGACCCGGGTACTTCACCTGCGCGAGTTGCGCTGGTTCGATCCCTATTTCGACTTCGGGCTCGACAGGCTGCGTGGCGCCAATATCTGGTTGGTGTATCCGGGGGCCATCCTGCTGGTGCTGTTGCCGCTGATTCCCGTGGCCTGGGCCAGTCGGGCGCTGTTGCAGACCGGCGTACCATGGGACCTTGCCTATCTGCTGTTTGCCGTACTGGTGCTGTTCTTCTGCCTTGGCCCGCGGGATCTCGCTTCGGAGGTGGACGAGTACTGCCGGGCGCTTGCCGACTCCGACGCCGCCGGGGCGGAGCGGGTCCTGACCGAACTCTGCGAGGTGGAGCATTCCGGCGCAAGGGACGTGGTCGCCGTGGAGGAGGCCATTTTCGTGCAGGCCACCAATCGCGTATTCGGCGTGGTGTTCTGGTTCGTCGTGTTCGGCCCCGTGGGCGCCTGGCTATTCCGTGTCAGCGACCTGCTTCGCCGGCGTGCGACGACGATAGGAGTGAGCGACCCGGAACGGGTCACTCCCGCCCTGCCCGTGATCGAGGCCGTTCACGGCGTTCTCGATTGGCTGCCTGCGCGGCTGGCGGTCATTGGATACGCCCTGAGCGGAAACTTCGACGAGGCATACAACTGCTGGCGTCAATACGAGTTGAAATCGGACCTGCCGTTCCATCACGCCAACGATCAGGTGGTTGCCTGCGTGGGCAAGGCCGCCATGGGCGGCACGGCGGCGGATATCTCCGACCCGGGCGTGGCCGCGCGCCGCGCGATGCAACTGGTATCGCGAACGCTCTTTATCGGCGTGACGGTGATCGCCGTGATGACACTGTTCGGTTGGGCGGTCTAGCAGCCCGTGGCAAAAGTCCCGCGGCATTCGACCGGCGACGCATCCCGGCCGGCTGCGTTGCCCGTCGGTCGAATATTCCCGATATTCTCCCTCTTCGCGCCTTGCCGACCGTTTTCGCCTGGCAGAGCAGTGCTCTGCCTCGCGCTGCGCGCGACCGGCTCAAACCCTCGCCGGTCTCGGTGCTCGCGGGACTTTTGCGACGGGCTAGTACTGCGTCAACCTCGCAAAGGAGGTTCTCCAAAAGAAACCCGGCGGTGGGAGCGCCGGGTTAGATTATTGTTGTTATCGGAGTTTACGGTTTCAAATATGCGGCCTGGCTGCTGGTTGTATTGCTTCGTTAGTGTAAGGGTCTTTTCAAGCGGTCCAACCGTTCTTTGATTGTTGTCACAGCCTGCAAACGTTTTTCTTTTTCTCATTCTGCTTCTTTTTCGAGTGACTAATTTAACAGAATCGCGTCGAATTCCGCACAAATTTTGGTTGATTTTCGAGTTTCTTTCGTATCCGGTCGTGGCAACAGCCTTGATGGAATATCGATAGAACTGTTTTTTTGCAAGGAAAAACAGTTACTTATTGATTGTCGTCGTTGCCGTTGCCGGAGCGGTCGCTTGGCAACATCGGAAGATGCGGTCAAGTCTCATCTTACGGAAGAGTTATATTTTATTGGTTCACATAGAAATCATAACATTCTGTTTTAATTCATTATTATGTTCAGGGACCGTGATATTTCTTGCAGGTGCCCCCTGTCCCATCCGGTCAACGGGAAAGAGGCACAAATCGCACGGGCTGACGTGGACCGCTCCCCAGCGGGCGTCTCCATACCTGGCTTCCCGCCGCATACAGGAGTTCCCCGGCCGACACCCATGAAGCCGGCGTGGCCGCTATCAACTCGCCCCGGGTGAGGCTCTTCAACAGGGGCCGGGCGTCAAGTAGCAGCATCGCCAGATTGCTCTGCGTCGGACTCGGTTGTTCGTTGAGCACGACAAGCCCGCCTCCGGGGCGCCAGGAAGGCGCGAGAAGCGGATACGGCCGGCTGGCGAGCAGCGTGGTGACGCCGTTACGCACCAGGTAGAGCGACCAGCGGCCGTCCAGTTCGTTGGCGTATACCACGTCGCCGTGTTCCGAGACGCTGGGAAAGGAAGCATTGCCCGACCGCCCGGTCAGCCGGCGCAGGGCTCCGGAACTCAGGTGCAGTTCCCACACGTCGTAGGCGCCTGCACGGTCGGACGCAAATACCACCGAATGACCGTCCGGCCAGAAGACCGGCTCGACCTCGTGATAGTCCGTATCGGTGATCTGGCGCACATCGCCACCGGCAAGGTCCAGGAGCCACAAATCCCATTGCCCCGAGTTTCTGGCCTGATAGACCAGCAGCGTTCCATCCGGCGAAAAACCCGGATTGCGGGCAACCGTTCCGGCCGGTAACAGCGGCCTGGCCACGCCGCCGCCGACCGGCATGGTCCAGAGGCCGGAATCGTTGCTGAGCGCCAGCAGTTCTCCATCCGGGGAAAGCGAGACGCTCAGGTCAGGCGGATATTCGCGGCCGCCCGCGATATCCTCGGCGATACTCGCGCCGGCAAGCAGGCAGGCGGTTGCCGCCAGAAGCCAGCCTGCAGGTCCCAACCTGTATTCGCTGCGGGCAATCATGGAATCATCCAGGTCCATGGATCAGGGTTGCAGCCGCTGCCAGCTCCACGACCCTGCCGAGAAATCGTCGTAACCCTCCGGCGCAAGCGTTCGTTCATAGCGCACCCGGTCATGAAACCGGTCCGTTCCTTCCGTCCAGAATTCCACGGCGGCAAACCATAGCCGATAACCGCCCCAGAAATCAGGCCGCGCCAGGGCCGCTTCGGCGGATTCCGTCGGCGAAGCCGTTCCGGCGGGGTCGGGAAGGCTGAATTTCTCTGCCATGCGCGCGGCCCGCTCCGCAAGCTCGGCGGGGTCGTCGAGAGGATGGCTCTGGTCGCTGACCCATGCGTTGAGCCGGCTTTGCCAAGGGCGCGTGGCAAAGTAGGCGTCGCTCTCCCCGGCCGGGCAGCGCACCGCCGGACCCTCCAGGCGAATCTGCCGCCCAAGACTGTCCCAGTGGAACACGGCGGCCGCCTGGGCCCGGCAGTCGAGTTCCGCGCCTTTCCTGGACCGGTAGTTTGTATGGAATACCGCATAACCGCGCGTCAGCGACAGGTCCTTCAACAATACCATTCGCGCGGAGGGCCGCCCGGCGGCATCGGCCGTGGCCAGGCTGAAGGCATTCGGATGCCGCTGCCCCGAGCGCTCCATGGCGTCGGCCAGCCAGTCATGTGCCAGGCGAACCGGGTCTTCCGGGGGCGTCACCGGAAACGGCGGGCTTGCGATGCGTTTTTCCGTCATGGCCATGCGGGACGGGTCACGCGGTGACGACGCGCGTGCCGCCGGCGCGCCGCGGGTCGGCCGCGGCCTGGACCTGCCCGGCGGAGTCGGCCTTCGCGGCGGCAACGCCGCCGAAATACATCGAGTGCGGGCCGTAGGCGCGCAGATCGGGGGTATTGTCCGGCAAGTCACCGATCGGCTCGTGGGCCAGGCGGGGTGAATCGCCGGCGTATTCCAGATGAAGCCTCGGGGCGCCGATGGATTCAGCGAGCGACTTGCCGCGGAGCAGATGCTGGTCGAGAACCTGCGCAAGAGCGGTCGTGATCCGGTCCGCCCCCGGCGAGCCGATGGCGAGCGTGTGACCCCGGTCGTCCCGGGCGACGGTCGGCGCCATGTTGGAGGGCAGCCTTGAACCGGGCGCCGGCCCCGTTGACGCTTCGGGGATCAGTTCACGTTCGCCGAGGCAATTGTTCAACCAGATGCCTGTGCCCGGCGGCATGAGCCCCGAGCCGTATCCCGTCGACATGGTGATCGAACAGCCCAGGCCGGTGCCGTCCACCGCGGACGTCTGCACGGTGGAAGGCGCGTCGAGGGAGTGAAGGTCGTGGCGAGTCACGCTGGCCATCAACCGGTCCATGTCGCGTTCGACGGTACGCGTGTCTCCAATCTGTCGATGGCGAAAGCCCAGCACCAGCTTCTGCACCGCGATCTGCCGGGCCACGGGATCGGACGGCAAGGCCGGATACCCGCCGGCCATGAGTGTCAGCATGGCCGTCAGTATCACGCCGCCAAGCGCGGGCGACGGATTCGTGGCCACCTGCCAGCGGCTCACGTGCGTGACGAGGGGTTCCCTGACCTTCGCCCGGTATTCGGCCAGATCCTGCCGGGTCAGCACGCCGCCACGGGTCTGCACATGGTCGGCGATTCGATGGCCAAGTTTGCCGCAATAGAATTCCTGCGGCCCGTGTTGCGCCAGTCTGCGCAGGCTATCGGCCAGGTGCGGGACCAGAATCGTCGCGCCCGCCGGTTTCAGGTGTCCGTCCCGATCGTGCAGGCAATCCCATCCGTCGCGGTCCTGTCCGAATACGCAATCTCCGGACACTTGCAGATAGTGACGGCAGGCCCCGGGCAAGGGAAAGCCGCCTTCTACCGCCCCGACGACCGGACCGAACAGATCGGCCCAGGGCAACGCGCCGAACTGCTCCGATGCCCGGCCCAGGGCCGCGACGCTGCCGGGTGTGGCTACGGAGCCCGGACCGACCACGGTTCGCACGCCGCCGCCGTAATCGACGAAGACCTCGACGCCTCCCGTCCCCAGCCTCTCACCCGGAAGGCCCAGACCGGGCGAGGCGGCATAGCCGTCGATCACGACGGCCGCACGGCCCGGCGGCCAGACGGTCACGAACCCTCCGCCGCCCAGCCCGCAGACGCCGGGTTCGGTGTTCATGGAAGCCAGCGCAGCGGTGATCGCGGTGTCCACGGCGTTTCCGCCGCGCTCGGCAACCGCCGCACCGGCATCGGCGGCGAGTTGCGAGGACGACGCTACCGCGACCGGTACGTTCATCGTCAGCCTGACGGCCGCGTTCCGCGGCGGGCCGCCAGTGCTTCAGCGTGAAATCGCAGGTGACGTTCCATGAAGGTGCTCACGAAGAAGTAACTGTGGTCGTAACCCGCCCGCTCGTTGTAGCGCAACTCTTGTCCCGAGGCGTCACAGGCTGCACGCAGGTCGCCGGGCCGCAGATGCTCGAGAAACGGGTCGCTGCCCCCCTGGTCCACCAGCAGCGTATGGGTGCTGGGTTGGCGCCGGATCACTTCGCAGACGTCGTATTCGCGCCAGGCGCTCTCATCGTCGCCCAGATAATGCGCCAGCGCGTTCCTGCCCCATTCCGACCGGCTGGCCGCGCAGATCGGCGCGAAGGCGGACACCGAACGGTATTCGTCTGCGCGCCTGGTACCGACCAGCAGCGCGCCGTGGCCACCCATGGAGTGGCCGCTGATGGACTTGCGTTCGGGGTCCACCGGCAAGCGTGAGTTGACGACGTTCACCAGTTCCGTTGCCACGTAATCGAACATCCGGTAGTGGGCGGCCCAGGGCGCCCGGGTGGCGTTGACATAGAAGCCCGCGCCGCTGCCCACGTCGATGGAATCGTCCTCGCCGGGGATATTCACGCCGCGGGGGCTGGTGTCCGGAACGATCAGGGCAATGCCGAGTTCCCCGGCGAGACGCTGGGCGCCGGCCTTGACGACAAAGTTCTCCTCGGTGCACGTCAGCCCGGAAAGCCAGTAGAGGGCTGGAACGCCGTCGGCATCTCCGGGCAGGAACGCGGCGAACCGCATGCGGCTGGCGCAGCTGGTCGAATCGTGCTCGTAGGTGCGTTGCAGCCCGCCGAAGCAGCGGGATTCCGAGACCATCCGGATTTCATTCATGGTGCGCTCCCTCGTTGGTTTTCAGTCGGGCGCGCGGCGTTCAGCGCCTGTTGCGCCGCGCTCCGCCGGAGCGCGGCGTTACAGCGTTTACGGACTGAAAGCCGCGGGACGCAAGGTTACACTAACGCGGCCTTTTCGGGAGCGATTGCATTCGAATGCGATGAGCCGGAGAATCGTGCGGTAGCCGAAAACCGCGACGCCCGCGCGTGGCGGCGATCGGCGCTCGCAATCGGGAGTCCGATGGGTACATTCGGGACGCTGAACTGGACGATTCTCATCGCCTACGTGCTGCTCAATCTGCTGCTCGGTTTTGTCCTGAGCAAGCGGATCGCCACCGCCGAGGACTTCTACCTGGGCCGGCGCACCACGCCCTGGTGGGCGATCGGCATCTCGGTGGTGGCCACCTACGTCAGTGCGCTGTCATTCCTGGGCGGTCCCGCGTGGTCCTATTCCGACAGCCTTGCCGTCATCGCGATTCACCTGAACTACCCCATCGTCGTCTTCATCGTGGTGACCTACTTCCTGCCGTTTTTCTTCAACAGCGGCGTGGCGTCGATCTACGAGTACATGGAGCGGCGCTTCGGCGCGACGTCGCGCGGCGTCATTGCCGGGGTGTTCCTGGTTTCACAGGCGCTGACCTCGGCGGCAATCCTTTACGCGACTTCCCTCGTCATCCAGTTCATCACCGGGGTCGACGTGGTGACGGCCATTGTCGCGGTGACGATCGTCGCGCTGATCTACACGATGATGGGCGGCATCACCGCGGTCATCTGGACCGACGTCATCCAGGCCGCCGTGCTGTTCGTCGGGGCCTTCATCATTTTCTTCGCCCTGCTGGGCGAACTGCCCGCGCCGGTGGGGGAAGTGCTCGCCGACCTGAAAACCCAGGGAAAGACGAACCCGCTGGACTTTTCGCTCGACTGGAGCGTGGAGGCGACCATGTGGTCGGGGATCATCGCCATGACGATCTTCCACGTCACCGTCTACGGCGCCAACCAGATGATGGTGCAACGCACGCTGGCGGCAAAGAATATCGGCGATGCCAAGAAATCCTTCCTGCTGATGGGGTTCGGCGCGTTCTTCATCTATTTCCTGTTCTTCCTGCTGGGGGTGCTGTTCTACGGCTACTACGAAGGACGGGAATTCGAGAACGGCAACACCATCATCCTGGAATTCGTGGCCGCCTACGGGATGCCGGGCCTCATGGGCATCATTGCCGCGGCGATCGTCGCCGCGTCCATGTCGTCGCTGGACTCGTCGTTCAATTCGCTGGCGACGATTTCCACCGTCGATTTCTACGAGAAGTACTACCGTCCCAACCAATCCCCCGAACACTATCTCCGGATCACCAGGGGCTTCACCGTGTTCTGGGCCCTGCTGATCATCGTCCCAGCGATCATGTATTCCCAGAGCGAAGGATCGATCCTGCAGACGCTGTCGCGGATCGGTTCCTACTTCGTCGGCGCCAAGCTCAGCATGTACGGCCTCGGCTTCTTCTCCAGACAGACCACGGAAAGGGGCCTGCTGGTGGGCGTGGCCGTGGGATTCGCGGTGATCTGGTGCGTGGCGGCGCGGACCGACATCGCCTGGCCCTGGTACTGCCTGATCGGCGGCGCCTCGAATATCGTCATTTCGCTCATCGCCAGCCGCATCATCGACGGACGCCAGCACGAGTGGTCCGAGTACTCGATCATGGGTCAGCAGCGCATGTTCGAAGAACGGGGACTGCCCGTAAAGGACGGTGGCTGGTACCTTGTGCCCGGGCGGGTGGATAGAATCAGCTACCTGTTGCCGGGCTTCTTTGCGTTGACGATCGTGTTTCTGTTTGCGTTCGAACGATTGATCTGATGCGGGGATTGATTGCAATCATTCCGTTGTTGGTCCTGCCGGCGGCAACCGTCGCGCTGCCGGCGCCCCTGTCGATCGACGCACTGCGCGCAACCGAATATTCCCCGGGCCTTCAATTCGAACGCGAACTGGACGGCGGGGCGGGTTTTACGGCCTACCTCGTGTCATACCGGTCCTCCGGCCTCAAAGTCTTTGCGATGGTCGCGGTACCGGCTGGCGAACGCCCTGATTCCGGGTTTCCCGTGGTCGTGGCAAACCACGGTTTCCACCCCGACCCTCCCCGCTACGGCGTGACCGCGGACGGTGTGGATTCCCGGCCGGGCGACTACTACCGCCCAATACCCGAGTTGTACGCCCAGCACGGATTCCTGGTGATCGTGCCCGACTACCGGGGCCATAATGCGTCGGAGGGACTGGAATACACGGGTGGTTTCCTGGCGACGGGCTACTACACCGAGGACGTGCTCGCGCTGCTTGCGGGCCTTCAGGACATCGCAGAAGCCGATATTCGCAACGTTTTCATGTGGGGGCATTCCCTCGGTGCGGAAGTCTCGCTGCGGGCGTTGCTGGCAACGGAGCGGATCAGGGGCGCGACGCTCTGGTCCGGTGTCGGCGGCGAGATCTGGGACCAGGCCTACTACTATCAGCGTTACGAAGACCGGCTGGCCTATGACGGCAGCGATGCCGGCAACCGGCGGATCGACGAACTGCGCCACGACATCGAGGCGCTCGATGAGCCCTACGACTGGAGAACCCGCGAGCCGCTGCGCCACCTGAACCATCTGCGGTCGCCCATCGCCCTCCACCATGCCGTCGGCGACACCGGCGCTCCCTACCACTGGTCGGAACGGCTGGCCAGGGAACTCTACCTGCTCGGCCACACCTACCGTTTCTACAGCTACCCCGGCACGGACCATTTTTTCCAGGGCGCAGCGCTGAGGGAGGCAGTTGAACGAGACGTCGAGTACTTTCGCTCGCTGATTCGACCGGCAACCCCCGAAACGCCGCCCGTGTTGAATTCGCAGTCTGATCGTTGACGTGCGCTGTTTGCGGGCTATTGTTGCAAATTTGCTACGGTTTGCTCACAAAATTTGACATTGAATTGCATTCGAAGTACAAGCGAACGTTGTTATTGCGGTTGCTGACAGGGAGGCTCTGTCAGCGGGGATCGACATCCGTTCCGGGGATTTGCAAACGATGAAGATAAAGGATCAGTTGGCCGAATCCGGCCTGCGGAAGAAAGCGTTGGCTGTTGCCGTGGCGTCGGCACTGGGTAGCTCGGCTGTGGCACAGGAACTCGTACTGGAAGAGATCATAGTCACCGCGACAAAACGCGAGAGCAGCGTTCAGGATCTCGCCGTGTCGGTGACGCCCATCGACGGCGACCTGATCAACGAATTGCAGTTGGTCAATGTCCTCGATATCGACAAGACCGTGCCCGGTCTGAAGGTCAGGTACATCGGCGCCGACCCGACGATCATCATGCGCGGGGCGGGAGCGGCCGGCACCAATGACATTGCCGTACCGATCTACGTCGACGGCCTGTACCGGCCGAGAGCGGGTCAGGCGTTGGCAAGCAATCTCGATCTCGAGCGCATTGAAGTCCTGCGCGGTCCCCAGGGGACATTGTTTGGTCGTAATACCTTCGGTGGCCTGGTCAACTACATCACCAGGAGACCGTCGACGGAAGACATCGATTACGGCATCGGCGGGACGTTTGGCGGCTATTCCATGCAGAAGTTCGAGGGTTTCTTCAATCTGCCCATGGGCGATGCGCTGGCGCTGCGCATTTCGGCCAGCGACACGAAACGGGATCCGATTATCGAGAACGTCTACAACCCGGATGCGGGCATGCGCGATGAGGACAATACCTATATTCGCGCCCAGTTGCGGTTCGAACCAAGCGATACCTTCGACGTCACGCTGGCGGGAACCTACTGGGAAGACACCTCCAACGGCAATGCAGACTACGCGGGCGTGCTCATCGGCATACCCGTGAATCCCGCCACGGGGTTGACCGACGGCATCAACGGTGTGCTTCAGCCGCGGGCGGGCCGCCTTCCCGGTGACGAAACGGCGTCATGGCCTGCCACGGGCGGCCGCACATGGGCGGGGGTCTACGGCGTCGATGAGACTGCCACGGTGAACTCGGATTTATACAAGATCACGAACGACCTGACTCCTTTCAGAGACATTTCGGAGACTTCGTTCAGCGTGTTGCTGAACTGGGATTTCGGGCCGGCCGCACTGCGGTTGAACGGCGGCGTGTTCGACTATGAGGAATTTCGTACGGCCGACTCCGATTTTTCTCCCAATCCCACCGCGTGGGCGGAAAACAATCCTGGCGAGACGCCGCCCGCGTCGAACGGCAACGGCTATTGGGACCAATGCTGGAATGGCCCTTCCTGCGGGCGCCTGGCCGGTCAGCGGGTCAACTCGAATGCGCAACAGGTTGACATAAACCTCAATTCTACGGGGGATGGACCGTTGCAATGGACGCTTGGCTATTTCCTGTACGACGATTCCGGCGATGGCAATACGAGCAGCGAGTTCGTCTGGGGTTATGTGGACAGCCTGAATAACGATACCAGTTTGTCCTGGGCCCACTGGATGACTCAGGATAACGGCGGAACGAAATCCACCGCGATTTACGGGCAAGCGGAGTATTCTTTCACGGACACCACGCGTGCCACGGTCGGTCTGCGCAACTCGACGGACCAGCGCAATTCGTTCACCACGTATGTCGATTGGGGTTCCGCCGTACACGGATTTGCGGCGGGCTACACCGATGCGCATCTGGAAAATCCTGGCAGCCGTTTCGATCCTTGGCCAGCCTATGTCGCAACCGACGCAACGGAGGCCAATCGCCAGACCGGCGAGAAGTCGAATACGGATTACAAGGTCGCGATTCAACACGACCTGAACGGCGATACGATGTTGTTCGCGTCCGCCTCGACAGGTTATATCGCGGGAGGGCTCGTAGGCGGCGGAAGCACGGAACTGACACAGCCGAACGAAGTCGAGACCTTCGAGATCGGCCTGAAAAGTACGCAGCTTGACGGCGCCATGCGGCTGAATCTCGCGGCGTACCGGAACGCCTACGATGGATTGACCACATCGTCCTTCGAGGCACGGGGCGGAACCATCATCTCCATCAGTACCGTATCCGGCAGCATGACGACCAGCGGGCTCGAGGCCGAAATGGATTGGCTGGCCACCGATGAGTTACGTATCCGGGCAGGCTTGGCGCTGACCAACGCAAAGCTGGACAAGTTCGGCCGTACCGTGCTGAACCGGGTGTTTAGAAGCGGTGGAGACGATGTCGTGTTGGGTGCTGGAATAACCGATCCCGCCATGTGCGACCAGACTTGTTCGCAGGTGTATATCCTTGACGGACAATCGGCACGGTTCTCGCCGGACTGGACGCTGTCGGTCGATGCGAGCTACGAGTTCAACCTGGGCAACTCGGGAACACTCGTTCCGGGAGTCCTCCTGTACCATTCCGACGATTACACGACCACCAATATCCCGTACTTCTTTACCCATCAAGACGCCTATACGACGATCGATCTGCGCGCGACCTGGTACAACGCCGCCGATACGCTTTCGGTTCAGGGCTTTGTCCTGAACGCGTCCGACGAGACGGTGCAGATCGGTTCCGATCAGTTCAGTCAGGGACGCGTAGTCGCCGATTTCAACAGTCCGCGCATTTGGGGCGTGCGAGTGGCCTATAATTTCTGAACCGCATTCGGTAATGACGTTCGATCGGAGGCTCGTTCGCCGCTCAAACTCTCGAAAGCCTCGTCGGTGCGAGGCTTTCTTTTTGCCGGCAGGGGGCGGCGCTGCGCAACGGCATGGTACAAGACCCGACAACGATGCTGAGAGCCGGGTTGGATGCACAGCAGAACGGAAACTTTCGGCGGGCCGAGCGTTTGTATCGGCAAGTATTGACGTCTGATTCCGGTAACAGGCACGCGCTGAACCTGCTCGGCGCACTGTGCGCAAACACGGAACGGCCGAGGGAGGCGGTCGACCACATTACCCGGGCGCTGGCTATCGACAATAAAGACCCTCAGTCGCACGCCAATATCGGATTGGCCTACAAGGACCTGGGGATGGCGTACAAGGCCGCCGATCACCTGGCGGAATCGGTTAGGCTGGACCCGTCCAAACCGGTCGTCTTCAACAATTTCGGCAACGTGCTGCGATTGCTTGAACAGCCCGAAAAGGCGATTCGCGCGTATGATCGCGCGTTGCGGTTGCATAACGATTTTGCCGAGTGCTGGAGCAACCTCGCGGCCGCGCTCAATGAATCCGGCCGACATGAGGCCGGGTTGCGGGCAGCCGCCAGGGCACTTGAATTGAATCCGGACCTGGCACAGGCACACAATCACATAGGTGACATTCACCTCCAGCAAGCCAGGTACGATGATGCGGTGGAAAGCTATCGGCGAGCCGCCGACCTCAGCCCCGAAAGCACGGTCGCCCTGATCAATTTGGCGAAGACATATCGTGACAAGGATGAACCGGAAAAGGCCTTGAAGGCACTACGAAAGGCATTCGAAGTCCAACCCGGAAATCCGGAGGCATATCATGTGTCGGGCGTCCTTCTCGAACAGATGGGGGATATCGAAGGCGCGGCCGAACAGTTCAAATCGGCGATCCGTGTCGCTCCCGAAATGGCGATATCGCATTATTACCTTGCTCAGATCAAGGGGCGCAGAAGCTCCGAAGAAGAATTCGAGTCGCTGAACTCATTGTGGGACCGGGAGGGCCTGACGCCGAACAACAGGATGTACGTGGCATTCGCGATAGCGAGAATTCACGAACAGCGGCGCAACTTCGATGATGCGTACAGGTTCCTGGCTGCCGCGAATCGGGCAAAGGCGGCCGTCAAGCCGTACGACGATGCCGATTCGGCCCGGTATATCGATGCGATTGTCAATGCGACAAGAAGAACCGTTGAACGAGTCGGCGGTTCTGTCGGTCATTGGGACACGCGTCCCGTATTCGTGGTGGGCATGCCCCGGTCCGGCACGAGCCTCACGGAGCAGATTCTGGCGAGCCATTCGGAAGTCACAGGTGCGGGGGAACTGAGTTTCGCCTTCGACACGGTTCGACGCGTACGCACGATGACCGGCAAGAAGTTTCCCCGCGACATGGAAAAATTGTCGGCGGAGCAGTTTCGAGAACTGGGCGCCTACTACATGTCCCGCCATTCCGACGAATACCTGTCGTCGCAATATGTCGTCGACAAGTCGCCGCTGAACTTCCAGTATGTCGGACCGCTGGCGCTCATGCTGCCGGGTGCGCGCTTTGTCCACTGCCATCGCCACCCGGCAGCCAATTGTTTCGCGATTCATCGAATTCCCTTCGATCTGCGGCAGACTTATGCTCACAGCCTCGAAGCGCTGGGCAAGTACTACACTCGCTACCGGGACCTGATGCGGCAGTGGCACGAGCTTTTCCCCGGACGCATTCTCGATGTGCGTTACGAAGACACGGTCACCGATATCGAGGGACAGGCTCGACGCATGCTGGAGTTCCTGGAGTTGCAGTTCGAATCGCGGGTATTGAATTTTCATGAGACGAAACGCCTTGTCAAAACGCCGAGCGCCAGTCAGGTGCGGGAACCCATCTACAAGGACGCCATGGCTCTCTGGAAAAACTACGAGAAACATCTCGGACCGCTGAAGGCGAACCTGCAGGCGCCCATACATGGCTGATCGTCGGTCCATATGAGCCTCACGCGCCGAAACTTCCTGGAGTCGTCTGCCGCAATCGCGGCCGCGGCCCTGAGTGTTGAATTGTCTGTCGACGGCATTTCGTCCGGGTCGGTGGACATTCCCAGGATGTGGGAAGTCAAGAGCCTGAACGCGGGGGTCCGCTGCGGCGAAAATCGCGGCGCACCGATCAGCCGCTCATACACGGGTACGTTCAGGTTCGACCAGATTCTCGAGCGGCTCACAATCGCACTGGACATTTAGATTAGCAGTTTCGGCACACTGAACTGGGCGATCCTGATCGCCTACATCGTCGGCAATCTCGTGCTGGGGTTCTTCCTCAGCAAGCGCGTCAAGACCGCGCAGCACTATTTCGTCGGCCAGCGTACGATGCCCTGGTGGGCGATCGGCGTTTCGGTCGTCGCCACGTACATCGGGGCGCTCACGTTTCTCGGTGGTCCGGCCTGGTCCTACGTGGATGGATTCTCCGTCATCTTCATCCACATCAACTACCCCATCGCCATATTCATCGTGGCGACGCTCTTCCTGCCGTTCTTCTACAACAGCGGCTGCGCGTCCATCTTCGACTACCTGGAGCGGCGCTTCGGTCTGACCTCGCGAACCGTCATGTCCGCCGTCTTCCTGTTCGGCAATATCGCCTACTCCGGAATCATGCTGTATACCACGGCACTGGTGCTGGAGTTCATCACCGGCATCGACGTCGTCACGGCGATTCTCATCGTCGCCGTGGTGGCGGTCACCTACACCATGCTGGGCGGAATTTCGGCGGTAATCTGGACCGACGTCATCCAGACGGGCATCCTGTTCTTCGGCGCCATCGTGACCGCGGCGCTCCTCATCGGCGAGTTGCCCGGAGGGCTGCACGAAACGCTCCAGTCGCTCAAGGCGATCGGCAAGACCAACCCCTTCGAAACGTCCATCGATCCATCGGTCGTCGGGACCATATGGACCGGCGTCATCGCCATGTCGATTTACCATGTGGTGGTCTACGGCGTGAACCAGATGATCGTTCAGCGCACGCTGGCCGCCCGATCGGTGGGCGACGCGAAGAAGGCCTACATCCTCATGGGCTACGTGGCGTTCTTCATTTTTGTCCTGTTCTTCGGGCTCGGCGTGCTGTTCTACAGCTACTACGGCGGCAGGCCGTTCGAAAACGAAAATCTCATCGTGCTCGATTTCGTCGCAACCATGGGATTCCCCGGGCTCATGGGCGTCGTTACCGCGGCCATCGTCGCCGCCGCCATGTCCAGCCTGGACTCCAGCCTGAATTCCATGGCCACCGTCACCACGCTTGATTTCTACGAAAAGTTCTTCAGGAAGGACGGATCCCCCAGGCATTACCTGGTCGCCTCGCGCTGGTTCACGCTCTTCTGGGCGGTCGTCATGGTGGTGCCGGCGATCATCTTCACCCGATACGGCGGTTCGGTACTGGAGACTCTCAGCAAGGTCGGTGCCTTTTTCGTCGGCGCCAAGCTGGCCATGTTCGGGCTCGGCTTCTTCTCCAGGCACACCAACGAAAAAGGGCTGCTGATCGGCGTGGCCGCCGGTTTCGTGGCGCTGGCGTACGTCGAATACGCACTCGACGTGGCCTGGCCCTGGTACTGCGCCCTCGGCGGTATCGTCAGCATCGCGGTGGGCTGGACGGCGAGCATCCTGCTGGGCGGGTTCAGGGACGAATACGACCCCTATACGGTCAAGGGCCAACTGCGACGATACGAACAGGAGGGCCTGCCGATGATGGAGGGCGGCTGGTACGTCGTCGCCGGCAGGATCGACCGCGCCAGCTACCCGCTGCTGGCATTCTTCGTGTTGTGCGTACTTGGGCTCTGGGTGGCCGAATCGTTGATTTAGTTTGCAGATTTCCGTGAGGGGCGTCGCGAGGGCGCGTGCGGACAGCCCTCGCGACGCTTTTGGACGGCAAGGGTGGCTATGGTCCGCCAATCGAACGGCAGCGTTCCAGCACGTCCAGGCCCAGCAGGCGCAGGTAGTGAATCAGGTCGATGAAAATCCAGTTTTCGGCCAGCTTGTCGCCGTCCCGGCGGTAGACGTCGACGACACGCATCTCGGTGGGTTTGTCCGAGGCGGGTAAGCCCATGAATCCGTTGCCCTGTTTCAGGCTGAGGTTGGGCCAGCCGAACCAGCCGCCATAATTGCCCTCGGCGTGTTCCAGCACATGACCGTTGAAGCGTACGTTTTCCAGCCCGCCGCGAAACGGCTGCTGATGCTGTAGCTGATACCGCTCGATGGTATAGGTGGCGCCGATACCCCAGGGGCCGAACCAGAGCATGTCTTCGTGCCAGGTCTTGCGCAGCATGTCCGGGGGCGACTCCATGTCGTCGCCCACCAGGTCGTCGCACATCCGCAGGATGAGGTCCAGGGTCTTGCGGGATTCGGCCTCGTCCTGGGGGTCGAGCAGCACGCCGTCGGCGGTGCGCGGACCCGGATTTATTATGGCAGCCCCCGTTTGTACGGGCAGCGGCTGAAGCCCCGCCTGCATCATCACGCCGATGATGTCCACCCAGAGCGCCGACTCGGCGATCCGGCCATTCTCGATGCGATGGAACTCGCAGTAGGGCAGGAGCATGATCTTGCCGGTGGGCGGGATGCCCAGCCAGGGGTTGTCCATGAGGCCCGCGAACTTTCCCATGCTGGTCACCCAGAGCGTGCCGTCAATGAAGTTCGGGCCGGCGAAGAAGATGTCCTGGCGCCGCTGCATGGGCGTCAGCGACTCGCGCAGCGGTTGCCAGACCGTGGCCGCGACAGCCTCGGCGCCGTCCAGTTCATTGAAGGGATGCACACCGCGGAAGCGGTACTCGGCGGTGGCGAACTGCTTTATCGTGGCGGCGATCCGATCGGGAGGGGCGTTTTCGGTCGCGCGAAGATAGTCCAGGACGAGGGCCTTGGCCGATTGAATCCGGTCAACACTCATGGATTACCCCGCCAATTGCATCATCAGGTCCAGTTCGTTGAAGAGCAGCCATTCGCGCACGATCCTGCCGCCAACGATCTTGTGCTGGGTGATGCCCCAGATCTGTATTGACTTACCCGTTGGTGCGCCATAAGCCCCCGGACCGGTGTGGGTGCCCTCTGCGCTCCATCTTTCGGAGGTCAGGTAGCCGTCAAGGTCATTGCCCATCCAGTAGACCTCGTCGACCTCGACTTCCAGGTCGGGGAAAGCGCCCAGTATCGAACCGAGGAAGGCTCGATAGTTGTCCGTTCCGGAGAACTTCCGGTCGGTGGGGCCTTCGAATCCGAATCCCGAGGCATAGCTTGCCGTCAGCGCCTCGGGATTGCGGCGATTCCAGAGTTCATCGATGGTGCGACGGGCCATGCGGTCCACGTCGAAGCCGTCAATCGGCTGAGCCACGGAAATAGGCTGCTCCGGCCGGGCCGAGCTCCGCAGGCTGTTCCAGGTAGCCGCGTTCCGGGGCCAGCCGGCGGGTGGTGAAGCGGCCAGGCCAGGCGCGATGTCCCGCAGATTGTGCCCCAGTTGTTGCAGCATGCTCGAGCTGTTGTAGAGCACGTGTTCGAGAAATATCTCGTTCTCCAGCGCCACGCAATTGGCGATAACGAGTACGTCGATGTACTTGTTCGTCGCCGGGCCGTAACGGCTGTCTCCGTCGTTGGTGCCGCGAATGATGGTTCGATGCGACGTGTGGTAGCCGATCTCGTCGTCACCCGCCCAGACGATTTCGTCTGCGATCAGCTTGATGTCGGAGAAGGCGCCGGTGGTGTGATGGGTATCGTCGATGATCTTCCGGCAGCCGTGCTGCAGGCCGTAGTCGTCGAACACCTGAGACGTGTCGGAGTAGGTGTCGGCGATGTACTCGACTTCCCGGTCCTCCCAGATCCGATACGTGATGCGGACGATGTAGTCGATGATGTTCCGATAGGTCTCTTCGAATCCGCGCATGGACTGCGCCGGCCCGTAGTCATCCGGTACTCGGGTTTCCCGCGGCGTGCCCCGGCGAGTGTATTTTTCCAATGAAATAGAATAGCCGGACGGCATGTGCTCTCGAGAGAGCGGGCGGGCGACTCGCGGACATTTCCTGTCGTCAGTCATTGAATTGATGGCTTCCTGTCGCTAATTTTGCATTGCAAGTCACCGGTGTCCGGAATATTTTTCGAACAAATTCAATTGGTTAGGGGGCGCCGCCGTGTCCATGTTCTTCTCGCATTCGGTAAGCGGTTGATTTAAAGAAGTTTTCTCGAAAAGGGCCAAGCTCAGACCATGATGTAAAACGCGCTAGGAGCTTGCGCCGTAGAACGGTTCGCGCTGTAACGAATGTGTTGGGGTGCGGGTGCTTGGGCATGGCTGGTCAAAAAGCTGGACAAATGCACAGTGGTGAAACGGGATCGTCGCCATGCGCGCCCGGAACGATCCCCGTTCGGCTCCATACTGGCGCGAGGGCTCCGCCGTCAAGCCGTCATTCCCCGTCGTCAGGTCGGTTGGAGGTATTGCATCCGCTTGACGTTCAACGCCAGGCAGACGAGGTCCCACTCGCCTTGAACCTTGTCCAGGCCGCGCAGGCTGAAGCGGCGGAAGCCGAGCGCCTCCTTGATCCACCCGATCGGCGCCTCGGCCAGCCATTTGCGTTGCGCGTACAGCGCCCGCCCCGCCTCCGTCGCCAGTTTCTCCGCCATGCCCGCCTTCGCCGGATGCTTCTCCGCGTCCACCGCGACCCGGCGCCCGCCCTCCCGGCCCAGCGCCACGTAACCGTCCACCCCCCGGTCCTCCAGCGCCTCCAGGTCCGCCTCGTTGCAGTACCCGGCGTCGGCCAACACCGTCTCCGGGCGCTCCCCGTGGTTGGCCTCCACCTCCTCCACCAACGGGACCAACCGGCCCTGGTCGCTGGCGTTGCACGACACCTCCACCGCGACGATCAACTGGTTCTCCCCCTCCACCGCCACCTGGGCGTTGTAGCATTGCTGGAAACCGTCCTGGGACGTCTTCATGATCCGGCTTTGCGGATCCGTGAAATTGTCCTGCGCCTTCCCGTCCGGCTCCCCGTATTCGCGCTTGTAGGGCCGCCCGCCCTTCGGATTGCGCGTCTGCCCGGGCTTTCGCCCACGGGCCTCGTCCGCGTCGCGCTGGCGCGCCTCCAGCCGCGCCTTCGCCGCCCGGATCGCCGCCAAACGGTCCTCCCGCCGGCTCAATTCCCCCGGCAACTCGTCGCCCCGGAAATCCTCCCCGAACCGCGCGTCCTCCGCCGCGTCGGTCTCCCGCGCCCGCGACACCAACGCCTCGATCTCCCCCTGAAGACGCTTCTCCTCCTCGATCATCCGGGAATAACTCATCGCCTTGCGCTTGGAGGCGTTCGCCCGCACCTTCGTCCCGTCGATGCACAGCTTGCCGAAGTTCGCCACCCCGGTCTCCGCCGCCAACCGCACCACCTCCACGAACAACCGCTTGAAATCGGCCAAATGACGCCGACGGAACTCGCAGATCGTGCGGTGGCTCGGAAAGTTCCCCGCCGCCAACACCCGGAACGCCACGTCCTCCTCCAACTTGCGTGCGATCCCGCGCGAGGAAAACACCCCCGTCGCATAACCGTGGATCAGCACCTTCAGCATCATCCGCGGCTCGTACGGCGACTTGCGCCGACCGTCGCCCTCGTACGGGGCGTAAAACGCCGTCAGGTCCAATCCGTCCACCAAGTCGCCCACGTGCTCCGCCAAATGGCCCGGGGACAACCAGTCCCGCAAACTCGGTGGCAACAACAACGACTGATCCGGATGGTACGGGCGAAATCTCGTCGGCATCCCAGACTCCTCAACAACCCAACGAATGTATTATCCCATGCGAGTTTCTACGGCGCAGGCTCCTAGCTTGGAGTATAGCGCGTACGTGGGATTGGACGTTCACAAGGGCACGATTGCGGTGGCGGTGGCGGTGGCGGTGGACGCTGCGATAGCCCGCGCACGACCGATGCCGACGCCTTCTGAACCGACCGCTACGCGCCAACCCGAACAGCAATTGCATGCGGCATCGATTCTGCCTACCATCGCCTGCATCGGGCGCGGGCCGACCCCGCGTCGGGCACGGGCCGTGGAGAACGGACAGCGGTCAACGTGGACGAAAAGGCACAGAAAAGCACCAGGGCAAAATGCAAGCGCGCCACGTCTTACGACGTCGCCGAACTCGCGGGCGTCTCACAATCCGCCGTGTCGCGGGTATTTCAGGACGGCGCGAGCGCTTCCAAGCAGATGCGCAAGCGGGTCATGGCCGCCGCCAGCAAGCTCGGCTATCGGCCGAACGCCATTGCCAGGGGCCTGATCACGCAGCGTTCGAACATGGTCGCCGTGATCATGTCCCAGCAGACCAACCTCTACTATCCCGAAGTTCTGGTGCAGTTGACCCAGCGGTTCTCCAACCACCGCATAAGGGTGCTGTTGTTTACGCTCAAGAGCGAGGGCGACATCGATTCCACGCTGGAACAGGTCATGCGGTTTCGCGTCGACGGCATCGTCACCGCCGCGATGCTTTCCGGAGCGCAACTTGCGACGGTTCGGGAAGCCAACATACCCATAGTTTTCTACAACCGGTCGCTGCCGGACATTCCCTCGAATTCCGTGTGCTGCGATCAGGAGGAGGGCGAGCGCTGGCTGGTGGCGGAACTGTTCGCCACCGGCCACCGCACGTTCGCCATCGTCTCCGGACCCGAAGATTCGTCAGTCAGCACGGAACGCACCACCGGGGCGTTGCGGATGCTGCGGGAACGCGGTGTCGACGGCGTGACGATCGTGACCGGCGACTATGGATACGACAGCGGCCGGAACGCGTTCGCACGAATCTTCGACCGCCACGGCGGACCGCCGGATGCCGTCATCGCCGCCAATGACGTCATGGCCATCGGCTGCATCGACGAGGCCCGCGAATCCTTCGGCCTCAAGGTGCCTGGCGACGTGTCGATCGTCGGATTCGACGGGGTGGGGCCGGCCCAATACGCCGCGTACGACCTCAGTACCGTGCGACAACCCGTCGAGCGGATGACCGAAGCCGCCGTATCCATGCTTATCGACCGCATCGAGAATCCCGAGCTTTCGGCGGAGAAGCGCGTATTTTCCGGCGAGCGAATCCGGGGCGGCTCGGCTGAATTCGCCGCCGGCTCCGGCTGACCCGACGAACCCGGCCGCCGACACGCTCTCACGCGCTGTCACACGCTGTCACACGCTCTCACACGGTATCCGTTCGGTTTACGAGGGGACCGAGGGTGCGATGAGGACGATTTTGGCCCTGCCGGCGAGTGCGTTGCAAGGCGCCAACTGACGGAGCCGGTATTCGGGCGATTTTAGCGGTTCAGCCTTCGTTTCCAGTCTTTGCGCAGGGGCCGAAGCCAGATGGCCTTTTTGGGTTTGTCGTATTTCTTGTACCGGTCGTAGCGCCCGCGTCCCTGGGTGATTCCGACCCGGGTCCAGCCGGAGGCCTTGTAGGTGACGCCGGTGAAGCGCGGGGTTTCCACGAACGTTTCGATCAACACGGGCGTGGTGTTGTAACGCACGGTCCAGTGTTCGGGCAGATGCCGACAGACGACGGACAGGATGTGAGACGCCAGGTTGGGGATTCGGATCCAGGGCAGGATGAGGAAGCGGGCGTTGTCGATCACCCTTGGGAGGTTTTTCTCGCGTAGCGCCTCCGTCCAGCCGATGAAGCGGTCGCGCGGGGCGAGTTTGCGTGCCGCGGTGGAGAACCCCAGCAGGGCAAGCAGTCGGCCGTCGCGATCGTGCACGGTGTAGCGCATCTGGGCGCCGACGAGGGTTTTGTAGCCAAGGTAGTGGTAGCGGGCGATGAACGCGTTCCACTGCCGGCTCTGGGGCGTGCGCCCGAGCACGGTGCGCAGGCGGATGGGGCGCACCTCGTCGAGGGTGGCCGGCGGCAGTTCCAAGGGCGGACCGGTATCGGGTCCGAAGGCGATCGGTCCGGCGCGGTTTTGCCCGCGCTTCGGCGGCGGCAGGGCGATCAGCCCGTCCTTGTGCATGGCCAGCATGGCGACCCGCGCCATCATGTCCTTCAGCCCACCATCGGGCTTGTACCAGCCGATGCGCCGACAGAACGCCTTGGACAGGTTATAGCGGTTCAGCGTGGGCGGCCCGGCGATGAGCGCACGCAGCAACGCCATCTCCTCGGCCGTGAAGTCGCGTCCGTAATAGCGGCACTCGATCTCCCCGCTCATTCCGGCGCCATCAGGGTGCGCCGGCGTGTCTCGCTCATCGACCAGGGCAGCCACTCGGACAGGTCCGGCGGCGCTTGGCCACCATTACCCGCGCAGGCCGCCAGCCACTCGTTCAGCCAGCGGCGCACGTCGATGCCGTTCAACGCCAGCGTTTCCACCGCCGAGTACATCATGGCCGTGCACCGGGCGCCGTTGAGGCTGTCGGAGCCGAACGACAGCCTTCGAGCGATGACCGCGCCGCGAAGCGTGCGCTCGGCAAAATTGTTGTCCATGGGCACGTCGGGCCGTTCGAGGAACACGCTCAGGCCCTTGCGATGGTTGAGCGGCGAGCGCAGCGGCCCGGCCTCGGGCGCGGTCTCGTCAAGCCCCGCCAGTTCCCGTTCGGCGGTGGCGAACAGGTCCTCGACCCCGGTTTGGAGCCTCTGCCGGGCGTCCGCGAAGGCCTCGTCCTGTTGTTCGAGCCCGGGCCGGCAATGCGACAGCCGCGCCTTGTTGAGCCGGTAGATCGAAGCGATACGTTCGAGCCAAGCCCGACACCAGTCGGTCAGTTCCACCCGCCCGGCGGCGCGGTCGATGAAGTCCCGGCGCTGATGCGCCCAGCACCACGCCAGGATCACCCGGCCATCGAGCACGCGAGCCAGCTTCTTGTAGGCGGACAGCCGGTCGACCACCAGCGCCTGTACCGCCGAGGCGGCGCCGAACACCCGCAGCGCCGCCTCGGCGCTGCGCGAGGGATCGATGTGAAAGCACACCGCATCCGCGGTGACCGAGACCCACAACCAGGCGCGGGGAGAGCGGCCCGCCTGTTTCAGCGACTGAACGCGCCAGCCGGTCTCGTCGCCGTGGCGCACCGGCGCCTCGTTCTGGTGCTCGAGGATCGCCTGCGACAACCCCTCGAACGTCGACGCCAGCCGCGCCAGCCCCCCGGCCAGCGTGCCGGCGGAGATGGGCAGTCCGTGATGCGATAGCCACGCCGCGACCCCATTCAGGGGCCGGTGCCCGACGTGGCGCTCGAACACAACGCACGCCCACACGGTGGTGCCGTGGGGCGTGCGGGGGAACAGCCGATCGGGCGCCGCCGCGGTGACTTCCCGGGGCGAGGCCTCGCAGTCGCACTGCCGGCGCCAGCGGGGACGGACGATCCGGCGTTTGTGGGCCTTGACCTCGATCTCGACAAGCGTGGTGTCATGCGCGCCGTTGACCGCGTACGGCGTGCCGCAGCCGCCGCACACGCAGGCCGCCTTCGGCGGGCGATGGACTTCGATCCGTTCCCCGAGCCCCGGCCGCGGGGTCCGGCCATGGCCGGGGGCGCCGGGCCGCTGGCCGCGCCGGCGGTTGGACCGGGGTTTTTCCCGCTGCTCGCTCTTGCGCCCGTACAGTGCCTTCGACAGCACCGCCCGGCTGGCCCGAAGCTCCGCCAGCTCAGCCTCCAACGCCTCGATGCGCGCGGCCATCCGCCTCCGCTCGGCCTGCGCCACCTGCGCCTCCTTGCGCAGTTTGGCGTTCTTGCGGCCCAGCGACCGGATCGTGGCCATTCGAGTCTTCGCCGCTCGCGCCTGCGTGCGTGGCACCGAGTGCTTCCGACGCAGCGCCGCGTTTTTCTCCCGCAACGACCGGATCGTGACCTGGCCAGTCTCGACCGCGTGCGGCGCCGCGTTTTTCTCCCGCCGCGCCGCGGTCGCAGCCTGTCGGGTCTCCGTCACCCGCGCGCGCAGTGCCGCGTTCTTCCGGCGCACTCGCCCGACTTGCTTGCGCAGCGACACCATGCTCGGACGCTTGCGCCATGGCATACCGGCCGCGTCCACCAAATTCCTCAGCCGCCGCACCTCCGCCTGCAAGGACAATGCTTCTTTCGCCGTGCGCCGGATCGCCTCCGTTTCCGCGCGCGCCTCGTTCAGCTTGTCTCGACTGGCCTCGCACTGGACCTGCCAGCAACCGGCTCGGCCACGCGCGGCGATCTCCGCCCGGCGCCACTGCGCCGCGTGCGCCTCGGCGACCTTCGCCCGGGCTTCAGCTTCATCGGCGCGTGCCCGCTCCCGCTCATACAGCAAACACAAGTCGCGCCACTCACTCGCCGGCACCGACTCCGGGAGCGACCGGATCCCGTCGCCCCCCTTAACCAGCGTCAGTTCGGTGCCAACATCGGCTTCGCAAGTCGCCATGCGCGCAACGATAGCGTAAAGCCGGTTTCGTTACCAGCCCCCCCGGAAACCGAACGGATACCTCACACGCTCTCACACCCGACGCATCTCTGATGCACAGAGCGAGGCCCCAACCGGCACGCATCGACCCAGATATTTCCCTTCTGTGACAGTGCGTTAGGCCCGATTCAGTCGCTGGCCGCGACCCCCTGCATGGGGTGCCTTGTCTGTTACGAACCGTCGTTTTGTTCCCATGGAACAGCCGACACCCAAGGTAACAGACAAAGGAAACGCCTCCATGCGAATCTACGCCGCCCTCAATGAGCGCACGGTGCGCCGCACTTTCCGCCAGCAAAAGTTTGGTCGAACCGGCCTGACCGTCATCGACAAAGACCTGCCGCCCTTCGCGCTGAAGGTCACCCCGAAGGGCGCCAAAACCTTCATCGTCCGCGTCGTGCACAAGAGCGGCAGGGAAATCATCGCGCTCGGCAAGGTGGGAAAAATCACCGTCGAGCAGGCCCGACAGAAGGCCGTTGCCGCCATCGCGGCCGCGAAGACCGAGCGAGAAACTGGGCCGCTTTTCGCCGATTTCGTGAAGGAGTTCATGCGCCGCCAGGCGCGGCGCTGGAAGCCGTCCACGAAGAAAGGCAACGCCCACCTCATCGACCGCTACCTCATTCCGTTCTTCGGAGAGATCCGTGTCTCGGAGATCGACCGCACCGCCGTGCGGCGCTGGTTCGACTCCATGAGCGGCACGCCGGGCAACGCCAACCGAACGCTGCCCGTGCTCTCCGTCATGATGCGCCAGGCCGAGTTGTGGGACATCCGCCCCCAGGGCTCCAATCCCTGCAGGAACATGCGCCGCTACAAAATGACGCCGCGCGAGCGGTTCCTGTCGCTTGACGAACTGAAACGATTGGGCTTCGTACTGGAGCATGCCGAGGACAAACAGGCCGCCGCCGCGATCCGGCCGCTGCTGTTCACCGGCGCGCGTTCCTCGGAGATCATGGGGCTTCGCTGGGACTGGATCCGCGGCACCCGTGCGGTGCTGCCCGACTCAAAGACCGGGCCGAAGACGATCCAGCTCCCGCCGCCCGCCCGTGCCGTGCTGAACGGCGTGGCGCGCACGGGCCCATTCGTCTTCCCGGACAAGAGGGGCGATGCCCCAATGAAGGATCTCGGTCCGCGCTGGCAGAAGCTTCGCCGTCTTGCCGGGCTCGACGATGTCCGCATCCATGACTGCCGGCACTATATTGGCACCCTGACTATGTCTTGTAGTTGGGTTTTCTCCCGAGATTTCCGGTACGTCAGGGCGGCAACAGCGACGTAGTTCGGACTCCATTCATCAGCCCCGATTCAGGGGGAGGAGTCCACCGTGAAGCATGTCATTGATCACCAAGTGGTTCTGGCGCAGGTGCCGGAAGGTCCACTTGCACCTTGGTTGAAGGGATTTGCCGACGCTGTGAGCGACCAGGGGTATGCCCGTTGGTCGATCGGTCGGCGCATCCTGCTGGCAGCCGGTTTCAGCCGATGGCTTGAGCAGGAGAGCATCGATCTGCGCAGCATCGGCTCCGAGCATCCCGAGCAGTACTTGCGATACCGCGCTCGCCGCCTGCGCGTGCACCCTGGCGACCCGTCAGCGCTCCGCCATCTTCTCGATTACCTTCGCATCGAGGCGGTGATCCCCGCCGAGACGATCCCGGTTCATCCCGAGACGGAGATCCAGCGTTGTGTGCAGACCTGCGAGCACTATTTGCGCGAGGCGCGCGGTCTGGCCCCGGCAACGATACTGAACTACGCGCCATTCGTTCGTGCGTTCCTGGAGCATCGCTTCGGTACAGGCCAGGTGACCCTTTCGAGCCTGCGCGCCGGCGATGTCGTGGACTTCGTCCAACGGATGGCGCCGGGGATGGACAGGAAGCGCGCCAAGATCATGACGACCGCGTTGCGCTCCTTTCTGCAGCGCCCGCGGTATCGAGACGAGGCCGTGCCGGATCTGGTCGCCGCCGTACCCATTGTCGCCAACTGGTCGATGCCTTGTATTCCGCGGGCGATTTCCGCCGACCAGGTTCAGCGGCTGTTGAGCAGCATCGATCGCACCACCGCCATGGGGCGTCGCGACTACGCCATTGTGCTGCTGTTTGCTCGACTGGGACTGCGATTGAGCGAAGTCACCTTTCTCGAACTCCACGACATAGACTGGTGCACTTCAACGCTGACCGTACGCACCAAGGGCGGCAGCCGCAACGATTTCGCGTTGTCGCACGAGGTCGGCGAGGCGATTGCCGACCACCTGCGCCATGGCCGGCCATCGAGCAGTTGCCCACGCGTGTTTCTCCGCGTCCGGGCGCCGATTTGCGGATTTCGCAGTCCCGGCGGTGTCGGCTCGGTGATCCGCCACGCGCTCGAACGCGCCGGAGTCGATGCGCCGACGCGCGGGGCTCACCAGTTTCGCCATGGTCTTTCGCTGGAGATGATGCGCCACGGGGCCTCGCTCGGGGAGATTGGCGACGTGCTCGGTCATCGCCACCCCGACACCACCGGGATTTACGCCAAGGTGGACCTGGACGCCCTGCGCCGCCTTGCCGTGCCGTGGCCGGGAGGTGCCCGATGAACACGCTTCGAGAGGCCCTCGATGAGCACCTCGGCATGCGACGTCATCTGGGGTTCAAGCTGCACCGAGCCGGTCGAGCCCTGCTCGACCTCGTCACCTTCATGGAACAGCGTGAGGCCCCGGTCATTACCCAAGCCCTGGCGCTTGCCTGGGCACAACGGCCGAGGAACGTGCAGCCCGCAACATGGGCAGCGCGACTCGGCTACGTACGCGTCTTCGCGCGGCATCGCCAGGCGACCGGTCCACGCACGGAGGTCCCATCCCCCGGGTTGCTCCCGTTTAAACCCAGGCGCGCAACACCGTATCTGTATTCCGATGACCAGATTCGCAACCTGCTGCAGGCCGCGCTCCACCTGCCTCATCGCTATCGGCAAGGCGCATTATTGCCTTGGGCCTACCACTGCCTGTTCGGCCCGCTGCCCGTGTCGGGACTGCGTGTGGGCGAAGCACGTGATATCGAGCTCCGGGATGTCGACCTCGACACCGCGGTATTGACGGTGCGCGAGGCCAAGTTCGGCCGGACCCGTCTGGTCCCGTTGCACAGCGCCACCTGCGAGGTCCTCGCCGACTACATCGCCCGGCGCCGGCGTCATTGGGCCGGTCGTTCGGTGTCGCCGTGCCTGTTCGTCTCCAGTCGGGGCAATCGGCTTGACGATTCGCAGATCCGCCGTGCTTTCTACGCCGTCTCGCGCCAGACCGGTCTGCGGGGCGAGCACGACCGCCACGGACCGCGCCTGCACGACTTCAGACATTCGTTCGCGACCCGCGCATTGGTGAACTGGCATCGCTGCGAGAAGGACCCGGAGCGCCTCTTGCCGGTGCTCTCGACCTGCCTGGGGCACGTGCATATCGCCGATACCCAATGGTATCTGGAGGGCTCTCCGGAGCTGATGGGCGAAGCCATGCGCCGCCTGGAAAGTCGTTGGGAGGACCGGCCATGACTCGCATGACTAATCCCGCGCCGCTGCTCGAGCGCTTCTTCGTGCGGCGGCTGATGCAACAACGCCAGGCCAGTCCGCACACCATCAGTTCCTATCGCGACACCTTCCGGCAGTTCCTGAAGTTTGCGCACAAACGCCTCGGTCGGCCGCCCTCGCGCCTGACCTTCGAGCAGATGGACGCACCGTTGATCGCCGCGTTCCTGAAGGATATTGAGACCCGCCGGGGCGTCAGCGTTCGAACCCGCAACCTGCGGCTGACGGCGATCCATTCCTTCTTTCGCTACGCGGCGTTCGAGCTTCCGACCCACGCCGGGCAGATCCAAAGAGTGCTCGCCATCCCTTCCAAGCGATTCACGCGCAAGCTGGTCCGCTTTCTCGCCCGCCCGCAAGTCGATGCGCTGCTCGCGGCGCCGGACCGAGGCACCTGGTCGGGACGGCGCGACCACGCCTTCATCCTCACCGCCGTGCAAACGGGGCTTCGGTTGTCGGAGATGACCGGGCTCAAGCGAGAGGACTTTGTCTCGGGAGGCGGCGCTCATCTGCGCGTCACCGGAAAGGGCCGCAAGGAACGCCGCACGCCGCTGGCCAAGCCCACCCGTGCCGCGTTGAAGGCTTGGCTGCGCGAGCCGCCACGAGGCGTCCACGACTGGCTCTTTCCCAGCGCCAGAGGCGAGCGGCTGACCGTGCACGGGGTGCAGTACCTTTTGAACAAGCACCGAGTCACGGCTTCTCGGACATGCCCCTCGTTGACACAGCAACGCGTCACGGTCCACCGCTTGCGCCATACCGCGGCAATGGACCTTCTTCAGGCAGGCGTCGATCGCGCGGTGATCGCGTTATGGCCCGGCCACGAATCGGTCGAGACCACGCAGATCCACCTGGAGGCGACGCTGGCCATGAAAGAGAAGGCACTGGCCAAGACCACACCGCCAACCGGCAAACCCGCCCGCTACCAGCCCGGCGACTCGCTGCTCGGCTTCCTCAACAGCCTGTAAGTCCGTCAAGACCATGTCGGGTACGCGCGGCAGGCGATCTCCCACGGACCTGCCGTTACGGTGCAGCATCGCACTTGATCCCGACGTGCCCGACATAGTCAGGGTGCCAATATAGTGGCGACTATCTCGTCAAAGACATAGTCGGCACACCTTCGCAAGTCACGCCGTGATGAGCGGACCCGGTCTCTACACCGTCGGACGCCTGCTCGGTCATGCCGACACAGGCTCCACCGAGCGCTACGCCCATCTCGCCGACGAGCATTTCCGCAAGGCGGCCAGGCGCATATCCGGCATCGTCAACGCAGCCATGACGGGCAACGGGAAGGAGGGTGCACGATGAGCGCAATCGGACACCGTACCCGCCTCACCGTGAAGGCCATCGCCGCGGCGAAGCCCGCGGCACGGGAATACACCCTGTGGGACACCCAGCTCGCGCATTTCGGCATCCGCGTGCTGCCGTCCGGCATCAAATCGTACATCCTCCAGACCCGCGTCAATGGCCAGATGCGCAAGATCACGCTCGGGCGTTTTTCGGAACTGCCCCTCGACGCGGCTCGGCGCGAGGCCGCGTCCGTCCTGGCCCGCCTGTGGGGCGGCGAGGACGTGAAGCCCCCGCGCAAGCAGATGGTGCCGCTGTTCCGGACTTTCGCGGCCCGCTACCGCGAGCGCCGAAGGCACCGCTGGAAGCCGTCCACGCTGGAGACGTTCGACATCTACCTGCGCAACCGCCTCATGCCGCATTTCGGCAGGCTTCGGCTCGACGCCATCGACCATATCCGCGTGTCGGCCTGGTTCGATGAGGCCAGCGCGGACAAGCCCGGCGCGGCCAACCGCGCGTTCGAGATCCTCCGCGCCATGCTGGTGTCCGCACGCCAGTGGGGTGAACTCTCGGGCCACTTCCCGAACGCTTGCGCCAACATCGTGAAGAACCCGCGGCGTCCCGTCGCCCGCTATCTCGACCATGCCGAACTCAAACGCCTCGGCCGTGTGCTCGACGGCCACTGGCAGGAACACCCCTGGCGGGTCGCCGCCATCCGGTTGCTGTCGCTGACCGGCGCAAGGCTCTCCGAGATCCTCAACCTCACATGGCGCGAAATCGGCGAGTTGTCCGAGAACGGCACGAGCGTGCGCATCGAAGACTCCAAGACCGGGCCGCGCACGATCTGGTTCGGGCCGGAAGCGGCGAACCTTCTCTCGGAATTGCCGCGTGACAAAGGGGCGGTGCGGGTGTTCCCGGAGAACCTCACGACGGGTCGGCTGTATTCGTTCTGGGTCCGAATCCGCGAGGAAGCGGGTCTGCCCGGACTGCGCATCCACGACTGCCGGCACACCTGGGCCTCGCAGGGCGTGATGAACGGCGTCGGGCTCACCACCGTCGGGCGGCTGCTCGGGCACCGCCAGCGCGAGACCACGGCGATCTACGCCCACCTCGACGACGGGGCACTCAGCGACGCCGCCGCACAGGTAGCGGCAGTCATCTCCCGCGCAATGGGATATAGCTCCAAGCGGTGACCACCAACTGAACCGACAGATAGGGACAAGTCCCCGCCACCTACCGATGCGAGCGAGGCGACCAGATCGTAATGGCCGCCCATGGCAATGCGCGAAGGGTCGGGAACTGGACCACCAGCGTTAGAGTCCGGCGGCTTCTCCAAACGCTTTCATGTACGCCGTTACGGTTTCAGACATCAGACCTAACCTCAATGTTGCAGAAATTTCCGGCTGAAGTGGTGTTGAGGTAGGGCGAGATGGGCGTCACTGCTAATATTGTTGAGTTTGCACATGTCGACAATGCCGAGCAGGAGGGGCCACATCTCGTGAGGTTAAGGAAAGCAGATTTGCAGCGCCAGATCGATGGTCAATTGACGCTGCGCTGCAAGGCCGGTGGGCTAATGTCATTTGCGGGTTTGGATCTGGTCGGGCGATTGATTCGTCGGCTGGATATTTGGGCGGTATTGAAGGGCGTCGAGAAGACGTTGCCACGGAGCGATTTCGGCTCGGCGCGGCTGTCGCTACGGGTATTGGCGATGCTGATCGCGGGCGCTCGGCGGGTTCGGCACGTTGAGTACTTGCGAGACGATGCGCTGGTGGAGCGGCTGTGTGGGCTGAGCCGGCTGCCGACCGGGCACACCCTGGGGCGCTGGCTGCGCCGTACTTGGAGCTGTTCTGCTTGCCCGCACTGTCCGTCGTTGCATTAATTTGAAGGCGCGTTCCGGAGGTGGCGTCCTTCCTCGTCGTCGCTTGGTTAGTGTTCTACCTATAGGTGATCTTTTTTTGTATCTCCCGAGGTTCGACTGGAATGATCTTTCAGATAGCCTATTAGTTCATTTACAGCGATTATTCGTGGTCGAAGTATTTTTTCCTACTCGTTATCCAGCAAGGCCTGACCGATATTGCCTTCGAATCTTGCTTGAGGCATCTGCTCCAATAGAATTGCCCGCTCATTTTGCATTGTCTTTAACGTATCCCACAGCATGTTGTGAATCGTGTCCAACGGAAGAACAGCATCAAGTACACGGTGGTCTTTCGACAACACCATGCTCATCTCCTCAGCAGTAAAGTCAACTGGAAGGGGACAGGGTTGCACGAAGGTCCAAGGTTCGTCGGGCTTACCACGTCTCTCAGCGCGGCTGAAGCAATCCTCAAAATGTGAGTGGATCATGTGGATGCGTGAGTAGATATTTATGAGCTTTACGATTAATGACTGAGCCAATACCTGATCAGCAGCTTGGCGATCCTGCTGGCGCTGCTCACGATTTTCACGTAGAACTCTAATCTGAATAAAATACGCAATAAGCCCGCCCACGACGGCACCAGCAATTGCGGCAAAGAACTGGCTCATGGCTAATTTCTCAAGCGATCACGTGTTTCAATATAGCGATTACAGCGTAACGCGATATGCGACAATTCAGAGTACTTCCACCGTATATTTCTTCGGACGTTACATCGCTGGATTGACAGCCTCCGGAAGCCTTTTTGCTTGTGAAGGAACGCGACGTAACTGATTAACCTAAAATGGGTAGTGTTAGAATGGAGAAATTCTCGCGTGACATAGAAGTAGGCTGATGAACCTTTCACGATTCAGGCAAATGCGGTAACCCGAGGTAAGACTAATCAAAGAACTTATCGATGCGCACGATGATAGAATTAAAGCAGTCGCTAGGGCCCGCCTCGAAAGCCGCAGAGCAACGACCTTTCCCTTCAACTCTTCTGCTTCACTATTCATTCAGAATAACTTTACAGGTTGTAGTGAACCCTCTCCAGTCGTGCGCGGTAACGACTCCGGCGGTTTTGAGAACACTCATCACCCAAAGGGTGTACAACATCCTGTCCTCAGTAGAGGAAGCCTCTATCCCATGTCGGGCGGCTAACTCTGCGAACCCCAGTGCGGCCTCGGCACTACCGGCCTCTTTTGCCAATGTCGAGAGGTTCATGTACACGGCAACACAGACGTTGTGAAGCGTTCCCTTCGTATCTTCTTCGGACCATTCCAAGTCTATTTGAGCGGCCCCTTGCAACGGCAATAGGGCTGCTGCGAGCAGCAGAAGTGCTGGGATTCGCATAAGTCCTCTCCACTCAGGCGCTCGGAGAGGCTTGGCGATAGGTTGACAGACGAACTACAATTCTGCCTGCCGAGCGCGGTTGCACTACCTCTCTAAGCGCGAAAGAAACCCGGTCGAGTAGCAGTTTGGCCGGGATTCGCCTTTCTGGCCCGCAAGGTGTCGGGCATTGTGAATGTCACGGTCGTGAAATCTCTGTTTATTCGCTTGGCCACGAGCGGCCAACTCGAACCGAGTGAAGGGCGTTATGTTCACCGATGACCCGACCGGAGCGCCCCGACAGTCACGCGCGAAATCGTATCATGGAATTGAAAAGCAGACTTTGGGCGTGCGGCTGGACGGCTGGTGGGAGCCCTATTGTCGCGCGGCTCCGGTCGACATGCCCCAGTTGGCCGCCGGCTAGGCCTGCCCGTGCCCCACATCTCCGTGCTGGACTTCACAAAGCCGCCGCGCTATGGTGCGCGTCATGGATGTTCAGAGCCAAGTCATGCGTTCGCTGCGTGCCGATTTGCCTCGGCTTCGCGACGTCATTGCGGAGTGGTTTCGGAGGGGTTCGAAAGCCAAGGGAAGCTGGCCGACCGGGTCTGCGAGGCGTTTGCGCTTCGCGACGGACGCGGTCGGTGGCAACGCGCAAGCTGCCATCGGGCATTGGCGGTGCTGCAACGGGCCGAGCAGGTTGCGCTCCCGTCGCCGCGCCGTCCTGCGGTCGGGGGACATGGCCCGCGCCTGCTCGCTCAACCGGTGGCGCCGGCGGAAGCGGTGCCGAGCGCGGTCGGACAGGTGCGTGAGTTGGCGTTGGTGCGGGTCGACAGCGACGCGCAGCGCTGGCTCTGGAACACCCTCATGGCGCACGAACACCCGCGCGGAGCGGGTCCGTTCGTCGGCCCGCAGTTGCGGTATCTGGTCGGCTCCGCACACGGCTGGCTCGGGGCGGTGGGATTTGCTGCTGCGGCGCGGCGCCTTTCGGCCCGCGACGCCTTTATTGGCTGGGACGATGCGCAGCGGGCGGCGCATCTGCACCGGGTGCTGGGGCTGTGCCGGTTGCTGATCCGCCCCGGCGTGGCTTGCCGCAACCTGGCCTCCTGGGTGCTGGGTCAGGCGGCACGGACGGTGGTCGAGGATTGCCGGCGCCGCCACGGCTACCGGCCCTGGCTGTTGGAGACCTTTGTCGACGAGCGCCAGCACAGCGGCGCCAGTTGGCGCGCCGCCAATTGGCGCCGCCTCGGCGAGACCGCCGGACGCGGACGCAACGACCGCACCCATGCCGCCTCGACCACGCCCAAGGCCATCTACCTCTACGCCCTGGAACCGGCCTTTCGCGAGCGTTTGCAACTCCCCGCCCCGGGGCCGGCGCCGCTGGACCCCGGCGCCGGACTCGATGCCGGGGTCTGGGCAGCCAACGAATTCGGAGGCGCCCCGCTGGGCGATGCGCGCCTGAGCGCACGTTTGGTCAAAAGCGCGCACCATATGGCACTCTACCCCACACGCGCCATCACCGGCGCCAGCCACGGAGCCCGCGCCTTGATCAAGGGCCATTACCGACTCATCGACCAGCCCGCCGACAGCGAGGTCACCGTCGAACACATCCTGGCGCCGCATCGGCAGCGCACGGTGCAACGGCTGCAATCGGAGTCGACGGTGTTGTGCATTCAGGACACCTCCAGCCTGAACTTCACCCGGCACGGGCAAACCGAGGGACTGGGCCACCTCGGGTCGAACCAGACCGGCGCCGTGGCCCGCGGCCTGAACCTGCACGCCACACTCGCCGTCAATCCCGATGGGGTGCCGCTCGGCGTGCTGCGGGCCGCGTTCGATGCGCCACCGCCGCCGGACCCCGAGGCCAAGAGCCGCAAACCCCTCGAGCAGAGAAAATCGTTCCGCTGGATCGAGGGCCTGCGCGACTGCGCCGAGGCGACCGCGCCCCTCGATGACACCCGCGCGGTGTGCGTCATGGACCGCGAGGCCGACTTTTTGGACCTGTTCATCGAGCAACACGACCGGACCCCAACGGTCGACGTGCTGGTTCGCGCCAAGACCAATCGCGTGCTCGGCCACGACACCGACGGCAACGGCGAGAAGGTCGTGCGACACCTGTTCGACGAACTGCGCAGCGCCCCGGCCCGGGGGCGGTGCCACGTCGAGGTGCGCCGGCCGGGCGCGCGCGAGAAGGCCAGCAAACAGGCGCAACGCGCCAAACGCACCGCCCGCACCGCCCGGATGACCCTGCGCTACCAACCGGTCGAACTGCCGCGCTCGACGTCCGAACCGCTGACACTGTGGGCGCTGCATGCCCGCGAGGAACACCCGCCCGCCAAGACGCAACCGCTGGAGTGGTTTCTGCTCACCACCGTGCCGGTGACCGAGCCCGAGGACGCCACGCGCCTGCTGCGCTGGTATAGCCTGCGCTGGCGCATCGAGGACTTCTTCCGCATCCTCAAATCCGGTTGTCAAATCGAGGAACTCCAACACCACAGCGCCGAGCGACTCGAGCGCGCCATCGCCATCAACCTGGTCATCGCCTGGCGCATCCAGTTGATGGTCCAACTCGGCCGCGAGGTACCCGAACTGCCGGCCGAGTTGCTGTTCTCGAATCTCGAACTGCGCGTGTTGGCCACCTTCGCCCGTTCGCGGAAACTCAGCGAACCCGAACACCTCGGCACGGCGGTGCAACTCACCGCCCGGCTCGGCGGCTGGACCGGGCGCAAACGCGATCCCCCCGGCGCGCAACTCCTGTGGCAGGGCCTGACACAGCTCGTCACCATGTCCTTCGCTCTCCAACTGCACGACGAATACGGATGACACAAACATCAACAATCAACCAAAGTCCAGCGCTATATGTGGGGCACGGGCAGGGCTAGGCCCCCACCCGGGCCACATGCTCGGGGAAGCCGAAGTAGTTGCGGTTCTGGCGTTTGGATAGCCAGCGTTCTTGGGTCGCCACCTTGCTCGCCTTGCGGCAGGGGACCGGCCGAGCAGTGGCGCAGGTTGCGCGCGTCCGGGCGGAACAACCGCCGGCAGCTCAGACACTTGCGTCGTCTTCGCTTCTTCATCGGCTGGGATCCTCCACGCAGCGACAAATGCGCACCTCAACGCCGTAGCGGGACCTCTGAAAAAGACGTGCCAAAGAAAACGAAGAAGGATTTGCAGGACGCTTCTCGAAGAAGACACCGCCGAGGAAAACGCGCTTCCCTGAAGGGATCGATTCTTTTGTCTAGCTAGACGACCTTCCGGTGCTTGACAGACCACCGAAGAAACGAACGATGTATGTGGTCATAAGCTTGGTAGATTCGTAGTCTGGCAGAATTGCGGATCACTTGGTGACCTTCCATCTTCTTCAACCAGTCCCGTTCTCCCCAGTTACACCAGATCAATACTTGGCGCGTATCTTTTAGGTAACGCTGAAGAAGATCGGCACGGACGTACAAGAGACTGTGCCGATCTCCCTTCCAGCCGTCCCCAGCCTCTCGATAGAGAGTCCCGGGTTCTCCCCTTGAGTCGTAGAAATCGATCTCGCGATTCTTGCTTGCTAGGCGAAAACGCTGAATCAAACTGGGCGCAGGAAGATCGAAACCCGAGAAATCGTTGTGCGAAGAATGGTGAGACTCCCAGCCAAAGTGGATGTACGGGATCTCGACACGGATGCCTGGTACGTGACGCATTTTCTGCTTCGGGCCGAGTAGTTCCAAAGATGAGTTGCCCGTCTCCTTTCCTTCGCCAAGCGCCGACCCTATCGTGACGTTGGCAGGTGGAATCTTCTCTTTCGGATACACGCGCACGTATTGATCGAACGCTTCCTCGATTTGTCGACGGTACCGGCTGTTCGGCTGGTAGAGGTGCCGCGCATAATTCTGACGACGTCCGGCCTCCCCCGCATAGAGATAGTATTCAGTGGCTCCTGCGGGGATTTTGCTGTTCCCAGGGTATTCCAGCGCAAGGAATTTCGCTCTGAACCTGCGCACATCTCTGCGCGCGATAAACACTCCGCGCAGGAAAGCAAAGAGCTCTCGATCGTGGCTCTCGTCAGTTCCACGAACATGCCCTTCCACGAGCACCCACTCACCTTGGTGTCCGTTGATCTCCGGGACCACGAGCAACGGATGCCATTTCGGTGTGAAGCCGCCCTCGACCCAGGCTTCAGTGGAAAGGTCCGGGTCGCCAAAAAGGTCCGGAATTGGTGGAGTCCAGTGGTGTGGGCGCGTTGGAAAACTTGGATCGACTCCGCAATCGGATGTTCTCTCTCCCACGCGCCCATCCGGCAGCTTTCTCTCGGCCTCACGCTCGCCCCACTTCTCGAAATAGGCGATCCACGAGTACTTCTTCCCGTAGCGGTCCACCTTCTTCTGATCGCGTGTATTCCATGAAGAATTGCCGATATCGTCATCGGCATCTTTGAACTTCTCTGCTCGGTACCCCAAGTCGAACATGCGTCGCTCGATCCTCGCGCGGACCTGGACGTAATCTGGGTTCTCATCGTCGTAGTTAGCCCGGTTGGGGATCAAGCGTCCGATCATGTAGTTACCGAAATCCATTTGAATGGCATGACCGATGGCTTCTTTCACAGATGGATCAGGCGTGCCGTCACTCGCAAATGTCGAAAGCGTGTTCGTAAACGGTGCAGTCAGGTTGCAGCTAGCGGTTTTAGGGAGCGAGACACAACTCACGCGCTGGGCGATTTCGATGATGCCGAGCGCGTAGTCTCGTATCAGGGTATGGTGGGTGGCGTTACGCGCACTGGGTCCGAACATCTTTCGATAGAGGGTTTTCGCCAGATCTCCGAGTAGAGGTCGAAACTTCGGTGCCACTTCCGAGTCCACCAAGGACAGAGTCGTCCCGTACGCAGCCGCCAACATGCGTTCCGGAACATACGGATCGTTGAATTCGAGGCTAGTCACAACGTGGGTGAACAGTACTTTGGGAAACCTCTCGCCGATCAACACGAGCGCCTTCGTCGCCAAATCGCGGTCACTTCGAACGACCGTTGTAAGGACCAAGGAGAGCAGTACAACAAGCTCCGTCGCTGAGCGCTGCGTCATGTTCGCGGACTTGAGCTTCTCCGCCCAAGTCAGTAGACGGTGAATGGTAGGCGATGCGTACCGTCGCCGAAGGTATTCGGACCATCGAAGATCGCGGTCAGGCATCGGATAGCGCGCGAGGAAATCGTATAGACGACGCGCGTTATACGGGTGATTTGACTTGGTCGATACGGCAGCCAACGCGTCAACCGTTTGCTCCCATGCCCGCGACCCAGCGTTAAGATACTTATTGATGATGGCCCGCGTACCCTCGGTGAACGTTGCAGGGTCGCGCCAAAACATCCCTTCGATGAACGGGCCGTAGTATGCACTCAAGTTCTGGGCCCTTTTGGGCAACACGAAAAACAGTTCACGCTGCTCGGGTGGAAGCCGCTTCCCCACTCGCTCAGGAAACTCGGTAATCAGCGCCTGCGCCCAGCCCGGCTCCGCGTATTCTCGGTGGTACCTATTTGACACCCTGAAGATCCGCCCGAGCAGGGAATTGCCCATGAAGCTTCGCTTGATAGTCTCAGCCGAAGAAACATCCAGATGCGCCTTCAACAAGTGCCGTGCGACCAAGTGATCGCTGAATCGTTGATAGGGAAGCCGAAAGACGATCCGGGACTTGAACCCGGATCTCGTCGAATACCAGACGGTGTCTTCTTCGATGAGCCCGTTTGTCCGTAGCACATCAAGGAGCTGGCGTCGCTGTGCCGGTCTCAATGCCGGGCAGTTGGCGGCGATGATGCGATCAGCCTCCGACGGACGAACATAGCCGCGCAGCTTCGCCGCCATGCACGGCGCAAATCCGGCGAGCCGGCTGTCTGCGATTTGATCGCTTCCCTTCAGCAATCCCCAGCACCCCTTGGCGCTTAGACCATATTGGCGCTCAATCGGCTTGCCAACGCGGTTGACGAACGACTCGAGGACATAAGTCATTCCTTTTTGACCCGAGGCTATACCTGCAAACCCCTGTGCCAATTTATTGCCTGTAAGGCTTTGGAGTGATTGGCAAATCAGCTTCAGTGTGAGCGGTCGCGAGAATTCTCTGTCCAGCAGAGGTACTTCAGGCAGCGGCAGGTTGTAGTACTGGAAGAAGGCTGCCTGAGCGTCGAATTCCTGATCGTCGAAACCGAGGTGCATGACCTTATGAAGATTCTCTAAGTCTTGCCGCTTGATTGCGAAGGACTCAAAAGGGGTCCGGCACGTGACGATCAAACCAATGTTCGGGCGGTCTGCAACGAGCGCTTGAAGGGTGGAAATGGCCGCTTGCCATTCACGACGACGACCTTCGTTTACACCGTCCACGATGACGATCGCTCGCTCTCTGGTCTCGTACGCCAATTCTTCAAGTCGATCGAATACCTCAGCTGCCGTGCGCCCTTTTTCGATCCGGGAACAGATTTCTGCAACGACGCTGCCTTGGAAGTTTTTGGCCAGAACAAGAATAGTGGCTTGGTTACGACCGATTCGGCTTTGCGTGACATCGCACAGCAGATGTGTCTTACCCGTACCCCATTCGCCGCTCACCAAGAGGTTCGGATCAAACAGGACTTTGAACGCCGGGCTCTGGATGTACTCCTTCTCCTCACGCACAAGGGCCAAACAGCGACCAATGGCGTTCATGTTGGCGCGAATAGTGCTACGCTCAGGCGTGTACCCGGTATCTATGTCGGCTGGCTGCAGCTTGGCCTCCTCCGCACGCCAGTGATTCATGTCCGCCAATAGTCCAGATTCAATGCTAGCGAGAAGATCCGACCACTCTTCTCCTGCGGCGGATTCGCCCGCGCGCAGTCGGTCCATCATTGGTGACAAAAAGACACGGGCATCGTCCGCTCGCTGCTGAATTACGTCGGACCGCTGGCTGCAATGCTTGGCACGGTCCCAGGCATCGGAGAACGCATCAAGCACCGACTGAAATCTCGCACGAGCGCCCGATCCGCAAGCGACGTTCTCGATCGCGGCGAAGAGTGACTCGATCCTGAGATTCGGCGCGTGAGGATCGATCCCGGGCATATATCTCTGTCCGGCTTGTCGGATCTGGTCTTTGCTGAGAGCAATCAGTGCTGTCAAGAACGAGTCGTGAGATGAAGGCATGGCCAAATTTCTAGGTCCTGAACGACCGTGAGGCGCTTGCGATGATCGTTCCTGTACCAATCAACGCAATGCTTGCGTGACATCTTCACGCCCAAGAATACGTATGACCTGTATGCCGCTGGCGTCCGCCAGATAGTAGATTGAGTGACTGAAAAACACCGACCGTCGCAAGCCCGGAAGTATATGCTCGACCGCCGGTGCAAGACGTGGATTGCGGACAATAACCTCGAATCGAGCGATCAAACCGTCGAAATAGCGATCAGCCTGTTCCAGACCGAATTGCTCGACGCCAAACTCGTAGAGTCGGTCGAGATCCCCGATAGCCTTTTCACTTAGCCGATAACCGGCCACTGTCTGTCAACCGTGCCTTTACGTCGGAACGTACGTCTTCGGGGGTGCGATCGCTGATTCCACTCTCGACACCTTCCCGGATTGCGGTTCTCAGCAATTCGAGTCTTGCTTCTTCGGCTTCCAACAACCTCAGACCCGCACGTACGGCTTCGCTGGCGGACTCGAAGCGCCCTTCCGCAATCCTGTTACTGATAAACGAGGTGAAATGTTCACCGAGCGTCACGCTGGTATTTCGGGGCATGGCTCAACCAGAATTCGAAGTATTATATATTAATACACTCGTCGGGCAACGAGAGCAAGGGTGCTGTCTTGACGCGACCGTTGTGTCGCTGGCTTCATTGTCACCGTAGCCGCCGAAATCTGCTCCCTCGCTTGCCAGTGACGGCTTGAACCTGCGCAAGAGGGCTCCTTCGCTTCCGACGTTTCTCTGCGCCGATTTCTTTGCCGCCGGTTAAGGACGAACCCGTTCGAACAGCACACCGCCCGGCGACCAGAATTCCACGCTGTCTGCGTGCGCGTCGTAGAACGCGGGGTCAGTGGCCACCCGCACTTCGGCTGGCATCCCCGGCGCGAGTACGGCGTATTCGTTTTTCCCTAGCCGCCGTACCTTGACGCCCGGCGCCATCAACTCGGGCGTTGCGAGTACTTGGTCCAGGTAGTCCATCGTGAGCGGCGAGGAAGGACGTTCAGGCATCTCGATGTTGTCGTCGAGACTCCCGTCCATATCAAATGCGACGTTCTCATCCTCCTCGATTCCCGCCGCAACCGCCTCACCCAAGCCTCGCCGCTCCCCCTTGAGAACCGCATCGCCGATCGCGCGGGGTAGCCTCGACAGGATCGGCTGCAGTCGACCGACGACTGATTCGAAAAGACGAATACGGCCCCTGAGTGCCCGGTAGACATCGGTCTCTACCGTGTCCTCGTAATGCAGGTTAATGATGCGTACACGCCTGTGCGCTTGGCCCAGGCGGTCTATGCGGCCGATTCGCTGCTCCACGCGCATCGGGTTCCACGGCATGTCATAGTTCACGAGAGCACCGCAGAACTGGAAGTTCAGGCCCTCGGCGGCCGCGTCGGTGCAGAGCAGCACCTCGGCCTCACCCTCGCGGAACCGCCGCTTGGCATCCTCGCGGGAGATTCGCCGCCAAGTGCCCCCCGCGCTCGGCACCTCACCGCCCCTTCCCGAGTAGCACATAAGACGCGCGCCGCCGGCAGCGAGCAGCTGCCCGCGCAGGAAGTCCATTGTGTCCGTGTATTGCGTGAACACCATGACCTGCTTGTAGCCAGACTCCCGGAGCGAGTCCAGCGACCCCATGAGCGCTGCCAGCTTGCTGTCCGGCGGCAACACTTCCACAGCGTCCAGCAGTCTGCCGATTTCCGCACGCTCCTCCGCCGCCAACGCCCGGAGTTCCAAGTCTTTGACTTCGTCCACGTCTTGGATGTGATCCAGCGTTTCGTCGTCGGAAGTATCCTCCTCGTTACCGAACAGGTCCTCTGTGCCATCAGTGAATGCGTCCAGGCGCTTGCGCAGCGTCTCCGCCAACGCATGGAAGCTGCTGGCTAGACCTGCCCGTGCCCCACATCTCCGTGCTGGACTTCACAAAGCCGCCGCGCTATGGTGCGCGTCATGGATGTTCAGAGCCAAGTCATGCGTTCGCTGCGTGCCGATTTGCCTCGGCTTCGCGACGTCATTGCGGGAGTGGTTTCGGAGGGGTTCGAAAGCCAAGGGAAGCTGGCCGACCGGGTCTGCGAGGCGTTTGCGCTTCGCGACGGACGCGGTCGGTGGCAACGCGCAAGCTGCCATCGGGCATTGGCGGTGCTGCAACGGGCCGAGCAGGTCGCGCTCCCGTCGCCGCGCCGTCCTGCGGTCGGGGGACGTGGCCCGCGCCTGCTCGCTCAACCGGTGGCGCCGGCACAAGCGGTGCCGGGCGCGGTCGGACAAGTGCGTGAGTTGGCGTTGGTGCGGGTCGATAGCGACGCGCAGCGCTGGCTCTGGAACACCCTCATGGCGCACGAACACCCGCGCGGAGCGGGTCCGTTCGTCGGCCCGCAGTTGCGGTATCTGGTCGGCTCCGCACACGGCTGGCTCGGGGCGGTGGGGTTCGCCGCCGCGGCGCGGCGCCTTTCGGCCCGCGACGCCTTTATCGGCTGGGACGATGCGCAGCGGGCGGCGCATCTGCACCGGGTGCTGGGGCTGTGCCGGTTGCTGATCCGTCCCGGCGCGGCCTGCCGCAACCTGGCCTCCTGGGTGCTGGGTCAGGCGGTGCGCAGAGTGGGCGAGGATTGCCGGCGCCGCTACGGCCACCGGCCCTGGCTGTTGGAGACCTTTGTCGACGAGCAACGGCACAGCGGCGCCAGTTGGCGCGCCGCCAATTGGCGCCGCCTCGGAGAGACCGCCGGACGCGGACGCAACGACCGCACCCATGCCGCCTCGACCACGCCCAAGGCCATCTACCTCTACGCCCTGGAACCGGCCTTTCGCGAGCGCTTGCATCTCCCCGCCCCGGGGCCGGCGCCGCTGGACCCCGGCGCCGGCCTCGATGCCGGGGTCTGGGCGGCCAACGAATTCGGCGGCGCCCCGCTGGGCGATGCGCGCCTGAGCGCACGTTTGGTCAAAAGCGCGCACCATATGGCACTCTACCCCACACGCGCCATCACCGGCGCCAGCCACGGAGCCCGCGCCTTGATCAAGGGCCATTACCGACTCATCGACCAGCCCGCCGACAGCGAGGTCACCGTCGAACACATCCTGGCGCCGCATCGGCAGCGCACGCTGCAACGGCTGCAATCGGAGTCGACGGTGTTGTGCATTCAGGACACCTCCAGCCTGAACTTCACCCGGCACGGGCAAACCGAGGGACTGGGCCACCTCGGGTCGAACCAGACCGGCGCCGTGGCCCGCGGCCTGAACCTGCACGCCACCCTCGCCGTCAATCCCGATGGGGTGCCGCTCGGCGTGCTGCGGGCCGCGTTCGATGCGCCGCCGCCGCCGGACCCCGAGGCCAAGGGCCGCAAACCCCTCGAGCAAAGAAAATCGTTCCGCTGGATCGAGGCCCTGCGCGACTGCGCCGAGGCGGCCGCGCCCCTCGATGACACCCGCGCGGTGTGCGTCATGGACCGCGAGGCCGACTTTTTGGACCTGTTCATCGAGCAACACGACCGGACCCCAACGGTCGACGTGCTGGTTCGCGCCAAGACCAATCGCGTGCTCGGCCACGACACCGACGGCAACGGCGAGAAGGTCGTGCGACACCTGTTCGACGAACTGCGCAGCGCCCCGGCCCGGGGGCGGTGCCACGTCGAGATGCGCCGGCCGGGCGCGCGCGAGAAGGCCAGCAAACAGGCGCAACGCGCCAAACGCACCGCCCGCACCGCCCGGATGACCCTGCGCTACCAACCGGTCGAACTGCCGCGCTCGACGTCCGAACCGCTGACACTGTGGGCGCTGCATGCCCGCGAGGAACACCCGCCCGCCAAGACGCAACCGCTGGAGTGGTTTCTGCTCACCACCGTGCCGGTGACCGAGCCCGAGGACGCCACGCGCCTGCTGCGCTGGTATAGCCTGCGCTGGCGCATCGAGGACTTCTTCCGCATCCTCAAATCCGGTTGTCAAATCGAGGAACTCCAACACCGCAGCGCCGAACGGATCGAGCGCGCCATCGCCATCAACCTGGTCATCGCCTGGCGCATCCAGTTGATGGTCCAACTCGGCCGCGAGGTACCCGAACTGCCGGCCGAGTTGCTGTTCTCGAATCTCGAACTGCGCGTGTTGGCCTCCTTCGCCCGCTCGCGGAAACTCGGCGAACCCGAACACCTCGGCGCGGCGGTGCAACTCACCGCCCGGCTCGGCGGCTGGACCGGGCGCAAACGCGATCCCCCCGGCGCGCAACTCCTGTGGCAGGGCCTGACACAGCTCGTCACCATGTCCTTCGCCCTCCAACTGCACGACGAATACGGATGACACAAACATCAACAATCAACCGAAGTCCAGCGCTATATGTGGGGCACGGGCAGGGCTAGACGGCGCCGGTACACGGTCATTACGAACCCGACGGCATTGCGAACGTTTGCCTCTGACCTGTCGTACGTCGACGAAATGTAATCGTCCACGGCGTCGTATAGCGCGGACTCTGCGGTAGTCATGTCGATGAACCGGTCCTCGACATCGCGCTCGGCGATCGCTGTTGTGATCATGCCCTCGCGGAAATAGCGGCGAAGCAGCTCTCTTGTATGCCGCGATATCAGGTGACGCACCGGCGTCCATGACCGCATCAAAGCCAAAGCCGCGGCGCGCTCCTCGTTCTCCAGCCGTCGCAAAGGCATCTTTGCCCGCCTGTCGCGAAGCGCCCGCAAAACCTTGTTCGTTCTCAAGCGCGAGAGATCTCCGATGCGCTGGGCTTCCTTCGTCGTCGCCTTCCCAAACGCTGTCTCCGCGGCGCGGAACAACCGCGCGGACCGTGCCATCGCTTCGTGCGCGGGATTGGGATGCCCGATGTCCTCGAAAAACTTTAGAAACTGCTCGGCCGTCCATGCTTCCGGCATTCCAAGCAGGTTCAGAAGGTCCCAAACCTCGATCGGATCGACCTGCATAGGCGTTGCGGTCAATAGAAGCAAGGCGCTGGTGCGGTCCTTCAGATCCCGCATCAGCGCCAGCAGCGCATTCGGCCGGTTCTCGCCTCTTGTTGAAGCCCGTCGCCTGGCATGGTGCGCCTCGTCCAGCACTACCAGATCCCACGGGTCCGATTCCAGCAGTTGCTGCGCCCGGTCGCTGCGCCGAACGAGCTGGCTCGAAGCGATCACTGCCGGCTGATGGTGCCATTCTTCCCGATCGACGCGACGTTCGGATTCGCCAGCGAGCGCAGGCGTTGGGTGCCAAGTCAGCCGGGCGCCGTCGTAGATGGGCCAATTGAGGTTGAATTTCTCCCGCAGTTCGATCTGCCACTGTCGGAGAACGGCCTTGGGCGCCAGAATCAATACGCGCTTCGCCCCTCCTGCCAGCCATGCCTGACGGATCAGCATGCCCGCCTGGATGGTCTTGCCGAGCCCCACCTCGTCCGCAATCAGAAGCCTCGGCGGCCAGTTTCCGTACAGCCGCTGAAAAGCGCGCGCCTGGTGCGGCCATGGCGTCACGGCCGAAGTCGCCTCGCCAACGCGCTCGCCACCGTCCGGCATTGTCGGGGCGTTCCGGATGAATTCCCAAGCTTTGCCACGCGGATCTATCTTGTCTCCATCTTTTCTTTCTTTCTGCCTCTCTCGCTCTTTCTCCGGCGTATGGCCGTCGTCGATATCCGCGTCAATCAGCCGCTTTGGGCGCTTGTCCTCATCAGGCAGGAAGCGCATCAGATCCCGGCGCACAGCCGACGGCACGTCGAGCACCAGCAGGCGCCGCCCGGCGGTCGTATCGGGTGCGCTCCAGATTCGCGCGAAGTTGCGTTCCTCGGCATCGACGCGGTCGGCTTCCTTCCAGCCCCTGTAGACGTTGATCGTCTCCCAGTTGGAACGCCAGCCGGCGGCCGTCTCGTTCAGGCTACCCGTCCAGGCGATGCGCTCGCCCGTGCGGTCCTGGATGATTCCGGATTTCTCATGGAAGATCGCTTGGTCCGCCACCGGCTGCCCGTTTCTGTCGCACGGGACAGCGACCTTCACGTCCAGGTGCCCGCGCGCGACCATCCACGAAAGGAGTTCCAGCGCGTCCTTCGTGCCCGTGTCAGGCGGGGCAAGCGGCAACGATGCCAGCTTGTATTCGACGCAGGCGCGTAGTGCCTCGCCGCGCTCAATGGCTTCGATCTCAGGCGCGTTCAGCGTGCAGCCGACGACGAGGCGCATGACTCCACCATTTCGTACCAGGCCCTCGATTCCACGGGAAGCCAGCGCCAGCGCGTATGCATTGAAGTACCCGGTCAGGCGGTCGTAACGCTCGGCATCCTCGAGCGCAGGCACATAGAATCGCGCCACAAGGTCACCGTCGTCCGGCGTGTACTTGAGTTTCCAGTCGCGATCTCGAAGCACCGCTCAGCCGCCCGACCGGTCTTTCCAGAGTTCGAGCTGGGCCGGCTCGTCAATCTCGTCCGCGTAGGCCAACCGGTAGAGGTTGTAGAGCGCCTCGAAATCGTTGCTGGCGGAAGCGAGGTCGCCTTTCAGTTCTACTCCCGTGAACGCTCCCGAGGGTGGGAGTACTTCGAGCAGCGCTTCAAGCGCCACAAAAAATCCTGCCTCGCGGTCTGCTCCTGCACTTTCAAGCAGTTCCTGCGCCGCCGACAGCGAGCGCGAGCGCGCCACGTACGCCGCATGATGGATCGCGTCGATCATGGCTCGCGTTCCGTCTGCCGGCCCAAGCGCGCCTTTCGCCGCCCGATGCGCACTGTCCCACAGTCGGAGGTTGCCCGCCTTCTTCTCTGCCAGTCTGCCCACCACGTCTGCATCGAGGTCGACTCCAACGCTGCGCGCCAGATGCAGCGCCTCGTCGTAGGGGAAGAGGGGTGCCTTGAACGTGTCCCAAGCGAAGATCACGAACGCTGTGGCAGGATCGAGCTCCGAGTTGGGCTTCGGATGTGCAATCTGACGCAGGCGCCAGCGCTGCACCTCGCGCCGCGCCGCGTCGAGCGCGTCCTCCGGTGTCGCGGCATACGGATCCCATTCCTCCTCGAACAGCACCGCCTGCCGCCTTCGCCGCCGCTCGGGTGGCAGTGCTCGCGGTGTTCCCCTCTTGAGCGGCCAGTGCCGAGAGAACTCTTCGAGCGCCGGACCGAAGGAAGCCAGGAACAGGTCCACGCCGCCTATTCCCGCTTCGCTGAACTCGTCCATGCGCCGGCGCACGGCGGCCGCAACGCGAGGCTCCACATCCTCCCAGTATTCTACGGCCTCGTCTCGCACTTGATGGTCATTACTTGCGGCTTTTGGTCGACACACCAGTAAGATCGTGCTCTTGGCGGCAGCCTTGTCCTTGATGTGCATGCTGCTCCCTGCCTCGGTATTCACTGGCCAGGACGCCGTGATCGCGAACCCCGACTCGATCAATCCCGTCGTGAGCGCATCCCATGCGCCCGTCGCCTTGTGGGTGAACATCAGCGTCATTAGCCCGTCCGGCTTCAATACGCGGCGGCACTCGGCGAAAATCGCGGCCATGCGTTCACGGTAGTCACGAGCTGCTAGCGCCCGGGCACCTTTCTGGCCCCTGTGGCGCGCCGGATTCGCCACAGCTTCATTTTCCTTGTCGGTGAGCACACGCCGGAACAGTTCGGGAAAGACATGGCCCGCGGTGCGCTTGAGCCAGACGTAGAAGAAGTCTGAAAGCTCCGCGTACATGACGTTGTCGTAGTACGGCGGGTCCATAACCACCACATCGACGGACGCCGAATCCACGTGGTCCAAACGGTCGCCCGGCTTACATGTCACCGTCACCGACGGTGGGGGTGCGCTCTTGAACAACTGGGCGTGCGCGCCGGCCTCTTCGGGCCGGATCAGTTCAACGAGTTCCTTGATGCATTTCGAGGTTTGCCGAACGGCCCAGTCGTACCCAACCCCGGCGACAAGCGGAGCCATCTCGGCATGCGACCAACACATGGCGAAGTCGTGGCGGTTGAATGTGTTGGCCACGACCTGTCGGGTCGGCATCCAAACCGACATGCGCGAGTTGTAGTTCAGCATTTTGTCGAGCGTGAGCGCCAGATAGCCGTACGCTGCCTTCCGCATGTCGTCCAGCTTCTCGGCTTGTCGGTCTTCGTCCAGCATTTCGCGGAAGATCTCGACGCTCGTCCCATGGCACAGCAATTGGCGGGGCGAAAACAAGTCGCGCCATCGAGTCATCCCGTACCTTCTTGGCTCGTCAGTTCCCGCGCCTTCCGGTATCGACTCGCTGGGTACGTAGTCGAACGCCTCCCACTCCGGGAGCTTTTCCGCCAGTCGCGCTGCGATCTCGGCCGAATTGTCATCCGCGGCTCGGGGTGCCCGGTAGCCGCGCTCCCACTTCCAACGGCGCTTGCCGGCTTTGGTGCGGTATTCCACGCGGCGCTTGAAGACTACGGCATAGAGTTGCTCACTCATGTCGCCGGCCTGCGCCTGGCGCTTTATCTCAGCGCCGTCGATCACGCGACCGCAGTCAACGAATGGGCATGCGCCATCTCCGCGGGCGACGGTACCATCCGATTGCTCGGCCGCGGAATTGACAATCTCGAAGGAACAGACTCGCTTATCCGAACCCGGTCCGTCACGCAAGTTTGGGACAAGCCGAACGCCCGTGCCGTCGGGCGCGAGACGCCAGTTGGGTGACAAGGGAACAAGGCCTGCACAGTAAGGACAGGTGATCGTTCGTGCCCAAAGCCAATTCGTGCTGATCGCGTCCTCAATCGGCTCCGGCGGATAGTCCACCGACAAGCGGTTCTCACGTTCACCAAGGTATCGCTCGGACAGAGCTTGATATTCGGATGTGAGTTCCGACCCGAATCGTGCGGGCCAATTTATCGTGGCCGCCATGATCAGTGCCGCAACCGGGTTAAGGTCATTGGCGAGGTTCGACAATCCCAGCCTTGCCGCCTCGAACGGAATGCTCCCTCCGCCCGCGGTGGGATCGAGAACCGTCAGTTCATCCCATTGACCTTCGAATGCTTCCGCCATCCAGTCAGCGTCAACGGTACCGGGCGTGTAACTGAAGGCTCTCGGATAGGAATAAGCTTGCCCCTTAAATCGCTCTCCCCTCGCACGCGCCGCGTCTATCTTCTTGCGGGTTGCGACCGGATCGCCATGAATCCCGATTGTGTGCATGAATCGGTCGCGGTCCGCGTCGGCCGGCAACAGCGACGCGAGCACCGCCGCCCGCGACGCCACCAGCGGGCGGCGCGCCCACCAGACGTGCAAGTAGTAGATCGGCGGAAGTGCGGTCATCGAGCGCCTTTCACGCGCGCACTCTTCGCTGAGCGCCGCCATCGGTAGCCAGCGCTCGATTAGCCGCACGTCGCGTCGTGATCCACTCATATTCGCCGTCTCACGTGCGCCGGCCGATGCCGGCGGCTCGTCTTGCCGACTCTCATTGCGAAGGGCGAAGGCGTCGGATCGGTGAGCATTACGCGAAGCGCCTTGAGGATACGCCGTGGATTGCGCCGGTGCATCGCCATCCCCAGCCAATACGCAGCCTCTTCGCGATCCATGGCGTCGATGCCTTCGGCGACCGCGCGCATCCGGTCGCGGCTGCGCATCGGCGCGAGCGCGCGGAACAGCAACCCGAGCGCGAGTGCGACATCCTCCGGGAGCGCGGCTGTTGCGGGTTCTCCGTTCAATGCGTAGGGCCGGATACCGGCAGCCGCGAGGCGCCTGCGGACCCGGTGTTCAACCAGTTCAAGGTTCCTGCCCCGGAGTCCTCCCACCCGTCGCGGCGAGTTCAATTGCGGAGTGGCTGGGCTAGGACTGCCCGTGCCCCACATCTCCGTGCTGGACTTCACAAAGCCGCCGCGCTATGGTGCGCGTCATGGATGTTCAGAGCCAAGTCATGCGTTCGCTGCGTGCCGATTTGCCTCGGCTTCGCGACGTCATTGCGGGAGTGGTTTCGGAGGGGTTCGAAAGCCAAGGGAAGCTGGCCGACCGGGTCTGCGAGGCGTTTGCGCTTCGCGACGGACGCGGTCGGTGGCAACGCGCAAGCTGCCATCGGGCATTGGCGGTGCTGCAACGGGCCGAGCAGGTTGCGCTCCCGTCGCCGCGCCGTCCTGCGGTCGGGGGACATGGCCCGCGCCTGCTCGCTCAACCGGTGGCGCCGGCGGAAGCGGTGCCGAGCGCGGTCGGACAGGTGCGTGAGTTGGCGTTGGTGCGGGTCGACAGCGACGCGCAGCGCTGGCTCTGGAACACCCTCATGGCGCACGAACACCCGCGCGGAGCGGGTCCGTTCGTCGGCCCGCAGTTGCGGTATCTGGTCGGCTCCGCACACGGCTGGCTCGGGGCGGTGGGATTTGCTGCTGCGGCGCGGCGCCTTTCGGCCCGCGACGCCTTTATTGGCTGGGACGATGCGCAGCGGGCGGCGCATCTGCACCGGGTGCTGGGGCTGTGCCGGTTGCTGATCCGCCCCGGCGTGGCTTGCCGCAACCTGGCCTCCTGGGTGCTGGGTCAGGCGGCACGGACGGTGGTCGAGGATTGCCGGCGCCGCCACGGCTACCGGCCCTGGCTGTTGGAGACCTTTGTCGACGAGCGCCAGCACAGCGGCGCCAGTTGGCGCGCCGCCAATTGGCGCCGCCTCGGCGAGACCGCCGGACGCGGACGCAACGACCGCACCCATGCCGCCTCGACCACGCCCAAGGCCATCTACCTCTACGCCCTGGAACCGGCCTTTCGCGAGCGTTTGCAACTCCCCGCCCCGGGGCCGGCGCCGCTGGACCCCGGCGCCGGACTCGATGCCGGGGTCTGGGCAGCCAACGAATTCGGAGGCGCCCCGCTGGGCGATGCGCGCCTGAGCGCACGTTTGGTCAAAAGCGCGCACCATATGGCACTCTACCCCACACGCGCCATCACCGGCGCCAGCCACGGAGCCCGCGCCTTGATCAAGGGCCATTACCGACTCATCGACCAGCCCGCCGACAGCGAGGTCACCGTCGAACACATCCTGGCGCCGCATCGGCAGCGCACGGTGCAACGGCTGCAATCGGAGTCGACGGTGTTGTGCATTCAGGACACCTCCAGCCTGAACTTCACCCGGCACGGGCAAACCGAGGGACTGGGCCACCTCGGGTCGAACCAGACCGGCGCCGTGGCCCGCGGCCTGAACCTGCACGCCACACTCGCCGTCAATCCCGATGGGGTGCCGCTCGGCGTGCTGCGGGCCGCGTTCGATGCGCCACCGCCGCCGGACCCCGAGGCCAAGAGCCGCAAACCCCTCGAGCAGAGAAAATCGTTCCGCTGGATCGAGGGCCTGCGCGACTGCGCCGAGGCGACCGCGCCCCTCGATGACACCCGCGCGGTGTGCGTCATGGACCGCGAGGCCGACTTTTTGGACCTGTTCATCGAGCAACACGACCGGACCCCAACGGTCGACGTGCTGGTTCGCGCCAAGACCAATCGCGTGCTCGGCCACGACACCGACGGCAACGGCGAGAAGGTCGTGCGACACCTGTTCGACGAACTGCGCAGCGCCCCGGCCCGGGGGCGGTGCCACGTCGAGGTGCGCCGGCCGGGCGCGCGCGAGAAGGCCAGCAAACAGGCGCAACGCGCCAAACGCACCGCCCGCACCGCCCGGATGACCCTGCGCTACCAACCGGTCGAACTGCCGCGCTCGACGTCCGAACCGCTGACACTGTGGGCGCTGCATGCCCGCGAGGAACACCCGCCCGCCAAGACGCAACCGCTGGAGTGGTTTCTGCTCACCACCGTGCCGGTGACCGAGCCCGAGGACGCCACGCGCCTGCTGCGCTGGTATAGCCTGCGCTGGCGCATCGAGGACTTCTTCCGCATCCTCAAATCCGGTTGTCAAATCGAGGAACTCCAACACCACAGCGCCGAGCGACTCGAGCGCGCCATCGCCATCAACCTGGTCATCGCCTGGCGCATCCAGTTGATGGTCCAACTCGGCCGCGAGGTACCCGAACTGCCGGCCGAGTTGCTGTTCTCGAATCTCGAACTGCGCGTGTTGGCCACCTTCGCCCGTTCGCGGAAACTCAGCGAACCCGAACACCTCGGCACGGCGGTGCAACTCACCGCCCGGCTCGGCGGCTGGACCGGGCGCAAACGCGATCCCCCCGGCGCGCAACTCCTGTGGCAGGGCCTGACACAGCTCGTCACCATGTCCTTCGCTCTCCAACTGCACGACGAATACGGATGACACAAACATCAACAATCAACCAAAGTCCAGCGCTATATGTGGGGCACGGGCAGGGCTAGGAAGCTGCCAGACTTCGAACCGCTCGTCTCCGAGTCCCAGCTTGCTGACGCGAAGCTCGTAGAGGGGAGCAGGTACCATTGTCTGCACGGGCATCGGTTGACTCACGGGTCCTCCCCTTGCCCCGCCTCGGCTGTCGCCTCAACGTAGGCTGCGGAGGTGGCGAATCTTGAGAGGCGATCCGCGACTTTTTCCGGTGCGTCCCCCTTCAGCGACAGCCCACCATCGAAAACCAACTCGAAATGCGTTTCCAGCGTATGCGCAGCCGCGTCCCGCACCTGCGGCTCCAGAAACTCCCGCAGTGGATCTGCATCGCCCAAGGAGCCGGTGAAAGAAATCTCGAACGTGCTGTCCTCCCGCGTTTCATATCCCCCGTCGTAGCGAACCGTTTTCTTGGTGTCCGGGATCGCTCCGACCACGCGAAGGAGGCGAAATCCGTCTCCTGGGTCGAAAACCCGGATATTGACGCGGGCGATGGCGACCAGCCCTGCATCGCGAGCCTGCTCCCAAAGGCGGGCCAACGCATCTTTGAGCAGACCTTCAGCGTGAAGCGCAGCTGGCGGATCAGGGGGCGGTGGCTCTGGTGGCGGCGGATCAGGTGGCGGTGGGTCGGGTGGCGGCGGATCGGGTGAATCCTCTTCGTCCGAACGCGGCCAGACACGATTGTTCCGAGCGAACGCCATGGTCAGGACCGCTGCCTGCTCATTAATGGCGATGACGGCCGCCGGATCGCCGGGTCCGTACACCAACTCGCCCTGCACGTACACGTAGTCGCCGGACTCGACGCCGCGCCGAATCCCTTTCACGAACACGTCGTCGCCCACCAGCATAGGCAGCCCTGGGTCGCGGCCGAATTCGTTGCGTAGCGCCGCAGTTGTCATCTGGCCTTTCCGCAGGGGCGTCCGGTCGCGCACGTATGCCGGCGAGTCAGGCTCGTCCTCGGCGGTACGCAACTTGCCGAGGTCCCGCAGCGCCCGCACGACCTGTTGCTGCCCGGCTCCGGGGCGGTCCGACGAAGACGGCGTGTCAATCACCGTGTAGGCCAAATCCCCGCCGGTTTTCGACAGCCGGTTTCGCGACGGATAGAAAACGTGCCGGTAGCACTGCTGGACGGCCAGCGCGAGCTCGGCTTCCGACCGTGCCTCCAGCTCAAGCACCTTGTCTTGCTGGTGCTTTGCCAGTTCGCCGATCCGGTCCGCTTGCTTCAACCGCTGCAGGGCAAGCCGCCGCCGCGACCGCCGCCGCATGTCCTCCTTGCGCGCTTCGTCCGCAGCCACGAACACCAGGCTGTTGCGGAGAAGTCGTAGCGCGGAGCCCTCCGCGCCCCTGTGCTTGAATATTCGTTCGACAAGTTCCGGTGCTTCCTCGACAAGTCCGCCGATGGACACGCCATCGTACGCAATGACCACCAGCCTCGGCCTGCCGTCGGCCGCGTCATCCGGCACGTCGAACGGGCCGCCAGGGAAACGCACCGCCTCGAACACCGAGCCCTCGAATATCTCCCGGATTCGGTCATTGAGGTGTGCGCGGACATCGCCCGCGTCAATGTTCCGTTCCTCGGTCTGGATCAACTTGGTCAGATTCGGTTCGGCAATGAAGCGCATCGGTGCGCCGGGGCGGTCGTCGAGGAACGCGGAGTCGGTCACGAATGCCTTGCGCGCTTCCTCGACAAAACTGAAGTCCGTCGATGGCCCCAGCACCGCGTAACGCAGGCGTTCCGGCGTCACGCCCTTGAGCGGTTCGTTGAACGCGAGCGTGTGCAAGAAGGCCGTGCGGGCGACGTAGCCTGCGTACGGGGGCAGTCCTTTGTGATTGGCCGAATCAATGCGCTGCGCGAGAGCCGGGTTGCCCGATGGTCCCGCGATGTCGTTCGCAATTGCGGGGGAGAACGCCGACTGGCCCAGCCTAGTCACGATTTCCTGACGGATACCGTCCACGCCAAGATCGATGTGGTGCAGGTGGATCGCGTGGGCGTCGCCCGGCTTCGCGCTCCATAGGGTCGAAACCGTGCGGCCCAGAAGTCGCAGCATCCCCCGGACGCGCTGAAAGCTTGACAGTGTGAATGCCTTCTCCGTCAGCGTGTCGAGTACTTCCGGATGGAACGGGTAGCTGGCGCGAAATCGCTCGACCGTCTCTGGGCGCACCGCGCGGGGGTCGAGGCCTTCGGCGTGGGAGCGCCAGAGTTTCTGGTATCCCGAAACCGCCGATTCCAGTCCAGAGTCGTTGATCGACTCGAATAGCCGCCGGCGCAGCACGAGAGGGTACTCGTCGGCGGTGGTCGGATTCAGTAGAGTAGCCTTGCGCGCGGACACGCTTTCGGCTTCGGCCACCTTATCGGCGATGAACTGGTTTTCCTCGGAGTAGGCATCCACCGCGCGGCCGTGGCGGCCAATAGCCAGGGTGTACACGAGGGCAGCATTCGGCGCGCTCTCAACGGCCTTGAACAGCGACGTCAAGAACGCCGTGAGCTGGTCCGCGGCACCGCCGAAGTCTTTGACCTTGCGCAGGTAGACCGAGAGTTCGTCGAGAAGTATCAGCGTCGGCTCGCCGCCGAACAGCTCCTGCAGCGTCTCAGAACCGGGAGCGACACGTTTCTCGTCACTTTGACGCACCCGCTCGTAGCCTCGGGGGCCTGCGAGCGCGAAAGCCAGCTCGCCCCAAGGTGTGAAGGCAAGGAGGGTGTCGCCACCCGACTCCATCGACCGGCCGTTCGCAGGGTCGGCGTTTTCGCCGTCGAACGCCGCCACCCTGACCTTGCCGGAGGGCAGCAGGGACGGATCGACGAACTCGTCGGCGTTTGGAACGTCTGTGAGGCCCGCCGCGGCGTGTGCGAGCGCGATAAGCCCGTGAGTCTTTCCGCCCCCGTAGGAGGTGTCCAGCCGAAAGATCGCGGCTGCCTCTCCCCCGGTGCCGCTTAAACGGCGGCAGACGTTCGCAAGCAGGTCGCGGAGTCCCGCCGTCGGGTAGGTGTTCGCGAAGAACTGTACGGGATCGGCGTACTCAGCGTACTCTCCGCTCGAGCCGCTCCGCACCACGCGCGCTAAATCGGCCGCGAAGTCGGCCTCCACGGCGCCAGCGAGCACATCGGCTCTGGGTACACAGGTGTCGAAGATCATGTGGTTGATGCAGGTCTCAATTCGCCATCAAGGCGGAATCATACCCACCGCAATGACAATGCATCCTTGCGAGTGTCCAACGCTCGATTGGCTCACTTGCCGCGCGCCAACTGTTCACTCGTGTCGCTCATTCCGTCCAGGGATTGACAATCTCAATCCCTGTGTCCTTGAAGTCCCGAATGTTGCGGGTGACCAGTGCAGCGCCGCGCGAGCGGCAGATGGCAGCAATCTGACAGTCAGCCTCCCCGATGGGCCGACCTGCGCGGCGCCGGCCCGAGGCGATATCTGCATAGTGCCGCGCGGCATCGCTGTCGAACGGCAGAATCCTATCGCCGAATCCCACCTCAAGCCACCGCGTCATGGCGGCTTCCAATTCATTCCTTCGCCTGCCTGCCGGGACGATTGCTACCCCATAACGCAACTCGGCTTCACTGATCGCCGTCAACACCAAGTCACCCGCATTCTGCTTCGCGATCCATGCCGCGACCACAGCCGCCGGTGCCGGTCGCATCAGCTCGGAGGCCACATTCGTATCGATCGCGTACATGAAAATCCCGTCTCACGAGAAGTCCGGCGGTTCGCGCATCGGGCCACGCGGCGGAAGATCCAACTCCACGCCGCCAAGCGGGCCGAAGCACTCGCGGGTGAACTCCACGAGATTCCGAGGCCCGGATCTCTCGTTGCTCACCGCCTCGCGCAGAATTACCCGCGCCTCCTCTTCCATGGAGCGATGGTGCTCGGCGGCGCGTACCCGCAGGCGCGTCTTCACCTCGTCATCCAGATTGCGGATAGTGATGCTCGCCATTCTTGTGTCCTCCGAATCACCGAAAAGCTCTATCGTCGTGACGATTGCGCTGCAATCATACTGGTTCATGCTCGTGAATCCCATCGCTGTTCAGATGGCGCGGGTATTCCCCTAATACGTATTGCCGTCAAGCCCACGGCAGTTTGTCCAAAGCCGAAAACGGGCGCACACCACCTAGCGGCAGAGTTTGGCTGCGACCGGGACGGCAGGCGGAGGTCCGGCGGGAGCCGCTGCCGCCTTTCCCTTTCAATCCGACTCAAGGAGCACGGCACGATGCAGGCGGCACTCGCACCGCGCGGCGACTCGCGCACCTATCTCAACCATTTCGTCGACAGCGGTCTCGACGAAGACCGATATGTAGTCTAGCGCTACGTGTCACGGGCCAATGGCGACATCGTGCCCATTGATGACTGCGGTACCCCGCCCGTCCCTGCGCTCACTACACCGGTTTGTCCCATGCAGACGGCCAAGTTAACCATGGCGGGGCCCAGCGTCCCAAGAATGACCCGACACGGCTGTCCGATCACTGCAGCGAAGGAGGATCAAAAAAACCTTTCACCAAGCTTGGGAACTGGAACGTTTCACGAACTCGGTCTGCACCTCGGTGATCGACGCGATGCCTTCGAAAAGCTAAGAGATGCCACCGCAGAGCTCTACCGTTCCAAAAGCGGCAACACCTGCAGGCCGAGGCACGCCCCGCACGTGAGCCGTATCCGGCGACTGACGTCGGCGGCCATCGATGCTCGCGAATTCCTCCGCACTCGCGAGACCGAGAAGATTAAGACGGAACAATCCGAAGGCGCCCTGGTTGCGGTCGCCGGCTCCAAGCCTGTCAACGACGCCATGATCTACGCGATGGCCGTTTCTGTCCGCAACGTCGCGGTTCAGCATCACAGCTCCCAAGATTCTTGCCACCCTATCCCAGCACGCTTCTAATGCTTGTCACGCTGGCGCCAGTCACGCCACAATTGCTTAGACTCACGCCGTTGGGGTGGGCTAGTGGATTGAACAGGTCACCTACGGGAATTCTCGTCATGCAAGATCGATTACTGGTTGGCGTTCTCGGACACCGAGACAGCGGTAAGTCCCGCACTTGGGACACTCTTTTCGGTGCGCGGGTAAAGACCGGGAAGAAGCCGCGTAAACTTGAATTGCGCCCTGGAGAATCGGTTGAGGTGTTTTTGATCAGCGGTTCTCCTGAGGAACGACAATTGTATGTGGGTGACATCCTCACGGACAACGATTGCCGCATCGTGCTTTGTTCGATGCAATATACGCATGATGTCCGAGATACGCTTGACTACTTTCTCGACAGGGGCTTTTCTCTGTACATTCAGTGGCTGAACCCTGGCTTTAGGGACACGGATACGGTTCAGGACAGCCTAGGACTAAGGGACGAAATTCTCTCCGCGCAATCCACCTTTTCTGTCCGTGACGGAAGAATCGATCCGGAACCCAGGGTGGGTGAAATAAGGGAGTTCATTTATGGCTGGGCAATCTTTCGTAACCTCAACAATTCTTCGTGACTGCACCTGCCTTTAAGCATGCCACGGCGGCGCGGTACGCCGCCCCGCTGTCGCGGAAGGAACATGGTTGCGATCCGGTGTATAAGTAGTGGGTCGCTCCGGGCGTGAGGCCGATTAGCCATTGGTGTGTTCGCACCCGAATTTAAGCTTGGCCCGAACCGTGATCGGCGTGAACTCGCTGATGGCGCGGGAGTCCCGTGACCTCGAATACAAGAGTGAACGTCCAGCCGCAGTTTCGCCCGGCGCGACCCGTGTACATGATGGGAGATCGAGCGATGGGACACAAGCGGAAGAAGCGCAAGCCGGCGTTACGGGAGACTCACCCCGATTGCGCCGGCATCGACGTGGGCAAGCGGGAGCATTACGTGGCGGTGGAGGAGGGAGCCGAGGAGCGTTCGGTGCGCCGTTTCCCCAGCTTCACCGACGAGTTGGAGGCGATGGCGTCGTGGTTGGCCTCGTGCGGGGTCGAGACGGTGGCGATGGAGGCCACGGGGGTGTACTGGATTCCGGTGTACGAGGTATTGGACCGGGCGGGTTTTGAGGTGTACCTGGTCGATGCGCGGGCGACCAAGCAGGTCAGCGGTCGCAAGAGCGACGTGCTGGACTTTCAGTGGATCCGTCAGTTGATGAGCTACGGGCTGCTTCAAGGCGCGTTTCGCCCGTCGGACGTCCTTTTCTCATGATGGGCACCGAGGCGATTCACAACCTGGATTCGCTCATTAGGTTATTTGACCGCGCGAACGTCCTGACCGATCAGCAACGAGAGCGACTTTATCGCAAGTATGAGGACGAGCGTTGGAACAGGGTGTGGAATGACAAGGTGAGCTATCAGGATGCGTTCGACGTCGAAGATTTCTACAGACAAGACGCGGCGTCCTTCAGATCTTTCCTCAAAGACACGGATCAGAATTTGGCTTGGCAGTGTCAAAAGGTCTCTGCGGATTTCCGCAAGTATCTCGAAACTGGAGAAATGCCGCCACCGTATTTTCCGATGAGGATTGCCATCATTCTGCGCAAGGCAAAAGAGCATGAGCGCGAGAAGCGTTTTCTGGCCGCTTGGGTTCGGCACTTCGGACATCTCGCTAACGGAAACAAAGGAGATTTGGAACTGGTTAAACGAGCGCAGAAACTTGGAGTGCGGCCCGTCCCATCTCAACAGCATCGAACGACCATCGGCGATGTTGTCAGCGTGCGAAACGATCACGATTTCACACTGATCGTGAAATTCAACTGTGGCTCGTACGGATCGTTCAGGTTTCCCTTACCGGCTGGCCATTCCTTCATGTACACGGCTGGCGAAAAAGACGTTGACTTCCGGTTTTCCGACTCCGCTCTCGATATTCCAAAGGATGCGAAAGTCATTCCAATCAAACAGGACAACTAACCGCTGACGAGTCGCCGCCAGAAGACATAAGCTACCAGCCTGACCTGATGCGTCAGCAGATCGAACATAGCGTTAGAGAGCAGGCGGAGTTGGCTTTCTCACTCGTCCGGGTCGGTTAGCGCCAGCGGGACGGTCTGATGCTGTTTTGGAAACGCGCGATCGGGATTGCGCCTGAAGACGGTCCAGCTTGGGGCGGCCCGCATGAGAGTAGTCGCGGCCCACAGGTGCTGTTGCAAATACGGATGCCCGAAGTCTGGCGTAAGCCGCTGATGACGCTTGCGCGTTCGGCGGTTGGTTTCAGTAATGACGGGACAGCTGCACGTTCGTAAGACGGCCGATGCATGGCCGCGCCGAGCCGTCGCAAATGCGGCATCCACGCTCACCCGCCGGCACGCCGCCGAAAGGCAGCGGTTCGCTTCGACCCGGACTGCCGCCGGTCCCCGGGGAGGGAGCCGGCCACGGCTCGGATCACCGGCACGAAGGAGGATGCAGCGATGACCCAACCCCTGGACAGGCGCGCTCCGGCGACGACTTTCCTCACCAGTTACTTCGGCGGCGGGCTCATCGACAAGGGCGAATGCTACGTCGTGGAGCGCTTCCGCAGCATGAACTCCGGCGAGGTCCGGCGCTCGCCCAGGGAGGCGTCCGCGGGAAAGAACGGCCGCGGCCGGCCATCGCCCGAAGTGGCCTCGCTGGACGAGGTCCGGGAACTGCGCCCCCTGTACAACGAGATCATCATCTGCACCGGGCTCGGGGCCCGCTCAGGCGTGCAGTACTTCGGGTCCCATGCCATCTGGGGTCAGATCCTGCGCCGACAGCGGTTTCCCCGGTAGGCGCGCAACGCCTTCTCCCGCCGCCGCCGGCCCTCCGATGCCGCCCATCCACCTGTGCAGGAGACACCCGCCGTGCCGTGCCGCGATCACCGCAATCGACGCGCCAAAGACCGTGAGCGCCATCGCCGGCGTGCAGAGCAGCGCCGTGCCCGGGGCTCTGCACGAGGTGTGGGCGGAACGCTCCCGATCCCGGTCGCGGCCAGTGCGCGGCCTGTCTCGAGAAACGCCGGGCCGCCGATCGGCACAGGGCCAGTCAACGCAAGGCGGCCGGCATCAAGCGCGTCAGGGATCCGAAGGCCCGCCGGGACGAATACCGGCGCGCGCGCCGGCGTGCCGAGGCACGCGTCGCGCGGGGCGACTGCGCCCGGTGCGGCCGGCATCCGTACGAGCCGGACCGGCGCCTGTGCGCCGATTGCGGCGAGCGCCAGCGCCGGAGGGACCGCGAGCGATACGCCCGGGCCCGCTCACAGGCTCGGCTTTATGGCGGGAAAAGCGTCAGCGCCAAGAGACGCCAGGCCAGGCGCAGGAGCCGTAAGCGCCGGAACGATCGCCGCCGGGCTGCGCGCTGCATTCGTTGCGGTCGTCGCCCGCCCGTGGAAGGCGGATCGAGCTGCGAGCCATGCCTGGATTCGCGGCGGCAGTCCGAGAGAGCGACGTATGCCGCCCGCAAAGCCGCCAGGCTGTGCACCCGCTGCTCGGCGTCGACATTCGACGGGGCGCCGCTTTGCGGGCCGTGCACCGTCACCGAGGCCCGGTACCGGCCGGCGAAGCGCGACGCCAACCGCGCCCGCTACGCCGACCGGAAAAAACGCTGGATCTGCACCCACTGCGGCAAGGCCCCCTCGTTCGGCGCGTCCCGGTGCGAGGACTGCGCGAAGCACGCGTACGAGCGCTCGGAGCACGTGCGCGGCATCCCGGACTGGGACCCGGCCTGCACCGTCATCGACAGCGCCACCGGCGATACCCTCGGCACCTGGGACCGGTGGGAGGACGCCGTGCTGGCGCTGAGCTTCGAGGGATTGTCGCTGGAGGACGTGGAACTGCTGTCCGAGCGCTCGCCGATGCACGCCATGGCCGGCTGGAGCTGACCGGCCCGCCGGCGGCGTCAGCGCAACTCCCGCAGCAGCCTTCGGGCGATGTCAAAGACGGTCTCGAAGTCGGTCATCATCTGAAACTGGAACACCCCCTTGTGCGCGTTCTCGCCGAACGCGTGCTCCACGATGGGGAAAAACGAAACCAGCGCACCGCGCTCGCGCGTCAGCCGGTCGGCCTCTTCGGTGTCCCCGTCCAGTTCGGGAATTCCGATCCGCTCGCCCAGTTGCGCGAATGCCTTCAACGTCTCATCAGACAACCATCGCCCGGCCGCGCCGAACCGCCCTGTTCGAACGTTCGGCCGGCCGGCGAGCGCGCCGCGGGCATCCGGTTGCCGATCGCGGCGACCGGCGATTTCAGGACCGCGGCGGCCGGTCCTTCTTCATCGTCCTGGCCAGGCTCGCCACCTGCGCGCGCCCGATGCCCAGCTCCTTCGCCACCGCCGCCGGACTCGCGCCGGTGTTCAGCGCCGCTCGCGCCAGCCGCTCCTGACCGATCGTCAGGGCCGACTTCGCGCGCGGGGGGCTTCGCCGCCCTGTCGCGCGCCGGCGCAGGCTCGGCTTCTCCTGGCCCGCGGCCTCCGGAGGCGTCCTTGCCCAGCCTCGCCGTCGAGCCTCCCGCCACACTTCCTCCTGCAGGTGCTTCAGCTTCCCGTCGTCCAGAGCCCGCAGGAAACCCTCCAGATCGAACGCCCCGTCCGGCGTCGGCAGCGACCCCGATTCCAAGGATCCGGCCAACGGCTTTCCGGCCGGGCACCGCCCGCCCCGCCGTGAATCCGGAAAACGCCTCGCCATCCGCCAACGGTGTCACAAGGCATTGCATGCAGCAAGCGTTGCGTGAGGCAAGCATTGCATGCACCAGCCATTGCCTGAGGCAGGCACAGCATGCGGTTGCGCCGTGATGCGCGTGCCGGCAACGCCTGCCGAGCGCAGCGCTGGAGTAAGGCTTCGCGGGGGCGAGCCCCCGGGAACGAGAGAGCCGTTCGACCACCGGGGATCGTCAACCCTGTTCGGAGAACACCATGAATCACCTTGCACCGACCGGCGCAGATCCCGCGCCGCTGAACTTCAACGCCCCCGTGCGCACCGAATCGGTCGCCGATGCGCTGGTGAGCGAACCCGCCGTGGCCGAGGTCCCGCCGCCCGACACCGAGTCGCTGCTCTGCCAGTTGGGCCTGCCCGCCCGGACGGTGACGGAAATCCTCGCCGCCTCCTCGTCCGCCCGGACGTTCTGAGGCGTTTGGAGTTCGGGCGAAGCCCGAATGGAGTGAATCGGGGAGGGCTCGGGAGAGCCGTTCCCGGTTTGTTCAACCATCGTCATCAACTTGAAAATGAGGATCGAAAACATGTTTGGATTGAATCGCGCAGAAGTGATCGGGCGCCTGGGCGCCGACGTCACCGTGAACCACCTGGTCTCGGGGGGCCGCGTGGCGAATATGAGCATTGCGACGGACGAGTCGTACGTCGACTGGGACGGCCAGAAGATCGACAAGACCGAATGGCACCGCGTCGTGACGTTCCAGCCAGGGCTTGTGGATATGCTTGAGAATCATTCTCGATTATGTCGATAGCTCTACGCTCCAGCACGCTCCAGTACGCCCGAGACACCGTTGAGCTTGATTCTATCGATGTTTCAGGGGATTCTTTCCTACACCCAACCGGCCCGACATACGCTCCAGTACGCTCTAATTGGATTTCTTGTGTTGACTATTTCGTTGACAATATTTTTCTTTCGTCTATCATTTTCCCCATGAAATCGCGCAAAAATACCGCTCGCGTAAAGCTCACCCTGACGAAACGCTCGGTGGATTCCCTTTCGCCGGGCGCAGGCCCCTGGATCGCCTGGGACGACAAGTTGTCGGGCTTCGGGGTCAAGGTGCTGCCGTCGGGCACGAAGTCCTTCCTGATCAACTACCGGGCCGATGGCGGCGGACGGTATTCTCCCAACCGCCGGCTGGTCGTCGGGCGGTACGGGCGCATCACCGTGGAGCAGGCCCGAAAACAGGCCCAGGCGCTCCTGGGGCGCGTGGCCGCGGGGGAAGACCCTTCAAGGGAACGCAAGAAGGCGCGGGGGTTGCCGACTCTCTCCGAAGCGTTCGAGGAATACCTTGAGTCCAACCCCAACCGGGCCGAGAGAACCGTCAACCTGTACCGGCAGAACCTGAGGGTGAACCTGTCGGACTGGATCAACCGTCCGCTCAGCGCCATTTCCCGGCGGGACGTGGAAAGGCGTTTTCACCGCATCACCGACAAGCACGGTTGGGCGGGGGCGAACCAGACGCTGTCCATGCTGAGATCCATCTACCGGCGTCCCTGCGTGGATCACGAGGGCCTGAAGAATCCGGTGGAGCTGTGGCTGGCGGCGGGCGGCCGGTTCCACCGCATGAGACGACGACGGATTTCATCGCCCGTGGAAGTGCTGCCGAAGTGGCGCGCGGGGATCGATGCGGTGGACATGCCGCAGTCGGCCCGGGACATCATCTGGATCGGCGTCTATACCGGGATGCGGCTGGGGGAAGTGACCTCGCTTCGGTGGGAGCGAATCGACCTTGAGCGAAAGCTGTTCCGGGTGGAGGAGACCAAGACGGGGGAGGTGCTGGAATTGCCCATTACCGATCAACTGTCCGCCATTTTCGAGAGGTGCGGGAAGCGGTTCGCGCACGACGGTCATCCCCTGTCCGGCTGGCTGTTTCCGTCGGGCAAGAGCAGGTCCGGGCATGTAAGGGGCGTGCAGCAGTACCATGCGGCGATCACCGATGCGGGCGGGGCGAAGTTCTGGTTCCATGGGCTGAGGAACAGTTTCATCACCGTGGCGGAAAGGGAACTCATGTTGCCGATATCGCTCACCAAGCGGCTGGTGAATCACGCCCGCCCGTCGGATGTCACCGAAGGCTATGCCGCGGACTGGACCGTGGAGCAGTTGCGGGAACCGGCGCAGCGGGTGGCGAACCGGATCGATGTGCTCTGTCGCGCGACTACGCAGGGAGCATGATATCGAAACGCCAAGCCTTACGATTGCATGAACAGCTAGAACATTCCGGGCCCAATGGATTCAGGGTGCCGACAGGGCTCACACGACCAGGCGTGCAATTGGCGTGTTGCCGCAAGCATGGGAGCTTGGCCGTCCCGCGATGCGTGTGTTAATGGTCGACCAGCAGCTCGTCACTGCGGTTCAGCTGGGAATCCTGGAAGCTGTCGGGCAGGGCGCGCGCCCGTGTGGGGAGTGAGGCTTGGAGTCGGCGTCACGATGACTGGCATCGGCATCCGCGGACACGGCGCAGAAGGGTGCGATGATCTGCCCGCATCGCATCAAGCTGGACGAGGAGCCGTCGCCCTACTCGCATCGCGTCCCTGCAGGTACTTGGCCACGGCCCCGCCCTCGGCTCGCACCGCGGCGCTGTAGTGGGCCACCATGGCGGGGGATTTCCAGCCGCCGGCGTGCATCACCTCCTGCACGGATGCCCCCTGGCGGGTCAGCTCCGCCGCCAACCCCACCCGAAACGAATGCGCGGTCAGCCGCCGCGTCAATCCGGCCGCATCGACCGCCCTTGCCAGCCTTCTCGCCAGCGTGCCCGGCGTCACCCCGCCGAACACCGGCCCGCGGGCGTCCCCGGCGTCTTCGATGGCCGAGGCGGCCCGCCACCGTAGCAGCGCCTTGGCCAGGTCGCCGGTCAGGTACCGAACGTCGGAATTCGCACCGTACGGATTGCCCTTGGAACGGCGGACCCACACATGTACGCCCCGGCCGCCGGACGCCTCCGTCACGTCCTCCCACCGCAGCGCGGCGGCCTCGGACACGCGAAGCGCCCCCATGTACAGCAGCGCGACCAGCGCGCCGCGTGCGAGACATCCCGTGCCCACCCGGCCGCCCGGTTCCCGCCTTCGGTCGGTATGCGCTGCGGGTTCGGACTCGGCGTTGACGAGCGCGTGAACCTCGTCCGGCGTTGCCGCTGGCGCCTGCCCCCGACCGCGGTCGGGAGTCGTGCGCTTGACGTGCCTGAGCGCGGCGGCGGTGCGCGGCCCGGAGGGGTCTCGCCGACCGTGGGAGCGGGCGTGGAACCTCAACGCCGACAGGGTCTGTTCCACCGTGGAAGCGCTCCTCCCAGCTTCGGCCAGATGCCGAATGTAGAGCGCCAGCACGGCGTCGGTCAACCGCCGCCCGCCCAGCCAATCCTCCAACCGCCCCGTTGCCCCGACATAAGCCCGCCGGGTGTTGCCGTTCATTGAGTCGAGAACCTCCCGATCCCAAGTGAAACAAGACTTGAGTCCGCCGACGCGGACCATCAGGAATATGAGTACGGGGAACACGTTAGTGCGCACAGCATCCTCCGGAAAGCGAATCGGGAACGGTCGGCGGCAATCGTCGGGGCGCGGAATCGTCGCGTCCGCAAATACGGCCGCAGCGCCGGAGGTAAGCGTTCCCTCTGAGGGGGATGGATAAAGACTTTCTGACGGTTTCGGCGGGTGCGGTTGAGGAGCGGGTTGCCGAGGCGCCGCTTGGCAGTGCTTACCGATTGAGGACTCGTTTCCAGTCCTTTCTGAGCGGTCGCAGCCAGATGGCCTTTTTCGGTTTGTCGCGTTTCGTGTGCCGGTCGTAGCGCCCACGGCCCTGGGTCATGCCGACGTGGGTCCAGCCCGACGCCTTGTACAGCCCGCCATTGAAGCGCGGGATTTCCACGAACGTTTCGACCAACACGGGCAGGGTGTTGTAGCGTGCGCTCCAGTCGCCTGTGAGTTGCCGGCACACGACGCAGAGGATGTGCGAGGCCAGGTTGGGGATGCGGATCCAGGGCAGGATGAGGAACCGGGCGTTGTCGATGACCCGCGGCAGATTCTTTTCCCTCAGCGCCGGCGTCCAGCCGATGAAGCGGTCGCGGGGGGCGAGTTTGCGGGCCGCGGTGGAGAACCCCGGCAGCGCCAGCAGCCCGCCGTGGCGGTCGTGCACGGTGTAGCGCATCTGCGCGCCCACCAGCGTCTTGTAGCCGAGGTGGTGATAGCGGGCGATGTACGCGTTCCACTGTTTGCTCTGGGGCGTGCCCCCGAGCACGGTTTGCAGCCGGACCGGGCGCACCTCATCGAGGCTCCGCGGCGGCGGTTCCAGCGGTGCGTCGGTGTCGGGGCCGAACGCGATGGGCACGGGTGGGTTTCGCCCCCACTTCGGCGGCGGCAGCGCGATCAGCCCGTCCTTGTGCATCGCCAGCATGGTCACGCGCGCCATCATGTCCTTCAGCCCCCCGTCGGGCTTGGTCCAGCCGATGCGCCGGCAGAACGCCTTGGAGAGATTGAAGCGGTTGCGCGGCGGCGTTTCGGCGATCAGCGCGCGCAGCGCCGATAGCTCCTTCGCGGTGAAGTCGCGCCCGTAGTAGCGGCATTCGATCCTCTCGCTCATGGCCCCGGCATGAGGCTGCGTTTCCTCGCCTCGCGCATCGACCAGGGCAGCCACCGGGCCAGATCCGGCGGGGCCCGCCCGCCGTTGGCCGCGCAGGCGCCGAGGTACTCGTGAAGCCAGCCGCGCACATCGATGCCGTTCAGCGCCAGCGTCTGCACCACCGAGTACATGATGGCGGTGAGCCGCGCGCCCTTCTTGCTGTCGGACCCGAAGCTCAGTTGCCGCCCGATGGCCGCGCCGCGAAGCATGCGCTCGCCAAAATTGTTGTCCATGGGCACCTCGGGCCGTTCCAGGAACACGCTCAGGCCGTCGCGGTGGTTCAACAGCGAGCGCAACGGGCCGGTCTCACGCGCGGTGTCCTGCAACTGCGTCAGTTCTTCCCCGGCAACCGCGAACAGCCCGTCGAGTTCGGTTTCCAGCCGCCGCTGGGCGCAGCCGTACGCCTCGCCCTGCTGCTGCGCACCGGGTTCGTAATGCTCCAGCCGCGCCTTGTTCAGCCGGTAAATCGCCGCGATGCGTTCGAGCCAGGCCTTGCACCACCCGACCAGTGTCCCCTGCTGTTGTTGGGCAGATTATTCCACTGACCCACCGCGCCTTTTGGTCAGATTATCTTCCTGGTGAAACATGTGACGTGGTGGATTAATCCGCCACGGCCAGTTCGTCGTTGACGCAGCGTTATCCACGGGCTGTCCACGGGCGCGGGCCCTTGGTCAGCCATGTCGCCGGTGGGCAGGCGGTGGATAACGCGGTGCTGGCGCGACCGACGTCCGGACGGGGCGCCGGGTTAACCTGAGCGCTTCGTAAAAAGAGCAGGGAGGGTGGCCCGCGCGGGACGGTGTTCCCGCCGGGCCGTGGCCGGTGCAGCTTCTGTATCAAACGGGGCTAACCGGCGAGCAATACGTTAAACGCCGTGCATGGCGCGATGCAACCCTTGAGCGGTGTCCGAATCATCCGCGGGGCGGTTGCTCCTTAGCCCGCCACGGAACCTACCCGCGCAAGCGCCCGCGCGGGGCGCGCGTTGCCCGCTGGTACTGTCCCGAGAGTCCCATGACGTTCAGCCTGTTGCCGGATTGTCTGGCGGCGAGGTTCCCGGGCACGCTGCAGTCGATCGAAGACGCGGTGGCGGCGGCGGAGACCGCGCCGAGCCTCGCCAGGGCGGCCGACGCGGTGCGATCCGATGCGGTGCATCTGCCCGGGGCGATGCGCTGGCTGGAGCGCCGGGTGCGGGCGGTGCATCGGCTGCTGACGACGGTTCGGGGGCTGTACCCGGATCGGTTCCTTCAATGCCCCGCTCAGGTGGGGGCGTTCCGGGAGCGGCTGAAGAGCCAGGCGGTGCTGGTGGGGCTGCGAGCGCAGTGCGAGGGGCAACTGGCGCACTTGGCGCCGCCGTTGGGATTTTGCCCTGACGCGCTGGCGGCGGGACCCGCCCCGGGGGCCGTCCAACACGAGACGGGGCCTGATCCACCGGCCTCGCAGCGCTAACTTGGGCACCGTGAACCGCGCAAGACCCCAGGGAGGCCACCGAGACCATGACCGAACACGATGAGAAGCTGCGAGAGGCCGTGGCGCTGTTCCGCTACGGGCTGATCGCGGATCTGGTGCACCTGCCCCGCGGCGCCCGGGGCATGGGCGGGAAGCTCAAGGACAAGGCCGCGGCGAGCCACACGATCCCCGGCACGCACCGCACCCGGGTGGCCGCGGAGACGATACGCCACTGGCTGACGATGTACCGCTACGGCGGGTTCGAGGCGCTGTACCCCAAGCTGCGCTCGGACCTGGGCCAGCCCCGGCGCATGGCCGCGGAGGTCGCCGAGGCGCTGGTGGCGATCAAGACCCGACACGCCGGCTACTCCGTGCGCGCGGTCATCGCCCACGCCGCCGAGCACGGGCTGGTGAGCGAGGCGGCGATGCCCTCGCCGTCGACCGTGCTGCGGTTGCTCCGCCGCGAGGGGCTGTCGGGCCGGGCCGCCGCCCAGGAACCCGTCACGGACCGGCGCCGCTTCAATTATGTGCGGGCGGGGCAGCTCTGGATGAGCGATGTCATGCACGGGCCGAAGGTCCCTGACGGTCGGCGCCGGCGCAAGACCTTCCTCATCGCCTTCATCGACGACGCCACCCGCGTCATTCCCCACGCCGCGTTCGCGTTCGCCGAGAACACCGCCGCGTTCCTGCCGGTGTTCAAGCACGCGCTTCTGAGGCGTGGACTCGCCGAGCGCCTCTACGTCGACAACGGGGCCAATTACCGCTCCCATCAGCTCGCGCTGGTGTGCGCCAAGCTCGGCATCGCGCTCATCCACGCCCGGCCCTATCAGCCGGCCGGAAAGGGCAAGATCGAGCGCTGGTTCCGCACCCTGCGCGCCGGCTGGCTGCGCCACCTGGATCTGGAGGCGATCGACGGGATCGAGGCGTTGAACCGCGCGCTGGCCGGCTGGATCGAGGGCGAATACCACCAGTCCCCGCACCGCGGGCTGGACGGGCAGACCCCGCTGGACCGATGGGCCGCCACGGGCGCGGAGGTGCGCTACCCGGACGCCGCCGGGCTGGATCTGGAGGATCTGTTCCTGTTCGAGGCCAAGCGCCGCGTCATGAAGGACCGCACGCTCAGTCTGCACGGACGCCTGTACGAGGCCGACGCGATCCTCATCGGGCAGAGCGTCACCGTGCGATACGATCCCGCCGCCCCGCCGAGCCGGGCGATGCAAGTGGTGCACGAGGGCCGCCCCGCGGGCCTGGCCACGCCCCTTGACGCCTACGCCAACACCGCCGTGAAGCGCGGAAGCATCGAGCGCGGGGACTCCGAACCGCCGCGCTCGCGGCTGAGCATCCGCGAACTGAATGAGGAGGAAGAGTAATGTGCCTGCGCCACTTCGCGCTCACCCGCCTGCCGTTCGAAACCCCCGCGCACACCGACGAGCTGTTCCGCTGCGACTCCCACCGCGAGGCCGAGGCGCGGCTCAAGCACCTCATCGATCTGCGCGGCATCGGGCTGCCGGCCGGGGAGTCCGGCAGCGGCAAGACCAGCGTGTGCCGCCACGTCACCGGCGCGCTGCACCCGGGGCGCTGCCGGGTCTGCTACGTGGCGCTGTCCACCGGCAACGTGATGGACATGTACAAGAGCATCGGCTGGGAACTGGGCCTGCCCACCGAACACGCCCGCGCCTCAGCGTATCGCGCCATCCAGGGCGAGATCACCCGCCTGGTCGGTGAGGCCAGGCAACAGCCGGTGCTCGTCGTGGACGAGGCCCGGCACCTCAGAAGCGACGTGATCGAGGACCTCAGGCTGCTGACCAACTTCGACATGGACACCGCCCCCAGGCTGTGCCTGGTGCTCGTGGGGCTGACCGCACTGCGCCAGCGCCTCGGCATGGCCATGCACGAATCGATGCAACAGCGACTCATCGTGCAACACCACCTGCGCGGGCTCACGCGCGAGGAACTGGACCCCTACCTCGCCCACCGCCTGCGCCTGGCCGGGTGCGAACTGCCCCTGTTCGACCCCCCTGCAATCGAGGCGCTGTACCAGAGCGCCCGCGGGCTGCCGCGGCTCATCAACCGCATCGCCCACTACGCGCTCTCGGCCGCGGCGGTGGAGAAGGCCCGCACCGTGGACGCCGAGCACCTGGCCCGCGCCGTGGAGGATGTGCGCCCATGATCGGCCCCGATCCCTGGCCCGAGCCGATCAGCGACGAGGCCGCCGCGCACATGGCCGAGTGCCTGCAACGCATCGCCCATGACTTCGAAGGCCGCTACTACGGCCAGATCAGGCGCCACATGGAATCCATGCGCCCGCCCCCGTGCCCCGCCGAGTCCTGCCACCAACGCCAGCTGCACCTGTTCGGCGAACCCCACCCGTTCTGAATCCTCGCCCAAACGGACCCGCCACCGCCCGGCCGATCCTCTGGATCGGACCGGGCCGGACCTGCGCAATCACCCAACCGCCGTCGCGTCGGCCGGCCTGCGACGGTCGGCAAATACAAAATAATGTGACCAACCCAGTCTCAACCGTGACCGGATAATCCGACGAATCCGTGTCGGCATAATCTGCCCAACAACACCTGCCCGGCGGCGCACTCGATGAAGTCCCGGCGTTGATGCGCCCAGCACCACGCCAGGATCACCAACCCGTCAAGCAACCGCGCCAGCTTCTTGTAGCTCGCGTACCGGTCCACCACCAGCACCTGCTCGACCTTCACTTCGCCGAACACCACAAGCGCCGCCGCCGCGCTGCGCGTCGCATCGACGTGGTAGTACACCGCATCGGGCGTGACCGAGATCCACAACCAGGCGCGGGCCGAGCGCCCGTCCCGCCTCAGTTCCTGAACCCGCCAGCCGGTCTCGTCGCCGTGACGCACCGGCGCGCTGTTCTGATGATCCAGGATCGCCTGCGCCAGCGGCTCGAACAACGCTTCCATCCGCCCCAGCCCGCCGGCCAGCGTGCCGGGGGAGATCGTCAACCCCTGGTATCCCAGCCACGCCGCAACCCCGTTCAGCGGACGGTGGCAGACATAGCGCTCCATCACCGCCGAGGCCCACACGGTGATGCCGTAGGGCGTGCGGGCGAACAGCCGCCGCACCGGCGCCGCGGCCACCTCCCGCGGGGAGTCCCCGCAGCCGCATCCCCGTCGTCGGCGGGGACGGACCACGCGACGCTTGTAGGCGCGCACATCGATCTCCACGATCTCGGTGCAATGCTCGCCGTTGGACACATACGGCATCCCGCACCGCGAACACACGCATTCGCCCGCCGGGGGCTGGCGCACCTCGAGCCGTTGCCCGAGCCCCGGCCGAGCGGTTCGGCCATGGCCGGGGGCGCCGCGCTGCTGGCCCCGAGGGCGCTTCGACCCCGGTCGGTCCCGCTTCTCACTGCTGCGCCCGTACAAGCGCTTGGAGATCACCGCCCGAGAGGCGCCCAGCGCCGTCATCTTGACTTCCAGCGACTCGATGCGCGCCACCATCTTCGCCTGCGCCGCCTCCGCCTTGCGGGCCCGCTTGCGCAACCTGCGGGTCCGCTTGCGCAACCCGGTGTTGCGCCGCACCAGCGTCGAGTTCTGCCGCTCCAGCGACGAGTTCCTCCGGCGCGGCGCCGCCTTGTCCCGGCGCAGCTCGGCATTCTCTTGCCGCAACCGCCCCACTTGCTTTCGCAGCGACACCATCCCGGGACGCCGGCCCGATTGCAGACCCGCCGCATCCACCAACTTGCTCAGACGCGCCACCTCGGCCTGCAACGACAACGCCTGCTTCGCCGTGTCGCGGATCGCCGCGGTCTCCGCGCGAGCCTCGGTAAGCTTCTCCCGCACGGCCTTGAACTGGAACTTGTACGAACCGGCTTTGGTGCGCGCGTCGATCTCCGCGTGACGCCAGCGCTGCGCCTGCGCTTCAGCAGCCCGGGCGCGAGCCTCGGCCGCCTCGGCACGCGCCCGCTCGCGTTCGTACAAACACCGCCACCGCAGCGGCTCGCCCGGCGGGGACGACGGAAGCGACCACGTCCCGTCGCTCCCTTCGATCAACTTCAGTTCAACGCCAACATCGGCTTCGCGCATCGCCATGCGCGCAACCATAGCGCAATGCCGATCATGTTACCAGTCCCCCTCAGAGGGAACGCTTACCGCCGGAGGATACGCGAATCGGAGAATGGGAGACGCCTTGGGCCAGGCAATATATGTCTATTTATCATGCGGTTATGCGTCACGTCAAGCGCACCGCGCCTGTTCACTAACTGGTTGATTCGCCAAGCACATCCTCTCTCCGTTCACTTCTGTCTCCCGCTCATGGGTGATCGCCGCTGCGGCGCCCACCGACTCCGGGCGTTTCAGATCAGGCACTTGGGCGCGCCCGCGCCCGATACATAGACGTATCTGTCACATTAACGCGGAATTTGCACCATGACCCGGATCGTTGCCCGAAACAGATACATTGCCAGTACCGTCCTGATTCTGGGCGGCCTTGTCGCCGCTGCCAATGCCGCAAGCGGCGGGCCTGTGCCGACGGTGACGCCGACGCCCGCATCATTTTGGGGGGTTAACGCAAAGTTCTCGGCGAGCGGCCAAAACTACCTTCTCGTCACGTCGGATACTTACAACGACTATTACGTCCAGAGTACATCGTCGGGCGGCTATCAGTGGTCGTATAGCAAGAGCGGTTCATGGTCCAACGTCCCGTCGCAACACATCAGTTCGACGCTTAGCTCCCAACTGGCCGCGTATTTCGGTGGCGGTGCGGACGACCCGCCGACGCCTCCGCCGACAACCCCGACACCGCCGCCATCGACCCCTACACCCCCCGCCGCATCGGTGCCGACGGTGACGCCGACGCCCGCATCATTTTGGGGGGTTAACGCAAAGTTCTCGGCGAGCGGCCAAAACTACCTCCTCGTCACGTCGGACACTTACAACGATTATTACGTCCGGAGCACGTCGGCGGGCGGCTATCAGTGGTCGTATAGCAAGAGCGGTTCATGGTCCAACATAGCATCGCAATACATCAGTTCGACGCTTAGCTCCCAACTGGCCGCGTATTTCGGTGGCGGTGCGGACGACCCGCCAACGCCCCCGCCGACGCCTCCGCCATCGACCCCGACACCGCCGCCGGTGCCTAACACCCTCACGGTCTCGCCAAGTACCAGCAGCACGGGCAACTATACGGTCTCTTGGGGCGCTTCTTCCGGAGCGAGCACATACGAGTTGCAGGAACAGGACGACGCGGAGACGTGGCGCACGGTCTATACCGGGTCCCTGCGTTCAGCGAGCGTGACCACGAATACCAATGGCGTCTATACGTATCGGGCGCGGGCCTGCAAAGGAACGACGTGCAGCGCCTGGACGGCGACTGGTTCGGTAACAGTGTCTCGCTCGGGCGTGCCGGCCGTGCCCAGCCCGTTCACTGTTCCGTCCACCAGCACAAATGGCGTCTACACCTTGACGTGGGGGGCGTCCACCGGGGCGTCGAGTTACGCGCTCCAAGAGCGGGTGAACGGTGCTTGGTCGGATGTGATTTTGTCGCCCGTGACGTCCACCTCCAAGGCGTTCGAGAAGTCGGCCAGCGGAGCTTACGGCTATCGCGTCAAGGCGTGCAACGCCTCCGGGTGCGGTGCCTGGACGGCGGTGAAGACGGTGACGGTGACCTTGCCCCCGCCGCCGCTTGTGCCCGGGGCGATCACCGGTCCGGAGAGAAGTTCGGACGGCGCCTATACCGTCGCCTGGGGAAGTTCCACGGGGGCGACGGGCTACGAGCTTCAGGAAAGCCGCAACGGGGCCGGTTGGTCCGCCGTGCCCACGACGGGCACTTCGAAGACCAAGGCGTTCACCGGCAAGACGAGCGCCGAGTACCACTACCGGGTCCGCGCCTGTAAAGTCAGCTGCAGCGACTGGACGGCGATCAAGATGGTCCTGGTACACCTACCTCCGACAGTGGGATTCGATAGCACCTACGTGGCGCGGACCGGGGATCTGGACTCCAACGGCACGGACATCTACTTGTCGCCCCTGGCTATCGGCACGGGCAACGTAGGGGAATTCCTTCTCGAAAACGATTCAGGGACGTTTGTTCTGGTGAGCGGTTCGCAACTCTCCACCGCCGATCTGGCCGCCGCGCAGTCGTGGGCGGTGTCCACGCAATTGAATATCGTGCTCGAAGACGCCAATGTGGACGGTGTGTGGGATGCGTTCGTGACCGGCGTTACCGGCGCTGCAACCACTTCAGGCTTTGAGGGGGCGGTGGATCAGATCGTGATAAGCCCAAGTACGACAGGAGGCGTTCCGACGGGTCTGATAGCGGTCGACAGCGACCTGAAGGGCTTTGTCGATTCGGTGATGGCCTGGTACAAGGACTTAGCCCATTTTGATACCAATGTTGTAACTCAGACAAATGCCATCGATCAAACAACAAGTCTTCAACAACTTCGCGCAGGGCATTTGGCGGCTTGCCAAGCAAGGTGGGGCACCTGTAGCGAATGGGTAGGAAAGCTGACAGACTACTATGGGACTACGGCTGCATGTGTTATCGCTCTAGCTTCCGCAGGAATTATTCCTAGAAACTCGCAAGGAAATCGCGTGTCGAGAGTATTTGTATGCGAGTCGATTGGATGGGCGTATTTTAGAGTCCTTCAGATAGGTGCCACCGTTAAGAGTTTCAACAGCGTTGAGGACGGAGCAAAGGAAGACGTGGCCGATTTTGTCCAGATATGGGAGGCAGGAGGGACCGCTCATCAGGTCGAAGACTTGGCGGATGTACTGGAGGCGTTGTTGGGTATTACGATCGGTGGCTATGACTATAGCGGAATCGAAAACGATGATCTCGATGAGCCCATCGAACAACGGATCTTCGAAGTGCATCAGAGTCTGCTCAACATCTACGCTTTGATCAGAGCCCAGGGACGAGGAAACCTGGACATCCCTGCCAACAAGGTCCTCGTTACCAAGCGACGCGTTGTGCTTCCACTGCTAGGTTTGGATGAGCGATGGAGTTGGGGTATCGATGGGGCAGACGAAAACGATTGGCACGCTGCGTTGGAGTATCCGTTGGTCGAGACATACGATGCTCTATCTCGCAATCCGACCATTGCCGCGTACCAACGATCCGATAAGCTGGTTAGCAAGAGAAACCAACTTAGCGAGCGAAATAATCTCTTCGCAGGTACAGTGACATCGTCTGTCCTAGCAAATATGGCGACCATTTGGGTCGCCTTGGCCGACAAGGAACGAAACTACTGTAACAATCTAGATTATGCGTATCCAAGCTTATTGTCAGCAGAACCAGATGAGTATAACTCCAACGGGTTTGCTGCTGGAATCATTGCCTCCATCGTAGCTACGACGGATGCACCGATTCATACATTCTTTTTGGGAAATAAACCCGTACCTTCGAGCGAGTTTCTACCAAGCGACTGCGAATGAACAGTATGCTGTGGAAAAAAATACTAACTAGAGAAAAACCGGCACCTGTGTCAACGTTGATATTCCTAACCGGTTCTGTTTTGGTTATTTTGTCCAGTTTCTTTCGGGATACGACATGGCTGCAAACTGCAATCGGGTTTTTTGGGGTGATTTTATCCTATTCGTTTGGAGTAGGTTTAACGTTCATTTTGGTATTTTCTTTAACTATCTTGACAATTTTCAGGGTGTGTAGAACGCACTTTAGAGACTGGTTGGTTGTGTTATTGGTGACCGTGTGGACAGGATGCAATTTATCTGCCTACTTGGTAGGAGGTATCGATCAGGTGTTTTTCAGTATGTCCAGTGTGCTTGTATTTTTGGTCACCGCGTTAATCATTGTGCTACCACTGAATGCACACAAGCGAGATGGAGCAAGGTCGCTTTTGGTTGCAATATGGTTGGGTATGTTCTTGTGGGCGTATAAGCTCGCTCCAAACCATTATGGCTTCTAAACCCAAAAGCCATTATCGAACTTGGTGCATGGAATAAATGCTTCAGGGGGCTTTTCTGCTGATATTTCTCTCATCGACACCGTTGATATACGATCCTCCGGTGACGACGTTGGCGAGTTGTCGGAAGCAACGTAGTCGTGGCCATCTTTTCTGCGCACTCGTTGCAAGCTTCTTCATGAGGCTGAAGCTGATCCTTGCGCTTGCGAAGCTTCTGACCTTGGAGGTTCGAAGGCGAATCGTCGAGAATGGCGACTCAATGATGCTGATCGTACGCAAGCTAACGGAATATATCTTTGTGAACATTTTCCGTTTAATTGGAGTTGGGGGAATTCCGCTGGCCGGTCGAGATTGGAGCCTAGCGAATTATCGTGGAAACCAGCATAAGTCGAATGAGCTTTTCGCCGCACTCATCGATGCTTTTCCGGATCTTGCGATGCTTCCACCGTTAGCCTATATCTCGAATAGAAGCCAGTAACAACCAACGAGGTTCAGCGTTCATCTTGCGAGTCTTTCTGAAACATGCAGAGTATTCACTTAAGTTTGCCCTCACCCAGAACGACCATGCGAACATGTTGCATGATTGTCGGTGTGCTCGTCGCTTATTTCACCGTTTTTTGATCTTACTTCGGATCATATCTTGGTGTGGCAACCTTAATGCTAAGCATGATTCTATTGGATTCCTTTGGGCTATCCGAGAGGTTAGCATTCTTGACGCTCCTAGGGATGGCTCTCATCAACATTATATTATTCTACCTGCCCGCTTTGGCAATTGTTAGTCTGGGCAGAAGGCGTTCACCAGATTGGGTTACATTAAGTCTGGTGATTGTATGGATGGTTTTCTATCTTTTGGTTTTTTCGCTAGTCGGAACTTCCAGAGCTCAGACGATACAATATGTTGATTTTGACGTAACCTGACGGGTTTCGAGATGTCAATTGTAGCGCGACAAGCTGGGTGAGAAGACGTGTTGCCTCATTTAAGAATGCTCCCGAGTTGTTGAGCCGTTGCCTCACCAAAATGCTCCTTTCGCGACTCTAAACCAAATTGCTCAATGCAGCGAAACAGCGTCTTTAAAGACGCTGTTTCGCTGGGTCCGCAATCGACTCCTCCGCAGGCAGTCCGCCGAATTCGCCGAACCCCATCGCCATCGCTTTCTCCTACCGCCAGTAAGCGGGCAAACGAGACCGTTCTGGACTTTCGTCGCCTAATGAGCGGGGGGATCCCGGACTCGGTCGAGGACGGATCGTAAGGGGTTCTCGGCGAACAGTTCCTTCCAGACGCGCGGCGTCAATTCGATGACGCATTTGGCCGGGTGCCGGTCGATTCGCTGAAGAACATCGACCAGGTAGCTGTAGGGATTCACGCCCTGCATCCGGCAGGTCACCAGCAGGCTCTGGATGGCGCCGACGCGCTCGGCGCCGAGTTCGGTCCAGGCGAACAGGCAGTTGCGCCGGCCCATGGGGATCGGCCTGAGCCCGCGCTCCAAATGGTTGGTGTCGTCTCGTCCATGGCGATCACGTCGCCGGACAGAATGTGAGCCGACTGCGCCGAGACGATCGGACCGGGCAGATCGATCGACCGGCCCGCCCAGTTCGTCAGGCTGCGCCGGCTCACCCGAATCCCGCTGTCCGCCAGACGCCGGTGCTGGCGGTGCAACGGCAGGTGATACCGGAACTTGTCCACCAAGAGCCCGGCCAGAAAGCTCACGTCCACCGCCGCGCGGCCCAGCACGTTCGGCGGCGCCGGCGGCGTCAACATCTCGCCCGTGTCCCGGCGCTTCACGACCTGGCGAACGTATCTCAGGATCTTGTAACTGCCCGGTTCCTGCGCCAGCCGGTGCGTGACCTTCTCCCCGATCACCTCGCGCTCGGCCTGCGGAATGGCCTCGATCTCCGGGGCCGTGACCGCGATGGTCTCCACCGGCACCGAATCGTCGAACCGCAAGCCCTGCTCGTTGACCGAACCGTCCCGGCGCTTCACCCGGCGACGGTAGGTAATCTTCTGGGTGGGGGTGTCCTCGGCCGGCGGCGGATCCAGGCCCAACGCCGCGAACAGGCTCGCCTGCTCGGCCGGATCGAACTCCAACCGCTTCTCGGACTTCGGGCCGAACAACTGGCGCTTGAACCACTCCAGTTGACGCTTGACCTGGGCGAGTTGGTCGGTGAGGTCGGCGACCGTCGCGCTCAATTGCGCGTTCCGTTCCTGGAGGGTCTCGATCCGGACTTGGGACAAAACCGTCGTATCCGTCGCCGCGAAGCCCGAAGCATACCCCCTCTCAGGCCGCACGACGATACCGCTTGCGCTGGCGCGTCACCCGGATGTCGGTGCCCTCCAGCAACGCCAGCAAGCCCGTGCGCGTCAACGCGATCGCGCCGTGCGCCCGGCCGCCCAAAGCGGCGAATTGACCCTGCTCCAGACGCTTGGACCAGATCCGGTACCCGCCGGCATCGAACGCCAGCACCTTCAGCATCGTGCGCCGACGGTTCACGAACACATACCAGTGCCCGTCGGTCGGGTCGGCGCCCAGCTCGGTGCGCACCAGCGCCGAAAGCCCGTCGAAGGAACGGCGCATGTCGCACGCCGGCGTGTACAGCCAAATGCGGCAGTCGCCTCCGAGGTCCGGCACCGCGACGGGCGCCGCAAACGCAGAACCATCCCCTCGCCCAGGTCCAGCTCCGCGTCCCACACCGGCGACGACACCGGCGAATCCGCCAACTCCACGAACCGCGCGGAACCGTTCGCCCCGCTCCCCTCCGCCGAGCGCCGCAGCTTGCGCCGCCACAACGCAAACGTGCCCGGCGCCAGTTGCTCCGCCGAGCAAAACTGCTTGCTCGTCTGACCGCTACGCTCGAACTGCGAAACGATCGAACGCCACTCCTCCGCCGAACGGCGAACCGTTACCCGCTTGAGTCCGTTCATAGAGCCTTCCTCCTTCGTCTTGAAACAACGAAGGAAACGACAAAATCAGACCCGCGACAATAACGGCTCAAATTGCCCGCTTACACTCGCATTCGGCTCGGTTTGCAGACGTCTCGACGCCAGGAGTTATTGCGCCGCAATTCCGGTCGAAGTTGCCGATGGATCGAGGTCATGACAGGCTTTTGTGTGGCCAATCGCGCAATTGGGGGTCGTACTTATGGGAGTGCGCAATCGATGAGAAGATGGAAACGCAAGCATGGCTTTCCGGTCCCTGGCCGAGTCGATCGGGCTATACAGCCTCTTGTGGCTTGAAATGTACATAGAGGCCGAGGTGGCGCCGAACATCGGGTTTGGCGGCCCGATACCGCCGATGCGAGTTCCAGACCCCGAGTACCAGATGGCTCCGAGGTGAAGACATGAATGCCCGTGCGTTTGCGACGACTTGTTTGCTCCTTGTTGCGTTTGTCCCGCCGGAGCGTGTATCCGCCTATAGCTGGAAAAGCGAAATCGGTTACGATACCGAAACCGTCATCCTCTCCGGCTATTCGAGAACATGGAAGGATCCGGCAGACTGGGATTTTGACTCAAGATGCGTATTCTTGGAATACGATATTGATTTTGGGCTTTAATGTTCGCGATATCATCTTCGATATACTGTTGCAGCTTTGTTTGGAGAGATTTACAGACAGTCCCAAGGCGAAGCTGTTTCTTCCGTGTATGCGTGGAACGGCGAATCGGTCCGTGTCGATTATTCGACGACTTTTCCCGCCGGCGATGTTTGGACAGCCCAAGCCGACCACTTCATGGAGGTGGATCACTACCTTGTCTCTTGCTCTCTCACGATCTCAGGTCAGACGTCGTGTTCCGCGCCGTTCTATTTGGGAACCACAGCGGGCCTGCTTGCGGAGACAGTGGACAGGGAACGTGTCTGCGGCGAACAGGAAGTCGACGAGATATACAGGGAATACCGGGATGATGGATACGGGTCCAATATCCGCCCCGAGTGCGAAGACTTTACTGACAATGGAGGCTCGACGCACTTTACGTGGGATGAACTCAATGGCAAACACTCGTCCACCACCGTAGTACGGGGAAACCCGCATTTGCCGTGGGCGATGGTGACGCAAGGCCTCAAGAATGGGCTGGACCACATCGCGTCCAATTACGCCAATTTTGACGGAATTCAATTGACCTCTGGGTATCGGTGTCCCCATGGCAATCAAATCGTTGGCGGCGCCCAGAAGAGCTTCCATACGCACGGTAGGGCCGCTGACCTTTGGCGGAACGGGTGGACAAAATCTGAGTTTGATGCTGTCGCAACAGTTGCCGACAAACTTAATCCTGTAGAACGATTTTCATATGATCGCTATAGCGATCATCATTTGCATGTGGCTTTCTGATTCAGGATGCCTTTGAAAGGAGATCGAGAAAGAAATGAATAGTTTCACCGCTCTGTTGGCGATGGCCTGCACATTTGCTTTTTCCCTTGGTGCACACGCACAGCCGGACGAACGAGTCTTTGCTCCGCGCGAACAGGCCGCCTTGGTCGAGGATATTCTCGGCGAGGACGAGGACCGTCGTGAACGCGCTGTTTTCGTTGCTGAGTCATTGGGGCCGTCCAGAATGAGTGAGGGCGTTCGTTCCGCACTTATTTCATTATTGGAACGAATGAATGACGAACAGGATGCGGCCCGATCGAGAGGAATCCCTACCAATGAAGTTGTAAACGGCGAGGAATTCATGTCGGTCGCGAGACTTGTAGCTTCACTCGATGACTCACGCGCCATTCCGGCGCTTGCCAGAGTCGGCAACCACGGATACAGTTCGCCGGTCGCACGGGGGCTCGCCTCATTCGGCGAACAGGCTTTGCCCGCTATTCGAGACGTGATTGAAGCTCCCGGAGTTTGGGACGACGGCATCAGTACCAGTTTAGTGGTGCTCGCAATGATGGTCGAAAATGGGGGATCGCCCGCACTTTCGTCGTCAGCACACGCGGAAATTGTGCGAATCGCAAGAGATAGCCTCCACAATCAACGAGCAGGCGTACTGTCGATAAGTAAGGCGATCGAGCTTTCGATGTTGCTGCAGGAACCTGAATTGATTCAAGTGGTCAGTCAGTTCTCTCAAAATACCGGCGTACTGGATGCGCGGGGCCTGGATCAGCTATCGGTGGATTTGATTCGCACTCGCGCGGCGGAAGCCATCTCCAAATCGGTTGAAGCAGAGTAACCTAGAGTGCTCGTTTGCGTATTCTGAGGGAAAGTTGCCACCCGTTCTACGCGAAAGTTGCCACCTGTTCTAACCGAAAGTTGCCACCTGTTCTAAAGCAAAGTTGCCACCTGTTCCAGGGCAAAGTTGCCACCCTGAAGCGCACCGCCGCGGATGACGGCCTGAGTACGCTGCCTGTTTTCCACACAAGGAGCAGGCAGATGCCAAGGAAAAGGTCATCCATGCGAAAGATCAGAGAAGTTTTGCGTCAGAAGTGGGCTCTGGGGCTCAGCGTGCGGCGGATCGCGCGCAGCGTCAGTCTGAGCCGACCGTCGGTGTCGAGCTATCTTCGCCGGGCCGAGCGTTGCGGGCTGTCGTGGCCGTTGCCGGCGGAGTTGGACGATGCGGAGCTGGGGCGGCGGTTGTTCCCGCCGCTGCCGCCGTCGCGCGTGGCGCGTCCGGAGCCCGACTGGGTCGAGGTGCACCGGGAACTGAAGGGCAAGGGCGTGACGCTGGAGTTGTTGTGGGACGAGTACAAGGCGGCGAACCCCGACGGTTACCAGTACAGCACGTTTTGCATGTACTACCGGCGTTGGCGCAGCCGGCTGGACGTGGTGATGCGCCAGGATCATCGGGCCGGGGAGAAGCTGTTCGTGGATTACAGTGGGCTGACCGCTTCGGTGATCGACCCGCTCACCGGGGAGGTCAAGGAGGCGGAGGTCTTTGTCGCGGCGCTGGGCGCGTCCAACTACATCTATGCCGAGGCGACCTGGACGCAGGGTCTGAGCGACTGGATCGGCTCGCATGTGCGCACGCTTGAGTACTTGGGCGCGGTGCCCGAGATCGTGGTGCCGGACAACCTGAAGTCCGGCGTGACCAAGGTGCACCGCTACGAGCCGAAGCTCAACCGCACCTACCGGGAATGGGGCGAGCACTACGGGGTGGGCATCTTGCCTGCCAGGGCGAAAAAGCCTCGGGACAAGTCTTGGGTTTCATAATGCATCCTGTTCGTTTCGTGGTCACACGGCGTCCTTGCAGCCGCTTTCGCCCTTGACTGGCGCTGCATTATGCACCTGACCGTGGTCCTCGATGGCCATTCTGTACATGACAAAGTGTCGCTTGCCCGCCGGTATTGTGCATGCATGTATTCCGCTGCCGTGAAGCGCCCGCGCCCGCACGGCCGACGCGGTTACGCCGAGTTCGGCCGCCAGTTCCTGCGCCTGGACGTAGCCGCGCTCGCGCAATCGCTCCCGTCGGTTCTCGATCCCGCTGCGCCAACCCAACCGCGTGCGGATGCTGTACACGGTGCGCCTGGTGAACGCGTCCCCCCTTGAGTCCCGATAGCCCCGGCGGTTCAGCTGCGAGGCCGCCGTGTCGTCGTTGACTCCTTCGCCAAGCATGGCCTGAAGTTCGCCCAGAACCGCGTCGCTCGCGTGCCGGCGCACGACCGCGGCGCGTGGCTTCGGCAGATCGACAGATCCCAACGACCAGCACTTGCCGCCGCGAAGACGCAGCTCGACGCGGGCGCGGTAACCCTGGCGTGTCAGTGTCACGTCCTCGATCAGCAGGCCCAGCAACCGTTTGCGATCGGCGTTGCCGGTGGCCGGCGCGTTCCAGACCTTGCCGAAGTCGTTGGCCAGTTCGAGCACGCGTTCATCCTGTTCCCCGCAGGCCACGCTTTGGCAGCTGCCGCTGTGCTGCTCCCGCTCCACGATGGCCTGTTCAAGCGCGCCCAGACGGGTATTCCATTCCGCCTCGAGTTGGGCGGCGACGAGGCGGTTTTCAGGATCCACTTCCATGAACCGCCGTCGCGCCAGGTCCGCTTCGTGGCGCAGCGCGTCGATACGGTTCACGTGCTGTCGGTCAATGGCCTCGAAGTCCGCCCGCACCTGCTCGCGCACGGCCAGCGCGAGGGCGATGTTCTGACGGTTCACCGCCGCCACGATGAAGTCCGATACCGCCGCGTCGATCGTGTCTGCGCGCAGACTCTGGCAGGTGCGGGTGCCAAGACGAACGACATTGTGCTGGCAGTAGTAGTACCAGCGCGCCGGTTCTCCGCGTTTCGGGCGCTCGGCGGCGTAGCGAACCCTCATCCGGTGCCCGCAATGCCCGCAGATGATCCGGGACTGAAGCAGGGCCCGGCCTTCCCGGGCCGCTGGCTGACGTGCCGCCCCCGGTTTGAACGCGGCCACGTTCCTTTTCAGCGTTTCCTGGTTGCGCCGATACGCCTCCCAGTCGATGAACCCGACATGGGCATCGGGTATGCAGACCTGCCACGACTCCATGGCAACGCGGGCATAGCTCACCGTGCCGTCGGGGCGCTTGCGGGTGCGGGTGCGCCCGTAGGCGAAACAGCCGGCGTAGCGGGGATTGCGGATCATGCGCTGGATGTCGCCGTGATTGGGCACCGACCAGTGCACCTGTCCTTTCATGTGGTACGGCCGCGAAGGCAGCGCCACGGCGTTCTTGCGGAACCACTTCAGTGTCTGCATCGCCGAACCGAGGCGACGGAACGTGGTGAACACCAGCTCGATAGCCTCCACGATGGCACGGTCGGGATCCAGGGCGATCTCGCCCGTGTCGGTGTAGACCAGGCCGATGGGCAGGCGCAGCCTGAGTTCGCCGCGCTGCGCCTTGCTGCGCTGCCCGCCGATCAACCGGGCGCGGATGCCCTGAAGCTCATACTCCGACAGTAATGTCAAACACATCGTAATGGAGAGTCGGAGCCGTCCGGCCCCGCCCTGACGGGCAGGCAGGGCCGGATTCGCTCAACATTACTCGGGCGACCGCGCGTCCTGCAAAACCGCGAGCAGCCGGTCGGGAGCGTCCTTGAACACGCCCTTGGTGATCGTCGGCGGGATGTTGTCGGACAGGATTTCAAGCTTGCCGACGGGGTCCGTGCGCAGGTAGATCTCGGTGCTCTGGATACTGGAATGTCCGAGCCAGAGGGAGACCTTCCGTATGTCCCCGGTGGCTTCCAGAGTATGGCATGCGCAGCTGTGCCTCAGTATGTGGGGGAAGATTCGCTTGTCGGCCATGGATGGCGCCGCCGTGGCTGCGGTTCGGGCATGAAGTGCCAGGCGATGCGCGAACCCGTGCCGGCTCATTGCATTGCCTCTGGCGTTCAGGAACAGGTGATGATCGGTAACCTGCGGGCGGATATGCAGCCAGTCCCGGATCGCTTGGGTCGTTTGCTTCCAGAGCGGCAGAACGCGTTGCCGCCGTCCCTTTCCTGTGACACGAACCGTATCGAGACGGGGTTGCCCGAGATCTTCCAGCATCACTCCGACCAGTTCGGATACCCGAAGGCCGGCGGCATAGGCGAGGTGGATCATGGCCCGGTCCCGCACTCCGGCGGGCGCATGGGTATCCGGCGCCTGCAGCAGAGCCTTGACTTCTTCGCGGTCCAGATACCGCACGACCGGTTGGTCATGACGCTTCATGGGAATGGCATGGACTTGCTGAGCAAGTTCGAGGCAGCAAGGCAGTCGGTATTCCAGATAGCGGAAGAACGACTTGATGGCTGCCAGGCGCACGTTGCGGGTGCTGACGGTGTTGCCTCGGACCGCTTCGAGATGGTCGAGGAAGCCGAAGATCAGGTCCACTGTCAGGTGTTCGACGGTAAGGGCGCTGGGCCTGACATTGAGACAACCGGCCGCGTAGCGGACCAGCAGCATGAAGCTGTCGGCGTAGCTTGCGATGGTGTGACGGCTGGCGTTGCGGTTGCGCGGCAAGTGCTCGCGAAGGAACCCGCTCATATGGGGAGCCAGATCGGTCATGACGCGGCCCTCCCCGAGTGGACGGCCTCGGCATTCTCGGCGATTTGCCGCAGCAGGACAGGCGTCGCGTGCAGATACCAGCCGGTCGAAGAGACGTTGACATGGCCGAGATACGTGGAGAGGGCGAGGATGTGCCGGCTGACGCTGCCTCGGTCGACGGCGATCGCCTGTTCAAGCGACCTGACAGCGAAGCGGTGGCGCAGGTCGTGGAGCGTCACACCCGGCTCTCCCTTGCCGCCGCGAAGCCCCGTGGCACGCGCGAGCTTGATGAACATGCCCGTCAGGATGTCGGGATTGATCGCCTTCCCGGTGGAGAGAACGAACAGGCGCTCGCCGGCTCCGCCGAGTTGCTTGCGCACCCTCAGATAACGATGCAGCGCATCGATGGTGTCTTGTGACAAGGGAACCAGTCTTGACTTGGCGAACTTGGTCAGGCGCACGACCAGTCCGTCGGTGGTCAGGTCCGGCACGCGCAACGCACAGGCTTCGGCGCGCCTCAGCCCGGTGACAGCGATCAGCCCGATGATGCAGTGGATCGTATGCGGCGTGATGGAGTCGGCGGGAGGCAGCCGCAGGGCAGCTTCCATCAGCCGACGGATCTGGGCATCGCTCAGCAAGAACGGTGTACGCCGCTGCTCGCGGGGCCGGCCGAGACTCTCCGGATGCGGCACCTCATGGCGATGGTCCTCCGCACGCAGCCACAGCGCGAACCGGCGTCCCACACCCAACCGTCTCCGTGCCCATTGATCCGACGGTGTCTGCCGGGCCCATCGGATCATCTTGTCGGCGCAAATGAAGCGGTGCCCGCACGCCATGGCGGTATCCGCCCAGGCACGCAGCAAACGCGCTTCGTTCTTGTACTTGCATCCCAGAGCGCGCTTGAGCGCGACATAGCGATCGACATGTTCCATCATGCTCATGACGGCCCCCCTATCCAGGGCTGCGCAACCTCCAGCAGCATTGGCTTGTCCGTCTTGGCGTAGATCGCAGTCGTGTCCATCGATCGGTGCCGAAGGACGGCGCTGATGACCTCAAGGGATTGCCCGGAGCGCAGCAGGCCGGTCGCCGCAGAGTGCCTGAAGAGATAGGCGCCCTGGGGACGGGCATCTTCCAGACCGGCACGCTTCAACGCATAGATCACGATGCTGGTGATGGAGTTGCTGGAAGCGAAGCACCGATGCGGCGCCCTCACCCTCAGGAAGACCCTGTCATCCACGACCCGCGGACGCGCCCTCTCGATGTAGGCCAGAACCGCATCGCCGGCGTCCTGAGGCAGCGGCAGACATTCCTGACGCTTCGACTTGCCGCAGACCCGGACCAGCGCGTTGCGCCAGTCGATGTCCTCCAGCCGCAGCGCGACAATGTCACCTGCCCGCAGGGCGAGCCGGGCAAGAAGCAGCAGGATAGCCCTGTCCCGCAAACCCGCAGGCTTCGTAACGTCGCAGCAGGCGATCACATCTTCGACAGCTTCGGGGGCAATGTACCGCGGCAGGGAGGCCAGCCGCCAGGTGATCGCGTTCGGCACCGCGCCCATCAGAGACGGCGAACAGGCGCCGTTCGCCGCGAGGTGGCGCAGATACATGCGCGTGGTGCACGCCAGGGTTCGGGCGTGGGACTCCGAGGCCCCGGCATAAAGACGTAGAAGGGCCTCGCGGATCCCCGCCGCGTCGTACGTGCGGGGATCTGGACCCAGCTCCGCTACCAGCGTTGCAGCTAAGCGGGTATGCCGGCGGATGGACTTCTCGCCGATTCCCCGATGACGCCGGAGCCAGGTGCCGAACGGCTCCATTGCCGGGTCCGACACTGTGTCAGCCGTCAGGCTCCGGACCGGCACTTTGCCCGTTCCTTCGAGATACCTCAGAAACGATCTGAACGGATAATCGTAGCGGGAGCCGGATAGGCGTTGGCGTGGGCTCTCGAACGGTCCCGGGCAGACACAGTCGTGAAGCAGGAAGCGTTCCAGCGTCTGCGCATCGACATCCCCGATCGACAGGCGCGAACGATGCAACCAGATCAGAATGTGCTTACAGGAACTGCGGTAGCTGCAAAGTGCATCGGTCCGGTAGCCTTGCGACGCGCATCGCGCAATGAAGTCATCCAGATGGTGCAAGTTGGCGTCAAGTTCTCCGGGATGGGCAATGCAGCCTTCGTCTTCCAGGAACTGAACGAGTTTCAACGCGCCCGTCATGAAGCCCCGCTTGTCCGAGGTGAGCATCTTGTGCCGTTCCCCTTTCATGCCGGAGCAGCGGCAATCGTGCCGGCGAAAGGCGCACAGCACGGCGTCATCCACGGGCTCGAAAGGGATGCTCCAGAGGTCAAGCCAGGCAAGAAAGTGCTGTGCTCCAAGCCTGAGGGCGCGGATCCGTCTTGCGGTCAAACCCGCTGCACGCAGGTGTTCGACAAGAGCGCCAAGGATGTCGCTCGGCAGTCCGGAGTCCGCTTCAGGCCGCACCGCAGGTGTGGTTGGATGGTTCATATCAGTTCTTCCTCCAGTCGGGTGAGTTGGAGGAAGAACCATATAGTAATGTTGAGCGAATCCGGCCCTGCCTGCCCGTCAGGGCGGGGCCGGACGGCTCCGACTCTCCATTACGATGTGTTTGACATTATGAATAGGCTCTTATCGGTCGTGCGTGAGCACGGACGATAAGATCGTTGAGCTGAGCCGCGGGGTGATGCGGGCGTCGCGCTATGGGGAAAGTAAGGGCTCGATCGGAACCGATGGGGTCAATTCTTTTCGACCGATGGCCTGTTGCTGCCAAGTCGATCCGATGAACCACGCTTCGGCATGCGGCTGCGCGAGGGTTCTGAGGCCTTCGCGACGGTGTCAGTCCGAGCCGGGCACAGACTCGGTCGCGGCGCCATAAGCGTCGATCGGTGAGGGACGTTGGTCGGTTCCAAACACATCGTCATGGCGGTCTCGCCGTTCGCATCGGCTCCACGGTGTCGGCACCCGGATTGAGGATCGCGACGTGTCGCAGCTGGCCGCGTCCGCAGTACCGGCACACGCCGATGTCGATTCCGGTCACACGCAACATCAGCTCCTGCGCGGACTCTTTCTTCAGCGGTTCAGCTTCGGGCTGTCCGAGCAACTCACGGCAACGGGCGAGCTTCCGGGATCGGTTGCGATTGGCAAGCAACCCGTAATGGCGCAGGCGGGTGAAGCCTCGCGGCAGCACATGCAAAAGGAAGCGGCGAATGAACTCCTCGACCTCCAGCCGCATGACCTTTCGCCGATTGCCGTCGGCGTAGTCGCGCCATCGGAACCGCACGTGTTCGCCGTCGAACTCGACCAGCCGATGGTTGCCGATGGCGGTCTTGTGAGTGTAGCGGCCCAGGTAGGCCAGAACCTGACCCGCGTCGGCGAACGGCGGCTTGCTGTACACCACCCAGTCCTGGGATTGCAGCGATGCCCGGAGGCAATCGAACGCCCGATCCTCGTCGGGCTCGTCGGCGTCCCGCATGTGCACTTCACCCTTGCGGTAGGCGCTGGCAAGGGCGTCGAGGTACTTGCCGCGGAAGACCTTCGACAGCGCGGCGGTGGGGAACAGGAACCCGCGGCGCGGCGGCGTGAGCCAGCGTTCTCCGTCGGGGCTCAGTCCCCCGTCGGTGACAATGCAGTGGACATGCACATGCTGTCCCAGGTTCTGCCCCCAGGTGTGCAACACCATGGTGATGCCGAGCTCCCCGCCCAACCACCGGGGGTTGTGTCCGAACTCCAGCAAGGTCCGAGAGGCGGCGTTGAACAGCAGCCGGTAGATCAGCCTCGGGTGACGCCGGACAAGGGCGTTGAGCTGATGGGGCAAGGTGAAGACCACGTGCCAGTAGCCGATGTCCAGCAAATCGGCGCACTGACGCTCGACCCATCGAGTCTGCGACAGGCTCTGGCACTTGGGGCAGTGACGGTCCCTGCACGAGGCGTACTGGATCGTCACTGCCCCGCACTGCCCGCAATCGGCCTTGAACCCGCCGAGCGCGGCCGTTCGGCAGTTGACCAGGGCGTTGACCACTCGGCGGTGCCGGGACGGGACCGGATGCATTTGCAGATACGCCTTGGCCCGCGCCCCGAGGATGTCGGCGATCTCCAGCGCCGGCCGCGGGGCCGGCGCCGCGTGAGCGGCGTGCACCGCCGCTCAGGCCCTTGAAGTTCGCGGGAACTCCAGCAGGTCCAACGGGGAGGGGGTGGCCGATGTCGTGTCCTGGGCCAGGTGCAGATACCGCAGGGTGGAGCGGATCGAGCGATGCCCGAGGCGGCGCTGAATGACGGGCAACTCGACCCCGGCCTCCAGCAGCCCGGTGGCATAGCAATGGCGCAGCGTATGGATGCCGCCGGACTTCTCGATGCCGGCCTTTTTCTTGGCCAGGTGGTACATGTGCGAGGGACCGTGGCGGCTCAACGGCCGGCCCGCGATGGGGCTCGGGAACAGCCATTGGAGCGGGCGTTTACGGCGCCAGTAGGCGCGCAGTTGCTCCAGCAACCGGGGTGAGAGCGGCACGTAGCGGTCATTGTTTCCCTTGCCCTGGTCGACCCGCAGGAGCATGCGCCCGGAATCGATATCGGACACGCGCAGGCGCGTCAGTTCGCTGCACCGAAGCCCGGCGGCGTAGGCGGTCATCAGCAAGGTGCGGTGCTTGGGGTTGGTGGTGACGGTGAATAGCCGCAGCAGTTCCTCGTGATTGAGGATCTCGGGCAGGGTGGAAGGTGTCTTGGCGCCGGGCAAATAGAAGTGCGGTTCGGGCAGACCGAGCGTGATCCGGTAGAAAAACCGAATGCCGTGGCGTGCGCAGTTGCAGCTTTGCCAGGCCAGCCCCCGGTGTTCGTGAAGGTGGATGAGGTAGTCCTGGACTTCCTGAGCTGAGACGGCGTCGGGACTGCGCCGATAGTGACGCGCCAGTCCGGTGACGGAGTTGAGATAGGACTTCTTGGTGTTCTCGGCGAGTCCGCGAACGGTCATGTCGTTGAGCATGCGTTGACGAAGCGGTGTCATGGGGAGTCTCCCTTGGTGTTGGAATGGATACGACGACACCGGCGGGTGCGCCCACCGGTGAGTGGGTCGACCATTCTTGCAGCCAGGGAGTGGATCGGAGCCCGACGTGGCTCCGCTGATCCTCAGGCAGGCGGAACTCCTCAGTACTTCAGAGGCAGGACCATCGCGATGCGCGTGCAGCGGGCACGGCGTCCCGCCGCGGAACGCGGCTCAGTTCTAATGAGCTAATGGAGTGCGCTCCATTAGCTCATGGCCCCCTTCAGCCCATATGTAGTACAGCTCGTTATGTGAGCCAGCCCCCGCAAGTCACTGTCAACGCGAGCTTTTTCGTGACACAGCCTGACATAATATTTGCCCTTCAGATTGCCTTCAGCTGTTCAAGCAGGCCGACTGTTGCCTTCCATCGCGGTTCATCTCCCGCGTCGCCGGGGCAAGTGGATTTCATCGCCTCTTCCTTGGCCTTGAGATCGATTTCGGCGTAGATATTGGTGGTCGCGAGCGACACGTGACCGAGCCAGGCACGAATGGTGTTGATGTCGACGCCGGAACGAAGGAGGTTACAGGCACAACTGTGGCGCAGCACATGGGGCGTGACCTTTTGCCCAGTGAGTTCCGGCACGCGGGCGGCGGCACGCTTCACGAGTTCGATAAGGCCATGGCGAGTGTAGAGTTTGCGATGCCGGCTCCAGAAGACGCTCTCGCACCCGGGCGGGCGGTCCCTGGACAAAGCGGCGAGGGCCTTGGCGGTCCTCGACCACATCGGAGTGATGCGGACCTTTCCGCCCTTGCCATGGATCGTTACACGCGCGTTGTCGCCCGTGCGCTCCGGCAGATGCAGATCTTCCAACTGCAGTCCCGCCGCCTCGGAGGCTCTCGCCCCGGTGTTGTAGAGGAACAGCAGCAAGACGTGCTCGACCCGCCCTGCAACGGTGTGCTTGTCCGTCCTGGCGATCATGGCGTCCATGTTCTCGTTCGACAGCCAGAGGATCCGTGGCCGCACCGTTTTCTTGAGTGGGATGGCGCGGACACTGCCGGCCCATTCGACAAGTGCGGCGTCGCGCACCGCGACGTAGCGGGCGAAGGACCGGATTGCCGTAAGGCGCAGGTTGCGGGTCTGCACCGAGCAGTTGCGTTCTTGTTCCAGGTGGCCGAGAAAGCCCGTCACGCGCTCAGCGGACAGGTCTTCGACCGCGAGCCGTTCCACTGCCTTGGCGGCGCGCTCGGCCACGAAGGGCAACAGCAGCGTCAGGCAGTCGCGATAGCTCCTGATTGTATTGACGGCCAGATTGCGTTCGCTCGGGAGATACTCCATGAGGAAGCGCTTGACCCAGGTGCCGAGTGTTGAGTTGATTTCAGGCATGGCGTGTGTCTCCTTTCAGATGCTGCCCGGGATCCGGGCTTGGGTTGTGCTCGACGTAGCGCTCGAACCGGTGGCTGGCCTCGTCGAGCAACTCCGGAGTCATCGCGATGTAGACCTGCGTCGCGGCCACGCTGTTGTGGCCGAGGTAGGTCGAAAGCGCTGGCAGGAGCCGTTGAACATCGACCTCCTGGCGATACCACGAGGCCAGGCGGTGGGTGGCAAAGGTGTGGCGCAGCGAGTGCAGGCAAGCCGCGCGGCATCCGGGTTTGCTCCTGTCGATCCCGGCCGCCCGAAGCGTCGCACGGAAGGCATTGCGAACGATGCTCTTGCTCAGCGGCGATCCGTCACGGCACGCGAGGAAGGTGGATTGCGTGCCCTCGATCCGGGGGCGGCGCGCCCGGATGGCGGCGTATCGGCGAAGCACGCCGAGGAGGTCGGCACCGACCGGCACCAGGCGGCTCTTGTAGAACTTCGTATCGTTCACGGCGAGCACCGCGGAGTCCAGGTCCACGTCCGCCAGGGTCAGTCCTCGTGCTTCGCCGGAGCGCAGCCCGGTGCCGTAGAGCAGGATCAGGAATGTCCGGAAGGTCTCGGCGTCGAGCTTGGGGCAACGTCGGCGGCCTGTGCCTGCCGCCTTGAACAGGCGCCGCAATTCCTCGTGGGTGAAGATGAACGACGGTGCGACCTGCGGTGGCCGCGGCTCCGCCTCCCTCGGCGGCATGGGAATGCAGCTCACATGCCCGCGGCTGAACGCGAACCGGTAGAACCCGGCAAGCGTTCCGTACTTCACGGCACGTGTCCTGGTGAGGCCCGCCTTGCCGGTGAGGAAGCGGCGGACTTCGTCCTCGCCCACCGAGTCACAGGCCCTGTGCTCTCCGATCCGACGACAAAACGTATCGAGTGTCTGGGCGCTTGAGCGGAACTTCGCGCCGTGGTCGCGCTGCCACGCGACATAGCGGTCAACGGCTTCACGCAGTGTCATCGAGCACCTCCTTCAGGCAGATGTCGGCGACCGGGCGAAGCGAGGCCAGATCGATCTTTGCGTAGGTGGCTGTCGCGCTCGGGCTGGAATGCCCGAGAAAGTCGCCAACGGTCTTCAGTCCGTACCCTTCGTCGACCAGCCGTTGTGCGGCCGCATGACGAAGTGCATGGGCGCCCAGGCGCTTGCCGGTGATGCCAATGCGCCTGGCGCGGCTGCGCACGATCCAGCCGACGGCGCCGCTCGTCAGCGGCCTGAACGGGGCCTGCAGCGTCAGGAACAAGGCCCGCTCCGGTCCCGCATCCGGGCGCACCTTGAGAAGATAGTCCATCAACGCGTTGCCGACGGAGGGGGTCAGCGGAAACGTGTCGGTGCGCCGGGTCTTGGGACGGAACACATGCAGCATGTCGCGCTGCCAGTCGATGTCCTCGACGCGCAGAGCGCCAACCTCGCCGGCCCTGAGCCCGCAGGTTGCCAGAATCATCAGCACCGCGCGGTCGCGGCAGTCCACCGGGGTCGAACGTTCGGTCGTGGCGAGCAACTTCTCGACTTCGTCCCGATCAAAGCCCTTGGGAACCGGTCGGTCGGGATACGCAAGCGGCGGCATGATGCACTCGGCGATGCCCGACCGGCACCAGCTCCGCGTCTCGGCAAAACGAAAGAAGCTCCGCAGACACCCGGCCACGGCGCGCGCCGACCTGCGCCGAAGACCGCCGTCGGCAATCCGCACGGCGAGGTATTCGTCCACGTCACCGACCGTGATGTCGGCGAGCATCAAGTTCCTGCGCGCCGCCCAGGCAAAGAAACGGTCGCCCTCATAACAGCAGTTGCCGACGGTCGCTTCGGACAGTCCCCGATCGTCCCGCATCCAGGCCGCGAAGGCCTCCACTTGCCGGGCGTGCGGATGGGCATCCCGAGGCGGCTCTTCCAGCCAGCCGAGAAAACGCAGCCAGCGAAAGCCATGACGCCGGAAATCGGCCGCGGAAACCTCGGGCACGCTCCGGCACCACTCCCGCACCGCCGTCTCGACTGTCGCCACGCGGACCGGAATGTCCGCATCGGGCAGGTTCAGCAGCTCTATGAGCAGAAGCTGCGCACGGGCAACCCGGCGCACCACATCGCCAACCACACCCAAGGCGACCACGACACGCAGATACCGTTCGCGCTCCTCCAAAAGCGGCGCACGTCGGTACTTGGCGATGGTCGCGGGATCCTTGTACAGAGTTTCGAACATGATTCATCTCCAAAAAGGGTGGAGATGGCTTCATGCCACAAAAACCCAGCCGTGAATATAATGTCAGGCTGTGTCAGGAAAAAGCTCGCGTTGACAGTGACTTGCGGGGGCTGGCTCACATAACGAGCTGTACTACATATGGAATGCTATGTGGGGCCCCACATAGCAGTCCCAGCAATAGCTTATCGTTGCCGTCGTTGGGATCGTACACCCCGGCCTCGTCCAGGATGAGGGTGTCGGCGATGGCGGCGATCTGCAACAGTTGGTGCCAGTCGGTGTTGTTGCGGCACAGGCGCGAGACTTCCAGGCTCAGCACGAGGCCGATTTCCCCGGCGGCGATACGCGCCATGAGATCGCGGAAGCCGCTGCGGTCGGCGCTGTGCGCGCCGGACTTGCCCTGGTCGTCGTCGATGGTGCGGATGCGCTCATCGGACCAGCCGAGCGCGATCGCGCGCTGACGCAGACCGTACTGGCGCCGCGTGCTCTCGGTGTGCTCCAGCACCTGGTGCATGGAGGATTGGCGGATATACAGACACGCCTCGCGCCGGCGGTGATCGTCGGTGACCTTGTAGGACATGGACTCAAGCATGGCCGCGTTCTCCGGCTTCACGTACAAGCAGTTCATGGATCATCCGGGCGGCGGCGCGAGTGAGGACGGGGCAATCGGACAACGGCGGCGCATCCGACGGCGAGTTCACCGGGGCGGGGGCCGGTGGCGGTGGAGCCGGAGGCGCCGTCAGCGTCAGCGCACGGGCCATGCCATGGTGGCACAGCATGCCGCACGCCTGGCTGTGCGCGCCGGCGCGCCATCGTCGGCGCCAGCCGCGATAGCGGTCCACGCCATCGCCATCGATCGACGGCGTCACTGAAGTCACCACGGACGGGTCGTTTTTTTTGCCAGCGTCTTGTCGAGGCTGCGCGGGTGGATGCGCACGCCGAACCGCGCCTCGATCAAGGGCACGAGCCTGCGGCTGCCGGTCCGCCCGTGTTCGGCCCGGAACTGCTCGACGAAGGCGAGGATCTGCGGCGTGATCTTGTGGGCGCCGCGCGGACCGCGACGCTGCGGAATGAGCCCCTGCAGCCCACCCTCGCGGAAGGCCCGGTTGGCGCGCACGCAGGTGGGCACCGAGGTGCCGAACCGCGCCGCGGCTTCCTTGAGGGGAACGCCGCGTTCCGTGCACCGCACCATCTCGTAGCGTACCTGCAGCAGGTCGCGCGGATCGAAGAACGCGCTGTCTTGGAACAAGGCGTCGGTGACGGTGTCCGGACGCGGGTTGAGGGTGCCCGACTGGCGCAGGCGCTCTGTTTTTTTGTCGGTCATGGTGCGGATCCCGTTTGAATGAACCGTAATGATCATAATATATTGCTCTACCATTGTCCCGTTCAGTCAGCTCTTTTGCTCCATGAGCCGGCACTATCTCCGATATATACGCGATAACACCGCACATATCGACCACACGTCCCGACAGCGATTCCGCGCCTGCGTAATATTTATCGATCATATTGCGGCTTTATTCCTGATCATTCAGAAGCACGTCAACCTGCGCTCTTAGCGTCTGGAGATCGTCCGCCCGGAACAGCGAACGACCTCCCGACATGCGCTCGAAGTCGTCAACCCTGCGCCAGTCCGTCCAACCCACCGGCAGGCTGCGAACCCGCTCCTCCTCGACAATGCAGCGCACCAGAGCCACACAACCAGTCGTCACGGTTCCCTGCAGGGGAAACACGCGATCCAACCAGGGATGGAACGGATGCGTGACCCGCACTACAGCAGACGGTTTTCCCGACCGATCCAGAGAATTTGCAGTTGGTGACCTATGACAAGGCCAAGGCCGAGGTGGGCGTGCTCGTCGTTGAAAGGTGGATCCTGGCGCGGTTGCGTCATCGGCAGGTGTTCTCACTGACCGAACTGAACGAGTACATCGGCGAGTTGCTGGAGCGGCTCAATACGCGGCCGTTCCAGAAGCTGCCCGGTTGCCGGCGCGAGCTGTTCGAGTCCCTGGACCGCCCGGCGATGAGGCCGCTGCCGCCGCGTCCGTACGAGTACGCGGAATGGAAAAAGGTGCGGGTCAACGTCGACTACCACGTGGAGGTCGACCGCCACTATTACTCGGCGCCCTATCAGTTGATCAAGCAACGGCTCGATGCGCGCATCACCGCGAACACCGTGGAACTGCTTCACAAGGGCCGGCGCGTGGCCAGTCATGCCCGTAGCTGGCGCCGCGCCAGCCACACCACGGTGTCCGAGCACATGCCCGAGAGCCACCGGGAACAGGCCAAGTGGACGCCGCAACGGTTGATCGGTTGGGCAGCCAAGACTGGCCCCTGCACCGCGGCCGTGGTCAAGCACATCCTGGCCACGCGCAAGCATCCGCAGCAGGGCTTTCGCACCTGCCTCGGGATCATCCGCCTGGGCGAGCGCTACGGGCCCTCGCGACTGGAGGCCGCCTGCAAGCGGGCGATCGCGCTCGGCGCCTACGCCTACAAGAACATCGAGTCGATCCTGAAGAACGGGCTCGAGAACAAGCCCCTGCCCCCGTCAACCCCGGAACTGCCGGGAATCGAGCACGACAATCTGCGCGGTCCGGACTACTACCACTGAGGAGGAACCAAACCATGTTGTATCACCCCACCGTCGAGAAACTCACCGAGCTGCGCCTCATGGGCATGCACGCCGGTTTGCTGGAACAGCAGGACATGACCGATATCGAGCGGCTGGACTTCGATGAACGGCTCGGGTTGCTGCTCGATCGGGAGGCCACCTTCCGCGCCGAACGGCGGCTGAAGTACCGGCTGCGCAATGCGCGGTTGCGCCAGAGCGCCGTCATCGAGGACCTGGACTATCGGCACCCCCGCGGACTGGACAAGGCGCTGATGAACCGGCTCATCACCGGGCAATGGATCAAGAAGAAGCTCAACTTGCTGATCACCGGGCCCACCGGGGTCGGAAAGACCTGGATCGCGTGCGCCCTGGGCAACAAGGCCTGCCGCGACGGCTTCACCGTTCAGTACCGTCGCCTCTCGCGGCTGTTCGACGAGCTCGGCTACGCTCACGGCGACGGGCGCTATCCGAAGGTGATGAAAAAACTGGCCCGAACCGACGTCATCATCCTGGATGACTGGGGTCTGGCCAAACTCACCGCCCCGCAGCGGCGCGAACTGCTGGATATCCTCGAGGACCGCCACCGGCACCGTTCCACCGTGGTCACCAGACAGTTATTGCGCCAGGGAAAGCCCTGGAGAGGAGAATGCTATGAATTGAAACTGAAACCTCTCGTAGCGATCCAGCGGGTTTGACTCCCGCCCGGCAAAGGCGCAGCCCGCCAGCCGGAAGCGAGTCTTGCATGGCGCGCGGCAACGCCCGTCGTGAAGCGTAGACAGCAGGTGATGAAGCGGTGGAGGAAGCCTCGAAATCGGAATCGATGACGCCTTCGGTGTTAACTGGCCGGGGGCAGCACTGGAAGCGCCGCTACTGGCGAGGCGCGAAGGGTCGTCCGGGGTCGTGGGCCGGCGCAAAGTCACGGGATGGATCGTCAGGGAACCTGGGAGATCCTGCTCTTGCCCGTGGGCGAGACCGCTGGGACGGGGAGGCCAGCGTGAACAATGTAGACCCCGGTTCGTCGCCGAGCCTGCACGGCGGCGGGAGCGCTTTGGGCGGACACGAACATGGCAGGCACGCTGCGGAGTCGGCTGGCGAATCAATAAGCCGAAGGCCATGCGGAGCAGGAAGTCTTAGCGCCTTGATAGTACCTGTGAAGGCGGGGAACCGTGTCCATCGGGACCCGCTGGAGGGAAGCGGGGCGTCATTTGTACAGACCCACTGATGGGAAACGCTGGAGGAAACTCTGAGTTCCACAAACACGTACACGAAACAGCAGTGGATAGCCGAACAGGCGAGGAAGCACCCGGAGCGGGTGTTCACGTCGCTGCATCACCTGATCGACAGGGAATGGATGCTGGAAGCGTATCGGCGGACGCGAAAGGACGGTGCACCAGGCATCGACGGGGTGACGGGCGCGGACTATGAGAAGGATTTGGAGGCCAATCTTGAAGACCTCCTGAACCGGATCAAGTCGGGCCGCTATGTCGCACCGCCGGTGCGGCGGCACTATATCCCGAAGGCGGACGGCACGAAACGTCCCTTGGGCATTCCGACCTTTGAAGACAAGGTGGCGCAGCGGGCCGTGCTGATGTTGCTGGAGCCGATCTACGAGACGGACTTTCTGCCGTGCTCGTACGGGTTCCGGCGCGGACGCTCAGCCCACGATGCCCTTGACGACTTGCGCAAGGGCATCATTGAGCACCGGCAGCGGTGGGTGATTGACGCGGATGTCTCGAAATACTTCGATACGATCCCGTTCTCTCACCTGCGCTCATTCCTCGACCTGCGGATCAAGGACGGCGTCGTCAGGCGCATGATCGACAAGTGGCTGAACGCGGGGGTGCTCGAAGAGGGCACCGTGCACAGGCCGGTCGCCGGGACTCCTCAGGGCGGTGTAATTTCCCCCGAGTTATCGAACATTTTCCTGCACCATGTGCTGGATGTGTGGTTCGAGAAGGTGGTGAAGCCGCGCATTCACGGGGAGTGTCGGCTGGTGAGGTTCGCCGATGACTTTGTGCTGACCTTCGAACACCGCCTCAGCGGCAAGCGTGTGCTTGACGTGCTGGGGAAACGTCTCGGTCGCTACGGGCTCAAGCTCCATGAGACCAAGACGCGCTACGTGGACTTTCGCCGCAAGCGCCCCTACGGGCGGCACTGGATGGCGACGGCCACCACGTTCGACTTTCTTGGCTTCACCCACGTCTGGGGTCGGTCGAGACGAGGCAAGGACGTGGTTCGCCAGATCACGGCCAAGGGACGGTTCGCCCGCGCGCTGAAATCGGTGCACGACTGGTGCAAGAGGCACCGGCACCTGCCGGTCGAGGCGCAACGCGACCACCTTGCCCTGATGATCCGGGGACACTGCGCATACTACGGTCTGGGGGGGAACGGCAAACGACTGGAGTGGTTCCGCTATCAGGTCATACGCATCTGGCGGAAATGGCTTACTCGCCGCAACCGCCTTCGGCGTTTGAACTGGGACCGGATGAATACACTGCTCAAGCGATACCCCTTGCCTTCAGTACGGATCGTGCGTCGATGGCCAGGTCCTTGCAGCGAATCTGTCAAGTGAGGAACCGAGTGCGGGAAACCCGCTCGCTCGGGTCTGCGAGGGGCGGGGCGCAGTAATGCCCCCGCCTACTCGGACCCGTCGAGCACTGGCACAAGATGATCGGAGAACCGACTCACGCCGATGCCATCCTCGACCGGCTCGTACACAACGCCTATCGCATCAACCTGAAAGGAGAATCCATGCGAAAACTCAACGCCACAAAGAACCCGAAACCCTCAGCCACCAACGGACTCTAGCCGCCCCGCGTCGCTGCGCTCAGAGGGGTGGCAACCTTCAATGGAACAGGTGGCAACTTTGGCCTGGACTGGGTGGCAACTTTGCCCTGGAACAGGTGGCAACTTTACATGGAATACGCAGCGTGGGACGCGGTAGCAGGCGAGGCGGAAAACCCGGCCATTCGTGCATTCGTAGACCAACTGAAGGCCGATGCGATCCCACTGATTGAGGACACGACGGAGCAGAACGCCGATCAGATCACTTTCAAAGAGCTTCTTGAGGAGGCGATCAACTACATCGACGACGTCGTTTGTCGTACTCTCGACCGCGAACCGAAATCCACGAAACACCTAGAGATACTCGTCGATGCCTGCAAATCCAGTCATGTCGTCGGCATTTCGACGCTGTGCCACGATACACACGTCGAGGCGTTCCTTGCTCGCCGCGGCGTACCGCTTGCAGATGGCTTCTCCGACGAAGAACAGGGCGTGCGATATTGGAACGCAGTATTCCCTTCCGGGAGGATACTGTTCCTGAAGCTGCACGGGTCAGTGGACTGGTTTCGGCTTCGCCCCGAAGACCCGGAGCACTCTCCAGATGAGTGGAGTGCCGAAGTCGACGAACTATCCGAATCGCGACCGGCCCAGGCCGTCAGCCGGCTGCCCAAAGACGAGCTCTTCTTCGAGGAAAGGATCGGAATACTACGTAATGGCGATCCCCACCACACAAGAACTGCTAGTGGCGACTGGCTAGACCCAATCAACGATCGCCCGCTACTGCTCATCGGCACGATCAACAAAATCTCCGAGTACACCCGAGGAATGTTCCGCGATCTTCACTATCGATTCCGAACTATGCTTCGAGATGCCGATCAACTCATGGTATGCGGCTAGTCGTTCGGTGACAAAGGTATCAACTCGGAGGTGGTTAATTGGTACTATGCCACGCGAGATAAACGCTTTGTAGTCATCCATCCTGATCCCCAATCACTCGTCTCCAACGCGCGGGGGGCCGTTAAACACAAATGGGGAGATTGGAAGCGCCGAGGTTCGGTAACGCTGATCACAAAACGGCTCGAAGAGGTCGATCGCAACGAAATAATGAAGCATCTCCGCGCATGAACGTGGGCTTTGGTACTGGATTGCACCCTTCCTCGCCGCGTCAAACGTCGCAGCACGCTCCGTCAAGTGTGCGTCGAAATCTTCGATGGGCTCCTTCGCAGCCCCCCGAGCCTCGGTGCCCAAACCTTCTCATAGACTTGCACCACAAAGGCTCAACGAGACGCAAACCGGCACCATCTGACCTCAATATTCTCGTGGACAATGGCGCTATGACTCTGGGCGTGCCGCTCAACCTGCATCAGGATTGATTTTGTGACGTCAATTTGCTGAGAAAGCACACAGGGTCGACCCAATTTCGGCATCGACGATTTCCTGAGACTGTTAGAAGTGGTGCCTGCTTTGCAGAACCACTAGCCCGGATATTTCACCAACCTGCGTTGGCCCCAGTTTATCCCGGTCGTTGCCCTTGGTTGGGCGGTTGTGGGCGGTTTCGGGTGACAAATCGGTGTTCGATGCGTTCTGACGGCAGTCAGCGACGGCCGCCGGGGCTCGAATCCGGCGTTTCGGGCTGCTCGCGGCATGGGCGGGGCGAAGCCCTTCCCCGGCGCAGGCCGGTCGGGATGTCGGGCGGCCGGAAAGCGGGCTATGCAGACGGAGCGCGGGCCGGTCCGGCCCGCAGCGCGTCGGCGATGGCGGCGAACTCCTCGCGATACGGGTAGGCGCAAGAGAACGACACCCAGACCTTGCGCGCGGTGATCCTCACGCGGGCGGCGACCTTCAGCCAGCGGACCCGGATCGTGCCGCACTGCGCCTTTGCCCAACGCGTGCCGGGCAGCGCCAGGCGGCGCAACCCGTGCATCAGCACGTAGGCGAAGGCGGCGAAGTGCAAGCGCAGTTGATTGGCGCGCAGCGTCGCCGTACTGGTGCGGTCGGCGAACAGATCCAACTGGCATTCCTTGATCCTGTTCTCCATGTCCCCGCGCGCGCAGTACAACTTCTCGTACAGGTATTGGGCGCCGGCAACCTCGCGGGGCAGGCTGGTGACCACGAAGCGCGGGTTGGCCCCCTTCCTCAACCATTCCGCCTTGGCCACCACCCGGCGCGTTCGGCTCCAGGACTCGCGCGTGCGGTAGCGGAACCCCCGGAACCGCCGCGATGCCCGGCCCGTGGCCACGTGACGGGACCGGGACTTGCGCAGCGCCTTGCCGATGCGCTTGACCAGGCGCTCGTTGCGCGCCAGCCCCAGGACATAGTCCACGCCGTTGCGTTCGCACCAGTGCATGATCGCCTCGCGGCAAAAGCCCGAGTCGCCCCGCACCACGATCCGCACCGCCGGGAAGCGTTGCCGGATCCGTCCGACGATCCGCTTCAACTCCCCAACGCTGCCCGCGGCCGCATCGATGTTCGACGGGCGCAGCCGCGCGCACAGCAGGTGTTCGCCGCTGAAGATATACAGCGGCAGGTAGCAATAGCTCTTGTAGTAGCCGTGGAAGAACCGCCCCTGCTGGGCGCCGTGCAACGGATCGTCCGTGGCGTCCAGGTCCAGCCACACCGTCTCCGGCGCTTGTGCGTGCGACTCCAGAAACAGCTTCACCAGCAATCGGTCCAGCGCCTCCCCGTCGGCCACGATCTTGCTGTAACGCCAGCGCTTCTGGTGCGCCTTCGGCTCCCCCAACTCCAGCCGGTTCAACGTGCTCGACCCGGCCAAGGCATGCCCCCGGTCCCGCGCCCGAGCCCGCTTCAGACCGCTCGGGTCCGCCTTGCCCGCCGCCAGCGCCAGTACCGGGTCCGAGCGCAGCCGGTCATGATCGTTCAGATCCTCGTACCCCAGCGCCAACCCGTGCATCCGTTGCGCCACCAACTCCTGCACGCCGTGTTCGACCCGCCCGCTCTGGCGCCCGTCCGCGAAACACGCCGCGATCCGGCGCGTCAAATCCAACCGAAGGTCCGCCTCCCGCAGCAAAAGCGCTCCACCGTCGCTCGTCAGATGCCCGGCGTTGAATCGCGCCACCACCTCGCGGCGCCCAAACGGATGAAATGGAAGTTGTGTCGCGGTACACTGTGTCGCCATGGGACCTCCCCGTCGGTCTAATGCAAGTGATTGAACTAACTCACATTATCCGACAAATCGAGGTCCCATTCCATTTTTTGGTGAGTTATCCGGGCTAGCCAAACCAGGGTAAAACTGTACGGGATTAAGTTCAATTTGGCTGTACGATGAGAAACGACGAAATTGAGCGGACAAGGGACCAAAGGCAACTCTGCAATCTTGGGCGCAAAGGTTCGCGCAAGCAATCAGGTAAGCGCACAGATCGACATTAACCTAGCGAAAATCGTCGGCGGTTTAATTGGCGTCATGACAGCGGATTACAGTAACTAGAAGGCATTGTAAATCCCGCAATCTTCAGAAAGGGCCATTACCGCAACATTGCAGGAACATGACCCCGTACTCTAGACGGACGCCCCCTTAGCAAGATTGTGGGCTCGACATAGTACCTGGGCGTTGTCAATCGTGGTCGGTCCTCCCTTCGAGTGCGGCACCACGTGATCCGCTTCGTATTCGGACCAAGGCACTTTCGCCTCATCATCCGATAACCCGAGTATCGAGCACTCTTTGCAAATTCCGTCGGCTTCTCGGTAGATTGCGATGCGCTCGCTCTCGCTAAACAGCCTCCTCTTGTCTTTTGTCAGAATGTCGACGCCCTCGGCACTGGCGAACTCGAAGAAGATTTGTCGGATGACTCGGTCACGTATCTTGATTTCGCGACCACTCTGCTGACGATGGGAGGTAAAGACCTGGATATCAGAGTCATCCTCTCGCCTATCACGGCGTCGCTGGTCAAACCAGATCGTGAATTGCCGGAAGAGTATCTCCTCCTGTTGGTCGAAGACGTAGTGCTTCCGCACATGGCGGAGTAGGAGGTATAGCGAGATGATAACGTACTCCGCCTGTAGCTCCCGCAACCCGTATCCGTCTTTAACGTCATTGCGAAACACGCGGTAGAAGGCACGCATATTGGAGAGCGCGGACCGAGCCGGCATGCTTTCTTCGTAGGAGTAGTTCCCAATACCTTCGGGGTCGTGCCCTTTCTCAATGAACTGACTCACGTTCGTATCACTGATATCAGCCGGTCCGTCCTGCTCCTCTAGTGTAGCGTCTCGTAATTGACTATACACTATGTATCTTCCCGTGAGCTTCCCTGGCGCGTTGGATTTTTGCCAGGATCGCCTGCCCGGATTGTTTCCAGACATACGGCTTGGGGTTCAGGTTGCGTTCCTCCAGATAACCCGTGATGGTTTCGACCAACTCGCCGACGCCGCGGAAGCTGCCGCCGCGAATGACGTCCTGGGTGAGGTCCCTGAAGAAACGCTCCACCAGGTTCATCCAGGAACTCGACGTGGGCGTGAAGTGCATGACGACCCGGTCGATGCCGTGCGCCTTGCGGAAGCGCTGGTTGTGCCATTTGACCCAGGACTTCACCTTGGCGTGCTTGTGGGTGGCGTAGTTGTCCACGATCAAGTGCAAGCTCACGTCGGGCGGCGCCTCCCGGTTCAACTGGCGCAGGAAGTCCAGCCACTGCCGGTGCGTGTGCCGGGCGGCGGTGCGGCTGAAGATCTTGCCGTCCAGATACGACAGCGCGGCGAACAGCGTGACGGTGCCGTGGCGCTTGTAGTCGTGCGTCCGCGTGCGGGTGTATCCGCGCATGACGGGAAAGCCGGGCTGGCTGCGTTCCAGGGCTTGGCACTGGCTCTTCTCGTCGCAACACAGCACCAACGCCCGGTCCGGCGGATTCAGGTACAACCCGACCACGTCCCAGAACTTCTTCTCGAAGTGCTTGTCGTTGGACAGCTTGAACGTGCGGGTCGCGTGCGGCTTGATGTCGTTGGCGCTCCACAGCCGTTGCACGGTCGCCTTGGACACCCCGGCCGCCCCGGCCATGCTCCTCACCGACCAGCGGTTGCGGTTCGGCGGCGGGCGCGTCGCCCCGAGAATGATACGCTCGCGCACGTCCGGAGCGATGCGCGGCTTGCGTCCCCGGCCCTTGGCGTCGGCCAAACCCGCCGGGCCCGACGCGCGGAAGCGCCGCTCCCACTTGATCACGGTCGCGCGGCTGACGCCCACTTCCAGCGCCGTCTCCGCCTGGCTCAGCCCGTCCGCCCGGCGCAGCACGATCGCAGCGCGCCGGTGGTCCCGCTGCGCCGCCGTGGGCCGGTTCAGCACCGATTCCAACGTCCGCCGCTGCTCCGCGGTGATGCTCAATGCGCGAATGGGCTGTGGCATGCCTCGCAGGGTGCCGGAATGTCATTGAACAGTCAATCTATTTGTGAGACGGTACACTAGGATAAGCAGCCGGGTCAGAATCGCGAGGTGCTGCATTCGGTCGTTAGGGCGGGTGATCGTGCGAAAGAAAGCATGCGTATTGGGGTTATTCTCGATGGGTTCATAGCTGTCATAATCGAAACTGATGTCGTCGGCGTACTTTACGACGAAGTTTCGGGGGAGGCTCGACAATCGAGCATGTGCGACTTCCATGTAGTTTAGGGTCTCGCCCTGCTGGAGACGCCAGAAGATTTCGGCTGCCGTCTGCTGGTGCTCCGCGTTTCGCGGGTCCTCAATTCCCTTCACCGTGTCGACATCGTACCTAAGGGTCTTGTCGACGAACCTTCTTACCTCGACCGATAGCTCGCTGTACTTTCGACCGGGAAGGAAGCGGTCCAGATCTGCTAAGGATTGCGGAAGCGTCAACTTGTCTTCGAAGAATTCCCGCGCGACGCGGATTCGTTGCTGACCGTCGATGACCTCTTTCTTCATGTCTCTCTCGGTTAGCTTGATCTCGCGGAGCACGATCTTCGGGACATAGTACCGGCGAAACAAGCTATCCAGCAGAGCATGCTTCTTCTTGCGCGTCCAAACACTCTTCCGTTGGTAGGGCGGGCGGACGATATAGTCCTCTGGATACTTGTGGAAATCTTCCAGCTTGATGTAATCCTGAATCACATCATAGCTTGTTGGTGGGTCGAACAACGCTTTCTCCTCACTTGGATTGACCTCAATGCAACTTGGGCCCGCGACGGACGTCGGGTAACACTCGTGCTCACCCTACCCGAGGCGTTTCGGCGTGTCGGGTAGGCGAGCGGGGGATCCTCGCTAATATCGTTGATACTAAAGATAAATTATCTTATTCAAAACAATGCCGAAAGCAAACTGAATACAGATTTTTTCCAAGCCCAGCGTACTTGAGGGGGCAGAAGCGGTATAACCATTCGGTTCAGAGGGAACCGCGGCGCAGAACCAGCGGAAACTTGGGGTCACGCCTTGCCTTGCGGGTGCCAAGTTGAAGTTCCTCCCCCGGCGCCAAAACCGTTTCTGCTCGTGGGTATCCGTTCGTAGACGTCCTGCGTTTTAATGACTCTCTTGGATTGGCGAAAGGAAAGTTCAATGCAGGACCATGATGCGGATAGCCAAGGCATTCAGGGATCCAAGCGGCCATCGTAGCAAATTAACCCTTAGATTTCCGGTCCACGATCACCGCCCTGACAATTGGGGCATTTTCGTCCCCAAAGGTGAGCACCATAGGTTGTGTATCCATGGCGACACACCAAGCAAAGTTGAACGTACACGTAAGCATTTCCGTGCTCGTTTGTGATATTGGTAACAAGAACGGTCATCTGATGATTATCATTGATGAAGCCCGGTTCTGCCGCATCCAAAACAGGTTCACAAGTCATTTCATCCCCCAACAATTACGCCAAGCTCAGAATAAACAAACAAATCAACGTCACACCAATTAGCAGTCTCAGAATATAATCTTCCGACCTTGAGAGCTGGCCCCTGCTTCCTAGAATGCCGAACATGAATAACAACCTTTCCTTGATGCAGAACGGCCGTCAAGGGCGGGGTTTCTTGCCGAATCGGTCCGTCTACTGCCTAGCGGCATTGCCACGCCACTGGAGCGGTCGGAGGTTTGTCAGAGCATCCGAGCCGCCATCCTCGGCTCGGACAATGTGGTCGATTTCCCACCCGTATTCTGACTTCCTGTTACCGTACTGCTTGCGTAACATTGCGTTTCCGTAATCGTCCACGCGAATAACGTCAGGATCTTGCCCTGGGCGAATGTGGCCCTTCTCCCACACGGCTTGAACCCATGCTTCGTTCCGTTCGGAAAAAACCAGTCCAAGCATTTCGACGTCCGAGAAAACTGCTCGCCCAGCCTATCAGATACAACAACTTCCCGGAAGCTGCTGCTCGACCGTGGGGTTTTGGTCATTATTGACTATAATTCGCAATGTTTGATGCTTCGGTACCACCAGCAATTGCTTCTCTGCGGCACTAGAGACCGGTTTTCTTAGCCTGCGTCTGCCAGCGGTTCGGGCTGACGAGCCTTCAATTTCTCAAAGATCCCCTCGATTACGTTGCTCTTCCCGGCGAGCAACGCCTCGGGACCGCCGGCATGCACGCTCCTGAACGGCGCCTCGTAGAGCACCTATGGCTCCATGACACCGCGCGCGGTGAGCTGGACGATCACCATTTCGATAAATCGGGTCTGCGGCGTGCTCAGGCTCCGATTGGAAAGGAATTCCGAGAAGACCTCCTGCGCGGCGGCGCGGTGTGTATGCTAGTCTGCAGCTGCACGCGAGCACGAAATATCTGCGTGCCGAGCGGAACGCCGCCACCGGGCTTGATCCCCTCCGGCTGCTCGCGGCAAAAGTCGAAGTTGAAGCAGAAGTCGAAGACGCGAAAATCGAGCTTGTTTTCACCGGGTCCGAAAAGATCGGGGCACAGTCGCGTGCCGCGCCCGATCATCTGCCAGAACTTAATCCGCGAGTAGACCGGCTTGAAGAAGACCAGGTTGGCGACCTCGGGTTCGTCAATGCCGGTATCGAGCATGTCCACGGAGATCGCGATGTGCGACGCTTTGTCCTTCCGTGAACAGTCGTCGATCAGGCTCTGCGGATACGTGGCGTAGTGATCGATGACGGGGGCGAAATGCCCGGCGTACTGTGGGTAGTGGCGGTTGAACCGTTCTTCTACTAACTTCGCATGCTCGTGATTGCGCGCGAAGATGATCGTCTTGGCCAGCCGATCGCCACCGTCGACCGTGTGGCCGTGCTGCATGAGATGTTGCAGCACCTTGTCGACCGTGTCGCTGTTGAAATGCCAATTATTAATGGCGGTCGCGTTGGCCCGTTCCGGTAGCCTGCCATCGTCCTCGTCGTCGCCCCAGTCGAGGCTCTCCCACTGTGCCTGCTCTTCTTCGCTGAGCGAGTCGTAGTCGATGCCATCGCGCGGGAACCGGCGATCCACCTGCTGAACCTTCGGTGGTACGAGAAAGCCGTCCGTCACCGCGGTCGCCAGTTCGTACGCGTCGGTGGGCACGCCCGGTTCCAGGTCGAAGAGTTCGTAGGTATTCCGGTCGACCTGATCCCGGGGCGTCGCGGCCAGGCCGACCAGCAGCGAATCGAAGTACCGAAAGATGGCCCGTATTTCTGATACACCGAACGGTGCGCGTCGTCGATGATCACGAGGTCGAAATGCCCGACCCCGAAGCGGGCCTCGGTGCCCGTCGTCTCGTTGATCAGCACCATCATCGTCAGATCGGTGCAGACGGAGACCCGGCCCGCCTTGGCCTTCTCGGTCAACAGGTTCACTGGCCTCGACTCCGGCAGGTGGGTTTTGAACGCCCCCACCGCCTGATTCACCAGCGATATCCGGTCCGCCAAAAACAGCGGCCTCTTCACCCAGCCCGCTCGCTGCAGCAGGTCGACCAGCGCGATCGCCACGCGGGTCTTTCCGCTGCCGGTCGCCATCCACCACCGCCAACAACTAACATAACATACTGATTTATAAAACAATATATCATTATATATATCACTACAGCCATGCCTTTAATGGGTAGATGCATATTGCGCAGAAAAGGATGCTTAGAGACGAATCACCAACGCCAAAGTCACCACGTCGCTCGCGTGGCCGCTGCTCCAACTAGAATCCATCAATATACGCGAGCATCTAACCCTCAGGCTAACCGCCCAATGTCCCGCTGCAATTACGCCTGCACAATTGCCAATTCTTATGCGTACGGCAACACGAACGGCTGCGCAGGTTCGACTAGAGTCAGGGAATCCAACAATAGCATTCTGGACAGGACAAGACCTTGGACCGGCTAGGACTTGCCGAACGACATGCTAAAGCATATATTTGCCGAGCAACATAACCCACCGAACTGCCGCCCAGACAGGGTGGAACGGGGTTCCATTACTATGACCCCAGGGACGCTTCCAGCGTCCCTGTACTTTTCTGGGACACCATGTGCGTAAGGAGATAGCACGACAATATATTTTCAAAGCCGCACTCGACGATGGAACTAGGATCGCGAGTCGCCCAATGTCGTGGCAAGAAAATGGATTTCAGAAGCACTCAGAGAAATTGTGATCCTGGTTGTCCAGCATACGTTCGACAGCTTAGCAGGAACAGTGTTTGTTGGCGGTGTTTGTATTTGTGATGCCTTTCTCAATAATGCACATATCGGACTTGCATCGCTCCCCGCGCGATCCAATCTCAAATGACGAGTTGATCTCAGCCCTCGTTAACGATCAGAATCGTTTCGTTTGCGAAAATCCTTCAATCGCGGCACCGCAAGCCATTGTTGTCAGCGGTGATCTCATTCAGGGCGTTCCTCTCAATACTGATGACTCTAGTAGCAAAATCGAAGAACAGTATACCGTAGCGGAACAATTTCTCGATGAACTCGTGCAGCGATTCCTCAAAGGAGACCGGTCACGTCTCGTAATGGTTCCCGGCAATCACGATGTCGACTGGAACACGGCGCTAATCGCTCTTGAGCCGGTACAGACCGGGGAAATTCCGGGAGAATTGAGACGTGAATTGTACGCTGAGGATTCACTGTTGCGGTGGGATTGGAAGACCCGCACTCTCTATAGAGTCAAGGACCTCGACCAATATGACCGACGGCTCGCAGCATTTTGGAACTTTTTTGATAGGTTCTATGATGGCGTTCCCGGTTTGATGGAAGTACAAAACCCTTTTGACGTTCGCCTCTTCAGTCTTTGCGACGACCGCATAGGCGTTGCCGCATTCAATTCGTGTCACGGCAATGACTGCTTTGCGTTTCACGGAATGATTCGGCAAGGAAGCATTGCGCGTAGCGATCTTGATCTGAATGATTCAGGAAAGGTGCATGATCTTCGAATCGCTGTCTGGCATCACGGCATTGATGGTTCCCCGTATCGTACCGACTATATGGATATCGACATCGTACGCGGCATGATTGGTCGTGGTTTCCGGTTAGGCCTGCACGGTCATCAGCATAAGGCACAAGCGACAGCTCAGGACATTCGTCTCCCCGATCAAGAAAGGATGGTAGTTGTCAGCGCCGGATCATTGTGCGCTGGGGCAGACGACCTCCCTGTCGGGTGTCACCGGCAGTACAACATCTTGGAGATATCAGATGATTTTTGTGAGGTTCGTGTCCACGTCAGATCTATGAGTGTTGCAAACTTGTTTTCCCGAGCACAGCTAACGGAGTTTGGCGGCGCAAGCTTTTACGATCTCGGCTGGACAAGGCCTCCAAATGCCGTCGGAGGCATGACAGACGCACGGGCCGCCCGCACTCGCGCGCTAATTGAAAAAGCGGAAGCGGCAGCCATGTCGGGAGATTCTGCACGGGCGATTGCAATCCTAAAATCGCATGACCAGTTTCCACCAGGAAGCTATCAGCGGCAACTCTGTCTTGACACAGCAGCAGACGCGAACGATTGGCAAACCATCATAGACATAACGAACCCGCCAGCAACAATCGAGGAACTATTGCAACGATTCGACGCGTCTTGCAAGTTACGTGAGTTTGCCGCCGCGATTGATTCCCTCGATCAATTTTCGCAGCCGCTGCAGCTTCCCGATTCACTGGATGCAGAACTCCGCGAGCGTGCATATGCAGAGGAGGCTATGACGCAATGACTGAAGCCACCGAGAAAATCCCGTTCGCTGTCGAAATCAGCCGCATGATCGAGGTCCTTGCGGCGCAGATTTATCCGACACCGTTTGCCCTATTGCGGGAAAACGTCCAGAACTCGTTCGATGCAATATTGCAGCGACAGCACTTGGGCCAGGACTTCGATGCTCGTATCGATGTCGATATCAAGGCTCGGCGCGTTTGCGTGACTGACAACGGCATTGGCATGTCTCGACCAGATTTACGGAACCACTTTTGGCGGGCAGGGTCCAGCAGCAAGAATACTGAGGAAGCACGAGCCGCTGGGGTCGTGGGGACCTTTGGTATAGGCGCCATGGCGAATTTTGGAATCGCCGAAGAATTACATGTCGAAACAGAAAGTGTTTGCACGAGAGAGCGTACCGTTTGCTCCGCGTATCGATCCACGCTGTCCGTCACTGAAGACTGTATCAGTTTCGAGTCACGGCCTTCAACGGGTCGCCCCGGAACGACTGTTTCGGCGGTAATGCAACCGGACAAACCCATTCATGTCAGTCAAGCCGCAACGTACATATCTCAGTTCGTGGCGTTTCTACCAATTGACGTCTATGTTAACGGCAAAAAGGCCAGCGGCAATCCAATCGAGGAGTCGATACCGCCGCTACCTAACAGAACATGGTCTGTGAATAAACGCAACGTCCAACTGATTGGTGGCTTGAGAGCAGACGTTGCTCTAACAGGCGCCGTTAATGGTGAAGTTCGCATTCATTTGCGCAACGTCCAATTGGATTCCAAAAAGCTTGCAGGCTCCATGATTTTGCGCCAGGGAATAGGAAATCTACGGACTTTCCGCAGCGGCTTTGGACTTGCAACTACCAGCATCAGCTCTGTATACAACTTTGGAGGTATCGCAGATTTCTTGTTTCTTCAACCGACCGCAGGTAGGGAGGCATTGACGACGGACAGCATGCAAGTACTTCAGAGATTCGCGTCGGGCGTCGACGAGTTTGTTTCGCTTCAATTGGCTGAAAGGCCGGAAAGCAATTCGAGCACTCCATTTGTGGTCTGGGCCGCAAACCAACGCCGCTACGATCTTTGTTCCAATCTCCGTGTTCGAATGGAGCCCGGAGATTCATTACCATTGCACGAGATCAAAAAGCTTTCGCAAATGGCTCCTGTGCTCGTCTATTCCGGCACGGACAGGGCAACTGTAGAACACGCATCTGAAGACCGTCCGATCATCATGCCAACACGCGGCTCCCCACGTCGCGATTGCGAATTCCAATATCTGCGAATGTATTGCAAGATTGAGGAGCTTTCGGACAATCCGAAGGTCTTAAAAGAGAAATCGAGCCTGCAAACCAATTCGGCGGAAAAGGCTCTGGCATTTCGTCTCGGCGCAATCTTGTCCAAAGATTATTTTTTGGATTCACACATAAGGTTTGGAAAGATCTCTCACGGCCTTCCGGTATTGGTAACAAAGCGGACGAAACCAGCTGAGATATTCCTTGATCCATCAGGGGGAACCACACAGCTCATACTGGAGATCTATGAGAAGCAGTATTCGGCGTTTGGTGATTTGGTAAAGGATTTTGCGCGTAACATGATTTTTCCTCGCGTTTCGGATCTCGTACCGACTGCAACGCGCCAAGGTGCCCAAGCATTCTTAAAGTCGATAAATCGAGCGCGGGAAGTCTTTGAGTATGAGGCTTCCGATCTCGAAAACCTTACATCGCTTTGGAAGGACTATATGAGTGGCAGATTGAGCTTCCAACAAGCGGCACAGCGATCCAACAAAATAGCAACCCGAAGCTATCAGGTAGTTGATAGCACAGCGGCAGGCTCCATGAGAGATGTGGTTCCTGATGTCGTTCTTAACGAATCTACAACCGAGCATCAGATTGAATCAGACCATGGCCCAATGCCACCAATTCAAAGGCTGGACATGGGGACCGACAAGAAATTACTGACAATAGAACCTAACGAACCGTCTCTCAAGAACTACAGGTGTTTCCTTGCGCTTACTGATCGTATTCGGGAGGAAAATGGACACTTTTTCCTGCAGCCACATCGTACGTCGGTTGTATGGGGTGGGCAGAAAGCGCTATTTATATTCCAACACCATTCAGGAGAATTTGGTTTGTATTATGATCTCCAGACACGCAATCTAATTTGCGATCACTCTGGCGGTGGATCTATTGTCTCCTGTACCATCGTAATGAAGAATCGCATATTCATACCGATCCCTTCCTCCATACAATCAAGTTTCTTGCCCAAGGAAGGTGAAAAAAAACGATTCGAGGTAAAGTGCGATATTCTACATATTGATCATCAAGCACGCCAATCAGAATAAGGGGGAATAACTTCGATTGCTAATCATCAGTCGTGGACGCCAAAAAATATCGATACGGATTGTTCTTGGAAGATTGCCTGAAAGATATTGCCGCAAGCCCTTATATCAAACACGAGCGATCATGAGTCTTTGCATCGCGAAGTTCAATGGCGAAAACTCGCAACGCAGCTTTATCAATTGCCGACGTAGCGGTTAGTCAGAAGGTTGAGATGTACAGGACTGCGCTCTGTTTTAGCTTGCGTGTTTACCTCACTTGCATTTCCGGGTAAAGACAACTGCACGGGCCAGCCTAATAGATTCATCTGTAGCGGAATTCGAAATCGGTGACAAGTCCATTAAGGCAAGCGTAAACCGATCACTCACCACTGTTGGCTCAAAACACAGTTTTTACCAACCCGAGCAATTGTGTTGAGGTTAAGACAATAAGATTCTATGGAAGTCAATCATCGAATGATTTCTTCACTGGACTGCAAACCGTATTGTCTCGACGACTTCAGCGAGCAATTCGTTCGTTTTCAACTCGTGCTCCCAGAATCGCATAACATACCAACCCCTTACCTCAAGCGCTGCTGTTTTGCGCACGTCACGCAAGACATTGTCCTGAATTTTTTCAACCCACCAATCAGTATTCGTCTCGGGTGGATTATAATGGTCTGGACATCCATGCCAATAGCATCCATCCACAAACACCGCAACTTTCCGTTCCACAAAAACTACGTCTGCGGTACAACGTAAATCAGCTGCCGGTCTTCGGTTTTTTCGCCAATACAGTCTTGCAGCATACAATGCCCGCCTTAGTCGCAATTCCGGAGTTGTATCCTTGCCCCGATTTGCCCTCATTACGTTTCTAACTGCTTCAGTACATGTACTTGGTGCTCGTGATCGTATAGAAATCATGGACTCGGTGACTCCTCATCAACATCGTCCGGGAGAGGCGTTGGTGCAGTTTGGGCAGTTTGTCCATCATCTCGACTAATTCGAAAAGACTCCTCGCCGACACGCACATACATGTCGTTCGCTCTCATTTGCAAGGTGAATGATGGTAATGAATCAGGGGCGAGTTCCAGCAATGCTTGTATGGGGATATGCACGTACCGCTCCAGAAATGTCGCCATTGTTGTCCCTGCCATTTCATTCAAATGCTCCCAAGCCGCCTCACCTACGTAAATGTCGCCCTTTTCAGACTCAAACGCGCCACAAAGCTCCGTCAGTTTAGGATTTGGCGTTGAATCCAGCACTATCAACACTGGAATATAACCGCTCGCTCTACAATCACCAGGAAACTCGAGTTCTTCTCGCCAACGCCCTTGTCCAGAAGCGGCGATCGTAACCCTCAGTTTGAATTCATATGCGCGCTCGTCTTTGATGCAGTCTACTTGTCGCCCTTTCCTTGGGTCATCCTGTCTTCTAACAGGACTCCTTCTCGCACTCGCCGGAACGCCCCCAATAGCGCCAGCAATAATTGGTTCAAACAAGTATCCAGTTTCTTGCGCCGCCCGATTATCGATATCAAAAATCCATTTTCTCCAATACAGATAGGCAGCGAGTACACCAGGACTTAGCTTGCCATACTCCAATAGTCCCCGAGGGCCAACCTGCTCCAATGTCGGGATTGACTGAGTACGCAAAATTTTCTCGTACTTTAGGCGGGACTTGTGAAGTTTTGCCAAGCTCGCGAAGTAAGTGTCCGCGTCTGAAACCAAGTCTATAAGGCGTTCTAGAAGAGGTAGAAAGGCTACGTCTGGAACTACAAGTTCGCCAATTGCATTGTCACCAAAAAAGGAGGGTAGTTCTGCTGGAAACTCCGGAAACTGATCGGTAATTCCAAGATCAGCAACAATTTTGCCGACGATGTAGGCACAAGTGCTTTCGGACAGAGCTACTCCCTGCGCTCCTCCACCAATGGAGCGAGCCTTCTCTACCATCGCTCTTTGCGCTTGATTGAGGGCCATTTAGAATAAGTGAAGCTGCGACGAAATTGGACTGAATCTCGTCTCGACGGCGTCAATCACGTGCTGCAATGCTGGGCTCTTTCCATCAGACAAGGCTGGCACAAAAGTCAATAGAGCTCCTTCGTCTGCCCTCGATTTGCATTTGCGGAGATCGTTAGCCAAACCTCGAGCAATAGCTTCGGCTAGTCTCGGCGGGACAGCATTTCCGATTAGCATCGAACGCTGTGCGCGAGTGCCGCAAAACACGAAGCTGTCAGGAAATGTTTGCAGCCGAGCACACTCCCTTAATGTTAGCAACCTGTTTTCACGAGGATGAATGAACTCGCTACTGGCTCCACCAGTAATGGCTTTTGAAGGCTCATCGAATCTAAGTCTACGAATGCCGGCCGGTGGGCCTCCTCGTCGTTCTGTTGGGGTCCCATCCATCACACGACGATTGGCACGTCGTCGATAACTTTGGTGCCAATATTTTTCCGGGAGATCCCGCATCGTTTGTCCTTGCTCCAACAAAGAAATTACACGCAATCGACTTTGTTTCACAGTACCGCAATAGTGGTCGGCGGGACGCCCCGGTGATTTCTTGGTCGGCTGTGGAAGTAACCCAATTGAATCCTTGACTGTTTTCGCTTGCGGAAGGTGTGTAGCAACTAATCGTGCGCCTGGAGCCCCGAATGCACTGTGTGTTGGTTCTGGAAATGTCGGATCAAACCCTAACCCTCCGATTGCTAGTATGCGTTTCCTATGCTGCGGCACTCCAAAGTTTGCAGCGTTTACCTTTCTCAGATGAATACGATAACCACATGCAACCAACGGTCTTAGTAATTCGTGGACTCTTTTTCCCTGCTCGGTTGTTAAAAATCCTTCCACATTCTCGAAAACAAAACCCTTGGGCTTTACTCGTGCAACGATTTGAGCAAAGACTGAAACGAGGGAGTTTCTCCTGTCTCCAACTCTTCGCAGTCCCGCAGAAGAGAATCCCTGACACGGCGGTCCTCCAATGATCACACTAGGCAAAGCAAATTCTGTGCTTGGTTCGATGTTTACTCGAGACACTTTTGTATCCACATTGGTTGAAAAAGTCTCAACCGCCGCGTGATTGTTATCCGCAGCCCATAATGTCTGAAATCCAGCTTTCTTGAATCCCAGCGAAAGTCCTCCCGCTCCGGCGAACAGGTCAACTACAGTTAGCGGCATTGCATTGCCTCGTGTCATTGGAGTGCTCGTGCCCAGGGCACACCCAGACTGCTGACGATATCCGCGAAAGCAACCAAGTGGATACTAAGTTTGGAAACCGACGTGTAGTGTACTCTCGATGTTTCTTGGGCATCAACAATATTCGAGAGTTTACGCTGTCGAGTTGGATATGACTTCGATTTCAATGGGCTGGACTGTCCATTTAGTGACCTGCTGCACGGTCTCAAAAAGATGGTCCAGGGCCGGAACCCCTGCGGAACCCACGGTAGTTTCGCTGGATGGGTCGGCAGCTAGCGCCGCATCTGCATGTTCCCAGAGACTGGCCAGTTACTAGGACGATCGCGTTCCGTATCTTGCTTGAGATAACAAGCACGCTATATCTGATTGCCTATTTTGGTCACCCGCCAGGCCGGATGCAGGATTCTCGCGTACGCCTCGTAATGTCCCGGCACGAGCCCGCCCACGGTGCTGAACGAGGGTTCCAGCGCGTTGACGAACCACTGCGCGGGCTCCACATCGGTCACCGTCCGGATCGCCGGCGCTTTCGAATCCGTCGTCGCGGCCTCGCTCATCCGGGCTTGGGGTTCTTCGTTGCGACAAACCCCGATGCGCCTTTTCCACGGGCGCGTTGAATCGTGTAACCGTAGTTGCTAAGCCGGAAACTGCGGTCATCCACGAAGGCCGCCAGCGCCGCCTGAATCTTCTCCGCCACCGGATCGTCCCTGCGGGCCGCAGGCTTCTTGTCCTGGACCGCCTTCCACTTCGAGAACACTTCCTCGCCCAGATGGTCGCCGACCGATCTTCTCAGCGCGTTGAGCTTGCGCCGGTGCCCCTTGGTCAGTTTCGTCTCGTCGATCGCCACGGTTTCCTCCTCGTATCGCCCATGGGCTGAAATGCCTCGCGTAGCATACCGCCGCTTCCCCGTCGGCTGAAATCCAACCCTGGCGCGCCGGCCTCTTGCCATCTCACTCCTTCGCCGTGAACACCGCCGAAAGGCCGCGGCGCGCAGCGCCCGGGACGGCGGGCCGGGGGCCGGGGAGGGTCTCGGCCGCCATACTGATCAACCGGCACGAAGGAGGGCCTATCGATGACATCCACCGCGTTCAGGACCGCGCCCGCGGCCACGTATATGGTGCACCTGTTCGGCCGCGGCCTGGTGGACGAGGGCCGGTGCTACGCGGTCGAGCGGTACAAGTGCATGACCAACGGAGAGGTTCGACGCTGGACCGGCGAGGGGCGGGGAGCCGGGAAGTGCCGGCCCCGGCCGAAGCCCGAGGTCGCCTCGTTCGAGGCGGTGCGGGCAATGCGCCCGGCCTATAACGAGATAATCATTTGTACTGCGCTCGGATGCCGCTCCGGGGTGCAGTTGTTCGGTTGGGCGGCCACGGGCATGTTCGGCAACCGTATGAAGAGGCGCTGACGCGCCGGCCCTTCCGCCGATGCCGGACGGGCGCTTTCTCGTCCTGATTTTCACCGCCACTGACGGGGGATTCGACATGCTCGGGAGCGATTCGGACAAACGCCGGCGGGATCGCGAGCGCCACCAGCGCCGCGTTGAAGATCGAGTCGCCCGTGGCGTTTGCACACGATGCGGAGCCCGCCGTCCCGTGGACGGGGGCCGCACGTGCGAGGTTTGCCGGCGCAAGCGCCGGGTGCGGGATCGCGCGTGCGCCGAAAAACGTCGCGCTGCCGGCATCCGACGTGTGCGGGACGCGAACGCCCGGCGAGCCGAGTACGCCCGTGCCCGGCAACGGGCCGCCGAACGGGTGGCCGCCGGCATGTGCTCGAAATGCGGCAGCGCCAAACCCGAGCCGGGCCGCCGGCTCTGCGCCCGTTGCGGGGATAATCGGCGCCGGCGGGAGAGGGCCCGATACGCGGCGGCGCGCGCGGAGCAGCAACTGTATGGCGGCAAATCGACAACGGCCAAGAGGCGCAACGCACGCCAGCGCAGCCAGCGTCGCCGGCAGGCTCGCCAGGCAAGAGGACTTTGCATACGATGCGGACAAGCGGCTCCGTTGCCGGGCCGGGCCAGCTGCGAACCGTGCCTTGCAAAACGCCGCGCAGCCGAACAGGCGATCTACGCCGCCCGCCAGGCCGCCGGGTGCTGCCTGAGATGCGGTGCGGTCACGTTCGAGGGCGCATCGGCCTGCGGGCCGTGCGCCGTCGTCGAGGCTCGGCGGCGGCCTCGGAGGAATCTCGCCGCGCGCCAGCGCTATGCCGAACGGCGCAAACGCTGGTTGTGTACCGCGTGCGCCCGGCCCTCTGGCGGCGCCAGCCGCTGCGAGACTTGTGCGCGCAAGTCCTGGGCGCGCTCCGAACACGTGCGCGGGCTGCCGCTGTACCCGCCCGGCTGCACGGTCGTAGACGCCGTCACGGGCGACGTTCACGCGATCTTCCAGGACTGGGAGGACGCGGTGCTGTACCTGTCGTTCGAGGGGTTGGCACTGGAGGACGTGGAGTTGCTGGCGGACCGCTCCCCCATGGCCACCCTCACCGCCGCGCCCTGGGAATGATTCAGGCGCTGCGCGCAGCAGGTACTGCGCACGGCAGCCACTGCGAGCGGCAAACATTGCGTGGCGCAGGCATCGCGTGGCGCGAGCACCGCCTGCCGCGGGCACCGCCTGGCGGCGCCGCTCCGCGGAACGTCGAACGCAGTGGGGACATTCCTGTCCGGCAGGGCGCTGTGCGAGCGGGCGCTCAGGACTTGCGGTTGCGCTGGTGGCGACCGACATAGCCGACGACCACGCGTTGCGTCTCCTCGTCCCAGGCGAAACCGATGCGGATGGTGCTGCGCGGATCGAAAGACACGCCCTTGCCGATATGGTTGGTGGCGGTCACCGTGCGGCCCTCGAACGACGTGCGGTACCACTGCGGGTACATGCCGACGGTGACCTGGGACTGGTCCGGCTTGTGGAACCAGCCCGGGCAGGATTCCTCGATGCCCGGCGCGCCCCGGCGCCGGTACGCGGTCGCGAGCCAGGCGAACGCGTCGAACACCTCGGCCGGCCTGGCGAACGGCACGTCCGGGTCGGACTTCGCGTTAAGCGAAATGGCCAGGGCGTCGGGGAACGACCGCGCGGCCACGTCCAGTGCGTCGGCTACTCTTGCGATCTCCGTCGCCCCGCCGTCCTCCCCGGCACGCGCCCGGCGCGCCTCCACGTAGGCCCTGCGCCAGTCCTCCTCGGTGGACCGGGCGCGGTCAAGCTCCCCGCGCAGGCGACCGTTCTCCTCGTCCATCTGTTGCTTCGCGAGCCGCAGCGTGGCATTGGCCTCGGTCAACCGGTCGCGTTCGGTCTCCATTTCCGCCGCCTCGGCGCGCAGCCGGTCGCCCTCCTCCCTGGCCTGCCGGTAGGCGCGGCGCATCTCCGCCAGTTCCCGCGGCCTGGGCTGGGCTTCGTCTTCTTTCGCCGCGGCATCGTCCGTGTCGTCCGGCTCCGGACCCGCGTCGCGCGGCAGCGCTTCCCACATCGGCGGGATCGCGAGAACGGCCGCTTCAAGCTCCGCACGCCGTCCGGCGCGTTCGATCTCCTGCGCCAGCGTCGCGCCCTGGGGACGCACGGGGCGGTACAGTTCAAGAGCGTCTCCGAGTTTTTCGGCCAACCACACCGCCTGTTCCGGATCGCGCGCGCTGTCGGCGAGCCACGCCTCCAGATCGATACCGAGGTAGCACAGTTCCTCGTCGTATTCCTCGACAATCCGCCACACGGCGGCGTCACGGGCCGCAAGCGCGGCCAGGCGCCGCTCTTCGATTTTCTCGTCGCCGAGCATGAGCAGGTACAGTGCGAAGTCTCCGACCTCTTCCCATTCCGGCGCTTCCGGGTCGAGCTCATCGAGCTCGTCGAACCAGTCCAGGAAACGCGGCGTGTCGAGCCTCGGCAGGGCCGGCGGCGCGGGCAGCCGGTTGGCCGCCACCGCGAGCATGAGGCCGATGGCGTCAGGGCTCGCCTCCGGCAGCCTTTCGGCGAGGGCGTCGCGGCGGTCGAGCCAGTCCGCGAACGGCCAGGCGCCGTCGAACCCGCCATCGGCGATCTCCGCGCCGGGCGGGATGCCCGCGTTCTTGAGTTCCCCCAGGGCCTCATCGCGCAGTTGGGCGTCGGCGGTGGCCCAGAGGTTCAGGACCGCGCCGGCAAGGCAGTCGACGCCGCGTTCGATCGCGTCCAGCACCGGCGCGACAAGCAGCCCGGGAGGCGCCCTGGACGCGTCGCGGAAGCCGTCCATGCGAAGTTTGCGCAGGTGCCCGTTGAGCCGGTTGCGCAGCGGTGCGGCGGCACCCTTGCGCGCGCGTAACGCCGTCCCCACGACCGCGACGCGGAACTCCTCGCCGAACAGGCCGAAGACGACGCCCGCAGGATGATCGTCGGCGAAAGTCTCGCCGGTCGGAGGCGCATCTTCGGACCCGGTCTCCACGGTGCGGTTGTCCGTGCCTTGGGGACGCTTGGGCCGCTCGGCTGAACCGACCGGTACTCCCGTTGCCGGATCGGAAGCGCTCACGGCGAACAGCTCAAGAGACATCTGACGACAGGGCGCAGTGGAGCTGAAAACGGCATGTGGCTGCACGACTTTGAAAAGTCAAACATACGCCGTCGCCGTGTCCGGCGCCAGCGCCGCGCGTCTTCACGCACACCGGATTCCCGGCGGCCGCTCCCCGGCGCCGCGGCAAGCGTCCGGGACGGGCGTCGGGAGGTCGAGCTCGTCCCGGGGCGGAGAGAGAGTGTCCGCCCCGGGGATTCAGCAAGCCTTCTCAGGAGAACGCCCCATGTACGAATTCCATCCCCACGGTTCCTCTCGCGCACCCCTTGACTTCAACCTGCCCCGCCGCACCGACACGGTGGCCGACGCCCTGGCTCCGGACCCGTGCGCCTGCGACACGGTGCCCGCCTCCGACATCGACGCCGGGGCGCTGCTGACCGACGCGGGTCTCCCCGGTCACACGGTTCGGTCGATCGTGTCGTCCCTGCCCGCCTCGGAGGTTTGAGAGTTCGGGCGAAGCCCGACCTGGAGTGAATTCGGGGATGGGATCGAGAGTGACCGTCTCCGGTTCGTTCAACCATCGTCATCAACTTGAAAATGAGGATCGAAAACATGTTTGGATTGAATCGCGCAGAAGTGATCGGGCGCCTGGGCGCCGACGTCACGATCAACCACCTGGTATCGGGGGGCCGTGTGGCGAACATGAGTATCGCGACCGACGAAAGTTACCTGGATCGCGCCGGCGGCGGGGAGCGGATCGAGAAAACGGAGTGGCACCGGGTCGTCACGTTCCAGCCCGGACTCGTGGACATGCTCGAGCGCCACGCGAAGAAGGGCCGGCTGGTCTACGTGTCCGGGAAGCTCCAGACGCGGCGCTGGAGGAAGGACGGGGAGGAGTCCGACCGGTTCTCCACCGAGATCCTGCTGGCTCCGGGCGGGCGGATCCAGTTCCTGGAGCGGCCCAACGGCTCCGACGCAACCCAGGCCGAGAGCCAGGCGGCGAGCGAACCCGCGCAGGCGCAGGGCGCCTCGCAGAGCGATCTGGACGATTCCTTACCGTTCTAAGGGGCCCTATGTCGAACGTGTAAACTTCCGACCGCCGCCACCGAAGGCCGGGCCCCGCCATTGCGCGGGGTTCGGCCTTTCTTCATGTAGCCGGCCGCGCCGCACTATTTGACAACATTGCGCCGTCACCCGCCAGCCCGGTCCCCGGGCCGCTGTTCTGCGCGCCGCGCCCCGAGGCGGTCGAGTTCGACCTGAACCGGGACGATTCCCGTTCTGCGGAGAGCCCGTCCGATGATCCCTTCGCCTTCCCCGTCCCCTCGCGCCGCTGCGGCGCGATTCCCTGCCGTATTCCATCCATGAACGCCTCCGACACCGCCGCCGCGCTGGCCGCGCACGCCGAACACGTGTGTCGGAAGTACTTGCCGCACGGCCGCCGCCGTGGGCGGTACTGGTGCGCCGGCGACGTGCGCGGGGCGCCGGGCCGCTCCCTGTTCGTGCGGCTTGAGCCGCCCGGCCCGGTCGGGAAATGGTCGGATCCCGCCGAGCAATTGCACGGCGATCTGCTCGATCTCATCCGGCTCGCCACCGGCTTGCGCTCGCTGCGCGAGGCACTGGCCGAGGCGCGCCGGTTCCTGGCCCAGCCTCTCTCCCCGGCCGCTTCCCGCCCCGGCACCTACGACCGCACCGAAGCGGCCCGCAACCTGTGGAACCGCTGCCAGCCTATAGACGGTTCACACGCCGAGCTTTATCTCAAGGCGCGCGGCATCCGCCGCTGCCGTTTCCCCGCCCTGCGATTCCATCACGCTTTGCCCTATCGCTCGGACACCGGCGCCTGGCGCCGCTATCCCGCGCTCGTCGCCGCGGTCGCCGGCGACGACGGAGAACTCCAGGGCGTTCACCGTACATGGCTCGATTCTCGGCTCGCGGCGAAGGCGCCCGTCTCCAACCCAAGGAAGTCCCTCGGCCGTATCCACGGCTTTGCCGTGCGTTTCGGCGAACCGGCGGCGGCATCCACCCTGCTGGTGGGCGAGGGGATCGAGACCGTGCTGTCGCTCGTCACCGTGCTGCCGCACGGCGCCTTGCGAACCGCGATCCCGTCCGGGACGTTCGCCGCGGCGGCACTCTCCGCCGGGGGGCTCGGCACGTTCGTGCCGCCGCCGATGGTCTCTCGCCTGATCGTCGCCCAGGACCGCGACGAGGAGGGCGAGCGCGCCGCGCGTCGCCTGCAGCTTCGATGCACCCGGCTCGGCATCGCCTCCACCGTGCTCGTGCCACACGCCGGGGATTTCAACGACGAGCTGGTGGAACGCGGTCCCCGCCGTCTCGCCAGCAAACTGGCGCCGCTGCTCGGTCAACCCGGTGGACTGAGTCGGTGCGGCTTCGCCGCGAATGAAGAACAAAAGAACGGGGGGCACAGTGAAAATTAAATCATCCGTCATGACATATTGAGCGTGTCACACGTGCTCGGGCGTCAACCCCTACAGGGCAGGGGTCCTTCACTGCGTTTCGGCCCGCTGCGCGGGTGACTGCCCTGCGCGCGCGTGCCCCACTAAACATGTCACGACGGATTCCCCGACGTGCTCGATCCAACAGATAAAGACAAGGAGCTCATCATGCTTACACACGCGCAACACGCTTCCCCCACCGCGGTCATCTGCGAGAACCTCGAATACTTCGGAGGAGGACCCAACCGGGGCGAGCCCGACCCCAGAGCCATCTGGGACGAGTCCGAAGCCCTCGCGGGCCTGGAGACGATCCTCGACGCCTTCGTCGAAGAGGTCGCGCCCGACGGGACTCAGCTCGCCGACGAACGAGAGAGCCTCCTCTGGGGCTTCGTCAATACCCTGCACATGCAGACGGTCCGGCTGGACCGAGCGGTCGACAAGCTCTCGCCGGAACTGAAGAAGCTGCAGACCTCCCAGGACGGCTCCGAAGTCCAGGCCTGGGAACTGGAGAGAGTCACCGAACGGGCGCAGCACCTCGGTGATCGGCGCGACGCGTTCGAGCGACTGCGGGACGCCGCCGCCGAGCGGTACCGCGCCGACACCGGCAACATGTGGCGACCGCGTCACGGATCGCACACCAGCCGCACGGCGCAACTGACCTCCGCCGCGATCGACGCGCGCGACTTCCTCCGGGCACGCGATACCGAGAAGACCAAGGCGCACCTGCCCGCAGGCACCCTGGTCGCGGTCACCGGCTCCAAGCCCGTCGAGGATGCCAACCGGATCTTCTCCGCCCTGGACAACGTCCGAAGCAAGTACAGGGACATGGTGCTCGTGCACGGCGGCGGTCCGGGTGCCGAGAAGATCGCCGCGCGCTGGGCCGAGTCCCGCAACGTGCACCAGGTCGTCTGCCGCCCCGACTGGAACGCCCACGGCAAGGCCGCGCCGTTCCGGAGAAACGACCAGCTGCTGAGCCTGCTCCCGAAGGGCGTCATCAGCTTCCCGGGTTCCGGCATCAGCGAAAATCTCGTTGACAAAGCTGTCCAGCTCGGCATCCCCGTCAAGAAGTACGCCGCCTGATCCGCTGCCTCTCACTCGCGGGCCGCATCGACATCGCTCGGTGCGGCTCGCGCTTCCACTTCCGTCCTGCCGAGCGCCGTGCAATCAACCCGGGTGGAGTCAAGCTGCAAGCGAGTGAACCGAGCGCCGTTCGAGAGAGAGACGCTGGCGCTTCACCGTTCGTCGCATCACGACCCAACACATGGAAAACGAACATGCCCTGCATCACGTTCAAGAGAATCACGCCGGAACTGTCCCGCATCTACGACGACGACGATTGTGTCGGCGAGGTCTACCGTCAGCCCGACATCCTCAATCCCGGCAAGCATTACTAGTAAGCGCTTCGCCGACCCCACCTTTCTATCGGTGAGCCAATGAGTTGGGATCACTCCACTGTATATAAGGAGTGATTTCCGATGCGGAACGATGATCTGGATGTCAGGGGCGAGGCCCGTGGCGGGGCGGCCGCGGCCAACGGAGCGGCTGCGGTTGGTCGCAAGCGACGCAAGCGAAAGACGCGTAGAACGCGGCGGTCCTGGGATGTGGAGGAGAAGGTTCGGATCGCGCGCGAGAGTTTCGCCTCCTCGGAGACGATCACGGCGGTGGCTGCCCGACACGGCATCACGCGCAGGCTGCTGTCGTCGTGGCGCACGCAGCTGCGCGCCGGCGAGCTGGTCGCGGCGGCCTCCTCGGCGTCAGCGCCGGATGGGGGATTTGCCACCGTGGAGGTGGAGGCGGCGCATTCGGCGGTGATCGAAGGTCGCGGGGTGACGGTGCGCCTGGAGGGGGTCGCCGACACGGCCGGGATCGCGGCGATCGCCGTGGCGCTGGCGGGGGCGTCATGATGGTCTCGTTGGGCGGTACACGGATCGTGGTGGCCACACGGGCTGTGGATTTTCGCAAGGGCCATGACGGGCTGGCCGCGGTGGTGCGGAACGAGCTGGGCCTGGACCCGTATTCGGGGGTGGCCTATGTTTTTCGCGCCAAGCGAACCGACAGGATCAAGGTGCTCTGGTGGGACGGCACGGGTCTGGTGATGGCGTACAAGCGGCTGGAGCAGGGGCGGTTTGCCTGGCCCGCGGTTCGCGACGGTGTGATCCGGCTCACCCGGGCGCAGTTCGAGGCGTTGTTCGAGGGTCTGGACTGGCGCCGGGCGTGGTCTCCGAGGGTGCGCAGGCCACGCACCGCGGCCTGATTTTCAAGGCCGCTGCACAAGGCGGCCGCACCCGCTGATATCGGCCTGTTTTCGGGCCGATATTCGTTTATAACTTACTGATTCTATGATAGTATTCTGTCATGCAGGCCCATCCAGAAACGGTCGATCTCAAGGCGTTGCCCGAACCCCTTCGAGCGCTGTTCCAGCGCCAGCAAACCGGCTACGAAGATCTGCGCGCGGAGAACGAACAGCTCATCGAGGACAAGCGCCGACTGGAACACCTGGTCAGCGAACTGCGCCGGGCGATCTACGCCAAGCGCTCGGAGAAGCGCCCGTTTGACGATCGCCAGTTGACGTTCGAGGACCTGGAGGGCGCGGTGGCCGAGGTCGAGGAAGCGGTGGCCGCGGCGGGCACCGCCTCGGCATCGCCCGGGCGCAAGCGCCGCGCCCCTCGGCGCAACCTCGGGCATCTGCCGAAGCACCTGGAACGGATCGAACAGGTCATCGAGCCCGATAGCACCCAGTGCCCCTGCGGGTGCGGGGAGATGATCCGCATCGGCGTGGACCGCACCGAGCGGCTGGACATCGTGCCGGCGAAGCTTCGCGTCATCGTCACCGTGCGCCCGAAGTACGCCTGCCGGAGTTGCGGGCAAGGGGTTCTCCAGGCGGCCGCGCCGGCGCACCTGATCATCGGCGGGCTGCCCACCGAGGGGGCGCTGGCCCAGGTGCTCATTTCCAAGTACGCCGACCATCTGCCGCTGTATCGCTTATGTTGACATCAACATAAGCGATAAGATGTTGCGCACCCGATTATGCTGCGCAGAGGCCGGTCATCGCCGGTTTGCCGGGGGGTTCCTACAATCTGCGCAACATAATATTGCGGTCCATGTCCGCCGTCATGATGCTGGCTCCCACAAACAGGAGACAACATCATGTTCGAAGATCTCTTCGCCCGACCGTCGACGGTCGAGCATTATCGCTGCTCACCATTGATCAATGAACGGCTCGCCTTTCTCGATCACTGTGAGCAACTTGGCATCAAGCCTGCGACATTACGGAAGATTGCCGCTCATCAGTTGAAGCTCGTGCGTCTTCTCGATTTGAAGGACGACGAGGTGAACGCGCGCAGGATCGAAGCCGGATTCCGCCGGTGGCTGCTACCCGGCAGGTGCAGATTACGACCCAAACTCGGGCAGCGATTTCTCAGTTGCTCCAAGCGATGGTTGCGCTTTCTGGGCTGGCTTGAGGAACCTCGTGTCGTCGGTCACGGTCATACGTCGCACGTAACGGCCTTTGCGGCAAGCATGTCCGGCGAACGCGGGTGGTCCGATACGACCATCGATAGCTGTTGCCGAACCGTTGACCGATTTTTCGTCGGACTTGACGAGGCAGGACTCGACCTGGCCTCTGTCGAGATCACAACCATCGATGAGGCGATCACGCGCTATCACGCGCGCGGCTACGCTCGATCCACGATACATCTTTATGCGCAGCAACTGCGTACGTTCTTCCGGTTTGCCGAACAGCAGGGGTGGTGCAGCCCGGGACTGGCCGATGGCATCATGCCGCCGCGACGTCATCCGGGCAAGGCGATTCCGAAAGGATTGAACCGTGATGAGGTGATCCGTCTGCTGGCCAGCACCGAGGGTGACCGTTCCTGCGACATTCGTGCCCGCGCGATCGTGATGCTGCTGATCACATACGGCCTTCGTGCCGGTGAAGTCAGCGGCCTTCGGCTCGATGACCTGGCTTGGGAGCGGGAGATGCTGCGGGTCCGCTGCCCTAAACCGGGACGCACGCTTCTCTACCCGCTCTCACGCGGCGTCGGGCAAGCGATTCTGCGATATCTGCGCGAGGTGCGCCCCGTGCATGCCGAGCGACGGTTGTTCCTAACGCTGAAAGCTCCGATCAAGCCGCTCAGCAGAGGAGTGATCAAGTCCATTGTTTCGATACGTCTTGAACGTCTCGGCATCACGGACAAACGTCGTGGACCTCATGCTCTGCGCCACGCTGCAGCCCAGCATCTGCTCGATCGGGGACTGTCCATGAAGGCTGTGGGCGATTACCTCGGGCATCGAAGTGTCGCGGCCACCGCCGTTTACGCGCAGGTCCAACTGCATGCACTTCGCGAAGTTGCCAACATCGATTTGGAGGGCCTGACATGATTCTGCGCGATGCGATCGATCATTATGTTGTGTGGCGTCGGGCGCATGGCGCCCGGTTTATCACGAGCGCGAGAGCCTTGTACCAATTCTGCAAGAGCGTGCCCGAGCAGGTGCGCTGCGATGCGGTCACGGAGATGGAAGTGCGCCGGTTCCTTGCCGGAAGCGGTCCGCTTACCCGGTGGCGTGCAAACAAGTACGGCGCGTTGGCCGGGTTTTACCGCTACGCGATCAGCCGCGGTTATGCCACACGATCACCTCTTCCACCGCCGGACGAGGAGCCGAAGTCGCCGCCATCGGCACCGCCTTACATTTACTCGCGCGAGGAACTCCAGCGCCTGTTCGGTGCTGTCGAAGTCAGCCGCAAACATGCCATCCGCTTCGATGGAGATACCTTTCGGACGCTGCTCTTCATGCTGTACGGAGCCGGTCTGAGAACCAGCGAGACACTGCACCTTTCCTTGCACGATGTCGACCTCGCAGAAGCCGTCCTCACGGTGCGGAACACAAAGTTCTTCAAGAGCCGCCTCGTTCCCGTGGCGCCGAAGCTTGCCGACGTACTCGAGGCCTATGCTCACCGGCGTGCGGGTCGCCCGCTGCCCGAAGGGATGGATTCGACCTTCCTTGCAAACCGCGACGGAACACCGGTGAGAAAGCACAACGTGGATCATGCATTTGCCCGACTGCTGGAAATTGCCGGGGTAGAGCGGAGGGATGACGGACGGCGCTCTCCATGTCTGCACAGCTTGCGCCACACTGCGGCCGTACACCGCCTGACGTCCTGGTACCGGAACGGATTGGATGTTCAGCGGCTTCTGCCCGTACTGTCGACGTATCTTGGCCACGCCAACCTCGACGGAACAAGCGTATACCTGTCGATGACGCCGGACCTCCTTCACGAAGCGTCGGTACGTTTCAATCGCTACGTCAATGGAGGAGACCATGCGTGATTCAAGTACACTCGGTTCCTGGCTGCGGCGCTTTCTCGCGGATTACATCGTCACCGAGCGCCGCCTCGCCCAAAACACTCAGAAGAGCTATCGCGACAGCTTCAGACTGCTGCTGCCATTCATCAGCGCCAAGGCGCGCAAGCCGGTCGACCGCTTGCATGTCGAAGATATCGGTCCTTCGCGTGTGTTGCAGTTCCTTTCACACCTTGAGGAAGACCGTGGCTGTTCGGTCCGGACGCGTAACCAACGGTTGGCCGCGATCCGATCCTTTGCCCGCTTCGTCGCCAGCCGCGAACCGGCCCATCTCGATTGGTGTGGACAGATTCGCGCGATCGCGACGAAGAAGTCCACACCGCAGCCCATCGCCTGGATGACCAAGGATGAAGTGGAAGCACTCCTCGCGGTTCCCGACCGCCAAAAGCCGCAGGGCCGCGCCGAATATGCAATGCTGCTCTTCCTCTACAACACCGGGGCCCGCGTTTCCGAGGCGACTGGATTGAAAGTGGCCGATCTGGATGTCGACCGCCGTGACGGCCGTCACGCGCTTGTCACGCTGCGCGGCAAGGGAGGCAAGAGCCGTCGATGCCCGCTGTGGCCGCGTACCCGGAACGTCTTGGTCGAACTCGTTCGTAGACGGGAACAGGGAGACGCCGTGTTCATGAGTCGTCATCGGAGGCCCTATACCCGCTTCGGGGTCTACCGGCTTGTTGAGCGATGCGCTGCCCAGGTGCCGTCGTTGTCGGGGCGGGCAATCACGCCGCATGTCCTCCGGCACTCAAGTGCCTGTCATCTGCTGCAGGCAGGTGTCGATCTCAACACCATCCGAGCATGGCTCGGGCATGTCAGCCTCGATACGACCAACATCTACGCCGAAATCGATCTCGAAATGAAGGCCAAAGCGATGACGCTTTGCGATGCGGGAGACCCAGGTCGCGACCGACCCTGGAAAGAGGACAAAGGCGTGATCGCCTTCCTGAACGCGATCTGACGGCAAAACATTATGTTGCGCAGATTGTAGGAACCCCCCGGCAAACCGGCGATGACCGGCCTCTGCGCAGCATAATCGGGTGCGCAACATCTTACCGCCAATCGCAGATTTACGCCCGATCGGGGGTGGAACTGGACCGTTCCACGCTGGCGGGCTGGGTGGGCAAGGCGTCGTTTCACCTGACCCCGGTGGTGGATCGGCTCGCCTGGCATCTGAAGCGGTCCGATCATCTGTTCATGGACGAGACCCGGGCGCCGGTGCTGGACCCGGGCCGGGGCAAGACCAAGACGGGGTATCTGTGGGCGCTGGCCCGCGACCGGCGGCCCTGGGCCGGTCCGGACCCGCCCGGCGCGGTGTTCTTCTACGCGCCCGGGCGCGGCGGCTGCCACGCCGTGGGCTTTCTCGAGGGATTCAAAGGCAAGCTGCACGTGGACGGTTATGCCGGCTACAACGCGGTGGCGGTGCCCGGCAAGGGGGTGGTCCGTTGTTTCTGTTGGGCGCACGCCAGGCGCAAACTGTGCGAGGTCCACGACAGCCACCGCTCCACGATCGCCGCCGAAGGGCTGCGGCGCATCGGCGAGATGTACGCCATCGAGAAGGCGATCCGGGGCGAGCCTCCCGACGTCCGGCTGGCCGTGCGCCAGGCGCGCACCGCACCGCTGGTCGAGGACTTCGGGGTGTGGCTGCGCCGGCAACGCGCCCGGATCTCACCGAAGTCCCGCTTGGGCGAGAAGCTGGCCTACATCGCCAACCATTGGGACGGGCTGCGGGTGTTCCTCACCGACGGGCGGGTCGAGATGGACACAAACATCGTGGAAAATGCCATCAGGCCACTGGCCCTGAATCGCAAGAATGCGCTGTTCGCCGGCCATGACGAAGGCGGGGCGGCCTGGGCCCGCATAGCCAGTCTCGTTGAAACGGCCAAAATGAATCAAGTCAACCCCCACGCCTATCTGAAGGCCACGCTCGAAGCCATCGCCGCCGGCCATCCGGCATCCGATATCGATGCGCTGATGCCCTGGGCGTTTACACCAGCTTCAAGCTGAAATCCAGGTGGGGCGGACGCCCCGCTTACGCATTACTACGTACTGCACCTCACAGAAGATCCCCGTGGTCCGCATCGGGTCTTCGACCGCTCGCACATCCGCGAGGAAGCCCGGCTCAGGCTGCTCACCCATCCCTACTATTGAATCGCGCACCGGGCTTCGCTCTTGCTCTTCGACATCGCTGCCGGCGTTCGCGTTCGCGAACGCCACCTTGCTCCTGTTGCGATCCGCGCATCCGCCGATGCGATCGCTTCGCGACACGTTCCAACTTCGCACTTTCAATCGCGCCCCGCAGTTCCTATACTACGCCTCGAAAGCCGCGCGACGGTTCGGGAACCGTTCCCCCCGCTGCGCTGCGGACGCCTCCGCTCAGGCGCCGCTCGGCTAACCCATTGACGTATCAATGGCTCAGCCTCCCGGTCGCTTGGACAACCAGGAAGCACATCGACGACGCCGGTGGGCGTGACTATCTCACACCCGACGCAACACAATCCTCTACGCATCTGGATGGCTGCAGAGCGGAGATGTACCGCCGACGCTTGTTTCGATCGGCGACGAAGACATGCGGGCGTTCATGGAAGTCAGTCATGGATTAGTGCTGCATCAACCTTATAACGCCGTATCAGCGCGTGCACAAGCGTGCGGATGCGCGCTTGTGGACGCGCCCTCCGGGTGGCCGGAGGCGTCGAGGCGCTCGGCGAACGGGTCGGTGCGGCCGGCGGGCGCGTGGCCCGGGTCGAGGTCGCACCGGCCCCACTTTCCTGCCATCTGTCCCGGAGATTCCGGTCCATCCGCATTCGCTTGGGGTTAGAATGTTCGCCGTGGGTCCCTTGCTCCTTCCGTTCGAACCGTCGGCGCCTTACCGCTCAAGGCGGCGGTCCGGCTCATTGGGGTTGCTGACGTTGCTGTTGAGCGCGACCGCGGCGGCCCAGACAACCTCGGACGGCGCCGCGATGTACGGCGCCGCGCGCGTCTCCGCCGCCGCCGGCCGGGAGGTCGTCGCGCTGTCCGCCTCCCGGGCCGCGGCGGCACCGACTCAAATCGGCGGGATTGTCGCGCAGACGCGGGAAACCGCCACGCAGCGGATCCATGTGGTTTCGTACGAGGGCGAGACTTACCGTGCCGCCACGCCGCTTGACGGACCGTTTTCGAGGATCGTCTTCGACCCCGCCCGCAGGACCTTCGTACCGTTGTTGCCGAGCATCCGCGTCGAGTTGAGCGGCGATGTACGGATCGAGGATGTTGCCGCGCAAGTGGGCGCGACCGGCGTCACGGTCTTCGAGTCCCTCGGTTTCGCGATCGTGGAGTTGCCCCGGGACGCGCACCCCGCCGATGCGGTTGCGCGCGTGTCCAGCGCGTTTGGCGGAGGCGTCGCCGCGGTGCGGCTGCGCGGGCCCCGGCTTGAGTGGCGATGACCCCGCCCGCCCCGATGACCCCGCCCGCCCCGATGACGCCGCCTGGGCCAATACCGTTCGACCATTCCCTGACCGGCGCCGGCCGTTCCCCGGCATCGTTTCGGCAAGCCTGCGCGATGCGCCGCAACGCGGCCCCCGCGGCAGCGGCGGCGGTCGTGCTCGGCTGCGTGGCGGTGTCCGGCTGCGAGCGGGCCGATCGCCCACCGGACCCGCCGACGATATCGCTGTCCGCATCGGTCGACACGGTCGAGGAGGCGGGCAACCGCACCGTGCGGGTGGAGGTGGAGCTGGACGCGCCCGCTCCCGCGCCCGCGGGCGTGACCGTGCGGTTGAACTTCGCGGGCACCGCCACGCGGGGCCGCGACTACGCGGCCAGCGCCGACGCCATCGTCGTGGCGCCGAACGCCAGGTCCGGCGGCATCGACATCGACGTGTACAGGGACTTCGACGCCGAGGGCGACGAGACCGTCACGGCCGCGGTGGCCAGGGTTGCGGGGCATGCCCGCGTGGACGGTCCCGCCTCGGCCACGTTCACCATTCTGGACGGCGAGTCCGCGGCGGTGGACAAGGCCCCGCCCGAGGGCGGCGGAGCGGACCTGGCGCTGCTGCCGATCTTCTTCGGCGTGACCGACGAGGCTGTCGCGATGGTCCTCGCGGCGGTGAATTCGTCGCCCGGCGGTGAACCGGCGCGGCTGGTCGCGGAGTGGTCCACGGACATCGCCTTCCTGACCGGCGCGCGGCCGCTCGGCGAGGTGGAGGTGCCCGCCAGCGACGATCCGTTCGAGTTCCTGTTCGGCGGGGTGCACGAATTCGTGCTGCCGCTGGACCGGCTGGAGCCGGACCGCAGCTACTTCGTCCGCGCCTGGCTGGGCGAGGCGCCGCCGAATCCGTTTGCCGGCGAACCGGTGGAGAACCTGTTTGTGGAGGGCTTCGCGACCGACGCCGCCGGAAGGGTGAGGACCCGGTGCGTAGCGCCCGCCAGAACGCCGGGCGCGTACGGCGACCCGCTGTTCGCCGAGCAGTGGCACCTGGTCAACACGGCGCAGACGGCGTTCTCGAACCGCCCCGGCACGGCGGGCGCGGACCTGCGCATGGGGGGCGCCATAGGCGCGGGCCACAACGGCGCGGGCGTGAAACTCGCGATCGTCGACACGGGGCTGGAGATATGCCATCCGGACCTGGCCGCGAACACCGCCGCGGGCGGTTCGTTCAACTTCACCCACGAGGCCACGCCCGGCGCCTTGAGCGCCGACCCGTTCAACCCGAGCATTCTCGGCGATCACGGCACGAGCGTGGCGGGCGTGGCCGCGGCGGTGGCGAACAACGGCGTCGGCGGGCGCGGCGTGGCGCCGGAGGTCACGCTGGTGGGGTTCAACCTGGGCCAGGGCGCGGACGAGGATCCCGAAGCGGCGCTGTTTCGCAGCCTGGGCGGGAGCGACAGCGAGCCGGATTCGGCCAGCGTGGACATCTTCAACATGAGCTTCGGCTCGGAACTGCCGGCGGAGAACCCGTCGGAGGACTACGTGCGGCTGATGAAGATGGGCACGACGGACCTTCGTTCCGGGCGGGGCGCGCTGTACGTAAAGGCGGCGGGCAACACGTTCGAATTCTGTAATCGCGCGCATTCGCTCAACGCCGAAATCGGTTGCGTCGCCGGCAACGCCGACCCGGAGCAGAACCTGCCTTACGTGATCGCGGTCGGGGCGTTCAACGCCGATGACGTCAAGTCCTCGTACTCGGCTGCGGCCGCCAACCTCTGGGTGGTCGGCCCGGGCGGCGAGGATGGCCTGGAGCGGCCCGCGATGATCACCACCGACCAGGCCGGCGCCGGGGCGGGATTCGGCCTGATCGCCGAGAGCCTCCTCCCCGCCGGGCACCCGCTGAACCGCGACGGGGACTACGTCAGCGCCTTCGGCGGCACGTCCTCGGCGTCGCCCGCCGTGGCCGGCGCCGTCGCCGTGGTGCTGGGCGTGAACCCGGCGCTGACGTGGCGGGACGTGAAACACATCCTCGCGGTCACGGCGCGCACGATCGACCCGGACCGCGCCGAGGTGCGCGCGGCCTTCAACGGCACGCCGTACGTCGCCCAGCACGCCTGGCAGACCAATGCCGCCGGTCACGATTTTCACAACTGGTACGGGTTCGGCGCGGTCGATGTCGACGCCGCCGTGGCGCTTGCCTCGGGTTACGCGCCCGGCAGCCTGGGGGCGTTCGTCGAATCGCCGTGGTTCGGGGCCGATGCGGACGAGACACTGCCGCTTGCCATCCCGGACGCCGACGGCGCGGGCGCCAGCGCGGTATTGGACGTGACGGGCCTGCCCGAGAGCGCCGACATCGAGGCGGTCATGCTGGAAGTCGCGGTCGAGCACACCGACGCGTGGGACCTCGGCATCACCCTGCGTTCGCCGGCCGGCACGGACAGCGTGCTCAATCCGCCGTTCAACGCGGTGCTCGAGGGATTCCCCGGATTGAGGAACTGGCAACTGCCGAGCAACGCCTTCTACGGCGAGAATCCCAACGGCGCATGGACTTTGCGCGTGGCGGACCTCGCCGCCGAAGACACCGGCCGACTGACCGCCTGGCGGCTGCGGTTCTACTACGGCGAGCACCCCTGAGGGGCGGGAGCAGGCTGCATGGACGCCTTGCGGGCGCGAACGCCCTTGAAACGCCCGGAAGGGTGGCCGCCCGATAACTCAGGCCGCTCCGGGACCGTGCCATGGATTGGGTCGGCGCCGTCTGCTGACATCAATATTCCGACAAAGGGCCGGAAATGCGAGTTATTGGGCGCTTTCGACTACGGCGCGCCCATGCTTGTCCTGCCGGCCACCCGGTCGATCCGCCAAACGCCGTCGCCCCGGTGCGAGGCCTCGAAGTCGTAGACACGGCCGTCGATGGTCTCGTTGTCGATATCGATCCGGATTCCGCGCAGGTATGTCAGGAACCGGCCGCGGCCCCGCGCGTTGACGCTGAACTCGTCCGCCGTGCCGGGATACGTGCAGCTCTCCCCGACGCCCACCAGCAGACCCGCGTAGCAGTCGCCAGGGGAAACCGGCGGCACTTCGCCGGGATCCTCGGGATCCGCAACGGACCAGGTCCCGCCCAACCGGCGCCCGCCGGGGTCGTCGCCGCCGGCGCAGCGCGAGGCGAACCAACCGCTCGTCCGGGACGAAAAGTAGAAATTGGCCTGGCATCCAACGCCGCTGTCGTACGCCAGCGTCAGCCGGCCCGCGTCGGGCCCGATCGCCTCATAGCCGTAACTGCCCATCGCGCTCGTCATTACCCCGTCGGATTCGCCCGCCTCCGTGAACCGGTTGCCTTCCATGAGATCGAGCGCGAACCGCCCGGTGCTCGTCTCGTAGACCACGCTCCCGCCCACGAAGCGCCCGTTGAACGCGGCCCGGTCAGCCGGCGCCGCGCCCGCCGCCGCGGTCGTGGAAAGGTTGTTCCAGTACCCGGCGGCCGAGGCGACGATGTTGACCACCCGCAGCGGCCGGTCCGACGACACCCGCAGCCGCCACTTGCCGGTGCCGGCGCCCAACCGGCCCGCGATGCCGCTGTCGCCGGCCTCGAGCTGCCGCGCCGTCAGCGTCATCGCGCCCCCGGCCGCCAGCGTCAGCGTCACGTCTCCGCCGGTGGCCTGCGCGCCGCTGTCGTCGCGCCCGCCGATCGTCACCGCAGCCGCCGAGGCGCCCGGGTTGATCAACCGCAGCCGGCTCACCTGGGTCATCTCGGTGGACGGATTGAAGACCGGCACTTCGTAGGCGTACTGCCCCGAGCCGCCTGTCAAGGCCGCGCGGACCGTGTCGTGCATCGCGCTCAGCGCGCCGTCCGCGGCGCGCACGAACGCCTGCGGCACGATTTGAAGATCCGTATCGATCAGAAGGCGCGCATCGCCCATTTGCGCGCCGATACCGCCGGTCAGCCCCAGGGAGGGGTTGCCGGACCGCAGATCCGTGGCTGTGAACTCCGCCGCCGCCGAGGCATTCAGGGTGAAGGCGGCCGGACCGGTGCGCGTGCCGGCATCGTCGACGGCGTAGATCTCCACCTTTCCGGGCTCGACCGTGTCGTTCAGGATGCGCAGCATCCCCTGCGGTCCGCCCGGCGCGCCCGGCGGGACCAGCAACGGCACCGTGTAGTCCGCGGAATGCGTTCCGGGAGAAACGGTCTCTTCGTCCGTCTCCTCGTCGGCGCCTTCGTCCGTGGCTTGCTCGCTCGTAAAGCTGAGCCTGGCGATGGGGTTGTCGCGGAACCGGCCCGTGTTGCGGATGCTGGCGATAACGCCCTGCGGAACGGTGGCCGCATTGAACAGCGACCAGCCGGAACCCCCTTCGGTCCCGGCGTCGTAGGGATAAAGATCGACCACCCGATTCCGCCAACCGTTGTCGTGGAGGCTCAGGTTGGAGACGCCGACGAACCAGTCCGGCGAGGGGGCGACCATGGAGAGGACCGAGACCAGCGGATGGCTTGCCGTCGCGGTGAAGGTGCCGGTCACCGTCCCGGTCGGCGCGATGAAGGAACTCCCCGCCCTGACAACGGCGCCGGCGTTGGCGTTTTGACCGATCTCGCCGACCAGGGTGCCCACGGCGCCCAGTTCGGCGACATTCTCGACTCCCGCGCCGGCCATGCCGCCGGACGCCCATATCGTCATGTCGGAATTGTGCGTGGCGCCGATCACCTCGGTGAAGTGCGCTCCGCCCGGCAAGCTGTTATCGGTGATGTCGTCGGCCGTCCAAAGCCCCTCGAAGGTCATGGTGTAGGTCGCGGTCTCGTCCTGGGCGCGCGCCGCGCCGGATGCGGCGGCCGCCAGCAGCAGCGGCGCGAATACCGGCAAGAAGCATCGCGGCCGCGGCGACAGGGATTCGGAATCGACACGCATCATTCAGTCAGGCCGCGTCCGGCGACACAAGTTCCCTGAACATGTGGAGACTCACGAGCGCGGCCCCTGCCTGACGCAGAACTCGTAGCCCTGCTCGCGGCACCGGGCAGCGATATCTTCCGCCATGGCAAGGTCCGCGTCGGAGAGCTGCCGGGCGATCGCATTGCGAACGCTGTAAGCGTCGTCGTGGCCGTTGGTCGCCGCGATGCTGGTCCAGACGTATGCCAGTACGGAATCCTGTGGCACGCCGGTCCCCCTGGCGTACTGCGCGCCGAGACCATATTGCGCGGGGGCATATCCCTGCACGGCCGCCCGGCGATACCAAGTGGCCGCCGCAGAGCTGTCCCGTTCGACGCCCAGCCCGTCCACGTACATCACGGCAAGATTGTATTGTGCCCGGGCGAATCCCTGTTCCGCAGCCCGGCGGAACCAGATCACCGCGTCGCCATGGTGCTGTTCGACGCCCCGGCCGGTGGTGTACATCACGCCGAGGCTCGCCTGGGCCTCCGCGAAGTTCTGCTCGGCGGAACTTCGGTACCATCTCACCGCTTCGGCAAGATCCTGTTCGACGCCGGCGCCCTGCTCGTACATCGACCCGAGCCTGAACTGCGCCTCCACGTGTCCCAGATGCGAAGCCCTCGCATACCACCTGGCGGCTTCGGCGAAATTCTGCACGACGCCCTGCCCGCGCTCGTACATGCCCGCGAGATTGAATTGGGCGAGGGCATGCTCCTGCTCCGCGGCGCGCCCGATCCATGCCGCCGCGGCCACATTGTCGCGCACGACACCCTGGCCGTTGGCGTAGATCGCGCCGATCAGGTTTTGCGCCGTCGCGTTGCCCTGTTCGGCGAACGGCATCAGGTCCCGTAGCGCGCCTGCGTAGTCGCCGCCCTGGAACTTCACCAGACCCCGGTTCATGTCCTGGGCGCTCGCGGCGGCGGCGAGGCACAGTGAGAATATTGCCGCCATGGCCCGCGGGACGCGCCTTGCCAGAGGCGGGCCTGCGGCCACTGATGCGACATTATCAGGTTGACGCAGCACTAGAACCGTCCCAGCAGCCGTACTGCGACCGCGTCCGTCGGGCCGACGCGAAATCCGTTCCCTGAGTCCGTGCGGGTCAATTCGACTTCAATGGCGGCGTTGCGAAGGAAGAACCAGTTGGCCGACAGGCCCACCAGGTCGCTGGCGCCGAATGTGTCGTGGTCCAGGGTTGACAGGGTCAGGCGCACACCCATGGCCCGGGTCGGGAACAGCGCGCCCGAAAGGCTGACCCGGCTCTCGCGCTCGGACTCGACAGTCTCGACTGGCATGAACGCCTGGCCTCCACCGGTTATGAAGTCCTGATCGGGGCGCTCGAAGGGGTCTATTCCCGCGAAGATGTCCGTGGGAACCGTTACGAACACGCGCGTGTCCGTACGGCTGGACTGGATGCTCGCCGACAGCGAGAACGTCGAGCTGCCGAGTTCGCCGACGTGGCGTACCGACAGCTCCGCGTCCTCCGTCTCGGTTTTCGCGCCGGTTTGCAGTGAAATGGGCAGGAAGTCGGGTCTGAGGGATGGAACGCCGTAACCGAACACGGATGGAACGCCGCCGGCGCCGAACACGGGGCTGGTAATCACCGGGCTCGCGCGCAGTTCCTCGCGCATGGATTCGGATCGGAAACCCAGTTCCAGCGTGGTGCGCGTACCGAAGTACCTGCCCGCGAACAGTCCGGCGCTTTCCTGGTCCATGGCGGTTTGCGCGTAGAAGAGATCCGGCAGCATGTCGGCATCGCTCCGGCGGGCACTGGCGCCGGCGTACCAACCGCTTCCGGGCCACACGTGGCGGCCGTGCACGGCGTACTCCCTGGTGTCGATGCCCGACTCCGAAGGAAAGGGGCCAAACGGTGAAAGGACCCCTGGCGCGAAATAGCGCGGTAATTGAACAGCGGGCGACACCGGAGGAAAGGGGCCAAACGGTGGAAGAACCCCGCCTTGGCGCCCCGCAACGGTCTCATTGTCGGGCGCCGGACCATAGCCGGCGACCCAGTCGAATGCAACGAGCGCCGGAACCAGCCGTTCGCGATACTTCGAGCGCGACGTACCGACCGTCACGTAGCTGCTGCGGTTCAGAAAGGGCGCCAGCTCGTAGGGGCCGACCTCATCGTCCACCGCCGAGACGTACCAGGTGGCGCGCACCGACGAATTGCTGGACTCCGCCGTGCTCGCCGCACCCATGTCCTGGTAGCCGCCCGCCACTTGCCAGGAGAATTCCTCGGCGCAAACCGGCGGGATAGCCAGGGCCGCGGCAATCCCACACAGATATTTCATCAAGTTCACGATCCGCCTCCCTTGTATGGAACATGCGTAACTCATTGATTTTACGTCCACGCGATGTTCCTTCCGCGACAGCGGGGCGGCGTACCGCGCCGCCGTGGCATGCTTATGAGTATGAGGGTTTGTCCATTACGAAATTGGAGCAGCGGGCGAGGATAAGGTTCCGGGATTGGTGCGTGCAAATGTGGCCGTTTTGCCCGGACTCCCGAAATGGCATTCCCGGCCCGCATGGTAGGATTGACGGCGTATCTGCGCAAGGGAAAAGATCGATGTGTAAACGCAAAGCAGAAATGTCCCCTTTTCTCCAATTCTAAAATGTCCCCTTTGGTCGGCGCGCGCCATACACTTGTGGCGGTTTAGCATCGGCCTTGGGCGCAGGGAGCGGAGCGACCGAAGCCCAAGGCCGATGCGCGCGGGCTTCATCCTGCGGCGGCCCCGCCCGCGTCCGGCTTCCACGACCGCCGCCAAGGATGGTCCGGGGTCGGCTTGTAGGCCGGGCGCGACCGCTGTTCCGCCTTGATCCGGTCCACGCGCCGCACCACCGTTTTCTCGTCCTCCACCGCCGCCGCCTCGCCTTCCCCGATCAACCGGACGGGCAACTCCCGGCCGTCGCGCAGCACCGTCACCGAGCCGTCGAACGCTTGGCACACCGTGACCGCCGCGCCGCGCAGTCGGTACCCCTTGCCGTGTCCCGTCACCCGGTACTCGCGGTTGCGGAACCGGATCGTCAGATCCTTCGTCAGCTTGCGCACATGGTGCTCGCTGAAAATCTGGTCCAACTCCCGGGCGCCGTGCAGCACCTCCCGGTGGGCGTCCGCCGGGTCCCGCGGCGCCACCGCGAAACGCCGGTTGAAGTCCGACATGAACGTCGGCAGGTACGCGTTGCCGGCCTCCAGGCCGTCGATCCCGCGCAACCGCATCTCCTTCACCAGCCGGTCCTGAAGCGTCCGGTTGGCCCGCTCCACGCGCCCCTTCGCCTGGGGGCTGCCGGCGTGGACCGAGGCGATGTCCAGCGTCTTGAGCGCCCGCCCGAACTGCGTCAACTCCGCCTCCTTGTCCTTCTTGTTGACCCGGAACACACCGTAACGGTCCGAGTAATACGCCACCGGCCGCCCGCACGCCGCCAGATGCGCCCGCGTCGTGCTCATGTACGCCTCGGTCGTCTCCGACGGAAAAAACCCCGTCGCCAGCAATCGCGTCGTCGCGTCGTCCACGTACACGATCAACGTGCACGCCGGACCCCGACCCTCGAACCAGTCGTGCGGCGAACCGTCGATCTGAACCAGGTCCCCCACGCACGCGCGACGCGGCCGCCTCGGGTGCACCCGCACCGCGCGCCGCGCCTTCGAACGCCACAACCCCTCGGCCATCATCCACTGGCGCAAGGTCTCCGCCGACACCCGCCAACCGTGCTCCTCCACCAGCTTCTCGCACGCCAATGTCGGGCCGAAATCCGCATAGCGCTCCCGCACCAGGTCCAGCACCTCCCGCCGGACCCCCGCGTCGATGGCGTTGTTCGGGCGCTTGCCGCGATGGCCCGACACCAGGCCCGCCGGACCGTCCGACCGGTACCGCCGTACCAGGCGCTTGACCTGGCGAACACCAATTCCAAGCCGCTTCGCCGCCTCGCGCTGCCGCAAACGCTTCTCCACCACGGCCCGAATCAGCCCCACCCGATCCGCTTCCTTGTAACTCATCGTCCCCGCTCCGTTGCTCTTTTCCAACGCATCCCCTCCGATCAAAAGGGGACATTTTAGAATTGGAGAAAGGGGACATTACCGCTTTGGGCTTACAGGGAAAAGATCGATGAGCAGCAGTTCTCATTTTGGCGCCAAAGGTCGCGACCGGGCATCCGACACCCCCTTATCCGGCGCAATCCGGGCCAAAACCACCGCCAGACCCACACCGGGGAGAGGGCGGGGGAGAGGGTGGACGGGCATAATGAGAATCGCTGATCGATGAGCCGGGGGTTCCGTGCCATCGTGGGCGCCGGAATTTCCATCGCAACCCTGATCTTGGGATTGGGCGCGCCGATGGTGACGGCCCTGGTGGGCATCAACGATCGACTGGATTCAATGCAGACTCGGCTGGACTCCATGCAGGTCGAGCTTTCCGCTATCGGTCAGCGGGTGGCTTGCATTGAGAGTCGCCTTGACAATCGAGCGTCCCGGGAAGAACGGCCATGAACGCCTCCCCGATGGAACGCTGAATCGCAACGGGCGCCGCACAGGCTGATGTCGGCTATTGGGCACACGGGCGCCAGCGCCGCGGTGGTTTTCCTGCTCTTCGCGCCGCTGCTTTTGCAGGCGGATACCTACCGCCTCCCCTTGCTGCCGCCGGCGTCCGATGCGTTGCGCGAGGGGATGGTGCGCATCTTCAACCACTCCGACGAATCCGGCCGGGTGGCGGTCACGGCCATTGACGATTCCGGGCTTGCCTTCGGGCCGGTGACGCTCGGGATCGGTGCCGGTCAGACGATTCAATTCAGCTCCATGGACCTGGAACGGGGCAACGAGGCGCTGGGAATCGCTACCGGCATCGGCGGCGGCCAGGGGGACTGGCGGCTGGTCCTGGACACGCCGCTGGACATCGAACCGCTGGCCTACGTCCACACGGAGGCGGGCTTCGTTGACAGCCTCCACGACATGGCGCCGCGCCGGTCGTTCTACCATCGGGTCACGCTGCTGGCGCCCGGCGGCGGGCTGCCGGACGGCAGCGCGGTGCGGCTGATCAATCCCACGGACGCCCGGGCGGACGTGACAATTTTCGGCGTCGACGACGGCAATGCGCTGGCGGGCCAGGTCTCGATGGTCCTGGCGGCCGGGGCAGCGCGGACGGTCACGGCCCGTGAGTTCGAGAACGGCGCGGCCGGGTTGACGGGGCGGCTCGGAGACGGTGCCGGCGACTGGCAACTGCTGATCTTCACCGACTCGGCGATCAAGGCGATGGCGGTGCTGGACACGGCATCGGGCCCCCTCGCCAACCTTTCGGCGGCCCGGGCGGAGGAAGGCGCCATCCTCCTGTTCCTCGCCGCCGGCGACGCGCTGCGCGAGGGGCGGCTGCGCGTCACCAACCGGTCGGCGGCCGGGGCAATCCGGATACACGGCGTGGACGACGCGGGGCAATCCTTCGGTCCGGTCACGCTGCGAGTGGGCGGACGGCGCACCGTGACGCTCACCTCCAGCGACCTCGAAACCGGCAACGCGGCAAAGGGATTGCCGATCGGCCTCGGCGCCGGAGAGGGCGACTGGCGGCTGGTGCTGGAGAGCGGGCTGAATCTCGACGTTTTCGCCTATGCCCGCTCGCAAGAAGGGCTGGTCAGCACCGCCCACAACGTGGCGGCGGCGGGCGGTCGGCGCCATCACGTGCCGTTTTTCAATCCCGCCGGCGAAACCCCTGCCGGTGAGATGGGGCAGCGAAGCTGGTTGCGGCTGGTCAATCCTTCAGAAGGCGATGCGCAGGTCCTGATCCAGGCGTGGGACGACGCCGGCGTTGCGGCGCCCGAAGGGGCGGTGAGCCTCACCGTGGCCCCCGGCGCCTCGACATCCCTGAGCGTCGAATCGCTCGAAGCGGGCGCCAGGGGGCTGAGCGGGAGCCTCGGAGAGGGCGAAGGCGCGTGGCGGCTGGACGTTCAGTCCGACCGGGACATCCGGGTCATGAGCCTGGCGGAGGACCCGGCCGGGCGCGTGACCAATTTGTCCACCACGTCGGTGCGACCGCCGTTCCTGGACCCGTGCGTCGGCGGCCCGGCGGATGCCGACGGCGACGGCGTGAACGACCGCTGCGACCGCGAACCGAACACCGCGCGCACGCTTGAGCGGTGCGGCGACGGCCGCTTTGTCGCGGATCCGGACAACAATCCCGGACTGGTTCAGGATTGCCGGGTCCTGGTGGGGTTCGCCAACCACCAGGCCCAGGGCGACGCGCTCCCGGCGGGGCACGCGCTGCGCCAATGGGGCACGGGCGCGCAGGTGCGGATCGGCTCGTGGCCCGGGGTCGAGGTGTCGGGCGGGCGTGTCGCCGCGTTGCGCCTGTCCGGGACCGGGTACGATGCCGGGGGGCTGGCGGGCTCCATCCCGCCCGAACTGGGCCGGCTGCGCCAGTTGACGGTGCTCGATCTCTCCGCCAACGGGTTTTCGGGCCCGGTCCCCCGGGAACTCGGAAACCTGACCAACCTGCTGACCCTGGACCTCTCGGGCAACCGGTTGACCGGGTTCATTCCGCCGGAACTGGGCAACCTGATCAATCTGCGCCATCTCAATCTCCAATCCAATCGATTGACGGGAACCGTGCCGCGGGCCTTGTGGGCGCGCATCGTGGACCGTGAACTACTGATTCGATACGACGGCAATACGTTTCGGGGGTTCGAGCGGCCCCCGCGGGACGGCATGCGCGCGGTCTGGTCCGGAAGCGCCGCGGACAACGGCAACGCGGCGCACCACTCGGTGGCCTACTACCAGGGTCCGCTGATGTGGGAGTGGGACTGGCAAGGCGCCCCGCGGGAGCATCAGCGGCCGATCCTGGGCCGCTGGGCGGCGCTGGCGGTGAGAATCGACCACGACGTGGCGGAACCGCCCCCGGTCATCACCCGCGTGCTGGACAGCGAGGGCGGCGTGCTCGCCGATCGTCTCGACCCGGCCGCGCCGCGGACCACTGTGGCGACCGATTCGGGCCGGTGGCGCACCGAGTACGTATTCGAACTGCCGGGCCGCCTTTACCAGGCGGGCCATCGGCTCGTTCACGTCATCGATCCCGAGGACGGCCTGGCCGAGACCGACGAGGATGACAACGCGGGCGAGCCGATCATCCTGTACGGCGACCGGCTGGAACCGTTCAGGGCCACATTCTTCCCGCTGCATTTCACGGGCGACCCGCCGCCGGCGGTCGATGCCGAATCGCTTATGTTCGCTACCCGGGCATACCTGCCCATCGCGGAGGATTACCAGGTGGAAATCGCGGCTCCGATCGAGTCGGGCGCCACCAGCCTGTCCCAACTCCTGGGCGAGATTCGCGCGCGCTGGAACGCCGAGGGGGACCGGAACGAGTACTATCACGGCGTTTTCCTCCATCCATGGCCGGAAAGCGGCGAATCGGGCCGCGCGCGCACCGCGGGCATCGCTGAACTGTCCGGCAATGTCGCGGTGAGCACCCTCTCTTCACCCGGCGTCATCGCCCACGAGTTCGGACACAACCTGAGCCTGCGGCACACGCCGGGCTGCGGCGCGGCCAACGCGGACCTGGGCTATCCCTACGCCGGCGGAGCCCTGGGGCCGGTCCCCGGTTGGGACCTGAACTGGCGGCGGTTCGTATCGAACGAGGACGAAGGCTACGTGGACCTGATGTCCTACTGCGGCCGGTACGAGTTCCTCTCCGGCTACCAATATCGGATCGCATCGAGCCGCCGGCCGCGCAGTCTCCCGGTGTCGGGCACGCCGGGCGTGCGGCGGTGGGGGCCGGCGGGCGGTGCGGGGCCGCTATCGGGCGGTGCGGAGGAGCCATCGGCGGGTGCGCCACAGGGGGCTTTCGGACCGGCCGGCCCAACGCCGCCGTCCAGTACGCCCCCGCTCACGCCCCCCCCGGAACCGGACGCCGGGGGCGCCCTGGCGCTGTCAGGGCAGATCGACGCCTCCGGGCGATGGAGCCTGACGCATGCCCAGGTCGCCGCGCGGGGGGCCAGGGCGCCGTCCCCGGACGGCGAGTTCACGCTGATCCTGCTGGACGGCGACGGCGCCGAACTCTACCGCGAGCCGCTTTCCGTCAACCTTCTCAGCCACGGCGGCGAAGCGGGCTGGGCGGCCCGCACGCCGGCGCCCGCGAGCCCGGTCCGCCAGGCGGCGATCCTGGATGCGCAGGGCGCGGAGGTCCTGCGGCAAACGTTGCCGGCGCTGGCGCCAGGCGCACTCTATATCGAGTAAAAGACCCGGACGGCGCAGGAAACTTCGCTCTCGGCGGTCGCGACAATGCCGGAAATGGAGAAGCCTCTCGTACTCCCGGACGGCATGTCGCCCACGAGGTCCGCGCCCACGTAGCGATCGTCCGCGTACCCCGCGACCCGGACAGCCAACAACCGCCGATGCGCCGTCACCGAACCCGTGAAGTCGACGCGAAGGCTGGTGGGGTCGACACGCATCGGGTCGCAAGTCGCGTTCACGGATACGGGATCGCCCGTGCCGCTTCCGGTATCGCCGGCATTGCCGCCGCCTCCCGCCCCGCCACCGTCATCGCCACCCTCCACCGCGATGATGAAGCCGAGCGTATCGGTGTCGCCGTCCTCATCGGTCACGGTGTAGGTCATGCCGTATACGCCGGCCGCCGACGGTGTGCCGGTGAGCCGGCGCGTGACCGCGTCGAAGCTCAACCCGGGTATGCCGGGCGACAGGCTGTACGTCAAAGTACCGTTGCCGCCGGTTGCCTCCGGCAACGTCAGCGTCTCGATGGCGGTACCGACCCTGTAGGTCCGCCCGCCGGGGACCGTCGCCGCGCCGAAGTCCGGTTGCGCGGTCATGCCGGCCACGCGCTCGATCAGCCAGACGCCGCCGCCCTCGTGCGAGGCCTGGAAGTCGTAGACGCGCCCGCCGACCGTCTCGTTGTCGATGCGGATGCGGATGCCGGCCAGCCTGTCCAGGAACCGGCCCCGGCCACGCGCGTTGACGGTGAACTCGTCGGTGGCGCCGGGATAGGTGCAACCAGCCCCGATTCCCACCAGCAGGCCCGGATGGCAATCGCCTTGCCGCGCCATCCCCGTTGACTCTTCGGGCGGGCTTCCGGCGCCGTCGCCGATGGACCAGCTTCCGCCGGACCAGATCCCGTCCGGGTTGCCGCCGCCGGCGCACCTGGACGCGAACCGGCCATCCGCCGGCGATTCGAAATACAGGTTCACACGGCACACGCCGCCATTGTCGTGTATCAATGTCACCAGTCCCGCATCGGGCCTGATGCCCTGGTAGCGGAAGCTGCCCATGTTGGCAATGGCAACGCCGCCGGACTCCCCGGACTCCATGAAACGGCCGTCCGCCCGCGCGGTGAAGGCGAAGCGGTCCCCGCCCCTCAGGAATTCGATCCCGCCGGTACGGAAGCGCTCCGTGAACGCCTCGTGATCCGCGGGCGCCGCCCCCCGCGCGGCGACCGTGGAGAGGTTGACCATGTGGCCCGAAGCGGCGGTCGCCACGTTGACCACCTGGATCAACCGGTCCGACGACACCGACAGACGCCACCGGCCCACGCCGGCGCCGAGGCGTCCCGTCAGGCTTGCCCGGCCGGTCTGGTCCGTCCGTCCGGCGCCGCCGTTGCGATCGGCCTGGCCCGCGGCCGCGTCGTCCCCGGCCTCCAGTTGCCGCGCGGTCAGGGTCCGCGCGCCGCCGGCCGGCAGCGTGAGTTGCACGGTTCCCCCGGTGGCCGCGGCGCCCGTGTCGTCACGGCCCTCGATGGTGATGGCCGCGGGCTCGTCACCCGGATTGATCAACCGCAAGCGGCTTGCCTGCGTGACCTCCGACGCGGCGTTGAAGACCGGCACCAGGTACCGGTAACCGCCCCCTCCCCCGGCCGCCGCGCCGGCGCGCACGGTGTCGTGCATCGCGCCGAGCGTGCCGTCGGCCGCGCGAACGTACGCCGCCGGCACGATCCGCAACTCCGTCTCGATCTCCAGGCGCACATCGCCCGAAAGGGCCCCCAACCCCCCGGACAAGCCCTTCATGGCATTCCCGGAGGCCAGATCAGAGGCATCGAATTCCACCGCCGTCCAGGCGTCCAGGGTGAGGGTCGCCGGACCGAAACGCATGCCGGTGTCGTCGACGGCGTAGATCGCGACCGCTCCGGCTGCTTCGGTGTCGTTGAGCATGCGCAGCACGCCCCGCGGGGCGCCGGGCATCGTCGACGTCACGAAGAGCGGCAGCGTGTGGCGCTCGGTCGGCGCGACCGAACTCCACAGCGCCATGGCCGCGAGCGCGGCAAGGCGAATCGGGAAACGATGCATGAACGTCACGGTCCCATGCTGTGCGCCTGTTGCGCCCATTATAAATGCAAATGCGCTTGCCGGGGACGAGGGCGCGACCTGTTCCGCGGCGGCTACCGGGCGACGTCAACCGACAATCCCGGACCGCTTTGTTGCCATAACCATTTGGTTGCGAATTGGCCGTTCGAGTCATTGATCGCATCGGCGATCAGGCTGTAAGCTTTATCGACAACGGATCAGGCCATCGAGAGAGGCGAGGGATCGCCATGAGCGAACAAGACGCATTTGCCGGAAAGACCGGGTCATGACGCTCAGGCAGGGAGCGAACGACGGTCCGCCGACGGTTGACCGGCGCACACGGGAACTGAAGCAACGAATTCAGGCATCGGTCGCCAGTGGCGCCGCAGGCGCGCGGACGCGAAGGGTCCTGATCGCGTCGCCGGGACCGCCCGGGTGGCCGGAGCGGGTGCTCCGGGACCCGCTGCTGGAACCGGTGGACAAAATGGTCTGGCTGGCGCTTCGCCAGAGCGCGATCAGGAGACGATTCCCCAGCTACACGCAAATCGGGCAAGCCGCGAATGTCTCATCGAAATCAACGGTGTCACGTGCGATCGCAATACTGAGAGCCACACGATGGTTGGCACTGTGCGGAACGCCCGAAACGCCCGGGACGAGCCCGGGAACACGCGAAGCAAGGCGGGGAACGGGCCCTCGCGCGAGCCGGGGAGCGTTCCGCGAAGCGGACCCTGTGGCGAAACGCGCGATACGCGTGGCGGTGTACGCGCTGCACGATGCGCCATTGCCCGTGCCAGACACCCTGTACCTGGATGCGGACTATCTCACCTTCCTGCAATACGCCCAGGCGCACCCCCACGCCCGGGTGCGAAAAGTCGTACGGGAGATTCTGGCGTCCCTGGAAGAACAGGCGGACGCAAGGATTCGCCGCGCGGGAAACATACGGTAGCTCGTTGCCGCCGAGCGTCCGCCCGCTTGTGAACGCGCTGATACGGCGTTATAAGGTTGATGTGCTGCGATCACAACCCGGGATGACCAATATGCGCCGACTCATTGAACCGCTGACCTTCAGCCTGCTCTTTTGCTCAAGCCTTGCCTTCGCGCAGTCCGACCCGATCCGGATCCTCACGACCTATCCCGCCACCGGTTCGTCCAGCACGGCGACGACGATCATTGCGCCGAAACTCCAGGAATACCTGGGCCGCGAAGTCGAGATCGACTACGGGGTCGGATTGCAGGACGGAGTGGCGGCTCCGGCGGACGGGCGGACGGTTTTCGTCTCCACCATCGGCAACATGGCGATGCTGCCGGCGATTCTGGACTCTTTCGGCGTCGACCCGCTCGGCGATCTGCGCCCCGTGTCACGGATTACCGCCGTTCCCGACGTGCTGATCGCCCATGCGGGCCTCGGCATCGACACGCTGGACGAACTCCTTCAGTACACGCGCGCTCACCCCGGGGAACTGACCTACTCCCACATCGCCCCGCGCAGCATCCACCGGCTGGAGTTCGCGGCGCTGCTCGGCGAACTAGGCATCGAGGTGACGCTCGACGAGTCCGTGCGCGGCTCGGCGGCGGCCATGGATGCGGTCGCCAACGGGGACGTGGACCTGGTCATTACCACCTCGCCCTACGTGTCGCCCCTGATCCAGTCCGGGGCGGCGGTGCCGCTGGTCGTTGTTCATCCCGAGCGAATACCCTTGCTGCCGGAGATTCCGACCATGCTGGAGCGCGGCGTCGACGGCATGCCGTCGGGGTCCTGGGGAGGTTTCTTCGCGCCCGCGGGTTCTTCGGACGAGTTCGTGCGGCGGATATTCGAGGCCGCCCGTTTCGCCATGAGCGATCCGGGCGTCATCGAGGCGATCGGCGCGCACGGCATGGAAGTCTGGCCCAGCGAATCGCCGGAGGAGTTCGAGCAGTTCATCCGGGATGAAATGGCGCGCCTTGCGGACGCCGCCGAGCGGTACGGAATGCAGGTCGAGTAACGGCAGCGGCGGACGCCGTTTCGGCGGCGGTGGAAGACGCCTCCCGGCCCGCGCGGCCGCTTGCCGGGGAGCCGATCGAGGCGGGTGTCTTCGGCGGCTATCGCGGAATGCAGTCGTAGGTCTTGACGTCCTCGCCAAACAGCCCGTAGCTGCGTTGCGTCGTGACGGGCTCCACGAAGTTGACCGGGTCCGTCGTCAAGACGCGGATGACCATGCGGCTGCCCGACTCGTCGATTTCGAATCGTTCGTCGACCACCTCCTCCTCGCTCACCGGAATGCCGGTGCGTCGGACATCCTGTTGACCGAGCTTCCAAGACGGGTTTTGATATAGTCGCAACGATTACGCCGCCACGTGGAGATTCGATATGGAAAGTCGCGCAACTCCCCTCGCGAGCCTGCTGATCGCGCTCCTCCCGTGGCTCCCGCCGGCGGCCGACGGCCACCACTCGCGGACCCGATTTCTCATGGACTCGCCGATGGAAATGGAAGGCACGATCACCGAGCACGCCTACCGCAATCCCCATGTCTACCTGACTTTCGAGGCCACGGACGCGGCAACGGGCGAAACGCGGGAATGGCTGCTGGAAGCCAACGCGGTGTCCTCGGTGCGGAGCATCGGCTGGCGGGCCGATACCTTTCAGGTCGGGGACCGGGTCGGCGTGCGGGGCTTCCCCCATCGCGAACCGGAGCGCAGCACGTTGTTCGTGGACGTGATCACCAAGGCCGACGGCTCTTCCTACCGGTCATCGGGCCTCGCGCCGGGGTCGTTTCAGGCGCCCGAGGCGCCGGTGCGCGGTTCCACCGATTTCTCCGGCGTCTGGCAGCCGGACTTCGCCAACCGCAACGTCGCCGCCGGATTCATGCCGGACAGCCTGCCGCTAACGGCGAGCGCGCAGGCGGTCCTGGATGAGTTCGACCCCGACGACGATCCGGCGGCCGACTGCATTCCCGAGTCGTTGCCCGGCACGGTCCTGCCCGTGTATCCCGTACAGTTCAGCCGTGTGGGCGAGGACGAATTGCACATCTGGTACGAGCAGTTCGACGGGCGGCGCGTCGTTCACCTCAATATGAGCGAGCATCCCGCCGGCGTCGAGCCGAGCTACATGGGCCACTCCATCGGCTGGTTCGAGGACGGTGTGCTGGTGATCGACACCCGCCACTTCGAGGAAACCGTCTGGGGCCTGGACCGGGGCACGCCCAGCGGGACGCAGAAGCACCTTGTGGAGCGCTACACGCTTTCAGACGACGGCATGCGCCTGGACGTGGAGTACTGGTTCGAGGACCCGGAATTCATGACCGAGGCGGTCACCGTGTCCGGCGGCGAGATGTTCCTGAAGCCCGGCTACGAGTTCGAGGCCTGGGACTGCGACGCGGAGGCGGCCAGAAGGCATCTGGCGGAGGAGTAAACTCTGCCCGATTTGAATTGCTCCGTTCTCGAAAAGGCCACGGAGCGCCAGAAAGAAGTTCTGCGCAAGGCAGCCTCACGCCGATAGCGTCAACTGTTCCAACATCCCTGCCACCAACGTTTGCGCGTACTCAAACGCCTCCGGCCACTTGCTCGCCCGCGGCCCGGCGACGTTGAGTACATCCAGGCGGTTGCCGGTCACAAATGCGACCAATGCGTCGATCGCCTGGTCGCGGCTCAGGGCTGAGGCATCGATAAGCACGCTGGCACGCCCGCGCCGTTCGCACAACACCCATGTAAGCCGGGTGCCCCCCTCAAGCTCACCGTCGTGGACGATCGCCGTGCCGTCCGAATCCAGGACGTTTTGCAGGGTGCGCTCGCGGTATCCCGCGCCCGCCAGCTCCACCACGGGGTAGACGGGCGGAATCGGCCCCTCCTCCGACAGGCGCCCTTGCGGGCACCAGCCGCCGCACGGCGCTCCCGCCCCGAGCGCCGCGGCCAGCGCCCCCTGGTCCACGCCGGTCTGTCCACCGGAGACGATTTTCAGCACGCGATGTCCGCTCCCTCAAGCACGCAAACCGCACGGCGAACGCGGCGCGGCGCCCTGCGGACACAGGATATAGTACGATCTCCGTGACATGCCGGTTTGTACCCGCGGACCGGCGGACAACGAATGATCGGGCCGAGGGATTCCATCGATCCGGCGGCGGATCGATAACATGAACCCGGACGACGACCGCACCCAACGACCCCCTCCCCACCCGGACCGCGTGAACCCGGCCGCGGGCGGCGGCGATGCCGGCCCGGATACGCGGGGAAACGACACGTCCGTCGGACTGCGGATGGCGCCGGATCTCATGCTCGATCTCGCGCGCGAGGCTGCTGAACTCCTCGTGGGACGGATGCGGGAACTGTCCGGCGATACCGCCTGGGACGGGGAGTTTCGACAGGAACTGCTGGACCAGTTGATGGAGGACCCGCCCGAGGAGGGCCGGCCGGGCGCGGAGGTGCTCGAACGGGCCGCGCGCGATGTCCTGCCGCTGACACTGCGGCTCGATCATCCGCGCTCGTTCGCGTTCGTCCCCACGGCGCCCACCTGGCCGGGGGTGATCGCCGACTTCATCGCCGCGGGTTACAACATCAATGCGTGCACCTGGCTGGTCGCGAGCGGTCCGAGCCAGCTTGAACTGGTGGTGATCGACTGGATCCGCCGCTGGCTCGGCTACCCGGAAGGCGCGGGCGGCCTCTTTACCAGCGGCGGCTCCGCGGCAAGTCTCGACGCCTTCGTCGCGGCCCGCGAGGCGGCGGGGCACCCGGAGCGCGGCACGGTGTACATGAGCGACCAGAGTCATTCGGCGTTCCTGCGCGCGGCGCGCATCGCCGGCGTCCGGCGCGAGTGCATCCGCAAGGTGCCCACCGACCGGCACTACCGCCTGGATGTGAACGCGCTCGCCGAAGCGGTGGCGCGGGACCGCGCCGACAGCTTCAACCCCGTGGCCATTTGCGCCAACGCCGGGACGGCAAGCACCGGGTCCGTGGACCCACTTGGGGCGATGGCGGACTACTGCGCCTCGGAAGGCATCTGGCTGCATGTCGACGCCGCGTATGGCGGATTCGCGGTCGTGACGGAGGCGGGCAAACGGCTGTTGGCGGGAATCGAGCGCGCCGATTCGATCGGACTGGACGCGCACAAGTGGCTGTTCCAGCCCTACGAGGCCGGTTGCCTGCTGGTGAAGGACGTGCGCACGCTGGAGAACGCATTCGGCGTGCACCACGATGTGCTTCAGGACACGATATGGGGTGCGGACCACCCGAACTTCGCCGACCGCGGCCTGCAGCTCAGCCGGTCCTTCCGCGCGCTGAAGGTATGGATGTCGATCCAGACGTTCGGAATGGCGGCTTTCCGGGAAGCGGTCGAAAACGGCATGGAGCTGGCCGCACGGGCGGAGGATTACGTCCGGTCGAGCCCGGTCCTTCAGGTCGTCAACCCCGCATCACTCGGCATCGTGTGTTTCCGGGTCAACCCCGAAGATGCCGAACTCGACGACGCCACCCTGGAAGAGCTGAACCGCAAGGTGCTCGCGCAGATATTCTGGGACGACACGGCGTTCATCTCCTCGACCAGTCTGCACGGAAAGTTTTCCCTGCGGCTCTGCATCATCAATCACAACACGACCTGGAAGGACGTGCGCGAGACGCTCCAGGCGGTGGAGCGGTTTGGCGCGGCGGCCTTGCGCGACAGGGGCAGCGATCAGGCTACGTAGGGCGCGCCGGCACGCCCATCGATCAGCAATTCCCGCCAAGCGCCGAGAGACCCGGCAATCGCATCCAAGATCACGCCCCAATGGCGAATTTCGCCGTTTATTCGGGCCAAGACGGATGAGCGAGCGTCGTTAGCGGGAATTGCTGCCCATCGATCAACCGGCGGGGCTGCCAGCGACGCTGACAGTCTTCGCTCCGGTCGCCGGTGCGAAAACTGTTAGTGCTGCGTCAACCCAATAATGTCGCAGCACTAGTGCAGGTCGAACCGCTGCCAGCTTTCGCCATTGCGCCGCAGTTCGTAGCTGGGCCAGTAGTGATTGTCCAGCTTCATGGTGATCACCTCGGAGACGTTGTTCCAAGTGACCGTGTTGAGCCGCACCGATTCGCGGTCTTCGCGACCGGACACGGCTTCCAGGAACCCGTCGATGTCCGCAGTCGGCCGGCCGTCCACGCCGACGATGCGGCGCCCCGCGAAAAGCCCGGAACGGCTGGCGGGCGAGCCGAAGTTGAAGAAGGACACGTAGACGCCTTCCGCCTCGATGCCCCGCTGCACGGCGATGGCCCGGTGGGGCGCCTGAAGCAATGCGCCCGCCCACAGCACGACGCGGTCGATGCCGGCGCCCTCCAGCGCCACCGTCTGGATGCGGGCGCTCAGCTCATCGCCGTCGCGGTGGATGGTGACGTCGACTACGGGGCTCTGGGAGGCGTGTTCCGCCTCGAGGAAGGTGTTGGCGACCTCGCCGTTGATGCTCAGCAGGATGTCGCCGGACTGGAAGAACTCCGCCGCGGGCGATCCGGCCACGACCGAGGAGACCGCAAGCACCTGCCGGCGCAGGGGATGGTGCTGTTCGTAGCGCCGCACCCAATTCTCCGGCAGGCCGAAGTTGCGCGCCGAGGCCAGCGGCACCAGGTCCCATTCCACCTCCAGCGAGCGCAACGGCTCGCCGGCCCGCATGCTGTCCACCATGTCGATGACCAGGCTCGCGGGGACGCCCATGTTGAACTGCGTCAGGTCGCGCCCCTGCTGGAAGGCGAAACTCGCCCACAACGCCCTCACGGCCCCCTCACCGTCGATGATCACGCCGTCGAACTCGTCCGGACCGTTGACCAGCGTGATCGCCTCCAGGTTCGACTCGCGGAAGCGCAACGTTCGCGACAGCGGCAGTTCGGCGGGGATCAACGCCCGCACCTCGCTGGGCTGGGACAACAGCGTATGGTCCGCCTTGAGCCCGACGACTTCGACTTCCTCGCCGGGATTGACCGTGTCCGCGGAGAAGTTGGCCGCCCGTACCGGCGTATCCCCGATCACGGCCGGGTCGTAGGACACCACCGCCAGGTTGTGCAGGGGATGGATGTACTCCACCTTTCCGGGCGTCTCCAGCGAGCCGGCGAAGGTGATCCGCACGTCGCCCAGGGCCACCGGCACGGTGTTGCGGTCCACGACCACCCAGCCGCGCTCCGTGTCGGCGATCACGCCGGTGCCGTAGTAGTGGCGGTCGTTGACGCCGGACACCGTGTAGGGCATGTCGAAGTTTATGAGCACCAGCGAAGGCGTGATCGCCTGCACGTGGGGGTCGCCGCGGAGCGGAAACGTGGTGTTGCCCGGTGTCGCCTTCGCCGGTGGCGGCGCCTCGGCCAGGTCCTCGCACGGCCAGTACCCCAGCACGTCGTCGCGCAGGCAGCGCCGGGCCGGGAACCAGTTGCGGTTGTTGATGATGGAGCGTTGCCGCTCGGCCCTGGGATCGTCGAACTGCACGAACCGCACGATGGCGCGCCGGCCCATGGGAATATCTTCCACGACCTGCTGGAAATCATCCAGGGTGTCCATGTCCTGGCCGTCGATACTGGTGACCAGGCTGCCCCGCGGGATGGCTGCGCTCCCGAAGACGTATCCCGGGTTGGCCACGTAGACGCCGGAGACCGGCCGGTTGAAATGCCGTGCCTGCTGATACGAGAGGTTGTGGAAGACGCCCTCCCCGTACTCGACATATTCGTCGGAGGTAATGCCGTGCAGGTCGTCCACCATCAGTTCCTGCCGGATGGCCTTGCCGCCGCGTTCGACCTCGATCTCCACCGTCCGGCCGACGTTGTCGTCCAGCGCGGCCGCCAGCGGCACGAATTCGGAGACCAGTTCGCCGTTGACCCGCAGCAGGATGTCGCCGGGCTCGAGGAAGTTGCCGTTGCCGGGAATCACGTGCTCCACCACCAGCAGCCCGGTCTGATCCGGGAACGCCTCACGGGTGATGGCTTCGGTTTCCTCCGGCAATCCCAGGCGCCGCAGTTCGGCGTAGGGCTTGTGCACGAATTCGCTCTGCAGGGTGCCCCGCGGAACGGGTTTGCCGTCCCGAATGAGGTTGAACGCACGGCTGACCCGATCCAGCGGCAGGAAAAAACTCGACGCCGCCTGGGAGTTGCCGCCCGCGTTCAACGCCAGCACGCGGCCCTCGATGTCGATCACCGGCGAGCCGGACGAGCCGCCCGACGTGCCCGAAGCCGCCTGCAGGTAGAAGGTGTTGAAGTCGTTGTAGTTGCCGCGCCCGTAATTGGGCGCCTGGCGGTCCAGCCGGGCAATGGTCCCGGCCAGGATGGAAAGCTGCTCGCCCGCATCGTTGCCCACGACGCGGATCTCCCGCCCGACCTGCGCCGCGTCGGGCGCGAGCGGCAGTTCCGCGGGCTCAATGAACCGCAGCGCCGAGGGATCGAAGCGGAAGAATCCGAAATCGTGCACCGGATCGCGGTACACCGGCCGCAGGTCCACTTCCTCCTGGTTGAGGAAGATCGCCTGCGCCACCACCGGCCCCGGCGTCACCACGTGCCGGTTCGTCAGGATCAGCCCGCGCTCTGCATCCACCACGAACCCGGTCGCCTGACTGGACTGGTTGCGTTCGGTGTCGAACGCCCGGGTGCTGTCCACGTGAATGGAAACCACGGCCGTCGAGATTTCATCCAACGTCGCGTTCCAGGTCCGCTCCTGGGCTTCAACGGTGATCCCCGCGACCGCCAGCGCCGCCACCGCGGCAGTTCGATGCTTTGCTTTCATGACCGCGATTGTAAGTCGTTGCGCGGACCGTCCGCCAGTGCGCCGACAATCGCTGTGCGCCAATGCGGCCGCGCCCTTGTTCGCGGCGGCCGCTCGTGGCGGCGTCGCCTGCGTGCCGATGGACGCGGCGGAAGGGCGCGGCCCGCAACCCTTAAATCGCCCTTGTCCGGCATGTCCATGTTCATTTCTGTCGAATATTGCCCAAAATCACGCTGGACAACTCCGGTGGCGCTGCCTACAGTGGAATCATGGCCGCCTCGCTCGACATCCTCTCCGTCGCGGATGCACTGGAACAATCCGGCATGGACACCCGCCAAGCCCATGCCTGCGCCACCCAGATGCACCTCGTCGCCAACGCCAGGGAGGCGGTCACACGCCCCGAGGTAGAGGGGTTCGTCAACACTCTCCGAGCGGAAATCGCGCAGATCAAGGCCGAATTCACCGCGCAAATCGCCCAGATCAAGGTCGAATTCACCGCGCAAATCGCGGACATCAAGGCCGAATTCAATGCGCAAATCGCGGACATGAAAGCTGACTTCACGGCGCAAATCGCGGCAGTCAACTCCAGACTCGACAAGCAGCGCGCGGCAGTCAACTCCAGACTCGACGAGCAGCGCGCGGCAGTCAACTCCAGACTCGACGAGCAGCGCGAGGAAATCAACTCCAGATTTGACGCGCAAGCGGCGCAGTCGCGGGCAGACATGAGCGCAATGGAACTCAGGCTGGAAAAACGGATGGTCGCGTTGTTCTGGCGTTTCTTCGCCGGTATGGTGGCATTCGCGAGCCTGCTCGCCACCATTGCGGTGACCGCCGTCAGATACCTGCCTCAAGCGACCGGCGGCTGACGCCGGCGGCGGCAAGGCTCCCCCCGCTACGGCCGATACCGTAGATCGGGCTTGCGCGCCGCCCGCACCTCGTCCAGCCGCCTCACCGGCATAGTCGCCGGCGCCTGCTTGCACCGCTCCGGGTCCACCTGCGCCTCCGCCAGAATCTCCGCCATGGCGTTCACGAACCGGTCAAGCGTTTCCTTGCTCTCCGTCTCGGTGGGCTCGATCAGCAGGCACTCCGGCACCAGCAAGGGGAAATAGGTCGTCGGAGCGTGGAAACCACGGTCCAGCAGCGCCTTGGCGAGGTTCATGGCGGTCAGGCCATGTTCCCTGGCCTGCCGCTTGAGCGTGACGATGAACTCGTGGCACGCCAGCCGCTCGGGATACGCAAGATCGAATCCCGCCGCCGCCAGCCGCGCCATGACATAGTTGGCGTTCAACACCGCGTAGTCGGCCACGCGCTCCATCCCGCGCCGGCCGAGCATCCGCATGTAAATGTAGGCCCGCAGCAGCACCCCGGCGTTGCCCATGAAGGCCGACAGCCGGCCGATGCTCTTCGGATGGCCCGCGGCATCCACCCAGCGGTATCCGTCGGGGCCCATGCCGACGAACGGCGTGGGAAGGAACGGCTCAAGCCGCTCGCCCACGCCCACCGCGCCGGACCCCGGGCCGCCGCCGCCGTGGGGCGTGGAGAAGGTTTTGTGGAGATTGATGTGGATCACGTCGAATCCCATGTCGCCGGGGAGCACCTTGCCGAGAATCGCGTTCAGGTTGGCGCCGTCGTAGTAGAGCAGTCCGCCCGCGCCGTGGATGATCTCCCGCACCTCCCGGATACGCCGCTCGAACACGCCCAGCGTGGACGGATTGGTCAGCATGATCCCCGCGGTGCGCGGGCCGACGAGCTTGCGAAGCGCGTCGATATCCATGTCCCCGTCAGCCGCCGTCGGGAATTCCCGGACCGTGCAGCCGCACATCACCGCGGTGGCGGGATTGGTGCCGTGGGCGGCGTCCGGGACCAATATCTCGGTGCGCTCCGTGTCGCCTCGGTCCAGGTGGTAGGCGCGGATCATCGCCACGCCGGCGAGTTCGCCCTGGGCGCCGGCCATGGGCGTGAGCGAGAACGCCTTCATGCCCGTGACATGGCAGAGCATCTGCTGAAGCTCGTACATGCAGGACAGAAAACCCTGCGAGACGTCTTCGGGCGCCAGCGGGTGCCGGCCCAGGAAACCCGGCAGCATCGCGTAGGTGTTACAGCCCCTGGGGTTGTACTTCATGGTGCACGAGCCCAGCGGGTAGAAGTGCGTGTCGATGGAGAAGTTCCGCTGGGAAAGCCGCGTGTAGTGACGAACGGCATCCAGTTCGGTGACCTCGGGCAACTGCGGCGCGGACTCGCGCAGCATCTCCGGCGGCAGGTCCACGGCGACATCCGCCGCGGGCAACTGCGCGCCCGCCACGCGCCCGGGGCGCCCCAGTTCGAATACCAGCGGCTCGGTCATGTGCCCTCCTCCGTCGCTCCGATGGCGTCGCGGAGCGCCGCGACCCAGGTCCGGATGTCCTCCCCGGTCTTCGTCTCCGTGGCGCAGACCAGCATGGCGTCGCCCAGTTCCGGGTACCAGCCCGCAAGGTTGACCCCGCCCAGGATGCCCCGGGGCCGCATCCGCCGCAGCACGACGTCCGCCGGAACGGGCAGGCGCAATACGACCTCGTGGAACCGCGGCGAATCGAACGCCGCGGACACGCCGGAGATGGCCGCCGCGCCGTCCGCCAGCGCCGCCGTGCGGGCGTGGCAGGTGGCGGCGACCCGCCTGAGCCCGACCGGCCCCAGCAGGCTCATGTAGATGGTGGCGGCGGTGACCATCAGGCCCTGGTTGGTGCAGATGTTGGACGTGGCCCTTGAGCGGCGGATGTGCTGTTCGCGGGCCTGCAGCGTGAGCGTGAAGCCCGCCTTGCCGTCCAGGTCCACCGTGCGGCCCACCATGCGGCCCGGAAGCTGGCGCATCAGGGACTGGCGGCAGGTGAGGAAGCCGAAGTACGGTCCGCCGGAACTCAGCGGCACACCCAGGGGCTGGCCCTCGCCGCAGGCGATCGGCGCGCCCTCCGCGCCCCACTCCCCGGGCGGCTTGAGCAGGCCCAGCGCCATGGGGTTGACCACGCCGATGGCGATGGCGCCGTTGGCGGCGGCCCAGTCCGTCATCGCGTCGACGGGTTCGAGGACGCCGAAGACGTTGGGCTGCGGGATCAGCACGGCGGTAATGTCCTCGCCGGCGAAGTCGTCCAGGGCCGCAACGTCGGTGTGCCCGCCCGCCGGACCGCAGGGCAGATCCACCAGGTCGATCCCCTGGGTCGAGGTGATCGTCTCGACCACGGTGCGGTAGTGGGGGTGCAGGGTGCGGGGCGCCAGGACGCGGCGCGACCGGGACTTGCGGTTGGCCCGCACGGCCATCAGCACCGCTTCGGCGAGTGCCGAGGCGCCGTCGTACTGCGACGCGTTGGACACCTCAAGCCCCGTGAGGCTCGCCATCATGGTCTGGTACTCGTAGATGACCTGCAGCGTGCCCTGGCTGGCCTCGGCCTGGTACGGCGTATAGGCGCTGTAGAACTCCCCGCGGGTGGTCAGTTCCCAGACCGCCGCCGGTATGTGGTGCTCGTAGGCGCCGGCGCCGAGAAAATTGAGGACCATCTCGTCGCGGCCGGCGCGCCGGCGCATGAGGCGTCCCACTTCGGATTCGGTGATCGCATCGGGAATGCCGTCAAGCGTGTCCAGCTTCAGTTCGCCGGGAATCTCCGCGAACAGGTCATCGATCGATTCGACGCCGATGGCCCCTAGCATGGCGTCGGTATCGGCCCGGGTGTGTGGAATGAACGGCATGGCCTAGTGCTGCATCAACCTTGTAATGTCGTATCAGTGACCGCAGGCCCGCCTCTGGCAAGGCGCGTCCCGCAGTCAATGGTGGGTCCATTGTCAAGGGGCGCAACACCGCCAGGGGCGGGCCTGCGGCCACCCGAAGGGCGCGTCCACAAGCGCGCATCCGCTTTGTTGCCGTCTCTTGACGTATGCCCGATACGTCGGCGAGCCGGCGCCGCGCATCTGCGCGCTTGCGGACGCGCTGATACGACATTATAAGGTTGATGCAGCACTAGTCGTCCATTTCCGCCACGGCCCGCCCGTAGGCATCGGCATCGAGCAAATCTTCCGGCTCCGCCGGTGACGAAGGATTCAGCCGGAACAGCCAGCCCTCCCCGTAGGGATCCGAATTGACGAGCTCCGGCGACTCGTCAAGGGCCGTGTTGACTTCGGCGATATTGCCGGCCACCGGAGAATAGACTTCGGAGGCGGCCTTGACCGACTCCACCACCGCGCAGACGTCGCCCGATTCGACATCCCTGTGGACTTCGGGCAATTCCACGAAGACAAGATCCCCGAGCGCCTCCTGCGCATGATCGGTGATGCCCACGACCGCGGCGCCGTCGTCCGCCTCCGCGACCCACTCGTGGTCCTTCGTGTACTTCAAGTGTTCCGGAATCTCGCTCATGGATATGTTTCCTCAGTCAGTCGGTTCAGGGTTGACCAGAATCCTGCCGTTGCGCACGAACGGTGGATTGACAATGCGTGCGGGCAGCTTGCGCCCGCGAATGAAGACATGGCAGGGACCGGCCGTGCCCGGAGGCACCCGGGCCAGCGCAATGGCCCGGCCCAGCGTGGGAGAAAACGTGCCGCTGGTGACCACGCCTTCACCGGCCGCCGACACCACCGGGTAGCCGGACCGGAGCACGCCGCGTCCTTCGAGAATCAGGCCCGCCTGCACGAGGGAGTTACCCGCGCCGAGCCGCTCCTCCAGGGCCCCGCGGCCGATGAACGCGCGGTCGCCGCCGAGGTCCACGGTCCATTTGAGCCCGCATTCGAGCGGGGTGACGGACTCGTCCATATCCTGGCCGTACAGGTTCATCCCGGCCTCCAGGCGCAGGGTGTCCCGCGCGCCCAGGCCACAGGGCGCGACGCCGGCGGCCTTGAGCGCGTCCCAGAACGCTTCCGCCCGCTGCGCCGGCAACATGACTTCCAGGCCGTCCTCGCCGGTGTAGCCGGTCCTGGCCACCATCCACGCGCCGGCGCGTGCGGCCGTGAATGGGGGCAGCGCGGAGATGTCGGCCTCTCCGGTATTGGCCGCGCCGGTTTCCGCCAAACCGGGAACCAGGGGCGCCACGGCCCGGCGGGCCTCCGGACCTTGCACCGCGATCATCGCCAGGTCGTTACGTTCTGCCAGTTCCACATCGAAACCGGCCGCCTGATCGCCAAGCCAGGCCAGGTCCTTGTCGCGGGCACCGGCGTTGACGATCAGCCGGTAGCTGTCATCGGCGAACCGGTAGACGATCAGGTCGTCCAGGATCCCGCCGCTCTTGTCCAGCATGCAGCTATAGAGCGCCGTGCAGTCGGCTCTGCCGCGCCGGCGGGACAGTTTGGCCACATCGTTGGCCAGCAGCCGTTGCAGATACGCCTTCGCGCCCGGGCCGGCTGCATCCACGATGGTCATGTGGGATACGTCGAACATGCCCGCGGCGCGGCGCACGGCGTGATGCTCGCCGATCTGGCTGCCATAGGCCACCGGCATGTGCCAGCCTGCAAACGGAGCCATGCGGGCTCCGGCGCTCAGGTGCGCCGCGTGCAGTGGCGTGCGTTTCAGGTCGCTCATCGTTTTCCGGCCTTCCGGGGAGGCGGCCCGCCCCCCCCCCTGTTCATTCCCGTCCGGCCGCTTTCCGGACACAAAAAAGCGGCGGAATCGCGCGCCGCACATGGACCCACGTGCCTGCTCGATCCGCCGCTTCTCTGTCCGGTTACCTGAGAGATTAGGCGCGTTGCGCCGCTCACCTTCGGTGGGCCCCGCGGGGCCGCTCTCCAGAGCCAATCAGAATCCGCCGTCCGTTTGCCTGAGCGTTTCCAAGCGGAGGTTGCGCCTTCGGCGCTTCGCCCACGGCACCCTTCAGGGGCGCTGTCGAGCGAAGTCTCTCCGACCGATTCGTCCGATTGATGCGGTCATTTTAACTTATTTCTACCCCGGATACCTGCCTTGCCGGTCGCGTTGCCGGTCGCGTTGCCGGTCGCGTTGCCGGTCGCGCCGGCAGGAGATTCCTGAGCCCGGCCGCCGGGCGGGCCGGATCATGCAACGCGGCGCGCCTCGATGGCTTTATCCAGATCGAACGTCGCCTGGAGATTCATCCACAACTTCGGGGAGGTCCCCAATACTTCGGCAAGATCGAGCGCCGCTGCCGCGGTAATGCCCCGCTTGCCGTTAATCAGTTCATTCAGCCGGGTAGTCGTCCACCCGAGCCTGGTTGCCAATGCTGCCTGGGTGATTCCCCCGGGCTCAAGAAACTCCTCCCGAAGAATCTCGCCGGGATGGAATGGATTCCCTGGTTGTCTGGCCATCGTCATGCTCCTTCAATGGTAGTCGATGATGCGGACATCAAGGGCGTTACCGCTCATCCAACGAAAGACCAATCTCCACTGATCGTTAACGCGAATCGAATGGTGGCCCTTCCAGTCCCCCTTCAACCGCTCCAGGCGGTTGCCCGGAGGCACTCGCAGATCGCTCAATACAGCCGCGTCATGCAGGTAAAGCAGCTTCCGCCGCGCGGCACGCCGAAGTTCGGGCGGAAACGACCCGGTTGCTCTCGTTCGCCTGTCGTCAAACAGATCGCTTGCCAGATCGTTTCCGAACGACTCTATCACGTTACTATATTATCATATTGTCGGAACTCGATAATTTCGCTTCTGCCCGCCAACCCCCCACCAAACCACCTACCCCGAAGACCGTGCCGCCTCCGGCAAATCCCCCCGCAACCCCAGCGCCTCGTTCATGAACAGCCCCTTCAGCAACGGCACGAAATCGACCGCGCTCAATCCCAGCGACCGCAACCGGGGCATGACCGGCGCCGACAGCCGGAACAGCCTGTGCAGCCCGTCCAGCGCCAGCAGCATCTTCAGGTTCTCCCCCTTGCGGCGGCGCTCGTACCGGCGCAGGACCCGCAGGTCGCCCGGGTCTTCGTCGCGCCCCAGCGCCGCGAGGATTTCCTCCGCCAGCACCGCCGCATCCAGCAGCCCCAGGTTCATCCCCTGCCCCGCCAGCGGATGCACCGTGTGGGCGGCATCCCCCACCAGCGCCACCCGCGCGCGGCAGTACCGGTCCGCATGGATGGCCCGCAGCGGAAAGCTCGCTCGCCGGGATGCGGACAGAATGCGCCCCAGCGCACCGCCTCCGGCCGTTTCCAGCTCGCCCAGGAAATCCTCCTCGCTTGCCTGGCACAATGACTCGGCATGCCCTGTCCCGGTGGACCAGACCACCGAACTGCGGCCATCCAGGAGCGGCAGAAACGCCACCGGACCGTCGGGCAGGAACCGCTGCCACGCGGTTTCCCCGTGGCCGCGCTCGGTCGCCACATGGGTGACCACGGCGCGCTGGCCGTAGGAAAACTCGGTGACAGGGTACTTCAGCCGCTCGCGAATCGGCGACGCGCCGCCGTCGGCGGCGATCAAGACCGTGGCGGCAATCGTCTCGCCCGCCTCGGTGGCAACCCGCACGGCACGGTCGCCGGGTTCAACCGAGGAAATCCTGGCGCCGAACGACACCTTGACCGGCGTACCCCGCAAGGCCTGCCATATCCGGTCGCGGCACAGCACATCCTCCACGATGTGCCCGAGATCGGGCTCGCCGGCGTCGGCGCTGTCGAAGGTGAGCGTGCCGGCCCCGCCGGCATGGGAATCGCCGTGCCAGACCCGCATGAGGCGGTACGGGCTGGCGCGCGCCTCCGCAATCGCCTCCCAGGCGCCCAGATTTCCGAGGATGTTCTGCGATGCCCTCGACAGCGCGTAGACCCTGAGATCCATCTCGTCCGGGCTCCACCGCGGTGCCGGTCGAGGTTCATACAAGCGGACGTCAAGGTCATGCGGACCGCGGTCGAGCATGGCCGCCAGCGCCAGGCCCACCGGCCCGCCGCCGGCGATGACCACGGTAGGCGGGGTTCGGCCCGAAACGCTCACGGCGTCAGCCGCAAACCGCGGGCCAGGCGCGACACCCGCCCGCCAAGCCCCATGGCGTGGCGGGCCAGCCAGCGCTTGGTGCCCGGAAGCAGGTCGAAAGCCATCAGGCCAAGGCCGCGGGAGACCGCCACGGGCGCGGCCTCGATGGTGAACAGCTTCATCAGCCCGTGGGTGAATCCGGCGACCCGCCGCTGGTCGTGCGCCCGCCAGCTCCCGTAGCGCTCCAGCAGCGCCGCCTCCCCGGGGTCGGCGCCGGCGTCGCCGCGCCGGGCGTCGCAGATCGACTCGGCGAGCGCCGCGATGTCCCGCAGCGCCAGGTTGAACCCCTGGCCCGCCACCGGGTGCGGGCTGAACGCGGCATTGCCCACCAACACCGCGCGCGTTGCCGTCAGCGAGTCGGCCCGGACGCGGTGCAGCGGCCAGGCGCTGCGCGCGCCCACCTGGCGGATCCGGCCGAGCCGGTAGCCGAACGCCCGCTGCAGCGCGTCACGGAACGGCTCGTCGCCGAGGGCGCCGATGCGATCCCCCTCGTCGCGCGGCAACGTCCAGACCACGGCCATGCGGCCCCGTGACAGCGGCAGCATGGCCAGGGGGCCATTGGTCGTGAAGCGCTCGAACGCGCGGCCGTCGTGCGGGATCCCGGTTTCGCAGTTGAGGATGATGCCCTTCTGGCCATAGTCGTCCGTGCGCGCGCCAATGCCCAAAGCGCGGCGCACCCGCGAGCGAGCGCCGTCGGCCGCCACCAGCAGGCGCGCCCGGATCGTCCGGGAGGCTCCGCCCGTGCTCACGCTGGCCGTCACGCCCGACGCCCCGGTCCTGAAGTCCTCCAGCCGGCCCGGCGCCAGGCAGGTCACCGCCCCGGCCGCGAGGATCTTCGGCCAGACGGCCGCGGTCAGTACGCGGTTCTCCACCGTGTAGCCCAGCGCGGGGACGCCTTCCCGGACGGCGTCCAGGCGCGCTGCGCCGAAACGGCCGCGTTCGGAAACGTGAATGGTCCGGATGGGCTCGGCCTCCGCGGCGACTTCGTCCCACAGCCCGAGACCCTCGAGAATCCGCCGGCTGCCGCTGGCCAGCGCCGTGGAGCGGTCATCGAATCCCGGCTCCTCCAGCCGCCCGGGGTCGCGCTCCTCGACCAACACCGTGGAGACGGAAATCTGCGCCAGGGCGTGGGCCAGCGTCGAGCCCACCAGCCCGCCGCCGACGATGAGCACGTCGCACTCGGTTGGCATGAATCGCGTTCCCCGTCCGGCCCGCGGAACTCAGTGGACCCGGTCCATGAACGCCTCGATCTCCTCGGCGCTCGATGGCAGGTCCCTGCTGAGGATCCTGGGTCCGTCCCGGCTCAGGTGCACATCGTCCTCGAGCCGAATTCCGATGCCCCGCCAGCGGGCGGCCGCCTTGCCGGCATCGGGCGCGACGTAGATGCCGGGTTCCACCGTCATGACCATCCCCGGTTCCAGCAGCCGCCATTGCCGCGCGACCTTGTAGTCGCCCACGTCGTGCACGTCGATGCCCAGCCAGTGCCCCGTCCGGTGCATGAAGTACGGTCGGTAGGCCTCCTTGCCCACCAGGTCCTCGAGCCGGCCCCCGAGAATGCCCAGTTCCTTCAGGCCGCGGGTGATTTCGCGCACGGCGGCGTCGTGGGGGTCGTTCCAGTGATTGCCGCGCCGCACCTTGTCCACCGCGGCGGCATGGGCCGCGTGGACGATGTCGTAGAGTTCCCGCTGGGGTTCGCTGTAGCGGCCGCTGACGGGAAAGGTGCGGGTCACGTCGGATGCGTACATGCGGTACTCGCATCCCGCGTCGATGAGCACCAGGTCCCCTGCCTCGAGCCGGGCCCGGTTCTCGGTGTAATGCAGGATGCAGGCGTTGGCTCCGGAGGCGACGATGGGGGTATAGGAGCACCGGGCGCCGTGGCGCGCGAATTCGTGGAGGAACTCCGCTTCAAGTTCGTATTCGCGCATTCCGGGTTTGCAGACCGTCATCGCCCGCCGGTGCGCGGCCACGGCGAGCCGGGCCGAACGCCGCATGATCCCGACTTCCGCGCGGCTCTTGAACAGGCGCATCTCGTGCAGGAGGTGGTCCAGCGACACCAGTTCGTCGGGTGCGCCGCCCCGCTGCCGGTTGGCCTGCAGCCGATGCATCCACTCCATCAGGCGCCCGTCGAAGGCGTCGGATGCGCCCATGGCGTAGTAGACCCGCTCGCTGCGCTCCAGCAGGCCGGGCAGGATCTCGTCGATGTCGTCGATCGGGAAGGCGTCGTCCGCCGCATGGTCGGCCACCGCGCCCTCGGGCCCCGCGCGCCGACCGTCCCACAGCTCCCGCCGCGGGTCGCGGTCCCGGCAGAACAGGATATATTCGCCCTCGGGCCGCCCGGGCGCGAGTATCGCCACCGCTTCGGGCTCGTCGAATCCCGTCAGGTAATGGAAATCGCTGTCCTGGCGGTACACGTAACGCGTGTCGCGGCTGCGTTGTCGCTCGGGGGCCGCCGGCAGCACGGCGATCCCGCCGGTTCCCATGAGTTCCATCAGGTGACGGCGGCGCCTGGCGTATTCCTTGGATGCCGCGGTTTGCGCAGTCACGGGATCCCTCTCCAACGTGCGGGGCGGACAATGCTACCACTGCGCGGCGCTTTGTTGACCCTTGTGGCTACCCGGTTCTATAGTGATTCGATGAACTCCGGGGCTGGCAACCATCACTTCGAGCTGGAACTTGCGCGGCTGGAAAAACGGCTCGACGAGTTGCTGGCCATCTGCCGGCAACTTCAGGATGAGAATGTTTCGCTGAAGCAGCGGCAGGACGGCCTGATGGCGGAGCGGGCCAGGTTGATCCAGTTGAATGACCAGGTGCGGTCGCGGGTCGAGGCCATGATCACCCGCCTCAAGGCCATGGAGACCTCGCCATGAGCGAGATGTTCGCGCACATCACGATCCGGATTCTCGAGAAGGAGTACCAAGTCTCCTGTCCGGCGGAAGAAAAAACCAACTTGCTGGCGTCGGTGGAGTTGCTCAACAAGAAAATGCGCGAGATCCGCGACAGCGGCAAGGTGATCGGGCTGGACCGCATCGCGATCATGGCGGCGCTCAACCTGGCCAACGAACTGTTGAAACGGTCCGGGGACGAGCGCCAGTTGAAGGACATCATCGTTCCGCGGGTCCGGGCCATGAGCGAACGCCTCGATGAGGCGCTGAAGCCCGGCCAGCGGTTACACTCATAGGTAACGGCGCTCCCTGTAGCGTGCGATGCGGATTGGACAGACTTTCGACCCTAAATCCTGACCTCGGGGTTGTGTTCTGTCGGTGGCGTTGTGCAGATCCGGCCCGGCCGGGAAGCCTGCAACCACCACGGCTTACCCCACCTGGTGCTCCGGTTCGAGGGCAACAGTCCGCAACGGCGCCAACGGGGAGCGTTTTTCCTTCCGGGAACGCCGCGCCCGCCGGGAGCTTGTCGCCTGCCAGGAACGCCGCGCCCGCCGGGAGCGTTTCCGCTTCCGCGATCTTCCGGCCTCCGCGCCCGGGCGCCGCGCGGTGAGCGGCTCGGAGGGCGCAGACTCCCGCGCCGCCCTGCGCCGCCGGATTCGGCAACGGCGCGGGGCCCTGTCCGGGGAGCAGCGGCAGGCCGCGCAACGGCGGGCAGGGCGCCGGCTGCGGCGGCTGGCGCCGATGTGGCGCGCCGGCGCCGTGGCGGTCTACATGGCGGCGGACGGCGAAGCCGATCCGGCGGCGGCAGCGGCCGATGCGCTCGCGCGGGGGCAGCGAATCTACGCGCCGGTGCTGCACGGGCAGACGTTACGATTCGCCCGCCTCACGGAGGATACTCCGCTGCGGCGAAACCGCTACGGCATCCTTGAACCGGCCACCGCCGACTGCATCGACCCGCGGCATCTGGACGTGGTGATCACCCCCCTGGTGGCGTTCGACGGCTCGGGCACGCGGGTCGGCATGGGCGGCGGCCACTATGACCGCTGTTTCAGCTTCCTGAAGGAACGCACGCACTGGCTCAGGCCGAGGCTTGTCGGGCTCGCCTTTGAATTTCAGCGGCTGCGGGCAATTTCCCGCAGCGCCTGGGACATCCCGCTCTGGGCCGCGGTCACGGAGCGGGGCGCCTACCGTTTTCACACTGAGGGACCAACGGCATGAAATACTGGCTCATGAAATCCGAACCGGGGGAATTCAGCATTGACGACCTCGGGGCCGCGCCGGGCGGCGAGACATTCTGGGACGGCGTGCGCAACTACCAGGCGCGCAACTTCATGCGCGACGACATGAAGGTCGGCGACGGGGTGCTCTACTACCACTCCAATTGCCCCGAAACGGGCGTCGTCGGCATCGCCACGGTGTGCCGTGAAGCCTATCCGGATCACACGGCGTTCGACCCGGAAGACAAGCACTTCGATCCCAGGAGCGATCCGGACAATCCGCGCTGGTGCATGGTGGACATCCGCTTCGAGCGCAAGCTCAAGCGGGTCATCCTGCTGCGAGATCTGCGCCGATACGCCGACGGGCCGCTCGCTGACATGCTGCTGCTGCGCCGCGGCAACCGGCTGTCGATCACGCCGGTGACCGCCGGGGAATGGGACTTCATATTGAGCCTCGAGTGAGGCGATCATGGCGGCAAGCCGCCCCGCAGTCCCTGAAGGAACATAAATCCACTAACTTGCACATGTTCCACACAAGGACTCGCCGGGAACATGGGGTGGCCCGGCAAACTGCAACGCACCCGGTTCGGCCACCTGAGCACCCGGGAAAAGGAGCCATCGTGACATCGGACGAAAAGAAGGAACTCGCCTCCCTCGCCGCCCTGGAACAGGTTCGCGGCGGCATGACACTGGGTGTGGGCACGGGCAGCACGGTCAATTTCTTCATCGACGCGCTGGCAGCGCGCGCGCCGGATCTGAAGGCCGTCGTCTCAAGCTCCGAGGCCTCCACGGCCCGGATGCGGGGACACGGGATACGGGTGACCGAACTGGCCCGGACCGCCGACGTCGACCTCTACGTCGACGGCGCCGACGAGGCGACCCGGCATCGCCACCTCATCAAGGGCGGCGGCGGCGCGCTGACCAGGGAGAAGATCGTCGCCGCGGCCAGCCGACGTTTCGTCTGCGTCGCCGACGACTCCAAGCTGGTCGGCGTGCTCGGAAAGTTCCCGCTGCCGGTGGAGGTCATACCGATGGCGCGCTCGTACGTCGCCCGGCAGATGTTCAAGTACGGAGGACAGCCCATCTGGCGCGAGGGCTTCATCACCGACAACGGCAACGAGATCCTCGATGTCCACAACCTGAAGATCATCGACCCCCCGGAACTTGAGACCGATCTCAACCAGATCCCCGGCGTGGTCAGCGCGGGCATCTTCGCCCACCGCCCCGCCGACGAACTGCTGATCGCGAGCGACGATGGCGTCAAGTCGATCAGGTAAAACCAAGCGTTTCCGGTATGGGCACTGGCTGAAGTGGCTGGGGGAGAGGGATTCGAACCCCCGCTGGCGGAGTCAGAGTCCGCAGTCCTACCACTAGACGATCCCCCAGTGGCACAGGCGCCGGTGAATCCGGACTATAGCACCCGCAATGCCGGCGCCGCAGCGCGGCGTCCGGTCCCGCGCTAACGCTTCGAGTACTGCGTCGCCTTGCGGGCCTTGCGCAGCCCGACCTTCTTGCGCTCGACCTCGCGCGCGTCCCGGGTCACGAAGCCCGCCTTGCGCAGCGGCGGCCTGAGCATGTCGTCGTACTTGAGCAGCGCGCGGGTGATGCCGTGACGGATCGCGCCGGCCTGGCCGGTCGTGCCGCCGCCGCGTACCGTCACGTCGATGTCGAACCGCCCATCCAGTTGAACCAGCTCCAGCGGCTGGCGCACGATCATGCGGGCGGTCTCGCGGCCGAAGAACTTGTCCAGCTCGCGGCCGTTCACCACGATCCTGCCGGCCCCCGGCTTGAGGTATACCCGTGCGGTGGAGGTCTTGCGGCGGCCCGTGCCGTAGCAAACTTGCTCGCTCATACCCTATAACTCCAGCGGCCGAGGCTGTTGCGCCCCATGAGGATGGTCCTCGCCGCGAACGATCTTGAGTTTCCGCAGCATCTGCCGCCCCAGCGGGTTGCGCGGCATCATGCCCTTGACCGCCAGCTTGAGCACCTGTTCCGGCTCGCGCTTCAGCTTGTCCCGCAGCGTTTCGGACTTGAGATTGCCGACATACCCCGTATGCCGGTGATATATCTTGTCCTTGAGCTTGGTCCCGGTGACCCGAATCTTCTCCGCATTGACCACGACGATGTAGTCGCCGGTATCCACGTGCGGCGTGTACTCGGGCTTGTGCTTGCCGCGCAGCCGGCGCGCGATCCCGCTGGCCAGACGCCCCAGGGTCTTGCCCTGCGCGTTGACCAGGTACCAGTCGCGCTCAACTTCGTGCGGTTTTGCGGAAAACGTTTTCACTGTGCAACCGAGCCGTGGCTCCCCCTTTCGAGGAGGCGCGATATTACGCGCCGACGCGCCCCCCCGCAAGGCCAGACGCCGGCGGCGCCCAAAAGGGTGTGTGCGGACAGCCCTTTCCGGCGTCGTGGGCGACGAGCGGGCCAGGGACGGCCACTAGCGAGGAGCCCCCGATGCGTGCCCCGCCAGGGATGGCGGGGCACGCTTTAGCCGGAAAGGGCTGTCCGCACACACCCCCCCACCAAACCCAATAGATATAATCCCCCCATGTTCCCCCCAAGCGATAAACTCGACCTCCTGATCGCCGCCGCCGATCAGGCCCTGCGCACCCTCACCACGCCGCCGCCCGCCGCCCGTCCCTCACCAGCCGCGGAAATACCCGACAGCGATCTCACCCCCGAAGCCCGCCGCAACAGCATCGCATTGATGCGGGTCAATCATGCCGGCGAGATTTCCGCCCAGGCGCTCTACCGCGGCCAGTCGCTGACGGCGCGTTCCGAGGAAACCAGGCGCCACCTGCTCCAGGCCGCCGAAGAGGAACAGGACCACCTCGCGTGGTGCGCGCAACGGCTCGAGGAACTCGACGGCCGGCCAAGCCGGCTGGACCCGATCTGGTACGCCGGCAGTTTCCTCCTGGGCATGGCCGCCGGCGTCCCGGGAGACCGTGTCAGCCTCGGCTTCGTCGCCGAGACCGAGCGGCAGGTGGAGGCGCACCTCGACGACCACCTCTCGAGGTTGTCCGGAGACGACGCCAGGAGCAAGGCCATCCTCGAACAGATGAGCGAGGACGAAGCCCACCATGGCGCCGCCGCCGAGCTTGCCGGTGGCGCCGAACTCCCGTACCCCGTGCGGCGGATCATGGCGTTTGGGGGCAACCTGCTGCGTAACTCCTCGCTCTGGATCTGAGCCGCCCGCGGGCGCGACGCGCAGCTCGTCGATATCGTCGGCGCCCCACGCGGATCACCGGTCCTGCCCGCGCGCGAGACACGCCACCGCGAACGATGTCCCCCGGGCGGCAAGGGCCGGAGAAGCCGCTCGGTCACTTCACCTGAAGTCCCGCCGAGACTTGATCCGGTCGTAGGCGGCGCGGATTTCCTGGGTCTTTTGTTCCGCCACGCCCATCATGGACTCGGGCAATCCCCGTGAAACCAGCTTGTCCGGGTGATGCTGGTTCATGAGCCGGCGATAGGCCGTCTTGACCTCGTGGTCGCTGGCGCCAGGCTCGACCCCGAGGACGCTGTAGGCGTCTTCAAGACTCACGAAATCCTTGCCCGCGCCGCGCGCCTGGTGCGCGCGCGCCAGCGCCTCGATCTGTGCCAGTTCGACCCGCCCCAGTCCCAGGCCGCGGGCCACCTGCCACAGCAGATCCCGCTTGGTCCGGCCGATGGAGCCCGCGGCGACCGCCGCCTGCATCTGGATTTCCACGTACGCCCGGGTCAGGTCCGGCCGGTCCGCCAACAGACCGTGCAGCCGTCTCACCGTCGCATCCAGCGGAAAGCCCGGACTCTTGCCTTCGGTGAAGTGCCCGACCGCGCTTTCCACCTGCGCCGGCGACAGCTTCATGCCGTGCATGACCAGCCGCGCGGCGCGAATTTCCGTCTCCGACACCCGGCCGTCGGCCTTGGCGATGTGGCCCATGACGGCAAAGGTCGCGCGGAAGAAGGCCGCCTGGATGTGCTCCGGCGTGAAAGCGGCCGACTGCCCGGCCCGGGTCTGCTTCGCCAGGCCGCGGTCGAACTGGTGCCCGACCAGGAGGCCCACCGCCGCGCCGACGTAGCTGCCGACCATCAGTCCCAGCACGCCGCCCACCGCCTTGCCGACCCAGATCATCCGGTCACCGACTGCGAATTCGCGCCACGCACGCGCGGAATTGTTCCCAGGTGTTGCTGAATGGCCATCTGCCGGGCCATTATCCCGACTTTGCGCGCTGCCGGATAACCCCCGCACGATTCCATGCCCAAGGATGGTCCCGGACCCATGATCGATTCCCTCCCCGAACTGCTGTTCGAATCCCGCCTCCGCGGCCTTGAACGGCTGCATCGCGGCAAGGTCAGGGACATCTACCGCGTGGACGCCGAACACCTGCTGATCGTCGCCTCCGACCGGCTGTCGGCCTTCGACGTGGTGCTGCCCGACCCGATCCCCGGCAAGGGCATCGTGCTCACCGCCGTGGCCAATTTCTGGTTCGCCCGGCTCGGGGGCATCGTCGCCAACCACCTGACGGGCATCGACCCGGCGAGCGTGCTCGACGACCCCTCGGACCGCACCATCGTGCGCGACCGGGCGGTGGTGGTCAGACGTGCGCGGCCATTGCTGGTGGAGGCGGTCGTTCGCGGATATCTCATCGGGTCCGGCTGGAAGGACTACCGCGCCACGGGGCAGGTGTGCGGAATCGCCCTGCCTGCGGGTATGGAGATTGCAGAGCGACTCGCCGAGCCCATCTTCACGCCCAGCACCAAGGCGGCCCAGGGCGCACATGACGAGAATATCTCCATGGAAACGGTCAGAACGCTGATCGGCCGCGAGCTTGCCGACCGGATCGAGGCGCTGTCCCTGGAACTCTACGCCCACGCCAGCGACTACGCCCGCGAGCGCGGCATCATCCTCGCCGACACCAAGTTCGAATTCGGACTGGACGAGGACGGCCGGTTGCTGTTGATCGACGAAGTCTTCACCCCCGACTCGTCGCGCTTCTGGCCCGCCGCCACCTACGCGCCCGGACGCTCGCCGGAGAGCTTCGACAAGCAGTTCGTCCGGGACTACCTGGAAACGCTGGACTGGGACAAGAAACCGCCCGGCCCTCGACTCCCGGAAAGCGTGATCCGGCGCACGTGCGACAAGTACCGGGAAGTGCTGCAGCGGTTGACGGGCGACGACTGAAGTGCCGCTTGCCGTGATGTCAGCGTCGCCAGCTTCCAGGCGGCCGTCCATGGAGATGACCGATTGAGACCACGTCGCGGAGAATTCCTGAGCGACCGCATTTGGTACGCACCGGTCCACTGGATATTGAAAGCCGTAGGGTTGCTATTCGGGCAGGTCATGTTGGCCCCGGATGACGCCGTTGAGACTGATGCCGATATCCGGGAGTACTTTTTCAGCCTGACCTACAGGGAGTTGCGCCCGGTCCTGATGGACTACAAGGAGCGATATGGAGCCGACGCCGACGCGTACGCCAGGAAATGGCTGCCCAAGTGGCGCGCGCGCTCGGTCAGGATTCCCGACCCTGTCGAAAAGCGCCTGTTCGATTTGCTGCCTCCCCGAATGCCCACACGGAAGAAACTCGAACTTGCGGGAAACGCTTGGCGGCGCCTTGGCCCGAAATCCCAGCTTTCGTTCACGGTAAATCCGGAAACGGATGCCGACGAGCTTGCCGCCCGTGTGGCAGCGACTCTGGAGCAGGTTGAAAGCCGATTCAGGATTTCCGGGGATATTCGGAAACGCTTCAAGTGGCTGGAAGCTGGCGATGGGCGACGAGGGAAGGCATTTCTGCGGCTCTACCGGCAGTCACGTCGAGACTTGGCGGTTCAGGGAGCCAAGGAGGAGGTACCGCGACTTCAGAGAAAGTACGCAGACAAGCGGAAATACGAAGCCGACTCGAAGGCTTCAAGGCACCCGCGATCGGTGATCCGCATCGACGGCCACGTGATTGAGCTTTGGTTTGACAGATTTCCATCTCGTTGATAGGGGTTTCCATATGAATACCACATTGAACATTGATGACGGCGTCATGCACCGGCTCCGTGAAGAAGCAGCCCGTCGGGGCGTAACCATGTCGGCGCTGGTGGAAGCCGGCCTTCGGCGCGTATTGGACGAGAGAGAGGATCCAGGGGGCGATGGCAAGAGTCTGCCAAGGTCACCCTCCTGGTCCAGCGGCGGCACCCAGGTCGACATCGCAAGTCGTGAAGAACTCCATGCCGCAATGGAAGGCCACTGATTGCGCGTTGTCATTGCGCGGTTTGTCGCTCGTGTGCCTGGCTACGTTCCTGCGACGGTCAATCCCTCCACCCGCACAGAACCGCAGCGGATGCCGCCGCGCGTATCCACATCGGAACCCACCTTCAGGACGCCCTTGAATACATCCTTGAGGTTGCCGGCAAGCGTGACTTCGTGGACCGCCCGCGGCGAAAACTCTCCCCCCTGTGCGGTACAATGCCGCGATGAAGCCGCTGGCCGGGATCATCATGGGATCGCAGTCCGACTGGGACACCATGCGCCACGCGGCGGAGACGCTGGAGACGCTGGAGATTCCCCATGAGGTCCGTATCGTCTCCGCCCATCGAACGCCCGACCTGCTGTTCGAATACGCCGGCGCCGCCGCCGACCGGGGGCTCGAAGTGATCATTGCCGGCGCCGGGGGCGCAGCTCACCTGCCGGGGATGACCGCGGCCAAGACGTTGCTGCCCGTACTCGGCGTTCCGGTTCAGTCGCGGATGCTCAGCGGCATCGACTCGCTGCTTTCGATCGCCCAGATGCCTGCCGGCATTCCCGTGGGCACACTGGCCATCGGCAAGGCGGGCGCGATCAACGCGGCGCTGTTGGCGGGCGCGATTCTCGCCATCAAACACCCGAGAGTCGGCGCCGCGCTCAGGGCGTACCGGGAGGCCCAGACCTCCGGCGTGCTGAGCAACCCGACTCCCACCGACAGCTCCTGAAATGAGGGTCGGCATCCTCGGCGCCGGCCAACTGGGCCGAATGCTCGCATTGGCCGGCTACCCGCTCGGCATCGACTGCGTATTCGCCGGCGGCGGGAAGGATTCGCCCGCCGGCCAGGTGAGCCGGATACTCGAGGGCGGACTCGACGACAACGCCCTGCTGGATGCCCTCGCCGGCCAGTCCGACGTGGTGACCTTCGAATTCGAGAACGTGCCGGTCGAGGCCCTGAAGCGAGCCGGCGCCGGCGCCCCCGTCCATCCCTCCGTCGACGCCCTCGCCGCCGGTCAGGACCGCCTGGAGGAGAAACGCCTGCTGCGCAGTGCGGGCATTCCCACGGCGCCGTACGTCGCCGTGAGCGAGGACGCCGACCTTCGCCGCGCCGAGGCGGAACTGGGCTGGCCGCAGGTCCTCAAGGCCCGCCGCCTGGGCTACGACGGCAAGAGCCAGCGCATCGTCCATTCGGCGGCGGAACTTGCCGCCGCCTGGTCGGAGCTGAACCACGTCCCGTCCATCGCCGAGGGCTGGGTGCGCTTCGACCGGGAGCTGTCCCTCATCGGCGTGCGCGGCGGCGCCGGACAGACGGCCTTCTACCCGCTTTCGGAAAACGTCCACATCCGTGGAATCCTGAGCACCACCGTGGCCCCGTACCAGGACGCCGAACTGCAACGCACCGCCGAAGCATGGCTGACGGCACTGATGAACCGCTTCAACTACCGCGGCGTGCTCACGGTCGAGTTCTTCCACACCGGCGCCGGACTCGTCGCCAACGAGATCGCCCCCCGGGTCCACAACTCCGGCCACTGGACCATTGAAGGCGCCGAAACCAGCCAGTTCGAGAACCACCTGCGCGGAGTGCTCGGCCTGCCCCTTGGCAGCATCGGGACCCGAGGCCACGCCGCCATGCTCAACCTCATCGGCCGGATGCCCGCCCCGACCGCCGTCCTCGCCATCCCCGGCGCCCACCTCCACGACTACGGCAAGACGCCCCGCCCCGGCCGCAAACTGGGTCACTGCACCATTCTCCGCCCAACCCGGAACGAAGCCATCGAGGCACTCGATCAACTGAAGGTCGCTGCCGGTTGACAGTCGTCACTTGCTCGCGTTGTCGCCACTGCCCGCCGTGAGGGCCTTGAATCAGTCCTTGACAAGACATGCCCATTCAAGTCCATTTCTGAGTCGGGTACGCTCCACCCCGGCCTTCGGGCCCTTCCCGGCTTGTAAGAAAAACGTCCCGCCCGCACGGGTGACTCAAACTCGTGTGTCGACAATGGCGCGTTGTTCGGCACAGCCACGTCCATGGACAAGAAAGCGGCACTGTCCCGCATCGAGAGACCACTCTGACATGCACACGTCAAGAAGACCGCGACAATCGACAGAATCGTTCTGCCGATCATCGTGCCACTGATTCCGCTCTTCTCAAGCGTCCCAGGGTTGACACCAGGGTCTGACACCAGGGTCTTGACCAGGATGATTTCACGCTACGGATCGACGCCGGGCTAAGCGGCGTTCCGCGGGCCGCTCGGAGGACAAGGCGTGTCGAGGGTGCCGTGTCGAGGCATGGAACGCGGCCTGGTCGCGAGCGGGCGGGTGGGGAAGCGGGTCCGGGAACGCGTCGCGAGGGGTCGCCGGCGGCGTATGCCGGGGGGGTGTGGGGTTTTTGCGGCGGCGGGTCCGGGTGTCTCAGTGCGGGGACAGGATGGCGTCGAGCGCGTCTGCGCGGCGCATCATGAAGTGGAGGTTCGCCTCGGGCAGGTAGCGGAAGCCGCGGTGGAACACGACGGCGAGCGCGATGTTGTTCAAGATGGCGTTGTTGGCGGGCGCGTGGCCCTTGCGGACGCGGCTGGCGTCCTCGCCCATGGTGGCGTCGCGGCGGTAGTGGTTGCCGTTCTCGACCTGCCAATGGCCGCGGTTCCAGGCCAGCAGCCGCGCCGGACCGGCGCGTTCGGCGGGCACCGTCGTGATGCCGTGGGCGGTCTCGGCCGAGGTTGCGCCGGTCTTCGCGTCGGTGCGTTCGCGCACGACGCGGAACGCCTGGCGGGCGCTGGGGAAGGGTCCGAGCGTCTTCGGCGGCAGGTCGCGCGCCGCGATGCGGCGCGCCTCGATGCGCCCGTGCGCCTTCGCGGGTTCGTCGGCGTGGCGGCGCACGTCGTCACCGTCCCAGTCGATCGCCGCGAGTTGGGCGAAGGTGTCGGGGCAGTTCGCCTTGACCGACAGCACGTAGTCGGCGCCGTGCGTCTCGACGATGGCCCGCGCGGTGTCGCGGGTGGCGTGCAGGGCGTCCAGGGTGAGTACGCAGCCGCGCAGGTCAACATCCTCGAGCAGGGCGCACAGGGCCGCGATCTCGCCGCCGTCGTCGCGGCAGCAGCGGCTCGCGACGGGGCGCCCGCCGTGGGTGACCAGCGTCACCGTCTCGAAGTACGTGGCGTCGTCGGTGTGCCGGTTGGCGCCGCGGATGCGCTTGCCGTCGGCGGCGAGCGCCGGCGGGTCGTCCGCCGCCGCGAGGCGCGGCGCCGCCCACCGCGACAGCACCTCCTGCAACGCGTCCGGGTCGGTGTTCATCAGCACCCGGCAGACGGTCGAGTCCGACGGCGCCACCCAGCGCCCCGCCGCCGGGTCGCGCCACGCGCCCAGCGCGCGCAGTTCCTTCTGCTCCAGGTTCCTCGCGAAGCGCTCAGTCGCCACCGGGCCGTGCTGCCCGGCGAGCCGCGCCAGCGCGCAGATCGCCAGCACTGTCGCGAGGCGGTGCTTGCGGCCCTGCCCGCGGCGCGCGTCCGGCACCTCCGCGAACAGGTCGCGCAGCGAACGCAACTCGGCGCGCGTGTAGCGCACCGGCACCGCCCGGCACGACCACTCCGGGCGGTCCGCCGGGTCCGCGAGCCGCCCCCGCGCATCCCGGCGCAACACCCGCACGTACATCATCTTCGGCACCCGGTGCGGGTCCGTGTACGACCCGTTGTGGCGCGCGAAGCCCTTCGTGCGGCCCACCCGCGTCCAGTTCGACGCGGCGTAGCACGTGCCCCGGAACCGCGCCGGGTCCACGAACGTCTCGGCCAACTCCAGCGGATGGCCGTGCAGCGCCGCCCAGTCCCCGCTCAGTCGCCGCACGCTCCGCGACAGCGCCCGCGACGCCAGGTTGGACACCCCCGACGCCGCCGGCAGCACCAAAAACCGCGTGTTGTTCCCGATCAGGTGCAGGCGCCGAAACTGCACCGAACGGTGCCAACCCAGCCAGCGGTCCCGCGGGGCGCACTTGAACGCCCCCGACTGCCAGCCCAGCAGCGCCAGCCAGTGGCCGCGCCACTCCGCAACATGGCGCAGACCGCGCCCCGCAAACTGCCGGAAGCCCAGGTAGTGGTGCTCGTCCATCAGCGCATCCCAGCGCCGCCGCTCGTCCGCGCGGACCGGACGCACCTCAACCTCCCCGACCAGCACCGCCGCCTTGTCGAATTCCACCGACATGCAGCACGTTGTACACCAAACAACGCCGAAAAGCCAGACCCCCGCGACCAATCCCTCAAATCACCGACTTCCGGCTAGCGTGAAATAGCCCTGGGGTCTTGACATATCGCTATTGACAGGCCTACTTCGCGCGCGTACAGTTTTGCCCTCCTTGGCGAAGCACATGTCCTTGTTTTTCTTGAAACTTTTTCTGACCGGCCATGACCGGGATGCGGACAACCCATGAAGAGAACCTTTCAACCGAGCAACCTCAGGCGCAAACGTACCCATGGGTTCAGGGCGCGTATGGCGACAAAGGGCGGCCGTCTCGTGCTCAAGCGCCGGCGAGCGAAGGGACGCACGCGGCTCACTCCCTAGCAGCCCGTGGCAAAAGTCCCCCTGCATTCGACCGGCGCGGCATCCCGGCCGGCTGCGTTGCTAGTCGGTCGAATATTCCCGATATTCTCCCTCCTCGCGCCTTGCCGACCGGGCGCCGCGCCGGTCTCGGTGCGACGGGGGACTTTTGCCACGGGCTGCTAGAAGGGTTGCGTGGCCATGCGGCCGCCGGCCACATTCAGCCGCCGGAAACGCCTCACGCTGCCCCGCGAGTTCGGGCGCGTATTCGCCCGTCCCGTAAGATCCACGGACGCGTATTTTACGGTACTCGCCAGGCCCGGTACCTGCGATAATCCACGCTTGGGGCTGGCGATCTCCAAACGCGTGGCCAGGAAGGCCTGTGCGAGGAATCGGCTGCGTCGGCTGAGCCGCGAGACCTTTCGCTGCCTGGAACTGCCGGCCTGGGATTTTGTGGTCATGGCGAAAGCCAATGCCCCCCGCGTGGAGAACAGGGTGTTACAACGGAGCCTGAAGGGTCACTTCAGTCGCATCGCCCGCAAGGCGAAGGCGGCGCGCAATGGATAACATCCGGCTGATTCTCTGGGCGACCTTCGGTCTCGCGCTCTGGTTTACCTACCGGGCGTGGTTGCTCCAGTATCCACCCGAAGCGCCGGTGGAACCGGCCCCGGCAGGACAGACGGCGGGCGGTCCCGCCGCCCCCGGCGGGGAAGCCGACCTTCCACAGTTGGATCAGGCGGCGCCCCAACTGACCTTGCCCGCCAGCCAGGCATCCGGGCCCGGCCGTCCGGTCCGGGTCCGAACGGACGTTTTCGATGCGGTCATCGATGCCCAGGGCGGCGATCTTGTGCGAGTCGACCTGCCCGAGTACCCGGTGGACAAGAATGCCGACCCCCTGGTGCCGACGAGGCTGCTGGACTTCGCGGGCGACGACCGATGGGTCTATCAGACCGGGTTGCGCGGCACCTCCGGGGAGGCTGAACCGAATCACCTCGCCGCATTCACCGCCGAGCGCGGCGAATACGAGCTTTCCGAATCGGGGGACGAACTCACCGTCAGCCTGGATTGGCAGGCAGCCGGCCCGCTGCGGGCCAGAAAGGTCTACACGTTTCGGCGCGGACAATACGCCGTGGACGTGAGCCTTATCGTCGAGAATGACGGCGATGCCGCCTGGAGCGGGGCGGCGTACGCGCAGCTCCTGAGGCGCCACAACCCCGTGGGGCGCTCATTCACGTCCGTCGATTCCTACTCCTTTACAGGACCCGTGCTCTACGATGGCGACCAATTCGACAAGCTCGATGTGGACGATCTGCGCACGCAGCCCATCAGCCAGAGCCTCGCCGGCGGTTGGCATGCGAGTATCCAGCACCATTTTCTGGCCGCGGCGGTGCCCCCTCCCGCCGACGAAATCCATTACCAGGCTTCCGCCCGGGGCGCGGACTATGTGCTGAGCGCGGTGACGAACGTGGTCGAGGTGGCGCCCGGTGAGAGGCGGGACTTCGCCTTCACCCTGTTCGTCGGCCCCAAGTTGCAGAATCAGCTTGCCGAAGCCGGACCCCGCCTGGAATTGACCGTCGACTACGGTATCTTCACCTTCCTGGCGTTGCCGCTGTTCTGGGTTCTGGACAAGATCTTCGGGTTTGTGGGGAATTGGGGCTGGTCGATCGTGATCACGACCCTGTTGATCAAGCTGGCGTTCTACAAGCTCACCGAAACCAGCGGCCGTTCGATGGCGAAGATGCGCAAGCTGCAGCCGCGCATGAAGGTCCTTCAGGAGACCTACAAGGACAATCGCGAACAGCTCAGCCGCCACATGATGGAGCTGTACAAGAAGGAAAAGGTCAACCCGGCGGCCGGGTGTTTGCCCATCCTGATCCAGATGCCCTTTTTCTTCGCCTTCTACTGGGTATTGATCGAGAGCGTCGAATTGCGCCAGGCGCCCTTCATGCTGTGGATCTCGGACCTGTCCGCCCGGGATCCCTATTTCATCCTTCCGCTGCTGATGGGCGCGGCGATGCTCGTCCAGACACGCCTGAATCCGGCCCCTCCGGACCCCATGCAGGCCCGGATCATGCAGATCATGCCGATCGCGTTCACCGCCTTCTTCGCGTTCTTTCCGGCCGGCCTGGTCCTCTACTGGCTGACCAACACCGGGCTCTCCATCCTGCAGCAGTGGCGGATCAACAAGGTCATCGCTGCCGACTGACGGATTCATGCTGTCCGCATAAGGGGTTTGCAGCCTGCCGTGCGAGCGAAGGACGGGTCTCTTGGCATACCACGACACGATAGCGGCGCTTGCCACCCCACCGGGAAGGGGGGCGGTTTCGATCGTTCGGGTTTCCGGCGCCGAGGCGTTGAACATCGGCATGGAACTGGCTGGCCTGCGGCTGAATCCCCGCCGTGCGCAAGTGTGTACGTTCCGGGATGACGCGGGACAGCCGGTGGATCAGGGCATGGTGCTGTTTTTTCCCGGGCCGAGGTCGTTCACCGGTGAAGACGTGGTCGAACTGCACGGTCACGGCGGCATGGTGGTCAGCGACTGGCTGTTGAACCAGGCCTTCCGACTCGGCGCGCGGCCGGCGGAACCCGGGGAGTTCACGCTGCGCGCATTCCTGAACGACAAGCTGGACCTGGCCCAGGCCGAAGCGGTTGCGGACCTGGTTGACAGCGGTTCACGAGCGGCCGCGCGCGCGGCGGCACGCTCGCTTTGCGGCGCGTTCTCCAAAAGGGTAGAGGAACTGCAGGCAGCGCTGACCTCGCTGCGAGTTCGCGTCGAGGCCTGGCTGGACTTTCCGGAGGAGGAATTGGAACTGGATTCCGCCGCCGGTCTCGAAGCCGGATTCATCTCCGTCTCGGAAAGACTCGAACGGCTGTTGGGCGAAGCCAGGCAAGGCGCCGTGCTCCGGGACGGCCTCAACGTCGTGATCGCCGGACCGCCCAATGCAGGCAAGTCGAGCCTCATGAACCGCCTGGCCGGATACGATGCCGCCATCGTCACCAGGATCCCGGGGACCACGCGCGATCCGCTGCGCGAATACCTGTCGGTGGACGGCTTGCCGGTCTGCATTACCGATACTGCCGGGTTCAGGCCGGCTACCGACCCCTTGGAAGCCGAGGGCGTACGGCGGGCGCAGCGAGCGGTCCAGCGCGCTGACCTGGTGTTGTGGTTGGTGGACATACGGGAGGATTTGACCGCCGAAGCGAGCCGGGCACGCGCTGAAGTTGCCGGCGATACGGCGCTCACGATGGTTCGGAACAAGGTGGACCTGGTCCCGAAGGAGCCCGGTCTCGAAGAGTGCGATGGACTGTCGGCGATACGCCTTTCAGCCTTGACAGGAGACGGAATCGAACTGCTCAGGGAACACCTCAAGCGCGTCTCGGGTTTCGGAGGCGAATCTCCCGGCACCTTCAGCGCACGGTCCCGCCATCTGGACGCACTGCTGCGGGCCAGGACCCATATCGGCGCCGGCTTGAATCGACTCCAGGCGGAACGCGCGCTGGAACTCGCCGCGGAAGAGCTGCGGGCGGCGCAGGGAGCGTTGGGGGAACTGACCGGCGAGGTCACGAGTGACGATTTGCTCGGCGAGATATTCGCAAGCTTCTGCATCGGCAAGTAGATGACGAATTACCGCCGCCGCGTATTTTCAGGCATGTCGACAACGCTGGACCGCCAGCGGCGTTTCCTGGGCACCGTGGTCCGGGACCCGCGCTCGGTCGGTGCGGTGGCGCCGAGCAGCCGGCGGCTGGCCAATCACATGGTGGCGGACATCGCCCCGGGCTCTCGGGTCATCGAGCTGGGGGCGGGCACCGGGGCGCTGACTCGGGCGATCCTGGCTTGCGGCGTCGCGCCCGCCGACCTGCTCGCGATCGAGCAGAATGAAGCCTTTTCCGAAATGCTGCGAAAACGATTTCCCGGTGTTGCTGTGATTACGGACAACGCGTCGGCGCTCACCCGGCATGCTCACGTGCTGCCTGGCCCGGCGGACTTCGTGGTGAGCGGCCTGCCGTTGCTGCTCTTCACGCCCGGGCGAAAGCTCCGCCTCTTGCATCGGGTGTTTTCGGCGCTGAGCGAGCAGGGGGCGTTCCACCAATTTACCTACGGTGGACGTTGCCCGGTTGAACGCGCGGTCCTGCGGCGGCTCGGCCTTGAGGCCTCCCTGCTGCGGTTCACGCCGATGAACGTGCCGCCGGCCTTTGTCTATCGGCTGCGAAGGCGCCGGTAGGGGAACGCGGACGGGCGTTGCGACGGTGGAGAGCGGCGCCGTAACGCACCGGGCCCCGCCCGAGACAGAGCGCCGCCCTGCCAGGCGAGAACGGCCGGCAAGGCGCGGGAAGGGCGACCATCGGGCACATTCGACCGACGAACCACGCAGCCGGTCGGGATGCGTCGGCCGCTGAACGCCGCGGGACTTTTGCCGCGGGCTTGCTAGAATTCGGCTCTGCCAAGGTGGGCGACCATGGAATATCCTGATCGATTCGACTGCATCGTGGTGGGCGGAGGCCACGCCGGAACCGAAGCGGCGCTCGCCGCGGCGCGGGCTGGCGCGCGCACGCTGCTGTTGACCCACAACCTCGATACGCTCGGCCAGATGAGCTGCAATCCGGCCATCGGCGGCATCGGCAAGGGCCACCTGGCGCGGGAGATCGATGCGCTCGGCGGCGCCATGGCGCGGGCCGCGGACCGCGCGGGCATCCACTTCCGCACGCTCAACGCCAGCAAGGGACCGGCGGTCCGCGCCACCCGCGCGCAGGCGGACAGGGTTCTTTACCGCAGGGCCATCCGCCGGATGCTCGAGACGCAACCGGGACTCAGCCTGCTGCAGCAGGGCGTGGACGATCTGCTGCTGCGCGGCGGGCGCGTCCGGGGCGTGGTCACGCGCATGGGGCTTCGGATCCCGGCGCGTACGGTGGTGTTGACCGTGGGCACCTTTCTGTCCGGCCGGATACACGTCGGCGACGCCAGCCACGCCGGCGGCCGCGCCGGCGATCCCGCATCGGTCAGGCTAGCCGAACGGCTGCGCGAAATGAATCTGAAGGTGGCCCGGCTCAAGACCGGGACGCCGCCGCGAATCGATGGGCGCAGCATCGACTTCAGCCGGCTGCAGCCGCAACCGGGGGACGAACCCGCGCCGGTCTTCTCCTTCCTGGGCCGTCGCGCGGACCATCCCAGGCAGGTTCCCTGCCACATCGCCCGTACCACGGAAAGAACCCACGAGATCATCCGCGACAATCTGGATCGCTCGCCCATGTTCAGCGGGGCCATCGAGGGTGCGGGTCCGAGATATTGCCCATCGATCGAAGACAAGGTCGTGCGTTTCGCGGACAAGGGCTCACACCAGATTTTCGTTGAGCCGGAGGGGCTGGACACGAACGAGATCTATCCCAACGGCATTTCCACGAGCCTGCCGTTCGACGTGCAGCATCAATTCGTCCGATCCATCGTGGGTTTCGAGTCGGCGCGGATTATCCGCCCGGGCTACGCGATCGAGTACGACTTCTTCGATCCCCGGGAGCTTGAGCCGAGCCTGGCCACCAGGGCGGTCGCGGGACTCTATTTCGCCGGCCAGATCAACGGCACCACCGGCTACGAGGAGGCCGCCGCGCAGGGGCTGGTCGCCGGGCTCAACGCCGCGCGGGAGAGTCGAGGGATCGATGCCTGGCATCCGCGCCGCGACGAAGCGTACATCGGCGTGCTGATCGACGATCTCGTGACCAACGGCACCCTGGAGCCTTATCGAATGTTCACCTCGCGCGCCGAGTACCGCCTGTCGCTGCGGGAGGACAATGCCGATCTGCGCCTGACGCCCGTGGGTCGGGAGTTGGGTATCGTGGACGATGAACGCTGGCGAAGTTTCGAGGTCAAACAGAGCGTCATTCGCGAGGAGACCGAACGCCTGGCCGGGATTGTCGTGCGACCGCAGGATGTGCCGGCCGACAGCCGCCTCGGGCCGTTGCGGCGGGATACGAAGGCGCAGCAGCTTCTGCGGCGTCCCGAGTGCCGTTACGGTGATCTGGTCGCGCTGCCGCGAGTGGGCGCCGGCAGCGATGCCGGGAAACTGAACGAGGAGATGTACTCGCAGGTAGCCGGGCAACTGGAGATCCAGGCTCGCTACCAGGGCTATATCGAGCGCCAGTCCCGCGATATCGAGAGGCAGCGCAGGCAGCAGAGCATGCCCTTGCCGGACGGACTGGACTATTCCCGTGTGCAGGGCCTTTCCAACGAAGTGCGGGAAAAACTCGCCCGGGTGCGGCCCGCGAGCATCGGTCAGGCGTCGCGCATTTCAGGCGTCACGCCGGCAGCGGTATCGTTGCTGCTGATTCACCTCAAGAAACGCGAGTATCGCGAGAGCGCCTGAGGGCGCAGAAGAGGGCTATTGCATGAAAATCAAGTACTTTGCAGCGTCGATTCTGGTGGCGATCGGGTTATGGGGCTGCGGCGCAGAAACGGAACAGGCTCAGCCGGTCGGTGGCTTGAGCGGTCAGGAACTCGCCGAGAATCAGGTGCTTAGGTGGGGTAACGGCGCGGAGCCGGGCTCTCTCGACCCCCACCGCACCCAGGGCGTACCCGGCTCCAACATCGGCCGCGATCTCTTCGAGGGGCTCATGAGCGAGGCGCCGGACGGGACCGTCATAGCCGGCGCGGCAGAATCCTGGGAAATCAGCGACGACGGCAAGACGTACCGCTTTTCCCTGCGCCCCGAGGCGCGCTGGTCCAACGGCGACCCTGTCACCGCGGACGATTTCGTCTACAGCCTGCGGCGCAGCCTGGATCCTGCGACGCTGTCGAATTACACGTTCATCCTCAATCCGATCCTGAACGCCGAGGCGGCGGCGGGGCAGCTTCCCACAACCGATGTGGGCGTCCGGGCGCTTGATACGTACACGCTGGAAATTCAGCTTGAGAACACTACGCCATACTTTCTCGGGCTGCTGACCCATTCCGCCAGTTATCCCGTTCATCCGCCCAGTGCCGAAGCGCACGGCAATCAGTACGCGCGCCCGGGCAATCTGGTGTCCAATGGCGCCTACCGGCTCGAGGAATGGGTCGTGCAATCCCACGTGAAGCTGGTCCGCAACCAGAATTACTGGGATGACGCCAATACGACGATCAACGAAGTCTGGTACTACCCTACAGAAGACCAAACGGCCGAACTCAGCCGTTTCCGGGCCGGCGAACTGGACCTCTCCAACGCTATTCCCAAGCGGCAGGTGGACTGGATTCGCGAAAACCTGCGAGACGAACTGGTCATCTCGCCCTATCTGGGCGCCTACTATTTTGGATTCAACGTGACCCGTCCACCCTTCCAGAACAGCCCGGAGCTTCGACGAGCACTGGCCCTGGCCGTGGATCGGGAAATCATCGCGGGACAGGTCACCAATGCCGGTGAAGTGCCTGCCTACGGTTGGGTCCCCCCGGTGCAGAACTACACGGGCCAGCAAATGCCCGAAGCTGCCTGGACCCAGCAAGAGCGGGTCCAGGAGGCGCGCCGGCTCTACGCTCTCGCCGGCTACTCGGAGGAAAATCCGCTGCGCACCCGGATCCTCTACAACACCCAGGAAGATCACAAACGGATCGCCGTTGCCATTGCGTCCATGTGGAAACAGACCCTGGGCGTGGAGGTCGAGATTCTCAACCAGGAGTGGAAGGTTTTCCTGGATACGCGCCAGCAGATGATCGAGACGGAAATTTATCGGAGCGGGTGGATTGGCGACTACAACGATGCCTACACATTCGCGGAATTGTTCGCCTCGGGAGGCGGGCTCAACCATACCGGCTACTCGAGTCCGGACTACGATCGGCTGCTTCGGGAAGCCTCGGCGGAAGGGGACATGAAGCGCCGCGCGGAACTCCTCCAACAGGCCGAGCGCGTATTGCTGGAGGACCTGCCGATCATGCCGCTGTATTTCTACGTCACCGCGCGCATGGTGAGACCCTGGGTGGGCGGCTTTACCCCCAACATCATGGATCACCACAGATCCAAGAACTTCCATATCCTCAAGCATTAGTTCGATTGCCGCGGCCGGGGTTCTCGTAAAGCAATTGCGCACGAAGGGTCAGGGGTAGGCTGGTGTTTCGCTACGCGACCCGCCGCCTTCTCGGAGCGCTGCCGACACTGTTGATCCTGTTGGCGATGGCCTTTTTCCTCATCCGCGTGGCGCCGGGCGGGCCATTCGATGCGGAAAGGGCGCTGTTGCCGGAGATCGAGGCGAACCTGAGGGCGGCCTATCATCTGGACGAGCCGTTGTATCAGCAGTTCGGCCGTTACCTGTGGGGCCTCCTGCACGCTGATTTCGGTCCGTCCTTCCAATACCGCGACTTTTCGGTCACGGAGCTGATCATGACGGGCTTCCCGGTCTCGCTGAGGCTGGGCGGCAGCGCCATGGCCCTGGCGCTGTTGCTGGGAATCACCGCGGGAAGCATAGCAGCGCTACGCCAGAATACGCGCGCCGACTACGCGGTGATGTCAGCATCGATGACGGGCATTTCCATCCCCAACTTCGTCATGGCGCCATTGCTGATTCTGGTGTTCGCGGTCTATCTGGGCTGGCTGCCGGCCGGCGGGCTGGGGGACGGCTCGCCGCGCAACATGGTGCTGCCCGTGATTGCGCTGGCGCTGCCCCAGATCGCCTACATTTCCCGGCTGACCCGCGGCAGCATGATCGAGGTGCTGCGCAGCAACTTCATCCGCACGGCCCGCGCGCAGGGGTTGCCGATGCACAAGATCGTGCTTCGGCATGCCCTCAAGCCGGCGCTGCTGCCGGTCGTGTCCTACCTCGGCCCGGCCACGGCGGCGGTCATCACCGGGTCCGTGGTCATCGAGCAGATCTTCGGCGTGCCGGGGCTTGGGCGGTTTTTCGTTCAGGGGGCGCTGAACCGCGACTACACGCTGGTGATGGGCGTGGTGGTGTTCTACGGGGTGTTGATTATCGTCTTCAACCTGCTGGTGGACCTGGCCTACGCCTGGCTGGATCCCAAGGTCAAGTACTCATGAGCGCCGCCGCTCCGCTCGCAAACGTTCAGGAGGAGGTCGCCGGCCGCAGCCTGTGGGTGGACGCCTGGCGGACGTTGCGCAGGAATCGGGCCGCGGTGGTTTCCGGAGTCATCATCTGCGTAATGAGCCTGCTGGTCATCGTGGGCCCCTGGCTCAGCCCGTACAGCTACGATTTCACCGACTGGGGCAACCTGTCCATCGGGCCAAGCCTTCAGACCGGCCACCTGTTCGGCACCGACACGCTGGGCCGGGATCTTTTCGTCCGCACCCTGTACGGCGGGCGCATCTCGCTCATGGTGGGGCTGGCGGCGACCCTGGTGAGCCTGCTCATCGGCGTCAGCTACGGCGCCATTGCCGGCTACTTCGGCGGCCGGCTGGACAACCTGATGATGCGCATCGTGGATATCCTCTACGCGATGCCCTTCATGTTTTTCGTCATCCTGCTCATGGTGTTCTTCGGCCGGAACCTTTTCCTGATCTTCGTCGCCCTGGGCGCCATCATCTGGCTGGACATGGCGAGAATCGTTCGCGGCCAGACCCTGAGCCTCAAGCACCGGGAGTTCGTGGAGGCCGCCAAGGCCCAGGGTGTAGGGACGTTCGCGGTGATTCGCAGGCACATCGTGCCGAACCTGCTGGGCGTGGTGGCGGTCTATGTGACGTTGACCATTCCCCAGGTCATTCTCATGGAGTCGTTCCTGAGTTTTCTCGGCCTGGGGGTCCAGGAACCCATGACGTCGTGGGGCGCGCTGGTGAAAGAGGGGTCCGACGAGATGCAGAGCTCCCCCTGGCTGCTGCTCTTCCCGGCGGTCTTCCTCGCCATGACGCTGTTTTGTTTCAACTTCCTCGGCGACGGCATGCGCGATGCGCTGGACCCGAAGGACCGCTAGTGTCCTGTCCTGGAAGCGCCTGTCATGTCAGCCTGTACCAAGGGGTCTGCGGCACGATGCGTTTCGCCGCAATCGGTCCGCCGGAAGTCCCGGCTGACCACGGCGTCGGGCCATGAGCCTGCTCGAAGTCCGTAACCTGAGTGTCCGGTTCGACACCCCCGACGGCGAGGTCCACGCTGTCAGGGACCTGAGTTTCGACCTGGATCAGGGGGAAGCGCTGGGCGTGGTCGGCGAGTCCGGTTCCGGCAAGAGCCAGTCCGTGCTGAGCCTGATGGGGCTGCTGGCCGACAACGGCAGGGCCAGCGGCACGGCTCATTTCGACGGCCAGGACTTGCTCAGGCTCTCCCCGGGGGCTCTGCGGCGAATTCGGGGACGGCGGATCTCGATGATATTCCAGGACCCGATGACCTCGCTGAACCCCTACCTGACCATTGCCGAGCAAATGGTCCAGGTGGTGCGCGAGCACGACAAGGCCACCCGCAAGGCGGCCCGGGAGCGCTGCCTGGAGATGCTCGAAGCGGTCAAGATTCCCGACGCCCCCGCAAGGCTGGACTGCTATCCTCATGAACTGTCCGGCGGCATGCGCCAGCGGGTCATGATCGCGGCGAGCCTGCTCCTGGACCCGCAGATCCTGGTGGCCGATGAGCCCACGACGGCGCTGGATGTCACGGTCCAGGCGCAGATCCTAGACCTGATGCGGGAGCTCAACCGCCGGCTGGGCACCGCCATCGTGCTCATCACCCACGATCTGGGTGTTATCGCCGGGTTGTGCGAACGGGTCCTCGTGATGCACGACGGGGAATCGAAGGAGCAGGGGAACGTGCGGGATGTCTTCTACCGCCCCCGTCATCCCTATACAAAGGCCCTGCTCAGGGCCGTGCCGAGACTGGATGCGGAGCGAGTGGAGCGCTTGGCCCCGGCGACCGAGGTCTCCGGGCCGAACGCCGCCGCCAAACCGGCGGCTCCACTCGTGGATTCCTCGCTCTTGAGCGTAGACGACCTCAAGGTCCATTTCCCGGTTCGCACCGGCGGCTGGCTGGGGAAGAAGCGGCCGCTGCGGGCCGTGGATGGGGTGGATCTCGAGTTGCGCCCCGGGGAGACGCTGGGGATTGTCGGCGAATCGGGCTGCGGCAAGTCGACACTGGCCCGGGCAATCCTCCGGCTGGTGCCGACCACCGCTGGAAACGTGTGCCTGCTGGGACAAAGCATGGGCGAACTGGACAAGCGGGCGCTGCGGGAGATGCGCCGGGATGCCCAGGTCATTTTTCAGGATCCCCTGGCTTCGCTGAATCCGCGAATGACGGTGGGTAACATCGTCAGCGAACCCCTGTGGACCCACTTCCCGGAACTCGACGCCGACGAGGTGAGGGCGCGGGTGGCGGAGGTCCTGAGGCGCGTGGGGCTCAGCGGCCGCGAACTGAACCGCTATCCCCACGAGTTCTCCGGGGGCCAATGCCAGCGCATCGGCATCGCCAGGGCCCTGGTGCTCAAGCCGAGGGTCATCATCTGCGACGAACCGGTGAGCGCGCTGGACGTCTCCATCCAGGCGCAGATCATCAACCTGCTCATGGATCTTCAGGGCGAATTCGGCCTGGCGCTGATCTTCATCGCTCACGATCTGGCGGTGGTGCGCCACATCAGTCACCGGATCATGGTGATGTACCTGGGCCAGATCATGGAGGTGGCGACGCGCCAGGCGCTGTACGAAACACCCCTCCATCCCTATACGCGGGCGCTCATCAGCGCGGTGCCGATTCCCGACCCCGACAAGGAGCGGGCGCGGGACCGGGAGTTGCTGCCGGGGGACCTCCCGTCACCCATCGACCCGCCCTCTGGCTGCCGCTTCAGGACCCGGTGCCGATTCGCCGCGGAACGCTGCCGGATGGAGGTCCCCGAACTTCGACCGCTGAGGGGCAACCTAGTGGCCTGTCATCGGGCGGGTGAGGCGGCGCTGGGCTGAGTGGATCAGGCGGTTCGCCGAATCGCCGCGGGCTATACTGCGGTCATGAGAAATCAACCTGCCGCGCCTGAAGCCGTCGGGGGCGTCACGCGGGAGCGGCTCGACCGGTTGCTTGCCGTCGCGGGACTGATGGCGACCCCTGGGCAAGCCGCCGCCTTGGCCGGGTACATTGACGAAATCCGCCGCTGGAATCGCGTCCACAATCTGACGGCGGTCGCCGACCCTGATGCGATGGTCCGCCGCCACGTAATCGAAAGCCTCTCGCTGCGCCCCATGCTCGATGGGTCCCGCATCGCCGACATCGGCAGCGGCGCCGGAGCGCCCGGGTTGCCGCTTGCGGTCGTGGAGCCTTGCAGGCATTTCACGCTCATAGAAAGTCGCGGCAAACGCGCCGCGTTCCTACGGCATGTGCAAGGCCGGCTGGGACTGGGAAACATTGCTGTGAAACATTGCCGGGTCGAGTCCATGGTCGACGTTGGGCCGTTCGATACCCTGCTCGCCCGCGCGGTCGCGTCTCCGGGGGAGGTGCTGCGGCTCTCGGCGGGCCTTTTCGGGCGCGAAACCGTGCTGCTGATGCCGGTTGGAAAGCGGACCGCCGGCGAGCCGCTGCCTCGGGATGGTCGGTTCGATGTCCGCTGTTTTGTGCCGACGGGGCCTTGGTCCGGAGGCAGCCTGCTGATTGCGCGCAGAAAGTGGGAGTAGCGAACCAGTGCACATGGAGGTAAACGTTTGGGTTGGCAAGGGAGTCTGCATGGTCGATGGAGGCAGCATGCGGAGAAAAGCAATTGAATTCAGATCGAAGATTTGGACAGCGCGGGAATCACTCCGCCAGTTGCAACGCTACGATTCAACGGGGGCGCTTGGTTTTGGGTCTCTGGAGAAATTCCTCTAAGATGCCGCTTGCCAGACGCTGTGGTGAAACCAGCGACCAAGTAGGTCTTGGCAGCCCGAGCATTGGGCCGCCCGGCTTGCGGAAGGGTATGTGCGCTTGGTGGTGTCCCTGTTAACTCCCGCCTTTCGTCCGAATTGTTCGCTGAGGCACGCTCCGAGGAAGCCGCATCTACGTTTGGTCCATATCCAGGGAGGTGTATGGCGGACAAGACAATAGCAATTTTGGGCCAGTCCATTCCCGTCGCTAGCGGCCGGATGGATATATTCAGTCTGCGGTTCCTGAAGGAGAACCCGAGGGTGTACACGGTTACTCAGGGCCAGCCCCGCTTCAATAGCAGAACCCCCGACGAGCAGCAAGCGGAAATGTTCCGGGCGCTGAGAAAGGAGCCGAGCGTCAAGAATCTCCAAGAGGACATCAAGCGCCACGGTGGGCTACTGGAGCCAATTCTTGTTCGTCTGGACACCATGGAAGTCATTGAGGGCAACTCGCGGCTCGCTGTCTATCGGCTCTTGCATAAGGACGATGGGAAAGGCCAGTGGGCCGAGATTGATTGCGATATGGTCAGCAGTCTGACGGAAGAGCAGCAGGCCGCCTACCTCAATCAGATTCACATCAAGGGGAAAACAAAGTGGACGGCGTATGAGAAGGCAAATTTCGCCTATGTCCGTCACGGGAAAGGGCAGTCGTATAACTCCATGGCCAAGCTGTTCGGCGAATCGCAGCAAACGATAAGAACGCGCGTCAAGGTGATTGAGGCCATGCGGCAAAATGAAGATGGTGAACAATCCAATTTCAGCTACTACGATGTAATCGTGCGCAACCCGGCAATCAATTCAACCATGGATCGGGATGACGAGTTTTGCTCGTGGATCAGGGACAGCATCAGGAGACAAGATAAGCCTTTTTCCGCGCAGGAGATGAGGAAGAAGCTTCCCGTCATCCTAAAGAAAAAGAAAATCTTGAGGAAGCTTGTCCGTGACAACCTTGAGCTCGACGATGCCTACAGTCGCGCCTCAATCAGCAAACCGCGGAAAGCGCTTCAGAGGGTCAGAGGGATATTGGAGGATATTTCGGACGGGCAGGTGCGCGAACTGGAGCCTGGCGAATTCAACGCTTTTGACTATGATCTGCGCAAGCTGCGCAATGCGCTCAGCCGCATCGAAAAGATGGCGAAACGCCGGAAGTCCGGATGAGCCGCCGCAACATCCTGCTTATCGAACCGGGTTACCGGAATAAGTACCCACCTCTGGGTCTGATGAAGCTTGCCGCTTATCACGGCCCCCAAGGGCGCGGCGACCGCGTCGCCTTCGTGAAGGGAGAGGACCCTCACGTTTTCGACCGAGCCTGGGACCGGGTGTATGTGACCACGCTGTTCAGCTTCGAGTGGAGTCGAACAGCTACTGCCATAGACTTTGCGCTTCGAGCCGCCAATGGGCAGCCGGAAAGGGTGTTCGTGGGGGGAATTGCCGCGTCTTTGATGCACGACGAGTACCTGAAGGAGCCAAGATGGGCGGGAGTGCGGTTCATCAAGGGTCTGTTGAGTGGCCCGCCCGCAGTATCCCTTCAGCTAAGCGACGGCGATGGCGACTTCGGCGCGGCCGACCTCCAGGGGGCCCCGATCGAGGAACTCGTCCCCGACTATTCGATTTTGGATCAGGCGGAGTACCGATACCCTGTTTACGATGCCTACTTCGGGTATGCCTCGCGCGGCTGCGTGCGGCGATGTAGATTCTGCGGTGTTCCGAAACTGGAAGGCGCGCAGCGCGACATGCCGCCGCTTTCCCGGCTGGTGTCTGGTATCGCACGGGCGCATGGCGAAAAAAAAGACCTGATACTAATGGACAACAACGTTACGGCGGCCCCCCGGTTCAAGGAGATCATCGCCGAAATACGCGATCTGGGATTTGTTCCCGACGCAACGCTCAGGCGAGACGGAGCCGGTACCGTCAAGAGGCGGGTGGATTTCAATCAGGGTGTCGATGCCAGAATATTGGTCAAGTCCCCGGTGTTTCTGAAGGAAATCTCAACCATCTGCATCAGCCCTCTGCGCATCGCATTCGATCACGTGGGCATGCGCAAGATTTACGAAAAGGCCGTGCGCATGGCGGCAGACAACGCCATCGTCAACTTGTCCAACTACATGCTCTACAACTTCATGGATTCTCCGGCGGACTTGTACGAACGCATGCGAATGAATATGGAACTTAATCGTGAACTTGGCATTCGCATCTGGTCTTTCCCAATGAGGTATCAACCAGTCAACCTCAAGGACCGTTCGCATGTGGGAAGGAATTGGAACCCCTACTTCCTGCGGTCCTTTCAGATCATGCTGCAGGCGACGCGGGGCATTGTGAGCGGTAGCGCGGATTTTTTCGCACGCGCCTATGGCGGCGGCAGGCACGAATTCGAGCGATTGCTGACCTTGCCCCACGGCTTTATTTTCCACCGGGAACACTATGAGAAAGGGGCTGGCAAGGCGGTACGCGATGAATACGAGGCCGCACGGCGGCGGCTCTCGGAACGCCAGGAGGGCGAACTGGTCCAACTGCTTGCCAACTCCGGTGCTTCTTCCGGGGCACGACGAGTAAATTACCTCCGATGGGCTTGCGACGGTGGCGTGGACCGCGGCATCCGCGAGGTGATTCGATTTTACGTTCTGGACACGAGAAACAAGATCGGGAGCGTGAATGAAGGCGCGCAACCCTCGCTGCCCTGTTTCGACGTTGGCGGCAACCTGCCTGCCGAAGAGGAAATTGTGGAGGATGCCGGCCTTTTCTCGGCGGAACAAGCCGACGGGCGGCGCAGCGCGACCCGGGTCTTGCCAGAACCTGGCAAGGCGATATAGAGGTCGCCATGTCGGAGGCGAGCGAGGAAGAATGACCAGCGTGGGCGCGGGAATTTTCCGGTTGATCACTTCCGGCATGTACGACAATCCGCTGGCGGTCTACCGGGAATATATTCAAAATTCCGCAGACTCCTTGGCCCAGTCCGACGGTCGGCGCGGGTCTGTCGTTGTCACCGTAAACCGCGGGGAGGCCAGCATCACCATACTGGACGACGGACCGGGGCTCTCGCCGGGCGAGGCCGAGCAAGCGCTGCTGCCCGTGGCGCAAAGCCGGAAGTCGCTGGGCCGCGACAGGGGGTTTCGTGGAATTGGGCGCCTTTCCGGGCTGGCTTTTGCGGATAGCGTAACTTTCCTGACTCGCTCCAGCGCAGGCGGCCCCGTCACAAGGGTGGTTTGGGACGGTTTGGAAATCAATCGGCGCATGCGCGGCGCCAAGCCGACCTGGGACGCGCTCCGTGCCTGCGTAACTGTTGACTCTCCCAGTGGCACTGAGCGACCGGGACATTTTTTCGAGGCGCAGATTCGCGGAGTGGGGCGCCACGTCGCCGGAGCGATACTGAATGAGCGGCTGGTGCGTGCCTATATCGGCGAGGTCTGCCCCGTTCCGATGCGGTCGGGACACCCATTCGCGAAAGAGATCGATGAAGTCTTTGCAGAGCATGTTTCGCCGTTGTCCCTGCGCGTGACGATAGCGGGCGACCCGATGCCGGTTACACGTCCGCACGGTCCCGCGATCGACTTCTCGGAAGGCAAGAGTGACCCTTTCAAGGCGTTGGAGCCTGTGCGCATCCCCTCATTGAATGGAGGTAACGCCGCAGCAGTGGGCTGGGTGATGCACTCATCCTATCTCGGCGCAATTCCCAAGCGATTGGGAATCCGGGGAATACGGGCGCGCATGGGGAACATTCAGATAGGAGACGAGTCGATTTTCGATCACCTGTTTCCGGAAGAGCGCTTCAATCGGTGGTGTGTTGGCGAAATCCATGTGCTGGATTCGGAAATGGTTCCCAACGCCCGGCGCGATTACTTTGAGCCCGGGCCGCATGTTCGTAACTTCGAGAATCATCTCGCGGCGGTTTGCCGCAAAATCGCGGACCGTTGCCGTAACGAATCGAAAAAGCGTAACAGGACGCGCAAATTGCAATCCCTGTTAGCTGACATTGACGACACTTGCGAGCTTGCCGGCTCTGGATACTTGACGCACCGAGATGCCACTTGCCTGATAGCGGGCGCAGCACAGCGCGTTCGGCAGGCTCGGACCGCTATAGTCAAGAGCGGCGAGGCAGAGCACGGCAATCTGAGCATTCTGGATTCTGCTGAAGCGCGCCTGGACGGTTTCCGCGCGGTCCGTAACGGCGACGCACTATTCGAAGAACAGGACGCGGACATTTATCGAAACGTCTTCCGGGCGCTGGCCAAGACGTCGCCATCGCCACGGGCGGCGAAGGAAATGATCGATGCCGTGCTGGAAGAAGTGCGCAGTGGTGGCCATTGACCTGTCGATTACATCCGTCACTGGACGGAAAACAGGGGCGCGTTCTGGAAGGCCCCCCTTGATTGTCCATGGCTCGCCGGTCATGTTGGGCGAATATGGGCCGATAGCCGCTATGTCTCCCCCAATACCTCTTTCAGCACATCGCTTATGTCCAAGGTGTAGGCTTCCCGAAACTCCGCAAGCCGCATGTCTCCCTGGGTCAGCCGGGCAGCGTGATGCTTGGCATGCAATAGGGCATCGACCCATTCATCAATGCTTCCCGCCACCATCAGGTTATGCACAAAACACTCGTCATGTTGCGAGATTCGGTGAATGCGGTCCTGCGCCTGGATGTAGTCATCCAGGCTGAAGCCGCGATCAAAAAACACGGCGTGGGTTGCCATGGTCAAGGTGAGGCCTTCCTTTGCCGCGCCTGGCGTGGCGACAAGCACGCGGCACTTCTCATCTTGCTTGAAGCGCCCTATTTCGCCGTTCCGGTCCGCTGTTGAATGTCCCCCGTGCACGGTGGCGGGAGCGTAGCGGGACAACTTGCGCCTGAGCCACTCGACATTCTCAACGAAGCTCGTCCATACGATGACCTTTGTCGCGTCTGTCCGAACTCCTGCGAGAACTTCTCGCAGCTTGAGCAGCTTGGCTGGCTCCTCGGCATATTGTGAATCAATCAGCGCGGGGTTGGACGCGCACTGCACAAGCCGCAACAGACGCTTAAGCACATGCTCCGCGTTGTCCATGAAGGAGTCGTCACCGGTTCGCAACTCATGGCGCATCCGGATCTTATAGTTGTCATAGACTTCCTGCTGCCCCGGTTCCATGCACACGAAGTGAGGCACGATAGTCTTGTCTGGAAGCCGGATTCCCGCCGTTTCCTTGGTTTCCCTGACTGCGAAATCGCCAATGTTCGCCATGACTTCCGCCAACTTCCGACCGTAGCCACCCTTCGCGGCCAAACTTGGCGGCAAATCCATCTCAGCCTTGAAAGCGGCGAACGACTGCCCCAGCGATTGCCCACCGTCAAGGAATTTGATTTGCGACCAGATGTCGAAAGGTCGATTTGCGACCGGCGTGCCCGTCAGTATGACTCGTCGCTCAAATCGCCCGGCCAGGCAATGCATGTTCCGCGTGAGTTTCGATTCGGGGTTTTTTATTTTTTGCGACTCGTCCAGAATGGCCGCTACGCGGCATGTATCAAGGAACATTTGAATTAGTTTCAGGTTGGCGCTGATGACTTCGTAGTTCATCACGTAAATGAGCACCGGCGAATTCAGTGCGATGCTGTTTCTGCGCCGGTCCTGAGACAAGACGCTGGGTGTAACGTAAGAATGGGCGGCGAGTTCCTCCACCCAGTTCTGCACCAAGGTCTTCTTTGTGACTACGAAAACCGTATCGACTGCATCCTCTTCCAGCCATTGCAGCATCAGGTCGATGGCAATTTTTGTTTTCCCAAGTCCTTGTTCGTGAAATACGGCGGCATAGCGAAGGTCCCGTACCGCCCGAACCGCGTCAAGTTGGTAGGCGTAGGCTTTGTGCTTGACCGAAAAGCTGGGAGGTTTTCTTAATCTAAATGCCATATGATGCCATTGCTCGCGTCAAGCGTCCAAAAATCGCAGCCGTCGAACACCTGAGCCGATACTCCTGTAGGACGGAGTTCCCTCATCAAGAATCGAAGCAGCGTTTTAGCGCGGTCTGCGTTGTGGCCCCAAGCGCACAGAATAAACCGTCCTCCAGCGGAGTCTTCGATATGGGCAATAAAGGAGCGCGCCTGACTACGGGTATGGGAGTTCCAGATGTCCCTGTGCGTCTTGGCTTCCGCGATGACGAGCGAGCCAGTCCGAGGCAGCCAAGCATAGATGTCGGGCCTGAACCCGTCGATCAAAGGCGGGACAGGGTCGCCCGGGCTCGCCTGAATGTCCGCCGCAATGTTCACTTCGGGGTGGCGATGGATCAGCGCATCGACTGTATGGAGCACCAGCACGCGATGTTCATCACTCTGCGACATCGTGGAGCAAGCCTCCAAGCCGCACCGCCAGATCCTCCAATACGGCTACCTGTTCCCTTGATTCCTCCCGGTCCCGGTTTCTGAGAACCCTGATTTCAGAGTAGGGCATTTCGTTGATCCGTTTGACTAGCAAATCTGCCAGCTCGGCAATCGATGCGTCCATTAGGAGCAGTTTGTCAGTATTGCGGTCCGCCGCGCGCTTTTGCTCCAGCGAACGAACTGCGTCCTCTATAGATCTGGGGCCTCCCGAAAGAAATATGCTCCTTGCCTCATCGTCCGCCAACACTTGTGGCAGTTTCCGCGTATCCTCCAAGCGATATATCTTCCCGTCGCGAATCCACTCGCCAAAGTCCTCCAAGCCTAGACCAGCGCCGAAAATGGCCTGCTTGACCCGCGGCTTTTGCAGTTCGACGAAGCCGCTGAAGCGGTCGATCTGGAAGGCGGTGTCATCCACGACGTCCCGGTAGAACTCGTTCATGTCGTGGTAGGCGTCGATTTGCCGTTCTATTTCGGCCTTGTTGCCCCCGCATAATTCGATCAACCTGCCATAGTCCCACAGCTTTTCGTTGCGAAGGTAGTGAAGATAGCGGGCCTTCTCATATGCGGGCCACTCCCGCGCCCCGACCAGATGTGCGGAGACGCGGCGCATCTCGATGTCGGGTTGCGTGGCACCCTCAATTATCAGCGACTTGATTCGGGACCAGTCGCCCGCGACGTTCTCCTTGTCGAATTCCCGGTATATGGCAAGCCTTGTATTCCCGTCGATGCATATGTATCGCCCGCCTTTCCTTATGAGCGTTATTGGGGAGAGGATGCCCTTGCTGGCACGGACTGAGTCCTTGAGACTGCTGAAGGAAGAAGCGGGACCGTTTGCAGCGGATCTCAGGGCGAAGTGAATCTGCTGCGGGGTCAACTGGCCTCCGTATTTCTCGATCGCTTTCTTGATCCGAGGGTTGTCCGTGTCAAAGTCTATCTCTCTGACTTGAACAACGGCTTGTTTTTCCGGCATCTTTGGTCTCCTTTGGATGGCGGCGCCCACCAGCTCCGCCATTTAGGCACACGGGCGCAGGCCGCTTGGTTCATCATACCGCTGTAGGAGAAGGACGGCTTGCGAAGATATGCGGAGTCGAACATGCAAAAGCTAAAGCGTGCCACGGCGGCGCAACACGCTGCCCCGCTGTCGCGGAAGGAACATTGCGCGGACGTAAATCAATGAGTTACGTATGTTCCATACAAGGCGCAACAGGATGAGGAATGAAATTATGCCGGACTGGCCGCAGAATCAATCCCGAATTTGTTCGCAGACTCTACAGATTTGTGTTCCGCGCACGGGACGGCGTCCAGCCTGGGCGCGGCCGAATCGTGACCGGTGCTTCATTTTCCGTATTCTCTCGATCGATTTCGTCACCCGTCCGCGCGACTTTTTCGACCGCGACTCATCCTGTGGCGCAAGCTAAAGGGCTTGGGTTCCGTGGCACAGATCATCGCCATAGCCAACCGCAAGGGCGGGGTGGGCAAGACCACCACCTGCATCAATCTTGCCGCGTCCCTGGCCGCCACGCGCCGGCGGGTGCTGGTGGTGGACATGGACCCCCAGGGCAATGCCACGGTGGGCTGCGGCGTGGACCGGGAGGACATGGAGGTCACCGTCTGCGACCTGCTCCTGGGTGAAGGCGATGCGTCCGCAGCGGTTCGGGCCGCAAGCGTGGGAGGATTCGGCGTGCTTCCCGCCAATCAGGATCTCACCGTGGCCGAAGTCAGGCTCCTTACCCACCCCGGGCGCGAGCGGCGGCTCAAGCAGATCCTCACGCCGCTGAAAGAGGACTACGACTACGTGCTGGTGGATTGCCCGCCCGCTATCAACATGCTTACTCTCAACGCCCTGGCGGCTGCCACGGGCGTCCTGATACCCATTCAGTGCGAATACCTGGCGCTGGAAGGGCTGCGGGCGCTGCTGGAGACCGTGGAGGAGATCCGCCGCAGCGTGAATCCGGCGCTGCGGATTCACGGCATCCTGCGCACCATGTTCGACGGCAGGACCAACCTGACCAGGGAGGTATCCAGCCAGCTTCTGGAACATTTCGGCGACGGAGTGTTCCGAACCGTGATTCCGCGCAATGTGCGCCTGGCCGAAGCGCCCAGTTTCGGCAAGCCCGCGCTCTATCACGACAAGTCCTCCGCGGGGGCTTTGGCCTACCTGGCGCTGGCCGGTGAAATCAACCGCCGCGAGGCGGTGCCGGCGACACTTTGAACGCCGCTCGCAGGCAGGCTTGCGATACAATGACTCGCGCCTGCTCCCGCCGACGAGAGGAACACATGGCCAACTCGCCTGCCTCACCCGATTGCCGCGATATCCGCCTCCTCAAGGCCTCGTTGTATTCGCGACCGGCTTCGGTGAACGATGCGGCCTAAGCGAAAAAGCCTCGGCCGCGGCCTGGAGGCGCTGCTGGGCGCCGAACCGGTGGCATCGCAGCCCGACGCGCAGGATGGTCTTCGCGAAGTGCCCGTCGACCTCCTGGAACGGGGCCGCTACCAGCCGCGCGTGGACATGCGCCAGGAGTCGCTTCAGGAGTTGGCGGACTCGATCCGCTCCGAGGGCCTGGTACAGCCCATCATCGTACGTCCCTTGAACGCCTTGGAAGGCGGAGCCGAAACCCGTTACGAAATTGTCGCCGGGGAGCGTCGCTGGCGCGCCGCCCAAATGGCCGGTCTCGACGCGGTCCCCGCCCTCGTCAGGGACATGCCCGATCGCGCGGCGGTGGCCGTCGGGCTGATCGAGAACATGCAGCGGGAGGACCTGAATCCGCTTGAGGAAGCCGGGGCGCTGAGGCGCCTGGTGAACGAATTCGATATGACCCATGCCGAGGCCGCGGACGCGGTCGGTCGTTCAAGAGCGGCCGTGACCAACCTGATGCGGTTGCTGGAACTGCCCGACGAGGTCAAGGAGATGGTCGAGGGGAGGTCGCTGAACATGGGGCATGCGAGAGCCCTGCTGGCGCTGGAGGACCCCGAGGCGCTGGTGGCCCTGGCCAGGCGCGCCGCTCAGCAGGGCTGGAGCGTGCGTGAAACCGAACGCGCCGTGAACCGGTTGGCGCAGCCCGCGAAGAAGCAGCCGCCAGCGCCAGCCCGGGACCCGGATGTGCGGCGCCTGGAAACCCGGTTGAGCGACCGGCTCGGCGCTACGGTCCGGATCGACCACCGCGCCAGGGGAGGGCGGGTCATCATTCGCTATCACGGTGTCGATGAGCTGGAGGGGATTATCGAGCAACTGGGGCGCAGCCCAAGGTCCTGAACGATCCTGGCGGGCATCCTCGACCATCCCGGACAGTGGCCCGGCTCGCCTTGATCGCGGGCCGACAAATCTATAGGATACCGGCGGCGTTCAGGCAGTAGAAATTCCTCCCAGAAGCGACGCCTCGGGTGTGGCTTTTTCTTTATCCGATGCAGCGGAATTTTACGGGCACACGGTCTGCATGTGAGCGATTTGGATGAACGGTTCCGCCAGGCGCGCAGGACCGCATTCGGGATTGTCGGGGCACAGGCCGGCGTCACATTGCTGGGCGCCGCCGCCGGACTGGTGCTGGCGGGCACTGCCGGAGCCGTCTCGGCGTTGCTGGGCGGCGGCATCGGCACACTGGCCAGCCTCGTGCAGGTAGCCGGCACGTTCCGGCCCGGGGCGAGCAGGGAACCGGCGAAGATTTTCGGTCGGCTGTTTCGGGGAGAGGCTTTCAAGCTGCTGATAACGGCGGTGCTGTTCGCATTGGTATTGATGAACGTGGAAGTGGTATTCGGAGCGATGATCGGCGGTTTCGGGGCGACCCTGGTGGTGTTCTGGGCGGCATTGCTCCGGGGCACGGGTGACTCGCTGGCCGGGGAGGCCGGGCGGCAGGGCAACAGGAAGGCCGGGAAGTAGGCATGGAAGACACCCACGAAGGCCCCGCGAACGCCACCGAGTACATCGTCCACCACCTCACCAACCTGCATGTGGGCGAAGGGTTCTGGAACCTGCATCTGGACAGCGTCTTCTACGCCGTGGTGCTGGGAATCCTGTTTGCCGGCAGCTTCCGGTTCGCGGCGGTCAGGGCCACTTCGGGCGTGCCGGGCCGCTGGCAGAATTTCGTCGAGATCATGGTGGAATTCGTCGACACCCAGGTCAAGGACAGCTTTCACGGTTCAAGCAGGCTCATCGCGCCGCTGGCGCTGACGATTTTCTGCTGGATATTCCTGATGAATTTCATGGACCTGGTGCCGGTGGACCTGTTGCCCGAGGTCGGGGTCATCATGGGGATCGAGTACATGAAGGTCGTGCCGACCACCGATCTCAACATCACCTTCGGCATGTCGATCAGCGTTTTCCTGCTCATGATCTTCTACAGCATCAAGATCAAGGGCGTGGGCGGATTCGCGAAGGAATTGTTTTTCCACCCGTTCGGCAAGTGGATGTTGCCGTTCAACTTCCTGCTGAAACTGGTGGAGGAAATCGCCAAGCCGGTATCGCTGGCGTTGCGGCTGTTCGGCAACCTCTACGCCGGCGAGCTGATCTTCATACTGATCGCACTGTTCACGCTGTCGGCGGGTGGGCACACACTGACCGAAACGGCGCTGAATCTCTTTTCCGCCGACACGATCGCGTATCTGATCATCCAGGTGATCCTGGGGCTGATATGGGCGCTGTTCCATGTCCTGATCATCACCTTGCAGGCATTCATCTTCATGATGTTGACCATTGTTTACTTGAGTATGGCCCACGAAGAGCATTAGTTCGAAGGCTTCGCGGCCTTGCTGAATATAGGAGGAGTTATGGAACTTGCAAACTTAGTCGCCAACGTACAGGGAATGACCGCCTTGGCCGTGGCCCTGTTGATCGGCATGGGCGCGGCGGGCACCGCCATCGGCTTCGGCCTGCTTGGCGGCCGCTTTCTCGAAGGCGCGGCGCGGCAGCCGGAACTGGTGCCGATGCTGCAGATCAAGATGTTCATCGTCGCCGGTCTGCTTGATGCGGTCACCATGATCGGCGTGGGCGTGGCGCTGTTCTTTACCTTCGCCAACCCGTTTCTGAGCACGGCGCTGAATACCGTCGGCGGCGGCTGATCAATCTGGACGAAGCCGACATCGTCCCCGGAGGTAAACCGTGAGTATCAACGTCACACTGTTCGTACAGATGCTGGTATTCGCCCTGCTGGTGTGGTTCACCATGACCTACATCTGGCCGCTCATCATCCAGGCCATGGAAGAGCGCGAGCAGCGGGTCGCCGACGGCCTCGCCGCTGCGGAACAGGGGCGCAGCGACCTGGAGTCCGCCGAAGCGGAGGCGCAGACCATCATCGCGGCGGCCCGCGAGCAGGCGCGCGACATCCTCAACAAGGCTTCGGCGCGGGCGGCCGGCATCGTCGATGAGGCCCGCTCCGAGGGCGAGGATGAGAAGCGCAAGCGGCTCGAAAGCGCCCAAGCGGAGCTCGACGTGGAAGTCAACCGGGCGCGCGACGAACTGCGCAACCAGGTGGCGGTCATCGCGGTGGCGGGCGCCGAAAAGGTGCTGGCCCGCGAAATCGACCCCGAGGCGCATCGTGAGCTGCTCGACCGTCTCGCCGCGGAGCTTTAGCGGCGGGCGTGGAGCGGAAGTGTAGCCATGGCTGAAACCGGGACATTGGCGCGGCCGTACGCCCGCGCGATCTTCGAACTGGCCAGGGAAAATGACAGCCTGTCCGGCTGGTCGGAGGCCTTGCGCGGCGTGGCCGGCGTGGTAGGCAATCCCGACGCCAGGGCGTTTCTGGCCAGGCGCGAACTCGACAACGCGGCGCGGGTTTCTTTCCTGCTGTCGGTCTGCGCCGACGCCGATGAGGGCAACGCGCTGGATTCCGGGCACGGCCGCAACCTGCTTCGACTCCTCGCCGAGAATCGCCGGCTCGAGGTTCTGCCGGAAATATCCACGCGGTTCGACGCGCTGAAGGCCCGTGCGGAGAATACCGTCAAGGTGCAATTGATCACCGCCGCCGGCGTGGAGCCGGCCGTGGTCAGCCGAATCAGCTCGGCCCTGGAACAGAAGCTGGGCAGGGCCGTGGAACTCGAATTACAGCAAGACCCCGAATTACTCGGCGGCGCCGTCATCCAGGCCGAGGGCCAGGTGATCGACGGTTCCGTCAGGACCCGGCTGGCCGAACTCGCCGGGGCGTTGACCGCCTGACTTGGCGCGGGCAAGAGGAAATCACATGGCATTGAAAGCGTCGGAAATCAGCGAACTCATCAAGCAACGCATCGAGAACTTCGATGCCAGGGCCGAGGCGCGCGATGTCGGCACCGTGGTCATGTTGACCGACGGCATCGTCCGCATCCACGGCCTGGCCGATGTCCAGTACGGTGAGATGATCGAGTTTCCGGGCGGCAGTTTCGGCCTCGCGCTCAACCTGGAACAGGACTCCGTCGGCGCCGTGATCCTCGGCGAGTACAAGCACATCCGCGAGGGCGACACGGTTCGCACCACCGGCCGGATTCTGGAAGTGCCGGTGGGCGAGGCGCTGCTCGGGCGGGTGGTGGACTCGCTGGGTAGCCCGATCGACGGCAAGGGCCCCATCGATACCGTGGAATCGTCGCCCATCGAGAAGGTGGCGCCGGGGGTGATCGACCGTCAATCGGTATCCCAGCCTGTCCAGACCGGATTGAAATCCATCGACTCCATGGTGCCCATCGGCCGCGGCCAGCGGGAACTCATCATCGGCGACCGCCAGACCGGCAAGAGCGCGGTCGCCATCGACGCCATCATCAATCAGCGCGGCGGCGACATTGTCTGCATCTACGTCGCCATCGGCCAGAAGAATTCCACGGTGGCCAATGTGGTCAACCGCCTGGAGCAGGAAGGCGCCATGGAGCACACCATCGTGGTGGCCGCTTCCGCCTCGGAATCGGCGGCCATGCAGTACATCGCGCCCTACGCGGGTTGCGCCATGGGCGAGTACTTCCGCGACCGTGGCCAGGATGCGCTGATCATTTACGACGACCTGACCAAGCAGGCCTGGGCGTATCGGCAGGTCTCGCTGCTGTTGCGGCGCCCGCCCGGCCGCGAGGCATATCCGGGCGACGTGTTCTACCTGCATTCCCGCCTGCTGGAGCGTGCCGCACGGGTCAACGCGCGCTACGTTGAGGAATTCACCGGGGGCGAGGTCAAGGGCCGGACCGGCTCGCTGACCGCGCTGCCGATCATCGAGACCCAGGCGGGCGACGTCTCGGCCTTCGTGCCCACCAACGTGATCTCGATCACCGACGGGCAGATCTTCCTGGAGACGGACCTGTTCAACGCCGGCATCCGGCCGGCCATCAACGCGGGGCTGTCGGTGTCGCGCGTGGGCGGCGCGGCCCAGACCGATATCGTCAAGAAGCTCGGCGGCGGCATCCGCCTGTCCCTTGCGCAGTATCGCGAGCTGGCCGCCTTTGCGCAGTTCGCCTCCGATCTCGACGAGGCCACCCGGCGGCAACTGGAGCGCGGCCAGCGGGTCACCGAATTGATGAAGCAGCCCCAGTACGCGCCGATGTCGGTGGCCGAGATGGGGATAGCCCTGTACGCCGTGAACGAGGGCTACCTGGACGATGTCGAGGTGGAAAATGTCGTGCCCTTCGAATCGGCACTGCACGCCCACGCCCGGGCCAATGCCGAGGACCTGATGGCGAAGATCGACAGTACCGGCGCCTACGATGACGAAATCCGGGCCGGCCTCAAGGCGCTGCTCGACGAATTCAAGGCGTCGGGCGCGTATTAGTCACGTACTTGTGGGACACGACACCAGGAACCGAAGGCGGGTCTCGAGGAAGAACTGAATGGCGGTCGGCAAGGAAATCCGGACCAAGATCAACAGCGTGAAGAACACGCAGAAGATCACGCGGGCGATGGAAATGGTGGCCGCGTCCAAGCTGCGCAAGACCCAGGACCGGATGAACGCCGCCAAGCCTTATGCGGAAAGTATTCGCCGCGTGATCGGCCATCTGTCCCAGGCCGGTCCCGATTTCCACAATCCCTACCTGAAAACGCGGGCGATCAGGCGGGTCGGCTACCTGGTGGTCACCACCGACCGGGGCCTGTGCGGATCGCTGAACGTCAACCTGTTCCGCACGCTGCTCAATGACATCGGCCGCTGGCAGGGCCAGGGCGTTGAAGCCGACTTGTGCATTCTCGGCGCCAAGGGGCTGGCGTTTTTCCGCCGGCTTAAGACGAACATCGTGTCGGCGGCAACGCACCTGGGCGACGTGCCCAGGGTGGCGGATCTCATCGGCCCGATCACCACCATGACGAACGCCTACAAGGACGGGACGATCGACCGGTTGTTCCTGGTCTACAACGACTTCGTCAACACCATGACCCAGGCGCCGACCATCAGCACGCTGGTGCCGGTGGAACCGGTGGACGCCGAAGAACTGCAGGACCACTGGGACTACATCTACGAGCCCGATGCCGCCGAGCTTCTGAACAACGTGCTGGAGCGTTATCTTGAAGCGCAGGTGTATCGCGGCGCGGTGGAAAACGTGGCCTGCGAGATGGCGTCCAGGATGGTGGCGATGAAGGCCGCCACGGACAACGCGGGGAAATTCATCGATCAGCTGCAACTGGTCTACAACAAGGCCCGCCAGGCGGCGATCACCCAGGAGATATCGGAGATCGTCGGCGGCGCGGCAGCCGTCTAGCGATTCCGCAAACAGAGGAAGGTTGAGCATTCCATGAGCACGGGTACGATTGTTCAGGTCATCGGCGCGGTCGTTGACGTGGAGTTTCCAAGGGACGCCATTCCGAGCGTTTACGACGCTCTGATACTCAAGGACCGGGATCTCACGCTGGAGGTCCAGCAGCAGTTGGGAGACGGCGTGGTGCGGGCCATCGCCATGGGTCCCAGCGAGGGGCTGAAACGCGGGCTGACGGTGGACAACACGGCGGCGCCCATCACCGTCCCGGTGGGCGAGAAGACCCTGGGGCGCATCATGGACGTCCTTGGCAACCCCATCGACAAGGCCGGGGCCATAGGCGAGGAAGAGCGGCTGCCCATTCACCGGGACCCGCCGACCTTCGAGGAACAGTCCCCGACGACCGAGTTGCTCGAGACCGGCGTCAAGGTCATCGATCTGATCATGCCCATCGCCAAGGGCGGCAAGATCGGGCTGTTCGGGGGCGCCGGCGTCGGCAAGACCGTGACGCTGATGGAATTGATCAACAACATCGCCAAGGAACACGGCGGTTATTCCGTGTTCGCCGGGGTGGGCGAGCGGACCCGCGAGGGCAACGACTTCTACTACGAGATGAAGGAGTCGGAAGTCCTCGACAAGGTCTCCCTGGTCTACGGGCAGATGAACGAGCCACCCGGCAACCGGCTGCGCGTGGCGCTCACCGGCCTGACCATCGCCGAGTGCTTCCGCGACGAGGGCCGGGACGTGTTGATGTTCATCGACAACATCTACCGTTACACGCTGGCCGGCACCGAGGTCTCGGCGTTGCTGGGCCGGATGCCCTCCGCCGTGGGTTATCAGCCCACGCTGGCCCAGGAGATGGGCGTGCTGCAGGAACGCATCACGTCCACGAGCACCGGCTCGATCACCTCGTTCCAGGCGGTCTACGTGCCCGCGGACGACCTGACCGACCCGTCGCCGGCCACCACGTTTGCGCATCTGGACGCGACCTTGGTGCTGTCCCGGCAGATCGCGGAATTGGGTATCTATCCGGCGGTGGACCCGCTGGACTCCACCAGCCGCCTGCTGGACCCCAACATCATCGGCGAGGAGCACTATCAGACGGCGCGTTCCGTGCAGGCCGTGCTGCAGCGCTACAAGGAACTCCAGGACATCATCGCCATCCTGGGCATGGACGAGCTCTCGGAAGACGACAAGCTGATCGTGCAGCGGGCGCGCAAGATTCAGCGCTTCCTCTCCCAACCCTTCACGGTGGCCGAGACCTTTACCGGCTCGCCGGGCAAGTACGTGCCACTGAAGGACACGGTGAGCGGGTTCAAGGCGATCGTCGCCGGAGAGTACGACCACCTGCCGGAGCAGGCGTTCTACATGATCGGCACCATCGACGAGGCGGAAGAGCGGGCCAAGAGCCTGCAGTAGGTCCGTGGCGACTCGGAGGAGCTGGGCGGACGCCTGCGGGGACATGGCGATGCGGTCGAGAGCAATTGTGGCGATGGTGCGAAACGCAATTGTCGCGGCATTTCAGGTGCGTGTCGGCCCGTTTGACGGTTCGCGCTGATTGGAGTCTTTGTCATGGCCACCATTCAGGTCGAGATCGTCAGCGCCGAAGGCGCGATTTTTTCCGGCGAAGCCCGGATGGTGTTTGCCCCCGGCGCGCTGGGCGAGATCGGGATAGCACCGCGCCACGCGCCTTTGTTGACGTATCTCAAGCCCGGCGAAGTGCGCGTCCAGCCACCCGAAGGCGAGGAACGGCTGTTCTTCGTGACCGGCGGCGTTCTGGAAGTGCAGCCCCGGCTGGTGACGGTGCTGGCGGACAGCGCCGCACGCGCGGAGGATCTCGATGAGGCCGCGGCGCTGGCGGCGCGCGAGCGTGCCCGCGAAGCGCTGGAAGGCCGCCACGGCGAGATCGGCCTGGAACAGGCGCAACGGGAACTCGTCGAGGCCGAAGCCCGATACCGCGCGGCCGAGAAGCTCAGGGGCAAGCGCTGAGGCGACGGTTCGGGACGCATATTGCGGCGGTCAGGCGCAAGAAGCTTGCCGCTCGAACGGCGCTTTGGCTGCAAGCGGCGGCGATTGCGGGAAGCGCGCCTCTGCGCTATGGTGCGCCAATAGAGCACCGAGTCGAAGGGAGCCGTTCATGGCTGTCCACAAACAGAGCGTCTCCTTCACCGAATCGGCGTTCGCGTTTGCGCGGCAACTGGTCGAAGAGGGCGAATACGCGAATGTCAGCGCGGCGGTATCCGGAGAACTCGCACGCGCAAAGGCGGTCCGCGAACGGGAGCGGATGCTTCTGGGCGCCGAAGTTGAACGCCGCCTGCGCCTGCCTGTCGACCAGTGGGTACCCGTCGGCGCGCTCGATGAAGTGACCAGGGGCGCTCGGCGCCATCTGCAAAAGCTCGCCGAGTCGAAAGACAAAGCTTTGCGGGGGTGATGCGTCAGGTTCGGCATCCGCTGGTCGAGCAGGACATCATCGCGATAGCCGAGCACATCGTGGAGGCCACAGATGGAAACGTTGCCGCGGCAGAGCGTCGGCTCGATGAAATCGACGACCTGCTGAAAGACATCGCGGGAAACCCATTTTCGGGGGTTCGCCTGTCCGCTTCGCTCGAAGGCTGGCCGGTGCGCCACGGCGGGTGGGATTACAAGATCACTATTGTTTTTCGGCCGGATACAAGCGCGCAATGCCTCTATATCGCGCTTGTCGCCTTCGGGGGAGAAGATTGGTTGTCCAAGGGTCCTGCCCGGCTGGAATTCGATTGATGCGCAACGTTTCGGATCGTGTTCGGGCCATGCCGCTCACCGTCGTGGTCCTGGCGGCTGGCCGGGGGCGGCGGATGAATTCCACCGAGCGGGTTGACCGGGCGCTTAGTTTCAACTAGGTTCCTTACAACAATTTAAAATTTGGTAAGGAAGCAGGTCGTGGTTGTAAAGATAACCTCCAAGCGGCAAGTTACGTTTCCCGCCCGTGTGCTTGACGCGCTGGGCGTCGGACCAGGCGATCGGCTGGAACTGGTGGAGGGCGATGAAGGCTTCATTCTTCGGCCACGGCGAGTAGACCTTTCCCGCGTAGGCGCTTTGCACGACAAGATCAAGCGGGGGCGAGGCACGTTCGATCTGGCTGAGTTTCGGAAGCAAGCGCATGATCCGGCGTTACGGGATTGACACTTCCGTCCTGGTCAGGTTGCTTACAAGGGATCCGCGACCCGAATACGAACGATGCGTTGCGAAGCTGGCCTCGCTGGTGGATGAGCGGGATTACGAATTTTTCGCATCCAATCAGGTGATCGGCGAAACCTATATCGCGGTCCAGCATCATTATGGCGTTTCCACGGGCGATGCCAAGTCCGCCCTGTATATGCTCCTGGAGGATAGCGGGCTGGTACGCCCACTGAACGGCAGAGCGGTCATTCAAGCACTTATGGCAACCGGCAAGCCGGGTCTGTTCGACCGGCTGATCGCGAACGGCTACGATCGCGCGGACCTGGAGGTTTTCACGCTGGATCGAAAGATGGCCGCGCTGCCTAACGCGAGGAAGCTGTAGTATCCCTGCGTGAACCGGTCGGTGAATCGTGCCCTCTGGATTCAGCCGGGCATCTGCAAGGATAGGAACAGGCCCATGATGGCGATCATCGATCCGACGATGCCGAATCCGAACACATACAGTTGGCGGGTGAATTTTGCTTCGAAAGCCTTCATTTCGACCGCCAGAGAGTCAATCCTGACGCCTTGGGCAGCGATATTGACCTCCAGGCCGCCGATTCTGTTTTCCAGCGCTTTGATGTCTTCCTTGGTCGCGAGGTGTTCCTGCGAGCGGACAATGAATTCGACCAGAATGCGGGCCTGATCGTAACTGAGGCCCGCCTCTTTCAGGTCGTCGATTCACTTCGCCGCGGCCATGGCGTCGCTCATTGGACATCCATTCAAAATGATAGCAGAGCCCGCGATGGTCCACGAAAAAGCGGTGGCAGGTCAGCCTTTCTATCGAGGCGATTCGCCGAGAAATGGGGCCGGATAGCCTTGGGTTCGGTCTTTTGAACACCTTGGGGAGACTCACTCGACACGGCGGTCTGTCGGGAGACCTTGTATGGAAAATGTGCAAGTCATTGATTTATTTTCTTTCAGGGACTTCGGGGCGGCGTGTCCCCATGATTTCCCAAGTGATCCTGCTCTCCCAGAATGAGTGTCCACGCCCGTCGGGCAGGAACACTCGCCGCCGCATCGTATCCCCCGGGTGCGGGCGGTCACGCGTTACAATTGCACGTGGACATCCACCGTCGAGCGCAGTCTCGCCGGGCCTCCGAACAGCGGCGCTTTACCGAATGGGCAATTCCGGGCAGACATCTCTTCGCTACGATATGGGGAACGCCGGAGACCTTCTAAAGCACGGCGTCCTTGCCGAATTTCTTCGCGCGTCGCTGATTTTCCGCTCCGCTAAGCCGATTCGTTTTCTCGATTTGTTCGGGGGAGAGCCTTGCCGTACCGGCGTAGGTGAAGAAATAATCAAGCGCGTCAACGGTTTGTCCGGATGCGCTCTTCATGAGGCCCAGCCCGACGTTAGTTTCGGCAGATATTATGGCAGCGGAATGTTGGCGCGGAAGTTGGCGCAGAAGATGGGAGATCGGTTTGGCGGTCGGCTGTCCGTTGTCGCTTCCGACCGCGACGAAGGGTGCCGGAACAGGCTTCGAAACTCGGGAGTGAAGATGCTCGAAGATGAGTTCCCTGCGCTTGCAGGTTCGGATGCATACGACGCATATGACGCATATGACGCCCTTGAAGTCATTCAACATGAGACATCGGGCAAGGATCTGATCATGATCGATCCCTATGCCGATTTCCTGAAGCCCAACGGAAATGGCTACAACCGGGCCGAAAGCATTCTCCCGATGATGGGGAAGATCGCGCAATGCTCTGCGGTCCTGCTGTTTGCCCTGAACCTGGACCCGTTCAATCCGGTCGGTCGGCGTTTCGACGAGCTTCAGCGGGCGAATTTGAGCGGAGCATACATAATGACCTGTCCACCAATCCGCCAAAGCGGCATCAACGGTGAAAACAAGTATTACGCGGACGTGATACTGGCTGCGCCGACCGCATTCACAAATGAATCTGAACGAGCTTATTTTCGGAGCCGTCTCGAAGTGCTCGCCAAGAAGCTCGCGCGAAATCTGGAGTTGAGCGGGCGTGGCTACGCGATGATGAGGCCCCGTCTCATTGAGGTTGACCGGAAGACAAATTCTTGTGACTGAGAACGACAGACAGTGTGTTACCAATGAGGTTCTTGACTGCCTGAACGCCGTCAAGGTCCGCTGCACTTACAGTGCGCTGGGAGGGCTCCTGGGAGTTCCGGCCAACTTCGTGGCGCGCTATCTTGGGATATGCGACCCAGAGCTTCTTGGGTTGTAAACAGACGAAGGCGCACTCCCACAGGATTCTCACACGAGCAAATGCATCCGGATTTGTTAAAGTACGAAAAGGTCATCTGCAAAGAAGACGAACTGGATGATCTGAGAAAAAAATGGAAGCGTTCGGTCCCGTTGTGTCGGACCGATGTTGTACAACCATCCAGCAGAGATGGCATGAATGCTCCGGAACGCGATCCACCCAGCCCCGTGACTGTTGTGGTGTTGGCCGCCGGTCAGGGGCGGCGCATGAATTCCTCGCGTCCGAAGGTGCTGCAATCCCTCGCCGGGCGACCGATACTGTCCCACGCCCTGGATGCAGCGGAGGCACTTGGTCCGGACACACTCAACATCGTCTATGGGCACGGTGGGGGAGCCGTGCGCAACGCTTTCGCAGGTCGGGACCTGATCTGGACCCATCAGACCGAACAACTCGGCACAGGACACGCACTTGCTCAGGCGCTTCCACGTATCCCGGATGGGAATCGGGTTCTTGTTCTGTGCGGCGACATGCCGCTGATTTCCCCCACCAGCCTTGAGCGCCTGATCGAGCAGACCGATGGCCAAGGGCTGGGGCTGCTGACCGCGACGGTCGACGAGCCATCCGGTTACGGTCGCGTTTTGCGCGACGAGGTGGGGTCTGTCGCGGCGGTGGTCGAGGATTCCGACGCCAGCCCGGAGGAGCTTGCCGTCAAGGAAATCAACACGGGCGTCATGGTGCTGCCCGCCGAGGCCGCCCGCCGCTGGCTGGGCCGACTGGACAGCGCCAACAGCCAGGGTGAACTCTACCTGACCGACGTGATCGCCATGGCGGTGGCAGACGATGTGCCGGTGTGCGGTGTTCCGGTGGCCGGTCCGGATGAGGCAATGGGCGTAAACGACCGTCGGCAACTGGCTCAAGCGGAGCGAGCCATGCAGCGGCGTTACGCCAGGGAACTGCTGGACCGGGGGGTCACGCTTGCCGACCCCTCCAGGTTCGATCTGCGCGGCCGGTTGGCCGTGGGCCGCGACGTGTTCATCGACGTGGGAGCAGTTTTCAGCGGAAATGTCACGCTCGGGGATCGGGTCCGCATCGGCCCGAACGCCGTAATTTCGGAAAGTTGGCTTGGCGACGATTGCACTGTGCACGCCAACTGCGTCATTGATGGGGTCATCGCCGGCAGTGACTGCGAGATCGGCCCCTTCGCACGGCTGCGGCCCGGGACCGAGTTCGACGAGCGCGTCAAGGTGGGCAACTTCGTCGAGGTCAAGGCGGGCCGGCTGGCCTCGGGCGTAAAGGTGAACCATTTGAGCTATGTCGGCGATACGAACATTGGCCGTGACAGCAACATCGGCGCCGGTGCCGTGACGTGCAACTACGACGGCGCCAACAAGCACCGCACGGAGATCGGCGACCGGGTCTTTGTGGGTTCCGGTTCAATGCTGGTCGCACCGCTGCAGGTCGGCGAGGGCGCGACCATCGCGGCGGGCTCTACAATTACCCGGGATGTTCCTGCCGAAACCCTGGCAGTGGCCCGGAAGCGCCAGAGTTCGGTCAAGGGCTGGAAGCGGCCGACCAAGCGCGAGTCGTAACTGGAGCGCTAGAGATGTGCGGCATCGTCGGAATGGTCGCGGACCGGGACGTGACCCCGGTCCTGATGGAAGGGTTGCGGCGTCTGGAGTACCGCGGCTACGACTCCGCGGGCGTGGCACTGGCCAGTGGCGGCAAGCTGCGGCGCCTGAGGCGGCTGGGCAAGGTCCAGACGCTGCGGGACGCACTGAACGGGGCCCCCTTGAGCGGCTCCTCGGGCATTGCCCATACCCGCTGGGCGACCCACGGCAGGCCCAGCGAAGCCAACGCCCATCCCCATACATCCGGCGGAGTCGCCGTCGTACACAACGGCATCATCGAGAATCATGCGGCGCTGCGCGAGCTGTTGGAGTCCGAAGGGTACGAATTCCGCTCCGACACCGACACCGAGGTGATCGCACACCGCGTGCACTATCACCTTGCGCGCACCGGCGACCTGCGGCTTGCCGTGAGCCTCACGGTCCCCGAACTGGATGGCGGGCACGCCTCTATGGTGGTTCTGAGCGCGGAACAACCGGACGCGCTGATCGCCGCCCGCGTCGGCACGCCGGTGGTCGTGGGCCTGGGCGGCAACGGCAACCTGGTGGCGTCGGACGTGGCCGCGCTGGTGCCGGTTACGCGACGGTTCCAGTTTCTGGAGGAGGGGGATGTCGCCGTCGTCACGCGAGAGGCGGTGACGATTTTCGATGCGGCCGGACGAGAGGCCCAACGCCCGGTTCGGCAAAGCGAGCAGACCGCCGACGCGGTGGACCTGGGGCATCACCGCCACTTCATGGAAAAGGAGATCCACGAACAGCCGGCGGCACTGGCCCGGGCCATGGAGAACCGTATCGAAGACGGCGCGGTCTCCGATGCAGCCTTCGGCACGGCCGCGCAATCGATCCTTGCGCGTACCGCGGGCGTGCACATCGTCGCCTGCGGGACCAGCTACCATGCCGGACTCGTCGCGCGGTACCAGTTGGAAGAGGTCGCGCGGCTGCCCTGTGCGGTGGATATCGCCAGCGAGTATCGCTACCGGTCTCCCGTGGTGCCGGAGAATACGCTCTTCGTCGCCATATCCCAGTCCGGCGAGACCGCCGACACGCTGGCGGCGTTGCGAGCCGCGAAGGACCTGGGCTATCTCGCGACGCTCGCGATATGCAACGTGGCGGAGAGCTCACTGACCCGCGAGGCGGACCTGGTGCTCCTCACCCGAGCGGGCGTGGAGATCGGCGTGGCTTCCACCAAGGCCTTCACGTCGCAACTGGCGGCGCTGCTAATGCTGACCATTGCCTTGGCCCGGCACGGCGGCGCACCTGCCGAGAACGAGCGCCTGTTTGTGAACCACCTGGCGGAAATGCCCGGCCTGGTGGAGCAGAGCCTGTTGCTGGAGGGCGCCATCGCGGAACTGGCGCGCGATTTCGCCGACAAGCACCATGCCCTTTTCCTGGGCCGCGGGGCGCTCAATCCGGTGGCCATGGAAGGGGCATTGAAGCTCAAGGAACTCTCCTACATCCACGCGGAGGCCTATGCGGCCGGTGAACTCAAGCACGGTCCGCTGGCGCTGGTCGACGACGACATGCCGGTGGTGGCCGTGGCGCCCAACAACGAGTTGCTGGCAAAGCTGCAGTCGAACCTTCAGGAAGTCCGGGCGCGCGGCGGCAGGCTGTACGTATTTGCCGATCCTGCCGTTAAGTTCGGCGCCGATGACGGCGTGCGGATTCTGCGCATGCCCGCCCACGTGCAACCGATTCAGGAACCCCTTCTGTACGCGGTGCCCCTGCAGCTCCTGGCGTATCACGTGGCGCTGCTGAAGGGCACCGATCCGGATCGTCCCCGCAACCTCGCCAAGTCGGTCACTGTCGAATAGCCTGGGCCGCGCCGCCGGTTCCGGTGCGGAGCGGTTATCGCCCCGGCGAGCGGTGCGTTGACGCACACGGAAAAGGGTTTTCCATGCAAGCCCGTCAGTCGCCGCCGCTTCGCGCGAGATGGATTCCCATGGCGCCGGTGACCAACGGCAGCAGCGCGTCGATGACGATCCACACCAGCGAAACCGTCTCCTCCCCAATGGCCGTGAATTCCGGGCTCAGGAGATTGAACCAGTTCCAGAAGAACAGGATGCTCACGAACAGGAAGCCGTAGAAAAGCGTGTTCGCGGCAAGGTATTCGCGGGTCACCCCGCCCCCGTCGCTGTCGGCGGCGCTCTTGCGGAGATAGCCGTAGACGATGCCGAGGACGAGCGCCACGATCATCATCGCGTTCAGAATGTCCCAGTTCGCACTGTACGGCCGGGCTTCGGTGGAGACATGGTAAAGCGGCTCGACGACGGCATGTGCGCCGACCAGCACCGCCACCAGGACCAGGTAGTATCCGACAATTTTCTTCAGCATCCGGCTATCCTCCCTATTGTTGGTTGACTGAATAGACCACATTGCCCGGTCGGCGGCAACATGGCGAAAGCGAGCCTGGTGCTGCGATCAAGGCAGCGAAAACTCGGCCACGACCGGCGTGTGGTCCGATGGCCTTTGCAGCCTGCGCGGCGCCATGTCGATCGAGCACCCGGTGCAGGCGGCGCTCATCGCGGTCGACGCCAGTATCAGGTCGATTCTCATGCCGTTGTTCCTGCGAAACCCACCGGCGCGGTAGTCCCACCAGCTAAAGCTCTTTTCCTCCTGCTCGAACAGCCTGAAGGTGTCCTCGAAACCCGTAGCGAGGATATCGCCCAGTGCCGCACGCTCCCTGTCGCTGCACAGTATCTTGCCCTCCCACAGAACGGGATCGTGAACGTCCCGATCATCCGGGGCGATATTGAAATCGCCGACGGCGACCATGTGGCTGTGGCGCCGCAGACCGCGCCGCAGGGTGGTTGCAAGCGCCGCCAGCCATGCGAGCTTGTAGTCGTACTTTTCCGAGCCCACGCTCTGCCCGTTGGGGACGTACAGATTGAGCACGCGAACGTCGCCGTAGGTGGCGCCCAGCACCCGCCGCGCGGGGTCCTCGAAGCCGTCCAGATCGACGACGACATCCGCCGGCGGCAGCCGGGAAACCATCGCGACGCCGTTGTAGGTGGGCTGGCCGCTGTAGGCGACGTGGTAACCCAGGTCCTCGAACGCATCCGCGGGAAACAGGTCGTCGGTCACCTTGGTTTCCTGCAGCCCCAGCACGTCGGGCTCGGCCTGCTTCAGCCAGTCTGTGACGTGCTCCAGCCGAACCCGGAGGCTGTTGACGTTCCAGGTCGCGATCTTCACGGTTCCTTGTGTCCTCCCTTGTCGATGCCGGACTGTCGCAGCAGCAGAATCAACCCGCCCTGGGCCGAGCGAAACACTACCATCTTTCCTGTTAAGCTGCGCCTCGATTTCGGGTGGCTGGGGGCTTTACGGTGACGACTTACGATTTCGTCGTTCTGGGTGGCGGCAGCGGCGGCCTGGCCGCGGCGCAGCGCGCCGCGGAGTACGGTGCCCGGGTGGCGGTAGTCGAGCCCGGACGGCTGGGCGGCACGTGTGTGAACGTCGGCTGCGTTCCGAAGAAGGTGATGTGGAACGCGGCTCAACTGGCGCACGCCCTGGATGACGCAGCCGGCTACGGCTTCAGCGTCACCCGCCACGGCCACGACTGGGCGGCGCTCAAGCTCCGCCGCGACGCCTATGTGAAGAGGCTCAACGGGATCTACCGGCGGAACCTGGAGCGCAAGTCCATCGACTGGGTTCGGGGGGGCGGGCGCTTCACCGCGGCGAATCGGGTCACGACGGACCGCGGCCATGTCCTTGGCGCCGACCATGTGCTCATCGCCACGGGCGGTTATCCCATCGTCCCCGACCTGCCCGGGGCTGAACGGGGAATTACCTCCGACGGATTTTTCGAGCTTGAGGCGTTACCCCGCCGCACGGCCGTGATCGGCAGCGGCTATATCGCGGTGGAGCTTGCCGGGGTGCTGCGAGCGCTGGGCGGCGAGGTGGTGCAACTGGTTCGATACGACGGCCTCCTGCGTGCCTTCGAGTCCGCGCTCGGCCGGCATCTCGTCGAGCACATGCGCGCGGCGGGAATTGACGTGGTCACCGGCGCGGTGCCCGAATCGGTGCAATCCGGCGATGGCGGCCTGACCGTACGAACCGCCGACGGGCGTGAATTCGAAGGGTTCGATTGCCTGTTGTGGGCGATCGGCCGGAGCCCCAACACCGCGGCACTCGATCTCCCCGGGGCGGGCGTCGCAACGGGACCCCGCGGGCACGTGGTCGTGGACGCCCACCAGAATACCAGTGTCAGCGGAATCTGCGCCGTGGGCGACGTCACCGGAAAGGCGCAACTGACTCCGGTCGCCATCGCCGCCGGCCGGCGCCTGGCGGACCGGTTGTTCGGCGGCCAGCCGGACCGGCGCCTGAGCTACGACAATATTCCTTCGGTGATTTTCTCCCACCCGCCGGTGGGTACGGTCGGGCTGTCGGAGGCGCAGGCGCGGGAGCGGTTCGGGGATGATTCGGTGCGTGTTTACCGGTCCGAATTCGTGCCGATGTACAACGCACTGACGGAACACAAGCCCAGGACGGTGATGAAGCTGGTTACCGTGGGGAAGGATGAGCGGGTGGCGGGTTGTCACCTGATCGGGACCGGGGCGGACGAGATGCTGCAGGGGTTCGCGGTGGCGGTCACCATGGGAGCGACCAAGACGGATATCGACAACACGGTGGCGATCCATCCTACGAGCGCGGAAGAGTTTGTCACCATGCGTTGATTGGTCTATTGCGCTGGTGGTGGCGAGGGTGCGCGCGGACAGCCCTTTCGGGCTAAACCTCCCCCCGCCATCCCTGGCGGGGGTCGGATCGGGGGCTCGTCACTCTGCGCCATCCCTGGCCCGTTCCTCGCCCACGACGCCCGAAAGGGCTGTCCGCACACACCCTCGCTATGGGGATGCGCGGATATGGTTCAAGGGTGGAATTCAGTTGCGGACTTGTTCCAGTACGCGTTTCAATACCGGGGCGGTGTCGGGCCGAACGCCCCGCCAGATGGCGAACGACTCCGCAGCCTGTTCAACCAGCATGCCCCAGCCCTGGACGGCCTTGCCGGCGCCGTGCCGGGTGGCCCAGTCGACGAAGGGCGTTCGTTGCGGGCCGTAAATGAGGTCGTAGGCGAACGTCTCCTCTGAAAGGCAGCCCGGCGGGAAAGGCAGCTTTGCGGCGTGCAACCCCAGCGAGGTTGCGTTGACGACCACATCGAAGGGCTCCCTATCGCTCAACGCGGGTAGCGGGCACGCGGAGAAGTTGGCGGGCGCGCCCAGGGTGGCCAGCAGATCCGTGGCCCGATGGACAGTACGGTTGGCCAGCACAAGCTCTCCCGGCCGTGCATCCAGCAACGCGGCAACCACGCCCCTGGCGGCGCCGCCCGCTCCCAGCACCAGCGTCCGTTTCCCGCGCAATGCAAGTTCGTGATTGCGCTCAATATCGCGACGGAAACCGATGCCGTCGGTATTGTCGCCGCGAATGCGGCCGTCGTCGGTGAATGAGAGGGTGTTGACGGCTCCGGCGCGCCCGGCTTCCGGTCCGATTTCGTCGGCCAGTTCGAAGGCCGCCTCCTTGTGGGGCACGGTGACGTTCAGTCCCCTGCCCCCGTCGGCGGCGAACCGTCGCACGGCGCGATGGAACTCCTCTGGCTTCGCGGCAAGGCGCGTATAGGCCAGGTTCTCTCCGGTTTGTTCGGCGAACAGCCGGTGGATGAGCGGAGAGTGGCTGTGATCGATCGGAAAGCCGATGACCGCGTAGCGGTCGGGGCTGGTGTTGCGGCCCCCCCGGCCCGCTGGGTCCGCAGGCTCGGTGGACGAATCGCGTTGACGGTTGGTTGGCATTGTCAATCGTCGCACCGTATCGGAAATTGTCGATCGATCAACATAATCGCAGGCATCGTCTTCCGCAACGGACGGCGCCGGCTCAGGACGCCCTCAGGACGTCGCCGGTGCGCCCGTCCCTGATCATGGTGGGTTTCGCCATTCCGCCCAGTTCGCCGGTCAAGACGTAGTCCACGCGAGTGCCGAACTCGCGCCGTACATGGAGATGCCGGCGCAGGGGCGGGCGGCGTGAACGATTGGCGCTGGTCGAGATCAGCGGGCTCGCGGCGGTTCCGCACAATCGGCGCGACAGGGGGTGGCCAGTTACCCGAACCGCCAGCGTATCCCGGCCTCCGGTCAGCCAGAATGGAACGCCCGGGCGGGCGTTCAGCACCCAGGTGACGGGGCCGGGCCAACTCCGGCGCAGTTCATCGGCCAACGGACCCGCCGGAAGTTCGACCAGAGGCTCGATCTGATCGAGGCTGGCGGCGATGAGAGAAAAGCCCTTCCGCCACGAGCGGTTCTTGACGTCCAGCAACCGCTCCACCGCGCGCCGCTCCCCGGGCAGGCAGCCCAGTCCGTAGACGGCCTCGGTGGGATAGGCGATCAGCCCGCCCCGGTGCAGGATGCGCGCGGCTTTTTCCAAGTGAACCCGTGACACGGAACTACGACCCTTTCACATTGGCGATGATCGCCATGGTAAACACCCCAAGCGCGTCTCCGGGAATGCCGACGGCTCAAGTGTCCTTTGCGGATGTTCCGGCCCGCCGTCGCCGGGCGCCGCCCTTGGTCCGCCGCTTGCCGCGGGCGCGGCGCTGCGGCGCGGCGGCGATGAGTTCCCTGCACTCTTCAAGCGTCAGTTCTTCCGGCTGGCGGTCCTTGGGAACGCTGGCGTTTTTCTTGCCGTCGGTCACGTAGGGCCCGTAGCGGCCGTTGAGCACGGTGATGCCGGCCTCGGCGAATTCCACTATCGGCTTCCGGGCGGCCTTGCGCCTGCCGCGGGATCCCCCGCTGGCGATGTGCTGCGCGATCAGTTCCAGCGCTCGCGGCAGCTCGATGGCGCAGGGATTGTCTTCGCGCAGGTTCACGTAGGTTTTGCCGTAACGCACATATGGCCCGAGCCGCCCGATACCGGCGGACACGGGCTCGCCGGACTCGGTTTCGCCGAGATCTCGCGGCAACCGCAGCAATTGCAGCGCATCTTCAAGGCCGATGCGGTCAACTTCCTGACCGGGCAGCAGACTGGAGTAGGCGGGCTTGGGTTTGTCGCCCCGGGCGCCAAGCTGGACGAACGGGCCGTATCGGCCGCGGCTGGCGAACACTGGCCGGCCACTGGCTGGATCGGTACCCAACCGCCGCGGCTGCGTGAACAGCTTCAGCGCCTCCTCAAGGGTGACTCGGTCAATTTCCTGGCCCGGCAGCAGACTGGCGAACTCGGGCTTGGCATCGTCGCCGGCATCGCCGATCTGAACCATCGGTCCGTAGCGCCCGATCCGCGCGAACACCGGTCGGCCGCTCTTGGGATCGGTTCCGAGCGGTCTGGGCGGGACGGCCTCGGCGCGGGTGACCGAGGACTCGATCTCGTCGACGCGCTTCCGGAACGGTTGCCAGAATTCGCCCAGCAGGGGGGTCCATTCCCGTTCGCCCCGGGACACCGCGTCGAGTCGGTCTTCCATGCGGGCCGTGAACTCATAGTCCACATAGTTTGTAAAATGCCGGGTGAGGAACCTGTTGACCACCTTGCCCATGTCGGTGGGGACGAAGCGGCGCGACTCCATGATGACGTATTCCCGCTCGCGCAACGTGGACAGTATGGCCGCGTAGGTCGATGGCCGGCCGATGCCGTACTCCTCCAGCGCCCGGACCAGCGTCGCCTCCGAATAGCGCGGCGGAGGCTCGGTGAAATGCTGTTTGCTGAGCAGCTTCCCGAGTTCGAGCCGGTCGCCGACCTCGAGGGGCGGCAGGACGCGGTCGTCCCCGCCGGGACCCGCATCCGGGCGGTCATGCTTCTGCGCCGGGCCATCGTCCCCGCCCTCCCGATAGACGGTCATGAAGCCAGGTTTGACCAGTATGGATCCGGTGGCGCGAAACTGGTGGTCCGCCCCGCCGGAGACTCCCGCCGACAGGTCGAGGCTCACCGTATCGAAGACGGCGGAGCTCATCTGGGAAGCGACCGCGCGCTTCCAGATCAATTCGTACAGGCGCCGTTGTTCCGACGGCAACGAGGCTTCCAGTTTTCCTGGAAGCCGGGCGGCGGATGTCGGCCGTACCGCCTCATGAGCTTCCTGGGCGTTCTTCGCCCTGGTCCTGTACTGACGCGGGCTATTCGGCAGGTTCTCCGCGCCGTAACGCTCCTGAATGAGCGATCTCAACTCGGCGATCGCGTCTCCGGCCAGAGTGACCGAGTCCGTGCGCATGTAGGTGATCAGGCCGTCTTCGTAGAGCCGTTGCGCCGTGGACATGGTTCTTTGAACGTTGAAGCGGAGCTTGCGCGCCGCTTCCTGCTGAAGGGTGGAAGTCGTGAAGGGCGCCGCGGGGTGGCGCTGCCGCTGTTTCCTGTCGACCTTGGCCACGGTGAGAATGCCGCCGGCCGCCCGGCGGATCGCCTCCTCGGCCTCGCGCACCGCGGCTTCGTTCGTGAACGTGAACTGCTCGACCTTCTCTCCGGCGTAGCGAGCCAGGCGGGCCTGGACGGTCTGCGCCGCCCCGTCCTGCGCATCGGCGGCGGCTTCGGCCTTGATGGTCCAGTATTCTCGCGGCTCGAAGGCCGCGATTTCTTCCTCGCGCTCGGCGATCAGGCGCAACGCCGGACTCTGGACCCTTCCCGCCGACAGCCCCCGCCGGATCTTCTTCCACAGCAGCGGCGACAGGTTGAAACCCACCAGGTAGTCCAGCGCCCGACGCGCCTGCTGGGCGTTGATCAGCGGGTCCGAGAGCTGCCGCGGCGCGGCGATGGCCTGTTGGATGGCGGCGCGCGTGATCTCGTGAAAGACCACTCGGTAGACCGGCTTGTCGCGCAGGGCGCCCTGCTCCTTCAGCACCTCGCACACATGCCAGGAAATGGCTTCCCCTTCGCGGTCCGGGTCCGTCGCCAGATAGAGCGCGTCGGCGTGCCGCAGGGCCTTGGCGATGTTCTGAACATGACGCTTGTTCCTGTCGATGAGCTGGTACTTCATGGCGAAGCCCCGCTCGGGATCCACCGCTCCGCCCTTGGGAACCAGGTCGCGCACGTGCCCGTACGAGGCCAGGACCTGATAGTCCTTGCCGAGGTGGCGCTCGATCGTCTTCGCCTTGGCAGGGGACTCGACAATGACGAGGTTCTTGCTCATCGCTGGGTGTCGGCTGTGGATGCTCGTGCCAGTCCGTGACGGGTCAGGGATTCCGGACCGGAATACCCGGATCAGTGCAGGCAGCCGGGATTGTCGGTGAAGACCAGGTCTTCCATCTGCGCGAAGGCCTGTTCCTGCCCGGGCTGGCTGAACAGGACCATCATCACCACCCACTTGACCTGCTCGCTGTCGATTTCGTCGGTGTGCAGGGCGAGCAGTCGGTCGATGACGAGTTCCCGCTGAGCCTGCGAGAGGATCCCGACCTGTTCCAGGTGAAGCAGATAGCCCCTGCAGGACGCGTCCAGGCGATCCTGTTCGAAGCCGTCGTAAACCCGCATGGACTCCGGGCGCGGTTCCGGGGTCACGTCTTCAAGGGCGGCACTGTTCAACCCGTCGAGCCACTCCAGTGCCCGGTCGGTTTCCCATTCCCCGAAACCGGCGCATAGAAGTTCTTCCCTGAGGCAGTACGGATTGGGTTCGTACTCCTCTTCACTGTCGACCATCACGTCGATCAGGTACATGAGCACGTCAAGCACGGTTTCCTTCATCGGGTCCTCTTTGAAACGCGGGAATAACGACCGCCGGGCAGGGCCTCGACCAGCCCTTCCATTTCCAGGAGCAGGAGCATGGATGAAAGCTCTGCCGCCGTCAATCCGGTTCGCCGGGCCAGATCGGAGATCCCGCAAGGGTCGAATCCGAGGGCCGAGAGCAATTCCCCGTAGCCCGGCTGGCTCGCCAGCGGCGCGGCATCGACCGGAGTCCCGGATGGCGCGCCGTCCGGCGGCGCGCCGGTTTCGATGGCGAGTTGAAGCAGCGGCGGCAGTTCAACGAGCACGTCCGCGGCCTCTTCCACGAGCTTCGCGCCGTCCCGGATCAAGCGGTGGCAGCCTTTCGCCATGGGGTTGTGGATGGAGCCCGGGATCGCGAAAACCTCGCGGCCGCAATCGCCCGCCAACCGCGCGGTGATGAGCGAACCGCTGCGGCGCGCCGCCTCGACGACCAGGGTTCCCACGCTCATGCCGGCGATGATGCGGTTTCGCTGCGGAAAGTGGGCTCGCAGCGGCGGCGTTCCCGGCGGATATTCCGAGACGATCAATCCCTGGTCGATGATATCGGCCGCCAAGCGCTTGTGGGACCTGGGAAACAGCACGTCGGGGCCCGAACCCAGCACGGCCACCGTGCCGCCGCACCCCTTCAGGCCGCCGCGGTGACTGGCGCCGTCGATGCCGGCGGCCAGTCCGCTGACGATGGTCAGGCCCCTCTCGCTCAGGTATCGGGCGAATCGCAGCGCGGTCTCGCGGCCGTTGGCGGTCGGTTTTCGGCTGCCGACCATCGCAAGCTGCGGACTGTTCAGCAGGTCCCTGCGGGCTCCCTCGGCCCACAGGGCCAGCGGCGGGTCCGGCAGTTCCTTCAACATGGAAGGATAGTCGGAGGACTCCCTCGTGATCAGCCTTCGACCGGGGCGGTCAAGCCAGCGCCGCCATTGGTCCATGCGCGACCGGTCCGGGGTCTTGAGCCGGTCCACCTGGCGGTCGGACAGTCCCGCCGCAAGAAGCGCTTCGCGGGGCAGTTCGGCAACGTCCGCGATGGCGGCATGCCGGTCGACCAGCGCCGAGAGCCGCTGGGAACAGGGAGCCGCGGAGCACTGAAGCACGGTGAGCCAGGCGTCGAGTTTCATCATCAAACGTACTGCTATAATTGATCGTCGCGGGCCGCGGAACGAGTGCCGGGACCGACCCGGCCCATAGACTACTACGCCCGGCTTGTCTTAGTGTTGACCAAACCCGGTTGATTCCAACGGAAACTCCAGGGCACAGCCAAGATGTCACAGTTAACCATTCTGCATTATCCGGACCCCCGGCTACGGATCCGGGCCAAGCCGGTAACCGAAGTCGATGCGCGAATCCGCACGCTGGTGGCGGACATGCTGGAGACCATGTACGAAGAATCCGGAATCGGGCTGGCCGCAACCCAGGTAAACGTTCACGAGCGCGTCCTGGTATTGGATATCTCGGAGGAACGGAACCAGCCGCTCTGCCTGATCAATCCGCAAATCCTGCGCGCCGAGGGCGAGATAAGCTATGAGGAGGGCTGCCTCTCCGTGCCGGATGTGTTCGAATCCGTCAGCCGCGCGGAGTCCATTCGCGTTGCAGCGCTCAACGAGCGGGGCGAACCGTTTGAAATGGATGCGGAGGGCTTGCTCGCCATCTGCATTCAGCACGAAATGGACCACCTGGAAGGCAAGCTGTTCGTGGACTACCTGTCGGCGCTCAAGCGCGGTCGGCTGAAAACGAAATTCCGCAAGAAGGCCAGGAGAGCGCCCGCTTCGCGGGACGCCGGACGGTCAAGGGTTTCGGCGCCTGTCATCTGACCCGCGCCGGAGCGGTCTCGGATAGCGTCTCGGATAGCGTTGACAAGCCCCGATCCCCCGGCTGATACGATGCCGCAGATCGCCTTTGCTGGAACGCCGGACTTCGCCGTGCCGTGCCTGCGGATGCTGCTGAATGGCGGTTGCGAGGTCCCTCTGGTCCTGACCCGGCCCGACCGCCCCGCGGGGCGTGGCCGACGCCTGACCCGCAGCCCCGTCAAGCGGGAAGCGCTGGCCCATGGCCTTCACGTTCGCCAGCCGGACCGCCTGGACGGCGGAGCGGTTCCGGAAGACTGGGGCGGCGCCCCGGATCTGCTGGTGGTGGCCGCCTACGGCCTGCTGCTGCCGACCTGGCTGCTCGACTGGCCACGGCTGGGCGCCGTCAATGTTCACGCCTCCCTGCTGCCGCGCTGGCGAGGCGCGGCTCCCGTCCAGTACGCCATCCTCGCGGGCGATGCCGAGACCGGAGCCAGCATCATGAAAATGGATGCCGGGCTGGATACTGGCCCGGTATACAACCAGGGCAGGCTCGCCATCGAGGACGGAGAAACCGCCGGCATGCTGCATGATCGAATCGCAAGACTGGGCGCGGAACTGCTGCTTGAAACGTTGCCCGGCATCATGAACGGCGAGTTGGAGCCCGAGCCGCAGGATGACGCCCTGGCGACGCATTCTCCGAGAATCAGGAAGTCCGAAGCCGTTCTGGACTGGTCGGCGCCGGCCATCGAACTGGCACGCCGGGTTCGCGCCTACAACCCGTGGCCGGTGAGCGAGACGCGAACCGTGAGCGGCGAGCGGGTGCGGATCTGGGAGGCGGTCGCCGTCGAAACTCGGCGCGATGAACGCCCGGGGTCGGTGGTCCGCGCCGGCGCCGACGGAATCGATGTGGCGGCCGGGGCCGGCATACTGCGTGTCCGAAGCCTGCAGCGTCCCGGCGGGCGGGTGATGAGCGCGCAATCCTTTGTCAACGCGCACCCTCTTGAGGGCGAGTCGTTTGGCGGCTGAAAGCAGGGCATCGCCGCGGCGGGCGCCCGGGTCCGGGGTACGGGCCCTTGCGGCCAGAATCAACGCCAGGGTCGTGGCGGATGGGTCCTCGCTGCAGGCGGCGTTTGCGGCTTTTCCGCCCCCGCCGGACCGGGATCTCGGCCTGCTGCGGGAGCTCTGCTACGGATCGTTGCGCTGGCACCATCGGCTGACGCACCAGGTCGGGCGATTGCTCAGTCGGCCCCGGGCCCCGGTCGACCCTCCGCTGGCGTCGCTGATGCGCATCGGCCTGTACCAGCTGCAGTGGTTGCGGATTCCCGATCACGCGGCCGTCGCGGCGACGGTGAGCGCCGCGGAAGCTCTCGGCAGCAGGCGCGCGAAAGGGTTCGTCAACGCCGTGCTGAGGCGTTTCCTGCGAGAGCGGGAAAGCCTGAGCGCGCGCCTGAGCGGGGTCCCCGAGGCCGAGACCAGTCATCCGGGCTGGATGGTCGGCCGGCTCAGGGCGGATTGGCCGGCCGACTGGCGGCGCGTGGTCGAGGCGAACAATCGCCAGGCGCCCATGTGGCTGCGCGTCAACGCCCGCCGCACTACCCGCGCCGCCTATCTGGACAGGCTGGATGCCGAGAACATCGCCGCGCAGCCCGCGCAGGCCGTTTCCAGTGCCGTGCTGCTGGCGCGGCCAAGGCCGAAGGATTCCTTGCCCGGGTTCGCCGACGGCCTGGTTTCGGTGCACGACGCCGGCGCGCAGTTGGCGGTGCGATGGCTGTCGCCGGAACGGGGCCAGAGGGTGCTCGACGCGTGCGCGGCGCCGGGAGGAAAGTGCGCGCACTTGCTCGAGAATTGTCCCGACCTCGGCGAGGTGGTGGCACTGGATATCGATCGGGACCGGCTGGCCATCGCCGCCGCCGAACTGGAACGCCTCGGATTGCGGGCAACACTGATCCGCGGCGATGCGGCATCGCCCGGGGATTGGTGGGATGGCCGGTCATTCGATCGAATCTTGCTGGACGCCCCCTGCAGCGCGCTGGGCGTGATTCGCCGCCACCCCGACATCAAGGTCCTGCGTCGTCCGGTTGACATCGCGCAGGCGGCGGCAAAACAGCGGACGCTGCTGCGGGCGCTGTGGCCCCTGCTGGCTCCGGGCGGGCGGTTGCTCTACGCCACGTGCACGGTGGTTCACGAGGAGAACAAGGATCAGATCGGCGGCTTTCTCGCTGAAACGCCTGCGGCCCGAAGCGTCGGTCCGGAATCTCCGCAAGGCCGGCAGATTCTGCCCGGGGAGACTAATATGGATGGGTTCTATTATGCTTGCATTCGAAAGGCGGAGTAGGGTGATCGCGGCGTAGGCTGGCTGGACGGTGAAACCGGGTGCAATCTTTGCGGTCTGAAATTCGCGGCTGGCGCCGGTGCGCCGCCGTCCTGACGGTATTGTCGCTGGCGCCGTGCGGTCCCGCCTTCGCGCAGGAGGATGCCGGGCGCTTCGATGTCCGCACGGCCGGAGTCACGTTGAACTCGGGGGTCTACTATCTTGACGCTTGGGTGGAGTACCGGCTGTCCACGGACGCCAGGGACGCCCTGGAAGCGGGTGTGCCGCTCATATTCGATCTGGACGTGGAGTTCATCAACCCCAGGTGGTACTGGACCGACGAGATCGTCGGCAGGCTTACCCAGAGCCACCAGCTGCAATATCACGCTCTCAGCGAGCGCTACATCGTGCTCAATGTCAACAGCGAGGAACAGAATACCTTTGCGACCCTGTTTTCCGCCCTGAATTTCCTTGGGCGAATTGGCGAACTGCCGCTGCTCGACGCCACGCTGCTGAATCCGAACAACGTCTACGACATCCGGATTCGAACGCTGCTGCGCGTGGAGGCGGTACCCGATCCATGGGGGTTCCTCGCCTTCTGGCGGCGGGACTGGTCACTCAGGAGCGAGTGGTACAGATGGCGCATGCAAGACTGAGGCCGACAGCCATTGTCCTGGCTCTCACCGCCGGCGCCCTGATCTGGCTGGCGGGTCTCATCTGGTTCGCTCAGGTCGCCCAGAACTCCGCCGCGCTGGCCCGGCTGCAGAACGGTATTCTGCTGATCAGCGTCGCCGTGATCTGCGTGCTTTCGCTGTTGATCGTCGGCAACATCCTGCAACTCGTGCGCGATTATCGCGCCCAGGTGCCCGGCGCGCGGTTGACGGCGCGAATGGTGGGGCTGCTGGTCTTCCTGACCGTCGTACCGCTTCTGGTCGTTTATACCTTTTCGCTGCAATTCATCAACCGGGGGATCGACAGTTGGTTCAGCCTGGAGCTGGAGGAGGGCCTGGAGGCTTCGCTGGAGCTGAGCCGCAGCGCGCTGGACGTGCAGATGCGGGAAAACCTCGTGGAGGCGCGGCGGGTCGCCCAGCAGCTTGCGAGCGCCGACCGCGCCGGCCTGGTCGCCGCTATCGGCGACCTCCGGCGCGAGAGCGCCGCGGTGGAACTGACGCTCTTCGGCACGGCCGGCGACCGCATACTGGCCACGAGCTCCGAGGACCCGTCTCCGGCGGTTCCGCGGTTTCCCGGCGCGGAGTTGATCTTCCAGCTTCGGCAAGGCGGATCCTACGTGAACCTGGAACCGCGCGCGGACGGCGGCGTGGATATTCTGGCTGCCGTCAACGTCATCGCCGGCGACCCCCGGGGTGAACGCGACGTCCTGCTTGCCAGGTTCGTCGTGGAGCCGCAATTGGGCGAACTGGTGGAACGCGCGGAGGCCAGCTACGAGCAGTACGCTGAATTGTCGTTCCTTAGAATCCCCCTGAAGACGAGTCTCACGCTGACGTTGAGCGTTGTCCTGCTGACCGGATTGTTGGTGGCGCTGTACGGCGCCTTCTTTTCGGCCCGTCGGCTCGTCGACCCGATCCAGCAGCTGATGACGGCGACGCGGGACGTGGCGCGTGGCAAGTTCGATACGCAGCTTCCCACCTCCGCGGGCGATGAAATCGGATTCCTGGTCAACGCGTTCAACGAGATGACCCGGCGCCTGGCGAGGGCCGATACGGAGACCCGGGAGAGTCAACAGCAGCTTGAGAGCGAGCGCGGGAAACTGGAGGCGATACTCGGCCGGCTATCGACCGGCGTCATCGCGCTGGAGCGCGACCTTCGTGTCCGCACGGCCAATCGGGCCGCCAGCGCGATTCTCGGTGTCGATCTGGAGCAAAGCCAGGCGGAAAAACTCGCGGATATCGCGAAGGAGCGGCCGGAACTGAGTTCGTTCCTTGCGGTATTGCGGCGCCACCTGGACCGGGGCGACAGCGATTGGCGGGAGCAGATTCAATTCCTCCGGCGGGACAATCGGCGCGTGCTGGTGTGCGCCTGTGCCGCGTTGCCGCCCGAGCGGGGCGACCCGGGCGGCTTCGTGGTCGTATTCGATGACATCACGGCGCTGCTGAGAGCTCAACGCGACGCCGCCTGGGGTGAGATTGCCCGGCGGCTGGCGCACGAGATCAAGAATCCCCTGACCCCGATCCAGCTCTCGGCCGAGCGGCTGCGGCGCCGATACCTGCCTTCCCGCTCCGTCGACCCGGAACTGCTCGACCGCTCGACGTACATCATCATCCAGCAGGTGGAAGCGTTGAAGGACATGGTCAACGCGTTCAGCGAATATGCGCGGATGCCCGCGATGGAGATGACGCGGTTCGACCTCAACGATCTGATATCCGAGGTTGCCGAACTCTACCATCATCGGGATTCGCCGATGGATTTGCGGCTCGATCTCGATGAACTGCCGGAGGTGTCGGCAGATGCGGGAAGGTTGAGGCAGGTGCTCCACAACCTTATCCGCAACGCGCAGGAAGCCATGGAAGGCAATACCGAACCGAAACTGGAGATATCCACCCGGCAGGTCGTGCACGAGCATCGGGACATGGTGGAAATCCGGATCGCGGACAACGGCACGGGGTTTCAGGCCGAGATCGCCGCTGAGGCCTTCGATCCGTATGTCACCAGCAAGGCGAAGGGCAGCGGACTTGGATTGGCCATCGTCAAGAAACTGATCGATGAGCACGGCGGACGCATCCGCGCGCGGAATCGGCGACGCCAAGGGGCCGAGATCGTTATACTGTTGCCCATCATGGCAGAAGCTGGCGCGGAATTGTCCTGGGGGAGCGGCCGGCGAGACAAGAGGAGGGAGTTCGCGTGAAGGATGCGCGGATCCTGGTCGTAGACGACGAAGCCAACATCAGAATGCTCCTGGAGGAGATTCTGAGCGAAGAGGGTTACGACGTCACCACGGTCGAGAATGCGGCGGCCGCCCGGGCCGCCAGGTCGGAACAGGATTTCGAACTGGTTCTGCTCGACATATGGATGCCTGACACCGACGGTATCTCCCTGCTCAAGGAGTGGGCCCGGGAAGGCTCGATCGGATCGGTTGTGGTGATGTCGGGACACGGCACCGTCGACACCGCCATCGAAGCGATCCGCATCGGTGCGCTGGACTTCATCGAGAAGCCTGTGTCGCTGGTCAAGTTGCTGCGCACGGTGGAGAAGGCGCTGGCTCAACAGGCCGGCGCCCGCCGCCGGCTGGTGCCGCCGGTGCTTGGGCCGGTGGGCAAGAGCGAACCCATGCAGGTGCTTCGCGAGCAGTTGACGCGTATCGCCGGGCACGACACCCATACGCTGCTGACAGGCGAGCCGGGCAGCGGGCGGGAGATGTGCGCCCGTTACCTCGCCAGCCTAAGTGACCGGGCGGACGCGCCTTTCGTGGCCGTCAAGGCAGGCGGCCGTGACGATGACGGAGCGGTCTCGTTGCTGGGCGACGAGCGCGGCCCGGGCGCGTTGGAGCGCGCCGGCGATGGCGTCCTGTTCATCAGTGAAATCAGCGATATGCCGCCGGATGCCCAGCGGGAGCTGCTGGCCGTGCTCGAGCAGGGACGATTCAGGCCGGTCGGCGGAACGGATCAGCACGATCTGAATCTGCGCATCCTCTCCAGCGCGCCCCCGGAAATCGAACAGGATGTCGACGGATTCCGCCGCGAGTTGCTGTTTCACCTGAGCGTCGTGGTGGTCCGCGTGCCGCCGTTGCGGGACTATCTCGAAGACGTGCCGGAGCTGCTGCGTTGCAACGTGGACATGCTGGTCGACACGGAAGGGTTGCCGTTCCGGCGCTTTGGCGTGGCCGCCCAGAACAGGCTCCGCAACTATCCGTGGCCCGGCAATGTCCGCGAACTGGAAAACATCGTGCGCCGGCTGTTAATCATGGGCGCCGACGAAGAGATCAGCCTCCAGGAGGTGGAGGCGCAATTGGCGGCGGCCGCCACGAAGGGCGAGCCGCTGGTCAAGCTGGACCTGCTCTCCATGCCGCTGCGCGAAGCCAGGGAGCACTTCGAGCGCGCCTATCTGCAGCAGCAGCTCATGCTGTGCGACGGCAAGGTGGGCAAGCTTGCCGCGCGGGTCGGCATGGAGCGAACACACTTGTATCGCAAGCTGCGATCGCTGGGAGTGGATTTCCGGCGGGTCGCGGCCGAGTAATACCGCCAGCCACAGTTTTCTCCAAAGGCCAGGGTGTGCTTGCGCACTGCGCTCGCACACTGTTGCTTTGGCACGCACGATCTGACGGGAGTGTCTCGGGGTCGCGTGCATACAGCCCTTTCACGCTCAATTTCGTCCCGCCATCCCTGGCGGGACTCAAATCGTGGGCGCTTCGCTCTGCGCCATCCCTGGCCCGCGCAGCGCCCACGACGCGTGAAAGGGCTGTATGCACGCGACCTCGAGACTTTGTTGATTTGGCGGAGTCGGGACTGGGCGGTCAGTCGGGGAGCTTTATCAGAAGGACTTCGATTTCGGCGTCCCAGAGGCGGGTGCGGATGCCGTTGAGGGAGTCGAGGTCGTTGGTGGGTCCGATTCGTACGCGGTGGTAGTCGTCGGTGTCGATGGTGACTCGCTGGATTCGCGACTGGATGCCCAGGAGGGCGAGGCTGGCCCGCATTCGCTCGGCGTCCGCTTCAGCCCGGAAGGAGCCTGCCTGCAGGACGTAGCGGCCGGGCTCTTCGAGCACGGTCCCGGTGACGGCCGGGTCGTCCGGCCTTGCCCCGGACTCCGTCTCCGGCAGTACGACCTCGAACCTGGGCAGCATGTCGTAGAACTCGAACCGCATGCCTTCGCTGTCGGCGGTTTCGGCTGCCGTGCCGGTTGCCGGCGCGACCGGTGGGGGAGTCTCCGCGGTGGGCGGGGCTGTCACGGTCACGGCTACGGGCGGTCCGGCGGGTTGCTGGCCGTAAAGGTAGACCAGGGCGGCCACCAGCAGGCCCGGAATCAACCCGAACAGCATCCAGACCCATCGCGGCGCCCCTTTCGCCCGTGCTCTTGAACGCCGTCTTGCCGCCATCGGGCCGCCTACATGCTCTCGGGCGCGGATACGCCCAGAAGCGTCAGCCCGTTGCGCAGGACTTGCTGCACGCCGCGGGCGAGCGCCACCCGGGCATTGCGCAGCCCGTCGTCGCCCACCAGGACCCGGTGGGCGTTGTAACAGGAGTGAAAACCGGCGGCCAGATCTCGCAGGTATTGCGCCACCTGCTGGGGCGTGCGGTTCGCGGCAGCCAAATGTATCACTTCGGGATATCGGCTCAGGGACACCAGCAGTTCCCGTTCCGCCGTTTCGGTCAGGGAGCACAGGTCGGAGCGTGAGGCCGGCGTCAGGCTGAACCCTTCGGCGACCATCTTCTTCAAGAGGCTTGCGACACGTGCATGAGCGTACTGCACATAATACACCGGATTGTCGTTGGACTGCGCCTTCGCCAACTCCAGGTCGAAGTCCAGGTGCTGGTCGTGGGAGCGGGACACATAGAAGAATCGCGCCGCATCGTTGCCGACTTCCTCGCGCAACTGGCGCAGCGTGACGTACTGGCCGGCGCGGGTCGACATCTGGACCTTTTCCTTGCCCCGGTAGAGCGTCGCAAATTGCACGATCCGCACTTCCAGCGATTCCGCCGGTTCGCCCATGGCCTGAAGGCCCGCCCGGACCCTGGCCACGTAGCCGTGGTGGTCGGCGCCCATGATGTCCAGCAGCAGATCGAAACCGCGTGTGCGCTTCTCGTAGTGATAGGCGATGTCGGAGGCGAAGTAGGTGGTGGCGCCGTTCTCGCGGACCACGACCCGGTCCTTTTCGTCACCGTATTCGGTCGCCTTGAACCACACCGCTCCGTCGCGAACGTAGAGCCGGTCCCGTTCGTTGAGACGCTGCAGCGCGCCCTGGATTGCGCCGCTGTCGGCGAGGTTGCGCTCGGAGTACCAGTTGTCGGGGCGTACCCCGAAATCGGCCAGGTCTTCCCGGATATCGTCGAGCACGCTGTTCCGCGCCGCCTTGGAGATCACGGAGAAGCCCGTATCGCCCAGCCCGTGACGAACCGCGGCGATGATGCCGTCCAGCAGTTCATCGTCCTTGGGAGGGGGGTCGGCGAGGAGTCGCAGCACCTGCTTTCGATCGAAACGCGCCAGCCTGTCTTCCCACTGCGCCCGCAGTTGCCCGGCGATCATGCGCACGTAGCCGCCCTGATAGGCCGCCCGGGGAAATTCGATCTCCCCGCCGAGAGCCTGCAGATACCGGAGCCAGACGCTCACCGTCAGGATGTCCATCTGCCGGCCGGCGTCGTTGACGTAGTATTCCTCGTGAACATCGTGCCCGGTGGCGCGCAACAGGTTGGCCACGCAGGCGCCGTACGCGGCGTGGCGGCCATGACCGACGTGCAGCGGCCCTGTCGGATTGGCCGAAACGTACTCCACGATCACACGGCGGTTGGCGCCCCGATCGGAACGGCCATACGACTCGCCGGCCTCGATGATGCCGACCAATTCCCGGCGGTAGGCGTCGGCGGACACGGTGAGATTGATGAATCCCGGTCCGGCGACATTCACGTCGGCGATCAGCGTCGATTCCGGGATCAGGGCCGCCAGCCCGGCCGCAAGCTCGCGGGGGGGGCGCCCCAATGGCTTGGCGAGCCTCAGGGCGATATTGGAGGTGAAGTCGCCGTGCCTGGGGTCGCGCGTTCGCTCCAGTTGCGGGTTCAAGTCGATGGCGTCGCCGACGCCGCGCTCAGTCGCGAAGCGCGTCAGGGATTTCCTGAGAAGCTGGTCGATTTGCGCGCGCACGGGAGGGGCCTGTAACCGCTATCCGAGAAGCAAGGGATGCGGGATTCTACCTGAAGCGTGTTCCGTTGCGGTTGGGCGGTGCCACATTGCGACCGCGAAGAGAGTACCCCATGATTCCCTTTTATCGGACCATTGCTGAAGGAATCCGGTCGTCCAATGTCCAAGAGCATCAGGCCCCGGCTTTAGCGCAATACAATGAGAACAAGGCATTTGATCGATGGGGTTGAATCCGTTTCTCACGCTTCTATGGGATCGACGTCAACACTCCAGCGCACGCGGCGGGCGGCGGGCCATGATCGGACTTTGGGAACGAGAATCGCCATCAATCCGTGAAGCGCAGACCGGCGGTTTGACTGAAAGAGAAGTTGCGCGCGGTAGCGTCCGCCTCGGCGCTCCATGCCGGGCGGCGCCGGGCCCAATACGTTGATGCTTTCGGCGCTTGTTGGCGAACTTGCCTGCGCGCTTCCCCGGGCCGCGGCCGCGACCTGGTCGAGAAAGGCATGCGCCGGCTCCCGGCGGGTGGCTTCGGCGCGCCACAGCATGAGATGGGAAAACGGCGGCCAGCCGGAGGCCCGACGCTCGGCCAGGGCCATGCGGGCGAATTCCGAATAGTCCTGTTCAACGAGCCGGCGGAGCAGCGGGTGCTCCGGATAGTGGCTCTGGATGAGCACTTCGCCGGCTCGGTCCCGCCGCCCGGCCCTGCCGGCGACCTGAAGAAGTATCTGCGCGAATCGCTCGGTACTGCGATAGTCGGTGCCGAAGAGCCCCTGGTCGGCGTTGAGCACGCCCACCAGGGTGACCCGGGGGAAGTCGTGTCCCTTGGTCAGCATCTGCGTGCCCACGAGGATTTGGGTTTCGCCGCGTTCAACGCCCGCGAGCAGGGTTTCGATGCCCCCCTGCCGAGCGGCGGCGTCCCTGTCGAGTCGCGCGATGCGGGCATCGGGAAACAGCGTTTCCAATTCGCCGGTGATGCGCTGGGTGCCCGCACCCACGGCGACTCGCTCGGAACCGCAGGCGGCGCAGACCCAACTCAGTGCGTTCGTGCGCCCGCAGTGGTGGCAGCGCAGCCGGCCGCTTGCGGCGTGAATGGTCATTCTGGCGTCGCAGCGACCGCAGTCCTCCGCGCTGCCGCAGGTCGTGCACAGCAATACAGGGGCGAAACCGCGGCGGTTGAGAAACAGCAGCACCTGGCAGTCGGCGTCCAGGTGCCGGCGGATCGATGTCACGAGGGGTGTTGACAGGCCCTGGCGGGCGGCGTGACGGTTCATGTCGAGGATGCGCATGTCCGGCTGGCCGGCGGAGCCGATTCGACGACTGATGGACAGCGGGCTGTACTGGCCGCGGTCCGCGTTATGGACGCTTTCCAGAGAGGGTGTCGCCGACGCCAGGAGAATCGGGATGTCGAGGCGTTTTGCCCGCAGCACCGCGAGATCCCTGGCCGAATACCGGAATCCGTCCTGCTGCTTGAAAGACGGATCGTGTTCCTCGTCGACAATGATGAGCCCGGGGTTCGCGAACGGCGCGAAAACCGCGGAGCGCGTGCCGACGATGAGTTTCGCGGCGCCGGTGCGTACGTCCTGCCACGCATCCAGGCGGCGTCCGGAGGCAAGTCCCGAGTGCATTACCGCGAGGCGCTGGGCGAATCGCCGCCGCAGGCGATCGATCAATTGCGGTGTGAGGCCGATCTCCGGCACCAACAGCAGGCTCTGGCGGTCGGTTTGCAGCTCGCGCGCGATCAACCGCAGGTAGACTTCCGTCTTGCCGCTGCCGGTCACTCCCTGGAGCAGCCACGTGCGATAGCCCTGCGGGGAGGCGACGATGGCATCCACGCATCGCTGTTGCTCCGCGGTGAGTGTGGGCGGCGTGTCGCGGTCGGCGTCCAGAGAGGCGCCGGCGCGCCGGCCGGGCCCGCGACGGACCCAGCCTCTGGCATTCATGCGTCGCAGGACCTCTCCGCTCACGCCTTGTGCGCGCAACTCCCCGGCGTCGGCGGAGCCCGCACGGAGGAGCGTTTCCAATGCGTCGGCCTGGCGCGGCGCGCGGCGGCGGACGGCGCCGGGGTCCTGGGCGCGCCCCTCCGCGGTCAGCTCCCAGGGACCGGCGGGCGCGCGGACCGGGCTGCGCCCCCGCCGCAGCAATACCGGCAGCGCCTGGCTGAGTACCTCGCCGATGGGGTGGTGGTAGTAGTTGGCGCACCATTGCAGGGTTGCCAGCAGCTCTTCGGAAAGCACCGGCTCCTCGTCCATGAGCGCGATGACGTCGCGGAGTTTTTCCGGTGGCAGCGACGTATTGCGGGGGTGGTCGACGACCACGCCGATGCGCTCGCCGCGTCCCAGGGGCACGCGAACGCGGCATCCGCGCCGGGGCGGAGCGCCGGGTCCCGCCCAGCGATATTCGAGCGCGTCGGTCAGCGGGACGGGGACTGCAACGCGCAGCAGATTGGACGCCAACGTCATCGGGGCAACAACGCGCCGACGAGCCTGGCGCCGGAATCGCGTGCCGGAGAACTCAAGTCAACGGTTTGGCGGTGTTGGAAGCCGGGCACGGTGTTCGGAATGTTGTCATGAAATGGCAGTTTAGCAAGGGGCGGGGAAGCGGGAACGTCGACAAAGTGCCGATTTCCGGTACTTTGGATTCACTGCGATCAAGATTTATATACAATCCGCGCCTGAACTTGCCGCGGGCCGCGGATTGCGCGGCCAGGCCGGGTGGAAGGTGAGGCGCCCGGCTCAAATGAACGATGGTTTCAACGCATGCCGGCTCGGTTCGGGGCCGGCGGGAGGGATTCAATGAAGATCGGCGTTCCCAGGGAAACACATCCGGGCGAGAGGCGGGTTGCGATCACGCCGGATGTCGCGGGACAACTTCAGGAACTCGGTTTTTCGGTGGCCATCGAGTCGGGGGCGGGCGATTCCGCCAGTTTCGGGGATAGCGCCTACCGCGATGCCGGCGTAGAAGTGTTGGCGGATCGTGCCGAACTCTGGTCGGACAGCGACATCATCCTCAAGGTCAGGGCTCCGGGCGATGACGATTTCGGCCTGTTCCGCTCGGGGCAGGTGCTGATCTCATTCCTGTGGCCCGCCCAGAATCCGGAACTCCTCGAGCGGTTGGCCAAGGCGGGCGTGACCACGCTGGCCATGGACAGCATTCCCCGCATCACTCGGGCTCAGAAGCTCGACGCGCTGAGTTCCATGGCCAATATCGCCGGATATCGCGCCGTGGTCGAGGCGGCGCAGCACTTCGGCCGTTTCTTCACCGGACAGATCACCGCCGCCGGGCGGGTGCCGCCGGCCAAGGTGCTGGTGATCGGCGCCGGCGTAGCCGGGCTGGCCGCCATCGGCGTGGCCAGGAGCATGGGGGCGATCGTGCGCGCCTTCGACACCCGCCCCGAGGTCAAGGAGCAGGTCGAGAGCATGGACGGCGAGTTCCTGATGCTGGAATTCGAGGAGGAAGGCTCGGGCGAAGGCGGCTACGCCAAGGTGATGAGCGAGGAGTTCATCAAGGCCGAGATGGCGCTGTTCGCCGAGCAGGCCAGGGAAGTGGACATCATCATCACCACGGCGTTGATTCCGGGCCGACCGGCGCCGGAGCTCATCACGGAGGAGATGGTCGAGTCCATGAAGCCCGGCAGCGTCATCGTCGACCTGGCGGCAGAGCAGGGCGGCAACTGCGAAGTCACCGAGGCCGACCGGATCGTTCACAGGCACGGCGTCACCGTCATTGGGTATACGGATCTGCCCAGCCGGCTGTCAGCGCAGTCGAGCCAGCTTTACGGAACCAATCTGCGGCACCTGCTGGACGACATGTGCCCCGGGGGCGACGGCGAATTGACCGTGGACATGGAAGACGAGGTCATCCGCGGCGCGACGGTCGTCAAGGACGGCGAGATCACCTGGCCACCCCCCAAACCAGCCGCCCCGCCGTCGCCGCCTCCCCAACCGGCAGAGGCCGCCGAGGCGCCGCCAGCGCCCGCCAAACCCAAGCGCGGCTTCCTGGGGCCGCTGCTCACCTTCGGTCTCGGCGGACTCGCCCTGCTGGGCCTGGGCGCCGTGGCGCCGCCGTCCTTCATGGCGCACTTCACGGTGTTCGTGCTGGCCTGCTTCGTGGGCTACATGGTGATCTGGAACGTCACCCCGGCGCTGCACACGCCGCTGATGAGCGTCACCAACGCGATCTCCAGCATCATCATCATCGGCGCGCTGATACAGATCAGTTCGCCGCTGAACTGGATTGCCTGGGTCGCCGGACTCACGGTTTTCATCACGAGCATCAACATCGCCGGCGGCTTTGCGGTCACCCGGCGCATGCTCGACATGTTCAGGAAGTAGGGGAGCGCCATGTCCGAAGGAATTGTGACGGTCGCCTACATCGCAGCGACCATACTCTTCATCCTCGCCCTCGGCGGGCTGAGCCATCCGGAGACCGCCCGGCGCGGCAATCTTTACGGCATCATCGGCATGAGCATTGCGATGCTCGCCACGATTTTCGGCGTGGTGAGGGCGAACTACCCGATGCTGATCGCCGGACTGGTCGCCGGCGGCATCATCGGCTTGATCCTGGCGCGGCGCGTGCGGATGACGCAGATGCCGGAACTGGTGGCGATCCTGCACAGCCTGGTCGGTCTGGCGGCCGTGCTGGTGGGCTTCGTGAACTTCCTGGATCCGGAGGTCCACTACACGGGCGTGGAGCTGACCATCCACGATGTGGAGACCTACCTGGGCATTCTCATCGGCGCGGTGACGTTTTCCGGGTCGGTGATCGCCTTCGGCAAACTCAGCGGCAAGATCGGCGGCGCGCCGCTGACGCTGCCGGCCCGGCACTGGCTGAACCTCGGACTGCTGCTGATCGCCCTCTGGGCGGGCTGGCGGTTCGTCGAGCAGTCGCCGCTGGGCGGCGGGCTGACGCCCCTGCTCATCATGACGGCCGTGGCGCTGCTGTTCGGAATTCACATGGTGATGGCCATCGGCGGCGCGGACATGCCGGTGGTGGTCTCGATGCTCAACAGCTACTCTGGATGGGCGGCCGCGGCCACCGGTTTCATGCTCAGCAATGATTTGCTGATCGTCACCGGCGCGCTGGTGGGCAGCAGCGGCGCGATCCTGAGCTACATCATGTGCCGGGCGATGAACCGGCGGTTCCTGGCGGTCATCGCGGGCGGTTTCGGCACCGCGGGCAGCGCCGCGGTGGGCGCCGGGGGCGATCAGGGCGAGGTGGCGCCGGTCGGTGCCGCCGAAGCGGCGAACCTGCTTGCAGGCTCGAAGGAGATCATGATCGTGCCGGGTTACGGCATGGCCGTAGCGCAGGCACAGCACATCGTCTGCGAGATCACCAAGATCCTGCGCGACCGGGGCATCAAGGTGCGTTTCGGCATCCACCCGGTGGCGGGCCGCATGCCGGGCCACATGAACGTGCTGCTGGCCGAGGCCCGGGTGCCGTACGACATCGTGTTCGAGATGGACGAGATCAACGAGGACTTTCCGGACATCGATGTCTCGATCGTCATCGGCGCCAACGACATCGTCAACCCGTCGGCCCAGGAGGAGCCCGACAGCCCCATCGCCGGCATGCCGGTGCTGGAGGTCTGGAAGGGCAAGACCACCATCGTTCTGAAACGCAGCATGGCCACCGGCTATGCGGGCGTGCAGAATCCGCTGTTCTTCAAGGAGAACACGCGGATGCTGTTCGGCGACGCGCGCGAAAGCCTGGACGCGGTGTTAAAGGAGATTTAGTCGGTTTTTCGCATCAATAGCTGTTGAATATTGACGCGGTCTCGGTAAAACTTGTTGCGCCCGCAACGAGACCGGTCGATACGATGCAACCAAACGCCCTTATCCAGGATGTGCTGCGCACCGATGTCGCGGGCATGCCCCTGGAATGGATCGACTACCGCGATGCCGTGCGGCTCTACCACATGTCGAGGGTGGCCTACGTCTGCGGCTCGCCGATCTACCGGATTCGCGGGGGGTGGAACGCCCGGACCGGCCTGCGCAGCGAGGTCGAGGTCAACTCCATCATTGCCACCGAGGGGGATGTCGCATCGCGCGAGCGCGGGGATGCGTTCACGCCGCCGCTCAACAATCGGACCCTGTTCAAGCGCGACGCCAATCTCTGCATGTATTGCGCGCAGCAGTTTTCCACGCGCGACCTGACCCGCGATCACATCACGCCGCTCAGCCAGGGCGGCCGCGACGTGTGGACCAACGTAGTGACGGCGTGCCGGCGCTGCAACAATTTCAAGGGCGGGCGCACGCCGGAGCAGGCGGGGATCAAGCTTATCGCGGTACCGTTCACTCCAACTTATGCGGAGTACATCTACCTGAAGGCGCGGCGGGTGTTGGCGGACCAGATGGAATATCTGCTCACGCACTTTCCCCGCACCTCCCCGCTTCACCAGCGGTTGCGGACGCATCTGGCCCGTGAGACGGTCATGGGTGGACCGTCTGCGGCAACGGCCTGACTTGCTGGGGCCGGTCGCCCGCGAGATACGGCAACGCGCCGGATTTCGCTGCGACGCTTCCCGGGCGCGCGCCGTCGGCGGCGGGAGCATCAACCAGGCATTCAAGCTGCCGGGCGACCCTCGGTCCCTGTTCGTCAAGATCAACCGTGCGGCGGCGCTGACAGCCTTCGAGGCGGAGGCGGAAGGTCTGGAGTCGCTCCGCGCGGCAGGCGGTGTCGCCGTCCCCAAGGTCATCGCCAGGGGCTGTGTTGGCGATACCGCCTGGCTCGCGCTGGAGTGGGTGGAATTGGGCGGCCGGTCCGGCACGGCGCAGCGGCGGCTCGGGGAGGAGCTCGCGCTTCAGCATCGCGCAACCAGCGAGCAGTTCGGCTGGCATCGCCACAATACGATCGGCGCCACACCGCAACACAACACGCCGGCGGAGGATTGGCTCGATTTCTTTCGTCGCGAGCGCTTGGAGTTTCAATTGGAGCTGGCGCGACAAAATAGGTTGCCCGGCCCACTGCTATCCAAGGGAAGAAAGCTGTCGGGGCGGCTGGAGTCGTTCTTTGCAGGCTACCGTCCCGAGCCCTCTCTGCTGCATGGCGACCTGTGGTCGGGCAACTGGGGCGCCGATGATGCGGAAACACCGTACATCTTCGACCCCGCTGTCTACTACGGGGACCGTGAGGCCGACCTGGCGATGACGCGGCTGTTCGGCGGCTTTGGCGCGGACTTCTATTCCGCCTACGAGGAGCGGTGGCCGCTGGCCCCCGGCTGGGAGCGGCGCGCGGATTTATACAACCTCTACCACCTGCTGAATCATTTCAATCTCTTCGGCGCCGGCTACCTCGGCCAGGTCGCCGGGTGCCTGTCCCGTCTTGAGCGACGCCCGGATAGCGGACGCCACGTCTAGGAGTTTTCGCTCCGGTTGCCGGCGCGCTGACGCGAAGGGAAATGGGTTTTTCCATGCAAGCCCGAACGCCGATGGTCTCAAAAACTCAACGGCGCGATTTGGGACTTCCTTCTTGCATACGTTCCGAAATTGCTTCCGGAGTCGGGCGGGCTACTGGACACGACCGATGAATTTCTCCAATGGCGGCGGCGGATTCCCCGGACCCATCCTGCCGGTCTTCAGCCGGTCCACGTAGTCATGATAGGCGCGCATGGCCTGGCGTCCGAAAATCCAGATGATGGGCACGTTGGCCCATAGCATGACCCCCGTACCTACGCCGGTGAGGTTGTCGAGGTCCGCGTCGGTCTCGATCAGGCCCCAGGTGGCGACCAGGACCAGCAGGCAGTAGATGACCTTGTAGGGAAGCACCATGCGGTCGCCGAACAGGTAGACGACGCCCTGCTCGCCGTAGTAGCTCCAGGAAATCATGGTGGAGATCGCGAACAGCCAGGCCGCGACGGTCACCAGCCACCGGCCCAGTCCCGGCACGACCGAGTCGAACGCCTTGGCGGTCAGGGTCGCGCCGACGTATGAGGCGTAGATGCCGGCGTCCTCCAGCCGCGGCGTGGACCCGCTGGCCACCGTGCCCCACTCCATCATCAGTACGCCGTCCGCGCCGCTCACGACGCGGCCTTCCAGCCGGTGCGCGTCATTGCCCGTCTGGGGGTTGGCGTCGGCGTGGACGATGATGAAGACGTTGTCGCCGTCGCGCCAGATATCGCCGGTGCGCTCGGGCGCCGGCCCTGTCTCGATGGTCCAGACCCCGGGGCTCTCGGCGACCACGGGGGGCGCCACGGCGTACTCGGCTTCCGCCGCGCGGTTCCACACCCCCGTGGAAAGGATCACCAGCGCCGTGAACGTGCACACGACGATGGTGTCGATGAACGGTTCCATCCCGGCCACCACCGCCTCGCGGACCGGCTCGTTGGTCTTGGCCGCGGAGTGGGCGATGGGGGAGGATCCCTGCCCCGCCTCGTTGGAGAACAGGGCGCGCTTCATGCCGTACAGGAAGGCGTAGCCGGCCGTTCCGCCGATGAAGGCTCCGGTCATTTCCTGGGGCAGGAAGGCGGATTTGAAGATCAGCAGGAACATGGCGGGAATCTCGCCGGCGTTGGCGATCAGCACGACCGTGCCCCCCAACAGGTACAGGGCGCACATGAAGGGCACAAGGCGCCCGGCGACCGCGCCGATGCGCTTGATGCCGCCGATGATGACCAGTCCGACCAGGATCGCCAGCACGACCCCTGCGGCGATGCTGGGAATGCCGAAATAGACCTCGGTGATCTCGCCCACGTTCCATGCCTGGAACATGTTCCCGCCGGTAACGGTGGAGATCAGCAGGGTGAGGCAGAACAGGCCGCCGACGAAACTGCCCAGGGGGCCCAGCCCGGGATTGATGCGCCGCAATCCCTTGCTCACGACCCACATGGGTCCGCCGTGCGGGTTGTCGGGATCGTCGGTGTTGCGGTAGAGCATGGAGAGGGTGACTTCGGTCAGCTTGATGGACATGCCGAAGAAGCCCACTGTCCACATCCAGAAGATGGCGCCAGGGCCGCCAAGCGCGATGGCCAGGGCCACGCCGCCGATGTTGCCCAGCCCCACGGTGGCGGACAGCGCCGCGGACAGCGCCTGGAAGTGATTGATCGCGCCGGGGTCGTCGGGATCGTCGTAAACGCCGCGCACCACCTGGGAGCCATGAGTCAGGGCACGGTACTGGGAGAGCCGGCTCCAGATCGTGAACACCACGCCGGTGCCGAGCAGGATGAACAGCACGCTGTCGTGCCAGATGATGAGGTTGAGCAGGGTCAGAAACCCGGTGAATCCTTCCATTATTCGCTCCCGATGGGTGTCAGCCCGCTTCGAGGACGGCGGCGACCCCCATGCCGCCCGCCGTGCACACCCCCATTAGACCACGGCCTGCACCCTTGCGGTGCAGCAAGCTGGCCATCGTTCCGAGTATCCGCGCTCCAGTGGCGGCGAACGGATGTCCGATGGCCACGCTGCTGCCGTTGACGTTCAGCTTGCCGCGGTCGATCGTGCCCAGCGGCTCGGAGCGGCCCAGGCGCTCGCGGCAGAAAGTTTCGGATGCCCACGCCTTCATGGTCGCCAACGGCTGAGCCGCGAAGGCCTCATGGAGCTCGTAGAAATCGAAGTCCTGCAGCGAATACGGCGCCTTCCTGAGCAGTTCCGACACGGCATAAGCCGGCCCCATCAGCAAGCCCTCGCCACCCACGAAGTCCACGCCCGAGACGTGGGCGTAGGTCAGGCGGGCCAGCACGGGCAGGCCGCGTTCGCGCGCCCAGTCCTCGGAGGCCAGCAGCGCGGCCGCGGCCCCGTCGGTAAACGGCGTGCTGTTGCCGGCGGTGAGCGAGCCGGCGTCGCCCCGGTCGAAAACCGGCCGGAGCGCGGCCAGCTTTGCCAGGCTGGAATCCGGGCGGACATTGTTATCGCGGGTCAGTCCGCGGTACTCGACCGTCAGGTCGTCGAAGAACCCTTCCTGCCGGGCACGCGCCGCGTTGAGATGGCTGGCGAGTGCGAAGTCATCCTGTTCTTCCCGGCCGATCTGCCATTCCCTGGCGGTGATTTCCATGCTCTCCCCCATGGAAAGCTTGGTGCGCGGTTCGTTGACGTCCACCAGTCCCGGCCGGAAATGCCTCGGGCGCAGTCCCAGCCAGGGACTGATCTTCTGCCCCAGGGTGCGCCCCCGGGCGCTTTCCAGCAGGATTCGCCTGTACGCGTCCGGGTAGACGATGGGCAAATCGCTGATGCTGTCGGTACCGCCGGCGATACCGGCGTCGATGAGTCCGGTGGAAATCTTCGCTCCGATCAGCACGGCGGCGGAGAGACTGGTGCCGCAGGCGCGCTGGATATCGAACGCCGGCGTCCGCGGGTCGAGACCCGAGGAGAGCACCGATTCCCGGGCGAGATTGAAGTCCCGGGAGTGCTTGATCACCGCACCCAGGGAAACGTCGCCGAGGCGCTCTCCGGCCAGGCCGTATTTTTCGACCAGCGCGTGCAGCACGTGGGACATCATGTCGTGATTGGAACAGTCGCGGTAGGCCGTGTATGACCGCGCGAAGGGAATGCGCAGGCTGCCGACGACAACCACCGGGCGGGCGGGCTGATTACGCACGTGGAACTATTCCATCGTCGCGCTGATGCCTGATGCCTGATGCCTTGGCTCGGTGGCATTCGTTCATGGCAGGTACCTGAGCAACGCCACCGCCAATCCCGCAATAGCCGCCATGCCGCCGAACAGCCGCCATGCCGCCGAACAGCCGCCAAAACGGCGCTGCGGTGCGCCGTTCGCTCTCGGGGATGCGACCGGGCAACCCTGTCTTGAGCGTGGCGCGCGCCGCCTCGAGTATGGGGCGCGTGACTGCCTCTCCGGCGCGGGAGGCGGCGTGAAGCCGGGCGGCGATGGCCCGCGCGTGGCGCGACTCAATGCCAGCGGATTCCATGGCCTCGGTGGCCGCCAGGCTGTCGAACGGGATGACCATGCGGGCACTATGCGCCGGCCTGTTTGGGGCGTCAAGATCAAGCCTTGTCCAATGAGACATGAGCCTGAAGGGGGGGCGTAAATCCAACGAGACATGAGCCTGTGGTGCGGCGTCCGGGATCATCGGAGGATGATTGTGGCGCGACAGGCGCGGCGGGTCCGAAGCCTTCCCGGTCCCGGCGCTGGAGTCCCCGACCGGCGCGTTTCCCTTTGAAGTCAGGGGTTTCCATGCCGACAACGGCTCGGAGCGCATCAACCACCGCGTCGCGAAGCTGCTGAACAAGCCGCACGTGGGGCGGTTCACCAAGTCCCGCGCCCGGCGCACGAATGACAACGCGCCGGTGGAGGGCAAGAACGCCCCGGTCGTCCGCAAGCGGCTCGGCCACAGCCACATCCCGGCGCATCCGGCCGAGGCGGCCGACGCCTTCAACCGGGGCTTGTATCAACACCGGCGGTGCCCCAGGATGGAGGTTCTTTCAATACCGGTTCCGACTCCGCCTGCACTTCATGTCAAACTGGCCGTTCAGGCTCATGCCGGTATTGGATTAGACTGCGATGAAATGAACCTTGACGAACTACGCGAACGCTTGAGCGCCGTGGACCGCGAATTGATTTCGCTTGTGGCGCAGCGACAGGAAATAGTCGCCGAGGTGAGCGCCTGGAAGTTGCGGACCGGCGCGGCGACCCGCGACTACGCGAGGGAACGCCGGGTCATCGAGTCCGCCCGGCGTCAGGCGCGATCGCTGGGACTGGACACTGAGGTGGCCGAGCAGCTCATGCGCGCACTCATACGCTCATCGCTGACCCACCAGGAACAGAAGCGCGTGGCGGAAGCGAGCTCCGGCGCGGGCAGGTCGGCGTTGCTCATAGGCGGTTCCGGCAAGATGGGTGGCTGGATGGCCGGGTTTCTGGCCTCGCAGGGTTATCGGGTGCAACTCGCGGATCCCAGGAGATCGACTTTGCCGTTCCCTTGGATACCGGATTGGGAGCAAAGCGGCCTGGAGCACGACATCATCGTCGTCGCGGCGCCCATCAAGACAACCGCGGAAATTCTCAAGGCTCTGGCGCAACGGCGCCCGCGCGGCCTGGTGGTCGACGTGGGCTCGTTGAAAACTCCGCTGAGACCCGGGTTTGAGGCACTGATCGGCGCCGGATGCCGGGTAGCGTCGATTCATCCCATGTTCGGGCCTAACACGCGGCTGCTGTCGGGGCGTCATGTGATTTTCGTGGACGTGGGCTCGGGGGAAGCGCTCGACGAGGCGCGACGGCTCTTCGAACCTACGATGGCGGTGCGCGTCGACATGAGTCTCGACGAACATGACCGCGCCATCGCTTACGTGCTGGGCCTCTCCCACGCCCTGAACCTGGCGTTCTTTACCGCGCTTGCCGAGAGCGGCGAACTGGTTCCCCACCTGCAGGCGTTGTCCAGCACCACGTTCGACGCTCAGTTGCAGGTCGCCAGCGGCGTGGCTCGCGACAACCCGCAACTGTATTTCGAAATCCAGGCCCTCAACCGGTTTGGCGGCGCGCCGTTGAACGCCCTTGTGGGCGCTGCCCGCCGGATCCGGCAACTGGTCGAAGCCAATGACGAGGCCGGTTTCGTCGCACTGATGGAGGCGGGGCGGGAATATCTCGACGTGCGCGAGAAATGAGGCGCATTCGGCTTGCCCGGGTCCGCAATTGTCAGGCGGTTCCGGCGCCGGTCCTGCCGCAGGCCGCAAAATGTGAAAGAATTGCGGCAATCACTCGATGCCTCATATGGACTGGATCGACTCACAAGGCTATCGCGCCAATGTCGGCATGATTCTCATGGACGGCGACGGGCACGTACTCATTGGCGGACGCGCAGGCGGTCGCGGCTGGCAGTTTCCCCAGGGCGGCATCCGCCACCGCGAAAGCGCGGAAGAGGCGATGTTCCGCGAACTGAAGGAAGAGGTTGGACTTGAGTGCGACAATGTCGAGACCCTGGGATGCACGCGCGACTGGCTGCGCTACCGGCTGCCGGAGCGGTATCGACGCAAGCAGCAGCCGCTTTGCATCGGCCAGAAGCAGCGCTGGTTCCTGCTGAAACTGCTGTGCGATCCCGAGTGTGTGCGCCACGACACCACCGTGGAGCCGGAATTCGATCGCTTCCGCTGGGTTCAGTACTGGGCGCCGGTGAGCAAGGTGATCTACTTCAAGCGACAGGTATACGCACGCGCGTTGACCGAACTCGGGAAGCTGGCTTCCCCGCCGCCGCCGCCTCCGCCGCGCTGGTGGCCCCGGCACTGGCGGCCGTCCCGGCCGGATTGAGGCCGGCCCGCAACTCTTCGCGCCGGGATACATGTGGACGCGACCAGCCAATCGCGTCATCATTGGCACATGGCAAGCGAACATCCATTGCCGCCGCCGCTGAACTTTACCGATGCTGCGGCGCTGAAGGTCGGTCAACTCATCGAGCAAGAGGGCAACTCCGAGCTCAAGTTGCGCGTGTACATATCCGGTGGCGGTTGCTCCGGGTTCCAGTACGGCTTCACTTTCGATGAAGCGGTCGAGGACGGCGACACCGAGATCGAGAACTGCGGCGTGAAGTTGTTGATCGACCCGATGAGCGTGCAATACCTGACGGGTGCGGAGATCGACTACCGCGAGGACCTGTCCGGCGCGCAATTCATCATTCGCAATCCCAATGCGTCAACGACCTGCGGTTGCGGGTCTTCCTTCTCCGTATAGCGGCCCGTGGCAAGAGACAGTCCGGGGGAATCGCGAGCCATCGACCTGTTGCCCCCGGTAGAAACACCTGCCGTCATGGCAGCGGTGGATCTGGGGTCCAACAGTTTCCACATGGTGGTGGCCCGGCGGCGTCACGGGCAATTCACGATCGTCGACCGGATTCGGGAGATGGCGTGTCTTGCGTCCGGTCTCGATTCCGGGGGAAGGCTGAGCGCGTCGGTCGCCGGGCGCGCACTGGACTGCCTCGGGCGTTTCGGTGAGCGCCTGCAGGAAGTGCACGCGAGCCGGGTGCGCGTCGTGGGCACCAACACGCTTCGCCGGGCAACACGCGCGAGGGGGTTTCAGAGAGCCGCGGAAACGGCGCTGGGGCACCCGGTCGAGGTCATATCCGGCATTGAAGAAGCGCGTCTGATTTACCTGGGCGTTTCCCACCACGTGCCCAGCGCCGAGGAGCAGATGCTGGTGGTCGACATCGGCGGCGGCAGCACGGAACTGATCATTGGCGCAGGTTACGAGCCGAAATATCTCGAAAGTCTGTTCATGGGCTGCGTCGGGTTGAGCGCGCGCTATTTCGACGGAGGGCATGTCAGCGCGGCGCGGTTCGGCAAGGCCCGGCTCGCGGCTCGTCTGGAACTGCAGCCGGTGATTGCGAAGTTTCAATCCCTGGGTTGGCGGTCCGCCGTGGGCTCGTCGGGAACGATCCGCGCCGCCGAACGTACGGCGCGAAGCATGGGTCTCATCGAGGGCGGCCTTACCGTGGATGCCGTGGAAACCATCATCGGCGAGGTGAGCCGCGCAGGCGGGATTCAACACCTGGGACTTGCGGACTTCAACCCGCGGCGCGCGCCGGTCTTCCCCGGCGGGCTGGCGATTCTTCTGGAAACCATGGCCGGGCTGGGGATCGAGGAGTTGCAGGTCAGCGACGGCGCACTTCGCGAGGGCCTGCTCTACGACATGCTCGGACGAATCCACCGCCAAGACGCGAGGGACCAGACGATCGACGGGTTGCAATTGCGTTTTCACGTGGACCGGGCCCAGGCGCGACGGGTCGAATCGTCAGCGCTCGGATTGTTGGCACAGGTGGATGCCGGCTGGGGGATGGCGGACAAGTTCAATGCCAGGGTCCTGGTCTGGGCGGCGCGGCTGCACGAACTGGGCCTGGACATCGCTCACGCCAAGTACCATCGTCATGGCGCCTACCTGATCGCCAACGCCGACCTGCCCGGGTTCAATCGGCTGGAACAGCGCATGCTCGCCATCGTCGTGGGGCATCACCGCCGCAAGCTGGACGGATTCAGCACGGAGGAACTCCCCTCGTCCCTGCGCAAGGCAACGCTGCGGCTGACGGTGCTGTTCAGGCTGGCGGTGCTCCTCAATCGCAGCCGCCGGACGGTGGAATCGCCGCCGATCCTGCTGCGCGCCTCGGGTAAGCGGCTGAAGGTCCTGTTCGACCGGGCCTGGCTAAAGGAGAACCACCTGACCCGGGCGGATCTCGATCAGGAGCGGTCCTGGCTCAAGGCCGCCGGAGTGAAATTGCGCGTCGGCTATCAGGAAGATTCGGAGAGTTCGCGCAGCAGTACCGTCTGTGCCGACAGGGAGGCGTCACCTGCCTGCGGCTGACAACGGCGATAGGTGCCGTCGGCCCGAAGCTCCCAGGCCTGGGTATTGTCCTGGAGATTGGTCTTGAGGTCGCGAATCAGCCGTCTCCTCAGGTTGCCGTCCAGGATCGGGTACATGATCTCGATCCGGCGGTAGAGATTGCGGTCCATCCAGTCCGCGCTGGAGCAGAAGGCCTCTTCGGCGCCATCGTTGTGGAAGTAGTAGCACCGCGCGTGCTCCAGGAACCGCCCGACGATGGACCGAACGCGTATGTTTTCGGAAACTTCCGGAATCCCCGGGCGCAGACAGCAGATGCCACGGACCACCAGGTCGATGGAGACACCCTCCATGGACGCCTTGTACAGGGCGCGGATGACGCTCGGTTCCACCAGTGCGTTGACCTTCGCCACTATCCTTGCCTTGCGTCCCGCGGCGGCGTGACCGGCCTCCCGGCGAATCAACTCGATCAGCTTGTCGCGCAGGGTGAAGGGGGACTGGAGCAGCAGATTCAGGTTCGAGGTCTTGGTCAGGCTGGTGATCTGCATGAAGACCTCGTGAACATCCTCGCCCAACTGCTCGTTCGCGGTCAGCAACCCGTAGTCGGAATACACGCGCGTGGTTTTCGGATGGTAGTTGCCCGTGCCGAGGTGGAGGTAGCGCCGCAGCCGTCCTCCCTCCCTGCGAACCACCAGAACCATCTTGCAGTGCGTCTTGTAGCCGACCACGCCATAGACCACGTGGGCGCCCGCCTCCTGCAGACGATTTGCCAACTCGATATTGGCCGCCTCGTCGAACCGCGCCCGCAGTTCGATCACCACCATGACTTCCTTGCCGGCCTTTGCCGCCTGCACCAGGCTGTCCACCAGCGGTGAGTCCGGGCTGGTCCGATACAGCGTCTGCTTGATGGCGAGCACATCGGGATCGGTGGCCGCGCGGTAAACGAAATCCATCACCGGCGTGAATGACTGGTAGGGGTGGTGCAGCAGGATGTCGCCCTGGGCGATGGCATCGAACACGTTGGCGCTCTTGATCAGCACCTTCGGAATACCTGGGGTGAACGGCGGGTATTTCAGGTGTGGCGCGTCAATGAGATCGTAGACTGCCAGCAGCCGCTCGAGATTGACCGGTCCGTCGACCTGGTAGAGGTCGTCGCGGCCGAGCTTGAAATGCTTCAGCAGGTACTCCGCGAGTTCGTCGGGACAATCGTGTGCCGTCTCCAGCCGCACCGCCGCGCCATACCGGCTCTCGAACAATTCCCCTTCGAGCGCTCTGATCAGGTCGTCGACCTCTTCGTGATCCAGGTAAAAGTCACTGTTTCGCGTGACCCGAAACTGGTAACAGCCGTCGATGGTCAACCCGGCAAAGAGCTGGTCGGCGAAGGCATGGATGATGGACGAAAGAAATACGAAATCCGCGCCGCCCGTGCCGGGCAGATCCGCGGGCAATTGAATGAGCCTGGGCAGCGACCGCGGCGCCTGGACGATGGCGCGGTGGCGTTGACGGCCGAACGCGTCGCGTCCGTGAAGGCTGACGATGAAATTGAGGCTCTTGTTCAGTATGCGCGGTATCGGGCGCGTGGGGTCGAGGGTAGTGGGGCTGAGCACCGAAACGACCTCGGTGTCGAAGTACTTCTCGAGCCAGCGGCGCTGTTCCGCGCTCCATTCGTCCCGGCGAACGAAATGGATGCCGGCGCTGGAGAGCTGCGGAATGAGATCGTCGTTAAGGACGCGGTATTGCCGGGATACCAGCCGGTTTGTTTTCTCCGCCAGGATCCTCAGGACCTCCGCCGGCGTCATGGACTCCGGCCCGATGGGCGCCGAACTGATTTCCAGGCGCTGTTTGAGTCCCGAAACTCGAATCTCGAAGAACTCGTCCAGGTTGGTGGAAGAGATGCAAAGAAACTTGAGTCGTTCGAGCAGCGGGACCGTCTCGTCCCTCGCCTGCTGAAGAACCCGCATGTTGAACTCGAGCTGCGACAGCTCGCGATTGATGTAGTAATCGGGCAGCTTGAGGTTGAGTGTGTCCACGGCAAGTGCGTTCAGCGGCGGACCCCATAATATACGCCGCCAAGCGTTGCCGGCCGGCTCGCGCCGGTGACCGAGGGGGCGTTGCCCGGCTCTTCGTGCAAGCGGGCTCGCGCCAGCCAGGCGAACAGCACCGCTTCCACCCATTCGGGTTCGATGCCGTGACGGGTGCTGGATTCAGGGGGAATGCCGCCCAGACGATCGGCCAGCCGTTGCCGCAACGCGCCGTTTCTGGCGCCGCCGCCGCAGACTATGACGCGCTCCGGCCCACAACCCGTGTCCTGGATCGCCCTTGCGATGGTGGCGGCGGTGAGTTCGGTCAACGTGGCTTGGACATCCGCGTCGCCGGGTCGTTGTGCCGTGCGGTCAAGGGCCGCCTCAAGCCAGTCGAGATTGAAGTGCTCCAGGCCGGTTGACTTGGGTGGCGGCCGCCGGAAGAAGGGGTCCGCACGCAGTTCGTTCAGGAGCCCGCCGTGCACCGCGCCGGTCCGCGACCAGTCGCCGTCGTGATCGTAGGGCCTGCCGGTGCAACGCTGGGTCCACCTGTCCAGCAGCGTGTTGCCCGGGCCGGTGTCGAATCCCGACAGCGCCCGGTCGGGACGGAGAATGCTGACATTGGCGATTCCGCCGATATTGACGACGATGCGGCGCTCGCGGGGGTCGGCGAAGGCCCACCGGTGAAACGCCGGGGCCAGCGGCGCCCCCTGGCCGCCGAGGGCGATATCCATCTGGCGCAGGTGCCCGACGGTGGTGATCCCCGTGCGCGCGGCCACCGTGCTGGGGTCGCCCAACTGCATGGAAAAGGGTTCCGGCCCCGCCGGCCGGTGAAAGACGGTATGGCCCGAGTGGCCGATGGCCGCGACCTGGCCCGCTTCCAGACCGCTTTCGCTCAGAAGCCTTAGGACGCAGTCCGCAAAGAATCGGGCGATGGCAACATCGAGTCCGCCCAACTCCTCCAGGGATGCCTCAGGGGTTGCCAGCAGGGCTTCGACTCGCCGCCGCAGCGTGCCGGGGTAGGGCGTGGTGGCCGTGCGATGTATCTTGAAATCGCGGTCATCCAGTTTCACCAGCGCGGCATCCACGCCATCCTGGCTGGTTCCCGACATCAGACCGAGATAGAACTCGCCCACGACAAGGGACTGCTAGTAAGTCGTGGTTGCTCTGAACTGAGTCGGACGATGCAGGTCGAGCTGGACCCACAGCGATGCAACGGCGGTCTGGAATGCGTCCAGATCGGCATCAGCCAGGTAGACGGGCTCCGAGGAATGCATGGTGGCGGTTTCGGGGTTGCGATGGACGCCATTGACCCGATACTCGTAGTGCAGGTGGGGTCCGGTAGCCAGACCCGTCATACCGACGTAGCCGATGGTCTGGCCCTGCTGGACGCGGCTGCCGACGCGAATGTCGGCAAACCGGGACAGGTGCGCGTAAAGTGTGGTTATCTTGCCGCCGTGTTCCACCGTGACGGTATTGCCGAAGCCGTTGCGGGCGCCGCGGAAGCTGACCGTGCCGTCTCCCGCCGCGCGGACCGGGGTTCCGGAGGGCGCGGCGTAATCGACTCCTCGATGCGCACGGATCGTGTTGAGCACGGGATGGAGTCGGCCGAGGTCGAAAGCCGAACTGATTCTCGTGAAGTCGACAGGCGCGCGAATGAAGGCCTTGCGCACGCTTCGCCCTTCCGGCGTGTAATAGTCGACCGTGCCGTGCTCGTCCACGTATCGGGCAGCACGGTAGGCGGCGCCCCTGTTGATGTACTCGGCAGCAAGGATTTCGCCGTCCTTCAGTTTCTCTCCTTCGCTCCAGAGTTCCTCGTAGATGACCGTGAATTCATCGCCGGACCGTACATCCTTGAGAAAGTCGATATCCCACTGGAAGATTTCGGCCATCTTCATGATGAGCGGGTCGGCGATACCGGCGTCCTGGGCGGCCGCGAACAATGACCGCTCGATGACGCCGTGGGCGCCGGCAGCGCGCGTCTCCACCGGCCGATCGATCAGGGCCGCGCTGAAACTGTCCGAAGTGCGTACGATTCGCAGGGAACTGAAATCATCGATCTCGCGCTCCAGCGACTGCACTCGCCCCGTGTCATGAGTGACGACGATCTCGTTTCCCGGGCTCAGCATTCGCAGGTAGTAGCCGGCATCCGGCAATTTGACCATCGCGTTCAGGTCCCGGAGGCTCAAGTCGTGCTGTCGAAACATCTGCCCCAGGGAATCGCCCTGTCCCACGATCATTCGAACCTTGTTCCCGGAAAGGTCGCGGTCGACAATACCCGGCTCGGTGACTGCGTAGCCATTTCGCGGGATGCTTGCGAAGACGGCGGGATCGGCGGCTTGCGACAGGCTGTCGATTTCCGGAACCGCCGCCGTTTCGCTGCCGGTGCTGACCAGCACCAGCGCCACCGCAATCAGGGGCGTGAAAATTCCTGCCGCAAACCAGGGCCAGCGACGCACGGGCTTCACCGCCGCCGTCAGGGGGGCGTCCGAATAATCGTGGTGGAAACCGCTTGGAAACGACCCCACGGGACTCCCTCCAAGAACCAGCCGCGAACTCTAACCCGTTGTTTCACTGCCGTCAAAACGACCGGGAAGCCCGGTTTTCCCATATGAGTTGAAGGTCGATCAAGCTATACTCGCCGCCATTCGCAGGGCGGCGGGCCGCTTGCAGTCGCGTTTTTGCAACTGAGCGTGGCGGTTTTCGCCGGAATACCGGCAGGTCGGACAATTTTCCAATGCCCAGCACCAGGCAGCCAGACGTAGAAGAACAGCTCGCGGAATTGCGCCGCGGAACCGTTGAGGTCCTGCTGGAAAGCGAATTGCGCGAGCGGTTGCTCGGGGGCGGGCCGCTGACCGTCAAGGTGGGTTTCGACCCCACCGCGCCCGACCTGCACCTGGGCCACACCGTGCTGCTCAACAAGATGCGGCAGTTCCAGGATCTCGGCCACATCGTGATCTTTCTGATCGGCGACTTCACCGGCATGATCGGGGACCCATCCGGAAAAACCGCGACCCGGCCCGCGCTGTCCAGGGAACAGATCCAGGCCAATGCGAGGACCTACGAGAAGCAGGTCTTCAAGGTGCTGGACCCGGAAATGACGCGGCTGGACTTCAATTCGCGCTGGATGACGGAGTTGGGTGCGGCAGGCCTGGTGCAGCTTGCGTCGCGTCACACGGTGGCGCGAATGCTCGAGCGCGAGGACTTTCGCAATCGGTACCGGAAGGGCCAGCCCATCGCCATCCACGAGTTTCTCTATCCCCTGGCCCAGGGTTATGACTCGGTGGCGCTGCGGGCGGATGTTGAACTGGGCGGCACCGACCAGACATTCAATCTCCTCGTCGGCAGGCAGTTGCAGGAGTCGTACGGGCAGCCGCCGCAGGTGGTGCTGACGGTCCCTCTGCTGGAGGGGCTTGACGGCGTCAGCAAGATGTCCAAGTCGCTGGGCAACGCGATCGGCATCGACGAAGCCCCGGGAGAAATGCTCGGCAAGATCATGTCGGTTTCAGATGAACTCATGTGGCGGTATTTCGAGTTGCTCAGCTTTCGGCCGCTGGGGGAAATCGAGGCCCTGAAGGCCCGTGTGGCCGAGGGCGCAAACCCGCGGGATATCAAGTTCCTGCTGGCGCGGGAAATCGTCGCGCGTTTCCACGACGAGGCGGCGGCCGAACAGGCGCAGCAGGACTTCATTTCACGGCATCGCCATGGACGGGCCCCGGAGCAGATGCCGGAAGTGGTCCTGAACTGCCCGGATTCGACGCGGGGCATTGCCTACGTCCTGAGGGATTGCGGCCTGGCCGCCAGCACTTCGGAGGCCATCCGCCTGGTCAGGCAGGGCGCGGTCCGGGTAGACGGCGATCGAATAGCGGACCCAAGGCTGGCGCTTGCGGCTGACGGATCGCCCAGAACCGTCCAGGTGGGGAAGCGCAAGTTTGCCCGGGTGACACTGAAAGCCGCCAAAGGGAGTCAGGAGCTTGCGCCGTAGGAATTCACGGCTGCAAATCCGCTCCCGTCCGCCCCTTCGGCCGCTCGATTTCGTCAAGTATGACCCGATATTCTCCCCGACCGATCGCCCGAAGGGACGGCGATGGCGAATTTTCGCTATCGCGAATTCCTACGGCGCAAGCTCCTGTAATTTTCCCTCCGGTCGCCGGTGCGCTGACACGGAGGGAAACGAGTATTTCCGCGCAAGCCCGTGGCCTGAATCCCGTGACGCAGGCCGAATCCGGAGGCTCTTTTCCCGTGGATTGCCCGCCCGGCGAAATTATTTCTTGCCAGAGCCGATTCAACCGGTATAATTCCGCGCCTTCCTTGCTGCGGTATCCCAGCGAACCAATTGACCGGACATGGCCCGGAGTTGCTCCGAGCCAAAGCGTCTGATCAGCTTGGATACCTGCGTGCAGGGGAGTATACTTGTTCGGCTTGGCGGTTGATCCGCCTGCTCTTTAACAACTTGTCTCAAGCAGCTTGTGTGGGCGCTCGCACCGGAGCAACGGTGCATGAGCGCCGACATAGGGGTACTCAGGTACCCCGAACGAAAGCGTTCAGGAACTCAACTCCTTGATATAAATTGAAGAGTTTGATCCTGGCTCAGATTGAACGCTGGCGGCATGCTTAATACATGCAAGTCGAACGGTAACAGGCATTAGTGATCCCTTCGGGGTGATCTTGGCGCTGACGAGTGGCGAACGGGTGAGTAATGCTTGGGAATCTGCCCTGTAGTGGGGGACAACCCGAGGAAACTCGGGCTAATACCGCGTAAGCTCCACGGAGGAAAGCGGGGGATCTTCGGACCTCGCGCTATGGGATGAGCCCAAGTCGGATTAGCTTGTTGGTGGGGTAATGGCCTACCAAGGCGACGATCCGTAGCTGGTCTGAGAGGACGATCAGCCACACTGGGACTGAGACACGGCCCAGACTCCTACGGGAGGCAGCAGTAGGGAATATTGGACAATGGGCGCAAGCCTGATCCAGCAATGCCGCGTGTGTGAAGAAGGCCTGCGGGTTGTAAAGCACTTTCAGTGGGGAAGACAAACTCAAGGTTAATACCCTCGGGTCTCGACGTTACCCACAGAAGAAGCACCGGCCAACTCCGTGCCAGCAGCCGCGGTAATACGGAGGGTGCGAGCGTTAATCGGAATTACTGGGCGTAAAGCGCACGCAGGTGGCTGGGTCAGTCGGTTGTGAAATCCCCGGGCTTAACCTGGGAATTGCGATCGAAACTGCCCGGCTAGAGTATGGGAGAGGGAAGTGGAATTCCCGGTGTAGCGGTGAAATGCATAGATATCGGGAGGAACACCAGTGGCGAAGGCGGCTTCCTGGCCCAATACTGACACTCAGGTGCGAAAGCGTGGGGAGCAAACAGGATTAGATACCCTGGTAGTCCACGCCGTAAACGATGAGAACTAGATGTCGGGGGGGATTAGCCCCTCGGTGTCGCAGCTAACGCATTAAGTTCTCCGCCTGGGGAGTACGCCGGCAACGGTAAAACTCAAAGGAATTGACGGGGACCCGCACAAGCGGTGGAGCATGTGGTTTAATTCGATGCAACGCGAAGAACCTTACCTGCCCTTGACATCCTCGGAACTTGGCAGAGATGCCCAGGTGCCTTCGGGAACCGAGTGACAGGTGCTGCATGGCTGTCGTCAGCTCGTGTCGTGAGATGTTGGGTTAAGTCCCGCAACGAGCGCAACCCTTGTCCCTAGTTGCCAGCGGTTCGGCCGGGAACTCTAGGGAGACCGCCGGTGACAAACCGGAGGAAGGTGGGGACGACGTCAAGTCATCATGGCCCTTATGGGCAGGGCTACACACGTGCTACAATGGTCGGTACAGAGGGTTGCCAAGTCGCAAGGCGGAGCCAATCCCACAAAGCCTATCGTAGTCCGGATCGGAGTCTGCAACTCGACTCCGTGAAGTCGGAATCGCTAGTAATCGCGAATCAGCAACGTCGCGGTGAATACGTTCCCGGGTCTTGTACACACCGCCCGTCACACCATGGAAGTTGGTTGCACCAGAAGTCGGTAGCTTAACCCTCGGGAGGGCGCCGCCCACGGTGTGGCTAATGACTGGGGTGAAGTCGTAACAAGGTAGCCGTACGGGAACGTGCGGCTGGATCACCTCCTTTAAAGAGAAACCTTGCACCCGCGCTCCCGCGGGCGCCCAGCACAAGCTGCTTGAGCATAGCGCATCCGGCAGAGCCCTCTGCCAGACTGGAATTTGGGCTCATTTGGAATGGGTCTGTAGCTCAGTTGGTTAGAGCGCACCCCTGATAAGGGTGAGGTCGAAAGTTCAAATCTTCCCAGACCCACCACTCTTGCGGACAATTGCGTTGAATGCCGGTTCGTTACAGGCATCGGCGGCAAGGACAAGCGAGGGGCTGTAGCTCAGTTGGGAGAGCACCTGGTTTGCAACCAGGAGGTCACCGGTTCGAGCCCGGTCAGCTCCACCAGCTCCAGGAGACAGAAAGTCTTGAGATCGGCAATGGGTTCAGAGACAACTTGCGAGTTGTGTCCGATCCCCTTGTTGGGATGCTCTTTAAAAATCAGGATTGATCCGTCTATTGAGATCATTTGATCTCAATAGTCGCACTGTATTCTTTGAGAGAATTACATATGACCCAGACTTTTTGGGGTTATATGGTCAAGCGACTAAGCGCATATGTGTGGATGCCTAGGCGGTAGGAGGCGATGAAGGACGTGGAAGTCTGCGATAAGCCTCGGCGAGCTGACAAACAAGCTTTGACCCGGGGATTTCCGAATGGGGAAACCCGGCCACTTCGGTGGTCATCCTTATCTGAATACATAGGGTGGGGAGGCAAACCTGGTGAACTGAAACATCTAAGTAACCAGAGGAACAGAAATCAACCGAGATTCCCTCAGTAGCGGCGAGCGAACGGGGAACAGCCCAGTTACCATCAATCATGGAAATCTAGGGGAACAGTCTGGAAAGGCTGGCCATAGGGGGTGATAGCCCCGTACCCGAAAGATGGATATGAGGAGTAACAAAGAGTAGGGCGGGACACGTGAAACCCTGTCTGAACATGGGGGGACCATCCTCCAAGGCTAAATACTCCCTACCGACCGATAGTGAACCAGTACCGTGAGGGAAAGGCGAAAAGAACCCCGGAGAGGGGAGTGAAACAGAACCTGAAACCGTATGCGTACAAGCAGTGGGAGCCCGCCTCGGCGGGTGACCGCGTACCTTTTGTATAATGGGTCAGCGACTTACTTTCAGTGGCAAGCTTAACCGTCTAGGGGAAGCGTAGGGAAACCGAGTCTTAAATGGGCGATTCAGTCGCTGGGAGTAGACCCGAAACCGAGCGATCTATCCATGTCCAGGGTGAAGGCAGGGTAATACCTGCTGGAGGCCCGAACCGGGTAATGTTGAAAAATTATCGGATGAGGTGTGGATAGGAGTGAAAGGCTAATCAAGCTCGGAGATAGCTGGTTCTCCTCGAAAGCTATTTAGGTAGCGCCTCGTGTATCACTCTCGGGGGTAGAGCACTGTTTCGGCTAGGGGGTCATCCCGACTTACCAACCCGATGCAAACTCCGAATACCGAGAAGTGCAATCACGGGAGACACACGGCGGGTGCTAAGGTTCGTCGTGGAAAGGGAAACAGCCCAGACCGCCAGCTAAGGTCCCTAAATTATGGCTAAGTGGGAAACGATGTGGGAAGGCCTAGACAGCCAGGAGGTTGGCTTAGAAGCAGCCATCCTTTAAAGAAAGCGTAACAGCTCACTGGTCTAGTCGGCCCGCGCGGAAGATTTACCGGGGCTCAAGCCATATACCGAAGCTGCGGATGCTCGTACTTTGTGCGGGCATGGTAGAGGAGCGTTCCGTACGCCTGCGAAGGCATGCTGTGAGGCATGCTGGAGGTATCGGAAGTGAGAATGCTGACATGAGTAACGATAATGCGGGTGAAAAACCCGCACGCCGAAAGCCCAAGGTTTCCTGCGCAACGCTAATCGGCGCAGGGTTAGTCGGCCCCTAAGGCGAGACCGAAAGGTGTAGTCGATGGGAAGCAGGTCAATATTCCTGCACCGTTTGTTACTGCGATGAGGGGACGGAGAAGGCTAGGTCGGCCGGGTGTCGGTTATCCCGGTTTAAGCGTGTAGGAAGTGCTCTTAGGCAAATCCGGGAGCATAATTCTGAGGCGTGACGACGAGCCCTTTGTTAAGGGCGAAGCGATCTATGCCATGCTTCCAGGAAAAGCCTCTAAGCTTCAGGTAACAGACGACCGTACCGCAAACCGACACAGGTAGGCGAGGAGAGAATCCTAAGGCGCTTGAGAGAACTCGGGTGAAGGAACTAGGCAAATTGGTACCGTAACTTCGGGAGAAGGTACGCCTTCGCCGGTGACGAAACTTGCTTTCCGAGCTGGTGGAGGCCGCAGTGACCAGGTGGCTGCGACTGTTTACTAAAAACACAGCACTCTGCAAACTCGCAAGAGGACGTATAGGGTGTGACGCCTGCCCGGTGCCGGAAGGTTAAGTGATGGGGTTAGCCCTTCGGGGCGAAGCTCTTGACCGAAGCCCTGGTAAACGGCGGCCGTAACTATAACGGTCCTAAGGTAGCGAAATTCCTTGTCGGGTAAGTTCCGACCTGCACGAATGGCGTAACGATGGCCACACTGTCTCCACCCGGGACTCAGTGAAATTGAAATCGCTGTGAAGATGCAGTGTACCCGCGGCTAGACGGAAAGACCCCGTGCACCTTTACTACAGCTTTACACTGAACTTTGACCATGCTTGTGTAGGATAGGTGGGAGGCTTTGAAGCGTGAACGCCAGTTTGCGTGGAGCCAACCTTGAAATACCACCCTGGCCTGTTTGGAGTTCTAACCCAGGTCCGTTATCCGGATCGGGGACCGTGTATGGTGGGTAGTTTGACTGGGGCGGTCTCCTCCCAAAGAGTAACGGAGGAGTGCAAAGGTACTCTCAGCGCGGTCGGTCATCGCGCATTGTGTGCAAAGGCATAAGAGTGCTTGACTGCGAGACAGACAAGTCGAGCAGGGACGAAAGTCGGTCTTAGTGATCCGGTGGTTCTGTATGGAAGGGCCATCGCTCAACGGATAAAAGGTACGCCGGGGATAACAGGCTGATTCCTCCCAAGAGTCCACATCGACGGAGGAGTTTGGCACCTCGATGTCGGCTCATCACATCCTGGGGCTGCAGCAGGTCCCAAGGGTATGGCTGTTCGCCATTTAAAGTGGTACGCGAGCTGGGTTTAGAACGTCGTGAGACAGTTCGGTCCCTATCTGCCGTGGGCGTTGGAAACTTGAGGGGAGCTGCTCCTAGTACGAGAGGACCGGAGTGGACGTACCTCTGGTGTTCCGGTTGTCACGCCAGTGGCATTGCCGGGTAGCTACGTACGGACGGGATAACCGCTGAAAGCATCTAAGCGGGAAGCCCCCCCCAAGATTAGGTTTCCCCGGGGACACGATCCCCCTGAAGGGCCCTCGAAGACTACGAGGTTGATAGGCTGGGTGTGGAAGTCCAGTAATGGATGAAGCTAACCAGTACTAATTGCCCGTGAGGCTTGACCATATAACACCCAAGGAGTTTGGTGCGAAAAGCGGATCAATCCAGATTTTGCGCTCGAAAGAGCGCGTACCGGTTTGCCTGGCGGCCATAGCGGACGGGAACCACCCGATCCCATCCCGAACTCGGAAGTGAAGACGTCCAGCGCCGATGGTAGTGTGGGGTCTCCCCATGTGAGAGTAGGTCACCGCCAGGCTCATGCTATGAATCCCTCCGGCTTTCGGGCCGGGGGGATTTTTGTATGGGGAATTTATTCGGAGAAAGACTTCGCGCCAGGGCCGCGAGGGTGGGCGCAGGTAACGCTTGGGCGGGATAGTCGCGAGGGCGCGTGCGGACAACCCTTGCGAACTCAATCTTGCCCCGCCATCCCTGGCGTGGCAAGAATCGGGGGCTCCTCGCTAATGGCCATCCATGGCCCGTTCGTCGCCCACGACGTTCGCAAGGGTTGTCCGCACGCACCCTCGCAACGGGAGTGGTGCGGTGAAGGGTCAATTGCCGGTGGGTTAATAGCCGGTGAGTTCGACGTAGCCATCCCCGGCCATCTCCGCGTCCCGCTGGTTTCCGGTCACGCTGACCGCGCCTTCCCAGTAGCGAACAGTCAGGTTGAGTTCCTGCTCCTGAAGATAGGATCGGACCTGCAATGTCATCGCCTGTTCGGGCAGGTCAAGCTGCCAGGCGGTCGGGTAACGTGCGCCGCTTGTGGGGCTGGTCCAGTGTTGAAGCGGCGTCAGGATGACGTCTTGCGGGTTCAGCGGGATGCGGGCGCCGTCGGCCTGTATGAGCGATCCCCCGCTGAACGGGCTGGTTTCGCCGTCTTCGGTCCGAAGTCTGTAGTACATGACCTCCCGGTTGTCGGCCAACTGCAGCGCGAACCAGTCCCAGCCCGCCAGGTCCGGGCTCAGGGCGCTGGTGCCCCACTCGCGGTCCATCCAGGCGGTGCCGCTGACGTCGAATTCCTCGTCGGCCACCCGTACTGTGCCGGCGGCCTCAAGACGGGTCAGCGAATAGTAGTAGGAAGCGTTCCCGGGCTCGGGCCCCTTCGGGTCAAGGCCGTTGTCGCCGTGGAACACCAAGGGTTTGACGCCGTTCAGGGTGAGCTCGATTCCGGCCCGGGCCGTCCCTGCGCTCAGTTGCAGTGGCGGGATTCCGGGGCCGTCACCGGTTGCGGACCAGTCTTCGAGCCAGACCCTGAAGGGTTCCGCCTGGCTGCCGGCCAGGCCCAGGGCCTCCCGGGAGAATCGTTCGGCCGCGATGAACTCCCGGCCGTCGGTATCGGTGACCGCCAGGTGAGCCATCCAGGCCTGACGGGCGCCCCACGCGGATCCGCGGGGGACCGTTTCCGGCGACATCGCGAATCGAAAGAACGTCAATTCGAACCCGAAATGCCGCCCCCCGGCGTCGCGCAGGTTGCCTGTGAAATACCACCACTCATTGCGATACTCGTCGTGGGCCGCGTGATCCTCCGGGAATCGGAAGGCTCGGCTTTCCAGCACCCGGGCGTATTCGTGATCGCTGGGCTCGGTCAGGAACCGGGTGGCGTTGCCCTGCCGGGCCGGTGCGGAGCCGTCCTCTGGCGCAGCGCAACCGCCGAGCGCGAGCAACACAATCCAGACGCTCCGAAACACCGGCTACTCTTCCCTCAACTGGCCTGCGACGCCGACCCGAACGGCACGAACGGCGGGATAGATACCGGCCAGCACCGCAGCGCTCAGCGCCAGCACGATCCCGAGCGCGAGCGGTTGGAAAGCAATCGCCAGATCCATGCTCCAGCCGAACGAGCGCACGTTGATGACCTCGATGAGCAACGCCGCCATGACGATTCCGAGCGGGATGGCGAACAATCCGGCAGCCAGGCCGAGCAGGCCCGTTTGTGCCAGTGTCAAGGCCCGCACCTGGCGGGGCCTGAGTCCGAGCGCCCGAAGTACGGCCAACTCCCGGCCCCGCTCCAGTTCGATGGACATCACGGCGCTGGCCAGACCGAGGAAGGCGACGGTCCCCGCCAGAATTCTCAACACCTCGGTAATCCTGAACGTGCGGTCGAAAATTGCCATCGAGCGCTCACGGATGAAATCGTTGGACCGGAAACGAACCGGGGTCCCGGCGCCGAACACGCCGCGTATCCCGCCCAGCGCGGCCTCCCTGTTGGCCCCATTGTCCAGATAGACGCCGATTCCGTTGACGTCATCGTCGACCCAATGGGATCGATAAAGATTCAGAGGCATCAGCACCGTGCCCCCGTTGGTGCTGTAGTCGCGAAATGCGCCGAGAACCGGAAATGCCTGGTTGCCGGACGCTGTCGGCAGGATCAGGTCGTCCCCCGGCTGGAGCCGGCGATGAAACGCCAGGGGCTCCGAAACAAGAATGCCTTCGCCGGAGTCCATGAGTTCCACGGCTTGCTGTCCCCCGGCCGTCATGCGCAGACCCCAGCCGTCGGGCCCGGGAATCTGGGCGCGCAGGCTCACTTCGCCGGCCGCCGTGGGCAACCGCGTGAAGCGGGTCAGGCTCAATCCTCGAACGCCGGGAACGGCCGAGAGCGCGTCCCGATGGCTGTCGTTGAGGTACTGCTCGGCGTCGATGTTGACGTAGACGTCCGCCGTCAGCGTGCCGGTCAGCCAATCCTCGACGCTGATGCGGAAACTGCCGATCATCAGGCCGATTCCAACCACGGTCGCCACCGCCACTGAGAGGGCGGCGGTTGCGACCCCGGTGCGGCTCAGCGAAGCGGCCATGCCCCGTGCCGCCAGGGACCCCGAGATTCCGAACGCTCCCTCGACCAGCGGCTCGGCCAGTCTGGCCAGAAGGCGGGTGGCCGCGGGAACCATCAGCGCGCCCGTTGCGATGACGAAAAACAGACCTGCGAATGCCAGCACCAGGCTGCTGGACGACAGTAACAGGAGTGCGGCGGCAACCGCGGCCGCCGGCAGCGCGAGCCAGGTCGCACGGCGGGCGAGCCGGCGCGTGCCGTGTTCAAGGGCGGCTCGGCTCATCGCCCTGTTCGGTGTGCTGCGGGCCGCGTCCAGCGCCGGCGCGGCGGCGGCCAGAAGGGTCATCCCCAGTCCAAGTGCGAAACCGCGCCAATAGATCGTCGGCGACGGGGTTACCGCGCTCACGCTGGATTCAAAGTAGAGGTCGCCCACGGTTCGCAGAACCAGGTCCACGAGACCCCCGGCGAGTTGTTGCCCCAGCAGAATGCCCGCTGTCGTGGCCAGTGCGCCGATCGCCAGCGCTTCGCCCAGCACGCCGGCCAACAGTTGCCGCCTGCTGACACCGATCGCGCGCAGCACTCCGAACGTGCCGCGCCGCTGGACCACGGCGAACGACATGGTCGCGTAGATCAGGAATACGCCGACCAGCAGTGCCAGCAGGCTCAAGGCCGTCAGGTTGATGCGAAACGCCCGCGCCAGTTCTTCGAACGCGGCGTTGCGGCCCTCGGCGGGCACCAGCGTGGCGCCGGGCAGACCCAGTGCGCGGATCCGTTCCGCCTCCGCCTCGTCGAGTATCAGGTCCACGCGGGACAACGAGGCACTTCCCAGCATTTCCTGAGCCGTGGCGATGTCTGCGACGATCGGCGCCGTGGGTCCTTCGCCGGTCGATGATGTATCCAAAACGGTCCCGACCGCGCGAACCGTTCTTGATTGACTGCCGACCAGCAGGTCGAACTCTGCGCCCACCTCCAGGCCCAGTTCTTCCAGCAGCGGCCCGGGCGCCAGCACGGCGCCCGGCTCCACGATCAAGCGCGTGAAATCGGTTCCGCGCCCGGGCACAAAGCCTGCAAACCCCCGAAATCCGGATTCCTCCAGCGGATCGACACCCATCAACATGAACACGCGATCAGGCCGCCCCCGCAGGCGAACCTCGTCCTCGATCACCGGCGCGGCCCGTATCGGGCCGAAATCCATGCGCAGCGAGCGGTACAGGGAATCGGCGATTTCGCCGCGGGTGCCCATCAGGTGGTGGGTCGTGCTACCGGTGATCAGGTCGGAAGACAGTTGGAATGCCCGCCGCGCGCTGTCGTTGGCCAGGTCCACGCCCACGTGGACCGCAACGCCCAGCGCGATGCCGCTTACGGCCAGGCAGAGTTGCCAGGGGCGGCGCAAGTAGAACCGCAGTCCGGACTGCGCAAGAAGCCCGTTCACAGTGGCTCCTCGTGGATGTGCGCCGCGCGGATGGTGAAGACCCTGTCCGCGCTGCCTAGGACCTCCCTGCTATGGGTTGCCATCACAAGGGTGGTCCGGTGCCGGCGGCAAGTCTGCTCCAGCAGCGCAAGCACTTCTTCGGCGGTTTCGAGATCCAGATTGCCCGTGGGCTCATCCGCCAGCACGATATCCGGCTCATGCGCCAGGGCCCGCGCGATCGCAACCCTCTGCTGTTCACCCCCCGACAGTTCCTCGGGGAACCGGATGCCGCAACCAGCAAGCCCCAACTCCCCCAGAAGCAACTCCGCACGCTGGATGCCCTCTGTCTTCGAGGCGCCGTTGAGCGCCATGGGAAGGCGCACGTTTTCGGCCACTGTCAGCGTGGGTATCAGGTTGAAGAACTGGAACACGAACCCCAGTCGGCGGCACCGCACCCGGGAGAGCTCATCCTCGGTCAGCCCCGCCAGCGGTTGTCCAAGCACTTCCACGACTCCGTCGGTGGGCCGGTCCAGCCCGCCGATCAGGTTGAGCAACGTGGATTTGCCCGAACCGCTTCGTCCCACGATCACGACGAACTCTCCAGGCTCAACGGCCAGGTCGCATTCTTCAAGGACCGCGTGGGCGCCGTAGGATTTCCTGACGCCGATGAGGCGAATGTGAGGATCAGCGTTTTGCAAGGTCGGTGACTTCGGCGGCGAGGTTGGAGGGGATCATTGAGGAAGGGAGTTTATCGCCTTATTGGATCATTTCCGGCGTTTCCATCGGACTTCAAGGCCCGCTCGACTGATTTCTCCGGGAAACCGGGGTATGCTGCCGCCATTCATCGCTTGGACGAGTCGCTTAAGCCCGTGGCCAGCGCGCAACATCGAATACAAGACCGCGAAGTCTCCGCATCCGCGGGGCTGCTGGTCCGCCTCCAACCGGCGCTGTGCCCGACCGAGGATCAATTCTATGAGTTCTGCCGTATCAACAGGGAGCTGCGCATCGAGCGGAATGCCGAAGGAGGAGTGGCTATTATGGGTCCGGCAGGATGGGAAACCGCCGAGAAAAACGCAGAGATCACGTTTCAGCTAAAAGGTTGGGCGACCGGGAACGGCACGGGCCGGGCAGCGGATTCCTCCGCAGGTTACCTGCTTCCCAATGGAGCGATACGTTCGCCGGACGCGTCCTGGGTGAGGAACGAACGCTTGGCATCCGTCGCTCCAGAGCAGCGGTCGAAATTTCCTCCGCTTTGTCCCGATTTCATGATCGAGCTGCGCTCGCCGACGGATGGGCTCGGCATGCTTCAGGAAAAGATGGCCGAATACCTGGCCAATGGCGCGAAGCTCGGCTGGCTGATTGACCCGGTGAATCGGCAGGTGTTTGTGTACCGCCCCGGAACGGAAGTCGAAACGCTGGACGCGCCAGACCGAGTTTCGGGCCATCCCGTGTTGGAGGGGTTCCAGTTAGCGCTGGGGAAAGTCTGGTAGAGCGCATCTTTTTTGATCATTCCCGGCAGGACCAAGAGGCCGATGAAACTTTTCTACTTCCCCGGAGCCCCGAGCCCCCGCAAGGTGGGCATCGTAGTGGCCGAGAAGGGACTCGACATCCCAACCGTAGTCCTGAACATACGGGCCGGCGAGCACCGCACCGGGGACTACGCGGACGTCAATCCCAACGTGACTCTGCCGGCGCTGGAGTTGGACGACGGCATCTGCATCAACGAAAGCCTGGCGATCGTCCATTACCTGGAGCAGATCCAACCGGAGCCCAACCTCATGGGCCGCGACGCCAGGGAGCAGGCGCTTGTGCTGATGTGGCATGACATCGCGACGCTGGAGGGCTATCTGGCCATTCAGGAGCGGTTCCGCAATTCCGAGGCATTTCCCGCGGGACGGGGGGCGCTGCCGGGGCCGATAGGCTACGAAAAAATCCCGGCGCTGGTCGAAAGGGGTGAGAAACGCATCGGGGCGTTCTTCGACAAGCTCGACCGCCGACTGGCCGAAAGCGAATACCTGGCCGGCGACCGCTACACCTACGCCGACATAGTGGCCTACGTGTACCGATGGTTCGCACATTGGGTGACGAAGGACGATCCCGCGGCGAATCGGGAGCACCTGCGCCGCTGGAAGGAGGCTATCGACGGCAGGCCCGCCGTGGCCTCGCTGGACACCTGAGCGGCGCAGGATTCACGACATGATCCGATGCCGGGCCGGGCTTGCCGGAATGGAACCGGGGGCATGATCCGTTACCGGGCTCGGCTCCCCGGCATTGGACCGACGGCATGATCCGTTACCGCGTCCGGCTCGCCAGCCTGAACAGCCATCACTTCGAGGTTTCCTGCCGCGTCGGCAATCCCGCGACCGAGCAGCGGTTCACGCTGCCGTCCTGGACACCGGGCAGCTACCTGCTGCGTGAGTACGCCAGGCACGTGGTCGATATTCGGGCCGAGTCGGACGGAAGCGCCGTGGACCTTGAAAAGGTCTCGAAGAGCACTTGGCGATGTGCCAACGAAGGCGCGGAATTGACCGTCACCGCCGAAGTCTTCGGCCTGGAACGCTCCGTGCGAGGCGCGTACCTGGACTCCAGGCGCGGGTACTTCAATGGCGCCTGCCTGTTCCTCGCGCCCGAGGGCCGTGAAGCGGATCCGGTCGAGCTCATTCTGGAGCGTCCCGAGGATCCGCGCGCCAGTGGCTGGCGAGTGGCGACGGCCATGCGTGCCGTAGAGGTCGATGCCGACGGATTCGGCAGGTACTCGGCGGAGAATTTCAACGAACTCATCGACCATCCGTTCGAGCTTGGAAATTTCGAAGAGGTGGAATTCCAGGCGGACCGGGTTCCGCACAGGCTGGTCATCGCGGGCCGCCAACAGACGGACATGGACCGCATCGGCGCGGACCTCGAGAAGCTTTGCGAGGCGCATATCGCGTTGTTCGGCCGGCCGGCGCCGTTTGCTCAATACCTGTTTCTCGGTTACGCCGTGGCCCGCGGCCACGGAGGACTGGAGCACCGGGCCTCGAGCAGCCTGATGTTCTCGCGGGACGAGTTGCCTGTACCGGGACAGCGTGGCGTATCCGAAAAATACCAACGCTTCCTCAGCCTGTGCAGCCACGAATACTTTCACTCCTGGAACGTCAAGCGCATCAAGCCCGGGGCGTTCAGCCCGTATCGACTGGACCGGCGCAATTACACGCGGCTGCTATGGGTTGTTGAAGGCGTGACCTCCTACTACCAGGACGCGCTGCTGCTCAGAAGCGGCCTCATCGACGCGTCGGCCTACCTGCGCGCCCTTGGAACGGACCTGACCCGGGTCTACCAGACTCCCGGTCGACTCCGGCAGAGTCTTGCCGAGGCCAGCTTCGATGCCTGGGACAGGCACTACAAGCCGGAAGTGAACTCCCCCAATGCCATCATCAGCTACTACGGCAAGGGAGCGCTCGCGGCGCTCGCCCTTGACCTGACCCTGCGCAGGGATTCCGACGCGACGCTGGATACGGTCATGCGCGAACTCTGGCAGCGCTATGCGTATTCCGACGCAGGCATGCCCGAGACCGCATTCGAGGAGTTGGCTCGGGAAGTATCCGGGCTGGATCTTGCGGAATTCTTCGCGGCCGCGGTGCGGGGCACGGAGGACCTGCCGTTGGCGCCATTGTTGGCCGACTTCGGCGTGACCCTTGAGTTTCGCCGCGACAAGCGCTTCGGCCGGGCTGCAGGCGGCAAGGGCGCGGCCGACTCGCCGCCGCTGGAACTGGGTATTCGAATCCGGCATCGGAACGCCGGCCTGGACGTGGTTGCGGTGATGGCGGACAGTCCCGCGGAGCGGGCCGGCGTGAGCCCCGGCGATCTCCTGATCGCCATCGACGGGCTGAAGTTGAGCGGGAGCAATCTCCAGGCACGATTGTCCAGATTCAAGGCCGGACAGACGGTTCGGCTGACCGGCTTTCGAGACGAGGAGTTGCTGGAGTTTCCGGTGACCCTCGCCGAAGCGGCCCTCGACCGCTGCGTGCTGCGTCTCGTGGACAAGCCCGACGCCGACGCGATGGCCCGACGGCTGGCCTGGCTGGGAAGCTGACCGGACGGTCGTTCCTCGTCGCTTGTCCGCAAGACTGTCCTTCCCGGGCGATGCGCAAAGCCCATCCCGCCCTCTCAACTACGGGCGGTCCCGGTGATAGAATCGCGCCGGGCATCCCGGTGGGTCTTCCGGCATGATCGAGTTGGGATTGAAGTTTACCGCAGCGTATCTGCTGGGTTCCGTGCTCGGTGCCCTGGCGATGGGGCGGATTTGCGGCGGCGTTGACATCCGCGAAGTCGGCAGCCGCAACCCCGGCGGCACCAACGCGCTTCGGACCCAGGGATTTTCCTTCGCCCTCGGGGTCATGGTCATCGATGTCGGCAAGGGAGTCCTGCCGGTGGCGCTGCTGCCTTCGCTCGTCATTCCCGGCGTGGGCATCGACCCGCTGGTCAGCCGGGACCTGATCCGGTACAGCGTGGCGGCCGCGGCGATCCTCGGACACGTCTATCCGCTCTGGCACGGTTTTCGGGGTGGCAAGGGCGGAGCCACCGCCATCGGCGTGCTGTTCGTGGTCGCGCCGCAAATCGCCCTGCCCGCGGTGGTCCTGTGGCTGGCCGTCATCGCGGTCACGCACTACGTCGGGCTGGCGACGGTCGGTGTGGCCGTGGCGGCGCCGGTGTACTTTGGATTGACGGCGCTGCCGGAGCAATTGGGCCTGTTCATCTTTTCCGCCTGGGTGGCCGTGATCATTGTCTACACGCATCGCGAAAATCTCCAGCGCATCCTCGCCGGGACCGAGCACCGGGCCAACCGGCCGCGCCTGCGCCGCTAGCGGACCGTCCATGCCGCAACCGCCCGATCTCCTCGACCCTGACCGGATCCGCTCGCGGATCAGCCCCGACGTCCTGCGGCACATCGCCCGTGTGGAAGTATTCTCGGAGCTGCGCTCCACCAACTCCCATCTGCTTGGCGGGCCTGCCCCGGCCCCGGGAAATCTCACCGCGGCGCTGGCCGAATTCCAGCATGCGGGCCGCGGCCGGATGGGCAGAACGTGGACCATGCCGCCGCGCAGCGGCATCGGGCTGTCCGTGGGCTGGTCGTTCCCGGAGGCGCCGGCCGACCTGCCCGCGCTCTCGCTGGCCGCGGGCGTGGCGACGCGGCGGGTCATCCAGGCGGCGTGCCGCCGGGCCCCGGCGCTGAAGTGGCCCAACGACCTGGTGTGGAACAACCAAAAACTCGGCGGCATCCTGGTGGAGACCGGTTCCGGGCAGGGCGGCTCCTGCCACGTTGTCGTGGGGCTTGGCCTGAACGTATCCGTCGACAGCCAGATACTCTGGAACCTGGGCGAACGGCCCGGCAGCGCGACCGACCTGGCGACGATGACGGCCGGCCGCCCGCCCCGGCGCAACAACCTGGCCGCCCGACTGATCGCGGGCTACTTCGCGATGTTCGGGATCTTCGAAGAATCCGGGTTCGAGGCGTTCCGCACCCAGTTTCGCGAGGCGGACTACCTGAAGCGCCGGCCCGTGACCGTCACCGACGGTCCCTTCCGTCTGTCGGGCACGGCCAATGGCGTGGATTCCAGCGGCGCGCTGATTCTGATGACCGGGGACGGCAAGCGCCGGATCTTTTCCGGGGATGTCACGGTGCGGCCGGCCCGATGATTCTCGTCGTTGACATCGGCAACGCCCGCATCAAGTGGGCGTGCGTTACCCGGCACGGCCTGGCCGGCCGCGGTGAAGCCGTCCACGGCCGAATTCCGGGCGCGGCGCTGAAGGCGCTGGACGAGGCCGCGCCCGCGCGGTTCGACCGCGTGGTGGCGGTCAACGTGGCGGGAGAGGGCATGGCCTCGTCATTGTCGAAATACGTGAACCGGCGTTGGAACGTGCAATCCGAGTTCGTCGCCACCGCGCAGGAGGCGCATGGCGTACGTTGCGCCTACTCGGACCCGTCCCGGATGGGTGCGGACCGATGGGTGGCGTTGATCGCGGGCTTCAGGCTCGCGGGCGGCGCCGCCGGTGTGATCGACGCCGGAACGGCCGTCACCCTGGATGCCGTCGATGCGGGCGGCCGGCACCTGGGAGGCCTGATTCTCGCCGGTCCCCGTGTCGTCGCCGCGGCGCTCGACCGGCAGACCAGCGATATCGGCGAAACGCGGGGGCAATCACACCCCGGCCGGGGGGCAGCCCTTCTCGGGACCGGTACGGACGAGGCGGTGGCCAAGGGAGCGATGCTGGGTCTTGCCGGAGCCCTGGACCGGGCTCTGTCGGCCGTAGCCCAGGAACTGGGGGCACAGCCTGCGGTCTACCTGACTGGCGGCGATGCCGGGAGGCTTTCCCCCTGGTTGGAGACACCCTGCGAGCGCCGCCCCCACCTCGTGCTCGAAGGCCTCGGTTCAGTTGCCGGCGTGCTGGATCTTTGTCCTTCAAGGCCGGTCCGGCATTCCGGGTAGGTTGCGGGCCCCACAATCGTTATCATTCGCGCCATGATCCGCGTTCCGCCGATTTTCTCCTTGGCGAACTCCCCTGATTTCGCGTCCGGGGGCGGGTGAGCCATGTCGGCACGACAACGGATCGGCGTCATCTTCGGCGGCGCCTCCGGCGAGCATGAAATCAGCCTGCTGACGGCCCGGGGAGTGCTCGGAGCCATCGACACCTCGCGTTACGAAGTGGTTCCGATCGGTATCGCCAGGACCGGAGCGTGGTCGGTCGGCGACGATGTCCTGGACAGGCTTTCCCTGGAAGCGGAAGCTTCCCGGGATGCCGCGTCAGCCAGGCCCCGGGATAAACCGGAATCGTCCGCGGACACCATTGGCGCGATGGCGGAAGCCCTGGCCTTGTTGTCGCGTGCGGGCGTCGACGCCGTGTTTCCCCTGTTGCACGGCCCCATGGGCGAAGACGGCACGCTCCAGGGCCTGCTCGAGTTCTGCGGCGTGCCCTATGTCGGATGCGGCGTGGCGGCCAGCGCGGTGGCCATGGACAAGGGGCTGGCCAAGGACGTATTTCGGTCCAATTCGATTCCGACGCTGCCATGGATCATGGTTCAGCGCGGCAAATGGAAGGGCCGGCGCGAGCATATTCTGGACGATCTCGAATCGTCGTTCTCCTACCCGCTGTTCGTGAAGCCCGCCAACCTCGGCTCGAGCGTGGGGATTTCAAAGGTCGGCAACCGCGAGGAACTGGCAACGGGCCTCGACCTGGCGGCGCGATACGACGAGAGGCTGCTGGTCGAACCCGGAATCGCCGCCCGCGAGATCGAGATCGCCATCCTGGGCAACAGCGATCCCCAGGCGTCGGTCCCCGGGGAAATCCGGCCCCGGCGGGCGTTCTACGACTACAAGGCGAAATACTTCGACGATGCCACCGAGTTGATCGTTCCGGCGGCGCTGGAAGACTCCCTGACCCTGGAACTGAAGGAGTTGGCGGTGCGGTCGTTTGAAGCCCTGGCCTGTTCCGGGCTCGCCCGCGTGGATTTTCTCCTCGAACGAGGCACGAACAAGGCCTGCATCAGTGAAGTCAACACCATGCCGGGGTTCACCGAGTCCAGCATGTATCCCCGGCTCTGGGAAGCGAGCGGCATCGCATACAGTGATTTGATCGACCGTTTGCTGGAACTCGCGTTGGAACTTCGCGGCCGCGGCGTGGTGTAAACTACGCGGTCCTTACGCGGGTCAAGGTTCATCTTGAGGAGAACGGAATCATGAGGACGAGAACAGGATTGCTGGTTGCTGCGGCGGCTTGCGCGGCGGCTTTCACCGGCGGCGCATGGGCGCAACTGGCGCCGGGATTCGAGGCGGCGCTGATGGCCGGGGAGCGGCCGGCTGAAGAGAAGGAACGGGATGCGTCCCGCATGCCCGCCGAAGTACTGAACTTCGTCGGTATCGAGGAGGGCATGACCGTACTTGAGGCCATCGCGGGCGCCGGTTGGTACACCGAGGTGCTGTCGGCCGCCGTGGGACCGGAAGGCATGGTCTACTCCCAGAACGCGGCGCGTTTTCAGGCGCGAGTGGGAGAAATGGCGGCGGCCCGCGCGGAGCGCCTCGGCAACGTGGAGGTCATCTACACGGAAGGCACAGCGATCGACCTTCCCGCGCCGGCCGATGCAGCGTTCACCGCGCTCAATCTCCACGACATGGCCAATCGCGGCGACGAAGCCGGATTGGGGTTCCTCGGCGGTATCTACGACGCGCTCGCGCCCGGCGGCGTATTCGGGTTGGTCGATCATGTGGGCATCGCCGGCCAGGACAACGCCGGGCTTCATCGCATGGAGCCTTCCAAGGCCCGGGAGCTTCTTGCCCAGGCGGGCTTCGTTGTCGAGGCCGAGTCGGACATCCTGATGAACCCGGAAGACGATCACACGCTGGGTATTCGCGATCCCTCGTTACGCTTCGCAACCGATCGGTTCCTGATCAGGGCGAGAAAGCCGGAATAACCGGAGCAAGGGGAAGCGGGAGGGCCGGCGGCGCCGGATTCCCGTCTTCCGCGACAATCGAAGCGAGCGGTGCACGCAATCTCGCGCGCACCGTCCTCATGCCGTGCCGGTATAGCTCAGTTGGTAGAGCAGGGGTTTTGTAAACCTCAGGTCGGGAGTTCGAGTCTCTCTGCCGGCACCGAATAGCCAGCAATTCCCGCCAAGCGCCGAGAGACCCGACAATCGCCTCCAGGATCACGCCCCAATGGCGAATTTCGCCGTTTATTCGGGCCAGGACGGATGAGCGAGCGTCGTTAGCGGGAATTGCTGCCGAATAGCTCAATTACTCACCAAGTACCGCACAAACTGAACTGTTTCTGGCGTCTCTGTGCATTCAATATACCTATCCCTCGCAAAAGGTTGTATGGTCCCCAAGTGGTGCCATACACTCGCAGGCCGCATGAGAGCAGGCTCCGCTGGGATTCGAACTGGTTCTGTTCTCTGCAGTGAATTTACGCGCCGGTAACGGAGAAGAACTGGCAATGGAAATGATTCAGGGTGCCGAATGGGTAGTGGTAGCTATCTTGGCGGTGGGCTTTCTGATCAGCGCGTACCTGATAGTATCCGTTCAGGGCGATCTCAGGTTTCGAGAAGAATCCGGGCTGAACACGGATGAGCAAGCCACGGAGATGTTCATTGACTTTGTGAATCAGACTCGCCGTCAGATCGACATTCACGATGACGGCAACGACTTCGCGGGTTCGATGTACAACAGTCAGGACGTCTTGGACGCACTGCGAGAACGGATACGTAAACGCAATATCAAGGTCAGGTGCCTCTTCAACGATGTGGACCAGCCGCTGGAACTGCTAAAGCTGGCTCGCTCGGAGGAATTTCGAAGCCGCATCGAGATATGGTACCTGAACGGCGGCAGACAAGAGCCGGACACCCACTACAAAATCGTGGACAGCGGGCGGCTCGTTCACCTTTCGAGGCATGACCACGGTGCCAGCGAGAGGGGATACAGACTCCGCAGAGCTCAACGGTGGTGGGAGTCCAACACTCGCTATCGGATCAGCAAGCAGTACCGGGACCACTTCGAGCATGGATTGAAGAACGCCGTTCAGGCCGTGTAGATCATGCAGGAGGGGATTGAAGCAGCCGCCCTGGCGCTGCCCGAGGCGCCGCTTTACATCGTCGTCGCCATCTTCGTGGCGACCACCGCCATGACGGCGGCAGATGTTCGGGAAGCGGGACGACTGCTACCCAACAAGGGCGTGAACATAATGGCTTTGACACTGTTCGCAGGATCGTGGATAGCCGTGTCCCAAATCATCATGTCACTGGTCGCCCGGAACGATATCGACGCACTTTCGGCAGGGGCAGTGTTGGGGATGATTGCGCATAGTCTGGTGCTGGTAATGCTCCTTATTGGGGTGTCCATCTGGTATTGGGTGGTCGCCATTTACAAGGAAATACCCGCCGGGATGCCCACAAATCCGGCAGCCGATTCTTGAGCAATTCGAGTATTGTTTCGTGAGGTGGCTACGAATTCGCAAGCTACGACCCCACACAAACAATCAGGAACGATGTACCCGGCGTCTACGTCTTCGCGGGGACGAGCCCAGACGGACGATGGTGGCAGAGGCCAAGAACGTCGGACAAACGACGTCTTTCAGAACACGTCTAGGGGCGGCGAACAACATTCATGAGCGCTGGGCAGACGCGATTCGGCAGGGTGCGACTCACGTCCATGCCCGCGTGGTGCAGAACGAAATTGAGCGGAGGTCGCTGGAATCGATGCTGATCGAGACATACAACCTTCCGATGAACGCGGTGTAGACAAGCGTGGCGGGATCAAGATCGCCTCAAGTATCCTCGAGCAAGAAGCCGCATGAAAATGTCATGGCCACAAAAAATGAAAGGTACTCGATGCTTACGCGAAAGCGCGTCCATCCGTTCCTTTAGATTGTCTGACGCCATCGCATTGGAAACCAAGAGCACGACGGCAATTACTTGGTTCGATTCACTACGTGCATCGAAGGCGATTTCAAGTTGGTCGGCGACCCTGGCATCGACCTCCCCTTTGTAGTCCTTGACCTGCACCGGTACGATCCATTCGCGGCCTTCTACGAACGGATTCGGTATCACAATATCGATGTCGGCACCGCGCTCGTGCGGCCCGCCGGTGTGGTGAACGGACACCGGAAACAATGATTCAAGCGCGGTCCGCATAACCGGCTCCCACTCTTCTGCCCGCACAGTCGCGGGCAGCGTCACGCCGAGCCGTTCTGCCATCAGGTTCAGGGGCTCTGTGATGAGTTCGGCGACCACCGCTTCGACACGCGCACCCGCTTCGACTCCCTGTGCAAAGCTCTCTTGTGGAAGTTCGGCTTCGACAATGAAATTCAAGCATTCCTGATGGGGCGTGACGTTCCACATTCGCAACGGACAACGAAAACTCCTGCGAAGGGCTGCATCAACCAACTCATGGTTGTTGGCCACCCCGCCCGCAGGTCCAATGACCTCCACCGGACGAATATGCCCGAAGTCTTCGAAATCCGTGGCGATGTCAAATTCATAGTCGTCCGTAATTCGGCAGATTGTGAACAGTCCATCAATCGGGGAGTTCGGTACCACGACGAGGTCATCGACCTGCATGTATTCGCCCTCTGGACCATTCGCCATCCGCCAATGCAGGGCTGCCGCTTGCTGAATATCGGTGAGGGGAATGCCATTTTGCCAGTTCGCTTGGAGGATCCGGAGGTCTTGACTCTCGTCATATCCCCATCCTTGGCGTAACCGCCCAGCGTGCAACTCTGCTAGCAAGAACTGTCTTGCCATTTCGTTATCCCGACAAGTACGCATGGCCCAATAGTTCATCGTTGGCTCCTTTGTTTCATGTGCGAACGTGCGTTGCAGATGCATCGGATGGATTGTCCAATAGTGAGTTCAACCTAGTAAACTGTTTTCCGAATACACCCCGGGCGGACAGCAACGCTGCTTCACGCCACCTTCGCGTCGAAATACGTCAGGTGAAACATCTTCTCCGTCAACCAACGTTTGAACCCCGCGTCGTCCATGAACAGTTTGAATAGCTGCGTGTCGTCCTTCATGATCGAGGTCATCACTCGCAACAGGGCCCGGTCGTGTTCCACCCGGGCGTTTTCCTTGTCCGAGTTCTCGCGGGCGTTCCGGTAAGCTTCGTCATCCGCGACCCGTGAGCGGATGGGCCCGGCGATCAGGCTGCGAATCCGATCCGCGTCTTCCCATTCGATGTCGCCGAACCGGTCGTTGAAATCCCGCAGAATCTCCGAGAGCGGATCCAACTCCGGTTCAGGACGTCCGCCGCCACCGGTTGTAGGCACCGGCACGATCTAACCTGCATCTTTTGGGCCTCTATTCCCTACAACGCGGAACATTCATAACTCGTTGTTTCAAATACAATAATCTGCCCTTTACCGGATATCTATGTAGGTCCATTTATGCTACGTAAGCATAGTGAAAGCAGATTGATTCCCGTTCCCTCGTACGCACATACGCTGCTTTCGGGTAAGCGTTCCGGCGCCGAGGGGTGAACTGGAACCTGGCGCCCGCAAGGCAAGGAATGACGCCAAATTTCCGCTGGCACTGCGTCGCCATCACCCTACTACGGAACGGTGACGTGGAAACCGCTCCGTCAGCAAGGGGAAACTCTTCCCTCTGAGAGAGGCGCTTGGCCCTGGCCTGCGCTTGGCTACACATTCTGTCGGTACACGTTCAGTCCCCACAAACGCGCCTACCCCTTGGTGCGGCAACGGATACGACACGCTCCACGCCGACCGCGCAAGTATCGTCGACACCGACAACGATTACCGTCGATGCGCGCGTCGTTCCCCATCCGGAGCCGGGCACGCACCGCCCCACGCACCTTGCCATACACTCAATCGCATACGCCACCGTGCTCCTGCGGTGGATCATGGCATACCGCTTTCATCTTTGCGCCCGCAACGGCTTGATCGGACCGCCGCTTTGGCAGGTGGGCTACGATGCGTTGATCGACCCCGACTGCGTTGTCGCCCGCCTCGGTCCGGCCCGTTCGGCGCCGCGCGTGCGGTAGCGGCGCCGTGCACGTACCCACCGCTCGATCTCGTCGACCGCGTAGCGCACCCGGCCTCCCAGCTTGAAATACGCCGGGCCTTGCCCGGTGCTCCGGTAGTATTCCAACGTTCGCGGACTCAGACCTACCATCTCGGCCGCCTGAACGGTGTTCACGAATCTGGGCGGCGCGCCCGACCGGTTGAGGCCGTATCCCCCCTGAAGCGATGCGGCGAGCTGCCGCCCTTCGCCTGCGTCCGGTCGCCACCACTGCGGGTACAGCGTCGCCGCCGCGATCGCGCGCCGCTGGGCGGCACTGGAGTGCATGCCCATCCAGCGCCGCACCCGGTCCACCGTGCCCAGCCGCGGCGCGTGCCCTGCCCGAAGCCGCCGAACGAACGATTCCTCGCCCACCGCGCCGAGTCCGAGCCGCTGCGCCGGGGTGGCGGTGATGCTGAGATAGGCGTCCACCTCGCAGGCGAACAGCGGCCCCAGCGGCGCTTCGCCCATGAACCCGAGCACCGCGTCCACCTCGTCCATGCGCAGCCTCGTGCCGCCGCCGCACAGCAGCCCCTCGATGAAGTCCGGATCCCCCACCGCGGCCGATCCGAACGCCCGCGCTCCGAGGCGCTCGCGCGCCCGGAACGCCTCGACCGAGCGGCGAAACGCCTCCTGGAACGAGCGTTCGAAGAACCGGTCCGAAATCCGGTCGATCCACGGTTGGCGCCCCGCGATGGCGCAGAACATCGCTGGGCCACCGGCCCAACTCAACACTTCCACAGGGGGTTCCAAAGACGCTTGCCGCTCAGCCATGCCGGCTCCTTCGCTCAAACGCGCGCAATGGCGCAAAACCTGTGCGAAAATCCCCGCTTGTGTTGTCTCGCACATTCTTTGGTGGGAACGGGCTTGGTTTTTCTCAGATTCGTCAGTAGCCGATTTTCCCGGAAAGGTGCAATAGCGCGGACAGGCTGAGGCGGTGATCGATTCCGGTTGGCCGGTCGCGCCGGGTTTCGCCCGGTAGCCGGCGTCACCGCTGTCCTGGATTGCGAAGCCATCCTTGTGTTGGGCCCTGTGGTGTTCGAGGGCGAGAGACCTGCGAGTCCGAAGGACTCGTCCACAACTGCACAGGGCATCGCGCGGGGCGTGAGGTTGGCGCCGGGGCGGACACGGCCGTAGGCTGCTCGGGCGCACACGCAAAAGGAGAGGATGGCCCGCGCGGATGTGGCTTACGCCGGGCCACGGTCGGTGCAACTTCGATATCGGACGGACCTGACCGGCGAGGAATACGTTAACGCCTGTGTCTGGATGTATGCAAGGCTGGCTGCGTGCCCGAACCATGCGCGCGGGGGCTGTTCGCTGTCCCGCCGCGGCACCTATGAGCGCAAGATTCCGCGGGGGTGCCTGGTGCCGCGCTGGTACTGCCGGGAGGGCCACACGACGTTCAGTCTGCTGCCCGGCACGCTGAGGCGGCTGGAGAAGGTGGTGGCGGTGGCCGAGGCGGCGCCGTCGCTGGCGCCCGCGGCGGTGTGCCTGTGCCGCGGCGAGGCGGTCGGTCTGGAGGGCGCGCGGCGCTGGGTGCGCCGTCGCGTGCGGCAGGTGAATCGGGATCTTCATATTGCCCGCCGGCTGCGTCCAGACCTGCTGCGCGGTTGCCCGGCCCGGATGATCCCGGTGCGTGGACGTGTGCGCAGCCTCATCGCGCTGATGCGGTTGCCCGGGGTGCTGGCCGGACAGTTGCCGGTGTTGCCGCCGCCGTGGCCACGTCCAGCATCGGCGCCTCGGCCCAGAACGGCGATGCCGGACCGTCTGTCCTGTGGGGGTTCTCCCACGCCAGCAGGCCCCACGCGAGCGCCCGACGGTCGGCCATCGACTGAATGCGCACCGGAAACGGCGCCGCCTCCGCCACCGGGGCCTCGAACGCCGCCCGCCACGCGGTCGGTCCGCGCAGCGCCCTCATGCACGCCACCGGCAGCTTCGCATCGAGCCACGCACTCATCACGCCCATGTGCACCCGCTCGTAGTGCAGCCTGTTGAGCGGCGCGATGCGAAACCGGCCCGCGACCTGTCCAGGGGCGCGACCCCGAACGCGTCCGTCGACGAGCCTCCGCGCCGCCACCGCGCCTACCAGCGCAGCGAGCCCTGCAGCCTGATCGCCGCGCCCGAGGCGTCGGCCGCGCCGCTACGCGGCCCGTGCAGGCCGCGTTCCAGTCCGCCGGCGTGCAGGCGCTCGGGCTCGGGGGCGTTCGTGCCGATCTCCAGGCCCGCCTCGATGTGCTCGCCCGAGGTCATTTTCAACCCGAACCCGAGCGCAGCCGTCCCGTTCTCACCGGCGTCGGCCTTCAGGTACGGTTGCCACCGCGCCCGGCCCTTGCGCCCGTCGAACCCGTAGGCGAGCTGCGCCTGGAACCGCTGCCCGGCCTCGAACGCGCCCGCCCGGGCCAGATCCGACGCCTGTCCGGCGCTCCACAGCGACTGCACGCCGCTCTGCGCCACGCCCCAGGTGGACCCCAGGTCCACGCTCAGCCCGCGCCCGTCCTTGCGCGGCGTGAAACGCACCGATCCGCTCACGCCCCACTCCCGGTACGCCTCGTCCCGGTGCGCGAGCAGCCCGCGGGCGTTGAGCGCCACCGATAAACGCCCGGAGGCGTACGCCAGACCGCCGCCGATCTCAAGCCCCGCGCCGCGCTCCGCGTCGCCGTCGTCGTGGCGCAACCCCGCCTCCAGCGTCGGAGAGAGCACCCCGCCGAGCAGCGGCAGCGAACCGCGCCCCTCCACAACGAGCCGCACCCGGGAGGTGGCGCCGGTGGCGCCGCCGAGGTGCTCCACGGCGTCGGAGACGGTGTTCGTGAAGCGCGCGTCGGAACGCAGCGCGATCTCGAACTTCGCCTCGCCCGCGCTGCGCACGCTCAACACGCCCCGCCCGCCGAACGCCGCCATGGAGGTGGACAGGTCCGCCTCGATGCCGGCCGGCGCCCCCTGGGGCGTCAGCGTGAGCGCGCCCGTGCCGTGGCCGACGACGCCCCAGACGCTGGCGCGCTCGTTGATCCGGTACTGCGCGAACGGGTGCAGGCTCGTCAGCGCGCTCGCGATCGCCCCGCCGGAGGCGCCGGGCAGCGCGAACGCGCCCTGTCCCTCGCTGTAGGCCAGCGCCACCCCGGCCATGAGCCGCTCGCGGCGGGTGTCGAAGCCGACCGTGGCGGTGGTCACCTCGCCGTTGACCGACAGTTCGCCCTCGGCGCCTGCGAACCGCGTGGCCGCGCTTTGGCCCCACGCCGACCACTGCCCGAGCCACTGCGGACCCCGCGGGCGGCCGTTGCCGTCCAGCGCACCGGAGTAGAAAAACGACGTGTTCAACGGATCGGCCTCGATATCCGAGAGCTCCGAAAGCCGCTCGATGTCCGACAGGCCCAACAACTCCGTGAGCAACCCGCGCAGCTTGCCCTTCGCCGCCTCCCCGCTGCTGCGCAGAGCAGTATCTTCACCTGCAAGCCCGCCGCCCTCGGGAGCACTGCTCGGGGCAAGACCGCCGCCTGCAAGGCTGCCGACCGCAGGACTGCCGACCGCAGGACTGCCGCCTGCAAGGCTGATGTGCGTCTTGAGCCGGTCCATGCGCTCCCAGGGCGACAGCTCCTTGAGCCGCGGGTCGGGCGGGTGGCCGCCGGGCGGGGCAGGCGCATCGGTGCCGGCATCGAACCCGGCGCGCACCCGCTCCCAGTCCAGCGCCGTCCTCACGCGCCGCCACTCCTCGTCCAGGCGCCGCCCGCCGACGGTCAGGTGAGACTGCGGCTGCGCCGCCGCGTCTTCGGCGAACCGCGACTCGATGGCGCCGATCGCGTGATCCGAAGCCGTGCGCCCGAACCGCCCGAGCCACGCCCGCGGCATGGGATCGGTGTTCTCGATGGTCCCCTCCGCCACGCTGTCGGCGAGTGTCGCGCCCGCGCCCTCGGCGCTGATCAGCACCAGCAGCATCACCTCCCGGCCCTCGTCGTGGACGTCGTCGAGCACCTCGACCCGGACCCGTTTCGTCGTCTCCCCCGGCGCGAACCTCAGCGTGCCGGAGACCGCCCTGTAGTCCTGCCCGGCCGTCGCGCTCTTGTCCGTGCTGCGGTACCCGACCGTGACCGGGTCTGACGCCGCGCGGCTGAGCCGCACCGCGAACTGAAGGGCCGCGCCCGGACCCTCCCGGACCTCGGCGTCGGCGACCGATACCGACGGCGGTTCGGCCTTCTCCGGCGGGTCCGAGTCCTTGCCCTCGGACGTGTCCGTCTCCGTGTCCGTCTCCGTGTCCGTGCCCTGGACCGACCTCACAATCGCCGGCGGTGTCCCCGAGCGCTCCGCCTGCTCATGCTCGAGCACCGCCGCGCGCCCTCTCCGGCCCACGATCGCGCCGCCGTTGAGTGCCAGCGAGTTCGGCGCCACCACCACCGACAACACCGTCTCGTCGGTGTCGCTGATCGTGTAGACGAACGTCAGCACCGCCGTGCCCGAGCCCCGGGAATAGACCGCGTCGCGCGCGCCGGTGTCGGTGTACACCCTGATCGAGGGCGTGCCGTCGGCGGTGAGCACCGCGACCGTGTCGCTGAACCCGACCGACACCGTGAGCGCCTCGCCCGGCGTCCAGCGCCCGTTGCGGTTCGGGTCCGGCGCCACCGACACCGACGTCACCGACGGTCCGGGCTCCTCGTCGGGTTCCGGCACGAAGTCCCCGACATCCCCGCACACCGTCTCCGACCACTGCCCGATCCCGTCGCCCACCAGGATCGCCGCCACCCGCAGGTGCGCCGCGTTGCGGGGCCGGTGCAGGAACTCCCGGCTTTCCACCTCGATGTTCCCGCCGCCGGGCCACGACTCATCCGTCGGGGGCTGCACCGAACAATCATCCACATTCGACCACTCCACCAGCCAGCCGCGCACCTGCGCCAGCGGAATGTCCGCCGGGGCCCCCCAGGTCAGGCGCAGCGTCACGACCGGGTCTTCCGCCACCTCCCTGACCTGCGGCCTCGTGTTCGGATCCTCGATCGCCTCCACCCGCGGGCGCAACGGGCGGCCCCGCTCGGTGTCCGCGTCGTTGTCGATCACCGTGTACGTCACCGTGCGCGCCTGCTCCAGCACGTAGCGCACGCTCGGCAGCAGCTCCGCCGTCACCCTGCTGTAGTGGCTCTCGTCCTCGTCGTCGTCCTCGGTCCGGACCTCGAAACTCACCGAGTCCCGCCCCGCCGGTACCGTCACCGACGTCGGCGTGCGCCCCAGGATCGTCTCCAGCGTCTCGGTCACCCGAACGTCCACCCGCAGCGCCGAGGCCGGCGCCGGCCTCGCGTTCACCGTGAACGCCAGCGTGTCCCCCTCGGTCCCGATCCTGGAACTGTTGTCCGGCCTCGCGATCGACACCCGCACCCCCGGGTCCGGCGCCGTTCGCGCCTCGCCCGGCGTCGACCACGGGCCGTCTCCGCGCACGTTCTTTGCCCGCACCCGCACCTGGTGCGCCGTATCGGGGCTAAGCGCCCCGATACGCACCGAGCGCGTGTCCGGCGCGATCGCCTCCGGCCAGCGCGTCCACGGCCCCGCCGTCCCCTCCCGGTATTCCAACGCGTAGCCCGTCAATGCCGCGCCGTTGTCCGGCGCCGCCCGCCACGTCGCGTCCAGTATCCTCGGCGAGACGACCGAGACCGCCGGGCGCGGCGGTGCCCCCGGGGCCGTACCGCCGTCGTTGTCCAGAATCCGAATCGTCGCCGAGGACGGCGTGCCGAGCCCGTAGCCGTCGCCGGGCCGCAGCGTCACCGTGAAGCTGCCGTGCGCCTCGATGTCGTCGTCGTCCACCGTCCCGCGCTCGATCTCCCACGCCTTCTCGCCCCCTACGCAGCGGATGCCCTGGCCCGAGCTCGACGGCGCAAAACGCATGAACTCGCCCTCGTGGGCATAGACTAACTTGACATTCACCCAGTCCGCGCACTCCGACATCACGATGCGGTAGCGCACCGGCTCGCCCTCGGTCACTTCCTCGCTCACCGCCTCCACCGTCAGCGTCAGCGGAATCGGCGTCGCCGTTTGCGCGGTCGACCAGTCCCCCTCGCCGACGCGGTTCAGCGCCCGCACCTCAAAGGAATATTCGGTGCCGTTGGCCAGACCCGGCACGGTCACAGTGCGCACGTCAGCGCCGTCCGGCACGTCCACGGCCGCGCCGCCGTCGCGCCGGTACTGATAGCCCGTCACCGGCGCGCCGCCGTTGTCCCCCGGCGGGTCCCACCGCAGGACCGCCGACTCGTTGGCGCCCGAGGCCGTCAGGCCCGGCGCCCCCGGCGCCGTCGCCTCGTCGTCCTCCACCGTCACCCTCACCGGGGCGGCGCGCGCGCCATCATCGACCGTCACCGAGTAGCCGCCGCCTGTCGCGGTGTGGCGCAGCGTTACCACCTCGTCGTTCTTGTCCGAGTCCTGCAAACCGCCTACCGACAGGAGCTGCACCTGGTCCCAATCTTCCGGCGTGAACGTCAGCGTTGTTTTGGACAGCCCCACCTTCCCCGCATCCCCCCTTACCTTCACCGTGACGTCCGAGGTCGGGCGCCGCGTGAGCTTGAGCGTGTAGACCGGGCTGATCCCGCCCTCGGCGACCGTCAGCATCGCCGTATCCGCCTCGATGCCGCCGTCGTTGTCCGCCACCGTGACCACCAGGTCCGGCAGCGTCACGTCGTCATAGCCGCCGCCCGAGGGCGTGTGGCTCAGCGTCACCTCCTCGTCCACCGCGTTATCGTCCTCAAGCGCCGTCACCTCCACCCGCTTCGCCGTGCCCCAGTCCGTCGTTGTGAACGTAAGACTCGCCGTCGAGAGCCTCACCCCGGCGCCCGAGACGCCCACCGCCACCGTCACTGGCCCGGTCGGCGCCTCCGTCAGCGCGACCGTGTAGGACTCCGTCGCGCCCTCGGTCACCTCCAGCGCCGGGGGGGTCAGCACCGCCCCGCGCGGGTCGGTCTCGACCGCCTGGTTGCTCAACATGGGCGCATCAAGGCCCGATAGGTCCTGCAGCGGATTGCTCGTCGGCAGCTCGTAGTCCAGCGTCACAACGGTATCCGGCAACACGGTAATTGCCGTCGCCAGCGTCAGCGTCACCGTGTTGCCGGACACCGACACGCCCGTGACCGCCGGCCCGGCGGCGCCGTTCACCTTCACTGTGTACGCGCTCGCCGCCGGGACCGAACCCGTGTCCAGTGCCTCCGCATAGGTCAGCGTCAGCGTCGTCCCGACCACCACCGCGCGCGCCAGCAGCGGAGCGAGATTTGCGCACACCGTCTGCTCCTGGCCCCCCACCCAAGTGGGAGAGAGGCCGAGACTGACGAGGTTCCACCGTTCCTGACCTGCGGTCGTGGTTGCGGAGTCCGTGCCGACCGTGAGCGCCGTCTCGCCCAGGTTCAGGCGCGTGCCGTCGGGCAACTCGCTGCCGGAGACTGTGATCCACACGAAGTCCGAAACGGTTGTTTCAATATCTCCGGCGAGGCCTATGTCCGACTGACGCATGAGTTGCGTAACGGCGTAGTCCGCCGATCCAAGGCGGATCATGTCCGGGACGAGACCACCGAAAGCCTCATCCGAGTCAAAGCCGTACAAATCAGTGCGCTGACCTGACATCTCACTGAATTGGTACCCCATCATCAGGGTCGCGCGCCAGTCGCTGTCCGCGGCACAGACGCCGGCCGCCGCCACCACCGTCGCCGTCGGGTCGCTCGCAAGCGGGCCCTCCGGGTTGTTCGCCCCGTCGGTGAAGCTGACCTCCACCCTGATGGAATTGCCGACGTCCGCGGCCACCGGCGTGTAGATGTGCGAATCACTGCCGATGTCCGTCTCGGTGTCCATGTCGCCCACGCGCACCCACTGGAACGTGTAGTCGTTCGCAAAGTTGCCCGGCAGGCCGTCGGTGTCCGCGATGTCGCCTTGCCCCGCCGTCAGCTCCATGCCCACCTGCGGCGTGCCCGTGATGGTCGGCTGGCCCCTGGCGGCGCTGATGTCCACCTCAAAACCGTCCAGCGCGGGCGCATCGAGGCCCGATACGTCCTGCAGCGGGTTGCTCGACGGCACCTCGTAGTCCAGCGTCACGTCGACATCCGTACCGGTGAGCTCCGTCGCAAGCGTCAGCGTCACCGTGTTGCCGGACACCGCCACGCCCGTGACCTCAGGCCCGTCGGCGCCGTCCACATCGACCTCGAACGCGTCCGCCGCCGGGACCGAATTCGTGTCCAGATCCTCGGCATACGTCAGCGTCAGCGACGTCCCGTCCAGCGCGGCGCTCTCCAGCAGCGGGGCGAGGTTCGCGCTCACCGTGACTTCCTGGCCCTCGATCCAGACAAAGTTCGCGGGGCGGTCCCAAACATGCCAGCCCTCAGCGAACGCTCTACTGACGGTGTCGACCGTGAACTCCGTCCCGCCCAGGTTGAACACCGTGCCGAGCGGCACATGGGCGTCGAGGCGCACTACTACATCCTCAGACTCGTTTGGGTCGGTAACATCGTCGAGATAGATCCTCTCGACCTCAAAGGACGGGCCGTAGACGATGGTCGGTTTGTCCAGCAATCCATGACTTCCACTTAGGAATCCAAAAAATGTTTGGCCGAGATTTAACATGTCGTCCACCCACACCCCCACGGTCATGGTCGCGCACCAGTCATTGTGGGGCCGGTCGGTGGCGCAGTCCTCCGCCCGGGTCACCCTCACCGTGTAGGTCTCGGTGTCGGTGGTGTTCTCCGCCGTCACCGTCACCACGACCGTGTTGGCGCCCACGATGAGCGAGGGAACCGAAATTATTCCGTCGCTGAAATCGATGTCGGCGATCGCGGTCCCGTCCAGGGTGACGCCGGTCACGGACGCGCCGTCGTCCGTCGTCGCGGCGGTCAGCTCAATCTCGGTAACGGTCCTCGCGACAGACGCCGTGTAGGTCGTCGTGGCGGAGTCGAAGGCGGGGGTCAGCGAGACCGCGTTGCCGTTGCTGTCCTCCACGGCGAGGGAGTCCAGCGTCGCGTCGTCGGAGAGGATTTCCGTACCGTTGACCCGGATCATCAGAGCTTCTGAAGTATTCGTGAAATTCCCTGTTGAGGGTGCGTTCCGCCAACGGTGCCCATTGGCGATCGACCAACCGTCCGCACCACCGCTGTCCTCGGCGTCCTTGCTTGTTCGCGCCCCATCGATGTTGCCGAGCGATGACTCGAACAGCACGTGGTAGGTGGTCGATGCGTCAAGCGTAGTGTTCGCCGGGGCTGCGAACGTGTAGTTCCCAGTGCTGTCGGCTGTAATCGTGTCCGTCGACGTCAGCGTCGCCACCGGCGTACCCGTAGGATTGTCCTTGAATAGCTTTGCAGATATTGCTGACGCGGCCTGATCGGTAGTAGCTTCGCTGGTCAATTTGATGCCGATGCTGTCCAGCGTGGCGCTGGCGGATCCGGTCCTGAACCCCTGGACCAAATCGAACGAAGCAAAAGCCAGACCCGAGGAGTCGTTGTCCTGCCCGATATTGCTTACCAGGATGACGGCCTGGACGGGCGGGTTCGCCCGGGTCACCGTCACCGTGTAGGTCTCGGTGTCGCTGTTCTCCGCCGTCACCGTCACCACAACCGTGTTGACGCCGACGATGAGCGAGGGAACCGAAATCCCGTCGGTGAAAACGGTGTCGCCGATCGCGGTCCCGTTCAGGGTGACGGCGGTCACGTCCGCGTCGTCGTCTGTCGTCGCGGCTGTCAACTCAATCTGTGAAACAGTGTTCGCGACCGACGCCGTGTAGGTCATCGTGGCGGAGACGAATGCGGGGATCAGCGAGACCGCGTTGCTGTTGCTGTCCGCCACGGCGAGGGAGGCCAGCGTCGCGTCGTCGGAGGCGGCGACCTTGAACACGGGCGAGAGCCCGTAGAACGGACGGAAATTGGTACCCTGGATGGTAGTTCCGCTGGAGAGCGGCCCGTCAGCCGAGTTGGTGGAGTTCGGGCTCCCGATTTGAACAGTTGTTGCCCCGAGCCCTCTGCTGTCGGCACCACTGAACGCTTCGGTGCCGTTGTGGCCGCATCCGGTGAACGGCCTGTTGGAGGAGACCAGGTCCCGGGCGGTCCCCGACTCGTTCGTCGGGTTTGCCTCGTCGTCCCAGCTGCCGTCGTAGAAATCCTCGTAGTCGTCCGCGACCTTGTTGCCGTCCAGCCAGTAGACGGGGACGCCCTTCTCGCTTGTGGTATAGGTGGTGGAGGTGTTATCTCGGGCATCGACGTCCGCCGTGCACCCGACCACCCGGAACCCGCTCGAGTGGGTCTGGATGGCGCTGTGTCCCGCCGCAGCGCGGTTTTGCACGAACGTGTTGTAGTCGGCGATGGTCCCCGACGTGGCATTGCGGGATAGCGAGGTTCCGAAGATGAGCCGGAAGCTGTCGCCAGTGCTGAGCCCCGAGGGTATGAGTGACCAGTCTGCGGCGACCACGGTCTGCGCCGGGGTGACCGCCGCCGCCCGGGTCACCGTCACCGTGTAGGTCTCGGTGTCGTTGTTCTCCGCCGTCACCGTCACCACGATCGTGTTGTCGCCCACGACGAGCGAGGTAACCGAAATTATTCCGTCGCTGAAATCGGTGTCGGAGATCGCGGTCCCGTCCAGGGTGACGGCGGTCACGGACGCGCCGTCGTCCGTCGTCCCGGCGGTCAGCGTAATCTCGGTAACGGTATTCGCGACCTCCGCCGTGTAGGTCATCGTGGCGGAGTCGAAGGCGGGGGTCAGCGAGACCGCGTTGCTGTTGCTGTCCGCCACGGCGAGGGAGTCCAGCGTCGCGTCGTCGGAGAGGGTGGTGGTGTTCAGGCGCCCGACAATCTCGAGCCTCACCATAGAATTAGTGGACGTTTCCCACGATGTCGCCCCGACATTCTTCCAGTATCGTGTGTTCCCGATACTCCAGCCGTCCGCGCCGCCGCTGTCCTCGTCTGTCGACGTTGTGCGTTGTATCGGCCCCGGAGAGGCGTCGACTGAATCGCCGGCCGCATGCACGTGATAGGTCGTGTTGCGGGCAAGCGTGGTGTTCGCGGGCGCCGTGAAGGTAGCGGTAGAGTCTACCGGGAACGTCGACGGAGAGGTGAGCACGATGAATTTGCTCGAATCGGACAGGTCCGGCTCGCCGTTGCTCGCGTTCGGGACAATGCGCACCGTGGGAATTGCATCACTTGCGGTCGTCTTTGCGAGCTTGACACTCGCCAGCACGTAGCCATTGGCATTGCCGCCTGTCGTGAACGGCTGTGACTGAACGGAGGCAGCGCTGTTGTGCTCGAACTGTCCAAAGTTCGAGATCAGGGTTATGTCCTGCGCCTGGGCGACGCCGCCCACGAGCGTGGCGGCGGCCAGCAGCAACCCTGCGAGCAGCCCGGCGGCCGCGCGCGGCAGGCGCCGGGCGAACGACGCAGGGCAAGGGGCGCCAGGCCCCGCCGCAGGGCGGGGGTGGACGCCCGGGCCGCTGGACGGGCGCGCCCGCCGGGCGATGTCGGCGCGGCCCATGGCGTCAGCCGCGCGGCGCAGAATATGGAGGAAGCGGACGGAGCCGTCCGAAGGCCGCCGGACATCCGGCGTCGGGACGGGCGGCATCTCTACGGCGGAGAGGCGCGATCGCCCACAACCGATAGCTTTCGATGTGAGGCTCAAGCCAATTGCATGTCCCGGTGCCGATGCCGATGCCGAAGCAGAATTCCCCGGTTTCATTCTGTATTGACCGGGTTCCCGCCCGGGGACGGTCAGCGAGACGGACCCATGGGCGCGCCCTGAATCGGCAAACGCTTCGATTCTCACCTCACCGTTCACTGCCGCGCGGTGAATCACCCGGGCGAACCCTTCGGTGAACGGGCGGAGCCCGAAGGAAAGTACGGGACCGATATGAATCGTTGTGAATTCTGCGCTGCGGACGAAAACGCCGGCATTGCAAAAATCCCTGGGGCTGGCGCGCAGCGGGCAGGGTTTGTCCTTGAATTCACAACGAAATTCTGACGAAGTGCCGGCGGCGCGTGCTCACCGGATTGCCGACAAGAGAGCGAATTACTGTTTGCTGCAGGCACGTTCTTCCCGTAAGAAAAATCCCATTGATGATCCATCGCTCCCAATGACCGTAGTGATCGAGAACGTCCGATCCCTTAACCGTCGGCCCCGTGCCAAACCGAATGGCTCCCGATAACTGTAATTATCGAGAGCAAAAAACCGGCCCCGATCCAGGCCTGCGGCCGCCGCCCCGCACGCGTGCCCCGCCGGTTGCCGTGACCGCCCCCGGCGCATCCCGCACCGAACTTTCCAGGCAGTTCGACGCGTTCCTCGACCGCGCCCGCGGCGCGTTCAGCCCCAATACCTGCCGCGCGGTGCGCGCGGACCTGCGCCGCTACGCCGCCTGGTGCGAGGCGCAGGCGCTCGACGCCCTGCCGGTCACGCCGGCGAGGCTGGCGGCGTTCGTCGACGCCATGGCCGCGGTGCGCTCGCCCGCGACCGTGCGCCGGTACGTGGCGAGCATCGCGGCGGTGCAGAAGGCCGCCGGGCGCGGCCGGGCGCACGACAGCGCCCCGGTCCGCCATGCGCTGCTGCGCATGCACCGGCGCAAGGGCCGCCGCCAGGGCCAGGCGCTGGGGCTGACGTGGCCGCTGCGCCAGCGTCTCATCGACACCGCCGGGGAGCGCCTCATCGACGCGCGCAACCGCGCGCTGGTGGCGCTGGCGTACGACGCGCTGCTGCGCCGCTCCGAGCTGGTGGCGCTGCAGGTGTCTGATCTGATTGAGGAAATGCACGGCGGCGGGACGCTACTGGTGCGCCGCGCCAAGACCGACCCCGAAGGCCGGGGCGCGATGGTGTACGTGGCCAGCGACACGCTGGCGCTGCTCGGCGCCTGGCGGCGCAGGGGCGGGATCGAATCCGGGCGCCTGTTCCGTTCCGTCTCCAAGGCCGGGGTGCTCGGGGAACGCCTTCACCCCTCGCAGGTCCCGAGAATCTTCAAGTCCATGGCGCAACGCGCCGGGCTGCCCGAGGAGCTGGTGGCGCGGCTGTCCGGGCACAGCGCCCGCGTCGGCGCCGCTCAGGACATGGTCGCCTCCGGCATCGAACTGCCGGCGATCCTGCAGGCCGGGCGGTGGAAGAGCACGGTGATGGTCAACCGCTACGGCGAACGGCTGCTGGCGCGGCGCAGCGGCGCGGCGCAACTGGCCCGGCTGCAGCGGCGCGAATGACCCGCTCGCCGCTGCGCGGGGCACACCGCCGCGCGGGGCAAACCGCTATTCGGGGCACGCCGCCATGCGGGGCAACACCGCGGAATGGACGACCGCCAATGCACGAAAATTATCGCGAGCAATCCGCATTCCGCGAGCGTAGCCTGCGCCCCCGCGCGGGTCCGCCCGCACTGCAACTAAGCTGCGCAAACCCTTGCTATCGTTAACGATTCAGGTACAGTGGGAACTGGAGGCCGCAGCCTGCGCCTTGATGCGTTTGGGCTTGATAATTACAGTTATCGCGAGCAATCCGGGCTCGTGCGAAACAGGGATGTACCGCCTCAACGTCTTCGCAACCGCCTGTTCCTCCATGTTTTTTTGGACCTTCGCGCGCCCGCGGAGTTCACTGTGGGGCGGCGCTTGCGGGACACGGAGTCAACTCGGCGCGCGTGATCCCGACGGACGGTAACGGCGGCCCGCGCACGGGCACGACGGGTGCGGCGCCGTACTGGCTGCTGCGCCAGCGCGTCACCGTGCCGGAGCCGCCCGCGCGTTTTTTCCACCGCCCCGATCTGGCGCGGCGCTGCCTGCCCACCGACCGCGCGCTGACGCTGCTGATGGCGCCGGGCGGGTTCGGCAAGACGACGCTGCTCGGCGCCGGCTGCCGACAGGCGGCGGCGGGGGGTGCGGCGGTGGCGTGGCTCACCCTGGCCGACGATTCGCCGGAGGAGCTCGACACCTACCTTGCGTACGCGTTCGGCGGCGCCGGGCTCGGGCCGCTGCGCGGCCGCGGAGACGGCCCTGCGCCGCCCAGGCTCGCCCATTCGCGCACCGCCGTGCTGCTCGGGGCACTGGCCGGGCTGAGTCGCCCGTTCGTGCTGGCGCTGGACGAACTGGAGTCGGTGAGCGATCCGCGCTCGGTGGCGCTTTTGAACTTCGTTCTTGCGAACGCCCCGCCGTGCCTGCACCTGGCGATGGCCGCCCGCGCGCTGCCGAGCGGGCTGGACGCGGCGGTGCGCATGGCGGAGGCGGAAATTCTCACGGCGGAGGATTTGCGGTTCTCGAAGACGGAGATCGCGCGGTTCTTCGATCTGTCGCTGTCGCGCAGCGAACTCGCCGAGGTGGCGGCGGAATCGGGCGGCTGGCCGATCGCGCTTCAGATGCGCCGCAACGCCCCGGTCGGGGGTTCGGGCGAGGCGGTGGTGATGCGCGACGCGCTGGGAACCTGGATCGGCGGCGGGTTCTGGCGGGGATTCGCCGCAGCGGACCGCGAACTGGTGCTGGACCTGGCGCTGTTCGAGTGGCTGGACGAGGCGCTGGTCGAAGCGGTGCTGGAACAACCCGGAGCGCTGCGCCGCGCCACGGCGCTTCCGGCACTGGCGGGGATGCTGCGGGCGGCGCCGGGCGCCCCGCGGGGCGCCTGGCGGCTGCATCCGCTGCTGCGCGAGCACTGCGCGGAAAAGCGCCGCCGCGACAGCCCCGACCGCTACCGGGCCGTGCACCGGCGCATTGCAGACGCGCTGGCGGGCCGCGGCGCCACGGTGGAGGCGATGCGCCACGCGCTGGAGGCGCAGGATCCGCATCGCGCCGGAGCGATCCTGCTGGAGGCCGGCGGCATGCAATGGTGGCTGCGCGAGGGCTCCGCCCGCCTGGCGGCGGCCTGCCGGTACCTGACCGACGCCGCCGTTGCGGCATCGCCGCGGCTGGCGCTGATCCGCTGCATGCCGCTGCTGTTCGAGGGGCGTATTCGGGAGGCGGCACGGGCGGTGGAGGCGGTGTGCGAACGCGGCGCGCCCGGGGACCCGGGGTTCGAGATGGACCGGGTTCTGGCGCGCGGCGTGCTGGCGTTGAACGGCAGCGTACCGCCCGGCGGGCCCGGGGCCGCCGCGCTCCTGGAGGAACTGGCGCGGCTGGCGGCGAAGCCGTCCACAGGGCCCGTGACACGCGGCGCGCTCATGCACGGGCCGGCCGTGCAGTGCGCCCACTGCGGGCAGTTCGAAGAGGCCAGGCGGCTGGGCGGGAAGATCAGGCGCCTGGCGCTGGGCCGTTCGACCTTTCTGACCCTGGGCGCGGACCTGCTGCTGGGGCACGTGGCGATGGCGCGCGGCAGGGTCGGGGAGGCGAGGAAGCACTACCGCGGTGCGCGCCGTATCGCCCGGGCGGGGTTCCTGGAGGACCCGCGCATGGGCGCGCTGGCCGAAGTGATGGCGCGGGAACTGGCTTACGAGCGCGGGCGGCTGGCGGAGAATTCCGGCACGCGGCGGCTGGTCCGGGCGTTGTACCGCAGCAGCGTGCTGTTCGTGTACTTCGTCGCAGGCGCCGAGCTGGCGGTGGGGCTGGAGCTTGAAGACGGCGGCGTGGAGGCGGCGCTGGCGGCGATCGGGGAGATGCGCGAGCGCGCGGGCGGCGCCGGGATCGGACTGCTCGTGCGCCACCTCGACGCGTTCGCCGTGTCGGTGCTGGCCGACGCCGGGCGGACCGAGGAGGCGCAGCGCGTGTGGCGCGACGGGGGCCTGCCGCAGCGCGATGCCGCGTGCCTGGACCTGCGCGAGCACGGCTGGCGCGGCGTGGAGGCGCTGGGGTGCGCACGCGTGCGGCTGTTCGCCGCCCGCGGCGACATTGCCGCGGGCGCAGATCTGGAACGCGCGCTGTCGCGACTCGCCGCCGAACGGGGGCTGAGACGCACGCTGATGCGCGCGCTGGCGCTGCGGCTGCGGCTGTGCGGCCTTTCAGGGGATCGGGACGGGGAGCGCGCCGCGGCGCTCCAGTACCTGAATCACTTCGCCGAGACCGGTTACGCGCGCCCGCTGTTGCGGGAGGGCGAGGCGGCCGCGGCGGCGCTCGGGCGGATCGCGGGCGGGGCGGCGCCGCAGCGGATCGCGGCGTCCGCCCGGCGGCTGCTGGCGATGGGCGGGCGAGGCGGCGCCTCGACCGTGCCGGTCCTGAACGAACGGGAACTGGCGGTGTTGCGCGGGCTCGCCGGGGAGCGGGACAAGGCGATCGCACGCGCGCTGGGGCTGTCGGTGCACGGGGTGCGCTACCACGTCAGGAAAATCTTTCGCAAGCTCGGGGTGAACGCACGCAAGGAGGCGGTGGAGCGGGCTCGCGCGCTCGGGATCCTCCAGATCGGGAACCCTGCGGGCGCGGACCCTGCGGGCGCGGACCCTGCGGGCGCGGACCCTGCGGGCGCGGACCCTGCGGGCGCGGACGGCGGCAGCGGGTGACTGGTAGGGCGGCCGGATTTCGGTAGTCCGCAGGTCGGCGTCGGCGGCTGCTGGTGCTGCGTTGGGCACGCCGGTTGCGCGCGCGCGCGGCCCGGGGCGCCCGAAATGTACGGGACGACGAGCCGCGCGCGATGTTGCACCGTGCGCGTGTTCGGTCAATATCGCGGCGGTTTCCGACGCTGAGTTCCATGACCCGCCGATGCGCCTCGATGATCGCCCGGCCGCCGCCGGTGCGCCCGAACCGCCCGGGGGGGCGACGGACCCGTACGAACCGCTTGAGGAGCGGATCGTGGCGGGGCGCGGTGCGTACAGCGACAACACCGAGCGCGCCGTTCGCGCCGACATGGCGGTGTTCCGCGGCTGGTGCGCGGCAAGGGACCTGGACAGCCTCCCCGTGCGCGCCGGGACGCTTGCCGCGTTCATCGACGCCATGGCGGGGCAGCGCGCCCCGGCGACGGTGCGCCGTTACGTGGCGAGCATCGGGCTGGCGCAGCGCGGTGGGGCAGCTGCGGACGCGCTGTCGGACCCGCGGGTCGGGCTCGCGCTGAAACGGATGCAGCGGCGGCGCGGGTGCCGGCAGAAACAGGCCCACGGGCTGGTGTGGCCGCTGCGCGAGCGCCTCATCGAGGCCGCCGGCGAGCGGCTCATCGACGCGCGCAACCGGGCGCTGCTCGCGGTGGCTTACGACGGCTTGCTGCGCCGTTCGGAACTGTGCCGGGCGCGCCTCGCCGATCTTGAACCGGACACCCACGGCGGCGCGACGCTGCTGTTGCGCCGGAGCAAGACGGACGCCGGCGGGCGCTCCGCCACGGTCTACCTCGCCCACGACACCACGGCGCTGCTGACCCGGTGGCTGCGCCGCAGCGGGATCCGCGACGGGCGCCTGTTCCGCTCCGTTGGCAAGGGCGGACGGGTCGGCCCGGGTCTGCATCCGAGCCAGGTCCCGCGCATCTACAAGGCCATGGCCCGCGCGGCGGGGCTGCCGGCGGAGGTGGTCGAGGCGGTATCCGGACACAGCCCGCGCGTCGGTGCGGCGCAGGACATGATCGCCGCGGGCGTGGAACTGCCCGCCATCATGCACGCCGGGCGCTGGAAGACCCCCGCCATGGTCAGCCGCTACGGCGAACGGCTGCTGCCCGGGCGCAGCGGTGCGGCGCAGCTGGCCCGGTTGCAGGGGCGCGAATAAAACCACGGCCCTCTCCGGGTGTGGGCGAGCCAGCGCCGCGAGCCGGGAGCCGTCCGGCCCGCGGAGCTGCACCACGTACGTCAGGCGCCCGGCGCCTTGGCCCAAGTTTACCAACTCCAAACGTAATGTGAGTGCAATCAGTGTCTTACGGGTTTGATTATTTCCGTAAGGTGTCAATCGGCCGTCTGCCTATTGATCTTTTCGCGAAGTCTGATTTCGAACCGCGTCGGTCGGGCGCCAGCCAGATCCGTGAACACGCACACGGTGAAGCTGGCTGCGAGATAGACAAGCACGAGCACCAGCAAGCCTCTCAGCACGTCGTCGCTCACGCTCGCACCAATGCCTAAGACGGACACCGGTTCCCCCGCCAACGGAACCGTCGCCACCAGGAACCCCACCACGGACGCGCCCAGCAACAGGCGCCTGGCCCTGACCGTTCCCTGCGAGAATTTCTCTGGCGTCGGGCCTTCTCCCCGTTCGTCCATTGATTTCCTTGTGTCCCTCTTGGCCCACGCAGGCACCAGCCTATTCCTCAATGCGCGCCGCAACAGCGACGGTACGCGCGCCCCGAGCCGCAGGCGCACGGCACCTGACCCTCCGCCGTCGAGGGGGATACCTCCGTCAGGTTCGCCTCACGCCTCTTCGCACCGCCCTGCGACGGCCTGAGCGAACTCAGTTCGCGCACCATGCCGCAGATCAGCATCGGCGCCATTTCGTCCAGCAGGTCGAGCCCTTCGGGCTCCAGTCCGCTCGTCCCGTTCGCCGCCTCATGGAGCCTCTGCATCACCAGCAACGCCTCCTGCACGTCCAGGTCGTCGATCGATTCGATCCTCGCCCAGGCGGCGGGACGCAACCGCATCGCGCGGGCGAAACCGAGGATCCACGGTTTCCAGACCACGCCCCCGTCCCGCATGTCTTCCTCCAGCAGCGGCCGGTACCGATCCGGCTCCTCCTCAAGCGTCCGGCCCACGCCGTGGTAGTGACCGAGCAGGGCCGCCTCCATTTCCATGCCCTCCCCGATATTGTCGAACTCGGTCTCAGGTCCCCACACGTGCACAACCCACTCGGGCGCCGGCACGACTTCCGGCAGCACCTGAAGGCCGGCCACGAACCCGTCCATCTCCACCGCCGGCATCGCCGCGCCTTCCTCAGCCAGTTTTCCCAGCTTTGTCCCCAACTGCCGGATGTCTTCCCCGGCCTCGATCCCCTCGTCGAGCACGGGTTCGAGCGTGTCGCTCCAGTGATACCGGCTCATGGCTTGTCGTTCTTCGTCGCCACGAACCCGCTCGCGTCCTTGCCCCGGGCCCGCCGAACCGTATACCCGTAAATTCCTAGATTGAACTTTCGCTCCCCGGCGAATCCCGCCAGCGCCTGTTCGATCTTCTGCGCCACAGGGTCGACCTTGGCCGCGGTCTGCTGCGCCATCCATCTCTCCAACGCCTCTTCGCCCAGTTCGTTTCCCACGTACCGGCGCAAGGCGCCGAGCTTTCTCAATTGCCCCTTGGTGAGCGTGCTTTCGTCGATGGCCATCGGTGTCGTCCTCCCTGTCAGGCATCCATCGCCTGTTCCGGACGCACATTTTACGCGGTGTGGCCGACGCATGGCCGCATCGTCGGAATTGCGGCATCCGCGCGTACATGCCGGCACGCCGCCGAAGGGCAGCGGTTCGCTTCGACCGGGACGGCGGCCAGTGCCCGAGGGGGAAGCCCGCCACGGCTCGAATCACCGGCACGAGGGAGGATGCAGCGATGACCCAACCCCTGGACAGCCGCGCGCCGGCGCCTACCTTTTTAACCGACTACTTCGGCGCCGGGCTCATCGACAAGGGCGAATGCTACGTCGTGGAGCCGTTCCGCGGCATGAGCGCCGGCCTCCCGCCTGCCCCCGGCCTGTCTCCGCGGTCCCCACACCTGCGGCAACCATTGCGCCGGCGTCACCGGCTCTTCCTGCAGCACCTGTCCCGTCACGAAGCCGTCCATCTTCCCGTCCGACATCGCGTCTTTTTCCGGGTCCAGCGCCTCCAGGATCTTGCTCAGCCGGTGCGGTTGCTATTCGCGATCGTCCCTTTGTCGTACCGAATTCGCTCTTCGTCTCGCCCGCGCCGAACCTCAATCCCGCGCATGAGTTCCTCGTCCAGCTCGGGCTCGTCCCAGCGTCGTGCCACACCCAGCCAGAGCATGACGATGTCCTGGAAATCGGGGTCATCGTCCATCGTGAAGAACGTGTACAGGCGGTTCACGACCTGGCGCATCAGGTCCCGCATCTGACTGTCATCGAAATGCGACACCTCCGGCCACGGGATCCGCCGCCCGTCGGCGTCTACGACCGTCACGTCGGAAAAATCCCCGGTGCGGCTGACCGGCACCAGCCCGGCGTGGATGTCTTCCAGTTTCGTGTTCCGAACCGCCATCATCGCCATCACGCGGCAAATGTCCGCCCAATCCCTCTGCTCCCCGTTGCCCATGCGTTCCATCCCTGTCTCTTGCCCGTTCCCTGGCCGGCGGGCGGCGTAATAGACGCGGACCTTATATCGCGTGCCGGCATCCCGCAATGCATCCCGCCCACGGCGTGGACATGAGCCGACACGGCTACGCCCGAACCGCCACCGGCACCGCGGCCCACGCCATCCCGTGCGCCATAACCCCGCCCTTACAGCGGCGCGTTGCACGGCCCCGACGCGGCGGCCAGGAATCACATCAAGCGGCTCGAACCGCCCGCGCGCAGCACCCCAATTCACGCCGCCGCCAACTCCTCCACGGCAATCTCCTCGGCCCGTTTCCGGGCCTGCCACAGATCGTAGGCCATCTGCATTCCCAACCAGGTCTCGGGTGTCGACCCAAACGCCTTCGACAGCCTGATGGACATCTCAACCGATACCCCCGTGTGCCCGTTCACCAGTTCCGACAACGCCTGACGCGTCACACCCAGGCCCCGCGCCGCACGGGTCACCGACAAACCCATGGGTTCGAGGCACCGGCGCCTGACGATCCCTCCCGGATGCGGGGGGTTGTGCATGCTCATTCCACTCTCCTCAATGGCAGTCAACGTAATCGACATCCACGGCTGAACCGTCCTCGAACCGAATCGTGACCCGCCAGTTCCCGGACCCTGTCACCGCGTAATGACCCTTCATCCGTCCCTTCAGCGCGTGCAGGCGGAACCCCGGCAGGTTCATGCACTCCGGTCCCCGGCTGCGGTCGAGCGCGCCCAGGATGTCCCGCAACTTCTCCACACGCTCCGGCGCCACACGCCGCCCGTCCGGTCTTCGTAGAGCGCCTTCAACCCAAGGTGCCGGAACGATGCGGCCACGGCCGAACGCTGGCATGTCGCCTGTCAGTTGACAACTTGCACCCTTCCAATACCGCCACAATCCAAGTCCAGACTGACGCGCCTGGAACCGGGAGCGAGTCTCGAAACCCTGGTGCATTGGCTCTCAAGTGGGCCCCGGACCGAACCACTGTCCCTGTTCCTGCAGCTTGAACGTACCGATACCTCCCACCACCGCGTGTCCCCGTGAGGGACAACTGTTTTCAGCACCCGGGTTCGACGATTCTCGCTTCGTCATCCCCCGACGACCGCGGCGGCATTTGTCCCCAGGATTTGGCGATGCCATCCCACTTGGCTTCCGCTACTTGCGCAATTAATTCGAGTTCGAGCCGCCGGCCTTCGTCCCGACTCTTGGTACCGAGTCTGTAGCTGGCGCTTGAGTTCCCCGCGGCGCGCTGCGCTTGCGTCTGCGCCGCGTTCTGCCCCTGCGACGGCGGGAGTCGCGTCGAGCCTTTTCCCCGGCGAGTCCCGGCCGGGACGCGGGCGCGCGAGCGCAACCGCGAGCCCCGGCGTCCGCCCCCTCGCGGCACAGGAGGTAAGGCCCATGCCCCGCATCGTCGAAACCGTCGTATACGAACTCCCCGAACTGCCCCGGAACGCCCGGGAGCGGGCCCGGGCCTGGTATCGGGACACCTGCCTCGACCGGGACTGGTACGACGCCGTCTTCGAGGACTTCCAGACAGTCTGCGGCCTGCTCGGCGTGACGCTGCGAACCCGCGCCGTCCGGCTCATGGGCGGCGGCACGCGCGAGGCGCCCAACCTCTGGTTTTCCGGGTTCGCCCACCAGGGTGCAGGCGCCTCGTTCGATGCGGCCTACCGTTATGCCAGGGCCGCGTCACGCGCCATCCGCAGCTACGCCCCCAACGACGAGGCGCTGCACGCCATCGCCGACGATCTTCAGCGCGTACAACGGCGAAACCTCTACCAGCTCGGTGCCCGCATCCGCCAGTCCGACCGCTACTGCCACGAGTACAGCATGACGATCGAGGTCGAACGCGACAGCCCATCCGGGCAAGCCATGACGGACGAAGCCGAGCACGCCGTTGTCGAGGCGATTCGCGACCTCGCGCGCTGGCTCTATCGCCAGCTCGAGCGCGAGTACGACTGCCTGACCTCCGACGCCGCCGTCGACGAGGCCATCGCCGATCAACGTTGGACGTTCACCGAGGCCGGCGATCGGTTCGGCTGATCGATCCAGTCCCCGTTCCGTTCCGGCCCCTGGCAACGCGGACGGTTGCGGTCCGCCTGGAAGGGCAGACTACAAAGGTACACGCCGCGCTACCGTGTCCTCCTGGTCACTTCAGGTCAGGACTCTCGTGCCCGGTTGGCTTGTGAGGCGTCGTCGCTGATCGGCCTGCCGTGCGGGGAGTACGGAGCATCGATGAGTTTGTTCTCGATCGCGCAAGAACGAAAATGCTCACGTGGGATACTCAATCGTTTCCGGATGGCGACAAGGTGGTTTGAAACGGTGCGGCGGTCTAATTGCAGCCGATTGGCAATCTGCGTTACTTGCAAGCCTTTGGCAACCATCACGAAAATTTCCAGTTGCCTCCCCGTCAACAGTTCTTGGGGTGAGGCGTCGGCCCGGCCGCCGCTGACGTAAAACACGGCAAGGTCCTGGCCAAGTGTCCCGGGGAAGTGGCGATCATGGCCATTTGTCAGCCGATGTACGGCGCCGATCACCTCCAGCACATCGTGCATCGTCACCCCTTTGCGGACGAACGCCGAAGCGCCCGCCTCGTAGGCCGCTGCGATCGCCGACACATACTCAAGAGAACTGTAAACCACGATACGCCGAGAAGCGTCAGCCCTCAAAAGGCGAGTGATGAGAGAAGCGCCGAACATTTCGCCGGGGGTGTAATCGACAAAGTAAATTACCGGTCGTTGGGTATCCTGGCCGGTGAGGCGTGTCGAAGGATCAGTCGTCGCGCCCACCACATTCAGGCCTGCTTGTCGAAAGGCGCGCTGCGCCCCGTCCAGGGCGAAGGGGTTCGGGTCACAAATAAAGACCTTGGGGGTGCCGTCCGTCATACGCTGCGAGCTTCGCGAGACATGACGATACTATGTTACCGGTTCGACGTGGGTCATTTGGGTCTGGATCGCAGCGCTTGCGGTTTTGAAAGGACGCTTCTGAGATTGTCTTGTGCGATTCGGGATTTGCGAGGAGGGCCTTCACGAGTATGACTACCTGACCTTCGACGCCGCCGTCGACGAGGCCATTGCCGATCATCGTTGGACGTTCACCGAGGCCGGCGATCGATTCGGCTGATCGATCCCGTCCCCGTCTCCGTTCCTGCGCCCGGCAACGCGGAGGGTTGCGCTCCGCCCGGATGGGGCGGATTCCGGGTGCCGGCGGGGGTATTCCCCTCGCCGTCCGACGCCCGGGATACGCCCTTTTCTTTCCGCCGCCTTCCCCGGAACCGTCGAGGAGCCTGTCGACCATGCCCGCATCCACCACCCCAACCACGGCCGAGAACCGTTTCGCCGCGCTTTCGCCCGCCTGCCTGTCGAAGAGCGAGAAATCCTCCGTCGTCGCCCTCGCCCTGAACGTGTTGTCCAGCCGCTACCGTCCGGGCCGCGCCTTCACCGCGCCGGAGGACATCCAGCGATTCCTGCGCCTGAAGCTCAGCGGCCGCCGCAACGAGGTTTTCGGCATCGTTCTTCTCGACACCCGCCATCGCCTCATCCGGGTCGTCGAACTCTTCCGCGGCACCGTCGATTGGGCGGCCGTTTCTCCGCGTGTCGTCGTGCAGAAGGCCCTGGACAACAACGCCGCCGCCGTGGTGCTCTTCCGTAACCGCCCCACGGGAATCGCCGAACCGAGCGGGGCCGACCGCGACATCGCCCGGAAGCTCGGCAGCGCGCTGCAGCTCATCGACGTGCGGCTCCTCGACCACATCGTCGTCACCGACGGCTCATTCGTGTCCCTGGCCGAACGCGGTTACATATGATCCGTTCGCAGGCCGCGTCAGCCGGCACCGCACCGCAAGGAGTGGAGGACGGCCGGTAAGGGGCGAATCCCGGAGGCCGGCGTGCGTTCGTTCGCCGGTGCGTTCCCGCCCGATCCGGTTGTTTTCACCCTTTCCCGATCCCTTTGAGGAGCCCGTCGCCCATGTCCGCACCGAATGCCGCCTCCGCCCGCGAAGACCGATTCCATTCGCTGACCCCCGCCTCGCTGTCGAGCGCCGAGCAATCCTCCGTCGTCGCCCTCGCCCTGAAGGTGCTGTCGGGGCGCTTCCGCCGCGGCCGCACCGTGAACGCGCCGCAGGACATCCAGCAATTCCTGCGCCTGAAGCTCTCGGGCCGGCGCAACGAGGTCTTCGGCGTCATCTTTCTTGACGCCCGCCATCGCCTGATCCGGATGGCCGAACTCTTCCACGGCACCGTCGACGGGGCGGCCGTGTACCCGCGGGTGGTCGTGCAGAAAGCACTGGACAACAACGCCGCCGCCGTGATCCTCGTTCACAACCACCCTAGTCAAAATTGCTCTCCAAGCGAGGCCGACCGCGGCATCACGCTGAAGCTCGGCCGCGCGCTGGCCCTCGTCGACATCCGGCTGGTCGATCACCTTGTCGTCACCGACAGCTCGTTCGTCAGCCTCGCCGATAGAGGCTGGATTTGATCCGAACGGTACGATCCTTCCTCCCTCGCCGCCGACCGGGGCGGCACTCCATGGAGTCCGAGCGAAGCGTGGATCGGGTCGAACCGGAGAGCTCCTGGAGGCTCCGGTTCGCGCCCCGTTCCCGTCCCTTCCGTGCCCCGCGCCGGGGCCGATTCAGGAGGTCTCCATGTCCGATCCCGACCGCACCATCCGGTGCCTCCCCCTTCATTCGCTGATCCCCTCGCCGCACAACGTGAGGAAGACGCCCGCCGAAGGCGCGGCGTTCGAGCAGCTCAAGGCGTCCATCGCCGCCCACGGGCTGCTTGAGAATCTCCTCGTCCAACCCGCCGAACAGGACGGCGGCGGCGCCGATTGCTTCGAGGTCGTCGCCGGCGGCCGGCGCCTGGCGGCGCTGCAGGCGCTGGCCGACGACGGCGCGCTCACGCCCGACCATTCTGTTGCCTGCCATGTGCTCCCGGGCGACAGCCCCGCCACCGAGCTGTCGCTTGTCGAGAACACCGTGCGCGCGGCCATGCACCCGGCCGACCAGGTGGAGGCCTTCGCCCGGATCGCCCGGGACGGGGGCACGGTCGCGGAGATCGCCGCCCGCTTCGGGGTGTCCGAACGGACGGTGGAACAGCGGTTGCGCCTGGGCAATGCCGCTGCCGAACTGCTCGATGCCTACCGCGCGGGCGAGATGGGCCTTCAGGCCCTGCAGGCGTTCTGCGTCACGGCGGATGCCAGGCTGCAACTCGCCGTGTGGGAAGAACTGAAGGCCCAGCACTACGGGCCCAGCGTGTGGCAGATCCGGCGACTCCTGACCGAAGGCCGAATCCCCGCGACCGCGGCCATCGCCCGGTTCATCGGCGCCGACGCCTACGAGGCGGCCGGCGGCGCGCTCACCCGCGACCTGTTCGCCGAGGAGGACGAGCGGGGCACCTGGTTCGACGATCCGGCGCTGCTGCGCAAGCTCGCGCTCGAGCGGCTCGAAACCGCCGCGGAGGAACTGCGCACCAGGTGGTCCTGGGCCGAGGCCCGCGTGGAGGTCGAGTGGAGCGACACCGCGCGCTTCGCGCACATTCGCCCGAAACCCGGCGAGACCACCGAGGCCGAAGGCAAGGAGATCGAGCAACTGAGCGCACGGCGCGACGAACTCGGCGAGCTGGACGGGGACGACTGGACCGAGGAGGCCGAACGCGAGTACGACCGCATCGAGGCACGGCTTGAGGCGATCCAGCACGCCGTCGCCGAGCGGGCCGTGTTCCGCCGCAAGGACAGGGCGCTGGCCGGCGCCATCGTCACCGTCGGCGACGACGGCAACATGCGCGTCATTCAGGGCCTGGTGCGCCCCGAAGACCTCCCCGGTCCTGCGGACGGCAGACCTGCGGACAGCAATTCGTCCTCCGCGAACGGAAGCGGAGGAGACGGCCACGATTCTGACGGGTTCGACGGGCGCGTACGGCCCCCGGCGCTGTCGCGCCCCGATCCGGTCCCCGATCCGGCGGCCGAGGCGCGCAAGCGCACGGGCATCGGCATCGGGCTGGGCGACGACCTGCGCGCCATCCGCACGTCGCTGATCAAGGCGCACCTGGCGGACGACTTCGAGGCCGCGTTCGACCTGTGCGTGTTCCAGATGGCCCGCGCCGTCTTTCAGACCGGGTACCGCCCGCATGCGCTGGACATCAAGTTCGCGGAGACCGCCGACCGCCCGCCGCTGCGGCGCGACGACGAGAACTTCTCCGACGCCTCCCGCGGCGAGGGCATGCTGGCACTCAACCGCTCGGCGCTGCCGCTGGACTGGCTGCAGTTCGAGGACGACGGCGACGCGTTCCGCGCCCTGCGGGACCTGCCGGCGGACCGCAAGCAGTCGCTGTTCGCCGCCTGCGTGGCGCGCACGGTGCAGGGCCAGCTCGCGTTCGAGCCCTCCGCGCGCCCGGAACTGGAGGCCACCACCGCGCGGCTGGACATCGACTTCGCGGCCCACTACCGGCCCGACGCGGACATTTTCTGGAATCGCCTGACCAAGGCGAAGCTCCTGGAAGTCGCTGTAAAGATTCTCGGCCCCGACTGGGCTTCCGCGCGCGCCAAGTCCAAGAAGGCCGTGCTGGTCTCGTCCATGGCCCGGGCGTTCGGCGCCGACGACGAACAGGCGTCGCACATCCCCGCGGTGGCCCGCGCCGCGGCGCTCAAGTGGACGCCGCCCGGATTCGAGCCGTTCGACGCCGGCGAGGCGGTCTCCGAGACGGAGGCGAACGACACGGCCGGGACGTCCGGGCAACCGGATGCCGATGCCGAAGCCGCACAGGACGGGCGCCGGGAGAACGGCGGGGACGCGGACGCCGCGCCGGCCAACGGCGAAGACACGGGCGAGACGCCGTACACGGCGGCAGCGAACGGCGAGGACGCCGACGCCCACGATGCCCCCGCCACCGAGGTGCCCGAGTTCCTGCGCGTCTCCCCGTAGCGCGGTCCCCGCACAACCCTTCCACACAGCCAACGACGCCTGCCGGCCCTGCGCCGGCGGGTCCGTTGGCCTGTCCCACGACGGAGAAACCATTCGATGAACGACACGAACACGCCCGCCGCCACGTCCATACGCGCCCGCGTACACCCGCGCGCCCTGGACCGGATGCACATGTTCTTCGATGCCTCGGTGTCCACCGCGTTCGTGGAGCTGATCGCCAACGCCCGGCGCGGCGGCGCCACGCGCGTCGATATCGCGACGGAGACCGTCGGCCCGCCGGACAACCGCCGCGTCGAAATCGCTGTCCGGGACGATGGCCGCGGCATCGCCGATCCGGCGGTGCTGCTGAGCTTCGGCGAATCGGGATGGAACGACAATCTCGCCCGCTCGGAGAACCCCGCCGGCATGGGCCTGTTGTCCCTGGCCAAGCACGGCTGCACGCTGTCCTCGCGGCCCGAGCCGCCCGCCGCCGGGCACGCGCCGTCCTGGCGGGTCGAGCTCGAACCCGATCATTTCACGGGCAAGGCCGATGCGGCCGTACTGCCCGACGCCACCGCGCCGGAGCCGCACGGCACCCGCGTCACGTTCGCGGTCGACCAAACGGTGGACGCGCTGCGCGCCGCGGCCGCGCGCGCGGCCCTGTTCGCGCCCCTGCCCGTGACGTTCGACGGCGAGGCGCTCGCGCAGCGCGATTTTCTCGTCAACGCGATCCGCATCGAGCGCTGGAAGGGACTCGCGCTCGGCGTGAGCAGGTCCCGGATCGTGCCCTATACCCGGTCGGACATCAATTTCCACGGCCTCACCGTCAACGCCCGCCTGCCGCACGTTCAGACGCTGGACGGCGATATCTGGACGGTGAGCGCGGACGTTGTGGACTGTCCGGAACTCGAACTCGTGCTGCCCGCCCGCAACCGCGCGGTGGAGAATGCGTTTCTCGAAGCACTTCGGGACGAGGCGCGCCTCGCGGTCTACCGGGCGCTGGCGCCCATGGACCCGCCGCCGCGCGTGGCCTTCAGGGACCACCGGCGCGCGGCCCGCGCCGGGATTGACCTGCCGGTTCCGCCCGCCGAGCTGCGGTCGTGGCGCCCGGCGATCGCCGACGTGGACAACTGGACGCGCCCCGGTTCGCTCGCCCCCGTCGGCCCGCACACCGTGGTGGTCGTGTACGACGCCGATCCGCCCGAGACCCAGCCCTTCTATCGCGCCGCGCTGCGAGCCGGGCTCACGCCGAGGCTGTTCGAGTCCGACCGGCGCCTGGAGGGCTACGGCTGGTACGACGCCCTGCCGCGCCTGACGGACGTGCGCACCGAGATCCGGATCGGCGGAGCGACCCATACCCGCAAGGAACTGCTTCGGCGCGTCCTCGACGCCGAACGAACCCGCCACCGGCAGGGCTGCGCCCCGCAGAAGGGCTGCGCCCCGCAGGGGGACTGCGCCCAGCAGGAGGATTGCGCCCCGCAAGGGGACTGCCCTCCGCAGGAGGATTGCACCCCGCAGGGGGATCGGGCGGATGCCATTGTCATGCGCGCGGAGATTGTCCGGTCCGATGGGGAGAAGGACGTCATCCCGGTTCCGGCCGATGTCGTCCTTCTCGGTGACGGCGGGTACGTGGAGTACGCCTGTCCCGTGCTCGTCTCCGGCTGCGACATCGATGCGGAGGATCTCGCCGAACTGCTTCGGGATGCGTTCTTCTGCCCCCATGACGACTACGACGTCGACAGCCATGCCACGCAGCTTCGATCCTTCGACATCGAGGCGCTTCATCTGGCCGTGAAACACGTGGCCTCCGCCGACGAGGCCACCCGGGCGGTGATCGCGCGCGCGGTCCGGCAGGAAATCCACTGGCTGATGCCGAAGGACCGGTCGGTCAACATCGCCGTCCACGGCGATGACGTGTTCGTGAAACTCGGCCCCCCGCCCGGGGCCTGAGCGCTGCGCGCCGCAGCCCGATCCCTGTTTCCACTTTTCAATCCACAAGGAGCGACCGATGCAATTGATGACTCCCGAACTGCGCGAGCAACTGATCGCCAACGGCAAGAACCGCGACGGCGACCACCTCCCGCTGGTCAAGTTCTTCAACCCGGTGGGCGCCGCCACCTGGCTTGTCACGGAGATGGATCCCGACGAGAACGACTACCTGTTCGGACTCGCGGATCTCGGCATGGGATGCCCCGAACTGGGTGGCATCTCGCTGTCGGAGCTTCAGGAATACCGCGGCCCGCTCGGCCTCGGCATAGAGAGGGACCTGTACTTCAAGCCGAAATATCCAATTCGCATCTACGCTGCGGCCGCCCGTAGCGCACAGCGCATCGTCGAGTCCGGTCCGCTGCTGGAGGAGGCCGCCCGCGAAGCCGGCCTGCCCGTCGCCGGAAAGGCTACCGCCACCGATCCCAACGGCCACCGGGACGCCGTCCACGAGGCCGCCGGCCCCCAAATTGCCGTGCGCAGGACCGCCGTGCGCAGCACTGCCGTGTGCAGCACCGACCTGCCCGAGGGACACGACCGCCACCGCGACGCTCTTATGATCGTCGATCCAGGCGCCTGCAACCCCTCGGGGATAGCGCTGTCGCTGCACAACGCCTGCCGCCAGGTGATCGCCGAAGGCGGCGACCAGCGCACCGATCCGGCCGTGCGCCTGATCGTCACCCAGCTCTCGTACCTGACGAACAGTCACGCCAATCTCGATACCGCCGAGTACGGCGCGTTGATCGAGGCGTGCAAGGAGAAGGCAGGTGCTCCCGCGCCGTAAGCCTCGCCCATCTCCGTTTCTCGCGCCCGGCGGCCGATCCCACCGCCGATCGCGTGCCGGCCCACGACCCAAAGGAGCCCCCCATGTCCGAACCGCAATCCGCCGCGGACTTGCCCGCCGCGCCCGACCTCCGTTCCCTCGACGCGCACCCCATGGACCCGCGCCGCGGCCCGCACCTTTCCCCGCGATTCGCCGCACTGTTGTGCTGGCTGCTCGATCTGCCCGCCATGACGGAGCCGGCCATCGTGGACGCGGCCCGGATCGGGGATTGCGTGTTCGCCGCCACCACCGAGGACCGTTCCTACAATCTCATGCTCGGCTCCTGGCAGGACTGTCTGGCCAACCTGCGCGGGTGGGGCGCGGCCTGCGCCGTGCCCGACGACGCGGTCGACGCGATGATCGAAACCGTCCGCATCGGCGGCGCCTGAACACCGGCGATTCTCCCGCGCGCACAGCCGCATATGCCCTGCGTTTCAAAATTCCTCCGACCCCAGTCACGAGCGCCGCCAAAAGGTGGGAGAGCTTCGGTGGGTCGGGTCCGGACCGGAGGAGAGCGCGTTCGCCTTCCTTCGGCCGGCCCCTTCGCCATCCACCCACCCGAAGGAGCCCGTCCATGCACGATGCGCCGTCCCAGCGCCCGTCCCAGCGCCCGAAACCGCCTCCGCCCCGGTCCCCGGCGTCCAGCGACAAACCGATCCGCCTGCTGGGCGCCGCGCGTTCCCTCACGCAGGAGCTGTCCAGGGGCCGCGCCCTGACCGCTCCCATCCTGCGAGACGCGCTCACCGCCGCGTTCGGCGCCACCGACGCCGAGGGCGCCTGGGTCTGGAAGGACGCCTACGACGCCGCGGAAGCCGCCATCGTCCTGTTCCTCAAGCGCTACGGCATGGCGATGCGGCGCCAGGCCGGCGCCGGCCCCGACGGTCCCGCCGCCATGCTGACGATGCTCGAACGCCTGGCGGCGCTTGAACCCTCCCACACGCGCCGTTCCGAGGAACAGGTCCGCCTGCAGCAGTTTTCCACCCCCCTGCCGCTGGCCTATGCCGCCGCGCAAGCGGCCTTGATCCGCCCCGGCGATCGGGTGCTGGAGCCCTCGGCGGGCACCGGGATGCTGGCCGTCATGGCGCATTGCGCGCTGCGCGGGACCGCGACCCAGAGGCTCTACCTCAACGAACTCGCCCCCACCCGGGCCGGCCTGCTGCAACACCTCTTCCCCGGCGTTTCGGTGAACAGGAACAACGCCGAGAACATCGCCGATTACCTGCCTGGGCTCGTGCCGTCAGTGGTGTTGATGAATCCGCCGTTCTCGGTCAGTCCAGGCGTTCAGCGCCGCCGCAACGACGCCGACCTGCGCCACATCCGCTCGGCGTTCTCCATGCTGGGGCCGGGCGGTCGGCTGGTGGCCATCACGTCTCATGCCTGTATTCCGGGCAATCCCGCGTGGCAATCCGCGTTCCGGTATCTCGACCCGCCCGCGCGCACGCTGTTCTCCATGGCCATCGACGGGCGGGCCTATGCCCGCCACGGCACGTCGTTCGACACCCGCCTGACCGTACTGGACCGGCTGGAACCGGGGGAGGACGCCGGCGCCGCAGTCCCGTCCCTCGACCCGGGCGCGACAGCGGCCAATGCCGCCGAACTGCTCGATGCCGTGCGAACGCTCGTACCGCCGCGCGCGCCCCTGGCCCAAGTACCGGGCTCGCCACGAGGCAAGGGCAGGTTCTCGCTCAAACCGCCGCCCAGCAAGGCCGGCGAGCGCCGTACCGCTTCAGGCACCCGTTCCGCCGCCAAGCTGCAACCGCGCGCCGATTGGGGGCCCGTCGCCGATCTCGAGTATGAGATCCCGGACCCAACTGGCGCATCCTCTCAGGCGGGCTCCGACGACACTGCCGCGACGCAGTCGCTGGCGGGACCCTATGAGCCCTGGCAGCCGGCCACTGTCCGAATCGAAGGCGCGCGGCCCCATCCCACGGCGCTGGTGCAGTCCGCGGCGATGGCCGCCGTGGCGCATCCGCGGCCGGTCTACCGCCCGAAACTCCCCGTCAGCGTCGTCTCCGAAGGACGGCTCTCCGACGCGCAACTGGAAAGCGTCGTCCTCGCCGGCCAGGCCCACGAACGCCGACTGCCCGCGCACGTTCGTATCGGCGACGGCTGGGAGACGGTTAACCGCATCGGTCCTGCGGATGGCAATCCTGCGGATGGCAAATCTGTGGACGGCGTTCCCGTGCCTACCGAGGATGGGGAGGTCCTTTCGTCTCCGGTCCGGTTCCGCCGGGGGTGGATGCTCGGCGACGGCACCGGCTGCGGCAAGGGCCGGCAAGTCGCCGCCGTCATCCTGGACCGCTGGCTGCGGGGCACCCGCCGCGCGCTGTGGTTGTCCGCGTCCGACAAGCTCCTGGAGGACGCCCGCAGGGACTGGGCCGCGCTCGGCGGAGCCGAAGCCGATGTCGTCCCGCTGGGCAAGATTCGCCCGGCCGACCCGATTCCGCATCGCCACGGCATCCTGTTCGCCACTTACGCGGCGCTTCGTTCGCCCGCCCGCCAGGGCGCGCAATCGCGGCTGAAGCAGATCGTCAAGTGGCTGGCGGGCGGTCTGGACGAGGACAACCGCCATGCGTTCTCCGGCGTCGTCGTGTTCGACGAGGCCCACGCAATGGCCAACGCGGCGGGCTCGAAAGGCTCGCGCGGCGACGTTGCTCCCTCCCGGCAGGGCCGTGCGGGACTGCGCCTGCAGAACGCGCTGCCGGACGCCCGCATACTGTATGTGTCCGCCACCGGCGCCACGACGCTTGCGGGCCTCGCCTACGCCCGGCGCCTCGGGCTCTGGGGCACCGACGAGACCCCGTTCGAGAAACGCACCGACTTCGTCTCCGCGATGGAATCGGGCGGCGTGGCCGCCATGGAAGTCGTCGCGCGGGATCTGAAGGCCCTCGGACTGTACCAGGCCCGGGCGCTGTCCTACGACGGGGTGAAAGTGGAACTGCTGGAACACGCGTTGACGGACGAACAGCGCCGCATCTATGACTCGTATGCGCAAGCGTTCAAGATCATCCACGCCAATCTCCAGCAAGCCTTGGAGTCCACCGGAATTTGCTCCGCGCAGCGGACGCTGAACCGCAACGCCAAGGCTGCGGCGATGTCCGCGTTCGAGGGCGCCAAGCAGCGGTTCTTCGGGCACCTGCTGACGTCCATGAAGTGTCCGGCATTGATCCGTGCAATCGAGGCTGACCGGGACGCCGGCCGGGCGTCGGTGATACAGCTCGTCTCCACCGGGGAAGCCCTGATGGAGCGGCGCATCGCGGAGGTGCCCACGTCGGAATGGAACGACCTGAACATCGACCTGACGCCGAGGGAGTCGATCCTCTCCTACCTGGCCCACGCGTTTCCCGTGCAGTTGCAGCAACCGTTCACGGACGAGGAGGGCAACCTGATGTCCCGCCCGGTGTTCGACGACGACGGCAACCCGGTCCTTTCGCAGGAAGCGGTTGCCGCCCGGGACACCTTGATCGAGCGCCTGGCGGCGCTGCCCCCCGTCCCGGCTGCGCTGGACCAGATCCTTCACCACTTCGGTCACGAGGCCGTGGCCGAAGTCACCGGACGGTCCCGGCGCGTGCTCAGGATTGTCGACCCCTCCGGCGAGCGCCTGGCGCTCAAGACCCGGCCCGCGTCCGCCAACCTGTCCGAGACCGCCGCGTTCATGGAGGGCGCCAAGAAGATTCTGGTGTTCTCCATGGCCGGGGGCACCGGGCGCAGCTATCACGCCGCGCTGGACTGCGGCAACACCGCGCGCCGCGTGCATTACCTCTTGGAACCCGGGTGGCGCGCCGAGCAGGCGATCCAGGGGCTCGGGCGGACCCACCGCACCCACCAGGCCTCCGCGCCGGTGTTCCGGCCCGTGACCACGGACGTGAAGGGCGAGCGCCGGTTCATCGCCACCATTGCGCGCCGGCTCGACAGCCTCGGCGCGCTGACGCGGGGCCAGAGGGATTCCCAGACATCGCTCGGCGGCGCCGACGCGGCGCTGTTCAAGGCCAGCGACAACCTCGAAAGCCCCTACGCGCGGGCCGCCCTGCGCCAGTTCTACGGCGCGCTTTGGGCCGGGTACATCGACGGCTGGTCGCTCGACCGGTTCGAGAAAGCCACGGGCCTGAAACTCGCCTACGACGGCAACCTCAAGGAGGACCTGCCGCCGATGCCGAAGTTCCTGAACCGGCTGCTGGCGCTCCCCATCGAGGAGCAGAACACGCTGTTCGCGGAACTGGAAACGCGCATCGACGCCAACATCGAACAGGCGATGGAGGCCGGCACCTACGAACAGGGCGTGGAGAACATCCTCGCCGACTCGCTGCGCGTCGCCTCCAGGGAGGAACTGAGAACGCACCAACGAACCGGCGCGGCCACCGAACTGGTCGAGATCGCGCGCCGGGACCGGCTCGAACCGCTCACCGCCGACGCCGCCATTCGGTTGCGCGACCAGGCCCTGGCGGGCGGCAATGCCCTGGCGGGCGGCGATGCCCTGGCGGGCGGCGGAAAGGGCGCTCCCGCCCGCGCGGCGCTGATGGTCAACGGCCGCTCGAACCGCGCCGCCGTCCGGGTGCCCGCACCGTCGCGCATGCTCGACGATGGCGGCATCCAGGCGCGCGTCCGGCTGCTGCGTCCGGCCTCCCGCGACACGGCCGCCGCCGAAGCGGTGGCCGCGTCCCACTGGCGCGACGCCGACGAGACGCAATGGACAACGCTCTGGGATGCCGAGGTGGAATCGCTGCCGACCCACACCGAATCCCGGCTGTGGCTCGTGACCGGGCTGCTGCTGCCTGTGTGGGACCGGCTGCCGAAGGAAGACCTGCGCGTGCGCCGGCTGCGAACCGACGACGGGGATGCCCTGATCGGTCGCGTGCTCAATCCCGAACAGGCCACCGCGTTGCGCGCGGCATTCGGGTTGAGTGGCGGCCCGGCGCTCAGCGCCGCCGAGGTTCACGAGGCGCTGACCGGCCGCGGCACGCCGTTCGGTCTGGCCAACGGCTGGCGCCTGATGCGCCGCCGACTGATGGGCGCCGACCGCATCGAGATCGAAGGACCGGTGGACACTGACCTCCAGGTGCTGAAGCGCCTCGGCTGCGTGACGGAGATCGTGTCCTGGCGCACGCGCGTGTTCGCGCCCGACGCGGACACCATCGGCCGGCTCCTCGATCGCTATCCGCTCGAAGGCGCACCGGCCTGAGCAGGTCATTCCTATACGTATTGCCGGCCCCCGGTCGTCGCCGGCCGGCCCGCCTTCGACGCTTGCCCCACCGCCTCCGACCCATTGCCACAGGAGATTCTCATCATGTCGCCCACCAGCACGCTCCCCGACAACCCCGTGTTCGCGTTCTGCCCCGAATACGCCCCGCCCGACAGCCCGCAGCAGATTCGCATCGTCTTTGAGTCGATTCCGGGCTACGTCCCGACGGCGCTGGTGGCGCTGACGCTCATCGACGCCGAGCGGCTGTGCTCGCAACTCAATGCCCGCCTCGGACTGGACCGCGACGCCTGGATGGCCCTTGCCGCCCAGGCCATGCGCGAAGGCACGCCCAGCGGCAACCCCAACATGCACTGACGCCGAGCCCCGGCCAACCGCCACTCGCACGGCTCCCCGCATTGGCAGCCGGCCCGCCGACCGTTGCTCATCCGTTGGTCATTGTCTTCCGTAACGGCACGCACAGATCCGTCACCAGATTCTCCGGCGCCCTGTCCGTGAGCGCATGCCGGTACAGCTCCATGCACGGCCCCTCGCCCTTCGATTCGCCGCTGCCCGGCAGCCATCGCCCGAACAGCCGGCCGTACGCCCGAGCAATCCCGTCGTACGGGCCGGTCAGCCGGTACACCGCGTAGCGACCGCCCCCGACAGGACCCATCCCGATCCCGGGCGGCGGTTCTTCGTCCGTGCGCAGTTCCACGCAGGCGTCCCAGCGCAATCGCGCCGGCTCCGCCCTCTCCGGGTCGTCGTACGATAACGTCAGGACGCGGCCGGTCGGCGCGCCGATGCTCTGTGCCCATCGGAACAGCCGGTCGAAACACGGATCCACCTCCCCGTAGGGACCGATGTGGCGGATGCGCGCCACGTGTATGGGAATCAGGGTCTGTATACGCACGTCCATGACAGCGCCATCCCCTCCTTGCTGGCCGTGATGCGGGGGCCGAATCCTACACCACCGCGTCTAACTCACGCAGCCAGGGTCCGTGACGGGGCTTCGCAGGGTAAGCGTTCCGGGGCGGAGAGAGAGAGTTTTCCGGCCCGGGCAGTTTTCACCCTTTTCCGGAGAACCCCATGTATCGCATCAAGCACAATCCCCCGGCGCCCGCGCCGCTGGACTTCAACACGCCCCGCCACACGGATTCGGTGGCCGACACACTCGGTCCGGATACCGGTCCGCACGACGAATCCCCCGTTCCAACACTGGACACCGCTGCCCTGCTGACCCTGCTCGGTCTCTCCGATCGGGCGGTCCGGTCGATCCTGAGGCCGCGGCCTGCCTCGGAGGTTTGAAAGTTCGGGCGTAGCCCGATTTGGAGTGATTCGGGGATGGGATCGAGAGAGACCGTCCCCGGTTCGTTCAACCCTTTGTCATCAACCAGTACCACAGGAGTAATTGTTATGTTTGGTTTGAATCGCGCAGAAGTCATCGGACGCTTGGGCGCCGATGTCGTCATCAACCACCTCACCAGTGGCGGCCGCGTGGCGAACATGTCCATCGCCACCGACGAAGGCTATCTGGATCGCAACACCGGTTCCAGGGTCGACAAGACCGAGTGGCACCGGGTCGTGACCTTCCAGCCCGGGCTGATCGACATGCTCGAGAAGCACGCCAGGAAGGGTCGTTTGGTCTACGTCTCCGGCGTGCTGCAGACGCAGCGCTACCGCAAGGACGGGGAGGACGCCGACCGGTTCTCCACCGAGATCCGCCTGGCCCCGGGCGGGCGCGTCCAGTTCCTGGACAAGCCCAACGGCGCCAACGGGACCAACGGCAACGGCGCGCAGGCGGCTCCCGCCGCGGCGCCCGCGGCCCCGGCGGCCTCCGCCACGGCGGACCTTGATGACGACGTGCCCTTCTAGAAATCGTCTGACCGTCCGTGCCCCTTGGGGCCGGCTCCCGCACTTCCTCGGCGGGGGTCGGCCCCTTTTTTCATGCACGCGGGGCACAGCCCTCCCACGCCGACCTCAACAGCCCGCGCGCCTCTCCCGGGTCAGTGCTGCCTGGGCGGGGGCGATTCGCGGGGTGCGAGAGAGAGTCCCCATCCTCGCCGCCCCACCCATCCCTCCACGCAGGTAACCGACCATGACTCATCCCGAAACTTCTCCCCGCCTGGTCTACGCTGGCATCGGCTCCCGGCGCACGCCCCCTGAAATCCTCGCCGTCATGACCCGCATCGCGCAATGGCTGCACCGCACCGGCTGGCATCTGAACTCCGGCGGGGCCGACGGCGCGGACCGGGCCTTTGCCGAGGGGGCGACCGCCGCGTCCCGCACCCTCTTCATGCCCTGGCCCGGGTACAACGGCCACTCGGGACCGGACTGCCGCACGCTCACCGCCGGGGAACGCCAGCCCGCCCTGGACCTCGCCGCGCGGTTGCATCCCGCCTGGCAGAAATGTTCGCGCGGCGCCCGGGCGCTGCATGCCCGCAACGTCGGCATCGTCCTCGGCCCGGGCCTGAACCGTCCGGTCGATGCGGTGATCTGCTTCACTCCCGAGGGGAAGATCACCGGAGGAACCGGGATGGCGCTGCGCATCGCGGCCGAGGCCGGAATACCCGTGCTGAACCTGGCAGTGGATTCCCCGCGCGACGCCTGCCTCTTCCTCCGCGCCGTCCGCGTCGCCGAGGTGTCCGGGTACAGCATCGGCCGGGTACGCCTGGATTCAGGAGAGGGAGAATGACCGCCCCCATAGACATTCGGCAAGGCCGCGCATGTGCGCAGGCCGGTACCGGCCCAGCCCCACGAGGACCCCGACCGATGTCGCAAAACAACCGCACCCCCGGCGCTCCGCGCGCCTACCCGAAGACCGACGTCTGCGCGTTTCGCTTCACCAACACCGAGTGGGGGCTTTTCAGCAACTTCGCCGCACTGCCCGTTCCCATTGCCGCGGGCGACTGGTCCTTCCCGACGTCCGAACATCTCTATCAGGCCGCCAAGTTTCCCGCCCGGCCCGATCTCCAGGCCCTCATCGCCGCGCAGCCCACGCCCGCCCGGGCCGCGAGGATCGGCCGCACGGCCGCGCCCCTGACGCCGACGTGGCACACCGACCGCGTGGCCGTCATGTGCTGGGCGATCCGCCGCAAGCGCGAGACGCTCCCCGACCGCTTCGACGCCCTCTTCCGGCGCACCGCCGACCGGCCCATCGTCGAGCATTCCGCCCGCGACACCTACTGGGGCGCCCGCGCCAACGCCACACACTACGTCGGCGCCAACGTCCTCGGCCGCCTTTGGATGGAGCTGCGTTTCCACGTCGCCATCGACCATCCGCGCTTGCCCTCCGCCGCGTACTGCGACCCCGACCGCCTCGGTGCACTGGCCCAGTGAGCCCACAAGCCCCTGGCCCGCGGGCGAGTTGCTGCACCGGCCGGGCAAGCTCGAGGAAAGGAGAGGGAGAATGACCGCCGTCATCAACATCCGCCACGACCGTTCGGTTCTGGACGAACCGGAGGTCGTGCGCATCGACCGCGCCACCGAATGGGGCAACCCATACGTCATCGGGCGCGACGGTTCCCGCGCCGAGGTCATCGAGAAATACCGAGAGCGCCTCTGGCGAGAGATCCGCGCCGGGCGCATGCCGCTCGAAGACCTCGCGTCGCTTGAGGGAAAACCCCTGGCCTGTCATTGCTCGCCGAAGCCCTGCCACGGGAACGTCCTGGCCGCCGCCGCCCGCTGGGCGGCCGAACGCCTGTAAACCGCCGGAGACTGATATGACCGACCGTACCCCCGACATCCTGTCCCAGGGCGCGCGCCTCGTGCGCGACTTCGTCACGCCCGCCGAGGAGCGGCGCATCCTTCAACGCATCGCCGCGGCGCCCTGGCTCCGCGATCTCAACCGCCGCGTGCAGCACTATGGATTCAGGTACGACTACAGAAACCCTGGCGCGCGCCAGCCGGCTTCGCCGTTCCCGTTGTGGACCGAGCACATGGCCCGGCGGCTGGCGCCGTACTTCGACGGCGCGCTGCCGAGCCAGTGCATCGTGAACGAGTACCGCCCGGGGCAGGGCATCGGCATGCACGCCGATCACCGCGACTTCGGCGGCGTCGTGGCGTCGCTGTCGCTCGCCGACGACTGGCCGATGCGCTTCCGGCCGCGCAATGCCCGCCCGTACGTGCGCCACGGCGCGCCGGGCGACATCGTGATCACGCTGCCGCGCCGCTCGGTGCTGGTGCTCGCCTGTGATGCGCGCCATAGCTGGATGCACGGCATCGATCCGTCCGACACCGCGAACTTGCCCACCGCGCGGGTCTCGGCCACGTTCCGCACGCTGGCGGGCTGACGCCCGCGCGCCGGAACGCCGCCGAGAGGTCGAGGCGGGCCGGTACCCGGTCGATCCCCTTCGACCGGAGTGCCGATGAATGCCTCGACCGTCTCCGCGCTGCTGGCCCAGCGCGCCGAATCCGTCTGCCGCAAGTACCTGCCGCACGGCAAGAAGCAGGGCCGCTACTGGTGCGCCGGGGACGCGCGCGGCGCGACCGGGCGCTCGCTCTTCGTGCGGCTCTCTCCGCCCGGCACGCCGGGCAAGTTCACCGACGCGGCGACCGGGGAGCACGGGGACCTGCTCGATCTCATCCGGATCGCCACCGGTTCGCGCTCGCTGCGCGAGGCGCTCACCGAGGCGCGCCGCTTCCTGGCGCAACCCGCCGCGCCCGCCGCTACCGGCAACGACACCTACGACCGCGCCGAAGCTGCCCGTAACCTGTGGGACCGCTGCGGGCCCATCGACTCCACCCACGCCGAGGCGTATCTCGCCGCCCGCGCCATTCACCGCTGCCGGTTCCCGGCATTGCGGTTTCATGCCTCGCTGCCCTATCGGTCCGCTTCGGGCGCCTGGCGGCGCCTGCCGGCGCTGGTCGCCGCGGTCACCGCCGATGACGGAGAACTCCAGGGCGTGCACCGCACCTGGCTCGATCCCCTCCGCCCGGCCAAGGCCCGCGTGTCGCGTCCGCGCAAGGCGCTTGGACGCGTCCACGGGCTGGCCGTGCGGTTCGGCGATCCCGACGCCGCCTCCACCCTCCTGGTGGGGGAGGGCATCGAGACCGTGCTCTCGCTGGTCACCGCCTGGCCGGATACGGTTCTGCCCCACGCAGTGGCGGCTGCCGCGTTGTCAGCGGGCAGCCTCGGCGCGTTCGTGCCGCCGAAGCACGTCACCCGCCTCGTCATCGCCCAGGATCGCGATGACGAGGGCGACCGTGCCTCGCGTCGCCTGCAACTGCGTTGCACGCGGCTCGGCATCGCGTGCTGCGTTCTGCTTCCCGCTGGAAACGACTTCAACGACGACCTGCGCGAACTCGGCACCGAGCCCCTCGCGCGGCGGCTGGCGCCGCTCGCGGCCCTGCGCACAGCAGGCCCTGAGGGCAGCAGCCAATCGGTCTTCACTTGCTGAACGCACGTGAACGTTTGCAGGGAAAGGGGAAGGACCCCCTGCCACCCCCCTTTTATGCGGTGTCCGCCTTATTCGCCGTCCGGCCCCTTCCGGACAGGCGAGCAAGCCGCGACGCCCGATGGAACCCGCGCTGGCGCGCAGAACCCATCCGGCACGGGGCTTGCATTTTCACCTGCCCTTCAGGGGCCTCCCGGCGCGGCGGACGGTCTCTCTCCGAACGGCATGCCCAGGGTAGCAGGCGGTCAACCCGTCGAGGACGACGGGCCCTCCGCTTCGCTGCGGCCCTGCGGGTGACTCTCGCCTGCTGCCCAAGACATGCCGATCTACGAGAGACGGTATCCCACTAACCCGACTTCGACAACTCGGCGTTTTGTCGCTTGTAACTTATTGATTTTCTGTTCGAGAACGCGAAAGGTCGGCACTACGGCAGCGCCGTGAGATCGTCGCTTCGACGATGATCTAGGCCGATATCCGTGGGGGCGGCTGTTCGGGCAGTTTCATCTTGAGTTGGTGCAGCAGCAGTTGCTGGTCGCGGGTTGGATCGGTGCGCCGGGGCAGGACGAGATGCCGCCCGTCAGTGGTCGGCAGATGCACATCGACCATTTGCATGGTGGCGAACTTCTCCAGGATCGCCCGGGGCGTCAGTCCCGGGGCGTGCGGTCGGGCCAGGTTTTTCAACGTCACATGCAGGCAGTAGGCGATGAAGGCGACAAAGATGTGCGCTTCGATCCGATCCTCGCGCTGATGGAAGATCGGCCGGATGGCCAGATCGTGCTTCAGTTCCTTGAACGCCTGCTCGATCTCGGAGAGCTGCATGTAGTAGCGCCACAAGGTCGCCGGGTCCTCACCGGTGAGGTTGGACCGCAGCAAATACCGGCCCTCGCGGCGCCGGGCTTGGCGCAGCCGCTCGCGCCGCAGTGAGAACGTGAACGTCTCGGCCGTCACCGCCTCCCGGGCCTTGGGCAAGCCGATGTCCACCAGATGCCAGGCGCGCCCCGCCTCCTTCTTTGCGGCGCCCAGCTTCAGCAGCAACTCGTCGCGTTTCAGCGATTGGCGGCGCAACTCGTGCAAGCGGCGCCACAATTTCTTCAGTCGGCGCCGGCGCATGCCGCGTTCCTTCAACACGCGCGCCCGGCTCTGGGCCAGGATGTGCAGTTCCCCGTCCCTGGCCAACAACTTCACCTCCACCGACTCGCGAACCTGCCGCCAGGGCTTGCCCACGAACGCCTTCTCCAGTTTGCTCAATCGGCCCTTGGGCGTGCCCACCAGGTAATGCACCGGTGCCGGCCCCGTGCGCATCGCCTCCAGCGTCGCCTCGGTGGGAATGCCCCGGTCCATGATCCAGACCCGCTCGGATCGCCCGTATTGCGCCTCGATCTTCTTCAGAAACCCCGCCAGCGTGGTCTTGTCGGAGGTGTTGCCCGGCATCACCTCGTAGGCCAGCGGAAAACCCTCGGGCGTCACGATCAAGGCGATCACCACCTGCACGCAGTCCGAGCGCTTGTCGCGGCTGTAACCGAACCGGCGCTTGTCCGAAAACCTCGGATCGCTCTCAAAATAAGTGGAGGTCAGGTCGTAAAGCAAAACATCGAAACGCGCATCGAACAACGTCTCCCAGCGGTCCCGCAGAAACGAGAAAAACGCCCGCTTGTGCCCCGCCAGCTTGTCCAGACAGCGGTACAGCGTGTGCCCGCCCACCGCCTCCGCCGGGCGGCCCAGCAAATCCCCCATGGCGCTGTGCGCGTACCAGTGCCGGTGCAGCCGCCACTCGCTGCCCGGATCGATCAACTGGTAGCAAACCAGCGTCTTCAACACGTCCAGCCAGCGCGTGCCCTGACGGCTCGGCGGAAGCCGCGGACGCCAAAACCGGTCCAGATCCAGCCGCGCCCACAGCACCAGCGCCAGCCAGCACGCCCCCCACTGACGCGCCCGGCGCAACCGCAACGCCTTCAGCTCGATCTGGACCACCTCGCAGGCCAACTCCGGCGCTTCCCGATCCGCCGGAAACAGCGCCACCGGCTTCGGACCCGACTCCCCGCACAACACCTCGATGGATCGGCACCACGCCGCCCGCTGGCCGTCGTTGATCTCTCCGAGATACAGCACTTGCCGCTGCACCACGCGACCGTCCGGGCTCCGGCAGTTCTCCACCACGCTCCAGTAACGGTGCTCCTTGCCGTCCTTGAAACGCCTCTTGGCACGCACGAACATGGACCCATAGCGTGCCCGAAATACCCCATAAATCAAGGGGCAAGGTCGGCACTACAGCCCGTTCGACGAATCCCCCATCAATACAATCAAAACGTTACATGACCGTATCCGGCCAATAACCGCTCAAATCAACCGGAAATCCGCCTGAGTTGTCGAAGTCGGGCTAACGAACTTAAGGAGTTCATTACCATGAATGCACACTTGCACCATCCCAACACCTCACCCACCGCGGTCATTTGCGAAAACCTCGAACGCTTCGGCGGCGCACCCGCCAGGGGCGAACCCGACCCGCGCGCGATCTGGGACGAGAAGGAAGCCCTGACCGGTCTGGACAGGATCCTGGAGCTCTTCGTCGAGGAAGTCGCACCCGACGGCACCCAGCTTGCCGACGAGAGAGAATCGCTGCTGTGGGGCTTCGTCAACACGCTGCACATGCAGACGGTGCGCCTGGACCGCGCGGTCGACAAGCTCTCCCCGAAGCTGAAAGACCTGCAGCACGCCCAGGACGGGACCGAGATCAACGCCTGGGAGCTGGAGCGCACCATCGAGCGCTGCCAGAACCTCGGGAACCGGCGCGACGCCTTCGAGCGGCTGCGGGACTTCGCCGCGCACGTGTACTGCGCCGACACCGGCAACACCTGGCGGCCGAGGAACGGGTCCCACACTTCCCGGACATCCAAACTCACCTCCGCGGCCATCGACGCCCGTGACTTCATGCGCGCGCGCCGCGAGCAGAAGAACACCGCGCACCTGCCGCAAGGCACGCTCGTGGCGGTCGCCGGGTCCAAGCCGGTCAGCGATGCCGACGCGATCTACGCAGCGCTCGACACCGTGCGCGCCAAGTACGCCGACATGGTCCTCGTGCACGGTGGCGGCCCGGGCGCGGAGATGGTCGCCGCGCGCTGGGCCGAATCCAGGGGCGTGCACCAGGTCGTGTGCAAGCCGGACTGGAACGCCCACGGGCGCGCCGCGCCGTTCCGCCGCAACGACGAGCTGCTGAGCCTGCTGCCCAAGGGCGTCATCGGTTTCCCCGGGTCCGGGATCTCCGAGAACCTGCTGGACAAGGCCGCGCAGCTCGGGATTCCGGTCAAGCGCGTTATGTTGACCTCCGCGTAACCCGCCGCGTCCACCTCGCGGCCCGCATCGTCCCACCGGCGATGCGGGCCGCGATTTTTTTCGCTTCGCTCCCGCCGCCCCCGCCACGCCGGCGTGGCGTCGAGCAGGCGTCGGGTGACCGCCGCGGAAATAGAGAGAGGAACCGACGATGAGCCGAATCGAATTCAAACGCATCGCGCCCGACGAGTCGCGCATCTACGATGACGGCGACTGCGTGGGCGAAGTCCATCGACAGCGCGACATTCTCAATCCGGGCGAGCACTACTATGTCGTGCACTTGACTGAGGACTACCGCGGTCCCGTTCGCGTTCGCGAACGGGACCGCATCCGCGACGTGGCTCAACGTCTCGTGGATACGCATCCGCTATGGTAGCGCTCGCTTCGGGCTTCGCCCGCTCGCCTCGCTCTCTCGCCGGCGTTCGCAGTCGCGAGCGCCGCCTTCGTCGTGCCGCCCGTTCTCGCCTCCGCTCGATCGTGCGACGACGCTTCCGCGCGTGCACACCCAATCCCGCCATTCCTGGCGCAGCGCTGCGCCTGCGGCGCACCGCAGCGCGGCGGCTGCGCCGCCTTTCCCTCCCGTCACCTTGTCCAGCAGTTTGGACTTCAGCAGCTTCACACGCTTTCGCCTCTCGTGACGCTGACGCTGTTGGATTCGTCCCTGACGTTGGCGAAGAAGTTTCCGGGCGCGTCGCTTCGCGACCGGGCTGCCCTGCCGAGCCCGCAGAGCGGTCTCAGCCCTTCGGGCGGGCATCCCTCGCGTCTCCGCTCGCTTCGCTCACTGCGCGCTCCGCTTACCCGGCGGTTCGCTGCGCTCACCGCCCCCTGCGTTCCCACCACCGTCGTGAGTTGCACCGGCGCTCCGGTCGATCCGCCGCTGTCGCCTCATCGCCCTGGCGCTATGCGCCTGGCGCGCTTCGGCGCCGCGGCCCGACCGCTCACGCGCCGCGGCGGCTCCCCTCCGGCTCCGGTTCCGGCACCGTTTTCCCCAACGTTCGGTACCCTGGTTCAGGTCTTCTCTACACCCTTCGGTGGCTCGGCTCTCACACCCCACGCAGCGGGCTGCCCAGAGCGTCAAAACCTACATTCCACAACGCCCCACATCCCGTACGACCTGCTTTTTGCTGCACCCCGGTACGACAAAATCATGCTGGTGACGTGCCGGAAACACTTCAGTCAATTTGACGGCACCCATTCAGTCAGATTGCATGCAGGCCTGAAACGTCGATTTGGCGGCGATTATCTCGACTTTGATGTTCGCCCCGCGCCATCGCGTTCGCTCTCAGCGACTGGATACCATTACCCGCAGACCTACATGGGACTCAATCGGGACGCTGATTGACGGCATGGTTCCAGCGCCCTTCGCTCACCGAACACAGCGACTCAGACTCGGAACGTTCAACCATTCCGTGCGTGTTCCGGCACAATTGACCAAATCTTCGTTCAGGAAAAACGGATATCCACATGGCCAAGACAATGTCAAAGACCGTTCGCGTGACCGATGAGCAATGGAAACGCATCGAAACCGCAGTCGGAAACAGCAAACAGTCGCCCAATCACGTGCTGGTTCAGCTGGCGATGGAGGCACTCGATCGCCGTGAATGGCCCCGAAACGAACTGGAAATCCGGCTCTTGCGGTCGACCTTGTTCACCGCCGAGGCCACCGCGAGGAACATGATTGCTGCTGGCAGAGAGGACGAAGTGGAGGAAATTCGGCGGGAAATATCCCAAATCGCACCGGAATTGCCCACCAGCTAGTGCGGCCCTGAACAGCTTCGTTTGTTCATCCACGATCTGTCATGAAACACCGATCACGAAAAGCCGTGACCATGTGAGTGTCGGAAAGGAAGAAGGCTGGACGACACAGCTGAAATCGGACCTATCAAGTGCCCCGCTTTACCGCCTCCAAGACCCATCTCTTCACGTCTTCATCGTCGAATAAGCACTCGTCCAGACCTTCGGCGCCAGCAAACGAACAATCTTGAACGTTCAATGCACCACGGAGATCCGCGTTCCGGAAAAGAACCTCGTTGAATGACGCGCCCTTTAGGTCCGCCCCGTCGAATGGCGGCCAGTAGGTTTGGCGAAACGCCATATCTCGACCACCTAAGTCTTCCAATGTGCCCATTTCTTCCGGCGGTTCATCCGACCATTCAAGGTGTGCGCCCCGAAAGGTGGCCCCCTGCAACTGTGCTTCCCGGAAATCGCAATCCTTGAACGTCGCGAAACGAATTCTCATTCCGAAGCCCGAAAACGGATTGAACTTGGAAAACACGACGTTCCGGCAATCCACTTTCGCGAAATCGACCCTCTCCAGGCTCACTTTGTTCTTGCGGCTAACGGTTCCCCAGCTTCCGTCATAAAACGTAGATCCTTCTATGCTCTCGATTTCGTGCCACCCAAAAGAAAATTCGCTTAACTCGAGACCGGTAAAGTCGATCTCAGTGCAATGCAGACGGTTTAGCCTCCTTAGCGCACCGGCAATCCGGAAACGGGCTTCGTCAACATTCCATTTCCTGAAATCGTCGATCAACTCCTTCTGCCTGGCAATTTCCAAGCCGCGCTCTCGGCTGCGGGTCGTCCAAAGTGTCAAGCCAGCTAGGATGAACCCGAAGACGACAATGTCCATCACCGCTCCGGTCGCCTCGATGTACAGACCACGGAAAACCTCTCCGGGTTCCCCGCCATACCACGGTGAGATGAACAACAGCATCAAGACGACGACAATCGCAAATCCCGCTGCAATCAGTATCGGCACAAGCCTGTCTTCAGAGCGAATCTTGTGTAGGGTTGCGCACCACCAGCCTTTCATCTGTTTTTCTTTCCGTCGGAACAGCCCAGATTCGGTAGTTTATCCGGCTTTCAAGTACCGACCGTTGGTTTAGCGTCTAAATAGAGCTGTTCGGCTCGTCCAATTGGCAAACGAATCCCATTGGACTCTTGGGTCCGTAATGGCCTACCCGCTTCGATCAGTCCGGTGCATTCACCCATCAGTCTTCGTTTCACCGGCCACACCACCCTCGGTTCAGCACCAAAAACAGCCCTAGAACCGGGGTCGCTCACCCCATTTGCGCCAGCGCGCGTCTCGCCTACAAGCTCGACCGTTCGGCCATTTGCACGAGCCGCTCCGATGTAGGACTTGCAGAGTTTACTGACTTGACCGCACAGAGCGCACGGCGAGTCTGGCAGCTGTCGCCAATATCGTTTTTTCTTGCCCATTTGAAACTAGTATCCGGTAGGGTTCCTGCGCGTCCGTGTACTAGATGGCAAGTCGGCGCAGCCACTGCCCGGATTGCCCGCCGCGAGCCCGCCGGGGCGCCGTGATCATTAGCTGTAAGGTCTTGCTGACACTTGCTTCATGCGCCCGAGAGAAGCCCAAATCTTTAGCCGCGTTTAGTCTTCCAAGATATGAGGACAACACCGGATCACGTCGACGCTGACGTCCTGCGCCGCCTATCGAGCGTCTCGCGTGCGTAATGCTCGAAAGCAAACGGGAGTTCGTCCGTCAGAATCCGGCCCAGCCACAGCGAATCGTCCGGCTCATTGAGCAGATCGGGATCTGCTATCTCCAGAATCGCAACAAAGAAAGCCCAACGGTGCGCGGCATCGTCTTCTAGTTGGAACGCCGAAAACAGGCCTTGAATTGCTCTTTCCTCACGATGTCTGTAGAGGGCATCCAATGCGGCACGTCGAACCTCGATCATACTTTTCTTGTCCGCAGCAGCTTCCAGCGATATGTCGATCCCGGGAATCGGCAGCCAGCCCGCAACATGGCAAGCGATCCTGCGCTCGGTCTCCGTCCCGCTTAGATATGCCGTAATGACATCAACGACGGTTTCTTCGTCCGCCCTGCGCAACGCACAACCAACCGCTCGATTCAGCGACTCGCGATCCAATGCAGTTGCAACTCTAAGAAGTTTCTGTGCTGCTAGTTCCGGCTCCAACTTGACAAGCAGTCGGCACAATTCTCCCTCAACTTTCGGATGCCTTGAAAGCCCTAGTTCGATGGCTTCTGAGGCACGGGCGGAGTCGAACTTGGCTAGCCCGACTTCGACAACTCGGCGTTTTGTCGCTTGTAACTTATTGATTTTCTGTTCGAGAACGCGAAAGGTCGGCACTACGGCAGCGCCGTGGGGGATCGTCGCTTCGACGATGATCTAGGCCGATATCCGTGGGGGCGGCTGTTCGGGCAGTTTCATTTTGAGTTGGTGCAGCAGCAGTTGCTGGTCGCGGGTCGGATCGGTGCGCCGGGGCAGGACGAGATGCCGCCCGTCAGTGGTCGGCAGATGCACATCGACCATCTGCATGGTGGCGAACTTCTCCAGGATGGCCCGGGGCGTCAGTCCCGGGGCGTGCGGTCGGGCCAGGTTTTTCAACGTCACGTGCAGGCAGTAGGCGATGAAGGCGACGAAGATGTGCGCCTCGATCCGATCCTCGCGCTGATGGAAGATCGGCCGGATGGCCAGATCGTGCTTCAGTTCCTTGAACGCCTGCTCGATTTCGGAGAGCTGCATGTAGTAGCGCCACAATGTCGCCGGGTCCTCGCCGGTGAGGTTGGACCGCAGCAGATACCGGCCCTCGCGGCGCCGGGCTTGGCGCAGCCGCTCGCGCCGCAGTGAGAACGCGAACGTCTCGGCCGTCACCGCCTCCCGGGCCTTGGGCAAGCCGATGTCCACCAGATGCCAGGCACGCCCCGCCTCCTTCTTCGCCGCACCCAGCTTCAACAGCAGTTCGTCGCGCTTCAGGGACTGTCTGCGCAACTCGTGCAAGCGCCGCCACAGCTTCTTCAATCGACGCCGGCGCATGCCGCGTTCCTTCAACACGCGCGCCCGGCTCTGGGCCAGGACGTACAATTCCCCGTCCTTGGCCAACAACTTCACCTCCACCGACTCGCGAACCTGCCGCCAGGGCTTGCCCACGAACGCCTTCTCCAGTTTGGTCAATCGGCCCTTGGGCGTGCCCACCAGGTAATGCACCGGCGCCGGCGCCGTGCGCATCGCCTCCAGCGTCTCCTCGGTGGGAATGCCCCGGTCCATGATCCAGACCCGGTCCGAGCGCCCGTATTGCGCTTCGATCTTCTTCAGAAAGTCCCCCAGCGTGGTCTTGTCGGAGGTGTTGCCCGGCATCACCTCGTAGGCCAGCGGAAAACCCTCGGGCGTCACGATCAAGGCGATCACCACTTGCACGCAGTCCGAGCGCTTGTCGCGGCTGTAACCGAACCGGCGCTTGTCCGAAAACGTCGGATCGCTCTCAAAATAGGTGGAAGTCAGATCGTAAAGCAAAACGTCGAAACGCGCATCGAACAACGTCTCCCAGCGGTCCCGCAGAAACGAGAAAAACGCCCGCTTGTGCGCTGCCAGCTTGTCCAGACAGCGGTACAGCGTGTGCCCGCCCACCGCCTCCGCCGGGCGGCCCAGCAAATCCCCCATGGCGCTGTGCGCGTACCAGTGCCGGTGCAACCGCCACTCGCTGCCCGGATCGATCAACTGGTAGCAAACCAGCGTCTTCAACACGTCCAGCCAGCGCGTGCCCCGACGGCTCGCCGGCAGCCGCGGACGCCAAAACCGGTCCAGATCCAGCCGCGCCCACAGCACCAGCGCCAGCCAGCACGCCCCCCACTGACGCGCCCGGCGCAACCGCAACGCCTTCAGCTCGATCTGGACCACCTCGCAGGCCAACTCCGGCGCTTCCCGATCCGCCGGAAACAGCGCCACCGGCTTCGGACCCGACTCCCCGCACAACACCTCGATGGATCGGCACCACGCCGCCCGCTGGCCGTCGTTGATCTCTCCGAGATACAGCACTTGCCGCTGCACCACGCGACCGTCCGGGCTCCGGCAGTTCTCCACCACGCTCCAGTAACGGTGCTCCTTGCCGTCCTTGAAACGCCTCTTGGCACGCACGAACATGGACCCATAGCGTGCCCGAAATATCCCATAAATCAAGGGGCAAGGTCGGCACTACAGCCCGTTCCACGAATCCCCCATCAATACAATCAAAACGTTACATGACCGTATCCGGCCAATAACCGCTCAAATCAACCGGAAATCCGCCTGAGTTGTCGAAGTCGGGCTAGGCCACGAATTGCTTCCAATGGTGCTTGAACGATGATTGAACGCTCAGCAAACGCCTCTTCCAATATTTTCTCGCGCAAAGCCACGTTATCCGACTCGGCCGCGATATCATACAGAGGACGCATTAGCAGTTTGTGCCGTCGGCACATATGCACAGCAGCCTTGATTGCCGCTTTCCGACTATCCTCTCTTTCATGAAGAACTCGGATCACGACCGCACCATACCTATAACGCTCCGCATCGCTGGTCTGTTTGAGCCAACGCTGCAGGCCATCTACACCTTCGTCCTTAATCCCGATCAACGCATCCAGTCCCACCGAACAATTATCTTTCGTGAATGCCACGCTCTCTGCCAAGCGTGCAAACTCTGCTGACTTGTCGCCCAACGTGTGAAGCGCTAAACACGCATGACGTGCGATCTTGCTCTCCGGGTCAACGCGAGCAAGAACATCCCGGACATCCGGTATCAGGTCGCTATCTCCGCTTAGCCAGGCGGTCACCAGCGAGCATCGCAGTTTTTCGTCTGATGTTTCCGGGTTCTTGATCGCGTGAAGCGCCGCGTCTGTCAGCGATTTAGCCATTGGACCTTTGTTACCGCGAAAGCTCGCCAAGCGCAAAGGCGCATCGACAATCTCAGGCCTAGAGAATATTTCCACCAAAATATCGTCTGCGCCCAGTGCCGCAAGCGCCTTCGTAGCCGCAGAAAATTCCTGCCAAGCGTCCGAATCTGGTTCCCCTTCCGCATTATTCGGAATCGAATGCTGCGCAATTTTGCCGAGTAGTTCCACGGTCCGCTGGTTTCCACTGACCCATGCCCAATTCAGTCCGCCATGTCGGACCCAGAAGTGCTCCGATTCAAGCTCCCGATTGATCACATCTGAAATGCCTTCTCCGGCCAGGAATACGAGCGTGCGGCGCGCCGATTCCAGAATGCGATCACGCGAGCGAGTGTTACCGCGTAAGCGACTGCATGCTATTTCTAAAATTACCGATTCCAACTCACCCCCAGCATTGGCGTGCATGCGTCTGAGAATGTCAGGGCGGCACATGCGACTGAGAAATCGCAGCAGGAAATTGGTCCATGGCACATCCCAGGTCGTCGTTGTCCCATCGAATTCTGGACATTGCCTTTGCCTTGTGCTCAACAATTCGACAAACGTGTCTTCATCAAGGTCAGCCGGTCGATATTCGAAATATTCCTCTACTTGACGTTGGCCGTATGAATCCGAAGCAGCCAGATTTCGAAGCGCTTGACGAGTCAATTCCGAATCCGCTCGAAATAGAAGCGGTAGCCATTCGTTTTGTAAGGTTAGTTGCGTACGATCTAATTCCGCTATCCGACGAATTGCCTCGTCCGGATCCAATACGGCGAGTGCAACCATTGCGACGACGCTGACAATCCCCCCCGGGGACGACAAATGATCAACAACAAAAGCTTTTCTGTCATGGTCCCCGAAACGCGCGATGCAATTGAGTACGCTACGCGGACTAGTTTTCCCAATCTTCTCTATCAGCACATCACGCACTTCACGCCAGATGCGATTCGCGCCCGGATGTTCCAACCCGCTCAGAAGAAGTCCGAGCGTGGATACTCGTTCCTCGGCAGTATCTGCGTTGAGAATTCGATCTCGGAGCCAGTCGGGATGCTGTGCAACCCCAACGCGCAACGCCGAGAACGTCACTTCATGCGCTGTGCTGCGACGGTCGCCGTCAAGTTCGCGCGCGTCTAGCCGTTGCTGATGAATGTTCCACAAGCGATCCAGTTGTTCTACATCGGGGTCGACCGCCAGCACTTTTGCAGCTACCAATTGCTTGTCCCAGGAAGGCGACCTCAGCATTGACGCTGTTTCAGACACAATATCAACCGAATCCTGTTGCGCCAGCGAGGCGAAAGCGTCGCCGATCAGACCAACGCGATAGTCTCCGATAGAATTCTGCGTGATCTCGTCGAGCCGCTGCACTAGTATTTCAACAGCACGTTGGCCAAGCGTGGGCAGAAGCCTTGTGTAGAGAATGCGGCCTTGTCCGCCAAAGTCTTGATGGTCCTCCAACCTTTCTACCAATTGGCTGATCGCGACCCGATTCGAAGCGTCCGCTGACAGCAACCAAATGGTATCCATCGCAACGTAGCCAAACCGGTTCAAAGGGTCGGATCCCGCCCCCTCTGCTTCGCCCGTCGTCCACTCGAACAACGCATCTACCGACAGATTCTTCCGCGTGAATTTGTTGCACAATAACTGTGCGACGGCCCAATTAAGCAGGCGATCATGGGCAAACGCGACCTCGCCGTATCGCTCCAGCGGGATTAGCCAGCCCGCCGCCTCCAATTGAGAGAGGTTTGTCGCGCTCAGCCCAATACTTGCCCAGTCCTTTCGGGGGAGCGGGTATGATTTTCCCTGAATCGCAAGTTCGGCGAGAGCGACTACGACTCCTTCATCACCCGTATTGCACCGCTCGACTATTCGTTCCCAGTACGCCTCAAAAATCTCGTACTCGCTCTGCGGACCCTCTGGAAACGAAGAAGCGGAAAGATCCAGAAACAGGCCCGCCAAGACGGGTTTGCGCAACAGTCGCTTCAGATCACTTGGCAAATCCGACCAGCGATGACCAAACTTTCGGAGCAAGTCATCCAATTCATCAATGGAAAAATCAGCGACACGATGCAAGTACACGTCTTCTCGATCTGAAGAAACCAGCCCACGCGCGAGCGTAATCGGCATCGAAATTACCAACCGCGCGCCGAGGCTCGCCCAATCCTGCCGAACGAGACTACGAGCGATATCGATTTCCCGGACATCGTCAACTGCAACCGTGTAGAACGGAGGTCGCAACTGAAACGCGTCCTCTTGGAAGAAATTCGAAATCGCCTGCAGCGACTTATGCGATGTCTCGCCCATGGCCACCTGCCAAATAACATTGGCAGCGCTCTTCAATACATCCTCAGCGCTGCCGCCAGCTCGAACAAGTACGACGGATTCGCCGTTTCCAGCGCAATCTTCCATCAGTCTGGCCAGTTGCCAGGATTTGCCGACTCCGCTTTCGCCCGCAATCACCAATACCGGTTTGCATTGCGGCCAGCGTGGGACATCCCGCACGTCGTGTTCGCGTCGATACCTCAAATGTTTCGATATGCGGTTATTGCTGCCTTTCAGAGTGCGCGCTAATTCGCTTACCCTACGAAGCCGGTCCGGGCGTAGTCCCGCCCCCTTTAGAATCGCATCGATATCCCCCCTGTCCAATGTCGTTTCTCCTGCACCCAAGCGTTTCATCAACTCCCCAACCAGATACGTTCGCGTTCTTGCCTCCTCGCCCAAATCGTTCACGTAGGGTCGCAGCAGCGCGTCAATCTTGCGTGTAAGTTGCCCGCTGCTGACGTCAAACTGCATTTGAAATCGACGCAGCAGATGAAAAACGAGTTCACGTTCGCTTGGAGTGACTTCACCGGTTTCACTATTCCGCGTGGATCGCGCAAGGTCGTCGAGGAAATCGCTATCGCCAAGGCAAATCGACTTCGAAAAATTGCGCTTCGTTTCATTGTCCAGTTCATCCGGACTTTCAATCGCGGTCAGGCGAGAAACAAAATCTTCGAATTCTCCTAGTTCGCCGCGCCTTCCATTGGTGACGAATCGATAACGTGCATACTGCGGACGCCGTTGCGAAACAGCCTTGCGAACGTCACTCAAAGCCACTTTCACGTGCGAAAGGGGCCAAGTGCCTGTTGCCCGGGTTTTGTACTGCTCAACCAAATGCATGGCAGATGCGTGTGCCTGCGCGTCGCCACCGTTTTGTGGCTCCAGAACGAGGCATGCGTCACCCACTTCATGCCCATCCAGCACGCCAGTCAATCTGACATCAGCCAGCCAATCCAAATGGTGCAGGATTTGGTAAAGGAATCCGTTGATTGCCGCAGAACCGCTGGACGGCATCACATCGCAATCCCACTGCGAATCAATACGATCGTCGATTGATGTGCCCCACGGGTCGACTCCACCCAAGAAATGAGAGTTCGAGCGCCGCACTTCTGGCACCATTGATCGTGGTAAGTCACCGCCAGCGTATTAGGGTTCAATTTGCGCATCCGGTTCACCTGCGGACAACGCATTGATCCATGCCAGACAGAGATCTAGTGACTGGAAAAATCCGAGCAGGAAATCCTCGGCAAACAAGCTACCGTGGAACGGTCGCGCTGCGGTCACGCGTCATCGTCCCGGTTTGCCGACAGAGCCGCCCAGACATCGGTGCGGGCGAAGTCCCCACCCTTGAACAAGAGCGGCTCGCCGGTCACATCCGCTAACGCATAAGCGAAGCAGTCACCGAAGTTCAACACTGCGCGATGGCGGCCTTTACCGAATCGTCGCCAAGCGCGACGAGCTGCGGCAAAGTGCTCTGCGGTTACAGGTACCATTTCGATACCGCTGCTTTCGAGAAAAGCGTCAAGTTCCTGACCCGCTTCGACTCCGCCGCGACCCTCCAATACTATAGCCACCTCCAGCGCGTTGGCGACAGACATACGGGATTCCGAAGTGGCAATCAAATGTTCGAATTGGACGGCATCGGATTCACGATATAGCACGGCCAGAAGGGCCGAACTGTCAACGATCATCCGGGTAACCCCCGCTCGTCATAGAGAACGTCGCCATGTGCGACTGCGGATGGTCCGGGACCCATGAGCTTCGCACACCGGTCTGCGATGGCACGCATTTCTCGGAGTGTGCGCTCAGCGCCCCGAGCGCGCTTCTCACGTTCGAGGCGTTCGCGCAATGCGACGGTCACCGCGCCCGTCTTCGTTTCGCCGGTCAACCGCGCAAGTTCGCTGGCCAAGTTGCAGGTTTCTTCGTTCTTGATGTTAAGGCTCACGGGGTGCGTAGGGTAGACAAGTTCTAATGAATCTACCATATCCGCCGCTGGTTAGCCCGACTTCGACAACTCAGGCGGATTTCCGGTTGATTTGAGCGGTTATTGGCCGGATACGGTCATGTAACGTTTTGATTGTATTGATGGGGGATTCGTCGAACGGGCTGTAGTGCCGACCTTGCCCCTTGATTTATGGGGTATTTCGGGCACGCTATGGGTCCATGTTCGTGCGTGCCAAGAGGCGTTTCAAGGACGGCAAGGAGCACCGTTACTGGAGCGTGGTGGAGAACTGCCGGAGCCCGGACGGTCGCGTGGTGCAGCGGCAAGTGCTGTATCTCGGAGAGATCAACGACGGCCAGCGGGCGGCGTGGTGCCGATCCATCGAGGTGTTGTGCGGGGAGTCGGGTCCGAAGCCGGTGGCGCTGTTTCCGGCGGATCGGGAAGCGCCGGAGTTGGCCTGCGAGGTGGTCCAGATCGAGCTGAAGGCGTTGCGGTTGCGCCGGGCGCGTCAGTGGGGGGCGTGCTGGCTGGCGCTGGTGCTGTGGGCGCGGCTGGATCTGGACCGGTTTTGGCGTCCGCGGCTTCCGCCGAGCCGTCAGGGCACGCGCTGGCTGGACGTGTTGAAGACGCTGGTTTGCTACCAGTTGATCGATCCGGGCAGCGAGTGGCGGCTGCACCGGCACTGGTACGCGCACAGCGCCATGGGGGATTTGCTGGGCCGCCCGGCGGAGGCGGTGGGCGGGCACACGCTGTACCGCTGTCTGGACAAGCTGGCGGGGCACAAGCGGGCGTTTTTCTCGTTTCTGCGGGACCGCTGGGAGACGTTGTTCGATGCGCGTTTCGATGTTTTGCTTTACGACCTGACCTCCACTTATTTTGAGAGCGATCCGAGGTTTTCGGACAAGCGCCGGTTCGGTTACAGCCGCGACAAGCGCTCGGACTGCGTGCAGGTGGTGATCGCCTTGATCGTGACGCCCGAGGGTTTTCCGCTGGCCTACGAGGTGATGCCGGGCAACACCTCCGACAAGACCACGCTGGCGGGGTTTCTGAAGAAGATCGAGGCGCAATACGGGCGATCCGAGCGGGTCTGGATCATGGACCGGGGCATTCCCACCGAGGCGACGCTGGAGGCGATGCGCACGGGGCCGGCACCGGTGCATTACCTGGTGGGCACGCCCAAGGGCCGATTGAGCAAACTGGAGAAGGCGTTCGTGGGCAAGCCCTGGCGGCAGGTTCGCGAGTCGGTGGAGGTGAAGTTGTTGGCCAGGGACGGGGAACTGCACATCCTGGCCCAGAGCCGGGCGCGCGTGTTGAAGGAACGCGGCATGCGCCGGCGCCGACTGAAGAAATTGTGGCGCCGCTTGCACGAGTTGCGCCGCCAATCGCTGAAACGCGACGAGTTGCTGCTGAAGCTGGGCGCCGCAAAGAAGGAGGCGGGGCGCGCCTGGCATCTGGTGGACATCGGCTTGCCCAAGGCCCGGGAGGCGGTGACGGCCGAGACGTTCACGTTCTCACTGCGGCGCGAGCGGCTGCGCCAAGCCCGGCGCCGCGAGGGCCGGTATTTGCTGCGGTCCAACCTCACCGGTGAGGACCCGGCGACCTTGTGGCGCTACTACATGCAGCTCTCCGAGATCGAGCAGGCGTTCAAGGAACTGAAGCACGATCTGGCCATCCGGCCGATCTTCCATCAGCGCGAGGATCGGATCGAAGCGCACATCTTTGTCGCCTTCATCGCCTACTGCCTGCATGTGACGTTGAAAAACCTGGCCCGACCGCACGCCCCGGGACTGACGCCCCGGGCGATCCTGGAGAAGTTCGCCACCATGCAAATGGTCGATGTGCATCTGCCGACCACTGACGGGCGGCATCTCGTCCTGCCCCGGCGCACCGATCCAACCCGCGACCAGCAACTGCTGCTGCACCAACTCAAGATGAAACTGCCCGAACAGCCGCCCCCACGGATATCGGCCTAGATCATCGTCGAAGCGACGATCTCACGGCGCTGCCGTAGTGCCGACCTTTCGCGTTCTCGAACAGAAAATCAATAAGTTACAAGCGACAAAACGCCGAGTTGTCGAAGTCGGGCTAGGGCGAAACAGAAGAAGTGCTCGTCGGCACGGACCTTTCCCTCGTGGACCCAGTATGCGGTGAACACCACCAACGGGCTTGGGTATCCACGAAGGAGGATCAAGACCGATGGTTGAAATTTTCGATTTCCTTGGTCACGAAACTCTATGCTCTATTGCCAGCGCGCTTACGCCGACGTTTTCACGCGTTGTCGGAATAGGTCCTGGGACGACTTGGCTACCCCGCGCTTGACGAGGCCAGCTATGTTTGGTCACAGTACATGCCGCGTCAGACCTCTGGTGGGGCGGGTTAGTGAAACCTCACGATAGGAGCAATCAATGATCCCGAGCATGCAAACACTAATGGGTCCAGTGCTTCGTAGCGCCAAGGACGGAGAAATAAGGGTAAGTGACATCATCGAATCCTTGGCGCACGAGTTCGGCCTTACCGAAGACGAGCGGAATGAGAAGGTACCGAGCGGAAACCAAACGCGTTTCGCCAATCGAGTTCACTGGGCCAAGACATATCTGGCTCAAGCGGGTCTTTTGAAATCAACCCGACGCGCTCATTTCATCATTACCGACCGAGGCAGAGAAGCCCTCTCGGACGTCGGAGTGGAGGTCAATCGAAAATACCTTCTGCGATTCGAAGAATTTAGGGAATTCAAGAGCCGAAAACGTGGTGCCGACGACGGTGATGATGCTGAGATCATTTCCGACGTTGAAGCGACGCCTGAAGAAATTCTTCGAGACGTGCACAAGCGAATCAACGACACATTGTCTGCTGAGATTCTGACTCGAGTCAGAGATGCGCCCGCCGTTTTCTTTGAAAAACTGATCGTCAAGCTCCTGCTCGCGATGGGTTACGGTGGGACTTCCGAAGACGCGGGGCGAGCGCTCGGTCGAACGGGAGACGATGGCGTTGATGGTGTCATCGACCAAGATCCGCTTGGCGTTGATCAGATCTATTTGCAGGCCAAGCGCTATGCGGACGGCAATACCGTCAGCTCTGCGGCGATTCGCGATTTTTTTGGCGCTCTAAGCCTAAAGAAAGCACACAAGGGCATATTCGTGACGACATCCGCGTTCAGCCGGAACGCTGTTCGCACTGCGCAGGATCTTGGTTCGCGGATTGTCTTAATCGACGGACGTCAGCTCGCCCGATTGATGATTCGCTACAATATCGGCTGCCGGGATGAAGATGTCCTGCACCTCAAGAAGATTGACGAGGATTTTTTTGAATAGTTGGCCGTGCTAGCATCGAAAACGCTTCGCGTTTTGGAATCCACTTCTGCAATCTCTAGCTTTTGCAACAAGGGTTGCTCCGCAACACACCCTTTGCAAACGTGGTGACTACTAGCGTGATGACCAGTCAACAGCCCGTTTGTGGCAGCCCTTTATCCTCCTTTTTGTGCCCGCACGCGAAAAAGGACTTTCTTTGCGCGCAACGGAAGAGATCAAGTGTTCGAACCAAAACAGTGCAGTACATTGGAACTGCAGAAAACTAGCAAATAGTGCGCCTTATTTTGATAAGTACAATTGAGGTTTTGGGCCGTTCCAATCAAGAGTAAACCTAGCGACTTTGCCCTTCAACGATCGAATACTCGTCTCGAAAAAAATCGAGCAATTCGAGAAGTGTTCTTCGCTCAATCTGGAATAGATGAGTTGGAAACTTTACAGCATCCACACGTAACGTTAGCAATGCAGGATCAGTCGATGCTGTTTCCGGTTGTGTCATCTGATTCGCAGATTCTATAACAAGATTGCTCAAGCTCTGTGATTGACGCGCCTTAGAAATCAATTTGTCCCGCTCCAAATAAATGCCCGCAATATGAGAATTTTCGAAATGCCGCAGGAATTCTATTTCTCTTCGCGTGGGTTTCAGCTCTTCCCAAAGGCGATCCGATATCTCATACAATTTCGCATGATCCGCTCGAACGTCGAGGCAAAGGAGTGAATCCTCTGCCGGGTCTTTCTCACTACTTTCACGAAAAGTACGATCGATAACTGTTTCAAAAAAAATTCTCAAAACACCCATTTTATTGGATGAGTGTTTTCGGCTTGTGGCTGGTTTTTCCCTGAAGAATTTCGCCCTCAGAAAAAACAGGGTATTCATGTTTCTCTCCTCGCTACGCCGTCGAAATAACGATTATCATGTGATGTAGACACACGTCAAGGACGTACGTGCGCTCGTAGCACAATATTTTGACTCCCCTAATGCTATACCAATGCTTACGGCAAGTGCGTTAGCGTCAGAACATTCACCGGCACACCATCGGGCGGAAATATGTGGATACAGTTTTTTTGCGCAACCACAACAATAAGCTGTGTAGCCAAATCGTATGGTGCAGAGGCACGAGACGGGCTAGGAGCGTGCGCCGTAGAAAACCTTCGTGGGATAACACACCACTTTTGGCAGGGCTTCATAGATGATTATGGGACAACGCGACATGCTATCGTCAATATTTCCACGAAATCTCCACTGATATACCACTTTGAGTGCTCACATTGGTTTTTCGGCCCAACTCCTAGCGGGATATTTCCGCGCGAATGCGAAGCGCGCCGAAAACTATGGAAAAAGGAGGCTTGACCGGTCGGGTCGCTGGCCCGGCCGGGAGTCGTGAGACCCAAATACGGTCGGAGTGGGTATGATCGCTGCCTAGCGACTGCAATGTCGGACCAGCGACAGGTGCCGCCGTCGGACTATGCTATCGCAATACCGCGATTTGTAGCTGCGGACAGTCTAAGGCAACCGCCCCTTGCCATATTTTCTGCGCAACAGCTCAAGAACCGTAAGCTGGATGCCGGTTATAAAGGAAAAATCCACTCTTCCGGTCCACCAGTGAGCGATCCTGTTTCGATAGTCCGTCAGGTTTTTCGCCGGAAGTTTCCCGGCAATAACGGCAGGATCGTGTTCGAACGTGGCAGCACCCAACACCCGCTTGGCCTCGGCAACTGCCTGCCAGAGCCTCAAGTACCACAGGCGATAGTGTCCGTCATCCTGTGTCTTGTCGAGAAGCACAGAGTCGATGATCTCAGCAATTTGTGGAATCGTGGCCGAGTCTCGCCGTAGACCGTCATGCAGCGTTCGTACTCTAACTGCTCTCTCTCCCAAGCCCTTCACATCAATCGGCGACGATACGCGCACGCCGCCATACGCGATGTTCATCGTGGGGTGCAGCGAATAGACCGCCCGCCCATCCCCACTTACAAAGCAGGAACAACTGTAAAGTTCCTTGATGTGGTGCGTCACATTCTGCTCCACCTTAACCGCTGCCAATATCGTGTTTACTGCGTGCATGTCTGGCGAGAATTCGGGCCACGCACCGTCACACGTCCTGATAGCCAGCAGAGCTCGCTTCCCGTCTCGGCCTCCTTCGATTATTGATTTACCGTCGCGACACTCGTCCACGACGAAACACTCCCCGTTGTCAAGTGTCGTCGCAGGAATGCTCTCGTACTGTTCAACGGCTAGGAAAATCGGCACTTTCGGAGGCTTCAACCGCTTCAACTCCTCGCGATACACGCGATCCACCCCATCTCGCAGCGAAACGTCGATCGCGTAGTGCGGGAATTGCGATCCGCCCTCGCGAAGATACGACTTGATATCTGACACGAAAGCTGCCCTAAAACCGTTGCGTATGCAGATCTCCTGATTAGGGACCGGATCATCAGAATTCAGGTTGCAGCCCGGCAGTTCAAACACGCTTGTACGACAATAGTGCGTAATTGTGCAGACGCTTGCCGTTCCACCCAAAGGAGCGGCCATCAATTCGGCGGCATACGTCGTGAACCCCCCGCTGGACCTTTGCTGCAAACTCTCAAGAATCGATTTTCTGCGATCGTTCGTCGATCTACCATTCGTGCTCACGGTTCCATTCTCTTTCCTTTCAATGCCCGCCGTCGCAGGTCCTCTCTTGCATGTCCGTCCCGGAAAAGCAAAGGCCGCTCCGAACAGTGACCCTTGAGCCGACAGCACGCTGCCAGCGGGTATTTGCGCACAATCTAGTGGCGAATCGACCTCTCTGCAACCTCCGTTCCGACTTGTGCTTCACACTGTTGTCGAGACTAGGAAGTCCGTGGCGTCCCAACTCCCTGTCGCACTTCACAGCTCCAGCCCCGGATCTTCGCGTGTCGTTTCGCGCTCCGCGACCGGCATGGGCGCCTCGTGCACCATCCCCTCGCCGATATTCCCAGGTTCGCGCCCGGCGTCCTTCCCCTTTTCTGGCAAGGGTACACGCACAGGCTCCACCCCTTCGAGCGCCGCGACCCGCTCGCCCGTGGCCGATTCCAGGTGCTCACCCAGCGCCTTGCGGTCGTCCGTGACCAGTTCCGCCCGGTGCCGCGCCCGGCTGATCTCGACGTAGAAGCTCTTCTGCGTGGTCAGGTGCGGGTGTTCCGCCTCCATTGCCGCGATCACCGTGTCCACCGTGCGGCCCTGGAAAGCGTGAACCGTGGAAGCCCAAGCTCGATCAATGTGACGGAGCTGGCTGTCGCCTTCCTTCAATTCCAGCGTGCCGCCGTCCTCCAGCCTGAACGTCACCGTGTCCTTCTCCACCCTTGTCACGTCCGCAGTCTGGCTGTTCACCAGCCCCAGCGACAGATCGTTCCTCGTCCAGCGGATCCTGTCGCCCTGGCGCAGTTCAAGATTCTCGGCCTGGTAGACCTCCACGCCGCCACTCCTGGCTGCGAGTCTCCCGGGAATCCACTCCACTGCCGTCCCATCCCTGCCTCCGAGGCTGACGATTCCAGCGTCCTGATCAACGCCACGCACGCGCAGTTCATCGCCTTTTTCCACGCCAAGCCGTTTGTACGGCCGATGAAAGCCCACCACGTCACCCACCGAGTAATTTCCCGCCAGTGCTTTTTCGGCATTAGTGTAGCCCCTGGACACGAGCCGTTCTGCGGTCATCGCGGGCCCCGTGACGCGCCCGTCTCGGATCAGCCGCTCGCGAACAATGTCGTTTATCGCCACGCGCAGCTTGTGGCTCGGGGCCATGAGTCCGGCCCGTTCCCGCTCTTCGGGCGAGAGGCGCAGCCAGCGTGCCGCTGCCGCGCCGGCCAAGTTGTCCGGTTTCACCTCCTCGATATTCGAGCCGAGTTTCTGGAACGCTTTCCGGATATCGCCCCTCACGCTCGCCTGCACGGCCTCGCGCAGGTCCGCGTCCTTCTGGCGCATGATCCGGTCCATCGTGGCCGTCTTCATGCCCGCCTGCTGCAACTGCACGAACGGCTTGCCGGCATCGACGGCGTCGAGCTGCTTGCCGTCGCCGACGAGCACGACCTTCGGCAGCCGGATTTCCCTGGCGATGCGAAGCAGGTTCCTCGTCTGCACGGTGGAGGCGAGCGAGCCCTCGTCGACGACGAGAACCGTGCGGCTAAACGTATTGCGCATGGCCCTGGCGCCCTTTTTCGTGAGCCGGCCCTCGGCGACGCCGGCGTTTCTCAGCAGGAACCGTTGCAGCGTTTCGGTTTCGATGTTGGCTTCGGCCGCCAGCGTCTGCGCGGCCGAGGCCGAGGGGGCCAGGCCCTTGAGTTCGTAGCCCTTCTTTTCCAGCAGCGCACGTGCCCGGTTGAGCATCCGGGTCTTGCCCGTCCCGGCGTAGCCCTGGACGCCCACCACGCGGTCCTTTTCGGACAGGATCAGTTTCACCGCCGCCTTCTGGCCCTCGGTGAGCGGGCCGTTTCTGAGCAGCTTGTCCACCCGTCTCGCCCACATCGCGGCCTTGCCCCGGCCCTGGCCGCCGGTCATCAGCGCGACGGTTTCCCTCTCGTCGGCGACGGCTTTATCCGTGGTCAGGGATTCGCCCGGGACGGGATGGTTGGCCGCGTGCAGTGTCCCGTCCCTGACCAGATCGCCGAGTGCGTGCTGTGCCTCCGCGACCGTCACCGCGCCCGGCTCCCACGCCAGCGCCGCGGCCAGCAGATCGGTGCTGGAAAACACCGCCTCGCGTTCGGCCAGGTGCGCCACCGCCCACGCCATCGCGTCCCGGGCCGCGCCACTCGCCGCGCCCGTGGACGGCGCCGACCCGTTGGCCTTCGAAACCGCCGCGCCTTGCGGGGCCGCCGCGACCGGGCCGCTGCGTTCCTTTTCGCTGCCCGCCAGGGCCGCCAGCGCCTTCGCATCGAATTCCAGGGCCTCGGCCTGCTTCTCCCAATGCGCGCGCAGCCCCTCGTGGTCGACGTCGCGCTTGTGGGCGCGCGTCATCAGCGCGGCGCGTTCGGCGAGCCGGGGGTTGGATTCCGGATCGCCCAATCCCCTGTCGTTCATGGCCGCCACGATCGCCGCACGGCGCGTGGAGAACGCCTCCACGACCTTTCTCGACACCCCCGCGATCTCGAACCGCCCGTCGGCGTGGGTCTTCTCGATCCCGTAGCCCAGTTTCTTCACTTCCCGCGCCAATTCCACGCGGTAGATGGCGCCGATCAGCTTTTGGGAGGCGTACAGCCTCTCGTTCGCCATGGTTCTCCACTTGCCGTCCCCGCCCTTCAGCATGTTGGCGAGCACCGCGTGGGTGTGAAGTTGCGGGTCCAGGTTCCGGGAGGTGTTGTGCCGGAACGTGGCTGCGACCATTTCCTGCCCGCCCGCGCGCACCATACGGCCCGTCTTCTCATCCCTGAGCCGCGTTTCGGCGACGTGTTTCTCCACCCACCCGAGCGTGCGTTTCACCGCCTTGTCGTGCGCGTCGACGATCCGCTCATCACCACCCACCAGTGCCGCCAGCGACACCGACTTCGGGGCCGAGAGCGTCAGGTCGCGCCCGGGACGGTGCGTTATCGCGCCGTCCTTGACCCGGCGCCCGAGCCGGCGTCCGCTCCCATCGGGCACGCGGCCTTCCAGCACCGCCTTGAACACGCCCGGATCGACCTGCCCGGACAATCCGAGTGCACCAGCACCCCGGCCCGCCCAGGCGCTCGCTTCCTTGTGCGCGGGATCGTCGGTCGCGTAGTAGCCGTCGCGCTCGTAGTACGAAATGCCCTGCGACGCCGAGGCGACCGCGCCGATGGAGGCGACCATGTCAGAGCGGGATCAGGCCTTGCCGGGGGTTGCCGTCCGGCGCAGGCTCCTCCGCGTCTTCCGGGCCGGGTTCCTTGTCCGCGCCGGTGCCACTCTCCCGATCCGCGTCCGGCGGCACCGCTGCCGATTCTGACCCTTGCTCCGGCGCTTCGCCGTCCGGTGGCGGGGCGCTCCCGGCTTGCTTCGATTTCTTTTCTTCGCCGCTGCCCGCAGCATCCGCCTCCGCGCTCTTCCTGTCCTCGCCTCCCCCCGATTCGCCGTCCGCATCGTCCGGCGCCTCCTGACCTCTCGCCACGAACCGTGACGCGACTTTCTCCCGCTTCACGTACTCGAGTTCGATCCGCGCCACGGGGTACGGGCCGGGCAGTTTCAGGTAACCGTTCAGGTTCGGCAGCCGCATGATCTCCGACGGCAGCGCCAGCGCCTGCACTTCTCGTTTCGGGGTGAGCGTCACGCCGTCACGGTAGGGGTCCGCGCCGTAGCTCACGCCCTCGGCGAACTCCTCCACTTCGCTGCGGCCCAGGCTGTCGGCCGACCACTGCGCGGTGTCGCGGTCCGGGGCGGCGAACACCACGCGCGTGCCGCAGAGTCCTGAGATGGTCTCCGCGCCGTTTCTCCCGTATAGGTCACGAAGCGCCGAGGCGACCTGTACGCCCAGCACGAAACAGCCGCCGAACTGGCGGCTCTCGGCCAGCCCCGGCTGCAGGCTTGGCACCTGGTGCAGCGTCGGCAACTCGTCCAGGATCACCCAGATTCGCCGCCCCTCGTCCTGCTCCAGAGAAAGCATGGAATTCACCGCGATCTCAAGCCACGTGGAGATCAGTCCCCTGAGACTGGCGTGCTGGTCGCCGCGGGAGGTGAGGAACAGAAAACCGCTGCCGCGGTCGCTTGATATCCAGTCCCGAATCGAAAAGTGTTTCCCGCTGTCCGCCAGGACCTCCATGGCGCCGATGTTGGCGGTGAGCATGGCGCGCACCGACAGCGCGGTTTTCGGGTTCTGAGGGTCCACGATGGACTGCGCCACGGTCCCCTCCATCGCCTCGGCAAGCTCCGACAGATCCGTCTTGAGCAAGTGTTCGACCAGGACCTTGTTCTTCTTTTCGCCCTTCTGCCAGAGCACGCCGGCCCCGTTCGAAAAAAGCTGCCGTGCGGCGGTCACCCAGAACGGGTCCACGGTGTCCTTCTGCTGCGGGATGAGTGCGGCGGCCATCATGTCGAAATCCCTGGAACTTCTCGCCTCGAAGAACGGCGACCAGCGCGGAGCGCGTTTGTCCAGCGGATTGAGCAGCACGTCCTTCTTCGGATCGAAGAACGCCTGGGTGTAGCTGCCCATCTTGTCGTAGATGACGCAGCGCTCGCCGCGCTTTCGGATCTGCTGCACCAAATCGGAGATCAGCACCGTCTTGCCGGAACCGGTCGTGCCCGAGACGATGGTGTGCTGGGTCTCCGCGCGATCGGGATACGGCACGCCGGCGATCCGATACGGCGCCTGCCCGCCGACCAGCTTCCTTGCGATGCGGCCTGTCAGCGGGTCGATCCGGCCTCGAAGCTCGCGAGCGGTCACCAGTTCGGCGCCTCTCAGGCGTTTGCGTCGCTTGAGCAGGCTGCCTCTCCAGCGGAACCACACCAGCATCGCGAGCACGATCCCAGCCCCGACCCGCACCCCGAGCCACATGCCGCCCGAGAGCGTGTCCGACATCTGCCGGCGCAGTTCGCGCCACGGCTGGTACGCGGCGATGTCGGCGATCATCACCACCACCGTGTCGCCGTTCTCCAGCCGCACCTCCTGTCCGGAATCCTCCCCGTAACCCATGGCCAGTTTCACCTCCGCCAGCGTCAGCATGGATGCGGCGTAGATGTCGTAGCCGAAATGGTCTCGCGACAACTGCACGGCCGGGACCGCAAGCGTGAGGCCCGCGATCACCAGAACGCCCACCCTGAATAGCTGGCTCCACATCCGGACGCTGTGAAATACCGTCTGGCCGCCGCGGACCGTGTCGTCGCCCAACGTTCTCATGGTCATCTTTCAACACTCCCTATCGTCGTTTTCCCTGCACCGCGAAGACGTCGCGGCGCCGCCGGGCGCCGGAGTCCGGCGGCGTTCCGGGCGAGGCCTGTCCGGGTCCGGAGTTGCCGTCCGGAGTCGCCGTCCGCAGGACCCTGCGCACCGTTCACTCCTGGCGGCTCGCAGGGTTCTTCGGCGGAACCCGGTCCGGGCAGGCCCGCACCCAACCGACACCCACCCATGGCCAGCGGAGGCACCCGACATGAACGCCCCCCGAAATCCCAATTCCCCGCCACCTCCGGCGGGCAGCGCTGCGGCGCGCTGTACACGGTGGATACTCGCCGCGCCGGCACTGGCGCTCGCCTCGACGTTGCTACTCGTCGTTGCCGGCGCCCCCGGCGACTGGATCGGCGCGATCTGGCTCGTGGCCGTGCTCTGGACGGTTGCGGCGACCCTGGTGCAGGCGCTCTGGGCCGGTCTTCGGCACGGCGACTGGTCCGCCTTTTCCTGCGCTGATCTGCCGTGCGCAGCACTGCCGCACGACGACGAGGATCATGATTTTGCAATGCGGACAGGCGTATTCGCGTACCTTCGCATCCGGGATCGGCACGAGGCCCTGATGCGCGAAGACGACCGGTATCTCGAGGAGCACGATCGCACCGACTCCCTCGGTTGATCCCGCGCCGCCGCATCGTCAGTTCCCATCCCGGCCAGTTCTTTCGCCCGTCCCACCCGGGCCATCCGCCGCCCCGCCAAGGCCATCCGCCGCCCCGCCAGGGGTGTCCGGCACCGCGCCAGCGGCATCGGGCGCCTCGTTACGCGCCGTGCCGTAAATCCGACCGGCGAGCCAGCCACCCACCAGCGGCACCTCCTCCAGCACCTGTTGCGTCATCGGCTGGCTCCTTTCGGACTCCACGGTCTCGCGGCCCTCTCCCACGACCGCTTCCGATGCGGCCGTGCGTTCCCGCCGCTCGCCGGCCCTTGCGGCCATCGCCGCATCGGTCTCTTCCCGGGCGCCCGCGGCGGGCAGATCCACGTCCTGGGGCACTGCCGCTTCCTCGGCGCGGTCCCTCGCGCCCTCCGCCCAGCCCCCGTGCGCCGTGCCCGTGGCGGGCATTTGCAGGTCCCGGATGTCCTCGCGCGCGTCGTCAAAGCCCGCGCGGCTCGGCACGCTCGCCGTCTGCGGCGCCATCGGTGTGGGCAGGCGTTCGGACACGAATTCCGCGGCGTATTCGCGCAGCGTTTCCGCTTCCTCGGGCGTCTGCGGCGTGGCCAGCCTCACGGCGCCGCCCACGCCGATGGCCCGCCCGTCGGCGCCGGGGCGTTCCGCCAGCCAGGCGAAGAACGGCTGACCGAGGTCCCGGTCGATGGACTGCGCCTCGGCGCGCACCTCGGCGGCCTGCGCGCTCCAGTTATCCGCCTCCGTGTAACTGGCCGAGGCCCGGTCCTCGAACCGCTCCATCCGGGTTAGGTTGCTCCCGTAGCTCTCTTCCAGGCTCGCAAGCTCGCTCTCGCCGGTGGCGGTGGAGTAGCGCCGCGAGGCCTCCGCCACCTGCGACCACAGGTCCAGCACCTGGTTCTGCTCCGCGTAGTCGGCCATGCGGTTGAACGCCTCGCTCTGGATGGTCTGGCCCCGCCACGTCGCCCGCCCGCTCGCACCGATCTTCACCACCTTCCCGAACCCGCCGCCGAGGCTCGCCTCGGCCGTCAGCGTGGCCGCCTGGTCCTGAGTGATCCCGGCGATTTCAGATAGCCGGTCGACATGGCTCGACAGGTCCTGTGCCTGTTGCGATTCACTCTCGGTGACGCCGTGCGCATGCGCCGTGCCGACGTTGACGTCCCTGGAATGGCGCTCGACCATCGCGGTCGCATCGGTAACCGCCGCCGTGCGGGCCGCCCCGGCTTCGGCCGAAAATCCCTCTGCCAGCGTCCGGGTATGAGCGGCACGGTTTTCGTGGCTCGCGGCAAGAGACTCAGAAAGCCGCACGCCTGCGGCGGGCAACCGGCTGGTGGCCACCGCGGCATCGGCGATGGCGGTGCCGTCGGCCGCCACGGTGTAGGCAGCACCCTCCGGCGTGTACCCTGAGTACCGTCCGGTATCCACCTGCGCGGAGGTGCGCACCTGGCGGCCCTCCAGGTGCGCGTACCGATGCGAGTCGACTTGCGTGGAGCCCAGCGACAGGTTGCCCGTGGAGCCCTCCCGCGCCGCACCGATGGCGGCTTCCTGCCCGACATGAAGCACTGACGAGGCCAAGGACGTGGCGCGTCCCACACCGTAGGCAAGCGCCGCGGCCAGGAACGGCACGGACATCGACAGGTACCCGGACATCACCGCCACGTCGGCGGCCACCGCCCGAATCCCGGCCTGCGCCACGAGCGAGACCCCGACATCCCCGCCCGGCATGAGCGCGACCGCGCCCATCCCCTCGGCGGCCTCGCCCAGCGCAATGCGGTGCAGGATCGCGTAGAGCGGCCCCCAGCTCTGCAACCACACGAACCCGCCAAGATAAGCGCGAAAAAAACTGCCCCCCGCAGGGGTAAGCATGAGCAGGACGGCCATGGGGAAGGCGCCGACGTAGAGGCACTCGAACACGATCCGCAGCAGCGGCACCCAGGTCTCGGCCTGGCGCCCGATAGCGCGGTAGGCGGCCACGGTCTGCGCCTCCGCGCGGGTCTCGGTGTAGGCGCGAAGCGCGGCGGCGTTGCCGGCCTCGGTCGCCCATTGCTCGCCCGCGTCGTGAATGGCGTTCAGCAGCATTTGCTGCTGGATCGCCTGCGCCGCCGTTCTCGACGCCCCGATGAGGAAGTCGTGCGCCACGGGGAGTGCCGCGATGAGTTCGGCGCGCGCCAGCGCCTCTGTGGCTGCGCCGGGGAAGAGCCTCAGCCCGAAGATGCCCGTCGCGCGGTTGATCTCCGCACCCCATAGGGCCGTGAGCCGCACGGCGGAATTGGCACACGTCACCACCTGCGTGTCCACGGGCGTGGCGCCCGTCGCGCCCGCGGGCCCGCGCGTGGCGAACTCCACGAGGCGGGCGGGCGAGGCGCCTGCGGAGGGCGAACCGCTGTTCGTGACGAGCGCCCAGAGATCCGTGGTTTCCCTCAAGTCGTCCGCGGAAATGTGCCCGAGCAGCAGGGCATGAAAGATGCACTGGCGGGCGTAGTTGCGCACGTTGCGCGCAAATACCGCATCGGTGATCTCCATGCGAGTCACCGCATCGGCGAGGCGGGAGCCGAAGATCATGCCGTGGCGCTGGTAGGTCAGGTCGTTCGGCAGCGTGAACGCCTGCTCGGTGAGCCTAGTCAGGCCGTCACCGACTTCCGACGTGAGCGACGCAAACAGCGCGAGTCCGATCGGGACGTTCGCGACCACCGCCGGGGCCAGCGCGGGATCGAGGCGGTCGACCACCCGCACCGTGGCTTTCGGCACGATCATCGCGCCCCAAACCGCCGTGAACATCAGCACCCACTTGGCGTTGTCCTTCCAGGCACCGCCGAACGCGGTCCGGAACAGGATCCACGCAAGCCCCGCGACGCCTGCGAGTTGCGCAAGCGTGAGATACGCGCCTCCGCCGGTGATGGCGGCCACCGCGTTGAGCAGGTCCACCAGGTAGACGCCGCCACCGAGGGTAAAAAGTTCATACATGACAGCCGGGCCTTACCGTGCCGTGCGCCAGCAACTGCCGCCCGCAGGGTCTGCTGCCCGCAGGGCCTGCCGCCGCGCTAGCGGCCGGCGCCCTGGCCGCGGGAGAAGGCGAGCGCGGCTCTGAGGTCCGCCGAGAGAGCGCCCGCCAGTTCCGTCTCGATCAGGCGCAGTTTCTCGACCACATCCAGTGCGGCGTTGAACCGCTGCAACCCGTCCTGGCGGTGGGAGGCAAGCGCGATGCGGTTGGCTCGAAGCCCCGCCCTCCAGCGCTCGAGCTGGGTCCCGTCGGCGATGTCAAGACCCCCCGCACGTTCCTCGACGGTGCGGTGAAGGTCCGTGATCCACACCTGCAGCACGTCCAGCGCCACGGCTTCGGCCAGCGCGTCCACTTCCTGGTCGATCACCGCGCCCCGGTAGGCCGCCGCGGTGTTGATGACCCGGTACACGGGCAGCGTGGTGAGATTGACGAGCCCGAGTGCGTCCGCCGGCGGAGCGGTGTCGTTGCGAACTGCATCCAGGAGATCGCGCAGCAGTTCCGCGACCCGGGCGCGGAACCCGTCGTTCGCCGGGATGGTCACACGGCCGAGCGTGGGGTTGAGGCAGTCGGCCGGGGTGTCGCAGGCGTAGACCGGAAGGTTGCCTCCGCCTTCCATGAGGATTTCGGTGACCTCGCGATCCAGCGCGAGCGGTTCGAGTACCGTGACCCGCGGCGTATCCGTCGAGCCGTCCGTCACGGGCGCGGTGACGATCACCGTGCCCGAGAGGCTCATCGCGAACTCGCCCAGTGCCTGATCGGCGGACAGCAACGCCGAGTCCTGCACCGCCTCCCAGGCGTAGTTCACGTTGACCGGGGCCTGATCGGCCAGCTGCCCGCTCGCCGCGGCGAGCGTCGAATTGCGCTGCCCGCCCGAACCGCAGCCGTGGCGCGCGGCGGCGTAGTCCGAGAAGATGCCCTGCGAGGTGCCGATGGCCGCGCAGATGGCGGCGCTGGCGCGGTCGTTGGTGGACCAGGCGGCACCCACGAGGGATTGCGCCATCTCGCAGGAGTTGATGCTCTGGTTGTTGACCCAGTTCGCAAGCGCCCGGAGCTTGCTCATGGTCTCGGCGATGACCGGGGAGATGGTTTCCAGCGCCAGCTCGAACGCGAACCCCGTGGCGTTCTGCGCGATGCCGCGGGCAAACGCGACCAGCTGATCTGAGTCGATGAACGAGAACGAACCCGCGAACGCGTCGATGCCGCCGCAGCCGGCGCGGAACGAGGGCAGGTTCACCGTGGCGATGCGTTCGGACTGCACCGGGGCCCTGAGATAGAGGTTCCCCAGCGTCCAGTGCCCGGAGGCCTGGCCCTCGAACGCCGTGGGACCGGTCGTGTTGACCGCCGCACCGTCCCAGAAGCGTTGCATCTCCGACAGCACATCCGCCCTCACAGGGGCTGCGCCCAGCGCGCCTGCCGCCAGCAGTACGGCTGCCCTCCTCAGCACAATGGTGGCGACGGCCAGGACCGCACTTTTCGCGACGCTCGCGCCGGCTTTGGCGCAATGCAGCCTTCGCGGCCGACAGGCTCCATGTAGACGTCCCGATGCGTGCGGCCGCTGGCCGCCGCCGATACGCTTTTGTCCGGATTCCGGTTTGCATTCAAAAATCATTGCCCACCTCCAGTGCCGTGAGTACGTAAATCCTTTCGGCGAGCTGGTCCTCGGCAATGACCCCGAACGACACCGGCAGGACCTGTCCGGTCTCGGTATCGAACAGCACCACCGCGGGCACAGGAGCGCCTTGAAGGCCGAGTTCGGCTGCGCGGCCGTTGTCCGGTACCGCCTCGGGCCAGCCTTCCAACGCTTCGCCCGTCAGGGACACCGCGAGGACGTCCAGGCCGTGGCGCAGCGCGAACGCCCGCAGCAGCGGCCCGAACACGCGGCAGCCTGCGCAGCCGGCGTCGCCGAGGTAGATCAGCCCGTAGCGCTCGCCAAGGGCAGCAAGCGCGTTCTCCTGGGCGGAGCGCCGCTCATCCGACCAGAGTTGTTTAGAGAGCGCGCCGGCGGGGCGGGTCTGCGTGTAGTCCAGTTCGGGCGTGGACCACACCACGCGGCGAAAGACATCGGAAAACGTCGCCGCGCGCTGCAGGGACTCCTGTTGCAGGTAGAGGTAGGCTGAAACGTTGTCCGGTGTCGGCTCCAGGATCGCCGTCGCGCGGGATTCCTCCAGCGCCTGCCTCATTCGCGCGATCTCCGCGATCGCGCCTGTTTCTGTCATGACCGGGACAGGAGCACCCGGTTCCCGTTCGCGCCCCGCAGGGGGCGCAGTCCGATTGCTCGGCGCAGCTGGGTCGCAGTAGAAATGCCAACCGAGAGACGCGTGCGCGTCTGGATCACCGCACCATTCGCGCCATTCCCGTGCAGCCCCCGGCAGGTCCGGCAACAGCAGCGCGCCGAGGGCGAGGGACGCCATTCCCGCGCGCAGTGCTCCGCTCCACGCACGGCTGCTCCGCGCAGGGGTGCTCCGCGCAGGGGTGCTCCGCGCAGGGGTGCTCAACGCAGTTGCATCAGTCGTTGCGCTCATAGAGGTCCCGGATCCGATCGCGCATGTCCGCGCCGGTTGTGCCGGCGTCCGGCAGCGAAATGCCCGGCGCCTCGCCCGTGTCCAGAAGCGTGTCGGTGAATTCCGAGAGGTTCACCCGGTCGAAGTCGATGGACTGGATCTGCGCGACCGTGAACCCGTCGCAGTGGCTCCAGTCGATGCCCAGTTGCGGGCGGGCCTGTTGGTGGAGGATTCTCCCCAGTTCGGACGTGAACACGCACCAGGCCCGATCTCTCCGTCGGCAGATGCCCAGGATGCGCTTGGCGCAATACTCGCCCAGGTAGTGCGTGACGCCCGCCGCGCGCGCCTCGGCCAGTTCGATCTCGTGCACTGCGCACCCGAGCAGGCCCGCCTCGATGAAGACGCCCGAGTCGGTGCAGCAGTTCTGCCCGCCCAGCAACCGGATCGTGCAGAATTCGCGCTCGCCGGCGAAGGTGCGCATGTTCCCCCGGTCGAACTCGTCCCCGCCCATCTCCATGACCATGTTGAGATTCGCCGCGGCATCCACGAACCCTGTATTGGCAGACGTGTCCACGCGCTCGCAGTCCGCGCCCACGCACCACGTCACGCCGCCGCAATTCCCGGGGGCTTGCGCTCGGGCAAGCCCCCGCCCACATTCCCGAACGGAACCCGAAGCCAGTCCTCCGGCCCGCCAGGACGACGAGGTGGGCGAGTCCTGCACGGCTTCGCCGCGCGCGATCGCAGGCTCCCCCGCTTCGATATCCGCGGCCGGGCGACTCGCGCGGCTGCCCGCGACAAACGCCCCGACTGCACCGCCTTCGTCGTCCGGATCCGCCAGCGCATCGCGGGCGGCCGCCTCCATGTTGGCGTCCGTGTGTCCCGTCTGCGCAACGTTCGTGCCGGCGAATCCCGGCACCTCAAGAACCTGCTCCGCGTCCGTCGCCACGCCCCGAGCGGCCGCCTGTCCGGCCCCGCCCACGGTTCTCGCCGCCGCCCTGGCCGCTTCCTCCGAGTCCTGTCCCAGGGCTGCGCCCGGCGGTCCTGCGGACGGCAGGCTGGCGCACAGCAGTCCTGCGGACAGCAATGCCGCGATCGCCAGCCAACCCGTTGGCGCCGAACGGGCGGACACGCTTGCATGCATCTCATGCTTCAATTGCTTTCTCCTCTCAGTCGATCCAGATGCCGGCGCGCGGTGTCTCGGCCCGGCCCGCCCTCGAGCGCCACGATTTCAAGGGCCCCTTCGAGCCCCACATTGCCCGTCACCACGTCGTGAGCCGGGGGTGCGTCCGCCGAGCAGCCCGGGCTCGTGCACGGCGGTACGCCGCCGGGCACCACCGCCACGGCGGGCACATGAGCGATGCGGAACAGCCGGAAGAGTCTGGGGTCGACGGTCGCGCCCGCACCGTCCTGCGCGCCGCGGGCCGAGATACGCTGCACCGTGGCCGCAAGCCCGCCTTCGGCTATCCCCCGCAGCACCAGCGGCGTGCCGATTCGCGCCGCCTGCCGGCTCCACTGTCTCCAGCTCGCTTCGGGCATCGACAGGCTCGCGAACACGATCACTTCAGCCGTGGCCGCTTGCGCGGCAGCGAACCGCCCGCCTGGCAAACCCTGTTCGTTTTCGGCCGGGACGGGGCCGGTGACCGTCGAACCGGCATCCGACAGAACATCCCCGATCACCGTGTCGGCCCAGCCGGCCAGGTCCTCGATGTCCGCGTCCGATCCCCCCAGGACGGCCTCCACCAGCGCGCGCGCCTGCGCGTCCATGTCCTCGCGGACATCGGCGGGTTCCTGCGCGTCCTGAGCCCGCGCAGCGGGTCCAGCGGCCAGGCACAGTCCCGCGAACAGCAAGATCCGGTTCCAGTTCATATCGGCACCACTTCCAACGGGATCACAAAAGGCAACAATTGCGCTTGCGAAAAAGCAGGTAGCCGAAGTTCTCCCCGGACACCGGCAGTTCCCGCATCGACTCCCACAGCACCGAGGACCGCCCGGTGGGGTTGCAGCCGAGCCGGGGGGCCGTCGCCGGCACCGGCTGGCTCATCTGCCAGCGGTACTGGGTTTTCTTCATGACCGGCATGGGATAGGGCGCGCACAGCGCCGCCGATCCAGACGTGCCCCAGGCAAGCCCCAGGCGGTGCAGCCGGAACACCATCCGCTCGGCGGCCAGCAGCGACGCCTGCACGCCGCCGACGTGCGCGGCCACCGTGCCCGTCAACGGGTACATGCCGCCCTGGCATCCGGCGCACCAGAAGAGTTCGTCCCTGGGCAGCCCGGTCGAGGCGGCGGTGCAGTCCGCGGCGCAAGCGGCTTGCGCGGGCAGACCCGTGAACAGCACCGCCTCGGGGTTCAGCAGGAACGCCAGTTCCTCGTCGTTCCAGGTGGGGTCCAGTTCCGACACCCAGGCGATGTCCAGCCCCCCGGCCTCCAGGCAGCCCAGATCCAGCAGTGCGCCGATCCACGACAGCAGCGGGTACACGTAGTAATGAACGTGCCACAAGGATCCGGAGGACCCGTCGCCGCCGGAGGAGCCTGTTCTGCCGCGCGCAGCGCCCACGCCCGCGTCGATGCTCAGTCCGCCGAGGTTCGAAAAACAGTACGGCGTGCGCGAGACGTCGATCAATCTCGCCGGCTCCCAGAGCCCCACCGACAACCCGATCCGGGGGAACGGCGTGCCGCAGAAGCACAGCGGCGAGGCGGGGTTCGGCGTGTCCGGCGCGCCCGCGGCCGCGCCCATGCTCACCGCCCCGATGGAGATCGGGAACAGGCACTCCCAGCACACGTCCGTGAGCGGGTTGACGAACCGTCCGGTACAGGACTGGGCCATTGCCCCTGCGGGGGGCAGTATCGTCAGAAGGACCAGCAGCACCGCGGCCGTGAACGAGCGAAAAAAACGGGTCATGGAGAAGCCTCCGGGTTCGCGAGTGAATCGGAATCAGAGTGATCGTCGAGCGGGATTTCCGCGATACGGAGCTTCAGTCCCTCCTGGCGGATTCGCGCCGGCGTGGCCCTGAGTCCGAAGCGTTCGGTCAGCCTGCCGCCCTGATCGAAATAGAAGGCGCGTGCGTGCGTGCGCGCGAGATCGAACGGGCGGCCCGAAAGAAGAATGATCCGGGTCGGAGCCACCTGGGCGAGCGCCCACTCCACCTCCACGCCCCGCGTGCCGTCGATGAACAAGAGCGTCTGCGTCATGGGCCGGTGCTCCAGCGGCTCGATGCGCGTGCCGCGCGCAGCGATCAGGACCCCGCCGGGGCCCACGACGTCGTCCTTCACGACGATGGCCGGGTCGTAGAGCCAGCTTCTCGGTTCCGTCGCGGGCGCGATGCCCGGCACCGGCGGGGGCGCCTCAAGGCGCTCTCTCGCCCGTGCCCGGGCCTCTTCGTTCATGCGGGCCAGTTCGCCCGACGCCTCCAGATACTTCAGCGCCGTCTCGACCTGCACCAGCAGATCGGATTCCTCGATGGGCCAGACCTCGCCCCACACGCCCAGGTCCTTCGCCGACACCGGCATGGCGGCGTCCAGCACCGCAGCCAGCCACAGCGCCGCGACGAGCCTCCCGCCGCACACGTTGCCGAGCGCCCTCATGGCGCCGACCCCGGATCGCAGCGCTCGCTCGCGCAGCCCCCGGGGGCCTCCACGAGCGGACCCTCAAGCCCCAGCCACGCCACGTCCGGCAGCGCGACGGCGCGTCCCAGGATCCGCTTGCGCGGCACGAGTCCGATTTCCGCGTACCGGCTGTCGTGGCTGTCGGCGTGATCGGCGTGCAGGTAGTAGTGCCCGGTCGGAATCCTCACCGGCGCGATCGGTACGAGCGTCCGCCCGTCGAGCGCCCGCGGCTTCGCACGGGCGACGGCCTCGCCGTTCAGGGATACCTCCCCGGCTGCGTCCATCGAGACTGTATCGCCCGGCACCCCGATCACGCGCTTCAAATACGGCGCTGAAGCGCCGAGCGCTGCGGGCGGATCGAAGATCACGATGTCGCCGCTGCGCGGCGCGCCCATCGGCAGCAGCAGATAGCCCCAGGCGTCGTCCGACCAGCTCGCGTTGACGTGCACGCGGGACACCCCGAACAGAAACAGTCCAGCCACCACCGCAAACACCGCCAATATCCGATTCCCGCTGCGTGTGCTGCGCGCGGCAGTGCTGCGCACGGCAGCCTTGCGGGCGGCAGCCTTGCGGGCGCCAGTATTGCGGTCAGCGTATGTCCCGGCGTTTCCGGTCATTGCGCAGGCTCCGGTCGTTGCGGGCCCGTACTGCCCGGCGCAGCCGTGCCCGGTGCAGACGTGCCCGGTGCAGACGTCCCTGGCGCATCCGGACCGGGCATTGCCCAGCGCATCGCGACGCGCACATCGGCGGTGTAGTCGACGGCGCCCGCCGCGACGGCCTCCACGGGCAGCAGCACCACTCCGTGACGCCTGGCAACCAAATCCAGGGCCCCTTCCAATCGCATGCCCCAGTCCCGCGCGGCCTGCGCGGCCGCTTCGGGGGAATCGGCGTTTCGGACGGCCCCGGCGTAGAACTCCGCGGTGAGGTCATTCAGACGCACCGTGCCGACGCGCGGCCCCCCGCGGTCGGAACTCATCAGCGCGCCCGCCAGGAACACCCCGGCCAGTACGACCGTGGCCCAAAGCGCCTTTCCGGGGCCCGCGAAACGTTTCGGCATCTCACCGGCGTCCGTGCTGCCCGGCGCCGGCCTGCCGGACGCAGTCCTGCCGGGCGCAGTCCTGCCGGGCGCAGCCCGCATCGTGACGTAGGCGCGGGTCTCGTGGTGCTTGAACCACGCCGTGCCGTCGGCGTCGTGGTGCATGTACATGTAGTACCCGGCAAAGCGTTCGTCGTGCGGATCCTCCGACAGCACGCCAGCGCGAATCGCCGCGTCGAACACCGCGTCGCTGTCCTCCTCGATCCACAGCCGGACATCACCCGGCGCCGGTCGTACGGCCTTGCCGTTCATCTGCATGACCCCGCCATCGTCCCGATCGGTTCACACGCGTGGACGGGCTCACCCCGCGCCGTTTCGCAATGCACGAGGAACCAGACCACCACCGCCGCGATCGCGACCTGGTAGATGAGGATCAGCACGAGACCGGAGGCGAAGACGCGAAAATTCATGTCCCGCCGCCCGGTGCTTGCGCACCCGATCCCGGCGCACCCGATTCTGCTGCCCGCAGGGCTGCTGTCCGCAGGGCCTCGAGCCAGCGCTTGGCCGCGACGTCCGGGCGCATCGGGGCGGTGCGTTTCTTCAGCGGTGGGAACAACGGCCCGCCGCGTTGCGCGACGCGGTCCACGTCACCACCCGCAAGATCACGGACGAGTGTCGCCTCGACCCTGAGCCGCGTCAGCTCCAGCGCCCGGTCCCAGCTCTCCGGCAGTTTCGCGGGCACACCGGCCGCCTCCAGCACGGCCCGCTGCACCGCGTCCCGTTCGCGCTTGTGTTTGTCCATTGCCTTCGCGGACGCATCCGCATCGGCGGGCTTCCGGAGCCAAGCCCGCCAGGCGTCGGCCAGCAGCGCGTGCAGCACGAGCGACCGGCCGTTCTCGTCGTCCATGCCGCCGAGCGCCTGCACGGCGGTGCACACCGTCACCGCGTGCTGGGCCAGCGAATGGAACCGCACGCTTCTCCCGCCCCAGCAGCAGGTGTTGCCGAGCACGTGGGCCACGGCCTCGAAATCCACCGCCTCGGGTGTCAGCCCCGCCGGATCGCCCGGCCACCGGATCGTCCGGTTCCTGTCGGACACGCTCATGATCGTTCTCCCTCTCTATCGGGCGCTCTCAGCGCCTCGTAACGGGCCAGCCACAGCCGGGCGGCGACTGCCGGATCCATCCATCGGATGCGTCTTTTCAGTGCCGGGAACGACGACTCGCCGACCGGCCCGGCGCCCGGCAGATCGCGGCGCACCGCGGCGTCCGCCATCCGGCGGATCAGCCGCAGGATCGACACCCAGGCCGACGGCACGCGCGGATCGAGACCGGCGCGCTCGAGCACGGCCTCCGCGACAGCCGTCCCGAGTCCCGCGGGCACCGTTTCGGACAACAGCGCATGCAGCGCCAGCGTCCTGCGGTCGTCCCCGCCCAACCCGCCAAGCCGCACCAGCAGCCCGTCGACCTCCGCCGCACCCGGCACCGGACCCTCGCCCCCTTCCCACCGGTTGGTGTGCGCCATGGCCTCGGCGAACGCCTCCAGGTCCATCACTTGCCACTTGACCTTTTTTCGGCCGCTGGTCTCAATTCCGGGCTCGAGCCGCTCATCGCGCACCGCGGCCAGGCACAAATGCGTCGCCAGCACGCGTCGCGCCCCGGTTTCCAGACCCGCAACACTGTCCACCGCTTCGCTGACGACCACCGCGTGCTGCGCCCGCGTGTAGCGCTTGCGCCCCGCAAACCGCTGGCGCGGGGCAGACCCATCATCGGGCGCAAGCCGCTGTCGCGGGTCGAAACGCCCGTGCCGCTCGACGCGGTGGTCGGTGAGTGCGAGCCCGTTCGCCAGCGCCTCGAAGTCCACCTCGCCCGACGTGCCCAGGGGCGAGTCCCCGTGCCAGAAGAGCGCCTCGTAGACGGAGACGGTGCTCACGGCGCTTCCCCGCCGCCGTTCGGCCGCGATATCGCCGCGGACCGATCGGACCCCGTTTCCCCGACCGCCTCGCCGACGACCCGCCCGATCGCCTCGGCTGTCGACAGGCCCTCGGCCTTGAGTTTCTCCACCGCCGCGAACGCCGGACCCCGGGACGAGAACAGCGCCACCGACCACCGGTCCAGCACCAGTCTCGCCACGCGCCAGCCGTCCGGGCCGTGCAGCACCAGCTCGGCGAACCGCCCGGCGGCCGTCCTCAGGCTCTTCAGCGCCCGCTCCATCCCCGGATCGCAGTGGATGCGTTTCTCCGCCTTCAGCAGTTCGACGGATTCGTCCTTCTGGGACAGGAAAATCACCCAGTCGGCGTTCTCCCACGCTGCGCGTGCCGCAGGATTCGCGTAGTAGTCGTTGACCGACTGCGTGCCGGTCACCAGCGCCCCCCGGTATTTTCTGGCCCGCCGGGCCGCGCCCTCGATGAACGCGCGGCTGTCCTCGCCGGAGAGCAGGTCCCAGGCCTCGTCGATGACGATGGCTTTCGGCACCGTGCGCTCGCCGTGGTACATGCGCTGCGTGGCCAGGAACACCACCAGCATCAGCACCACGGCCTGCACGTCCGCCCGGCCCTTGAGTTCGGCCAGTTCGAACACCGTAAACGCGGCATCGAGCGCCGGCACGTTGGAGCCTGCGAACAATCTGCCGCTCGCCCCACCCGGACACCACGGCCCGAGCGCCAGCCCCATGTCCCGGGCGCGCGTGTCGGCATGTTCGGTCAGGTGAACGCGCACGTGGCCGAGGTCCGCGCCGTTGCCCTCGTTGTTCCACGCACACGCGATCGCGTCGTCGATGAGCGCCGCCTCGATATCGTCCATTGCACCCCTTCGCCGGCACATCCTGCGGACCACGCCCGCGAGCATGGAAAAACACTCTTCCCGGTAATCGTCGTCCGCTTGCGCGGCGGCCGCGTCGATCATGGCGAACGGATTGAGACACGCGGAGTCCCGGCCGAACTGGATGAACGCCCCGCCGAGCGCCTCGGCGGTGTGCTGGAACGAGCGCCCATCGTCGATGACGACGGCTTCTCCGCCGGCGGCCACCAGGCCGCAGACCAGTTCCTGCATCAGCACGGACTTGCCCGAACCGGACTTGCCGGTCACCGCCACGTTGTAGTTGCCCGCGTCGTTGGCGAACGGCGACCAGCCCGCGGGCTGGCCCCGTCTGCCGAGCAGCAGCAGCACCGGCGGGTTCTCCGGGTCCAGCGGCTGGCCTCTCCACTCCCCGTGCACCGGAGAAAGGTTCACGGCCGAGGCGCTGAGCAGGGTTTTCATGCGGCCCATGCGCGCGAGATCCGCGTCCAGCCCCCCGGCCGGGAGCATCGGCAGGCACGCAAGCCAGGACGGCAACTGCACGTACCGCTCCGACGCCAACCGCCAGCCCTGGCCGTGGTAGATGGCCCGAACCGCCTGTTCAGCCTCGTCGACCGCTGCCGCGGGGGCATACACAGCCGCGAAATAACACGCCTTGACCAGGCGCTCTCCGTCCTTGAGCCGTTCGGTGACGAACCGCCAGTCCCGGGCTTTTTCCGGCAGCCCGGGCAGGTAACGGGAGATGCCCGTCCCCGCCTGCTGCGTGGCGCGCGCGGATTTCAGAAAAGCTTTTTCGCCGTCGCCGGTGTCGCCGGTCATGACGATGAGGCAGGTCAGGACCGGGCAACCCGGCTGCAGGAAGTCGCGGTGGAAATCCCCGATCAGCGCGTTGCCCCGCCACCCCGGCCACACTTCCGGAAAAGCAAGCGCGGTGAGCACGCGCACCGCGACATCGGCGCCGTCGGGGTCGTGAAACGCGAGCCCCTCCGGCGTCACGGTCATCGCCCGCCCCGGGGAGGCGCACTGACTGTGCAAGGGATCCCTCGGCGACCAGCGCCGCTCCGGGCGCAACAACGATTCGTTCGCCGTCGCGCCCCGTTTGCCCACCGCAGGTGCGATGAGTTCCACCGCCAGCGACAACAGCGCGTCGGGCTGGAGCCGCCGCGCGTGCGCGCCGGCCGAGGCCAGCGTGCCCTCGAGCGCGCGCCTGAAACTCCCCAGCGCCGTTTCCGAAGCCGGCCCGGGATGGCCCGCCAGGCTCGCGGTGACGAACACCCGGTAGTCCGCGCAGGTAAAGGGCGGCCCCCCCGGATGCAGCGGACTCCAGCCGGCGTGGCCGAACAGTCGCTCCCTCCGCTCAGCCATGACCGACAACAGTCCCCCAGTGTGCTCGCGGTCGGCAGATTCGTGCTGGCGCACACCCGATCTGCCCGGCGCAGCCGCCTGCCCCCGCGCAGCGGGTTGACGACGCGCAGCCGGCTTGCGCCGCGCACCGGCCCAGGCCGACAGGGGCGCGCCGAACCTCGGGCTCGCCCAGTGAATGACCTGGATCGTGCAGCGCTCGGGCGCCGCATCGGCGAGCACGCCGGCCAGGGCGCCGAGCGTCTCGGCGTCGATCCCGGCGAACGGCGGCAGTTCCAGCGCGAAGCCGTGACTGGACTCGTTGATGTACAGCTCCGATCCCTCGTCCCAGGCCCGCCACGGCAGCAGCTCGTGCAGCGCTTCCGGGCACGGCGGCGGGGTCCACGGCTCCATGGAGTCGGGACCTTCGAAGATGTCCATGAGCCGCGCGATCACGGGTGTTTCCATCCCGCGGGCTCGAACACCACGCGCACCCAGCTCGCCTCGTGATAGACGCCGAGGGCATCGACGTAGGGCGCGATCCAGATCCGCCCGACCACTTCGGGCGTTCGCAGATCGACCACCGCCGGCGTGTCGGTGCGCGGCATCTCGACCGGTTCGCCCGCAGCGCCGGTATCGGCCTCGCCCACGTCCGGCTCCGGCAATGCTTCCGTCCCGTGCCTTCCGAGCCGCCTGAGCCATGCGAACGGCCGGCAGCCGCCGCGGCATCCCGTACGCGACGGCTGCGCGGTCCTGTCGTGCGCTCGATCTTCCGCCGGCGCGGCCCGGTACAGGGGCGCTTCCGAGCCCGGTACGGGCCTGTCTGCCGTGTTCCTCGCGGCCTCGATATTCCCATCCCGTGCGCCCGTACCCTGTGCGCCAGCACCCGCGGGATCGGCGTCCGCCACGCTGACGCAGGGCTGCACCTGAATCAGCGGGCACTGCCAGGCATTGCCCACGTGACCGGCGGCGCAGCCGCCCAGCAGCGGTGCGCCGAGCGCCAGCACGAGCGCGCACCGCAGCGCGGCGATTCCCTCGAACCATTCCTTCCTGCTCACGCTCATCCCTGATTCCCTCCGTCAATGCCCGCCCGCCCGTCGAGCCAGGCGCCCTCGAGAAACACCACGGTCACGGGCGTGCCCGCGCCAAGCTGAATCACCGGCTGGTACTGCTCGGCGCGCCGTATGAGGTAGTCGCTGATCTGCTCCCCGGCGGTGCCGACGCCGGCGCCCAGGCCCGCGCGCCCGATGTCGTCCAGGTCCGTGTTGGAGAACGTCGCCGTGCCGCCGCCCGCGAGCACGGCCTGGGGGCGGAACGCCTGGTTCGCGCCCTGCCCGAACCCAGAGAACAGCCCCGACAGGAACGCCCGTTGCACCAGCGCCCCTTCGCGGCTCACCACCGGCCCTCTCACCCCGGCCTTCCCGGCGCCGGCGACGAACCCCGACACGGGGGTTTCGATCACCGTGCCGGGGCCCTCTCCCGCGCAGGCCATCGTCTGCAGGCGCACGTAGACTTTTTCCGACGACAGCTCCCCGTAGGCGGCGCCCGTCACGGTGCAGCCCTCGATCTCGCTGCGAGAAGCCACCCCGTCCACGGCCGCACCGTAGGCGGGACTCGTGAGCCGGATCAGCACCGGGCGCGGATCGCCCTGGGCCTGAACGCCGGCGGAGGTGTCGGCGCCCGCGAGCACCACCGCCTCGGCGTAGCTGCCCGCCGGGACGTAGTCCGCAGTGGGCCGGGCCACAGGGGCGGTGTCCGCTGCGCCGCGTTGCGGCGAAGCCTCCAACTGGAATTCCAGCAGGCGAGGCCCGCTCAACGGCCCGGCGGCGTCAAGGTCCGCAGGCGTGTCCGTTACAGGCGCCGGTGGCGCCACGCCGGGCCGCGCGAACGGATTTGCCGCATCCGGGATCGCCCCGCTCCCGGGGGGCGTCGCCTCGATCTGCGCCGCCTGCAGGTCGATCACCGCCTGGGCGTCTTCGATCTGGTCCTGGAGTTGTCCCTGGAGGCTGAGGTTCTCCTCCTGCAGCCTCAGGTTGGCCGTCTCCATGGCCTGCAGCCGCGCCTCGATCCCGCCGAGCCGGGTCTCGGACCCCCGCACCCAGCCGGCCTCGGCTTCGCCGGATCCCGCGAGCTCCGCCTCGATGCCGGGAAGCGCCGGCGCGTTGCTTCCGCCTCCGGCGCCCATCCAGACCGCGAACAGCACCGCCACGACTCCGGCCCCCGCCGAGAACAACAGCCACTGCCCGCGGCGGATGTTCCGGGTGCGTTCGTCGCCGGCGCTCATTGCGCGCTCCGTGCCGCACCGCGATCCTCGACAAGCACAGCGAGCCGTTCCCCGTCCGGACCGCGCCTGTCGGGCGACAGCCAGGCTGCGGCGACGCGCGGCCCCTCCAGATTCGCCAGCGCGGAGGCGTCGTCCCCGCCATCGGCGCTCGTGCGAAACACCCGCGCGGTGTACCTCGGCCCGCGCCACACCTCCACCAGCGATCCTGCGGATGGCTGATCCGTCACGTTCGGCGCCGGAACGATGACGTAGCCGGGCAGCGGTTCGCGCCGCGCCACCGCCCGGATCAACGCCGCCAGTTCGTTCGGGTAGCCATCGGCCTCGATATCGCCGCGACCGGACCCCGCCGAAGTCGCGGCATTGCGGATAAGGATCTGCGCGGAGTCCCGCTCCGCGACCGTCAGAGTCAACCGGTACGTGAACCCCCGCTCGGTCCCCAGATACAGCGTCGCTGCTGGCGCACGCAGTGCTGGCGCACGCGGTCCTGGCGCAGCCGCAAACGGCGCGCGCGACCGCGCGTCGCCGCCGCTGGCCAAAGTCCCGGTCGGGTACAGGTACAGATCTCCGCGCGCCGGATCGTGTTCCACCGTGAACCCGCCCGGCGACTGGATGACCCTCGCCACACGGTCGCCATCCAGCGCCACGCGGTTCACCTCGGTCGAGGACACCTCCGCGGTCAGTTCCGCGTGATCGACCGCATCGATAATCTGCAGCGCCTGCGCCGATCCCGCCGCGCACACCGCCATGAGCTGTGCGACCAGCAGCGCCGCCGGCGCCCGCCCGACATGTGCGCGTCGATCCGATTTCATTCCCTTCAACATCATTCCTCCCGTTCCTCGAACCGCAGCAGGCCGATCCGCCCGCCCTCCATCGCGAACACCAGCCGGTAGCGCTTTCGCGCCCGGGTCGCTTCCTCCCTTCCGAGCCACGTCACCAGTTCTCCGCTCACGTCCGCCGCCAGCTCGTTGTCCGCCACCTCGATCGCCGTGGGGTAGAAGGCGCTGGAGACGTCGCGGCGACGGAGCTCGGCGGCTTCGGTCTCCACCCAGGCGGCAATCTCCCCTCGGGCCGAGGGGTGCGCCATGCGAGAGGCCGCCTCCCGGACCTCCAGCGCGTTTTCGGGCGTCAGCGTCAGCAGCGTCACGGCCACCGTTCTCGCGGTGTCTTCCAGATACCGCCGCCCCGCCCAGGTCTCGCCCACCGTCCAGACCGGACCGGACACCGCCGGCACCAGCACCGCCATGGATTCCCGTGAGGACAACCCGTGGCTCAACAACCCGTTCACGCACATGGAGATCCCCAGCAGCACCGCCAGCACCAGGCGCGTATCCCTCACGCGCCTTCTCTCGGCCTGCATTGCGTCGTGTTTCATCGGGGCGTCATCCGGCGAACCGGCGCCGGTGGCTCGCAGGCGCGCCCTGCATCCGCAGCACCTCCCCCGGCAGGAACCAGTACGCCGCTTGCATGAGGACCCCCGCGCGGCCGCCCCGCTTGATGCGCCGCAGCGCCAGCCAACCGCCCGCGCCGAGAGCGAGTCCCATGACGAACGCGTTGGCCGCCAGACCCAGCATCGCCGGGCCCATCAGCACCGCCGCCTCGTCCATCGTCCAGAACAGCCACCGCTCCGGATCGTCCAGGCGAGAGGGGATGGCGAATCGCTCGGCTTCATTCACGACTACGTCCGCTCAGACGATCGCCGTGCCGACGATGCTGGTGACCACGCCCGCGCCGGCGCCTGCGGCCACGCCGACGCCCACCGCGCCCATGATCTGGGTCGCGTTGAACCGCAGTACCGAGCCCACCAGCGCCGCACCCACCGCGAGCACCGCGGCCAACTGCCCGCCCGTTCCGCCCACCATGTTGGTCACCGTGGTCAGCGGCGCGGCGAACGTGGTGTCGGTGGTCGCCCAGGCGTCCATGCCGAAAAACGGCAGAACCAGGGGCGCGGCCGCCACCGCCAGGCGCACCGCCGCGGCGGTGCGCAATCGCTTGTAACTCTCGTGTGCCGTGTTCATTCTTCCTCCTCTTCGTCCGAGCTGCCGTCGTCGGACGTCGTTTTTCGCCCGCGGCTCTTCAGCCAATGCTCCAGGTCCGAGGGCAGGTAGCGCACCAGGCGCCCGACCTTCACGTACCGCGGACCGCCGCCCACCACCCGGTATCTCTCAAGCGTGCGCGGGCTCAGGTCCAGCGCCACGGCGGCCTGCGCCGTGTTCAATAAAACGCAATGCCGCGTCATCGGTTGTTCTCCCTGGCGGCCGAGGCCCTGCAACAGCAGCCCCGGCTGGCCGTGTTCGCCGGCGCCGTTCGCCCACTTCACCGCCACGGCCGTGCAGATCGCCCACCGGTCGCGCTCGTCGACCTGATCGCGCATCCACGCCCGGCACCGCTCAAGCGTCGCCAGGCGCGGCGAGGCGCCCCGGCGCAGCTTCGTGACCAGCGTCGTCTGACCCACGGAGCGGTACCCCAGGACCCAGGGCTTGACCCCCGTCACCTGCATGAACGCGTCCAGCTCCCAGCAGATCAACGGGCGGTACTCGAGCAGCCCGATGAAGCGAAGAATGCGGTCGGCCGTGTCCAGCGTCACCGTCCTGCCGGGCTGCAGGCGCTTTGACACCAACCCCGGATCGCCCGCCACCCGGCGCCCGAACCCGCTCGGGGTCATCCCCCGGCGTTCAAGGTACGCCCGCACCGCGGCGCGCAGCTCCTCGTCCAACGAGGCGTCCAGCAGCCGTTTGATGTCGGGATCGATGAAGCGGGCCGTCGTATTCATGCAGGCGAACATAGGCACGACAGAATCTCGGGGCAACACAATTCGGGAGCCACAGACCTACACTTTCCGCCGCCGCTACGCCCCGGTTCGAACGGCTACGCACCGGGCCAGGGATGAGCCGGAACGAAACCTCGGCAACGACCGCGGTTTGCGCGTTTTGCGTCCGGTCCGGTCAGGATGTAGGGCTGTTTCGAGCCGGAAAATCGGCCGGACCGATCAAAAAGCCGATCATCGCCGCGTTCCTGCGCAAGCCCGGGAGGCGGGTTACCCCGGCGGGAGGCTCGCAGCGCTCATGGACCGACGCCACATCGCGTGGATCCCGGCCCGGGAGCTGTGACGCTTACAGCACTGCCTTTGATGCCGGAGGATCGAGCGCGACGGCAGGGCGCATGGCGCGCGACCCCATCGCGCGGCGATCAGGACCGTTCGGCGACCGGCTGGGCGGTCAGGGTTTGGGCTTGTCGCGGGAGTGCACGAGCCTCAGGGACAAGTCATCGGGCAATGCACTCTCGTCAACGGTCACGTCGAGGCTGGCGACCAACATCCTGTGATACAGCGTCAGCTGCATCGAGTAGTGCTCGTGATCGGCATCCGGCCGGGCCGCCCGATAGCGCTGTTCAAAAGAATCCAGGGAGTTCTCGAAACTCAAAAGGAAATTCTCCCTCGAACGGCCCGGGGGCGGGAGCGAATCGATGCCGTTGACGCTCACGCCGAGCGCCAGCATGAAGGTGGAGAAGGGGCCCAGCCCCCCGTTCGTGTCGTTCAGGTCCATCGCGCCCTCCTCATCCTCGTCCGCCCCTCAAAAGGCGTCGCGTCCTTGCAGCACTCATCCGATCGTCCACCGGCCTTTCGGACGATCGCCCATCCCATGACCCGACTTTATCATCGAAAGGCAGCGACACGCCTGTTGTTGCCCCTGCCGCCACCGGCGCCGGATCCTGCCCACGACACTTGCGCGACGATCGTTCCGGGCTGTGACGTCGATCCTTGGCCGCCCTCCATGCCTCCCTGGAGGCAGCACCCATGCTCGGCTACTGCCGATGACATTCAAGACCGGGAACGTTTCCACCGGCCCGCCCGCGTGTCCCCGCGGCCGCCATCTGCGGCGAATCATTCACCTCCGTCACGCCGACGCGCCGCTCTATCGCCCGCTTCGCGAACACGTGGAACAGCACCTGAAAATCCTCCCCGAGCGCGGCCGCGGCATTCGATCCCACTCGACCCTTCAGATCGTCGAACGCCCTCCAGTACGCCTCGGCATACATGTTCCCATACACTTCGGTGGCTTCCGCCAGTTCCTCCTCCACGCCGAGGATCGCTCCCGCCATCGCTGATGCCACCGGATCCGGTCCTCTCTCGCTCATTCGGATTTCTCCCGTTCTCACACGCCTTGATTGGCTCAACAGCGCCTCAGTATTGGGAGGTGAACAGCACTTGGCAATAGCCTCGCACAGGCGTTCTCCAGCGCCTTGCCGTCAGGCCTACGCACGTCTACGCGTGAATACGCCCACCTACGCTACGCTACGAAAAACTATTTCGCTCCGGCGAGTCCAAAAACCGCCAGCCCGGCTCATTTTGCGCAAGATTGGCTCTTTCCAATGATGGACAGGGTTAGAGAGAACTTGCCTCTTGCGCCCGGTGTGAGATAGTCACGCCCACCGGCGTCGTCGATGTGCTTCCTGGTTGTCCAACCTCCGAGGCGGGCAGGGACGACACGATCGACCGAACCGCGTGACCGGGGAGACCTGCGTCGGTCAGCAGCGCCCCGGCGTCGATGTCGGAGGCGGCCACCGTGTCGCAGGCGGACGGATCCGGAGCCAGGGCGTCGGCCACCGTGTCGGTGCGGCGGGGCAGGTTGAAGTCAAGGGGTGCGCGAGAGGAACCGTGGGAATGGAATTCGTACATGGGGCGTTCTCCTGAGAAGGCTTGCTGAATCGCCGGGGCGGACACTCTCTCCCCGCCCCGGGATGCTCGACCTCCCGACGCCCGTCCCGGACGCTTGCCGCGGCGCCGGGGAGCGGTCGCGGGGACAGCGAGTGGTGTAGGATTCGGTTCCCGCGTCCCGGCCGAAAAAACATCTGACGAACTGGAGGAAACCGACATGGCCGTGCGCATCGAAACCATTGATCGCATCCAGGCGGCCGGCATCCGACACGTCGGCCCCTGTTCGGAGGTGAGTCAGTGTTTCGGGCGTCTGTTCCAATGGGCGTCAGCCATCGGCGTGCCGACGGGCGGAGTCCCCACGCTCTCCCGGGACGATCCCGAAAGAGTGCCGGCCGACCGGCTGCGCTCCGCCGCCGGCGTGGAACTGCGCACAAGGGAAGCCCCCGCCCGGCATCGAACGATGCGCTGTCTGGGGCGGGCGTCATGCGGTCCAGCGGCTCGACGGCCGGTACGAGGTCATTTCCCCGGCGTACGCCCGGCTGTTCGGCGAGTGACTGCCTGCGAGCGGCGAGTCAGCCGACGACGGGCCGGCCGGTCGACCGGCCGGAGGACGGGACCGAGTGTGAGCGGGTGCGAGTCGCAGGGTATGTGACAGGCGGCCAGGTCTAAAACTGAATGGGACAGGAAAGGGAGATTTCCAATTGAAAGACGGTATCGGTAAAGGAAAAGGTGCCAAGCTGAAGGCGTTCGCGAAGAGGCAAAGACCGAGTGTCTGCTCGAGGCTGGCCTGGAAGTGCGGCAAGGACGGGGGCGGGGAACCGGGACCTAGTTCTGACATAGAACCCAACAAGCCGGTTCTTCGTGCGCTCGACAGTTTCGGCCGGGTTCGGTTGTCGAAGCATTATTTCATGCGGGACTTCCTGTACTCGGAGGTGGCCGATGTTCACGGCATCGCCAACGTGCCGGACAATGCGGAACTGGCCATCAGGTCAGGCAGGGCGCTTTGCAGGAATCTCCTTGAACCGCTTCGGCACGTGTTCGGTCACGTCACGATCCGTTCGGCTTTCCGGAGCGTCAACGTGAACGGCTACTGCAACTGCCACGGCATGAACTGCTCTTCGAACGAGGCGAGCCGCGCGAATCACATCTGGGACCATCTGGACGAAGACGGATTCATGGGGGCGACGGCGTGTATCGTCATCCCGGAATTCGTCGACTGGCTGGAAGACAACCCGGGGCGCGACTGGCGCGTCCTGGCGTGGTTCATACACGACCATCTGCCGTACTCGGAGATGGTGTTCTTCAACCCAAATGGCACTGTCAACCTGACTTGGCGCGGCGACCCGGACGATGCCGCCCAGGACGGCGATGTGCGGCAATTCGACGGCAGTTGCGAAAGCATCGTCTGGGGCTCGGAACCGCTCAAGCGGGTACTGAGTTTCGTCAATCCGAAGGGCCTGATGTTTGCGAACGGGAAAGCGAAAGAGGGCCGACGCCGCAGCGGGCACTATGTGGAATTGCTGCATCACCTGTGCGCCGGCGATTCCCGCGCCGGTCTTGGGCACTACCTGCGGGAACTTCGCGAGGCAAAACGGGGCGCAGGATAATCGATTCAACAGCCTGGTCAACGAAAGGGGGATGGGAACGAGGCGGCGCGGAGCGCACGATACCGGGGGGCGGTCACCGACGCGCGAGCCAGTCGAATTGCGGCGATACCGTCGATTTCGTGGGCTGGTAAAACGACCTGAGCCATCAGCGCAATCGGAACGAAAAGACCGATGCCTGCCGCCTGTACCTCGCCTATCACGAAGGCCACGGCGGGTACTCCCGGCAGACCTGCAGCGACAAGGCCTGGTTGCTGGATGCGACCCGAAATGCAGTTACCCGAGCCGAGGCGTACGACGGGCAACCGCAGGGCTGCGAACGGCGGCTGCAGCGGCGCTGGGGATGGCCGTTCTGAGTGAATGCCGTCCGGCCGAATACCCTGGTCCGGTTTACCGGTTTGCAGGCCGTCTGAAGTTGCCCGGCTACTTCCCCGGAGCGCACTCTGTAGCCAGATAGATCTATATTGACGACCTTTATGAGTTTCATGTCCCCGCCCGCCCTGCGCGGTGCATTGACGAAATCACCTGTCAGGTCGATCGGTACCCGTTGGTCCCTGTCGCCGTGGATGTTACCGGAGTCTCGTGTTGACGCCGGCGCCGTGAACCGGCTGTCGGGAATCCCGTGTGCGTGAAGCCGTGCGGCGCTGGCGCCGGACTCGCCGACGGCGTATGTTTGACTTTTCAAAGTCGTGCAATCACATGCCGATTTCCGTTGCACTCTGCCCTGACGTCCGACCGCAATCGCGCTGTTCGCCGTGAGTGCCTCCGATCCGGCAGGGCGAGTCTCGGTCGATTCAGTCGAGCGGTCCCAGCGTCCCCAAGGCACGGACAACCGCACCGTGCCGGCCGGGTCCGATGCCGCGCCACCGACCGGCGAGACGTTGGCCGACGATAATCCTGCGGGCGTCATCTTCGGCCTGTTCGGCGAGGAGTTCCGCGTTGCCGTCGTCGGGACGGCGTTACGCGCGCGCAAGGGTGCCGCCCCGCCGCTACGCAACCGCCTCAACGGGCACCTGCGCAAGCTACGCATGGACGGCTTCCGCGACGCTTCCAAGGCACCTCCCGGCCTGCTTGTAGCGCCGGTGCTGGACGCGATCGAACGCGGCTTCGACCGACTTGCCGGCGCGGTCCTGAACCTCTGGGCCACCGCCGATGCCCAACTGCGCGATGAGGCCCTAAGGGAACTCAAGAACGCGGGCATCCCGCCCGGCGCGGAGATCGCCGACGGCGGGTTCGATGGCGCCTGGCCGTTCGCGGACTGGCTGGACCGCCGCGACGCCCTCGCCGAAAGGCTGCCGGAGGCGAGCCCGGACGCCATCGGCCTCATGCTCGCGGTAGCGGCCAACCGACTGCCCGCGCCGCCGGCCCTGCCGAGGCTCGACGCGCCGCGTTTCCTGGACTGGTTGGACGAACTCGAAGAGCTCGACCCGGACGCGCCGGAATGGGAGGAGGTAGGGGACTTCGCACTGTACCTGCTCATGCTCGGCGACCAGAAAATCGAAGAGCGGCGCCTGGCCGCGCTCGCGGCCCGCGGCGCTGCCGTATTGCGGATTGTCGAAGAATACGACGAGGAATTGTGCTACCTCGGTATCGACTTGGAGGCGTGGCTCGCCGACAGCGCGCGTGACCCGGAACAGACCGTGTGGTTGGCCGAAAAACTCGGAGACGCGCTTGAACTGTACCGCCCCGCGCGTCCCCAGGGCGCGACGCTGGCGGAGGAGACCGAACGCGCCGGACGGCGAGCGGAACTGGAAGCGGCTGTTCTCGCGATCCCGCCGATGTGGGAAGCGCTGCCGCGCGACGCGGATCCGGAGCCGAACGACACGGAAGAGGCCCCGCCGAATGAAGACAAGGTCCAACCCAAGCCGCGGGAACTGGCGGAGATGCGCCGCGCCTACCGGAAGGCCAGGGAGGAGTGCGACCGGCTGCGCGCCGAGGCGGCGGAACTGGAGGCCGAACGCGACCGTTTGACCGAGTCCAATGCCACGCTGCGGCTCGCGAAGCAACAAATCGACGACGAGAACGGTCGCCTGCGCGGCGAGCTTGACAGCGCCCGGTCCACCGAGGAGGACTGGCGAAGGGCCTACGTGGAGGCGCGTCGGGCGCGTGCCGGGGAGGACGGCAGGGCGACGGAGATCACAAGTGTAGCCGTCGCACTGGACGTGGCCGCGCGGTCGTTTCCCGACACCCTGGCCATTTCGCTAAACGCGAAGTCCGACCCGGGCGTACCGTTTGCCAAGCCGGCCGAGGTGTTCGATGCGCTCGCCTGGCTCGCGACCGCCTACCGGCGCCGGGGCGCGCCCGGCATCGAGGAGTCCTGCCCGGGCTGGTTCCACAAGCCGGACCAGTCCCAGGTCACCGTTGGTATGTACCCGGAGTGGTACCGCACGTCGTTCGACGGCCGCGCGGTGGCTGTCACCAACCACATCGGCAAGGGCACGTCCTTCGATCCGCGCAGCACCATCCGCATCGGCTTCGCATGGGACGAGGAGACGCAACGTGTGGTCGTCGGCTATGTCGGTCGCCACCAGCGCAACCGCAAGTCCTGAACGCCCGCCTCGGCAAGGCCGCGAGTCCGCCGTGCCGGACCGCCCGCGTAGCGCCCAGCCGGACCGGAATGTCTGCACCGCACTTGACGTATCGCGGAGCGGCAACGCCAGGCGCTGCCCGCGGCTGGCAATGCCTGCGGCCGGCGATGTTTGCTGCTCGCAGTGGCTGGCATACGCAGTACCTGCTGCGTGCAGCGCCCGAATCATTCCCAGGGCGCGGCCGTGAGGGTGGCCATCGGGGAGCGGTCCGCCAGCAATTCCACGTCCTCCAGTGCCAACCCCTTGAACGACAGGTACAACACCGCGTCCTCCCAGCTCTCGAATGTCTCATGGGCATCGCCCGTAATGGCGTCCACGACCGTGCAGCCGGGCGGGTACAGCGGCACCCCGCGCACATGTTCGGAACGTGCCCAGGACTTGCGCGCGCAGGCTTCGCAGCGGCTGGCGCCGCCAGAGGGCCGGCCGCACGCGGTACACAACCAGCGTTTGCGCCGTTTGGCATTCCGGCAAGTGCCGGGGAGCTCAAGCAACGCTCGGAGGACGGATTGTCCGCAGAGGAACGACGGAATATCTCAGTCTGCGTCATCGACGTCGCGAACCCCCAAGACGCCCGCTTGCCGAAAGTGGCAAAATAATGACTAGCGAGGCTTCGCCTCAGACCGACGAGTCGTGTGTTGGTTTGACCGGCGGTGGAGGCGGACCCCGGCCGCTGCTCCGCTCTGCGGCGCGAAGCCGCGTTCATAGTCGCTCCAGGCGTCGTTGGCCTATAGTGGCCGGTGGGGAGCCCATCGACCGGAGTCCTGACGATGACCATAGCACGAAGCGCCGCGCAGGCGCTGTCCGAGCACACGGAGTTGGAGTTGGAGTGCATCGACCGGATGTACCTGAACGTGTACGTGCCGATGTTGCAGAGCGGCGCCGGGACGGCGCATTTCTTCCGGGCGGTGCGCGGCAATCCGGTGCCGTCCTCGGCGTTGATGGCGCCGATGACGCGCGCCTTCGTGCGATCGATCGAACGGTATGCGCGGCGGCAGGGGATCGACCTGATCCGGTTCGAGCGTTTCGAGCGCAAGGACGATCGCACGCAGGGGTATCTGCGCCGGTTCCGCGGTACCGAAGGGGTGTTGTACATCGGCAAGGCGCAGGAGAAGGCGCGGGTGGTGCGCACCGAGCGGCGCCAGGATCCGGAGTTCGGCCCGTATCCGTGGTTGGTGTCCTCCACGGCGATGGTCAACCACTACTACGTCTACGCGGTGGACGAGGACTTCGGGCCGTTCTTTCTCAAGTTCTGTTCCTACTTCCCGTACAACGCCAAGCTGTGCATCAACGGGCACGAGTACCTCAAGTGCCAGTTGGCCAAGCGCGGCGTCGCCTTCAAGGCGCTGGACAACGGGGTTCTTGAGTGTGCCGAGCCCGCGCTCATGCAGCGCCTGGCCGACGGGCTCACCGCGGGGCGGATCGACGCGCTGCTGCGCAAGTGGCTTGGGCGCCTGCCGCACCCGTTCACCGCGCACGACCGCGCCGCCGGCATCCGCTACGACGTCTCCATGCTCCAGGCGGAGTTCGCCCTCACCCAGGTCTTCGACCGGCCCGTGCAGGGCCGGGTCTTCTTCGAGGAGGTCATCCGCGAGAACGTCGATCTGGGCCGCCCCGAGCACGTGCAGTTGATCTTCAATCGTCGCGTCACCAAACGCACCCCCTCGCGGTATCGAACCCGCGTCATCACCGAGGGCGTCGCGCCCTCGCTGCACATCGACTACAAGCACTCGCGCATCAAGCAATATCACAAGGAAGGGCGCGCCCTGCGCACCGAGACGGTGATCAACGACACCTACGACTTCGACGTGGGCAGACGGCTATGCAACCTCGACGATCTGAAGAAGATCGGCTTCGCCGCCAACCGACGCCTGCTCGGCGTCCAACGCATCAGCCACGACTGCGCCATCGGAGCCGGGCGGTTCGACGATCTGCACCGGCCCTGCCTCGTGGACGGACAACGGGCCTCGGCCCTGCGCTTCGGCGACCCGCGCGTGCAGGCCCTGCTCGGCGCCCTGGTCGCGTTTTGCCATCTGCCCGAAGGCTTCCGCAACCGCGACTTGCGAGACCGCGTCGCCCCGCTCATCGGCCTGTCCGTGGACGAATACCACCGCGGCCGCATGACCTACGACCTGCGCCGCCTGCGCTTGCACGGGCTCATCCAACGGATCCCGCGCAGCCACCGCTACCGCCTCACCGAGGCCGGCCTGCGCATCGCCCTGTGCTACCACCGAACCTACGCCCGCGTGCTCCGTCCGGTCTTGTCCGCCGCCTTCGACGCCACCCGCCCGAACGCCCGCGTCAATCGCGCCATCCGCTCCTTCGACAACGAAATCCAACGCCTCTGGAAAGGACAACGACTCGCCGCGTAAAATTTGACTCAACTGTAAACATCAATCCGGCTCAAGGAGTCTAGGCGCGATGCCGTGAAGACGCTCGGTCGCGCTTGGTCGTGCGGGCATTTGCGCGGAAACTGAATCGGACTCAAGAGTTTTTTGTTCCTCTCCCTTGCGCGCGGTGTTTCCAACAGGACGGTTCGGGATGCGGTTGCGGCGCATTTGGAACGCGCTCTTGCCGGCCTCGTCAATATCTTCCCGCTGCTGGACAGGGTGTGCTCAGGCGAAGAATTGGCAGCAAGATCCGCGTAGGCCGAAAATCGGAAATCCCCCGCGATACTCAATCTTCCACAACGACCTGCCGGTAGCAGATCGGAATATGGAACCGCTTGCCGAATTCGAACTGGCCGGACACGGAACGTTCGTTAAGAGTCTGAACAACTTGGTGAATATTCATGTAAACGAATCCTGGAGCGGGATGGATGGCGCGCGGGAAAAGCGATCACAGTATAGGCGGTGTTTGCTTGCCTCAGTCATTGGCACATCGGCAACGTTTCCGCACAATTTTATGAGTAGGGACTGGCGGTCGAGGCGTGCAGCGAGTACAAGGCCCGCCCAGCGGTAGACGCAATGGTCGAAGCTTTTCCGCGCCGGAAAGCGGCGAAGGGGAAGCAACTGTGTGTAGCTAGGAGCCCCTGAGTCGCCGGCGGTCGACGCCGATGGAAAAGCTGTCCCTGACCCCATTCCATGTCCTCTTGAATGGCTCGACCCGGTGAAGCAGACTTGCGCCGGGATTGTCGATAGTGAGGTTGCTATGCCGGTTCACCGGGGAAATTTGCGGAGGGTGGTCAACGAGGCTTGGAAACGCGCTCGTGCCGGTGCAAAGGAGGGGCCTAACAAGCAGCGGCAAAACGCGTGTCGTTCGAAAAAGTGGGTCAATACGCTGGCTGATGGATTCTGCGGCGAGTATCCAAGGAAGTACCGGGACAGCGATCGCAAGACTCCCTATCGTGTTTTCTGGAAAGGCGGCGAAGACAACAAGGAGCATTTCCGACGGCACGAGTTCCTGTTCGATTTGATGGTGTGCAGTGTGTCGGAGACGGAGTCGCTGCAGCAGCATTCCAATCGCCTGGAGTTCATTGACCGGTGCCACTGGCAAGTCGAATCGGAGTTCAACCGAAGTGACACTCGGGAACTGGTTATAGACATGAGCAAGTTGGTCCTGGGATCGGCCGAAAATAAGCTATTTGTTGCCGCGCACCGGGAGCGAAACCGCAAGGAACTGCGCGGAATTTGCGGCGCGATCGCAAGCCGCTGCGACGGAAACGTTTATCTGGCTTTCGTCGCGCACCCGGACGATTGGACGAAAGAGTCTGGCGGTCATGGCAAGCAGGCGAAAGACCCGAAGGTGTACGAGTGGTTGGCGGGTGATTGGGTGAGCCTGGGCAACGTGAGCTGAGAGCTGTGGAGCGAGCCCATGGTGGTCCACGGATGATAAAGCACAGGATACCGTATGGATTTTGCAGGCGATCTGAGAGGAATTTTCCTGTCGCAGTTTGATGAACTCGAAATCTCCTATGACCCTGGACTGGAATTCGGCGAGTTGGTTCTCCGCTACTTGGAAATGGTTAACCGGCGGATATCGGAAGTGCCTCGGCAGGTGCGCTTTTCCGATGAGATTCATACGTCATTGGGACGGTTGTCGGAGACGGGGGCAGGCAATCCGCAGAACGGGGAAAGGAAGAAGGCTGCGTGGCGGGCGGTGTTCCTGCTTCGGCACCGTTTTGTAGAGGGTGAGAATGTCAACGGCTTTCTGAGTAAACGGATCGCCTACGCGACGGGCCCGAGGAGCAAGGACGGGCTGCTGTGGGATTTCGGGATGCATCACCTTCACCTCAGCACGAAACGAACGGAGTCTGGATTCGTGGAGCGATCGGACTACTTGCTGTTCGTCATCGTGACGGACGAGGCGGCGTTTTTCGTGGATGTTCGGCCGCACACTGATCCACATGGGCTGTTGTGGGTTCGGCAGGACTTGTTGAAGATCGTGGAATCCAACTGGCCGGAGTTGATCGAGCCGAACGTACTCAAGGGAATCCTGCCAGGAACGCCGAGGAGTGACGAAGAACGGAAAGCGCTCAGAAAGAGCAACATCGTGTGCGCAGTGGAAATGGACGGCGCTGTTGCGGTGCCGCTCGGGGGTGGGACGACAACGGACGGCTCAAGCCTGATGTGCAGCGTTCGGGCGAGTCAGCTATTGCGTGAAGTGAGAAAGCACCAGGAATTGTTCGAGTCTCATGCGTCGGAAATCGCGTCAAGACTAAGAGAGAACGGAATTGATCGCAGCGGAAAACCGGAATTGCGCATGGCCTTGCTGGACAGCCTTGAGTTGGACGCGAATGTTGTGGCCGCGCTGAAGGCGGACAACTGTTTGAGTAGGAATCTTTATCACATGGGCTTCGTGGTAGTAGAACGCAATTCACGTACGCCGGTGACAATTTTCCGGAATGAATAGCGCATGGATGGGTTTTGCAGATACACGATTGCCGTATACGACTGGGACCTCACGAGTCGCCTAACGCCTGTGCGCCAGGCCGATTATGGCCCCTCGGAGCAACTTTCTGGAGCCGCTTCAATGTGTGTTCGGCCAAGTTGCGATCCGCTCGGTTTGCCGCGGTGCCAACGTGGCCATGATCGAATCTGGGGCGACAGGTTGCCTGATATGATCGCATCCGGTGGAGTTGTCGCTGCTGGAAACGACCAGCTAGCAGCATTTACACGGATGGGTTCCACCTCATCGTCCAAGCGGTACGAAGACTCAATGGAGAAGGACGAAATGAAATCATGATCACCGGTGAACTGAAGTCCAAGATCGACCGAATTTGGAACACCATGTGGTCCGGCGGCATCTCGAATCCACTCTCGGTCATCGAGCAGCTCACCTACCTGCTTTTCATCAAAGGACTGGACGAGTTGCACACGCGCAAGGAGCATAAGGCCGCCCGCACCGGCAATCCTATCGAGGAGCCGGTGTTCACCGCCGGCCAAGATGCGCTGCGTTGGTCACGTTTCAAGGAGCTTGCGCCAGAGCAAATGTTCGAGACGGTGCGCGACGAGGTGTTCCCCTTCATCAAATCGATGGGCCGGACGGAGGACTCGGACGAGGGATCCACCTACAGCCATCACATGCAGGACGCCCTCTTCATGATGCCCACTGCCCGGGTGCTGGCCAATGTGGTCGACCAACTCGACGATATCGACATGGCTGATCGCGACACCAAGGGCGATCTCTACGAATACATGCTCGGCAAGATTGCCACCGCCGGGCAGAACGGGCAGTTCCGCACGCCGCGCCACATCATCAAGCTGATGGTGAACATGACCGCACCGACGCCGAACGACGTCATCTGCGATCCGGCTTGCGGCACCGCCGGCTTCCTTGTCGCGGCCTCCGAGTATCTCGTCGAGCACCACGGCGACCGCATCTACAAGAACGCCCGAGCCCGCCGTCGGTTCAACGAGGGCACCTTCCACGGCTATGACTTTGACACCACCATGCTCCGTATCGGCAGCATGAACATGCTGCTGCACGGCGTGGAGAATCCCGACATCCGTTACAAGGACTCCCTGGCCGAGACAGACTCAGCAGCAGGGGACGACGCCGAGCGGTACTCGCTCGTCCTCGCCAATCCGCCGTTTAGGGGCAGTCTCGATTACGAGTCCACCGCCAAGGACCTGCAGCAGGTCGTCAAGACGAAGAAGACCGAGTTGCTGTTTCTTGCCCTGTTCCTGCGGCTGCTTCAGACGGGCGGCCGCGCGGCCGTGATCGTGCCCGACGGAGTACTCTTCGGGTCGAGCAGAGCGCACAAAACCCTGCGCAAGATTCTGGTCGAGGAACAGAAGCTCGACGCCATCGTCTCCATGCCCTCCGGCGTCTTCAGGCCTTACGCCGGGGTCTCCACCGCCTTCCTGCTCTTTGCCAAGACAAACTCCGGTGGCACAGACGACGTTTGGTTCTACGACATGCGGGCGGATGGCTTCTCGTTGGACGACAAGCGGACCCCGCAACCGGAGAAGAGTGACCTTGCTGACATTCTCACGCGCTGGCAGAACCGGAAGGCGGAGAGCAAGCGGGCGCGGACAGACCAAAGTTTCTTTGTGCCCAAGAGCGAAATCGCGGGCAACGACTACGATCTCTCCATTAACCGCTACAAAGAAGTGGAATATGAGGCGGTGGAATACGATCCACCGCGGATGATCCTTGAACGGCTAGCGACACTGGAGGAGGAGATTGCGGGGGGGCGTGAGGAGTTAGAGGAGTTGCTGCGATGAATTGGCAGCAGACTACGATCGACGAAACCTGCTCGCTCGTTACGGACGGGACTCACTACACTCCCCCTGACGTAGGACAGGGGATACCATTCCTTACGGTTAAAGATTTTTCAAATGACGGCCATATAGACTTGGTCGGATGCTCTCATATCACCGAGGACGAGTTCGAGAAGGCTGACAAAGGGAACAGCGCGCCCAAGCCGGGCGATGTTCTATTCTCAAAGGACGGAACCGTAGGAAAGGTTTACGTTGTTGTAACTAGAAAGGCGTTCGCCGTTCTGTCTTCGTTGGCGATTCTCAGACCCGATGCTTCGAGACTTGACGCTAGTTACTTTGGGTGGGTACTGAAGACAGATTACTGCCTAACCCAAGCCGCTCAGAGCAAGACGGGCTCCGCAATCCGGCGCATTATCCTTAAGGATCTGAAGAGGGTGAGGTTCCCACTCCCGCCCCTCGCCGAGCAGAAGCGAATTGCGGAGATTCTGGATGCGGCGGACGCCTTGCGAGCCAAGCGCCGCGAGGCCCTCGCCCAGCTCGATATCCTCCTCCAATCCACCTTCCTCGACATGTTCGGCGACCCCGTCACCAATCCTCTTGAGTGGCGCGTCGGCCGACTGAAGGATTACTTCAGCAAGACACGTGCTGGAACTTGCTGCGGACCATTCGGCAGCGCGCTTAAGAAACATGAGTACGTTGAAGACGGTATCCCGGTTTGGGGCATCGACAATGTCAAGCCGAATCAGTTCAGTCAGGAACGAAGCCTTTTCATAACCCCAGAGAAGTTCGCTGAATTATGCCGATATTCTGTCAAACCCGGAGACATCCTTATTTCACGCGCCGGTACTGTAGGCAGAATGTGCGTGGCTATGCCTACGGTCGACCAGTCCATTATTGGTACGAACCTAATCCGATTGGCGCTCGATTCGGCCGCGATGTTGCCTGTTTTCTTCGCGTCCCTCTACACTTACTGTGGCGAGCGGCTCTCCGGCTTGAGGGCATCTGGTGATGACAGAGCTTACTCGTTCTTGAACACAACTAGACTCAAGTCGCTGGTGGTGCCGCTACCCCCTCTCGGCCTCCAACATCGCTTCGCGGCCATCGTCCAATCCGTCGAACAACAAAAGACCTGCCAGCGCGCCCATCTGGCTGAACTCGACACCCTCTTTGCCTGCCTGCAATCCCGCGCCTTCCGCGGAGACCTCTAAGCGGCAATGGAAGTCTCTGCCAACTTCCAGTTCCTGAAGCAGGAATTCCCGCATGCGGCAGAGAGTGCGAGTTACGCAGAGCACCACGTTTACGGCGACCCACGGGCCTCCTGCTTCCATGCACGCCATGCGCTGGAGCGCTTGGTCAAACGTGTCTACAAGGTCGAGAAGACCCTGAGCCCACCAAAGGTCACGAACCTGGACGGCTACCTCAGCGAGCCCGCGTTCCGTGCAATCGTGCCCGAGGTCGTGTGGCAGAAGGCGGAGTACGTCCGACAGGCGGGCAACGTGGCGGTGCACGGCAACAGGACACCCGCGCCGGAGCACGCGTTGAACGTCGTGCGAGAGCTGGCGCACGTGCTCTACTGGGCCGGTCGCACCTATCTGCGGAAAGGAGCGGAGAATCTTCACGGAAAGACCTTCGATGAGTCCCTTGTCCCCAGACTCGAAACCGGCGCCACGCCAGCAACCGTCGAAGAACTGGAGACCCTCAAGAGCCAACTGGATTCAGCCGACGACGCGCGCAAAGAGATCGAAGACGAGTTGGAGGCGTTGCGTGAACGACTCGCCGCCATCAAGGCGGAGAACGAGACCGTCCCAGAGACGCGCGACTGGAACGAGAGCAAAACCCGCAGGCTGATCATCGATCTGGCCCTGCAGCGCGCCGGCTGGCCGCTCGACCGGGAACACGACCGTGAGTACGAAGTCACGGGCATGCCGAACGCCTCGGGTCTCGGTTTCGCCGATTACGTCCTGTGGGGAGATGACGGCAAGCCGCTGGCGGTGGTGGAGGCGAAAAAGACCACTGTCGATCCGGCAGTGGGCCGACAGCAGGCCAAACTCTACGCGGACTGCCTGGAGGCCATGCACGGCCAGCGCCCGGTCATCTTCTACACAAACGGGTACAAAACCTACCTCTGGGACGACCGGGTCTACGCGCCGCGAGTCGTCGCCGGCTTCTACAAGAAGGACGAGCTGGCGTCACTGCTGCATCGCCGATCTCACCGCGAACCGCTGGACGCTTCGGGCGTGAAGGACGCCATTGCCGGGCGGTACTACCAGAAGCGGGCCATCGGGAGCATCGGTGAGCAATTCGGACAGGCGCGGCGCAAGGCGCTGCTGGTGATGGCGACCGGCAGCGGCAAGACGCGCGTGGCAATCGCGCTGGTTGACCTGCTGCAGCGGGCGGGTTGGGTGAAGCGGGCGCTGTTTCTGGCGGACCGGATATCGCTGGTGAATCAGGCGGTGGGGGCGTTCAAGGCCCACCTGCCGGAATCGAGCCCGGTCAACCTGGTGACCGAGAAGGACAAGGCGGGCCGGGTCTACGTCTGCACCTATCCGACGATGATGGGGCTGATCAACGAGACATCAGGCACCGAGGTCCGATTCGGGGTCGGGCATTTCGATCTCGTGATCATCGACGAGGCGCACCGTTCGGTGTATCAGAAGTACGGGGCCATCTTTCGGTACTTCGACTCGCTGCTGGTGGGCCTGACCGCAACGCCCCGGGACCAGGTCGACCGGAACACCTACGAACTCTTTGACCTGGAGCCGGGCGTGCCCACCGACGCGTACGAACTCGCGACCGCGGTGGCGGACGGCTACCTCGTGCCGCCGAAGGTTCAGCAGGTGGATCTCCGGTTTCCGCGCGAGGGCATCGACTACGATTCGCTCAGCGAGGAAGAGCAGGAACAGTGGGAGAGCCTCGACTGGGGCGACGACGAGGACGATGGTACGCTGCCGGAGCGGGTCAACGCGTCCGCCATCAACAATTGGCTCTTCAACAGCGACACGGTCGACAAGGTGCTGCAACATCTCATGCAGCGCGGCCACACGGTCGACGGTGGCGACCGGCTGGCCAAGACGATCATTTTCGCGCGCAATCACGAGCATGCGAAGTTCATCGAAGAGCGGTTTAACCGCCACTACCCGCAGTACGCTGGGCACTTCGCCCGCCTCATCGATCACTACGCCAAGTATCCACAGAGTCTGATCGACGACTTCTCACGGAAGGACAAGGCGCCGCACATCGCGATCTCCGTGGACATGCTCGATACCGGCATCGACGTGCCCGAGGTGGCCAATCTGGTCTTCTTCAAGCCGGTCTACTCGCGGATCAAGTTCTGGCAGATGATCGGGCGCGGCACGCGACTGTGCCCCGATCTTTTCGGACCCGGGGAGAACAAGCACGACTTTCGCGTCTTCGACTTCTGTTTCAACTTCGACTTTTTCCGTGAGCAGCCGGAGGGGATCGAGCCCGGTGGCGGCATGCCGCTCGGCACGCGGATCTTTCGTGCTCGGGTGCAGTTGCTGACAAGTGTCCAGACCACGCCGGACCTGGACCCGGAGATGGCGCTGGCCGGGGCGTTGACGACGGAACTTCACCGGGAAGTCGCGGCGATGAACCGCGAGAACTTCATCGTGCGGATGCAGCTTGAAGCCGTCGAGCGATTCCAGCAGCGGGAGTCATGGGAGCGGCTCACCGCGTCCGATGTCGAGACCCTGCAGAGTGAGGTTGCCGGGCTGCCCAGCGAGATTGAGACCGACGACATCGAATCGCGCCTGTTCGATCTCACGGCGCTGAAGATGCAATTGGCCTTCGCCGAGGGTGACACGGGCACACTTGAGCAGCACCGCCGACGGGTGGTGGAGATCGCCATGCTGCTCGAAGAGAAGAGCACAATTCCCGCGGTGGCGGCTCAGCTCGCCTACCTGGCATCAGTGCAGGAGACAGCCTTCTGGGAAGGCATCGCCCTGGACGGTCTTGAGGAACTGCGCCTGCGCCTGCGAGGCCTGGTACCTTTCCTGGACAGGAAGTCGCGAAAGATCGTCTACACCGATTTCCAGGACGAGATCGTCGCCGTGCGGCAGGGCACCGCCGATAGCCTGCCGAAGATGACCGGGGTCCTGTATGAGAAGAAGGTGCAGGAGTACCTGAAGAACCATCTCGACCACATCGTGATCCATCGACTCCGGACCAACCAGCCGCTCACGGCTACCGACTTGCAAGGGCTCGAGCAGACACTGGTCGATATCGGCGAGGACGACGGCCCGACGCTGCTGACGGGCCTCCTGGCGCGGAGCGACGCTCCTTCCCTGGCACATTTCGTGCGGAGCATGGTGGGGATGGACCGCGCTGCAGCACAGGAGGTCTTTTCGGAGTTCCTCTCCAACCGAAGCCTGACCACGCCGCAGATCCGTTTCATTGAAATGGTGATCAACCAACTCACGGCGCGAGGTGTCATGGAGCCATCGGCGCTCTACGAGGCACCGTTCAGTAGTGTGCATGCCGGCGGTCCCGAGGCATTGTTCGCCGGGAAGATCAACGTGATCGAAGGGATCTTTGAGAAGTTGAAAGCTCTTCAGCGCGAACCACTGGCCGACGCCGGCTAGGAAAACCGGTCCCCGAGGTCGCCGAGAACCTATCGGTGGCGGCAACCGAAGCATAGAACCATACTTGGTCCTAGAAAATGCAATGAAAAAACTTGAGACGAAATAGGTAAGACGACATGGTACAGATCCAGCAGGAATCGCACACTAAGACCACCTCCACGCTACTTCCTGTTTACCGTAGAGAAAAGTAAGGAGCTGTTCGATGAGCGAGGCTGTCTTCGGCCTTATCGGTGTTCTGGTTGGCCTCATTTTTACTTGGGCAAAAGATATCTGGTCCGGACGGATTGCCCGTAAGCGGCGAGCCCGGTATCTGGCTATGCGAGTGGTTTGCATCTTGGATGAGTATGTGCATCGGTGTACAGAAGTTGCGATGGACAACGGGCAACGTAACAAAGACGGATACCTTGAGACACAGATTGCTCGTCCGTTCCCGCCGAGCTATCCGTCGGATGTTGATTGGAACAGCATCAATCATAAACTCATGTACCGGCTGCTTACTCTTACAAATCGCGCCGAGGCGGCAAACCGGATCGTGGAATCTGCAAGCGAAAATGCCTTTCCACCGGACTATGACGAGGTGTATGAGGAGCGGCATTATCAATACGCGAAACTTGGGCTTGCTGCCATAGGACTGGCCCAAGAAATCCGTCGAAAATACGGGATTCCGGACGAAGAGTTAGCAGGCTGGAATCCGGTGGAATATCTCGAAAAAGTGAAAGCTGGCATTGAGGAACTACGTCGTGGTCGCATGGCGAGTTTAAACGAACTCATGAAATCGACGGAAACTACGGCCGGCCATGAAGTGTCTTGAAGGTAAGGCGACAACCCACGCCGGTCACCTCGTCGCCCCGACGGGCGCGTCTGGCTCTTGTAGGGAGTGGACTGGGGATACGAGAGCCCGACGGATATCGAATTCACGCAAGTCTGGCGGTGTTCACGCGACAGTGACAAGACACCCGCGCTCCCAGGCAGTAGCGTTGCAACTTGTGGAGCCAGAATGAACAAACGGAGACGGCGACCGTCGCTCCCGGGCACGACTTTTGCGTTACGTCGCGACTTGAGCACCCGCGGGTACGCTCCAATTGAATTCAATCCGCTTTCGAAGTGATAACTCTTAATTGGAGCGACGGACGATGGTACTCGAAAAAGCGTGGTTTGTAGCCAAATATTTGTGTTGGATATTTGGTAGTTTCAAAATCGACTAAACGTGCCCGCCATTCATGGCGGGCTCGGATCGTGGCGCGGCGCTCCTGGCCGTCCCTGGCCCCGCGCCGCGCCACTAGGCCCGAAAGGGCTGTCCACACGCACCCTCGCTCTTACCGGTCCCCCGTCGTGGCTGCGGAAGACCTGACATCCTGATGGTCAACGGTAAACTGGCGCTGATGATCATGGAGGCAGAAGCCTGGCAGCGTCAACGAGAGCAGATCGAATTCGCCCGAACCGTTGCCGACATCCGCAAGAGGTTGGATCAAGCCCGCCGCGGGGCGGGCATCGAGGCCAGCGACTCCTTTGAAATAGTTGGCGTCGGCGAGAAATGAATCACGACCGGGTAGTTATCGTGCCCCTTGCTAAAGTCAACATCCGAAAGGCGCATTACTGGCTGAAATCGGCGAATTCCGCTCACGCCGGAAAGTGGCTTACGGGCATTATCGGGTACTGGCAACAGTGACGGCTTCGATGCCTTCTCTTTCCACAGCCTACCAATCCAGCTGGCGGACTTGGCCACGCTGATGCTTAACAACACGCACCTGCCGGACAACCCTGAGCATCGCTTTACCGTCGCTTTCCCAACCGGTTCCGTTCCATTGCGAGACTTTGAACTGCTCGAAGTTTTTAGTACGCGTCCAGACCAAATAACACCAACCAACTGAAACGCTTGCCTTATTGGCCGAGTCGCCGCGTGACGTTCTAGGCAATGGCGCTCAACGTCAGGTTGCGTACAACTTGCGTAGAACTTCAATTGCGTCGCCAAGATAATCTGAGATCGGTCCGCGTTTCCAACGAAACCCAACGTGGTTTGCAGGATGAGCGGTTCGAAGGAACAATAAGCTGTCACCCCGCCGTACTTCTGCAAACCTGACTGTCTGACCTTGTCTTCCATTCTTCGCCTTGTAGACGGTCTCTGTCTTATAGAGCTTGGCAATGCTCCCAAAGGCTGGCTTTCCCTGAGTGACAATCACGTCTGGCTGCAATGTGGAGATGATGGACTTGGTGTGGCGTTTACATTCCTCGACCATAATCGGCGTCGACTGTGAATTTGCTCGGTTCGAAACAGGCCGACATCGGATCGAGTTGGTCAGGGCGAACTGCATGCAACGCTTCTCCCGGGTCGTCGTTGGGTCGAGAAGACCTTCCAATTCGATATCTGTTCCCCCCATGTGGGGATTCTGCCGGTGAAAGCAGGCTTCGCGAAAGGCCCTTTGAGTATCTTCAAACTTTTCTGGTTTTTGGTTGGATTTGGGCCGTTCCATGGATACAAAAAGGATCCGAGCTAGTTTGTTTTGTATCCTTGCCTGACCGTACTCGTGGCCGACATAGGTCCAATCGCCCTTGCTGATCAGGACCTTGCCCAACATTTTCTCGCTGCTTGGTTTGCACTGGGTATCGAGTGAGCCGCAGCGAAAACACTCGTCGGACGCGCCGATACCGAGCTTCTCTTGCAAGGCCTTGACGGCAATACGCGCTGGCGTCATTTCACGGTCAATTTGATCCCCGCAATGCATTCTTTTTTTGCTCCTGAATTTACGCCTTCGTGCGTCAGATGAATTCGGCTGCACCGTCGGACTTGATGCGTACACCATTTTCAGCTTGGGTGTAGAAGGTCGAACCGTCGGCAAATTTCGAGCGCAGCCCTTTGGCATGGACGTTATCGAAGATCATAAACGTTGCATTTTCCTGTGCCCCTGAAGTCGCTAACTCGGTGTCGACCGTCATGCCACCGCAATCGCATTGCAAAAAATGGTCATGCAGATGCTCACCACCTCGGCCTTGCTCCCAAGCATATAAGCGCAATTTGTAGCCCGTCGGGATTGTGCCCCGTGCCCAGAGTCTTAAAGTTCGTCTCCTCGATCAATTTCATGTTCAGATATTGGCGCAGTCCCCAGTGGGTACCCTGGACGTGTCCCAGCCGCGCCCCTTACATGTAGTATCCATACCGAATCTGCGGCGTATCCGCGTCCGTGAGGTACTTCATGATTTCCCCTACCTTGCGCGAGCAGCCCAGCGTAACGGGATACTTGCCGTCAAACTGCGTGTTGTTCCAGTTCATCTTTGTCAGCCCAAGAATCTCCCGGGCAATGAAATTCGGGGATTCCTCGCACTTGACACTGCGTAGCTCAATGGGCTGGGGGACATAGAGGCCAGGGTAAGTCTGGTAGTACCAGACGGAACCTCTCGTATAGAGCAGCTGCCGGTCCGCGTCCAGTTGAGCCAAGGTTCCTCTGTACGGTGGATAATTGCCGTCGCGGAACAGGCGCAGTTTCGAATCCATCACTGTTACGAAATCCACGCTGTCAATCCTCACAGCGCTCGCTGCTGATTCCAACCCCTGGATCTCGTCATCGCTGAAATTGGACGACTTGTGAATGACTACCCGGGCTGGGTACGTCCTTAGCGCTATGCGATACTCATTTAGGGCCGCTGCCAGCAGGTCATGCGCTTGTTGCGCGGAAAGCCTGGGCACACGGTCGTCCTTATCAATGTCAACTGGCGTGCCTCTCAATATCAATCCGTTTCCCAATTCATCGAAGATTTGCGCTAGGCTGGTGCTTAGTGTCTGGCGATCCCTGCTGCGATAAAAAGAAATGCCGACCGCGCATGAGGATGCCCTGGCGTTGTCCTGGTCCAGCTTCCAAGGAATCGTAGGGCCGGACTTGTAGTAAAGGGCCGTGCAGAAATTCCACGCTTTCGTTGCGTCGTCCTGTTGCCTTGCCACCTTTTTCACGTCGAGAGTCACCTGGCGAATCAGCTGCAACGGTTTAGCCAGCGGCATCGCCCTGGCCTTCAGGGCACGCCTGAAGTTCAGTTCTTCATATTGATTCTCGCCATCTTCAAGAGTTTCTTCACCGAGCGGCTCCTCAATAGCAATAGCTTTGTACAGTTTCTCAGGAACAACGCAGACAATTACGTCCACATGCCGGTTCTGCGCCAGAAACTTTATGTTCTCATAGTAGCAGTCGATTGCTCTGAGCACCCTTTTGGTTCTATCTCCTATGTCCAAGATTTCCTTTACTTCCGAGTTTTTCAGCGTCCGCGACAGATCGGTCGAAAACTTCATATCTGTGCCAAATCCGCTCTTGCGATTGAATCCGAAGAATGGCAGCCGAAGATTTTCCTGCTTGACGTCCGAAGCGGCAGCAATAACGCCGCTGCATCGCTTGATCCACTTGTCGAGAAGGTCGATACAGTTGGAGGTTCCGATTCCGGCTACGTAGATTTCGCTGCGGCGCGTGGCTTGCAACTGATCGAACACCCCATACTCCGCAATGCCACGTCGGGGACATACATGCGTGCCGTTGGCGAACAGCAACCGCGGCTCACGTAAGTGCTCGATAATCACAGAAAACCGAGCCTTCCCTGTTCTACTTGGTCGCCTTCCTCGGCCACAACCAACGGTTCCCACAAGACCTCATTCAAATACCTGCTACCATTGAGTTCCAGTATCTGGCCGAAGGTCAGTTGAGGCGAGGAAGCCGCACCTTCGGCGAAAAGGTCTTTGGAATCCAGTTCGCTAAGCCATGAACAGAGGAAACGAAACTGATCGAAAACGGACCTGTTTTTCTCCATTCGCTTCAGACCACTGATCAGCTTGTCACCAAACGCTGACCGCCTGTAATTCTCCCCGTAGCTAAAGAACCAGTCGGGAGTGATGGACATATACCATGCGTCGGCCACTATCTGGAAGGTCACAGCGAACGCGAAGTGCCGCATCGAAAGAACCTTTTCCGGGTCATTGCGATTGAACTTTCTCTCAAAAACAGTTCGCCTCGCTTTCTTCCGTCCCGTCCAAGTAATCTTTCGCACATCGTCGGCATCTTCATCCGGAAGGAATTTGAAGATGCGCTCCCTATGGTCCCAGAGTACGCGGTGCCGATAGAGTTTCTGTTGCAAACAGAATCGCAGCAGCGACTTGAACACGCGCTCGTAGTCTCCGTCTATAGAGAAGTATTCGCTGGGATCGAACGGCTCCACGGTGCCTTCGTCAACTAGGAAGGTAAAGGCATTGTCCGACTCTTCGAGGTTATGAAACGTGATGAGCTTGTTGGAATGGACCTCATAGTCAGACGGGACGCTACGTTCGACGCTCCGGACATACTGTCCAACCGCCTTTCTCTGGTTTCGTTTCCTTTTGCCATCAAATACCTCAGGCACCAGCTCAGCGATATAAAGAGATCGCGGAAAATACACTTCAATGAGATTGGCGGAAAGCGTCTCGGGTGGTTCCTTGGGTGGATCGAAATCTTGTTCGGCCAGCCCTACGTCGCAGCCGCGCATGTACGAACCCAGAATATCGACGACCCGCTTTAGCTTCTTTGGCTCAATGTTGGCCGCCTTGGTCGCTAGGTCAGTGAAATCAAGGATGTCTGACGAGGTATCAAAAGACAGATTCCCGTCGCAAGCCTTTTCGATACTTCGCTGGGAATAGCTGCGTTGCTTCTGCGTCAGAATATAAATGATGATGCGATCATAGTCCTCGTGGAGGTCATGCTGGCTCGCCGTGGTGATCGAATCCTTGATTTTTTTCAGCGATTTGTCCGAGGTGACCTGGATTGCCACCCGGGCTTCATCGTCCGCAAGGTCGATACCGGGGTAGTTCTGCTGCTCTTCCTCATTCAGGTTTCTTAGGTTCTTGAAGCCGTAAAGTTCTTTGAAGACACCACAAAATACGTCTTCGCAAATCCTATTGATATCCAAGTGGCCCATCGCCACGGATGTTTTCACTTCGTGACACAGACGGGAAAGCTCTTCACGGAATTGATTAAGTAACTCAGAATGCTTCAAGTGGTCTCCGGAATTCCCAGTGCGGTGCACATAATTCTACGCGACGCGTGAGAATCTAAGTTGGCTCACTCCGATCTCACCTTCGTGCTGTAGATCGCGTCGATCATGTCGCCGAGTTCCTCTACCAGTGGGGCGACGCCTTTGCGCTCCGTGAACGCGCGAATGACTTCCGGCGCCAGCCAGGGCGAGGTCGTTTTCTGAAGGGCGATATCTTGTTTCGGATACCTCCATGCGAGCCACCCATCGTCATCGAATTTCCATCCTTCATCTATTTCCACCAGCCGGGCTCGCCAAAGGTCGAATAGTTCGCCCATATCCCCACGTCGGACGCGGCGGTACGTGCCTCCCGGTTCTTTCTCGGCTGCGATCAAGCCGTAGCGGCCCCAGCCGCAATTCTCGCATTCAACCCGTAGGACGACTTCCACACCATTGGAGCAATATTTGTCCTGGTTGGTTTCGGATTGAACGCGGAACGTCCAACCGTAGTACCACTTGTTCTGCCCCCTGCCGTGAGCGTGGCGAATGTCGTCTGGTTTGACCTCCTTCAGCGGCCCCGAATCATCATCGACTGGTGGCGCGTGCGTGAGACTCCAGGAACGTTCTCCATCCTCGGTCAATTGTTGGCGCACCGATTCCCAAAATTCCCATTCAGTCTCGATGCTCAACTCTGTCATTGCTTCAGCGATACTGGGGGCAAGTTCGAAGTTGTACTTAGCGCCGTGCTTCTGCGCAAGCAGATTCTTAAGTTCCATGTTCAGTCCTCCAATGGACTTTCGCGTCAGCTTGCGTAGCAGCGCTTGATAGTGCGCGAGTATCTCCCGGACTTGAGGTACGCGTGCGGCCTCCTTAACGCAGTCATCGAGCCACGCGAGCACATCCGACTCGTAGGAAACGAGCGCCACTTCATCGAGAGGGAGGTCTCCGCGCGACTCTGGACTGGGAGGGCCGCCATCTAGCGTTAGGTAGACTACCTTCGAGTTCGGCCGTTGTACTGCGTATTCGTGATATTTTTCCAACTGCCCAGGCAGATCGCGCGCGTGGATCTTGTTTTCAATCACAATGCGCGTGTCATCGGTCTCTATGAGAATGTCCACACGGCTCTTGCTGTCGAGCCAGATCTCTGGTCGTACGCGCGCCGAATCAACCGCCAGGTGGAAGATTCCGAACTGCGTTCCGAACCGGGCCAAGAAATGCCTCAAAAACATCGCCCCTTGGCCGTGTGAACCACTGGGGTCCAGCAATTCAGCCAAGATCGCGGAATGTGTTCGAACCTCGTCAGTCTCCCGACCGAGGATCGCGAACAGGTTGAAATTCTCGCCGGTGGCGGCCGCCAACGCATCGTGCTTGTCTTTGAGAACGCGGGATTGCGCGAATAGCGCTTCTTCGAGCATTGGCATAGGTCCTGCTCAGCAAAGCCGTCGATGTCCGCGTTGCTTAAATGTTGTCACGAGACTTAGTTCCAATTCCCAAGGGTCTGCGTCACTCGTTGGGCCATTTCAACGTTTGGGTCGCCTTTGGTCAGCAGCGCAGCACATAAAACATCAAGAGTCATGCCTAGATAGCGCGGGACATCGGCTGTGTTGTCAGCGAATTCGACATTCGTCATTATAGCGCCGATCACTCTGTCGTTAACCCACAGCTTCCTCTGTTCCGGTCTGAGGCAGGCCGCGCTGAGTATGCATGGTAAGAATTGGTGGACCCATTTCGGTGGAACTGCGCCGGTCGCAGGGATGCAGCAGGGGCTTGCGCGCTGTCATATCGTTGGGTAGGGTGTGTATCCGACTACACACTACTGGGCTGCAGACCAATGAGCCAAAGAATCAATATCATCGTCCAGGATGACATTTGGCGATTTCTGAAGCGAGTTCCGCACGGAGAGCGAAGCCGCACGATCAACCAGGCCTTGCGAGAGTGGGCTATCAACAGGCGTCGGCTCGATGCGATTGCCGAAATGGATGAGTACCGCGATACGATGGCGGCTGATCCTGTAACCTCTGAAGAAATTGTGCGCTGGGTAAGGGCGGACCGCGACGGCGCGCATTGATGGCTACGCTTGTCGTCGTCCCGGACGCCTCGGTCATTCTAAAATGGGTTCTGCCACCGGCGACTGAACACGATGTTCGGCACGCGCTTGCACTGCGCGACGCCATCGCCACCGGTAGTGTCCGTGCGCTCGTGCCTACGCTATGGATTTATGAAGTTGGCAATTTGCTGGCGCGGGAACGCCCCGGTGAGGCAAGCCGATTGCTCGATGTGCTTATGCGCTTTGGTCTGGACGACGCTCCCCGGTCTCCGGCTTGGCTCGGTTGTGTGCTCAATCTGACGAAACGATACGGTGTGACGTTCTACGACGCTGCATACCACGCCCACGCCATTGTCGAAAGAGGCGTACTGGTGACCGCGGACGAGCGCTACGTCGACCGGGCAAGAGCGGCTGGCTTCGTAGTGCGGCTGTCGGAGTGGGACGATGGGGCGCCAGCGCGTTTGCGCAATCCGACCGGCTGATCGGGAAATGCCTCAGGCGACGCATATTCAATCGGCAATCGAGGCTCTGCTACTCGATGAGGATGGGATCGGACAAATCGAAACGCGTCTTGGCGGCTTCAACATTTTCGAGACTATTCGCCACACTCGCGCCGAGGAACGCCATTCGGATTTTCTGGCGTTCCTTCTCGACCCTGGAGAAACGCACGGACTCGGCGCCGAATTCCTCGTACAGTTTCTGGTTACTGCGGTCAAGGCGATTTCATCCGAGTCTCGACCGCTCTCGGTCGGTGATATTGTGCTAACGGATTTCAGTGGTTGCCTCGTGCTTCGGGAACGTCACAATATAGACGTACTGTGCATCGACGAAACACATCGGTTCCTGTTGGCAATCGAGAACAAGGTCGACTCCGGCGAACACTCCGATCAGTTGGTCCGATACCGGCGGGTCTTGGAAAAACGCTACGCAAATTTTCGCCGTGTGCTCGTGTACTTGACCCCGGAAACTGATGATCCATCCGACGAAAATTGGTTGCCCGTCGGTTACCGGGATGTTTTGTCGAATATCGAATCTCTTGCCGGTACGCACGGAGAGAGCCTTGGTGAAGCGGTTGCAATGACTCTGAATCACTACGCCCAAATGCTGCGGAGAAACATTGTGATGGACGACTATCTCGTAGAGTTGGCGAAGGCCGTGTATCGAAAACACAAGGTCGCCCTCGATTTCATATTTGAACAAACACCAGATGATCAGCTAGAGAGATCGGAATTTGCCAAGGAGATGGTATCGAAGCAGGGCAAGCGTATCGAACTTGTGCGTGGGACGAAGTCAACCGTCAACTTCTTTCCGGTCGAATGGAAGCAAATCCCGGCGTGTAACGCCACGCCTGCGGACCTATGGACCAAAAGCGGACATAGCCTGCTGTTCGAGATCAGGAATGATCGTGACAGTATCAAAATGCGCCTCGTTATCGGCCCATCTGAGAACGAAACTTTGCGAGAGGACATGTTGAAGTTTGCTCAAAGTAAACCTAAGTTGTTTCCGGGTTGCGGCAAAAAACTCTACAATAAGTACACCGCGATTTACATCGCGCACATGGTTGAACCGGCTACGCTTGATCAACAACCGGCAGAAAAAATTAAGGACGACCTCGAATCTTGGTTTCAGAAATTCATGGACAGTGAATTCAGTGAAATTGTCGAGGCGATTTCGGAAGAGTTTGCCGACGTTGGCGAACGCTGACTTTCGGCACCGACCTCCCTTTGGATTTGCGGTTCACGCTCGCATGCATCTGTTTGCAGAAAGGCAATTCCACAATTGAGAATCGTCACACGGTTCGGCAATCAAACTCGGTAAATTAACCTGACCGCCCGCGAGGGCAGCGAGTCTCTTGTTCGCCGGACTGCGCATTCTTCATCGGTGGGTCTGGAAGGCGTGTTTCCCGGCGCCAAGTCTGAGCTTCCTCAGCGGGTCCGGCCCTTTGCCGTGGTCGTGAATGGACGGCCCCCCTCGCATTCATTTCATTCGGATTCCTGGCTGTTCGTGGTCCGTGACTATCTTTGGCAAAAGCCTAACATTGCGGTTCAGATGCCAGACAGTCCGACCAAGACACATGATCGGAACATCTAGGATGACGTATTAACATTTCCTGCGGTTGTGCGTGCGTCAAGCGCGGGAACGAGATCGGGGCAAGCCGCTGGGGAGTTCCATCGCTTCTGCAATCAGTCCGCCGACCTTCTCCGTCTTCTTGACCAGGTGAGCGTCGGCAAGATGAGCATAGCCCGCCGTGGTCTCGTGTCGCCGGTGGCCGAGCAACTTGCCCACCAGCGGCAGGTTCTCCCCCGACATGACCGCGTGGCTTGCAGCAGTATGACGCAGGTCGTGCAACCGGACCCTGCCGAGTTTGGCGTCCGCGCGAACGGTGTGCCAGCAGTTCGTGAGTGCCCAAACTCGCCGGCCCTTGGCATGTCGCGGAAACAGGAATGCATCAGGTACGCGGGGTCCGGGGAGCGCGAGGATCAATTCTTGCGCCGCTTTTCCGAGCGGCACGGAGCGCGGGCCGGTCTTGGAGTCTGGCAGGACGATAGCGTGTCTTCGGATGTCGCGCCAGCGCAGGTTGAGCACTTCGCCCCTGCGGCAGCCGGTGAGCGCCAGCAGCCGGATTGCGGCGACGGCCTCGGGCCAGCGGGCTTCGTGTGCGACGAGAGCCTTCCCGAGCCGTGCCAGCTCGTCGCAATCCAGGAACCGGGCAATGTTGCGTCTCGGGTTTTTCCTGATGCCGAGACAGGGGTTGGTGCCGTGCTCGCGAAAGCCCCATTCCTCGGCTCGGTACATCATCGAGCGCAGGATCTCGAACGCACGGTTTGCCGCGCCGGGCTTGTCCCGGCTCGCGGCATCGAACCATTCGGCCACGTCCTCCGAGCCGATCTGGTCCAATGGCATGCGGCCGAAGGCCGGCAGGATGCGGGCCTTGAGATAGATGCGCACGGTCTTGCGTCCGGAGAGCTTCCAATACGGATCGCAGCGGCGCAGGTATTCGTCGGCCAGCGCCTTCACCGTTGGGGTCCGTTTTTCCCGAAGGATGTCATCGGCGGGATTGTCGCCCGCGCGGATGCGTTGGAGCAGGTCGCGGGCGCGCCGGCGCGCCTGGGTCAGGCTCATTTCCCCGTAGCGTGCGATGACCATTCGGCGGCTCCTGCCCTCGATCCGGGTTTGCACGATCCAAACCTTGCGGCCGGAGGAATGGATTCGCAGCCCGAACCCGGGCAGCGTCTTGTCGAACAGGAACGTGTCCTTCTTGCCGGGCTTGCTCTCGCGGGCCAGCCGCGCGGTCAGTTCAACGCTTGGCATGGCGGGTCCTCCGTTTGCGGTTGCGGGTCTTTCCGGCAAGTGCTGCGCTGAGTCGCGCCGACACGCGATCTGCGGCTTCTGTCACGGACTGGTCGGAGAGGTGGACGTAGCACTCGGTGGTCTCCACCAGCGCGTGACCCAACAGCTTCGCGATGGTCACCATGTCCACCCCGTTCATGGCCGCGACCGATGCCGAGGTGTGGCGAAGGTCGTGCAACCACAGGCCCGGCAGTCCCGCCTCCTCGCGGATGCGTTTCCAGTGAAACGTAATGTTGTCGACGGGCCGCGTCGGCGGGCGGCTGGGGAAGAGAAACGGGCAGTCGTCACTGTAGCGCGGGATGGCGTCGATGGCGGCCCGCGCTGCGCTCGACAACCAGACCGTGCGCGGCCCGAACTTGGAATCGGGGAGGAAGATGCGCTTGCCATTGATCCACTCCCATTCGAGCGAGCGGATTTCTCCCACGCGACACCCGGTGAGCATCAGCAGGCGGACGATGGCGACGACGGTGGGACACCAGAACTCGTCGCGGATGAGCACGGCGTTGAGGCGGGCCATCTCCTCCGTCGACAAGAACCGCTCCTTGGGCTTCATCCGGTAGCGGCGCGTGTTCTTGCAGGGGTTAGTGTTGTGAGCGCGGTAGCCCCAGCGCTCGGCCATCCGCATCATGACGGACAGGACCGGCATGGAACGATTGGCGACCCCGGGCCGATCGCTTAAGGAGGCGAACCATTCCTTGACCTGTTCGACCGTGATGGCGTCCACGGTCCTATCGCCAAAGGTGGGCACGATGTATTTGCACACGATGCGGGTGTTGGTTTCTCTGGTCCGGGGTTTCCAGCGATGGGCCTGCCGGTCGAGGAACTCCTTGGCGAAGGTGGTCATCGGTTGTCGCGGCGTGCGGGGGCCGATGGCGACCTTGACCGGTTCGGTGAAGTGGGCGATGAGCCTGCGGGGCTTGCGGGACGGTCAGGGTTGCGGCATCGCCGAGGTTGGCGTAGCGTCGTCGCCCGTGCACGGCGCGCTCCAGGGTGTAAGTGCGCGTCCCGGTCGGAAGAACCCGAAGGATCAGTCCCGTGACCACGTCGTCGCGGATGTCGAAGCGTTTTGAGCGGGGTTTGGCGGCGTGGACGCGCCGGGCGAAGGTGGATTTCGGTTTGTCGGTCATAATGGCGGCTCCTTTTGAGGCCCGCCCGGCTGAGGCGTAGTACAGGAAGCAGCCGCGGCGGCGTTTCTACCAGGAAGCCGTACGAGGGCGGGGAATCGATCGGGCCGTAAGTCACTGACATTACGGACGTTTCCGTCCGGTAGTGCGACCGCGGACGCTGGTGGGAAGGGCATCGAAGGTGCGTCCGGTGCGTCGCGGTTGTCCAGTGCCGTGGCGCGCTACACAACCAGCTCGCGCGCATTCAGTCCCACCTCGCGCAGATCCAATCCCGCGCACACGGGCTACGCGTGTTTTCCCGTCCCCGGCCCTATAAGGAGATCTTCCCCGATGCTGGCCGCGATGCGGGCCGCCGACTCCATCACCGAATCCTCCGCAAGATGAGAATAACGCGCCGTGGTCTGCACCTCGGTGTGCCCGAGCAACTTTCCGATCACAGGCAGGCTCTCCCCGAGCGCCAGCGCCCGGGAGGCGAACGAATGCCTCAGGTCATGAAGACAGACATCGTCCAGCCCCGCCCGCGCCCGGACCCGGCTCCAGGGCCTGTCTATCGTCGTCACGTGCCGGCCTGCGATGCTGCCGGGAATCACCCAGGGATTGCCGGGTACGCGAGGCCGGTCCGCCAGCACGCGCGCGGCCGGCCCCGACAGCGGCACCGTCCTCGGACCCGTCTTGCTGTCCCTCAGGCGCAGCTCCCGGCGCTCCAGATCCACCTCGTCCCACCGCAACCGCAGGATTTCCCTGCGCCGGCACCCGGTGAGCATCAGAAGCCGTATCGCGGCCGCGGCGTCGCACGACACCTCGCCCCTTGCCTCGGCCTCGCTCAACACCTGTCCCAGACGGGAAAACTCCGCCTGCGTCAGAAACCGCTCGCGCCTGCCCACCTTGTACCGGGCGACCTGCGGACAGGGGTTGTGTCCTTCCGGCACCAACCCCCACGTCTCGGCCATGCCGAGCATCGCCGACAGCGTATTGACCGCGTGGTTCGCCGCCGCGGGCGTGTCGTGCAGCCGATTGCGCAGCGCCCAGATCTTTTCAGCCTCAAGGGCATCGATCGGACAGTCGCCGAACTCGGGAATCAGGTGCGTTCTGAGCGTCGAGCGTACCCGTCTCGCCGTGCTCGGCTTGCACCGCACGTCCAGGTGCTCGCGCAGGTACCGCTCGGCCAGTTCCCCCACCGTAGGGCCGTTCCCCTTCCGTTGCGCAGCGCCCGCGGCCGGCTCGCCCGACTTGATGCGCGCGATGATCAGCGCCGCCCGACGGCGGGCCTGATCGGCGGAGACCACCCCGTGGCGACCGATCGTCACCCGCTTCGATTGCCCTCCCGAGCGCGTCTGCACCACATAGACCTTGCTGCCCGTGGCGTACACGCGCACGCCGAACCCGGGCAGCGTCCGGTCCCAATACACCGTGTCCTTCCCGACATGCAGGCTCTCCACCGTGCGGTGCGAGATCGTCCTGCGTTTCAGCTTTGCCATCGCTCAACTCCCCGAATCGGATTCATGCCACTGCGGTTCCGCGTTGCGGCGCCTGCGCCGATGCGCAAACGACATCCGGAAGAATGTCGTCCTCGATGCTGCCGGCGATACGCTCCGCCGACACCTTCTCCGTGTCCCGCGCAAGGTGCGCGTATCTGCCCGTCGTCTCCACCTTCGAATGACCCAGGAGCTTGCCGATCATCGACAGGCTCTCGCCCAACGCCAGGGCGCGAGAGGCGTACGAGTGGCGCAGATCGTGCAACCGCACGTCCGAAAGATCCGCACGCGCCCGCAGACGCCTCCAATGATCGCAGAGGCTGCCCACATGGGAACGCCGCGCACGCCCCGCGAACACCCATGGATTGCCATCCACCCGGGGAATCCCCTCCAGCACCTGCACCGCGGTCGGCGTCAGCGCCACCATGCGGGGACCGGTCTTCGAGTCCCTCAAGCGCAGCTTCCCGGCACCGAAATCCACGTCGTCCCAACGCAGCGTGGCCACTTCCTTGCTCCGGCAGCCCGTCAGCATCAGCAACCGGATCGCCGCCACCGCGGGCGGCCACGCCGACCGTTCAGCCTCGGCCCGTTGCAGTACTCGGCCGATGCGCCGGTATTCCTCCCGGCTCAGGAACCGGTCCCTGCGAGGCGTCTTGTACCTCCGCACCGACCGGCACGGATTGCGGCCCGGCGCTCTCAACCCCCACGCTTCAGCCAGGGAAAACATCTTCGACAACACCCACAGCGCCATGTTCGCCGCGACCGGTGTGTCGCGCATCGCCAGGTGCAGCGACGCCACGTGCTCGCGCGCCACCGAGCCGACCGGCATATCGCCCAGCACCGGCAGGATGAGTACCAGCGACCCGCGGTACGACCGCTCGCTGGCCGGCTTGCATTCCACCGCCACGTGCGTGCGAAGGTACCGCTGCGCCAGATCGGCCACGGTCGGTTCGGCCACAGGCTCCGCGCTTTCCGCACGCGGCGCTTCGCCCGCCTTGATTCGGTCGATGATCCCCGCGGCCCGCTTGCGCGCCTGTTGAGCGGTGACCTCGCCGTGGCGCCCGATGGTCACGCGCCGCGACCCCTTCGGTCCGCGGCTCTGGACCACGTACGTCTTGCGCCCCGAGCGGTACACCCGTACACCAAAGCCGGGCAGGTCCCGGTCCCAGTACACGGCGGATTTGCCATGAACCGACAATCCATCCACCATTCGCTTGGAGATCCTGTGTTTCTTGAGACCGGACATCAATGTATCGAACTCCGTCGAACCTTCTTCCTACGGCTGCGGCGCGGCTACGTAAACGTAAGCAAACCGCAAGCGAGTCAAGGTGTATTGGGTACAATTTGAACGTATTCGTGACGGGAATGCAAGCCGGGAGTCGGCGACGAAGGGCAATTAAATAGCTGAATATCCTACACTTTTCGTAGTAGAGCGTAGCTTGTGACGGTTGGAGCGTAGAACTGGTGTGGTTTAACCCGCATCGTCCGCCAGCAGTATCTTTTGCGTCGCTCGCTTCTCGACCCGGTAGCTGTCCATGTCGATCGCCTCGAGGATGCCCCTGGACAGGTCGTCTTCCTCCGGCGACGGGAGTTTGGGGATCAGGAAGTTCAGGAAGATGGAGCGCTTTTCCCACCCGGGGTTGGTGTAGGGGAGCACGCAGCCCAGAAACGCATAGGTGCGAACGAATGCCTTGGCCTTGCCCTTGAAAAGAATCTGACCGTCCTCGTCGAGATCTTCGAGATACGCGGCCACGCAATTGTTGAGAATAGGGTCGAGCCGGTCGCGATCAGCTCCGTCGAGGTACCGGGAAACCAGATTGTCGATCTGTTCCTCGGAGTAGACCTGCGCACCGTCCAGATCGGCCACCAGGTCGTGCAGCTTGTTGGGGTCCGTCTCGTCGGCGAGGACCGTTCCTCGGTAGTAGGGTTCGAAAGCGTCCTGGATGGTGTCGGCATCGTTCAGGAAATCCAGCACGAACACGTCGTGCTTGTCGGGACGCGCCCGGTTCAATCGGGACAGGGTCTGCACCGCCTTGACCCCGGCGAGCGTCTTGTCCACGTACATCGTGTGCAACAGCGGCTCGTCGTAGCCCGTCTGGAACTTGTCCGCGCAAACCAGGAAGCGGTAGGGGTGCTCACGGAACCGCTCCTCTATCTTTGCGGAGGGGAACCCGTTCAAACTGGCCTCGGTCTCGGGCTTCCCACCGAACTCGTGCTCTCCCGAAAATGCGACGATCGCCTTGTAAGGGCTCTTGCGCTCTTTCAGGTAGTCGCGTATCGCATGGAAGTACTGGACGGCCTGTTCGATGCCGTTGGTCACGACCATCGCCCGTGCCTCGCCGCCGATCTTGTTCTGCCGGATCACCCGGTCGTGGAAGTGATCGACCATGATCTCGGCCTTGGCGCGGATAGCGTGCTCGTGGCCTTCGACGAAGCGGCGCAGCTTCCTCTGCGCCTTCCCGGTGTCGAACTTCGGGTCGTCCTCGATGGTCTTGGCGAGCTTGTAGTAGCTCGATATCGGCGTGTAGTGCGCCAGCACGTCCAGAATGAACCCTTCCTGGACGGCCTGTTTCATGGTGTAGCTGTGGAAGGCGCCGTGCCTGACCGTGCCGTCCGCCTGGGCATCCGTGTCGCCGAAAATCTCCAGCGTCTTGTTCTTGGGCGTCGCGGTGAAGGCGAAGTAGCTCGCGTTGGGCAGGAGCCTGCGGGACTCCATCAGGCGGTTGATCTTGTCCTCGTAGGTTTCGTCCTCCTCGACCCGCCCGGCCTCGGATAGCGCCCCGGACATGGCCGCGCTGGCGCGCCCGCCCTGGCTGGAATGGGCCTCGTCATGATGATCGCGAACCGGCGTCCGCGCTGCTCGTTTCCGATCTCGTCGAGGATGAAGGGAAACTTCTGCACAGTCGATACGATGATCTTCTTACCTTCTTCGAGAAACCTGCGGAGGTCTCCGGATCGTTCGGCGCGCCCGACCGTGGCACCGACCTGGGCGTACTGCTTGATCGTGTCGCGGATCTGCTTGTCGAGGATGCGCCGGTCGGTGACGACGACGATGGAGTCGAAGGCCACGGACCCTTCGTGCTCCAGCCCGATCAGTTGATGGGCCAGCCAGGCGATGGAGTTGCTTTTGCCGCTGCCGGCGGAGTGCTGGATGAGGTAGCGTTTTCCTGCACCGGTTTCCGAGGCATCCGAGAGCAGGTGCCGCACCACGTCGAGTTGGTGATAGCGGGGCCAGATCTGGGTTTTCTTCTTGCGGCCGGTCTTGTCGTCCCTGGACTCGACCACCTGGGCGTAGTTCTCCAGGATGTTCGTCAGGCTCTCGCGGGCGAGCACCTTGCGCCACAGGTAGTCGGACTTGATTCCGTTTGGGTTGGGCGGGTTTCCTGCCCCGTCGTTCCAACCGAGACTGAACGGCAGGAACCACGATGCCTTGCCTTTCAGGTCGGTGCAGAAACGCACCTCGTGGTCGTCCACCGCAAAGTGAGCCACGCAGCGGCCAAACTCGAACAGCTTCTCGCGGGGATTGCGGTCCCGCTTGTACTGCTCGATGGCGTCATCGACGGTCTGCTTGGTCAGGCTGTTCTTCAACTCGAACGTGAGCAGCGGCAATCCGTTGATGAACAGCGCGATGTCCAGCGACCGCTGCGTCTCGTCGCGGCTGTAGCGCAGTTGCCGGGTGACGGTGAAGCGGTTCTGCTCGAACCGCTCCTTCGCTTTTTCGTTGCCGGGAGACGGCGTGCCGTAGAACAGTGCGAGGTCGTGGGCGCGGTGGCGGACGCCGTGGCGCAGCACGTCAATCGTGCCCCGCTTCGCGATCTCGCCTTGCAGCCGTGCGAGAAACTTGCGCCGGGTCGGGCCATCTTCGTCCAGCGACAGCGATTCCGCAGCCTCGGGCTGTGTGGCGCGAAGGAACGCAGTCAACTGGACGCGATCGATGCAATACTCGCGGTCGAAGTCGAGCCAGTTACCGCCGTTCCAACCCACGCCGCCATAGCCGGACGCCGGTTCGCCCACGGTGGGCGTCACGGGCGGCTCGCAAGGATGCCCTGCCAAGGCAGTGCAGATCAGGCGTTCGAGGCCGCGTTCGGAGGTGTCGGTGGTCACGCTTCAGTCGTCAATTAACCGTCAAATAAAATTGGTGGGGTAAAAAACGTTACATATCAATGTACTAGAGAGTTTTCGCACGTGTAAGGCAGGGCTCCCGTCAGTAACTTGTCAAATAAACTGTCCAGTCGAAACTACCCAGAACGGAAGGTAAGCTCGGCTCCGAGGCCCTGCCGCCTCATTCTCCTTGACGATCGCTCCGGCCTTCAGCGCATCGCCAAGCAGGCGGGAAACGACGGCGGAATTGGCACGCGAGATGCCGAACCGCTCGCGCAATGTCGCGTTGGTTGTTTTCTGACCCATGATGTAGCGCAGTGAGGCATGCTGGTAGACCGCGCGCATTCTGTCTGTCCTGGACATATCCTTGAAGCGCCTGCGCGCAAATACCGTCACCCGCGTTGCTCCTGGCGGCGTCTCGATCAGCGGTGCCGGCAGTTGGGCCAATTCGATGGCGAGCATCGCCTTGTCAATCCCGCTGCCGCGCTCCTCACAGATGCCGAAACGCCGCATGAGAGCCGCCAGGGCTTCGTTCCGGGAGCGGGGCGGAGCGTCAATCATGCGTTCCGCGGCGACCAGCGATTCACCCGGATTTGAGATTTCGACACGATCGGCGAAGACCTCCACCATCGGCCCGGCACCGGTCACGGCGAGGTCTTGGTGAATGAGCATGTTGGCTATGAACTCGCGGACGGCGATCCCGGAAAATGCGGCCACATCTTCGCGAATCCCGTTATGGATCACTTCCCTGGCCGGCAGCAAGGCGTCCACATAGCCGATGATCTGTTCGAATCCGTTCGCATAACCGCTGCTGAACTCGTGCTCGCGGGTCGTCTCCATTCTGCTTTTGCCGGGGTATTGAATCACGCGGACGGATTTGCGTTGCAGGTGCGGGAAGTCCCGCAAGTCCTCGGCAAGCAGGATCGCGCCAAGGTTGGTGATGTTCCAGTCATTCGTTACCGTTTGCCGCAGCAATCCGTCGAACGCCAGCGACCCGGCGGCCGCCAGAGTAGGCTGTTCCACAGGGAGTTTCAGGAGCTTGAAATACGCTCGCGAATCCAGTAACCCAAGCGCGTTTTCCGCGCTCATGCTGCCGTTGATCACGCGCCTTTCGAAGGGCGTGTGGTCGAACAGCCTCCACAATGCGCGCTCCCGTTCAGGCGCCTCCCGCAGCGGGCGCGTGACGGAGCCGACACGGATGAAATCCATGCCCCTGAATCGCACCGGAATGTTCCGGGCCGGACCGATTTCCGCAAGAACTATCCGCATGCCATCCATGTCGACCACGTGGAAACTGAAATTCACCCGGGGTTCCAGCAATCGCAGAAGCCAGTTCTGCAGAGGCTCGTTGCCTTTCTTCGAGGTGTGCGGGTCAAAGGTGGTTCCGACCAGCCTACCGGTGCCGTCCTCGACGCCCCACAGCAGATAACCGAAAGGCTGCTCGTTCAGCGCCGCAGCGTTCGCGAGCGCCGAAATGTATTGACCGATTTCTGCGGGATCTACGCGGTTCCGCTTGTACTCGACCCATTCCGATTCGCCGTCCGGGCGGCACAGCGCGCGTACGAGGGCGGCGTAATCCTTTGTGGAGCGCGGCGGGTTCATGGCATTCGGTCAACGCGCCAGATCTGTTCTCAACTGCGCTGCTTCGTGTTCGAGGACGGCACGAACCTGTCGCTCGCTTACATCCGGAGACCATTCGACGAACTTGGCGACCGTGGCGCCGGCGGCGAGGTTTTCGTGCAGCGCGTACAGTGGAATCCTCGTTCCGGCGAAGGCCCACGCGCCGCTGATCTTGCGGGGGTCGCGTTCCACCGCCGGGCAGTTCGTCCAGTTCGTCATGCGTTGGCCTCCTCTGCGATGCTGTGTCCGGCCCTGTGTGAATGCGATTCGGCTTGGATTGTATCGACTCCGTCCTCTTCCCTACCGATTGCATTCGTGCCGGGCAATTCTGGCGCCGCCTCGCGGACATCGAGCTTGCCGGTGACGACATCGGCGATCAGGCAGGTGCGGTATTCGCGTAGAAGGGCGATTTGAGCTCGGGCACGGCTCACCGCTCGAGTGATCCGATCCGCAATTGAGTCGAGATACTCTCCGATGGCTTCTTGGTCGGCCAAGCTCGGCAGTGCTACCCGAAACCCCCTTATCTGTTCCGGACTCAGGTGCGGGACGCTGATACCTGTGAAGATTGGTGCCAGATAGTCGGAAAAGCTGCTGCCGCTCAAGAGTCGAATCGCGAACTCACAGGTCAGTTTTCCTTCGATGGGTCTAATTCGTGCAACGCGTTGCAGGAGCAATGAGGGCACATCTGACTCATTTACCATCGCTACGCGCACTCCGCTGCCGATAATCGGCCGATCCATGCCCAGAATGATATCTCCGGCCGAGAGCTGAAACTCCGCGAATCTAGCTATGTCGGATGCGGGCCAGCGGACCGCGTCATCCCATCGAAGTTGCCCGGGTGCGACGTTGATGCCCCGCAGGAGCCGAATGTCCTCGTCGGCGTGCGAGAACCCTTCGCTCTTGAACGGAAAGCCGACCGTCAAATTGATTACCTTGCCAAGCCGCATCACATCCCAGTGCGAAGGGATCGTGCCAGGCCATTCGTCGCCCGACGGTTTGTACTCCGGGTACGGCTCGCCCGTCCGCACATCGATCTGCCCGGTGACGGCCTGGTGGATGAGGGCCTGCTTGTACTCGTCGAGCAATGCAATCAGCCTTTCCTTGGCACGAATGTATTTCTGAATCCGGCCGTCCATGTGGTCGAGGAAGCGGGCGATGGCGGTTTGTTCGGCCAAAGGGGGTGCGGCAAGTTTCGTGCTGCCCACGAACTGCCAATCGGCTCGTGGCATTCTGGCACCGAAGGTCGAGCTATTGATCCAATCGATAAACGGCTTCGAGCGAAGCAAGTGCTCTAGGAAATGTTCCGATATCCAATTAGTTGCGCGCAGCACCAAGAATTCGCCAACGCATTTCCCACGACAATTCGCACGGGCGACTTTTGCCAAATAAGGGCGTAGCTTCCCGAATAGAATGTCCCCCGATTCGAAGCGCTTTAGCTGACTTTCGGCTGATTCTGCGAAATGGAGTGATACTCGACCCGTCCAACTCTCGATGTGCTCAAGGGCGACATACGGCATGCTTTCTTGCCGCTCATCAGTTTGTTCCGATACTTGGCTCACAACTGACTTGAGCCGTCGTACTTCCCAATGCGCTGGAACGTCTCCGAGCCAGTCCACCCCGGAGTCCTTCATTTCGGCATAGGCCGTCAAACCGCGCGTCATTTCACTGGTCTATGCGGTCTCGGATACTGGCTACGGGAGAACGCCGCATTACCGGAGGCGCCCGCAACCCATAGCTGCGAAGTTCGCAATGGCTATTCCGGCCTCTTTTCCGCCAAGCACGCCTGTGCCGCAAGTTTCGCGAGCCGTGGGTCGGCATACTCGCCATGGCGCAGCCAATGCCGAAACTCTTCGCCGCTCATTGAATTCATCTTCTGGCTGAGCCGAGCCCGCGCCTCCCTCATGAAGGCGACACAGTCGAACGATTTTTCGAGCCTATTGGCTGTCAACGGCGATCTCCTGCGGAGTTCGAATATCGATTGAATCATGCCCCCGCTCGATATTCACCTCGTTGTAGGACCGGATTCGCCGCCAATTTACCATATGCCTGAAATTCCAGCTTGCGAGAACGTCTGCGCCACTCAATGTGGCAAGCGCCACGTGAGCAGCGTCCGCTCGACTGGACACACCGACTGCCCCGGCTTCAATGTAGGCTTGGGCGAGTTCCGCTGACGCGGCCGAGTCCGACACCGTTTCCTTATGCTCTTGCGGAACTTGCTCGAGGACTGCCCGAACGCGCTCAGGAGCGTTCTCAAGTTCCCGCAAGGTCAGGTCGGACAATACAGGCGTTGCCATTCCCGATTTGAAATCCTCGAACAAGCGGCGCGAGGCGTCGCGGAACTCATCGTCTTCGCAGCCGCCGATCACGGATGTGTCCGCATAGATGCGGGGCTTTGCGCCATAGTCGGCCCGTGGTTCCCTGACCATGAGCAGATTGTCGAGCAGGCCCTCGGATTCGCGCTCCAGCGCGACGATGTCCGCGCGTATATCGGCCAGCGTCCGCATCGGCTCGGTCTTGTAGAAATAGCGGTTGAAGCTGATTTCGTACCCGGTCTTCACGCTGGCGGGTTTGTACCACGCGTCAGCGGCATAGGGCAGCACCTCGCGGCGCAGGAACGCCTCGATACCTCCATCCTCCCGGAGCGGGATTTGCTCGGTGTCGCGCAAGTCCGTGTCCGGCACGTATTCCACGACGGCGGGCTTGCCGTCCACCGTTGTTTCGAACAGGCCCCGGAGCGGGTCGGGTTCGGTCCCGCGCTTGTGAATCTTCCGGACCACTGGCGGCGCATCCTCGCCGCGTTTGCCATCTGCCTTCAGCGTCTTGATCTCGACCGGCTTGTAGGCCCGTTCCGGGTTGGCGCCGTCAATGCGTAACGGCCGCTCCACCGTGACCTTCCAGTGCCCGAAGGCGTCGTTGTCGAAAATCTTGCTCTGCTCCGTTTCCTCAAAGTCCAGAAACGTCCGGCAGATCCTTTCGATATCGTCGTCGCCGAGTTCGCAATTCTTTTGCCCCAGGTTCTTGCGCAGCGGCCGGAACCACTGGGTCGCGTCGATCAACTGAATTTTGCCCTTGCGGTGCTCCGGCTTCCGGTTTGTGAGCACCCAGACATAAGTGGCAATGCCGGTGTTGTAAAACAGGTTGAGCGGAAGGGCGACGATGGCCTCCAGCCAGTCGTTATCGATGATCCAGCGTCTAATGTTGCTCTCACCCTGGCCAGCGGCTCCGGTAAAGAGCGAACTGCCGTTATGGACTTCGGCGATGCGGCTGCCGAGTGGGGTGTCCTGCTTCATCTTCGAGAGCTTGTTGGCCAGGAAGAGCATCTGGCCGTCGCTCGACCGGGTGACCAGCGAGTATTCGGGGTTCCCGTTGTGCTCGATCATGAATCGCGGGTCGCGCATGTCCTTCTTGCCGCCCATGCGCTCCAGATCGGTTTTCCAACTCTTGCCGTAGGGCGGATTGGAGAGCATGAAGTCGAAAGTGCGCGACGGAAACGCGTCGTTCGCCAGAGTCGAATGTTCAGGTCCGCCGACGATGTTTCCGGCGGCCTCTCCCTCGCCCTTGAGCATCAGGTCGGCCTTGCAAATTGCGGCGGTCTCGGCGTTGATCTCCTGGCCGTAGAGGACAGTGGAGACCTTCTTGCCTTGTTCCGCCGCCAATTCCTCCAGTGTCTCCTCCGCCAGGGTCAGCATTCCTCCGGTTCCGCAGGCACCGTCATAGAGGGCGTATGTGGTGGACTGGATTTGGTCGGCGATGGGAAGGAACACCAGCTTCGCCATGAGCCGGACCGCATCGCGCGGGGTCCAGTGTTCGCCAGCCTCCTCGTTGTTCTCCTCGTTGAAGCGGCGGACGAGTTCCTCGAACATCGTGCCCATGGCGTGGTTGTCGAGGCCGGGGAGTTTGATGTTACCGTCCTCGTCCTTCACCGGCTCCGGGCTCAGGTTCACCGTCGGGGACGTGAACTTCTCGATCAGAGCCCCGAGCGCGTCGCCCCTGCTGAGCCGCGGGATCTGGTTGCGGAACTCGAAGTTGTCGAGGATCTCTTGCACGTTCGGGGAAAACCCGTCGAGATAGGCTTCGAAGTCCGCCTTGAGCTGCGCCTGACTGGCCCGAGCCCGGAAGTCGCTCAACGTGAACTTTGACGTGTTATAGAAAGCCTGTCCCGATGCTTGGCACAAGGCGGCGTCCTGATCGACCACCCCAGCGTGGTCCAGCATTTCCTTCAAGTCCAGCACAGCCTGCTTGGTCCCTTCGAGCACGACATCGAGCCGCCGCAGTACCGTCATTGGCAGGACAACGTCCCGATACTTGCCGCGGGTATATAGATCGCGGAGAACGTCGTCGCAGATGCCCCAGATGTAGTTTGCGATCCAGTTAATGTCGGCGTTGGTCATGTTTGTCCTTTAGCGTTCAAGGGGGCTTCGCCGGGGAGGCGGGCTATATTAGCGTGCCGGGATGTCAGCGCAGTATTTCCTGCCGACGGAGTCGCCTTGCGTTCGGAGGCTTCGGACTAAGGTGGGCAGCGACGGGTCGTGAACAAGACCGGTTCGTGGGCAACCCCTTAGTTTGCGTCTGGTGAGATAACGAGGCAGGGTTCCTTAAGAATGGACGGATCGGATGTCCATCCGGTCCAGAGCGCGGCTGCTCCCACCAGAGACATCACCGTGGGCTCATTGATCCTATTGGCTCTTGGGGGATCGGGAAGTGATAGATCGAACGCTCGAACCGCGCGCTCTGCATCATCGGCATGGTTTTTTGTTTTTGCTTTACCGCTGACAAAGGCTTCCCATAGGAAAAGGCCGCCGTTAGAAACGAATTCGTCCCATCGAAATGTGAGCTTGGGCTTGCCTTTCGTCCCCGTCCTAACTTCGCGCAGGATCCACCCCACTTCGGTCAGCCCAGTGGCGAGCGCTGCCGCGCCGGCACCCGCTCCCTCTGCCGGCACCGAATCCTGAGAAACATCGAACAAACCGAACTGTTTCCGGCGCCTCAGTGCATTCAGAATACCTATCCCGCTCGAAAGGTCGAATGGTCTCCAGAGCTTGCGCCGCAGGAATTCGCGAAAGCGGATTTGCAGCCGTGAATTCCTGCGGCGCAAGCTCCCAGGTGGCGCCATACACTCGCAAGCCGCGTGGCGTCAGTCTCCCGAGTGCCGCGGTTTGCGGGCCAGGGAAAAGAACATCGGCGTGAAGACGCCGGTCCTGCCGCCTTCGACAAGCGTGTCCGCGCCCCAGTTCAGGAATGTGCTGACCGCCCGCGCGCCCTTCGGAGCGAGCCGCAACTTTTCGGCAATCCGCAGGGTGAGATTGGTCAGCGCACGGCCGAAAGGCATGCGCGGAAGACTTGCAAGACTGAAGTCGCGGCCCTGCAACGGCCGGTACCAGGGCGTTTCCGGATCCGACTCGGGAGCAAGGTCGCGCGCTTCCAGCAGATCGAAACCGGCGGCGCGCGTCGCATCGCAAACCTCCGTCGTGGTTGCGATATCCGGCAGACCCGACCCGGTCATTATCCCTTGCTTGATCTGCATGTGTTGCGGGCTGGAAGGATCGAAAACGTCGGTCAGACACCACTCATAGGTCGCGAAACAGGCCCCCGGGCGCAAAACCCGCCAGATCTCCCGGTACGCCGCGAGCTTGTCCGGCGCGTGCGGCATCGCTTCGATGCTGATGGCGCCATCGAAGCGGTCGTCCTCCTCCGGGATCAGCATGTAGTCGCCATGAACGACACGGCACAGCGCCTCGACCTCACGGATGTGGTTTCTTGCCCGCTCAACCTGGTAGGCATTGTTGTTAATCCCGACAAAACTGGCGCCGCAATACCGGGCCAGATGGCTCATGGGGCCGCCCACCCCGCAACCGGCGTCGAGAATTTCCATTCCCGGCTTCAGGGAAAGCCTGTCGGCCAGGAAACGCTGGTGGCGCAGCTGCGACGCCTTGAAGCTCTCGCCCCGTCGCCGCGGGGCAAAGTGGAAGTTCTTTCCCCATCCCCACTCGTAAAAGTCGGTCGCGAGGTCGTAGTAGTTATTGACCAGGTCCTGATAATTTGCTCTCTTGCGCTCAATATCGGCATCGTGGAGCCCCGTGTAGTCATCGACCACCGACTTCACTACGTCCTGATCCAGATTCCCAAGGGAACGGGACCGCTTGACCACTTTCGCGTCCACCGCAGCACCTCCGGATGTGCTAGTCAACGGGGCGGATTGTATCCTTATCGTCGCCCGCGGGGCCCGGTTGCTGGAATGCGCGCGCCGGGAGATGGCAAAGTGTCAGCGGGGAAATGGATGGGACAGTGTCAGAGCAGCAGTTCTCATTTTGGCGCCAAACGTCGCGACCGGGCATCCGACACGCCCTTATCCGGCGCAATCCGGGCCAAAACCACCGCCAGACCCACCCCGGGGAGAGGGCGGATGGGCACAATGAGAATTGCTGGTGTCAGAGGGGAACACTTGCGAGAGCCGCGCCTTGTATGGAACATACGTAACTCATTGATTTACGTCCGCGCAATGTTCCTTTCGCGACAGCGGGGCGGCGTGTCGCGCCGCCGTGGCACGCTTAAGATATCCGTAAGCGTTCCGGCGCCGGGGGATGAACTGGAACCTGGCGCCCACAGGGCAAGGCATGAAGCGAAATTTCTGCTGGCACTGCGTCGCCATCCCCCAATTTCGGAACGGTTATTGCGCCAGGGAAAGCCCTGGAGAGGAGAATGCTATGAATTGAAACTGAAACCTCTCGTAGCGATCCAGCGGGTTTGACTCCCGCCCGGCAAAGGCGCAGCCCGCCAGCCGGAAGCGAGTCTTGCATGGCGCGCGGCAACGCCCGTCGTGAAGCGTAGACAGCAGGTGATGAAGCGGTGGAGGAAGCCTCGAAATCGGAATCGATGACGCCTTCGGTGTTAACTGGCCGGGGGCAGCACTGGAAGCGCCGCTACTGGCGAGGCGCGAAGGGTCGTCCGGGGTCGTGGGCCGGCGCAAAGTCACGGGATGGATCGTCAGGGAACCTGGGAGATCCTGCTCTTGCCCGTGGGCGAGACCGCTGGGACGGGGAGGCCAGCGTGAACAATGTAGACCCCGGTTCGTCGCCGAGCCTGCACGGCGGCGGGAGCGCTTTGGGCGGACACGAACATGGCAGGCACGCTGCGGAGTCGGCTGGCGAATCAATAAGCCGAAGGCCATGCGGAGCAGGAAGTCTTAGCGCCTTGATAGTACCTGTGAAGGCGGGGAACCGTGTCCATCGGGACCCGCTGGAGGGAAGCGGGGCGTCATTTGTACAGACCCACTGATGGGAAACGCTGGAGGAAACTCTGAGTTCCACAAACACGTACACGAAACAGCAGTGGATAGCCGAACAGGCGAGGAAGCACCCGGAGCGGGTGTTCACGTCGCTGCATCACCTGATCGACAGGGAATGGATGCTGGAAGCGTATCGGCGGACGCGAAAGGACGGTGCACCAGGCATCGACGGGGTGACGGGCGCGGACTATGAGAAGGATTTGGAGGCCAATCTTGAAGACCTCCTGAACCGGATCAAGTCGGGCCGCTATGTCGCACCGCCGGTGCGGCGGCACTATATCCCGAAGGCGGACGGCACGAAACGTCCCTTGGGCATTCCGACCTTTGAAGACAAGGTGGCGCAGCGGGCCGTGCTGATGTTGCTGGAGCCGATCTACGAGACGGACTTTCTGCCGTGCTCGTACGGGTTCCGGCGCGGACGCTCAGCCCACGATGCCCTTGACGACTTGCGCAAGGGCATCATTGAGCACCGGCAGCGGTGGGTGATTGACGCGGATGTCTCGAAATACTTCGATACGATCCCGTTCTCTCACCTGCGCTCATTCCTCGACCTGCGGATCAAGGACGGCGTCGTCAGGCGCATGATCGACAAGTGGCTGAACGCGGGGGTGCTCGAAGAGGGCACCGTGCACAGGCCGGTCGCCGGGACTCCTCAGGGCGGTGTAATTTCCCCCGAGTTATCGAACATTTTCCTGCACCATGTGCTGGATGTGTGGTTCGAGAAGGTGGTGAAGCCGCGCATTCACGGGGAGTGTCGGCTGGTGAGGTTCGCCGATGACTTTGTGCTGACCTTCGAACACCGCCTCAGCGGCAAGCGTGTGCTTGACGTGCTGGGGAAACGTCTCGGTCGCTACGGGCTCAAGCTCCATGAGACCAAGACGCGCTACGTGGACTTTCGCCGCAAGCGCCCCTACGGGCGGCACTGGATGGCGACGGCCACCACGTTCGACTTTCTTGGCTTCACCCACGTCTGGGGTCGGTCGAGACGAGGCAAGGACGTGGTTCGCCAGATCACGGCCAAGGGACGGTTCGCCCGCGCGCTGAAATCGGTGCACGACTGGTGCAAGAGGCACCGGCACCTGCCGGTCGAGGCGCAACGCGACCACCTTGCCCTGATGATCCGGGGACACTGCGCATACTACGGTCTGGGGGGGAACGGCAAACGACTGGAGTGGTTCCGCTATCAGGTCATACGCATCTGGCGGAAATGGCTTACTCGCCGCAACCGCCTTCGGCGTTTGAACTGGGACCGGATGAATACACTGCTCAAGCGATACCCCTTGCCTTCAGTACGGATCGTGCGTCGATGGCCAGGTCCTTGCAGCGAATCTGTCAAGTGAGGAACCGAGTGCGGGAAACCCGCTCGCTCGGGTCTGCGAGGGGCGGGGCGCAGTAATGCCCCCGCCTACTCGGACAGATATCCATTCCTTCCGGGTATCGGGCGCGCCGAATCGCGTTCCTGCCGCACTATTGCCTGAAGCTCCGCCGATGCTGCTGAAGAAATTCCTCATTGCCTGAAGCTCCGCCGATGCCGCTGAAGAAATTCCTCGGTGATTTCATGTCCGGTAATCGCGGGCTCTTCATCGCCGGGTTTGCGGTCCCCGCCAGCTTCGCCTACCGCAATGTCGAGAACCTCAGAAAACGGATACGCCGGATGTTGAGGAACGCAAATGCCGAGCACGACGATGCTGTCAAGGCGATCCAGACTCATGTGCGGGCCGGCCACGCCAGCGGCAAACTCATGTGCACCGCGCGCAAGCCGTGGAAGACGATGTCGGTGCGTACCGCCGAGTTCAAGAAGGACATGCACCAGGTGCCCATCGACCTCAGCGACGTTCTCCGGGTTGACGAAGAGCGTCGAATCGTGCGCGCCGAGCCGATGGTCACCATAGGCGACATCACTTCCTTTCTCGTCCCCAAAGGGTTCGCGCTCGCCGTGCAGGCCGAGATGGAAGACCTCACCCTTGGCGGGTTGTGCATGGGTATCGGCATCGCGACCAGCAGCCATCGCGAGGGCTGCCTGTTCGAGACCGTCGAAGCTTTCGAGATCGTGACCGCCGATGGCGAACTCGTCCGCGCGACGCGCGACCGCAATGCCGATCTTTTTCGCGCCCTGCCATGTTCCCATGGCACCCTGGGCTTCCTCGTGAGCGTCGAGCTGCGCATCGTCCCGATCGAGTCACACGTCAGGCTCGACTACCAGCCGTTCCACTCGCTCGATGCCTTCTGCGCGCGTCTCGATGAACTGACGGCCTCCTCTGGCGCCCCACGCTTCATTGAAGGGCTCATCTTCTCGGAGGATTCAGCCGTCATGCTGACCGGCGACTACGCCGCGCCTCCGCGCGGAGCCCGCGTCAATCGAATCAACGATTACCACAAGCCGTGGTTCTACGGCCATGCCGCCGAGTGTCTGAAGACCGGAGGCCGCACCGAGTACATCCCCGCGCGCCATTATTTCCACCGCCACACGCCGTCGGTGTACTTCCAGCTCAGGGACCTCATCCCCTTTGCCAACTCTCCGTGGTACAGGCATCTGTGGGCCTGGATGGGGGCGCCGAAAGTCTCTCTGTTGAAGCTGACGACGACCCGGCGGATGCGCCGCCTGGCCTTCGAAAACCGCGTCGTGCAGGACATCATGGTGCCGATCGGGGATCTCGCGGAGTCGGTCCGGCTCAGCGAGGAGCTGTTTGCCATCTACCCACTCTGGGTCGGCCCGGTGCGTGTGTTCGATCACGGCGACAAAGAGGGCTTGTTGCGGAACCCGGCGAACGGCGCCGCCAGCCAGATGTTCGTTGACATAGGCATTTTCGGTATCCCGCCGAGCGCCAAATCCGGCGGCTACGATCATGTTCCGGCCGCGCTGCGCCTGGAGGAGTTCGTCCGCGAGCGCGGTGGCTATCAGATGCTCTACGCCGATATTTCCATGACCCGCGCCGAATTCGAGCGCATGTTCGAGCATCGACTCTACCGGGAAATGCGCAGCAGGTACAAGGCTGAAAAGGCCTTCCCGGAAGTGTACGATAAGGTGATACCAGAGATTTGGGCTCAAGTAAGCGATCTACCAGACGAGGGACGAGAGTGAGCGCGGAACGGGCGGAGCTTTACCGGGGGTCACACGGGCCGCGCGACGAGACCGGACGCCGTTGGCCCATGCGCTGCCAAGTTGGCGCGCGAAAAGCCCTCGGGACATTGCTGGCGCTCAACTTTGCGGCGCTCTGGGCCGCGCCGGTGATCATTCAAGGCCAGCTTTTCAGACGTGGGATCGATCGGATTGTGCGTCCGGCCTACGGGCTTGTGGACGGTTCAGCCAGATTGCGGCGATTCGCTTCCAGGTTTGTTTACCGTCGGCGCGCGCACGTGGACTACTTCGCTGCGGCAGCCCTTTTGACCATCAGCATGTGCGCGATTCTCTGCGTGCTTTTCGCGTGGCAGATCGCTTTCGGATCGTTGCCATGGTGGCTGGTTGTTCTCTACTTCTTCATTTGGGTGGGTCCGGGCGGACGATGCATGGCCACCGCGTGGACATTCGCGCACCGCGAGGGCCACCTGTCGCGCGGCAGGATTTACCGGCCGTGGCTGGGCAATCGGATCGGGAACTTCTTCGAGAACTGGCTGGGAGTATTTTACGGAACCGTGCCGTATAACTTCTCGATAGCCCACACGCTGACGCACCACAGGTTCGACAGCGGCACGGGCGACCCCGTGTATCTGTGGGATATCGACCGGACCCGCTTCGGCGATGTGATGCTGCTCCATTGGCGGTTTTTCCTGTACATGACCGGGATCTCGAGTCTGGTTGAGTTTCGGCGGGAGTCGGGCGTCAATCCGGCGGTTGACCGCGCGCGGGCACAGTTGCGCCGCGGGATGGCGATCTACTGGATATGGGTGCCGTCCGGCATTCTCGCGCTGTTGATCGGCACGGGATCCAGTGTGGCTTCAGCGCTGTTGTTCCTGTTCCTCGTTTATCTGCAGCCTCTCCTTGCCATGTCCACATTCCTCTCGATAATCAGTGTCGGGCAGCACGGATTCCTGGAGTTCGACGAAGCGGGCAAGCACGTGCGGCACGTCACCGCGACGACTATCCTCGATGGCGTGGACGATTCGTTCGGTGAGGACTATCACCTGGCGCATCATTTTTTTCCTGGCGCGGCGCATGACAGGCTGCCTGAGCATGTGGCCCGCGAGCGTCCGGAATGGGCGCGCTGCAATGGCGCGGTGTTCAGGAGTACGACGTTCTTCGAGATCGCGATCATGATTCATCTGGGCCACTTCGACCGGCTGATCCGCAACCACTACGTCGATTTCAGCGGCAAGGGGGACGTGGAGGAGCTGGCGGCGCTGTTCGAACGACGCGCAAAGCGAAAGGAGATGACGTACGAGCACTACGAGTTCCGTTACCTGCCGGGGCTGCGGCGTCGCGTTCGCGAACTGGTCGAGAGCGGCATCTGCAAGGACGAGAATCAGGCATACATCTACCAGTCGCACCGCAATCTTGCGTGACCGGGAAGCGTTCGCTCCTGAACCCGGCGGTACGCCGGCATTCGGCAATGCGCGGAACGACTTGGCGCGCGAAACCGGTGCCCGGCCTGTCTCCGTCCAGCGTGGGCAGATTTGTGGGTTTGAGCGAACTATCCCTGATTACTGCTTGAATACCTCACCGCCCTTCATCACGAAGTGCACGCGCCCGAACTCCTCCACGTCCTCCCGGGGGTCCCCGGGCACGGCGATGATATCGGCGTACTTGCCCGGCTCGATGGAGCCCAGGTTTTCCCATTGGTTCAGTAGCACCGCCGCGCTTCTGGTCGCACTCGTGATCGCCTCAAGGGCCGGCATGCCCGCTTCCACCATGTAGACAAACTCACGCCAGTTGTCACCGTGGGGCGAAACGCCGGTGTCGGTGCCGAACGCGATCGGGACGCCGGTCCGGTATGCCTGTGCGAAGGTGTCGAGAATCTGGGGGCCTATCGCGGCGGCCTTGACGCGTACCACCTCGGAAAAATACCCCTCGACTTCGGCTTGCTCGCCTACGAACACGCCGGCACTGATGGTCGGCACGTACCAGGTGCCGCGCTCCCTCATCAGCTCCATCACCTCGTCGGACATGAAGGTGCCGTGCTCGATGGAATCCACGCCGGCGACGACGGCGCGCCGCATGCCCTCGGTACCGTGAGCGTGGGCGGCCACGCGATAGCCGTAGTCCCGGGCCGCGGCGACGATGGCGGCAATTTCCGCCTCGGTGAACTGCGGGTTCTGGCCGCTGGCGGCCTGACTGAGCACCCCGCCGGTGGCGGTGATCTTGATCAGGTCCGAACCTTCCTTGTAGCGGGCGCGCACGGCCTCATAGGCATCGTCCAGACCGTTGACGACGCCCTCTGCCGGCCCCGGATCGCCTCGCAACGCGCGGTTGACGCCGTTGGTCGGATCGGCGTGGCCGCCGGTGGTGGCCAGGCTCTTGCCGGCGGTGAAGATGCGAGGCCCGACGATGCGGCCCTCCGCGACTGCGCGGCGGATGGACTGGGCCACGCCGTGGTCGGTGCCGAGATCGCGTACGGTGGTGAATCCCGCCATCAGGGTTCGTTCCGCGTACGCCACCGCCCGCAACGCCAGGTCCGCCGGTTCCAGCGTGAATTCCTCGACGAAACTGTCGGGGCTCAATTCGCCCCCGATATGCACGTGCATGTCGATCCAGCCGGGCATGACGAAGGCGCCCGTCAGATCGATGTCCGGCTCGCCCGCGTAGCCCATCTGCACGTCCGCGATTCGATCGCCCTCCACCACGATGGTGACGGCGTCAACCATGTCGCCGGCTGCGGCGTCAAACATCTGCCCGGCGTGAATGATCGTCTGCGCCCAGGCGCCACCTGACAATTGCAGCGCCAGTATCGAGACCGGGACTCTCATGACATCTCCCCGTTTGTGTTGTGTGGAGAGACAGCATAATGGCTGGCCGTCCCGCCGCCAAAGCGGAAAAGCCTGCTTCAGATGCCGAGCTTGTACAGTCGCCTGGCGTTGCCCTCGAAGATTTTGGCCTTGTCTTCCTCCGACAACCAGTCGAACCCCTGGATGATCGGCGCAATCTTGTCGAAGGTCTCGCCAGTCTCCGGGTTGATGGACGAACCCACGCCGGGGCACTCGGAACCGAACAGCAGGTTGTCGGGGCCGACCACCTTGATCAGCAGTTCCAGCGCCTCCTTCGAGTAGAGCACGGTGTCGAAAAACATCTTCCGCATCCGGCTTTGGAACAGCGTTGCCGCGCTAGCGCCCGGTCGCCGCGCCGACGAGGCGTTGAAGCGTCCGACCTGGTAGGGAATGGCGCCGCCGCCGTGTGAGCAGATGATCTTCAGGTCCGGAAAGTCATCGAATACCGTGGAGTTGACCAGCCCGTAGACGGCGGTCGTTTCCTCGTTGACGAAGTGCATGCTGTACGGCGTTTTCTGCGGTCGCCGTGAGCCGGCGGTGTGCAGATGCAGCGGAACGTCCAGTTCGCAAGCCTTCTCGTACAGCGGATACCAGTAGCGGTCGCCCAGCCGCGGCGCCTCGTTGCCGTCGTTCTCGTACGGATCTGGATTCATCAGGAACCCCTTGAAGCCGTACTCCTTCACGCAATGCTCCATCTCCTCGAACACCACCTCGACGGGCTCGCCCGCCTGCTGGGGCAGTCCGCCCACACCGATAATCCTGTCCGGGTACAGCTTCGTGCTGTCATGAATGATCCGGTTGACCTCGTGGATGTACCACTCAACCAGGTAGCCCGGCTTCTCCGAATGCATGGTCTGGAACGGGCGCGGGGAAATGAGCTGCACGTCGATGCCGCAGTAATCCATGTGCTCCATGTGCCCGGCAGGCGCCATTTCTACGCGGTGCCAGGCGGCCCGAAGCTGCTCTTCGCTGTACCCGACCTTGCCGCGCCCGTGGGTGCCGCGGTGGGAGAGCAGGCCGGCCTTGTATCCCGCCAGGGAAGGTGGGGATGCGGTATGTGCGTGGGCATCGATGATCATGTTGCTTGGCGCTCCGGAATGCCTGATGAAATGTGCCGCGGATGATAACCGCGAAATACCCGGCTACCGGCCTCGTTCGGCCGGGGCCGCCGGAATATGACAAATCTTTTCGACCGCGCCGGGGTTCATGATCGCTCGCGCGGCGCCGTCACGCCCCGTATGGACACTACGGGAAAGGCTACCGTCTACTGGCGCCGGGGCGCGCGACCGAACACGTAAACGGCACCGGACTCCAACGCCGAGTTGTCGTCCTGATCGGCGTTCAGGCCCACCGCGCCGCTGTCCTCGCCGCGTGCTCCGATCGCCATCAGCGTGCCGTCCCCGTTCAACGCGATGGCGCTGCCGAACTCGTCGAAGGCCTCTGTATTGGAGCCCTTGACGTAAGCGCTCTGGGTCCAGGCCGAGCCGTCGTGTGTGAACAGGTACACGGCCCCGGCTTCCTGGGCTGAATCGTCGTCCTGTGCCGCATCGACTCCCTGCCCCGCGCTGTCTTCCAGTTGGGCGCCCACGGCCAGCGTGCCGCCGTCGCCGCTGAGCGCGAGGCGGGCGCCGAAGGTGTCGTTGGCCCCGGTGTTCGATGCCTTGATATACGCTTGTTCCGACCATCCGGCGTCATCCCTTGCGAACAGGTAGACGGCTCCCGTGGAGAGGTTGACCTGCATGTCCGGTTGCGGTGTGGAGTTGACCCCGGTGGTCATGCCGTCTTCGTCCAGCGCCGTTCCAACCACGGTGTTGCCGTCGGCGCTGATGGCGACCGCGACTCCGAACGCATCGTTGCGTTCGGAGTTCGACGGCTTCAGGTAGCCTTCCTGCATCCATTCGCCGCCGTCCAGGGAAAAAATGTAGAGCGCACCGGTGCCGGTGACCTCGTCGTCCTGCACCTCGTTGGTCCCCGCCCGGGAGCCGTCCTCGTCATAGGCGGTCGCGGCCAGCACGCTGCCGTCGGCGCTGAGCGCGACGCTGTAGCCGAAGAGATCGCCCCCACCCGGATTTGACGCCTTCACGTACGCCTGCTGCGTCCAAGCATCGCCGGTGCGCGAGAACACATAGACCGCACCCGCCGACAAGGCCGAGTTATCGGACTGGTCGGCGTCAGGACCGGTCGCGGCGCCGTCTTCCGAAATCGCCCCCACGGCCAGGGTATTGCCGCCGGCGCTCAGCGCCAGCCCGAAACCGAACTGGTCGCCGTCGCTCAATTGGTCGCCGATACCGGCCTCGCCCGTATTCGAAGCCTTGATATAGGCCTGCTGCACCCAGGCTTCGCCGCTGCGGCTGAAGACGTAGACCGCCCCCGCCTGCGGAATGGAATCGTCGTTCTGATCGCCGTCGATGCCGGTTGCCGCGCTGGCCTCGTAGGGCGCCGATACGGCCATGGTGTTGCCGTCGCCGCTCAGCGCGATCATGTAACCGAAATTGTCGGTCAGGCCCGGGTTGGAGGCCTTCACATAAGCCTGCTGGCGCCAGCTTCCGTCATCGCTGGCGTAGACATAAACGGCGCCGGCGCCGTAGACCGACTCGTCATCCTGATTGCCGTCGACGCCGCTTGAGCCGCTGCTCTCGTAGGGAGCGCCGATCGCCAGCGTCGTGCCGTCGGCGCTCAGCGCCACGGCGTTGCCCAGCAGCGTGCCGCCGCCGCCGAACTCGTCGCCGAAACCGGTGTTGGATGCCTTGAGGTAGGCGGTCTGGCGAAGGGCATTGCCGGGTTCGCCGGCAGGATTCGAGCCTTCAGGTTCAGCCTGCGCCCGAACGTGGTCCCAGCCGCCGACGGCGGCCAGCCCGATCAGGAACAGTCCGGTGAAGGCCCCGGGCGACCCGCCCGAACCTACTCGCACGAGATCGGGCCTACCGGGTCGGAACGGGTGCGGTAGATTTCCTCGCACGTTGCCAGGCGCACGACCCTGGCGTTCTCGCTCAGGTTGATGTACGGCGCGCCGCTCTTGATCAGGCGCCCGGAAACGAGGATCCGGTCTCCGGGCTTGAGCGTGTCTTTCGTCCAGCCGTTCCGCGACAGGTTGTTCACGCCGGTCAACTCCGCCTGCCATCGAACCGTGTTCCCGTTCTCGTCCGGTATGTCCAGGATGATGGTCGAGTGGGGATTGACCAACTGAAGCGCAACGACCGTGCCGGAGAGCGAGGTGATGGTTTCCTCGAATCGTCCTGCGTCGCCGTGGTGCGCGAGAGCCGTTGCGCCGAAGCTCAGTACAACGCCCACGAGTGCGCCTGTCGCGAGAGAGTGGAGTCTCATGGCCTTGCCTCCCGTCATTTGTTCCGCAGGATAATATGCCTTCGTGCAGCCTTGATATCCAGTCGGCGGGCCTGCAGCAATTCCCGCTAACGACGCCCGCTCATCCGCTTTGGCCCCAATAAACGGCGAAATTCGCCATTGGGGCGTGATCCAGGAGGTAATTGCCGGGACTCTCGACGCTTGGCGGGAATTGCTGGCGGGCCTGGCAGCCTGCCAACTCACCTTGCGCCGATGGCGGTGGCATTTGATCGGTGCCTACAGGCCGTATCCGTCGCATACCCGCTCGTGGGACACGTCAAGGCAATGGTATTCTGAGGCACTTGCGCTGTGGGGTATTTCGCCACGCCCGAGGCCGTGCACGGAACAGCGGTTGGTGTGTTCGAGGGCGGGATGAAGCGCCAAGTCGGTTCTCGTAGCTGAAAATCGCCCTGGGCGCGGGCCAAATGAGAACGATTGTCGTTTGGGCGCGCCGGACGGACAGGGGCGGTCCCGGACGGGGCGTCCACGCGTCGGTCCCGGGGGATGGAAACGGGGGCGCCGGGGGCGCTATCCGGTGTCGGCGAACGGCACCGCGCCGACCAGGGAGCGCATTTGCCCGGGACGGCCCTGAAGCACGTGTCCCAGCGCCAACGCCATCATGATGGCCAGCGCCAGCCCGACCCGGGTCTTCATCGCCGCGTGGCCGCGGATGTAATGGCGCTCGAAGCCGAAGTCGTTGTCCAGGCGGGCGTTGATCCGCTCCAGCGCCGCGCGGCGCTTGTAGCCGCGCCGCCAACTCGGGCTGCCGTGCGGGGTGGGCGTGAAGATGCGCCGGTCGACCTTGTTCAGGTCGATGCGCACGATGCGCCCGTAGTCCCCCGCCGCGCAGCCGGCCCGCTTGTGGCAGATGGCCCGGCCCTGGCAGTGAAGATCGTACGCCGCCGCCGGACAACGGTACTTCAGCGTGCCCCGGTCGGCCTCGAACCCCTGGAAGGCCATGGGGCGCTGCTCGCCTGTCTTTGGGCACCGGCACACCACCTCGCCCTTCTCCGAATGCACCACCGTGTCCACCCGCTCCGGGTACAGCGGACGCAGGATCGGCTTGGACGGATCGTACCCCGGCTCCGCCTTCTCCTCCCGCCACATCGCCCGCGTGTCGATCAACGGACGGATGCCATGATCGTCCCACAGCGCCGCTTTCAGCTTGGCGCTGTCCAGTCCCCGGTCGGCGCTGAAATCCGAACACCGGTCCGCCAGGCCCCGATCCTTGCCGAGCAACTCGCGCACCATCTCCGACAACACCACCGGCTCCGACGCCGAGGCCTTCGTCACCTCCAACGCCACCGGAATCTCGTACCGGGTGTCGGCGATCAGGTGCAGCCGGTAACCGAACCAGCTCTTCACCTTCGTCCACGCCTTGCCCGTCTTTGCGTCCACGCCGCGCGTCTCGTGCTTGCCCCAGTCCGCCTCCGGGTCCGAGGTCCGGCCCGTCTCGCGGTTCGTCCGCCCCGTGGAATGGCTCCCGATGGCCTTGCCGTCGTAGCCCAGATGCCCGCCGAAATCCGGCAACGCCTCCTTGAGCCCCCCGCGCAGCGTGTCGATCATCCCCGTCACGCAGCCCGTGTCCGCCTCCACGGCCTCGACCGACTCCAGGAACCGGGAGAAGTTCCACGCGTTCGGAACCGCCGGGCGCGCCGGACTCGGAAACTCCACCACCGTGGCCGCGCCGGTCCCGGGATGCGGGCGCACCTCCCGGCAAGGCTTGCCCCGCCTCGGCAACGGGTTGAACCCGCACAGCGACAGCAACCCCGGATTGCGCCCAAGCTCCCGCAACAACGACTCGATCGAGGCATGCTGGAACACCACCCCGGCCACCAGCGCCCGCCACATCGCCTCCACCGGATAGTCGTCCCGGCCCCGGCCCCGGCGGGCGCGCAGCGCCTCCACGACCGGGCCGTCCGGCAGATGATCCAACACCAGCCTCAACCGCCGCATGTCCGGCAACGAATCGACATCGTCCCAGGAAAAGAGTAACTTGGTCTGGCCGGTCGTCATGGTTGCTCCTCGGAGTGGCATGTGGATATCGAAACCCTATTTTGCCCCATGACGGCCGGCTTCTCCCCTCTTTTCTTGCCCCCTCGGTCGGCCTGTCCGGCTCCTGGGGTGAAAATCCCCTCCGATAGGGAAAAACGACCCGAAACCGGCCCAAAACAGCCCAATCCTGGGGTAAAGTTCTTTTGAGGGTGCCTTAAAACCCTTACCAATCAACGACTACGGAACAGCGCAAGTGGCTCATTCTCAAGTTTCCATGACGGGGAGACCCCAGAGATGAAGGGAACAGGCGCAACCACCACCAGCCCGTGGCGAAAGTCCCGTGTCGCTTGCCGGCGGTCCGGTTGTCACACACCAGGCCCATGCCGGTGGAGTGCAGCGCTGATCCTGATCGCGCTGCCGATGGTCGCCACGGCCCACCACTCAACCCGGGCGATCTTCGACCGCTCCCAACCAACGGAAGTGGAGGGGACCATCAGCTCCGTGTTCTGGCGCAATCCTCATATCGGCCTGACGCTGCTGGTCGAAAACGAGGCCGGTGAAACGGAGGAATGGGAGATCGAAGGCGGGACGTTCAACGATCTCCAGCGTTCGGGCTTCGATACCGAATCCGTCGCTATCGGCGACCGGGTGCGCGTCGTGGGCGCATCGTCCCGACGCGGATTGAATGAGCTGTATCTTGACCGGCTGCTGTCGCCGGCCGGCGAGGAGCTCATGAGCAGCGGGGTCAGAACAACGGATGTCAGCGGGCCGCGGGGCTCGGAAGACCTGAGCGCGCCAACCGGCATCTTCAGGGTGTGGGTGTTCGGCGGGACGCTGCATGGGCTGCGCGAGCCGCTGTCGGTGACCCCTGTCGCGGAAGCGGCGCGGGCCGCCTGGGACCCCTTCACCGACGATCCGAGCCATCGCTGCCAGGCGCCCGGCATGCCGAATGCGGTCCTGAATCCCTACCCCATGGAATTCGTGGACCGGGGCGAGCAGATCGTGCAGCGCATAGAGGAGTGGGACGCGGTCCGGACGATCCACATGAGTGCGGATACGGCCGGGCAGGCGGAAGCCTCGCCCCTGGGCTATTCGGTGGGCCGATGGGAAGGCAATACGCTCGTGGTGGAAACCGCGAACATCGATTATCCGCTGCTGGACGACAGCGGCACGCCCATGAGCCCGGCTGTCCGCGTTGTCGAGCGATATGCCCTGAGCGAGGACGACACGCGCCTCGATCTAGAGCTGACGGCCACCGACCCGCCCAACCTGGCGGCGCCCGCAGTCTGGACGGCGGGTTGGGATTGGGGGCCGGGCGTGCAGGTCAGGCCGTTCGAGTGCACGGTGCGTTAGCGCCATACGTCTGCGGAACCAAACGGCGGTATCGTCAGGTGCCTCGCCGGCCGCGGTACGACGCCGGACTTTCGCCATGGGTTGCTAACGGGTGCCGGAACTCTCGCCGAACGTGACCGGACGCTCGATCCGTTCTCCCTCCCGCTCGACGATCACGTTGCTCTGCTCACCCGGTTTTGCTTCCCGGAGCACGTACATCAGGTCGTAGATGTCGCGAATCTCGCGGCCGCCGAGCTCGACGATCCAGTCGCCGCGCTGCAGGCCGGCCTCGTCCGCGGGACCTCCGGGACGAACGCCCGCAAGGCGCATGCCCGGCCGGTTGTCGGGGGACCCGGTGTAGTCCGGAATCGTGCCCAGCGATGCGCCGTAGCTGCGCACGTCGCCCAACGGCGCGGGGGCCTCCGCTGCCCGGTAGGTCAGGCCTTCCAGCGTCGTCAGTTCCAGCGCCACTTCGGCCACCAGGTTGGCAATCCGAACGCCGCCGGCCGCGTTGATCGACGCGGTGTCGTCCGACGGCTTGTGGTAGTCGTCGTGGGCGCCCGTGAAGAAGTGCAGGACGGGAACGCCCGCCGCGTAGAAGGACATCTGGTCCGAGGGGCCATAACCGTCGCCACCGAGTTCGCACTCGAGCGCGAATTCCGCGCAGAACGGCAGAATCACCGCCTCCCACTCTTCGGCCGAGTCGCCGCCCAGGACGGCCAGCCGGTCATTCCTGAGCCGGCCGACCATATCCATGTTGAGCATGGCCACCAGGCCCTCCGGTGCGGCGCCGGGCGGGGGCTCACGGGTGAAATGACTCGAACCCAGCAGGCCGTTTTCCTCTCCGGTAAAGGCGACAAAGATGACGTCGCGGCCAAGTTGGTCCCTGCGGGCGGACAACGCGCGCGCGGCTTCCAGCAATGCCGCGGTGCCGGAGGCGTTGTCGTCGGCGCCGTTGTGCGGTTCGTGGGCATCCGGGGCGAGGGACGACGCGCCGCCGAATCCCAGGTGGTCATAGTGCGCGCCGAGCACGATCGCTCCGGGAAGCCGCTCGCCGGCCGGTATCCGTCCGACGATGTTGCCCACTTCGTGGGTGCGTTCGACGACCTCGGTGGTGAGGCTGACCTGCGCCGCGCCGTCGAGGACGCGTTGGGCCCAGTTGCGGCTGATCACTGCCACCGGGATGCCGGCGCCACCCTGTGGGTCAACCCGCATGGCGGGCAGCGGCGATTCCTCCCGGTCCTCGCCTTCGGGCGGAAGATCGGCGACCAGCAGCCCAACGGCGCCGTGCTCGCGCGCGGTGAACGCCTTGTGGCGCAGGTCGCTCAGGCGCCGCCGAAGCGTCTCATCCTCGAACGCTCCGTCGGTCGGCGTATAGCGGCGCACCAGCACGATGTGCCCCTGTGCGTCGGTCCCCCGGTAGTCGTCGATGTCATGTTCCTCGGATACAACCCCCCAGCCGGCAAAGACGACCGGCGCCGTCACCGTGGCGCTGTCGGAAAAGCCGGGGACGGCAAAGTCCCCGGCGGCGATATCTGAGCCGTCAACGGACAGGCTCGTCGCGGGACCCCGCTCCACATCGACCACGGCCTGGAAACTCTGGCGATAACCATTGTTTCCGGCGGCGGGCTCCAGGCCGATCTGCGCGAATTGCCGCTCCAGCCAGTCGGCAGCGGCCGCCAGACCCGGTGTGCCGAGACCGCGGCCGCCGCGCGCATCGTCGGCCAGCCAGGCGACATCGGCCAGGTAGCGCTCCACGGCGGCCGAGCCATCGGCCGTTTGTGTTGCCGCGTCCTCTTGGGCAATGGCGGGCGGCAACGTCAGGAGCGTTGCGAGGATGGCTCCGCCAGACAGATCAAATCGATTCATGTTCGCTCCGCGCGGACGTCGGAAGTTTCGTACAGACCCGCATTCTAACTGCACCGTGCATTACTGCGGCAGCCCGGCCCCGTGGTGGCCCCGTGGTGGCGGAATTGCTGTCCCGGCGCGTCTTCTCTGATAGCCTCTTGGCTTGCGGCCACCCGAAGGGCGCGTCCACAAGCGCGGATGCGCGCTTGTGGACGCGCTGGTCCGCAACTATCGGGTTGATGGAGCACCAGAAGTGAACAACACGCCCGCGGCACCCGTGCCCCGCGCCTACCGGCCTGGCGAAGACTTCAGGCTCGATACCATGGATATCGTTGCCGCGGTACTGCTGGGCGTGATCCAGGCGGTGATCGAGATCGTGGGCTTGCTGGGGTTTCTGGAGCGCACCGTCTGGGCGGCGGGACCGGTGGGATTCGCCATATACGCCTTCTACAACGGCACCACGTGGATTCTGTTCTATGCCGGCGCGTTCCTGCGCAAGCGCGCCGCGCTGGTGATACTGGCGGCGGCCGTCACGGCCCTGGTGCGCTGGTTCGCGGGCGATCCGGACGGCCCGATCCTGATGTTCTACGGCCTGTTCCCGGCGGCGTGCGGCGCGGCGGTCTTCGCGGGGATGCGCTGGCGCGGCGGGCGGTTGTTGTTCGCTGTGGCGGTGGCCGTCACCTCGGTCGCCAACCAGGTGTCGCTGTTCGTCGGGCAGGGCGGATTCCAGCTTGTCGACGGCGCCCGCTGGGCGCTGGTGTCCATGTCCATCGCGGCGTTCGGCGGCGCGATCTGGGGCCTGGCCGCGTGGTACCTGGGGCGGGGTCTGGAACGCGCCGGCGTGCCGGCCGTGCACGTTCCACCGGCGCTGGCGGCGGGCGAGACCGATCAGGCGTGACCTCCGGCACCAGCCGCTGGCCGGATCGATCAGGCGAGAATTTCGATGATCGCCGCGGGTGGAACAAGTCCGATGTGACCACAACCTCGTCAATAGACCGGGCTGCCCTGACGCTGGAAGAGTACAGTTTCTGGTTCAAGCCGGCTGCCGGGGAGCCGGAAGGCCCTGCGGCCCTTAACGAGGTTTCCTTCTCCGTCGAGGCCGGCTCCCTTGTCCTCATCCTCGGTCGTAGCGGTTCCGGCAAGAGCACGCTGGCGCTGAATCTTGTCGGCATCTATCCCGACTACATGGGAGGCAGGAACCAGGGGCGCGTGCTCATCGCCGATCCCGGGCGGGGCCTGATCAACCGTCGCGAACTGGCCGCGGCGGAGCGCTTTCGATGCGTCAACATGCTGTTCCAGAATCCCGAGGATCAGATCGTCACCCTCACGGTGGAGGAGGAGGTCGGATTCGCGCTGGAGAATTACCTCGTCGAGCCGCAGGACATCCATCGCCGCATTGACGAGGCGCTGGAACTTGTAGGCCTGGCGGGGTTCAGGCGGCGGAGCATGCTGGAACTTTCCGGGGGCGAGAAGCAGCGCGTGGCGCTTGCGGCCATGCTCGCGCTGGAACCCGCCGTGCTGATCCTCGACGAGCCCACGTCGAACCTGGACCCGGCCGGCACCGCGGACGTGCTCGCCACCATCGACCGGATTCGGGCGCGCAGCGGCCTGACCGTGCTGGTGATCGAACACGAGGTCGACGAAGTCTTCCACCGGGTCGACGCGGTGCTGCTGGTGGAAGACCGGAGCGTCGAGGGCCCCTGGACGCCGCGGGAGTTCATGGTGCAGCGCGGCCTGGAAGTTCGCGACGACATGGGCCTTTGGATACCCCAGGCGACCGAAGTCGCATTGGAGTTGCGGGCGCGAGGTCTGCAATTTGACGGCGGAATGCCCCTGACCGGCGATGAACTGATAGCGGTGGTCGAGGCGCCGGGCGGCGACCCGACGGCACCCACTCCGGCCATGGGCCCAGGCGGCGCAACGGCTGGCCAGGACAGTCCTGTCTCGGCTGGCCGACTCGACGTCGCTTCGGTTGGCCACGCTGACGCAGGCGACCATACGGCGGACGCCGCATCAACGAATACGGAGTCGTCCGCAGTTATAGAAGTCAGGGACGTCAGCTTCGCGTACGGCGATCACAGCGTACTCAATGGCGTCGGTTTATCGGCCCACCGTTCCGAACTCCTCGCCCTGGTCGGCCAGAACGGTTCGGGCAAGTCGACCCTGGCATCGCTTTTCAACGGCATCGCCGTGCCGGATTCGGGCGAGGTCCTGGTGGACGGTATCCCCACCACCGAATACAAGTTTGCGCGCCTGGCCCGGCGTGTGGCGCACATCTTTCAGGTCCCCGAGAAACAGTTCGTCCGCGCGACGGTCTACGGCGAGATCGCCCACGGTCTGCGGGCGCTGGGGCTCGCAAGCGACGAGGTGGAGCAGCGCACCCTGGACTACCTGCGGGCCGTGCGCTTGCTCGATCGACGCGACGCCAGCCCGTATGTGCTGAGCCACGGCCAGAAACGCAGGCTCTCGGTGGCGGCGATGGTCGTCGACGAGCCGGACGTCGTGGTCCTCGACGAGCCGACGTTCGGCCAGGACTACCACCAGGCCGGAAACCTCATGGAATTGCTTCGCAGACTCGCCGCCGGAGGCGCGGCGGTGGTGTTCATCACCCATGACATGCGGCTGGTGGCCGAATACGCGGATCGCACCGTGGTGCTTTGCGATGGCGCGGCGACCTTCGACGGCGCGCCGGACGAGTTGTTCGCCGCCCCCGAGATTCTGGCCCGGGCGAGGCTCCGCCCGCCCCCGGTGCATGAAATCTCCGCACGCCTCCTGGGGGAACCGCTGTTGACCACGGCTGCACTCGTCGAGCGCATCGGGGTCGAATTCGCTGCCGACACGACGCCTTCACGACCCGGCAACGATAACCCGTAGCAGCCGCAGGTGTTACGGGACGCGGTAATATCCGCGCCCAGTGCCTTTCTATTATCGAAGGGTCGAATGGATCAGGCCGGCCTGCCGGGCCGTTGGAGACGTTGCAATGCGAAAGGAAATTGTGGGTGCTTTATTTCTGGCAGGGATACTCGCGGGCTTGGGCGATCCAGCCGCTGCGCAGACGTCGCGCTGTGACAAGCCGTGCCTGATGGAAGTAATGGACAGGTTCGTCGATGAAATGACGGGAAGTCCGGCAGGTGCGCTCCCCATCTCGCCGAGCGCCGAGGTGCGGGAAAACGCCCGGCGGGTCGAACTCGACGCGACGGCGTGGAAGGATGTGGCGAGCGTCCGGTCCCGCATCACCTTCGCCGATCCGATCACGGGCAACGTCGTGTCGCGAAGCGGTGTTGAGTTGTCCGACGGCCGGCCAGGCTACATTTCCACGCGCATCAAGATTCTTGATGGCGAAGTTGTGGATGTCGAGTTGAGTTCGGACACCTCGGAACGCGTCGTTGAGCCTTACGTCTACAACGTGGCACAGAAGTTCGCCGAGCCGTTGCCCATGGCGCAACGCAGCAGCCGAAACGAACTGAATGCGATTGCCCGGCGGTATTTTCAGGACCTCACCGATCACTCGCCGGACCCCGAGGATCACGTCGAGTCCTGCAATCGCTATCACAGCGGCCAGCAGATCACCAATGTCGATTCCAACACGGTTGAGGAAGGCGAAGCGATGACCTGCTTCAGTTCCATCGGCGGAAGCCCTCCCTGGGGGCCGGCCGCCGAGCAGCGCTTTCCGGTCATCGATCCTGATTCCGGTATCGTATTCGGCGTCACCCTGCTTCATTACGACGACGGCAGGCAAATGTACGTGTCCGAAGTTTTCAGAATCGTCGGCGGCCGGATCGCCTTGATCGACAATATCGGCCTCATGCTGGATCCGCCCGTAGAGACCCTGGGTTTCTCGCACTGATTTCCGGAATCGCGGGACGCCTGCCAGATCGAAATGCGCGCCAGAGCCCAACTGTCATTCATCCAGGGCGATTCGCTGGCGCACCGGATGACGCCGTTCGCGAAACTGCTGATTGTCCTGAGCGTGTCGTTCGTGGCCATTTTCAATACTAATCTCTATGTCGGCGCAGGGCTCTTTGCGACCTGTTTTCTCTTCGCAGCCTTCTTTACGGGCGTGTCGCTGAGACAGTATTGGGCGCTGGGCAGAATAATCGTGCCCTTCATTCTGATTCTGGCGGTGGTGTTCCCGTTCTTCTACGGCGGGCAGGCCACCGTGGGGTCCGACGCTGTCGCGCTGCGCACGCCCATCAAGGACCTGACGTGGGCAGCGCTCGGGTTCGGCGCGCTCTTGGCGCTACGGTTTCTGGCCCTGGGGACGGCGGGTCTGGCCTTTGCGTTCACCACCCATCCGACCGACATGGTGCAAAGCCTTTCCCGGCGCGGCTGGGACTATCGCCTGGTCCACGCGCCGGTGCTCGGACTGATCCTCTTCCCTTCATTCCTGCATCTGGGCCGGGAGATTTCCATTACCCAGCGCATCCGCGACCTCGGCCAGGAAACGAACTGGTTCCGGCGCAAGTGGATCCGCATCCGCCACCTGGCCTTCGCCATGCTGGTGCTGGGGTTGCGAAACGGCCAGACACAGGCCATGGCCCTCGATATCCGCGGTTACGGCGCGCACAAGAACCGGACCTTCATGCGCGAACTGCCGCGGCACCGGGGTGGCGACCTCTTTGCGTGGGTATTCTTCGCGATCTCGGTGCTCTACCTGATCTACGAGTTCAATCCGGCCACCATGCAGTGGAACATCGGGCGCTGAGCCCGGCGCCTCGCCACTCCCCGCGCCGGGCGGGACTCTTGTCACGTACTGTCAATACCGCAAGTCAAGCGCCTTGCACAGAAACGCCATGAACGGTTTCGCGGCCGCAAAGTCCGCCGCCACCCGGTCCGCAAATCCTGCGTCGGCCGCCGCCTCGAAACCGAACTCCGTCACGGCAATGAAGTCCTTGCGCTTGAGATCCTCCACGTACGGATGATCCGGCTGGTAGCCCCGCGGCGGCCGTTTGAGGCGGTCGCCGGTCAGCTCGAACCGCCGGCGAAAGCTCCGGTCGTCCAGCGCCGCCCGCCAGGCGTGCGGATCCTCGACGATTCGGTCCCGAATCATGCCCAGCGGTCCCGACCCCGGGCGCCACAGTCCGGCCCCCAGGAAACACGAGTCGGGGTCGATGTGGACGTAGAAACCCGGGGCGTGAACGTCCTTGCCGAGTTCATGGCGGAACTGGATTCCGATATTGGTCTTGTAGGGGGTCTTGTCGCGGGAGAAGCGCGTATCCCTGTAGACGCGCATCAGCGAACCGCCCACGCGCCTGGGAATGGCCGTGAAGTGCGGTGACACGCGTTCCAGCCGCGGCCCCATGGCACTGATGAAGTCCAGCGCGGGCTCGATCACCGTGTCCTCGTAACGCGGCTTGTTTTCGTTGAACCACGGACGGTTGTTGTTGCTCGCCAGCTCGCCAAGAAAGCGGATTGTTTCGGCAGGAAAGCCGTCAAAGTCGGAACGGCCGGTCAAGGCACACCTGCCCGGCAGAGCCATCTCGGGTGGTGTTTACAGGGCCTAAGGCGAATCAGGTCCATGATCGATGTATCAGGGATCCGGATTCAGCACGGTGGGAACGGTGGCTTGCCTGGCCTCGGACCCGAAACGGATTCGAAACAGCTCGATGTAGCCGGTTCGCTCTTCCTGCTTGCCGAGCTGAAAGAGGTCCGGCCAGCGGTCGGCCATTTCGGGGTCATAGAGGGGCAGGTACCGCATGGCGACGCGGCTCTCGACCGGCTGCTCGAATCGCGCCCGCCAATTGGCGCCAAGATCCGGCAACCGCCACTCGTCGCGGGCGACCACGACGATTTCCTCCAGCACCTCCACCCGGTCATTCGGTAGCTCCGCCAGGCTCGCCCGCCCGGGCGGATCATCGAGGATTCGCGGCGGCAGCGGGGCATCCTCCTGTGCAAGTGCGGTCGCGGTGCAGGCCGCCGCGAGCAGGAAAACCGATCGAAGCCATGCCTTGTCAGCCGTTCTCGCCTGGCGGAGCGGTGCTCTGCCTCGCGCTGCGCGACCGGCTCGAACCCTCGCCCGGGCAGGCGCAACTCGGAATTCCCGCCACGGGCTGCCAGGCATCTCAGTTCCTCCACCTGAGCGTCTGGAACCAATAGCCGTGCTGGGTCGGCAACCAGGTATCGGCTTCGCGCGCCGTGATCCAGGCGTCGAGGAAGTTGACAAAGTCCGGGTCGCCCTTGACGACCGCAAACCCGGCGGGTGTGGGCAGCAGCGGTTCCGGCACCGGCACGTCTACGACGGTCGGGTTCTCAAGCGCCAGGAACGTGGGGACGGGTTCGTTATCGAGATAGGCGTCCACTTCGCCCGCGACCAGTGCGGAACTGGCGGTTTCCGCATCCTCATAAAGTTGGAGTTCCGCGCGGGGGAATATCCTTCTGGCCAGTTCCTCGGCAGCGGACCCGGCAATGGCGGCGACCGTGTAGAAGGTGTCGTTGAGATCGTCGAGACTCGTGACATCCGATGTGGTCTCGATATTGGTCGCAAGCGTCGTGCCGCTGGTGGCGTACGGTTTACTGAAGGCGACGTGAAGCGCCCGTTCCGGCGTGATCGAAAGACCGGCGGCGATGATATCGATCTCGCCCGCTTCCAGGCCGAGAATGATGCGGTCCCAGGGGTACAAGTTGAACTCGACCTCCACATTCATGTCCTCGGCCAGCATTCTGGCGACATCGATTTCAAATCCGCTGAGTTCCCCGGATGCGTCGCGCATGGTCCACGGGGGAAACAGCGCCACTCCGACACGCAGGGTGCCGTAGTTCAGCACGTCCTGGAGCGGCCGGGCCGCGGCCGGCGGGCCCGACAGCCCCAATCCCAGTGCGAGGATTCCCAGCAGGGCTGCCCGACTTCGCGCTCGATCAGGCATCGGCGGTTTTCCCGTCAAGCCGGGTACGGAGTCGGGGCATACCGGCAACCTGTGGTGAACGTCCTGCGGACCGGGCGGAAGGCCGCCTCGCCGGTCCCGGTGCTTCGCGCGACTTCCGCCACGGGCTGCCGGACGGTTGCGCTGCGGAAAATCTGGCAAGCTTGATGGGCACTAATGAGCAATTTCTGGTGTTCGCCCTAATCCTAGCCTGTCTTTCCCGCCTACTGCTACCGCAACGGACCGCGAAATGACACTGTCGCATTCCTGGGAATTGACCCCTGCGGAGGCACGCCGGCTCCAGGAGGAGTTTCGCGGCCGTGTCGTGCGCCGGGACCTGATCGCCGGCCCGCCTGCCCGCGTCGCGGGTATCGACATCGGATTCGAGCGCAATGGGGCGGTAACACGGGCCGCGGCCGTCGTGCTGCGCTACCCGGAACTGGAAGTCGTGGACACGGCCATCGCCCGCCGACCGACGAGTTTCCCCTATGTACCGGGCCTGTTGTCGTTCAGGGAATGCCCTGCAGCCCTGCGCGCCCTGGACGGGTTGACGGCAACGGCGGATGTGCTGGTTTGCGACGGACAGGGGTACGCGCACCCGCGCCGGTTCGGGCTGGCGTGCCATATTGGCTTGCTGAGCGGTGTGCCGAGCATCGGCGTGGCCAAGTCGCGCTTGATCGGGGTGCACGACCCCGTACCGGATGTGAAGGGCGCCTGGGTACCGCTGCGCGATGGCGGCGAAACCATTGGGGCAGTGCTGCGAACGCGCAAGGGGGTCAAGCCCGTGTTCGTGTCCGTCGGATACGGATTCACCCTGGCAACGGCCGTCGAACTCGTGCTCGGCCTTACGCCCCGCTACCGGCTCCCGGAAACCACGCGCCAGGCTCACCGCCTCGCTTCCGGATAGCTCCCGAAGGGCGATAGCCACGCGGCCCGTGGCGGCGTTGCGTCCCTTGGCAACATTCCCGATATTCCCGGCGGGACGCGCCTTGCCACGAACCGCGCGGCTATTGCTGATGCGACAGAACAGGCTTGACTCGACACTAGTCCCTGTCGTTGCCTGGCGCGGGACTGCCGCCACGGGCTATTGGCGTTCGGGATCGGGACCGGACTTTGTGCCTTGATCCTCCCGTTCGCCCTCGGCCTCCTCCTTCAACTCGCGCCTGGACTGCATGCGTTCGGCGGATCTGGACTTGCGGTGAACGCCACCCTTGCGCAGGAGCGGCGAGCGGGCAACGGGATTTCGGGGTTTCCTGGCCATGGCTGAAATCGTCATCGCGCCCGGTGGTGCGGCATGGCGCGTCATCATACCGTGCGGGCCGCGTCGTCGGGTATGATCCGCGTTCCTCCCAACCGACCGAGCAATCGGAAAATGCCCATGATCGTCGCACCCGATTTCCAAGTTGTTGCGCCTCCTTCCGGTGTGGCGGCAGGGAAATCCGGGCGGAAACTCGCCGCGAAGCTGCGCCGGCACGCGGGCAAGGCCATCGCTGATTACGGGATGATCGGCGACGGCGACCGCATCATGGTCTGCGTCTCCGGCGGCAAGGATTCCTACACGCTGCTCGACATGCTGCTGGCACTGCAGCGGCGGGCGCCGGTGAACTTCGAACTGGTCGCCGTCAACCTGGACCAGAAGCAGCCGGGGTTCCCCGAGGAGGTGCTTCCACGGTACCTGGACGCACTGGGCGTCGATTACCGCATCGTGGAGGAAGACACCTATTCCGTGGTGACCCGCGTGATCCCTGAAGGCAGGACCCTGTGCGGGCTGTGTTCACGCTTGCGGCGCGGCATCCTCTACCGGGTCGCGGACGAACTGGGCGCCACCCGGATCGCCCTGGGGCATCACCGCGAGGATGTCGTGGAAACGTTGTTTCTCAACATGTTCTACGGCGCCGCGCTGAAGGCGATGCCGCCGAAGCTCCTGAGCGACGACCGCCGGCACATCGTGATCCGCCCGCTTGTCTATTGCCGGGAAGCCGACATCGCGCGCTATGCCGAAGCACGGGAGTTTCCCATTATCCCGTGCAACCTGTGCGGCTCGCAGGAGAACCTGCGGCGCAAACAGGTCAAGGCGATGCTGGCCGCGTGGGAATCCGAGGATCCGGGCCGGACCGAACGATTGTTCCGCAGCCTGCGCAACGTCACCCTGTCCCATCTGGCAGATCCGGACCGTTTCGATTTTCGATCCCTTACCAGCATAAGTAACTGACTTATAGAGAATTACCGGTGCCGTACCCTCCTATCTGCGTAATTTGCCGGCAAATTTCCAAAAGGGATCGCATTTGCTGAACGGTTGAAGATTTACAAGCCGATTCTGTGCTAGCGTGTCGGTTACACTCAGGCAGGAGATCTGATCCGTGGCAAGACGCAGTCCCCAGACATACGCGAAGAGGCAACGAGAGCAGGCCAAACTAGAGAAGCGTCGAGCGAAAGAAGCGAAGCGCGCGCTGAGGAAAGCGCAAAAGGCCAGGAAATCGGAGGATCTCCCCGAAGCGGAAAACGAAGCGGAGAACCCTGAGGATCCGGGTAGTTCGTCAGCGAGATAACATTTCTCGAAAACAGATGCTCCAATCAACTGTTACGCAATTATCGGTTGGATAGGGCGCCAGCAAGCAATTTGCGATCAATTGCAGTAGGATCGCGCACCACCGTCAATTGAGTCTCGGGCATACCGCTCTGATCCTCCGTTACGGGCACTCAGCCAACAGGAGGCATCATGAGTAGAAAACTATACGTAGGCAACCTGCCGTTCTCGGCAACCGAGCAGACCATCTTGAGCAAATTCGCCGAGTGCGGCACGGTCGAGTCCGTGAAGCTCATCACCGATCGCGACACGGGTCGAAGCAAGGGTTTCGGTTTCATCGAGATGGGTACCGACGCCGAAGCTCGCGCGGCGATCGATGCCCTCAACAACACCGACTTCGACGGTCGGCCGTTAAGGGTCAACGAAGCAAAGCCCCAGAAGAAGAGGAGTTCCGGCGGCGGTCGTGGCGGGTACGGCGGCGGCGGTCGCTGGTAGACATCCCCGGCAGCCCGCGGCGGGGCGTTCGCCACGGGCTGCCAGGAACTTGCGCCGCAGGAATTCGCGAAAGCGGATTTGCAGGCGTGAATTCCTGCGGCGCAAGCTCCTAACCGCCGGCTTCGTCGGCGACGGTGTTGCGCAGCACGCCAATCCCGCGGATATCGATCTCGATAACGTCTCCGGGTTTCATCCAGATCGGCGGCTTGCGCACGCGGCCGACGCCCCCGGGCGTGCCGGTGACGATCACGTCGCCGGGCGCTAGCGGCGTCCAGGTCGAGCAGTACTCGATGAGCTGAGGCACGTCGAAGCACAGGTCGCTGACCGGGGAGTCCTGCAGCACCTCGCCGTTGAGGCGCGTCCGCAGGTGAAAGGCGGTCGGGTCGGGCTGTTCGTCGCGGGTCGCCATCCACGGCCCCATCGCGCCGCTGCGGTGGAAGTTCTTCCCGGCCGTGAACTGGATGGTGTGGTACTGGAAGTCACGAACGCTGCCTTCGTTGCAACAGGTGAAGCCGGCCACGTGCTCCATGGCCCGGGCGCGGGGCACGTGGCGCGCATGCTTGCCGATGATCACCGCCATCTCGCCTTCATAGTCGAAGTCGGTTGAGACCCGGGGCCGGATCAAAGGCTGGCCGTGGCCCACGAAGCTGTCGGCGAATCGTGTGAAGAGGACCGGATGACTGGGCACGTCGCGGCCGGTTTCCCGGATGTGGCCCATGTAGTTTATTCCGACGCAAAGGATCTTGGACGCGTTGGGAATTACCGGCAGGTAGCGAATGTCCTGCGCGGAGACATCCGCCTCCAGGCTGGACATTTCGTGAAGCCGGTCCAGGGCGCCTGCACGCAGGACGTCCCGCAGATCGGCGAACTGCCCGGCAAGCCGTGCGCCGGCATCGACGACGCCGCCGTCGACGACCACGCCGAAGCTCGGCCTGCCGTCATGCTCAAAACTGGTTACGCGCATTGACTCTTCTTGTCCGGCGTGGCCGGGAATTTCGAGAAGGATCTAACCCGGGGCCCGCGATTCTTCCGCAAGCAGGGCCACCGCCTCGTCCAGTCCGATGACCTGCTGCGCCTTGCTGCCAAGGCGCCGGATGGATACCGTACGCTGTTGCACTTCGCGTTTGCCCAGGGCGATGATCACCGGCGTCTTCATGACGCTGTGCTCGCGGACCTTGTAGTTGATCTTCTCGTTTCTGAGATCGGCCGCCACGCGCAGCCCGGCGTCTTCGAGAGCACTGACGACCTCCGCGGCATAGTCATCGGCATCCGAGGTGATGGTGGCCACCACGACCTGCCGGGGCGCCAGCCACAACGGCAGGTTGCCTGCGAAGTGCTCGATCAGGATGCCGATGAACCGCTCCAGGGAACCGAAGAGCGCGCGGTGCAGAAGCACCGGAGTATGCCGGTCGCCGTCCTCTCCGATATAGGTCGCGCCCAGCCGGCCGGGCAGGTTCAGGTCGACCTGCAGCGTGCCGCACTGCCACTCGCGGCCGATGGCGTCCTTGAGCGCGAACTCGATTTTCGGCCCGTAGAAAGCCCCTTCGCCGGGGTTGTGGGTGTAGTCCAGGCCCAGCGCGTCCATGGCCTGCTGCAGCGCCTCCTCGGCCCGGTCCCAGATCCGGTCATCCCCGACCCGGCGCTCCGGACGGTCGGCGAACTTGATCACCATGTCATCAAAACCCATGTCCCGGTAGATGCCGAGCACCAGGTTGCAGACCGCGCCCGTCTCCCCGGTGATCTGGTCGGCAGTGCAGAAAATGTGGGCATCGTCCTGGGTGAAGGCCCGAACCCGCATCAGGCCGTGGAGCGCGCCGGAGGGTTCGTAACGGTGCACCTTGCCGAACTCGGACAGGCGCAGGGGCAACTCCCTGTAGCTGCGCAGCTTGTTCGTGAACACCTGGACATGCCCGGGGCAGTTCATCGGCTTGATCGCCCACAGGCGTTCGTCCTCGGTGCGGCTGGTGAACATGTTCTCGCCGAACGTATCCCAGTGCCCGGATGCCTCCCACAGACCGCGGTCCATGAGTTCGGGGGTGTTGACCTCGAGGTAGCCCGCCGCATCCTGTCGACGGCGCATGTACGCCACCAGCGTCCGGAACAGCGTCCAGCCCCTGTCGTGCCAGAACACCGCTCCCACCGCCTCGTCCTGAAAATGGAACAGGTCCATCTGCCGACCCAGCCGGCGGTGGTCGCGCCGCTCGGCCTCTTCCAGGCGGCGCAGGTACAGTCTCAGTTCCTTGTTGCTCGCCCAGGCGGTGCCGTAGATGCGCTGCAACATTTCATTCCTGGAGTCGCCCCGCCAGTACGCGCCGGCCAGCTTGGTGAGTTTGAAGGCGCCCCCCAGCCGCCCGGTGGAGGGCATATGGGGTCCCCGGCAGAGGTCGACGAATTGCCCTTGCCGGTACACGGTGACTTCCTCGCCCTCGGGAATACCGGCGATGATCTCCGCCTTGTAGGCTTCGCCCTGATTCCTGAAGAAATCCACTGCGCCCGTTCGGTCCCAGACCTCGCGGGTAACCGGTTCGTCGCGTCGGACGATGTCGTGCATCCGCGCTTCGATGCGCTCGAGATCCTCCGGTGTGAAGGCTTCATCGCGGGCGAAGTCGTAGTAAAAGCCGTCCTCGATGGCCGGGCCGATGGTGACCTGCGTCTCCGGATAGAGTTCCTTGACCGCTTCGGCCATGACGTGGGCGGCGTCGTGGCGCAGGACCTCCAGACCATCCACCGATGAGCGCGTGATGATCTCAACCGCTGCGTCGCTTGCGATTTCCGCGTTCAGGTCCCGCAACCTGCCGTCCACGCGCACGGCGACCGCGGCCTTGGCAAGGCCGGCACCGATGGATTCGGCCACGCCGAGTCCGGTTACGGCTTCCGGGAAGGCCTTCCTGGATCCGTCTGGCAGGGTGATTTCGGGCATGCTCTGATTGCCTTGCGCGCGCGGCCACGCATTGTACGATAACAGTGCCCGCAAAGCCGCCTTGAGCTCTGGTGCCAAGTCGACCTGATCCAAAACTATCAGGCTGACCTGGCACTGGGAAATGAGCGGGCGACGAGACAACTTTGAAGGACCCGGTCATGAAGCCCATCGAGATACACATGTTCCCGTGCCTGCGGGACAACTACGGTTTTCTGCTGCACGACGCGGAGGTTTCAGTGACGGCAGCCGTGGATACGCCCGAGGCGGGGCCGATCCTCGCGGCGCTTCAGGACAAGGGCTGGCAACTGACGCACATCCTCAATACCCATCATCACTACGACCATGCCGGCGGCAACCTGGCCATCAAGGAGGTCACCGGCTGCGAAATCATCGGTCCGCGCGCCGACGCCGCGCGGATCCCGGGCATCGATACCCAGGTGGGGGAAGGCGACGAGTTCCTGCTGGGCGAGCACCCGGTGCGCGTCTACGACACGCCCGGGCACACGCGAGGTCACATCGTTTACTACCTGCCCGCGGACGGCGTCGCGTTCGTTGGAGACACCCTGTTCGCCATGGGTTGCGGGCGGCTCTTCGAAGGCACGCCGCAACAGATGTGGACATCGCTTCAGAAACTCATGAGCTGGCCGGACGACACCCGGGTCTACTGCGCCCACGAGTACACCCAGGCCAACGCGCAGTTCGCGCTCACGGTGGAACCGGGCAATGAGGCCCTGACCCGGCGGGCGCGCGAAGTCGACGCGCAGAGAGCCGCCAACGTGCCGACGGTTCCCACGACGATGGGGATCGAGAAGGCCACCAATCCCTTCCTCCGGCCCATGAGCGACGAGATTGGCGCCACCGTCGGTCTGCCAGGTTCAAGCGCTGCCGAAACCGATCTCGTGGAAGTATTCGCCCGGACGCGGAAGCTGAAGGATCGGTTCTGATCCGGGACAGGGTCTTGGCTTCGACAGGGGCGGTGCCTACGTGCGGGTCAGAGGATGCCGGGGATAAGCGCCTTTCGGTTGGCGGGGTAGTCGGGGAAACGCGCGCGGTACCAGGCATGGTGGCTGAGCGCTCTGGGCGCCAGATTGGCTGCGGTGTACAGGAGAAAGGCAAAGCCGGCCAACGACCAGGTCGCCAGCGCCCAGCCTGCCCATTCGATGATTTCGCCGAGGTAGTTGGGGCACGACACGAAGCGGTATGGGCCGCCGCGAGGAATCGCGTAGCCTGAGTTTCCCGAGCCCCGCAGTCTCAGCAGGATATTGTCCGAGCGGATGTTCAGGGCCATGCCGGCGAGGAAGATCGCCAAACCGACCAGAAACCGCGGGTCGCTCAGCCAGTCGGCGGAGTACTCGCCGATGTGCGAAACGAACCGGGCATTGATGTAGGCGTTGATCGTGTTGAACAGTACGCCCGAGCCGACGACGGCAAGCGGCATTTTCTTGCCGCTGGTTCGGGTGCGACAAGGGAAAACGAAGGTTCTGTGCAGGTAGTGGGCCTGCCACATGGCCAGAAACACCAGCGGGACCCATTGCCGAGACGCGTCGCCGTTGAAATAGATCAGCGCAAACAGCACCGTTGTCGGCAGCTCCATGACGACCCAGCCGATCCTGTTGGAGATGTGCGGCCCCCAGCCTGCCCCGGCGTAGTGACGGCCGAACGGCGCCGTGAACCGCAGCAGATAGAGAAACGTCGCCACGGCCATGCCGATGACCGCCCACACCGCGACTCCGTGAATTTGCGCCTCAGTCAACGGGCGGCTCCCCTGGTGCTCCATCCAACTGATACGGCACTATCAGTTGGCTACCAAGTGTAACCGGGCGCCCGATGCGCGGCATCCGAAACAGTCCGGCTGTGGTTAAGCTGCCATTCTGAAAATCCTGCCCGAACTCCTATTGACACGTCAGCAACCAAGGTGGAGAATGGGCCGCTTGTGTCCGCGGAGGGGTACCCAAGCGGTCAACGGGGGCAGACTGTAAATCTGCTGGCTATGCCTTCGTAGGTTCGAATCCTACCCCCTCCACCATGGCGTGGAGGGCGGTCAGCGGCGAAGGCGGGTGTAGTTCAAGGGTAGAACCTCAGCCTTCCAAGCTGATGATGGCGGTTCGAGTCCGCTCACCCGCTCCATGGAGCAAGTACGGGGTTCTGCAATGAGGGCACAGGCAAAAGGTGCGGATTTCCGCCCACATAGCTCAGCGGTAGAGCACTTCCTTGGTAAGGAAGAGGTCACCGGTTCAAGTCCGGTTGTGGGCTCCAGGTTGTATGGAATCACCCGTTCAGGTGGACAAATTTGAAACGCAAGGCGGTCGCCCCGGCTGGGCGGCCGTTTGATTCATTCAGGGCCCGGGCCGAGACGGAGTCGGAGCAATCCAGATGGCGAAGCAGAAGTTTGAGCGGACCAAGCCGCATGTGAATGTTGGGACGATTGGGCATGTGGATCATGGCAAGACGACGTTGACGGCGGCGTTGACGAAGGCGATGGCGTCGCGGCACGGTGGTGACACGATCAGTTTTGACGAGATCGACAACGCCCCGGAGGAGCGCGAGCGCGGGATCACGATCGCCACCGCGCACGTGGAGTACGAGAGCGAGGTTCGTCATTACGCGCACGTGGACTGTCCGGGTCACGCCGACTACGTGAAGAACATGATCACGGGGGCGGCGCAGATGGACGGCGCGATCCTGGTGGTGTCGGCGGCGGACGGTCCGATGCCGCAGACGCGCGAGCACATTTTGCTGGCGCGCCAGGTGGGTGTGCCGTACATCGTGGTGTATCTGAACAAGGCGGACATGGTGGACGACGAGGAGTTGCTGGAGCTGGTGGAGCTTGAGGTGCGGGATTTGTTGTCCACGTACGAGTTTCCGGGCGACGACACCCCGGTCGTCACCGGCAGCGCGCTGCGGGCGCTGGAGGGGGACGAGTCGGCGCTTGCGGTGGGCAGCGTGGAGGCGCTGGTTCAGGCGCTGGACGAGTACATACCGATACCGGAGCGCGCGATCGACGGTGATTTCCTGATGCCGGTGGAGGATGTGTTTTCGATATCCGGCCGTGGCACGGTGGTGACCGGCCGGATCGAGCGCGGCGTGGTGAAGGTGGGTGACGAGGTGGAGATCGTGGGGATCCGCGAGACGAGCAAGAGCACGTGCACGGGGGTTGAGATGTTTCGCAAGTTGCTGGACGAGGGCCAGGCGGGGGACAACGTGGGGGTGTTGTTGCGCGGTGTGAAGCGGGACGAGGTGGAGCGCGGCCAGGTGTTGTCGCAGCCGCGTTCGATCACCCCGCACACGGATTTCGAGGCCGAGGTGTACATCCTGACGAAGGAGGAGGGCGGCAGGCACACGCCGTTTTTCAAGGGGTACCGGCCGCAGTTTTATTTTCGCACCACGGACGTGACCGGGGCGGTTCAGTTGCCGGAGGCGACCGAGATGGTGATGCCGGGGGACAACGTGCGGATGCGGGTGCGGTTGATCGACCCGATCGCGATGGAGGAGGGGTTGCGGTTTGCGATCCGCGAGGGCGGCCGCACCGTGGGCGCCGGCGTGGTGGCGAAAATCCACGAATAGGCGCCAGCGGGCGACACGCAAACACGCGCCCGAACATCAGGACCGTCGCGCGAGGAGGAATGTCGGGGGCCGGCCGAAACGCGGACACGGCGCAAGTATGGAGAGAGGCCAGTAGCTCAATTGGCAGAGCAGCGGTCTCCAAAACCGCAGGTTGGGGGTTCGAGTCCCTCCTGGCCTGCCAGCTTGAAGAGTTGATTGGCTTAGTTCTCCAAATGGCCCCGATGCATGAGGAATGGAGTTGACCGGTCCGCAAGACATGGCCCATGGAATCAAACGTGGAAACTGAAAGTCCATTGCTGGATACGCTGAAACTGCTGTTCGCCGGCGCCATCCTGGTGGGCAGCATTCTCGGCTACTACTACTACGCGGATTTTCCGACTCCGTTGCGCGCCCTTGGCGTGCTCATCGCGCTCGGGCTGGCAGTGGCGGTCGTGATGCAGTCCACCCAGGGCAGGACGTTGTGGCGATTCATCCAGGGATCGCGAATAGAACTGCAGAAGGTGGTCTGGCCGACCCGCGAGGAAACCCTGCAGACGACGCTGACCGTGCTGGTGTTCGCGCTGATCATGGGCGTGTTTTTCTGGCTGCTCGACCTGTCGCTGCTGGCGGTGACGCGGCGCCTGACCGGGCAGGGAGGCTGATCCGTGTCGGATTTTCGGTGGTACGTGGTGCAAGCGTATTCGAATTTCGAGCACAAGGTCAAGTCCTCTCTGGAAGAGCGGATCAAGCGCTATGGCCTGGAGGAAAAGTTCGGAGAAATCCTCGTTCCGACCGAGGAGGTCGTGGAGATGAGGGACGGGCAGAAACGGCGCAGCGAGCGCAAGTTCTTCCCCGGCTACGTGCTCGTGCAGATGGAGATGGACGAATCGAGCTGGCACCTGGTCAAGGAGGTCCCCAAGGTGCTCGGGTTCATCGGCGGCAGCACCGACCGGCCCGCCCCCATCACCGATGAAGAGGCCAACGCCATACTGGAACGTGTCCAGGAAGGCGTGGACAAGCCCAGGCCCAAGGTGCTGTTCGAGCCGGGCGAGGTCGTGCGGGTCAACGACGGTCCCTTCAACGACTTCAACGGCGTTGTGGAGAACGTCAATTACGACAAGAACAAGGTCAGGGTGGCAGTCCAGATTCTTGGTCGTTCGACCCCCGTGGAACTGGATTTCAGCCAGGTAGAGAAAGCGTAACGCGGCGGAGCCCGAAACAAATGGCAGTCAGGAAAAAGGTCGATACCTACATAAAATTGCAGATTCCCGCCGGGCAGGCGAATCCAAGCCCGCCGGTGGGACCCGCCCTTGGGCAGCACGGCGTGAACATCATGGAATTCTGCAAGGTGTTCAACGCGCAGACCCAGAAGCTCGAGCCGGGCATGCCCACGCCGGTGGTGATTTCGGTCTACGCCGACAAGAGTTTCACGTTCATCACCAAGACGCCGCCCGCCGCGGTGCTGTTGAAGAAGGCCGCGGGTATAGAAAAGGGCAGCGGCACGCCGAATACACAAAAGGTCGGCACGGTCACGCGGGAGCAACTGGAAGAGATCGCCAGGATCAAGGAACCGGATCTCAACGCGGCCGACATGGACGCGGCGGTTCGCGTCATCGCAGGCAGCGCGCGAAGCATGGGCCTGGAAGTGGAGGGATTGGATGGCCAAGCTCACTAAGTACCGGAAGGACGCCAGGGCCCGTGTACAGCGGGGCCAGGCCTATCCCGCCGAGGAGGCTTTCGGCCTGGTGAAGCAACTGGCGAAAGCGAAGTTTTCCGAATCGGTGGATGTGGCGGTCAACCTGGGGGTCGACCCCAGGCGATCGGACCAGGTCGTGCGAGGCTCGACCGTGCTCCCCAACGGCACCGGCAAGAACGTTCGCGTGGCCGTATTCGCCCAGGGCGAGCAGGCCGCGGCCGCCGAGGAGGCCGGGGCGGACATCGTGGGAATGGAGGACCTGGCCGAGGCGGTTCAGGGTGGCGAACTGAATTTCGATGTGGCCATTGCCAGCCCCGATGCCATGCGGGTCGTGGGCCGGCTGGGACGGATCCTCGGCCCCCGTGGGCTCATGCCCAATCCCAAGGTCGGCACGGTCACCGGGGATGTGGCCTCCGCGGTGCAAAGCGCCAAGGCCGGCCAGGTCCGATACCGCACCGACAAGGCGGGCGTGGTGCATTGCCAGATCGGCAACGTCGCGTTCGAGGTCGAGGCGCTCAAGCAGAATCTGGAGGCGTTGCTTGCGGATCTGAACAAGGCCCGGCCGGCAGCGGCAAAGGGGCAGTACATGAAGCGCGTCAGCGTATCTTCGACCATGGGTCCCGGGGTCGTGGTCGATCAGGCGTCGGTCGGCGGTTGACGCGGACCGGGTGGCAGTCTGTCAGGAGAAGGAAATGGCGCTGAATCTGGCCGAAAAGAAAGCAATGGTCGCCGACGTCAACGCCGTGGCGGCCTCGTCCCTGGCGGCCGTGGTGGCGGAGTACCGCGGTTTGACGGTCGCCGAGATGACCGAACTGCGGTCCGAGGCGCGCAACGCCGGCGTGTACATGAAAGTCGTGAAGAATTCCCTCGCCCGACGGGCCGTTGAAGGGACGCAGTTCGAATGCATCAAACCGGCGCTCAAAGGCCCGTTGCTGCTGGCCTTCTCCCGGGAAGACCCGGGTTCGGCGGCGCGCGTGGTCAAGGGGTTTTCGAAGGATCATGACAAGCTCGTCACCGTATCGGTGGCAGTGGGTGGGGAGATCTACGACGCCACGAACCTGGACCGCGTGGCAGCGCTGCCGAACCTGGACGAGGCGCGAGCGATGCTGCTGAACACCCTGAACGGGCCGTTGACGCAGTTCGTCCGGCTGCTCAGCGAGCCCGGAACGATGTTGGCGCGAACCCTGCAAGGGCGCAGCGAACAAAGCGAACAAGCTGAATGACGACAGACACGTTTTGACTTGGATTCACCTGATGGAGAAGTAAGCCATGGCTTTGACGAATGAACAGCTCATCGAAGAGTTGAGCAACAAGCCGATCATGGAAATCGTTGACCTGGTGAGGTCGCTGGAGGACAAGTGGGGCGTGACCGCCGCTGCTCCGGTGGCTGTCGCCGCCGCCGCCGATGCCGGCGCTGCCGAGGAGGCCGAGGAACAGACGGAATTCGACGTCATCCTGACCAGTTTCGGTTCCGCCAAGGTCCCCGTCATCAAGGTGGTCCGTTCGCTCACGGGTCTGGGTCTCAAGGAGGCCAAGGACCTGGTCGAAGCCGCTCCCAGCGCGGTTCGGGAAGCCATTACCAAGGACGAAGCGGAGGATGTGAAGAAGCAGCTTGAGGAGGCTGGCGCGAGCGTCGATATCAAGTGACTCGCATTCGCCTCCGTAATCGCGGGCAAACCCACCGGACAGGGGGGAGCCCGTGGAGCGCACGCACACACGCTCGCAGCGGCATCGCGCTGCGCGCGACCTGCATGGTCGTCAATCCACCGCAGTCGAGGTAACTCGCGATGGCGTACTCGTTTACTGAGAAAAAGCGCATTCGAAAGAATTTCGGAAAGCTTCCGTCCGTTCTGGACGTTCCCTATCTGCTTTCGATCCAGCTGGACTCCTACCGGGATTTCCTGCAGCGCAATGTGGCGGCCGAGGAGCGGATAGACACGGGTCTGCATTCGGCGTTCAACAGCGTCTTCCCCATCGTGAGCTACTCGGGGAACGCCGCCCTGAAGTACCTGAGCTACCGCCTGGGAGAGCCGGTATTCGACGTCAAGGAGTGCCAGCTTCGCGGGTTGACCTATGCCGCACCGCTGCGGGTCATGGTGCAACTGGTCATCTATGACAAGGATGCGCCGGCGGGCAAGAAGAAGATCAAGGACATTCGCGAGCAGGAAGTGTACCTGGGCGAGATGCCCATGATGACCGGGCACGGCACCTTCGTGGTCAACGGTACCGAGCGTGTCATCGTCTCCCAGCTGCACCGTTCTCCCGGCGTGTTTTTCGACCACGACAAGGGCAAGACGCATTCCTCGGGCAAGCTGCTGTTCTCCGCGCGGGTGATTCCATACCGTGGATCCTGGCTCGATTTCGAGTTCGACCCGAAGGATTGCGTATTCGTGCGCATCGACCGGCGCCGCAAGTTGCCCGTGACGATCCTGCTGCGGGCGTTGAACTACGGCAACGAAGAGATGCTGAAGATATTCTTCGACATCAACGAGTTCACACTGACACGCTCCGGGATTCGGCTGAAGCTCGTCGCCGAAAGGCTCAGGGGGGAAACCGCCGGTTTCGACATCAAGGTGGGCGACAGGACGGTGGTTGAAAAGGACCGGCGCATCACCGTGCGCCACGTCCGCATGCTGGAGAAGGCCGGCGTCAGGTATCTGGACGTTCCATCCGACTACCTGGACGGTCGAATCCTGGCCCACGATATCGTGGACGGGGAGACCGGCGAACTGCTCGCCAGCGCCAACGACGAGCTGGATTCGGTGAAGGTTGCTTCATTGGTCGAGGCGGGGGTCAAGAAGATCGGCACGCTTTACGTCAACGATCTCGATCGGGGGGCATTCATCTCCAATACGTTGCGTATCGATGCCACCCGGTCGCGCCTGGAGGCGCTGGTTGAGATTTACCGGATGATGCGCCCGGGCGAGCCGCCCACCAAGGATGCCGCCGAGAACCTGTTCCAGAACCTGTTCTTCAACCCGGAGCGCTATGACCTTTCGGCCGTGGGCCGGATGAAGTTCAACCGCCGGGTGGGGCGGGAGACGGCCGAGGGCGACGGCGTGCTCTCCAACGGGGACATCATCGAAGTCCTGCGCACGTTGATCGATATCCGTAACGGCAACGGCACCGTCGACGATATCGACCACCTCGGAAACCGCCGCGTGCGCAGCGTCGGCGAAATGGCCGAAAACGCCTTCCGCATCGGGCTCGTGCGCGTCGAGCGGGCGGTCAAGGAGCGCCTGACGCTGGCCGAGTCCGAGGGCCTCATGCCCAAGGAGATGATCAACGCCAAGCCGGTGTCCGCCGCGGTCAAGGAGTTTTTCGGCTCCAGCCAGTTGTCCCAGTTCATGGATCAGCAGAATCCGCTGTCGGAAGTGACCCACAAGCGGCGCGTGTCGGCGTTGGGTCCCGGCGGCCTGACCCGGGAGCGGGCCGGTTTCGAGGTGCGCGACGTGCATCCCACGCACTACGGGCGGGTCTGCCCGATCGAAACCCCCGAAGGGCCGAACATCGGACTCATCAACTCTCTGGCCGTCTACGCCCGCACCAACGAATACGGTTTCCTGGAAACGCCCTACCGGCGTGTGATCAATGGGCGGGTCAGCAACGAAATCAAGTATCTGTCCGCCATCGAGGAAGGCCAGTACGTGATCGCCCAGGCCAATTCGAACCTGACCTCCCGCGGCCAGTTCGTGGATGACCTGGTGTCATGCCGCTGCAAGAACGAGTTCACCCTGTTTCCGCCGAAGCAGGTGCAGTTCATGGACGTGTCTCCGAAACAGATCGTGTCGGTGGCGGCATCGCTGATCCCGTTCCTCGAGCACGACGACGCGAACCGGGCGCTGATGGGCTCGAACATGCAGCGCCAGGCGGTGCCCACGCTGCGCACGGAGACGCCGCTGGTCGGAACCGGCATGGAGCGCGCCGTGGCGGTGGATTCCGGCGTGACGGTCATCGCCAGCCGGGGCGGCGCCGTGGACTCCGTGGACGCCTCGCGCATCGTCGTGCGGGTGAACGACAGCGAGACCAGCGCCGGCGAGGCCGGGGTCGACATCTACAACCTCACCAAGTACACCCGGTCCAACCAGAACACGTGCATCAACCAGCGTCCGCTGGTCAAGGCCGGAGACGTCATCGAGCGGGACGACGTGCTGGCCGACGGCCCGTCCACCAGCCTGGGCGAACTGGCGCTGGGCCAGAACCTGCTGGTGGCGTTCATGCCGTGGAACGGATACAACTTCGAGGACTCCATCCTGATTTCCGAGCGAGTGGTGGAGGAAGACCGCTTCACCACGATCCATATCGAGGAGCTGACCTGTGTCGCCCGGGACACCAAGTTGGGCCCGGAGGAAGTGACGGGAGATATTCCCAACGTTGGAGACGCGGCCCTGACCAAGCTCGACGAATCGGGAATCGCCTTCATCGGCGCGGAAGTGCGGGCCGGCGATATTCTGGTGGGCAAGGTCACGCCGAAGGGCGAGACCCAACTCACTCCCGAAGAAAAGCTCCTGCGGGCCATCTTCGGCGAGAAGGCTTCGGACGTTAAGGACACTTCGCTGCGCGTGCCGCCCGGCATGGACGGTACGGTCATCGACGTGCGGGTCTTCACCCGCGACGGGGTGGAGAAGGATGCGCGGGCGTTGGCCATCGAGCGGCAGGAACTGGAGGCGGTCCGCAAGGATCTGGACGATCAGCGGCGAATTCTGGAAGCGGACATCTTCCAGCGGGTCGAGAAGCTGCTCGTCGGCGAGAGCGCGGCGGGCGGTCCCGGGAAGCTCAAGGCCGGCAGCGAAATCACCGCGTCCTACCTGTCCGATCTGCCCAGGGAGCGCTGGTTCGAGGTCCGGGTCAAGGACGATGCGCTCAATTCGCAACTCGAGCGCGCCGCCGGGAGGCTTCGGGCCCAAAGCGAGGAATTCGAACGCCGGTTCGATGAGAAGCACCACAAGATCACCGCCGGTGACGACCTGGCGCCGGGCGTGCTGAAGATGGTCAAGGTCTATCTGGCCGTGAAGCGCCACATCCAGCCGGGCGACAAGATGGCGGGCCGGCACGGCAACAAGGGTGTCATCTCCACAATCATCCCCGTGGAGGACATGCCCTACATGGAGGACGGCACCGCCGTGGACATCGTGCTCAACCCGCTGGGCGTGCCGTCACGGATGAACGTCGGCCAGGTGCTGGAAACGCATCTGGGCTGGGCCGCCAAGGAGTTGGGGCGCAAGATCGGCGAAATGGTGAATTCGCGGTGCTCCGCGGCCGCCATGCGCCGTTACCTGGACGGCATCTACAACAAGACCGGCGGGCAGCGGGAAAGCCTCCGCAGCCTGAAGGCCGATTCCATCATGGAGCTCGCACGCAACCTGAGCCAGGGCGTGCCCATCGCCACGCCGGTATTCGACGGCGCCAACGAGCAGGAAATCAAGGGTCTGCTGGAAATGGCGGAGTTGCCCGAGTCCGGTCAGACGTTTCTCTGCGACGGACGAACCGGAGAGAAGTTCAACCGTCCCGTCACCGTGGGCTATATGTACATGCTCAAGCTCAACCACCTGGTTGACGACAAGATGCATGCGCGTTCCACGGGTCCCTACAGCCTGGTGACCCAGCAACCGCTGGGAGGCAAGGCCCAGTTCGGCGGCCAGCGGTTCGGCGAGATGGAGGTGTGGGCGCTGGAAGCCTACGGCGCGTCCTACACGCTCCAGGAAATGCTCACGGTGAAGTCCGACGACGTCCAGGGCCGCACCAAGATGTACAAGAACATCGTTGACGGAACCCATCAGATGCAGGCGGGAATGCCGGAGTCGTTCAACGTGTTGGTCAAGGAGATTCGCTCTCTCGGGATCAACATCGACCTGGAAGAGACTCAGTGAACCGGCGCACGCCGCCCGCCCTTTCGGCAACAGGTACAGTCATATGAAGGATTTACTGCGACTTTTCCGACAGCAGGCGCCGATCGAGGATTTCGACGCGATCCGCATCGGCCTGGCGTCGCCGGACATGATCCGGTCCTGGTCGTTCGGCGAGGTCAAGAAGCCGGAGACGATCAACTACCGGACATTCAAGCCGGAGCGCGACGGGCTGTTCTGCGCAAAGATATTCGGACCCGTCAAGGATTACGAATGCCTTTGCGGCAAGTACAAGCGCCTGAAGCACCGGGGAGTCGTGTGCGAGAAATGCGGGGTGGAGGTCACCCAGACCAAGGTGCGCCGCGAGCGCATGGCGCACATCGAGCTGGCGAGCCCCGTGGCGCACATCTGGTTCCTGAAGTCGCTGCCGTCGCGGATCGGCCTGATGCTCGACATGACCTTGCGGGAGATCGAACGAATTCTCTATTTCGAGGCCTTCGTGGTTGTGGATCCCGGCCTGACGGACTTGGAAAAGGGCCAGTTGCTCACCGACGATACGTACCTTGAAGCGATTGAGGAGTACGGCAACGAGTTCGACGCGCGGATGGGCGCCGAGGCGGTCCGCGACCTGCTGCTGGCGCTTGACCTGGAAGCGGAGGTGGCCGGCGTTCGCGAGGCCATTGCCGCCACCCGGTCGGAGACCAAGATCAAGCGTCTGTCAAAACGGCTGAAGCTGCTCGAATCCTTCACCGATTCCAATAATCAGCCGGCGTGGATGGTGATGACGGTCCTGCCGGTCCTGCCGCCGGACCTGCGGCCGTTGGTGCCGCTGGACGGCGGACGATTCGCCACGTCCGATCTCAACGACCTCTACCGGCGTGTGATCAACCGCAACAACCGGCTGCGCCGGCTGCTGGAACTGAACGCGCCGGACATCATCGTGCGCAACGAAAAGCGGATGCTGCAGGAGTCCGTGGACGCGCTGCTGGACAACGGCAGGCGCGGCCGCGCGATCACCGGCACCAACAAGCGCCCGCTCAAGTCCCTGGCCGACATGATCAAGGGCAAGCAGGGCCGGTTCCGGCAGAACCTGCTCGGCAAGCGGGTCGACTATTCGGGCCGTTCGGTGATCGTGGTCGGCCCGACCCTGAAGCTGCATCAGTGCGGTCTTCCCAAGAAGCTGGCGCTGGAGCTTTTCAAGCCGTTCATCTTTTCCAAGCTGCAGCTACGCGGCCAGGCGACCACCATCAAGGCTGCCAAGCGGCTGGTGGAGCGTGAGGGACCGGAAGTCTGGGACATCCTCGAGGAGGTGATCCGCGAGCATCCGGTCATGCTCAACCGCGCTCCGACGCTGCACCGTCTGGGCATCCAGGCGTTCGAGCCGGTCCTGATCGAGGGCAAGGCGATCCAGCTTCATCCGCTGGTCTGCACGGCCTTCAATGCCGACTTCGACGGCGACCAGATGGCGGTCCACGTGCCGCTGTCGATCGAGGCGCAGCTAGAGGCGCGCGCGTTGATGATGGCCAGCAACAACATCCTTTCGCCGGCCAACGGCGACCCGATCATCGTGCCCTCCCAGGACGTCGTGCTGGGCCTCTATTACATGACCCGCGAGCGCATCAACGCGCGCGGCGAAGGCATGTTGTTCGCCGGGGTGGAGGAGGTTCACCGGGCCTATGAGAACGGCGCGGTGGACCTGCACGCCAGGGTCCGCGTCAGGGTGCCCGCCGTCAATGCCGAGGCGGACGCCGACGAGGAGCCGGAAAAGAGAATAGTGGACACGACCGTGGGCCGGGCGCTGCTGTCGGAGATCGTGCCGAAGGGGTTGAGCTTCGACCTGATCAACCGGCCGATGAACAAGCGCGCCGTTTCGGCGGTCATCAACGCCTCCTACCGGCAATTGGGCCTCAAGACGACGGTCATCTTTGCCGACCAGCTCATGTACATGGGCTTCGATTACGCGACTCACGCGGGCGTTTCCTTCGGTGTCAACGACATGGTGGTCCCGCAGGAGAAGCACAGCATTCTCGATGTCGCCGAGCGGGAAGTGAAGGAAATCCAGGATCAGTACGCGTCCGGACTGGTCACCGACGGCGAAAGATACAACAAGGTCGTCGATATCTGGTCGAGAACCAACGACCATGTCGCCAAGGCGATGATGCGGAAACTGGGATCGGAGAGCGTGCTCGACGCCGAGGGCAATGAAGCCAGGCAGGAATCCTTCAATTCCATCTACATGATGGCCGATTCCGGCGCGCGGGGCTCGGCCGCCCAGATTCGCCAGCTCGCGGGCATGCGCGGGTTGATGGCGAAGCCGGACGGTTCGATCATCGAAACTCCCATTACCGCCAATTTCCGCGAGGGCCTGGACGTACTGCAATACTTCATTTCCACGCACGGCGCGCGCAAGGGTCTCGCCGACACCGCGCTGAAGACCGCCAACTCCGGTTACCTGACCCGTCGCCTGGTGGACGTGGCGCAGGATCTGGTGGTCACCGACATGGACTGCGGCACCGAGGAAGGATTGATGATGACGCCCCTGGTGGAGGGCGGTGACGTGGTCGAGCCGTTGCGGGAGCGGGTGCTCGGCCGGGTTGCGGCGGTTGACGTGCTGGCGCCGGCTACCGATACGTTGGTGCTGGAGGCGGGCTCGCTGCTGGATGAGCGCGCGGTCGGGAAACTGGAATCCGCGTCCATCGACCAGCTTCTGGTTAGATCGCCCATCACCTGCGCGACCCGGTACGGCGTCTGCGCGCAGTGCTATGGACGTGACCTGGCGCGGGGAAATCGCGTCGACAAGGGCGAAGCCGTCGGCGTCATCGCCGCGCAGTCCATCGGTGAGCCCGGCACGCAGCTCACCATGCGCACGTTCCACATCGGCGGCGCCGCATCCCGTTCAGCGGCGGTCAACAGCGTGGAAGTGAAGACCGCGGGAACGACCAAGACGTACGACATGAAGACCGTTCAGCACGAGGAGAAGGGTCATTTCGTGGCCACGTCGCGTTCCGGCGAACTGGCCGTGCTGGACGAGTTCGGGCGCGAGCGGGAACGCTACAAGGTGCCCTACGGCGCCACCATTGCCGTAAGCGAGGGCGACAAGGTGGAGCCGGGGCAGCTCGTGGCGAACTGGGATCCGCACACACACCCGGTGGTTGCCGAAGTCAGCGGCCGCCTGAATTTCGAAGACTTCGTGGATGACGTGACGGTGACCACCCAGGTGGACGAGATCACGGGGCTGACCAGCATCCTGGTGCTGGACCCGGGGCAACGGGGCGCAGGCGTGGACTACCGTCCCACGGCCCGGCTGGTGGATCCCGATGGCGAACCCGTGTTTTTCCCGAACACGGACATTCCGGCGGTCTACGCGCTGCCGTCGGGCGCCGTGCTCAGCATGGAGGACGGCGCCAACGTTGTGGTGGGCGACGTCATCGCCCGGTTGCCCCAGGAGACTTCCAAGACGCGCGACATCACCGGCGGCCTGCCGCGGGTGGCGGACCTGTTCGAGGCCCGGCGGCCCAAGGATTCCGCGATTCTCGCGGAGCACACCGGAATTGTCGGGTTCGGCAAGGAAACCAAGGGCAAGCGGCGACTCGTGATCACGGACGAGGAAGGCGAGGCCCACGAGGAATTGATTCCCAAGTGGCGTCACCTGAACGTTTTCGAGGGCGAGAGCGTCATTCGCGGCGAGATCATCGCCGACGGCGAGCCCAATCCCCACGACATCCTGCGATTGCAGGGTGTGGAGAAACTGGCGGACTACCTTGTAAGGGAGATTCAGGACGTCTACCGCCTGCAGGGCGTGAAGATCAACGACAAGCATATCGAGGTCATCATTCGGCAGATGCTGCGCAAGATCGAGATCGCCGCCCCCGGCGATACCCGGTTCCTGCGCGGAGAGCAGGTGGACCGGGCGCGGGTGCTCGACACCAACGAGGAACTCGAAGCGAATGGGGAGGAACCCGCCACCTACGTGCCCGTGTTGTTGGGAATCACGCGGGCATCGCTGGCAACGGAGTCGTTCATCTCGGCCGCCTCGTTCCAGGAAACCACGCGCGTACTCACCGAGGCGGCGGTCCGCGGGATGCAGGACAATCTGCGCGGCCTGAAGGAGAACGTCATTGTCGGGCGGCTGATTCCGGCGGGTACGGGGTATGCTCACCACGAAGAGCGCCGGCGCACGGAGGAGGACATCCTCGCCGAGGAGCTCAAGGAACTGGAGTCTTCCCTGGCCGAGTCGGCCGAGGGTTCGGCCGAGGGTTCGGTCGAGAGCGCAGTGGCCGTGGCAACGGCGGGAACGGGAGCCGCCGCAGAAGAGCCTCGGGACGCGCCCGCGGGCTGAAAGGACGGAATTTCCGGTTGACATGTCGACGCGCTCAACCCTAGAATCTCTCGCGGTTTGAGGGTCGGTCGGCATCGGTCGAAACAACTTGCTGCTCCCGGGACTTTTTCCGGGCAATGACAATGTGGCCCGGCTGCCGCAAGACTGGCGGCCGGGCCCGATTTATTTGCGTATAAAGAATGTCAACGACGAATCAACTGGTCAGAAAACCTCGCTCGGTGAAGCGCGCCAAGAGCAACGTCCCGGCGCTGGGCGCCTCGCCCCAGCGGCGCGGCGTCTGTACCCGCGTGTACACCACGACGCCGAAGAAACCCAATTCGGCCATGCGCAAGGTGGCCAGGGTGCGGTTGACCAACGGCTTTGAAGTGACCAGTTATATCGGCGGCGAAGGTCACAACCTGCAGGAGCACTCGGTGGTGCTCATTCGCGGCGGACGGGTCAAGGACCTGCCCGGCGTGCGCTACCATGTCGTACGCGGCACGCTGGATTGCGCCGGTGTCGGCGATCGACGCCAGGGCCGCTCGAAGTACGGCGCCAAGCGGCCGAAGAACTGACGAAGGCGGACGCTCACCATGTCTCGCAGAAGCAGAGCCCCCCGCCGAGCCGTGCTGCCGGATCCCAAGTACGGCGACCGGATGCTGGCCAAGTTCATCAACATGGTCATGCTCAGCGGCAAGAAGTCGGTGGCCGAGCGCATCGTCTATGGCGCCCTGGATCGAATCGCCTCCCGGTCGGGACAGGACGAGCAAAAATCCCTGGAACTCCTCGCCCAGGCGCTGGACAACATCAAGCCGGTGGTCGAAGTGAAGTCCAGACGCGTGGGTGGGGCAACCTATCAGGTCCCCGTGGAAGTGCGCGCGACCCGGCGCGAAACGCTGGCCATGCGCTGGGCCATCGACGCCGCCCGCAAGCGTCCGGAGAAAACCATGGCGCTGCGTCTCGCCCACGAACTGCTGGACGCGGCGGAGAACCGCGGTACCGCGGTGAAAAGACGTGAGGATACTCACCGCATGGCCGAAGCCAACAAGGCGTTCGCCCACTACCGGTGGTAATCGATGGATTGGAGTCCAAATGTCACGGCAGACCCCCATCGAGCGTTATCGCAATATCGGCATCATGGCCCACATCGATGCCGGCAAGACCACCACGACTGAACGCATCCTCTTCTACACCGGCGTGTCCCACAAGATGGGCGAGGTCCACGACGGCGCGGCCGTCATGGACTGGATGGTGCAGGAGCAGGAGCGCGGCATCACCATCACGTCCGCCGCCACCACGGCATTCTGGCGGGGTATGGACCGGCAGTTTCCCGAATACCGCATCAACATCATCGACACGCCCGGACACGTCGACTTCACCATCGAAGTCGAACGCAGCTTGCGCGTGCTGGACGGCGCGGTAGCGGTCTTCTGCTCGGTCGGAGGCGTGGAGCCGCAGTCCGAGACGGTCTGGCGCCAGGCCAACAATTACGGCGTGCCGCGACTTGCCTTCGTCAACAAGATGGACCGCACGGGCGCTGATTTCTTCCGCGTGGTCCGCCAGATCAGGGAACGGCTCGGGGGCAACCCAGTGCCGCTGCAGATTCCCATCGGCGCGGAAGACTCGTTCAGCGGCGTGGTCGACCTGGTACGCATGAGGGCCATCGCGTGGGACGATTCCACCCAGGGGACGCGCTATGTCGAGCAGGCGGTTCCCGAAACGCTGCTGCCGCTGGCGCAGGAGTGGCGGGACAAGCTCGTCGAGGCCGCGGCGGAAGGCGATGAAGCGCTGCTGGACAAGTATCTCAACGATGGGGGCTTGTCTGCCGCGGAAATCAAGAAGGGCCTCAGAGCACGCTGCCTGGACGGCGAGGTGGTGCCGGTGCTTTGCGGTTCGGCGTTCAAGAACAAGGGCGTGCAGGCGGTGCTCGACGCGGTGATCGAATACCTCCCCTCCCCGGGCGAACGGCCGGCCATCAAGGGAATCCTGGAGAACAACGCCGAAGCCGAGTGCGAGTCTTCGGACGATGCGCCATTCGCCGCGCTGGCGTTCAAGATCGCCACCGATCCCTTCGTCGGCAACCTTACGTTCTTCCGCGTTTACTCCGGCGTACTGAAATCCGGGGATAAGATCATCAACACGGTCCGGTCCAGGCGCGAGCGTATCGGGCGCATCCTGCAGATGCACGCCAACGACCGTGAGGAAGTGACCGAGGTGCGCGCGGGCGACATCGCCGCGGCGGTGGGGCTCAAGGACGTCACCACGGGCGACAGCCTGACGGCGCCGGGGCGGCGCATCGTTCTCGAACGCATGGAGTTTCCCGAGCCGGTCATTTCGGTGGCGGTGGAACCCAGGACCAAGGCCGATCAGGACAGACTCGGCACGGCCCTGTCCAAACTCGCCCGGGAGGATCCGTCGTTTCGAATCCATACGGACGAGGAGTCGGCGCAGACGATCATTTCCGGAATGGGCGAACTGCACCTTGAGATCATCGTCGATCGGCTCAGGCGGGAGTTCCGGGTCGAAGCAGCCGTGGGCCGCCCGCAGGTGGCCTACCGCGAGACGATAACCAGCCTTGTCGAGCAGGAGGGCCGGTTCGTTCGCCAGACCGGCGGCCGGGGACAGTACGGCCACGTGTACCTGCGAATCGAGCCGCAGGAGCCCGGCGCCGGGTACGAATTCGTCAACGAAATCGTCGGCGGCGCCGTTCCCCGGGAGTTCATCTCAGCCGTGGACAGGGGCGTTCAGGAGCAGATGAGCAGCGGCGTGATTGCCGGTTACCCGGTGGTGGACTGCAAGGTGACGCTGTACGACGGCTCCTACCACGACGTGGACTCCAGCGAAGTCGCGTTCCGCATCGCAGGCTCCCTGGCCTTCAGGGAAGGCGCGGCGAAGGCCGCTCCGGTGGTTCTGGAACCGATCATGAAGGTCGAGGTGGTCAGTCCGCTGGATTACATGGGCGATGTCAACGGCGACCTGAACCGGCGCCGCGGTGTTCTCCAGGGGCTGGAGGATTCGCCCATGGGCAAGGTCATCCGCGCCCGCGTGCCGCTGGCCGAAATGTTCGGCTATGCCACGGACCTGCGCTCCATGAGCCAGGGGCGGGCGAGCTACACAATGGAATTCGACCGCTACGCCAGGGTTCCCGCAGGCGTGGCAAAAGACATTATCAACGCGAGGGGCGGCTGAAACGCCCTGCAATCCAAGAGGTGATCGATCGTGGCGAAGCAGAAGTTTGAGCGGACCAAGCCGCATGTGAATGTTGGGACGATTGGGCATGTGGATCATGGCAAGACGACGTTGACGGCGGCGTTGACGAAGGCGATGGCGTCGCGGCACGGTGGTGACACGATCAGTTTTGACGAGATCGACAACGCCCCGGAGGAGCGCGAGCGCGGGATCACGATCGCCACCGCGCACGTGGAGTACGAGAGCGAGGTTCGTCATTACGCGCACGTGGACTGTCCGGGTCACGCCGACTACGTGAAGAACATGATCACGGGGGCGGCGCAGATGGACGGCGCGATCCTGGTGGTGTCGGCGGCGGACGGTCCGATGCCGCAGACGCGCGAGCACATTTTGCTGGCGCGCCAGGTGGGTGTGCCGTACATCGTGGTGTATCTGAACAAGGCGGACATGGTGGACGACGAGGAGTTGCTGGAGCTGGTGGAGCTTGAGGTGCGGGATTTGTTGTCCACGTACGAGTTTCCGGGCGACGACACCCCGGTCGTCACCGGCAGCGCGCTGCGGGCGCTGGAGGGGGACGAGTCGGCGCTTGCGGTGGGCAGCGTGGAGGCGCTGGTTCAGGCGCTGGACGAGTACATACCGATACCGGAGCGCGCGATCGACGGTGATTTCCTGATGCCGGTGGAGGATGTGTTTTCGATATCCGGCCGTGGCACGGTGGTGACCGGCCGGATCGAGCGCGGCGTGGTGAAGGTGGGTGACGAGGTGGAGATCGTGGGGATCCGCGAGACGAGCAAGAGCACGTGCACGGGGGTTGAGATGTTTCGCAAGTTGCTGGACGAGGGCCAGGCGGGGGACAACGTGGGGGTGTTGTTGCGCGGTGTGAAGCGGGACGAGGTGGAGCGCGGCCAGGTGTTGTCGCAGCCGCGTTCGATCACCCCGCACACGGATTTCGAGGCCGAGGTGTACATCCTGACGAAGGAGGAGGGCGGCAGGCACACGCCGTTTTTCAAGGGGTACCGGCCGCAGTTTTATTTTCGCACCACGGACGTGACCGGGGCGGTTCAGTTGCCGGAGGCGACCGAGATGGTGATGCCGGGGGACAACGTGCGGATGCGGGTGCGGTTGATCGACCCGATCGCGATGGAGGAGGGGTTGCGGTTTGCGATCCGCGAGGGCGGCCGCACCGTGGGCGCCGGCGTGGTGGCGAAAATCCACGAATAGGCGCCAGCGGGCGACACGCAAACACGCGCCCGAACATCAGGACCGTCGCGCGAGGCAAGGGCAGAAAAGGAAACACCGATGGCTACCAATCAGAACATTCGAATCCGCCTCAAGGCGTTCGATCACAAGCTGATCGACCGTTCCGCGCGGGAGATCGTCGAAACGGCGAAGCGCACCGGGGCGACGGTGAAGGGCCCGGTGCCGCTGCCGACCAAGATCGAGCGCTACACGGTGCTGATCTCGCCGCATGTGAACAAGAACGCGCGGGATCAGTACGAGTTGCTGACCCACAAGCGGTTGATGGATATCGTCGACCCCACCGACAAGACGGTGGACGCGTTGATGAAACTCGAATTGCCCGCGGGCGTGGATGTGCAGATTCGGCTGCACTAGTACCCCATCAACCAGATAATCGCGGGTTGCTGCAATTCGAGAGAGAGGACAGATGCACCAAACATGGCAGCTTGTATCCGTAGTTATCTGGTTGACGCACTACTAGGGTTCGGCAGGGCAATTTTGCGCAGGGTCCACCGATGTTGGCATGCGGCAGTCGAAAAAACCGAATTGAGCATTGAGTTTTTGGAAAGGGTTTACCTATAATACGGGGTTACGCCCGGTCACGGCGGCGGGCGCGGTGGAAAGAGAAGCCAGCGTGCGCATCGTCGGGCCGTTTGAGGCAAATGGGGTTCGCCGGCGGGCTCATCCGCCATGATCGATCAACGAAATTCAGAGTTGGCCGCGGTCCTGAACCGCGCTGACTCGTGGTTGCCAGCGCCGCTGGACAGGTGCTGGCTGAAGCGCTGCACCGGCAACGGCCCGGAAGGCGCGGATAGAGGACAGTGACGATGCCAATCGGTCTGGTGGGCCGCAAGTGCGGTATGACGCGCGTCTTTACGGAGGACGGGGATTCCATCCCGGTCACCGTCATCGAGGCTGCGTCCAACCGGGTGGCGCAGCTCAAGGAGCCCGGCCGCGACGGATACCGGGCTGTCCAGATCACCTCCGGCAGCGTTTCGCCCGCACGTATCCCGAAACCCCAGCTCGGACATTTCCAGAACGCCAGCGTCGATCCCGGAGAAGGTCTGTGGGAATTTCGCCTGGACGATGGCGAAGGAGAAGACCTTGCCGCCGGCTCCGAATTGGCCGTGGACGTGTTTCGCGCCGGACAGCGCGTGGATGTGGTGGGAACATCAAAGGGCAAGGGGTTCGCGGGCACCGTCAAGCGGCACAATTTCCGTACCCAGGACGCCACCCATGGCAACTCTCTGGCGCACAGGGCGCCCGGTTCCATCGGTCAGAACCAGACCCCGGGCCGCGTGTTCAAGGGCAAGAAAATGGCCGGGCAGATGGGCAATGTCCGTCGAACCGTGGCCAACGCCGAAGTGGTCAGGGTCGATCCGGAACGCAACCTGCTGTTGGTCAGGGGCGGCGTGCCCGGCGCCGCCGGCGGGCGCGTGATCGTGCGCCCGGCCGTCAAGGCGCCTGCATCCGGAGGAGCGCGGTGAATGTCGAGCTTGCAGGCGGCGGCAGCGTCGAGTTGGCCGATTCCGCGTTCGCGGCGCAGTTCAACGGCCCGCTGGTGCATCAGGTGATCACCGCGTACCAGGCCGGCGGGCGAGCCGGCACCAAGGCGCAGAAAAACCGCACGCAGGCGCGCGGCGGCGGCGCCAAGCCGTGGCGGCAGAAGGGCACGGGCCGCGCCCGGGCAGGCACCATACGCAGCCCGCTCTGGGTCGGCGGCGGACGAGCGTTTCCGGCCCGGCCGAGGTCCTTCGCCCAGAAGGTCAACCGCAAGATGTACCGCGGCGCCGTGCGTTGCGTGCTTTCGGAGCTGATCCGGGAAGAGCGGCTGGCGATTCTTGCAGAATTCGCCGTCAGCGAGCCGAAGACCAGGGAGCTGGTTGCCAAACTCGAGGAACTGGACCTCCACGATGTCCTCATCGTCGTCGAGAGCATCGACCGCAACCTGGAGCTGGCTTCGAGAAACCTGCCCTGGGTCGACGTGCGGGTGGCCCGTACCGTGGACCCGGTCAGCCTGATCTCCCGTGACAGCGTCGTGATGACGGTGGACGCGGCCAGGACGCTCGAAACAAGGCTCGCCTGACGGAGGCTCTGGGAAGGAATATGGAAATGCAGGCCGGCGCGTTATTCCAGGAGCGGTTGATGACGGTGATCGTCGGGCCGCACATCTCCGAAAAGTCCACCAATGCGGCAGACGCCCACGGCCAGGTGGTCTTCAAGGTGCGCCGCGACGCCACGCGCAAGGAGATACGCCAGGCCGTGGAACTGCTGTTCGACGTCCAGGTGGGCCGCGTGACCGTGGCCAACGTATCCGGAAAGGCCAAGCGGCGCGGGCCGTCCCGGGGACGCCGGGCGGACTGGAAGAAGGCCTATGTGCGTCTCGCGCCCGGGCACGACATCGACTTCATGGGCGTGGAGTAGCGGAGGGCATCGGCATGGCGGTACGCAGAGCCAACCCCACCTCGCCGGGACGGCGTTTCGTTGTCCGCTCCGTGCGCAACGACCTGCACAAGGGCGACCCCCATGCGCCCCTGCTGCGGCCGAAATCCAATACCGGCGGCCGCAACAACAAGGGCCGCATCACCACGCGGCACCGCGGCGGCGGCCACAAGCGCCACTACCGTGTCGTGGACTTCAAGCGCAACAAGGATGGCGTTCCCGGCCGCGTGGAGCGGATCGAGTACGACCCGAATCGAAGCGCCTGGCTGGCGCTTGTTCTCTACCGGGACGGCGAGCGGCGGTACATTCTGGCACCCAGGCGCTGTAAGGCCGGCGATCCGGTCCAGTCAGGTTACGACTCCCCGATCAGGCCCGGCAATGCGCTGCCGCTGAAGAACATTCCGGTGGGCACGCAGGTGCACTGCGTGGAGATGAAGGCCGGCAAGGGCGGTCAGATCGCCCGCAGCGCCGGCGCGTCCGTGCAGATCATCGCCCGCGAAGGCCGCTACGCGACGCTGAGGCTGCGCTCGGGCGAGATCCGCAAGATTCATGTGAACTGCCGGGCCACCATCGGCGAAGTGGGCAACTACGAGCACAATCTCAGCAAGCTGGGCAAGGCCGGCGCGAAACGCTGGCGTGGAATCAGGCCCACGGTCAGGGGCGTCGTCATGAACCCGGTCGACCACCCTCACGGCGGCGGCGAGGGACGCACCTCCGGCGGCCGGCACCCGGTGACGCCGTGGGGCGTGCCCACCAAGGGCTACAAGACACGCAACAACAAGCGAACCGACGACATGATCGTGCGGCGGCGCAAACGAAGGAAATAACAGAGTCGATCATGCCCCGTTCAATCAAGAAAGGCCCGTTCGTGGACACCCACCTGTTGCGCAAGGTGGAGGTCGCGGCGAGAAACAACGATCGACGACCGATCAGGACCTGGTCGCGGCGTTCCATGGTGATACCGGACATGGTGGGCCTCACCATCGCCGTGCACAACGGCCGCGTGCACGTACCTATCCTGATTTCCGAGAGCATGGTGGGCCACAAGCTCGGCGAGTTCGCCATCACCCGGACATTCAAGGGCCACTCCGGCGACCGCAAGTCCAGGTAAGGCCAGAATCCCATGGAAACTTCCGCAAAACTGCGTTACGCGCGAATCTCGCCACAGAAGTGCCGGCTCGTGGCCGAACAGATTCGCGGCCGGCCGGTGGCCGAGGCGCTCTATATTCTTCAGTTCAGTCCGAAGAAGGGGGCGCACCTGCTGCGCAAGGTTCTGGAGTCGGCCATCGCCAATGCCGAGCACAATCACGGGGCGGATATCGATGAACTGACGGTTGCCGCTGTGGACGTGGGGATGGCGCCGGCCTTCCGGCGCTACCGGGCGCGCGCCAAGGGCCGCGGCAACCGGATTCGCAAGCTCAACAGCCACATCACCATCGAGGTTGCCGACGAGTAACGACCATGGGACAGAAAGTACATCCAATCGGTATTCGCCTCGGAATTACCTCGGAATGGGCGTCGAAATGGTTCGCCGATTCGCAGACCTTTCCCGAGTACGTGCAGCAGGATCACATGGTGCGCGATTTTCTCAAGCGCAAGCTCAAGGACGCGTCGGTGAGCCGCATACACATCGAACGACCGGCAAAGCGGGCGAACATCACGATTCATACGGCGCGTCCGGGCATCGTGATCGGCAAGAAGGGCGAGGATATCGAAAGGCTGCGCGTGCAGGTGGCCCAGTTGCTGGGCATGGCCTTGCACGACGTGCGCCTCAATATCGCCGAAATCCGCAAGCCGGAGATGGATGCCCAGCTTGTAGCCGAGGGCGTGGCGCAGCAGCTTGAGCGGCGCGTCCAGTTTCGCCGCGCCATGCGCCGTGCCGTGACCAACACCATGCGCATCGGGGCCGAGGGCATCAAGGTCAAGGTATCGGGAAGGCTCAACGGGGCGGAAATCGCCCGCTCGGAATGGTATCGGGAAGGCCGTGTGCCGCTGCACACGTTTCGCGCCGACATCGACTACGGCCTCGCGGAGGCGAAGACGACCTACGGCGTAATCGGCGTAAAGGTCTGGGTGTTCCGGGGCGAAGTATTCGAATCCGGCGACGAAGGCGGGGACGGCAAGGATTCCCGGTCCCGGCCGTAACGGCCGCCCAGGGCACTGACAGGACTGGCGGAGGCGCGACATGCTCCAACCGAAACGCACCAAGTACCGCAAGCAGCACAAGGGCCGCAACCGCGGCCTGGCCCAGCGCGGCAACTCCGTCAGCTTCGGGGAGTACGGACTGAAGGCGATGGGCCGTGGCCGCATCACCTCCAGGCAGATCGAGGCGGCGCGCCGGGCGATGACCCGTCACGTCAAGCGGGGGGGCAAGATCTGGATTCGGATATTTCCCGACAAGCCGATCACCAAGAAGCCGCTCGAGGTGCGTCAGGGCAAGGGCAAGGGCAACGTGGAGTACTGGGTCGCACTGGTTCAGCCCGGCCGGGTGCTGTACGAGATGTCCGGGGTTTCCGAGGAAATCGCCAGGGGCGCGTTCCGGCGGGCGGCGGCAAAACTGCCGGTGGCCACGCGGTTCGTGTCCCGGCAGTCGCTGTAGGACGGCAGGAGATGAAGGCGAGCGCGATGCGGGCCATGTCCGCCGGGGAATTGATGGAAGAGCTGGTCAGGCTTCGGCGCGAGCAGTTCGACCTGCGCATGCAGGCGGCGACCGGCCAGGGCGCCCGTCCGGACCGGAAGGGCCGCGTGCGCAAGGATATCGCTCGGGTGAAGACGGTTCTTCGCGAGCTTGAAGACGCGGAGCGCACGGCATGACGGAGAACGAAGTGAACGAGGGTGCGGTGGAAGCCGAAGCCGGGCAGGCAACCGGTCCGGCGCCGGAACAGTCGCCCGGGCCGGAGGCGGAACAGGCGGCCGAGCCGGCGGCGGATCAGGCGGCCGAGCCGGCAGCGACCGGGGGATCGCCCGTGCGCAAGACCGTGCGCAGGGTCTTCGGACGCGTGGTGAGCAACGGCGCGGACAAGACCGTTGCGGTGTCCATCGAGCGGGTCGTCAAGCACCCGGTCTACGGCAAGTACATCCGGCGGACCGGCAAGGTGTTGGCGCACGACGAGGACAATGCCTGCCAGCCCGGGGACCGGGTGGCGATCGCGGAGTGCCGGCCGCTTTCGAAGCGCAAGTCCTGGCGGGTGGTGGAAGTGTTCGCCGGCAACGGAGCACCGCAATGATTCAGGCACAGACGGTCTTGTCCGCGGCGGACAACAGCGGCGCCCGCCGGTTGATGTGCATCAAGGTGCTCGGCGGTTCAAGGCGGCGCTACGCGCGGATCGGCGACATCATCAAGGTCACCATCAAGGATGCGATCCCGCGAGGCAGGGTCAGGAAAGGCGAGATGTACAACGCCGTCGTGGTTCGGACCAGCCACGGCGTGCGTCGTGCGGACGGTTCGGCCATTCGCTTCGACTCCAATGCCGCGGTGCTGCTCAACGCCCGGCACGAGCCCATCGGCACGCGGATTTTCGGCCCGGTGACGAGGGAACTGCGGACCAGCAAATTCATGAAGATCATTTCCTTGGCTCCGGAAGTGCTGTGAGCCGGGGCGGCGGACGAACATTATGGCGGCAAAGATCAGACAAGGCGACGAGGTCATCGTGATCGCCGGCAAGGACAAGGGCCGGCGCGGTCGCGTGGCGCGGGTGTACGGCGATCACCGGGTGGTGGTGGAGAACGTCAACATTGCGCGCAAGCACCAGAAACCGAACCCGAACGCGGGCGTTCCCGGAGGCATCATCGAGAAGGAGATGCCCCTGGACGTATCCAATGTGATGATTTTCAACCCCGTCACCCAGCGCGGCGACCGGGTGGGGTTCCGCCAGTTGGAAGACGGTCGCAGGGTCCGTTACTTCAAGTCCAACAACGAAGTGCTGGATACCTGATATGAGCAGGCTGCAGGAAATCTATCGGAACGAGGCCGCCCCGAAGCTGATGAAGCAGTTGCGGATCGGCAATCCCATGGCGGTTCCCAGATTCTCCAAGATCACGCTGAACATGGGTGTCGGCGAGGCGCTGGCGGACAAGAAGGTCCTGGATCACGCAGTCGCCGACCTGAAGAAAATCTCCGGTCAGCAGCCGGTCATCTGCAAGGCCCGGGTCTCGGTGGCCACCTTCAAGGTCAGGACCGGTTTTCCCATCGGTTGCAAGGTCACGTTGCGCCGGGAACGCATGTACGAGTTCCTGGACCGGCTGATCAACATTGCGATCCCGCGGGTCCGCGACTTCCGCGGCCTGAGCGCGAAGTCCTTCGACGGTCGCGGCAACTACAGCATGGGCGTCAAGGAGCAGATCATCTTCCCGGAGATCGATTACGACCAGGTGGATGCGATTCGCGGCCTCGACATCTGCATTACCACCACGGCGAGAAACGACACAGAGGGACGGGCGCTGCTGGAATCGCTCAACTTCCCTCTGCGCGCATAGGAGTCATTCGCGATGGCGAAGAAGTCCATGATCATACGTGAGCGCAAGCGCGCGGCGACGGTGAAGCGATATGCCGCCAGGCGCGCCGAATACAAGCGCGTCATTCGCGATCCCGGTTCCACCGACGACGAACGCGAACAGGCGCAGTTGAAGCTCCAGGCCCTGCCTCGCAACGCCAGTCCCGTGCGGATGCGCAATCGCTGCTCGGTATCCGGCCGGCCGAAGGGCTTCTACCGCAAGTTCGGCCTGGGCAGGAACAAGCTTCGCGAGGCCGCCATGCGGGGCGAGATCCCGGGCCTCTCCAAGGCAAGCTGGTAGCGGTGGAGATGCCCCGATGAGTATGACGGATCCCATTGCCGACATGTTGACCCGAATCAGAAACGGGCAGAAGGCCAGGAAGCGAACCGTGAGCGTGCCTTCATCGAAGATGAAACTCGCCGTGGCCCGCGTGCTCGTCGAGGAAGGCTATCTCGACGACGTGACGGTCGAGGAAGACGGCGTCAGGCGCAACATGTCGATCACGCTCAGGTACCACGACGGCGATCCGGTCATCGAGCACGTCTCGAGGGCGAGCCGTCCCGGGCTGCGCCTCTATGCGGGCGCCGGCGAAATCCCCAGGGTGCAGGGGGGGCTCGGTCTGGCGGTCGTGTCCACCTCCAGGGGGGTGATGAGCGATCGGCGCGCCCGGGCCGAGGGCCATGGCGGCGAGGTGATCTGCCTGGTCTCCTGACCGGCACGAGGAACAGCCATGTCCAGAATTGCGAAGAACCCGGTCCCGATGGCAAGCGGCGTTGAAGCCGAACTCAAGGGCAACTCCCTGACCGTCAAGGGACCCAGGGGAAGCCTTGCGATGGAATGTCATACCGAGGTCCAGGTGGACAAGGTCGACGGTGAGCTGCGTGTGGCGCCCCGGTCGGGAAGCCGGTTTGCCAGGGCCATGGCGGGCACCACCCGTTCGCTCATCAACAATATGGTGACGGGGGTGACCGCGGGATTCGAGCGCAAGCTGACGCTGGTAGGCGTCGGATACCGGGCCAGGGCGCAGGGACAGCAGCTCAACATGACCCTGGGGTTCTCCCACCCCATCAACTACCGGGTGCCGGAGGACGTGACCATTGAGACCCCAAGCCAGACCGAGATCGTGGTTCAGGGCATCGACCGGCAGCGCGTCGGACAGGTGGCCGCCGAACTGCGCCGGTTCAGGCCCCCCGAGCCCTACAAGGGCAAGGGCGTGCGCTATTCGGACGAGCGGGTCGTACTCAAGGAAGCGAAGAAGAAGTAGGCACTCATGGACAAGAAGCAACGAAGGCAACGGCGGGCGCGGCGCGCCAGGGCCAGGATCAGCCGGCTTGGCGCCACGCGGCTCAGCGTGCATCGCACGCCGCGGCACATTTACGCGCAGATCATCGCGCCGGAAGGCGACCGCGTGATCGCCAGCGTTTCCACGCTCAGCCCGGACCTGCGCGGTTCATTGAAGGGCACGGGCAACAGGGCGGCGGCGGCAGCCGTGGGCCAATTGATCGCCGAACGCGCCAGGGAGCATGGCGTCGAACGCGTCGCATTCGATCGATCGGGTTTCCGGTATCACGGCCGGATCAAGGCGTTGGCGGATGCCGCCCGTGAAGCGGGGTTGAGCTTTTGAACGGTAAGCAACGAATGGCGGGTTCTGAAGAACTGCAGGAAAAACTCGTCGCGGTCAACCGCGTCGCCAAGGTCGTCAAGGGCGGACGCCAGTTCGGCTTCACCGCGCTGACCGTGGTCGGCGACGGCAACGGCCGCGTGGGTTTCGGCTACGGCAAGGCGCGGGAACTGCCGCTGGCCATACAGAAGTCCATGCAGGCCGCCCGCGGCAACCTTTCTTCCATCCACCTGCGCGACGAAACGCTGCAGTACGAGCTTCATGGGCGCCACGGCGCGACCCGGGTATTCATGCAGCCCGCTTCGGAGGGAACGGGCATCATCGCCGGCGGCGCCATGCGCGCCGTGTTCGAGTGCGCCGGCGTGCGCAATGTGCTCGCCAAGAGCTACGGATCGCGCAACCCCATCAACGTGGTGAGGGCCACGGTGGATGCGTTGATCCGGATGCGTTCGCCCGAGGAGATCGCCGCCAGGCGCGGCAAGACAGTGGCTGAAATCACGGGATGAATCCGGGCATGGCCAAGCTGAAAGTCACACTGGTGAAGAGCAAGTACGGGCGAAAGCCCGGGCACGCCGAGTGCGTCTCCGGGTTGGGTTTGCGGCGCCGCGAGCACACCGTGGTGGTGGCCGATACGCCCGAAAACCGCGGCATGATCAACAAGGTGTCGTACCTGTTGAAGGTGGAGGAGGTCTGAAATGAGGCTGAATTCCCTCAAGCCCGGCGCGGGCTCGCGCAAGACGCGCAAGCGGGTCGGACGCGGTATCGCGGCCGGCCAGGGCAAGACCGCCGGCCGCGGCGTGAAGGGCCAGCGGTCCCGTTCCGGCGGTTACAGCAAGGTCGGTTTCGAGGGTGGCCAGATGCCGCTGCAGCGGCGCCTGCCGAAAGTGGGCTTCCGCTCCCGCAAGGCGCGTTACGCCGCGCAAGTCAGGCTGCACGAGTTGGCCCGGGTGGCGGACGGGACGGTGGACCTGGCGGCGTTGAAGGCGGCGGGGCTGGCGCCGAAGTCCGCGCGCCGCGCCAAGGTCTTCCTGTCCGGCACGATCGACCGGGCGGTCAAGGTGGCCGGACTCGGAGTCACGCGCGGTGCGCGCGAGGCGATCGAGGCCGCCGGCGGCAGCGTGGAGTCCTGACGATGGCAAGAGCGGGCGCGGCAAATCCTGCATCGGTGCTCGGCGCGGCCGGGCGCTTCTCCGAGGTGCGCCAGCGGTTGTTCTTCCTGGTGGGTGCCCTGGTGGTCTACCGTATCGGCACCTTCATCCCGGTGCCCGGCATCGATCCGTTCGCGCTTGGGCAGTTCTTCGAGCAGCAGTCCGGCACGATCCTGAGCATGTTCAACATGTTCTCCGGAGGTGCGCTGGAGCGGATGTCGATATTCGCCCTGGGGATCATGCCGTACATATCCGCCTCGATCATCATGCAACTCGCCGTCCACGTCGTTCCGACGCTGGGCCAGTTGCGCAAGGAGGGCGAGGCGGGCCGCCGCAAGATCACCCAGTACACGCGCTACGGCACGGTGCTGCTGTGCTCGTTCCAGTCCGTGGCGGCCACCAGCGCGCTGCAGAACCAGGGCGTCGTGGTCAGTCCCGGTATCGGCTTCGTGTTCAGCGCCTCCGCGACGCTCGTCACCGGCACCGTGTTCCTCATGTGGCTGGGTGAGCAGATCACCGAGCGGGGCATCGGCAACGGCATCTCCATGATCATCCTCGCCAGCATCGTCTCGGGACTCCCGGCGGCCATCGGCGGAACCCTGGAACTGGTCAACACCGGCGGCATGAACCCGGCCCTGCCCTTCGTGATGGGCCTGCTGCTGTTGGGCGTGACCGGCTTCGTCGTCTACATGGAGCGTGCCCAGCGCCGCATCACGGTCAACTACGCCAAGCGCCAGCAAGGCCGCAGGCTCTACGCGGGGCAAACCTCGCACCTGCCCTTCAAGATCAACATGTCCGGCGTCATCCCGCCGATTTTCGCTTCAAGCCTGATCCTGTTCCCGGCCACCATCGCCACCTGGTTCGGCACCGGTCAGGCGGTCTCCTGGTTGCAGCGCCTGGCGGCCAGTCTCGCGCCCGGACAGCCCATCTACATCCTGCTCTACGCGGCGCTGATCATCTTTTTCTGTTTTTTCTATACTTCGCTGGTATTCAACTCCCGGGATACGGCGGACAATCTGAAGCGCTCCGGCGCCTTCATCCCGGGAATCCGCCCGGGGCGCCAGACCGCGGACTACATCGACAAGGTCCTCACCCGCCTGACGTTCTGGGGCGCGATGTACATCACCGGCGTCTGCCTGATGCCCGAATTCATGATCTACCAGTTCAACGTGCCGTTCTATTTCGGCGGAACCTCGCTGCTGATCATCGTCGTGGTGACCATGGATTTCATGTCGCAGTTGCAGGCGCACATGATGAGCCATCAGTACGAAGGGCTGTTGAGGAAGGCCAATCTTCGCGGACGTCGATAGGTCTTTGGGGATGCGAACATGAAAGTCAGGGCATCGGTCAAGCGAATGTGCAGGAATTGCAAGATCGTTCGCCGCAAGGGTGTGGTCCGGGTGATCTGCAAGGATCCCCGCCACAAGCAACGGCAAGGATAGAGTGCAAAGGAGGGTAGCGTCTTGGCCCGTATCGCCGGAATCAATATTCCCGTTCACAAGCACGTCGGCATCGCGTTGACGCACATCTACGGCATCGGCCGCAGCAGCGCCAGGATCGCCTGCCGTGTGGCCGGGGTCGACCCCGGCACACCGGTGCGCGACCTGAGCGAACCCGAGGTGGCCAAGCTCCGGGAGGTGGTCAGCCGCTTCACCATCGAGGGCGATCTGCGCCGGGAGACGGCGATGAACATCAAGCGGCTCATGGACCTGGGTTGCTACCGCGGCATCCGGCATCGCCGCGGGCTGCCCACGAATGGCCAGCGCACCCGAACCAACGCCCGGACCCGCAAGGGGCCGCGGCGGCCCATCAGGAAATAACCGACATGGCGAAACCGACCCGGGGCAAGAAGAAGATCAAGCGCACGGTGCTGGACGCCGTGGTGCATGTTCACGCCTCCTTCAACAATACGATCATCACCATCACCGACCGCCAGGGCAACACGCTCGCCTGGGCGACATCCGGCGGCTGCGGTTTTCGGGGCTCGCGCAAGAGCACGCCGTTTGCGGCTCAGGTTGCCGCGGAGAAGGCGGGCAACGTGGCCAGGGATTACGGCGTCAAGAATCTGGAAGTCCGGGTCAAGGGCCCCGGGCCGGGGCGGGAATCGTCCATTCGCGCGTTGAACGCGCTCGGGTTCCGGGTCACCCATATCGAGGACGTCACACCCATTCCTCACAACGGCTGCCGCCCCCCCAAGCGGCGCCGCGTCTAATCGGAAGCAAACATGGCGAGATATCGAGGACCAACCTGTAAACTGGCCCGCCGGGAAGGCACCGACCTGTTCCTCAAGAGCGGGGTCAAGCCCCTGGAGGCGAAGTGCAAGCTGGAAGTTCCGCCGGGCGGGCCCGGGCAACGGCGGCCGCGTTTCTCCGACTACGGTCTGCAGCTTCGTGAGAAGCAGAAGCTGCGGCGCATGTACGGCGTGCTGGAGCGCCAGTTCCGCAACTACTACAAGCGCGCGGCGCGCGGCAAGGGCTCCACCGGGGAGAACCTGCTGCGCATGCTGGAGGGCCGGCTGGACAACGTGGTCTATCGCATGGGCTTCGCGTCCACCCGCGCCGAGGCGCGCCAGTTGGTGAGCCACAAGGGCATCGTGGTCAACGAGCGTATCGTCAACATCCCTTCATACCAGATCAAGGCCGGGGACAAGGTCGCGGTTCGGCAGCGGGCGAAGGCGCAGATGCGGATCAAGGCCGCCCTGGACATCGCCAGCCAGGTCGGGATGCCCGAGTGGGTGGAAGTGGACGAGAAGAACATGGAGGGGGTGCTCAAGGCGCTGCCGGAGCGGGAGGAGATTCTTCCCGACATCAACGAAAATCTGGTCGTCGAGTTGTATTCCAAGTAATTGAGGAACGCTAGATGCAGGAGTCAGCCACTGAGTTCTTGAAGCCGCGGACCGTAAAGGTTCAGCCGGTCGACGAACACAACGCGAGAATCACGGTCGAGCCCTTCGAGCGTGGCTTCGGCCATACCCTGGGCAACGCGCTGCGGCGGGTATTGCTGTCGTCCATGCCCGGTGCGGCGGTGACCGAAGTCGAGATCGACGGTGTCCTGCACGAGTACACCAGCATCGAGGGCGCCCAGGAAGACGTCGTCGACATCCTGCTCAACCTCAAGGCGGTGGCCATCCGGATGCACGCGCGCGAGGAGGCCGAGCTGACGCTGCACAAGAAGGGCCCCGGCCCGGTGACCGCGGGTGACATCGTCTGCGATCACGACGTGGAGATCGTCAACACGGACCTGGTCATTGCGAACCTGACCCAGGCCGGCGAACTCAGGGCGTTCCTCAAGGTGGCCCGGGGCCGCGGCTACAAGCCGGCGGTCAGGGAGGCGGAATTCGACGGCCCGACGCGGCCGATCGGACGGCTTCAGCTCGATGCCTCGTTCAGCCCGATTCGCCGGGTGACCTACAACGTGGAGGCGGCCCGCGTCGAGCAGCGCACCGACCTGGACAAGCTCATCATCGACATCGAGACCAACGGCGCCATCGACCCCGAGGAGGCGATTCGCCGGGCGGGAGGCATTCTCAAGAACCAGCTCGACGTGTTCGTCGAACTGCAGGGCGAGGCGGACCTCGGCTACGGCCGCCCGGATACCCTGGTCGATCCGATTCTGCTCAGGCCGGTGGATGAACTGGAACTGACGGTGCGTTCGGCCAATTGCCTCAAGGCGGAAAACATCAACTACATCGGCGACCTGGTGCAGAGGACCGAGGTGGAGTTGCTGCGCACGCCCAATCTCGGCAAGAAATCCCTGACCGAGATCGAGGAAGTGCTCGAGGGTCACGGGCTGGCGCTGGGCATGCGGCTGGACAACTGGCCGCCGCCGGCGCTCAGAACCGACGAACAGCCCAGCCCAATGGCGTTCTGACCACGGGGATATCACCATGCGTCACCGCAAGTCCGGCAGAAAGCTGGGGAGGAACTCCTCCCACCGCAAGGCCATGTTCCGCAACATGGCCGCGTCGCTGTTTCGCCACGAAACCATCAGGACCACCTTGCCGAAGGCCAAGGAGCTGCGCCGTGTCGCGGAGCCGCTGATCACGCTGGCCAAGCAGGACGGCGCCTCCCGGCGGCGGCTGGCATTCGCCCGGCTCCGCGACGATGCCGCGGTGGGCAAGCTCTTCAATGAGTTGGGGCCGCGATTCAGGGACCGGCCGGGCGGGTACCTGAGGATACTGAAGATCGGTTGCCGGGCGGGGGATGCGGCGCCGATGGCGGTGGTGCAGTTGCTGGATCAGCCGGACGCGGACTGAGCGGCGAGTCTTGACCGTTCAGGGCGTCAGCCGACAGGACTTGCGCGCTGATCGAAAGCGTTCGGTCAAGCGGTGATGGACGGGGCTGAAATCATTTTGAATACCCTCTACAAGACACTGGTAACGCCTCCGACGTTTTGCTATGGTCGCGCACATGGCGATGCGCGACGAGGACTTTGGGACGAGTTTGTCGCTGCCGGAGGCGGGCGGCGAGTTCTGGCCGCCCCCGGCATCGGTGCCGCGCGATTGGCGGTCGTTGTACGAACAGGCACAGGCGCGGGCGGAGACGGAACGGGCGCGGGCGGACGCGGCGGCGGCGCGCTGCGAAGAGTTGCGCCGGTCGGAGATCGACGCCCGTTCGCGTGCCGGTTCGCTGAAGACGCAACTCGACAAGAGCCGGGAGAAGCTTACGGCTGCGGTCGAAGAGGTGAAGGAAGTCCGCCGCGCGGCGAAGGATGCGCTGTTCTTGCAGACGGAGGTGGCGCGGCTGGAGAAGCTGCTTTCGCAGGCCGGTGTGGACTCGCGCAAGGGCAGCACGATCATGTCGCTGCGCAAGGAAGTCTTCCAGTTGCGCGAAGCCGTGCGGACGTTGCAGCCCGGCAGGGATACGGCGGTCGCGGCACTGAGGCAGGAAACCGATTCTCTGACCCGGGAGAACACCCGGCTGCGCAAGGTCCTGGAGGGGTCGCAGAAGCAGAAGGAGGAACTCACGGCATTGCGCCGCAAGGTCGTGGGGCTTCGTCGCAGGTTGAAGCGAGCGGCACAGGCTGCGCCGCCGCGCAGGGCGAGCGCCCGGTTGCGCAAGGCGCTGGAACGGGCACGCAAGCAGAAGGACACGATCAAGGGACTGCGCGGGGACGTCGGTTCCCTGAACCGCGAGACCCGCCGGCTGGCCCGGGAGAACCGTCGGCTGCGCCGCGAACAGGAACAGGTGCAGGAGTTGAAGGCGACGGTCCGCCGGCTGACATTCGAAACCAGGCTGCAGCGCGGGGAGCTGGCGGGCTACCACGACCAGATGACCCTCATCAAGGAGCAGGAGAGCCTTATCATCCGTCTGCGGGTGGCCGTGAGAACGTCGGCCATCAAGAACGAGAAGCTGGAGGCCGAGCTTGCCGAGCGCCCCCTGCTGTCCGCGGTCTTCAGGACGGTGCGCGATCGGGACAGGACCATCGAGTCGCTGCACAAGAAAATCGCCCGACAGCGCAAGGCGTACGCCGCACAGGGCAAGAAGATCAAGGCGCTGCGCGCCCACGGAGCGAGACTGCAAGCCCGGATTGCCAAGCTGCGCTCGAGCCGGGCCGTGTTGTCGAAGGCGGTCTTTGGGGGCAGGAGCGAGAAGCAGGAAACGCCGCGGTCGAAACGCAAGCGCGGCCAGCAGCGCGGTGTGGCCGGCCACGGGCGCACCCGGCGGCCAACGCTGGAGGAGAAGGAGGAACGGCGGGAACCGCCGGAGGACGAGCGCGTGTGTTCCTGTTGCGGCAAGCCCCATGTCGCCAACGGCGAGCGTTGCTCGCCCGTCATCGAGATCGCGGTCAAGGCCCATGTCCGCAGGATCGTGCGCCCACGCTACCGCCGGGGTTGCGATTGCCTGTCCTCGCCTTTGCAAGCGATAGCGCCTCCGCCGGCGCGGCTGTTCCCCAGGACGCCCTACGGGACCAGCGTCTGGGCGCGCATCCTCTTCGAGCGATTTGCCTGCCACCGTCCCCTGCGCCGGACCGCGGCGTGGATGACCGATCAAGGGCTGGCGATTGCGCCAGGGACGATAGCCGACAGCGCGAGCCGCTTCCCGGTGCTGTTCGCGCCGCTCGCCGAGGCGATCCTCGCGCACCAGAACGAGATGGCGGTGCGCCACGCCGACGAAACGGGCTGGCGCATCCAGTCGCTGGGCGAGGCGGGCCGCTCGCGGCGTGCGTGGCTGTGGATCTCGGTCAGTGCCGATGCGGTCTACTTCGTGGTGGACCCCTCGCGCAGCGCCGAGGCCGCGATGAGGCTGTTCGGTTCGGTCAAGGGCGTCGTGTTCCTGGTCTGCGACCGCTACAGTGCCTACACCAAGATGGCGCGCGTGCTCGGCGGCAAGGTGATCCTGTGCTGGTGCTGGGTGCACCAGCGGCGCGACTTCATCGAGTGTGCGGCCGGGCAGCAAAAGCTGACGCAATGGTGCGAGGGGTGGGTCCAGCGGTTCGCGTCGATCTGGCGGCTGAACAAGGCGCGGCTGGAGCATTACGACCCCGCTCGAGACCACCGGACGCCGGCGTTCGACGCCGCGCAGGGGGCACTGAGGAAGGCCGTCGACGCCCTGTTCGCGCGGGCCGAAGCGGAGCTGGCCGATCTGCCGGTCAAGGCGCGCCAGGGCAAGGCGTTGCGCTCGCTGCTCAAGCACCGCGAGGGACTGAGCATCTTCGTCGACAATCCCCAGGTGCCCATGGACAACAATATCGTTTATTCGGTTAACCGAATAAACGATATTTGTGTCCATCTCCACCCGCCCGTCGGTGAGGAACACCTGCAGCCCGTCCCAGTGGTTGGCGATGTAGGCCAGCTTCTCGCCCAGGCGCGACTTGGGTGAGACCCGGGCGCGTTGCTTCCGCAGCCACACCCCGAAGTCCTCGACCAGCGGCGCGGTTCGCGCCTGGCGCACGGCCAGCCGGACGTCGGGAGGCTCGCCCCGGATCTTCTTCTCGATGGCGTACATCTCGCCGATGCGCCGCAGCCCTTCGGCGGCGATCGTGGAGCGGTGGCTGTCGTGGATCTCGCACAGCTTGCGCCTGGCGTGGCTCCAACAGTAACAGCGGACCACCCCCTTGCCGGGCACCGCCACCGCGTTGTAGCCGGCATAACCGTCCACGTGCAGCTTGCCTTCGAATCCCTCGAGAAAGCCCACGGCGTGGCATCCGCCGCGCCCGGGCGCGTAGAAGAACACCACGCCGGGCGGGTCCGGACCGGCCCAGGGCCGCCGGTCGCGGGCCAGCGCCCACAGATACCCCGTCTTGGTCTTGCCCCGGCCCGGGTCCAGCACCGGCGCCCGGGTCTCGTCCATGAACAGATGATCGGACCGCTTCAGATGCCAGGCGAGCCGATCCACCACCGGAATGAGATGAAACGACGCCTTGCCCACCCAGCCCGCCAGCGTGGAGCGATCCAGCTCCACCCCCGATCGGGCGTAGATCTGCGATTGGCGATAAGATGTTGCGCACCCGATTATGCTGCGCAGAGGCCGGTCATCGCCGGTTTGCCGGGGGGTTCCTACAATCTGCGCAACATAATATTGCGGTCCATGTCCGCCGTCATGATGCTGGCTCCCACAAACAGGAGACAACATCATGTTCGAAGATCTCTTCGCCCGACCGTCGACGGTCGAGCATTATCGCTGCTCACCATTGATCAATGAACGGCTCGCCTTTCTCGATCACTGTGAGCAACTTGGCATCAAGCCTGCGACATTACGGAAGATTGCCGCTCATCAGTTGAAGCTCGTGCGTCTTCTCGATTTGAAGGACGACGAGGTGAACGCGCGCAGGATCGAAGCCGGATTCCGCCGGTGGCTGCTACCCGGCAGGTGCAGATTACGACCCAAACTCGGGCAGCGATTTCTCAGTTGCTCCAAGCGATGGTTGCGCTTTCTGGGCTGGCTTGAGGAACCTCGTGTCGTCGGTCACGGTCATACGTCGCACGTAACGGCCTTTGCGGCAAGCATGTCCGGCGAACGCGGGTGGTCCGATACGACCATCGATAGCTGTTGCCGAACCGTTGACCGATTTTTCGTCGGACTTGACGAGGCAGGACTCGACCTGGCCTCTGTCGAGATCACAACCATCGATGAGGCGATCACGCGCTATCACGCGCGCGGCTACGCTCGATCCACGATACATCTTTATGCGCAGCAACTGCGTACGTTCTTCCGGTTTGCCGAACAGCAGGGGTGGTGCAGCCCGGGACTGGCCGATGGCATCATGCCGCCGCGACGTCATCCGGGCAAGGCGATTCCGAAAGGATTGAACCGTGATGAGGTGATCCGTCTGCTGGCCAGCACCGAGGGTGACCGTTCCTGCGACATTCGTGCCCGCGCGATCGTGATGCTGCTGATCACATACGGCCTTCGTGCCGGTGAAGTCAGCGGCCTTCGGCTCGATGACCTGGCTTGGGAGCGGGAGATGCTGCGGGTCCGCTGCCCTAAACCGGGACGCACGCTTCTCTACCCGCTCTCACGCGGCGTCGGGCAAGCGATTCTGCGATATCTGCGCGAGGTGCGCCCCGTGCATGCCGAGCGACGGTTGTTCCTAACGCTGAAAGCTCCGATCAAGCCGCTCAGCAGAGGAGTGATCAAGTCCATTGTTTCGATACGTCTTGAACGTCTCGGCATCACGGACAAACGTCGTGGACCTCATGCTCTGCGCCACGCTGCAGCCCAGCATCTGCTCGATCGGGGACTGTCCATGAAGGCTGTGGGCGATTACCTCGGGCATCGAAGTGTCGCGGCCACCGCCGTTTACGCGCAGGTCCAACTGCATGCACTTCGCGAAGTTGCCAACATCGATTTGGAGGGCCTGACATGATTCTGCGCGATGCGATCGATCATTATGTTGTGTGGCGTCGGGCGCATGGCGCCCGGTTTATCACGAGCGCGAGAGCCTTGTACCAATTCTGCAAGAGCGTGCCCGAGCAGGTGCGCTGCGATGCGGTCACGGAGATGGAAGTGCGCCGGTTCCTTGCCGGAAGCGGTCCGCTTACCCGGTGGCGTGCAAACAAGTACGGCGCGTTGGCCGGGTTTTACCGCTACGCGATCAGCCGCGGTTATGCCACACGATCACCTCTTCCACCGCCGGACGAGGAGCCGAAGTCGCCGCCATCGGCACCGCCTTACATTTACTCGCGCGAGGAACTCCAGCGCCTGTTCGGTGCTGTCGAAGTCAGCCGCAAACATGCCATCCGCTTCGATGGAGATACCTTTCGGACGCTGCTCTTCATGCTGTACGGAGCCGGTCTGAGAACCAGCGAGACACTGCACCTTTCCTTGCACGATGTCGACCTCGCAGAAGCCGTCCTCACGGTGCGGAACACAAAGTTCTTCAAGAGCCGCCTCGTTCCCGTGGCGCCGAAGCTTGCCGACGTACTCGAGGCCTATGCTCACCGGCGTGCGGGTCGCCCGCTGCCCGAAGGGATGGATTCGACCTTCCTTGCAAACCGCGACGGAACACCGGTGAGAAAGCACAACGTGGATCATGCATTTGCCCGACTGCTGGAAATTGCCGGGGTAGAGCGGAGGGATGACGGACGGCGCTCTCCATGTCTGCACAGCTTGCGCCACACTGCGGCCGTACACCGCCTGACGTCCTGGTACCGGAACGGATTGGATGTTCAGCGGCTTCTGCCCGTACTGTCGACGTATCTTGGCCACGCCAACCTCGACGGAACAAGCGTATACCTGTCGATGACGCCGGACCTCCTTCACGAAGCGTCGGTACGTTTCAATCGCTACGTCAATGGAGGAGACCATGCGTGATTCAAGTACACTCGGTTCCTGGCTGCGGCGCTTTCTCGCGGATTACATCGTCACCGAGCGCCGCCTCGCCCAAAACACTCAGAAGAGCTATCGCGACAGCTTCAGACTGCTGCTGCCATTCATCAGCGCCAAGGCGCGCAAGCCGGTCGACCGCTTGCATGTCGAAGATATCGGTCCTTCGCGTGTGTTGCAGTTCCTTTCACACCTTGAGGAAGACCGTGGCTGTTCGGTCCGGACGCGTAACCAACGGTTGGCCGCGATCCGATCCTTTGCCCGCTTCGTCGCCAGCCGCGAACCGGCCCATCTCGATTGGTGTGGACAGATTCGCGCGATCGCGACGAAGAAGTCCACACCGCAGCCCATCGCCTGGATGACCAAGGATGAAGTGGAAGCACTCCTCGCGGTTCCCGACCGCCAAAAGCCGCAGGGCCGCGCCGAATATGCAATGCTGCTCTTCCTCTACAACACCGGGGCCCGCGTTTCCGAGGCGACTGGATTGAAAGTGGCCGATCTGGATGTCGACCGCCGTGACGGCCGTCACGCGCTTGTCACGCTGCGCGGCAAGGGAGGCAAGAGCCGTCGATGCCCGCTGTGGCCGCGTACCCGGAACGTCTTGGTCGAACTCGTTCGTAGACGGGAACAGGGAGACGCCGTGTTCATGAGTCGTCATCGGAGGCCCTATACCCGCTTCGGGGTCTACCGGCTTGTTGAGCGATGCGCTGCCCAGGTGCCGTCGTTGTCGGGGCGGGCAATCACGCCGCATGTCCTCCGGCACTCAAGTGCCTGTCATCTGCTGCAGGCAGGTGTCGATCTCAACACCATCCGAGCATGGCTCGGGCATGTCAGCCTCGATACGACCAACATCTACGCCGAAATCGATCTCGAAATGAAGGCCAAAGCGATGACGCTTTGCGATGCGGGAGACCCAGGTCGCGACCGACCCTGGAAAGAGGACAAAGGCGTGATCGCCTTCCTGAACGCGATCTGACGGCAAAACATTATGTTGCGCAGATTGTAGGAACCCCCCGGCAAACCGGCGATGACCGGCCTCTGCGCAGCATAATCGGGTGCGCAACATCTTATCGCTTATGTTGACATCAACATAAGCGATACAGCGGCAGATGGTCCGCGTACTTGGAAATGAGCACCTGGGCCAGCGCCCCCTCGGTCGGCAGCCCGCCGATGATCAGGTGCGCCGGCGCGGCCGCCTGGATGACCCCTTGCTCGCAGGTTCGGCAGGCGTACTTCGGGCGCACGGTGACGATGACCCGAAGCTGCGCCGGCACGATGTCCAGCCGCTCGGTGCGGTCCACGCCGATGCGGATCATCTCCCCGCACCCGCAGGGGCACTGGGTGCTATCGGGCTCGATGACCTGCTCGATCCGCTGAAGGTTCTTCGGCAGATGCCCGAGGTTGCGCCGAGGGGCACGGCGCCTGCGCCCGGGCGATGCCGAGGCGCCACCCGCCGCGGCCACCGCTTCCTCCACCTCGGCCACCGCGCCCTCCAGGTCCTCGAACGCCAACTGGCGATCGTCCAGCGGGCGCTTCTCCGAGCGCTTGTCGAAGATTACCCGGCGCAGCTCGGTGACGAGGTGTTCCAGGCGGCGGTTGGAATCGAGGAGCAGTTCGTTCTCCGCGCGAAGCTCCTTGTTGTCCGTTTGCTCGCGCTTCAGCGTCGCACTCTGCTGTTCGAACAGCACCCGAAGGGCTTCGGGCAACGCCTTGAGATCGACCGTTTGGGGATGGGCCTGCATGACAAAATACTACCATAAAATCATGTAGTTATAAACGAATATCGGCCCGCAAAGCGGGCCGATACAGGGGCTCGATTGCCGTCTCCGGCGTCAAGCCACAGCGCGCGGTCGCCGTACCCTCGGGGACCACGCCCGGCGCCAGTCCAGACCCTCGAACAGGGCCTCGAACTGCGCCCGGGTAAGCCGGATCACACCGTCGCGAACCGCGGGCCAGGCAAACCGGCCCTGCTCAAGCCGCTTGTACGCCATCACCAGGCCCGTGCCGTCGAACCAGAGCACCTTGATCCTGTCGGCTCGCTTGGCCCGGAAGACGTAAGCGACCCCCGAATACGGGTCCAGTCCCAGCTCGTTCTGCACCACCGCGGCCAGCCCGTCATGGCCCTTGCGAAAATCCACCGCCTCGGTCGCCACCAGGATGCGCATACCGTTGGGCGACACCATCAGCGGCTCCCCGCCAGCGCCACGGCGATCGAGGCGATCCCGGCCGTGTCCATCGCCCCCTCCAGGCGTACCGTCACGCCGCGGCCCTCGATCACCGCCGAAGGCCGTTCCTCCACCTCCACCGCGGCGAAGGCCTCCTGAGGTGGCGACTTCGCCGATGACGCCGCCAGCTTGCCCTGCCGTAGCTGGCTGCGCCAGGCCGACAGCCGGTTACGCGTGATCCCGTGCCGAGCCGCCACCGCCGTCACCGACTCGCTCGAGGCAAAGCTCTCCCGCGTGATCCGAATCTTCTCCTCCGCGCTCCACCGCTGACGCTTCCTTCGCTTCTTCGCAACCGGCCTCGCGCCATTCGCTGCAGCGGCCTTCCCACCATTGGCATCCAGATTATGGTTCCGCATTGGACAACACTCCTTATATAAAGGAGTCATCCAATCCTATTGGCTCACCGAAAGGAAGGTGGGGTCGCCATGGCGCTTACGCACCTTCGTGATGTAACTACGAAGGGCGTCACCTACATCCTGGGGCAGAGGAAGAGCTGTTTGCCGCCTTGACTTGCCCGATACACGGATTTCGGCCCTGTCCCAGTCGATATCGCCCAGCCGTAGGGCAACCACATCCCCTGCCCGCAACGCCAGCCGTGCCAACAGCAACAGGATGGCCCGGTCTCGTACGCCCAGAGGGTCGTCACCGCAAGTCGCGATCGCGCGCTCGACGTCCTCGGCCGGGATATACCGGGGCAGAGTCGAGAGCCGGCATCGGCGCATCGTCGGCACGGCGTTCACGAGTGCCCCCGCCACGACGCCCTCCGATGCCAGGAAACGCAGATACATGCGCATCGACGTGATCAGGGATCGGGCACGCTCCGGGGAACGATGTTCCAACTGGTCCAACAACACGCTTCTGATCAACGAGGCGTCATACCTCCCGGGATCGTCTCCGAGCTCCGGCAGGACTTCCTCAATGTTCCGTGCGTGCCTGTTTATGGTCCGGGCGCGGATGCCCCGATTGCACTCAAGCCAGTCCGAGAACCTGTCAAGTATTGCGGGCAACGCCTTTTCCTTCGGTGCTGGCCACAGCGATTCAATCTGCCCGGTCGAAGCGATATAATTCAGGAACTTGCGGATCATCATGTCGCGTGAACTGCCGGGAGAAGGTGCTCGCCGACAATAAAATTCCCCGGGAATCGTGCAGCCGAAATCGCTGTTCAGAAACCGTTCGTATACCGCCAGCGTCAACTCATGCAGCGGGATACGAAAGAGATGCAGCCAGACAACGAGCCAGTTGCAAGAAAAACGGTATTTCCTGATGCTTTCAGACGCATAGCCTTCGCCACGCAAGCGCTCAAGAAAATCGTCGAGCAGGCCGAACTTGCCGGCCAAGCCCCCGGGAGTCTGGATCCTCCCCGTCTGTTCCAGGTACCGGACGAACCGCACGATCTCTGGTGATGATTTGCGTTTGCGCCAACGGCGCAGCCACATCCCCTTCCTTGGCATTGATACCGTGGACCAGCAGTCACAATCGTGCTGGAGAAATCGATCAATCACCGATCCATCGATTTCTTCGAGCGCAATGCCACTGAGAACCGTCCAGATCAGGAAGTGGCGCACCGGGCCGCGATGAAGATCGGCGTAACCCTCGCTAATCTCCCCGCGAACTCGGAGATCGTCAATGAATCCAAGGATGATCGGGTCGAAATCGGCCAGCTCTGTACTCGCCAGAAACCGACCATTGGGTGTTGATGACATTTGTCGTCCTCCATGTGGTTCAAATGGAGAACGACGCTAACCCGGCAAAAACGATCCAGACAAATCCCGAGTCGATGTGCCCGAAAACCGCATGGCAAAGCCGTTTCTGGCATGTCACTCGGGATAAAACCCCGCTCTGGATAATACGGATTATCTGGAGCTCCAGATAAGCCATAGGCAGCCCCGGCGGCCTTGGCCGCCGCGTACCGGGCCCTCTCCCTCCGGCGCCGCTTTTCCCCGCAACGGGCGCAGAGCCGGCGGCCCGGCTCGAGTTTGGCGCTGCCGCATTTCGTACACATGCCGGCGGCCACCCGGACGGCGGCGCGTTGCCGGGCACGGACATACTCGGCTCGCCGGGCGTCCGGGTCCCGCACGCGCCGGATGCCGGCCGCTCGACGTCTTTCGGCACGCGCGCGATCGGCCTTGCGACGCTTGCGCCGGCAACCCTCGCACGTTCGGCCCCCGTCGACGGGACGGCGGGCTGCGCATCGTGTGCAAACGCCACGGGCGATTCGATCTTCAACGCGGCGCAGGCGGCGCTCGCGATCGCGCCGGCGTTTGTCCGAATCGCTCCCGGGCATGTCGAATCCCCCGTCGGTGGCGGTGTAAATCAGGACGGAAAGCGCCCGGCCGGCGTCGGCGGAAGGGCCGGCGCGTCAGCGCCTTTTCATGCGGTCGCCGAACATGCCCGTCGCCGCCCAACCGAACAGCTGCACCCCGGAGCGGCATCCGAGCGCGGTACAGACGATGATCTCGTTGTAGGCGGGACGCATCTCCCGCACCGCCTCGTACGAGGCGACCTCTGGCTTCGGCCGGGGCCGACATTTCCCGGCTCCCCGCGCCAGCGGCGAACCTCTCCGTTGGTCATGCACTTGTACCGCTCGACCGCGTAGCACCGGCCCTCGTCCACTAGGCCGCGGCCGAACAAATGCACCATGTACGTGGCCGCGGGCGCGGATCTGGTCGCGGTGGATGTCATCGATAGGCCCTCCTTCGTGCCGGTGATCGGTATGGCAGCCGACACCCTCCCTGCCCCCCGGCCCGCCGTCCCGGGCGCTACGCACCCCGGCCTTTCGGCGGTGTGTTCGCGGGCATGGGGTGAGACGGCAAGAGGCCGACGCGCCGGGGACGGATTTCAGCCGGCGGGGATGCGGCGGTATGCTACGCGAGGCATTTCAGCCCATGGGCGATACGAGGAGGAAACCGTGGCGATCAACGAGACGAAACTGACCAAGGGGCATCGGCGCAAGCTCAACGCGCTGAGAAAATCGGTCGGCGACAAACTGGGCGAGGAGGTGTTCTCGAAGTGGAAGGCGCTCCAGGACAATAAGTCAGCCGCCCCCAGGGCCGACCCGGTGGCGGAGGAGATTCAGGCGGCGCTGGCGGACTTCGTAGATGATCGCACCTTCAGGCTTGGTAGTTACGGCTATACCGTGCGAAGGGTCAGCACCGCGACGGGCGCCGCAAACGCAGAACCATCCCCTCGCTCAGGTCCAGCTCCGCCTCCCACACCGGCGACGATATCGGCGAATCCGCCAACTCCACGAACCGCGCTGCGCCGTTCACCCCGCTCCCCTCCGCCGAGCGCCGAAGCTTGCGCCGCCACAACGAAAATGTGCTCGGCGCCAGCGACTCCGACGCGCAAAACGCCCCGGTCGCCAGACCGTTACGCTCGAACCGCGACTCGATCGCACGCCATTCCTTCGCCGAACGGCGAACCGTTACCCGCTTGACGCCGTTCATAGAGCCTTCCTCCTTCGTCATGAAACGACAAAGGAAACGACAAAATCAGACCCGCGACAATAACGGCTCAAATTGCCCGCTTACTCGCAGTCGGTGGCAGCCTTTCCCGTAGCTTAGGCGGGTCGGCCTCCACATATTCTGTTTTTTTCCCTGCTGGGCGTTAACTCGCGTTGCGGCCCGCATGGTCGCTAAGCCATTCTAGGTGGCCCTTTTCGTCGAAGTGCTTCAAACGATGTCGTTTCCACCATCATCGGCTGCGATTGCTACCGGCTGGAACGACAGTTGCCAGGCGGGATTCGCACCCGCTAGGGAATGACGCCTTTCCACGGCTGACTAAGCAATGTGAATACGCCAATTGGATGTCAGCTTGAATTTAGCGTAAAGGCCCAAGTCAGTAGTTGTTCGATATCGGAGGCCGGATGGACGCCGGCGATGGCTTCGAGCGTCGCCTTCAGATAGGCATGCGGGTTAATTGTCGTAGACTAAAACAAATGGTATTTTTGAAACGCTCAACAACAGTGTTGATGGACCACAAAAATTCTGGGGTTTATTGGCTGCGTGTGTTGTAATTTTTTGCATTGTTTTTTAGTGTTTTGTGTAAAGGGTAGTAGTTCTAATGAATGAGACAAGGATTTTAGGTCGCCAGCTTGCTAGAGAACTTAGCGAAGAAGAAATTCTAGCGGTGTCAGGCGGGAGTGGAGGCTGTCACGCTACGACTTGCGATGACGGCACGGTTTGTAAAATAGACGACAATACGTGCGATCCTAGCTCTGCATTTCAATCGGTCGGATCACAGCTGACGAGCAACTCTGGGAATTGAGAAGACGCGTTCGCAGAACAATCCGCTGTTGCGGACCCATACTGACAGAAAATCGCGATAGCGTAACTTCTTGAAAGGGGTTTGCTAGGGGGCGCTTCGGGTGCCGGTGCAGGATCGAAACTGTCGCGGTGTTGTAGGCTTGAACCGCCCCGGTAGTGAAAGAGACTCTCCTGTTTAACTCATACCACGCTGGATCACGTGATTACGGTTTTCCGGGTTCGCTTCAATCGGTGGCGTGGGGCTCGGAAAGATGTGCAGGTGATTGAGCGCCGACCAATTCGCGTTCATCCGCGCTTATCGAACAGATGTGGGTATGGGCTTGTCCTCGTAGGAGAGCATTGCATGCAGCCCTAGCTACGCGCGCAAACCATAGATGGCGCCGTAGTCCGTGTTTTTGAAGGGACACCTCGACCGCAACAGTAGCAATCGTCTCGCAGATGAAAGATTTGCGCAAATTATCCGAGCATGCCAGTATCGCGACCTCGCCCTCCGACACCACTGGCAAAGCGAATTTTTGGTCCTTGTCTCGCCACAGAACCGGCTGATGCCCCAGGTGACCGGGCCAATGAGTGATCAGCATGCCGATGGATTTGATGGTGGGAACCGACGGCAACTTGGCGAAGTCCACTAAGGCTTCGTCGGTGATGTCGGTGTCATCAGGCCCGTCGAATCAAACTAGGGAAGGTCTGATTTAGTGCCTAAATTGGCCGTGTGGAGGCCAGCGACCGCCGTTTTCGCGTCCGGCAGCAGGTGCCAGAAGGGCGTTTGCGGCATGCCGTCGCGCCGGTTTTTGCCGCTTTTCGCGGCAACCGGGCGCACGGGCACCTCGTCAGGCGGCCGCATAGCGGCCAGCGATCAACAGATTCGCGAAACCCAGCAGCATCGCGATGCGCTGCGTGTTCTTCGCCAGACCCCGGTACCTCACCTTGCCGTAGCCGAAGTGGCGCTTCCCGTACAGGAACGGATGCTCCACCTTCGCCCGCACCGACGCCTTGCGCTTCTCCGCCGCCTCCTCGGCCCCGTCTTTGTCGAGCTTGCGCCGCCGACCCGGCTTCATAGCCACGTGCCAGTCCACCTCCGTGTCCCGGTGCTCCGGGCGCTTGCCCACACCCTGGTAACCGGCGTCGCCCCACACCTCCGACTCCTCGCCGTGCAGCACCAGACAGGTGTGCGCCACGTCCGAACCGTTCGCCGGCGTGGTCGCCAGCGTATGCGTCAGACCCGATTCCGAATCCACCCCGACGTGCGCCTTCATCCCGAAATACCACTGGTTGCCCTTCTTCACCTGGTGCATCTCCGGGTCCCGCTCGCCCGCCTTGTTCTTCGTCGAACTCGGCGCGTCGATGAGGCTCGCGTCCACGATCGTGCCCCGCTTCAGCCGATGGCCCCGCGACTCCAGGTGCCCGTTGATTTCCGCGAACAACACCCCGCCCAGATCGTGCTTCTCCAGCAAATGACGAAACTTCAATATCGTCGTCTCGTCTGGCAGCGGACCCGTCAAACGCAAACCCGCGAAACGCCGAACCGACTCCACCTCGTACAGCAAATCCTCCATCCCCGGATCGCTCAGGTTGTAGAACAACTGCACGCAATGCACCCGCAGCATCGTGCCCAGCGGATACGGCCGCCGCCCACCGCCCGGCTTCGGGTAGTGCGGCTCGATGCGCCGCTCAAGACGCGCCCAAGGAATCAAACCGTCCATCTTCGCGAGAAACTTCTCCCGACGAGTCGTGCGCTTCTTCCCGTCGTGTTCCAACTCCGCAAATGTCGCTTGATCCATGACCCCTCCGGAACCTAACATCCCTCAACCGTATTGTCGCAGGAATAGGGACTTAATCAGAGTTTCCCTAGAGTGCTGACGATAGCGTACGTGGTACAACAGTCGAGGAACATTTTAGCCGTTTCGTGCCCAGGACCAGCTCCGTCGCACTCAACCAGCACGGGGTCGGGCTTGGCGGTCGTGCGAACAGGAGCGGGTGTCTTTGGCTCCGAAGTGCCTCCGGAGCAAACGGCAAGGTCAATTTCCTCGTGTCGACGTAGCGCGGCGACCGCGCTCACTCCGCGCTTGGCAACGACCGCCGGGGTTTCGCCGAAGGGGATTCCGCGGTAAGTCCAGGCTGCAGCACCGCTCTGCACAGTGGTGGTCTTTGATCAACTCCGTAATGGAGACCCCGGTGAGATATCCCGCGGGTCGACGAGCAAACCGGATCAGCATATACGCGACAGTCGTCGCCGGCAGATCCTTGAGCTTTAGCTTGCACTGCTCAGCGTCGGCACGAGACAACGACCGGACTTCAGGCGGCAATTCATCGTCGGTCCAAGCGCGGCGATTTCGCAGGTACGTTTCGGCGGGCATGCCAGCGACAGGTCTTTCGTCGTGGGCGCACGCAAGCACGACGCCGATGGGTTTAATTGGATTCGGTACGCTACGACCCGATCCAGTAGGTGCCTCACGAACACTTTCGGCGCGATTGGACGTTTCGCGCATCGCCTGCTAGTTGGACCCGTCCGGGCAATACTTGCTACAAAGAACCGCCCGTTCCGATGTGCGCGGAAGCGGTCCCCGTTGCCGCAGGCAGAGCTTAGGCTGTGCTACTCGTCGCTGGGGACGGACATGTCCACCACCCTATATGGGGGATCGTTCTAGTCTCCGAGCGTGGGGGTACGTAGGAGCGCAATTCCCAATTGGCGTCGGCCAGTCGAAATGCGCCTCGAAGCAAGCCATAGCTCATTAGCTGCCAAATCCACTCATAATCGAGAAAAATGCTTTTTGCCCACTCACATGCTTCGTTCCACAACGGTATACGACATGCGTCCCAAAATCCCTGTCGATCCAGAATCTCGTAAAGAGGGAATCCAGCGCACGGCCGTCGATTCCGTCGTCGCGATCTTCACCCTGCATAGGTCGTGCCAATCCGTCAACGTCAAAAGGTCGGGAGCGAATGGACCGACCTTACGTACCGACTGCTCCGTCCTCGCGGGAACTACCGCGACATAGTGCTCGCGTTGCCGACATCCACCCCTTTTTTCTCTTCGTGATATCCATGGATTGTTCCGGTCGCGACAGCGTGACACACGGATCGTCCGTACTCACATTTGGACTCACAAGAAAAGTCCGGGCGCCTCTTAAAACAGATGCGCCCCTTGATGTTACACTGTGCTCATTCGGTAAGATAGCAGGGTGAGAAGTTGAAATCTTTCTCGCTGAGGAATGCAGGGGTGAATTTGGCGACATCTGCCATGATTCAGCAGTACGAAATGGTAAGTCTCGAAGTACAAAGCAGCTAAAGAATTGCGCTGAGGAATAACTCTTGAAAGGAAGAGGATCAAAAAAAGAACAAGGATACTTGGTATTGAATTATTTCGTGGAAACTTTATTGTGTAAGACAAAGATATCTAGCAATGGTAGTATGATTGTAATCTATTGGCTAAAATGAAAACCCATATACTTATATTCAGTTATCTAATCGACACTCACGCCCGCGCAGTTAGATGGGCATTACGCAAACAAGGGTTTAGTTGTAGCATTGCTGAGACTGTAAGTTACCCTTCAAAACAATCGGCTTCTGTTTACATGTCTGATACCGGAGATTGTTCAGTACATCTAAGGCCCGTCGGTTACGTAGATGGTGATGATTGTCAGCTAACGGCATCAACTGTTAGAGCGGTATGGAATCGAAGACCTGATTGGTATCGCTTTGATGTTTCAACTGTAAATGCACATGACGTGGGCGCATGTTTGCGCGAATCATCAGCGTTTGTTAGGTCAATGCATTGCGTTTTCTCTGCTGGATCGAGATGGGTTAATTCCTTGGAAGGTCAATTGGTTGGTTCGGTTAAAATTAACCAACTTATTGCCGCTGCGCAGGCCGGGTTAAGAGTACCTGAAACTTGCATGTCCAATGATCCGGATGAAGTACGCAGTTTTGTATCAGACCAAGGGGGCAAAGCTCTGTGTAAGCCATTTGTTCAAAAAAGTTGGAAAAAGGCATCCAAGACCTATCTTCAACTTGCCAGTATTGTCACAGATTCTGATTTGGCGTCCGACCTTTCAATACAAAACAGTCCATCAATTTTTCAGTCGTACATTGAAAAACAATTTGAAGTCCGAGTGGTTGTTTTGGGTGACTCGTATAAGGCACTTCGCCTTAACTCACAAGAAAACGAAAATGCTATGCTCGATTGGCGTGGAGATAGATTTGGAAATATTACAGTAGAGGAATGCTCACTTCCGACGCGCGTTTGGAGAGCTTTGCGAGATACGTTTGACAGCCTGAAAATTGAATTTGGTTGTGTTGACCTGATCGTTACTCCAGATGGAGAATATGTGTTTCTGGAAGTCAATGAGCAAGGCCAATTCTTGTGGATGGAAGAGAAGGTGCCTGACATTCGCCTGTTGGCGGCATTTAGCGAATTTTTGACGGGTCTTAACGCAGATGATGTACACTACCCAACGCTTTCCGATTACGTTTGTTCAAGGGATTACGATAGACTACAACGAGATACGACTCTGCAATCCTATAGACAGTTGTCACTTGTACACGTAGAGGCAGAGAAGTGAGAATTGGAATTTGGTTGGCAAGTATAGTTCTCGGCCTAACTTCGAGCTCGGGCGCACAGTCTGTTGGAGAAAAGAGTTGTAAAGACACGGTGGACTCCCTTGATTTTCCCAGCCTTACAGCTGATATTGTGATATATGGTGAGCTACATGGAAACAATGAATCACCGGAAGTGTTTTTGGCGGCAATTTGCCAATACATAGAAACCGTCAGTGGAGACGTTCGCATAGCACTGGAGTTGCCCACGGAGATGCAAACGAGCCTCAATGGATATATGGAGTCTAGTGGAAATGCTGATGCTGTTCAGCAGTTCTTGAGTCATGAATTTTGGAGAAGGGAAAGATTTAGTCAAGATGGGCGATCCAGCACTGCAATGTTGAATTTGGTGGAGTCGCTTCGAAACTTGGGCAATTTGACCGAAAGGCTAATTTCGGTGACGGCTATCAATGGTAGATGGGACGATACACGAGTTTCTTATGGCGCAATCGATTCGGCGTTTATCATGGCTGCCAATATCGATTATCTCTCAAGAGAGTCAACAAGTGATGTGGTTTTTGTATTGATGGGAAATTTTCACGCTAGGCGAAGGCCGCCAGAAAATATTAGTTATGTTAATACGGTTGCTTCTCTTTTGGAAGAGGAGTTTGTTTCCGTGCTATTGCTTCCGCAGTCCGGAGAAAGCTGGAATTGCCAGATCTATTGTCAGCCTTGGCCAGTGCCTGAAGTGACAAACGTTGCTGACTACGAAAAGAGTGTCCTGGGGTCACAGGCTTACGATTATGTGTTACCAATCGGGCGGGTTAGCAGTTCATCCCCTGCATATGAAAGCATGTAGTGAGAGCAATAATAGTATGCGCGATAGTCCACTATATCGACCAGAGTCCGAGCAATACCAACGAGAAAGATGGCTCGGAGAAATTTCGTTAGTTCGACCCATTACGTTGATACCATTAGGTGTTTCGTTAGTTGTCGCTATTGTCTGCACTATCATTTGGGCGTCTCTTGTATCATTTCCAAACATAACAGTTGTGCGAGGAAGAACCATAGCTGAATCAGGGTTGGTTCAAATTCTCGCGAGTAGAGATGGTGTAGTGGGGGCAGTTCTTGTCGAAACTGGGCAGTTCACTGAAGCCAATAGAACAATCATGACAATTGGCGAAGACCTCCGACCCTTTGGGGGCCAATCTACATCGGACGTTCGAACTGATTTGGATCGAACGTACAAGCAAGTCGAAGGGACGATTGCTTCTTTGGAGGAAACAAAGGCTACGCGCCTGAGCAGCTTGGAATTGGAACTTCAATCAACAGTTAAACGGTTGGACGCTCTTCAGCAACAACGACCCATCGTAGCAATGAACGAGTCGAATTCAACGGAACTTTTTGAAGCATATCAGGACGCATTCGATAGAGGTGCAATCGCTCGTCTTGATGTGCTTCGCCAAGAATCAGTAGTGCTAGAGTTTCGACGCGCAAGATTGAATCTCGAGGCATCTATTGAAAGCGCCAGGATTGCGATCGCTCTGATAGATGACAAGAGGGCGCAAATTGAGATGGAGTTTTCGAGGGAGCTATCGGCTTTTGTGAGACAACTTGATCAAATTAGCTCGGAGATGAGGAATTTGTCTTTACTCTCGGATCAAGAAATTGTGGCTCCGCGTGATGGAGTCGTCAAGATTCTTCAAGTTGAGGCTGGCCAACAAGTTGTTCGAGGTCAACAAATCGCTTGGATAGAACCAGACGATCCTGCGTTGCAAGTGGTGGCCTACGTAGATGACCAAGTTCACAAGAGTATCGCGTTGGATCAAGTTCTACCCATTGAGTTCGATGCATTCCCTTATCAGCGCTACGGCACACTCCTTGGTCGTATCGTTGGCATTTCACCCATACCAATCTCGTCACATCCGGTCGACAACTTATCCGGAGTGGATGAAGTGAGCGCGTACCAAATTAATTTAACGATTCCCCGCGTATTTGAAGACGTTCGCGGTATTGAACATAAGCTGAATTCTGGTATGCTTCTTTCAATTCGAATCCCGCTCGATGAAAGACGATTGATTCATTGGGTATTTCCGTCCCTACCCAGCGGATAGAGTACGCTAACTTAAGCAGTATTGAGCTTGAGACGAACGCCAGTATATATTCAGTCGAATACGGCCGAATGCGGCCTAGCTTGTTTAGCTATGGTTGCGGCGACATTAATCGACAAAAAGATATCACTTGTTAGTCTACGAACTGAGTTTCCCCCCTCTGTGCGAGGTGTTAATCTACGGTCATTGATTGAAATATCTGCTCAAATCGGTTTGATCGCGCGACCACTCCGTGTGGAATTGCCATACCTATCTAGACTATCTACTCCTAGTGTTCTTCATTGGGAACATAATCATTTTGTCGTTCTAACAAAAGCGTCAAGACGGGGCATTTCAATTATTGATCCAGTATCGGGGAGAAGGTTTCTAAGTTGGGAGGAATGCAGCAAGAGAGTAACTGGAGTTGCGTTGGAGTTTAGCGTAAGCACAAACGCCGAAAAAACAAAACCAGCATCTGGTTACCGAGTAAGAATTTCAGATCTATTGGGGGAGATTGAGGGTTTAAAGAGAGCAGCAGTGCCAGCACTTCTGGCCGCATTAGTACTAGAATGTCTCGTGCTAATTGCGCCAATGTACATAAAAATAACTACAGACGAAGTTGTCGGTTCTGGAAATTTCGATCTGCTTTTCGGGCTGGCAATCGGCTTTGGTTTGCTGGTGGCTTTTAACGTTTTCACAAGTATAGTTCGATCATGGTCATTGTTGTTCCTTAGTTCGACAGTCAATCTGCAGTGGCAGTTGTCGTTGCTTGGGCGTCTGATGGGACTTCCTGTTCCGTTCTTTAAGGCTCGATCACTAGCGGATATTGCCTCTCGATTTAACGGCGTGTCCGGCATTCAACAAATTCTAACAAATGTAACGATCGAGGTACTGCTTGACGGGTTAATGGGAGTTGTCGTCTTGGTCGTGATGTTTATCCTTATGCCAAGCATAGCTTGGATTGTCTTGATCTCGACAGTCGTCGTTTGTGTGGTCCGATTTGCATTTCACGCAAGGATTGGTCGATTAACTGAAAGACATGTTGTGGCGATTGCTGACCAACAGGGCCATTTTTTTGAAACAGCTAGATCAATGCCAGCCATTAAGATATTCGGTCGTGAGGCAGTTCGAACGAGCCAATGGTCGAATAGTCTTAACCGTAGTGTTGATGCAAATGCTAAGGTTGAACGCACGGATATAACAAGTCGTTCCCTTGTTGACCTAACCTATGGTCTTGAAAGGGTATTGACAATTTTCTTGGGCGCAACATTGGTGATTGATGGGCGGCAAACATTAGGTACCTTGATTGCGTATCTGTCATACCGAGACTTGTTCTCGAATCGAATCTCAAGCTTGATTCAGAAATCGTTTGAATTTAGGACGGTACGGGTGTTGATAGATAGATTGGGCGATTTTTTCTTGGCGGTGCCCGAGGCTGATGGTGTGGGTGCGACAATTGAGCAATTTGACTCGACAGTATCCACATGCGATTTGACATTTGCCTATTCGCAAGATGAGTCACCGATATTCCGAAATTATTCAGTTAGTGTTGCTGCAGGTGAGCACGTAGTAATTACGGGTCGATCAGGTTGTGGAAAGAGTACGCTGATTAATTTGCTGTTAGGGCTATTGGTGCCGACGAATGGATCGATTCGTATTGGTGGAATTGATGTTAATAACTCATCACCAGCAAGTTGGCGTGGTTATGTATCAGCGGTATTGCAAGACGATATACTTTACAATGCGACAATTCTGGAAAATGTATCCTTCTTTGATGTATCGGCTGATATTGACGAAGTTGAGAGCAGTTTAGCGCGAGCGGACATACTTGATGAAATCGTTTCGTTTCCTATGGGATTAAATTCTCCTGTAGGGGAGATGGGGGGCGTTCTGTCCGGCGGTCAAAAACAAAGATTATTGTTGGCACGTGCATTGTACGCGAAGCCCAGAATATTGTTCTTGGATGAGGCAATGAGTCACATAAGTGAGGAAAGTGAGCGGCGCATACTAGATTCGATATCGAGTTTGGATATTACTCTTGTGACTGCGGCACATCGTCGGGAGTCAATTCGGGCCGCAGATCGCGTAATTGACCTTGACTCGATAACTTAGAGGCTAAGCCGTACCGGGATCAGGCCGTAAGCTTCACCGTAAATGCGACAGTTCTGAATTAAAGTTTCTGGCGGTTTAGACTTGTAGTCTGAACATGGCTGGGGGTATTCGTCCCAAGCTGTTGTGGGGGCGTTCTTCGTTGTATTCAGCGATCCAGCGACGCGTGATCTTACGCAAGCGGGCAAACGAGACCGTTCTGGACTTTCGTCGCCTAACGAGCGGGGGGATTCCCGGACTCGGTCGAGGTCGGATCGTAAGGGGTTCTCGGCGAACAATTCCTTCCAGACTCGCGGCGTCAATTCGATGACGCGTTTGGCCGGGTGGCAGTCGATACGCTGAAGGACATCGACAAGGTAGGTGTAGGGATTCACGCCCGGCATCCGGCAGGTCGACAGCAGGCTCTGAATTGCGCCGACGCGCTCGGCGCCGAAATCGGTCTAGGCGAACAGCCAGTTGCGCCGGCCCATGGGGATCGGCCTGAACCCGCGCTTGAAGTGATTCGTATCGATGGCGACTTGGAAGTCGTCGAGAAACACCCGCAAGCCCGCTTCGCGCTCTGCGGCATAGGTCAGGGACTTGCCGAACGGGTCGTTCGGCAACAGGTCGGTGCGCTGACGCTGTTGCCGGCACCAGGCAAAAAACGCATCAACGCCGGGACTTTATCGACTGTGCCGCCGGACAGCCGCAACTGAGCCGGTGGTGCCGGGACTGGCTCGGGCGCATCGCGGCCATTTACCGGCTCAACAAGACGCGCCTGTCCCATTACCGGGCCGACACCGGGGAACGCGATGAGGGGTTCGTCGACGTGCAGCGTGAACTGGAATTGGAACTTCAGGCCCTGTTCGCCACCGCCGAGCGGGAACTGGAGGGGGTGAGCGTGTTCCTCGACAACCCCCATGTGCCCATGGACAACAATGTCGCCGAGCGCAAGTTGCGCGGCCCGGTCATCGGGCGTCGGCTCTCGTTCGGCTCCGACAGCAAAGACGGCGCGCAGCTCACCGCGCTGAAGTACTCGGTGGTGGAAACGTTGGCGCTGAACGGCTTCGACGTGCGCCGATGGCTGGCCGAGTGGCTCAAGGCCTGTGCGGCCAACGGCGGGCGGGCGCCGCCGGACCTGTCGCCGTGGTTACCGTGGTCGATGAGCCCACGGCGGCGGCGCACCCTGACGGGCAAGACGTGAGCGGCGATATCGAATGCCGCTACTACGGGCGCGACTTCACGACTGAGGAAATGGCGCTGCTGCGCGCGCTCATCGCCGGGCCGCCCGCGCTGAACCGCTTCGCCCTGTCGAAGGCGTTCTGCCGGCGCATCGGCTGGACCAAACCCGACGGCGGACTCAAGGACATGATGGCGCGCGTGACCATGCTGGCCATGCACAAGGACGGGCGGATCGCGTTGCCGCCGCCGAGGTGGGGGCGCAACCCGCCGGCGCCCATGACCTTCGGGCCCGACACCGACGCGCCGCTGGAACCGCCGCCACGGACGCTCGATGTGGTGCGCCCGATCCGGCTGCGCACCGTGCTCGGCGGCACACCCCAAAGCAGACAGTGGAACCAGTTCATCGCCCGCTTCCATTATCTTGGCTACAAGACCCTGGTGGGCGCGCAGATGCGTTACACAGTGCACGATCGCCACGGCGGGCTGCTGGCGCTGCTGGGGTTCTCCACCGCAGCCAGGAAGCTGGCCCCGCGCGACCGGTTCATCGGCTGGACACCGACACTTCGGGAAAAGAACCTGCCGAAGGTCATCGACAACGCCCGGTTCCTCATCCTGCCCTGGATCGAAATCCCCAACCTCGCTTCCCACGTCTTGTCCGTGGTCTGCCGCCAACTGATCCGGGACTGGACCGCGCGATACCACACCACGCCCGTGCTGATCGAAACGTTCGTGGAAACGCCCCGCTTCATCGGCACGGCCTACCAGGCCTCCGGATGGACCCATGTTGGAACCACCAAGGGACGTGGACGCTACGACCGGCACAAGAAATACGAAAAGCCGAAAAAAGCCATCTGGCTGCGGCCCCTGCGCAAGGACTGGAGACGATCCTTGAACCGCTGAACCGCTGAACCGCTGAACCGGGTCGATTATACTTCCCTGGCCGCGCACGTTCCTGGACGGCGAGAAAAGCCATCTGGCACTGTGTCATCCCCCGGGGACGGAACGGTTATTGCGCCAGGGAAAGCCCTGGAGAGGAGAATGCTATGAATTGAAACTGAAACCTCTCGTAGCGATCCAGCGGGTTTGACTCCCGCCCGGCAAAGGCGCAGCCCGCCAGCCGGAAGCGAGTCTTGCATGGCGCGCGGCAACGCCCGTCGTGAAGCGTAGACAGCAGGTGATGAAGCGGTGGAGGAAGCCTCGAAATCGGAATCGATGACGCCTTCGGTGTTAACTGGCCGGGGGCAGCACTGGAAGCGCCGCTACTGGCGAGGCGCGAAGGGTCGTCCGGGGTCGTGGGCCGGCGCAAAGTCACGGGATGGATCGTCAGGGAACCTGGGAGATCCTGCTCTTGCCCGTGGGCGAGACCGCTGGGACGGGGAGGCCAGCGTGAACAATGTAGACCCCGGTTCGTCGCCGAGCCTGCACGGCGGCGGGAGCGCTTTGGGCGGACACGAACATGGCAGGCACGCTGCGGAGTCGGCTGGCGAATCAATAAGCCGAAGGCCATGCGGAGCAGGAAGTCTTAGCGCCTTGATAGTACCTGTGAAGGCGGGGAACCGTGTCCATCGGGACCCGCTGGAGGGAAGCGGGGCGTCATTTGTACAGACCCACTGATGGGAAACGCTGGAGGAAACTCTGAGTTCCACAAACACGTACACGAAACAGCAGTGGATAGCCGAACAGGCGAGGAAGCACCCGGAGCGGGTGTTCACGTCGCTGCATCACCTGATCGACAGGGAATGGATGCTGGAAGCGTATCGGCGGACGCGAAAGGACGGTGCACCAGGCATCGACGGGGTGACGGGCGCGGACTATGAGAAGGATTTGGAGGCCAATCTTGAAGACCTCCTGAACCGGATCAAGTCGGGCCGCTATGTCGCACCGCCGGTGCGGCGGCACTATATCCCGAAGGCGGACGGCACGAAACGTCCCTTGGGCATTCCGACCTTTGAAGACAAGGTGGCGCAGCGGGCCGTGCTGATGTTGCTGGAGCCGATCTACGAGACGGACTTTCTGCCGTGCTCGTACGGGTTCCGGCGCGGACGCTCAGCCCACGATGCCCTTGACGACTTGCGCAAGGGCATCATTGAGCACCGGCAGCGGTGGGTGATTGACGCGGATGTCTCGAAATACTTCGATACGATCCCGTTCTCTCACCTGCGCTCATTCCTCGACCTGCGGATCAAGGACGGCGTCGTCAGGCGCATGATCGACAAGTGGCTGAACGCGGGGGTGCTCGAAGAGGGCACCGTGCACAGGCCGGTCGCCGGGACTCCTCAGGGCGGTGTAATTTCCCCCGAGTTATCGAACATTTTCCTGCACCATGTGCTGGATGTGTGGTTCGAGAAGGTGGTGAAGCCGCGCATTCACGGGGAGTGTCGGCTGGTGAGGTTCGCCGATGACTTTGTGCTGACCTTCGAACACCGCCTCAGCGGCAAGCGTGTGCTTGACGTGCTGGGGAAACGTCTCGGTCGCTACGGGCTCAAGCTCCATGAGACCAAGACGCGCTACGTGGACTTTCGCCGCAAGCGCCCCTACGGGCGGCACTGGATGGCGACGGCCACCACGTTCGACTTTCTTGGCTTCACCCACGTCTGGGGTCGGTCGAGACGAGGCAAGGACGTGGTTCGCCAGATCACGGCCAAGGGACGGTTCGCCCGCGCGCTGAAATCGGTGCACGACTGGTGCAAGAGGCACCGGCACCTGCCGGTCGAGGCGCAACGCGACCACCTTGCCCTGATGATCCGGGGACACTGCGCATACTACGGTCTGGGGGGGAACGGCAAACGACTGGAGTGGTTCCGCTATCAGGTCATACGCATCTGGCGGAAATGGCTTACTCGCCGCAACCGCCTTCGGCGTTTGAACTGGGACCGGATGAATACACTGCTCAAGCGATACCCCTTGCCTTCAGTACGGATCGTGCGTCGATGGCCAGGTCCTTGCAGCGAATCTGTCAAGTGAGGAACCGAGTGCGGGAAACCCGCTCGCTCGGGTCTGCGAGGGGCGGGGCGCAGTAATGCCCCCGCCTACTCGGACCGATATGAAGGTGCCCGAACGCGCTGCAGTTGGAATCAATCCGCTTTCAATTTGCTTACTCGTTGAAAACAGAACATTGGATCAGATCGGCAATAACGGCGTAACGTACTGATAAATAGTCTTATTATTGTTGGGTGAACATGAGGGTCTCCGAGTAGTTGTCATTGTGCGCTAAAGTTCGCCCGCCATCCCTGGCGGACGAACATCGGTGCGCGGCGCTCCTGGCCAACCGTGGCGCCGCGCCGCGCACACGACGCTCACAAGCCTGTTCCGCCAGCAATTCCCGCTAACGATGCTCGATCATCCGTTTTGGCCCGCTCGATAGGCTGAATTCGCCATTTGGGCGTGATTTCGGAGTCGATTTTCGGTCTCTTCGACGCTTGGCGGGAATTGCTGCTGTTCCGCACATGGCCGCCTTTGGTGGTTGATGTCAGGGTTGGCGCATTTTTCGGCGTTGCTTGCGCCAGCGTCGCAGCGTCGCGGTGTGCCACGCCGTTCGCAGCACGCGCATCAGGCGTTCCGAGCGCATGGGCTTGTAGACCGCCGCATCTTCGGCGGAAATGTCCTTCGTTCGACCGCGGTACTTGTGCTTGATCCAGGCGTTGCGGTCCACCTGCCGGGCAAGATCGAACAGGAGTCCGCGCCGATCGTCGGCCACCACCGCAATTCCGAAGTCGATGACAAACGGCTGCTCTCCGGGGCCCACGAGGATATTGCGCTTGCGCTTGAGGTCCCCGTGCGCCACTCCGGCATCGTGCATCCTCCGCAGCGTCGCAAGCAGCCTCGCATAGAACGTCTCGCGGTCGGTCAGGCTGTCTTCGCGCGCGTGCAGCGTATCGCCCGGCACATGTTCCAGGACAAGAACGCGGTCATCAAGGCAGCCGAAGCACCTGGGGATGCCGGCAATGCCCTGCAATCGGCGATAGACCGCGGCCTCTCTCAGGATTGCCGCCTGGCTGAGGGTTTTCCGCAAACCCCACCCCGAGGGTTCCTTGACGGCAAAGTCGCCGGCCGGACCCCGGTAAACGCGTATCGAGGCCTGGTTTCCGGGAATGGGGGCGATGCCCGCGTCGCGCGATTCGAGCGAGGCGAGAATCGCCTGGCGTTGGGCCGGGCTCAAAGTCTGGGGATCGACCGTCATCTCGCGCCGATCGGATCATCCGGCGGAGCGACGGAGGGCGAACGGCGGATCGATGCGGATATTCACGGCAGTTGCCTGATGATATTGGCGAGGCACACGGCGATTATGACCGCGATCAGGGGTTCGCCGTTCCGCAGCAGGCTCTTGCGGAATGACCATCCGCCGAGGATGGCCCTGCCCAGGTTGCTGAACGAGGGCATGAGCGCCGGAACGTCCCCTGCCCACTCGGTCCACCGGTCGCCGAACAGTTTGCGCAGCTTCCGGTCCTCGTATTCGATCGCCGTGGGGTAGTAGAACCAGAAGAACGCCAGCGCGATGACGACCGTCCACCACTGGCCGCTGGCGATGGCGAATCCGCTGACGATGGCGATGTTGCCGGTGTAGAGGGGATGGCGCACGATGGCATAGGGGCCGTCGGTGGCCAGTTCGCGGTTCTTGGTGATGAATCCGCTGGCGAAGAGCCGCAGCGCGGCGCCGGCGACGATGAAGGGTGTGCCCAGTGCCAGAGACGGTTCGGCCGGCATGGCGGTAACGCTGAACCACAGCATCAGCACGATGGCCAGAACCTGCCTGGAGGCTTCGTGGTAGCGCAATTTGCGGACGAGACGGGTGACAGCGCCGCCTGGCGCGAGGTCATCGGTGCGGTGTGACATGGTGGTCGACTGTGTTCAACTTGCCGGTAACGGTCAATAATAGAGTGCCTGCGGACAGTGACCAAGCAATGGCCCGACTTGACATGACCGAACGCTTCTCGGGATTCGCAACCCGCTCGGTGGTGATGGCGACCCGGGGCATGGCGGCCACGAGCCACCCGCTTGCAACCCAGGTTGCCGTGGATGTGCTCAAGGGGGGCGGTTCGGCCGTGGACGGAGCCATCGCCGCCAATGCGGCGCTCGGACTGATGGAGCCTACCGGTTGCGGCGTCGGCGGCGACCTTTTCGCGATCCACTGGGAGGCCGGCTCGCGTGAACTGACCGGCCTGAACGCCAGCGGGCGCGCGCCCGGCGCGCTGAGCCTCGATCACCTGCGCAGCGTCTGCGGCCGTGACGGCATTCCTTCCAACGGGCCGCTCTGCGTCAGCGTTCCCGGCGCGGTGGACGGCTGGTTCGAGCTCCATGAACGATTCGGTCGGCGCCCCATGGCCGATCTGCTGGCGCCGTCGATCGCCTACGCCGAGGACGGTTTCCCCGTGACGCCCGTCATCGCCCGGCACTGGGCTTCGGACGGCGCCGCGCTGGGGCACTATCCCGGCTTTGCGGAGGTCTATCTCCCGGGCGGGCGCGCACCTCGCGCAGGCGAGGTCTTCCGCAATCCCAGGCTGGCGGATACCTATCGGCAGATCGCCGCGGGCGGGCGCGATGCCTTCTACCGCGGCGGCATTGCGCGCGGCATCCACCGCTACATGGCCGGGCACGGTGGATTCCTGAGCTACGACGACCTGGCCGCACACCGCTCCGAATGGGTCCAGCCGGTGTCCACCGCCTACCGCGGCCACGAGGTCTGGGAACTGCCCCCCAACGGCCAGGGAATCGCCGTGCTGCAGATGCTCAATCTCCTGGAGGACGACGACCTCGCCGGCATGGGGTGGGGAACCCCCGCGTATCTCCACCGGCTGATCGAGGCGAAGAAACTGGCGTTCGAGGACAGGGCCCGATATTACGCCGATCCGGCCTTTGCCGAGGCGCCGGTGGCGGATTTGATATCAAAGCGCTATGCGCGGGAGCGCCAGCGGCTGATCGACCCGGAACGGGCTTCCCGAACGTTGCCCCGCGGGGACCCCGCCATCCTCAACCGCGGCGACACCGTCTATCTGAGCGTGGCCGATGAACGCGGAAACATGGTTTCCTTCATCCAGAGCAACTTCCACGGGATGGGTTCGGGCATGACGCCGGCGGGCCTGGGGTTTGTGCTTCAGGACCGGGGCGGATCGTTCAGCCTCGATCCGGGTCACGCCAACGTCTACGCTCCCGGGAAGCGGCCGTTCCATACCATCATTCCCGCCTTCGTCACAGTGGACGGCGATGCTTTCATGAGCTTCGGTGTCATGGGCGCCGACATGCAGCCCCAGGGCCAGGTCCAGGTTCTGGCCAACATCATCGACTTCGGCATGGACATCCAGACGGCCGGCGACGCGCCGCGGCTACGCCACGACGGCTCCAGCGATCCCAGGGGCGGCCGGATGAGCGATGGGGGCGCCGTCTACCTGGAATCCGGTTTTCCGGCAGGCACGGCCGAAGCCCTGGCGGCATTGGGGCATCGGGTCCGATCGGGCGCGGAGGGCCTCGGCGGATTCGGCGGCTACCAGGCGATTCTTCGCGATCCCGACAGCGGCGTCTATTCGGGCGCATCGGAGTCCAGGAAGGACGGCCACGCCGCGGGCTACTAGCAGCCCGTGGCAAAAGTCCCGCGGCATTCGACCGGCGATGCATCCCGCCCGGCTGCGTTGCTCGTCGGTCAAATATTCCCGATATTCTTCCTCCTCGCGCCTTGCCGGGCGGGCGCCTCGCCGGTCTCGGTGCTCGCGGGACTTTTGCCACGGGCTGCCAGGCGGTCAGGATGCCGGAGGGACGGGACCGGCGGGCGACGATTACCCGAGCGTCAACCTTGGGCGCCCCCGCAGGTGCCGAACGCGCTCGAAGACATCGACACCCATCTGCCCGAGCAGGTCGATCATGTCGATGGGGACCCAGTTTTCGGCGATCAAGCCGCCTTCGACACGGTAGAAATCCATGACCCGCATGCCCACTGGCTTGCCGGTGGGCGGCATCGCCAGGAATCCGGGACCCAGGTGCGTCGCCACCACGCTCGGCCAGCCGCCCGTCACCGCGTAGTTGCCGTCGCCGACCCGGCCGAAATGGTGCTCGACGCGGCGGTCGGGAAAGGCGCGCAGGAACGGGATCTGGTGATGGGCGCGAAATCCGTGGAGTCCGCGGGTCGTTCCAATTCCCGATGGACCATACCAGAGGAAATCGGGGGTCCAGTATCGCTCGTGATCCATGCTTTCGAGGCGTTTGCCGTCGAACTTGAGCAAACCGGAGTGCATTTGCCTGACCAGTCCAAGCGATTCGCCGCCGCCGGCCGGATCGATGACGTCAGGCGAGACACCGTCACGGGTCGCCGGACCGGGCCAACGGCCCTCTGCGCCAAGCGCCGGCGCAATGGGATAGCAACCGGCCTGGCGCATCAGGTCGAGCATGTCGGCGATCATGTAGGTTGCAGAAATCCTGCCGTCGACCAACCGATGAACTTCCCCGTAGCGGATATGCACGACGCCATGCGTCGGAGGGACGTCGAACAGCGGCCCGGTGAACGTGCCCTGAAAGTGCCCCATGACCGCGACCAGGTCCCGGCCGCTGGATTCACCTGCGATCAGAATCGAGTCGCGGCGCTGAATGTCGGGAAGCGCTGTTCGCAGCGGACGCCAGAGCGCATCGGCGATCGCGGCGGCGCCGGAACATTCGTCGACCGGGTGGAAGCCAAACAGGCTCGCGTCATCCGCATATATCGTTGCGACGGCGTTTTCGAGATCGGCCGCGGATGCGCGGCACAGCGCCTGAAGGCGGTGGTGGACACGCCGCTTGTTTCGAATGTGCGCTTCAGCCGGCGGCATTCGTCAGATTGCCGCCACCGGTCGCGCGATGCGCAGGGGTAGAAATCGTGAGTGCCGGTGGCCGCGGGTAGTCACCGCCGCGCACGACATAGGCTTCGACTCGCCCGGATCCAAGATTGCTGAAACTGCGCCGCATCCCGATGGGGATGGTCAGCACGTCGCCCGGACCGAGTTCCACCGCACCGTCGGCAAGCAGCACGTTGAGCCGCCCCTTGTGCATCAGAATGACTTCTTCCTCGCGTCTGCGGTGAGGCACTGTTTCCGCGCCCGGCAGGGCCGTGAACAGGCGAAGGTGGAAGCCGTGCGGCCAGTTGATCTTGCCCGCGCCCAGGCCATCGGCGCCGCCCGCGGAACCGATGATCGGCAACTCCTGAACCGGTTCCGAATCTTCGCCGGGTTCCCGCAGCATCTCGCGGCGCCGGACGATGCAGTCGATCAGACCGTCCGTGGTGAGTTGATCGAGCCGGGCAACGTCCTCCTCGCGGGTCGCCCGCATCGCGCGCTTGCCCTGCGGAATCTTCTCGCCGCGCGCGGTATCCACGAGGCTGCCGTCCTCAAGGAGAATCAGCCCATGATCCCGCGCTTGATCGAATACGTAGGGCGCCCACGTCACCATGCCGGGGTCGTCGCCGCCCAGAATGGCAAACATGTACCCGACATCGTCTCCAACATTCTTGAAGCCGCGGAAAACGTGGATGGGAATGGAGATGGTGTCGCCGGGGCCCACCGCGACTTCACCATCCTCGCGGTCGACACCGGTGTAGAACGCCCACTGTCCGGAATGGACAATGAACACCTCGGCGGTTTCATGACTGTGTTGCGAGTTGACGCATCCGGGGGGCTGGCGGGCGCCGCCGACATTGAATCCGTGCGGTATATCGATGTGCACGTGCTGGTCGGGATTCTCGGCGACCCCGGGACCGATGATCGTAAAATTCTCCTTCCTGGTGCTTCCGGGCGTTCTGGTATCGATGAACGCGGTCGTGCAGGGGCGCAAATCCCGGTAACGCACCAATCGCTCGGCGAGGAGTGCCGTGTGACGGTTCTCAGACGATATACTCCGGACCATCGAGTGAAATTCACCGCTGCTGGCAATGTTGCCGCGACCGAATGTACTTCGAATGCAAACCCAATTCAAGGTGCCCGCCGAGGGTGTCTGCCGCTTTCGAAATGCGCCGTTGAATCGCGGTTCATCGATTGCGGGAGCCATCTGAATCGGTTCGGAACATGACGCGGTATCACCCCGATCGGGGTTTGGTCGAGTTCATTCTCGGAATCACGTTCGAGATATGGGAATGCGGCCGGGTCGAGCGCATCGGGGAATACTATGACGCCGATGCGCAGATTTTCGCGCTGAGCGGCCTCATTCACGGAGCCGGAGGCATGATCGCCGGCACGCGGCGGATGCTTGAGGCGTTTCCCGACCGACTGCTTCTTGCCGATGACGTCATCTGGTCCGGTTCCCCGGCCGAGGGCTACTACTCCTCACACCGTGTGGTCAGTCCCATGACGAACACCGGCCGCTCGGCGTATGGGCCGCCCACGGGTAAACGGGTCTGGACGCTGACCATCGCCGACTGTGTCGTGGAGGGCGGCCGGATCACCCGCGAATACCTCCTGCGGGACCACTATTCCCTGGTTCGACAACTCGGGGCCGACCCTCGACGGGCCGCGCGGCAAATGGCGAGGGAGCGCGGCGCCGATTGCGAGCGGTGGATCGAAGGGGAAATCGCGAGATTGACCCGGGGCAGCGCGCGTGCGAGTCGAATGCCACTGCCATCGCCGCATGCGGATCCGCACGGCTTTGCGCAATGTGTCATCCGTAACCTTTGGGAGGCGAAGAGCGATGCGGTGTCCGACGCCGCCTATGCCGAATACGCCGTGATGTACCGTTCGCCCAACGATGTCTGCTCGGGACGGGACTCGATCAAGGCCCACCACGCGCAATTGCGCAGGGCCATTTCCGGCTGCAGCGTGTCGATCGATCATGTTGTCCGGCAGGCCGTGGACCGCGACGGGCTGCGTATCGCGGTCAGATGGTGTGCCGCCGGCGTGCACACCGGCGACTACCTCGGGATTCCGGCCACCGGACGGTCCGTCTTCGTGCCGGGTTCAACACACTGGCGAATCGTCGGGGAGCGCATTGCGATGGAGTGGACTGTCTTCGATCAACTGGGCGTGATGGCTCAGCTTGTCCAGGAGCTTGCGCCGTAGGAATTCACGGCTGCAAATCCGCTCCCGTCCGTCCCTTCGCCCGCTCGATTTCGTCAATTATGACCCGATATTCTCCCCGATCGATCGACCGAAGGGACGGCGATAGCGAATTTTCGCTTTCGCGAATTCCTACGGCGCAAGCTCCTGGCAACCCGTGGCAGATGTCCCGCGGACTGGGAGGAAGACGGCGATTCGCTCTCCACGCCGCTATCCCCAGAGAGCTTCGCTCGCCATCGTCGCGCCTTCGACGAGGCTGCCCAGTTTTGCGTAGACGATGTCTTCGTCGACCGCACCGAAACCCGCAAACGTGGAGAAGCCGCAATCCGTACCGGCCATCACGCGCTCGCGGCCGACGATGTCCGCGTAACGCAGGATGCGTTGCGCGACGAGCCGCGGATGTTCCACGAAATTCGTGGTGGAATCGATCATGCCGGGAATCAGGATCAACTCTTCCGGCAGTTCCATGGTTTCCACGACCTCCCATTCATGGGCGTGCCTCGGATTGGACGATTCGAACAGCAGCGCGCCGACGTTGGCTTGAAGTGCGATCGGCAGGACCATTTCCAGGGGCGCGTCGTGGTGATGCGGTCCCTCGTAGTTGCCCCAGCAGATGTGCAGCCGCACCCGGTCTCTCGGCAAGTCGCGGATGGCGTGATTGAGCGCCTCCACATGCAGGGACGCCAACCGGCGATACTCGTCGTCCGGCCGGTCCTTGAACATCATGTGCCTTCCCAAGCCCAGGTCGGGCGAGTCCAGTTGCAACACCAGGCCCGCGTCGACGATCGCCCGGTACTCGTGCGACATGGCATCGGCAAGCGCGTGGAGATAGGCATCATGGGAGGGGTAATGCCTGTTCGGCTGGAACAATGCGATGACGCCGGGCGAAGCCGCGTTCATGAACCCTTCGACCGGGTTGTGACGCTCAAGCGCTGACTTGAAGTTGTCGATGTCGGTCGTGACCGGGCCCATGTCCTTGACCATGATCTCCCCGACGCAACAGGGGCGCCGATAGGTGGGCGTGCCGCCCGAAGCCGCCAGTTTCCTGAGGTAACCTGGATAGTCTTCCAAGTCCCTGGGGGGCTCGCGGTCGCTGTCTCCGCCGAATCCGGTGACGCGGTCGCCGATATAGGTGGCGTAGCTGATCTTGCTCATTTCGCCATCGCTGACGATGTCGATACCGGTGTCCCGCTGGCGCGCGACGACAGCGTCCACCGCGTCACGGAAGACATCGTGCGCGGCCGCGACCGTTTCGCCTCTTTCCCGGGCGAAGACCGTGTCCGCAACGAGTTTCGATCTCGGCAAACTGCCCACCTGGGTGGTCAGAATTCGATCCTGGCTGTACTTCATGGAATTCCCTGTGGGCGACTGCGTGGGGTGTGAATACCACGCGCCGAAGGGCGTCGCTATTGCGCTTCCTGCCTGCTCAAACCGTCGGACGATGAAAGCCGTTTTGCATCCGGCATCTGGCCCGAGCGGCGCTTGAGCGGCAGCGCCTGCCGCGCACCTGCGGGAAGGGGTCCATAACCGCCGCGCGGCTTCCGAGCCGTACTATAGGAAGCAGGAGGTAACAAAGCAATGCAGGAAGGCATGGACACACGCGGTGTCACTCACTCGCTCCGCACTGTCGGCGGCGGTGCGGCCTCACACGTTACCGGAGCGCATCGGGAACCGTCTCACATGTTCCCGCAGCGCAGCGCCGAGCCTTGCACATGTTACCTCCGCGCATCGTCATCGGCGGTCTTGACGGCACAGCGGACGCTTGCGGCGTGTGGCGCGGCGCGTTACAGTGCGGCATGAGGATCAGGCACAAGGGACTGCGGGCGCTGCACGAGCGGGACAATCCCGCGCGGGTGCCTGCGGGACTGGTGCCACGGCTGAAGCGCATCCTGTTCCGGCTGCAAGAGGCGGCGCATCCGCGAAGCGCCGCCGCGCCGGGCTTCCGGCTGCATCCCCTGAAGGGCGACCGCGCGGGCCAGTGGAGTGTTCGCGTCTCCGGCAACTGGCGCGTGGTGTTCCGCTTCGAGGACGGCGAGGCCGTGGACGTGGACCTGATCGACTACCACTGACCGAAGGGGAGTGCTGACCATGAACGACATTGCAAGCGAGCGCGCCGGCCCGATGATGAACCCGCCGCACCTGGGCGAACTGATCCGCGAGAGCATGGACGACGTGGGCTGGAACGTGACCGAGACGGCGACGCGTCTCGGGTGCGAGCGCGGCACGCTGTCGCGCCTGCTGAACGGCAAGGCGGGCGTGTCGGCGAACATGGCGCTGGCGCTGGAGGACATCGGCTGGGGCACCGCCGAGCACTGGATGCGGATGCAGGCGAGCTACGATCTTGCGCGGGCGCGGCGCGACCGGACGGCTGCGGACCGGCGCGTGGGGGCGCTGCACGCATGATCGAGGCCCGCGCCGTCGGCGCTGTCGGCTCACGCTGATGCGCCTGTCGTGGAACGAAGTGCGTGTCCGGGCGGCACGGTTCGCCCGCGAGTGGCACAACGCCGTTCGGGAAACCAGCGAAACACAGAGCTTCTACAACGACTTCTTCGAGGTCTTCGGGGTTCGTCGGCGCTCGGTGGCGCGCTACGAGGAACACGTCACGAAGCTGAACGACCGCTCGGGCTACATCGACCTGTTCTGGCCTGGTGTTCTCATCGTCGAGCACAAGAGCGCCGGGCGCGACCTCGAAAAAGCCTACGGGCAGGCCGGGGAGTACTTTGACGCGCTGCGCGTGAGGTAGACGCGCACCGTCTCGCGCCCGGAGGGCTTCCAGTGCGGATCGCTGCGCCGCAGGTATTCCTCGGTGAACTCCTCGAGGGTCGGCGCCTGCTTCTCCCGCCCGATGTCCTCGGCGGGATTCCCGCCTGCGCGGATGCGGTCGAGCATGTCGCGGGCGCGGCGGCGGGCCTGGGCCAGCCGCATCGCCCCGTACCGGGCGACGACAACGCGGCGGCTACGGCCCTCGATGCGGGCCTGCACGATCCAAACCTTGCGGCCCGACGGTTGGATGCGCAGCCCGAAGCCCGGCAGGGACTTGTCGAACAGGATGATGTCTTTCCCGTTGGCCTATCGCCTCTACGACATCTGCGAGCGCAGGGACCGCGCGGCCGATGCACAGGTGTGGAACATGCTGGCGCGCAAATGGCCGGCACTCGAAGCCGCTGCCGCCGAGGCCGAACGGGACCCGCAGCCAGGACAGCTTTTTTAGTAGACATAAGTAACCGATTGACTAGGGCCTGTTAACACTACCCGTGATGGCTCTGCCGAGCCCATTTTTTTGTCCGGCAAGGCGGCGCGAGCGCGGTGTGGTCGCTCCACACGAGCGAGCGCCAACACCGCCGGGCGGAAAAATGGGCCGGCCCTCCGGGTTGGCCCTGTGGCCGCGCCACTCCGCGTTGCTCGTCGCTTATTTGGAATGACCAAACTGCGCTCCTCGCGCCTCGATTGGCGCGGCCACAGGGCCAACAGAGCCATCTCGGGTAGTGTTAACAGGCCCTAGTGTACCGTCTCACAAATAGATTGACTGTTCAATGACATTCCGGCACCCTGCGAGGCATGCCACAGCCCATTCGCGCATTGAGCATCACCGCGGAGCAGCGGCGGACGTTGGAATCGGTGCTGAACCGGCCCACGGCGGCGCAGCGGGACCACCGGCGCGCTGCGATCGTGCTGCGCCGGGCGGACGGGCTGAGCCAGGCGGAGACGGCGCTGGAAGTGGGCGTCAGCCGCGCGACCGTGATCAAGTGGGAGCGGCGCTTCCGCGCGTCGGGCCCGGCGGGTTTGGCCGACGCCAAGGGCCGGGGACGCAAGCCGCGCATCGCTCCGGACGTGCGCGAGCGTATCATTCTCGGGGCGACGCGCCCGCCGCCGAACCGCAACCGCTGGTCGGTGAGGAGCATGGCCGGGGCGGCCGGGGTGTCCAAGGCGACCGTGCAACGGCTGTGGAGCGCCAACGACATCAAGCCGCACGCGACCCGCACGTTCAAGCTGTCCAACGACAAGCACTTCGAGAAGAAGTTCTGGGACGTGGTCGGGTTGTACCTGAATCCGCCGGACCGGGCGTTGGTGCTGTGTTGCGACGAGAAGAGCCAGTGCCAAGCCCTGGAACGCAGCCAGCCCGGCTTTCCCGTCATGCGCGGATACACCCGCACGCGGACGCACGACTACAAGCGCCACGGCACCGTCACGCTGTTCGCCGCGCTGTCGTATCTGGACGGCAAGATCTTCAGCCGCACCGCCGCCCGGCACACGCACCGGCAGTGGCTGGACTTCCTGCGCCAGTTGAACCGGGAGGCGCCGCCCGACGTGAGCTTGCACTTGATCGTGGACAACTACGCCACCCACAAGCACGCCAAGGTGAAGTCCTGGGTCAAATGGCACAACCAGCGCTTCCGCAAGGCGCACGGCATCGACCGGGTCGTCATGCACTTCACGCCCACGTCGAGTTCCTGGATGAACCTGGTGGAGCGTTTCTTCAGGGACCTCACCCAGGACGTCATTCGCGGCGGCAGCTTCCGCGGCGTCGGCGAGTTGGTCGAAACCATCACGGGTTATCTGGAGGAACGCAACCTGAACCCCAAGCCGTATGTCTGGAAACAATCCGGGCAGGCGATCCTGGCAAAAATCCAACGCGCCAGGGAAGCTCACGGGAAGATACATAGTGTATAGTCAATTACGAGACGCTACACTAGCATCGCCGCGTGGCTCATAGTCAAGTCAGACAGAACTATACAAGCACTTGGTGGAGACCGGTGATGTCGGCAGTTCGGGAAAGACTTGTTCAGGAAGCCGCCTCGCGTGGGAAGTACGCACCGCTCTATCGTCGCCTGCTGGCGACAGTTGGACCGGATTGGCGCGTTTCCTTCGCTGAACTGGAGGCGATTTTGGGCTTCGATCTTCCGAACTCTGCGCGGCTCTATCGGCCTTGGTGGTCCAATCAGAAGCACGGTGCCGGACACAGCCACGCGCTCGCTTGGAGCGCAGCCGGGTGGAAGACAAGGTCTGTCGATCTGGAGGCGGAAACGCTTGTATTCGAACGGATGCAATTCAGCACCGGCAGCGCGAAACACACCGTGGGAAGAGGCGAAAGAAGAGCGCGACCTGGTAAGTTCGATCTGGATTCGCTGTGGCCCGCGATACCCGGTGGTTCCTGGCCGCCCGGATTCACGGTCAGCCGCGAGCAGATTTACGACGAGTCCGGACGCTTGACCGGAGGCCCGCAGGACGAACCTGCGCAAGGCGATTGAAGGTAGTTGAGCCTTCAGATGTTCGTCGACACGAACGTACTGGTCCGTGCGCGTTTTGAGGCGGCGCCCAATCATCGCCTCGCCCGGCAGCGTATGCGGGATATCGGCGAGAGCGGCGAAGCGCTTCGAATCAGTCGACAGGTATTGCGGGAATACCTGGCCACGGTGACTCGTCCTCAACAGTGGTCGCCACCCATCGGGATGGAGCCGGCCCTTGCCCACCTGCTCCGGTCGCTGCGCAGCGACAATGAAGGTGAGAACTTCTCACCCTGATTGTCGCGCTACACCGGTCGCGCATTGATTTGCATCGATGCCTCCTATCGGCTGAGCGCAACCGCCCCGATATGACCGAGCAAGACGGCGACAAGACACAGCACCACGGAAAGAACGACATATGCGCTCGCCCAGAGCCACTCGCCGTCCCGCGTCAGGTTGAGCGCTTCAATACTGAACGCCGAGAACGTCGTGAAGCCGCCGCACACACCGATCATCAGGAAGGCGCGGGCGTCCGGGGGCAGGAGCGGGCGTCCGTCAGCCACCGCCAGCGTGGCGAGGAACCCGATGACCAGGGAACCGGAGACATTGACGATCAGCGTACCCCAGGGAAACGTGGCGCCGATGTAGCGTGCGGCCAGTCCCGAGCAGCCGTAGCGGGCCATGCCGCCCAGCGCGCTGCCCAGTCCGACCCACAGATAGTTCACGGTACGCGGTCGCCAGGTGGTGCATGATCCCTGTCGCGAGAATTGCGCATGGCAATTGCGCTCACGGTCGGTACGCCGGTTGACCGTGCTTGCCGCCAGCCTGACCGTTATCCGCCGACACTCAAAACTCGCGACCGCTGAACGCCGGATAGTCCGGCGGGTACTTGTAGATCCGGTACATGCGCCCGGGGCCGGATACGCGGTAGTCGAGCACTCGCTCGCCTTGCGGCGTGACCTCGATGATGTGCTTGTTGTGGGCGTTGACGAAGATCGTGTTGCCGTTGGGCATGCGCATGGCGCCGCTCATGAAGGGGGAGAAGTAGTCCTCCGAGGCATCGGCATTCCAGGACCAGACGATTTCCGTTTCCCGGGTCGTGTCGAAGCGGCCGTCGGCGTCGGTCGGTAACGCGATTTCGAGGATTTCCGCCCAGGACTGCTCGAAATCCTGACCCATGTCCGGATGATGCATGCCGTCGCGGCCCCGCTTGGTGCCGTTGTTGTAGACCAGCATGTTGCCCGCGCCGGGAAGCCCTTCGGCAATCCAGTTGGGGTCGTGCTGCCACCATAGGATGGCGTCATGGAACGTGCCCCGCTTGGTGGACGCCGGGCTGCCCCACCGGTAGACCAGGTCGCCGCCCACGCCGTAGCGCCCGCCGCTGTCGCCGGCCGCCTCTTCCATGGTGGTGCTGTGATCGATGAACCACAATTCCCCGTGGATGGCCGAACTCAGCACGATCAGTTCCCATTCTTCGTGGTATTCCACGGTGTTGACATGATGAAGCTGCCCTGCGTTGAAGAGGATGTAGTCATCCCGCAGGAAATTGACATCGAGCTTGCCGGTTTCTTCGCTGACGTCACCGTAGTTCGGGCGGCCGGGAAACTTGTCCTGGACCAGGTGGTCCCAGCTATTCCACTGCCAGACGATTTCCGTCGAGCCGTCCTCGAGATTGGGCTGCAGTTCGACGATCTTGCTGAACCAGACGATGCGCCTGGGGTGACGGGGATACTCGCCGTCCCAGCCCATGGACCGGGCTTCCTCGTTGCTGAAACCGTGATAGGCCACCGCGAGAATGTTGCCGTTGGGCAGGTGCTCCACGTCGTGGTGCAGGACGTGCTTGCCGGGCACGTCCATTTCGTATTCCCACACCACGTTGCTGTCCCAGTCCAGCAGTTGCACGGTGCCGTTCGCACCGACGGGATACGCCCTCATGTGCAGCCAGTCGTGCCTGGACACGGTGCGCAGCAACAACCCGTTCGGCAACAGGTAGGCGACCGCGGCATCGTACTGCCAGGGCCCAGGCTCCCACTCGTGCACCGTGTCGCCGTCATTGTCGATCAGGTAGATGCGGTTGGCGTTGTGGTAGCCGAACGCGGAATCGTGGATCAGCGTATAGCCTTCGAAGGCGCGCTCGTCTTCGCCGGGCAGGATGGCGCCCTCCATCTCCTCCACCCAGGCGTTCATGCGGTAGAAGTTCGGATTGTCCGCGACGGTCGCGTCGTCGTCGGCCACTGCGTCGCCCTGATCCGTGCCCAGTTCCCCGGTATCGAGGCGCCAGTCGCCATTGTCGTCCAGTCGGGCGAGGTTTCGGGTGGCGTCGGCGAGTTCCTGCGCGGAAATCGCGAGATCGCCGTCGCGTTCCAGAATGCGAATCACCGTCTGCTGCCGAATCATTCCCCGGACGGGCGCCGGCCCGCCCATTTCTTCGAGGCTGATCTCCCCGTCGCCGTCGGCGTCCAGACTCGTGAGGCGCTCGGTGGCCGCCTGGATCTCGTCGGTGGAAAGCTCCAGGTCGCCGTCGGTGTCCAGCGTGCGCAGAACCCTCTGCAGATCCGGCGCCGATGGCTCCTGGGCCAGGACCGTGCCGCCGGCAAGCGCAATTGCCATCGACAGCACCATCGCCAGTAACCGGGAGAAACGTGTGAGGCCTGATTCGTTCATCGTTCGTTCATACTCTGCGCGACGGTCAAGTGGGTTCGAGACGGGCCAGAAAATGCATAATACTTCATTTTACTTATGCTGTTCCAAGATAACGTGCATGATACTTACGTAGTGCGAGTGCGGGCAAATTCATGCTGCCGCCTGGGTGATTCCACCGACAAGCCGGAGCCAGCATCCATGGTCAGTGCGGTATGTGCAACGTGGTGAGCGGCGGGTCGAATCGGTCCACGAAGGGCATGTCATTGAACCCGGTGACCGAGATATCGTCCGGGCACGTAAGCCCGCCGCGAGCGGATTACGCCGGTAACCCAATTCCTCCGCGACCTGGATGATCCTGCGAGCCAGATGATCCGAGACCATGGACCGGGTCGCCGGATTGAGCACCCGGGAAACCGTGGAGGGATGAACGCCCGCCCGGCTCGCAACGTCCTTGATGTTGGCCGGCGGGGGCGTCATCCTTCGATCATAGGCGGCGCGACAGGGCCGAACAAGCCGCCGTCAAACCGTGGGATCGAAGTGCCGCGGCGTATCCATCCTCTCGTGCAGCACGCGCACGATCAGCATGTCGCCGTTCTCAGGCATGTAGAACACAACGTGGGACCGATACGGATAACGCCTCAATCCCGGCGCGAGCCGATCAGCCCCGCGGCCAAGCGCCGGACGCTCGGCGAGGTCGTCGAAGCGATGGTGCGGATCGTTCAGGCAACCGCGTGCCCGCTCCAATCCAAAATTCACGATCATGTATTCGTAGATGCCGTGGAGATCATCGGCCGCCCTCGGCGTCAACCTACAGGCGTCAACCTACAGGCGGCCATCTACAGGCGGCCATCGGCGCGGAGTCGGGCTTCGACGTCTTCCTTGATTTGCGGCACGGTCTTGTCGCTCACGCCGCTGTCGATGCCTTCCCGGACCGCGGCATCGAGTTCCCGATATCTGGCGCTCCATTCCTGGTCACGGCGGATCAGGGCACGGATATATTCGCTGTCGTTGGTAAAACCACCGCCGGCGATACGGGACTTGACCCAACGATCCTGCTGATCGGTCACCGTGATGGTTTTGCGCACGGTTCCCATGCTCTCCTCCAGGTTATGAATATTTCACATGATCGATGCAATGTAGCACATTCGACGTTTCGTCAGAACGGGGGCGACATGGGAAACAAGGAAGTTTCGGGACTTTCAAGTCCTGCGCGAGCCAGCAATTCTCATTGTGCCCGTCCGCCCTCTCCCCGGGGTGGGTCTGGCCGTGGTCTTGGCCCGGATTGAGCCGGATAAGGGCGTGTCGGATGCCCGGTCGCGACGTTTGGCGCCAAAGTGAGAACTGCTGTGCGCGAGCCTGCGCGCTTGAAGCAACCAAACCATTACCTTAATCTCCGCAAACGATTGCAGACACCCTAAGAGACAACATTGGAGCAAGCATTGTGGCGGACATGAAGCAGTACACCATCGGTTGGATCGGCGCCGGACGCATGGGCTATCCCATGGCCAAACGCCTGCTGGATGCAGGCTGCGACGTGACGATCTACAACCGCACGCGCAGCAAGGCCGAGCCATTGATCGAATACGGCGGCAAGGTGGTCGACACCCCGCGGGAGCTGGGCGACCGCGACATCGTCTTCAGCATGGTCTCCACTTCCAACGATTTGATCTCGGTGGTTTTCGGCGATAACGGCCTGCTCACCGGCGAACACAAGCCCAAGCTGTTGATCGAATGCTCCAGCGTCTCCGAGGAAGCCTCCGCGCAGGTCCGTTCCAGGGCGGCGGCGATGGGCGTGGAGATGCTCGCCTCACCCGTCAGCGGCAACGGCAAGGTGGTCAAGGCGGGCAAGCTCACCATCGTCACCTCGGGGCCCCGGCAAGCGTTCGACATGGCCGAACGCTACCTTGAGGCGATCGGACGGGGGGTAACCTACGTGGGCGAGGGCGAGCTCGCGAGAATGGTGAAGATCTGCCACAACCTGCTGCTCGGCGTATACACGCAATGCCTCGCCGAGATCACCGTGCTCGCGGAGAAGGGCGGCGTCAGCCGGCACGATTTTCTGGATTTCATCAACGACAGCGTCATGGGCGCGATGTTCTCCCGGTACAAGACGCCCGCCTTCGTCACCCTGGACATGACGCCCACGTTCACGCCGGAACTGCTGCGCAAGGACCTGGACCTTGGCCTCAAGGCCGGCGAGCAACTGGGCGTGCCCCTGCCCGTGACCGAGCTCACCCGCGACCTGGTGCAGCGAACGCTGGATGCCGGCCACGGCGGGCGCGATTTCGCCGTGTTGCTGGAGGAGCAGGCCAAGGCGTCCGGGTTGGCGTTGGCGCCTGAAGACGTCCGGATCAGCGACGGGCTCTGAGCGGAGGTTCGAATCCCACGTCTTTCCTCCAACGGCCCTCTCGCACCCGCGTCGAACCCGCAGACAGCCCGCGTGCCCGGGGGCGAGCCCTTGTCCGCCGTGCGCCCGAGCCCGGTGGCAGCCTGTCTGCGCCGCGTGCGTGGAGCGCCAATCCGCCGCCCGGGGCGCGTGGCGACATCCCACGCCTGCTTTGAACGAAGATCGAGTCAGGAATGCAGCCCAGGAAACTGACCCTGGCCGCCATCGGTCCGGGCATCTTGCTGGCCGCCACCGGCGTGGGCGGTGGCGACATGGCCACCGGTACCTTCGTCGGCAGCCTGCTCGGCACGGCCGTGCTCTGGGCGGTCATCGTCGGCGCCTTCCTCAAGTTCGTCGTCACCGAAGGCATAGCGCGCTGGCAGTTGGCCACCGGCAATACCTTCCTGGAGGGACTCGTGCGCAGACTCGGGCCGGCCGTTATCTGGGTGTTTCTGCCCTACCTGCTGCTGTGGACCTTATTCGTGGGATCCGCCCAGATGAGCGCCTGCGGCGTGGCGCTCTACGCGCTCCTGCCATATTTCGAAGACCCTGACCAGGGCAAGATCGTGTTCGGGACCGCCTGCAGCCTGGCGGGTATCGGACTTGTGCTCAAGGGCGGCTACCGGCTCTTTGAAGCAATAATGCGCGTCTGCATCGCGGTCATGTTCGTTACGGTCGTGATCACCGCGGCGATGCTTTGGCCAGGCGCGGGCACGGTTCTTCAGGGCCTCCTGGTGCCCACGATCCCCGACTTCAGCGGCATCGGCCTGACCTGGACCGTGGCGCTGATCGGCGGCGTGGGCGGCACGCTGACCGTGGTCTGCTACGGCTACTGGATGCGTGAAGAAGGCCGCACCGGCCCGGAGGACCTGTGGATCTGCCGCCTCGACCTGGGCGCCGGCTACCTCATGACCGCGATTTTCGGCGTGGCCATGGTCATCGTCGGCAGCACTGTGGAGATCGAAGGCCAGGGCACGACGCTGCTGGTCACGCTGGCGGAACGGCTGGAGGGGCCGCTGGGCGTGTGGGGCAAGTGGCTGTTCCTCATCGGCGCCTTCGGCACGGTGTTCAGCAGCCTGCTGGGCGTGTGGCAGTCGGTCCCCTATCTCTTCGCCGATTGCTGGCGCCTGACGCGAGACCGCATCGAACCCGGCGTGGCGGCCGCGGTGAACACATCGGGCCTTCCGTACCGGACGTACCTGGTGATCATCGGCACCATTCCCATGGTCGGTCTGTTCTTGGGATTCCAGACGGTCCAGAAACTCTACACGGTGACCGGCGCGATGTTCTTCCCGTTCCTCGCATTGGCGCTGCTGATCTGGAACGGGCGCTCCGACTGGATCGGCGCCGAGTTCAGGAACCGGCCAGCCACCATGGCCGCGCTGGCCGGCGTGTTGCTGTTTTTCTCCTGGCTGGGGGCGAGGTCGGTTTTCTGACAGCCAGTGGCGCAAACCGCATCGGTTTCCGATCAGGGATGATGATGACCATGGTCATGACTATGGTATGGTTTTCGGCCTCGACAGTGGCAACTGGCCGGAGAACAGCACATGAGCGCGCGCAACGACCACTCCGCGATCGCCATGACGATCAAGGCATCCGAATTCAAGGCAAAGTGCCTGAAATTGATGGATGAGGTATCCGCAAATGGCGGGGAAATCGTCATTACCAAGAATGGGCTCCCCGTATCGCGGCTTGTACCCTATCGGGAAAAGCCGAACAGCCTGTTCGGCATCGATCAAGACAAGTTGGAAATTCACGGAGACATTATCGAACCGCCTGATGACTGCCGACTTGCGAATTCTCGAGTGGGCCGGGCCACTTGACAGAATTTCGGCTATCGATTGACCGAATTGAATCGGCAATTGTGCCCGCCTTTCGGGACCGCGGCGGGGAATACGCGATCACGCGCCCCACACGGTCACGGCCCGGCCGTCGAGCGACTCCTCCCGGCGGAATATCCTTTCCTCCCACGACCTGCCCTCGTCGCGGTCGAACACCACGAGGTGGCCGGACTCGCCGCGGCACCTGTCCATGTAGTCCAGCGTCTGCTTCACCCCCTCCCGTATGGTGGCCTCCAAACCCTTGCGCACCACCTTGCACTCGATCACGTAGCGCCGAGGCGGGTCGACCGCCTCGCTCCTGGCGGAGACTGCCGCCGCGCCCTTGCCCGGGGCCGCCCCGCCCCTCCTCCCAAAGCGTGACGCCTCGCCCCATCCGGCGGACGGCCCATCGAGCCTGGCCGCGAACTTCCCCGGCGGCCACACGATCAGCAGATCCGTGCGCCGACGACCCAGTCCGTACTCCCGCTCGATCCGCCCGCCACCGTTGACGATCCGCTGCAGGAACGCCTGCAACAGCAACTGCGGACCCGCCTCCCGGTATTCGAAGCGCTCGATCCAATGCTCGGAATGCTCCCGGAAGAACGCCTGGAAAGCTGCCAGCAAGCCCTCCAGGTCCAGATCTCCGTCGGCCTTGACGTACCAGCCGGTTTCGTGCGTGATGACCGCCTCGCGCGCATACATCAGCTCACGCGGAATCACCTCCCGATAAATCGGATTGGCGACCCGCGTCGCGCCGCGCCGCGCCACCAGACCCAGGTCGCGCACATACTCCACATCTTCCGGGCTCGACTCCCGATTCGCCCCGCCGCTCAGCAGCGGCTCGATCACCCGCCGCACCCGCACCTCGCGCAGCTTGTCCGCCAACTGGTGCAGGTGCGTCTGGCGGCCCAGGATCAACTCCTCCTGCGCCTCCATGATCGACTCCCCGTCGATCGCCCTGGAACGGTCCCGGTTCGTCCTGCTCTCGAAGCACGCCTGGTAAGCCAACGCGTTCACCAGCCACGGCTGGCCGCAAGTCTGGCGCCATACCGCCTCCAGCGCGTCCTTCGTGAACGCCTTGCCCGTCTCCGCCGTGTGCTGCCCGAGCAGCGCGCGCACGTCGGACTCGACGAAGTCCCCCAGCCGCAGCGACGCAGCCTTGATGTTGAACGCGCTGCCTCCGGCGACGATCTCTCCGGTGGACTCCGAATGGATGCGGTAGTCGCGCACATCGCGAACCCCGCACAGGATCACGCTCTGGGGAAACGCCGCAGGGCGCTGATGATATCCGGACCGCAACTGCCGCAGCACCGAGATAAGCGTGTCGCCCACCAGGGAGTCGACCTCGTCGATCAACAACACCAGCGGGCTCGCGTCGGCTTCCGACCAGCGCGTGAGCAGTTCGTAGAGGGCGCCGTCCGGCCCCGCTTCTTCCAGCGCGCCCGTGGCCAACTTCGCCAGGGAATGTTGCGGCAAGGTCAGCCGGGCCTGATTGCGCAGTTGGCTGAAAATGGCCCGCATGCCCCGCTCCACATCCCCCCGCGCGGTTTGAGCCGCTTCCACATTGGCGTAGACGCAGCGGTATTCGCCGGCATCGTTCAGCCGGTCCCGCAACGCCAGCAGCGCCGATGTCTTGCCGGTCTGGCGCGGCGCGTGGAGCACGAAATATCGCTCGTCACGGATCAGGCGCAAGACTTCGCCGAGGTCCCAACGCTCCAGTGGCGGGATACAGTAATGCTTGCCCGAAACGACCGGACCCGAAGTATTGAAAAAGAGCTCGGCCATGGCGCGTGCGCTCATCCGTCAAGGGCGCTTGCCGACATTGTAGCGCGGCGGTGGGGGCCGGCGGGCACTTCGCGAGAGAGCGGTCGATGCCAGTTCCGCCGCACATTGACAATCGAACCGGCTGCGGCGATGACCGGTCAGTGGAAGGTCAAGTCTTGATCATGGCATGGTCTTCGGCGTCAGCGAAGACAACGGGCCAGAAAATACAAACGGAAGCGCCATGCAAGCGCAATGCCCTCCGGCCCGTTCCGAGCGTGCGATGGTGGGGCAATCCGCCGATTTCGCTCTGAAGATGCCGGCGAGGCGGCGCGCAGCGCCCATGGCATATCCGATACGGCTTGTGTGCGCACGGCTGAATTGTCCGGCCAAATGACCATCAAGTCCTCGGCGGCGCAGGACAGGTAAGAGAGCAATTTGACGGTAGGCGAAAAGGACAACATAAATGACCATATAATCCTTTAGTCGAAGTATTTGTACATTTTAGTTGATAAAATGTGACAATTTAGTGGTCATTAAAGTAGATATGTATATGAGTTAGTGTATTTTATTTGTCTTTACGCTAAGATAGCTCATACGCTAAAAGAGAAATCATAGTGGAACGATATGAGAATTAAACCGACCCGTCTGAAAAAACTTCGCGAGGCGAAAGGGCTCTCGAGGAAAAGGCTTGAGGAAATGTCCCGTGTCTCCGCCAAGCAAATCCAGCGCTTGGAGAGTCCGATCGAAGCAAGCAAGGCACCGCGCGAAGTGACAGTGAAACGGCTTGCCAAGGCGCTTGAGGTCAAGCCTGAAGACCTGAGCGGAGACGAGCCGCTACCGGATTCCAGCCCACCATGGTTTCCTCCATCCGTCCGCAGTACCCAGCGACTCGGGTTTGGGGTCCGGCTGGCCTATGACCTGGTCGAGAGACGATACGACGTCGAGCGTAGCACCATCATGGACGCGGCCCCACTGTTCTTTGTTCTCCTGGCCGAGGGAAGTCTCGCCTGGCGCAGGGATGAACTGGCCGCGCTCAAGGAAAAACTCAAGGACGCATGGCGCGCAGGAGAACGCAGCAATCGCCATCGGGGCGCACTGTACGCGGGAATCGCCTGGGACCACCTCGGCGATGAGGAAAAAGCGATCGAGCGGCGCGACCTGATGAACGATCCATACGAGTTCGGTTACGACCATGCACCAATGAATGACAAGACCAGGAATCCGTTCGTCGAATACCTACAGAAACTCACCGAAGAACTGAATGTACCCGGAATCGAGGTCGGTCGGGGCTTCGCTTGGGGACAGCTCGGAGGTGGAATTGCCACGTACAGCGTCTGCAAGGACGAACTCGAGAATATCGACTCCGGCGACGACCCAATTGGCGGGCTGGCTCGCGTTGCACTGCAAGCCGGAGACGTTCGGATTTCCGACATCCCGGATCATTTGTGGCCGAAGAACGCTGCCGAGAATCGGCAAGAATGGCTCGTAGACAAGATATCCCGGAAATCTATGCAGTGGCTACAGAAACTGCAGGAGTTTCAGGAACGAACGCAAAAGGCAGAAGCTGACATCAAGCCCGAGGAATCCTTGAGCATCGGCGACGAGACCGCCGTCAACCACGGTGCGGAGGTGAACCGATGAACCTTTCATTTTCCAAGAATGCTCAGACGAATATACGCGTTAGCCGACATGCAGCGGAACGCTACGTCGAACGCGTCGTCCAAGGCATCAGTCTCAACGAGGCACGTGCGCAAATCGAGAAAATGCTGGATGCGCCCCGGATGCGCAAGACTATCAACTTTATCGGTCGCGAAGGGGCCAAGCTCATTGTAAGCGGAACAGTGCTGTGCTTTCTGGACAAGACGATTACGACTTGCTATCCCGGCAAATAACGACGGTTACGGAGTCACATCGTGCTGACAGAAATCAAAACGGAGACCTTCGTCCGTGGGAGAGAACACCATTATGTTCGCCTTGGCTTTCTTTTTGGTCTACACCGGTCTGGGGTGGCTGCTCACGGACCCCACCATTCCCCACTGGCTATCAGGGGGGATGGCAGTTTGGGGTCTGTGGCTATTCTACCGTTTGTGGGAGCGAGACGATTAGCTATCCAAATCCATGTAGGCGCTTCTGATTCTGCCCATGCAGCCGCGGAATCAAGCGAGTCTCCCCTTCATTGATGCAATAGGCTATAACAATGCCTTGAACGGCTTGGAAATTGCGTCATCGTCACCACGGGCAATCACACCATCACCTGCAACCGTCTCCACGGCGAAGCCGATGGCCGCACGCTCAGGCGGACCATTTGGCGCTGGAGGAGTCGAGCGGTCAGGCGAAATTGAGGCCGCGGAGGAATTCACATGCCGAATCAACCTGACATCGCAGGCGTAGTTGGCGCTTTCGAACTCCTGAGGGAGCAACTTGAGGAGACCAAAGCCCGGACTAACGATCGCATTGCCGCCGCGGCCCAGACTGCGGACTACAGTGATGTGCGCGAGTTGACGGAGAAGGCGGAAGGGGTCGACGGAATCATGACGCAAACGGATACGTTAATGGTCGAGTTCGCCAAAGTCTTAGGTCAGGCTCCAGATGCCGAAACGCCGAAGACTCCAACCCAACCCCATCCTTCGTCAGCTTCGTCTAGCAGCATCCCATTGGTATTGAGGAACAAGCATTGTGACGCTCGCGCCATATATGACGGTGGCTCCGTTGTCGTGCTAAGCGGTTCCACTCTGGCGTTGAACGAACGTAAGTCGCTACAGGACATTTATCGAGTGCGTCGGCGAGAATTGCGACGGCGTGGCGAATTGACAAGAGTCAGGTCGGGTCACGCGCTGACACTGAATACGGATTGCCGCTTTAATAGTCCGTCCGGCGCGGCGTGTTTCGTGGTTGGTTACTCAGCCAACGGAAACAAAGTTTGGACTGTCGAGGGCACTCGGAAGAGTCTTGGAGAGAGGCTCAGTGCCGGACATGCATAGGCTGTCCCAGAGAACAGGGCGCCCCTCGTTGGTCACCCTCCCCTTGTCTTGCCTTGCCTTGACACACGACTCTCGTTTCCTCTAGGGTGATCTCACGGACATGCAGTCAATCGGTTTACCGTAGGTAACGGAATAAAGGCGGCCTGACGGATGTGCCGCGAACCCTGAAATGGGTGAGCCAAAGTCCCTTCGCGCCGCCTTCCTACATCAGTCTTGGGGTCGCCTTTTGGGCGGCCCCAAGTACTTTCCGGGGTCCGCAACCGACTTGAGGTATACGCCGAACACGCGATATTTCAGGTTCCGCCAAGTTCTTTTCGATAGCTTCTCAGGGTAGGCAGGCCGCTCTCTTGTCACCCGATGATCTGGGTCCAGTGTATCGATCATTGCGTGCAGGACCGCTCCGTACTGCAGTAGCATCTGTCGTTCCGATGTGTGGTGTGTTCTGTTCAGCGAGCTGACCACAGGAGCCAACCATCGTTTCCCCTCTTCGCCATCCTCGTATTGTCGAACAAACTCGATGAAGGCCATCACCTCCATTTCGCCTTCCCGGCGGATTAGTACGGATTCGGCGATTGCGCGTTGTGACATACGATCCACCAGTCGAACCCTTCGCGACTCCAGACATCCCATGAAACTGCTAAATTTCAAGCCACGATCATCTTCTGTAATTGAAACGGAGAGTCCTTCACGGCGAAATCGTTCAACACAAGCCCAAAAGTTGGCGAACATAAAGAGAAGGCCGCTGAAATCATGGTTGTCCATGTGAGAACGGAAGCCGCCGCGGAGCGGTCCAAAATCGCTTCTTGCCAAGGACCCCAGTTTTGCCGCCAGTTCGTCAGCCGCTTTAAGCACTGGGTCAAGATTCTTGTCAACGAATTGGCGTGCCCCAAGTTTACGTTCAAACCTTCCGCGAAATTCCTGGTATCCAATGTCCAGGAACTTGAGCATCAGGCCTCCCACAAGACCTCCCGCCAACCCGGCTCCCAATAGGTCAAGCCAACTCATATCAAGGGTTTTCTTGTCGAACCATTGGGCACGCCTTGAGAGACCCAATCCGGCAACGCGTGCAATGGCGATCCATGATCTTTCCCGACACCCATCTATCGTTCCATGCAATGTAAGACGATTCCTTGAAGAAACGCTAATTCCCAAATGAATTAGTCACATAGTCGTTTCATCTCGGCCCGGAACGGGTGGCGTTGACTCCTCGGGTTATCGTAGTGGAAACCGTTCAGCGCATTGTTCCAGACTGGGTAGAGAATCACCTGGAGAACCTCACGGCCATTCGCCAATCAACATCGCCAGCGCGCTGAGCGCCGGCAAATTCAGCGTCGTATGCGTGCTAGCAGCCTCAATATGTAGACGGGGTCGCCGGCTCAAGCCTCACGATGTCGGTGAGCCCACCGGCGCGATTGTCCGTGGCCAGGTAGATGAAGCCGTCGGGCCCCTGGCGGACTTCGCGAATCCGGAACAGGTCGTGCAGCAGCGACTCCCGGGTCATTACGCGCCCGCCATCGACGCTGATGCGCGACAGCCGTCGATGCGTGGCGGCCAGGCCGCCGGCGAAAATGTCGCCGCGCCATTCGGGAAAGGCGTCGCCGTCGTAGATCATCAGCCCTGAAGCGCCGATGGAGGGAATCCAGAACGTCTTCGGCTGCTCCATGCCCTCGCGCTCGCCGCTGGGGTGGATGCGTGTACCGGAGCGGTAGTTCACGCCGTAGCCGATCACCGGCCAGCCGTAGTTGACGCCGGGCAGGACGAGGTTGAGTTCGTCACCGCCCTGGGGGCCGTGTTCGGTGGACCACAGGTCGCCTGTTTCCGGATGGAACGCCAGCCCCTGGGGATTGCGATGCCCGTAGCTCCAGATCTCGGGCCGGACGTTCGGCTGGCCTGCGAAGGGATTGTCCCCCGGAACCGAACCGTCATCCATCAGCCGCACGATGGTGCCGAAGTGGGTGCTGAGATCCTGGGCCGGGTGCCTTTCGAGGTTGCCCGTGGGAGGCGACTGCCGGTCGCCCACCGACATGAACAGGTACCCGTCCTCGTCGAAGGCGATCTTGGCGCCGAAGTGCCCGCCCCGCTCGTTCCATGCGTCTGCCTCGAAGATTTCCTCCACATCTTCCAGCCGGTCGTTCTCGAACCGGGCGCGAATAAGAGCTGTCGTGCCGCGGGACCCGTTCGGCTTCGAATAACTCACGTAGACGATGCGGTTGTTTTCGAAATCCGGGTGAATCGCGATTTCCTGAAGCCCGCCCTGGTTGATGACGCGGGTTTCCGGAACGCCTGCGACCGGATCCGGCAGCAACTCGCCGTCGCGCACGATGCGCAGTTCCCCCGTGCGCTGGGTGAACAGCATGTCGCCATCCGGGAGAAACGCGATGCTCCAAGGATGCTGGATATCCTCGACGACCGTCACCACGCGGAAGTCGTGTTCCGCAGACTGGTAGACCTGACCCTGGGCGGAAGCCGTTGAGATTGCCGCGAGGCCCGCCAAGCCTCCTAGCGCGACGAGATACAAGTTACGGCCAGACATGCGAAGGCCCTCGCTGTTGTCGATGGTTTTGCGTGGGATTATTGCACGAACCGATCAGGTCCGCATATCCGGGTCACGTCCGAATTTGCGGATTGGATACGCATTTCCGGATCAGGTCCGCATTTCGGCCCGGCCGCCCCGTTCCAGGCGCCGGAACAGCATGGAAAGGCAGAAACACAGCCCGAAGTAGAGAGCCGCGGTGGTCAGCCAGGCTTCGAAGATCGCCCGTGTGGACGAGACCAGCTCCACGGTCTTGTACGTCAATTCCTGCACGGAGATGAGGGAGATGATCGAGCTGTCCTTGACCAGGACGATGAACTGGTTGGCCAGCGGCGGCAGCATCCGCCTGGTAGCCTGAGGCAGCACGATGAAGCGGAGTTCGTCGAGCCGGTTGAGTCCGAGCGAACTGGCGGCCTCCCGTTGGCCGCGGTCGACGGATTCGATGCCGGCGCGCACGATCTCGCCCACGAAGGCGCTCTCGAAGAGCGCCAGCACCAGCACGCCCGAGATCATCGACGGAAACAGGCGCATGTCTCCGAAAAGGAATGTCCAGAAATCCGCGGAGTCCCCTCCCGCGATGCCTCGCGCCCAACCCTCGATATTGAGCGCCACGATCAGTTGCTCGGAGAGGAAGAAGAAGAAAATGAAGATGACCACCACCGGCGGAATGTTGCGCAGCAACTCCACGTAGGTGCGAGCCAGCATTCGCACGGTCAGGTTATTCACCGTACGCGCGACGCCGATCGCCACACCCAGGGGCAATGCCAGCAAACTCGCGTAGAGGGAGATTCGCACCGTCGTGACCAGACCCTGGAGCAGCAGGTTGGCGACCCAGCGGCCGTTCTCCTCATCGAAGCGCAGCAGGTAGTTGGGGATAATTTCCCAGCGCCACTCGTAGTTCAGCGTGCCCTGGATTCGCAGCCCGATCCAGGCGATGGCCGCCGCCACGACGACGAGCAGGACGGCATCGAGCCATGTCAGGCGCCGAATCAACTCGCGCACGGCCGCAATCGCCTACTGAACCACCTGGTCTGCCCAGTCTTCGGTGGTGAACCAGTAGTCCTGCCGCTCCTGCAACCAGCCGGACCGCCAGTGATTCGCGATCCAGTGGTTGAAGAAATTCAGCGCATCGGGGTCGCCCTTGCGAACGGCAAATGCCTCGCCCGTCTGATCGAAAATCATGTCGAAGGGAATGTGGAGCGTCTCCGGGTAGCGGCGAAGTTCCCGGGACGGAGTGGGTTCCTTGTTCATGGTCGCGTGGGCGTTGCCGTTGAGCACTTCCTGCACAGTCGCCCCATCGTCGTCGAACAGCAGAAGTTCGGCGCGTGGGAAGTGGCCGGCGGCCGCGACCGCGCTGGTGGACGCGCGACGGGCGGCGATCGTCACTTCCGGGCTGTTGAAATCCTCCAGCGCGAATCCTTCGGTCAATTGCCGGTTGGCGAGCAATGTCGATCCGGAATAAACGTACGGATCCGTGAAATTGACCGTCAGGTTCCGCTGCGGAGTGATCGACAGGCCGCTGATGATCGTGTCGAATTTTCCCGAAACCAGCGCCGGGATGATTCCGTCCCAGGACATGGGCACGAATTCCAGATCCACACCCATGTCTTCGGCCAGTTTGCGGCCGACATCGATTTCAAATCCGATCAGATCCCCGTTGCGGTCGCGCATGGACCACGGCATGAACAGCGACACGCCAATCTTGATGACCCCGCGCCGCTTGATTATCTCGATGACGCTCTCCGCGGACAGTTCCTGGCGGGCATTCTGTGCCGTGACCGTCGGTACGGACGCCGCCAATACGGCGGCCACCAGGACCGTCGCCAGCCCTCGCTTTATCACCATATGCCCCCGCGCTCGTCTACTGCACGACCTGGTCGGCCCAGGCATCGCTCTTGAACCAATAGTCATGACGCTCCTGTAACCAGCCTGATCGCAGGTAATTCGCGATCCAGTGGTTGAAAAAGTTGAGCGCATCGGGATCGCCCTTGCGCAGGGCAAACCCCTCGCTCTGTTCATCGAACAGAACATCGAAGGGCACGTAAAGAGTGTCCGGATAGGTTCTGGCGTAGCGCGACGGCATGGGCTCCGAGGCGATGGTGGCATGGGCCGTGCCGTTCAACACCTCCTGAATCGTGGCCACCTCGTCGTCGAACAGAAGCAGTTCCGCGTCCGGGAAGGAATTGGCGACGACGACGGCGGCCAGGGTGGCGCGGCGGACCGCGAACGACACCTCGGGACTGTCGTAATCCTCGATGGAAAAGCCCTCGGTCAACTGGCGATTGGCCATGATCGTCGCCCCGGTCCAGGCGTAGGGCTGGGTGAAATTGACCGTCAGGTTTCGCTGCGGCGTGATCGACATGCCGCTGATGATGACATCGAACTTCCCCGAGATGAGCGCCGGGATGATGCCGTCCCAGGCGGTGGGGATGAACTCCGCCTCCACGCCCATGTCTTCGGCCAGCCTGCGGCCGACTTCGATCTCGAAGCCGATCAGCTCGCCGTTGCGGTCGCGCATCGTCCAGGGCATGAACAGCGACAGGCCGATCTTGATGGCGCCGCGCCGCTTGATCGTCTCGATGACGCTTTCGGCCGACAGTTCCTGGCGGGCGTTCTGTGCCTGGACCGCCGTCAAGGCCAACGCCGTCAAGGCCAACGCAAGCACCGCTGCCAGAAGGCGCGCCCGGCCCCGCCACGGGTTTGCACGGAACAACCCGGAAATTGCGCTTCCTCGCCACTTGTTCCCTCGCGTCCGCGGGCCGGCGCCGCCGGGTTCGCCACTTGCATGGAACAACACCGCGTTCCTGCGCGTCGGCGCATCGAGACCGATGCGAATACTTGCATGGAAAAACCCATTTCCCTTCGCGTCAGCGCGCCGGCAACCGGAGCGAAAACTGCTAGAAGCCCGTGGCAAAAGCCCCGCGGCATTCGACCGACGATCCATCCCGCCCGACTGCGTTGCTCGTCGGTCGAATATTCCCGATATTCTCCCTCCTCGCGCCTTGCCGGGCGGGCGTCTCGCCGGTCTCGGTGCTTCGCGGGACTTTTGCCACGGGCTTCTAGGTCCTGACTGCATGGCGTTTCTCCAGCAACGTCACCAATATAGACAGCGTCAGCGTAATCGCAAGGTACACGGCCGCCACCGTGAACCAGACTTCGAAGCTCAGGTAGGTGTCGGCAATGATGTTCCGCCCGGCGGTGGTCAATTCGACCACCGCGATAACGCTCACGATGGCGGAGCTCTTCACCAGGTGCACCGCTTCGCCGGCCATGGGCGGCAGCATGAACTTGATCGACTGCGGCAGAACCACGAAACGGTAGGCCTGGCCCGTGGAAAGGCCGATGGACCTGGCCGCCTCCCACTGCCCGGCACTCACCGACAAGATCCCCGCCCTGAAGATCTCGGACACCAGCGCGGCGTGGTAGACACCCAGGCAAAGTACCGATGCGGCGTAGCGGTCCAGCGCGAAGATCGGCCCGAGCACGTAGTAGAACAGGTACAGCAGCACCAGCAACGGCATGTTGCGAACGAATTCCAGAAACGCCACCGCCAAAGCGGACCCGACCACCAGGTTGGAAAGCCTCAGCAGCGCCACAATCAGGCCCGCCGCCAGCGCGATCAGGAACGCCTGCAGCGACAGGGCCAGCGTCGTCACCAGGCCGACGGAAATCTCGCCCCACTGGAACCCGTCGTCGGTCAGCCGATACAGGTAATCGGGGATCCGGTACCACTGCCAGTTGTAGCCCATGGCCTCCGCCCCGGTCAGCGCGAACCTGACCAGCAGATACATGACGATGAGATAGAGCGCCACCGGAACGGCCCTGGACTTCACCAGCCCCAAGGCGTTTCGGGCCCTCTTCCCGGGTGCGTTTCGTGTCTTGTTCCCGGGGCCGCCCGCGCCCGGCTTGCCGAAACCCCGCGCCACAGCGCCACCCGTCACTCCCGCCATGCCCTAATGCTCCAGGATCCGGTCGAGGAACATCCGGCAGCGCTTGCTGGACGGGTTGGAAAAGAAGGTATCTGGAGGCGAGGATTCGACAATTTCACCGTTGTCCATGAACACCATGGTGTCGGCGACCTTGCGGGCGAAACCCATCTCGTGGGTAACGCATATCATGGTCATGCCGCTCCGGGCCAGCTCCACCATGACATCCAGCACTTCGGTGATCATCTCCGGGTCAAGCGCCGATGTCGGTTCGTCGAACAGCATGATGCGCGGCTCCATGCAGAGCGATCGCGCGATGGCCACGCGCTGTTGCTGGCCGCCGGAAAGCTCTGCCGGGTACTTGTCCGCCTGCTCCGGGATGTGGACCCGGTCGAGGTACTTGCGGGCGCGTTCCGTGGCCTCCGGCCTCGCTATCCCGCGCACGCGCATGGGGCCGAGAGTCAGGTTTTCGAGCACCGTCAGGTGAGGGAACAGGTTGAATTGCTGGAACACCATTCCCACTTCGGTGCGCACGCGGCGAAGATTCTCCCTTGCGTCCGTCAACGCGATGCCGTCCACGACCAGTTTGCCCGCGGACGGCTCCTCAAGGCGATTGATGCACCGGATGAGCGTCGACTTCCCGGAACCCGACGGCCCGCAGATGACCATGCGTTCCCCGGAATGCACCGTCAGGCTGACATCGTTCAGCGCCTGGAACTCGCCAAAGAACTTGTCGAGGTTGCGGATTTCGATGATGGGTCGTCTGCCGGCCATCCAGTGTCGTGTCCCACAAGTTCCTGTCGTTACAGCCCGTTACACGGGGTCGGCGGCCAGTCGCGTCCCACCGGCAACCGATTTGCGTTCGGCGGACAAGCGATCCACCCTGATTTCGTATATTCTACTTCGCTCGATGTTGCAGCGCCGAGGCGACGCGTAAAACGAACAGGATCCATCCATGCTGAACAATGCAATGCTGAACAAACCGATCGCGTCCGCCGGCCGTGTCCGGCGAAGCGCGCACCTGGGGCTGGCCCTGCTGGGCGTGGCCCTGGCAGCCGGCTCACCGGTCGACACCACGGTGGCGCAAGGCTACTACGAAGGCGAAACCATCACCCTGATCATGGGACTCGACGCTTCCGCCGGCGGTACCACCGTCGGGCGGCTGCTGGCCAAGCACCTGGAGATGAACCTCGAGGGCAACCCCAACGTCGTGGTGCGCAACATGCCCGGCGCATCCATGATGTCGGCGCATATCTTCGTGCTGCTGAAGGCCCCGAGAGACGGGACGACGCTCTACTACGGCCCACGCTCCTCGCTGGGCGAACTGCTTGAGTTTCCGGGGCATTCCTTCCAGTACTCGCAGTTCACCGTGCTCGGCGGCGTGCAGTTGGCGCCCCTGGTCACCTACGTGCGCAAGGACATGTTGCCCGGCGGCATCCAGTCGCCCGCCGACGCGCTCCGGGCCGAGGGCCTGGTTTTCGGCGGCATCTCCGCGCAGCACGGGCGCATGATCGCCAGCACGCTCGGCCTCGACCTGATCGGGGTGAACTATCACTTCGTCGGCGGCTATCCCGGCAGCGGCAAGATTCGGGCCGCCGTACTGAGCGGCGAAGTGAACATGGCCACGGATGCCGCGCACGCCTACCTCAACGAAGTGGTGCCGATGTTCGAGCAGCAGGGATTGAATGCGCCGCTCTTCAGCCTGCCGGTGCTGACCGCCGTCGGAGAACTGGTCAAGAGCCCGTTGGTGCCCGACATTCCCACCATTGACGAACTCTACGAGTCCATTCACGGGTCGCCGCCCTCGGGGCCCAACTGGGACGCCATCCGCACGATGATCGAGATCGATCAGACCATGCAGCATGTCTTCCTGGGACCGCCGAGGATGGATACGCGAGCGATCGGGGAATTCCGCGCAGTCATCGGCCCGACCCTGGCGACAGAGGCATTCAGGGACGAGGCCGTGCGTATCTTGAGCTATGTCCCCGACCATGTGGACGCCGATCGCGCGACGCAGATTCTCGGCGCCACCGCCGACGTCACTCCGGAGGTCCAGTCCTATATCGAGGCGCAAATCGCGCGGAACAACGGCTACTGAGTCGAGTCACGATTGACCTTCGCCGCAGCGCGGTCCGATTCCGAAGCGCGGCTGCGCGCAAAAGCCGCTGTCGCCGTTTGGCCGTCTGCGACGACGCCAATGAACAATGAGCCTGCGGGATAGAACAATCGTGGTGTCCGGCGGCAGCCGGGGTATCGGGCTCGCCATCGCGCTTCGCGCCGCGCGGGAGGGCGCCAACATCGTCCTCGCCGCCAAGACCGACCGGCCGCACCCTGTCCTGCCGGGCACCGTCCACACGGCCGCGGAGCAGGTGGAGGCCGCGGGCGGACGAGCGCTTCCCGTCGTCTGCGACGTTCGGGACGAGGCGCAGATCGATTTCGTGGTCGAGCGCACCGTGGCCGCGTTCGGCGGCATCGACGCAGTAATCCTCTGCGCCAGCGCCATCGCGCTCAAGGGCACGCTGGATCTTCCCGCCAAGCGATACGACCTGATGAGCGACATCAATCAAAGGGGCGCCTTCCTGATGGGCAGAGCCTGTCTGCCTCACCTCCTGGAGTCCGGCAACCCCCACATTCTCGCGATTTCCCCGCCCCTGGACTTTGCCGAGCAATGGTGGGGCCACCACCTGGGCTGGACGATGACAAAGTACGCCATGAGCCTGTGCATTCGGGGCTGGGCGCAGGAGTTCAAGGCCCGGGGTGTGGCCGCCAACGCGCTCTGGCCGCGCACGACGATTGCAACGGCGGCCACGAAGATGCTCGGTGAAGACGTCTTCAGGCACTCGCGCGAACCCGCCATCATGGGAGACGCGGCGCACTGGATCCTGAGCCGGGACAGCCGTGAATGCAACGGCAATTTTTTCATCGACGAGGCCGTGCTTCGGGGCAGCGGCGTCACCGATTTCGACGTCTACGCCAACGACCCGTCGAAGCCGCTGTACCTGGACTTGCTGGTCGATGAACCGGGCGGCGGTTATCGTTATGTGGCGCAGAGCGCAGAAGATGAAACGACGACTCGGTAACGGCAAGTCAGCCCGGTCCGGAGTCGCGGGCGTCGTGCTCCTGAGCCTCCTTCCGGCGGCGGCGCAAACCCCGGTGCTGTCGGTCCCCGGAGAGGAGGGGCGTGTCATCGTCATGCCGGGCGGCATGTCGACGATGCAGGGCGCAATGGTGGACGGCGTAAACGTCAGCGTCGAAGTCGAGGGCGGGTACCGCGTCTACCGAGCGGTGTTTCGCGGCGAAACGCATGTCGCACACGTCGCGCTGGAAGGCCCTCCGCGGCACATGGCGTTCGACCCCGCCCAGGCGCGGTTTCGCGAAGTATTGCCCAGCCTGCTGGTCGAACTCGATGACCATTCCCGCCTGGACGAGGTGGTCGAAGCCGCAGGCGGCGTTTCCGGGAAGAGCTACGAGCAACTCGGTTTCGCCATCGTGCAATTGTCCGATGCGATGAATCCCGGCGAGGCCGCGCAAACGCTGCGGGGCCACGCCGCGGTCACCGGCGTGCAAGTGCAGCTTGGCAGACCGCTCCGTGTACCGCTGTAGCGGGTTTCGCGCCGCGAAGGCCGCGCTGACGCGAAAGGAACCGATCTTGTTTCATGCACGAATTCGCCGCGCCGGAGCATTCGCGCCGGCACGGCTTGCGGCGTTTCCGCTCGCCGTACTCCTCGTCGGCGGTTGCGATACGCCACCCCACAAACTTCCGCGGGACCTGAAGCCGAGTTTCGCCGGGTTCACGGTGCCCCCGCAGGTTTACTTCCAAGGCGCGACGATTCCGAACCTGACCCTTCCCGCCGGGCTCGGGGGAGACGCTCCCCTCAGCTTCAGGCTCGACCCGCCGCCGCCGTCCGGCCTGACCTTCGACGCCGCAACACGTGCGATCTCCGGGACGCCGACGGAACCGCTCGGGCCGACGGAGTTTACCTACACCGCCAGCGACGCCGACTCGGACACGGCTACGCTCAAGTTCACCATGAGCGTCAGCACGATCTCGCTTGAGGCCGATTCGACGGAACTGGCGGAGTGGAACGACCCCGGCGTCGCCATCACCGTCAGCGTGTCGGAGCCGCCCCCCCCTCAACGTCTCGGTGACGCTTTACGCGGGCGGAACGGCCACACCCGGCGGAGACTTCGAGTTCGACCGCTCGCCTGAAAGTGGCTCCGAGGGAAGCAGCGCCAGCGTCCAGGTGGTGATCGAGGCCGGCGCGGAAAGCGCATCGACGATGCTCAGGTCGATACCCGACTTCGAAGAGGAGGGCGCCAAGTCCATCGACCTGTCGGTGGTCGCCGCCAACGGCAGCCGCTTCAATGGATCCGGGCCTTCAGCAAGCCTGGAATTTCTCGACGAAGGGGCGATGTTCGCCGACGCCAAGGATCGGCTGACCTCGGCGAACCTCGTGCTCTTCAACAATTTCCGGCAGACCCGATCCGATTACGAGTTCCATTTCACGGTCATCAACCTCGGTGCGGTCGCCACCGACTCCACGACGATGACCGCGAGAATCGAGTTTGAGGACTTCGCGCCCGGAACGCCCGTCGGCAGGCTCCTCGTGGCGCGGCGGTTCAGTGTCCCGGAGCTTGCGCCGGGAGCGGGTGTCCGGGGGCACATCGGTCTGCCGAACGGGATCCAGACCCGATGGGGGCCGGGAATTTACACCGCCACCGCCATCGTCCACGCACCGCCCCGGGGGGACTATTTTTCCCGAACGGGTGGATTTCTCGACCGGCACTCGCTGCTGGTGCCCGGCGGCGGCGGAAACCCCTTCACGTGCCGGGAGGTCGCGCGGGCCGTGGCGCCCGGCGCGGAGGACCCGTTGCGGCCCCATCAGTGGAATCTCGAAAACACCGGCCAGGCGGCGTTCGCCCTCGCCGGCGGCGCGCCGGGCGAGGACCTGGGCATGGCCGAGGCGTTGGCGAACGGTCCAACGGGCCGCGGCGTCGAGATCGCCGTTGTCGACACCGGGCTCGAAATCTGCCACCCGGACCTCAGGGACAACGTGGCTCCCGGGGCGTCGTTCAACTACAACGCGGAGGCATGGCCACGCTCCGCCGACACCGATCCCTTCAACCCGTCCGCCGGCGGCGACCACGGCACCAGCGTCGCGGGATTGATCGCCGCCACCGCGAACAACGGGATCGGCATTCGCGGCGTGGCGCCCGGTGCGCGGCTACGGGGTTACAACTTCCTGTCGGCCTTCGACAGGGCGCGGGATTCGACGATCCTGCTGGATTCGCTGGGCGCCAGCACGGGCAACCCCGATTCGGCCGGGGTTCACATATTCAACATGAGCTACGGGTTTCTGCACGGGCTGCAGGGTAACGCGCCCCGGCCGCTCGTCGACGCGCTCTCGCACGGCGTGACCAACCTGCGCGACGGACGGGGCGCGATTTACGTCAAGGCGGCCGGAAATGGATTCCGGATTTGCTTCGGACTGTCGCGGCAGCACACGTTTGCGAACCGGGACGGCCCGTACAGGCCGAATGACGCGCTGGGCTGCTCGTCGGTAAATTCGGACTACAACAACAATCTGCCTCAGGCGATCGTGGTCGGCGCATTCAACGCCCGCGGAAAACGGGCAAGCTACTCCGGCGCCGGCGCCAGTCTTTGGGTCACCGCCCCGGCCGGTGAATCGGGCGACCTTGAACCGGCCATGGTGACCACCGATCAGGCCGGGCCGCACCGCGGCGCGGACAACAGCCCCGGCGCGATCGATCCGGATGGCGAAGCCGTGGACCCCAACGGAGATTACAGGAGCACCTTCGCGGGCACCTCCGCAGCCGTGCCCAATACCTCCGGCGCCATCGCCGTGCTGCTCGAGGCCCGGCCGGAGCTGACCTGGCGGGACGTCAAGCACATCCTCGCGAGGACCGCCCGCAAGCTCGACCCGGATGTCGGGCCCGTTCGCATCGCCTTCGGCGGCAAGCCGGCCGTGTTGCGGCACGGCTGGACCACCAACGCCGCAGGCTACAACTTCCACAACTGGTACGGGTTCGGCGCGGTCAGCGTGGACGCCGCGGTGGAGATGGCGCGCGCCATCGCGCCCGACAACCTGGGCGAATTGACCAACATGGAATTCAGGCACGAGGGATCGGTGGCCATCCCCGACAACGACGGCGGCGGCGCGTCGCGGACACTGAGCGTTTCGGGCGTTAGCGAAACCGCCAACATCGAGGCGGTCGAACTGATCCTGCGGGCGACCCATGACTTTCCCAACGACCTCGGCGTGACCCTCGTCTCGCCCGCGGGCACGCAGAGCATCGTCAATCCGATCTACAACGATGCCCTCACCGCCGACCCGGGAGGGTTCAGGGACTGGTCGCTGCTCACCAACGCCTTCTACGGGGAATCGCCCAACGGCGACTGGACGCTGCGGGTCATCGACGCGGCGCCGGGGGATGTCGGCAGCCTGGATGGCTGGACGCTGAAGTTTTCGCTTGGGGAGCACCCGGAATAACGACTGCGCCCGAGGCCGATATGGGCTAGATGATCAGCCATTCGGGCGCGCCGCCTGGCAGCACAGACTGCAACCACAGCGCGAGCCAGGAGGTGTGGAACAACATGCCCATCACCTGGTCGTAGAAGAACACCAGCACCGCCCAGCCCGCCAGCGCGTAACCCAAGGCGAAACGCTTCCGATAGTGCCCCCAGCGAAGGAGATAGATGCCGATGAAAACGGGCATCGCGATCTTCTGTCCCACCAATAGCGTCAAGACCAGAATGCCGGCCAGGTAGCCGAAAAACGGCAGGGCCTGCGCGAGCCAGGCGTCTTTGAAGGCATGTTTCACCGTGACGCGCCAAGCGCCTGCCGCCTTGTTGGCCGCCACCAGGTCGAGCAGATCCCGGAGCACGACCACAAAGGCCAGCACGGTACCGGGAGTGGCGATCAGCAGCGGAAACTGCCTTACGGGCGGCGGCCACTCCAGGGACGAGAAGCCGGCCCAGATGAACACCACGAAGAGGATCAGCGAAAACGGGAGCGAGAGGGCCGGGTTGCGCTCCGATGCCTCACCGGCCTTCGGCCGACTCTTCAGCCGCTGCCGGGCAATGCCTCTGGCGGCGAAGATCAGGGTCACGACGATGACCAGGATCAGCAGCAGCACGATGGGCCTCCCCAGCCAGCCGATACCTTGATGCACCCGCATGCTGATCTGGAACGAACCCTCCAGAATTCCCCCCAGCACCAGCGCGAGGATCACCGGCGGACGCGGCCAGCCGCCGCGCTTCATGAAGAAGCCGAGCACGCCGAAGAACGTGCAGCTCACCCAGTCGCCGACCGATGCGCCGCCGAGCCAGGCGCCCATGTAGACGAAGAGCAGCACGCCGGGCACCACCATGTGCCCGGGCAGCAACGCAACCTTGGCCACATGTTGCACCGTCCACAGCAGCACCACGGTGGCGATGACGCTGGCGATGGCGATCATCCACACGAAGCTGAAGGTCATGGGCAGTTCCGCCTCCAGCATGCCGGGGCCGGGACGCAGGCCCAGCATGATGAGCGCGCCCATCAGCACGGCGGTGCCGACGCTGCCGGGGATGCCCATGGTGACGGTGGGGATCAGCGCCCCGCCCCGCAGCGCGTTGTTGGCCGCCTCCGGCGCGAGCACGCCGCGCAGGTCGCCCTGGCCGAACTGCGACTGGTCCTTGGCGCTCTGCATGGCGTGGCCGTAGGTGACCCAGCCGACGATGGAGGCGCCGAGTCCCGGCAGCATGCCGATGTAGGCGCCGATCACGCTGCAGCGGATCACCAGCCACCAGTGGTGCAGGGCATCACGCACTCCGGTCAGGAGCCCGCGGCGCGTATCCGCCGCCTGGCCGCTGCGGGCGATGGAGACGTTCTTGATCGCCAGTTCCATGATCTCCGGGATCGCGAAGAGCCCCAGCAGCACGGGGATCAGCGGCAGATCGTCCAGCAGGTACAGGGTGCCGAAGGTGTAGCGGGGAATCGCCTGCGACTCCGGGAACCCCACCATGGCCAGCAACAGGCCGAGCATGGCCGCCGTGACCCCCTTGAGGATGGAGCGCCCGGAGAGCGAGCCGACCATGGCCAGGCCGAGCACGCCCAGCATGAAGGTTTCGGGCGATTCGAATGCCAGGATCACGGGCAGAATCAGCGGCAGGGAGATGCCCAGCGCGGCGGCCCCGCAAACGCCGCCGATGGCAGACGACGTGAATGCCGCGCCCAGCGCCCGGGCCGCCTCGCCCCGTTTCGCCATCGGGTAACCGTCGAGCACGGTTGCCTGCGAGGCCGCCGTACTGGGGATGCCCAGCATCACCGAAGTGATGGCGCCGCTGGTGGACGTCGACGCCCACGACGAGAGCAGCAGCGCGAACGCCGCCACCGGTTCCATGCTGAAGGTGAACGGCAGGAGCAACACCAGGCCGATGGCGCCGCCGAGACCCGGGATCGCGCCCATCAGAATGCCGATGGCGCAGCCTAACGCGAAGTAGCCGAGCACATGCCACTGAAAGATCAGTCCCAGCCCGGCGAACAGGGCTTCCAGCATGGTTTCGAGCATGGGGATCCCGCGATTTCTTCAATGTTGAGGGGCGGGGGGATAATATCAGCAATTCCCATTATGCCCTTCACGCCCCTCCGCGGGACGGTCCGGGCGGCCGATTGGCCCGGATCGGACCGGATCGGACCGGAAGAGGGGACCTTCATGCGCCTGAGAGTGAAGTCAGGCGGCAAAATGAGAATTGCTGGGATAATATCGCCGTCATTCTCGCCCAACCGGAATCGAATCCCATGGCCAAACCCACGCCCCTGAAAGTCTCGCTCACCCTGGCCCAGGCGGACGCCATCGCCGATGAGGCGCTGCGGCTCGCCCGCCAACACGACCTGCAACCGCTGACCGTCGTGGTGCTCGACGCCGGCGGCCACCAGATCGTGGCCAAGCGCGAAGACGGCTGCGGAATCATGCGCGTCCAGGTGGCCACGGCCAAGGCCTACGGCGCGCTGGGCATGGGCATCTCCAGCCGCGAGCTGGGCGAGCACGTCGCGGGCCGGGAGCTGTTCGGCGCCTCGCTGAGCGTGATCTCCGGCGGGCGCTTCGCCACCGTGCCCGGCGGCGTCCTGATCCGCGACGCCGAAGGCAGCGCGATCGGCGCCGTCGGCGTCACCGGCGACAAGTCGCCGGCGGACGAATTTGCCGCCATCGGGGGCATCAGGTCGGTGGGTCTGGTGTCCGATCCCGCGGAACCGGCCTCGGGCTGGACTCTGTGACCAGGGGCTCCGGCGGCACGATGGTCGCGCCCGCGTCGGGCCTGAGCCCTGCCTCCGGCAAACCCGTTGCGGGCGGACCCATAGCCCGCACGCCCCCAAACGGCGCTGGCTGAGCCATGGCTCGCAAGCGCATCGACTGGCCGACCGGCAAGGTCGTCACCCTGGAGCACCGCTCCAGGGTCCTCAGGAAGAACCCGCTGGGAGATCCCCACGTCCGCCCGCTGGACGTCTGGCTGCCGCCCGGATACGGAAAGGCCGCCCGCCAGGGTCAACGCTTCCCCGTGCTCTTCGACCTGGTGGGCTACACCGGCTCCGGCAAGTCCCATACCAATTGGAGAAACTTCTCGGAGAACGTGCCCGAACGGGCCGCTCGATTGATCCACGAAGACAGGATGGGGCCGTGCATCCTGGTGTTTCCCGACTGCTTCACGGCGCTCGGGGGCAACCAGTACATCAATTCCTCGGCCATGGGCCAATACGCCCACTATCTGACCAGGGAACTGATTCCGTTCGTGGACAAGGAATTCAGCACCCTGGCGTCCCGCGATCACCGCGGCTGCTTCGGCAAGTCCTCCGGCGGCTACGGCGCCATGGTGCACGGCATGAAGTACGCCGGATACTGGGGAGCCATCGCCAATCACTCCGGCGACGCCTACTTCGACTTCCTGTACCGTTGCGACTGGCCCAATGTCCTCAACGAGCTTGCCAGGTACCGCCCGAAGAAGCGCGAGGAAGGCCCGATCAAGGTGCTCAAGGAGGAGAAGCGGGCGAAGGACGGCTTCGATGACGGCCGGGTGGCGCGCTTTCTGGAGGCGGTCTGGGCCAGGGAAAAACTCGCCCGCGCCGAAGTCCACACCCTGATGATGGTGGCCATGGCCGCGAGTTACGACCCCCTCCCGGAGGCGCCGCTGGGCTTTCGGTTGCCGATCAACCTGGAGACCGGGGAGATGCTGCCGGCCCGGTGGCGGGCGTGGCTCAAGCGGGACCCGATCAACATGGTGGAGCGCTGCGCTCACGATCTGATGACGCTCAGGGGCATCTACATCGACTGCGGCTGGAAGGACCAGTACCACATCCATTACGGCACCCGGATCCTTTCCAAGCGCCTGACCCAGGCCGGGATCAGGCACGTCTACGAGGAGTTCCCCGACACACACTCGGGGATCGACTACCGGATGGACAGGAGCTTGCCGTTCCTTTACCAGGCGTTGAAGCCGTAGTTGCTTGTGTGTGATCTGAACCAGAGCCGCATGAAGTTGCGAATCCCGGCCTTGTGCGACCAGCAATTCCCGTTAACGACGCTCGCTCATCCGTCTTGGCCCGAATAAACGGCGAAATTCGCCATTGGGGCGTGATCCTGGAGGCCAATTGTCGGGTCTCTCGGCGCTTGGCGGGAATGGCTGTTGTGCGACAAGATTCCTTGCCAGTAGAATAATAATCAAGGCGTAATGCATAAATGTAAGGAATCAAGGTGTTTTTCAATGGTTGAATCCGCCATTACTTCAAAGGGGCAAACAACGTTGCCCAAACCCGTGCGGGAGGCGCTCGGCGTCGTTCCCGGAGATCGCGTGCGCTATGTCATTCTTGACAACAACGAAGTACGAATTGTGCCCATAAGGCCCCTCTCACGGTTGTTCGGGGCACTGAAACACGGCGGTCCCGCGGCAACGCTCCAGGAAATGGACCGTGCCATCGAAGAAGGAGCCCTCAACGGGTGATTGCGCTCGACACCAATGTGTTGGTGCGGTACCTCGTAGCCGATGATATTGTCCAGGCACAAGCTGCCCGTGCCCTTCTGGGTACCCTGACCATTGAAAAGCGTGGTTTTGTGTGCCGCGAGGTCTCTGTGGAACTATCCTGGGTTCTCAAGCGCGCATATGGCTGCTCCCGAAATCAAATTGCCGACATATTCGAGGAACTGGTGGCTTCGGAAGAACTGCACATCGAGGCGCCCGACGATGTCATCCGCGCAGCCGAGGGCTACCGGCGAGGTGGCGCGGAATTTTCCGATCGAATGATCGCGGCGGCGGCAAGAAGATCCGGGGCAGACGGGCTCCATACCTTCGATCGGCAGGCGGCTCAACTTGAGGGAGCGGTGCTGATGACGGTAGCGGAACCATGATTGCGCACACCGCGCATGACTCGGCGTTCAGGCATTGATGCATTCGGGCGTCAAGGAACCGTTTCACCGTCAGGCCATTGCGCTTTTGCTCTACACTTGGCGGCAACACACGCATGGAAGAAGAAAAATGAAGCACTGGACCACGGCAATCGCGTTGGGACTCTTTGGCGGACTGCACGCCTGCACCGCCGACGATCCCGCCTCAAACCAGGAATCGCCGGAAGCAGCCGTTGCCGGGCAGAACGCCCCTGAGGCGTCTGTGGAGGCCGCCGGCGCCCCGCCCAACATTCTCTTCATCGTCGCCGACGACATGGGCTTCACGGACATCGGCGCGTTCGGCGGTGAAATCTCCACGCCGACCCTGGACCGCCTTGCCTATGGCGGGGTCCGGCTCAACAACCTGCACGCGTCCTCCGCCTGCCGGACCGCGCGGCTGATGCTGATGGCCAGCGCCGGGGCTGTCGCCGCCAACGAGCCTTACCCCGGGGAGTACCGCGGCGGCGTACTGGGTCTCGACTTCGCAACCATCCCGGAACTGCTCAAGGACGCGGGCTACGCCACCTACATGACCGGCAAGTGGGATCTGGGGGATGTGGACGGCTACCGGCCGGAGTCGCGGGGATTCGATCGCTCGTTCTATCTGGCCATCGGATCCGGTCCCTACTTTGCCGAGTATTTCAGGGATGCGTTCGGTTACTGGGAAGACGGTCGCGAACTGACGCCGGACGATGTCCCCGACGACTTCTACGCGACGCGCCACTTTACCGACAGGATGCTCGAGTATATCGAGTCCACGGAACAAGGCACGCCCTGGTTCGCGTACATGCCCTACAACGCCCCGCACTGGCCGTTGCAGCTACCGGACGACTGGCTCGACCGCTATGCGGGCCGCTACGACGAAGGTTACGACGCACTCAGGGAACAGCGCTTCGCGCGCGCCACCGAGGTCGGCGTCCTGCCCGCCGGGGCCACGCTCGACGGATTCGAGCCGGTGGTGGAGCCCTGGTCGAACCTGAGCCCCGAGGAGCGGCGCCGCTATTCCCGCGCCCAGGAGATCTTCGCCGGGATGTTCGAATACCTCGACATGAGCATCGGGCGAATCGTGGAGTACCTGGAAGAGAGCGGCCAACTGGACAATACGGTCATCGTGTTCACCGCGGACCATGGCGCTTCGGGCGGCGAGCACGGCGTGGATACGGGGCGCGTGCCCGCCGGCGGCGGGCCGACGTACGATCCGGATACCATCGACAACAGCCTGGAGAACTTCGGGCGCCGCAATTCGTTCATCGACCACGGGCGGGGCTTCGGAGAAGCGGCCACCGCGCCCTTCAGGTATCTGAAGGGTACATTCGCCGAAGGTGGACTTCGCGCCGCGGCGTTGGTGTACTACCCGGTCGCGGTCCCCGCCGGCGGCGTCAGCAGCGAGTTCATGACGTTCATGGATATTTTGCCGACGTTCCTGGAGATCGCGGGCACCGAGCATCCGGGTGCCGGTCCCTACCGGGACGGCCGGACAATCAACGACATCGTCGGCCGCTCGGCCTGGCGGCACCTGACCGGCAATGCCTCAAACGTTCACCCACCGGGCGATGCAGCCGGCTGGAGCGGCGGCATGGGCGGCGCCGGAGCGCTGATCCGCGGAAACCACAAGATCATCAACCAGGCGCCGCCCGGCGGCGAGGGAACCACGCCTTGGCGGCTCTACGACCTTTCCACCGACCCGGGTGAGCACCACGACCTGGCGGGTGAGCATCCCGACATCGTCGCCGGGATGGTCGAGGAATGGGAGACCAACTGGCGCTGAGGCCTTTCACCAGGCTGAATGAGCCCTCCTGGCCGCCGAACGAGCCGGACACGAGAACTACCCTGAGCGTGCGACTCAACTATGCGCGGGCTGCGCGCTCCTGGCCGCCGAAAGAACCAGACACGAGAACTACAGACCTTGGGAGGAGCGATCATGAGAAGAATTACCCTACTGGCCGGTTCGATGCTGGTCCTGGCCGCCTTCGTGCTGGGGAGACTGTCGGCGCAGGACGCCGATACGGGCCCCGAGCCGAGCTGCACGCTGTGTCCCGCGGACTACGTGCCCGCGGACGAAATCGCCGCCTACGAGCGGGTCGCGATGGAGACGGGGCTCACCGACCTGCAGGTGCGTTCCATCGATGTCGGCAGGACCAACGTACAGGTGGCGCTGGTGCACCGGGGGCCGCTGGACGAGCCGCGACCCCAATCCGTCGCCTCGCACGATCTGGTCACCGAGGTCTACTACGTCCTGAGCGGCGGGGGTACCAACCTCACCGGCGGCGACCTGATCGACAGCCAGCGCCGCCCGCCGGACAACCGGGCCGTGCAGTTTCTCAATGGCCCCGGCAGAAACTCCGCCGGGGTGCGGGACGGCGCGACGTATGAGCTTGAAGCGGGCGACGTGCTGGTCATTCCGGCAGGTACCGGGCACCAGTTCACCCGCATCGACGATCACATCACCTATCTGATGGTCCGCGTGGACCCGGACAAGGTGGTGCCGTTGCTGGATGCGGAGGGGTCGCGGGCGTACCTGGTGGAGAACGGTCAGTAACCGCCAATGGCGGGTAGCCATAGGCCACCGCGCGAATTTCCGCCCAGCTTCGGTCCCTGAATTCAGCTTGGAGACCGTTTCCCTGGACGCTCTCGTCGTCAGTCGCAGAACACCCCGATCGCGCTCATGACCTCGCGCTCCACGGTGACGCCAGACGGCCTGTTGAGCAGTCCGCCGTTTACAAACAGGCTCGACGAGCCACCGCCATCGAGGTTCAGCGCCTCTTCCGCACCCAGATCCACCATCAGGGCGGCAAGCTGTTCCAGGTCCACTCCCCGGCTGACGGGCTGACGACCGTCGACGACCACCAGGAGCAACGTGCCGTCGGCTCGAATGCCGGCGGCGGTGCGCGGATGCGTGTTGGGAATAGCCGAACCGAAGAAGACCTCTTCGTTGGTGCTCACCCGGACCTGGCCGTCGGAAACCAGGGCGGGACCGGCGCCCACGGCGTCTTCGACGGGCCATGGCGACGGTTCGCCCTCAAGTGCTGCGGGGCTGCCAGGCACATGCGACGGCGGTTCCGACCAAGCCTGCAGTTGCCCATCGCGGCTCGTGGCCCAGGCGATGTCGAACCCGTCAGCCATCACGCCGAGAGCGGCGCGCGCGGTTTCGTACCGGATGTCGCCGCGCAGCACCGATCGCGTCGCCGGGGCTTCGATCACGCCGTCGACGACCAGCAGGCCGGCATGCGTCGCCGGCGTGCGCTCCATGGAGAAGAAGCCGCCATTCACCACCACGCAGGCGCCGGTGTCGGCTGCAAAGGACGATACCCTTTCGCGGCGGTCGTTCTCGTCATCGGAGAGCAGAATTCCGGTTCGGACCGTATCGGCGTCGGGGCGTACCGACACATACCAGGCCCGTAGCGGAATGTTCGGATCGGCGCCGGAGAATACTTGCACCGCGTCGGGCAATTCAGCGTTTAGCGCCTCCATCGACCGCCATTCGATGTCAGGCGTCTGAGCGAGCGCGGACACGACGCTCGACAGATAAAACGCCGCCGCGGGCACGAACCGACTCAGCGCGCGTGAGAGAAACCAAACTGGTGCGTACATTCGTCCCATCGGGAAGTCTTCGGCTGAAATCGTACATGTCGGCGCGCCGGGAGTACACAAGCGTTTTTTGTCGCATAAACTTGCCATACTTGGTGTGTTAGCGCCATGAAATTCGACAAGCTGCTTGAACGGTAGTGGATAATGCGCGAACTGACCGGGAGCGGTGACCGGGATTCGATCGGAGGCAACCTCTCACCATGGAAACACCCCTGAGTCCCATCGAGTTCGCAAGCCGCGCGCGGCGGCTCTATTCGGAGCGTGAAGCCGTCGTTGACGGTGACTTGCGGTTCACGTACGGGGAGTTCCTCACGCGCTGTGATCGATGGTCCGCGGCGCTTCAGAGCCTGGGCGTCCGGCAAGGCGATCGGGTCGCCTACATCGCGCCCAACACCCACGCGCAACTTGAGTCATTCTACGCCGTTCCGCAGATCGGAGCCGTGCTGGTGCCGATCAATTTCCGCCTGCAGCCGGAAGAATTCAAGTACATCATCAACCACAGCGGCGCCAGGGTCGTGTGCGCCCACGCCGATCACATCGGGGCCGTCGACGGCATCCGTGACGATCTGCCCGGCGTCGAGCGCTTCGTGGCGCTGGAAGGACCGGGCGACCGGTGGCTCGACTACGAGACGCTTCTCGGAGCGCATGGACCCGACTTCGTCAAACCCGAGATCGACGAGAACGACCTGCTCACCATCAACTATACGAGCGGCACCACCGCGCGCCCCAAGGGCGTGATGCTCACCCACCGCAATTCCTACATGAACGTGATGGGCATTCTGGCTCACCATCACCTGGAGCCCGGCGACCGGTATCTGTGGACACTGCCGATGTTCCACGTCAACGGCTGGACCTTCCCTTGGATCAACACCGCCCGCGGCATGGCTCATGTCTGCCTGCGGCAGGTCGAACCGACTCGCATCTTGCGGCTGATCAGGGACGAAAGGATCACCATGTTCTGCGCGGCGCCCACGGTGCTCATCGGCATCGCAAACGCGCCCGAGGAGATCCGGGCCGAAGCGCCCAGGGGCGTACGGCTGTTCACCGCCGGCGCTCCCCCGGCGGCGGCGACCATCGAAACCATCGAGCGCGAACTCGGCTGGGAACTGACCCAGGCTTACGGCCTCACCGAAACCTCGCCACTGATCACCATCTGCGAACCGCGACCGGCGCATTCAGACCTCCCGGTTGCCGAACGGGCCCGCATCAAGGCGCGCCAGGGCGTGGACATGCTAGCTTCCGGGCATGTGCGGGTCGTGGACGAGGACGGCCGGGACGTGCCGCGCGACGGCGAATCGCTGGGCGAGATCATCGTGCGGGGCAACGTCGTCATGAAGGGTTACTACAACGACCCCGATGCGACGGCCGCGGCCATGGGGGACGGCTGGTTCCACTCCGGCGATGCGGCCGTCATGCACCCGGACGGCTACATCGAGATCCGCGACCGGTTCAAGGACGTCATCATCAGCGGCGGGGAGAATATCTCTTCGGTGGAGGTGGAGGGCTGCCTGCTGCGGCACCCTGCGGTGCGGGAGGTTGCAGTCGTCGGCATGCCCCACGAGAAATGGGGCGAGTCGCCGCATGCGTTCGTGGTGCTGCGCGACGGCGCCGAGACCACTGAGGATGAGCTCAAGCTTCACGTCCGTGAGAACCTGGCCCACTTCAAGACACCGCAGTGGGTGAGCTTCATTGACGACCTGCCGAAGACCGCGACCGGCAAGGTTCAGAAGTTCGTGCTGCGGGGCGGCCGGCCTGCAATCTCAAGACAGTAGGGCAAAGTCGGGCGAAGTCGGGCGCGTTCGGAACAGAGGGCGCTCCGCGCCTGTTGCCATTCAATCCGAGAGTAGCACTTTCGCCTTGCGCTTCGGCAAGTGCGCCGGCCGCTTAACCGGTGCGCTTGAAGACCCCCGCGATGGCGGCGACCACCACACTCGTAATGACCGTACCGAGGGCGCCTGAAAACGCGGAGCCCACCGGCGTACCGCTTGCCAGCGCTTCGGCTTCCCCGATCGCTTCGGCCGACAATCCGGCGGCAACCGCCCGCTCGCGCGCGGCTTCGGCGAACTCGGCGTAATAGTCGGGGAACACCACGGCGGTCATTACCCAGGAACTCAGGAAGATGATCGCCGCGGCAACCGCGCCAAGCACCAGGCCGTTGCGAACCTGGCGGCCCCAGTTGGAATACGGCGCGGTGCGGCGCGTCGCGAGAACGACGATCACGACGTTGATGATGACGGCGGCAATGACGAACCGCGCCGGCGCCGCCTCACTGGTATGCAGTTCGAGAATCGCCAGCGCGAACCCCATGGCGCCGACGATGACACCAAGAGCGATTCCGTACTTCACGGGTATTTCCATTTCGAATAGCTCCCCTTGCTCTGGGCCATTCAATTCTATCTTTCACAACGGCGCGACGATAATGCCGAACGGGCACATCCCTCCCCGCCGCAGCGCAACAGAGATTATCCGGGAGCGGGGGCGCACGGCAATGGTTTTCGAGACAATCCGGTACCGCGAAAAGCGACGGCGCCCATTTCACCCACCACCGCCATGCGGCTACAGGTCAGCAATTCCCGCTAACGACGGCCGCTCATTCGTATTGGTCTGCGAAATTGGCGAAATTCGCAATTCGAGCGTGATTTTGGAGCGGACTGAGAAGCGATTAGGGAGGTCCTGCAGCCTCCACCGTGACGGAGTCTTCCAGCGCTTCGTAGCGATGGTCCACCCACGCCGGAATTACTATGACATCCCCGGCTTCGGCCACAAATTCCTCGCCGCCGCTGAAGGCCATCAGGCGCCCTTCCAGGACATGCAGCACCAGCTCGTTGGCATGGTTGTGCGCCGTCGTCGACGTGCCGGCCGGCCATTCCACCTTGATCAGGCCGACCGTGGCTGCCGAAATGCGTTGCGTCACGCGGCCGTCCTGCATCTCCCGTGCTTCGATATCGTCGGCCTTGACCAACTCCATAACCGGCGTGGTGATCTGTGATCTGCCGATTTGCGCAACCAGCAACAGCGGAATCGCAACGGCGGTCGATACTGCAAAAGCGGTTGGTCTTTTCATGTTGGCGCCTGCTCCTGGCCTGAATTGCGGTTTGCTGGTCTATTCTGCCACGGCACGATCGATCAAAGGACTCGAATCCACGCCGTTCAAGCGGCGAGACTTGCGGTTCGGGAAGTCAGGAGGGCCTCACTCCCCGGAGGGCCTCATTCCTCGTCCTCCCAGCCGAACGCCCGGATCATGATGTCGAAGATCCGATTCTGCTCGATGACGCCTCCGACCCGGTCCGAACCAACCCCGATACCGTAGAGCGCGACATCCTCGCCACCGTGTGTTTCGCCGTAGTCCAGCGATCCGTCGATCCGTGGACGCTCGATGCGGACAAACGACTGATACACGGCGCCTGCACCGACTTCGGGAACTGGCCTCGGCTGTCCCGGCACTGCGCCGGGGCCATTCGCATAGCCCAGGGTCGTGTACGGTGTGCCGGTTGCATCCACGGCAGCCTCGGGTAACGGCTCACCGGAATCGTCGTTCTCAACCACCAGGCCGAGAATCGGATTCCCGCGCACGGGGTAGCCGGAGATGGTGAACACATGGGAGTGATCCGCCGTCACGAGAACGAGCGTCTCCTCGAGATCGACTTTCTCGAGCGCCGCTTCGATGGCACGCGCGAACGCCTGGGTTTCAAGTAGTGCGTAACCCGGTTTGCCGTCGTGGTGGCCATGGTCGATTCGGCCGCCCTCCACCATCAGGAAGAAACCGTCCTCCGCTTGCGCAAGGAGGTCAATCGCCGCGGATGTCATTTCCGCCAGTGTCGGTTCGGTTGTGTCCGGGGTCCGCTCTGCGACGTAGGTCATGTGCGAACGCGAGAAGGTGCCCAGGACCTGTTGCCCCGGCTGCTGCGCCGCCTGAGGTCCCGGTAGTTCTTCCGGCTGCCGCCCCGGTTGATTTCCCTGCTCGTGCGCCGCCTGCAATTGCGCCAGTTCGTCCTGCGTGGCGATGTACGTTCGGTTCGGGTCGCCATCCAGCCACTCCTGGATGAGGTCGTCCTGCTCGCCGACCCGATTGCCGTCGAGCCCGCCGCCGTAGAACTCGGCGCGACCGCCGCCCAGTACCACGTCAAGCCCGCCGCCTACATCAAAATGGGTCAACTGGTATGCAATGTCCCGGCAGCCCAGAGCCCGGTCGGACTCGGGCAGGTAGCGGTCGCTTTCCCAATCGCGTTCGGGCGTGCGCGCGAACACGGTTGCGGGTGTTGCGTGTGTCAATCGCGCGGTGGTCACGATCCCGACAGATTTGCCTCGTTCCCCGGCGGTAACGCCGAACGGCATCAGTGGGTTGTCAAGTGCCGCCTGGCAGTCGCGCCTAAGGGCTTGCGGCCCGATATTGATCACACCGGCGCGCGTCTTGATGCCGGTCATCATTGCGGTCGCGGTGCCCGCGGAGTCAGGCACCTGCTGGTTGGTGTTGTAGGTCTTGACCAGTGCAACGTGCGGAAACGTTTCGAAGATCAATGAATGCTCTTCGCCGCTCAGTCCAAGCGATTGCCCGTCGAATATCCGCGCGGCCGTCACGGTGGACACGCCCATGCCGTCGCCGATGAAAAGGATGACGTTGCGCGCGACATTGGCCGCGACTGAGGGTTGGGCAGGTGAAGAGTCGGGCGGCGAGTCGGTCGAAACGACACATCCCACCAACAACGCAGCGCACGAAAAACTGCCCAACCATCGCAGCGCGCCCGGATTCCAAGCCATATTCTTCACTCCTTCAGTTGATCGCCGTTCGAGTCGATCAACCGCCGTCGACCTCATCGTATCAGTTTGATCGTAGCCTTTGTTGTGTTCCCATATTTATGGAAATATGGTTAGATGAAGACAACCATAGACCTCCCCGACGGCACGTTTCGACTTGCCAAGTCCATCGCCGCAGCCCGTGGCATGACTTTGAAACGATTCTTTACCGAAGCGCTTGAGGAGCGGGTGCGTCGTTGCACGGCAGAGAACCGCAACGACCGGGAGACACCTCCCTGGATGGCAGGGTTCGGAGCACTGGCAGACATTGGCGAGGAAAACCGCCGTGTCCTCAGGTTAATCGAAGAGGAATTCGAGACGCTCTCCCCCAAGAACCTCCCATGATCCTTGACACCAATGCCTTGTCTGCGTGGGCCGAAGGGGATGCGGGAATCGAAGCGCCGCATTGGCCCGCCAGCACGCAATGGTGGTATTGAGCAACGATAAGCACTTCGACGTGGTCGAGCGAATCAAATGTATCGAGTTCTGAAACGGGCGTCCGCGTTGCAAGTTCACGGCAGCATTATTATCAACGCGGCCTGCCCAAGTTCGGACCAGCCACGGTCAAGCCGCTATTCGCCCTCCACCGGGTGAGGATCGATCGGCGCTACGGTGTAGGCCGCCTGGATGCTTTCGGCGAACGGCTCCTGGTCCGCGATCGGCAGCGGGTCGCGGACCTGCATCCGGGCCAACGTGAAGAGCGCGAGCAGCGCGTGGACCGTTGCCGTGAAGAAGAACAGGCCGCTCGGGCCCAGAACCTGCATGGCTGCCGCGGCCGCCACGGAGCCGACCACCGAGCCCACCGCGAACAGCAACAGCAGGACGCCGGCCGCCTCGACGAACGCGCCGGTCTCCACCCAGTCGTTCATGTACGCCGCACAAAGCGCGTAGAGCGGGAAGACAAACCAGCCGAACAGGCAGGGAAATACCCAGAGGCCGGCGGCCCACCGGTCGGCGAACAACCCCATCGCGATGCCCACCACCGCGCTGCCGATGCACGAAACGAGAATCACGATTCTCCGGTCCACCCGGTCGGAGACGTGCCCGAACGGCCACTGGGCGATGGCGCCCGAGATCACGGCGAGGCTCATGAAAATGGCGACCATGTCCGCGCCGCCGCCCACCGGGATTGCAAGGACATAGACCGGCGCCAGGGACCAGAACGCACCGTTGGCCAACCCGACCACCCCGGCGCCGGCAAATCCGATGGGCGAACATCGGTACAGGTGACGCAACCTGAACCGGATCGCCTCCAGGGGCGCCGGCGCCTCGGCGCGGGTCAGCGCCACCGGCAGCGCGGCCAGGGAGATCAGAATGGACGCACCGGCGAACAGGGTGAACGCCCGCGGGTCGGCCAGCGTCAGCATCATCTGCCCGACCGCGACCACGGAGAAATTGATGATCGTGTAGATCGAGAACATGCGGCCGCGATTCTCGTTGGTGGAGCGTTCGTTCAGCCAGCTCTCGATGACCAGGAACAGCACGGCGAAACTGAGTCCGGTGATGCCCCTGCAGACCCACCACACCACCGGGTCCAGCACCAAGGCGTGGGCGAGCACCATGGCCGAGGCCAGCGACACCATGGCGGTGAAGGCGCGGATGTGGCCGGCCCGGCGGACGATGCGGGAGCCGATCAGGCACCCGGCGGCGAATCCCAGGAAGTAGGTCGCGCCGAGGACGCCCATTTCCAGCGTCGTGAAGCTCTCCTCATAGGCCCGCACCGGAAGCAACGCGCCCTGCAGGCCGTTTCCCGTCAGCAAGAGAGCGGCGCTTGCGAGCAACGCCGCAATGGGGCCGAAGGCTTGCATCACTCGTCTCCCGCACCAGCAGCCCGATGAACCTGAGTCCGCTATTCCCGCTTACTATTCCCGCTTAACTGTGCCCGGACCGGTGACCCGTGCTCAGAGAAGCCCGGCCAGGAACCGGGCAAACGGATCGATATCTCCGTGGACGCTTGCCTGCTCCAGGGTGGACATGTAGTCATTGCGCTGATCGACAGTGATGACGGTCCACGGATAACCGCCGGAAGCCATCATCACGTTCATCAGGAATCGGCCCATGCGGCCATTGCCGTCCGGGTAGGGGTGGATGTAGACGAACATGAAATGCCCGAGAACGACGCGCACGGCAGGATGCTCCTCCTGGCGCAGCAGGTCGAACAACGCCTGCATCAGGTCCACGACTGCTCCGCGTGGCGGCGGCACATGCATGGATTGCCGGATATACACCGGACCGCCGCGGTACCCGGCCAGATCGCCGGGTTGGATGATGCCCGCCGCAACGGCCGGAGCGAACAACTCCCTGTACCAGTCGCCATGGTCAACGTCCGCGACCTGTCCGGCATCTGCACCTTTCAGGACTTTCTCCACGCTATTGCTGACAACCTGGAATGAATCGAAATAGCCCCTGGCCGCCAGCGCATCGCGATGCTGAATATCTTCGTCGTCGTTATCCGGGTCCCACTCGCCGTCCCGCACCTTTGCGATCAGAGCTTCGCTCACCCGGTAGCCTTCGATGGACAGCGAATGGTAGGCATCCGAGACATAAATTTCGTCGACGTTTTTCATGTAGGCATCGACACCGATCTCTTCGCCGGGCGGCGCCGGGAACGCGGCGATCACCGCATCGCGCATGTCCTGCCACATGAGCCGAATGCGGGTGACGTACGGAGACCGCTCACGGAAACGGAAGAGCAGTCTGCTTGCATCTTCGAAGGGATCCGTTGCGGTGACCTTGTAGCCGGCGGCTCGCATGCCGGCGAGAATATCGTCCGCGATTCTGTCCCGGCCGATGTTTCTGAAAGCGCCGGCCAGTCGTCCGGCCACGACGCTCCGGCCACCATTCAGGAGGATCGACAATACTTCCGATGCATCCCCGATCATGGCCAGCGCCGCACGCACGTCGGTCGCCCTGGCCCGGAACATGCCGGGACCGATGTTGACGAGGCTTGCGGGCAGAGAAAAAACCCGCAGTTCGCCAATCGAATCCTCCGCTCCGGCTTCGGGCACCGCCGCCCGTACATCGAATATGGAAGTCTCGTGCAGCAGTTTTGTCGGTTTGTTGCCGCCCCTGGGCGTGCGGACCAGAAGCTGCGGCGGCACGGTCCGGTTCCCCGTATGCAGTAGCAGTGATTGTTCCGGGGACAGGCTCCAGTCCTGATTGAACCGGGCGTTCAGGTACGCGGCACAGAAGTCCCAGAACGAAGCGTACCAGGCGGTGCTTTCGCCAGCCTGCTCGTCCGGACGAGCGACAACGTACCAGCCTTTCATGACCTCCTGCAGAAAGCCGTTTTGTTGCAGGCGCTCCCTGTGCGTACGGGTCAGGTGGTTCGAGCGCACCGCAATGACCCCGTTCTGCTGCAAGGCGCGCAGATGTTGCAGGGACTCGGCAAGCTTTTGCGAAGGCGTGGCCATGACTGAATCGCTTTCTACCGTCGTTAGGTTGTTCGGTACTACGATGTTTAGGTTATCACGCTCTACTGTTATTAGGTAATTACGTTCTGCGTTTGCAAGGTTTTCGTGTCGCCATCCCAATCGGATCAGCGTCGAAGAACCCGAAGGGACAAGAGGCATCCTGACCTCGCGTTGCTGCAAACCTCAACCTGAGTCGTTCACCTGTACCGGATCCAGCATCACCATCCCGTAGTCCCCGATCCGCTCGAAACCGAGCGCCTCATACGCCCTTTGCGCCGGACGGTTCTCCGCCTCGGTGAACAGGATGGCTTCCACGACACCCTCTGCCCTGGCGTCCAGCAATGAACCGGCCACCACCGCGCGCCCATGGCCCCGGCCGCGCCACTCGACCGGCGTGAACACGCCGCCCACCTGAACCATGTCCGGCAGGGCGGCATTGAAGCCGGTCATGGATACCACGCAGCCAGCCTCTTCCAGCACCCAAAGCCGGTTGGTTTCGATCATTTCCACCAGCGTTTCGCGGTTGGCGCCGTCATCGATGCTGTGTTCGGGGAAACCCATGGTGTGCAGGTCATATTCATGCCGCCACGGGACCAATGTCGCCAGATCGCCTTCCCTCGCATAGCGATGAACGACACGGCCCGAGGACAATGACTCCGGCACGGCAAGATCGGCGAGATCGAGGCCGTAGAGATACTCCGGCACGACCTTGCCCAGACGCGTGCGGTCGAGGTCCAGTTCTGGTTCGGCCGCCTGAACCTGGGGCCACGGTCCCAGCAGGCCGTTGACGGGTCGAGCGGATTCGCGAGCCACGGCCAGCGCCAGTTCCGCCGGCCGGGTCGGCGCCTGAAGAACGATGTTGCCGTTCCAGTAGTGGGCGGCCACATCCGTCAGCGCATCGCCGTCAAAGGCGCCCATGTAGAGGCCGCGGAACGGTTCCGGGCCGTCTTCCAGGCCGCTGTGAAATGCGTTGGCGCGCAGAAACATGGACGACGCCCGGTGGCGATCCAGGAATGCGTCCAGGACCGGGCGGTCTCGCCGAGAGAGGCGGCGGATGGATAGTGTGGTGCTCAACCTGCGGGATAGTCTGCCACAGCCTCGGCGGACTGACGTTGTGTTGGACTCGGCATATTCGTGGCACCGTCTGTGGCCGCGCACGGGGCATTTGAAGTATGTTCTACATCACCTCATTCACGATCAAGCCAATGCCTCGAAAAACCATCTCGATGTCAAAGGACCTCGCCCTGATGGCGCAGCGCGAAGCGCAACGCCGAGGCGTGAGCCTGTCGTCCTTGGTTCGTGAGGCTCTGGAACAACACCTTTACACGTCCAGGGAGCGCAAACTGCCATGGCAGGGAATTATCAACCGCGGCACCGCCGCTGCGCGGGAACTGGATGCTGAACTGGAACGCGACTGGGCAAACGACATTGTTGGCGATCGCTGACAGCGGTCTGCGACTGGCGACGACCGGATAATCGAGTTGGATAACCGGCATTTTTCCGTGCTGCGAAACGCGCAAGGAAAGCGATTTGAGCCTTCTCCCTGACTCGACCGCCATGCCGGAATTCATCACCGCAGCTACCGTAGAAGACTTTCGACAGGCGAGGACGCTGCTGCGCGAGTACGAGAATTTCGTCGAGGTAGACCTGTGCTTCCAGGGATTCGAGGAGGAACTCAGAAACCTTGAGCGGGTATACGGCCCGCCTGGAGGCAGGTTGCTTCTTCTTCGCCAGAGAAAACAGACCGCAGGTTGCGTCGCTCTGCGAGACCTGGGTAACGGCATCTGCGAAATGAAACGCCTCTTTCTGCGGCCCGGATTTCGAGGCAACGGTCTGGGCAGGAAGTGCGCGGAGCAGATCATCCAGACCGCCCGGGAAATGGGCTACGTTGCCGTCCGGCTCGATACGCTTCCCATCATGCGCGCAGCCATCGACCTGTACCGCTCGATGGGCTTCCACGAGATCGGCGGCTACGCCGACAATCCCGTGGAAGGGGCGTTGTGCATGGAATTGGAGTTGACGTAGGAGGCACCAATACGGATGCCGTGCTCATGGATGGCGCGTCGCCGATCGCTTCCATGACCAGCCTGGGGCTCGGCATCCCCGTGCTCATCGTGATGGTCCTTGCGACCTGGACAACGAACATCAACAACCTGTACTCCGCCTCGTTGAGCATCGCCCGGATGATGCCCAGGGTCCGGGATTGGGTCATCACACTGGTCTCCGGCGTGATCGGCACGCTGCTGGCGCTTGCCGGGATCATGGATCATTTCGTGGAGTTCCTGATCCTGCTGGGAATCATTGTGCCGCCCATCGCCGGAGTCTACTTGGCAGATTACTTCCTGCTCCGGGAGACCCGAATCGCCATCGTCCAGCACGACCCGGTCCCGGAATTTCGGTGGGACGCAATGACCGCCTGGGGCCTTGGCTGCGCCGTCGGGTTCGTCGAGAGAATGAGTGACTGGAGCCTTACGAGCGTGACTGCTATCGATACGCTGTTGATGGGGATGGTTGTGCTTTGGGTATGGAGCAAGGTTCAATCGAGGGCCGCGGCGCCTCAGTCAAGATCTTCTGAACCTTAAGCTACCAGGGTCGGAGGAACCGCACTCACTCGATCAACTCGGGGAAATACGCTCGGAATCGCGTCTCCAGCGCATTGCACCCGCGCTCGTTCTGGCGGTGCCATTCCCCAGTAAAGGCGGATATCAGTGCTTCCAGCCGATCATCAAAAAACCCTTGGATGGGCGCGTCCCTGATCTCACCCGCAGTCGAAAATTGAGGTGACGGCATAGTGAAGTCAGGCTCGGTCGAAGACGCAGAAACGGACTCACCAGAAGCCACTGGCGCGTGCCTGTTTCGAAGCCGGCGCAGATTGTCCTCGAAGCAAAGCAGGTACAGAAGACTATCGTAAGCGCGATTCTGAAAAATTGACCCGGTCTCCCACCGCGCGATTGACGCTGCTCCCAAGCGCGTAATCGACGCGAAAGCTTGTCGTGACAGCGCATATCGTCCACGCAAATCCCTGATCTCTGCGGGAGTCATGATCCCCAGATGCTGACATACAGCGCTATGGCGCGCGACCTCGGCGCTCGGGCCAGTGAATTCAAAGTCGCAGTCGCCACACGCAAAGACAACCACTTTCGCGCTCAGGGAAACGGCAGCTCCCGACGCTCCATATTCGAACTCGTCTAATTCCGGTCGGCTGCTTAGATTGCCGCTTCCGCACGCCGCGCAGGTCATCCCTTCATCCAGCACACTGATGTTCATGATCCTTCCCCTCGTGGCTCTCAGCCAGCCCAAGTAAACTCATATGATAGAGAGAATGCGAATAAATCGCCCGAGAGTAAATCATATGATTAATTTATGGGCTATTTGCGGTTACTTTTCGGCCCTTCACCTCCGCACCCGAAACGTTCCATCCGGCATCCCGAACACGCACCGCGGGATGTATGGATAGTCGTCGGTAATGTAGTAGTGATAGACGCCGGCCGGATGTTCCGGCGTCACGCCGAAGCGGCCGTTGCACTCATCGAGGTCTCCGGAGTCTTCAACGTATTCCCAATCCTCGCGGAATGTGCCGTCGTAGGGGCCGCCCGGGCCGCTGGGGCGGGTTCCGGGGCGGAGCATCCAGCTGCCGCGCATCGCTATGAGGCCGCTTTGCGGATCGTTCGGGTCACGGTAGCCGTAGCGCAGGTAGAACGGGAAGCCGTCGGCGGCGAATCCTCCTGCGATCATGTCCGTGGCGCCGTCCACGCCCTCGCCCAGGCGGTTGATGAGCCCTTCCGGCAGGCCGTGGTAGTGGTAGGCGCCGGTGGGCTGCACGTGGGCGTTGTTGCAGTCCGTGCCGAGCCATTGAAAGCGCGCGCCGTCGGTCTGCCGCTGGGCGAGTCCCGGGGTGATGGCTTCGTAGCGCCATACGCCTTCGTTACGGAAACTCTCCGCCGTGTCGCGTTCCAGCTTGATCCCCTCGAGCGTGACGCCGAAGGTGGCCATTTCCGTGACGGTATCGGTTCGTTCCGGGACCTTCGGTACATTCCAAGTCTGGAACACGGTCTGGATCGTGTTCGGATTGCCGCCGTTGGGAAACGTGCCGGTGGCATGGCCGGGGATACCGTTGGTGAAGTACTCGGTGACCGCGCCCAGATCCTGGGTGGTCAGTTCCGGGGCCGCGACCGGGTCCTGGTCACAGGACCAGCCGGTTCTTGAGGAGAAGTCGCCGAGGAGAGTGCCGTCGTTTGGGTCCTGGCCAGGGACCCAGATCTCCACCAACACGATATCGGTGGCGGTGGTGTCGCTGTTCCGGGCGGTTACCTCGAATGCAAGGAGTTCGCTGGAGTCCACGGTCGGTGCGGTGAACGATGCGGTGAGCGAGTCGGTCGGGTCCAGCGTCACTGTCGTCCCGGCGGTCTGACTCCATGTGGTGGATGAGGATTCTCCTTCGGTTACTGTCGCGGACAAGGTGACGTGGGTGCCGGGGATCACAACCCGGCCGTAGCCGGCTTCGATGGTGAGGGGACCGGATGGTGCCGGCGTGGTGCCGGTGGGCGGCGGTGGATCGGCGGGTTCGGGGCCGTCCGATCCTCCGCCTCCTCCGCCGCAAGCGGTCAGGAGGGCGAGCACGGCGAGTGCAAAGTGGCGTGAAATCAAGCGTGCTCCAACTCGGTGCTGTACGACTCCTCCACATCGTCTGCGTAACAGCCCCGGGCGACCGGAGCTGGAGCGACGTAGAGTTTCATGCTGGTTTGGCGCAATTTGAAGGGCGACACTATACATTGATGCCAATACTGTAGCGTGGACGTGGCAGAACGGCTCAGGCCTATCCAAAAGTCCCGGTCCGGTTGGTTCCGGTGAGGCTGAGCGATGGGTCCGACGGGGATGTGTGGCTGTAGCGGAGGGGTCGCCGGTCGGTCCAGGGCGGTGGGGAGGCGTTGAGCGGGTTTGCTCGGGGGTATGGGTTGGTGCCTGGGCGCTGAGTAGGCGCGGCGCGCACGGGGATGCCGCGGCGCGGCCGGGCGGTGCGCCGTCGGGGGTCCGCGGGGTGCCCGGTCAGGGCGGCGCGGGGGTCAGGATGGCGTCGAGCGCATCCTGCGGGCGTGCGGCGTAGTGGCGGTTTGCCTGGGGGATGTAGTCGAAGTGGCCGATCGCGCGCACGATGGAGATCGCGGCGTTGCTGAGCGCCGCCAGGTTTTGCGGCAGATGCCCGGCCGCGGCGCGGCAGCGGTCCTCGTCGTAGCTGAAGTCGCGCACGTAGTGAACCCGGTTCTCCACTTCCCAGTGGCGGCGCACGATGTTCAACAGTTCGTCGGGTCCGGCCTCCTCGACGCCGAGCGAGGTGAGCCCGTAGGCGATCTCGCGGGTGCTTTCCCCGGTCTTGACCACGACGCGCTCGCGCTGCACGCGCAGCGCCTGACGGCGTGCGGGCAGATCGCACCGCCCGTCCCACTTGGCGGGCGTGAGGTCGAAGGCCGCGCAGCGGCGGGTCTCCAGCCGCCCATGGGCCTTGTGCAGCGCCTCGGCGCTCCAGCGCGCCTGGCTCCAGTCGATGTCCGCCAGGTCCTCGCGAATGCTCGGCTGGTTGCCCTTCACGGCGGTGATCGCGTAGTCGGCCTTGCACTCCTCCACCAAGCAGCGCGCCGTGTCGTGTTGGGCGTGGATGGCGTCGAGCGTGACGACGCGCCCGGCGAGGTCCAGTTGCCGCGCCAGTTCGCGCACCGCCGGGATCTCGTTGCTTTTGGCGCCGATGCGCACCTGCCCGAGCACCAGGCCGCTGCCGTGCTCCACCGCGGCCACCATCATCTGGCGTTCGCCCTCGGTCCGCCTGGAGGCGCCGCGCACGTCCTTGCCGTCCATGGCCACCGGCGCAAGCCCGGCATGCTGGGCGCTCCAGGCGCGCAGCGCCCGATCCAGAGTGTCCGGCGGCAGCTTCGAGAGGATGTAATGGAAGGTCGAGGCAGCGGGCACTGTGTAGCACTGGCGCGTCGGGCTGAAGAACCCGCCCACCGCACGGCGCTGCGCCTCGTCGAGCCGGGCGGCGAACTCCCCGAACGCGCTCACGCCGCGATACCCGGCCAGGCGCGCCGCGATCATGATCGTCAGGTAGCTCGCCAAGCTGTAGCGCTGCCCGCGCCGTTTGCGAAAATCCTCCATCTCCCCGAGAAAGTCGTGAAGACTGCGCAATTGCCCCGCCGGCATCGGCGCCTCGCGCACCTCCACGGGCTCGCGCCCATCGCGTAGCGCCTCGCGGGCGCCGGCTTCAAGCTCGTACACGTAAACCTCCTTGGGCTGGCCGTGCTCGCGCCACCGCGCCGGGCTGCCGTACACCCGCGAATAACCGCGCGTCAGGCCCAGCATCCGCCAGTTCGACGCCCGGTAGCAAACCCCCGAAAACCGCGACGGGTCCACGAACGTCTCCGCCAACAGCACCGGGAAACCGTGCATCGCGCGCATGTCCCCCGACAGCCGGCGCAGACTCAGACCCAGCACCCGAGAGGCCAGGTTGCGTACCTCCCCCTTGCCCACCAGCAACGCGAAACGGCTGTTGTTCGCGATCAGCTTCAGCCGCCGAAACTGCCGCTCCGGCGGCCAACCCAGCCACTCGTCCCGAACCCCGACCTTGAACGCGCCCGCCGTCCAGCCCAGCAGCGCAACCCGGCTCCCGCCGCATACCGCCACGTGACGCAGCGACTGACCGAACAATCCCTTGTACGGCAAATAGTGAAACTCCCTCATCAGCGCGTCCCAACGCCGCCGCTCCGCCACGCCGCGCACCGGGCGCACCCACACATCGCGCAACTTCAACCGGCCACGGGAAAACACCGAGATCACCATGACCCCCTTTATGCCACAACGACTTCTGAATAGCCAGACCTTGCACAGCCTGACCGCTTCCCTCACCGTTTACAGCCTCAGGCTATACGCCCCGACTTTTGGAGAGCCCTGCAGAACGGCTCGGGAACGACGTCCTGGTTGTCCTGTTACCTGAGTAGTGATAGGTTACAGGTGGAGCATGATTGTTGGCTTTCGTCACCGGGGTCTCCAGCGATTGTTCGTGAAGGGAGACCGCCGTCGAGTTGCTCCGCAGATCATCGCCAAGGTCGAGCGGGTACTGGCCCGACTCGATGTAGCGACCGGGCCCGCCGACATGAATCTGCCAGGGTTTCGTCTCCACCCATTGAAAGGAGAACTGGACGGCTTTTGGTCAGTGACCGTGTCCGCCAATTGGCGCGTAGTGTTTCGCTTCGATGGACCTGACGTCCGCGATGTGGACTTGATTGACTATCACTAGGAGGATCGGAAAATGGCCATGAAGAATCCGCCTCATCCGGGACTTTCGGTTCGACACGATTGCCTTGAGCCCCTCGGGCTCAGCGTCTCGGAGGCGGCGCGCAAGCTCGGGGTCAGCCGCAAGCAGCTTTCGGATATCGTCAACTGCCGAGCGGGCATCTCTCCGGAGATGGCGATTCGCCTCGACAAGGCGTTCGGCGGAGGCGCCGAAACCTGGTATCGGCTTCAATCAGCGTATGCGCTGGCCCAGGCGATGCAGAAGGCCGACCAAATACACGTTGAGCGGCTATCGCCGGCGACTTGATACATCCTTACCGCCTGGACAATTACGGTCCCATTTTCGGGGGCACTGACGGGCACGATTCGACCGTGATCGTCCAACGGAAGCCCTCAATTCCCCCTTTCCGCCACAACCATCAACTTCCTCCGGTAAATGCCGATGGAATGGTCCTTGAGAAACTTCCGCAGAGGCCATTTCTTGACCCCGAAACCATACAGCCGCCGGAACAGGCCGACCGCGTAGAGGAGTTTGACCTGGCCGTAGGCCCCCGGAGGGCAATTGGTCAGGTAGCGCATGTCGCCGCAGTGGAGGTATCCCCCGAATGCCGTCCGCAGCCATGAGGCGAGCCAACCGGTCGCTGACGAGACTATGGGGATGTGCGCTTTCGATACCAAGCGAAGGAGCCACGCGATCAGCGCAACGGACTCGCTCGATGGCGGCAGCATCGTGACGCAATCCGCCGAATTGACCAGGCGGTAGATCGGCGACCTGATTTCGGCGATCCAATCGTCATCCCCGACTCGCGGCGCCCCGAAGCTGTAGCAAGCCGCAATGCCACCCGGATGCGCCAGTTTCTTGGCGGCCACGGTCGCCACCGCTCCACCGAGGCTGTGTCCCGTCACGTAGAGCGGCTTGTCCGCGTGCGCCGGGTCGTTGATGGCTGCCTCGACCATCGACCGAACGTTCTCGAAGGCGTCGTAGAAGCCGGAATGCATTTGCCCGCCCGATTCGCAGGCTCGTTTGTTGGCCCTCACGTCCGACTTGATATCCCGGATGCTCAGCGCTTCGGTCCCCCGGAACGCCAGCGCGATGAAGTGCTCGCCGGAAACCAGTATGGCCTGGGTCCCGCCCCGATCGAACGTTGCCGAGAGTTCCAGTCTCAGGGAATCCAGCGAGTCCTCGAGCATGCGCCGTTCGCCCTCGGGGTCGTACGCCACGTTGTCGATGAGTCTCAGCAGGGAAACCTTGCGGCCGTCGTCGATCAGCCTTGCGATGTTCTCGATGAACCACTCCTTCTGATCTGCGCTTGCGAACAGGGGATTGAATCTGAGGTAGGCCAGCTCAGACAGGCACGCCATGAGCCATGCGGTTCGGTCGCTGTAGGCTTGGCGGTGGGTTGGGAGGGGTTTGTCGAGCAAGGCGGTCGCGCGGGTTTCTTCCGTGGCGTTCATGGTCATGGTTGTCGTGCCTTGTGAAATTCGATCTCGTTGTTTGGCGGGAAACCCGTTTGCCTGCCCGCCCGTGCCGGCAAGCGGCGGATTCTATACGATCAGTGTCATGCGCGCCCTCGTCCCAACGACCATGTCTAATTTTTGCCTGGAACCCGTTCTCGCCGCCTGGACCCGGAGGCGAATTTCAGTGGAACGGCGCCGCGTGAGGTTGTCCGAAGGCGCCTTCAACGAAGTCAACGTCCAAATTATCTTGAAATGACGTAATTTCGTGTATTCTCGATTGTCCAAATGGCCAGGTAAACTGAGGACTGCAAGGTTATGTAATGAACCTGCTTCGTAAATTACTGAAACCAATCAAGCGTTTGTTTATGTCAAATTCGGAGAGCTTCCAAATCGAGGGCTTGCGTGTTGTCGTCTGGCAGAACGACGATGGCTGGATGGCTCAAGGGCTCGAGATCGATTATGCGGCCGGCGGTGTCTCCATCGAGGATGTGATGGAACGCTTCTCTACCGGGTTGGCGTTAACGCTCCGCGAGAACCAACAGGCGTTCGGAACAGTGGACCGCGTTCTGAAACCAGCGCCCGAGGAACTGTGGAAGCCCTTTCTGACCGGAGAAGCTCAGCCACCCAATCGTCGCATCTACCGGAAAACACTGCACTTCGTCTGCCAAAATAGAGATCCATAAAGGGTAGTAAGCAGAAAAAGAGGGCAAAATAGATATTGAAATACCCTCTATAGCCGTTTCAGATGAATTCCCTCACCACCACGTACCTTGATGCCATGGGTTGACTACTTCTGGAGTGTACTGTTACGCGCTTACAAGGAGTTCGAAGAACGCGTCGGTAATCTCGATCAGCCAGGGAAAGCGAAGTCGCAGCGTGTCAGAGAAGCGGTAGAACGCAAGGTCAAACCGTTCCGGATCGTAGACATCGAGCGCGAATGTCCGGACGTCAGCCGAGAGACGATTCGGCTCGTGCTTCGGGCAATGAAAAAGGAAGGGTTCATTGAACCAAGGGGCCGCGGCCGTGGTGCTCGCTGGCGACAACTGAAGTGAATTGTTTGTGGCATTCGATGTAAAGGCCTTCGGTTCAACCCGCGGCCTCAAGCTCTTCACGCAAGATACGTCCGAGAGTCCGTGCGTCCAACATTGGCAAGGGTAGCGAGGCCGCGCGACCGCATCGCTATAATCCCACCGATCCAAGCCAAACGAGTCTATGCTCGCATTCCGTCCGTCAACCTCATGACCGCCCCCACCAATTACGATGGCGACCGCGACCACGACCAGGCCCGAGGCCTTGGAGCGGTCCCGGTCCTAGGAGTTTTCGCAGCGGGCTCGCTGCGCTGACGCGCAGGGAACTTTATCCGCGCACGCGACGCGGGAGAATCGCATTATGTTAAATGGCGCCAACGTAACCTATTGAAATAACAGGAGTCTGAATTTAGTTCCATGCAAGCGTGCGCCATAGAACGGTTTGCACCGGAACGAATGTGTCGGGGAGGCGGCACATGGACATGGCTGGGCAAAGAACTGGACAAATGCACAGTGATGAAATGGGATCGGCGCCATGCGCGCCCGGACCGATCCCCGTTCGGCCGCATACCGGCGCTGGATCCCCGGCATCGAGACGTCACCCCCCGTCGTCAGGCCGGTTGAAGCCCTTGCGGCCGCTTGACGTTCAACGCCAGGCGGACGAGGTCCCATTCGCCCTGGACCTTGTTCAGGCCGCGCAGGCTGAAGCGGCGGAAGCCGAGCGCCTCCTTGATCCAGCCGATCGGCGCCTCGGCCAGCCATTTGCGTTGCGCGTACCGCGCCCGCCCCGCCTCCGTGGCCAGTTTTTCCGCCATCGCGGCCTTGGCCGGATGCTTCTCCGCGTCCACCGCCACCTGCCGCCGGCCCTCCCGGCCCAAGGCCACGTGGCCGTCCACCCCGAGCGCCCGGAGCTTGGCCAGATCCGCCTCGTTGCAGTACCCGGCGTCGGCCAGCACCGTCGCCGGGCGTTCCCCGTGGGCGGTCTCCACCTCCCGCACCAGCGGGACCAAGCGGCCCTGGTCGCTGGCGTTCGAGGACACCTCCACCGCGACGATCAACTGGTTCTTCCCCTCCACCGCCACCTGCGCGTTGTGGCATTGCTGGAAACCGTCCGCGGAGGTCTTCATGATCCGGCTTTCCGGGTCCGTGAAATTGTCCTGCGCCTTCTCCTCCGGCTCCCCGTAGTCGCGCTTGTAGGGCCGTCCGCCCTTCGGATTGCGCTTCATTCCCGGCTTGCGGCCCCGGGCGTCGTCCGCCTCCCGCTGCCGGGCCTCCAAACGGCCCTTCGCCGCCCGGACCGCCGCCAGCCGGTCCTCGCGCCGGCTCAACTCCTGCGGCAGCTCATCGCCCCGGAAAGCCTCCCCGAACCGCGCGTCCTCCTCCGCGTCCACCGCCCGCGCCCGATCCACCAACGCCTCGATCTCGCCCCCAAGACGCTTCTCCTCCTCGCGCATCCGCTTGTGGCTCATCGCCTTGCGCCTGGAGGCGTTCGCCCGCACCTTCGTCCCGTCGATCGACAACTTGCCGAAGTTCGCCACCCCGGCCTCCGCCGCCAACCGCACGACCTCCACGAACAACCGCTTGAAATCCCCGAGATGACGCCGCCGGAACTCGCACAGCGCGCGGTGGCTCGGAAAGTTCCCCGCCGCCAACACCCGGAACGCCACATCCTCCTGAAGCTTGCGCGCCAGACCGCGCGAGGACACCACACCCGTCGCGTAACCGTAGATCAACACCTTCAGCATCATCCGCGGCTCGTACGGGGACTTGCGACGACCGTCGCCCTCGCACGGGGCGTAAAACGCCGTCATGTCCAACCCGTCCACCAAGTCGCCAACGTGGTGCGCAAGGTGTCCCTCCGGCAACCAATCCCGCATATCCGGCGGCAGCAACAACCCCTGATCCGGATGGTACGGGCGAAATCTCGTCGGCATCATCGAATCCTCAACAATCCAATGCCTGTATTGTCCCATGCCGGTTTCTACGGCGCAGGCTTGCATGGAACTAAATTCAGACTCCTGTTATTTCAATAGGTTACGTTGGCGCCATTTAACATAATGCGATTCTCCCGCGTCGCGTGCGTGGACAAAGTTCCCTGCGCGTCAGCGCAGCGAGTCCGCTGCGAAAACTCCTAGATACTCGAATGGTGGGACCTGGCCTATCGCCGCGACCTCGTCCTCAGGAACCAGTTCGAGGACGAAGCCCGAAGCGCGCTGCCCGCGGCGGTGTTCGGCCTGGAAGAAAGCGTCACGCCAGAGGATGTATTCGAGGGTCTGATGGTCCAGCAGATGGTGTTGAGGCGCGACCAGCAGCTTGCGGTGTGGCGGCCAGCTCGTGATTGAACGAATTGCCGTCGTGCTCTGGTAACGACAAAATGCGTGAGCCAGTTTCATTTGCCGGGGTGTGCGGCATTCGAACTTTGCCGAATCGTACCTACTCGACCAACTCCGGGAAATACGCTCGGAACCGCGTCTCCAGTGCGTCGCGTCCGCGCTCGTCCTGAATGTGCCATTCCTCGGCCAAGGCGGACACTAACGCCCCTAGCCCTGCCCGTGCCCCACATATAGCGCTGGACTTTGGTTGATTGTTGATGTTTGTGTCATCCGTATTCGTCGTGCAGTTGGAGGGCGAAGGACATGGTGACGAGCTGTGTCAGGCCCTGCCACAGGAGTTGCGCGCCGGGGGGATCGCGTTTGCGCCCGGTCCAGCCGCCGAGCCGGGCGGTGAGTTGCACCGCCGTGCCGAGGTGTTCGGGTTCGCTGAGTTTCCGCGAACGGGCGAAGGTGGCCAACACGCGCAGTTCGAGATTCGAGAACAGCAACTCGGCCGGCAGTTCGGGTACCTCGCGGCCGAGTTGGACCATCAACTGGATGCGCCAGGCGATGACCAGGTTGATGGCGATGGCGCGCTCGAGTCGCTCGGCGCTGTGGTGTTGGAGTTCCTCGATTTGACAACCGGATTTGAGGATGCGGAAGAAGTCCTCGATGCGCCAGCGCAGGCTATACCAGCGCAGCAGGCGCGTGGCGTCCTCGGGCTCGGTCACCGGCACGGTGGTGAGCAGAAACCACTCCAGCGGTTGCGTCTTGGCGGGCGGGTGTTCCTCGCGGGCATGCAGCGCCCACAGTGTCAGCGGTTCGGACGTCGAGCGCGGCAGTTCGACCGGTTGGTAGCGCAGGGTCATCCGGGCGGTGCGGGCGGTGCGTTTGGCGCGTTGCGCCTGTTTGCTGGCCTTCTCGCGCGCGCCCGGCCGGCGCACCTCGACGTGGCACCGCCCCCGGGCCGGGGCGCTGCGCAGTTCGTCGAACAGGTGTCGCACGACCTTCTCGCCGTTGCCGTCGGTGTCGTGGCCGAGCACGCGATTGGTCTTGGCGCGAACCAGCACGTCGACCGTTGGGGTCCGGTCGTGTTGCTCGATGAACAGGTCCAAAAAGTCGGCCTCGCGGTCCATGACGCACACCGCGCGGGTGTCATCGAGGGGCGCGGTCGCCTCGGCGCAGTCGCGCAGGCCCTCGATCCAGCGGAACGATTTTCTCTGCTCGAGGGGTTTGCGGCTCTTGGCCTCGGGGTCCGGCGGCGGTGGCGCATCGAACGCGGCCCGCAGCACGCCGAGCGGCACCCCATCGGGATTGACGGCGAGTGTGGCGTGCAGGTTCAGGCCGCGGGCCACGGCGCCGGTCTGGTTCGACCCGAGGTGGCCCAGTCCCTCGGTTTGCCCGTGCCGGGTGAAGTTCAGGCTGGAGGTGTCCTGAATGCACAACACCGTCGACTCCGATTGCAGCCGTTGCACCGTGCGCTGCCGATGCGGCGCCAGGATGTGTTCGACGGTGACCTCGCTGTCGGCGGGCTGGTCGATGAGTCGGTAATGGCCCTTGATCAAGGCGCGGGCTCCGTGGCTGGCGCGTGTGGGGTAGAGTGCCATATGGTGCGCGCTTTTGACCAAACGTGCGCTCAGGCGCGCATCGCCCAGCGGGGCGCCGCCGAATTCGTTGGCTGCCCAGACCCCGGCATCGAGTCCGGCGCCGGGGTCCAGCGGCGCCGGCCCCGGGGCGGGGAGTTGCAAACGCTCGCGAAAGGCCGGTTCCAGGGCGTAGAGGTAGATGGCCTTGGGCGTGGTCGAGGCGGCATGGGTGCGGTCGTTGCGTCCGCGTCCGGCGGTCTCTCCGAGGCGGCGCCAATTGGCGGCGCGCCAACTGGCGCCGCTGTGCTGGCGCTCGTCGACAAAGGTCTCCAACAGCCAGGGCCGGTAGCCGTGGCGGCGCCGGCAATCCTCGACCACCGTCCGTGCCGCCTGACCCAGCACCCAGGAGGCCAGGTTGCGGCAAGCCACGCCGGGGCGGATCAGCAACCGGCACAGCCCCAGCACCCGGTGCAGATGCGCCGCCCGCTGCGCATCGTCCCAGCCGATAAAGGCGTCGCGGGCCGAAAGGCGCCGCGCCGCAGCAGCAAATCCCACCGCCCCGAGCCAGCCGTGTGCGGAGCCGACCAGATACCGCAACTGCGGGCCGACGAACGGACCCGCTCCGCGCGGGTGTTCGTGCGCCATGAGGGTGTTCCAGAGCCAGCGCTGCGCGTCGCTGTCGACCCGCACCAACGCCAACTCACGCACCTGTCCGACCGCGCTCGGCACCGCTTCCGCCGGCGCCACCGGTTGAGCGAGCAGGCGCGGGCCATGTCCCCCGACCGCAGGACGGCGCGGCGACGGGAGCGCAACCTGCTCGGCCCGTTGCAGCACCGCCAATGCCCGATGGCAGCTTGCGCGTTGCCACCGACCGCGTCCGTCGCGAAGCGCAAACGCCTCGCAGACCCGGTCGGCCAGCTTCCCTTGGCTTTCGAACCCCTCCGAAACCACTCCCGCAATGACGTCGCGAAGCCGAGGCAAATCGGCACGCAGCGAACGCATGACTTGGCTCTGAACATCCATGACGCGCACCATAGCGCGGCGGCTTTGTGAAGTCCAGCACGGAGATGTGGGGCACGGGCAGCCCTAGCCGCTTGTCCGAATCACGTTGCATGGGCGCGTCCCGGATCTCCCCCGCAGGCGAATACTTCGGTGAGGACACGGCGAATCCCGGCGCTTTCACAGACGCAGAAACGGGCTCGCCGGGAGCCGCCACCGCGTGCCTGATTCGAAGCCGGCGCAGATTGTCCTCGAAGCAAAGCAAGTACAGGAAACTATCGTACGCGCGATTCTGAAGAAGCGAGCCTGCCTCCCACCGGGCGATCGAGGCAGCGCCCAGCCGCGTGATTGACGCAAAGGATTGCCGCGACAGCCCATATCGACCTCGCAATTCCCTGATCTCCGCGGGAGTCATGATGCCCAAATGTCGACATACGGCTTCATGGCGCGCAACCTCGGCGCTCGGGCCCGTAAACTCGAAATCGCAGTCGCTGCAGGTAAACACGACCACGTTCGCGCTCAGGGGTACGGCGCTTTGTCCCGACCCGTATTCAAACTCGTCCATTTCCATGCGACGGCTCAGGTTATTTGCTCCGCACGCCGCGCAGGTTAATTCGTCTTCTCGCATCTCGAGGTCCATGTTTCGTACCTTCTTCGCTGAAGCGCTCCTCAACTAGCCATCAATCGTCGACCAATGAAAGCTGCGGCCAATTGCGACACCGGCTCCCAACTGCACCTTTATGTATAGCTGCCGATCATGCCCGTCTACATCAACCAGCAAGACAAAGCCGTGAGTTCCTGGCTTGTCGTTCATGTCGATGACTTTGACGGGGTGCCCTGCATCAAGAAGATCAGCAACAAGATGCCACGCCTCATCATCGGTAAACGGCATTCCGGTAACACTGCTTGACATGCAACCTGCATTCCACTGGCGCGGGAAACCCAAGCGGCGCGTTTTGCGTCTTCGACATAGGACGGCCAACTGATGTCTAAACGGTTCCGGGTCAACCGACGGCACCAACGTGATCCGAATAAATCATATGATATAATTATGCCGCGCTAAGGGCCGTAAATCATATCATATGATCCTCATTCGCGGGAGAAGCCGCGCGTGGTGCTGCACCAGCGCCTGCGCCAACATCGAGAAGATGCCGGTGCGCTGCATCGTCTGTACGGGAATGGCGCCAGTCGACGGCGAACCGGGACAGCACCGCGAACCGGCACGGCGCAACGAAGTGGGGAGCCGCCGCGTCCGCACATTGCTCAGCGAGCTTACCGATGACCTGGGTGAAACGCTAGAATCCGCTCATTCACTTGAGGACGTTAGTGGCATGGACCAGCGAGTCAGTCTGATTACGCTCGCAGTGGACGATATGGGTCGCGCGGCAGCCTTTTACGAAGCGCTGGGATGGCGTCGGGTGGACAGCCCCGACGGCATCGTGGTGTTCGATCTGATCGGGCAGGTACTGGGACTCTATCCGCGGGCGAAGCTTGCCGAAGAAATGGGTGTGACAACGGAGAAACTCCGGGGATCAGGGGTAACGCTCTCCTACAACGTTCGCGAGAAGGATGAGGTTGCGGCACTGTACGAAACCGCGCTTGCCGCCGGTGCGCGAGGGATCCGGGAGCCCCACGACATTTTCTGGGGTGGGCATATCGCCTATGCGGCCGACCCTGACGGCCATGTCTGGGAGTTCGCCTGGAACCCGTTCTCGCCGCTTGGACCCGGAGGCGAATTTCAGTGGAACGGCGCCGCGTGAGGTTGCCCAAAGGCGCCGGCCATCCGCAGCAAAGGATCTTGCAATGACAAAAATACTCTTGGCCGCGGCAGGCTATGTCGTGATTGTTTTCCCACTCGCACTGGGTTGGCATCTTGGACTCTTCAAAGAAAAATATCAGGCCTTCGGCTATTTCGAGGGGGAGCCTAACGTCCCCGTAGGCCTGGCAGCGATTGTCATTCAGGGCTTGGTCCTGGCATTGATCTATCCGCTATTTGATTCGGGCAGTGCCGGCTTTGTACGAGCCTTCCAATTCGCAGGCCTCATGGGGCTGTTTTTCTGGACGTCGCATGTCCTGGCCCTGGTCGCGAAACAGAATGTGCCAAATACGGGCGGCTTCATCGTAATGGAAACCGGGTATCTCGTTGCGCAGTTCAGCCTGTTCGCGCTCGTGCTTGGCTTTATCTATCGGGGCGTTGCATGAGCGAAAAAGAGCTCCACAAATCGACGCGGCGGCGCGGGGGCTCCCTGACTGCCCACACATCCAAGCCAATCGAGACGATGCCCACATTCCGTCCGTCAACCTCATGACCGCCCCCACCAACTACGATGGCGACCGCGACCAAGACCAGGATCACTTCACCGTCCGCGACGTAGTAGCCGGCTACAACGCCGGCGCACCCACGCTGGCGCCCGGATACGATGGCCTCCCGTTCGAAGAAGTCCACGCATCCGTGCTCGACCTGCTGCCGGATCAGGGAGCCTGCGTGCTAGACATGGGTGCCGGCAGCGGCAGGGATTCGGCCTGGTTCACCGCCAACGGGTACAAGGTCGTCGCGGCCGAACCTGCGGCAGAAATGCGCGCCATGGGGAAAGCACTCCACTCTTCCCCCGACATCCGTTGGATGGACGACTCCCTACCCGCGCTGGAAAAGGTGCTGCGCTCGAAACTCACCTTCGACCTGATCTGGCTGAGCGCGGTGTGGATGCACGTGCCGCGGAGCGCTCGCGGCCGGGCGTTCCGCAAGCTGGTCTCCGTGATGAGCCCCGGCGGCAGCATGATGCTTGCCCTGCGCCAGGGACCAGCGCCTGCAGATCGCCCGATGGAGCCGGCCACCGCCGCGGATGTGGAAGTGCTGGGCCGGCGGCACGGCCTGCAAACGGTTCGCAGCGAACGTGTTCCCGACGTATTCGGGCGGGACGGGATCGCGTGGGCGGTCATCTGGCTGCGCCGCGGTGGGGATGACGCGGTCGAAGGCTGACCACGACGGGTCTACAATACTTGCCCATGATCGAGCCCGTCGCACGCATCCACATCGAGTTGCAGGATATCCAACCGAGGATTTGGCGCCGCGTCGATGTGCCGCTCACCTCGCACCTGCTCACCCTTCACTACATCATCCAGATCGCCTTTGGCTGGACCGATTCGCATCTGTTCCAGTTCACCATCGGGAATCGCAATTACGGTGTTCCGAGCGAGGAGGACGAATTCTGGGGCCTCAAGTTCTATCGGGCGGCGGGTCTGCGGCTGAGAACCCTGGTTGCGCGCGGCGTCGAGCGATTCGTATACGTCTACGACTTCGGCGACAACTGGCGCCACGATATCGTCATCGAACGCGTCGCCGAGGGCGAAGCAAACGTAGATTACCCGGCGTTCGTCGACGGCAAACGACGGGGTCCGCCAGAGGACGTGGGCGGGATCCACGGGTTCATGCGGTTTCTCGAAGCTGTCCGCAATCCGATGCACGACGAGCACCGCGACATGATCCGGTGGTACGGCAAACCCTTCGACCCCTTCGATATCGACGAGGAACGCATTCGTATGGGTTTGCTCGGCCTGGCGCGACGGCGGCGCGGGGCCTTGGTGTCGAGCTCAAGGAATTGAAGTGACCAATCACGAAAGTGCTCAGGCATTGCGTCGCTGACGCGTCCTGCGGAAGGTAAGTGAAATCCGTCGAGACCGGACGACGCGCCTGCGCTTACCATGCTGGTCCATTAGCAGTTCAGTTTTGCGCTTTGGGATTTCGTGTGTCCACTTGTATCTCGCGTCCCCTGTCAAGACTGCAACGCTACAACGTTCAAGGGGTATCTCGACTTTAATCTTGCTGTCGCGGCGTCGAAACACCATACCCCATGTCTCGAGCAGGCTGATGGTTGCTACATGCTCGGCGAAGATGCGCGGTTGATCGATGTGGCGTGAGATGCCTTGATTTCCGCAGTATTCGTTGACGATTACCTGATCAGGCAGGTCCTTCATCCATCCTTCGTCCACAAGTCTTTGGGCCAATTCCCGTGCCCACGCTGGCAATTCACCAGCGCGCATCGATTCGTCGATCTGGCGCTGCGTGTAGTCATAACGCCAGCCGTAGTGCTGTACCCGACGCCGAAGTTCTGTACTCCACTCGGCTCCGTCAATGAGCGCCACCAGTTTGGCCTCGTCTTCCTCTGTTATGAAACCGGGTCTGTAGATAAGGCCTGGGACCTCGCCTACGCGCTGGCCACGAGATGCTTCCGGCGGGTCGGGAACTACGCCAGCCTCGGTTACCAACTGGTGACGAAATTCGTCGGGATCGAATCGCTCTTCAACACTAACGGCACTCGGCAGTTGAAGGCTCTTCTTCCCTTCGATGACAAGATCGTCGCCATCGACAAACAAGCTTCCACCGCCGAATGTTGGCACGCGCCCATCCGGTAGGGCGAGCCATCGTTTAAGGCACGGCCATCCCAATTTACCGGCAAGATTTCGAGCCGCGTTGCCGGCGGCGTCATCGGTCAAGTCAGTGATGTACCACTTGGCGCGGGATCGCCACGGCTTGCGAATGACCGGGTGGCCACACCAGGACAAAGTAAACCACCCGTGCTCAGGCGTGCGTACAATGGTCGACCGCTGAGATGGAGGTAGCACTGCCGAACCGCCGCCTGGCCAGGAAGCTTCCAGAGCGCGGGTCGCAAGGAACTCCCGCAGACTGGCATTGCCTCGGAATTTCTTGTCGAGAACCCGATAACCATGGCGCCAACCGCATAGCATGGCCGCAGCCCACCACACGGCCGGTGGCAGGCCCGGCAGATCCGTGCTCCAGGATTTGAACCTCATCGGTTCCGGCCGTAGGAGGGCGAGCCAAATGGCGAGACCGGCACCGTTCTGTCGCCAACCATCACACGTGATCGTCTCTTCTGCCGCGACGATCCGTCGGGTCCGGTCAAGCCATGTCCCCGCAGTCCGGTTCGTGGCGTCCAGGCAAGCTTCTCGCGCGATTTCTTCGGCAACTGCACCGGGGGATTTGTCTCCGGCGGCAGACCACCGCATGCAGCGCAACGCCGCCCGCCACAGCCGATCCTGGTCGTCCTCGTCGTCACGAGCGGTGCTCGACGGCTCGCGAACAAGCCAAGGAGGTTTCAACCAGTTTGCATCGAATCTCCTGGTCGCGTCCGCAACTGCGGCGAAATTGGAGACCAGGGCTAGCTGCAGTACTTCAAACCATGGCTCGACGCGCGGTACTGCCCATACCGCCATGGCCATTGCGCCCTGGATGGCATTCAGAGTTTCGGGTAACTCAAGCCATTGCGTTTCCGGGGTTGAGGGACCATCCGGCACCGGGGATTGCACCACGAAATCGTTCACGGCGACGTCTGTATTCGATATGGAAACGTTGGAGAATTGACCTGCCATCGCCAAGAGATGGGTTTTCTGTTCGGTAGAGGGGACTTCTACCTTCTTGACCGCATAAAGGGGAATCGGTGCGCGCCAGTGAACGACCCGGGACTCCTCTCCATTGTTGTTTCCCACCGCACAGCGATCGAGGTCTTTCCGAGCGTCCGGGAATGGAAGTTTGTCTACATCGAACGCAAGCCGGACCGGAACGAAGCTACGCCCGGCGGGAAACTCCTCCGATACGAAGCTCTCGTGCCCCAGAAGAAAGCAGGAGCGAGAGAGTGGGCGCAGCCAACCATCCTGGCTCGCGTCGAATAGCCTTCGATGGCTCGTCACAAGACCCAGCCAACTCGGCGATTCCCGGCCAGTGCCGACGATTGGATTCTGGCTTGGCGAATCTCCATTCGTTGCACACTCCAAACGCGCATTCTGGGGAGCCTGCAGCAGAAGTTTTTCCTGTGTGGTCATGGCCGCTCCAGAATATCAGCGCTCGGTAACTGATCAAGGAGCCTGCGAGGCACGTGATCGCCCTCATACATCAGGATGAGATTGTCCCTCGCCCGGGCACAAAGCATGTACATCTTGCGCTTATTTGCTTCGCTAGTGTACCGTCTCACAAATAGATTGACTGTTCAATGACATTCCGGCACCCTGCGAGGCATGCCACAGCCCATTCGCGCATTGAGCATCACCGCGGAGCAGCGGCGGACGTTGGAATCGGTGCTGAACCGGCCCACGGCGGCGCAGCGGGACCACCGGCGCGCTGCGATCGTGCTGCGCCGGGCGGACGGGCTGAGCCAGGCGGAGACGGCGCTGGAAGTGGGCGTCAGCCGCGCGACCGTGATCAAGTGGGAGCGGCGCTTCCGCGCGTCGGGCCCGGCGGGTTTGGCCGACGCCAAGGGCCGGGGACGCAAGCCGCGCATCGCTCCGGACGTGCGCGAGCGTATCATTCTCGGGGCGACGCGCCCGCCGCCGAACCGCAACCGCTGGTCGGTGAGGAGCATGGCCGGGGCGGCCGGGGTGTCCAAGGCGACCGTGCAACGGCTGTGGAGCGCCAACGACATCAAGCCGCACGCGACCCGCACGTTCAAGCTGTCCAACGACAAGCACTTCGAGAAGAAGTTCTGGGACGTGGTCGGGTTGTACCTGAATCCGCCGGACCGGGCGTTGGTGCTGTGTTGCGACGAGAAGAGCCAGTGCCAAGCCCTGGAACGCAGCCAGCCCGGCTTTCCCGTCATGCGCGGATACACCCGCACGCGGACGCACGACTACAAGCGCCACGGCACCGTCACGCTGTTCGCCGCGCTGTCGTATCTGGACGGCAAGATCTTCAGCCGCACCGCCGCCCGGCACACGCACCGGCAGTGGCTGGACTTCCTGCGCCAGTTGAACCGGGAGGCGCCGCCCGACGTGAGCTTGCACTTGATCGTGGACAACTACGCCACCCACAAGCACGCCAAGGTGAAGTCCTGGGTCAAATGGCACAACCAGCGCTTCCGCAAGGCGCACGGCATCGACCGGGTCGTCATGCACTTCACGCCCACGTCGAGTTCCTGGATGAACCTGGTGGAGCGTTTCTTCAGGGACCTCACCCAGGACGTCATTCGCGGCGGCAGCTTCCGCGGCGTCGGCGAGTTGGTCGAAACCATCACGGGTTATCTGGAGGAACGCAACCTGAACCCCAAGCCGTATGTCTGGAAACAATCCGGGCAGGCGATCCTGGCAAAAATCCAACGCGCCAGGGAAGCTCACGGGAAGATACATAGTGTATAGTCAATTACGAGACGCTACACTAGGCTCAAGAAGTAACTCGCCGAACTCCATGACAAAGACAGTGTCGAATTCCTGTCCCTTGATCGACTGCACATTCAGTATCGTAATACCTGATTCCAAGAGATCGATCTCGTCCTCGTTTTTCTTGGCGCTTGTGTAGAATTGAACCCGTTGTCCAGCGAGTTGTTCCCGTAACCGAGAATACAGGAACTCGCCGGTTTCGTTGTTGACCACGGCAACACCGACGCGGCCGCCTCGTGCTCTGTACCAGTTGGCTATACGCGTCGTCGCACCGTTCTTGCGGTACAGGACCACGCCGGGCAGTTCACCCGACGGCGGGCGACGCACCTCGGGGACGGGGGCATCTCCCGCGTGAAAGAATTCGGCGACGCGCGCGATCTCAGGCGTGTTGCGATGGTTGGCGCAAAGTAAACAGGATCGTCGAGACGCGCCGCTTCCTTGATGTCGCGCGGCGTGGAACGCTTGTCGGAGAGCGCCTGATCCTCGTCGGCAAACACTGTCACGGCGGTCGCCACGAAATTCCGAAGGTATCGAAAAAATTCCTTGGGTAGGTCCTGTCCTTCGTCAACGATTACGTGCGTCGGATTTGGTGTGACACCACGGCGCTCCAGAGTTGCAAACATTGCATTCCAATCGTAGACGTACGGTGCCGTATTGGGCGCTAAAGTGTTCACCTGTGCGCGGTAACATGCGCTCACGAACTGGTGCATGGTCCTCGCCTGGATTTGCTGCTCCGTCAACTGAGCAATGAGACGTCGGAGCATCCGATTGTAATTAATGAGTACCACTCGGATGTCGGCAAAGGCCAGCATTTGGGCACGGTGAATTGCAAGTACCGTCTTACCGGAGCCCGGTGGTCCCACCACAAACACCGACTCATCAAACGGCGTCTCATAGACTTCGAGTTGCTCATCGTCGCGCGCGATTTCTTCGTAGGTCGGTAACCGCACGTCATCCTCCGAGTGGCAGACGCCGACGCTGCGGACGGCGGAAGAGAGCATAGTGCAGATTGCGCTCGCGCGGACCGTTCCTACGATCTACGACGATCTCGCCCTGACCTTCCACAATGACTCGAAAGTCGGCCTCTATCAGCCTCTGCCGAAAACCAGGAAACTGGCGGTTGGGCTCTTCCTCCGCGGAGTTCGTGTACAGCAACGTCACAGAGCCGCGGCCAAGCCGTGAAAGCAGGCGCTCCAGATCCCCGAACAGGGCCTCGGCGTCCAGGATCGGGCTTGCGAACAAGTAGGAGACGACTACGATCACTTCCCGCCATCCGGGGCGACGCTGCCAATTCACGGAGCCGATGTCGGAAGCCCAATATCTTGTCACGCATCCGGGTACGTGCTCCGAACATGCCAAACGCGCGCCGAGCCGTCGCATGGAATCAGCGTAGTCAATACCAACGTAATCGAAGCACGGGTCTTGCCCAAGAGTCGCCGCCAGAGCGAGTCCACCGGTGAAGGGGCCGCAGCCAACGTCAACAACGATGGGATTCGCTGGCCCCGCGCCCGCGAGGAGTTGTCCGAACGCCGAAACGAGTTCCTCGAGGTGCCCCTTCTGGTTCAGGTAGGCATAGAGCAAGGCCAAGTCGTCCGGGGACAAGTCTCCACATGGGGCATCGAAATCCGCTTGACCGCCGCCAATGGCTTCGAATGCCTGGTCCATGTCCAATCCGAAGAACGTGTTTCCCCGTGATCGAGGATCATTGCGGACACGGTCTGTGACTTCGACTCTACGAAGCGTCTCGAGCCACTCCGGTAACTCAACGGCATCCAAGACAATCCTCCTCACTGATGATAGGTACTGCAAACAACTATAGTTTGCTCGACGCGCCCTGGCGCTTGGCTAACGCGCACAACCCATTGGTGGTCTCCCTAACTTGGTCTATTAACGTAAGGCTACGGACAAAACTGCGGCCTGCGTGCGCCATTGGTCAAACGATGTGGTACAGAATACTTCTCCTTGAGTGGCCGCAATAGTCTGATATCGCGTCGTTTTCGCGGACAAACGCCCCCGATACAGGAGGATTTCCTGCATGTAACCAACAGGATTGCAAGTGAGCGCCGGTACGCCTACCGGAACCTCGCCGATGTCATGGCCTTCGGTTCAACCCGCGGCCTCAAGCTCTTCACGCAAAATGCGTCGGAGAGTCCTCGCGTCCACAGGCTTGCTAGCCTTGGCAATGTACTCCTTCAGGGCATCATTAATTAGTGTTTGGTAGCCACGACCCAACGCGTCGCCCTTCGCTCGAAAATTCTCGAGGACTTCGTTGTCGAGGTACATTGTGACCCGGGTCTTCGCCCTGGACCGCACGACAGGGCCGCGCTTACCCTTACTGAAATCGTATTCCTGCTTCATGTTTTTCCCTCTCGCAAAAAAACCATTTCTACATGGGAGAAGCTCACTCCATGCTTCTGCAAATTGGACCGGGCTTTCGCTGGATCCCATATGACATCCATTCGCGGATGATATGCATATTGTATGTATACAGCAAGCAACGTTGGCAATGGTGGCGAGGCCGCGCGACCGCATCGCTATAATCCCACCGATCCAAGCCAAGGGATGCGGCCTGGTTCGCCGCCAACGGCTACAAGGTCGTCGCGGCCGAACCTGCGGTAGAAATGCGCGCCATGGGGAAGGCGCTCCACGCTTCCCCCGACATCCATTGGGTGGACGACTCCTTGCCCGCGGTGGGAAAGGTCCTGCGTTCGAAACTCACCTTCGACCTGATCTGGCTGAGCGCGGTGTGGATGCACGTGCCGCCGGGCGCCCGCGCGCGCGCATTCCGAAAGCTGGTCTCGGTGATGAGTCCCGGCGGCAGCATGATGTTGACGCTGCGCCAGGGGCCGCCGCCCGCAGATCGCCCGATGGAGTCGGCCACCGCCGCCGATGTGGAAGTGCTGGCACGGCGGCACGGCCTGCAAACGGTTCGCAGCGAACGTGTTCCCGACATCTTCGGACGGGACGGGATCGCCTGGGAGATCATCTGGCTGCGGCTCCCGGTCCTGGATGCTCGAATGGTGGGACCTGGCCTATCGCCGCGACTTCGTCCTCAGGAACCAGTTCGAGGACGAAGTCCGAAGCGCACTGCCCGCAGCGGTCTTCGGCCTGGAAGAAAGCGTCACGCCCGAGGACGTTTTCGAAGGGCTGATGGTCCAGCAGATGGTATTGAAGCGCGACCAGCAGCTCGCGGTGTGGCGGCCATCTACTCCTTGAACTAAATGCCATCTTGCTCAAGTCGAGGCCGTCAATGTGTTTGCGGATCGGGATGCCGCGACCGATGGCGAACCGGCATCCGTCCCCAACCGACAAATCTGCTCGTTTACCCGAGTTTTAGGGCAAGTAGGGGGAAATCCAAATGCGGTATAGTCGTCCGACAGGCAGTCCAATTGCGACCTGGCGGTAAGGGAAGCAGGGTGGCGTCGATTCGAAACTCGCGGAAATAGCGGAAATGGCTGGTGGTATGAATTCAGACCTGCGAGCGGCTTTGCGCGACCTGGACGCTGCAGAGCGGGAGGCGCGGGAGGACGGTCTTCCGATACCGTCGAAGATGGCGCAGGAGAATGCTCGCCGGCTGTTGCAAGCCATGCACCGTATTTCGAACCGTCGTTTCGAGGTTTATCCCACGCCCGATGGAGAGGTTGCCATTGACGCGCCCGGCGGACCAGGGCGCTCGGTCTTGCTGCTTTGCGATTCGGACGGCGGCGCCCTTTGCCTGGTCAATGTTAAGGGCAAGCACAGGCGCGCGCGCTATTCGGATTCGAACTTGCTGCCCGACGGTTTCATCCGGGAGGCATTGGCAGAACTGAAACAACATGACGATCTTGCCGCGTGACGGAAGAGGACAATATAGCCTCGGAAGAAGACCTGGGCCGGAGCATATTGTCGAGCAGTCACGCCAAGCGAGCCCGTCGCCGAAAAGTTCCTTTCCATCTGTTTCTTGAGAAGGCAGGCGATAAACCGTTACGCCTCGTGGATCGATATGATGCGCGGCCACGCCCGCCAGCCAAGCCCAGGCACCTTCTTCAATGCGCTTCTTCGGCAGCGATTTGCGTGGCAATGGATACCAGGCGCTCGACAACATCAGCAAGCACCTTGTCGTACTCGACTCCCGTCGGCAGATGGAATGGGATCGAGTCTGGCGTGTTCGCCCAGATGTCGTTGCCGAGCCTGTCGCGTAACTCATTGATGGTAATGACGTTGTCCCAATTGTCGGATGTCGGCATCGATGGAATCTCCGGAAGACATCGCGAATGACCGCATTCGATTGAGTAGTGCACGCCAGCTCACAAGCACCAGGAACCGCGTTCCCTCATCCACCAGCGCACACTTGATTGCGGTGTCATTCGACACATCGACCGGCTGCCAACTGAATGGATGCGCAATCACTCGGCGCAGTTCGGTCCAAAGGGTCTCGATGCGCGCTTCCAGAGCGACGAACAAGAGCACAGCCGGTCGCTCGTCGAGTGGTAGTCGGACAAGGTAGGCGTTGGGTTGATTTTCGGTCAGGCTCGCCCAGAACTTCGCTTCAATCAGTACGCGCTCCTTGCGCTCCCGGTCGTAGATCGCCAAATCGGGCCGTGCAAGAGTCTCGTCGCCGACCTGGGTTCCAGCGTCAGTCAATTCGCCGACGTCCAAGCCCTCCAGCTTCAGCAGATCCCTCAGTGCCCGTCTGGCCGCATCGGACCGGGAGAGAATGTAACCGAGCGCTTCAACCGCCACGTCTTCGGTGCGATTGGGCAAACGGGAGACAATGTGGGCAAACATTGTCGACGAATCGGGGTTGTTCATGGATTTCCTCGGGCAGTGCCGGTCCGGGGCGCTATGGTAGCCGACCGCCTTGTCCGACCCGAACCAAGAGCAGGTATAGTGCCCGTATCAGGCGAACCGAGCACACCAACTTGACCAGCCTTCGAAATCAACGACCGCACCTGAAGCAGAACCGGCAACCGGTGGAGCGGCAGGAATCGAGGCGGTGACGGAACGAGGCGCGCCATGGTCCGCGCAGGAAATCGAAGCCATCGTCGCGGATTACTTCGACATGCTCGAACGCGAGCTTGCGGGCGGCGCTGTCGTCAAGGCTCAACATAACAGGGCGCTGCAGAACGTGATCGATCGTAAGCGGGGCGCGATCGAATACAAACATCAAAATATCAGCGCCGTGCTGGCCGCCTTGGGTCTGCCCTATATCCAGGGTTACAAACCGGCGGTGAACTACCAGCATGCCCTGTTTGACGCCATTGAAGCTCGAATTGACCGAAGCGACATCCAGGACCAAGTGGCCGATGTCAATGTCGTTCGCGATGCGCCTCCGCAAGTGCTGGTCTACGTGCCGCCTCCGCCGATGAGCGCGAGGCCGTACGCCGCGAACCCCGAACTCAAGCGGCTCGTCCGCAAATTCGACCCTGCCCAGCGCGACGCGAGAGCCCGCGCACTTGGCGAAGCGGGCGAAGCCTTCCTTTATCAAGCCGAACAAGACCGGCTGGCGGATCTCGGCAGGGACGACCTCGCCGGCAAGGTCCGCTGGGTCGCCAAGGAGGATGGCGACGGCGCCGGCTATGACATATTGTCGTTTTCAAGGCGCGGCGAGGAGCGCTTGCTCGAGGTCAAAACGACCAATGGCCCCGCAACAACGCCCTTTTGGATCACCGCGAATGAACGGCGCGTTTCCGAGGAACGACCGGATGTGTTCCGGCTGGCGCGCCTGTATGATTTTTCCCGAACGCGCGCGGCTTTTCGGTTGAAGCCGCCCCTTACGGATCACGTCCGGCTGGCGGCCTCCCAGTATCGGGCAACGTTCTGACCCCATGCACGTGGTGCCGAACGCACGGACGACTACGTGGACATCCCATTCGGGGCCGTCGGCCTGTACTGGTTGAAACAGTACCTGCCCCTGGTGTTGCATCATCGCCTGAGGCAACGCTCGCGGACTACGACCGGTGAGGTGGCGTTCGAGAGTCTGGAGAATACGCTGCGCTATACGGTGTACCGGAAAATCTCAACCGTCGCCGAACAGTTTCTTGTACCACTCTACGAACGCCAGCGCGGCAGGGCTATCGTCGCGGAAGTACTTGGCTCCTACAGCAGCTCCGTAAGGCAATCCGGGAGTACTCTGCCATGCGAGCCATGCGTGAAGAACAGCTTTATTTCTGCTGCTGTCGGAAAAACCAGCCCCCTCCGCCCTAGCCTTCTCGGTCGAACAGATTGCAATAGGATAAAGTCGATCCTCTGCGTCGACAAGATCTTGCAAGAACTCTTCCAATGCGCCGCTTCTTTGATTGTCTGGCATCAACCACACGCCGACGCGAACCTTTAACGCAGAAATGTCATCAACAAATCCATCCTGAGGCAAGTCATCCGGGAGATCCAGATCAAACTTGTTTAGCCTGTCTCGGACTGCCTGCCATCTATTTTCGGGAACCTCATCAGCATCCAAGACGAAACCCACAGATCGACCGTTGCTGACAAGCACAGCAGTTTCAATTGCGGCAAGAACTTTACCCTTGTCTCCGGCGGCTTTGATCAAAGGAACGTTATCTGAGAATTTATCCTCGCTACCTGGACCGCTTTTCGTCGGACAATCGAAACCGTGTCTGGACAAGAGGTGTTTGATGGTATGGACATCGTTCACACCTTCGACGTGTAAATTGGGTCGGTCAGGGGTAGCCATCAGCGAACCTCAATGTCCTGCTCCACCGCAACCTTTACTTGTTCCCCCCGCAGACACACTGCCTGCTTAAGAGAAGTATCCACCTTCTGAATGCAAACTTGGTCTGTAAGATCAGTTTGGGACTGAATCAGTGACGCAAGACCACGAATGCAATCGTAGCTGTGTGTGGTTGCAAAAATCTGAACGCGGTTCTTGCGGGCTACTTCTATAACGAATTTCCACATTTCTTCCATGACCGTCCAATGTAGTCCTGTATCGATTTCATCGACAAGCAGAAATCCGTTCGCGGTTCCCACAAAGGCGAGCCTGAGTGCCAGTAGCCGACGCATACCATCTCCGTAAGTGGCGATCGGCATCCTTCGTCCACCATTGACAAAACCTAGAAGAATGCCGTTTCCAGAGCGAGCGTCTGTCAGAAAATGAATGGAATTGAGCGAAGGTTCCAAGAGTTTCATGTCCTCGACAATTTCCCCTTCGAGGCTCTCCGAGAGGGCTGTATCCCACATCTGGCCCATGGATGTAGGATCAAAGGAATCAAGGGTCATAAAGTGAACTGGGGCTCCGGAATACCGGTGGCGCATGGAAGCGGGAAGACGGCTAAAGATTACGGTACCGCTGTCCAGCGCAGGCAATACGACTGTTTCTCCGTGCGCGCTCGCGTCAATGCTCAAAGCATACATCGGCGCGGCGTCTTCGTCTTGCTCAAATAGCGCGGGCAATACCTGTTGTTTGATCCTTGAATCCCACAATTGGGCTTCCTCACCTCCTTCCTCAAGCGCGGCGACCTCTACGGCCAGCGAGCGTCCGCCATTGTCCGACGATAGGTCAAACGAGGCACCACGGTCGAACGAATGACCGAAAAATACGTGCGAGAAATCCATCGCCCAACCATAGGGCCGGGTGGTGTATTGGGTACTATATTCGCTACGCCTTCTAGCCAAGCTTTGGAAGACAGTAGGACTTCCACCGGACACCAAGAGCTCGATGGCTTCGAGAATCGACGTTTTTCCGCAATTGTTCTTGCCGACGATGAGATTGACTCTCGCCAAGTCGGCCAGCCGATATGACTCGAAACCGCGGTACCTACGAATCGCGAGAGTCTCAATCATTCCATTACTCGTTTTCGTCTCATGCGAGGGGCAACATCTTAGGGGAGGCCCATGAAATTATCTACGGCGATTCGGTGGTCGACGCGGCAAGCGAGGGCTGCGAAGGAGGTCGGGTACTCAGACGAGGTCTGGCCCACGAACTGGGCCCTGAGGAAACCATTGAGGCAAGACGAGAAATCGTTCGTGAACGCCACACCTCAGGTAAGCCCGTCTATGTCGACGATCCGGACGATCCCGTAAGCTTATCCAGATGCTTCCTAACGGACGAAGGATGCGCGGGCAGTCTGGTATTCGAATTGATCGAATATCTTTCCTAGCGCTACCATTTGCGGAGCGTCTCGGAAAGTTCTTGGTAACGACAAAATGCGTTAGCCAGTTTCATTTGCCGGGATGCGCGGCATTCGGGCGAAAACAATGCCGGGTTTGCCACAAGCACGCTGAGGGATCGCGCCCTTGAGGTGGCCACATTGAATCGGTTAAGGCTGTATAGAAACTCCATACCGTGTGGCGCCTCCGCCGGTGTCGATGTTGCCATGGAGTAGATAACGACAGGCGCTTCCTGGCCTTGGAATTTGTCTACGGTACCGATGCGCGCGCCGGGCAGCCGCTGTTGCAGTTCGAAGACCTGTGCGTTGTAGGGCGCGATTATGAGAATGTTGTCCAGTCCGAGTGGGCGCTGGTTGCCTCGCCGGTCGATCCAGCTTGCAGGTTCATCGAGAAAACGCTTCACCAGCGCAGATACCGCTTCCGCCTCCTCCGGCGACGAACTCTGGTTGCCGTCGTGTTCGACGGGAACGAAGCGCAGTCCGCTACCCTGGATCGGGCCGTTCGAGACGATGCGCTGATTCTCAAGACCGGGACGAGACTCAAGCCGGCCTTCATAGAACATCTCACTGGTGAATTCGCTGATCTTCGGGTGGAGCCGCCATGTTTGCTCCAGGAACAGACCGCGATCGTCCGGGATGGTCTGGTTTCCCGCCAAAATATGATCGAGCGCAGACACTGCCGTCCCATCGGGATGGTTGCCCTGAATGGGTTGCTCCAGTTGTTGCGGGTCACCGAGCAGCACGATACTGGCGCCCGCATGAGAGATGGCAAGGACATTAGCCAACGACATCTGCGCGGCTTCGTCCACGACCAACACGTCAACGGAGCCCTCGGCCTCCGGTCGCGACCAGAGCCACGCAGTGCCCCCAGCGACCTGGCAATGACGCCCAAGGGCCTGAAAGACATCGGGGTTCTTGGTGGTGAATTGAAGGCGGGGAAGATTTTCTTCTGCCTTTGAGACCTTTTGTACGGCAGAAAGGCTGGCTCCTGTCTCGTTCGAGGCCTTCAGCACCTCGTCGAGCAGGTTGCGGATCACCTTGTGGCTGTTGGCCGTGATACCGACTCTCGCACCTGCCGCTACAAGAGCGCATATCATCCTCGCACCCGTATACGTCTTTCCCGCCCCGGGCGGGCCTTGTATCGGCAGGACACCGCCCTGCAACAGGGGCGCGATCCTGACCGCCGACTCCACGGTGGTTTCACCGGCACGGCGCAACGGCGCGCCGCCAGTGCGCGGACGTGCTCTGAGCAGCAGGTCGCGGGCTGCACGATACTTGCCGCCGTCGCCGACGATCCCGTTCCCCGCAACATCTGCTGCGATCCGCAGCAGCGAATGCGCGAGAACCTTCGTGTTGACGTAATCGTGGGCAAAGACGGCCGGCGGGTGATCGAGTGCGGTGACCTTGCTCTTCCTGATGTCGACGGTCCGCTCGCTAAAGGCGATTTTTTCCAATCTGCCGAAACTACCTCCACCCACGCTCTTCAACGTCATTCCGTCCCGAAGGTCGGTTTCCTGCGCCGGAAACCGGTATCGATCCATGGGCACCGCAAATGTCCCGCCGACCGTAGCTACATGTTCCAACCCGGCCAGTGCGCCGCGCTCGCCCAGCAGGTCATCGGCGGAGAGTTCGCGTAGCCGGAAATACTCCCACCAGACCGACTTGTCCTCCCGACGGTGCCAGTCGGCGATGTTCGCAAGGATCCAGCGCGCCTGCTGTTCTGTCGTGCGATCTTCGATGTCTACCGGCACATCTTCAGTCAAGCGCGCATTCAGCAGGTCGATTTTCTGCTGCCACTCGCTGATAGCCGCGCTGGGATCGCCTTCGCCGAACGCCGGCCGATCTATCCTTGCGCCTTCAGCAATGAGGAGGGAGCGGACATTTTCCAGCCAGTCCCGGAGACTTCGGGTCGAATTGCAGTCGTCCCGGTTATAGGCCTGTACCGTCGACTTGCCGTCGTCGGTCAGCCCCTCAATATCGTCCGTCTCGAGGCAAGCTTGGACGTGGGCCAAGGCGTGGTTGGCATCGGGCAGGTCCACGTCTCTCTGGAATCCGTGGAACTGCTCGAGATCCTTGAGCGAATAGCTTTCCACGCTCGCCCGGATGCCGCCCCGCACGACTCCGAGCAGGTCGACGAACATCCCGGCGCGCAACATGCGGTCGATGTCTTCTTCGCGTGTGGCGTATCGGCCCATCAGGCGCTTTAGCGCACCGGGCTCGTAGCCCCCAAAGTGGTAGATGCGCATGTCCGGATGTTGCTGCCAGCGCGCGTTGATGAAGTCCACGAATGCCTCAAAGGCACTCTTCTCCTCCTCACGGGACAACGCCCAATGGGCCGTGTAGTGCGCTTCTCCCTGGAAACTCAGGTTCACCCATCCGAACAGGTATTCGAGCCCGCCGTCGCCGCAGAAAGGATCGCCTTCCAGATCGAAGAACACATCGCCCGCCGACGGCGCCGGCAAGCGCGCCAATCCGAAACCCGGTTCAGGTTCCAAGGCTTCGTAGACCGGCTCACCCGACCGGCGGCCGGCTACCTGCACGCGGGCCTGCTCGCGAAGCCGCTCGTAGGTCTGAATCGCTCCGCGCTCCGGCTTCCATTGCAGCGGAAGCGGCATGGCTGCCAGCGCCTCCACGGTATCGACGTCCCGACGCCGAAGTTCCTTGATCTGCGGTTTTGTGGATCCAGCCACAAGGCAAAGATGATCGTCTGCCCGGCGGCGAGCATCGCAGATTTTCCGCCAACGGCAAATGTCGCAATGCAGCTTGGGATCGGGATAGGTCTGCATCTCGCCGTCGTTCGACACGGATGCTTCGAGGCTTCGCTTGACGAGCCGGTAATAGGCGAAGAAGTCGCTTGTCCGATACGTTTGCGGTTCGAAGTCCGTCCAGGGTGTGACAACGTGGATGAACTCCGGTACGACACCCTGTACCTTGGCGACCAGGTCCGCGTAAAGGCACAACTGCAGGGCGCTCGCGCCGCTGGTCTCCCTGGCCAGCTTCGTGTCGACCACTTCATAGGACCAGTCGCCGAGCTCGCTGGGTTTGTCGATGCGCCAGAGTATGTCGGCCCGGCCGCCCCAACGCTCATGCAGCAACACACCCTGGCTGATAACCGCGACACCATCACGCATGGCGGCTACTGTCTGGTCGGCCGATTGCCGATTCAGGCCAAGGTCCTCGATCTGCACTATTTCGTGGCCCATGCGGTCAAGGTGGTCGAGATAGGCTTCCTCGTGCAGGTTGCCGCGAGCGCGGAGGATGTCTCGTAGTGGGTCCCAGAATTTCGGCTTGTCCCGCGTGCCCCTGGCGACTGCGGCGTTCAACGCGGTGAGATGCGCGCAGCTCAGGTGGCCGGCCAGATCGGTGGCGCTGAAGTGCAGGGTTCCGTCGTGGATTCGCATGTGCGCCAGTTTCTCAGTCAGACGGATTGAGAGCTAGTGTACTGTCTCTTAAATGACTAAATGTTATGAATTGCTTCTTGGGCCTTTCGAGCGCGTTGGATTTTGGCCAGGATGTCCTGTCCGGATTGGCGCCAGACGTACCGCTTGGGATTCAGGTTGTGTTCGGCCAGGTAGGCGTTGATGGCCTCGACCAGTTCGCCGACGCTGGTGAAGCTGCCGTGGCGCACGACGTCCTGCGTGAGGTCGCGGAAGAACCGCTCCACGAGGTTCATCCACGAGCTGGAGGTGGGGGTGAAATGCAGCACCACGCGGTCGATGCCGTGCGCCTTGCGGTGGCGCTGGTTGTGCCACTTGATCCAGGACTTCACCTTGGCGTGCTTGTGGGTCGCGTAATTGTCGACGATCAGGTGCAAGCCCGCCCCGACCGGCGCCTCCCGGTTGAGGTGTTTGAGGAATGCCAACCACTGCCGATGCGTGTGCCGGGCGGCGGTCTGGCTGAAGATCTTGCCGTCCAGATACGACAGCGCGGCGAACAGCGTGACGGTGCCGTGGCGTTTGTAGTCGTGCGTGCGCGTGCGGGTGTGGCCGCGCATGACGGGAAAGCCGGGTTGGGTGCGTTCCAGGGCCTGGCACTGGCTTTTCTCGTCGCAGCACAGCACCAGCGCGCGCTCCGGCGGGTCCAGATACAACCCGAGCACGTCCCAGAACTTCTTCTCGAACTGCTTGTCGTTGGACAGTTTGAACGTCCGGGTCACATGCGGCTTGATGTCGTTGGCGCTCCACAACCGTTGCACCGTCGCCTTGGACACCCCGGTCGCCTCGGCCATGCCGCGCACCGACCAGCGGGTGCGGTTCGGCGGCGGGCGCGTCGCCCCGAGGACGATCCGCTCGCGAACCTTCGGATCGATGACCGGCTTGCGCCCCCGGCCCTTGGCGTCGGCCAGACCCGCCGTCCCCGACGCGCGAAAACGCGCCTCCCACTTGATCACGACCGCGCGGCTGACGCCGAGCTTCAGCGCCGTGGCCGCCTGGCTCAATCCCTCCGCGCGATGCAGAACGATCGAGGCGCGCTGATGGTCCCGGCGCGTCGCGGTGGGACGTTGGGTCACCGCTCGCAGCCTCTCCCGCTGCTCCGGCGTGATGCTCAACGGACGAATCGGACGGGCCATGTGCGCGAGCATGCCAAGCCCCGTTCATTATGTCAATGCATTTAAGAGACACTACACTAGCATGTCGTACATCCCGGAATTTGATTCTCACGTTTGTTCTTTTGCAATGTAGCGTTTCTCGTATTTTGAAAAAGACGAATTAGCGTCATCGTCGTCAATCTCACTCATCCGCCTGATTTGGCCGATGTCGAAGGGGTCGAACGAGAGTCCGTAGGCGACGGCTATACGTGCGTAATCCTTTGGAGTATTGCCCGAGATTTGAAGATCATCGGGTACGGGCAACCGGGAAGCACGCAGCCTGAACGGTGGCTCTTGCCCCTCAAATCCACGTAGTAGATCGGCGTAGAAGTCTGCCAAGGCGCCTCCTCCGCAGAAAACCCCCGGCAACGGCTCGCCGTAGTTCGACGATGGCCTGTGCCACTGCGGTGCCGTAGGATAACGATGCTGTCTCGTGTAGCGTAGCGCGCCCGCAATTGCATCCGCAACGCTTCTCTTGAACGGCTGGTCGGCGCTTTCGAGTTGACCCTTGGTGATCCCGAATCTCTCCCTAAAACCGTCATTGGGCGGAAGATCGTCAAACGGTGAGCTTGCTTGATCGGCAGTCTTATTCAACGCTTGAAGACGGGCCGCAGTCAGGTAGCGCACGCCAAGTCGATGAACTTGGCATGAAAATATCGGATAGCTGTCCTCTCCATTGCTCTCATGGATGTTGAACACCGTGACATCCAAAGTCCCGCCGCCCACGTCCACAGTAACGTGAAGCCCATCTCGACGACGCGGCGAACGGACATAACCGGAAAGCTGGGCAGAAAACTCCGGAAACGCGTGAATTCTGTCGTACGGCAAGTCCTGCGGTGCGACTTCTTGGAGCAGTTTGCCTGGATGATTGGCCTCCTGCTTCAGCAAGGCCAATGCCTTTTGCAAAGTCACATCGCACGGCAACACGCTTACGCGCCAAGCGGTCCGGGCGATGGCAAGATAGGCCGATATCAGTTGCTCGTCATCGAAACTGTTCGTCGGCAGCCCAACATTGACAAACCATTCGATCTTTCTGCCTTTGTAGGTTGAACGGTGTGCCTCCAACAGCCAATTGCGAGTATGCCTTAATACCAACGCTAAATACGCCGCTGCACGTGCCTTAACTTCGTCTGAAAAATCCCGCTCGATGAGCGGCATCTTGAGATCATCAAACGTCGTCCCACCACTCCGGTCGGTGCCAAGATGGCACTCGCCAGTGTCGTGCAAGACGCAAAGGGCAGAGGGAAGCAAGAATGCTTTTCCGCCAATTGCGTAGTCGTCGAATGGCACCGCGTAACGCACGCGGGATTCACCCACTACCACTTTGCTGAATGACGTGCCGAAGTCGAGCCCGATGACGAGCTGGATGGGACGGTCTTGCTTTTTTTTCGAGGGCGGGACTTCTACATTTATGAGTTGGCTAGGGTAGCGTGCAGTCTTGTGAGATTCTCGTTTGAATCGCCCAAAAATTGCCTTCCACACCATATTGCGCTTCCTAGTTGATCAGCCGGATAACGCCGCAGCAAACATCCGACACAGCAGAGGTCATTTCGCCCTGCTGGCGCAGCCCCTCGAGTTGAAGCGCGAATTTCCGTTCGATTGCGCGAATCCTTCCCTGAGTCATCGGAATAAGCCGTATTCGCTCGGTCAACCGGTAGCGTTCCAGTAGCTCGCGCTGCGTTGCCAACAGACGATCTCGATGGCGTGCTGCGGTCAGTTGCTGCAGGTTCACTCGATCTCTGTTCTCGTTGGTTCGGTCGCGCTTTGCAATTTCGTAGTCGGTTTGCAACCGCTCGTCACACTTATCAAAGGCGGTCCCAATCTGATCAAGCGATACCTCATGTGCAACAGATAACCAATCGGAGCCCTCGACCTTGGCTGCATTGAGCAGATCCAACGATTGGTCGGCATCAAGAAGTTGGAAATTTCCGTTGAGGGCTATTGCGCGCGCCTGAAGCGTTTCGTCCGCTCGCAGCCCTGTAAAAGACCAGCGCTTGCAGGAAAATGCATAAGCTGCTTCGGTCCGGTCAGGCGCCGCAAGTCGCGGAACGCTGACAGCGACTAGCGGATAAAACGCCTCGGAGCGCCTCCTCAGGTCATTGCTGATGAAGCGAATCAACGGGTGAAACTGACTGATGACTTCGAGTCTGGGTGTGACTCGTTCGATCTTGTTGAGAAATTGGCAACGAATCGTGTCTCCTCCTGCAAGTCGGCTCTTTCCTTGAAGGTGTGCAGTACGCATGTACCCATAGAGACGCGTTGCGAATTCCGCTGGAAGTCGGATGGCAACAAGTAGCGGATCACTGTCGTCCTCTAGAAACTCGAACCCTGACACGTACCGATCAAGATAGTCCTTGACGAATACCTTGAGGTCAAGCTCAGTAATCCGTCGTCTGAACTCGTGTGCTGCGCGAACGCGCTCCAAGATGTAGCCGCCATGCGCGATGAGGTGCCCAGCATTAGCCTCTAGTTCGTCCTGTTGCTGCCGTACGGTCTCGGCGGCGATATACGTCTGCTCGATCCTGGACTCCTCTTGCTCGCGAGTAAGCTCCCGGCTCATCAGGTCACTGGTGAGTTCGTTGATCAACTCACCGAGAACAACTTCCATGCCGCCAAGCGCATGCTCGAATATATTGAGCTTTTCTAGGAGACGACGATAGATCCGCTCGTCGATAGTATCCGCATAACCCATGTTCCAGATGAGGACTTTCTCCGCGCGCTGCCCGATGCGATCAATTCGCCCGATACGCTGTTCGATCTTCATGGGGTTCCATGGCAAGTCATAGTTGACGAGCAGACTGCAAAATTGAAGATCGACGCCCTCGCTGGCTATTTCCGAAGTCAAGAGGACGCGAGTGTCACTCGAATCCCGAAATCTATCGATTGCAGCCTGCTTGTTCTCTGCAACGTCTCCATGCAGTACTTGAGGCGTGATATTTAGAGCCGAGAGTCGCTCGTGAAGATAGTTTAGCGTCGCTTTGAAATACGAGAAAACGATAAGTTTTTCGTTCGGATGTTCGGCTAAGTAACGCGAGATAATGATCCGAAAACGTTCAAATTTAGTGTCATGCTTGCGCAAGGCTTCGATGTCAAAGCCGGGAAGTACTTCGTTAGCAATGAATTCAATGAGGGGTCCCACGTCATTCGAAGGCGAGTCCATTGCGCCCAGATCTTCGTACAACAGACCAGCCACGTCGGACAGTGATGATCGATCCGCCCATGAGCGTGCTGCAGCATACATGCAGCTTGACATCTGACGTTGGGGAGGAGAAAGCAAGAAGCCTTCGCTCACGTCCTGGCGAAGCGCATATTGGCGCACGGCGTTCGTGACGTTGACGTAAAAGTTTCTTTCGGGTCCATCGGCATCAAGGTCCACAAAGTGGCTGATCGCATCCCGTACCACTTTCCATTCGTGGACCTCTACCTTGCGCGTACGACTAATCGTATGGCGAAGCAAATTAATCCGTTCAATTCGATTGGCGAGTTCGACCCGATTGGCCACCTCACTCAGAAACTCAGGCTCGAGGTCATGACTCAACAATCCTTGGAGTTGCCAGTTGTCCTCCAGTAAGGGGTGTTGCCGAGCGACCTGGAGTTGCTCATGTATTTGGCTGGCTGTCGACTCGGTGTCGAGTACCAGATTACGCGCACGAATTAACGGTTCGTTCGCCGAAAGCACTTGCGGAAACTGCTTGGGGTCATAGAACGAGTCAGGATCGACAAGGCGTAACAACTGGTACAAGTCGCCCGCACGATTGTTGACGGGTGTTGCCGACAAGAGGACGACGTGCTCGCTCACCTCTCGCAGCAACCTGCCGAGCAGGGCGCTTTGAGTTTCTGGATTTCTGAGGTAATGAGCTTCGTCAATCACCAGCAGGTCGATCGTCGGTTCAGACTCCGTGAGTTCCTCGAGCAGACGAGCCAGTTCGACCCGGCCAGTCCGCTTGTCGGTGTCACGCCAACCTGAAGGGGGCCGTAACCCCTGCAAGCTGCAGACATAGCCCCGACCATCATGAATCTCTTGTTTGTTTCGCTTAAGTTCTCTGGCCAGTTCACTTGCGTTCAGTTGACTCGACTCGATTCCGAACTTGCTGTCGAGTTCCAAGACCCATTTGTCGCGCAGCATCGCCGGACAAACGACCAGGAGGCGCCTTGCATCGTAGCGCGCGCGTAGCTCCGTCCAAATGAGGCCGGCCTCGATGGTCTTTCCCAACCCAACCTCATCGGCAATCAGGATGCCGTTCGAGGGGGATTCCAAGAACGTCAGTACGGGCTTGTATTGGAAGGGGTAAAAGTCTGTATTCGTTGTATCCATGCTGTAGACGACGTTGGCGAGTCGTCCGCTCAGCTGAATAAAGGTCAAATTGCGGCGAAGGTCGTTGAGTCGCCCGAAGCGCCTCTCTTCAAGCAATGTGAAGACGTCCTCGTCAGCGCTATCCAAGCGCTCAAAGGCGTACGCGGGCGTCCAACTGGCAAAGCCATCATTCCACTGGACACGATAGACGGCCGCGTCGGTGCGTATCCGTGGTCCTCCCACGATCCGCCCCCGACGGCCAGGATCATCTACCGAGACGACCTCTATCGCGGGCACTCCCCCGCTTTCCTCCGTCATGCGTCCAGGATCTCGTGAATGAAATCTGCAATGGCTTTAGCGTCGATACCGCCACGTTCATCGTCACGCGTCACAATCAGGGTGCCCGCTTCGCCTCCTCCTTCGTTATGCGGGAGGATGCGAGCGTCGCGATACTCCCCCATTTTTCGGTTCCAGCGAGTCTCGTAGTCAGGATTGTGGAGCAACCCAAGGTGCTCCCAGTAGTAGCGAGCACCCGTGTCGTCGTCCAAGATTGTGAAGTCCGGGTACCAAGTTTTCCCATCCAACAAGGTAAGCGGTGCCTCGTATTCATATCGGTCAATTCCTTGGGCAAGAAGTTCGTTCGCGATAATGACCTCGGACTTGGATCGAACCAGATCTCCGCGCTTCGTTCGGTGAATGAGCCCTTCCTCCAGAAACGTTTCGGATCCATCGACTTCGAACGGGACGGGTTTGGGAGGGTAGAAGAGATTGGTCAACCTGCGCGCGATGTCTGAATGCTTGTCACTTGCGTATCGGCGCAGGTTGCGCAGATCGCCCTGGTGCAAAATGACGACGCGATCCCGCTGGCGCGTCAATGCCGTGTAAAGCAGTTCTCTTGAAAGAGGCCAGCACGGGTCGGGCAACACGACGAAGGTGATTCCGAACTCGCTGCCCTGTGATTTGTGGACCGTCAGGGCGTAGGCAAGCTCAAGGGGAGGTGACCCTTCTTCGCCTGCGAATTCCCATATCTTGAAGTCGTAGTCGTGGCCAGGCTGAGATGTGAATTCGACTTCCACGAGCGGAAACAGCTTCGTTTGATTTCTGGTCTTGTAGTTGCCAACGACGATGCCGACATCGCCATTCGCGACATAGGAAGGTCGCTCCGGGTACACCGCCCTTTTGCTGCTGTTCTTCAGGTTGATGACCTTGTCGCCGTATATGATCCCTTGGGGGCCAACAGGGCGATGTATTTTGCGATTTCTTTGATTGGACTTGGCACGCGATAGCCAAGACTTGCGAAACGTCTGCTGGACAATCCGGTTCAGAACGGCAACGCCGTGATCCGCACCGCGCACAGGAGACAATACTTGCCAACGTTCGGCCTTGACTGGGGCATCCGATCCGCGACTTCGCCAGAAGAAAGTACCCCCGTTATGAGTGGTTGCACCCAGACTGCATTCGAAGCTAACTTCGTCATCCAAACCGTCGAGCTTGAGTTCCCGAACAATCAGATTGCGCAGTTTCGCGTGAAGATCTTCGTCATCGGTCCATGACTCGAACCTGATTTCGTCTAATTCTTCGGTTTCCAAGCGGTTCCAGATTTCGTCCGCGGCAGGGTCGGGGGTGCCTGCAAACCAACCTGCCAGCAACAGATCTGCGCGCGTCGTTCCGCGTTGGCGGCGCGGAATGGTTAGATTTGCATACCCCCGGTCGACCTGCGGAAAACGGTGCTCGATACCCTCCGGTTCAAGCACTCTTACTATATCCACGAACGGTCGGCCGCTTCCGATCGGGGGAAGCTGGCGCGGATCGCCCACTAGAACCAGACGGTCGACGCCGCTCAAACCGTCCAGCAGTGCGGCGAGTTGCTCCTCGGTGAGCATTGAACACTCGTCCACGATCACCGTGCGGTAGTCACGACAGCGATCAGGGCTGCCAGTCATAACATAGCGGCCGGTTTCGGTATCGTACCGGTGGCCATAGCGCATCAAGAACTGCGCGATCGTAAGGCCACCGGAAATTCCTGTCCTGGCTTCAAGTTGCATGCGGGCTTTGCCCGTGGGCGCCAGGAGCAAAATACCGCCTGCGGCAACATCCTTTAGTTGGCATAACATCTTCAGTAGCGTCGTCTTCCCGGTGCCGGCGGCACCGACGAGCACGCAGAGTCGTGATGAAAAGACTTCTTCGAGTGCCGCAGCCTTTTCGTAACGGGCTTTAACTTCGATCTCTGCGTCCTCGCTATCGTCTGGTAGATCGCCGAGCGATTTGTTAACGACGGCAGCAAAATCGTAACTACAATGATGGCGCTGGCTCCTGGCCCCCACGCGCTTTTGCACGGTCCGTCGAACCAATTCGGCCGTTTCGACAAGACGCCAAAGCTGGTAGCCAGTGGTGTCGTCCGCCATCGTGACCGACTCAACAACCCCTTTCGCAAACTCGCGAAGGCCAGCGAGCACTTCCGGCCCTACCGGGCAGTCAGTCTCGAGCGGCATGGATCCGATGTAAGACGAAAGCACTGTGCGCGGTAACAGCGTGTGGCCGTGAACTTCCGCGCCCTGCTCAAGCGCGGCAACGACGAGCGCACGCACGCGACGCTGATCGACCTTGTCTGTGAGCCGCGAGCGTTGAGGTAGAGGGTGTGCCTTTAGCACCGCAGTCCCAGGAAGCATCCCACGGTCGATCGCCGTAACGGGAATGGAATCGGACTCCGCGCGGTCGAGTTCATAAAGCAGGTAAGGATTATCGATCAGAGACGCAGCGTCGACATCGTTCGAGCAGCCCTCGTCAATAAAGAACCGCTTCGCTTGGTAGGAAGTCAACGAGAACCGGCTAAGGAGCTTTAGTAACTCCCGTCGTTGCGCCGTCATGCTGCGCCATGCACGCGCAAAGCCTTCGCCTACATGTTCCCTTACCGCCTGTGGCGCGGTCTCCGGATCGTGCATGATTCGCTCGAAAGTAGGCCACGGATCCACGTTCCCATCGTTATTTTCAGTCGTGCATTCCACGCCGATTTCGTACGCAATGAGGGTTCCCCTGTCGCCGAGAAATGCCGTCAGCGCAGATCCGAAGCCAGGGAACGGGCCCCGCAAACGCCACAATCGGTTGAGTTGCTGGTCAAGCCATGCCGACGCTTCTACCCACGGACCGGAATGCACGGCCTGTATACGCTCCAGCGCGCGGAGGCAACTCAGCACCGACGCAATGGCTTCGTCGTGAGAGACGTGTTCCGAGCCATAGGAAAAGCTCCAAAACGCTTCGTCTGGAGCAAAGGCCAGAAATTGTTCGGGGTCGAGTCCCTGCTCATTCGCCAGGTCGAACAGTTCGCGGTACGGGAAGAGGAATCCTTCTTTGAGCCCCGGTCGTATGGAGTGCTCAACGTTTCGCTCCCAGAGAACGCTGCGAAGGGGAGGATTCTGCGTCGAGTACTTGTATTCCACATGTGCGTCCACCCTTCGAACCAGACCCACACCGACAATGACCCGCCTGGCGGATGCCGACCGAGGGGTGTCCTTCGCGTAGAAGAAGCACAGTGACTCCTCGGGGTGTACAGCGCTGAAGAAGGTATCGAGCATGACGAGTTGGTTTGATCGTTCCTGGATCCAGTCCGTCTTGAATCCCAGATCAGGCTCGCGGTCGGGCTGGAATCCAACGTCGTAGCTTTCCACAAACTCGGCGCTCTCCTCCTTCAGCATCCAACGATAAGGCACACAGGCAGCGCTATAGGGGCGCATTGTGAAAGGCGTGACAACAAAGTGTCCGTGAGAATCTGAGTTTCTTCCGATATAGGGATGCTTTTTGCTGAGCGTAAGTGGAAACGGGGCCATGAAGCTTGCGCGCTCCGCAATGCAAGGCGGAAACTCGTCCTCTGACAGATTTGCGAGAGATTGGCCTCGAATGCATTCCTCCGCAGCGTCGTCCTTGTTTTCTGCGATTCTCGGCAACACTCGACAAGCCGTGTTGGCGGAGGGCCTTTGGCAAACGTTTCCTCCCCAATCAGCGTCGTGCCATGGCACGCGAATTGAAAGATGTTGCAAAGGAAGACGGCGAGCTCCTGCGATCATGATCGATCTCCGAGTAATAGAGCAAAAAAGGGGTGAGACAACGCGCCTTAGCACGCAATAATGCTCCCGAAACCAATAGAGGTTTCCTCATCGAAATGCTCCTGTTGAAGTCATGGGGGCGCGTCAAGGGAGCGCATAGCCCGATCGGATTAAGCGCGCCGCTCACTCGGCGCGACAAAGTCCACGCATCTGACCTCCCCGTGGCCCGGCAGCAACGGGCGAAATCCAGAAACTCATATACCTGATCGACACCCCCTGCGCAATCGCTTGCATGGAACTAAATTCAGACTCCTGTTATTTCAATAGGTTACGTTGGCGCCATTTAACATAATGCGATTCTCCCGCGTCGCGTGCGCGGAAAAGTTCCCTGCGCGTCAGCGCAGCGAGCCCGCTGCGAAAACTCCTATGGGTCAACTCGTCAAACCGATCGATTTTCTCGGCAGTTGGCAACTCGCCTGAGACATGGCGGCAGGTTTCTCCTAGCAGTTGACCAGCGCGGCGCCGACCGCCTCTCCGAAAACACGCGGTGCCTGCTTGCCGGGGCGATTTGTCATGCCGACGACCCCATTCCCGAAGTACATCGCGTCGATCTTCAAGGGTCGGTGACGCTTACTCGTTGTGGGATGCGATATCTTCCTAGGAATTCCTCATCGTTTTTTACCTCAATCACAATAAGCAAGTGCTTCGCCCGCGACCGCGCCACATACCGATTCACCCGCTCCCTCCCCCTCTTCCCTGTCGGGCATCTCTATAGTCTCGATGGCATCCGCCTCCAACCCCTTGAACCGATGCCACGAAGCAACCAGCATACCCTTCCCCTCGCCCCACTCGTCAGATCTCCGCATTGCCGGAATCGCCCCGAATTAATCCGGCCAATCGTCGCTGCTGAATCCCGGCGCCTGCCCGCTTCCCTGAACGCATCGCCCATCGGCGCGCCGAGCCTGGAATTCGGTTCGTGCCCAACCAGCGAGGCGCAGCGTTCTGCGATGAGCACGGAATTCCGGCAGTTTTCCAGTAGCAGATAGGGCTGGCCGATCTCCGCGGGCAGGCAGGGGTCCTGGACGTAGAGGTTCTGGTTCGGGTCGAAGAAAACGTAGTAGCAGGGCTTGTCGTGCGGATCCCGGAAGACCGATTCCAGGCTGGTCCACCACAGTTCGTGGAAGTCCTGGCCCTCGTCGACCGCGACCCCTTCAAAAGCGCGCGCGCCGGCTCGGGCGATGGCCTGCGCCACATGACCGGGATCAGTCGGTACTTCGGAAACAGCGCCACGCGGACGGACTCGACGCCGTGTCCCAAATCAGCACGAAATCGCTATTTCTTGCTCCTTGACAGCCCTGAGCTGACGGATATTCTGACGGCTATCGCCGATACGACGGACAACGGGAGACCGGGACCATGAGAGTATGAGCGACGTTGGTCGCAGAGCCCGATGGTGACAGATTCCACGCGTACTGCGCCGAGTTAACCGGTGCGCATGCGGATGGAGATACCTAGGAAGAAGCTTTCCGACGGATCAGACAGGTGGTCAAAACACACCTGCGGGCAATGAAACATTACGACATCCCTCTTCCGTCCGGCGTCATGGAAGCATCGCCAGGCAGACAGCCCGCCCGGCGATCATGCGAATTTGAGGTTCGAGCCGACTGAGTAAACTATCCAAAAGAGACTTGGGATCAGCTCAGTAACATCACCGTTCAGCCCTTGATGAAGGCGTTGTCGATCCAGCCCCTCTCTGACAAATTTCGTAGGCGAGCCGAATGTGACGCTCGGAGAACTGTCGCTTCCGCGTGTTCCACGCATAGGTTTGTCGCCTCCGTCGGAATATCCGGACACCAAGTGTCCCTCAATGGCATTCAGCACGTGCCGCAAGTTCTCGGGAAACGCGCGCTTGAACTGAAGTGCGATGCCCCCGGAGTTGCCGGCGCCCCCGCGACCGGTCTGCATTCCCTACCAGTCAAGCGCCGGCAGCCGGGTCGCTTCGAGCATTTAGGATTTTCCTTGGTGTTGACGCATCAAATCTTCACGAATCCACCAGCTTAGGCACTTTGCCAGCATCAGGCAGGGAAATAGTCTTTCATATTCCCATTAGGTTTCGACACATGAGGATTGGTCTTGCTTTGGTTATCCGTCACTGATAACTTTGATTCGGTAAAGGAGGTCGACCGCGATCATTCGCTCGACACTTTGCTCGACCTTCACGGGCAGACCATGTTCGTCGATGAGCTCGGGCATTGGGTGAAGTTTGTTGTGCTGCGAACCGAGGTGACTTCGAAGCACCCGCACGGGCTCAGCTATTCGTTGACTTTGCACGCTCCGGACGGCACTCGGCTGGTCGGGTTTGACAACGCGCACTGGATTAGGGTGCGACGAGGACCGGGCGCGCGCAAACGCCTGGAGGCTGACCATCTGCACCGGCTGCAGACCGTCCGGCCTTACGAATACAAGGATGCCGTGACCCTGCTCGAGGATTTCTGGAAGGAAGTGGATACGGCTTTGCGGGAAAGAGGATCAATCCCATGAAAACACTATTGGTCGGCGTTGCCGGATACGAGCGAATGAAGGCTCGCACCCTGGTGATCGCGCGGGGGCGGCACAAGCCTGCGAGTGACGAGCCGACGGTCTGGTTTACATCGATCGAGAGCTTTGCGAAGGTGCTTTCCCAGCGCAACCGGGACCTGCTGGCGCTGATCGCGCGGGAAGAGCCGGACTCGCTCACCGAACTGGCAACACTCGCGGGGCGGAAAAAATCCAACCTGTCGCGCACCCTGAAAACGATGTCGCAATACGGCCTGGTGGAATTGAAGGCCGGTCAGCGTGGAAGGTTGATCCCGCGAGTCACCTACGATCAGGTGCGTCTGGATGTTCCGCTGCGCCCGCTGCCGGAATGATCAGTGTGTAGACCCATATCTTCTCCAAGTCATCTCGTGCTTGCGGAGATAACCGAAATTCAGCGAGTTTGTCCGGCATGTTTGGCGACCATCTCTTCCTTGAACGACTCGCTGTCGAACGGTTCGGGCTCGCCGCTCGCCTCGCCCCTGACCAGGTAGATATCCCTCAGCCAGGTATCGGCCGTGACCATAAGGGCGTCGCCGTCATACGAGTGTGTCATGAGCGCAACGAACCGACTAGCCAATTTCAAATCTTCATCAATCCGGCTCAAGCCTCTTCCACCTCAATCACCACCACCTCAATCACCACCAACAAATGCTTCGCCCTTGACCGCGCCACGGCGAAGCCATAGGTAAAGGGCGGGTTCTCACCGGCGCGTCCGAACTGATCTCTCACTAGGCCGACGATGTCGTGCATGCCGCGCTGCGCCTGGTAGAACGGGTCCTTGTTGAGCAGGCGCTCCTCGCCGCGCACGGTCCGAACCCACTGCCTGCCGTCGAACAGCAGGGAGCCGCCCTTGACTTCGACGAAGAGGAGGCCGTGGTTTGCATCGAGCAGGACGAAGTCGCACTCGCCCTCCTGGATGGTGTCGGCGCGGGAGCGGGTCAGCCAGTTGAAGCCGTGGAAGACTTCGACGCGGTTGGGAGGTGGTCGACCAGGGCGCGGGCTACGGTGCGTTCGCCTGGGTTTTGGATTTCGGCGGGGGTGAGGGTGGGGAAGAGATTAGCCATCTTCAGCAAACAAAGGTGCTTGCCGTTGTATGTGGGCGGTCGACTGATACCTTACGGGTCTCATCAACTTCGTAATTTTTCCGTCATTGACGCCTTGTTTCAGCCACTCATTCACCTGTGAGCTCTTGAGTTTCAGGGACAGTGCGATCTCATCAGGCTTCTTCATACGATTACGAATACGAACGCAACGGCGCTGGCAACCTTTTCATCTGGTGAGTTCAATAGGCATTTCTGGCCGAAATCACTGGTTCTGGGTAGTGTCTGGTGACGATTCGCGCGTCTACTATCGGCGAAACGCACTTCAACCAGGGCTTCCATGGAACAAATCGGAAATTGCATGTCCCCGCCCCTTGTTCCCCCGCGTCCGCGGGCCGGCGGCGCAGGGTTCGCCACTTCCATGGAACAATATGCGTTCCTTGCGCCTCAGCGCGGCGATGCGGCCGCGAAAATTACCGGGAGAAAGCCGATGAGTCTGTTTCGCTCGAAGATATCAATGAATTTGAGGGTAAATGAGAAGGGTGAGACCGTTTTTTTCTTTCCCGTGATCGCGGGCATGTGGTGCCCGAACAAAGGTATCCGGATCACGTCCGATGCAGACGTCGAGAAGCTGAGGAAATATCTGGGAATATATTTTGGAGTGGCGACCGCCGTGTTCGGCCCGGTGGCGCTGGTATTGGCGGTAAGGCTCGTTGACGGGCAGGTCTATTCCTGGATGATTACGGTCTTGCTTTGCTGCGCTGCTGCCGCGGCTGTTTGTGCGAAGGCTATCGAGCGATTGTTCATTCGCAAGGTGGTGGAAAAGTACGAGAGAACCGAGGAGAGGCTGCGATTCGGGGAGTTGCAGCGGATGCAGGCCGAGTCCCGGGCGTGGAATGCGTTGATTCTCACGGGACTCCTTCAATTGCTGTGCGTCGCGGCTGGCCTGTTCATGATTCTCTTCCGCTACGAGGCGGGCATAGGAATTCTCCTTGTCATCATTTTCGCGCCCTTCGGTATGCACACTGCGTACATGATGGTGTTGAAGCGCGCGGGACAGGGTGGGTCCGCTCGCGCCTGAGTCGCGCTACGGTCCCCGTCCGGTTCAGGAACGCGTTCTCGCCGAACCGCGCGTCGTCGGAAGCGGTTGCGATCAGATGCGCACGCATCGGTCCGCGCATTCCAGCACCCGCGGATCATGGGTCACGGCGATCATCGTGATGCCGAGGCCGCCGAGATTGGCGAGCACTTGTCGTTGCAGCGCGTCGTTGAGATGCGCGGTGCCCTCGTCGAGCAGCAGGATGCGCGGGCGGCGATAGACGGCGCGGGCGATCATCACCCGCTGGCGCTGCCCGCCGGAAAGGGTCGAACCCATGTGGCCCACCAGGGTGAGGTACTGCATGGGCATGCGCCGGATATCCTCGTCAATGCAGGCCAGTCGAGCCGCCTGCGCCGCGCGTTCCAAATCCGGCCGCGTTTCGCCCACGGCGATGTTTTCCAACAGCGAACCGGACAGAAGGTCGTCGTCCTGCATAACCACTCCCAATTGACGGCGGTAGTGCGCGGTATCCAGCAAACGCAAGTCGTGCCCGTCGATCCGGATTTCGCCCTCGTCAGGCGCCAGCAGCTTGGAAAGCAGCTTGATCAGTGTCGATTTGCCTGCCCCCGATTCACCGGACACGGCCAGGAATTCGCCGGGCGTCACGGTCAAGTCCAGGTCCCGAAGCACGGCGCCTTCCTCATCGTTGTAGGCGTAACTCAACGATCGAACGGAGATTTCACCGCGTAGTTCGGAGCGGATGCCGTGCGTTCCCGGCGGCACTTCGCGCTGTTCCAGGCCGATATCGGCGATGCGTTCCCGGTGCAGCTTGAGCATCCGCATGTCCACCAGCGCGCGAACCAGGGCGTGCATGCGTGCGGAAAACATGGCGCTGTACGAACTGAAGGCGAACAGCATGCCCAGGGTGAACGCGCCGGCAATAACCTGGGAAGCGCCCATGAGCAGCATGACGGCGCTCTCGAAGGCGGTAATCGCGGAGGCGGCCAATTGCAGGTGGATGCCGAAGCGGCGCAGCCGCGCCTCCGCGTTGATCGAGGTGACGTAGCGTTGGCCCCAGGCGTCCTCCCGGTCGGCTTCGGCGCCCAGGAGCTTGATGGAGCGGTGGCGCTGTACATTTTCGATGAAACTCGATTCTTCCAGCGCCCCGGCGGCGATGGACTCGTGCGTCAGGTGCTTGAGCGGAGCGTAAGTGGCCAGCCTGAGACCGGAAGAGAGTGCCAGAAATCCGAACAGCGCCAGCGCCATCTGCCACGAGTACAGCAGCAGGACCGCAAAAGCGCCGATGGCCATGATCGTGTCCACCAGCATGGCGAAGGCGCCGGTCATCAAGAACTCGCGGACCGGGGTAATAGAATTGAAACGGGACAGGACATCGCCCGGATGGCGGGCGGTGAACCAGGCATCGGGCAGCCGTATCAGGTGGTGGGCCAATCCCCCCACCATGCGGAACGCGGCGGTGTTGCCCGCGTAGAGTACAAGAAGCGAACGAAAGTATTCCGTGAGGGCTGAGGTGACGGCAATCGCGCCGAATCCCACCGCCAGGGCGACAACGATGTTCATGTCTCCCTGCCGGATGCCCTGGTCCACGGTGAACTGCATCTGCAATGGCATCGCCAGCGCGAAGACCTGCAGCAGCGCCGTCATGGCGAAAACCGCGCCCAGCGGTACGGCCAACCCCCTGAAAGCGGTCAGGAACGAAGACAGCCTGACCGAATCCTTCGCCTTTCTCCTCGCAAGCGCCGGCGTGGGGGCCAGTTCCAGGGCGACGCCCGTGAATTGGCTGGAAACTTCGTCAAAGCTGAGCCGGCGCGTGCCCAGAGCCGGGTCGACGATGTTCACCCTGTGCCGGTTGACCGACTTCAGAACGACGAAGTGATCGAAATTCCAGTGCAGGATGGCGGGCGCCCGCAACTGCTTCAACTCTTCCAGTTCCACCCGCACGGCGCGGCAGGTCAGGCCCATTTGTTCGCCGCAGTCATGAAGTTTGGTCAGTGTCGCACCGCGCATGGACATGCGAAACCGGGTCCGCAGTTCCCGCAGCGTGGCGTGGTGACCATAGTGGCCGGCGACCATCGCCAGACATGCCAGACCGCATTCGGAGCGATCCGCCTGCAGAATGACGGGCAAACGCATGTTAGTGAAGTGACTGGCGGTAATGCATCAGAGGCGCCGGGCTGTGCCTTGCAGCGGTTCCATGATCCAGTCCAACAGTGTGCCGTAGTCGCGGACCAGGTCCGCGGTGACCATCATGCCGGGGCGCAGCGCCTGCAACTGCAGCGGCGAGAGCGTGAAGCCGTCGGGAAACTCGACGTCAACCCGGTAGTGGGCGCCGGCCGGGGTCTGACCCATCAGCGATTCGCCCTGGGTCAACGCCGTGGCGGAGACCGATTTCACCCGCCCTGACTGGGCGCCGTGGCGTTCGTAGGGGAAGGCGTCCAGGTATATGCGCACCTCCTGGCCGGGTTCGACGAACCCCATTGCGGTTGACGGAACGAGCAGCCGTCCCTGCAAGACGCTGCCCTTCGGAATGATATCCAGCAGCGCCTGACCCGGCTGAACGCCGTCGCCGGCATCGACCCGCACGGAAACGACCATGCCGTCCCTGGGCGCCAGCAGGCGATGGGCGCCTTCTCCGCGAATGCGCGACTCTTCCATGGCCAATGCATGATCCTGCTCGCGGATGGTCGCCGCATTCAGGTCCCGGTCGATCTTCAGTCGCGCCAGGCGCGCGGCGTGTGCCGCGAGGGACTCGCGCAGCCGGTCCGCCGTGCGGCGTCGCTCGGAAAGAACCAGGAGCCGCGACTGCATGTCATCCTCGAGACGGATCGTGTCCGCTGGCGCCAGGGCGCCGGAGTCGGCCAGGCGCACGCCATCCAGGTATCGCTGCCGCGCGATTCGCGCGCGAGCCCGGGCCAATTCGATTTCTTCTTCCAGCCGCGCAAGTTCCCGGCGGTCCGCTTCGGCCGCGTGTTCCAACAGGGCGGCTTCCTGTTCGTATTCGCGCGCGACAAGGTGAACTCGTTCATCGAGCGCGGTGCGCCGTCCCTGGATCTCCTCAAGCATCCGGTCCTGGACCGTGACTGCCTGCCGCACGCCGTCGCCGGGAGATATTTCCAGCAGCACATCGCCGACGCTCACATCGTCCCGCGGGTTCGCGAGGCGACGCCGAACGACGCCGAACGACTTGGCCGTGATCCGAGACCAACCGTCGGTCGGGGTCAGGTAGCCCCTCACCTGCTCCTTGCGGGCAAATTCGAACGTGGCGGCGAATGCAATGAAGGTAGCGGCGGCTATCAGCGCGAGCGCCGTCAGCGCCCAGGCGGATACGGGCCTCGACAGCAGGGGCGGTTGCCAGGCCGTAGCGCGAAAACGCTCCAGGGCTTCGTCGCGGAACAACGGCAGCTTACCACTGGCGGCGGGCTGTCTCGACATGGTGAATGGGTGTTGCTGGGAAGTCGGACGGCGGGCGCGGCAAACAACCGCGCCTTCGCCGTCCTGTCCGTCTAGTGAAATCGCATTTTGGCGACTCTGGAATCAACGTCAGTTACGATTCCGCAACTCATCTCTTATTTCCCGGTCCCGCCACCACATGCGAATTTCCCATATTTCCTGAGTGGTGTCAGGCGGATCATAGGGTAGGGTGGGCGGAATATGGGGAATCGGCATGATGCCTCCGGCGGCGACGCGCATCTCTGTTTCGTTCAAGGTTCTCATTGAAGTTTTCCTCGTCAATTCAACGTTGGGGAAAGTCTGGAATCCATGGCGACGGAATCGGGGTTGGAAACTTTGTTGCGATAACCTCGATCCGGCACCACGTTGGATGCGAGCCAATGGATCCCATGACACAAGTCGACGATCAATACGGCGCCGGCAGGGCGTTGCAGGCGTCGGATGACAGGTTGTAAAGGAACGCGCCAACAATGCCCGTGAAGGCAGCGCCCGCCCCCGTGATTACTCCTGCGCCCGCGCCCAATACCGCGCCCGTGAACGTGTCGGCGGCACACCCGATAAAGTTTTCCACAAACGTGTTCTCTCCGCCCGCGACAGCATCCATTTCCACTACAGATAGCGTTCTCATAAACTTCTCCTCTTGTTAAGCAATTTCCTCACGCGGTCCGAATTGACCGCTCCATCCAGTTCGCATTTCATGAAATTGCGAACTGGCGACTAAAGTAACAACCGGACACCGGATTTTCGCCGTCAGAAACTGGGCAATTGTGCGAGTTTGACCTTCGAGCCTTGATCGCGAATCTGGATAGAACACATGGATGTCCATGATGACCATTGGCGACGCAAGCCTTTTGTCAGGATCGCGATTGCGCCGGAGCCCGCCACGCAGCCACGTTTTCTTTACTGGCCTTCCTGATTCCGTAAAATGACCCGGCACATCCGGACGCGCCTCACACGAGCAAAGACCGAAGGAACCGGGAGACACTTTATGAAACAAATCAACGTCGGCATCATCGGCACCGGCTGGTGCGGAGGCATCCGTGCCGATACCTGCGCGGCCAGCGCGCTGGTGGACGAACTGCACATCGCCGAGATCGACGACGCGCGTATGAAGGAGGTCGCCGCGAAGACCGGCGCCACCTCGGCGACAACCGATCACAGGGACGTCATCGCCAACGACTCGATCGACACCATTATCATTTCAGCCACGCCCGAGACCACTCATTACCCGATGGCCCGAGACGCGCTGCTCGCCGGCAAGCACGTCTTCCTGGAAAAGCCGCTGGCGCTGACCCTGGACGAGGCCGACGAACTCATCCGCATCCAGAAGTCCCGCGGCCTCAAGTTCGCCATCGGCTACTCCCAGCGCTTCAACCACAAGTTCGCCTACGCCAGGAAACATCTGGGGGAGGGAGCCATAGGCGATCCGGTGTGCGCGCTGGTGAGCCGGCACCTCACCCGGAGTCTCGGCGACAAGATCAGCGGGCGCATCAAGCTGTCCCCGGCGGCCATGGAGGCCACCCACGACATCGACTTCCTGCTCTGGCTCATGGAGCCTGCGCGCCCGGTGCGCGTCTACTCCCAGTCCGCCTACGGGGCCATGAAGGACATCACGGGGTCGGAGGATGCCCAGTGGATCATGGTGACCATGGACAACGGTGTCATCCTCAGCATCGGCGCCGGTTGGACCATGCCGCCGGGGTACCCCAACTACTCGGGCACGTGGATCGAGATCACCGGCACCGACGGGATGATGGTGATCGACGACACCCACCGGGACGTTATCGTCAACACGATGCGGAAGGGCATCCAGTTGCCCATGTCGCCCATGCCGGGGGAACGCGTCGATCATGTTTTCGCTGGACCAATGCACAACGAAACGGTCCACTGGATCGAGGCCGTGGCCTTCGACCGGCCCGAAATGTGCTCGGCTGAAGCCGCTCGAAGGGTGATGGATGTGTACATCGCCGCGGATCTCTCGGTGGAGCGTCAACAGGCCGTGGAGCTGCCGTTAAGCTCAGCCGCACTGCCATCAGCCGCCGCGTGATCCGCCGCCTCCTGGGCGCGGCCCCGGCGCTTGCGCGTCAGGCGGACGCGCGTTTCACCGCCGTGGTGCTGGTGCTTTCCCTGTTGGCGCTGGTCTTCAGCGGCCGGCTCATCGTCGATGCGCCGATTCCGCTGGACCGGGATGTGCTGGCGATGAGTCCGCGGGTGTTTCCCTACCTGATTCTGCTGAGCACGGTGGCGGTGGCTGCGATGTCTATTGTATTCCGCGTCCGGGAGGCTGGCACTGGCCGCGATGCCTCCGGCGCCGCCTCGCCAGCCGACCGTGCCTCCAACACCGCCGCCCCACCCCCCACCGCTTCCAGCGCGGATTCGGTCGCGCCCCGCACTGCCATTCTGCGCCAGCTAGCCTTTCTGGTCATTGCCGTGGCGTGCGCGCTGCTGCTGAGCACCCTGGGATTCATGATCACCATGTTCATGCTGATGGCGAGCACCTCGGTCCTGGTGGGCAACCGCAAACCCCTGCAGATCCTCGGCATCAGCATCCTGATCCCGCTGGGCTTCTACATCGCGGTGACGCACGTGATGCGCACGGCGCTGCCCGAGATCGACCTGGTGCAGCGGGCGCTGGCACCCCTGCTTCGCCTTCTGCCTGCTTTCTGACAGCCCGTGGCAACCGTCCCGCTAGACCACGTTTCCCGTCCGTCGAACATGCCCGGATTTTTCCTCCTCCCACCAGGTCCATGCCGGCCGCGGGCGAGATAGCCGAATGATCGAAACGCTGCTCGCCGGACTGGATGCCGCGCTGCGGATCGACACCTTCGTATGGATCGCCGGCGGGCTGCTGCTGGGCATGCTGATGGGCTCGCTGCCCGGCTTCACCACGTCCATGGGCATGTCGGTGCTGGTGCCGATCTCATTCCTGGTGGGCGATCCGCTGATCGGCATCCCCTTCCTGATCGGCGTCTACAAGGGCGGCATCTACGGCGGCAGCGTGCCGGCCATCCTGATCTCGATGCCGGGGACGGGGGCCTCCATCGCCACGGTTCTGGACGGCCACGGGCTGACCAAGAAAGGACAGCCGCGCAAGGCGCTGGAGATGGGGCTGTTCGCGTCCGCCATCTCGGATACCTTCAGCGACATTTTCACGCTGGTGATGATCATTCCCGTGGCGGCCATCGTGCTCGGCTTTGGCCCGCCGGAGATCGCCGCGGTGATGTTTCTCAGCCTGGTCGTTATCGCCGTGACGTCCACGGGCCCGGTGCTCAAGGGCCTGCTCATGCTGTGCTTGGGTGTGTGGTTCGGATTCATCGGTGCGGACCCGTTCTCCGGAATGCCCCGGTACACGTTTGGCACGCAGGCGCTCTACGACGGTTTCCATCTGATACCGATGCTGATCGGGTTGTTCGCGCTGCCTGAGATCTTTGCGGCGGTCAAGGAGGGCGATTTGGCAGGCGCCCGCGCGGTGCGGTTTGTGGGCGAACGGCTGCGCCTGGCGGAACTCAAGCGCAGCCTGCGCACAATTTTCCGCTCCACCGCCATCGGCACCGGCATCGGCCTGGTGCCGGGGCTGGGCCAGCCCATCGCCGCCATGATGGGCTACATCGCGGCCAAGAACTCTTCGAGCCACCCGGAGCGCTACGGCAAGGGCGAACTCGATGGCGTGGCTGCGGCCGAGGCCGCCAACAATGCCGTCAACGGCCCGACCATGGTGCCGCTGCTGACTCTTGGCATCCCCGGCGACGCGGTGACGGCGCTGCTCCTGGGCGCCTTCATGATGCAGGGCCTGCGCCCAGGCCCGACACTGCTCGAAACCAACGGAGAAATCGTCTTCGCGATCCTGATCGCCATGGTCTTCGCCAATCTCTTGTTCCTGATCATCGGTTACATGACCATCCCGCTCTTCGCCCGCGTGGTGACCATCAAGCGCTCGCTGCTGATCCCGATCACCATCATGCTCGCCTTCGCGGGCACCTATCTCGCGCGCGGCAACCCCTTCGATATCGTCACTTTGATCGGTTTCGGGTTGGTGGGTATCGCGGCGCGGGAGGCGAAGTTCGACGTCGCGCCCATGGTCATGGGTTTCATCCTGGGGCGCGAACTGGAGTACAGTTTCGGCCAGACCCTGGCGCTGGCCGGTTCGGACTGGCTGCGGTTCGCGTTCACCGAGCGGCTCGGCATGACCGCGTTGGTGCTGGCTACGCCGGTGGTCGGGACCCTGCTCGGGGTACGCATGAAGCGTTTTCGGGAGCGTGCGTTGGCGAGGGAGGCAGCGGCAGCGGACAAGGTTGCGTGATCGATGCGGACAAGGCCTGGACAACTTGGCTGGTTTGGAATCCTGTTCGCGTCTGGCCTGTTCGTGTCCGGGCTGTACGGCCTTGCGTGTCACGCCCAATACCCCGAGAAACCCATCACCCTGGTCACACCGTTTGCGGCGGGCGGTTCAAGTGACCTCAACGCAAGGGTCTTCACACGATTCCTGTCCGAATATCTCGGCCAGCCGGTGCTGATCAAGCTGGTGCCCGGGCAGGCTGGGCAGAAGGGCACGCTGGAGGCCGTACAGGCGCCGGCGGATGGCTATACGCTGCTGTTCACGGACAACTACCGGGACCAGCTTCACCGCCACACCTTCCGCAACGACGCCTACGATACCAACCGCGACCTGGTGCCGGTGGCGCGGGCGAACTACGGGCAGATCGCGATCATCGTGCGTTCGGACAGCCCCTACGAGACCTGGCGGCAACTGGAAGCCGACGCCCGGGCACGTCCCGGCGAGATCACCTATTCGCACAGTGGCCTGTGGGTCGCGCTGTTTGTTCCGGCGTTGCAGATAATGAAGGAGCTGGATCTGCGTTTTCGTTTCGTGCCGTTCCGCGGCGGCGGTCCGGCCAAGGCGGCGCTCCTGGCGGGCGATGTGGATGTCTCCATGGCGTTTCCGGCGACGGTCGCGGCGGATGTGCAGTCGGGGCGGATACGCCTTCTGGCCACCGCCGGGTCCGAGCGAATGGCGCCGGACGTGCCGACGTTCGTGGAGATCGGGCTACCGCCCACGACGGGATTCATTCACCGGGTCATCATGGCGCCGGCGGGCACGCCGGAGGATGTGCTGGCGATCCTTCGCCAAGCGTTTGCCCGCATGCAGGATGAACTGCTCTACCGGCGAATGATGGCGCAGCTCGGCGAAAACACCGAGTACCTGGACGGCGACGACTATGAAGCTGTGCGTCAGCAGCAGGCGCGCGACTACCAGGCGCTGGTCGAATCCCTGCTTGCGCCGTGACGCTGAACGGAGGGATGGCGACGGCGTGCCGATGAACCGTCGTCTCGCTGACCTGCTGACCCGCTGACCCGCTGAGTCATTGAGCGGCCAAGCCGCTGACCCGCCGAGTCGTCGAGCCGGCAAGCCGCTGAGCGTCAGAGTCGTCGAGCCGCAGCCCCGCCAGGCCGCCTCAGGCCAGCGCCTGCTCCAGGTCCGCGATAAGTTCATCCACCCGCTCGATGCCGACGGAAATGCGCAGCAGGTTCGCCGGTACGATACTGTTCGGACCCTCCACGGTGGCGCGGTGCTCGATAAGGCTTTCGACGCCGCCGAGCGAGGTCGCAGGCACGAAAAGCCGCGTGCGGGTCGCCACTCTCCTGGCGTCTTCGGCATCGCCTGCGATGAGCAGCGAGAGCATGGCGCCGAAGCCGCCCTTCATCTGTCCCGCCGCTATCGCGTGCCCGGGATGGGACTGGAGTCCGGGGTAGAGCACGGCCTCAAGCCCCGGGTGGTTCTCGAAGTGCCGGGCGATGGCCAGCGCGTTCGCCGCCTGGCGCTCGTAGCGCACGTGAAGGGTGCGCATGCCGCGCAACAGCAGCCAACTCTCGAAAGGACCGAGCACGCCTCCCATCAGCGTCCGGGCGTGCCTGATCTCTTCCCAGCGTGCATCGACGGCGCGTGTCGCCAGTACGCCGGCCGTTACATCGCTGTGCCCAGCGAGATACTTGGTACCGGAATGCAAGACGATATCGGCACCCAGATCGAGCGCCCGCAGCGTCACCGCCGGCGTCACGGTGGCATCGACTGCCAGTACCGCCCCCGCCACGTGCGCCGCCTCCGCCGCGGCCCGCACGTCGATCACGTCCCAGGTGGGATTCACCGAGGGCTCGATCCAGACGACCGCGGTTTCGCCCGCCTGCACCGCGCGCTCCAGGGCGGCCCGTTCGGTGGCATCGAAAAAGGCGACTTCAAGCCCACGGCGCTCGGCAAGCCGGCGCAGCCAGTCGGCGGCGCCGTGGTACATGACCCGCGGTGCAACGATGCGCTCGCCCGTGCGCACTGTTTCGAATAACGTCGACACGCCGGCCAGCCCCGACCCGAACACCAGCGCATCCTCGGCCCCTTCGAGCCTGGCGAGAACCTCCTCGACCCGTCTTCCGGTCGGGTTGGCATCGCGGCTGTACTCGAACCCCTGCAACTCGTAGCGCCCGTCGCGCGCGTAGGTCGTCGATGGATGGATCGGCGGCACGATGGCCCCGGTCTGCGGATCGATGAAGTGCCCCGCCTGAGTGAGCAACGTTTCCAGGGAATGGTCCGTCTTGGTCATCGGCGTCAAGGTAGATGTTGGTCCGGAATCATGCCTGGGCCCAGGACCCTGACGACGAAAATTCCCGATCGGCCGTGCTGGTAGTAGATCGAGTGTCGTTTGTGCACGAATCGTCGATATCTCGCACGCAAAGCGCCTGCATCACGGCCCAATCCGGGATTCTCTGCCAACCTGGAAAGGCTCTCTTCCAAGGACTGGAATTATGCATCAGCCTGCAGTTCACCAAACGCGCGATAGGTGTAGGTGTAGATTTCCGACAGATCCTTGTCGGCTGCATCGCTGAGACGATATCTACGCACGCTTCAGGCGGCGCTTTGTACGACGGGCGACATCCAGGACCGACCGGCTGCTGGTACCGCTATTTTCGCCTTCGATCAAGGCGAACCGCAGAGCATCCCGTTCACGCTGATTGTGCCGAATGAGGTCTCTGATGTAGTCGCTTGCATTTGCGTACTCACCTGCCTCAACCTGCGCGTCGATCCATTCGCGCATGGCGTCCGGCATGGATACGTTTAACGTTGCCATCTGGATGCTCCCAAGTCGATTGGCAAATATATGACATATCTTGCCGTATTTGGATTATCCCATGGGCTGCCGGGGCAAGTCCCCGAAAATCGGCTCGCCATCCGACCGTATCCGCTCCAGTTGCGGTTCTTCTCCCACGTTCCACGCGCCGACCCTGTAGTGGACCGAGTATTTCAAGGGAGGGCCCTGGGACCCGAAGTGTTCCGTGCGCGTCACCGGGTCAACGGCGACGAGTTTCACGTCTTTTCATTGGCGTACCCGGTTGATGAATCGACTAATGCCTGGGCGATCCGTATGCCAGCGGATCGTGCCGATCGGTGCACGAATAGCTGGCAGAGTCGTTGACATCGCCGACTCCGTCGTACCGCGTATACATCGGATACACGCAAGCTACCATGGACCGCCCGGTCTCCAGGGTCTTCGGGTCGATATCGTGCACCGGAATCGCCGACGGCGGTGCCTCACCATCCTCGACCCACGCCTCGAGCAACCCGAGCATGTCGGTTTGCGCGACCCCACCGCCGTTGTGTGTACCGCCCGGACCGACGTACAGGCGGATGACATCGTCCGCCAGGGTGATTTCACGCTACGGATCGACGCCGGGCTAAGCGACGTTCCGCGGGCCGCTTGGGGGCCAAGGCGTGCGGAGGGTTCCGGGCTGGTGTATGGAGCGCGGCGTATTCGTCACCGGGTGGGTGGGGAAGCGGGTCCGGGAACGCGGCGCGGAGAGGGGTCGCCGGCGACGTTTGCGGGGGGGCGCGGTTTGCGGCGGCGGGGCCGGGTGTCTCAGTGCGGGGACAGGATGGCGTCGAGCGCGTCTGCGCGGCGCATCATGAAGTGGAGGTTCGCCTCGGGCAGGTAGCGGAAGCCGCGGTGGAACACGACGGCGAGCGCGATGTTGTTCAAGATGGCGTTGTTGGCGGGTGCGTGGCCCTTGCGGACGCGGCTGGCGTCCTCGCCCATGGTGGCGTCGCGGCGGTAGTGGTTGGCGTTCTCGACCTGCCAATGGCCGCGGTTCCAGGCCAGCAGCCGCGCCGGAGCGGCGCGTTCGGCGGGCACCGTGGTGATGCCGTAGGCGGTCTCGGCCGAGGTTGCACCGGTCTTGGCGTCGGTGCGCTCGCGCACGACGCGGAACGCCTGGCGGGCGCCGGGGAAGGGTCCGAGCGTCTTCGGCGGCAGGTCGCGCGCGGCGATGCGGCGCGCCTCGATGCGCCCGTGCGCCTTCGCGGGTTCGTCGGCGTGGCGGCGCACGTCGTCACCGTCCCAGTCGATCGCCGCGAGTTGGGCGAAGGTGTCGGGGCAGTTCGCCTTGACCGACAGCACGTAGTCGGCGCCGTGCGTCTCGACGATGGCCCGCGCGGTGTCGCGGGTGGCGTGCAGGGCGTCCAGGGTGAGTACGCAGCCGCGCAGGTCAACATCCTCGAGCAGGGCGCACAGGGCCGCGATCTCGCCGCCGTCGTCGCGGCAGCAGCGGCTCGCGACGGGGCGCCCGCCGTGGGTGACCAGCGTCACCGTCTCGAAGTACGTGGCGTCGTCGGTGTGCCGGTTGGCGCCGCGGATGCGCTTGCCGTCGGCGGCCAGCACCTGAGGGTCGTCCGCCGCCGCGAGGCGCGGCGCCGCCCACCGCGACAGCACCTCCTGCAACGCGTCCGGGTCGGTGTTCATCAGCACCCGGCAGACGGTCGAGTCCGACGGCGCGACCCAGCGCCCCGCCGCCGGGTCGCGCCAAGCGTGCAGCGCGCGCAGTTCCTTCTGCTCCAGGTTCCTCGCGAAGCGCTCAGTCGCCGCCGGGCCGTGCTGCCCGGCGAGCCGCGCCAGCGCGCAGATCGCCAGCACCGTCGCGAGGCGGTGCTTGCGGCCCTGCCCGCGGCGCGCGTCCGGCACCTCCGCGAACAGGTCGCGCAGCGAACGCAACTCCGCGCGCGTGTAGCGCACCGGCACCGCCCGACACGACCACTCCGGGCGGTCCGCCGGGTCCGCGAGCCGCCGCCGCGCATCCCGACGCAACACCCGCACGTACATCTCCTTCGGCGCCCGGTGCGGGTCCGTGTACGAGCCGTTGTGGCGCGCGAAGCCCTTCGTGCGGCCCACCCGCGTCCAGTTCGACGCGTCGTAGCACGTGCCCCGAAACCGCGCCGGGTCCACGAACGTCTCGGCCAACTCCAGCGGATGCCCGTGCAGCGCCGCCCAGTCACCGCTCAGCCGCCGCACGCTCCGCGACAGCGCCCGCGACGCCAGGTTGGGCACCCCCGACGCCGCCGGCAGCACCAAAAACCGCGTGTTGTTCCCGATCAGGTGCAGGCGCCGGAACTGCACCGACCGGTGCCAGCCCAGCCAGCGGTCCCGCGGCGCGCACTTGAACGCCCCCGACTGCCAGCCCAAAAGCGCCAGCCAGTGCCCGCGCCACTCCGCAACATGGCGCAGACCACGCCCCGCGAACTGCCGAAAACCCAAGTAGTGGTGCTCCTCCATCAGCGCATCCCAGCGCCGCCGCTCCTCCGCGCGGACCGGACGCACCTCAACCTCCCCGACCACCACCGCCGCCTTGTCGAATTCCGCCGACATGCAGCGCGTTGTACACCAAACAACGCCGAAAAGCCAGACCCCCGAGACCAACCCCTCAAATCACCGACTTCCGGCTAGCGTGAAATAGCCCTGCATCGTCCGCAGCGGCTGCTCCCATTTCGGCGACAACGCTGCGATAGTACTCGGCCACCATCGTCGTGCTCACGGCATTGTCGGCGGACTGCTGCATGATCAGCAGCTTGCCGCCGCGGTCGCGCAGAACGCTCAGATCGGGATTCGTCGCGTCGAACATGCCCGAAAGATGCTGAATCCGATCCGTGTACGCCGGTGGGTAGAACCGATGCGGCTCGAACGTTTCATCCTGAACGATGGCGTGGCGCACCCACACGGCGGCGAAATTCAGAATGGCGCCGACGCCGGGGTGGAAGCCGCGTCCCGGTGGGAGAGGATAGGGAGGCGGGCTGGACCCGACCATGTAGAACGCCCACTGGTTCTCGGGTCCGTCCTCGTCGCCGGTCACGCCATAACCCGGGAACCGGTTCACGCCGTTGGCCATTGGAACGTTGGTCGACCAGGGCTGGCGGATGGCATCGAGGGCCGCAATCTGCGCGTCCGAAAGACACGCCTGCCCTTCGGCACCGTCCCGGCAGCGAAGCGATTGAGCGTCCATGCGGCATTCCATGTATTGCCCGACGATGCCGTCCTGAAGACCGTCGTCCGCGTCGCACATTGCGCGCGTCCTGTCGGCGATCAGCGCGATGTCATCGGCGTCCAGCCAGCCGTCGATCAGCCTGCTGCGGATGTGGTTGTCCGCGATATGGGTGTAATTCCAGCTCAGTACCGGCGTGACCGCGATAACGCCGTCGTAGGCGTCGGGAAAGCGTTGGGCCATCATGAGGGCCTCGCGCCCACCTGCGGACTCGCCGCTGAAATAGACCTGGTCGGGCGTGGCGCCGTAGGCGTGCTCGATCAACCGGACCGCTGTGTCGCGCACCTTGACGAAGGATTCGTACGCCCAGTTGCGCATGGCCTCCTCGTTGTACATGAATTCGATCGCACCGCCTTGGTGCCCCTCGTCGCCGCCGAAGGTGACGTACCCATCCGTCAGCGGATAGGTGTCCGTAAAGGGTTGAGGGTCGAACCGGCCCGATGCCTTTCTGCCCGGCGCCGTGTTCCTGTTGCCGCCCAGGCCACCGCCGCCCGATTGAAGTGCCTTGCCGTTCCAGTCGGCGGGAAGGTTCACATTGAAAAGGATGGGAGGCGCCTCGGGATCAACGGGGGCGATCTCGCCCTGCACGATGCAGTGAGCGGGCAGTTCGAGCACGATGTCGCCGTTCTCGGCGGTCGTGCGGGCCGCGGCGGTAACATAGTCGGCCGTTGTCACGCGTATGCCACCCGTTGGAAGCCGCACGGCGTCTGTGGGCACCTCCGTGGCTGCCAACGCTTCGCAGGCTCCAGGCCCGTCGATCTGAGCGTGGGCCGCGCTGGCGAAGGCAACCGGTCCGATGATCCATCCAGAAACTCGCGCGATTCTCACTTTTCCTACCCTCCAGCCATCAACATGCGTCGACGATTTATGCCGTTCTCCAAATGTGGTCAAACCAACCGCACAATGGAAACACGCAACTTGGCAAGAATCCAATTTGTTAAGCTGGAAAGCGGCAATTCTCATTATGCCCGTCACCCCTCTCCGCGGGATGGTCCTGGCGGTCGAATTGGCCCGGATTGAGCCGGGAAATGAGACCGTTATGCGCTTGAAAGTGAAGTCAGGCACCAATATGAGAATTGCTGGCTGGAAAGAAAGGAGATACAGCGAACTTCCCGATCAAGCCGGCCTGAACCCGCTCAGCCACTCGTAGTCGGCCCGCGCGCCGGCGCATAGCGCCCGATACTTTTCCGGCACGTCCGGAACCGGTCGGTGGTAACGCTTGAAGCCCGTGGACTCTTCGGCGTTTCCATACCAGTGAGGCGCCCAGACTCCGTCGGACTTCCGGCGTCCGGGCGGCCAGGAGAGCATGGATTCGGGCAGGTAGTCGACGCCGAGAGATTCGCACAGTGAGGCCAACGTGGCGTCCGGATCGCGCAGCACGTCGGCGGCGTCAATTACGCAGGGCGGTTTACCGGTTACCGTGGAGATATCCCGGAACAACTCGGCTTGCCTGGCGATACCGATATCGTGTTCATCCACCGACGGCATCCTCTTGAGGTAGGAGGCGATGACCTCGGCGGGGTCGCGAATCAGAAAGCAATGCCGCAGGCCCGCGCACCATCCCATGTCCATGCCCGGGGGCATGTGTTTGGTCATGTGTTTCTGATAGAGGATCGGGGTGGCCGCGGTCTGCTCCGTGAGTTCACGGATCACCTCCTCGCGGTCGGTGCTTTGGGAGGCGATGACCGCCTCCCGGCCGGGGTGCGGCAGTCCCGTCTCACGCAGGTAGCAGGCGTAGAACGGCTCGTCGACCACCGTGCAATCGGGCCTGTTTTCCCAGCTTCGCATCATCGCGGTGGAGATGTTGCGCGGCCCGGACCACATGGCGATGCGAGTCGTCATTGCCTGCCTTGGCCACACTCGCTGTCGATGAGTTGCCTGTAGCGCGCCTGAAGTTGCCGTGTCACAGGCCCCGCCTTGCCGCCGCCAATGGCGTGGCCGCCGCCAACGACCCGATCATCACCGACGACCCGGCCGTCGCCAATGGCGCGCCCGTCGCCGACGACCCGGCCGTCGTTACCAATCCGGCTGTCTCCAATGATGCGGCCATCGATCTCCGATACGGGCGTCAGGCCGGCGAAGGTCCCGGTGACGAAGGCTTCCCCCGCGCCGTAGGCTTGCATCACGGAGAAATTCCTTTCGTACACCGGGATATCGTTCGCCTTGCAGAGATTGATGACGTTGCGCCGGGTGATGCCGTCCAGACAGTAGTCGCCGCTGGAGGTCCAGACCTCGCCGTCGCGCACGATGAAGAAGTGTGTGGAATTGCACGTCGCCACGTGGCCATGGGGGTCCAGCATCAGGGCTTCGTCGTACCCGGCCTTGTTGGCCTGGATGCACCCGAAGATGCAGTTCAGTTTTGAGTGGCTGTTGATCCGCGGGTCCTGAACGTCGGCGTAACCCCGGCGCACATACACCGTGTAGAGTCGCACGCCGCGATCGTACAACCCGGGGTCGGGCAGCTTGTACTCGGGGATGATGACGATGGTGGGCGCGCCGACCGTCATGGCCGGGTCCTGGTAGGGCGTCGACTTGATGCCCCGGCTGACCATGAGGCGAATGTGGACGTCGGATTTCATGCCGTTGGCGTCCACGGTGTCGTAGAGGCGCTGCTTGAGGTCGGTTTGCGAGAGGCCCGGATCGAGATCCAGGGCCTTGGCGCCCTCCCAGAGGCGCGCCATGTGGCGGTCAAGGAACGGAATCACGCCCTGGTGCAGCCGCAGGCCTTCCCAGATGCCATCGCCGAGGATGAAGCCGCTGTCGAACACGGAGACCACGGCCTTGTCCCGCGGGTACAGCTCGCCGTTGATGTTGATCCGTATGCGTTGATTGCGTTCATCCGCCTGAACGGTATGTGTGCCGGTGGTCATGGGATTCAGCCTTCGCCCAAGTTTCCCTTTCGATGTAGCCACCGATATGGCGGCTCGTGCGGCCCTTGTATGGAACATTTGCAAGGCATTGATTGTTGTTCCTTCAGCGACTGCGGGGCGGCGTGCCGCCATGATCGCTTATGTTAAACCGCGCCTATTCGCCGGTCCTGACCGAATCGATGTACCGGTCGATTGCGCGATCCAGCATGTCCAGCGGCACCCCGCCGTTGATGAGAACGGCGTCGTGGAAGTCCCTGATGTCGAAGTCTTCACCCAGCGCTTCGGTGGCCCGCGCCCTGAGTTCCAGGAACTTCAGTTCCCCCATCTTGTACGCCAGCGCCTGACCGGGCCAGGAGATGTAGCGATCGATCTCCGTGCGCACGTTCTGCAGCGACAAGGCCGTATTGTCCGCCAGGTACTGCAGCGCCTCGTCCCGTGTCCAACCCTTGTAGTGCATGCCGGTATCCACCACCAGCCGCACGGCGCGCCACATTTCGTAGCTCAGGCGCCCGAAGTGATCGTAGGGCGTCTCGTAGATGTCCATTTCGACGGCGAGTTTCTCGCTGTACAGCCCCCACCCCTCTCCGAAGGCATGCGGGTAGAAGGTCTTGCGGAACTCCGGCAGTTGGCCCTGCTCCTGTGCCAATGAGATCTGATGGTGGTGTCCCGGCACGCCTTCATGAACCGTCAGTGCCGGCAGCGCGTAGAGCGGTCGCTTGTCGAGCGCATAGGTATTGACAAGGTAGTAACCGCCTCGCTGACCACCCACCGGTGCGCCCCAGTAACGTCCAGTGGTGTAGTTGGGCGCGAGATCGTCCGGGACGGCCATCACGCCATAGGACATTCGCGGCAGGGTCCTGAAAAACGCCGGCATCCGGCCATCCACCTTCTTCGCAATCCAGGACGCCTCCTTGAGCAACTGCTCGGGATCGTCCACGTAGAATTGCGGATCGGTCCGCAGAAATTCGATGAACTCGGCAAAGGTGCCGTCGAATTCCACCTGCTCGATGATGTCGTCCATTTCTGCCCGGATCCTGGCAACCTCCCGCAGCCCGAGATCGTGGATTTCGTCGGGGGTTGCGTCATCGAGGGAGGTGAAGAAGCGGGTCAGGTCTTCGTAGAACGACCGGCCGTTTTCCAGCGCGGACGCCCCGAGCGACTCGCGGGCTCCGGGGATGTACTCGTCGGTGAAGAATTGCAGGAACTCCCGGTAGGCGGGCATGACGATTTCGGCGATGGCAGCGGCGGCTTGTGCGCGCAGCCGGTTCGCGTCTTCGCCGCCGATGTATTCGGGGATGCCGAGAAACGGAGTGAAGAAGATACTGTCTTCAGCGTCGTCCACGATGGCGCCGGAGATCGACGGCACGATCCCGTCCAGAATCACTCTGGGCTGAGTGAACCCATCCGCGAGGCCCGCGCGCATGTTGTCGATGTTCTGGGTGAAGAAGGGTCGGACCGCCTGCAGTCGTGACAGATACAGCTCGTAGTCTTCCGTCGTCCTGAACGGCATCGACTCGTACATGCGCTGAACCCGGATGTGAAACCCGGAATCGCTCGTTAAAGGCATACGGTACGTGCGGTACTGCGCAAGGTTTGCCCGATGGCCGACCACGAATTCGAACAGGTCGTAGTTTGTCTGGTCGTCCGGAGACAGCGCGGCCCGGTTGATCGCCTCAAGTCGCTCAAGGAATTGCAGGTCTTCTTCCAGAGCGCTTCGTTGGGCGGCAACCGACATATCCGGCAGCCGGTCGTTGTAGTCCGTTACCCCTCGACTGCTCGCAAACAAGGGATCCCTCTGCAAGCGGTTGTCCCATTCATCCGCGAACAACTCATGAAGCTCGTCAGCCGCTGCCGCTTGTTGCCCGATCGCCACCGTCGGGATGCCGAGGAGCAGCGCTGAACTGAACAGACAAGCGATCAGAAACGGTCGGGTCATCTTGCCAATCTCCCGAAACATCAGCCCTGCTATCTTGACATACCGGAACAATTGGACGGGACCGCTAGAGACCGGCGCGGTTGCGCCCCTTGACGGCCCGGTTGACCACGTTGACGGGCCAGCGGCCTTCGAGCACGCGGCGAACCTCGTTGGGAGCGCCCCGTTGCAGTCCCTCCATGGCCTGCTCGCTGTACCAGGCCGCGTGGGGGTTGATGATGACGTTCTCGCGGGTGCGCAGGGTGTGGTCCTCGGGCAGCGGCTCGGGGTCGGTGGTATCCAGGGCGCAGCCAGCGATTTGTTCGGCGTCGAGGGCCCGGATCAAGGCTGCGGTGTCGACGATGGCCCCCCGCGAGCAATTAATGATCACCGCTGAACGCTTCATTTGCGCAAAGGCATCGGCGTTGAGCATGCCCCGGGTCTGTGGCGTCAGGGGCGCGTGCACGCAGAGATAGTCTGCCTGTTCCAGTACCTCGCCAAGCTCGGTTTTCTGCCCCGGCGTATCGAACTGCCCCTGTTCCACGAACGGGTCGAAGTAGAGTACTCGCATGCCCAGCGCCGAGGCGGCCGTCGCCACGCGCCGGGCGATGTTGCCGAAGCCGATCAGCCCGGCGGTGGAGCCGGCCACACGGTACATCGGCTTGCCGGGCGGTACCGCCCAGCCGCCGCCGCGAACCTGGCGGTCGTAAAAGGTGATCTTTCTGGCGGCACTCAGCATCATCGCCAGGGTGTGCTCGGCCACCTCCTCGATGCAGTACGTCGGGTTGTTGGTGACGATGATGCCGGCTTCGGTGGCGGCATCCAGATCGATGGTGTCCACGCCGATTCCGTACCGGGCAATGATCTTGCAGCGGGGCATCCGCGCCAAGACTTCAGCGGTGAAGGGGCCGCCATAGGTATTGAGCAGGGCGTCGCAGTCTGCGGCCTCCGGAAAGAAGGTCTCGGGATCGGTCACCTGCAGCGGAACCAGGTCGGCCAGCCCGTCGAGAATTCCATGCTCGACGTCCAAGGACTCCCACACATAGTCGGTCAGAACGACTTTTGCCTTCATCTGCATATTGGACTTTCCTTGTAATTCAGCCACTTTGAAGAATGGAAACAGGCGCCATTTTACTTTTGAATCGGTAAGACTGGCATTCGCCGTGCGCGGTCGGGCCGCGAAAGAACGTTCCGGGGCGATGCGAAGCCACACGACTCATGGCGTTGGCGCGGCAAGATCTTCAATTTTGGTTTAACATACTTTATGACGCTAAAATACGTTAAGAAACGTGAGATACAAGATGCGGTTTCAGGAATTCATGGACAATCAGGTGTTTTCACCGGCGCTGATCGCCGCTGCCCTGCGCACCACGAAGTCTGAGATCGCAGGCACACTGGGTCTTGGCAAGGATGCCTTATCGAGGACGTCCAGGGTAAGGGCGCGCAAGACCCAGGTCCGATTGCGGCAAATGATGGAACTGCTGAATCGCGTTGAAGCCGCAACGGGATCGCCTCTGGCCGCCTACGCCTGGTTTCGGGGTGAACCGCTGCCGGGCTTTGGGGGTGCGACCCCGGATCTGCTGTTGCGTGAAGGTAGAGCCGACGACGTACACGCCTATCTCGATCGGATCATGGCCGGCGGCTACGCCTGAGCGCGACCGGGCACGATGCGCTTCAGGGGCCTGGTCTACCGGGCGCACAATCCGCAGTGGTCCTGGACACCCTTGTCGGGCGAGGGTGCACGGCGTCATGGCGGACGGTTCAATCGACAAGGTGTGCCCGCGCTCTACACCTCACTTTCTCCCTTGACTGCTATACGCGAAGCCGAGCCGCTGGGCCGGCCCATGCAACCACTTGTCCTGTGCGCCTACGATGTCGACGCGGAGCCGATCTTCGATGTGCTGGACGAGGCACTTTGCCTGGCGTTGGGTGTTGGCGCTTCGGATCTGGCTTGCCCCGCGTGGGAAGCCGAGATGCGAGCGGGTTCCGTGCCTGCATCGCAGGCCCTGGCGGACCGATTGACCGCCGAGGGCTATGCGGGTATGCGAGTGCAAAGTTTCGCCAGCGGCGCCGGCGACGACGATTTCAATCTCGTCATGTGGCGATGGAGCGCGAATCGACCGATCCGTGTGGCGCTGATTGACGATGAGGATCGCCTTGGTTGATCCACTATGTTCGGTAAACTCACTCGAAGTAACTGACAATTGGATTGAATCCCGGGATTGAAGTTCAGGAGTACATGGGCTGGCGCTCTGGACGAGGTGTTCAGCGTCTTCCCGGCAACTGCGCCACAGCCGTCGACGCGACGATGACACTTGCGATGAGGACCAACTGAAGCGTGAGCAACTCGCCCAGTATGAGCGTGGCCAGCGCGAGGGTAATGACGGGTTGTGCCAACTGCCAGGAGCTGATCCGCCTGATGCCGCCATGGCCGAGTGCCCAGTACCAGGCGGCGTAACCTCCGATCGTTCCGAAGAAGGCCAGGTACAGCATCGCCAGCCCGCTGGTCGTGCCGATGGAGGCCCAGTCTGTTTCCCCGAGCTGGAAGGCGGCGACAGGAACCAGCGTGATCGCCGCGACCACGATTCCCCAGAAGGTTGTCGCCCAGGTGCCAATTTCGGGTGTGACCCTGGCGCCGGTAATGTAGCCGACTGCGCAGGCGATCACGCCAAGCAGCACCACAAGGTCGCCGGCGATGGACGCCGCGTTGTCGACGGAGCTTTCGCGGGAAAGTATCAGCAGGGCGGTGCCTGCAATCGCAACGGCTGATCCCATCCACCAGATCCAATTGGGCCAGGCGCGATCGACGACGGAGGTAAGCAGACCGGTCGCGAGCGGAATCATGGCGAGGATCAATCCGGCATGTGTGGCTGTGGTCATGCCGACGCCGACGCTGAGGAGCACGGGCCAGATTGCGAAACTCGTCACTCCCGAGAGTGCGAGAAAAAGGCGGTCGCGGAGGTTCGTGGGGAAGGGAAGCCGAAGCGCAAGCGCACAGATCAACGCAACGGGGCCGGCGGGAATCGGGCGCAATATCCCCGTTGTCAGGGGGTCGATGTCGACGATGGCTATCTTGGTCGCGACGGGTGTCGCGCCCCAGATCAGGAGGGACAGAGCCGCGAGAATGTAGACGGGATAGATGGCCGTTCGCCGCGGTCAACTCATCCAGCGGACGATTCCGGCGACACCGTCCACGGCCACGGTGGAGCCTTCCGGGATTTCGCCGGTGGCGTCAAGAACGCCCAGCACCATGGGCACACACCGCTCCCGGGCCAGTGACGCCAGGTGCGACGTGCTGCCGCCCAGTTCCGCGACGACGCCGGCGACTCGCGGCAGCACTTCGGCAAGCGCCGGACCGGCCACTTGCGTGATCAGGATATCGCCCGGATTCACGCGGGACAGTTCGCATTCGCAATTGACGACGCAGGCGCGGCCCGTGCCCCAGCCGACACCGGCCGGGTGACCGCGCAGGCGGGGATGCTGTTCCCAGACCTCGTCCGCGACGACGGCGGTCTCGATATGCAGCGGCCGGGCCTGCAGCAGCTTGATCCCCTCGCTGTCCAGGCACCACTCGATTTCCGCCGGACCCTGGACCACGTCCTCGGACGCGCGAAGATAACCGCCCAGTGATCGAACCTGCTCGGTGCTCAGGCAGGGCTCCTGCGCTTCGGCCTGCGCCACCGAGCGGGTCCCATGGGCGCAGCCCACGGCGTGAAACTTGCGCCCGGCGGCGACCTCGAGCACGTCCCCGCCGCGGCTGAGGCGATAGCGATCGGGCACCACTTCGCCCTGCGCGATGGCCGAACCCAGGCCCAGGGTGGCGCTCACGAGCATGCCGCCGTCCGCCGTGCGGCTGAGCCCGCCGCCGGAGATCGTGGCCTCCACCAGGGGTTGGACGATCAGGCCCATGGCGGTGTCCGCGGGGTCGAGCTGATTGGTGGCCATGTATCGGAGTGCCCGAGTCGCCCACAACGCGGCCCAGCAGGAGCGCACCGCCGTCAGGTACTCGGTTTCGTCTTCAAGACCCAGAAAGCTTTCGAACTGCCCCGCGAAGCTGGAACTGGCGCGATCCTCCACCAGCGCGGAGGACCGGACGACGCCCAGGGAACCCGGGGCGGAGGTGACCGAACGCCACGCCTGCATGAGCGGTTCCGCGACGGCGGCATCGACCGGGCTTTGCAGGAGATCGAGCTTGATCTTCAGCGCGCTGCGCCGGGCGACCATGTCACCGCCCCCGAAGACCAGCCGCGAGGCGGGATCGAGCCCCAGCGAGCGCATCTGCAGCCGATAGGCTTCGGCATCGACGCCGTACCCGCCGGGCGTGGGCAGCCCGGCGTGGCTCAGGGCCGCCAGGTTCGCCGCCTTGGGGCCGAAGCGTGCGGAGTCCGCAGCTTCGGCCGCGCTAAGCGGAACGACGATGCCGCCCATGGCAGCGGCCGGCTAGAAGGTCGAATACCCCGGCAGCGGATCCACCACGGTGATCTGCTCAACCGGGAAGTTGGAAATCAGCTCGGTGTGGTCCTCGTGGACGATGAGCATCTCCTCGATGCGCACGCCCCACTGGAACGGAATGCCGTGCTGCGTCTCCAGCGCGAACACCATGCCGGGCTTGATCTCGATGGGATGCTCCAGCGACCAGATCCTGGAGATCACCGGCGGATCGTACTGGGCGAGCCCGAGTCCATGGCCCCACAGGTTGGCGGCCGCCTGGTCCTCTTCCTCGTAACCCCAGGCTTCCTTCGCCGACGGCCAGCACTGGGCGATTTCACGGGTGGTCGTGCCCGCCTTGACCGCGTGGATGGAGTCGTACAGCCACTTCAGTGCCGTGGCGTAGATATCCTTCTGCTGCTGCGTCGGTTCCTTGCCCACGCAGTAGGTTCGGTAGTAACAGGACTTGTAACCGTTCCAGGTCAGCGCGGCGAGGTCCATGAAGACGATGTCGCCGGGCTTGATGATCCGGTCGGAGAAGTTTCGCCAGTTGGGCCAGGTGTTGGGGCCCGAGGAGACGATGACATCCTCCACGTCTTCCATTCCCGGAATGTTGTACAGGTACTCCATGATGTGCGCGGTCACCTGGTTCTCGGTGATGCCGGGCTTGAGAAACTTCATCGTCTCCCAGTGCGCGCCGTCGCCGATGGCGCCGACGATGCGCAGGCACTCCTGCTCGTCTTCGTTCTTGACTGCGCGGGCTTCCATCATCGGCGTCATGCCGTCGGTCCAGTCGATGCCGGCGTCCTTGAACGCGCCCAGGAGATTGATGTCGACAAAGTCGAGGCCCACCTTCTCGCCCGAGACGTTGCTCTTCTTCATCTCCTGCAGCACGGCGTTGGTGAACTTCTTGACCTGCTGCTGCGAGGCGGGACCCGCCGCGCCCTTGATCCAAGCGTAGGAGTGGCGCACGTTCTCCTTGGGAATCCACGGCGAATGCCGCTCGATCTGGAAGCCGATGTCTCCCTGCTCGAACAATACCGGTGGATCGTCGCCGCAGAGCATGGCGTAGCGCAGTCCGGGCTTGAGCCGGTTCCATCCCGGCGTCAGGGTGCCGGTAATGTAACGAACGTTCTCGTCGTACAGCAGCACCAGCGCGCTGAGGCCGTGGGCCTTCATGCGCTCCCTGGCGCGTTCCAGCCGATAGTTTCGCAGCCTGTCCCAGTTGACCCGCTGCTGCCAGTCCAATCCAACCGTGCCGAAATTCGCCATGCGTGATCCTCTGCGTCTCCCTAAAGTAATAGTGAGGCCAGTGGCCCCACCGTCGTCAATCGGCGTCGGATTCTAGCACAGGGGATAGCGCGGACCGGTTTCTGGTGGGAAGTTCCTGATCGGCTATTCTTCCGGGAAAGCGCTGGCAACATTCATGGCCGGGTGCAGCACGCGGACTACCGTGATCCCGCCTTCGCTCTCGACGTAGAAGGCAACGTGCCGAGCGATTGGAAACGACCGTACGGAGGGTGCCACGTCCGCCCGCACGCGACCCAGGCCGGGCGACAGAGCGAGCTTCTGGATACCGAGCTCAATCTCCTCACGATATATTCGCGCCTGCTTCCGGCCCCACGATTCTCTGGTATAGCGGACAATATTGCGCAGGTCGGCCAGCGCCCGCCGCGTAAAGTCGTAGCGAGGCACTAGTCTCCGAGTTCTCGATCCACGATCTCGAAGGCTTCGGCGCCGTCGACAACCCTGCCGGCTTTCAGGTCCGCAAGCCCGGCTTGCACCTCGCGGCGGAGCCGCTCGAGCTTGAGTCGTTGATGAGTATCGAACTCGTCCATCGACATCAGGACGGCGACCGGCCGGCCATTCTTCGATATCGTGAGTGGTTCGCGCTGTACCTTTTCGAGCAGTGCGCCGAAGGTCGTCTTGGCCTCCGCGGCAGGAATGGCTTTCTCCATCATCAGTGTCTCGATCATCGCCTAGAGTCGGTTAGTTTGAACTAATTGATCATTATGTTCAAAGTTCCAGGAAGCGCTGGCGGGGCTGCGATTCCTGTTGCGCATGGGTGGCTGTCTTGCAAGAATCGAATCCCGGGTGGCATTGTCACACTACAACGAGGGAATACCGAATTGCGGCTTCGAATCGGCTCACCACTAAGATCCCTGCACGTTGCCGGCGTCTCGCCGAAGGCGATTCGGTCGGTGCTGGCGTGGTCGGCGCTAATGCTGACGGCTGTTGTTGGACTGGTGGGGCCGGCTTCTGCGCAGTGGCCGGAACGTCCCATCACGCTCGTCGTGATGTATTCGCCGGGCGGCGGAACCGACACGATGTTGCGGGCGCTGGCCGCCGAAATGGCCGAAGCTACCGGCTGGCGGATCAACGTGGTCAACCGCCCCGGCGCGGCGGGGGCGGTTGCGACTCGTTACGTGCTGAACCGGCCCGCGGACGGATACACGATGCTCGGCGCGTCGAACTTCAACAAGTATTCGCGCATCAGTGGCGGCGGCGATTCCGAGTCCTGGCGGGACTGGTACTACATGCGCGCGGCGTCGGGATCGGCGAGCTGGTCCGTGCGCCCGGACTCGCCGTTCAAGACGTTTGCCGATGTGGTTGAAGCCGCACAGGCCAATCCGGGGTCCCTGACGATCTCCACGTCCGGGACCGGCGGGCAGTGGCATGAATTCGCGGCGGTCGTGGCACAGGCGGCAGGCATCGAACTTCGGTACGTGCCCTACAACAGCGGGCAACTGGCGACGCTGGCGGGGCTCAACGGCGAGGTCGACATCACCGGCGGCGGCGTGCACGAGCACATTCAATACGTGGATGCAGGTCAGCTTGTGCCGCTGCAGCAGACCAGCCTTGAGGATATCGTCACGCCCAGTGGCCAGGTCATGCCGTCGCTGGTCAACTTCATACCCGATATTCGGAATCAGCTACCGCCGAGCGGTGCATACAATCTCGGCATTCGCCGCGATACGCCACCGGAAGTGATTAGCCTGGTCGAGGCGGCGTTCATCGCGGCAACGGAGTCCGAAGCTTTCCGGGCACAGGTTGCCGAGCGCCACTTTGCCGTGGACTTGCTGGTCGGACCGGACGCAGACCGCCGCGCCGCGCAGGTGGAGACGATCACAGCGAGCGTATTCGAGAATCTGATGATCCCGGGCGCGAGGACCGCGGCGGAACTGGGGCTGCCGCTACCGGAGGAGTTCGAGCAGTGGTGGCCGCCGCCGGGGTATAGCGTCCTGCCTATCCACGATGGCGACTAGCCCTTCGTCGGATCTCGACGCCGATCCTGGACGACAGGAGGATGAGTCCGGGGAAGGATCCGACCGCCCCGCGGCGGGGAGGGATCTTGCCGCTGCGCTGGTCATAGCGACCTTCGCAGCGCTGGCGGTAGTGTTCTCCATCCGGCTCGATGTGCCGGGGTCCATCTACACGGCGCCCGGACTGTTTCCGTTGATTACCGGCGCGACCCTCTTCGCCATGGCGGTGACGCTCGGGTGGCGCGCGATCCGGGCCGGGGCGAAAATCAAGGTGCCAGGCGGGCTCAGCGCGCTGCGATGGGTCCGCAAGCTCGGCTGGCTCAGGGCACTACGATGGGTTCGCACGCTCGGCTGGCTCAGGACGATACGATGGGTTCGGGCGTTCCGTCGTCTCAGTGCTTTCGGTCGGACCGGGGAAGCGCGTCGCACCGCACTGCTCATGGCCATGGTGACGGCATACGTATTGCTGGTCGGCCTGATCAACTTCGAATTCAGCCTGCCGCTGGGTTTCTTCACCGCCAGGATCAGCAGCTACGAAGTGATTTCGGTGATCATGGTTGCCTGGATCCTCAGGCTTTTCTGGCAGGCGCATCCGGCCCGCTGCCTGATCGTGGCGCTGGTCTCGGTGGAAGTCCTGGCGAACATTTTCCGCTATGGATTCGGCATTCCCATGCCCGCGGGCTACTGACGCGTCGTGGAGGCGCTCGCCCAGATCCAGGACCAGCTCGTCCTGATTGCGTTCGACCCCTGGCTGTGGGTGGCGTGCCTCGCGGGCGTCACGCTGGGCATTCTCTGGGGCGCCATGCCGGGCCTCTCCACGACCATGGCCATGACGCTGCTTATCGGACTCACCGTGGGCATGTCCCAATACACGGCGATCATGTTCATGCTGGGCGTCTACACCGGCAGCGTCTTCGGGGGCGCCATTTCAGCGGTCCTGGTGAATATCCCGGGAACGCCGGACGCTGTGCCAACCATGATCGAGGGCTACAAGCTGGCTAGGCGCGGCGAAGGTGGTCTGGCACTGGGGACGGCGATTTCCGCGTCCTTCGTGGGCAACTGGGTGGGGATTTTGTTGTTGATCGCCCTGATCCCCGCCATCCTCTTCCTGGCGTTACAGTTTCGTTCCTGGGAAATGTTCCTGCTGTCGCTCTGGGGCATCGCCATCTGCGGCTCCATGTCGTCCATGGAGGCGCCCATCAAGGGCTGGATCGCGGGCTGGATCGGGCTGCTGGTGTCCTTTGTGGGCCTCGACGCGATTCACGGCGTGTCCCGGTTCACGTTCGGCTCCTTCTACCTGGACGACGGGATCGGCTTCATTCCCGTGCTCATCGGCTTGTTCGGGGTGTCGGAAATCCTGCGCGTGTTGCCGCAGAAGAATCCGCCGCAGATTCCGTCTGAGGTCGGACCCGTGCTGCCGTCACTGAACGCGCTGATCAGGTACCTGCGGCCATCGTTTCGCTCCGGGATCATCGGAACCGTGATCGGCGCGATCCCGGGCGCGGGCGCCAACGTGGCGTCGTTCTTCGCCTATGACATCGGCCGCCGCCGCGCGTCGAAGGCCGAGCAGGCCAAGTGGGGCAGAGGAAGCTACGAGGCCATCGTCTGCTCGGAAGTCGCCAACAACGCCAACGTCGGCGGCTCGCTGCTGCCGACCATTGCCCTGGGCATCCCCGGCAACGCGGCGGCCGCGGCCATCCTGGCGGCGCTGCAACTGAAAAGCGTGGTTCCCGGGCCGCTCATCCAGGTGGAAAATCCCGGGCTGATCTATTTCATCTACATCGGCCTCATCATCGCCAACTTTTTCATGTACGGGATGGCGATCGCGCTGATCAAGCCCTGCGTCAAGCTCTTCAGCCTGCCGAAGACACTGCTGATGCCGGTGATTCTGCCCATCTGCGTCCTCGGCGCCTTCGCAGTCAACCTGAACATTTTCGATGTCTACGTCATGCTCGCTTCGGGGCTTGTCGGCTACGTGCTGCACCGGTTCGGCTTCCCGCTGGCGCCCCTGGTGCTGGCTGTGATCCTGGGCCCACTGGCCGACGAGAATCTGCGCCGCGCCTTGCTCGTTTTCGAGGATACGGGCATTCTCACCGTCCTTTGGGAGCGGAAGCTGGGCACGGTCCTGCTGTTGGTGGTGCTGTATACCTTCTACGACGGTATCTTCAGGCGCGGCAGGTCGAGGGTTTGAAGGCGCGTTGAGGGTCCGGCGGTAGGCCAAGGACCTGACGGCGCGCCGAGGGTCCGGCGGCAGGTCGAGGACACGGGACTAATCGAGAACTTGGCGGCAGATCGGGGACGTGGGGAAGATTGATAACCTGAGAGCGCATCCGGAAACTGAACGGTATGAAGAACAACCACGAACCCATCGGCCTCGCCATCGTCGGCTGCGGCACCATCGGGCGCATTCGCGCCCAATGCGCGCGCCAGTTTCCCGGCGTCGGTTGGCTCGGCCTTTGCGACACCCGCGAAGAAGCCGGGCGCCAACTGGCGGAAGAGACCGACGCCGACTATTTCACCACGTCGTTCGACGAGTTGCTCAGCCGGCGGGAAGTCAGCGCCGCGATGATCCTGACGGACGAGAACAACCACACCGCCCCGACGCTGGCCGCCGTGGATCGCGGACACAAGTTGCTCATCGAGAAGCCCCTGGCCACCGACGCCCGCGAGTCGGCGCAGATCCTCGCGGCCATCGAGCAAGCCGGCGTCGATGCCTGCGTGTGCTATACGCAGCGATTCCGCCGCCGCTTCCTGACCATCAAGGAGCGCCTCACCGCGGGGCAGATCGGCGAAGTGCATTCGGTGATCACCCGCGCGCTGATGAACCGCATGGTGCCCATCGCCACCATCGAAAAGACCCGCGACCGCCGCAACCTCACGCCCATGGTGGTCTCCGGTACCCACAGCCTGGACATGTCCATGTGGCTGATGGAAGGCAAGACCCCGGTCAGCGTCTATGCGCGATCCACCGACAAGGTTCTGGCCAGCCTGGGGACCAAGGACTCCACCTTCGGCCTGTTCACCATGGACGACGGTACGATCTTCTCCATGAACATAAGCTGGGCGCTGCCGGTGGTCTGGCCCGGGGCGGTGTACGGCATCGAGATCGGCATCGTCGGCACCAAGGGCGTGATCGACGTCGAGGACACCCATCGGGACCTGGTGCTGGCCACCGAAGAGCCGCTCCCGGCGGGCTATACGACCCGTGAATTCGAGCCGCCGATGGAACGCCACGTGGATTTCCTCACAAGCTACCCTCCGGGCGATATCTGGAACAAGCAACTCTGGGGGCCGATGCGCGAGGAAACCCTGTCGTGGTTGAGCCGTACCATGCTGGGCGTGGAAACGCCCCATGCCAGCGCTGCGGACGGCCACAGGAACCTGCTGCTGACCATGGCAATGGACCGCTCGGCGCGGCTGGGCACGGAGGTCCGGCTGCCCATTGAACCGGAGGCGCTTTATGACGACTGATTTGAGAAGTGGCGTCCCGTTCGCGGGACTTGCAGTTCCATAAGGACTGATCTGAGAGGGGATCCAGTGAACCATTCATACCTGCGTTTGTTGGCAGTCGCGGCCATGCCGGTTGTACTCGCGGCGCCCGCCGGCGCCCATCATGGATTTGCGGTCCATTACGATCCGAGCACGCCGGTTCGTATCGAAGGCACCGTGGTGAGTTTCGACTTCCGCAACCCCCATTCGTCGCTGACGATCGAAGCGCAGGACGAGGCCGGGGCGACGGTGCTGTGGACCTGCGAAATGGCGAGCCGGGGCCAGTTGTCGCGCAGGGGCGTGACCGAGGAGAGCTTTCAACCGGGCGAGGCGATCATCGTCGAAGGTGTCGCCGCCCGGCGCGATCCGCTGGGCTGCGAGTTCGGCGCCAGCACCCACGCGGACGGCCGGGTGTTCGTGGGCCGGACACTCGATAACCGGCAGACCCAGTTCAACCTGCACTTTGCCGGCGAGAACCCAGGCACGGTGACCGGCAACTGGATTCGAAAACGCTTCCCCGGCGGCGGGAGACAGGACCCCTACGATCACCTGTTCACACCCGAAGGCGCGCGCGTCCACGCTGACTACGATGAGGTTTTTGACAGCCCGGTGCTGCGCTGCAGTCCAAGCAGTCCGCTGAAGCTGTGGGATCAGCCTGGCCATACGGTGGAGATTCGCGCGGAGGGAGGGGACTTGGTGATTCAGGCCGAGTTCATGGATTCGGCCCGCGTGGTGGACATGGGGGCGACGGAGCATCCTGCGGAGGTTGAGCCAAGCACGCTGGGGCACTCCATCGGCCGCTGGGAGGGCGAGGTTTTGGTCGTCGAAACGGCGCGGTTCGAGTCGGGGGTTTTGTTGCCGAACGGCGCGGGCATTCTCAATTCCCCGGAACTTGTGTTCACCGAGCGATTGTCGGTGAACGAGGAAGGCGACCTGTTGGTGGACTGGACGGCGGAAGACCCGGTGTACTTCACCGGCCCGGTGACCGGTCAGCGCGTCATGGCGCGCACGACTTCGCTGGTTGGGCCGTACGACTGCGTGCCGGAAGTTGTGGATTGATTTTTTGTGCGCCGTACTTGGGCGAACTCATCCGCAGGCATCGAGCGACAAGCGGTTCGGTTCGATCGCTGAGCGGGACCAATGCGCTTCCATCGATTGAATAAATTCCGGACGAACGACCTTGGCCCGTTGCACAAGCCATTTTCGGCTGTCCGACCTGAGATAGATGCCTTCGGCCAGCTGATCGGCAAGCGCCGATTTCGATAGAAGTTTCACAAGTTCGTTGAAGTCGAACTGTCCGTGGGCAATGACGGGAGCCTGAGCGACACTCATCTTCCGGCAAAGAGCATCACGGCGGGTTACAGACAGAAATCTACCTGATCGTTTATCGAAGACATCGAACCCAAGAAACCAATCCGGCAGGCGGCTGTAATAAACTGAGTGGCGGGCATAACACCACTCGCCAAAAAGAATGTAGCGATCAATCAGCGTGTCGAATAGCGTATCCGCTCGAAGTCTGAGCCAGTTCTGAAGCGTCCGCCACTGACCCGAACCCGGAAGTCTTAGGTAACCACCCCTGTTCTGAGCCCGCACGTTCCCGCTCGAATCGAATGAAATTCCCAGGTTGGCCCCGTCCACCTTTTCTTCCACGGTGAGTTTGCGGGCCAAAAACGCGCTGCGTTCGATTGCTGCCAGCACCTTGTCGTCCCGGATTTCGACTCCGGGGAGAGTTGCCAGGTGCGGGGTAGACGGGAACTTGAATAAGCTGTCCTTCACGAGCCCATCTTGTTCGCGTACTTGGTTTCGACGTAGTCGGGACAAAGAAATGCGACCTCTATGCCACACTCTGCCAACGCGTCCTTCCATCCCCACCATTTGCTGTCCGTGGCCTGCAGTATGGGCGGTTTGCCAGAGTGGGCGTTCGACACCGCGACAAACTTCCGGTCCGATATGTCGAAGTTTTCCAGCCCGCGGTGCGACGGAAATTCATCGTACGACTCGCCGCTTCCCGTGATGGGCACTCTTTGGGACGCATCGAGACTCCAACGGTTGTCGTGTACCCACTTCATGAAACGATCGCCAATGCCCGGCTGCCCGGATAGTGAAAGCTGTCTCATGTATTCGTAATAGATCTCGTCACCTGCATCGAGAATCAAACCACGCGTCTGCACGACATGGTCAACGGCTTCCAAACACGCTTCTACGCACGTGTCAGGAAAATCGGATCCCGGATCGGGTTGTGTTGCGAGGTTGGCCACCTTGGGCACGTTTGTGTCGACCACATACAAGGACGGTAAACTCACGTGGCAGACTCCGAAGAGAGACTGTTCTGCTTGCGTCTCTTCAGAGCGGCTCTGGCTTGTTCCGCGATGTCGCCCATCTCGTCGCCGAAGAACTGTTCGGGCCAGTTCAGGATGTTGCCGAATTCGTCCAATTGCAGCGCATCCAGCTTAGCAGGCGCTCTAGAGACGTTTGCGAAATAGGCTGATACATTTTCCTGAGTAACCTTTTCTTCGGCGATCCGGCGCTGCAAGCGCCGCAGGAAGTGTTCCGAATGGGTTTCAATGATCAACTGAATGTTTCTGTCCGATCCGTCTTCCCTGGAGTTGATGACATCGATCATCACGTCGGCCAGGGCGGATTGCGCCCTTGGATGCAGATGAATTTCCGGCTGCTCCATCAATACGATGGACCCTGGCGGCGCATAAAAGCACTGCACCAGCACCGGCAACACCTGCGATATGCCGAAACCGACGTCAGGAAGATCGACCCAATCGCGTGAACCTTTGGCGCGGATCCTGACTTCGTATTCTTGTCGTTGTTCTGAAATCGGTGTGACCCTGAATTCCTCGATCAGACCCAATTGCTTGAGTTTCAGCGCGACTATTTCCTGGAACGGCTTTCTCCGGCGCCAATAT